>NZ_CP071660.1:1850000-6078262 GCF_051132085.1 Pseudomonas sp. R1-15 | reverse complement strand
GGTGCTGACCCGGTGCAGATCCAGCGCCTGGTCAGGCTGGCCGACTTTGAGCTTGATCCCGCCGATACCCTTTTCCCGGGAGATGTCAGTATTGATCATCAATTGATCAAGCGGGGTGTGCAGGAATCCCCCCGACGTGTTGTAGCACTGGACGGAATCGCGATGAGCGCCGAGCAAACGCGCCAGGGAAAGATTGGCCCGCTTGGCCTTCAAGTCCCAGAGGGCGACATCGAATGCACCGATCGCCTGGGTCGCCAGGCCGCTGCGCCCCACCGAGGCACCCGCCCAGCAAAGCTTGTCCCACAATTTGGAAATGTCGCTGGGGTTTTCGCCAATGAGGCCAGGAGCGATTTCCCGCGCATGGGCAAATTGCCCGGGGCCGCCGGCGCGCTTCGAATAGCTGAAACCCAGGCCACGGTGGCCGTCCCTGGTTTCGATTTCAACAAACAGCATGGCGATTTCGGTCATTGGCTTCTGCCGACCGGTCAGTACCTTGGCGTCGCTGATGGGGTTGGCCAATGGCAGGAATACCGAGGCCACGCGCACCCAGGCAATGCGGTCGTCATCGGCGGAAGGCAGTTGAGGCGTGTCTTGCATGGCTATGCTCCGAACGTTTGGGTTCGGCTGCCGCAACACGGCGTCGTGTTACAGCAGCGAATGCAATGGGCTAGCTGCGCATCAATTCAATGGCCGCACTTTTGCGGTTGCGAATGACCGTCACCAGGTGCCAGGAGATGGACGCGGCGGCCAGGATGAGGAAGCCCGCCGAGATGGGATTGGTCAGGAAGCCGCTGAAATTGCCATCGGACAGCATCAGGCCGCGACGCAAGTTGGTTTCAGCCATCGGACCGAGGATGAAACCGATGATGAACGGTGCAATGGGCAAACCGGCCTTGACGAACCCATACCCCAGCAAGCCAAACAGCAACACCGCCCAGACGTCGAAGATCCGGCTGTTCAGGCCAAAGGCACCGACGACGCAAAGCACCAAGATAATCGGCAGCAGAATGTGCTTGGGCACCGCCAACAACTTGATGAACATGCGCAGGCCGTAGAATTCCAGCACCAGCATCAGCACGGAAGCGAGGATCAACGCGGCGAATATCGTATAGACCAAAGGTGCCTGGCTGATGAACAGCAACGGTCCGGGCTGGATGCCGTGGATCATGAAGCCACCGAGCATCACTGCCGTAGTGGTATCGCCGGGAATGCCGAGCGTCAGCAGAGGAATCATCGCGCCGCCGATGCCGGCGTTGTTTGCCGTCTCGCTGGCGACCACGCCGTCAATCTTGCCTTTGCCGAACTCCTCCGGTGTCTTCGAGCGTTTCTTCGCCACGATGTAGGAGACGATATTCGACGTACCGGCACCGATGCCGGGCAAGATGCCGATACCCAGGCCGATCAGGGATGATCGAGTGGCGTTGGGCAGTTGGCCGACGAATTCCTTCATCGAAAAGCCGAAACCTTTAACGCCTTTCATGCTGACGTGCTGGGGTTTGGCCCGGTGGCTCAGGCGCGCACTCTCGGCGAACTTCAGCACTTCGGCTACCGCAAACATACCGATCATCACGGTCAGCATGGCGAAGCCGCCATTGAGGCTCGGCAGGTCAAAGGTAAAACGACGGATCGCCTCGACCGGGGCGATTCCCACCGTGGAAAAGGCAAAGCCCAGGGCACCGGCAAACAAACCTTTGACCAGCGAGCCGGTGGACAGCGTGGCGATCAGTGTCAGCGAAAAGATCGCGATGGAGAAATATTCGTGCGGACCGAAGCTCAGGGCCAGTTCCGCCAGGATCGGAGCGATGAACATCAGCGCGGCGATACTGAAGATCGTGCCGAGAAACGAGAACACCACGCCAATCCCAAGGGCCTTCACGCCGTGGCCTTGTTTCATCAGCGGCCAGCCATCGAACGTCGTCGCGATGGAGGCCGGCGTTCCCGGTATGTTGAGCAATATCGCCGATATCAACCCTCCCGAGGTGGCGCCAACGAAAAGCGCCACCAGCAGCGCCAGGCCAGTACCAGGCCCCATCGAGTAAGTCAGCGGGAGAAACAGAGCGATCGCCATCGTGGCCGAAAGTCCAGGGATCGCACCAAAGATAATTCCTACCACCACGCCGAGGGTGATTATCAGGAAAGCGTAGGGTGTAAGTACGGCTGCGAAGCCTGTTTGCATGAGTTCAATCATGGCCGTCCCCTAGAAATCCAATAGGCCGACCGGCAGAAGCAAGTCGAAGCCATGGCGAAAGATATAAAAGATCAGGACAGCCGAAACGACCGCGATCAGCACGTATCGCAGGTGCTTGACCTTTTCGTCCGCCGGGGTCAATACGATGAACTGGGCATAGAGATAAAGCACAGTCGTGATCACGAAACCCAGCGGCTGCATCAGCGCCGTGTAAAGCAGCACCAATGCCATGGATTTGATGACGGTTGGGTAATCGATCGCCTCGGGCTTTTCCACAGGCTCGGCACTTTTATCCGGCAGCTTGCGCCACACCCACAATTGCAACGCGCCCAACAGGCACAACGCGACGGCGAGTACCCAAGGGACAAACGCCGCATCGACCGTGCCGCGACGCGGCAGATTCATGGTCAAAACCAGGTAAGCGATGCCGGCGCCGAGCATGGCCAGGCCGGCGATCAACTCGTTTCTTTTATAGGAATCCATACAGGCTCCTCTTGCTGGGAAGGACGGGGGGTCGGGTGCCGACCAGCGCGGTCCACACCCGAGCCGTTACGCAAAATTATTTTGCTTTACGCATCTCGTCCTTGAACTGCATGAAGCTGTCACGGGTTTTATTCAACGTGGCGACGGCTTCTTCGGGGCCCTGGAAGCTCACCGGCTGCTTGAACGACTTCTTCAGCTCCTCGGCATATTCAGGCTCTTCGGTGATCTTCTTCATGGTGTCGGCCATTTTCTTGACGATGGCCGGGTCCGTGCCTTTCGGGAAGGCGACGACGTAAGGCTTGTCCAGGACCAGGTCCACGCCTTGCTCCTTGAAGGTCTTGACGTCGCCCAGCAGCGCGTTGCGTTCGGCGTTCGGCTGGCCCAGGGCGGTCATTTTGCCGCTGGAGATGTAATCCTGGACCGAACCATAGCTGATGGCGCCGAGGTCGATGCGCTTGCCGAGCAAGGCGACGATTTTTTCCGAGACGGTGCCGCTGTCGACCATTTTCAGTTTCACCCCGGCGAGCTTCTCGAACATCAAGCCTTGCAGGTGCGAGAAGTTGCCCATCTCGGTGCCGTAAGTGATGGTGCCGGGCTTGGCCTTGGCTTTTTCAATCAGTTGGTCGAGGCTGTCGATGCCCGAGCTTTTCGCCGAGACGAACACCGCCCCTTTGTCGACGCCAGCGATGCAGGAAATATCGAACGCATCAAAGCGGTCCTCCGACAGCCCCGCGACTTCGTTGACGATCAACTGGCCGGTGTGGGTGAAGAGGATGGTATTGCCATCCGGCGCTGCGCTCTTGACCGCATCGGCGGCGATGGTGCCGCCCCCACCGGCCATGTTGGTGACAACCATGGTCTTGCCGGTGACCTTGGTGAAGTACTTGGCCATCATCCGTGCGTTGAAATCGGTGTCACCACCGGCGTTGGCAATCACCACGACCTGTACCGGACGGCTTGGCCAATCGCTGGCATCGGCAGCCATCGCTGTGCCAGCGGCCAAGCTCAGAAACGAGGCGATCAAAGAGGCGCAGAGTGTTTTCTTCATTATTGTTCTCCGGGTGCTGCCATTCATTGTGGGATTGAGGTTGAGCGAGAAACGGACACGCCCAGCACTGATGCCTCGTGGGGCAGGCAAGCTGCTTGAACGTCGAGATCGGGGAATTCGATTGCACTGGCGAGCGCAAAAAGAGCTTTTCGGGAAGGTAGCTGGCGCACGGCGATAACGCGTGGGACCGATGGATTGCAAGTTCGCTGGGCGGCAAATGTAGAAAACATGGCTGCGCCTTTCGTTTTTATTATTTTGACGTCATACGTTGTCGTATGACTAGATATCATCACCTATGCTCCACGTTGTCAACGCAGTTGTTCAGGGGGCTTACCGTGAATGCGACGAACAGGGTGGGCGGCCCCGACGTGATCGAATCGCCGTCCTTGTACAAATCCGGACTGAAATTTAGTTGCCCCCAATAAAAAACCCCCTGAAATTCAGGGGGTTGTTTTTTGCGCTTCGGATCAGGGCCGACCGGCCGACTCCGTTACCCGTGCTCCAGCCTTACTCGACCGTGACCGATTTCGCCAGGTTACGCGGCTGGTCCACGTCGGTGCCCTTGAGCACGGCGACGTAGTACGACAGCAGTTGCAGCGGAACCGTGTAAAGGATCGGCGAAAGGATGTCGTGGATGTGCGGCATGTGCACCACGTGGGTGCCCTCGCCGTTGGTCATGCCAGCCTTCTCATCGGCGAAGACTACCAACTGGCCGCCACGGGCGCGCACTTCCTGCAGGTTGGACTTGAGCTTTTCCAGCAGCTCGTTGTTCGGCGCCACGGTGACCACCGGCATGTCGTTATCCACAAGCGCCAACGGGCCGTGCTTGAGTTCGCCGGCCGGGTAGGCTTCGGCGTGAATGTAGGAGATTTCCTTGAGCTTCAAGGCCCCTTCCATCGCCACTGGGAATTGCGCACCACGGCCCAGGAACAAAGTGTGGTTCTTCTCGGCGAACAGCTCGGCAATTTTTTCCACCGTGCTGTCCATTGCCAAGGCTTCGCCCAGGCGGGCCGGCAGGCGACGCAGCTCTTCCACCAGCCGGGCCTCGACGCCCTCTTGGAGCGTACCGCGTACCTGCCCCAGGGACAGGGTTAGCAGCAGCAGGCCGACCAGTTGCGTGGTGAACGCTTTGGTCGACGCCACGCCGATCTCGCGACCGGCCTGGGTCAGCAGGGTCAGGTCGGATTCACGCACCAGCGAGCTGATGCCGACGTTGCAGATCGCCAGGCTGGCGAGAAAGCCCAGTTCCTTGGCGTTACGCAGCGCTGCCAGGGTGTCGGCGGTTTCGCCGGACTGGGAAATAGTCACGAACAGAGTGTCTGGCTGCACGACTACCTTGCGATAGCGGAACTCGCTGGCGACTTCAACCTGGCAAGGGATACCCGCCAGCTCTTCGAGCCAGTAACGCGCAACCATGCCGGCGTGATAGCTGGTGCCGCACGCCACGATCTGCACGTTGCGCACCTTGGCGAACAACTCGGCTGCCTGCGGACCAAAGGCCTGGACCAGCACCTGCTCCTGACTCAGGCGGCCTTCAAGGGTGCGCTGGACAACGGCCGGTTGCTCGTGGATTTCCTTGAGCATGTAATGGCGGAACTCGCCCTTGTCGGCGGCTTCGGCGCCGTCGCGGTACTGAACGGTTTCACGCTCGACGTTATTGCCATCAACGTCCCAGATCTGCACGCTGTCGCGGCGAATCTCGGCGATATCGCCTTCTTCCAGATACATGAAGCGGTCAGTCACCTGACGCAGCGCCAACTGGTCGGAAGCCAGGAAATTTTCCCCCAGGCCCAAGCCGATCACCAGCGGGCTGCCACTGCGGGCCGCCACCAGCCGATCCGGTTGTTTCGCGCTGATGACCGCCAGGCCATAGGCGCCATGCAGTTCCTTGACCGTGGCCTTGAGCGCCACGGTCAGGTCAGCCAGGTCCTTGAGCTTGTGGGTGAGCAAATGGGCAATGACTTCGGTGTCGGTGTCCGAAGTAAAGACATAACCAAGCGCCTTCAGTTGTTCGCGCAACGCCTCATAGTTTTCGATGATGCCGTTGTGCACCACGGCCAGGTCGCCGGAGAAGTGCGGATGGGCATTGCGCTCGCAGGGCGCACCATGGGTGGCCCAACGGGTATGGGCGATGCCCAGGCGACCGATCAGCGGCTCGGCATCCAGGGCTCGTTCCAGTTCACTGACCTTGCCCGGACGCCGCATGCGCTCAAGCTTTTCATCGTTGGTGAAGACCGCCACGCCAGCGCTGTCGTAGCCGCGATATTCAAGACGCTTGAGGCCTTCAAGCAAGATGGCCGTGATGTTGCGCTCAGCAACGGCGCCGACAATTCCACACATGTTATTTCTCCTGGCTGACAGGTGCGCAGATCAAATTGATGCCGCGGGCCTGAATCTGGTCGCGTGCCTCCACGGGCAGGCGATCATCGGTAATGAGGGTATGGACGCTGCTCCACGGCAGTTCCAGATTGGGGATCTTGCGGCCGATCTTGTCGGCCTCCACCATCACGATCACTTCGCGGGCAACCTCGGCCATCACACGGCTCAGGCCCAACAGTTCGTTGAAGGTGGTGGTACCTCGAACCAGATCGATGCCGTCGGCGCCGATGAACAGCTGGTCAAAGTCATAGGAACGAAGCACCTGCTCGGCGACCTGGCCCTGGAACGACTCGGAATGAGGATCCCAGGTACCACCGGTCATCAGCAGCACGGGCTCATGCTCCAGTTCGCTCAGCGCATTGGCCACATGCAGGGAGTTGGTCATGACCACCAGCCCCGGTTGCTGGCCAAGCTCGGGAATCATCGCCGCCGTGGTGCTGCCGCTGTCAATGATGATGCGCGCATGCTCGCGGATCCGCTTGACGGCGGCCCGGGCGATGGCTTGTTTGTATTTGGAAACGCTTTGTCCACTGTCGGCGACCAGTTCCTGCGGCATCGGCACCGCGCCACCGTAGCGGCGTAGCAACAGCCCATTGGTCTCCAACGCGGCGAGATCCTTGCGAATCGTAACTTCCGAGGTTTCGAAGCGCTTGGCCAGCTCATCCACGCTCACCTCGCCCTGCTCCTGGAGCAAAGCGAGAATGTTGTGGCGGCGTTGTGGTGTGTTGCGCTTGGACATGGCTGCTTAAGTTTCGATTCGAAAGATAACGTAAGCAATCAAAACCTATTGAGGCGATGTCGTCAAGACGCAGGAAGAAAAATTCAGAAATCAGCGGAACAGCTGTGGGAGCGAGCCTGCTCGTGAATGCGGTGGGTCAGTCAGAGCAGCGCTGTCTGATACCGCTTCGCGAGCAGGCTCGCTCCCACAGGAGAGGGTGTGGATAACTTTCAGGGCTTCTTGATCTTTTCCGGACGCTTCCAGCCGTCGATGTTGCGCTGACGTGCACGGGCTACGGCCAGTTGAGACTTATCCACATTCTGATTGATAGTCGAACCTGCAGCCGTGTTCGAACCATCGTCAATCATCACCGGGGCGACCAGTGAGTTGTTGGAACCGATAAAGACGTCCTCGCCGATGGTTGTCCGGTGCTTGTTCACGCCATCGTAGTTGCAGGTGATGGTCCCCGCACCGATGTTGGTACGTGCGCCGATTTCGGCGTCGCCCAGATAAGTCAGGTGCCCGGCCTTGGCACCTTCGCCCATATGAGCGTTTTTAAGTTCCACGAAGTTACCCACATGAGCGCGGGCTTCCAGCACCGTGCCCGGGCGCAGGCGCGCAAACGGGCCGGCGTCGCTACCCTCGCCCATCACCGCGCCTTCGAGATGACTGTTGGCCTTGATCACTACGCCTTTGCGCAGGGTACTGTCCTTGATGACGCAGTTCGGGCCAATGACCACGTCGTCTTCGATGATGACTTTGCCTTCGAGGATGACGTTGATATCGATGACCACGTCGCGGCCGACGCTGACTTCACCACGGACGTCAAAACGGGCAGGGTCGCGCAGGGTCACGCCTTGGGCCATCAAGCGGCGGGCGGTGCGCAGCTGGTAATGGCGTTCGAGTTCGGCCAGTTGCCGGCGATCGTTGGCGCCCTGCACTTCCATCGCGTCCAAGGGCTGTTCGGTGGCGACCACCAGTCCATCGGCAACGGCCATGGCGATCACGTCGGTGAGGTAGTACTCGCCTTGGGCGTTGTTGTTGGACAAGCGGCTCATCCAGTCCCCCAGGCGCTCGGCGGGAACGGCAAGAATCCCGGTATTGCCTTCGGTGATGGCGCGCTGGGCTTCATTGGCGTCTTTCTGCTCGACGATGGCAGTCACCTGGCCGTCGGCGCTCCGTACGATGCGGCCGTAGCCGGTCGGATCATCCAGCTCGACGGTGAGCAGGCCCAATTGCTGCGGCGCGACGTGCTTGAGCAGGCGTTGCAGTGTATCGACTTCGATCAGCGGCACATCGCCGTAGAGAATCAACACCGTATCGGCGGTGATGAATGGCACGGCCTGGGCCACTGCATGACCTGTACCGAGTTGCTTGTCCTGCAGCACGAAATTCAGGTCATCCGCCGCCAGGCGCTCACGTACCGCATCGGCACCGTGGCCGATCACCACATGGATACGCTGTGGATCAAGTTGCCGCGCGCTGTGGATAACATGGCCGAGCATGGAGTTGCCGGCTACCGGGTGCAGCACCTTGGGCAGCGCCGAGCGCATGCGGGTGCCTTGACCGGCCGCGAGAATAACGATTTCGAGAGACATGACTAGCTACCAATCCTGGGTGGTCAGCGGCTGCGACCAGATGATGAGTGTCGGGAAAAGAAAAAAGGGTAGCCGAGGCTACCCTTTTTAATCAATCGCACACGAAGCGGACGGCTTAGCCGCCGAACTTCTTGCGGATCTGCTGGACGGTGCGCAGCTGAGCTGCGGCCTCGGCCAGACGTGCAGCAGCAGAACCGTAATCGAAGTCTGCGCCTTTTTCGTTCAGGGCCTTCTCGGCAGCCTTGACGGCTTCCTGAGCGGAGGCTTCGTCCAGGTCGGCAGCACGTTGCACGGTATCGGCAAGGACCTTGACCATGTTCGGCTGAACCTCGAGGAAACCACCGGAGATGTAGAACACCTCCTTGTCCCCGCCCTGCTTGGTCAGAGTAATCGGACCTGGCTTCAAGCTGGTGATCAGCGGTGCGTGGCCCATGGTGATACCAAGATCACCCAGATCACCGTGCGCAACCACAAACTCGACCAGACCGGAGAAGATTTCCCCTTCCGCACTGACGATATCGCAATGGACTGTCATAGCCATCTGATTGCCTCAACCTAAATTAGCGCCCGTTGCCGGGCGCCGGGATTACAGTTTCTTGGCTTTCTCGATCGCTTCTTCGATGCCGCCGACCATGTAGAACGCTTGTTCTGGCAGGTGGTCGTAGTCACCGTTGAGGATGCCTTTGAAGCCAGCAATGGTGTCCTTCAGGGAAACGTATTTACCCGAGGCACCGGTGAAGACTTCAGCCACGAAGAACGGCTGCGACAAGAAGCGCTGGATCTTACGAGCGCGGGATACCAACTGCTTGTCGGTTTCCGACAGCTCGTCCATACCCAGGATCGCAATGATGTCCTTCAGCTCTTTGTAGCGCTGCAGCACGTACTGGACGCCGCGAGCGGTGTCGTAGTGCTCCTGGCCGATCACGTTCGGGTCCAGCTGGCGCGAAGTCGAGTCCAGTGGATCGACCGCTGGGTAGATACCCAGGGAAGCGATGTCACGGGACAGTACGACGGTGGCGTCCAAGTGGGCGAAGGTGGTCGCTGGCGACGGGTCGGTCAAGTCATCCGCAGGTACGTATACCGCTTGGATCGAAGTGATCGAACCTTCCTTGGTCGAAGTGATACGTTCTTGCAGAACGCCCATCTCTTCAGCCAGGGTCGGCTGGTAACCTACTGCCGAAGGCATACGGCCCAGCAGTGCGGATACTTCAGTACCGGCCAGGGTGTAACGGTAGATGTTGTCGACGAACAGCAGAACGTCGTTACCTTCGTCACGGAACTTCTCGGCCATGGTCAGGCCGGTCAAGGCTACGCGCAGACGGTTTCCCGGCGGCTCGTTCATCTGACCGTAGACCAGTGCCACTTTGTCCAGAACGTTGGAATCCTTCATCTCGTGGTAGAAGTCGTTACCCTCACGAGTACGCTCACCCACACCGGCGAACACGGAATAACCGCTGTGCTCGATGGCGATGTTACGGATCAGTTCCATCATGTTTACGGTCTTGCCTACACCGGCACCACCGAACAGACCGACTTTACCGCCCTTGGCGAACGGGCAAACCAGGTCGATAACCTTGATGCCGGTTTCCAGCAGGTCGTTGCCGCCTGCCTGTTCAGCGAAGGAAGGCGCAGGACGGTGAATGCCCCAGCGCTCGTCGGTATCGATCGGGCCAGCTTCGTCGATCGGGTTACCCAGTACGTCCATGATCCGGCCCAGGGTCGCTTTACCGACCGGTACGGAGATGGCAGCGCCAGAGTCGATAACGTCCAGACCGCGCTTCAAGCCTTCGGTGGAACCCATCGCAATGGTACGAACCACGCCGTCGCCCAGCTGCTGCTGAACTTCCAGGGTGGTTTCCGCGCCTTGTACTTTCAGCGCGTTGTAGATGCTCGGTACGCTGTCGCGTGGGAATTCCACGTCGATAACGGCGCCGATGATTTGAACGATACGTCCGCTACTCATAGCTGGATCCTCTGAATATTTGAACCGTTAAACCGCGGCAGCGCCGCCGACGATTTCCGAGATCTCTTGGGTGATCGCAGCCTGACGCGCCTTGTTGTAGATCAGCTGCAAATCGCTGATCAAATCACCGGCGTTGTCGGTAGCGTTTTTCATCGCGATCATCCGCGCCGCTTGTTCAGCTGCGTTGTTCTCGACCACCGCCTGGTACACCTGCGACTCCACGTAGCGGACCATCAAGCCGTCAAGCAGCTCCTTGGCATCGGGTTCGTAGAGGTAGTCCCAGTGGTGCTTGAGTTCCTGTTCCGGGGTCGCCACCAGTGGGATCAATTGCTCCACGGTTGGCTGTTGCGTCATGGTATTGATGAACTTGTTGGATACCACGGACAGGCGGTCAATCCGGCCTTCCAGGTAAGCATCCAGCATCACCTTGACGCTGCCGATCAGGTCATTGATCGACGGCTCTTCACCCAGGTGGCTGATAGCGGCGACGACGTTACCGCCGAAGTTGCGGAAGAATGCCGCACCCTTGCTACCAATCACGCACAGATCGATCTCGACGCCTTGTTCGCGGTTTACCGCCATGTCCTTGACCAGGGCCTTGAACAGGTTGGTGTTCAAGCCACCGCACAGACCACGGTCACTGCTCACCACAACGTAACCGACGCGCTTGACGGCGCGGTCGATCATGAACGGGTGGCGATATTCCGGGTTGGCGTTGGCCAGATGACCAATCACCTGGCGGATGCGCTCCGCGTAAGGACGGCTAGCAGCCATGCGCATTTGTGCCTTGCGCATTTTACTGACCGCCACTTTTTCCATGGCGCTGGTAATCTTTTGCGTGCTTTTGATGCTCGCAATCTTACTGCGAATCTCTTTTGCGCCTGCCATGTAACACCTATCAGGTTAGCAAGCGGGAGCCTTGCGACTCCCGCTGCGGCTTACCAGGTTTGGGTGGCCTTGAACTTCTCGATGCCGGCTTTCATGCCAGCGTCGATTTCGTCATTGAAGTCACCCTTCACGTTGATCTTCGCCATCAAATCGGCGTGATCTCGGTTGAAGTAAGCAATCAGCGCTTGTTCAAAGCTGCCGACCTTGGCGATTTCGACGTCAGTCAGGAACCCACGTTCAGCGGCATACAGCGACAACGCCATGTCAGCGATCGACATAGGAGCGTATTGCTTCTGCTTCATCAGCTCGGTAACGCGCTGACCATGCTCAAGTTGCTTACGGGTCGCTTCGTCCAGGTCAGAAGCGAACTGGGCGAATGCTGCCAGTTCACGGTACTGAGCCAGAGCGGTACGGATACCACCGGAGAGCTTCTTGATGATCTTGGTCTGAGCGGCACCACCCACACGGGATACCGAAACACCGGCGTTCACAGCAGGACGGATGCCCGAGTTGAACATGGCCGATTCCAGGAAGATCTGACCGTCGGTGATGGAGATCACGTTGGTCGGAACGAACGCGGAAACGTCGCCAGCCTGGGTTTCGATGATCGGCAGCGCGGTCAGGGAACCGGTCTTGCCAGTCACTGCGCCGTTGGTGAACTTCTCTACGTAGTCTTCCGAGACGCGGGATGCGCGCTCCAACAGACGGGAGTGGAGATAGAACACGTCGCCTGGGTAGGCTTCACGGCCTGGTGGACGGCGCAGCAGCAGGGAAATCTGGCGGTAAGCCACTGCTTGCTTGGACAGATCGTCATAAACGATCAGCGCGTCTTCACCGCGGTCGCGGAAGTACTCGCCCATGGTGCAACCGGAGTACGGAGCCAGGAACTGCAGCGCAGGAGATTCCGAAGCACTGGCCGCCACGATGATCGTGTTGGCCAGGGCGCCGTTTTCTTCCAGCTTGCGAACCACGTTGGCGATGGTCGATTGCTTCTGACCGATGGCGACGTAGACGCAGAAAATGCCGCTGTTCTTCTGGTTGATGATCGCGTCGATCGCCAGAGCGGTTTTACCGATCTGACGGTCACCGATTATCAGCTCACGCTGGCCACGGCCGACAGGGATCATGGCATCGACAGCCTTGTAGCCAGTCTGTACAGGCTGGTCTACCGACTTACGCCAGATCACGCCTGGAGCAACTTTCTCGACCGCATCGGTCTCGGTGTTGTTCAGCGGACCTTTGCCGTCAACAGGGTTACCCAGTGCGTCGACTACGCGGCCCAGCAGTTCCTTACCGACTGGAACCTCGAGGATGCGGCCGGTGCACTTGGCGCTCATGCCTTCAGCCAGCGTCGTGTAAGCGCCCAATACCACGGCACCTACAGAGTCTTGCTCCAGGTTGAGGGCCATACCGTAGACGCCGCCCGGAAACTCGATCATCTCGCCGTACATGACGTCGGCCAGACCGTGAATCCGCACGATGCCGTCAGATACGCTGACGACAGTGCCTTCGTTACGGGCTTGGGAGGTCACATCGAGCTTGTCGATGCGGCCCTTGATAATTTCACTTATTTCGGAAGGATTGAGTTGCTGCATTGCTCTGCTGCCCCTTCAAACTCAAGATTTCAATGCTTCGGCAAGTTTCGCGATTTTGCCGCGAATCGAGCCATCGATAACCAGGTCGCCGGCGCGGATGACAACGCCCCCTATCAGGGATTTGTCTTCCTCGACTTGCAGGCGCACTTCCCGGTTGAGTCGTGCACTGAGAACCTTGGCGAGTTTGTCTTGCTGTTCTTGGTTCAATGCAAAAGCACTGGTCACTTCCACGTCTACCGATTTCTCTTGCTCGGCCTTGTACAGGTCGAAAAGAGCGGCGATCTCCGGCAGAAGCGGGAGACGGTCGTTTTCGGCTACAACGTGAATGAAATTCTGTGCCTTGGCATCGAACTTGTCGCCGCACACGTCAATGAACGTGGCGGCCTTTTCTGCGCTCGTCAGTCGCGGGGCCTTGAGCACACGCTGCATGGTGTCGTCTTGCGACACCGCTGCTGCCAGGCCGAGCATGGCTGACCAATTGGCCAGTTGCTGGTGGGCCTGAGCGTGCTCGAAGGCCGCCTTAGCGTAAGGTCGGGCCAACGTGGTCAGTTCTGCCATGATCGCCCTCGCTTAGATTTCAGCAGCCAGTTTGTTTACCAGCTCTGCGTGCGCGTTTTGATCGATTGTGGCACCCAGGATCTTCGAAGCACCGCCAACGGCCAGGGCACCCACTTGGGCACGCAGCGCGTCTTTGACACTGTTGAGTTCCTGTTCGATCTCGGCTTGAGCCTGAGCCTTCACACGGTCAGCTTCGACGCGAGCCTGTTCACGGGCTTCGTCGACAATCTGCGTACCGCGTTTCTTGGCTTGCTCGATGATTTCAGCTGCCTGAGCTTTCGCTTCGCGCAGTTGCTGACCCACTTTCTCATGGGCCAACTCCAGGTCGCGAGCTGCTCGGCTGGCAGCGTCCAGACCATCAGCGATCTTCTTTTGACGTTCGTGCAATGCCGCAATGACCGGAGGCCATACGAACTTCATGCAGAACAGTACAAAAATCAGGAACGCAACGGACTGGCCAATCAGGGTCGCATTAATGTTCACGCCAACACCTCGCAGTTACGTTGTCCATCACACCAGATTACTCGGAAGATCCGAATAATCAGCCAGCGATCTGACCAACGAACGGGTTCGCAAAGGTGAAGAACAGAGCGATACCAACACCGATCATGGTTACGGCGTCGAGCAGACCGGCAACGATGAACATCTTCACTTGCAGCATTGGAACCATTTCCGGTTGACGCGCAGCGCCTTCCAGGAATTTGCCGCCCAGCAGGCCGAAACCAATTGCGGTACCCAGTGCGCCCAGGCCGATCAACAGTGCAACAGCGATAGCGGTTAGACCAACTACAGTTTCCATCTTTCCTCCCGACTTTTACGTCGTATGGTTTAGGTTTTTTAGATTAAAGCGGTAAAACAAATCGTTTCATCAAGCCCGTTCGGGCCCCTTCCCGTTTGACCGGGAAGGACATCAGACTAGTCGAGACTGGCCTTAATGGTTTTCTTCGTGCGCCATCGACAGGTAGACGATGGTCAGCATCATGAAGATGAACGCCTGCAAGGTGATGATCAGGATGTGGAACACTGCCCACGCCCACTGCAGCACCACGCCCAGGCCGCTGAGCCAGAGCAGGCCGCTGCCGAACATCACAGCGATCAGGATGAACACCAGCTCGCCGGCATACATGTTGCCGAACAGACGCAGGGCCAGAGAGATTGGCTTGGCGATCAGGGTCACGAATTCCAGAAGGAAGTTCACCGGGATCAGCAGTGCCTGAACAAGGATGTTCTTGCTGCCGAACGGGTGCAGGGTCAGTTCGCCGATGAAACCGCCGATGCCCTTGACCTTGATGCTGTAGAAAATGATCAGTGCGAATACAGAGAACGCCATGCCCAGAGTCGCATTCGGGTCGGTGGTCGACACGGCGCGGAACGGGATATGGGCATCGCCGGAGATCAGGATGGCCAGTTGAGGAATCCAGTCGACCGGTACCAGGTCGATGGCGTTCATCAGGAACACCCAGACGAAGATGGTCAGTGCCAGCGGCGCGATCACCGGGCTACGGCCATGGAAGCTGTCTTTCACGCTGCCATCGACGAATTCGACCAGTACTTCAACGAAGTTCTGCAGTGCACCAGGCTGACCGGAAGTCGCTTTCTTTGCCGCCATGCGGAAAAGAAGAACGAAGATCAGACCCAACGCGACCGACCAGCCGAGGGTATCGACGTGGAAGGCCCAGAAGCCCATTTCTTTAGCTTCTGCTGCAGTGTGAGCAAAGCCCCAGCTGCCATTGGGTAGCTGACCGAAGGTCAGGTTCTGCAAGTGGTGCTGGATATAGCCCGAAGCGGTTGTCTCTGCCATGGTTGCCTCAAACGCCCTAAGGTCTCGAAAGTCTTGTTCTCATTAGCAGGGGAGCGAACCAGCTGACCATCTGGGTCAGCAGGAACACGCCGAATACAGCCAGCGGCGCCAATGGCTTCACACCTGCGAACGTCAGTGCAAACAGCACTGCCGTCAAAATCAATTTCCCCGCCTCGCCGGCATAAAAAGACCGGACGATGGCTTGGGCTGCTCGGGCGCCGGAAAACCGAAATGCCCTGTGAGCGAAGTAAATATTGGGAAGCAAGGCTATCAGGCCTCCGCAAAGACCCGAGTATCCGGCGACGACTCCTTTCCATTGCCAGAGCGCCAACGCGGCGATCAGTACAACGACGAACTGGGTCAATAACACCGGGAAAACAGCCAGACGATGGAACGGCAAGCGGTTTGGCGTGCGTGTTTCCATCGCTTTTGCTCTCCAATGGTCGGCTGCCGGAATTCAATAACTTGGCATAATTTGTGCCGACAAAATGCGCGCAGAGTATAGGGGCGGTTCTGCCCCTATTCAACCTCAAGGTAGTGATTTCCGACTGCGCGCTACAAGGGCAATTGTTTCAGCGAATGTGCGCAAGAACACCTTGCAGCTCATCGAGGGAGTTATAACCGATCACCAGTTGCCCTTTGCCCTTCTTTCCGTGGCGAATCTGCACCGCAGAGCCCAGGCGCTCGGCCAGGCGCTGCTCCAGGCGAGCGATGTCCGGATCGGGTTTTGGTGCTTCGACAGGGGCGGGTTTGCCGCTCAGCCATTGACGAACCAGTGCCTCGGTTTGGCGCACGGTCAGGCCGCGTGCGACAACATGTCGCGCCCCTTCAACTTGTTGATTTTCCGGCAAACCGAGCAAAGCCCGGGCATGGCCCATCTCCAGGTCGCCGTGGGACAGCATGGTCTTGATGACTTCCGGCAAGGCGATCAAACGCAGCAGGTTGGCCACGGTCACCCGAGACTTGCCCACCGCTTCGGCGACCTGTTGCTGAGTCAGCTGGAACTCCTGCTGCAAGCGCTGCAAGGCCACCGCTTCTTCGATCGGATTGAGGTCCTCGCGCTGGATGTTCTCGATCAGCGCCATGGCGATCGCGGTTTCATCCGGTACGTCGCGGACCATCGCCGGGATGGTTTCCTGGCCGGCTTGCTGGCTCGCGCGCCAGCGGCGTTCGCCGGCGATGATCTCGAACCGCCCATTGGCGATCGGGCGGACCACGATAGGCTGCATTACGCCCTGGGTCTTGATCGACTGGGCCAGTTCTTCCAGCGCTTGCGGGTCCATGTCCCGACGCGGCTGGTATTTGCCACGCTGGATCAGGTCCAGCGGCAGATGCTGCAATTCGCGCTGATCGACCTGGACTGCCTGTTCTTCAAGCGAACTGACAGTCGGACCGCTGAGCAGCGCATCCAGTCCACGTCCGAGACCTCGTTTCTTGACGGCCATGGGGTTTCCTTAAGTTGGCTGGGCTGCAGCGATGCGTGGCTGGCGGCGTTGACGGCGAACCATCTCGCCCGCCAGGGCCAGGTAGGCCAGCGCGCCACGCGATTGTTTGTCATAGGCCAGGGCCGGCATGCCATAGCTCGGCGCTTCGGCCAGGCGGATGTTCCGCGGAATGACCGTGTCGTAGAGCTGCTCGCCGAAATGCTCCTTGAGCTGGGCCGACACGTCGTTCATCAGGCTCAGGCGCGGGTCGTACATCGTGCGCAACAGGCCTTCGACTTTCAGCTCCGGGTTCAGCAGTTCAGCGATGCGCTTGATGTTATCCACAAGGTCGCTCAACCCCTCGAGGGCGAAGTATTCACACTGCATGGGGATAATCACCCCATCGGCGGCAACCAACGCATTGAGGGTCAGCATCGACAGTGACGGTGGGCAGTCGATCAGGATGTAGTCGTAATTTTCACGAACCGGCGCCAACGCGCTGCGCAGGCGGCTCTCCTTCATCTGCATTTCCAGCAGCACCACTTCTGCCGCCGTCAGGTCACGGTTGGCCGGCAGCAGCTGGTAACCACCATGCTCGGAGAAATGCATGGCCTGGCCCAGGTCGCACTCACCGATGAGTACATCGTAGATGGAGTTTTCCAGGCCATGTTTATCCACACCGCTGCCCATGGTGGCGTTGCCCTGTGGATCGAGATCGATCAACAGCACCCGGCGCTTGGTCGCGACCAGGGATGCTGCGAGGTTGATGCAGGTGGTGGTCTTGCCCACACCACCTTTCTGGTTCGCTATCGCGAATACCTTAGCCATTCTTGCTTGTGTTCCCAATCATGCCGTGCGGCGCAGTATCAGCAGATGGCGTTGGCCTTGGCAACCGGGTACGGCCAAGGCGTGTTCGCTATCGAGGTGGAAGTCTGCCGGCAATGCTACCAGCTCATCGGCCGGATGAACGCCCTTCATTGCCAGCCAGCGTGTATCGGCGTCGCCCAGATGGCGCGTCCAGTTGCTGAAGTTCTCCATACTGCTGAAGGCCCGGGAGATGATTCCGTTGAAAGGCTCTGCAGGCTGGAACGCTTCGACGCGGCTGTGGATAACTTGCAGGTTATCCAGTTTCAGTTCGAGTTTGACCTGGGTCAGGAAGCGGGTTTTCTTGCCGTTGCTGTCCAGACAGGTCACTTGCGAACCGGGAAACAGGATTGCCAGCGGAATACCAGGCATGCCACCGCCACTACCGACGTCGAGCCAGCGACCGTCTTCGATGAAAGACATCACGCTGAGACTGTCGAGCAAGTGTCGCGAGACCATTTCATCCGGATCGCGCACGGCGGTCAGGTTGTAGGCCTTGTTCCATTTGATCAACAACGCCAGGTAACCCAGCAACTGCGCGTGCTGGGCTTCGGTGAGGCTGACGCCGAGCTGACGGGCACCTGTGGATAATTCTTCAGCGTGTTGCGAGGTGACCATCGAACTCAAGCGCTTTGCTCCAACTGGCGGCCCGCGCCGCGTTTTTTCAAATGAATCATCAACAGCGAAATCGCCGCCGGGGTCACGCCGGGGATGCGCGACGCCTGGCCGAGGGTCTCGGGACGCGTTGCACCAAGCTTGCTCTGGATTTCTTTCGACAGACCCGAAATGTTCGTGTAGTCGATATCCACAGGCAGCCTGGTATCTTCACTGGCGCGTAGACGGGCAATTTCGTCCTGTTGACGATCGATATAGCCGGCGTATTTGGTCTTGATCTCGACCTGTTCGGCCACTTGCGGATCTTCCGCGCCCTGGCCAGTGACTTCCACCAGCCCGACGTAATCGATTTCCGGCCGGCTCAACAGGTTGAGCAGGTTGTATTCGTGCGTCAGCGGAGTGCCGAATTTCGCCGCGATGGCATCGCCCTGCTCGGTACCGGGACGAACCCAGGTGCTCTTCAGGCGCTGCTCTTCCAGCTCGATACTCTCGCGTTTCTTGCAGAACGCAGCCCAACGCACGTCATCCACCAGCCCCAGCTCGCGACCTTTCTCGGTCAGGCGCAGGTCGGCGTTGTCCTCACGCAGGATCAGGCGATATTCGGCGCGGGACGTGAACATCCGATACGGTTCCTGGGTACCCAGCGTAATCAGGTCGTCCACCAGCACACCGATATACGCCTCATCGCGACGCGGGCACCAGCTGTCTTTGCCCTGGGCGCGCAATGCCGCGTTGGCTCCGGCCAACAATCCTTGGGCACCCGCCTCTTCGTAACCGGTGGTGCCGTTGATCTGCCCGGCGAAGAACAGACCGCCGATAACCTTGGTTTCCAGGCTGTACTTCAGATCGCGCGGATCGAAGTAGTCGTACTCGATCGCATAACCCGGACGCACGATGTGAGCGTTCTCCATGCCACGGATCGACTGGACGATCTGCAACTGCACATCGAACGGCAGCGAGGTGGAGATCCCGTTCGGATACAGCTCATGGGTCGTCAGGCCTTCGGGCTCGATGAAGACCTGATGGCTTTCCTTGTCGGCAAAGCGATGGATCTTGTCTTCGATCGACGGGCAATAGCGCGGGCCGACACCTTCGATTTCACCGGCAGCGGAATACATCGGCGAACGATCGAGGTTCGCCGCAATGATTTCGTGGGTGCGGGCATTGGTGTGGGTGATCCAGCAACTGACTTGCCGTGGATGCTGTTCCTTGTTGCCCATGAACGACATCACCGGGATCGGCGTATCGCCAGGCTGCTCGGTCATGACCGAGAAGTCCACGGACTTGCCGTCGATACGCGGTGGCGTACCGGTTTTCAGCCGACCAACGCGCAGCGGCAATTCACGCAGGCGTTGAGCCAGGGCGATTGAGGGCGGATCACCAGCGCGACCGCCGGAAAAGTTCTGCAAACCGATGTGGATAAGTCCGCCGAGGAAGGTCCCGGTGGTCAGTACGACGGAATCGGCGAAGAACCGCAGCCCCATTTGCGTGACGACACCGCGTACCTGGTCCTGCTCGACAATCAGATCGTCAGCCGCTTGCTGAAATATCCACAGGTTCAGCTGGTTTTCCAGGATTTCGCGGACAGCAGCTTTGTACAGGATTCGGTCTGCCTGGGCACGAGTGGCACGCACCGCTGGACCTTTGCGGCTGTTCAACACGCGAAACTGGATACCGCCTTTGTCCGTGGCCATGGCCATCGCGCCGCCGAGGGCATCGATTTCCTTGACCAGGTGGCTTTTGCCGATGCCACCAATGGCCGGGTTGCAGCTCATGGCGCCGAGGGTTTCCACGTTATGCGTCAGCAACAGGGTTTTTGCCCCCATGCGTGCTGATGCAAGTGCTGCCTCGGTACCGGCATGACCGCCGCCGATGACGATCACTTCAAAACGGGAAGGGAAATCCACCACGCACCTCGTGCCTGCTTAATTCAGGTAATTCGGAAATAGGTTTTGAGTCTGGCCCTGGGCGTTTTTCGAGCCAGGTCGGCAAGTATAGGGACTTCGTCCTTTCTAAAGAACCCTTTGCACAAAATTTAACCAGCTGTGGAGAACTCGCGGTTAAAAAAATAAAAAAGAAAGAAATTTATAGAATCTTTGTTTTTATGTTTATTCTTACTGAGCAACAGTTCTGTGGATAAGGTCCTGTAAGCCTTTATATTCAAGCTGTACAGAGAATCAAAACCCTGTGCTCATCTGGCCATGAGGCCGTTGGATAACCGGTGTAAGCCTGTGGATGAATCGGTTGGTTATCCACAGAGGCAGTTATATCCGGTTTTCAGGGCTGCTTATCAACCGACCTCAGTGGCAGTTATTCACAGGGCTTAATCCACAGGCGATCGCTCACGGCCAAGCCGCCGCAGGGGCAATCGTATTGAGAAGGAAGAGGGGGACCGGGCTTGATTGGCTGTCAGCAGCAGCCCGGTTGCACGGGATTGGCGTTATTTGCCGATGCAGAAGCTGGAGAAGATCCGCCCCAGCAAGTCATCGGAACTGAAGGCTCCGGTGATTTCACCCAAGGAATGCTGCGCTTGGCGCAGATCTTCGGCCAGCAACTCGCCGGCGCCTGCCAGGGTCAGCTGCGCACGACCGTGCTCCAGGGCACCGCTGGCGTGACGCAACGCTTCAAGATGCCGGCGGCGAGCGCTGAAGCTGCTTTCCGATGTCTGCTCGTAGCCCATGCAGGCCTTGAGATGATCGCGCAGTAACTCCAGGCCTTCACCGGCCGCCTTCGCGCTCAGGCTGATAGTGACGTGGCCATCGTCGCTCACTTCGAGGGCTATCGCTTCGCCCGTCAGGTCTGCCTTGTTGCGAATCAAGGTGACTTTTGCCGGATCCGGACGAACCTCCAGGAATTCAGGCCACAAAGCGAAAGGATCGCCTGCTTCCGGCGCAGTGGCATCCACCACCAGCAATACGCGATCAGCCTCGCCAATAGCCTTGAGGGCCCGTTCCACGCCGATTTTCTCGACCTGGTCGTCGGTATCGCGCAAGCCAGCGGTGTCCACGACGTGCAGCGGCATGCCGTCGATGTGGATATGTTCACGCAGGATATCCCGGGTGGTGCCGGCAATCTCGGTAACGATGGCAGCCTCGCGCCCGGCCAGGGCGTTCAAGAGGCTGGACTTACCGGCGTTGGGGCGGCCGGCAATGACCACAGTCATACCGTCGCGCAACAAAGCCCCCTGCCCGGCTTCCCTCAAGACTGTGGATAATTCATCGCGCACTTTGTCGAGCATGCTCAGCACGTGGCCGTCGGCGAGAAAATCGATTTCCTCTTCGGGGAAATCGATGGCCGCCTCGACGTAGATCCGCAGACCGATCAGTTGTTCGGCAAGGTTATGCACACGCTGTGAGAACGCCCCCTGCAATGACCGTAACGCGTTGCGTGCAGCCTGCGCAGAGCTGGCTTCGATCAGATCGGCAATCGCCTCGGCCTGGGCCAGGTCGAGTTTGTCATTAAGAAAGGCCCGCTCGCTGAACTCACCCGGCCGGGCCAGGCGGCAACCCAACTCGAGGCAACGCTGGAGCAGCATGTCCAGGACGACGGGGCCGCCATGCCCCTGCAGTTCCAGCACATCCTCGCCAGTGAATGAGTTCGGCCCGGGGAAATACAAGGCCAGGCCTTCATCGAGAACATGTTTGTCAGCGTCAAGAAAAGGTCCGTAGTGAGCGAAGCGCGGTTTCAGTTCGCGGCCGCTGATAGCCTTGGCCGCAACGCCAGCCAAAGGCCCCGAAATACGGACGATGCCGACCCCGCCGCGACCTTGAGCGGTGGCGACGGCGGCGATGGTTTCACGCGGTGCGCTCATAAACCGGTATCCAGACAAAAATGGCAGATAGCAAAACGCCCCACTAGGGGGCGTTTTGTGTGGTTATCCACAGGGCAAGTTACGCCTCGGCTTTTTTCGTGGCCGCTTCGATCTTACGCGTGATGTACCACTGCTGAGTGATGGACAACACGTTGTTCACAACCCAGTACAGCACAAGACCGGCCGGGAACCACAGGAAGAAGAAGGTGAAGATGATCGGCATCATTTTCATGACCTTCGCCTGCATCGGATCCGGAGGTGTCGGGTTCAGCTGCTGCTGGATGAACATGGTGGCGCCCATGATGATCGGCAGGATGAAGAACGGATCCTTGATCGACAGGTCGGTGATCCACAGCATGAACGGTGCCTGGCGCATCTCCACGCTTTCCAGCAGAACCCAGTAAAGCGCGAGGAACACCGGCATCTGTACAAGAATCGGCAAGCAACCACCCAGCGGGTTGATCTTCTCTTTCTTGTACAGCTCCATCATGGCCTGGGACATTTTCTGCCGGTCATCGCCATGCTGTTCTTTCAGGGCAGCCAGTTTCGGTGCCACTGCACGCATGCGCGCCATCGATTTGTAGCTGGCCGCCGACAAGGGGAAGAAAATACCCTTGATCAGCATGGTGAGGAAGATGATCGACCAGCCCCAATTGCCGACGATGCTGTGGATATGTTGCAGCAACCAGAAGATCGGCTGGGCAATGAACCACAGGAAACCGTAGTCGACAGTCAATTCCAGGCCTGGGGACAACTGCTTCAGTACGGCTTGGCTTTTCGGACCGGCATACAGAATGGCGCTGGTCTCGACTTTTGCGCCTGGCGCTGCAGTCAACGCAGGGCCGGTATAGCCGACGATGTAGTTGCCTTTACTGTCCTTGCGCGTCTGGACGACATTGTTTTCGCCCTTCTGCGGAATCCATGCCGTTACGAAGTAGTGCTGCAACCAGGCAACCCAGCCACCCTGAACGGTTTCTTTCAGCTGAGCCTTGTCCATGTCCTTCATGGACACTTTTTTGTACGGTTCCGAACTTGTCCACAGGGCAGCGCCCAGGTAAGTCGCGGTACCGGTGGCGGTGCTGGACGAAGGATCATCACTGGCGTCGCGCTTCAACTGCGCGAACATCGCACCCGACCAGGGCTGAGCGCTCTGGTTGTCTACCAGATAGGAAACAGTCACGTCATACAGGCCGCGTTTCAGGGTGAAACGCTTGATGTAATTGACGCCGTCCTTGCTGAACTTCAGGTCGACGACCAGTTGGTCCTGGCCGTCAGCCAGCTGATAGACCTTCTTCTCGGCGGAATAAACCGGACGACCGGCCGGATTTGCATCCGGGCCATTGGCACCAATCAGGCCACTTTGAGCCAGATAGGTCCGCTCGTTACCGTTGTCGAACAACTGGAACGGGATTTCCGGGTGATCCTGGCGACGCGGATACAGCGGCAGCTTCAATTGAGCGACATCACCACCTTGTGGATCGATTGCCAGCTCGAGCACATCCGTCTTGATCTGAATCAGGTCCTTGCTGGCAGCCACGGGGGCTTCGGCAGGGGCGCTGGTGTCGCTCGCCGCGCGCGGGACATCGTCATTGCTGGCGGTGTTAGTGCCAGTTGTTGTATCCGGCAGACTCGGTGCGGTATTGCTGGCTGCAACATTCTGAGTCGGCAGGGCAGCCTGGCCATAGTCCTGGTTCCATTTAAGGACCATGACGTAGGACACGATTGCCAGGGCGACGATCAGGATCGTGCGTTTGATATCCATGATTACTCGGCCATCGAAGAAGAACGGGAGGTAGGGATAGGCGGAACCGGGTCATAACCGCCGGGATTCCACGGATGACAGCGACCTAAACGACGAAAGGTCAGCCAGCCACCGCGCAGAAGACCATGATTTTCTATGGCTTCATACGCGTAGCAGGAACAACTGGGGTAGAAACGACAGTGGCTGGCCATCAGGGGACTGATGGCATAGCGATAAAACTGGATCGGAACGAGTGCCAGTTTACGCATCGGTGCTGTCTACCCCTACAGTCTCGGTGTTGGCTACCGGTGCTGGCTTGTTACGAGCCAGGCGTTTCCAGAGCTTGCCGAAATGCTGAATCAATTCGGGGTTTTCTACGTCACCCAAACCTTTGCGCGCGACGATAACAATGTCCCAGCCGACCAGTGAATCCTGGTTCAGGCGAAACGATTCGCGCATCAGACGTTTGAGGCGATTGCGCTGAACGGAGAGCTTGACGCTCTTTTTCCCGATAACCAGCCCTAGGCGGGGGTGATCGAGATCGTTGCTGCGCGCAAGGAGCAGGAGATTTTTCCCCGGAACCTTGCCGGTAGGGGAGTCAAAGACTGCCTTGAAATGCCGGGGTGTAAGCAGACGCTTTTCCCGACTGAAGTCCTGACTCACCTCCAGTGCCGGATTATCAAACTGCCAGACGCGCACGACCTTTGGCGCGACGACGCGACAGGACGGCACGACCGTTCTTGGTAGCCATGCGAGCACGGAAACCGTGGGTACGAGCGCGTTTGATAGTGCTTGGTTGGAAAGTACGTTTCATGTCGTGTTACCTGGTTCGTCCACAACGGGCCGGAATGGCCCCCGTTTTAAGAGACCGGGGATTCTAGAGAAAGCAAGCCTCTAGGTCAATTTCCAACCAGCGTTTCCTTTAAATAGATATCCAGCCCCTCCTTTGCGGATTCGACGCAGACCGCTAGATATAGAAATAAAGAAGGGAATTATTTAAAGCTTTTCTGTAAAGCTTATAAAAGCTAGCAAGCCACCTGCCTGTGGATAACCACATCAAGGCCTTACAAATCGCTGTGTACAGAGAATGACAACTACAGTGGAAAGCGGTGACAACCCTGTGCTGCGCTGTCGGATAAGCTGTGGGTGGAATGGGTAGTTATCCACAGAGCGGTTATCCACTGAGTTCGCCCCCCAGTTGTACAACGGGCTCAGGGTTGGTTATCCACAGCCCTTATCCACCGACCGTCCGTCGTCTTTCGTTCTGTTAAGGCATTGATAAATCATGGGCGATACGCAACCTGCATGTGGATAAGTGAGCGGCTGATCGCTACAATGGCCGCTTGTTTTTGCCTCACCGGCTTTCAACTCAGGGGATATCCGTGTCAGTGGAACTTTGGCAGCAGTGCGTTGAGCTTTTGCGCGATGAGTTGCCTGCCCAACAATTCAACACTTGGATCCGTCCACTACAGGTCGAAGCCGAAGGCGACGAGTTGCGCGTCTATGCGCCGAACCGTTTCGTTCTCGACTGGGTCAACGAAAAGTACCTTGGCCGGGTCATGGAACTGCTCGATGAGCATGGCAATGGCATGGCGCCTGCGCTGTCCTTGTTAATAGGCAGCAAGCGCAGCTCGGCACCGCGCGCGGCACCCAATGCGCCGCTGGCCGCTGCTGCATCACAGGCGCAACAGGCCGCTACGCCACCGACCAACAACCATGCCGCACCGACGCCCGCGCCTGCCCCGGGCAAACGCAACGCTCAGAAGGTCGCCGAAGTCAGCGAGGAGCCCTCCCGGGACAGCTTCGACCCAATGGCCGGTGCGAGCTCCCAGCAGGCACCGGTGCGCGCTGAACAACGGACGGTCCAGGTGGAAGGTGCGCTCAAGCACACCAGTTACCTGAACCGGACCTTTACCTTCGAGAACTTCGTCGAAGGCAAGTCCAACCAACTGGCCCGGGCTGCAGCCTGGCAGGTGGCGGACAATCCCAAGCACGGCTACAACCCGCTCTTCCTTTATGGCGGCGTCGGCTTGGGTAAGACCCACCTGATGCACGCGGTGGGCAACCATCTATTAAAGAAGAATCCGAATGCCAAGGTCGTCTACCTGCATTCCGAGCGTTTCGTGGCTGACATGGTCAAGGCCTTGCAACTGAACGCCATCAACGAGTTCAAGCGTTTCTACCGTTCGGTGGACGCCTTGCTGATCGACGACATCCAATTTTTCGCTCGCAAGGAACGGTCTCAGGAAGAGTTTTTCCACACCTTCAACGCATTGCTTGAAGGTGGGCAGCAGGTCATTCTTACCAGCGACCGCTACCCGAAAGAGATCGAAGGCCTCGAAGAACGCCTCAAGTCACGTTTCGGTTGGGGCCTGACGGTGGCCGTAGAACCGCCGGAACTGGAAACCCGCGTCGCGATCCTTATGAAGAAGGCCGACCAAGCCAAGGTCGAGCTGCCTCACGATGCAGCGTTCTTCATCGCCCAGCGTATTCGCTCGAACGTGCGTGAGCTGGAAGGTGCACTGAAGCGGGTGATTGCCCACTCTCACTTCATGGGTCGCGATATCACCATCGAGCTGATCCGCGAATCCTTGAAGGACTTGCTGGCGCTGCAGGACAAGCTTGTCTCTGTGGATAACATTCAGCGTACCGTTGCTGAATACTACAAAATCAAAATTTCCGATCTGCTTTCCAAGCGCCGTTCGCGTTCGGTGGCACGACCGCGTCAGGTGGCTATGGCCTTGTCCAAGGAGCTGACCAACCACAGCCTGCCGGAAATCGGCGATGTGTTTGGCGGACGCGACCACACCACCGTGTTGCACGCCTGCCGCAAGATCAACGAACTTAAGGAATCCGACGCGGACATCCGCGAGGACTACAAGAACCTGCTGCGTACACTGACCACTTGATGACCACCAGCGCAGCTTATTAAGGCAAGGGACTAGACCATGCATTTCACCATTCAACGCGAAGCCCTGTTGAAACCCCTGCAACTGGTCGCGGGCGTCGTCGAACGCCGCCAGACCTTGCCGGTACTTTCCAACGTGCTGCTGGTTGTCGAAGGCCAGCAATTGTCGCTGACCGGTACCGACCTGGAAGTCGAGCTGGTCGGTCGTGTCCAACTTGAAGAGCCGGCCGATCCGGGCTCCATCACCGTGCCGGCGCGCAAGCTGATGGACATCTGCAAGAGCCTGCCAAACGACGCGCTGATCGACATCAAGGTCGATGAGCAGAAGCTCGTGGTCAAGGCCGGTCGTAGTCGCTTCACCTTGTCGACCCTGCCAGCCAACGATTTCCCGACGGTGGAAGAAGGCCCGGGCTCGCTGACCTGCAGCCTGGAACAAAGCAAGCTGCGTCGCCTGATCGAGCGGACCAGTTTCGCCATGGCCCAGCAGGACGTGCGTTATTACCTCAACGGCATGCTGCTGGAGGTCTCGGCCGGCATCATCCGCGCCGTGGCGACTGACGGTCACCGCCTGGCGATGTGCTCCATGCAAGCCGATATCGGCCAGCCGGATCGTCACCAGGTCATCGTGCCGCGCAAAGGCATCCTGGAGCTGGCGCGCCTGCTGACCGAGCCGGATGGCAACGTCAGCATCGTCCTGGGCCAGCATCACATCCGCGCGACCACCGGCGAGTTCACCTTCACTTCGAAACTGGTGGACGGCAAATTCCCTGACTACGAGCGCGTCCTGCCCAAAGGTGGCGACAAGCTGGTACTTGGCGATCGTCAGGCGCTGCGCGAAGCCTTCAGCCGCACCGCGATCCTGTCCAACGAGAAGTACCGCGGCATTCGTCTGCAACTAGCCAACGGTCAGCTGAAGATCCAGGCGAATAACCCGGAGCAGGAAGAAGCGGAAGAAGAAGTAGGCGTGGAGTACAACGGTGGCTCCCTGGAAATCGGCTTCAACGTCAGCTATCTGCTGGACGTATTGGGCGTGATGACCACCGAGCAGGTACGTCTGATCCTGTCCGACTCCAACAGCAGTGCGCTGGTGCAGGAATCCGACAACGACGATTCGGCTTACGTTGTCATGCCGATGCGTCTGTAATCAGAATCAGCTAGATGTCCTTAAGTCGCGTCTCGGTCACCGCGGTGCGCAATTTGCACCCGGTGACCTTCTCCCCCTCCCCCCGCATCAATATCCTTTACGGCGCCAACGGCAGCGGCAAGACCAGCGTCTTGGAAGCTGTGCATCTGCTTGGGCTTGCCCGTTCGTTTCGCAGCACCCGCCTATTGCCGGTCATTCAGTACGACCAACTGGCATGTACGGTGTTTGGGCAGGTTGAACTGGCTGAAGGTGGTCACAGCGCATTGGGGATTTCACGGGACCGGCAGGGCGAATTCCAGATTCGCATCGATGGGCAAAACGCCCGTAGCGCAGCACAACTAGCGGAAATCCTCCCGTTGCAGCTGATCAATCCGGACAGTTTTCGGTTGTTGGAAGGGGCGCCGAAGATTCGCCGGCAGTTTCTCGACTGGGGTGTGTTCCACGTGGAACCACGTTTCATGGCCACGTGGCAGCGTTTGCAGAAGGCGCTGCGCCAGCGAAACTCTTGGCTGCGACATGGTACACTTGACGCCGTTTCGCAAGCGGTTTGGGACAGAGAGCTGTGCCAAGCCAGCGCCGAAATCGATGAATACCGCCGCGCTTATATAAAAGCCTTGAAACCGGTCTTCGAACAGACCTTGAGCGAACTGGTTGAGCTTGAGGGACTGACGCTCAGCTATTACCGAGGCTGGGACAAGGACCGGGAATTGAGCGCTGTGCTGGCTGGCTCGCTACAGCGTGATCAGCAGATGGGGCATACCCAGGCCGGACCACAACGTGCTGACTTGCGTCTCAGACTGGGCGCGCACAATGCAGCGGACATATTGTCCCGCGGTCAGCAGAAGTTGGTGGTGTGCGCCTTGCGTATCGCCCAAGGTCATTTGGTCAGCCAGGCCCGTCGCGGTCAGTGTATTTATCTGGTGGATGACTTGCCGTCCGAACTGGACGAGACCCACCGCCGTGCGCTTTGCCGCTTGCTGGAAGACTTACGCTGCCAGGTGTTCATCACCTGTGTAGACCACGAATTATTGAGGGAAGGCTGGCAGACGGAAACGCCAGTCGCTCTGTTCCACGTGGAACAGGGCCGTATCACCCAGACCCACGACCATCGGGAGTGAAGGCATTGAGCGAAGAAAATACGTACGACTCAACGAGCATTAAAGTGCTTAAAGGCCTGGATGCCGTACGCAAACGTCCCGGTATGTACATTGGTGACACCGACGATGGCAGCGGTCTGCACCACATGGTGTTCGAGGTGGTCGACAACTCCATCGACGAAGCCCTTGCCGGTCATTGCGACGACATCAGCATCATTATCCACCCGGATGAGTCCATCACCGTTCGCGACAACGGCCGTGGCATCCCGGTAGACGTACACAAAGAAGAAGGCGTTTCCGCGGCTGAGGTCATCATGACCGTATTGCACGCCGGCGGTAAGTTCGACGACAACTCCTACAAAGTCTCCGGCGGTCTGCACGGTGTTGGTGTGTCGGTTGTAAACGCGCTGTCCGAGAAGCTTGTTCTCACTGTTCGCCGCAGCGGCAAGATCTGGGAACAGACCTACGTCCACGGCGTGCCTCAGGCGCCGATGGCAATCGTTGGCGACAGTGAGTCCACGGGGACCCAGATTCACTTCAAGGCCTCCAGCGAAACCTTCAAGAACATCCACTTCAGCTGGGATATCCTGGCCAAGCGGATTCGTGAGCTGTCCTTCCTGAACTCCGGTGTCGGCATCGTCCTAAAGGACGAGCGCAGCGGCAAGGAAGAGCTGTTCAAGTACGAAGGTGGCCTGCGGGCATTCGTCGAGTACCTGAACACCAACAAGACCCCGGTCAACCAGGTGTTCCACTTCAACGTCCAGCGTGAAGACGGCATCGGCGTGGAAATCGCCCTGCAGTGGAACGACAGCTTCAACGAGAACCTGTTGTGCTTTACCAACAACATTCCGCAGCGCGATGGTGGTACTCACCTGGTGGGCTTCCGTTCAGCGCTGACGCGTAACCTGAACAACTACATCGAACAGGAAGGGCTGGCGAAGAAGCACAAAGTCGCTACCACCGGTGACGACGCCCGTGAAGGCCTGACCGCGATCATTTCGGTGAAGGTGCCGGATCCGAAGTTCAGTTCCCAGACCAAGGACAAACTGGTGTCTTCCGAAGTGAAGACCGCAGTCGAACAGGAGATGGGCAAGTACTTCTCCGACTTCCTGCTGGAGAACCCGAACGAAGCCAAGCTGGTGGTCGGTAAGATGATCGACGCCGCCCGTGCCCGTGAAGCGGCGCGCAAGGCCCGTGAGATGACTCGCCGCAAAGGCGCGCTGGACATCGCCGGCCTGCCGGGCAAACTGGCCGACTGCCAGGAGAAGGACCCTGCCCTGTCCGAGCTGTACCTGGTGGAAGGTGACTCTGCTGGCGGTTCCGCCAAGCAGGGCCGCAACCGTCGTACCCAGGCGATCCTGCCGCTCAAAGGCAAGATCCTCAACGTCGAAAAGGCGCGCTTCGACAAGATGATCTCTTCCCAGGAGGTCGGTACGCTGATCACCGCGCTGGGCTGTGGCATCGGCCGCGAAGAGTACAACATCGACAAGCTGCGCTATCACAACATCATCATCATGACCGACGCCGACGTCGACGGTTCGCACATCCGCACCCTGCTGCTGACGTTCTTCTTCCGTCAGTTGCCGGAGCTGATCGAGCGCGGCTACATCTATATCGCCCAGCCGCCGTTGTACAAGGTCAAGAAAGGCAAGCAAGAGCAATACATCAAAGACGACGACGCCATGGAAGAGTACATGACGCAGTCGGCCCTGGAAGACGCGAGCCTGCACCTGAACGAAGATGCCCCAGGCATTTCCGGTGAAGCCCTTGAGCGCCTGGTGAATGATTTCCGCCTGGTGATGAAGACCCTCAAGCGCCTCTCACGCCTGTACCCACAGGAACTGACCGAGCACTTCATCTACCTGCCGGCCGTCAGCCTGGAGCAGCTGTCCGACCACGCAGCGATGCAGGATTGGCTGGCCCAGTACGAAGTACGCCTGCGTACCGTGGAAAAATCCGGCCTGGTCTACAAAGCCAGCCTGCGTGAGGACCGTGAGCGTAACGTCTGGCTGCCAGAGGTTGAACTGATCTCCCACGGTCTGTCGAACTACGTCACCTTCAACCGCGATTTCTTCGGCAGCAACGACTACAAGACCGTCGTATCCCTCGGCGCGCAACTGAGCACGCTGCTGGACGAAGGTGCGTACATCCAACGTGGTGAGCGCAAGAAAGCCGTGACCGAGTTCAAGGAAGCCCTTGAATGGCTGATGGCCGAAAGCACCAAGCGCCACACCATCCAGCGATACAAAGGGCTGGGTGAGATGAACCCGGATCAGCTTTGGGAAACCACCATGGATCCGGGCTCGCGCCGCATGCTGAAAGTCACCATCGAAGACGCCATTGGCGCGGACCAGATCTTCAACACCCTGATGGGTGATGCGGTCGAGCCCCGTCGTGACTTCATCGAGAGCAACGCGTTGGCGGTGTCCAACCTGGATTTCTGATCCGGCTTGCCCTGCCCCAACGAAAAAGGCCAACGCTCATGCGTTGGCCTTTTTTTATGCTATGTCTCGTCCTGAATAAGGTTTACACCTTCTGACCTATCCTCAGGAGGAACCAATGGAATCAGGAAAAAGGCGCAGTCAGCGTGACTACACGCTGGGCTTTAAATTGGCGGTCGTCGATCAAGTTGAAAAGGGCGAACTGAGTTATAAAGAGGCTCAACGGCGTTATGGGATTCAGGGTCGGTCGACTGTGTTGGTGTGGTTACGCAAGCATGGACGGCAGGACTGGAGTCAAGGCGCCTCCATTCGTGCCCAGAGGAACCGACCGATGGCCGAGCCAAATTTGCCGCTGACACCAGAGCAGCGAATCAAGGAGCTGGAAGAAAAGCTGGCCCTTGCCAACCAGAAAGCCCAATTTTTTGAAGCTGTCGTTGACGTGCTGAAAAACGATTACGGTGTTTCTGTCGTAAAAAAGCGATCCGGCAAGTCCTCACCCAAGGGCAAATCGAAGGCCTGAGCATTACCAGGGCTTGCCAGTTTCTAGGCATCTCTCGGCAGGCCTACTACAAGCGCAATCGAGCTTACGACGCACAAGCCAGACATACGCAAAGAGTGCTGGGATTTGTGTTGGAGACTCGTCTTGAAATGCCCCGGTTGGGCACTCGTAAGCTGCATGGCCTTATGCAAGCCGAACCTGAACTGACGCGAACGGTAGGTCGAGATCGGTTGTTCGATATCTTGCGAGACCATCGACAACTGGTCCTACGCAAACGCGCTTATCACAAGACTACCGATAGTCATCATCGCTTCCGTCGACATCCGAATCGGCTCAAACCCGGCCCTGACCAAGTCACTGCCACGGGTCCTGAACAGGTATGGGTAGCAGATATAACCTACTTGCCTACCGAACAAAGCGTCGCTTATGTGAGCCTGGTCACTGATGCGTTCTCGCGCAAAATAGTCGGCCATCATGTGCATGAAAGCCTGCATACCGAGTCAGTCATCCAGGCAATGACCAAAGCCCTTCGGCATCGAAGAAGCAATCAGCCGCTGGTACATCACTCTGATCGGGGCTCGCAATACTGTTCTGATCTCTACCAGAGGCTGCATGCCAAGCACGGCATCAAATGCTCGATGACTGATGGCTATGACTGCTACCAGAACGCCCTAGCGGAACGGGTGAATGGGATTCTGAAAACGGAGTTTCTTTTACACCGTCCCAAAGACCTTGCCCAAGCCAAGCGCGTGGTCGAGGAGTCGATAGAAATTTATAACCGTAAGCGACCTCATTTGGCTCTGAAATACAAAACGCCCGATGCGGTGCATCGGGCGCTTTGAGATGAAACAGGTGTAAACCTATTTCAGGACTAGACACTAACTGGCTACCGAAGCCTCACTCCCCGCCGCAACGCTCTCCAACCGATACCCATACCCGTAGATCGTCAACAATTGCCAGCCGCGATCTGCGGTCAGCCCGAGCTTGTTGCGCAGGCGATAGATGTGGGTATCGAGCGGGCGCGACGAGGTCATTTCTTCATGGGTCCAGAAGCGCTCATAAAAGTACTCCCGTGACAGCGGCCGACCCAGGTTGGCGAACAGGCAGCGGGCCAGGCGGTATTCCCGTTCAGTCAGGCTGATGGGAATGCCGGCGCGGGTGACGGTCAATTCGGCGTCGTCGAATTCCAGGTCATTGAATATCAGCACTTCAGTGGCCGGAACGCGTTGCAGGTTATGGCGCCGCAGCACCGCGGTGACCCGGGCCTTGAGCTCGTTGGGACGGAAGGGCTTGCTGACGTAGTCATCGGCACCGGCGTTAAGCGCCTGGACGATGTCGTGCTCGCCGTCGCGGCTGGTGAGCATGATGGCTGCGGGTGGCGAGTCCATGTGCTCACGTGTCCAGCGCAGCAAGGACAAGCCACTGATGTCAGGTAATTGCCAGTCCAGGATCAACAGGTCAAACGTTTCCCTGCGCAGTTGTCGCAACAGGTCTTCACCCCGTTCGAAACTGTGCAGTGTCCAGGCGGGCTCTCCCCTACCGGGAATTTGCTGCAGTGTCTGTTCCACCCGGCGCAACTCCGCCGGTTCATCGTCCAGTATGGCGACACGCATGGAATGCGATTCCTTGGTTCCAAGAATAACGGACATTCTCAGCTGGCATTCAAAAGCAGCCGGTGGCTGGTTCGTCGTCGTTGAGGTGTCACTGGCTGCGACAATACCGGCTCGCGATGCGAAGTGAAAGGCAGCCGCATTGCCATCATCAAGTCCGTTATAGTCTTGGCCGCAGCTGTGAGCTGGAGGCTGCCCGCATGTATAAACCGTCCGATCTTCCGCCAAGGTATTTATGAACCCTCCGCGTCGCCGTGAAAGCCGTGAACCGACCCAGGTGCAGCGATTGTTCCGACAATTGAGGCGTGAAGGATTGTGGATAAGTCTGTTGTTGCTACCAATGACCGCGCTGGTTTCGTTCAGTCTGCAATCGGCACGCAACGGGCCGGGCGCAGCATTGCTGTCGGTGTGTCTGGTTGCCTGTGTATTGGGTTTGCTGCTGTTGCGCCCGCACTTCGCATTGAGCGCGACGTTGGGCGGAATGGGCCTGGCCCTGCTACTCAGCGCATTGCTGGGTGCGCAGGGGTGGACGTGGTCGCCGGTGGCCAGCCTGTTGGGCATGCTGCTGGGTTATCTGGTCTGGAACTGGCGGCGCCTGAGCGTGGTGTTGGCTTATTTCGGCTGGGAGCTGGCGCGCCTGGATGCGGAACCCAAGGTCTTCCCGGAACGCCGGCGCGCTTCCTACACCGGCAGTGATCGCTTGCAGGGCCAGATCATGGCCTTGGAACAAGCCATGAGCCGAACCCGGGACACGCGCCGATTTATTGCCGACGGCCTGGAGTACCTGCCGGTAGCAACGATGATCAGTGATCCACAGGGCAACCTGTTGCTGGGTAATCGCAAGGCTCGCGAGTTGTTCGGTCACGCTTTGGCGGGCAGTGATGTGCTGGAGGAATTAGCGCGGTTGGGTTATCCGGCATTGGTCCACTCCCCGGCCCACCGGTTGTCCACGTTACCACTGGTTGAATTTCGCGATACCCGCGAGCGCAGCTTGCGACTGGAACGTGCCGCGCTGTTGCCGGTGGACGGTGATGTGCCCATAGGCTGGTTGCTCAGCCTGACTGATCTGAGCGCTGAACGGGAAGCCGAAGAGCAGCGCAGCGTCATGCTTCGTTTTCTCTCCCACGATTTGCGCGCGCCCCATTCGGCGATCCTGGCTCTGCTCGATGTGCAGCGGCATCAGGCCGGTGCCGACAAGCCGCTATTCGACCAGATCGAGCGCCAGGTGCGCCGCGCCCTGGAATTGACCGATGGGTTTGTGCAGTTGGCCAAGGCCGAGTCCGAGGCTTATCAGTTCCAACCGACCCTATTCGCCATGCTGGTCCTGGACGTGATCGACCAGGCATTGCCTGTTGCCCAAGCCAGGAATATTCGGTTGGAGCACCAACTCGACGAAGAAGAAGCGCTGATCAGCGCTGATCAATCCCTGCTGACCCGCGCCCTGTTCAACTTGTTGGAGAACGCCATCAAGTACAGTGCGCCCGACACGTGTATAGCGTTGCAGGTCCGTTGTGCCCAGGGCTGGTTGACGTGTGACGTCGTTGATCAGGGCAAGGGCATCGGCGCGCAGGAACTGCCGGATCTGTTCGTCCAGTACCGACGGTTTTCCTCGGCCCATGGGGTGGATGGCATCGGTTTGGGGCTGTCGATGGTCAAGGCGGTCGTGGACCGTCATGGTGGGCAAATCGATTGCCGTAGCGTGGTAGACGAAGGCACTACGTTCAGCCTGCGCTTTCCGTTGTTGGAGGAATAAAAAAAGATCGCGGCCTTGGTCAGGCGGCGACCTTTTTCAGTGCGCTATAAAAACTTATGCACCTCGTACAAGGTTTTAGGTGTTTAAGAAATATGTATTAAAAACATCAGGTTAGCTGTTAAAACTGACGAAATCAGAAAAAACGGTACACAGGTTATCCACAATTCTTAGACAGCCAACTTGTCCGGCGTCGCCGGCGCAGCAGGGGCCGGAGGAAGCGAGCCCAATTCCCGTTGCGTCTGTTCATTCCAAGCCTGTACACGGTCGTTCAGCTCGGCAATCGCGCGCGGCCCACTGCCCTCTGCATACATGGGGGCGCCGATGACCACGGTGATAACGCCTGGTGTTCTGACCCAGCCGGCCTTGGGCCAGAATTTGCCCGCATTGTGTGCAATCGGTAGTACTGGCAGGCCGGCGTTTACCGCCAATGCGGAGCCACTGCGGGAAAACTTGCCGATGGTCCCGTAAGGTACGCGGGTGCCCTCGGGAAAAATCAGTACCCAAACGTTGTCCTTGAGCAGCACATCGCCTTTTTGCGCTACCTGCTTGAGGGCAACCTTCGGGTTGTCACGGTCGATGGCAATCGGGCGCAGCATCGCCATGGCCCAGCCGAAGAACGGTACGAACAGCAGCTCGCGCTTGAGCACCTGGCTCAACGGTTCGAAATAAGCCGAGAGAAAGAAGGTCTCCCAAGTGCTCTGGTGGTTGGACTGGATGACACAAGGGCGCTCAGGCACATTCTCGGCACCTTTCACTTCGTAGCGGATGCCCAGAAACACCTTGCTTAGCCAGAGTGCGCAACGGCACCAGTAAACATTGATGAAGCGGTAGCGCGTCCTGAACGACATGAACGGCGCGACAAAAAAACTCAACGTGCACCACAACAAGGAACTGGTGCCCAGCAGCAGGTAAAAGAGGAAGCTTCTGATGGCCTGCAATATCGACATAGCGGCGTTTACCATTGCGGGCAATGCCCGCCTGTTCAAGCGCTTCCCGAACAATCCTTGATCAGGATGTCTTGGGAGCTCTAATTGTGGATAAGTTCAGCGGCAACCGCCGCCAGGTCGTCAAAAATCAAGGTGCCCACCGGTAGGGTCTTGCCCAGAGTCTTTTCGCCTTTTCCGGTCTTGACCAAAACTGGCTGACAATCGACGGCCTTCGCCGCCTCCAGGTCACCGAGGCTGTCGCCGACAAACCACACGCCCGACAGCGCAACGTCATAGTGAGCGGCGATGGTTTTCAGCATCCCGGGCTTGGGCTTGCGGCAATCGCAGCCCTCGTCCGGCCCATGTGGGCAATAAACGATCAGCCCGATATCACCGCCCTGCCCGGCCACCAGCTCACGCAAGCGTTCATGCATGGCGTCGAGGACGGCGAGTTCGTAGTAACCGCGGGCAATGCCCGACTGGTTGGTGGCGACCGCCACCGTCCAGCCGGCCTTGCTCAACTGCGCGATGGCCTCGATGGAACCGGGGATCGGCAACCACTCCTCCACCGACTTGATGTAAGCGTCGGAGTCGTAATTGATCACTCCGTCCCGATCGAGAATCAGCAGTTTCAAGACTTACCCCAGCAGCGAAATATCGGCAACACCGAGGAACAACCCACGCAGACGCGCCAGTAGCGCATAGCGGTTGGCTCGCACATTGGCGTCTTCGGCATTGACCATCACCGCTTCGAAAAACGCATCCACCGGTTCACGCAATGCTGCCAGGCGCGCCAGGGTTTCGCTGTACTGACGCGCCGCCGCCATCGGCTGGACTGCCTGGTCCGCCTGCTGGATCGCCGAGTACAGGGAGAACTCATTGGCGTTGTCGAAGTACTTGGCTTCAACGACGGCCGCAATGTTGCCTTCGGCCTTGCTCAGCAGGTTCGACACGCGCTTGTTCACCGCCGCCAGCGCTGCCGCTTCCGGCAGTTTGCGGAACGCCTGCACTGCCTGGACGCGTTGGTCGAAGTCTAGAGCCGAGCCCGGTTTCAGGGCTCGCACCGACAGGTAGGTCGCGACGTCGACACCTTCGTCTTCATAACGCGCACGCAGGCGGTCGAAAATGAATTCCAGCACCGCGTCGGCCAGGCCGGCAGCCTTGACCTTGCTGCCGAACGCATTCACGGCGAAGGCCACGGCGTCGTTCAGGTCCAGGTCCAGCTGCTTGTCGATGAGGATGCGCAGCACGCCCAGCGCTGCGCGACGCAGTGCGTACGGGTCCTTGCTGCCGGTGGGCAGCATGCCGATACCGAAGATGCCGACCAGGGTGTCGAGCTTGTCGGCGATCGCCACGGCCGCACCGGTCAGGGTGGTCGGCAATTCAGCGCCGGCGCCACGCGGCATGTACTGTTCGTTCAGCGCCAGGGCAACATCCTGCGGCTCGCCGTCGTTGAGGGCGTAGTAGTAACCGGCGATACCTTGCATCTCCGGGAACTCACCGACCATCTCGGTGGACAGGTCGCACTTGGACAGGATGCCCGCACGTGCCGCGCGCTGGGCATCGCCGCCGATGCGTGGAGCGATGAAGGCTGCCAGTTTCGACACGCGCTCGGCCTTGTCGTAGACGCTGCCGAGTTTTTCCTGGAACACCACGTTGCGCAGGCGCTCGTTGAAGCTTTCCAGAGGCTGCTTCTTGTCTTGCTTGAAAAAGAACTCGGCATCGGTCAAACGCGGGCGTACGACTTTTTCGTTACCAGCGATGATCTGCTGCGGGTCCTTGCTTTCGATGTTGGCCACCGTGATGAAGCGCGGCAGCAACTTGCCTTCGGCGTCCAGCAGGCAGAAGTATTTCTGGTTGTCCTGCATGGTGGTGATCAGCGCTTCCTGGGGCACTTCAAGGAAGCGTTCCTCGAACGAGCACACCAGTGGCACCGGCCATTCCACCAGCGCGGTCACTTCGTCCAGCAGGTTGGCCGGCACGATAGCCGTGCCTTCCTGGGCGGTCGCCAGTTCTTCGGTGCGTTTGCTGATCAGCTCGCGGCGCTCGTTGGAATCGGCCAATACATAGGCAGCGCGCAGGTCGGCCAGGTAATTGGCCGGCGACGTGATACGTACGCTCTGCGGATGATGGAAACGGTGACCGCGAGAATCACGACCGGCCTTCTGGGCGAGGATCGTGCAATCGATGACCTGGTCACCGAGCAGCATCACCAGCCATTGGGTCGGACGCACGAACTCTTCCTTGCGCGCAGCCCAGCGCATGCGCTTGGGAATCGGCAAGTCATTGAGGGAGTCTTCGACGATGGTCGGCAACAGGCTGGCGGTCGGCTTGCCCTTGATGCTCTGGCTGTAGCGCAGCTTCGGGCCGCTCTGGTCGATTTCGCTCAGATCGACGCCGCACTTCTTGGCGAAGCCCAGGGCGGCCTGGGTCGGGTTACCGTCGGCATCGAACGCGGCTTGCACGGGCGGGCCGTCGAGGTTGATGCTGCGGTCCGGCTGTTGCGTCGCCAGGGCGGTGATCAGCACGGCCAGGCGGCGCGGCGCGGCGTAGACGTGCTTGGTTTCGAAGTTCAGGCCAGCGGCTTGCAGGCCTTTCTCGATGCCGGCCAGGAATGCATCGGCCAGGGTGTTCAGGGCTTTGGGTGGCAGTTCTTCGGTGCCCAGTTCAACCAGAAAATCTTGAGCACTCATTGTGCAGCCTCCAGCTTAGCCAACACTTCATCACGCAGGTCCGGGGTCGCCATCGGGAAGCCCAGCTTGGCACGGGCCAGCAGGTAGGCTTGCGCGACGGAACGCGCCAGGGTGCGCACACGCAGGATGTATTGCTGGCGCGCGGTCACGGAAATCGCCCGGCGTGCATCCAGCAGATTGAAGGTATGAGATGCCTTCAAGACCATTTCATAACTCGGCAGCGGCAGCGGCTGGTCCAGTTCGATCAAGCGTTTGGCTTCGCTTTCATAGAAATCGAACAACTCGAACAGCTTGTCGACGTTGGCGTGTTCGAAGTTGTAGGTCGATTGCTCCACTTCGTTCTGATGGTACACGTCGCCATACGTCACTTTGCCGAACGGACCGTCGGCCCATACCAGGTCGTAGACCGAATCCACGCCTTGCAGGTACATGGCCAGGCGTTCCAGGCCGTAGGTGATCTCACCGGTCACCGGGTAGCATTCGATGCCGCCCGCTTGCTGGAAGTAGGTGAATTGGGTCACTTCCATGCCGTTGAGCCAGACTTCCCAGCCCAGGCCCCAGGCGCCCAGGGTCGGTGATTCCCAGTTGTCTTCGACGAAACGAATGTCGTGCACCAGCGGGTCGAGGCCCACATGTTTGAGGGAGCCCAGGTACAGCTCTTGGAAGTTTTCCGGGTTCGGCTTCAGCACGACCTGAAATTGGTAGTAATGCTGCAGGCGGTTCGGGTTTTCGCCGTAGCGGCCGTCAGTCGGGCGGCGGCTTGGTTGCACATAAGCGGCGTTCCAGGTTTCCGGGCCGATGGCACGCAGAAACGTGGCAGTGTGGAAAGTGCCGGCGCCTACTTCCATATCGTAGGGCTGAAGTACCACGCAACCTTGCTCGGCCCAGTATTGCTGGAGGGCGAGGATCAAGTCTTGGAAGGTACGCACGGCTGGCGTAGGCTGGCTCACGAAATTCACCTGTTTCTTGGGCTGCGATTTAAAGAGCGGGAGTATACCCGATTCGTTCGTGCGCACGCCCCCTGGAGCCTTATGCCACGCTGCTTTTGGTGTTCCGAAGATCCGTTGTACATGGCTTATCACGATCAGGAGTGGGGGACGCCGCTGCGCGATGCGCAGGGTTTGTTCGAGTTGCTTCTGCTCGAAGGGTTCCAGGCCGGTCTGTCCTGGATCACCGTTTTGCGCAAACGCGAACGTTACCGGGAAGTGCTCTACGGCTTCGATGTACAACGGGTGGCGCAGATGAGCGACGCCGAAATCGATGAACTGATGCTAGACCCTGGCATTATCCGCAACCGCCTCAAGCTCAAGGCGGCGCGGCGCAACGCCCAGGCCTGGCTGGCGCTGGAAGACCCGGTGGCATTCCTCTGGTCGTTCGTAGGCAACCAACCGATCATCAACCATTTCAAGGACCGCACCGAAGTGCCGGCCATCACCCCCGAGGCACTGGCGATGAGCAAAGGCCTGAAAAGAGCCGGGTTCACCTTCGTCGGCCCGACCATCTGCTACGCCTTGATGCAGGCCTCGGGCATGGTCATGGACCACACCCAGGATTGCGACCGCTACGCCGAGTTGGTAAACGGCGGTTAGAATAGCCGGCTCGCAACACGGCCCATGAATTCAGGAGTGACCTGTGGATAAGTTGAAAGGCGCCTTGCTGGTCGGCGCTCTGCGGTTGTTTGCGCTGCTCCCTTGGCGAGCGGTGCAGGCGGTGGGCTCGGGCATTGGCTGGCTCATGTGGAAATTACCCAACCGTTCCCGCGACGTGGTGCGGATCAACCTCGCCAAGTGTTTTCCCGAGATGGACCCGGCCGAGCGCGAGCGCCTGGTGGGCCAGAGCCTCAAGGACATCGGCAAATCCCTGACCGAAAGCGCCTGTGCCTGGATCTGGCCGGCCCAGCGCTCCATCGAACTGGTGCGCGAAGTCGAAGGCCTGGAAGTGCTGAAAGAAGCGCTGGCCTCCGGCAAAGGCGTGGTCGGCATCACCAGCCACCTGGGCAACTGGGAAGTGCTCAACCACTTCTATTGCAGCCAGTGCAAACCGATCATTTTCTACCGCCCGCCCAAGCTCAAGGCGGTGGATGAGTTGCTGCAGAAGCAACGCGTGCAACTGGGCAACAAGGTCGCGGCGTCCACCAAGGAAGGCATCCTCAGCGTCATCAAGGAAGTGCGCAAGGGCGGCCAGGTGGGGATCCCCGCCGATCCGGAGCCGTCCGAATCCGCCGGCATCTTCGTGCCCTTCTTCGCCACCCAGGCCCTGACCAGCAAGTTCGTGCCGAACATGCTCGCCGGCGGCAAGGCGGTCGGCGTCTTCCTCCATGCCCTGCGCCTGCCGGACGGCTCCGGCTACAAAGTCATCCTCGAAGCCGCCCCGGACGAGATGTACAGCACCGACACCGAAACCGCCTGCGCCGCCATGAGCAAAGTGGTCGAGCGTTATGTACGGGCCTACCCGAGCCAGTACATGTGGAGCATGAAACGCTTCAAGAAACGCCCGCCGGGCGAGGCGCGGTGGTACTGAAGACCTGCTCTGGACGGCGCGCCACGAAACCCTGTGGGAGCGAGCTTGCTCGCGATAGCGGCCTGACCTTCGCCACATAACTGACTGACCCCACCCTCCCCGTGGCGAGGGAGCTTGCTCCCGCTGGGCTGCGCACCGGCCCTTCATCGATATGCACAACATCAACCGGTGGGAGCGAGCCTGCTCGCGAAAAGATATTCACCCATACATCACCATCGCGAACGAACTCCAACGCATCGGTGCCGCTCTCAATCATTAGCTGAGGACAGGCGCAAATCATCAATCGTGTCCATGATGAGTACCTGCGATATCCGGGGGGCCGGCGTATTGCCCGGCCCAAAATATCGCCTTGCCTCTTTGATCCATCAATGAAGGAGTCACGCTCATGAACATCGACTTCACCGGACGTAACGTATTGGTCACCGGCTCCACCAGCGGCATCGGTTTTGCGACCGCCAAAGGTTTTCTGGAAGCCGGTGCCCAGGTCGTCATCAACGGGCGCAGCGAAAGCAGCGTGGAGGACGCGTTGCAGCGCCTGGGCAATCTTGCTTCCAGGGCGACAGGCTTTGTTGGCGATCTCAGCAACGAACCTGGCTGCCAGGCGTTGATCGCCAAGCATCCAAGTTTCGATATCGTCATCAACAACCTGGGCATTTTCAAGCAGGAAGACTTCTTCGAGACGCCGGACAGCGAATGGCAGCGTTTCTTCGAAACCAACGTGATGTCGGGTGTGCGTGTTTCCAGGGCCTACGCGCAGGGCATGGTCGAGCGTGGTTGGGGGCGGATAGTGTTTGTCTCGTCGGAGTCGGGCGTGAACATTCCGGCCGACATGATCCACTATGGCTTCACCAAGACCGCCCAGCTTTCAATCGCTCGTGGCCTGGCCAAACGCCTCGCGGGCACGGGCGTGACGGTGAACTCGGTATTGCCTGGACCGACACTGTCCGAAGGCGTTGCCAAGATGCTCCAGGCGGACGTCGAGCGCAGCGGGGAAAGCCTGGAAAAGGTCGCGGCAGATTTCGTCAACGAGCACCGCAGCACCTCGATCATCCAGCGCGCGGCACGGGTAGAGGAAGTCGCCAACATGATTATCTATGCCAGCTCGGAACAGGCCTCGGCCACCACCGGAGCGGCGCTGCGAGTTGACGGCGGTGTGGTGGACAGCATCGTTTAGCTGCGTTGCCAAGAGCATGGCAAGTGTCCTTGCTCCGGTTCCCATGACGCCATGCAAAAAAGCGCCGCTTCCTCATCCGAGAGAAGCGGCGTTTTTTCTTTTGGAAGCAACATTGGTTGATTCGACCAACTTTCGGAACGTTGAAGGGATTGGTTCAGCCCACCCCTGTTTTGCAGTGGATCCGAGCCCCTTCGGCTAGCCGTTCTCGCCCAGGCGATCCGAGCCAACTTCGGCTACCCGTAACTCGATCAGACGATCGGAACCACCTTCGGCTACGCGTTTCTCGATAAGACGATCGGAGCCGCCTTCCGCTACCCGGTTTTCGATCAGGCGATCCGAGCCGCCTTCGGCTATGCGTTTCTCGATCAGCCGATCGGAGCCACCTTCGGCTATTCGTTTTTCGATCAGGCGATCCGAACCGCCTTCAGCGAATGTAGGTTGAACAAAAGAAGTCGCGAACGCATTGCCGAGCGACAGTGCCAGAAGCGAGCCAACGAGTGTTTTGTTGAAAGTGTTCATGTCCAGATCCTTATTTATTCGTAGATGAGTGAGTTAGACGGCGACGTGCAAACGGACGTCGACGTTGCCGCGGGTCGCGTTGGAGTACGGGCAAACCTGGTGAGCGGCGTCGACCAGCGCTTGAGCATCGGCTTGATCCAGACCTGGCAGGCTGATGTGCAGGTCGATGTCCAGACCGAAACCGCCAGGGATCTGGCCGATGCCGACGTGTGCCGTGATCGAGGCGTCAGCCGGAATGCTGCGTTTGCTTTGGCTGGCGACAAATTTCAATGCGCCGATGAAGCAGGCGGAGTAGCCGGCTGCGAACAACTGCTCAGGGTTGGTGGCTTCACCACCGGCACCGCCCAAGGCTTTTGGGTTAGCCAGTTTCACGTCGAGGATCTTGTCGCTGGAAACAGCACGGCCATCACGGCCACCGGTGGAGGTTGCGACTGCGGTGTAGAGAACGTTCATGGGTGTTTTCCTTTTTCCTGATGGGTCTGATTGAGTTTTGATCGCGCTAAATGTTTGTGCGCTAACCAGTGGCGTTAAAATTAACGTCCAAATACTTTGTGCGCAAGATAAATTTTCAGGAATATTCACGTTTTTATTTAATTTATTGATTTCAAAAGAAATTTATTTTTAGAATTAACGGCGCCAACCCGCATGAGCGGAGGGAGCCAGAGGAAAGGAAGTGGCGAGGGCTGGCAGAACCAGCGCAATGGCAGCTTTCGGAGAGATGGATTCACAAGCACAACGATTGTTTCTTGATCGTATCCACGCCCCACGTGGGAATGCTGCCAGGGGAAGCTCCACGTTCCGCTTCTGACGCTGAGCGTGGGAAGGACCCGCCGACCAAATACGCCCTTACCGGACCACATATATATGAGCCTTTGCCTACAACCACATCGGAACCAGCCTGCTTGTATGTCTTGCTCCTGGGCTCTATCGTCTTTTTGCTCTGCCCGTCATCGTGTTCACCCCATGAAACGACCCTGCATCAGCAACTTCAAACATCAAATATTCCGCTCTACCGCAATGCAACTCGCTAAAGAGTTTTTGGGGGATGATCCTGGAGCGCTAGCGGAGAAAGGTATCGACGTTGAGCGGATAAGATACGAGCCGATTACCCGAGAGGCACTTGACCAATGCTATCTATGGGGCCCTGAGGCCCAACTTTATCCATGGGAGGATATTCCTGGCTGGAAGATTCGCGACGGGAAGGCGTTTGACCTTTCTCTATGGTATGACCAGGAGTTATGTGGGCTTTGTTTTGCCACGCCCAAATCAAGCACCTTGTCGATCAAGGTTGTCCTCTTGGAGGGCAAGCCGGACGCCAATCACCCTTTAAAAGGTGAAGTTGCCGGTTTGGTCTTGATTGCGATCAGCCGATACGCGCGAATGCTGAAGCTCCACGAGATAGAGATTTTTGAGCCCGACCCTGGAGCCGTCCCATGGTATCTGTACCTAGGCTTCGATTTCGACGACCAGCGGCGCCTTGTTATAGCGGTGAACCAGGCTTAACATGAACCCAAATTTATTGTGAGTTTTCCATGAAGGCTTCCAAGCGAACTCCAAAACCATTACTTGCAGCTCAATACCAAGCGGAAGCTCGCCGTCTGGCTGGTTGCGCGACCAGTATTGAGCGCCAATTCTTGTCGGCTAGCCTCGCCAAGGGTAGGGAGCATGAACCGGTCGGTCGAATGGCCGGTGCCAGAGTCTGATTTCTGCTGGTATTGATAAAAAAACCGCCTGATTGGCGGTTTTTTTTATCTGGGCAAAGCCAACCCGGCTAAGCAACGGCCACTTGATTACGCCCCAGCGCCTTCGCTCGATACAGGGCTTTATCCGCATCGTTCATCAGGCTGTGCAGATCCTTATTGCAAGCCCCCGTCGATGCGACGCCGAGACTGGCTGATATGCAGTGAACAGGCTCAATCATCAAGCCAGCGATCGTATCGATGAGCTGTTTTGCAATCTGAGTGGCGACTTCGATGGAAGTGTCTGGAAGCAAAATGGCGAACTCTTCGCCACCGAGCCGACCGTGGATATCCGTTGCCCGAAACGACGAGCTGATGACCACGCCCATCTGGCGTAGGACCTGGTCCCCGACCTGATGGCCGTAGGTGTCGTTGATGTGTTTGAAGTGATCCATGTCCAACATGACTGCGCACAACCCCAACCGGTTGGTTCTGCATTCGTCGTAAAGCTGCTGGGCATGCTCGAAAAAAGCCCGTCGACTTTTCAGGCCGGTCAGTTCATCGGTTTGTGCGGCGCGGGTTGAAATGCTGTTCGCCTGTTCCATCTCGCGGGTGAGTCGAAAAGCGGTTTCCAGTGCCTGGGACATTTTGTGGGTGGCGCGGGCAGCAAATGCCGCGAACACCAGGATCGAAAGCGCCATGCCGACTTGAATCGGCGACGGTTGGAACAGCAGCCAGACCGTGCACGGAAACAGCACCAGGCCAATGGAGAGCAGTGTCATGTCCCGGTAGGCGGAGTAACAGGACACCGCGCTGACAGTCATCCCCACGGTAAAAAGCATGACGAGAGCTTGCGAGAGGAGATCGTCTTGCGGCATCAAAACAAGCGCGCCACCGCCCCAGATGCTCGCGGACAACACCAGCGAGACCCAGTATCTGCGCTCCCAGCGTTGAGGCGTGCGCTGAACCTCGTCGCTGCGAAAATAGGCAACGAACATCGCGATCCGCAGCAGCGTCGATCCGCTTAATATGGCCAGCCACCAAACAACTGTGCTGTGCTCAAAGCGATCCCAACACAGCCAACACAACATGATGGCCGCGAGGTAACTACCAAACACCGCGGAAACGGATTGGCGAAACAGTTGCTGCAGTCGGTCAGTGCGCACTTGTCCGGCTATGCAAAAGTCCATGCCATTGCGAGATCTTGGGCCATCCATGTGATCCACCTGATCGTGAAGCCGCTAGAAAACGCGATTGTGGCACCCTGCCAGCAACGCAAACAACCGAATTACACCTGCACCCACGAGCTTTGCATCGTGGCGAGGGAATTCAGCCCCGCGGGGTTGCGCAGCAAGCCACCATTTCCCAGACTAAAACCGTCCCCGTGGCGAGGGAGCTTGCTCCCGTTGGCTGCGAAGCAGCCCCAAAACAAGCCGACGCATTCCTACAGACGAACCGCATGATCGGTTGCGACCGCTGCGCGGCCGAGCGGGAGCAAGCTCCCTCGCCACAGGGATCGGAGCTGAAAACGAAGCGCTGTTTATTCCCGCTCTGCCATCTTTCCATCAAGCTACACATCCTTGCGCCATTACCTACAACTACGCCAGAATCCTCCGGCTTGTGCGCCTTGCCCTCGGGTTCTATTGTCGTCCTGCCACTGCCCATCAGTGGTCGGGTTTAGTAGCTCGAGGTTGTGTCAGTAAGATGCACGAGTTCTCCATCGAGGTAGATTCCTACCTTGCACTTGATGGTAGCTGTGCGCAGGGCGCTTCGGCGCGCCGGCAATGCTGATCTCCCCGGTCTACTAACCTGCGTACAGCTGCCACCCTTCTTTTAGTAGGGAAGAGGTTGTGGCTTAACCTTGGAGTATCAGCTCATGACGAAATCTACAACGAATCCGCCTGAGGCGGATTGCACCTCCTCGCCACCAGAACCGAAAGATGCTCTCCAATCCGCTCAACTCTTCACCGTCGTACAAGACACCGACAACGAATGCCTGCTCGCCAACCTCAGCGAGACCCTGGCATCAGCCGACGCCATGGTCAGCAACCTCGCGTTCGACCTGGAAGGCTCCCACCGCCACATCGCCCTCGGCGTCCAGCAACTGATCGAGCTGAGCTCATTACTGGCGAACCGAGTACTGGACAACGTTGATCCAAGATAAACGTCACACAGCAACCCCGTGGCGAGGGAGCTTGCTCCCGCTGGGCTGCGAAGCGGCCCATTGGATAACGCTGAGCCGCGATAGCGAGCGAACCCCGCCAAAGAAAAACCCGACGCTTTACGTCGGGTTTTTGTGTGCGGGTTACTCGACTTGCGACAGCTTGGCGTCGTCGCAACCGGCAGCGCGGCATTCGCGCTCGACAGCCTTGAGTATGACGATACGCGCCTCGGTCTTCTCATTGGCACAGTCCAGGTAGAGCAGGCCATCGTTGGAACAGGCGTTGTCACGAATCTTGATCCACTGGATCTGAGCGGCTTTCACCTTCTTCTTTTGATCCGGGTTCAGGGCACTCATCGTCTTCTTGTATTGCTCGTTGATTTCCTGGTCCGACTGAACCATTTTCAGCGACGCGCAATAGGTTCTGTCATAGGCGTTTCTGGGGTTATCGCAACTCATCGCAGACGCCGATGCTGATGCCATTGCCAGCAATGCCCCAACCAACAAAGACTTGATCACTCACTTCTCTCCCTGAATGCCCTCTATTGATTAGAGGTCGCGGCGGGGAATTTATCATGAGGGTCGTAGAACAATGAAGCGGATCTATGGTTCGACCCTCCGCCCTTCGCCCTCCTTTCGGAACGAAAAACAAGTAGCTACCGTATCGAGCGAGGGGTATCCCCACTCATCCCCAAGCCGGTCAAACACTCGTGGCGAGGGAGCTTGCTCCCGCTGGGCTGCACAGCAGCCCCAAAAGGCCGACACATTCCTACAGACAAACCGCATAAATCCTTGGATGGCCCCCGCCGTCACATCCTCCTTGGCATCCAGCAGTTGATTGAGCTGAGTTCATTGCTGGCGAATCGGGTGTTGGATAACGTCGATCCCCAATAGCGACAGCTCTCAACGAAAACCCGACGGTACGCGTTGGGTTTTCGTTGAGGCATGCGTTGAGGGCTGCAAGCGCTCCCTTTATCCAGTGCCAGGCGATATCCTGCCTGACATCCGTCGCTTGGAAAGCACAATGAACGTCAAAAATATTCATTCCTTATCGCTTATGGGAATCAGCGTTGCCGTCGTTGGAGCCCTACAGCTTCTTCTGCACGAAGCCATGATCATAATCGAGGAGGCAAGGTCTGGAGGCATTCCCTATCAGCTAAGTGCGGAGATCCTGTTCGTTGTCCTTAGCCATGCACTCATCATTAGCGCGATTCCGCTGTTATTAGTCACTAGAAATAAAACGATGGCAAGTTACATTGCTCTTTCGGTTCTTCTGTCGATCTACGCCCAATTTATGATAGGTATCAATATTGCTGGAGTTACAGTCTCTGTAGTGATTTTATCTGTGTTGATTATCTATGCAGTCAGAAAATTAAGCTTCGCCATCCGTTATTTCCGTGCGAAATAAATTCTAGGTTAAAGTATTTGCTTGGAATATTTATAAGCCAACTCGAGCATAAAAAAGCGGGGCTGCGTGTAAATGCAGCCCCGCTTTTCTTATTTCTCGATCAGCTCAAAACGCCGGTAAAACCGCCCCTTTGTACTTCTCGAGAATAAACGCCTTAACTTCCGGCGTATGCAGCGCTGCCACCAGTTTCTTCATGGCCTCGCTGTCCTTGTCGTCCGGACGGGCTACCAGAATATTCACGTAAGGCGAGTCGTTGCCTTCGATTACCAGCGCATCCTTGGAAGGGTCAAGCTTGGCCTCCAACGCATAGTTGGTATTGATCAATGCCAGATCCACTTGAGTCAGCACGCGCGGAATGGTTGCCGCTTCCAGCTCACGGAACTTCAGATCCTTCGAATTCTCGGTGATGTCTTTGGTAGTCGACAGGATGTTGTTCGAGTCCTTGAGCTTGATCAGCCCGGCTTTGGCCAGCAATAACAGCGCACGGCCGCCATTGGTAGCATCGTTCGGGATCACGACATTGGCGCCGCCTGGCAGTTCTGTAAGTGCCTTGTACTTGCTGGAGTACGCGCCCAGGGGTTCCAGGTGCACACCGGCTACGCTCACCAGATTCGTGCCCTTGGCCTTGTTGAACTCATCCAGGTACGGCTGGTGCTGGAAGAAGTTGGCGTCCAGGCGCTTTTCGGCGACTTGTACGTTGGGCTGGACGTAGTCGGTGAAAACTTTGACCTTGAGGTCCACGCCTTCCTTCGCCAATGCCGGTTTGACGAACTCGAGGATTTCCGCGTGAGGAACCGGCGTGGCCGCGACGGTCAGAGTGTCGGCGTGTGCGGAGAACGCTGCGGCGGCAGCGAAGGCGACCAGTAGTTTTTTCATTCAGCTAACTCCTTTTGAGGCGCCTGCTCTTGGCGCCTGCCAGCGAATGGCCGGCTCATGGTTTATTGGCGCGAGGCCTTATTTTCTAGAGAAATGCACAACCAGTTTGTCGCCCACGGTTTGCAGGACCTGGACCAGCACCAGCAGCAACACCACCGTGACCACCATCACGTCGGTCTGGAAACGCTGGTAGCCGAAGCGGATCGCCAGGTCGCCCAGGCCACCAGCGCCGACCACACCGGCCATGGCCGTGTAGGACACCAGAGTAATCGCTGTCACCGTAATCGCTGCGAAAATGCCCGGACGGGCTTCCGGCAGCAATGCGTTGACGATGATCTGTCGCGTGGTAGCGCCCATGGCCTGGGTCGCTTCGATGATGCCGCGATCGACTTCACGCAGGGCGGTTTCCACCAGGCGGGCAAAGAATGGCGTTGCGCCCACCACCAGTGGCGGGATCGCGCCGGCCACGCCCAACGAGGTGCCGGTGATCAACACCGTGAACGGGATCATCACGATCAACAGGATGATGAATGGCAGCGAACGCAGGATGTTCACGATCAGCGACAGCAGCGCGTAGAGGCCCCGGGCTTCAAGCAATTGGCGCGGGCTGCAGAGAAACAGCAACACGCCCAGCGGCAGGCCGAGCAGTACGGTGAACAGCAGCGAACCGAACAGCATCAGGAAGGTGTCGCCGGTTGCCAGCCAGATTTCCAGCCAGTCGATGTTTGCAAAAAATTCCATCAGCGCAGCACCTCCATGTGGACATCGGCCGCGGTGAAGCGGGCGAAGGCCGCTTCCATGTCACCGCCGGTGATGGCGAGGGTCAGTTGCCCGTAGGGGGTGTCTTTGATGCGGTCGATACGACCGGCCAGGATGCTGTAGTCCACACCGGTTTCGCGAGCGACGGTTCCAAGCAACGGCGCGTAGGTCGCTTCGCCCTGGAATGTCAGACGCACGATGCGCCCTGGGACGTGAGCGAAGTCGTCGCGCTGTTCGCTTTCGTCGATCTGCTCGTCTTCCTGGACGAAACGCTTGGTGGTCGGATGCTTGGGGTGCAGGAACACCTCGGCTACCGGGCCTTGCTCGACGATCACGCCGGCGTCCATCACCGCAACTTCATCGCAGACACGCCGGATCACGTCCATCTCATGGGTGATCAGTACGATGGTCAGCTTAAGCTCACGGTTGATCTCCGCCAGCAGTTGCAGCACCGAGGCGGTGGTCTGTGGGTCGAGCGCGCTGGTGGCTTCGTCGCACAACAGGATCTTCGGCTTGGTTGCCAGGGCGCGGGCGATGCCGACGCGCTGCTTCTGGCCACCGGACAACTGCGCCGGGTATTTGCGGGCGTGGTCGGACAGCCCTACCCGCGCCAGCAGTTCGGCGACGCGGCGGTCGATATCGCTGCGGGACAGTTCGCCCGCCAGCGTCAGTGGCATGGCCACGTTGTCGGCCACGGTCTTGGACGCGAGCAGATTGAAGTGCTGGAAAATCATCCCGACCTGCTGGCGAAAACGGCGCAGGCCGTTGGCGTCCAGCGCGGTGACTTCTTCGCCGTCGACGATGATCTTGCCGCCGCTGGAATCTTCCAGGCGATTGATCAGGCGCAGCAGGGTACTTTTTCCCGCACCGGAATGGCCGATCAGGCCGAAGACCTGACCGTTCTGGATGGTCAGACTGGTCGGGTGCAGCGCGGGGATATCCCTACCGGCAACCCGGTAGGTTTTATGGACGTTTTGAAACTCGATCACGTAGCGAACCTTGTGAGGCGCGGTGGAAAAGGATCAGCGGTAAGCCGGGCGCGCATTTTAGCCTGTCCGTATAGAGGTTCTTAGCATTTATTTGAGATTGAACCAGCGATTTGGCAATAAGGCGATCAAAGGACATAAAAAAGGAACACAGCGAAACGGTATCGGTCACTCATTAGGCACCTCCACATATGCCCAGGTACCGTGCCTGGCGCATCGAACTCACGGGTCCTGGCCACGGCGGGGATCGCAACGAGGAGTCATGCCTGATGAGCACTAAAAAACCTGCCGCCCCCAGCCAGATGGCCGGGACCGACACGCTGGATCGCAGCAATACCAACGCCAAGCTGGAGAGCCTCGAGCAGTTTCGCTCCGATGCCACCGAACAGGCCTTGCGCACCAACCAAGGCGTGAAGATCGCCGATAACCAGAACACCCTCCGCGTCGGGCCGCGTGGACCGTCGTTGCTGGAAGACTTCATCATGCGTGAAAAAATCACGCATTTTGACCATGAACGTATTCCCGAGCGCATCGTTCACGCCCGAGGGACCGGTGCCCATGGCTACTTTCAGGCCTACGAATCGCATGCGGCCCTGACCAAGGCCGGTTTCCTGCAAGACCCAGGTAAAAAGACGCCAGTGTTTGTACGTTTTTCCACCGTGCAGGGCCCACGGGGTTCCGGTGACACGGTTCGCGACGTGCGCGGCTTTGCAGTGAAATTCTTCACCGACGAAGGCAACTTCGATCTGGTGGGCAACAACATGCCGGTGTTCTTCATCCAGGATGCGGTGAAATTTCCTGATTTCGTCCATGCGGTGAAACCCGAGCCCCATAACGAAATCCCCACCGGCGGTTCGGCCCACGACACCTTCTGGGACTTTGTCTCGCTGGTGCCGGAGTCGGCTCATATGGTGATCTGGGCGATGTCCGACCGGGCGATCCCGAAAAGCCTGCGTTCCATGCAGGGTTTCGGCGTGCACACCTTTCGCATGATCAACGCCGAGGGCCGCAGCAGCTTCGTCAAGTTCCACTGGCGGCCCAAGGCCGGGACCTGTTCCCTGGTATGGGACGAAGCCCAGAAGCTCGCGGGCAAGGACACTGATTACCACCGTCGCGATCTCTGGGAGTCGATCGAGATGGGCGATTACCCCGAGTGGGAATTTGGCGTACAGATCGTCGCCGAGGAAGACGAGCACAAGTTCGACTTCGACCTGCTCGACCCGACCAAGATCATCCCCGAAGAGCTGGTACCCATTACGCCGCTGGGCAAGATGGTGCTGAACCGCAACCCGGACAACTTCTTCGCCGAAGTCGAGCAGGTTGCGTTCTGCCCCGGACATATCGTGCCGGGCATTGATTTCAGTAACGACCCATTGCTGCAAGGCCGGCTGTTTTCCTACACCGATACGCAGATCAGCCGACTCGGTGGGCCGAACTTTCATGAGCTGCCAATCAACCGCGCCATCACCCCGGTGCACAACGGCCAGCGTGATGCCATGCACCGCACCACTATCGACAAGGGGCGCGCGTCCTACGAGCCGAACTCCATCGATGGCGGCTGGCCGAAGGAAACCCCGCCCGGTCCGCAGGATGGTGGTTTCGAAAGTTATCCGGAGCGCATCGACGCCCACAAGATCCGTCAGCGCAGCGATTCGTTCGGCGATCATTTCTCCCAGGCGCGGCTGTTCTACAAGAGCATGAGCGCCCACGAGCAGGAGCACATCATCGCCGCGTACAGCTTCGAACTGGGCAAAGTGGAACGTGAGTTCATCAGGGCGCGGCAGGTGAACGAGATCCTCGCCAACATCGATCTGGAACTGGCCGGGCGAGTTGCGAAGAACCTCGGCTTGCCGGCTCCCACTGCCGGTACGGTCGATGTTCCGACACCTTCCCTGGAGGAGTCCCCGGCATTGAGCCAGGCCAATCTGCTGTCCGGCGATATCAAGACCCGCAAGGTCGCGGTGCTGGTGGCCAACGGTGTCGAGGGGACAATCATCGATGCGCTCAAGCAGGCACTGGAAGCCGAAGGGGCCCACGCGAAAATCCTCGGCCCAACCTCCGCGCCGGTGACCACCGCCGCTGGGCAGACGCTGCCGGTGGATGCGTCCATGGAAGGCTTGCCGTCGATTGCCTTTGACGCGGTGTTCGTGCCGGGCGGGGTGGAGTCGATCAAGGCGCTGAGTGCCGATGGCGTGGCGTTGCATTACCTGTTGGAAGCCTACAAGCACCTGAAGGCCATCGCGCTGCATGGCGAAGCGCGGCAATTGCTGGTGTTGTTGAAGCTGGAGGCGGATGCGGGGCTGATTCCGGACGCTGATGCGGGCAAGTTCCAGGCGTTTTTTGACGCGATTGCCCAGCATCGGGTTTGGGCGCGGGAGCCTAAGTCGAAGGCGGTTCCGGCTTGATGAGTGTCTGAAAGGGATTAGTTGCTGGTAGGACGCTTTCGCGAGCGGGCTCGCTCCCACAGGGTTATGTGTCGTTCACAACACCTATGTGGGAGCGAGCCTGCTCGCGAAGGTTTCAGAGCTTACGCGGAGTCAGAACCACTTGCGCCGGCACGCTGCGCAAGATCTGCTTCTGCAGTCTCAGATCGAACCCGGGATCGAGTTTCTTGACCCGCTTGGTCAGCAATGTCGCCAACCAAGGGTAATCATCGGTGCGCGGGGCCTGGATGCTGACGTCGCACTGATAATTCACCACATCGGCGGCGATGGCGTCCAATTGATGACGCATTTTCTGGATATCGCCGATATTCAGCGCAACCGTGGTGCTCTGCGCACTCGGGTCGATCACCCTTGCAACCGGCTTGGCTTCGGCGGCCTGGAGGGCGGCTTCGGCTTTTTCCAGCTCGGCCTTGCGGGCCTGGGCGATCGCACTGTTCACTTCGCCGGTAAGTGCCGGCGCTTTTGGCATCAGCGCGCGAGCCCGGCTCAGGGCGGTGGCGGCGGCGTTTACATCGCCTTTTTGCAGGTCGATCTGGCTGCGGCGCAAGTACGCCTCGGCCAGTTGCCGCTGGTAAGGCTCCAGCGACGGATCTTCAGGCGTCTGGGCTTGCAACGCGGCCAACTGGCCTTCTGCTGTGGCCAATTCATTGCTGGCCAGGCTCTGTTCGAGCTGCGCGACGGCCGGGCCCCGGGTATCCGGGGTTTCGACGGTCGGCGGCGTGCTCTGGCAGGCGCCCAGCAGCAGGGAAAACGCGACAAGGAGCAGATAACGGGAGGCGAACGGCTTCATTCCTGCGACTCTCTAATTGCGCAAAAAGCGAGCAAGTCTACACCCCTCGACGGGGCAGGACAAAACTCAGCAGAAACAACGCCGCCGCGCTGACCACGATCGACGGTCCGGCCGGAGTGTCCTTGAACCACGACAACGCCAGCCCGCCACACACCGCGAGCATGCCCAGCAGGCTTGCGCCCAAGGCCATCTGCTCCGGTGAGCGGGCGTGACGCTGTGCCGCAGCCGCCGGAATGATCAGCAATGAAGTAATCAGCAATACACCAACGATCTTCATCGCCACGGCAATCACCACTGCGATCAACAGCATCAGCGCCAATCGCAGGCCCACCACGGGCAGGCCCTCGACCCGTGCCAGTTCCTCATGGACGGTAACCGCCAGCAACGGACGCCACAGCGCCACGAGCAACAGCAATACCGCCGCGCTACCGCCGAGGATCCAGGCCAGGTCCATCGGACTGATCGCCAGCAGATCGCCGAACAGATAGGCCATCAGATCGATCCGCACATCGTGCATGAAGCTGAGCACCACCAGCCCGAGGGACAGCGTGCTGGGAGCCAGGATGCCCAGCAGGGTGTCGGACGCCAGCGGCTGGCGCTGTTGCAAAGTCACCAGCACCACTGCGAGCAGCAGGCAACCCACGGTCACCGCGATGGCGGGGCTGACGTCCAGCAGAAACCCCATGGCCACGCCGAGCAGCGCCGCGTGGGACAAGGTGTCGCCGAAATAGGCCATGCGCCGCCAGACCACGAACGAGCCCAAGGGGCCGGCGACCAGCGCCAGCGCCAAACCTGCAAGCAGGGCGTACAACAGAAAATCAGCCATGCTTGCAGCCGTCTCCATGAACATGATTGGAAGCAGAAGGAGCGCTGACCACCGAACCGTGCAGGTCATGGGAATGGTCATGATGGTGGTGATAAATCGCCAGGCTTTGTGCGTTTTTTCCGAACAACTCGACAAAAGCCGGATCGCCACTGACTTGCTCGGGATGCCCGGAGCAGCAGACGTGACGGTTGAGACAGACCACCTGGTCGGTGGTGCTCATCACCAGGTGAAGGTCGTGCGACACCATCAATACCCCGCAGCCGTGGCGGTCGCGCAGGCGGGTGATCAAGCTGTAAAGCTCGGCCTGTCCCGCCACATCGACGCCTTGCACGGGCTCGTCGAGCACCAGCAGCTCGGGCTCGCGCAAGAGGGCGCGAGCGAGCAATACACGCTGCATCTCGCCGCCGGACACACTCTGCACCGGGCTGTCGATCACTTGCTCGGCGCCGACTTCCTTCAGCGCCGCCAAGGCTCGCTCGCGGTCGACGCCCGGCACCAGGCGCAGAAAGCGCAGCACGGACAGCGGCAAGGTCGGGTCGACGTGGAGTTTCTGCGGCATGTAGCCGACACGCAGCCGGGGCTTGCGCCAGACGCTGCCGCTGTCCGGCTTGAGCAGGCCCAGCACGGCGCGCACCAGGGTGGTCTTGCCGGCGCCGTTGGGGCCGATCAAGGTGACGATCTGCCCCGGTTCGACGCTCAGGTGAATGTTGTCCAGCACGCTTTGCCCGGCGAACGTCACGGCCACCTGTTCGAGGCGGATCAACGCGTTGCTCATCAGGCCCCCTGGCAACCGGAGCACAGGCCGACCACTTCGACGGTCTGGGTGTCGACCACGAAGCCGACGTCCTTGGCGCTGGCGACGATCGCGTCGCTGATGGACTTCTGTTCCAGCTCGATGGCCGCATGACATTCGCGGCAGATCAGGAACTGGCCTTGGTGGGCGTGCTCCGGATGGTTGCAGCCAACGAAGGCGTTCAGCGAAGAAATGCGATGTACCAAGCCGTTTTCCAGCAGGAAATCCAGCGCCCGGTAGACTGTCGGCGGCGCGGCGCGGCGGCCGTCCTGCTCGCTGAGTACCGCGAGGATGTCGTAGGCACCCAGCGGCTTGTGGCTTTGCCAGACCAGCTCCAGCACTCGCCGACGCAAGGCCGTCAGCCGCAGGCCCTGGCGCGCGCAAATGGCATCGGCCTCGGACAGCGCGCTGTGCACGCAATGAGAGTGATCATGGGGACGACTGGCAAGGGGGGTAATGGGCATGGGCAGCGACGAGTTTAGTGAGAGACGTTATTATGTTACCCGTTCTCGCCTCTTCGAGTGGTCATCGTGTCCCGAATTTTTTCGCTCTTTGTCGCTTTTGTCGCAACATTTCTGCTGATTGGCCCGGCCCGGGCCGACGTCAAGGTGCTAACCAGCATCAAGCCGCTGCAACTGATTGCCGCCGCGGTGCAGGACGGCGTGGCCGTTCCGGAAGTGCTGTTGCCCCCTGGTGCCTCGCCTCACCACTATGCGCTGCGGCCATCCGACGTAAGGAAGGTGCAGTCGGTGGACCTGCTTTACTGGATCGGCCCAGACATGGAAGGTTTCCTGCCGCGTGTGTTGAATGGTCGCACGCAGCCTTCCGTCGCCGTGCAGGATCTGCCGGGGCTCAAGTTGCGTCATTTCGCCCAGGACAGCGCGTCCCACGAGGACGAGGAGCATGCCGACGAACATGACCACGACCATCGTCCCGGCACCGTGGATGCCCACTTGTGGCTGTCGCCGCTGAACGCCCGGGTGATCGCCGCCAAAATGGCTGCCGACCTGAGCGCGGCGGATCCGGCGAACGCGGCCCGCTATGAAAGCAACCTCAAGGCTTTCAACCAGCGCCTAGATGCGTTGGACGCACGCCTCAAGGCGCGTCTGGCCGGGGTCGCAGGCAAGCCGTATTTCGTGTTCCACGAAGCGTTCGACTATTTCGAGGACAACTACGGCCTCAAGCACGCCGGGGTTTTCGCCGTGGCCGCCGAGGTCCAGCCCGGTGCCCAGCACGTGGCGGCGATGCGCACACGCTTGCAGGCGGTGGGCAAGACTTGCGTCTTCAGCGAACCGCCGCTGCGTCCGCGCCTGGCCGAAACCCTGGTGGCCGGGTTGCCGGTCAAGCTGGCTGAGCTGGACGCACTGGGTGGCTACACCCCGGCGACGGCGCAGGGGTATGAGCAGTTGTTGGAAAAGTTGGGCAATGATTTGGCGGGGTGTTTGGAGTCGCTATAGCCTGCTACCGCATAACCCGTGGCGAGGGAGCTTGCTCCCGCTGGGCCGGTCCGACGCTTCGGGCGAAGCGGCCCTAAAAATCTAGCGGTCGCTGCGCAACCGAGCGGGAGCAAGCTCCCTCGCCACAAAGGCATTCACATCCGCCGGTCAGAGGGCGAACGGCAACACCGTATGAACCGTCTGCCGCTGCGCCAAGCGCTGCTGGAACTCCATCGGATCGTGGATCAACACATCTTGCCCCGCGAACGATTCGGCGGCGATCAACCGCGACAGCCAGAACCGCACGCATGCCACACGCAGCATGGTTGGCCACAAATGCGCCTCGGCGGCGGTGAACCGCCGTAGCGCCGCATAGGCGCCCAGCAATGCCCTCGCCCGTGGGCCATCGAGCACACCGTCGTCATTCGAACACCAGTCATTCAACGCGATGGCGACGTCGTACAGCATCGGCCCGGAGCATGCGTTGTAGAAGTCGATCAGTCCGGTCAGGTGCGTGCCCTCGAACATCGCATTGTCGCGGAACAGGTCTGCATGGATGTTGGCGCGGGGCAGCGCCAGGATGCCGACCTTCCGCAGCGCGATTTCGTCCAGCGCAGCTTGCAGCAGCTGACGGGCCTCTGCATCGAGGTGCGACAGCAGATTGCCGCCCTCCTCCTGCATCCAATCCAGGCCGCGATCAGTCTTGCGTTTGATCATGTTGTCCTTGGTGGCCAAGTGCAGATGCGCAAGCAATTCACCGACCTGGGCGCAATGCTGGGCGTTGGCCTGCTTGACGTGCTTGCCGGCCAGGCGCGGTTGCAGCAGCGCCGGTTTGCCGGCCAGTTCCCTCAGTGCGACCCCCTCGGTGGTGCGCAAGGCGTAAGGCACCGGCAAATTGGCGCCGTGCAGCACGTCCAGCAGTTCGATGAAGAACGGCATCTCCTGCACCGGGCCGCGCTCGACCAGCGTCAGAACGAACTCGCCCTGTTCCAGGCTGATGAAAAAATTGGTGTTTTCGCTGCCGGCGGCGATCCCCTGGAAATCAAGCAGGCGGCCGAGCCCGTAAGGGGCGAGAAAGGTTTCCAGCTCGGGCCGAGCCAGGGGCGTGAACACAGACATGGTTAAAACTGCCAGTACGGGCGCCCTTCAGCGGGCGCCGGTTGAAGTCGCGAGCGGTATCACCACTCAAAGATTTTCCACGAGGGGATCAGCATATCCGGCTGGTCCGAACGTATGAAATTGCCATCGCTACCGTCGGCGCGTACCAGGAAATAAGGCTTGCCGTTCTTGGGCGTGACCTTGATCGCGTACAGGAAGCCGTTTTGCCGATATTCCTGAATGGTTCTGTCGCCTTCGGTGCGGATGGTGACATCCGGGTCCGCCGAAGGAGCGTCATCCGCCGCCATGACGGCCAACGGTGTGAATGCAAACAAGCCAGCCAGTAACAGGCGATTTAGTGTACGCATGATAACCTTGTCCCTTTGTCGTCAACGGTCCCGCTATTCTAGCCCCGGACCCGCCGAAAAGGTTGATCCTGCTCATGAGCCAAGCCCCCCTCGTCCTGGTGGACGGTTCTTCTTATCTGTACCGCGCCTTTCATGCGCTGCCACCGCTGACCACGTCCAAAGGCCTGCCGACCGGTGCGGTCAAGGGCGTGCTGAACATGCTCAAGAGCCTGCGCAAGCAGTATCCGGACAGCCCGTTTGCGGTGGTCTTCGACGCGAAGGGTGGGACGTTTCGCGATGCGTTGTACGCCGAATACAAGGCCAATCGCCCGAGCATGCCCGACGACATGCGCGTGCAGATCGAGCCGCTGCACGCCAGCGTCAAGGCCCTTGGCTTCCCCTTGTTGTGCGTGGACAACGTCGAAGCCGACGACGTGATCGGCACCCTGGCCCGCAGCAGCGCCGCGGCCGACCGCCCGGTGGTGATTTCCACCGGCGACAAGGACATGGCGCAGCTGGTCGATGGGCACATTACCTTGGTCAACACGATGACCGGTAGCTCACTGGACGTGGCTGGCGTGAAGGAGAAGTTTGGCGTCGCTCCGGAGCAGATCATCGATTATCTGGCGTTGATGGGCGATTCGTCCGACAACATCCCGGGCGTCCCGGGCATCGGGCCGAAGACCGCATCCGGCCTGCTGGTGGGCGTCAACGGTGGCCTGACCGAGCTGTATGCGCAACTGGACATCGTTGCCACGCTGCCGATTCGCGGTGCCAAGACCTTGGCCGCCAAGCTGGAAGAGCACAAGGAAATGGCGTTTCTTTCCTACGAGCTGGCGACCATCAAGACCGACGTTCCCCTGGATATTGGCCTCGACGACCTGCAGATGGGCACGCCGGATCACGAAAAGCTCGCCGAGCTGTACACCCTGTTGGAATTCAAGAGCTGGTTCGAAGAAAACCAGCGCGACGCCAAACGTGCCGGGCAGGAAATCGTTGAAATCGCTGATGAGCCAGCGGCGGGCGTCGAGAAGCGGTATGACCTTATCCTCGACCAGGCGAGCTTCGACGCCTGGCTGGCCAAGCTTGAAAAGGCGCCGCTGTTTTCCCTGGTCACGCAAACCAACGGTGGCGACGCCCAGCACTCGCAACTGGTGGGGTTGTCATTCGCAGTTGCGCCGTTTGAAGCGGCTTACCTGCCGCTGACGCATTCCTACATGGGCGTGCCGGAGCAACTGGACCGCGACACCGTGCTCAAGGCGCTCAAGCCATTGCTGGAAAATCCGGCCAAACTCAAGGTCGGCCAGCATGCCAAATTCGAAATCAACATCCTGGCCAATTGCGCTATCGATGGTGATCAGAACAACGGCATCCTGGTGCAGGGCATCGCTTTCGACACCATGCTTGAATCCTATGTGCTCGATTCCACGGCGACTCGTCACGACATGGACAGCCTGGCGCTGAAATACCTTGGGCAAAGCAAGACCGATATCCAGGACATTGCCGGCAAAGGCGTCAAGCAGCTGAGCTTCGATCAGATCTCCCTCGAACTTGCCGGCCCATACGCCGCTGAGGATGCTGACGTGACCTTCCGCCTGCACCAGGCCTTGCAGGAAAAACTCGCCGTCACGCCAAGCCTGGGCAAGGTGCTCAACGAGATCGAAATGCCGTTGATGCCGGTCCTGGCGCGTATCGAGCGCCAAGGGGCGTTGGTCGATGCCAACCTGCTGGGCGTCCAGAGTGTCGAGCTGGGCGAGAAGCTGGTGGCACTGGAGCGTGAGGCATTTGCCATCGCCGGTGAGGAATTCAACCTCGGCTCGCCGAAGCAATTGGGCGTGATCCTTTACGAAAAACTCGGTTTGCCGGTGCTCAGCAAAACCGCCAAGGGCCAGGCGTCGACTGCCGAAGCGGTGCTCGCCGAACTGGCCGAGCAGGATTATCCGCTGCCCAAGGTGCTGATGCAGTACCGCTCGCTGAGCAAGCTCAAGAGCACTTACACCGATCGCCTGCCGGAGCAGATCAACAGCCGCACCGGGCGCATTCATACGTCTTATCAACAGGCGGTGGCCGCCACCGGACGTCTTTCATCCATTGACCCGAACCTGCAGAACATCCCGATCCGTACCGCCGAAGGGCGGCGGATTCGCCAGGCATTCGTCGCGCCGAAAGGCTACAAGCTGCTGGCAGCGGACTACTCGCAGATCGAATTGCGGATCATGGCCCACCTGGCCAAGGACGCAGGGCTGCTCCATGCGTTTCGCAACGACCTGGACGTGCACCGCGCCACCGCTGCCGAGGTATTCGGGGTCGAGCTGGACGCCGTCAGCCATGACCAGCGCCGTAGTGCCAAGGCGATCAACTTCGGCTTGATCTATGGCATGAGCGCGTTCGGCCTCGCCAAGCAGATCGGCGTGGATCGCAAGCAGTCCCAGGCTTACATCGACCGCTACTTCGCGCGTTACCCAGGGGTGCTGGAATACATGGAGCGCACCCGCGCCCAGGCCGCCGAGCAAGGCTTCGTCGAGACCATTTTCGGGCGCCGGTTGTACCTGCCGGACATCAACGCGAAAAACCCTGCCCTGCGCAAAGGCGCCGAGCGCACCGCGATCAACGCGCCGATGCAGGGTACGGCCGCCGACATCATCAAGAAAGCCATGGTGGCCGTCGATGGCTGGCTGGCGACGTCAGGGCTCGATGCGAAAGTCATCCTGCAGGTTCACGACGAATTGGTGCTGGAGGTTCGTGAGGACCTGGTCGACCAGGTGAGCGCGCAAATCCGCCAGCACATGAGCGCCGCCGCCACGTTGGACGTGCCGCTGCTGGTGGAGGTGGGCGTGGGCAATAACTGGGACGAGGCGCACTGATTCCCACGTCCTGAGGCCTAGGGCTCTAGTGGCGAGGGAGCTTGCTCCCGCTCGGCTGCACAGCAGCCGTAAACCGGGCGATTCGGTCTTCCCGAAGGAATGCAGCGGCCTGCTGCGCAGGCCAGCGGGAGCAAGCTCCCTCGCCACTGGGAGTCGGTGTCAGCCCAGCCAACCCATTCCACATTGAATGAGCGAAACTCCAGGTACGGCAGGGTTAGCTCTGAAAATTCCTACAGTTATTACCAAAAATAATCTGAACTAAACCCGTGAATTGCTACTCAGAGATTCTGAATGGCTGGTGAAGCCCTTCAATGCTCCTATGTTGTGTTAAGTGTTGGCAGATATCTGGACCCCGCCCTAGCGGTCCGGAACTTGGACCCCGAACTTCCCCCTCCCCATACGAAGTCCGGGGTTTTTTTTACCTGCGATTTGGCTTACTCGGCCGCTTCGCTGCCCTTGTCCGCCAATTCCATCCAGTCCGCCAACACCGTGTAGGCCTCTTCAAGGCCCATGCGCTTGGGCGCGGAGAACAGCTGGATGGTGATTGTGTCGCCCCAGCCCTTGCGAATTTCCGACTGCACTTTGAGCAGGGTGTTTTTCGCTGCCCCGTAGGTGAGCTTGTCGGCCTTGGTCAACAGGATGTGCATCGGCATGCCGCTGGCAACGGCCCAATCGAGCATCAGCAGGTCGAAGTCGGTCATTGGATGGCGGATGTCCATCATCAGGATCAGACCTTTCAAACTCTCGCGGCTGCCCAGGTAGGCTTCCAGGTGACGTTGCCAATGTTGCTTGAGCGGGATCGGCACTTTTGCGTAGCCATAACCGGGCAGGTCGACCAAACGGCGTTCATCGTCTAGCTTGAAGAAGTTCAAGAGCTGCGTGCGGCCCGGGGTTTTCGAGGTGCGTGCAAGGCTGGCATGGGTCAGGGTGTTCAGCGCGCTGGATTTACCGGCATTGGAACGCCCGGCAAAGGCCACTTCGAAGCCCTCGTCGTCAGGGCATTGATCGACTTTGGCGGCGCTGAGCATGAAGGTGGACTGTTGGCACAGGCCGAGGATGGGGTTTTTCAGTTGCATGGGATTTCCGATGTGGGCGGCGTCGGGAATGGACGCGGCAAGCTGTGTCGTTTCCGTTTCAGTGACGCCAGTATATAATGCCGCAGATTTTGTGTGCGCTTTGTCCCAGCGTAGGATGAAGTTCACGGGAGCGACCGACCGAAATTGCGCACTAGAACGCAGCTCGCTCTCAACCCTGAAAAGGTCGTTTTATGACGAAATGGCTGCTAGCTGCCGGTGTCTTGATGCCGCTTTACAGCGCTCAGGCTACACAGGATCCGGAAGCTGTGTACAACCGTGTTTGTGGTGCCTGTCATTCCGGCCAACTACCCACGGCGCCCCGCAAGGGTGACCGCGAAGCCTGGACGCCGAGGTTGGCGAAAGGCATGGGGACGCTGGTGCAACACGTGACCCAGGGTTTCAAGGCGATGCCGCCGCGTGGTTTGTGCATGGACTGCAGTGCCGAGGATTACCAAGCCATCATCCAGTGGATGAGCGAGTAAGCCCGGTCCATAACTCTTAACCCTTAGCCGTAGTTGGATTAGCTGATGAACAAACTGATCGTGAGTCTGCTGTTGACCTTGGGGATATCCGGTGTAGCCCACGCCGCAGGCGATGCTGCCGCAGGCCAGGCGAAAGCCGCCGTGTGCGGAGCCTGCCACGGTCCGGATGGCAACAGCATGGCGCCCAACTTTCCGAAACTGGCCGGCCAGGGTGAGCGTTACCTGGTCAAGCAGTTGAAGGAAATCAAGGACGGCAAGCGTGTCGTGCTGGAAATGACCGGCCTGCTGAACAACCTGAGCGATCAAGACCTGGCGGACATCGCGGCCTACTTCGCCAGCCAGAAAGGCAGCGTCGGCGCCGCTGATCCAAAACTCGTGGCACGGGGTGAGGCGCTGTTCCGTGGTGGCAACCTGGCCAAGGGCCTGCCAGCCTGCACGGGCTGCCATTCGCCTGACGGCAAGGGCAACGCCGCCGCCGGCTTCCCGCATCTGGGTGGCCAGCACGCCCAGTACATCACCAAGCAGTTAACCGATTTCCGCAAGGAAGAAGGCGGTCGTGCCAACGACGGCGACGCGATGACCATGCGCACCATCGCCCGCAAGCTGAGCGACGAAGATATCGCGGCAGTCTCGAGCTACATCCAGGGCCTGCATTGAGGCGGCTGCAAGGGGGAAACCTCTTGCAACGTTAACGCCCGATTAATCCGTCGGTGCAAACATCAAAAGGGTGGCTTTGGCCGCCCTTTTTTGTGGCCGCTGCCGTTACACTAGCGAAACTGAACCCGTGGCGGCCTGTCTGAAAAACACGCCCCGCGAGGCCACCTCATTGTCCAGGAGTAAAGCATGCGTAATCTGATCATCAGCGCCGCGCTCGTCGCCGCCAGCCTGTTCGGCGTGACTGCCCAAGCGGCTGAAAAGCCCGCTGCCCCTTATGTCGAATTGAGCAACCCCGTTCCGGTGGCGGTGCCTGGCAAGATCGAGGTCGTGGAGCTGTTCTGGTACGGTTGCCCGCATTGCTATGCCTTTGAGCCGGTCATCAACCCATGGGTTGAAAAGCTTCCTTCGGACGTGAATTTCGTGCGCATCCCGGCCATGTTTGGCGGCCCATGGGACGCCCACGGCCAGATGTTCCTGACGCTCGAATCCATGGGTGTTGAGCATCAGGTTCACGCAGCGGTGTTTAATGCCATCCAGAAAGAAAAGAAGCGCCTGACCGATCCTGAGGAAATGGCCGAGTTCCTCGCCACCCAAGGCGTCGACAAGGACAAGTTCCTGGCAACCTTCAATTCCTTCGCCATCAAGGGCCAGATCACCAAGGCCCGCGAGTTGGCAAAGAAATACGAAATCACCGGCGTACCAACTATGGTCGTCAACGGCAAATACCGCTTTGACATCGGCTCCGCTGGCGGCGCAAACGAAGCGCTGCAACTGGCCGACCAGCTGATCGCCAAAGAGCGAGCGGCCACCAAGGCTGCCGCCAACTAAGCGCGGCCACGTCCATGGCCCGCTGGAGTACCGAACGCATCGTTGGCCTGCATGAACCGCAGGTCAATGAGCATCACGTCACGTCCACGGGCCTGCCCGCCGACAATCGCCTGCGGTTGCTCAGCTTCAACATCCAGGTGGGCATCAGCACCGAGCGCTACCGGCACTATCTGACCCGGGGCTGGCAACACCTGCTGCCGCACACCGGGCGAGCCGGCAACCTGCAGAAGATCGGCGACCTGCTGAAGGATTTCGACCTGGTCGCTTTGCAGGAAGCCGACGGCGGCAGCCTGCGCTCCGGCTACGTCAATCAGGTCGAACACCTCGCCCAGCTGGGCGCGTTTCCTTATTGGTACCAGCAACTCAATCGCAACCTCGGTCGTCTCGGCCAGCACAGCAATGGCGTGCTGAGTCGTCTGCGGCCTTGGGCGATCGAGGATCACCCGTTGCCGGGCCCCAAGGGGCGCGGAGCGATCCTGGCGCGTTTCGGCGAGGGTCCGGAGGCGCTGGTAGTGGTGATGATGCACCTGGCTCTCGGGGCTCGGACCCGAACCATGCAACTGGCCTACATTCGTGAGTTGATTGGCGGCTACAAGCACCAAATCCTCATGGGCGACATGAATACCCATGCCAATGACCTGTTGCAGACCTCACCGCTGCGCGACCTTGGCCTGTTGGCCCCACAACTGGAAGCCACGTTTCCCAGCTGGCGCCCCCAGCGCTGCCTGGACCATATCCTGCTGAGCCCTACCTTGGCCCTCGAACGGTTCGAAGTGTTGGCCCAGCCCATTTCCGATCACCTGCCGGTCGCGGTCGAAATACGTTTGCCGGGTTCGCTCACGGCCGATGCATTTCCCGCGCTGAGTCCTGCCCCTCGCGGATCCGATGAATGAGCGACGACGCCGAACGCTGGAGAGAGAAGTACCTCAAGAGCATCGAGCAACAGGAAAAGCTCGAGCGTCGCTGGGACGCCCGGCTCGACCTGCTGCGTCGTGGCCTGGTGCGCAGCACCCTGGCCGCCGAAGGCACCGATCGCGCGGTAGACCAGTGCATGAAAGAGATGCGTGAAGTGGTGCGCACCGATGACATGGACGCCGCCCTCGCCGCCCTGCTGCCGCGCCTGGAAAAAGCCGTACTCGATTCCGAGCAGCGCCGCGAGACCCGGGTAGATCAGATGAGCGCCGCGCTGACCGCCCTGGTCGCGCAATTGCAAAAGCTGCCGCTGCCGAAGGACGTCAGCCGGCCCCTGAAGAAGTTTTCCAAGCAACTGGAGACCCGGGTTGGCCAGGCCCGGGAAATCCCGTTGCTGCTCAGCGAGCTGAGCAGCCTGCAGGGCAAGGCGCTGGGCGCGCTGGACGCGCCCGACGAGCCGAGCCGTCCGGGTCTGCTGCAACGATTGTTCGGCGGCCATGGCCATGAAGAGCCGCTACCGTCGCCCGAGCCTGCCCAACCCGGCGCTACGCCTGAGCCGAAGGCGGTTATTTCGGCTCCTGCCGAGCCGACAGCCGAAGCGCCCTCCGCCGCACCTGCACCTGCACTTGAACCTGAACCGCTGGTCGAGCACGCCCCCACACCAGATGCGCCGCCAGCGCCGGTTGAGTCCCATGCTCCGGTCGACGAGCCTGCCCCGGCGTCCGTGCCAACATCGGTTGCCTCTATTGCCCAGCCGACCGCCGAGCCGGCACCGATCGACCCTGAGCCCGCCGAGCCGGTACCGGCGCTCGACAATCCCGACGAACTGACGCCGGGTGAACCGCCGCTAGACGAGGCACCGATCGCCCCTGCGGAACCCGCCGAACCTGTGGCGCCTGAGGCATCCGCTGATCCCGATGAGACCCACTACGCCCTGCCCGACTCCCCGGAACCCTCCTACAGTTCGGTCGCCAGGCATATCGAAGATACCTTGCTGGGCCTGCTGGGCGACCTGACGCTGCCCGAGCGCCACCGCCCGCAAGCCGAGGCCATGCGCGAGCGCCTGCGAAACGGCTTGAACTGGTACGAATTGCTGCCGATCCTCGACGATCTGGCGGTCCTCATGCTGGCGATCACCGACAGCGGCCAGCATGAATTCGAAGCGTATCTGCAGCGACTCAACGATCGGCTGGAATCATTCCAGAGCACGTTGCAGGCCGCCAGCGAGGACCACGCCGATAACCTGTCCGCCTCCAGGGAAATGAACAACCAGATTCGCGAGCAGGTGGATGGCTTGCAGAGCAGCGTGCAGCAAGCCGACGACCTGGAAGGCCTCAAGCAGGTACTGGAGAATCATCTCGAAGGCCTGATCGGCACGATGGATCAGCATCAGAAGCAGCGTGACCAGCGTGAGAAGGAAGTTTCAGCCCGTCTGAAGAGCCTCGCCGAGCGCGTTGCACTGATGGAACAGGACGCCCTGATTGTCCGGGAGAACCTGGAAGAGCAACGGCAAAAAGCGCTCATCGATCCGCTCACCGGGCTGCCCAACCGTGCCGCCTGGACCGAGCGTCTCGAACATGAGGTCGAGCAGTGGCAGCGGCACGGCAACAGTCTGTTGATCGCCATGCTCGACCTCGATCATTTCAAGCGGATCAACGACAACTACGGTCATCTGGCCGGTGACCGAGTGCTCAAGCTGATTGCCTCGGTACTGCGCAAGCGCGTGCGCGGCAGTGATTTCATTGCCCGTTTTGGCGGTGAGGAATTTGTCCTGCTGGTGCCAGACACGTCGCTGGCCGCAGGCGCCAAGCTGGCCGAGGCCTTGCGCGCCGCCATCGAAGCCTGTCCGTTCCACTTCAAGGGCGAGCCGGTCACGGTCACGGTATCCATGGGAATGACCGCCTTCAAGCCGGGCGAACACAGCGATCTGGTGCTGAAAAGAGCCGATCAGGCGCTATATCGGGCTAAAAGCGCGGGACGCAACCGGGTGGAGTTGGGCTAAGGCGCAACTTCCTTTTTGTGATATCCAATTCCCGGTCGGATCATTACTGGACGATACGTTACACTGTTGCATTATTTTCTTCGGGCATGTCCTCGCCATGAAATTTTTCCCGATCATTCTTTCGTTGATTGCCTTGGCCGGATGCGCCAGCGGCCCTCGGCTCGATACCAGCCATCCCTCCGTCAACCACGACAGCCGCATCCAGTTTGTCGTGGTTCATTACACCTCCGCCTCCCTGGAGCGCTCCCTGGCCCTGCTGACCCATGGCGAAGTCAGCGCCCATTACCTGATCGGCGACGATAAGGACGCCACCATCTACCAACTGGTGGATGAAAGCCGGCGCGCCTGGCATGCCGGGGAAAGCGAATGGCAGGGCCGAACCTGGCTCAACTCCAGTTCCATCGGCATCGAAATCGTCAATCAGGGCTATGTCGACACGCCTGAAGGACGTCGTTGGTACCCCTACAGCGAAGCCCAGGTGCAATCGTTGATTGTCCTGCTCAAGGACATCACCCGTCGCAACGGGATCAGTCCGGTCAATATCATTGGCCACAGCGACATTGCCCCCATGCGTAAGCTGGATCCCGGGCCGCTGTTTCCCTGGAAACGCCTGGCGCAAGCGGGCCTGGGTGTCTGGCCGGACGAAGGGGCTGTGGCGCGTCAGCAGACGGCTTATGCGGGACAACTGCCCAGCGCCAGCTGGTTCCAGGCTGAACTGGCCCGCCTTGGCTACCCGACGCCACGGACCGGCGAGTGGGACGTCGCCACGCATCAGGTATTGGCCGCCTTCCAGATGCGCTACCGGCCAAGCCGTTTCGACGGCGCGCCGGACGCCCAAAGTGCGGCGATTTTGCAGGTGCTTAACCAGACAAAATAATGACGCTCGTCCGACTGATCGGGCCGAATCCAAAACAGCAGCTATAACTCATTGGTAACTTCCGGATTACCGATGATGACGGCTGCACGCGAAACCCTGCAGAGTTGGCTCCATCGCCCTATTTTTCTGGCGATGATGGCGGCTGCCCTGAGTACGGTGCTGCTGTTGGCCGGGAGCCTGTTTGTAGTGATGCAGCAGATCCAGCAGCGTGAAAGCGAGCAGATGAATGCCCAGGGCGAGCGTTTCCTGCAGCGGCTGGAACAGCTTTTCGGGCAGTTGCGCGAGAGTCTCGACGATTTGCAGGCGCAACCGCTGCGCGGCTGCAACGACGACATGATCGCCACGTTGCAGCAGGTGAGCTTCAACTACCGCTTTGTCTATGAGGCGGCTTATCTGGATGCCAACGGTGTCTGCTCGAATCGTCCGCGCCAGAGCGGTATGTCGTTGGTGCGTCCGCCCGATTTGCGCGGCCCGGCCTACAGCTACTGGCTCAACACCACCACCGAACCCGACGAGAACCGCGCGGCGTTGATGTTGGGGCGCGGCAATTTCCGTGTCGCCACGTCCCGCGGGCACCTGACCGATGTGGTCGACCTGCCGCCCGGCAGCAGCCTGCTGGTGGTCCTGGATCATGGTGAGCGGGCGATTCCGGTGCTGGGCAGCGCGCAGCGTTGGCCTCCGACAGAGCCTTGGCCACTGAAAAGCCAACAGTCTCTGCAAGTGACCCAGACCCGGCTGATCTATCGGATGCCGACCGACAATCCGGAGTACCAATTGGTGCTCATTGCACCGCGCAACGGTCTGCGCATTCCGGCCAATGCCTGGTGGATGTTGCCCATCAGCCTGATGCTGGGGCTGGGGATCGGCTTCCAGGTCTTCCTGCTGGTGCGCCAGCGCCAGTCCATGGATGCCGAGTTGCACGGGGCTATCCGGCGAGGTGAGTTGCAGGTCTTGTACCAGCCGATCTTCGATCTGCACAGCCGCAACTGCGTCGGTGCCGAAGCGCTGCTGCGCTGGCGGCGGCCGGACGGCACGCTGACCAGTCCGGACCTGTTCATCCCGATGGCGGAAAATACCGGGCAGATACGCCAGATCACCGATTTCGTCCTGCAGCGGCTGTTCGACCAGTTGGGCCAGCTGTTACGGGCCAACCCGCACCTGTATATCTCGGTGAACCTGGCGGCGTGTGACGTGATGGTGCCTCGCATCGGCGAGGTGATTGCCCGCTTGTTGGCGCTGCATCGGGTGTCGGCGCGCCAGATAGCGTTTGAAGTGACCGAGCGCGGCCTGGTTGATGTGCTGGTTGCGAGGGATAATTTGCAATCGCTGCGCGATGTCGGGCATCAGGTGCTGATCGATGACTTCGGCACCGGCTATTGCAGCCTCGCCTATCTGCAAACGCTGCCGGTTGATTGCCTGAAAATCGACAAGGCCTTCGTCGATGCGCTGGGTCATGACGCCGCCAGCAGTGGCGTGGCCCCGCACATCATCCGCATGGCCCACGCCCTGGAACTCAAGGTGATCGCCGAAGGCATCGAGCATGAGGCCCAGGCGTCCTACCTGAGCAGTGAAGGCGTGAAGTTCGGCCAGGGCTGGTTGTTCGCCCATGCGCTCAGCGCGGTGCAGCTTATCGAATTGATTACGCGCGGGCGGCGCCTGCTTGGACGGCGCCTGGACGACGAAGCCTGATGGCTCCTCAGACGGTCAGGGCCATATAGAACTGAGTGCCCTGCCCTGGCCTGGAATAAACGCCCATGCGTCCACCATGAAGCTGGACGATTTCCTTGCACAGCGCCAGACCGAGGCCGGCGCCGCCCTTCTTGCGCCCGACCTGGACGAAGGGCTCGAAGATGCGTCCTTGCTGGCCGTAGGCAATGCCCTCGCCATTATCTTCGACGCTGATGATCACCCGCTCGCCGTGGCGCCGGGCCTGCAGGCGGATCTGGCCGTCGCCGTTGGTGTGGCGCATCGCGTTGTCGATCAGGTTGTCCAGGACCCGGTCCAGTTGCGCGGCATCGGCGTGCAGGCGCGGCAAGGGGCCCTGGATCTCCACGAGCAGCTCGATGCCCTTCTCTTGCGCCTGCCTGGCAAAGCGCATCCTGGCCGTTTCCAGCAGGTCTTCGATGGAGCAAGGCGCCAGGGTGAGCTTTTGCAGGCCATTCTGATAGCGAGAAAAATTCAGCAGGTCGTTGATGAGCTGCATCAGCCGCTGCATTTCTTCGTTGACGGTGTTGAGCAGGTCCGCCTCGCGTGAATCTTCGGGAAAGTGCATGCGTTCCTGCAGTAGCCCGAACGCCATGTGCATGCCTGTCACCGGTGTGCGCAACTCGTGGGATGCACGCAAGACAAACTCGCTGCGTACCCGTTCGAAGGCGCGTTGTTCAGTGACGTCGTGCAGAATCATCACTGCGCCGAGAATCTGGCCCTGGGTATGGATGACGGGCGTGAGGCTGTAAGTCAGCACCCGGGACTCTCCATCCACTTCGATGCTCAAGTCGTCCGGTGCGCGCTCCTGGCTGCCACCGCGCAGTACCAGTTGCAGCTCTTCATCCAGCTCGACGCGTCCAAGGGCCTCGCCCAAGCCCTGGCCCAGGCGCTCCTCGTCCCAGCCCAGTTGACGCTGGGCCACCGGGTTGAGGTGTTCCAGGCGGCCCTGGCGGTCGATCATCAGCAAGCCGTCGTCGATGCTGTCGAGGACGGCTTGCAGGCGCTGCTGGCCGGCGAGCAGTTCGTCGACATTGGTGGCCTGATGCTCCCGTAATGCCTGGGCCATGATGCCGAAGCGACGCGTCAGCAGGTTCAGTTCAGCCGCCGAGGAAACCGGCAATGTCACTTCGAAATTGCCTTGGCCGATATCATCCGCCGCCGCGGCCAGGGCCTCGATCGGCGCACCGAAACGTCGGGCGATGCCGTGGGCGGTAATGAAACCGATGATCAGCACAGCCAATCCCACCAACCCCAGCAGGCCGGAAATCAGCAACGCGCGGGCGCGGGCGCGGTCCTGGGTTTCGCTGATCTTGTTCAGGGCATGGCGGTAGCCTTCGATCAACCCTCCGCGCAGCACGTTGAATTTTTGCGTCAGGTCCTGGATGCCAGTCAGTTGTGTCGGTTGCCGACGAGAGGCCTCGAAGGCCTCGAGGAAACTGACGTAGTCGGCTTTCGCGCGACTGAAGCTGGTGGTCGATTCAGCCAGTTGCTCCTCATGGGCAATGCCTTCATCCAACAACTCGAAATACTGCCGTTTGGATTGTTCCAGCACTGTCAGGTCGGGCTTTTCCTCCAGCATGATCATTAATTGATCACCCAGTGTCTGGCGCAGCTTGAGGCCCAGGTCCAGCAGGAAGAAGTTGTCACGCACCGATTGTTCCTGGGTATTGGCCATCTGCATGACGCTGACCAGGCCGAGCAGCAGCCCCAGCAACGCCACGGTAATCAGTGCCGAGATACTGAGAAACAGCCGTGTGCGCAGCTTCATCGCCAGTTTCATAAGATGGCGCTCATAAGTTGTATTGCTTGCGTTTGCGATACAACGTGGAGGCGTCGATACCCAGGGTCTTTGCCGCCTGGTCCAGCGTGTCGGCGGTGGCCAGCACTGCGCCTATGTGGGCTTTCTCCAACTCGTCGAGGCTCAGCGCCGCGCCGATCCGCGGGGCGTTGTTGACCGGTTGTTCGGCCATGCCCAAATGGCTGATCTCGACTTTTTCCTGTGGGCAGATGATGCTGGCGCGCTCGACCACGTTGCGCAGTTCCCGGATGTTGCCGGGCCAGCGATAGCCCAGCAGCGCTTCGCGGGCCTCATCGCTGAAACCCCGGGCCGGGCGTGCGTATTCCTTGACGAAGCGCGCCAGGAAGCGATCGGCAAGGGTCAGGATATCTTCGGCCCGCTCGCGCAATGGCGGCAGGTGCAGGGTAATCACGTTCAGGCGATACAGCAGGTCCTCGCGGAAACGCCCGTCGCGCACCATGTCCTCGAGGTTGAGGTTGGTCGCCGCGAGAATCCGCACATCGGCACGGCGAGTGACCGGGTCACCCACTCGCTCGTATTCCTTGTCCTGAATGAAGCGCAACAACTTGGGCTGCAGTGTGAGGGGAAAGTCGCCGATCTCGTCGAGAAACAGCGTGCCGCCATCGGCCTGGTTGACGCGCCCAAGGGTGCTTTCGCTGGCGCCGGTAAATGCGCCACGGCTGTGGCCGAACAGTTCGCTCTCCATCAGCTCGGTGGTCAGCGATGGGCAGTTGATGGTGACGCAGGATTTTTTCGCGCGTTTGCTCCAGCCATGAATGGCCCGCGCCAACTCGCCTTTACCCGTGCCGGACTCGCCAAGAATAAGGATGTTGGCGTCAGTGCTGGCGACCTGGCGGGCGGTTTCCAGCACCACTTTCATTGCCGGGCTGTGGGAGTCGAGTCCGTCCTTGGGCTTGCGCACCTCGCCTTCGAGGGCTTCGAGCCGGGCGGACAGCTGGCGCACTTCCAACTGCTTGGCCGTTGCCAGGCGCAGTTGGTCAGGGCTGCACGGCTTGACCAGATAATCAGCGGCGCCGGCCTGAATCGCGTCGACGGCGGTGTCCACCGCGGAATGCGCGGTAACGATGACGACGCGCATCCATGGCGCCTGGATGCGCATCTGCGCCAACACATCGAGGCCATTGTCCTCACCCAGGCGCAGATCCAGAAAACACAGGTCGAACACCTGGCGCTGCAGCAGGGCTTCGGCCTGGGCTGCGCTGTTGGCGGTAGCGACGGTATAGCCTTCGTCTTCCAGGCAATAACGGAAGGTACGCAGGATGGCGGACTCATCGTCTACCAGCAGAATGCGGCCTTGATGCTCAGTGGCGGATTCCATTTTTCCTACGCTCCTTAAAGAATGATGATGATTAGTGTCAGAAAAATCGGGCAAGTTGCATGGTCGATTCTGACTGAATATTACCCATCGAGCGTACGTCTGTGGACCATCGGTTCACAACAAACTGATTTTAAACCGGTTTTTCCCCGCCTCCGGGCTTCATACGTTTCGGCTCGCTCATTCCGACATCTATTTCCGACTTTCAATTCAAAAAGAATCTTACGCCTCTTCTGTGGGTAGTCGTGCAGAACGCACGACACTTGGCTGGGCCATCGTGCAGGATGCGCCCCGGCTAGTTTTTATTCTGTTCATAACCAATTGATTTTAAAGGTTTTAATGTGCGCTTTATTTCTGGCACGGCGGCTGCAATGTCCTAGTCAACGTGGCGTTTGAGCGCCTCAACCAGATCACCGCTAGGGTGGGGAGGAATTCCAGGATGAATCGTCAATGTGCCGCCCAATTTCGCATCAGCCCCCTGCATATCCAGCAGGGCCTGTGGGCTGTCGTCGCCCTGTTGATTACTCTCGTGGCCGGTCAGCAATTAATGCTCTGGCACGAAAGCCAACAGCCGGAAGCGCCGCTGGTATCGGTTCAACGAGCTCCCCAGACCCATTTCACTTCCGTCAGCAACCTCGCCGATGCAGCCGCTTCGATGCGCATGATGGAAGTTGACCAGGCGCAGACCGCCAACGAGATGCCCCGTGAAGAACGCTGGGTCTTCTGACCCGCCGAACCGGCTGTCCGTTGTGTCGGAACCATTACCGCCAGACCCTAACTAAATAGAAAAGTGTAAGGAGAATCATCATGTTGAGCTGGGCAATTACCTTCCTGATCATTGCCATCATTGCTGCAGTACTGGGCTTCGGTGGTATCGCGGGCACCGCCACGGGCATCGCCAAGATTCTCTTTGTCGTGTTCCTGGTCATGTTCATCGCTTCGTTCTTCTTTGGCCGTCGCGGCCGAGGCTGACCATGAATCGGTCATTAAAAGGACTGGCCGCCGCCCTGCTTCTGGGCGGCAGCGCCATGGCAATGGCTGCCAATGATGGACAGATGCGGGCCAACCAAGTGCTTCAGGCGGATCCGCAGTATCGTGAGACCTGGCAGCAAGTGGTCAAAAAGGAGGAGCGTCTGCCGGAGTGGGTCATGAACCTGACCGGTGCTTCCGAGCAGATGACCGCGGTCGAGGAAGACGGCGATAAATATCTGGTCGGACCCTTGTGCGAAACCCAGGATACCTGCCGCAGCAAGCGCCTGTTCGTTGCCTTCAGCTTCGACAAGGACGAGGCCTATGCGTTGTTGGTAGAGGTCCCCGCTGGACTGCCGGCCGACAAGTCGCCAACCCGCCATGCGGACTATCGCTTTCTCGGCAACCCCGACGAAGGTATGCAGGAAATGTTGATGGAACAGCTCAAGAAAGATCCGAATTGGTACTGACTTGAAAACAAGGAAGACAGCCATGTCTTTCTTTCTGCGAGGCCCGAGGAGGGCCGTCGCATGACCAGGGGGCTGGGACGTTCTGACCATTGAAGGTCGGAGTGACCTACGGGCACAAGGGGTGCCTGCGAAAGGGCCGGGTCAGGTAAAAAGCTGCGACGCAAGTTCGCAAAGCCATCTTGGCTTTAGCGAACTTGCGAAGAGCTTTAGCCGCTGAGCCTTGTGCCAGAGCGGTTGCTTCCTTGCCGCGAGAGTCCTCGCATGTGTCGCGGCGTATTGCCTCGCCAAATTCCTTTTCCCACTGATACCTGACCGTATATCGGAGAGCGCCCATGGCGTTTTCATGATCAACGCAGGCTCGATGCGCTGTCCTTTCATCGCCCTTTCGCGCAAGCCAGGTTGAGCCCGGCTACGCTGAAATGGCCGGGCTACGGCAGTTATACCCGCATAAATGGCGTCTTCGAACCGGCTGGGACGTGCGTTTCACTCGCGTAATCTCATGCCGATTCGGCATAGGGTAGGCGTTTACGGCATTAGACGATCCCCCCTTGCATCGCAATAGTTGCGCCTTTTTTCGCCTGCCAGTGAGCCGCCGTGGCCGCTCGGCGCAACCTTATACGGGGGCAGAGGACACGAATTGCGATCGTCTACGCTGATCGGTTCATGTCACTGCCCGAGTCAAACTGAAGTAAGGGTAATGATATGAAGAAGGCACGACTAAGCCTCGCCTGGCAGATCCTCATCGGTCTGGTGCTCGGGATTGCAATCGGTGCGCTGCTCAACCACTTCAGTGCCGAGAAGGCCTGGTGGATCAGCAACGTGCTGCAACCGGCGGGCGATATCTTTATCCGTCTGATCAAGATGATCGTGATACCGATCGTGATCTCTTCGCTGATCGTCGGTATTGCTGGCGTGGGTGACGCCAAGAAACTGGGGCGCATCGGCTTCAAGACGATTGTCTACTTCGAAATCGTCACTACCATTGCCATCGTCGTTGGCCTGTTGCTGGCCAACTTCTTCCAGCCGGGCAGCGGCATCGACATGAGCACCCTGGGCACGGTGGATATTTCCAAGTACCAGGCCACCGCCGCCGAAGTCCAGCATGAACATGCGTTCATCGAGACCATCCTCAACCTGATTCCGTCGAACATCTTCGCGGCGGTTGCCCGCGGCGAGATGCTGCCAATCATTTTCTTCTCCGTCCTGTTCGGCCTCGGTTTGTCGAGCTTGCAAGCGGATCTGCGGGACCCGCTGGTGAAGATGTTCCAAGGCGTGTCGGAGAGCATGTTCAAGGTCACTCACATGATCATGAATTACGCCCCGATCGGCGTGTTCGCGCTGATCGCGGTGACGGTCGCCAACTTCGGTTTCGCCTCCCTGCTGCCATTGGCGAAACTGGTGATCCTGGTTTACGTCGCCATCGCCTTCTTCGCTTTTGTGGTGCTGGGCCTGATTGCGCGCTTGTTCGGTTTTTCGGTGATCAAGCTGATGCGCATCTTCAAGGATGAGCTGGTGCTGGCTTATTCCACCGCCAGTTCCGAAACCGTGCTGCCGCGCGTTATCGAGAAGATGGAAGCGTACGGCGCGCCGAAAGCCATCTGCAGCTTCGTGGTTCCTACCGGTTACTCGTTCAACCTCGATGGCTCGACGTTGTACCAGAGCATCGCGGCGATTTTCATCGCGCAGTTGTATGGCATCGACCTGTCGATCAGCCAGCAGTTGCTGCTGGTGCTGACCCTGATGGTCACCTCCAAAGGCATCGCCGGCGTGCCGGGCGTCTCCTTCGTGGTTCTGCTGGCGACACTGGGCAGCGTGGGTATTCCGCTGGAAGGCCTGGCGTTCATTGCCGGCGTCGACCGCATCATGGACATGGCCCGTACCGCGCTGAACGTTATCGGCAACGCCTTGGCCGTGCTGGTCATTTCCCGCTGGGAAGGCATGTACGACGATGCCAAGGGCCAGCGCTACTGGAACTCCCTGCCGCACTGGCGCAGCAAGGAGCCGCTGCCGTCGGGGGAAACTTCCAGCCGTTGAGAAGGCCTTCGCGAGCAGGCTCGCTCCCACAGGTGGTTGGGGTTTTTGCAGATATCCCAGCCAGCACAGGTCCAATGTGGGAGCGAGCCTGCTCGCGAAGATCGCGGTACTTGATGATGCCAACCAGACCCCGGAGAGATCCGGGGTTTGTCGTTTCTGCCGGCCCCGCTATCATTCGCCGCATCTTCCGGGGGACTTACCGATGCTCAATGGCCTGTGGCTTGGCTTCTTTATCGTGGCAGCCGTGTCGGCGCTGGTGCAGTGGCTGGTCGGCGGCAACGCCGGTATTTTCGCAGCCATGGTGGAAAGCATTTTCGCCATGGCCAAGCTGTCGGTGGAGGTGATGGTCCTGCTGTTCGGCACTTTGACGCTGTGGCTGGGCTTCCTGCGCATCGCGGAAAAAGCCGGCATAGTCGATTGGCTGGCCAAGGCCCTCGGCCCGCTGTTCCTGCGCTTGATGCCGGAAGTCCCGGCTGGCCATCCGGCCATCGGCCTGATCACCCTCAACTTCGCGGCCAACGGCCTGGGGCTGGACAACGCGGCCACCCCGATCGGCTTGAAGGCCATGCGCGCCCTGCAAGACCTCAACCCGAGCCCGACCATCGCCAGCAACGCGCAGATCCTGTTCCTGGTGCTCAACGCATCGTCACTGACACTGCTGCCGGTAACGATTTTCATGTACCGCGCCCAGCAAGGCGCGCCGGACCCGACCCTGGTGTTCCTGCCGATCCTGCTCGCCACCAGCGCCTCGACCCTGGTGGGGCTGTTGTCCGTGGCGTTCATGCAACGGCTGCGCTTGTGGGATCCGGTGGTACTGGCCTATCTGATCCCGGGCGCGCTGGTGCTGGGTGGTTTCATGGCGTTGCTGGCGACGCTCTCGGCCACGGCGCTGGCGGGGCTCTCATCGATTCTCGGCAACTTGACGCTGTTTAGCCTGATCATCCTGTTTCTGGTGGTGGGTGCGCTGCGCAAGGTCAAAGTGTATGAGGCCTTTGTCGAAGGCGCCAAAGAGGGATTCGACGTCGCCAAGACGCTGCTGCCGTATCTGGTGGCGATGCTCTGCGCTGTCGGTGTGCTGCGCGCTTCGGGGGCGCTGGATTTCGGCCTGGACGGTATCCGCCATCTGGTGCAGTGGGCCGGTCTGGACACGCGTTTCGTCGACGCCTTGCCCACCGCCATGGTCAAGCCGTTCTCCGGCAGCGCCGCCCGGGCGATGCTGATTGAAACCATGAAGACCTCCGGGGTGGACAGCTTCCCGGCCCTCGTGGCGGCGACCATCCAGGGCAGCACCGAAACCACGTTCTACGTGCTGGCGGTGTATTTCGGCGCCGTGGGCATCCAGCGAGCCCGCCACGCGGTGGGTTGCGCCCTGCTGGCCGAGCTGGCCGGGGTGATAGCGGCCATCGGAGTCTGCTACTGGTTCTTTGGCTGATCTGTAGGATTGAGCCTGCTCGCGATAAGGTCCGCAGGACCTTCAGTCCTTCACCTCGAACCTCAACACACCAATCATCTGGCCATTTTCGGTGAGTATCCGCACTTGCCATTTTCCCGTCGGGTTGTCCGGGAAGTTCTGCTTGTGGGTCCAGGCGCGATAGCCTTCCTTGCGTCCGCCATGGATGTCCAGAGCGATGCGGTCCACCTCTTTGCCGTTGAACTGCCAGACGTGGTAGATCCGCTCATCGAGCCCGCGCGGTGCGTTGATGGCGGTGTAGGCGTACAGGCCGTTACCACGGATCTGGGCCGCGCTGACTTCCTTGAGGCTGGCGCCTGGCGTGCGGTCTTCCAGCTGGGTACTGATTGCCACTTCGGTCATCCAGAGCGTGGCCGGTGGAACCCAGGAGCGCAGCACCCAGCCGGCGGCGCCGATGCCCAGGGTGATGCACAGAATCGCCAACGCGTTGCGCACGGTGCGGATCGGGAAGATCGAGGCCAGGCTCGGGAACGACAGCAGCATGGCGATGCCCAGTGCCAGCTTGAAACTCTGGTCAGTGGTCAGGTGCAGGATCACCGGCAGCGCAGTGAGCAGCGCTGCGAACAGCGTCAGCGTGTGCAACGCCAGGAACGCCCACCGCCGGGGCGCCAGCCATTTGTAGTACAGCGGGTCGATGATCGAGACCAGCGCCGACGCCGCCAGCAGGCCGGTAAAGAGCAGCTGGCTGCTGTTCCAGGTTGTCGTGATGAAGAAAAACGGCAAGACGAAGAACAGGCTTTCCTGGTGGATCATCTGCGTGGCGTAACGCAGCAGCGGCTGGGGTATCTCCCGTTTGAAGATCCGCGTGAACAGCCGCGTCAGGCTGTTCTCCAGCATCAGCCAGAGCCAGCTCACCAGCATCATGATGGCGATCCAGGTCGCCAGGCCTTGCTGGCGATCCACCAGCATGAAACTGCCGACCCCGGAAATGAAACCGCCGAGGGCGATGACCCCCGGATAGCGCTTCATCAGTTCGAGGATGCGCTGGATTAAATGAGTCAGGTTCGGCATCGGCGGTTTCACAGTAAGTCTTGGGAAATATCTCTGACAGAGTATCGCCAGGACGGTGACATGGCGAGGATCGCGACGCCTGCCGCGGTGATCTTTCGTGGCGAGGGAGCTTGCTCCCGCTGGCCTGCGTAGCGGGCCCGGCATTTTCCCCCGGTAAACCGCATCGCCCGGTTTGCGGCTGCTGCGCCCGAGACGTCGGACCGGCCGAGCGGGAGCAAGCTCCCTCGCCACGGGATTTGTGTTGTCTCATCGCGGGCAAGCTTGCTCACACGAGGCATATCAGTCTGGCTGCGGTCGCGCCCTGCGACGCCATCGCCAGCCAATACCCACCAGCAGCAACACCACCAACCCAGCCAACACCCAAACGAGTTCGTCATCACCAAGCAACGGCTTCTCGATCCGCAGGTAACCCGGGTCCTTGAGAAGCTCGCGCAGGGCCTGGTTGGCCTGCTCCAGGCTGACGGCCTGCAAGCGGGCGGCCGGGTTGGCGAAGCGGCCATCCTCATAATCGCCCAGGGCGCCCCAGTAATAATCGGCCAGCGCGCTGTTGCCTTGCACGGCCCAGGACTGATGGGCGATAGCGGCGCGTTTGATCCGCACGAAGCTCTCGGGGTCCAGGCCGTCCTTGAGCAGCGTACCGCGCAACTGCTCCAGCACCTGCTCGGCTTTCGGCAGGTCTTCACGCGCCAGGTCGGCGTTCAGGCTGAGAAAACCGACACCGCCAAAGACTTCCCGCTCCACCCAGGGGCCGTAGGACAGACCGTTGGCCAGGCGCAACTGGCGATAAAGCGCCCAGTCCAGATAGTCCTTGAGCAGGTCGAAGGTTTCGTCGTGCTGCTGTTCCAACACCGGCTCCGGGAACAGCCAATGAAGCTTGGCACCGTCGCCCGCCAGGCCGCGAATGAGGTTGCGTTTGGTGACCGCGCTGTAGCGGATCTGCGGCAGCGGCTCGTGGACGCTGGGCTCGACCGGTTCGAGCTCGCCGAAACTGCGTTCCAGGTAGGCCGGCAATAACCGGTCGAGATCGCCGACGACGATCAGCGTCATGTTGTTGGAGGCATACCAGGCCTTGCGCACCTGCTCGACCCGGGCCAGGGTAAGGTGACCGACCTCGGCCCGTTCCGCGCACCGCAAGCCCAGTTCCACGGCCAATTGGTTGCTGGCTTTATGGCCCAGGTCCTGTCGGTCGAGCCAGCGTTGCAGATGGGTGTAGTCGTCCTCGCGCTCGACCACCCGTTTGGCCGCCTCCAGGGCTTTTTCGTCGATGCGGGTGCGGGTCAGCAATGCCAGCAACAGGTCCAGGACCTTGCGCTGATTGCGCGCCGGCGCCTCGATGACAAACGTCGTATCGGCATTGCTGGTAAAGGCATTCCACTCGCCGCCCAACGCCTGCATGCGTTCTTCCAGGCCACCTTCGCCGCTGTCGTCGACCCCACTGAACAGAAGATGTTCGAGCAGATGCGGCAGCTCCTTGTCGGCGCAGCTGAAATCGTCCAGCCCTACGCCGACCACCAGCCGAATCGCCACGTGCCCGCGTTCGGTGCCGGGTTTGAGCAACAATTGCAGGCCGTTGGGCAACGTATAGCCTTCGACCTGAAAGCGATCCTGGGCAATGGCGGGGAGTGAGCCGAACAAAAGCAAGGCGAGCAGCAGACAACGCATAACGGGCTTCCTGGCGGCTGAGTGAAGATCCATGGTGCCGGGTCAGCCTTCATCGCGAGCAGGCTCGCTCACACTTCGCGGAGTTGTCTGGCTGGCGATGGGCTTGGGCCCCGGTCCCTTTTAATGACTGACCAGGACGCCAGTCGTTCACGGCGAATGGGTGATGTCGGAAATTTCATCGACGGCCAGGGCGCCGATCTCCGAGGTTTCCAGCACCACATAGGCGCTGCCGCAGAACAGCGAATTCAGGCGCCGCATGTCAGCGATCAGCTCAAGGTGCAGGGAACTGGTCTCCAGGCTCTGCACGACCTTGCGTTGCAGACGGCTGACATGGGCATGGGCCATCCGCCGTTCCTGCGCGCGAAAGCGACGTTTCTCACGCAGCAACTGCCGTGCGCTTTCCCGATCGGCACTCAGGAACACCGTCAACCCCAGCCGCAGGTTGGCCAGCAGATGACTGTGCAGCCCCGCCAGTTCTTCCAGGCCCACATCGGAAAACGACCGGCGTTGCGAGGTCTTCTGCTGCTGGACCTTGCGCAGCATGCGTTCGATGAGGTCGCTGGCCAGCTTGAGATTGATCGCCAGCTCGATGATTTCCGCCCAGCGGCGGCTGTCCTGTTCGCTGAGGTCTTCGCGGGGCATTTGCGCCATATACAGCTTGATGGCGCTGCACAGTGCTTCGACATCGTCGCTCATGGCGCGCACTTGCTGAGTGATCGCTGTCTGCTCGCCGCGCAGTACGCCGAGCATGGCTTCGAGCATGTTTTCGATCAGGTCGCCGATGCGCAAGGTTTCCCGGGCCGCGTTCGCCAGGGCCAGGCTCGGGGTCGCGAGGGCGGTGGGGTCGAGGTGCCGGGGCTTGGCCGTGCCGTTGGTGTCCGGGCGCTCCGGCAGCAGCCAGGCGCAGAGCCGGCCCATCGGCCCGACGCTGGGCAGCAATACCAGGCAACGCACGGTGTTATAGAGCAGGTGAAAACCGATGACGGTTTCCTGGTGGCTGAAATCCAGGCTGTCCAGCCAGCCCACCAGCGGATCGAGTACCGGAATGATCAGCAACAGGCCAATCAGCTTGTACAACAGGCTGCCGAGTGCCACCTGGCGTCCGGCGGCGTTCTGCATGCTGGTGCTGAGAAACGCCAGGATGCCGCTGCCGATGTTGGCGCCGATCACCAGGCCGATAGCCACTGGCAAGCTGATCACCGCCGCGCCGGCCAGTGTCGCGGTCAGCAGCACGGCGGCGAGGCTGGAATAGGAAATCATGGCGAACAGCGCGCCGACCAGCGCATCGAGCAGGATATCGCCGGTCAGTGAGGCGAAAATCACCTTCACGCCCTGGGCCTGGGTGATGGGCGCAGCGGCTTCGACGATCAGTTGCAGGGCCAGGATGATCAGGCCCAGGCCGATGGCGACCCGGCCCATCTGCCCGACGCGCGTCTGTTTGCGCGACAGGAAAAAAATCACCCCGAGAAATATCAGCAACGGTGACAGCCACGACAGGTCGAGGGTCAGCACCCGTGCCATCAGCGCGGTGCCGACGTCGGCGCCAAGCATGGTCGCCAGGGCGGGCGTCAGCGACATCAGGCCCTGGCCGACAAAAGAGGTGACGAGCATGGCCGTGGCGTTGCTGCTCTGGACCATGGCGGTGACCATGATCCCGGCGATGAAAGCCAACCAGCGCCGGGACATGTTCTGGCTGATGACGTGACGCAGATTCGAGCCATAGACCCGCAGAATGCCGGTACGGACGATGTGCGTGCCCCAGATCAGCAAGGCCACGGCGGAGAGCAGATTCAGCAGGGTCAGCATGAGGAGCCCCCTGTTAGCGTTCCAAAGGAACAAATTGACGATGCCACATCGTTCTACTGGTACTTAAGCTGTAGTTGGCGAATGGTTCGGACGCCAGCATTGCATAGCTGAAGAGGGCTTTGAAACAAAACTGTCATAAAAACTGCTTCATCTGGAACACCCCGAACCCCTGTGGGAGCGAGCCTGCTCGCGAAGGCAGCAGCCCATCCCATATCGCTGCTGCAGGCAGACCGCTTTCGCGAGCAGGCTCGCTCCCACAGTTGAGTTTCTGCAGACATGAAAAAAGGGGCTCCCAAGAGCCCCTTCGTTCATTGCCCTGCATCTTTACTGACCCGGAACATCCTTGCGCAGTTTCACCGGATCCTGCTGCTTGCGCTTGCGTGCCATCGCGGTACGCATCTTGATATTGATCGCTTCCACCGCCAGCGAGAACGCCATGGCGAAGTAGACATAGCCTTTAGGCACATGCACATCGAACGATTCGGCGATCAGTACGGTACCGACCACCAGCAGGAACGACAGCGCCAGCATTTTCAGCGACGGGTGCTTGTCGATGAACGTGCTGATGGTGCCCGAAGCCAGCATCATCACCAGTACGGCGACGATGATCGCGGCAACCATGACCGGTACATGGGAGACCATGCCGACCGCGGTGATGACCGAGTCCAGGGAGAACACGATGTCGATGATCGCGATCTGGATGATGGTGTAGATGAAGTTGCCGCCCTTGACCGAAGGCTCGTCGCTGTTTTCCTCTTCGCCTTCCAGCGCGTGGTACATCTCCTGAGAGCTTTTCCACAGCAGGAACAGGCCACCGAAGAACAGGATCAGGTCGCGGCCGGAGATGCCCTGGCCGAACACTTCGAACAGATCGGCGGTCAGGCGCATCACCCAGGTGATGGACAGCAACAACAGGATCCGCGTGATCATCGCCAGCGCCAGGCCGAAGATCCGGGTGCGTGCCTGCATGTGCTTGGGCATGCGGCTGACCAGGATCGAGATCATGATGATGTTATCGATACCCAGGACGATTTCGAGGGCGGTCAGGGTAAAGAAGGCAACCCATATTTCCGGGTTGGTCAGCCATTCCATGTGAGTTCCTTTGAGCGAGTGTTAGGCCGCGCCGCGCCTTCGGTTAACCGACAGGGGCGACGCGGCGGGCGTTGCTTTTATAGAGTGCTGAACAGCGGAAAAATCCCCATCAGCAAGGCGGCGAACATTATGCACAGGCAAACCAGTACTGCCCACTTCAAGGTGAAGCGTTGGTGATCGCCGAATTCGATCCCGGCCAGGGCCACCAGCAGGTAAGTCGACGGAACCAGCGGGCTCAGCAGGTGAACGGGCTGGCCGACGATCGAGGCACGGGCCATTTCGACGCCAGTGATGCCGTAATGGCTGGCTGCTTCGGCCAAAACTGGTAACACCCCGTAATAAAATGCATCGTTCGACATGAAGAAAGTGAACGGCATGCTCACCAGTGCAGTGATGACCGCGAGGTAAGGACCGAGGAAGTCCGGGATCACTGCCAGCAGGCTCTTGGACATGGCATCGACCATGCCGGTGCCCGACAGGATGCCAGTGAAGATACCCGCCGCGAAGATCAGCCCGACCACCGCCAACACGCTGCCGGCGTGAGCCGCGACGCGGTCTTTCTGTTGTTGCAGGCATGGATAGTTGACGATCATCGCGATACTGAACGCCACCATGAACAGCACCGGCAGCGGCAACAGGCCGGCAATCAGCGTGCACATCAGGGCCAGGGTCAGTGCGCCGTTGAACCAGATCAGTTTCGGACGGCGGGCGTCCGGAAATTGCGAGACGCTGATTTCGCTGTGGTCCATGTCGTCACCGGCCAGGTGCAGCTCACCCAGGCGCGCACGCTCGCGTTTGCCGTACATGTAGGCAATCGCCAGGATCGCCACGACGCCGGCCAGCATCGCCGGGATCATCGGGACGAAGATGTCGGACGGATCCACATGCAGCGCACTGGCCGCCCGAGCGGTTGGCCCGCCCCAAGGGGTCATGTTCATCACGCCGCCGGCGAGGATAATCAGGCCCGCCATGATCTGTGGGCTCATGCCGATACGGCTGTAGAGCGGCAGCATGGCGGCTACGCAGATCATATAAGTGGTCGCGCCGTCACCATCGAGGGAAACGACGAGCGCCAGAACGGCGGTGCCGACCGAAACTTTCAGGGGGTCGCCCTTGACCATCTTGAGGATCTTGCGCACGGCCGGGTCGAACAGGCCGGAGTCGATCATCAGGGCGAAATAAAGAATCGCAAACATCAGCATCACCCCGGTCGGGGCAAGCTTGGTGATGCCTTCGAGCATCATCGGGCCGATCTTCGGCGCAAAGCCACCGAACAGCGCGAACAGGATCGGAATAATGATCAGCGCGATCAGCGCGGACAGGCGCTTGGTCATGATCAGGAACATGAACGTGATGACCATGGCGAAGCCAAGGAAAGTCAGCATGGGAAATACTCCAGGCGTGGCGCGGCGGGCAAAGGCGAACCGGAACGGTCAGCGCAGGATGCAGGGCTCGGGACGGACGGATGGAGGGGATGCAACGGGACGGGTAGCAGCGGACATCAGAATCACCATTGTTGTTGTTAAAAAGGCCGCACGAGCATTCGAAAGCTCGTTTCTGGCCACCGGTCTTTTGCCGGTAGGTGAGGCGATCCTAATCGCGCAAGCTTTCAGCAGCCTTTCGCTGTAGCAATGGATGATGACCAGCCTGCTTTCGCTGCAGTAATTGCTGATGACCGATCTGCTTTCGTGGCGAGGGAGCTTGCTCCCGCTCGGTCGCGCAGCGGCCGAAAGATCCTGGGGGCCGCTGCGCCCGAAGCGTCGGACCGGCCCAGCGGGAGCAAGCTCCCTCGCCACAAAAGGCAATCAGGTCCTTGATTCAAACGCCGAAAGATTCAACGGCCGTACCGCGCCCATCCAGATCGCATGATCGGTGTGATCGGCCAGATCATCACCAGTGTCCGGGTGCAGGAATATCACCAGCCCGTTGCGATTGAGCGCCAGCCACGGCAGGACCACGCCGATGTACTGCGGATCGAATGCCAGCTGGCAGCTCCAGTCCGGGTGCGGGCCGACCGGCCGTTGGTGCACCCGGCCCATCTTCAGCGGGAACAGCTGCGCCGCTTGCTCACACAAGGCCCGCGCCTGATCGATGGTGCCGGCGTCGAAATAAACATGGGCGTGATAGCCCTTGATCCGTTGCATCTGTCACTCCTCGAAAGACCAGCCGAACCCTCGCGGTTAACCACGGGTCAGAGCCTTTACACGCGGGAAAAAAGGAATACCAGCCATGAGAAACGCCGAAACCCCGGTCATCAAAGTGGTGCTCTATGGTGCCATGAGCAGCCTCGGAAGTGCGTTGATGGCTGAGCTGTTGCGACGCCAGCACGAAGTCATCGCCATCCTCGATGATCTTACGGCCTTGGCGCCACGCCCGGGCCTGCGGACCAAGACCGGCGACCTCTTCGACCCCGAACGGGTCAAGCAGAGCGTTGCCGGCGCCACTGCCGTGGTGTGCTTGTTGAACGCGCCGGGGCTGCCAATGAACAGCGAGCAAGTGGAGCGCACACTCATTCCCGGCCCGGTGGAGCAGGTCCTGGCCGTGGATGCGCTGATTGCAGGCATGCAGGCGGTCAATATTCCCCGGCTGTTCCTGGTGGGCGATTTCGCTGCCCTCGATGAGCAGGAAGCCGAAGATGACTTGCAACGCCATGCCGCCGAGGAAATCCTCGACGCCCTGAAAAACAGCGCCTTGCAATGGACCCTGGTCAACGCGCCCTACGCCGCGCCGGGCTTGAGCATCGAGCATTTCAGCCAGGTCAGCACCAGCCTGGAGTCCGGAATGGCCGAGTCCCTGGAGCGCCTCAATCGGGTGGCGGTGGGCATTGTCGATGAACTGCGCTCGAACCTGCATGTGGGCGAGCATGTGAGTTTCGTGGCGGCTGACTGATCGGCCGTCGCGGTCGGCGACTGTGGCTTGAGGCTGGCCTCGACACATTCTGTTCGTATTTGCGGAAACGTCCTGCGCCGCGCCCTACATCGTGCCCAACCCCTTCGGAATAGCCTGTTCGAACGGCTAGAAGGGAGCGGCACGTATGGCAAACCATGGCTACATGACCATTACCGGCGAGGTTCAAGGACTGATTTCAGCGGGATGTTCAACCCAGGACTCCATCGGCAATAGATGCCAGGCAGCTCATGCCGACGAAATCATGGTGCTTTCCTACAGCCATAACATGGCGAACATCGGAAACATGAATAAAGCCACGCATCGTCCGATCATCATCAGCAAGAACGTCGATAAATCCTCACCCCTTATTGCCCAGGCGCTCTCCAGCCGAGAGGCGATACGTTGCTTCATCAGCTTTTACCGAACCTCCTCGTTTGGTTTATTGGAGAAGTTCTACACCATCGAAGTCAGGGGAGGGGTCATCGCTGACCTCACCCTGGATATGCCCCATGTGATCCTTCATAGCGACGCCGAGCCACAAGAGCATGTCGCCATTCGCTACCGCGACATCATCTGGACCCATCACCTGGCGGGAACCAGCGGCTACAGCTCATGGCAGTCCGAGGAATGAAACAGTCGGAAGAAAGTTGCCAGCCCAGTAGTTGCGACTATTGGACAGTCAGCCAGGCCGCCGCGAACCTGAGCAACCAGGCGTGCACATTGGCGGCCCGGCACATCAGCAATGGGACGCTGCGTATCCAGTTCAATCGCGAGGTGGCTTATTACGCCAGAGGCATCGTCAACGATGTCGCGCAGGGCCGCAAAAGTCCTGAGCAAGGGTTGCAGGCCATCAAGGACGAACAGGGCAGCCTGCTGGAGCAGTCCTGGGAAATTGCCAAGAAAGGCGCCGGCGCTATCGCGGGCGCCATGCAAATCGCGACGGGTGGCGGTATCTGCTACGTCTCGGCCGGAACGCTCTGCCTGGTGGCGGGGGTTCCGATAATGGCCCATGGGGCGAATAACGTTTATGAGAATGGGCGCAATCTTTGGGAGGGGCGATCCGACACTGAGGGGCCGGTACGGCAGGGGTACCACGCTGTTTCCAAGACGTTTGGAGGAGGGGATAGAGGGGGAAATATCGCGTACGGGATGGTGGATTTGACGATGTCGGTGTATGGCCTTGGAAGAATGGTGGTAAAGAAAGATACGTGGCGTTTGTTTAGATATGTAGATGCCGATCGCATTCGAGCATACAAAACAATGGGCAAGGACGCGCTTATTTTGGAGGGCGCGAGTAATACCATGACAATACGCTCCATTTATCTTGAGTCTGAGGCGACGGATGAATAGTCTAGTTGTTTCCGTCTTGTATATATCGTTCTCATTTATCTCCTTTTCTTTGCTGTATTTTTTATCACGGTATTTCTCTGGTAATAAGTTCAGATGGCGATGGTTTATTGTATGCACTATCTCAACCATTCTTGTCGCGTCAGTACATATGAGCACCGTCGAGTATGGATACGAGATCATGATTCCGGCGTTAAAGCCTATTCTCAAGGGAAATGATGTGGTTGGCTGGACCGCTTTCATCAGCATGTTTCTTCAAACATGCTGCGTTCCGACGCAATACGAGCCGAGGAGGTGGTTTGGACAAAAACAATAGCACTTGAATTCGGAGGCAAAAAATAATCGCCCCACTATATTGAGTGTGTCCCTAACATTTATGTCTTGACCTATTTACTTCCGTACGCATCAATACCTCTCTCTAAAACTGTAAGAACTCAGCCAGCTCCCTCAAACCGCAATCGAAGGCAGCGGCAGCCCTGTAAGCGACTCCGCACTATTGGCCTGTTCTTCCATCAGCCAATCCACGAACAGTTTGATCAGCACACCCCGGCGCTTGCGCTGGGGCAAGACCACGTAATACCCCAACCGGGAAAGCACCGTTTCGGCGATCGGGCGACATAGCAGTCCTTGCGCCAGCAAGTTATCCACAAGGTGACGCCAACCGATGGCGACGCCTTGGCCGCCAATCGCCGCCTGGATAAGCAGGGTGTAGTTGTCGAAGCGCAGTTGGCCCGGCGCCGGTGGCGAGGTGATGCCCAGCTCGCGAAATACGCCGCTCCAGTCGAACCAGGCGCTGCTGTTGCCGCCGCGCAAATGCAGTAGCGGGAATTCCGCGAGGGCGTGAGCGGGCAGGGGTTGGGGGCGGTCCTTGAGCAGGAGAGGGCTGCATACAGGAAAGACTTCTTCGCTGAAAAGCCAACGACTTTCGCCCTGTTTGAAGCGACCGTCGCCGAAGAGCACCGCAACATCGATATCAGTGCGCAGCATGTTGTGGTTGCGCTCGCTGGTTACCAGGCTCACATCTACCTGCGGATTTGCCGCGTGGAACCGATGCAGTCGCGGCATCAGCCAATAGGCGGCGAAAGCGAAATCCGTCGCGACCTGCAGCACTTCATGCTGGTGCTGGGCCGTGATCGCGTTGAGCCCCGCATCGATGCTCTGCAAGCCGGCCTGGACCTGCTCGAACAGGATCGCGCCGGCCTCGGTCAGTTCGATGCCGCGATAGATGCGATCAAACAGGCGCGTACCGAGCTGCTCTTCCAGCCGTTTGATCTGTTGGCTAATGGCGGGTTGGGTCGTGCCCAGTTCGATCGCTGCCGCAGTAAAACTTTGCTGGCGAGCCGCTGATTCGAAGGCGCGGAACAGATCCAGGGACAGGTCACCCAAGGCGTCATACATAAGCTCAGCTTATCCTAGTCATTATCTTGCATGGGCTTTACCCCAACCAGCATGGGCTACATGCTCGTTCGCAGCAATATCGCATAACCGTTCACTATGGAATGCCGCGAATACATGAAGCGCAAGAACATTCTTTTCATCATGGCCGATCAGATGGCCGCGCCAATGTTGCCGATCTACGGTCCGTCGCCCATCAAGCTGCCCAATCTGTCACGCCTGGCCGACCAGGGCGTGGTATTCGATGCCGCGTACTGCAACAGCCCGCTCTGTGCGCCGTCACGCTTTACGCTGGTGAGCGGTCAGTTGCCGAGCAAGATCGGCGCCTATGACAACGCGGCGGATTTTCCGGCGGACGTTCCGACTTATGCCCATTACCTTCGCCGTCTCGGCTATCGCACGGCGTTGTCCGGCAAGATGCATTTTTGCGGGCCGGACCAATTGCACGGTTACGAAGAGCGCCTGACCAGCGACATTTATCCAGCGGACTACGGCTGGGCCGTGAACTGGGACGAGCCGGATGTGCGGCCGAGCTGGTATCACAACATGTCGTCGGTGTTGCAGGCCGGACCGTGCGTGCGCACCAATCAGCTGGATTTTGATGAAGAGGTGGTGTTCAAGGCCCAGCAGTACCTGTTCGACCACATCCGCGAGGACGGCGACCAGCCGTTTTGCCTCACCGTATCCATGACCCATCCACACGATCCGTACACGATTCCCAAGGCATTCTGGGATCTGTATGACGACAAGGACATCCCGCTGCCCTACACCCCGGACCAGACAGAGCTTGATCCACATTCCCAACGCCTGTTGAAAGTCTACGATCTGTGGGGCAAGCCGCTGCCTGTGGATAAGATCCGTGATGCTCGCCGCGCCTACTTCGGCGCGTGCAGCTACATCGACAGCAATGTCGGCAAGTTGCTGCAGACGTTGGAAGACACCGGGTTGCTCGACGACACCATCATCGTGTTCTCTGGCGATCATGGAGACATGCTTGGCGAAAAAGGCCTCTGGTACAAAATGCACTGGTTTGAAATGTCCGCCCGCGTGCCGCTGCTGATTAGCGCCCCAGGCCAGTTTGCCAGCGGCCGCGTCAGCGCGGCGGTGTCCACTGCTGACCTGCTGCCGACCCTGGTCGAACTGGCCGGTGGCACGCTGGAACCAGGCTTGCCGCTGGATGGACGCTCGCTGGTTCCGCATCTGCAAGGGCAGGGTGGGCACGATGAAGTCTTCGGTGAATACATGGCCGAAGGCACCGTCAGCCCGTTGATGATGATCCGTCGCGGCCCGTGGAAATTCATCTACAGCGAAGATGACCCGTGCCTGTTGTTCGACCTGCGTGATGATCCTCAGGAGGTGGCGGATCTCAGTCAGTCGCCTGAGCATCAGGCGCTGTTCAACGATTTTCTCGCCGAAGCGCGGGCCAAATGGGATATTCCAGCCATTCACCAACAGGTGCTCGCCAGCCAGCGACGCCGTCGTTTCGTTGCCCAGGCGTTGACCCTGGGCAAACTCAAGAGCTGGGATCACCAGCCGCTGGTCGATGCCAGCCAGCAATACATGCGCAACCACATCGACCTCGACGATCTGGAGCGCAAGGCCCGTTATCCACAACCCTGCCAATAGACCAATAACGTAAGGGGAAGCGCATGCAAAAGTTATCCACAGTACTGACCGCCGGGCTGTTGGCGTTGAGCAGTGTTTCGGCGTGGGCCGAGCAGAGTTGCGAGACCGTGAAGATGGCCGATCCGGGCTGGAGCGATATCGCCGCGACCAACGCCATCACCGGTTTCCTGCTTGAGGGCATGGGCTACAAGGCCAAGGTCGACACCTTGGCGGTACCGATCACGTTCGGTGGCCTGAAGGATGGCCAGGTGGATGTTTTCTTGGGTAACTGGATGCCGGCGCAGCAGGGGTTCTATGACAAGTTCGTCGCCAATGGCGATGTCACGCAATTGGCGAAGAACCTGGACGGCACCGAGTTTACCCTGGCGGTGCCGGACTACGTCTGGGACGCCGGTGTGCATAACTTCGCCGACCTGAACAAGTTCGCCGACAAGTTCGACAAGAAGATCTACGGCATCGGTTCCGGCGCCCCGGCCAACCTTTCGCTGAAAGAAATCATCAAGACCAACGATTTCGGCATGGGCGAATGGAAACTGGTGGAGTCCAGCGAGCAGGCAATGCTGGCGGAAGTCTCCCGAGCCGTGAAGAAGCAGAAATTCGTGACGTTCCTCGGCTGGACCCCACACCCGATGAACGTGCAACTGAAAATGCATTACCTCAAGGGCGGCGAGAAGTACTTTGGCGATACCGGCAGCGTGTACACGCTGACGCGCAAGGGTTATGCACAGGCCTGCCCGAACGTCGGGAAGCTGCTGACCAACCTGAGCTTCACCCAGGAAATGGAAAACAGCATCATGGCCGAAGTGGTGAACAAGAAGGTCAGCAACGCCGAAGCGGCCAAGGCCTGGATCAAGGCCAACCCGGCGGTGCTGGACAAATGGCTGGACGGCGTGAAGACGGTGGATGGCAAGGACGCGCTGGCGGCGGTCAAGGCCAAGCTCTGACGAGCTCTTGTGGCGAGGAGCTTGCTCCCGCTGGGCCGGTCCGACGCTTCGGGCGCAGCGGTCCCGGTTTTTTTGCGGCCGCTGCGCGACCGAGCGGGAGCAAGCTCCCTCGCCACGTTGGTTCACCTGATATTCTTGTGCCAAACCCCATCTTTGAGGCTCCATGGCAATCCCCACGCGCCATTCGCTGTTTCCGTTCCTCAGCTGGCTGCCCCGGCAGACCCGCGCCAGCGTCGGCCGTGACCTGATCGTCGGCCTCAGCGGCGCGATTCTCGCGTTACCGCAGTCCATTGCCTACGCACTGATTGCCGGCCTGCCGCCGGAATACGGCTTGTACGCGGCAATCGTGCCGGTGCTTATCGCCTGCCTATGGGGATCGTCCTGGCATTTGATCTGTGGTCCTACGGCGGCAATCTCCATTGTCCTCTACGCCACTGTCAGTCCTCTGGCCGTGCCGGCGACTCAGGACTACATCACGTTGATCCTGCTGCTGACGGTACTGGCGGGTATTTTCCAATGGCTGCTGGGATTGCTGCGTTTCGGTGCACTGGTGAATTTTGTCTCACACTCGGCCGTACTCGGCTTCACCCTGGGTGCGGCGGTAGTGATTGCGCTGGGGCAGTTGCCGAACCTGCTGGGCCTGGACCTGCCCAACGAAGCTACGGCCCTGAAGGGCGTGCTGGTGCTGGTCAGTCACATCGGCGCTGTGGATAAGCCATCGCTGCTGTTGGGATTGGCGACGCTGGTGGTCGGGATCGTGCTCAAGCGCTTGCTGCCGCGCTGGCCGAGTCTGCTGATCACCTTGGTGATTGCCAGCCTGGTGGTCTGGGCATGGCCCGGGATGTTCGGGCATGTGGCATTGGTCAGCGCCTTCGTCGGGCGCTTGCCGCCGCTTACACCGCTGCCCCTGGACCTGGAGCTGATTCTGCGTCTGCTGCCCGGTGCCGTTGCGGTGGGCATGCTCGGGCTGGTGACCAGCCTGTCCATCGCCCGCTCGTTGTCGGTGCGCTCCGGGCAACTGCTCGATGCGAATCAGGAAGTCAGGGCGCAGGGGCTTTCCAATATCGTCGGAGGATTTTTCGCCGGATCGCTGTCAGCCGGCTCCTTTACCCGTTCCGGTCTCAGCTATGAAGCGGGTGCCTGTTCGCCCCTGGCCGGAGTGTTTTCGGCGTTGTGGGTGGCGCTGTTCGCGGTTGCCGGCGCGACACTGATCGCGCACATTCCCATTCCCGCCATGGCCGGCAGTATTTTGCTGATCGCCTGGGGCCTGGTGGACCATCGGGGTATCCGGGCGCTGTACCGCGTGAGTCGTTCCGAATTCCTGGTGATGGGGCTCACCTGCCTGGCCACGCTGCTGCTTGAACTGCAAACGGCTATCTACGCGGGCGTGTTGGCTTCGCTGTTTTTCTATCTCAAGCGCACTTCGCAACCGCGGGTGCAGCATTTCCGGGAAGGTGAGGCGGACGTCTTGCGGGTGGGCGGCTCGATCTTTTTCGGCGCCAGCCATTATTTGCAAGTGCGCCTGCAACGCATGCCCGCCCAGCAGGTGATCATCGACGCCCAGCAGATCAACTTCATCGATTACTCCGGCGTCGAAATGCTCCACCAGGAAGCCCGGCGCCTGCGCAGCCAGGGGCGCAGCCTGACTTTGCGTGGGGCAAGGCCACCGGTGGTGGAGGAATTGTTGAAGCTGGAAGGACCGGAGAAATGCCCGATCCTCTTCAGGGATTGACCGCAGCGAGTTGACGGCGCAACTCCGCCAGCACCGGGGCGGTGTCCGGACGTACGCCACGCCACAGGAAAAACGCTTCGCCCGCCTGTTCGGCGAGCATGCCCAGGCCATCCATCGCCACCGCCGCGCCGTGTTCTTCGGCCCAGCGGCAGAACGACGTCGGCTCCTTGCCATACATCATGTCGTAGCAAAACGTCTTGCCTGGCTCGATCAGACTTCCGGCAATCGGCGGTACTTCGCCTGACAGGCTGGCGGATGTGGCATTGATGATCAGGTCCACCGGCTCGCGCAACCAGTCGAAACCGCTGGCCGAGACCGGACCCAGGTCGGCGAACAGCTCAGCCAGCAATTCAGCTTTTTCCACCGTGCGATTGGCAATGATCAGCGATGACGGCGCCTCAGCCAACAAGGGTTCCAAGGCGCCCCGTACCGCGCCGCCGGCGCCAAGCAGCAGGATGCGCTTGTTCTTGAGGCTGAACCCGGCGTTGACGGTCAGGTCCCGAACGAGTCCGGCGCCGTCGGTGTTGTCGCCCAGCAGGCGGCCGTCGGCCTGTTTGCTCAAGGTATTGACCGCACCGGCCCGTTGCGCCCGTTCGGTCAGGCTGTCAGCCAGGCGAAAGGCGTCCTCCTTGAACGGCACGGTGACATTTGCCCCACGCCCCTCACGGAAAAATTCCCGGGCGCAAGCGGCGAAGTCCTCCAGCGGCGCCAGCAGCGTGGTGTAGTCCAACGCTTGCCCGGTTTGCTCGGCAAACAGGCGATGGATCAACGGCGACTTGCTGTGGCCGATCGGGTTACCCATTACAACGTAGCGATCCATGGACTTTTCCCCGTTCAGGCCGTAGCCAGCCAATCGCGGTCCTGCAGGAAATAATCGGTCAGCCGCGCTTCTTCGCTGCCCGGCTCGGCTTTCCAGTCGTAGCTCCAGCGGACCTGCGGTGGCAGCGACATCAGGATCGACTCGGTACGCCCGCCCGATTGCAGGCCGAACAGGGTGCCACGGTCATAGACCAGGTTGAATTCCACGTAGCGCCCACGGCGGAACTCCTGGAATTGTCGTTGCGCGGCGGTGAACGGGTCGTGTTTGCGACGCCGCACGATAGGCAGGTAGGCATCGATGTAGGCGTCGCCGATGGCGCGCATGAAGGCGAAGCTGGTATCGAAGTCCCACTCGTTCAGGTCATCAAAAAACAGACCGCCGATGCCGCGCGGTTCGTTGCGATGCTTGATGTGGAAATAGCTGTCGCACCAGGCCTTGTAGCGCGAATAGACCTCCGGGCCGAACGGCTCGCAGGCTTGCTGGGCGACGCGGTGCCAATGCACGCAATCTTCTTCCACGCCGTAGTAAGGGGTCAGGTCGAAACCGCCGCCAAACCACCAGACCGGCTCTTCGCCTTCTTTTTCGGCGATGAAAAAGCGTACGTTGGCGTGGGACGTAGGCACGTGGGGATTGTGCGGGTGGATCACCAGCGACACGCCCAGGGCCTCGAAACCGCGCCCGGCCAGCTCCGGCCGGTGGGCGCTGGCCGAGGGTGGGAGACCGCTGCCAAAGACGTGGGAAAAGTTGACGCCGCCCTTCTCGATGACCGTACCGTTTTCAATCACCCGGGTGCGTCCGCCACCGCCGGCAGGTCGGGTCCAGGCGTCCTCGACGAAGCGAGTGCCACCGTCCTCGGTTTCCAGGGCGGCGCAGATGCGGTCTTGCAGGTCGAGCAGATAGGCTTTCACGGCCTCGGTGCGAGTAGTCATGACATCACCTTGATCAGGGCTACGCTGCGCGGCGTACAAGGGCCGCCGGCAAATGGGCGCACAGGATAACACCGCATCCGCCCACGCCACAGTTGACGGAGATCAAGCTTAGGAGTCCGATAGCAGGCTTGGTAAAAAGTCCCACGATAAGGAGAGAGCGAAGATGGCCAAACGTATCCAGTTCAGCGCCCACGGCGGCCCGGACGTGCTTGAGTACGTCGAATACCAGCCGGCCGAGCCCGGTCCGCAGCAGGTTCGCGTCAGCAACAAGGCGATCGGGCTGAACTTCATCGACACTTATTATCGCAGCGGGCTTTACCCGCCACCGGCGCTGCCATCGGGACTCGGTGCCGAGGGTGCCGGCGTGGTCGAGGCCGTCGGCGCGGACGTCACGCGCTTCAAGGTCGGTGACCGCGTGGCCTATGGCAGCGGTCCGCTGGGGGCCTACAGCGATGTGCATGTGTTGCCCGAGGCCAATCTGGTCCACTTGCCCGAATCCATCAGTTTCGAACAGGCCGCCGGTGTGATGCTCAAGGGCCTGACCGTGCAATACCTGCTGCGCCAGACTTACGAGCTCAAGGGCGGCGAAACCATCCTGTTCCATGCCGCCGCCGGTGGCGTGGGCTCGCTGGCCTGCCAGTGGGCCAAGGCCCTGGGCGTGAAGCTGATCGGCACCGTCAGCTCGGCGGAAAAAGCCGCTATTGCAAAATCCCACGGCGCCTGGGAAGTGATCGACTACAGCAAGGAAAACGTCGTACAGCGTGTACTGGAATTGACTGACGGCAATAAGGTCCCGGTGGTGTACGACGGCGTCGGCAAGGACACCTGGCTGACCTCCCTGGATTGCACGGCTCCCCGTGGCCTGGTGGTGAGCTTTGGCAATGCCTCCGGCGCGGTGGACGGTGTGAACCTGGGGATCCTCTCGGCCAAGGGCTCGCTGTACGTCACCCGCCCGACTCTGGCGACCTACGCCAACAACGCCGAAAACCTCCAGCAGATGGCCGATGAGCTATTCGCCATGATCGCCAGCGGCAAGCTTACCGTGGATATCAACCAGCGTTATCCGCTGGCGGAAGCGGCCAAGGCCCATACCGAGTTGTCGGCGCGGCGCACGACGGGGTCGACCATCCTCCTGCCTTGATCTAGAGTTCGCTAAAGAACCTGTGGGAGCGAGCCTGCTCGCGAAGGCGTCAAGTCAGCCAACATTAATGTTGACTGATACACCGCTTTCGCGAGCAGGCTCGCTCCCACAGTTGATTGTGCGCTGATAAAAAATCAGTCCGGGCGCACCACCTTGCCGGTCGCCAGGTCACGGATCACGCTCGGGTTTCGACGCCCGCCCAGGTTGCCACCCAGCACCAGGTCGATCTGTCCGCGGAAATACTGCTCCACGCGGATCCGCGTGCGTGCCGCCGGGCGCCCCTGGGGGTTGGCCGAGGTGGAGACAAGCGGGCCGACCAGCGAACACAGGTCGCGCACGATCGGATGATCGCTGACCCGTAGCGCGACGGTGTCGTGCACGCCGGTGATCCATTCCGGCAACAGGTTCTGGTGCGGGACCAGCCAGGTGTTCGGCCCAGGCCAAGTGCTGGCCATGCGATCCATCCAGGTCTCGGGGAAGTCCTCGAACAAGAAATCGAACTGGTGGATATTGTCGGCCACCAGTATCAATCCCTTGTCGGGCAGTCGGGACTTGATCGCCAACAGGCGCTCCACCGCATCTTCGTTCCACGGGTCGCAACCCAGGCCCCAGACCGCTTCGGTTGGATAGGCAATCACCGCCCCGGCGCGAATTTCTCGCGCGGCTTGTTGCACACGCCAACTGTTGACCATGAAAGATTCTCCGCAACGCAAATAAGGCTGTGCGCAGTTTACCGATCTTCCCCATAAAACCTAGCGAGCAAACCAGCGTCCATGCTCGCACGCCGCCCTTCCGTCCATTTCCAGGTCGGTCAGTGCCGCCAGGACCTTGGACAAGCCCCAGCCGCTGGCATCGGCCAGTGCTTCGCTGGTCTGCGGCGCGGCGTGCAGCAGGCGCAACAGCGGATGCGTCACGGCGACAGGCTCGGCGCTGAAGGGTAAGCGTTGCCAACCGCGTAGCGCTTCGAGGATGTGCTCCACGGTTTCCACCAGCGCCGCGCCGTCACGGATCAGTTGATGGCAGCCCCGGGCGCCGGGATGGTGAATCGACCCCGGAATGGCATACACCTCACGACCCTGTTCCGCCGCCAGGCGCGCGGTGATCAGCGAGCCACTGGCGACGCTGGCCTCGACCACCAGCACGCCAAGGGACAACCCGCTGATAATCCGATTGCGGCGCGGGAAGTTGCTGGCGTGGGGTGGCGCGTCCAGGGGGAACTCCGACAGTACCGCGCTGCCTTGGGCGATCATCGCTTCTGCCAGCCGACGATTGCGCTGTGGATAAAAATTTTCCAGGCCCGTGCCCAGCACACCGATGGTCTGCCCGCCGACATCCAGCGCAGCCTGATGCGCGGCCGCGTCGATACCCAAGGCCAAACCGCTGGTGATGACAAATCCAGCTCCGGCCAGGCTCCGGGAAAATGCCGCCGCGGTGTCCATGCCGGGACGCGAGGCGCGACGACTGCCGACCATTGCCAGTTGCGGCTTTTCCAGAATCGAGGTGTCGCCGGCAACGAACAGAAGCGGCGGCGCGTCGCAGATCTGCGCCAGCAACGCCGGGTAGTCGGGCTGGTCCCACATCAATAGACAGTGGGCCGAACCCTCTAGCCAGGCCAGCGCGCGGGCCGCGCCGTCACGAATTTCCGGCGCACGTCGGGCCTCGGCGCACTGCGCCGGCAACCCCAGCGCTCGCCATGCGCTGGCCGGGGCGCTGATGGCTTTGGAGGCCGAGCCGAAGGCTTCCATTAGGGTCATGAAACGTTTGGGTCCCAGTTCCGGCAAGCGATGCAAGCGCAGACGGGCCTCCAGTTCCGCGGGCGGAACCGCAGCGGATTCAGGCAATGGCATGTGATCAATCCTTGATCGTCATAAGGCGCGTACAAACGGGAACAAGTTGTGGATAACTCTGTTGGTAACTTGTGAGACCCGTTACGGATTGCGCACCTTGTCGAGGATTGCCAGCGAGCGCGAGGCGTACAGCACCAGGCCATAACTGAGCTTGTCGTAGGTGCGGAACACCATCAGCAGGCCGGCGCGTTCGTCGGGAATCTTCACCGGGGCGCCGGTGATGCGGTCGCGCACTGTTTCACCGGTTTTCATGACCGCCAGAACGTTGCCTTCGGCCAATCCGTCACGGCGCCCCTTGTTCAGGGTGACCACGTCCATCGCGCCGATCTGGGTCACGCCCCGGGGCACATCGAGGATCAACCCGTTGATGTCCGATTTTGGCGCGCTGGGCATGAAGGTCGAGTTGATCGAGCGTTCTTCACCGCTGAACAGCCGATCGCCGAGGCGCACCTCCTGGGTGGTGCGCTGCAGGGCCAGGGTGGTGACGTCGCCTTCGGTGGCGACGATCTCGCCGCTGCCGATGTCGTCGGCATTGATCCCGAGAAATTCCTTGGTCTCGGGGTCGGTGTAGACCTTGCCTTGGCGGAAGATGCCGTAGGCCGACTGGCTCGCATCGAAGGTGCCGCGGGCGAAGATCCGGTCGCCGGTGCCGCTGAGCACTCGTTCGGCATCGCCTGCGACGACGTAGGGCGCCTTGTTGAAATCCTCCGCCGTGTCGACGATGCGGTTGCTCAGCAGGAAGCTGTTGATCGCCTGGAGCGGGATGCTCGGAATGGCGTCTGCCACCGGTGAGCTGCGGACTCGCGGCGACAGCTTGATGGTGCCGCGCGAGGCCCCGCGATTGAGGGTCAGCCGTGGCTGGCCGTTGACGTAGATCAGCGACAGGGTGTCGCCGGGGTAGATCAGGTGCGGGTTTTCAATCTGCGGGTTGGCCTGCCACAGCTCGGGCCATTTCCAGGGTTCGCGCAGGTATTTACCGGAAATGTCCCACAGCGTATCCCCTGGAACCACTGTGTATTGCTGCGGAAAACCTTCCCGAAGTTGCACTTGCCCGTGCGCGATACCGGCCGAGGCCAGGAGCAGCAGGGCGAGTAGTGATTTCCTCATGCGGTGAATCCCTTTATTATGTGCGTTCGCGTAAAACGCCAGAGCCCCCGTGGCTCGCTCCGATTCAAGAGCAACGTTTTACAACGGTAGCCTGCATTCCAAGACACGCCAGGCCAGCCACCCGACCTTACTTCACACGTGCATTTATCAAGCTTATGGCCATTTTGAACATTCTCGAATTTCCGGACCCGCGCCTGCGCACCATCGCCAAACCGGTGGCCGTAGTGGACGACGAAGTGCGCCAGTTGGTCGATGACATGTTTGAAACAATGTATGAGGCGCCAGGCATCGGCCTCGCCGCGACCCAGGTCAACGTGCACAAGCGTATCGTCGTCATGGACCTCTCCGAAGACCGCAGCGAGCCGCGGGTGTTCATCAACCCCGAGTTCGAAACCCTGACCGACGAGATGGAGCAGTACCAGGAAGGCTGCCTTTCGGTGCCGGGCTTCTACGAAAACGTCGACCGTCCGCAGAAGGTCAGGATCAAGGCCCTGGACCGCGACGGCAAGCCTTACGAGCTGATCGCCGAGGGCCTGTTGGCGGTGTGTATCCAGCACGAATGCGACCACCTCAACGGCAAGCTGTTCGTCGATTACCTGTCTAATCTCAAGCGTGACCGGATCAAGAAAAAACTGGAAAAGATTCATCGCCAGAACGCTTGATGCCCTTCTTCAAAGGCTTGCCGCGGCAAGCCTTTTTCTTTTTGCGATTGCTTTGTAATTGAGAGCTTCCCATGACTGAGCCACTGCGCATCGTCTTTGCCGGCACCCCCGAATTTGCCGCTGAACACCTCAAGGCCCTGCTGGCCAGCCCTCATGAAATCGTCGCGGTCTATACCCAGCCGGATCGCCCTGCCGGTCGTGGACAGAAACTGATGCCCAGCCCGGTCAAGCAACTGGCTCTGGAGAATGGCCTGCAAGTGTTGCAGCCGCCGACCCTGCGCGATGCGCAAGCCCAGGCCGAACTGGCCGCGCTGAAGCCGGACTTGATGGTGGTGGTCGCCTACGGCTTGATCCTGCCGCAAGTGGTGCTGGATATTCCGCGCCTGGGCTGCATCAACAGCCACGCTTCGCTGTTGCCGCGCTGGCGCGGTGCGGCGCCGATCCAGCGCGCCGTGCAGGCCGGCGATGCCGAGAGCGGCGTGACCGTGATGCGCATGGAGGCCGGACTGGACACGGGGCCGATGCTGCTCAAGGTGAACACGCCTATCGGCGCTGAAGACACGGGCGGCAGCCTGCATGATCGCCTCGCGCTGATCGGCCCGCCGGCCGTGGTCGAGGCCATCGCGGGCCTGGCTGCCGGCACGCTGCAAGGCGAAGTGCAGGATGACAGCCTCGCCACGTACGCGCACAAATTGAACAAGGACGAAGCCCGCATCGACTGGAGCCGCCCGGCCGTTGAACTGGAGCGCCTGGTGCGTGCCTTCAACCCTTGGCCGGTCTGCCACAGCACGTTGAACGGCGAAGCCGTGAAAGTCCTGGCCGCCAGCTGCGCCGAAGGGAAGGGCGCACCGGGTGCAATTCTCAGCGCCAGCAAAGACGGCCTCATCGTCGCCTGTGGCGATCAGGCGCTGTGCCTGACCCGACTGCAATTGCCCGGCGGCAAGGCGCTGGGCTTCAGCGATCTGTTCAACAGCCGCCGTGAGAAGTTCGCCGTCGGCACCGTCCTCGGCCAAGCGGCGGACGCTTCATGAATCCGCGTCTGGCCGCCGCCAAGGCACTGGCCGCCGTTCTCGGCGGCAAGGCTTCGCTCAACAGTTCCCTGCCGACCCAACTGGACAAGGTCGAAGACCGTGATCGCGGTTTCACCCAGGACCTGGCGTTCGGCACCGCTCGTTGGCAACCACGGTTGTCGGCCCTCGCGGCCAAGCTGCTGCAGAAGCCGTTCAAGGCGGGCGATGCCGATGTCGAGGCGTTGTTGCTGGTGGGTCTCTACCAATTGCTCTACACCCGCGTTCCGGCCCACGCCGCTATCGGCGAAACCGTGGGTTGCGCCGACAAACTGAAAAAGCCCTGGGCCAAGGCGCTGCTCAATGCCGTGCTGCGCCGCGCACAACGGGAAAGCGAAACCCTGCTGGCGGAACTGGAACATGACCCGGTGGTGCGCACTGCCCACCCGCGCTGGCTGCAGAAATCCCTGAAAGCCTTCTGGCCTGACCAGTGGGAAGCCATCTGCGCGGCCAACAATGCCCATCCGCCGATGATCCTGCGGGTCAACCGCCGTCATCACACCCGTGATGCGTATCTGGCCTTGCTGGGCGAAGCCGGCATCCCGGCCATCCCGTGCCAATACAGCCGCGACGGCATCATCCTGGAAACCCCGGGCGACGTCCGTGCCCTGCCAGGTTTCGCCGACGGCTGGATCAGCGTCCAGGACGAAGCCGCGCAGCTGGCCGCCGACTTGCTGGAACTGGCGCCGGGCCAACGAGTGCTTGACGCCTGTTGCGCCCCGGGCGGCAAGACCTGCCACATCCTTGAGGCCGAGCCAAAACTGGCCGGTGTAGTGGCGGTGGACCTGGAAGCCAAGCGCCTGGTGCGGGTGAAGGAAAACCTCGCGCGCCTGGGCCTGGATGCCGAGCTGTTCGCCGCCGATGGCCGCGACACCGCCGCCTGGTGGGACGGCAAGCCATTCCAGCGCATCCTGCTGGACGCGCCTTGCTCGGCCACTGGCGTCATCCGTCGCCATCCGGACATCAAGCTCACCCGTCAGGCGGACGACATCGCCCCATTGGCGCAACTGCAAGGGGAGCTGCTCGACGCCCTGTGGCTGACCCTCGAGGTCGGCGGCATGCTGCTGTACGCCACATGCTCGACCTTGCCGACCGAGAACACCGACGTGATCGAAGCATTCCTCGCCCGCACGCCGGGAGCGAGGGAGTTGGACATCGCCACCCAGGCCGGCATCAAACAGCCCCATGGCCGCCAGTTGCTGGCCCAGGAGGGCGGGCATGACGGGTTCTATTACGCCAAGTTGATCAAGATTGCCGCCGCACGCGGTTAAACCGATTCGATAGGAGTGGCTGGATGAAAATCATCATCCTCGGGGCAGGGCAAGTCGGCGGTTCGCTGGCAGAACATCTGGCCAGCGAGGCCAACGACATCACCGTGGTCGACACCGACGGCGAGCGCCTGCGCGACCTCGGCGACCGTCTCGACATCCGCACCGTGCAAGGGCGTGGCTCCTTGCCGACGGTGCTGCGCCAGGCGGGTGCCGACGACGCCGACATGTTGGTGGCCGTGACCAACAGCGACGAAACCAACATGGTCGCCTGCCAGGTCGCCCACACGCTGTTCCACACCCCGACCAAAATCGCCCGGGTGCGTGAAGCGGCCTACCTGACTCGCGCCGACCTGTTCGACAACGAAGCGATTCCGGTGGACGTGCTGATCAGCCCCGAGCAGGTGGTTACCAACTACATCAAGCGCCTGATCGAGCATCCCGGTGCCTTGCAGGTGATCGACTTCGCCGAGGGCAAGGCCCAACTGGTGGCGGTCAAGGCCTACTACGGCGGGCCGCTGGTGGGCCAGCAGCTACGTCAGTTGCGCGAGCACATGCCCAATGTCGAAACCCGGGTCGCGGCGATTTTCCGCCGTGACCGACCGATCCTGCCCCAGGGCGACACAGTGATCGAAGCGGACGACGAGGTATTTTTCATCGCCGCCAAGGCGAATATTCGCGCAGTCATGAGCGAAATGCGCCGTCTCGACGAGAACTACAAGCGCATCGTCATCGCCGGCGGCGGGCAGATCGGCGAGCGCCTGGCCGAAGCCATCGAAAGCCGTTACCAGGTCAAGATCATCGAGATGAACCCGGCGCGTTGCCGCTACCTCTCGGACACCCTCGACAGCACCGTGGTGCTGCAAGGCAGTGCCTCGGATCGCGACCTGCTGCTGGAAGAAAACATCGCCGATGCCGACATCTTCCTCGCCCTGACCAACGACGACGAAGCCAACATCATGTCCTCGCTGCTCGCCAAACGCCTGGGTGCGAAGAAGGTCATGACCATCATCAACAACCCGGCCTACGTCGACCTGATCCAGGGCGGCGACATCGACATCGCCATCAGCCCGCAACTGGCAACCATCGGCACCTTGCTCGCCCACGTGCGCCGCGGCGACATCGTCAGCGTCCACTCCCTGCGCCGCGGCGCGGCCGAAGCCATCGAGGCGATCGCCCATGGCGATGCCAAGTCGAGCAAAGTGATCGGCAAAGCCATCCGCGACATCGGCCTGCCGCCCGGCACCACCATCGGCGCGATAATCCGCGACGAACAGGTGCTGATCGCCCATGACGTCACCACCATCCAGACCGGCGACCATGTGATCCTGTTCCTGGTGGACAAGAAGCATATCCGTGATGTCGAGAAGCTGTTCCATGTGGGGTTGAGCTTTTTCTGATCCAGCGTTTGCGGTGAGGCTACTGGCCTCATCGCGAGCAGGCTCGCTCCCACAAGGGGTCATGTTGTTCACAACGTCTGTGAACACTGGAGATCTTCTGTGGGAGCGAGCCTGCTCGCGAAAGCCATCCAGCAACCAACCGCTCAGCCCCTGACCCAACCAATAAGGACGCCCCCATGCTCGACTCCCTCGAAAAAATGCTCGCCAAGGGCGTGGACAACTCCCTTCTCCGCTTCGGCCTCGGCAAGGGCTACCTCGACCTAGGCGAATTCCGCCGCGCCGCCGAACATCTCCAACGCTGCGTCGAATTCGACCCCAAGTATTCGGCTGCCTGGAAACTGCTGGGCAAGGCCCATCAAGGCCAGGGCGATGTAGCGGCGGCCCGCCAAGCCTGGGTACAAGGCCTGGAAGCCGCCCGGGCTCATGGTGACAAACAGGCGGAAAAGGAAATGACTGTGTTCCTCAAAAAACTGGATCGATAGGAGCGGCCACCATCACTTCTCGTACAGCCTTCGACTGGAGAGCATCCCCGATCCCGCCGCTATTGCTGCAATCGCAAAGAGCCCGACATCGATGCTGCCAATGAATGACGGCAACACAAATATCAGCAAAAAACCCAAGCAAACCAGGGCTATCCCCAGTCGCACCCTGAGCACGTAGCGTCTCACACAAACATGCAGCAGCAGGATCCCCAAACCGGCCAGTACATACTGACTATTGAGACTCATAGCTTATGTTTCCTCGGGATTGAATGATGATGGACGAAGTTGAGCGCTGTGGCCCGATACCGCCGCTGACTTGAGCACCCAGGCTGACGATTACATCGCCGGTGTGATAGGTCGGTAACAGGCCCTTGGCCCACCTTCGGCCTAAGTAGCCTGCTGCTGGTGCGACAACTTTGCCAATGCCTGGCACTTGACCAGCCACCCCCGTAAAAATCCCAGTGGTCATGGTGAGAAGATCCGTGCGTTGCTCATTGAGCAAATCCCCCTGGCTGCGAGTCAGGGGATTGGAAATTCCGACGTTCATGACACAAGGCAAATCCCTGGCGAGCATCTTGTCATAGAGCTCCACCAGCAATCGGATGACTTCAAAGTTGGCCGCTTTCGCCTCGCGAAAATACAGCGTTCTGAGCCCGCCTCTGTCTGCGGGCATGACGGTGAAACGGCTTACGCAGAAATTGATTCCGTGATGGGTGGTGAACTGATACTTATCGAACTCCATTCTTCAATCCTTGATGAATTCACAAGGCTTTGAGTTTCATTCAGAAATGGAGATTTACATAATGGACGACTCCGGTTTAGGCGGGTTGTTTGTCACTTAAGTTTCCGCAAAGGAGTTCGATCCGGTTGTCCTACAGATAATTCTCAAGAGCCTCGCTTTGTGGCAGCGGCATAGAGTTAATTTGAATCCAATGCGCTCGGCTCGCGTATGTATGCCAATGAAATCCTGCCTACTTACCATGCTGGCGACTTACTGGTCAGCATCGAGGTGCAGGTCAATCGCTGTATTGGCCCGCACCGTAGCTTCACGACTGTTTCCACGGAGGGAAGAAAACCCGACGCAAAACGTCGGGTTATTCCGTTGAAATTAAATCCTACCGCCGCGGCTCCACGTTATCCAACACCCGATTCGCCAGCAACGAACTCAACTCAATCAACTGCTGAATCCCCAGCGCCACATGACGCCGTGTCCCATCCAGATCAACGCCAGATCACTCACCATCGCATCAGCCGAAGCCAACGTCTCGCTGAGGTTGGCGAGCAGGCATTCGTTATCGAGGCCTTTCACGACGGTGAATAGCTGCCCCGGTTTGAGGTCCTCTTGGGATTCTTCCGGTTTCGGTTCGGTGGTTTCGTCTTGTTGCTTGGCTTTGGATTTTGCGGAGGTAGAGGTGGAACCTGCCTCTGGCTGGTTCGGAGTTTCTTTGAACATGCTCACGTTTCCTTTGTTAGTAGCCGCTACCGTCTCGCTACTAAACGAAAGGGAGGCAACTGTGCGCAAGTTAGTAGACCGGTAAGAAAACGGAAAACCCGGCGCGCCCGAAGGCGCCATGCGCACAGCCACCATCGAGTGCAGGCAATGCCCGACTGATGAGACTCATGCGACCGTATCCTTAACCGGGCTACTAAACCCGACCACTGATGGGCAGTGGCAGGACGACAATAGAACCCAGGAACAAGGCGCACAAGCCGGCGGATTCTGGCGTAGTTGTAGGCAAAGGCGCAAGGATGCGTAGCTAGATGGGCGTTGTAGGTGGGGGCTGTAGGAGAAGAGCGTTTTGGCATGCAGGTGGGTTATTTTGCTCAGTTCAGCAGCACGAAATGATTTGAATCCAGTCCGCCCGTTGCAGAGAATTGCCACCTTTACCCCAAAAGGATCCGGGTGATGAAGTTCGAAGGGACTTTCCAATACATGGGCAATCACGGGATCGTCTTCAACGTCTCGCAGATCACCCTCACCGACAGCGAACGTGGGCGCCTGCGCGAGCTGCATTTTGGCCAGGCAAAACACGCTCACTATGAAGTCGATCGCCAACCTTGCAACCACGGCCTCCAGTGCCGCCGCCAAGGCCGTGGCCCCCTATTACGTGGCGGCATCTGTAGGGGCCGGTGTGCGCATGTATGCCAATGAAATCCTGCCCACCTACCATGCTGGCGACGTACTGGTCAGCATCGAGGCGCAGGTCAACGGCGGTATCGGCCCGCAACGCACCCTCTCGACATTGATCATCAAGACCTGACCGGAGACGTACATGTCCGAAATTACTCAATTGGTCATTGCCTTGGTGGTGTCCTTTCTGCTTGATCGATTCCTCAAACCCTATCTGCTACGCAAGTGGCTAGGCGTGGTATTGATGGCTGTGGGTGTGGTTGGCTGCTTTGTGGCAGGTCAGAACCGCTTGTTGGGGTTTGATCTGGGGTTGCTGTCGGTTTTTGCCGTGGTGATAGGGATGGGGTTGTTCTCGAAGCGGCGGCGGTTTGAGGAGGTTGGCTGAGAGGGCGCTTTGCAAGTGCCGACACCACCATCCCTCAACTCCCTTCGTTGTTACAGCTGGCCGCATGCTTGAGATATGTCAGCGATTTCTGCTCACCCATCGAATCAAGGTAGGTGATTTGCGCATCCACCAACCCGCAATTCTGGCCACTGTCTTCCGTCAGCGAGATCACCTTATCGATGTCCAGGTGCGTGCCGTAGGAATAGCTTTCGCCGGCCGCTTTGTCCTGGGCCAAGGCGGGTAATGCGCCGGCGCTCAGGGCCGTGATCAGGCAAGCAGTAGCGATGGTCTTCAGGTTCATGGTCGTTTCCCTTCAATGAGTTTGATGGCGTCGTCGAGGCGATGCTTGTTGTCTCGATGGCGCTCATTAAAAGCCCGTGCGGTATCTCGGCTGTGTCGAAAAATGCCGTGGTTGGATGCGTACGTATCTGAGGTGAATTGCGATACAGATCGATACAATCGCCACTGTTTTTGCTTGGCTCTGGCTTGATCCAGGGCTGGATAAGCTGAACGCACGGTGCGTCGCCAACCGGCAACACGGCATCGTCACACTGCGCAATCGATGCGCGCATTTCGGAGAGCAGGGCATGGAACATGTCGATCACGTATTGATCGTGGATGATGATCGGGAAATCAGGGAGCTGGTCGGCAACTACCTGGTGAAGAATGGCCTGCGCACCACCGTGGTCGCGGATGGTCGCCAGATGCGGGCCTTTCTCGAAGCCAATCAGGTCGACCTGATCGTGCTCGACATCATGATGCCGGGAGATGACGGGCTGCTGTTGTGTCGGGAGCTGCGCGCCGGCAAGCATAAGGCGACGCCGGTGCTGATGCTGACGGCGCGCAGCGACGAGACCGATCGCATCATTGGCCTGGAAATGGGCGCCGATGACTATCTGGCCAAACCCTTCGCGGCCCGGGAACTGCTTGCGCGCATCAACGCGGTGCTGCGGCGCACTCGCATGCTGCCGCCCAACTTTGTCGTGACCGAAAGCGGCCGGATGCTCAAGTTCGGCCGCTGGCGCCTCGACACCACCGCCCGCCATCTGCTCGATGAAGACGACACGCTGGTCTCGCTGAGCGGCGCCGAGTACCGGCTGCTGCGGGTCTTTCTCGATCATCCGCAGCGGGTATTGAGTCGCGACCAGTTGCTCAACCTGACGCAGGGTCGTGACGCCGACATTTTCGACCGTTCCATTGACCTGCTGGTCAGCCGCGTGCGCCAGCGCTTGTTGGATGACGCACGCGAACCGCTTTACTTGAAGACGGTGCGCAACGAAGGGTACGTCTTCACCTTTGCGGTCGAAATGCTTGAGGAGCAGGCATGAAACTCGCGTTGCAATGGCCTCGCACGCTGGCCTCGCGGCTGTGGCTGGTGTTCCTTGTCGGCTTGATACTGGCCCAGGCCCTGACGTTCGCAGCCCAGTACTACGAACGCTACGAAAGCACCAAGACGGCGATGTTGGGCAATTTCGAGCACGACACGGCGACCTCCATCGCCATCCTCGACCGTCTGCCGGCCGCCGAACGCCTGGAATGGACCAAACGTCTGCAGCGTCGCAACTATGACTATTTGCTGCGGGAGCACGACCCCGGCATTGCACTCACTTCGAACGATCTTGCGGCGACGGCGGCGCAATCCCTGCAAGTCTCGCTGGGCCGCAACTATGACCTGACCATTGTCGAGATCCCTGGTCCACGCCAGCATTTCCAAGCCCAGGTGCGATTGGCTGACGGCAGCCCGGTGACCATCGATGTGCGTCCCTCGGTCAGGCCGTTGTCGCCCTGGTTGCCCTTTGCCCTGGTCGGTCAGTTGCTGTTGATGATCGGCTGCACCTGGCTTGCCGTGCGGATCGCGATACGCCCGCTCAGTCGACTGGCCGAGGCGGTCGAGAACCTCGACCCGAACGCCCATCCGGTGCCGTTGGATGAAACCGGTCCACGGGAAGTGGCCTACGCCGCCCGGGCCTTCAACAGCATGCAGGCGCGCATTGCCGCTTACTTGAAAGAGCGCATGCAGTTGTTGGCGGCCATTTCCCATGACTTGCAGACGCCCATCACGCGCATGAAGCTGCGCGCCGAGTTTATGGACGACTCGATAGAGAAAGACAAACTGGGCAACGACCTGGACGAAATCGAGCATCTGGTGCGCGAGGGTGTCGCTTATGCGCGCAGTGTCCATGGTGCGACGGAGACCAGTTGCCGCATCAGCCTGGATTCTTTTCTCGACAGCCTGGTGTGCGACTACCAGGACACCGGTCGGGAGGTCAGTCTGCGCGGCCAGAACGGCGCGATCATCGAGACAAGGCCCCATGCCCTGCGGCGTGTTCTGGTGAATCTGGTGGATAACGCGCTGAAGTACGCCGGCACCGCCGAGGTGGAAATCGGCGGCAATGCGAGCACCGGCGTTTCGATCAGTGTGCTTGACCGAGGGCCGGGCATTCCCGAGGAAATCCTGGCAGAGGTGGTCAAGCCGTTCTACCGGGTGGAAAGCTCACGCAACCGCAGCTCTGGCGGCACCGGCCTGGGGCTTGCCATCGCTCAACAGTTGACCGTCGCGATTGGTGGCTCACTGAGCCTGCGCAACCGCGACGGCGGCGGTCTTTGCGTGACCCTCGACTTCGGCGTCGATCAGTAGGCCGAGCTGGCTGCACGTCACGTGCAGCCTTTTTACGACTCATTCGAATGCATTTGTAAGCCACTGTATCCAGCGCATCTACAGACTCAAAAGAACGCATAACGACCGGGTGTCGAACATTTCCGGTATACACGCCGCTGCAAGAATGCTCCCCATCAAGTCGCCATCGGATCCCCGGTGGCGAGCCATGACCTAAGGAGATCTTGCCATGAATACCCAGTCCTCCCGCGCTCAAGCAGCCAACCAAGCCCAAGCCGGCAGCTATATCACCACCCAAGATGGCGTACAGCTCTATTACAAGGACTGGGGTCCGAAAGATGGGCCAGTCGTCACCTTCAGCCATGGCTGGCCGCTGAATTCCGATAGCTGGGAGTCGCAGATGCTGTTCCTGGCGGACCAAGGCTATCGAGTGATCGCCCATGACCGCCGCGGCCATGGCCGTTCCAGCCAGCCGTGGGAAGGTAACGACATGGATCACTATGCCGATGACTTGGCCGCTGTGATCAACACCCTGGACCTTAACGACGTGACCCTGGTGGGTTTCTCGACCGGTGGTGGCGAAATCACCCGCTACATCGGCCGCCACGGCACCGACCGGGTGAAGAAGGCCGCACTGATCAGCGCCGTTCCGCCGATGATGCTCCAGACCGAAGACTACCCAGGCGGCCTGCCGATCGAGGTGTTCGACGGCCTGCGCAAGGCCTCGCTGGACAACCGCTCGCAGCTGTACCGCGACATCGCCTCTGGCCCATTCTTCGGCTTCAACCGCGACGGGGCAAAAGTCTCCCAAGGGCTGATCGATTCGTTCTGGGTGCAGGGCATGCAAGCGGGCCACAAAAACACCTATGACTGCATCGCAGCGTTCTCGGCGACAGACTTCCGCGCCGACCTGGCCAGGTTCGACGTGCCGACACTGATCGTGCATGGCGACGATGACCAGATCGTCCCGATTTACGCCTCCGCCCATGCCGCCGCCGAGCTGGTGCAGAACGCCGAGTTGATCGTCTATCCGGGCGCCCCGCACGGCCTGACCGACACCCACAAGGACCGCCTCAACCAGGACCTGCTGGACTTTCTGGCCAAGTAAACCCATCGCTGCAGCGTCACCCCTCCAATCAATGAAAAAAGGAATGATCATGCTCACTATCAAATCGCTGTTGGCCGTCACCATCACCGCTGCGCTGGCACTGACCTCCGTTAATAGCGCAACCGCCGCGCAACCCGATGCTGCCAAGCCAACCATCGTGCTGGTCCATGGCGCCTTCGCCGAATCGTCCAGTTGGAATGGCGTTGCCGCCCAGTTGCTGACCCAGGGTTATCCGGTCGTTGCCGCGGCCAACCCGCTGCGCGGCGTGAAGCAGGACGCCGATTACGTCGCTGATATCGTCGAGCACACCGCTGGCCCGGTAATCCTGGTGGGTCATTCCTACGGCGGCGCCGTGATCACCAACGCCGTGCACGACAACCCCAAGGTCAAGGGACTGGTCTACGTCGCAGCCTTCGCGCCGGACAAAGGCGAAACCGCCATCGAACTGTCCGGTCGCTACCCTGGCGGCACCCTCGGCCCGACCTTGGCGGCTCCGGTGCAGCTGGACGACGGCAATAAGGACCTCTACATCCAGCAGGACAAATTCGGCCAACAGTTTGCCGCCGACGTTCCAGCAGCGGACTCCGCGCTGATGGCTGCCACCCAACGCCCAATCAGCGAGGCTGCATTGAAAGAAGCGTCTGGCGACCCGGCCTGGAAAAAACTGCCGTCCTGGTTCATCTACGGCTCGGCGGACAAGAACATCCCCGAGGCCGCCCTGAAGTTCATGGCCGAACGCGCGGGCTCGAAAAAGACTGTCACCGTTCAAGGGGCGTCCCATGTGGTGATGACGTCGAATCCGGAGAAAGTTGCGGAGCTGATCGTTGAGGCGGCGCAGGCCAGTTCCAAAGGATGACCGCGTAAAGCGGGGCGACTGACCTAAAAGCCTCATCCGTTTGTCTTCGAGAAGAACCAAAAACCCGGCACAGGTGGCCGGGTTTTTTCGTTGGGGCATAAATACTATTGCCGCGGTTCCACGACCTCAGCTCAATCAGCGGCTAGTACCCTGCGCCACATGACGCCTCGATCCATCCAGACCAAATGTCAGGTCACTCACCATGGCGGCGCACAGTGTGCAGCCTTGGGCTCGGTATTCGGTTCGACACAACCCCCCTGTGGCGAGGGAGCTTGCTCCCGCTGGCCTGCGCAGCAGGCCCCTGCATTCCTCCAGGCAAACCGCATCGCCCGGTTTTGCGACTGCTGCGCAGCCGAGCGGGAGCAAGCTCCCTCGCCACGGGCGGTGTCTGGGCTGGCGTCATCGCGAGCAAGCTTTGCTCCCACAGGTTTGTGGCTTAACTGACCGGCAGTCACCGCTCTGCGCTTCACTCTGGGCGTGCTTAAGCCAAAGCCGGCGAACCAGGAGCCCAGCTCCGGTATCACTCCACCCTACTCCTGCTTTGCCAGCAGAAAGACCTTGAGGTGTTGAATCACCTGCTCTGGTTGGTCTTCATGAACATACAACTTGGCCTTGTCGATGCTGATAAAGCCGGTAAGGTTGGCAAAGCTCCGGCTCATCTCAATGGCATACGGCTCAGGGAAGGTATCGTCCTGCCGCCCCCAGATCAGCAAGGTCTGCGCCTCGATCTGGCCATGAAGATGGCTCAAGGCATCGAGCTGCGGCCAATCGAGCACTGCGATAAAGGCGCACCGGGCTTGCTCCATGCTCTGCGCGGACTGGATCAGCGGCGCGATAAAGCGCCGATGAAAGCTGCCGAGCAAGTGCTGGTGATCGTAGAGCGTTCCGCCAAACCCCCGCTTCGAACACAGATAGGCAGCACTTCTTAGCTGGATGCGAGCAAGCGCGCCGTATCCCGGTAACCAACGCGCCAGTTGTTTGTACAGACGCTGGTTGGGTGCGCGATGCCCAGGTATTTCGCTATTGAGCAGAATCAACTTGGCCACGCGGCTGGCGTCCCAAAGTGCAAGGTAGCGGGCGGCGATACCGCCGCTGTCATTACCCAACAGGCTATAGCCCTGCGCAATGCCCAAGGCCGCAAGTAAACCCTGGAGCAGACGCGCCTGGCCGGCGGGGCTCAGATCATGTTCTGTTGACCAGGCTGTCATGCCTGCGTCAGGGAGATCCGGCACAATGCAACGAAAGCCTGAGGCAAGCGCATCGACCAACGGCGCAAAGGTATCGCCATTAAGTGGCCAGCCGTGCAGCATCAGCAGTACCGGACCTGTTCCATAGTCGCGATAACCAAAACGCAGCCCTTCGATACTGATGAATTGATGCGGCGCGGCAAGAAAGCCGCTGGTGTATGCATTCATTGCGCTGCCTCAAGTGCTGTGGAGTTTCGGCCAATGTAGTGGCAGACAGGGCGAGCGACTTGTAAGAACCAACTGACTTGAGGACGCCGTGCAGAATTTTTTGATCCTGGGCAATCAGCTCACCCTGTATGTCGGGCCGCTACCCGACATCAGCCTCCATCGACATAGCGCCAGCGCTCTATGCCTGGGGTTACAGGCGCCGATTCAGGCACGGGGCACCGACGCAAGCCCATGGCAGCGTTACGATCAGTTATTCGTGCCAGCAGGTGTCGCGCATGCTTTGGCGTTTTCCGGGCAACCTGTGGCGGTGTTGTTCTTTGAGAAACAGAGCCGCCTCTACCAGCAGTTGCTGCTGCGTTATAACCTATCTACCGAGCACTTGAGCGATCCCGGGCCGAGCGCTGGCAACTGGCTGACGGAACTCAAAGGGTTGACGGGCCGCGATGTGCAGGAAGGCGAAGCCCTCCTCGGGCAAATCGCCATGCGCTTGCTGCCCGATACGGGCGAGTCGAACCATGCAGACCCACGGGTACTCAAGGTGCTGGATGCGATGCAGGCGCAGCCCCAGCGCAATTTCACCACCCAGGAACTGTCGGCCCTCGTTTGTCTATCGCCAAGCCGCCTTTCTGCACTGTTCAACCAGGCCATGGGGCTGCCGCTGAGGCGCTACCGGGTGTGGCTGCGTCTGCGCGCGCTGGTCAGTTTTGTCAGCCAGGGGCTATCGCTCACCGAAGCCGCGCAGATGGCGGGGTTCAGCGACTCAGCCCACTTCAGCAACAGTTGCCGCAAGCTACTGGGGGTCAAGCCGACTGACGTGCTTGCTGGCGATGATCTACGCATCCTCTTTTCCAACCGCCTGTGAACAGCCTTTATGATCCCGCTACACATTGCGTCGATCTCAAAGCCACCATCAAGAACAGAGTCAGGGTCTGTAAAGCGACCTGGCGCAGAGCAGCTTTTGTGGCGAGGGAGCTTGCTCCCGCTGGCCTGCGCAGCAGGCCCCTGCATTTCTTCAGGCAAACCGTATCGTCCGGTCTTGCGGCTGCTGCGCAACCGAGCGGGAGCAAGCTCCCTCGCCACAGGTCTTGCATCGTTTATTTGTGTTTCAGCATCTCCGGCAACTGCGCCACCAACTTCTGATTATTCATCGGCGCCCGAATAAACCCGCGCTGCGTGCCGTCCGGGCCGATGACGGCGAGGTTGCCGCTGTGGTCGACGGTGTAGTTGGGCTTGCTGGTGTCCGCCGGGATGAACGGGATGCTTACCGCGTTGGCGAGTTTTTGCAGGTCTTGCACCGAGGCGGCGGTCAGGCCGATGAACTGCGGGTCGAAGTAACCCAGGTATTGCTTGAGTTGCTTGGGCGTGTCGCGGTTCGGGTCGACGCTCACCAGCACGATCTGCAACTTGGCCACCGCCTCGGGCGGCAGCTCGCTCTTGATCTGGCGCAGCTGGGCGAGGGTGGTCGGGCAGATGTCCGGGCAGAAGGTGTAGCCGAAGAACAGCAGGCTCCACTTGTCTTTCAGCTCATTGATCGTCACCGGCTGGCCGTCCTGGTCGGTCATTTTCACGTCCGGCAGGCTGCGGCTTTGCGGCAGCAGGATGATGCCGGCGTCGATCAGCGCGGTCGGGTCGCCCTGGCCTTTGCCGGACAGCACTTTATTGATGGTCAGGCCGAGGATCAGGGCGATCACGGCCACGAGGATGAAGACGGTTTTCTGGGTTCGGGTCATAGGCTCAACAGTAAGTAGTGATCTACAAGCAGGGCGATGAACAGCAGGAACAAGTACCAGATAGAGTACTTGAACGTGTTGATCGCCGCGTGCGGCCGACTGCCACGGTACAGCACCACGGCCCATTGCAGGAACCTGGCGCCCAGTACAAGCGCGCACGCCAGGTACAGCAACCCGCTCATCTGGATCACGAACGGCATCAGGCTGACCGCCAGCAGCACCAGGGTGTACAGCAGGATATGGATCTTGGTGTAGTGCTCGCCGTGGGTCACCGGCAGCATCGGGATGTCTGCCTTGGCGTATTCCTCCTTGCGATGGATCGCCAGGGCCCAGAAATGTGGTGGCGTCCAGGCAAAGATGATCAACACCAGCAGCAACGGTTCGGCGCTGACGTGACCGGTGGCCGCGACCCAGCCCAGCAACGGTGGCGCCGCGCCTGCGAGGCCGCCAATGACGATGTTCTGAGGTGTGGCGCGCTTGAGAAACCCGGTGTAGATCACCGCGTAGCCGAGCAGCGAGGCCAGGGTCAGCCAGGCGGTCAGCGGATTGGTGAACACCAGCAGCATCGCCTGGCCGGCCAGCGCCAGTGCCAGGGCGAACGTCAGTGCGGCGGCCGGCGAGACCCGGCCCTCGGCCAATGGCCGCTTGTGTGTGCGCGCCATCACCGCGTCGATACGCCGATCCACCACATGGTTGACCGCCGCCGCGCCACCGGCGCACAGCGCAATCCCCAGATTGCCGAACACCAGCACTGTCCAGGGCACTCCGGCGCGGGTCGCAAGGAACATGCCGACCAGCGAGGTGATCAGCATCAATACCACCACCTTGGGCTTGGTCAGCTCCAGGTAATCGCGCCAGATCGCCTGGCTGTGGCGTGTACCGGTCAGGGTTGCCATGGCATCTCTCCTTTGATCGTGATGGGGCCGACGCCGTGTTCAGGCGGAGTGAAGCGCCAGCGCAGCGGGACCTGATGCCGTACCCGGACCAGGCTGGTCCGGGCGTGATAGTTGACCAGCACCAGGCTCAGCAACAGCGCGGCACCCCCAGCGTTATGGGCCACCGCCACCGGCAGCGGCAGATGAAACACGACGTTGCTTATACCCAGGGTAATTTGCGCTGCGAGTGCGGCGAGGACCAGTCCCGCCAGTCGGGTCATGCCCACAGTCTTGAGCTGCCAGGCCAGCCCCAGCAGCACCACCGTCACCAGCAAGGCGCCGATGCGGTGGGTCACGTGGATGGCGGTGCGGGCGTCGCTGTCCAGTTGCCCGCCCAGGTAATTCGGGCCGATGTGCTGGGTCAGGTGAAAACCATTGGCGAAATCGGCGGGCGGCATCCATTGGCCGTGGCAGGTCGGGAAGTCGATACAGGCCACCGCGGCGTAATTGGAGCTGACCCAACCACCCAGGGCGATCTGGCCGATTACCAGCAACAGCCCAGCCGTGGCCCAGTGTTGCAGGCGTTTGGGCACGGTCAACGCCGGCAACACGCCGGACAATCTCAACGTGAGCAAAAACAGCAGGCTCAACGTCGCGAACCCGCCCAGCAAATGCCCGGTGACCACCTGCGGCCAGAGCTTGAGCGTGACGGTCCACATGCCGAACGCCGCCTGGGCGAACACCACCGCCAGCAGGAACAGCGGCAGTTTTAATGGCAGGCCGGGGTGCCGGCGGTTCGTCCAGGCGCGGGCGGCCAGCGCGGCAATCATCAGTGCCAACGCACCGGCGAAATAGCGATGGACCATCTCGTTCCAGCCTTTATGGGCTTCCACCGGGGTGTCGGGAAAATGTAACTCGGCATGGGCCAGTTGGGCTTCGCCCTTGGGCACGCTGATGAAACCGTAGCAACCGGGCCAATCGGGGCAACCGAGGCCGGCGTGAGTCAGGCGGGTGTAAGCGCCCAACAGTACGACAATCAATGCCAGCAACGTGGCAAACAGCGCGAGGCGAAATCCAGGCTTGGCCATGTCGATGCCCTTATCCGATGTTGGACAGTTTCAGCAGATGGCGCAGGTCGTTGAGCAGGTCCTTGCCCTTGACCCGGGCGTCGTAGCGCAGCACCAGGTTGCTGTGGGGGTCGATGATCCACAACTGGGCACCGCCGGAGCCCTGGGCGCCTTTCTGATAGGCCGGCAGGTCCAGCGGATAACGTTGTAGTTGCGGATACTCGCGCTGCAGCTGGGCGTCGTATTCCGCCTCGAGCGGTTGCGCTATCGCCAGGGCATGGCTGGCGCGGCCGGCCTCGCGGCCCAGGCCGATCTGCACCTGCCGAGCCAGGTACACCAATTGCCGGCAATCCACCGAACACTCCTGCGGCGCCGTTACCAGGATCTGCCAGCGCTGCTCGTCGGCCTGCACGCCGATGTCCGCGCGGGACTGGCCGTTGCCGATCAACTCGCCGTGATAGCTGCGGCTGTCCGGGACCCAGAACTGGAATTTGTACATGCCGGTGGCGAGGATCATCGGGCCGACCACGCCCAGCACAATCAACAGCAATTGCACGCGCCCCTTGCGCCGGCTGCGTGCGTCGGGCGCGTCAGACATGTTGGTTGGATTCATGGTGCTTCCCATGGTGTCTCCCTGCGTTGTGCCATCCGAGATAAAGGAAAAGGCCGAGCAGCGCCGCCGCCATGGCGAACCACTGCACGGCATAACCGAGATGTTTTTCCGGGCCCATGGCGACCACTGGCCAATCGGTCCGGTAGGCGCCAGGGCCGGTTTGTTGTCTCAATTCGTAGGCGAAGCCGCCGCGGCCCAGTTCGGCCCAGAGCTTCTGCGGTTCGATAGCGGTGACCAGCCGCGGCCACGGGGCGCTGGCCGGGTCGGCGTGCAGTTGGAACGTGGCGCCGGGCGCGACGTAGACCCAGGCTTGCAGGTCGATGGGTTGCTCGGGCGTATTGAAGACCGGCGGCGTACGGCGATCAGGCCAGGGCAGCCAGCCGCGATTGACCAGCAGCCACAGCCCGCTGGCGTGGTCGAGGAACGGTTGCAGCAGTTCGACGCCGACCTTGCCGTCGTGCTGGCGGTTATCCAGCAGCAGGCTGTGTTCGGCGTCGAACTGGCCGTGCAGGCTGACGAGACGAAAGGCCGGATCCGTTGTTTGCGAAAGCTCCACGCTGTCCATCGGCTTGGCCACGCGGCGCTCGGCGTAGGTGTCCATGAGCAGGCGTTTCTGCTCGCCCCGGCTCAATTGCCAGAACCCCAGGCACACCATCACCGGCACCAGCACGGCCACCACCAGCGACGGCACGAGACCTGGCCGGAAGCCTTTCATGGCGCCGGCCGAAAGCTGTAGAACGGGATAGCTATACTCACGTGCATCGCGTTCCCCCGGAGTGTTCCTGATGCTAAAAGCAGCCATCGTCCTGATGCTGATCGCCACGATTGCCAGCCTGTTCAGCGGCTTGTTTTTTCTGGTCAAGGACGACAGCAATTCCAATCGTCTGGTCATCGCCCTGGCGATTCGCGTCAGCCTGGCCGTCGTCACCGTCGGCTTGATCGCCTGGGGCTTTTTCAGCGGCCAGTTGGTGTCCCATGCTCCTTGGTAAAAAGCCGCCCTGATAACGGTTGCCTCAGAGTATGTAGACGAAGAAGAACAAGCCGATCCACACCACATCGACGAAGTGCCAATACCAGCTCGCGGCCTCGAAGCCGAACTGATGCTCGTTGTCGAAATGCCCGCGCATGATGCGCATCAGCATCACGAACAGGATGATCGTGCCGATGGTGACGTGGGCGCCGTGGAAGCCGGTGAGCATGAAGAACGTCGCGCCGTAGATCCCCGAACCCAGGGTCAGGCCCAGTTCCTTGTAGGCGTGGATGTATTCCTCGGCCTGGAAACCCAGGAAGGCGCAACCCAGCAGCACGGTGATCGCCAGCCAGATTTTCAGCGCGCCGCGATGACCTTTCTTCAGGGCATGGTGGGCGATGGTGACGGTGACGCTGGAGCTGACCAGCAGGATGGTGTTGAGCAGCGGCAAGCCCCACGGGCTGATGACGTCCTTGGGCGCCGGAAAGAGTTTCGGATCGGGGTTGTTCAGCAATGGCCAGACGTATTCGAAATTTGGCCAGAGCATTTCCGACAGGCCCTTGCTGCCTTCGCCGGCCAAGCCGGGCGCCGACACCACGCGCACATAGAACAGCGCGCCGAAGAAGGCGACGAAGAACATCACCTCGGAAAAAATGAACCAGCTCATGCCCCAGCGGAACGAGCGATCGAGCTGCGCGCTGTACAGCCCGGCGCGGCTTTCCTTGATGACCGCGCCAAACCAGCCGAACAGCATGTAGGCCAGCAGCAGGCCGCCGACGAAAAAGATCAGCGGGCCGTGGGAATCCGGACGCGCCGCTTTCAGGTCGTTGAACCAGGTCGCCAGGCCATACACCGTGACGAACATCCCGACCGTGGCGATGATCGGCCATTTGCTCTGGGCCGGAACGTAATAGTGCTCATGAGTTGCCATTTATTGTTCTCCTTATCGGGCACGCTATCGGTCAGTGTTTACAGCCACCGGTGGATGACGAGCGGTGATATCGAACAGCGTATAGGACAGCGTCAGGTGCTTCACTTCCTTGGGCATGTCCCGGTCGACGATGAAGCGCATGGGCATTTCGATGCGTTCGCCGGGTTGCAGCACTTGCTGGGTAAAACAGAAACATTCGGTCTTGTGGAAATACGCCGCGGCGTTGCTCGGCGAAATGCTCGGCACCGCCTGGGCGCTCATCGGCCGATCGGTGGGGTTATGGGCAATGAACACCATCTCATTGACCGCTCCCGGCTTGACCACCAATTGATCGCCCTTGGGGTAGAAGTCCCAGACCATGTCCACCGAGTTGGTCGACAAGAACTGCACCCGGACCTGCCGCGACTCATCAACGGTTTGCTCACCCGTGTACTGCCCGCCGGTTTTGCCGTTGATGCCGAACGCTTTGCACATCACGTCGTAGATCGGCACCAGGGCAAACCCGAAGGCAAACATGGCCACCACCACCAGCAACAGGCGGGTGACAAGTTTTTTCAGCGAGATCGAGTCAGCCATGGCCTGCGCTCCGCACCGAGAACCCTGTGGGAGCGAGCCTGCTCGCGAAAGACGCGACGCGGTGTGCCAGGCATACCGTTTTCGCGAGCAGGCTCGCTCCCACAGAAGCTGGCGTGTTCATTTCACTTCCGGCGGCGTGGTGAAGGTGTGATATGGCGCCGGCGACGGCACGCTCCATTCCAGCCCTTCTGCGCCATCCCACGGCTTGGCCGGTGCCGGCTCACCGCCACGGATGGTCTTGATCACGATGAACAGGAAGAAAATCTGCGTGGTGCCGAACATGAACGCGCCGATCGACGAGACCATGTTGAAATCGGCGAACTGCAGGTTGTAGTCGGGAATCCGCCGAGGCATGCCCGCCAGGCCGACGAAGTGCATCGGGAAGAATGCCATGTTCATGCCGATGAACGAGAGCCAGAAGTGCAGCTTGCCGAGGGTTTCGTCGTACATGTGGCCGGTCCATTTCGGCAGCCAGTAGTAGGCCGAGGCGAAAATCCCGAAGATCGCACCAGGCACCAGCACGTAGTGGAAATGCGCGACCACGAAGTAGGTGTCCTGGTACTGGAAGTCCGCCGGCGCGATAGCCAGCATCAGCCCGGAGAAACCGCCGATGGAAAACAGGATCACGAACGCCACGGCAAACAGCATCGGTGTCTCGAAGGTCAGCGAGCCTTGCCACATGGTGCTCGCCCAGTTGAACACCTTCACCCCGGTGGGCACGGCGATCAGCAGGGTGGCGTACATGAAGAACAGTTCGCCCACCAGCGGGATGCCGACCACGAACATGTGGTGCGCCCAGACGATGAACGAGAGGAAGGCAATGGCCGCCGTGGCGTAGACCATCGAGGTGTAGCCGAACAGCGGCTTGCGCGAGAATGCCGGGATGATCGAGCTGACGGCACCGAAGGCCGGCAGGATCATGATGTACACCTCAGGGTGGCCGAAGAACCAGAACACATGCTGGAACAGCACGGGGTCACCGCCACCGGCGGCGTTGAAGAAGCTGGTGCCGAAGTGGATGTCCATCAGCATCATCGTCACGCAGCCGGCCAGCACTGGCATCACCGCGATCAGCAGGAAAGCGGTGATCAGCCAGGTCCAGACGAACAGGGGCATCTTCATCAGCGTCATGCCGGGTGCGCGCAGGTTGAGGATGGTGGCGACCACGTTGATCGCGCCCATGATCGAGCTGATGCCCATCAGGTGGATGGCAAAGATGAAGAACGTCACGCTTTCCGGCGCATAGGTGGTGGACAGCGGCGCGTAGAAGGTCCAGCCGAAGTTCGGCCCGCCGCCCGGTGTGAACAGGGTGGAGACCAGCATCAGGAACGCCGCCGGCAACAGCCAGAAACTGAAGTTGTTCATCCGCGGCAGGGCCATGTCCGGTGCGCCGATCATCAGCGGGACCATCCAGTTGGCGAGGCCGACGAAGGCCGGCATCACCGCGCCGAAGACCATCACCAGGCCATGCATGGTGGTCATCTGGTTGAAGAATTCCGGCTGCACGATCTGCAGGCCGGGCTGGAACAGCTCGGCGCGGATCACCATGGCGAACGAGCCGCCCAGCAGGAACATGGAGAACGCGAACCACAGGTACAGCGTGCCGATGTCCTTGTGGTTGGTGGTCAGTACCCAGCGCATCAGGCCCTTGGCGGGGCCGTGGGCGTGGTCGGCGCCGGCATGACCGTGGTCATCGATCACAGCACTCATGTCCTGTCTCCTTCGAACGAATGGGCTGGTCGGCGCGGGGCAACGAGCCCCGACCGGTTGCGGGAACGGACGTCAGGGCGGCTCATTGGCTATCCGCCTGTTTGAGTTCCAGCACTTCTTTAGGGGTGACCATGTCGCCCTTGTTGTTGCCCCAGGCGTTACGCTCGTAGGTCACGACCGCGGCGATATCGACTTCCGACAGCTGTTTGCCGAACGCGGCCATGGAGGTGCCGGGCTTGCCGTGGAAGACGATGTTCAAGTGATCCTTGATCGGCCCGGTGGCGATTTTCGAGCCCTTGAGCGCCGGGAACATCGGCGGCAGGCCCTGGCCTTCGGCCTGGTGACAGGCCACGCAAGTGGTGTGGTAGACCTTGTCGCCACGTTCCTTGAGTTCTTCCAGGGTCCATTCCTTGCTGGTCAGCTCTTTGAGCTGCGCGGCTTCGGCCTTGCGTTCGCCCAGCCATTTTTCGTAGTCGGGCTTGCTCTTGACCTCGACCACGATCGGCATGAAACCATGGTCCTTGCCGCACAGCTCGGCGCACTGGCCGCGATAAATGCCGGGCTTGTCGACGCGGGTCCAGGCTTCGTTGACGAACCCCGGAATGGCGTCGCGCTTGACGGCGAAGGCCGGCACCCACCACGAGTGGATCACGTCGGCGGAGGTCACCAGGAAGCGCACCTTGGCGTCGACTGGCAGCACCAGCGGCTTGTCGACTTCAAGCAGGTAGTGCTCGCCCTTGGTGCTCTGGTTGTGGATTTGTTCGGCAGGCGTGGCCAGGTTGCTGAAGAACTCGACGTCCTGGCCCAGGTATTTGTAGTGCCACTTCCATTGGTAGCCGGTGACCTGGACATCGATCTCCGATTCGCTGGAGTCGTACATCTTGATCAGCGTGGCGGTGGCGGGAACCGCCATGGCCACCAGGATCAGGAAGGGCACGATGGTCCAGAGGATTTCCACGCGAGTGTTTTCGTGGAAGTGGGCGGCGTTCTGCCCGGTTGAGCGGCGGTGCATCATCATCGACCAGAACATGGCGCCGAAGACGATGATGCCGATGACCACGCAGATCCAGAAGATGGTCATGTGCAAGTCGAACACTGCGTTGCTGATCTGTGTCGCTCCAGGCGCCATATTCACAGTCCAGGCCGCTTGCGCCTGGCTGAAAATCGACCACAACAGGAGGCCCATCCATACGTGTGGATGTCGCGTCATTGCGGGTTCCCCTTATCGTTCTTGTTATCCCGTAGGCGTAACGCCTGCGGCAAGGGATCGGCATTCCAGACTGCTTACTTGACTCGCCGCGCCTTGCTGCACATGCAATCGGGTGTCATCGGCTAACTCCATTCCAAACCGAGTATAGACAGCACCCGCAACCTCGCAACGCGACGGCGTAAATCGTTTGAAACAGCTGGGACTTGCGCCAGAGCCCACGAATGGAGAAGGATGCGCAGCAGAGTGATGGCAAACCGATATAACGGCGACGTATCAAGGATGGGGCAGTTATGAAAAATAGGTCTTAGGAGTTTTTATGCGCCAGCTAAGTTATGTCATTCCTATTTCATTGCCTGTTGTTTCCTGGAGTTGTCATGAACACCGCCGCATTGCGCGAGCAGATCCAAAAAGCCCAACAGCACGAGGCCGAGACCGGTCTGCTGAGTCGTCAGTTGACGGCCCAGTTACCGACGCTGCACCCCGCCATTCAGCTCCCGGACGCGAACGCCAACGACGTTCTGGCGCGGTTTGTCGCAGCCTATATCAACGAAGTGCCTGACCTGCTGGATGCAGCCAATGACGTCGCCAGGGAGGCGGGTATCGAGTCGCAGATCAAGCCCGTACTGAAAATTGCCGAGCAGTATTTCCTCCAGCCTCCGACGATCATGGCCGGGCATGTCGGGCTCAACAGCCTGCTCGACGAAGCCTATCTGGCGCACCGGTTTGTGGAGGAGGTCAACGACCTGTACATCAAGCATTTCGGCCAGCCGCTGATCCCCCTGGACATGACGGTTGCCAATCTGATTGCCCATCAGTTGATCGGTGAGGAATTTGCCAACCAACTCGATGAGGTGGTGCATCACGCGTTCGACGAGATGCTCAACGACGAGACGTTTGCACTGGAGTCGGTGGAAACCTACCGCGAGAAGCTCAGCAGCCCGGAAACCGGCGCAGCCTGGAAGCGCTGGCCCTGCATGTCCCGCCGCTTGGGCGTGGGCCTGGAGCTGGATCAGCCGGCTGCTTGATCTCTCAGGCAAACATCAAACCCCGTGGGAGCGAGCTTGCTCGCGATGGCGTCGGATCAGCAAAATCGTAGTTGACTGACACACCGCTATCGCGAGCAAGCTCGCTCCCACATTGGATCTGTGGTGTTCATGAATCATGTGCCCTACACCCAACCCTTATGGGGGTGAGAGACATCAGGCAGAGGCTGCGCCAACCCCCACGGTCGTCCGCAACCGTCCTTCCAGCCGGCGCTTGAGCCCGCGTGATTCGATCAACAACTTCGAACCCTTGCTGGCATTCGCCCGGCTCCATTCTTCGAGCAATTCCAGGCAGGAATGGTCGATATAGCTCAGGTTGTTGAGCGGCACATGCACCGTTGCGCCTTCGGGAATGGTGTTCAGCACCTGGGTCAGGGCTGGAACCTTGAGGAAGGTCGCCGCACCCACCAAGCGCAGTTCCATCTCGCCGTCCTGGGGCAAGTCGATCAGGCTGATCTTCAGGCGCGAGGCTTTCCACGCCAGTTTCACCAGGGTCAGGCCAAAACCGATCAGCACGCCGGTCAGCAGGTCGGTGAAGATGATCGCCAGCGCCGTCGCGGCGTAGGTGAACATCGGCATCCGGCCATAACGGCCCAGGCCACGGAACGCCTTGATATCCACCAGTTTGAAACCGGTGTAGACCAGCACACCCGCCAGGCTTGCCACCGGGATGCTTTGCAGCACGCTGGACAGCAGCAGCACGAAGAGCAACAACCACAAACCGTGGAAGATCGTCGACATCCGTGTGGTCGCCCCGGCCTGGACGTTGGCTGAGCTGCGCACGATCACGCCGGTCATCGGCAAGGCACCGAGCAGGCCACAGAGCATGTTGCCGATACCTTGGGCGGACAGTTCCCGATCGAAATCCGCCCGCTCGCCGCTGTGCATGCGATCGACGGCAGCCGCCGAGAGCAAGGTTTCCGCACTGGCGATGAAAGCGACCGCGAACGCGGCGATCAACACGGAGGGGTCGGCCAGGTTCAGCAAATCCGCCGGGCGCAGCCAGTCGATGGCTTCGGCCATGTTTTCCGGAACCTCCACGCGCTTGACCTGCAACGCCAGCAGCAGGCTGGCAACCGTTGCCAGGCCCACGCCGAGCAGGGCGCCAGGAACGAAGCGCAGGCTATGGGGGCGAAACTTTTCCCACAGCCACATCACTGCAATCGTCGACAGGCCGAGCAAACCGGCCTGCCAGCCGAACGAAGGTAAAGCCTGGGCCACTGCCGCCGGGAACGCCGCCAGGTTATCCAGCCCGGAAGGCTTGGGCGCCGCGTCAAGCATCACATGGACCTGGGACAAGATGATCAGCACGCCGATACCGGCCAGCATGCCGTAGACCACGGCAGGCGCGGTGACCCTGAACCAGCAACCGAGGCGAAAACGCCCGGCCAGCAGTTGCAGCAGCCCGGCCAGCAAAAGGATCGGCCCGAGCATTGCCACGCCATGCTGGCGCACCAGTTCGAAGACCAGCACCGCCAAACCGGCCGCCGGGCCGCTGACTTGCAGCTTGGAGCCAGCCAGGAAGCCCACGATCAGACCACCAACGATACCGGTAATCAGGCCTTTGGCGGGTGGCAGGCCCGATGCAATGGCAATGCCCATGCACAAGGGCAGCGCCACCAGGAATACAACCACCGAAGCCAGGAGCTCCCGTGGCAGAACAGCTTTTAATTGAGCAGCGCGCATGGCGACTCTCCCGAAATTTTCTTCAGGCATGGCGAGGCCCGCCCGCGCAAATGGCGGGAGGCTCGACCACACAAGGATGTTTAGGAGCGGTTAGAAGCGCGCTTTGGGCGTCGCCACCGGTATCGGATGGCTGCCATCGAGCGGCAGGAAACAACCCTGGTCCGCATCAAAGGCTTTGATCTCGCTGGTCTCGATGTTGTACACCCAGCCATGGATGAACAACTGGCCGCTGGCCATGCGAGAGGCCACCGAAGGGTGCGTTCGCAAATGCTGCAACTGGGCGATCACGTTTTCTTCGGTGAGGACGGGCATGGTCTGCTTTTCGTCACCGCACGGGCAGTTGTCGTGGACCATGGTCTTGGCCACTTCGGCGTGGCGCAGCCAGGCCTTGACCGTCGGCATTTTTTCCAGGGTGTCGGGGTTGAGCACCGCACGCATGGCGCCACAATCGGAATGGCCGCAAACGATAATGTGTTGCACACCCAGGGCCAGCACGGCGTATTCAATGGCGGTGGAAACGCCGCCGTTCATTTGTCCGTACGGTGGAACGACGTTGCCGACGTTACGGGTCACGAACAGGTCGCCTGGGGAGCTATGGGTGATCAGCTCGGGCACGATGCGCGAATCGGCGCAGGTGATGAACATCGCCCGGGGTTTCTGGGCGGTGGCGAGTTTCTTGAAGAGTTCTTCCTGTTGGGGAAAGATCTCGTGATGGAAATGCAAAAAGCCGTCAACAATGTGCTGCAGCGCTGCATCGGCGGTTTCCGCCTCGGGTTGGGCTGAAGCCGACGCAGCCAACGGCTGTTTATCCTTGTCACTCATGATTCATCCTCTTTAAGACGCCAGTGGCTGGTTAAAAAATATCCAGGTCGACGTGTTCGACCCGTCAGTCACTCGCTGAACAAGGTAGCGGCCGAAACTTAACTCAAACTGAATCGAAGGCTCTAGGACAACGATTCCAGGGGTGGCGAAACACTGGCGCAGCTCATGTCCAGTGCCCGTTCCAAGGTCAACTTTAATCAAATCAACGACATCTGTCGGCCGGGCGGACAGAAGGCATCGCAGTCAAGATTGTAACCATCTCGTCGGTTCAGGCCCAAACGCTTGAGCGTCTTGGCGAAGCGCTGGGCCAGCAGGTCGGCGAACGGGCCTTCGCCGCGCATCCGCACGCCAAACCGGCTGTCATACAGTTCGCCGCCGCGGCTCTGGCGCACCAGGCTCAGGACATGGGCGGCGCGCTGCGGGTAGTGCGCCTGCAACCACTCCTCGAACAGCGGCGCCACTTCCAGCGGCAGGCGCAACATGACGTAGGCGGCGTTCTGCGCACCGGCAGCGTGGGCTTCGGTCAGCAGGCTTTCAATCTCGCTGTCGTTGATCATCGGGATCATCGGCGCGCACAGCACGCCGACGTTGATGCCCGCCTCGCGCATGACCTTTATCGCCCGCAACCGGGCCTTCGGCGCCGCCGCGCGGGGTTCGAGGATGCGCTTGAGTTCGTCGTCCAGCGTGGTGAGGCTGATCATCACATGTACCAGACGTTGCTCTGCCAGTTCGGTCAGCAGGTCGAGGTCGCGCAGGATCAGCGAGCCCTTGGTGACAATCGTTACCGGGTGCCGGTATCGCAGCAGCACTTCGAGAATCCGCCGGGTAATGCGCTGTTCGCGTTCGATCGGCTGGTAGGGATCGGTATTGGAACCCAGGGCAATCGGCGCGCATTGATAGCCGCGCCGCGACAACTGCTCTTCCAGCACATCGGCGGCGTTGGTCTTGGCGATCAGCCTGGTTTCGAAATCCAGCCCGGGCGACATGTCCCAGTAGGCATGGCTGGGTCGCGCATAGCAGTAGATGCAGCCGTGTTCGCAGCCTCGATAAGGATTGATCGAACGATCGAAAGGGATATCCGTGGAGGTGTTTCGAGTGATGATGGTCTTGGCCGTTTCGATGCGCACCTCGGTGCCCTGGGTCGGCGGCACTTCCTGATACCAGCCATCGTCCTCGGCCACCGAACGGCTCGGCGCGAAGCGGTTGTGCGGGTTGGTGGCGGTGCCGCGGCCACGGGGCGGAAGTGAGACGGACATGGGAATACTCCGAAAGCTGTATGCGCATACAGTATTCGCTGCCGTCGATTCAAGCCAGTGCCGTTTGGCGGTTCAGGAAAAGCAGGCCCTGGTTCACGGCGCTTTGACGTCTTGCTCACAGGCTTTTAACCGAGGCGAACCGAAACTGACGACTTCCAAATCCTTGGTCGGCGGTTGCTCCTCATGCTCAAGCTCTGTTTGCGTTCCCTGCTGTGCCTGGCCTTGCTCGTCGCGCTGGTCGACTCCGCCGCCCAGGCCGCCACCAGCGACGATGCCAGGCCCGGCGAATGGGCCCAGCCCGTAGAAAAACGCTACGACCTCTACCAGATGTCGCCTACGCTCTATCGCAGTTCCTTGCCGGACGGTGGTGCCTTGCCCCTGCTGGCGAAACTCGATATCGGCACAGTCATCAATTTTCTGCCTGATTCGGACGCGAACTGGTTGTCCGCGCCTGATATCAAGCAAGTGCAGTTGCCCTATCGCACCAATCACGTCGACGACAGTGATGTTCTAAAGGCCCTGCGCGCCATCCAGGACGCGCAGGCCAAGGGTCCGGTGCTCATGCATTGCAAGCACGGCTCGGACCGTACCGGCTTGATGGCCGCCATGTACCGGGTGGTCGTGCAGGGCTGGAGCAAGGAAGATGCCCTGGAGGAAATGACCGAAGGCGGTTTTGGTGACAGTCATCACTTCAAGGACGGGGTTCGCTACATGATGCAAGCCGATGTCGAGAAGCTCCGTGTTGCCTTGAGAGATGGCGATTGCAGTACCAGCGTGTTTGCGCTGTGCTCGTTGAAAGGCTGGGTCAATTCAACGACCACGGCGCGTCACCTCGATCCTCAGTCATTGGCTCCTTCACGCTGATTGGTCGCGCTGAGGAACGCGCTTATGGATTCGGACAACGGACGCGAGTCGCCCGGCCCGAATATATGTTCGCGAAGCGCCCTGCCGGTCGTCGCTTTAAAGATTCCGTCGCGCTGGAACCTCTGGAAAACCGATTCGGCCAGGGCCTTGGACCATGGGTAGGCGTACATTCTTGCGTCGTAGCCCGTCACCATATGGTCCAGCCCGTTGGCCAGACGTGCATTGGCAATCACTGGCAAATGGCGGATCTTTTCGCTGACCTGCTGGAATACCTGCTGGACACTGCGTCCATCGGCGTGGGTACGGTGCAACTCGAAATCCAGCAGCGCGTTGCGCAACTCGTTGGCGGTTTCCCAACTGGCCTGGGTGCTGATGAGCCTCATGAACTGATCGGCCATCTCGTCAGGCAAGGCTGCTCCGGTTTGATGATGCGCCGATACGCGGATCAGAAACTCCTTGGCGAAGCACCATTTTTCGAGCAGGCAACCTGCGAATTCGACCGTATCGCGGGATAACTTGATGATGGCCGATATGTCCCGATAGGCTGCCTGGCTCAAGACCTGATGCAGGCAATGACCAAATTCATGGACAAGGATGCGTAGCTGCAGATGGTCGAGCAGGGTCGGGTTCGCCGCTGTTCCCCGTGGCAGCCAGCCATGCAGGACGGCGATAGGGCGTCGGAGCAAGCCTTCAGCGGTAATCTGGCGGTCACGAATGGTTGTGGTTTGAGGATAACCTTCATGGTTATCGGACTCGAACGGATCGAAATAGATATAACCGATGCTCGTTCCGCTCTCCGTGACTTCAAAAAGACGTACGTCAGGATCCCAGCTGGCCACATCCTTGCGTTCGACGAAGTTCACGGCGAATAGATTCGACGCGATCACCAGCAGCTTGGAAAAAACCGCTTCCAACGGAAACCAGGCGCTCAGTGCCTCCTGTGAGATGCCTGCCGCTCGCTGGCGAATTTTTTCCGCCAGGTACCGATAGTCCCAAGGTTCGGGCTCGCTGAGGCCTCGTTCCCTGGCGAAGGCCTTGAGCTGTTCGGCCTCCACAGAAAAGGTGCCCTGCTGCGACTGGAGCTGGTTGTCCAGGAAAGCCAGTACCTGTTCGGCGGACCCGGCCTGCTCTGCCGCGACCGCCCATTCAGCGAAATCCGTATGGCCCATCAGGTTCGCATACTCGTGCCGATCGTCCAGCAGCTGCCTGAGGACGATGCCATTGTCGAACTGTCCAGCGTGCGGTCCTTGATCGGAAGCACGCGTGCTGTAGGCCTCGTGGATCTGCTGGCGCAACGAGCGATTGTCGGCATAGTGGGTGACGATGCGATGCGACTCTTCATTGAGAGTCAGCAGCCATCCGGTGCGCCCGACCTTGCGGGCCAGGTGGGCCATGTGCTGTTTGAATGCCGCTGGCAAGCCGCTGAGCTGGGCCTCGTCGTCAAAGAGGATGTCCCAGGCTTTGTTGGCCATTTCCAACTGGTCCAGAAACAGAACTTCGGCGTTTTGAATACGAACCTGCACCAGACTCAGGTCGCCCTCCGTGTTCACCGGCGCGTATTCACCAAACTGTCGCAGGTTTTTTTCCAGGACCCTCTTGCGTGCCGCTTCGAAATTCCTGGCTATCTCGCTGTTGTTCAGGCGCTCGTAGAGCTGAAACAGTTCGGTGTTTTGTTGCAGCCCGATCTTAAAGTCGCGCAATCGTACATCGCAATCGAGCGCGGCCTGCTTCCAGGCGTCACCTGTCCGGGTCGAGGTCAGGCGATTCAGCAGGTAGCCGAAACCCTCCAGCCGCGTGTGGATTTCGTCCATTGCCAAGACGAGGTCGTCCCAGGTTGGGAAGGGTGTCTGGCTGGCAATGATCGCGGCAACTTTGATGCGGCTTTCAACGATTATCTGGTCGAGGGCCGGGGAAAAGTGTTCGGCCTGGACGCGCGAAAAGGGCGGCAGGTCGTAGTCCTGCAGTAGCGGGTTATCAGCGTTTGGCATGGAAAGCTTCCTTTCAGTCTGGACGTGTCGGACCAGTCTGAAGAGGAAGGCAGGGCGACTTGCGGTATATATGTATCGCTTCCGGGCCGGGCAGCCCGGAAGGTGATGCCGGAGATTTCAGTCGGATTTTTTCTTCAGCTTGGGGTTGGGGAAGAACTGCACCGCCTGGACCTTGGCGTCCGGTACTTTCAAGGCGGACGTATTGACCCGGGTGCCCAATTCCTTGGGCACCGACAGGCCTTGTTCGTTGAGCGTGTCGGAATAACCACAGGCCACGCATTCGCGATGGGGCACGCCGTCTTCGTTCCACATCATCAACTTGTCCGGTTCACTGCACGCCGGGCAGACTGCCCCGGCGATGAAGCGTCGTTTGGTAATCACAGGCCCCTCACTCATGCTGCCGCGTCCTCGCTCAGGCCGCTATGGCGCAAGAGTGCGTCAATCGAAGGCTCACGGCCACGGAAGTCGACGAACAGCACCATCGGCTCCTGGGAGCCGCCACGCGCCAGAATCGCCTCGCGGAAGGCGCGACCGGTTTCGGCGTTGAGCACGCCGTCTTCTTCGAATCTGGAGAACGCATCGGCCGACAGCACTTCCGCCCATTTGTAGCTGTAGTAACCCGCCGCGTAACCGCCGGCGAAAATATGCGCGAAGCTGTTAGGGAAGCGGTTGTAGGCAGGCGGACGCATCACCGACACCTCGTCGCGTACGCCTTCGAGCACTTGCAGCACGCTGCGGCCATCGCCGTGGGTGGCGTGCAGTTCGAAGTCGAACAGCGAGAACTCCAACTGGCGGACCATCATCAGGCCGGACTGGAAGTTCTTCGCCGCGAGCATTTTTTCCAGCAGGTCCTGGGGCAATGGCTCACCGGTTTCGTAGTGACCGGAAATCAGCGCCAGGCCCTCAGGTTCCCAGCACCAGTTTTCCATGAACTGGCTCGGCAGCTCCACCGCGTCCCAGGCCACGCCGTTGATGCCCGACACGCCGGCATGGTCGACGCGGGTCAGCAGGTGATGCAGGCCGTGGCCGAACTCGTGGAACAGCGTGGTCACTTCATCGTGGGTCAGCAGCGCTGGCTTGCCACTGTCGGCCGGGGTGAAGTTGCACACCAGATTGGCGACCGGGCTTTGCAGCGCGCCATCAAGGGTGCGGCGACGATCGCGGGCGCCATCCATCCAGGCGCCGCCACGCTTGTTGGGGCGGGCGTACAGATCGAAGAAGAAGCGCCCGACGTGCTGGCCGTTTTCCTTGATCTCGAACAGGCGCACGTCCGGATGCCAGGCGTCGAAACCCTTCAGTTCCGCGATCTCGATGCCATAGAGGCGTTGCACGATGGCGAACAGGCCGCTCAGTACCTTGTCGATCGGGAAGTAGGCGCGCAGGGCTTCCTGGGCGACGCTGTAACGTTGCTGGCGGAGTTTTTCGCCATAAAAGCCGCTGTCCCAGCTTTGCAGGTCGGGGCAGCCCTGTTCGGCGGCGAAGGCTTTCAATTGTTCCAGATCCTGGGCGGCGAACGGTTTGCTGCGCTTGGCCAGGTCGCGCAGGAAGCTGAGCACCTGATCGCTGGATTCAGCCATCTTGGTTGCCAGGCTCAATTCGGCGAAGTTGGCGAAACCCAGCAACTGGGCCAGTTCCTGGCGCAGGTCGAGGATCTGCTCCATCACCGGGCCGTTATCGTTCTGACCGGCGTTCGGGCCCTGGTCCGAGGCACGGGTGCAGTAGGCAGCGTAGACTTCTTCGCGCAGGGCGCGGTCTTCGGCGTAGGTCATCACCGCGTAGTAGCTGGGAAACTCCAGGTTGATCAGCCAACCGTCGAGGCCTTTGGCCTGGGCCGCGGCGGCCATCTGCGCCTTGGCCGAGTCGGTCAGGCCGGCGAGGGCGGCCTCACAGGTGACATGCTTGGTCCAGGCCTGGGTCGCGTCGAGCAACTGGTTGGAAAAGCGGCTGCCCAGTTCGGACAGCTTGCTTTGCACTTCGGCGTAGCGCTTTTGCTGCTCGGGCGGCAGATCGATGCCCGACAGGCGGAAGTCGCGCAGCGAATGTTCCAGGATGGTTTTCTGGGCCACGTCGAAACCGGCGGCCTCGGGGCTGTTCGCCAGGGCTTCGAACGCCTGGAACAGTTCGCGGTTCTGGCCCAGCTCGGTGGAATAGGCACTCAGCGCCGGCAGGCAAGCCTCGTAGGCTTCGCGCAACTCGGGGCTGTTGCGCACCGCGTTCAAATGGCTCACCGGGCTCCAGGCCGCGCCCAGGCGATCATTGAGCTCATCCATTGCCAATACCAGGCCGGCCCAGGTGGGCTGTTTGACTTGTGTCTTGAGGATCTCGGCGATGGCGGCACGGTTGTCAGCCAGGATCTGCTCGATGGCCGGTTGCACGTGCTCGGCACGGATCGCCGAGAATGGCGGCAGGTCGTAGGGCTGCAAAAGAGGGTTGTTCACGCTCACGGTTGGCACCTTGGCTGGAAGAAACATGGGCCCATCTTAATTACAATCGACGTTCACCGCAGCTAGCAGCGCCTATCATCGGACAAGAGAGAGCCTATCGTGACCCTTCGAACGTACCAGAACCACAGCCCGCGGCTTGCCCGGGGCGCTTTTGTCGACAGCACCGCGGTGGTGATCGGCGACGTCGAGATCGGCGAAGACAGCTCCGTCTGGCCGCTGACAGTCATTCGCGGCGACATGCACCGCATCCGCATCGGCGCCCGCACCAGTGTCCAGGACGGCTGCGTGCTGCACATTACTCACGCCGGGCCGTTCAACCCCGATGGCTTCCCGTTGCTGATCGGCGACGACGTGACCATCGCCCATAAAGTCATGCTCCATGGCTGCTCGGTGGGCAGCCGGATCCTGATCGGCATGGGCAGCATTGTCATGGATGGCGCGGTGGTCGAGGACGACGTGATTATCGGTGCCGGCAGCCTCGTACCGCCGGGCAAGCGCTTGGAAAGCGGTTTTTTGTATGTGGGCAGCCCGGTGAAGCAGGTCCGGCCGCTGACGGACAAAGAGCGGGCCTTTTTCACCTACAGCGCGGCGAACTACGTAAAGCTCAAGGATTTGCATCTGGCTGAAGGCTACGACCAGCCTTGAGTGATTTGCCAGGCCCTTATTCTCGTGGCGAGGGAGCTTGCTCCCGCTGGGCTGCGTAGCAGCCCACTTACTTCCTCAGGACCAGCCATGCACTACCAGACCATACTTTTTGACCTCGACGGCACGCTTACCGACCCGCGCGAGGGCATCACCCGTTCGATCCAGTTCGCCCTGGACAAACTGGGCATCGACGAACCCGACCTGACCCGCCTCGAACACTTCATCGGCCCGCCGCTGTTGCAGGCCTTCATGCAGTTCTATGCCTTCGATGAAGCGAAAGCCTGGGACGCGGTGAATTTCTATCGCGAGCGCTTCAAGGTCACCGGCCTCTACGAAAACCGTGTCTTCGACGGTGTCGTGCCGCTGCTGGAAACGCTCGGTGGCCAAGGCCGACAGCTCTACATTGCCACGTCCAAGCCCTGGGTTTTCGCCCGGGAAATCGCCCGTCATTTCGATTTCGCCCGGCACTTCAAAGTGATCTACGGCAGCGAATTGGACGGTACCCGTACCAACAAGGTCGAGCTCATCGCCCACCTGATGGCCGAAGAAAGCCTCGACCCGGCCAGCACCCTGATGATCGGCGACCGCAAACATGACTTGATCGGCGCGCGCAGCAATGGCCTGGACGCGGCGGCGGTGGGGTACGGATTCGGCAGTTTCGAGGAGTTGAGTGCGCAGAACCCGGTACATCATTTCCAGACGCTGGATGAGCTGCACCAGGCGTTTTTACGGGGCTAAAGACGCCACTCTAGGAAACGTCCTACGTGCCATGAGGAATTGTCTGATTGTCAGCACCTGCCACCGGGCATAGGTTCTCTGCAGAAAATTTATCCATCGAGCAAGGAGAACAGCATGATTCAGCTGTCGCAAACGGAGCAGGTGATCTGGGATATGTATTTTGTCAGCGCCTTGCCGCAGGTGATGCAGCAGTTACCGGGCCGCCGTCCCGAGTTGATTGCGGAGAGCGCGGCCGAAGTCGCCGATGAAATGCTGGTGGAGCGCCGCGAGCGTCGCACGGTGGCACAAAGGACTCTGCCGGTCAGGGACGCAACGGTGAAATGAAAAAATAAATCCGACGCCTGTCGGGACAAGGCGGATATCTGTGGCGAGGGAGCTTGCTCCCGCTCGGCTGCGAAGCAGTCGTAAAACCAGCGGGTGCGGTGTGTCTGATGCTCCGCGTTTGGCAGGTTTTGGCGCCGCTTCAACCCAGCGGGAGCAAGCTCCCTCGCCACACGAGCCCGGCGTTGATCACGCCGGCGCGTCAAACACCAGCGATCCCTTGATCGTCGCCCAATGCGCCGCTTCGGCGTCGCCCAGCTTCTCGGCCTTGACGTAGCTCAGGGCGAGCATCTTGCGCGTGCCCGGCAGTACCAGGGCGAGCTGATACTGAAAGACCTTTTCGTTGCCTTTGTTGAACTGGCTGCGTAACTCGATGGCTTCGACTTCCTGCCGAGCCCCCACGCGCAACGTGGCGCCGGGTTGGCAGCGCAGGTCCTGGACCTGTTTTTCCAGGCGCTTGAGCTGGTCGTCGAGGTTGCTTTGCAAGGTTTCTCCCTCTGCTAGCAGGCTGCGGCTGACGATCAGGGACGTGCCTAGTTCGGGGAACTTGAGGATGTTGATCGAGGCGTCGAGCAACTCGCTGGGCGGCAGCTGGAGCTGAAATTCATTCAAACGGTAAGTCATGGCGCATCAGGTCTCGAAGTTAGCCTTTGGGTTAGCCTTTGGGAAAGGCGGCAGCGACGTTGGCATCGATGCTGGCCTTGACGCCCTGGCCGTCCGGCGTGGCGCCGGGGCCGCCGCCGTTGTTCAGGTGCAGCACACCGCCGGTGTTGAACTCGGCATCGCCGCTGGCGTAGAAGCTGATCTGCACGCCGGTCAGGTTGATCTGGCCGCTGGCGTTGAGCTCCAGGATGCTCTCGCCGCATACCAGGCGCAGGTTTTCGCCCACTTCAATGACGTAGCTCTGGCTGATGCTGTCGGTCTTGCGTTGGCCCACCGACAGGATGTCCTCCTGCTTGACGATGCGCAGGCGGTTGTTGCCGATGATCACCGTTTCGTCGTGGCCGATGCTCTTGGTGCGGTCGTGGCCGACCGAATGGCTCTCATCCACCTCGACCACGATGTCCTGGTTGCGCTCGGCATGGATGTAAAGCTGCTCGGCGCCTTTCTTGTCTTCCATGCGGATTTCATTAAAATTTGCCGGCGTGCCACCCTTGCTCGAACGGCTTTTCATGCCGCTCTGGGTGGCATTCTCAGGCAGGTCGTAAGGCACGGTCTGCTCGGCGTTGTAGACACGTCCGGTGATGATCGGTCGGTCCGGATCGCCTTCGAGGAAGCTGACGATGACTTCCTGCCCAATACGTGGAATCTGCATCGAGCCCCAGTTTTTCCCGGCCCAGCTTTGCGACACCCGGATCCAGCACGAGCTGTTTTCGTTGGATTGATCGTGGCGGTCCCAATAGAAATGCACCTTCACCCGGCCGAACTGGTCGGTCCAGATTTCCTCGCCCTTGGGCCCGACCACCAAAGCTGTCTGCGGCCCCTTGACGATGGGGCGGTGGGTGATCGCCATCGGACGGAAGCTTTGCTGGGCGTCGATGCAGGTCAGGCTGCTTTCGAACTGTGCCGAAGGCGCGCCGACGCCGCTCTCGCCACTTTCCTGGGAAACGTAATAACGCGCGCCGACGATCAGGTATTCGCGGTTCTGGTCCTGGCGGCTGAAGCCGGTCAGGCTGAACAGGTGCCCCGAGCCCAGGCCTCGGGCATTGCCCGCCAGTTCGACCTGCTCGTGCAGGGTCTGCAAGGCTTCGATGCGGGTGCGGGCGTAGTGCTCGCCGTCTTCGCTTTGCACGTAGGTGCCGGGGTAGTCATAGAGCGGATAGTCGCCAGCGGCGTGCGGGCGCGGCATGGCCGAACGTACATCGATGCGCGCGCTGGGACGCTGGAAGTCGTAGTCGTTGAGCTCCAGCGAACCCGGCTGGACTTCCTGGGCCAGATGCCAATCGTGGATATGATCGCGTTCGCGCTGCTGCTCGTTCTTCGGGTAGTACGGCACCGAGGCGTAGCCGGGCGCTTGAGCATGGGCGCCGTAGGCGTCGGCCAGCACCAGCACGTGGCGACCCTGTTCATGGCGGAAGAAGTAGTAGATGCCTTCCTGTTCCATCAGCCGGCTGACGAAATCGAAGCTGGTCTCACGGTACTGGACGCAGTACTCCCACTCGCGGTACGGCCGGCTGAGGGCGTCTTCGAAGTCGGAGAAACCCAGGTCGCGGAACACCTGCTTGATGATCTGCGGAACCGTCAGGTTCTGGAAAATCCGGCAATCGGAGGTGCGCGTCAGCAGCCACAGCCAGGGCCTTAGCGTGGCCTGGTAACTGGCGAACTGGCCCTGGTCGATGTTCTGGCTGAAGCGCGCGACGATGCCGTGGAAGTGCCGCTCGCCACCGCCATCCAGCTGAACGCTCACGCACATGGGTTTGCCAAGCACCTGGTTGAGGTCGATGGCGTTGTCCAGCGAGTGCAGCTGCAACTCATAGTTGAACAACCGCCCCAGCTCTTCGCCGCCGCCCATGTCCTTGAGCAGCAGCACCTCGGGCCCGAGGGGGCTGGTGATTTTCGCCAGGCGGGAGGCTTGGTTGAATAACATCGGTTGTCCTTATCGCTGCCGCAGTCCCTTATGCTGGCGAAGACTGCAATCGTCTGATTCAAAAAATCAACAGGATATGCCCTTCGACGGCTTCTGCAGAGGCGTGAATCGCCAGAGTGGTGACGCTGATCGCATAATGTAGAGGGTTACCTGGAGGAGAGGAACCCGGTTCTTGATTGTTGCCAGGCATTACCCGAATATCTGCTCCTCCACGCGTCACTCATGTCCATGGAAAGCGATTACCGTGACCTCATACCGCATTCAAGAAGCCGATCTCGAAATCCCCGATACCTGGCAGGACCAGAGCATCAACATTTTCAAGCTGCCGGCAGTGGGGCCCGCCAAAGAGGCCAGTTTCGTCATCAGCCGCGATGCCACCCAGGGTGACGCTCCCTTTGCCGAGTACGTGGACCGCCAACTCAAAAGCGCGGAGCAGCAATTGCCGGGCTTCAAGCTGGTTCAGCGCTGGGACACGGTGCTGCATGGACACACCACCACCTTGCTGGATTACACCTGGCAGCGCGAAGGACGCGACCTGATGCTGCGCCAGGTTTTCATCGAGCGTAAGCCGTCCGTGCTGATCACCACCTTGACCACCACACCCAACGACTTCGCCTATCACGAGCCGGCCTGGAAGCTGGCGATGCATTCGCTCAAGCCACAGCCTCCGATTGCCTGAGATTCGATACGTGCCACTGCGCAGTCAGACCAAACAGTGAGGTAGATTCCTGCGATGGATGCACAGGCAGCGGCACGTCTGGGTGACGAAATAGCCCACGGGTTCGGGTTGGCCGCGATGGTCGCCGGAGCCGTGGCCGGGGCCTTGATCGGCGCTGCGGTCGTCGCCGCAACGGTCGCCACGGGCGGCGTGGCGCTGGCGATCATGGCCGGCTCGATCGCGGCTGGCGGCTTGTCGATGTTCCAGATCGTCAAGGGCCTGTCCACCATATTCAACCTGCCCGAACCGACGACGGGGGCGTTGATCATGGGCAGCTTCAACGTCTATATCAACGACCGCAATGCCATGCGGGCGGGCGAAGACATCGCCTCTTCCTGCACCGGGCTGCCAATGAATCATCCGATCTGGCCTTTTCCGGTGCTGATCGCCGAAGGCAGCGCCACGGTGTTCATCAACGGTAAACCGGCGGCGCGCCTGCACAGCAAAATGGTCTGCGGCGCCCACATCAAGACGGGCAGCCCGAACACCTTCATCGGTGGGCCGACGGTGTCGGTGGCGTTTGTGCTGGACCTCGAAGGCTGGTTGCATACCGGCCTGGAAGCGCTGGGCATCGTGGCTGCGGGTGCTGCGCTGGTATTGGCGGCAATGGCCGGCGCTGCTGCCCTTGCTGCCGCCGTCGCCATTGGCGGTGCCGCGATGGCAGGCATGGCCCTGCTGGGGGATCTGGGCGACCGCCTTGGTCCGGGTTACCGGGATCTATTGCAAGGCGTGGCCGGCATGGCCTTGCTGGGCATGGGGCCGAAGTTGGCGAAGCTGGGCAAGCCCGCCACCACCTCCAAGGCTCCCAAGACCTTCGAAGAGGTCTACGCAAAAGCCCCGGCCGCGAAGGCGGAAATCGATACCGTCGCCGATGAAATCGCCGCCCAGTATGGGGGCAAGGTCGCCAAGGCGCCGATCAAGTCCGAGGCGCGTGCCCGAGAGAAAATCGACAACGATTATGGTGGGGATGCGACCCGGATCAAGGACTTGGCGAGGAATACGATCATTGTCGAATCCGACCAGATCAGTTCCGTTGCGGCAGAGCTCGGCAAGCGCGGCGCGAACGTGAAAGTGATCGACGGTGCCGCTAACGAAATGGGCTATAGCGGCGTCAACTCCACGATGCAGACCCGTGCTGGAATACCGGGAGAAATCCAGGTCAACTCACCGGAAATGATCTACGCCAAGGAGCCAGAGCCGCTGGCTCGGGTGTTGCTGGGGGACGACACCTATAATGCCGTCGCCGCAAAAACCCAGGTCCCTGGCGGGCTGGGCCACAAGTATTACGAAGACTTCCGGGTCTTGGACAAGGCCAGTGCGCAGGCGCAAGCTATCGCGGACAAGAGCAAGGCCTATTACGACGCAGTCAGGGGGAATGGTGGGAATTGATTTGAGTGCCTTCGCCAGTCGGGACGTGTTCCTGGACTACGACTACGAAGAGGTCACCTTCCGTTGGGATCATCGCACCGGGACCGTATTCAGGAGATTTTACGGTGCTGCCGAAAGTGAACAACCGGTTCCCTCGGACAACCGGCTGTACAACGACGCCGTCTTGTATGGTCGCGAGATTTCCAGAGAACAATACGAGAAGGGCTTTGATCGCCAATGAGCATTCTGGACGCTGCAATCGCCTTGGCTTCAAAGGTCCACGCGGGCCAGGTGGATAAGGCCGGCAAGCCCTACATTCTCCACCCGTTGCGCCTGATGATGAAGTTCGACGGGCTTGAAGAGCAACTGGTCAGCCTGTTGCATGATGTGGTCGAAGACGGCGATGTCACGCTGGGTGAGCTGCGCGAGCTTGGCATTCCCGAGGCCGCGGTGACGGCTATCGACTGCCTGACCAAGCGCCAGGGCGAGTCCTATGAACAGTTCATTGTGCGGATTCGTCCCAATCCACTGGCGACCCAAGTGAAGATAGCGGACATCCACGACAATCTTGACCTCACCCGGCTGCCCGTCGTGCGCGACAAGGACCTGGAACGCGCCGCGAAATATCATCGGGCATTGCGTTATCTGCAAGAGCAATGAATTATGGCGCCGCCATCTGATCGTGGGCGTGGGAGGGCAATCTGAAAAGGCCGGCGACGCGTTCGTTCTGACCGTGACCTGCGTCTCCGGGCCATCGATACGTCCCTGTGCAGCCATACCAACCGCCGGGTAGAAAGAGGGCTGGGTGCCGCATATCCATTTGACCGGCTACCGTCTATGGCACAGCCGTCACAAGGTCGGTGAAGGGAAGTTCCAGCCAATGAGCGCCGGCAGTCGCTTAATGTGATTTAAATCCGGGTTCTGAATGGCCCCTCCAAGAAAAGGCAGGGGCCATTTATTCAAGGTTTTATTTTTACATAATTGCCGGCAGCGTCCCTTGTATATTGAGTGCCAATAGGATCGCCATATGAATTGGTAGCATTTGTCCGGGCAGGATCATATGCAGCCATTTTGGGTGTAACAATCCGAAGGCTTAATTCACCGTCGTTATCGGAAAGTCCAAAATCATCGTTAATGCGTAGCCATAAATCCCATCCGGCTTCCACGTGCAAACGCCCTACCTCATCCAATGGCACTGGCATGCCTTGTTCACCTACGCGAACCAGAAGCTGACCAACTACAGCGTTATCACCAGTGTAAGGATAACGGTTGTCGTCTTTATTTATCTTTATAATGTAGTAATTTCCGCTCCTACCTCGCCCAATTGAGTTGCAGGTCCGAGCAGCACGATCCTTAGTATTAAAGCACCACTCCCCATCTGCATATAAATTTCCTGCTTCTTTTACTGTTCCGATGTGTTGCCATTCTAGGTTCGCATATACCTTGGTTTTCATCGTCTCACCTGTCAGTAGTTGATTAACTCGCCGCAGTTATCTGCGTTTGCAGACATTGACGTGGTGAGCACTACTTTTTAACTGTCAACTATTACAGTTTTACATATCTACTTTTCATGGTTTATGGGCGGTTTATGCTTTTTAGATCTAGAAGAGCCGCGCGATTTTCAAGATGCCTTGGTTCACCGTGAACATAGGTTTTGCGTGGGGACGTAACAGTACTCGGGTCGGTTCTATGTCTCCATACCAGTCAGCAACGGCATGGCTGACTACGAGGAATACTACGAAATTAACCAGGCGACCTTTGAGCTGTCCAAGCGTGACCCGCAAGCCGCGCTTCCTTTCGTGTCGCGTTGTAGGAGACGTGAATTGGACGAGCTCTTGATTATTCAACCGGGAACGAACCGCGGCACGGCCATCTGATCGCCGAAAGGGCCGGTTAGGCCGCAGTGCTTTTCACCATGGCCGTAGACAGACCCCGTGGCGAGGGAGCTTGCTCCCGCTGGGCTGCGTAGCAGCCCCTTTTGTGAGCGCTTCGCACTCAAGCGGGAGCAAGCTCCCTCGCCACGGGATCAGCGTTTTTCTTGAGTGAGTCAGGCTGGGGTTGTTCTGCGGTGAACCTCACTGCTTGGCCTTCGCCGGAAACAAAGCTTTCACCGCCGCCTCGATCACGCCCTTGATGCCTTTGCCCTTGGGGTCCACGGCGCTGGCGCCACCGGAGTTGAGGTCAAGGCGGCCGCCGGTGTCGATGTTGCCATTGCCACTGGCGTAGAGGTTGAACGCGGTGCCGGAGATATTGATCTCGCCACTGGCGTTGAACTCCAGCACGCTTTTGCCACACACCAGCCGAATCTGCGAACCCGCCTCGATGAGGTATTGGGTCGCGATGCTGTCGCTCTTGGCCCCGCCGACGAGCAACGTGTCGTTGCGCTGCACGGCCCGCAGCCGGTCTTCGCCAATGCGTACGGTTTCGTTGCGGTCGATATTCTTGCGACGATCGCGACCCACCCAGTGGCTTTCATCCACTTCCACGGCGATGTCCTGGTTGCGCTCGGCGTGGATGTAAAGTTGCTCGGCGCCCTTTTTATCCTCCATGCGGATTTCGTTGAAATTCGCCGGCGTGCCGCCCTTGCTCGAACGACTCTTGGTACCGCTCTGGGTGGCATTGGCGGGCAACGCATAGGGGACGGTCTGTTCGGCGTTATACACACGACCGGTGACGATGGGCCTGTCAGGATCCCCTTCAAGAAAGCTGACGATCACTTCCTGACCGATACGCGGGATCTGCACCGATCCCCAATTTTTGCCGGCCCAAGCCTGCGACACACGAATCCAGCACGAGCTGTTTTCGTTGGACTGGTCGTGGCGGTCCCAATAGAAATGCACCTTCACCCGGCCGAACTGGTCGGTCCAGATTTCCTCGCCCTTGGGCCCGACCACCAAAGCTGTCTGCGGTCCCTTGACGATGGGGCGGTGGGTGATCGCCATCGGACGGAAGCTTTGCTGGGCGTCGATGCAGGTCAGGCTGCTTTCGAACTGTGCCGAAGGCGCGCCGACGCCGCTCTCGCCGCTTTCCTGGGAAACGTAATAACGCGCGCCGACGATCAGGTATTCGCGGTTCTGGTCCTGGCGGCTGAAGCCGGTCAGGCTGAACAGGTGCCCCGAGCCCAGGCCTCGGGCATTGCCGGCCAGCTCGACCTGCTCATGCAGGGTCTGCAAGGCTTCGATGCGGGTGCGGGCGTAGTGCTCGCCGTCTTCGCTTTGCACGTAGGTGCCGGGGTAGTCATAGAGCGGATAGTCGCCAGCGGTGTGCGGGCGCGGCATGGCTGCGCGCACGTCAATGTGTGCACTCGGGCGCTGGAAGTCGTAGTCGTTGAGCTCCAGCGAACCCGGCTGGACTTCCTGGGCCAGGTGCCAATCGTGGATATGATCGCGTTCGCGCTGCTGCTCGTTCTTCGGGTAGTACGGCACCGAGGCGTAGCCGGGCGCTTGAGCATGGGCGCCGTAGGCGTCGGCCAGCACCAGCACGTGGCGACCCTGTTCATGGCGGAAGAAGTAGTAGATGCCTTCCTGTTCCATCAGCCGGCTGACGAAATCGAAGCTGGTCTCACGGTACTGGACGCAGTACTCCCACTCGCGGTACGGCCGGCTGAGGGCGTCTTCGAAGTCGGAGAAACCCAGGTCGCGGAACACCTGCTTGATGATCTGCGGAACCGTCAGGTTCTGGAAAATCCGGCAATCGGAGGTGCGCGTCAGCAGCCACAGCCAGGGCCTTAGCGTGGCCTGGTAACTGGCGAACTGGCCCTGGTCGATGTTCTGGCTGAAGCGCGCGACGATGCCGTGGAAATAGCGCTCGTCGCCACCGTCCAACTGCAGGCTGACGCACATGGGTTTGCCGAGTACCTGGTTGAGGTCGATGGCATTGTCCAGCGAGTGCAGCTGCAACTCATAGTTGAACAACCGCCCCAGCTCTTCGCCGCCGCCCATGTCCTTGAGCAGCAGCACCTCGGGCCCGAGGGGGCTGGTGATTTTCGCCAGGCGGGAGGCTTGGTTGAATAACATCGGGGGTCTCGTGCAAGTTAGTAACTGAAGGAACCAAATACCCACTGTGGGAGCGAGCCTGCTCGCGAAAGCGGTGTGTCAGTCAACAAGGATGTCACTGACAAGTTGCATTCGCGAGCAGGCTCGCTCCCACAGGGGTCGTGCGGTATTACCTGAAATCAGGCCGCGTCGCTGAAATCGTACTTCAGTTCGTTATCCACGGCGCTGATCCGCACGCCGGCCATGGCCTTGCCTTCGAGCATGCGAGTCAGGAACTCGCGGCTCATGTCCGGTAGCAGGCTGTTGGTCAGGATGGTGTCGATCATGCGCCCGCCGCTTTCGGTTTCGGTGCAGCGCGAGACGATCAGGTCGATCACCGCGTCGTCGTAATCGAAGGCCACTTTGTGAGTGCTCTCCACGCGCTTCTTGATGCGGTTGAGTTGCAGGCGGGTGATGGCCTTGAGCATCTCGTCGCTGAGCGGATAGTAGGGGATCGTCACAAGGCGGCCGAGCAGCGCCGGCGGGAAGATTTCCAGCAGCGGCTGGCGCAGGGCCTTGGCGATTTCTTCCGGCTCGGGCACGTTCTGCGGGTCCTTGCAGACCTGGGCGATCAGCTCGGTGCCGGCGTTGGTGGTCAGCAGAATCAAGGTGTTCTTGAAGTCGATCACCCGGCCTTCGCCGTCCTCCATCACGCCTTTGTCGAACACCTGGAAGAAAATCTCGTGCACGTCCGGGTGAGCTTTTTCCACCTCGTCCAACAGGACCACGCTGTACGGTTTGCGCCGCACGGCTTCGGTCAGCACACCGCCTTCGCCGTACCCGATGTAACCCGGTGGCGCACCCTTGAGGGTGGACACGGTATGGGCTTCCTGGAACTCGCTCATGTTGATGGTGATGACGTTCTGTTCGCCGCCGTACATGGCTTCGGCCAGGGCCAGGGCGGTTTCGGTCTTGCCCACGCCGGAGGTGCCGGCGAGCATGAACACGCCGATCGGCTTGCTCGGGTTGTCGAGGCCGGCGCGCGAGGTCTGGATGCGCTTGGCGATCATCTGCAGGGCATGGTCCTGGCCGATGATGCGTTTTTTCAGGTGCTGGTCGAGGTTGAGCACGGTTTCCAGCTCGTTGCGGGCCATGCGGCCCACCGGGATACCGGTCCAGTCGGCGACCACCGAGGCCACGGCCTGGTAATCCACGGTCGGCAGGATCAGCGGGGTCTCGCCTTGCAGGGCGGTCAGGCGCTGTTGCAGGTCCACCAGTTTCTCGCGCAGGGCATGGCTGTCGTTGTCGGAAGCTTCGCTGCCGTTCTCGCTGTCCACCAGGCCGACGCGCTCGCGCAGGGTAGCGCGAGTTTCCAGCAATTCGTCGACCAGGGTTTTCTCTTCGGCCCAACGGCTTTCCAGCTCGGCCAGGCGTTCGCGCTCGGCGGCGAGCAGGCTTTCGGTCTGGGTCTGGCGGGTGCCGATGGCGATACCGATCGCATGTTCACGGGCGATGATCTGCAGCTCGGTTTCCAGCGCTTCGATGCGCCGGCGGCTGTCGTCCACTTCGGCCGGCACGGCGTGCAGGCTGATGGCAACGCGGGCGCAGGCGGTGTCCAGCAGGCTCACGGACTTGTCCGGCAACTGGCGCGCGGGAATGTAGCGGTGGGACAGCTTGACAGAGGCCTCCAGGGCTTCGTCGAGGATTTGCACCTGATGGTGTTTTTCCATGGTCGAGGCCACGCCGCGCATCATCAGCAGGGCCTTGTCTTCCGACGGCTCGGCGACTTGCACCACCTGGAAACGCCGGGTCAGCGCCGGGTCCTTTTCGATGTGCTTCTTGTATTCGGCCCAGGTCGTGGCGGCGACGGTGCGCAAGGTGCCGCGCGCCAGGGCCGGCTTCAGCAGGTTGGCCGCGTCGCCGGTACCGGCGGCGCCACCGGCACCCACCAGGGTGTGCGCTTCGTCGATGAACAGGATGATCGGTTTCGGCGAGGCCTGGACGTCTTCGATAACCTGACGCAGGCGCTGCTCGAATTCACCTTTCATGCTCGCGCCGGCCTGCAACAAGCCAACGTCGAGGCTGCGCAGCTCCACGTCCTTGAGCGAAGGCGGCACGTCACCGGCGACGATGCGCAGGGCAAAGCCCTCGACCACGGCGGTCTTGCCGACGCCGGCTTCACCGGTGAGGATCGGGTTGTTCTGCCGACGGCGCATGAGAATATCCACCAGTTGGCGGATCTCTTCGTCTCGGCCGACGATCGGGTCGAGCTTGCCGCTGCGAGCCTGTTCAGTGAGGTCGACGGTGAAGCGCTTGAGCGCTTCCTGCTTGCCCATGGCGCTGGGGGCCATCGCGCCGCTGGCCTCCCCAGGTACGGCGCCGGCGTTGAAGCCGTCGCTGGCGGTCAGGGCGTTTTCCGGCGAGTCGCCGACGTATTCGTCAAACCGTTCGCTCAGGGCTTCGACCTTGACCTTGTCGAATTCCGACGACAGGCCCAGCAGCGCATGACGCAGGCTCGGCGTCTTGAGGATGCCCAGCACCAGGTAACCGGTGCGCACCTGGCTTTCGCCGAACATCAGGCTGCCGTAGACCCAGCCGCGTTCCACGGCTTCTTCCACGTGGGAAGACAGGTCGGTGATGGAGGTCGATCCCCGTGGCAGGCGATCCAGCGCCTCGGTCAGGTCGCGGGCCAGGCGTGCCGGCTCGATGTTGAACTGGCGGATGATGCGGTGCAGGTCCGAGTCCTGCAGTTGCAGCAACTGATGAAGCCAGTGGGCCAGTTCCACATAAGGGTTACCGCGCAACTTGCAGAACACGGTTGCGGCTTCGATGGCTTTGTAGGCCACGCTGTTGAGTTTGCCGAACAACGCGGCGCGACTGATTTCACCCATGCTCATGGCTCCTTGAGGTCTGTGAGGTGTTGGCCTGTTCGGCGTAATGCCGGGCCAGTATTAGATCGTTGGCATCTTTTTCAGGACGTCCCAGCCAGGTGTTGAAACCCAGGCGGAAACGACCATTGAGTTGTAGTGCGGGCACTTCGGGCTGCTCCAGGACCAGGTTCAGGTCCCAGTCCAGTTCGTGCCCCAGGTATTCGGCGACCCACGCCACCAGCTCATTGAACGGTTGGCTGCCGGGCAGCATGCCCATGTAGTCGACGAGCTTGAGCGGCCCCAGGCGAATGCGGAATTTGTGCTGGCGATCCCAAACGTAGCGGCCCAGGCAGAAGTCCACGCCCAGTTGATGGGCGCTGACACCAACGCGGCTGCGCTCCGGCAGCTCCAGCCATTGGCCGACGTATTCTTCGATTTCCACCGGCAGGCCGAAGTACTCGCTGAGGATCGCTTTCAAACCGTCCGGGTAGCGGGTTTGCGCCGACAGGTGACCGCTGTAGTGCAGCTTCGCCGTATCGGGAATCAGCCCCTGGTTGAGCAGGCTCGGCATGCCCCGGCCGCTGAGTGCCGCCAGGCGCGCCGACCAGTAATCATCGTCCGGGCGATCGTGGCTGACCGTCGGCCGTGCTTCGGCCCAGGCCCGGTAGAACAGGCTGAGCAGGCGATGATGGAAGACGTCGAGAAAGCGTTTGCTAGTGCTGTCGCCATTGTTGCGCTGGCGTTCGCGCACGTATTCGGTGATGTGCAACGGCATTGGGCCGTTGGGGCCGCCGAGGCCGAAGAAGAACTGCTCCAGGCGCGCCGGCGCACCGTCGACGCCCGGTTGCACCGAGGCCAGGGTCGCCGGCGCGAATGTGCACTCGGCCTGTTGCCCGAGGCGCAGCGGATCATCGGCCAGGCGCAGGGAATGGCCCAGGCGCGGCAGTTCGGGGGATTCGCACTCGATGCGCCGCAACGCCTGGAAGAAGTCGTATTCCCAGGGTTCCTGGTGCATCGCTTCCAGGGTACTCACAGGGTCGGACGACGTCCGGGCTTGGCTTTCCATCGCATGATCTCGCCGCGTTCGGTGGTACGGATCACCGTCTCGGTAAAACTGTTGATCGACACGTAGCGTGCCAGGAAGCGTTCGAACACCGCGCCGAGCAGGAACACCCCGGTGCCGCGAAACGCGTTTTCATCGAATTCCAGGGTGATCTCCAGGCCGCGACCAAACACGATCGGGCCGGGCATCGGCAGGCGCCGGGTGCAGGCCTTGCTGCTGACTTCGCGCAGGCCTTCGATCTGCAATTGCAGCGCCGCATCGTTGCTGTCGCCATACAGGCGCAGCAGTTCGCGCAGGGCGGCCGCGCCCTGGCCTTGTTCGCTCAAGGACAGGTAGTTCAGCGACAGCTGGCTGATCAGCCGCCAGGCCTTGGCGTCGTGGGCATGGCTGGCCCTCGGGCGACTCGGCCCGGCGACGCAGCGCACCGCGCCAACCGGCGCACTGTCGGCCAGGGTGAAGTCGGTCTTGCCGTTGCCCACGCTCATGAACAGCGGCAGGTCGCGGTTGGTGCACAGTGCGGTCACGCCCAATTGACGCAGGTCGTGGCGATAAGGCGTTTGCTGGCTGTCCACCAGGCTGACGAAGGTCTCGCTGCCGATATAGGTCGAGCGCGGGCCGTTGCGGCGCTGATCGCTGGACAGCACGCGCGGTTCGCGGCGCACCGTGTAATAGGCCTTGTCGCGGCCATAGCGGGACGGATCGCGCACGGCGTAGAAGGGCAGGAACGGCTGCTCCGGGCCGGTGCCGTGGCCGGCCAGCCCGGTCAGCGAATGCACTTCGAAATCCATCGGCCGGGTGCGGTCGGCAATCACATGATGTTCGTTGACCCGGTCCGACAAGTGAATGCGGTCCAGGCGCTTGGGAAACAGATTGATCGCTGGCGTGCAGAACGGCAGGAACTGCGCAGCGCCGACGCTGCCTTCCAGGCTCGGATCGTGGCGGTCGAACAGCACGATCAGCTCAAGCTCCTGGCCATCGCAGCGCTTGACGGCGCGACCGAGCTGGGTGAAATCGACGAACAGGAAGCGGTGCGGCAGGGCGAAATATTCCTGCAACAGGCGATAACCCTGGAACGCCCGCGACACTACCGGCAGCGCGGCCTCGGCGTCATCGAAGCCTTGCGCGCGCAACGCATCCTGCGGCAACCGTTCGACCCAGTTGCCGCCGGGCTGGCGGGCGAACACCGCGCAGGCATTGCCCAGCAGTTGTTCGTAGAGGCGGAAGGGCTGTTCGTCGGCGCCGCTCAAGTACAGCGGCAGATTGTCCAGGGCCAGGCTGTTGAACGGCAGTTCGGCGCCGGTGCGCAGGGTCAGGCGCAGGCCGGCCTTGGCTTTCGGTTCGCTGGCGGCCAGGCGCCCGAGTACCGCTGACGGGTTGCCGAAGTACTCGGCCTGGCTGACCTGCAACGGCCACAACGTCACCGCGTGGGCGGTACGGTACTCGCAGCAGGTCTGGGATTCGCGACCCAGGGCAGCACGCAGGACGGTGTCACGGGGCAGCGGGAAACCGCTGCTCAGTGAACCTTCGTCCGGGTCGGCCTGCATCTGCACCACGGTCATCGACGGCGTCGGTGCCAGGTAATGCGGATAGGCGATTTCCAACAGGTTGTGGGTGAACGTCGGGTATTCGGCGTCGAGCTTGAGCTGCACCCTTGCGGTCAGATAAGCGAAGCCTTCCAGCAGGCGCTCGACGTACGGGTCGGCGCAGTCCATGCCGGCCAGCGACAACCGGCTAGCAATCTTCGGGTATTCCTGGGCGAACTCCGCCGCGCTTTCGCGCACGTGGTGCAGCTCCTGGTTGTACAGCTCCAGCAGGCGCGGGTTCATGGGCGTCTCCGCTGGTCGGCGTTGACTACGCGCACGTGGCCGGTCTCCAGATCCAGGTCGGTTTGCAGCATCAGGCGCAGCGGCACCGGCTGCGCCCAGAGATCGCCTTCGATCTCGAAGCTCAGGGCGTTATGGTTCATCTCGGCGGTTGCCCGGGCGCGCACGCGCAGGGTGTGGCGCAAGATACGCGGCTCGAACGTGGCGATGGCCTGGTGGATCAGGGTTTCCAGCGCGGGCACATCGATGTTCGAGGCGCTGTTGCCGGCCAGCGCCGGCAGCCCGAAATTCACCACCGAGGTGCCCGCCGGGGTGTGCAGCGTGGCATCGGCGTCGAGCAACGACGTGGTGTTGAGCAGCCACGCCAGGTCACGCAGCACCGAGGCTTTTAATTGGGTAAGGGACAGCACGCGCTTGTCGGCGCTTTCCTTCGGGTTGCTCGGATCGTCGTCGGTCAGCCGGTCCAGCAGGGACGGTTGCAGGCGATCGCGGGTGGCGATTTCGGTTACCAAGTGAAAAGGCCCGTGTAATTCTTCTGGTCACCTGTGCCGCGCATGCAACTGGCGTTGCGAGCGATGATCGAGGGTTCGAGTTGGCCTTTGATCTGGCGTATGGCGCGATACTCGGAGCGACACTCCGGATCATTTTCAGCCGCCGTCGACAGATGAATCACGATGACAATCGGCACCTTGCCGAAGGTCTCGACATGCGATTTGCCTTGTCTGTCGACAGTGAACTGGCAGGGCCACGGCAGATCGAGCGGCAACAGGGTCTGGTCTGGTTTGCGCAGCGCGCAGCGTTGCTGGTCATTCACCAACGTAAACTGCTGTCCGCCCATCGAGGCGACTTGATCCATCGCAGCGGGTGGTGGGGTTTGCTGCTCGGCGCAAGCCGTCAGGCTCGACAGCAGGCAGCCAATCAATACGGTGCATCGAGCCTTGATCATGGAAGCTCCCAGAACCAGATTGCCTTGGACCGATAGGACGGGTCGTCATACCGGCTGGCGGTAAAGCCGCGGTTCCAAAGATCGATGTGGTCACCGGTGCGACCCTCGGCCGACTCTCCCAACTGCTGGAAGCAGTCTTTGAAGAAAATAAGCCCTCTTTTGTCCATCAGCTTGCGACGCGATTGAGCGTCTCCGCCGAGAATCGTCGGGCGGCCCAGATGATGTCTCCACAGCCAGTTTGCCAATGACTCGGCCCCACGCGCATGCCCATGGGCACATTTGGGTTCGGTGTAGGTGGACTTGTTGACCTTGATGGTCAGTTCGGTATTGAGCGTGATGCTCATGCGAATCGCGCACTGGTTTGCCCAAGGGCCGTCGCAAGGTTTCGCGTCGGGATGGGTGACCAGCAAATCGGAATAGGCTTTCCACAAATTGATAAACGCAGGCTTGGCCATGACTCAGACACCGGAAGGGAAAGGATGGGTTGCGAGCAAGCACCAAACACCCCCGGCGCGTGGCGCCGGGGGCGTGTTCGATTACACCTTGACGTTCTGGCGGATGTTCCAGCCGAACTTGACCGGACCGCCTTCCTTGGTGCCGTCGGCTTTCTGTGGCTGGTAGTCCACCAGCACCTTGGCGAAGTTCAGGGTGACGTTTTCGGTCAGGCGATCATCGCCGCCCGAGCCGCCGGTGCTCAGGGACGTGATCAGCACTTCTTCCAGGTTGATGATCATGTACTCGACCTGGCTTTCGCCGCCGGCCTTGCGCACGGTCAGCTTGACCTTGTCGACGTGCTTGCCGCTGGCGCAGTGCATCATCAGGTTCGGCGAAGCCTTGTCGACGTACTTGGTCAGCGACAGGTCCTGGATGCTTACCTTGCCCGCACCACCGCCACTGCCGACGTGCATGTTACCGGTCTGGGACATGCCCCAGCTCCAGTTCAGGACGTCGATCTCGTCCTTGTGGACCTTGTCCATGGACTCGCCCTTGATGTCGCCGATCTTGATGAAAATATCAACAGCCATGTTTTCTCCCTGTGTGGTCTTTACCACATTGTTTGGTTGACGCTGACCTTGCGAAAATTTTTATTGCCGACCGGAACCAGGGTGTTCTCCAACTCAATGAAGACCCCCTGTGGGAGCGAGCCTGCTCGCGAAGGCGATGTCTCAGGCAACACAAGTGGCGACTGATGCACCGCTTTCGCGAGCAGGCTCGCTCCCACATTTTTCCATTGCGTACCGCTCAGTAAATCCTTACGCGCCCTTGGCCGACGGCAGTTTCGATACCAGGCGCAACGACACGGTCAGCCCTTCGAGCTGATAGTGCGGGCGCAGGTAGAACTTGGAGTTGTAGTACCCCGGGTTGCCTTCGACTTCTTCGACGATCACTTCGGCGGCAGCCAGTGGATGCTGGGCCTTGGTGGTCTCGGTGGAGTGCGCCGGATCGCCATCGACGTAGTTGAGGATCCAGTCCTGCAACCAGCGCTGCATCTCGTCCTTCTCTTTGAAGGAGCCGATCTTGTCGCGCACGATGCACTTCAGGTAATGGGCGAAACGGCAGGTGGCGAACAGGTACGGCAGGCGCGCGGCCAGGTTGGCGTTGGCGGTGGCGTCCGGGTCGTCGTATTCGGCCGGTTTCTGCAACGACTGGGCGCCAATGAAGGCGGCAAAGTCGGTGTTTTTCTTGTGCAGCAGCGGCATGAAACCGTTCTTCGCCAGTTCCGCTTCACGGCGGTCCGAAATGGCGATTTCGGTCGGGCACTTCATGTCCACGCCACCGTCATCGGTAGGGAACGTGTGGGCCGGCAGGTTTTCCACTTCACCGCCCGATTCCACGCCGCGGATGCGCGAGCACCAGCCGAAGTGTTTGAACGAGCGGTTGATGTTCACGGCCATCGCATAGGCGGCGTTGGCCCAGGTGTACTTGGAGCTGTCGGCGCCGTCGGTGCTTTCTTCGAAGGCAAAGGCCTCCACCGGATCGGTCTTGGCGCCATACGGCAGGCGCGCCAAGAAGCGCGGCATGGTCAGGCCGATGTAGCGCGAGTCTTCCGATTCACGCAGCGAACGCCAGCCGGCGTATTCCGGGGTGGTGAAGATCTTGGTCAGGTCGCGCGGGTTCGACAGTTCCTGCCACGAGCCCATGCCCATGACGGTTGGCGAGGCGGCGGCAATGAATGGCGCGTGCATGGCGGCGCAGACTTTCGACAGCTCGCCCAGCAGTTCCACGTCCGGTGGCGACTGGTCGAAGTAGTAGTCGCCTACCAGGCAGCCGTAAGGCTCGCCGCCGAACTGGCCGTATTCTTCTTCGTACATCTTCTTGAAGAGCGGGCTCTGGTCCCACGCGGTGCCCTTGAATTTCTTCAGGGTCTTGTGCAGGTCGGTCTTGGAGATGTTGAGCACGCGGATCTTGAGCTGCTCATCGGTCTCGGTGTTGTTGACCAGGTAATGCAGGCCACGCCAGGCGCTTTCCAGTTGCTGGAAGTCCGGGTGGTGGATGACCTGGTTGACCTGGGCGGTGAGCTTGGCGTCGATCGCGGCGATGATCGACTCGATCGACTTGATGGCGTCGTTGGACACCAGGTCGGTCTGCGCCAGGGCCTGTTCTGCCAGCGTACGCACGGCGGTCTCGACGGCTTCGCGGGCGCGTTCGGTCTTGGGCTTGAACTCTTGCAGCAGCAGCGAGGCGAACTCGCTGGTTTCTTCGGTGGCGCCCAGGTTCTGGGGCTGATTGTCGCGTACCAAATCGTTCATGATCGTTTGTCCTTAAGCCTTGGGCTCTGCATCGGCGGGCTTCGGCGCGCTGGCAAGGGCCTGCAGCAGCGCTGGGTCCTTGATCGCCTTCATGATGATTTCCTCGGCACCGGTCTTGCCGTCCATGTAGGTCAGCAGGTTGGCCAGTTGAGTGCGCGCTTCGAGCAGCTTGTTCAGCGAATCGATCTTGCGGGCCACGGCCGCAGGGCTGAAGTCGTCCATGCTTTCGAACGTCAGGTCCAGGCTCAGGTTGCCTTCGCCGGTCAGTTCGTTAGGCACATGGAACGCCACGCGAGGCTGCATGGCCTTGAGACGCGAGTCGAAGTTGTCGACGTCGATCTCGAGGAACTTGCGATCGGCCACCGGCGCCAGAGGCTCCGCGGGCTTGCCGGCCAGGTCCGCCATTACCCCCATGACGAAGGGCAACTGGACCTTTTTCTCGGCGCCGTAGAGCTCGACGTCGTACTCGATCTGCACTCGAGGCGCGCGGTTGCGCGCGATGAATTTCTGAGAACTTTGCTTCGCCACGTTGCTGCTCCTGGTCGCTTGAGCGACGGTGTTGGCGTCATCGGGGGTACCTATGACGTGACTGCGTGATCCGCTCGCTTTTTATTCGCTTTCCGGGCCGCGCAGGTTTTCAAATTGACTCATGCCGTCGGGAATCAGGTTGCGTACGATTGCCGCGAAATCGGCGTGCACCAGATTCTTCGCCCGGTTCAACAGCACCGGCAGCGGGCTGGAGGGCTCATGACGGGTGTAGTACGCCAGGATCCGGTCCAGGCTGCGCAGGACGTCGTCGCGGTTGTTGATTTCTCCGGCGACGGTACTGCGCGGCGTGCTGGGTGCGCTGGCGTATTCAACCGGCGCGGCGTTGTCGGTTTCGACGGGATCGGCAAGGGCACTGTCGCCGCTCTGCGGGGCGAACTGACCGAGAATCTGCAGGGCCATCTTCAGCGGTTGTTTCAGCGGGCCGAGGTCCACGCCCTGGGCGGAACCGACCTGGTCGCTGACTTGCTGTTCGATGGATTCGGCGGCGCTACGGGCTTCCAGCAGGGCGGCACGAATGACTTCCAGCTGCTCGGGATCGCTGTCGAGCAGGGCGCCGGCGAGTTGTTCGGCGCCGAGGCTTTCATCAGGGAAACTCTGCAAGCCGCTGGCGTTGGCGGCGGCGCGCAGGCTGACGTTGCCGAACGTGCGCGAGCGAGCCAGGATGCTCTCGCGCAGCAGGCGGATGGTGACGTCCGACGTCAGGCCGGCAAGGGCATTGATGCGCACGGTGGGGTCGTTGTCATCATCGGCATCCAGGCGCGGGTGCAGGTCGGCCCAGTATTGCTTGAGCAGCTCGTTGATAAGCGTCAATACACGGGCCAGGCCGGGAATGCCTTCCAGGGCCAGGGAGCTTTGCAGCAGGAAATGGGTGATGCGCAGGTCTTTGCTGCGCGCGAGCAGGTCCAGGCTTTGCTGCTGGATGCTGCGCCATTCAGGGGGTTCTGCAGGCAGGATCGAGTCGCCCATGCTGCGCTCGGGCTGGCCTCGGGAATCGCGTTCCAGGCGCAAGAAATCCGCGTCATATTCCAGGTCTTCACCGCAAGGCGAATTCGCGGAAACGGCGGCGAGCAGCAAAGGCACATCCACTTGGATCGATCTCCCTATCACCCGCTGAAGAAGTCGGGCAGTGCACATGAAAGTTTCGGATGAAACTTCACATGTTCCTTGACCGTAATGGCGCTATAAGTGCGAGATGATCTTAAAGTGCCATCATGTATATTCAAGAAGTTGTGCATTTTTGGTGTAGTACTTATCCCTTGTCAAGGTAAGCTATTTCGCCGATGTGACAGTTGTGAGGTGCTTAACAACCCGCGCGACTGGTAGGTCGAAGCAGGCACCGATGCAGGTTTTTTTGTCACGCAGGCCGGTTAAGATCAGCAATCATGCTGGCAAAACGCCGTTCCGGGTTGTTTGCAAGGTTTTTAGCGCGCAGCCGGGGGCTCAGGTCCATTGTTCCGTCGGCAAAAAGAAGTAATCAGCAAGGAGGCAAGATGCCGCTGTGTTTGACTATCACTAGTTATCACAAGATTACCCCTGGACAGTGTTCTGAAAAGACCCTGAATCAAGGGGTGATGGCAATTGGCCGTAATTCCGATAATGACTGGGTATTGCCCGACCCGGAGCGCCTGGTTTCTGGGCAACATTGCGTTATCCAGTACAAGGACGGGCGCTATTATCTGACCGATAACAGCACCAATGGCGTGGAGTTGATCAAGGCCGGCATTCGCCTGCGCAAAGGCAACAGCGAGCCGCTGCAGGATGGCGAAGTCATTCGCATCGGTGATTACGAGATCCAGGCGCGCGTGGATTTCAGCCTGCCGGTCACCGACAGCAATCCGTTCGCCGAAGCGCCGAGCAGCTTCGAAGCCTTGATGGGGCGCCAGGGTGCCGCCGTGAATACGCCGGCGCCGATACCCGTGGCCACGCCTGCGCATTTCCAGGGCGTGTCGTCCATGGACACGCTGCCGGACCTGTTCGACTTCCTTGCTCCGAGCAGCGTCCCTCCAGCCACCCAGCCCGATCACGTTCCGGCCGAGCAACATGATTTCCGCCCGCCCACGCCGATTCCGCGCCCGAGTCCGCCGCCAGTGGTCCAACCGCTGCCGATGACGCCTGCTCCGGTTATCCCGGATGATTGGGACCTGTTCAGCGACACGCCTGCGCCGGTTGCGCCGATTCCCGTCGCGCCGCTGCCGGAGCCGGTTTCCGTGCCGCCATTGCCGGTGATCGAGCCCGTTTCCGCGCCGCCGATTCCGCAAGTCGTTGCGCCGATTGAGCCCGCGCCACCGCGCGAAGCGCCGGTCAGCCGCGTCGAGCCGACGGCTACCCCAACCGACACCTTTGGCCCTGACCTGCTGCAAGCGTTCCTGCGCGGCGCCGGGCTGGATCAGTTGCGCCTGGACAAAGCCCAGGCTGAGGCGCAGATGGAAAGCATCGGGCGCAGCTATCGATTGATGGTCGAGGGCCTGATCGATGTGCTGCGCGCCCGCAGCAGCCTCAAGGGTGAATTCCGCATCCAGCAGACAATGATCCAGCCGGTGGAAAACAACCCGCTCAAATTTGCCCCGAACGTCGACGAAGCCCTGCTGTTGCTGTTGCGCCACGGCAACCAGGCCTTCATGGCGCCGGACGTGGCGGTTCGCGACAGCTTTGACGATTTGCGCGCCCATCAGCTGGCGGTGATGGCCGGTGTGGAAGCGGCCATCAAGCATCTGCTGGCGCGTTTCGAGCCGGCCCAGCTGGAAGAGCGCATGGGCAAGCCCGGCGGGTTGTCGGGGATTTTCAGCGGGTCGCGCCAGGCCCAGTACTGGCAGCAATTCACCGAGCTCTACAGCAACATTTCCCGGGAGGCCCAGGAAGACTTCCAGGACCTGTTCGGTCGGGAGTTCAGCCGCGCCTATGAAGAACACAGCACGCGACAGCGACGTCGTTGAGCGGCACCGGGCCAGACAACACTTTTCAAGCACACAACGGATAGCTCAAACGTCATTGAGGACGCAGGATGATTCCCAGGTTTTTACTCGCAGTCGCCGCAGCACTTATGCTGACGGCGTGCGCCAAGGATGCGGCCGCTCCCCAGCCCGAAGAGGCTGAAGCCAACACCGCCGCCGTCGAGTTGCACTTCCACGCCATCGCCGGGCTCAACCCCGGCGCCAGCGGCCAGCCGGCGCCGGTACGGGTGCGCATTTTCGAGTTGAAGAACGCCGCCACTTTTGCCCGCGCCGACTATTTCGCCCTGGCCGAACGGGCGCAGGCGACATTGGGGGCTGACCTGATCGACCAGGACGAAGTGCTGATCCAGCCGGACCAGCAACTGAGCCTGCAACGCGATCTCGACCCGGCCACCCGGCACATCGGAATCCTGGTGGGCTATCGCGAGCTGGACCAGTCGCTGTGGCGCACGGTGATGAATGTCCCGGCGCGCCAATACACCGAATACCAGATCAGCCTCGATGTGCGTGCCGTGCGCAGCGCCGTCGTCGTCCCCCCATCCAGCCCTGCCCAATAAGCAATCGGAGCCCCCATGTCCTGGAACAATCGCGTGGTCTGGTCGGAAGGCATGTTCATTGGAACGCAGCACTTCCAGCAGCATGACCGTTACCTGGAAAACCTTATCGATTCCCGCAGCCGCCCATTGTCGGCCGGCGCCTGGGGTTTTTCCGAATTGCTGATCGATCAGGGCCTGCTGGCCCAGGGCAAGCTGGCGATCATTTCGGCCAAGGGCCTGCTGCCCGACGGCACGCCGTTCAATATTCCCCAGGACGACGTTGCGCCGACGCCGCTGAACATCGACGACAACCTGCGTGACGGCCTCGTGTACCTGGCCCTGCCGCTCAAGCGCGCCGGCGCCCGCGACACCGTGGACGAAGGTGAACCCTTGGGCGCCGCGCGCTACGTGAGCCAGGTCTGCGAAGTGCGTGATGACAATGCGCCGTTCGAGAACCGCGCGCCGGTGGCCGTGGGTTCCCGGGCGCTGCGTTTGCTGACCGCCCAGGATGGTATCGGCGATTACGCCGCGATTGGTGTGGTGCGCATCAAGGAAAAACGCGCCGACCGCGCCCTGGTGGTGGATGAAAATTACATCCCGCCGCTGCTGGACGTAGCGGCTTCGAAGTCACTGGCAGCGTTTCGCAGTGAGCTGCTGGGCCTGCTGCACCAGCGCGGCGAAGCCCTGGCCGGACGGGTTGTGGCCTCCGGCGCGGGTGGGGCCTCGGAGATTGCCGATTTCATGCTGCTGCAACTGGTCAACCGCGCCCAGCCGCTGATCCAGCACCTGAGTCAGCTGAGCCCGCTGCACCCCGAGCGTTTTTACAGCGAGCTGGTGAGCCTGGCCGGGGAGTTCTCGACCTTTACCGCATCCGGCCGCCGCCCGCAGGAATATCCGCAGTACCAGCACGATGACCTGGTGCTGAGTTTCACGCCGGTGATGCAAGCCTTGCGCGAGGCGCTGTCGATGCTCATCGACAGCAAGGCCACGCCGATTCCGATTGTCGAGAAAGCCTACGGCATCCATGTGGCGATGCTGGCCGACAAGACCTTGCTCGACAGCGCCAGTTTCATTCTCGTGGTGCGCGCCGACGTTCCCGCCGAAACCCTGCGCGGCCGCTTCGGCCAGCAGAGCAAAGTCGGCTCGGTGGAGCACATTCGCGACCTGGTCAACCTGCAACTGCCGGGCATCGGCCTGCTGCCGTTGCCGGTGGCGCCACGCCAGCTTCCGTACCACGCCGGATCCACCTATTACGAGCTGGACCGGGGCAGCGATCACTGGCAACAGTTGAGCAACTCCGGCGGCTTTGCGTTCCACATCGCCGGCCAGTTCCCGGGGCTGAACCTGGCTTTCTGGGCGATCCGAGGATAAATCGCGATGAGCAACGACGATCGTACCCAGTTCATGCCGACCCCCGGTGGCCGTGGCGCGGACCCTTTCCGCCCGGACCCGGGGCGGCCGCAACCGGCACCCGCGACGGCGCCGCTGTCGATGCCGGCCGCGCCGCTGTTGACCGGCAAGGCCCAGGGCCTCAACCCGCTGGAGAGCGCCGCCGGCCCGCTGCTGGCCCTGCTGACGCGCTTGCGCAGCACCATCGCCCACCCGGCACCGGCCAGCTTGCGCGCCCAATTGCTGGCCTACCTGCGCCAGTTCGAAGAGCGCGCCGAAGCCGCCGGCGTGGTGCGCAACGACGTCTTGCTGGCCCGCTACGCCTTGTGCACCGCGCTGGATGAGGCGGTGCTGAGCACGCCTTGGGGCGGCACCAGCGACTGGGGCAAGCAGAGCCTGTTGATCACCGTCCACAACGAAGCCTGGGGCGGCGAGAAAGTCTTCCAGTTGCTGGAGCACTGCCTGCAAAGCCCGCGCGAGCGTCTGTACCTGCTGGAGCTTTTGTACCTGTGCATGTGCCTGGGTTTCGAAGGGCGCTATCGGGTCATGAACGACGGCCGCAGCCAACTGGAAGCGCTGCGCGAACGCACCGCAGCGGTCATCCGCAGCGCCCGTGGCGACTACGAACGCGAGCTGTCGCCGCACTGGCGTGGGGTCACCGTGGCCCGCGATCGCCTGGCGCAGTTCATGCCGCCATGGATCGCCGTGGCCATTGGCGTCGCCCTGTTGCTGGCGTTGCTGTTCGGCCTGCGCATGAAGCTGGCCGCTGATGCCGAGCCGGTGTTCAAGAATATTCATTTCCTCGGCGAAATCCCGGTGCAGACCATCGACCGCCCAGTGGTCCAGCCGAAAGTGATCGAACGTCCGCGCCTGGCCGGGTTCCTCGCCGATGAAATCAGAGCCGGCCGGATTGCTGTGGAAGACGCCGTCGACCGCTCGGTGGTGACCATCCGTGGCGATGAACTGTTCGCCTCCGGCAGCGCCAGCATCAAGGATGATTTCCAGCCGTTGATGCTGCGCATCGCCGATGCCGTGCGCAAGGTCAAGGGCCAGGTGCTGGTGACCGGCCACAGCGACAATCGCCCGATCGCGACCTTGCGGTTTCCGTCCAACTGGGCCTTGTCCGAAGCACGGGCCAGGTCGGTGCTGGACATTCTTTCGGCCAAGACCGGCCAGCCCGAGCGCTTCAGCGCCGAAGGCCGCAGCGACACCGAGCCGTTGGCGTCCAACGCCACGACCGAGGGGCGGGCGCGCAATCGTCGGGTTGAAATCACAGTATTGGCGGAGGGGGTCGAGTGAAGGCGTTTTTCAGTTTCATGACCCGTTGGGTCATCCCGTTGCTGGGGCTGATCGCCCTGAGCCTGATCATCTGGTTCGTCGGCCCGCTGCTCGATTGGCTGGTGCCTGAAGGGCGCCGTTGGGCGCTGATCATCCTGGTGTTTGCGGTATGGATCGCCTATCGCCTGTTCCGCATCATCCAGGCCCGCCGGCAGGCCGCCGAAGTCATGCGCAGCCTGGCCGCGCAGACTCCGCCGGACCCGACCAGCATCGCCACCGCCGAAGAGCTCGAAACCTTGCGCCAGCGCATGGACGAGGCCCTGGCCTTGCTCAAGAAAGCCAAGCTGGGCGGTGACGAGCGGCGCAATCTCTACGAGTTGCCGTGGTACGTGATCATCGGCCCACCGGGCTCGGGCAAGACCACCGCACTGGTCAACTCAGGGCTGCATTTCCCGCTGGCGGCGCAATTGGGCGCCGGCGCGGTGCGCGGTGTCGGTGGCACGCGCAACTGCGACTGGTGGTTTACCGACGAGGCGGTGTTGCTCGACACCGCCGGTCGCTACACCACCCAGGACAGCGATGCGACCGTCGACAAGGCCGCGTGGCTGGGCTTCCTCGGCCTGCTGAAAAAACAGCGGGCGCGACGCCCGATCGATGGCGCGTTCATCGCCATCAGCCTCTCGGACCTGCTGTTGGGCAGCGACGCCGAACGTGCCGCCCACGCGGCGGCAATCCGCCTGCGGATCCAGGAGTTGTACACGCAGCTGGGCGTGCGTTTCCCGGTGTACCTGATGCTCACCAAGCTCGACCTGGTGCCGGGGTTCATGGAGTACTTCGACAACCTGAGCAAGGAAGAGCGTGCCCAGGTCTGGGGCATGACTTTCACCCTGGACGACGGCAAGAGCAATGACAGCCCGCTGGCGCACCTGCAAAGCGAATTCGCCCTGCTCGAGCAGCGCCTCAACGACCGCCTGGTCGAGCGCCTGCAACAGGAACGCGACCCGGCGCGGCGCGACCTGATCTACGGCTTCCCGCAGCAGTTCGGTGCATTGAAGGATTGCCTGCAAAGCTTCCTCGACGGCGTGTTCAAACCCAATGCGTTCGAAGAGCGTGTGTTGCTGCGTGGCGTGTATTTCACCAGCGGCACCCAGGAAGGCAGCCCGATCGATCGCCTGATCGGCTCCATGGCCCAAAGCATGAACCTGGACCGCCAGCACCTGGCGCGCCAGACCGGTACCGGGCGCAGTTACTTCATCGAAAAACTCTTCAGCGCCGTGGCGTTCGCCGAGCGCGGGCTGGTGGGCGTGGACCCGAAGGTCGAGCGTCGGCGCAAATGGATAGCCCGTGGTGTGCTGGCGTCTACCGTGCTGGTGGTGCTGGTGGTCGGCACGTTGTGGTGGGTCAGCTACCGCGCCAACCAGGCCTATATCGCCCAGGTCGATCAGAAGGTCGCGCCATTGGGCCAGACCGTGCAGAACCTCAGCCCGGCCCAGCGCGACGTGCTCGCGGTGTTGCCGTTGCTCAATGCCGTCAAGCATTTGGCCGGTGACGCGCCCGACTGGGCCGAAGGCCTGGGCCTGTATCAAGGCGACATGCTCGAAGCCGAGTCCGGCAGCGTCTACCGCAAGCTTTTGATCGCGGTGTTCGCGCCCCGCCTGCTGACGCGCATCGAAGAGCAACTGCACAGCGGCGGCAATTCGGACTTCCTCTACGAAGGCTTGAAGGCTTACCTGATGCTCGCCGACAACGAGCATTACGACGCCGACTTCATCAAGGCCTGGATCGCCCTCGATTGGGACCGCAGCCTGCCGCGCGACCTGCCGGCCGAACAGCGTCAGGCTTTGACCGGGCATTTGCAGGCGCTGTTCGAGCGGCGTCCGCCGACCGCGCGCCTGGACCCACGCCTGATCGAAGACCTGCGCCGCCAGCTGCAACAATTGCCGGTGGCCCAGCGCGTCTACGACCGCATCAAACGGCAGAAGCTGCCCGACGGCATCCCCGACTTCCGCATCAACGAAGCCGCCGGGCGTGACGCCGCGCTGGTGTTCAGCCGCAAGAGCGGCAAGCCGTTGGGCGAGCCGCTGAGCGGCTTCTTCACGGTCAAGGGTTACCGCCAAGGCTTCTTGCTCAGCAGCCTGAGCCAGACCGGCACCCTGGCTGAAGAGCAATGGGTGCTGGGCTTTGAGCAGGCCGACCAGCAGAACGTCGCCAGCCTCGCCGCCGATGTGCGTCGCTTGTACTTCCAGGACTACATGCGCCAATGGGACGCCTTGCTGGCCGACATCGACTTCGTCCCGATCACCAGCGTGGCCCAGGCCGCCGATGTGCTGCGGGTGATTTCCGGCCCGACCTCGCCGCTGAAAAAACTGCTGGTGGCGGTGGCGAAGGAAACCGACCTGCAACAGGACGAACGCCTGCTCGCCGCCCAAGGCGTACCGGCGGGCGACGGCGTGGACAAGCTCAAGGAGCGCCTCGGCAGCCTGCTCGGCCAGGAGCAGGCAACGCCAAACGCGCCGCAAACCAGCGATGATCCGATCACCGCGCACTTCGCCGAGCTCAACAGCATCGTCAGCAAGAGCGAAGGCGAACCGGCGGCCATCGACGGCCTGCTGTCCGACATGAACGCCCTGTATGTGCAGGTCAGCGCCATGGTCGGCGCCAGCGGCGACGCCTTGCTCGGCGAGGCCAAGAACCAGGCGTCGGCCGCGGCGACCCGCGTCAGCCTCAACGCCGAACGCCAGCCACCGCTGGTGCAGGGCTTGGTCAAGTCGGTGGTCAACTCCACCACCAATACCATGATGGGCGGGGTGCGCAATCAACTGAACGCCGCCTGGACCAGCGAAGTGGTGAACATCTATCGCCAATCCCTGGCCGGGCGCTATCCGATGTCGCCGGGCAGTGCGCGGGACGCGACCCTCGATGACTTCGGCCAGTTCTTCGGCGTCGGCGGGGTGATGGACAACTACTTCCGCAAATACCTGCAACCGTACGTGGATACCTCGACGCAGACTTGGCGCTGGCAGCCGGGCGCCGCGCAGAAGCTCGGGATTTCCCCGGGTGTGCTGCAAACCTTCCAGCGCGCGGCGACCATTCGCGATGCGTTCTTCCGTTCCGGCGGCACGCAGCCGATGGTGCGCTTCGAGCTCAAGCCGGTGGCGATGGATTCGACCATCACCCAATTCCTGCTCGACCTCGACGGCCAGCAGTTGAGCTACGACCACGGCCCGAGCCGGCCGACCGCCATGCAATGGCCGAACCCGGGCAGCATCGGTGTGGTGCGCATCTCGATCATGCCGCCGTCGTCCAGCGGTCGTTCCGGCATCACCTTGGATGGGCCATGGGCCTGGTTCCGATTGCTGGAGCAGTCGGACCTGACCGCTGGCAACTCGCCGGATCGCTTCAACCTGCGGCTGCGGGTCGATGGCGCCAGCGCCTCTTACGAGTTGCGGGCCAACAGCGCCTTCAACCCATTCAAGAGCCGGGTACTCAGTGGCTTCAGCCTGCCGGAGCGTCTATGAGCAGTACAGCGGGTTTCTATGGAAAGTTGGCCAGCCGTGGGGACTTCGTCAGCCGTGGCTTGCCGCAGAGTTTTATCGGCCCGTGGGACTCGTGGCTGGCGGCGGGTTTGCTCGCCAGCCAGGCCAGCCTCGGCGAGCGTTGGCTGGATGCCTATCTGGTCAGCCCGCTGTGGCGCTTCATGGTCGCGCCCGGCGTTTGCGGGCCGGACGCTGCGGTTGGCGTGGTGATGCCAAGCATTGACCGGGTCGGGCGGTATTTCCCGCTGACCGTTGCAGCGTTGCTCGACCCGGATGCCGACCCGGCCTCGGTGGTCGGCGGCGCGGACGACTGGTTCGAGCGGGTCGAGAACCTGCTGTTGAGCACACTGAACGTGGAGGCCAGTTTCGAAGCCTTCAACGCGGAGCTGGAAACCCTGGATGACCCGATGTACCTGCCGCGCACCCCGAGCAGTCGCTTCGCCAGCCTGCATCGCTTCGATGCCACCGATTCGCAGCGGCGAATGAGCGCCCTCGCCGAGTCGGCTTGCGAAGGCGTCAGCCTGTGGTGGGGCCAGGGTTCGGAGCGCATCGCCCCCGGTTTGATGCGGTGCCAGGGACTGCCGGCCGCCGCTGATTTTGCGCAATTTTTGCTCGGCCAAGAAGGTGTTGTGTAGATGCGTCCAAGTGCTGGAAAAGCCTTCAAGTCTGCAAGCAAAAGCCATGTCGGCATGGTCCGCCAGGTCAACGAGGACGCCTGCCTGGACCTGCCGGAAAACGGCCTGTGGGTGGTCGCCGACGGCATGGGCGGGCACGCGGCGGGCGACTACGTCAGCAGCCTGATTGTCGACAGCCTGCGTAGCATTGCGGTGGGCCGTTCCCTGGACGAATACATCGCGGCACTGCAAAGCGACCTGCTGCGGGTCAACGCCGCCGTGCGCGAAGAAACCGCCAACCGTGGCGTGACCATGATGGGCAGCACCGTGGTGGTGCTGGCCACGCGCGACCTGCGGGGCATGTGCCTGTGGGCCGGTGACAGCCGCTTGTACCGCTTGCGCGACGGCGTGCTGGAAGGCATCTCGCGCGACCACAGCTATGTCCAGGATCTGCAGGACAGCGGCTTGCTCAGCGAGGCCGAAGCCCGCGTGCATCCGCGGGCCAACATCGTCACCCGCGCCATCGGCGTCGAGGCGCAATTGAACCTGGCGATGACCGAGCTGCTGCTGGTGCCCGGCGACAGCTACCTGCTGTGCAGCGACGGCCTGACCAAGACCGTCGAGGACGAAGAAATCCGAGAAGTATTGAGCCACGACGAGCCCGGCGAAATCGCCAGCAGCCTGGTGTCCCTGGGTCTGATGCGCGGCGCGCCGGACAACATCACCGTGGTCGTTGTGAAGGTGCCGTCATGAGCTTGCCCCTGAATATTGTCATCCCCGGCTACGACATCGATGGCGAGATCGGCGAAGGCGCGATGGCCAGCGTGTACCTGGCGACCCAGCGTTCGCTTGAGCGCAAGGTCGCGTTGAAAGTCATGGCCGCGGCGCTGGCGGCCGACCCGACTTTCTGCGAGCGTTTCTTGCGCGAGGGCAAGACCCTGGCGCGCCTGTCGCACCCGCACACCGTCACCATCCATGACATCGGCAATGTCGGTGAGCTGTACTACATGGCGATGGAATACCTGCCCAACGGCACGCTCAAGGAACGCATCGCCGCGGGCCTGACGCCGGAGCAGGGCCTGACCTACATCCGCCAGATCGCTTCGGCCCTGGGGTACGCCCACGGCCTGGGCCTGGTGCACCGTGACGTCAAGCCGGCCAACATCCTGTTTCGCGCCGATGGCACGGCGGTGCTGTCGGACTTCGGTATCGCCAAGTCCCTGGACGACCGCACCCAGTTCACCCAAGCCGGTTTCGCGGTTGGCACACCGAGCTACATGAGCCCTGAGCAAGCCCGTGGGCAAGACATCGACGGCCGCGCCGACCTGTACGCCCTGGGCGTGGTGCTCTACGAGATCCTCGTCGGCAAGCTGCCGTATATCGGCAACGACGCGCTGTCGACGGCCCTGGCCCACCTGACCGAACCGCTGCCGGAATTGCCGGTGCACCACGGTCGTTACCAGGAAGTGCTGCGCAAACTGCTGGCAAAGGATCCGGCGGAGCGTTTCCCGGATGCGACTGCGTTGCTGCGCGCGTTGGATAACCTGCCAGAGGAATCGTCGGAAGCGACGCTGATCCGGCCGTTGTCGTTTGAGCTGCCTGTCGCGCCGCCTCCGGTGGATGACTTGGCCGGCCTGACGCCCATGTCCATCGACATTCCCAGTGGCCCGGCTTACGCACAACCGCAGCCCAGGCCGGTCCCACCGCCGGTAAAACCGACGCCTCAGTCGCCGGTATCGGAGCAACGCAAGCGGCCAGTGTTCGCCCTGGCCGCCGTTGCGGTCGCCGTGGCGCTGGCCTTGGGCGGCGCAGGTTATTGGTGGTTGGCCGGTGACAATGGCAAAAAAGTGAAGACGCCAGTGACTACGACCACCTCGGTCGAGCCACCGGAAGTGAAGCCACCGAAGGCCCCGGAAGTGCCAGCGGTCAAGCCTCCCGTCGCGCCTCCGGCTCAGCCCCCCGTGGCGACCGAGGCCGATGGCGGCCAGCGACCATTGCTGATGGCCGGTAAAAAAACCCTGTTCCAGCGTGTGCTCAGCAAGCCGGGGGCGAAACTCGCCGACGCGCCGGGCGCCGCAGCGGGCAAGTCGCTGCCGGCGTTCTCGGTGTTGTATGTGTATCAGCGCAAGGACGTGGATGGCAGCGCCTGGGTGCGGGTCGGCGCGGCCACCGACGGGCGCAGCGACGGCTGGCTGCCTGCTGCCCAGGTCAGCGACTGGAAACAGAGCCTGGTGCTCAAGTTCACCGAACGCTCCGGCCGTGCGCCGGTGATGTTCCTGCGCCAGCCCGGCGAAGTGGAAAAGCTCCTGGCGAACCCTTCGGCCGCGAAAAATGCGTTGCTCAAGGCCCAGCAAAGCCCTCAGGACAACCAGCAAGTGCTGGCCCTGGAACCGGCCGCCAGCGCCGTACCGCAAAACCAGTTCTACCTGTTGCCGATCTTCGATTCGCGTGAAAGCTTCGACGACAACGGCCAGCCGGTGCAGTTGCTGAACGTCGCCTCCATCGACCCCGGCAACACGCAAAAGGCCGCGACCAACACGCCGATCACCTCCGCCAATGCCGACGCGTTCCGTACCGCGGTGGTGCTGGTGGTGGACACCACCGTGTCCATGCAGCCCTATATCGATCAGGTCCGCGACGTGGTGCATCAGTTGCAGACCCGCATCGGCGAACGTGGCGAGTTGGACAGCGTCAGCTTCGGCATGGTCGGTTTCCGCAGCAGCATCAAGAAGACCCCGGGCCTGGAGTACACCGCCAAGACTCTGATCACGCTGGAGCAGGGTCGCGACCCGCAACGCTTCCTGGAGATGGCGCGGCAGGTCAAGGCGTCTACCGTGTCGAGCCATTCGTTCAACGAGGATGCGTTTGCCGGGGTCATGGAAGCCGTGGAAGGCATGGACTGGTCCGGTTACGGCGGGCGCCTGATCCTGCTGGTGACCGATGCCGGTGCCCTGCGCAAGAACGACCCGTTTGCCGCGACGCAAATGAACGAGGCCGAAGTGCGCCAGGCGGCGTTGGGCAAGCAGATCAAGATCTACGCCCTGCACCTGCTCAGCGACGCCGGCAAGAAAACCCACGCCGGCGCCCAGACCCAGTACCGCACCCTGACGGCCGACGCCAATCCGCAGATCGGCGACCTGTACATCCCGGTGCCGGGCGCCGACGTGCGCAAGTTCGGCGAGCGGGTCGACGAGATCGGCTCGGTGTTCGCCGATCTCGTGCACCAGGTGCGCAGCAACAAGCCGCAAAGCGTGCCGCTGCTCAGCGCCGCGCCAAGCCTGGCGGACAAATCGGCGGCGGTCGGTTACGCCATGCACATGGATTTCCTCGGCCGCAAGAGCGCCAGCCAGGCGCCGCAACTGGTCAGCGCCTGGACCGCCGACCGCGACCTGACCAACCCGGCGCTGCCGGCGTTCCAGGTCTGCGTGATGCTGACCAAGCTGCAGCTCAACGACCTGCAGCAATCGCTGAAGCTGATCGTCGACGCGGCCCGCAAGACCCAAAGTTCGCCCAAGGATTTCTTCCAGGAAATCGCCAGTGCCAGCGCCTACATGAGCCGCGACCCGTCGGCCCTGCGCAAGGGCGGCAATCTCGCCACCGGCGGCATCCTCGGCGAGTACCTGGAAGGGCTGCCGTACCGCAGCAAGTCGCTGAACATGACCCAGGACCTGTGGCTGTCCTTGAGCGTGGCCGAGCAGGAAGATTTCATCGACGAGCTGGAGTCGAAGATCCGTCTCTACGAAACCTTCCACAACGATCTCGCCAACTGGGTGCGTTTCGGCGATGCCGAGCCGGGCGATGCCTTGTACCGCGTTCCGTTGTCGACGTTGCCGTGATGCTGAACCTGAACGCCGTGCACAAAAGCCGGGGCACCGGCGGCCAGCGCTACAGCCTGGTGATTCCACGGCTGCAACTGCGTGGCGGTGAACAACTGGCGGTAGTCGGCCCCAGCGGCTGCGGCAAGAGCACCCTGCTGGATTTGCTCGCCCTGGTGCTGGCGCCGGATCAGGCCGGGCAATTCGATTTCACGCCCGCCAATACACCGTTGGACATCGCCAAACTGTGGCGTGCGTCGCAACAGGACACCTTGGCCGAGCTGCGCAGCCGTCACCTGGGCTATGTTCTGCAAACCGGAGGCCTGCTGGGTTTCCTGGACGTGCGCGGCAACATCGCGTTGTCGCGCAAATTGCTGGGCTTGAAGGATGACGGCAGCGTGACGCGCCTGGCTGAACAACTGGACATCGCCGATCAACTGGACAAGAAACCGACGGACCTGTCCGTGGGTCAGCGCCAGCGGGTCAGTTGCGCCCGCGCTTTGGCCCATGGCCCGCGCCTGCTGTTGGCCGATGAGCCGACCGCCGCGCTGGACCCGTTGAACGCCGAGCGCGTCATGCACTTGCTGGTGACCCAGGCCCGCGAGCAGGGTGTGTGCTGCGTCGTTGCCACCCATGACGAGGCGCTGGCCCGCGCCAGCGGCTTGCAGGTGCGGCGTATCAGCTGCCGTCGCGACACGGACGGCGGCGTCACCGCCACCCTTGGGGAGGCTTGCTGATGCGCGGCGCGCTGGTGGCTTCCCTGGCCTGGCAGGATTATCGCAACGACGCCTGGCTGTCGGCCTGTTCGGTGCTGGCGCTGGTCGCGGTGGTGGCGCCATTGCTGGTGTTGTTCGGCTTGAAGTTCGGCCTGGTCAGCAGCCTGACCGAACGCCTGGAACGTGACCCCGCGACCCGGGAAATCATCCCCCTCGGCGGTGGCCGTTTCAGCGCCGGATTCGTCGAACAACTGGGGCAGCGCAACGACGTGGCTTTCGCCTTGCCGCGCACTCGGCAGATCGCGGCCACGGCAGACCTGAGCAATGAGGCTTCGGCGGTCACGGTCGAAATGATTCCCACGGCCAAGGGCGATCCGCTGTTCGACCAACTGCCGGTGCCGCAAGGCCTGGAGCAAGTGGTGCTCAGCCAGACCGCCGCGGAAAAACTCGGCGCCAAGGCCGGCGATTGGTTGCAGGCCAGTTTCGGCCGGCAGGTGGCTGGCCGCAGCGAGGCGCAGCGCACTCGGGTGCAGGTGCTGCAGGTGCTGCCGCTGGAGGCCTTCGCCCGGGACGGTCTGTTCGCGCCACTGGCATTGCTTGAGGCGGCGGAGGACTACCGCGACGGCCGGGCCGTGCCCGCGTTCGGCTGGCCGGGCGATGCACTGGGCGACGCTGGGCAGCGGGTTTATCCGGCGTTTCGTTTGTATGCCCGCAGCCTCGGCGATGTCGAGCCGCTGCGCCAGTACTTCGCCGGACAGAACCTGCTGGTGTCGACCCAGGCCCAGACCATCGCACAAGTGCAATCGTTGAGCCGCAACCTGTCGATCGTGTTCTGGATCATCGCCGGCTTGGCGCTGGCCGGTGCGTTCGCGGCGATTTTTGCCGGTGCCCTGGCGGCCGTCGAGCGCAAGCGCCGGGAGCTGTCGGTGTTGCGCCTGTTGGGTGTGTCCACCGCGGCGCTGTTGTTGTTCGTGGTCTTGCAGGCGCTCTACAGCGCCACGTTTGCGGCCCTGCTGAGTGCTGGCCTGTATGGCCTGGCGCAGTCGGGCCTGAATCATTTATTTGCGCAGATGCCCGGCGAATACGCCAGCCATCTGCTGGTGCGTCATTACACCTTGGCCCTGGTGGCCGTGCTCGGCGTCAGTGCCGTTGCGGCGGTCTGTGGCGGTTGGCGGGTGGCGCGCATCCAGGCGTGTGAAGGAATTCGCGATGTATAAGTTATTGGGCGCCGCCGTGGCGCTGAGCCTGGCCGGTCTGGTCTGGGCTGATGAAGGCACGGATAAACTGGATAACCCCAAGCCATTGCCCGACGACGTCAGCCTGCCGCTGCCGTGCGAGGGGCAGATGGTGTTCCGCTACGTCTACATCCTCGCCCAGGGCACCCTGGACGACCGCGAGATCAGCCTCGGCTACCCGTTCAGTGAAGGCGAGGCGGGCTATCAACAGTCGTTCATTTCCGGCTACCGGCGCGATTTCATCAACGGCCAGTTCACCCTCAAGGACTTGCCCAAGGACTGGAACAAGACCATCACGCCGTTGATGCCCAAGACTGACGCCAAGACGCCGCTCAAGCCGATGCTGTACTTCATCGGCAAATACGAGGTTACCGCCCGCCAGTACGCCCAGGTCATGGCGCAGGCGCAATCGCTGGCCAGCGGCGAGCCGGCACCGGCCTGCGAGGCGCTGCTGGCCGAGTTGCCCCAAGGCATGGCCGGGCGCTTGCCCAAGGTGAAGCTGTCGAAGTTCGAGGCCGAGCGCTTCTCGGCGGTATACAGTGCCTGGCTGATGAAATACCACAAGGACCTGTTGCCGGTCAGCGGCCGCGGTACCTCCGCTGAAGACGGTGGGCTGGGCTTCGTGCGCCTGCCCACCGAGGTCGAATGGGAATTCGCCGCCCGTGGTGGACATGCCGTGAGCCGCCAGGACCTGGAAGGACGATTGTTTCCGCGCCGCCTGGAAGGCAGCGAAAGCGACGGGCCATTGGCCGAGTGGGCGGTGTTCAACCAGGTCGCCGGCGGCACCGGCCAGGCGGCGCGACTGATGCCCATCGGCACCAAGCTGCCGAACCCGATCGGGTTGTTCGACGTGGTGGGTAACGCCGCCGAGATGGTCCAGGAATCCTTCCAGCTTGTGCACGCCGGCCGCCGTCAGGGCGCCTATGGCGGTTTTGTAGTCAAGGGTGGCAACTACCTGGAAGGCGAGGGCACGTTGTTTACCGGCATGCGCCGCGAGTACCCGTTGTTCGCCGCCGATGGCACCGAACAGAGCAACGAAACCACCGGCTTTCGCGTGGCCGTCGGGGCGTTGTCGGCGCCGCGCTCGCGCTACAAGGAATTGTTCGCCCAATGGCAGAAGGAAGGCCGGCTCGCGTCCCTCACCGATGCCATCGACGATGCCGAAGACCCGACCAAGCGCCTGGACAGCATCATCGCCGCCAGCGCCGACCCGCGCCTGCAAGCCGAGCTGGGATTGGTCAACGAAGAACTCAAGCGCAACGTCTCGCTCATTGCCCAGCAGCGCGAGGAAGCGGCGGGCAACCTGATCCAGTCTTCGGCCCTGGTGGCGGAGACCATCAACAACTACAACATTCGCCTGACCAACCTGCAAAACAGCCGGCAGGCGGCCCTGGACGCCAAGGACGAGGCCAGCGCCACGTTGTTCGCCACGGCCATCGACAACGGCCGCAGCGCGCTGGATGGCGCGGTGGCGATCTACATCGACAACCTGGCAACCGGCACGCGCTACACCGATGCCGTGATCCAGGCGCAATTCCAGCGCATCAAGGAAGAGCTGGAGCGCAAACCGGTACTGGGCAAGAGCCTGGTGGCGCGTGCAACGTTATTCGTTCGTCATGTCGGGGATTATCGTCAGCAGAAACGAGCCGACCCGGCGGCGATATTGAAGGAATTGCTCGCATCGAGCGCTCAGCGGTCTTGAGTGTTCGTTGTCAGCGAGCTTGGAAGGGACTCAGGCGGCGATAGGGCTGTGCTGAGCTGGTCAAAACTTAAACGAGAACACAACTATGCTTTTCTCCCGTAAACCTTTTGCTTCGGTTTCCAAGCGTCATTTGCTGATGGTCGCTGTTGGCTTCAGCACCGTGCTGACCGGCTGCGCCACGTCGCCGACCTCCAAGGTCGCTTCGAGCACCAAGGTCGAGTACTACCCGAACTGCTACGAGCCGGTGCAGCACCTGCGCTCCACTGAAGGCAACATGACCAAGTCGGTGGTCACCGGCGCAGCCGTCGGCGCCGTCGGCGGTGCCTTGCTGGGCGCGCTGACCGCTGACAAGGAAGACCGTGGCCGCAATGCCGCCATCGGTGCCGCGGGCGGCGCCCTGGCCGGTGGCGCAGCCGGTTACTACACCGAGCGCCAGAAGCAGATCGCCGATGACAACATGCGCATCGCCTCCTACGCCGCCGATGTCAGCAAAAGTGCTTCGGACATCGACCGCAGCACCGCGTACGCCAAGGCTTCGCAACAGTGCTACCAGAACGCGTTCAGCAAACTGGTCGCCGACCGCAAGGCCAAGACCGTCAACGACACCGAAGGCCGCAAGCGCTTGGCGGAAATCGTTGCCGGCCTGAAAGAGTCCAACGACCTGATCGTCGCCGTGAACGGCAAAGCCGCCGAAGACCTGAACAACTACACCCAGGCCTATGAAAAAGACCTGCAGCAAGTGGGTGTGCAGCGTACCGACGTGGTGACCGTGGCCACTGCTGATACCACGCAAGTTGTGGCGGCACAGACCAGCACCAAGAATAAAAAGAAAGTGACGCCGGCGAAGAAGAAAGAGCTGCCAACCGTGCCGAAAGAAGCGGTCGCCACCGAGAAGACCCTGCAGACTGCCAAGGCCAAGCAGGATGAAGGCAAGCAGGTCGCCAGCGCCGGCACCACCCAGGTCAACAGCATGTGCAAAAACCCGGACCTGGGCGATTGGGCACCGGTGCCTTGCCCGAATGTCTGATTGATTGATGACGGTTGGTCACTCCCTCAGGGGGGTGATCATCGCGTAAAACCTGTGGGAGCGCGCTTGCTCGCGATAGCGTCCGTTCAGTTGGCATTGATGTCGACTGAGGCACCGCTTTCGCGAGCAGGCTCGCTCCCACAGTTTTTTGTGTGTAGCTGAAAGATCCGCATCAACCCCAAATCCCTGTGGGAGCGAGCCCGCTCGCGAAAGCGTCCGTTCAGTCGGCATCAATGTAAAACGTGACTTGGCAGTCATCATGCAGGATTACAGGTCTATCTTCCGCAAACCGGATTCGATGATGGCGTTCTGGTGCGGAATCGCTAAACTGCGCCGGCCGTTCATTTTCTCACGAGGCTGTGCCCATGAAATTTCGTTTGCTGCTGTGGATGCTCGGGTTGTTGATGGGCAAGGCCAGTCGTAACAATCCGGCGTTCCAGCAACAGTTGGCCGACCGGGAGTTGGTGTTCCAGTTGCAAACCCTGGACGGCAAGGTCGCCAGGCATTACACCGTGAAGAACCAGCGCATCACCAGCCACTCCGGTGTCTACCCGACACCGGCCTTCGCCATCGCCTTCAAGGATGCAGCCTATGGCTTCGCCACGATGCAGGCGAAGAACAAGCAGTTGGCATTCATGACCGGGATCCAGGACAAGTCGATCCAGATCAAAGGCAACCCGGCGCTGGTGATTTGGTTTCAGGGGTTGATGAAGTACCTGAAGCCGAGGAAACCGAAGAAGGTTTAACCAAGATCCCTGTTTGGTCCGGGGTCATGGTTAACACCCGTGGCGAGGGAGCTTGCTCCCGCTGGGCTGCGCAGCGGCCCCAAGATGGGCTGGCGCGATCCTTCAGGCGGATCGCGTCGGCTGGTTTCGCGACTGCTGCGCAGCCGAGCGGGAGCAAGCTCCCTCGCCACGGAGGCTCATCAGTGAGCTTGTCCAGCAGCTGATCAATGGCTGAACTGCGAAGCCAGTTCCCGCAGCAGCACTTCGGCTTCGAGCACTTTGCTCACCACGTCGTTGGCCTTTTCCCGGGTCAGCCCCACGCGTTCGAGCAGCGAGTCCGGGATGTCCTCGTCCGGGCCCGAGCCGATGCTGCGCGAGCGCAGCAGGCGCACGGCCAGGCACACCAGGTTCGGGTAGGCGGCGTATTCGCCGTCATAGTGCGGGTCGTGCTGGAAGCGCAGGGCGGTGGCCAGTTCGTCGGGCATGTCCCAGTAGCGCATCAGCCAGGCGCCAATCTGCTCGCGACTGATGCCCAGCAAGTGCTGCTCCACGTAGCTGTGGCACAGGTGCGGGTTGACCTCCAAGTGCCGGCAGATCAGTGAGAAATGCGGCGGGAACACGTGGGCCAGCAACAGATAGCCGAAGTTGTGCAGCAGCCCCGACAGGTAGGTCAGGCCGCCTTCGGGGCGCTGGGCGCGCGGCATGGCGCGGGTCAGGCCTTCGATGACGGCTGCGGTGTAGATCGATTGTTGCCAGTAAGGCGTGGTGTGTTGCGGATGGTCCTTGGGCAGGCTCAGGGTCTTGCCCAGGGCCAGGCCCAGCGCCAGGTTGATCACCAGGTCGAAGCCCAGCACCCGGACAATCGCGTCTTCCACCGAGCGAATCTTGCCCGGCGAGGCGTAGTACGGCGACGCGGCCCAGCTCACCACTTGCGCGGCCAGGGCCGGGTCGGTTTCCACCACGCCAGTGATGTCATCAATGGTCGCGTCGGGATCGACCCGCAACTTGATGATCTTCTGCGCGGTTTCGGCCAGCGGCGGAATCTCGATGGTTTCTTCCAGGCGTTGCTGGATACGCCGCGCGGTGAAGGCCTGCACGGCCATGGTGATTTCCTTGCGGTCGTCGTCCGGGCGGTCCAGGTTTGGCGTGATATTGCTCAAAGGCTCGCCGAACGTCGCGGCGCTGGCCTTGGTGAGCATGGTCTTGAAGGCTTCGCTGGTGACTTCCAGCAGCAGCCCCGGCTCGCCGGAATTGATCAACAGTTTCGGCTCGCGCAGCAGGCCTTCTTCATACAGGCACGGCGAGCTGGTCAGCGCTGGCAGGCCGGGCAGCAGGCTCAGGTTGTGCTTGCCGAGCATGCGTTCCAGGCGCTCGGTCGGCACAGCCGTGAGTTTACGACCGGTGAGCTCGGCCAGCCGGTTGAGGTCCAGCAACTGGTTTTGCGGAAACAGGACCATGAGCGCGCCGACAGCGTCGTGCAACAGCACGGCCTGCACTTTACGAGCGGGGTTCAAGCCCGGTCGCTCGATGACTTTGTCAAAGGCGATGCCCAATTTCTCGAGCAACTGCCGAATAACAGACGGAGCGTGCGGGGTTTCGGGGACGAGGGCAGCTTCGGTCATGGTCTGTATCCGTTTTCCTACAAGTTGGTCAGTATAACCAGCTTGTCGGGCAGGCGCGTCCAGAAAACTGAGCGCGTGCTCACACTTGGCCGTATTGCTGCCCGTGGCGCAACCAGCGATCCAACAGCGGGCTGACGTGGTCCGGCCAGCGCTCCAGCAACGCCTGGGCGGCGTCGCGGACAGCAGGGAGCAGGTCGGCGTCGCGCATCAGGTCGGCTACCTTGAATTGAAGCAGACCGGTCTGGCGCGTGCCGAGCATTTCACCCGGGCCGCGCAGTTCGAGGTCTTTTTCGGCGATGACGAAACCGTCATTGGTTTCACGCATGATGCCCAGCCGCTGGCGGCCGATCTGTGACAGCGGCGGGTGGTACAGCAACACGCAATGGCTGGCCGCGCTGCCCCGGCCGACCCGGCCACGCAACTGGTGCAACTGCGCCAGGCCCAGGCGCTCGGGGTTCTCGATGATCATCAGGCTGGCGTTGGGCACGTCGACGCCGACCTCGATCACCGTGGTCGCAACCAGCAATTGCAAGGCGCCGGCCTTGAATTCGGCCATGACCGCGGCTTTCTCGGCAGGCTTCATGCGACCGTGGATCAGCCCGACCTTCAGTTCGCCAAGGGCGGCGGTGAGGTCCTCGAAGGTGGTTTCAGCCGCCTGGCAGGTCAGCTCTTCCGATTCCTCGATCAAGGTGCACACCCAATAGGCTTGCCGGCCTTCGGCGCAGGCGCTGCGCACGCGCTCGATCACTTCGACCCGCCGGGTGTCGGTGACCAGCACGGTGTTGACCGGCGTGCGGCCGGGCGGCAGTTCGTCGAGGATCGAGGTGTCGAGGTCGGCGTAGGCGCTCATCGCCAGGGTCCGCGGAATCGGTGTGGCGGTCATGATCAACTGGTGCGGGCACATTCGTCCGCCCACGCCTTTCTGCCGCAGGGCCAGGCGTTGCTGGACGCCGAAGCGGTGTTGTTCGTCGATGATCACCAAGGCCAGGTTCTTGAACTGCACTTCGTTCTGGAACAGGGCGTGCGTGCCGACCACCATCGGCGCGCCCTCGGCTATCTGCGCCAGGGCGGCGACGCGGTTCTTGCCCTTGAGCTTGCCGGCCAGCCAGGCGACTTCAATGCCCAGCGGTTCGAGCCAGCGCTGGAAAGTGATGAAGTGCTGTTCGGCGAGAATCTCGGTCGGCGCCATCAACGCCACCTGATAACCCGCCTCCAGCGCTTGCAGCGCGGCGAGAGCGGCGACCACGGTCTTGCCGGCGCCGACATCGCCCTGGATCAACCGCAGCATCGGCTCGGGCTGGCTCAGGTCGTAGGCAATTTCATTGCCGACCCGTTGCTGGGCGCCGGTGGGGGTGAAACCCAGATTGGCCAGGTAGCGGGCCGGCAGTTCTGTCGCCTTGGGCATGGCCGGGGCGCGCAGCGAGCGCAGGCTTTCGCGCAGGCGTTGCTGGGACAGTTGATGGGTCAATAGCTCTTCGAACGCCAGGCGATGCTGGGCCCAGTGATGTCCAAGGGCGAGTTCTTCGACGTCGGCATCGGCGGGCGGGTGGTGCAGATAACGAATCGCGTCGGCCAACGGCGCCAATTGATAGTCCCGCGCCAGTTCCTTGGGCAGCCAGTCCGGCAGGCTGGTGGGGCCGAGCATCGTCAGGGTCTGCTGGCAGAGCTGGCGCAAGCGCTGTTGGGTCAGGCCTTCGGTGAGCGGGTAGACCGGCGTCAGGGTTTCAGCCACGGGTGGCGGTTCATCGCCGGTAATCGCGCGGTATTCCGGGTGATAAATTTCCAGCCCCGAGGCGCCGGGCCGCGCCTCGCCGTAGCAGCGCACGCGGGTGCCCCGCTTGAGGCCTTCCTTTTGCGCGTTGCTGAAATGGTAGAAGCGCAGGCTGAGCCCACCCGTGCCGTCCTGCAGGCGCACCACCAGGCTGCGCCGCCGGCCCATGACCACGTCGGCGCCGCTGACCGTGCCTTCCACCACCGCATCCTGCCCGGGTCGCAAATGGCCGATGGGCACCACGCGGGTGCGATCCTGGTAACGCAGCGGCAGGTGGAATAGCACGTCCTGGAGGGTTTCCAGGCCGACCTTGGCGAGTTTCTCGGCCATGGCTTCACCGACACCCTTGAGTGCCGTGACCGGCACTTTCGACAGCTCAGTCATGGCAGCGGCTTACTTGGCGGCGGGCGGCTTGGCCACGGAACACAGGCGGATCGAATCGGCGAGGATCTCGATGGCCTTGGGTCGCGGGAAGCTGGCGCGCCAGGCGATGGCAACGGTGCGGAACGGCACCGGCGCGGTCAATGGACGGACTTCGATCACGCCGGGTGAGTAATGATGGCTGTCCACCGCCGACAGCGGCAGGATCGAAATGCCCAGGCCGGAGGCGACCATGTGGCGAATGGTTTCCAGGGAGCTGGATTCCACCGTGGTGTGCTTGGCGCCTTCGCTGCCCTTGGTCAGGGTCGGGCAGGCTTCGAGCACCTGGTCGCGGAAGCAGTGGCCTTCGCCAAGCAACAGCAGGCTCTTGTCATTGAGCAGGGCGGCGTCGATGGTTTTTTTCTGGGTCCACGGGTGTTGGGCCGGCATCAGGACGTAGAACGGCTCGTCGTAGAGCGGCAGGGTCAGGACATCGGCTTCGTTGAACGGCAGGGCGATGATGATCGCGTCCAGCTCACCGTTGCGCAGCTTGTCGCGCAGCACATGGGTGAAGTTTTCTTCGATGTACAACGGCATCTGCGGGGCGACCCGGTGCAGTTGCGGGATCAGGTGCGGGAACAGGTACGGGCCGACGGTGTAGATCGCGCCGACTTTCAGCGGGGCAGTCAGCTGGTTCTTGCCGGCCTGGGCCAGTTCGCGAATGCCCTGGGCCTGTTCCAGGACTTTTTGCGCCTGGGCGACGATGCCTTCACCGACCGGCGTCAGGCGCACCGCGCTTTTGCTGCGCTCGAAAATAAGCACACCGAGTTCGTCTTCAAGCTTTTTCACGCCCACCGACAGCGTCGGTTGGCTGACATGGCAACGCTCGGCCGCATGGCCGAAATGCTGCTCTTGGGCGAGGGTCACGATGTAGCGTAATTCTGTGAGGGTCATGGCGAGCGTCCGTGAAGTTGCAAGCCAAGCATACCGGCTGCAATCGATAGACGCACGTTATCAGACTGGAGGCGCGGTGCGACACTGGCGAATGCCTGTGTGGTCGTTGCCGGATATGAAAAAGGCATCTTTCGATGCCTTGGTTTCATCGTGGCGAGGGAGCTTGCTCCCGCTGGCCTGCGCAGCAGGCCCCGGTTCGGTGGAGGTGATCAGTCTGATGCATTGCATTCACCGGTTTGGGGCCGCTGCGCGGCCCAGCGGGAGCAAGCTCCCTCGCCACAAGATTCACCCTGCCATTGGGTATTTGGGTCAGCGCCGGCGCTTGTCGATGGAGTACAGGAACGGTGCCGTCAGTTCGACCGTGCCGTTGCTCAGCAGGTCGGCCGGTGGCTTGGGCAGCGGTTGGGCGCGGCGGATCATTTCCAGGGTGGCCCGGTCCAGATCGGCGTTGCCTGACTTGCCCACCAATTCGAACGACACCACGTTGCCTTCGGCATCCACCACGAACCGCAAGCGGTTCATGCCTTCCTTGCCACGTGCCTGGGCGCTGGCCGGGTACTTCTTGTACTTGCCCAGGTGCGCCAGCAACGTACCTTGCCAACTGGCCTTGGCGGCCATCTGCGCGGGCGATGGGCCAGGGGCCGGTTGCGCGGACTTCTCCGTCGGTGCCTGGGTCGGCTGAGTGTCGGCGGGCTTTTGCTCCGACGGCGTTTCCTTCGGCGGCTCCGGCTTTTTCTCCACCGGCTTTGGCTTGGGCGGCTGTGGTTTTGGCTTTGGCTTGACCGGTTTGGGCACGGCGATTTCCGCCTTCGGCGCCTCGGCCAGTTTAGGCAGCGGCAGCTCTTCGACCGGCTCGGGCGGTTGCGGCGGCGTGACGACTTTTGGCGGCGCAGGCGGTGGCGGTGCTGGAACCGGCGCCAGTTCGACCATCATCGCCTGGGGAGGCAATTCGATGGGCGCACGCGTCGTCCAGTTCAGCGCCAGTGCGATGGCAAGCGCATGCACGCCCAGCACCACGGCCAGGCTACCGCTGTAACGCGTCAGCTTTTGGCGCGTCGTGATCATTTCTTCGGCGCCGTCTCGAGTCCGACCAGACCGACCTTCAGGTAGCCGGCGCCACGAAGTGCGTCCATCACGCTCATCAGGTCGCCGTAGTCCACGCCTTTGTCGGCCTGGAAGAAGATCGTCGTGTCTTTCTTGCCCTGGGTCCTGGCGTCCAGGGTCGCGCCGAGGCTGTCGACCTTGATTTCCTCTTCACCGAGGAACAGGCGCTGGTCGGCCTTGACGCTCAGGAACACCGGTTTCTCCGGGCGTGGCGAAGGCTTGGCCGTCGACGCGGGGAGGTCTACCTTGATGTCCACGGTGGCGAGCGGGGCGGCCACCATGAAGATGATCAACAGCACCAGCATCACGTCAATGAATGGCGTGACGTTGATTTCGTGGTTCTCGGCCAGATCGTCGTCTGCGCCTTCTTTCAAATGCAGGCCCATGGCCGATTACCCCACTTTCACCATGTGCGGTTGCGAGCTGCGCTCGGGCGGCAGGTGGTCGAGGTCGCGACTGACCAGCAGCAGGACTTCGGCCGAAGCGTCGGAGACCTGGGCCTTGTAGCCGGCAATGGAGCGGGCGAAGACGTTATAGATGACCACGGCGGGGATCGCTGCGACCAGGCCTAAAGCCGTCGCCAGCAAGGCTTCGGCGATGCCGGGAGCAACGACGGCGAGGTTGGTGGTCTGGGTCTTGGCGATGCCGATGAAGCTGTTCATGATCCCCCACACGGTGCCGAACAGGCCGACGAAGGGCGCGGTGGAACCGATGGTGGCGAGCACACCGGTGCCGCTACTCATGTTGCGACCGCAGGCCGCGACCAGGCGCTCGAGACGGAAGCTCACGCGTTCCTTGATGCCTTCCTTCTCGCGGCTGTTGGCCGACAGGCGCATCTCTTCGAGCGCATCGTGCACCAGCAGGTTGGCGAGGGTGCCTTCCTTGCCGGCGGTGGTGCTGGCTTCCTTGAGGGTGGCGGCTTTTTTCAGGGCGGCGATCTCGCCACGCAAGCGGCGCTTGGCACCCAGCAGCTCGAAGCCTTTGGCGATCCAGATGGTCCAGGTGATGATCGAGGCAATGGCCAGGCCGATCATCACGGCTTTGACGACGACGTCGGCGTTCTTGTACATGCCCCAGGGCGACAGGTCGTGGGCCATGCCCAGGGTGTTGTCGGCTTCGAGCACTTGGGGTGCCTCGGCGTCGACGGCCTGGGCCGGATCCGTGGCCACCGGCGTCGCAACAGGGGCGGCCGGGTCGGCAGGTGCCTGTGCGGCAGCAGGCGCGGTGGCCGGTGTCGTGGCGGGCGTCTGTGCATCAGCGAAGGCGGCGCTCGGCGCCAGCACCAGGCTGAGCAGCAAGGCTGCCACGGCGCCCCAGGCGCGAGGTCGGTTGGTTGGCGAAGCGGAAGAAAGAGAGCGTGTCATGCTGGCCGGACCTGAGAGGAAAAGAAGGTTGATGTTCTTCCAGGCCTCGTGAGGCCGAGAACAAAAGTGGCGAGCATTATTGCAAGTAATTCTTGTTAACAAAAGTAATACAGTTACTTTTTTTGTCGCATGGCTAGCCGCTGGTCCCTCTGGCAGCTAGGCTGCGGCTTTTCCAAAAGGAGATCCTGATGCCCGCGCCTTCTGTTTTGATTGCCGGTTGTGGTGATGTCGGCGGTCGCCTGGCCACGAAATTGCTGGCGGCTGGCTGGCATGTTTACGGCCTGCGCCGTGATGTCTCGCGGTTGCCGGAGGGTGTGACTGGCGTTGCCGGCGACCTGTTCAACGAAGACTGCCCAATGACTTGGCCGGTGGGCGCTATCGATTATGTGGTTTATTGCGCCGCCGCCACCGACCACGATGAGGATGGCTATCGGAAGGCTTACGTCCAGGGGCTGCAGAACGTGCTGAGTTGGTTGGGTGACTATGGACAGGTGCCCGATCGACTGATTTTTGTATCCAGCAGCAGCGTGTATGGCCAGCAGGACGGTGCATGGATCGATGAGACCTCCGAGACTGTCGCTACCGGCTATTCCGGACGCCTGATGCTTGAGGCCGAGCAGGTAGCACTCAAGAGCGGTATTCGCGCAAGTGTCCTTCGCCTGACGGGCATTTATGGCCCGGGCCGCGAATGGCTGCTCACGCAAGTGCGTCGGGGTTATCGCGTGGCGACGGAGCCGCCGCTCTATGGCAACCGGATTCATGCGGACGATGCTGCTGGATTGCTGGCGTTTCTGTTGGAAAAGGATCGGCAGGGCGTACAGTTGGAGGATTTCTACATCGGTGTCGACGATGCACCTGCGCCGTTGGCCGAAGTGGTGGGTTGGCTACGCGAATATCTGGGCGTGACCGAGTGGGCCGATGACGCCAGCGTGCGTCGCACGGGTAGCAAGCGTTGCAGCAATGCCCGGGCGAAGGCGTTGGGCTGGGTGCCCCGTTATCCGAGTTATCGCGAGGGGTATGCGGCGATTCTGGAAGGGCGCTGCTGACTTTCCCGGCACACCAAAAACAACTGTGGGAGCGAGCCTGCTCGCGAAGAGGTCATGACATTCAACGTCAGCGTTGACTGTCACACCGCTTTCGCGAGCAGGCTCGCTCCCACAGGGATTACTGTTTCTCCAGTACCCAGCGCCGGTCACCCGGCGTGAACGAAGGCATCTCATCGGCCAGCGCCGCATTCACGGTCTGGAAGATCTCCAGCTTCTTGCCATTACGCGCGAAGATCCAGGTGTTGCCCTGGCCGTTCTGCTGCAGCCAGATGTTGTCGTTGCCGCCGCTCATCGAGGCGCAGTCGCCGGCCAGGCACAAGGCGTAGCGATCAGCGCCCGGCAGGCCGCTGACCTGGCCGTCGGGCTGGAATTGCACCGTGGCGCCTTGGCCGGGGCCTTCGGCGATGTTCCAGGTGCCGCCCAGGTAGGCGCCATACAGTGCCCGCTCGAAGCTGGCGCCGATGGGCGCGCCGTCCGGGACCTGCACCTTGGCGCGCTCGAATACCTGCTGCGGTTCGTTTTCGGTGGCAGCCTGGCTCAGTTGGTCGCCGTCGCGCTTCAGTTCGCTGGCCGAGCTGCCATAAAAATCGACTTTCCAGGCACCGTCTTCTTCGCCGAGCAGCTTGCCTTCGACGTTTTCAAAGCCGTTGGTATAGCGCGCCTGGCCGGCCCGGGTGTTGACGTCCCATTCCAGGTTCGGGCCGTAGCCTTGCAGCGCTTCGCGCAAAGGGCCGCCCTTGGCGGCAGCGTCAATGGCGGCCTGGTTGATCCAGGTGCCGCTGATGTCACGGTCGGCAGGGTCGCTGGCGCAACCGCCGAGAATCAGGGCGAGCAGCGAGAAAGCAAGCGCGTTGCGCATGGAGGAATCCTTTCAGAACGAAAACGGCGCAGCGGAGGAAGCTGCGCCGGGTTTATTACTCGATGACCAGGATGGCGTCCATCTCGACCTGGGCACCCTTCGGCAGGGCGGCCACGCCAATGGCGGCGCGGGCAGGGTAAGGCTGGTCGAAATACTTGCCCATGATCTCGTTGACCTTGGCGAAGTGGCTCAGGTCGGTGAGGAAGATGTTGAGCTTGACGATGTCCTTGAACGAACCGCCGGCAGCTTCGGCCACGGCCTTCAGGTTTTCGAAGACCTGCACGGTCTGGGCTTCGAAGCCCTCGACCAGCTCCATGGTTTTCGGGTCCAGCGGGATCTGGCCCGACATGTACACCGTGTTGCCCGCCTTGATCGCCTGGGAATAAGTACCGATGGCGGCCGGGGCCTTGTCGCTGGAAATAACGGTCTTGGTCATTCATGACTCCTTGTAATGAGGGCGGCTATAAAGCGCTATGCGCGCATGCGGGTGATGCGAATGACCCCGGTCAGGGCGCGCAGTTTCTTGATCACGCGGGCCAGGTGCACACGGTCGTGCACGCTGACCACCAGTTGGACGACGCTGATGCGGCCGTCGCGTTCGTCCATGCTGATTTTCTCGATGTTGCCGTCGGCGGCGTTGACGCTGCTCGCCAGCAAGGCGATCAGGCCGCGCTGGTGTTCGAGTTCGACGCGCAGCTCGACGTTGAATTCGCCGGTGACATCCTTGGCCCACGAAAGCTGGATGCATTTTTCCGGGTTGTGGCGGATTTCGCTGATGTTGCGGCAGTTGTCCAGGTGCACCACCATCCCCTTGCCGGCGGACAGGTGGCCGACAATCGGGTCGCCCGGTATCGGCGTGCAGCACTTGGCGTAGCTGAGCACCAGGCCCTCGGTACCGCGAATCGCCAGCGGACCTTCGGGGCTTGGCAGCTGTTCGCCTTCGCCGAGCAGGCGGCGGGCAACGACATAGGCCATACGATTGCCCAGGCCGATGTCTTCGAGCAGGTCTTCGATCAGTTCGAGACGGTATTCGTTGAGCATGACCTGCACGCGCTCGGCCGGGATCTTGTCCAGCGAGCTGTCGAAACCGTTCAGCACTTTGTTCAGCAGGCGTTCGCCAAGGCTGATGGATTCGGAGCGACGTTGCAGCTTCAGCGCGTGACGGATGTGCGTGCGGGCCTTGCCGGTGACCACGAAATTGAGCCACGCCGGGTTCGGCCGCGCGCCGGGGGCGCTGACGATTTCCACCGTCGAGCCGCTTTGCAGCGGTTCGGACAACGGGGCCAGGCGGCGATTGATGCGACAGGCGATGCAGCTGTTGCCGACGTCGGTGTGCACGGCGTAGGCGAAATCCACCGCGGTGGAGCCTTTGGGCAGCTCCATGATCCGGCCCTTGGGCGTGAAGACGTAGACCTCGTCCGGGAACAGGTCGATCTTGACGCTTTCGATGAATTCCAGGGAGTTGCCGGCGCGCTGCTGCATTTCCAGCACGCCCTTGACCCATTGACGGGCGCGGGCGTGAGTGCTCTTGGGCTGTTCATCGCCGCTGGATTTGTACAGCCAGTGGGCGGCGATGCCGTTGTTGGCCATCTCTTCCATTTCACGGGTGCGGATCTGGATTTCGATCGGTACGCCATGCATGCCGAACAGCGTGGTATGCAGCGACTGGTAGCCGTTGGCCTTGGGGATCGCGATGTAGTCCTTGAAGCGCCCCGGCAATGGTTTGTACAGATTATGTACAGCACCGAGCACGCGGTAGCAGGTATCGACCTTGTCGACGATGATCCGGAACGCGTAGACGTCCATGATCTCGTTGAAGGCTCGGCGCTTGCCGCGCATTTTCTTGTAGATGCCGTAGAGGTGTTTCTGCCGCCCGCTGACTTCGCCTTCGATGCCGTCGATTGCGAGGCAGTGGCTCAGCGACTCTTCGATCTTGTTGACGATTTCCTTGCGATTGCCCCGGGCGCGCTTGACGGCCTGGTTGATCCGCGCCGAACGCATCGGGTGCATGGCCTTGAAGCCCAGGTCCTCGAACTCGATGCGGATCGCGTGCATACCCAGCCGGTTGGCGATGGGTGCATAGATTTCCAGGGTTTCCTTGGCGATGCGCCGGCGTTTTTCGCCGGACAGCACTTCCAGGGTGCGCATATTGTGCAAGCGGTCGGCGAGCTTGACCAGGATCACCCGGATGTCGCGCGCCATGGCCATGGCCATTTTCTGGAAGTTCTCGGCCTGAGCCTCGGCCTTGGTCTCGAAGTTCATTTGGGTCAGCTTGCTGACCCCGTCGACCAGCTCGGCCACGGTTTCGCCGAACTGCGCTTGCAGCGCTTCCTTGGCAATGCCGGTGTCTTCGATCACGTCATGCAGCATCGCCGCCATCAGGCTCTGATGGTCCATGTGCATGTCGGCAAGAATATTCGCCACCGCAAGCGGGTGCGTGACGTACGCCTCGCCGCTGCGGCGGCGCTGGCCGTCGTGGGCTTGTTCGGCGTAGAAATAGGCTCGGCGGACCAGGTTGACCTGGTCCGTGCCGAGGTAGGCCGATAAGCGATCGGCGAGGGCGTCTATGCTCGGCATGATGATGACTCCTGCCGTCTGCTGTGACCCCGCGCCGTGCTACGTCGACCAGGCATAGGCTTAGACCGCCTCGTTGGACTCGTCCTCGAACGCTGCGAACAGCGGTTCGTCTTCAACGATTTCAGCGTTGGCGATGAACTCGTAGCTCATCAGGCCTTCGGCGATTTCACGCAGCGCTACCACGGTAGGCTTGTCGTTTTCCCACTGGACCAACGGCTCTTTGCCACCGGTGGCCAGTTGACGGGCACGCTTGGTAGAGAGCATGACCAGCTCAAAGCGGTTTTCCACGTGTTCTAGGCAGTCTTCAACGGTTACGCGGGCCATGGTATTCCTCGGAGCGAATGCAATATGCGCGCTGCCCGGTTGGGCGAGCGGACTCGACAGTTTAAAAAAACACCAGCGTTTAGGGAAGCGCTGATTTTTTGAGCAAACCCCTCGGCGCGCTGCGACTACCAATGTAAAGCCGTCGCAGCGGTTTTGGGAAGGGCTGTTCAGCCCAGCAGTTCGGCCAGTAATTTACCGAAACGTTGCTGCTGGCGTTTCTGCTGGAGCTGGCTGGCGCGGAAAATTGCCTTCAGGTCGTCCAGCGCGTGGGAGAAATCGTCGTTGATGATCAGGTAATCGTAGTCAACGTAGTGACTCATTTCGCTGACCGCTTCACGCATCCGCCCTTCGATGATCTCGTCGCTGTCCTGGCCACGGTTGGTCAGGCGCTGGCGCAAGGCCTGCTGGCTCGGCGGCAGGATGAAGATCGAGCGGGCCTGGGGCATCAACTTGCGCACCTGCTCGGCACCTTGCCAGTCGATTTCCAGGATCAGGTCATGGCCTTCGTCCAGGGTCTGCTGGAGGACGCTTTGCGAGGTGCCGTAGAGATTGCCAAAGACTTCGGCGCGCTCCAGGAAGTCCCCGTGTTCGGCCATCCGCACGAACTCTTCGCGGTCGACGAAGTGATAATTCACGCCGTTCACTTCACCAGGACGCATGGCGCGGGTGGTGTGGGAGACCGAGACGCGAATTTGCGGCTCGGCGTCGATCAACGCCTTGACCAGGCTGGTCTTGCCGGCGCCGGAGGGCGCGGAAATGATGTAGAGGGTGCCAGTGCTGTGGGTCATGTCGGGTTAGCCTTACTCAATGTTCTGCACTTGTTCGCGCATTTGTTCGATCAACACCTTGAGGTTGACCGCCGCCTGGGTGCTGCGCGGGTCGAAGGCTTTGGAGCCCAGTGTATTGGCTTCGCGGTTGAGCTCCTGCATCAGGAAGTCGAGGCGGCGGCCGGCCGCGCCACCGGACTTGAGCACCCGGCGGACTTCAATGATGTGGGTGCTCAGGCGATCCAGTTCTTCGGCCACGTCGCTCTTCTGGGCGAGCATGACCATTTCCTGTTCCAGGCGCTGCGGGTCCAGCTCCGCCTTCATGTCGGCGAAGCGGTCGAGGACTTTCTGGCGCTGGGTGGCGAGCATCTGCGGAACGAGTTCGCGCAGGGTGGCGACGTCCTCTTCAATGGAGGTCAGGCGCTCGTTGATCAGTCGGGCCAGTTCCGCGCCTTCGCGCTCGCGGCCGGCCTTGAGCTCGTTCAGCCCTTGATTGAACAACGCCAGGGCCTCGGCGTTCAGCGCCTGCGGGTCGCTCGCGTCACCCACCAACACGCCCGGCCAGGCCAGGACTTCCAGTGGGTTCAGGGCGGCGGGATTGTTGATCAGGCTGGCGACGGTTTCGGCGGCGGCGACCAATTGCGCGGCTCGCTCGCGGTCCACTTGCAAGGTTTTGCCGCTGCTCTCTTCGGTAAACCGCAGGGTACATTCCAGTTTGCCCCGGGACAGGCCCTGGCGCAGCGCTTCACGCACGCCGCCTTCGAGGTCGCGGAAGGACTCGGGCAAGCGCAGGTGCGGCTCCAGGTAACGGCTGTTGACCGAGCGCAGCTCCCAGCTCAGCGTGCCTTGGGCGCCGGCCTTTTCAACGCGGGCGAAGGCGGTCATGCTGTGCACCATGGGGGTTCCTCGCAATGCAGGCTGGCCACAACCGTTGATTGTGGGGCCTGGGATCTGTGGGTGGATGCCGAAGGGCAGCAAAGGCGCAGGATTGTAGCGCAGTGGGACGCAAGCGCCCAAACAGCTCCGGTTACAAAGCGCTGCAGCCCGTCGGGCGGGGCTTTCGGCGCGCTCGCCGGTCGCGTCGGCTTTTTTAAACTGCCCTCTCGCGGTCCGCGGCTCTATAATGCCGGCAGTTTTCCGTCCTCTGTACAGGTGTTCCCTATGAAACGTCCAAGTGGTCGCGCTGCCGATCAGCTTCGCTCGATCCGCATTACCCGCAACTACACCAAACACGCCGAGGGATCTGTACTGGTGGAGTTCGGTGATACCAAGGTCATCTGCACCGTCAGCGTCGAAAACGGCGTGCCTCGTTTCCTCAAGGGCCAGGGCCAGGGTTGGTTGACTGCCGAATACGGCATGCTGCCGCGGGCTACCGGCGAGCGGAACCAGCGCGAGGCCAGTCGTGGCAAGCAGGGCGGACGGACCCTGGAAATCCAGCGTCTGATCGGTCGCTCGCTGCGCGCCGCGCTGGACATGTCCAAGCTCGGCGATGTGACGCTGTATGTTGATTGCGACGTGATCCAGGCTGATGGCGGCACCCGCACCGCCTCCATCACCGGTGCCATGGTTGCGCTGGCCGATGCCTTGAAAGTGATCAAGAAGCGTGGCGGCCTCAAGGGCGGCGATCCGCTCAAGCAAATGATCGCCGCGGTGTCGGTGGGCATGTACCAGGGCGAGCCGGTGCTGGACCTGGATTACCTGGAAGACTCCGCTGCCGAGACCGACCTGAACGTGGTCATGACCAGTGCCGGCGGCTTCATCGAAGTCCAGGGCACCGCCGAGGGCGCGCCGTTCCAGCCGGAAGAATTGACCGCTATGCTGGAGCTGGCGAAGAAAGGCATGGGCGAAATCTTCGAATTGCAAAAGGCCGCGTTGGCCGACTGATTTTTTTGCGCTTCAGACAAGGAGAGTGTCATGAGTGATGAGCAAGTCCTGTTGCCCCAGCCGAGCAGAGAAGCGCGGCAGTGGGCAATGTTTTGTCACCTGTCTGCACTATTGGGCATTTTCATTCCGTTCGGTTCGCTGATCGGGCCGCTGGTCATCTGGCAGCTCAAGCGTGAATCCGACCCGTTCATCGATGCCCAGGGCAAGGAAGCGCTGAACTTCCAGATCACTGTGGCGATCGCCGCGGCGATCAGCTTGCTGCTGATGATCGTGGTGATTGGTTTCTTCCTGTTTGGCCTGGTGGCGATCGGTGCGCTGGTGCTGACCATCATTGCTGGGGTGAAGGCCAATGAAGGGCAGCCGTATCGGTATCCGTTTACCTGGCGGCTGGTCAAGTAACGAGCAGCACATATATCCCCTGTGGGAGCGAGCCTGCTCGCGATGGCGATCTATCAGTCAGCATTGATGTCGGCTGACCCACCGCTATCGCGAGCAGGCTCGCTCCCACAGTTGTTTCGGCGCTCATAAAAAAACCGACATTGCTGTCGGTTTTTTTATGGGTACGAAAATGACCTAGATGGTCAGCGTCCAGTCGTAGTCCACGATCAGCGGCGCATGCTGCGAGAACCGCGGCTGACGTGGCAGGCGGGCGCTGCGGACGAAGCGGCGCAGCCCGGGCGTCAGCAGTTGGTAATCGAAGCGCCAGCCGAGGTTGAGCATCTCTGCCTGCTCGTTATCCGGCCACCAGCTGTACTGGTCGCCTTCGCGGCTGACTTCGCGCAGGGCGTCGACATAACCCATGTTGCCGATGATCTCGTCCATCCAGGCCCGTTCCGGCGCCAGGAAGCCAGGCGACTGCTGGCTGTCGCGCCAGTTCTTGATATCCAGCTTCTGTTGCGCCACGTACAGCGAGCCACAATAAATGTACTCGCGACGTTTGCGCCGCTGTTTATCAAGGTAACGGGCGAAGTCGTCCATCAACTTGAATTTCTGATTCAAATCTTCATCGCCGTTCTGCCCCGAAGGGAGCAGCAAGGTCGCGATGCTGACCTTGTCGAAATCGGCTTGCAGGTAGCGCCCGTAGCGGTCCGCCGTCTCGAAACCGAGACCGTTGATGACAGCCTTCGGTTGCAGCCGCGAGTACAAAGCCACGCCACCCTGGGCAGGGACTTCGGCATCGCAGGCGTAAAGGAAGTAACCGTCCAGTTGGAAGGCTGCATCGTCCAGTTCAAAGGCGGAGGCGCGGGTGTCCTGCAGGCAGATGACGTCGGCATTCTGTGCTTGCAGCCAACTGAGCAAACCACGCTCCACTGCAGCCTGAATACCATTGACGTTCACACTGATGATCCGCATAAATGGCCCCAAAAATCACGTGCGTGTATGATACACGCCGTCTACCTATTTAGCTAAATCCGCGGTATTTGAGGCTTTTTTCATGCAGGCGTATCAGCGCGATTTCATTCGCTTTGCCATCGATCGCGGCGTTTTGCGCTTCGGTGAATTCACCCTCAAGTCCGGGCGCACCAGCCCGTACTTCTTCAACGCCGGCCTGTTCAACAGCGGAACCGCCCTGGCGCAGTTGGGCCGGTTCTATGCCGCCGCCATCGTTGAAAGCGGCATTCCGTTCGACGTGCTGTTCGGCCCGGCCTACAAGGGCATCCCATTGGCCGCCACTACCGCCGTCGCCCTGGCCGAGCACCATGGCCGTGACCTGCCCTGGTGCTTCAACCGCAAGGAAGCCAAGGCTCACGGTGAAGGCGGAAGCCTGGTCGGCGCGCCGTTGACCGGCGAAGTGCTGATCATCGATGACGTCATCACCGCCGGGACCGCCATTCGCGAGGTGATGCAGATCATCGCTTCCCAGGAAGGCGCCAAGGCTGCCGGCGTGTTGATCGCCCTGAACCGCCAGGAGCGCGGTAACGGTGAGCTGTCGGCGATCCAGGAAGTGGAGCGCGACTTCGGTATCCCGGTGATCAGCATTGTGTCGCTGAACCAGGTGCTGGAGTTCTTGGCCGATGATCCGCAGCTCAAGCAGCATTTGCCGGCGGTTGAGGCCTATCGCGCCCAGTTCGGTGTCTAAAAAGCCCCGCTGGTTTTGATCTTGTGGCGAGGGAGCTTGCTCCCGCTGGGCTGCGCAGCGGCCCCAATACTTTACGGTCGCTACGCAACCGAGCGGGAGCAAGCTCCCTCGCCACATAAGCATCTTCTGAAGAAGTGATGAAAAAGACCCCGCTCAACCAGGTTGAGCGGGGTCTTTTTTTTACAGGTGTCGCTTAATGACGCTTGCGATTGCTGATCAGCGTACCCACACCGGTATCGGTGAAGATCTCCAGGAGGATCGCATTCGGCACGCGGCCGTCGATGATCAGCGAACTGCCAACACCGCCCTGGACCGCTTCCAGCGCGCAACGGATCTTCGGCAGCATGCCGCCGTAGATGGTGCCATCGGCGATCAAATCGTCGACTTGCTGGGTCGACAACCCGGTCAGGACCTTGCCGGTCTTGTCCATCAGGCCGGCGATGTTGGTCAGCAGCATCAACTTCTCGGCTTTCAGCGCTTCGGCAACCTTGCCGGCCACCAGGTCGGCGTTGATGTTGTACGACTCGCCATTGGCGCCCACGCCGATCGGCGCGATGACCGGAATGAAGTCGCCCTTGACCAGCAGGTTCAGCAGATCGGTGTTGATGCCGACCACTTCGCCGACCTGGCCGATGTCGATGATTTCCGGCTGAGTCATCTCCGGCGTCTGGCGGGTTACGGTGAGTTTCTTCGCCCGGATCAGTTCGGCGTCCTTGCCGGTCAGGCCGATGGCGCTGCCGCCGTGGCGGTTGATCAGATTGACGATGTCCTTGTTCACCTGGCCGCCGAGGACCATCTCCACCACATCCATGGTCTGCGCATCGGTCACGCGCATGCCGTCGATGAAGTGGCTTTCGATCGACAGGCGCTTGAGCAGGTCGCCGATTTGCGGGCCACCGCCGTGAACCACCACCGGGTTGATGCCCACCGCCTTCATCAGCACGATGTCGCGGGCGAAGCCGGTCTTGAGCTCCTCGCTTTCCATCGCGTTGCCGCCGTACTTGATCACCAGGGTCTTGCCGACGTAGCGTCGGATATAAGGCAACGCTTCGGACAGGACCTTGGCGGTGTTGGCGGCGGCTTCGCGTTCGAGGGTCATTCAGGGCTCCGGTGATGATTCAAATCAGAACGGTAGTTGGAGATCAGGTGCAACACGTTTGAGTTGGGCGTGGAACACATCCTTGATGCGTTGCAGTTCCGCCTCGTTGTCGGCCTCGAAACGCAGCACCAGCACCGGTGTGGTGTTGGAGGCGCGAACCAGGCCCCAGCCTTGTGGGTAGTCGACCCGCACACCATCGATGGTGGTCAGTTCGGCGCCTTCGCCCCACTGGGCGTCGTGCAGTGCATCAATGATGCTGAATTTGCTCTCTTCGGTCACATGGATATTGATTTCCGGCGTAGAAATATCGTTCGGGAAGGTCGCGAACAGCTCTTCGGCGGTGGATTTCTCCTTGCTGAGGATCTCCAGCAGGCGTGCCGCGCTGTAGATGCCGTCATCAAAACCGAACCAGCGCTCCTTGAAGAAGATATGGCCGCTCATTTCGCCGGCCAGCAGGGCGCCGCTCTGTTTCATTTTTTTCTTGATCAGCGAATGGCCGGTTTTCCACATGAGCGGACGACCGCCATATTCCTTGATCAGCGGCACCAGGCGACGGGTGCACTTCACGTCGAAGATGATCTCGGCGTCGGGGTTGCGTGCAACCACGTCCTTGGCGAACAGCATCAGCAGGCGGTCCGGAAACACCACGCTGCCGGTATTGGTCACCACACCCACGCGGTCACCGTCGCCGTCGAAGGCCAGGCCCAGGTCGGCGTTGGTTTCCTTGACCTTGGCGATCAGGTCCTGAAGATTTTCCAGCTTGCCCGGATCCGGGTGGTGATTTGGGAAATTGCCGTCGACGTCGCAGAACAACGGGATGACTTCGCAGTTCAGCGCTTCGATCAGTTGCGGGGCGATGACGCCGGCCGCGCCGTTGCCGCAATCGACTACTACTTTCAGGCGGCGGGCCAGTTTCACGTCCTTGACGATTTCGTCGTTGTAGCGCGGGAGGATGTCGACCTTGGTCACGCTGCCCTGGCCGCTGCTCAGGTCATTGGTCTTGAGACGGGTGTGCAGGGCCTGGATCTGCTCGTTGGCGAGGGTGTCGCCGGCGATGACGATCTTGAAGCCGTTGTAGTTCGACGGGTTGTGGCTGCCGGTGAGCATCACGCCGGATTTGCCGGCCAGGACATTGGCGGCGTAATAAAGCGCCGGGGTCGGCACCAGGCCGACGTCGCTGACGTGGCAACCGCTATCGGCAACGCCTTTGATCAACTGCTCGACCAGCTCCGGGCCGGACAAGCGACCGTCGCGGCCAACATTCACGTTCGGTTCGCCCTGGGCCAGGCTCTGGGAGCCGATGGCACGGCCGATCCAGTAGGCGGTTTCAGCCGTCAGGGTTTCCGGCACGACGCCACGGATGTCGTAGGCGCGGAAGATGCTGTCAGGGAAGATCGGGGCGATTGCGGCTGGGGTGTTCATGGGCGGGGCGCTCTATCAGGAAAGTGACTGGACAGGCCGACGACGGGCGTCGGCAGGCTCAAGCTGAAGGGTATGACGGCGTTTTCGACAGAGAGTTCGCGGTGGGAAAGTGCCATGAGACAGCGTTACCCCAGCGCGAACGGTCTAAAACGTTGATTCCGGATGGGAAACGTCGCCTTGAGCCGTTACGCATTCTTCGTCCTGAAACAGAAGCTTAATAAAGCGGCCGGGCCTGCTGCCCGGCCCGAGCAGCCGGATCAGTGGCTACCGGAGTGACCGAAACCGCCGGCGCCGCGCTGGCTCTCGTCGAATTCCTCGACCAATTCGAAATGGGCCTGGACCACCGGCACCAGCACCAGCTGGGCAATGCGTTCGCCCACGGCGATGTTGAAAGCGGTCTGGCCGCGATTCCAGCAGGACACCATCAGTTCGCCCTGGTAATCGGAGTCGATCAGGCCCACCAGGTTGCCCAGCACGATGCCGTGCTTATGGCCCAGGCCCGAGCGCGGCAGAATCAGCGCGGCCAGGCCCGGATCGCCGATGTAGACCGACAGGCCCGTGGGAATCAACAGGGTCTGGCCCGGTTCCAGGATCGTGTCCTGCTTGAGCATCGCCCGCAGATCGAGGCCGGCTGAGCCCGGCGTGGCGTACTGCGGCAGCGGGAATTCACTGCCGATGCGAGGGTCGAGGATCTTGGCTTGTAGAGCGTGCATTGAAATTAAACCTGGTTCAGCCGTTCGGCGATGAAAGTGATCAGTTGGCGGGCAATCTTGCCCTTGCTGGTCTGGGCGAAAAGCGTGGCGTGCAACTGGCGGTCGATCACGCTGCAGGCGTTCTCTTCGCTGTTGAAGCCGATGCTCGGGTTGGCGACGTCGTTGGCGACGATCAGGTCCAGATTCTTGTCCTTGAGCTTGCGCGCGGCGTAATCGAGGAGGTGTTCGGTTTCGGCGGCAAAACCGACGCTGAATGGACGGTCGGGACGGGTGGCGATGGTGGCCAGGATGTCCGGGTTACGTACCATTTGCAGGAGCAGGCCGTCGCCGCTCGTAGGGTCTTTCTTCAATTTTTGCGGGGCAACGACTTCGGGGCGGTAGTCCGCCACCGCCGCCGAGGCGATGAACAGGTCGCACGGGATCGAGGCCTCACAGGCCGCAAGCATGTCCCGGGCGCTGACGACGTCGATGCGGGTCACTCGATCCGGGGTCGGCAGGTGCACCGGCCCGGTGATCAGCGTCACCCGCGCGCCCGCTTCGACGGCGGCTTCGGCCAGGGCGAAGCCCATTTTTCCCGAGCTGTGGTTGGTGATGTAACGCACCGGGTCGATGTTTTCCTGGGTCGGGCCGGCGGTAATCAGCACATGCTTGCCAGTCAGCGCCTGGCGCTGGAAGCAGTCGGCGGCGCACTGAACCAGGTCGTTGGCTTCGAGCATGCGGCCCATGCCGACATCGCCGCAGGCCTGGCTGCCAGAGGCTGGACCAAAGACTTTCAGATCGCGGCTTTCGAGCAGTTGCAGGTTGGCCTGGGTGGCGGGGTCGCGCCACATGGCCTGGTTCATGGCCGGCGCCACGGCGACTACGGCGTCGGTAGCGAGCACGAGGGTGGTCAGCAGGTCGTTGGCGATGCCCTGGGCCAGGCGGGCGATCAAGTCGGCCGTGGCCGGGGCGATCAGCACCAGGTCAGCCCATTTGGCCAGCTCGATATGACCCATGGCGGCCTCGGCCGCCGGGTCGAGCAGATCCAGGTGGACCGGGTGTCCGGACAAGGCCTGCATGGTCAGCGGGGTGATGAACTCACTGCCGCCGCGGGTCATGACGACCCGTACTTCGGCGCCCTGGTCGATAAGCCTGCGAACCAGCTCGGCGCTCTTATAGGCGGCAATGCCGCCGCCGACGCCCAGAACGATGCGTTTCCGATACAGCCGCTGCATAGGCCTGCCTTTCGATTTTAATGGTCAGTGCAGGGCGAACCCTCGGCAGCAGCCTGCCTGGGTGCAAATCGCCTGCAAAAAAGATGGGCTAAGATATCACAGCGTCCGCTACGGAACAGCGGCGCCCATTATCAGGGAGATGCCATGAGTATTCGGGACTGGCCGGTGGCCGAGCGGCCACGGGAGAGATTGTTGGTGTCGGGGGCGGAGAGTCTTTCAGACGCCGAGCTGCTGGCGATATTTTTACGCACGGGTGTGTCGGGTAAAAGCGCGGTGGATCTGGCTCGACATCTGCTGTCCCAATTTGGCTGCCTGCGGGCGTTGCTTGAGGCTGATCAGCTCACGTTCAGCAGCCACATGGGACTGGGGCCGGCGAAATTCGCTCAATTGCGCGCGGTGCTCGAAATGGGCCGGCGACATCTGGCGGCGCGGACTCGACAGAAGTCGATGCTGGAAGACCCGCAGGCCGTTCGTGACTATCTCAAGTCAATGCTGCGCCACGAACCTCATGAGGTTTTTGGTTGCCTTTTTCTCAATTCTCGGCATCAGGTGCTGGCGTTCGAAGCGCTTTTTCGTGGCTCCATCGCCTGCACCAGTGTCCACCCCCGGCAAGTGGTCAAGCGCGCCCTGGCCCACAACGCCGCTGCCGTGATCCTGTGCCACAACCACCCCTCCGGCAGCACCGAGCCCAGCCAGGCCGACCGAATGCTCACCGAGCGGCTCCAGGACGCGCTGGAGCTGATCGATGTGCGGGTGCTCGACCATTTTATCGTCGGCGATGGGGAGCCGTTGTCGATGGCGGAGTGTGGGTGGATGTAGGCAGGGCCTGACAATATGGAGCCTTTGTGGGAGCGAGCCTGCTCGCGAACGCGGTGTATCAGTTGACTCAAAAGTTGGCTGACAAACCGATTTCGCGAGCAGGCTCGCTCCCACAAGGGCGACTGGGGCTAGGCCGGGTTACTTGAGGCTGACCTTGGAGTAATCCTGCCGCCCAAACGGGCTCACCGTATAACCCTGCACATCCTTGCGGGTCAGCGCGAATGCCGTCGGGTGCGCCAGTGGCAGCCAGAGGGCCTGCTGCTGGATCTGCGCCTGGGCCTGTTCGTAGAGCTTGGTGCGCACGCCCTGTTCGCTGGTGGTCTTGCCGGCGCTGATCAGTTTGTCCAGGTCCGGGTTGCAGTAACGAGCGAAATTGGTCCCGGACTTGACCGCCGCGCAGGAAAACTGCGGTGTGAGGAAGTTGTCCGGGTCACCGTTGTCGCCGGCCCAGCCCATGAACAGCAGATCGTGCTCGCCGGCCTTGGCGCGGCGGATCAGTTCGCCCCATTCGATCACGCGGATTTCCGCCTGGATGCCGATTTCCGCCAGGTCCGATTGCAGCAGCTGCGCGCCGAGGCTCGGATTGGGATTGAGTAGGCTGCCGGAGGGGCGAGTCCAGATAGTAGTCTTGAAGCCTTCCTTCAAACCGGCCTTGGCCAGCAGTTCACGGGCCTTGGCCGGGTCATGGGCATAACCGGGCAGGTTTTTCGCGTAGCCCCAGGTGTTGGGCGGATAAGGGCCGTTGGCCGCTTCGGCCGTGCCTTCAAAAACGGTCTTGAGGTAGCTGGCCTTGTCAAAAGCCAGGTTGATGGCCTGACGGACTTCAGGCTTGTCCAGCGGCGGATGCTGACTGTTGATCGCCAAGAAAGCGGTCATGAATGCTTCAGTCTGGGCCACCTTCAATGTCGGCTCCTGCCGCGCGGCCTGCACGTCCAGCGGCTTGGGCGACAGGGCGACCTGGCATTCGTTGCGGCGCAACTTCTGCAGGCGCACGTTGGCGTCCGGCGTGATGGCAAAGATCAGCGGATCCACCTGGGGCTTGCCGCCGAAATAGTCCCCGTTGGCCTTGTAGCGAATCGAGGCATCTTTCTGGAACCGGTTGAAAATGAACGGGCCGGTGCCGATGGGCTGGCTGTTGAGTTGCTCCGGCTTGCCGGCCTTCATCAACTGGTCGGCATATTCAGCCGAATAGATCGATGCGAACCCCATGCTCAACGTCGCCAGGAAGGTCGAATCGGCATGATCGAGGGTGAAGCGCACCGTCAGCGGATCCAGCGCGTCGATCTTGGTGATCAGCGCCGGCAGTTGCATGGATTGGGCGTGGGGGAAGCCGCTCTGGGCGACCTTGTGCCAAGGGTTGGCCGGATCCAGCATGCGCTCGAAGCTGAACTTGACGTCTTCGGCCGTCAGGTCGCGACGCGGTGTGAAGTAGTCGGTGTGGTGGAACTTGACCCGCGGACGAAGCTTGAAGACATACGTCAGGCCGTCAGGGGAGACTTCCCAAGTCTCGGCGAGGCTGGCGACCACTTTGCCGCTGGCGGTATCGAAATCCACCAGGCGGTTCATCAACACGTCGGCCGATGCATTGGTAGTGGTCAGGGAGTTGTACTGGACGACATCGAACCCTTCCGGGCTGGCTTCGGTGCAGACGCTCAAGGCAGCGGCCTGGGCCAGCGGGCTGATCAGCAGAGGGGCGAACAACAGCGGTAGGGCAGCGAGGCGCATGATTGATTTCCTGTGCAGGTCGGAGGCCCATCTGCGAGTGCAGTCTGGAAAAGGTCTACCCTAGTGGGCTCGCCTGCAAATGACTATCCCCTTTTTGCATTTTCCGGCACTCTTTGCAGCGCTTCGCGGGACGTGCTCAGGGCGCGAGCTCGCCAATGAATGAAAAAAACCTGCGCGCCGCGACGAGCGGTCAGGGCATCGCGGGCCCTTGCCGCAGCCGCCTGGGGCTGTTGGTCGAGGGTTTCCAGTAAAGACAAATCACACCGGCTGTTGTTGTGCCTGGGTCTTTCTGGTATAAAGCAGCGCTCTTTTCTAGGGGCCCGGTTCCTTCACTGTAGGTGTAGCCGGTAAGACCCTTAAAGAAACGCGGCGCCTGGCGCCAAATGACTGAGAGATTAAGCGGCCAACCCATGCCGGGTTGGGCATGTGGTTTTAGAGGGCTGAGGCATGTCGAGAGTCTGTCAAGTTACCGGTAAGGGTCCGGTGACTGGGAATAACATTTCCCACGCAAACAACAAAACCCGTCGTCGTTTCCTGCCGAACCTGCAGCATCACCGCTTCTGGGTTGAAGAAGAGAAACGTTTTGTGCGTCTGCGCGTATCTGCCAAAGGCATGCGCATCATCGACAAGCGTGGCATCAGTGTCGTGCTGGCCGAACTTCGTCGCGATGGCAAGGTTTAAGGGAGCTAATCATGCGTGAATTGATTCGTTTGATCTCGAGCGCCGGTACTGGTCACTTCTACACTACCGACAAGAACAAGCGTACTACCCCGGACAAAATCGAGATCAAGAAATATGATCCGGTTGTTCGCAAGCACGTGATCTACAAGGAAGGCAAAATCAAGTAATTGATTTTCCCTCCTTAAAGAAAAAGGCCCGTATCGCAAGATACGGGCCTTTTTCTTTAAGGGCTGAAAGTCCTGATCGTTTACAACTTTATCTGATCGTTAATCAGCCACACTTATGACCGGTATAAAAGTTTTCCTTGTCGCTGAAAACATAGAGCCGGTCATCTCGGTAGTCCATGGTGTAGGCTTCGCCTGCGCGTATATGGCGAATGATCTTTGCTCCCGAATAGGCTTGCATGTCTTGCAGAAATTGCGCGTCTACTTTCATCGGCAGCAGGGAGTTGAAAGCAAAGTTAGCCGTGCATACACCTGAAGGGCGGAGCTCGTTGGCAGCTGCTTCAAGCGCTCCGATGCTCAGTGTCAGCAGGGCAGCCAGCGCTGCGATCCGCGGTGAAGAAGTTTTTTTGGACATGTTGCCTCCTGGCATAATTAATAATCAGCGCCTCCTCATTGAAGCGCCCAGAGATAATTACAGGAGGGCGGTGGTTATGTATATCGCACTGTGTAAGTGTTTGATTCACTCTCGTTTCTCGAACACTACATAAATCTTGCGGCACGGTTCCAGTACTTCCCAGGTTCCCTTGAACCCCGCCGGAATTACAAAGCGATCGCCCGCCCGAAGCGTCTTGGCATTGCCATCACTGTCCCGCAGCACCGAAACGCCCTGGACGATTTCGCAGTATTCGTGCTCCGTATAGTTGACCGTCCACTGGCCCACCGCGCCTTCCCACACCCCCGCATTCATCTGTCCGCAAGGACTGCTGTAATGATTGAACACCGCTTGCTCGGGATCACCTTTAAGTACCTTGACCGGGTCCGGTCGATAGCGGTCGGCGGTGGTATTGGCCTGGCTGAAATCGACGATGTCCTGGATGCTCATGCGGTTACCCTCGGTGCTTGCGGCGCGGATGGCTGGGAGAGCAAAAGTCTATGTTTATTAAAACGAACATCGCAAGGCCGTTTGCGGGTTTTCTGTCAAATATATTGAAACATCCCCGGTCGCTGGTTTAGGGTGGCGGGTGCCTTGTGCCGAATACACATCGGCAAGGCAGAATTCTTGAACGCTACGCATAGCGTGGCGTTCGTACCCAAACAAGAGGAGGACACTCGCATGACCACCCTGACTCGTGCCGACTGGGAACAGCGCGCCCGCGACCTGAAGATCGAAGGCCGCGCCTTCATCAATGGCGAATACACCGATGCAGTGTCCGGCGAGACCTTCGATTGCCTCAGCCCGGTCGACGGCCGCCTGTTGGGCAAGATCGCCAGTTGCGACGTGGCCGACGCCCAGCGCGCCGTCGAAAACGCCCGCGCGACATTCAACTCTGGCGCCTGGTCGCGCCTGGCGCCGAGCAAGCGCAAAGCCACCATGATTCGTTTTGCCGGCCTGCTCAAGCAGCACGCCGAAGAGCTGGCCTTGCTGGAAACCCTGGACATGGGCAAGCCGATCAGCGACTCCCTGAATATTGACGTTCCAGGCGCGGCGCAGGCGCTGAGCTGGAGCGGTGAGGCCATCGACAAGCTCTACGATGAAGTGGCCGCCACCCCGCATGACCAGCTGGGCCTGGTCACCCGGGAACCGGTCGGCGTGGTCGGTGCCATCGTTCCGTGGAACTTCCCGTTGATGATGGCCTGCTGGAAGCTCGGCCCGGCGTTGTCCACCGGCAACTCGGTAGTGCTCAAGCCATCGGAAAAATCCCCGCTGACCGCCATTCGTATCGCCGCGCTGGCCATCGAGGCCGGCATCCCCAAAGGCGTGCTGAACGTGCTGCCAGGCTATGGCCACACGGTCGGCAAGGCCCTGGCCTTGCACATGGATGTCGATACGCTGGTGTTCACCGGTTCCACCAAGATCGCCAAGCAACTGATGATCTATTCCGGCGAGTCGAACATGAAGCGCGTCTGGCTGGAGGCGGGTGGCAAGAGCCCGAACATCGTATTTGCCGATGCTCCGGACCTGCAGGCCGCCGCCGAAGCTGCCGCCAGTGCCATCGCCTTCAACCAGGGCGAAGTCTGCACGGCGGGCTCGCGCCTGCTGGTGGAGCGTTCGATCAAGGACACGTTCCTGCCGCTGGTGATCGAGGCTCTCAAGGGTTGGAAACCTGGCAATCCACTGGATCCAGCGACCAATGTCGGTGCCCTGGTCGATACCCAGCAGATGAATACCGTGCTGTCCTACATCGAAGCCGGTCACAGCGACGGCGCCAAGCTGGTCGCGGGTGGCAAGCGGATTCTCCAGGAAACCGGCGGCACCTACGTCGAACCGACGATTTTCGATGGCGTGAGCAACGCGATGAAAATCGCCCAGGAAGAAATCTTCGGGCCGGTGTTGTCGGTCATCGCCTTCGACAGTGCCGAAGAGGCTGTCCAGATCGCCAACGACACCCCGTACGGCTTGGCTGCGGCAGTGTGGACCAAGGACATCTCCAAGGCTCACCTGACCGCCAAGGCCTTGCGCGCCGGCAGCGTATGGGTCAACCAATATGACGGTGGCGACATGACCGCACCGTTCGGTGGCTTCAAGCAGTCGGGCAACGGCCGTGACAAGTCGCTGCATGCGTTCGACAAGTACACCGAACTGAAGGCGACCTGGATCAAGCTCTGATCCTTCCTGTGGGAGCGAGCAGTCTGCTCCTACATGAGACTGAGGCTGGCAGTCGACACACAACTCCTGTGGGAGCGAGCTTGCTCGCGATTAGCGGTATGACAGTCGACGAATTTGTTGAATGTTGCGCCGTCATCGCGAGCAAGCTCGCTCCCACAATGTTTTTGGGTGATGGCTCAAACCGATAACCCTTCACAGGAGCGTGGAAATGCGTTGGGCGACCTATTTCGCCGTGTTGGCCTCTGTCCTGAGCGTCGGCCTTGCCCTCGGCGTAAGCATGCCCCTTGTGTCGCTGCGCCTGGAGGGCTGGGGTTATGGCTCGTTTGCCATTGGCGTCATGGCGGCGATGCCAGCCGTTGGCGTACTGGTCGGGGCCAAGGTTTCGAGCCGGCTGGCGGCGCATTTCGGTACGGCGGCGCTGATGCGCCTGTGCCTGTGGGGCGGGGCTGTGTCCATCGGGTTGTTGGCGTTGTTGCCCAGCTATCCGGTCTGGCTGCTCTTGCGGCTGTTGATCGGAGTCGTCCTGACATTGGTGTTCATTCTCGGCGAGAGCTGGATCAACCAGCTGGTCATCGAGCAATGGCGCGGGCGGCTGGTGGCGCTGTACGGGGCCAGCTATGCCTTGAGCCAATTGTCCGGCCCGCTGCTGCTCGGTGCGCTGGGGACCGATCATGACTACGGGTTCTGGGTGGGTGTCGGGCTGCTATTAATCGCCCCGTTGTTGTTGCTTGGCCGCAGCGGTGCGCCTGCCAGTGAGGCGGGCAGCGTTACCTTCGGCGATTTGTGGGAATTTTGCCGAGGCCTGCCGGCAATCGGCTGGGCGGTGTCGTTGTTCGCCGCATTCGAGGCGATGATCCTGACGCTGCTCCCGGTCTATTGCCTGCGCCAGGGCTTCAGTGCCGATATTGCGCTGGCGATGGTCAGCACGGTGGTGGTCGGCGACGCCCTGTTGCAGCTGCCTATTGGCGCCCTGGCCGATCGCCTGTCGCGCCGGTCGCTGTTCACCGGCTGCGCGGTGGCACTGATGTTGTCCAGCCTCGCGGTGCCGCTGCTGATCGATACCTTGTTGATCTGGCCGCTGTGGGTGCTGTTTGGCGCCAGCGCGGGTGGGCTGTTTACCTTGTCGCTGATCCTGATCGGCGAGCGCTACCGCGATGATGCGCTGGTGCGGGCCAACGCCCATGTTGCGCAGCTGTGGGGGATCGGTTGCCTGGTCGGGCCGCTGGTGGCGGGGGCGGGCAGCCAGTGGGTCAGCGGCCATGCGCTGCCGTTGTTCATGGCGGCGGGGGCGTTCGGCCTGGTCATTCTGTTGTTGCGCCAAGGGGCGTTCGGCGCGACACAAACCGCTTGAGCACATCCAGATACCCTGTGGCTCCAGAGTGTCCAGATTCTAAAGCATCCGCTCCAACCCGATCGTCGTGGCGAACCAGGCATTGAAGCGGCGCCACCAGCTGCCCGGTTCGCGATCCAGGTCGTGCAGCTTGCCATTGTCTTCGGTGGTCCAGACCAGTCTTTCATCTTCCAGGCGGGCCTGATAACTCAGGGTCGGGGCCATGCCCTGCAAAGCCAGCTCCCGAACCTGGCCGGCGAGTTCCGGGCTGTCCACCAGTACGCCGACCTCGGTGTTCCAAAGCACTGAGCGAGGATCGAAATTGAACGAGCCAATGAACGACTTCTGTTGATCGAAGATGATCGCCTTGCTGTGCAGGCTGGAGTCCGATTCGCCATAAGACTTGCTGTAGAACAGATGCGGGCTGCCGCCGCTGTCGCCGGGTTGGCGGCGCAACTCGAACAGCCGTACGCCATGCTGCAGCAAGGCCTTGCGATACGGCGCGTAGCCGCCGTGAACCGCCGGCACATCGGTGGCTTCCAGCGAATTGGTCAAGAGGCTCACGGAGACACCGGCATCGGCACGGCTGGTCAAGTACACCAGCCCTGGCTGTCCGGGCACGAAGTAGGCGGAGATCATGATCAGTTCCTTGCTGACGCCGGTCAGCTCCGGCCCCAGTTGTGTCGTCAGCAGCAATCGAGGGTCTGGCTCATCCTTGGCCAGTACCTTGCTGGGCGCATCCCACAGCGCCTGGTTCCAGGCCCAGATCAACTGTCCGCGCCAGATGTCCAGGCGCGGCTGGGTCTTGTAGGCGGTCAGTTGCTGGTAGAGCGTCTGGTTTTCCTTGTGCGTCTGCTCAAGCGAAGCTTGCAGGCGCAAGCGGCTGCTCTCCAGGTCCTTGGGGGTCGGTCGATGGGAAAGGAATTGTTCGATCGGTTTGCTCAGCGCGCTGTTCCAGTATTGGTCGAAGCTGTGTCCCAATTGCTCGGCCACCGGGCCGACGCTGAGCAGGTCGATGTCGGTGAAGTTCAGGTTGGGTTCGGCATCGAAATATTCGTCCCCGAGGTTGCGGCCGCCGACGATGGCCATGCTGTTGTCCGCCAGCCAGAGTTTGTTGTGCATCCGACGATGTTGCAGCGACAGATTGAACAGGCGCCCCAGGCTGCGGGTCACGCCGGTGGCGCGGCCAAGATGCAACGGGTTGAACAGGCGAATCTGGATGTTCGGGTGCGCCGCAAGGGTCGCGATGACTTGCTCCTGGCCGTCGCTGGTGGTGTCGTCAAGCAGGATCCGCACGCGCACCCCACGGTCCGCAGCCTTCAGCAGTTCGTCGACCAGCATGCGCGTGCTGATGCCGTCATGAACGATGTAGTACTGCAAATCCAGGCTGCTTTGAGCGTTGCGAATCAGCTCGGCCCGGGCGGTGAAGGCTTCGGTGCTGTCGGACAGCAGGCGAAAGCCTGAGCGGCCCTCGTGCGGGGCGGCCTGTTGCGCCACCGAGCGGCCGAACGCTGAGTCGGAGGCCGGCAACGCCTGGGAGGGTTCGCGGGTGACATCAAGACTGGCGCAGCCGCTCAACAGCGAGGCGACTAGCATTAGCGCGTACAGGATCGGTCTGGATCTCACGTAGGCTCGTTCCGATTGTTAGCGTGGGTCGGCTGTTGGGTGCTGCTTCCCTGCCTACACGGTCAGACGGTGTCTCGCTGGGTTTCGTTCAACAACGCTATAGCCACGGCACCAACCTTGCGCACTGCATCCTCGATCTGTGCCGTTGGCTTGGCAGCGTAGTTCATGCGCAGGCAATTGCGATATTTGCCCGATGCCGAAAAGATACTGCCGACGGCGATCTGCACGCCTTGGTCGTGCAGCATCCGGTTGAGCTTCAATGTGTCGAAGCCCTCGGGCAATTCGACCCACAGCATGAAGCTGCCGCGGGGACGGCTGGCGCGGGTACCTACCGGGAAATAACGGCTGACCCAATCAATCATCACGTCACGATTACGCTGGTATTGGCTGCGCATCCGCCGCAAATGCGGCTCGAAATGTCCGCCTTTGAGAAACTCCGCGATGGCTATCTGGGGTTGCGGCGCGGTCGAGCCAGTGCTGATGTATTTCATGTGCAGCACCCGTTCCAGATAGCGCCCCGGCGCTACCCAGCCGACCCGAAGGCCAGGGGCAAGAGTCTTGGAAAAAGAGCTGCAGAGCAGGACGCGACCATCGTCGTCGAAGGACTTGATGGTGCGGGGACGCGGATAGGTGTAGGCCAGTTCCCCATACACATCGTCTTCGATAATCGCCACATCGAAGCGCTGCGCCAGGGTCAGCAAAGCGCGCTTGTTGGCTTCCGGCATGATGTAGCCCAGCGGGTTGTTGCAGCTGGGAGTCAACTGTATGGCCTTGATCGGCCATTGCTCCAGTGCCAGTTCCAGCGCTTCCAGGCTGATGCCGGTGAGCGGATCGGTGGGTATCTCCAAAGCCTTCATGCCCAGGCCCTTCAGCGTCTGCATGGCACCGTGGAAGCTGGGGGAGTCCACCGCAACGATGTCGCCCTGCTCGCAGGTGGCGCGGATGCTGACCGACAACGCCTCGTGGCAACCGGTGGTGACGATCAGGTCGCTGGCGCCGAGTTGGCAGCCCGAGTCCAGGGACAGCCGGGCGATCTGCTCACGCAGTTCGAGGTTGCCGTAGATATTGTCGTAGTACAGGCCGGGCATGTCTTGGCGCCGGCTGATCTGCGCCAGGCTGCGCAGCAACGGTTTCATGGTCGGTGAATGGATATCCGGCATGCCGCGGCCCAACTGTACGACATCCTTGCGCGGCACCGCGCGTATCAGCTCCAGCACCTGGTCCCATTGGGAGATGTCCACCGGGCGCTGGGCCGGGCGGCCAACCGCTGGCAGGTCCGGCAACTCGCGGCTGACCGGGACGAAATAGCCGGACTTGGGCTTCGGCATCGCCAGTCCGCTGTCTTCCAGGACGCGATAGGCCTGCTGCACGGTACTCAGGCTGACCCCGTGTTCGGTGCTCAAGGCACGCACCGACGGCAGCCGGTCGCCGGGACGGTAGAAGCCCTGTTCGATGCGGGTGCCGAGCAATTCGGCGAGGTTCACGTAAAGAGTCATGGTGCATCCCGATGAGATGAAAACGCCAACCGATACAGATGAGCCGCAAAATTATAATTCAGTGCCCGAAACGCTCAATCTGTATGGCTATAAAAGGTATTGGTTGAATCTGTATTGAATCTGGCCGCCCGCGCATCATGAAAGCTCTGGCTACCCAAGTAAACAGGAGCGATCAAAATGAACGGCTTGAGCGATGTACGGCTGACGTTACACAGTCAGGAACTGGCGGCGGGGCAGGAAAAGGGGCTGCGTGATGCCATGCTGCGCAACGCCCCGTCCGGCTTGAGCCGCTGGGGCCTGTTCTGGCATCGTCTGCATACACGCAAGGCCTTGTTGGAGCTGACAACCGAACAGTTGCGCGATATCGGCCTGAGCCGGGAGCAGGCCCGGGCGGAAGGGTTGAAGCCGTTCTGGCGGCTTTGAAGCGTTATCACACAAACCTGTGGCGAGGGAGCTTGCTCCCGCTCGGTTGCGCAGCGACCGCAGGATCTCAGGGCTGCTACGCAACCCAGCGGGAGCAAGCTCCCTCGCCACGGTCAGATCAATTCTTTCAACCGGTGCCACAACATCCCCAGCGCCAACAGCGGTGAGCGCAAATGCTTGCCGCCCGGGAATGTCATGTGCGGTACCTTGGCAAACAGGTCGAACCCACCGCCCTGCTGGCCGCTGATAGCCTCGGCCAACAACTTGCCGGCCAAGTGCGTGGCATTCACCCCGTGACCGGAATAGGCCTGGGCGTAATACACGTTGGGCTGATCCTTGAGCCGACCGATCTGCGGCAGGCGGTTGGCGCCGATGCCGATCATCCCGCCCCATTGATAATCGATCTTCACGTCCGCCAGTTGCGGGAAGACCTTGAGCATTTTCGGCCGCATGTACGCGCCGATGTCTTGCGGGTCTCGGCCGGAATAGTGACAAGCCCCGCCAAACAACAAACGTCGATCCGCCGAAAGCCGGTAGTAATCCAGCGCCACCCGCTGGTCACAGACCGCCATGTTCTGTGGCAAAAGCGCGTTTGCCTGCGCTTCGCTCAGCGGTTCGGTGGCAATGATATAGCTGCCAGCGGGCAGCACTTTGCCGCTCAGCTCCTGGTTCAGGCCGTTGAGGTAGGCATTGCAGCCCAGCACCAGTGTCGTGGCGCGGACCGAGCCTTGTTGGGTGTGTACTTTTACCTGTGGCCCGAAGTCGATGCGTATCACCGCCGATCGTTCGAACAGCCGGACCCCCAGTTGCTGCGCTGCGGCCGCCTCTCCCAACGCCAGGTTGAGCGGATGCAGGTGGCCCGAGCCCATGTCGATCAGGCCGCCGACATAGCGATCCGAGCCCACAACGCTGTGCATTTCATCGGCTTGCAGCAGTCGCGTCTCGTAGTGGTAGCCCAGGCTGCGGAGTTCTTCGGCATCCTCGGCGAAACCCTGGAGATCGGCGGGTTTGTAGGCGAGGTCGCAGTAGCCCCAGGTGAGGTCGCAAGGAATCTGAAAGCGCTCGACCCGCTGGCGGACGATTTCCACCGCTTCGAGCCCCATCAGTTTCATCTGACGCACGCCGTCGGTGCCTACGATTGGCGCAAACTGATCGAGACCATGACCCACGCCGCGAATCAGTTGGCCGCCGTTCCGCCCGCTGGCGCCCCAACCGATTTTATGCGCCTCAAGCAGCACCACACTCAGGCCGCGCTCGGCCAGCTCGATGGCTGTGTTCAGCCCGGAGAACCCGCCGCCCACCACGCAGACATCTGCCACCAACTCGCCTTGCAGCACCGGATGGTCCGGCTGCGGCAGGCTGCTGGCGGCGTAGTAGGAGGCGGCGTGCGCGTGGCTCGGGACAGGTTGCTGAACACGGGCGTTCATGTGCGTAATCCTGATTGTTGTGTTTGAGAAATTTTACGGAGCATAAGCCGGGCTTTCCTCAGTCGGCAACACTGGTCGGCTGGCACTGTCTGGCATGGGGCTTTTAAGGCAGAATCCTCAGCTGTCCCGATTCGGTAATGGCCTCGATGAGCTGCAACAGTCAAAAAATCCGCACGCTACGTCAGCAGATTCCTACGTTCGAGTGCGTACCGGGCTGTCATGACTGCTGTGGTCCGGTGACCACCTCGCCCGAAGAAATGGCTCGTTTGCCACGCAAGAGCCGCGCCGAACAGGACGCGGCCCTGGAGGCGCTCGATTGCGTGCACCTGGGGCCGAACGGTTGCACGGTCTACGATGAAAGGCCGCTGATCTGCCGGTTGTTCGGCACCACCGCGACCTTGCCATGCCCTAATGGGCGGCGGCCGGTTGAGCTAATTCATCCGCGGGTCGAGAAGCAGATTCATGCATACATGGCCAGCACTCGGCAGGTGTTGGTCTAGCGGTCTGGGATACCGAGTCGCGGCTTTCGCGAGCAGGCTCGCTCCCACAAGCTCGCCACCTACTTACGTGGGAGCGAGCCTGCTCGCGAAGGCGGCCTGAAGCCAACCATCAATCCGGAATCGGCAGGTTCAGGCTCTCCTTCACTTCCTCCATCACGATGTAGCTCTTGGACTCGCGAACGTGGGGCAGCTTGAGCAGGATGTCGCCCAGCAGCTTGCGGTACGAGGCCATCTCGGAAATTCGCGCCTTCACCAGATAGTCGAAATCCCCCGAAACCAGGTGGCATTCCAGTACGTGAGGCAACTTCAGCACGGCACGTCGGAACTCTTCGAACGTGTCGCCGGATTTATAGTCGAGGCTGATTTCGACGAACACCAGCAGGCTGCCCTTCAAGTGCTGCGGATTGAGCCGGGCGTTATAGCCCATGATGATCCCCTCGCGCTCCAGCCGTCGCACCCGCTCGGTGCAAGGCGTGGTGGAAAGCCCGACCTTTTCCCCCAGCTCGGTGAAAGAAATTCGCCCGTCGGCCTGGAGGATGCGCAGGATGTTGCGGTCGATCTTGTCCAGCTCGCGTTTGGTCTGGGTATTGGTACGCACAGGTGATGCGCCTCCGTGAAAAGGGTTTTTGCCGAGAATTCTCGCCAAATATAGGCATTTATATAGTGAAAAGCACTGGCTGATCTTTTTTACACTGCGCGCATCTAAGCTTTGTATAACAAACGTCAGCGGTTATCCGCGATGAGGGTTTCAACATGCGCGTTCTGGTCTTGGGTAGCGGCGTCATCGGTACCGTCAGTGCTTACTATCTGGCACGTGCCGGGTTTGAAGTGGTGGTGGTCGACCGTCAGCCGGCACCAGCCATGGAAACCAGCTTCGCCAACGCTGGCCAGGTATCGCCGGGCTACGCCTCGCCGTGGGCTGCGCCGGGCGTGCCACTCAAGGCCATCAAGTGGCTGCTGCAGCGTCACGCGCCGCTGGCAATCAAGGCCACCGCCGACATCGACCAGTACCTGTGGATGGCGCAGATGCTGCGCAACTGCACCGCCAGCCGCTATGCGATCAACAAGGAGCGCATGGTCCGCCTGTCCGAGTACAGCCGTGACTGCCTCGACGAATTGCGCGCCGAAACCGGCATTGCCTACGAAGGTCGCAGCCTGGGGACTACCCAATTGTTCCGCACCCAGGCCCAGCTCGATGGCGCGGCCAAGGACATTGCCGTGCTCAAGGAGTCGGGCGTGCCGTTTGAAGTGCTCGATCGCGAAGGCATCGCCCGGGTCGAACCGGCCCTGGCCAATGCCACCGATATCCTGGCCGGTGCGCTGCGCCTGCCCAATGACCAGACCGGCGATTGCCAGATGTTTACCACGCGCCTCGCGGAAATGGCCGTGAAGCTCGGCGTACAATTTCGCTTCGACCAGAACATCGAGCGCCTGGATTTTGCCGGGGATCGCATCAATGGCGTCTGGATCGATGGCAAGCTGGAAACCGCCGACCGTTATGTCCTGGCCTTGGGCAGCTATTCACCGCAATTGCTCAAGCCGCTGGGTATCCGCGCGCCGGTGTATCCACTCAAGGGCTATTCCCTGACTGTGCCGATCACCAATGCGGCGATGGCGCCGACCTCGACCATCCTCGACGAAACCTACAAGGTCGCGATCACCCGGTTCGACAACCGGATTCGCGTCGGCGGCATGGCGGAAATCGCCGGTTTTGACCTCTCGCTCAACCCGCGTCGGCGTGAAACCCTGGAGATGATCCTCAACGACCTTTATCCTCAGGGCGGCGACCTGGCCCAGGCCAGTTTCTGGACCGGCCTGCGGCCGACCACCCCGGACGGCACGCCGATCGTTGGCGCCACGCCGTTCAAGAATCTGTTCCTCAATACCGGCCACGGCACCCTCGGGTGGACCATGGCCTGTGGTTCCGGTCGCCTTCTGGCGGACCTGATGGCGAAGAAAAAGCCGCAGATCAGCGCCGAAGGCCTCGATATTTCCCGTTATGGCAGCAAACCTCAGGAGTCCGCTAAACATGGCAATCCAGCGCCAGCTCACCAATGACCGCATGAGTCAGGTCGTTGTGCACAACGGCACCATTTATCTGGCCGGACAGGTCGGCGACGACATGAGCGCCGGCATCGAGCAGCAGACCCGCGAGACCTTGGCCAATATCGAGCGTCTGCTGGACCTGGCCGGGACCGACAAGAGCCGCCTGCTGTCGGTGACGATCTACCTGAAGGACATCGACGCCCATTTTCAAGGCATGAATGCGGTGTGGGACAAATGGCTGCCCAAGGGTGTCGCCCCGGCCCGCGCGACTGTCGAGGCCAAGTTGTGCGAACCGCAGATCCTGGTCGAGCTGTCCGTGGTGGCCGCGCTGCCCTGACAACTGTCAAAAAGCTCCCTCTCCCGGCGCTGTTGATGGCTGATGCCGTCAGCCTGCGCCGGTTTTTTTACCCATGACCGCCTAGAAGCCTGCCGCCATGCGTCCTGCCCGTGCCCTGATCGATCTCCAAGCCCTGCGTCACAACTACCAACTGGCCCGTGAGGTTACTGGGGCCAAGGCCCTTGCAGTAATCAAGGCCGACGCCTACGGGCATGGCGCGGTGCGCTGCGCCGAGGCTTTGCAGGAGACGGCGGATGGGTTCGCCGTGGCCTGCATTGAAGAGGCCCTGGAACTGCGGGCCGGTGGTATACGTGGGCCGATCCTGTTGCTGGAAGGGTTCTTCGAGGCCGATGAGCTGGCATTGATCGTGGAGCACGACTTCTGGTGTGTCGTGCATGCGTTGTGGCAGCTAGAAGCGATAGAGCGCGCGACGCTGGGCAAGCCGATCACGGTCTGGCTCAAGCTCGACTCGGGCATGCATCGGGTCGGTTTGCATCCGGCCGACTACCAATCGGCTTACCGTCGCCTGCTGGCCAGTGGCAACGTGGCAAAAATCGTCTTGATGAGCCACTTCGCCCGCGCCGACGAACTGCACGACCCCAGCAGTCTGCAACAATTGGCGGTATTCGATCAGGCCCGCCAAGGCCTGATGGCCGAGGTCAGTTTGCGCAACTCGCCGGCGGTGCTGGGTTGGCCGCAGATACCGAGCGATTGGGTGCGGCCGGGCATCATGTTGTACGGCGCGACACCGTTCGACGAGGCCAATGCCGTGGCCTCGCGCCTGCAACCGGTGATGACGTTGGAGTCGAAGATCATCAGCGTGCGCGAGCTTCCCGCCGGCGAACCGGTGGGCTACGGCGCTCGTTTCGTTACCGCCCAGCCGACCCGGGTCGGCGTGGTCGCCATGGGGTATGCCGACGGTTACCCGCGCCAGGCGCCCAACGGTACGCCAGTGCTGGTGGATGGTCAGCGCAGCCAGCTGGTCGGGCGGGTCTCGATGGACATGCTGTGTGTCGACCTGAGCCATATTCCCCAGGCCGGGCTCGGCTCGACCGTCGAACTCTGGGGCAAGAACATTCTCGCCAGCGATGTGGCGCAGGCCGCCGACACGATTCCTTACCAGATATTCTGCAACCTGCGACGTGTCCCACGGCTCTATTCCGGGACCTGAGACCAGGCGACGCATACCGGAAGTCGCTTCACCGCACAGGATTCGGGTCAAAGTGTTGTAAATACTGAACGCTGTCGCCATGATAACGCTCACTTTCCACACAACCTGATTCCCTGGAGGCTCCAGCATTGGACGTCGGTGAACGACTGCAATCCATTCGTAAACTCAAAGGCCTTTCCCAGCGTGAACTCGCCAAGCGCGCGGGCGTCACCAACAGCACTATTTCGATGATCGAGAAAAACAGCGTGAGCCCCTCGATCAGCTCGCTGCGCAAGGTCCTTGGCGGGATTCCCATGTCCATGGTCGAGTTTTTCTCCGAAGAGATCCTCCAGGAGAAACCGACCCAGATCGTCTATAAAGCCAACGAACTGATCGACATCTCCGACGGCGCCGTGACCATGAAACTGGTGGGCCGGGCGCATCCGAGCCGGGCGATTGCCTTCCTGAACGAAATCTATCCGCCTGGCGCCGACACCGGTGACGAAATGCTCACCCACGAGGGCGAGGAAACCGGGATCCTGGTGGAAGGGCGACTGGAACTGGTGGTGGGCGCAGAAACCTTCGTGCTCGAGGCCGGCGACAGCTACTATTTTGAAAGTACCAAGCCACATCGTTTCCGCAATCCGTTCGACGTGCCGGCGCGACTGATCAGCGCAGCCACTCCGGCGAATTTCTAGACCGAGAGGCGCCAGGCCCGCACGCCACAGGCGCCCGCATGTTGGGCTGTCATGACAAACAAGACCCTTGTGACTTTGGGGTTGTTTCAGAGTGACAGGCTTACCGCTATACTTGCGCCCGCCTGCAAACCGTGGCCGCAGGCGTGACTAGCCACCATTGAGGGTGTACGCGTGAACCTAATTATGAAAATGCTGGCTGCACCAGCAACCGTATTGGCCCTATGGGCTGCGAGCGCTCAAGCGGCGCCGAACGACGAAATCGCCAAGCGCCTTGAACCCGTTGGCCAGGTTTGTGTTCAGGGCAAGGAATGCAAAGGCATGGAAGTGGCCACTGCAGCCGGCGGCGCAGGCGGTGCCAAGGCACCCAAAGACGTCATTGCCAAGCATTGCAACGCCTGCCACGGCACCGGCCTGCTGGGCGCTCCGAAAATCGGTGACAAGGCTGCCTGGAAAGAGCGCGCCGATCACCAGGGCGGCCTCGACGGCATCCTGGCCAAGGCTATTACTGGCGTAAACGCCATGCCGCCCAAAGGCACTTGCGCCGACTGCTCCGATGATGAGCTCAAGGGCGCCATCAAAGAGATGTCCGGCCTGTAATTCGCCAGCATCTTTCACGAAAAAGCCGCTTTCGAGCGGCTTTTTTGCGCCTGGAGTTTTTTCCAGGGCTGTTCATCGCAACCAAGACCCGGCAAGCTCGGTCCAACCCACATTCAAGGAATGTCCCGGAGGGTCGGATGGTGCAGTTGTGTTCAATCGAACAGGCAGTGGATGACGTGCTCGAGCGCTTGCCCGCGCATATTCACCTGGGCATGCCATTGGGGCTGGGCAAGCCCAACCTGTTCGCCAACGCGCTGTACCGGCGCATCGCCCAACTGCCCGACCGGCAGCTGACTATCTACACGGCGCTGAGCCTGGGCCGACCGAGCCTGGGCGATGGTCTGCAGAAACGTTTCCTCGAGCCCTTCGTCGAACGGGTCTTCGGCGACTATCCCGAACTCGATTACCTTGCCGATCTGCAGCGCGACAGCCTGCCGGCAAACATCCGCGTGCAGCAGTTCTTCATGCAGCCCGGCAGCCTGCTGCACAGTGCAGCGGCGCAGCAGGACTACGTCAGCAGCAACTACAGCCACGCGGCGCGGGACATCAACGCGGCCGGCCTGAACCTGATTGCGCAATTGGTGGCGAGCGACCCGGAACATCCGGATCGCCTGAGCCTGAGCTGCAACCCGGACATCACCCTGGACCTGTTGCCGATGATTGCCAGGCGACGCGAGGCGGGCGAGACCATCCTCATGGTCGGGCAGGTCCACAGCGAATTGCCCTACATGCCCGGTGACGCGGAAATCGGCATTGACGCGTTCGACCTGCTGATCGACGAGAAGGACAGCCACACGCTTTTCTCCACGCCGAACATGCCGGTGGGGTTCCAGGACCATTTGATCGGCCTGCATGCCAGCACCCTGGTGCGTGACGGTGGTACGTTGCAGATCGGCATCGGCTCCATGGGCGATGCGTTGACGGCGGCGCTGTTGGCGCGCCAGGCCGATAACGCCGGTTACCAGGCGTTGCTGGCGGACCTGAATCTGAGCCAGTGGGCGCAGTTGATCGAGCGAGAGGGCGGGACCGAGCCGTTTGCCAAAGGGCTGTACGGTTGCAGCGAAATGTTCGTCAACGGTTTGCTGGTGTTGGCGGAGGCCGGGATTATCCGGCGCAAGGTCTATCCCGATGAGCCGACCCAGGAGCAGGCTAACGCCGGGACACTCGACGAGGCGGCGCAACCCGACGGCATTTGCATCCATGGCGGGTTCTTCCTCGGCCCGGGCAGCTTCTACGAGCGTTTGCGCGAATTGCCGCAGAGCCGGCGCTTCGAATTCAACATGACGCGCATCAGCTACATCAACGAGCTGTACGGCCAGGAACAACTCAAGCGCCTGCAGCGGCTTGATGCGCGTTTCATCAACACGGTGTTCACCATGACGTTGCTCGGTGCCGGGGTGGCTGACCAATTGGAAGACGGGCGGGTGCTCAGCGGTGTGGGTGGGCAATACAACTTTGTTGCCCAAGGGCATGCGCTGGAAGGGGCGCGCTCGATCCTGCTGCTGCGCAGTTGGCGCGAGTCAGGCGGCGTGGTCAGCTCCAATATCGTCTGGGAATACGGGCATTGCACGATTCCCCGGCACCTGCGGGACATCGTCGTGACCGAGTACGGCATTGCCGACCTGCGCGGCAAGACCGACGCGATGGTGATCGAGGCATTGCTCAACATCAGCGATTCACGCTTCCAGCCGGGGCTGATCGAGCAGGCCCAGAGCGCCGGCAAGTTGCCGAAGGATTTCCGTCTCGACCCACGTTTCGCCGACAACACGTCGGAGCGTTTGCAGGCGATCCAGGCGCGGCATCCCAATCTGTTCCCGGAGTATCCGTTGGGCTGCGATTTCGATGGGCTGGAGCGGGATCTGCTGCGAGCGCTGAACTGGCTCAAGAGCAAATTCAAGCTCACCGAGATCCTGGAGTTGGGCAAGGCCGCGCTGGATGCACCCGAACCTTGGGAGTTTGCCGGGCATCTGGAGCGGATGCAGCTGACGAGCCCGGAGGGGCTCAAGGAAGAGTTGGCCCAGCGGTTGCTGCTGGCCGGTCTCAAGGCGACCGTGCAACAACAAGCAACCTGACCCCTGTGGGAGCGAGCTTGCTCGCGATGGCGGTGTATCTGCTAAATAAAATGTGTCTGACAGACCGCTATCGCGAGCAAGCTCGCTCCCACAGGGGATATGGGAGATCAGTCGATGAAGGTCACTACCCCGCCCGCCAGCGACTTCACTCGCGCCAACGACTCGACGCGGTAGCCCTGGGCATCCAGCTCAGCGCGGCCACCCTGGAAGGATTTCTCGATCACGATGCCCAGCCCGGCCACGGTAGCGCCGGCCTGCTTGATGATGGAAATCAGCGCCTGGGAGGCTTTGCCGTTGGCCAGGAAGTCATCGATGATCAGCACTCGGTCGCTGCTGGTCAGGTGGCGCGGGCTGATGGCGACGGTGCTTTCGGTCTTCTTGGTGAACGAATACACGGTGGCGGACAACAGGTTCTCCGTCAGGGTCAGCGACTGCTGTTTGCGCGCGAAGATCACCGGCACGCCAAGGTTCAGCCCGGTCATGATCGCCGGGGCGATGCCCGAGGCCTCGATGGTGACGATCTTGGTGATGCCCGAATCCTTGAACAGCGCGGCGAATTCGTCGCCGATCAGCTTCATCAACTGCGGGTCGATCTGGTGGTTGAGGAACGCATCAACCTTCAGGACCTGATCGGAAAGCACGATGCCTTGTTCACGAATTTTCTGGTGCAGGGCTTCCATGAAGCCTCCTCTGATGACGCGTCGGCGCCTGAAGTCAGTGAAAAATAATCGATTCTAGCGCTTCAACATCGCGCGTATATCCGCCAGGGCGCTGTTGCCGCGAACGACTTTGACTTCCGTCGGCGTGTCGTCGTTGCCCTCCCAGGCCAGGTCGTCCGGCGGCAGTTCATCGAGAAAACGGCTCGGCGCGCAGTCGATCACTTCACCGTACTGCTTGCGCTTGGCGGCGAAGGTGAAGGCCAGCGTCTGGCGCGCCCGGGTAATCCCGACGTAGGCCAGGCGCCGTTCTTCTTCAATGGTGTCGGCTTCGATGCTGGAGCGGTGCGGGAGGATTTCCTCTTCCATGCCCATGATGAACACGTAGGGAAATTCCAGGCCCTTGGAGGCGTGCAGCGTCATCATCTGCACGCCTTCGGCGCCTTCTTCCTCTTCTTGCTGCCGCTCGAGCATATCCCGCAAAACGAGCTTGCCGATGGCATCCTCGACGGTCATGTCGCCGTCTTCATCCTTTTCCAAAGTGTTTTTCAGCGCTTCGATCAGGAACCAGACATTGCCCATGCGGTAGTCGGCGGCCTTGTCGCTGGAACTGTTGGTGCGCAGCCAGTTTTCATAGTCGATGTCCATGACCATGCTGCGCAGCGCCGCGATCGGATCTTCGCCGGCACACTGCTCGCGGACCTTGTCCATGAAGCGCTTGAAGCGCGCCAGGCGGTCGGTGAAGCGGCTGTCCAGGTGCTCGCCCAAGCCGATTTCATCGGTGGCGGCGTACATCGAGATCTTGCGCTCGGTGGCGTAGTTGCCGAGTTTTTCCAGGGTGGTCGAACCGATTTCCCGGCGTGGCACGTTGATCACCCGCAAGAAGGCGTTATCGTCGTCCGGGTTCACGATCAGGCGGAAGTAGGCCATCAGATCCTTCACTTCCTGGCGTCCGAAGAAGCTGTTGCCCCCCGACAGACGATAGGGGATCTGGTGATGCTGCAACTTCAGCTCGATCAGCTTGGCCTGGTAGTTGCCGCGATAGAGGATCGCAAAATCGCTGTACGGCCGGTCGGTGCGCAGGTGCAGGCTGAGGATTTCCATGGCCACGCGCTCGGCTTCGGCGTCTTCGTTGCGGCAACGGATCACACGGATCTCGTCGCCGTGGCCCATTTCGCTCCACAGCTGCTTTTCGAATTCGTGGGGGTTGTTGGAGATCAGCACGTTGGCGCAGCGCAGGATGCGGCTGGTGGAGCGATAGTTCTGCTCCAGCATCACCACCTTGAGCGATGGGTAGTCTTCCTTGAGCAACATCAGGTTTTCCGGCCGCGCGCCGCGCCAGGCGTAGATCGACTGGTCATCGTCGCCGACCACGGTGAACTGGTTGCGTTTGCCGATCAGCAGTTTCACCAGCAGATACTGGCTGGCGTTGGTGTCCTGGTATTCGTCCACCAACAGGTAACGGACTTTGTTCTGCCATTTCTCAAGGATGTCGGCGTGGTCCTGGAACAGCTTGACCGGCAGCAGGATCAGGTCGTCGAAGTCCACCGCGTTGAAGGCCTTGAGGGTGCGCTGGTAGTGGGCGTAGACGATGGCGGCGGTCTGTTCCTTGGGGTTGCGGGCGTTCTCCAGGGCTTCGGGCGGCAGGATCAGGTCGTTTTTCCAGGCGCCGATCATGTTCTTGATCTCGTCGACGCCGTCGTCGCCCGAGTATTCCTTCTGCATGATGTCGGTCATCAAGGCCTTGACGTCGGTCTCGTCGAAAATCGAGAAGCCCGGCTTGTAGCCCAGTCGCGCGTGTTCCTTGCGAATGATGTTCAGGCCCAGGTTGTGGAACGTACAGACCGTCAGGCCACGGCCTTCGCCGGCGCGCAACAGACCGCCGACCCGTTCCTTCATTTCCCGCGCGGCCTTGTTGGTGAAGGTCATCGCGACGATGTACTGGGCGCGGATGCCGCAATTCTGGATCAGGTGCGCGATCTTGCGGGTGATCACGCTGGTCTTGCCGGAGCCTGCACCGGCGAGCACCAAAAGAGGGCCGCCGACATAGTTCACGGCTTCTTGCTGCCGGGGATTGAGTCGGGACATGACAGGGTTCAGGGAGTCGTTTGCGAAATGGGCCGGCATTTTAACAGGCTCTGAGATTTGTGCTGCTCTGTCCGACTTGTGACGCTGCACATCATCTTCAATTGCCGCTTTTGTTACTTTCCCTCAGGATGCGGACGGGATTTGGGTCTAACGTTCGTTTTTAAGGTGAAAAACCGTCAAAACCGAGTGTTTGAGAACCATTGGCATTGGTGATTGCCCGTCGGCGAGTCATAATGCCCCGCGCCTACCACCTTGCAGAGTCTAGGGAGTCAGCTTGTCTACGCCTGTCGAACCCTTGCGTTTGCTGTTATTGGCCGAAACGCCTGAGTGGTCAGCGATATTGCGCGAGTGCCTGGCGCCCATGGGCCCCTCGGTCGTGTTGCTCAGCGCCCCGAGCTGGGAGTCGGTCAGCAGCCTGTTCGAAGACAACCGCAATGCGGTCCTGTTGACTATCGCCGCTTTGCAGCCGGCGCCCGGTCGTTGCCGCCTGCCAACGGTCCTGTTGCTTGAGCACGAACCGGCGACTCCCCCGGACGGCGTCAGCGACTGGCTGGTGCGTGACGTACTCGATGAGGCGACGCTGCGTCGTTGCCTTCGTCATGTGCGCGAGCGCGGGGTGCTGGAAAATACTCTGCAACGGCTCGCCGAGCAGGACCCGTTGACCGGCATCGCCAACCGCCAAGGCTTCCAGACCCTGCTGGCGGCACGCCTGGCTGAAAACGAAGGCCGTGGCCTGGCGCTCGGCCATCTGGATCTCGATAACTTTCGTCACGCCAACGACGCGCTCGGTCATCAGGCCGGCGACCGTCTCATCCTGCAGGTGGTCTCGCGGCTCAAGGGCGCGCTGGAAGTCGGTGATCAACTGGCGCGGCTGGGCAGCGACGAATTCGCCCTGCTGATCGATACCCGCCGCGCGCCCCAGCGGGCCGAGTGGATGGCTGAGCGCATCACCGAAGCCATGGCCGAACCCTACTGGGTCGATGGCGAGAGCCTGCTGATCGGCTGCAGCCTGGGGATCGCCCACGCCCGCGCCCAGGCCGGTGCCGACCCGCTGATGTGGCACGCGCATATCGCCATGCAGCAGGCCAAGAGCACGCAAGGCTGCACCTTTCATATCTTCAATGAACGCATCAATCGCAACGCCCGCAGTCTCGCCGACCTGGAAAGCGAACTGCGCCGGGCGCTGCGTCGCGACGAACTGGAATTGCATTACCAGCCGCGGCTGAACCTTGCCGATGGCACCATTGTCGGCCTCGAAGCCCTGGTGCGCTGGCGTCACGGCGAGCGCGGGCTGCTGCCGCCAAGCGAATTCGTGCCGCTGGCCGAGCAGAGCGGCCTGATCGTACCGTTGGGCTACTGGGTAATTTCCCGGGCGCTACGAGACATGCAGGCCCTGCGCGAGCGGGGCCTGGCGCCGCTGCACATGGCGATCAACCTGTCGTTCCGGCAATTCCAGGACAGCCAGCTGCTGCCGACCTTGAGTCGGTTGATCAGCGAACGGGGTGTCGAGGCCCAGTGGCTGGAGTTCGAACTCACCGAAACCGCCGTCATGCGTCGCAGCGAACTGGTCAAGCAGACCATGGATGCCCTGGGGCGCCTGGGCGTGCGGTTCTCCCTGGACGATTTCGGTACCGGATTTTCTTCGTTCGTGCACCTCAACAGCCTGCCCATCACCCTGCTCAAGATCGACAAGAGTTTCGTTGGCGGCATGGAGCAACGTGAAGAGAACCGCAAGCTGGTGCATGCGATGATCAACCTGGCCCATAACCTCAATCTTGAAGTCGTGGCCGAAGGCGTCGAGACCCATGAACAGATGGATCTGCTGCGGGGTTTCGGTTGCGATCAGGTGCAGGGCTTCCTGATCAGCAAGCCGCTGCCGTTGGTGGAGTTGGTTGAATACCTGGCGTTTGAAGGTGGCCAGGCGACGCAGGAAATCGTGAGCTGACACAAACCCTGTGGGAGCGAGCCTGCTCGCGAAAGCGGGGTGTCAGCCGGACATCCACCAACTGACACACCGCCTTCGCGAGCAGGCTCGCTCCCACAGGGGAAATGTTTCACTTCGCCTGGATCGCTTCGAAATTCTGCTGCTCCGGCTCGCTGCGAATCATCCGCTTCATCTTCCACTCGAATGCCCACGTCAGGCTCACCGCCGCGCACGCCAGCCCCAGGGCCAGGCCCCACCAGACACCAGTCGGCCCCCAGTTCAAATGAAAGGCCATCCACCAGGCAGCGGGCGCGCCAATCAGCCAGTAGCAACCCAGGCCTACCAGGAAGGTGGTCTTGGCGTCCTTCAGGCCACGGATACAGCCCATGGCAATGGTTTGCGTACCGTCGAACAGCTCGAACCACGCCGCCACGGCCAGCAGGCTCACAGCCAGGTCGATCACCGGGCGGAACGCCGGGTCATCGTGATCCAGGAACAAACCGATCAGTTGATTGGGCAGCAGCCAGAACACCATGGCGAAGGCCAGCATCGCCGCTGCGCCAAAGCCGATCCCGACCCGTCCGGCCAGGCGCGCCATGAGCAATTGCCCAGCGCCGTAATGCTGGCCGATGCGCATGGTGATCGCGTACGACATGCCCGCCGGAACCATGAATGCCACCGAGACGATTTGCAGAGCGATCTGGTGCGCAGCCAACGGCGTGCTGCCCATGGTGCCCATGCACAGCGCGGCGAACGCGAACAGCCCGACTTCCACGGCGTAGGTACCACCAATCGGCAGGCCCAGGCGCCACAGTTCCTTGAGGTATTGGCGATTGGGCCGCGACAGGCCTTCAAGTAATGGATAGGCGCGGTAGGCCGGGTGCCGGTGGATGTGCCAGGCGAGCACCAGGGCCATGCAGTTGGCAACAATCGCCGTCACCAGGCCGATCCCCATCAGGCCGAGCTTCGGCAAGCCGAACATGCCGGTGATGAGCGCGTAGTTGAGCAGGAAGTTGGCCACCGTGCCGCCGAGGCTGATCACCATGACCGGAGTGGCCCGGCCGATCGCGCTGGTAAATCCGCGCAGGGCCATGAAACTCAGGTAGCCGGGCAGGGCGAACGGCAGCACCAGCAGGAACTGGCCGGCGGCGAGGACGTTGGTTTCAGTCTGGCCGAACAACAGCAGCACCGGCTTGAGGTTCCACAACAGCAACCCGGCCACCAGCGCCATCAACCAGGCCAGCCATAACCCGGCCTGGGTCAGCCGGGTGGCGCCTTCAATATCGCCAGCGCCCTGGCGGATCGCGACCAGCGTACCGACTGCAGCGATCACGCCGATGCAGAAAATCGACACGAACGAGTAACTCGCCGCCCCCAGACCGCCACCAGCCAAGGCTTCCGGACTCAGGCGCGCCATCATCAAGGTGTCGGTCAGCACCATCAGCATGTGCGCCAGCTGCGAAGCAATCAACGGCCCCGCCAGCCGCAGGATGGCCCAGAGTTCGGTACGCACCGGATGCCGCATGATCATCACGCTCCATGTTCAAACAAGGCAGTAAGGCGTCGATTCTCGGCGCTTGCGGTGGTTTGCACAAAAGGATAAATCCGATTGCTGGCATGATTAAAACTCATGCTGGGCGAATCTTCTGATAGGGTTCGAAAAAAGCCACAGGAGCCTTTCCGATGTCTCGTCGCCTTCCTCCTCTTTATGCGTTGCGCGCATTCGAAGCGGCGGCGCGATACAGCTCGTTTACCCGGGCCGCTGAAGAACTGTCGATTACCCAGAGCGCGGTCAGCCGGCACATTCGCACGCTTGAGGAACACTTCGCCTGTCGGCTGTTTCAGCGCAGCGGCCGCAACCTGCAACTGACCGAGGCGGCACGCCTGCTGCTGCCGGGCGTGCGAGAGGGGTTCATGGCGCTGGAGCGTGCTTGCCATACCTTGCACGGCGAGGACGGAATTTTGCGCATGAAGGCTCCGTCGACCCTGACCATGCGTTGGTTGCTGGCGCGCCTGAGCCGCTTTCGGCATCTGCAACCCGGCAACGAAGTTCAATTGACCAGCGCCTGGATGGACGTCGACTCGGTGGACTTCAACACCGAGCCGTTCGACTGCGCGGTTCTGCTGGGCAACGGGCACTTTCCGGCGGACTGGGAGGCCAGTCTGCTGTTCCCCGAGGAGCTGATTCCGGTCGGCGCACCGACTCTGCTCAACGACCAACCCTGGGACGTGGCGCGGCTGGCCAGCGCCGAGCTGTTGCACCCCACGCCGGATCGCCGGGATTGGCGCAACTGGTTGCAGCGCATGGGGCTGGCGGACAAGGTCTCGCTCAAGGGCGGCCAGGTATTCGATACGCTGGAACTGGGCATGATCGCTGCCGCGCGGGGCTATGGTGTCTCCATGGGCGATTTGTTGATGGTCGCCGAGGACGTTGCCCAGGGACGCTTGAGTCTGCCGTGGCCTACGGCTGTTGCCAGCGGCGAGCACTATTACCTCGTCTGGCCGAAGACCCGGCCTGGAGGTGAACGTTTGCGCAGGCTCAGCGATTTTCTCCAGGGCGAGGTAAGCGCCATGCAACTGCCCGACGTGAAACGCCTGGCCTGAAGGGACAAACAGGCCCCGCTGGCGACTTGGCTTTATTCCTTCCAAAGCGCTCAAGTATTCGGTTTTGCGGCCGAATCCGTGAACATAGAACCTTCGTACAGAAAGGGCCCACACCTCAAAAAATTGAATGCCGAGCGTGCGACGTGATCAGGATGATCCAGTCTCTCGGCCAGGAGCCGTCATGTCTCAACCCCGCGCCCGGATCGCCTCACAGCTAGGCCTTGCCCTTGCCGTGATACTGGCGGTCGTGATTTCCGGCAGTACCGTCTTCGCCTTGCGTTCACTGGACGCCGCCAACCTTTCCACTCGTGAAGAGCACCTGGCCAGCGAAGCGCGCCTGATGGCCGACCAGCTCAATACCTTCCATAGCACCTTGCGCGAGAGCACCCAGCGGTTGGCGGGGCTGTTTGAAAAGCGCTTCAGCGCGGGTCTGAGCGTGCATCCGGACCAGTCGGTGACGGTGGCGGGCGTGCAGACGCCAGGCTTGAGCCTGGGCAGCGAAGTGTTGAACAACAACTTCAAGGAAGTGGACGAGTTCAAGGCGATGACCGCCGGCGTGGCGACTATATTCGTGCGTAGCGGCGACGACTTCATCCGCGTCAGTACCTCGGTGAGCAAGCAGGACGGTACGCGGGCCATCGGCACCGTACTCGACCGCGCGGGCCCGGCGTACGGCCCGGTGATCAGCGGGCAGAGCTACATCGGCCGGGCCTTGCTCTTCGGTCGTTTCTACATGTCGCAATACACGCCCGTTCGCGACGGCAGCGGCAAGATTATTGCCGTGTTGTATGTAGGATTCGATTACACCGATGCGCAGAATGCGCAATTCGACAACCTCAAGCGCTTCCGCATCGGCCAGACCGGTTCCCTGGCGCTGTTGGACGAACAGAACAAATGGTTGGTACCGCCAGCGGGTGTGCAGGCGCTGGACAACGCCACCGCGGCTATCACCGGTTTGATCAAGAAGCCGGGCAAGGGTGCGTTCTGGGAAGACACCGCAGAAGAATTCTACAGCGTCGCCGTGCCGTTCGAGGGCGGGCCGTGGGCGGTGGTGGCGAGCATGCCGAAAACCGAAATCAACGCAGTAACCTGGAACGTCGGTACGCAACTGGCCATTGGCAGCCTGCTGGCAATGTTGCTGGCGGTCGGCGCGGCGGTGTGGCTGTTGCGTAGCAAACTGGCGCCCTTGGGCGATCTGGTACGTCAGGCCGAAGCGCTGGGCGCCGGCGACCTGAGCGTGCGTCTGAACGTATCCAGCCACGATGAAATTGGCCAACTGGCCCGTGCCTTCAACCAGATGAGCCAAGCCTTGTCGACCATGGTCGAGCATATCCGCAAGGCCTCGCAGGAGGTCAACAGTCGTGCCCAGGCGTTGTCCGGATTGTCCAGCGGTGCGTATGAAGGGATGGAGCAGCAGTCCGGCGAAATCACCAGCATGGCGGGCGCAGTGGAAGAGTTCAGCGCCACCTCGTTGAACATCGCCGATAACATGGGCAATACCGAGCGTCTGGCCCAGGACAACGCCCAGCAGACCCGCATCGGCCGTACCTCGATGGACGAAGCTTCGTCATCGCTGGAACAGATCGCTGGCGCGTTGAACAGCACGGCCACGGTCATCAACACCTTGGGTCAGCGCTCCCAGGAAATTGGCGGCATCGTCGGCGTGATCACCTCGATTGCCGAGCAAACCAACCTGCTGGCCTTGAACGCTGCCATCGAAGCCGCGCGCGCGGGTGAACAGGGCCGTGGTTTTGCCGTGGTGGCCGACGAGGTCCGTAGCCTGGCGTCGCGTACCCGCCAGGCCACTGACGAAATCTCTGGCATGATCAACAGCATCCAGCAGGAAACCGGCAATGCCATCAGTACGATGGAGAAGGGCAACCTGCTTATGCAGGAAGGCTTGTCGCGCAACGCCAACGTCGCCTCGGCCCTGGCGCGCATCGACGAGCAAAGCCGCTCGGCCGGCCAGCAGTTTGCAGCGATCACCACGGCCACCCAAGAGCAGAGCAGCACCGCGACCTTGCTCAGCAGCAACCTGCAAAGCATCGCGATGGCCAACAGCGAACAACGCGAAGTAGTCTCGAACCTGGCGATCACCGCCAAGGAACTGGAAAAACTGGCGCAGGACCTGCGCAAAGAGGTTGATCGGTTCCGCTGAGGCTTCCTGCGGCAATATCACGAGCAAGCTCACCCAGCACTACTGTGGGAGCGAGCTTGCTCGCGATGACGGCTGACCAGCCACATCTCTATCAACTGACCCACCGCTTTCGCGAGCAGGCTCGCTCCCACAATGATTCCAGGTGGGACGCAGAGATGATTCCGCCGCAACTCCCCTGTGGGAGCGAGCCTGCTCGCGAAGGCGGCCTTCCAGCCACATCGCTGTCAGCTAACCCACTGCTATTCCGAGCAGGCTCGCTCCCACAATGATTCCAGGTGGGACGCAGAGATGTTCCGCCGCAATTCCCCTGTGGGAGCGAGCCTGCTCGCGAAGGCGGCCTTCCAGCCACATCGCTGTCAGCTAACCCACTGCTATTCCGAGCAGGCTCGCTCCCACAATGATTCCAGGTGGGACGCAGAGATGTTCCGCCGCAATTCCCCTGTGGGAGCGAGCCTGCTCGCGAAGGCGGCCTTCCAGCCACATCTCTATCAACTGACTCACCGCTTTCGCGAGCAGGCTCGCTCCCAAAAAAAGCTGCCTGATTCTGTAGGCACGCTCCTTTTTGCGGTTGATTGCTGTTTTTCGGCTTGCTGAAACGTTTCTTCAAGTCTATAAAAACCGCACAACTCCAATAAAAGGTCGTTTCCATGACTCCGCTCAAACTCCTCGTTGCCCTCAGCGCCCTCGGTGCTGCCTCCCACGCCATGGCCTGGGATTATGTCCTGCTCGATACCGACAAGGCCGCACAGCCCTGGCAAATCACCAGTCAGCAGCTCGGTGTGAAGACCGACAAACCGTTTTCCGTGACGATGCGCACCCTGCACGGCGGTCGCCAGGAAGGCGTCAGCATCGTCGATATCGACAACGGCACGATGAAACTCTCGGTCGTCCCGACCCGCGGCATGAATGTGCTGCAGGCCTCGGTCGGCGATGTCCGTATGGGGTGGGATTCGCCGGTCAAGGAAGTGGTCAATCCGGCATTCATCGAGCTCAATGGCCGGGGCGGCTTGGGTTGGCTGGAAGGATTCAACGAGCTGGTCACCCGCTGCGGCTACGAATGGGTCGGTCATCCGGGCATGGACAATGGCGAGCTGCTGACCTTGCACGGCCGCGCGGCCAATATCCCGGCGAACAAAGTCACCCTGCACATCGATGAAAAACCGCCCTACGCGATTACCCTGCGAGGCGAGTTGAAGGAGCAGGCGTTCAAGAAAGTCGACTTTTCGGTGCAGACCGAACTGGTCACCGAACCCGGTAGCGTGACCTTCGCGCTCAATGACACGCTGACCAACAATGGCGACTATCCGAAGGAATACCAGGCGCTCTATCACAGCAACTTCAGTACGCCGTTCCTGGAGCAGGATGCGCGCTTCGCAGCACCGGTCAAACAGGTGTCGCCATTCAACGACAAGGCCAAGGGCGACCTGAAAGACTGGCAAACCTATCGGGCCCCAACCAAGGACTACGACGAAACCGTCTACAACGTCGTGCCTTATGCCGACGCCAAGGGCGATACGCTGACCGTATTGCACAACAAGGCCGGTAGCCTCGGCGTGTCGGTGGGCTTCAACACCGGGACGCTTCCAGTATTTTCCCTGTGGAAAAACACCGATACCCAAGGCCAGGGCTACGTGACCGGCCTGGAGCCGGGCACCAGTTTCTCCTACAACCGTCGCTATCAGCGACCACTGGGCCTGGTGCCGACCATCGCACCGAAAGAGCGCAAGCAATTCCAGATCCACTACAGCCTTCTGGCAAACAAGGTTGCCGTGGACAAGGCCCTCAAACGCATCGATGACATCCGGGGCGATCGGAAAACCGAGGTGCGCGATACCCCGTTGGTGGACCTGAGCAAGCCATAAGCGGTTCAAACCGTGGCGGGGCGATACTGCAGGGCTTCGGCCAGATGTTCGCGGCTGATTCGCTCCGCTTGCTCAAGGTCGGCCAATGTCCGGGCGACCTTGAGCAAACGATGGGCGGCTCGCAGCGACAGGGTCAGCCGTTCGCAAGCGGTTTCCAGCCAGGCTTCGTCGGTGGTGGACAGTTTGCAGTGCCGGCGCAGGCCCGGCAGATCCAGGAACGCATTGGCACAGCCTTGGCGTGCTTGCTGGCGTTCACGGGCATCGGCCACCCGTTCGGCGGCGGTGGCGGTGTCGTCCCCCGGTTCGCTCTTGGGGTTCAGTGCGGTGGCTTCCCGGGCCACGGTCAGGTGCAGGTCGATCCGGTCGAGCAGCGGGCCGGACAGTTTGTTGCGGTAACGCTGCACCATGTCCGGTGTGCAGGAGCAACGACCGCTGGGCTCGCCGAGATAGCCACACGGGCAGGGATTCATCGCCGCCACCAGCTGGAAGCGCGCCGGAAAGCGCACCCGGTCGCGGGCGCGGGATATCACGATGTGCCCTGACTCCAACGGTTCTCTCAGCACTTCCAGCACCTTGCGGTCGAATTCCGGCAACTCATCCAGAAACAGCACGCCGTGATGAGCAAGGGTGATTTCTCCCGGTTGCGGCTTGGACCCACCGCCCACCAGCGCTGGGCCGGACGCCGAATGATGCGGCTGACGGAACGGACGCTGCGGCCAATGGCTCAACGGCACGCAACTGGCGACCGACTGGATCGCCGCGACTTCCAGGGCCTCGCTTTCGGCCAAGGGTGGCAATAACCCTGGCAAACGGCTCGCCAGCAGCGTCTTGCCGGTACCGGGCGGGCCGCTGAACAACAGGTTATGGGCTCCTGCTGCCGCGATCAGCAAAGCACGCTTGGCCCCGGCCTGGCCCTGGACCTCACTGAGATCGGGGTAGGGCTTGCTGGCCGAAAGCAGCCCGTTGGAAACAAAGGGTTCGACCGGGGTGTGGCCATTGAAATGCGCCACCGCTTCGAGCAGGTGATTCACCGCGATCACTTTCAGTCCCGACGCCAGGCAGGCCTCCTCGGCATTCGCCCAAGGCACCACGAGCATGCGTCCAGCCTTGCGTGCCGCCAGCGCCGCGGGCAACACTCCGCGCACCGGTCGTACCGCCCCGGACAACGCCAGCTCGCCGAGGCATTCGACGTCGTCCAGCATCAGCGTCGGCACCTGCACGCTGGCCGACAGGATGCCAAGGGCAATCGCCAGGTCGAACCGCCCGCCGTCCTTGGGCAGGTCCGCCGGCGCCAGGTTCAGGGTGATGCGCCGCGCCGGAAAGCTGAGCCCCGAGTTGATGATCGCGCTGCGCACCCGATCCTTGCTTTCCTTCACGGCGGCTTCTGGCAGGCCGACCATGGTCAGCGATGGCAAGCCATTGGCCAGGTGAACCTCAACGGTAACGGCAGGAGCCTCGACCCCCACCTGGGCGCGGCTGTGGACGATGGCGAGCGACATGAAGCGTTCCTTGAATGAATAAAGAGCCGCGTCCTGCGGCTCTTTAAGACTAGTCGAGTGAAGCCGCGCGAGCCTGGCAATTGAAAGGTGAAATCTTGGCAGAATATTACCGAGGCGATGGGCGCGCTCTGGATACGAACGGTGTGGACCAAGGCTCTGCTACGCTGGATTTGTCTGATAGGCATCTGGCGAGATCAACGGCGTAGCGAGGAAGTGACGATGGATGATCTGTTGGCGTTGCTGACCGACAAGCGCTTCATGCCCCATGGGCATTGTTACCTGTGGCGCCCGGATCTGTTGTGGACCAATGTGATCGCCGACAGCTTGATCACCCTCAGCTATGTCTCCATTCCCTTTACGCTCATTTACTTCATCAACAAGCGCAAGGACGTTCCTTTCGACTGGATGCTGACGGCGTTCGGCGTGTTTATCCTCGCCTGCGGAACTAGCCATGTGATGGAGATCCTGACCATCTGGCAGCCGTATTATTGGTTGTCCGCCCTGGTGAAAGTGATCACTGCCATTGCCTCTGTGATCACCGCCATCCTTTTGATCCGGCTGGTGCCCGCTGCCTTGAAGATTCCCAGTCCGCGACAGCTGGCCAAGGTCAACGATGAGTTGCGCGAGGCTCAGGCCGAGCTGGTGACGACAGCTCGCCGGGCTGGCATGGCGGAAATTGCCACCAATGTGCTGCATAACGTGGGCAATGTGCTCAACAGTGTCAACGTGTCCGCCCAGGTTCTCTTCGATAAGGTGCAAACATCGAAGGGGCCGGGCGTCGCCAAGGTTGTTCAGCTACTGAAAGAGCATCCGGATGATCTCGGCGATTTCATCAGCAGCGATCCGAAGGGCCGTGCGCTACCGGACTATCTGGGCAAGCTGGCCGACGCGCTGGCGACCGAGCAGCAGGCCATGATTGCTGAGTTGACGCAACTGAGCCGCAGGGTCGACCACATCAAGGACATCGTCGCGACCCAACAATCCTATGCCGGTTACTCCAGCGTGCTCGAACCGGGCTTGTTGCGGGAGCTGGTCGAGGATGTGGTGCGTATCAGTGGCGTGTCGCTGGTGCGGCACAAGGTGACGCTGGTCCAGGAGCTCAACGATATTCCGATGATGTCGCTGGACAAGCACAAGGTTCTGCAGATATTGGTCAACCTGATCAATAACGCCAAGCAGGCGCTGGTTTCTGTCACCGATCGGCCATCGCACATCACCTTGCGACTGAAGGCCGTTGACGACACGCGTGTGCGGATAGAGGTCGAGGACAACGGCGAGGGCATCAGCGCGGAGAATCTGACGCGGGTGTTCGAGCATGGTTTCACGACGCGCCCCGACGGCCATGGTTTTGGCCTGCATAGCTGCATCCTCGCAGCCCATGAGATGGGCGGGGACCTGACGGTGCAGAGCGCGGGGCCGGGCAAGGGTGCGCTGTTTGCCTTGGAGTTGCCGATCACGCCCGTCCTGGGGCAGTCGCAGAAAACAGCGACTCGTTGACTGCTTATTGCGGCGTCGAATTCAGGCGCTCTTCCAGCTCGGCCACCTTCGCTTCGAGACTCTCCAACCGCGCCCGAGTTCGGGCCAGCACCACCATCTGGCTGTCGAATTCTTCCCGGCTCACCAGGTCCAGCTTGCTGAAGCCGCTTTGCAGCAGCGCCTTGAACTGGCTTTCGATTTCGCTTTTGGGCAGGGGGGTGTCGCCGCTCAACAGGCGGGAGGCGTGGCCGCTCAGGGCGTCGAGGATATCTTTGGGGGCAAGCATGGCAGGTGTCCTGGAAACGATGGGGGGCAGTGTATCACGCAGGGTCTATAGTCAATTCGCCAGGCGTGGATGCACGCTTTTCGCGCACTGCGCCGGGCGTCACCGCACCGTTGTTGTGCGTATCGCTCCGGTTCGTGGCGCGTGCCGGGCGGGCGCGGTGGTCAAGGGGTTGAAATCCGGGGGGTTGGGCACAGATGGCAAGCTTTCTGCTTAGTGGCTGATGACCCATGCACTGATGCAGTCGCTGTGACGAATGCAGTGCAGCAGGCGGAGCGGGGAGTTTCGTCAGGAGTAGTCAGCTGGCGCCAGTCGGGCAACTTGGGCCGACGACGCGTTACAAAGCCAGGCACTGCGCTTAGACTTGAGTCGGGTTTGTTTTCCTGGGGCAAGTCCACCAATTCGGGAGAGAGTTTCATGAAGCTAGTCACTGCCATCATCAAGCCGTTCAAGTTGGACGACGTGCGCGAGTCGCTGTCCGAAATCGGCGTGCAGGGCATTACCGTCACTGAAGTCAAAGGCTTCGGTCGGCAGAAAGGTCACACCGAGCTGTATCGCGGCGCGGAATACGTGGTCGATTTCCTGCCCAAGGTGAAGATCGACGTTGCCATCGACGACAAGGATCTTGATCGGGTCATCGAGGCGATTACCAAGGCCGCCAACACCGGCAAGATTGGTGACGGAAAGATCTTTGTGGTCAATCTGGAACAGGCTATCCGCATCCGTACCGGCGAAACCGATACCGACGCTATCTAAGCCGCCAAACCCCAACGCCCCAGGAGAAAACAATATGACTCTGCGTAAATTCGCAGGGCTAGGAGCCCTGTTGTCCTTCGTAATGCCTGGCCTGGCCATGGCAGAAGAAGCGGCAGCCCCAGTCCTCAATTCCGGCGACACCGCCTGGATGCTGACGGCCACGATTCTTGTTCTGTTCATGACCATTCCCGGCCTTGCGCTGTTCTACGGCGGCATGGTTCGGTCAAAAAACATTCTTTCCGTGATGATGCAGTGCTTCGCCATTACCGGTCTGATCAGCGTGTTGTGGGTCATCTATGGCTACAGCATCGCGTTCGACACTACCGGCATGGAGCAGGGCGTCGTCAACTTCAACTCCTTCGTCGGCGGCCTGGGCAAAGCGTTCCTGGCGGACGTCACCCCGGCCAGCATCACCGGCCCGGCAGCGTTGTTCCCTGAAGCAGTCTTCATCACCTTCCAGATGACCTTCGCGATCATCACCCCGGCCCTGATCGTCGGCGCGTTCGCCGAGCGGATGAAGTTCTCCGCCATGCTGATCTTCATGGGCGTGTGGTTCACCCTGGTGTATGCGCCGATTGCGCACATGGTCTGGTCCGGCAACGGCGGCCTGATGTGGGACTGGGGTGTACTGGATTTCGCCGGTGGCACCGTGGTGCACATCAACGCCGGTATCGCAGGCCTGGTGGCGTGCCTGGTGCTGGGCAAGCGCAAAGGCTTCCCGACCACGCCGATGGCACCGCACAACCTGGGTTACACCCTGATGGGCGCGGCCATGTTGTGGGTGGGCTGGTTCGGTTTCAACGCCGGTTCCGCCGTCGCGGCCAACGGCACCGCCGGCATGGCGATGCTGGTCACCCAGATCGCCACCGCAGCCGCCGCGCTGGGCTGGATGTTCGCCGAGTGGATCACCCACGGTAAGCCAAGCGCACTGGGCATCGCCTCGGGCGTCGTGGCCGGCCTGGTTGCAATCACCCCGGCGGCCGGCACCGTGGGCCCGATGGGCGCCTTGGTCATTGGCCTGGCGGCGGGCGTGGTGTGCTTCTTCTGCGCCACCACCCTCAAGCGCAAGCTCGGCTATGACGACTCCCTGGACGCCTTTGGCGTGCATGGCATCGGCGGTATCCTCGGCGCCATCCTGACCGGTGTGTTCGCAGCGCCAGCCCTGGGCGGCTTCGGCACCGTGACCGATATCGGTGCGCAAGTGTGGATTCAGTTCAAAGGCGTAGGCTTCACCGTGATCTACACGGCGGTTGTCACCTTCATCATCCTCAAGGTCCTCGACGCCGTCATGGGTCTGCGGGTCTCCGAGGAAGAAGAGGCCGTGGGCCTGGACCTGGCCCAGCACAACGAACGTGGTTACAACCTGTAATCGCGCTCCAATAAAAAATGCCCGGTTCGCCGGGCATTTTTTTGTCTGGAGTTTGTCATTGCTCACAGGGCGTGCTGGTTTTTCCGACGCCTTTTGTTGTGTATGCGACACGGGTTTTTCTACCGCCAAAGACTTACAGGAAAGCAGGAATATTAGGCCCTTTGTTTTTTCCCAGAGCGCGCTAGAATGCGCGCCGAACGTGCGGAGAACTGTATGTGGCAACAGACGCTGATAACCCTGCGGGCAAGGCCCCGGGGCTTTCATCTGGTAACGGACGAGTTGCTCGCCGGCCTGCCTGAACTCAAGGCATGTCGTGTCGGTCTGTTGCATCTGTGGCTGCAGCACACCTCGGCCTCGCTGACCATCAACGAGAACGCCGATCCGGCGGTACGTCGAGACTTCGAACGATTTTTCAATCGGCTGATCCCACAAGGAACCGCCGACTATGAGCACAACGACGAAGGCCTGGACGACCTCCCGGCGCACTTCAAGGCCAGCGTGCTGGGATGTCAGCTCAGTCTTCCGGTGACGGCGGGACGGTTGGCGTTGGGCACCTGGCAAGGTGTTTATCTGGGCGAGCACCGTGATCATGGCGGTACTCGTAAAGTCCTCGCCACCTTGTACGGTGAAGGGGCATGACCGCTGATGGTTGGCGGATGTTGAATTTTTTCTGGCAGCCTTCGACAGATGGCGAAGCTGGGCTATAACTAATCTGCTTTTCGCAAGTCATGAGGTAGAACATGAGCGACGATGATCTGGAAAACGACGACCTCGAAGTAGGTGATGAAGACGAGGCCGAAGAAGGCCTGGAAGCGGCGGCTGAAGACGTCGCTGACGATGACGGTGCCGATGTTCCGGTCCCGACCGCCAAAGGCAAGGCCAAGGCGGCGGTATCGGTCGACGAGTTGCCGAGCGTAGAGGCCAAGAACAAGGAGCGTGATGCGCTCGCCAAGGCCATGGAGGAATTCCTGGCCCGGGGTGGCAAGGTGCAGGAAGTGGAGGCCAATGTGGTCGCCGATCCGCCCAAGAAGCCTGACAACAAGTACGGCAGCCGCCCGATCTGAGTATCTGCCCTTGCTTGCTGAAAAAGCCCGCCGTCGCTGCGGGCTTTTTCATGGGTGCGGATCAGGTGTCCAGGGCGGGCCCTTTGTGGGAGTGAGCCTGCTCGCGATAGCGGTTTACCTGTCACGTCGATGCTGGATGTGCCGCCGCCTTCGCGAGCAGGCTCGCTCCCACAGGGTTTTATGTCGGGTTTGAAATCGCAAGGCATAAGAGATCCAGGGTGGGAGCGAGCCTGCTCGCGATAGCGGTGGGTCTGTTGACATCGATGTGGGATATGCCGCCGTCATCGCGAGCGGGCTCGCTCCCACAGGGTTTTATGTCGGGTTTGAAATCGCAAGGCATAAGAGATCCAGGGTGGGAGTGAGCCTGCTCGCGATAGCGGTGTGTCTGTTGGCATCGATGTGGGATCTGCCGCCGTCTTCGCGAGCGGGCTCGCTCCCACATAGGCGGCGTTGTGGTTTTCGGGGGCTCAGCGCGGGTTATGCCATCCTGCCAATAACCCCGGCAGTTCGGTCAGGCTGCGGATTTCTGCATCCGGCGCATGGTCGGCGTCCCACGCCTTGCCTGTCGGGTTGAACCATACTGCGCGCAGGCCGGCCTGTTGGGCGCCGGCGATGTCGTCGCCCGGGTGATCGCCGATGTGCACGGCAGTCTGCGCGGTAGCGCCACCGCGTTGCAGGGCTTCGTGGAACAACCGGGCGTCGGGCTTGGCGATGCCGATGTCCTCGGCGCACAGGGCGAACTTGAAGTAATCCGCCAGCCCCAGGCGCCGCACGTCGGCGTTGCCATTGGTGACGACGCCAAGGGCGTAATCATTGGCGAGCAATTCCAGGGTGGGCTGCACCTCGGGAAAGACCTCCAGTTGATGTCGGGCATGCAGGAAGGCCTCGAATCCCTGGTCTGCCAGCTCCGAAGCCCGCCATTGGTCGTAGCCGGCGTCTTGCAGCGCCCGGAACAGCACGCGTCGGCGCAAGGCACTGATGCGGTGCTTGAGGTCCGGCTCTTCGCTGAGCACTTGCGTGCGGATCGCCCACAAGCGCTCCACCGGAAAGTCGCCCAGGTCCGGTGCGTTATCGGTCAGCCACTGACGTAATACGGCTTCGGCGCTGGCGATCACCGGGGCGGTGTCCCACAGGGTGTCGTCCAGGTCGAAAGTGATGAGTTCGATGGTCATGATTCGTCGCCCTTGATGCGTTTGGCCCTGGGGTGGGCACTGTCATAGACCGTCGCCAGGTGTTGGAAATCCAGATGGGTATAGATCTGGGTGGTCTTGATGTCCGAATGGCCGAGCAGCTCCTGGACGGCGCGCAGGTCCTGGGACGACTCGAGCAGGTGACTGGCGAACGAATGTCGCAGCATGTGTGGATGCAGGTTCTGCCCAAGTTCGCGCTCACCGGCAGCCTTGACCCGCAATTGTATCGCTCGCGGCCCGAGGCGCCGGCCTTGCTGGCTGACGAAGACCGCATCATCGGCCGGGTTGGCCATTGCCCGGAGCGGCAGCCACAGGTCCAAGGCTTCCCGGGCCTTGCGGCCGATAGGCAGCAGGCGGGTCTTGCTGCCCTTGCCGTGCACCTGAACCATGCCGTCGGCCAGGTCCAGTTGTTCCAGGTTCAGCCCGGTCAGTTCCGAAAGCCGCAGGCCCGAGGAATAGAACAGCTCCAGGATTGCCTGGTCTCGTCGCGCGAGAAAGTCATCCTCGACGGCGCCCTCCAGCAATTGCAAGGCCCGGTCGGTGTCGAGGGTCTTGGGCAGCCGACGCTCGCCCTTGGGCGGTGCCAGGCCGGTGGCCGGGTCGTGGTCGCAAAGGCCTTCACGGTTGAGGTACTGGTACAAGCCGCGCACCGCCGACAACAGTCGCGCCAGGCTGCGGGAGGATTGCCCTTGTTGATGCAGGCGGGCAATCAGGCTGCGCAGGCGTTGGATATCCAGGGCCGACCAGCTGCCGATATTCTGTTTCTGGCACCAGCCCAGCACCTTTTCGAGGTCGCGGCGATAGGCCGACAAGGTGTGGGGCGACACCTGGCGCTCACTGCGCAGGTGCTCGCAGTAGGCGTCCAGTTGCCGTTCCATCGTCAGCGTACCGAGCGCAGCGAACCGGCAACCCGTGGCAGCACGCGGCCGGTGACTTCGGCGATATAACTCAGGAACAATGTGCCGACCGAGCTCTTGTAGTGCTGCGGATCGCGGCTGGCGATGGCCAGCACGCCGTGCACGCCCTGGTGGGCAATGGCGACGACGGCCGTAGAGCCGATCTGCTTGCGTTGTTCTTCGCCGAACAGGAAATCCAGCTCATGTTCGCGCAGGCTGCCGCTGACGCTTTTGTTTTCCGTGAGCAGGCCGCCGATGGCGGTCTGCGCTTCGGCGTGAGTCACCCAGCGCCCAACCGGCATGGCGTTGTCGCCAAACAGGATGAGGCTGACAAAAGGCACCTGGAAATCCTGGCGCAGGCTGTCTTCGACGCTCATCACCAGGTCTTCCAGTGTGCTGGCGTCCATCAACGCGAGGATCAGGCGACGGGTCTTGTCGAAGAGCCGGTCGTTGTCACGCGCCACGTCCATGAGGTGCGAAAGACGGTGGCGCATTTCGATGTTGCGTTCGCGCAGGATCTTCATCTGGTGCTCCACCAGCGACACGGTATCGCCGCGCCGGTGGGGAATGCGCATCGTCGAAAGCAGGTCTTCATGCTCGACGAAAAAGTCCGGATGGGCCTCCAGGTAAGCGGCCACGGCTGCGGCTTCCGGGTTCTGGCTCGGGGATTCGTCGGGCTGCGGGGCTGGAACCTGAGGCTTATCGGTCATGGTTTGGCTCACTCAAAGACGAACTTGTCCTTCGTATACGCGTACGGCCGGGCCGGTCATCATCACCGGTTGGCCAGGGCCTGCCCATTCGATGGACAGGCGCCCGCCGGGCAGGTCGATCAGCAATGGCGAATCCATCCACCCCTGGCTGATCGCGGCGACGGCCGCAGCGCAGGCGCCGGTGCCGCACGCCTGGGTTTCCCCGGCGCCGCGTTCCCAGACACGCAGTTGCGCGCGATGCCGATCGATGACCTGCAGGAAGCCGACGTTCACCCGCGCCGGGAAGCGCGGATGATGCTCGATCTTCGGCCCCAGTTCGTGCACGGGCGCACTGTTTATATCATCCACCCGCAGCACGGCATGGGGGTTGCCCATGGACACCGCCGCCAGTTCCACCGGCATACCGTCGACGTCGACGGTATAGCTCAGGGCCTGGGCCGGTGCCTGGAACGGAATGTCCGCCGGAACCAGGCGTGGGGCGCCCATGTTGACGCCGATCTGGCCGTCGCTGCGGACATCCAGTTCGATGATGCCGCTTTTGGTCTCGACGCGAATCTGCCGTTTGGCAGTCAGGCGCTTGTCCAGCACGAAGCGGGCGAAACAGCGCGCACCGTTGCCGCATTGCTCCACTTCGGAACCGTCGGCATTGAAGATCCGGTAGCGGAAATCCACGTCCGGGTTGTTCGGCGCCTCGACGATCAGCAACTGGTCGAAGCCGATGCCGGTGTGGCGGTCGCCCCATTGCTTGGCATGCTTGGGCAGGATGTGCGCGTGCTGGCTGACCAGGTCGAGGACCATGAAGTCATTGCCCAGGCCGTGCATCTTGGTAAAACGCAGCAGCATGGTATTACTCCGGCAACAGGCTTTCGCCGGCAAACAGCTCGGCTACCGTCTCGCGGCGGCGCACTTCGAATGCCTGATCACCGTCTACCAGCACCTCGGCGCAACGGCCGCGAGTGTTGTAGTTGGAACTCATGACAAACCCGTAGGCACCCGCCGAATGCACGGCCAGCAGATCGCCTTCTTCCAGCGCCAGCTCCCGGCCCTTGGCCAGGAAGTCGCCGGTTTCGCAGATCGGCCCGACGATGTCGTAGGCGCGGACCGCGGTATCGCGTGGGCGCACCGCGGTGACATCCATCCAGGCCTGGTAGAGCGCTGGACGGATCAGGTCATTCATGGCCGCGTCGACGATGGCGAAATCCTTGTGCTCGGTGTGCTTGAGGTACTCGACCTGGGTCAGCAGCACGCCGGCATTGGCGACGATGTAGCGACCGGGCTCGAACATCAATGCCAGGTCGCGGCCTTCGAGGCGCTCGCGCACGGTCTTGATGTAGTCGGCCACCAATGGCGGTTCTTCGTCGCGATAACGCACGCCGACACCGCCGCCAAGGTCGATGTGACGCAAGTAGATGCCGCAGTCGCCGAGGCGATCGACCAGCGCCAGCAGGCGGTCGAGGGCATCGATGAACGGTTCGAGGGTGGTCAGTTGCGAGCCGATATGGCAATCGACGCCCAGCACTTCCAGGTTTGGCAGCTGGGCTGCACGTACGTACACGTCCTCGGCGTCGGCAATGGCGATGCCGAACTTGTTTTCCTTGAGACCAGTGGAAATGTACGGGTGGGTGCCAGCGTCGACGTCCGGGTTCACGCGCAGGGAAACCGGTGCGCGCACGCCTAGCTCGGCGGCGACGACCTGCAACCGCTCCAGCTCGTCGGTGGATTCGATGTTGAAGCAATGCACACCGACTTGCAGCGCGCGGCGCATGTCTTCGCGGGTCTTGCCGACACCGGAGAAAACGATCTTGTCGGCGCTGCCACCCGCGGCCAGCACACGCTCCAGCTCGCCACCGGATACGATGTCAAAGCCGGCGCCAAGGCGCGCCAGGACGTTGAGCACGCCCAGGTTCGAGTTGGCTTTTACCGCGAAGCACACCAGATGCGGCATGCCTTCGAGGGCATCGGCGAAGGTGCGGCACTGGGCTTCGATATGGGCACGGGAATAGACGTAGGTCGGCGTGCCGAAACGTTCGGCTATCGCGGACAGGGCAACCCCTTCCGCGAACAGCTCCCCGCCACGGTAGTTAAAAGCGTCCATGGCGGTCCCTTAGTAAGTGGTGTGGGTGTCGTGCGCGTGTGACTTGGATTGCGACGACTTGGCCTGCTCTGCTTGTTCTTCGGGAGACTTGCTGTCATCAGGCAGGTACAGCGGACCTTTTTGACCACAGGCTGTCACAAGGCAGGCAACCGCGACGAGCGCAGCAAGGGAAGAGATCAGGCGCTTCATGGCGAAATCCTTGAAAATGCGTTAATTGCGCCGGAGTATACCGGCCACCCGTCAGCTTGCCTATGCAACGGGGCGCCCGTCCGGCGGCGCTGGTGGTCTCAACCGGTATATCCTTTGCAATCGCCGGGAAGCGTCCGTATCTTGCGGCGCTTGAGCATGAGCAGACATTTTCGAGGTTGCCGCAATGAGTTTGACTGAAGCCCGTTTCCACGACCTGGTCGATGCGACCCAGCAAACGCTGGAGGATGTGTTCGATGACAGTGGCCTGGATATCGATCTGGAAATTTCCGCCGGTGTACTCACCGTCAAGTTCGAAAACGGTACCCAGCTGATCTTCAGCCGCCAGGAACCGTTGCGGCAGTTGTGGCTGGCGGCGGTGTCCGGTGGTTTTCACTTCGACTATGACGAGGAAAGCGAGCGCTGGATGTGCGACAAGAGCGAAGAGCAGTTGGGCGAGATGCTCGAACGCATCGTCAAGCAGCAGGCGGGCGCTGAGCTCGAATTCGAAGGACTGTGAACGCGTGAGCCAGCCAGCCCCGGCGCGGCCACCCAAGCCGCTCTACAGCAACGTCAGCCCCGCCGTTCCGTCGCCTTGCACCAGCGTGTGCAAGCTGGATGAGCAGAAGGTCTGCCTCGGCTGTTTCCGGCACGTGGAAGATATCCGCGAATGGCGCTCGGCGGATGATGAGCGCCGGCGGGTGATCTGTGCCGAGGCGGCCAAACGCAAGTCTTTGTCATGACGCCCGTGGCGAGGGAGCTTGCTCCCGCTCGGCTGCGAAGCAGTCGCAAGATTCTTGGGGTCGCTTCGCAACCCAGCGGGAGCAAGCTCCCTCGCCACAAAAGCCTTCCACCAGATGGGCAAGAACCATCCGGGTTGTATATTTATTGAGCTGTGGTAGTGTCCAGCAACGCCTCAACTCATCGAGGCGCGTGAAAACCCCGTCTTATGTGGCGGGGTTTTGCTTTTTTCGTGCAGAAGAAAGGAGTCTGCCTGGATCATGACCGCACCTTCCATCACCCTGACTCGCTTGGACGTACAACGTCTGGAGCGCTTGATCGACAGCCTGGATGACACGCTTCCCGGTGTGATCGCGTTGCAAACCGAACTGGATCGCGCCGAGACACTGGTCGGCCACGATGAAGTGCCCGCCGATGTCGTGACCATGAATTCGCGCGTGCACTGCCGCGAGGAAAGCAGCGGCAAGGATTACCATCTGACGCTGGTCTACCCGAAGGACGCCAACGCCGACGAGGGCCGGATTTCGATCCTGGCTCCGGTGGGCAGTGCCTTGCTGGGCTTGAAGGTGGGGCAGCACATCGACTGGCCGGCGCCGGGTGGCAAGACCTTGAAGCTGACGTTGCTGGAAGTCGAGTCCCAGCCGGCCAATGGCGGTGATTTCCCGTCCTGAACCCCGTCAGACCTGATTCAATGCTTCGTTCAGTGCGCGCTCCAGGTCGGCCTTGTAGCGCAGGAACAAAATGCTTGGGCAGGCACCGTCACCGACCAGGCCGGAGAGGTCCAGGTCGGTGATATAGCAGCGATAGCGTTCGGCGTCGCGGCGCTGCCCGACGATTTCCCTGGCGACCACGTGAAACAGCTGGTCGCCATGCTCCAGCTCCGAAAATTCCCGTTGGTCGCAATAGAGGGTGACGTGCACTTGCCCGTGCGCCGCTTTGCCGATGATCGCCTGTACGTCGTAGAAGGGCTTGTTGACCGGCGTCTGCGGCGCCTGCCGTGATTCGACCCGCCGGGCCCGCCCGTTACCCGAAGGCAGGAGCTGGTAATAAAGGACTTCCAGGGTCAACGGCTGGGTGGCGTCCATCGGCAGCAAGGCGTCGCGGCGATACAGCACCGACTGCAGGAAGCGCTGCAGCGGCACCAGCAGGCTTTGGTCATCGTGATACGGCAGGCGCTGCTGCCACAACGCGTTGAATTCATCGAGCACATACAGCTCCGCTTCGTCCTCGTAGACCCGGTAGAACACCTGGATGCACTCGGGCTGGCCCATGGGCAGGATCAGGGCCGCGTCGTGTTCTTCCATGGCCATCGCGTCCAGATGCAGCGGGCTGTACGCCGTCAACTCTTCGCCCAGGTAGTCCATCAACGCCGGCAGGCTGCTTAGCGCCACATGGTTGACCTGGCCGGGCACCAGCTCCAGCACGTGATAATGCTGCTGGACCTGAAGCAGGTAGCGGTAATTGAGTTTGCTCAGCAGCAAGGTCTGGGCGGTCTCGATGACTTCTTCAACCCGTCCCGCGATGAACTGCGCACGGTTGTGGCAGAAACAGCGCACCTGCAAGCGTGGCTGGCGCTGCGTAAGGGGCAAGTCGTTGAGGTAGTCGCGCAGGCAATCGAGCAAGGCGTGCTCGCCGTCGAACCGGTTGACCAGTACTTCATTCAGCTGTTGAGGGTGACCTGGTCGAGGGTCAAGACCAGGTTTTCGCGGACACCGGCGTAGCTCAAGGAGTCGGTGCGCTCGGTGGTCATCAGGATGTTCAGGTCGCGGTGATGCTTGAGCGGGTCGACGCCGACGTTCACCAGGATCAGCACTTCGCCGGGTACGCTGGCATGCAGCAGCTGTTCTTCGTCAACCGTGGCCAGGGGCAGGGCGATGGACTGTTGCAGGCTGCCCAGCAAGTTGAACAGCTCGAACTCGCTCAGGTCGCTGTCGCCGGGGTGTAGCGCCAGGCGCGTGCTACTGTCGATCACGCCGTTGCGGTGGCACCAGGTGAGCAATTCGAGCAATTCGCGGCTGCGCTTGATCGGCGCGAAATTCTCCCATTCCAAGGCATTCAGGCTGCCGTTGTACAACCCCCACTGGTTCTGCCCCGGCTCTTTCTTGTTCGGCGACTGGACCAGGGTCAGGGTGTCTTCGGCCAGGTCCGGGGCAATTCCAGGATTGATGAACTCGACCTTGTCGGCCTTGCGCTCGAAGGCCGCATACAGCCGTCGGCCAAGGACATTGAGGTCGCGCTTGTTGATCAGGCTGACGGTCTTTTCGGTGCGGGCGAACTGGGTCAGGAAACGATAACTGTAGGTCAGCTCGTTGACCAATGCGCGCCGCTCATTGCTGACCTGACGGACCTTCCATTGGCTGCGGCTGTCGAGCAACGCGAGTTGGCGTTGATCCCAGCCCCAGTCCCGCGCCAGGCGTTCAAGCAGGTTGCGTTGCCAGCCGCTGCTGCGGGCGTGGCCGGTGAGCTTGCGATTGACCTTCAGGTACAGCGCGCGGCGGATCAGCTCCAGGCGTTCCGGTTCGCCACGGGCGTTGAGGTATTCCTCGAGACGGCGGTAAACCACCATGTACGGGTCCAGCTCGTCCAGGTCCAGGCGATTGGCGAACACCGCCTGCTTGAAGCGCAGGCTCAGGCAGCGCACGTCCGGGTGTTCGCTGGCGTAGACCTCGGTCAGCAAAAGCTTGAGCACGGATTTGTAGGGTGACTCGATGCCCTTGAACAACTGCCAGAGCCCGGCGCCGATGAATTCGCCCGGCGGGATGTAGGCCAGATGCCCCAGGTCCAGGGTTTCGTCGGCACGGATGAAGCGCTTGGAAATCAGCGTGTGGGTGTATTGCTGATAATTCTCTTCTTCATAGACCGGCACCAGCCACCAGATCGGCGTGCGCCCGGCCAGCCAGATGGCGGTGCGGTAGAACTCGTCCAGCAACAGATAATGCTGGGTGGTGCCGCAGTCATCGGAGCTGAGCTGGTTGTCCCGTTCGCCGCGGACGAATCGCGCCGGGTCGATGAGGAAAAAGTGAGCCTCGGCGCCTTGGGTGGCGGCCCAGATTTCCAGCAGCTGGCATTTCTTGCGTAGCTCGGCAAGTTCATCGTCGCTCAAGTCCGGGCCGTGGCACACCCATACGTCCATGTCGCTCTGGTCGGCCTGGGCGAGCGTGCCGAGGCTGCCCATCAGGAACAGGCCGAGGATTGGCCGCGGAGGGTTGCTGCCATGGCGCGGCTTATACGAAAACGAGCGGGTCAGCCGCTGGGCCTCGGCGAGGACGTTGGCGTCGGGCTCGTAGTTCGACAACCCGGCGGGCGTGCTGCCGGAGACATAGCCGGGCAGCAGTGGATGGTTGACGTGAAAGAACAGCGGAAGCAGCGTCAATACGCCCTGCTGGCGGGTCGATAACCCTTCGAGGGCGCGCTCCATGCGGCCGGTATTGAGCTTGAGGAAACGCGCGCGTAACTGGCTAAGGACCTTGCGGTCGATTCCCTGGTCCAGATCGGGGCGTATTTCGTGATTGCGGGTCATGTCAGCTCAAACCGGCTCGCGGCGTCGCACGTGGGGAAGCACAAGTGATGGCAGGTTAACGCCGGAATCGTGGAATTCTTGAGCTGAAAATGATTTTGACGTCAGGATTTTTGCGAAAGAAGCCGTGCGCCTGCGGAAACCCCGAGGCAAAGGGATTTCCGTGGGCGGGAGGAGATCAGGCGGTTTCTTCGGCGCGGAGTATCGTCAGGACAGTTTGCACATTTTGCGCGGCATCACGCCCCAGGCTGGTCAGATAACCGCCATCGGGTTGGTCTATCAGGTCTTTTTCAAACAGGCGCTTGGCAGCGGCGATGGCTTTCGGGGCAGCGGTCTGATGAATTTTCAGGCCTTCCTGGGAACTGTCCAGGTTAAAGAGTGCAAGGATTTCCAGTTCGGCAACCAGCTCAGGGGTAAGCGACATAAGGACTCCAGACTTTCTAGGAATTTGGTCGACAGCGTCACTAAGGTGAGCGCACTCGGCCGAGCTGTCCAGTGTCAGTGTGGTGCTTTTTTGTTTAAAGCGATTTTTTTTGTGGCGAGGGAGCTTGCTCCCGCTGGGTTGCGAAGCGACCCCGAAAATTTGCGACTGCTGCGCCCGAAGCGTCGGACGGCCGAGCGGGAGCAAGCTCCCTCACCACAAGAGCGGCGTTGCCCGTCGGGTCATTTCTTTTCCGGCGGCAGCTCAGGCAAGGCGCGTAAGGCGGCTTCGTACCACTCGGTATTGAACGGGCGGTCTTCTTCCAGGATCGCGTCGATTTCAACCGCCAGCACGTGGGCCATCAGGTTGAGTATGTCGTCACGCTCATAACCGACCAGGGTCAACTTGTTGAAGGTGGCCTTGGCCGCTGGCGGGTTGTCGCTTTCGATCTGGTTCTCGATGGCCTGGATCAGCGTGGATTCGACGAACTCTTCTTCGTCATGTTCGATATCGCTTGGCTCGCTCATGGCAGCCTCCTGTAGAAAAGGCCGCCAGTTTACCTGCATTCAGCAGCGTGATGCGCCTGGCGCGAAATGTCCCGCCGGTCTATAACCCAAGGCTGCCAACCCCGCACGGCCTGGAGGCTATGGAATGCTCAAGCTTTATGGTTTTTCTGTCAGCAATTATTACAACATGGTCAAGCTGGCGCTGCTGGAGAAGGGGCTGCCCTTCGAAGAGGTCCAGTTCTTTGGCGCCCAGACCCCGGAAGCCCTGGCTATCAGCCCGCGCGGCAAGGTGCCGGTATTGAAGACCGAGCAGGGCTTTATCAACGAGACCAGCGTCATTCTGGAATATATCGAGCAAACCCAGCCGGGCAAGGCCCTGCTGCCCAACGACCCGTTCGAGCGCGCCCAGGTGCTGGCCTTGTGCCGGGAAATCGAGTTGTACATCGAGCTGCCGGGACGTGCCTGCTATCCCGAAGCGTTTTTTGGCATGGCGGTGCCCGAGGCGATCAAGGACAAGGCCAAGGGCGAGTTATTGCTCGGGTTTGCCTCGCTTGGCCGGCACGGAAAATTCTCGCCTTATGTGGCGGGTGACAGCCTGAGCATTGCCGACCTGTATTTCTACTACAGCCTTTCGCTGGCCTTGCCGGTGGGCAAGAAGGTTTTCGATATCGACTTGCTGGCAGAGATGCCGAAGGCCAGGGCCTTGATGGAGCTGCTCGGGCAGAATCCGCACGTGCAGCGGATTGCGGTGGATCGAGAGGCGGAAATGCCGGCGTTCCTGGCGAAGATTGCTGCCAGGAAATAAGGTTCTGGCGCCTTGAGGACGCCTTCGCGAGCAGGCTCGCTCCCACAGCGGATCTTCAGTGAACACAAAGTCTTGTGAACATGGAGAACCAGTGTGGGAGCGAGCCTGCTCGCGAAGCTTTGGCTTTTGGCTTATCGGCTGGCGAGTAGCGCCTGGCCACGAACGACCGCTGCTTTTACCTGCGCCGGCGCCGTACCGCCAACATGATCACGGGCATTGACCGAGCCTTCCAGGGTCAACACCGCGAACACGTCCTGCTCGATCTGGTCGCTGAACTGGCGCAGTTCTTCCAGGCTCATTTCCGCCAGGTCCTTGCCGTTGTCGACGCCGTACTTCACGGCATGGCCGACAATCTCATGGCAATCACGGAACGGCAGGCCACGGCGGACCAGGTAATCGGCCAGGTCGGTGGCGGTGGAGAAGCCGCGCAGGGCCGCTTCGCGCATGACCGCATGCTTGGGCTTGATGGCCGGGATCATGTCGGCGAACGCTCGCAGCGAATCGCGCAAGGTATCGGCGGCGTCGAACAGCGGCTCCTTGTCTTCCTGGTTGTCCTTGTTGTAGGCCAGTGGCTGGCCTTTCATCAGGGTCAGCAGGCCCATCAGCGCACCGAATACCCGGCCGCTCTTGCCCCGTACCAGCTCCGGCACGTCGGGGTTTTTCTTTTGCGGCATGATCGAGCTGCCGGTGCAGAAGCGGTCGGGCAGATCGATGAATTGGAATTGCGCGCTGGTCCACAGCACCAGCTCTTCGGAGAAGCGCGACAGGTGCATCATCGCGATGCTCGCGGCGGAGCAGAATTCGATGGCGAAGTCGCGGTCCGAAACGTTATCCAGCGAGTTGCCGCCCACCGCATCGAAGCCCAGCAGTTGCGCGGTGTGTTCACGGTCGATCGGATAGGTCGTGCCGGCGAGCGCGGCGCTGCCCAGGGGCATGCGATTGGTGCGTTTGCGGCAGTCGACCAGGCGCTCGTAGTCGCGGCTGAGCATCTCGAACCAGGCGAGCATGTGATGCCCAAACGTTACAGGTTGCGCGGTTTGCAAGTGCGTGAAGCCCGGCATGATGCTCTCCGCCTCGCGCTCGGCCTGTTCCAGCAGGCCTTTTTGCAGGCGGGTGATTTGAGCCAGGATCAGGTCGATTTCATCACGCAGCCATAAGCGGATGTCAGTGGCGACCTGGTCGTTACGGCTGCGACCGGTGTGCAGCTTCTTGCCGGTCACGCCGATGCGGTCGGTCAGGCGCGCTTCGATGTTCATGTGCACGTCTTCAAGGTCCACGCGCCAGTCGAACTGGCCGGCCTCGATCTCGCCCTGGATGGTCTTCAGGCCATCGATGATGCTGTCGCGCTCGGCATCGGTCAGCACGCCGACCTTGGCCAGCATGGTGGCGTGGGCGATCGAGCCCATGATGTCGTGGCGATACAGGCGCTGGTCAAAGTTGACGGAGGCGGTGAAGCGGGCGACGAAGGCGTCGACGGGTTCACTGAAGCGGCCGCCCCAGGACTGATTGGTCTTGTCAGTGCTCATGAATTCGCTCGTGATCGGCTGAAGAAAAAGTAGCGGTTAAGGCTGCGGCGGATGATAGCAGGGTTGCCGGGGCTGGCGCTGGCAATGGTCGGCAGGTTTTTTACCCGGAAAAGCCACGCATTTGCCGGGTTTTTGCACAACGATATTTTTCGATTGAGCAATATCGTCGTGGCAACCGTCTACAGTGGACGTAGGGCTTTGCTTTTTCATCTTGGACGCATCGGACGCACCAAAAAAATGGGGGGTGCTCATATTGATCAGATCGAGTGTTAACAGTCCCTGTGGCGACGTTGTGCGACAACAGGCCTCGAGCTCCGGTAGGCAAGCGCTGGTAAAGATAGGCAACCACCTCGCGGCACTTTTTGGCCCTCGGACGAGTCTTAGCGTGGATCGCGGTGACGGATGTCACTTCCCCTGTCTACGCTATCCTTGTGCGAGACTCACGCAGGAATCCAGCGCAATATGAATGTCCTGATCGTTGACGACGAACCACTGGTCCGCGAGCGCCTGAGCCGAATGCTTGGCGAACTCGAGGGTTACAGTGTCCTGGAGCCGAGCGCCACCAATGGCGAAGAGGCGTTGGCCCTTATCGACAGCCACAAGCCGGATATCGTGCTGCTCGACATCCGCATGCCTGGCCTGGACGGGCTGCAGGTCGCGGCCAAGCTGTGCGAGCGCGAGTCGCCTCCCGCGGTGGTGTTCTGTACCACCCGGGACGATTTTCCTCCGGAGGTGTTGCAGGCCGGTGCCGTGGGCTATCTGATCAAACCGGTTTCCGTCGAGGCGCTGGAAGAAGCGTTGCGCAAGGCTGAGCGACCGAACCGCGTGCAACTGGCGGCGCTTACCCGCCCGGCCGCCGAGAGCGGCAGCGGCCCGCGCAGCCACATCAGCGCACGGACCCGAAAAGGTATCGAGCTGATTCCGTTGAACCAGGTGGTGTACTTCATTGCCGACCACAAATACGTGACCTTGCGCCACGAAAGCGGAGAAGTGCTGCTGGACGAGCCGCTCAAGGCGCTGGAGGACGAGTTCGGCGAACGGTTCGTACGCATCCACCGCAACGCCTTGGTGGCTCGCGAGCGTATCGAGCGTTTGCAACGCACCCCCCTCGGGCACTTCCAGCTTTACCTCAAGGGGCTCAATGGCGACGCGCTGATCGTCAGCCGGCGGCATGTGGCGGGCGTGCGCAAGATGATGCAACAGCTTTAGCGTGGCGTCCCGCAGCGTTCCATCTCCAGGATTGGCGGCCAGGGAGGCCTTCGCGTCGTGATTCAAGTCAAAGCGGATTTGGCTGAGCTGTTATTATCTGCCGTATCTTTTAAGTACGGATTGATCCATGTCCCCTCGCGAGATCCGCATCGCCACCCGTAAAAGCGCCTTGGCTCTCTGGCAGGCCGAGTACGTCAAAACCTGCCTGGAAGCGGCCCACCCTGGCCTGATCGTATCGCTGGTGCCGATGGTCAGTCGCGGTGACAAACTGCTCGATTCGCCACTGTCCAAGATTGGTGGCAAGGGCCTGTTCGTCAAGGAGCTGGAAACCGCTCTGCTGGACAACGAAGCCGACATCGCCGTGCATTCGATGAAAGATGTGCCCATGGACTTCCCCGAAGGCCTGGGCCTTTTTTGCATCTGCGAGCGGGAAGACCCGCGTGATGCGTTTGTCTCCAACAGCTTTTCCAGTCTTGAAGCATTGCCCCCGGGAAGTGTGGTCGGCACTTCCAGCCTGCGTCGCCAGGCGCAGTTGCTGGCGCGGCGTCCGGACCTGCAGATCCGCTTCCTGCGCGGCAACGTCAACACGCGCCTGGCGAAGCTCGATGCTGGCGAATACGACGCGATCATCCTCGCCGCCGCCGGCCTGATCCGGCTCGGGTTTGAAGATCGCATCACCTCGGCCATCAGCGTTGATGACAGTCTGCCGGCCGGTGGGCAAGGCGCGGTGGGCATCGAATGCCGTAGCGCCGACAGCGAAATCCATGCGCTGCTGGCGCCGCTGCACCACGACGACACCGCCACGCGGGTCTTCGCCGAACGCGCCCTGAACAAGCATCTGAACGGCGGATGCCAGGTGCCGATTGCCTGCTACGCCGTGCTCGAAGGCGAGCAGGTCTGGCTGCGTGGCCTGGTGGGCGATCCCGGCGGCGGCCAACTGCTCAGCGCCCAGGCCCGAGCACCGCGCCGCGATGCCGAGGCGCTGGGCGTGCGGGTGGCCGAAGACCTGCTGAGCCAGGGCGCCGATGACATCCTCAAGAAAGTCTACGGCGAGGCCGGCCACGCGTGACGGGCTGGCGGCTGCTGCTGACCCGGCCGACGGACGAATCGGCGGCCCTGGCGGCTGTGCTGGCGGATGCGGGAATCTACAGCAGCAGCCTGCCGCTGCTGGATATCGAGCCGGTCCCGGTGACCGAATCCGGGCAGGCGATCCTCCGCGAATTGAATCAGTATTGCGCCGTGATCGTGGTCAGCAAGCCCGCCGCGCGCTTGTGCGTGGAGCTGCTGCGTCAGTATTGGCCGCAACCTCCGGTCTTGCCATGGTTCAGCGTGGGCGCCGCAACCGGACAGATTCTTGCCGATGCCGGCCTCAGCGTGTTTTATCCCGATAACGGCGACGACAGCGAAGCCTTGCTTGAGCTCGGGCCGTTGCGCCAGGCTATCGACCGGCCCGATCCCCGTGTCTTGATCGTCCGCGGTGAGGGTGGGCGCGGCTTGCTGGCAGAGCGTTTGCGCGAGCAAGGTGCTAGTGTCGACTATCTTGAGCTGTACCGGCGCGGCCTGCCGCAATACGCCGAGGGCGAACTGCCGGCCAGGGTCGAAGCGGAACGCTTGAACGCGCTGGTGGTCAGCAGTGGGCAGAGCTTCGAGCATCTGCGCCGGCTCGCCGGTGAAGCGTGGCCCGCCCTGGCGCGGCTGCCGTTGTTCGTTCCAAGCCCCAGGGTCGCCGACATGGCGCGTGCCGCCGGGGCCCGGACAGTTATTGATTGCCGTGGCGCCAGCGCCGCGGCTTTGCTGGCGGCATTACGGGAACAATCCGTGCCGTTTTCCAATGCAAAGGATGGATACGTGAGCGAAACAGCCTTGCCAAAAGATCAGGACCAGCCAGCGCTCGATGCGCCGCTTGAAACGGCGTCGCCGATAGCACCGCGTCGCGGCAACGGGCTGGCGATTGTCGCATTGTTGTTGGGGGCTGCCGGCGTCGCCGTGGGTGGCTGGGGTGTATGGCAAGTGCGTCATCTGCAAGCCAACACCCAACAGCAATCCGCGCAGGTCCAGTCGCTCAATGACCAGGCCCAGGGCCTCAAGCTCAATGAGCAACGCCTGAGCGCGCGCCTGGAGCAATTGCCTCCGGCCGAAGAACTGGAGGAGCGCCGCCGTCAGGTTGCCCAGTTGCAAGGCGACCAGCAGCGTCTCAACCAGCGCCTGGAAACCGTGTTGGGTGCCAGCCGCAAGGATTGGCGCCTGGCCGAAGCCGAGCATTTGTTGCGCCTGGCCAGCCTGCGTCTTTCCGCCCTGCAGGACATCAGCAGTGCCCAGGCGCTGGTACAGGGCGCCGATGAAATCCTGCGCGAGCAGAACGACCCGGGCTCGTTCGCTGCCCGCGAACAATTGGCCAAGACCCTCGCTGCGCTGCGCAGCACCGAGCAGCCGGATCGCACCGGGCTGTTCCTGCAACTGGGTGCCTTGCGTGACCAGGTGCTGCAACTGACCGAGCTTGCGCCCGAATACAAGGACCGTGGCGAGTCGCTGCTGGGGCTGACGAGCGACGGCGATGGTGCCAGTCGCTGGGCGCAGTGGTGGGACCGAATCTCGCGTTATATCCGCATCGATTTCAATGCCGATGAAAACGTCCGTCCACTCCTGGCCGGACAGAGCCTGGTCCAGGTGCGCCTGGCCTTGAGCCTGGCGCTGGAGCAGGCGCAATGGGCCGCGCTCAATGGTCAGGCGGCGGTGTACACCCAGGCGCTGGCCGAGGCGCGTGACGTGCTCAGGAACAACTTCAACCAGGACAACCCGCAAAGCAAGATCATGCTCGAGCGGGTTGGCGAGTTGAGCAAGTTGCCGGTGACAGTGGTCACGCCGGACCTGACCGGCACCCTGAGCGCCGTCCAGGCCTACCTCGAGCGCCGCAACCTGAATGCTGAAGACTCGGTCAAGCCGCTGCCCAAGGCGGGCGGGCAGGAGACCGCGCCATGAAGCGTCTCTACGTGATTCTGTTCGTGGTCATCGCGGCCGCAGCCTTGCTGGGCGTGGCGATTTCCGAGCATTCGGGTTACGTGCTGGTGGCGTACAAGAGCTTCCGCTACGAAGCCGGCCTGTGGGTCACCCTCGCACTGATCGCGGTGATCTGGCTGTTGTGGCGCGCAGTGTTTGCTCTGGTCGGGCTGGTAACCACGTCCACTGGCGTGGTCAACCCGTGGTCGCGACGCAACCGCAGTCGTCGCGTACAAGTTGCAATCGAACATGGCCAGCTGGACCTGGCCGAAGGCCGTTGGGCCAGCGCCCAGCGGCATCTTCACCGCGCCGCCGAAGCCGAGCGCCAGCCCTTGTTATATTACCTCGGCGCCGCCCGCGCGGCCAATGAACAAGGCCTCTATGAGCAAAGCGACAGTCTGCTTGAGCGCGCTCTGGAGCGGCAGCCCCAGGCCGAGCTGGCCATCGCGCTGACTCACGCCCAGTTGCAGACGGACCGGGGTGACACCGACGGTGCGTTGAGCACGCTGCAAGCCATGCATGAACGCCATCCTCACAATGCCCAGACCCTGCGTCAGTTGCAGCGCTTGCACCAGCAGCGCGGTGACTGGTCGGCGGTGATCCGGCTGTTGCCGGAGCTGCGCAAGGACAAGGTCCTGCCGCCCGCCGAACTGGCTGAGCTGGAACGGCGGGCCTGGGGTGAAAACCTCACCTTGGCTGCCCATCGCGAAGCTGACGGAAGCGTCGGCTTGCAATCGCTCGATCGGGCCTGGCAACAGCTCACCTCAGCCCAACGCCAGGAACCGGCAATGGTGCTCGCCTATGCCGAGCAACTTCGTCAGCTGGGCGCCCAGGCGCAGGCTGAGGAGGTATTGCGGGTTGCGCTCAAGCGTCACTACGACAGCCACCTGGCGCGTTTGTACGGACTGGTTCGCGGCGCTGACCCGAGCCGCCAGTTGCAAGCGGCCGAGGGCTGGCTCAAGGAGCATCCGAATGACCCGAGCCTGCTCCTGACGCTGGGGCGTCTGTGCTTGCAAAACAGCTTGTGGGGCAAGGCGCGGGATTATCTCGAAAGCAGCCTGCGCATCCAGCGCAACCCTGAGGCTTGTGCCGAACTGGCCCGCTTGCTGGCGCAACTGGGCGATGCGGAGCGCAGCAACCAGTTATTCCAAGAGGGGCTGGGACTGCTGGACGAGCGCTTGCTGGCGGCACCCTTGCCGGTTCCGAGCACTTGAATTACTAATGAATCATCGTGGCGAGGAAGCTTAGCTTCCTTGCCGCATTTCCATCCCGTCGAAGGTGAATTGGGTCCGTTATGCGGCCGCTGAAGCTCTCTTCAGTAAAATCCTACAGCCTGCTGCGCCAAGTCTCGTGGTGCTTGTCGGGTATTCCTTACATCTTTGACGAAGTCTCCGCAACGCCTCGTCTTGAAAGGTCCGAGGGCTTTCCTCTACCGTAACCGCTTGTCTTTTCTGTTACGGAACCGCCATGTCTTTGGCCAGCTCTCGCTCTCTGTTTCTCCTGGCTTCCATCGCCGCGGCTCTGGTTTTGGGGATCACGTTTTACCTGGAATATGCGGTCGGTCTGACCCCGTGCAGCCTGTGCATTTTGCAGCGGTTATGCCTGACGCTGTTCCTGATGACCTGTCTTGCCGCTTGCGTGCATGGCCCGGCTCTGAGAGCTAGCGTTGTGTATGCGGCGGTGGGCGTGGCCTTCGTCTCGGGAGGGCTGGCGCTGGCGTGGTATCACGTCCTTGCGCAGAGCGATTCGATCGAGCTGTTGCCCGACTGCCTCGCCAAGCTCAGGGGCGCCGATTTGTGGTGGCACGCCATGCATCGCGCGCTTGACGGAGCGATCGATTGCACGAGCGTCTCCTGGACGCTGTTTCGTCTGAGCATCCCTGAATGGAGCCTGCTGTTTTTTATCGCGCTCTTCATCTCGATGACTTATCTGCTGCTGCGCCTGGCCTGGAATGCCCTGGTGCCACCGCTCGGCGACGAGACGTCGCAGTTGGTCCGAAGGCTGGATCAAACACTTGTATGAACTTTATAGCCTGCGTACCTTGAAGCAGTTGTCGTGCGGGCATAATCTGGCCGGCACGTATCATTGGAATCATGCCACTCGATCTGGTTGTGTCTGGCTCGTTCCTGGTCATCCAGGTGTGCTCCAGACTGCGGGGGGTGTGACTCAGAAGGGAAGAAATCACCATGCTCGAAAGTTGTCAGAATGCTCAGGAACGCTGGGGTGGGGTGCATCTGCTGATCGACCGCTGGTTGCAGGAGCGTCATGAACTGGTTCGAGCCTATGATGCTCTTGGCGACAAGCCTGAAGCACTGAGTGAAAGTCGCAAGCCTTTGCAGGAATTTTGCGGTGTGCTGGTGGACTATGTGTCGGCCGGTCATTTCGAGATCTACGAGCAACTGACGGGCGAGGCCAAGGCCTTCAATGACAAACGCGGCCTGGAACTGGCCGATACGATTTATCCGCGCATCGATGTCATCACCGAGAAGCTGTTGGCCTTCAATGACCTCTGTGATGAAGGCAAATGCGTAGCGGAAAAATTCAAGGAACTGGGCGGTTTGTTGCATGAGCGTTTCGAGCTGGAGGATTGCCTGATCGAGGTGCTGCACAACGCCCACAAGGAAGAGGCTACCGCCCAGGCTTGAGGGCTTGGCGGTGACAGGAAACGGTGCGCTTTGCGCGCCGTTTTTCGTTTAACGGCTTCAGGTCGTTGCGCCCAGCAATTCAATTTCGAACACCAGCGGCGTGAAGGGTGGAATCACGTCCCCGGCACCTTCGGCGCCATAGGCCAGGGCCGAAGGAATCACCAATCGCCACTTCGCGCCCACCGGCATCTGCGGCAGTGCGCTGCGCCAACCATCAATCACGCTGTCAAGATTGAACCACTGCGCCTGAGAGTTGGAATCGAAAACGGTGCCGTCCGGCAATTGACCGACATACCGCACCTGGACCTTGCCGTGGGGGCCGGCCTTCGCGCCGCTGCCCGGCTTGAGTTCGGTCAGCAGGATGCCGTCCGACAATTGCTGGACGCCCGGCCGGCCTTTTTCCTCATCGAGAAATTTCCGCTCGCTCTTCAGCGCCATTTGCGTTTGCGGCGTGGACGACTGCGCCAGGAGTTGCGCCTGATGTTCGGCCAGGATCCGTTCGATGCGTTCATCTGCCAGGGCCAACGGTTTACCCAGATAGGCCTGCTGCAGGCCTTCGACCAGGGCCTGGATCTGCAGGTCCGGCACGTCCTGACGCAGGCGCTCGCCCAGGCTGGCGCCGAGGCTGTAGGCCAGGTCGCGACCGTCGTTGGCGTCGGATTTTTCAGCGGCCTGAGCCAGGGAGCAAACCATGCAAAGAAATAAAAAAAGGTGACGCGACATGTGTACGTTCTCCGCCCTCGATTCGAGGGATTATGCCAGTGTCGATAACGCTCAAAGCGATTTGTCCTGGCAGTGCTGCAGACTATTTTTTGCCTCGTGCAACGCAACGCCTTGTGTAGTGTCAACATGCCCTAGCGGCGGTTGCAGCAGAGGTCTAGTATGAGCCGCACTCACGTCAGTCAGGAGGTAAACCATGTCGGCCACCAAGAAGCCTGTAAACACTCCGTTGCACTTGCTCCAACAATTGTCGGGCAGCTTGCTCGAGCATCTGGAAAATGCCTGCTCCCAAGCTCTGGCTGATGCTGAAAAACTGCTCGCCAAGCTGGAAAAACAACGCGGCAAGGCGCAGGAAAAACTGCACAAGTCGCGAACCAAGCTGCAAGACGCGGCAACCGCCGGCAAGGCCAAGGCACAAACCAAGGCCAAGGATGCCGTGAAGGAACTCGAAGACCTGCTCGATGCCTTGAAGGATCGTCAATCCGAAACCCGCGCCTACATCCTGCAACTCAAGCGTGATGCCCAGGAAAGCCTGAAGCTGGCCCAAGGTGTCGGTCGCGTTCAGGAAGCCGCCAGCAAGGCGCTGAGCCTTCGCGCGGCCAAGCCTGCCGCTGTATCGGCCAAGAAGCCAGCGGCTAAACCTGTCGCGGCAAAAACTGCGGCCAAGGCGCCCGTCAAGCCAGTCGCCAAAGTTGCCGGCAAGCCGGCTGCCAAACCTGCCGTGAAACCAGTCGCTGCCAGCGCTGCGAAACCTGCGGCGAAAAAACCGGCCGTGAAAGCAGCTGCCAAGCCTGCCGTCAAAGCTCCTGCTGCCAAGCCTGTTGCCGCCAAACCAGCCGCAAAAGTTGCCGCCAAGCCTGCCGCTAAAACCGGTGCTGCCAAACCCGCTGCGACGAAGACCGCCGCTGCCAAGCCTGCTGCGAAAGCGGCGGCCAAACCTGCTGCCGCGAAGCCGGCCGCCAAGCCTGCCGCTGCCAAACCCGCTGCCGCCAAGCCTGCTGTCAAATCGGCGGCCAAGCCGGTTGCTGCTGCCAAGGCTCCCGTCAAAGCACCTGTAAAGGCCGTGGCAAAACCCGCAGCAGCCAAACCAGCCGCCAAGCCGACAACGGCCAAGCCGGCCGCTGCAAAACCTGCAGCCAAACCCGCTGCGAAGCCTGCCGTGAAAAAGCCTGCTGCTGCAAAACCGGTGACGGCTCCGGTTGCCAAACCTGCCGCGCCAGCACCAGCGGCCGCAGTGACGCCTGCGCCAACGACCAGCACGCCGGCGCCAGCGGTGAACCCAAGCGTAACCACCGCGCCGAGCACCACTCCGCCCCGCGCTTCCTAAGGGGTGACTGCCGCGACGCGCAGCCGATGCAGCGCGTCGCGGTTGGTTTGGCCGGCATTCGCCACCAGCTTCTGCAACCACTGCGCTGTCGCTTCATCCTGGCCCTTGGGCCAGTCCCCTGCCGTGGCTTCCAGCCGCTCCAGCAATTGTCGTTCGGCTTCCAGCTCCAATTTCTTGATCTGTTCGCGCAGGCTACCCAGCCCGGCGTCCTGGCGGGCGAGGTCTTTCCATTGTGTGCGCAACGTCCGCAATGGCTGGACGACGGCTGCGTCCCAGGGGCCGGCCACGTGCCGAAGCTGCTGCAACCTCTGCTCATCACAGGTTACCCCGCGTTGTTCCAGCCACAGCCCGCAAAGCACCAGGCAGACGTTCGCGCCTTCTGCCTGCAACGCCAGGCACGCCGCTTCCACGCCAGGCCTGGCATAAAGGTTGATCGAAAAGCTCCACAGATCAGAGGACATCGTGCTACTCGCGCCAGTTGCGAGCGAAGCTGGTAGACTCCGCCGCCATTATGATTCGACTTCAGAACCTGACTTTACAGCGTGGCCCGCAACGTCTGCTAGAAGACGCCGAGCTGACCCTGCACGCCGGCCACAAAGCTGGCCTCATCGGTGCCAACGGCGCCGGCAAATCGAGCCTGTTCGCTTTGCTGCGCGGCGAGTTGCACCCGGATTCCGGCGATTGCTTCCTGCCGGCGGATTGGCGCATCGCCCACATGCGTCAGGAGGTCGATACGCTCGAACGCCTGGCCGTGGATTATGTGCTCGATGGCGACCTGCGTCTGCGTGAGGTGCAGCGCGATCTTGCCGCGGCCGAAGCCGCCCATGACGGTGCCGCCCAGGCGCGCCTGCACTCGGAGCTCGACAGTGCCGACGGCTACACCGCGGACGCCCGGGCACGTAAATTGTTGGCCGGCCTGGGCTTTACCAACGAACAGATGGATCGCCAGGTCGGCGACTTCTCCGGTGGCTGGCGGATGCGTCTGAACCTGGCGCAGGCCCTGATGTGTCCGTCGGACCTGTTGCTGCTCGACGAGCCGACCAACCACCTGGATCTGGACGCGATCATCTGGCTCGAAGAGTGGCTCAAGAGTTACCCCGGTACACTGCTGCTGATTTCCCACGACCGCGACTTCCTCGACGCCGTAGTGGATCACGTAGCCCATGTCGACCAGCGCAAGCTCACCTTGTACCGCGGCGGCTACAGTGCCTTCGAGCGTGCCCGTGCCGAACGTCTGGCCCAGCAACAGCAGGCCTACGAGAAGCAACAGGCGCAACGTGCGCACATGGAAAGCTACATTGCCCGCTTCAAGGCCCAGGCTACCAAGGCCCGCCAGGCCCAGAGCCGGATCAAGGCGCTGGAGCGGATGGAAGAACTGTCGGCGGCCCACGTCGACTCACCATTCGATTTTGTCTTCCGCGAATCGAGCAAGATCTCCAGTCCGCTGATCGACCTGTCCGACGCGCGCCTGGGCTATGGCGACAAGACCGTGTTGGAGAAGGTCAAGCTGCAACTGACCCCAGGCGCGCGGATCGGTCTGCTGGGGCCCAACGGTGCCGGTAAGTCGACCCTGATCAAGAACCTCTCTGGCGAGCTCCAGCCCTTGGCCGGACGCCTGACGCGCGGCGAAAACACGGTGGTCGGCTACTTCGCCCAGCATCAGTTGGACTCGCTCGATGCCAAGGCCAGCCCGCTGTTGCATCTGCAACGCCTGGCGCCGACCGAACGTGAACAGACTCTGCGCGATTTCCTCGGTGGTTTCGACTTTCGCGGCGCGCGTATCGACGAGCCGGTGCTGAATTTCTCCGGTGGCGAGAAGGCGCGCCTGGCGCTGGCGTTGATCGCCTGGGACCGGCCGAACCTGTTGCTGCTCGACGAGCCGACCAACCACCTGGACCTGGAGATGCGCCTGGCCCTGACCATGGCCTTGCAAGAGTTCAGCGGCGCGGTGCTGGTGGTCTCCCACGACCGGCATTTGCTCAAGAGCACCACGGACAACTTCTTCCTGGTGGCCGACGGCAAGGTCGAGGAGTTCGATGGCGATCTCGAAGACTATGCGCGCTGGCTGGTGGAATATCGCCAGCGCAACGCACCGGTCAGCAGCACCCCGGTGAACCCGGACAAAACCGACAAGAAGGCCCAGCGCCAGGCCGCGGCAGCGTTGCGTCAGCAGTTGGCGCCGCACAAGCGCGAGGCCGACAAGCTCGAAGCCGAGTTGGGCAAGCTGCATGAAAAGCTGCAGAAAATCGAAACCAGCCTTGGCGACAGCGGTCTCTACGAGGCAGCGCGCAAGGACGAGCTGCGTGATCTGCTGGCTGAACAGGCCAGGCTGAAAGTTCGAGAAGCGGAACTTGAGGAGGCGTGGATGCAAGCCCTGGAGTTGCTGGAAAACCTGCAAGCGGAGCTGGAGGCGTTGTCCTGATGGAAGCGTTGTCCCTGCCTATACCCGTCATGTGGATCGAGCCGATCTGGCTCGGTGTGCAAATCCTGCTGATTCTGTTGGTCGGTTATGTTGCCCAGCGTGTCGTCGCGCGCTTCCTCACCGGGCTCGGCGAGCGCTATCCACTGCCGTCCCAGTTGGTGATCATCCTGCGCGGTGTGCTGCGCTGGCTGATCATGGGCAGCGCGGTACTGGTGGCGCTCGAACGCCTCGGCGTCTCGGCCACGGTGCTGTGGACCGCGCTGTCGGGGTTCGTTGCCGTTGCGGCGGTGGCGTTCTTCGCCATCTGGAGCGTGCTGTCGAACCTGCTCTGCGCCATTCTGATTTACACCGTCGGCCCGTTCCGACTGGGTGACGTGGTCGAGCTGGTCGAGGCCACCGACAAGCCTGGCATCAAGGGGCGGGTGGTGGCGATCAACCTGCTCTACACCACCTTGATCGAACCCGAGGAGCTCGGTACCGGCAGCTCCATGGTGCAGGTGCCCAACAGTCTGTTCTTCCAGCGTTCGGTCCGGCGCTGGCGCGGCAGCGAAGCGTTTCCGGTCGGCGGTTTCGTCGAATAGTCCGATCCCAGGGCTAGTTCTGAAAAAAACGGTGGTTATCCGCACGGCGGCGCATTAGCTTATTCGTTTCGACGGAACTGAGCCGAGGTGTGCGATGTTGCTGGAAACGTGGCTGGCGTTCTTCGCCGCCTGCTGGGTCATCAGCCTTTCGCCGGGCGCCGGTGCCATTGCATCGATGTCCAGCGGTCTGCAATACGGTTTCTGGCGTGGCTACTGGAACGCCCTGGGCCTGCAATTGGGCCTGGCGTTGCAGATTGTGATTGTCGCCGCCGGTGTTGGCGCGATTCTCACCGCGTCAGCTACCGCCTTCTACGCAATCAAGTGGTTCGGCGTGGCGTACCTGGTCTATCTGGGCGTCAAGCAATGGCGGGCCATTCCCGCAGACCTTAGCGACGACGCGGCGGTGCGCCCCATCGGCAAACCCCTGGCTTTGGTGTTCCGCGGTTTCCTGGTGAATGTCAGCAACCCCAAGGCGCTGGTATTCATGCTCGCGGTGCTGCCGCAGTTCATCGATCCTCATGCCCCGTTGGTCAAGCAATACCTGATCCTGGGCGTGACCATGATCTGCGTCGACCTCATTGTCATGGCCGGGTACACCGGGCTGGCATCCAAGGTCTTGCGCCTGTTGCGTACCCCGAAACAGCAACGGCGGATGAACCGGACCTTCGCCGGGCTGTTCATCGGCGCGGCAGGTCTGCTGGCGACGATTCGCAGGGCTGCGGTGTAACGCAAAATTTGTGCTAGGACGCTTCTGTGGCGAGGGAGCTTGCTCCCGCTGGGCTGCGTAGCAGCCCCAAAAGAGGCGGTCGCTACGCAACCGAGCGGGAGCAAGCTCCCTCGCCACGAAAAGCACTTACCTGGCAATGCGCTTCAGCGCAGGATTACCGGCGCGGTATCCCTCGGCAGGTTATTGCGCTGCACCGGCTCGCCAGGCTGCTCATGGCTCGGGCCACCGAGCTGCTCGCTCAACTGCCGCGCCACGTCTTCACCCAGCGCCTTGGACACTTCGCGCACGACCCGTGGGCGATTGAGGCTGATACGCACGTCCCGGTGGTTCAACAGCTTGGTGTCCTGGCCCTCGCCCATGGCGGTGAAGGCCGAGGTGATTTCATAGGTCTTGGTGTTGATCAGGCTGAAATCCGCCACCAGCGACAGTGCGAGCACCGCCGAGTAGCTGTCGGCAGTGCCCAGCTCGTTGATGTCCCGAGTGAAATCGATGTCCGACACGGTGCCGAACAGTACATAGTCGGCGCCCTTGAAATGCCCGGCCTTGATTCGCTTGATCACGTCATAGACATCGCCCGTGGACGATGCGGTGTGCGGCGTGCCCTGCACCAGCTGGAACATACCGCTGCGCAGGATCTCGCCCTTGATGTCGCCAGTGAACTTGCGCAGTTCGCCTTGCTCGATGTAGCTGCTGGTCGCTTCCATCTCTTCGTAGCTCGACGACGCGCTGGCGCTGTAGGGGTTCGCCTGGAAGTTGCTCTGGGCCGAAACGGTGTGGATGTATTCTTCCACGCGTTGCTGGTACGCCAGGTCAGTCACTGCGACTCTTGGGGCCGCCTGCGCACTGAATGCGCAGGCCAGGGCCATGATGCCGATCCATGTACGCATGGCTTAACGCTCCGTGGTCTTGCGGATTTCTTTCTCGTCCATCCATTCGGCCAGACCGCTTTCAACATCGATCAGTTGCAGGCTGAATTTGTAGAAGACGTCCTTGTAGTCTTCGCTGCGCTTGACGATCGAGCTGATGGAACCCTCGATGCGGTACTTGGCGGCGATCATGTTGCCTGTCTTGGCCACTGTGCTTTTTTTGTACAGGCCGCTCTGGTTCTGCAGCTTGAGCTGGTCGACCTGGCTGTCCATGGCATTGTTGTCACTGGCAAAGCGTGCCGCGCCGGTTTTCATCAGTTGGGTCTTGATGCTGGTAGTGATCTCGCGAGTATCGATGTACTCGCTGGTCTTGTTCTTCACGTCGTAGACCTGCACCACCGGACGGCCCTGCAGGATGCCGGACTGGGCGAGGGAGCGAGTCATGGACTCGGCGATCATCTGCAAGTCGGTGGAGCCGAATTCGTTGGTGACGGTTTCCACGGCCTTGGTGTCGCCATAGCTGATGTTCTTGTTGCCCATGACCGGCGAGTTGTTGGCGCAGCCGCTGACCAGCAGGGCGGCGAGGGCGAGGGAGGAGATGCGTAGGAACATTTAGGTGCTCTCTAAAATCTGAAAAAAGGAGTAGAAATCACTAGGCGCTTTTCTGTGGGAGCGAGCTTGCTCGCGATTGCTGTGTGTCATTCACCCCATCGCTGGCTGACCCGACGCTATCGCGAGCAAGCTCGCTCCCACAGGTCCAGCACCTCAAGGGGTATTGATTTCCAAACGGAAGTCCACGGCCTTGGGCGTCGGTGCGATGGCCGGCAGGAAGCGGGTCTGTTCGCCATACAGCGTCAGGGTTTTCCAGCTTTCCTCTTCGGCGATCGGGAAGCCTTCCGGTCCCAGCCAGGCGAAGCGGTAATACATCGTCTTGTTATTGAAACTGGTGTTGCTCAACTGCACGTTGACGGTCATGTAGCCGTTTTCGCGGGCGACGCGCATGGCGCCGACCACGATGTTTTTTGTCTTGCCCATCGCCACGACCTTGCTGGCGGCAGTGCCCGGCTCCGGTGGTGGTGGGGTGGCGCAACCGGCCAGCAAGGCCAGGGCGCCGACGGCGATCAGTTTTAAACGCATGTGAACAAGACTCCGTTCTTAAGGTTGCTTGAGGGCGATGGCGGTCGGGTTGGCGCTCGGGATCACCTGGGCCGCAAGGCCGCCGGCGAAGACCTGGCTGCCCACCGCCCGCAGGCTGATGACCTGGTAGCGCTGATCAACCTTGACCTTGACCACCGAGCCGCCTACCGCGCTTGGCAGGGTGACCTGGTGTTCGCCCTTCTTCAGGCGCAGGCGCACCACTTGGGTGTAGTCCGGCAAGGTGCGCCAGGTGCGGGTGTCGGCGCCTTCGAGCACGGCCGAGGTGATGCCCACGGCCAGGCCGGCCAGCGGGTTGGTTTCGTTGATCTGTTTTTGCGCCACGCCACGGGTGATGGCACGCACGGTCGTGCGCAGGATGATCCCCGGCATGTCGTCGCGCAGCGCCCGGCGCGACATGGCGGTGGTGCTGTTGAGCTGGGTCAGGTCCAACTGGCGGCCGTCGACGCCGATCTGGGCGAAGGTCGCGGTGGAGGTGTCCGGCTTGATCAGCGGGAAGGACAGTGGCGTGATGACCACATTGCCGCTGATCGGCAAGGGCAGCGGGATTCGCATCGAGTCACGGGATGGCGCCAGGCCGCTCTGCACCACAATCAGGACGTCACTGTCGTCGTCCTTCGCGGCAGGCTTGTCGAGGTTGAGCAGCGCCTGTTCCAGCAGCGGGGTGTTGGGGCGCAGTTCGGCGGCCTTGCGATAACCCGGCGCGGCCAGATCTTTCTCGCCCAGGGCTTCGTAGACGAAACCTGCCAGGTAATGACTGAACGCGCTCTGGTAACTGTTTTTCAGGCTGACCACTTCAGGGGCGTCAAGGCTGGCGACCGGATAACCCTTGAGGTCCTTGTATTCGGTCTTGACCCCCTGTTTCTCCGCGTCTTCCTCGCGCTTGAGGTATTCCTTGTCGCGCAGGTCGGCGATCACGGCTTCGCGCTCGTGGGTCTTCTTGATCTGCATCCGTGCGCCGTCGAAGTCATTCACCGCCAGCAGGTTCAACGCCATCTGAGTGGTGAGCATGACCTTTTCATAGTCATAACCCTCATAGCGCCGGACTTTGTCATTGACCAGGAAACTGCCGAACTGCGCAACGTACTTGGCGGTATCGAGCTTGACGGCGTCTTCCCACTGCCCAACTTGCTGGTCGGCGCTGGTCCAGGCGGTCTGGCTGCCGGACAGGTCGCCCTTGGCGCGCAGCAGCTCACCCTTTTCGAAGAAATAGAGCAGGTCTTTGTCTTTGCTGGTGTTGTTTTTTTCCAGCAGGGTCAATGCCGCGTCGACGTTGCCCGAGGCCAGTTGCTGATTGGTCTGTGCCAGTTCGCTGTCGTAGTTGCGAAACGCCGAGCAGCCGGACAGCAAGGTGATCGCGCCGAGGGCGACCGAGAAAAGAGCACGGGATGCCATGAACACTTCTTCCCTGAGTATCAGCCGGGGTGTGCGGGTCGGGCTGGGGCGATCCACGGACAGACGCTTTTGCGCCGTCGGTTCCTCAAGTCCAGAGGAGCTTTTATGCCTTCCTCTAATAAGAAGGCGGCGCATTATAAGCAGTGGATTTGCTTGTGTAGTGGCTTTTTAGTTTCTAAATGATGTTTTTGTGATGTCATCTTCAAAGCATGAAGATCCGATGAAAATGCTTGGCCGGAATACATCGGTGCTTGAGCCAAGCGCATTGGAAGTGAACAATGTGTTACTTCTTATTTCCAATCGAGAGTCATTCATGACTGCCCCGTTTCGTTTTCTGGCCTGGATTGCGCTGCCGATGCTTGCGCTTTGCAGTGCCGATCTGCTGGCTGACACTGTTGAAGGCGCGCCACAGGCGCTGCACTTGCTGGATTACATCGGGGCGGATTACCCGGCGACCGTCGACGCGGGGAAGGTCATCGACGTTGCCGAATATCGCGAGCAACTGGAATTCACTCAAGTGCTGGAAGGGCTGGTCGCCGCGCTGCCAGGCAAGCCGGAAAAAGCTGAGCTGACGCAAGGCATCGGTACGTTGCGCAGTGCGATCAGCCAGCGCCAGGACGGCGCTGACGTGGCCCGTCTGGCGAGGCAGCTGGGGGCCAGGCTGGCCGTAGCCTATGAGGTCAGCCAGGCGCCGGTAATCACCCCGGACTCGACGCGCGGGGCGCCGTTGTATGCCCAGAACTGCTCGGTGTGCCATGGTGACAGCGGTGCCGGCGACGGTCCGGCGGGTGTCGGCCTGGAGCCGCCGCCCTCGAACCTGCGCGACGGGCAGCGCCTGGATCGCCTGAGCCTCTACGCGATCTACAACACCCTGGGCATGGGCGTCGAAGGCACCGATATGCCGGCCTTCGCCGATCAGCTCGACGACCGTCAACGCTGGGACCTGGCGACCTACATCGCCAGCTTCAGCGCCGACCCGGCTGCGGCCAAGGGCGAGCAGGCCTTCAACCTTGCCGACCTGGCCCGCCAGACCCCGGCCGAAGTCCTCGCCGCCCAGGGGCCCGCGGCAGCGGCGACGTTCCGCGCCCAGCGCGCCCAGCCACCGCAGGTGCAGCGCGGCCCGGCGCAGTTGCTTGACTACACCGCCGCTACCCTGGACAAGAGCATCGCGGCGTATCGCACAGGTGACCACGACCAGGCCTACGACCTGTCGGTGGCGGCGTACCTGGAAGGCTTCGAGCTGGTGGAAAGCTCACTGGACAATGTCGACGCCAACGTCCGTAAAGATACCGAGAAGGCCTTGATGGCCTACCGTCAATCCCTGCAGGACGGTTTGCCGGTCGAGCAGGCCGAGCAACGCCTGGACGCGGCCAAGGCCAAGTTGAAAGAATCCGCCGGCCTGCTCGGTGGCGATGGCTTGAGCTGGTCGCTGAGCTACATTTCGGGCTTGCTGATTCTGCTGCGCGAAGGCCTGGAAGCGATCCTGGTCCTGGCGGCGATCCTGGCGTTCTTGCGCAACACTGGCCAGCAGTCGGCGGTGCGCAGCGTCAACGTTGGCTGGGGCCTGGCGCTGCTGGCCGGCCTGGCGACCTGGGCGCTCGCCGCATACGTAATCGATGTCAGTGGCGCGCAGCGCGAATTGCTCGAAGGCGCGACGGCGTTGTTCGCCAGCGTGATGGTGCTGTGGTTGGGTGTGTGGATGCACGACCGGCGCCACGCGGCGGCCTGGCAGGATTACATCAAGAGCAGCCTGGTCGGCGGCGGAGGCCGTTTCGGTTTCGCGATCCTGGCATTTTTCTCGGTCTATCGAGAGCTGTTCGAGGTGATCCTGTTCTACGAAACCCTGTGGCTGCAGGCCGGCCCGGCCGGCCATGACGCGGTGTTGGCCGGCGGCGCGACGGCGCTGGTGCTGCTGGTGGGACTGGCCTGGGTGATCTTGCGCGGCTCGGCGAAATTGCCGCTGGCGCTGTTCTTCAGCATCAACGCCGGTTTGCTGTGTGCGTTGTCGGTGGTGTTTGCCGGCCATGGCGTGAAGGCCTTGCAGGAAGCCGGGATCTTCGGCACGCGGCCGGTGGCGTTCTTCGAGTTCGACTGGCTGGGCATCCATGCCGATGCTTATTCCCTGGCGGCCCAGGCGGTGGCGATCATTGCGATCGTTGTGCTGTACGGGCGCAGTTGGGTGGCGGAGAAACGTCGGGTGCAGGTTTCCTGAAAAAGCATTCGCTGCGCTCATAATCGCGAGCAAGCTCGCTCCCACAGGAGGTAGGCTACTCCATTGTGGGAGCGAGCCTGCTCGCGAAGCTTTTGAAGAGGAATACCCGATGCGTGTATGGATCGACGCCGACGCCTGCCCCAAGGCCGCTAAGGACCTGGTGGTCAAGTTCGCCTTGAAGCGTCAGTTTGAAGTAGTACTGGTGGCCGGGCAGCCGCAGATCAAGCCGGGCCTGGCTCTGGTGAAGCTGATCGTGGTGCCCAGCGGGCCTGATGCGGCGGACGATTATCTGGTGGAGCATGCCGTCCCGGGTGAACTGGTGATCTGCAGCGACGTGCCGCTGGCCGACCGCCTGGTAAAGAAAGGCGTCGCAGCCCTTGACCCGAGGGGCAAGGAGTTCGACGCGCAGAACATGGGCGATCGACTGGCGGTGCGCAACCTGTTCACCGACTTGCGGGAACAGGGCCACATGGGCGGTGGCCCGGCGGCGTACAGCGAGCGGGACAAGCAGGGATTTGCCAATGCGCTGGATCGGATATTGACGCGGTTGTCTCGAATCTCCTGAATGTGTCCGATTCCCTGTGGGAGCGAGCTTGCTCGCGATAGCGGTGTGTCAGTCAGCACTTATGCGACTGAGTTGACGCCATCGCGAGCAAGCTCGCTCCCACAGTTGATTGTGTGTGGTCACTCATCATTCTCGTGCGTCAGTTCCAGCACCCGGTCCACCAGCTTGTTGATCCCCGAAGCCGCTTCGCTGATGTTCTGCGCCAGCATGTAGGCGGGGGTGCTGACCAGCTTGCGCGCGGTGTCTTCGACGATATCGGTGACCAGGCACTCTTCATGAGTCCCGCCCATCTTGGTCACGGCAGCGGCGGTGTCGGCGTCCGTGCCGATGGTGCAGGTCACCCCCGGGCCGTAGATTTTCGCCGCCAGGGCCGGTGAGATGCAGATCAGCCCAACCGGCTTGCCGGCCTCGGCGAAGGCTTCGGTCAACGCCAGGACTTGCGGCTGGACGCTGCAACCGGCGCCTTCGACGGCAAAGTTGGAGAGGTTTTTCGCCGAGCCGAAGCCGCCGGGCACGATCAGCGCATCAAAGTCCTCGGCCCTGGCTTCGCGCAGGTCTTTCACCTTTCCCCGGGCGATGCGCGCCGATTCCACCAACACGTTGCGGCTCTCGGGCATTTCCTCGCCGGTCAGGTGATTGATGACATGCAATTGGGCGATGTTGGGGGCGAAACACTGGACCTGCGCGCCGCGCTGGTCGAGACGCAGCAAAGTGATCACGCTTTCGTGGATCTCTGCGCCGTCGTACACGCCACAGCCGGAAAGGATCACTGCAACTTTTTTGCTCATGGGCTTTTCTCCAGATTCATGGCGTTAAATGTCTACTAATTTGTCACTCGTTGCCATAGGGGCATCCGGCAGCTACACCTAATCTGCCAGCTCCTTCCTGCCTTGCATGCCCGGGTCGCGTCATGAATTTCATCCTGTATGCCGTGCCGTTTTTCTTCGTGTTGATTGCCGTCGAGTTGCTGGCCGATCGCTGGCGTGGCGTGAGCCACTATCGCCTGGCGGACGCGATCAACAGCCTGAGCACCGGTGTGCTGTCGACCACGACGGGGTTGTTGACCAAGGGCGTGGGCCTGGTGACCTATGCCTTTGCCCTGGAGCATCTGGCGGTCTTTCAATGGCCTACCGACCAGGCCTGGACCTGGGTATTCGCCTTTGTGTTCTATGACTTCTGCTACTACTGGCTGCACCGCTTGGGCCACGAGCGCAACATCCTCTGGGCCGCCCATTCGGTGCACCACCAGAGCGAGGACTACAACCTCTCCACGGCATTGCGCCAGACCAGCAGCGGTTTCCTGCTGAGCTGGATCTTCTACCTGCCGCTGGCGGTGCTGGGCGTGCCGCTGCTGGTGTTCGTCAGTGTCGCGGCGTTGAACCTGCTTTATCAGTTCTGGGTGCATACCCAGCACATCCCCAAGCTCGGCTGGCTGGAGTGGTGCTTCGTCACGCCATCCAATCATCGTGCCCACCATGCACAGAACCCTCTCTACATGGATCGCAACTACGGCGGCGTGTTCATTATTTGGGACCGTCTGTTTGGCACCTTCCAGGAAGAGGACGACAACGAGCCGGTCATTTTCGGCGTGACCACGCCACTGGCGAGCTGGAATCCGTTGTGGGCCAATCTGCAGTTCTATGCGCAACTGTGGGCCGATGCCCGGCGCGCCGAGCGCTGGTGGGACAAGCTGCGGATCTGGTTCATGCCCACCGGTTGGCGGCCAGCCGATGTGGCCGCCAGGTACCCGCTGAACAAGCCGGATCTGAGCCGGTTCCGCAAATTCGAAGTGCCCCTGGCCGGACGCCAGCAAGGGTACGTGGCGCTGCAGTTTTGCTTCTACGTCGCCCTGGGCAGTTATTTGATGAACCTGGAAAACAGCCTTCCGGCCACTGCCCTGGTGTTGGGGTGGGGAGCGGTAGCGTTGGGTCTGTTCGTGTTGGGCGCGACTCTGGAGAATCGCCCGTGGGCGCTGAGGCTCGAGCTTTTGCGCCTGGCTGCGAACCTGCCGCTGGTGTGGCTGGCGCCGCTGGCCGGGTTATGGCCGGCCAGCCCGGTGGCCTGGGTTGGCTTGCTCAGCTACAGCCTGATCAGCGGCATTGGCTTGTACTATTGCCGCAACCGTCTTACTCGCCTGGCGTCGTAGTTTCGGCGGACTTGGCTTGTTCGAGACGTTCTGCCGCAAGGACTTGTCTGGCCAGCCGAGCGTTTTTGATGCGTCGACGCAGCCATAGGCCCAAGCCCAGAACCAGCAGGGCGCCAAGTACCCACAGTTCGTATTTCTTGATGCTGCCCAGCATGCCTTCGAGCACCGCGCCAAAGTGGTACGCGGCGGCCGCCAGGGCCGTGGCCCAGATCGCCGCGCCGATACCGTTGAGCAGCAGGTAGCGACCCGGAGGATAGCCGGAGAGGCCGATCGCCACCGGCATCACCGTGCGCAAACCGTAGACGAAGCGAAAGCTCAGTACCCAGATGTCCGGATGGCGGCGGATGTGTTCCAGCGCGCGATCCCCCATCAACTGCCAGCGCGGCTTGCGCGCCAGGAGCTTGCGACCATGTTTGCGGCCCAGGAAGTACCACAGCTGATCGCCCGCGTAGCTGCCGCAAAATGCCACGACCACCACCAGGTTGATGTCCATGTAGCCACGGAACGCCAGGAAGCCTGCGAGCACGAGGATGGTTTCGCCTTCGAAGAACGTGCCGATAAACAGGGCCAAGTAGCCGAAGTCATGCAGAAATTGTTGGAGCATTGTCTGGGTGCTGGCGAAATGAACGCGCAGCCTAACCCTTCAGGCACATTCAGGAAAGTATCGAAATGTGTCTCGACGTGAACATTTCCTACAGAAGACAATCACTGCGACTAGTGGTCGCGCTTCAGCACAACTGTCATGCGTTCGTCATAATGACCGCTTATAACTGTCACGCTCGCCCGTCCGCGGGCTCAGGAGTCTGCCGTGAGCTTTACCCCCGCCAATCGTCTGTTCCCCGCCACCCGTCTGCGCCGCAACCGCCGTGATGAGTTCTCCCGTCGGCTGGTGCGTGAAAATGTGCTGACCACCAATGACCTGATCCTGCCGGTGTTCGTACTGGACGGGGAGAACCGTCGTGAAGCGGTGGCGTCGATGCCTGGCGTGGAGCGCCTGACCATCGACTTGCTGCTCGAAGCGGCGGCCGAGTGGGTGGAACTGGGTATCCCGGCGCTGGCGCTGTTCCCGGTCACCCCGCCAGCGCTCAAATCGCTGGACGCCGCCGAAGCCTGGAACCCCGAGGGTATTGCCCAGCGCGCGACCCGTGCCCTGCGCGCGCGCTTCCCGGAGCTCGGCGTGATCACCGACGTAGCGCTGGACCCGTTTACCACGCACGGTCAGGACGGCATTCTCGACGAAGAAGGCTACGTGCAGAACGACATCACCGTCGATGCGCTGGTCAGGCAAGCGTTGTCCCACGCCGAAGCGGGGGCCCAGGTCGTGGCGCCATCCGACATGATGGACGGTCGCATCCAGGCGATCCGCGAAGCCCTGGAAGTGGCCGGCCATGTCAACGTGCGCATCATGGCCTACTCGGCCAAGTACGCCAGCGCCTACTACGGTCCGTTCCGCGACGCGGTCGGCTCGGCCCTGAACCTGGGCAAGGCCAACAAGGCTTCCTATCAGATGGACCCGGCCAACACCCACGAAGCCTTGCACGAAGTGGCTGCCGACTTGTCAGAAGGCGCAGACATGGTCATGGTCAAGCCGGGGATGCCTTATCTCGACATTCTTTGCCGGGTAAAGGAAGAATTCAAAGTACCGACCTTTGTTTATCAGGTCAGCGGCGAGTATGCGATGCACATGGCCGCGATCCAGAACGGCTGGCTGAGCGAAGGGGTGATTCTCGAGTCCCTGACCGCTTTCAAACGTGCGGGTGCTGATGGCATCCTGACCTACTTTGCCGTGCGCGCCGCCCAATTGTTACGAGAGCAGAAATAGCCTCCCAGGAACTTGCGATGAATACCGAAGGACTCACAGAAGTTGCCGTAAAAGACGCTCAGCCCGTGGTCGAGCAAGCCGCCGAAACGCCGCCGGAGCTGGAGTCGGCTCCAGCGGCCGTGCCCGAGCCGGCCCCTGCTCCGGCGATCACGATCACCAATCTGGATGACAGCAGCTTGTACATCCATCGCGAGCTGTCGCAACTGCAATTCAACATCCGCGTGCTGGAGCAGGCACTGGATGAGTCCTATCCACTGCTGGAGCGGCTGAAGTTTTTGCTGATCTTTTCCAGCAACCTGGACGAGTTCTTCGAGATTCGCGTCGCGGGCCTGAAAAAACAGATCACCTTCGCCCGCGAGCAGGCCGGTGCCGATGGTTTGCAACCGCACCAGGCCCTGGCGCGCATCAGCGAGCTGGTACACGGTCATGTTGACCGCCAGTACGCGATCCTCAACGACATCCTGTTGCCGGAGCTGGAAAAACATCAGGTCCGCTTCATCCGTCGCCGCTACTGGACGACCAAGCTCAAGACCTGGGTACGCCGTTATTTCCGTGACGAGATCGCTCCGATCATCACCCCGATCGGCCTCGACCCGACGCACCCGTTCCCATTGCTGGTGAACAAGAGCCTGAACTTCATCGTCGAGCTGGAAGGCATCGACGCCTTTGGCCGCGATTCCGGCCTTGCGATCATTCCGGCGCCGCGCCTGCTGCCGCGCATCATCCGCGTGCCGGAAGACGTCGGCGGGCCTGGCGACAACTACGTGTTCCTGTCGTCAATGATCCACGCCCATGCCGATGACCTGTTCCAGGGCATGAAGGTCAAGGGCTGCTACCAGTTCCGCCTGACCCGTAACGCCGACCTGTCGGTGGACACCGAGGACGTCGAAGACCTGGCCCGCGCCCTGCGCGGCGAGCTGTTCTCCCGCCGTTACGGCGATGCGGTGCGCCTGGAAGTGGCCGACACCTGTCCGAAACATCTGTCCGACTACTTGCTCAAGCAGTTCAACCTGCACGAGACCGAGCTGTATCAGGTCAATGGTCCGGTGAACCTGACGCGGCTGTTCAGCATCACCGGCCTGGACAGCCATCCGGAGCTGCAATACTCGCCGTTTACGCCGCAGATTCCGAAACTGCTGCAAAACAGCGAGAACATTTTCAGTGTGGTCAGCAAACAGGACATTCTCCTGCTGCACCCCTTCGAGTCGTTCACGCCGGTGGTCGATTTGCTGCGCCAGGCCGCCAAGGACCCCCACGTATTGGCGGTGCGCCAGACGTTGTATCGCAGCGGCGCCAACTCGGAGATCGTCGACGCCCTGGTGGACGCGGCGCGAAACGGCAAGGAAGTCACCGCGGTGATCGAATTGCGTGCGCGTTTCGACGAAGAATCCAACCTGCAACTGGCCAGCCGCCTGCAAGCGGCCGGCGCGGTGGTGATCTACGGCGTGGTTGGCTACAAGACCCACGCCAAGATGATGCTCATCCTGCGGCGCGAGGCCGGCGAGATTGTGCGCTACGCGCACTTGGGCACCGGCAACTATCACGCCGCCAACGCTCGGCTGTATACCGACTACAGCCTGCTGACCTCGGATGATGCGCTGTGCGAGGACGTCGGCAAGCTGTTCAGCCAACTGATCGGCATGGGCAAGACGCTGCGCATGAAAAAATTGCTGCATGCGCCGTTCACCCTGAAAAAGGGCATGCTCGACATGATCGCCCGGGAAACCCAGTTCGCCCTGGACGGCAAGCCCGCGCACATCATCGCCAAATTCAACTCGCTGACTGATCCGAAGATCATTCGCGCGCTATACAAGGCCAGCCAGTCGGGCGTGCGCATCGACCTGGTGGTACGCGGCATGTGCTGCCTGCGGCCGGGCATTCCTGGGGTGTCCCACAACATCCATGTGCGCTCGATCATCGGGCGCTTCCTGGAGCACACGCGGGTGTTCTATTTCCTCAATGGCGGCGAGGAGCAAATGTTCCTCTCCAGTGCCGACTGGATGGAGCGCAACCTCGACAAGCGTGTCGAGACCTGCTTCCCGGTGGAGGGCAAGAAGCTGATCCTGCGGGTCAAGAAAGAGCTGGAAAGCTACCTCACCGACAACACCCACAGTTGGAGCCTGCAGTCGGACGGCCGTTACATCCGCAACACACCGACCGGCAACCAGAACCCGCGCAGTGCCCAGGCGACCTTGCTGGATCGGCTTAGCAGCCCGGTGTTGGCGGTTCGTTAACGCCTGGAGGCGGGATCGGCTTTTCGTGGCGAGGGAGCTTGCTCCCGCTGGGTCGGTCCGACGCTTCGGGCGCAGCAGCCCTGAAGCCATTCAGCTCGGTGTATCAGGAAAACTTCCATTTCAGGCAGATCCTGCGACTGCTGCGCAGTCGAGCGGGAGCAAGCTCCCTCGCCACGGGGGAGCGTGCCGTGGCGCCGATCAGTGAATATTCAACACAATCCCAACCCGGGTCAGCCATTCCGCTTCCTGGGCGAAGTCGGCCTGGGTCAGTTGGTTTTCTTCCAGCCAGCCGTCCGGGAATATCACATCCAGTTGATCACCATTGGCATGCAGGGTTACCTGGGGCATTTCCTGGGTGCCGCGGATGTGGTGGAAGAGGATTGCGAAGCGCAACAGCACGCACAAGCGGATCAGCTTGATGCCGTCATCGCCGAACTCGGCGAATTTATCCTTGGGAATATTGCGCCGGTGACCACGCACCAGTAGCGCAAGCATCTGCTGGTCTTCGCGAGAGAAACCCGCCAGGTCCGAGTGCTCGATCAGGTAGGCGCCGTGCTTGTGGTAATGGTAGTGGGCGATGTCCAGGCCGACTTCGTGCACCTTGGCGGCCCAGCCCAGCAGTTCGCGCCAGACACCGTCGTTCAGGTCCCAGTCGTCGGCCACCTGGTCGAACGCGTGCAGGGCCTTGCGCTCGACCCGCGCCGCCTGTTCCTGGTCGACGTGGTAACGCTCCATGAGCGAGCCGAGGGTGCGCTCGCGGACGTCTTCGTGATGATGGCGCCCCAGCAGGTCGTAGAGCACGCCCTCACGCAGGGCACCTTCGCAGTGATCCATGCGTTGCAGTTCGAGGGCGTCAAAAATCGCCTCGAGAATCGCCAGGCCCGCCGGGAAAATCGCCCGGCGATCAGGCTTGATACCTTCGAAGTCGATCTTGTCCGATTCGCCCAGCTTGAACACTTTGCGCTTGAGCCAGGCCAGGCCTTCGGCGTTGACCTCACCACTGCCATGGCCGCCAGCCTTGAGCGCCAGGCCGATGGCGCGAATGGTGCCCGAGGAACCGATGGCTTCATCCCAGGCCAGGCGGTGCAGCGCGTGCTCGATGCTCATGATTTCCAGGCGCGCCGCCGTGTAGGCTTGGGCGTAGCGGGCCGGGGTGATCTTGCCGTCGCGGAAGTAGCGCTGAGTGAAGCTGACGCAACCCATCTGCAGGCTTTCGCGCAACAGTGGTTCGAAGCGCTGGCCGATGATGAATTCGGTACTACCGCCGCCGATGTCCGCCACCAGGCGCTTGCCCGGGGTGTCCGCCAGGGTGTGGGAAACACCCAGGTAGATCAGGCGGGCCTCTTCACGGCCGGAGATGACTTCCACCGGATGGCCGAGGATCTCTTCGGCGCGCCGGATGAATTCGCCGCGGTTGCGCGCCTCGCGCAGGGCATTGGTGCCGACGATGCGCACCGCGCCCAGGGGCATGCCGTTGATCAGTTGGGCAAACCGTTTGAGGCAGTCGAGGCCGCGCTGGATGGATTCTTCGCTCAGTTGACGTTCTTCGTCGATACCGGCGGCCAGCTGGACCTTCTCGCCGAGTCGCTCAAGAATGCGGATTTCCCCGTTCTGGGCCTTGGCGACGACCATGTGAAAGCTGTTGGAGCCCAGGTCTATGGCAGCGATCAGGGACAGATTCTTGGCTTGGGATAGCGGCATGGTCAAAAAGTCTCGGTCGATAACCTTGCCATCCTGCCACGATCGACCGCTTACGCCAACGCGCCTGATCCAAACCCTTGACCCAGAGCAGCTTGGCTTGGCTTCTGTGGCGAGGGAGCTTGCTCCCGCTGGGCTGCGCAGCAGCCCCAAATGAATCAACCCGATACATCAGGAATAAACCGGCTGGCAGGGCCTGCGACTGCTGCGCAGTCGAGCGGGAGCAAGCTCCCTCGCCACAGAAGGTCTTGCCAGCAAAGTTCAGGCAGGCTCGACCGTACCGATGAAGTTCGCCAGCTCGGCCGTCTGCGGATCGGCGAACAGTACCTTCGGGTCCCCCACTTCATGCACCTTGCCCTGGTGCATGAACACCAGCTTGTCCCCCACCTCCTGGGCAAAGCGCATTTCATGGGTGACCATGATCAGCGTCATGCCTTCCTTGGCCAATTGCCGCACCACGCTGAGCACTTCATTGACCAGCTCCGGGTCCAGGGCCGAGGTGATTTCATCGCACAGCAGCACCTTTGGCGACATCGCCAGGGCGCGGGCAATCGCGACCCGTTGCTGTTGGCCGCCGGACAAACGGTCCGGGAAGGCGTCGAATTTCTCGCCGAGCCCGACCCGCTCCAGCATCTGCCGCGCCAGCTCGGCCGCCTTGGCCTTGGGCACTTTTTGCACGACTTGTGGCGCGAGCATCACGTTCTCGCCGACCGTCAGGTGCGGGAACAGATTGAACTGCTGGAACACCATCCCGACTTTCTGGCGCAGGCTGCGCAAGTCGGCGCGTGCCGCGTCGAGGTACTCGCCATCGACTTCGATCACGCCGTCGTTAATCGATTCGAGACCGTTCAGGGTGCGCAGCAAGGTGGATTTTCCCGAACCGCTGCGGCCGATGATCGCTACCACCTGGCCTTCCTCGACGCTCAGGTCGATGCCTTTGAGCACGTGGTGATCGCCGTAGTACTTATGCAGGGCGGAAATTCTAAGCAGAGGCATGCAGTCTCCTTTCCAGATAGCGCGCGCTGAGGGACAAGGGGTAACAAAGGAGGAAATAACCGAGGGCCACCAGGCCGTAGACCATGAACGGCTCGAACGTGGCATTGGCGAGCATGCCGCCGGTCTTGGTCAGTTCGGTAAAGCCGATGATCGACGTCACGGCCGTGCCCTTGACCACCTGCACGGAGAAGCCCACGGTCGGCGCCACGGCGATGCGCAGGGCCTGGGGCAGGATCACGTAGCGCAACTGTTCCAGCGGTTTGAGCGCCAGGCTCGCGGACGCTTCCCATTGGCCGTTGGAAATCGAGTCGACACAACCGCGCCAGATCTCCGCCAGGTAAGCGCTGGTAAACAGCGTCAGGGCGATCGCCGCAGCCATCCAGGGCGAAATCTCCACCCCGGCCAGGGCCACGCCAAAGAACACCAGGAACAACTGCATCAACAGCGGCGTGCCCTGGAACAGCTCGATATAGGTCCGGGCGACATTACGCGGCAGGGCGCGTTTGGAGATGCGCAGCACCATCACCAGCAAGCCGATCACACCGCCGCCGATAAACGCCACCAGCGACAGCGCCAGGGTCCATTGCAGGCCGGTGAGCAGGTTGCGCACCACGTCCCAGAAAGTGAAATCGCTCATTGGCTGCTCCTGGCAATGTAGCGACGCCCGATCCAGTTGAGAAACTGGCGGATCAACAGCGCCATGCACAGGTAGATCAGCGTCGTCAGCGCGTAGGTTTCGAACGCGCGGAAATTGCGCGACTGAATGAAATTGGCGGCGAAGCTCAGCTCTTCGGTGGCGATCTGCGAACAGACGGCGGAGCCGAGCATCACGATGATGATCTGGCTGCTCAGCGCCGGCCAGACCTTGCCCAGTGCCGGCAGCAAGACTACGTGGCGGAACGCTTCGAAGCGGCTCATCGCTAGTGCCGCGGCGGCTTCCAGTTGCCCCCGTGGGATAGCCTGGATGCCGGCCCGGATGATCTCGGTGGAATACGCGCCGAGGTTGATCACCATCGCCAGCACCGCCGCCTGCCACTCGGAAATCTGCAGGCCCAGGGACGGCAAGCCGAAGAAGATGAAAAACAACTGGACCAGGAACGGCGTGTTGCGGATCAGTTCCACGTACACGCCGAAGATCGCCGCGAACGGACGGATATTCCACGCCCGAACCACCGCCCCGACGATGCCCAGGCCGACCCCGAGCAACGCGCCGATGGCCGTCAGTTCAAGGGTGAACAGCGCGCCGCGCAACAGCAGCTCGGTGTTTTGCACCACCGGCAGGAAATCGAACTGATAAGCCATGCTCAGCCTCTCAAGCGACGGTCAGAGGTCGGCCGGCAGCGGCTGCTTGAGCCAGGTCTGGGAATTTTTTTCCAGGCTGCCATCGGTCTTGGCGGTAGCGAGGATCTGGTTGACCTTGTCCAGCAGCGCCGGCTCGTTCTTGTTCACGCCCACGTACACCGGCGAGTCCTTGAGTTTCACTTTCAACGCCGGAACGCGCTTGGGGTTGCGCTCGCTGATGGCGACCATCACCACGTTGCCACTGGCGATCAGGTCCACCTGGCCGGCCAGGTAGGCGGCGATGGTCGAGTTGTTGTCTTCGAAGCGCTTGATGATGGTGCCTTCGGGGGCGACCTTGCTCAGCTCGATGTCTTCGATGGCGCCACGGGTGACGCTGATGGTCTTGCCCTTGAGGTCGTCCAGGCCGTTGATGGCGGCGTCAGGCGGGCCGAATACGGCCAGGTAGAACGGCGCGTAGGCGCTGGAGAAGTCGATGACTTTTTCACGCTCAGGGTTCTTGCCCAGGCTGGAAATCACCAGGTCGACCTTGCCAGTGGTCAGGAATGGAATGCGGTTGGTGCTGTTGACGGGCGTCAGTTCAAGCTTGACCTTGAGCTGGTCGGCCAGCAGTTTCGCCGTATCGATGTCCAGGCCGCGTGGCTTCATGTCCGGACCCACGGAGCCGAACGGTGGAAAATCCTGAGGCACCGCAACCTTGAGCGTACCGCGCTTGACCACGTCTTCCAGGCCATCGGCGTGGGCGGGCAATTGGCAAAGCATCAGGCTGGCAAACAGGGCAGTGAGCAGGACGCTGCAACGCTGGATCATGGTGAATCTCCGCAGTCGATGATGTGATTTCTCTGATCGGACAGAGCACAGGCCATGCCAAAGGCCTTGCTGATCCACCAAAGCCGCGATTTTGCTGGCGGGCATCGGTCTGACTGGTCTGAACAGTTGCGTCGCGTTTCGCACCTTTATTGAGCGTTGATACAAGCCGCCGAACCCTGCTGGGGCACGACTTGCCGAGGGCTTTGAATAGCTTTACAACTAGCCGCTCATTGACTCGGTTTCCCTGAAAAACCATGAATTCCATTTCTCGTGCCGTTCCGGAAGTCGCCCTCCAAGGCATCCGCAAGCTGATCGCCGATCAAGGTTTCGGCCCGGGGGATGCGCTGCCGTCACAACGGGAGCTGGCCTTGCAGCTGGGGGTGAGCCGGGCCTCACTGCGCGAGGCGCTTTCATCGCTCAGTGCCTTGGGCATGATCAGCGTGCAGCCAGGGAGGGGGGTATTCGTGCAATCACCGGCGCAAGCCCCACGCAGCGAACCAACGCCGGGTTGGCCCTTCGCCGCTCAGGCCTCGCCGGTGGATATCTTTCAGTTGCGTTATGCCCTTGAGGGGTTCGCGGCCGGGTTGGCGGCCGTCACGTTGAGCGCCGATGAGCTCGATGCCCTGGATGACAACGTCGAGGCCATGCGCCGAGAGTTGAAGGCGGGGGATTTCGACGCGGCGGCGCGGCTCGATTTCGAGTTCCACCGACGGATCTTGCTGGCCAGCGGCAACCAGGCGATGCTGGGCATTCTCACCGCCAGCGCCGATATCTTCCTGGAAAGCCAGAAACTACCGTTCATCAGGGCGGAGCGGGCGATGGAGACGTGGCAGGAACATCGCAAGATCCTTCGCGCCCTGGCCCGCCGGGCATCGGTTTCCGCGCAAAAAACCATGCAGGAACATGTACGTAATGCGGCGTTGCGTACCGGTATCTCGTTCATCGCACCGGCCGCTTCATGAAGCGGGCCATACCCAAAGCCATCAATCTCCATAGCGAGACTCAATCAACTGCGGCTTCCTGAACCTGGGAAGGGCAGCTATGATGGGCCACGTTTTTTTGCTGATTACCCCGGAGATTTCCATGAGCAGCGATCTGATCAAACACGTTAGCGACGCTAGCTTCGAAGCTGACGTACTCAAGGCCGAAGGCGCAGTGCTGGTCGACTATTGGGCTGAGTGGTGCGGTCCTTGCAAAATGATCGCTCCGGTCCTGGACGAAATTGCCGAGACCTACAAGGGCAAACTGACCGTCGCCAAGCTGAACATCGACGAAAACCAGGAAACCCCGGCCAAGCACGGCGTGCGTGGTATCCCGACGCTGATGCTGTTCAAGAACGGCAACGTCGAGGCCACCAAGGTCGGCGCGCTGTCGAAGTCGCAACTGGCAGCTTTCCTCGACGCCAACATCTAAGCGTCGAATGTTCTGCCAAAAGCCCCGCAAATCGCGGGGCTTTTTCGTTATCCAGGGCTAGACGCTCGTAAATCGAGGTGTTACATTCGGCCCCGCACTGGTTTCTCCATTGCCCCCTGCAAGCCGTCGCCGACGCTCTCCTTTCGAACAAGTACGCGATCCTGTCGCCTTCTCTGCGGCGCGGCCTCATTAAGCCAAAAGCTTAATTTCCCCCTCCATAAATGATTACGTCATTCCTATATGAATCTGACTGAACTCAAGCAAAAGCCGATTACCGAACTGCTCGAATTGGCCGAACAGATGGGCATAGAAAATATGGCCCGTTCGCGCAAGCAGGACGTGATTTTCTCCCTGCTCAAGAAGCACGCAAAAAGCGGCGAGGAAATCTCCGGTGATGGCGTGCTGGAGATTCTCCAGGACGGCTTCGGCTTCCTCCGCTCCGCGGACGCTTCCTACCTCGCCGGCCCGGACGATATCTACGTCTCGCCGAGCCAGATCCGTCGCTTCAACTTGCGCACCGGTGACACCATCGTTGGCAAGATCCGCCCTCCAAAGGAAGGCGAGCGTTACTTCGCGCTGCTCAAGGTCGATACGATCAACTTCGACCGTCCGGAAAACGCGAAGAACAAGATTCTCTTCGAGAACCTGACCCCGCTGTTCCCGACCGTGCGCATGAAGATGGAAGCCGGCAACGGTTCCACCGAAGACCTCACCGGTCGTGTCATCGACCTGTGCGCACCTATCGGCAAAGGCCAGCGCGGTCTGATCGTGGCGCCGCCGAAAGCGGGCAAGACGATCATGCTGCAGAACATTGCCGCGAACATCGCCCGTAACAATCCTGAAGTTCATCTGATCGTGCTGCTGATCGACGAGCGTCCGGAAGAAGTGACCGAGATGCAGCGCACCGTGCGCGGCGAAGTGGTCGCCTCGACGTTCGACGAGCCGCCGACCCGTCACGTGCAGGTTGCCGAAATGGTGATCGAGAAGGCCAAGCGCCTGGTCGAGCACAAGAAGGACGTGGTGATCCTGCTCGACTCCATCACCCGTCTGGCCCGTGCCTACAACACCGTGATCCCGAGCTCCGGCAAGGTATTGACCGGTGGTGTCGATGCCCACGCCCTGGAGAAACCGAAGCGTTTCTTCGGTGCCGCACGGAACATCGAAGAAGGCGGCTCGCTGACCATTATCGCCACTGCGCTGGTTGAAACCGGCTCGAAGATGGACGAAGTGATCTACGAGGAGTTCAAGGGTACCGGCAACATGGAACTGCCCCTGGACCGTCGCATCGCCGAGAAACGTGTGTTCCCGGCCATCAACATCAACCGTTCCGGTACCCGTCGCGAAGAATTGCTGACGGCCGATGACGAGTTGCAGCGCATGTGGATCCTGCGCAAGCTGCTGCATCCGATGGATGAAGTGGCGGCCATCGAGTTCCTGGTCGACAAGCTGAAAACGACCAAGACCAACGATGAGTTCTTCCTGTCGATGAAGCGCAAGTAAGTCGAGCAGGCCAGCAAGAGCCGGGGAAACCCGGCTTTTTGCTGTCTGTGCATTCACTATTGCGAACGGGCGGCGTTAAACTCGGGCCCCCGAACGCCACGGTCACCATGAGGCTTTGCATGCAGTATCGCGACTTGCGCGACTTTATCAGCGGTCTGGAACAGCGCGGCGAACTCAAGCGCATCCAGGTGCCGGTGTCCCCAGTGCTGGAGATGACCGAGGTCTGCGACCGCACCCTGCGGGCAAAGGGCCCGGCACTGCTGTTCGAAAATCCGACCGGCTATGACATCCCGGTGCTGGGCAATCTGTTCGGCACACCGGAGCGTGTAGCCCTGGGCATGGGGGCCGAAGCTGTCAGCGAACTGCGCGAGATCGGCAAGCTGCTCGCGTTCCTCAAGGAGCCGGAGCCGCCGAAGGGCCTGAAGGACGCCTGGTCGAAGCTGCCGATTTTCCGCAAGATCATTTCCATGGCGCCGAAAGTCGTCAAGGACGCGATCTGCCAGGAAGTGGTGATCGAGGGCGACGCTGTCGATCTCGCCATGCTGCCGGTGCAGACCTGCTGGCCGGGCGACGTGGGGCCGCTGATCACCTGGGGCCTGACCGTCACCAAAGGGCCGAACAAGGATCGCCAGAACCTCGGTATCTATCGTCAGCAGGTGATTGGCCGCAACAAGGTCATCATGCGCTGGCTGAGCCATCGGGGTGGCGCGCTGGATTATCGTGAGTGGTGCGAAAAACACCCTGGTCAGCCATTCCCGGTTTCGGTGGCCCTGGGCGCGGATCCGGCGACTATCCTTGGCGCCGTCACGCCCGTGCCGGACAGCCTCTCCGAATATGCCTTCGCCGGCCTGCTGCGGGGCAACCGCACCGAGCTGGTGAAATGCCGTGGCAACGACCTGCAAGTGCCGGCCACCGCCGAGATCATTCTCGAAGGCGTGATCCACCCCGGCGAAATGGCCGATGAAGGTCCTTACGGCGACCACACCGGTTATTACAACGAGGTGGACAGCTTCCCGGTGTTCACCGTCGAACGCATCACCCATCGGATCAAGCCGATCTACCACAGCACCTACACCGGACGTCCGCCCGATGAGCCGGCTATCCTCGGCGTGGCGCTGAACGAAGTGTTCGTGCCGATCCTGCAGAAGCAGTTCCCGGAGATCACCGATTTCTACCTGCCACCGGAAGGCTGCTCGTACCGCATGGCCGTGGTGACCATGAAGAAGTCGTATCCGGGGCATGCCAAGCGGGTGATGTTGGGCGTCTGGTCGTTTTTACGACAATTCATGTACACCAAGTTCGTTATTGTCACTGATGACGATATCAACGCACGGGACTGGAACGACGTGATCTGGGCCATCACTACGCGCATGGACCCCAAGCGCGACACGGTGATGATCGAGAATACGCCGATCGACTACCTCGACTTCGCCTCGCCGGTGTCCGGCCTGGGGTCGAAGATGGGGCTCGATGCCACGCATAAATGGCCCGGTGAAACCACCCGTGAATGGGGCCGGGTTATCGTCAAGGATGAAGCCGTTACCCAACGGATCGATGCCATCTGGAATCAGTTAGGAATAGATTGATGCGTGTAACCTTGCAGCCTTCCGGCGCGGTGCTGGAGATACAGCCGGCAGAGCGGATTCTCGATGGCGCCCGGCGCCTGGGCTACGAATGTCCGCAGAGCTGCCGCAATGGCAATTGCCATGTCTGTGGCGCGCTGCTGGTGGAAGGTCGCGTGACGCAGGCCGGTGAGGTGCGTGATCACGGCGAGATCTTTACCTGCATTGCCGAGCCGCTGGAGGATTGCGTGGTGCTCTGGGATGGCGTGCTGGCGCCGGGTGAACTGCCGGTGCGCAACCTGGCGTGCCAGGTCACCGAATGCAGTGACGTCGGCGGCGATGTCTGGCGGGTGCGCCTGCGGGCGCCGGCGGGCAAGCCGCCGCGCTATCACGCTGGGCAATACTTGATGATCGAGCGCGAGAACGGCGAAAAATCGGCGTTCTCCCTGGCCTCGGCGCCGCATTCGGGGCGGGACCTGCAGCTACATGTACTGGCGCGCGAAAGCAGTGCGCTGGCGCTGCTGGAGCAACTGCGGCGCAATCCTACCGTGCGCATCGAAATGCCGTTCGGTGATACCCACTTGTCCGAGTTGCCGGATGGCCCGCTGGTGCTGATCGCCGCTGGAACCGGCATGGCGCAGATGCACAGCCTGATCGAGCACTGCCGGGCCGCCGGTTTCAAATACCCGGTGCATTTGTATTGGGGCGTGCGGCGGCCGGAGGATTTCTATGAAATCGAGCATTGGGATGAATGGAAAAAACTGCCGAACCTGTTCCTGCACAAAGTCGTCAGCGACTTGTGCGGCTGGGAAGGGCGCTGCGGGATGCTCCATGAAGCCGTGTGCGAGGACATCAGCGATCTTTCCAGCGTCCACGTCTACGCCAGCGGCTCACCAGCGATGATCTACGCCACGCTTGATGCGCTGGTGGAGGCCGGGATGGATGCTCATCAGATGCGTGCCGATGTGTTTGCGTACGCGCCGCGGGCTTGAACCGCGTTCGTCCAACCTAGGCTCGGTGAGTTCTTCGTGGCGAGGGAGCTTGCTCCCGCTCGGTTGCGCAGCGACCGCCTCATCTGGGACTGCTGCGCAGTCCAGCGGGAGCAAGCTGCCTCGCCACAAGAACGAATGCCGATCGATATAACGGCCCATATTTCGTTTCGGTATTTAGTTCTGTCAGCTAGATACCGATAACGTATATGGACGCCCGATGGCATCCAACTTGCCTTCGTTCCATGAAGCGCCAGTACCTTGGCGTTGCCAAGCCATTCACAATCAGCGAGGAGCCATCCGCTACCGGCCATGACCGCTATCGAATCCGCCATCACCTGCGCGCTGTATCCGCCAAGACTCGAGTTGGGGCCACAGCTGACCCGGGAACAACTGCTTGCGTCGATGCACTCGACCATGAGCCTGCACCAGGGCGGCCCAGTCTGGCTGTTCGCCTACGGCTCGTTGATCTGGCGGCCCGAATGCACGGCGGTGGAGCGTATGCGCGGGCGAGTGCACGGTTATCATCGCGGGTTGTATCTGTGGTCCCATGAACACCGTGGCACCCCGGAATTGCCAGGGCTGGTGTTCGGGCTGGATCGCGGCGGTTCGTGCAGCGGTTTCGCCTACCGGTTGCCGGAAGAAAACCTGCAGGATTCGCTGTTGGCCCTGTGGCAACGCGAGATGCCCGTGCCGTCCTATCGGCCGCACTGGCTCAGCTGTCGGCTGGAAGATGGCAATCGGGTTCAGGCCTTGGGTTTTGTCCTGGAGCGACACCTGCCCAGCTATGCCGGCAATCTGCCGGATCATGTGCTGAGCCAGGTGTTCGAAAGCGCCTGCGGGCGGTATGGCACGACTCGCGATTATGTCGAGCAGACCATCCACGCCCTGCGCAGCCACGCCATGCCAGACCGTAATCTGGAGGCGCGGCTCAAGCGCTGCAAATCAGCGCTGGATCAGGCGATCGCGTCGCGGCTCTGACTGGCGATCTGCTTGTGCCGCAGGGTTGGCGCGAGGAATGCCATGGCCAGCAGGCAGGCACCGACCAGCAGGATGAAGCCGCCATCCCAGCCGAAATAGTCCACCGTGTAGCCCATCATTGCGCTGGCTGCGACTGAGCCACCCAGATAACCAAACAGACCGGTGAAGCCGGCAGCTGTACCTGCTGCTTTCTTGGGCACCAGTTCCAAGGCCTGCAGACCTACCAGCATGACCGGGCCATAGATCAGGAAGCCAATCGCGAACAGCGAGATCATGTCGACCATCGGGTTACCCGGCGGATTCAGCCAGTAGATGATTGTTGCGACGGTCACCAATGCCATGAACACCATGCCCGTCAGGCCGCGGTTGCCCCGGAAGACCTTGTCCGACATCCACCCGCATAGCAGCGTGCCGGGAATGCCGGCCCACTCGTACAGGAAGTAAGCCCAGGACGTCTTGTCGAAATCGAAGTGCTTGACCTCTTTGAGATAGGTCGGTGCCCAGTCCAGAATGCCATAGCGCAACAGGTAGACGAAAACGTTGGCCAGCGCGATGAACCAGAGCATCTTGTTGCGCAGCACGTATTTGACGAAGATGTCCCTGGCGCTGAATTCTTCTTCATGGCTGGCATCGTAGCCTTCCGGGTAATCGTTTTTGTATTTCTCGATGGGCGGCAAGCCTGTCGATTGCGGCGTATCGCGCATGACGATGAAGGCAAATACAGCGACCAGCAAAGCCACCGCTGCCGGTACGTAGAACTTGCTGTGCCAGTCGTTGAACCAGCCCATGCCAAGTATTGCCAGCGGGCCGATCAAGCCGCCGCCGACGTTATGGGCGGTGTTCCATACCGAAACCACACCGCCGCGTTCTTTCTGCGACCACCAGTGCACCATGGTGCGTCCGCTTGGTGGCCAGCCCATGCCTTGCGCCCAGCCGTTGATGAACAACAGGATGAACATCATGGTCACGCTTGAGGTTGCCCACGGTGCGAAACCGAAAATGAACATCACTCCGGCTGACACTATCAGGCCAAAAGGCAGGAAATAACGCGGGTTGGAGCGGTCGGACACGATGCCCATCAGGAACTTGGAAAGACCGTAGGCGATCGCGATTGCCGATATCGCCACCCCCAGCTGGCCCTTTGTATAGCCTTGGGCGATCAGATCCGGAAATGCCAGGGTAAAATTTTTGCGCAGCAGGTAGTAACCGGCATAACCAATAAAAATGCCGGCGAAGATCTGCCAGCGAAGGCGCCGATAGGTGCTGTCTATTTTTTCTTCAGGCAATGGAGCCTGATGTGCGGCGGGACGAAAGAAAGCAAACATTCAAGGGCTCCAGATTTCTTGTTTTGACTGCGGATGCGAATGTTACAGTTTCATTACCGAAAATAGCACCGGTTCGCATCGGCCAAACAGCGGAAATGTGGGAGATGGCATGTTCTTTTACGAACATGTCGCTCAGGTATAAATGGAGGGCGGTATGGGGATGGCGGAACCGGGCCGTAGCGCTGCGACCCGGTTCAGGTAAACAGCTTGGGCAATCAGCGAACCTGCACGACCACCTTGCCCACCGCCTTGCGCTGCCCCAGGTCGTTGATCGCCTGGGCGGCGTTGCTCAACGGATAGACCTGCGACACCAACGGTTTCAACTTGCCTTCGGCGAACCAGCCAAACAGCTGTTGGAAGTTGGCGGCGTTGTCCTGCGGCTGGCGTTGGGCGAAGGAGCCCCAGAACACGCCTACCACGGCAGCGCCCTTGAGCAAGGCCAGGTTCACCGGCAGCTCGGGAATGCGCCCGCTGGCGAAGCCGACCACCAGCAGCCGGCCGTTCCAGGCGATGGCGCGGACCGCCTGGTCGAACAGGTCGCCGCCCACCGGGTCGTAGATTACGTCGGCGCCCTGGCCGTCGGTGAGGCGCTTGATTTCATCCTTGAGGCTGGTTTCGGTGTAGTTGATCAGTTCGTCGGCGCCGGCGGCCTTGGCTACCGCGAGTTTTTCCGCGCTGCTGGCGGCGGCGATCACCCGGGCGCCCATGGCCTTGCCGATTTCCACCGCCGCCAGGCCGACGCCGCCGGAGGCACCGAGCACCAGCAGGGTTTCACCGGGTTGCAGGTTGGCCCGTTGCTTGAGGGCATGCATCGAGGTGCCGTAGGTCATGCTGAAAGCGGCGGCGGTGTTGAATTCCATGGCGGCAGGAATGGGCAGCACGTTATAGCCCGGGACTGCCACCTGTTCGGCGAAACTGCCCCAGCCGGTCAGCGCCATGACCCGGTCACCGACTTTCAGGTGACTGACCTTTTCTCCCACCTCGCGGACGACACCCGCTGCTTCGCCGCCGGGGGAAAACGGGAAGGGCGGCTTGAATTGATATTTGCCTTCGATGATCAACGTATCAGGAAAATTCACCCCGGCGGCGTGCACGTCCAGCAGCACTTCGTTCTTCTTCACGACGGGGCTGGCGACGTCTTCCAGCACCAGCGATTCGGCGGGGCCGAATTCTTTGCACAGCACGGCTTTCATCAGGGCTATTCCTTTGGGAGTGATGGCCGATAAGTGTAGGTGTGAGAGTGAAGGGGTCAACGAGCATGCCCCGCCCTGATAGCCGGCCATAAGCTTGTGCTGGGACGAGGGGGCGGTATGCTGGGCCGCAAATCGGATGAGGAGTCGAATGTGAAAGCGTGGATCATGTTGATGCTGGCCCTGTCGTTGCCTGTGGCGGCGATGGCCGAAGAAGCCAAGGAAGCCAAAGAAGGCGAGGCGCCGAAGGTCAGTTACATCACGCTCAGCCCGCCATTCGTGGGCAACTATGGCCTGGACGGAACGACCAAGCTGAAGGTCTACAAGGCCGACGTTGCCCTGCGCGTGACCGGTGACGCCGCCGCTGCGGCGGTGAAGGCTAACGAGCCGTTGATTCGCAATCAGTTGGTGGCGCTGTTTGCCCAGCAGACGACCGAAACCATGAACAACCTTGAAGCCAAGGAAAAGCTGCGGCAGGAAGCGTTGAAGCAGACCCAGCAGGTGATGAACGACGAGACGGGCAAGCCGATGGTGGATGATCTGTTGTTCAACAACCTGATCATTCAGTAGGTTTGTCCGGGCGGGCCCCTTCGCGAGCAGGCTCGCTCCCACAGGAGTCTTGTGGGCAACACCATTCCCCTGTGGGAGCGAGCCTGCTCGCGAAAGCGGCCGACAGGGCGCTGCATAGCTCAGGGCTTCAACGCAATGACCGCTGCCCACTGCTCAGCTGTCACCGGCATCACCGACAGTCGCGAGCCTTTTTGCACCAGCGGCATTTCGGCCAGGGCGGCTTGCTGTTTGAGGTAGTCGAGCTTCAGCACCCGTGGGAATGTCTCGACATGGGCGACGTCGAGGGCGGTCCAGGGGTTCTTCTCCGGGCTGGCCTTGGCCTCGAAGTAATGACTGTCAGGTTCCAGGGCCGTTGGGTCGGGATAGGCGGCCTTGATGATTTTGCCAATTCCGGCAATGCCTGGCTCCGGGCAACTGGAGTGATAGAAGAAAAATGAGTCGCCTACCGCCATGGCTCGCAGGAAATTGCGCGCCTGGTAGTTGCGAACCCCGTCCCAGCGCGCTTGGCCGAGCTTTTCCAGGCCCTGGATGGACAATTCGTCGGGCTCGGATTTCATCAGCCAGTAGGCCATGATTTCTACTCCTGGGTGGTGGCGATAAAAAGGTTCAGCGATTTTATGACAAACCGACAGTCGGTTGACGCCAGCATTTGCGTGTCGGTTCACGTTGCCGCAAAATGCCGGCCTTCCAAGCTTGACGCTGCTGCACGGCCAGATAAGAAAACCGCTGCTGTCATCGTGTGTGATATGCCTTGAGGGGGGCAATCGATGAAACGCAAACCGGATTTGTTGTGGGTCCTGGTCATTCTGTTCGGCCTGGGTGTCGTCACCACGGGTTATGCCCAGAGCTTATGGGCCAACAAAAATGATGCACCGATGGAAATCACCCAGCCCGCGCCCGCACTCAAGCGCTGAGCCGTCTTCTGGACGCCGCTGTTTCGCGGCGTCTAGCTCGCCAGATACCAACGCCTGTCACTGACCGTTCCCTGTAGCGGTACATCCCAGCTTGCCTGCGCCAATCGTTCGACCTTCTGACACTCATGGGCCAGGCCCAGCAACGTCGGCTTGCGCCATTGTTTGCGTCGCGACAGATACGCCAGGCTGCGGTCATAGAAGCCGCCGCCCATGCCCAGGCGTCCGCCGGCATCGTCAAACCCCACCAACGGCAGCAATACCAGGTCCAATGTCCAGACTTTGCGCTGCCGGGCGATATTCTTGCGTGGTTCCGGGATGCGGAAACGATTAGGGCGCATTTTTTCGCCGGGATGGATCCGCTGGAACACCATCCTGGTCTGCGGCCAGGGACTGAGTACTGGCAGATAAGTCGCCTTGCCCCGACGTTGGGCGGCGCGCAGCAGCAGGCGTGGGTCGATCTCACCGTCGTTGGGCAGGTACAGGGCGATGTGTTTTGCGCGGCGAAACAGCGGATGCTGTGCCAGTTGCCGATAAAGCCCGTGGGCGGCTTGCCGTTGCTGGGCCGGGGTCAGGGCACGACGGGCCTGGCGTAGCAGGCGGCGAAGTTGTGGGCGGGTCGGCAACGCAGGTTCGGTCATATCGATGCTTCGCGAGACGGTGACATCGGCACAGCGTAACCGCAAACGGCGGGACCGGAAAACGCCAAACGCCAGAAACGACAATGCCAGTCATGATGACTGGCATTGTTTCAAGAATCAGGCTCCCCGGATGAACCGCTGTCGGCTTAGCCCTTGAACCCGAAAGTTCAAGGTGGAAGTTGCAGGAGGCGTTAAGGCTTTCCGTCAAGCGGACATGCACACCGGCCCCAACGTGCAACCCCCGTGGTTGTGCGTATCGGCTCAGGGACATCACCAACTGGCAAGCACCCCAGGGAGTGACGCAAGTATACCCCAGGCTGCCTCGCGAATCAGCCCTTGCTGACGTCCGGATCGGTAGCCAGTACCAGATCCACCCGATCGAGCAGGTCGCGGACCTGTTCACGGGTCGAGCCGCTGACCTGTACGTCCGGCGTATCCTGGCGGTGCAGCAGGTCGTGGGTAATGTTCAAGGCGGCCATCACGGCGATGCGATCGGCGCCGATGACTTTGCCGCTGCTGCGGATCTCGCGCATCTTGCCATCCAGGTAACGGGCGGCGCTCACCAGGTTGCTGCGCTCTTCCTGGGGGCAGATGATCGAATACTCTTTATCGAGGATCTGCACGGTAACGCTATTGCTTGAACTCATGAGTCTTGCTCCAGGGCCTTGAGGCGCGAAATCATCGATTCGACCTTACGCCGGGCGATTTCGTTTTTTTCAATGAGGTGCGCGCGTTCCTCGCGCCAGGTTTTTTCCTGAGCTAATAGGAGTCCGTTTTGGCTCTTAAGTTGCTCGACCCGGTCAATTAGCAGCTCGAGTCTGGCCATCAGCGCTTGCAGGTCGGTGTCTTCCATTGTGTCCACTGAAGAATGTGTCTGATGGAGGGAATTGGGTCGCACAGCCTTTAATGGTCTTGGCGAGTCTGTCGATGTAGGATACAAGGCCTCCATTCTAGACATAGCGCCGTCTGGCGCCTAGCTGCCCATGCCCATTCAGAATTCTCCGTACCAAGCCTTTGCCACCCTGCTGAGCACCAGTGGCCACCCTGTCTCGCCCGCCGAACTGCATGGCCTGCTGCTCGGCCGCAGCTGTGCCGGCGCCGGTTTTGATGCCGACGGCTGGTTGGCCGACGCCGCCGAACTGCTTGAAGGCGAGCCGGCGGACAACGTGCGCAACGCGCTCATCGGCCTGCAGGAAATGGTCAAGGGTGAATTGACCAGTGACGACATGACCGTCGTCCTGTTGCTGCCCACCGATGACGCGCCGCTGGCTGAACGCGCCGCTGCGCTGGGTCAGTGGTGCCAGGGTTTCCTGGCAGGCTTCGGCCTGACCCGCCGCGAATATGCCTTGAGCGATGAAGCCAAGGAAGTGTTGCAAGACCTGGCGGCCATCTCCCAGGTGCAGGACGCCCTGGAAGAATCCGACGACGGCGAGAGCGACTACATGGAAGTGATGGAGTACCTGCGGGTCGCGCCGTTGCTGCTGTTTACCGAGACCAAAAAAACCGCTGAACCGGCTGCCAAGCCGTCCCTGCACTGATCGCTTGAAAGGGAACACCGTCTGCCCATGATTCATATCCCGAAGTCGGAATACAGCCGTCGCCGCAAGGCCTTGATGGCGCAGATGGAACCCAACAGCATCGCAATCCTGCCCGCCGCCGCCGTTGCGATCCGCAACCGCGACGTCGAGCACGTCTATCGCCAGGACAGCGACTTCCAGTACCTCAGCGGCTTCCCCGAGCCGCAAGCGGTGCTGGTGCTGATGCCCGGTCGCGCTCACGGCGAGTACATCCTGTTTTGCCGCGAGCGCAACGCCGAACGTGAACTGTGGGATGGCTTGCGTGCTGGCCAGGAAGGGGCGATCCGGGACTACGGCGCCGACGACGCGTTTCCCATCACCGACATCGACGACATCCTGCCGGGCCTGATCGAAGGTCGCGACCGGGTCTATTCGGCCATGGGCAGCAACCCCGAATTCGACCGGCACCTGATGGAGTGGATCAACGTGATTCGCTCTAAGGCCCACCTTGGTGCCCAGCCGCCGAACGAATTTGTTGCCCTGGATCATCTGCTGCACGATATGCGCCTGTATAAATCGGCGGCGGAAGTGAAAGTGATGCGCGAAGCGGCGCGGATTTCCGCCCAGGCGCACATCCGCGCCATGCAAGCGGCACGCCCCGGGCTTTACGAATACAGCCTGGAAGCCGAGCTCGACTACGAATTTCGCAAGGGCGGCGCAAAGATGCCGGCCTACGGCTCCATCGTTGCGGCGGGGCGTAACAGTTGCATCCTGCATTACCAGCAGAACGACGCGCCGCTCAAGGATGGCGACTTGGTGCTGATCGATGCCGGTTGTGAAATCGACTGCTACGCCAGCGATATCACCCGTACCTGGCCGGTCAGCGGCAAGTTTTCGCCCGAGCAGAAGGCGATCTATGAGGTCGTGCTGGCGGCCCAGGAAGCGGCGTTCGCTGAAATTGGCCCGAACAAGCATTGGAACCAGGCCCATGAAGCTACGGTCCGGGTCATTACCGAGGGGCTGGTGCGTCTCGGGCTGCTGGAAGGCGAGGTGGACCAGTTGATCGCCAGCGAAGCCTACCGGGCGTTCTACATGCACCGTGCCGGTCATTGGCTGGGCATGGACGTGCACGACGTCGGTGAGTATCGGGTCGGTGGCGAATGGCGCGTGCTGGAGGTTGGCATGGCCTTGACCGTGGAGCCGGGCATCTATATTGCTCCGGACAATCGCAGCGTAGCGAAGAGATGGCGCGGCATTGGCGTGCGCATCGAGGATGACGTGGTGGTGACCAAGACCGGTTGTGAAATCCTGACCCGCGGCGTGCCGAAAACGGTCGCCGAGATCGAGGCCCTGATGGCCGCCGCACGGACTCAAGCGGCATGAGCCGGGTCAACGTGGCGATCATCGGTGGCGGCCTGGTCGGCGCGAGCCTGGCGCTCGCCTTGCAGGCAGGCGCCAAGGCCAGGGGGTGGAAGATCATGCTGATCGAGCCGTTCGCCCCCGGCGACACCTGGCAGCCGAGCTATGACGCACGCTCATCGGCGCTCTCCTTCGGTGCTCGACAAATTTATCAGCGCCTGGGCCTCTGGCAGGAAATTTCCCGCCGCGCAGAACCGATCAAACAGATTCATGTTTCCGACCGCGGACGGTTTTCCACCGCACGGTTGTCCGCCATGGAGGAGGGCGTGCCGGCCCTCGGCTATGTGGTGGAAAATGCCTGGCTCGGCCAATGCCTGTGGCAAGGGCTGGACAAGGACGTGGTCAGCTGGCGCTGCCCGGCGCAAGTCACCCGGATGGAGCCGCTAGTCGGTGGTTATCGTTTGACGCTGGATGACGAAACCACGCTGGAATGCGACCTCGCCGTACTGGCCGACGGTGGACGCTCCGGACTGCGCGAGCAGTTGGGCGTCGGTGTGCGCAATCGCCCTTACGACCAGAGCGCGTTGATTGCCAACGTCACCCCCAGCGAAGCCCACAACGGCATGGCTTTCGAGCGTTTTACCGACGACGGCCCGATGGCCTTGTTGCCGCTGCCGGAAAATCGTTGTGCGTTGGTCTGGACTCGCCAGGGCATGGATGCGCAACGGCTGGCAGCCCTCGACGAGCGTAGTTTTCTCAGTGAGCTGCAGAGTGTGTTCGGCTATCGCCTCGGCACGTTGAAACAGGTGGGTGCGCGACACCTTTATCCGCTGGCGCTGGTGGAAGCCGAAGAGCAGGTACGTCCGCACCTGGCGATCCTCGGCAATGCTGCCCATAGCCTGCATCCGATAGCGGGCCAGGGCTTCAACCTGTCCTTGCGTGACGCGCAGGCACTGGCCGATGCATTGCTCGGAAGCGACAGCACGCCCGGCGACTTCTCTGTATTGCAAGCCTATCGCGAGCGCCAGCGGATGGACCAGGCCCTGACCGTCGGCTTCTCCGACCAGGTCACGCGGCTGTTCAGCAGCGATCTGCCGCTGGTATCCGTGGGCCGCAATCTCGGCCTGCTGGGCCTTGACCTGCTGCCCCCGGCCAAGCGCTGGTTCGCTCGCCAGGCCATGGGATTGGGGACTCGCCCCGATGCTTGATACGGCTTATTCCTTTCACGGGCGGCTCATGTCGCCAGCAGCACAGGCTTAAAGCATGGAATTGCGCGCAGATCTGTTGATTGTCGGTGCCGGCATGGTCGGCAGCGCCCTGGCGCTTGCGTTGCAGGGCAGCGGCTTGCAGGTGTTGTTGCTCGACGGCAGCCCGCTGAGCGTCAAGCCCTTTGATTCCCAGGCAGCGTTCGAACCCCGGGTCAGCGCCCTGTCGGCGGCCAGCCAGCGGATTCTCGATCGTCTGGGCGTCTGGGACGGTATCGTCGCCCGACGCACCAGTCCCTACACCGACATGCACGTCTGGGACGGTAGCGGCACGGGGCAGATTCATTTTTCCGCCGCCAGCCTGCATGCCGAAGTGCTTGGCCACATCGTCGAGAACCGCGTCGTTCAGGATGCCCTGCTGGACCGGTTGCATGACTGCGACCTGGGGCTGCTGGCCAATGCGCGCCTGGAGCAGATGCGCCGCTCCGGCGACGACTGGCTGCTGACCCTGGCTGACGGGCGCACCTTGCGCGCGCCACTGGTGATTGCCGCCGACGGGGCGAACTCCGCCGTGCGCCGCCTGACGGGGGTCGCCACTCGCGAGTGGGACTACGTGCATCACGCGATCGTCACCAGCGTGCGCTGCGCCGGACCTCATCGCCAGACCGCATGGCAACGCTTCACCGACAATGGTCCGCTGGCCTTCCTGCCACTGGCGCGCGACGGCCAGCAGGACTGGTGCTCGATCGTCTGGTCGACCACGCCTGGCGAAGCGCAGCGCTTGATGACACTGGATGACGGCGCTTTCTGCGCCGAACTGGAGCGGGCTTTCGAGGGCCGGCTAGGCGCGGTGCTCGGCGCCGATCCTCGCGTCTGCGTACCTCTGCGCCAACGCCACGCCAAGCGTTACGTGGCCGAAGGGCTGGCGCTGATCGGCGATGCGGCGCATACCATCCATCCCCTGGCCGGACAGGGCGTCAACCTGGGTTTCCTGGATGCCGCGGTGTTGGCCGAGGTGCTGTTGCAGTCCGCAGGGCGTGGCGAGCGGTTGGCCGATCTCAAGGTGTTGAGCCGCTATGAGCGGCGGCGTATGCCCCATAACCTGGCGCTGATGGCGGCGATGGAAGGCTTCGAGCGGCTGTTCCAGGCCGATCCATTGCCGGTGCGCTGGTTGCGTAATACCGGTCTGAAGCTGGTAGACCGCATGCCGGAAGCCAAGGCGCTGTTCGTACGCGAGGCGTTGGGGCTGACCGGGGATTTGCCGGATCTGGCCAAGGTCTGAGAAAGGCCTATCGCGAGCAGGCTCGCTCCCACATTTGATCCAGTGGAGCCTGTGGGAGCGAGCCCGCTCGCGATAAGGCCGGAACAGCCACCCCCCATCCCACCTGTGCAACATTTGGAAACGTGTCTACCCACTGTTCGATTGTGGTGCTAAATGTGAGTCCTTATCATTTGCGCTCTGTTCACAATCGAGAGACCGCTACCATGTCGGCCACCAAACGCCTGCTGTCCGCCCTCGCACTGACCCTGATCGGCACTTCCGTCGCCCAGGCTGCCGATGAGGTGGTGGTCTATTCGTCGCGCATCGATGAGCTGATCAAACCGGTTTTCGATGCCTACACCAAGAAGACCGGCGTCGCGGTGAAGTTCATCACCGACAAGGAAGCGCCCCTGATGCAGCGGATCAAGGCCGAAGACAAAAATGCCACCGCCGACCTGCTGCTGACCGTCGACGCCGGCAACCTCTGGCAAGCCGAGCAGATGGGCATTCTGCAGCCGTTCACCTCGCCGGTAATCGATGCCAACATTCCCCCTCAGTATCGTGCGTCGTCCCACGCCTGGACCGGCCTGAGCCTGCGTGCGCGGACCATTGCCTACTCGACTGACCGGGTCAAACCGGGTGAGCTGACCACTTACGAAGCGCTGGCCGGCAAGGAATGGGAAGGCCGCTTGTGCCTGCGGACCTCGAAAAAGGTCTACAACCAGTCGCTGACCGCGACCCTGATCGAAACCCATGGTGCTGAAAAAACCGAGGCGATCCTCAAAGGCTGGGTCAGGAACCTGTCCACCGACGTATTCTCCGACGACACCGCGCTGCTTGAGGCGATCAATGCCGGCCAGTGCGACGTTGGCATCGTCAACACCTATTACTACGGTCGCCTGCACCAGCAGAAGCCAGACTTGAAGGTCAAGCTGTTCTGGCCGAACCAGGCGGACCGTGGCGTGCACATCAACCTCTCGGGTATCGGCCTGACCAAGCACGCGCCGCACCCGGACGCCGCGAAAAAACTGGTGGAATGGATGACCACGCCTGAAGCGCAAAGCATCTTCGCCGACGTGAACCAGGAATTCCCGGCCAACCCGAAAGTCCAGCCGTCCAAGGAAGTCGCCGCCTGGGGCCAGTTCAAGGCCGATACGCTGTCGGTGGAAGTTGCGGGTAAACGCCAGGCCGAAGCCATTCGCCTGATGGATCGTGCCGGCTGGAACTGAGACGATACCTTTCAGCTCATTGACGACCCGTGGCGAGGGAGCTTGCTCCCGCTGGGCTACGCAGTAGCCCCAAAATCCTGGATCATGCCCCCGCATATAGATCCTGGCAGATATCCCGGGAGGGCTTCGCCCTCCAGCGGGAGCACGCTCCCTCGCCAAATGACTGTTTGTCTTACGAGAGTTTTCCTTGACCCACCCCGCCCAACGCCGTTGGTATCCCCTGGTCTTCGCCGTCGCTGCGCTGGTGCTGTTGCCGTTGAGCGTGCTGCTGCTGTCCTGGCAGAGCATCGATGCGCAGATCTGGTCCCACTTGTGGGAGACCCAGATGCCGCGCCTGCTGGGTAATACCCTGACGCTGATCCTGGGTGTGGGTGTCGGCGTGACGTTGTTGGGGGTCAGTCTGGCGTGGCTTACCAGCCTTTGCGAATTTCCCGGTCGGCGCTGGCTCGATTGGGCGTTGATGTTGCCGTTCGCGATTCCCGCCTACGTGCTGGCGTTTGTTTTCGTCGGCCTGCTGGATTTTGCCGGCCCGGTGCAGACCCTGATGCGCGAATGGTTCGGCAGCGGCTTGCGCCTGCCCCGGGTGCGGTCGACCGGAGGGGTTATCCTGGTGTTGGTGCTGGTGTTCTATCCGTATGTCTATCTGCTCGCGCGAAGCGCCTTCCTGGCCCAAGGCAAGGGATTGATGGAAGCGGCCCGGGTCCTCGGCCAATCGCCCTGGCAGGCGTTCTGGCGGGTGGCGCTGCCGATGGCCCGACCGGCAATCGGCGCTGGCGTGGCGCTGGCGCTGATGGAAACCCTGGCGGATTTCGGCGCGGTGTCGGTGTTCAACTTCGATACCTTTACCACCGCCATCTATAAAACCTGGTACGGCTTCTTCAGTCTTTCCAGCGCCGCCCAACTGGCCAGTCTCTTGCTGCTGGCGGTGATGGTGGTGCTCTACGGTGAGCGCCGTGCCCGGGGAGCACAGCGGGCCAGCAACGAACGGCCCCGGGTCAAGGCGCTTTACCACTTGCGCGGTTTCAAGGCGGTGGCGGCCAGCAGCTGGTGCCTGTTGGTTTTCGCTTGCGCGTTCGTCATTCCGGTGCTGCAACTGGTGGTGTGGTTCTGGCAGCGCGGTCGGTTCGACCTGGACGAGCGTTATGCCGGGTTGATCATCCATACCCTCTATCTGGGCGGCCTGGCGGCCCTGGTCACCGTCTGCGTGGCCTTGCTGCTGGCGTTCGCCCGTCGCTTGGCGCCGACCCGCCCGATCCGCGCCGGTGTCGGCCTGGCGAACCTGGGTTATGCCTTGCCGGGTTCAGTGCTGGCGGTGTCGATCATGCTTGCGTTCAGTTATCTGGACCGTGAATTGGTCATTCCGCTATCGACCCTGCTCGGCGGGGCGGGCAAGCCGTTACTGTTGGGCAGTTTGTCGGCGTTGCTGCTGGCCTACCTGATACGTTTCCTGGCCGTGGCCTACGGTCCGCTGGAAAGCAGCCTGGCGCGGATTCGTCCGTCATTGCCCGAGGCCGCACGAAGCCTTGGCGTCAGTGGGCCACGACTGTTTTTCAAAGTGTATCTGCCGTTGCTATTCCCTGGCACGTTGAGCGCGGCGTTGCTGGTGTTTGTCGATGTGCTCAAGGAAATGCCCGCCACCCTGCTGATGCGCCCGTTCGGCTGGGACACGCTGGCAGTGCGGGTCTTTGAGATGACCAGCGAGGGGGAGTGGGCACGGGCTGCATTGCCGGCGCTGACCCTGGTGCTGGTCGGGCTGTTGCCGGTCATCGGATTGATACGGCGCTCGGCTCATCGACGCGTTCTGAATTAATTGAGAGCGGCTCCAGGTGCCAGTGCCATGGCATGCGGATACAATGCGCGGCATTCGGTGCGGTCCGTCCGTCGGACCGGGTAGCTGAGGGCGCTTTTTTTCAGGCGTTCGTGCTGTGCAGTACCCGTCCGCACCTTCGCCACGCCCGGAAGGAGAAACCCATGGGACAGCGTACGCCTCTGTATGACCTGCATCTCGCCCTTGGCGCGAAGATGGTCGATTTTGGCGGTTGGGATATGCCTTTGCACTACGGCTCGCAGGTCGAGGAACACCATCAGGTGCGCCGCGATTGCGGTGTGTTCGATGTGTCCCACATGACCGTGATCGACGTTGCCGGCCCCCAGGCCAAGGCCTGGCTGCAGCGCTTGCTGGCAAATGACGTCGATCGCCTCCAGGACACCGGCCGTGCGCTGTACAGCACGATGCTCAATGAGCGCGGTGGCATCGTCGATGACATGATCATCTACCGGGTCGAGTACGGTTACCGGCTGGTGTTCAATGCCTCGACCCGCGACCAGGACCTGGCCTGGATGCAGGCGCAGCTCGGTGAATATGATGTGCAACTGCACGAGCGTCCCGAACTGGCGATGCTGGCCATCCAGGGGCCGCAGGCCCGGCACAAGATTGCCGAACTGGTCACGCAATCACGCGGCCAATTGATCCAGCAGCTCAAGCCCTTCGAAGGCCGTGCCGACGGTGACTGGTTCATTGCCCGTACCGGCTACACCGGTGAAGATGGTTTGGAAATCGTCCTGCCGGCCCATGAAGCCCCGAGCTTTTTCAACGATCTGGTGGGCGCTGGCATTCCTCCCATCGGCCTTGGAGCTCGCGATACCTTGCGCCTGGAAGCGGGCATGAACCTCTATGGCCAGGACATTCACCAGGATGTTTCGCCGCTGGCCTCCAACATGGCCTGGAGCATCGCCTGGGAACCTGCGAGTCGCCAGTTCATCGGCCGCTCGGCGCTGGAAGCCGAACTGGCGGCTGGCGTGCAGCACAAACTGGTCGGGCTGGTACTTGAGGAACGCGGTGTTCTACGCGCTCATCAGGTGGTCCGTATCGCCAATGTTGGCGAAGGAGAGATCACCAGTGGTAGTTTTTCTCCTACGCTTAGCAAGTCGATTGCCCTGGCACGTGTCCCGATGGCTACCGCTGACCGTGCCGAGGTGGAAATTCGTGGCAAGTGGTACCCGGTACGGGTGGTCAAGCCGACCTTCGTCCGCCATGGCAAAACCCTGATCTAACCTTTTGCGGCGGGCCGCCGGCCGCTGACACTTTCTCTTGAGGACACAGAATATGAGTGATATCCCCGCCGAACTGCGTTTTGCCGAAAGCCACGAGTGGGCGCGCCTGGAAGCCGACGATACCGTCACCGTGGGCATCAGCGACCATGCGCAGGAAGCTTTGGGCGATGTGGTGTTTGTCGAGCTGACCGAGGTCGGTAAGGTTTTTGCTGCTGGTGATCAGGCTGGAGTGGTGGAGTCGGTCAAGGCCGCTTCCGACATCTACGCCCCCATTGCCGGCGAAGTGATTGCGATCAATGAAGAGTTGGGCGGCTCGCCGGAGTTGTTGAACTCCGATCCGTACGGCGCCTGGATCTTCAAGCTCAAGCCAAGCGACAAGGCCGAGTTGGACAAGTTGCTCGATGCTGCCGGCTATAAGGCTGCTATCGGCGAGTAACACTTGATACCTGTGGGAGCGAGCCTGCTCGCGAAGGCGATAAATCAGCAACATCGAGGTTGGCTGACACACCGCTTTCGCGAGCAGGCTCGCTCCCACGTTGGTTTGTGAGATGTCCGTCGGGCAAAAAAAATGCCGCTCAATCGAGCGGCATTTTTATCGGCCGGACATCATTCCTGGGCGATGGCGTTTTTCGCCAGGATCGCGTTGGCCAGTTCCATGTCGGTGGCTTGCAGGCCTGGGTTGTCGGCACGGACTTTCTGCATCGCGGCTTCCAGGTAGGGGCCACGGATGCCGCCGTCACTGGCGACGAAGCTGCCGGCGTCGTCCTGGGCGGCGACGATCAGCTTGTTGTCCTTGAAGGTCAGGTAGGTAGAACCGGTGGTCGCACCGGATGAGATGACGTTACGCCAAAACGTGTCGGCCATTGCCGAGCCAACAGGAAGAGAAAGCAAGGCCAGGGTCGCGACAGCAAGTTTGAGACGCATGATAGGTGACTCCACAGGGTTAACTATGACTTTGGATTGCCGCAGCCTCGATTCAGTTCCATGACCCGTCAGTCAGCCCTCGCCACAAGCTACTTCTGTTCACTCTGTGGCGTCACCCGCAGTACTTCTTCGACCGTGGTCAGGCCCGCCGCTACCTTTTGCGCGCCCGAGAGCCGCAGGCTGCGCATGCCTTCCTTGAAGGCCTGGCGGCGCACGGCGAGCAGGTCGGTGTCTGGGTGGATCAGGCCTTTGACGCTGTCGCTCAACTGCATGATCTCGTACACCCCGGCCCGCCCCCGGTAGCCGGTATCGCGGCATTCCGAGCAGCCGACAGCCTGCTGGGCGTTGGTCGGCAGCGGGGCCTGCCAGGGCCTCGTCAGGGTTTGCCAGTCGTCTTCATCCAGGGTGATGGGCGCCTTGCAATGCGGACACAACGTACGCACCAGGCGCTGGGCCATGACTCCGAGCACTGTGGCCTTGATCAGGTAATGCGGCACGCCGAGCTCCAGCAGGCGGCTGATGGCGCTCGGCGCGTCGTTGGTGTGCAGGGTCGAGAGGACGAGGTGTCCGGTGAGGGCTGCCTGGATCGCCATTTCGGCGGTTTCCAGGTCACGGATCTCGCCGATCATGATGATGTCCGGGTCCTGCCGCATCAACGCACGTACGCCCGCCGCGAAAGACAGCTCGATGTTGTGCTGGACCTGCATCTGGTTGAACGAGGCCTCGACCATCTCGATCGGATCTTCGATGGTGCAGAGGTTCACTTCCGGCGTCGCCAGTTTTTTCAACGTCGTGTAGAGCGTCGTGGTCTTGCCGGACCCGGTGGGGCCTGTGACCAGAATGATGCCGTTGGGCTGGCGGGTCATGTCCTGCCAGCGACGCAGGTCGTCGGCGGAGAAGCCCAGCTGGTCGAAATCCTTGAGCAATACTTCCGGATCGAAGATCCGCATCACCATTTTTTCGCCGAACGCGGTCGGCAAGGTCGACAAGCGCAACTCCACTTCGTTGCCGTCGGGAGTCTTGGTTTTGACGCGACCATCCTGGGGCTTGCGCTTTTCCGCGACGTTCATGCGCCCCAGGCTTTTCAGGCGACTGATGATCGCCATCGTCACCTGCGGCGGGAACTGATAGACGGTGTGCAGCACCCCGTCGATGCGAAAGCGTACGGTGCCCTGCTCCCGGCGCGGTTCGATGTGGATATCGCTGGCCCGCTGCTGGAAGGCGTACTGGAACAGCCAATCGACGATGTTGACGATATGCGCGTCGTTGGCGTCTGGCTCCTGGTCGCTGGCGCCGAGGTTGAGCAGTTGTTCGAAGTTGGTCAGGTTGCTCGGTTGCTGATCGACGGTGGTAGCGCCGCTGACGGATTTGGCCAGGCGATAGAATTCCACGCTCAGGCGCTGGATATCCACCGGGTTGGCGACCACCCGCCTGACCGGCAGCTTGAGCACGTGGGTCAGGTCGGCTTCCCAACTGCTGACGTAAGGCTGGGCACTGGCGACGGTGACGGCGTCACGGTCAACCGCCACCGCGAGAATCTTGTGACGTTGCGCAAAGGCATAGGACATCAGCGGCGTAACGGCCGCCACGTTGATCTTCAACGGGTCGATGCGCATGTAGGGCTGGTCGGCCTGCTGGGCCAGCCACAGCGTCAGGTTCTCAAGGTCCAGGCGCTTGCCGGGTCGGCTGAGGTCGTCCAGGTGCTGGTTGGCGATGAACTCCAGCGGGTGCAACTGGCTGTTGGCGTTATGCCGGCGCCGAGCGTTGAGCGCGGTTTCGGCTGAATCCTGGCTGATGAGGCCCTGGGCGACCAGTTGGCGGAGCAGATCGTTAAGGTCCAGCCAGCGGTCCTGAGTGGCGTGTTTGGTGGACATGGGCGTTCGGGTTCCTATTGGACAGTTGCAGCAAAGCCGCGATGCAGACGCTTCGGCGTCCCGGCTTGTTGTGCAAAAGAATAGTCCCGACCTTATGGACCGTTGGGCCACTACCCGACCAATGCGTTTCCAATTCTTGCCTGCGCCCCCCTCAACCGGCCGCCAGAACCCGTCCGGCCCGCGTGATATCGGCGTCCTGCAGGTCCACAGAGCACATGCTGATCAGGTTACGTAATTTTTCAGCAATGACCTGGGCACGGTGCCAGCTTAGCCCATCCAGGACAATGTCCAGCTTCAGCAGGTCGTCTTGACGCTCGACGTGGACCTGCTGTGGCGTCAGGCCCTGCAAGGCGAACAGATTCAATGCTCGACACAGCACGTCCGGCTCGGCTTCGGCCTGCATCTGATAATGCACGCGGCAATGGGCGTTGGCGGCGAGCCAGGCGTCGGCGCGGGTCGGGGCGGCGGATACGGTTGCGAGTGGATGCATGTTCGGTCTCCTGGAGGTCGGGAGAAATATTTACATGCGCCGGAGGGTATTTCTTACCTAAGATGAGCTATTTCGAACCTATGTTGAATAAACTGATTCGCATATCGGAAAACTACAGGTTTATTTATGCACAATGAGCTGGATAGCTTCGACCGCAGGATACTGGCGTTGCTGCAAGAGGATGCTTCGCTGTCCAGCGCGCAGATCGCCGAGCAGGTTGGCTTGTCCCAGTCGCCCTGTTGGCGTCGGATTCAGCGGATGAAGGAGGAGGGGATCATTCGGGGACAGGTGACGCTGCTGGACCGCAAGAAAATCGGCCTGAACACGCAGATCTTCGCCGAAATCAAGCTCAACGCCCACGGTCGCTCGAATTTCACCGAGTTCACCGAGGCGATCCGCGGGTTTCCCGAGGTGCTGGAGTGCTACGTGCTGATGGGGTCGGTGGATTTTCTGCTGCGCATCGTCACGGCGGACATCGAGGCGTATGAGCGATTCTTTTTCGAAAAGCTGTCGATGGTGCCGGGGATTCAGGAGGTGAACTCGATCGTGGCGCTGTCGGAGATCAAGTCGACGACGAGTTTGCCGGTGGTGCGCTAGTTGGATCCGAGGTGTATGTGCCGGCCCCTTCGCGAGCAGGCTCGCTCCCACATTGGGATCTCGACATGATCCAGTGTGGGAGCGAGCCTGCTCGCGAAGGCGGTATCACAGGCGCAGCAAAGTCTTCCAGGCCCGATTCTGGTAAACCGCAATCGCCTGTTGCTTGCGCGCATCCAGGAGCTCGTCGGTGATCGGTTCGTTGGCCAATTGCGCCAGCTTGTTCAATTCGCCGTAAAGCCGGTCCATCTCAGGAATTTCCAGCACCTGGCGGGCATGATGCAGCCAGGCCTGGATACGTTCGATGCGCGGCAGTTGCTCGGCCAGGTCTTCCGGCTGTTGCTGGTAGCGTTGCAGTTGCAGCGACGAAGCTTCTTCGCTGAGCAGGCGCGGCAGCCAGCTGCCCAGTTGCGCCGCGCCCTGGCGATTGCCGCGGGTGTTGCGGTCGGCGGTCCAGCTGCGGGCCAGCAACCAACGCGAAGCTTCAAGAGAGAAGAGGCCCCAGCGCGGGTCCTGCAGCTCTTCGAGGAATTGCTCCGGCGCCGCCTTGCGCACGTCTTCGTCGTCGAGGCCAGCCTGGACCAGGGGACGCCAGTCTTCCAGCAGCGCATCCAGGGCGACGCGCAGATCATGGGTCGATTGACGCGGCGCGGCCTGGCCGAGGCTGCTGAGCAACGCGCGCAGTTCGGCGAGGTTTTCCACCCAGTCCTGCAACAGGCGCCAGTGGCCGTTGAAACGATATTGCTCGGCCAGGCGCTGGCTGCTGCCCAGCAGATGCCAGCTCAATGCGCCAAAAGCATCGTCCAGCGGCGTTTCGGCCGTCAGTTGCGGAGCCGGCAGGCTCAGGGCGTAACTGCTCGCATCATGCAGGCGATAGCCACGTTCAGCCTTGCTGATGTCGCAAGGCATCAAGGGCAGGGTCGCGGCCAGTTCGGCGGCCAGTTCCAGCAGGGCGGCGGGTTCGCCTTCGCGCAGTTCCAGTTCCAGCTCGCAGATTTCTTCCTTCTGCTTGCCGACCACCACGTGGCCCAGGTCCAAGGCGGCCTCGATGACCACCTTGGCTTTGCCGCGGCCCCAGGCAATTTCGGCGCGCTCGCGGACGAAATCAGTGGTGAAGATCGCCTTGAGGGTTTTTTTGTCCAGGTCCGCCAGTGCCTCGGGCCAGCATTCGCCGTCGAGCTTCTTCAGGTCGAGCTTGGCCTTGGGCAGGTGCCAGTCGTATTCGTTGCGCTCGGACAGGCCGGCAACGCTCTGGCCGCGGGTCTTGAGGGTCTGGATGACTTCTTCGCCATCGCGACGCAGGCGCAGGGCGACCTTGGCCCGGGCGAGGTCACGTTCCGGCGTGTCGAAGTACTGGTTCATCAATTCGTGGCGTTCCCAGCCACTCTTGTTGCGTTTTTTCAACAGCGGATGCTCGCGCAAGGCTGCCAGGGTCTCGCGGCTGACGCGGAGTTTGATTTCGGTTTCTTTCTGCATGGCCGGAAAATCCAGGAATCGGGTGCGCAGCCGGGGGAAGATGTGGCTGCCAGGGTCGTGCAGTGTACAGGACTCGTCGGCCCTCCGCGCCGAACGGTTCCATCCTTGCTCTCGATGGTTCTATGATGGACCCCATTTTGTAAGCCCCGGGAGCCAGCGATGCCTTTGCCGTCCATGAAAGATCAGTTCGCTGCCCTGATCGCCGCGCCTTCGGTCAGTTGTACCCAGCCCAAGCTGGACCAGTCCAACAGCGCCGTGATCGAGCTGCTGGCAGGCTGGCTGTCGGAACTGGGATTCTCCTGTGATATCCAGCAGGTCAGCCCCGGCAAGTTCAACCTTCTCGCCAGCTTCGGCACGGGGCCCGGCGGGCTGGTGCTGGCCGGGCACAGCGACACGGTGCCGTTCGATGGCGCGTTGTGGCAGACCGACCCGCTCAAGCTCACCGAGGTCGGCGGGCGCTGGGTGGGCCTGGGCAGTTGTGACATGAAAGGTTTTTTCGCCCTGGCCATCGAAGCGGTGCGGCCGTTGCTGGACCAGCCGTTCAAGCAGCCGTTGCTGGTCCTCGCCACCTGCGATGAAGAAAGCTCCATGGCGGGCGCCCGTGCCCTGGCCGAGGCCGGGCGGCCGCTCGGACGCGCGGCGGTGATAGGCGAACCGACGGGGCTGAAGCCGATCCGCATGCACAAGGGCGTGATGATGGAGCGTATCGACATCCTCGGGCGCAGCGGCCATTCCTCCGACCCGAGCCTGGGCCGCAGCGCGCTCGAAGCGATGCACGACGCCATGGGCGAGCTGCGTGGCCTTCGCCTGCAATGGCAGCGTGAGTTCCGCAATCCACAGTTCACCGTGCCGCAGCCGACCCTCAATTTCGGCTGCATTCATGGCGGCGACAATCCCAACCGGATCTGCGGCCAATGCTCCATGGAGTTCGACCTGCGCCCACTGCCGGGCATGGATCCAGAGGTGCTGCGGGCGGCGATCCGGCAGAAGCTCGACCCCATCGCCGAACGCCACCAGGTGAAGATCGACTACGCACCGCTATTCCCCGAAGCGCCCCCGTTCGAGCAGGCCGAGGACGCCGAGCTGGTGCGGGTGGCCGAACGGCTCACCGGGCATCGTGCCGAAGCAGTGGCGTTCGGCACGGAAGCGCCTTATCTTCAGCGCCTCGGTTGCGAAACCCTGGTATTGGGGCCTGGCGATATCGCCTGCGCCCACCAGCCTGGCGAGTACCTTGAAATGTCACGTTTGCAGCCTACCGTGCAGCTGTTGCGACAGTTGATCGGCCATTACTGCCTGACACCGTCCAGCGCCGGTTAAATTGTCCGCTTGCGGACCCGTATTCATGAGGAGAGCGCGCGTGTCGCCAAGCCTGTTCCGACGATAACCACCAGCCCGCTGTGCGTTCCGCTTCGTCTTTTTTAGGCTGTTATTTATTACAGGCCCAGGTTCATGCCCGAATACGTCAATTGGCTTCGTCACGCTTCGCCCTATATCAACGCCCACCGCGATTGCACCTTCATCGTCATGCTGCCTGGCGACGGGGTGGAGCACCCCAACTTCGGCAACATCGTCCATGACCTGGTGTTGCTGCACAGCCTCGGCGTGCGGCTGGTGCTGGTGCATGGTTCGCGTCCGCAAATCGAGACCCGCCTCGCTGCCCGCGGCCTGACGCCGCACTATCACCATGGCATGCGCATCACCGATGCCGCGACCCTGGAGTGCGTAATCGAGGCGGTCGGTCAGTTGCGCATTGCCATCGAGGCGCGCCTGTCGATGGACATGGCTTCTTCGCCGATGCAAGGCTCGCGGTTGCGCGTGGCCAGCGGCAACCTGGTTACCGCGCGGCCGATCGGCGTGCTCGAAGGCGTGGACTATCACCACACCGGGGAAGTGCGTCGGGTCGACCGCAAGGGCATCAACCGGCTGTTGGATGAGCGCTCGATCGTTCTGCTGTCGCCGTTGGGCTATTCACCGACCGGGGAGATTTTCAACCTGGCGTGTGAAGACGTCGCGACCCGGGCGGCCATCGATCTGGCCGCCGACAAACTCCTGTTGTTCGGCGCCGAGCAGGGCCTGATCGGTGAGGATGGGCGGCTGGTTCGCGAGCTGCGTCCGCAACAGGTCCCGGCTCATATGCAACGTCTGGGCAGTGACTACCAGGCCGAGCTGCTCGATGCGGCGGCGCAGGCCTGCCGGGGCGGCGTGGCGCGCAGCCACATCGTCAGCTATGCCGAGGACGGTGCGCTGCTGGCCGAACTGTTCACCCGCGATGGCAGCGGCACGCTCGTGGCCCAAGAACAATTCGAGGTGGTGCGCGAAGCCGCCATCGAGGATGTCGGCGGCTTGCTGGACCTGATCAGTCCTCTGGAGGAGCAGGGCATTCTGGTACGGCGTTCCCGCGAGGTGCTGGAGCGCGAGATCGAGCAGTTCAGCGTGGTCGAGCGCGAAGGCATGATCATCGCGTGCGCGGCGCTGTACCAGATCGCCGATTCGGATGCCGGGGAACTCGCCTGCCTGGCCGTGAATCCGGAATACCGCCACGGTGGCCGGGGCGATGAGTTGCTGGAGCGGATCGAAACCCGGGCCCGCGCCCAAGGGCTCAAGACCCTGTTCGTGCTGACGACCCGGACCGCACACTGGTTCCGCGAGCGCGGCTTCGAGCCCAGCAGTGTCGACCGCCTGCCGGCGGCGCGGGCTTCGTTGTACAACTATCAGCGTAATTCGAAAATCTTCGAAAAATCGCTGTAAATAACCCGCCTATCCCGTCACGCTGCCGCGACTTTCTTGATTTCAGACCATCAGCGACTAGTCTGGAGAGCCTCAAGATCGCGGCATGCGCACGCATTGGCATGTCGCGCGCGAGGCCCGACGAAACACCATTCAGGAATCCACGGCGTCGCCGATAAGCCGAGTCAGGGCTTGATGACGCTTTGATGGCAAGCATATGTCGAAACGAGCTGAAAACTGGTGAAACAATTCTTTTTGGATTTATAAAGAATCCTTTATTCTTCCGGCCGGTGTCGCGGGGTTAGACCATGGTCGTAGTCCGAAAGGGTTACGGTTGACTTGCCAGTCACGGTCTGGCGCTAATCGCGCATCCGCGGATTCCGGGCGTTCGAACCGGAACCAAAGACACACAAGAATTAGAAAACGAGAGGAGCGATACATGAAGAAGTCCACCTTGGCCCTGGCTGTGGCCGTTGGGGTAATGGCGCAGCAGGCAGGCGCCGCCGGTTTCATCGAGGACAGCAAGGCGTCCGTCAGTTCTCGCACCATGTACTTTGACAACGACAACCGTGAAGGCGCTGAAGACCAGCGTGAAGCGGCGACCGGCCTGAAGTTCGACTACAAGTCCGGCTTCACTCAAGGTGTCGTTGGTTTTGGTATCGACGCCCAGGCGATGGTTGGTCTTCACCTTGATGGTGGTAAAGGTCAGCGTCCAGACGCCAATAACTCCTTCTCGCCAAGTGACTCCGACGGGTCCGCGGAGCACAGCTGGAGCCGTGGGTCGGCCAACGTAAAGGCGCTTTTCTCCAAGACCGAGGCCCACCTGGGTGGTGCTCTGCAGCCTAACCTGCCGATCCTGGTCGCCAACGATGGCCGTCTGCTGCCGCAAACCTTCGAAGGTGGCACTATCACCTCCAAGGACCTGGACAACGTGACGTTCAACGCCGGTCAACTGGAGCGCGCCGTAGGCCGTGCCGGTACCAACAGCACGGGCTTGGCAGTGGCAGGTGGTACCGAGGACAGCAACCAGTTCCGTTACGCCGGTGCTGACTGGAAAGTCACCAAAGACCTGACCCTGCAGTACTACTACGCCAACCTGCAGGATTACTACAAGCAGCACTTCCTGGGTGCGGTACACGTTTTCCCGATCAGCGAAGGCCAGTCGTTCAAGACTGACCTGCGTTACTTCGACAGCAGCTCGGATGGCCGTAACGGCGACCCAGGCTATCGCTTCAACAACAACGGCGGTTATGCCAAGAACCCGGGCGAGGTCGATAACAAGACCTGGAGCGCCATGTTCACCTACACCCTGGGTGGCAGCGCGTTCCTGTTGGGTCACCAGCAAGTTGGCGACGATGGTGGCTTCGTCTACATGAACCAGGGCAACCTGCTCAATGACAGCGGCCGCAACGAAGGCGCCGGTGGATCGAGCTTCTACCTGTTCACCGACAGCATGATCCATCAGTTCGTCCGTGCGGGTGAGAACACCACCTTTGGTCAGTACTCGTACGACTTCACCGGCCTGGGCGTCCCTGGCCTGAAGGCAGCGATTGCCTACCTGCACGGTGACGACATCAAGTCTGCTACCGGCGGAAGCGAAACCTCCGAGTGGGAACGCGACATGCGCCTGGACTACGTCGTCCAGCAAGGCCCGCTCAAGGGCTTCGGCACTACCCTGCGTCATGGCTCCTACCGTGGCAGCAGCACCGGTATCGCCGACCAGGATCAGACCCGCCTGATCTTCAACTACACTTACAACTTCATGTAAGACGTAGCGAAGTAAAAAAGCCCCGCCCGGCAGCACGCCGGGCGGGGCTTTTGTGTTTCGGGGCGGGGATCCTTCTCGCGCTTGCGGCGCTTATCGCACCGACTCCGCCGCGTCTCCTATTCTTCCCGCACCCTGGCGACGCAACGCTCGATACTTGCTGCCTTGTTGATCAAAACATCATCGGCCATACACGCTGCCTTCTTCCTGAATATCCTTGAGCAAATCTGCCCGAGCCTCATCCAGAGCGGTTTTTTCGCTGAGAATGAAACATTCATACAAACCCGCCTGTACGTCTCTGGCCCAGAGCCGCTGGCCTCGGGTCACGATCTGGTATTGCATGACGGTCGTTGCCGCGCGTAGATCGATCAGGTCCACCGGACTGCCAGCGATATCCGCCAACTCTCCTGAGAGCTGCCACAGCGAAACAGGGTCGACCTCGCCGGACACGAGCACCGCCAGATCGACGTCGCTATCAGGTCCCGCGGTGCCCTGTGCATGACTACCGAACAGGTAAACCGCCAGCAGCCCAGGGAGATGGTGATGCAGATAAGACAACAAGGCTTGAGTGTTCATGCTGCCTATCCTAGCCGCTCATTCTGAAATCGCCGCAATAATTTGCGGAGTGCAAATGCAGAACAAAAAAAAGCCCCACCCGGCAGCACGCCGGGCGGGGCTTTTGCGTTTTGGGTCCGGCCCACCCCTGTAGCCTTCCCCGAACCTTCTCCTCTTTTCAGCAACTCGAGGCCTTCTCGAAACCTCGGCGATGATCTTGGTCTGCTATACCCCAAGGCGCCAGTGAACACTTTTTTATATTCAATCAAGATCTAAACAAATGGGTATTCATTCTTTTTCAAGCAATGAAAAGCGGTGCACAGTTGGGCCACAACTACTTAACCAGGAGCTGCACCATGAGCCTCAGACTCGGCGACATCGCCCCCGATTTCGAACAGGATTCCAGCGCCGGCAAGATTCGCTTCCATGAATGGCTCGGTGATAGCTGGGGCGTGTTGTTCTCCCATCCAGCGGATTTCACCCCGGTGTGCACCACCGAGTTGGGCCTTACCGCCAAGCTCAAGGATGAATTCGCCAAGCGCGGCGTCAAGGCCATTGCCCTTTCGGTAGACCCGGTGGACTCGCATCACAAGTGGATCGAGGACATCAACGAAACCCAGAATGCCGTGGTCAATTTTCCGATCCTGGCCGACGCCGACCGCAAGGTGTCCGACCTCTACGACCTGATCCACCCCAACGCCAGCGACACGTTGACCGTGCGTTCCCTGTTCGTGATTGACCCGAACAAGAAGATCCGCCTGACCATCACCTACCCGGCGAGCACCGGACGCAACTTCAATGAAATCCTGCGGGTGATCGATTCCTTGCAGCTGACCGACAACTACAAGGTCGCCACGCCGGCCAACTGGCAGGATGGCGATGAAGTGGTGATCGTGCCGTCGCTCAAGGATGAGGAGGAACTCAAGCAGCGCTTTCCCAAAGGCTATCGCGCCGTCAAACCATACCTGCGCCTGACTCCGCAGCCCAATCGCTGAGGCAAAACCAGAACCAGAACCTGTGGGCGAGCCTGCTCGCGAAGGCGGTCGATCAGCCAGTATTGAGGTCGAGTGACACACCGCTATCGCGAGCAGGCTCGCTCCCACAGTTGATCTTCTGTGCACCAAGGGTTTTGGCCGTTTCGACGGCCTTTTTTTATTGCCTCAAGGAAAGCTGACCGTATATCTCTAAAATGCATAACCAAATGAACAAATATGATTTAAAGATATATAAATGCCCTGTTATGGTTTGCTCCATACAGCGAGATCGCCCACCGCGAATCGCACGTGAATTCAAGGAATGGTTGGCATGTTGGTTGTCTCGCTCGGCGGCAGTCCCAGCCAGCGCTCCCGATCAGGAGTGCTGCTGGAGCGCTCGCAACAGTGGTTGCAGCAGCAAGGTGTGGAAGTGGTGAGCTATCAGGTGCGTGATTTTCCCGCCGAGGATCTGCTCCATGCCCGCTTCGATAGCCCCAAGGTACTGGACCTGCTGGCCCAGATCGAAAACGCCGACGGCCTGGTGATCGCTACGCCCGTCTACAAGGCGTCTTTCTCCGGCGCGTTGAAAACGGTACTGGACCTGCTGCCCGAACGCGCGCTGGCCCATAAGGTAGTGTTGCCCATGGCGACAGGCGGCAGCATCGCCCACATGCTGGCGGTGGACTACGCCCTGAAGCCGGTGTTGTCGGCGCTCAAGGCCCAGGAAATGCTGCATGGGATTTTCGCCGAGGACAACCAGATCGCTTACGGCGAAGGCAGCGCCCAGGCGCAATTGGCGCCGGCCCTGCAGCAGCGTCTGGACGAGGCGCTTGGACAGTTCTACAGCGCCATGGCCCGGCGGCCCAAGCCGCTGGATCCCAGCGTATTGAACGAACGTCTGTTGAGTGCTCGCTGGAGCATCTGACTCGTTACATCGCTGATTCAACTCCACCTTACTCAGCCGTCAACGGCCAAGCAGGTGCAGCCAAAACCCCACAGCAAAAAGGAGAGGCGCCATGCGCACTGTCATTTTGCGTCACGGGCTGGTCGCTCTGTTTGCTGCGGCTGTGTCCTTCGGCGCCATCACCCAGGCTCAGGCCGAAACCTTGCGGATCGGCTATCAGAAGTACGGCACGCTGGTGCTGCTCAAGGCCAAGGGCACCTTGGAAAAACGCCTCGCCGCCCAAGGCGTCGACGTGCAATGGACCGAATTTCCCGGCGGCCCGCAGCTGCTGGAAGGCCTGAACGTAGGCTCGATCGATTTTGGCGTGACTGGCGAAACCCCGCCGGTGTTTGCCCAAGCGGCAGGCGCGGATTTGCTTTATGTCGCCTACGAGCCACCGGCGCCGAACAGCGAGGCGATCCTGGTGCCCAAGGGCTCGCCGATCCAGTCGGTGCAGGAGCTCAAGGGCAAAAAAGTCGCGCTGAACAAAGGCTCTAACGTTCACTACCTGCTGGTACGCGCGCTGGAAGATGCCGGCCTGAAATATTCCGACATCCAGACGGTTTTCCTGCCGCCGGCGGATGCCCGTGCCGCGTTCGAGCGCGGCAGCGTGGACGCCTGGGTAATCTGGGACCCGTACCAGGCAGCCGCCGAACAACAGTTGCAGGCACGCACCCTGCGTGACGGCAAGGGCATTGTCGACAACCACCAGTTCTATCTGGCGACCAAACCTTACGCGCAAAAAAATCCCCAGGTCATCACGACGTTGGTGGAAGAGGTGCGTGCAGTTGGGGAGTGGTCCAAGGCCAACCCTGAAGACGTGACCCGACAGGTCTCGCCGCTGCTCGGCCTGCCGGCGGATATCACCCTGACGTCGGTGAAACGCCAGGGCTATGGGGCTCTGTTCCTGACGCCGGAGGTGGTCGCGGCGCAGCAGAAAATCGCCGACAGCTTCTATCAGCTCAAATTGATTCCCAAGCCCTTGAGCATCAAGGACGTGATCTGGACGCCGCCGGCGGCCGTTGCGAACGCGCAGTAATTCGATCCCTTAGGAGACCACTCCATGAGCCTCAATATTTTCTGGTTCCTGCCCACCCACGGCGACGGCCATTACCTTGGCACCGCTGAAGGCGCCCGCGCCGTCGATCATGGTTACCTGCAACAGATTGCCCAGGCTGCCGATCGGCTGGGTTTTGGCGGGGTGTTGATTCCTACCGGGCGTTCCTGCGAAGACTCCTGGCTGGTAGCCGCTTCGTTGATTCCGGTGACCCAGCGCCTGAAGTTCCTGGTTGCCCTGCGCCCCGGGATCATTTCCCCGACGGTGGCGGCGCGTCAGGCCGCGACGCTGGATCGGCTGTCCGGCGGGCGGGCGCTGTTCAACCTGGTGACGGGTGGCGATCCGGACGAGCTGGCCGGTGACGGGCTGTTTCTGGACCACGAGCAACGCTACCAGGCATCGGTGGAATTCACCCGGATCTGGCGTCGGGTGCTGGAAGGCGAGACGGTTGATTACGACGGTGAACACATCAGTGTGAAGGGCGCCAAGCTGCTCTATCCGCCGATCCAGCAACCGCGTCCGGCATTGTATTTCGGCGGCTCGTCGGAAGCCGCCCAGGATCTCGCCGCCGAGCAGGTGGAAATGGTCCTGACCTGGGGCGAACCACCCGCCGCCGTCGCGGAAAAAATCGCCCAGGTACGGGCCAAGGCCGAGAAGCTTGGGCGCACCGTGCGTTTCGGCATTCGCCTGCATGTGATCGTGCGGGAAACCAACGCCGAAGCCTGGCAAGCGGCCGACCGCTTGATCTCCCATCTGGACGACGAAACCATCGCCCGTGCCCAGGCGTCCCTGGCGCGCTTCGACTCGGTGGGCCAGCAACGCATGGCCGCGCTGCACGGCGGTCGCCGCGACAAGTTGGAAGTCAGTCCCAACCTGTGGGCCGGGGTCGGCCTGGTGCGTGGCGGTGCCGGGACGGCGCTGGTGGGCGATGGCCCGACCGTGGCTGAGCGGGTCAAGGAATACGCCGACCTGGGTATCGACACGTTCATTTTCTCGGGTTATCCACATCTGGAAGAATCCTATCGGGTGGCGGAACTGCTGTTCCCGCACCTCGATGTGGAGCGCCCGGAACTGCCGAAAAGCCAGGGTTATGTGAGCCCGTTCGGTGAAATGGTGGCCAACGATATCCTGCCCAAAGCTGCTTCACAGAGCTGAGGCGGCCATGAAAAAACTTATCCACAACCTCGCGCCGTGGGCGGTGCCGCTGCTGTTGTTGGCGGTGTGGCAATTGTCGGTATCGGCCGGCTGGTTATCCACGCGGATCCTGCCGGCGCCGGTGGCGGTGATCGAGGCCGGGGTGAACCTGGTGCGCAGCGGTGAGATCTGGACGCACCTGGCTATCAGCGGTTGGCGCGCGGCGGTCGGCTTCCTGATTGGCGGCAGCATCGGTCTGGCCCTGGGTTTTATCACCGGCCTGTCGAAATGGGGTGAGCGGCTGCTGGACAGCTCCGTGCAGATGGTGCGTAACGTGCCTCACCTGGCGCTGATTCCACTGGTGATCCTCTGGTTCGGTATCGACGAGTCGGCGAAGATTTTCCTGGTGGCGCTGGGCACGCTGTTTCCGATCTACCTCAACACCTACCACGGGATTCGCAATGTCGACCCGGCGCTGGTGGAGATGTCCCGCAGCTACGGTTTATCCGGCTTCAGCCTATTTCGCCAGGTGATCCTGCCGGGCGCCTTGCCTTCGATCCTGGTGGGCGTGCGTTTTGCCCTGGGTTTCATGTGGTTGACGCTGATCGTCGCGGAAACCATCTCGGCCAGCTCCGGTATCGGTTATCTGGCGATGAATGCCCGGGAATTCCTGCAGACCGACGTGGTGGTGCTGGCGATTCTGCTGTACGCCGTGCTCGGCAAACTGGCCGACCTTGCTGCTCGCGGGCTTGAACGCGTCTGGCTGCGCTGGCATCCGGCCTATCAGGTGAACAAGGGAGGTGTCGCATGACCGCCCAACAACCGCCGCGCCTGCTGCGAGGTATCCCGCTGGCGGTGCGCGATCTGCAGAAAACCTTTGGTTCGCGCCAGGTGTTGCGTGACATCGACTTGCATATCCCGGCCGGGCAGTTCGTCGCCGTGGTCGGCCGCAGCGGCTGCGGCAAAAGTACCTTGCTGCGCTTGCTGGCCGGTCTCGATCAGCCGTCGGGCGGTGAGTTGCTGGCCGGTTCGGCATCGCTGAGCGCTGCACGGGAAGACACACGCCTGATGTTTCAGGAGGCGCGTTTGCTGCCCTGGAAAAAAGTCATCGACAACGTCGGCCTTGGCCTCAAGGGCGACTGGCGACCACAAGCGTTGCAGGCGCTGGATGCCGTGGGCCTGGCTGATCGTGCACACGAGTGGCCAGCGGCGTTGTCCGGCGGACAGAAACAGCGGGTGGCCCTGGCCCGGGCGCTGATTCATCAACCGCGCCTGCTGTTGCTGGACGAACCTCTGGGTGCGCTCGATGCGCTGACCCGGATCGAAATGCAGCAACTGATCGAGCGTCTCTGGCAGCAACACGGCTTCACCGTGCTGTTGGTGACCCACGACGTCAGCGAAGCGGTGGCGATCGCCGACCGGGTGATCCTGATCGAAGACGGCCAGATCGGCCTCGACCTGGCCATCGACTTGCCGCGCCCGCGTGCTCGCGGCTCGCATCGCCTGGCGAGCCTGGAAACCGAAGTCCTCAACCGCGTGCTGTCCTTGCCCGGCCAACCGCCGGAACCCGAACCCGTTTCACCCTTGCCCACGCAACTGCGTTGGGCGCAATAACTTCATCCAGACAGGAACGACATCATGACTATCAAAGCCATCAACGTACGCAACCAGTTCAAAGGCACCATCAAGGAAATCGTCGAAGGCGACGTGCTGTCGGAAATCGACGTGCAGACCGCCTCGGGCATCGTCACCTCGGTCATCACCACCCGCTCGGTCAAGGAGCTGGAACTGGCAATTGGCAGCGAAGTGATTGCCTTCGTCAAATCCACCGAGGTGTCTATCGCCAAGTTGTGAACGATGCTTGACCTGCAGCCCCGGATGGCTGAGCCCTTCGGGGCTTTTTCGTTCCCACGCTCTGCGTGGGAACGATTCAATCAGAGCGCTTGGGCAGAAACGGAGGGAGATAGAGCCCCAGATACGCATCGAACACGCGCATGCCTTCCTCGGCCATGCGCGGGGTGATCTGGCCGTGCTGGTGTACCGAGCGGGCGTAGACGCGGTCGCCCAGTTCCATGGCCAAGGCGAACACGTCGACATCGGCAGGCAAGGGCGGCAGTTGGAAATGGCGGGCGAAGACGGTGTGCATCAGCTCGCTCAGTTCCAGGTCATGCTGGCGGTCGGCCTGGGTGACTTCAGTCAGGCCATGCTGGGCCAGGATCAGTTGGCGAGCGGCGGCGTCCTCGCTGTAGATCACCAGCATCCGTTGTTCCACCAGCCGCGACAGATCGTGCCAATGGTTCAGCGCTGCATGATCGATCGGTGTTTGTAGGCAGGCACGAAAGGCTGCATGGACGTCGGCGGTCAGGGCTTCGAGCAGGGCCGGGACGCTGGCGAAGAAGTGATAGACGGAGGAGGGCGGGATCCCGGCGCGCTCGGCGACGCTGTAGATCGACAGGCTGGCCACGCCTTCGGCGGCGAGCAGCGTGCGGGCGGCATCGAGGATCGAGTCGATCCGGGCCTGGCTGCGGGCGCGGGGTTTGCGAGGGGTGGCGGTGCGTGTCATGGAGCTCTCCTGCGGGGCTGCCGGGCATTGTACGCAGACCGGGAGGCTGGTCCATAACTGCACTCGTGAGGTGACGAGCTTTTGTGGCGAGGGAGCTTGCTCCCGCTGGGGTGCGGAGCAGCCCTCAAATCAGCCACTGCAACGATGCAGGTTTACCGCTTCAGTATCTTGGGGCCGCTACGCAGCCCAGCGGGAGCAAGCTCCCTCGCCACGGGAACGACGAAAACAAAAACGCCGCAGCCCTGGCGGCCTGCGGCGTTCCTTTCTACTGCAACCGCTTAAACGGTATGCAGGTACCAGTTGTACTCAAGGTCGGAGATGGAGTGTTCAAACTCTTCCAGCTCGCTTTCCTTGCAGGCCACGAAGATATCGATGTACTTGGGATCGATGTACTTGGCCATGACTTCGCTGTCGTCCAGTTCGCGCAGGGCATCGCGCAAGTTGTTCGGCAGGCTTTGCTCGTTCTGCTCGTAGCTGTTGCCTTCGACCGGCGCGCCGGGCTCGATCTTGTTGGTCAGGCCATGGTGCACGCCCGCCAGGACCGCCGCCATCAACAGGTACGGGTTGGCATCGGCGCCGGCGACACGGTGTTCCAGGCGTACGGCATCGGCGGAGCCGGTCGGTACGCGCAAGGCCACGGTGCGGTTGTCCAGGCCCCAGGTCGGCGAGTTCGGCACGTAGAACTGTGCGCCGAAACGACGGTAGGAGTTGACGTTCGGGCAGAGGAACGCCATCTGCGCGGGCAGGGTCTCGAGCACACCGCCGATCGCGTGACGCAGCGCGGCGTTCTGCTCGGGATCCTCGCTGGCAAAGATATTCTTGCCTTCTTTGTCCAGGATCGAGATATGGACGTGCAGACCGTTGCCCGCCTGGCCTGGATACGGCTTGGCCATGAAGGTGGTGTCCATTTCATGGTCGTAGGCGATGTTCTTGATCAGCCGCTTGAGCAGTACCGCGTAGTCACAAGCCTTGATCGGGTCGGCCACGTGGTGCAGGTTCACTTCGAACTGCGCCGGGGCACTTTCCTTGACGATGGCGTCGGCGGGAATGCCTTGCTCCTTGGCCCCTTCCAGGATGTCCTGGAGGCAGTCGACGTATTCGTCGAGGTCATCGATCAGGTAGACCTGTGTCGAGTGCGGGCGTTTGCCGGAGATTGGCGAGCGGGGCGGTTGTGGACGGCCGTTCACGTTCTCCTGGTCGATCAGGTAGAACTCCAGCTCGAATGCCGCGCAGATGGTCAGGCCCAGTTCATCGAACTTGGTCACGACCTGGCGCAGGACTTCGCGAGGGTCGGCGAAGAACGGATCGCCTTCAAGCTCGTGCATGGTCATCAGCAGTTGCGCGGTGGGGCGCTTCTGCCAGGGTTCGTTGCTCAGAGTGCCGGGGATTGGATAGCAGATGCGGTCGGCATCGCCGATGTCCAGGCCCAGGCCGGTGCTTTCCACCGTCGAGCCATTGATATCCAGGGCAAATAGAGAGGCCGGCAGGTTGATGCCTTTCTCGTAAACCTTGTGGAGGCTGGTGCGTTCGATGCGCTTGCCGCGCACCACACCATTCATATCCGCAATCAGAAGGTCAACGTACAGAACCTCAGGATGTTCCTTAAGGAACGCGTTCGCTTCGTTAAGCTGAACGGCACGCGGGGGTACCGACATGATGCAACACCTTTGTTGTTAAAAATATCAATCATTGATCTCTTCGAAAGCCAGTCAACCCGAACGGCATGCCGAAGTCAAGCAGGGCCTTTTTTGCCCTAAAAAAGCACCTGCAGGGCTTTTTTGAGGCAATTTGGGGCGTTTTTTTCCCTTTGAGGGGCTTGTCCCCCGCAGGCTTGAGCGGGCCGTGTTGTATTTTTTACGGGGGTGTTGTGTAAAAAAATGAACAAGGCTAAGCTCGATTCAAACCCATAACAGCAATAATACCGGGGTGCTTCATGTCTCGCCTGCCGTTAATCGGCATCACCACCTGCTCCAGGCAGATCGGTCTGCATGCGTATCACACCACTGGCGACAAATATGCGCGGGCTGTCGCAACGGCCGCCAAGGGCTTGCCGGTGCTGATCCCGTCCCTGGCGGATCTGTTTTCCCCGTCCGATATTCTGGACGCCCTGGACGGTATTCTTTTTACCGGCTCCCCTTCCAATGTAGAACCTTTTCACTACCAGGGCCCGGCCAGCGCGCCAGGCACCGCTCATGATCCTGCACGGGACGCCATTACCCTGCCGCTGATCCGCGCAGCGGTCGACGCGGGCGTTCCGGTGCTGGGCATCTGTCGCGGTTTCCAGGAAATGAACGTTGCCTTTGGCGGTAGCCTGCATCAGAAAGTTCATGAAGTCGGAACCTTCATCGATCATCGTGAAGACGACACCCAGCCGGTAGAGGTCCAATATGGTCCTGCCCATGCCGTGCATGTCCAGCCTGGCGGTATCCTCGCGTCTTTAGGGCTGCCGCCGCAGGTCGAGGTCAACTCGATCCACAGCCAGGGCATCGAGCGCCTGGCCTCGGGGCTGCGGGCCGAAGCGCTGGCGCCGGATGGCTTGATCGAGGCCGTCTCGGTGGTACAAGGCAAGGCTTTTGCTTTAGGAGTGCAATGGCACCCTGAATGGGCGGTAGGCTCCAACCCGCACTACCTTGCGATTTTCCAGGCATTTGGCGATGCCTGCCGAGCAAGGGCAACACAACGCGACGCCGATGCGTCAAACAACGCCTGACGACTAATAGCAGTCAGGAAACTCACGCCTAGAGGCATTTATGAGTAACAACCTCGACCAGCTCACCGATTGGTTGAAAGACCACAAGATCACAGAAGTCGAATGCATGATTGGCGACCTGACCGGCATTACCCGGGGCAAGATCTCGCCGACCAACAAGTTCATCGCCGAAAAAGGCATGCGCCTGCCCGAGAGCGTTCTGCTCCAGACCGTAACGGGCGACTATGTCGAAGACGACATCTATTACGAACTGCTCGACCCCGCCGACATCGACATGATCTGCCGCCCGGACGAAAACGCAGTCTTCCTGGTGCCTTGGGCCATCGAGCCCACCGCCCAGGTGATCCACGATTCTTACGACAAGCAAGGCAACCCCATCGAGCTGTCGCCGCGCAACGTACTGAAGAAGGTGCTCAAGCTCTACGCCGACAAGGGCTGGCAGCCGATTGTCGCGCCGGAGATGGAGTTCTACCTGACCAAGCGCAGCGACGATCCGGACTTTCCGCTGCAACCGCCGATTGGCCGTTCCGGTCGCCCGGAAACCGGTCGCCAGTCTTTCTCGATCGAAGCGGCGAACGAATTCGACCCGTTGTTCGAGGACGTCTATGACTGGTGCGAATTGCAGGAACTGGACCTCGATACCCTGATTCACGAAGACGGCACCGCGCAGATGGAAATCAACTTCCGTCATGGCGATGCACTGTCGCTGGCCGACCAGATCCTGGTGTTCAAGCGCACCATGCGCGAGGCGGCGCTCAAACACGATGTGGCCGCCACCTTCATGGCCAAACCGATGACCGGCGAGCCGGGCAGTGCGATGCACTTGCACCAGAGCATCATTGACAAGGAAACCGGCAAGAACGTCTTCTCCAACGAAGACGGGACCATGAGCGAGCTGTTCCTGCACCACATCGGTGGCCTGCAGAGATTCATCCCCGAGCTGCTGCCGCTGTTCGCCCCCAACGTCAACTCGTTCCGCCGCTTCCTGCCCGACACCTCGGCGCCGGTGAACGTCGAATGGGGCGAAGAAAACCGCACCGTGGGCTTGCGGGTTCCGGACGCCGGGCCGCAGAACCGTCGCGTGGAAAATCGCTTGCCGGGCGCCGACGCCAACCCGTACCTGGCGATTGCCGCCAGCCTGCTGTGCGGCTACATCGGCATGGTCGAGGGCATCGATCCGAGCGCGCCGGTAGTCGGCCGTGGTTATGAGCGCCGGAACCTGCGTTTGCCGCTGACCATCGAAGATGCCCTGGAGCGCATGGAAAACAGCTCCACCATCGAGAAGTACCTGGGCAAGAAATTCATCACGGGCTACGTCGCGGTCAAGCGGGCCGAGCATGAAAACTTCAAGCGCGTCATCAGTTCGTGGGAGCGGGAATTCCTGCTCTTTGCCGTCTGATGCGCCGGGCGGGGCCGCCGAAAGCCCCGCCCCCAATGGAATAAAAGGAGAATCCGCATGACCCGCAACAACCCGCAAACCCGTGAATGGCAGGCCCTGAGCAGCGATCACCATCTGGCACCGTTCAGCGACTTCAAACAGCTCAAAGAGAAAGGCCCGCGCATCATCACCCACGCCAAGGGCGTGTACCTCTGGGACAGTGAAGGCAACAAGATCCTCGACGGCATGGCCGGCCTCTGGTGCGTGGCCGTCGGTTACGGTCGCGATGAGCTGGCGGATGCCGCCAGCCAACAGATGCGCGAGCTGCCGTACTACAACCTGTTCTTCCAGACCGCCCACCCGCCGGTGCTCGAACTGTCAAAGGCCATCGCCGACATCGCCCCGGAAGGCATGAACCACGTGTTCTTCACCGGCTCCGGCTCCGAAGGCAACGACACCATGCTGCGTATGGTCCGCCACTACTGGGCGATCAAAGGGCAGCCGAACAAGAAAGTCATCATCAGCCGCAAGAACGGTTATCACGGTTCGACCGTGGCTGGCGCGAGCCTGGGTGGCATGACCTACATGCATGAGCAGGGCGACCTGCCGATCCCGGGTATTGTCCACATCGCCCAGCCGTACTGGTTTGGCGAAGGCGGCGACATGAGCCCCGAAGAGTTCGGCATCTGGGCCGCCAATCAACTGGAAGAAAAGATCCTCGAGATCGGCGTCGACAACGTCGGTGCGTTCATTGCCGAGCCGATCCAGGGCGCCGGCGGCGTGATCGTGCCGCCGGATACCTACTGGCCGCGCATGAAGGAAATCCTCGCCAAATACGACATCCTGTTCGTGGCCGACGAGGTCATCTGCGGTTTTGGCCGCACGGGTGAGTGGTTCGGTACCGATCATTACGGGTTGAAACCGCACATGATGACCATTGCCAAGGGCCTGACCTCGGGTTACATCCCCATGGGCGGCCTGATCGTGCGCGACGATGTGGTCGCGGTGCTCAACGAAGGCGGTGACTTCAACCACGGCTTCACCTACTCCGGTCACCCGGTGGCCGCTGCGGTGGCCCTGGAAAATATCCGTATCCTGCGCGAAGAAAAGATCATCGAGCGCGTCCACAGCGAAACGGCACCGTATTTGCAGCAGCGCCTGCGGGAACTGAACGATCATCCGCTGGTGGGTGAAGTGCGCGGCGTCGGTTTGCTGGGGGCGATCGAACTGGTCCAGGACAAGGCCACGCGCAAACGCTACGAAGGCAAGGGCGTGGGCATGATCTGCCGGCAGTTCTGCTTCGATAACGGGCTGATCATGCGTGCGGTCGGCGACACCATGATCATTGCGCCGCCGCTGGTGATCAGCAAGGCCGAGATCGACGAATTGGTGGCCAAGGCGCGGCAATGCCTGGACCTGACGCTCGGTGCGCTGCAAGGCTGAGTGCTAGGCTCTGTGCGAGGTGCCGACATGGGCCTCGCCCGGTGTGAATAAAGGCTGGGCTTGTGTTGAAAGCCTGCCCTGTAACTTGCCAGACTACCCCTGCTGTTCAAGTTGCCAGAGAGCCGGCTACTGAACCGTGGCCAAGAAGAATAACTGGAGCACTTTTTCATGAAGGCAATAAGCATGAAGACATTAGGTATGAAGATAGCTGGCAAGACCCTCCTCGCCATGTCCCTGGCGGGTGTGATGGCGGGCGCCGTCCAGGCGGACGACAAAGTGCTGCACGTCTACAACTGGTCGGACTACATCGCGAAGGACACGGTCGCCAAGTTCGAAAAGGAGACAGGGATCAAGGTCGTCTACGACGTCTTCGACAGCAACGAGACCCTGGAGGCCAAGCTGCTGGCGGGCAAATCCGGCTATGACATCGTCGTGCCGTCGAACAACTTCCTCGCCAAGCAGATCAAGGCCGGTGTCTATCAAGAGCTGGACAAGTCCAAGCTGCCGAACTGGAAAAATCTCGACACCGACCTGCTCAAGGCCGTCGGTGATGCCAGCGACCAGGGCAACAAACACGCCTTCCCCTACATGTGGGGCACCATCGGCATCGGTTACAACCCGGAGAAGGTCAAGGCCGCATTGGGCGTCGACAAGATCGATTCCTGGGACACCCTGCTCAAGCCGGAGAACATCGCCAAGCTCAAGAGCTGCGGCGTGAGCTTCCTCGATTCGCCGACCGAAATGATTCCGGTGGCCTTGCACTATCTGGGCAAGCCGACAGACAGCACGGACAAGGCTGATCTGAAAGCCGCCGAAGACCTGTTCCTCAAGCTGCGCCCATCGATCGGTTACTTCCACTCCTCCAAGTACATCTCGGACCTGGCCAACGGCAATATCTGCGTGGCCGTGGGTTACTCGGGTGATATCGAGCAGTCCAAGAGCCGTGCTGCCGAGGCTGGCGGCAAGGTGAAAGTGGCCTACACCATTCCGAAGGAAGGTGCCGGTTCGTTCTACGACATGGTCGCCATTCCCAAGGATGCCGAAAACGTCGAAGCCGCTTACAAGTGGATGAACTTCATCATGCAGCCGGAAATCATGGCGGAGATCACCGACGAAGTACGTTTCCCTAACGGCAACAAGGCCGCCACCCCGCTGGTGGACAAGGAAATCTCCGGTGACCCAAGCATTTACCCATCGGACGAAGTGAAGGCCAAGCTCTACGCGATTGCCGACCTGCCGGCCGCGACCCAGCGGATCCTGACCCGCAGCTGGACCAAGATCAAATCCGGTAAATAAAGCCGGCTTGAAGCAATCTCCTGTTGTCGACGTCGTCACGGCGGCGGCAACAGGCGCAATTAAATAACTAAAAGTTTTGCTGGATCGGTTTATCGAGGGTAAGTTGCGCGCCGGTTTTGTTGCAGGGCATTTCGTTGCCCGGTAACGGGGGCAACTTGGGCCCAACTATTTAAGAGGACCTCCACGTGCCTGTCTTTTCTTTGTTACGCAACGCTTTGCTGGTCGGTGCCGGCCTGACGCTCGCCGTCGGTGTCCAGGCCGCCTCCACCGTGCATATTTATAACTGGTCGGACTACATCGGCGAATCCACCCTGGCGGACTTCGAGAAAGCCACCGGGATCAAGCCGGTCTACGACGTGTTCGATTCCAACGAAACCCTGGAAGGCAAGTTGCTGGCCGGTCGTACCGGTTACGACGTGGTCGTGCCGTCCAACCACTTCCTGGGCAAGCAGATCAAGGCCGGTGCGTTCCAGAAGCTCGACAAGGCGCAATTGCCCAACTACGCCAACCTCGACCCCGCGCTGCTCAAGCGCCTGGAGAAAAACGACCCGGGCAACCAATATGCCGTGCCTTACCTGTGGGGCACCAACGGCATCGGCTACAACGTCGAGAAGGTCAAGGCGGTATTGGGCGTCGAGAAAATCGACTCGTGGGCCATGCTGTTCGAACCGGAAAATATCAAGAAGCTCTCCAGCTGCGGTGTTTCGTTCCTCGATTCGGGCGACGAGATGATCCCGGCCATGCTCAATTACCTGGGCCTGGACCCCAACAGCCAGAACCCTGAAGACTACAAGAAGGCCGAGGCCCAGCTCCTCAAGGTCCGGCCTTACGTCACCTACTTCAATTCCTCCAAGTACATCTCCGATCTGGCCAACGGCGAGATCTGCGTGGCCGCCGGTTTCTCCGGGGACATTTTCCAGGCCCGCGAACGTGCCAGCGAGGCCGGCAAGGGCGTCGACATCGCCTACGTGATTCCCAAGGAAGGCGGCAATCTCTGGTTCGACATGCTGGCGATCCCGCGCGACGCCAGCAACGCCAAGGAGGCCCATGCGTTCATCAACTACCTGCTCAAGCCTGAGGTCATCGCCCAGGTGAGCGACGTCGTCGGTTACGCCAACCCGAACCCGAAGGCTGGCGAACTGATGGACCAGGAAGTACGCACCGACGAAGCGGTCTACCCACCGCAAGCGGTCGTCGACAAGCTCTATGTCAACTCCGAGTTGCCGCCCAAGATCCAACGACTCATGACCCGCAGCTGGACCAAGGTCAAGTCGGGTAAATAGCGTTCAACGCTCTAACTTTCAGAAGGTTCGCCCGTCTTGGGCGAGCTGCAAATTTTGTGGGAGTTTCGTAAATGGCAGTTGCCTCCGGCGCCTATAAGAAAGCCCTCGAGGGCGACCAGACACCCAAGCAGGTGCTGGTCAAGATCGACCGGGTCACGAAGAAGTTCGACGAGACGATTGCCGTGGACGATGTGTCCCTGGAAATCAAGAAAGGCGAGATCTTCGCCTTGCTCGGCGGTTCGGGATCAGGCAAATCCACCTTGCTGCGCATGCTGGCAGGTTTCGAGCGGCCCACGGAGGGGCGGATCTTCCTCGATGGCGTGGACATCACCGACATGCCGCCCTACGAGCGGCCGATCAACATGATGTTCCAGTCCTACGCCTTGTTCCCCCACATGACGGTGGCGCAGAACATCGCCTTCGGCCTGCAACAGGACAAGATCCCGAAAGCCGAGGTCGATGCCCGCGTGGCCGAGATGCTCAAGCTCGTGCAGATGAGCCAGTACGCCAAGCGCAAGCCGCACCAGCTCTCCGGCGGCCAGCGCCAGCGCGTCGCCCTGGCCCGTTCCCTGGCCAAGCGGCCGAAGCTGCTGCTGCTCGACGAGCCGATGGGCGCCCTGGACAAGAAGCTGCGCTCGCAGATGCAGCTTGAGCTGGTGGAGATCATCGAGCGGGTCGGCGTGACCTGTGTAATGGTGACCCACGACCAGGAAGAGGCCATGACCATGGCCGAGCGCATCGCGATCATGCACCTGGGCTGGATTGCCCAGATCGGCAGCCCGATCGACATCTACGAAACCCCGACCAGCCGCCTGGTCTGTGAATTCATCGGCAACGTCAACATCTTCGAGACCGAAGTGGTGGACGACGCCGAGGGCCACGCGGTGCTGACCTGCAAGGACCTTGATCGCAATATCTACGTCGGCCACGGCATCAGCACTTCGGTGCAGGACAAGTCCGTGACCTACGCCATTCGCCCGGAGAAGCTGCTGGTCACCTCCGAGCAGCCAACCTGCGAGCACAACTGGTCCAGCGGTAAGGTCCATGACATTGCCTACCTGGGCGGCCACTCGGTGTTCTACGTCGAATTGCCAAGTGGCAAGCTGGTGCAGTCGTTCGTCGCCAACGCCGAGCGCCGCGGCCAGCGCCCGACCTGGGGCGACCAGGTGTTCGTCTGGTGGGAAGACGACAGCGGCGTGGTGCTTCGCTCATGAACATGCGCAAGCTCAAACGCCGACTCGCTCGAATAACGCCCGGTGGCCGTCAGCTGGTCATCGGGGTGCCCTTCATCTGGTTGTTTCTGTTCTTCATGCTGCCGTTCTTCATCGTCCTGAAGATCAGCTTCGCCGAAGCCGACGTGGCCATCCCGCCGTACACCGAGATCTACAGCTACGTCGACCAGAAGCTGCAAGTGCTGCTCAACCTCGCCAACTACGCGATGCTCAGCGAGGACGAACTGTACATCGCCGCCTATCTCGGCTCGCTGAAGATGGCCCTGATCAGCACCGTGCTGTGCCTGCTGATCGGCTACCCGATGGCCTACGGCATCGCCAACGCCCGCAAAGAGATGCAGACGGTGCTGGTATTGCTGATCATGATGCCGACCTGGACCGCGATCCTGATCCGCGTCTACGCCTGGATGGGCATCCTCAGCAACAACGGCCTGCTCAATGGCTTCCTGATGAGCATGGGCTGGATCAGCGAGCCCTTGCAGATCCTCAACACCAACCTGGCGGTCTATATCGGCGTGGTTTATTCCTACCTGCCGTTCATGATCCTGCCGCTGTACGCCAACCTGGTCAAACACGACCCGAGCCTGTTGGAAGCTGCGTCAGACCTGGGTTCGAGCACGTTCAACAGCTTCTGGAAAATCACCGTGCCGCTGTCCAAGAACGGCATCGTCGCAGGCTGCATGCTGGTGTTCATCCCGGTCGTGGGTGAGTTCGTGATCCCGGAACTGCTGGGCGGTCCGGAAACGCTGATGATCGGCAAGGTGCTGTGGCAGGAGTTCTTCAACAACCGTGACTGGCCGGTGGCATCCGCCCTGGCGGTAGTGATGCTGGCGATCCTGATCGTGCCCATCATCCTGTTCAACCGCAGTCAGGCCAAGGAAATGGAGGGCAAGGAATGAAGCGCTTCAGTTTTTCAAGCCTGATGCTGGTGTTGGGGCTGTTATTCATCTATGCGCCGATGCTGATCCTGGTGATCTTTTCGTTCAACGCCTCGAAACTGGTGACGGTGTGGGGCGGTTGGTCGGTCAAGTGGTACGTCGGCCTGCTGGACAACTCGCAACTGATGGGCTCGGTGGTGCGTTCGCTGGAGATTGCCTGCTACACCGCGATCGCCGCGGTGGCGCTGGGTACGCTGGCGGCCTTCGTGCTGACCCGTATCACCCACTTCAAGGGCCGCACGTTGTTCGGCGGCCTGGTCACCGCGCCGTTGGTGATGCCGGAAGTGATCACCGGCCTGTCGCTGTTGCTGCTGTTCGTGGCGATGGCGCAGATGATCGGCTGGCCACAAGAGCGTGGCATCGTCACGATCTGGATCGCCCATACGACGTTCTGCGCGGCCTATGTGGCGGTGGTGGTCTCGGCGCGCTTGCGTGAGCTGGACCTGTCCATCGAAGAGGCAGCCATGGACCTCGGTGCGCGGCCGTGGAAGGTATTCTTTTTGATCACCATCCCGATGATCGCGCCATCGCTGGCGGCGGGCGCGATGATGTCGTTCGCGTTGTCCCTCGACGACCTGGTGCTGGCAAGCTTCGTCTCCGGTCCTGGCTCGACGACGTTGCCGATGGAAGTCTTCTCGGCGGTACGCCTGGGGGTCAAGCCGGAAATCAACGCGGTGGCGAGCCTGATCCTGCTGGCGGTGTCGCTGGTGACCTTCCTGGTCTGGTACTTCAGCCGCCGCGCCGAAGAAAACCGCAAGCGAGCGATCCAGCAAGCCATCGAGGAAAGCGCCGCCGACTCCTGGAAACAACCGCAGGTGCGCCGGCCCGAGACCACTTCGGCCTGATTGAGGAGCGGAACCATGTGGGAGCGAGCTTGCTCGCGATAGCGATATTACCGTCAGTGAAGAGGTTGACTGTCAGTCCGTCATCGCGAGCAAGCTCGCTCCCACAGGTTTTATGTTGTTCCTAACTTTGCGACCTGGCTCAGATCCCCTGTGGGAGCGAGCCTGCTCGCGAAGGCGATAGCATCTGCCGGCTACTTCTTCAGCGCGTCATGGGCCTCCAGCGCCCGCAGCGAATAAATGTAAGCCGCGCCGGCGTTCAGCGAGACCGCCGTCGCCAGGGTCGCGGCGATTTCCTCGCGAGTGGCGCCGGCCTTGATGGCGGCATCGGTGTGCACGCCGATGCAACCATCACAGCGAGTGGTGATCGCCACGGCGATGGAAATCAGTTCGCGGGTCTTGGCATCGAGCACATTGTTCTCGGCCGCCGCTTCATCCAGGGCCATGTAGGCCTTGACCATTTTCGGATTGCTTTTTCCCAGGGCGCCAAAGGCGCTCTTGATGGTGGGCAGCAGCTCGGACCAGTTATTGAACATTGCATGGACTCCATTGAGGTAAACGGGGTTTGGGCCCCTGTAGTCTTGACCATCAATGGCGATCGAGCCTGCCGACGGTCAAGAAAGGATTCAGGGCTGTGCCCTGGCGGGCAACAGTTTCAAGGTGCCGCGGGTGTTGGCCGTGACTTCCTCCGCCGCGAGGTGGGCCTGGTGATACAGCCCTTCGATGTAGGCATCGGCCTGGTCTTCATAATGTTTGTCGAACGGCACGCCGCTCTGGCCGACCGGATTGATGGTGACGCTGTGGGTCGGGTCGGCGAAGTCGATGATGCGTCGAGTGGAGGGGCCGTAGGTCACCGGCCAGGGCGCCGGGCCGATCCTGGCCGAGAGGTTGTTGGGTACTTCATGGGTACCGGGGGCGGCGAACGGGCCGACGTTGAAGACCCGGTCCAGCGGTTTCTGCTGGCCCAAGGGATGTCCGTGGGTCAGGGTGTGGGCCTTGCCCCATTGCCATTGGCTGGCGTCTTCGCCCAAGGTGGCCTTCAAGTGCACCAGGCTTTTGTTCCACGCCTTGATCACCGTATCGGTACGGGTTTCAGTGCCCAACGTCGAGCGGTCGTCCCACCAAGGCGAGTCTTTTGCGGCGGCCAGGCGTGGCAGCGCGGCATCTATCACCCGGGTCGACAGTGCGGTTTCGAAGAAACCATCGCCCAGTTCATCGCGCAGGGCCGCGTTGGCCAGCTCGAACAGGAACTGGTTGAACAGCGTGGCGTTGACGGAATCCAGCGGGTAGTCGCCCTTCCATTCAGCCAGTTGTTCAAGCCACTTGCGCTCCTGGGGGTCGCTGACCGCTTCGCGCAGTATCGGCAACAGCGGCGCAAGCAGGCGCGGGCCATAGGCCGTGGTAGTGCCCAATTGCAGCTTCTGGGTGGTCTGGATATCCCATTTGGCCTGTTTTTCGCTCAACTGCCGATCCAGCTCCTGGCCCCGGTCGGCCAGGTTGTAATAGCCGGGAATCTCGATCCCGCTGGCCGGCACCGGCTGGAAATTTGCCGAGAGAACGTATCCCCTGGCCGGGTTCTCCTCCTGGGGATTGCTGGTGAAAGGCTGGAAGCCCGGTTTTTCCGCGTCAGCGCTACCGCCATCGAGAATAAAACCGGGCTTCACTCCCTCCGGGCGCTTGGGCAACTGCGCCGCGGCCCACCAGCCGATATCGCCCTTGGCGTTGGCCCAGACCACATTCAGGCCCGGCGCGTGAATCCTGGCCGACGCGCTGCGAGCCTTGGCGAGGGTGTCGGCGCGGTTGAGCTGGTAAAAGGCTTCGAGGATCGGGTTGCGGGTTTCCAGGAACCCCCACCACATGGCGATCGGCGTCTTGCCGGCATTGGCGCCGAGGGCATCGTTGACGATCGGGCCATGGGGCGACTGGCGCAGCACCAGGGTCAAGGGTGCCTGGCCTTTGACGGCGATCTGCTGTTCGCTGCGGGTCATGTCCACCCATTGGTCGCGATACCAGACCTGTTCGGGGTTGTCCGGGTTGGTCTTCTCGGCGATCAGGTCCAGGTCGTCGTTCTGAAACATGGTGATGCTCCAGCCGAAATCCTTGTTCATGCCCAGCGTCGCAAAGGGCACCAGCGCCTGGTATTGGCCGTAGAGCTCGAAACCCGGCGCCGACAAATGCGCCTCGTACCACACCGACGGCGCGGAAAAACGGATATGCGGGTCACCCGCCAGCAAGGGCTTGCCGCTGTGCGTGCGGCTGCCGGAAACCGCCCAGGCGTTGCTGCCTTCGAACTGCGGCAGGCCATTTTCGGCCAGGGCCTGTTCGCTCAGGCGCGCCAGGGCGTTGAGGTCTTTCCAGTCATTGCTGGTCAGGGACGGACCGCTTGCGGGATCTTGTTGAAGGACGCCCTGAGGCTGCCAATCGAGGTCGAAGATATTCAGGTACTCGGCACCGAGTTTGTCACGCACGTAAGTCAACAGCGGTTCGGTGCGAAAGGCGGCGGCGAAGCTGTACGCCATGTAGCCGATGATGCTGGCGGTGTCTTCAGCGGTGAAGGGCCGCTTGGGAATGCCCAGCACATCGAACTCCAGCGGCCGCGTATGGGTTTGCTGGTAGGTATTGATGCCGTCCAGATAAGCCTGCGTCGCGATCCACGCCGGCGACTGGCGATCCTGCTCGGCTACATGGCTGGCGGCGCGTTCGCGGATGCGCAGGCTGCGCATCAGCTTGTCGGTGTCGAGCAGCTTCGGCCCGAGGATCTCGGCCAGCTCGCCACGGGCGAGGCGGCGCATCAGTTCCATCTGGAACAGCCGATCCTGGGCGTGGACATAACCGAGGGCGCGGTACAGGTCGGTTTCGTTCTCGGCGCGGATATGCGGCACCCCACGTTCGTCGTAGCGCACCGTCACCGAGCCTTGCAGCCCCTGCAGCTGCACGGTGCCCTGGCGGGTGGGCTGCTTGCTGTAGAGGTAGCCGCCCGCGACGATGATGGCGGTGACAACCAGTGACAGGAAAGCGACGAGCAGGCGTTTCATGGTCATTCCTTATGCGAGTGGCAGCGGTCCCGTTGGTCCCCTGTTTAACACGCGAGCGCTTCCCGACGCATCGTTCCTCGGGAGGATTTTTCCCAACTCGAGCGAATCCCCGTGGCGAGGGAGCTTGCTCCCGCTGGGCTGCGCAGCAGCCCCAGAAGCCAGGCACCATGGTAATTCAGTCATACCGCATTGGCCGGTTTACGACTGCTTCGCAGCCGAGCGGGAGCAAGCTCCCTCGCCACGGGGGCGGTCGGAGTATGTCGCGAGGGCTGGCGCAGGGAAGTTCCTGCGGCCAGCGTGGAAGGAGGGATGCCGGGCCACCGAGCGATGGTCCGGCGGCTTTCTCAGTTAGGTCGAGGGGTGGGTGTTGGTTCGTTGGACGGTCCGCTCTGTGGCGGGGCTTCGCCGCGTTCTGCCAGCTCCATGTTGTCGCCAGCGGGCGCTTTTTTCCGATTCGTTACCAACCCCTTGGCAAAGTCGGAGGTGATGTTGAGCGCGGAGAGGCTGCCCTGCGGAACAATCTGGGTCAGCCCGCGGGTGACGTGATAGACGTTCTCCAGGTCGCGGGTCAAGCCTTCGGTCTGGGTGTGTGGCAGGGTGTCCCGGTTAGGGTTGGTTACGTTCTGCCACGGTACCTGCGCCCGCTTGGCAAGGTCGTCAGTGCCGTCGCTCAGTGCCTTGTTCTCGAGCGGTGCCGCCACGCTGTTGGCAAAGAATGGGAGCAGCGTCAGGCCGGACGAGAAGAAGGTAGTGACGATCTGCTCCATTTTTTCTTTGACTTCAGGGTCTTCACCCACCGCGGCGGCATCCCCAACTCCGGTGCGCATGGCGATCCCTGGGCCCACCCCCACGATCCGGTTGGCCAAGTCACTGACATTGGCCATGCTGATCGGGTTGAGCTTGCCAGTCGCCTCGGCAAACGCCTTGGGCAGGAGTTCTTTCCACTCGCGGTTTTCCTTCGTGACGCGGTAGGTGGGGATTTGCTCATCGCCATGGGTCTGGGCATATTTGGCAACCGCCTGTCCGCCCGCCATGAAGGTGCCGCCTACCGCAGAGGCGACACTGCGAGCCGCGATACCGGAGGCGTTGACGGACGTGAACTGATCTATCGTGTCCCTCACCGCATGAGCCGCGCCGAAGGCGAGGTAACCGGTGAAGTCGCCGCTCATGGTGCCAAAATTGTTGGCGTTCTGTTTGAGTTTGAAATCGGCTCGCTTTTCGCTCTGTGTCGCGTCGATGGTCTCACGTTGGGCGTTGGCAACCCGGCGTCCGTTCACGGTGATGTCTTGCAGGGCCTTGGGGTATACCGCCAGCGGGTCGACCTTTTCCAGCCCCCGGCCGATCGTCTTGTCGACGACGACCTGGACAAACGGGCGCAGGCCATCGCTGATTACCTTGTGGGCGGTACCCAGGACGGTTGACGTCGCCGCCACATGTTTCCCGAAGGACTGGTCCGCCATCGCCTCGTCGATCGCCGCGGTGGCGGCGCCGAAGTGTCCGGCAGACGCGAGGCCTTGGGGGATTCCTGCGTCGGCAAATACAGCCAGGCCTGTCACGAAGCCGCTGTGGGTCTTGAGTTCGGCCACGTAGTCCTGGCGTGCGACGTTCTTCAGCGCGGTGTCCAGCACCTCGTTTTTTTTCGTCGCCGCTGCCAGCTTGCTAGGTTTGTCGTCCTCCTTCTTCAGCAACCCGCCAAGCTCTTTGTTGACCTCACGCAACTGGCCTAACTCATCCCTCGCCTTGTCTCGATCGGCCTGGGGAAGGCTCTCGTTGTTCGCCGCTAGTTGCGCGTGCTCGATCCGGCTTTCCATGAACGTGTTCAGCCGCTGGGGCATGTCCTGCGTCATGGCTTGCGTGACGCCTTTGGCATAACCGCGAAAAGCTTCATGACTGCTGCGCAGCAGCTTGAGATCGCCTTCTCCCGGGGTTTGATCGATCACTTCCTGACACAGCGAATGATAGGCACCGAGGGTATTACCAACGCGTTCGCAGTGCTTGTCCCAGACCGCTTTGAAACCTCCGCTCTCTTCCCTGTCGCCCTCGTTCTTGGCCAGGTACTCGTTGAAATCCTTGGCGAATGCTTCGGTTTCTTCCTGGCCTGACAGCATCGGGTGGGGCGTGCCGCCGAGTTCGGCGAGGTGCTTCTGGATGTCTTGAAAACTGGTCCCTGGTGCGAAGTCCAGCACGGTGGCCTCCAGCGCCATATGCTGCCGCGCATAACCGATGGGGTCGTTATCAGGGCTTTTCTTGCCGAGGTCCTTGATCAATGCGGTCAGGCGATGCTGCCTGGTCTTGAGCGTGTCCTGGGTCTTGTCGCTCGCTTTCCCTTCAAAGTGGTAAGGCACCAAGGGCGTGGTGGATGGGCGGACCTGATCGGACAGGCTGGGTCTTACCGGCGTGATCCGATCGTCCTGTTGGGGTAACGGCGCCGAACTTGAGGTTCCGCCTACTGATACTGCTGGCATGTCGTGTTCTCCTTCCTAGATCGACAGGGCGTTGTTGAGCCCTGCGCTACGCGGGGTGGGTTTGGGCTGGGCGGTCTTGGCGGTGTCGTCTGGGCTGGCACCGTCGAAGAAATAGCCATCGCGCCAGATCAGCGCCATGTCGGCGGCACCCCCCATCAGCCCGAGCAGGCGCTCGGCTGTGAGGCCGTCCAGCGGGACGTGGCCGATCAGGACCACCTGTTTGCTGTCGCGGTTGTACGACAGCGATGGACAGAACGCGCCGCTGAGCAGATACAGGTTGGTTTCCAGCAGCCGTTGCAGGACCGCTTCGCGATTCGCCACGGGCAGGGGGCCGAAGCCGCAGTAGATAAAAACGTCTCCCTCGCCCACGCCAGGCGTGTGCTTCAAGGAAAAGTCCACATCCTTGACCGACAGGTTCGCCTCTTCATAGAACGCTGACGGGCTGGGAATCATCGTGAGTTCGCACAGCTGATCGATCAGCTTGCAATAGGTGGGTGACGCCATGATGGACCTCGCATTGTCATTCAGGCACCGACGAGCGCCTGCTGCCCCTGATGAGTGACAACCGAGGCATTTCGGTTCCACTGACCGGTGGAACCGCTGGCCGGTGATCTGCCACCCAATGGCGCCACCTCATTCAAGGTTGACCGCCCATGTCCCGATCACTTGCATCTTCGCCAGCTCTGCGATCCATCCCCAAAGGCTTGTCCATGCTGGCCATGGGGACCTTGCTGTACGGATGCCAGCATCTCGAACCGCAGTTGACCATTGGCGACCGTTTCGCCAACGAGCCTTACCGCGCGCAGCTACGCTGGCTTGAGCCGGCGCCCACGGACACGATCATCGAGATTGGCGAGTCATCCCCGCAAAGCGGCGGCAGCCTGTGGGCGCGCATGCGCCAGGGATTTTCCTTGCAGACCCGAACCCAGGGCGTGGCCCGCATCGACGAGCAGCGTCGCTGGTTGATGGAGCGCCCGGCTTTTCTTACCCAGACCGGCCGTGCCGGTAGCCGTTACCTGCACTTCATCGTGGGCGAGCTGAACAAGCGCAACATGCCCCTGGAGCTGGCTTTGCTACCGGCAATCGAAAGCGGGTTCAATCCCAATGCACGTTCGCCTGCGCAGGCGTTGGGGCTCTGGCAGTTCATTCCAGCCACCGGACGCCGTTACCAATTGCAGCAGCATGGTGACTACGATGAGCGCCGGGATATTCCATCCTCCACCCGGGCTGCCCTGGATTACTTGTCTTACTTGCACGATTACTTCGACGGTGACTGGCTGCTGGCGCTGGCTGCCTACAACGCCGGGGAAGGACGGGTACGCGACGCCATCACCCGTAACCGCGCCCGTGGCCTGGCGACCAGTTACTGGAATCTGTCGCTGCCCGGCGAGACCCAGAATTACGTGCCGCGGCTGCTGGCTTTGTCGCAACTGATCAACACTCCCGCAGACTACGGCGTGAGCCTGGCCCCGATTGCCGACCAGCCGTACTTCCAGATGGTCGCCTTGGCGCAGCCGGTGGACCTGGCGCAGCTGGCGCAGTTATCGGGGGTGCATGAGCGGGAGTTGCGCATGCTCAACCCGGCCGGCCGTGGCCGCGTAAGGGGGCGTCTGCTGATGCCGGTGGAAGCATCGCGCAAGTTGCTGGCGCAACCGGACATGATCGCCAAGGCCGCGTTGCCCCGGGTCGGCGATGGCGAAGAGCAAGTGGTCGCTTCGCCAGATACGGTCGAGCCGCAGGTGGCCGAGGCGGCAGTGCCACCTGGGGTGTGAGCGCACTGATGCAAATAGGATTCGCTTGTCGATATTTAACCCGTGGCGAGGGAGCTTGCTCCCGCTTGGGTGCGTAGCGCCCATCAGACAAATGGGATTGCTGCGCAATCCAGCGGGAGCAAGCTCCCTCGCCACGGATTGACCATCGCCGATTTCGGATTTTACAAACAATCCATCACGACATTCGCCAGGCCGCGTGCGCGAGGGTCCATCAGGACGTAGGAACCGATGGTGTTGCAGGCGAAGCCGAAGGCCACGCCGCGCTCCGGGTCGGCAAAGCCGATGGTGCCACCGGCGCCCATGTGGCCGAACGCGCTCGCTCCCATGCCGTAGCTGCCGTTCGCCACGTCCGGCTGATCGAGCATGATGCCCAGGCCGAAACGGGTGGCTGTCTGGATCGTCGGGTCGTATTCGGCGCTGTGCTCGCACAGCATTTCGTTGAGCAGCGGTGATTCCAGCAGGCGTCCGTCCAGCAGGCCGGCGTAGAACGCCGCCAGGCTGCGGGCGTTGCCGTGGCCGTTGGCCGCCGGCTGGGTCATGCGCTTCCAGCCGATTTCGTTACTGCGCCCCAGCACCATCGGCGGATTGGCGAAGGCCAATGAACTCATGGCCGTCGGCTCGTTGAGCACGAACTGCAGCACTCGACCAAAGGCCTCGTCATCGACGTCGTCCTTGGTGCGCGCCATGTAGGCGCATCGAGCGATGTCCGCGTCGTCCAGGCCCATAAGGAAATCCAGCCCGAGTGGCAGCGCCACCCGCTGGTGGATGCTTTGCGCCGGGGCCATGCCATCCACCCGGCGCAGCAATTCACCGAGAATCCAGCCGAACAGCAGCGGCGAATAGGTCTGCTGCTTGCCGGCGTCGGCCCAGGGCCGCTCCTCGGCGATCAGGTCGATCATGGTGTCCCAGTCATAAAGCGTTTCGGGCGCCAGGGGAGTGCGCAACGCCGGCAGCCCGGCGCGATGGCACAGTACCTGGCGTACGGTGATGGACGCTTTGCCGGCGTTGGCGAATTCGGGCCAGTAGCGGCAGACCGGCGTGTCGAGGTCCAGGCGTCCTTCGCCCACCAGCTGCATGATCGCCACTGCGGTGAACGGCTTGGTGCAAGAGAACAGGTTGAGCAGGGTGTCGCGCTGCCATTGGACGTCCGGTTCCGGCCCGGCAATTCCAGCCCACAGATCGATCACCGTTTCGCCGTCGATCTGGATGGACAGGGCGGCGCCGCGTTCGAAAGGGCTTTTCATCAGTTGGATAAAAGCCTCTCTGACCGGCTCGAAGCGAGGGTCACAGTGGCCATGGATGGCAAGTGCATGCGTCATGTCAGCTCCACGCGGGGTTGGGTTTCCCCTTGAGTGACGCTGGCCGGGCAAACGGTTCATCCGGTGGCAGGCAATAGGGGGCTGGTGGGCTGGTGGGCGAGCTTGCGCTGGCAGGGATCTTTTTACGCCAGTCCAGCCACTCATGGGCAACGATTCCTTCCTCTGGAGAGTGTTCATGGCGTACGAGCGGACCCTTGATTTGAATAGCGACGCGTTTCGCGGCGAGGCTTATCGGCACTATGCGGCGCTGCGCCAGGCGTCTCCGGTGTTCCTCAGCCAGCCCGACGGGCAGTTGCCGATGTGGTACGTCACCGGTGCCCGGGAAGTCGAAGAGGTCCTGCTGGACAACGAGCGCTTCGCCCGTGATCCGTCGCGCATCGATCCGCGATTCGCGGCGATGCTCGGCGGCGAGCAGTCCATCGCATTTCTCAATGAGCACATGCTCAACCGCGACGGGGAGAGCCATCGCCGCCTGCGTCGCCTGGTCAACAAGGCCTTCACCTTGAAGGCAGTGAACGCCATGCGACCGCGCATCGAACAAATCGCCGAGACGTTGCTGGACGCAATGCAATCGAGCGGACAGATGGACGTTGTGAGCCAATATGCCTTCCCTCTGTCGATTACCGTCATCGCCGAACTGCTGGGCGTCCCTGCTCAGGATCGCGACGATTTCCGGCGCTGGTCCCACATGATTGTCCGGCAGGTGGGCCATGACCTGAGCGAACTGCAGCGCTGCTACGAAGAATTTGCCCACTACATGCTCGCCTTGATCGAGCAGCGCCGGGCCCAACCGGCCGACGATCTGGTGTCGGCCCTGGCCCAGGTCGAGGAAGAGGGCAGTATGCTCAGCCGAAGTGAGCTGTGCAGCATGATCGCGCTGCTGATCATCGCCGGGCACGAAACTTCGGCATCGATGATTGGCAATGCCGTGCACACGCTCGTGCAGCATCCTGAGGCATTGATCCAATTGCGGGATGAGCCGACATTGATGCCCGACGCGGTGGAAGAGTTCTTGCGTTATGACTCGGCGGTGGAACGGGCCATGGTTCGTTTCGTCACCCAGGACACGGAACTGGCCGGACAGCGTTTGCAGCGGGGGCAACTGCTGGTGGCGGTGGTGGGGGCGGCCAATCGTGACGAGGCGATGTGCGCCGATCCGGATACACTGGACATCACTCGCCCGGCCTGCCCGCACATGTCTTTTGGCAAAGGTACTCATTACTGCCTGGGGGCTTCGCTGGCGAGGCAGGAACTGGAGATAGCTTTGGCGACCTTGCTGCGGCGTTGTCCCGGGCTGCAACTGGCGGTGGAGCCCAGCGCCGTGCGCTGGCGCTATGTACCCAATTTCAGGGGGCCGGATGCGTTGCCGGTGCGTTGGTCGGTGGATTGATCCGGGTGGCCAAATGGGCTTGCGGGTGAATCATCGCCAAGAAATCAGCGGTTGCCAGTGCAAAAAATGGCAACGGCTCGCCCGGCCTCTTGCCGGACGAGCCGTTGATTCAAGCCAGGCTGGCCTCCCTTGTCTGCGCAGGCACTGAAGCGCTGATGGGGGTGGTGTCGATAGGTATCAGGTCCAATCCATAGAGCACCACATCCGCACGTTTGTCAGCGAATCGGGCGATACCCGGAAAACGTCCCCATAGCGTCGCTCCCAATCCTTGCACGCCCCGCTTGCTCGCCTCGTTGTGCTCGATGATCCAGGCCACCAGCGTCTCGAAACCATAACGTCTGGCCAACACCACGGCAGCTTGGCCGAGGCGAATGCCGACGCCGCTGCCAATGTGGTCGTTGCGCACGTAGATCGATACTTCGCCGGTCAACCGGCAGGCCTGGGCACCCCAGCAGAAGCGGTTGACGATCAACCAGGCGACCACCTCGCCGCCGCGCTCGAGCACGTAGATCGGGTCACCTTCCTTGACGAAACAATCGACGAAGAACGTCATTTCCTTCAGGGAAAACGCTCTGAGTACGGGGGAACTGGTTCCCCCCAGAGCGCTTTCGTTGAAGATATCCGTCATCACCGGCAGGTCATCGGGCGTATAGCGACGTACGCCACGTGGCAGGTCGGCTCGGCTGTTCAAACGATTACTGGTCATGGCCGGGTTTCTCCATAGACGCTTTTCTTGAGTTGTTCACGGGCCCGAAACAATCGTGAGCGCACGGTGCCGATGGGCACGCCCAGCCGTTCGGCGGCATCGCGGTAGCTGCTCTCGGTGTCCACGGCGGTCCACAAGGTGTCGCGCATGTCCTTGGGCAGGGCGTCCATCGCCAGCAGCGTGCGGTCCAGCAGCCGCCGGTTGTCGCACAGTTCACTCAGGTCGATGTCGTCGCTGGATTCGTGAAAATCGCTTTCGTCGAACGTGCTCAGTGGCGGTTGCGCATAGAAACGGCGGAAGTGATTGCGTATCAGGTTCAAGGCGATGCCGCATAGCCAGGTGTCCGGCTTGGCCAGCCCCTTGAATTTTTCCTGGTTGCGCCAGGCTTCCAGATACGTGAGTTGGATGATGTCGTCGGCGTCGTCTTGATTGAGTACACGCTTTTGCACAAACAGACGCAGCTTACGCTCCTCGCCGAAGCTGACACCGGGCGCACTCGGACGTGTCGGTGAGGTTTGCGGGGGAAGCATGAGGTTCAGGCTGTTCATCAATAAATCCCTCTGAATGGGTTCCCTGGTGCCGACGGGTGTGTCGACTTTTCCCCTTCAGCAGGACCTGTGCCAAGCCGGATTTAACACTTATCTATTTGAAATTTAAGGTACTTTTATTGGTGCAAATGCTCTATTTGTGCAAGGCCGTGCACGGCTTTCCAGACGACCACTGCATGAAATTGCACCGACCGGCTCTTTGGGAAACGCCCCGCGGACGACTCGGTCGTTCGCTTTAGAAAAGCCCGTGATGGCGATGGAACCGAATGGTGGATCACCGCCACCCACTGAGCGTCCGAAACCACGCCCCCGGTCATCATGAAAGTAGAAGCCCCGACAAATGCGCACATTGCCGCCAATCTCGCCCAGGCCGTTTCGGCTGTCGCGGGCGTTGGCAGGCCTGTCGAGTCGTCGCAGGCCGCGCAGTCCAGTTCGATGGAGGAGGTCGGCATGACCTTCAGCCATCATGTGGAACGCAATACCAAGGCGCTGAACCAGCGCCGCATCCGTAATGCCCGCAGCGAGGTGGGCCAGGTGCGGGTCGAGACCCGTGAGCAACTGGAGGAGTGGTACGACCAACTCGGCCACCCCGGCAAGCAGAGCCTGGGGGCCATGGCTGCCCAGGCCGGCGTCCTGCTCGGTGGCCAGCCGGTACTTGAAGAACTGGTGCAATCGACTGGCGGAGATCCGGCCCGCACCGACCTGATCCTGAAGCAGGCACTGCTGGACGCCGAGACGCAGGGTCGTCTCGTCGAAGCCAAGCGTGCCCGCGACTATCTGCAACTGTTGCGCGAGCGTTATGGCGCGCAGATCCAGGCCGGCATGAACATCGCCGAGGCCCTGCGGGCCTCCGGTGGCGATCCGGAACTGCGCCAGGCGGTACGGCGCCTCTATTACGACACCGTGGTGCTCAAGCAATCCTTGCCCACCATGATGCAGGCGTTGCTTGGCCTGTTCGGCGAAGCGGCATTCGTCTCGGGGCTCGACATGATGCGCCGCGCGCTGGCTGATGACATCGCCGCCCATGCCCCTTCGCGGCCTACCGCTCTGTTGCGTACGTTGCTGATCGGCCTCGCTGCCTCGACGCAACTGAGCAGCGTGCTGCAAAGCTGTCGCCGTTTGCTCGAGCAACTGGCCTACAGTTGCCCGGCCAGCCAGCTCACGGCCGTGCTGTTGCTCCAGCGCATGCTGGGATTTGTCAGCAGCGGCCTGTCTTCGGCGGAAGTACGTCGCATCGGCCGGGAATTGGGCGGCGATCAGGAGCGCGACCAACTGGTCTCCTTGAACGGCTTGTACCCCTTGCTCAAGCGTTTGCCGCTGGCGCTCTGGCGCGACGCCAAAAGTCGCCAGAGCGCGCTGAAGAATCTGCTGGTGCTGCTCGATGAGCGTTCCCGTGGCGAGACCCGTGGACAGACCGCCGAGCCGGTCATTGGAGCGCGCCCATGATCGCCATGTTGAATAAAGTCGCCCAGGCGGCGGTGCAACGTATCGAGGTGGCCGGCGCGTTCGTGGTGCTCGGCATCGTGTTCATGCTGATCCTGCCGTTGCCGACTGCGGTGGTCGATGCGCTGATCGCCATCAACATCTGCATCTCTTGCCTGCTGATCGTGCTCTCGCTGTACCTGCCGCGTCCGTTGGCGTTTTCCTCGTTCCCGGCGGTGCTGTTGCTGACCACTTTGTTCCGGCTGGCGCTGTCGGTGGCGACCACGCGCTTGATTCTCCTCCAGGGCGACGCGGGTCATATCGTCCAGGCGTTCGGCAATTTCGTGGTGGGGGGCAACCTTGCGGTCGGGCTGGTCATCTTCCTGATCCTGACGGTGGTCAACTTCCTGGTGATCACCAAGGGCTCCGAGCGGGTCGCCGAAGTGGCGGCGCGGTTCACGCTGGACGCGCTGCCTGGCAAACAGATGTCCATCGACAGCGACTTGCGGGCGAACCTCATCGATGTCAGCGAAGCCCGCCGCCGCCGCGAGGAACTGAACAAGGAAAGCCAACTGTTCGGGGCGATGGACGGGGCGATGAAGTTCGTCAAGGGCGACGCCATCGCAGGCCTGGTGATCGTGGTGATCAACCTCATCGGTGGCTTCTCGGTCGGCATGGTCCAGCATGACATGAGCGCGTCCGACTCGATGCACTTGTACGCCGTGCTGACCATTGGCGACGGTCTGATCGCGCAAATTCCGGCCCTGCTGATTTCCCTGACCGCCGGCATGATCATCACCCGCGTCTCGCCGGAAGGACAGCCTGCCGGCAGCAGTGTAGGCAAGGAAATTGCCAAGCAGTTGACCGCCGAGCCCAAGGCCTGGGTCATCGCTTCGGTGGGAATGCTCGGCTTCGCCGCGTTGCCCGGCATGCCGACGCTGGTGTTCATCGTGATCGCCTTGATCACCGGCACGGCGGGCATCATCCAGTTGCATGGCCGGGCAAAACAGGCCCGCCAGGCGGAGCAGTCTGAAACGGTCGTCACCCCGGAACACAATGGCGCCGAGGACCTGCGCAGCTTTGACCCGACCCGGGCCTATCTCTTGCAATTTTCCAAGGCGATGGAAGGCAACCCGGCCGCCGAGGATGTTATCCAGTCGATCCGCAAAAAGCGCAACGCGCTGGTTGCAGGTTTTGGCCTGACCTTGCCGCCCTTCGAGATCGAATACAGCACGCAGCTGGAAGACGACGAGTTCCGGTTCTGCGTGCACGAAGTGCCGATGTTGCGGGCGACCTTCGGTGACCGCGTGGCGGTGGCGCGCGGGCCGCTGCCATTCGAGCCGCAGGATGCCCGGGTCGGCAGCGAAGTGCGTGACGAGCATCAATGGCTTTGGCTGGCCCCCGACGACCCGCTGCTGGCGGACGAGCGCGTGGAAGCGGTGCCGGCGGGGGAGCTGCTGGTGGAACGCATGAGCCGGGCCATGTTTGCCACCGGCCCGCAGTTCCTCGGGCTGCAGGAAAGCAAGTCGATCCTCAGCTGGCTCGAAGCCGGACAGCCAGAGCTGGTGCAAGAGCTGCAGCGGACCATGCCCTTGGCCCGTTTCGCCGCCGTGCTGCAACGCTTGGCAGGCGAAGGCGTGCCGCTGCGGGCGGTGCGATTGATCGCCGAGTCGTTGATCGAGCATGGGCAGCACGAGCGCGATGTCGGTGCGCTCACCGACTACGCCCGTATCGCCCTGAAATCGCAGATCTATCACCAGTACCGCGATGAAGACGGCTTGCACGTCTGGCTGCTGACGCCCGAAACCGAAGGGCTGCTGCGCGACGCGCTGCGCCAGACCCAGACGGAAACGTTTTTTGCTTTGGAAAGCGTACATACCCGCGCCTTGGTCTTGCAGCTGCGCGAAGGCTTCCCGTTGCGGGCCAAACGCGTGGCGGTGCTGTTGGTCGCCCAGGACTTGCGCGCGCCGCTGCGTGACTTGCTGCGTGACGAGTTCAATCACGTACCCGTACTTGCCTTCAGCGAGTTGCACAGCAATGCCCAGGTCACCGTGCTGGGGCGCTTCGATCTCGAGCAGGAACAACTGCGGATCGAGGACGCCGCATGAGGGTTTTTTCCCCTCGGCGCGTGGGCAGTGCTGCCACGGGTAACGATGTAAATCCAGGCGCGTTCGATGGCCTGGCTGTGACAGTGGACGAGGGCTACCCGTGCCCCGTCGTTCAACCTGATTGTGGGCGCACACCCGTCGCGCCTTGAGGAGTTGGCCATGTTCGAACTGCGTGTATTGAGTGGTCTGCACCGAGGTGCGGCGTTGCCGCTGGTGGGCGAGCAATGGGTAGTGGGAGCGGCGGAAGACGCCGACCTGGCGTTATACGATCCAGGTATCTGCGCACATCACGTGGCCCTCAGGCAGGTTCAGGGCCAATGGCTGCTGGACTCGCTGGAGGGGAAGGTCTGTGATGCACAAGGCCAGCCCTGGATTCCCGCCGGGGCGTTGCAAAGCAATGCGCCTTTCTCTATCGCTGGCGTCTGGTTGTGCCTGGCCCCGGCGGATCAGCCCTGGCCTGAAGAAGCAGCCCTGGATGATGCGGCGCACCTGGCGGTAGAGCGCGAACCGCAAAGGGCCGCGGCGCGGCCTTCCTGGACCAAGCGCCTGGGCATCGCTGCCGCGGTGATTACCGTTGCCTCCAGCGCCTTGGCCTTCACCAGCCAGCCGGCACCGACTGTGGCGCCCGGCGCGGTGCAACAGCTCAAGCCGGCCAAGGTGGCCCTGGACACTGTCGAGGCGGTCCGCCTGGAGCTCGATCGCATGCTTCAGGAGCGTGACCTGGATGCCCATGTGCAGACCGAGGTCCAGGACGGCCGACTGGCCCTGGTGGGTGAGTTGCCGCGTCAACGCCTGGCGATGGTCGAACGGCTGATCGAGCGTTTCCATGCCCGCTACGATACGTCGGTCGCGATCACGACCAACGTCAGGGAGCGGCTGAGTCAACTGCCGTTTCAGATCGCTCAGATCGTCGGCGGCAAACATGGCCACGTCGTCACGTCCGACGGCCGCCGGTTGTTTCTGGGCGACCAGATCGATGGGCTGCGCCTGACCGCGATCGATGCCGGCAAGGTCACCTTCGAAGGTGAGCAACGCTACGAGGTCACCTGGTGATGACGCAGGCGGCCATTGCACGGCTGGAGAGCTGGGAGGCCGGACAACGGGCGCATCTTCGCCGGTTCTCGCCGGTCATGGTGCGCGGACAGGTACAGCGGGTCAGCGGCATCTTGTTGCAATGCCGGCTGCCGGGAGCGCAGATCGGAGACCTCTGCCAGGTCGAACGTGACGCGCGCGAGCCGTTGCTCGCCGAAATCGTCGGCTTCGACCGCCACGATGCCTTGCTCAGCGCCTTGGGTGGCCTGGAGGGCGTGCGGGTCGGCGCTGTCGTGGAGCCGCTGGGCATGCCCCACCGGGTGACTGTCGGCCCGCAATTGCTTGGGCAAGTGTTGGACGGCTTCGGTCGGCCCCTGTTGGACGGTGGCGTGGGCGCTTTCGCCGGCGCGCAGGTGCTGCAGGCCTCGCAAGTGATTGGCGAAGCGCCTGCGCCGACCGCGCGACCGCGCATTCAACAGCCCTTGATGACCGGTGTACGCGCCATCGATGGCCCGCTGACACTTGGCGAGGGCCAGCGTGTCGGGTTGTTCGCGGGCGCCGGCTGCGGCAAGACCACATTGTTGGCGGAGATCGCTCGCAATGTTGACTGCGATGTCATTGTCTTCGGCTTGATCGGTGAGCGCGGGCGCGAGTTGCGCGAATTTCTCGACCATGAACTGGACGATGAATTGCGCGCTCGTGCAGTCCTGGTATGCGCCACCTCCGACCGGTCCAGCATGGAACGGGCCCGCGCGGCATTTACCGCCACGGCCTTGGCCGAGGGCTTTCGCGCCCGCGGCCAGCGGGTCCTGCTGCTCATCGACTCGCTGACCCGGTTCGCCCGGGCCCAACGGGAAATCGGCCTCGCCGCTGGCGAACCGCTGGGGCGCGGCGGCTTGCCGCCTTCGGTCTACAGCCTGCTGCCGCGTCTGGTCGAGCGGGCCGGGTTGAGCAATGAGGGGGCGATCACCGCGCTTTATACGGTGCTCATCGAACAGGATTCGATGAACGATCCGGTGGCGGATGAAGTGCGTTCGCTGCTTGATGGTCACATCGTGCTGTCGCGCAAACTCGCCGAGCGCGGTCATTACCCGGCGATCGACGTGTTGGCCAGTCTCTCGCGAACCCTGGCCAATGTCGCCGAGGCCGAGCACCTTCGAGCGGGCATCAATCTGCGGCGGTTGCTGTCGGCCTACGAGCAGATCGAACTGATGCTGCGCCTGGGGGAATATCAGGCCGGCGCCGACCCCTTGACCGACCTGGCGGTGGAGTCCCGCAGCGCCCTGGACGCATTCCTGCGCCAGGACTTGCGCGAGCCGGAGACGTTCACCTCGACATTGGCCCACCTCCAGCAATTGACCGCCTATGTCCCGGGCTGATCTGGACGCCCTGGCGCCGGTGCGCCGGCATCGCGAGGCGCAAGCCGAACGGGCCTGGCGCCAGCAGCGCGAGCTTTTGCGCGAGCGCCAGGCCGCGTTCGCCGCAGCGCGGGCGCGCTGGCAGGCAGCCTGTGAGCAGCAGGCGGCTCAGCGCGAGGCCCTCTACGGCGAGCACCGTGGCCGTGCGCTGAGCATTTGCGAACTCAATGCCTGGAGCACCGAGGAGCGGCGCTTGATCGGTGAGCTGGCGGAGCAAGCGCGGGCCTTGCAGGCGCTGGACGAGGAACAGGCGCAGCAGGCACGCCATACCGAAGCCGCGCAGCAGCGATTACAAGGGCGCAGGCGTGACCTGGAAAAGCTCGGCGCCATGATGGAGTACCTGACGGAGGTCCCCGATGATGAATGAACGCACGGTACGCGGTGGACCGCCGCTTGCATCCGCTCGCCACGCGCCGCGTGCGCATGAGTACGCGCCTGTTCAGGTGAGTCGGGCCACCCGTCCGGCGGCCCGCGAGCCTGCGCCCGCTTCCGAACGCGACCCCGAAGTGATCGCCGGGCGCAGTGACGGCTACTGGTTTCGCCAGTGGGTCGACGCACCTCGGGGCAATGGCGAGGACGACACCGCCGGCGCCGGCTCCCTGTCAGGGTGGGTGGGCCTGGAGAGCGGCGAAGTGGACGCCTTTGTCGATCAGCTTTCGCCACGTCTGCGGGCCACGCTCGACCAGCAATTGGACCTGCTGCTGCACCTTCCCCACCTGGGACGGATCAGGGTCTCTGCGCAGCGTCTGGCCGGGACCTCTGGCTGGGACATTGGCCTGAGTGGCGAAACCGAAAAAGTACGTGCGCGGTTATCGAGTCGGTCCGGGCGCCTGGAAGAGGCGTTGGGTCAGAGCCTGGGCCAGCCGGTGACGGTGCGCGTGGCATCCGCAGAGGAGGCGAGTGCGACATGAGCGTACGTGCACTGGCGCTGCGATCGATGTGCAGCGATGACGCCGCCGCCCGGCAGCGCTTGGGGGCTGGCGTCAGTCTGGCGTTCGAGGTGGCGGGCGAAGCGGGCGTGGTGGAACTGACCCCGGCCAGCGGCGCGGCGAGAGCGACGCCGTTTGTGCTGGAGTGTGCGCAAGGTGCCTTGGCCCTCGACGAGCCCGGTCAGGTACTCAGCCTGTTCGGTGAGTGCCCAGTGATCCTGCCCGCCGAGCCTTGCGCGGATGACGCCTGGTTCTGGGCGCTGTTCCAGCAAACCCTGAGCGAGTCCTTGCGGCACGCATTCGGTTTTCTGAGACCGCTGGCCGGTCACGTCGTCGAGGGCATCGCCTGCCGGATCGAGGTGAAAACAGGCGCGGCCCGTGCCACGAGCCATCTGCAAATCGCCGGGACGACCCTGCTGGGGGTGCTTGGCGCAGCGCCCTGGCAGCGTCGGAATGTGCCCTGGGGCGATGACCTTGCGCTGGATGTTCCGCTGCCATTGGGGCACCTGACGTTGGCCGCCAGGCACGTGGCCGCGCTGCGCCCCGGTGACGTGCTGGTTCCGGAGTCCGCCCTGTTCGATCCATCCGGCCAGGGAATCATTCGCCTGGGCCGGCAATGTGCGCGGGTGCGGGTGTACGACCGCGCCGCGCCGTTGCGCCTGACCTTGCTCGCTCTGGAGGAAACCGCTATGAGCACCACCGCCGACACCGACATCCTGACGCCCGACTGGGACGACACCACTCGCTACGAACCCGACGTTCAGGCACCTGAAGTCGACGAGCAACCAGCGCCTTACCCCGTCGACTCCGATGCCACGCAGGCGCCGGTTGCAGATCCTGCCGCCATCCGCGAGCGTTTCGACGACCTGCCATTGGCGCTGACGATACGTTGCGGCCACTTGAGCCTGACCCTCGGCGAGTTGCGCGACCTTGCACCCGGCTCGGTGCTCCAGGTCCAGGGCGTGGCGCCGGGCGCGGCGGCGTTGTTCCATGGCGAACGGGCCTTGGCCCACGGCGAACTGGTAGAAGTTGATGGCCGGCTCGGTCTGCAGATCACTCGCGTGGATGTGGCTGGATGAGCTTCCAGGGGGTCGACCCCTTTCTGCTGGCGCTGTTCATCGGCGGGATCTCATTGGTTCCCTTGTTGCTGATCATTTGCAGCGCCTTCCTGAAGATCGCCATCGTGTTGACGATTACCCGCAACGCGATCGGCGTGCAGCAGGTGCCGCCGAATATGGCGCTGTATGCCATTGCGCTGGCGGCGACGTTGTTCATCATGGCGCCGGTCGGCCACGACATCGCCGAGGAGCTGAAGGAGCGGCCACTGGATTTCAGCAATACCGAGGCGTTGCAGGGTTCTGCCTTGAACGCGGTAAAACCGCTGCAAGCCTTCATGTCGCGCAATACCAACCCGGACATCCTCACTCACCTGCTGGAAAACACCCAGCGCATGTGGCCCAAGGAGCGCGCCGAGCAAGCCAGTCGCGACGACCTGATGCTGCTGATCCCGGCCTTCATGTTGTCGGAGCTCGAGGCGGGCTTCCAGATGGGCTTCCTGATTTACATCCCGTTCATTGTCATCGACCTGATCGTGTCCAACCTGCTGCTGGCGCTCGGTATGCAGATGGTCGCGCCGATGACCATTTCGTTGCCGCTCAAGCTGCTGGTGTTCGTCCTCGTGCAAGGCTGGACGCAATTGCTCGACAGCCTGTTCTACTCCTACCTATGAGGGCATGCGATGGACGCGATGACGTTGTTCAAGGAAGGCATGTTGCTGGTGGTCCTGCTGTCCGCGCCGCCCCTGATCGTCGCGGTGATCGTCGGCGTGCTGACTTCCCTGGTGCAGGCCTTGATGCAGATTCAGGACCAGACCTTGCCCTTCGGCATCAAGCTGGTGGCCGTGGGGCTGACCTTGCTGGTCACCGGTCGCTGGATTGGCGCCGAGCTGCTGGGCCTGTTGCGTCGGGCTTTTGAACTGATGGCCAGCACCTGATGATGACCCAGGCCTTCCTTCCCTATTTCGACTTGCTGCTGTCGATCGCCCTTGGCATGGCGCGTATCTATCCGGTGGCTTACCTGGTCCCGGTGTTCTGCTTCCAGCATTTGCGAGGCCTGCCGCGCCATGCCGTGGTGTTCGCCCTGGGCATGTTGCCGGCGCCGGGCATCCGCCAGGCCCTGATTGATGCCCAGGTCAGTTGGCTGACCCTGGCTGGGTTGATGTTCAAGGAGGTGGTGCTGGGCCTGCTGCTCGGGGTGCTGCTGGCCATGCCGTTCTGGCTGTACGAATCGGTGGGGGCCTTGCTCGATAACCAGCGCGGTGCGCTCATCGGCGGCCAGTTGAACCCGGCACTCGGCACGGATACGACGCCGTTGGGCCACCTGTTCAAGGAGATGACGATCCTGTTGCTGGTCGCCACCCTGGGCATCGGCACGCTGACCCAGGTGATCTGGGACAGCTACCTGGTCTGGTCGCCCACGGTCTGGTTTCCGTTGCCCGGCGCGGATGGTTTCGGGGTGTTCCTCGGGCTGCTCGCCGAAATGTTCATGCACATGATGCTTTATGCGGCGCCCTTCATCGGCTTGCTGTTGCTGGTGGAGTTCGCCTTGGCCTTGCTCAGCCTGTATAGCCCGCAATTGCAGGTCTTTGTCCTCGCCATGCCGGCGAAAAGCCTGGTCGGGCTGGGCTTCCTGCTGTTCTACCTGCCCACGTTATGGGACGCGATGACCGGCCGTCTCGGCCGTTACGGGGAAATCCGCAACCTGCTCCACCTGCTGTTGCAGGCGCCTTGAAGGAAGGGCTCGTTCATGAGTGAAGACAGCGGGGAGAAGACCAAGCGCGCGACACCGAAGAAAATCCGTGACGCCCGCAAAAAAGGCCAGGTCGGCCAGAGCCAGGACTTGAGCAGCCTGTTGGTACTCACGGCAGTCACCGAAGTGGCATTGACCCAGGCTGACAACAGCATGCAGGCGTTGGGTGAAATGGTTTTGTTCCCGTTGCACCGGCTGGACGGCGACTTCGTGCGCGCCTTCGAGGAAACCCTGGCCCATGCCGGTGGCGTGTTGCTCAGTTTCACCTTGATGACCGTCGGGTTGGCAATCGCCACGCGCCTGATCGCCGGTTGGGTACAGTTCGGCTTCCTGTTCGCGCCCGAAGCCCTTCACCCCGATCCGAACCGTTTGAACCCGTTGAACCAGGCCCAGCAGATGTTTTCCGCCCAGGCGCTGATCCAGCTGTTCATGGGGCTGGTCAAGGCGGTGTTCATCGCCAGCGTGCTTTACCTGGTGACTATGCCTGCCCTCGGGTCGTTGATCAGCCTGGTCAACGGTGACCTGCATGGCTATTGGCGCGGGCTCGCCAGCCTGTTCCGGCACATCATGCACATCTGTCTGGGCGTGTTGCTGGTGCTGGCGATTCTCGATTTTGGCCTGCAGAAATATTTCTTCGCCAAGCGCCTGCGTATGAGCGAAGAAGAGGTGCGTAAGGAATTCAAGGAAATGGAGGGCGATCCCCACGTCAAGATGCATCGACGCAGCCTGGCCCGGCAGTTGGTCGACCAACCTGCCAGCAAGGAAACCAAGCCGGTGGAAGAGGCCGATGTGTTGGTGGTCAACCCCACGCACTTTGCCGTCGCGCTGCTTTATCGACCGGAGGAGACGCCGTTGCCGCAGCTCATTACCAAGGGCGTCGATGCCGATGCGCGTGCCCTGATCGAGCGAGCCAAGGCGGCGCGTATCCCGGTCATTCAATGCATCTGGCTGGCGCGAACGATCTACAAGGAAGACGTAGGCGGATATATCCCGCGGGAAACGCTTCAGGCGGTTGCGCACATTTATCGGGTCTTGCGCGAGCTGGATGACGAGGCCAAGGGCGAGGTGATCGAAATCCCGGAGCTGAACCTGCGCTGAGGTCGATGGAACCGGTGCGCACCGGGATGCCACTCAGGTAGTGAGCCCGGGATCGCCCGGGCGAAGCCGGCTTGCCGGTAGTCCCACCGCACACACCGACTCGTGGAGATTCCCTATGCCTGAACCCAACTCACTGGCCAATTCCATAAGGGGCACGGGTGCCCTGCATGGCGTCGACGGCTTGCACTCGTCGCGCTCGCCCTCGTTGAGCCAGCAGCCTCGCGACGCCCAGCAGCGTACCGGCACTCAAAGCCTGCATGGGCGGGGTCGCTCGTCTTCGTCGCCCCCTGCGGTTCACCAGCGCGGCCGGACCCGGACACGGGGTGCCGAGCGCGCGGCTACGCCGTCTGACGATCGACCGCTGGATGACACCCAAAGCCCCGGTTCCACCGCGCCGCCTCGCACGCCCGACTCGTTCATGAGCGAGATGGAAACCCGTCAAAAACAGTTGATGGAAAAGCAGTTCGATATGCAGATGCGAATGGAGGAGCGTCAGAGCGAAATGATGATCGTCAAGAGCTCGGCCGACATGGCCAAGTTGATGAGCGACACGGTGACGGAAGTCACCAAGGGCTTCATGGACACTGCGAGGAGAGTCATGCAGGAGGGAGGTGAGGCGATGAAACTTCGGTAATACACGCAATGACTTGGAAAACGCTGTACCCGTGGCGAGGGAGCTTGCTCCCGATGGGCTGCGCAGCAGCCCTTTTTTGTGAGGGCTTCGCCCTCAAGCGGGAGCAAGCTCCCTCGCCACGGTTTTTTGTTGTCTAGCCGAGTCGTGTGCGACTTGCGTTGAGCGAGGCCGGGCGTGGGCCACCAGGCGTAGCGGACGGCATCAAGCGTGCGCGCACCTCGCCGACCTGGCCGATGAAACCGACGATCCAATGGCAGAACTGCGCCTCATCGAGCATCGACAACGGGCAATGGGCACACAAGCGAACGCTGCCCTTTTCGTCCAGGGCCAGCCAACTGCCGCCGAGCAGATCCAGTCGAAAGTTGAGCTCCAACAGGCGTTTATGCAGGCCAGGTGCATGGGCTGGCACATCGATCGCGCAATGGAGGATGGCCACATCGCCGTGATCGGGCAGCTCGATGATCACGGCTTCCCGGTTGCTTGCGTCATACAGCGCGCAGACGCCGCCCTCCAGTTGCAGCTGCGCATGCAGGTGTTCCGCGAGGGCCGAGATCAAGCGCTGGGCGAGCGGTGTGGTGGTCATGCAAAGCCTCCCTCGGCCACGGGCCTTCAGTAAGTAACCGAATAATCGTCAAGGTCTTCCAGGCCCAGCAACGACAATTGCCGGGACTGGATCTCGTCGAGCATCTGCGGCGAGATCGGTGACTCGGGCAGCGCCTGCCAGACCACCAGCGCGCGTTGCGGATCGAGAAACAGGAACAGTTGCGCGTAGTCACTCGGGTGGGCGAAGCGTCGTTCGAGCGCCCGTCGCACCTGACTCACGCCTAGCGCCTGGCTTTGTATCTGTAACGCGAGCCCCAAGCTGTGGGGCTCGCGTCGCAGGCAGAACTCGATGCCCGGGGCTATTTCCCAATACGTCGCGATGCCGGCGATGATGTTTTTCTGAAAGGCCTGGCGGGTGCTTACGCTGTGTACCGAAAAAGACATACCGTTTCAGTTCTCCAGTGGAACGACCGAATGGTCGAGCGGATGTTCGGGGGAGCCCAGGCCGCCGCGCATACCCGGCGACCACCAGATCACCAGACGGCCGTTGTCGGGTTCGGCGCGGCTACAGGCATCGCCCTGGCAGCCCCAACGGTTTGCGCAGCCGGCGAAAACCGGCAGGCACAGCAACAAGACGAGCAGCATCGGGGTGCGACTCATGGCGTGATCCTCGCACTGGTTTGCAAGAGGGAAGAGCGCCCGCCACCTGGTGTGCGCTTGGGTTGTCTCATGACGACGAACACTTCGGTTTCCTCACCGGGCTCGAGCCACACCTTCGGCCAGGCGGAGGTGGCCATGGTCCAGCGGGTGCTGCAACTGGCCTCGTCGAAGCGCAACCGTCGGTCGCCATCGTTGCGCACCACGCCCACGGCGATGCCGTAGTCCGGCCCGGCAAACCACTGGGCGCGCCCGGCGTCCAGCGATAGCCCCGGTTGCAACGCGCACAGCGTGTCGGCCGAGTAAGGAATCGAGGCGGCTTGCTTGAACGTCGGCGGAATGTTGCCATCGGCCAATTGGGCGAGCACGTCGCTGATCTCGATGCGACCGATGGGGCGAGTGCCGTTGCGCCGCTCTTCCAGGCGTGCCATTGCGCTGTCCACCTGTTCACGATCGAGCTCGGAGATGTAGCGGGCCGGGTCGACCTGGTCGCCAATCAGACGGGGCGTCAGGATGAATACGCGTTCACGGCGGCTGGTCTCGCGGGTGGTCGAGGAAAACAGCAGCGGTCCGATCAGCGGGATGCGTCCGAGCCATGGCACCCGTTCGAGGTTGTCGCCGGTTTCCTCGGTATGAAAACCACCCACCACCAGTGATCGGCTTTCCCCCATCACCGCCTGCGTACTGACCACTCCTCGCCGAACGCTGGGCGTCTGCTGACCGACCTCCGAGGGCTCGATCTTGCCGTCTTCGATGTCCAGGAACATCTGGATCTGGTTGCGGCCGCCGGTCTCGATGGTGTGGGGCACGACCTGCAGGCTGGTGCCGGCCGTGATGGGCTCGACGGTGGCCACCCGTTCGCCAATGGCGGAGATGTACTCGGTGCGGCTGAAGTCGATGACCGCCGGCTGGTTTTCCAGGGTCAATACTGATGGATTCGCCACGACCGAGGCCAGGCCGCGACCTTCCAGTGCTCGCAGTTGCGCGGAAAAGTCGCCGTAGTCCTGGATGAATACCGTCGAGCTGGCGCCTGGGCGAATCATCGAGGCGCCGCCGATCAGATCGCCGCTCTCGACGTTCCAGTTCGACGCCAGTTCGGCCAGTTGGGTGCGGTCGATGTCGAGAATGATTGCATCGATTTCTACCAGTTTGCGTGGCACGTCCACGTCACGGATCAGCGGCGTGTAGATCTCCCGACGCTTGGGCGAGTCGTAGATGAGCACTGCGTTGTTGCGCACGTCGGCTTCGACGCGGATCCGACCGCGGCCGCCCTTGCCAGCGCTTTCCGGGCCTTGCACGCGGTTGGTGTTCGGGCGGCCCATGCCGCTCAATGCCAACTGCTCGATATTGCCCATCGTCATGGACTGCTGGGCCTGCATGTTCTGGAACGAGGCCTGAGGCGAGGTCGCCTGCATTCCACCGGACACCGCACTGCGACTTTCCAGCAGCCCTTTGAGGATGCTGGCAACCCCGGGAATCACCAGCGTATCGCCGCGGTACTTGATGCTCCGGTCGGCGGCGGTGGCATAGCGCAGCGGGAAGCTGATCACCTCCTGCTTCTCTTCAGGTGTCTTGCGCGCCTCGGCAAACTGCGCCACCAGGCGCACGTAGCGTTCCGGGCCGGAGACCAGCACCACGCCTTCGTCGGGTAATTCACCCCAACCGAAACGCGGGTCCAGCAGGCCGATGTCGGTCAGGGCTTGCTTGATGTCCGGCGCGGCATCGGCGGACACTTCCAGGCGCGTGGAGTCCTGGTTTTGCAAAGGGCTGACGTACAGGGTGTTGCCGTACATGAACCACTGGAAACGATTTTCCAGACCGAGCCGGTCGAGGAATGCCTGGGGGCTTTCGGCGCGCATCCGGCCATCGACGCTGCCTTTGACGGTGCCATCGAGCACTAGTTGCACCCCGAAAGTATTGGCAAAGTCGCCAAGTACCTTGGGCAGGGGCGTGTTCTGGGCATCGTAGGCGTAGGGCGTGTTTTTCCAGTCGGTCGGTACCGCCGCTTCGACCGGCATGCCCGCGCCCAGCGCGCCGGCCAATGCCAGTGCAAGCAGCGATGTCTTGGTCCAGCGACGGACGATGGACCGGCGAAAGTGTACCTGGCCGGCGGCCATCGAGCGGTACGGTGCAAGCCACCTGTTAGGCATGGCGGATTCCTGTTCCGAGCGAGTGAAAGTGCGAGGGGCGTCGCGCCACGGCACGTTGTTCTTTATGGAGAATCGATTGCCAGGTGTCCCGCTGGTTGAGCAGCGCTTCGAGCACTTCGACCAGGTCGTCGATGTGCGCGTCTGTCGCCAGTTGCGCCAGTAGCCATAAACGCTCGTCCTGAGGCGAAAGGGCCAACGCACCGGGGAAACGCGAGAGGCTTGGCTGCGCCAGCCGCAGAAGGTCTTCCAGGGACCCTTCGTTGCCCGGCGGGAAATTCAACTCGACCGATACCAGTAGGCCGTCATCCAGCTTCTTGAAGATCGCTTCGCCATCATCGATGACGATGGCGAAATGTTCCGCGCCGTCGACGTCGGCGTTCCAGCGAGCGAGCTGTATGCGCAGCTCATGGCATTGCATCGATGATCGCCTTGGCGAGGTTGTGGTGGGCGGTGGTCTGTTGAGTGGCCGCGTTCACCGCGACCGACATGCCGTTCATGCTGGTCACGAACGAGTGCATATCGTCGAGTGACTGGCTCTCGGCGGCGTTCATTGCAGCGTTGTTGACGTTGTCGCTGGCGCGTTGGAAATAGGTATCGAGACGGCGCTGGATGGCATCGATAGAAGACATGGCGGTTGCTCCGAGGTAAGCGTATTCACCGGATGAGTGGTGATTACGCCGATGACGGTTCCGCGAAAAGTGAGCAAAAGATCAGGAGGGGCGAGGATGGATTTGTCAAACATCCGAATCCCCGTGGCGAGGGAGCTTGCTCCCGCTCGGCTGCGCAGCAGTCGCAAAACCGGCTGATGCGGTCTGCCTGAATAAAATTTGAGCCCTGCTGCGCAGGGCAGCGGGAGCAAGCTCCCTCGCCACGGGTTCCGGGTCGTTTGGGCTACCGCTGCGGTTCTGGCAGGCGCAACGCTTCAACAGCCGTGGCCCAATCGAGCAGGAACGTGCCGCCTGGTGTTTCCAGCTTCAGCTGATGCGCCTCCATGCCGGGATCCGCCACCGGCGTCCAGGGACGTTCGCCAGATGAGTCCAGACTTTGGCTCAGCTTCGCCAAGTCGTCGGGATGACAGCGAAGAGTCGCACTGACCGAATCATGCTGGCGTGAGGCAAGCTGACGAACGAGTGCATCGATGCGGGCCTGGTCCGGGACTTCGTTCAACAGCATTCCCAAGGCCTCGTTGACCAACTGCGCGGCGCTGGCCTCGATCCGTTCCCACATGGCCTGGCGCTCGGCTTCCCAGCTGGCGAGCACGGTTTCGGCCGTTTCCCAGAACTGCGCCTGTGCCTGGAGCACTGCGGTGTCCGCCTCTTCGGCGGCACCCTGGATCAGCTGCGTGGCGTGGGCCTGGGCCTGTTCGAGAACGGCTTGTGCTCGGCCACAATCCACAAGGGTTTCGCGAGGGATACAGGGCTGCAACAGGCCCTGGCCACCGGGACGTAGGTCAAGCGAGCGCCGAGCGAGCATCGTGCATCTCCGTTTGGGGGGGCGCTGGCGCCAGGCTTTGCTCGGCTTTCCAGCACGCGGACTGCCAGAGCGTGTTGAGCTTGGCGGCAGGCGGCCGTGGGGTGGGCTGTGATTCGAGGGCAATGATCCTGCTGCGCGGGAAGGCCAGGCGCGTACGCTCCCAGGTCCGCTCCCCCAGCCAGGCGCGCAGCAGTGCAAGCGGGTCGTGGCCGGGTTCGAGCCAGTGTCCGGGGCGCAACGCCTTGGCGGTGCGCTCGCACCACGCCCGGTCCTGCGGCGAAAGCATGTCCATCGTCGTCAACGGCGAGCAGGTGTTCGCCACTAATTGGCAGGCCAGGGCCAAGGTTCGGGGCGTGCCGCAACAGAGTGACAACACCGCCGGGTCGGGCTGTGGCGGTGTGCACGGCGTCATGCCGAAACCGCGGGCCAATGCGGCGTGATGCCCGCGGGCCAAGGCGTCGATTTGTGGCCCGGTCAGCAGGCCGAGCGCGGGTGGATACCAATCACGGTCTGCTTCGCGCCACGCCAGGCTCCACCAGCGAGCCCATTCAAGCGCCGCGTTCATGCAGCAGTCCCCTTGCTGTCAGGCTTGGCGCCCGGGTTCTTCACCGCGAACAGTGGTGGCGCCGTGCCGTTTTGCGCGCCCGCCGGCGCTGTGCCCTTGCGCTCGAAAAATCGCGGCAGCACCAGTATGCCGTTGCGCCACAACCGGTAGAGGCCGTACGAGGCGCCCAGCAGGAGGGCGAGCAAGGTTAGGCCGGCCGCCAGGGTTACTCCCCGCCAATAGCCGATGTCGTCGGCCTGCATGAGGAAAGGCCCGAAATACGCCATTTTGCGCCGTTCCTGATAAGCCGCCGCGGGAACGAAGACCACCGAAAGCTTGGCCGGGTTCTGGGCCGCGTCAGCCATGCCGGGAATTCCGCTGGCGACCAGGTTGCGCACTCTCGGCGTGATGCTGTCAGGATCCAGCGCGCTGGTGTGCTTGATAAACACCGAGGCCGACGCGGGCTGGACCGGCTCGCCGGGAGCGACCCGTTCCGGCAGCACCACATGGACCCGGGCGAGCACCACGCCATCGATTTGCGACAGTGTCGATTCGAGCTCCTGAGACAGCGCGTAGAGGTAGCGGGCACGCTCTTCCATCGGTGTGGAAATCACGCCTTCCTTGCGGAAGATCTCCCCCAGGCTGGAGCGCGATCGACGCGGCAGCCCAGCGGCTTCGAGAACCTGTACCGCGCTGTTCATGTCCGCTGGCTCGACCAGCACGGTCAGCCCGTCCTTATCGACCTGCTTGCTGGCCTCGACGTTCTTGTCCGCCAGTTCCGCGATCACTTCATTGGCATCCTGCTCGGAAAGATGGCTGTGCAGCGCTGTCCTCTCGTCGCATCCGGCGAGTAGCAGGCACAGCACTAAGGGTGAGAATGCGCGCATGAACATGACCGGCTTTCCCTTACTGGAGATTGGTGAGCTTCTCTATCGCCTGGGAGCCCTTGCTGACGATCTTTGCGGTCATCAGGCTTTCCAGGTGAAAGGAAGACAGCGACCGGTTGGACTGCAACATGTCCTGGGGATCGGCGGTGCGGATGGCCTTGAGCATGTCCCGGTTGGCGCGATCGTCCAGCCGTTGCAATTCGCCGGAGCGGCTGGACAACGAATCGATGATCCTCGCCGCGACATTGTTTTCACTGTCGGGGGCGGGGGCTTTTTCGCGCATTTGCGCGTTGAACCAGCTGACATCGCTGGTCTCGGCACTCGGCCGCGCACTGGCGCCAGGTTTGGTTGCGGTGGAAACCACGCTGGTGGTGTCGATGGCTTGTACGGTCATGGCATATCTCCGATTACAAGGTGGGCCTTCAGGCGTACATCAGCCTCAAGACGTTGCGAGCGCTACCCGTCACGCTCAGATGAAACTCGATTTCTTCCCGGCTGCGTCGACCGCGCCGTTGCATAGGCGGCTGCTGGCCGGACAGGCGGGCGAGAGCGAGGTCCAGTTCTTCCAGGGCGAGCTGGAACAGCCGTGTCTCTTGAGCCTCCAGCCATGCGCCACAGGCAATCCGTTCGGTCCATGTCCAGTTTTGCCCGTCGAAGCTCGCCGGTGGCGGGTATCGCGACGGGTGCTGGTCCATGAATGCCGCGACCTCGAACAGCAGGTCCAGGTCGTCCTGTTCATAACGCGCCTGGCCTTGCTCTTCGTCGATGTCCAGCAGGGTCAGCAGTTTCCTTCGGCCCAGCACCGCGATGATCTTGAGCAACAACGACAGGCTGGTGTCGTAGCGGTCGCGCCGCGTGGCGCGGTCGCCTTCCAGCTCCCAGGCGCCGAACAGCGCACCGCAGAACGGGTTGTTGGCGTTGCCGAAATCGCTCTGGCTGTCGACGTCGTTATCGCCGATGGGCTGCCGGCGGTGGGCGAGCATCTGCGCCAGGTCGTTGAACAGATCTTCGTTGGAATAGGCATCGTCGCTGTCGACATCGAGGGTGGATCCGGTACCTCCGTTGATCTCCTCGAGAATATCTTCGAGCACCAGATGCAGAGGGGCCTGGGTCTCGGCGGCCAATCTGTCCTGCGGGGTGGATAAACCTGACCGGGGCTGCCCGCCAGTCGAGCCGTGTTCGCTGCTCCATTGGACGAGCGACTCGCGCAGCCGATCGCTCGCACCGTGCAGCGCCAGGTGCTCGACGACCCGATCCGCCAGGCCGTTCGCAGGCGAGGCTTGGCGCAGTGTCGGGTCGTCACCGAGCAAATCTCTGGTGCTACGAAGGTTGTCTGGCGAATGGATCTGCATCGGGTTTCTCCCTCGACGCGCATGGGATTCCCCGCCGGAGCGGGGCTGGAGCGAGAGGGTCAGAAGCGTATGTTCTTGGATGCCTCCCCCATGGCGGTGATGGCCTTGGTCGCGGTGTCCATCGACCCTGCCGCGATTGCGTTCATGGTGTCGGCAACCAGTTTTTTCTGGTCGAATTGGGATTTCATGGTCGTCATCGCCGCCGACGTGGCGTCCATCTGTTGCATGGCTGCCGTGGAGGCGGCGAGAGAAGCTCCACCAAAACTCATAGTCGTATCTCCGGATTGTGGAATGGCGAGACGATCGTGAACGTCTCGACGAATAAGTGGCGACCGCTGCGAAAACGGTTCCACCAATCCACTCAGCTCGTCGATATTTGCAGGCATTTCATCCGGTAATAGAGCGTGCGGCGGGCGATGCCCAACTCGGCGATGACTTTATCGATGCAGTGATGGTGGCGACGCATGCAGTCCTCGATGAGGATCTTTTCGAACTGCTGCAGATGCTCTTTGAGTTTGAGGGTCGAGCTGTTGTGCTCCAGCTGCTCGGCGCGGGGCAGTGCCGGCAAGCCGAGCACGTAGCGCTTGGCGGCCGATTGCAACTCGCGGATGTTCCCAGGCCAGGCGTAGCCGAGCAACTGGCGCAACAGCGCTGGCGAAGGCGCGACGTAGGGCTGGTCGAGTGCCTGGGCTTCCCGGCGTACCAGGGATTGGAACAGCGGCACGATGCGTTCCTTGCGGCTGCGCAACGGTGGCAGCTTGAGGCTGATGATGTTCAAGCGGAAATAGAGATCCCGACGAAACTCGCCACGCTCGACCATTTCCGCCAACGGGCTTTGGGCCGAGGCGATCACCCGCATGTCCACCTGGATGTTCTGGGTCGAGCCCAGCCGCTGCACAGTCCTCGACTCCAGGACACGCAGCAGCTTGGCTTGCAGCCCTAACGGCATGCTGTCGATCTCATCCAGATACAGCGTGCCGTTGTGCGCGGCTTCGACGAAGCCCGCGCGATTCTGGCTGGCACCGGTAAACGCGCCGGTATTGGCTCCGAAGAGTTGGCTCTCCGCAAGGGACTCGGGAATGGCGGCGCAATTGATGGCGACGAACTTGCCGGAGCGGCCGGACATGCGGTGGATTTTTTCCGCCAGCGTGTCCTTGCCAGTGCCGGTCTCGCCGCGCAACAGCACATCGACCCCTAGCGGGGCGACGCACTGGGCAAACGCCTCAAGATTGAGAGCATCCTCTTTCGTGGGAGTGGAAAGTGCAGCGCATAACAACTTTTGCATCACTGACGATTCCATTTTTTGTTTGGTTTAGGAGGGTCGACAAGTAAAACGATGAAAAGGCGTATCCAACTTCCTCGATATATAGCGCCGCCGCGCAATCGCAGAGAAAATCAACATCTTCTGTACGAGGGTTAGAGAAGCGATTAAAGAAAAGTTCACGTAGCGCCGACGGTTGTTAAACGATTCAGCTCGGCAGCCAGAACGCCCCGAAACCCCCTGCGCGACCGGCCTGGTTGGCGTCTGGAGCGAAAATCGGGGGATGTCGGAGGCTTTTCGAAAAATTGGATCCGACAAACGGTTCAGCGCCAGCTCGCTGTTTGAGCAAGTACTCTAGAAAAGAGCAATAGCTCTGATTTTGTAAGGCGCCTACAGACGTTTAAACAATACGCATCGTAGTTGGGTTGGATTAGTTTGAGTTCGACCATGGGCAATAACAGCCGACCGCCAACGTATGAGTCGCATTAACTTCCCGGTCAATATTGAGTGCTTCGAGTATTGGCTCGATAAAGCTGTTGCTCGAGTTGCAAGTCAAGCCTTCGCTGTAAGGCCCGAAGTACGCCAGCTTGCCGCTGCGGTCCCAGATCGCCACGGCGGGGCTGGCGGGAATCTGTGCCGAGCCTGGTAACGTCGTCAGGGGTTTGAGATTGCTCAAAGTGCTGGGCAAGTGGCCTTGGCTGCCAGTCTTTTGTACGGCGTAGAACTCGACGCCTTGCGGCGCATATTTGTCGATCAGTTCGGAGAGGTGCTGCTGATTGCCGACGTTGCATGGGCAGGTCGGATCCCAGAAGTGCACCAGGCGGATTGCGCCCGGACCGGCGAGGTCGGCGGGCAGGCGCAACGGGTCGCCGGAAAACACCGCCGTGTGTTGACTGAACGCCCGGAGGAAACGCCCCTGGAACCAGTCGTAGGCGAACCACAGGATGACGGCGCACGTCAGGGCGAGGAGGCTGGCAAGCAAGGTTGTGCGGTGGGACGGGCGCATGGAGTCGATCCTCTGAAGCCGCGTAGCTTGCCATGGCTGGCGCGACAGATGAATATCGCAGGCGTATAACGCCTGTTTTCGCGCGATGCGCATTTGCCTGGAATATTGATGCCCGCCTCCTTCGACCCCGATCACCTGCGCGCCAGCCTGCAACCCCTGGCGCAGTGGCAACCGCTGTCTGCGCAAGCGCAGGCCTACCAGCAGTTCTATGGGCTGGACTTTCCGGCGCGCACCTTGCGCAGGGGCCTGGGACGTTTCGACATTGCCGGGTATGAACTGGTCGGCCAGGTCTGGTGGCCGGAAAAAGCCGTGGCGACGCTGTTCCTCTTTCATGGCTATTACGACCATATGGGGCTGTACCGGCATTTGGTCGAGTGGGCGCTGGATCAGCAATGGGTGGTGATCAGCTGCGACTTGCCGGGCCACGGCCTGTCCAGTGGCGAGCGCGCCAGCATCGGCGATTTCGCCGAATACCAGGCGACCTTGCGCGGCTTGCTGGCCGAAGCCGAGACCCTGGACCTGCCGCAACCCTGGCACCTGTGCGGCCAGAGTACCGGCGGCGCGATCGTGGTGGACCATGTGCTGCACCACGGCGCGGACAGCCCGGCCCAGGGCCAGGTCATCCTGTTGTCGCCCTTGGTTCGGCCACGGGCCTGGGGCTGGTCGCGCCTCAGTTATTACTTGCTCAAACCTTTTGTGAGCGGCATCGCCCGGCGCTTCAGCGAGAACTCCAGCGACCCGGGTTTCCTGCCGTTCCTGCAGGCCGATCCGTTGCAACCGCTGCGCCTGCCCACTGCTTGGGTCGGGGCGCTGGCGCAGTGGATCCGGCGTATCGAGGCGGCGCCGAGCAGCTCGCGGCAACCTCTGATCGTGCAGGGGCAGGCGGACATGACCGTGGATTGGCGGCATAACCTGCAAGTGTTGCGCGGCAAGTTCGATCGGCCGCAGGTCTTGATGTTGCCCGAGGGGCGGCATCACCTGGCGAACGAGACGTTGGCGATACGGCAGGAGATGTTTGGGTTTTTGAGCAAGCGGATGGGCCGGATTCGGCGGTGACCGGGCTATTGCATTCGCGAGCAGGCTCGCTCCCACAGGGTATTGGGTGTGCTGGGGGACCAGTGTGGGAGCGAGCCTGCTCGCGAAGACGATGCAACAGGCGCTGAAGATTACTGCCCCAGATTCTGCCCCACCGCCAACCCCGCCCGGATCGCCGCCAATGCCGCCTGATAATAAGCCTGGCCCTCGGCCGACTCGGCAAACGTGGCGAATTCTTCCAGTTCGGTATCCGTCAGGTCGCGGTAGACGTACAGCAACGTGTTGTTCAGGTCCGCGCCGATCTGATCCATCAGGCGCTGGCGCTGGCCGTTCAGCATGCCCTGGGCCTGGCCGCCGCCGAGCAGGCCGGGAATCATCGAGCTCAAGCTGTCGGCCGCCACGCCGGCAATCGCCAGGCTGACTTCGGCGCCGGCTTCGCGGGCAGGCAGGGCCTGGGCCAGGTGGCCGATGATCAGCAGGCGATTGTCGCTGGCTTGCATCTTCGGCAGGCCCTTGGCGTTCTTCGCCAATTGGTCGCGGCGGGTGGCGAGCAGTTCGGCGGCGACGACTTTGCGGCCCAGTGGCGACTGGAAAAAAGCCAGGGCCGGGTTCGGGTCGGCAAGATTGCTGCGCAGTTGCGCCTCGGCCCGCTGGTCCATGGCCTGGGGCGCGAAACGCTGGTTGCTGTTGTTCACCAGCGCCTGGAAGACCGCCGGCGGCAAGCTGCTCTGGTAGCGCTGCTGCGCGGCGCTCAAGGCGTCATTGAAATGCGCCCGCTGTTCCGGCCAGCCGGCGACCTTGTACAACTGGTCATAGCTGTCTGCCCAGGCGGGCAATACGCAGAACATCAACAGTGAGAAAAGCAAACGGCGCATAGGGACTCCTGTCAGCAGCCGACTATTCTCCGTGGGGGGCGGGGTCTTGTCGAGAATTCGTATCAAGTTCGTACGACGGTGCTGACAGGCGCAGCCAACCCGCTGCGCGGCGCTGTCGGTTTTGCAGGCACAGGAATACTATGCGCGCCATGCGAATACCTTCTGATCATCCGTTGCTGTTACGTATCGTCGATGACCTGGCCGAGCGCGGCTGGTCGCAGCAGAACATCTTCCTGCCGGATGCGCTCACCCGCGCGCTGGCGGCCGAATGTCGCCAGCGCGCCGCCGAAGGCGAACTGGCTCCAGCCGCCGTGGGGCGCGGGCCGTTTTCGGAAATTCGCGAAGGGGTTCGTGGCGATCGCATCCAGTGGATCGAGCCCGGCCAGGTCGAGGCCTGTGATCGTTACCTGGGGCTGATGGACAGCCTGCGCGAGGCCTTGAACCGGGGGCTGTTCCTGGGCCTGGAGGATTTTGAAAGTCATTTCGCCCTGTACCCGCCGGGCGCGTTCTACCTCAAGCACGTCGATCGCTTTCGCGATGATGACCGGCGCATGGTCTCGGCGGTGCTCTACCTCAATGACGCCTGGCTGCCCGAGCACGGCGGCCAGTTGCGCATGTACCTGGATGAAGGCGTGGAGCATGACGTGGTGCCCACGGGCGGCTGCCTGGTGGTGTTTCTGTCGGGGGATATACCCCATGAGGTCCTGCCGGCCACGCGTGATCGGCTGTCCTTGACCGGTTGGTTCCGGCGCCGTGGCAACGAGTTGTTCTGAACATGCAAAAGATCCTGGTCAGCCGCTGTCTGCTCGGCCATCGCGTGCGCTATGACGGTGGCGCCAGCGGGCCGTTCGACTTGCTCCAGCATTGGCTCGACGAAGGTCGGGTCGTGCCGCTGTGCCCGGAAGTTGCCGGCGGCCTGCCCACGCCCCGGCCGGCGGCGGAGATTCCTGGCGGCCAGGGCGCGCGAGTGCTCGATGGCAACGCGGCGGTGATCACCACCGAGGGCGAGGATGTGAGCGCGCAGTTTCTGTCCGGGGCCTATCAAGCGCTGGCGTTGGTGCGCGAGCACGGCATCCGCATCGCCGTGCTCAAGGCCAACAGCCCCTCGTGTGGCAACCTGCTGACGTATGACGGCACGTTCAGCGGGGTCAAGGTTCGAGGTGAAGGGGTGACGGCGGCATTGCTCAAGCGCAATGGGGTTCGGGTGTTCAGTGAACTGGAGCTGGCGGAAGCGGCGTTGGCCCTTGAAGCGCTGAGCGAGCTGTAGACGCGTGCGCGGTCGCTCTTGTGGCGAGGGAGCTTGCTCCCGCTGGGCCACGCAGTGGCCCCATTGATTTAGCCTGACCTACCGCAGTGTCTGGTTTTGGGGCTGCTGCGCAGCCCAGCGGGAGCAAGCTCCCTCGCCACGGGGGGATGCTTGCCACGGGAGTTTTGGTGTCTAGAGCTGTTCAGCCAACAGCTCGATCTGTTCCTGTCGTTCGGCCTGGCTCAGTCGTGGCTGGGGATTCAACGACGACCACTGCGGATACGCCCTGGCCTTGCCCAGTGCTTCAGGCAGCTTGCCTTCGCGCCAGGTCTTGTCCTGGGGCGTGGCGATATGGATGCTCTCTATCGCCGCATGGCCACGCTGGTCGATGGCTTGCAGCAGTTGCCGTTGGCGCAGGGCCAACAGGCGCAGCACGTTGTCATCGACGCTCAGTTCCCGTTGGCCCTTGAGCTTGCCGATCAACCGGTCGCCATAGTTGCGGACCGTTTGCAGCGCGCCGCCGGCAATCGCCCCGGCGAGGGCGGCGGCGCCCAGGGTCAGGCCACCCACCAGCAGGTCGACACCGGCTCCGGCCGCCGCCCCGGCCGCAATGCCGCCACCGACCCGTACGCCCAATTGCTTGAGTGTGTCGGGGTTGAATAGGTCATCACCCCAGCGGCCATCCAGCAAGGGAAGATCGCTGGCCGCTGCATCCTGAGGGCGGAAAGCGTAGAGCTTGAGCAGGGCCTCGACACAACGCTGTTCGCGCTGACGCACCGCGTTGCGCAGTTCGCTGATGGCCTGGCGTTCCAGTTCGGCGTCGCTGGCGACACTGCGCCGGCAAGCGGCGCAATCGATCAGCAATTCGGCAATCAGCCGTCTGGCGCTCTGCTGGCGTGCCAGACGCTGGGCCTGTTGGTCCGCGATCAGCCGCTCCAATTGCCCGCGAGCGCTTTCCAGCAGCAACGCCAGGCTTTCATACAGACGTCGCTCGCCGTCCTCGGGCGGGGCGACGCTGTCGAAACGGACCAGCGCATGCAGGCCCAGCCGCGCCAGGGCTTCGCGCCAGTCGGCTTCACGGTGCTGGGCGCTGCTGACGAAATTGAGCACCGGCAGCAGCGGTTTGCCGCAACTGGCGAGGACTTCCAGTTCATCGCGGTACTTGGCCAACACCGGTTCGCGGGCATCGATCACATAAAGCCCGGCGTCGCTGGCGAGCAACTGCCGCAGCACCTTGGCTTCTTGCTCGAAGCGTTGTCGCGCCTCGCTGCCTTCGAGGAAGCGGGCCAGGCGTGCCGGGCCATCCAGGCGTTCACCGGGACGCTCGAGGCGTTCGAGATAATCGAGCAGGGCGATGGCGTCTTCCAGCCCAGGCGTGTCGTACAACTCCAGCAGCGCCTCGCCGTCCACCGACAGGCGCGCCCCTTCGACGTGACGGGTGGTGCTCGGGCGGTGGGAGACTTCGCCGAAGCCGACATCCCGGGTCAGGGTACGCAGCAGGGAGGTCTTGCCGACGTTGGTGTGCCCGACCACGGCGAGCTTCAATGGCTTGATGGATTCAGTCATGGCCCGTCTCCAGCCAGTTCAACGGCGCGCAGTCGGCGAACGGCAATTGCAGTTGCTGCAACGCGCTGTGCCAGTCACCCAGGCGCTCGGCATCCAGTGCTTCGCCGGGCGGTGCCTGCAACAGCCAGACGCGGGTGGCGCTGGCGCTGCGAGCCAGTTCGGCGATCAATGCCAGGCTGCCACGATCTGGTGAGCGCCGGGGATCGCAGGCAATCGCCAGGCGCGCGGGCGGGAAGCGCGAAAGTTGTTCAAGCAATTTGTGGCGCGATTCGCGGCTGTCGAGGATGCCCGCGCTTTTCACGGTGCCCGGCAGCTTCGGCGGCCAGGGACGTTCATCCAGCTCGATCGCCACCAGCAGCGCGCCGTCGCTTGCCATGGCGCCCACGGCGCTTTCGACTTGATGCAATTGTGCGGGCGCGGCGTCATTGACGCCCAGGCGTTCGCTGCTTGGCATCAATCGCTCACGCAGCTGAGCGTAGCCGGGCAGGTTCAAGTCCAGGCGCAGGCTGGCGCGGCCACGGCGCCAACGCCACAGGCACAACAGCGCCAGGCCCAGGCGCGGCAGCACGCCGTAGATCAGCAGCACGCCCACCAACCAGGCGGCCCAGGCCTGGCGGGCGCTTTCGATGTCCAGCGCGGCGTCGCCGCTGGCGCGGATCATCTCGACGCTCGGCACGTTGAAGCCCAGCAGGGCGGGCAACGCACCGAGGGCCTGAGTCATGGCGACGAAGGTTTCGCCACCGAGAATGGTGGTTTCCCATACGAAGCCATAGCGCCGGGTCGCCATCAGCAACAAAACGATGACCAGCGCGCTGAGCATCGCCAGCAACCACAAGCCATTGACCAGCACGCCGAGGGCCCAGCGGTTGAGCTTGTGCCGTTGCAGCAACAGCAGCAGCGCCGGCGCGAGTTGCGCGGCCTTGGCGTCGCGGGCGAGCTTTTCGCTGAGCCACAGCCACAGGCGGCCGAGCGTGGCGCCTTGCTCACCGGCGAACAGCAGGCCCAGGGCCCAGCCGATCAGCAGGATCAGGTTCAGCCCCAACAGGCTGCCCAGGGCCCAGAATACGTTGACCGGCGCGCGTCCATCGCCGAGGGCGGCAAAGCCCAGGCCGGCGCCGCTGGCCACGGCGAGCACGGCCAATGTTACCAGCGCCAGCCGTGCGCCTTGCAGCCAGTGACGCAGGGCCTGGACGAGGCCATCGCGCTCGGCCAGCCAGTGGGCGCGATGACGGATGCGCGTGGACAGATCGCCGCCGGCCGCGCGGGCCAGGCGATTGGCTTCCTGGTCTTCGAGCGGGCCGGCATGTTCTTCACGCAGGCGTATCGTCTCGGTCAACCAGAGGTTTTGCAGTTCAGTCACGAGGGCTTCCGTTGCTCGAATGAGCAATCAGCATAACCGCTGTGGCGCCGGTCCGGGCCTCTGGTATCCTCGCCGTCATGAAAAAAACTCTTCCCTTAAGCCTGATCGCAGCCCTCGGTGAAAACCGTGTGATCGGCATCGACAACAGCATGCCCTGGCACTTGCCGGGGGACTTCAAATACTTCAAGGCCACCACCCTGGGCAAGCCGATCATCATGGGGCGCAAGACCTGGGACTCCCTCGGTCGGCCGCTGCCGGGACGCTTGAACATTGTCGTCAGCCGCCAGCCGGGCCTGGTGCTGGAAGGCGCGGAAGTCTTTTCTTCGCTGGAGGCCGCAGTGGAACGGGCCGAAGCCTGGGCGTTGGAACAGGGCGTTGACGAGCTGATGCTGATCGGTGGCGCCCAGCTCTACGCGCAGGCACTGGAGCAGGCGGATCGCTTGTACCTGACCCGCGTGGCGCTGAACCCGGAAGGGGATGCGTGGTTTCCGGAGTTTGCTTCGAGCCAGTGGAAACTGGTGTCGAACCAGCTGAACCCGGCTGAAGGGGACAAGCCGGCCTACAGCTTTGAGGTGTGGGAGAAGCTTTAAAAGCTTCGCGAGCAGGCTCGCTCCCACAGGTAACCGAGTTGGGTCAGGAAAAGCGGTCAACTGTGGGAGCGAGCCTGCTCGCGAAGGCGATCTACCTGGCGCCACCAATCAAGCGTGCACCAACTCCCCATGCTCCTCGGCATCGAGCAAGGCCTTGTCCGTCTGCTGCATCACCTGGCTGGTAATCGCCCCGGCGGTGATCGAGCCACTGACGTTCAACGCGGTACGGCCCATGTCGATCAACGGCTCGACCGAAATCAGCAGCGCCACCAGCGAGACCGGCAAGCCCATGGCCGGCAGCACGATCAACGCGGCGAACGTTGCGCCACCGCCGACACCGGCCACGCCCGCTGAACTCAAGGTCACAATGGCTACCAGCGTCGCGATCCACACCGGGTCCAGTGGATTGATCCCCACCGTAGGCGCGACCATGACCGCCAGCATCGCTGGATACAGCCCGGCGCAACCGTTCTGGCCGATGGTGGCGCCAAACGATGCGCTGAAGCTGGCGATCGCCCTGGGAATGCCGAGGCGGCTGGTCTGGGCTTCGATACTCAGGGGGATGGTCGCCGCGCTGGAGCGGCTGGTGAAAGCGAAGGTCAGCACCGGCCAGATCTTGCGGAAGAAGCGCAACGGATTGATCCCGGCAGCGGACACCAGCAGGCCGTGGACTACGAACATCAGCCCCAGCCCCAAGTACGACACCACCACGAAGCTGCCGAGCTTGATGATGTCTTGCAGATTGGAGCCAGCCACCACTTTTGTCATCAGCGCCAGAACGCCATACGGGGTCAGCTTCATCACCAGGCGCACCAGGCGCGTCACCCAGCTTTGCAGGGTGTCGATGGCGTTGATCACCTTCTGGCCTTTCTCTGCGTCATCCTTGAGCAATTGCAACGCCGCGACACCGAGGAACGCCGCGAAGATCACCACGCTGATGATCGACGTCGGCTTGGCCCTGGCCAGGTCGGCGAAGGGGTTCTGCGGAATGAACGAAAGCAGCAGTTGCGGGATATTCAGGTTGGCGACCTTGCCGGCGTAATCGCTCTGGATCACTTGCAGCCGTGCCTGCTCCTGGGTTCCGGCCACCAGGCCTTCGGCAGTGAGGCCGAACAGGTTGGTCAGAGCGATACCGATCAGGGCGGCGATGGCGGTAGTGAACAGCAGCGTGCCGATGGTCAGGAAGCTGATCTTGCCCAGGGACGAGGCGTTGTGCAGGCGGGCCACGGCGCTGAGGATCGAAGCAAAGACCAGCGGGATCACGATCATCTGCAGCAACTGCACGTAGCCGTTGCCCACCAGGTCGAACCAGCCGATCGAGGCTTTGAGCACCGGGTCGCCTGCGCCGTAGATCGTGTGCAGGGCGATACCGAACACCACGCCCAGGACCAGCGCCAGCAGCACTTTTTTGGCCAGGCTCCAAGTGCTGTGACGGGTTTGCGCCAAGCCGTACAGCAAGGCGATGAACACCAACAGATTGAGGATCAGCGGTAGATTCATGAAAAACTCCGGAAAGACTTTGCCAGCCGCCAAGCGTCGCGACTGTGAGCCGGAAAGCCTAACAGCCTGATATCTAAAGAATTAATACTTAAAAAGAATGTTTACTGTCGCTTTTGGAATAAGGCGTTGACGCCCAGGGGTATGCCGCTGGCGTTATCGAGACGCAAGCGGTCGCGCACAGGCGGGATCTGTCACAGGCATTTGTTAGCGTCGAGCTCCTACAACCTGGGAGTAAATGTCGATGAAGCTCGTACCTCGCTTGCTCGCTGTCGCTATAGGCCTGGGCCTCGCCGGCCAGGCGCTCGCCACTGACCTCAAGCATTGGCCCGCGGAACAGGCCAAGGCGCTGGAAGCGATGATCGCGGCCAACGCCAACAAAGGTAACTACGCGGTGTTCGACATGGACAACACCAGCTATCGCTACGACCTCGAAGAGTCGCTGCTGCCGTTCATGGAGAACAAGGGGCTTATCACCCGGGAAAGCCTGGACCCGTCCTTGAAGCTGATGCCATTCAAGGACACCGCCGACCACAAGGAAAGCCTGTTCAGTTATTACTATCGACTCTGCGAAGTAGACGACATGGTCTGCTACCCGTGGGTGGCCCAGGTGTTTTCCGGCTTCACCCTCAAGGAGCTGAAGGGCTACGTCGATGAGTTGATGGCTTCCGGCAAACCGGTACCGACCACGTATTACGATGGCGACAAAGTGGTCCAGTACAACGTCAACCCACCGAAGATATTCACCGGCCAGGCCGAGCTGTACAACAAGCTGATGGAGAGCGGCATCGAGGTCTATGTCATGACCGCCGCCTCCGAAGAGCTGGTGCGCATGGTTGCCTCGGACCCGAAGTATGGCTACAACCTCAAGCCGCAGAATGTCATTGGCGTAACCACGCTGCTCAAGGACCGCAAGACCGGCGAACTGACCACCGCCCGCAAGCAAATCACCAACGGTAAATATGACGAAAAGGCCAATCTTAGCCTGGAGTACACACCGTACCTGTGGACGCCGGCGACCTGGATGGCCGGCAAGCACGCGGCGATCCTGACCTATATCGATGAATGGAAAAAACCGGTGCTGGTGGCTGGTGACACGCCGAGCAGCGACGGCTACATGCTGTTCCATGATGTAGACGTGGCCAAGGGCGGCATCCACTTGTGGGTCAATCGCAAGGATAAATACATGACCCAGATCAACGGCATGATGGCCAAGCACGCGGCCGCCCAGGCCAAGGAAGGACTGCCCGTGACAGCGGACAAGAACTGGGTGATCGTCAAGCCGGAAGATATCCAGTAAACCGGATCAGTTACGGCTTCCGTGGCGAGGGAGCTTGCTCCCGCTCGGCTGCGAAGCAGTCGTGAAGCGGCGGGTGCGGTGTTTCTGATGCTACGCATGTGGCGGATTTTGGGGCCGCTTTGCGGCCCAGCGGGAGCAAGCTCCCTCGCCACAGGGGACATCTCTGGTCCAATAAAAATGCCCCGCACTTGTGGCGGGGCATTTTATGTGGCTCGGGCGCTTACAACCCGTCAAGCATCGCCTTGTCGCGCACCGCACCCTTGTCGGCACTGGTGGCGAGCAGGGCGTAGGCCTTGAGGGCCGTGGTGACTTTGCGCGGACGCACTTCCACCGGTTTCCAGCCTTTTTTGTCCTGTTCGACGCGGCGCGCAGCCAGTTCCTCATCGCTGATCAACAGATTGATCGAACGGTTCGGAATGTCGATCAGCACCTTGTCGCCATCGCGCACCAGGCCGATGGCACCGCCAGCCGCTGCTTCCGGCGAAGCGTGGCCGATGGACAGGCCCGACGTGCCGCCGGAGAAACGGCCGTCGGTCAGCAGCGCACAGGCTTTGCCCAGCCCCTTGGATTTCAGGTAGGAAGTCGGGTAGAGCATTTCCTGCATGCCCGGGCCGCCCTTCGGACCTTCGTAACGAATGATCACGATGTCGCCGGCTTTCACCTCGTCGGCGAGAATCCCCCGCACGGCGCTGTCCTGGCTTTCGAAAATCTTCGCGTTGCCTTCGAACACATGGATCGACTCGTCGACGCCGGCGGTCTTCACCACGCAGCCGTCCAGGGCGATGTTGCCGTACAGCACGGCCAGGCCGCCTTCCTTGGAGTAGGCGTGCTCGACGCTGCGGATGCAGCCGTTCTCACGGTCGTCGTCCAGGGTTTCCCAACGGGTCGACTGGCTGAACGCGGTTTGTGTCGGGATGCCCGCCGGGCCGGCCTTGAAGAAGTGATGCACGGCTTCGTCGCTGGTCTGGGTAATGTCCCACTTGGCGATGGCCTCGGCCATGGTCTTGCTGTGTACGGTTGGCAGGTCGGTGTGCAGCAAGCCGCCGCGGGCCAGCGAACCGAGGATGCTGAAGATACCCCCGGCGCGGTGCACGTCTTCCATGTGGTACTTCTGGATGTTCGGCGCGACCTTGCACAGTTGCGGCACGTGGCGGGAGAGGCGGTCGATGTCGCGCAGGTCGAAATGGATCTCGGCTTCCTGGGCAGCGGCCAGCAGGTGCAGGATGGTGTTGGTCGAGCCGCCCATGGCGATGTCGAGGGTCATGGCGTTCTCGAACGCCTTGAAGTTGGCGACGTTGCGCGGCAACACCGACTCGTCGTTTTCGCCGTAGTAGCGCTTGCACAGCTCGACGATGGTCCGGCCGGCCTGCAGGAACAGCTGTTCGCGGTCGCTGTGGGTGGCCAGGGTCGAACCGTTGCCAGGCAACGCCAGGCCCAGGGCCTCGGTCAGGCAGTTCATCGAGTTGGCGGTGAACATGCCGGAGCAGGAACCGCAGGTCGGGCAGGCGCTGCGCTCGTACTCGGCGACTTTCTCGTCGGATGCGCTGGAGTCGGCGGCAATCACCATGGCGTCCACCAGGTCCAGGCCATGGCTGGCGAGCTTGGTCTTGCCAGCCTCCATCGGGCCACCGGACACGAAGATCACCGGGATATTCAGGCGCAAGGCAGCCATGAGCATGCCGGGGGTGATCTTGTCGCAGTTGGAAATGCACACGATGGCGTCGGCGCAGTGGGCATTGACCATGTATTCGACCGAGTCGGCGATGATCTCGCGGCTGGGCAGCGAATACAGCATGCCGTCGTGACCCATGGCGATGCCGTCGTCCACGGCGATGGTGTTGAATTCCTTGGCAACCCCGCCGGCGCGTTCGATTTCCCGTGCAACCAGTTGGCCCAGGTCCTTGAGGTGAACATGGCCTGGTACGAATTGCGTGAAGGAGTTGGCAATGGCGATGATCGGCTTCTTGAAGTCGTCATCCTTCATCCCCGTGGCGCGCCACAGGGCACGGGCGCCGGCCATGTTGCGGCCATGGGTGGATGTTTTCGAACGGTAATCAGGCATGGAGCACTCCGGGCGGCTAATCAGGTACTTATCAGGTATCAATGGGGAAGTGAGCTTCTGTCGACGTCTGGAACACTCGGGGTTGGCCGTGAGTCCGGACGTGGCTGATGACTTTGCAGGATCGCTGCGCGCCTCAGCATGAGCTCATAAACCCGCCGGGGATGAATGGCGATGAATGTCGCGATTCTACACCGCTGGCGTCAGGATGAAATGACGCAAAGCGCCGATCGAGACCAATCTCGCGCCTGGAATGACGACTGGCAGCGTTCAGCCGCAAGGTAAGCCGAACGGCATCGGCTGGGGAAGTGCTCGTTATCGATCAGCGGGACAGGGCCGTAGCCCCGCCCCGCCCGGCCTCAGCTATTAGGCAGCAAGCGGCAGGTGATGCTCTTGATGTAGCGCGTCTCGGCGATCGCCGGGTGTACCGGGTGATCGGGGCCCTGGCCGCCGCGTTCGAGCAGTTGGATGTTGCGGTCCAGGTGACGGGCGCTGGTCAGCAGGATGTTCTGCAGATCGTCTTCGGGCAGGTGCATCGAGCATGACGCACTGACCAGGATGCCGTCCTTGCTGAGCAGGCGCATGGCCTGTTCGTTGAGGCGGCGGTAGGCGCCTTCGCCGTTCTTCAGGTCTTTCTTGCGCTTGATGAAGGCCGGCGGGTCGGCAACGATCACGTCGAAACGCTCTTCGCTGGCCTTGAGTTCCTTCAAGGCTTCGAATACATCACCTTCAATGCAGGTCAGCTTCTCGGCGACGCCGTTCAGCGCGGCGTTGCGCTCGACGCCGTCGAGGGCGAAGGCCGAGGCGTCGACGCAGAATACTTCACTGGCACCGAACGCCGCGGCTTGCACGCCCCAGCCGCCGATGTAGCTGAACAGGTCCAGAACGCGCTTGCCCTTGGCGTAGGGTGCCAGGCGCGCACGGTTCATGCGGTGGTCGTAGAACCAGCCGGTTTTCTGGCCCTGCATGACCGGCGCTTCGAATTTCACGCCGTTCTCTTCCAGGGCGACCCACTCCGGGACGAGACCGAAGACGGTCTCGACGTAGCGCTCCAGGCCTTCGGCGTCGCGTGCCGCGGAATCATTCTTGAACAGGATGCCGCTAGGCTTGAGCACCTGGGTGAGGGCGGCGATCACGTCGTCCTTGTGGGCTTCCATGGTGGCGGAGGCGATCTGCACCACCAGAATGTCGCCGAAACGGTCGACCACCAGGCCCGGCAGCAGGTCGGAATCACCGTAGACCAGGCGATAGAACGGCTTGTCGAACAGCCGCTCGCGCAGGGACAACGCCACGTTGAGGCGATGCACCAACAGGGATTTGTCCAGCGCCAGCTTCACGTCGCGGGACAGCAGACGTGCGCAGATCAGGTTGTTCGGGCTCATCGCAACGATGCCCAGCGGCTTGCCGCCGGCGGCTTCGAGGACCGCCTGGTCGCCGGCCTTGAAGCCGTGCAGCGGGGTGGCGGCCACATCGATTTCGTTACTGTAGACCCACAGGTGGCCGGCGCGCAGGCGACGGTCGGCGTTGGCTTTGAGGCGCAGGCTGGGCAGGGACATTGACGTCGCTCCGGAAAAAAGAGCGGGAGTATACCGTGTTGCAACCCTTGCGGGGCCGGCGGTGGACATGTGGCGAGGGAGCCTGCGCTGCTCGCCTCGCCACAAGGGCTTCAGGCCGACAGCGAGTTGATCAGTTCACGGTTGAACGCGGGAATATCATCCGGCTGGCGGCTGCTGATCCAGATGCCGTCCCGGACGACTTCCTGGTCGACCCAGTTCGCGCCGGCATTGACCAGGTCATCCTTGAGCGTCTTGTAGCTGGTCATGGTCTTGCCTTTGACCAGGCCGCTGGACACCAGCAACCAGCCGCCATGGCAAATCACTGCGATAGGTTTGCCAGCCGCCTCGAAGCCCTTGACCAGGTTCTGCGCGTCGGGGTCGATGCGGATGGTGTCGGAATTCTGCACGCCGCCGGGCAGCACCACCGCTTCGTACTGATCGACATTCGCCGCCTTGAAAGTCAGGTCCACCTTGAAGTCGTCGGCCGGCTTGTCATGGTTCCAGCCTTTGACCTGGCCGTCGCTGGTGGAAATGATGTCGACCTTGGCCCCGGCCTGTTCCAGCGCCTCTTTGGGACCGGTCAGTTCGGCCTGTTCAAAACCGTCGGTGACCAGAATGGCGACACGCTTGTTGTTCAGATTAGCGGGCATGAAAATCTCCTAAAGCTGAATGGGTTGGCTGCCGACCTAAGCCTTATTACAAGACTTGGGCATTGGTCCTACAGATTCCGAAGCTCAGGCTTGTACGAAAGTTCCGCCAATTTACCGGTGGTGTGTCGGATCCAGATTTAGGGGTTAGACTCCCGGCCTTACCCAGAGTGTGTACCCATGTCCAAAGAACTTTCCGCTGAACAGATCCAACAGTCCCTGCAGGGCATCAGTGTGCCGCCCCAGCCGCAAATCATGGTGGATTTGCAGATGGAGCAGTACATGCCCGACCCGGACCTGGAAACCATTGCCAAGCTGATTTCCCAGGACCCGGGCCTTTCGGGTGCCTTGCTCAAGATCGTCAATTCGCCGTACTACGGCTTGAGCAACAAGATCACTTCGATCCAGCGCGCAGTGAACCTGCTGGGCAGCCGGTCGATTATCAACCTGATCAACGCGCAGTCGATCAAGGGAGAATTGCACGACGATGCCATCGTCACCTTGAACCGCTTCTGGGACACCGCCCAGGACGTGGCCATGACCTGCCTGACCCTGGCCAAGCGCGTCGGCCTGCAGAACGGCGACGAAGCCTATGCCCTGGGTTTGTTCCATGACTGCGGCGTGCCGCTGATGCTCAAGCAGTTCCCCACTTACATGGGCGTGCTGGAGGAGGCCTATGCCAATGCCAGCGCCGAGATCCGGGTGGTGGACACCGAAAACCGCGTGTTCAACACCAACCATGCGGTGGTCGGTTACTACACCTCCAAGTCCTGGCGCCTGCCGGACCACGTCAGCCAGGCCATCGCCAATCACCACAACGCCCTGGCGATTTTCAGCGACGAATCTTCGCGCAATAACAGTCAGTTGAAAAACCTGTTGGCGATCCTGAAGATGTCCGAGAACATCTGTGCCTCCCATCGCGTGCTGGGCAACCAGGCCGAGGATCACGAGTGGAATTGCGTCGGGCCACTGGTGCTCGATTACATCGGTCTGCCGGAGTACGACTTCGAGACCCAGAAACAGGAAATCCGCGACCTGGCCTCTCGTTGAGTGCCAGCTTTCGCTTGATTCGAGAGCCCTATGCCAGAACTGCCGGAAGTCGAAACCACCCGCCGCGGGATCGCGCCACACCTCGAAGGGCAACGGGTCAGCCGCGTCGTCGTGCGTGACCGCCGCTTGCGCTGGCCGATTCCCGAAGACCTCGATGTGCGTCTTTCGGGGCAGCGCATCGTGCTGGTGGAACGGCGGGCCAAGTACCTGTTGATCAATGCCGAGGTTGGCACGCTGATCAGCCACCTGGGCATGTCTGGCAATCTGCGGCTGGTCGAGATCGGCATGCCCGCCCTCAAGCATGAACATGTCGACATCGAACTGGAGTCCGGCTTGGCCTTGCGCTACACCGATCCGCGTCGCTTCGGGGCGATGCTCTGGAGCCTCGACCCGCTCAATCACGAACTGCTGATTCGCCTCGGGCCGGAACCGCTGACTGACCTGTTCGACGGCGAACGGCTGTTCCAGCTTTCCCGTGGGCGCTCGATGGCGGTCAAGCCGTTTATCATGGACAACGCGGTCGTGGTGGGCGTGGGCAATATCTACGCGACCGAAGCGCTGTTCGCCGCCGGAATCGACCCACGGCGCGCCGCCGGAAGCATTTCTCGGGCGCGTTATCTGAAACTGGCGATCGAGATCAAGCGCATCCTTGCCCATGCCATCGAACGCGGTGGAACCACGCTGCGGGATTTCATCGGTGGAGACGGCCAGCCCGGTTATTTCCAGCAGGAACTGTTCGTGTACGGCCGGGGTGGGGAGTTGTGCAAGGTCTGTGGCACGGGGCTGCGGGAAATCCGCCTGGGGCAGCGCGCCAGCGTCTGGTGTCCGCGCTGCCAGAGGTGATTCGTCTTACGGTCTATAGTCAGTAGTCATACTGTTTCAGCCGAAGGATCGCCTCATGACTCTGCTTCGTACTTTCCTCCTGGCACTCTCGCTGAGTGTCGGCTTGCCTGCCTTGGCGAACACCGAGAGCGGTGACCCGCGCTACACCATCCAGAATCCACCCGCGTACGCCATGCTCGGCGACTTGCTGATTGCTCGTCCGTTGCTGCTCGCCGCCACCGTGATCGGTGCCGGGGCGTTTGTCGTGTCGTTGCCCTTTACGGCGCTGGGTGGCGGGGTTGGCGATGCGGGGAAGGCGTTGGTGGTCGACCCGGCGAAAGCGACGTTTGTGCGGTGCCTGGGGTGTGTTGGGGAGGGGTTTGAGCGGCAGGAGTGAGGTATTGGGTGTGGCTGATGGCGCTATCGCGAGCAAGCTCGCTCCCACAAGGGATTTGCTCAGTACGCAGATGCTGCGATGCCCATAGATCCCCTGTGGGAGCGAGCTTGCTCGCGATGAGGCCAGTAAAGGCGCTACAGATTACCGATTCACTCCTTGCCGGTAATTTTGCGATATTTCGCCATCAACTGTTCCTCAGTCTCCGGATGAGCCTCGTCCAGCGGGATGCAATCCACCGGGCAGACCTGCTGGCATTGAGGCTCGTCATAGTGCCCGACGCACTGGGTGCACAGGTTCGGGTCAATGACATAGATCTCTTCGCCCTGGGAAATGGCGGCGTTCGGGCACTCGGGTTCGCAGACGTCGCAATTGATGCAGTCGTCGGTGATGATCAGGGACATGCAAGCTCCGGCCGGGGCGTTGAGCCCGGGCATTTGAAAAACGTATGAGCGCAATTGTGCCGCATTGGCGAGCGCAGTGCACGCGGGGGCGATGGACTGCGCTGTGCTGCGAGCGAGTCGCAGCGTCGGCGGGTTACTTCTTGAAGCGCAGGGTCAGCGCGTCGGCCACGGCCGGGTGGACGAACTTGGTGATATCGCCGCCCAAGGCCGCAATTTCCCGCACCAGGGTCGACGAGATGAAGGAGTAACGCTCCGATGGCGTCAGGAAGAGACTCTCGACGTCCGGGGCCAACTGGCGGTTCATGTTGGCCAGCTGGAACTCGTATTCGAAATCCGAGACCGCACGCAGGCCGCGCAGGAACACATTGGCGTTCTTTTCCTTGGCGAAATGCGCCAGCAGCGTCGAGAAGCCGACCACTTCCACGTTCGGCAGGTGCTTGGTGACCTCACGGGCCAGCTCCACACGTTGCTCCAGCGGGAACAGCGGGTTTTTCTTCGGGCTGGCGGCGACGGCAATGATCACATGGTCGAACAGGCGCGAGGCGCGTTCGACCAGATCGCCATGGCCCTTGGTAATGGGGTCGAAGGTACCTGGGTACAACACTCGGTTCATCGCGTCGTCCTGGCGGGAGTCCGTTGGGGAGTCGGATGGTATCGCAGCCGACTCGGTCGGCCAAGTCGGCGATGGGATAAGAATGCACTATAGGCGCTGCGAATAGTCGGTTTTTTCATGTGTTTTGCAGACGTTCGGCCAGCAGGGTCGCCAGTTTGGCAGTCAGGCCGTACACCGACAGTTGCGGGTTGGCGCCGATGCTGGTGGGGAACAGCGAGCCGTCGTGGATGGAAAGATTACGCAGTTGGTGGTGGCGGCCGAGGCTGTCGGTCACCGCCTGTTTCGGCTCTTCGCCCATGGCGCAACCCCCCATGACATGAGCGCTGCCCAGGCGGGTGCGGAAAAGGGCCAGGTCCAGCCCGTCGATCAGCGCGCGGGCCTTGGCCAGGGTTTTAACGTGCCGGGCATCGCTGTGCATCGGCATGACCGACCTGGCCCCTGCGGCGAACTGGATCTCGGCCATGCTGTGAAATGCCCGGCGCAAACCGTCCCAAGTGTAGGGGGAGACCTGATAGTCGAGCACGGGCGTGCCGTCACTGCGCAATTGCACGGTACCGCCGGGGCTGTCCGGGTGAAAGCCGTCGCGCAGTAACGCCAGCATGGCGTGAGTGTGGGGCAACTTTGCCATGTGCGCTGCGTTCTGCGCACCAAAGCCGCCCAACAGCGTGGCGGCGAGGGCCGGGTGCAAAGGCGGGACTTCCAGCTTGTAGGACATTTTGCCGGTGACGCCATCCTGCCATTGGAAATGATCTGAATAAATCGACTGTGGAGCCCCATAAAAAGGGTTGATGACTTCATCGAACAGTCCGGCTGACATGTTCACCAAGTGCAGGAAGGTGCGCTCGCCCAGGCATCGATGCGGATCCGGCGCGTCGGAGCGCAGCAGCAAGGCGGGGCTGTTGATGCCGCCACCGGCCAGCACGTAATGCCGCGCCTTGACTCTGATGCGCCGTCCGGTCGGCGCCACGCAGCGTTCGTCCATGGCCTGGCATTGCAATTCCACTACCGCATCGTTGCTGATGATCAGGCGTTCGGCCCGCGCCAGATAAAGCAGGGCGCCGCCCTGGTCCAGTGTGGCGGGTATGGTGGTGACCAGCATCGATTGCTTGGCATTGGTCGGGCAGCCCATCCCGCAATAGCCCAGGTTCCAGCAGCCGCGCACGTTGCGCGGGATCACATGCCAGCTGTAGCCCAATTGCTCGCAGCCCTTGCGAATGACGTCGTTGTTGGCATTGGGCGGAATCAGCCATGGCGCCACCCCCAGGCGCTGCTCCATGCGTTCGAACCAGGGCGCCATCTCGGCGGGGCCGTGGCCCCGGACGGCATGCTCGGTCGCCCAGTGTTCGAGAGTCTGGTCAGGCGTACGAAAGCTCGAGGTCCAGTTGATCAACGTGGTGCCCCCCACGGCCCGGCCCTGGAAAATGGTGATGGCGCCGTCCTTGCTCATTCGCCCGAGACCTTCCTGATACAGGCTGGTGTAAGCCTGATCCTCAAGCAGCTTGAAGTCCTGGCTGGTCTTGAGCGGGCCTTCCTCAATGAGCAATACCTTGTAGCCGGCGGCACTGAGAATTTCCGCCGTGGTGCCACCGCCGGCGCCGCTGCCGATGATCGCCACGTCGGCTTCCAGGGTGAGGTCCTGGGTCAGTTGCGCGCCGTTGTAGGTGGTCCAGCCACGGGCCAGGCCTTCGCGGAACGGATCGGGTACGGGCATGTTCGGGGTTCTCTTGTTGTTATGAGAAGACGACAAAGCCCCTGTGGGAGCGAGCCTGCTCGCGATGGCGTCGTATCAGCAGCACACTTGATGACCGAACTACCGCCTTCGCGAGCAGGCTCGCTCCCACAAGGGGGCTGGCTCTGGCTTTCAAACGGTTGGCGGGCCCGGATACCCGCAGTGCGCCCAGGCCTCGGGCCGGCTGTACCAGGCCATCATCACCATTTGCAGCAAAGAGCTGTGGCCTTGGCGCAACAAGCTAAGCGAGCTGTTTTCCCAGCGTGTCAGGAATTGTTTGATGTCATCGGCGCTGGCGTTTTCCCACCCGCCCCAGATTCCGGTCAGCGGCCCGCGGGTCACACCCAACGTGAGCACGTCGAACAGTTGATGCGTGAGCTTGAGCATCGCCGCAGACAAGTGCGCCAGGCCGCGATCCAGGCTTTGCAGCGTGGCATCGGTGGCGGCCTGGATCGTTCCTGCCGTCACTGCGCCGTCGAGCATCACCGGAATGACGGCGTGTAGAAATGCCAGGTCGCTGTCGCGCAGGGCCTTCAGGCCGTCCGCCGGTTGGCTGGACGAACAGCCGCTGAGGCTGGCGCCCAGGCCGACGGTGGCGAGGAAAACGCTGGCGCCAAGGCTCAGTTGCAGCAAACCACGCCGTGACAGGGCGGGCGTATCGGTCAGGTTTGGGCTCATTATTGTTATTACCCGGGAGACGCTTGTTAGCGGATGAACAGCTTCTGGATCAGCTTCTGCAACGGCTTGCCATAGGGCGGATAAATCAGTCTGGCGGCGTTGAAGCGCTGCTTGATCAGGACGCCCTTGGCCTTGCTGAAGGTCAGGAATCCCTCGTGACCGTGATAGTGGCCCATCCCCGAGGCGCCAATGCCGCCGAACGGCATGTCGTCCTGGGCCACATGCAGCAGCGTGTCGTTCAGGCAGACGCCGCCGGAATGGGTTTCATTGAGTACTCGCTGCTGTTCGGCCTTGTTGTAGCCGAAGTAGTAGAGCGCCAGCGGACGAGGCCGCCGATTGATGTAGGCAAAAGCCTGGTCCAGGCCTTCGTACGGCACGATGGGCAGCAGCGGGCCGAAGATCTCATCCTGCATCACCGTCATGTCATCCGTGACATTGAGCAACAGGCTGTGGGCCATGCGGCGACCCTGGCCCTGGTCGAACAGCTCGATCAGCAGCGCGCCTTTGCTGGTGGCGTCGCCGATGTAGCCGTTGAGCCGCGCCAGTTGGCGATCGTTGATGATGGCGGTGTAGTCCGGGTTGTCCGCCAGCGTCGGATAAAACCCGCGGACCGCTTCGCGATACGCCTCGACGAACGCTCCGACGCGGCTCTGCGGTACCAGCACGTAATCCGGCGCGACGCAGGTCTGCCCGGCATTCAGGGTCTTGCCGAAGGCTATGCGTTCGGCGGCGTCCTTGAGCGGTACGTCGTCGGACACGATGGCGGGTGATTTGCCACCCAGTTCGAGGGTGACGGGGGTCAGGTTTTCCGCGGCGGCACGCATCACATGCTTGCCGATGCTGGTGGCGCCAGTGAACAACAGGTGATCGAACGGCAACCTGGAGAACGCAATGCCGACGTCAGCCTCGCCCAGCACCACCGACACCAGGTCCTGGGGAAAGATACGGGCTAACAATCGCTTGAGCAGCAATCCGGTGGCCGGGGTCGCCTCGCTGAGCTTCAGCATGACCCGGTTACCCGCCGACAAGGCCCCGACCAATGGGCCTACGGCCAGGAAGAGCGGGTAATTCCACGGGACGATGACCCCGACCACGCCCAATGGCTGGTAGATCACCTTGGCCGATGCCGGTTGGAAGGCCATGCCGACCTTGCGCCGGGAAGGTTTCATCCAGCCCTTGAGGTTGCGGCTCGCGTAATGGATACCGTGCAGGCTCGGCATCAGCTCAGCCAGCAAGGTTTCGTCGGCGCTGCGGTGACTGAAGTCCTGGCTGATCGCGTCGATCAGGGCTTGCCGTTCATTGCTCAACAGTTCGCGCAATGCCTTGAGCCACTGCCGGCGCTGCTCGGCCGTTGGCATGGGATGCGCGGCGAAAGCAAGGCGCTGGGCCTCGAAGATCGTCCGAATTTCATCCAGCTGCTGTTGAGACTGGTGCAGGTAAGCAACGTCGGCTGGCATGTCGGCACCGGATTATTATAGGAATGGTTGATTTCTAGAGCTTGTGCTCTAAAAAGTCAAATGCCGCCTCCGCGATGGCGTGGGTTTTCTCCCGTGACCGATAGGTCGTAAGATGCCCATCACATGATTTTTCGAATTAAGCCCAAGCCATGGCCCCACGAATAAAAACCAGCGAGCGCATCGTGCAGAACAGCCTGGAGTTGTTCAACCGGCAGGGTGAGCGCAGTGTCAGCACCAATCACATTGCCGCCCACATGGACATGTCCCCGGGCAATCTTTATTACCACTTCCCCAACAAGCAGGCGATCATCGCCGTGCTGTTCAGCGAATACGAAAACCTGGTGGACAGCTTCCTGCGGCCACCCCAGGGGCGGGCGGCCACGGTGGACGACAAACGCTTCTACCTGCAGGAGCTGCTCTCGGCGATGTGGCGCTATCGGTTCCTGCACCGGGACCTGGAGCACCTGCTCGACAGCGACCCGGAACTGGCGGCTCGCTACCGACGCTTTTCCCAACGCTGCCTGATCCATGGCACGGCTATCTACGAAGGCTTCGTCGACGCCGGCATCCTGGCAATGGACCGCGTCCAGATCGAGTCCCTGACCCTCAATGCCTGGATTGTCCTCACGTCCTGGGTCCGGTTCCTCTGCACCACGCGCGAAAACTCCAACCACCTGAGCGAACAGGCGATCAAGCGCGGCGTGTATCAGGTGCTGGTGCTCGAGGCGGGGTTTGTGACCGAGCAGGCCCGCGAAGCGGTAGATGCCCTGTTCAAAGAATTTTATGTCCCGCTGGCCCAGACCCTGGAGGAAGGGCAGTAGATCGGACCCCTTGATTCAGCCACAGGAGCTCACCATGCCCATCGCGCAACTCATCAGCCCTCAGGCCCTGGAACAGCGGAGATCACAGCCCGGGCTGGTGATCCTCGATTGTCGTTTTGCCCTGGAGGACCCGGACTATGGCCAGCGCAGTTACGCCGAGGGCCATATCGCCGGTGCGTCGTTCGCCGACCTTGAACGGGATCTGAGCGGACCGGTCTTCAAGGGCGTCACCGGACGTCATCCGCTGCCGGAGCCCGAGGCGCTGGTTGAGCGTCTCCGGGGCTGGGGGATCAACAATGACAGCGAGGTCGTGCTGTATGACGACGGCCCCGGCGCCTATGCCGCCCGGGCCTGGTGGCTGCTGGCCTGGTTGGGCAAGCGCGATGGCGTACATATTCTCGACGGCGGGCTCAAGGCCTGGCATGCGGCCGGCCTGCCCCTGAGCCTGGATCCGCCGCAGGCTGCTCGCGGGACTTTCAGCGGCGCGCCGGACGCGAGCTTGCTGCTCAGTGCGCAGGCGTTGCAACAGCGCCTCGGTGATGCGGACATGACCCTGCTGGATGCCAGGGCGCTGCCGCGTTTCAAGGGCGAAGTCGAGCCGATCGACCCGGTGGCGGGGCATATCCCGGGCGCGTCATGCGCAGCATTCACCGACAACCTGGGGACCGATGGACGATTCTTGCCGGCCGATCAACTCAAGCTGCGTTTCGCTGGAAAACTGGGCGAGCGTCCGCCCACCGAGCTGGTGGCTTACTGTGGCTCCGGCGTGACGGCGTGCCATAACCTGTTTGCCTTGTGCCTGGCGGGGTATCCCCTGGGAAGGTTGTATGCCGGCTCGTGGAGCGAGTGGATCAATGATCCCCAGCGGGGCGTGGCGAAGGGCGAATAACGATAACACTTACACCCCAGATCAATGTGGGAGCGAGCCTGCTCGCGATGGCGGTGGGTCAGTCAAACCTTATGTTGCTGATCCAGCGCTATCGCGAGCAGGCTCGCTCCCACAGGGGATCTCCTTTGCCTGCGAATTGTCACGAGTGGCCCAGGCTGGCCAGCCAACCGGGAATCCGCCGTTCCAGGTAATACCCCGGGCGGCGCAGGGTTCCGTCGACAAATCCCACATGCCCGCCCCGCAGGTGCAGTTCCAGGTGGGTCGAGGCCGATAACTCGCCGGGTTCGGGCAGGCTGTGGGGGAATACAAAAGGGTCGTCGGCGGCCTGGATGACCAGCGTCGGTGTACTGATTCCCGCCATGAAATAGCGGCTGGACGCGCGCCGGTAGTAATCCGCTGCGTCGGAAAAGCCGTGCAGCGGCGCTGTCACCCGGCCGTCGAAATCCCAGAAGGTGCGCATGTTGTCCAGCGAGCCCAGGGCTGCCAGGGCCGCGAGCCCTTCGTCGCGTCCGTCATGCTGGAACTGGCGTTGCTTGTTGCGCACGTAGGCGACCATTTCCCGCATGAAGTGCGCCTGATAGAACCTGGAAAAGCCCTGTCCGATGCGGTCGGCGCACTGGTCCAGGCGAAACGGTACCGAGACCGCCACTGCGCCTTGCAACTGGCTGTCGCTGCCGGCTTCCCCCAAATGCTTGAGCAGCACATTTCCGCCCAGCGAATAGCCCACCGCAAATAGCGGCGCCAAGGGGCGTCGGGCCCGCAGATGGGCGATAGCCGCGGCGAGATCTTCGCTGGCGCCGGAATGATAACTGCGGGCCAGCAGGTTCGGCTCGCCAGAGCAACCACGCCAGTTCAGGGCGACGCTGGCCCAGCCTTGAGCATTGAGCGCGCGTTGCAGGCCGGCAACGTAGGGTGAGTTGGAGGAACCGGTCAGCCCATGAAGCACCAGCACCAGCGGTGCTTCGGCGCTATGCGGGCCATGCCAGTCGAGGTCGAGGAAATCACCATCGTCCAGCCAGAGGCGCTCACGTTCGCGATCGATGTGAACGGTTTTACGCCACAATGGGCCCCACAAGGTCTGCAGGTGTGGATTGCCAAGGCCCGGGGCGGGTATGAAGCGTTCAGGTGCGCAGGACACGATCATTCTCGGTGCACGGTCAGCGGTTCAGCCAACGGCCTCTGCCGTACGTTGCCACAATGCGTAATACACCCGCCCGGATTTCTGCTCGCGATGCAGGCGCCAATTCGCCGGCAAGCCCAGGGTCGAAGGGGCGGTCTCGCTTTCAGTGTAGACCCAGGCATCGTCGGCCAGCCATTGCCGTTCCTCGAGCAACGCGCAGACGGCCGGCAACAGGTTCTGGTTGAACGGCGGGTCGAGGAACACCAGGTCGAAAGGTGTCGCGGGCTGGCCGTCGAGGTAGCGCAGCGCATCCGCCGTCTGCACCTGGCCGACGGTGCAACGCAACGTGCCCAGGTGCTCTTTCAGGCTCGAGACCGCCAGGCTGCTGGCGTCCAGCGCCTGACCCATGGCGGCGCCACGGGACAAGGCCTCGAGAAACAGCGCGCCACTGCCGGCGAACGGGTCGAGCACCCGGGCACCCGCCACATACGGCGCGAGCCAGTTGAACAGGGTTTCGCGCACCCGGTCCGGCGTCGGCCGCAGGCCCGGGGCATCGGGAAAGCTCAAGCGCCGGCTGCGCCACTCGCCGCCGATGATGCGCAACTGGTTAACCCCGTTGTGCGCGGGTTTCTTGCTGGAATTGGATGGACGGGCCATTAATGCTCCGGAACCCCGAGCGGCTGCTCGGCAGGTTTGTCAGTGGGGGCCGGCAACGGCTTTTGCGGCACGGTCGGGCCAGCGGTGACGATGACCATCTTGTCCGTGCTCAGGTGTTTGTTCAGCGCGGTCCTGACCTGCTCGACCGTCAGCGCCTGGGACTGGCGCATGAAATCCTCCAGGTAGCTCAGCGGCAAGTCATAAAAGCCCATGGCGCCGAGCTGACCGACGATGTCGGCGTTACTCGCGGTCGACAGCGGGAAGCTGCCGGCCAGCTCGCGCTTGGCGTCGTCGAGCTCCTTCTGGGTCGGGCCGTTCTTGAGATAATCGGCGAACACATCCTGTACCAGCTTCAACGTGCCTTCGCTCATCTCGGCACGGGTCTGCAGACTGATCATGAACGGGCCGCGAGCCTGCATCGCCGTGAAGCCGGAATAGACGCCATAGGTCAGGCCGCGCTTTTCCCGTACCTCGGTCATCAGCCGCGTGCCGAAGCCACCGCCGCCGAGGATCTGGTTGCCCATGGACACGGCGGCATAGTCCGGATCGTCGCGGCCGACGCCCAGTTGCGCGAGCATCAGATTGGTCTGCTTGGACGGGAACTCGATATGGTGGACGCTCGCTTTCGGCTCCGTCGGTGGCGGCGTTTTCGCCAGGGCCGGGCCCTTGGGCAGTGCGGCGGATATCTGGTTGGCAATGGCTTCGGCCTCGGCACGGGACAGGTCCCCCACCAGGGCGATCACCGCGTTGCCGGCGGCATAGGCCTTGACATGAAAGGCCCGGGCCTGGGCCAGGGTAATCGGCGGGATGCTCTGTGCGGTGCCGTCGCTGGAGTGCGCATACGGATGGTCGCCGTACAGGCGCTTCATCAGTTCCAGGCCTGCCAGTTTGCCGGGGTTCTGCTTCTGGTACTCGAAACCGGCGAGCATCTGGTTCTTGATGCGCGCGAAGGAGTCGGCGGGGAAGGTCGGCTGGCCGACAACTTCGGCAAACAGCTTCAGCGCCGGCTCGCGCTTGTCGGCTGTGCTGAGACTGCGCAGCGAAGCCACGGCCATGTCCCGGAAGGCGCCGTTGCCAAAATCGGCGCCGAGGCTTTCAAAGCCTTCGGCAATGGCACTGACGTCCTTGCCGGCCACGCCTTCATTGAGCATGGCGTTGGTCAACTGCGCCAGGCCCGGTGCGTCGCCGTCCTGGCTGCTGCCGGCGGCGAAGGTCAGGCGCAGGTCGAACATCGGTAATTCGCGAGCTTCGACGAACAGCACCTTGGCGCCGTCGGCGGTTTTCCAGGTCTGCACGTCGAGCTGGCGATGGCTGGGCGCCTTGCCGTCCAGTTCAGCCAGCGATTGCAGCTTGTTGCCGGACTGGGCCTTGTCCAGTGCCTGGCTGGCGTTGGAGCTGGTCGATGGCGACAGGTAAAAGGCCAGCGCGCCGACCACGGCGATCAATACCAGGCCGATCAGCACCAGGCGCGGTGATTTGCGCTCACTCATGAGCTTTCTCCTCGGGCAGGATGTGCGCGACGCTCAGGCGCGAGCGGGTGAAATACAACTGGGCTGCCTTCTGGATATCCTGCGGGGTCACGCTTTGCAGTTCGGCCAGCTCGGTGTCCATCAGCTTCCAGGACAGGCCGACCGTTTCCAGCTGGCCGATGGCCGTGGCCTGGCTGGTGATGGAGTCGCGCTCATACACCAGGCCGGCGATCACCTGGGCGCGGACGCGCTCCAGTTCCTCGGCGGTGGGGGCGGTGGTCTTCAGTTGTTCGAGCAAGCGCCACAGCCCGGCTTCAGCCTCGGCGAGGGTCTTGTTTTTCTGCGTGTTGGGTGTCGCCGACAGGGTGAACAGGGTATCGCCACGGGTGTAGGCGTCGTAGTTCGACGAGCCGCCGGACACCAATTCTTCGCCGCGCTCCAGCTGGGCCGGGATCCGGCCGCTGTAACCGCCGTCCAGCAGCGCGGAAATCAGCCGCAAGGCGTTGACCGGGACTTTATCGGTGGCCGTGGCGATGCTCGGCACGTTGAATGCCAGCATGACGCTCGGCAGTTGGGTCTGTACATGCAGGGTAATCTTGCGCTCACCGGGTTCGGCCAGCTCCAGCGGGATTTTCGCCGCCGGCACGGCGCGCCGGGCAATCGGGCCGAAATGGCGCTGGGCCAGGGTCTTGACCTCGTCTGGTGTCACGTCGCCAACCACTACCAGGGTCGCATTGTTAGGTGCATACCAGGATTCGTACCAGTGGCGCAGCTCCTCGACCTTCATCCGGTCCAGGTCGGCCATCCAGCCGATGGTCGGCGTGTGGTAGCCGCTGGCCGGGTACGCCATGGCCTTGAATCGCTCGTAGGCCTTGGACATGGGCTTGTCATCGGTGCGCATGCGGCGCTCTTCCTTGATGACCTCGATCTCGCGGCTGAACTCCTCCGGCGGCAAGCGCAGGCTAGCCATGCGGTCGGCTTCGAGCTCGAAAGCCACGCCCAGGCGATCCCGGGCCAGTACCTGGTAATAGGCGGTGAAGTCATCGCTGGTGAAAGCGTTCTCCTCGGCGCCAAGGTCGCGCAGGATCAACGACGCTTCGCCGGGACCGACTTTTTCGCTGCCCTTGAACATCATGTGTTCCAGGGCGTGAGACAGGCCGGTCTGGCCCGGCGTTTCATAGCTGGAGCCCACCTTGTACCAGACCTGGGACACGACCACCGGAGCCCGGTGATCCTCGCGCACGACGACCTTCAAACCGTTGTCGAGGGTAAATTCATGGGTGGGTTGCGGGTCGGCAGCAAGGGCGGAAAAGGGCAGACAAACTGTGCTGAGCAGCAGGCCAGCGGCGCGGCGGGCAAGAGCATTCATTCGTGTTTAAACCTGTTGGACTGCCCGCTTGGCCTTAGCCTCGGCGGGCGAGGAGGTGCTAGGATACTGATCCGTTTTACTGGCGGCCACGCCTATCGGGCCTTTTATCGGCTCGTGGCTGTTTGGATTTGCGGAAGAAGCCTCGGGTTTATCTGCTGTTCCCGATGTTTTCGCCGAAAATGTCCCACCAGTCCTTCGAAAAAAGCGACTTGAGTTGTCCGCGAGACAACTCTACAAAATGTTGCGCGTGAACAAGCTGGATGAAACGCAGTCTGTTCAGCATCGAATATTTATCACCGAGGCGCCTGCCTGGCGCGTCGCTACCGTGAGATAGCCGTCCTCCATGTTTGGTTCCAACGACGACAAGAAGACCCCAGCTGCGGCTGGCGAGAAAAAAGGCCTGTTCGGATGGCTGCGCAAGAAGCCGCAGGAAACCGTCGTCGAGCAGCCGCAACTGCCGCCAGAGCCGGCCGCCGAGACTGTGGCCGAGACCGCGGTAGAAGAGACTGCGCCGATCGTCCTGCCGATTGCCGAACCGGTGCTGCAGCCGGTCGAGCCTGAGGTTACCGTCGAGCCGGTTGCCGAGCAGCCACTGACCCCGCCCGCCGGGCAAACGCCCTGGCTGACCTTGCCCGTGGCCGAAGAACCGGTCGCGCTGGTCGAAGATGAGCAGGCTGCGCATGTCACCCCACCGATTCCGGCATCGACGCAACCGGTCGAGGCGCCCATTGCCGAGACACCGGTTGTCGTTGCGCCTGCCACTCCCGAGCCCGCCCCTGAGCCAGAGCCTGTAACGGTTGAGGTTCCGGCTTTGGTCGAGCCGCCGCGCAGCGCCGAAGAAAACAAAGTCGGCTTCTTCGCCCGCCTCAAGCAGGGCCTGTCCAAGACCAGCGCCAGCATTGGCGAAGGCATGGCCAGCCTGTTCCTCGGCAAGAAGGTCATCGATGACGAATTGCTGGAAGACATCGAGACCCGCCTGCTGACCGCCGATGTCGGCGTCGAGGCCACTTCCGTCATCATCCAGAGCCTGACCCAGAAGGTCGCCCGCAAGCAGCTCACCGATGCCGACGCGTTGTACAAATCCCTGCAAGGCGAACTGACCAGCCTGCTCAAGCCGGTAGAAAAACCGCTGGTGATTGCTTCGCAGAACAAGCCGTTCGTGATCCTGGTCGTCGGCGTCAACGGCGCCGGCAAGACCACCACCATCGGCAAACTGGCGAAGAAGCTTCAGCTCGAAGGCAAAAAAGTCATGCTCGCCGCTGGCGACACCTTCCGCGCCGCCGCGGTAGAACAGTTGCAGGTATGGGGTGAGCGCAACAAGATCCCGGTCATTGCCCAGCACACGGGTGCGGACTCCGCCTCGGTGATTTTCGACGCCGTGCAGGCCGCCAAGGCCCGTGGCATCGACGTGTTGATCGCCGACACGGCCGGTCGCCTGCACACCAAAGACAACCTGATGGAAGAATTGAAGAAGGTCCGCCGGGTCATCGGCAAGCTCGACGCCGAGGCGCCTCACGAGGTGCTGCTGGTGCTGGATGCTGGCACCGGCCAGAACGCCATCAACCAGGCCAAACAGTTCAACCAGACCGTCGAACTGACCGGGCTGGCCCTGACCAAGCTGGACGGCACCGCCAAGGGCGGGGTGATCTTCGCCCTGGCCAAGCAATTCGGCTTGCCGATTCGTTACATCGGCGTGGGCGAAGGCATCGACGACTTGCGCACCTTTGAAGCCGAGCCTTTTGTCCAGGCACTGTTTGCCGAGCGGGAGCATTCATGATTCGTTTCGAACAGGTCGGTAAACGCTATCCGAACGGTCACGTCGGCCTGCATGAGCTGAGCTTTCGGGTCCGTCGGGGTGAGTTTCTGTTTGTCACCGGCCATTCCGGCGCCGGTAAAAGTACCTTGCTGCGCCTGCTGCTGGCGATGGAACGGCCCACCACCGGCAAGCTGCTGCTGGCCGGCCAGGACCTGAGCACCATCAGCAATGCCCAGATTCCCTACCTGCGACGGCAGATCGGTGTGGTGTTCCAGAACCACCAATTGCTGTTCGATCGCACAGTGTTCAACAACGTGGCGCTGCCGTTGCAGATCCTCGGGCTGTCCAAGGCCGAGATCAACAAGCGCGTGGACTCGGCACTGGAGCGTGTAGCGCTGTCGGACAAGACCGACCTGTATCCGGGCGACCTGTCCACCGGCCAGCAACAGCGTGTCGGTATCGCCCGCGCGATCGTCCACCGCCCGGCCTTGCTGCTGGCGGATGAACCCACCGGTAACCTCGACCCGCGACTGGCGGCGGAAATCATGGGCGTATTCGAAGATATCAACCGTTTGGGCACCAGCGTGCTGATCGCCAGTCACGACCTGGCGCTGATCGCACGTATGCGTCATCGCATGCTCACCTTGCAGCGCGGTCGACTGATCGGCGACGGGGAGGCGGGTGTATGAGCGCAACCCGTAGCCCGAAAGTGGCCGAGCGCGTGGCTCCCAAGGCCTCCGACCCGCAGCCGCAGAAAAAGAAACGCGACGATGACGACGGCCCGGATTTCGCCACGCTGCTGCACGCCTGGGTCGAAAGCCATCGCGCCAGCCTGGTCGACAGCCTGCGGCGCCTGGGCAAGCAGCCCATCGGCAGCTTCTTCACCTGCATGGTGATGGCCGTGGCCCTGAGCCTGCCCATGGGCCTGTCATTACTGCTTAATAATGTCGAGCGCCTGGGCGGCTCCTGGCAGCGCGCGGCGCAGATCTCCCTCTATCTGCAATTGGACGCGACACCGGGCGAAGGGCAGGCGTTGCGTGAGCAGATCAAGGCCATGCCGGGCGTAGCCGACGCCGAATACGTCGGGCGCGAGCAGGCGCTCGAAGAGTTCCAGCAGCAGTCCGGCCTGGGCGAGGCCCTCAAGGAACTCCCGGAAAACCCGCTGCCGGGTGTGGTGCTGGTGACCCCGAACGAGGTCGACAAGCCCACCCTTGAAGCATTAAGACAAAGACTTTCGGAATTGCCCAAGGTACAACAGGCCCAACTTGATCTAGTCTGGGTCGAGCGCCTTGCGGCGATACTCAAGCTCGGCGACCGGTTTGTCTTTGGTCTGACGGTGCTTCTGGTTTCTGCATTACTTTTGGTGATAGGCAATACCATTCGTCTTCATATTGAAAACCGCCGCACAGAGATAGAAGTGATTAAACTCGTCGGCGGTACGGACAGTTATGTTCGCAGGCCCTTCCTCTACATGGGGGCGCTGTATGGCTTCGGTGCCGGGATCCTGTCCTGGGGGGTATTGGCGTTCGGCCTGGATTGGCTGAACGATGCGGTAGTGGGATTGGCCGGTTTGTACGGCAGTGATTTTTCACTGGCCGGTGTGCCAGTCGCCGACGGCGTGTCGCTCTTGCTTGGCGCGGTGCTGTTGGGTTATATCGGTGCATGGATTGCGGTAGCACGCCACCTGCGTGAGCTTGCTCCAAAATAGTATTTTTTGCGCGTATTGACCTTTCAGTTTTTGTGGGAACTTGTCCTACGGTTCCCGGTCAATTTTCGCAGTGCTGAACTGCACGAGTTATGTGAGTCGGAGGTTTTTTCGTATGACCACTTCTTTGCAACCTGCTTATGCTCTAGTCCCGGGTGCGAACCTTGAGGCCTATGTGCACACGGTGAACAGCATTCCATTGCTGACGCCCGAGCAGGAGCGTGAACTGGCCGAGAGTCTCTATTATGAGCAGGATCTTGAGGCGGCTCGGCAGATGGTGCTCGCCCACCTGCGTTTTGTCGTACATATCGCCCGCAGCTATTCCGGCTACGGGCTGGCCCAGGCCGACCTGATCCAGGAAGGCAACGTCGGCCTGATGAAGGCGGTCAAGCGGTTCAACCCTGAAATGGGCGTGCGGCTGGTGTCGTTCGCCGTGCACTGGATCAAGGCGGAAATCCACGAATTCATCCTGCGCAACTGGCGCATCGTGAAAGTCGCGACCACCAAGGCCCAGCGCAAGCTGTTTTTCAACCTGCGCAGCCAGAAGAAACGTCTGGCCTGGCTGAACAACGAAGAAGTCAATCGCGTGGCTGAAAGCCTGGGCGTAGAGCCCCGGGAAGTGCGCGAGATGGAAAGCCGTCTGACCGGCCATGACATGGCCTTCGACCCGGCCGCCGAGGCCGACGACGACAGCGCTTTCCAATCGCCGGCCAACTACCTGGAAGACCACCGGTACGACCCGGCGCGTCAACTGGAAGACGCCGATTGGAGCGACAACTCCAACACCAACCTGCACGAAGCGCTGGAAGTGCTGGACGCGCGCAGCCGTGACATTCTTTATCAGCGCTGGCTGGCTGAAGAGAAGGCCACGCTGCACGACCTGGCGCAGAAGTACAACGTGTCGGCCGAGCGAATTCGCCAGCTTGAGAAAAGTGCGATGAACAAGCTCAAGGTGTCGATCGCGGCTTGACCCCGCGTTACCGGCATGAAAAACGCCCCGATCAGTGATGATCGGGGCGTTTTTGTTTGTGTGATGCTGGCCTCGATGCGGCCTATTGTGGGAGCGAGCCTGCTCGAGAATGCGGTGTGTCAGCCTACATTTTTGTTCTGATACCCAGCATTCGCGAGCAGGCTCGCTCCCACAGTGGATCTTCAGCGTTCTTGACTACTGAGCCCACGGCGCGCGGCGCGCGCGGTCAAGTTCCAGCAGATAACCATCACCGCCCAATTGGCTCATCTGCTGCCGGATCCAGCTGGCGCGTCGCAGTATGTAGGGGCTCGGCCGGCTGGCGCTCCAGACCCGCGGGTTGGGCAGTACCGCCGCCAGCAGGCTGGCCTGTTGCCGGGACAAGGCCCCGGCGCTTACACGAAAATGATGCCGCGCGGCCGCTTCAGCCCCGAACACGCCGTCGTCCCACTCGACACTGTTGAGGTACACCTCGAGAATCCGTTGCTTGGGCCAGAACACTTCGATCAGCGCGGTGAACCACGCCTCCAGCCCTTTGCGCAGCCAGCTGCGGCCCGACCACAGGAACAGGTTCTTGGAGACTTGCTGGCTGAGGGTACTGGCGCCGCGAATCGAGCCGCCGCGCCCATTATGGGCAAACGCCGCCTGGATCGCGCCGATGTCAAAGCCCCAGTGCTCGGGAAACTTCTGATCCTCGCCGGCAATCACCGCGATCTTGAGGTTATTGGAGATCTGGTCCCAGGGCTGCCAGTCGCGCTGCAGGTCGATCGGCTCGCCGCCGAACCAGGATTCGACCTTGCGCTCGATCATCAGCGCGGTGAACGGTGGCGGTACCACGCGAAACAGCAGCACCAGCGCAACGCTGCCGACGGCGAACCAGAGCAGGGCTTTAACGAATCGTCGAAACAATGTACGCAGCATAGAGATGGCTTGGCCGAACCCGTCGAGCGGGCCATTATACAGACCCTGTCCCCCGAGTCTGACTGGAGTTCCCATGTTGCGTAGCTTTCTGATGCTGGCGGCTTTTTTCGGTTTCACCGGCGTAGCGCTGGGAGCATTCGCCGCCCATGGTCTGAAAAGCCGTCTGAGCGCTGATTACCTGGCGATTTTCCACACCGGCGTCACCTACCAACTGGTGCACACCCTGGCGCTGTTCGGCGTCGCATTGCTGGCCACGCACATTCCCGGGCGTATCGTCACCTGGGCCGGTATTTCCTTTGTCATCGGTATCCTGTTGTTCTCTGGCAGCCTGTATCTGTTGACCCTTACAGGTGTCACCAAACTGGGAATGATCACGCCCTTGGGCGGTATGGCCTTCCTGATAGGCTGGCTTTGCCTGGGCATTGCGGCTTGGCGTCTACAACTTGCCGCTTGAAGCTTGCGGCTCGTAGCTGACCAAGGGGCTTGGGTCGTCCAGACTGATCGGGCTAGAATGCCAGCCCCTAAAAATGATGGCGGCATCCGGCATGCGCATTCAGTTGAACGGCGAACCCCTTGAACTGCCCGACGGCGAAACCGTCGCGGCCCTGCTGACCCGTCTGGAACTCACCGGACGCCGCGTCGCGGTGGAGCTCAACCTGGATATCGTCCCGCGCAGCCAGCACGCCGACACCACGTTGAAGGATGGCGACAACGTCGAAGTGGTCCACGCCATCGGCGGCGGTTAGTCGCCGCGATTTCGCAGCATTCGCAAGAACCTCACCCCAACAGAGGATTTCCCATGAGCATCGTTCGTAGCGACAAGCCCTTCGTCCTGGCCGGTCGTACTTACCAGTCGCGTCTGCTGGTAGGCACCGGCAAGTACCGCGACATGGAAGAGACCCGCCAGGCCATTGAAGCTTCGGGTGCCGAGATTGTAACCGTCGCCGTGCGTCGGACCAACATTGGCCAGAATCCGGGCGAACCGAACCTGCTGGATATCCTGCCGCCGGATCGCTACACCATCCTGCCGAACACCGCCGGTTGCTTCGACGCCATCGAGGCTGTGCGCACCTGCCGCCTGGCCCGTGAGCTGCTCGACGGTCACAACCTGGTGAAGCTGGAAGTGCTAGCGGACCAGAAAACCCTGTTCCCCAACGTGATCGAAACCCTCAAGGCCGCAGAAACCCTGGTCAAGGAAGGTTTCGACGTGATGGTCTACACCAGCGATGACCCGATCATCGCTCGTCAGCTGGCGGAAATCGGCTGCATCGCGGTCATGCCGCTGGCCGGGCTGATCGGTACGGGCCTGGGGATCTGCAACCCGTACAACCTGCAGATCATCCTTGAAGAAGCGAAGATCCCGGTGCTGGTGGATGCCGGTGTCGGCACCGCCTCCGATGCCACCATCGCCATGGAACTGGGTTGTGAAGCGGTGCTGATGAACTCCGCCATCGCCCACGCCCAGCAGCCAGTCCTGATGGCCGAAGCCATGAAACACGCCATTGTTGCCGGTCGCCTGGCCTACCTGGCCGGGCGCATGCCGAAAAAACTCTATGCCAGCGCATCCTCGCCGCTGGATGGTCTGATCAAGTAAGAGCCATTGATGACTGAATCGAACGACACGCCGGTCCTCCCGGAAGAAGGCGAAGAGCGCCAGCACCGCCGCATCAAGAGTTTCGTGATGCGCGCCGGGCGCATGACTGAAGGCCAGCAACGCGGCCTGGAGCAGGGTGCGCCGTTGTATGTCCTGCCGCTGGTCGACGCGCCGGTGGACTTCGACCAGGTGTTCGGCCGCTCGGCGCCACGCTCGCTGGAAATCGGCTTCGGCATGGGCCATTCGCTGCTGGAAATGGCCGCGGCCGCGCCGGACCAGGATTTCATCGGCGTGGAAGTGCACCGTCCGGGTGTCGGTGCGTTGCTCAACGGCGTACTGACTCAAGGGCTGACCAACCTGCGGGTCTACGATTGCGACGCCATCGAAGTGCTCAACCGCTGCGTGGCCGACAACAGTCTCGACCGGCTGATGCTGTTTTTCCCGGACCCGTGGCACAAGAGTCGCCACCACAAGCGCCGGATCGTCCAGGCATCGTTCGCTGAACTGGTGCGCAGCAAGTTGAAGGTCGGCGGTGTGCTGCACATGGCCACCGACTGGGAGCCGTACGCCGAATACATGCTGGAAGTGATGAACGTCGCGCCGGGCTACCGCAACCTGGCCGAAGATGGCCGCTACGTCCCGCGTCCGGCGGAACGGCCGATTACCAAGTTCGAACGCCGTGGCGAACGGCTCGGGCATGGGGTCTGGGATTTGAAGTTCGAGAAGTTGGCGTAAGCCAATAATGTGGGAGCGAGCTTGCTCGCGATGGCGGCCTGACAGTCAACATGGGTGTTGGATGTGAGGGCCTCATCGCGAGCAGGCTCGCTCCCACAGTTCGTTTTGCGGTGTATTGGAGTTCAGCGCCGATCCGCCACGACGCCGATCAGCACCAAAACCACCAGCAACACCGGCGCGAGGCTGTAGTTGTTGAACTGGCTCAAGCCCCGGACGATCCACGGCGTGGCGTAGATCAGCGCGGCGCCGCTGCCGATCATGCACAGCAGGGCGATCAGCGGGACGCGCAAGGCGCCGGCGATGCTGCCCAGGCGTTGTTCGACCCAGCCCTTGATGTCAGCGCCAAACAACACCAGCAGGCAGCCTACCAGTGCCAGGGAGATTTCCGACAGGTTGCTGCGGCTCCAGCGGGACACGGTGGCGAGCAGGTCGAGTACCAGATCCATTCGATTTCCTTGTTTTGATCAGCTCAGAAATTTTTGCAGCAGGTCGTTGAGAAACAGCTGTCCGCGCTCGGTCGCCGCCAGACGTGACGGTTCGACCTGTAACAACCCGCTTTGTTCGGCTTCGCGCCGGCCTTCGGCCAGGCTTTCCAGGGTCAGCCCGGTGCGCTGCGGATACAGCCGCGACGGCACGCCTTCGGTGAGGCGCAGCGCGTTCATCAGGAACTCGAAAGGCAGCTCTTCGTTGGCGAGGCTCTTTTCCCCGGCCAGGAAGCGCTTGGCCGGGTTGAGATAATCCTTCGGCAAGCGGGTCTTCCAGGTGCGTACGATGCGCCCGTCCGGATGGCTGAGCTTGCCGTGGGCGCCGGCACCGATACCGATGAAGTCGCCGAAGCTCCAATAGTTGAGATTATGTCGCGCCGCCCGTCCGTGCTGGGCATAGGCCGAGACTTCGTACTGGGCGTAGCCATGCTCGGCAAGCAGCGCTTGCCCGGCTTCCTGGATGTCCCACAGCGTATCGTCTTCCGGCAAGGTCGGCGGCTGGTTCCAGAACACCGTGTTCGGCTCCAGCGTCAGTTGGTACCAGGACAGGTGGGTTGGCTTCAAGGCGATGGCCTGGCGCAGGTCGCTCAAAGCGTCGTCGAGAGACTGGTCGGGCAGGCCATGCATCAGGTCCAGGTTGAAGTTGTCGAAGCCGGCCTGGCGAGCCATATCGGCGGCGCGCACCGCCTCGTCACCGTTATGGATCCGCCCCAGGGCCTCAAGCTTGGCCTGTTGGAAACTCTGGATACCGATGGACAGGCGATTGATGCCCAACGCCCGGTAGGCGATGAATTTTTCCTGCTCGAACGTGCCGGGGTTGGCTTCCAGGGTGATTTCAATGTCGTGGGCGAACGCTATCCGCGCCTCGACGCCCTTGAGCAATCGGCCCAGGGCCCGGGCGCTGAACAAGCTCGGGGTACCGCCACCAAAAAAGATCGAGCTCAACGGCCGACCATGAACTGCGTGCAGATCCTGGTCGAGGTCGGCCAGCAGAGCGTCGACATACTCCTCTTCCGGCAACTGCGGGCTGGCGGTGTGGGAGTTGAAATCGCAATACGGGCATTTGCGCACGCACCACGGGATGTGGATATACAGCGCCAGGGGCGGCAGCTCCGGTAGCGGCGCCCGGGGCGTTTGTACACCGCCATGAATCAGCGGTGCGGGAGCGTCGTCGATCATTGCAGGCCCAGGCGTTGACGCAGCAGGGCCATGGCGCGGGCGCGGTGGCTCAATTGATTTTTCTCCACCGGCCCCAGCTCGGCGCTGGAACAGTTGCGCTCGGGTACCCAGAACAATGGGTCATAGCCAAAGCCGTGCTCGCCGCTGGCCTCGGTAAGGATGCGCCCATGCCACAAGCCTTCGCAGAGGATCGGCAACGGGTCGTCGGCGTGGCGCACCAGGGCCAGCACACAGACGAACTGCGCGCCGCGTTCGGCCTCGGGCACATCCTTGAGGGCTTCAAGCAGCTTGGCGTTGTTTGCCGCATCACCTTTGCCATCGGCGTAACGGGCCGAGTAGATGCCCGGCGCGCCGCCGAGGAAATCAACCGCCAGACCGGAGTCATCGGCCAGCGCCGGCAGCCCGGAAATGCGCGCGGCATTGCGGGCCTTGAGGATGGCATTCTCGACGAACGACAGGCCGGTTTCTTCCGGCTCGACCTGGCTGAATTCCCCGATCGAGCGCAGTTGCACCGATCCGCCGAGCATGGCCTGGAGTTCCTTGAGTTTGCCGGCGTTGTGGCTGGCCAGCACGAGTTGGGTGAGGTTCATCATTGGCCCGGGAACAGTTCCTGGTTGAAGTTGATGGTGTTGATCTTGTCGCCGGTCTGCACCTTGATCTCGAAAGTCCGGGTTTCCTGCTGGTCCACCGGATACTGGGCAATGTAATAAATCGCGCCTGGTTCAGTGACCTGGCGGAAGGTGAGGGTGACTGTCTTGCTGGTCAGGTCCTTCACCGTGCCGCTGACCTGGGCGATCAGTGGCTTGCCACCCTTGAGCACCGAGACATTGATCACGCCCTTGTTCTTGCTGCGGATCAGCTCGGCGGCCTTGGCGATGTCGGGTGTCAGGAAGGTGGAATTGAACGTGTTGTAGTGCACGGTCACGTCACCGAACACTTCCTTGCGCTCGGCCTTGATGACGTCGGCAGCCATGGCGCCCACGCTCAGGCAGGTGGTGATTAAGAACAACGCTAGACGCTTCATGTCGTGCTCCTGAAAAAGGCCGGTGCTCACACCGCGACCTTGTGGTCGGCGAGGCCCGGGCTGCTGACCCGATAGATGCCTATTTCACCTAACAGATTAGGCCATAGCTTGCTGGCCCACCCGTGGCGGTGCTGCTGGTCCACCGCCAGGCGATCGATGACCTTGGCCTTGCGTTCGCGGCACAGTTCTTCGAAATCCTCGAAGGTGCAGAAATGGATGTTCGGCGTGTTGTACCAGGTGTACGGCAGGAATTCCGAGACCGGCATCCGCCCCTTGCTCGCCAGGTACCAGCGGCAGCGCCAATGGCCGAAATTGGGGAAGGTGATGATGCACTGGCGGCCGACACGGAGCATTTCGTCGAGAATCCTGTCCGGATAATGCACGGCTTGCAGGGCCTGGGTCATGACCACGATGTCGAAGCTGTTGCTGGCGAAGTTGCCCAGGCCCTTGTCCAGGTCCTGCTCGATGACATTGATGCCCTTGGCCACGCATTCGGCGATGTTGTCCGGGTCGTTTTCCAGGCCGTAGCCGGTGACTTGCTTGTTGTCGCGCAGCCAGGTCAGCAGTTCGCCGTTGCCGCAGCCCAGGTCGAGCACGCGGCTGCCGGCGGGGATCCATTCCTGGATGATGTCCAGATCGGCTCTCATGGCGTCCTCACAGCGTAATACGGTTCATGTAGTTGCCGAACGCCTGCAGGTAGCGCGGGATCGGAATCAGAAAGGCGTCGTGGCCCTGGGGCGCGTCGATTTCCAGGTAGCAGACGTCCTTGCGCGCGGCCATCAGCGCATCCACCAGTTCCCGGGAGCGGGCCGGGGAGAAACGCCAGTCAGTGGTGAACGACATCACGCAGAAACTGGCGGTGGCGTTGGCGAAGGTTTTCGCCAGGTTATCGTCGAAGTTCGCCGCCGGATCGAAGTAGTCCAGCGCCTTGGTCATCAGCAGGTAGGTGTTGGCGTCGAAGCGCCCGGAGAACTCCTCGCCCTGGTAGCGCAGGTAGCTTTCCACCTGGAACTCGACGCTGTGGAAATCGTAGTTGAGCTTCTCGCTCTTGAGCCCACGGCCGAATTTTTCGCCCATGGAATCGTCGGACAGGTAGGTGATGTGTCCGACCATCCGCGCCAGCATCAGCCCGCGCTTGGGAATCACGCCGTGCTCCTGGAACGAACCGCCGTGGAACTCCGGGTCGGTGAGGATGGCCTGGCGCGCCACTTCATTGAACGCGATGTTCTGGGCCGACAGCTTGGGCGCCGAGGCGATCGCCAGGCAGTGGCGTACGCGGTCCGGGTAGGTAATGGTCCATTGCAGCGCCTGCATGCCGCCGAGGCTGCCGCCGATCACCGCCGCCCATTGTGCGATACCGAGGCGGTCGGCCAGGCGTGCCTGGCTGTGGACCCAATCTTCCACGGTCAGCACCGGGAAATCGGCGCCGAACGGCTTACCGGTGTCCGGGTTGATGCTGCTGGGACCGGTGGAGCCGTTGCAACCACCGAGGTTGTTCAGGCTGACCACGAAGAACCGGTTGGTGTCGATGGGCTTGCCGGGGCCGATGCAACTGTCCCACCAGCCTGGTTTGCGGTCGTCGACGCTGTGGTAGCCGGCGGCGTGGTGGTGCCCCGACAGGGCGTGGCAGATCAGCACGGCATTGCTCGCCGTGGCATTGAGGGTGCCATAGGTTTCGTAGATCAGGTCATAGGCTGGCAACGAACGACCGCAGGCCAGGGCCAGGGGCTCGCTGAAATGCGCCATTTGCGGCGTCACCAGACCAACGGAATCGGGGGGAAAGGCAGCTGGCATCGACCCTGCTCTCGTTGAAATGAGGCGTAAGTCTAAAGACCGCTGGGGTTAGCGGCAAGCAAAGGGTGGGGTAGATTACCGCCGATTAATCCCGTGGCGAAGGCGCTTGCTCTCGCTGGGCCGGGCTGGCGCTCCAGCGCGAAGCGGCCCTGAAACCTGCTGCCCGGGACTGTCTGGCAGACGGTGGCGCCTGGTTTGGGGCTGCTTCACGCAGCCCAGCGGGAGCAAGCTCCCTCGCCACGGATACGGTGCCAGTCAGATCAACACCCGCAAGATCTCCGGCATCATGGTCATTGCCGCCAGGTTGTTGATTACCAGCATGTCGATCAGCTTGATCACCATGAATGCCAGTATCGGCGAGATATCCAGGCCGCCGAGGTTCGGCACGATGCGGCGGAACGGCGCCAGGGCCGGCTCGCAGATCTGGTTCACCAGCTCGGCGCCCGGGTTGTGGCTGCCCGGCGCGACCCAGGACAGGATCACACTGATGATCATGGCAAAGAAGAAGATGTTCAAAAACAGCGCGGCGACGCCAATGAGCGACCAGATCAGCAGTTGCAGCGGGTTGCCGGTGGTGCCGTAGGTCAGCAGCAGAGTCAGGGCCATCAGCGCCAGTTGCACGAGGATCGCCAGCACCAGCGACGACATGTCCAGGCCGAACAGGCTCGGGATGATCCGGCGCAGGGGCTTGAGCAGCGGTTGGGTCGCCTTGACGACGAACTGGCACAGCGGGTTGTAGAAGTTGGCGCGCACCAGTTGCAGCACGAAGCGCATCAGCACGATCAGCAGGTACAGGCTGCCGAGGGTTTGCAGGACGTAGACCGCTGCAGTGTTCAATCCAATCATGAATGGCTCCTTATTGGCCCAGTTGTTCGGCCATTTCGGCCGAGCGGTGCGCGGCGGCGCCGAGTGCTTTTTCCACCAGGGCTTCGAAGCCCCCGGCCTGGAAAGATTTGATGGCCGCTTCGGTGGTGCCGGCCGGCGAGGTCACGCGGCGACGCAATTCCGCTGCATCGACATCGCTGGACACCGCCATGTGAGCGGCGCCGAGAGCAGTCTGCAAGGTCAGTTGGACAGCGATCTCGCGGCTCAGGCCGAGTTTTTCTCCGGCGGCGGTCATGGCTTCGATCAGCAGGAAAAAATACGCCGGGCCCGAGCCGGAGACAGCGGTGACCGCGTCCAGTTGCTGCTCGGTGTCCAGCCACAGCGCCAGGCCCACGGCTGACAGCAGCTGTTCAGCCTGCTGGCGTTGCTCGGCGCTCACCTGTGCGGTGGCGAACAGGCCGCTGACGCCCTGGCGCAGCAGTGCCGGGGTGTTGGGCATGCAGCGCACGATCGGCTGGGCGCCGAGCCAGTTATTCATGCTGGCGCAGGTAATGCCGGCGGCGATCGACACCACCAATTGATGAGGCTTGAGATGCGGGCGAAGTGCCTCGCACACGGACTTCATTGCTTGCGGCTTGACGGCCAGCACGATGACGTCCACACCCTCGATGGCCTGGGCGTTGTCGGCGAAGGTTTCGACGCCGTGCTCGGCGCTCACCCGCTTGCGGGTCTCTTCACCCGGATCGCTGGCGCGGATCATGGATGCGTCCAGGCCCTTGGCCCGCAGGCCGCCGATCAGGCTGGCGGCCATGTTGCCGGCGCCGATGAAGGCAATACGCGTGTTACTCATGACAGGTCCTTATAAAGAGATAAGTGAGTCAGCTGGGCGCTTGGCCGTAGTCACGCGCCCCAAACAGCGCTGTGCCGATGCGCACCCAGGTGGCGCCTTGGGCAATGGCGGATTCAAGGTCATGGCTCATGCCCATGGACAACGTGTCCAGCGGCAGGCCCAGGCTGGCTTGCAGCTGTTGAACGGTTGCGAAGGCCGCGTCCTGTTCGGCGCGATCGTCGGTCGGTTCGGGAATCGCCATCAACCCACGCAACTTGAGATGAGGCAGCGTGCTGATGGCATTGGCGAGGGCGGGCAGGTCCGCTGGCGTGCAGCCGGACTTGCTGGCTTCACCGCTGACGTTGACCTGGATGCAGATGTTCAGCGGCGGCCGGTCGGCCGGGCGCTGCTCGGACAGGCGTTGGGCAATTTTCAGGCGATCCACGGAGTGCACCCAGTCGAAATGTTCGGCGATAGCGCGCGTCTTGTTCGATTGAATGGGGCCGATGAAGTGCCAGATCAAGGGCAGGTCGGTCAGTTCGGCCTGCTTGCCCAGCGCTTCCTGCAGGTAGTTCTCGCCGAAGTCCCGCAGGCCTGCGGCGTGGGCTTCGCGCAGGGCCTGGGCCGGCTTGGTCTTGCTCACCGCCAGCAGCTGGACGCTGTGTCCTGGGCGCTGGGCGGCCTGCTCCGCGGCATGGATGCGCGATCTAACCTGAGCAATGTTGTCTGCTATGGTGGTCATAAAGAGAGGCCAGCGGTCTGAGGTTCGCGGCATTCTACTGGAATTGAGGAGCGCTATGGATATCACTGAATTGCTGGCGTTCAGCGCCAAACAGGGGGCGTCGGACCTGCACCTGTCTGCCGGGCTGCCGCCGATGATCCGCGTGGACGGCGATGTAAGGCGGATCAACCTGCCGGCGCTGGACCACAAGCAGGTTCATGAACTGATCTACGACATCATGAACGACCGCCAACGAGTGGATTACGAGAAGTTTCTGGAAACCGATTTTTCCTTCGATGTACCCGGCGTGGCGCGATTTCGGGTCAATGCCTTCAACCAGAATCGGGGCGCGGGGGCAGTGTTCCGGACTATTCCCTCAAAAGTCCTGACCATGGAAGACCTGGGGATGGGCGAGGTGTTTCGCAAGATCACCGAGGTTCCTCGCGGGCTGGTGCTGGTAACCGGGCCGACCGGCTCGGGCAAGTCCACCACCCTGGCGGCCATGATCGACTATCTGAACAGCCACAAGCACCATCACATCCTCACCATCGAAGACCCCATCGAATTCGTGCATGAACCGCGCAAGTGTCTGATCAACCAGCGTGAGGTGCATCGCGATACCCAGGGTTTCTCCACGGCGCTGCGTTCGGCCCTGCGGGAAGACCCGGACGTGATCCTGGTGGGGGAGATGCGCGACCTGGAGACGATTCGCCTGGCGCTGACCGCCGCCGAAACCGGGCACCTGGTGTTCGGCACGCTGCATACCACGTCGGCGGCCAAGACCATTGACCGGGTAGTGGACGTGTTTCCTGGCGACGAGAAGTCGATGGTCCGCTCGATGCTGTCGGAGTCGCTTCAGGCGGTGATTTCCCAGACGCTGGTCAAGAAGATTGGCGGCGGCCGCATCGCGGCGCACGAGATCATGCTGGGCACTTCGGCGATCCGCAACCTGATCCGCGAAGACAAGATCGCCCAGATGTATTCATCGATCCAGACCGGCGGCTCGCTGGGGATGCAGACGCTGGACATGTGCCTGAAGGATCTGGTGAGCAAGGGCCTGATCAGCCGCGAGCACGCGCGAGAGCGGGCGCGTACGCCGGATAATTTCTAAACAGGAATGTGCCGCTTCTGTGGCGAGGGAGCTTGCTCCCGCTGGGCCGCGAAGCGGACCCAAAATGATTGGACCCACACAAATCATCGGTCTGTTTGGGGCGGCTGCGCCACCCAGCGGGAGCAAGCTCCCTCGCCACAAAGGTCGGTAATCAGCGCTGAACGACCCGCATCGCCCCCGGCTCTTTCGGCAGCACGCGCTTGGCAACCACGTAATGGGTGTCCCAGTACGGCTTGTTCAGGGTGTCGATGGTCACCGACTTGCCTCGGCGCGGGGCGTGGATGAAGCGGTCGTTGCCCAGGTAGATGGCCACGTGGTTGACCCGACGGCTCTTGAGCTTGAAGAAAATCAGGTCGCCGGGCTTGAGGTCCTTGCGCTCGACTTTCTCGCCATGGCCGGCAGCCATCGCATTGGAGGTACGCGGCAGGTCGAACGTGGCGTCATTGAACGCATATTTCACCAGACCACTGCAATCGAAACCTTTACTTGGGCTGCTGCCGCCCCAACGGTAAGGTGTGCCCAGTACATTCACGGCGCGGCTCAGCACATTGCTGGTGGTCTTGGTCGCCATGGGTGGCACCAGCCGGCTGTGAGCGTTACTCACACGCTGGACGCTTTGCCTGTTTTTGCTCGTTGGAGCAGAAACGTGGGATTTGGGCGTATAGCCGTTGATGTTCGGAAGACGTTGCTCACGGTTGGTGGCGTGGGCGGCCAGTGGCAATAATAGGCAAATGGTCAGCCATGTCTTGAAAAATGGACGCATTAGGCAGGGCTCATAAAGGTTAGCGCGCAACTTTATAACAGCTTTTTTCGCCTTTCCGAGGCCGTTTGTCGATCCGGAACCCAGCGTGAACGCCGCATAATTGCGACAATTTGACCCGATTGTCCGACAAGGTCCCCGTAATCCGGGCGTTTCCCCGACGCGAGTCGCTCATGACCGCTTGTCGGCGAGACATGTAAAAGTCACAAAAGATCCGAACAAATTTTTCTATCGAGGCAAAAGAGGCCATTCATGAACAGCTATCAGCAGGGCGCAATCCGCGATACCCACAGCAAAGTCATCGGGTATCTGCTGTGGATTCTCGGTTTTACCGGCGCCCACCGTTTCTATTACGGCAAGCCGGTCACCGGCACGATCTGGTTCTTCACCTTCGGGCTGCTGGGCATCGGTTGGTTGATCGACCTGTTCCTGATCCCGGCCATGGACCGCGAAGCCGACCTGCGCTTCACCCCGGGGCCGATCGAGTACAGCGTGGCGTGGATTCTGCTGACGTTTCTCGGCGTGTTGGGCGTGCACCGCATGTACCAAGGGAAGTGGCTCAGCGGGATTATCTACCTGCTGACTGGCGGGGTGTTTTTCCTTGGGGTGCTGTATGACTTCTGGACGCTGAACGATCAGGTCTCGATTCGTAATGCGCAGAAGCGTGGGGCTTTCCATTAAGACCGAGTCGCCTGCATCGCGAGCAAGCTCGCTCCCACATTGGCTCGGAGGTGTTCACATATCCTGTGTTCACCGAAGATCCCCTGTGAGAGCGAGCTTGCTCGCGATAGGCGCGACGCGGTATCAGGCCTGGTGGGTAATCCGCCCATCCATCAAGGTGTAGCGCACCACGCCCGGCAGGCTGTGGCCGAGGAATGGGCAATTGTCGCCCTTGGAACGCCAGGCTTCGCCGGCTACGGTGGAGGCGGCCGGGTCGAACAGCACCAGGTCCGCCGGCGCGCCCACCGCCAGTTTCCCGGCTGGCAGCTGCAGCGCCTGGGCCGGGCCGGCGCTCAGGCGTGCGAGCAGAGTCGGCAGGTCCAGCAAACCGTCCTCCACCAGCGTCATGGCCAGCGGCAACAGCAGTTCGACGCTGCTGATGCCCGGCTCGGTGGCGCCGAACGGTGCCAGCTTGGCATCGCGCTCGTGGGGTTGGTGATGGCTGGAAATGGCCGAGATCACCCCGGACTTCACCGCCTCGCGCAAGCCCTCGCGGTCGGCGCGGGTGCGCAGCGGCGGCTGGACGTGATAGACGCTGTTGAAATCGATCAGTGCTTCGTCGGTCAGGATCAGCTGATACAGCGCCACATCGGCGGTCACCGGCAAGCCTCGGGCCTGGGCCTGGGCGATCAGCGCGGCGCCACGGGCACTGGTCAGCTGGCTGAAGTGCGCGCGGACGCCGCTCTGCTCGACTAACAGCAGGTCCCGAGCCAGGGCTACGGTCTCGGCGGTTTCCGGGATGCCCGGCAAGCCGAGGAAACTGGCGGTCGGGCCTTCATGGGCCAGGCCACCTTCGGCCAGGTCATGGTCCTGGGAGTTGAAGATCACCGTCAGGCCGAAAGTCGCCGCGTATTCGAGGGCGCGGCACAGGGTCCGGGTATTGCGGAAGCTGTTGAGGCCGTTGCCGAACGCCACGCAACCGGCATCACGCAGGGCGATGAGTTCGGCCAGTTGTTCGCCTTCCAGGCCTTTGCTCAGTGCGCCAATCGGGAAGACCTTGGTGTTGCCGGCCTCGCGGGCGCGGTCGAGGATCAGTTCGGCCACGGCCGAGGTGTCCAGCACCGGCTTGGTTTGCGGCGGGCAGCACAGGCTGGTCACGCCACCAGCGGCGGCGGCGTGGGTTTCGCTGACGATGCTGCCTTTGCGGCTGTAGCCCGGCTCGCGCAGGGCAACGTTCAGGTCCACCAGGCCGGGCGCGGCCACCAGGCCTTGGGCGTCGAGGACCTCGGCCGCCACGAAGCCTGTCGGTGCGGCGCCGAGGGCGACGATCTTGCAGGCATCGATATGGATGTCAGTCACTTGATCCAGGCCGCTGGCCGGATCAATCACGCGTGCGCCGAGAATGCTGAGCTTCACTGGGCGTTCTCCTGGTCGAATTGGCGCTGGGCCGTTTGCCCGCTCATGGCCATGGACAGCACGGCCATGCGGATGGCGATGCCGTAGGTCACCTGGTTGAGGATCACCGAGTGCGGCCCGTCGGCCACCGCCGACTCGATCTCCACGCCGCGATTGATCGGCCCCGGGTGCATGACGATGGCGTCCGGCTTGGCGCCGGCCAGGCGCGCGGTGGTCAGGCCGAACAGGCGGTAGAACTCGCCTTCGCTGGGCAACAGGCCGCCAGTCATGCGCTCGCGTTGCAGGCGCAGCATGATCACCACGTCCACATCCTTCAGGCCTTCGGTCATGTCGGTGTAGACCTTCACGCCGTATTGCTCGACGCCGATGGGCAGCAGGGTTTTCGGCGCGATCACGCGGATGTCCGGACAGCCGAGGGTCTTGAGCGCGAGCATGTTCGAGCGGGCTACCCGCGAGTGCAGGATGTCGCCGACGATGGCCACCGACAGGTTCTCGAAGCTGCCCTTGTGCCGACGGATGGTCAGCATGTCCAGCATGCCCTGGGTCGGATGAGCGTGACGGCCGTCGCCACCGTTGATGATCGCCACTTGCGGGCACACGTGCTCGGCAATGAAATGCGCCGCGCCGGAGTCGCCGTGGCGCACGACGAACATGTCGGCGGCCATGGCTTCGAGGTTGCGCAGCGTGTCGAGCAGGGTTTCGCCCTTGCTCGCCGAGGATGTCGACACGTTCAGGGTGATCACGTCCGCCGACAGCCGCTGGGCCGCCAGTTCGAAGGTGGTGCGGGTGCGGGTGGAGTTTTCGAAGAACACGTTGCACACGGTCTTGCCGCGCAGCAACGGGACTTTTTTCACCGCCCGGGCGCCGACTTCGAGGAACGAGTCGGCGGTGTCGAGGATTTCTGTCAGCAGCTCGCGGCGCAGGCCGTCGAGGGACAGGAAGTGCCGCAGCTGGCCCTGATCGTTGAGCTGCAGCGGGCGCTTGGTTTCGAGAGGCGTCATCGCGATGGACTCTGGCAAGGGCAGTTAAAGGGCGAGGTCTTGCAGTTCGAGTTGCAGCGGCGCCGGGCCGGAAAGCTTGACCCGTTCATGGGCCGCCAGCGAAAGCGTCGCGCCGACCACGTTAGGGCGGATCGGCAGTTCGGCGGCGTCCAGGTCGAGCAGGCAGACGAGCGTAACGCTGGCCGGGCGACCGTAGTCGAACAACTCATTCATGGCAGCGCGGATGGTCCGCCCGCTCATCAGCACGTCGTCGATCAGCACCAGGTGCTGGCCTTCGATCTCGAACGGCAGCGCCGAAGGGCGCACTTGCGGGTGCAGGCCGTTCTGGCTGAAGTCGTCGCGGTAGAAGGACACGTCCAGGGTGCCCAGCGGCGAGTCGCTGCCCAGTTCATCGAGCAAGGCCTGGGCAACCCAGACGCCGCCGGTGCGAATGCCGATGTAGCGCGGTTCGCTGATGCCACGTTGTTCCAGGTGCGTCGTGAGACGGATCGCCATCTGGCTGATCAGTTCGGCAGGATTGGGCAGGCTCATGCTGGCTCCTTCAGGTTTGCGGGTCGGTGCTCATGACTCGGCTTGTCGTAGAAGAAAGCGCCTTGGCGGCGCTTTCAAAAATCAGGTTTCGAACAGGGCGGCGTTGGCATCAAGCCAGCCTTGCAGGAGCAGGGCGGCGGCGATGGCGTCCACCGGGTTGTCGCGGTAACTGCCTTTCTGCCCGCCGCGCATCAGGCGCTCGCCCTTGGCCTCGAAGGTGGTCAGGCGTTCGTCATGGGTATAGAAGGGCAGATTGAAGCGGCCATTGAGCCGGCGAGCGAATTTTTCCGCGCGCAGGCACATGTCGCTGGGCGTGCCGTCCATGTTCAATGGCAGGCCGACCACCACGGCGTCGGGTTTCCATTCCTTGATCAGCGCTTCGACCTGGTTCCAGTCCGGAACGCCGTTCTGCGCTTTTAATGTGCACAGCTCGCGGGCCTGGCCGGTAATGACCTGGCCGACCGCGACGCCGATCTGTTTGGTGCCGTAATCAAAGCCCAGCAGCAGGCGCAGGGCCATCAGGCGTGGCCCGCCTGGCTGGTAAGCAGGCCCAGGTTCACACCCAATCGGCTGGCCGCCGCTTCCAGGCGCAACTCGCTGCTGGTGTTGAACAGGATGTCGGCATCGAACGGGCACGTCAGCCAGGCGTTGTCGGCCAGCTCGGCTTCCAGCTGCCCGGGTTCCCAACCGGCATAGCCCAGGGCGATCAGGCTTTTTTCCGGGCCGACGCCGTCGGCGATGGCAAACAGCACGTCCTGGGAAGTGGACAGCGACACGCCGTTCAGATCAACGGTGGCCTGGAATTTGGGACCCGACGGATGGAGCACGAAGCCGCGATCGGTTTGCACCGGGCCGCCGATGAAAATCGGTACGTGCTGACACAGGAGTGGCGGCTCGACCTCGGGACGCAGTTGCTCAAGGATATCCGCCAGGTTCAGCTCCTGCGGGCGGTTTACCACCAATCCCATGGCCCCATTGGCCGTGTGCTCGACGATGTAGGTCAAGGTATGGGCAAAGTTCGGATCGGCCATGTGCGGCATGGCAATCAGGAAGTGATGCTTGAGGTACGTGGGGCTGACGTTTTTCATAGGCGCTAGTGTGGCGGCGCATGGCCGAACTGACAAGCCGGGGATGTGCTGCAAATGGTCCGGCGCACGCAGATTCCCTTGTGGGAGCGAGCCTGCTCGCGATGCGGTGTACCAGCCGCCATCCATGCCGAGAGACCAATGGCTTTCGCGAGCAGGCTCGCTCCCACAGGGTATTGTTACTGCCTGAAGATCAGTTACTGGACAGCCGATCACCCCGGGCAAATTTCCAGGTGCGGATGATTTCCAGGCGGTCGATGTCCGACAGGTCCCCAGTGAACGGCGCGAACGGCGCGGCCAGGCGCACGATCCGTTGGGCGGCCTGGTCCAGCAGCGGCTGGCCGGAGGACTCAAGCACCAGCACTTCATACAGCGAGCCGTCGCGGTTGATCGAAACCATCAGCCGCAAATTGCCGTAGATCTGTTTGCGCCGGGCTTCCTCGGGGTAGTTCAGGTTGCCGATACGCTCGACCTTCTTGCGCCATTCATCCTTGTACCAGGCACCCTTGTCGCGCATGGTCGACGCGGCGCTCAGGCGGTGGATGCGCGGGCGCTTGGCGTACAGCTGCTGTTCCTGGGCCAGTTCGGCCTCCAGGCTGGCGATGTCGCTGGACAGCTGGGAGCTGTCGAAGGTCGGTTCCGGCGCCTTGGGCTTGGGATCGGGCTTGACCTCTTCCTTGACCGGGGCCTTTTTCGGCTTCGGCGCGGTAGTGGTCACGGCGGCCTTGGGCGCGGTTTCCTGGACTTCCGGCTTGGCGGCCGGCGGTGGGGTGATCTTCTGGACCTTGTTGTCCTGGAACGGCGCGATTTCGGTCGTCTTGGGAATCGCTTTCTTTTCCAGGGTGCCGCTGCCCTGCTGGTTTTCCTGAGCAAGGAAATCGGCCTTCTGGGGCTTGGTTTCGCTCTTGAAGGTCGCCAGGGTGATCTCCAGGGTCTGGCTGATCTGCTTGGGTTCGACTGTGGCAAACCCGACGCCCAGCAGCACCGCCAGGTGGATCAGTGCCGCCAGGAACAGCGTAAAACCGAGGCGATCAGCCGGGCGCACGCCACGATGGGCGAGCTCTTGGGGCAGATCGGACGGGAGTGTCATGACAAAAAAACCAACATCGCGGGTTTCACAGGCCGGGCATGATAACGCAATGTTGGTTTTTAGCTTCAAGCCTCAAGCTGCAAGCGACAAGCTGCATCAGACTTGCCGCTTGTGGCTTGCCGCTTGCAACTGCTTCTCGATGGCATCCATCAGCATCCCGCCGATGTCGGTGCCAAAGGCATTGTCGATCTCGCGGATGCAGGTCGGGCTGGTGACGTTGATCTCCGTCAGGTGCTCGCCGATCACGTCCAGGCCGACGAACAGCAGGCCTTTCTCGCGTAGCGTCGGGCCGACCTGGGCGGCGATCCAGCGGTCCTTGTCGGTCAACGGGCGGGCTTCGCCACGGCCGCCAGCCGCCAGGTTGCCACGGGTTTCACCGGCCGCCGGGATGCGGGCCAGGCAATAGTCCACCGGCTCGCCGTCGATCATCAGGATGCGCTTGTCGCCGTCGACGATGGCCGGCAGGTAACCCTGGATCATGATCTGCTGCTTGCCATGCAAGGTCAGGGTTTCGAGGATCACCGACAGGTTCGGATGGCCGGCGGTGTGACGGAAGATCGACGAGCCGCCCATGCCGTCCAGCGGCTTGAGGATCACATCGCCGTGGTGATCGGCGAATTCGCGCAGCACGTCCGGGCGACGGCTGACGATGGTCGGCGGCGTGCACTGCGGGAACAGCGTGGCGAACAGCTTCTCGTTGCAGTCGCGCAGGCTCTGGGGCTTGTTGACCACCAGCACACCGGCGCTTTCGGCCTGCTCCAGCAGGTAGGTGGAGTAGACGAACTCCATGTCGAACGGCGGATCCTTGCGCATCAGGATCACGTCCAGGTCGCTCAGCAGCGCGTCGCTTTCCGCGCCCATTTCGAACCACTTCTCAGGGTTGGCGAAGACCTTCAGCGGCTTCATTCGCGCGCGCGCCTGGCCCTCGGCCTGGTAAAGGTCGCGCTGTTCCATGTAGAACAGCTCCCAGCCGCGCTTCTGAGCGGCCAGCAGCATGGCCAGCGAGCTATCCTTCTTATAGGAAATGCTGGCGATTGGGTCCATGACAATGCCGACGCGTACGCTCATGGCTTGGTTCCTCGAAAATGGGGTGGGCACGAATGGCTTGAAAAGTGGCGTCAGAGTGGCGCCCCGAAGTTTGGCGGTCAAGGAAAAACCGCCGTGCCGAGCGGCTGATAGATCGGCGATGGAGACTGTGCTAAAAAGGCTGCCATGTGACGTGCGGGCCTTGAACATCAAGGGTTTGCGCTGTCGATCACACTTACGCGTTAAAAACCGGTTTGCAGTGGCAATGGCAGAGCATCTCACGCAGCAGCAACCCAGCGCCTTGAAGGTCATGGTCATCGACGACTCGAAGACCATCCGCCGCACCGCCGAGACCTTGCTGCGCAACGTTGGCTGCGAGGTCATCACGGCGGTCGATGGTTTTGACGCCATGGCCAAGATCGTCGACCACCATCCGGGCATCATCTTTGTCGACATCATGATGCCGCGCCTGGACGGTTACCAGACCTGTGCCCTGATCAAGAACAACAGCGCCTTCAAGGCGACGCCGGTGATCATGCTGTCGTCCCGCGACGGTCTGTTCGACAAGGCCAAGGGGCGCATCGTCGGCTCCGATCAGTTTCTGACCAAGCCTTTCAGCAAGGAAGAATTGCTGGGCGCGATACAGGCCCATGTCCCGGGTTTTGCCGCTGTCCAGCCGCACCAGGCACATTAATGACGCTCGGCCTTCGGCCTGGGGTCTACAGAAGAAATGGGGAACACCATGGCACGAGTTCTGATCGTCGATGATTCGCCGACCGAAATGTACAAATTGACCGGCATGCTGGAAAAGCACGGCCATCAGGTCTTGAAAGCCGAGAATGGCGCCGACGGCGTGGCCCTGGCCCGCCAGGAAAAGCCCGACGCGGTGCTGATGGACATCGTCATGCCCGGCCTCAACGGGTTCCAGGCCACGCGCCAGCTGACCAAGGACCCCGACACGGGGCATATCCCGGTCATCATCATCACCACCAAGGACCAGGAAACCGACAAGGTCTGGGGGACCCGCCAAGGGGCGAAGGACTACCTGACCAAACCGGTAGACGAAGAAACCCTGATCGCGACCTTGAACAAAGTACTGGCGGGTTGAACGCGCGGCCATGAGCCACTCCCTGACCGCATTCGAACTGTTGCTTCAGATCGATCGGCGCTGTCGGCTGCTGGGCGCGGACCTGCCGTCCCAGCCAACCCATCGCGACAGCTGGAGCGGGATCGGTTTTCGCCTCGGCGAGCATTGGTACGTGGCGCCCATGGGCGAGGTCAGCGAAGTGCTGCACGAGCCGCGCTACACGTCGTTGCCCGGGGTCAAGCCATGGGTTCGCGGAGTGGCTAACCTGCGCGGGCGTTTATTGCCGCTGATGGACCTGTGCGGTTTTTTCGGTCACGAGCTGTCCAGTGTGCGCAAGCAGCGGCGGGTGCTGGTGGTCGATAACGAGGAAGTCTTCGCCGGCTTGCTGGTGGACGAAGTCCTCGGGCTGCAACATTTCGCCCAGGGCAGCCTGGAACCGGTTTTGCCTGGCTACCTCGATGGCCCGGAATCGGCCTTCGTCCAGGGCCGTTTTCCTGGCGATCGGCAGTGGCAGGTGTTCAGCCCGTTTGCCGTGACGCGTTCGCCAGGGTTCATGAATGTGGCGGTTTAACAGGCCGCAGCGCGGCCTCTGTGGGAGCGAGCTTGCTCGCGAAGGCGCCAGTACAGTCAACATTGATGCAAGCTGTACCGCCGCTATCGCGAGCAAGCTCGCTCCCACATTGGAATGGCAGTGGTTTGAGGTTTTGGGGACAGGCGAGTACCGATGATCAAAGCAAAAACAGGCAAGCCTCTGGAAGCGTCGCGCAGTCGGTCGCAGATCATCGTGCTGTTCGTCGCGCTGATTGTCTTCATCATGCTGTTATTCGCCAACTTCGCGTACCTCAACACCCAGTCCACCTATGACAAACAGTACATCGGCCACGCCGGTGAGCTGCGGGTGCTGTCCCAGCGCATTGCCAAGAACGCCACCGAAGCCGCGGCCGGCAAGGCCGCCGCGTTCAAGTTGCTGAGTGATGCGCGCAACGATTTCGCCCAGCGCTGGGGTTACCTGAAGCAGGGTGACCCGGTGACCGGCCTGCCTCCGGCGCCCGCCACCCTGCGCCCGCAGATGCGCGCGGTACAGCTGGACTGGGAGCGCCTGCTGAAGAACACCGATGCGATTCTTTCCAGTGAGCAGACCGTCCTGTCGCTGCACCAGGTGGCGGCAACCCTCGCCGAAACCGTGCCGCAACTGCAGGTCGAATACGAAAAAGTTGTCGAAATCCTCTTGCAGCGAGGCGCCCCGGCCTCACAGGTGGCCATGGCCCAGCGCCAGTCACTGCTGGCCGAGCGGATTCTCGGCGCGGTGAATACCGTATTGGCCGGCGACGAGAACGCCAGCCAGGCTGCCGACACCTTCGGCCGTGACGCCGCGCGTTTTGGCCAGGTGCTCAATGGCATGCTGCAAGGCGACCCGACCTTGAAGATCCCCCAGGTCCAGGATCGTGACGCCCGGGCGCGCCTGACGGAAATCAGCGAGTTGTTCGAATTCGTCTCGGGGTCGGTGGACGAAATCCTCGAGACCTCACCGGAGCTGTTCAAGGTCCGCGAGTCGGCGGGCAACATCTTCAACCTGTCGCAGACCCTGCTCGACGAAGCCTCTCACCTGGCCACCGCTTTCGAGAACCTGGCCGGCGGTCGTTCCGTCAACAGCATCGGCGGGTATGTGCTGGGCCTGCTGGCACTGATGTCGATCATCCTCATCGGCCTGGTGATGGTGCGTGAAACCAACCGCCAATTGCGCGAAACCGCGGAAAAGAACGAGCGCAACCAGAACGCGATCATGCGCCTGCTGGACGAAATCGAGGACCTGGCCGATGGCGACCTGACCGTCACCGCCTCGGTCACCGAGGACTTCACCGGGACCATCGCCGATTCCATCAACTATTCGGTGGACCAATTGCGCGATCTGGTGGCGACCATCAACCTCACGGCCGGCCAGGTGGCCGCCGCCGTGCAGGAAACCCAGGCCACGGCGATGCACCTGGCCCAGGCGTCGGAACACCAGGCCCAGCAAATTTCCGAAGCTTCGACTTCAATCAATGAAATGGCCCAGTCCATCGACCAGGTATCGGCCAATGCGGCCGAGTCGTCGGCGGTGGCCGAGCGCTCCGTGGAAATCGCCAACAAGGGCAACGAGGTGGTGCACAACACCATTCATGGTATGGACAACATTCGCGAGCAGATCCAGGACACCGCCAAGCGCATCAAGCGCCTGGGCGAGTCGTCACAGGAAATCGGCGACATTGTCAGCCTGATCGACGACATCGCCGACCAGACCAACATCCTTGCGCTCAACGCGGCGATCCAGGCCTCCATGGCGGGCGATGCCGGCCGGGGTTTTGCGGTGGTGGCCGACGAAGTGCAGCGCTTGGCCGAGCGCTCCTCGGCGGCCACCCGGCAGATCGAGACACTGGTGCGGGCGATCCAGGCCGACACCAACGAAGCGGTGATCTCCATGGAGCAGACCACCACCGAGGTGGTGCGCGGTGCCCGACTGGCCCAGGATGCCGGCGTCGCCCTGGAGGAAATCGAGGGCGTTTCCAAGACCCTGGCGGCGCTGATCCAGAGCATCTCCAACGCGGCGCAGCAACAGACCACCTCGGCGGGACAGATTTCGCTGACCATGAACGTGATCCAGCAGATCACCAGCCAGACCTCGTCCGGCTCAACCGCCACGGCCGAGAGCATCGGCAACCTGGCAAAAATGGCCAGCCAACTGCGTCGCTCGGTGTCCGGGTTTACCTTGCCCGCGGCGCCTGTGGCGGATGAGGATAAGGTGTGATTGGGCTGCTGGGAGGATATGTCCCTGTGGCAAGGGCGCTTTTGTGGCGAGGGAGCTTGCTCCCGCTGGGGGGCGTAGCCGCCCCAAAGATTTTGTGAGCGCTGCGCACTCAAGCGGGAGCAAGCTCCCTCGCCACGGAGTCCTCGGCCGTACCACAGGCATACGCCTGTTGATTTGGAGTGGTTATGGGTGATCGGCACGACTACGTGGCCCTGGAATGGGTCAAGGGCGAGATTGCCGAAACGCTGAAGCAGGCCCACCTGGCCCTCAATCGCCTGGTGGACGACCCCCAGGCGTCGGATGCGCTTGTCCAATGCCTGGCCTGCATTCACCAGGTCCATGGCGGCCTGCAGATGATCGAATTCTACGGCGCGGCGTTGCTGGCCGAGGAAATGGAGCAACTGTGCAGCGCGCTGCAGGACAACCGCATCGCCCACCGCGAGGAGGCGATCAGCCTGTTGCGCCAGGCCCTGGGCCAGTTGCCGGTCTACCTCGAGCGGGTGCAGGGTGCTCGTCGCGACCTGCCGCTGGCGGTGCTGCCCTTGCTCAACGACCTGCGCAGTGCGCGGGGCGAAAGCCTGTTGTCGGAGACCAGCCTGTTCAGCCCGGAACTGCCCGATATCGCGCCGCTGGGCGAGGACGCCTTGAAGCGGCTCGCGCCGGCGGACCTGCCGGGCACCTTGCGCAAATTGCGCCAGACCCTGCAGGTGGCCCTGGTGGGCCTGTTGCGCGAGCAGGACGACGCGACTCACCTCGGTTACCTGGCCAAAGTCTTTCAGCGCCTTGAAGCGCTTTGCGCCGCAGCGCCGCTCAATGCGTTGTGGCAGGTCGCTTCGGCGTTGGTCGAAGGCATGCGCGAGGGGCGTATCGCCAACAGCCCGGCGCTGCGCAGCCTGTTCAAGGATGCTGACAAGGAACTCAAGCGCTTGCTGGAGCAAGGCATGCCCGGCATCAACCAAGCGGCCCCGCCACACCTGCTCAAGAGTCTGTTGTTCTATATTGCCAAGGCCGAACATCCCAGCGGGCAGATGCAGATCATGAAAGAACGCTACTCACTGGACGATGCGCTGCCCGACAGCGCCATGGTCGACGAAGAACGCGCGCGCCTGGCCGGGCCCGACCGCGATGCCATGCGCTCGGTGCTGGCAGCGCTCTGCGAGGAGCTGGTGCGGGTCAAGGAGCGCCTGGACCTGTTCGTGCGCAGCGACCGCCAGCATGCCTCGGAGCTGGACAGCCTGCTGGCGCCCCTGCGGCAGATTGCCGACACCCTGGCGGTGCTGGGTTTCGGCCAGCCGCGCAAGGTCATCATCGATCAACTGGCCGTCGTACTGAGCCTCGCCCAGGGCCAGCGCGAGCCTGATGACGCGACGCTCATGGACGTTGCCGGGGCCTTGCTGTATGTCGAGGCAACCCTGGCCGGAATGGTCGGCACCGTCGAGCCTGAAAGCCGCGAAGACAATCGCCTGCCGACGACCGACCTGACCCAGATCCATCAGATCGTGATCAAGGAAGCCCATACCTGCCTGCAACAGGCCAAGGACATGATCGTCGACTACATCGACGCACACTGGAACAGCGCGCAGCTTGAGCCATTGCCGGCGCTGCTGACCCAGGTCCGCGGGGCGCTGGCGATGATTCCCCTGAGCCGCGCCGCCCGCCTGGTGGAGGCTTGCAACGATTTCATCCGTGAACACCTGCTGCTCGACCCTGCCCAGCCGGGGTGGGAAGCACTCGATCACCTGGCCGATGTGATTACCGGCCTGGAATATTACCTGGAGCGTTTGAGCGAAGACCCGTTGATGCCGGCCGAGAATCTGCTCGACGGCGTCGAGCGGAGCCTGGGCGCCCTCGGCTACTTTCCCGACGAAGCCCGCGTGCCCTTGCTCGATGACCGGCTGAGCCCGAACGAGGCCCAGGTCATGCAGGATTTGCAGGAACTGGACGACCCACAGACTGTGCAATCCCTCGCTGATGTTCTGGCCAGCCCGGTCTCGGCGGTCAACCCGCCGGCCAAAGGCATGCCCGGCAGCCTGCTGCCGCCGCCCGTGGATGAGCATCCGGTGGACGACGAGCTGCGGGAGGTCTTCCTCGAGGAAACCGACGAGGTGCTCGATGTCCTGCGCGAATACCTGCCGCGCTGGGCTGCGCAGCCCGACGACCAAGGCGCGCTCACTGAGCTGCGCCGGGCCTTCCATACTCTCAAGGGCAGCGGCCGGATGGTTCGGGCGCTGGTGCTGGGTGAGTTGGCCTGGGCGGTGGAAAACCTGCTCAACCGCGTGCTGGAGCGCAGCGTCGAGCCGGGCGCTTCGGTTCGGCAAATGCTTGAGGACGCGGTGCGATTGCTGCCGGAACTGGTCGCTGAATTCGCTGCCCAGCGCCAATGCCAGCGCGACGACGTCGACCGTCTGGCCGCTCGCGCCCATGCCTTGGCCAAGGGGGGCGATGAGGAAGACGACGACCAGCAGGACGTGGTCGCTCTCGACCCCTTGCTGCTGAAAATCTTCGACAACGAAGCCCAGGGGCATCTGGCCGCGCTTGATCGATTCCTCGATCTGGCCGCCGAGCATCTGCCATTGCAGGCCAGCGACGAGCTGCAAAGGGCCTTGCACACGCTCAAGGGCAGTGCATCGATGGCCGGTGTGCTGCCGATCGCCGAACTGGCCGGGGCGATGGACGAGATGGCCCGGGAATACAAGGCGCACCTGATCGCTTTCGACCTGGATGAGATCGAGCTGCTGCTGGAGGCTGAAGGGTTGCTGCGCCGCGGTCTGCGCCAACTGCATAACGAGCCGCTGGCAGCGATTCCCGGCGCCGCGGACCTGATCCAGCGAACCCAGGCACTGTCCGTCGAACGCCTGCAAACGGCTCTCAACACGCCGGACCAGGGCGTGCGGACCAAGCGCGACCCGCAATTGATCAACAATTTTCTCGCCCAGGGCATGGATATCCTGCTGGACGCTGAGAACCTGCTGCGGCGCTGGCAGCAACAACCCGGCGAGGGCCAGGAGCTGAGCGCGCTGCTCGATGAGTTGACCACCCTTGGCGAAGGCGCGCATCTGGCCGACCTGCACCCGGTGGACGAGCTCTGCGAAGCCTTGCTGGACCTGTATGGCGCCGTCGAGGAGAGCAGCCTGGCGGTCAGCGACAGGTTTTTCCATGAGGCGCAGCTTGCTCACGAAGCGTTGATCGACATGCTCGACGAATTGGCTGCCGGCCAGCACGTGCGTGCGCAACCTGCCCGGGTGCAGGCCCTGCGCAGCCTGCTCCAGGAAGGCCTCGACCCGACGGCCACGGGACTGATCCGCAGTGACGGCAGCCGCACGTTGAGCATCCGCGAGCTGGGTCATGCGACGGCTGAGATGGAGCGCAGCTCGCCGGCGGCTGTTTCGGTGGATGACGATATCGCCGCGATCTTTCTCGAAGAGGCCCAGGATATTCTTGAAAGCGCCGCACAGGCCTTGCGGCGCTGGCTCGCCGACCCGGAGAACGGCGCGCCGCTGTCCTCGCTGCAGCGTGACTTGCACACCCTCAAGGGCGGCGCACGCATGGCGGATGTGCGGCCAGTGAGCGACCTGGCCGGGGAGCTCGAAACCCTATACGAAGGACTGGTGGATCGCCGCTACAGTTACAGCGAGGAGCTGGCGCAACTGCTCAACAGCAGTCATGAACGCCTCGATCTGTTGCTCGGGCAACTGCAGCAAGGCCAACCGCTGGGCGATCCCGTGGCGTTGATCGACGCCATTCATCGTTTCCGCCAGGACAAGCCGAACGCCATCGAGGTGGCGGGGCATCGGCAAAATGACACGGCGGGCCATGATCCGGAGTTGCTGGAAATCTTTCTCGAGGAAGGTTTCGATATCCTCGACAGTTCCGGGGCGGCGTTGCAACGCTGGCAGGAAGAGCCGTCGAACCGTCAGGCGGTGGAAACCCTGCTGCGCGATCTGCACACCCTCAAGGGCGGCGCGCGGATGGTGGAGATCGGGCCCATCGGCGACCTTGCCCACGAACTGGAGAACCTTTACGAAGGGTTGTCGGCGGGCCTGTTACAACCGAGCCCGGCGCTTTTTGCCTTGCTGCAAGGCAGCCATGACCGGCTGGCCCATATGCTCGACGCCGTCCGTGCCGGGCAGCCGTGCCCGCCGGCCGACCGGCTGATCGCGCAGATCCAGGCGGTCAATCATCCGCAGGACAGCGAGGCGCCCCAGGTCGTTATGCCGGTCGAGCCGGCACCGGCCCAGGTCGCGCCGCCGATGCGAGCCGAGCCCGCCGCGCCGGGCGATGGCGCGGACATGGTCAAGGTCTCTGCCGAACTGCTCGACGATCTGGTCAACCTGGCCGGGGAAACGTCGATTTTCCGTGGGCGCATCGAGCAACAGGTCAACGATGCGCGCATCGCCCTGAACGAGATGGAAACGACCATCGAGCGCATGCGCGATCAACTGCGACGCCTGGATACCGAAACCCAGGGGCGGATTCTCAGCCGCCAGCAGGTGGACGCCGAGCGACTGGGCTATGAAGAGTTCGACCCGCTGGAAATGGATCGCCATTCCCAGCTCCAGCAACTGTCCCGGGCGCTGTTCGAGTCTGCCTCGGACCTGCTTGACCTCAAGGAAACGCTAGACCGCAGCAACCACGACGCCGAAAACCTGCTGCAACAGCAGGGGCGCATCAACACCGAGCTCCAGGAAGGCCTGATGCGTACGCGCATGGTGCCGTTCGAGCGCATGCTGCCGCGCCTCAAGCGCATCGTCCGGCAGGTGGCGCAGGAGCTGGGCAAGGACGTCGAGTTCGTGGTCGACAATGCCGAAGGCGAGATGGACCGCAACGTGCTCGAACGCATGGCGGCGCCTCTGGAACATATGTTGCGCAATGCCGTTGATCATGGCCTGGAGCCCGCCGATGTGCGCATCGCAGCCGGCAAACCGGCGCGGGGACGCATCAGCCTGGATCTGTCCCGCGAAGGCGGCGACATCATTTTCGACATCCGTGACGACGGCGCCGGGGTGCCATTGGACGCGGTGCGGCGCAAGGCGATAAAGCGTGGGCTGCTGGCGCCCGACAGCGACATCAGCGACCGCGACGTGCTGCAGTTCATCCTGCAGCCAGGTTTTTCCACGGCGGAAAAAATCACCCAGATCTCCGGGCGCGGCGTCGGCATGGACGTGGTCCACGAAGAAGTGCGGCAACTGGGCGGCAGCATGGTCATCGATTCGACGCCGGGTAAGGGCGTGCATTTTCGTATCCGGCTGCCATTCACCGTGGCGGTCAACCGGGCGCTGATGGTGCAGTGTCACGAAGATCAATACGCCATCCCGCTCAACACCATCGAGAGCATCGTCCGGGTATTGCCCGCCGAACTGGATGGCTACTACCAGCTCGATCCGCCGACCTACACCTACGCCGGGCAACGTTATGAGTTGTGCTACCTGGGCGAGTTGCTGAAAACCGGGGCCCGCCCGAAATTGCTCGGCCAGAGCCAGCCATTACCGGTGCTGCTGGTGCAATGCAACGACCGACACGTCGCCGTGCAGGTAGACGCCACCGCCGGCACCCGGGAAATCGTGGTCAAGAGCCTCGGCCCGCAATTCTCGGCGGTCCAGGGCTTGTCCGGGGCAACGATCCTGGGGGACGGCCGGGTGGTGCTGATCCTCGACCTGCTCGCGCCGATCCGCGCCTTGCCCAACCAGGCGGCGCGCCGTCCGGCCGTGGTGCAAGGCGAGGGCGAGCAGCAGCGGCCTTTGCTGGTGCTGGTAGTGGACGATTCGGTAACGGTGCGCAAGGTTACCAGTCGCCTGCTGGAGCGCCACGGCATGCATGTGCTCACCGCCAAGGACGGCGTGGACGCCATGGCATTGCTGGCCGAACATTCGCCAGACCTGATGCTGCTGGACATCGAGATGCCCCGCATGGATGGTTTCGAAGTGGCGACGCAAGTGCGCAACGACCCGCGCCTGGCGCATCTGCCGATCATCATGATCACCTCCCGCACCGGCCAGAAACACCGCGACCGCGCCATGGCCATCGGCGTCAACGACTACCTGGGCAAGCCGTACCAGGAGTCGGTGCTGCTCGACAGCATCGCCCACTGGAGCAAGACCCATGCATGAGCACCGCACCAGCCATCTCACTGGTTTGTTGCTGCCCCTGGCCGACCGTCACCTGATCCTGCCGAACGTGGCCGTGGCCGAGTTGATCGACTACCAGAGCAGCGTGTTCGATCTGGACACCCCGCCCTGGTTCCTGGGCTGGGTAAGCTGGCGCGAACGGCAGATCCCGCTGCTGAGCTTCGAGTCGGCCTGCGGCCAGAAGACCGTGATCGGCGAGCGCGCCCGCATCGTCGTGCTCAACGCCCTGGGCGGCCGCCCGGAACTGCGTTTCATCGCGCTGCTGGTCCAGGGCATCCCGCGCTCCTGCAAGCTCGACACCCAGTTGAGCTACGTCGACGTGCCGCTGTGCGGATTGGAGCAGGCGGCCGTGCAAGTGGGCGAGCATGTGGCGAAAGTGCCGGATCTGCTGGCGTTGGAAGAGTTGGTGGTTGCGGCGGGGTTGGTAAGAGCCTGAGTCAGCCATCTGACTAATGTAGGAGCGAGCTTGCTCGCGATAGCGGTGGGTCAGGCGACATCAATGTCGACTGTTGCGCAGCCATCGCGAGCAGGCTCGCTCCCACAGGGGTACGTGGTGAGCATTGAAGTTCAGGCATGCCACTAACCCGGCGTCGCCTCTGCCAGCGATTGGTCCCAGACTGGGACCGATAAGTCCCTTTTAAGGACTCGCTATTAATACTGCACGGAAACTCGCCGCACTCGGTGATCAATGCCCGCTCTCGTCGCCGCTTCGCGCCCAACGGGTGGTGCGACGTTTCGCTAAATCCCCTCGCCACAGGATCAGAGGTCAACCTCAAACCCTGTGGGAGCGAGCCTGCTCCCGATAGCGTAGTGTCAGGCGACATCAATGTTGGCTTTTACACCGCCATCGCGAGCAAGCTCGCTCCCACAGGGTCGCATCAATCCGGGCTAACCATTACTCCCACCGTAACGATCCGCCGCCGAGCTTGATTGATGCCCACGCCACAACACTCCTAAGGTGAGCTCCACGACAGCGAACCCGTGGAGTGGTCATGACAACAACAATATCCCCCGACTCGCGATGGACGCGGCGGCGCAGCGAAAAGCAGCGGCGCCTGGCGTTGGTGAAGGGGCTTGCCGACGGTGTGGTCCTGCCCACCGACAAGATCGTCGCGGCGCTGGAGGCGTTGATCCTGCCCGGCGACCGTGTGGTGCTGGAGGGCAATAACCAGAAGCAGGCGGATTTCCTGTCGCGTTCCCTGGCGAAGACCGATCCGGGCAAGCTGCATGACTTGCACATGATCATGCCCAGCGTCGGCCGGTCCGAGCACCTGGACCTGTTCGAGCGCGGCATCGCCCGCAAGCTCGATTTCTCCTTCGCCGGCACGCAGAGCCTGCGCATCAGCCAATTGCTGGAAGACGGCCTGCTGGAAATCGGCGCGATCCACACCTACATCGAGCTCTACGCCCGGCTGGTGGTCGACCTGATTCCCAACGTGGTGCTTTCGGCCGGTTTCATGGCCGACCGCGCCGGTAATATCTATACCGGTCCCAGCACCGAAGACACCCCGGCGCTGATCGAACCGGCGGCGTTCAGCGACGGTATCGTCATCGTTCAGGTCAATCAGTTGGTGGACGACGTCAGCGACCTGCCCCGCGTAGACATTCCAGCATCCTGGGTCGACTTCGTGGTGGTGGCCGACAAGCCGTTCTACATCGAGCCGCTGTTCACCCGCGACCCGCGCCACATCAAGCCCGTGCATGTCTTGATGGCAATGATGGCGATTCGCGGGATCTACGAAAAACACAACGTCCAGTCGCTCAACCACGGCATTGGTTTCAACACCGCCGCCATCGAATTGATCCTGCCGACCTACGGCGAATCACTCGGACTGAAGGGCAAGATCTGCCGCAACTGGACGCTCAATCCGCACCCGACGCTGATCCCGGCCATCGAAAGCGGCTGGGTCGAGAGCGTGCATTGCTTCGGCACCGAACTGGGCATGGAAAACTACATCGCCGCCCGGCCTGACGTGTTTTTTACCGGGCACGACGGTTCGCTGCGTTCGAATCGAATGGTTTGCCAACTGGCCGGGCAGTACGCGGTGGACCTGTTCATTGGCGCCACCTTGCAGGTGGACGGCGACGGCCATTCCTCCACCGTGACCCGAGGCCGACTGGCCGGTTTCGGCGGTGCGCCGAACATGGGCCACGACCCGCGCGGTCGCCGTCACGGCACGCCGGCCTGGCTCGACATGCGCCATGGCGACGGCGAGGCGCCGCTGCTCGAACGCGGCAAGAAACTGGTGGTGCAGATGGTCGAGACGTTCCAGGAGGGCGGCAAACCGACCTTCGTCGACACCCTCGACGCGGTGGACGTGGCGAAGAAAGCCGGCATGCCCCTGGCGCCGATCATGATCTACGGCGACGACGTCACCCATTTGCTGACCGAAGAAGGCATCGCCTACCTGTACAAGGCCCGCTCCCTGGAAGAACGCCAGGCAATGATCGCCGCCGTGGCCGGGGTCACCGCCATCGGCCTGCGCCACGACCCGAAAGACACCGCGCGGATGCGCCGCGAAGGGCTGATCGCCTTGCCCGAAGACCTCGGCATCCGCCGCACCGACGCCACCCGCGAGTTGCTCGCGGCCAAGAGTGTGGCCGATCTGGTGGAATGGTCCGGTGGCCTCTACAACCCGCCCGCCAAGTTCAGGAGTTGGTAAATGCGCGCCCTGAATCTGCAACCCGGAACTTTATCCCTGGCTGAGCGTTTGGCCGACCTGGCAGTGGACGCGTTGATCGATGAAGCCGACCTCTCGCCCAAACCGGCCTTGGTGGACCGTCGCGGTAGCGGCGCCCATAGCGATCTGCACCTGGGCTTGATGCACGCTTCGGCGTTGTCGTTGTGGCCGGCATTCAAGGAAATGGCCGAGGCCGCGTTCGACTGTGGCGAGATCGGCTTGCCACTGCGTGAAGCCCTGGGGCGCATCGGGCGGGAAGGTGAAGCCGCGATGCTCACCACCACGGGCGGTGTGAATACTCACCGGGGCGCGATCTGGGCCTTGGGCCTGTTGGTCGCCGCGGCGGCGCTGGAACCTGAGTCCAGTGGCGCTGGCGCCGTCACGTTGCGTGCCGCCCGCCTGGCCTTGCTCAACGACCGTCATGCGCCTCAACCCTTGAGCCACGGTGCCCAAGTGGCCCAGCGCTACGGCGCCCGCGGTGCCCGGGAGGAAGCGCAACTGGCATTTCCGGCGGTGACAACCCTGGGCCTGCCGCAACTCAAGCGCAGCCGCGCGGCCGGCGTCGGCGAACAGAACGCCCGCCTCGACGCCTTGCTGGCAATCATGACCCGCCTGGCCGACACCTGCGTGCTCTATCGCGCCGGCGAAGCGGGTTTGCAGGCGATGCAGCAGGGCGCCAGGGCGGTGCTCGACGCCGGAGGCAGTGCGAGCCTGGGCGGTCGTCGCCAGCTGCACGTGCTGGACCAACAACTGATTGCCTTGAACGCCTCGCCCGGCGGCGCTGCCGACCTGCTCGCCGCTTGCCTGTTTCTCGACCGTATCGAGCGCAGTGATGGCCTCTTCCCAGGAGTGTGCTGATGCAAACCTTATCCTTTGAATTCACCGCCGGGCAGCCGCCACGGGGCCGGGCGCTGGTCGGCTGCGTCGGCTCGGGCGATCTCGAAGTGCTGATCGAGCCCGGGCTGGCGGGCAAGCTGACCATCCAGGTGCAGACCTCGGTCAATGGCAGCGAGCAACGCTGGCAACACTTGTTCGCGCGCATGTTCGACGGCCAGACGCCCCCCGCGATGGCCATTGAAATCCACGATTTCGGCGCCACCCCCGGCGTGGTGCGCCTGCGCCTGGAACAAGGCTTCGAGGAGATCGGCCATGACTGACAGCGCTGCGTTGCTCAACAAGCACAGTTTCGTCGAACTCGGCGCCCGGCAACGGGCCAAGGCCTTGCTCGATGTCGGTACGTTCCGCGAATTGCTCGACCCGTTCCAGCGGATCATGTCGCCGTGGTTGCTGCGCCAGGGCGTGGTCCCGCAAAGCGACGACGGCGTAGTGATCGCCAAGGGTGAGCTAGACGGTTTGCCGGTAGTCATCGCCGCCATTGAAGGCGCGTTCCAGGGTGGCAGCCTCGGTGAAGTCGGCGGGGCAAAGATCGCCGGTGCCCTGGAGCTGGCGGCCGAGGACAATCGCAAAGGCATCCCGACCCGCGCCGTGTTGCTGCTGGAAACCGGCGGCGTGCGTTTACAGGAAGCCAACCTCGGGCTCGCGGCAATTGCCGAGATCCATTCGGCGATTATCGACCTGCGCCAATACCAGCCGGTGGTTGGCGTAGTCGCTGGCAGCGTCGGCTGTTTCGGCGGCATGTCCATCGCCGCCGGGCTGTGCAGTTATCTGCTGGTGACGCAGGAAGCGCGGCTGGGGCTGAACGGTCCGCAGGTGATCGAGCAGGAAGCTGGCATCGATGAGTACGACTCCCGCGACCGTCCGTTCATCTGGAGCCTGACCGGTGGTGAACAACGTTTCGCGACCGGGCTGGTGGACCGCTACGTCGCCGATGACGTGACGCAGATTCGTCGTCAGGTCTGCGAACTGTTGCATCTGGGTGTGCCCACTGAACACCGCAGTGGCCAAGCCAGATTGTTCCTCCAGCGCCTGTCGCGCCTGGACACCGAGGTGCAAATCGAACCGGCAGCGGTTCGCCAGTTGTATCAGGGAGAACGTCCATGAATACATATTCTTTGAGGGGCCTGCGCTGGTTCGAGGCCTTGAGCGGTGGCGTCAAACCGTTGGAAGGCTTGCCTGCTTCGCTGAAAGTGGCCGATGTCCAACTCGGCGAACAAACCGCGCGTCTATTGGCTGTCGTGGCCGATCCCGCCAACCGTTTCCCTCGGGCGCGCAATGGCGAAGTCGGTTTGCTCGAAGGCTGGGGGCTGGCCAACGCCGTGGACGACGCCATCGAGGCCGATCGCAACGCGGCCAGCAAACGTGTGCTGATCGCCATCGTCGATGTGCCGAGCCAGGCCTACGGTCGGCGTGAGGAAGCGCTGGGCATTCATCAGGCTTTGGCCGGCGCGGCGGACAGTTATGCCCGGGCCCGACTGGCCGGGCATCCAGTGATCGGTTTGCTGGTAGGCAAGGCGATGTCCGGTGCGTTCCTCGCCCACGGCTACCAGGCCAACCGGTTGATCGCCTTGCGCGACCCGGGCGTGATGGTCCATGCGATGGGCAAGGCTTCGGCAGCGCGGGTCACCCTGCGCAGCGTCGAGGAACTCGAAGCCCTGGCCGCCAGCGTGCCGCCGATGGCCTACGACATTGACAGTTTTGCCAGCCTTGGACTGCTCTGGGAGACCTTGTCGGTCGAACAGATCGAGCAGCCGACGGCGGCGGACCTGGCGCGGGTGAGCGACTGCTTGCTCCAGGCAATCAACGACGTGGCGGGCACGCCTCGGGATCTCAGCGGTCGCCTGGGCGCTGTTCACCGGGCAGCGTCCAGCCACGTTCGGCAATTGTTGAGGGCGCAATGGTGAGCATGCTCCTGGCCCATGACCTGCTCTGGGGGATGACTGCTTTGCAGTTGCCTGCGGATGCGCCGGGCTGGGCTGTCGAGTCGCTCGACCTCGGGCAACCGGTCGTGGTGCGCCGCGCGCTGTCCTCGCCTGGACACATCGCCGTGGGCATGCGCGGTCGCTCTCGCGAACAGCGCTACGCCGCATCAATGTCGGTGGCGGCGATCCAGCGTCGCGTGCGCCCGGAGGACCTCTGCCATGTTCAATCCCCGCGCGACCTCCCGGCCTTGCAAGCGCTGGCCGAGTTGCGCCCGCTGCTCGACGCCAGTGGCTGGGCCTGGGGTGTCAGCGGCAGCGCCGGGTTTGAACTCGCCACCGGTGTCGAGGCACTGCATGAGCGCAGCGACCTGGATCTGATTCTGCGCACGCCGCAGTGCCTGGATCGGCTCCAGGCCAAGGAGTTGCTGGCGCTACTGGATGCTTCGGTATGCGCCGTGGACATGCAGTTGCAAACCCCTTGCGGCGCCGTGGCCTTGCGCGAATGGGCGGGCTCGTCCCGTCGGGTCTTGCTCAAGGATGATGTTCAGGCCCGGCTGGTGGGCGATCCCTGGCAGCCTTCGTTGGAGCGGGTCGCGTGAGCAGCCTCTTCGTCTTTCCCGGCCAGGGTGCGCAGCGCGTGGGCATGCTTCATGGGGTGGCGCCGCGGATCCTGGACGAGGCGAGTGCTGTGCTCGGTGAGGACGTTTTGCGGTTGGACACTGCCCATGCGTTGCAATCGACCCGCGCCGTGCAGCTGTGCCTGTTGATCGCCGGCGTGGCGGCAGCCCGTCGGTTGCTGGAACAGGCTCCCGCGCCTGACTATGTGGCGGGCCTGTCCATCGGTGCGTATCCGGCGGCAGTAGTGGCCGGAGCGCTGGCTTTCGAGGATGCGTTGCGACTGGTCAGCCTGCGCGGCGAACTGATGCAGCAGGCCTACCCGCAAGGCTACGGCATGACGGCAATCATCGGCCTGGACCTCGCGGCCGTGGAAACCTTGCTGGCCCAGGTACACAGTGAAACAACGCCGGTCTACCTGGCCAATATCAATGCCGATAACCAAGTGGTCATTGCCGGCAGCGACGGCGCCATGGGCCTTGTTGCCGAAAAGGCTCGGAGCCAAGGCGCTGGCAAGGCCTGCCGGTTGGCGGTGAGCGTACCGTCCCATTGCCCGTTGCTGGAGGCGCCGGCCCGGACGTTGGCCGATGCGTTTGCCGAGGTGCCGTTGAAAGCTCCGACACTGGGCTATCTCAGCGGCAGTCGCGCCCGACCGGTGATAAAGGCCGACGCGCTGCGCGACGACCTGGCCTTCAACATGTGCCGCGTCGTCGACTGGCGCGGCACGGTGCAAAGCGCCTACGAGCGTGGCGTGCGTTTGCAGATCGAGTTGCCGCCCGGCGCGGTGTTGACCGGGCTGGCGCGCCGGGTGTTCGAGCAGGGCACCGTCATGGCTTATGACGGCGCGCGGCTCGACACCCTGCAAGCGCTGTTGCAAGAGGAGGGAAGCCGCCGACCCTAGACACCGACTCAAGCTGGCGAAGCACAAAAACAACAACTTCGACGATGCACTTTGAGGACTACAATAATGATTATCTATGGTGTGGCGTTTCTGGCTTTTTGTACCCTGGTGGGCATTTTCATCGGTGAGCTGCTGGGCAAACTGATTGGCGTACCGGCCAACGTTGGCGGCGTCGGCATTGCAATGCTGCTGTTGATTGGCCTGGGCAGCTACCTGAACAAGCGCGGCTTGTTCAAGGGCAAGTCCGAAGCTGGCGTGGAGTTCTGGAGCGCCATCTACATTCCGATCGTGGTGGCGATGGCGGCGCAGCAAAACGTCTATGGCGCACTGAAAGGCGGGCCGATGGCGATCCTCGCCGGGACCCTTGCGGTGGTGATTGCCTTTGCGTTGGTGCCGGTGCTGGTACGCATCGGCAACAAAGACCCTCAGGCCGATGTTTCCGTCAAGACGGTCGGGTGATTGCCATGTACGAATCCATGATGAAAGTCATCACCGGCTACGGTCTGATCAGCGGGTTTGCCATTGTCGGCATCACCATGTGGGTGTCCTACTGGATCAGCAACACCTTCACCAAAGGCCGCCTGCATGGTTCGGCCATCGCGATCCTGCTGGGGCTGGTGCTCTCGTATATCGGCGGTGCAATGACCGGGGGGCAAAAAGGTGTGGTGGACATTCCACTGCTTTCCGGGATTGGTTTGCTGGGCGGCGCCATGCTGCGGGATTTCGCCATTGTCGCCACGGCGTTCGGCGTGAGTGTCGAGGAGCTCAAGCGCGCCGGTTTCGTCGGGGTGCTGGCGTTGTTCGTTGGAGTCGGCACCTCGTTCATTGCCGGCGTCGGCGTGGCGATGGCCTTCGGTTATACCGATGTGGTGAGCCTGACCACGATCGGTGCCGGAGCGGTCACCTACATCGTCGGGCCAGTGACCGGGGCGGCGATTGGGGCCACTTCCGAGGTGATGGCCCTGTCCATTGCCGCCGGGTTGATCAAGGCGATCCTGGTGATGGTGGCGACACCGTTCGTGGCGCCGTACATCGGTCTCAACAACCCTCGTAGCGCGGTCATCTTTGGTGGGCTGATGGGCACCTCCAGCGGCGTGGCCGGCGGCCTGGCGGCGACCGATCCGAAGCTGGTGCCTTATGGCTGTCTGACGGCGGCGTTCTATACCGCCCTTGGGTGCTTGCTCGGGCCTTCGCTGTTGTTCCTGATCATGCGGGGACTGATGGGGTAGGGCTTCGGCTTTTCGCTAACCGCGCTGGCGCCTTCGCGAGCAGGCTCGCCCCCACATTGATTGGGTCCACCCTTGTGGGAGCGAGCCTGCTCGCGAAACGCGCGACTCGGTCTCAAGCCTGGCGATTGGCATACATCCGGCATTCCGCCAACAACGCCAGCAGGTTCGGGTCGCGCTCCTTGGCCTTGAGGAACACCACGCCGATGTGCTGCTGCAACCGGTACTTTTCCTGCAACGGGATCAGCTTCACCCGGTTTTCATACACCGCCGCAATCCGGCCTGGCAGCAAGGCATAACCCACCCCGGAGCTGACCATGCTCAGCAGGGTGAAGATGTCATTGACCTGCATCGCCACTTTCGGCTCGAACCCCGCCTGCTTGAACACCCGTACACCGTCCTGATGCGTGGCGAAGCCCTGGGTCAGGGTGATGAACGTCTCGTCGCGGACTTCGGCCAAGTCGACCTCGCTGCGTTGGGCGAAGGGCGAGTCGGCGGGCGTGGCGAGGAAGATGTCATCGGAAAACAGCGCGATCTGCTCGCAGTCCGGGTCGTTGACGCTGTCGTCCAGGGACACCAGGATCGCATCGACTTCCATGTTCTTGAGCTTGTACAACAGGTCGATGTTGGAGCCCATGATCAGATCGATGTTGAGCTCGCTGCGGCGGATCTTCAGGCCCATGATCAACTGCGGCACGGTCTTGACCGTCAGCGAATACAGCGAGCCAAGCTTGAAGCGCTCGGCGGAGAAGCCGGCGGCCTCGCGGGTCAGGCGCACACTGTCGACCACGTCCTGGATCAGCTTCTGCGCCCGTTCCTCCAGCACATAGGCGCTTTCCAACGGCGTGAGGTTGCGGCCTTCGTGCTTGAACAGCGGGCAGCGCAAGGCGCTTTCCAACGAGTGAATGGCCCGGTGCACGCTGACGTTGCTGGTCTGCAACTCGGCCGCCGCCCGCGCCAGGTTGCCGGTGCGCATGAAGGCCAGGAACACCTCGAGTTTCTTCAGGGTCAATTCTTCGTCGATGAGCATGGGGCGGACTCTTGTTCGTATGGCTCGATTGTGCCCCATGTCTTCCCGGCGACGCGATTTATGTGGCTAGGAAGCTGTTGTGGCGAGGGAGCTTGCTCCCGCTGGGTGGCGAAGCAGCCCCAAGAATCTTGTGAGCGCTGCGCACTGGAGCGCCAGCCCGGTCAAGCGGGAGCAAGCTCCCTCGCCACAGAGATCTTCACAGTTCAGTGTTAAGTAGGCTGGAAGCAAACCATTGCACTTTGACGCGCCAGGCCTGAGCCTTGGCGCCAAATTCGTAATAGGGGGTGGATCTGGATGTATCACGGGGAACGACTCAACGCCTGGACGCACCTGGTGGGCGCGGTCGCCGCGTTTATCGGTGCGGTGTGGCTGCTGGTGATCGCCGGGATGGCCGGCGATCCGTGGAAGATCGTCAGCGTGGCAATCTACGGGTTCACCTTGCTGGTGCTCTACAGCGCATCGACGGTTTATCACAGCGTGCGCGGGCGCAAGAAAGAGATCATGCAGAAGGTCGATCATTTTTCGATCTACCTGTTGATCGCCGGCAGCTACACGCCGTTCTGCCTGGTAACGCTGCGCGGGCCGTGGGGCTGGACGTTGTTCGGGATCGTCTGGGGGCTGGCGGTGATCGGTATCCTGCAGGAAATCAAGCCGCGTTCCGAAGCGCGGATCCTCTCGATCGTCATCTATGCGGTGATGGGCTGGATCGTTCTGGTGGCGGTCAAACCGCTACTGGCGGCGCTGGGCAGCGCCGGGTTTGCCTGGCTGGCCTCGGGAGGCGTGCTGTATACCGTCGGCATCATCTTCTTCGCGCTCGACCATCGCCTGCGCCACGCCCATGGCATCTGGCACCTTTTCGTCATCGCCGGCAGCCTTTTGCATTTCGTGGCGATTCTGTTCTACGTGCTTTGAGCGGTCGCAAACAGGCGATCAAGTTGCGCCTGGGCCTGGCTGGCGACAATTTCCAGCAGGGCCCCCACGGTGTGGGGCGGGGCTTCATTGGCGCGGGTTACGGCGTACAAGGCAATGGGCAACGGCGGCGACAATGGCCTGATAGCCGTACGGGCGCGTGAAGCCCCCAAGGCGGTAAACGGGTCGATGACCGCCAGCCCGGCGCCGGATTCGACCATGGCCCGGGCCAGTGAGTACGTCTGTACGGCAATGCTCACTCGGGGTGGAGGTTCCACTGACTTGAGGTAGCCATCCAGCCTGGCGGACAGCGGGTCGGTGCTGGACAAGCCGATCAACGGCGCGCCGGCCAGCTCCTGCAACGGCATAGGCGTGCCGATCACCGCTTCGGGCCAGTGACCGCTCGGTGCCAGGGCTACCAATACGCCGCTGGCAAGGGGCTCGGCCTTGAGGCCTGGGTGATCGGGCAATTGCAAACTCAGGGCTACGTCGATCTCGCGCATCAGCAGGTTTTGTGTCAGTTCGCGGCTGTGGGCGCTGGACAACTCGCAGACGATGTCCGGGTAGCGTCGGGTCCATTGATGGATTGCCGCCGGCAATAGCGACAAGGCCAGGGCCGGTGTCGCGCCGATCCGCAGGCTGTGGCCCGGCTCGCGCCGCAGGCTCTGGGCGAGGCGCCGGACACCTTGCAGGCTCTCGCTGACCTTGTCGACTTCGCGCTCCAGCTCCAGCGCTTCGGGGGTGGCCTGCAACTTGCCGCGCACCCGCAGGAACAAGGCAAAGCCCAATTGCTGCTCGGCATGCTGCAATACCTTGGTCACCGCCGGCTGGGAAACGTGCAGCAACTGGGCGGCGCCGCTGATGGAGCCGGTCTGGCGAATCGCCTGGAAAATCTCGATATGACGAAGGCGCATGGCGTGCCTATAACCTTTGTTTATAGGAGGCTCATCTTTATTCATTGTTCGAGCGCTGTCACCTGGCCCTAACCTCGGGTCATTCGAAACGGATGTGAGGCGGACATGGCTCAGCGGGTATGCATCATTGGCGGCGGCGTGGTCGGCCTGGCGACGGCTTACGCGCTGGTCCGCGATGGGATCGACGTCACGCTGGTTGAGGCGCGGGATGCGTTGGGCAGCGAGACCAGCTTCGCCAATGGCGGCCAGTTGTCCTATCGCTACGTCACGCCGCTGGCTGACGCCGGGGTGCCCTGGCAGGCCTTGGGCTGGATGCTGCGCGGTGACTCGCCGCTCAAGCTGCGGCCACGCCTGGACCCGGCCCAGTGGCGCTGGATGGCAGCGTTCATCGCCGCGTGCCGGACTTCGGTCAACCGGCGCAACGGCGCCCACCTGCTGCGCCTGGCGCTGTTGAGCCAGGCGACCTTGCAGGGCTGGCGCGAACAGGACCACCTCGACGGCTTCGAGTGGCGGTGCAACGGCAAGCTGGTGACGTTTCGTGACGCGGGGCATTTCCGGCGCGCGCGGCAGGGGTTGGCGGACACTGCCTCTCAGCAGGTGCTTGGCCCCGCCGAGTGCGCGACCCTGGAACCGGCCCTGGCCGGCGTGCCGTATGTAGGCGGGATCTACACACCGGATGAGGAGGTCGCCGACTGCCATGGGTTCTGCCAGCAATTGGCGGCACGTTTGCGCGCTTCGGGGCGCTGCGAGTTCGTGTTGGGGGAGCCGGTCAGCGCCATCGAACACGCCAATGGCGCGGTGCAGGCCATCAACCTGGGCGAGCAGCGTGTGGAGGTCGAGCACCTGGTAATCGCCGCCGGCCACCGCAGCGCCGCGCTCGCCTTGCCCGGCGTGCGGATGCCGCTGTATCCGCTCAAGGGCTACAGCTTGACCGTGCCCATTGGTCGCGAGCATCAGGCGCCGGAGTTGAGCATCACCGACTACGACCGCAAGGTTGTCTATGCGCGGATCGGCGAACAATTGCGAATCGCGGCGATGGTCGACATCGTCGGCTTCGACCCGACGCCGGACCCCAAGCGCCTGGCCTTGATCAAGCGCCAGGCCCTGGAAACGTTTCCCCAGGCTGGGGATTATTCCCATGCCATCGAATGGGCCGGCATGCGCCCGGCGACCCCCAGCGGCGTGCCGCTTATCGGCGCCACCGGCTACCGTAACCTGTGGCTCAACCTGGGCCATGGGGCCTTGGGTTTTACCCTGGCGTGTGGCAGCGCTCGCGTGCTCAGCGAGCTGATCCGCCAGCACACACCTTCCATCGACCTGCAGGGCCTCACGCCCCGCGCCGCCTGACCCACCCGCAACGGAGAACAACAATGCAGAAAATCACGTTGATCGGCTGTACCCTGAGCCTGCTGCTCGGCGCCCAGGCTTTTGCCAATGAAGCGCCTCCGGCCGGCACGCTGGAAAAGATCGCCAGCAACAAAAGCATCACCCTGGGCTATCGCGACGCCTCGGTGCCGTTTTCCTATGTCGGGGACAACAGCGGCAAACCGATGGGGTATTCGGTGGAGCTGGCGGGCAAGATCGTCGAGCGCATCAAGCAGCAACTGGCGTTGCCGCAACTGAACGTGAAGTACAACCTGGTCACCTCCCAGACCCGCATTCCACTGGTGCAGAACGGCACCGTGGATCTGGAATGCGGCTCCACCGGCGTGACTGCCGAGCGGCAGAAGCAGGTGGCGTTTTCCTACGGTTTCATTTACGTGAAGGGCCAGTTGTTAACGGCCAAGGACAGTGGCATCCACAGCTTTGCCGACCTGCGCGGCAAGAACGTGGTGACCACCGCCGGCACCACCAACGAGCGGTTCCTGAAGAGCTACAACCAGGACAACAAGGCCGACATGTTCATCATCAGCGCCAAGGACCACGGCGAGTCCTTCCAGATGCTCGAGACCGGCCGGGCGGCGGCGTTCTACATGGACGATGCGCTGCTCTACGGCGAACGGGCCAAGGCCCGCGACCCGCACAAGTGGGTGGTGGTGGGGCAGGAGCAATCGCGGGAAATCTACAGCTGCATGGTGCGCAAGGACGATCCGCAATTCCTGGCGCTGGTCAACGCGACCCTGGCCGATTTGTACAAGTCGGGGGAGATCAACGAGATCTACGACCGCTGGTTCCAGAAACCGATTCCACCCAAGGGCCTGAACCTGGAATTTCCGATGACCAGCGAGTTGAAGGCGATCATTGCCAAGCCGACCAGCGAGCCGGTGCAGTAGCCCGTCCAGACATCCAAGATCCCTTGTGGGAGCGAGCTTGCTCGCGATAGCGCCGGATCAGTCGGCATCGATATTGACTGACCCACCGCCATCGCGAGCAAGCTCGCTCCCACAGGGGGATAGGGCGACATCTGATTTCAGAAATCCCCCCACAACTGCTGCGCCACCGCCAACGCCACCACTGGCGCGGTTTCGGTGCGCAGCACGCGGGGGCCGAGGCGGGCGGCTTGGTAGCCGGCGGCTTTGGCCTGCTCGACCTCGGCATCCGACAAGCCGCCCTCGGGGCCGATCAGGAAGGCCAGTGTGGACGGTTTGTCATGGCTGACCAGCGGCTCGGCCACCGGGTGCAGTACCAGTTTCAGCTCAGCCTCGGCCTGCTTTAACCAGTCCGCCAGCAACAGCGGCGGGTGGATCACCGGCACGGTCGAGCGCCCGCACTGTTCGCAGGCGCTGATCGCTACCTGGCGCCAGTGCAGCAAGCGCTTGTCGGCGCGCTCGTCCTTGAGGCGCACTTCGCAGCGCTCGGTGAAAATCGGGGTGATCTCGCTGACCCCCAATTCCGTGGCCTTCTGGATCGCCCAGTCCATGCGCTCACCCCGGGACAGGCCCTGGCCGAGATGAATGCGCAAGGGCGACTCGGCCTGCCCGGCAAATTGCTCGTCGAGCTGCACGCGCACGCGCTTCTTGCCGACCTCGGCCAGGGTGCCGCGAAACTCCTGGCCGGAGCCATCGAATACTTGCACCGCGTTGCCCTCGGCCATGCGCAGCACCCGGCCTATGTAGTGGGCCTGGGCTTCGGGCAGCTCGTGATCGCCGAGGCTCAGGGGGGCATCGATGAAGAAGCGGGAGAGTCTCATGTTTTGTTCTCTACACAATCGGATTGCGCATTGCTGCGTGGTCGGGGGCTTTGCGGTGAGCAAGCTTTTTTGGCGAGGGAGCTTGCTCCCGCTGGGCTGCGAAGCGGCCCCATTCTTGCGATTGCTGCGCAATCGAGCGGGAGCAAGCTCCCTCGCCACGGAGAATTTCGTTCACAGACGTATCAGCCCGGATCGCGATACCCCGGGTGAAAATCCTTCGGCACCGCCACGCTGACCTTGTCCCGGGTGGCGATATCGATCCCTTCGCTGGCAACTTCCGCGAGGAAATCGATCTGCTCCGGCGTAATGACATACGGCGGCAGGAAATATACAACGCTGCCCAGCGGCCGCAGCAGGGCGCCGCGCTCCAGGGCATGCTGGAACACGGCCAGGCCGCGCCGTTCCTGCCATGGGTACGCGGTTTTGCTCGCCTTGTCCTTGACCATCTCGATAGCCAGGACCATGCCGGTCTGGCGCACTTCGGCCACGTTCGGGTGGTCGACCAGGTGGGCGGTGGCGCTGGCCATGCGCTGGGCCAGGGCCTTGTTGGTTTCGATGACGTTGTCGTCTTCGAAAATATCCAGGGTCGCCAGCGCCGCCGCGCAAGCCAGCGGATTGCCCGTGTAGCTGTGGGAATGCAGGAAGGCACGCAGGGTCGGGTAGTCGTCGTAGAACGCGCTGTAGACCTCATCGGTTGTCACGCACGCCGCCAGCGGCAGGTAGCCGCCGGTCAGGGCCTTGGACAGGCAAAGGAAGTCTGGCGTGATACCAGCCTGTTCGCAGGCAAACATCGTCCCGGTGCGGCCGAAGCCGACCGCGATTTCGTCGTGGATCAGGTGCACGCCATAGCGGTCGCAGGCTTCACGCAACAGCTTCAGGTACACCGGGTGGTACATGCGCATGCCGCCTGCGCCCTGGATCAGCGGTTCGACGATCACCGCCGCCACCGTGTCGTGGTGCTCGGCCAGGGTTTGCTCCATGGCCGCGAACATGTTTCGCGAATGTTCTTCCCAGCCCATGCCTTCGGGGCGGTGGTAGCAGTCGGGGCTCGGCACCTTGAGCGTGTCCAGCAACAACGCCTTGTAGGTTTCGGTGAACAGCGGTACATCGCCCACCGACATCGCCGCGATGGTTTCGCCGTGGTAGCTGTTGCTCAGGGTAACGAAGCGTTTCTTGTCGGGCCGGCCGCGATTGATCCAGTAATGAAAGCTCATCTTCATCGCCACTTCGATGCAGGACGAGCCGTTATCGGCATAGAAGCACCGGGTCAGGCCTTCGGGCGTCATCTTCACCAGGCGTTCGGACAGCTCGATCACCGGCTGGTGGCTGAAACCGGCGAGAATCACATGCTCAAGCTGATCGACCTGATCCTTGATGCGCTGGTTGATGCGCGGGTTGGCGTGGCCGAACACATTGACCCACCAGGAACTCACCGCATCAAGGTAGCGCTTGCCTTCGAAGTCCTCAAGCCACACGCCTTCGCCGCGCCGGATAGGAATCAGCGGCAGTTGTTCGTGATCTTTCATCTGGGTGCAGGGGTGCCACAGCACGGCAAGATCGCGCTGCATCCACTGGTTATTCAGGCCCATGTACAGTCTCCTCGAGGCGGCTCGCGGCGGGCGCGGGCAAAACAATCGCGCAAGCCTATGCAATGGCGGGCCGGGGAACAACCCATTGTGTCGTCCCCACCCGTTTCAGTGAGGTGATAGACGTCGCTGGCGGCGTTTTGATGGCTGACGTATTCTTCGCCGTTCCCGGAGCCGACTGGCTCGAAAAACCGAAAATTCTTACGCAATTCCGGAGTTCGCTGAATGTCTGCTGGTTGGCTGCGCGCCTGTGCGCTGGTGATGATAGGGCTGTTCAGCGTTTCGGCGCTGGCCAAGGACAAACAACCGACGGCCATCGTCATCGGCGGCGGGTTGGCCGGGCTCACGGCGGCCTACGAGTTACAGAACAAGGGTTGGGCCGTGACCCTGCTGGAAGCCAAACCGAGCCTGGGCGGCCGTTCGGGCATGGCCACCAGCGAGTGGATCGGCAACGATAAGGTCCAGCCGGTACTGAACAAGTACGTTTCGACCTTCAAGCTGAGCACCACGCCGGCGCCGGAATTCGTGCGCACCCCTAGCTACCTGATCGACGGCACCTATTTTACTGCCGCCGACCTGGCGACCAAGCAGCCAGCCACGGCCGAGGCGCTCAAGCGCTACGAAACCACCCTGGATGATCTGGCCCGTTCCATCGACGACCCACTGAACCCGACGGCTACCAGTACCTTGCACGCGCTCGACCAGATCACCGTGTCCAACTGGCTGGACCGCTTGCAATTGCCGGCGACCGCCCGACAGTTGGTCAACCAGGAAATCCGCACGCGCTATGACGAGCCGTCGCGCCTGTCGTTGCTGTATTTCGCCCAGCAGAACCGCGTCTATCGCGGCGTGTCCGACCGTGACCTGCGCGCCTCGCGCCTGCTCGGTGGCAGCCCGGTATTGGCCCAGGCATTCGTCAAGCAACTGAAAACCATCAAGACGAGCTCGCCGGTGTCGGCCATTTCCCAGGACAAGGACGGCGTCACCGTCAAGGTCGGCAGCGTCGGTTACCAGGCCGACTATGTTGTACTGGCCGTGCCCTTGCGAGCATTGAACAAGATCCAACTGACCCCGGCCCTGGATGCCCAGCACCTGGGTGCGATCAAAGGCACCAACTACGGCTGGCGCGACCAGATCATGCTCAAGTTCAAGACCCCGGTCTGGGACAGCAAGGCACGCATGTCGGGCGAGATCTACAGCAACGCCGGCCTGGGCATGATGTGGATCGAGCCAGCCATGAAGGGTGGCGCCAACGTTGTCATCAACCTGTCCGGCGACAACGCACGGGTGATGCAGGCCTTCGGCGACAAGCAGATGGTCGACCAGGTGTTGATCCGCCTCCACGCGTTTTATCCACAGGCGCGCGGTGCATTCACCGGTTATGAAATCCGCCGCTACAGCACCGACCCTGCCATGGGCGGCGCGTACCTGGCGTTTGGTCCGGGCCAGATCAGCAAGTACTGGCGCCTGTGGGAAAAACCATTGCAGCGCGTCGCCTTTGCCGGCGAACACACCGACGCGCTGTACCCAGGCACCCTGGAAGGCGCACTGCGCAGCGGCCAGCGCGCCGCCAGCCAGGTTGAAGACCTGGCGGCGGGCAAGTCGTTCGAACCACCGAAAGTCGCCCCGGCCGCAGCAGCTGCCGCCGGAGCGGTGGCGGCGAAGAAAGGCAACTTCTTCAGCAACCTGTTCGGCGGCTCGGATGATGACAAGAAGCCGGAGCCGGCCAAGGCTCCCGAGCCGGTAGCGCCGCCTCCAGCGCCGGCACCGGCCCCCGTCCCAGCCCCTGCGCCGGTGGAACCACCCGCGCCGGCGCCGGCGAAGACCGAGCCAGCCAAGAAAGCCACGGCCAAGCCAGCGGCGAAGAAGCCGGCGGCCAAGGCCCCGGTTAAAAAGGCCCCGGCCAAGGCACCAGTGAAAAAGGCTGAGCCAGTGAAGAAGCCCGCCGCCAAACCGGCGGCAACTACTGAGACGAAGGCTCAGTAACGTCAAGTGGAAAGAACGCTGCCGTTTACTTAAGGCAATCAATAAACCCGTGGCGAGGGAGCTTGCTCCCGCTGGGCCGCGAAGCGGCCCCAAACCCTCCCAATGCGGAACATCAGACACACCGCACCCGCCGGTTTGCGACTGCTTCGCAGCCGAGCGGGAGCAAGCTCCCTCGCCACGGGTCGATCATTACGCCGACGTCCCGCATGTCTCGACGATATATCGGAAACTTCCCACCCTTTAACCGGAAGCAGCCGATAGAGCTCGCCGGGCCATGCGTTCAGGCTCCTTGAAAAACAGGAGTGCGTATGAAAATACTGATGGCAATGGTCGTATCGATTTCGCTGTACGGGTGTGTGTATGGTGAATGTCGGGATCCCCTGATGATTCCGATGGTTCCGGAACGGGACCCTCAGTTGGCGTACAAATGCACCTTTGATCCATACAAGCCTGAGTGCTCGGTTAATTGATAATTCAAAGCGTTGGACGCGTAGAACTGGAGCAACATATGAAACCGGTGGCGGCATTAATATTATTGATCATGCTCTTCGGCAGCGGCTGTACAGATGGCCGTATGATACTTAAAAAACACGATCCTCAATTGTCGTACAGATGCGATATGGATCCTTACAGGCCTGAATGCGCCAATACTTGATTTTTGGGAAGCCGCTACAGGGGTGGTAGTGAAAAAGACCAAGTGTAAACCTCCACATCCTCGAACCAGATCTTGACCCGTTTTGGTTTCGAAAAACGTCCCGGGACGAAGCCAAAGCGGGCCCAGCAGAGGTTGCCTGTTCGCTTGTCAAAAATGACCAGATTGCCATCGTCCTGCATGATCATGCAGGTGTTGAACCAAAGAGATTTGTCTGCACTGTGGGTACTTTCGGCGATCCATAAACGCCGTCGGGACGGATCATAAAGAAAGCCGCTGTTGCTAACGACAAGTTGTAGAGGCTCACGCATTTTTTTTGGATACAACGTGACGCTGTAAGGTTGTTTGTCACCAGCGGTCCAAACAATTGCCTCGCCGTCCTTGATTACCAAGTCCCCATCGGCCTGCAATATCAATCGGAACCGCCCGTTGCTGGATTTCAGGTATTGCCCCGGGGACATCGTTTGATTTGGTGGCAGTTGCGGCGAGCCGCTAGCTTTAAAAGGGGTATAACGAACAGCCATTTTGTTCACCTTGTTCAATGATTTATTGAGGGCTCATTTAATCAGGCAGCAAAAAGAAAATGACTATACATATATATTGCACGGCAAAATATCTAAGCGAGCTTGCTCTTCCCTGGGTATCGAGCAGGCAGCAGATATAGCCTGACAGGCGTTTTTTGGAGCGAGCCTGCTCGCGATGAGGCCCTCCGGCCAAGCTGATGTCCTGGCTCCCCCGCCATCACGCAGCGCATCCGCTTTAATCTTTCCTTAACGCACCCGTCCCAGACTGATGATCGTATTTCTCGATATTTCAAAGCGAAATTTTCCGCTTTAATTCGATAGATAACTCGCTAGTCTTGGTCACAGTTTTTACAGGATATGAGCAATGCAGCTACGCAACTCTTCTTCTCGCTATGGCTGGGTCAGCATCGTTTCGCACTGGGCCGTTGCCTTGGCGGTGTATGGGCTGTTCGCGCTGGGCCTGTGGATGGTCGGGCTGGATTATTACAGCACCTGGCGCAAAGACGCGCCGGACATCCACAAGAGCATCGGCCTGGTGCTGTTGGCGGTGATGGTGCTGCGAGTGATCTGGCGTTTCGTCAGCCCGCCGCCACCGACCCTGGAAACCTATGGCCGCCTTACACGCGTCGGCGCCAGGATTGGTCATAGTGCACTGTATCTCGGGCTGTTCGCCGTGATGATCGCCGGTTACCTGATTTCCACCGCAGACGGTGTCGGGATCTCGGTGTTTGGTTTGTTTGAAGTACCCGCGCTGGTGTCCGGACTGCCCGATCAGGCAGACGTCGCCGGCCAGATCCACTTCTACCTGGCATGGGCGCTGGTAATTTTTTCCGGCCTCCATGCGTTGGCAGCATTGAAGCACCACTTTATCGACCGTGACGCGACCCTCAAGCGCATGCTGGGACGCCAAGCCTGATGTTCAACCTCGACTCCAAAGGAATAGAAAGCATGTTGAAAAAGACGCTCGCCGCCCTGGCAATCGGTTCTGCCCTGCTGTCCGCCGGCCAGGCCATGGCCGCAGACTACGTGGTCGACAAGGAAGGCCAGCACGCCTTCGTCGACTTCAAGATCAGCCACCTGGGCTACAGCTACATCACCGGTACCTTCAAGGACATCGACGGCAAGTTCAGCTTCGACGCCGCCAAGCCTGAAGCCAGCAAGATCGAATTCAACGTCAACACCGCCAGCGTGTTCACCAACCACGCCGAACGTGACAAGCACATCGCCAGCGCTGACTTCCTGAACGCCAGCAAATTCGGCAAGGCCACCTTCGTGTCCACCAGTGTCAAGTCCACCGGCGCAAACACCGCCGATGTGACCGGTGACCTGACCCTGCTGGGCGTGACCAAGCCGGTCGTGGTCAAGGCAACCTTCCTGGGCGAAGGCAAGGACCCATGGGGTGGCTACCGTGCCGGCTTCGAAGGCACTACCACGATCAAGCGTTCCGACTTCGGCAAGCAGAAAGACCTGGGTCCGAAATCCGACGTGGTCGAGCTGTACGTGACGTTTGAAGGTGTTCAGGCGAAGTAACTTTCGCGCCTGACAAAAAACGCCGCTGGTCTTGGGATCAGGGGCGTTTTTTATTGCATGGATTCTGGTATTCCAGAACATTCTTTGAGAGCTTGTCTCCACAAGATTTGTGAACACCACTAAGCCACTGTGGGAGCGAGCCTGCTCGCGAAGAGGCCGTGACATTCAGCATCCTTGTCAGTTGTGACACCGCTTTCGCGAGCAGGCTCGCTCCCACAGGGGGTCCAGCTCTTAATAAAAAATGCCCCGGGTCGCGAGAACCGGGGCATTTTTCATGGCTTGGAAAACTCAGCGATTGCGTGTCAGCAAGGCCGGTTTTTCGCCGCGTGGACGGCTTGGCAATTGGTCCAACTGTTCAGGCGTCGGGAAACGATCGACTTTCGATTCCTTGTGCATGATTTTCGGCTGGTTGCCACGCGGGTTCTGCACGGCAGGTTCCTGACGAGGCTGGTCATCATCACGTGCCGGGCGGCGTGGACGGGACTCTTCGCGGCGGGCCTGGCCGTCACGTGGGGCGCCATTACGCGGACCGCTGCGCTTGCCTGGCGGAGTGCCGGTGGACGAGCCGTTGCTGTTGCGCGGTCCGTTCTGGCGACCCTGTGGCTGGCCACCGCGGGGTGCGCCGGCACCAGCGCCTGTTGCCGGGGCGCCCGGACGGCGACCGCGACCCTGGGCCGGTTTCTGCTGCGGCACGTAGTCCACGCGGTTACCGAAGTTATCGACATCGTCGTCGAGGAATTCGTCCGGGGCGCGGTCGGCGGCCGCGGCGCGAGGCGCAGGGCGTTGCTGCTCACGGGCCGGAGTGCCTTCGCGGGGCTTCTGCTCGCGGGCTGGGCGTTCGCCGCGACCGTTGCTGTTGCTGGCCGATTTTTCCTTGCCCTTGTCCTTGCCTTTGTCCTTACGACCGCCGCCACCACCGCCGCCATTCGGGCCGTCGCCGCGCGGGCCACGAGGATTGCGCGGGTTGCGCACATCCGGACGCTCACGCACTTCAGGCTTCTCGGCCTCGATGGTGCTGGCATCAAAGCCCATCAGGTCGCCGTCAGGGATTTTCTGCTTGGTCATGCGCTCGATGCTTTTGAGCAACTTCTCTTCATCCGGCGCGACCAGGGAAATCGCCTCGCCCGAACGACCGGCCCGGCCGGTACGGCCGATACGGTGAACGTAATCTTCATCGACGTTCGGCAGCTCGAAGTTGACCACGTGAGGCAACTGGTCGATATCGAGGCCACGGGCGGCGATATCGGTGGCCACGAGGATGCGCACTTCGCCGGCCTTGAAGTCGGCCAGGGCCTTGGTACGGGCGTTCTGGCTCTTGTTACCGTGGATCGCCACAGCTGGCAGGCCGTGCTTGTCCAGGTATTCGGCCAGGCGATTGGCGCCGTGTTTGGTGCGGGTGAAGACCAGGACCTGTTCCCAGGCGCCCGTGGTGATCAGGTGGGCCAGCAGGGCACGCTTGTGGCTGGCCGGCAGGCGGAACACGCGCTGCTCGATGCGCTCGACCGTGGTGTTCGGCGGCGTGACTTCGATGCGTTCCGGGTTGTGCAGCAGCTTGCCGGCAAGGTCAGTGATGTCCTTGGAGAACGTCGCCGAGAACAGCAGGTTCTGGCGCTTGGCCGGCAGGCGGGCCAGCACTTTCTTCACGTCATGGACAAAACCCATGTCGAGCATGCGGTCGGCTTCGTCCAGCACGAGGATTTCCACGTGGGACAAGTCGACGCTGCCCTGGCCGGCCAGGTCCAGCAGGCGGCCGGGGCAGGCCACCAGGACATCGACGCCACGGGCCATGGCCTGGACTTGCGGGTTCATGCCGACGCCGCCGAAGATGCAGGCGCTGACGAACTTCAGGTCACGCGCGTAGACCTTGAAGCTCTCGTGGACCTGGGCCGCCAGTTCGCGGGTTGGGGTCAGGACCAGCACGCGGGGTTGGCGCGGGCCGTGACGCTGGGATTTGTCCGGATGACCGTTGGGGAACAGCCGCTCCAGGATCGGAAGGGCGAAACCGCCGGTTTTACCAGTACCTGTCTGTGCGGCGACCATCAGGTCGCGACCTTGCAACACGGCGGGGATGGCCCGCTGTTGCACCGGGGTAGGCTGGGTGTAGCCGGCGGCTTCGATGGCGCCGACTAAAGCCTCGGAGAGACCGAGGGAAGCAAAGGACATGAGTAATCCTGTTTTTAGTGAGGGCCTGGCCCAATGGGATAGTCTTGCCTGGCGCAAATGACGGTCATTGGAAGACGTCATCCCGTCCGGTCCTGCCGGGTCTGGAAGACGGGTCCGGACAGGGCTCGCGCGGGCTGGAAGCTGCGCTGTAGCGGTGTCGGGATGCCTTTTGCAAGACCGGGCGTCCGGGCGTGAGCCTGGCGGGAAGGCCCGAGTATAACAGAGCAATCGCCGCGCGCCGCTTTCCTGCTGCTCAACGGTGTATTTCAGTGGGGCGCCGGGTCTTGCGGTGCCGCCTTGCCGGCCGGATCGGCACCATAGCGGGCGCTCAGCTCGGCATAGGCCGGTTCGCGCTTGAAGCGCTTGAGTTCAGCGCCGAAGCGCTGCACCAGCAAATCCATGCCGGCGCTGCGCCGTACCGCCAGGTATTGGCTTTGACGGCTCACGACCGTGGGATTTTCGCTGATCTGGTCACCCAGTTGCAGCGCCTTGAGCACATGCCGGCCCACTCGGCGGTCGGTGATGAGCAGGTCGATCCGGCCCAACTGCAACTTGCCGAAATTGGCTTCGTGGGTGGGCGCGGTTTCCCGCTTGAACCGGGTCGATTCCCTGAACGCCTGGCTGTAAAGATAACCCGGAGACGTACCGACTGTCAGTCCGTCGAGCTCATCGAACGTGCGAAACGGATGGGGCCGGGCGTTGGCGTAGAACATCACGAACTCGACGTCCGACAGCGGTTCGCTCGGGTAGAGCAGCAGGGAGTCGCGCTCCTCGCTGCGAAAGATATCCAGTGCACCGTCTGCCAGCCCCTGTTCCAGCATCGCCAGGCAACGCTTCCATGGCAGGAACTGCCATTCGACATCAACGCCCAGACGCTTGAACACTATGGCGGTGGTTTCATAGTCCAGGCCCAGGGCCTTGCCGTTCTCCTCATAGACGTAGGGCGCCCAGGGTTCGGTGACGATGCGCAGCTTCTCGGCCCGGGCGCAAACGCTCAGGCACAGGAGTAACAGGACGGTCAGGAGTTGGGCAAAGACGGGCATTGCCTGAGGTTACGATGAGAGCTCATCAAATAGCTAGAGCGCTCTGGCTCGCGGGTTGGTTGCCCTTTGCCTGCAAGGCGCATGAAAAAGGCCCGGGTTTTCACCAGGGCCTTTGCGTACCGGCACTTCAGTGCCTAGCGCGGCAGCTTGAGGTTGTTCCACACAGCGAGGCTCGGCTCGGCCTGGTTCAACGTGTAGAAGTGCAGGCCCGGCGCGCCACCTTGCAACAGTCGTTCACACATCTGCGTGATGACCTCCTCACCGAAGCGTTGGATGCTGGCCGTGTCGTCGCCGTAGGCTTCCAGTTGCTTGCGGATCCAGCGCGGGATTTGCGCGCCGCAAGCATCGGAAAAACGCGCCAGTTTGCTGTAGTTGGTGATCGGCATGATGCCCGGTACCACCGGAATGTCGACACCCAGCTTGCGCACACGCTCGACGAAGTAGAAGTAGCTGTCGGCGTTGAAGAAATACTGGGTGATTGCGCTGTTGGCGCCGGCGTTGGCCTTGCGCACGAAATTGCTCAGGTCGTCTTCGAAATTGCGTGCTTGCGGATGCATTTCCGGATACGCGGCGATTTCAATATGAAAGTGCTCGCCGGTCTCCTGGCGGATGAACTCGACGAGCTCGTTGGCGTGGCGCAGTTCACCGCTGGCCATGCCCATGCCCGAAGGCAGGTCGCCGCGCAGGGCGACGATACGCTTGATGCCAGCGGCCTGGTATTGGGTCAGCAGGCTGCGCAGGTCATCCTTGCTGTCGCCCACGCAGGACAAGTGCGGAGCGGCCGGGACTTTGACTTCGCTTTCAAGCTGCAGCACGGTATTCATCGTGCGGTCACGGGTCGAACCGCCGGCGCCATAGGTGCAGGAGAAAAAATCAGGGTTGTAGCCTGCCAGCTGTCGGGCAGTGGCAATCAGTTTTTCATGCCCAGCATCGGTCTTCGTCGGGAAGAACTCGAAGCTGTAGCGACGTTCTTGGGACATGGTCATATCCTTGGAAACTCGTAGGCCGGTGAGGCGCTCGGGCTCTTTGTGGGAGCGAGCTCGCTCGCGATTGGCATCGCCTCGGTCCGGCAGCTGGACCGAGGTGTCTGCATCGCGAGCAGGCTCGCTCCCACAAAGGAGCCGGCTCCCGCAGGGGGAGCCGCGCCGATCAGTAGCGGTAGGCGTGCGGCTTGAACGGGCCTTCGACGGTCACGCCGATGTAGTCAGCCTGTTGCTTGGTCAGCTTGGTGACCACGCCGCCGAAACCGCGGACCATTTCCAGGGCCACTTCTTCGTCGAGCTTCTTCGGCAATACTTCCACCGTCAGGCGCTCGGCTTTCTGGGCCGGCGACAGGTCGGCGTATTTCTGGCCGAACAGGAAGATCTGGGCCAGGACCTGGTTGGCGAACGAACCGTCCATGATGCGGCTTGGGTGACCGGTGGCGTTGCCCAGGTTCACCAGGCGGCCTTCGGCCAGCAGGATCAGGTAGTCATCGTTCTGCGGGTCGAAGCTGCCGGTACCGGTGCGGTGAACCTTGTGTACCTGTGGCTTCACTTCTTCCCACGCCCAGTTCTTGCGCATGAAAGCGGTGTCGATTTCATTGTCGAAGTGACCGATGTTGCAGACCACGGCGCGCTTCTTCAGGGCCTTGAGCATGTTGGCGTCGCAGACGTTGACGTTGCCGGTGGTGGTCACGATCAGGTCGATCTTGCCCAGCAGTGCCTTGTCGACGCTGGCTTCGGTGCCGTCGTTGTTGCCGTCGATGAACGGCGAAACCAGTTCGAAACCGTCCATGCAGGCCTGCATGGCGCAGATCGGGTCGACTTCGGACACCTTGACGATCATGCCTTCCTGACGCAGGGACTGGGCCGAACCCTTGCCCACGTCACCGTAGCCGATCACCAGGGCCTGCTTGCCGGACAGCAAGTGGTCGGTGCCGCGCTTGATGGCGTCGTTGAGGCTGTGACGGCAACCGTACTTGTTGTCGTTCTTGCTCTTGGTCACCGAGTCGTTGACGTTGATGGCCGGGATCTTCAGCTCGCCCTTGGCCAGCATGTCCAGCAGGCGGTGGACGCCGGTGGTGGTTTCTTCGGTCACGCCGTGGACCTTGTCCAGCACGGCCGGGTATTTCTTGTGCAGCAGCTCGGTCAGGTCGCCGCCGTCGTCGAGGATCATGTTGGTGTCCCATGGCTGGCCATCCTTGAGGATGGTCTGCTCCAGGCACCACTCGTACTCTTGCTCGGTCTCGCCTTTCCAGGCGAAAACCGGGACGCCGGCAGCGGCGATCGCGGCAGCGGCCTGGTCCTGGGTCGAGAAAATGTTGCAGGACGACCAGCGCACTTCGGCACCCAGGGCAACCAGGGTTTCGATCAGCACGGCGGTCTGGATGGTCATGTGGATGCAGCCGAGGATTTTTGCGCCCTTCAATGGCTGTTCGCCAGAGTATTTGCGGCGCAGGCCCATCAGGGCCGGCATTTCGGATTCGGCGATGATGATTTCGCGACGGCCCCAGGCAGCCAGGGACATGTCGGCGACTTTGTAGTCGGTAAAAGCTGCAGGCGTGATAACAGCGCTCATGAAGAGCCTCCATTCGTAATGTATGCGAATGGGCGCCGTTGTGCGTTTAGTGCCAGTGCGGGGAACCCCGTACCAGCAACGCCCCATCCGAGCCTGACAGGTCGAGCCTGCTGCAGCGCCCCTCGGACAGGTGGCGGGAACGACCCAAAGCGTGGGCCGATGAAACGGGGGCGATTATAACGGGCTAAGCGGATCTTCCAAAGGGTTTCTGTCGGCAAATCAAAAATGCCGATGATCGTCATAGGGGCGGCGACGTAGAGCCTGCCCGCCGGGTCTGCCATGATGCCGGCATTCATCGGCCAGACGCTCAGGAGTGAACATGAATTTCCACACCCGCAAATGGGTCAAGCCCGAAGACCTCAACCCCAACGGCACGCTGTTCGGTGGCAGCCTGCTGCGCTGGATCGACGAAGAGGCGGCGATCTATGCCATCGTCCAGCTCGGTAACCAGCGTGTGGTCACCAAATACATCTCCGAAATCAACTTTGTCAGCGCCTCGCGCCAGGGCGACATCATCGAACTGGGTATCACCGCCACCGAGTTCGGCCGCACGTCCATCACCCTGACCTGCGAAGTGCGCAACAAGATCACTCGCAAGAGCATCCTGACGGTGGAAAAGATGGTTTTCGTCAACCTCGGCGAAGACGGCTTGCCCGCGCCCCATGGCCGGACCGAGATCAAGTACGTCAAGGATCAGTTCAAGGACGATACCGTCGAATAGGGTCGGCGTTGTGTTCTTCGCGAGCAGGCTCGCTCCCACATTGGATTAGTCCCCACCGCCGGTTCCTCTGTGGGAGCGAGCCTGCTCGCGAAGGCGGCATTACCGGCGCCGGTCATTTCCTGGCACCACTGAACAGCTCCGAGCGCCGCGTGTCGTAGGTACATCACGCCACTGGTTCAGGAGCTGTATGGACACTCATAAAGACGGCAAGACCCCTGACCTCTCGGCAGAGGAGCAGCACGAGGTCGACCGCAACCAGCCGCCACGGGCGGCGGTATTGCATGAAATCATTCGCACCCAGGGTGATCAGGAGCTGGAGCGCAGTGTCGCCGCCCTGTGGTGGTCGGCCCTGGCGGCCGGTTTGACGATGGGCTTGTCGCTGATGGCGATGGGGCTGCTCAACTCCCGGTTGCCGGACCATGAAGGCTTCAAGGTCATCGCCAGTTTTGGCTACTGCGCCGGCTTCCTGGCCGTGATCCTCGCGCGGCAGCAGTTATTCACCGAAAACACCCTGACGGCGGTGCTGCCGATCATGAGCAAACCCACGCTGGGCAACTTCGGCCGGTTGTTCCGGTTATGGGGCGTGGTGCTGGTGGGCAACCTGTGCGGCACCTTGCTGGTGGCCTATGTGATGCTGCACCTGCCGATCTTTGACCGGCGCACCGACCTGGCCTTTCTGGAGATTGGCCGCAAGGTGATGGAGAACGACGCCGGCCAGATGTTCGCCAAAGGCATCATTTCCGGCTGGATGATCGCAACCATGGTGTGGATGATCCCCTCCATGGAGAACGCCAAGATGTGGATCATTGTCCTCATCACCTACCTCATGGCGCTCGGGGATTTCACCCACATCGTCGTGGGATCGGCCGAGGTGTCTTACCTGGTGTTTGCCGGGCAGCTGTCGTGGGAGGACTTCTGGATGGTGTTCGCCGCGCCGACCCTGGCGGGAAACATCATCGGCGGCAGCTTCATCTTTGCTCTGATCAGCCACGCCCAGGTGCGCAGCGAAACCAATACGCCCCTCAGTCGGCAAGGTCTGCCGCCGCGCCGACGTGACGTTGCCGATAAATGAAGTAAAGCGCGGTCAGTACGGTGAGCCCGCCGACCAGGGCGCCGGTCCACGGCAAATCGGCGAGGTCGGCGCCGCTGGCGACCACCAGGCCGCCGATCCAGGCGCCGGCCGCGTTGCCCAGGTTGAAGGCGCTCTGGTTCAGGGTCGAGCCCAGGTTGGGGGCTTCGTGGGCCTGGTCGATGATCAGCAATTGCAGGATCGGGCACAGGGCGAACGCAAAGACGCCCCACAACACCAGGGTGATCGCCGCCGGAATCACCGATTGGCTGGTCTGGCTGAACGCGGCGAGCACCAGCACCACGGCCAGCGCCATGCCCACCAGGGACGGCAGCAAGCGCCGGTCAGCCAGGCGTCCGCCCAGGAAACTCCCCGCCGTCAGGCCTACGCCGAATAACAACAGCATGACGGTGATGCCGTGGGGACTCACGCCAGTGATGTCCTGCAGGATCGGTGCGATGTAAGTGAACACGCTGAACAGGCTGGTCGAAGCCAGCACGCTCATGCCCAGCGCCAGCAGCACATTGGCCTTGCCCAGCACCTTGAACTCACTGGCGAGGTTGGCCTTGTCCATGGGAATTTCCTTGGGCAGCCACACCCATTGGGCGATGGCTGCAATCACGCCGATGACCGCTACCGCCCAGAACGTCGATCGCCAGCCGGCGTATTGACCCAAGGCCGTGCCCAGCGGCACGCCCAGCACATTCGCCAGGGTCAGGCCGGTGAACATCATTGCAATCGCCTGGGCCCGTTTGTTCGGTGCTACCAGCCCGGCGGCCACCACCGACCCGATGCCAAAAAAGGCCCCGTGACAGAGCGCGGTAATGACTCGGGCAGCCATCAGCGTGACGTAGTTCGGCGCGAGGGCGCAGAGCACGTTGCCGAGAATGAACATCAGCGTCATGCCCAGCAGCGTGGCCTTGCGCGGCATGTTCGCGGTGCCGATCGCCAGGATCGGTGCGCCGAATACCACCCCCAGCGCATAGCCGGTAATCAGCAGCCCGGCGTGGGGAATGCTTACGGCCAGGTCACGGGCGACATCGGGCAACAGCCCCATGATGACAAATTCAGTCGTGCCGATGCCGAAAGCGGCGACGGCCAAAGCAAGCAAGGCGAGTGGCATGCGCAAGGTCTCTGTCTGTAGTCTTGACGCTCTGATCAGGCATACGCATGCCGATGCCTTGGTTCGAATGAACGGGCAGCAGCAGAATTATTGGAATTGATCTATGCGCAACTGAGTGCGGCGTGGTCGGGTGCAGTATAACGGTGGTGGTGCTTTTCGGCATGCGCTAGCTGAAAGAACCTTTCGGCCGGCCGCGACTCTTAGCCTGCGGGCTGGCATGCTGTGATGAAGCTCTGGCGCTGCTTGACGCTCGATTCTCGATAAAACTCAATAAGGAAATGCGGTATGACGGTAGCCCTGTGGTGCGTTTTGATTGCTTTTATCCTGCCTTACCTGTGTATCGGCATCGCTAAGGCCGGCGGCAGATACAGATTGCAAGATAACCACGACCCCCGGGATTTTCTCGACTCGCTCGAAGGCGCTCCCCGCCGTGCCTACGCCGCGCAATTGAACAGCTTTGAAATCGCCCCGTTTTTTGCCGCCGCCGTGATCGTCGCGCACCTGGCCGGCAATGCCGAACTGGTCACCATCAATGTGCTGGCGGTGCTGTTCATCACCAGCCGCCTGCTCTACATCATTTGCTACCTGGCGGACTGGGCGATCCTGCGTTCGCTGGTGTGGTTCGTGGGGGTAGGGTTGGTGCTGAGTTTCTTCTTTGTTTCGGTCTGAGGCTGTTTGTTGAATATTTGATATTTGTGCGGGCCTCTTCGCGAGCAGGCTCGCTCCCACAGTGGATCCCAGTGAATCCGGACCCCATGTTGGAGCGAGCCTGCTCGCGAAGGGATTGCACTGTCAGCTCATTCCTCAAGGATTGGCGCTGACCGCATTCGCCACCTGTGGCACTTGCGGCAGTGCCATGCCCTTCGGCCACAACATCCAGATCTGACCTTGCTGTTTCATGTCTCCGGCCAGTTGCCCGGCCGCGTCCCCAGTGCCCCAGAACAGATCCGCTCGGACTTCGCCCGAGATCGCGCCCCCTGTGTCCTGGGCGGCGACGGGACGGTTCAGGGCGCTGCCATCGGGGCGAGTCGTCGACAGCCACAGCAGGCTGCCCAACGGAATCACCTTGCGATCCACCGCCACGCTGTAGCCGGCGGTAAGCGGTACATTCAACGAGCCTCGCGGGCCTTCGTTGCTGTCGGGGTTGCGGTTGAAAAACACATAGCTGGGGTTGCTGCCCAGCAACTCGGGGATCCGCTCCGGATGGGCCTTGGCCCAGGCACTGATGGTGCCCATGGTCACGTCTTCTTTTTTCAGCTCGCCCTGTTCCACCAGCCAGCGGCCGATGGGCCGGTAGGGGTGGCCATTCTGGTCGGCATAACCGATGCGCAACTGGCGGCCGTCATCGAGCCGGATGCGTCCCGAACCCTGGATCTGCAGGAATTGCAGGTTCATCGGGTCGGTGAGCCAGGCGATGACCGGCGCCTTCACGCCGTTGGCCTCGATGGTGCTGGCGTCGTCGTAGGGTTTCAGCACGCGGCCTTCGAGACGCCCGCGCAGGCGCTTGCCCTTGAGCTCCGGGTAGAGGCTGTCCAGCGCCACGACGATCATGTCTTCAGGCACACCGTAGACCGGGATATTCGCCGTGGCGGTCTGCGTGAGGCTGCCGGGATAGACCGGCTCGTAGTAGCCGGTAATCAGGCCGTTGGGGCTGTTTTCGCCCGAGCGCAGGCCATAGACGTCGAGGTTCTGTTTCAGGAAATTGCGTACAGCCGCGGCGGTTTGCGGCACATTGGCCGCCGCCGCGCAGGTCGGCCCCCAGGCCGCATCGGCCTTGAGGCGGGTGCAGGCGCTGCGCCAGGCGCCGAAGCCGGCCAGCAGGTCTTCATCGGCTACCGACGGAAGTGCCTCCCAGGGCGCGCTGACGTAGGTGGCGAGGGCATGAGTCTGAGGCTCCTCGACCTTTTCGCCGCGGTTGCAGCCGGCCAGCAGTGCAATCAGCGGTAAGGTCAACGCCAGGCCCGTGCGCCAGGACTTGAAGCGGCTGTTCATGATATTTCCTTTGCGGTCGTCCAGGCGCTGTCATGCGCCTGGCACCCGTATTGTTGATAGGGCCATTGGTGTTTTCCGACGACCCGGGGATACTAGCGGTCGTTTTCTGTCCAGAGGCCAAAATGTTTGTAAGACGCTTTTCCATGGCAGTGCTGGCCTGCCTGATGCTGTCCGCCTGTGGTGGTGTCGATCCCAACTCGCCATTGGGCCAGCGCAAGACGATTTTCAAGCAGATGCTCAAGACCAACGAAGAGTTGGGTGGCATGTTGCGTGGTCGTGTCCCGTTCGATGGCGCGCGTTTCGCCGAAGGCGCGGTGCAACTGGATCAACTTTCCCATGAACCGTGGAAACATTTTCCGCAGGTGCGTGAGCAGGATCACACCAGTGCCCGGGACGAAGTCTGGCAGAAGCAGGCGCGTTTCCAGGAACTGGCCCGCAGTCTCGAAGCGGCGACCGCCGAGTTGGTGACCGCCAGTCGGGTCCAGCCCTACCGGGCCAGTAACCTGGGGCCGGCGGTGCAGAAGGTCGAGGATGCGTGCAGTGCCTGTCATAAGGAATTCCGGGACTATTGAAACCCATCCCGGTGCTCATTTATCCAGCTCGTCCACCGCTTCCTGCAGCTCCTTGCGGGACGCCGCCAACTTGTCCTTGCGCTTGTTGATTCTCTCCGCGTCGCCTTTTTTCATGGCCTTTTCCAGGTCGGCCTGACGGCGACTGACTTCATGCTTGGCCTCCAGCACCTTGTTTTCACGCTCCTTGCGCAGGGAAGCATCGGTGCAGTGGGTGGTGACTTCGGCCAGGGCTGTTTCCAGCCCGGCCTGCTGGTCCTGATTGCCTCGGGACCTGGCCAGTTCGATCTGGTTGATGATGCCTTGGCGCTTGGCTGCGCAACCGGTCAGTTCCGGGCTCTGTTCATCCGCCATCAAGGGGGCGGCCATGGCACCGCATAAGGCCAGCAGGGCAACGGGGTACAGGAAATTCATAGCAACTCCGTATAAAAACTCACGAGCGGTCGGGACAGATGCGCAGTTGGAGCGCCTCCCGTCTCTTGGGTTCAACCGCACGGGCCGGACTAGAAGCCATCGACCCCTGCGGTGCGTAATGTTTCACTCAAGGCCAGTACCTGCGGGTCGCGAAAAAAAGCGCTCAGTTGCGCGGCGCGTCCCGGCCCGATACCCGTTTCGGCTTGCCATTGTTCAGTGTCGCGTTCAGCCAGGACCTCCCAGCGCTCCTCGAGCCTTGCCCCTCCGGTGGGCGGTACGCCAAGCGCCTTGAGCCATTGACGGAAGGGGCGCTGCCGGGCGCTGTCCAGGCTGGCGAGCAGACGGGCGCTGTTGCGTTCGCCGAAACCGGCAATGTTAGCAAGCTCGGCGGCATCAAGGGTCAACCAATCCAGCAATCCGTCCAGCTGGCCGGCGGCCAGCAGTTGCTCCCAGGTGCCGGGGCCAACATGGGGCAGGGCGAGCCCGTGCTTGCCGCTGAGCCAGTTCAGGCGCGCGAGGAACTGGCTTTCACAGCCAGGCGTCGGTTGCCAGCAGCTCAAGAAGTGATGATCGGCAGCGGCGGGGATGTCGAGGCTCTGGCGCTCGGCACTGCGCAGCACGACACTGTCGAGCCGCGGAATGGTCAACCCGGCCAGGCTGATGGCGACCTGGTCGCCGGGGCGGATATCCATGCCTTCCCAGCGCTTGAGTGAGCTGACGCTTACCCGGCGAATCTGTCGGTCGTCGAGCATCACCGGCGCAAGCTCCAGCACCGGCGTAATACGCCCGGTGCGGCCGATCTTGAAACGCACATCGCGCACCTCGGCCAGCGCCTGGGCGTGTGGGTATTTCCATGCCACGCTCCAGGAGGGCGCCCGGGCTCGCCAGCGATCGGCGGACGGGCGACGACTCTGGCGCAAGACGACCCCGTCGCTGGCGAACGGCAGCGGCGTGCGGTACCAGTGGTTGCGCCAGTGTTGCGCATCGGCCAATGCCTGGATGGGCTGGCTATAAACGGTCGCATCGGCGAAACCCAGCTCTTTCAGCTCGGCAATCCGTTCAGGCAGGGTCGCCGGCCCTTCCGGCCACTCCCACACGAACAGGCCGATGCCAGACGCCTGTTCCGCGCTCAGGTCCTTGCGGGCCATCAATCCCGCCACGATTGATCGGGCGTTAAGGCTGCCGCTGACGGCCTGTACGTGATCGTCGAGCCGCCAGTAGAGCTCGCCCTGGACGAGCAGGTCCGCAGGTTCGCGCAACCGTTGGGGGATGTCGCGGATCTTTCGTGCAGTGTTGGTCCAGTCATGTCCCTGGATGCCATCGCCGCGGCTGATCGCCTGGTGCAGGTGTCCACCGCGATAAACCAGGGTAACCGCTACGCCATCGACTTTCGGCTGGGCCCAGACGTCGTCGCGACTGTCCAACCAGCTGCGCACGGCATCGGCGTCCTTGAGTTTATCCAGGCCGGTATGAGCGGTCGGGTGGGGGACTTTCCCGCCAGCGGAGCGCAAGGGCGTGCCTGGCGACCCGAGGCCAAGGCAGTTGCGCCAATATTCCAGTTGCGCTCGGGACTGATCGTAAAGCTCATCGGCCACCAAGGAGTGGCCGAGGCGGTGATAGGCATCGTCCCAGTCATCGATCTGTTGCTGGAGGACGTCGACCTGTGCCTGGACGCCTTCGATTGGCCCACTCGGGCAAGGGGCCGCGAGGACGGGCATGGTCAGTAAAAAGCCTACAAGTGCACGCAGTAACGACAGCATCGAAGCATCCTTGCCAGGTGAAGTACTGGAAGGCTAGTCAGTGTTGCAAAAGGCGCGAGGTCCAGTGCGTTACCGGGTTTTGCCAAGCACGATGGCGAAGCTGTGGCGGTACAGTCGGGAGCGATTTGCCCGGGCAACTGTGCCTTGAACGCGTCACTGAGCGGTGCAGAATGGACGCTCGATCCGCTCTGCCAGGAGTGCAACCGATGGACCTGACCACGCTCGCGGTCTTTATCCCGGCCTGCTTTGCGCTGAACATGGCGCCGGGCCCGAACAACCTGCTATCGATCAGCAACGCCTCGCGCTATGGTTTCGTTCGCGCCTGCAGCGGTGGCATCGGCCGCCTGCTGGCGTTTGCGATCATGATTGCCCTGGCGGCGGTGGGGCTGACGGCGGTGCTGCACACCTCGGAGCTGCTGTTCCTCGGCATCAAGCTCGTCGGTGCCGGTTATCTTTTTTATCTCGCTGTGCAGTTGTGGCGTGCGCAACCTGAAGCCGCCGGCGAGGCAGAGGCCAGTTCGATGAGCATGGCCAGCCTGGCGCGCCAGGAATTCCTCGTGGCGATCGGCAATCCGAAGGCAATCCTGCTTTTTACCGCTTTCCTGCCACAGTTCGTTGACCGCGCGGGCACCGTCACCCAGCAGTTCGCGGTGCTGGGCGGGCTGTTCCTGGCATTGGAATGCGTTGCCATTGGCTTGTATTGCTACATGGGTATTTATGCCCGGCGGCTGTTCGCCCGGCCGAGTGGCAAGCGGTTGTTCAACCGGATGTGCGCGGGGTTACTGGCGAGCGCGGCTTCGTTTTTGTTGGTGGCGCGGCGGACTTGAACAGCTTGATACACCCTGAGGTTTGAAGGGGGGGGCGCTTCGCACCCCAGCGGGAGCAAGCTCCCTCGCCACGAAGGCGTAAAAAAAGCCCCTGGCGACTCAGTCGCCAGGGGCTTTTTCAATGCGGCGGGGTGTTACAGGCCAGCAGCGGCGCGCAGGGCGTCGGCGCGGTCGGTTTTTTCCCAGGTGAACGTGGTGAAGGTGTCGTCGCCCACGGTCTTGGTCTGCGGCGTGCGACCGAAATGGCCGTAGGCTGCGGTGTCCTGGTACATCGGGTGCAGCAGGTCGAGCATGGTGGTGATCGCGTATGGACGCAGGTCGAACACTTCACGCACCAGCTGGATGATCTTGTCGTCGCCAATCTTGCCGGTACCGAAGGTGTTCAGCGAAATCGACGTAGGCTGGGCGACGCCGATGGCGTAGGACACCTGGATCTCGCAGCGCTCGGCCAGGCCGGCGGCAACGATGTTCTTGGCCACATAACGACCGGCGTAGGCGGCCGAACGGTCAACCTTGGACGGGTCCTTGCCAGAGAACGCGCCGCCGCCGTGACGGGCCATGCCGCCGTAGCTGTCGACGATGATCTTGCGACCGGTCAGGCCGCAGTCGCCCACTGGGCCGCCGATGATGAACTGGCCGGTCGGGTTGATGTGGAACTGGGTGTCCTTGGACAGCAGTTCGGCAGGCAGCACGTGCTTGACGATCAGCTCCATCACGCCTTCGCGCAGGTCCTTGTAGGACACTTCCGGGTTGTGCTGGGTCGACAGCACGACCGCGTCGATGCCGACGACCTTGCCGCCTTCATAACGGCAAGTCACTTGCGACTTGGCGTCCGGGCGCAGCCAAGGCAGCAGGCCGGATTTGCGCGCTTCAGCCTGGCGCTGGACCAGCTGGTGCGAAAAGGTGATCGGTGCCGGCATCAGTACGTCGGTTTCGTTGCTGGCGTAGCCGAACATCAGGCCCTGGTCGCCAGCGCCCTGGTCTTCCGGCTTGGCGCGGTCAACGCCCTGGTTGATGTCCGGGGACTGCTTGCCGATGATGTTCATCACGCCGCAGGTCGCGCCGTCGAAGCCGACGTCGGAGCTGTTGTAGCCGATGCCCAGGATTACGTCGCGAACGATCTGTTCCAGGTCGACCCAGGCGGAAGTGGTAACTTCGCCGGCGATGATCGCCACGCCCGTTTTCACCAGAGTCTCGCACGCCACGCGGGCGAACTTGTCTTCAGCAATGATGGCGTCCAGCACCGCATCAGAAATCTGGTCGGCGATTTTGTCCGGATGCCCTTCAGACACGGACTCGGAGGTGAAAAGGGAGTATTCGCTCATCTCGATGTTTTCCTACAAGTTACCGATGGTGAGTGTCGCCAGCCGGTCGCTGAAAATGGCGAACCTGGATCTGGAAACCATTACGTAAGCCTACATAGAGGCTTTCCCCGGGCACGAGGCCCGCAGCGGTGGCCCAACGGGCCAGATCGTCCTGTTCAAACCCCAGCCAGAGATCACCGCAGGCCTCCTTGGCCCAACTCTGGTTGTGGCTGCATAACTCTGTCACCAACAGGCTACCGCCCGGTTGCAGCAGGTTGGCCATGTGCTTGAGTGCATCGGCCGGCGCGGCAAAATGGTGAAGCACCATGTTCAATACAACACAGTCGGCCTGCAGGCTCACACCGTTCAGCGCGTCGGCCAGTTGCAGGCGGACATTAGCCAGGGACTCACGTTCGCACACCTGGCGGGCCAGTTCGAGCATCGCCGGGCTGTTGTCCAGCGCGGTCACCTGGCTGAAGCGCCTCGCCAGTTCCGGCAGGAATGCACCGTCGCCGGGGCCGACTTCCAGCGCCGTGGCGGTGGGCTCGAAGCTGAGCTTGTCCAGCAGCGCCACGACGCTGTCACGGTATTGCGGCAGTCCTGCGATCAGGTCCTGCTGGGCGCGAAATTTCTCCGCCACCCGGGCGAAAAAGTCCTGGCTGGCGGCGGCTCGTTGCCCGTGTACCTGGGCGATGCGGGCTTGCACGTCCAGCGGCAAGTCCAGTTCGTCCACCTCTTCAAGCAGCGCTGCGTGCAGCTTGCCGCCCAGCAGTTCGGTGTGGGGCAGGGCGCGGCGGTAGAAAATCGCGTTGCCTTCACGGCGCGTCGCCACCAGGTCGGCCTGGGCCAGCACCTTCAAATGGTGGCTCATGCCGGACTGGCCGATGCCGAAGATCTGCGCCAGTTCCAGAACGCCGAACGAGTCGTTGGCCAGGGCGCGCAATACATTGAGCCGCAACGGATCGCCGCCGGCCTTGCAAAGGGCCGCCAGCTCATCGCAATCGTCATGGCGAATGGAAGGCACGCGTAAATTCATGGGCGGCAGTCTAGTGACGGGTCTGGCGCATCGCAAGGTCAATATCAAAAAGTTTTGATATTGCTCGATAAATGGCACTTCCCAGCAGCAGCTTGACTCTACCCAGCAACAGCGGAAAGGTTTCACCTGGCCGATGCGGCTTTATACGGCGCAAATATCGCCTTTGGACGAGTATCTGATTGCCCCGAGGCGGGTGGGTGAGGGAAAATGCTCGCCTTTTTCAGTTTCGTTATTCAAAACCCAGGAGATCAGCGATGCCCAGCCGTCGTGAGCGTGCCAATGCCATTCGTGCCCTCAGCATGGATGCCGTGCAGAAAGCCAACAGCGGCCATCCCGGTGCCCCAATGGGTATGGCGGATATCGCCGAGGTGCTTTGGCGCGACTACCTCAAGCACAACCCGAGCAACCCATCGTTTGCCGACCGCGACCGCTTCGTGCTGTCCAACGGCCACGGCTCGATGTTGATCTACTCGCTGCTGCACCTGACTGGCTATGACCTGTCGATCGATGACCTGAAGAACTTCCGCCAGCTGCACAGCCGCACCCCGGGCCACCCGGAATACGGCTACACCCCAGGCGTTGAAACCACCACCGGTCCGTTGGGCCAGGGCCTGGCCAACGCGGTGGGCTTCGCTTTGGCGGAAAAAGTCCTGGCGGCCCAGTTCAACCGTCCTGGCCACGACATCGTCGATCACCACACCTACCTGTTCCTGGGTGATGGCTGCATGATGGAAGGCATTTCCCATGAAGTCGCTTCCCTGGCCGGTACCCTGGGCCTGGACAAGCTGATCGCCTTCTACGATGACAACGGCATTTCCATCGACGGTGAAGTCGAAGGCTGGTTCACCGACGACACCCCCAAGCGCTTCGAAGCCTACAACTGGCTGGTGATCCGCAACGTCGACGGTCACGACCCGGAAGAAATCAAGATCGCCATCGAGACTGCGCGTAAGAGCGCCCAGCCGACACTGATCTGCTGCAAGACCACCATCGGTTTCGGCTCGCCGAACAAGCAGGGCAAGGAAGACTGCCACGGCGCGCCACTGGGCGCCGAGGAAATCGCCCTGACCCGCGCCGCGCTGAAGTGGGAACACGGCCCGTTCGAAATCCCGGCCGACATTTATGCCGAATGGGACGCCAAGGAAAAAGGCCGCGCGGCCGAAGCCGAGTGGGACCAGCGTTTTGCAGCCTACTCCGCCGAATTCCCTGAGCTGGCCAACGAACTGGTCCGTCGCCTCAGCGGCGAGCTGCCGGCCGATTTCGCCGAGAAAGCTTCTGCCTACATCGCCGAAGTCGCGGCCAAGGGCGAAACCATCGCCAGCCGCAAGGCCAGCCAGAACACCCTGAACGCCTTCGGCCCATTGCTGCCGGAACTGCTGGGCGGTTCGGCCGACCTGGCCGGCTCCAACCTGACCCTGTGGAAAGGCTGCAAGGGTGTAACCGCCGAAGACGCCAGCGGCAACTACATGTACTACGGCGTTCGTGAGTTCGGCATGAGCGCGATCATGAACGGCGTTGCCCTGCACGGCGGCCTGGTGCCTTACGGCGCGACCTTCCTGATGTTCATGGAATACGCCCGCAACGCTGTGCGCATGTCGGCGCTGATGAAAAAACGCATCCTGTACGTGTTCACCCACGACTCCATCGGCTTGGGCGAAGACGGCCCGACTCACCAGCCGATCGAGCAACTGGCGAGCCTGCGCTGCACGCCGAACCTGGACACCTGGCGCCCATGCGACGCCGTGGAGTCTGCTGTGGCCTGGAAACACGCCATCGAGCGCAACGACGGCCCATCGGCGCTGATCTTCTCGCGCCAGAACCTGCAGCACCAGGAGCGCGATGCCGGCCAGATCGGCGACATCAGCCGTGGCGGCTATGTGCTCAAGGACTGCATCGGCGAGCCTGAGCTGATCCTGATCGCCACCGGTTCGGAAGTCGGCCTGGCCGTCCAGGCCTTCGACAAGCTGACCGGGCAGGGCCGCAACGTGCGCGTGGTCTCCATGCCTTGCACCAGCGTGTTCGATGCCCAGGACGCCGGCTACAAGCAAGCGGTGTTGCCGTTGCAGGTCAGCGCGCGCATTGCCATCGAAGCCGCTCACGCCGATTACTGGTACAAGTACGTGGGCCTGGAAGGCCGCGTGATCGGCATGACCACCTACGGTGAGTCGGCGCCTGCGTCGGCGCTGTTCGAGGAGTTCGGCTTCACCCTGGAGAACATCCTTGGGCAGGCTGAAGAGCTGCTGGAAGACTGATCTGTAATAGGTTGTCTGTGCTGACGCCATCGCGAGCAAGCTCGCTCCCACAAGGATCTCCACCGACCCTGTGGGAGCGAGCTTGCTCGCGATAGCGGTGGTGCAGGCAATGCTGGTCTTAACGGATTCACCCCGATCAGAGAACCCCCATGCCCCAACCGCGTCCCTACAAAGTTGCACTCAACGGCTACGGCCGCATTGGTCGTTGCGTCTTGCGTGCGTTGTTCGAGCGAGGGGCGGAGGCCGGGTTCGAGATTGTGGCCATCAACGATCTGGCCGACATGGCCAGCATCGAATACCTGACACGCTTTGACTCCACCCACGGCCGGTTTCCCGGCGAAGTGCGGGTCGAGGGCGATTGTCTGCACATTAATGGCGACTGCGTGAAGGTCCTGCGCAGCGCCACGCCCGAAGGCATCGATTGGGCGTCCCTGAACGTCGATCTGGTGCTTGAGTGCTCCGGCGCCTATAACACCCGTGACGATGGCCAGCGGTTCATCGCTGCCGGCGCGCCACGGGTGCTGTTCTCCCAGCCGATGGCCAGCGAGGCCGACGTTGACGCCACCATCGTCTACGGTGTGAACCAGGACTGCCTGACTGGCGAAGAGCTGCTGGTGTCCAACGCGTCCTGCACCACCAACTGCGGCGTGCCGCTGTTGCGCCTGCTGGACCAGGCTATCGGCCTGGAATACGTGTCGATCACCACCATCCACTCGGCGATGAATGATCAGCCGGTGATTGACGCCTATCACCACGAGGATTTGCGCCGTACCCGTTCGGCCTTCCAGTCGGTGATTCCGGTGTCCACTGGTCTGGCGCGCGGCATTGAACGGCTGTTGCCGGAACTTGCCGGGCGAATTCAGGCCAAAGCCGTGCGGGTGCCGACGGTCAACGTGTCCTGCCTCGACATCACGATGCAGACCGTGAGCGATACCGACGCCACCGAGGTCAACCGGATCCTGCGCGAAGCCGCCACCAGCGGCCCGCTCAAAGGCCTCCTGGCCTATACCGAGTTGCCTCACGCCAGTTGTGATTTCAACCACGACCCACATTCGGCCATCGTCGATGCCAGCCAGACCCGCGTTTCCGGGCCCAGGCTTGTGAACATCCTGGCCTGGTTCGACAACGAATGGGGTTTTGCCAATCGTATGCTGGACGTTGCCGAGCATTACCTGCAAACCGCTTCCAATAAACCTGCTCTCTAAACAGTTACCCAGGAATTGCGACCCATGACCGTGTTGAAGATGTCCGACCTCGATCTGCAAGGTAAGCGCGTACTGATTCGCGAAGACCTCAACGTCCCCGTCAAGGACGGTGTTGTCACCAGCGACGCGCGCATCCTGGCCTCGCTGCCGACCATCAAGCTGGCCTTGGAAAAAGGTGCGGCAGTGATGGTGTGCTCGCACCTGGGCCGCCCAACCGAAGGTGAATTCTCGGCCGAGAACAGCCTCAAGCCGGTGGCGGATTACCTGAGCAAGGCCCTGGGCCGCGACGTGCCGTTGATCGCCGATTACCTGGGCGGCGTCGACGTCAAGGCTGGCGATGTCGTGCTGTTCGAAAACGTGCGCTTCAACAAGGGCGAGAAAAAGAACGCCGATGAGCTGGCCCAGCAATACGCCGCCCTGTGCGACGTGTTCGTGATGGACGCCTTCGGCACCGCGCACCGCGCCGAGGGCTCGACCCACGGCGTGGCCAAGTTCGCCAAAGTCGCCGCCGCAGGTCCGTTGCTGGCGGCCGAGCTGGACGCGCTGGGCAAGGCCCTGGGCTCGCCAGCCCAGCCGATGGCCGCCATCGTTGCCGGCTCCAAGGTTTCGACCAAACTGGATGTGCTCAACAGCCTGAGCCAGGTCTGCAACCAGTTGATCGTCGGTGGCGGCATCGCCAACACCTTCCTCGCCGCCGCCGGTCACCCGGTAGGCAAATCCTTGTACGAGCCGGATCTGCTGGACACCGCCCGTGAAATCGCCGCCAAGGTCAGCGTACCGTTGCCCGTGGATGTGGTGGTTGCCAAGGAATTCGCCGAAAGTGCCACCGCCACCGTCAAGCTGATCGACGATGTGGCCGAGGACGACATGATCCTCGATATCGGCCCGCAAACCGCGGCGAACTTCGCCGAACTGCTGAAATCCTCCCAGACTATCCTGTGGAACGGTCCGGTCGGTGTGTTCGAGTTCGACCAGTTTGGCAACGGCACCAAGGTGCTGGCCCAGGCGATCGCCGAGAGCACTGCGTTTTCCATCGCGGGCGGTGGCGACACCCTGGCTGCCATCGATAAATATGGCGTAGCCGAGCAGATCTCCTACATTTCTACCGGTGGTGGCGCGTTCCTCGAATTCGTCGAGGGCAAAGTGCTGCCTGCCGTGGAAGTCCTGGAAAGCCGGGCCAAGGCCTGAGGCAACGTTGACCAGGCAAAGGAGTGTTCCGATGGTCAAGACGTTCATGTTGCTGATGGCCGCGACGCTGTTGGTGGCTTGCTCGAGCAGCCCGCAAGCCACCGCGCCGGACACGGCGGCGCCAGTGCCTGAGCAAGGCTGTTATCAGGCTGACTGGCAGGCCGAGACCAACCCGGTACTGAACAAGCGTTCCGGGCCGGACGGCCTGGATAAATACGAGACGCAGGCGCCGGTCAAGGAACATGGTTGCCCTTGACGGGTCAGACTCTTAACTCATGGCGAGCGGCACGGGCCGCCCGTCGAGGAACACGGATGAAAGGCTTTATCGCCGTCGTGGCGTTGGCATTGTTGGCCGGTTGCTCGCAACTGGGTTTTTTGCAGTCGTCCGAGCCTGCTGCAGAGGGCTGGACGAGTTGGACATGTGACAGCGAGGCCAAGGTGCTCTGGCGTTATGCCGATGCAGCGCGCAAGGAAGTCGATGTCCGGCTGGGCGGCGCTGACAAGGTTTATCGCCTCAAGCTTGAGCCCGGCGCCGAAGGTTCGCTGTACAGCGATGACATGCTGGCGTTGCACATCAAGGGTGAGGAAGGCCTGGCGTATTGGGTCGCCACCAATGATCTGATTGGGCGGGGCTGCAAGGCCGATTGACAGGATTCAGCTGATTCACACAGATCTGAATAGGGAAAGCAGATCCCATGTGGGAGCGAGCTTGCTCGCGATAGCGGTCTATCAGGCAACAGAGATGTTGAATGTGCCACCCTCATCGCGAGCAAGCTCGCTCCCACAGGGATCGCGTCAATGTTTGGGTTTGGCGATACGGAACACGCAGGCTCGGGCCAGCCCCGACCCGCAATGACTTGAATAGCCGCCGCCGCTCCGGCAGGCTGGCACGATTAACGACCCTCGACCGGGAGAGACACACTAATGGCACTTATCAGCATGCGTCAGATGCTGGACCACGCAGCCGAGTTCGGCTATGGCGTCCCAGCCTTTAACGTCAACAACCTTGAGCAGATGCGCGCCATCATGGAAGCCGCTGACAAGACTGACTCCCCGGTGATCGTCCAGGCTTCGGCCGGCGCTCGCAAATACGCCGGCGCGCCGTTCCTGCGTCACCTGATCCTGGCGGCAATCGAAGAATTCCCGCACATCCCGGTGTGCATGCACCAGGACCACGGCACCAGCCCTGACGTCTGCCAGCGCTCCATCCAACTGGGCTTCAGCTCGGTAATGATGGACGGCTCCCTGGGCGAAGACGGCAAGACCCCGACTGACTACGAATACAACGTCCGTGTCACCCAGCAAACCGTCGCCATGGCCCACGCCTGCGGCGTCTCGGTGGAAGGTGAGCTGGGTTGCCTGGGCTCGCTGGAAACCGGCATGGCCGGTGAGGAAGATGGCATCGGCGCCGAAGGCGTGCTGGATCACAGCCAGATGCTGACCGACCCGGAAGAAGCCGCCGACTTCGTCAAGAAAACCCAGGTCGACGCCTTGGCGATCGCCATTGGCACCAGCCACGGCGCCTACAAGTTCACCAAGCCGCCTACCGGCGACGTGCTGGCCATCGACCGCATCAAGGAAATCCACAAGCGTATCCCCAACACTCACCTGGTGATGCACGGCTCCTCCTCGGTACCGCAGGAGTGGCTGGCGATCATCAACCAGTACGGTGGCGACATCAAGGAAACCTACGGCGTGCCGGTCGAGGAAATCGTCGAAGGCATCAAGTACGGCGTGCGCAAGGTCAACATCGACACTGACCTGCGCCTGGCTTCCACCGGTGCCATGCGTCGTCTGATGGCGACCAATCCTAGCGAGTTTGATCCGCGTAAATTCTTCGGTGCGACCGTGACGGCGATGCGTGATGTGTGTATTGCGCGTTATGAGGCGTTTGGTACGGCGGGTAATGCGTCGAAGATCAAGCCGATCTCGCTGGAAGCCATGTATCAGCGGTATTTGAAGGGTGAGTTGAACGCTAAGGTTAATTGATGGTTTAGCGTTGTTGGAAAACCCGCAGTGATGCGGGTTTTTTTTATGCTTGGGATGTCGTGGTTTTGTGTGTATATCCGTTTTTTTGGTGATGGCTGCTTATGGTTCCGCTCTTACAGCGGGTCACTTTTGAAAAGCCCGGAAGCCGGCCCAGTCGAAAGTATTCCCCTGTGGGAGCGAGCCTGCTCGCGAAGTCGGTGTCACAGTCGATGAAAGTATTGAATGTCCTGCCGCCACCGTAAGCTGGCTGGCAATATCGGTGGTTCAATCAGATGGCGTTGGGCTTACTGGCCTCTTCGCGAGCAGGCTCGCTCCCACAGGAGGAACGCGGACCCCATCCAGAACCAGGTCGGCTTCAGGCCGCCTCGCGGCGGACGTTGACTTCGGCGCCCCGTTAGCCGCGCTGGGCCAGGGACGGCCCTTCGCGGCGGGCCCACGGAGCAATGCCGGAGTGAGGGCATGCCGAGCCTTAGCGAGGCACCGAGTGGTGGGGCAGAGCGTTTTTGGTTACTTTTGGCTGGTCCGGCTCCCGGCTCTTTCCAAAAGTGACCCGCTGTAAGAGCGGAACCATAAGTAGCCGTTACAAAAAAACGGATATACACACCGATCCTGATAGCGCCGAGTCAGCCAACATTTCCGCTACAGACCCAACGCCATCGCGAGCAAGCTCGCTCCCACAGGGGATCTCCTGCACGCAGGTTTTAGTGCTCTTCGAGCCCACGTTGCTCAATGACACCGAACACATCGGCCACATCCTGAACCAGAATCCGGGCGACATTAGTGAGGGTATTGAGATCCCCGGCAGCCGAATCGCGCAGGGTGGTGCAGGCCATGAGCGTCAGGTAATCAAGAGTGGCATGCAAGCGTTCGCTGGCGCAGGCGTGAAGCTCGGTCAGTGGCGCGGTGCTGTCGATGAACAGGATAGGTTGGGTGGTGGCGATTGGGGTGAGTGGGGTAAAGCGGCCAAGCAATTGTTCGGTTTTCATGACAAACCTCTAACTCAAGAAAAGCAATTGCCACCGTTCGCTGCGAAACAAATTGGGTGGCAGCCATGTGCGGGTTCGCAGACCGAGGAGTTAGAGAAACCCGGCAGACCCGAAGATCTCCCACACACAGCCGCCATAAAAAGCCGAACGCAGGCGGGATGCGCCTATGTTGACTTCTGACGGTCGTGATTCTAACTCACCAGGGCTGCGAAACCCCTGCCACTGACCAAAGCCAGCAGACCAACCAAACTATAGAGTAGATTTTCCAGGCCAAAATCGACCTGTAGGACGCACCGGCCCCCGTGGCGAGGGAGCTTGCTCCCGCTCGGGGGCGCAGCCGCCGCAAAACCGCTGCATACGGTGCGTCTGACAAAAGAGGGGGCTACTTCACAGCCCAGCGGGAACAAATCCCCTCACCACAAGGGGATGTTTCCTACGAGTTTTTAGGACGTGAAATTTCAAGTGTTGTGATCGATGTCCAACTTGCTGAACGTCACCTTGCCGCCTTCACTGGTATAGCCACTGTTGTCCTGCACATACACCCCGGCCTTGAAATACAACGGCTTGACCCGCCAGGCAGCGCCGACCGTGGTGTACCAGCTATTACCGGCGGCGGTGATGCCCAGGTCGCCGGTGCGATCCAGGTGGATCCGATAAGAAAAGGCCCGGTCAAGCTTCACGCCGGTAGCTACCGTGATGACCCGGCTTTTGCTGTCATCGGGGCGCATGCGCACCTTGGCGACGATGTTGCCGGTGTTGGTGGCGTCCTTGAACTGGTATTCCAGCTTCACCATCGGTTTGTTGCTGTCCTTGGCATGGATCTGGCCAATCACGATTTTGCCGCTGCTGGGAACCTGATTGACCACCAGCGTCGCGCGCAATTGATTGTCGGCCTCTGGGTAAAGCCAGTTGCGCAGGGTGCCGTCTCGGTAGGTCTCGCGTAGTTCGCTGCGCGGGTAGATCGCGTTTTCGGTCTTGGTGCCGGTCACCGGCGACCAGAAATACACCGTGCTGCCTTCGGAGTTGAAGTACTTGTCCCTGAAGCCATCCACCAGTCGAGGGGTTTCGATGGTTTTTGGCGGGCTGCCTTCGGGGATGCTCAGGTTCCAGGTTGCTAGATCGACCATGTTCGGATCCTTTCTGAGAAGAAGAAATGATTTACGCCACAGCCGGAGGCTCTAAGACGCGCTTTCTGCGGACGCCGGCAGGAATGCGGACAAACATTCGGCACGTTCGTACGGCGGAGGTTTGGCGTCAGCAGTCCGTCAGAGTAGGGATTGGCGATTTTGTGCCGCAGATAATTGACCGTTGGTCGGTAGCGTCAAAATTTTATTGAACGATGGCTTTTTGGCGGTGCCATTGCGACGTCGATCGAAGGGGAGCGAGTCGGTTGCGGGCAAGCAGCGATCCATGCTGCTGCTCGGGGGGAAACCTTAGAGGTTGTGATCGATATCGAGCAGGCTGAACGTGGCTTTTGCGCCTTCGGTGGCGTAGCCAGCGTTGTCCTGCACGTAGACGCCAGCCTTGAAGTACAACGGTTTGGTGCTCCAGGTGTTGCTGACGGTGGCACTCCACTGATAGCCGGCGCCGTTGATGGTCAAGAGGCCTGCACGGTTGAGGTGGATCAGGTACGAGAACGGCTGGTTGAGCTTGATGCCGGTGGCGATGGTGATGACCTGGCCCGTGGCGTCGTCGGGACGCATGCGCACCTTGGCGACGATGTTGCCGGTGGAGCTGTAGATCTTGTACTGGTATTCCAGCTTCACCATGGGGCTGGTGCTGTCCTTGGTGTGGATCTGGCCAATCACCAGCTTGCCGGTGCTGGGCACCTGGCCGACGGTCAACGTGGCGGCCAGCTTGTTATCCGCAGCCGGGTACAACCAATTGCGCAAGGTGCCGTCGCTGTTGGTTTCGCGCAGCTCGCTGCGAGGGTAAATGGCGTTGGCCGTCGTGGCGCCCGTGACGGGGACCCAGAAAAACACGGTGCCGGTTTCCGAGTTGAAATACTGGTTCTTGAAGCCTTGTACCAGTTGCGAAGTCTGGATGGTCGCCGGTGGTGCGCCTTCAGGAATGCTCAGGTTCCAGGTTGCGAGATCGATCATGTCGTGTGTCCTGCGTATCGGATGTAAAAGGGTGTACGCCGTGTCGGGAGGCTTTGAACCGCCCTTTTGAGCGTCTCGAAACGCTGGGTGGGGCTTTTGTTGTTGACCGCTCGGCGAATGTTTGACGTCAAATGTTCGTCGAGGGGGTCATTGCAGTTTCTGTGCCTGAGCAGGGTGACCGTTAGTCGGCTATTTCGGGCTTTGTCTGGATGATGGCGTCATGACACCTACTGCTTTTCAAAATCCCGGTCTAGAGTGAGATCACTGTATGTTGTCCGTTTTCCCACGTAGGACGGACATGGCGTCCCGATAAGAGAAGCAGCATGGAATGCGCGCAACCCCCGTTTGGCGAAGACAGCTCCGTCCTTTTGATTGTTGATGACTACCCTGAAAACCTGCTCAGCATGCGAGCGTTGTTGCAGCGTCAGGATTGGCAGGTCATGACCGCGTCCTCGGGTGTCGAGGCTCTCAACCTGCTACTCGAACATGACATCGACCTGGTGCTGCTGGATGTGCAGATGCCGGACATGGACGGCTTCGAAGTGGCGCGTCTGATGCGTGGCAGCCAGCGCACGCGGCTCACGCCGATCATCTTCCTGACCGCCAACGAGCAGTCCCAGGACGCGGTGATCAAGGGTTACGCCAGCGGCGCGGTGGATTACCTGTTCAAACCGTTCGACCCGCAGATTCTCAAGCCCAAGGTCCACGCGCTACTCGAACACCAGCGCAATCGCCGGGCCTTGCAGCGTTTGAGCCAGGACCTGGAGGCAGCCAGGGCCTTTAATGCCTCGGTGCTGGATAACGCCGCCGAAGGCATCCTGGTGGTGGATGAAGGCGGTTTCATTCGTTTTGCCAACCCTTCGACGTGCCGCTTGCTCAACGCCACTGCGGACCGATTGCAAGGGATGCCCTTCCTGGATTTCCTGCAGAAACCCCATATTCCCGAGTGGATCGATTCGGATATCCATGCCGCCTATCGACGTGGCGAAACCTGGCGCTTGCACGACGCCGTGCTGCGCACCGCGCCCGGCCAGCAAGTGTCGGTGGCCTTGTCCTGTGCCCCCCTGCCTTCTGAACAAAAGGCCATGGTGGTGACGCTTCAGGACATGTCGGTGGTTCGTCATTTGCACCAGCAGTTGGAGTTCCAGGCCGTCACTGATCCCCTGACCGGTTTGCTCAACCGCAGGGGGTTCTATCAGACCGCCGAAAACCTGCTGATGCGCAGCGAACGGCTGGAAAGCAACTGGGTGCTGTTGTACCTGGACCTCGATGGCTTCAAACGGGTCAATGACTCGCTGGGCCACGATGCCGGCGACCGGGTGTTGCGCTGGGTATCGGAACAGTTGAAGGCCTGCCTGCGCCCGTTCGACATCCTCGCGCGGCTCGGCGGCGATGAGTTCACGGCGCTGCTGGATCTTGAGGTGCCCGAGCAGGCGGCGAAGATTGCCGAGAAACTCATCGAGCGCGTCTCGGTCTGCCAGCAGATCGAAGGCATGGACGTAGCGCTGGGCGCCAGTATTGGCATCGCCACGTACCCGGACTGCGGCTCCAACCTCGACGGGTTGCTTCGCGCGTCCGACATCGCCATGTACGAGGCCAAGCGCGCCGGCCGCCAGCAGTATCGTTTCTACGATCACGAAATGAACGGCCGAGCCCGTTCACGGCTGATGCTTGAAGAAAGCGTACGTTCGGCCATCGAAAATCGCGACTTCAATATGGTCTATCAACCACAGGTCAGCATCCTCGACGGACGGACCCGAGGGTTCGAGGCGCTGCTGCGCTGGCAGCACCCCAGCGTCGGGGACGTACCGCCGGGCTTGTTCCTGCCGTTGCTGGAGGAGGCTCGGTTGATCAGTCGGCTGGGCAGCTGGATTTACCATCGCAGTGCGTCCCAGCGCAAAGTCTGGGAGCGGATGTTTCCCGACGATCTGGTGTTGGGCGTGAGCCTGAGCAGTACCCAGTTCGGCATGCCCAACCTGGTGACCGAGTTGCGCCAGGTCCTGGATCGCCATGCGTTGAAGCCGCGGCAGCTGGAGGTCGAGATCACCGAAGACGCGCTGATGCGCAACCCCGACGAAACCCATAAGCAATTGCGCCTGCTGCGCCACCTGGGCGTGCGAGTGGCGCTGGACGACTTCGGTTCGGGGCCTTGCTCGCTGGCGCATCTGCGTGATCTCGAACTCGATACGCTCAAGCTTGATCGGCACTTGATCGCCCGCTTGCCGGACTCGCCCAGGGACGCTGCGCTGGCCGCCTCGGTGATCGACCTGTGCAAGCAATTGGGCTTGCGAGTGATCGCCGAGGGGGTCGAGACGCCGCAGCAGTATCACTGGCTCAAGGCCCATGGCTGTGAATATGTGCAAGGCTTCCTCGTGGCGCGGCCCTTGATGGCCGAGGACACAGATGCTTTCGCGCGACCATTCGACTGGAGCGCGGTGCCGGCCTGAATTCGCTACACTGGCGGCCTCCAGTGACTGTGTTGCCGTCCGATGACCGTGCTCAAATACCTCCAGGCGTACCCCGCCGCGCTGCAAGCCCAGGTGCAGCAACTGATTGCCGAGGATCGATTGGGCGATTACCTGCAACAACGCTATCCCGGCCGCCATCCGATCCAGAGCGACAAGGCGTTGTACGGCTATGCGCTGGATCTCAAGCAGCGCTACCTGCGTAACGCGCCGGCCATCGACAAAGTACTGTTCGACAACCGCCTCGACCTGACCCATCGCGCGCTTGGGCTGCATACGGCGGTGTCACGGGTACAGGGCGGCAAGCTCAAGGCCAAGAAAGAAATCCGCATTGCTTCGTTGTTCAAGGACGCAGCGCCCCAGTTTCTGGAAATGATCGTGGTGCACGAGTTGGCCCACTTCAAGGAGTCGGACCACAACAAGGCTTTCTACCAGCTGTGCGAGCACATGCTGCCGGGCTACCACCAGCTGGAATTCGACCTGCGGGTGTACCTGACCTGGCGGGACCTGCAACAAGACAAGGGATGAGCGAATGGACGTCAGCAAGACCAAGAGCAGCTTCTATCGTCGACTGTACGTGGCTTACCTGATCGACAGCGGCCTGGCCAGCAACATTCCCGCGCTCACCGAAGTTACCGGCATGCCTCGGCGCACCGCCCAGGATACCGTCGTGGCGCTGGCGGACCTGGACATCCTCTGTGAATTCGAGCAGCAGGAGGGCGCGCGCAACCATGCCGGGCGGTATCGGATTCGCGATTGGGGGGCGATTGATCGGCGGTGGATCGAACAGAATCTGCAGCGGATCAAGGCGGTGCTTGAGTACCCCTGAATTGTTGGTGCCTGGGCTGGCCTCATCGCGAGCAAGCTCGCTCCCACAGAGGCCTTATGTGGACAGAAGATTGGGCCCCACCTGGGCCCCCTGTGGGAGCGAGCTTGCTCGCGATGGCGGCTTCAGGGACGATGCATGCCAATGTGCGGAATCCCATCCTCAAGATATTCCACACCCACCACTTCAAACCCGTATCGCCCGTAATACCCCTGCAGATGCGCCTGGGCCGACAATGAGATCGATACGCCGGGCCAGTGCTTTTCGGCCTGCTTCAAGGCTTGTTCCATCAGTGTATGCCCCAGCCCTTGCCCTCGCGCCTCGGGGGCGATGACCACGCGGCCGATCACCACATCGCTGTTTCGCGAATGCGGATCGAGCAAACGAAGGTAAGCGACCAGGTGGTTGTCCTGCCAGGCCATCAGATGGCAGGTGTCGCCTTCCAGGTCCAGTCCGTCGACGTCCGGGTAGGCGCAGTTCTGTTCGACGACGAAGACCTCGGCGCGCAGTTTCAGGATGGCATATAGCTGTTCCTTGCTCAGGTCAGTGTGATGTTTGCAGACCCAGTCGATATCCATTTTTTGAATTTCCCAGAGAACCTGCTGCCGATATTAGGCGTCCTTGCGTCGGAAGTCTCTTTTCAATCGGTCGAAAAATCTGTGATAAAGACCAAAATGCCATCATCGATTTGTCGCGGTACTGCCTTCTTTATGTAATCTTCAATCCAGCGCTGCGCAGCGGTTTCGATGAGCTAACGTCAGGACCCGGATGCCTTGGGGAGTCCCTTGGGTTTCGGCTAAAAACAAACCGGGCTTTGAACCCGTCAAGGAAGTCAGGCATGCCGCGATTGCATCGAGCTCTTGCTTTGGTCGGGTTGCTGTTGCTGAGCCACAACGCCTGTGCGCAGAAACTGCGTCTGGTCGCCGATGCCTGGCCACCCTTTACCGACTCGACGCTGGTCAATGGCGGCCTTGCGACCGATATCGTCACCACCGCCCTGGCGCGCGCCGGTTATGCCAGTGATTTCGAGCAGGTGCCCTGGGCCCGGGCGATGCTGGGGATCAGCGAAGGGCGGTATGACGTGCTGATCAATGCCTGGTACGCCGAGGAACGCACCCATGTGGGCCATTTCTCGGCCGAGTACCTGCTCAACCGCGTGCGATTTATCAAGCGCAAGGACTCGCCCATCGACTTCGACAACCTGCAGCAGTTGTATGCCTATCCCATCGCCGTGGTTCGTGGCTACGCTTATTCCAAGGCGTTCGATGAGGACGAGAAGATGCAGAAAATCCCTGTGCATAATTTTGCGATGGCCGTGCGCATGCTCGCCGCCGACCGGGTGAAGCTGACGCTGGAAGACGAATACGTCGCCCGTTATTACCTGGCCCGCGAATCCGCCAAGGTGCGCAATGCCGTGGAATTTCTACCCAAGCCGTTGAGTGAAAACAGCCTGCATATCCTGGTCAGCCTGAAGAATCCCGAGCATGAGCAGATCGTCGCCGGGTTTGATCGGGAGATCGCGGCGATGAAGGCGGATGGGAGTTATCAGAAGTTATTGAAGGCGCATGGGATGTGAATCTGCTGTGCGGCTGATGGCCCCTTCGCGAGCAGGCTCGCTCCCACACTGAAAATGCCTGCCCCTGTGGGAGCGAGCCTGCTCGCGAAGACGATGGCATGGTCACCACAGCACTCAAGCCTCACTGGTGTCCTTGATCAGGTGCGCCGCCAGCGTCCGCAACGGCCCCAATTGCCGGCAGATCAACGCCAGTTGCGTCTGCACCAGCCGCTGGCCTTCGTCGATTTCATCGGGCATCAGCTCAAGCGCACTGGCGAGGTCTTCTTCGTCGTCGCTCTGGATCGCGATCGGCTGTTTGCTCGCCAGGCCCTGGGCAATTTCATCGATGCTGGTCGCCAGCCTTGCTCCGGCGCCGTCGATCAGTTGCTCGCGCACCTCAGTCGGCAGTTCGGTGCCCCGGTGGGCCCCGAGCCCCGACAAGTAACTGAGCAGGGTGTGGGACAGCACCAGGAAGCGGAACCCCACGTCGGCCTCCTTACGGAAATGGCCCGGCTCCATCAGCATGTTCGCCAGTGTCGTGGACAGCGCCGCGTCGGCGTTATGGGCGTTGCGCCGGGCCAGGCGATAGGCCAGGTCGTCGCTTTTGCCCGCGGCGTATTGCTGCATGATCTGGCGCAGGTAGATGCTGTTGCAGGTCAGCGTATTGGCCAGCACCTTGTTCAGCCGCCGGCCCTGCCAGTCTGGCAGGAACAGGAACACCGCCAGCCCGGCGATCAGGCTGCCGAGCAAGGTATCGAACAGCCGTGGCAGCAGCAGCCCGTAGCCGTCGCCGACCTGATTGAAGCAGAACAGCACCATGACGGTGATCGCGGCAGTCGCCAGGGTGTAGCGGGTGGTGCGGTTGGTAAAGAACACCACCCCGGCGGCAATGGCGAAGCATGACTGCACCAGCGGGGTGGGGAACAGGTCGAACAGCGCCCAGGCGACCGTCAGGCCGATGGCGGTGCCGATGATCCGCTGGCCGAGCTTGCGCCGGGTGGCGCCGTAGTTGGGCTGGCAGACGAACAGTGTGGTGAGGATGATCCAGTAGCCCTGGGAGGGGTGGATCAGGTGCACCATCGCGTAGCCCACGCTCAGCGCCAGGGGCAGGCGTAGGGCATGACGGAACAGCAGCGACGTCGGCGTGAGTTGCGTGCGCAGGCGGACCCAGACGTCCTTGAGGTTGCGTGGCGAGCGGTCCAGCAGGCTGCTGTCAGTGGCGTCGGCGAGGGCGTCGGGGTTGCTCGCGTCGCTGAGCAGGCGGTCCATCGTGCCGAGGTTGACCGACAACGCCCGCAGCGAGCGCAACAGGCCGCGCCAGGCCGGGTTGCTCTGGATGCGCAGGTGCTCCAGGGACGCATGCAAATCGTTCAGGGCCTCGGCGAAGCTGTCGTCGTAGACGAACGGCTGGCGCAACTGGATGGACTCGGCCAGTGCCAGGCAAGCCTTGCCTTGCTGGCGCAGCAGGCGCTGGCAGCGGAACAGTACGTCGCTGTGGAAGAACGCTTCGGCCAGGGCGTTATAGGGATAGTGCGAGGAGCTGGCGCGTTCATGGATGTCCTGGGCAAGGAAGTACAGCTTCAGGTAGCGGCTGACTTTCGAGCCCGGCCGGCCATTGCCGACGCGGTGCAGGATGATTTCCTTCGCGCTGTTGAGCGCGGCCACCACCCGGCCATTCTGCTGGGCCAGCTCCAGGCGTCGGGCCTCGATATCCAGATGACGGATCGGCTCCAGCAGCGATGACTTGAGCTTCAGGTAGCGCCCCAGTTCGCGGAACAGCCGCGCCAGGCTCTGCTGCACCGGCTGGTTGGAAAACAGCGCGTGCCACAACACCGAGAGCAGCCCATACCAGGCGGCGCCGGCTACCAGCAACACCGGTTCATGCCAGAAGTCCGTGACCGCGCCGCCGCGCTGGTCCACGCCGATCATGGTGTAGACCGAAAGAATCAGGGTAGCCGAGGCAATCGCGCCATAGCGCTCGCCCAGGGCGCCGAGCATGGTCAGGCCGAAGGCCGCCAGGGCCAGGGCGACGATGAACAGGACGGGGTAGGGAAACAGCAACTCCACCGACAGCGCGGCAACGCTGAAGCACACCAGCGTCACGGCCAACGCGTTGAGACGGCCTTGCCAGCTGTCGTCGGTCTCGGCCAATGCGCTGGCGATGATGCCGAGGAACAGCGGAATCAGCAGCGCCATCTGATTCAAGTACCAACAAAGCACCATGCTGCCGGTCAGGGCGATGAACACCCGCACGCTATAGCTGAATTTATCCAACGCCCAAAGGCGACGCAGAGACTGGCTGAACGAGGTCGATGACATGAAGTGCACGGGCCTGACGGGCAATGACGCTAAATTGAGGCAGTAATGACGCCGATGCAATGGCGACGATCACATCCGGCAGCAAAAAGTGTTCCGGCATGCGAAGAACACCCCCTGTGGCGAGGGAGCTTGCTCCCGCTGGGCTGCGAAGCGGCCCCTTCCCCAAGCGTTGCATTAATTCAGACCGAGTGCGATGGCTGTTTTGCGACTGCTGCGCAGTCGAGCGGGAGCAAGCTCCCTCGCCACAAAAGCGGGCTCGACCCAGGGTGGTATCAGACGTACTGCGCCGCCGCATACCCCGAAGCCCAGGCCCATTGGAAGTTGAAGCCGCCCAGGTGACCGGTGACGTCGAGCACTTCGCCAATGAAATACAGCCCCGGGCTCTTCAGCGACTCCATGGTCTTGGAAGAAACTTCCCGAGTGTCGACGCCGCCTAGGGTCACTTCGGCGGTGCGGTAGCCTTCGGTGCCGGCGGGGACGATGTTCCAGCTCGCCAGCTTCTCGGCGATGTCCGCGAGTTCCGCGTGAGTGTATTGCTTCATCGGCTTGGAGACGAACCAGGTGTCGGCCAGCAGGTTGGCCATTTTCTTGGTGAACAACTCGCCCAACAGGGTCTTGAGTTCGCTGTTCGGGCGTTCGGCCTGTTGCTGTTGCAGCCACTGCGGCACGTCGTGGTCGGGCAGCAGGTTGATCTGCACCGTGTCGCCCGGCTCCCAGAACGACGAGATCTGCAAGATCGCCGGACCGCTCAAACCGCGATGGGTGAACAGGATGTTCTCGCGAAAACTCTGCTCGTTGCAGCTCACCAGACAGTCCACCGACGTGCCCGACAGTTCGGTGCACAGGCTCTTTAACTGATCGGTGATGGTGAACGGCACCAGTCCAGCCCGGGTCGGCAGCAGCTGGTGGCCGAATTGCCTGGCCACCTGATAGCCGAAGCCAGTCGCGCCCAGGGTCGGGATCGACAGCCCGCCCGTGGCGATCACCAGGGATTGGCAAGCGATGGGCCCGAGGGTGGTTTGCAGCAGGTAGCCGTCGGCGGTCTTCTCGATCTGCTCGATCGAGGTGTCCAGGTGCAGGTCGACGCCGGCCTGGTCACACTCATCCAGCAGCAGGCCGAGGATGTCGCTGGATTTGTTATCGCAGAACAACTGGCCGAGTTTTTTCTCGTGATAGGGCACGCCGTGCTTGGCCACCAGCGCGATGAAATCCCATTGGGTATAGCGAGCCAGGGCCGACTTGCAGAAGTGCGGGTTTTGCGAGAGGAAGTTGCCCGGTTCGGTGTACATGTTGGTGAAGTTGCAGCGTCCACCGCCCGACATGAGGATTTTCTTGCCGGCCTTGTTGGCGTGGTCCAGCAACATCACCTGCCGCCCGCGCCCGGCGGCGGTCAGCGCGCACATCAACCCCGCGGCGCCAGCGCCAATGATCACGACTTCGGTAGAGCGCAAAACGGTGTCCTCACATTCAGATGAGTATGGAGCTTTTTTGGCGAGGGAGCTTGCTCCCGCTGGGCTGCGAGCAGCCCCCGAACTGACGACACGGTGCATCTGGAAGATCGCATCGCCTGGATTACGACTGCTGCGCAGCCGAGCGGGAGCAAGCTCCCTCGCCACAGGGTGAATGAACGGCAATCAGAGGATCCGCACCCGCAACGAGCGTCCCTTGATCTTGCCATCGTTCAGGCGCTGCAAGGCCTGTTTGGCGATACCGCGCTCCACTGCCACATAGGCCTGGAAATCGAAAATCGCGATCTTGCCCACCTGCGCGCCAGGGATGCCGGCCTCGCCGGTCAGGGCGCCGAGGATGTCGCCGGGGCGCACCTTGTCCTTGCGTCCGGCACCGATGCACAGCGTGCTCATGGCCGGCAGCAGCGGGCCGCCGCCCTGGGGCTTGAGGTTGTCCAACTGGTCCCAGCTCAACGGCGACTTCTGCAGTTGCTCGATGGCCTGGGCGCGGTGGGCTTCGGACGGCGCCACCAGGCTGATGGCGATGCCTTTCTCCCCGGCGCGCCCGGTGCGGCCGACGCGGTGGATATGAATCTCCGAGTCCCGGGCCAGCTCGACGTTGATCACCATGTCCAGCGCATCGATATCCAGGCCACGGGCCGCCACGTCGGTGGCGACCAATACCGAGGTGCTGCGGTTGGCGAACATCGCCAGGACCTGGTCGCGGTCGCGCTGCTCCAGGTCACCGTGCAGGCCGACGGCTGAGATGCCCTTGGACGTCAGGTGATCGACGGTTTCCTGGACCTGCTGCTTGGTGAAGCAGAACGCCACGCAGGAGGCCGGGCGGAAATGCGCCAGCACCTTGACCACCGCGTCCATGCGCTCCTCGGGGGAGATCTCGTAGAAGCGCTGCTCGATCTGGGAGTCGGAGTGCAGCGCCTCGGCCTTGACCTGCTGCGGATTGCGCATGAACTTGGACGACAGTTGCTTGATGCCCACCGGGTAAGTGGCCGAGAACAGCAGCGTCTGGCGGCGTTCCGGGGTCTGCTGGATGATGTCTTCGATGGCGTCGTAGAAACCCATGTCGAGCATGCGGTCGGCTTCGTCGAGGATCAGCGTGTTGAGGCCGTCGAGCACCAGCGAACCCTTGCGCAGGTGCTGCTGGATGCGCCCCGGCGTGCCGACGATGATGTGGGCGCCGTGTTCGAGGGAGGCGATCTGCGGGCCGAAGGACACGCCGCCGCACAGGGTCAGGACCTTGATGTTGTCTTCGGCGCGGGCCAGCCGGCGGATTTCCTTGGCGACCTGGTCGGCCAGCTCACGGGTCGGGCACATCACCAAGGCCTGACAGCCAAAGAAGCGCGGGTTGATCGGGTTCAGCAGGCCGATGCCAAAGGCCGCGGTCTTGCCGCTGCCGGTCTTGGCCTGTGCGATCAGGTCCATGCCCTTGAGGATCACCGGCAAGCTTTGCGCCTGGATCGGCGTCATCTGGGCATAACCGAGTGATTCGAGGTTAGCCAGCATGGCGGCGGACAGCGGCAAAGTATTAAAAGCGGTGGCAATGGTGGTCACGGGACTGGCCTGCAAAACAAAATGTCGCGCAGTGTAGCAGCCTCGTGCCACTTTCTTCGAAAGTTCTGGACGAGCTGTGGCGCAGCTCCGAAGCGGGAAGATTCCCCTGTGGCGAGGGAGCTTGCTCCCACTGGGGTGCGAAGCGCCCCCAAAACCGGCCAACACGGTGCGCCTGAAGTATCGCGTCGTCTGGATTGCGTCTGCTGCGCAGCCGAGCGGGAGCAAGCTCCCTCGCCACAACAGCCCTATCGCCACATTAGTGCTCGATATGCTCATCCGGCCGCTTCACCCGACGTCCGTCCTGCTTGGACAACTGGGAAAAAATCGTCGCCGCCAGCATCGCCATGATGCCCACGGTCACGAAGGTCAACTGGAACGCGCCCAGCACCGTGTCCACGCCGTCATTGCCGACTTGGGCGGTAAAGCCGCCGAGGAGGGCGCCGGCGCAGGCCACGCCGAGGCTCAGGGACAGTTGCGCGACCACCGACAGCAAGCTGTTGCCGCTGCTGGCGCTGGCGTCGTCCAGGTCGATCAGGGTCACGGTGTTCATCGCGGTGAATTGCAGCGAATTGATCGCCCCCAGCACCGCCAGATGCGCCAGCAGCAGCCAGTACGGGGTCTGCTCGCTGACCAGGCCCATGCTCGCCAGCATCACGCCCAGGGCCAGGGTGTTGGCAGTGAGGACGATGCGATAGCCGAAGCGTTCGATCAACGGCCGGGCCACGGATTTGGCGACCATCGCCGCCGCCGCCAGGGGCAGCATGCTCATGCCAGCCTGGGAAGGCGAATAGCCCAGCGCCACTTGCAGCAGCAACGGCACCAGGAACGGCAACGCGCCGCTGCCCAGGCGTGCGAACAGGTTGCCGAGGATGCCGACGGCAAACGTCCGGGTCTTGAACAGTGACGGCGGGAACAGCGCATTCTCGACGTGCCCGGCCCGTAGCCAATAGGCCGCGAGGCAGGCCATGCCGCCGAACAGCAGCAACATCACGCGCAGGTGCGGAAGATGCAGTTCACCCAGGCCTTCCATGGCGATGGTGATCAATACCATAGCGGCGCCAAACAGCAGGAACCCCAGCCCATCGAACCGCGTGCGCTCGCTGCCGCGCAGGTCCGGAATGAATTTCCAGACGGCATAGCAGCCGATTACCCCCACCGGCAGGTTGATGATGAAAATCCAGTGCCACGTCAGGTACTCAACCATCCAGCCACCCATGGTCGGGCCGATCAGCGGGCCGAGCAGGCCGGGGATGGTGATGAAACCCATGATCCGCACCAGCTCCGAACGCGGGTACGCCCGTAGAACTACCAGCCTGCCCACCGGCAGCATCAGCGCGCCACCCAGGCCCTGGACGACCCGGGCGCCGATCAGCATGCTCAACGAATTGGACAAGGCGCACAGCAACGAGCCGAAGCTGAACAGCAGGATCGCGCCGAAGAAAATCTTCTTGGTGCCAAAGCGGTCGGCGATCCAGCCCGAGGCCGGGATCAGCAGGGCCACCGTGAGCATGTAGGCGATGATCACGCCTTGCATGCGCAGCGGGTTCTCCGCCAGGTCGCTGGCCATGGCAGGCAGGGCGGTGTTGAGGATGGTCCCGTCCAGGGACTGCATGAAGAAAGCGATTGCCACGACCCACGGAAGCCAGCGGGCGGTGACGGCGTCGAGCGGGGCGCGGTTGGGCATGGGACCTCTTGTGTGAAAAAGTGAACAATTTCCTGTGGCGAAACGCTTTTGTGGCGAGGGAGCTTGCTCCCGCTGGGGTGCGGAGTACCCCCAAGCCGGTGAGCACGGCGTGCCTGAAATATCGCGCCGCCTGGGCTGCGACTGCTTCGCAGCCGAGCGGGAGCAAGCTCCCTCGCCACGGGGAACTACGAGTTATAGCGTCAGCGTGAGCCTCTTCACCAACGCCCCCGGCAGCAGCATCGAAGCCGTGGCCCGCTGGCTGTAGGTACTGGCCGAAAGCAGAAGTTCCCGCTCCCGGGTCAGGCCTTCGAGTTGCGAGCCGAGCAGGCTGTAGACGCTGTCGTCGAAACGCATGGTGCTCACCGGCGCCTGGATCTGGCCATCCTCGACCCAGAACGTGGCGAAACGGGTCATGCCGGTCAGGCGTGCCGCCGGTTGGTCCGAGTAGTTCAGGTACCAGAGGTTGCTGATGTACAAGCCGGTGCCGAGTTCTTCGAGAACGTGCCTTAGCGCCAGATGACCCTCTTTCATCTCCAGCGCGGTAGGGTATTCATAGCTGCTGGCGCCGTTGGCGGTAAGACCGTATTCGGCGGCGCTGCGGGAATTGACCAGCCGTGCGTTGGCCGTGCCCTTGGCGATGAGCCCCAGGTCATCGCGAGGATAACCTTCGTCGGAAAATGCCGGGCTCAGGGAGCCGCTGACCTGCTCCGTCAACCAGACGTTGGGGCTGAAGTGGGCTTCGCCGGCGTAGAACTTCTGCAGCGGGCTTTGCTTGCTGGCGATTGCACGGGCCGAGAACCCGCCCCAACTGAGCATGCCCATGATTTCTTCCAGCGCGGCGGGCGCCAGGTAGGCGCGGTATTCACCGGGCGGCAGCGTGCGCAGTGGTCGGCCGAGAAATTGCAGCTGTTCGCGGGCCTGTTCGAAACGTTCGGCGAACCCTTCGCTGCTCCAGGCGTGGCCTGCATAACTCGCTTTCACGGCCTGGCCGTTCTCATGGAACAAGCTGAAGTCGAAATTGAAACTGTTGGCCTGATGCCAGCCGAAGGCACCCGAGGAACTGGCGAAGCCCCGGCTGATCGGCCCGGCCGCATAGAACCCCACCAGGTCCAGGCCTTCTGCGGCGCGGGTGATTTCGCCGACCGCCTGCTCCGTCTCAGGCAATGGGTGAACCAGCACATTGTTGCTCTGCCAGTGGTTGTGGTTGAGCAGCAGGTAGGGATCGGCGGGCAGCAACGGCAACGTCTCGCGCAACTGTTGCAACCCTTCGCTCAGGCGTTGCAGATCGGTCTGGGTGTCGCCGGACAAGGTGATCTGCAAGTCGGCATGGCGGCCGTCGTTGATCAGTTTGAGGTTGATATTGGCCTGTTGGACCTGCCCGGCCTGGCGAACCTTGCCGTGGTTGAAGCGCACGAAAGCCGAAGACTCGGCGGCATAGCCGAGGGTGAACTGTTCGGGCTCACGCAAGGCATTGCGCAGCCAATCGACCAACGCCTTGAACGCCCCGGCCTCATTTGTGACGGTGCTCATCAGGCATCTCCCCCAAATACGTCAACGTTGCTGAACACGCAGGCCGGCGAAGCATGGCCGACGCGGATGACCTGGTTCGGCTCACCCTTGCCACAGTTCGGCGTGCCGAGGACCTGGGAAGTGCTGGCGTCGCCTACGGCCCTCAAGCTTTTCCAGAACTGCGCGGAAATGCCCCGGTAGTTGGGATTTTTCACCACGCCCTTGAGCTCGCCGTCTTCGATCAACTGGCCCCATTCGCAGCCAAACTGGAACTTGTTACGGGCGTCATCGATGGACCAGGAGCGGTTGGTGCGCATCAGCACGCCGTGCTCGATGCCTTGGATCAGTTGCTCCAGGGGTTGGTCGCCGGGCTCGATGTTCAGGTTCGCCATGCGGTCGATGGGCGGACGATTCCAACTGCAGGCGCGGCTGTTGGCGACCCCGTCGAGGCCGGCGCGGAACTGCGACAGCGCACCGCCCAGGGGACGCAGCAGCAAGCCTTCGCGGATCAGGAACTGTTTGCTGGCAGCACTGCCGTCGTCGTCATGGCTGTAGCTGGCCAGTTCTTCCGGGATGTCCGGGTCGAACGTCACGTTCAGCAGGTTGGAACCGTATTGCAGCTGCCCGAAATCACTGGTCTTGACGAAACTGGTGCCGGCGTAATTGCGCTCGTCGCCGAGGATGCGGTCCAGTTCCAGCGGGTGACCGATGGATTCGTGGATCTGCAGCATCATCTGGTCTGGCATCAGCAACAGGTCCCGCCGGCCTTGCGGGGTGTTTGGCGCCATCAGCAATTGCAGGGCCTGGTCGGCGATCTTCGGCCCGGCACCGATCAGGCCGCAGCGGTTGATCACATCGAAGCCGCCCTGCTGACCGAAGTTCTCGCGGCCCAGGGTGCGCGTCTGGCTGTCGTGCCCGTCGAAGGCGGTGACGTCCAGGGCCGGGTAGATGAAGCGCTGGGCCTGGCGCAGTTCGGCACCGGCGCTGTTGAGGTAGATCTGCTCGACCTGGGTCAGGCCGATACTGGCCTGCCAGTTCACCAGCCGTTCATCCGCAGGGACCGCTGCCGATTCGTCGCCGAGCAGTTGGTAGCAATCGCTCAGTGGAGGGAACGCCTGGTCGAAATGCGGTGAGAAATAATCGGCGCGGTCGCTGGAGACCGGCTGCTCGCGCAAGTCGAGCAAAGCGTGGGGCTTGAGCCGGCGGGCCTGTTGCTCGGCGCGTTCGAGCGCTGCTTGCAGGCCGGCCTGGGATAAATCGTTGGTGGCCGCATAGGTTTCGACGCCATTGACCCGCACGGTAAGCATCGCACCTTCGTCGCGGCTCAGGCTAGGCGGCTCGGCGACATTCTTGCGCACCGACAGGTGCTGACCGGACTCGCGCACGTAACGCAGGGAAAAGAATTCAGCGCCCGTGCGCAATGCAGCAAACCGCTGCTTGAGCCGGGGATGGAAATCGAACATGAAACCTCCTTGTCTGGAGTGACGATGCAGCGAGGTGCGGCGCGTTGACGCGGGCGGCTCTAGAGTAGGCCTGGGGTGGGGGAGGGATCAAGGCAGATGGATATTTGCGTTGGCAGGTCGGACGCCATCGTCGGATCGCCGCCCGGAGCAAGCTCGCTCCCACAGGCGACCTGCGATGGAACGGATTTTGAGCCATCACAGATCCAGTGTGGGAGCGAGCTTGCTCGCGAAGACGGCGGCACATCCAACATTGATGCAAACAGACCCACCGCTTTCGCGAGCAGGCTCGCTCCCACAATTGGGATTGTTGGTGGTCACAAAATCTGTGCCCACAATCAAGCTTTGTGGGAGCGAGCTCGCTCCGGGCGGCGACCCGACGAAGGCCGCGCCGCGGTTATGAGTCTTACTGTGCAGCCGTCGCCACTTCACGCAATGATTTGCCGCGCACCGGCGCATCGCCGGCCACGTAGTACGGCGCGGCACTTCGAGGCAGCGGTTTGCGGCCGCGGATCCTGTCGGCGATTTTCTCGGCCATCATGATCGTCGGCGCGTTCAGGTTGCCGGTGGTGATGATCGGCATGATCGAGGCATCGACTACCCGCAGGCCTTGCATGCCATGCACACGGCCTTCGCCATCGACCACCGCCATGTCGTCAGTGCCCATCTTGCACGAGCAGGACGGGTGGAACGCGGTTTCGGCGTGCTCGCGGATGAACTGGTCCAGTTGCTCGTCGGTCTGCACCTCGATGCCCGGGCTGATCTCGCGGCCGCGGAACGGGTCGAGCGCCGGCTGTTGCATGATCTCGCGCGTCAGGCGGATGCCATCGCGAAATTCCTGCCAGTCCTGTTCGGTGGCCATGTAGTTGAAGAGGATGCTCGGGTGCTGGCGCGGGTCCTTGGACTTGGCCTGGATCCGGCCACGGCTCGGCGAACGCATGGAGCCCATGTGCGCCTGGAAGCCGTGCTCCTTCACGCCATTGCTGCCGTTGTAATTGATCGCCACCGGCAAGAAGTGGTACTGGATGTTCGGCCACTCGAAGTCCGGGCGGGTGCGGATGAAACCGCCGGCTTCGAACTGGTTGCTGGCGCCGATGCCGGTGCCGTTGAACAGCCACTCGGCACCGATGGCCGGCTGGTTGTACCAGAGCAGCGACGGGTACAGCGAAACCGGCTGGGTGCAAGCGTATTGCAGGTACAGCTCCAAGTGGTCCTGGAGGTTTTCACCAACGCCCGGCAGGTCGTGGACCACCGGGATGTCGAGGCTTTCGAGCAGTTTTGCCGGACCGACGCCGGAGCGTTGCAGGATCTGCGGCGAAGCGATGGCGCCGGAGCACAGCAGCACTTCCTTGCGGGCCCGGGCCTCGACGCGCTCTTCGGCGGCGCCCACCAGGTAACGCACGCCGACCGCACGCTTGCCTTCGAACAGGATCTTGTCGGTCAGGGCGTGGGTGACGATGGTCAGGGTGGAGCGCTTCTTGGCGATGTCCAGGTAACCGCGCGCGGTACTGGCGCGGCGGCCATTGGGCGTCACGGTACGGTCCATCGGGCCGAAGCCTTCCTGCTGGTAGCCGTTGAGGTCTTCGGTACGCGGGTAACCGGCCTGCACGCCGGCTTCGACCATGGCGTGGAACAGCGGGTTGTTGCCGGGCTTGGGCGTGGTCACGCTGACCGGACCGTCGCCGCCGTGGTAGTCGTTCGGGCCGATGTCGCGGGTTTCGGCTTTACGGAAATACGGCAGGCAGTCGAGGTAGGTCCAGTCTTCCAGGCCTGGCAGCTTGGCCCAGTTGTCATAGTCCAGGGCATTGCCGCGGATGTAGCACATGCCGTTGATCAGCGAAGATCCGCCCAGGCCCTTGCCGCGACCGCATTCCATGCGGCGGCCGTTCATGTGCGGCTCCGGGTCGGTCTCGTAGGCCCAGTTGTAGCGTCGGCCTTGCAGCGGGAACGCCAGGGCGGCGGGCATTTGCGTGCGGAAGTCCAGGCGATAGTCCGGGCCGCCGGCTTCGAGCAGCAGGACGGTGACGCCTTCGTCTTCGGTCAGGCGGGTGGCCAGGGTATTACCGGCCGAGCCGGCACCGATGATGATGTAATCGAATTCTTGGGACATGAAATGCACCCTCTTTTGAATTGGGTTCAGGTCGCGGCTGCCGAGATGCCCTATCTTGCGTGGCGAGGGAGCTTGCTCCCGCTCGGCTGCGCAGCAGTCGCAAACAGGGCGACCGTGTTCTGTCTGGATGACCTTGGGGGCTGAAGTGGGGCCGCTTTGCGGCCCAGCGGGAGCGAGCTCCCTCGCCACAAAAGCCCCACCTAAGGTTCGTGTCAGATCAGAACACCGACGTGTAATCGCCCATTTCGACCTGTACCGATTTGATGCGCGTGTAGTTGGTCAGCGAACTGATGCCATTCTCCCGACCCACGCCCGATTGCTTGTAGCCACCGACCGGCATTTCCGCCGCGGACTCGCCCCAGGCGTTGATCCAGCAGATGCCTGCTTCGAGCTGATGGATCACCCGGTGGGCGCGGTTCAGGTCGCGGGTAACGACGCCGGCGGCCAGGCCGAAGTCAGTATCGTTGGCGCGGCGGATCACTTCTTCTTCGGTGTCGTAAGTGAGGATGCTCATCACCGGACCGAAGATTTCCTCACGCACGATGGTCATGTCATCGGTGCAATCGGTGAACACCGTCGGTGCGACGAATGCGCCCTTGGCGAATTCACCCTCGGTCAGGCGACCGCCGCCACACAACAGGCGCGCGCCTTCGGCCTTGCCCTTCTCGATGTAGCCCAGCACGCTTTCCATGTGGGCGAAGCTCACCAGCGGACCGAAATTGGTGTTTTCGTCTTCCGGGTTGCCGATGCGGATGCGCGCCACGCGTTCGGCGATCTTGGCTTCGAACGCTGCCTTCAGATGGCTCGGCACGAACACGCGGGTGCCGTTGGTGCACACCTGGCCGGAGCTGTAGAAGTTGGCCATCATCGCGGTGTCGGCGGCGCGATCCAGGTCGGCGTCGTCGAAGATGATCAGCGGCGATTTACCGCCCAGCTCCATGGTCACGTCCTTGAGCGAAGAACTCGAAGCGCTGGCCATGACTTTCTTGCCGGTGTCGGTGCCGCCGGTGAAGGAGATTTTCTCGATGCGCGGGTGCTCGGTCAGCCAGGTGCCGACTTCACGACCACTGCCGGTCAGCACGTTGAACACGCCCGCTGGAACACCGGCCTCGGTGTAGATCTCTGCCAGTTTCAAGGTGGTCAGCGAGGTCACTTCGCTGGGTTTGAAGATCATCGCGTTGCCGGCTGCCAGGGCCGGGGCGGACTTCCACAAGGCAATCTGGATCGGGTAGTTCCACGCGCCGATACCGGCCACCACGCCCAGGGGCTCGCGACGGGTATAGATGAACGAAGTGCTGCGCAGCGGAACCTGCTCGCCTTCGATGGCGGGCACCAGGCCGGCGTAATATTCCAGCACGTCGGCACCAGTGACGATGTCGACGTATTTGGTTTCGGAGAAGGATTTGCCGGTGTCCAGGGTTTCCAGGGCGGCCAGTTCATCGTTGCGTTCGCGCAGGATGTCGACGGCGCGGCGCAGGATGCGCGAGCGCTGCATGGCGGTCATCGCGGCCCAGACTTTCTGGCCCTTTTCGGCGCTGACCACGGCGCGCTCGACGTCCTCGAACGTCGCGCGCTGCACCAGGGCGAGAACTTCACCGTTGGCCGGGTTGATGGCTTCGAAAGTGGCGTCGCCGCTGGCATCGCTGTACGCGCCATCGATGTAGAGTTTTTGCAGTTCGAAACGGGCCATAAAGTCCTCGCAAGTGCATGAGTGGTTGGCTGGCCACCGAGCGTGTCGTTTATAGGTGACTACGCGCTGCGGTGACGGTTCAGGAGTCGAGCGGTTCTGTGTGCTCTGGCGCTCCTGCCTTGGCCAGTTGGAAATCCATGTATTCGTAGGCGATCTGGTGCGCCTGGGCGGTATCGAACGCGTCTCCCGACAGCGCCCCGCGCAGCCACAAACCGTCAATCAGGGCGGCCAGGCCCCGTGCCGCGCTGCGTGCCTGGTCAACGGGCAAGACGCGGCGGAACTGGCAACACAGGTTGGAATACAGACGGTGATCGTTGATCCGCTGCAACCTGTGCAATGACGGGTGATGCATGCTGGTGGCCCAGAAGGCCAGCCAGGTTTTCATTGCCGGCCCGTTGACCTGGCTGGCGTCGAAATTGCCTTCGATGATCACCTTCAGGTGAGCTCGCGGGCTTGGATCCGTCAGCGCTTGACGCCGCGCGGTGACGTTCTCGCTCAAGACACTCATCAGGTACTGGGCCGTGGCCGCGATCAGGCCATTCTTGTCCTGAAAGTAGTGACTGATGATGCCGTTCGAAACACCGGCCAAACGGGCGATCAGCGCAATGCTGGCGTCCCCCATTCCGACCTGGTCGACAGCCTGCAAAGTGGCTTCGATCAACTGCTGGCGGCGGATGGGTTGCATACCGACCTTGGGCATCTGCACATCTCCTTAGGCCATCGGGCGGACGAGTCTTCGCCTGCCTTCATGAGGGCCAGTCTATTTTGTTTTGATTGAACGTTCAATCAACAAAGAATAAGCTCTGCGACAAATCGTCGCGATTTACGAAATTTCCTACGCGTAAACGGCGTAAATAAACGGACATCAAGGGCCCTCACACCCGCGCATTGCGGGGGCAGGGCTTCCAGGGTGTCTTTATAACACCCGCCGGTCGGCTGCCAACTCATCGATCGGACGGGTATTGCGTTGCCTAGTCCTTCTCTCGCACTGCCTGGAGCATCCGTGCAATGAGTTCTGCCTTGCTGATAAAGACCCCGCCGCAGAAGGTGACGGTCAACGGTTGGGTGTTCTACACCTCCACCGCGTTGATTCTGTTGTTGACGGCCACCCTGATCATCGCCCCGCAGGAGGCCGGCCGGTTGCTCGGCATTGCCCAGGCGTGGCTATCGCGCAGCTTCGGCTGGTACTACATGGTGGTCATCGCCGCTTACCTGGTGTTTGTGGTCGGCCTGGCGTTTTCCTCCTACGGCAAGCTCAAGCTTGGCAGCAAGGACGACACGCCGGATTTCAGTTATGGCGCCTGGGCCGGGATGCTGTTTTCCTCGGGCATCGGCATTTCGCTGCTGTACTTTGGCGCATCCGAGCCACTGGACCATTTCTTCAACCCGCCCGAAGGCGTCGCAGGTAGCAACCAGGCTGCGCGCCAGGCGGTGCAGCTGACGTTTTTGCATTGGGGCCTGCACGGCTGGGCGATCTATGCCCTCGTGGGCCTGGCCGTGGCCTATTTCGCCTACCGGCACAACCAGCCGCTGGCGCTGCGTTCGGCCTTGTATCCGCTGATGGGCGAACGCTGGGTCAAGGGCGCGGCCGGTCACGCGGTGGACGGCTTCGGCATGTTCGTTACGTTGCTGGGGCTGGTGACCAACCTGGGGATCGGATCGCTGCAAGTCGCCTCCGGGCTGGAAAACCTGTTCGGCATGGAGCACAGCAACACCAATCTGCTGATCGTGATCATCGTGATGAGCAGCGTGGCGACCATCGCCGCCGTGTCCGGCGTGGAGAACGGCATCCGCCGGCTGTCCAACCTGAACATCGTGCTGTTCAGCGGTTTGCTGATCTTCGTCTTGCTGTGCGGCCCCACGCTGCACTTGCTCAATGGCTTCGTGCAGAACATTGGCGACTACCTCAACGGCGTGGTGCTCAAGACGTTCGATCTGTACGTGTATGCGGACGACAACGCCAAGTCGGGCCGCTGGATGGGCCTGTGGACGCTGTTCTACTGGGCCTGGTGGATTTCCTGGGCGCCATTTGTCGGCATGTTCATCGCGCGGATTTCCCGTGGCCGCACCGTGCGCGAGCTGGTGGCCGGTGTGCTGCTGATTCCCCTGGGCTTTACCTTGGCCTGGCTGTCGATTTTCGGTAACTCGGCACTGGATCTGGTGATGAACCACGGTGCGGTGGAGCTGGGCAAGACCGCACTGACGCAGCCGTCGATGTCGATCTATCAGCTGTTGGAATTTTACCCGGCGTCGAAAGTGGTGATCGGCGTGTCGATCTTTGTCGGTTTTGTGCTGTTCCTGACCCCGGCGGATTCCGGCGCGGTGATGATGGCCAATCTCTCGTGCACGGGCGGCAATGTCGATGAAGATGCTCCCCACTGGTTGCGGATCTTCTGGTCGGTGGTGATCACGCTGGTGACCATCGGCCTGCTGTTTGCCGGTAACTTCGAAGCCATGCAAACCATGGTCGTGCTGGCCGGACTGCCGTTCTCGGTGGTGCTGGTGTTCTTCATGTTCGGGTTGCACAAGGCCATGCGCGAGGATGTGCGGGTTGAGCAGGAGCGGGCGGAGTTGGCGGGGTTGGGTAAAGTTTTTAGCTGACCCTCTGTCTGGCCCAGCTCTTGTGGCAGAGGGGCTTTTGTGGCGAGGGAGCTTGCTCCCGCTGGGTTGCGAAGCGACCCCAAACCGGCCAACACGGTGAACCTGAAGGTTAGTGTCACCTGGATTGCGACTGCTGCGCAGTCGAGCGGGAGCAAGCTCCCTCGCCACGGGATAGCGTTTTTAATTCTTGTTCCTGCACAAACAAAAACGCCGCGATCATCTCGCGGCGTTTTTGTGTGCCCGGGCTCAGCCCAGGTTCTTGCCGAGCAGCGCGTGGTACAGCTCGCTGTCGCCGAGGATCCCGACGACCTTCTGGTTATCATGGAGCACCAGCTTGTTGCCGGTCTGGTAGCGGATCTGCAAGGCGTCGCGCATGCCGATGCTGGAGTCCACCAGGGTCGGACGGCGGCCGAGACCCTCGACGGCCTGGCCCGGTGCCCAGTTTTGCAGGTCCAGCGCGGCGCCGTTCTGACGGGCGCCCTTGATGGTGTTGCCTTCGGCCAGGTCGAGCCAGGAATCGCCGCCCGGGTCCAGGCAGACCGAGCCGTTGATGCGTTTGCAGTTGTCCAGGGTGCGCATCAGGCTGCGTCCGCAGAGCACGTTGAGCGGGTTGGTGTGGGCAACGAAGGTGCGCACGTAGTCATCCGCCGGGTTCAGCACGATCTGTTCCGGCTTGCTGTACTGGATGATGCGGCCGTCTTTCATGATCGCGATGCGGCTGCCCAGTTTCAGGGCCTCGTCGAGGTCATGGCTGACGAATACGATGGTCTTGCTCAGCTTGCGCTGCAGCTCCAGCAGTTCGTCCTGCAGGCCTTGGCGGATCAGCGGGTCGAGGGCCGAGAAGGGTTCGTCCATGAGCAGGATATCGGCGTCCATCGCCAGGGCACGGGCCAGGCCGACCCGTTGTTGCATGCCGCCGGACAGCTCGTCGGGCTTCTTGTTGCGCCACTGGGTCAGGCCCACCAGCTCCAGCTTTTCATCCACCAGCTTTTTGCGTTCCTTCTCTGGGCGGCCCTGCATTTCCAGGCCGAAGCTGATGTTCTCGCGCACTGTCAGCCAGGGCATCAGGGCGAACTTCTGGAAGACCATGGCGATGCGCTTGGTGCGCATCATCTTCAACTCGGCGGGGGTGCAGGAGGCGATGTCGATCTGGCGGCCTTCGTGTTCGACGAACAATTTGCCGCGACTCACTGTGTTCAAGCCGTTGATGCAGCGCAGCAGGCTCGACTTGCCGGAGCCGGAGAGGCCCATCAGTACGCAGATCTCGCCTTTTTCGACATCCAGGCTGGCCTTTTCCACGCCGACGATCTGCCCGGTCTGCTTCAGGATTTCGTTGCGGGTCATGCCCTTGTCGAGCAGCTTGAGGGCTTCGCGTGGATCTTTGGAGAAGATCACGTCGACCTCTTCGAAGCGGATTATGCTCATGCGTCACCCCCTACTTTGGCGTCGGGTTGTTTGCAGATTCGGTCGAGCATGATCGCCAGCAATACGATCGCCAGGCCGGCTTCGAAGCCCAGGGCGATATCGGCGGTGTTCAGTGCGTTGACCACGGGTTTGCCCAGGCCGTCGGCACCGACCAGCGCCGCGATGACCACCATCGACAGCGACAGCATGATGCATTGGGTGATACCGGCGGCGATGCTCGGCATGGCATGGGGCAATTCAATGCGTGAGAGGAGTTGGCGACGGGAGCAGCCGAAGGCTTTGCCGGCGTCCATCAGTTCGTCGGGAACGTCGCGGATGCCCAGGTAGGTGAGGCGGATGGGCGCGGCAATCGCGAACACCACCGTGGAGATCAGGCCCGGGACCACACCCAGACCGAAGAGGGTCAGGGTAGGAATGAGGTAGACGAAGGTCGGTACGGTCTGCATCAGATCGAGCACCGGACGCATCATGGTGTAGAACATCGGCTTGTGCGCGGCAACAATGCCCAGCGGCACGCCGATCAGCACGCAGACCAGGGTCGCGAACAGCACCTGGGCGAGGGTTTCCATGGTTTCCTGCCAGTAACCCAGGTTGAGGATCAGCAGGAACGAGGCGATGACAAAAACGGTCAGGCCCCATTTGCGCTGGATGAAATGCGCCAGCAGGGCAATGAGGCCGATCAGGGCCAGGGGATTGAACCAGGTCAGCGCAAACGTCACGCCGTGAATCATCGTTTCCAGAAACATCGCGATGGCATCGAAAGTGTTGGCGCCGTTTTGCGTCAACCATTCGACAAAGCCCGCGATGTACTGGCCCAAGGGTATTTTCTGATCAATAAGCATGGTAGTGAACTTCCGCATGCAAGGAATAAACAGCCCGGGCGAGTGAACTCGCCCGGCATAAGCTTTTACTGCGCGAGCTTGGCTTTCACGGCCTCCAGGCCAGGTTTACCGTCGATGGTGGTGACGCCGGCGAGCCAGGTGTCGAGCACCTGTGGATTTTTCTTCAGCCAGGCCTTGGCGGCGGCTTCAGGCTTCATCTTGTCGTCCAGCACGTTGCCCATCAGCGTGCTTTCCATGTCGAGGGTGAAGACCAGGTTTTTCAGCAATTGGCCGACATTGCCGCATTCCTGGGCGTAGCCCTTGCGCGTGTTGGTGTAGATGGTCGCCTGGCCGAAGTTCGGACCGAAGAATTCATCGCCACCGGTGAGGTATTTCATTTTGAAACGGGTGTTCATCGGGTGCGGTTCCCAGCCCAGGAACACCACGGCGGTGTTACGGCGCTGGGCGCGATCGACCTGCGACAGCATGCCGGCTTCGCTGGATTCGACGACCTTGAAGCCAGCGTCCTTGAGACCGAAGGCGTTCTTGTCGATCATGCTCTGGATCAAGCGGTTGCCGTCGTTGCCTGGTTCGATGCCGTAGATCTTGCCGTCCAGTTCCTTCTTGAACTTGGCGATGTCGGCGAAATCCTTCAGACCCTTTTCATACAGCTCTTCGGGGACGGCAAGGGTGTACTTGGCGTTCTCCAGGTTGGCGCGCACGGTTTCCACGGTGCCGGCTTCGCGGTAGGCCTTGATGTCGTTTTCCATGGTCGGCATCCAGTTGCCGAGGAAAACGTCCATGTTCTTGCCGTCGGCCAGGGATTTGTAGGTCACTGGTACGGAGATCATGGTGGTCTTGGTCTTGTAGCCGAGGGCGTCGAGCACGACGCTGGTGGTAGCGGTGGTAACGGTGATGTCGGTCCAGCCGACATCGGAGAAGTTGACGGTGCTGCACTGAGCGGGCTCTGCAGCGTTGGCCAGCATCGGAAGACTCAGCATGGCGGCCAACAACAACGGCTTGGAACCTTTCATGGGTGGACTCCTGGTGTTTTATCGGCAGTGTCCGGTCGGGGACAACCGCGCTTTTTTGCTTTTTTAATGTTGCGGTTGGTGGCGCGTGGGCACCCTGGGTGACACGCGGCCTTGCAAACGAGCCGTAACCGATCATGTACCAGTGCAAATCCGACGCCTACAGGGTGCGTCGTATCCAGTACAGGGAGGGTCGCATCCAGTGTTGGTGACGTCGTTTACAGATTTTTTCCGCCCTCGGCTGGCTTCTGACACGCAAAAAAACGTCGTAAAACCTGGGCAACAAGGGCGCGGCGCTGCTGGGCATGATTGCGTCGGTGTCAGACGTCGAAAGCCGATTCAAAAGCCGGATGATGCGGCCATCCCGGCGTTGAGCGTAGCAGCTCCGCCACCGGGCGCTCCTGCGCCCGGATGTGACCGTTCTGGAGATCCAAGGCATGGCAATCAGCGTGTTCGACCTGTTCAAGATCGGTATCGGCCCGTCCAGTTCCCATACCGTGGGCCCCATGCGCGCCGCGGCGCTGTTCGTTGAAGCGCTGCGGGCGAAGGCGCTGCTGCACGATGTGCGCCGGGTCGAGGTGCAGTTGTACGGTTCGCTGTCGGCGACCGGCATCGGCCATGGCAGCGACAACGCCACGATCATGGGTCTGATGGGCGAATGGCCTGACGCGATCGACCCGTCGCAGATCGGCAAGCGCATCGAACTGCTGCGCGAAACCGCGACCTTATTGCTGGATGGGCGTCTGCCGGTGCCTTTTGTCTGGTCGCGCGACATGCGCCTGATCGACGAGAACCTGCCGTTCCACCCTAACGCGATGACGTTGGTTGCCGAAGGCGCGAGCGGCGAATTGCACCGCGACACGTACTATTCCATCGGCGGAGGTTTTGTTGTTGACCAGGCCCAGGCTTCCAGCGGCGTGGTGGACCTGGACAGTACCGAACTGCCGTACGATTTTTCCAGCGCCGAAGAGCTCCTGGTACTGTGCCGCACGCACAACCTGCGGGTGGCCGAGTTGATGATGGCGAATGAAAAGGTCTGGCGCTCCGAGGAAGAGATCCGCAGCGGCCTGATGAAACTCTGGCGGGCCATGCAGGATTGCGTCGAACAAGGCCTCAAGCACGAAGGCATCCTGCCCGGCGGCCTCAACGTGCGGCGGCGTGCGGCCAAGTTGCATCGCAGCCTGCAGGAGCTGAACAAACCGAACGTGATCGGCTCGACCTTGAGCGCCATGGAATGGGTCAACCTGTTCGCCCTGGCGGTCAACGAGGAAAATGCCGCCGGCGGGCGCATGGTCACGGCGCCGACCAATGGCGCGGCGGGGATCATTCCGGCGGTGCTGCACTACTTCATGAAATTCAGCGAAGCGGTGACCGACGCCAACGTGGTGGACTATTTCCTCAGCGCAGCGGCGGTGGGGATTTTGTGCAAGAAGAACGCTTCGATCTCCGGCGCCGAAGTTGGCTGCCAGGGCGAAGTCGGCTCGGCCTGCGCCATGGCGGCGGCGGGCCTGGCGGAAATCCTCGGCGCCACGCCGGAGCAATTGTGCAACGCCGCGGAAATCGGCCTGGAGCACAACCTTGGCCTGACGTGCGACCCGGTCGGCGGCCTGGTCCAGGTGCCCTGTATCGAGCGCAACGCGATTGCCGCGGTGAAAGCCATCAATGCCGCACAAATGGCCCTGCGTGGCGACGGCCAGCACTTCATCTCCCTGGACCGGGTGATCCGCACCATGCGCGACACCGGTGCCGACATGCATGACAAATATAAAGAGACATCGCGGGGCGGGTTGGCGGTGAGTGCGGTGGAGTGTTGATTCAGGATTCACAAGATAATTCCGTGGCAAGGGAGCTTGCTCCCGCTGGGGCGCGAAGCGTCCCCTTTGCGGTTTTCTGACACGCCGAGGTGCCCGACTCAGGGCCGCTCCGCAGCCCAGCGGGAGCAAGCTCCCTCGCCACAGGTATCGAGAAAAACCGCTCGTAAAATGAACACCGCTGCAAAAACACGCCACGTTTTGGCGCGTCGCAAACAGACAAGACCTGACTTATCGGTCACGCCATTGTCCGCCGCGCTACCGTCCGTCCCCGCGCTTGCGGTGACATCCGCCGTGCAAGCGGCGCAGCCCAGTTACCACAAGTGCTACCGATCTGCTCACAGCCCACTGTGGCAGGTGCCTGGGGCCGTTGATGGCACTTTCAAACCAGCCCCGACAGGCCCCTTGAATAGACAGGTCGGCATGTCGTTTTCAGGATTTATTGAACGCGCATTCAAATTTAGGCATGGCAATTGCTCTGTCCCGATAAAGCCCCGTCTCACGCAAGAGAATGGTGGGCAATAACAAGAGCCTCCGCCTGAGGCCATCACCCGCTTTGTGTGAGGAGATACCGCGATGACGACGTCCAACTCTGGGGCTCAACCCCAGAACCGTGCGCCTCAATCCATCGGCTTTTTGCTGCTGGACAATTTCACGCTGATTTCCCTGGCGTCCGCGGTGGAACCGCTACGCATGGCCAACCAGCTGTCCGGTCGCGAGTTGTATCGCTGGACCACCCTGACTGTCGATGGCGGGCAGGTCTGGGCCAGTGACGGTCTGCAGATCACGCCTGACGCCTCCATGCACAAAGCGCCGGCCCTCGACACCGTCATCGTCTGCGGCGGCATCGGCATCCAGCGCACCGTTACCCGTGAGCACGTCTCCTGGCTGCAAAGCCAGGCCCGGCAGTCCCGTCGCCTCGGCGCGGTCTGCACCGGCAGTTGGGCCCTGGCCTGTGCCGGCCTGCTGGACGGTTTCGATTGCAGCGTGCACTGGGAATGCCTGGCAGCCATGCAGGAAGCCTTCCCGCGGGTGTCGATGAGCACGCGCCTGTTCACCCTCGACCGCAATCGCTTCACCAGTTCTGGCGGCACCGCGCCGCTGGACATGATGCTGCACTTGATCAGCCGCGATCACGGTCGCGAACTGTCGGCAGCGATCTCGGAAATGTTTGTCTATGAGCGCATCCGCAACGAGCAGGATCACCAGCGCGTGCCGCTCAAGCACATGCTCGGCACCAACCAGCCGAAGTTGCAGGAAATCGTCGCACTGATGGAGGCCAACCTCGAAGAGCCGATCGACCTGGACGAACTGGCGGTGTATGTCGCCGTGTCCCGACGTCAGCTCGAGCGGCTGTTCCAGAAGTACCTGCACTGTTCGCCGTCGCGCTACTACCTCAAGCTGCGGCTGATCCGCGCGCGGCAGTTGCTCAAGCAGACGCCGATGTCGATTATCGAGGTGGCCTCGGTGTGCGGCTTCGTCTCCACCCCGCACTTCTCCAAGTGCTACCGCGAATACTTCGGCATTCCGCCGCGTGACGAGCGCGTCGGTTCCAACACTACGCAGCAGGTAGCGATGATGCCGTTGCCGCAGGCCCTGGTGCTGTCGCCATTGTCCGGCCCGCTGTCGGCCTTGAGCCAGGCGCGCAATGAGTCGACGTTTGCCAGTGTGAGGCTCTAAGACCTCAGCGCTTTCATCGCGAGCAGGCTCGCTCCCACAGGATTTGTGAACGACACAGAACCTGTGGGAGCGAGCCTGCTCGCGAATAGTCAGTTTCAGGCGCTATGGTTTTGCTGGTATTCCGTCAGCGCTGGCAGCAGTTGCTTGTCGATCGCCTGACGCACCGCCGGCAGGATGGTCGCGCTGCTGGTGTACATGTCCTTGACCATGCGCCGCAGTTCATTGGCGCGCGCCCGGTCCAGGCCGCGCACCGCGCATTCACAGGCCTGCTCGGCGGTCGCACCGCTGGGTATCTGCAGCCCCAGGGCCTTGAGTTGGCCCAGCAGGTCTTCCTGGTCGATCAAATCGGCGTACATCATGACGCTTTTCCTTGTTCAGGGATTGGGGTCGTGACTGGATTCTGGTAGCCGTCCGGAGCTGCGGCAAGGGCAAATTGTCGATCTGGCCTGAATGACTATGAGCGGGTCGTTTTCGGCTAACTCGCCTGCCTCGGGAGTGGGCACACTGGTCCCAAGCTGAATCACGATGGTTTGGTCACCCTCGCGCAACGGCTCCTCCAGTAACGCTCCTGCCCCGATCCTGTCACGGCTTGATCGGGGATTTTTTTGTCTGTGTGAATCAGCGGGAATGAGTTGTCTGATCGGGTGCTTTCGCGAGCAGGCTCGCTCCCACATTAGATTTTGTGATCGACACAGAACCCCTGTGGGAGCGAGCCTGCTCGCGAAGAACGATGACGCGGTCTAACGCTGCAACACCAGAATCCGCGACAGCAACTCATCCCGATCGACATAACACCCCTGGAAGTGTCGCGCCCCGGAGGCTGGGTCGAACGCATTGCGCGCGTGGAGGGTGCGACGGTTGTCGAAGCACCAGAGCTGGCCGGGTTCAAGCCTCTGTACCAGGCGAAACCGAGGCTCGCGGGTCAGGGCAATGAAGCGGCGATAGGCTTGATAGAGCCTGGGCATCTGCTCCACCGACGTATCGAACGGTCCGCGCAAGAAATTCGCCATGCGGATCTCCGAGACCTGCCCCAGCGTATCCAGGGCGATGATCGGCGCCAGGCAGCGGTAGTCGCTGTGGCGATCCTTGTTGCGAAATTCCACCGGGATCTGGCACAGCGCGTCGAAGGCTTCGGCGTCTTCCCGGCGCAGCGCCTGGGCGATGGCGAAACCGTCGACGAAGATGCTCTCGCCACCGTCGGCGTCGTTCACCAGGCAATGCAGGAACTGCAAACCGGGCTGCAGCTCTCGTGTTGGCAGGTCGCTGTGCAGCGGCAGATTGAAGGCGGTATAGGCGTTGCTGTCGGCATCGGCCTTGGACTGCACGTTGAACAGCACGCCGAAATTGCTTTCGCGAATAAAGGAAATGCGCTGGGCAATCAGTTTCAGCGAGTCGGGTTCGGTGGGGACGTCCCGTACCTGGGTCAGGCCGATGTCGCGTACTGCCAGTAGCCATTTCAGCAAGGTGTCGGAGTCCTCCATCAGGGCCTGGTATTCGAACACTGGCAGTGACAGATCGTGCTGCCACAGTTGGCGTTGTGGTTTGCCCGCCAGTCGCTCGGCCCTGGATTGATCGTCATAGGCATGGGCGCGCAACCAACCCGGGTCGAAAAGGCTCTGATGGCCGTCCTGCCAAACCACGTGTAGGCAGCCCGCGCCGTCGATGTCGATTTCGCCGGGCGTCAGGTCTTCCGGGACGTCGACGATCTCCAGGACCTGCTCGCGGGTGACGCTGTAGACACACTGCGCGCAGGGGCAGTTGTCCCGCAGCCATTGATGGTGAAACGGGCTGATCCGACCGTCAGCCCACGTGACGTGGACCCGGTCGGCCAAGGGGGTTACAGCGCTCAATGCCTGGACAAGAGGGTAGCGTCGGAAGTCGGCAATAGCGGCGGCGATGTTCATGGCGGTCTCCTGTTCGAGACTTATCGGGCGGGCGGCAAGGCGATGACGCGGCCAATGCAGGTCGGAGCCGGCAGGTCGGATTGTTCGTCGATCAGGGCTTTGAGTCGGCCCAGGGTCTGCTCGGTGAAAGGCGCTGAGCGCGGGCCCGCCAGGTCGACGTGCAGCAGCATCTGCTCATTGCCGGCCAGCTCTTTGTCTCCGCCCACCAGGTGCAGGCTGTGGTAGAGGTGCAGACGTTTGGCGTCGTGGCCGATGATTTGTGTGTGCACCTCTACCTCGGCCCCGAGCTTCACTTCGTGGAAGTAGTTCAGGTGCAGTTCGAGGGTGAACAGAGAATGGCCGCTGGCTTCGCGGTTCTGGCTGTCCAGGCCGAGCTGGTCCATCAGCGCGTCGGTCGCGTAGCTGAAGATCAGCAGGTAGAAGGCATCGCGCAAGTGACCGTTGTAGTCGACCCATTCCGGGAGGATGGGGGTTTGGTAGGTGGTTAGGGTGGGCATGCTGGACTCCACGGATCGTCGCTGTTGTACACAAATGTGGCGAGGGAGCTTGCTCCCGCTGGACTGCGAAGCGGTCCCAAAACCTGTACATGCGGTGTATCAGATAAATGGCATTCGCCGGTTTTGCGACCGCTTCGCGGCCGAGCGGGAGCAAGCTCCCTCGCCACAGGGGATGGGGTTACTCGGCGAAGGCCATTCCATGCTTTTCCTTGGTGGCCTTCACCGCCTCCAGCACCGCCATCAGACAATCATCACGATAGCGTTCCAGCGCCGAAATGCTGTGGCGCCCCAGTTGCTCGCTCGTCCCGTCCACCACATCGTCGATCAGTTTCTCGGTCAGCTCCGGCGCCGGCAGGTAGGTCCACGGCAATTGCAGCGCCGGGCCGAACTGGGCCATGAAATGGCGCATCCCGGCATCGCCGCCGGCCAGGGTGTAGGTCAGGAACGTGCCCATGAACGACCAGCGCAGGCCGGCGCCAAAACGAATGGCATCGTCGATTTCGCCGGTGGTCGCTACGCCGTCGTTGACCAGGTGCAGGGCCTCGCGCCACAGCGCTTCGAGCAGGCGATCGGCGATGAAACCGGGGACTTCCTTGCGCACGTGCAGCGGGCGCATGCCAAGGGATTCGTAGACCTGCATCGCCGCTTGCACGGCTTCAGGCGCGGTGTGCTTGCCGCCGACCACTTCCACCAGGGGCAGCAGATAGACCGGGTTGAACGGATGCCCGACCACGCAGCGCTCCGGATGAGTGGAGTTTGCATAAAACTCGCTCGGCAAAAGCCCCGAGGTGCTTGACCCGATCAGTGCATTCGGCTTGGCGGCGGCGCTGATCTGGGCGTGCAGCTCAAGCTTGAGCTCCAGCCGCTCGGGAGCGCTTTCCTGAATGAAATCGGCCTCGCGCACGCATTCCTCGACGGTCGCGACGAATCGCAAGCGATCCTGCGATGCGCCGGGGGCCAGGCCCTGTTTTTCCAAGGCGCCCCAGGCGTTGGCGACGCGTTTGCGCAAGGCCGCTTCGGCACCCGGCGCCGGGTCCCAGGCGACCACGTCGAGGCCGTGGGCCAGGGCGCGGCTGACCCAGCCGCTGCCGATGACGCCGCTGCCCAGGGCGGCGAAGGTTTTGATGTTGGTGATGAAGCTCATGGTGGTTTCCCTAATGATTCGATGATCCAAAATGTGGAACGAGCCTGTGTGGGAGCGCGCCTGCTCGCGATGACGGAGTGTCGGTCGATGCATGTGTGGCCCGTTCCACAGCTTTCGCGAGCAGGCTCGCTCCCACAAAGGGGGATAAGTAGGTTCGGCTCAGCCGCGCTGGGTCAGGCCCATTTTCTTGCGCCCTTCAGCCGGCGTAAGCACACGCGCCCCGAGGCGGCTGAGGATTTCGCCGGCACGCTCCACCAGTTGTCCATTGGTGGCGAGCACGCCTTTGTCCAGCCAGAGGTTGTCTTCCAGCCCGACCCGCACGTTGCCGCCGAGCAATACGGCCTGTGCCGCCATCGGCATTTGCATGCGGCCGATACCGAAGCCGGCCCACACCGCGTCGGCGGGCAGGTTGTCGACCATCGCCTTCATGGTGGTGGTATCCGCCGGCGCGCCCCACGGGATACCCAGGCAGAGCTGGAACAATGGGTTGTCCAACAGGCCTTCCTTGATCATCTGCTTGGCGAACCACAGGTGCCCGGTGTCGAAGATCTCCAGCTCGGCCTTGACCCCCAGCTCGGTGATGCGCTTGGCGCCGGCCCGCAGTTGCGCCGGGGTGGAGACGTAAATGGTGTCGCCGTCGCCGAAGTTCAGGGTGCCGCAATCCAGCGTGCAGATTTCCGGCAACAGCTCCTCGACGTGGGCCAGGCGGGTCAGTGGGCCCACCAGATCGGTGTTGGGGCCGAACTCCATGGGTTTTTCGCCGCTACCGATTTCCAGGTCGCCGCCCATGCCGGCGGTGAGGTTGACGATGATGTCGACGTCGGCCTCGCGGATGCGCTCCATCACTTCGCGGTACAGCGCCACGTCGCGGCTGAACTTGCCGGTCTGTGGGTCGCGCACATGGCAGTGGACCACGGTGGCGCCGGCCTTGGCCGCCTCGACGGCCGCCGCGGCGATCTGTTTCGGGGTAACCGGCACGTGCGGGCTCTTGGCGGTCGTGTCGCCAGCACCGGTGAGTGCGCAGGTGATGATGACGTCGTGGTTCATGGTGCGGATTCCTTCAGGCGTGGTGAGTCACCGCGCAGCCCTTTGGAGCTGCGCAGAGGGATAACGGTTGATCAGTTGCTGGTCAGTTTCAGGTTGTCGATGGCCGGCTTGCCGTCGAAAGTGGTCACGCCTTCGAGCCAGCGCTGCTTGTCTTGCGGGTGGTCCTTCAGCCATTGCCGGGCGGATTCCAGTGGGTCCTTGTGGTCGAGCAGCGGCTGCATCATCCGGCTCTCGTCTTCGGCGCTGAAGGTCAGGTTGCTCAGCAGGCGGCTGACGTTAGGGCATTGCTCGGCGTAGTTCGGCGCGGTGACGGTCCAGACGCTGGCCATGCCTTCGTTCGGGCCGAGGGCGTCTTCGCTGCCGGTGAGATAGGTCATCTGCACATTGACGTTCATCGGGTGCGGCGCCCAGCCGAAGAACACCACGGCTTCCTTGCGCCGCACGGCGCGGTCCACCGCCGCGAGCATGCCGGCCTCGCTGGACTCCACCAGCTGGAACTTGCCCAGGCCAAACTGGTTCTTGGCGATCATCGCTTTGATCTGGGTGTTGGCACCGGAACCGGGCTCGATGCCGTAGATCTTGCCGCCCAGCTCTTTTTCGAATTTGGCGATATCAGCGAAGGTCTTCAGGCCCTTGTCGGCCAGGTAAGTGGGTACGGCCAGGGTGGCGCGGGCGTCCTTCAGGCTCGGCTGCTCCAGCACCTTGACCTGCTTCGCCTCGACGAACGGGGTGATGGTCTGGGTCATCAGCGGGTTCCAGTAGCCCAGGAACAGGTCCAGGCGCTGGTCGCGGATGCCGGCGAAAATGATCTGCTGGGAGGCGCTGGTCTGCTTGGTCTTGTAGCCGAGGCCATCGAGCATCACTTGGGTCAAGGCGCTGGTGGCAATGACATCGGTCCAGTTGACCACGCCCAGGCGCACGTTCTGGCAGGCAGCGGGTTCGGCTGCGAGGGCAGTCTGGTTCAGGAGAGACGTGGCGCTGATTGCAAGAACGCAGTAGCTGATCAGGTGTTTCATTGTCAGGTTCCTCGGCAGCTTGTTGTTATGGGTTCCGGCGTCTGCGCGCCGGTGATGCCAAAGTACGCAGCCGGGCCCTGCGCAAAACGCACAGCGGCGACCTGCTCTTGCACTGCAGCGACCTGTGCGCTTGAAGGACGCTTGCAAGTGGCGTATCAAGGTCCGCACGCTGCCCGTCAACCGAGTGCGCTCCATGTCCCAGGATTTTTATTTCTTGTTGATGCCGGGTTTCTCGGCCATCGGTTTCATCTCGGCCATCGAGCCCTTGCGGGTCGCCAACCGTTTTCGCGGCGAGCTGTACCGCTGGCATGTACTGAGCGCCGATGGCGGTGCGGTGCTGGCGAGCAACGGCATGTCGGTCAACGCCGACGCCGCGCTGGAGCCGCTGAAGAAGGGTGCGACGCTGTGGGTCGTGGCGGGTTTCGAACCGTTGAAATTTGCCAGCCCGGCGTTGGAGCGCTGGTTGCATCGACTGGACAATGAAGGTGTGATCCTTGGCGGTATCGACACCGGCAGCGTGGTCCTGGCCGAGGCGGGGCTACTTGATGGACACCGGGTGACGTTGCACTGGGAGGCGATCGAGGCGTTCAAGGAATCTTATCCACAGCTCGGCGTGACCCAGGAACTGTTCGAGATTGACCGCCGTCGCATCACTTGCGCCGGCGGCACCGCCTCCATCGACCTGATGCTCGACCTGATCGGCCAGGCCCACGGCCCGGAGCTGGCGATCCAGGTCAGCGAGCAATTCGTGCTCGGTCGCATTCGTCCGCGCAAGGATCACCAGCGCATGGAAATCGCCACGCGCTATGGCATTCGCAACAAGAAGCTGGTGCAGGTCATTGGCGAGATGGAGACCCATAGCGAACCGCCCTTGAGCACCCTGGCCCTGGCCGAGTCGATCAACGTGACGCGGCGTCAGCTGGAGCGCCTGTTCCGCCTGCACCTGAACGACACCCCGAGCAACTTCTACCTGCGCCTGCGCCTGGAAAAGGCCCGGCAACTGCTGCGTCAGACCGACATGAGCGTGCTGGAGGTGAGCATCGCCTGCGGGTTCGAGTCGCCGTCGTACTTCACCCGCAGCTATCGGGCACGGTTTGCCCGGTGTCCACGGGAGGATCGGCGACGGCAGGGGGATGAGCGGGAGGTGGTTTGACAGGTTTTCATAGTCTGGAAATACACCGTGGCGAGGGGGCTTGCTCCCGCTGGGCTGCGGAGCAGCCCCAATGTCATCGACTCAATCAACCTGACACATTTGGGTGCCGGGTTTCGGGGCCGCTGCGCAGCCCAGCGGGAGCAAGCTCCCTCGCCACGGGGGGCTGTGTTCGGCTGAAAAAGGTCTATTTCTTCATCAGTGCCGAGCAGGCTGCCTTGTACGCCTCATGCTGATACTTGTTCAGCGTCGCCGGCAGGGCGAAGTCGTGTTTCTTGCTCTGCGCGTTGATGGTCTGCGGCGACAGTAGCGTCACCTCGCAACCTTCCAGCAACTGGAAAATGCCTTCGATCTTGAACGTGGTCGGCCCGCCGGCGAATTCACCTTTCTTGCTGCGCTTCTTGATGGCGACGCGTTCGATGCCGTTGTCCGTCACGAACGCCCGAACCTGCGCGGCGAAGGCCTTGACGTTGGCGGCTTCGTCATCGTCGTCGAGGGCGATTTTCTTGGTACTGAGCGCGACGTGGCTCAACGCCTGCTGGTCCAGCGAGGCAACGGCGATGATCGCTTCGCTGCCTTTGATTTCGATGCCGCAAGTTTTCATGTGAATCCCTTTCCCGAAGATGCACGCAGCTTACCGTGCTGAACGGCTTCTTATGCATCACTCCTGCCCAATCGACTCCAAAAACTCCGACCGGTCATCGCTCACCTGGGCCATGCAGTCGTTTTCGGCGATTTTGTAGGCGTCGCTGCCAGGTTTGGCCGGGAAGGCGGCGATCGCGCAGTCGGCTTCGCGCTGCTTTTGCCACAGTTGCTGGGCGGCCTTGATCTTGGCGGTGATGTCGTTGAGCTGGGCCTTGTCGCTGGCGTAGCGGGTTTGCAGGCGTTCGTTGAGGCTTTGCAGGTTTTCGTTGAGCAGTTGTTCGGCGGCGGCTTTGCCGTAGGCCGAACAGGCCAGGGTCTGGACGTCGTTTTCAACTTCGTCGCAGGGGTTGGGTTCGGTGTCTTCGGTCGCGTGGGCGACGGTGCTGATCAGTGCCAGGGCGAAGAAAATCGATTTCATCGGTTGTCGCTCGAGTCCGGTTGAATCCAGTGGTGCAGCGGATTCTGGCGCAAGCGCCGGGTAAAGAACAGATGGGCAGGGTGGGCCTGTCGCAGCCCATTGTCGCGGATTGACGCTTTCGGCAATTCCCCTGTCGTTTTTGCACCCGGTCGCGACGGCCCTCAGGCATATGCTGGCCCCAAAGCGCCGGCACACGATTCGGCGCATGAATCGCCAACAAGGGGACTGCCTGATGAGCCCAGCCGAATTGCACGCCGACAGCATCGTTATCGACGGGCTGATCATTGCCAAGTGGAACCGTGACCTGTTCGAAGACATGCGCAAGGGCGGCCTGACCGCAGCCAACTGCACCGTGTCGGTGTGGGAAGGTTTCCAGGCCACCATCAACAACATCGTCGCCAGCCAGAAACTGATCCGCGAAAACAGCGACCTGGTGATCCCGGTGAAGACCACCGCCGACATCCGTCGCGCCAAGGAGCAGGGCAAGACCGGCATCATCTTCGGCTTCCAGAACGCCCATGCCTTCGAGGACCAGCTCGGCTATGTCGAGATCTTCAAGCAGCTGGGCGTCGGCGTGGTGCAGATGTGCTACAACACCCAGAACCTGGTGGGCACCGGCTGCTACGAGCGCGACGGCGGCCTGTCGGGCTTCGGTCGTGAAATCGTCGCCGAGATGAACCGCGTCGGCATCATGTGCGACTTGTCCCACGTTGGTTCCAAGACTTCCGAAGAAGTCATTCTCGAATCGAAGAAGCCGGTCTGCTACTCCCACTGCCTGCCGTCCGGTCTGAAAGAGCACCCACGCAACAAGTCCGATGAAGAACTGAAGTTCATCGCCGACCACGGCGGTTTCGTCGGCGTGACCATGTTCGCGCCGTTCCTGGCCAAGGGCATCGATTCGACCATCGACGACTACGCCGAAGCCATCGAATACACCATGAACATCGTCGGTGAAGACGCCATCGGCATCGGCACTGACTTCACCCAGGGCCATGGCCAGGATTTCTTCGAGATGCTGACACACGACAAGGGCTATGCCCGTCGTCTGACCAGCTTCGGCAAGATCATCAACCCCCTGGGCATCCGCACCGTGGGCGAGTTCCCGAACCTCACCGAGACGCTGCTCAAGCGCGGTCACCCGGAGCGGGTGGTGCGCAAGATCATGGGCGAGAACTGGGTGAACGTTTTGAAAGATGTCTGGGGCGAATGAATAACTCTGGAGCCTACTCCGCTCGCCGATAACTGCGTCAGGTCCTCGCGCCAAGCTCGCCGTACGTCCCGTACTGTCTCGCTTGTCGCTCCGGTCCTTCCTTGCTCTCGACGTGCTCGCTACGGCTCCAAAGTCATTCACCGGCTTGTTTATAAGAGCTAAAGCAAAAGCATTGCTAAGCACTGACTACGAATTTTCTGGAGTTAACGTTTCATGGCCAAGATCGCCCCGCAACTGCCTATCGAAGTCGACAGCGAAACCGGTGTCTGGACCTCCGACGCCCTGCCGATGCTGTACGTGCCGCGGCACTTCTTCGTCAACAACCACATGGGCATCGAGGAAGTGCTGGGCGCCGATGCCTACGCCGAAATCCTCTACAAGGCCGGCTACAAATCCGCCTGGCACTGGTGTGAAAAAGAAGCCGAATGTCACGGCCTGGAAGGCGTCGCGGTGTTCGAGCATTACATGAAGCGCTTGTCCCAGCGTGGCTGGGGCCTGTTCAAGATCCAGGACATCGACCTGGACAAAGGCACCGCCAGCGTCAAGCTCGAACATTCGGCGTTCGTCTACGTGTACGGCAAGGTCGGGCGCAAGGTCGACTACATGTTCACCGGCTGGTTCGCCGGCGCCATGGATCAGATTCTCGCCGCTCGCGGCAGCCAGATCCGCACCGTGGCCGAGCAGGTCTACGGCGGTTCCGAAGAAGGCCACGACGACGGCCTGTTCATCGTCAAGCCGTTGTAAGTCGAGGATCGCGCCATGGCTTTTGAAGCAATGTTCCAGCCGATCCAGATCGGCAAGCTGACCATCCGCAACCGCGTGCTCAGCACCGCGCACGCCGAGGTCTACGCCACCGACGGCGGCATGACCACCGACCGCTATGTGAAATATTACGAAGAGAAGGCCAAGGGCGGCATCGGCCTGGCAATCTGCGGCGGCTCGTCCGTGGTTGCCATCGACAGCCCGCAGGAATGGTGGAGTTCGGTGAACCTGTCCACCGACCGCATCATCCCGCACTTCCAGAACCTGGCCGACGCCATGCACAAGCATGGCGCCAAGATCATGATCCAGATTACCCACATGGGTCGTCGCTCGCGCTGGGACGGTTTCAACTGGCCGACCCTGATGTCGCCGTCCGGCGTGCGTGAGCCGGTGCACCGTGCGACCTGCAAGACCATCGAGCCGGAAGAAATCTGGCGGGTGATCGGCAACTACGCCCAGGCCGCGCGCCGGGCCAAGGCCGGTGGCCTGGACGGCGTCGAGCTGTCCGCCGTGCACCAGCACATGATCGACCAGTTCTGGAGCCCGCGGGTCAACAAGCGGACCGACGAGTGGGGCGGCAGTTTCGAAGGCCGCATGAAGTTCGGCCTGGAAGTGTTGAAGGCCGTGCGCGCCGAAGTGGGTGACGATTTCTGCGTGGGCATGCGTCTGTGCGGTGACGAGTTCCACCCGGACGGCTTGTCCCACGAGGACATGAAGCAGATCGCCAAGTACTACGACGACACCGGCATGCTCGATTTCATCGGTGTGGTGGGCTCGGGTTGCGACACCCACAACACCTTGGCTAACGTCATCCCGAACATGAGTTATCCGCCGGAGCCGTTCCTGCACCTGGCCGCCGGTATCAAGGAGGTGGTCAAGGTCCCGGTGCTGCACGCGCAGAACATCAAGGACCCGAACCAGGCCACGCGGATTCTCGAGGGCGGCTACGTCGACATGGTCGGCATGACCCGTGCCCACATCGCCGATCCGCACCTGATCGCCAAGATCAAGATGGGCCAGATCGACCAGATCAAGCAGTGCGTCGGCGCCAACTACTGCATCGACCGCCAGTACCAGGGCCTGGACGTGCTGTGTATCCAGAACGCCGCGACCTCCCGTGAATACATGGGCGTGCCGCACATCATCGAGAAATCCACCGGGCCGAAACGCAAAGTCGTGGTGGTCGGTGCCGGCCCGGCCGGGATGGAAGCGGCGCGCGTGGCCGCCGAGCGCGGGCACGACGTGACGCTGTTCGAGAAGAAGGAATTCATCGGCGGGCAGATCACCACCGCCTCGAAAGCCCCGCAACGGGACCAGATCGCCGGTATCACCCGCTGGTTCCAGCTGGAGCTGGCGCGGCTGAAAGTCGACCTGCGCCTGGGCGTGGCGGCGGATGCGCCAACCATCATGGACTTGCGTCCGGACGTGGTGGTGCTGGCCGTCGGCGGCCACCCGAACGTCGAGCAGAACGAACACTGGGGCGCCGCCGAAGGGCTGGTGGTCAGCAGTTGGGACGTGCTCGACGGCAAGGTTGCCCCGGGCAAGAACGTGCTGGTCTACGACACCATCTGCGAGTTCACCGGCATGTCGGTGGCGGACTTCCTCGCCGACAAGGGCAGCCAGGTCGAGATCGTCACCGACGATATCAAGCCAGGCGTTGCCATTGGCGGGACGTCGTTCCCGACCTACTACCGCAGCATGTACCCCAAGGAAGTGATCATGACCGGGGACATGATGCTGGAGAAGGTCTACCGCGAAGGCGACAAGCTGGTGGCGGTGCTGGAGAACGAATACACCGGCGCCAAGGAAGAACGCGTGGTGGACCAGGTGGTGGTGGAGAACGGCGTGCGGCCGGACGAAGAAATCTACTACGCGCTGAAGGAAGGTTCGCGCAACAAGGGCCAGATCGATGTCGAAGCCCTGTTCGCGATCAAGCCGCAGCCGTGCCTCGAGCAGAGTGGCGATGGCTACCTGCTGTTCCGCATCGGCGACTGCGTGGCCCAGCGTAATACCCACGCGGCCATTTATGACGCCCTGCGGCTGTGCAAGGATTTCTAACGGCTTAACACCATCACCTGTGGCGAGGGAGCTTGCTCCCGCTGGGCTGCGAAGCGGCCCCAAATCACCAGTCGAGGAGCATCAGGTTTACACCTGGCGCTGTTTTGGGAGCGCTTCGCGCTCCAGCGGGAGCAAGCTCCCTCGCCACAAGTAGGTGCGTCGCTCTCACTGGCGCGCACACGACCCTGAGGTCTTTGGGAGCAACACCTATGTTGAACACCCTTCTTCCAATCCTGCTGTTCGCAGCCCTCGGCCTAGCGGCCCTGGGTGCCTTGCGGCGGGTGAACATGTGGCGCCGGGGACGACCGTCGAAAGTCGACCTGATCGGTGGCCTCTTCGCCATGCCCAAGCGCTACATGGTGGATTTGCACCACGTGGTGGCGCGGGACAAATACATCGCCAATACCCACGTCGCCACGGCGGGCGGGGCGGTAGCATCGATTGTGTTGGCGATCCTGGTGCACGGTTTTGGCTTGCACAACCGCATCCTCGGTTACGCCCTGCTATTGATGTCGGCGGTGATGTTCGTCGGTGCGATCTTCATGTACCTGCGTCGGCGCAACCCGCCAGCGCGATTGTCGAAAGGTCCTTGGATGCGCCTGCCGAAAAGCCTGCTGGCCTTCTCGGCGTCGTTTTTCCTGGTGACCCTGCCGGTGGCGGGCATCCTGCCGGAGAACTTCGGTGGTTGGCTGGTGGCGGCTGTCCTGGGGCTCGGTGTGTTGTGGGGCGTGTCGGAATTGTTCTTCGGCATGACCTGGGGCGGGCCGATGAAGCACGCCTTCGCCGGTGCCCTGCACCTGGCCTGGCACCGCCGTGCAGAACGTTTTGGTGGCGGCCGTTCCACCGGCCTCAAGCCGCTGGACCTGAACGACCCCGCCGCACCGCTGGGTGTGGAGAAACCCAAGGATTTCACCTGGAACCAGTTGCTCGGCTTCGACGCCTGCGTGCAGTGCGGCAAGTGCGAAGCGGCGTGCCCGGCGTTCGCCGCCGGCCAGCCGCTGAACCCGAAAAAGCTCATCCAGGACATGGTCGTCGGCCTGGCCGGCGGTACCGATGCGAAATTCGCCGGCAGTCCTTACCCAGGCAAACCCGTCGGCGAGCACGGCGGTAATCCACACCAGCCGATCGTCAACGGTCTGGTGGACGCCGAGACGCTGTGGTCCTGCACCACTTGCCGGGCGTGTGTCGAGGAGTGCCCGATGATGATCGAGCACGTCGACGCCATCGTCGACATGCGCCGGCACCTGACTCTGGAAAAAGGCGCCACGCCGAACAAGGGCGCCGAGGTGCTGGAAAACCTCATCGCCACCGACAACCCTGGCGGCTTCGCTCCGGGCGGACGGATGAACTGGGCGGCGGACTTGAACCTGAATCTGCTCAGCGAGAAAAAATCCACCGACGTGCTGTTCTGGGTCGGCGACGGTGCCTTCGACATGCGTAACCAGCGCACCTTGCGCGCCTTCGTCAAAGTCCTCAAGGCGGCGAAAATCGACTTCGCCGTGCTCGGCCTCGAAGAACGCGACAGCGGCGACGTGGCCCGGCGCCTCGGTGATGAAGCGACGTTCCAGCTGTTGGCCAAGCGCAACATCCAGACCCTGGCCAAATACCGCTTTAACCGCATCGTCACTTGCGACCCCCACAGCTTCCACGTGCTGAAAAACGAGTACGGCGCCTTCGATGGCAACTACCTGGTGCAGCACCACAGCACCTATCTGGCGGAAATCATCGACGCCGGCGCGCTGAACCTCGGCCAGCACAAGGGCGACAGCGTGACTTATCACGACCCCTGCTACCTGGGCCGCTACAACGGCGAATACGAGGCTCCGCGCCAGGTGCTGCGTGCGCTGGGCATCGAGGTCAAGGAGATGCAGCGCTCCGGTTTCCGTTCCCGTTGCTGCGGCGGCGGTGGCGGTGCGCCGATCACCGACATTCCGGGCAAGCAGCGTATTCCTGACATGCGCATGGAAGACATCCGCGAAACCGGCGCCGAACTGGTGGCCGTGGGTTGTCCACAGTGCACCGCGATGCTGGAGGGCGTGGTCGAACCACGACCGATGATCAAGGACATTGCCGAACTGGTGGCCGATGCGCTGCTCGAGGATACGACCCCGAGCAAGCCCGTGGCTCCGGCCAAACGTGAACCTGCGGAGGTGCATTGATGAGCGACATCATCCGCCGCGACCCTCGCGCCGAGTGGATCGCCCGTAACCGGCTGCACCCGCTGCACGCGGCCATGCAACCGGTGCAGCACAGCTGGATGGGCCCTAACGGCGTCATTCGCAAGAACGTCCATGGGGTCGGCTTCATCGGCCCCAACGGCATCAAGCGCATCGACCGCAGCGGCGCCCAGCAGGGCGGCGCGACCAAGCGCACCGCGGCCACCGAAGTGCAGCTACCGCTGCATCAGGTGCCGCAACCGGCGTTCTACATCAGTGTGGTCCCGGACATGGTCGGTGGCCGTCTCAGCAGTCACGACCGCGACCTGTTGGGCCTTGCCCATCAATTGGCGGGCGCGGACGGCGCGGTCCTGGCGGTGGTCTTCGGCGAGCATAAAGAGAATGCCTTCGCCACGGCGGGCGTGGACCGCTTGCTGGTGCTTGAGGGCGAGGAATTCAGCGGTTATGCACCGGAACAACGGGTCCAAGGCCTGCGGGCTGTGGATAACCAGTTCAGCCCACGCCATTGGCTGTTGCCCGACAGCCGCAGCGGCGGTGGTGAACTGGGCCGGCGTTTCGCTGCAGCTTTGGGCGAACGCCCGGCCACGCGTGTCTGGCAGGTCAAGGGCGAAGAGTGCATCGGCCGTGCCGGTGCTGGCCTGCAAGACCTGGCCCGACCATTGGCGCGACTGATCCTGGCAGCGGCCGAATGCGCCGAGCCGGTTAGCGAGACCCGCCACGAGGCGTTGCCGGTGGAGTTATCCACAAGCGTGGCGCGCAGCTTGTCGCGGATCGAGGATCTTGGTGCGGTGGCAGTGGATCCGGGCGCGATCCCGATGGCTGAGGCCGAATTCATTTTCTCCGGCGGCAACGGCGTCAAGGACTGGGAGCTTTTCCACAGAACCGCGGCGGCCTTGGGCGCGACCGAAGGCGCTTCGCGGGTGGCGGTGGACGACGGTTTCATGGCCCGCGATCGCCAGGTGGGCGCCAGCGGCACCTGGGTCACCGCACGGGTCTACGTGGCCGTGGGGATTTCCGGGGCGATCCAGCACCTGCAGGGCATCGGTGCCTGCGACAAGGTGGTGGCGATCAACCTTGATCCGGGCTGCGACATGATCAAGCGCGCGGACTTGTCGGTGATCGGCGACAGCGCGGCGATTCTCCAGGCCCTGATCGCGGCGGTAGAGGCTTACCGCAACGAAGCCAGGCGCGATGCGGCTTAAGCTAAGGAAATGTTCATGAGTACCCAAGTGATCAGCCTCGTCTCCATCGGCGCCCACCCGACTTCTGGTCGGCCCCGACGCGCCGAACAGGACGCCCGCGCCGTGGAGCTGGGCCTGCAACTGGCCGGCAATGAACTGCAAGTGCTGCATGCCGGCGACGTGGCCGAACCGGCACTGCGCGCCTACCTGGGCATGGGCCTGGATGAGCTTCACGTGTTGGATAATCCGGAGGGCGCCGATGCGCTGCCGGCGTTGACCGAGTATCTGAGAGACGCTGGCGCCCAAGTGGTGCTCACCGGCAGCCAGGCGGAAACCGGTGAAGGCTCGGGCATGCTGCCATTTCTGTTGGCGGAAAATCTCGGTTGGCCGTTGGTGGTGGGATTGGCCCAGGTCGAATCCATCGACAACGGCGTGGCCCTGGTGCTGCAAGCCTTGCCCCGCGGTCAGCGCCGTCGGCTCAAGGTGCGCCTGCCGTTTCTGGCCACTGTGGATAACGCCGCGCCGAAACCACGGCAGAGCGCCTATGGCCCGGCGCGGCGTGGAGCGTTGCAGGCGGAAGAAGTCGAAGTGGTCGACGATACCCTGCTGGCGGTGGCAACCCTGCAACCGGCCAAGCCACGGCCCAAGCGCTTGAAGGTCATCAAGGCCAAGAGCGGCGCCGACCGCATGAAAGCCGCCACGGCCAAGGCCAGCGGCGGAGGTGGGCAGGTGCTCAAGGGCTTGAGCCCGGAGGCGGGGGCCGAGGCGATTTTGAAGCTGTTGGTGGAGGAAGGGGTGGTTCGCTAGATCCAGAATCACCGAAAACCCTGTGGGAGCGAGCCTGCTCGCGAATGCATTTCGTCAGTCACCGTTGCATGGCAGTTCCACCGCATTCGCGAGCAGGCTCGCTCCCACAGGGGATTGGTGGGGAGCCCGCTATCTCCTGCCTAGCCCGGTGTTGTGGGACGGTTACCCACAATCCCTGTGTGTCCGGCTGTGGATAACCTGTTTGCCCCTCGCTGCAACCCATGTAAATCGCTCTCTGTAGACCTTCGCTCAAAAAACAACCAGCGTAACTTGCGGTTTCTATTGGCTTTTGTCTGCGAGCAACGCAGCATTTCCAAGCCAGACTTGCCCCCAATCTCTGTTGGCGCTTCTGTGGATAAGATGTTCGCTCAACGCTGCAACCCATGCAGTACGGGGCTTCCAGTGAGTTGATCGATTAATGATCAATCATGGCCTACAAATAGAAAAACCACCGCAATAACACCGGGTTGGTGGCTGCTCAGCCTGTTTTCCACAAAACCGTCAAATTACCCCCAAACGCTGTTGGCGCTTCTGTGGATAACATGTTCGCTCTGTCCTCCAGGCCACGCTGTGTGGGGCTTACGGCGTATTGATCAAAAATTGGTCAATCAGGCATGAAACTCCTGTTTGCAAATAAGTCACGGATTTTATTCACATTCGCCCTGACAAAATCCAGATCACCTCGACACTTGTCCCCATTAGCTGTGGGTTGCCTTGTGGATAACTTGTTCGTCGAACGCTACAGGTCACGGCAGGCTTAGCGCGGAATGCGATAGGTCAAATTTCATACAGTTCTAAGGAACCGCCTTGACGTATGGGTGTCGCCTGTCTTCACTCATGGCACAAGGACAGCGCGACTTTATCCATGCCGGTTCAGGGAGAACGCATGATGGATAGCAAGCCCCCCAATTTATATCCCGCTTCAACCCCGACGTGCATCCCCACCCCTATGACCTCGTTACCCCGGCGCAACGGTCGGCGTGCCGCCAATCAGCGTGCACGCCTATAGCGCCTGAGGTTCCCTCCCATCAACACCGTTGACTGCCGCTCCAACCCATACGGGATAGCGGCCAGGCGTTCGTGCGCCTTGAAACTACAGGCAACCGCAGAGTTGCCCCTTCTGCCTGAGAGGACTTGAACATGACACGGATATCGACCCCCATCAGTGAAATCAAGGAACACTACGACGTGATCGTCATCGGTTCCGGCTACGGCGGCGGCATTGCTGCGTCGCGCCTGTCCCGGGCCGGGCGCAAGGTCTGCCTGCTGGAACGTGGCCGGGAAATCCAGCCGGGCGAATACCCCAATACGTTGCTCGCTGCCACCGAGGAGTTGCAGGTGCACGACCCCGACGGCCACATCGGTTCGCGCACCGGGCTGTTCGACCTGCACGTCAACGCCCAGCAGAACGTGGTGGTCGGGTGTGGCCTGGGCGGCACGTCACTGATCAACGCCAACGTCGCCCTGGAAGCCGAGCCCGGCGTGTTCGAGGACCCGCGCTGGCCGCTGGCGATGCGTGAGCACCGCGACACGCTGCTCCAGGACGGCTACGCGCGGGCTCGGGAAATGCTCAAGCCCAACCCGTATCCGGCGTCCTCGCCGAACCTGCCCAAGCTCGACGCCCATAAGAAGTCCGCTGATTACCTCAAGCAGGGCGCGCATTTCTACAAGCCGCCGATCAACGTGACTTTCGACAAGTTGCCGAACAACCTCAACCACGTCGGCGTCGAGCAGTTGCCGTGCAATGGCTGTGGCGACTGCGTCTCGGGCTGTAACAACAAGGCCAAGAACACCACGCTGATGAATTATCTGCCGGACGCCTGGAACCATGGCACAGAGATTTTCTGCCAGGCTGAGGTGCGGCACCTGGAGCGCGATGGTGACGGCTGGATCGTGCATTTCCAGTACCTGGACAGTGGTCGCGAAATGTTCTCGGCGCCAACGCTGTTCGTGCGCGCCGATATCGTGGTGGTGTCCGCCGGCACCCTGGGCTCCACCGAGATCCTGTTGCGCTCGCGAGACAAGGGCCTGTCGATGTCTCCCCAGTTGGGCGAGAACATGAGTGGCAACGGTGACATCCTCGGCTTCGGCCACAACTGCGACCAAGTCATCAACGGCATCGGTTTTGGCGCTCATTCGGCCAAGGAGCTGGAGCCGGTGGGGCCGTGCATCACCTCGGTGATCGACATGCGCACCGAAGGCGACTGGCGCAGCCGCATGGTCATCGAAGAAGGTTCGATCCCCGGCGCCCTCGGCCGGGCCATGGTGCCGAGCATGGCGGCGTTCGCCGAGATGATCGGCGTGCCCACCGACACCGGCTTTGGTGCCGCCCTCAGGTACAAGGGGCGCGAAGCCGAAAGCTTCCTGCGCGGGCCGTACTACGGCGCGCTGCATAACATGCAGACCTACCTGATCATGAGCCATGACAACGGCAAGGGCCGCATGGTCCTCGATAACAAGGACCAGCTGCGTATCGACTGGTCCGGTGTCGGCGAGCAGGAAAACGTTACCCTCGGCAACGAGCGTCTGCACCAGAGCACCAAGGCCTTGGGCGGGATCTGGGTCGAAAACCCGATCTGGACCAAGCTGCTCAAGCACAGCATTGTCTCGGTCCATCCACTGGGCGGTTGCGTGATGGGCGAGGACGCCACCCAAGGCGTGGTCAATCACAAGGGGCAGGTATTCATTGGCGCCAGCGGCACCGACGTCTATCCCGGTCTTTACGTGACGGACGGCTCGGTGATCCCGACGTCCCTGGCGGTCAATCCGCTGCTGACCATTTCAGCGGTGAGTGAACGCAATATGGGCTTGCTGGCGGCCGATCGCGGTTGGCTGATCGACTACACGCTGCCGTCGGCCCCGCGTAAACCAGTGGCGGCGCCGACCCTCGGTGTGCAGTTCACCGAAACCATGAAGGGTTATTTTTCCAGCGCCTTCACCCAACCCCAGGGCACCGACCTGCCGCTTTACGAGGAAGCTGCCAAGCGCGGCAAGGCGGACAACTCGCCCATCGAATTTACGCTGACCATCACCGCTGCCGACCTTGATCGTTTGATCAAGGAGCCGGAGCACGCTGCGACCCTGGTGGGTACCCTCGATGCCCCCCTGCTGTCGGCGAAGCCGTTGGTCGCCAGCAACGGCGTGTTCAACCTGTTCGAGCAGTATCAGGATCAAGTCGGGGTGCGGCACATGAACTACGACATGAAACTGACCGCTGAAGACGGCAGCGACTATTTCTTCAGTGCGTTCAAGACCGTGCCGGAGGACAACGGCGTGCTGAACATCTGGCACGACACCAGCACCCTTTACGTCACGCTCTATCGCGGGTCGGACAAGACTGGTGCGGTGCTCGGATCGGGGGTGATGCACATCCTCCCGGCTGATTTCGCCAAGCAGATGACCACAATGAAAGTGCTCAACGCTCGCAACGAGCGTGAGCGGGTGGAGGCGCTTGCGCGATTCGGCAAGTTTTTCGCGGGCATCCTGTGGGAGAGCTACGGCGGGGTGTTCACCGGCGACGTCTATTTCAATCCGGACGCGCCGTCGCGCTTGAAACGGCCGCTGGATGCACCGGCCCCGGTGGTGCATTTCTTCCAGACCGAAGACCACGTCGAGCTGCGCCTGACGCGCTACCAGGCAGGCAGCAAGGGCCCGGTGATGCTGGTCCATGGCCTGGGCGTGGGCTCGAATATCTTTTCCACCGACACCATCCACACCAACCTGTTGGAGTACCTGTGCAAGCACGAGTATGACGTCTGGCTGCTGGATTTGCGGGTGAGTATCCTGCTGCCGGCGAGCAAAAACGAATGGAACGGCGACCAGGTGGCCCAGTACGACTTCAAGGCCGCCATCGAGCAGATCCAACAGGCGACCCTGGCCCGTGACGTGCAATGCGTGGTGCATTGCTACGGCGCGACGACGTTCTTCATGTCGATGCTTGCGGGCTTGCAGGGCGTGCGCTCGGTGGTCTGCTCGCAGATCGCCGCCGACACGGTGGTCGCCACCGCCACCGGGTTGAAGGCCGGTTTGCATTTGCCGGGGATGCTCGATGCCATCGGCATCAAGTCCATGACGGCCTATGCCGACACTAAGGAAAGCTGGTTCAACAAACTCTACGACAAGGCCCTCAACGGCTACGCCCGGATCGAGGCCCAGGGCTACTGCACCAATCCGGTCTGCCACCGCATCACGTTCATGTATGCGTCGCTGTACCGCCACGACACCCTCAATGAAACCCTGCACGACAATCTGCATGAATTGTTCGGCGAGTCGAACATCCAGACCTTCGAGCACCTGGCGCTGATCGTGCGCAAGGGGCACCTGGTGGACTTCAACGGCAACGACGTCTACATGCCGCATTTCGATCGGTTGAAGTTGCCGATCTGCTTCATTAGCGGCGCCGACAACCAGTGCTACTTGCCGCAGAGCACCCTCAAGACCTACGAACGGTTGTGCGAGATGCACGGTCCGCAGTTGTTCAGCCGTCATGAGGTCCCCGGCTACGGCCACATCGACTGCATGTTCGGCAAGGACGCGGTGGTGGATGTGTATCCGATCATCCTTGGGCACTTGGAGAAGACGGCGCTCGGTTGAAGTATGACTATCCCGTGGCGAGGGAGCTTGCTCCCGCTCGGCTGCGAAGCAGTCGTCGCTTTTTGAAGTCTTGTGGGCCGCTACGCGGCCCAGCGGGAGCAAGCTCCCTCGCCACATGGGTTTTGTGGTGAGTCAGGAATAGGAAAAGGATGCCATGAACACTTGTATCCGCTGGTTCCAACGCATCATCTGGATCGGAATCGTCATGAACATGGTCTTCGCGATCCCGGCGCTGTTCGCGCCGGCGTTGCTGACCTCCGTGCTTGGCCTGCCGCCGGTGCTGTCCGATCCCTGGCTGGAAAACGCCGGCATGTTGCTGGTGGGGATCAGCCTGTTCTACATGCCTTCGGGGTTCAACGCGCCGCGTTTCGTGGTGCATTCGTGGTTATGCGTGCTGTCGCGTCTGGTGGCGGTGGTGTTCTGGATCTACCTGATCAACACCAACAACCAGGGCCAACTGTTCGTGCCAATGTTGATGGGCGACCTGAGCATGTTCCTGATCCTGGGCGTGCTGTTGTATCTGGGCAGCCCGGCGGCCAATCGTCCGCTGGCCTTGCTCCGGGCCGGTTGGCGCGAATGGTGTGAAGGCTGGGCACATCGCTGGCAAAGCCATGGCTTCAAGGTAGGCGCGCTGATTGTGCTGCTGGTGCTTGGCTTCGTCGGCTACCAGACCTGGTATCAGATGATCCGCGAGGTGCCGCAGCCGGACTTCGCCTCCGACGAAGATCATTACAAATACGCCGCCATCGGCCTGGGCATCGAAGCGCGGATTCCCTACTACCTGTTCGCCGTGCTGCCACAGATGTGCCCGGAAAAACTGCCCAAGCCAGGCGGTTATGAGGTGTTCGGCTTCCTCTATGTAAACGGCAACGACTTGCCCATCGGCATGGCCAAGCGGCAGCTCGGTTACCCCACGGTGGAGCCCAACTGCGCGCTGTGCCACACCGGTTCCTACCGGGCCAATGCCACTGACGTAGCGGTGCCGGTCGCCGCCGCGCCGGCCAATACCCTGCAATTGCAAGCCTTCCAGTGGTTCGCCTACGAGTGTGCCAGCGATCCGAAATTCACCCCGGACGCGGTGATGGCGGCGATCAACGGCAAGTTCCAGCTGGGGTTCTTCGAAAAGCTTTATAACCGCTACCTGATCATTCCGATGGCCAAGAGTGCGCTGCTCAAGCAGAAACAGGCGTACGCCTGGCAGAAGCTGCGTCCGGCCCAGGGACCGGGGCGGACCGACACGTTCAACCCGACCAAGATGGTGGTCTTCGGCTTCCCGGATGACTCCACCATCGGCACCGTGGACTTGCCGCAGGTGTGGAACCAGAAACCCCGCGAGTCCATGTACCTGCACTGGGACGGCAATAACAACAAGATCCACGAACGCAACTACGCCGCAGCCATGGCCGTGGGCGCGACGCCGAAATCGGTGCTGCCGCCGAGCTTCAACCGGGTGACCAACTGGTTGCTGGGCCACAAGCCACCGGCCTGGCCGTTCACCCTGGATCAGGCGAAAGTCGCCCAGGGCAAACCGATCTGGGAGCAGAACTGTGCCGGTTGCCACGACTTCGGCCGCAGCGACACCGGCCAGGTCACCACCAACATCGACCAGTTGGGCACCGATCCCCATCGGCTGAATTCCTTCACCACCGGGCTGGTGACGGCGTTCCATGGCTTCAAGAAAGCGCCGTTCGACTTTGGCGCCTATCGCAAGACCCAGAGCTACAGCAACACGCCCACCGACGGCATCTGGCTGCGCGCGCCGTACTTGCATAACGGTTCGGTGCCGACCCTGTGGGATCTGCTGCAAGCGCCAGAACAGCGTCCACAAGTGTTCTACACCGGCTCGGATATCTACGACCCGCAGAAGGTTGGCTTCGTCACCAGCGGCGCGCAGATGAAGGCGTCGGCGGATTTCAAGTACGACACGCGGCTCGAAGGCAACCACAACGGCGACCACCTGTATGGCACGCAGCTGTCGGACGTCGACAAACGGGCCCTGATCGAATTCATGAAGACCCTGTAGCCCAGGGCATAACGAAGGAGCGTTGACATGTCATTACTGCACCATTGGGAACATGAGTTCGACAAGGTCAAGGTCCGCCTGCACGGCTTGGTCACGCGGCTGGAAATGTCCTGGAAAAAACTCGTCAACGACCTGGAGCCAGAGGAGTTTCAGGCCATCGTCAAGCTGCTGGAGCGTGGTCACGCTCAAGCCCGGCATGTCATTGATCATGGTGATTTGCCCGACGATGAGCCGGCCGTGCCATGGGAACTGGCCCACGGCCTGTCGATTCTGAAAATCGGCAACGCCACGCCTTTGCCGCAAAAGGAAGAGGAACTGCCAACCCGAGTGCTCAAGGACGGCACCTTGCTCGGCTGCCGCAAATGGGAACTGCTGGACCTGTTGTGGAGCGAGGCGCTGCTCAAGTGGATCGAGAACCTGCGCCACCACGCACCGTTCGCTACCACCCCGGCGCTGGTCAAAATGGACAACGACGTGGTGCTGGCCATCGCTGGCGACTGGGGCACCGGCCCGTTCGACAGTCACGCACCCGCCGTGGCGGTCGCCAACCAGATGCAACTGGCCCAGGCCGATTTCACCATCCACTTGGGCGACGTGTATTACGCCGGCACCCATTCCCAGGAAGACGTCGACATGGTCGGCTGGCCGCAGGGCAGGCACGGCTCGTTCACGCTCAATTCCAATCACGAGATGTACAGCGGCGCCCACGGTTATTTCAAGGAATTGGCCAAGCGCTTTCCGGTGCAGCAAGGCACGAGCTACTTTGCCTTGTACAACGATGACTGGCTGGTGGTTGGCCTGGACAGCGCCTATGCCTCGGATGCCATGAACCTGTACATGGACGGTACGCTCAACACGCAACAGATCGAGTGGATGAAAAGCCTGCCCAAGCGCAAGAAACTTATGGTGCTCAGTCATCACCAGGGTTTTGACATTTCCGGGCACCACAAGACCGCCCTCTACCAACCGGTATGCGATGCTCTGGGGCGTGAGCCGGATTACTGGTATTGGGGCCATTTGCACAACGGTATCTGCTACGCGCCGCAAGGCGGGCTGCAGGCGCGTTGCGTCGGGCACGGAGCGATTCCCTACGGCACCACCAGCGAGTTGAACGGGCATCCTCGGGTGTTGTGGTCGGAAACACAATTGGCGGGGGACGAGGCGTATCCGGAGCGGGTGTTGAACGGCTACGTGAAACTTCGGCTGGTGGGTGAAAGTATCGTCGAGGAATTTATCAGCGAGAATGGCGAAGTGCGTTGGCGCTCAAGTTAGCCGGATATTCGTTAGTTCAAAATGCGCTCCTGAGCGCATTTTTTGTTGTCATGAAAATCACATAAATATCAGGAAAAAAATTCACCCTGTACGACCGATCTGATTTTTCGGTTAATGCGCTTTCAGCACTAATCAAAGTGCGGTACTCATCAGGGAAGATTAATCTATGTTTGACTTCAAAAAAGCAGCCTTGCTGTTGGGCTTATTAAGCTCGTCAGCGGTCACTGCATCCTTGGCCCATGCTGCGGAAACGGCGCCGGGCATCAGTAATTTTAAAAAACCCTTTAATGAATACACTTGGGTGACCGCCCACAACGGTTATCAGGACGACAAGCGCACCCAACTCGATCGTGGCGTGCGTGGCTTCATGCTGGACCTGCACCCAGGCAATCTGGGGTCGAAGGACGTCTACTTGTGTCATACCACCGAGAACGGCACCTGTGATGTCCGTAGGGACAAGAAGTTTACCGATGCATTGAACAAGGTCTTCTTGCCGTTTCTACGCGGTAATCCGAACGCTGTTGTAACCCTGAGACTGGAGAACTATGTGGATAGGGCGACGCTGCAAAATGCGCTGGAGCGAGTGCCGGGCCTTGAGGATTGGGTATTTGACCCCGCCCCCTATGCGGGCACCTCGAACTGGCCAACACTGGAGCAGATGATTCGCAGCGGCAGACGGCTGGTTATCCTCACGGACAGGCACGAGGGCGGCTATCGGATCAGAGGCAAGACCGTCAACCTGTTAAAAGACAGCTTATGGGAAAAGCAGAATCACTGGGAGCTGGGCACCAGCATTTTCAAACATGACTGGAGCTGCCCGTCGCGCTGGCGCACCTACTCTTCGAGCGTAGGTGCCGGTGGATTTGAGCGGTGGCCAAGACTGTTCATCATGAATCAGTTCCATGCCTGGGGTTCGACCGCGGCCCATGCCGCTGATGTGGACAACAACCTGACCTGGCTTGAGCGACGCGTGGACAACTATTGTGCCGCCGCGCTGGGCAGGCGCACCGCGCCAAACTTCCTGGCAATCGACTTCAACCAGACCGGCGATGCGTTCGCCTATGCCGCCGCATTGACCCAGGGCGGGTTCTATTTCCATGAGAAAAACCGCGCCGACCCCACCGGTGATACTACGTGTGTCATACCCGCCGGGCAGCACCATAACCTGCGCCTGCCTGGGCGCGGTTGTGAAAACGATGAGGCCCGTTCACTGAAGTTGCGTGGCATCGTCAAGGGCACGCGTATTTCCGTCTATGACTCGCCCGCGGCCAGCAAGCAGGACGACTACGCAGTCATCGATATCAAACGTGATATCGGGCTAAACGAATCGGTCGTTGTCGATACGTTCGAAAAAAGTTATGAAAGTGCAGACTTGAAAGTGGTTTATGTGCGTAACAATGGCCTGGACGGGAAAGTATCGCGAGTTATAACCGGAACAACACCGACGAATTTTTCCGATGCAAACGTTGTATTGTATGAGGGCAACTCCGCCAGGCAGAACGTGGTATGCACCGTGAGTCTCGCAGGCAGCCTCCGCTTCAACTTCGGTGGTAGCTGCGACAACGATGAAGCGCGCTCGGCCAAAATTCTGAAGGCCAAGGCCGGCACCCGGTTCTGGGTGTACGGCAACAAGGACCAGAAAGAGAACCAGGGATGGGCGCGGATCGAGGTTTTAACGGATATCACCCAGCCGGTGGTGGTGGGCAGCTTCGAAAGAAGCCACAACGCAGGCGCATGGCGCATTATCCGCGGCGGCGCGAAAAACCAACTCGATGGCAAGGTTTCGAGCATGAAGATCGAGCGACCGTGACCCCGCGGTACCGTGCGATACCGGCGGGGTTCGGCGCATTTGTCAGCCCTGGACCGGAACGCCCTTGAGGTACGGCGCCGGCTCGGCCCCGAGGTTGTTGAGCATGCGCTCGCTGTACCAGTCGACGAAGTTCACCACGCCGAATTCGTAGGTCTTCGAGTACGGGCCCGGCTGGTAGGCGGTGGAGTTGATGCCGCGCTGGTTTTCTTCGGCCAGGCGACGGTCCTGGTCGTTGGTGGCGTCCCAGACCTGGCGCATGCGCTCCACGTCATAGTCCACGCCTTCGACCGCGTCCTTGTGTACCAGCCATTTGGTGGTGACCATGGTTTCCTGGGCGCTGATCGGCCACACCGTGAAGACGATGATGTGGTCGCCCATGCAGTGGTTCCACGAGTGAGGCAGGTGCAGGATGCGCATCGAGCCCAGGTCCGGGTTCTTGATGCGGCCCATCAGTTTGGCGCAGCCCTGCTTGCCGTCCATCGTCATCGACACGGTGCCCTTGAGCAGCGGCATGCGCACGATGCGGTTGCGCAGGCCGAAGCTGGCGTGGGCGTAAGGGATCTTCTCGGCATCCCAGGCGGCGGCGGAAGCGGCCACGTGGTCCTTGAACGCCTGGTCGGCCCGCGGATCGGTGACGTCGTCCCATTCCAGCAGGGTCTTGAGCAGTTCGGGGTGCGAGGCGTTGCAGTGGTAGCACTCGCGGTTGTTTTCCAGCACCAGTTTCCAGTTGGCCTTTTCCATCAAGGTGGTTTGCACCGCCACCTTGGTATTTTCCATGTCGTAGGGTTCCATATAGTGGTTTAGGGTCGACAGGAAATCATCGATGGCCGGCGGATTCTCGGCCAGGCTGATGAAGATGTAGCCGCCGGCGGTCTTCACGTTCACCGGCTTGAGGCCGTACTGCTTCATGTCGAAGTCGGCACCCATCTCGGTGCCGGCGAACAGCAGGCGACCGTCCAGTTCGTAGGTCCATTGGTGGTAATGGCAGACCAGCTTGGCGACCTTGCCCTTGTCGCTGGTGCACAACCGCGAGCCGCGGTGGCGGCAGACGTTATGGAACGCGTGCACCACGCCTTCGGCGCCGCGAATCACGATGATCGGGTTCTTACCGACCTGCAGCGTCAGGTAGTTGCCCTTGGCCGGGATTTCGCAGGTCATGCCGGCGATCAACCATTCCTTCTGAAAGATTTCCTGCATGTCGATATCAAACAGGCGCTCATCGGAGTAGAACGGCTGCGGCAGCGAAAAGGTGCGCTCGCGCTCTTGCAGCATTTGCGCGGTGGCCTTGCGTGCGGGTTCCAGCGGATCGCCCAGGCTCAGGGTAGTGGTGACGTCCATCGTTTTATCCTCATGGCCATCTCTGTGGCCGGCGAAAGTGGCTAATCAAGGGTGCTACGCAAGGCAGAAATATTGTTTATCCGTTGGGGCGAGTGTGGGGCCGCGCAGGGGCGCAACCTTATCCATGGGCGACATGGCCCAATCTGTTCCCGACGCGCGAGCCCCGGTAGTTGGGGGCTGGTCGCGATAAGTATGTGAATGTCGCAGATAGGTAAATGGCGGTGCAGGCGCCTGCGCACAATCGCCATCATGAAGGCCGACAGTCGGCCGTGGAGATCAGCATGTCCAACAATTTCCTGAACCCGGTCACCACCCAGACCTGGGCCAATGGCCGACATATCGTTCGTTGCGTCAAAGTCATCCAGGAAACCTGGGATGTGCGCACCTTTTGCTTTATGGCCGACCAGCCGATCATGTTCTTTTTCAAGCCCGGGCAGTTCGTCACCCTGGAGTTGGAAATCGAAGGCCAGCCGATCATGCGTTCCTACACGATCTCCAGTTCGCCGTCGGTGCCCTACAGCTTCTCGGTGACCATCAAGCGCGTGCCGGGGGGCAAGGTCTCCAACTGGCTGCACGACACGCTGCACGAAGGCCAGGAACTGGCGGTGCACGGGCCGGTGGGGTTGTTCAATGCCATCGATTTCCCGAGCCCGAAGGTCCTGTACCTCAGCGGTGGCGTCGGAATCACGCCATGCATGTCCATGGCCCGCTGGTTCTACGACACCAACGCCAACGTCGACATGACCTTCGTCCATAGCGCCCGCTCGCCCAAGGACATCATCTACCACCGTGAGCTGGAGCACATGGCGTCGCGGATCGATAACTTCAGCTTGCACCTGATCTGCGAAAAGCATGGTTTGGGCGAGCCGTGGGCCGGGTATCGCGGTTACCTGAACCACAAGATGCTGGAACTGATGGTGCCGGATTTCCTTGAGCGCGAAGTGTTCTGCTGCGGCCCGACGCCGTATATGAGCGCGGTCAAGCGCCTGCTGGAAGCGGCCGGCTACGACATGAAGCGTTATCACGAGGAATCCTTCGGCGCCACGCCACCGGAAGCTCGCGCCGATGCGGTGGAGCAGGCCGAACAGGCGGCGGATGCGCCTGAAGTCGACCAGGCGGACCTGCATCAGGTGGAATTCGTCGCGTCGGGCAAGAGCATCGGCGTGGCACCGGGCGAAACCGTCCATGCGGCAGCAGCCAAGCTTGGCCTGATGATTCCCAAGGCCTGCGGCATGGGCATCTGCGGCACCTGCAAGGTCATGAAACTCGGCGGGGAAGTGGAGATGGAGCACAACGGCGGCATCACCGAGGATGACGAGGCCGAGGGTTACATCCTGTCGTGCTGCAGCGTGCCGAAGGGGGATGTGCGGATCGAGTTTTAACCCGCAGCGAGCCCCCTGTGGCGAGGGAACTTGCTCCCGCTGGGCTGCGCAGCAGCCCCATGCGATCCATCAGATAGCTCGTGCTTACCGGAGGCGACTGCTGCGCAGCCGAGCGGGAGCAAGCTCCCTCGCCACGAAAGCCCTGAAGCTTTAAAGGGCAAACGGCCTTGATGCATCGGTGGTTGCCTCAGGCGCTCATCACTTCCCGAATATCCGCCGCCAACTCCCGCACCCGCGCTTCTTCGGTATCCCACGAGCACATGAACCGTGCGCCGCCCTTGCCGATGAAGGTGTAGAAGCGCCAGCCCCTGGCGGTCAGCGCGGCGATGGCCGGTTCCGAGAGTTGCAGGAACACGCCGTTGGCCTGGACCGGGAACATCAGTTCGACGCCAGGAATGTCGCTGACCAGTTGCGCCAGCAATTGGGCGCAGTGGTTGGCGTGGCGGGCATGCTTGAGCCAGGCGTCGTTCTGCAGCAGGCCGACCCAGGGCGCGGAGAGGAAGCGCATCTTCGAGGCCAATTGCCCGGCCTGTTTGCAGCGATAGTCGAAATCTTCCGCCAGGTCGTGGTTGAAGAAGAGGATCGCTTCGCCCACCGCCATGCCGTTTTTCGTGCCGCCGAAGCACAGCACGTCGACGCCGGCCTTCCAGGTCAGGTCGGCCGGGGTGCAGCCGAGGAAGGCGCAGGCGTTGGAAAAGCGCGCGCCGTCCATGTGCAGGTTCAAACCCAGTTCCTTACAGGTAACGCTGATGGCGCGGATTTCTTCCGGGGTATAGACGCTGCCGACTTCCGTGGCCTGGGTCAGGGTCACCACGCGCGGCTTGGGATAATGGATGTCCTGGCGCTTGAGGGCGATCTCGCGAATCGACTCGGGAGTCAACTTGCCGTTTTCGGTGCGTGCCACCAAGAGCTTGGAGCCGTTGGAGAAAAATTCCGGCGCGCCGCATTCGTCGGTTTCGACGTGGGCGGTTTCCGAGCAGATCACGCTGTGGTAACTCTGGCACAGCGACGACAGGGCCAGGGAGTTGGCGGCCGTGCCGTTGAACGCGAAGAACACTTCGCAGTCGGTTTCGAACAGGGCACGGAAATCATCCGCCGCGCGGTGGGTCCATTCATCGTCGCCATAGGCGCGCTGGTGGCCCTGGTTGGCTTCTTCCATGGCCGCCCAGGCTTCGGGGCAAATGCCGGAATAGTTGTCGCTGGCGAATTGTTGGCTCTTGTCGGTCATGGCCTTGCTCCTTGAATAGAGAGTCCTGGGTAAGAGATCCCTGGTGGAATTCCCGGGTGAGGGGTTCCATGGTTCGGCGTGTTTGGGTCCACAGCGCCGTGGTCGATAGTGGTGCGCACTTTACCCAAGATTAGCGAGGGAGCACACGGGATGTTTCGGTCAGAAAATCACAAAATCAGCGGGCCGCAGTACACATGAGTCAGCGCGACGCTGCGCTGGACCTGCTCAAGTGGCTGGCACTGTTGTCGATGGTCCTCGATCATCTGCGATATGTCGGTTTTCCCGCCGATTGGCTTTATGTGCCGGGACGCTTGGCATTTCCCTGGTTCTGCCTGGCGATGGCGGCCAACCTCGCACGCAACGGCGCCAGCTCGCTTCCGTGGCGTTACCTGGGCTGGCTGTTACTGTTCAGCGCCATCAGTGAAATCCCCTACCGCTTGTTCGTTCCCAACCCCACGACATTGAACGTGATGCCGACGCTGGTGCTGGGATTGTGGGTGGCGCGCAGTTGGCAAACCCCCACCTTGCAGGCGCGATGCCTGGCGGTGGCGGCGCTGCTGCTGGCGGCGCTGTGCTCGTCCCGGTTGATGTTCGGGTTCTACGGCGTGCTGCTGCCGCTGGCGATGTTGCTGGTGTATCGCCGGCCTTGGTATTTCGTGTTGCTACCGGGAATGGTCTGCGTGGCGGCCAATCAATGGCGGGTGCTGTATGGCGCGGCATGGCTGGGCGACACGGTGGCGGTCTGGGGGCTGGTGGCTTGCCTGATCGCGCCATGGCTTGGGCTGGCGCTTTTGCGACAGGCGGGGCGTTTTCGTCCAGTGCCCATGCGGCGCTGGGCGTATGCGCTGTATCCCGGGCATTTCCTTATATTGCTCGCGGTCCGCCAGGTCATTGCATAACCCTTCGTGGCGAGGGAGCTTGCTCCCGCTGGAGGGCGAAGCCCTCCCAAAAGGCCACCCCGGATTTACCTGATGTGCCGAGGCGTCTGGTCTTAGGGCTACTTCGTAGCCCAGCGGGAGCAAGCTCCCTCGCCACAAGGGCCGTCTTCGATTCCATTTGATCCCATGTCGTAAACGCACCTTTGCGTGGCGTCCATAGGCATTTGACCTGCCTGCGCCGGCCATACCATCGCATCCAAAGGGCACGACCGAAACGGTCCGTGCCTCACCGAGACGAAAGGCGCACTGCCGCCGCTGGGAGAGACGCGATGTTCAGCAAGCAAGACCAGATCCAGGGTTACGACGATGCACTGCTGGCGGCGATGAATGCCGAGGAGCAACGCCAGGAAGATCACATCGAACTGATCGCGTCGGAGAACTACACCAGCAAGCGCGTGATGCAGGCCCAGGGCAGCGGCCTGACCAACAAGTACGCCGAAGGTTACCCGGGCAAGCGCTATTACGGTGGCTGCGAGCACGTCGACAAGGTCGAGGCCCTGGCCATCGAGCGCGCCAAACAACTGTTCGGCGCCGATTACGCCAACGTCCAGCCGCATTCCGGTTCGTCGGCCAACAGCGCCGTGTACCTGGCCTTGCTGCAAGCCGGCGACACCATCCTCGGCATGAGCCTGGCCCACGGCGGTCACCTGACCCACGGCGCCAAGGTGTCGTCCTCGGGCAAGCTGTACAACGCGGTGCAATACGGAATCGACACCACTACGGGCCTGATCGACTACGACGAAGTCGAGCGCCTGGCGGTCGAGTGCAAGCCGAAGATGATCGTGGCCGGTTTTTCTGCCTATTCCAAGACTCTGGATTTCCCACGCTTTCGCCAGATCGCCGACAAGGTCGGTGCGCTGCTGTTCGTCGACATGGCCCACGTCGCCGGCCTGGTTGCCGCCGGCCTGTACCCGAACCCGCTGCCGTACGCCGACGTGGTCACCACCACTACCCACAAGACCCTGCGCGGCCCACGCGGCGGCCTGATCCTGGCCAAGGCCAACGAAGAGATCGAGAAAAAGCTCAACGCCGCCGTATTCCCCGGAGCCCAGGGCGGCCCGCTGATGCACGTCATCGCCGGCAAGGCGGTGTGCTTCAAGGAAGCGGCGGAGCCGGGCTTCAAGGCTTACCAGCAGCAAGTGATCGACAACGCCCAGGCCATGGCGGGCGTGTTCATCAAGCGCGGCTACGATGTAGTGTCCGGCGGCACCGACAACCACCTGTTCCTGGTCAGCCTGATCCGCCAGGGCCTGACCGGCAAGGACGCGGACGCCGCCCTGGGCCGCGCCCACATCACCGTCAACAAGAACGCCGTGCCGAACGACCCGCAATCGCCGTTCGTGACCTCGGGCCTGCGCATCGGCACCCCGGCGGTGACCACTCGCGGCTTCAAGGTGACCCAGTGCGTCACGCTGGCCGGCTGGATCTGCGACATCCTCGACAACCTCGGCGACGCCGACGTCGAGGCCAATGTCGCGCAGCAAGTGGCGGCCTTGTGCGCGGACTTCCCGGTTTATCGCTGAGTCGGTTTTGGAGTAAATGACTATGCAACGCTATTCGGGCTTCGGCCTCTTCAAACACTCACTCAGCCATCATGAAAACTGGCAGCGGATGTGGCGCACGCCGACCCCGAAAAAGGTCTACGACGTGGTTATAGTCGGCGGCGGCGGGCATGGTCTGGCGACCGCCTACTACCTGGCCAAGGAGCACGGCATCACCAACGTCGCCGTGGTTGAGAAGGGCTGGCTGGGCGGCGGTAACACCGCGCGCAACACCACCATCGTGCGCTCCAACTACCTGTGGGACGAATCGGCCCACCTGTACGAACACGCGATGAAACTCTGGGAAGGCCTGTCCCAGGACCTGAACTACAACGTGATGTTCTCCCAGCGTGGCGTCTACAACCTGTGCCACACCTTGCAGGACATCCGTGATTCCGAGCGCCGCGTCAGCGCCAACCGCCTCAACGGCGTGGACGGCGAACTGCTCAACGCCAAGCAAGTGGCCGACGAGATCCCATACCTGGATTGCTCGAAGAACACCCGTTATCCGGTGATGGGCGCCACCGTCCAGCGTCGCGGCGGCGTGGCCCGTCACGATGCCGTGGCCTGGGGTTTTGCCCGGGCGGCGGATGCCTTGGGCGTGGACCTGATCCAGCAGACCGAAGTAATCGGTTTCCGCAAGGAAAACGGTGTGTGCATCGGTGTGGAAACCAACAAGGGCTTCATCGGCGCCAAGCGCGTCGGCGTGGTGACCGCAGGTAACTCCGGGCACATGGCCAAGCTCGCCGGCTTCCGCCTGCCGATCGAATCCCACCCGCTGCAAGCGCTGGTGTCGGAGCCGATCAAGCCCATCATTGACAGCGTGATCATGTCCAACGCCGTGCACGGCTACATCAGCCAGTCCGACAAGGGCGACCTGGTGATCGGGGCCGGTATCGACGGCTACAACGGCTACGGCCAGCGTGGCTCGTACCCGGTGATCGAACACACCATCCAGGCCATCGTCGAGATGTTCCCGGTGCTCTCGCGGGTGCGCATGAACCGCCAGTGGGGCGGCATCGTCGACACCACCCCGGACGCCTGCCCGATCATCTCCAAGACTCCGGTGCCGAACATGTTCTTCAACTGCGGTTGGGGCACCGGTGGCTTTAAAGCGACACCTGGCTCGGGCAACGTGTTTGCCGCGAGTTTGGCCAAGGGCGAAATGCACCCATTGGCCGCCCCTTTCTCCATCGACCGTTTCCACAACGGTGCGTTGATCGATGAACACGGCGCTGCTGCGGTTGCCCACTAACAGGAGAAATCCCCATGTTGCACATCTTCTGTCCTCACTGCGGCGAACTGCGCTCCGAAGAGGAATTCCACGCATCCGGCCAGGCGCACATCCCGCGTCCGCTGGATCCGAACGCCTGCACCGACGAGGAGTGGGGCGACTACATGTTCTTTCGCGACAACCCTCGCGGTCTGCACCACGAGCTGTGGATTCATGCCGCCGGTTGCCGCCAGTACTTCAACGCGACCCGTGACACCGTGACCTACGAGATTCTCGAAACCTACAAGATCGGTCAAAAGCCGCAATTCACCGACAAGGCTGACAGTCCGAAAGCGGCCGCGCAGGCTCTGGGAGAGAAGGTATGAGCCAGATCAATCGCCTGTCCAACGGCGGACGGATCGACCGCAACAAAGTGCTGACATTCACCTTCAACGGCCAGACCTACAAAGGCTTCGAAGGCGATTCCCTGGCCGCTGCGCTGCTGGCCAACGGTGTCGACATCATCGGCCGCAGCTTCAAGTATTCCCGTCCGCGCGGCATCTTTGCCGCCGGTGCGGAAGAGCCGAACGCGGTGCTGCAGATCGGTGCCACCGAAGCCACGCAGATCCCGAACGTGCGCGCCACGCAACAGGCGCTGTACCAGGGCCTGGTAGCCACCAGCACCAACGGTTGGCCGAACGTCAACAACGACATGATGGGGATTCTCGGCAAGGTCGGCGGCAAGCTGATGCCGCCGGGCTTCTACTATAAAACCTTCATGTACCCGCAATCGTTCTGGATGACTTACGAAAAGTACATCCGCAAGGCCGCAGGGCTGGGTCGCTCGCCGACCGAGAACGATCCGGACACCTACGACTACATGAATCGTCACTGCGACGTGCTGATCGTCGGCGCTGGCCCTGCTGGCCTGGCCGCAGCATTGGCCGCGGCTCGCAGCGGTGCGCGAGTGATCCTGGCCGATGAGCAGGAAGAATTCGGCGGCAGCCTGCTCGACTCCCGCGAAAGCCTGGACGGCAAGCCGGCGACCGAGTGGGTCGCGGCGGCGGTGGCTGAACTGCGCTCGATGCCGGAGGTGGTGTTGCTGCCTCGCGCCACGGTGAACGGTTACCACGACCACAACTTCCTGACCATCCACGAGCGCCTCACCGACCACCTCGGCGACCGCGCACCGATCGGCCAGGTTCGCCAGCGCATCAACCGGGTTCGCGCCAAGCGTGTGGTGCTGGCGACTGGTGCTTGCGAGCGCCCGCTGGTCTACGGCAACAACGACGTGCCGGGCAATATGCTGGCTGGCGCGGTTTCTACCTACATACGCCGCTATGGCGTGGCGCCGGGCAATAAACTGCTGTTGAGCACCAACAACGACCACGCCTATCGCGTCGCCCTGGACTGGTTCGACGCCGGCCTGCAAGTGGTGGCCGTCGCCGATGCCCGCAGTAACCCGCGTGGTGCGCTGGTGGAAGAAGCCCGCGCCAAAGGCATCCGCATCCTCACCGGCAGCGCCGTGATCGAAGCCCGTGGCAGCAAGCGCGTCACCGGTGCACGTGTCGCCGCGATCGACGTCCGCGCCCACAAGGTCACCAGCCCTGGCGAATGGCTGGACTGCGACCTGGTGGCCAGTTCCGGCGGCTACAGCCCGGTGGTCCACTTGGCTTCGCACTTGGGCGGCAAGCCGATCTGGCGTGAAGACATCCTCGGTTTCGTGCCGGGCGAAGCGCCGCAGAAACGCGTTTGCGTCGGCGGTGTGAATGGCGTCTACGGCCTCGGCGATTCCTTGGCCGACGGTTTTGAAGGCGGCGTGCGCGCGGCCAGCGAAGCCGGTTTCAAGGCTGTTGAGGGCGTGTTGCCCAAGGCCCTGAGCCGTCATGAAGAACCGACCCTGGCGTTGTTCCAGGTGCCGCATGAAAAAACCACCGCACGGGCGCCGAAGCAATTCGTCGACCTGCAGAACGACGTCACCGCCGCCGCCATCGAACTTGCCACCCGCGAGGGCTTCGAGTCGGTGGAACACGTCAAGCGCTACACCGCACTGGGCTTCGGCACCGACCAGGGCAAGCTGGGCAACGTCAACGGCCTGGCCATCGCGGCCCGCTCGCTGAACGTGAGCATCCCACAGATGGGCACCACCATGTTCCGTCCGAACTACACGCCGGTGACTTTCGGCGCGGTGGCCGGTCGGCACTGCGGGCACATCTTCGAACCGGTGCGCTTCACCGCGCTGCATGCCTGGCATGTGAAAAACGGCGCCGAGTTCGAAGACGTCGGCCAGTGGAAACGGCCTTGGTACTTCCCGAAGAACGGCGAAGACCTGCATGCCGCGGTCAAGCGCGAGTGCAAGGCCGTGCGCGACAGCGTCGGTCTGCTGGACGCCTCGACCCTGGGCAAGATCGACATCCAGGGCCCAGATGCCCGTGAGTTCCTCAACCGCATTTACACCAATGCCTGGACCAAGCTCGACGTGGGCAAGGCCCGCTACGGCCTGATGTGCAAGGAAGACGGCATGGTCTTCGACGACGGCGTGACCGCCTGTCTGGCCGACAACCACTTCCTGATGACCACCACCACTGGCGGTGCGGCCCGTGTACTGCAATGGCTGGAGATCTACCAGCAGACCGAATGGCCGGACCTGAAGGTGTATTTCACCTCGGTTACCGACCACTGGGCGACCATGACCCTGTCGGGGCCCAATAGCCGCAAGCTGCTGAGCGAAGTCACCGACATCGACCTGGACAAGGACGGCTTCCCGTTCATGACCTGGAAGGAAGGCCTGGTAGGCGGCGTGCCGGCGCGAGTGTTCCGCATCTCGTTCACCGGTGAGCTGTCGTACGAAATCAACGTGCAGGCCGACTACGCCATGGGCGTGCTCGAACAGATCGTCGAGGCCGGCAAGAAGTACAACCTGACCCCGTATGGCACCGAGACCATGCACGTGTTGCGGGCCGAGAAGGGCTTCATCATCGTCGGCCAGGACACCGACGGCTCGATGACCCCGGACGACCTGAACATGGGCTGGTGCGTCGGCCGGACCAAGCCGTTCTCGTGGATCGGCTGGCGTGGGATGAATCGCGAAGACTGCGTGCGTGAAGAGCGCAAGCAACTGGTGGGCCTCAAGCCGATCGACCCGAATGTCTGGCTGCCGGAAGGCGCGCAGCTGGTGTTCAACCCCAAGCAGGCGATCCCGATGTCGATGGTCGGCCACGTGACCTCCAGCTATGCGCATAACTCTCTGGGTTATTCGTTTGCGATGGGCGTGGTCAAGGGCGGCTTGAAGCGCCTCGGCGAGCGAGTCTTCGCCCCGCTGGCGGATGGCCGGGTGATCGAGGCAGAGATCGTTTCTTCGGTGTTCTTCGATCCGAAGGGGGATCGGCAGAATATCTAGTGGCTTGAGGTCCTGTGGGAGAACGGCGATACCGCGTCGGCTTCATCGCGAGCAAGCTCGCTCCCACAGTTGATCATGTAACCCTTGTGGGAGCGAGCTTGCTCGCGATGACGGCCTGACGGCCACCACAAGGGTTTGACTCAACAGCATTCAGACAGGTGCTCCATATGACCGCAGTCAACGTGTACCAACAACGCCCCACCACCGGGGCCAAGGCCGAGTCGTCGCTGCACCATGCCGACCTCGCCAGCCTGGTGGGCAAGGGCCGCAAGAACGCCGGTGTGACCGTGCGCGAGAAAAAACTCCTGGGCCACCTGACCATTCGTGGCGACGGCCACGACCCGGCGTTTGCTGCCGGCGTGCACAAGGCCCTGGGCCTGGAATTGCCGGGTGCGCTGGCCGTCATCATCAAGGGTGAAACCAGCCTGCAATGGCTGGGCCCGGATGAATGGCTGCTGATAGTGCCGAGCGGCGAGGAATTTGCCGCCGAAAAGAACCTGCGCGAAGCGCTGGGTGAACTGCACATCCAGATCGTCAACGTCAGCGGCGGCCAGCAAATCCTCGAGCTGTCCGGCCCGAACGTGCGCGACGTGCTGATGAAATCCACCAGCTACGATGTACACCCAAGTAACTTCCCGGTGGGCAAGGCCGTTGGCACGGTGTTCGCCAAGTCGCAACTGGTGATCCGCCACACCGCTGAAGACACCTGGGAACTGGTGATCCGCCGCAGCTTTTCCGATTACTGGTGGCTGTGGTTGCAGGATGCGGCGGCTGAGTATGGGTTGAGCGTGCAGGCGTAAGGACTGAAAGCCGACCGCGGCTTTTTGTGGCGAGGGAGCTTGCTCCCGCTGGGGCGCGTAGCGGCTCTCGCTTTTTGGCGGTTGCTACGCACTGGAGCGCCAGCCCGGCCGAGCGGGAGCAAGCTCCCTCGCCACAGGGTTCTTTGTCGCTCAGTTAATTTTGAACAGGAGTCACCGCAATGAGCCGCGCCCCAGACACATGGATACTGACTGCCGACTGCCCCAGCGTGCTCGGCACGGTGGATGCGGTGACCCGCTTTTTATTCGAGCAGGGCTGCTACGTCACCGAGCATCATTCCTTCGACGACCGGCTCTCGGCGCGCTTCTTCATTCGCGTGGAGTTTCGCCAACCTGACGGTTTCGACGAGCAGAGCTTCCGCGCCGGCCTGGCCGAGCGGGCGCAAGCCTTCGGCATGGTCTTCGAACTGACGCCGCCCAACTACCGGCCGAAAGTGGTGATCATGGTCTCCAAGGCCGATCACTGCCTCAACGACTTGCTCTACCGCCAACGCATCGGCCAGTTGTCGATGGACGTAGTGGCCGTGGTCTCCAATCACCCCGACCTCAAGCCGCTCGCCGACTGGCACCAGATTCCTTACTACCATTTCCCCCTGGACCCGAACGACAAGCCGGCCCAGGAACGGCAGGTGTGGCAGGTGATCGAGGAGACCGGCGCCGAGCTGGTGATTCTTGCCCGCTACATGCAAGTGCTGTCGCCGGAACTGTGCCGCAAGCTCGACGGCAAGGCCATCAACATCCATCACTCGTTGCTGCCGGGCTTCAAGGGCGCCAAGCCGTATCACCAGGCCTACAACAAAGGCGTGAAACTGGTAGGCGCCACGGCGCATTACATCAACAACGACCTGGACGAAGGTCCGATCATCGCCCAGGGCGTCGAAGTGGTGGATCACAGCCACTATCCCGAAGACCTGATCGCCAAGGGGCGGGACATCGAAGGGCTCACGTTGGCGCGGGCGGTGGGGTATCACATCGAGCGACGAGTATTTCTGAACGCCAATCGCACGGTCGTTCTTTAGGCCGACATCGCGAGCAGGCTCGCTCCCACACTATAGGGGAGCACACAGATTCCAATGTGGGAGCGAGCCTGCTCGCGAAGAGGCCCTCCCAAACAACACAGAAACAAGACACAAGCACTAACCCGAGCAATCAACGCGCTGCCTGCCTGGGCAACGCAGTTCCACAAAAACAACAGCGAGGTGAAAGCATGTCTGGTAATCGTGGTGTCGTGTATCTCGGCAACGGCAAGGTCGAAGTACAGAAAATCGACTATCCCAAAATGCAGGACCCGCGCGGCAGGAAGATCGAGCACGGCGTCATCCTGCGCGTAGTCTCCACCAACATCTGCGGTTCCGACCAACACATGGTGCGCGGCCGTACCACTGCCCAGACCGGTCTGGTCCTGGGTCACGAGATCACCGGTGAAGTGATCGAAAAGGGCAGCGACGTCGAAAACCTGAAAATCGGTGACCTGGTCTCGGTGCCATTCAACGTTGCGTGCGGGCGGTGCCGTTCCTGCAAGGAGCAACACACCGGTGTTTGCCTGACGGTCAACCCGGCCCGTGCCGGCGGTGCCTACGGTTATGTCGACATGGGCGACTGGACTGGCGGTCAGGCTGAATACGTGCTGGTGCCGTACGCCGACTTCAACCTGCTGAAACTGCCGGACCGCGACAAGGCCATGGAGAAAATCCGCGACCTGACCTGCCTGTCCGACATCCTGCCGACCGGCTACCACGGCGCCGTCACCGCTGGTGTCGGCCCTGGCAGCACCGTCTACATCGCCGGCGCCGGCCCGGTTGGCCTCGCGGCTGCCGCTTCCGCCCGCCTGCTGGGTGCTGCGGTAGTGATCATCGGCGACGTCAACTCCATCCGCCTGGCTCACGCCAAGGCCCAAGGCTTTGAAATCGTCGACCTGTCCACAGACACCCCGCTGCACGAGCAAATCGCCGCGCTGCTGGGCGAACCAGAAGTGGACTGCGCCGTCGATTGCGTGGGCTTCGAAGCCCGCGGCCACGGCCATGACGGCGTCAAGCACGAAGCCCCGGCCACAGTGCTCAACTCATTGATGGGCGTGGTCCGCGTGGCCGGCAAGATCGGTATCCCCGGCCTTTACGTCACCGAAGACCCGGGCGCAGTTGATGCCGCTGCAAAAATGGGCAGCCTGAGCATCCGCTTCGGCCTGGGCTGGGCCAAATCCCACAGCTTCCACACCGGCCAGACCCCGGTGATGAAGTACAACCGCCAACTGATGCAGGCGATCATGTGGGACCGCATCAACATTGCTGAAATCGTTGGCGTGCAAGTCATCAGCCTGGATGACGCGCCGAAGGGCTATGGCGAGTTCGATGCGGGCGTGCCGAAGAAGTTTGTGATTGATCCGCATAAGTTGTTTAGTGCGGCGTAAGGTTGGGTCTGCAGTAATGAAAGGGCGGCAAAGAGATGCCGCCCCTTTTATGTGCTCGGGTTGTTTTCGAGGTAACAGAATCAGTCGGGTAAATAAAATCCGCGTGCTCTCCCTAAACTATCATACCGCCCAAATTTGGCGTGGTAGGCATCCACACTCGCCGCAAGATTACCGATACGAATAGTGATACCTGCGCTTCTTTTTTGTTGATAAGCATTTGTCATTTCGATTGCGTGAGCAGGAACGATTCCATTCATGTGACCCCGTGCTGCGGATTTGAGGCTATCTATTGAGGCTTCTCCAAGTTCCGGTTTGAAAAGGCGGACAGGTGATTTGGCCATCGAATAGACTTCTTGTTTCATGGCCCGTGATGTCTTAGCAAGCGAGGCCATGTCCGGTCCGGGTAAATAGCTGAAGATTTCATCATAGACAACGTGTACTCCCTTGATCTTTTCAAACGCTCCAAGTGGTGTTCTATAGCGCTGAGCTGTCCTTAGCCCGATAAGGTTTAGTAAACCTTTCCATACGTTGGGGAAATGCCCAGAGGGATCGGCCTTGTTCACCGGATCTCCAGTGCAATACGCATAAGCATTTAACCCACCCTTGCCAAATGGACTCAAACTGTCCGGACTGTTGAACCGCATCAGCACTGGGCTGAATGCGCGATATCCATTGCCCAGTAAATAATGCCCGGTCACGGGGTCGGGTCGTTCTCCATTGAAGGCAAGCAGGCCGAGCAAGCCGTTTACATGACGGCGGTGACCGTAGGCCGTGTAAGCGAAGGCGTAAGGTTGCGTTGCGTCGAGCATCTGTAAAACAGAACGCTGCTGGTCGATGGCGAGCACCGTGGTTTTGCTGATCGCATTTTCCCGTTGCTGCTGTGCCAGCAATTGGTCGTCGTGCTGGAAAACCGATCGTTGCACCGAGCCTTGAATTTCTGAGGTCAGGCGCTGCTTCAAGTAAAAGCGCTGGGTGCTGGCCTGGGCCGCTGGTGTGCAATCGGCCAGGCGATCGAGAGGGTCATAGTGATAGCGGCAAAGTAGCGTTTCGTCTGTAGAAGGCATGGAATTCGCTCTGAATTAAAGGACCTTTGACGCAGGTATCAGGCTCGGGCAGATGCACAGGGTTGTCTAGCTAGCAGAAGTGTTAGGTATGATAGCCACTAGCTGGTCCCTGCTCATGGGGGCCGCATCAACATTGCTGAAATTATCGGCGTGCAGGTCATCAGCCTGGATGACGCGCCGAAGGGCTATGGCGAGTTCGATGCGGGTGTGCCGAAGAAGTTTGTGATCGATCCGCATAAGTTGTTTAGTGCGGCGTAAGGTTGGGTCTGCAGTAATGAAAGGGCGGCAATGCGATGCCGCCCCTTTTATGTGCTCGGGTTGTTTTCGAGGTGACAGAATCAGTCGGTAAAAAAAACTCCGCGTTCTCTCCCTAAACTATCATACCGCCCAAATCTGGCATGGTAGGCACCCACCGTCGTCGCACGAATACGGATACCAAGAGTGAAACCTGCGCTTCTTTTTTGTTGATAAGCGTTTGTCATTTCGATTGCGTGAGCAGGAACGATTCCATTCATGTGACCCCGTGCTGCGGATTTGAGGCTCTCTATAGAGGCTTCTCCAAGTTCCGGTTTGAAAAGGTGGACAGGTGATTTTGCCATCGAATAGACTTCTTGTTTCATGGCCTGTGATGTCTTAGCAAGCGAGGCCATGTCCGATCCGGGTAAATAGCTGAAGATTTCATCATAGACAACGTGTACTCCCTTGATCTTTTCAAACGCTCCAAGTGGTGTTCTATAGCGCTGAGCTGTCCTTAGCCCGATAAGGTTTAGTAAGCCTTTCCATACGTTGGGGAAATGCCCAGAGGGATCGGCCTTGTTCACCGGATCTCCAGTGCAATACGCATAAGCATTTAACCCACCCTTGCCAAACGGACTCAAACTGTCCGGACTGTTGAACCGCATCAGCACTGGGTTGAATGCGCGATATCCATTGCCCAGTAAATAATGCCCGGTCACGGGGTCGGGTCGTTCTCCATTGAAGGCAAGCAGGCCGAGCAAGCCGTTTACATGAGGGCGGTGACCGTAGGCCGTGTAAGCGAAGGCGTAAGGTTGCGTTGCGTCGAGCATCTGTAAAACAGAACGCTGCTGGTCGATGGCGAGCACCGTGGTTTTGCTGATCGCATTTTCCCGTTGCTGCTGTGCCAGCAATTGGTCGTCGTGCTGGAAAATCGATCGTTGCACCGAACCCTCGATTTCGCTGGCCAGGCGCTCCTTCAGATAAAAGCGCTGAGTGCGGGCCTGGGCTGCTGGGGTGCAGTCGACCAAGCGATCGAGAGGGTCGTAGTGATAGCGGCAAAGCGTATCTATTCTCTCTGTCGACATAAAATTGCTCCGTATAAGCCTGTTTTTTTATTTAAAGCTGTTTTCGAAATGCGCCAATCCAATAAGCGGCACTTTCTTGCTCGGTCATGAACCTGTTGAAGTTAGAGCTTCTATCGGTGGAGGAGATAATCTTGAAACTCAAGGATTTATGCGCTGCCTCGGGGATCTTCAATTGTGGGATATTCGATTGCTTGACCATGCTACGTGTTGAAAACGCCCGAACCTGGTCAACGTCGTTGCTGTAGATCTCGAGGACGGCACCGTTCTTTTGAAGGCTGGAATAGTTGTTTGCACTGTCAAACGTGTTGGTGACAAAAAAGGAGTCTCCCTTGCTCTTGCTTCGAATGCCGTTATTTATGATTTGCTCTGCATTCTCGCGGCTCGTGCCGTGGAAGCCAATTAAATCTCTTGTACTGTCCGTGGATTTTTTCGCCGCTGGCGAAACGGGTGGCGATAAAGACTGCTTGGTATTTTTTATTGAGCTTCGTGTTTTTGGCGCAAAAAGTTGTCTCAAGCTTCTGAATAATCCCCTGAGCGGTATATGTCCTGTTAGATCCGCATAATTTACCGGGTCCCCTAAGCAATAGGCATATGGATTCAACCCACCTTTGCCAAACGGACTCAAGCTGTCCGGGCTGTTGAACCGCATCAGTACTGGGTTAAATGCGCGATATCCTTTGCCCAGTAAATAATGCCCGGTCACCGGGTCCGGCCGTTCCCCATTGAAGCCGAGCAGACTGAGCAGGCCGTTTTCCTCAGAGCGGTGACCATAGACCGTATAGGCAAGGGGATAGGATTGCGCTGTGTCGAGCACCCGTAAAACCGAGCGGTGCTGATCGGTAGCGAGCAAGGTGGCTGTGCCAATCTCATTTTCCCGGTACTGCTGGGCCAGCAACTGGTCGTCGTGCTGAAAGATCGACCGTTGCACCGAGCCTTGAATTTCTGAGGTCAGGCGCTGCTTCAAGTAGAAGCGCTGGGCGCTGGCCTGGGCTGCTGGTATGCAATCGGCCAGGCGATCGAGAGGGTCATAGTGATAGCGGCAAAGTAGCGTTTCGTCTGTAGAAGGCATGGGCTTCGCTCTGAATTAAAGAACCTCGGACGCAGGTATCAGGCTTAGGCAGATGCGCAGCGTTGTCTAGCTAGCAGAAGTGTTAGGTTTGGCTCCCGATAACCTCCAGCCCCGACGATGGAATACATTCGCCCGTTGGCGTGGCGATCATTGTCATACATAGATAGACGTTAAAAAGGTGCCTCTGAAGCTCTTGGAAGAGTTGGCTTGCTTCTGATGTCAGTCATGTATATTGCTATTCGATTGTATATTTTCTCGTGTAGAACTATCTCCATCTCGGATAGCGATCGTAGAGCTAAGCCCCCTTCGCCCATTGTGCGGAACTGATAATGTCGACCTGGCGTCATGGCGCTGAATCCTCTGACGTGAACTGTATAAACATGAGGTGTGCCATTACTGTAACTGGCCGCGACTTGTGAAAAATCGATTGCTATTGGTCGTTTCGGCGCTACGTAAAATCCTCTGCCACCGCTGAGGCCACCCACACTGTCCATGAAATTTGGATTTGGACCTCTCGTCAAACTACGGTAATTTTCTTTAGTTGAGCCATGAAAACCTATGAACTCGAAAGTTTCTATGTCGGGTTTGAGCGGGGGAGATGACTCCGAAGCCCTTCTCATGGCTCGTGAAGGTAATCCCGGAAGGGCAAAATCATTGATTACTTTCGAAGGAGGTGGTGTGGCTGTCTTTATTATTTTGGAAAGACTGTTTTTGACCAGCGACCAGCCAAATGCGTGGCCGCTGGGATCCGAATGATTTGTCGGATCCCCGCCACAGTACGCATATGCATTCAACCCACCCTCCCCAAACGGACTCAAATTGTCTGGGCTGTTGAAGCGCATCAGCACCGGATTGAACGCCCGATAGCCATTACCCAGCAAATAATGCCCGGTCACCGGATCCGGCCGTTCGCCGTTGAAGCCGAGCAGGCCGAGCAAGCCGCTTCGCGCAGAGCGGTGACCGTGGGGAGTGTAGGCGAACGGATGAGGCTGCGTGGCAGTGAGCGCGTGCAATACCGAGCGTTGTCGGTCGGTGGCAAGCAATGTGGTTTCGATGGCGCCATCGTGGCGCTGTTGCTGAGCCAGAAGTTGGCCGTCCTGTTGGAAAATCGATCGTTGTACCGAGCCCTGAATTTCACTGGTCAGCCGCTCTTTCAGGTAGAAGCGCTGGGTGCTGGCCAGGGCCGATGGCGTGCAATTGGCCAGGCGATCAAGCGGGTCGTAGTGATAGCGACACAGCAATGTTCCACGTTTCGCCGGCATGGGTCTGTTCCTGGGTGTTTTCGCTTTATTCGGGTATCACTCTCACGGTTCTCACATGCTTTGCACTGTTTTCCAGTTCTTTTTGTCTCGCCAGTGCGCTTGTATAACGGGGAAGCCCGGTGGCAGTGTTGTAATCTGGTGTTTCTCCTGCGCGCATTCTTAATTCATTGATACGGTCTAGTAATTCATCTCGTAGCTCTAAAAAGTCCATGAATTGATGGTAGGCATCGGGATCCTGTTTTGGATTTAACGTGATTGCGCCATATTTAGTATTGCCCTCGCCTATCAAGTACTGGAGGCCGGGTAGATCCTCGTCGATGTAAAACATTTCCGCTATTTCTTCTCTTCCAAGCCTGCTTGGCTGGGCCGAGCTTCCCGGAACAACATCGGAACTCGGACGATCGAGTGCTCTCGGAAGCCTCGCCTCCGGAGCTTCAGTTGATAACAAGGAGCGCTGAGATACGGACCGGGCAACGGGAACGGGCGGGTGTGTTCGGGAAGGCATGAAGCCTAGCGATCGCAGGATACCCTTCATGAAAGCGGGGACATGGCCGGAAGGATCCCGATGGTTGATGGGATCCCCCAGGCAATACGTATACGCATTCAACCCACCCTTTCCAAACGGACTCCAACTGTCTGGACCGTTGAACCGCATCAATACCGGATTGAAAGCCCGATACCCATTACCCAGCAGATAATGCCCGGTCACCGGATCCGGCCGTTCGCCATTGAAGCCGAGCAGGCTGAGAAAGCCGTTAGCCGGGACGTGATGGCCGTAAGGCGTGTAGGCGAGGGCGTCAGGTTGTGTTGGATCAAGCAGCTGCAATACAGAACGCTGTCGATCGGTTGCCAGCAAGGTGGTTTCGACGGTGCCACCTTGGCACAGCTGTTGCGCCAGCAGCTGATCGCCGTGTTGGACGACCGAACGTTGGATCTGCCCCTGGATCTCGGTGCTCACGCGGCCTTTCACATAGAAGCGTCGGGCGCTGGACTGGTCTGGTACCGTGCAATCAGCCAGGCGGTCCAGCGGATCGTAATGGTATTGGCAAAGTAAGGTTAGCTGGTTCTTCGACATGAGATCAGTCCCGTGTAAGGCCGCTGTTAACAGTACAAAGTGCCTCGCTTACCCTTTCGCATTCACCAGCACCACATCGCTGCAACTGAAGAATGTTTCACGGGCAGGGTCTTCATGGCGTTGCCACATGATGAAGATCACTGACCGGCTGTCCGTGGCGTAGCCTGCAGGTAATTGAACGTCCAGGTAATAAGTACCCGGTCCCTTGGTGTCCGGAGCGAGCCTCACCTTGACGTCAGGGGATTGCTTCAGCGCGGCCCAATTGAGGTTGTCCGGGTCGGTCAGGTAAACCATGAACTCGCTGGGATCATGCATCTGGCTCGCCACGTAAGTGAGCTGCACGCGGCCATCCTTCACGTCCAGGTTGGTGGTGTGCCAGGCGGCGCTTTTAATATTGATGCTGTCGAAGCGATCCTGCCCGGCGGAACACAGTTTCCCATCGGGAGCGACATCTTCCGGCTTTGTGCCTTCGGGGATGTTTTGCGAGTAGGCGTTCCAATCGTTGAACAGGCGGGCGCGTTCCCAGTCGGCGTCGCCTGCCGCTGTAAAGGCTTCCCTACACGCAGCGTTCTTGATGTTTTCACTGCCATTGTTGAAGTCTTGCTGATCCCAGCAGTAGTACTGGCGGGACGGAGGCATCTGTGATGTACCGTGTTTTATCTCGGGGCTCTTGGGCGGGGTTTTGACATCAGTGCAACTGATCAAACCGATGCTGGACAGAAGGATGCAGCTCAGGGCTAGGCTGGAATATTTCATTGTAAATTCCTTTTTCTAGAGAAAATTCCTTTATTTCGGACACGACGTCCGGGCTGTTTTCAGCGCAAAGGAATGGTATCTGCCAAGGTTTTTACCTTCGACGATCCGAGCTTAGGACCGGGATGAACAACTGCCTACTGTCAGAGTTGACAGTACTGCGTCAAAAAAACGGGTCAAGAGCTCGCTGTGCGACTGCGTTCAGGGTTGGCTCGTTATGGCCTCGCCGACCCGCTGGCAGAATTGCGAATAGAACGCCTGCGCGTTCATGCCACGGCAATCGTCCTTGATCTGCGCCAGGGCGGCCGGACTGAATGACAGGCTGCGCGGCATGCTGGCGAAGTTGAAGTAGCCATCCTGTTGGGTCTTGATGGCATCGAACCCCGGCATGTCATACATCAGTTCGACGTCATCATCGGCAAGCATTCGCGCTTTCACGGTCACTTGGGTATACGCCTTTCCTCCTGGCGCGCCATTCAGCGCCGCCAGGCCGTGGCCGACGATGCGCAGCATGTCCGGCGCCCAATCGTCACCCTCCTCGGTGGGCGTGGCGGGGCGGTAGAAAACGGTCAGGCCCTGCTGGTCTCGCGTGACCTGCGTCAGGGCTGGATCATAACGCTTGATGCGGTGCTCGATGGTCAGCCAGGTCTTTTGCGCGTCGCTGACGTCGTCGGCAAGCTCCGGATTCAACGGGCCGCGCTGGCACTCGCTGACGCCGAAGGCGATGAGCATGCCCGTCAGAATGACCGCGAGGGCGCCGCCACCGATTTGTACGTTCATGGCGTTACTCTGCTGAAAGAAGGCTGCACTGTATTCGATGGCAGACATTGCTGCACGCGGCAAGCGCGGTGTTGAACAAACCCCGGCTATCCCAGTCCAACGCTCGACTTTGCGCCGCCCCTTTCCGGGCGGCTTTTTCATGTTCCAGAGGATGTCCCGATGAAGGTTTCACGCGGTTTTGCACTGTCTTGCCTGCTTTCGTTGGCAGCTGGCCCGGCCTTCGCACAGTTCAGCCTCGCTGATGCGACAAGCGTGATCTCGGCCATTCAGGGCAACCAGCAGGAGGGGGCGGTGGCGGCTGCGCCGAAAGCCGCCGGGTTGCTCAACACCCTCGGCTCGGAACTCCAGATCACGCCGGAGCAAGCCGTGGGCGGTGCCGGGGCGATGCTCGGGCTGGCCAGGAACCAGCTCAGCGAGGCGCAGTTCTCCGAGCTGAGCAAAAGTGTGCCGGGGCTCGATCAGATCGCCGGGAACAGCGCCATCGGTGGCCTTAACGGCTTGGGTGGCTTGCTGGGCGGCGGGTCGGACAAAAACGCCTTGCTCGACGGCTTGCTCGGCAACGTCAAGGACACCGGTGACCTGAACAATGCCTTCAGCGCGCTGGGCATGGACAGCGGCATGATCGGCCAGTTTGCCCCGATCATCTTGCAGTACCTCGGCCAACAGGGCGTCGCCAGCTCGTTGTTGCAGAATCTGGGCGGCATCTGGGGCGCCGGCGCCGGTATCTGATCAGCCGCCCTCGTTGCGCAGTTGGGCAATGCGCCGGTCCTTTTCATGCCAGAGCTGGGTGACCCAGTCCTGCACATGCTGGCGAAAAACCGGGTCGTTTTCGTAATCGCCTTGCCACAGCGCCGGGTCCAGTTCGCGGGTCTGGATGTCGACGATGACCCTGGGCACCGCGCCGCTGATCAAGTCCCAGAACCCGGGGATGCGCTGCTGCGGATAAACCACCGTCACGTCGAGGATCGCATCCAGCTGCTCGCCCATCGCCGCCAGCACAAACGCCACGCCACCGGCCTTGGGCTTGAGCAGATGACTGAACGGCGATTGCTGCTGTTGGCTTTTGGCGGCGGTGAAGCGCGTGCCTTCGAGATAATTCACCACGGTGACTGGCTGACGCTTGAACAGCTCGCAGGCGGCCTTGGTGATTTCCAGATCCTTGCCGGCCAGCTCCGGATTCTTCGCTAGGAACGCCTTGGTATAGCGCTTCATGAAAGGGTAATCCAATGCCCACCACGCCAGCCCCAGGAACGGCACCCAGATCAGCTCTTTCTTGAGAAAGAATTTGAAGAACGGCGTGCGTCGGTTGAGGGTCTGGACCAGGGCGGGGATATCCACCCATGACTGGTGATTGCTGATCACCAGGTACGAGGTGTCGCTGCGCAGGCCTTCACCGCCGCGAATGTCCCATCGGGTGGGGATGATCGAGGCGAAAATCAGTTTGTCGATCTCGGCCCAGGTCTCGGCAATCCACATCACCGCCCACGAGGCGTAGTCGCGAAGACGCCCGGGCAGGACCAGTTTGAACAATGCGAACACCATCAGTGGCCCGAACAGCACCAGGGTATTGAGCAATAGCAGCAGGGTGACGAAACAGCCGGTGAGCAGGCGGCGCATAGATGACTCTTGCAAACGGGTTGGGCGGGCCATCATAAGCAGCTTCGAGCGGCAGGCCAAATCGGCCTGGACGAAAGTTTCACTTGGACTTGTATAGGCTGAATCTGCTTTTGTGGCGAGGGAGCCACGGTGCGTTTTACCGAACGAATTCATCGGCCACTGTCTAAAATCCCACTCCCACAACGGAAGCCCCTTACATGAAATCCGTTTTAGCCCTGCTTTCCCTGGTGGCCCTCCCCGTGCTCGCCGCCGAACCGACCCTCTATGGGCGCTACGAATACATCGCGCTGCCGGAAATCGGTGGCGAAGTGCTCAAGGCCAAGATGGACACCGGCGCATTGACCGCCTCGCTGTCGGCCAAGGACATCGAGACGTTCACCCGTGACGGCGATGACTGGGTACGTTTCCGCCTGGCGACCAAGGGCGCGAGCAACAAGATCTACGAACACAAGATCGCCCGCATCAGCAAGATCAAGACCCGTTCCGAAGAGGACGAGGACGACGACGAAAAGGTCGCCCCCAGCAAGCGTCCGGTGGTGGAACTGGAAATGTGCCTGGGTAACGTCAAGCGCACCGTCGAGGTCAACCTGACCGACCGCAGCAGTTTCAACTACCCGTTGCTGATCGGTGCCAAGGCCTTGCGTGAGTTCGACGCGGCGGTGAACCCGGCTCGGCGGTTTACGGCGGATAAACCGGACTGTTGATTTCCCCGATTGACGTGCCCCGAGGCTTGGGGCACCGTTCCGGCAACTTTACTGTCGGGCCCGGTCGCCATGCCTCATATTCTGATTGTCGAAGACGAAGCCGCCATCGCTGATACGCTGGTGTTTGCACTGCAGGGCGAGGGCTTCGACACCACCTGGTTGAGCCTGGGAGCCGCGGCCCTGGAGCATCAGCAGAAGACTCCGGCGGACCTGATTATTCTCGACGTGGGCCTGCCGGATATCAGCGGTTTCGAGACGTGCAAGAATCTCAGACGTTTCAGCGACGTTCCGGTAATTTTTCTTACGGCTCGGGATGGCGAGATCGACCGGGTGGTGGGCCTTGAGATTGGCGCTGATGATTACGTGGTCAAGCCCTTCAGCCCTCGCGAAGTTGCCGCCAGGGTTCGCGCGATTCTCAAACGCGTGGCGCCGCGGCCCTTCGCGGAAGCAGGTTCGGCGTTGTTCCAGGTGGACAGCGAGCGCGTGCAGATCAGCTATCGCGGCAAGCCGTTGAACCTCACTCGTCATGAGTTTCGCCTGTTGAACTGCCTGCTGGAGCAGCCTGAGCGGGTCTTCAGTCGCGAGCAGTTGCTCGACGCCCTGGGCGTGGCCAGCGATGCCGGCTACGAGCGCAGCATCGACAGCCACATCAAGAGCCTGCGCGCCAAGTTGCGTCTGGTCAGGGCCGAGGCCGAACCGATCCAGACCCACCGGGGCCTTGGCTACAGCTACAGCCCGGGCCACAGCTGATGTCGCTGGGTATCCGGATTTTCCTGGCCTACGTGCTGTTCATCGGCCTGGCCGGGTATTTCGTGCTCAACACGGTGATGGAGGAGATCCGTCCCGGTGTGCGCCAGTCCACCGAGGAAACCCTGGTGGACACGGCCAACCTGATGGCCGAGATCCTGCGGGACGATTTCAAGGCCGGGACGCTCAGCCAGAACCGCTGGCCGCAATTGCTCAGGTCCTATGGCGAACGCCAGCCGGCGGCGACGATCTGGGGATTGCCAAAAAACCAGGTCAACCACCGTATCTACGTCACGGATGCCAATGGCATCGTCGTGCTCGATTCCAGTGGCGTGGCGGTGGGCCAGGATTATTCGCGGTGGAATGACGTCTACCTGACCCTGCGCGGCCATTACGGCGCTCGTTCGACCCGCAACGATCCGGACGATCCGGCGTCGTCGGTGATGCATGTCGGGGCACCGATCCGCGACAACGGAAGAATCATCGGCGTGGTCACGGTGGCCAAGCCCAACAGCTCGTTGCAACCTTACATCGACCGCACGGAGCGGCGCCTGCTGGCGTACGGTGCCGGGTTGATCGGCCTGGGCCTGTTGCTGGGCGCCTTGCTGTCCTGGTGGCTCAGCGCGGCTTTGCGTCGGTTGACTCGTTATGCTCAGGCGGTCAGCCAGGGGCGGCGGGTGGAAGTGCCGCATTATCGCGGCGGCGAATTCGAGCAACTGGCGGGCGCCGTCGAACACATGCGCACCCAGCTCGAAGGCAAGGCCTACGTCGAGCGTTATGTGCACACCTTGACTCATGAACTGAAGAGTCCGCTGGCCGCGATTCGCGGCGCCGCCGAGCTGCTGCAGAGCGACATGCCCGCCGCCCAGCACCAGCGCTTTGTCAGCAACATCGACAGCGAAAGCGTGCGCATGCAGCAATTGATCGAGCGCCTGCTCAACCTGGCGCAGGTCGAGCAGCGCCAGGGGTTGGAGGATATTGTCGCGGTGCCGTTGGCGGCGTTGGTCGATGAATTGCTGGAGGCTCGCGGCGGCTGGATCGAAAGCCGTCAATTGCGCATAGAGCGATGCATCGCCGCTGATCTGACGCTGACCGGGGAGGCCTTCCTGTTGCGCCAGGCCCTGGGCAACTTGCTGGAAAATGCCTTGGACTTCACCCCTGTCGAAGGCTGGTTGCGCATCAGAGCCGAGCGCCTGGGCAGCCGCGTCGAGATCCGTCTTTTCAACCAGGCCGAGCCGATTCCCGACTACGCACTACCGCGCCTGAGCGAGCGGTTTTATTCCTTGCCGCGCCCTGGCACCGGGCGCAAGAGCACAGGCCTGGGGCTCAACTTCGTCGAAGAAGTGGTGCAGTTGCATGGGGGGGAATTTGGCATCGGTAATGTCGAGGGTGGGGTGGAAGTGGTGCTGCGGTTGCCCTGACACCACAAAATCCATTTGAAAAAGCACTCCTATGTGGGAGCGAGCCTGCTCGCGAAGACAGTGGCACATCCAACATCATCGCCCAGACAGTCCGCTATCGCGAGCAGGCTCGCTCCCACAGTTCAGTTGCCGTCGGGCCTGTCTCCACACAATCTCCACATTCCCCTCATAAACCGCCCACACAGCCGCGCCAGACTCTTCCCCATTCGAACAGGGAGAGCCCCACATGAACCGCAGCCTCGCCATAAAACTGGGCATGATTGCCCTCTTGATTCTCTTGCTGATGATCCCGCTGTTGATGATCAACGGCCTTATCGATGAGCGCCAGGAGCTGCGCGATGGGGTGTTGCAGGACATCGCCCGCAGTTCCAGCCACAGCCAGCAGTTGATCGGCCCGATGATCGTGGTGCCGTTTCGCAAGGACGTGAAGGTCTGGAATACCAACGAGAAGACCGGCGTGCGCTTCCTCGAAACCGTCGAGCAAACGGGCGAGTTGTATTTCCTCCCGGAGCAATTCGAGCTCGACGGCCAGATCCGCACCGAAACACGTGCCCGGGGCATCTACGAAGCGCGCTTGTTTCATGCCGACAACCGGATCGATGGCCGCTTCAAGGTGCCGGAACGTTATGGCGTCGCGCCGAAGGATTTCGCCGACTACCGCTTTGACGAGCCGTACCTGAGCGTCGGCATCAGCGATATTCGTGGCATCGAGAATGCATTGACCCTGACGCTGAACCAGCAGACGGTCGATTTCCTTCCCGGTTCGCGGCTTGGCTGGCTGGGGCAGGGCGTCCACGTGCCGTTGCCGATGATCACCGCCCAGGGCAGCCCCGAGCTGACCTTCGGTTTCGACCTGCGCCTGCAAGGCACCGGCGAGCTGCAGATCCTGCCGGTGGGCAAGTCCACCAAGGTGCACCTGTCCGCCGATTGGCCGCACCCGAGCTTCATCGGCAATTACCTGCCGGTCAATCGCGAGATCAATGAACAGGGCTTCAATGCCGACTGGCAGACCTCGTTTTTCTCCACCAACCTTTTGGAAACACTGCAAGCCTGCGATCCCAGCGATGGTTGCGAAGCGTTCCGCAGTCGTGCGTTCGGTGTAAGTTTCGTCGATCCGGTGGACCAATACCTGAAGAGCGACCGGGCGATCAAATATGCGCTGCTGTTCATCGCGCTGACCTTCGCCGGGTTCTTCCTCTTCGAAGTGCTCAAGAGCCTCGCGGTGCACCCGGTCCAGTATGCATTGGTCGGCGTGGCGCTGGCGTTCTTCTACCTGCTGCTGTTGTCGCTGTCGGAGCACATCGGCTTCACCCTGGCGTACCTGGTATCGGCGAGTGCCTGTGTGGTGCTGATTGGCTTCTACGTCTGCCATGTGCTGCGCAGCGTGAGCCACGGCCTGGGATTTTCAGCGGGGTTGGCGGGTTTGTACGGACTGCTTTATGGCCTGTTGAGCGCCGAAGACTACGCGCTGTTGATGGGCTCGCTGCTGCTGTTCGGCCTGCTGGGCGTGTTCATGGTGCTGACCCGCAAGCTGGATTGGTACGGAGTGGGCGCGAAGCCGGCGGCTGCGATGAGTTTTGATCTGGGAGAGGTGAAATGAGCCGGTCGTTGGGGTTGCGGGAGGACCAGCGGGTGGGGGAAATGCTGGTGATGCGAATTGTCGGGTTGTTTCCTTTGGATCCGGTGCGCGGCCTTCGCGAGCAGGCTCGCTCCCACAAGAGGGCAACACACTCAAATGTGGGAGCGAGCCTGCTCCGGGCGGCGTTCCGACGAAGAGGCCGCCGGTGGAGCCAAGGCAGTTTTAGACCCTGGGCACCGTCTCGACCATCGAAGGCCGCAAACTGACCTCGGAAAACCACGCCGCCAGCTGCGGATTATTCTCGCGCCATTCCAGGTCGGCATGGCGCAAGTCCAGGTAACCCAGGGCGCAGGCCACGCTGATGGACGCGACGTCGAAATGGCTGGCCAGTTCGGCAATCGCCTCGGATTCGAGCGTGGCGAGGGCGCGACGAATCTTGTCCCGCTGCGCATCGAGCCATTCGTCCCAGTGTTTCTCCACAGGACGCAGGGCGGTCTCGTAGCGGATCATCACCGCCGCGTCCATGATCCCGTCGGCCATGGAGGCCAGGGTCAGGCGCCGCCAGCGCGCGGCGCCCTCGCGCGGTATCAGCGGGTTGCCGACGTGTTGGTGGTCGAGGTAGTCGAGGATGACGCGGCTGTCGTGGATCACCGTCCCGTTGGCCAGGCGCAGGGCCGGGATCTTGCTCAACGGATTGTCATGGATCAGTGCTTGGTCCGGCTTGACCGGCGTGAGTTGGCTGAGTTGCAAGGCGACGCGATCCTGCTGTCCGGTTTCGTGCAGCAGCACCAGGACCTTGCGGACGAAGGGCGAAGCGGGGTTGTGGAACAGGGTCATGCTGGGGGTGGACATGCAGAACATCCTCGATTGGGCGGGCTGGGTTAGCCTAGACAGTTGCGGGTCTGCTGGCGAGCAGCGAATGTGGGAGCGAGCCTGCTCGCGAAAGCAGAGTGTCAGTCAGCATGAATGTAACTGACTTACCGCCTTCGCGAGCAGGTTCGCTCCCACAGGTTCTTTGCCGCGCTGGGGTTATCCGCGTTTGATCAAGCCCCAGGCCCCAAGCAGGGTCGGGATTCCCAATCCAACCCAGCTCAGCGCATCCCAGGCGCCGTCACCGAGCAATGCGCTGAACAGCCCCGCCGCGCTCAATGCGCCGATCACTACGGGAATACCAAACACCTTCCAGAAATTCGACTGCCGGGGCCTCACGAGGTTACCTCCGTGCCGACAGTCGCGCGCTTGGCGGCTTTCCGTCGCACCACCCAAAGATAAACGCCACTGCCCAGGACGATGATGGTCAGCACATCCAGGGTTGCCCAGAAAATCTGCATTGGCCGGCCACCGTAGTCGCCGAAGTGCAGCGGCAGAGACAGGCTCATCACGTCCATGTACCACGGCCGCTCGGCCACGGCGGTGACGTCCAGGGTGCTGGCGTCGATCAATACCGGAGTGAGCAGGTGCGAGGTCAGGTGGGTGTCGCCCTTCATGAACACGCTGTAGTGATGCTCGCTGGAAAACAGCGTGCCGGGGAAGGCGATGAAGCTGGGTTCCATGCCCGGCGCGACTTCCTTGGCAATGTCGAGCAGGCGGGTCGCCGGCGCCAGTTGCGTCAATGGCGGGGCGTTGCGGTACGGCTCGACCATCGCGCTGAGGCTGTCGTTGCGCCACGCGGCGATGATCAGGTCGGCGCAGGCGGCAATCACGCCGGTCACGCCCACGGTCAGCGCCCAGACCAGGGTGACGACGCCGATCAGGTTGTGCAGGTCGAGCCAGCGCAGGCGGGTGGATTTGTCCTGGCGCACCGTGCCGAAGTTCAAGCGCCGCATGAACGGCAAGTACAGCACCACGCCGGAGACGATGGCAATCACGAACAGAAACCCCATGAACGCCAGCAGCAACTTGCCCGGCAGCCCGGCGAACATGTCCACGTGCAGGCGCAGCATGATCATCATGAAACCACCGTTGGCCGAAGGCATTTCCAGGGCTTCGCCGGTGCGCGCGTCGAGCATGAAGGTATGGGATGAATTGGGTTCGGTGCCCGGTGTCGGCGCCATGATGGTGATCACGCCGTTGGGGTCGTCTTCGTCCCAGCCGAAATACTGGACCACTTCACCCGGACGATGAGCCTTGGCTTTTTCCACCAGTTGTTGAAGATCCAACGGCGGCGTGCCGGCCGGCATTTCCCGCAGTTCCGGGGCATCGCCCAACAGATGTTCGATTTCATGATGGAAAATCAGCGGCAGCCCGGTGATTGCCAGCATCAGTAGGAACACCGTACAGATCAGGCTGCTCCAGGTGTGGACAAAGGACCAGCGGCGAATGGTTTTGCTTTTCATGATCGATCCGAATGCAAAAGGGCACCTTGGGGGATAACGCTGTTCTTTTGAGGAGAGCCATTGTGGCGAGGGAGCTTGCTCCCGCTGGATTGCGCAGCGATCCCAAGCTTTTGGGGCCGCTACGCAGCCCAGCGGGAGCAAGCTCCCTCGCCACGGTTTGCCTTACATGAACAGCATTGCCAACCGAGCACTCTCAAATAGGTTTTGCAAATGCTAACCGTTTACCATTTGTAATTCACGCTGGCGACGACGTTGCGTTGGTCTCCGTAGTAGCAATAGAAGCCGTCACAGGTGGACAGGTATTCCTTGTTGAAGATGTTTTTCGCGTCCACCGCCACGGTGACGCCCTTGAGGGTCTTGTTCAAACGGCCCAGGTCGTAATGGGCCGAGGCGTCATACACCGTATAGGAGCCGACATGCCCCCAATCGGTGTTGGTGGTGTTGCCGTAGGTGTCGCCGACATAACGCACGCCGGCACCCACGCCGAATCCGTCCAGCGGGCCGTTGTGCCAGGTGTAGTCAGCCCATGCGGTGGCCTGGTTACGCGGAACCTGGGCCATGCGCTTGCCTTCTTCGGCCGCGGTGCCCTTGGTGATTTCGCTGTCGTTGTAGGTGTAGGAACCGACCAGCTTCAGGTTGTCGGTAACGTCGCCCGAGGCTTCCAGCTCAAGGCCGCGCACCTGGACTTCACCAACCTGGCGGGTGACGTTGTTTTCGGTGACGGAGTTGTTTTTCTGGGTCAGGTCGAACACCGCAGCCGTCAACAAGGTCTTGGTGCCGGGTGGCTGGTACTTGATACCCGCCTCGTACTGTTCGCCTTCCGTCGGCTTGAACGCTTCGGTGCTGTTGACGGTTGAGCCCGCCGCCGCCTGGAACGACTGGGCGAAGGAAACGTAGGGCGTCACACCGTTATCGAAGACGTAGCTTAACGCCGCGTTGCCGCTGAATTTCTTGTCGCGCTGGGTGTTGGTGACATTGTTCTGGTTGTGGAACACGGTGCCGGTGTGAATCCAGTCTTCACGACCACCAAGGGTCAGGCGCCACTTGTCCAGGGCAATCTGGTCCTGGAAGTACAGGCCGGTCTGGTTGGTCTTCTGGTTGTAGTCATACATCGTGAAGTACTGGACGTTGGAAAAATCCTGTCCGTAGGTCGGGTTGTTGATATTGCTGGTCGGCACGCCAGTCGAACCCCAATCCCAACGCGAATTGCTGTTCGAGCGCTGGTGATCCAGGCCCAGCAACAAGGTGTGGCTCAGATCACCCGTCTGGAAGTCGGCCTGGAAGTTGTTGTCCACGGCGAACTGGCTGATGTCTTCGTCGATCACGCTGGCGCTGCGCTTGACGTTGCCGTCGGCGTCCACCGATTGGTCCGGGCCATCTGGCCAGAATTGGCCACCGGCGGAGATGCCCTGGGTTTCCAGGTCGCTCTTGGTGTAGCGCAGGTTCTGGCGGAACTGCCAGGTGTCGTTCAGGCGGTGTTCAAAGGCATAACCGAGCGCGTAGTAGGTGCGGTCGTAGAATTCCCAATCTGGATCACCGAGGTTCTTGTGATGGGAAATCTTGCCCGCCGGCGACGACAGCTTGGTGCCTTGCAGGGGCAGGAATTGCCCGGTGATGCCGGTGTCATCGCGGGTGTATTGCGAGAGGAATGTCAGGCGGGTGTCGTCGTTGATGTTCCAGGTCAGGCTCGGGGCGATGTTGTAGCGCTTGTCCGGGATGTGATCGATCTGGGAGTTACTGTCGCGCACGGTACCGCTGAGCCGGTAGAGGAACTGGCCTTCGTCGTCGACCTTGCCGGTGCTGTCGAAGTTGATCTGCTTGTGCTCGTGGCTGCCGGCCTGCAACTCCACTTCATTGCTGCTCTCGGCTTGCGGGCGACGACTGACCATGTCGAGCATGCCGCCGGGTGGCGTCTGGCCGTAGACCGACGACGCCGGGCCTCGAAGCACGGCGATGCGCTCAAGGTTCCACGGCTCGATCTTCGGTGTGATGTAGTTGCCCTTGGGCAGCGGCAGGCCATCGAGGAACTGGGTCGGTACGAAGCCGCGCACCAGCAGCCAGTCATTGCGCGAATCCGAACCGTAGCCGCTGCTCTGCACGCCGGCGGTGTAGCGCAGGGCATCGTTGAGGTTGAGCACGGAGCGGTCGTCCATCTGCTGGCGCGTGACCACCGAGACCGAGCGCGGCAGTTCGACGATCGGCGTGTCGGTCTTGGTGCCGGCGGCGGTGCGGGTGACCGCATAGCCTTCGGTCGGACCCCAGGCGGTTTCGCTGACGCCGGCGCCGATCACGCTGGTTTCCGGCAGCACCATGACACCCTCCGGCACGACCACCAGGCTGTAGGTGCCGGCACTGCTTTGTTCCAGTTGCAGGCCGGTGCCGCGCAAGGCTTCACGTAGCGCACCGGTGGCGTCGAACTGGCCTTGGACCGGCGCCGAGGTTTTACCCGAAGCCAGCGCCGGGTTCAGGCTCAGGGCAAGGCCGGCCTGGCTGGCGATCTGGTTCAGGGTGCTGGCCAATGGCGCGGCGGGCAGGTTGTAGGCGCGCACGCTGGACGCCTGCTCGGCGGCCAGCAGCGGACCGCTGGCCAGCGGGGTGGCGAAGGCGATGGCGACGGCCAACAGGCTGGGACGCAACAGGGTGTCTAGCGGGCGGGACATACGGCGGCTCCTGAATGGAAATATTTCTCAATTGCCTGTGTGCCGGATGAAAACCGAAAAGTGATAGGGGTGGATGAAAATAATTTAGATTCAGATTGCGAGCGGTTTGATGGTGATGCAACTGGCCTCTTCGCGAGCAGGCTCGCTCCCACAGGGGTTCGCATTGCCTGGTGGGAGCGAGCCTGCTCGCGAAGGCCTCCTCAGAGACGCAACATTCTCTAGCGCTTGGCCTCGACCCGCGGCGCCACCAGCACCCACCAACGCGTGTGATGCTCGACCTGCACCGGCAAGGTCGGCAGCAAAGCGGTCAACGCCAGGTTGGTGTCATGCAGCGGGAAACTGCCGGTAATTCGCAGGTCCGCCACCTTGGGCTCGACGCCGAGGTAGCCGCGCCGATAGCGCGCCAACTCACGGACCAGGTCTTCGAGTCGCGCGTTGTCCACCACCAGCATGCCGCGAGTCCAGGCATCGGCGCCGGGGCTCAGGGCCAAGGTTGGACCGAGGCCGTCGCGGCGCATCAGCACCTGCTGGCCTTCGCGCAGAATCTGCTCTTCAGCGGTCGCTTGCGGATGCGCGGCCACCGCGGATTTCAACACACTCAGGCGCGTACCTTCGTCTTCGAGCCTGACCAGAAAGCGCGTGCCCAGGGCGCGCATGCTGCCCTCGCGAGTCTCGACGATGAACGGGCGCGGATCGTTGTGGCCGGTTTCCACCAGGATCTCGCCTTCCTGCAGGATGACGCGACGCTGCTTGTCGTCGAAACGCACGTCCAGCGCGCTGTGAGTGTTGAGGTTGATCAGCGTGCCGTCGGCCAGGCGCAACGTGCGCTGTTCACCGGTGGCGGTGCGCTGGTCGGCCAGCCAATAATCCAGCGGCAGGTAACGCTCGCCAGCGAACAGCGCCAGGCCGATGACCGCGACGACACTGGCCAGGCCGCTGCCGATCTTGCGTACCCGCCGCCGGATGCTGACCCGCGATTGCAGCAGCGCCGCACGCGCCGGGCCGCTGGCGGCGCTGAAACGCTGGTCGAGCATGCCCAGCTGTTGCCAGGCGCGTGCATGCTCCTCATCGGCGGCGTGCCATTGAGCGAAGGCTTCACGCTCCTGAGGGCTGCCATTGCCTGAGTCCAGGGACAATTGCCAGGCGATGGCCGCGTCCAACACCCGCGCCGAGACTGGCTTGGAAGAGGCCAGGGTCATGTCGGCTCACCGTAAAGGGCGATGTAGCACTGCCGCACGCCTTGGGCCAGGTATTGGCGCACCCGCGGCACCGAAACCCCCAGGCGCTCGGCAATTTCAGCATGGCCGAGGCCGTCGAGGCGGTTATAGAGGAAGGCCGCACGCGCCTTGCTCGACAGTTTGCCAAGCAGACGGTCGATGTTCCTGAGGTCTTCGAGGATCATCTGCTGCTCCTCTACCGAAGGTTGCTCAGCCTCGGGAATCAGCATCAGTTCGGTCAGGTAAGCCTGCTCCAGCGCGGCCCTGCGGAAATAATCAAACAGCAGGCCTTTGGCGATCGCCAGCAGAAACGCCCGGGGCTCGCGCGGTGGCTGCAACCCGTCACGCCCCAGCAGCCGCACGAAAGTGTCCTGGCTCAAGTCTTCCGCCCGCTGTGGGCACGCCACGTTGCGCTGTAGCCATGCCAATAGCCAGCCGCGATGGTCGCGGTACAACGCACCAACCAGATCACCGTTAGGAGTAGGAACTGACGACACGGAGCATCACCGACGCATTAAGTAACGAGAATTGTTCGCGATTGTGGCAGAGGCGGGGGCGGGAAAGCAATTGGCGCTGGTCGGGATAAAACTGTGCACTCCTGTGGGAGCGAGCCTGCTCGCGAAAGCGGTCCATCCAATACATTGATGCCGGCTGACAAACTGCCTTCGCGAGCAGGCTCGCTCCCACAAAAGCCTTGCTGTTTCAATTAAAGCGAAGGCGCCTGCTGCCTCCGTTTCCATTGCCCCAGGCGCTGTTGCAGGTCGAGCGCGCTGTGGATGTCCTGCTGGCGGGCGCGGCTGAACAGGATCAGCGCTAGTTCCGCGGTGGCGAGGGCGTCGGCGCTGGCGTTGTGGCGCTCGAAGACTTGCAGCTTGAACCAGTCAATCCACTCGTCCAGGCCTGACTTGCGCAGATTGGCTTGCGGGCAAAGCATCGGGGCCAGGTCGGCCACGTCCAGGAACGGATGCAGCAGCCGGCAGCCCAGATAATCTTTCATGGCGCGTCCGAGCATGTGCGAATCGAACGGCGCATGGAACGCCAGCAATGGGCTGTCGCCGACGAACTCCATGAATGCCACCAGCGCTTCGGCCGGGTCGCTGCCGGCGGCGATGGCACTGGGTGCCAGGCCATGGATCAGTACGCTTGGCCCAAGCTTCTGCTGGTCGCATTGCAAGGTTCGCTCGAACTGCTGGCTGAAGTCGATGGCGCCGTCTTCAATGACGACCGCACCGATGGACAGCACCTGATCCTTGTTCAGGTTGAGGCCGGTGGTTTCCAGGTCGACCACCACCCACCGTTGTTCCCGCAGGCTGCGCTCCGTCAATGGCGCGGCGGCGGGCAGATTGTTCAGGCGCTGCTGCAATGCGTCCGAGAGCATCGGCTGGACCGGGCGCAACCAGGAAAACAGACTCACAGTTGGTACCTCACGGTCAGGCTGCTCTGCAGGCGTTGGGCCTGGCGCAGGGACTCACGCAGGATGCGCCGGTCCAAGTGGTTGAGGCTGTCCGGGTCGACGCGGTTGGAGTAGGGCTGGTTCTCCCGCGTTTGCAGCTGATGCTGTTGCATGCGCGTCTGCTGGATAAAGTGATAGGCCTCTTCATAAGCCGCGCCGTCCAGCGGCTCGATCACCTCCTTGACGACCAGTTGCCGCAAGCGCTCCAGAGTATTGTTGGCCTCGATGCCGTTGGCCAGCGCCAGCAGGCGGGCGCCGTCGACGAAGGGGGTCAGGCCTTGTACTTTGAGGTCGAGCGTCGCCTTCTCGCCGTTTTTGCGGCTCAACACAAAATCCCTGAAGCGGCCAACGGGCGGGCGATGGCGAAGCGCGTTCTCGGCCAGCATGCGTTGGAACAGGCGATTGTCGGCCACCTGATCGAGGATCTGCCGGCGCAACTGCTCGCAGCCTTGCTCGTCGCCCCACACCACCCGCAAATCGAAATAGATGCTCGAACCCAGCAGGTTCTCCGGGGTGGCCTCACGGACAAATGCCGCGAAGCGGCGTGCCCATTCGGCGCGGGACAGGCACAACTCGGGGTTGCCGGCCATGATGTTGCCCTTGCACAACGTGAAGCCGCACAAGGCCAGGCTCTGGTTGATCTGCTGGGCGATGGGCAGCAGCAGGCCACGGATCTGCGCCGCATGGGCAGCGTCCCGGGCTTCGAACAGGATGCCGTTGTCCTGGTCGGTGTGCAGGGTCTGTTCGCGGCGGCCTTCGCTGCCAAAGCACAGCCAGCTGAACGCAACGCCCGGGTCGCCCTTCTCGGCCAGGGTCAGCTCGATGACCCGGCATACGGTGTGGTCGTTGAGCAGGGTGATGATGTGGGTGATCTGGGTCGATGACGCGCCATGGGCCAGCATGCGCTCCACCAGTTGACCGATTTCGCCGCGCAAGGTCACCAGGTTCTCGATCCTGGGGGCGTTGCGGATCGTCCGGGCCAGGTGCACCAGGTCGACGCGCTGCAGGGAAAACAGGTCCCGCTCCGAGACCACGCCGCACAAGCGCTGGTCCTTGACCAGGCAGACGTGGGCAATGTGGCGCTCGGTCATGGCGATGGCCGCATCGAAGGCGCTGTGGTCAGGCGACAGGAAAAACGGTGCCTGGGTCATGTGCATGGCGATCGCCCCGGAAAAATCCCCGGTACCGTCGGCCACGACCTGACGCAGATCGCGCAGGGTGAAAATCCCGACCGGCGCCTTGTGTTCGTTCACCACCACGATGCTGCCGACTTGCTGCTCATGCATCAGCTTGACGGCTTCGCGCAACGGCGTTTCGGGGCTGCAACTGACCGGGTGACGCATTGCCAGCTCGCCCAGGCGGGTATTGAGGGAATATTGCGTGCCCAGGGTCTGCGCGGATTTCTGCTGTACTTGCTGGTTGACCTGATCGAGCAGGCTGCTGACGCCGCGCAAAGCGAAATCGCGAAACGGGCCGGACAGGGCGAACAGCTTGATGAAGGCCAGTTTGTTCAACTGCAGGCAGAAAGTGTCCTCGCCGGCCCGGTGCTCGGTGCGGGTCGCTCGCTCACCCAACAGGGCCGCGAGGGGGAAGCACTCGCCGGTGGTGATCTCGAAGGTGGTCTCGGTGCCGCCCTTGGCCGAGTGCGGTCGCTCGCCCACTATCCGGCCTTGCTTGACGATGTAGAAGTGCTCAACCGGACCGTCGGCCGGCTTGATAATGGTTTCGCCCGGGGCATAAAAACGCAGCAGGCATTGTTCGACCAGGTAGGCCAGGTGGGCGTTTTCCATCTGGTTGAACGGGGGGAAACGCTGAAGAAACTGCAACGTACCCTGGATGTTCTGCAACACCGCGGTTTTCCCTGCCTGGATGAAGGCGTCCGCTTTTTTCATAACCATTACGCAGTCTTTTTCGAATTGTTGTGGTCGGATCTGTTCCCCCATGGTCGGCCCCTGAGCGCGGGGTGCCCATTGGACGTAAGTCTAGGTCGCGGCAATGGGAGCGAAACCAAGGAAAATTCCCACGCCTTGCGTCGAAAAATTCTTCAAGGAATGTACTTGGAAAAAAATCCGACGAAGTGCACATTGAAGCGCCGCAGAACGATGTCTGACCACTGTGCCAGGGGATCGATTCGAGAACGTAGAGAGCATCATGTCCGACCACGATATTTTGAGTGACGCCGAGCGCGAGGCGCTGAGTGCCGTCATGCTGGAACCCGACCTGCCGCCGCAGCGAGTCCTGATTGTCGATGACGACAAGGACGCCCGTGAGCTGCTGTCGGAAATCCTGGCATTGGATGGCATACGCTGCATGACCGCCGCCAGTGGCGAAACCGCACTCAGGATGCTGGAAACCAAGCCCGCCATCGGCCTGCTGATCACGGACCTGCGCATGGGCAATGTCGATGGCCTGGAACTGGTGCGCCTGGTACGCGAGTCGGAGCGGGCGGCGCTGCCGATCATCATTGTGTCGGGCGATGCCGACGTGAAGGACGCCATCGAGGCGATGCATCTCAGTGTGGTGGATTTCCTGTTAAAGCCGATCGACACCGACAAGCTGCTGGGGCTGGTCAAGCATGAGTTGGGGATGGATCTCTAGCCACCGTCTGTTCAATTGACCCGATTGCTTTAGTGATTGAGAGCTTTTGTGGCGAGGGAGCTTGCTCCCGCTCGACTGCGCAGCAGTCGCAAGTTTGCCGATGAAGTTCGAAATCTGAAAAGAGGGGCTGCTTTGCAGCCCAGCGGGAGCAAGCTCCCTCGCCACAGAAGCCTGTCCAGGCCTGAAACTGTTGCAAACTTTCGGGACTGAACAGCCCGCATGAAAAAGCCCTGATCTTTCGATCAGGGCTTTTTTATGTGCCGCGATTACCGCTCAATCACAACCCATTGGCTGCCTTGAACTCGCGACGACGACGGTGCAGCACCGGCTCGGTATAGCCATTTGGTTGCCTGGTCCCTTCGATCACCAGTTCGACCGCCGCCTGGAAGGCGATGTTGCTGTCGAAGTCTGGCGCCAGCGGGCGATACAGCGGGTCGCTGGCGTTCTGGCGGTCGACCACCGGCGCCATGCGCTTGAGGCTTTCCATCACCTGCTCCTGCGTGACGATGCCGTGGCGCAGCCAGTTGGCGATGTGCTGGCTGGAAATACGCAGCGTCGCACGGTCTTCCATCAGGCCGATGTCGTTGATGTCCGGCACCTTGGAGCAGCCCACGCCCTGGTCGATCCAGCGCACCACGTAGCCAAGGATGCCCTGGGCATTGTTGTCCAGTTCATGCTTGATCTGCTCGGGCGTCCAGTTCGGGTTGACCGCCAGCGGGATGGTCAGGATGTCGTCCACCGAAGCGCGAGCGCGCTTGGCCAGCTCGGCTTGGCGGGCGAACACGTCGACCTTGTGGTAATGCAGCGCGTGCAACGCGGCGGCAGTCGGCGACGGCACCCACGCGGTGTTGGCGCCGGCCATTGGGTGAGCGATTTTCTGCTCCAGCATGGCTGCCATCAGGTCAGGCATGGCCCACATGCCCTTGCCAATTTGCGCACGACCTTGCAGACCGGTGCTCAAACCGATGTCGACGTTCCAGTTTTCATAGGCGGCGATCCACTTCTCGGCCTTCATGTCGGCCTTGCGCACCATCGGGCCGGCTTCCATGGAGGTGTGGATTTCGTCGCCGGTGCGGTCGAGGAAACCGGTATTGATGAACACCACGCGCTCGCTGGCCGCCTTGATACAGGCCTTGAGGTTGACCGTGGTACGGCGCTCCTCGTCCATGATTCCTACTTTGAGGGTGTTGCGCGGCAGGTTCAGCACGTCTTCGACGCGGCCGAACAGCTCGTTGGTGAACGCCGCCTCTTCCGGGCCGTGCATCTTCGGCTTGACGATGTACACCGAGCCGGTGCGGCTGTTGCGGCGCGAGGTGTTGCCGTTGAGGCTGTGGATCGCCGCCAGGCTGGTGATCAGCCCGTCGAGGATGCCTTCCGGCACTTCATTGCCGTCCTTGTCCAGGATCGCGTCAATGGTCATCAGGTGACCGACGTTGCGCACGAACAAAAGCGAACGGCCGTGCAGTGTCACGCTCGACCCGTCCGCGGCGGTGTAGACGCGGTCAGGGTTCATGGTCCGGGTAAACGTCTGGCCGCCCTTGGCGACTTCTTCCGACAGATCGCCTTTCATCAGGCCGAGCCAGTTACGGTAGATCACCACCTTGTCATCGGCATCGACGGCGGCGACCGAGTCTTCGCAATCCATGATGGTGGTCAACGCGGCTTCCATCAGGATGTCTTTGACGCCGGCGGCGTCGGTCTGCCCGACCGGAGTGCTGGCATCGATCTGGATTTCGAAGTGCAGGCCGTTGTGCTTGAGCAGCACGGCGCTCGGCGCCGACGTATCGCCCTGGAAACCGATCAGTTGGGCATCGTCGCGCAGGCCGCTGTTGCTACCGCCCTTGAGGGGCACGACGAGCTTGCCGTCGACGATCTTGTAGGCAATGGAATCGACATGGGAGCCGGCCGCCAACGGGGCTGCTTCGTCGAGAAAGGCGCGGGCGAAGGCGATGACCTTGTCGCCGCGGACCTTGTTGTAGCCTTTGCCTTTCTCCGCGCCATCGGCTTCGCTGATCGCATCGGTGCCGTACAGCGCGTCGTACAGCGAACCCCAGCGGGCGTTCGAGGCGTTGAGGGCGAAACGGGCGTTCATCACCGGCACCACCAGCTGCGGGCCGGCCATGCGGGCGATTTCTTCATCGACATTCTGGGTCGTGGCCTGGAAATCCGCCGCTTCTGGCAGCAGGTAACCAATGTCTTGCAGGAAGGCTTTGTAAGCCACGGCGTCGTGGGCCTGGCCGGCACGAGCCTGGTGCCAGGCATCGATCTGCGCCTGGAAATCGTCGCGTTTGGCGAGTAGGGCTTTGTTCTTCGGCGCCAGGTCGTGGATGACCTTGTCGGCACCGGCCCAGAATGCGTCGGCGGTGAGGCCGGTTCCGGGAATGGCTTCGTTATTCACGAAGTCGAACAGGACTTTGGCGACCTGCAGGCCACCGACTTGAACGTGTTCAGTCATTGCTTGCCTCACTCTGCTCAGCTATTGCGCTTTTCAGCTCTTCGATTTGGACAATGAAGCCTCGGGACATTTAAACCACAAACCCCTGGACCAGTACATGCCATTGCTGGCGGCTGGGTTAAGCCTTGCTGACGGGGCTTTCAGGGATGCGACTGGCCTGGGCAGACATCGGTGCAACATTAGGCATTGCGGTTATGTAGTGCACGCTGCGGCATACTACATGATCAGTTACGGTTGTGAAAATCAGACTAATTCCGTCGTTCCGCGACCGACTAAAGCACTACAGTCACGGCGCGGAACCGGATGTTCTCAAAAAACTGTTGGATTGTTCCAGATAAATCTAAGATTCGTACACGATTCGTACACATATACCTGTGGCAAGGTAGCGCGACCGTGTGGATTTTCCGCCTTGCCTATACTGTCCGTTCCATCAACAGAAGGGCTGCGCCATGGACCATCTCGTCATCACCGTTTTCGCCCCGGACAAACCCGGGCAGGTCGAGCGCATCGCTGAGTGTATTGCCGAGCACGGCGGCAACTGGCTGGAAAGCCGTATGTCCCACCTCGCCGGGCAATTCGCCGGGATCCTGCGCCTCAGCGCCCCGGCTGAATCTCATGAAGAACTGATCGAGGCTTTGCATGGGCTGGCGGCCCATGGCATTCGTGTGCTGATTGCTGAGAATGCGATCGAAGAATCCTGCACCTGGAAACCCATCGCCATGGAACTGGTGGGCAATGACCGTCCCGGCATCGTGCGCGACATCACGCGCCTGTTGAGCGAGCAGGGGGTGAACGTCGAGCGGCTGGTTACCCATGTTCGACCCGCGCCGATGAGCAGCGAATTGTTATTCCATGCCGAGGCGATTCTCGGAGTGCCCCTGACCTTGTCACTGGACACCCTGCAGGAGCGCCTGGAAACCCTGGCCGATGAACTGATGGTCGAGCTGAAACTCGGCGACGAAAGCTGACGCAGGTTATCCAAGGAAAAGCTGCGCCTGCCTGTGGATAACCTGTAGAGACCCGGCGCCAGCCCAGGCCTGCCGGGCCTCCGCCAGTGATGATCAAAAAACCACCAGTTTTCAAAGGCTTGTGCACAAACGCCGGGGATCACGTTGTGGATAACCTTGGGAAGGATAAGCGCAGGCCACGCCGGACGTGGCCTGTAGAGATGTGTTGGTTTTTTGATCAGGTGCGCCGGCGCATGCTGACCACCGCGTCGATGCTGTACACCGCCAGACCGGCCCAGATGAACAGGAACGCCACCAGCGTGCTGGACGACAAATGTTCGTCAAACAGAAGCACCGCGAGCAGCAGGACGAGCGTCGGCGCGATGTACTGCAAGAAACCCAGCGTGGTGTAGGGCAGGTGCCGCGCCGCCGCGTTGAAGCAGACCAGAGGTACCAGCGTCACGGGACCGGCCGCCACCAGCCACCAGGCTTCGGAAGTCGTCCAGAAAGCCGCCTGGGCGCTGGTGGCGGCCGGGTTGAACAGCAGCCATGCGATAGCGATCGGTACCAGCATCCAGGTTTCCACCACCAGCCCTGGCAAGGCCTTGACCGGCGCCTGCTTGCGGATCAACCCGTAGAAACCAAACGTCAGCGCCAGCATCAGCGACACCCACGGCAGACTGCCCACCTGCCAGACCTGTTGCGCCACGCCAATGGCTGCCAACGCCACCGCGACCCATTGCATGCGGCGCAGCCGCTCGCCGAGGATCAACATGCCCAGCAACACGTTGACCAGCGGATTGATGTAATAGCCCAGGCTGGCTTCGAGCATGCGACCGTTATTCACCGCCCAGACGTAGGTCAGCCAGTTGGCGGCGATCAGCGTGCCGCTCAGGGCCAGGATCGCCAGGCGCCGCGGATTGTCCCGCAGCTCGCGCCACCAGCCCGGATGTTTCCAGACCATCAGCAGGGCCGCGCCGAACAGCGCCGACCAGAGTACCCGGTGGATGATGATTTCCACCGATGGAACGTTGGCGATGGCTTTGAAATAGATGGGGAACAGGCCCCAGATGATATAGGCGCTCAGGCCCAGAATGTACCCGCGACGCGGGTTGGCGGCTTGCATGCAGAATCCTTGCTTAGGCAGCTAACAAAGAAGTGATTGTAAGTAGATTTTTCTGATTGTGCTGTGAACCTTGCAAGGAACTGACCCGAGCAAAAGTCCGCTGTGGGAGCGAGCCTGCTCGCGAAGGCGGTGAAACACTCGCCATTTATATGACTGACGTATCGCTTTCGCGAGCAGGCTCGCTCCCACATGAGTTTCAAGTGGCCGTTGGTGCCCCGCCCATCAAAAAAGCTTCAACGGCTCTTCCTGAAGCGCCGCCAGTTGCTCGCGCAGCGCCAACACCTGGTCGCCCCAGTAACGTTCGCTGCCGAACCAGGGGAAGCTTCGCGGAAACGCCGGGTCATCCCAGCGGCGCGCCAGCCAGGCGCTGTAGTGCATCAGGCGCAGGGCGCGCAGCGGTTCGATCAGGGCCAATTCGCGCGGGTCGAAATCATGGAATTCCCGGTAGCCGTCCATCAATTCCGATAGCTGCCCTAGGCATTCCTGCCGATCCCCGGCGAGCATCATCCACAGATCCTGCACGGCCGGGCCCATGCGGCAATCGTCGAGGTCGACGATATGGAACACCTCGTCGCGGCACATCATGTTGCCGGGATGGCAATCGCCGTGCATGCGGATGTTCTGGTGGGGCGTGGCGGCGTAGGCATCTTCGACACGCTTGAGCAGATCCCTGGCCACTGATTCGTAGGCCGGCAGCAGGCTACGGGGGACAAAGCCGCTTTGCAGCACGGTCTCCAGCGAGTCATGGCCGAAGTTCCTCACGCCCAGTGCTTCGCGATGCTCGAATGGCCGGGTCGCGCCGATCGCGTGAAGCCTTCCGAGCAACTGGCCCAGACGATAGAGCTGGTCGAGATTGCCTGGCTCCGGCGCCCGCCCGCCGCGACGGGGGAACAGGGTGAAACGAAACCCGGCGTGCTCATGCAGGCTGGCACCGTTATGGATCAGCGGCGCCACCACCGGCACTTCGCAGTCGGCCAGCTCGAAGGTAAAGCGGTGTTCTTCCAGGATCGCTTCGTTGGTCCAGCGCTGGGGGCGATAGAACTTGGCGATCAGCGGCTCGGCGTCTTCGATGCCGACCTGATAGACACGGTTTTCGTAGCTGTTGAGCGCCAGCACGCGGGCGTCGCTGAGAAAGCCGATGCTTTCAACGGCATCGAGCACCAGGTCGGGCGTAAGGGTTTCAAACGGATGGGACATGCTGACTCCTGCGCAGCGGCAGGGCTGCCGCGTCCGACCCGGCATGGTAGCGCAGACAGAGGCAGATAGGGGGCTGCGCTGAAGCGATCGCGAGCAGGCTCACTCCCACAGAGATCGACGGCAACCGCAGATCCACTGTGGGAGCGAGCCTGCTCGCGATGAGGCCCGATCAGCCGCCGATGATCCCGCCATCCTCGCGCGTAATCACCATCACTGACGACCGTGGCTTGCCATTGGGCAGGTGCTCGGGGAACGTCGAACCGCCGTTTTCCCCAGGGTGCTGGATGCCCACGAACAAGGTCTTGTAGTCCGGCGCGAAGCTGATCCCGGTGACCTCACAACCCACCGGTCCGACCATGAAGCGGCGGATCTCACCGCTGTTGGGGTCGGCGCAGAGCATCTGGTTGTTGCCCATGCCGGCGAAATCCCCGGCGTTGCTTGAGTCGCCATCGGTCTGGATCCACAGCCGGCCGGCTTTGTCGAAGCCCAGGCCGTCGGGGCTGTTGAACATGTTCTGGGCATTGACGTTGGACGATCCGGCCTTGGGCGTGCCGGCATGCACCGTCGGGTTACCGGCGACCACGAACAGATCCCACTCGAAGGTCTTGGAGGCGTGATCGTCGCGGTCGGTGCGCCAGCGCAAAATCTGCCCGTAGACGTTTTTGGCCCGAGGGTTGGGCCCGTCCACCGGTTGGCCTTCTTCGCCGCGCTTGGAGTTGTTGGTCAGCGTGCAATAGACCTGGCCATCCTTCGGGCTCACCACGATCCACTCCGGGCGGTCCATGCGGGTGGCGTCAACGGCAGTGGCGGCCAGGCGTGCATGAATCAATACTTCAGCCTGGTCGTTGAAGCCCTTGCCGGCGTCGAGGCCATTCTTGCCATGGGTCAGTTCGATCCACTGGCCCTTGCCTTTCGGATGGTCCGGGTTGCCGTCGCCGGCGTCGAAGCGCGCCACATACAACGTGCCGTGGTCCAGCAGGTCGCGGTTGGCCTTGGGATTGCGGCGGTCGATGCGATCGCGGCTGACGAACTTGTAGATGAACTCGCCACGCTCGTCGTCGCCCATGTACACAACGGCGCGCCCGTCATGGGTTTTCGCCAGCGCGGCGTTTTCGTGTTTGAAGCGGCCCAGGGCGGTGCGTTTTACCGGCGTGGACTTCGGATCGAACGGGTCGATTTCAACCACCCAGCCGTGACGATTGAGCTCGTTGGGGTTTTTCGCCAGGTCGAAACGCGGATCGTACAGATGCCAGTTGATTTCGCGGCTGGTGACGGTAGCGCCGTAGCGCTTTTGCGCCTCATCGAACTTCAGATCGGCGTTGCTGCTGCCGAAGCAGTCGGTGAAGTTTTCTTCACAGGTCAGGTAGGTGCCCCACGGCGTCATGCCGTTAGCGCAGTTCTGGAACGTCCCCAGCGCTTTTTTGCCGCTTTTGTCGGCGCTGGTTTTCATCAGGTCGTGACCGGCAGCCGGGCCGCCCAGGCGAATCGGCGTGTTGCCATGGATCCTGCGGTTGTAGCGCGAATCCTGGACAAATTGCCACTGGCCACGGCGCCGCTGGATCTCGATGACCGATACGCCCTCGCTGGCCTGGGCCTTGTGTACGTCTTCGGCGGACTGCGGCTGGCCGCCATGGGGGAAGAGGTAGCGGTAGTTGGTGTATTCGTTGTTGATCGCCATCAGCGCCCGGTTGTCCTCGCCGGGAAACGGGAACAGGCTCATGCCGTCGTTGTTGTCACCGAACTGCATTTCCTGGGCGCGGGCGGTGCCATTGCCGCTGGGGTCGAATGCCGGGGCATTTTTTTGCAGTGGCTGGCCCCAACTGATCAGCACCGAGGCTTTGTAGCCTGGCGGCAAGGTAATGGTGTCGGTCGTGGCGGCGGCAATGCTGTCAAAGCCCAGCAACCTTTTGTTGCCTTCGCTCACGGCGGCGGCCATGACGCTGCGGCTCAGCAGGTTGCCGCCCAGGAACATCGCCGCGCCGCACAGAGCGCCTGCGCCGATGAAGCGGCGACGGCTCAGGCCGACGATCTTTTCCAGGTCGGTGGATTGGTTCTCTTCTAATAGGCTCATCATCAGGCTCCCTGCTGGTTTTGGCAGTCACCTTAAAGCGGGTCGATGAAGTTTATGTTTCAGCGCGCTACAACGGTGTGCCGAGCAGCACATTTGCAGGGGAAAAACGCACTTGCACCGGTGAGCCGGCGTCGAGGTTTCGTTCAACCAGCTCAAGCGGGTCTGCAAGGGCACACAACGTTTGGCCGTTGGGCAAGCCGATGCGCACTTCATTGGGGCCATCCGCAGCGACCGCGATGTGCTCGATCACGCCTTGCAGACTGTTGGCCGAGCAATCGTCCGGCTGGTCGAGTGGATACAACGTCAGCCAGCCGGCCTTGATCAGGGCCACCACTTCGGTACCGAGGCCCAGCTCCAGGCGCAGTGCGCTGTCGTGGGTGATCTGCGCGTCGATGAGCAAGCCGCGCGCCAGTTCCAGGTGTATCCGGTCGTTGTGGCCCTGGGCCTGGATGCCGACGACCTTGCCATGCAGTTGGTTGCGCGCGCTGGTGCGCAACATCAGGCGGCTGAGCAGGCCCAGGTCACCGGCGTTCTCGCTCGCTTCAAGCAACTGCGCCTGCAATGCCTGCAAACGCTGATAAAGACGCAGCACGCGCAGGCCCTCTTCCGACAGTTTCGCGCCACCGCCGCCCTTGCCGCCAACGCTGCGCTCGACCAATGGCCGGTCCGCCAGGTTGTTCAACTCATCGATCGCATCCCAGGCCGCCTTGTAGCTCAGCCCGGCACTTTTCGCGGCCCGCGTGATGGAGCCCTGCTCGGCGATGTGCTGTAACAGGGCGATGCGTTGTGGACGGCGGACGATATGTTGGCTCAACAGCGTAGGCAATGACATGGTGCAAACCCTGTACGGGACGGATGCAGGACGTTGGCGCCTCGGCCACTGCACGTCAAGCCGGATCACCGGGTTTCGGCGTGCGCGCCAGGCAATACACATCGACCCGTGCGGCACCGGCATCGAGCAGCAACCGGGCCAGTGCCTGGGCCGTGGCGCCAGTGGTGAGTACATCATCGACCAGCGCCAGGTGACGGTTGTCCAACGTCGCGCCGGGTGCTAAGGCAAAGGCCTGGCGCAGGTTCCGGCGCCGGGCCCGGGCATCCAGGACCTGTTGGGCCGGGGTGTCCTGGACGCGCAACAGCAGGTCGTCTTCGCAAGGGATCCGCAGCGCTGCGCTGAGCCAGCGGGCCAGCAGCGTCGCCTGGTTGAAGCCGCGCTGGCGCAAGCGCCCCGCCGCCAGCGGCACTGGCACCAGCGCATCGGGCCGCTCCAGGTCTTCGTCGAAATGGTGCTGCAGCGATTGCGCCAGCAACTCGCCAAGTAGTCGACCGAGGGGCCATTTTGCCTGGTGCTTGAAGCGGGTAATCAGGCTGTCCACCGGAAAGTCGTAGGCCCATGGGGCCAGGACCCGCTCGAAAGCCGGAGGCCGCGCGGCGCATTGGCCGCAACGGAGCCCGGCCATGGGCAGCGGCAGGGCGCAAACGGCGCAATGCTCGCCGAGCCAGGGCAGTTCGCTCTCGCAAGGGGTGCAGATGGGTTGCAAGGTGTCGGTGGACTCGCCGCACAATAGACAAAGTTGTTTGTTTTTTAACCAGATGTAAACCGGGCCTTTGTATCGTGGTTGACAGCGCATGGCTCTTCCTTAAATATGCCGAACATCCGTGTCGCGCCTGTGGGTATTGCGTCCCTCAAGCGCCAGCCAAGCATAATCAAGGAAATGCCCATGAGCGCCAGCACCACTGCCAACCTGCGTCATGACTGGTCTTTGGCCGAAGTCAAAGCACTCTTTGTCCAGCCATTCAATGACCTGCTCTTCCAGGCGCAGACCGTGCACCGCGCGCACTTCGACGCCAACCGCGTCCAGGTTTCGACCCTGCTGTCGATCAAGACCGGCGCCTGCCCGGAAGATTGCAAATATTGTCCGCAGTCCGGCCACTACAACACCGGGCTGGAAAAAGAGAAATTGCTGGAAGTGCAGAAGGTCCTTGAAGAGGCCGCGCGCGCCAAGGCCATCGGTTCGACCCGTTTCTGCATGGGCGCGGCGTGGAAACATCCGTCGGCCAAGGACATGCCCTACGTGCTGGAGATGGTCAAGGGGGTCAAGGCCATGGGCCTGGAGACCTGCATGACCCTGGGGCGTCTCGACCAAGAGCAGACCGAAGCGCTGGCCCAGGCCGGCCTGGATTATTACAACCACAACCTCGACACCTCGCCGGAGTTCTACGGCAGCATCATCACCACCCGCACCTACAGCGAGCGCCTGCAAACCCTGGCGTATGTACGGGATTCGGGGATGAAGATCTGTTCCGGCGGGATCCTGGGCATGGGCGAGTCCCTGGACGACCGCGCCAACCTGCTGATCCAGCTGGCCAACCTGCCGGAGCATCCAGAGTCGGTGCCGATCAACATGCTGGTGAAAGTCGCCGGCACGCCGCTGGAAAATGCCGAGGACGTCGACCCGTTCGATTTCATCCGCATGCTCGCCGTGGCGCGCATCCTCATGCCGAAATCCCATGTGCGCTTGTCTGCTGGCCGCGAAGCCATGAACGAGCAGATGCAGGCCTTGGCGTTCTTCGCTGGCGCCAATTCGATTTTCTACGGTGACAAATTGCTGACCACCGCCAACCCGCAGGCCGACAAGGACATGCAACTATTTGCGCGCTTGGGCATCCAGCCGGAAGCTCGCGAAGAGCATGCCGATGAAGTGCATCAGGCGGCCATCGAGCAGGCGCTGGTGGAGCAGAAGAGCAGCGAGCAGTTCTATAACGCAGCTGTTTGATTGCTCACCGATTCCCTGACTGGAATGCAAGACGCTGTGGGAGCCGGCTCGCTCCCACCGGGGTCTTTGGCCAGTCTTTAAACAGTTGAGGCCTGCATGCCCTTCGATCTTGCCGCACGCCTGGCTGCCCGTCGTGCCGAAAACCTCTATCGCCAGCGTCCGCTGCTTGAAAGCCCCCAAGGCCCGCAAGTGGTGGTGGATGGCCAGCCCTTGCTGGCGTTCTGCAACAACGACTACCTGGGCCTGGCCAATCACCCGCAGGTGATCGAGGCCTGGCGTGCCGGCGCGTCGCGTTGGGGCGTCGGTGGCGGTGCGTCGCATCTGGTGATCGGCCACAGCGGCCCTCATCACGCCGTGGAAGAGGCGCTGGCCGACTTGACCGGCCGGCCCCGGGCACTGTTATTCACTACCGGCTACATGGCCAACCTTGGTGCCGTCACGGCGCTGGTCGGACAGGGCGACACGGTGTTGCAGGACCGGCTCAACCACGCGTCGTTGCTCGACGCCGGGCTGTTGTCCGGTGCTCGTTTCAGCCGTTACTTGCACAACGATGCCCAAAGCCTGGCGACCCGCCTGGAAAAAGCCATCGGCAATACCCTGGTGGTCACTGACGGCGTGTTCAGCATGGACGGCGACATCGCCGACCTGCCGGCTCTTGCCCGCGCAGCACGGGCCAAGGGCGCCTGGCTCATGGTCGACGATGCCCATGGCTTCGGCACGCTGGGTGCCACCGGCGGCGGTGTCGTCGAGCATTTCGGCCTGAGCCAGGAAGACGTACCGGTCCTGGTAGGGACGCTGGGCAAGGCGTTCGGCACCGCCGGGGCATTTGTTGCCGGCAGCGAAGAATTGATCGAGAGCCTGATCCAGTTCGCGCGCCCCTACATCTACACCACCAGCCAGCCACCGGCGTTGGCCTGCGCCACGCTCAAGAGCCTTGAGTTGCTGCGCAGGGAGCATTGGCGGCGTGAGCATCTGCAATTGCTGATCCGCCAGTTCCGCCACGGTGCCGAGCAGATCGGCTTGCAATTGATGGACAGCTTCACGCCGATCCAGCCCATCCTGATCGGCGACGCGGGACGGGCGATGCGGCTGTCGCAGATGCTGCGCGAGCGCGGGCTGATGGTCACCGCGATCCGCCCACCCACCGTGCCGGCCGGCAGCGCTCGGCTGCGTGTGACGTTGACCGCTGCCCACAGCGAAGCCCAGGTACAATTATTGTTGAATGCACTGGCCGATTGTTTTGCGCAACTGGGAGCGGAGCCAAGCCATGCGTGATCGACTGATATTGCTGCCCGGCTGGGGCTTGGGCGTTTCGCCCCTCGAACCGCTGGCGGCGGCCCTGCAAGGGCTCGATGAGCACTTGCAAGTGGAAATCGAGCCATTGCCTGCACTGGTGTCGAGCGACCTCGGTGAATGGCTCGATGAACTGGATGCCACGTTGCCCCAGGATGCCTGGCTGGGCGGCTGGTCCCTGGGCGGGATGCTGGCCGCGGAACTGGCGGCACGTCGGGGCGAGCGTTGCTGTGGCCTGCTGACCCTGGCGAGCAACGTGTCTTTTGTGGCCCACCAGCATTGGCCGAGCGCGATGCCCGCTGACACTTTCGATGGATTTCTCGCCGGATGCGCCGCCGATCCGCGCCAGACCCTCAAACGCTTCAGCTTGCTGTGTGCGCAAGGCTGTGGCGACCCGCGCGGGTTGTCGCGATTGCTGCTGGCCGGCGCGCCGAACACCTCGCCTGAGGTATTGATGGCCGGGCTCGAACTGTTGGCGCGACTGGACACGGGGGGTGCCTTGCAGGGTTTTCGAGGCCCGCAATTGCATCTGTTTGCCGGGCTCGACGCGCTGGTGCCTGCCGAGGCTGCGGGAGAACTGCTGGCGATGCTGCCAGATGTCGAAATCGGTCTGATTGAACAGGCTGGCCACGGATTCCCACTGGAGGACCCCCACGGCGTGGCGGGGGCGATCCAGGCTTTCCTGCATGAGTCCGGTGATGACTGATTTATCTATTGTGAAGTTGCCGGGCGCCTTGCCCGACAAACGTCAGGTCGCGGCCTCGTTCTCCCGGGCGGCGGCCAGCTATGACAGCGTCGCTGAACTGCAGCGCGACGTCGGACAGCAATTACTGTCGCGGCTGCCCGTCTCGTTTATGCCGGGACGCTGGTTGGACATGGGGTGTGGCACCGGTTATTTCACCCGCGCCCTTGGTGCGCGGTTCGGTGAAGGGTCGGGTGTTGCGCTGGATATCGCCGAAGGCATGCTCAACCGCGCCCGTCCTCAAGGCGGCGCCGCGCATTTCATCGCCGGTGATGCCGAGCGGCTGCCGTTGCAGTCGGCCAGCTGTGACCTGGTGTATTCCAGCCTCGCGGTGCAATGGTGTGGCGATTTTGCCTCGGTATTGAGCGAGTCCTATCGTGTTCTGAAACCCGGTGGGATGTTTGCCTTCACCAGCCTGTGTGTCGGCACGTTATACGAGTTGCGTGACAGCTGGCGTGAAGTGGATGGCCTGGTACACGTCAACCGTTTCCGCGCATTCGATACCTATAGACAGCTGGCCGACGCCAGCGGGTTGCGCGTCGTCAGCCTGGAGAATCGCCCGCATGTTCTGCATTATCCCGATGTACGTGCCCTGACCCACGAATTGAAAGCATTGGGTGCGCACAATCTGAATCCTGGTCGTCCCGGTGGGTTGACGGGCAGGGCGAGAATTTTCGCGCTGGTCCAGGCCTATGAAAAGTATCGCCAGGCCCAGGGCCTGCCGGCCACTTACCAGGTGGTCTACGCCGTGCTGGAGAAACCGCTATGAGCCAGGCTTATTTCATCACCGGCACCGACACGGACGTGGGCAAGACCACCGTTGCGGCGGGGCTGCTGCACGCGGCCAGGCGGGCCGGCATGAGCACCGCCGCGGGCAAGCCCGTAGCCTCTGGTTGCGCAGTGACGCCCAAGGGCCTGCGCAACGCCGATGCCTTGGCCCTGTTGGCCGAATGTTCGGTGCCATTGACTTATGCACAGGTCAATCCGGTGGCATTCGAACCGGCGATCGCACCTCACCTGGCCGCCCGGGAAGCTGGCGTGGCATTGACCGTGCAATCCTTGCTCGGGCCGATGCGCGAGGTGCTGGCTCTGGATGCGGATTTCACCTTGATCGAAGGCGCGGGCGGCTGGCGTGTGCCGCTGGCCGGGCAAGACAATCTTTCCGATCTTGCGATAGCGTTGGGCCTGCCGGTGATCCTGGTGGTGGGGGTACGCCTGGGCTGCATCAGCCACGCGTTGCTGACCGCCGAGGCTATCGCCCGGGACGGCTTGCCACTGGCCGGCTGGGTAGCAAACATCATCGATCCGGCAACGTCGCGCATGGAAGAAAACCTCGCGACCCTCGCCGAACGGCTGCCGGCGCCCTGCCTGGGCAGAGTCGCGCGAATCAAGGACGTGACGGCCGAGGCGGTGGCCGAACATCTGCAACTGGATCTGCTGGACTGACCTCGAACCAAGGTTTTGGCTATGACGCGGCACTGTGCCATTAGTGTTTTTGTCGAGCCTTTTCCCAAGGCATCTGGTTCAATGCCCGTGTCGACCCTTCAAGAAGACCCTCCCTGCCATGGAAATCTCAGGAAACACCGCGTTCTATGCCGGTCTGAGCACGATTCAGACAGGGCAGTACCGCGTTGATCAGGCCTCTAGCCAGATTGCCAACAACACGATCGAGCGCTCGGTCACCAGCCAGTCCTCCGACGTTCAGGTGGATCGCCTGCGTTCGGTGGATCGCAGTCAGCAATCGGACCTGACCAGCAACATGGTCGAAATGGCCCAAGGCAAGTTCCAGGTGCAACTGGGGGTGAACGTTGCCAAGGCTTCCGACGAAATGCTCGGAACGTTGATCGATACGTTCGCCTGACTCTGCCGTACAGATGTAGTAAAAACGCCGCGATCCATTCGCGGCGTTTTCGTCTCTAACTCTTTCTTCCTCAACTAATCTTTCACTGCGCGAGCCGTGCCTCTGCTTGGCGATGGATTTTTCGCGGCCGAAATTTCCTGCAGGGACGATGACGAACGGCAAAAGATCGCCGCTTGACAAGGTATGGGCGTAAACGTATGTTTCAAACAGCTGTTTGATCGCTATAACAAATCCACGCGGTCGTTCATTCCCGGTTACATCAGCAGAGGTTTATCGCTATGCCTGACTACAAGGCCCCCTTGCGTGATATTCGCTTCGTTCGTGACGAACTGCTCGGCTACGAAGCGCATTATCAGAGCCTTCCAGCGTGCCAGGAGGCAACTCCGGACATGGTTGACGCCATCCTCGAAGAAGGCGCCAAGTTCTGTGAGCAGGTGCTGGCGCCGCTGAACCGCGTGGGTGATCTCGAAGGTTGCACCTGGAGCGAGTCCGGCGTGAAAACCCCGACCGGCTTCAAGGAAGCCTACAAGCAATTTGTCGAAGGCGGCTGGCCGAGCCTGGCCCATGACGTGGCGCACGGTGGCCAAGGCCTGCCGGAATCCCTGGGCCTGGCAGTCAGCGAGATGGTCGGCGAAGCCAACTGGTCGTGGGGCATGTACCCGGGCCTGTCCCATGGCGCGATGAACACCATTTCCGAGCACGGTACCCCCGAGCAGCAAGAGGCTTACCTGACCAAGCTGGTATCCGGCGAATGGACCGGCACCATGTGCCTGACCGAACCGCACTGCGGCACCGACCTGGGCATGTTGCGCACCAAGGCCGAACCTCAGGCCGACGGCTCCTACAAAGTGACCGGCACCAAGATCTTCATCTCGGCCGGCGAACACGACATGGCCGACAACATCGTCCACATCGTGCTGGCGCGCCTGCCGGACGCACCGGCTGGCACCAAAGGTATCTCGCTGTTCATCGTTCCGAAATTCCTGCCTGAGGCCGACGGCTCCATCGGCCAGCGCAACGCAGTCAGCTGTGGCTCCCTGGAACACAAGATGGGCATCCACGGCAACGCCACCTGCGTGATGAACTTCGACGCGGCCACCGGTTTCCTGATCGGCCCGGCGAACAAAGGCCTGAACTGCATGTTCACCTTCATGAACACCGCTCGCCTGGGTACTGCGCTGCAAGGCCTGGCCCACGCCGAAATCGGTTTCCAGGGTGGCCTGAAGTACGCTCGCGACCGCCTGCAGATGCGTTCCCTGACCGGCCCGAAAGCACCGGACAAGGCCGCCGACCCGATCATCGTGCACCCAGACGTGCGTCGCATGTTGCTGACCATGAAAGCCTTCGCCGAGGGCAACCGGGCGATGGTGTACTTCACCGCCAAGCAGGTCGACATCGTCAAGTACGGCGTGGATGAAGAAGAGAAGAAGAAGGCTGACGCCCTGCTGGCGTTCATGACCCCGATCGCCAAGGCGTTCATGACCGAAGTCGGCTTCGAATCGGCCAACCACGGCGTGCAGATCTACGGCGGCCACGGCTTCATCGCCGAGTGGGGCATGGAGCAGAACGTGCGCGACAGCCGCATCTCGATGCTGTACGAAGGCACCACCGGCATCCAGGCGCTCGACCTGCTGGGCCGTAAAGTGTTGATGACCCAGGGCGAGGCGCTCAAGGGCTTCACCAAGATCGTCCACAAGTTCTGCCAGGGCAACGAAGGCAACGAAGCCGTCAAGGAATTCGTCGAGCCGTTGGCTGCACTGAACAAGGAATGGGGCGAACTGACCATGAAGGTCGGCATGGCCGCCATGAAGGATCGCGAAGAAGTCGGCGCGGCCTCGGTGGACTACCTGATGTACTCCGGTTACGCCTGCCTGGCTTACTTCTGGGCCGACATGGCGCGCCTGGCTGCGGAAAAACTGGCGGCCGGCACGACCGAAGAAGCGTTCTACACCGCCAAGCTGCAAACCGCGCGCTTCTACTTCCAGCGCATCCTGCCGCGCACCCGCACCCACGTGGCGACCATGTTGTCGGGCGCCAACAATCTTATGGACATGAAAGAAGAAGACTTCGCGCTGGGCTACTAAGCCTTAAGCGTTTCTTCAAAAAGCCGCTGCTTCTTCGGGAGCAGCGGCTTTTTCATGTTTGTCATAACCCCAGTCAGGCCATCGACAAACCCGTGGCGAGGGAGCTTGCTCCCGCTGGGCTGCGAAGCGGCCCCCAAACCTGCCGAATACGGAGCATCCGACACACCGCGCCCGCCGGTTTACGACTGCTTCGCAGCCGAGCGGGAGCAAGCTCCCTCGCCACAGGGGAACCATGGCGATCCTGAAACAATATTCATCGAACCGGACCCTAAGAAAACTTCCTGCCCTGCCGTTACAGCGACGGCAGTGTGACATCTGTCACCTCTCGCGTGCCTTACTGCTCCAGTTGCAGGCACAATGCCATCTTTGATCAGCCGGGTCGGAGCTTTACCCTTGCCGCGTCTTTCCGTAATGCGCTTCAGCCATTTCCTACCATCGACAGTGCTTTTACTGGCGGGGCTCGCGGCTGCCTACGTCAAGGACCTGAACGTCTTCTTCACATCATTGTTCAACGTGCTTCCTACGCTGGTGTTGTTGTTGGGCGGGGCGTACTGCTCCGTTTACCGACGTCAGCGCGAACTGTTTCTGATGGTCACGGTGTACATCGCTTATTTCCTGCTGGATACCCAGACCGACTTCTATCGCGATAACGGCAAGGTGCGCGAAGACGCGGCGGTGGTTTTCCATCTGGTCTGCCTTCTGCTGCCGCTGTTGTTCGGGCTGTTCGCGGCATGGCAGGAGCGCACGCATCTGTTCCAGGACATGGTGGCGCGTTTCGCGGTGCTGCTGGCCTTTGGTGGCGTGGCCCTGGCCCTGGAGCAAAGCTTTCCCCAGGCCCTGCTGCTGTGGCTTTCGGAAATACGTTGGCCGGCGCTGCATGGTGCCTGGATGAGCCTGATCCAATTGTCATACCCGGTGTTTGCCGCTGCGTTCGTGCTGCTGGCCTGGCAATACTGGCGTAACCCGCGGCCCTTGCATGCGGCGCAGTTGGTGGGGTTGGTCGGGTTGTTCTGGATGCTGCCGAAGACGTTCATCTTGCCGTTCACCCTGAACATCATGTGCAGCCAGGTGATGCTGATGATCGCCGCCGCGGTTGCTCACGAGGCCTACCAGATGGCCTTCCGCGATGAGCTCACCGGCCTGCCGGGGCGCCGGGCGCTGAATGAACGCATGCAGCGCCTGGGTCGCAACTACGTGCTGGCGATGAGCGACGTGGATCACTTCAAGAAATTCAACGACACCCACGGTCACGATGTCGGCGATCAGGTGCTGCGCCTGGTGGCCAGCAAGCTGTCGAAAATCGGTGGCGGCGGCAGGGCTTATCGTTACGGCGGCGAGGAGTTTGCTCTGGTGTTTGCCGGCAAGACCATTGATGAATGCATGCCTCATCTGGAAGTCATCCGCCAGTCCATCGAGACGTACGCCATTCAACTGCGTAATCCCGACAATCGCCCCCAGGACGACCAGCAAGGGCGCCAACGTCGCTCCGGCAGCGGCGCCACCAGCGTATCGGTGACCGTCAGCATCGGCGTGGCCGAACGCGTGGACCAGCGCACGCCCGAGGAAGTGCTCAAGTCCGCCGACCAGGCGCTCTACAACGCCAAGGGGGCAGGGCGCAATTGTGTGATTGCCTTCGGCCAGAATCGTCGCGGCGCAGTGCGCATGGAGGCCGCCGCGGGTTGAGTGATGACGGCGCATTCAGCGTCTGGAGATTGATTGTGGGCCTTGGCGGCCGGCAGTAGGTTGGGATGATCTGCTACCGGAGAAAACCACCATGCCCGAGTACAAAGCCCCGCTGCGCGATATGCGTTTCCTGATCGACAACGTCTTTGATTTCCACGGTCGCTATGCCGAGTTGGGGGCCAGCGACGCCAGTCCGGACATGGTCAGCGCCATCCTCGAAGAAGGTGCCCGATTCTGTGAGAACGTGCTGGCTCCGCTTAATCGTCCGGGTGACGAAGAGGGCTGCCATTTCGATAACGGCGTGGTCACTACACCTACGGGCTTCAAGCAAGCTTTCGCGCAGTATGTGGAAGGCGGCTGGCACGGCCTGGCAGCGGATCCGGCTTATGGTGGCCAAGGCCTGCCCAGCTCGCTGGGGCTGGTGATCAGCGAGATGATCGGGTCGAGCAATACCTCCTGGGGCATGTACCCCGGCCTGACCCACGGCGCCATGTCGGCCATCCACGCTCACGGCACCGAACAGCAGAAACAGACCTACCTCAACAAGCTCACCGCCGGCCAGTGGACCGGCACCATGTGCCTGACCGAAGCCCACTGCGGCACTGACCTGGGCATCATCAAGACCCGCGCCGTGCCTCAGGCGGATGGTAGCTACGCGGTGACCGGCAGCAAAATCTTCATCAGTGCCGGCGAGCACGACATGAGCGACAACATCATTCACTTGGTGCTCGCCAAATTGCCGGATGCTCCCGCCGGGACCAAAGGCATCTCGTTGTTCATCGTGCCCAAGTTCCTGCCCGATGCAGCGGGCGAGGCCGGTGAGCGCAATGGTGTTTCCTGCGGTTCGATCGAGCACAAGATGGGCATCAAGGCGTCGGCCACGTGCGTGCTGAACTTCGATGGGGCCAAGGGTTTCCTGATCGGTGAACCGAACAAGGGCCTCAACTGCATGTTCACCATGATGAACCATGCCCGCCTCGGCACCGGCATGCAGGGCCTCTGCCTCGGCGAAGCGAGCTTCCAGGGCGCGGTCAAATACGCCAACGATCGCCTGCAGATGCGCTCTTTGACCGGCCCGAAGGCGCCGGAAAAAGTCGCCGACCCGATCATCGTCCATCCCGACGTACGTCGGATGCTGCTGACCATGAAAGCCTTCAACGAAGGCAACCGGGCGCTGACCTATTTCACCGCGCAACTGCTCGACACCGCGCATTTGAGCCGCGACGAAAGCGCCCGCCAGGAAGCCGAAGACCTGCTGGCCTTCCTCACCCCGATCTGCAAAGCCTTCATGACCGACACCGGGCTGGAAGTGACCAACCACGGCATGCAGGTCTTTGGCGGTCATGGCTTCATTCGTGAGTGGGGCATGGAGCAGCTGGTGCGTGATTGCCGGATCGCGCCGATCTATGAAGGCACCAACGGCATCCAGGCCCTGGACCTGCTGGGGCGCAAAGTGCTGGGTAGCCAGGGCAAGTTGCTGCGCGGTTTCACCAGAATCGTTCACAAATTCTGCGCTGCCAATGCCGGGCATCCGCAGCTCCAGGCTTTCATTGCGCAACTGGACGGGCTCAACCAGCAATGGGGCGAACTGACGACGCAGGTCGGCATGGCCGCCATGAAAAATCCGGATGAGGTGGGCGCCGCTTCGGTGGATTACCTGATGTACAGCGGCTATATCATTCTGGCCTATCTGTGGTTGCGCATGGCGTTGGTGGCCCAGGCGCAACTCGACAGCGGCACTGGAGACAGCGATTTCTGCCGGGCCAAGCTGGCGACGTGCGAGTTTTACTTCAAGCGCCTGCTGCCGCGTACGGCCGCCCATCGGGCTGCAATAGAGGCAGGGAGCGATTGCCTGATGAGGTTGCCGGCGGAGTTGTTTGCGCTTTGACAGGCTGAAACATTTCTCAGTGGCGAGGGAGCTCGCTCCCGCTGGGGTGCGCAGCAGCCCTCTAGTGAGCGCTGCGCACTCAAGCGGGAGCAAGCTCCCTCGCCACGGAAAAACAGAGCTTCGAGGTTGACTAAAAATAACAAAACAGTCACAGGTTGACCCTATGCGTCTCAAAAGTTGTTGAGGTACACTCTGGGCCATTGCGAGAACGCTTTCCTACGAACCAATTGTTTAGATCCTGCGAGGTTTGCCATGGCTGACTACAAAGCGCCCCTGCGCGATATGCGCTTCGTCCTCAATGAAGTATTCGAGGTCGCGAAACTCTGGGCTCAACTGCCGGCGTTGGCCGAAACCGTAGACGCTGAAACCGTCGAAGCGATCCTCGAAGAGGCGGGCAAGGTCACCGGTAAAAGCATCGCGCCCCTCAGCCGTGCAGCTGACGAGGAGGGCTGCCACTGGGCTGACGGCGCCGTGACCACCCCGGCGGGTTTCCCTGAAGCCTACAGGACCTTCGCTGAAGGCGGTTGGGTCGGTGTCGGCGGTGATCCAACGTACGGTGGCATGGGCATGCCCAAGGCGGTTTCGGCCCAGGTCGAGGAAATGGTCAACTCCGCCAGCCTGTCCTTCGGTCTGTACCCGATGCTTACCGCAGGAGCCTGCCTGTCGATCAACGCCCACGCCAGTGAGGAATTGAAAGCCGCGTACCTGCCAAACATGTACGCCGGCGTCTGGGCCGGCTCCATGTGCCTGACCGAACCCCATGCCGGCACCGACCTGGGGATTATCCGGACCAAGGCTGAGCCCCAGGCTGACGGCACCTACAAGGTCAGCGGCACGAAGATTTTCATTACCGGTGGCGAACACGACCTCACCGAAAACATCATTCACCTGGTGCTGGCGAAGCTCCCCGACGCACCGGCGGGCCCGAAAGGCATTTCGCTGTTCCTGGTGCCGAAATTCATGGTCAACGCCGACGGCAGCCTGGGCGCACGCAACGCGGCCAACTGCGGTTCGATCGAACACAAGATGGGCATCCAGGCGTCCGCCACCTGCGTGATGAACTTCGACGAAGCAGTGGGTTACCTGGTCGGCGAGCCGAACAAAGGCCTGGCGGCGATGTTCACCATGATGAATTACGAACGCCTGGGCGTCGGAATCCAAGGCTTGGCCTCCGGCGAGCGTTCGTACCAGAACGCTGTCGAGTACGCCCGTGATCGCCTGCAAAGCCGTTCGCCAACCGGCGCGCAGAACAAGGACAAGATCGCCGACCCGATCATCGTCCACCCGGATGTGCGCCGGATGTTGCTGACCATGAAAGCGTCGAACGAAGGTGGCCGGGCGTTCTCCACCTACGTGGCGATGCAACTGGACACCGCCAAGTTCAGCGAAGACCCGACGACTCGCAAGCGCGCCGAAGACTTGGTGGCCTTGCTGACGCCGGTTGCCAAGGCATTCCTGACCGACTTGGGCCTGGAAACCACCATTCACGGCCAGCAGGTTTTCGGCGGCCACGGCTACATTCGAGAATGGGGCCAGGAGCAGCTGGTGCGCGACGTGCGCATCACCCAGATATACGAAGGCACCAACGGCATCCAGGCACTGGACCTGGTGGGGCGCAAGATCGTCGGCAACGGCGGGGCGTTCTACAAACTGTTCGCCGACGAGATTCGTCATTTCACCGATACCGCTGGCAGCGACCTGGCAGAGTTCACCCAGCCGTTGAACGATGCCGTCGGCACGCTGGACGAGCTGACCGAGTGGCTGCTGGACCGGGCGAAAAACAATCCCCATGAAATTGGCGCGGCTTCGGTGGAGTACCTGCAGGCGTTCGGCTACACCGCATATGCCTACATGTGGGCGCTCATGGCCCGGGCGGCCCTGGGCAAGGAAAAGCAGGACGATTTCTACGCGAGCAAACTGGGCACGGCACGTTTCTATTTCGCCCGCCTGTTGCCACGAATCCATTCCTTGAGCGCTTCGGTAAGGGCGGGCAGCGAGTCGCTGTTCCTGCTGGAACCCGGCCAGTTCTGATGGAAGACGTCATGTAGGAAAATGCTTACATGACGTGCTGGCGATTTCCCTCTATCGGCCGATTGGATCCACGGCTAATCTAGCTTCCATGGACGTAGCGCAGGACGCGCAAAGTTACAACACGGACACGTAGGATTCTGCCAGGAAGGCGGAGTGAAATGGATGTCAGGGAAACAGTCTGCAAAGCCCCGCTTCGGCGGGGTTTTCTTTTGCCCGCGTTTTTTGCCTGCGTATCTTCTCCCTGCGGCCCGCCTCTTTGGACGCGCACTGAACCCTGACGAGCGGTCAGCTGTCCATGAGCTATATGGCAATGTGGCCATCGACCATCAGGAGCTGTCCATGGATATCATTCGAATCATCATCGCCATTCTGTTGCCACCGCTGGGTGTGTTCCTGCAAGTCGGGTTCGGCGGGGCTTTCTGGCTGAACATTCTGCTGACGCTGTTGGGTTATATCCCCGGCATCGTGCATGCGGTGTACATCATCGCCAAACGCTGATTCACCCGTCACAACATCCCTGTGGGAGCGAGCCTGCTCGCGAAAGCGGTGTATCAGTCAGCGAGATGTTGACTGAACCATGGTTATCGCGAGCAGGCTCGCTCCCACATTGGTTTGCATTGCTGCTATGCGAGTCCATCCATCACCCTGCGATAGAACAACCACTCATGCTCCAGCGCATGTGCCTGGTTCGCGGCCTTGCGAAAGCCATGGCGCTCATCAGGGTAGTAATGAGCCTCGACCGCAACACCGTTGTCTTCCAGCGCCTTGACCATGTGGCGGGTCTGCTGAGGCACGACCACGGCGTCCAGTTCACCTTGGAAAAAAATCACCGGCGCGCGAATCCTCTCGGCATGCAGTAACGGGGTGCGGGCCCGGTAGCGTTCGGCGTCCAGTTGCGGGTCGCCGATCAGCCAGTCCAGATAGTCACCTTCGAATTTGTGCGTAGCGCGGGCCAGGGCAACGGGATCACTGACGCCGTAGAGGCTGGCGCCAGCGCGGAACACGTCCCGGAACGCCAGGCCGCAGAGGCTGGTATAGCCTCCCGCGCTGCCGCCACGGATGAAGGCGCAGCGGCCATCGACCAAGCCTTGCTCATCCAGGTAAGCAACCACGGCGCAGGCATCCTCGACATCCACCACGCCCCAACTCAAATGCAGCGCTTGCCGATAGGCGCGGCCATAGCCGCTGCTGCCACGGTAGTTGAGGTCGGCAACGGCGAAGCCGCGCTGGGTCCAATACTGGATGCGCGGGTCGAACATCGGGTAGCAAGCCGAAGTGGGCCCGCCGTGGATGAACACCACCAGCGGCGGTTTCGCGTCGGTGTTCATGGCTGGATAAAAAAAACCGTGGGCTTCGCTGGACGCAGAGGGATAGCGCAGAGTCCGGGGGCGGCTGATTTGCTCGGGAGGCAACGGCGCGATGCCTCCGGTCAGCACCAGCGCTTCATGACTGCGCCGCTCGATCGCAATGACCGCCGAGGGGCTGGCTGGCGAGGCGGTAATGGCATAGATGAATTGCTCATCCAGCGCGAGGCTGCGGAAGCGGCTGTAAGTGCCGGTGAAATCTTCGAGCACGCCGCCGCTGCGCAGCCCCAACCGCCCGAAGCCGGCCTCGGTCCAGCTTGCCAGATAAGTGCTTTCATCCACCGGCAACCATGTACACCCGCCCAGTTGCCAAGGCGCCGGGGCGTGATCGGCTTCGGCGGCGTCCATTGGCTTCAGGACGCCGGCCCGTTCACTCCAGGGCTGCCAGTAACCGTCTCGGTCGGTCAGGCAATACAGGCGATTGCGAGCATCGAAGCGAGGTTGCTGGATGGATTCTTCGCCATCATCGCCCGCCACGCAGCATGGCGCTGCCCAGGTTGAATCGTTGCGCTCGGCGAGCATCAGCCGCGTCGCTGTCCATGGCTGGTGGGGGCGACTCCATTCAATCCAGGCGAGACGTTTTCCGTCGGGGCTCAAGATCGGCGCGGCATAGAAGTCCGCGCCTTCGGCCAATACACGGCGTTGGTGATCCGCCAGCCCGATCGATACCAATCGATGCTGATCGGCCTGTTCCTCCACGGCCAGCACGTGCCCTGTGGCGAAGTGCAGATCGCCGTATCGACAATCGCCCGCGGTCAGCGCTACCGGACACTGGTCGCCCAGCGATTGGTGATACAGCTGTTGGTCGCTTTCGTTGACGAACAGTACGCCGTCGTCGCTCAGGCAGAACGACCCGCCGCCGTATTCATACACCCGGCTGCGCACACTGAAACCGTCCGGGGTCAGGCAACGCGCCTTGCCGTCTCGCCAATGCCAGATCCGGCAAGCGCCATCTTCGGGGCGGTATTCGTTCCAGAAAAGACCCTGGGGGCCGAGTTGCAGCTCGGCAAAGTCGACGCCTGCCGCGACGGCCTGGGCGGCGCTGAAAGGTTCAGCCTTTAACGATGAGGCGCGAGTTTCGTTCATTGCGAAAGGCCAGTTGTTCAATGGTTTGCGTGGCATGCTCGGCGTCTTCGCGAGCCTGGAGAATCATCCCGTGGTGCGCGGATTTGCTGCACACCGGATCGGCATTGCTGGCGTCACCGGTGAGCATGAACGCCTGGCAACGACAGCCGCCAAAGTCCTTTTCTTTTTCATCGCACGAGCGGCAGGGCTCGGGCATCCAGTCATAACCCCGGAAACGGTTGAAGCCGAACGAGTCGTACCAGATGTGTTGCATGCTGTGGTCACGCACATTCGGGAACTGCACCGGCATCTGCCGGGCGCCATGGCAAGGCAATGCCGTGCCATCCGGGGTAACGGTCAGGAAGATGCTGCCCCAGCCGTTCATGCAGGCCTTGGGACGCTCTTCGTAGTAATCCGGGGTCACGAAGATCAACTTGCACGGGTTACCTTCGGCCTCGAGCTTGGCCCGGTATTCATTGGTGATGCGCTCGGCACGCACCAGTTGTTCCCGCGTGGGCAGCAGGCCGACGCGGTTGAGGTGTGCCCAGCCATAGAACTGGCACGTGGCAAGTTCGACAAAGTCCGCCTCCAGGGCGATGCACAGCTCGATGATGCGGTCGATCTTGTCGATGTTGTGCCGATGGGTGACGAAGTTCAGCACCATCGGATAACCATGGGCTTTCACCGCTCGGGCCATCTCCAGTTTTTGCGCGAAAGCTTTTTTCGAACCGGCCAGCAGATTGTTCACCTGCTCGTCGCTGGCCTGGAAACTGATCTGGATGTGGTCGAGGCCGGCCTTCTTGAAATCGCTGATTTTCTGTTCGGTCAAGCCGATGCCCGAGGTGATCAGATTGGTGTAGAAGCCTAGCTTGCGCGCCTCGCCGATCAGCTCGGCGAGGTCCTGGCGCACCAACGGCTCGCCACCGGAAAAGCCCAGTTGCGCGGCGCCCATTTCCCGGGCCTCGCGAAAGACCTTGAACCACTGCTCGGTGCTCAGCTCCTTGCCTTGCTCGGCAAAGTCCAGCGGGTTGGAGCAGTACGGGCATTGCAACGGGCAGCGATAGGTCAGCTCGGCCAGCAGCCACAGCGGCAAGCCGACGGCGGGCTTCTCAGGCAAGGGTGATCCAGTGCTGTGCACGGGCGACCTCCATGAATTGCTCGATGTCGTCACCGAGTTCCGGCACGTCCGGGAATTGCTTCTCCAGCTCGCCGATGATCGCCGCGACATCCCGTTCACCATCGATCAGGCCGCCGATCAGCGAAGCGCTGTCGTTGAGCTTGATCATGCCTTCAGGATAAAGCAGCACATGGCCTTTCTGGGCCGGTTCGTATTGGAAGCGATAGCCGGGACGCCAATGAGGGGTTTTGCTGCGGTCGAAGCTCATAAGGTAATCCCTTTATGCCACACCCGTTGATCGGTCACGCTGTGATAGGGCGGGCGTTTTAGTTCGTAAGCCATGCTCATGGCGTCGAGCATGCTCCAGAGAATGTCCAATTTGAACTGGAGAATTTCCAGCATGCGCTGCTGGCCTGCGCGGGTGGTGTAGTGCTGCAAGGTGATCGCGAGACCATGCTCCACATCACGCCGAGCCTGGCCCAGGCGGGTGCGGAAATATTCATAGCCGGCCGGGTCGATCCAGGGGTAGTGCTGCGGCCAGCTGTCCAGGCGCGACTGGTGGATCTGCGGGGCGAACAGTTCGGTCAATGAGCTGCTGGCGGCTTCCTGCCAGGAGGCCCGGCGGGCGAAGTTGACGTAGGCATCCACGGCGAAGCGTACGCCGGGCAGCACCAACTCCTGTGAGCGCAGCTGATCGGGGTCCAGGCCCACTGCCTGGCCCAGTCGCAGCCAGGCTTCGATGCCGCCGTCTTCGCCGGGGGCGCCGTCATGGTCGAGCAGGCGCTGGATCCACTCGCGACGGATTTCCCGGTCCGGGCAGTTGGCCAGGATCGCGGCGTCCTTGAGCGGAATATTCACTTGGTAGTAGAAGCGGTTCGCGACCCAGCCCTGGATCTGCTCGCGCGTGGCACGGCCTTCATACATCGCCACGTGATAGGGATGATGAATGTGGTAGTACGCGCCTTTGGCACGCAGGGCCGCCTCGAACTCGGCGATGGGCAGGGGGGTGTCAGTCATTTCGGTTCTCCGGAGAATAACCGTTGGGTTCCGTGGCGTCGGGGCTGGCCCTATCGCGAGCAAGCTCGCTCCCACACTGGTTTTGCTGCGGATCAGATATCCGATACCACTCAGGCCACTGTGGGAGCGAGCTTGCTCGCGAAGACGGCCTGTCAGCCAATACAAGCATTGGATCGCTCCCGGTTATCAGACCTTCCTACAGTTCAATACTCATCCCGTCATAGGCCACTTCAATCCTGCGTCGCACCAGCTCGGCCCGCTCGGGCGAGTCTTCGTCCAGGATCGGGTTGGTGTTGTTGATATGGATAAGCACCTTGCGCTGTTCGGGCAATTGCTCCAGCACCTCCAGCATGCCGCCAGGGCCATTCTGCGCCAGGTGGCCCATTTCCCGACCGGTGCGAGTGCCGACGCCTCGGCGTTGCATTTCGTCGTCGTCCCACATCGTGCCGTCCACCAGCAGGCAGTCGCTGTCGGCCATGATCTGCAGCAACGGTTCGTCGACCTTGCCCAGGCCCGGCGCATAGAACAGTTTGCCGCCGCTGCGCAGGTCTTCAACGATCAGCCCGATGTTGTCACCCGGATGCGGATCGAAGCGGTGCGGTGAATAGGGCGGCGCGGCGCTGCGCAGCGGCAGCGGGGTGAAGCGCAGGTTCGAGCAGGCCGGGACGGTGAAGCTCTGGTCCAGCTCGATGCGGTTCCAGCTCAGGCCGCCGTTCCAGTGGGTCAACATGTTGAACAGCGGGAAACCGGTGCTCAGGTCTTCATGGACCATGTCGGTGCACCAGACCTGATGCGGGCAGCCTTCGCGCAGGCTGAGCAAGCCGGTGGTGTGATCGATCTGGCTGTCCATCAGGATGATCGCGCCGATGCCAGTGTCCCGTAGCGCCCGGCCAGGCTGCATCGGGGCGAAACCCTGGAGTTGCGCGCGGATGTCCGGCGAGGCGTTGCACAGGACCCAGCTCACGCCATCATCGGAAATTGCAATGGACGACTGGGTGCGCGCCTGCGCTCGGAGACTGCCGTCGCGAAAACCCGCGCAATTGGCGCAGTTGCAGTTCCACTGGGGAAAGCCCCCGCCGGCGGCGGAACCTAGAATCTGGACGAACATGCTCGCTCCATCTGCAAACCGAAATAAAAACGCCCCGGATGGCCGAGGCGTTGTGTCGCGTACTAACTGCCTGCAATCATCAACGGCTGGCGAAGTACATGGTGACTTCGAAGCCGATACGCAGGTCGATATATGCGGGTTTGGACCAGGACATGGAAATACTCCTTTGGTTGGGGTGGATCGGTTTAAAGCTATACATATAGTCCACCTCCGTCCGGAGATGTTCAGATGCTCAGGTGACTATGTTACTAAATCTGACAATTTGGTTCGCTGCGATTCTCTGAGAAAGCTCATTGCAGCGCCTGTAATGATCATTCGGCCGCTCGCCAAGGGGTGCCCGGGCTCGGCGCGTTGCTGAGGCAATAACGTCCTCCCTGCGCATCGATCAAGCGGCGGGCGGCATTCACCAGGTCTATGCGCTGCATGCCCAGGATGGCATCGGCCAGTCGCTCGGGGAAGTCCGCCGGGTGGCTGGCCAGTTTTCCTTGCCAGAGCAGCTCGGCCGCCTGGGCGCAGGGCAACGCCGCGATTTGCATCTGGCTGGCCAGGGCTTGTTGTTGGCTGGCCAGGGTTGCATCGTCGGTTTTCTCGACCACTGCGGGGAGCTCGGTCAGGAACTGCTCCATATGGCTGACCAACTGTGCGGCCGACGTCTCGGGCGATTGCGCACCCAGCAACAAGCCGGTCCACCCATCGATTTGTTTCAAACCACTGAACACCGCATAACCTAACTGCAGCTCGACTCTCAAGCGCTGGTAATACGGGGTCTGGCACAAATGAGCCAGCAATCGCCAGGCAGCTTCGTCGGGCCAGTCCAACGTGGGCGAGGGGCAAAACAGCAACACGGCGTGTTCGTCGCCATGGGTCTCGAGGGTGCGCCAGATCCGCCCTGGTGAAGGCGTCACTGCTGGCGCCGTCGCCTCGCGGGCCACGCCAGGAATTCGGGCCAACAACGGGCCCACAGCCGCTTGGTAAGCAGCCGACAGACCGATGGCCAGGCCGTCCCAGCGGGCGCTTGCCCAGACGTCTTGTTCGCTGTCGGGCGGTGGCAGCTCTGCATGCCGCAGGTTTTGCTGATAATAATCCGGCAATTCCCGCAGCAAATGTCGAATCGGCATCAGGGGCGTTTCGTTCCTGGCCTGAACGGGTGGCAGCGGCTCCTCCAGCTTCGTCAGCAGGTGCTCAAGCACCAACGGCATAGGTGCTTGCAAACCGACCAGCTTCAACAGCCATCGATCACTACAGGCCTCGAAAGTGATGTCCACGCCTGCCTGCCGGGCGTCCTCGCGCACATCCGCCAGGTGCCGATCGAGTCTGGGTTGAAAATCGAGCGGTACCCGGGTCTCCAGTTGCCAGCGCACGTACACCGCACTTTCCCGGGAGTCCGGCAATGCCTGGCTGAACTGCATGGGCGAGCGTTCCCGCCGGCCCCGGCTGCGGTCTTGTGCGAAAGTGCGCAGACCACGGTGGGCGCTGGTCTGGCCGCGTATCAAACCGGCGCGGGGCGGCTCGCTTGGCGCTTGCAGGAACGGGTTGGGCGAGGGCAGTTGCCATTGTTCGGCGACCTGATTCGCAGGGTGCAATTGTTTGAGGATTTCTCGAACCCGCATCAAGTCGTTTTCCGCTAGAGCCCCGGCACATCCATCGCCGTCCCAACGCGCCAGTTGCAGGGCGGTTGCCGTTTCCTGACGGCGCTGCAGTAGCGCGTTGAATTCCTGGCGCAAGGGAGCCCAGTCGTCATGGGCGGCAAAGAACCCCAGCCAATCGCGCAGCAACGGCTCGATAGCCGACGGTACCTGGCCGCTGTCGAGCTTGAGCTCGATGTGCAGCAGTGCCTGACCGGCAAATTCATACAGCGGCGAAGCCTTGAGGCTGTCGGCGAGACCTCGTTGGCGCAACGTCGCAAGCAAGCCGCCCGGTTTGCTGGAGTTCAGCCAGTGACACAGGAAGGCCAATGCTTGAGGCGAGGCGCCAGGCAAGTGTTCGAGGGCGAAGAGCAAGTCGAGGCAGCCTTCCCGGACCTGTTGATAAGCGATGCCTGGCGACGTCATTAGCCTCGGCGGCGATTGCCTGGTCACCGCTTTTCCGATGGGCATGCTTGTAGCGAATTGATCGGCCAGCGCCTTCATTGTTTCGAGGCTTTGCGGGCCGGCGAGGCTCAAGGTCATCTGACCGCTCTGGTAGAAACGCTGATGGAAACCGCGCAGCGCCGTTTGAAATTCAGGCTGTGATACGCCGAGGCTGTCGCGATTGCCGGCGTGAAAACCTCGCAGCGGATGAGCCGCCGATAATCCGTCATACAGGGCAACCTGGCGCTGGGCGGCGGCGTCCCGGGACCAGGCGATGAATTCGGCGTGCAGCACTTCCCGCTCGCGTAACTGGTCGGCTTCATCCAGTCGGGGATGAGCGAGCATGTCTGCCAGGCGCTCCAACCCGTCGGCCAGGGCGGCAGGCGGCAGCTCGATGAAAAAGTCCGTGGTGCGCTCGCTGGTACGCGCGTTGACTTGCCCACCGTGATCCCGCACGTAGGCCATCAGGTTCTGCCCGCTGGGAAAACGTTCTGTCCCGAGGAAGAAAAGATGTTCGAGAAAATGCGCGAGGCCCGGCCAGGCCTCGGGCGCATCATGGCTGCCGGCCGCCACCCGCAATACCGCAGCGCTGCGCTTGAGGTCGGGTGCATGGCGCAACGTCACTTGCAGGCCGTTGGCCAGGGTTTCGGTATGGGGGCGGAGGGAATCGGGGGCCGGCATGAGCGCTTCCAGGACAAGGATGTGCTCATGCTAGCGGATTAGCCCGGATCAGTGTTTATGCAAGTCGCCGTATAGCGCCGGGCGACGGTCGTGCAGGTAGTTGTAGGCCGCGCGTGAGTCATTCATCAACTGTCGATCCAGTTCGCCGACGATCAACGCCTCGTCCAGCCCCGCCAGGGCCGGGCGGCTGCCGTCCGGCGCGGCGATGCTGCTCTGGCCGCAATAGCGCAATTCACCTTCGTGGCCACAGTAGTTGGCGTAGGCCACGAAACACTGGTTTTCAATGGCTCGTGCCCGCACGGTGACGTCGGCGATGAACTCGTAGGGCTGCATGTTGGCGGTCGGCACCAGGATCAGCTCGGCACCGGCCAACGCCAGCCGCCGGGCGTTTTCCGGGAACTCCAGGTCATAGCAGATCAGGAAACCGAGTTTCCAGCCGTTGAGCTCGACAATGGGCAGCGTCGCATCCCCGGCGCTGAACATCGTATGGTCGAGGTCGCCGAACAGGTGGCTCTTGCGATAGTTGGCGAGGCGTTCGCCTTGGGCATCGATCAGTTGCACGGCGTTGTAGATCTGTCCGTCTTCGCTGCGTTCGGGGTAGCCATAAAGAATCGCCAGGCCGGCCGCCTTGGCGATGCGGCCAATCTGCTGGGCCCATTCGCCGTTGTAGACCTCGGCCAGTACATTCACCGCATCGACGCCGATGTTATAGCCGGTCAGGAACATCTCCGGCAGCACCAATATGTCAGCGCCTCGGGCCTCCAGCGCGACTTGGTGCAGGCGCTGCAGGTTGCCGGCCGGATCCATTGGCAGCGGTGGACATTGGTAGAGGGCTACGCGCATCGACAACTCCTTTTATTCGGGCAGGGCGATCGGACCGATTTCGTCGAACACATCCCCTGGACCCGGGTTTTCGGCATGGGTTTTACCGCCGAAGTGTTTCATGATTCCCCACACGGCATTGAGCGAGGTCTGCACCGCGCCTTCAACCCAGGCGGGTGTCCATGAGACGTCGTCGCCGGCGATAAAGATCCCTTTTTGTTCGGCCGGCATGTCGTCCTGCATGAAATGCGCGTACATGCGCTGGTTGTAACGATAGTGGCCGGGTAGCGCGCCCTTGAAGGCGCCGAGGAAATACGGGTCGGCTTCCCAGGACACGGTGATCGGTTCGCCAATGATCCGCGCGGCGATGTCCACCTTCGGGTAGATTTTTTTCAGGGCATCCAGGGCCAGCTTGACGCGTTTTTCCACCGGGTACGGGAGCATTTTCAGTGCATCGCTCATCCAGGAATACGACAGGCAAATGACCCCCGGCTTGTTGTCGCCGTTGTCGAACAGGTAGGTGCCTCGGGTCAGGCGATCGGTGAGGGTCATGCTCATCAGGTCGCGGCCGGTTTCCGGGTCCTTGTCCTTCCAGAACGGCCGGTCGACCATCACGAAGGTCTTCGACGATTGCATGTAGCGGGTGCGATCCAGGGCCATCCACATTTTTTGCGAGAACAGCGCTTCTTCACACTCGATCTGGGTGGTCAGCAGCCAGGTCTGGCAGGTGACCAGCACGGCGGCGTATTCGCGCGTGTCGCCCCAGACGTCGGTCACGCTGAATCGGCCGTCGTCGGCGCGAGCGATACGCTTCACCCCGCTGCGTGGCGCGCCCAGGTGCAACGAATTCAGGCTGGTGCCCTCCGGCCAATGCACACAACGCTCCGGCACATGTCTCCAGATTCCCTGCGGTACCTGTTCCACGCCGCCGACCACCAAATGCTGATGGTCGTCGCAATTGGTCATCACCACGCGAAAGATTTCCAGCATCGAGTTGGGGAAGTCCGAGTCCCAGCCGCCCGTGCCGAAGCCGACCTGGCCGAACACTTCGCGATGCTGGAAAGACAGCTTGGCGAACGCCTTGGAGGTGGCGACGAAATCGTAGAACGTGCGGTCATCCCACAGCGGTACCAGGGTGTTCCACAGCTCTTTGAGACGCGGCACGTCGCGCTCGCGGATCGCTTGCTGGATCTCGCTGAAACGCGAGCCATCCTCCAGGGCATCGGCCCAGGCGTCGGCGACTTCCTGGAACAGCGCAGGGAGGTCGGCCATTTTTTCGGCGTAGTAAGTCTGCCCTTCCAGGTCGATGACGGTGCTGCCCGAGGCCGAGGTCAGTGGGTTGGGGAACGGTTTGGTCTCCAGGCCCAGTTTGTCGACGTAGTGGTAGAACGCCGTGGACGACACCGGAAAACGCATGCCACCGAGTTCGGCAACGATGCCTTCGGCGCCGTTGAACGCTTGGGAGCGCAGACGTCCGCCCATCTTCGACGCCTCGTAGACCACCGGTTTGAGGCCCAGCTTCATCAATTCGTAAGCGGCTACGAGACCGGCGATCCCCGCGCCGACGATCGCCACTTCAGCCCCGTGGTTTTGCTCGGGAATGACCCCCAGGCCGGCCGGGTGCTCGATCCAGTCGTCAAAGGCGAAAGGAAAGTCCGGCCCGAAAATGGTGATGGGCTTCTTACCGTCTGCTGGGTGGCGATTGTGCTTGTTCATGGCTGACCTTGATGGGCGACTCGACGCGGCGTTCGCGTCTGAGTATAGAAAAGATGCCAGCCATTCTAGAGAGGGTGAAACACGTTAATAAGACGCAATGTGTCGTCGTTTTGCGTGGTTACAAGTCATTTTGTAATCTGGTCGAGTCGTAATGACGAAGTATGATCCTGTGGGAGCGAGCCTGCTCGCGAAGCGGTTGTCAGAAAGAACGACCCCAACTGGCCCACCGCATTCGCGAGCAGGCTCGCTCCCACAGAGGTGCAAGGCTTCAGACCGGCTGGCCCCGATCGATCTTGCTGCTGAGAATGATCGACGTAGTCGTTTTCTCCACCCCGTCCACGCTGCCGATCTGGTCGAGCAACTGATCCAGCTGCTCCGGCGAATCGGTGCGCAGCCACGCCACGTAATCAAATTCGCCGCTGACTGCGCACAACTGCTGGACCTGGGCCATGGCACTCAAGCGTCGCAGTACCTCTTTACCGGAGCGTGGCTGCACCTTGATGCCGACATAGGCCTGTAGACCGCCATCGACCACCCGCTGGCCAAGACGCACGCCGTAGCCGGTGATCACCTTGGCTTTCTCCAGCCGAGCCAGGCGCGAGGTCACGGTGGTGCGGGCAATCCCCAGTTGCCGGGCGAGCATGGCGACGCTTTCCCGCGCGTTGATTTGCAGGGCCGCGATCAACTGGCGGTCGATTTCGTCGAGGACGGGAGGGCGGATCTCAGTCAAGGTTGGCTCCGGCGCGGGCATCAATGGCGGGCATGTTACAGGTTCCCTCGCTCGAAATAGCCAGTGGCAGGTAAAGCCAGCGCCCGCCAGGCGGCTGCCAGGTGCGCCTGGGAAGACCTGAGCCAGACACCTTCCTGGCAGATCAGTTGCTCAGTGGGCAACTGCAGCAGAGCGTCCAGTGAGAACGACTGCACCGAACCCTGGTCTTCGTCGGCTTCGGTCTCCCAGTCGCGCTGGAAGCTTCGCAGGCGTAGTTGCTCTTCTTCGAAGCTTTCAAATAGCGGCCGATTGCCCAGCCATTGCGGATGTATACGCAGCGTACGCGCCTCAACATCAAGGAGCAGCAGTTGCCAACCGCGGTAACTTCCACACAGTTCCGTGACATCGGTCGCCATGCAGGTCAGGGCCAGGTAGCGGCTGTCCGCCGACCAGATCATCGAGGGCGCCAGATCAATCAACGCGCAGCCTGAGACGGTCAGCAAATGCCCGCCGAGACGGGGCGTACCGGTACGCACCCAGCTGTCGGCGTATTCCGTCTCACTGCCGAACAGCCAGGCGGCATCCTGATCATTCGGCGCGGGCTGGATGAAATCTCCCTCGGCAGTGGCCGCTTGCGGGCCATCCACCAGACGCCAAGGCGGGACGGCTTTGAGCTGCGAGTCTGTCGGCTGCAACTGCACAGTGTTGTAGAACAGCCGGGATTGCTCGTTGGGACGGAAGAACGACGCGTCGCCGCCAACCTCTGGCGCGGCGATGTTGAAACGTTGCAACGGGCTGCTTTCCCTGTCTTGATCAAGACGGCCCTGGATCACTGCCAGATTCAATCGACCATCGCGGAAATCCAGTATCCGTTCCACCCACATGGGCGGCCCTTCCAGCAGACGTTGCTCCTGCACATCCGCCACCAGCGCATGGCTGGTGACTGTCGTTGAGTTTTCAAAGGGCAGCAGCGCCAGATAGCGTCCACAATCGGAAACCCGATGGTCCAGCAGCCAAGCCCCCGGCAACGACCAGTCGCCGATCCGGCAGCGATAGCCACCCAGGCCTTGGCGATTGTCACCGAGCCAGGTCAGGACAGCGCGCACATCGCCTTGCAATGGTTGCGTCTCGATGCACGAGTCGCCTCGCCGCCCCGTGCTGTCCAGCGGCAGCATGATCGCCATGCGGGTCAGCTTGAACTCACCGACCTGCACGCGTCCTTGAGCGTCATGACCGGTTTGGGTCTCGGTATCGCCGTGGATACTCTCCAGGCGGTAGCCATAACGGCCGGCGCCTGGTCGCGGATAATCGAGATACGAGCCGATACGGACATGGCTCGCATCAAGACTCAATAATTCGTGCCAATAAAAGGACGGCTCCGCGTCGCTCTTCACCCACGGCGAGGGCAGGGCTCGCCAGCCATGATCCACTTGCCACAACCAGTACTGATTGCCATCCGCATCGTTGGCCTGCTCCCGGGCAAGACAGACCAGGGCGCGGTTATCGCCGCTCCAGACCAATGGCGCATCGGCTGCCATGACCAGGCCCGATGGTTGACCATTGAGGCTGATGGCGTAGCGCGGCGCATACAGTGGCTCCAATGGCTGGGCCAGATCGCGAAAGGTCTTGGGCAACAAGATGTCGCCCTGCAGGATTTGCTCCCCATCAATGGAAGTCCGTTCGAAGCTGCGCGCAACATTGTCAGGATTCCAGCCAGGCTCCAGCCAAAGGTCCGCAAACGGGATCAGGTCGGATACTTTGGCGGCCTGCAACAGTTCATCCAGTCGGACCTGACGAACGCCGTTGTCGACCAAGGGGCTATGGCGGCCGCTCAGTTGATCCAGGTCCAGGGCATCCAGCTCCCAGAACTCGCTTTCGGCACAGCGGTACAGCTTGCGTTGCTCCCGGTCGAGAACGACCAGTCCCCATTCCTGGCGTGAAGGTACCGGCGCGGCGAAATAGCGACCGTCGCTGGAGAACACCGCCGAGGAGCCAAGGCCTTGCAAGAGCACGCCATCAGGAAACAGATAATCGCAATGAACGGGGCCGCCCATGGCGATTTCACTGTGGTTGAACACCCGGATCGGCTCGCCCTCGGGCGTCAGCAGCGGTGCGTTTGTGCCCCAGGCACTCGGTCCTTGGCCCGCAGAGGAGACCGGCGCCAACCCAAGGCGGCGCTCCCACTTGCTCACGCAGGCGAGACCGCCAACGATGGCGACGATCGCCACCAGAATTCCCCACCACTCAGGCAATGCCCGTCCCAGACTGAAACCCAGGCCAAACACCGCGCCGACAGTCAGCCGGGCAATACCCCGGCCCGCCGCCAAAAAGCCCAACCGCGCGGCAAGACCCATCAGCAAACCGAGCAACACCACCGCCAGCAAGGCCAGCGGCGGCGGCAGTATGGTGATGAAAAAGGCTGGCACCACCAGGATGCCGAGTTGCCAGAAGAGTTCGAGGAACAGGCGGGGAAGGCTGGGGCTGGCGATGATGGGCGTCTCGGCGGGGTATTGGAAATCTGATTGTAAGTGAGCGGACGTTAAAAAAGACAAAGTCCGGCGCTGAGCCGTTTACGAGAACCTTGGTAGTACGCTGCTGATCGGCCCGGAAACACAAAAGCCGCGCAATGCGCGGCTTTCAATTTGGTGGGCCCACACGGACTCGAACCGTGGACCAAAGGATTATGAGTCCTCTGCTCTAACCAACTGAGCTATAGGCCCTCAGTAGGCGGCGGATTATAGCGACGGTTTCTCGGCTGTGCTATCCGAAAAATCCGATACGGTCACATGCAGAAACGTCGCGGCAAATTCTTCGGCGCACAGGGGCAGGCTGACGATGTAGCCCTGGATCTGTTCGCAGCCTTCCTCGGCGAGAAATTGCTGTTGGGCGAGGGTTTCGACGCCCTCGGCGATGATGCTGAATTGCATGCTCCGGCCCAGGGCGATGATTGCCCGCACGATGGCCACATCGTGGGGGTCATCGGGCAGGCCGCGGACGAAAGACTGGTCGATTTTCAGGATGTCCAGCGGCAGGCGCTTGAGGTAGCTCAGCGAGGAATAGCCGGTGCCGAAGTCGTCGATGGCCAGTTGCACGCCGAGTTTTTTCAGTTGATACAGTACCGTCAGGGCCTCTTCGGCCTGGCTCATGATGAAGTTTTCGGTAATCTCCAGTTGCAACAAACCAGGCTCAAGGTGGTTTTCCCGCAGCAATTGTTCGATCCGATTCAGTAGGTTGGGCTGACGCAGTTGGGCGCCGGCCAGGTTGACTGACAATGGCCCGAGGCTTTCGTGACAGCTGTTCCATGCGTGCAGTTGCCGGCAGGCGTTTTCCAGTACCCAATCGCCGATTTGCAGGATCATGCCGTTTTCTTCGGCCAGGGGGATGAAATGCTCCGGTGGTACGTCGCCAAAGGTCGGATGGGTCCAGCGAATCAACGCCTCGGCGCCCACCAGCCGGTTGTCGATGAGGCTGATTTTCGGCTGGAACGACAACGACAGTTCGTTGCGTTCGATCGCCCGACGCAGCTCGTGTTCCAGTGCCACGCGCTCGCTGGCCTGGGCCGTGAGGTCGCGAGTGTAGCTCTCCACCCGGTTGCGGCCCTTGGCCTTGGAGCGGTACATCGCCGCGTCGGCGTTTTTGACCAGCGTGGCGACATCGCAGCCATCCTGCGGATAGAGGCTGGTGCCGATGCTGGCGCTGATGAAAAACTCATGCTCGCCGGCCTGGAACGGCGCGCAGAAACAGTTCAACAGCTTCTGCGCAATGTGCTCGGCATCGCTGGGCTGCTGCAGGCCGGGCAGCAGAATGATGAATTCGTCACCGCCCAGGCGCGCCACGGTGTCGATATCACGCAGTTGCTCGCGCAGGCGCACGGCAATGCCCTTGAGCAGCAGATCGCCGACCGGGTGCCCGAGGCTGTCGTTGATGTGTTTGAAACGATCCAGGTCCAGGAACAACACCGCGCCTTGGCCGCCATTTTCTTGCTGACTATTGAGCGCCGAGAGCAAACGGCTTTCGAACAGGGTGCGATTCGGCAGGCCCGTGAGCGGGTCGTGATGCGCCTGGTAGTCGAGTCGGGCCTGGGCGTGCTTGAGGCTTGAAATGTCGGCAAAGACCGCGACGAAATGGGTGGTCTGTTGTTCCTGGTTGCGCACGGCGCTGATGGTCAGCCAGCTGGGATACAGCTCGCCATTTTTGCGTCGATTGGAGATCTCACCCTGCCAGTGGCCCTCCGCCGTCAACTGATGCCACATCGCGGCATAAAACGCGCTGTCGTGCAGCCCGGAAGCAAGCAGCCGAGGCGTATGGCCCAGGGCTTCGGTTTCGCTATAGCCGGTGATTTCGGTAAAGGCTCGGTTCACGGCGCTGATGTGCTGTTGCGTATCGGTGATCAGTACGCCTTCGGCGGTGCTTTCGAATACGGTGGCGGCCTGCTGCAGTTTCTCCTGCATGAAGTGGCGTTCGGTGATGTCCCGGGCGATAGTCAGCATGCAGTCCTCGTTGCCGATGGGCAGCGGACGGCTGGACACCTCGCAGAGCCGTATCTGCCCGTCTTTACGGCGGATATGGCAGCTGAAATCCTTTACGAAACCGTCCCGCTGCAGCAGGTCGAGCATCTGCTTGCGCTCGTTGAGATTGACCCAGATTCCCAGGTCCAGGGTCGAACGATCAACCGACAGGGCGCTGTTGAAACCGGTAATGCGGCTGAAACCGTCGTTGACTTCAATCAACAAACCATCGCTCTGCCTGGATAGCAGCAAGCCGTCGGGCGAGGCATGAAAAGCCTTGGCGAACTTTTCCTCGGAGGTCTGCAATTGTTGCTGGGTCTCCTTGAGCTGGCTGATGTCCCGCACCACCACGACCAGCGCGGGCGTGGTGTCCAGATCAAAGGGTTCGGCAGATATCAGCCCGGTGAACACTTCGCCGTTGCTGCGTTGGAAAGGCATTTCCAGATTGCGAATGCTCCCGGCCTGCAACCGCTGGAGCAGGCTCGGGCCGACGCCCTGTATGCCCCAGATATCCAGGTCGGTAGCGCTTTTGCCGACCACCTCTGCGGCGCTGAGGCCGATCTGCTCTTCGAAGGCTTTGTTGACCTCCAGCAGGCAACCGTCCAGCAGGCGGGCAATCACCAGGATGTCCGGGCACTGGCGAAACACCGAGCCGAACTTCTGTTCGGAAAGGCGCAGCGCTTCCTCAGTGTGCTTGGCTTCACTGATGTCGATCATCAGTCCGCGCATCAACGGTTCATGGCCATGCTTGATCAGGCTGACGATGTCCCGCACCCACAGGCAGCGACCGTCGGCGGTGATCACCCGGTAATCGATGCAATGGTCGCGGCCGGCAAGGACTTCGTGATCACAATATGTCTGCGCGCGGATCAGGTCCGCCGGGTGAATGATGTTGCGCCAGAATCCGGGGATGAGCCAATGGGCGAGGGGGTAGCCGAGCAATTCTTCGGCGTGAGGCGATACATAGCTGTAGGTAAAGTCGCTGACCCTGGCCTCCCAGGCAATCGCCGAAAGGCTCTCTACCAGACCGCGATAATGGTATTCGCTGCTGCGCAACTCCTGTTCCAGGTCGACGCGTCGGGCTATTTCCGAACTCAGGCGACGGTTGATGCGAATCACCACCGCCAGGATGGCGATCAACAGCAGCAGCCCGGGCAGGCCGTAAAGCAGCAGGTCTGACCAGAGCTGGCGATGGTCCCGCACGTTGCCAACCCATTTTTCCTGGATTTCGCTGATCTCCATCGGCGTCATGTCCGCCAGGACCTTGTCGAGGATGCCCACCAATATCTTGTTTTCCCGTGGGACGGCCATCGCCAACTGGTAGCGGTAGGGCGTTTCTCCGCTGACGTAGAGCCCGTCAAGCTTGAGCTGGCGCAAGCTCCACACGCTGGAAGCAAGATCGCCCACCACCGCATCGACTTCATCGGTCGCCAAGGCCTGCAGCGCCGAACTGACGTTGGGCAGCGCGACCAGGTTCAGGTCGGGGTGGTGGTTGCGCAGCAGTTCGTGGGGGGCATAGTTCTCCACCACGGCGATTTTCAGCCCGTAAAGGTCTTCGAGCTTATGGGGTCGGGGCCCGCCTTTATGGGCCAGGATGACAATCGGAAAATCGAGGTAGGGGCGGGTGAACGACAGGTAGTTCTGGCGTTCGGGGGTGGACATGATGCCCGGTAGAAGGTCGATCTTGCCCTGCACGACCTGTTCCAGCACCTCCGTCCAACTGACGGGTTCGATGGGGGTGAGCGTGACGGCCAGTTTCTCGCGGATGATGTCGACATAGTCGGCGGCCAGGCCTTGGTAGCGGCCGTTGTCGTCGCGAAATTCGAACGGCGGCCATGACGCATCGACACCCAGGCGCAGGTCGGGGTGGTCCTTGAGCCAGCGGCGTTCTTCCTCCGTGAGCGTCAACGCGCCGGCCGTTGCGGTCCAGGTCATCAGTGACAGCAAAAGCACGGCCGTCAGTCTGGGCATCACGGTCTCGTCATGGCTGGGAAAGGATGAATCGAGTGTAGACGGACAACAGGGCGGGGGAGCAAGAAGGAAGAGTTATCTGCACATAACAAAACCCCCGGCAGGGCCGGGGGTTTGAAGGTCACTCGTCGAGGAACGAACGCAGATGCTCGCTTCGCGTCGGGTGGCGCAGTTTGCGCAACGCCTTGGCTTCGATCTGACGAATCCGCTCACGAGTCACATCGAACTGTTTACCGACTTCCTCGAGGGTGTGGTCGGTGTTCATGTCGATGCCGAAGCGCATCCGCAGTACCTTGGCTTCACGGGCAGTGAGGCCGGAAAGGACTTCGCGAGTCGCTTCCTTGAGGCTCTCAACGGTGGCGACATCAATCGGCGACTGCATGGTGGAGTCTTCGATGAAGTCACCCAGATGAGAGTCTTCGTCATCACCGATCGGGGTTTCCATGGAGATCGGCTCTTTGGCGATCTTTAATACCTTGCGAATCTTGTCCTCAGGCATTTCCATGCGTTCGCCCAGCTCTTCCGGCGTCGGTTCGCGACCCATTTCCTGCAACATCTGCCGGGAAATACGGTTGAGCTTGTTGATCGTCTCGATCATGTGCACCGGGATACGGATGGTGCGGGCCTGGTCGGCGATCGAGCGAGTGATCGCCTGACGAATCCACCAGGTGGCATAAGTCGAGAACTTGTAGCCGCGACGGTATTCGAACTTGTCCACCGCCTTCATCAGGCCGATGTTGCCTTCCTGGATCAGGTCGAGGAATTGCAGGCCACGGTTGGTGTACTTCTTGGCAATCGAGATCACCAGACGCAAGTTCGCTTCGACCATCTCTTTCTTCGCGCGACGGGCCTTGGCCTCGCCTATCGACATGCGACGGTTGATGTCCTTGATTTCAGCGATGCTCAGGCCAGTCTCGGCCTCCAGCGCGCTCAGCTTTTGCTGGCAACGAATGATGTCCGGTTGCAGACGAGCAATCGCTTCGGCGTATTTGCTCTTGCCTTTGGCCAGTGCATCGGTCCAGCTTTCGTCGACTTCATGGCCAGGGAACTGGCGCAGGAAATCTGCACGCGGCATGCGGGCGTCACGCACGCACAGTTGCATGATCGCGCGCTCTTGCTGACGCAGACGATCCAGGGCACTGCGAACACGCTCGACCAGGCCTTCGAACTGCTTGGGCACCAGCTTGATCGGCATGAACAGCTCAGCCAGCGCCAACAGTTCGGCAATTGCCTGCTTGTTGTTGCGACCATGCTTTTTCAGCGCCTTGCGGGTGATCTCCATCTGGTCGGCCACGGCGCCAAAACGCTGGGCGGCGATGACCGGGTCCGGACCGCTTTCGGCTTCTTCTTCGTCGTCGCTGGCTTCGGCGTCGTCATCGTCGGTCTCATCGTCGGCCTTGACGGCTTTCGGGTCGACCAGCGGCGGCACCTCGGCGGCAGGCGGCGCGATGCCGTCGTCCGGGTCGATGTAACCGCTCAGGACGTCAGACAGGCGCCCACCTTCGGTGGTGACGCGGGTGTATTCGGAGAGAATATGGTCGACCGTGCCAGGGAAGTGCGCAATTGCGCCCATCACTTCACGGATGCCTTCTTCAATACGCTTGGCGATTTCAATTTCGCCTTCACGCGTGAGGAGCTCTACCGTACCCATCTCACGCATGTACATGCGCACGGGGTCGGTGGTGCGACCAATGTCGGTCTCGACCGCTGCCAACGCTGCGGCCGCTTCTTCAGCGGCCGCCTCGTCGGTATCGGCGTCGGCCAGCATAAGGGCATCCTTATCTGGAGCAACCTCGAATACGTTGATCCCCATGTCGTTGATCATGCGGATGATGTCTTCCACCTGTTCCGGATCTGAAATATCCTCCGGCAGGTGGTCGTTGACCTCCGCGTAAGTCAGGTAGCCCTGCTCACGACCCAATAGGATCAACTCTTTGATACGAGACTGCTGTTGCGCTTTTCCGGACATAACACCCTATCCACTGAAGGTCTTGGCGGGCAAAAAACAAGCCGAGGATTATACCTGAGCTGTGACCTCACGCGCCAGTTGAGGTCGGGTTTGATGCGCAAACATTGCGGCTGAGTAAGTCACGCAATTGGTTTTTCTCTTCGCTGGTCAACTCGCTCTGGCGAGCTTTGCGCAGAAGTTGTTCCAGGTTTCGCTCGCGTTGGCGGGCGGACAAGCTAGTAATGGTGTCGAAAAACTGTTGTTCAAGGTTATCTCCCTCTATCAGCCATTCCTTCTCGGCCAATGCCTTCAAAAGGCGCCCCTGCTCGGTGCCGTGCCACCGCGCGATCAACTGGAATGAGTTTAGCTTGGGGTTCTTCTGCACAGCTTCAAGGAGCGCGACCAGCAATTGTGTATTGCTGTGGTCCTCGGCGGCGAAGTGCCCGGCATCCTCTACCTTTTCAGCCAATTGCGGGTGGTGCAGCAGGGTGCGCAGGGCAGCCAGTGTTGGTGGTTCGACGGCGGCCGGCACGCGCGGGGCACGTGGTTGGTCGCGATCGCCGCGCTTGCCGTTCTTGTCCCAGGGTTTCTTGTCCCATTTCTTGCCGCCGGCACCGGGTTTCTTCGGTGTCCATTCCTGCTGCGGCGCGTAGTCCTGCTGGGTTTGATGATAGTCGGCGAAGTCCGGTATCGCGTCGTAGTCGATGCCCGGGTCATAAGCCGGCGGTGCCTCCTGGGGGGCACTGTGGGCCAGCTGGCTGACCGCTTCGCTGTTCAGCCCGGTAATTTCCGTCAGGCGTTGACGCATCAAGGTCCGCAGGTTGGCGCCGGGCACCTTGTCGATCAGCGGTGCCGCGAGCGTGGCCATATGGGCCTTGCCTTCGAGGGAGCGTGGATCGGCTTCTTCGGTCAATTGCTGGAAAAAGTAGTCGGCCAGCGGCTGTGCGTGCTGGTTGATCCGCGCACGGAACGCATCGGTGCCCTCGGAGCGCACCAGGGTGTCCGGGTCCTCGCCCTCGGGCAGGAACAGAAAACGTGCGCGCCGCCCGTCCTGCAGGCAGGGCAGCGTCGCTTCAAGCGCGCGCCAGGCGGCGTTGCGTCCGGCCTGGTCGCCGTCGAAGCAGAACAGCACGCTCGGCACGACGCGAAACAGGCGCTTCATGTGTTCTTCGCTGGTGGCCGTGCCCAGGGTCGCAACGGCGTTGCGCAAGCCTTGCTGGGCCAGGGCGATGACGTCCATGTAGCCTTCGACAACGATGATTTCATCGAGGTTGCGATTGTTCTTGCGCGCCTCGTACAGGCCGTAGAGTTCCTGACCCTTATGGAAAACCGGGGTCTCCGGGGAGTTCAGGTACTTGGGCTTGTCGTCCCCCAGCACCCGGCCGCCAAAGGCGATGATCCGCCCGCGGGTATCGCGGATCGGGAACATCACCCGGTCACGGAAGCGGTCGTAGCGCTTGCCCGTCTCGGCGTTCTCGATCAGCAGGCCGGCGTCGATCATGGCGCGTTGCTGCAGCGTATCGCTGCTCAGATGTTTGTACAGGTTGTCCCAGCCCGGCGGGGCGAAGCCGAGGCCGAAGTCGCGAGCAATCTCACCGGTCAGGCCGCGGCCCTTGAGATAATCCACCGCCGCCTTGCGGGCCGGATGGCTTTTAAGTGCCTGGCGATAAAAGTCGGCTGCTGCCGTGAGTAGCGGGTACAGCGGCGAATCGGTGGGTTGGCGAGGCTTGTGTTGTCGTCCGCTCTCCTCGCGAGGAATTTCCATGCCGGCGGCTTTGGCCAGTTCCTCGACGGCCTGGGGGAAATCCAGGTTGTCGTGGTCCATGATGAAGCCGAGGGCATTGCCGCCAGCGCCGCAGCCGAAGCAATAGTAGAACTGCTTGTCGGGGCTGACGCTGAAGGAGGGGGTTTTTTCTTTGTGAAACGGGCAGCAGGCTGTGTAGTTCTTGCCCGCTTTCTTCATTTGCAGGCGAGAGCTGACCACGTCGACGATGTCGGTGCGGTTCAGGAGGTCGTCAATAAAGCTCTGGGGAATTAGCCCGGCCATGGCGTTCTCATCATCACTGCGCGAAATAGGAGCCCAAAATCAGCTGCGGAGTCGGTTCCTGGTCCTGAGGCACGGAAAATGGTGGCTCGACCGAGTCGTCTGCATCATTGCTGTCGGGAAGTGTATCTGCCGATTATCCACTGACGTTAATGGCTATCAGTATTCGACTGTACGAAATGTGTTGCGCTGAGTCCGGTAACGGCCGGTCAGGCCTCGGATAGCTCATGAAGCGGGCACGCAGCGGTGCCTTGGGCTGATCGTCGTTAGAGGAATCAGGGTGTGCTCGTCAGTAGCCTTGGAAGGCTCGTCAGAAGAGACGTGCACCGCTGGCAAAAGAGCCAGGTCTGACGCGATAAAGCAGATCGTCTTGGTCGCGTCTGCGACTTTGACGGTGAAGCATCAAGCGTTGTTCCGCAAATGCCATAAGCCCGGCTTGGAGGCCGGGCTTGGCAAGAAGCTTGCGACGGACGTCTGTGTATTAGTACAGACGTACGGCGCGGCGCTGTTCGCGCTGAACTTTCTTGGCGTGACGCTTAACAGCGGCTGCTGCTTTGCGCTTACGCTCGGAAGTCGGCTTCTCGTAGAATTCGCGGCTACGAACTTCAGCCAGAACACCGGCTTTTTCGCAGGAGCGCTTGAAACGACGCAGAGCTACGTCGAAGGGTTCGTTCTCTTTTACTTTGACGGCTGGCATCCAGAGCTACCTTCATTCATTACCGGGGTCAACATCCTCGCGGCAAAAGAGCACTTGAAGACGTCGGTTTTTAAGGGTTGCGGATGTTAACCCCTCAACGCTCGGAATGCAAAGCCTCTGATCGAAAACCGCTGGTCGGGGCACAACGCGACGACTATTATGCGCGCCTTCGAATTCAGCCTCTACAAGGCGCAACCCATGCTAGTACTGGGATTAGAAACGTCCTGCGACGAAACCGGCGTCGCCCTCTACGACAGTGAACGTGGCCTGCTGGCCGACGCGCTGTTCAGCCAGATCGACCTGCACCGCGCGTACGGCGGCGTGGTGCCGGAGCTTGCGTCACGCGATCACGTCAAGCGCATGCTGCCCTTGATCCGCCAGGTCCTGGCCGAAGGCGGCTGCGTGCCGACCGAGATCGACGCCATCGCCTACACGGCCGGGCCGGGTCTGGTGGGCGCCCTGTTGGTCGGTGCCTCCTGTGCCCAGGCGCTGGCCTTTGCCTGGGGCATTCCGGCCTTGGGCGTGCACCACATGGAGGGCCACCTGCTGGCGCCGATGCTGGAGCCGCAGCCGCCGGAGTTTCCGTTCGTCGCTTTGTTGGTATCCGGAGGCCATACGCAGCTCGTGCGGGTCGATGGAATCGGCCAATACCAACTCATGGGCGAGTCGCTCGACGACGCCGCGGGCGAGGCTTTTGATAAAACCGCCAAGATGATGGGGCTCAATTATCCTGGCGGACCGGAAATCGCACGACTTGCCGCTCAAGGCATTGAAGGGCGTTTCCTATTCCCGCGTCCGATGTGCGACCGGCCTGGACTGGATTTCAGCTTCAGCGGCCTGAAAACCTTCGCGCTGAATACCTGGCAACAATGCGTCAATGCCGGGGACGACAGTGAGCAAGCCCGTTGCGACATCTCCCTGGCGTTCCAGCAGGCCGTGGTGGAGACTTTGACGATCAAGTGCAAGCGCGCGCTGAAACAAGCTGGGCTCAAGCGCCTGGTGATTGCCGGCGGGGTGAGCGCGAACAAGGCCTTGCGGGTATCCCTGGAGAAAATGCTCGGCGATATGGAGGGCGACGTTTACTACGCTCGGCCGGAGTTCTGTACAGATAACGGCGCGATGATCGCTTTTGCCGGTTGCCAGCGCCTGCAAGCGGGGCAGCAGGAAAGCCTGGCGATCAGCGTGCAGGCGCGCTGGCCCATGGAGCAACTTTCACCGCTGTGAGGCGTTATCAGAAATGCCGTTCGCGCCCGGCGAACAGGTCGCGTAGATTGCCCCGGTGACGCCAGACGATCAGCGCAACGAGTGTCGTCATCGGCAGCAACGCCGCCGGTTCCTGCCAGGCCAGCAAAGGCAGGGTCAGTGGCGTGGCGATCAATGCGGCCAGGGAGCTGGTGCGGGTCAGGTAGAAGGTCAGCAGCCAGGCGCACACGGCAAGCAGGGCGGCAGGCGGATACAGGCCCAGCAGCATGCCGGCGGCGGTGGCGACACCCTTGCCGCCGCGAAAGCGGAAGTACAGCGGGAACAGATGGCCGATGACCGCGCAGACGCCGACCCAGGCCTGTTGCTGCAACGAAAGCCCTGCGAGGCTGGCGAGCAGAACCGGCACGAGGCCTTTGCAGAGGTCGCCAAGCAGGGTCAGGACGGCAAGCTTGCGTCCGGCCAGGCGCAGCATGTTGGTGGCGCCGGCATTGCCTGAGCCACTCATTCGCGGATCCGGGCGACCGGTCAGGCGGCTGAGCAAAATGGCAAAGGACAGTGAGCCGAGCAGGTAGGCGAGGATCGCCAATGACCAAAACATGCTAGCTATTCCGGGCGAGGAAGCCCCTGATTCTAACGGCGCAACGCGCCCTTGTCGTGCTGCGGAGAAGAGAGCTTGGACAGAGTGTTTATCGAAGGCCTGGAAGTCGACACGGTGATTGGTGCCTACGACTGGGAGCGAGGCATCCGACAGTGCCTGCGGCTTGATCTGAGTTTTGCCTGGGATAATCGTCCGGCGGCTGCGGGCGACGACCTGAGCCTGGCCCTCGACTACGCCAGCGTATCGGCCCGCATCCAGGCATTTGCCGAGCAGGCGCAGTTCCAATTGGTCGAGACCTTTGCCGAGCGACTGGCCCAAGAGCTCATGGATGAGTTCAGGATCACCTGGCTGCGCCTGAAAGTGACCAAGCCCGGGGCCGTGCCGGCCGCTACCGGCGTTGGCGTGGAGATCGAGCGCGGATGTCGCTGACTCAGGTTTTTCTCGGGCTCGGCAGCAATATCGAGCGCGAAATCCATTTGTGCGCGGGGCTTGAGGCTCTGGCCGGTTTCCTGGTGGATATGCGCTGTTCGGCCGTGTTCGAAAGTCAGCCGGTGGGTATAAAGAGCGGGCCGTTCTTCAATTTCGTCGTGTCGGCGTTCACCGATCTTCCACTGATGGAACTGGACCGCCGCCTCAAGTTCATCGAGGCCGATAATGGCCGCTACGCGCCGGACCGCAAGGGTTTGCCACTGGATATCGACGTGCTGCTGTATGGCGAGCAGGTCGGCAACTTCGATGGGTTGATCCTGCCGCGCGCGGAAATTCTCAAGAATGCTTTTGTCTTGTGGCCTTTATCGTTGATTGCGCCGGACCGGATTCATCCAGGCGTGGGCAAGAGCTTTTCCACGTTGTGGAAAGAAGCACAGATTGATCAGGTGCTGGCGCCGGTGGCTTTCGAGTGGCGAGGTCAGCCGCTTACACCGTCGAATCTGTTGTGAAGCGTCTGCTGCTATCGCGAGCAGGCTCGCTCCCACAGTGGATCTTGGTCAGACACAAGATATGTGCCCGCTGAAATCCTAATGTGGGAGCGAGCCTGCTCGCGATGGTGGTTGTATATTCAGCAGAAATATCAGTTGGTCCAAACTCCCGTCAGTTCGCCGCTTCCTTGTAGGCTTTCAGCGCCCTGAGGCGCTCTCGCTTGATCGCTTCACCCAGTTCCGGCCCCTTGAAACCCTTCTCCAGCAAAGGTTGCACTGCCACGCCGCGGGCCGCTGACGCAGCGCCCCGCAGGTAATCAGCCTGTGGGTAACTTCGTTCCTCAAGCCCCTTGCGCCCTCGCGCATCCATCTCGCATGCGGCAATGAACTCCTCGAAACGCTGGGGGCGCCGGTACACATCAAAGCTCTGCAGCAGCTCAAGCAAAGTGGTTGCCCGGAGCTCCAGCGCGCGATGTCCATGGGTGTGGTATTGACCCACCAGAAGTGCCAGTTCCTGGCAGTCACGGGGCGCTTTGAAGCGTTCGTTGACTGCTTTGATCAGCTTCAGGCCCTTGTGCTCATGGGCGATGTGTCTTGGCCATTCATGCTCGGGTGTCAGACCTTTGCCGAGGTCATGCAACAGGCAAGCCCAGCGGACCGTCAGTGGCTGTTTGTGCAGCGCCGACTGTTCCAGCACGCTCAAGGTATGGACGCCGCTGTCGATTTCCGGGTGATGAGCTTCAGGCTGCGGGACCCCGAACAGCGCATTGACCTCGGGCATCAATACCTTGAGGGCATCGCAGTCGCGCAGTACCTGGATAAACACTTGTGGCTGATCTTCCATCAGGGCGCGGGAGATCTCTTTCCAGCTGCGTTCGGCAGTCAAAGCTTCCAGTTCGCCAGATTCACTGAGCTTGCGCATCAACGCGAGGGTTTCGTCCGCCACCTTGAAACCTAGCGGGGCATAACGTGCGGCAAAGCGGGCAACTCGCAGAACCCGCAGTGGATCCTCGGCAAACGCCGGGGAAACGTGCCGCAGCAGGCGATCTTCGAGATCGCGCTGACCGTGGTAGGGATCGGTGAGGTTGCCATGGTCGTCTTCGGCCATGGCGTTGATTGTCAGGTCCCTGCGGATGAGGTCTTCTTCGAGCGTCACCTCGGGGCTGGCATGGAATACGAAGCCACCGTAACCCCTCCCGCTCTTGCGTTCGGTGCGGGCGAGGGCGTATTCCTCGCCAGTCTTCGGGTCAAGGAATACCGGAAAATCAGCCCCCACGGGACGGAACCCCTTGGCCAGCATTTCCTCGGCGGTGGCGCCCACGACCACCCGGTCGATGTCGGTGACGGGGATGCCGAGCAGGCGATCACGAACAGCGCCGCCGACTTTGTAGATCTGCATAAAAAACCTCCGTTGGGCCGACAGGATAAACCTTTAAGCCGGCCCTTCGGAGGCGAAAACGTATCAAAGATGAATGACGGCCAGGTCCAGGCGCCCGTAATCGCCTTCGCCTTGTTCGCCGCGCGGCGGCACATGGTGGGTTTTCATCACCTGGTCGCCCTGCAGGGTTTCCAGGTGGATGTCGAACCCCCAAAGCCGATGCAGGTGCTTGAGGACCTCGTCGGTGGAATCGCCCAGCGGTTTGCGGTTGTGCTGCTGGTGCCGCAGGGTCAGGGAACGATCACCCCGACGGTCGATGCTGTAGATCTGCACGTTGGGCTCGCGATTACCGAGATTGTATTGCGCTGCCAGGGTTTCCCGGATGACCCGGTAACCGCTCTCGTCGTGGATGGCGGGCACCAGCAGGTCATCCTTCTGATCATCGTCCATGATGCTGAACAGCTTGAGGTCGCGGATCACCTTGGGCGAAAGGTACTGCAGGATGAAACTTTCGTCCTTGAAGCTGCTCATGGCGAATTTGATCGTGGAAAGCCAGTCCGAGCCGGCGATTTCCGGAAACCAGCGGCGATCCTCTTCGGTAGGGTCTTCACACATGCGGCGAATGTCGCGGTACATGGCAAAGCCCAGGGCATATGGGTTGATACCGCTGTAGTAGGGACTATCGAACCCTGGCTGGAATACCACGCTGGTATGGGAGGTCAGGAACTCCATCATGAAGCCATCGGTGACCAGGCCCTCGTCGTACAGGTCGTTCATCAACGTGTAGTGCCAGAATGTTGCCCAGCCCTCGTTCATCACCTGGGTCTGGCGCTGAGGGTAGAAATACTGGGCGATCTTGCGCACGATGCGTACGATTTCACGCTGCCAGGGTTCCAGCAGCGGCGCGTGTTTCTCGATGAAATAAAGGATGTTCTCCTGGGGCTCGGCAGGGAACCGCGCGTTGTCTTTCTCGCTGTACTTGTCCGCGCCTTTGGGAATGGTCCGCCAAAGATCGTTGATCTGCTTTTGCAGGTGTTCTTCACGGTCCTTCTGGCGCCGGCGCTCTTCCTCCGCGGAAATCGGATACGGCCGCTTGTAGCGGTCCACACCATAGTTCATCAGGGCGTGGCAGGAATCCAGCAGGTCCTCCACCGCATCAATGCCGTGGCGTTCCTCGCACTGCATGATGTACTGCTTGGCGAACACCAGGTAATCGATGATCGAGCTGGCGTCGGTCCAGGTGCGGAACAGATAGTTGCCCTTGAAGAAGCTGTTGTGGCCATAGCAGGCATGCGCCACCACCAGCGCCTGCATGCAGATGGTGTTTTCTTCCATCAGGTAGGCGATGCAGGGATCGGAGTTGATCACGATCTCATAGGCCAGCCCCATCTGGCCGCGGCTGTAGGATTTCTCCGTACTGAGGAAATGCTTGCCGTAGGACCAATGGTGGTAGCCCAGTGGCATCCCTACGGATGCATAGGCGTCCATCATTTGCTCGGCGGTGATCACTTCGATCTGGTTGGGGTACGTGTCCAGGGCGTAACGGTCCGCGATACGGCTGATTTCGCGGTCATAGGCCTGGATCAGCTCGAATGTCCATTCGGAACCGGTGGAAATGGGCTGGCGCTTCTGCTCTTTTTTGGCGGTCATGTCACTAACCTGCGCTGGAAGAGTTCACGGAAGACCGGGTAGATATCCCCGGCCGAGACCAGTTGCTGTTGGGCAAATGTGTCGGAGAAGGCTTCGGCGATGCGTTCGTATTCGTACCACAGGGCCTGGTGTTCGCGTGGAGTAATTTCCACGTAGGTGTAGTACTGGACGAACGGCATGATCTGGTTGATCAGGATGTCACGACAGATTGGCGAGTCGTCGTTCCAGTTATCGCCGTCGGACGCCTGGGCCGCATAGATGTTCCATTCATTGGCGGGGTAACGTTCGGCCATGATTTCCTGCATCAGTTTCAGCGCGCTGGACACGATCGTGCCGCCAGTTTCCCTGGAATAGAAAAACTCTTCCTCGTCGACTTCCCTGGCGCTGGTGTGGTGACGGATGAACACCACATCGATCTTGTCGTAGTTCCTCTTCAGGAACAGGTACAGCAGGATAAAGAAACGCTTGGCGATGTCCTTGGTGGCTTGGGTCATGGAGCCGGAAACGTCCATCAGGCAGAACATCACGGCCTTCGAACTGGGATTCGGTTGTTTCACCAGGAGGTTGTATTTTAGGTCGAACGTGTCGAGAAACGGCACACGATGGATACGCGCGCTGAGTTTCTCGATTTCCGCTTCCAGGTCCTGGATATCACCAAAATTGTCGGGCTCTTCACGTTTCAGGCGAGCCAGTTCTTCCTTGGCTTCGCGAAGTTTTGCCCGGCTGCTGCCTGATAGCGCAATGCGTCGGGCATGGGCCGAACGCAGGGTGCGAATAATATTGATGCGTGACGGATTACCCTCGTTGCTGATGCCGGCGCGCACGGTCTTGAAGGTGTCGGTACCGGTCAGGTTGCGCTTGACCAGGTTCGGCAGTTCCAGGTCCTCGAACATGAATTCGAGGAATTCCTCCTGGGTGATCTGGAATACGAACTCGTCCATGCCTTCGCCGGAATTGCCGGCCTTGCCGGGCCCCTTGCCGCCGCCTCCCCCCTGCGGACGCGGGATGTGCTCGCCAGTGGTGAATTCCTTGTTCCCCGGGTGCACGACGGTCTGCTTGCCACCACGGCCGTGGTGAAGCACCGGCTCGTCGATGTCGCGGCCAGGGATGCTGATCTGCTCGCCATGCTCCATGTCCGTAATGGAACGACGGCTGACCGCCTCTTCGACGGCTTTCTTGATGTGGTCACGGTACCGCCGCAAGAAACGCTGGCGGTTCACCGTGCTCTTGTTCTTGCCATTCAGGCGTCGGTCGATCACATAGCTCATAGGTGACCCTCTGGGCAGCTTCAAGGGTGAGCTACGAGCTGCAAGTAGAAGCGGTCGCCCGGAACCGGAGTTCAGGCGATTCTGTCTTGCAGCTCGTCGCTTGCGGCTTGTAGCTGCGCTACTGTGATTTACGGACCCGCAGGTACCACTCGGAAAGCAGGCGTACCTGTTTGTCGGTGTAGCCACGTTCGACCATGCGTGTAACGAAGTCGTTGTGTTTTTGCTGGTCCTCCTTGCTGGCCTTGGCATTGAAGCTGATGACTGGCAGCAGGTCTTCGGTGTTGGAGAACATTTTTTTCTCGATAACCACCCGCAGCTTCTCGTAGCTGAGCCAGGTCGGGTTCTTGCCGTTGTTGTTGGCCCGGGCGCGCAGCACGAAGTTGACGATTTCGTTGCGGAAATCCTTCGGATTGCTGATGCCCGCCGGTTTTTCGATTTTTTCCAGTTCCTCGTTCAGTGCCACGCGATTGAGGATTTCGCCGGTTTCCGGGTCGCGGTATTCCTGGTCCTGGATCCAGAAATCCGCATACAGCACATAACGATCGAAGATGTTCTGACCGTACTCGCTGTAGGACTCCAGGTAGGCCGTCTGGATCTCCTTGCCGATGAACTCGATATAACGTGGAGCCAGGTATTCCTTGAGGAAGCGCAGGTACCGCTCACGGGTTTCAGCCTGGAACTGTTCCTGCTCGATCTGCTGTTCAAGTACATAAAGCAGATGGACCGGGTTGGCGGCAATTTCGTGAGGGTCGAAGTTGAAGACCTTGGACAGGATCTTGAATGCGAACCGCGTGGAAAGACCATTCATGCCTTCGTCCACGCCCGCATTGTCGCGGTATTCCTGGATCGACTTGGCCTTCGGATCGGTGTCCTTGAGGTTTTCACCGTCGTAGACGCGCATTTTCGAATAGATGTTGGAGTTTTCCGGCTCCTTGAGACGCGACAGCACGGTGAACTGGGCCAGCATCTTCAGCGTATCGGGGGCGCAATGGGCCTTGGACAGCGAACTGTTGAACAACAGCTTGTCGTAGATTTTGATCTCATCGGTCACCCGCAGGCAGTACGGCACCTTGACGATGTAGATCCGGTCGATGAAGGCTTCGTTGTTCTTGTTGTTGCGGAAGGTATGCCATTCCGACTCGTTGGAGTGGGCCAGCAGGATGCCGCTGAACGGAATCGCCCCCAGCCCTTCGGTACTGTTGTAGTTGCCTTCCTGGGTGGCAGTCAGGAGTGGGTGCAGCACCTTGATGGGCGCCTTGAACATCTCGACGAATTCCATCAGGCCCTGGTTGGCCCGGCACAGCGCGCCCGAATAGCTGTAGGCGTCGGCGTCGTTCTGAGGGAATTCCTCCAGTTTGCGAATATCGACCTTACCCACCAGGGCAGAGATATCCTGGTTGTTCTCATCCCCGGGCTCGGTCTTGGCCACGGCGATCTGGTTAAGTATCGAGGGGTAGAGCTTGACCACCCGGAACTGGCTGATGTCGCCGCCGAACTCGGCCAGGCGCTTGGTAGCCCATGGCGACATGATGGTATTGAGATAGCGCCGGGGAATACCAAAGTCTTCCTCGAGAATCGCGCCGTCTTCGGTAGCGTTGAACAGCCCCAGTGGGGACTCGAACACCGGCGAACCCTTGATAGCATAGAAGGGCACTTTTTCGATCAGTTGCTTGAGCTTCTCGGCCAGGGACGATTTACCGCCACCGACGGGGCCGAGCAGATAGAGGATTTGTTTTTTCTCCTCCAGGCCTTGGGCGGCATGGCGGAAATAGGAAACGATCTGTTCGATGCATTCTTCCATCCCGTGGAAGTCCGCAAAGGCCGGATAGCGGCGAATTACCTTGTTGGAAAAGATCCGCGAGAGCCTCGAGTTGGTCGAGGTATCCAGCAGTTCCGGTTCTCCGATTGCCAGCAACAGACGCTCCGCGGCCGATGCGTAGGCACTGCGGTCCTGCTTGCAGAGTTCGAGGTATTCCTGCAGCGAGTACTCCTCCTGCCGCGTGGACTCGAAACGTTGCTGGAAGTGGCTAAAAATACTCATGACGTCACCTCGCTCGATACGTGGAGCCGGTGTCGGATCAATCAGTCGATGCTGGACAGCCGCTGGGAACCCAGTTGCCGTTTACCCCCCAGAATGCTCTCAAGAACACTGGCTCCTGAAAGCTGACTCCCGATGACCCGCGCGCCGGTGTACCGGCTCTCCCCTGTTTTGGATGGCCTGAGGCTAAGGATAGTTCGGAATCCGAGAGGTAAAGGTGGAATACGTAATTAGTTATGGCAGACCGTTCGTCTGCCATCGCCCAAGCCCGCGGTTCTCGTGGGCTTGGCTGTCATAAAAAATTATTCGTGAGTGCTTTGCGCTGTTTCGTCAGGATAAGTCGTGCGCCACAGCTCAAAGCCGCCGTCCAGGCTGTAGACATTGCTGAAGCCCTGGCTGACCAGGTAACCCGCTGCGCTCTGGCTGGAGTTGCCGTGGTAGCAGACCACAACGGTAGGGGCATCGAGGTCGGCGGCACGGATGAAGTCGGCCAGCGAATGGTTGTCCAGATGCTTGGAGCCGCTGATATGCAAAGCTGCAAAGGTGGCTGGGTCGCGCACATCGACGACGACGGCACCCTGTTCACGCAGGGCCTGGGCTTGTTCGGGAGAGATGCGTTTGAATTCGGTCATACGGGACTCCTGTGGCCTTGAGTGCAAAGCCGATCAAATGGCAGTGCCGGCCGGCAATGATGCGGTGGTCGGTTGATGGGGTTTGGCATGCCCCTTCTCGTCGCAATCGCAGCGCAGCAACTCGCCGCTGTCGACGTTCATCAGTGTCAGCGCGCTGCCCCAGACACAGCCGGTATCGAGGGCAAAGACCCCTGGCTCGTCGCTTTGGCCTTCAAGCGCGGCCCAATGGCCGAAGATGATCTTCAGATTGCGGGTCTTGCGCTCCTTGTGCTTGAACCAGGGCGCATAGCCGGGCGGAGCGGTTTCGATGCCTTCCTTGCCCTTGAGATCAAGCTTGCCATCACGGGTGCAGAAGCGCATCCGGGTGAAATAATTGGTAATGACCCTGAGTCGGGCGGCGCCGGTGAGGTCGTTGTCCCACTTCACCGGTTCGTTGCCGTACATGCCATCCAGGTAGGGGCCGAACAGGTTGTCATCGCGCAACGCCTGCTCCACTTCGCCTGCGCACTTGAGCGCCTTGCGCAAGGACCATTGGGGCGGAATGCCGGCATGGACCAGCGCCAGATTGCGCGCCTCGTCGTAGTGCATGAGCTTCTGCTGGCGCAGCCATTCGAGCAGCTCGACGCAATCAGGCGCGTCTAGAATTTCCTTCAGGGTATCGGACTTCTTCAAGCGCTCGATGTTCTGCCAGGCCGCCAGCAGGTGCAGGTCATGGTTACCCAGCACGCAAACCAGCGAATCGCGGATGCCGTAGAGGAAGCGCAAGGTTTCAAGCGATTGCGGCCCCCGGTTGACCAGGTCGCCCACGAGCCACAGGGTGTCTTCGCGTGGGTCAAAGGCGACCCGCTCCAGCAGGCACTTGAGCGGGTCGAGGCAGCCTTGCAGGTCGCCGACCGCGTACGTGGCCATCAGTGCAACGCTCCTGGCACCGCCAGGCGAAAGGGCTTGATGACCGCGTCGAAGCGTTTGCCGTCCTCGGCCAGCATCTGGTAGGTGCCCTGCATGGTGCCGACCTTGGTCGTCATCACGGTGCCGCTGCTGTAGCTGTGGCTTTGGCCTGCGTCGATCAACGGTTGCTGACCGACCACACCCTCGCCACGGACTTCTTCGACGTGCCCGTCGCCGTCGGTGATGATCCAGTGCCGTGACAGCAGTCGGGCTGGCAACGAGCCGTTGTTGCGCACAGTGATGGTGTAGGCAAAGGCGAAGCGGTTGTGCTCGGGTTGCGACTGTTCAGCGAGAAAGCGGGTGGCGACGCTGACGTCGACCTGGTAACGGGGATCGGACATGCAAAAGGGCCTTGGAAGCGGGACGCGGGCGTAACTGAGGGAATCAGTCTAGGCCAAGTATCGGGTAGTAGACCAGACTGGCGTACTGCCCGATAGCGACCATTGAACGTCAGATGGCGTCGGTATTTGGCGCGACCTGTTCGCTGAGCTTGTCGGCCAGGCGGACGAAGGCTGCGAGGTCCAGTTGCTCCGGACGCAGGCTGCCATCGACGCCGGCGGCTTCGATTTCGGCGCTGCTGAGCAACAGTTTCAGCGTATTGCGCAGGGTTTTACGGCGCTGGTTGAACGCTTCGCGTACCAGACGCTCCAGCAGGCGATGGTCCTTGGCGGGATGCGGCAGGACCGCATGGGGCACAAGCCGGACGATGGCGGAGTCGACTTTCGGCGGCGGGTTGAACGCACCGGGGCCTACGTTGAACAGGTGATCAACCCGGCAATGATATTGGACCATGATCGACAAACGACCCCAGTCACCTCCACCAGGCCCGGCGGCAAGACGCTCGACCACTTCTTTCTGCAGCATGAAGTGCATGTCGCGGATCAGGCCGGCATTGTTCAGCAGGTGAAAAATCAGCGGCGTCGAGATGTTGTACGGCAGGTTGCCCACGACTCGAAGGCTGCCCGGTGCGGCATTCAGGCTGTTGAAGTCGAATTTCAGCGCATCGCCCTGATGCAGGTTGAAATTGCTCTTGCCGGCGAACTGCTGGTTAAGAATCGGTACCAGGTCCTTGTCCAGCTCCACCACGTCCAGTTGCGCGCCGCTGCCAAGCAACCCTTCGGTCAGTGCGCCCTGGCCCGGCCCGATCTCGAGCATACGGTCATCAGGCTTGGCATTGATGGAGCGCAGGATACGGTCGATAACGCCGGCGTCATGCAGGAAGTTCTGGCCGAAGCGCTTGCGCGCGCGGTGTTGGTATTGCTCGGTCATAAATGGGTCTCGGCCATCTGGTAGGCGGTTTCCAGCGCGACTTGCAGGCTCCCGGTGTCGATCCTGCCGCTGCCGGCCAAATCCAGGGCGGTGCCGTGATCCACGGATGTGCGGATGATCGGCAGGCCCAGGGTCACGTTGACCGCCGCACCGAAACCTTTGTATTTCAGCACGGGCAGGCCCTGGTCGTGGTACATCGCCAGCACCGCGTCGCAGTGCTCCAGATATTTGGGGGTAAACAGAGTGTCGGCAGGCAGCGGGCCACGCAGGTCCATGCCCTCGCTGCGCAAGCGCTCCAGTGTGGGTTCGATGATGTCGATTTCTTCATGGCCCAGATGCCCGCCTTCGCCGGCATGCGGATTCAGCCCGCACACCAGGATGCGGGGCCGGGCGATGCCGAATTTTTCCTGGAGGTCGGCGTGCAATATCCGCGTAACGCGTTCGAGGCGTTCCGGGGTAATGGCATCCGCGATGTCTCGCAGGGGCAGGTGAGTGGTGACCAGAGCCACGCGAAGGCCACGGGTGGCGAGCATCATCACCACTTGCGGGGTATGGGTCAGGTCGGCCAGGAATTCGGTGTGTCCGGAAAAATGAATGCCGGATTCATTGATCACACCCTTGTGTACCGGCGCCGTGATCATGCCGGCGAAAGCCCCATCCAGGCAGCCTTGGCCGGCGCGGGTCAGGGTCTGCAGCACGAATGCTGCGTTGGCCTTGTCCAACTGGCCTGCGGTGACAGGTGCGCCCAGTGGTGTATCCCATACATACAGGCTACCGGCGGGAGCGGGGGCATCCGGCCAAGCGTCCGGCGTTACCGGCAACAGGTCGACGGCCACCCCCAACTGCGCGGCCCGCTCAAGGAGCAGGTCGCGGCTGGTGATGGCAATCAGGGGGTGTGGTTGGACTTGCGAGGCGAGCAGCAGGCACAGGTCGGGACCGATGCCGGCAGGCTCGCCGGGAGTCAGCGCGAAACGCTTGGGTTTCACTGCGCTGCCTGGTCTGCACCAGGGAGTTTGATCTCGACGTAGGCTTCGTCGCGAATCTGGCGCAGCCAGGTTTGCAGCTCTTCGTCGTACTTGCGGTTACGCAATACCGTCAACGCCTGTTGTTCGCGCGCCTGGGTGGTGCTGTCGGTGGCGCGACGGCCAAGGACTTCCAGGACATGCCAGCCATAAGGGCTCTTGAACGGCTTGGACAGTTGGCCTTGCGGTGTTTCGGCCATGACCTGGCGGAACTCGGGAACCAGCGCGTTCGGGTCGACCCAGTTCAAGTCGCCGCCGTTCAGGGCCGAGCCCGGGTCTTCCGAGAAGCTCTTCGCCAGCTCGGCGAAGTCTTCGCCGGAGGTGATGCGTTCGTATAGTTTCTCGGCCAGACGCTTGGTCTCGGCTTCGCTGCGGATCTCGCTTGGCTTGATCAGGATATGACGAACATGTACTTCGTCACGCACCTGGGTACCGCCACCGCGTTTTTCCAGCAGCTTCAGGATAATGAAGCCGCCAGGCGTGCGGGCTGGCTGGGTGATGTCGCCCACGGCCATGGTGCTCAGCTCGCGATCGAACGGAGGCGGCAGCTGGGCGGCCTTGCGCCAGCCCATGTCGCCGCCTTCCAGAGCGTTTTCACTGGCCGAACGGGCTACCGCCATCTGGCTGAAGTCAGCGCCTTGCTTGAGCTGCTGGTAAATGTCCATTGCCTGGCGATAAGCGCTCTGGATCGCTTCCGAATTGGCGCTTTCCGGCGTAGGAATCAGGATGTTTGCAAGGTGCAGTTCTTCCGAAAGCTGCATCTTGCCCAAGTCGGAGGCGAGGAAGTTCTTCACTTCCTGCTCGGAAACCTGGATGCGTTCGGCGACGCGGCGCTGACGCACACGGCTGATGACCATCTCGCGACGGATCTGGTCGCGGGCGTCGTCAAACGACAGGCCATCGCGCGCCAGGGCAGCGCGAAACTGGTCGACAGTCATGTTATTGCGCTGGGCAATGGTGCCGACGGCCTGGTTCAGTTCTTCATCGGTGATGCGGATGCCGGAACGCTCGCCAATCTGCAACTGCAGGTTTTCGACGATCAGGCGCTCGAGCACCTGTTGGTCCAGCACACCCGGTGGTGGCAAGCCACCGCCACGCTTGGCGATGGTTTGCTGAACTTCATGGACCCGCTGGTCCAGCTGGCTCTGCATGACTACGTCGTTGTCGACGATGGCCACGACCTTGTCGATGGGCTGTACCGCGGCGTTCGCCGCGGTACCCAGGAACAGCGCGCCCAGCATCAGCGGGCGCAGACAATCAGAAAGCTTGGTCTTCACGTTCACGATAACCTTGAATGCCTTTGTCGAGGAAGCTCTCTACCTTGGCGCCGGTGAGGCCGCCGAGTCCCTTCAGAACAATTTGGAGGAAGACGCCGTGGTCGCCTTTTTCGTTTTCCGGGGCGGCTTGACTGAATTCTTCATAGTCGACCCAGTAACGGTTGATCAGGCGCAGTTTCCAGCAGCAGTTGTCGTATTCGAAACCACCGAAGGCTTCCAGGGTACGGTTGCGGTTGTAGTCATACTGCCAGCGGCTGATTGCGTTCCACTGCGGCACGATCGGCCAGATGACCGAGAAGTCGTGCTGTTTGATCTTGTAGTAGTCCTTCACGTAGCCAGGTTGGCCCGGGGTGCCGTAGTCGCCGCCGCCCACTTGCCATTGACCGGTAGTCTGGTCATAGCGCACGAGGTCGTTGCGATAACGATAACCGGCGTTGATAACCTTGTTCGGGTTGTCCTCCGGCTGGTAGTGGAACATGGCACTACCCGAGCGCGGGCTATGAGTGTCCGGGTCCCAGTTGTAGTCGGCCGTGGTGCGCCAGTCGCGGTTCCAGCGGTATTCATATTCCAGGGCGTACGGCGAAACGCTCGAGTGCGCGTCTTCACGAGTCCTGGCGTCGATACCTGGCAGTTGAACTTCGCGGTCCTTGAAATAGAAGGCCTGGCCGACGCTGATGCGTTGGCGTTCGAAGCCGTCTTCCTGGATCCAGCGGTTGGTCACACCCAGGGACAGCTTGTTCTCGTCGCCGACGCGGTCGGAACCGGTGAAGCGATTGTCCCGGAACAGCGAGGCGTAGTTGAAGGTGCTTTCGCTGGTGTCGAAGACTGGAATGTCACTCTGATCTTTCTCCGGCACGTAGAGATAGAACAGGCGCGGCTCCAGTGTCTGGCGATAATTCTTGCCGAACCACTGGGTATCACGGTCGAAGTACAGGCCGCTGTCGATGCTGGCAATTGGCACGCCGCGGTTCTGGCTGCCACTGTAGGTACCGTTCAGGCGATCACCTTCAGCGGTCTGGGCGGCGATGTCCTGTTTGCCCTGGCTATCCAGGTCAAGATCGTATTGAGTGTATTGGTACTTGAGCGAGGGTTTGATGAAGCCATAGCTTGCGTTCATTGGCAGGCTGACAACCGGGGCCAGATTTATCCGGTCGCCGGTCGCGCGGGCCAGGCCCCGGACGTTCTCATCCAGAAACAGCTCGGTATTACCGTTTTCATCCGTGTAGTTGCCGTTCCTCAAGTCCCTGTCAAACCGCACGAACTCAGTGTTATAGGCGAAATCAAGACCATACGGATGCTGTGGCAGAAAACCGTTGAAGGTAATTTGCGGTAGACGGTCATAAGGCGTGATATTCGAGATAGTGGCCATCTGGAAGGCTTGTGCATTCAGCCGTGCGGTATAGGTATCACCGCGATAGCTGACCGCACCTTGCTGGTTCACGAAATCCTTGGACTCAACACCAATCTGATCGGTCTGCAGATCCTGGAAGTAATACGGATCGCTGATCTTGGTGTAGTCGACTTCCGTCAGCACACGCGAATCCAACCCGCCCTTGTGCTGCCAGTTGTACATGTAGCGGGTCTTGCTGTAGTCGGTCTGCTTGGCGCGCTCGTCTTCTTCGTCGTTGAGGTACGCCGCGCCGAACTGGCCTTCGCTGGACTTGGTCAGGTAGCGGAATTCGCCTTCCATCAACAGGCCGCGCTTGCTCATGTAGCGTGGGTACAACGTGGCGTCGTAGTTCGGCGCCAGGTTGAAGTAGTACGGGGTGACCAGCAGGAAGCCGGTGTCGCTGCCGCTGCCGATGGTTGGCGGCAGGAAGCCGGACTGGCGACGGTCGTCGATCGGGAAGTAGATGTACGGCGTATACAGGACCGGGAAGTCCTTGACCCGCAGCGTCACGTTGGTAGCGGTGCCGAAGCCGGTGGCCGGGTTCAGGGTGATGTTGTTGCCCTTGAGCGTCCAGGCGTTGCTGCCCGGCTCGCACGTGGTGTACGTACCGTCCTTGAGGCGGATGATCGCGTTCTCGGCGCGCTTGGCGTACAGCGCGTTACCGCGGATGCGCGATTTGTGCATCACGTATTCGGCGTTGTCGACCTTGGCTTCACCGGTGTCCAGCTGCACATCGGCGTGGTCGCCGACAATCAGCGCACCGTTGTCGCGGACTCGCACGTTGCCGCTCAGCTCGCCGCGGTTCTCGGCCTGGTACAGGCTGGCCTCGTCGGCCTCGACCTGCATGCTGCCCTGACGCATGACCACGTCACCGGCCAGGGTCGCCACTTGCTGTTCCTGCTCGTAGCGTGAAGCCTTGGCGCCGAGGAACGTCGGAGCGTCACTCTTGGCGGTCTTGTCGTTCATGCCTGGGCGAGACGGCTCGATGTACGCGCCCGCGCAGTACGGGCCGGTTTCAGCCAGTTGCGCGGGCGTGAGGTTCTCGCGCGGAACCCAGTCCAGGTGACTGTAGTCTGCACTGCGCGACTTCAAGCCGCGGCCCTTGGATTCGGTAACGAGCATCGGCTTATCGCCGGCTACCTCGCCCGAATCGCTGTCGGCCGGAGCGCTGCCGCTGTCGGCAATCGCACTGCCTTCATGCACCGGGCGCGGCGGCAATGCAGCGGCCGGCGCTTTGGGTGAACAGTCCCAGGCACCCGAAGCGGAGACGGAACAGTCATACTGCTGCGCCGCGACGACGAATGAAGAGGCCAGGGGTTGCAGAGCCAGCAGACTGCCGGTGACCAGCAACGGAAATTTTTTACGAAACGCGGGGGATTTCAATGCCATCTTATTAGTCCGGGCTTCCTGCGTGCCATCTGCCCGCGGTGTGGGCCGCACGCCTCTCGATGGTCTGAAAAAGATGCTGGATAATAAAGCATGACCCGCTTGACGGCTAGCGCCGTCGGAGACCCTTGCAATGCCTGACCAAGATGTACGCTTGCAACACCTGAAAGTTTGGCTCGATGAGCAGCTACCAATCCTCTTCACCCAGCAAGGCTGGGGCGCCGTACCCCCGGCCACATTGACCGCGGCCAGCAGTGACGCGAGTTTCCGGCGGTACTTCCGCTGGCAGGGGGAGGGCCGCAGCCTGATCGTGATGGACGCGCCACCGCCCCAGGAAAACTGCAAACCGTTCGTGGATATTGCTTTTTTGCTGGCGAAATCCGGGATCAACGTGCCGAAAATTTATGCCGAAGACCTCGAACGCGGGTTTCTTTTGCTCAATGACCTGGGCAACCAGACCTATCTGGACGTGATCAACGGCGAAAATGCCGACGATCTGTTCAGCGATGCCCTGCAAGCCTTGTTGGCTTTTCAGCAACTGCCGATGGTCGCGCCGCTGCCCAGCTACGACCTCGCGTTATTGCGTCGCGAGTTGGACTTGTTTCCCGAGTGGTACGTCAAGCGTGAGCTGGGAGTCGAGTTCGATACGGCCCAGCAGCAACTGTGGCAGCAGGCCTCCGACCTGCTGATCAACAGTGCCCTGGCCCAACCGAAAGTGTTGGTGCACCGCGACTACATGCCGCGCAACCTGATGCTCAGCGAACCCAACCCAGGCGTGCTGGATTTCCAGGACGCGGTCTATGGCCCGGTGACCTACGACGTGACGTGCCTGTTCAAGGACGCCTTCCTCAGTTGGCCGCAAGCGCGCGTGCGCGGCTGGCTGGAAGATTATTGGCGGCAGGCCGGCACGCTCGGCATTCCGGTCCAGCCGGATTTCGAGGATTTCCTGCGTGCCAGCGACCTGATGGGCGTGCAACGCCATCTCAAGGTGATCGGCATCTTCGCGCGCATTTGCCACCGCGATGGCAAGCCACGTTACCTGGCTGACGTGCCGCGTTTCTTTGCCTATATAGAAGCGGTCATTGCCCGTCGTCCGGAACTGGCACCCTTGGACGAGTTGCTCCGCAGCCTGCGTCAAGCGGATGGAGCGAGCGCATGAAGGCGATGATCCTGGCGGCGGGCAAAGGCGAGCGCATGCGGCCCCTGACCCTCACTACCCCCAAACCGTTGATTCGCGTCGGCGGCATCCCGTTGATCGAGTACCACCTGCGGGCATTGGCCGCGGCCGGGTTCACCGAAATCGTGATCAACCATGCCTGGCTCGGCCAGCAGATCGAAGATCACCTCGGCGACGGTTCGCGGTTTGGCGTGCAGATCCGCTATTCGCCGGAGGGTGAGCCGCTGGAAACCGGCGGCGGAATTTTCCGCGCGCTGCCGCTGCTGGGTAACGAGGCGTTCCTGGTGGTCAACGGCGACATCTGGACCGATTATGATTTCAGCGCCCTGCGTCGGCCGATTCCGGGGTTGGCGCACCTGGTGCTGGTGGACAATCCGGAGCATCACCCCAAGGGCGATTTCATTCTGGCTGGCGGCCAGGTTAATGACGGCGAACCTGGTGCCGATAAGCTGACATACAGCGGCATCGCCGTGCTGGATCCACAGCTGTTTGCCGGCTGCGCCGATGGCGCATTCAAGCTGGCCCCGCTGTTTCGCCGCGCCATGGCCGCAGGGCAGGTCAGCGGTTCGCGCCTGGAAGGACGCTGGGTCGATGTGGGTACTCACGAACGTTTGTCGCAAGTCGAAAAACTGATAGAAGCGAGCTGTTGATATGTGGTGGCCAGGGACTCTGATTGGAGCGGGGGCGGGCTTTGCCATTGCCAGCATCCCGGGGGCCATGCTCGGCGCATTGTTGGGGCAGGCGCTGGACCGGCGTCTGAATCTGCACGGCTGGGCCCAGGTGCGCGAACGCCTGGGCGGGCGCCCGGCGTTGCGCAACGATGAACTGTTGTTCGTGTTGCTCGGTCGCCTGGCGAAGATCGACGGGCGCGTGGTCGATGGTCACATCCAGCAGGCGCGTCTGGAAATGCGCGCGCTGGATCTGAGCGAACCGGCGCAACGTCGGGCTATCGCGGCCTTTAATCGGGGCAAATCGGGAAACGATCGGCTGCGTGGTTACCTGCGTCGCCTGAGTGCCCAGCCGCATGCGGCTGAAGGCGTGCTTCGGGCCTGCTGGCGGATGGTCTGGGCCGACGGCCGTGCCGGTGTAGCCGAACGTGAGTTGCTCGCTCAGTGGGGCAAGTGGCTGGGTTGGACGCCGCAGCAGGTCCAGGCCTTGGCGATGGACTACGAGCCGCAGAAACCGGGGCTGCCCAGCAGTGGCTTGACGTATCAGGAGGCGTTGCGGCTCTTGGGGGTTTCGGCCAACAGCGAACCGTCGCAAATCAAGCGCGCTTATCGCCGCCTGATCAGTCGTCATCACCCGGACAAGATCGCTGGCAGCGGGGCGACAGCCTTGCAGGTACGCGAAGCGACCGACAAGACCCGCGAGCTGCACAACGCCTATCGAGTGATTCGCGAGCGCAGGGATTTTCGCTAGTACACCCGTGGCGAGGGAGCTTGCTCCCGCTGGTCCGCGAAGCGGACCCAAACCAGGCGCCGCACTTCCCAGATAATTATGCTAAGCGGATTACGACTGCTGCGCAGCCGAGCGGGAGCAAGCTCCCTCGCCACAGAAGCAGGCGGCAAGGTCTCACTGCTCCGGACTTTGCGGACTCAACCACCCCCGAACCCGTCGAAACAGCTGCTCCTGCTGCGCCGTTGCGTTGGGCAGTGCCTTGAGGGAAACCTGGCTGAAGCTCGACCCTTTCAGTCGTTTGCTGGCTTGCAGGCGCTCCAGGGCTGCGTTGCGGTCCGTCGGTTTGTCCATATAAAAGATGTCCGCCGTTGCCAGCTTCAGGTTCGGTGTCAGCTCGGCGAGGCCGGGCTTGGCGGTGACGGGTGTCTGGGCCGCGACCATCACGAAGCGCTGGATTTGCGTGGGTTGTCTTTCGCCAAGATAGCGCGCCGCCCAATAGGCACCGGTGCCGTGGCCCAGCAGGACGATACTGCGGGCGCTCTGTTGCTCGGCGTAGGCCAATGCCGCGTCGATACGGGCGAAAATCCGTTCGGCGTCGGCCTTGTCGGATTCTTCGCCGGTTTCGGCGGAGGCCGGCTCAGCCGCGTCGGCCTCGCCGCCGGCGACCTGCTCGATCGGGGCTGCGGTGGTCGCGTCGGGGGCTGCAGCAGCGATGTCGGCCGGCTTGGTCTCCGGCGGTGTTTCCGCCGCGCGGGGTGCGATAACGTCGCTCTGCATGTCCGGCAGCGTAATACTCAGGCTGCTCCATTCGGCATCCGGCAGTTTTTTGCGCAGCGGACTGATGACTTGCGGCCAGTCAGCCGTTTCGCCGGCGCCAGGGATGATGATGACCACGCCCTTGGGCTCGCTGGTGTTGGCCGGCTTCCAGAGGGCAAGGAAAGCATCGCTACCGGTTTGCAGCTGTTGCTGTTCCTGGGCTGGGACTTTTCGCGCGAGCGCCGCCGCTTCTTCCTGGCTACGCTCGAGCAACGGCTGGCGCTCGGCCGGTTTCGCCTCGGCGGGTTGATCTGCCGCGGCGGGCGTCGTTTCACCGGCCTGTACAGAAAATGCACTCGGCAGGATCAGCGACAGGCACAATGCAGACAGTGTCAGGCGGTTAACAAAGGACATCGGATATTCCATGACCAGAAGTATTTCCGGCAGCCTAATGGGTTGGTCAGTATTTGTCAGTGCGTGAGATTTCGATGATGCGTGTTTGCCTGTGGGTTATCGGCTGTCTATGGCTTCCCTTGATGGCGTGGGCTGCACCCGCGCCACAGGCGCAGACGGTGCAGTTGAGCGCGGGTCAGCGCCAATGGCTGGCGGAGCATCCGCAGTTGCGCGTCGGCCTGGTGCTGCAGGCGCCCTACGCACAGTACGACCGGCGCTTGCAGCGTCTGTCCGGCACTCACGTCGAATTGATGCAATGGCTGGCCAAGGCATTGAACGTCGAGCTGACCTGGCGCAACTTCCAAGATGTCGCGCAACTGGAAGCCGCGGTGCGCAACGGAGAAGTGGATGTCGCGCCGGGTTTGACGCAGACCCCGGCGGGCCTGCGGCTCTGGCAGTTTTCCGACCCTTACATGCGTGTGCCGCAGTTGATCGTAGGCGAGCAGAAGGGCGCCGAAGGCGTGGAGTTGGAGAGGCTCGACCCCCAGGCCCGGGTGGTGGTACGCATGCCCAGCGTCACGGCCGATTACTTGCGCAGCAACTACCCGATGCTGAATCTGCAAGGCGTGCCGATGGAGCGCCAGGCCCTGCAGCTTCTATTGAGCCAGCAGGCACGCTACGCCGTGATCGACGAGGCGCAGTTGGGGCGCCTGATGGTCGAGCCGGAGTTTTCCGGATTGGTGGTGGTGGGTGACATCGGCCTGCCGCAACTGCTCAGGGTCGCCACGCGCCGGGACTGGCCGCAGTTGGCCGAAATCGTCGACAAGGGCTTGCAGGCGATTCCCGCCAAGGAGCTGGAGCAACTGCACAACCGTTGGATCAAGCCCAAATACCCACGCCTGACCGAGACGCCTGGCTTCTGGCAGAACCTGACCCTGCTGATGCTCGCCTTGCTGCTGAGCAGTGTCTCCATCGTGTTCTGGCAACGCCGTCAGCAACGCGGGCTGGAACGTCGCCTGCGCTCGGCGCGCGAGGACATCGCCCAGCGCGCGGCCAGTGAAGAAGCCTTGCGCCTGACACAGTTTTCCATCGATCAAAGCACGGTCGGGATCCTCTGGGTGAATTGGGACAGCCATGTGCGCTACGCCAATCGCGCCGCCGAAACCATGCTGGGTTATGCGCCAGGCGCGATCATCGATCGGCCGCTGATCGACTTCGAGCCAGGCCTGCACATGGACCGCTGGCTTAACCTGTGGAAGCGCGCCCGTGCCAGCGAAGACGGGCCGCAGAGTTTCGAAACCGAATGCGTGCGGGCCGATGGCAGTATCCTGCCGGCGGATGTTTCCTTGAGTTTCCTGCGTTTTCGTGACGCGGAATACCTGGTGGTCTACCTCAATGACGTGACCGAGCGTCGTCGCGCGCTGGCTGCGTTGCGTGAAAGCGAGGCGCGGCTGCAGGGCATTGCAGCCAATGTGCCGGGCCTGGTCTTTCGCCTGGAGCGAGCACCGGTGACCGGCCAGATCGACTTCGCCTATATCAGCGAAGGCAGCGAAAGCCTGGTGGGCTACTCCCCCGCAGTACTGGCCCGCAGCGATACCGGGCTGCGCAGCCTGGTGCACCCGCAGGACAAGGCCGATTACCACCGCACCCAGGACCAGGCGCTGGACAGCGACAGCGATTGGTCTTGGCAAGGCCGTATCCTCACTCGCGAAGGCCAGGAGCGCTGGGCCGAGATCAAGGCGATCACGCGTCGGCTCGAAGATGGCGCCTATGTCTGGGACGGCATTGTCTGGGACATCACCGAAAGCAAACGTGTCGAGCTGGAATTGGCCAGTTCCCGGGAGCAGTTGCGTGAACTGTCGGCGCACCTGGAAAGCGTACGGGAAGAAGAGAAAGCGCGCATTGCTCGGGAAGTCCACGACGAACTGGGGCAAATGCTCACGGTGCTGAAGCTGGAGACGTCCATGTGTGAACTGGCCTACGCGCAACTTGACCCGGGCCTGCAAGAACGGCTCAACAGCATGAAGCGCCTGATCGCCCAATTGTTTCAGTTGGTGCGGGACGTGGCGACGGCGTTGCGCCCGCCGATCCTCGATGCCGGTATTGCCTCGGCCATCGAATGGCAGGCCCGCCGTTTCGAGGCGCGCACGCAGATTCCGTGCCTGGTGCAGGTGCCGGACAACCTGCCGGCATTGAGCGACGCCAAGGCCATCGGCCTGTTCCGGATTCTCCAGGAAGCACTGACCAATGTGATGCGCCATGCCCAGGCGCATACTGTGGAGTTGACGTTGGCTCAACAAGGCGCTGATTTATGTCTGACGGTCAGCGACGACGGTGTAGGATTTATTGCCGATACGGGCCGGCCAACGTCCTTTGGCCTGGTCGGCATGCGTGAGCGGGTGCTGATCATGGGCGGGCAATTGACCCTGGACAGTGAGCCGGGGGAGGGGACGACCTTGTCGGTGCGGGTGCCTTTGGGTGAGGCCTGATGGTTTTCTGTTGCCTGGGCTGACGCCATCGCGAGCAGGCTCGCTCCCACAAGGTTTGTGTACGCCTCAATCAATGTGGGCGCGAGCTTGCCCGCACATGAGATTCTGAATCTGGAGAAGAGCCGTGATCCGTGTACTGGTAGCTGAAGACCACACCATCGTCCGCGAAGGCATCAAGCAATTGATCGGCCTGGCCAAGGATCTGGTGGTGGCAGGGGAGGCGAGCAATGGCGAACAGCTGCTCGAGACCCTGCGACACGTGCCTTGCGAGGTGGTGCTGCTGGATATTTCCATGCCGGGCGTCAACGGCCTTGAGGCAATCCCACGGATCCGTGCGCTGAACAATCCGCCGGCCATCCTGGTGTTGTCGATGCATGACGAGGCGCAAATGGCCGCTCGGGCCTTGAAAGTCGGCGCCGCTGGCTACGCCACCAAAGACAGCGATCCCGCTTTGCTGCTCATGGCGATCCGCAAGGTCGCGGCGGGTGGGCGCTACATTGACCCGGACCTTGCCGACCGCATGGTCTTCGAAGTGGGCCTGACCGACACACGGCCGCTGCACTCCCTGCTGTCGGAGCGTGAATTCTCGGTTTTCGAACGCCTGGCCCAAGGTGCCAACGTCAACGACATCGCCCAGCAACTCGCCCTGAGCAGCAAGACCATCAGCACCCATAAGGCGCGGCTGATGCAGAAACTCAACATCACCTCGTTGGCCGAGCTGGTGAAATACGCGATGGAGCACAAGTTGCTCTAGGCCTCCCCCCATTCCCCGGTGGGAGCGAGCCTGCTCGCGAAAGCGTTGGACCATTCAGCATCGATGCTGGATGCCGCACCGTATTCGCGAGCAGGCTCGCTCCCACAGTGTCTCGTGTTGGCATATCCATTTGCGACACACCCCAACAGCGCTTTTGCCCCTGCTTGCAGCTTGCCGCTTGAAACTCACCGCTGCACTTATCCAATCCCGCCATCCTTGTAGGGCAATCCCTACCCCGACGCTTCCATCCGGCTGAGGCGATTCTCTCCTGCGGCCCGATTTGCGTGGATGTCGGGCTCCACTAGGCTTGACTCACAAGCAGTCATCAATACAAAAGGTGCGGGTATGAGCCAGGTGGATTCAAGCGCGGGGGCCGGTGATGTGCTGGTCAGCTTTCGTGGTGTGCAAAAGAGCTACGACGGCGAGAACCTGATCGTCAAGGACCTCAACCTGGACATTCGTAAAGGTGAATTCCTGACCCTGCTCGGGCCTTCCGGCTCCGGCAAGACCACCAGCCTGATGATGCTCGCAGGCTTCGAGACCCCGACCGCCGGCGAGATCCAGCTGGCCGGGCGCTCCATCAACAACGTGCCGCCGCACAAGCGTGACATCGGCATGGTGTTCCAGAACTACGCCTTGTTCCCGCACATGACCGTCGCCGAAAACCTGGCATTCCCGCTGACCGTCCGCGGCCTGAACAAAAGCGACGTCGGCGATCGGGTCAAGCGTGTCTTGAGCATGGTCCAGTTGGACACCTTCGCCCAACGTTATCCGGCGCAGTTGTCCGGCGGCCAGCAACAGCGCGTGGCCCTGGCCCGGGCGCTGGTATTCGAGCCGCAACTGGTGCTGATGGACGAGCCTCTCGGCGCACTGGACAAGCAATTGCGCGAACACATGCAGATGGAAATCAAACACCTGCACCAGCGCCTGGGCGTGACCGTGGTCTACGTGACGCACGACCAAGGGGAAGCCCTGACCATGTCCGACCGCGTGGCGGTGTTCCACCAGGGCGAGATCCAGCAGATCGCCCCGCCGCGCACACTCTATGAGGAACCGAAGAACACCTTCGTCGCCAACTTCATCGGCGAGAACAACCGCCTTAACGGCCGCCTGCACAGTCACACCGGTGACCGTTGCGTGGTGGAGCTGGGACGTGGCGAAAAGGTCGAGGCCCTGGCGGTCAATGTCGGCAAGCCCGGCGAACCCGTCACCTTGTCGATCCGCCCGGAGCGGGTGAGCCTCAACGGCGCCAGCGAACAATGTATCAACCGCTTCTCAGGGAGGGTGGCGGAATTCATCTATCTGGGCGACCACGTCCGGGTTCGCCTCGAAGTCTGCGGCAAGAACGACTTCTTCGTGAAACAACCGATTGCCGAGCTCGACCCCGGGCTTGCTGTCGGGGACGTGGTTCCGCTTGGCTGGCAGGTCGAGCACGTACGCGCGCTCGATCCGCTTCTAGAGGCGAATTGATCGCCCCCCTGCTGTACCAACACCAACCCTGCACGTGGAGAGAACAATAAATGTTGAGATCCCTGAAGTTCACAGCCCTGACACTGGGCATGATGGGTGCGGCAAGCGCGATGGCGGCGGGCCCGGACCTGACCGTGGTGTCTTTCGGCGGGGCGAACAAGGCGGCTCAGGTCAAAGCCTTCTACGCACCGTGGGAAGCGGCTGGCAACGGCAAGATCGTGGCTGGCGAATACAACGGCGAAATGGCCAAGGTCAAGGCCATGGTCGACACCAAGAGCGTCTCGTGGGACCTGGTGGAAGTCGAGTCGCCGGAATTGTCCCGTGGCTGCGACGAAGACATGTTCGAGCAACTCGATCCGGCCCTGTTCGGCAAGGCCGAAGACTACGTCAAAGGCGCCATCCAGCCTTGCGGCGTGGGCTTCTTCGTGTGGTCGACCGTGCTGGCCTACAACGCCGACAAACTGAAGACCGCGCCGACCAGTTGGGCGGACTTCTGGGACACCAAGCAATTCCCGGGCAAGCGCGGCCTGCGCAAAGGCGCCAAGTACACCCTGGAATTCGCCTTGATGGCCGACGGCGTGGCGCCGAAGGACGTCTACAAGGTGCTGGCCGGCAAAGACGGCCAGGATCGCGCCTTCAAGAAGCTCGATGAGCTCAAGCCGAACATCCAGTGGTGGGAAGCCGGTGCCCAGCCACCGCAGTACCTTGCTTCCGGTGACGTGGTCATGAGCTCTGCGTACAACGGCCGGATCGCCGCGGTACAGAAAGAGAGCAACCTGAAGGTGGTGTGGAACGGTGGCATCTACGACTTCGACGCCTGGGCCATCCCGCGTGGCCTGGACAAGACTCGCGCCGAAGCTGCGAAAAAATTCATCGCCTTCTCGGTGGCGCCGCAGCAGCAGAAAACCTACTCGGAAAACATCGCCTACGGTCCTGCGAATACCCAGGCCGTGCCGTTGCTGGCCAAGGATGTGCTGAAAGACATGCCGACCACCCCGGAAAACATCGCCAACCAGGTGCAGATCGACGTCAGCTTCTGGGCTGACAACGGCGAGCAACTGGAGCAGCGCTTCAACTCCTGGGCGGCGAAGTAACCCACGTCATCCTGTGAGGCGAGGCTTTTGTGGCGAGGGAGCTTGCTCCCGCTTGACCGGGCTGGCGCTCCAGTGCGCAGCACTCACAAAATTGGCATTGCCGACAAAATTTTGGGGCCGCTTCACGGCCCAGCGGGAGCAAGCTCCCTCGCCACGACCACGCATACCACCAGGTTGCGGTTTCAAAAGAACAGAGGCGGCTCGCCGCCCCTGTAACGATCAAAGAGATTTGCGGAGTTCGCCATGGCCATCGCCGTTCCACTGAACGCGGGCACCAGCCCCACCCTCAAGCAGCGACTCAAGCGCGCCGAGCGGCTCAACCGCTGGAAGGCCCAGGCCTTGATCGCGCCGCTGGTGCTGTTTTTGCTGCTGGTGTTCCTGGTGCCGATCGTGGCGCTGCTGTTCAAAAGCGTCAGCAACCCGGAAGTGGTGGGCGCGATGCCGCGCACTGTCGCTGCCGTCGCAGCATGGGACGGACGCGGTTTGCCAAGCGAGCCGGTGTACAAGGCTGCCAGTGAAGATCTGGCCGAAGCCCGCAAGAATCAGACCCTGGGCGATTTGTCCAAGCGCCTGAACATGGAACTGGCCGGCTACCGCAGCCTGCTGACCAAGACTGCTCGCGCGCTGCCGTTCGCCACCGAGCCGGCCTCTTATAAAGAAGCACTGGAAAGCCTCGACGAACGCTGGGGCGACCCCGCGTACTGGCAGGTGATCCGGCGCAACACCAGTAATGTCACGCCTTACTACCTGCTGGCGGCCGTCGATCACCGCATCGACGATCTCGGTGAACTGGCCCCGGCCACCCCCGACCAGGCGATCTACCTGGATATTTTCACCCGTACTTTCTGGATGGGCCTGGTGATTACCGCCATCTGTCTGGTGCTCGCCTATCCATTGGCCTACCTGCTGGCGAACCTGCCGTCACGCCAGAGCAACCTGTTGATGATCCTCGTGCTGCTGCCGTTCTGGACCTCGATCCTGGTGCGGGTGGCGGCGTGGATCGTGCTACTGCAGTCGGGCGGATTGATCAACAGCGCGCTGATGGCCATGGGCGTCATCGATAAACCGCTGGAGCTGGTGTTCAACCGCACCGGCGTCTACATCTCCATGGTCCACATCCTTCTGCCGTTCATGATCCTGCCGATCTACAGCGTGATGAAGGGCATCTCGCCCACCTACATGCGGGCGGCGATCTCCCTGGGCTGCCACCCGTTCGCCAGTTTCTGGCGGGTGTATTTCCCGCAGACCTACGCCGGCGTAGGTGCCGGGTGCCTGTTGGTGTTCATCCTCGCCATCGGCTACTACATCACCCCGGCACTGCTGGGCAGCCCGAACGACCAGATGGTCAGCTACTTCGTCGCGTTCTACACCAACACCAGTATCAACTGGGGCATGGCCACGGCGCTCGGCGGATTGCTGTTGCTGGCGACCATCGTGCTTTATCTGATTTACAGCTGGCTGGTGGGCGCCAGTCGCCTGCGCCTGAGCTAAGGGGAGATCGAAATGCTGAGTCCTTACATGTCCCCCGTCGAGCGGGTGTGGTTCTACAGCTTGCGCATACTCTGCGGGCTGATCCTGTTGTTCCTGATCCTGCCGGTGCTGGTGATCATTCCGTTGTCGTTCAACTCTGGCAGCTTCCTGGTTTATCCGCTGCAGGGCTTTTCGTTGCAGTGGTACCACGATTTCTTCGCTTCGGCCGAGTGGATGCGGGCGTTGAAGAACAGCATCATCGTGGCCCCGGCGGCAACGCTGTTGGCGATGATCTTCGGTACGCTGGCGGCGATCGGCCTGACTCGTGGTGATTTCCCGGGCAAGGCGCTGGTGATGGCCCTGGTGATTTCGCCCATGGTGGTTCCGGTGGTGATTATCGGTGTCGCGAGCTACCTGTTTTTCGCGCCATTGGGGATGGGCAACAGCTTCTTCTCGCTGATCATCGTCCACGCGGTGCTCGGTGTGCCGTTCGTCATCATCACCGTCTCGGCGACCTTGCAAGGGTTCAACCACAACCTGGTCCGCGCTGCTGCCAGCCTCGGGGCTTCGCCATTGACCGCGTTCCGTCGCGTGACCTTGCCGTTGATCGCGCCGGGCGTCATCTCTGGTGCGTTGTTCGCCTTCGCGACTTCGTTTGATGAAGTGGTGGTGACCCTGTTCCTGGCCGGCCCGGAGCAAGCGACCCTGCCACGGCAAATGTTCAGCGGTATTCGCGAGAACCTGAGCCCGACCATCGCCGCCGCGGCTACGTTGTTGATCGCCTTCTCGGTGATCCTGCTGCTGACCCTGGAATGGCTGCGTGGGCGTAGCGAGAAGCTGCGTACGACCCAAGTCTGAGGCCCCCTGCAAAACCAGTGGGAGCGAGCCTGCTCGCGAATGCGGTGTACCAGTCGACATAATTGTTGACTGACGGTCCGCTTTCGCGAGCAGGCTCGCTCCCACATCCGCTCCTCGGTGCATTCATAAGCTGAATGACAGACCACCCCCCAATACCGAGCTATCCTTGTGCCAGCCCCCACTCGAACAAGAGGCCGCGCACATGAGTCTTTCCTCATTCAAGATCGCCCACAAACTGATCACCGGCGCCGCTGCCATCGAGCAACTGGCGGCGGAGCTGACACGGCTGGATGTCGATAACCCGTTGATCGTCACCGACGCGGCGCTGGTCAAGTCGGGCACCGTGGAGTTGGCGCTGCAGCATCTGGGCGGGCGCAACTACGAGATTTTCGACCGGGTCATGCCCGACCCGGAAATCGCCATCGTCGAAGATTGCATGCAAGCCTACCGCGACGGCGGGCATGACGGCCTGATCGGCCTGGGTGGCGGCAGCGCCATCGACATTGCCAAGTGCGTGGGCGTCTATGCCGGTTACCACGGTGAGTTGCAGGATATGTTCGGTGTCGATCAGGTGCCGCGCAAAGGTCCGCCCATGATTGCCATTCCCACCACCGCCGGTACCGGTTCGGAAGTCACCAACGTGGCGATCCTCTCTGACAAGGCCGCACAGCTGAAAAAGGGCATCGTCAGTGACTACCTGCTGCCGGACGTGGCGCTGGTCAGCCCGCAGATGACCCTGACGTGTCCGCGCAGCGTGACCGCCGCCAGCGGCGTTGATGCGTTGGTGCACGCTATCGAGTCGTACCTGTCACTCAACGCCTCGCCGATCACCGATGCCCTGGCCATCGGCGCGATCAAGCTGATCACCCGCGCGTTGCCCAAGGCCTACGCCAACCCGTCCCACTTGCAGGCCCGTGAAGACATGGCCACCGCCAGCCTGATGGCCGGCATGGCGTTCGGCAATGCCGGGGTCGGCGCCGTGCATGCGCTGGCCTATCCGCTGGGCGGGCGTTTCCATGTCTCTCATGGCGTCGCCAATGCCTTGTTGCTGCCGTATGTCATGCACTGGAACAAGATGGCCTGCGTCGAGCGCATGCGCGATATTGCCGAAGCCATGGGCATCAAGACGGCTCATTTGAGTGATATCGAAGCCGCGGATGAGGCCGTGGAAGCCATGGCGGCGTTGTGTGCCGCGGTGGAAATCCCCAAGGGCCTGAGTGGCCTGGGCGTCACCGAGGAAGTGATTCCGTCCATGGCGGCGGAGGCGGCGGGCATAGAGCGGCTGATGCGCAACAACCCGCGCAAACTGAGCGCCGGCGATATCGAGAAGATCTACCGAGCGGCGTATTGATCGTGCGTCACGGTGGGCGCGCCAAATCTTGAGGTATACAATGCGCGCCATCGTGATTTCGCTCAAAACAGGTGCGTCATGCAGCCCTTCGCTATTGCTCCGTCGATTCTCTCCGCCGACTTCGCCCGCCTGGGCGAGGAAGTGGATAACGTTCTGGCCGCCGGGGCCGACATCGTCCACTTCGATGTCATGGACAACCACTACGTACCCAACCTGACCATCGGCCCGATGGTCTGCGCGGCGTTGCGCAAATATGGCATCACCGCACCAATCGATGCACACCTGATGGTCAGTCCGGTGGATCGTATCGTCGGTGACTTCATCGAGGCCGGTGCCACCTACATCACCTTCCACCCGGAAGCCACGCTGCACGTCGACCGCTCCCTGCAATTGATCCGCGAAGGCGGCTGCAAGGCCGGCCTGGTGTTCAACCCGGCCACGCCCCTGGACGTACTCAAGTACGTGATGGACAAGGTCGACATGGTTCTGCTGATGAGCGTCAACCCGGGTTTCGGCGGGCAGAAGTTCATTCCGGGCACGCTCGACAAGCTGCGCGAAGCCCGCGCCCTGATCGATGCCTCGGGCCGGGATATCCGCCTGGAAATCGACGGCGGCGTGAACGTGAACAACATCCGCGAAATCGCCGCGGCCGGTGCCGACACCTTTGTCGCCGGTTCGGCGATCTTCAACGCACCGGACTACCAGGCAGTGATCGAAAAGATGCGCGCCGAACTGGCCCTGGCACGTCCATGAGCGGCTTCGAGCAGCTGTTTCCCGGCAGCCTGCCGCGTCTGGTGATGTTCGATCTCGACGGCACGCTCGTCGATTCGGTCCCGGACCTGGCGGCCGCCGTGGACAATATGCTGCTCCAGCTCGGGCGTCCGCCTGCCGGCATCGACGCGGTGCGCCAGTGGGTCGGCAACGGCGCGCCGGTGCTGGTGCGCCGGGCGCTGGCCAATCACATTGATGCCCAGGGCGTTGAGGAGGCCGAGGCCGAGCGGGCTCTGGAGCTGTTCAACGAAGCCTATGAAGGCAACCACGAACTGACCGTGGTTTATCCGGGCGTGCGCTCTACCCTCAAATGGTTGCACAAGCAGGGCGTGGAAATGGCGCTGATCACCAACAAGCCGGAGCGTTTTGTCGCGCCGCTGCTGGATCAGATGAAGATCGGCCGTTATTTTCGCTGGATCATCGGCGGCGACACCTTGCCGCAGAAAAAGCCCGACCCGGCCGCGCTGTTCTTCGTCATGAAAATGGCCAACATCCCGGCGTCCCAATCGTTGTTTGTCGGCGACTCGCGCAGCGACGTGCTGGCGGCGAAAGCCGCGGGGGTCAAATGTGTTGCCCTGAGCTACGGCTACAATCATGGCCGACCGATTGCCGAGGAATTTCCGACATTGGTGATTGATGATCTGCGCCTGCTAATTCCCGGTTGCCTGGACCCGGCCGCTGAGATAACGTTGCCCGACGCTGTTCAATCCTCTTCTGGAAACGCCATCGTGGTGGTCACTCGCAAACTCTGGATGAAAGTCATGAAGGCCCTGGCCCGCTGGCGTTGGCGCGCCTGACGTGATCCTGGCCGGTTATCCGGCGCGTTTGCATACCTGACTGTCAGCTCCTCTTGCCACGAGGCACCCCATGATCCGCGAAGAATTTCTGCGTCTAGCCGCTGCCGGCTACAACCGCATCCCGCTTGCCTGCGAAACCCTGGCCGACTTCGACACGCCGCTGTCGATCTACCTCAAGTTGGCCGACCAACCCAATTCCTACTTGCTCGAATCGGTGCAAGGTGGGGAAAAATGGGGTCGCTATTCCATGATCGGCCTGCCGTGCCGCACCGTGCTGCGAGTCCATGACCATCGCATCAGCGTGACCTACGATGGCGTCGAAATCGAAAGCCACGAAGTCGAGGATCCGCTCGCGTTCGTTGAATCCTTCAAGGCCCGCTACAACGTCCCGACCATCCCCGGCCTGCCACGTTTCAACGGCGGCCTGGTGGGTTATTTCGGCTACGACTGCGTGCGCTATGTGGAAAAACGCCTGGGCACCTGTCCGAACCCCGATCCGCTGGGTGTGCCGGACATTCTGCTGATGGTCTCCGATGCGGTGGTGGTCTTCGACAATCTCGCCGGCAAGATGCACGCCATCGTCCTGGCCGATCCGTCCCGTGAAGACGCCTACGAGCAAGGTCAACAAAGCCTTCAGACTTTACTGGAAAAACTCCGCCAGCCGATCACCCCGCGTCCCGGCCTGGACTTCAGCAAGCAGTCGGCAGCCGACCCGGTGTTCCGTTCCAGTTTCACCCAGGGTGACTACGAAAAAGCCGTCGACACCATCAAGGAATACATCCTGGCGGGCGACTGCATGCAGGTCGTGCCGTCGCAACGGATGTCGATCGACTTCAAGGCCGCGCCGATCGATCTGTACCGGGCGCTGCGCTGTTTCAACCCGACGCCTTACATGTACTTCTTCAACTTCGGTGACTTCCATGTCGTGGGCAGTTCGCCCGAGGTGCTGGTGCGGGTCGAGGAAAACCTGATCACCGTGCGGCCGATCGCCGGCACACGGCCACGCGGCGCCACGGAGGAAGCGGACCGGGCGCTGGAAGAGGACCTGTTGTCAGATGCCAAGGAGATCGCCGAGCACCTGATGCTGATCGATCTGGGACGCAACGACACTGGCCGGGTTTCCGAAGTGGGCTCGGTGAAACTCACCGAGAAAATGGTCATCGAGCGCTACTCCAACGTGATGCACATCGTGTCCAACGTCACCGGGGAGTTGAAGGCAGGGTTGACGGCGATGGACGCCTTGCGAGCGATCCTGCCGGCGGGCACTTTGTCTGGCGCGCCGAAGATCCGCGCCATGGAAATCATCGACGAGCTGGAGCCGGTCAAACGCGGTGTGTACGGCGGAGCCGTCGGCTACTTCGCCTGGAACGGCAACATGGACACGGCCATCGCCATCCGCACCGCCGTGATCAAGAACGGTGAGCTGCACGTGCAGGCCGGCGGCGGCATCGTCGCCGACTCGGTGCCCGCGCTGGAATGGGAGGAAACCCTGAACAAGCGTCGGGCAATGTTCCGTGCCGTGGCCCTGGCCGAGCAGACCTCGAACGACTGAAGGCGTTTGCCGAACAACTGTGGCGAGGGCAACTGGGTCCATGTGGGAGCGTCAAAAGTCCAGGCTGACCCCCAGGCTCACCCCTTGCTGGGTAAAATCATCATCCTTGCGCAACGTATAACCGCCCCGCAGCGCGAGATCGCTGGTCAACTTGTGGCTGATCCCCAGGTTCAGGCGATTGAGGTGGCTTTGTGGGGTGTAGCCCTCCAGCGTGAAGTCATTGGCCGGCAAGCTGTTGAGGGCGATGTTCACCTTTTGCGTATCGTCCTCATACTCGCGCTCGTGGGCATACTCCCCGTACACCTGGGTCTGGCGGGTAAAGTTGTATTTGCCCTGCAAGCCGATGCCCAGGCGTTTTGAATCGCGGGTCTGGTCGTCGAAAGTCAGCGCCGTGGAGCGGCTGCCCTGTTCCGAGTAACCATCGACCTCGACCTTCGCATAATCGGCGCTGACAAACGGTGACAGGTGCCATTGGCTGCCCGGCTGGGCAATGTCGTAGCCTACACGTGTGCTGAATGCCCAGAGATGACCGTCGGTATCGCCTTTTTCCTGCGCCTGGCTGACGCCCAGGTCGAATTTGCGCTCCAGGTTCTCGTAGTCGAGCTTGCCGCCGGTCAGCGCGGCGTCGGCCCACCAGCGGTTCTGCTGGAACTGGGCGAACGCGGTGGCGAGGTAGCTGTTGAGCTTGTAGTTCGAATCGTTGCGGCCTGCGTCCATGTCCTGGCGGTACAGACCGGCGGCCACGCCGATGCGCCAGGCTTCGTTGAGACGGTAACTGCCGCCGATGTTCAGGTTGTAGCCACTGCCGTCGGCGCTTGCACCGCTGCCTTGGCTATCAATGTCCAGATGCTGGCCGCCGCCGGCAACAATCGCCCGCCATTGACCTACCGCCTGCCAATCTTCCCAGTCCGATTGCCATTGGCTGCGCAATTCATCCTGGTGGGCGCGCAAGGTCGAGTGGGCCATTTCCGGCAGCAAGGTCAGTTCCCACGGCGCTGCGAGCAGGGAATAGGCGTAGTCGGCAATCAGCTTCTGCCCGGTTTCGGTGGGGTGAACCGCATCGTTATAGATCAGCTTGCTCGGATCAGGCGTGGCGCTGTTGATGCCGTAGGTAGGGTTTTCCGTACAGCTGTTGCCGCTGAAGCAAGTGGCGGTGAGGTTCTCGCCGGTGGCAAGGCCGAATCGTCCAGGATCGGCAAAGGTTTCCTGCAGCAATAGCGGAACGTTCAGCGGAATGATCTCGGCATCGATGCCTTGCAAACGTGTGATCAGTTGCTGGTTGAACTGATTACTGAGCAGGGAGACCGCTTCTTGAAGCGGGGTGCCATTGAGGGCCGGCGTCAGGCCCAGATCAGGCAGCAGCCAAACCATCGCGTAGCGGGCACCGGCGGTCTGCAGCACCTGGACACTGTCGGCCAGGCGGTCCGCGGCGGCGTTCGCCTGGGCAATGTTGAGCACTCGGCCCTGAAGGAAGTCGTTACCGCCGCCGGACAGGTAATACAGTGCGTTCGGATCAGCGCGTAGGCCATTGGCTGGCAGATAACCGGCACGACTGCGCTCGCCCGTGTCGGAGATATTGGTGATCGAGTCGAGTATCTGGTCGGTACGATAACCGCCCACGGCCCAGTTGTTGCCGTCCGCCAGCCCCTCGCGGGCACGGGCAGCCGAGGTGGAGGCCGCGGTCTCGTCGTCGGAAAAGCCCAATCGCCCCCCGAGCAGTTGGGTGGCGTTGGCAGAATAGGCTTCGCCGCTGCCATCCAGATAAATCGGACCGGTTCGGTTGGTAGCCCGCAAGGTTGACCCGGGCGGGCCGCCCGGATCGGTGAACTGGCCGGCGTCACTGAGGCTGTCACCGAACACGATGAAGCTGGAGTAGGGGTTGGGGGCGGCATTTGCCGAAGCGCAAGCCATGGCCAGCAGGCAGCCGGTGATCGGTACAAACAAGGTCTGTTTGATCATGAGAAGGTCCTTTTCAATCTTATTTTTATGGGAAAACGAAACGACAGTACCAAAAACTTCCGACGGTCTGCCACCCATCTGGGAACATCGCGATTGTTTGCAAGCCCTTCGGGTCCGTCTTATTGCGTGCTCCGCCCAGCTAAGTTACTGTGCCGGAACGTATGAACGAGACTTCCCCCGTGTCGATTGTCAGCAAACTTCTGAATCAATTGATCAAGGCTCACGCCCGTTGGCGTTGGCGCGCCTGAACGTTCCATGCCGGCTCGCCGGACCTGTACCGATTTGCCTTCTTTACCCGTTTGGAAACCGCTTCGCAGGCGCATCATTCGCCTGTCCAGCGCAGCACCGTGCGGGTCACTCTTCGAAGGCTGTATTCCAAGTCAGTGTATTCAATAGGTTGTTTACGCCATGTTGCTGATGATCGATAACTACGACTCTTTTACTTACAACGTTGTGCAATACCTCGGCGAGCTCGGCTCCGAGGTCAAGGTTGTGCGCAACGATGAGCTGACCATTGCCGAAATCGAGGCCCTCAAGCCCGAGCGCATCGTCGTCTCGCCCGGCCCTTGCACGCCGACCGAAGCGGGCATCTCAATCGAAGCCATCAAATATTTTGCCGGCAAGCTGCCGATCCTCGGTGTCTGCCTGGGGCACCAGTCGATCGGCCAGGCGTTCGGTGGCGATGTCGTGCGGGCCCGCCAGGTGATGCACGGCAAGACCAGCCCGGTATTTCATGAAGACAAGGGCGTGTTCGAAGGCTTGAATCGCCCGCTTACCGTCACCCGCTACCACTCGTTGATCGTCAAGCGCGAAACCCTGCCCGACTGCCTTGAGCTGACTGCCTGGACCCAGCTCGAAGACGGCTCGGTGGACGAAATCATGGGTTTGCGTCACAAGACGTTAAACATCGAGGGTGTGCAATTTCATCCCGAGTCTATCCTCACCGAGCAGGGCCACGAACTGTTCGCCAACTTCCTCAAACAAACCGGCGGCACGCGCTAAGGACTCTCCATGGACATCAAGACAGCCCTGAACCGTATCGTCGGCCAGCTCGACCTGAGCACCGACGAGATGCGCGACGTGATGCGGGAGATCATGACTGGCCAGTGCACGGACGCGCAGATTGGCGCGTTCATGATGGCCATGCGCATGAAGAGCGAGAGCATCGACGAGATAGTCGGTGCGGTCACGACCATGCGCGAGTTGGCGGACAAGGTCGAACTCAAGACCCTCGACGGTGTAGTGGATGTCGTCGGGACCGGTGGTGACGGAGCCAATATCTTCAACGTTTCCACCGCGTCGGCATTTGTCGTTGCGGCGGCCGGCTGCACCGTCGCCAAGCATGGCAATCGTGCGGTGTCGGGCAAGAGCGGCAGCGCCGATCTGCTGGAAGCCGCCGGTATCTACCTCAACCTGACGTCGGTCCAGGTGGCTCGTTGTATCGATAGCGTCGGCATCGGCTTCATGTTTGCCCAGACCCACCACGGCGCCATGAAATATGCCGCGGCGCCGCGTCGCGAGCTGGGCTTGCGCACGCTGTTCAACATGCTCGGCCCGCTTACGAATCCGGCCGGTGTGAAGCATCAAGTGGTCGGCGTGTTCAGCCAGGCGCTGTGCCGGCCATTGGCGGAGGTCCTGCAACGTTTAGGTAGCAAGCACGTGCTGGTCGTCCATTCAAAAGACGGCCTGGATGAATTCAGCCTGGCGGCGCCCACTTTCGTGGCCGAGCTAAAAAATGATCAGATCACCGAATATTGGGTCGAACCTGAAGACCTCGGCATGAAGAGCCAGAGCCTGCATGGACTGGCGGTGGATGGGCCAGCCCAGTCACTTGAGTTGATCCGCGATGCCTTGGGGCGGCGTAAAACCGAGAATGGCCAGAAGGCTGCGGAAATGATCATGCTCAATGCGGGCGCCGCGTTGTATGCCGCCGATCACGCCAGCAGCCTCAAGCAAGGTGTCGAGCTCGCGCATGATGCGTTGCACACCGGCCTGGCCCGGGAAAAACTGGACGAATTGGGCGCGTTTACCGCCGTATTCAAAGTGGAGAATGAAGGATGAGCGTGCCAACGGTTCTGGAAAACATTCTGGCTCGCAAGGCTGAAGAAGTGGCCGAGCGCCGGGGCCGGGTCAGCCTCGCCGAGCTGGAAGGTCTCGCACGTTCAGCAGACGCGCCTCGCGGCTTTGCCCAGGCGCTGATCGATCAGGCGAAGAAAAAGCAGCCTGCAGTCATCGCCGAAATCAAGAAGGCGTCCCCCAGCAAAGGTGTGATCCGTGAGGACTTCGTCCCCGCCGACATCGCCAGGAGCTACGAGAAGGGCGGTGCGACCTGCCTTTCGGTGCTCACCGACGTCGATTTTTTCCAAGGCGCCGATGACTATCTAAAACAGGCGCGGGCGGCGTGCAAGCTGCCGGTGATCCGCAAGGATTTCATGATCGATCCGTACCAGATCGTCGAGGCGCGGGCCTTGGGTGCCGATTGCGTGCTGTTGATCGTTTCCGCCCTGGATGACGTGAAAATGGCCGAGCTGGCCGCAGTTGCTAAAGGTGTGGGCCTGGATGTACTGGTGGAAGTCCACGACGGCGACGAGCTAGAGCGCGCCCTGAAAACTCTGGATACCAAGCTGGTCGGCGTGAATAACCGCAACCTGCATACGTTTGAAGTCAGCCTGGAAACCACTCTTGACCTGTTGCCGCGAATTCCACGCGATCGCCTGGTCATCACCGAGAGCGGCATCCTCAACCGAGCCGATGTCGAGTTGATGGAAGTCAGCGATGTGTATTCGTTCCTGGTTGGCGAGGCTTTCATGCGGGCCGAAAGCCCGGGTACAGAACTGCAGCGCTTGTTTTTCCCCGAGCGCGGCGTTCCGGTAACCGGCTCGACGCTGGACTGAATCGATGCCTCCAGCCATTGCCTTAACGGTTCAAAGCGGCCTGCAGGCCGAACAGGATCTGCTGGCCAGCGTTTGCGCCGGTGACGCTGAATCGGGCTTGCTGTTCTGGCAACCCAGCGATCGTGCCCTGGTCATGCCGCGTCGCTTGAGTCGCCTGCCAGGTTTTGAACTTGCCTGTGAGGTATCGGCTGCAAGCGGCTGGCCGGTGCTGCTGCGTGAAACCGGTGGCGAGCCAGTGCCTCAGTCGGGCGCTACGGTCAATATCGCGCTGGTCTATGCGCCACCGCGAAGTGAAGGTGACCATGGCCGGATCGAGACTGCTTATCGGCGTCTATGCGATCCGATCTGCCAGTTGCTCGATGAGCTGGGCGGGGTGGCTTCCCTCGGTGAAGTGGAGGGCGCGTTTTGCGACGGGCGCTTCAACGTCAATCTGGACGGCCGAAAAATGGTCGGTACCGCCCAGCGCTGGCGGCAAAGCAAGGGCGGCCAGAGGCCGGTGGGCCTGGTGCATGGCGCCCTATTGCTGGATGACGAGCGCGAGTCCATGGTTGCGGCGGTCAATCGGTTCAACGAGGCGTGTGGCCTGGAGCAGCGAGTGCGTGCCGAGAGCCACATTGCCCTGCATGAGAAATTCCCGGCGCCTCATGCGCTGGAACGGCTCGAGGCGCTTTACCAGGAACTGTTGAGCAACTTCTAGCGCGTCCCGAACACGACCATGGTCTTGCCTTTGACGCTGACCAGATTGCGCTCTTCCAGGTCCTTGAGCACGCGTCCGACCATCTCTCGGGAGCAGCCAACGATGCGGCCGATTTCCTGACGGGTCACTTTGATCTGCATACCATCCGGATGGGTCATGGCGTCGGGCTGTTTGCACAGTTCCAGCAGGCAGCGGGCGACGCGACCGGTCACGTCGAAGAACGCCAGGTCACCGACTTTGCGGGTGGTATTGCGTAGACGCTGCGCGATTTGTCCGCTGAGGGCATAAAGAATGTCTGGATCCTGCTGCGACAGCTCTCGGAATTTGCCATAGCTGATTTCCGCCACTTCACATTCGACCTTGGCTCGCACCCAGGCGCTGCGCTCCTGCTCCTTGCCCGCCTGCTCGAACAATCCCAGTTCGCCGAAAAAATCCCCGGAGTTGAGGTAGGCGATGATCATTTCCCGGCCGTCATCGTCCTCGATCAGGATAGTGACGGAGCCCTTGATGATGAAAAACAGCGTATCGGAGCGGTCGCCTGCGCAAATGATGTTGTGCTTGGCGGGGTAGCGGCGACGCTGGCAATGCATCAAGAGTTTGTCGAGGTTCTTGATCTTGGACGTGGGAGTAATGGCAACCATGGTTGTATCCCGAAAGACTGCGCGGTGTGGTGGTTTGGTTTTTTGGGTGAGGGCGAATGGTTATCGCCAAAAGCTGGCCATACGCCAGCGAGATGGCGCAGCTTAACAGAGGCATTCGTAATAGATTCGAGAATTTACCTACAGGCGCTGGCGTAAGAGGCATCAGGCATGCCGCTGCCATCAACGGGCGCTGTGCTAAGCTGGCGCCCCCTTTTTTTGAACAGTGGAGTCTTGGCGATGAAGGCACGCATCCAATGGGCTGGCGAAGCCATGTTCCTCGGTGAATCAGGCAGTGGTCATGTGGTCGTCATGGACGGCCCACCGGATGCCGGCGGTCGTAACCTGGGTGTCCGGCCAATGGAAATGCTCTTGCTCGGTGTCGGCGGCTGCAGCAACTTCGATGTGGTCAGCATTCTCAAGAAGTCACGCCAGGCCGTCGAAAGTTGCGAAGCGTTTCTTGAAGCCGAGCGCGCGACAGAGGATCCGAAAGTGTTTACCAGGATCCACATGCACTTCGTGGTCAAAGGCCGTGGACTGAAGGAAGCCCAGGTCAAGCGCGCCATTGAGCTGTCCGCCGAGAAATACTGCTCGGCCTCGATCATGCTCGGTGCCGCCGGTGTTGAAATCACTCACGATTATGAAATCATCGAGTTGGGTTGAATCGACATCCAACCATCACAAATGCAGTGCAAGCTCTGGCGGTCAGAAGCCGACATCTGCATAATGCGCCACTTTTTTCAGGGCAATGATCGGCTCGCGGGCTGATCCATTGCCTGGACAGACAACCAAAATCGCCATCGCGAAGAGGTGTTAACCGTCCTACGCAGGTGCGTCGTTCGCATCTGACGGGCATGCTTGATCACGCGGCCGGGCCGCAATACACAGAGAGTTTTCAAACGGTGAAAAGCAAACTCAAGCTCCATGGGTTCAATAACCTGACAAAGACCTTGAGCTTCAACATCTATGACATCTGCTATGCGGAAACCCCGCAAGACCAGCAGGCCTACGTCGAGTACATCAATAAAGAGTACAACGCCAAGCGCCTCACGCAGATCCTCACGGAAGTTGTCGATATCATTGGTGCCAACATCCTGAACATCGCCAGTCAGGACTATGAACCCCAAGGCGCCAGCGTGACCATTCTGATCTCGGAAGAGCCGGTGACACCGACCGAAAGCCAGATCGAAGAGTCCCCGGGCCCGTTGCCTGAAATTATCCTGGCCCACCTCGACAAGAGCCACATCACGGTACATACCTATCCGGAGATCCATCCGGTGGACGGTATCGCAACGTTCCGAGTGGACATCGATGTGTCGACCTGTGGCGTCATTTCACCGCTCAAGGCGCTCAATTTCCTGATTCATCAATTCGATTCCGACATCGTGACCGTGGATTACCGTGTGCGTGGCTTCACACGGGATGTGGAGGGCCACAAGCACTTCATCGATCACGAGATCAATTCGATCCAGAACTATCTCTCCGAAGACACGCGCGACGCTTACCAGATGACCGACGTGAATGTGTACCAGGAAAACCTGTTCCACACCAAGATGCTGCTCAAGGACTTCGAACTGGACAACTACCTGTTCGGTGATGCCACCAGCAACCTGTCCGTTGAGCAGCGTGGCCAGGTGGAAGAGCGTGTGAAGCACGAGATGCTGGAAATTTTCTACGCGCGCAACATGCCGCGCTGAAGGTCAAGGCTACAAAAAAAGGCGACTACCTGTGCGGTAGTCGCCTTTTTCAGTTCTGGGAAACCCGATATGTCTGTGGGACAGGCTCCGTATCGCGGTCAGATCCGATAGGTGCTCTTGGTCATGACCTTCGCCAACAGGCTCATGCCGAATTTCACCGGAGCCGGGAAACGAAACCCCCCCGCATCGAGAGCGCTTTCGGCATGCTGTTCTTCATCCTTGCGCATCTGTTCAAGAATCGCCCGGGACTTTTCATCTTCGGCCGGCAACTGCTCCAGGTGCTCATTCAGATGCTTGCAGACTTGATGTTCGGTTGCCGCGACGAAGCCCAGGCTGACCTTGTCGCTGATCAGCCCGGCCACCGCGCCGATGCCGAATGACATCCCATAGAACAACGGATTCAGGACGCTGGTATGGCTACCTAATTGGCGAATGCGCTGCTCGCACCAGACCAGGTGGTCGACTTCTTCTTCGGCGGCATGCTCCATCGCCTCGCGTACCTGCGGCAATCTCGCCGTCAGCGCCTGGCCCTGGTACAGAGCCTGGGCGCAAACCTCACCGGTATGGTTGATGCGCATCAGGCCCGCGACATGGCGAGTCTCTTCGTCACTCATCTGTACGTCCGGCTGCACGATTGCCGGCGACGGGCGGTACGGCTGGCCGCTGAAGGGCAGCAGCGTGCGCATCGCGGTATCGGCTTGCAGCAGCAGGCGGTCAATGGGCGAGTAGTGACGTTGGGTAGTCATGCTTACCTCCGGAAAAAATCACGGCAGCCAGTTTAACCCAATCGGCCGCTGAAGATTTGCGCTGGGTCAGCGGTATCAACCCGGTGGCCAGTTCATCTGGCGCTGCCCCAGCACGTGCATATGAATGTGATAGACGGTTTGCCCGCCAAGTTCATTGCAGTTCATCACCACGCGGAAGCCTTCCTCACAGCCCAGTTCAAGCGCCAGGCGCTGGGCGGTAAACAGGATATGTCCGGCCAACCCTTTGTCTTCCTCGGTCAGGTCATTGAGGGTGCGGATCGGTTTTTTCGGAATCACCAGGAAATGCACTGGAGCCTGGGGGGCGATGTCGTGAAAAGCCAGAACCTGATCGTCTTCATAAATGATCCTGGCCGGAATTTCCCGGTTGATGATCTTGGTAAACAGAGTGTCCACGGCTGCTGCTCCGTTGGGTTGTTTGAGGTCGAGTGTATTAAAGGCTCGGTTGGCAAGCCCGGGTTAACCATCCGCAAATCTAGCGTGGACAGTAGGCTTTATTGGACATGCCGCTGAGAATTCGCACCAGCCAGCGCGGCCCGAGTCGGGGCAGGGCGGCGATCCAGCGGTTGCGGCGTCCGGGAATGATAATGGCCCGGTCCCTGTCCAGCGCGCGGACAGCGTACAGCGCAACCTCTTCAGGGCTCATCAGCTTCTTATCGTCGCTGGGCTTCTCGTCCCGTTGCCACTCGGCGAAAAAACCGGTGCGGGTCGGGCCAGGGCAAAGTACCGAGACTTTGATCGCACATTTCTTCAGCTCGATTCGCAGGGCTTCGGAAAAATGCAATACGTACGCCTTGCTGGCGTGGTAGGTGCTCATCCAGGGGCCCGGCTGGAACGCGGCAATCGACGCGACGTTCAGGATCTGGCCGCCTCCATGCAGCGCCATGCTGTTGCCTACGGCGTGACAGAGGCGGGTCAGGGCCAGGATATTCACTTCGATGAGGTCCTGCTCGGTCATCCAGTCCTGGCCCAGGAACGGGCCGAAGGTGCCGATGCCGGCGCAGTTGACCAGCAGGTCGATCTGGCGTTCGCCTTCTTCCAGTTCCAGCAGGAAACCTGAAAGCCGCAAGGGCTCGCTCAGGTCGCAAGCCCGGAACAATACTTCCACGCCAAATCGCTGGGTCAGTTCGATCGCAATACTTTCCAGTCGATCGCGCTGTCGCGCCACGAGTATCAGGTTGCGCCCGCGCCGGGCCAGTGCTTCAGCCAGGGCCAGGCCGATTCCGCTGGAAGCGCCAGTGATCAGGGCGTAACGGGTCATGCAGTTCTCCATCGCAACAGCCCGCCGCCAGTGGACTGGGCTGTCACTGGCATGAAGCGGGCCTATTGTTCCTCTTCTTCTTCGTAGTCTACAGAAGGCGAGGCGGGCTCGGCTGCATCAACGGCCGGTTCTTCGCTGGTCTGGTCACTGTATTCGCTGCTTTCGTAGCTGCTCGAGGCACCGCTATCGAAGTCCTCCTGGAGAGCACCGAAGATGCCGGCGAAGGTGGCCACGAAAATCAGGACGATCATCACCAGCCAAAGCGACGCCAGCAGCTTGACCGCCGTGGTATTGCGCGGCGGTGGTGGGCCGTACTGGTTGGCGCCGGTATTGCCTGGGGCGATGATGAGAATGAACGGGAAGATGCTGCCCACGAATGGCACGAGGTTGATCAGCCACAACCACCCCGACCAGCCGAGATCATGCAGACGCTGGACGTTGAACTGGATGCTCACGAACGCGAAGGCAAGCACGACGACTACAGCGATCAGACCACCGACGACCAACCCTGCTATCGAGTCGGAAGCGAGCAGCCAGTTCGTGGCGACCCAGAAGCCCAGGCCTACCAACGGCAGCATGGCCAGGGTCAGGACCATGGTCCAGGCCAGGTAGCGCAGGCGTCCGATACGTCCGTCGAAGCTGAAGGGTTTGAGCGTGCCGTACTCGGCGAACGTTTCACCCACTGCTGCCCGTGGAGGCGCATAAGGAGAAACAGGATCGATCACGGAGTCCGGCTGGCGGCCGCCCGGCTGCTCCTGGATTTCGCCGAGATTGAGCTGGATGGACGGTTCGGCTTCGATTCGTGCATCGATGCCGCTTTTATGAAGCGCGTCCAGGTACTGTTGCGCTTCATTCTGGGACAGGTTGTTCTTGAGGGACACCTTGCGACCGCTGAACAGTCGTTCAATGGCGCTCACATCACTTTTGAACAGTTCGGCGAGGTTGAGCTTGGCGGTAGTGGTATCTACGCCTGGCAGCAGGGCCCCGTCGAATACGATGTTGAAACGGTTTTCGCTCATGCCTGGCATCCTTGTCTTTCTGGTTGGTTTATTGTGGGTTCAGCGCGGCCAATGGCCGCCAAGTTGTGTCGCTAGGGCTTGCGCCTGCCGGTATTCTTCATCCAGGCGTGCGATCAATTGATCGACACCGGGCAAATCATTGATGTCACCTACACCCTGGCCGGCGGACCATACGGTCTTCCAGGCCTTGGCTTCATCATTGAGCGGTTTGAGTTTCGCCCCCGCATCCGCCACGCCCTTGCCTTGCAGAGCAGCCAGGTCGAAGCCGGCACTTTCCAGGCTCTGACGCATGAAACTGGCCGGCACCCCGGACACTGCGGGAGTATGCACGATGTCCGCAGCTCTGGATGTGAGCAACATCTCTTTATAAGCGTCGGACGCGTGACTTTCCGTGGTGCCGATAAAACGCGTTCCGAAGTAGGCCAGATCCGCGCCAAGCAATTGCGCAGCCAGAATCTGATGGCCGTGGTTAAGGCATCCTGCAAGCAACAGGGTTTTATCGAAGAACTGCCGGATTTCAGCAATCAGTGCGAATGGGCTCCAGGTTCCTGCGTGCCCACCCGCACCGGCCGCAACGGCAATCAAACCGTCGACGCCCGCTTCGGCGGCTTTTTCGGCATGGCGGCGAGTGGTCACGTCGTGAAATACCAGGCCGCCATAGCCATGAACCGCGTCCACCAATTCCTTCACCGCCCCCAGGCTGGTGATGACGATCGGCACCTTGTGCTCGATACAGATTGCCAGGTCGGCCTGGAGTCGCGGGTTGCTGTGATGGACGATCAGATTGACTGCGTAGGGCGCCGGCTTTTCCAGGGTCGCCAAGCCCGCTTCGATTTCCTCCAGCCACGCCTTGAAGCCGCTGCTTTCACGTTGGTTCAACGCCGGGAAACTCCCGACGACACCGTTGCGGCAGCAGGCCAGTACCAGCTGCGGATTGGAAATGAGGAACATCGGTGCGACCACGACAGGCAGCCGCAGACGTTGTTCAAGCAGAGCGGGCAGCGACATTGGAGGTCCCTCTGATCAGTGGATGCGGTTGGAGTTAGAACGGCCGGACCACGACCAGAATTACAATAGCCAGCAATATCACGACCGGCACTTCGTTGAACCAGCGATAAAAGACATGACTGCGGGTGTTTTCGCCACGGGCGAAGCGCTTAACCTGGGCACCGCACATATGGTGATAGCCGATCAGCAAGACGACCAGAGTCAGCTTTGCGTGCATCCAGCCGCCTTGGGTGAAATAGGCGCTGGCATTGAGGCTGAGCAAGCCGATGCCGAACACCAGCGTGGCGATCATCGCCGGGCCCATGATGCCGCGATACAACTTGCGTTCCATGATGGAGAAGCGTTCCTTGCTGACGCTGTCTTCGCTTTGAGCGTGGTAGACGAACAGTCTAGGCAGGTAGAACAGGCCGGCAAACCAGCAGACCATGCTGACAATGTGAAGCGCTTTGAGCCATAGATAGAGCATTTTTGAATATTCCCAGATTCACGGTAGCCTCGATAGTAGAGGTTAGCGCGGCCACACGTCACCTTGGCGGTTGTCGCAGCGCTGCGGGCGCCCTATCATCGACGGCTTTCCAGTGGTTCGTTGAGGGCAGGTTCATGGTCAAGGTCGGTATCGTCGGCGGCACGGGTTACACCGGTGTCGAACTGCTGCGTCTGTTGGCGCAGCATCCGCAAGCTGAGGTGGTGGTCATTACCTCCCGATCCGAGGCCGGCCTGGCCGTCGCCGACATGTATCCGAACTTGCGTGGCCATTACGATGGCCTGGCGTTCAGCGTCCCTGACGTCAAAGCCCTTGGGGCCTGCGATGTGGTGTTTTTCGCCACCCCCCATGGTGTCGCCCACGCTTTGGCGGGTGAGTTGCTGGCCGCGGGTACCAAGGTCATTGACCTGTCGGCAGACTTCCGTCTGCAGGACGCAGACGAATGGGCCAAGTGGTACGGTCAGCCCCATGGCGCACCGGAACTGCTGGACGAGGCGGTCTACGGCTTGCCGGAAGTCAATCGTGAAAAAATCAGGCAGGCACGGCTGATCGCGGTGCCGGGTTGCTATCCGACCGCGACGCAGTTGGGATTCCTGCCTTTGCTGGAGGCCGGTCTCGCCGATGCGTCGCGCTTGATCGCCGACTGCAAGTCGGGCGTCAGCGGCGCCGGTCGAGGTGCCAGCGTTGGCTCGTTGTACTCCGAAACATCGGAGAGCATGAAGGCCTACGCGGTCAAGGGGCATCGTCATTTGCCGGAGATTCGCCAAGGGTTGCGTCGCGCGGCAGGCAAGGACGTCGGCCTGACTTTCGTGCCGCACCTGACGCCCATGATCCGTGGTATCCATTCCACCCTCTACGCCACCGTGACCGATCGCTCCGTGGATCTGCAGGCGCTGTTCGAGAAGCGTTATGCCGATGAGCCGTTTGTCGACGTGATGCCGGCTGGCAGCCATCCGGAAACCCGCAGTGTCCGCGGCGCGAACGTATGCCGGATCGCTGTGCATCGCCCCCAGGATGGCGACCTGGTCGTGGTCCTGTCGGTAATCGACAACTTGGTCAAGGGCGCTTCCGGCCAGGCGGTACAGAACCTCAACATCCTCTTTGGGCTGGATGAGCGGCTGGGCCTGTCCCACGCGGGGATGCTGCCTTAATAAGCTATGAGCCCGTGGCTTATAGCTTGCGGCTTACAGCTGCTGCGCAAATAGTTGACCAATTTTGTCGGAGAAGCGGATAATGCCCGCCATCACGCATTATGGCGGCGTAAGCGCCGGGAGATATTCAGCATGAGCGTCGAAACCTTCACTCCCACGGCTTTGCAATTCACCCACGGTGCCGCGCACAAGGTGAAGAGCCTGGTCGATGAAGAGGGCAATGATCGTTTGAAGCTGCGCGTGTTCGTGACGGGCGGCGGTTGTTCAGGTTTTCAGTACGGCTTCACTTTCGATGAGGAAGTGGCCGAGGATGACACCATCGTCGAGCGCGAAGGCGTCAGCCTGGTGGTCGATCCGATGAGCTTCCAGTACCTGGCGGGTGCCGAGGTGGATTATCAGGAAGGCCTGGAAGGATCGCGCTTCGTGATCAAGAATCCTAACGCCACCACAACTTGTGGGTGCGGTTCTTCGTTTTCGATCTGATCGCTTCAATAAAAACGCCGCAGAGCCTTACGGCCCTGCGGCTTTTTTTTGTCCGCGATTATTGATCTCAGGCCGGATAAATAGCGCCGAGTACGCGCGGGCCACGGGCACCAGTGACACTTGGACGGTTGCCTGGAATACCCTCAAGACAGCAATGGGCGAGCCAGGCAAAGGCCATGGCTTCAACCCAATCCGGGTCCACGCCGTACGCTGCCGTACTGCTGACTTTGGTAGCTGGTAGCAAGTCAGCCAGGCGCTTCATCAGTGTCTGGTTGTGTGCGCCACCGCCGCAGACCAGCAGCTCCTGCGTGTTCGGCTGGGCATGCTGGAGTGATTCGACGATGGTCAGGGCAGTCAGTTCAAGTAGTGTCGCCTGCACATCTTCAGGGGCGAAGGCTGGCAATTGCGATAGATGACGGGTCAGCCAGGACAGGTTGAATACTTCTCGTCCGGTACTTTTCGGGCCCTTGGTTACAAAGAAGGGGTCTCCAAGCAACGTCTTGAGCAAAGTCGGCTCTACTTTTCCGCTGGCTGCCCATTGGCCGTCACGATCAAAAGGCTCGCCTCGCTCCTGGTGTATCCATGCATCGAGCAATACGTTGCCTGGGCCACAATCGAAACCTGATACGGGTTTTGCCAGCTCTATCAGGCTGAGATTGCTGAAGCCGCCGACATTCAGCACTGCACGAGGACCGACCCGCTCTTCGAACAGCGCTTCGTGAAATGCCGGAACCAGAGGCGCCCCCTGTCCTCCGGCGGCGACATCACGGCTGCGGAAATCGCTGACAACGGTGATGCCGGTCAATTCGCTCAAGAGTGCCGGGTTACCGATCTGCACGGTAAATCCGCGGGCCGGTTCATGGCGAATGGTTTGGCCGTGGCTGCCAACCGCGGTAACGTCTTCAGGCTTGAGCCTCTGTTCGTCGAGTAAGGTATGGATGCCCTGCGCGGCCAGCTTTACCCAGTTCTGCTGGGCGATGGCGGAGCGGGCGATCTCATCGGGCCCACTGCTGCACAGTGCAAGCAACTCGGTGCGCAGGGGCGTGGGCATGGGTATGTAATGCGTGGCGATCAATTTGATCGCCGGGGCAAGTTCGATCAGCGCGATATCCAGGCCATCCAGGCTGGTCCCGGACATCACACCGATATAGAGCGCCATGGCTTAGCGCTTGCTCGAAGCCAGCAGGGTGGCTTTCTCTTGATCCATGCGAGCCATCAGAGGCTGGCTCTGAGCCAGGAAACGGGTGCGCTCGGATTTCGCAATCGGATCGGCCATCGGCAGTTTCTGGCCGAGCGGATCGACGTGAACGCCGTTGACCTGGAATTCATAGTGCAAGTGCGGGCCGGTGGACAGGCCAGTCGTGCCGATGTAGCCAATAACCTGGCCTTGCTTGACGGAGCCGCCGGTCTTCACGCCTTTGGCGAAACCTTGCATGTGGCCGTACAGCGTGCGGTAGGTGTTGCCGTGCTGGATGATCACGGTATTGCCATAACCGCCACGACGGCCGGCCAGCAGTACCTTGCCATCGCCGGCAGCCTTGATGGGCGTGCCGCGCGGAGCTGCGTAGTCGACGCCCTTGTGGGCGCGGATCTTGTTCAGGATAGGATGCTTGCGGCCTGCGGAAAACCTGGAACTGATGCGGGCGAAGTCGACTGGAGTACGGATAAACGCCTTGCGCATGCTGTTGCCGTCAGCGGTGTAGTAGCTGCTGTTGCCCTGCTTGTTGGTGTAGCGCACCGCCGTATAGGTCTTGCCGCGGTTGGTGAAGCGCGCGGAAAGGATCGGTCCGTTGCCGACGCTTTTCCCATTGACCACTTTCTGTTCGTAGATGACGTCGAACTCGTCGCCCTGGCGAATATCCTGCGCGAAGTCGATGTCATAACCAAACACGCTGGCCATGTCCATGGTCAGGCTGTGGGAAAGGCCGGCGCGGGCGGCCGACTGGGATAGCGAACTATTGATGACGCCGTGAACATAGGCGGAGCGCACGGTAGGTTTGGTGGTGACGCGGTTGAATACATAACCCTTTTCGTTTTTGGTCAGGGTGATGCTTTCCAGATCGCTCAGCTTGGTGTGCAGGTTGGTCAGCTGCCCGTCTGGATTGAGTTCGAATTCGAGTTTCTGGCCACGTTGCAGTTGAGTGAACTGTTTGGCTTGCTTGTCGCTGGCCAGGATTTCATGGACTGAGGTTGAGGGCAGGCCCACCTTTTCGAAGAGGGTGGAGAGTGTGTCGCCCTTGGCAACAATCACTTCACGGTGGTCCGGTCCTTTCTTCTCTTCTGCAACAGGCGCTTCTACCTGTGCAGTGGTGTTTGCAGTGTCTTTCGCGCTTTCTTCAATCTGCGCAAAAGGCGAAGCGGCCGGTTCGTTTGTGGCTTGAACGGCTTCGGCGGCGTCTTGTTCTTGTGTCAGTTGTTCAGCGGGACTTTCCAGTTCAAGACTCAGAGTCGTCTTTTTGGCTTCGACATCGCTGGAAGGAAATACCAGGAGCGCCAGGCTAAGGAGGGCGGCGATACCACTTGCGGCGAGCAGGTGGGTCTTTGGGTAAAGCGGCGGCGCTTTAGACGGTTCGGTGGTCATAGGTAATTTGACTTTTGAAAAGATGAATTGGAAAAGATGAATGACATGATGAAGATGAAATAACTGTATAAAATATAACCAAAACCCCTGCGAAGCAAGCCCGCGGACGCTCTGTCTATGGGATTGGCGTTCGTGCACCTGGCAAACCTTGTATTTGGTGCGCGATCTTGTATGGTTGGGGCCCTTTGAATCTGAGCCTTGCGGGTCTGTTATGAAGTCGGTTGAAGAGCAGCTAGCGCTGATCAAACGTGGTGCGGAAGAACTGTTGGTCGAGTCCGAGCTGATCGAAAAGCTCAAGCGCGGGCAGCCGCTGCGTATCAAGGCCGGTTTCGATCCGACGGCGCCCGATCTGCACCTGGGGCATACCGTGCTTATTAATAAGCTGCGTCAGTTCCAGGACCTGGGGCATCAGGTTATCTTCCTTATAGGCGACTTCACCGGCATGATCGGTGACCCGAGCGGCAAAAGTGCCACGCGTCCTCCGCTGACCCGTGAGCAGGTTCTCGACAACGCCGAGACCTACAAGACTCAGGTCTTCAAGATTCTTGACCCGGCCAAGACCGAAGTGGCTTTCAACTCCACTTGGATGGATCAGATGGGGCCAGCGGATTTCATACGCCTGACTTCCCAATACACCGTAGCTCGCATGCTCGAGCGCGACGATTTCGACAAGCGTTATACAACCAATCAGCCAATCGCCATCCATGAGTTCCTCTACCCGCTTGTGCAGGGTTATGACTCGGTCGCATTGCGGGCGGACGTCGAGCTTGGCGGTACCGATCAGAAGTTCAACCTGCTGATGGGGCGCGAGCTGCAGCGCGGCTATGGGCAAGAAGCTCAGTGCATCCTGACCATGCCATTGTTGGAAGGTCTGGATGGCGTGAAGAAGATGTCCAAGTCGCTGGGCAATTACGTCGGGATCCAGGAGGCGCCGGGCGTCATGTACGGCAAGTTGGTTTCCATTCCTGATGTGCTGATGTGGCGTTATTTCGAGTTGTTGAGCTTCCGCTCCATGGATGAGATCAATGCTTTCCGAGCCGATGTGGAGGCGGGCGCAAATCCGCGTGACATCAAGATCAAGCTGGCCGAAGAGATCGTTGCTCGTTTCCACGGGGAAGAGGCTGCGGCCAACGCTCATCGCGCGGCGGGTAATCGCATGAAGGATGGCGAGCTGCCGGATGACCTGCCGGAGATCGAATTGACTGCTGCCGAGGATATGCCGATTGCGGCGGTTCTGAATAAGGCGGGCTTGGTCAAGAACGCTGCGGTGGCGCGAGACCTCTTGGGTTCGGGCGGCGTGCGTATAGATGGTGAGGTCGTGGATCGCACCTTCATATATAAGCTGGGCTCCACTCATGTGTGTCAGGCCGGCAAGAAAGCTTTCGCACGTATTACGCTCAAATCCGAATAAAGCTGAAAATAACGGTTGACGGCAAATTCTGGATGTCTATAATTCGCCCCACTTCCGGCGCAGTCGAAACGGAAAACTCCTTGAGTTTCAACGAGTTAAGTAGGTTTCGAAAGTGCGCGGCTTCAGATCATCGAAGCACGGAAGGAGTGGGCAGGCCGGTTTGATGGGTTCTGCCGACGGTTCGATCCTCTCGGTCGAAAGCGGTAAAAAAGAGGTGTTGACAGCAGCGACTAACGCTGTAGAATTCGCCTCCCGCTAACGAGAGATCGGAAGCGCAAGTGGTTGAAGTTGTTGAGGATTTCCAAGCGAAACTTTGAAAGCTTCTTAAAATAACCGCTTGACAGATACACGGGGCGCTGTAGAATGCGCGCCTCGGTTGAGACGAAAGGCTCAACCCACCGCTCTTTAACAACTGAATCAAGCAATTCGTGTGGGTGCTTGTGGAGTCAGACTGCTAGTCAACAGATTATCAGCATCACAAGTTACTCCGCGAGAAATCAAAGATGTAACCAACGATTGCTGAGCCAAGTTTAGGGTTTTCTCAAAACCCAAAGATGTTTGAACTGAAGAGTTTGATCATGGCTCAGATTGAACGCTGGCGGCAGGCCTAACACATGCAAGTCGAGCGGCAGCACGGGTACTTGTACCTGGTGGCGAGCGGCGGACGGGTGAGTAATGCCTAGGAATCTGCCTGGTAGTGGGGGATAACGCTCGGAAACGGACGCTAATACCGCATACGTCCTACGGGAGAAAGCAGGGGACCTTCGGGCCTTGCGCTATCAGATGAGCCTAGGTCGGATTAGCTAGTTGGTGAGGTAATGGCTCACCAAGGCGACGATCCGTAACTGGTCTGAGAGGATGATCAGTCACACTGGAACTGAGACACGGTCCAGACTCCTACGGGAGGCAGCAGTGGGGAATATTGGACAATGGGCGAAAGCCTGATCCAGCCATGCCGCGTGTGTGAAGAAGGTCTTCGGATTGTAAAGCACTTTAAGTTGGGAGGAAGGGCAGTTACCTAATACGTAATTGTTTTGACGTTACCGACAGAATAAGCACCGGCTAACTCTGTGCCAGCAGCCGCGGTAATACAGAGGGTGCAAGCGTTAATCGGAATTACTGGGCGTAAAGCGCGCGTAGGTGGTTCGTTAAGTTGGATGTGAAATCCCCGGGCTCAACCTGGGAACTGCATTCAAAACTGTCGAGCTAGAGTATGGTAGAGGGTGGTGGAATTTCCTGTGTAGCGGTGAAATGCGTAGATATAGGAAGGAACACCAGTGGCGAAGGCGACCACCTGGACTGATACTGACACTGAGGTGCGAAAGCGTGGGGAGCAAACAGGATTAGATACCCTGGTAGTCCACGCCGTAAACGATGTCAACTAGCCGTTGGGAGCCTTGAGCTCTTAGTGGCGCAGCTAACGCATTAAGTTGACCGCCTGGGGAGTACGGCCGCAAGGTTAAAACTCAAATGAATTGACGGGGGCCCGCACAAGCGGTGGAGCATGTGGTTTAATTCGAAGCAACGCGAAGAACCTTACCAGGCCTTGACATCCAATGAACTTTCCAGAGATGGATTGGTGCCTTCGGGAACATTGAGACAGGTGCTGCATGGCTGTCGTCAGCTCGTGTCGTGAGATGTTGGGTTAAGTCCCGTAACGAGCGCAACCCTTGTCCTTAGTTACCAGCACGTTATGGTGGGCACTCTAAGGAGACTGCCGGTGACAAACCGGAGGAAGGTGGGGATGACGTCAAGTCATCATGGCCCTTACGGCCTGGGCTACACACGTGCTACAATGGTCGGTACAGAGGGTTGCCAAGCCGCGAGGTGGAGCTAATCCCACAAAACCGATCGTAGTCCGGATCGCAGTCTGCAACTCGACTGCGTGAAGTCGGAATCGCTAGTAATCGCGAATCAGAATGTCGCGGTGAATACGTTCCCGGGCCTTGTACACACCGCCCGTCACACCATGGGAGTGGGTTGCACCAGAAGTAGCTAGTCTAACCTTCGGGAGGACGGTTACCACGGTGTGATTCATGACTGGGGTGAAGTCGTAACAAGGTAGCCGTAGGGGAACCTGCGGCTGGATCACCTCCTTAATCGACGACCGCAGCGGCTTCATGAGCTCCCACACGAATTGCTTGATTCATTGAAGAAGACGATTGGGTCTGTAGCTCAGTTGGTTAGAGCGCACCCCTGATAAGGGTGAGGTCGGCAGTTCGAATCTGCCCAGACCCACCAATTTCATGGTGTCCCCTGTAGCGATACGGGGCCATAGCTCAGCTGGGAGAGCGCCTGCCTTGCACGCAGGAGGTCAGCGGTTCGATCCCGCTTGGCTCCACCATTACAGATTGGTACCAACGTTTAAAGCTTAGAAATGAGCATTCCACCGTACGGTGCCTGAATGTTGATTTCTAGTCTTTTGATTAGATCGTTCTTTAAAAATTTGGGTATGTGATAGAAAGATAGACTGAACGTTACTTTCACTGGTAACGGCTCAGGCTAAGGTAAAATTTGTGAGTTCTCTTAGTTGAGAAATTCGAATTTTCGGCGAATGTCGTCTTCACAGTATAACCAGATTGCTTGGGGTTATATGGTCAAGTGAAGAAGCGCATACGGTGGATGCCTTGGCAGTCAGAGGCGATGAAAGACGTGGTAGCCTGCGAAAAGCTTCGGGGAGTCGGCAAACAGACTTTGATCCGGAGATGTCTGAATGGGGGAACCCAGCCATCATAAGATGGTTATCTTGTACTGAATACATAGGTGCAAGAGGCGAACCAGGGGAACTGAAACATCTAAGTACCCTGAGGAAAAGAAATCAACCGAGATTCCCTTAGTAGTGGCGAGCGAACGGGGACTAGCCCTTAAGCTTCTTTGATTTTAGCGGAACGCTCTGGAAAGTGCGGCCATAGTGGGTGATAGCCCTGTACGCGAAAGGATCTTAGAAGTGAAATCGAGTAGGACGGAGCACGAGAAACTTTGTCTGAATATGGGGGGACCATCCTCCAAGGCTAAATACTACTGACTGACCGATAGTGAACTAGTACCGTGAGGGAAAGGCGAAAAGAACCCCGGAGAGGGGAGTGAAATAGATCCTGAAACCGTATGCGTACAAGCAGTGGGAGCCCACTTTGTTGGGTGACTGCGTACCTTTTGTATAATGGGTCAGCGACTTATTTTCAGTGGCGAGCTTAACCGAATAGGGGAGGCGTAGCGAAAGCGAGTCTTAATAGGGCGTCTAGTCGCTGGGAATAGACCCGAAACCGGGCGATCTATCCATGGGCAGGTTGAAGGTTAGGTAACACTGACTGGAGGACCGAACCGACTACCGTTGAAAAGTTAGCGGATGACCTGTGGATCGGAGTGAAAGGCTAATCAAGCTCGGAGATAGCTGGTTCTCCTCGAAAGCTATTTAGGTAGCGCCTCATGTATCACTGTAGGGGGTAGAGCACTGTTTCGGCTAGGGGGTCATCCCGACTTACCAAACCGATGCAAACTCCGAATACCTACAAGTGCCGAGCATGGGAGACACACGGCGGGTGCTAACGTCCGTCGTGAAAAGGGAAACAACCCAGACCGTCAGCTAAGGTCCCAAAGTTATGGTTAAGTGGGAAACGATGTGGGAAGGCTTAGACAGCTAGGAGGTTGGCTTAGAAGCAGCCACCCTTTAAAGAAAGCGTAATAGCTCACTAGTCGAGTCGGCCTGCGCGGAAGATGTAACGGGGCTCAAACCATACACCGAAGCTACGGGTATCACGCAAGTGATGCGGTAGAGGAGCGTTCTGTAAGCCTGTGAAGGTGAGTTGAGAAGCTTGCTGGAGGTATCAGAAGTGCGAATGCTGACATGAGTAACGACAATGGGTGTGAAAAACACCCACGCCGAAAGACCAAGGTTTCCTGCGCAACGTTAATCGACGCAGGGTTAGTCGGTCCCTAAGGCGAGGCTGAAAAGCGTAGTCGATGGAAAACAGGTTAATATTCCTGTACTTCTGGTTATTGCGATGGAGGGACGGAGAAGGCTAGGCCAGCTTGGCGTTGGTTGTCCAAGTTTAAGGTGGTAGGCTGAGATCTTAGGTAAATCCGGGATCTTAAGGCCGAGAGCTGATGACGAGTTACCCTTTGGGTGACGAAGTGGTTGATGCCATGCTTCCAAGAAAAGCTTCTAAGCTTCAGGTAACCAGGAACCGTACCCCAAACCGACACAGGTGGTTGGGTAGAGAATACCAAGGCGCTTGAGAGAACTCGGGTGAAGGAACTAGGCAAAATGGCACCGTAACTTCGGGAGAAGGTGCGCCGGTGAGGGTGAAGCACTTGCTGCGTAAGCCCACGCCGGTCGAAGATACCAGGCCGCTGCGACTGTTTATTAAAAACACAGCACTCTGCAAACACGAAAGTGGACGTATAGGGTGTGACGCCTGCCCGGTGCCGGAAGGTTAATTGATGGGGTTAGCTAACGCGAAGCTCTTGATCGAAGCCCCGGTAAACGGCGGCCGTAACTATAACGGTCCTAAGGTAGCGAAATTCCTTGTCGGGTAAGTTCCGACCTGCACGAATGGCGTAACGATGGCGGCGCTGTCTCCACCCGAGACTCAGTGAAATTGAAATCGCTGTGAAGATGCAGTGTATCCGCGGCTAGACGGAAAGACCCCGTGAACCTTTACTATAGCTTTGCACTGGACTTTGAATTTGCTTGTGTAGGATAGGTGGGAGGCTTTGAAGCGTGGACGCCAGTCTGCGTGGAGCCATCCTTGAAATACCACCCTGGCAACTTTGAGGTTCTAACTCAGGTCCGTTATCCGGATCGAGGACAGTGTATGGTGGGTAGTTTGACTGGGGCGGTCTCCTCCTAAAGAGTAACGGAGGAGTACGAAGGTGCGCTCAGACCGGTCGGAAATCGGTCGTAGAGTATAAAGGCAAAAGCGCGCTTGACTGCGAGACAGACACGTCGAGCAGGTACGAAAGTAGGTCTTAGTGATCCGGTGGTTCTGTATGGAAGGGCCATCGCTCAACGGATAAAAGGTACTCCGGGGATAACAGGCTGATACCGCCCAAGAGTTCATATCGACGGCGGTGTTTGGCACCTCGATGTCGGCTCATCACATCCTGGGGCTGAAGCCGGTCCCAAGGGTATGGCTGTTCGCCATTTAAAGTGGTACGCGAGCTGGGTTTAGAACGTCGTGAGACAGTTCGGTCCCTATCTGCCGTGGACGTTTGAGATTTGAGAGGGGCTGCTCCTAGTACGAGAGGACCGGAGTGGACGAACCTCTGGTGTTCCGGTTGTCACGCCAGTGGCATTGCCGGGTAGCTATGTTCGGAAAAGATAACCGCTGAAAGCATCTAAGCGGGAAACTTGCCTCAAGATGAGATCTCACTGGGACCTTGAGTCCCCTGAAGGGCCGTCGAAGACTACGACGTTGATAGGCAGGGTGTGTAAGCGCTGTGAGGCGTTGAGCTAACCTGTACTAATTGCCCGTGAGGCTTGACCATATAACACCCAAGCAATCTGTAGACTCGAAAGAGGCCAGATTGCGGTGTGTGAAGACGCAATGAACCGAAAGTTCGAGTCAAAACCCACAAACTATCGCATACCCATTCGCTGGAACGTGACCGCAAGGCACGCGCTGGCTACCGAATTTCTTGACGACCATAGAGCATTGGAACCACCTGATCCCATCCCGAACTCAGAAGTGAAACGATGCATCGCCGATGGTAGTGTGGGGTTTCCCCATGTGAGAGTAGGTCATCGTCAAGATTAAATTCCGAAACCCCTATCTGCTGACGCAGGTAGGGGTTTTGTTTTGCCCGCAGGAAAGCGCTTGGGTGTTTCTATGCAACCGTCTTGTGCATGGCTATCATGCGGGCCTCGTTATCAGGCGCAGTTCGTATGCTCACGTTGCTAAGACTTCTGAAGGACGGCCGTTTCCATTCGGGCCAGGCGCTGGGTGCTGGGTTAGGTATCAGTCGTAGTGCGGTATGGAAACAATTGCAGCACCTGGAGGCGGAATTAGGCTTGTCTGTACATAAGGTTCGGGGCAAGGGGTATCGCCTGGCGAAGCCGCTGTTGCTTTTGGATGCGGCCGAAATCCGCGCGGCAGAAGGCTGTGAGTGGCCTGTTCACCTGTTTGATTCCATTGACTCCACCAATGCCGAAGCGCTGCGGTCCATCGGGCGTGGGGTGGAAGCGCCATTCCTTGTTCTGGCCGAGCGGCAAATAGCCGGTCGGGGACGTCGCGGCCGCAAATGGGTCAGTCCATTCGCCGAAAATCTCTATTACAGTCTGGTGCTGCGCATTGACGGTGGCATGCGGCAGATTGAGGGGCTCAGTCTTGTCGTTGGGCTCGCCGTCATGCATTCGTTGCGTGATATGGGAGTTGTTGAGGCAGGGCTAAAGTGGCCTAACGATGTGTTGGTAGGTGAAAAGAAAATCGCCGGCATACTGCTTGAGCTGGTAGGGGACCCTGCGGACGTTTGTCACGTTGTCCTGGGTGTCGGCGTAAACGTGAATATGCAATCGACTGATGAGGTTGATCAGCAGTGGACGTCCATGAGCCTTGAAGCGGGTCGTGATTTTGACCGGAACGAGTTGGTGGCGCGAATGAGTGGAAAGCTTCAGGGGTATCTGGAGCTGCATCATGCGTCGGGATTTGCAGCGATCCAGTCGGAGTGGGAGCAATATCATTTGTGGCAGGGGCGGGCTGTGTCGCTGATTGCCGGTATCAATCGTATCGACGGCGTGGTGATGGGCATTGATCGCCAAGGTGCGCTGCGTTTGAAGGTGGATGGTGTGGAAAAGATATTCAGTGGTGGCGAGCTCAGCTTGAGGTTGCGTGATGATTCTTGAGCTTGATTGCGGCAACAGTTTTATCAAGTGGCGTGTTGTTCGTGCAGATGGCGTCACCCCTGTCGGCGGTGGGGTAGTCGGCTCGGATAGCGATTTGCTCGCGAGCCTGACAGGCTCAGATAAATTTCAGCTGAAGAAATGCCGTCTTGTCAGCGTCAGGACTCCTGAGGAGACCGATTCGTTGGTCGCCTCCCTGGTAGAGACATTTGGGGTCTCCGTGGCTCGCGCAACACCTACCCAAGAGATGGCGGGCGTTACAAACGGTTATGAAGACTATGAGCGCTTGGGGCTTGATCGATGGCTGGCTTTGCTCGGTGGGTACCACCTGGCTTCGGGCGCATGCCTGGTTCTGGATTTTGGTACGGCAATCACGGCAGATTTCGTAGCGCCTGACGGGCAGCACTTGGGAGGGTTCATCTGCCCTGGGATGCCTCTGATGCGTAACCAGTTACGTACCCATACCCGGCGAATCCGCTATGACGATACTGCTGCAGAGCGGGCTCACGAGAGTCTTGCTCCTGGCAGGGCAACGGTCGAGGCGGTGGAGCGTGGTTGTATGCTGATGTTGAGAGGCTTCGTGCTGACTCAGCTCGAATTGGCGCGGCAATATTGGGGAGAGGATTTCGAGGTGTTTCTAACGGGAGGGGATGCCGATCTGGTTTCCGGGGTTGTTCCAGATGCCAAGGTGGTGCCTGACCTGGTTTTTGTTGGTTTGGCGATGGCTTGTCCTTTGTCTTGAGGTTTTCTATGCGGTGGCTGTTTTTATTGTTGCTGGTTTTAAATGGCTTCTATTACATCTGGCATCAGCAGGAGGTCCCGCTTCGCGCCAAGGATGTCACTCCGCTGAGCCTGTATCGGGGTTCGCAGCAAGACATTCATCTCTTGAGCGAGACGGCGGATGCGCTAGTCAGGCGTGAGCCGGGTAAATCGAGTGAAGGGCAAAAGAACTGCAATTACCTGGGTGGCTTCGTTCGCCCGGAGCTGGCCAGGCAATTGGAGCAGCGACTGGCTTCTTCGGGGGTTGCGGGCCGTACCGTTACGTTTAGCTCGCCAGCGTCTCCAGAGTCTGGTGGATTCTGGGTCCAGGTTCCACCGGACAGCGCGGCGAAGATGAATGAGGTGCTGCTTCAAAACCTTTCCAAAGATTTCAATGAGTTAAAACATAAAATAATGCCTTGCGAAGGGGTTGCGCCTGCTGGGTAGTTTGCATAGAATGGCGCCCGCTTCGCAGTGAAGACCTTTAACGGTCATCGGTACGAAGCGGTGTCAACGCAGCTAACCTCAGGTTTTTTATGAGAAAATGCTTGACAGGAGGCTGGCATGATATAGAATGCCGGCTCGCTTAGGAGGGGTTCCCGAGCGGCCAAAGGGATCAGACTGTAAATCTGACGTCTACGACTTCGAAGGTTCGAATCCTTCCCCCTCCACCATTTTTAGCGTGAGCTGCAAGCTCCGCGGGTATAGTTTAGTGGTAGAACCTCAGCCTTCCAAGCTGATGATGCGGGTTCGATTCCCGCTACCCGCTCCAAGTTTGCAGGTTGTGCAAAGTGTTTTGCTCTTGTAGCTCAGTTGGTAGAGCACACCCTTGGTAAGGGTGAGGTCAGCGGTTCAAATCCGCTCAAGAGCTCCATATTACAAGGCAGATATGAAAATATCTGCCTTTGTTTTAATGGCTCGTGTGAATCGCTAAATTCTTCTCCTAGGGGTGATTTCGATGGCTAAGGAAAAGTTCGAACGTAATAAGCCGCACGTCAACGTTGGTACCATCGGTCACGTCGACCACGGTAAAACCACGTTGACCGCTGCTCTGACCCGTGTCTGCTCCGAAGTTTTCGGTTCGGCCAAGGTTGACTTCGACAAGATCGACAGCGCCCCGGAAGAAAAAGCTCGCGGTATCACCATCAACACCGCTCACGTTGAATACGATTCGGCCGTGCGTCACTACGCGCACGTTGACTGCCCAGGTCACGCCGACTACGTAAAAAACATGATCACCGGTGCTGCCCAGATGGATGGTGCGATCCTGGTTTGCTCGGCCGCTGATGGTCCGATGCCGCAAACTCGTGAGCACATCCTGCTGTCCCGTCAGGTAGGCGTTCCGTACATCGTTGTCTTCCTGAACAAGGCTGACATGGTTGACGACGCTGAGCTGCTGGAACTGGTTGAGATGGAAGTGCGTGACCTGCTGAGCACTTACGATTTCCCGGGTGATGACACTCCAATCATCATCGGTTCGGCTCTGATGGCTCTGAACGGCCAAGACGACAACGAAATGGGTACCACTGCGGTCAAGAAGCTGGTTGAGACTCTGGACAGCTACATCCCAGAGCCTGAGCGCGCTATCGACAAGCCGTTCCTGATGCCAATCGAAGACGTATTCTCGATCTCTGGTCGCGGTACTGTTGTGACTGGTCGTGTTGAGCGTGGCATCGTCCGTATCCAGGAAGAAGTTGAGATCGTCGGTCTGCGCGACACTCAGAAAACTACCTGCACCGGCGTTGAGATGTTCCGCAAGCTGCTCGACGAAGGTCGTGCTGGCGAGAACTGCGGCGTGCTGCTGCGCGGCACCAAGCGTGACGACGTTGAGCGTGGCCAGGTTCTGGTCAAGCCGGGCACCGTCAAGCCGCACACCAAGTTCACCGCAGAAGTTTACGTTCTGAGCAAGGAAGAAGGCGGCCGTCATACTCCGTTCTTCAAAGGCTACCGTCCACAGTTCTACTTCCGTACAACTGACGTGACTGGTAACTGCGAGCTGCCAGAAGGCGTTGAAATGGTAATGCCAGGTGACAACATCCAGATGACTGTCACTCTGATCAAGACCATCGCGATGGAAGACGGTCTGCGTTTCGCTATCCGTGAAGGCGGTCGTACCGTCGGCGCCGGCGTCGTAGCCAAGGTCATCGAGTAAACAGTTGTAATGTCTTTTTCGGGCCGGCATAATGGTCGGCCTGATTTTGTTTTAGGTCAGTAGCTCAATTGGCAGAGCGACGGTCTCCAAAACCGTAGGTTGGGGGTTCGATTCCCTCCTGACCTGCCAGATTCACTTGGTGTGTCTGGCTTTCTTTTCACAGGATCTTCATAGATGACTCCTAAAGCTGAAGCTCAAGGCTCTCGCTTCGATCTGCTCAAGTGGCTAGTGGTAGTCGCTTTGGTGGTTGTTGGCGTTGTTGGCAATCAGTATTTTTCTGCTTCGCCGATCCTGTACCGCGTACTTGCATTGCTTGCTATTGCTGCTGTTGCTGCCTTTGTAGGCCTGCAAACAGCCAAGGGCAAGTCTTTCTTTGTACTCGCTAAGGAAGCTCGCACCGAGATTCGTAAAGTCGTATGGCCGACTCGCCAAGAAACCACGCAGACCACGTTGATCGTTGTGGCTGTTGTTCTGGTAATGGCGTTGCTGTTGTGGGGGCTTGATTCCCTGCTCGGCTGGCTTGTTTCCTTGATTGTTGGCTAAGGGTGTCCCGTGGCTAAGCGTTGGTACGTTGTGCATGCTTACTCGGGTTACGAGAAGCATGTAATGCGCTCGCTGATAGAGCGCGTAAAGCTGGCTGGCATGGAAGATGGCTTCGGCGAGATTCTGGTCCCCACTGAAGAAGTGGTGGAGATGCGTAACGGCCAGAAGCGCAAAAGTGAACGCAAGTTCTTTCCAGGCTATGTGCTGGTACAGATGGATATGAACGAAGGGACTTGGCACTTGGTCAAGGATACCCCTCGGGTGATGGGCTTCATCGGCGGAACCGCCGACAAGCCTGCGCCGATCACTGACAAAGAGGCAGAAGCAATTCTGCGTCGCGTCGCTGATGGTAGCGACAAGCCGAAGCCGAAGACGTTGTTTGAACCAGGTGAAGTTGTACGGGTCACGGATGGTCCATTCGCCGATTTCAATGGTACGGTCGAAGAAGTTAACTACGAAAAGAGCCGGATCCAAGTGGCAGTGCTCATTTTCGGTCGCTCTACTCCGGTAGAGTTGGAGTTCAGTCAGGTCGAAAAGGTCTGATTGAGCAGGCATCCCAACCCCGCAGCCCAAGGCTGTGGGGTTTTGTCGTCACTGGGATAAACGCGCAAGCAACCGGGGAGCCTTTCGAGGCGTTCGAACCCGTAATTGGAGTGCCTCATGGCCAAGAAGATTACCGCTTACATCAAGCTGCAAGTGAAGGCCGCTCAGGCTAACCCAAGCCCACCCGTTGGTCCTGCACTGGGTCAGCACGGCGTGAACATCATGGAATTCTGCAAGGCTTTCAACGCCCGTACCCAGGGTCTTGAGCCAGGTCTGCCGACTCCAGTGATCATCACTGTCTACAGCGACCGTAGCTTCACTTTCGAAACAAAAAGCACCCCTGCTTCGGTTCTGCTGAAGAAGGCTGCAGGTTTGACCAGCGGTTCCGCTCGTCCAAACACCGTTAAGGTTGGCACCGTTACCCGTGCTCAGCTGGAAGAAATCGCGAAAACCAAAAACGCGGATCTGACTGCAGCTGATATGGATGCAGCCGTGCGTACTATCGCCGGTTCTGCTCGTAGCATGGGCCTTAACGTGGAGGGTGTGTAATGGCTAAGCTGACCAAGCGTCAAAAGGCTATCGCCGGCAAAATCGAAGCAGGCAAGGCCTACAACTTTGTAGACGCCGCCGCTCTGCTGGCCGAGCTGTCGACTGTCAAGTTCAGCGAGTCGTTCGACGTTGCTGTAAACCTGGGCGTTGACCCACGTAAATCCGACCAGGTCGTTCGTAGCGCTACCGTGCTGCCACACGGCACTGGCAAGACCGTACGTGTTGCCGTGTTCACCCAGGGCCCTGCAGCTGAAGCTGCTCTGGCTGCTGGCGCTGATCGCGTAGGCATGGACGACCTGGCTGCCGAAATGAAAGGCGGCGACCTGAACTATGACGTCGTGATCGCATCCCCGGATGCCATGCGTGTTGTAGGTCAGTTGGGTCAGATCCTCGGTCCACGTGGCCTGATGCCTAACCCTAAGGTTGGTACCGTGACTCCAGACGTAGCCACCGCGGTTAAAAACGCCAAGGCTGGTCAGGTTCGTTATCGCACCGACAAAAACGGCATCATCCACACTTCCGTTGGCAAGATCGGCTTCGACGCCGTCAAGCTGAAGGAAAACGTTGAAGCCCTGATCGCTGATCTGAAGCGTATCAAGCCAGCTTCTTCGAAAGGTATCTACGTCAAGCGCGTTACCCTGAGCACCACTATGGGCCCAGGTCTGATCATTGATCAGAGCTCGCTCGACGCGTAAGACTCAGGTTGGCGCAAGCGATTGCGCCAATCACATATTGGGGTCCCTGCCTGGCGGGGGCTGTCCAAGACCGTAGGCGACGCAAGTCTTAAACCACAAGCCTACGCAGATGGTGCTCCCGGTTCCTTACCGAATCAGACACCAAAACGACATTCGGTTTCGATCGGATGAAACGGTAACAAGCAGGAGTTAAACCCGTGGCAATTAATCTCGAAGACAAGAAGGCCATCGTCGCTGAAGTCAACGAGGCTGCCAAAGTCGCTCTGTCCGCTGTCGTGGCTGATGCCCGTGGCGTAACAGTAGGCGCAATGACCGGACTCCGTAAAGAGGCCCGTGAAGCTGGCGTTTATGTACGTGTCGTACGTAACACCCTGCTCAAGCGCGCTGTTGCTGACACTGAATACAGTGTTCTCAACGACGTGTTCACCGGCCCGACCCTGATCGCGTTCTCCAAAGATCATCCAGGCGCTGCTGCCCGTTTGTTCAAGGAATTCGCCAAGGGTCAGGACAAGTTCGAGATCAAGGCAGCTGCGTTCGAGGGCAAGTTCCTCGCAGCTAATCAGATCGATGTACTGGCAACACTGCCGACCCGCGACGAAGCCATTTCGCAGTTGATGAGCGTGATTCAAGGCGCCACCAGCAAGCTGGCTCGTACTCTGGCTGCAGTTCGCGAGCAAAAAGAAGCTGCCGCGGCCTAAGGCTGAGCACTTTCTCTCGCGCTTTTTTGTTTATTTCGATGGCCGCGTAGGCCGTCCCCCAATTCAGGAAATACAGTAATGTCTATCTCCCAAGACGATATCCTCAACGCCGTAGCTGAAATGTCGGTTCTGCAGGTTGTTGAGCTGATCAAAGCTTTCGAAGAAAAATTCGGCGTTTCCGCTGCTGCTGCTTCCGCTGGTCCAGCTGCTGCTGCCGCTGTTGTTGAAGAGCAAACCGAATTCAACGTCATGCTGACCGAAGCTGGCGAGAAGAAAGTTAACGTGATCAAGGCAGTACGTGAACTGACCGGTCTGGGCCTGAAAGAAGCCAAGGCTGTAGTTGACGGCGCTCCTGCCATGGTTCTGGAAGCTGTTGCCAAAGACGCAGCTGACAAAGCCAAAGCAGTACTGGAAGAAGCAGGCGCTAAAGTCGAGCTGAAGTAAGCATCGACTTTGCGTCTCCAGCCCGAGCGTTAAGCGACAGGCTGATGGCTGGTGGCTCTTGCCACCGGCCTTTTTCCGTTATTGGCAGCCGACTGGGTCGGTGCTGATCACGCGCTGTAACCACCCGATGTGGTGGCGCAAACCAAGGGGTTTGCACGATTTTCTGGCTGCTCCCGTCGGGAGGGGCCAAACAAGCAGGTGACCAAGCTGGGGAACGCTGATGGCTTACTCATATACTGAGAAAAAACGTATCCGCAAGGACTTTAGCAAGTTGCCGGACGTCATGGATGTGCCGTACCTCCTGGCCATCCAGCTGGATTCGTATCGTGAATTCTTGCAAGCGGGAGCGACTAAAGATCAGTTCCGCGACGTGGGCCTGCATGCGGCCTTCAAATCCGTTTTCCCGATCATCAGCTACTCCGGCAATGCTGCGCTGGAGTACGTCGGTTATCGCCTGGGCGAGCCGGCATTTGATGTCAAAGAATGCGTATTGCGCGGTGTGACTTACGCCGTACCTTTGCGGGTAAAAGTGCGCCTGATCATTTTCGACAAAGAATCGTCGAACAAAGCGATCAAGGACATCAAAGAGCAAGAAGTCTACATGGGTGAAATCCCCCTGATGACTGAAAACGGTACCTTCGTAATCAACGGTACCGAGCGTGTAATCGTTTCCCAGCTGCACCGTTCTCCGGGCGTGTTCTTCGACCACGACCGTGGCAAGACGCACAGCTCCGGCAAACTGCTCTACTCCGCGCGCATCATTCCTTATCGCGGTTCGTGGCTGGACTTCGAGTTCGACCCGAAAGACTGCGTATTCGTGCGTATCGACCGTCGTCGCAAGCTGCCTGCATCGGTACTGCTGCGCGCGCTCGGCTATACCACCGAGGAAGTGCTGGACGCGTTCTACACCACCAACGTCTTCCATGTGCAGGGTGAAAACCTGAGCCTGGAGTTGGTGCCTCAGCGCCTGCGCGGTGAAATCGCCGTCCTGGATATCCAGGATGACAAGGGCAAGGTTATTGTCGAGCAAGGTCGTCGTATCACCGCTCGCCACATCAACCAGCTGGAAAAAGCCGGGATCAAAGAGCTGCAGGTGCCGATGGACTACGTCCTGGGTCGCACCACCGCCAAGGTCATCGTGCATCCGGCCACTGGCGAGATCATTGCCGAGTGCAACACCGAGCTGACCACCGAGATCCTGGCGAAAATCGCCAAGGCTCAGGTTGTTCGCATCGAGACTCTGTACACCAACGATATCGACTGCGGTCCGTTCATCTCCGATACGCTGAAGATCGACTCCACCGGCAACCAACTGGAAGCCCTGGTAGAGATCTATCGCATGATGCGTCCTGGCGAGCCACCAACCAAGGATGCCGCCGAGACCCTGTTCAACAACCTGTTCTTCAGCCCTGAGCGCTATGACCTGTCTGCGGTCGGCCGGATGAAGTTCAACCGTCGTATCGGTCGTACCGAGATCGAAGGTTCGGGCGTGCTGAACAAGGACGACATCGTTGCGGTGCTCAAGACCCTGGTCGACATCCGTAACGGCAAAGGCATCGTCGATGACATCGACCACCTGGGTAACCGTCGTGTCCGCTGCGTAGGCGAGATGGCCGAAAACCAGTTCCGTGTTGGCCTGGTGCGTGTCGAGCGCGCGGTCAAGGAACGTCTGTCGATGGCTGAAAGCGAAGGCCTGATGCCGCAAGACCTGATCAACGCCAAGCCAGTGGCTGCGGCGGTGAAGGAGTTCTTCGGTTCGAGCCAGCTGTCGCAGTTCATGGACCAGAACAACCCGCTGTCCGAGATCACCCACAAGCGTCGTGTCTCCGCACTCGGCCCAGGCGGTCTGACTCGTGAGCGTGCAGGCTTCGAAGTTCGTGACGTACACCCGACTCACTACGGTCGCGTATGCCCGATCGAAACGCCGGAAGGTCCGAACATCGGTCTGATCAACTCCCTGGCTGCCTATGCGCGCACCAACCAGTACGGTTTCCTTGAAAGCCCGTACCGTGTGGTGAAAGACGCCCTGGTTACCGACGAGATCGTATTCCTGTCCGCCATCGAAGAAGCTGATCATGTGATCGCCCAGGCTTCGGCCACGATGAACGACAAGAAAGTCCTGACCGACGAGCTGGTAGCGGTTCGTCACTTGAACGAGTTCACCGTCAAGGCGCCGGAAGACGTCACCCTGATGGACGTATCGCCCAAGCAGGTAGTTTCGGTTGCTGCGTCGCTGATCCCGTTCCTCGAGCACGACGACGCCAACCGTGCGTTGATGGGTTCGAACATGCAGCGTCAAGCTGTACCGACCCTGCGTGCCGACAAGCCGCTGGTAGGTACCGGCATGGAGCGTAACGTTGCCCGCGACTCCGGCGTTTGCGTCGTGGCTCGTCGTGGTGGCGTGATCGACTCCGTCGATGCCAGCCGTATCGTGGTTCGTGTTGCCGATGACGAAGTTGAAACTGGCGAAGCCGGTGTCGACATCTACAACCTGACCAAGTACACCCGCTCCAACCAGAACACCTGCATCAACCAGCGTCCGCTGGTGAGCAAGGGTGATCGGGTTCAGCGCAGCGACATCATGGCCGACGGCCCGTCCACCGACATGGGTGAACTGGCACTGGGTCAGAACATGCGCATCGCGTTCATGGCATGGAACGGCTTCAACTTCGAAGACTCCATCTGCCTGTCCGAGCGTGTGGTTCAGGAAGACCGCTTCACCACGATCCACATTCAGGAACTGACCTGTGTGGCCCGTGACACCAAGCTTGGCCCGGAAGAAATCACTGCGGACATCCCGAACGTGGGTGAGGCTGCACTGAACAAGCTGGACGAAGCCGGTATCGTTTACGTAGGTGCCGAAGTAGGCGCAGGCGACATCCTGGTCGGCAAGGTCACTCCGAAAGGCGAGACCCAACTGACTCCGGAAGAGAAACTGCTGCGTGCCATCTTCGGTGAAAAAGCCAGCGACGTGAAAGACACCTCCCTGCGTGTGCCTACCGGCACCAAGGGTACCGTCATCGACGTACAGGTCTTCACCCGTGACGGTGTCGAGCGTGATGCTCGTGCATTGTCCATCGAGAAGACTCAGCTCGACGAGATCCGCAAGGATCTGAACGAAGAGTTCCGTATCGTTGAAGGCGCGACTTTCGAACGTCTGCGTTCCGCTCTGGTAGGCCACAAGGCAGAAGGCGGCGCAGGCCTGAAGAAAGGTCAGGAAATCACCGACGAAGTTCTCGACGGTCTTGAGCATGGTCAGTGGTTCAAACTGCGCATGGCTGAAGACGCTCTGAACGAGCAGCTCGAGAAGGCCCAGGCCTACATCGTTGATCGCCGCCGTCTGCTGGACGACAAGTTCGAAGACAAGAAGCGCAAACTGCAGCAGGGCGATGACCTGGCTCCAGGCGTGCTGAAGATCGTCAAGGTCTACCTGGCAATCCGTCGTCGCATCCAGCCGGGCGACAAGATGGCCGGTCGTCACGGTAACAAAGGTGTGGTCTCGGTGATCATGCCGGTTGAAGACATGCCGCACGATGCCAATGGCACCCCGGTCGATGTGGTCCTCAACCCGTTGGGCGTACCTTCGCGTATGAACGTCGGTCAGATCCTCGAAACCCACCTGGGCCTTGCGGCCAAAGGTCTGGGCGAGAAGATCAACCGCATGATCGAAGAGCAGCGCAAGGTCGCGGACCTGCGTAAGTTCCTGCACGAGATCTACAACGAGATCGGCGGGCGCAACGAAGAGCTGGATACCTTCTCCGACCAGGAAATCCTGGATCTGGCGAAGAACCTGCGCGGCGGCGTTCCAATGGCTACCCCGGTGTTCGACGGTGCCAAGGAAAGCGAAATCAAGGCCATGCTGAAACTGGCAGACCTGCCGGAAAGCGGCCAGATGCAGCTGTTCGACGGCCGTACCGGCAACAAGTTCGAGCGTCCGGTTACCGTTGGCTACATGTACATGCTGAAGCTGAACCACTTGGTAGACGACAAGATGCACGCTCGTTCTACCGGTTCTTACAGCCTGGTTACCCAGCAGCCGCTGGGTGGTAAGGCGCAGTTCGGTGGTCAGCGTTTCGGGGAGATGGAGGTCTGGGCACTGGAAGCGTACGGTGCTGCTTACACTCTGCAAGAAATGCTCACAGTGAAGTCGGACGATGTGAACGGCCGGACCAAGATGTACAAGAACATCGTGGACGGCGATCACCGTATGGAGCCGGGCATGCCCGAGTCCTTCAACGTGTTGATCAAGGAAATTCGTTCCCTCGGCATCGATATCGATCTGGAAACCGAATAACACGTGACGCGAATCGAGAGCGGGGCTGTCTTGCCCGCTCTCTGCTCCGCCAGGAGGAAAGGCCTTGAAAGACCTACTGAATTTGCTGAAAAACCAGGGTCAAGTCGAAGAGTTCGACGCCATCCGTATTGGATTGGCCTCGCCTGAGATGATCCGTTCGTGGTCGTTCGGTGAAGTTAAAAAGCCGGAAACCATCAACTACCGTACGTTCAAACCCGAGCGTGACGGCCTGTTCTGCGCCAAGATCTTTGGCCCGGTAAAGGATTACGAGTGCCTGTGCGGTAAGTACAAGCGCTTGAAGCATCGCGGCGTGATCTGCGAGAAGTGCGGCGTTGAAGTTGCGCTGGCAAAAGTTCGTCGTGAGCGCATGGCGCACATCGAGCTGGCTTCGCCGGTTGCCCACATCTGGTTCCTGAAATCGCTGCCGTCCCGTATCGGCTTGCTGATGGACATGACCCTGCGTGATATCGAGCGCGTTCTCTACTTCGAGAGCTATGTCGTTATCGATCCAGGCATGACCACCCTTGAAAAAGGCCAGTTGCTCAACGACGAGCAATACTTCGAAGCGCTGGAAGAGTTCGGCGACGATTTCGATGCCCGCATGGGTGCCGAAGCTGTCCGCGAGCTGCTGCACGCTATCGACCTGGAGCACGAGATTGGTCGTCTGCGCGAAGAGATTCCGCAAACCAACTCCGAAACCAAGATCAAGAAGCTGTCCAAGCGTCTGAAGTTGATGGAAGCCTTCCAGGGTTCCGGCAACCTGCCAGAGTGGATGGTGCTGACCGTTCTGCCGGTACTGCCGCCAGACCTGCGTCCACTGGTTCCGCTTGATGGCGGTCGTTTCGCGACTTCCGACCTCAACGATCTGTATCGTCGAGTGATCAACCGTAACAACCGCTTGAAGCGCCTGCTCGATCTGTCCGCTCCGGACATCATCGTGCGCAACGAAAAGCGTATGTTGCAGGAAGCGGTCGACGCACTGCTCGACAACGGTCGCCGTGGCCGCGCTATCACCGGTTCGAACAAGCGTCCTCTGAAATCCCTGGCTGACATGATCAAGGGTAAACAAGGTCGTTTCCGCCAGAACTTGCTCGGTAAGCGTGTTGACTACTCGGGTCGTTCGGTAATTACCGTAGGTCCGACCCTGCGTCTGCACCAGTGCGGTCTGCCTAAGAAAATGGCACTGGAACTGTTCAAGCCGTTCATTTTCGGCAAGCTGGAAATGCGTGGTCTCGCTACCACCATCAAAGCCGCCAAGAAAATGGTCGAGCGCGAGCTGCCAGAAGTCTGGGACGTTCTTGCCGAAGTAATTCGCGAACACCCAGTGCTGCTCAACCGTGCACCGACCCTTCACCGTCTGGGTATCCAGGCGTTTGAACCGGTACTGATCGAAGGCAAGGCTATCCAGCTGCACCCTCTGGTCTGTGCTGCGTACAACGCCGACTTCGACGGCGACCAGATGGCCGTGCACGTACCGCTGACGCTGGAAGCCCAGCTCGAAGCGCGTGCGTTGATGATGTCGACCAACAACATCCTGTCGCCAGCCAACGGTGAGCCAATCATCGTTCCGTCGCAGGACGTTGTATTGGGTCTGTACTACATGACGCGTGAAGCGATCAACGCCAAGGGCGAAGGTCGTGTTTTCGCGGACCTGCAGGAAGTCGACCGGGTGTTCCGTGCTGGCGAAGCCGCACTGCACGCCAAGGTCAAGGTGCGGATCAACGAGACCGTTAACGATCGTGATGGTGGCAGCGTCAAGAACACTCGCATCGTCGACACCACTGTCGGCCGTGCGCTGTTGTTCCAGGTTGTTCCACCTGGCCTGTCGTTTGACGTCGTCAACCTGCCGATGAAGAAAAAGGCGATCTCCAAGCTGATCAACCAGTGCTACCGCGTGGTTGGTCTGAAAGAGACCGTGATCTTCGCTGACCAGCTGATGTACACCGGTTTTGCCTATTCGACCATCTCCGGCGTTTCCATCGGTGTTAACGACTTCGTTATCCCTGATGAAAAAGCCCGCATCATCGGTGCTGCCACCGAGGAAGTGAAAGAGATCGAGAGCCAGTACGCGTCCGGCCTGGTAACCCAGGGCGAGAAGTACAACAAGGTAATCGACCTGTGGTCGAAGGCGAACGACGAAGTATCCAAGGCGATGATGGCCAACCTCTCGAAAGAGAAGGTCATCGACCGCCACGGCAACGAAGTCGACCAGGAATCGTTCAACTCGATGTACATGATGGCCGACTCGGGCGCACGGGGTTCTGCTGCGCAGATCCGTCAGCTCGCCGGTATGCGTGGCCTGATGGCCAAGCCGGACGGCTCCATCATCGAGACGCCGATTACCGCGAACTTCCGTGAAGGTTTGAGCGTACTTCAGTACTTCATCTCCACTCACGGTGCTCGTAAGGGTCTTGCGGATACCGCGTTGAAAACCGCGAACTCCGGTTACCTGACTCGTCGTCTGGTAGACGTGGCGCAGGATCTGGTTGTGACCGAGATCGATTGCGGCACCGAACACGGCCTGGTCATGACGCCGCACATTGAAGGCGGTGACGTTGTCGAGCCGCTGGGTGAGCGCGTATTGGGTCGTGTCATTGCCCGTGACGTGTTCAAGCCGGGTACCGAGGACGTTATCGTTCCTGCGGGCACCCTGGTTGACGAGAAGTGGGTCGAGTTCATCGAGCTCAACAGCATCGACGAAGTGATCGTACGTTCGCCGATCAGCTGCGAAACCCGCTACGGCATCTGCGCCAAGTGCTACGGCCGCGATCTGGCTCGTGGTCACCAGGTGAACATCGGTGAAGCGGTCGGCGTTATTGCTGCCCAGTCCATTGGTGAGCCGGGTACCCAGCTGACCATGCGTACGTTCCACATCGGTGGTGCGGCAAGCCGGACCTCCGCGGCCGACAGCGTTCAGGTGAAGAATGGCGGTACTGTCCGTCTGCACAACCTGAAGCACGTTGAGCGTGTCGACGGTCACCTGGTGGCTGTGTCCCGTTCCGGTGAGCTGGCGATTGCCGACGACTTCGGTCGTGAGCGCGAGCGCTACAAGCTGCCGTACGGTGCGGTGATTTCGGTGAAGGAAGGCGATAAGGTCGACGCTGGCGCTATCGTGGCCAAGTGGGATCCGCACACTCACCCGATCGTTACCGAAATGAAAGGTACCGTGACCTACGTGGGCATGGAAGAAGGCATCACGATCAAGCGTCAGACTGACGAATTGACCGGTATGACCAACATTGAGGTACTCGACGCCAAAGATCGTCCAGCTGCCGGCAAGGACATCCGTCCAGCCGTGAAGATGGTCGACGACAACGGCAAGGATCTGTTGCTGCCAGGCACTGACGTAATCGCTCAGTACTTCCTGCCAGCCAACGCCTTGGTCGGTGTGGCGGACGGCGCGCGGATCGCGATCGGTGATGTTATCGCTCGTATTCCGCAAGAAACTTCGAAAACCCGCGACATCACCGGTGGTCTGCCGCGTGTTGCCGACCTGTTCGAAGCCCGTCGTCCGAAAGAAGCCTCGATTCTGGCTGAAGTCAGCGGCACCATCGCGTTCGGTAAAGAGACCAAGGGCAAGCGCCGTCTGGTCATCACCCCGAACGACGGTAGCGATCCGTACGAAGAACTGATTCCGAAGTGGCGTCACCTGAACGTCTTCGAAGGCGAACAGGTAAACCGCGGCGAAGTTATTTCCGACGGTCCGAGCGATCCACACGACATCCTGCGTCTGCTGGGTGTGAGTGCGCTGGCCAAGTACATCGTGAACGAGATCCAGGACGTTTATCGTCTGCAAGGCGTGAAGATCAACGACAAGCACATCGAGACCATCCTGCGTCAGATGCTGCGTAAAGTTGAGATCTCCGAGTCCGGCGATTCCAGCTTCATCAAGGGCGACCAGATGGAACTGACTCACGTACTGGTGGAGAACGAGCGCCTGGCGAACGAGGACAAGTTCCTTGCCAAGTTCACTCGCGTACTGCTGGGTATCACCAAGGCGTCGTTGTCCACCGAATCGTTCATCTCGGCGGCTTCCTTCCAGGAAACCACGCGGGTACTGACCGAAGCGGCGGTAACCGGCAAGCGCGACTACCTGCGCGGCCTGAAAGAAAACGTGGTCGTGGGTCGTCTGATCCCGGCCGGTACCGGTTTGGCCTACCACAGCGAGCGCAAGCGCCGCCGTGAAGCAGACAAGCCGTTGCGCGTAAGCGCCAGTGAAGTGGAAGCTGCACTGACCGAAGCACTGAACTCGAGTGGTAACTGAGTTCTGAGCTGATTGAGTGCCTGGCCCTGGTCGCCCCGTTCGGCGGATCGAGACAAATTGTCTAGATCCGGCGGGTGGGGAGGTCGGGGCCTTGCCTTGACTGGGGACAAGATCCTCTTTAGACTCTTGATCCCCTAAATTTGGCGGGAATTCGTTCCTGCCATTTTGCTTTTCTTGTAAGACAATAGCGTCGCAAGACAACAGTGGAGCTAGTAGATGGCAACTATCAACCAGCTGGTACGTCAGCCGCGTAAGCGTATCGTCGAGAAATCCGACGTGCCTGCGCTGCAGAACTGCCCGCAACGTCGTGGCGTATGCACCCGTGTGTATACCACCACGCCGAAAAAACCTAACTCGGCACTGCGTAAAGTATGCCGTGTGCGCCTGACCAACGGTTTCGAGGTTTCCTCGTACATCGGCGGTGAAGGCCACAACCTGCAAGAGCACAGCGTGGTACTGATCCGCGGCGGTCGTGTAAAAGACTTGCCAGGTGTTCGTTACCACACCGTCCGCGGTTCTTTGGATACTTCCGGCGTCAAAGGTCGTAACCAGGGTCGTTCGAAGTACGGTACCAAGCGTCCGAAGTAATCGGTCGTTTTGCAGTTTTTCATTTTTATTGAGTCGATAAGAGTAAGGTCGGGCAAGCGTGAGCTGTCCCGGGCTAACCTGAAGACCGCTTGAGGGCTTATCATGCCAAGACGTCGCGTAGCAGCCAAACGTGAGATTCTGGACGATCCGAAATACGGAAGCCAGATCCTCGCCAAGTTCATGAACCACGTTATGGAGAGCGGCAAGAAAGCCGTTGCCGAGCGTATTGTTTATGGCGCACTGGACAAAGTTAAGGAACGCAAGAACAGCGATCCCCTGGAAATCTTCGAGAAAGCTCTCGACGCCATCGCTCCGCTGGTCGAAGTGAAGTCGCGCCGTGTAGGCGGTGCTACTTACCAGGTTCCGGTCGAAGTTCGTCCTTCCCGTCGTAACGCCCTGGCAATGCGCTGGCTGGTAGACTTCGCCCGCAAGCGCGGCGAGAAGTCCATGGCTCTGCGTTTGGCTGGTGAACTGTTGGACGCTGCTGAAGGTAAAGGTGCTGCAGTTAAGAAGCGTGAAGACGTGCACCGTATGGCTGAAGCCAACAAGGCTTTCTCGCACTACCGCTTCTAATTTTAGCGTCACTCAATTTGCGAGGGCTTTATGGCTCGTACTACACCGATTAATCGCTACCGTAACATCGGTATCGTTGCTCACGTGGATGCTGGTAAGACCACCACCACCGAGCGCGTCCTTTTTTACACCGGCAAAAGTCACAAAATGGGCGAGGTGCATGACGGCGCCGCGACCACAGACTGGATGGTGCAGGAGCAGGAGCGTGGTATTACCATTACGTCTGCTGCTATCACCGCCTTCTGGAAAGGTTCCGAGAAGCAGTACCCGCACGAGCATCGCTTCAACGTTATCGATACCCCGGGCCACGTAGACTTCACCATTGAAGTTGAACGTTCCCTGCGTGTACTCGACGGCGCGGTCGTTGTGTTCTGCGGTACTTCGGGTGTTGAGCCTCAGTCGGAAACCGTATGGCGTCAGGCCAACAAATACGGCGTTCCACGTCTTGTTTACGTAAACAAGATGGACCGTGCTGGTGCCAACTTCCTGCGCGTGATCGCTCAGATCAAGCAGCGTCTGGGTCACACTCCGGTGCCGATCCAGTTGGCTATCGGTTCCGAAGACAACTTCCAGGGTCAGATCGATCTGATCAACATGCAAGCTGTCTACTGGAACGATTCCGACAAGGGCATGGTTCCTGTTCGCAAGGACATTCCTGCTGAATTGCTGGAAGAAGCCGAGAAGTGGCGCGGCAACATGGTCGAGGCTGCGGCCGAAGCCAACGAAGAGCTGATGAACAAGTACCTCGAGGGTGAAGAACTCACCAACGAGGAAATCAAGGCCGCTCTGCGTCAGCGTACTATCGCTGGTGAGATCGTTCTGGCTGTTTGTGGTTCTTCCTTCAAGAACAAGGGTGTTCCCCTGGTTCTCGACGCCGTTATCGACTTCCTGCCTGCTCCAACCGACATTCCTGCTATCAAGGGTTCCAACCCGGATAACGAGGAAGAGGAAATGGAGCGTCACGCAAGTGACGACGAGCCGTTCGCGGCTTTGGCATTCAAGATCGCTACCGACCCATTCGTGGGTACCTTGACCTTTGTTCGGGTTTACTCGGGCGTGTTGGCCTCCGGCGACGGCGTGATCAACTCGGTAAAAGGCAAGAAAGAGCGTGTGGGTCGTATGGTGCAGATGCACGCAAACGCCCGTGAAGAAATCAAGGAAGTACGCGCTGGTGACATCGCGGCCTTGATCGGCATGAAGGACGTCACCACTGGCGAAACCTTGTGCAACGCTGACAAGCCAATCATCCTGGTTCGCATGGACTTCCCGGAGCCGGTTATTTCGGTTGCCGTTGAGCCCAAGACCAAGGATGACCAGGAAAAAATGGGTATCGCTCTGGGCAAACTTGCTCAGGAAGACCCGTCTTTCCGCGTCAAGACTGATGAAGAGACTGGTCAGACGATCATCTCCGGCATGGGCGAGCTGCACCTGGACATCCTGGTTGACCGGATGCGCCGTGAGTTCAACGTCGAAGCCAACATCGGCAAGCCTCAGGTTTCCTATCGTGAGCGCATCACGAAGAACTGTGAAATCGAAGGCAAGTTCGTTCGCCAATCCGGCGGTCGTGGCCAGTTCGGTCACTGCTGGATCCGTTTTGCACCGGCTGACGAAGGTCAGGAAGGTCTGCAATTCGTGAACGAAGTCGTAGGTGGTGTTGTTCCTAAGGAATACATCCCGGCGATCCAGAAGGGTATCGAAGAGCAGATGAAGAACGGCGTTGTTGCCGGCTATCCGCTGATCGGCCTGAAGGCAACAGTGTTTGATGGTTCTTACCACGACGTCGACTCCAACGAGATGGCGTTCAAGGTGGCTGCTTCCATGGCAACAAAGCAACTGGCCCAGAAGGGCGGTGGTGAGTTGCTCGAGCCGATCATGGCAGTAGAAGTCGTTACGCCTGAAGACTACATGGGTGATGTCATGGGCGACCTTAACCGTCGTCGTGGCATGATTCTGGGTATGGAAGATACGGTTTCCGGCAAGGTTATCCGCGCCGAGGTTCCGTTGGGTGAAATGTTCGGTTACGCGACCGACGTTCGTTCCATGTCTCAGGGTCGCGCAAGCTACTCTATGGAATTCAAAAAATACAATACAGCTCCGTCGCATATCGTCGAGACTGTTACCAAAAAGCAAGGCTGATTCAGCCCTTTAGGCAAGGAGTTAATTGTCGTGGCTAAAGAAAAATTTGATCGTTCCCTACCGCACGTCAACGTTGGCACCATTGGTCACGTTGACCACGGTAAAACCACTCTGACCGCTGCTCTGACTCGCGTCTGCTCCGAAGTTTTCGGTTCGGCCGTTGTTGCTTTCGACAAAATCGACAGCGCTCCGGAAGAAAAGGCTCGTGGTATCACCATCAACACCGCGCACGTTGAGTACAACTCTTCGATTCGTCACTACGCTCACGTTGACTGCCCAGGTCACGCTGACTATGTGAAGAACATGATCACCGGTGCTGCCCAGATGGACGGCGCGATCCTGGTTTGCTCGGCCGCCGATGGTCCGATGCCACAAACCCGTGAGCACATCCTGCTGTCCCGTCAGGTAGGCGTTCCGTACATCGTTGTCTTCCTGAACAAGGCTGACATGGTTGACGACGCTGAGCTGCTGGAACTGGTTGAGATGGAAGTGCGCGATCTGCTGAGCACTTACGACTTCCCAGGTGATGACACCCCAATCATCATCGGTTCGGCTCTGATGGCTCTGAACGGTCAGGACGACAACGAAATGGGTACCACCGCTGTGAAGCGTCTGGTAGAAACTCTGGACAGCTACATCCCAGAGCCAGTTCGTGTTATCGACAAGCCGTTCCTGATGCCTATCGAAGACGTATTCTCGATCTCCGGTCGCGGTACTGTTGTGACTGGTCGTATCGAGCGCGGTATCGTCAAGGTTCAGGATCCGCTGGAAATCGTAGGTCTGCGTGACACCACCGTCACCACCTGCACCGGTGTTGAAATGTTCCGTAAGCTGCTCGACGAAGGTCGTGCTGGCGAGAACTGCGGCGTTCTGCTGCGTGGTACCAAGCGTGACGACGTTGAGCGTGGCCAGGTTCTGGTTAAGCCGGGTTCGGTCAAGCCGCACACCAAGTTCGAAGCTGAAGTGTACGTTCTGAGCAAAGAAGAAGGCGGTCGTCACACTCCGTTCTTCAAAGGCTACCGTCCACAGTTCTACTTCCGGACCACTGACGTGACCGGTAACTGCGAGCTGCCGGAAGGCGTTGAAATGGTAATGCCAGGCGACAACATCAAAATGGTTGTCACCCTGATCAAGACCATCGCAATGGAAGACGGTCTGCGTTTCGCTATCCGTGAAGGCGGTCGTACCGTCGGCGCTGGCGTCGTAGCCAAAATCATCGAGTAAGACTCTCTTGTAGAGTTGGCTCGGTGAGTTGAAAAGCCCCCGCTTAGCGGGGGCTTTTTTATTGGGTTGACACCTATCGGGGGCGTCTATAGAATTGCGCCTCCTTTTAACGGGCGTATTGCGCCCGGTGGGAATAGCAGCCGGAGTCTGAAATCCAATGCAAAATCAGCAAATCCGTATCAGGTTGAAGGCTTTTGACCATCGCCTGATCGACCAATCCACCCAGGAAATCGTGGAAACCGCGAAACGTACTGGTGCTCAAGTGCGTGGTCCAATTCCACTGCCTACCCGTAAAGAGCGGTTCACCGTTCTGGTCTCCCCGCACGTCAACAAAGACGCGCGTGACCAGTACGAGATCCGTACTCATAAGCGCGTTCTGGACATCGTCCAGCCAACGGATAAAACCGTTGATGCTCTTATGAAGCTCGATCTTGCGGCCGGTGTGGAAGTGCAGATCAGCCTCGGCTAAGACTCGGTCTTAGTCGTGTAACGCTCTGAAATGGGCGGCCATAGCGGGTGAAAGCCCCGTACACTCATGAGGTTTACAACATGACTATTGGTGTAGTCGGTCGTAAATGCGGTATGACCCGTATTTTCACCGAAGAAGGTGTCTCCATTCCGGTCACGGTCATTGAGATCGAGCCGAATCGCGTCACCCAGTTCAAAACTGAAGAGACCGATGGCTATCGTGCAGTGCAAGTCACTGTCGGCGAGCGTCGTGCTTCGCGTGTAACAGCTGCTCAAGCTGGCCACTTCGCCAAGGCGAACGTTGCCGCTGGTCGTACCGTAATGGAATTCCGCCTTGAAGAAGGTGAGTACCAGGCCGGCGATCTGATCAACGCTGAAATCTTCGCCGCTGGCCAACTGGTTGATGTAACCGGTCAGTCCAAGGGTAAAGGCTTCCAGGGTACGATCAAGCGTTGGAACTTCCGCGGGCAAGATAACACCCACGGTAACTCCGTATCCCACCGCGTTCCAGGCTCTATCGGCCAGTGCCAGACTCCTGGTCGTGTATTCAAGGGCAAAAAAATGTCCGGTCATATGGGCGCCGAGCGCGTGACCGTGCAGTCCCTCGAAGTAGTGCGCGTGGACGCTGAACGCAATCTGTTGTTGGTCAAGGGCGCTGTTCCTGGCGCTACTGGCGGCAACTTGGTTGTACGTCCAGCAGCCAAGGCTCGCGGTTAAGGGGAAGCTGACATGCAATTAAATGTAAATGACGCTCAAGCGATCGAAGTTTCCGAACTGACATTTGGCGGCGAATTCAACGAGACGCTGGTTCACCAAGCAGTCGTGGCCTACATGGCCGGCGGTCGTCAAGGTAGCAAGCAGCAAAAGACCCGTTCCGACGTTCGTGGTGGCGGTAAGCGCCCATGGCGTCAGAAAGGTACTGGCCGTGCTCGTGCCGGTACTATCCGTAGCCCTATCTGGCGTGGCGGCGGTACCACTTTCGCAGCTCGTCCTCAGGATCACACCCAGAAGCTGAACAAGAAGATGTATCGCGCAGCAATGCGTTCCATCCTTGCTGAGCTGGTGCGTACTGATCGTCTGGTCGTGGTTCAGGACTTCGCTGTTGAAGCACCGAAAACCAAAGATCTGCTGAACAAGCTGAATGGCATGGGCCTGACTGACGTCCTGATCGTGTCTGACGCTGTTGATCAGAACCTGTACCTGGCTGCTCGCAACCTGCCACACGTCGATGTCCGTGACGTGCAAGGTTCCGATCCGGTCAGTCTGATCGCATACGACAAGGTGTTGATCACCGTGTCGGCCGTGAAGAAATTCGAGGAGCTGCTGGGATGAACCAGGAACGCGTATTTAAAGTTCTGCTTGGCCCGCACGTTTCCGAGAAGGCTACGGTTCTGGCAGACAAGAAAGGCCAGTTCGTTTTCAAGGTTGCAACCGATGCAACCAAGCTGGAAATCAAGAAGGCCGTCGAAAGCCTGTTCAGCGTGAAAGTAGAGCGCGTTACTACCCTGAACGTTCTGGGTAAGAGCAAGCGCACTGCTCGCGGTCTGGGCAAGCGTAATGACTGGAAGAAGGCAGTTATCTCCCTTCAGCCAGGCCAAGATCTCGATTTCAGCAGCAGTGCTGAGTAAGGAAGGGGTGCATCATGGCAATCGTTAAATGCAAACCGACTTCCCCTGGCCGCCGTTTTGTGGTCAAGGTGGTCAACCAGGAGCTGCATAAAGGCGCTCCTCACGCACCGCTGCTCGAGAAAAAATCGAAGTCTGGTGGTCGTAACAACAATGGCCGTATTACCACTCGTCACATTGGTGGTGGTCATAAGCAGCATTATCGTCTGGTCGACTTCCGTCGCAACGACAAGGATGGCATCGCTGCCACCGTCGAGCGTATCGAATACGATCCAAACCGTACTGCTCACATCGCTCTGCTGCTGTACGCAGATGGCGAGCGTCGCTACATCATCGCCCCTAAAGGCGTGAGCGCTGGCGACCAGCTGATCGCAGGTGCTCTGGCACCGATCAAGCCGGGCAACGCTCTGCAACTGCGCAACATTCCAGTTGGTAGCACCGTACACGGCATCGAATTGAAGCCAGGTAAAGGCGCGCAAATCGCTCGTTCCGCTGGTGCTTCGGCTCAGCTGATCGCTCGTGAAGGTGTCTACGTGACCCTGCGTCTGCGTTCTGGTGAGATGCGTAAAGTCCTGGCTGAATGCCGTGCGACCCTGGGCGAAGTCTCGAACTCCGAGCACAGCCTGCGTTCGTTGGGTAAAGCTGGTGCCAAGCGCTGGCGTGGCGTTCGCCCAACCGTTCGTGGTGTTGCCATGAACCCGGTTGACCACCCACATGGTGGTGGTGAAGGTCGTACCTCTGGTGGTCGTCATCCGGTATCGCCATGGGGCTTCCCGACTAAGGGCGCGAAGACTCGTGGTAATAAGCGTACCGACAAAATGATCGTCCGTCGTCGCAAGTAAATAGAGGGATACGACAGTGCCACGTTCTCTGAAAAAAGGTCCTTTTATTGATCTTCACCTACTGAAGAAGATCGAAGTGGCGGCGGAAAAGAACGATCGCAAACCAGTTAAGACCTGGTCGCGTCGTTCGATGATCCTGCCACAGATGGTCGGTCTGACCATCGCTGTACACAACGGTCGCCAGCACGTCCCAGTTCTCGTGAACGAAGACATGGTCGGCCACAAACTGGGCGAGTTCGCCGGTACCCGCACATATCGTGGGCACGTGGCTGACAAGAAAGCCAAGCGTTAAGGGGTAAGGAAATGGAAGTAGCCGCTAAGTTGTCGGGCGCTCGAATCTCCGCCCAGAAAGCCCGCTTGGTCGCCGACCAGATCCGCGGGAAGAAGGTGGGCGAAGCGCTCAACCTGTTGGCTTTCAGCAGTAAGAAAGCCGCCGAGATCATTAAAAAAGTGCTGGAGTCGGCCGTAGCCAACGCCGAGCATAACGAAGGCGCAGACGTTGATGACCTGAAGGTCAGCACCGTTTTCGTCAACGAAGGGCGTTCGCTGAAGCGCATCATGCCACGTGCCAAAGGCCGTGCTGATCGCATCGTCAAGCGGTCTTGCCATATCACTGTCAAGGTTGCTGACAAGTAACGGAGTCGAAGAGATGGGTCAGAAAGTACATCCCATTGGCATTCGCCTGGGAATCGTCAAGGAGCACACCTCCGTCTGGTACGCAGACGGTCGGACTTATGCGGACTACTTGTTCGCTGATCTGAAGGTGCGTGAGTATCTCCAAGACAAACTAAAAAGCGCGTCCGTCAGCCGTATCGATATCCATCGTCCGGCTCAGACTGCACGTATCACCATCCACACCGCTCGTCCAGGTATCGTTATCGGGAAGAAAGGTGAAGATGTTGAGAAACTGCGTCAGGACCTGACCAAGCAAATGGGTGTGCCTGTGCACATCAATATCGAAGAGATCCGCAAGCCGGAGCTCGACGGTATGCTGGTTGCGCAGAGCGTAGCTCAGCAGCTGGAGCGTCGCGTAATGTTCCGTCGCGCTATGAAGCGCGCTGTACAGAACGCCATGCGCATTGGTGCCAAAGGCATCAAAATCCAAGTGAGCGGTCGTCTCGGCGGTGCTGAAATCGCACGTACTGAATGGTATCGCGAAGGTCGTGTGCCACTGCACACCCTGCGTGCCGACATCGACTATGCCAACTACGAAGCTCACACCACTTACGGTGTGATCGGTGTAAAGGTTTGGATCTTCAAAGGCGAAGTAATTGGTGGTCGCCAAGAAGAACTGAAACCACAAGCACCAGCGCCTCGTAAAAAAGCTGCTAAGTAAGGGGTACGCCAAATGTTGCAACCAAAGCGTACGAAGTTCCGCAAGCAGATGACCGGTCACAACCGTGGCCTGGCATTGCGCGGTAGCAAAGTCAGCTTCGGCGAGTTCGCGCTGAAGTCTGTTGCTCGTGGTCGTCTCACCGCTCGTCAGATCGAGTCAGCGCGTCGTGCTCTGACCCGTCACGTAAAACGTGGCGGCAAGATCTGGATCCGTGTATTCCCGGACAAGCCTGTCACCAAGAAGCCACTCGAAGTTCGGATGGGTAAAGGTAAGGGTAACGTGGAGTACTGGGTTGCCCAGATTCAGCCAGGCAAAGTCCTGTATGAAATCGAGGGTGTTTCTGAAGAGCTGGCGCGTGAGGCTTTCGCCCTGGCTGCTGCAAAGCTGCCGCTCGCCACCTCCTTTGTTAAACGGACGGTGATGTGATGAAAGCGAATGAACTTCGTGAAAAATCAGCACAGCAGCTGAACGAGCAACTGCTCGGCCTGCTGCGCGACCAGTTCAATCTGCGTATGCAGAAGGCAACTGGCCAGTTGGGGCAGTCTCATCTGCTCTCGCAAGTTAAGCGTGACATCGCTCGCGTGAAAACTGTGCTCAACCAGCAGGCAGGTAAGTAATCATGGCTGAAGCCGAAAAAACTGTCCGTACGCTGACTGGCCGTGTTGTCAGCGACAAGATGGACAAAACCATCACCGTTCTGATCGAGCGTCGCGTTAAGCACCCGATCTACGGTAAATACGTTAAGCGTTCGACTAAGCTGCACGCGCACGACGAAACCAATCAGTGCCACATCGGCGACAAAGTCACTATTCGTGAAACTCGTCCGATGGCCAAGACCAAGTCTTGGGCGCTGGTTGATGTCCTCGAACGCGCTGTGGAAGTCTAAGGGCTAGGGGTCGGAGAAATTATATGATTCAGACTCAATCCATGCTCGATGTGGCCGATAACAGCGGCGCTCGCCGTGTTATGTGCATCAAGGTGCTGGGTGGCTCCCATCGTCGTTACGCTGGTATCGGTGACATCATCAAAGTTACCGTCAAGGAAGCAATTCCTCGCGGTAAGGTGAAGAAAGGTCAAGTGATGACTGCTGTTGTAGTCCGCACTCGCCATGGTGTTCGTCGTGCTGACGGCTCCATCATCCGCTTTGATGGCAACGCTGCTGTTCTGCTGAACAACAAGCAAGAGCCAATCGGCACCCGTATCTTTGGGCCAGTGACCCGTGAACTTCGTACTGAGAAGTTCATGAAGATCGTCTCGCTCGCCCCAGAAGTGCTGTAAGGAGATCCGACATGCAAAAGATTCGTCGTGACGACGAGATCATCGTGATCGCCGGCAAAGACAAAGGTAAGCGCGGTAAGGTGCTTAAGGTTCTCGCTAACAACCGTTTGGTTATTGGCGGTCTGAACCTGGTCAAGCGTCATACCAAGCCTAACCCGATGTCGGGCGTGCAGGGCGGTATCGTCGAAAAAGAAGCTCCACTGGATGCTTCTAACGTCGCCATTTTCAACGGCGAAACCAACAAGGCTGACCGCGTTGGTTTCAAAGTAGAAGACGGCAAGAAAATTCGTGTCTTCAAGTCGACCCAAAAAGCGGTTGATGCTTGAACACTGCTAGGTAGATGAGACCATGGCACGACTAAAAGAGATTTACCGGAAGGAAATCGCACCGAAGCTTAAGGAAGAACTTAAGCTTTCGAACGTGATGGAAGTTCCGCGCGTTACCAAAATCACCCTGAACATGGGTCTGGGCGAAGCGATCGGCGACAAAAAAGTCATCGAGCACGCTGTAGCCGACCTGGAAAAGATCACCGGTCAGAAAGTCGTTGTGACTTACGCTCGGAAATCCATCGCTGGCTTCAAAGTCCGTGAAGGTTGGCCGATCGGCGTCAAAGTGACCCTGCGCCGTGAGCGTATGTACGAGTTCCTGGATCGTCTGCTGTCGATCTCCCTGCCTCGGGTTCGCGACTTCCGCGGCCTGAATGCCAAGTCCTTCGATGGTCGTGGCAACTACAGCATGGGCGTGAAAGAGCAGATCATTTTCCCGGAAATCGATTACGACAAGATCGACGCTCTCCGCGGTCTGGACATTACCCTGACCACCACTGCTCGGACGGATGAAGAGGGTCGCGCACTGCTGCGTGCTTTCAAATTCCCGTTCCGCAACTGATTGGAGTAGGACAATGGCCAAGAAGAGCATGAAGAACCGTGAGCTGAAGCGTCAGCTCACCGTTGCCAAGTACGCCACCAAGCGTGCAGCGCTGAAAGCTATCATCGTTGATCTGAACGCAAGTCCAGAAGCGCGTTGGGAAGCTACCGTAGCACTGCAGAAGCAGCCACGTGACGCCAGCGCTTCGCGCATGCGTAACCGCTGCCGCCTGACTGGTCGTCCGCACGGCGTGTACCGCAAGTTCGGCCTCGGCCGTAACATGCTGCGTCAAGCTGCAATGCGTGGTGACGTTCCAGGTCTGGTCAAGGCCAGCTGGTAAGCACTGTCAAAGTCGCGGCGCTCGGGATCGCAAGATCCTGACCGTTGGTGACCTTGAACTTGAATCAAGCCCCTTTTGGGGCTTGATTCATTTGTGGGGTGTGTCTAGAATACCCGGCTCGCCTGAGCCCGTGTTTTTATTGCACGGATGCGCTCGGCGACACGTACTAGCCGAAAGGCTAATTTTTTGTGTATTAGGAGCGTCTAGCCCATGAGTATGCAGGACCCGTTAGCGGACATGCTAACTCGTATCCGTAATGCCCAGATGGCTGAAAAGTCCGTCGTAAGCATGCCATCTTCTACGTTGAAGGTAGCTGTTGCCAAAGTCCTGAAGGACGAAGGTTACATTGCGGGTTATCAGATCAGCAGCGAAATCAAGCCTCTGCTGTCCATCGAGCTTAAGTACTTCGAAGGCCGTCCGGTCATCGAGGAAGTGAAGCGCGTTAGCCGTCCAGGCCTGCGTCAGTACAAGTCCGTCGATGATCTGCCAAAAGTTCGTGGCGGTCTCGGTGTGTCTATCGTCTCCACCAACAAAGGTGTGATGACGGATCGTGCTGCGCGCGCTGCCGGTGTCGGCGGCGAAGTTCTTTGCACTGTGTTCTAAGGGGGGATAAGCATGTCACGCGTCGCTAAGAACCCCGTTAAGCTGCCAGCCGGTGTCGAAGTCAAATTCGCAGGCCAACAGCTTTCGGTGAAGGGTGCCAAGGGCACTCTGCAACTGAACATCCATTCGTCCGTTGAGATCGTTGAAGAAGCTGGTGAGCTGCGTTTCGCTGCTCGCAATGGCGATCAACAGACTCGCGCAATGGCTGGTACCACTCGTGCGTTGGTAAACAACATGGTCCAAGGCGTAAGCCAAGGCTTCGAGCGCAAGCTCCAGCTGGTCGGTGTTGGTTACAAAGCGCAAGCAAAAGGCACAGTGCTGAACCTGGCTCTTGGCTTCTCGCACCCAGTGGATTATGAACTGCCGGAAGGCATCACCGCTGAGACTCCTAGCCAGACCGATATCCTGATCAAGGGCATCGACAAGCAGCTGGTAGGTCAAGTGGCCGCCGAGATCCGCGACTTCCGTCCACCAGAGCCGTACAAAGGCAAAGGTGTGCGCTACGCGGACGAAGTCGTCCGTCGTAAAGAAGCCAAGAAGAAGTAGGGCATAGCAAATGACCGACAAAAAAGTTACTCGACTGCGTCGCGCTCGCAAAGCACGCCTGAAAATGCACGAACTCGAAGTCGTGCGTCTCTGCGTGTTCCGCTCGTCGCAGCACATCTACGCCCAGGTCATTTCGGCCGACGGCAACAAAGTCCTGGCAAGTGCCTCGACTTTGGATAAAGAACTGCGTGATGGCGCCACTGGCAACATCGACGCGGCCACTAAGGTTGGCCAGCTGGTCGCTACGCGTGCTAAAGCCGCTGGCGTCTCGCAGGTGGCTTTCGACCGCTCTGGCTTCAAGTACCACGGCCGCGTCAAGGCGCTGGCTGATGCTGCTCGTGAAGCTGGGCTGGAGTTCTAAGTTATGTCAAATAACGACCAAAAGCGCGACGAAGGCTACATCGAGAAGCTGGTTCAAGTTAACCGCGTAGCCAAAACCGTTAAAGGCGGCCGTATCTTCACTTTCACCGCGTTGACCGTGGTAGGTGATGGTAAAGGGCGTGTTGGCTTCGGCCGTGGCAAGTCGCGTGAAGTGCCTGCTGCGATCCAGAAGGCAATGGAAGCTGCTCGCCGCAACATGATCCAGGTTGATCTGAACGGCACCACCCTGCAGTACGCAATGAAGTCTGCCCATGGCGCTTCGAAGGTGTACATGCAGCCTGCTTCTGAAGGTACCGGTATCATCGCTGGCGGCGCTATGCGTGCTGTCCTCGAAGTTGCTGGCGTTCAGAACGTTCTGGCCAAGTGCTACGGCTCGACTAACCCGGTAAACGTGGTTCACGCCACCTTCAAGGGTTTGAAAGCAATGCAATCTCCTGAATCCATTGCCGCCAAGCGTGGCAAAAGCGTCAAGGAGATCTTCTGATCATGGCTACCGTAAAAGTTACGCTGATCAAAAGCATGACCGGCCGCATCCCTAACCACAAACTGTGCGTTAAGGGTCTGGGTCTGCGTCGCATCGGTCACACTGTAGAAGTCCAGGATACTCCCGAGAATCGCGGGATGATCAACAAGGCTTACTACATGCTGCGTGTCGAGGGTTAATCGATGAAACTCAATGATCTGAGTCCAGCGCCGGGTTCCCGTCGCGAAAAGCATCGTCCGGGCCGTGGTATCGGTAGTGGTTTGGGCAAGACCGGTGGCCGTGGCCACAAGGGTCAGACCTCCCGCTCCGGTGGCACCATTGCTCCAGGCTTTGAAGGCGGTCAACAGCCGCTGCATCGTCGTCTGCCGAAGTTCGGTTTCGTTTCCCTGAAAGCCATGGACCGCGCAGAAGTGCGTCTGTCCGAGCTGGCCAAGGTGGATGGCGACATCGTCACCGTGCAGTCCCTGAAGGATGCCAACGTGATCAACCAGAACGTACAGCGTGTGAAAATCATGCTGTCGGGCGAAGTTGCTCGTGCTGTCACCATCGGAAAGGGAATCGGCGCCACCAAAGGTGCGCGTGCGGCTATCGAAGCAGCTGGCGGCAAGTTCGAGGAATAAATGGCTAAGCAAGGTGCTCTCTCTGCGCTCGGCAAAGGCGGTATGTCTGAACTCTGGGCTCGTCTGCGTTTTCTGTTCCTGGCGATTATCGTCTACCGAATAGGCGCACACATCCCGGTTCCAGGTATCAACCCGGACCGACTCGCGGACCTGTTTCGACAGAATGAGGGGACCATTCTTAGCTTGTTCAACATGTTTTCCGGCGGCGCGCTGGAGCGGATGAGCATCTTTGCACTGGGGATCATGCCGTACATTTCGGCATCGATCATCATGCAGCTGATGTCCGCTGTCAGTCCGCAGCTGGAGCAGTTGAAGAAGGAAGGTGAAGCTGGCCGTCGCAAGATCAGCCAGTACACCCGCTACCTCACTGTCGTCCTCGCTCTCGTCCAGGCTGTTGGCATGTCCATCGGTCTGGCGGGGCAGGGCGTAGCGTTCACTGGTGACTTTGGCTTCCATTTCGTCGCGGTAACCACTTTTGTGGCGGGTGCGATGTTCATGATGTGGCTGGGTGAGCAGATTACTGAGCGTGGTGTTGGCAACGGTATCTCGATGTTGATCTTCGCAGGTATCGTCGCCGGTCTTCCGAGAGCGATCGGGCAGTCTTTCGAGTCTGCGCGTCAGGGTGATATCAACATCTTCGCCCTGGTTGCCATCGGTTTGCTGGCAGTAGCGATTATCGGTTTCGTGGTGTTCATTGAGCGTGGCCAGCGTCGTATCGCTGTTCACTACGCCAAGCGTCAGCAGGGCCGCAAGGTATTTGCTGCGCAGACCAGCCACTTGCCGTTGAAGGTGAACATGGCCGGCGTTATCCCGGCCATTTTCGCGAGCAGCATCTTGCTGTTCCCGGCTTCGTTGGGTGCCTGGTTCGGCCAGTCTGAAGGTATGGGCTGGTTGCAGGACATCTCGCAGTCGATCGCTCCTGGTCAGCCGTTGAATATTCTGCTGTTTAGTGCAGGGATTATTTTCTTCTGCTTCTTCTATACGGCGTTGATGTTCAATCCGAAAGACGTAGCGGAAAACCTGAAGAAGTCCGGTGCCTTTATTCCGGGTATCCGTCCAGGCGAGCAGTCGGCGCGCTACATTGATGGCGTTCTGACGCGTTTGACCTTGTTCGGTGCTCTTTACATGACGGCCGTGTGCTTGCTTCCCCAGTTCCTGGTGGTTGCGGCAAACGTTCCGTTCTACCTTGGCGGGACCTCGTTGCTGATCGTGGTCGTGGTTGTGATGGACTTCATGTCCCAAGTACAATCGCACCTCGTTTCGCACCAGTACGAATCCCTGATGAAGAAAGCCAACCTGAAGGGCTACGGCAGCGGCATGTTGCGCTGAGTAGCGTCCATAAGGTTCGAGGAGTTGGTGATGAAAGTTCGTGCATCGGTGAAAAAGCTGTGCCGTAACTGCAAGATTATTCGCCGCGAAGGTGTTGTTCGGGTAATTTGCAGCGCGGAACCGCGTCACAAACAGCGCCAAGGCTGAGTGTGATTGTGCTTTAAGCCCGGCAGCTAGTGCGCTGCCGGGTTGATTATTTGTTATTACAGCGATATTATCTCGCGCCCTATTTCTTGGCTTCCGGGGCGTAGGTAGCTGTCAATTGGAGTCCCACTGAATGGCCCGTATTGCAGGCGTCAACATTCCAGATAACAAGCATACTGTTATCTCGCTGACCTACATCTATGGTGTTGGTCGCACTACTGCACAGAAAATTTGTGCAGAGACTGGGGTCAACCCAGCAGCAAAGATCAAGGATCTGAGCGACGAGCAAATTGAACAGCTGCGTGGCGAAGTGGCGAAGTTCACCACTGAAGGTGACCTGCGTCGCGAAATCAACATGAAAATCAAGCGCTTGATGGACCTCGGTTGCTATCGCGGTCTGCGTCATCGTCGTGGTCTGCCAGTACGCGGTCAGCGTACCAAGACCAACGCGCGTACCCGTAAAGGTCCGCGTAAGCCGATCCGCAAGTAATCGCCCCAGCGAATCGACAGGAATTTAATCATGGCAAAACCTGCTGCTCGTCCTCGTAAAAAAGTTAAAAAGACAGTGGTTGATGGCATCGCCCACATCCATGCATCTTTTAACAACACCATCGTGACCATTACCGACCGTCAAGGTAACGCTCTTTCCTGGGCTACCTCCGGTGGTTCGGGTTTCCGCGGTTCCCGCAAGTCCACCCCGTTCGCTGCTCAAGTAGCTGCTGAACGTGCTGGTCAAGCTGCGCTGGAATACGGCCTGAAAAACCTCGACGTCAACGTCAAAGGTCCAGGTCCAGGTCGTGAATCCGCAGTCCGCGCTTTGAACGGCTGTGGCTACAAGATCGCCAGCATCACCGACGTGACGCCAATCCCGCACAACGGGTGCCGTCCGCCGAAGAAGCGCCGCGTGTAATCCAGGAGATTGTAAAGAATGGCTCGTTACATTGGTCCAAAATGCAAACTCGCTCGTCGCGAAGGCACCGATCTCTTCCTGAAGAGCGGCGTGCGCGCGATCGAATCGAAGTGCAACATTGAAGCAGCACCTGGTATCCACGGCCAACGCCGCGGTCGCCAGTCCGATTACGGCACCCAACTGCGTGAAAAGCAGAAGGTCCGTCGTATCTACGGCGTTCTCGAGCGTCAATTCAGCGGCTACTACAAAGAAGCTGCTGGCAAGAAAGGCGCAACCGGTGAAAACCTGTTGCAGCTGCTCGAATGCCGTCTGGACAACGTTGTATACCGTATGGGTTTCGGTTCTACTCGTGCCGAATCCCGTCAGCTGGTATCGCACAAGTCGATCAGCGTTAACGGCCAGACCGTGAACGTTCCGTCCTACCAGGTTCGTGCTGGTGACGTGGTTGCTGTTCGCGAGAAAGCAAAAAACCAACTTCGCATTGTCCAAGCTCTCGATCTGTGTGCCCAACGTGGCCGCGTAGAATGGGTAGAAGTAGACACTGAGAAGAAGTCGGGCGTTTTCAAGAACGTTCCTGCTCGCAGTGATCTGTCCGCCGACATCAACGAAAGCCTGATTGTCGAGCTCTACTCCAAGTAAGGGCTAGAAAATAGGTGCATCCATGCAGATTTCGGTAAATGAGTTCCTGACACCCCGCCATATTGATGTGCAGGTTGTCAGTCCAACCCGCGCCAAGATCACACTCGAGCCTCTCGAGCGTGGTTTCGGCCACACCCTGGGCAACGCGCTGCGCCGCATCCTGTTGTCCTCAATGCCCGGCTGTGCAGTAGTCGAGGCCGAGATTGACGGTGTGCTCCACGAGTACAGCGCCATCGAAGGTGTACAGGAAGACGTAATTGAAATCCTGTTGAACCTTAAAGGTCTGGCTATCAAGCTGCACGGTCGTGACGAAGTTACGCTGACCTTGTCGAAGAAGGGTTCGGGGGTGGTTACCGCTGCCGATATTCAGCTGGATCATGATGTCGAGATCGTTAACCCCGATCACGTAATCGCTAACCTGGCGTCTAACGGCGCCCTGAACATGAAGCTCACCGTAGCTCGTGGTCGTGGTTATGAACCGGCAGACTCGCGTCAGAGCGATGAAGACGAAAGCCGCAGCATCGGTCGCTTGCAGCTTGACTCTTCGTTCAGCCCGGTTCGCCGTATCGCATACGTGGTGGAAAACGCCCGTGTCGAACAGCGTACCAACCTGGACAAGCTGGTTATTGATCTGGAAACCAACGGTACCTTGGATCCTGAAGAGGCTATCCGCCGCGCTGCAACCATCCTGCAACAGCAGTTGGCTGCGTTCGTCGACCTCAAGGGTGACAGTGAGCCAGTGGTTATCGAGCAGGAAGACGAGATCGATCCGATCCTGCTTCGCCCGGTTGACGATCTGGAACTGACTGTACGTTCGGCTAACTGCCTTAAGGCGGAAAACATCTACTACATCGGTGACCTGATTCAGCGTACCGAAGTAGAGCTGTTGAAGACTCCGAACCTTGGCAAGAAATCCTTGACTGAAATCAAGGACGTTCTGGCCTCCCGCGGTCTGTCCCTCGGCATGCGCCTCGACAACTGGCCGCCTGCAAGTCTTAAGAAGGACGACAAGGCGACTGCCTGATCGTCGTAATCACCGAACGTTGTGTTTGGTAAGGAATGAACCATGCGTCATCGTAAAAGTGGTCGTCACCTGAGCCGCACCAGCTCGCACCGCAAGGCCATGTTCCAAAACATGGCGGTGTCGCTGTTCGAGCACGAGCTGATCAAAACTACACTGCCGAAAGCCAAAGAACTGCGCCGCGTTGCCGAGCCGCTGATCACTCTGGCCAAGACAGACAGCCTGGCTAACCGCCGCCTGGCTTTCGACCGTACCCGTTCGAAAGCTATCGTTGGTAAGCTCTTCAACGACCTGGGCAAGCGATACGCTACCCGTGAGGGTGGCTACCTGCGCATCCTCAAGTGCGGTTTCCGCGCTGGCGACAACGCGCCTATGGCGTACGTCGAGTTGGTTGATCGTGCTACTGCCGGCGAAGCTGTAAGCGCCGAGTAAGACGACAGTCTGCAACGAAGAACCGGGCCTAGTGCCCGGTTTTTTGTGCTCGATTGAAAAGTGCTTTAGCCGTTTCGCCTGGCCTGGCTATTGGCAATCTTGCTTATTAGATAATGACTATCGAAGCCCATGATTTAATGAATTTGGATACTGTCACTAACATGATCAATACTCCTCACCAGCCGATTAGCCGGCAGTCCGAACCGACCTAGGAAGATTTGAGCATGAGCCAGACCAAAACGCTTACGACCGCCAGTGGCGCTCCTGTCGCCGATAACCAGAACTCTCGCTCCGCCGGCCCACGTGGCCCGCTGCTGCTCGACGATTTCCACCTGATCGAGAAGCTTGCTCATTTCAATCGCGAAAACATTCCAGAGCGTCGCGTACACGCCAAGGGCTCGGGCGCTTACGGCACCTTCACCGTAACTCGCGACATCACTCAATACACCAGCGCCAAGTTGTTCGAGTCGGTCGGCAAGCAGACGCCGACTTTCCTGCGCTTCTCTACCGTAGGTGGCGAGCGCGGCTCCGCCGATACCGAGCGCGATCCACGCGGTTTCGCCCTGAAGTTCTACACCGAAGAAGGTAACTGGGACATCGTCGGCAACAACACACCGGTGTTTTTCATCCGTGACCCACTGAAGTTTCCAGACTTCATTCACACCCAGAAGCGCCTGCCACAAAGCAACCTCAAAAGTGCCCAGATGATGTGGGACTTCTGGTCGCACTCGCCCGAAGCGTTGCATCAGGTCACCATTCTGTTCTCTGACCGCGGTATTCCTGACGGCTACCGTCACATGCACGGTTTCGGCAGCCACACCTACAGCCTGATCAATGCCCTGGGTGAGCGTCACTGGGTGAAATGGCACTACAAGACCAAGCAGGGCATCAAGAACCTCGCGCCGGCCGACGCTGCACGCCTGGCGGGCACCGATCCGGATTATGCCCAGCGCGACCTGTTCAACGCGATCGAGCGCGGTGACTTCCCGAAATGGAGTGTCTGCATCCAGATCATGACCGAGGCACAGGCCGCGGCCCATTACGAAAACCCGTTCGATGTGACCAAGACCTGGTCGCAGAAAGAGTTTCCGCTAATCGAAGTCGGCGAGCTGGAGCTCAACCGTAACCCGCTGAACTACTTCGCCGAAGTGGAGCAAGCGGCATTCGGGCCTAGCAACATGGTGCCGGGTGTGGGTCTCTCGCCTGATCGCATGCTGCAGGGGCGTGTGTTTGCCTATGCCGATGCACACCGCTACCGCGTAGGTACCAACCATCAGCAGTTGCCGGTGAACGCGCCGCGCAGCCCGGTCAATACCTACCAGCGCGACGGCACCATGGCGTTCGGCAGCAATGGCGGCGCGGCTCCGAACTATGAGCCAAACAGCTTCGTGGAGGCGCCGAAGCAGGCGCCACGTTATGCGGAGCCGGCACTGGCCCTCAGCGGTGCGGCGGATCGGTATGATCATCGCGAAGATACCGACTACTACACCCATGCCGGTGCACTGTTCCGCTTGATGAACGATGAGCAGAAAGCGCTGTTGATCAGCAATATCGCCGGTGCGATGGCGGGGGTCTCGGCGGATGTTGTCGATCGCCAGCTGCAGCATTTCTTCAAGGCAGACGCTGCCTATGGAGAAGGTATCGCAAAAGCCTTGGGCGTACAGCTTAACTAAGTCTAAACGAGAAGCAGAACCGCCCTCATTTGGGCGGTTTTTGCGTTATTTACCCTGCTTTTCTCGGATTTTCTTCACTTTTATTGCGATAGGCGAGTGACCTTGCAGTCAGCTTGGTTCAAACTAGGGCCTTTCAAAGCTTGTGGAGATGTAGGGCGATGCAAGGTCACCCAGACGTAATCGATTACCTCAACACGTTGCTGACAGGCGAACTGGCAGCCCGTGATCAATATTTCATCCACTCGCGGATGTACGAGGATTGGGGTTTTACCGAGCTCTACGAACGTATCAACCATGAGATGGAAGAAGAGGCGCAGCACGCCGACGCCTTGATGCGCCGGATCCTGATGCTCGAAGGCACGCCACGCATGCGCCCGGACGACCTGGACATCGGTACCACCGTACCTGACATGCTCGCCGCCGACCTGCGTCTGGAATACAAAGTCCGTGCGGCGCTGTGCAAAGGCATCGAGCTGTGCGAACAGCACAACGACTACGTCACTCGCGAGATCCTGCGGGTGCAGCTCAACGATACTGAAGAAGACCACACTTACTGGCTTGAAAAGCAGTTGGGTCTGATCAAGTTGATCGGTCTGGAGAATTACCTGCAATCGCAGTTCTGATGTATTTATTGCGGGATAAAAAAGCCCCTGCCATCGATGAGATGACAGGGGCTTTTTCATGCCCGGTGTTTCAGTCCCGGTCACGCTCCAGCAACGGCTTGAGGTAATAGCCGGTGTGAGACTGCTTCATTTCCGCCACTTGCTCCGGCGTACCTACGGCGATGATCTGGCCGCCCTTGGAGCCGCCTTCCGGCCCGAGGTCTACCAGCCAGTCAGCCGTCTTGATCACATCCAGGTTGTGCTCAATGACCACAACGGTGTTGCCGTGGTCGCGAAGCCGATGCAATACATCGAGCAATTGCTGGATATCGGCGAAGTGCAGGCCTGTGGTCGGCTCGTCGAGGATATACAGGGTCTTGCCGGTATCGCGCTTGGACAGTTCACGGGACAGCTTGACCCGCTGCGCCTCGCCGCCGGACAAGGTCGTCGCCGACTGCCCGAGCTTGATGTACGAAAGCCCCACATCCATCAGTGTCTGGAGCTTGCGCGCCAATGCCGGTACTGCATCGAAGAACGCTCGGGCTTCCTCGATCGTCATTTCAAGGGTTTCGTGGATGTTCTTGCCCTTGTACTTGATCTCCAGCGTTTCACGGTTGTAGCGCTTGCTCTTGCACACATCGCACGGCACGTAGATGTCGGGCAGGAAATGCATCTCCACCTTGATCAGGCCGTCGCCCTGGCAGGCTTCGCAGCGCCCGCCCTTGACGTTGAACGAGAACCGGCCCGGGCCGTAGCCCCGCGAGCGTGATTCAGGTACGCCGGCGAACAGTTCGCGGATCGGCGTGAACAACCCTGTATAGGTCGCCGGGTTGGAGCGTGGCGTCCTGCCGATCGGGCTCTGGTCGATGTCGACAACTTTATCCAGATGCTCCAGGCCCTTGATGCTGTCGTGCGCGGCGGCTTCCAGGGTGGTGGCACCGTTCAGCGCGGTGGCACTGAGGGGAAACAGCGTGTTGTTGATCAGCGTCGACTTGCCGGAGCCGGAAACACCGGTAACGCAGGTCAGCAGGCCGATCGGGATTTCCAGGTCGACGTTGCGCAGGTTGTTGCCGCGTGCGCCCTTGAGGGTCAACGACAGCTTTTTATTGCGTGGGGTACGCTTGGCCGGCACCTTGATCTTCACCCGGCCCGACAGGTATTTGCCGGTCAGCGAGTCGGGGTGCGCCATGACTTCGGCGGCGGTGCCCTGGGCGACGATGTGTCCGCCGTGCACGCCCGCGCCGGGGCCGATATCCACGACGTAATCGGCGAGGCGAATCGCGTCTTCATCGTGTTCGACCACGATCACCGTATTGCCGATATCGCGCAGGTGTTTCAGCGTGCCGAGCAAGCGGTCGTTGTCCCGCTGGTGCAAGCCAATGGACGGTTCGTCGAGGATGTACATGACGCCCACGAGCCCGGCACCGATCTGGCTGGCCAGGCGAATACGCTGGGCCTCACCGCCGGACAGGGTATCCGCGCTGCGGTCGAGGGTCAGGTAGTCCAGGCCGACGTTCACCAGGAACTGCAAGCGTTCGCGGATCTCCTTGAGGATCTTGTCGGCGATTTCGCCACGACGGCCGGTGAGCTTCAAGCCGCCGAAATAGTCAGTGGCATCGCCGATCGGCAGGCTGGTCACCGCCGGCAGGGTTTTCTCACCCACCCACACGTGCCGCGCCTCCCGGCGCAAACGGGTGCCGCGGCAGTCCGGGCAGGGCTGGGTGCTGAGGAACTTGGCGAGTTCTTCGCGCACGCTGGCCGATTCGGTCTCGCGGTAACGCCGTTCCAGGTTGGGCACGATGCCTTCGAACGGGTGGGAGCGCTTGACGATATCACCACGGTCGTTCAAGTATTTGAAATCGACGTTCTGCGTGCCGCTGCCGTGCAGGATGAATTTCTGCTGGTCCGCAGGCAGCTCGTTGAATGGTTTGTCCAGGCTAAACTTGTAATGGGCCGCCAGCGACCCGAGCATCTGGAAGTAATAAACGTTGCGCCTGTCCCAGCCACGAATCGCGCCTTCGGCCAGGGTCAGCTCGCCGTTGACCAGCCGCTTGGTGTCGAAGAACTGCTTGACCCCCAGGCCGTCGCAGGTCGGGCAGGCGCCGGCCGGGTTGTTGAAGGAAAACAGCTTGGGTTCCAGCTCGCTGATGGCGTGGCCGCAGATCGGGCAGGCGAAGCGTGCCGAGAAGATAATCTCTTCACCGGGTTCGTCGTCCATCGGCGCCACCAGAGCGATGCCGTCGGCCAACTTCAGCGCGGTCTCGAAGGATTCGGCCAGACGCTGTTGCAGGTCGGCGCGGACCTTGAAGCGGTCTACCACCACATCGATCGAGTGCTTCTTCTGTTTATCCAGCTTCGGCAGTTCGTCGAGCTCGCACAGCTTGCCGTTGACCCGGGCGCGTACGAAGCCCTGGGCGCGCAATTCTTCGAAGACCATCAGGTGTTCGCCCTTGCGCTCGCGGATCACCGGTGCGAGCAGCATCAGCTTGCTGCCTTCCGGCTGGGCGAGCACCAGGTCGACCATCTGGCTGACGGTCTGGGCTTCCAACGGGGTGTCATGATCAGGGCAGCGGGGGATACCGACTCGCGCATACAGCAAGCGCAGGTAGTCGTAGATCTCGGTAATGGTGCCGACCGTCGACCGCGGGTTGTGGGACGTCGACTTCTGTTCGATGGAGATCGCTGGCGACAGGCCTTCGATGGTATCGACGTCGGGTTTTTCCATCATCGACAGGAACTGCCGGGCGTAGGCCGACAGCGATTCGACATAGCGGCGCTGGCCTTCGGCGTACAAGGTGTCGAAGGCCAGGGATGATTTGCCGGATCCGGACAGGCCGGTGATGACGATCAGCTTGTCCCGTGGCAGGGTCAGGTCGATGTTCTTCAGGTTGTGGGTACGGGCCCCACGAATCAGGATCTTGTCCAAAGTGGCCTCGCTCGGCGGGCGTCGAAAACGTAGGAGTATACGGGCAAATACTGGATGGATGCACACTATTGAAAGCCATACATGAAGACTGCGCGGCAAACGGTCGCCATATACCCCCTCAATCGATGGGACTGGTAGAATCCCCGCCGGTTCACACGAGGTTTTTCCATGCAAGATCCCCACAGCGAACGCATGAGTAGCGGCGAGACCCGCGCGGCAGGCGGTCTGGCCCTGGTGTTCGCCTTCCGCATGCTCGGCATGTTCATGGTGTTGCCGGTACTGGCGACCTATGGCATGGACCTGGCGGGCGCGACCCCGGCCCTCATCGGGCTCGCCATCGGCGCCTACGGCCTGACCCAGGCGATTTTCCAGATTCCCTTCGGGATCATTTCCGACCGGATCGGCCGGCGCCCGGTGATATACCTGGGGCTCATCGTGTTCGCCCTCGGCAGTGTGCTGGCGGCGAATGCCGATTCGATCTGGGGCGTGATCGCCGGACGGATCCTACAAGGAGCGGGTGCCATTTCCGCTGCCGTCATGGCGTTACTGTCGGACCTGACCCGCGAGCAACATCGCACAAAAGCCATGGCGATGATCGGCATGACGATTGGTCTGTCGTTCGCCGTCGCCATGGTTGTAGGACCGTTGTTGACCCGTGCCTTTGGGTTGTCGGGGTTGTTCCTGGCGACCGGTGCCATGGCACTGGTGGGCATCCTCATCGTCGCGTTGATCGTGCCGCGCTCCACCGGGCCATTACAGCACCGCGAATCCGGGGTGGCCCGCCAGGCGCTGGTGCCGACGCTCAAGCATCCTGACCTGCTGCGCCTGGACCTGGGCATCTTCGTGCTGCATGCCATGTTGATGTCCAGCTTCGTGGCCTTGCCGCTGGCGCTGGTGGAAAAGGCCGGCCTGCCCAAGGAGCAGCACTGGTGGGTCTATCTGACGGCACTGGTCATTTCGTTCTTCGCCATGATTCCGTTCATTATCTATGGCGAGAAGCGACGCAAAATGAAACGAGTTTTGCTCGGCGCCGTCGTGACGCTCATGCTCACTGAGCTATTCTTCTGGCAGTTCGGCCACAGCCTGCGCGCCCTGGTGATTGGCACGGTGGTGTTCTTCACCGCGTTCAACCTGTTGGAGGCGTCACTGCCGTCGCTGATCAGCAAGGTGTCACCGGCGGGCGGCAAGGGCACGGCGATGGGGGTTTATTCCACCAGCCAGTTCCTCGGTTCGGCATTGGGCGGGATCCTCGGCGGCTGGCTGTTCCAGCATGGCGGTTTGTCGGTTGTGTTCCTGGGATGTGCCGCGCTGGCTGCACTTTGGCTGGTTTTTGCTGTTACCATGCGCGAACCTCCGTATGTGACGAGCCTGCGCTTGCCGTTGTCGCCCGAAGCCATCCGCGAAGCAGGCCTGGCCGAGCGCCTCAGGGCCGTCGTTGGAGTAACCGATGCAGTGGTGGTCGCCGACGAGGCGGCCGTTTATATCAAACTGGACACCGAATTATTGGATCGTGCGACGCTTGAGCGCCTGGTGAACAACCCGGCCCCGGCAGCGTGCGAAGCCTAGGAGAACGTTATGGCCCGTGGGGTTAACAAAGTCATATTGGTCGGTACTTGCGGCCAGGATCCAGAAGTTCGCTACCTGCCTAACGGCAACGCCGTGACCAACCTGAGCCTGGCGACCAGCGAACAATGGACCGACAAGCAGACGGGCCAGAAGGTCGAGAAGACCGAATGGCACCGCGTGTCGATGTTCGGCAAAGTGGCGGAGATTGCCGGCGAATACCTGCGCAAGGGTTCGCAGGTCTACATCGAAGGCAAGCTGCAGACCCGCGAGTGGGAAAAAGACGGCATCAAGCGTTACACCACCGAAATCGTGGTCGACATGCAAGGCACCATGCAATTGCTCGGTGGCCGTCCGCAAGGCGACCAGCAGCAGGGTGGCAACAACTACCAGCAGTCGGCTCCACGCCAGCAAGCCCCTCGTCCGCAATCGGCGCCACAGCCACAGCCACAGCGCGAGCGCCCAGCTCCGCAACAGGCCGCACCGCAACCGGCGCCGGATTTCGACAGCTTTGATGACGATATTCCGTTCTGATTACTGGCTGAGCCTGTTCAGCCGGTAATTTCAAAAAAGCCCCAAGCGCACTTTGCCCTTGGGGCTTTTTGTTTGTCTGGCGTCAGCCAGCTTTGTGGCTCATAAATCCAGATCCAGCAGCTCCAGCATCCTCTCGCCAATCGACTGGCTCAGCCACGTTGCATGAAACGCCATTTCCGCCACCGGTATGTCAACCTCGAACCGAAGCGCAATCGGCTTGCCATCGGCTCCGGTGTAGCCGACATCAAAGTGGTTCACGTTGGCGAAAGTGCTCAAGGTGTAGGGCTTGATGTAATGGATGTCGCTGTAGGGGATGTATTTCTCGGTGGTTTCCCGGGCAGGACGGCGCTGGGTGAAGGTGAGGCGTTGCTGGCGTTCGTCAAAACAGAAGCCAAGCACCTTGGGCCCGGAGACGAGCCAGTTGATCGTACAGACGGCCGCGAACGCACTGATGAACATGAGCGCGATAATCAGCGGTTCCATAATGATCTGCTGGTGAATCGGCGACAGGCCTTCGACCTTGAACAGCATCAGGGTAAACGCTGCCAGCCAGTAGGCAGGCAGGGCCAGCAAGATTGCCGCGACGTAGATCATGGTCCCCAGGAATCCCGGCCTGGATACGCCGCTTGAGCAATCCCACGTGGGCGGGTGCCGTGGCGCTGATGTAGCGCTCGGGAAGGGGGATTCGACCAGGCGCGGCGGTCGCTTACGTTTCATACGGCGGGCTCAGGCAGAAAAACCTCGCCATTCTCGTCGTAACCGCTCACACACGCCTAGTCATTTCCGCTTGCCGTCAATGCCTGCGCCTACGCCTGGCTGCCGCTCAGGAATTGCGCGGTACTCACCACATTCGCATAGGCAAACCCCAGTGCCGACATGAACGCAGCGTGGACATGGGCCGCAGGGACGACGAGGCCGTTGAATTCCAGGTCGCGGCTGGCACAGGCATCATGCACCACCGTGACCTCATAGCCCATGTCAGCGGCAGCGCGGGTAATGCCGTCGATGCACATGTGGCTCATGCTACCGACCACGACCAACCGTTCGATGCCGTGCTGTTCGAGGATCGCTTGCAGTTCGGTTTCGCGAAACGAATTGACGAAGTGCTTGAGCACGACCGGTTCATCGGCGCGGTTGAGTACCTTGGGATGCAACTGCGCACCTTCAGAGCCGGGCGTAAAAAATGGCGCTTCGTCGGAGGTGAATTCGTGACGGATGTGCACGACCTGGTTTCCGGCCTGGCGAAACGCCTCGATCAACCTGGCGGCGTTATCGGCGGCGGTCTCTGCACCGACCAAAGGCCATTTTCCTTGGGGGAAGTAGTCGTTCTGGATATCTACGACGATGAGCGCTTGCTTGGACATGGGGTCTTCCTCGTTTAAGTCAGGATGTGGCGCCAGTATTGGCGTTTGTCCGGGTTTCGAGGATTGGCCGTAACGACAATAAGCGGGGGAAAACTGACAATGCGGCAATGGCGCTGCATTGTCAGGCTCGGTTCACCAGTTATACGTCAGGCTTGTCGTCATGGTTCGACCATCGCCGTAGTAGCAGTCCCAGTCGCTGGTACAGCGTGCCACGTACTTCTTGTCGGCGAGGTTTTCCACGTTCATGTCGACCTTTACGCCCTTGAGGCCCAGCGGCGATTGGCCAAGGTCGTAGGAGAGGCGCGCGTCGTAAACAGTAAAAGACGGCACATCGAAGGAGGGCGCGGTGGCTGTGCCCGGGTATTCGGTTCCGGGACTGCTGCGCACATAACGAACACCGAGCCCGGCGCCAAATCCGGCCAGCGGAGTGCTGCCCAGGAACGTGTAGTTGATCCAGGCGGAGGCTGTCAGCGGCGAGATGCCGGCCAGATGGTTGCCTTGGCGGCCATCATTATCCTTGGTGTATTCAATATCGTTGCGCGAGACCGAAGCGATGATGTCCAGTGATTTGTTCAGGCTGGCCTTGCCTTCCAGTTCGATACCCGTCGAGCGCACGGCGCCGGTCTGGCCGTTGAAGCCCGGGTTGTCCAGGTCGGTGGTCAGCATGTTCTCCTGGTCCAGTTGATAAACGGATAACTGCACAAAGCTCTGCTGTCCTGGCGGCTGGAACTTGAGGCCTATTTCATACTGCTTGCCGGTGGTGGCCTCGAACGGTTTGCCGGACACATCACGGCCGCTCACCGGCTGGAATGACTCGGCATAGCTGATGAACGGAGCCAGGCCGTTGTCGAACAGGTATACCAGGCCGGCGCGCCCGGTGAAGGCACTGTCGCGGACATTGCTGTGGGCGCCGCTGACCGGTTCCTTGTTGTCCACTTCGGTCCAGTCATAGCGGCCACCCAACACCAGCACCCATTGGTCGAACTTGATCTGGTCCTGCATGTACAGGCCGGTCTGGGTGATGGTGTTGTCCCATCGGTACAGATTGCCGAAATTGAGAGGTTGGCCACGGACCGGGTTGAAGATGTCGATGATCGGCGGGTTGTAGTCGTACAGCCCTTTGAATTTTGAGTTGAACCGGTAGTAGTCCAGGCCGGTGATCAGGGTGTGTTTCAGGGGGCCGCTGTCAAATTCGGCCTGGGCGATATTGTCCACGCCGAAGACCTTGTTGGTCTGCGACCAGTCGACGCCGTAGCGGGTCATGTAGCGTTTGTCGTCGGCGCCGGTGACGGGGTTGTTGACGAAGCGATAGCCATGCAGCGGGGCGGTGTAATGGTCGTCCACCACGGCATAACGAGCGTTCTGCTTCAAGGTCCAGACATCGTCCAGGCGATGGCTCAGCTCATAGCCCAGGGCATATTGGTTGCGCTTGTAGTCATTCACGCCGGGCTCGCCCAGGAAAAGGTTCCGCGAAACCTTGCCGTTGGGGTTGTTGAACACCGTCCCCAGGGCGGGCAATCCTTGCGCTTCCGGAACCGCGTCATCGCGTTGGTACTGGGCGAACAGGGTCAGGCTGGTGTCTTCGTTGGGCAGCCAGGTCAGGCTCGGCGCGAGGAATTGACGTTTCTGCTGGGCATAGTCGATGCTCGAATTGCTGTCGTTGACCAGCCCGGTCAAGCGATACAGCAGCGTGCCTTGCTCATCCAGGGGCCCGCCGATATCCACGCCGACACCCGTCTGGTCGTAGCTGCCCGCCTTCAACACCACTTCGTGGACGGGTTCGAGGGTTGGCCGCTTGCTGACCATGTTGACGATGCCGCCAGGCTGGTTCTGACCGTACAGCACGGAGGCCGGTCCTTTGAGCACTTCAATGCGCTCCAGCGAGTACGGTTCGATCTGCAGCGCGCCGCCGGTGCTGCCTCCGCCGTAGGGCAAGTGCAGGCCGTCCAGATACAAAGGAACTGGGGTTATGCCGCGAGATGTCGGCTCGTCGAAAATCTTTACCCGATCGGAGAAGCCGCCGCCAGTGATGCCTGGTGTGTAGCGCAACGCTTGGGTGACGGTCTGGGCGCCTCGGGCCTTGATCTCGTCAGCCGTGACCACGTTGATGGTTTGCGGCACCTCCACCAGGGCGCTGTCGGTCTTGCTGCCCGTGGCGCTGCGCGTGGCGACGATGCCATCGACGGGGCCCCAGGGGTTTTCGCCAAGGTTGCGGGCACCGATCAGTGTGGCGTCCAGTTGCAAGGTTGCGCTGTCGGGTGCGAGCTGCAGAGACCAGGCGTTGCCACTGTTGACGGCCTGCAAGCCTGAGCCCGCCAATAGACGCTGCAGCGCCCCGGGAATGTTGAATTGCCCGTGGAGCCCCGGCGTGCTCTTGCCGGTGGTCAGTTGCGCGTCCACCGACAGCAACACACCGGCTGTCCTGGCGAATTGGTTCAACGCCTGGTCGAGCTGGCCCGCGGCGATATCGTACTGGCGAACATCATCGATGTTGGCGGGCTCAGCCTGGGCTGTTGCGCAGAACATTGGCGTTGCAGCCAGGGCACCGAGGAACAAACCGTTGCGCAAGAAATGGAGAGGGGCTTGGACGGGCACTGCGATACTCCCTGGCGATAGCAATTGAAGGGTTTCAGAGCTATCCCGTATCAACAGGAAAAACCGACAATGCCCGGCGAAAAAATCACGTGAGACGCTTTACCGTGACCCAATAACGCGTTGCCTGGTGGACACGCACGGGCAGCGAACGGGCCAGCGCCGCCAGGATGGCGTCGGTGTCGGCTAGAGGAAATACACCGGTGATCAGCAACGGGGCGGCGGCCGGATCGCAGCGCAGGATGCCGGGCCGGTAGCGGCTCAGTTGCGACAGAAACTGACCCAGCGGCTGGCGCTCGGCGATCAGGTGGCCCTCGCTCCAGGCGCCGGCGTTTGGGTCAGTGGCGGTGACGACACCGAGTCGGTCCTGGTCGAACCAGAGGCTCTGGCCTTCCACCAGCCTTTGGGCCGCAGCGGCGATAGGCCGTACTTCCAGCATTCCCGTGTAAAGGTCGACTCGGATGCCTTGCTGGGCCTCGGCCACGCAGAAGCGCGTACCCAGCGCCTGTATCTCGCCTGCCCCGGTCTGCACGATCAACGGCCGCTGGAGGTACTCGGGTTTGTGTCCGGTCTCCAGTAGGATGGCCCCCTTGATCAGGCGAATGCGTCGATGGCTGGCAGAAAAACGCACGTCCACGGCGCTGTCGGTATCCAGGTCCAGGCGCGTGCCGTCCTCCAGCGTCAGCCGACGGATCTCGCCGACCGCCGTGTGTTGATCGGCCAATGCGCCGCGCCAGGGTTTCTGGCTGTGCAGCGAATAACCGGTTGCGCCAGTGACCAGCATCAGCGAAAGCAACTTGAGCATGTCCCGCCGCGAGCGCTGCGGCGCATCCTTGAGCACGGCCTGAGCGCAGTCGCGCGGGACGCGACCCAAGGTCTGCTGCAGATCCTGCAAGCGCTGCCAGGCCCTGGCGTGTTCGGCATCGGCGCGCTGCCACAGGACAAACGCCCGCTGTTGAGCGTCAGTCATCTCGCCGCCCCAATGCAGCATCAGCCACTCGCTCGCCTGTTCGACGACGGCCGGCGAAACCGGAAGCTCGGTGCGGCGATTCATTCTTCGTAGACCGTCTGGTAGCAGGCCAGGATGGCGCGGGTCATGTATTTTTGTACGGAGCTGACGGTGACTTGCAGGCGTTCGGCAATTTGCGCATAGCCCAGGCCTTCGAATTGCGACAGCAGGAAGGCCGTCCGCACATTGCCTGGCATGCGGTCGAGCATCGCGTCGATTCTCTGAAGCGTTTCGAGAATGATTGCTCGTGTCTCCACGCAAGGCGTCTGGGGTTCGGGCAAATGAGCGATACTTTCAAGGTAGGCCCGTTCGATTCGCTGTCGACGCCACTGATCGATCACCAGGTTGCGGGCGATCTGGGTCAGGTAACTGCGACCTTCCACTACCCCGGGAATACGTCCGGAAACCAGCAGGCGCAGGAATGTGTCTTGCGCGATGTCCGCCGCGTGGTCATGGTTGCCCAGCTTTCGACGCAACCAGGCGTGCAGCCAGCCGTGATGATCGCGGTAGAGTTCATGCAGTTGAGCGTTGCCATTGGAAGTTGCTGACATGACGGGCTCGTCGGGAAGGTGTTAATGATAGGTATTATCATTACACTTTCATTTGGCCTTTGAAAGCCGACCGATGGAACTCTGGTGCGTAGCAGGGATTTGCAACGATTGGTTGAAAAAAAGACTGGGAAACTGACATGGCGCAGGAAAGGGCATTCGTCGAACTCGGCGTGCTGATCTACCCCGGCGCGCAAATGGCCGCGGTGCATGGTTTGACCGATCTGTTTGCCGTGGCGGATGGCATTGCGGCGGAGCATGCCAGTGTGCAACTGCCGCGGCTACGCGTGAGCCACTGGCAAACGGCGGGCGGAGAAATGCCGCTGCGGGTGTTTGCCAGTGATGCCGGTCCGCATGCGCCATTGGTCGCCTTGTTGATCCCACCGTCCATTGCCGGCTTCAATGAAGCTGTCGCAACACAGACGCTGATGGATTGGCTCCGGGCGCAACACGCTAGCGGCACGGTACTGGGCGGGGTTTGCGTCGGCTCCATCCTGCTGGCCGAAAGCGGTTTGCTGGATGGGCGTAGTGCCACGACCCACTGGACCTCGGCCAAGACCTTCGCGGCACGTTATCCGAAGATCAAGCTCAACGCCGATAAACCCATTGTCGACGACGGCGACCTGATCACCACCGCCGGGCTCATGGCCTGGTCGGAGCTCGGGCTGCGGCTGGTGGACCGCTTGCTCGGCCCCGGCATTGCCACACGCACCGCGCAGTTTCTGGTGATCGAGCACAGCGACAGCGCGAGCCAGTGCGGCAGCAATTTCGCGCCGATCCTCGGGCATGGCGATGGAGCGATTCTGAAAGTGCAGCACTGGTTGCAACGCAGCGGCGCGGTGGATGTTTCCCTTGGCGCGATGGCCGAACAGGCCGGGCTGGAGGAACGCACGTTCCTGCGCCGGTTTCGCGCGGCTACCGGCCTCAAACCCACCGAATACTGTCAGCACCTGCGGGTCGGCAAGGCCCGGGAAATGCTGGAGTACACCAACGGTACCATCGACCACATTGCCTGGACCGTTGGTTATCAGGATCCTTCTGCCTTTCGAGCGACGTTCAAGAAAATCACCGGGCTGGCGCCGAGTGATTACCGGGCAAGGTTCGGGGTGAACCCGAGTGCTGCCAAAAGCTGACACGGAGCCTCTGTGGCGAGGGAGCTTGCTCCCGCTGGGGGTGAAGCCCCCCAATAAGGTGCACCGCGGTTTGTCAGTTTAAAGTTGGGGCTGCTGCGCAGCCCAGCGGGAGCAAGCTCCCTCGCGACGGGGGAGATGCTGGCTCGGGATGTCGTGCAAATTGCCGGACATCCGCCTCCAGTCGTGCGGAATGAAACAGGCCCGGTGCCACATCATCCGCTCATCCCCCCGTTTCCTTGACCGTTCGTCCCCCGCCGTGCCGTTGGCCTAATCTCTGCAATCCTTATAGCTACGGCTATTAGCGCAGTTGAAAGGACAACGCATGACTCAGATCCATCGTGACAAATGTGTAGTGGCCCACTCGGTCAATCCCCAGGCACCCCTGCATGAAGTCGAGACCAATCGGGCGCTGGCGCGCTGGCTGGCGAATATCCTTGGCCTGGAGTTCGGCGGCAGTTACGACAGCCAGCAACACGCCGGGCGGGATCTGTACCTGTTGCCTACGCAAACCCTGATCGGTCCCGAGGCTGCGTTGCGTCTGGGCGTCAAGGGACCGGACGATCTTTGGGGCGGTTACGTCGACCACGATTTCATCTGCACCAAGGCGATTGCCCATGGTCTGTTGAATAAGGATGCGGTCGCGCCGAAGGGCTGGTCACCGCTGTTTGCCAAGCTGACCCGGGGCGTTGTGCTCGATGGGATCAGCGTGTTTTCGCTCAAGGATGCGCGCCAGGCCGCCGAACATCTGCTCTACGCCGGGCCGATTCGCTTCAAGCCAATCCATGCTTGCGCCGGACGTGGCCAGCGAGTCATCCGGAGCATCGGGCAATTCGATGAAATCGTCGCGGCTCCAGACGCCCAGGCATTGTTCAGCGAGGGAATCGTGCTGGAACAGAATCTCAGTGAGGTCAAGACCCAGAGCGTCGGCCAAAGCTTTATCAACGGCAAGGTCTTGAGCTACTGCGGCGTGCAGCACCTGACCCACGACAACGAAGGGGAAGAGGTCTACGGCGGCTCCGACCTGCTGGTGGCGCAAGGGGGCTACATCGAGCTTCTCGGCCTGGAATTGCCGGACGATGTGCGCGAAGCGGTCCGGCTGGCGCAGGTATTCGATGACGCCGCCAACCAGGCTTTCCCCACGTTCTTTGCTTCGCGGCGCAACTACGACATTGCCCAGGGGACGGATACCGGGGGCCAGCCTCGCGGTGGCGTGCTGGAGCAGTCCTGGCGAATGGGCGGCGCCAGCAGCGCGGAACTGGCTGCCTTGCAGGTGTTCGTCGAGGACCCATCGATCCGCGCGGTTCGTGTGTCCTCAGTCGAAACCTACACCGACCAGCCGCTGCCGCCCGGCGCCACGGAGGTTTATCGCGGCGCTGCGGAAAATGGTGATTTCCTACTCAAATACGTAACGGTTCAATCCTATGACGGCTAGAAGCGAAACCATCCAGATTGCGATTGATGATGAACACATGAATGGAACCTTCCTCAGCCCCAAGTCGAAGGTTCCCGGTGTGTTGTTCGTGCACGGTTGGGGCGGTAGCCAGGAGCGAGATCTCGAGCGGGCCAAAGGCATCGCCGGCCTGGGCTGCGTGTGCCTGACCTTCGACTTGCGCGGCCACACCGGTGGGGCCGGGATTCCGCTGTCGCGGGTCACGCGCGAGGACAACCTGCGGGACTTGCTGGCGGCCTATGACCGGTTGCTCGCCCACCCGGCCCTGGACACCTCGGCGATCGCGGTGGTCGGTACCAGCTACGGTGGTTACCTGGCCTCGATCCTTACCTCATTGCGACCGGTGCGCTGGCTGGCCCTGCGGGTGCCGGCGCTGTACCGCGACGAGCAGTGGCACACACCCAAGCGCGACCTCGACAAGGCTGACTTGCTCGATTACCGCAGCACCCTGGTGCACGCCGATACCAACCGGGCCTTGCACGCCTGCGCGCAATTCACCGGCGATGTGTTGCTGGTGGAGTCGGAGACGGACGACCATGTGCCCCACGCCACGATCATGAGCTACCGAGCCGCCTGCCAGCAGACTCACTCGTTGACTCATCGGACCATCGATGGCGCCGACCATTCCCTGAGTGACCCCGTGTCACAACAGGCCTACACCTCGATCCTGGTGAGCTGGATCACGGAGATGGTGGTGGGCGAGCGGTTGAGCATCATTCAGGAGCGGTAGACAGCTGGCGTCCTGGCGGGCCCCTTCGCGAGCAGGCTCGCTCCCACAGAGGGCAATGCATTTCAAATGTGGGAGCGAGCCTGCTCCGGGCGGCGATCCAACGAAGGCGCCATGCCAGGCGCCGCATCACTTGAGCCCAGGCTTGACCCGTAACGCCTTGGCCTTCGCCTCGATCACCAGATACATCACCACGGTAATCAGCAATGGCAGGATGAAGTAGATCGCCCGGTAGGCAATCAGCCCCGCGATCAGGCTGCCTCGCGACACTTCATGCTGCAGCAGCGCGACGAACACCGCTTCCAGCACTCCGAGCCCGGCGGGGATATGGGTAATCACCCCGGCGATGCTGCTGATCAACAACACCCCCAGCACCACGGGATAGTCCAGTTTGCTCGGCAGCAAGGTGAAGATCACCGCTGCCATCAGCGACCAGTTCAGCGCGCCCAGTGCCAATTGCAGGACGGCCATGCGCAGGGACGGCAGATTGATTTCCATACCGCGAATCGTCCAGGCCCGGCGCCTGGAGAAACGGCAGGCCGCCAGGTAACCGGCACTGGCCAGCAACAACAGCACGCCCACGCCTTGCAGCGCATTGCTGCTCAGCTTCCAGCCCGGTGGCATGGTCACCAGGCCGCTGCTGAACACTACGCCGGCCAGGGTCATATAGCCGAACCAGTTGGTGGCCAGGCTCAGGCCGAGGATCTTGGCGATGTTGCCGTTGCTGACGCCGAGCCGCGAATACAACCGATAGCGCATGGCGATGCCGCCGACCCAAGCGCTGAGATTCAGGTTGAAGGCATAGCTGATCACCCCCACCGGCAGGATCTGCCGCCAGCCGAGTTTCTGCCGGATGTAGGTGCGACCGATCAAGTCGAAGCAGGCGTAGGTGATGAAACTGGTGATCGTCAACGCGGCGGCGATCAGCAGTGTGCGCAGCTTGAAATCCGCCAGGGTGGCGAATACTTCGGACCAGTCGATGCGGCGCGCCAACGCGGTGAACAGCACAATCAGCAGCAGGAAAAAAGCCAACGTCAGCGGGCGTTTCCAGCGGCTCCAGCGCGACTTCGGCTTGGCCTGTTCCGGCGCCTGGGCGTCTCTCGGCGCGGTGTGCGCTTCAGAGTGGTTCATGGGGTTCGCTCCGGACCGCCGTCGGCGGTGAAAAAGGTTTCAGACGCGGTTTATGGGCCGGCAGCCATCCGGCCCAGGCCGGAAAGTGACGCAGGAAGTGGAACACCATGAAACCGATGGTCATGCGCCAGAGCAGCCCGCGCGGCGCGTGGTTCTCGGGCATGATGGTGCAATGGGTGCGGCTCAAGTGATCGAGGCGGTCGAACAGCTCGCGGTTGAACGCACGGTCGCGGATCAGCACGTTGGCTTCCAGGTTCAGGGACAGGCTCAACGGGTCGAGGTTGCTCGAGCCGACGGTGCTCCAGTCCTCATCCACCAGGGCGACCTTGCCGTGCAGCGGCCGCTCGCAATATTCATAGATCGTCACGCCGGCCTTGAGCAGATAGTCGTAGAGCATCCGCGCGGCAAGCTTGGCGATCATCATGTCCGGTTGCCCCTGCAGGATCAGCCGCACCTCCACGCCACGCCGGGCGGCGTTGCGGATCTCGCGCAGCAACCGGTAGCCGGGGAAGAAATAGGCATTGGCGATCACTACCCGCCGCTGGGCGCTGCGCAGCACTTGCAGGTAGACCTCCTCGATGTCGGTCTGGTGCTCGTGGTTGTCGCGATAGACCAGGCGCACCTGGCCGTCATGATCATTGAACGCCAATTCGGTGCGACGGCTGCGGCGACGTTGCCACCAGTATTTGGCCCGAGCCGGCCGCCCGGTCTGGAGCAGCGCAAAATGGTGGATATCCACCACCGCCGGGCCCTTGATTTCCACGGAGTAATCCTGCTTGGCCTCGGGACCGAAGTCGCCCAGGTGGTCGGCGGAGAAATTGATCCCGCCGATAAATGCGATCACACCGTCCACCACGACGATCTTGCGGTGCAGGCGGCGGAACCAGTTGGTGCGGATGCCCAGGTGCCTCGGAGCCGGGTCGAACATCTGCAGGCGCACCCCGGCCTCGCTCAACGACGCGAGAAACCCGGTGGTCAGTTCGCCGCAACCGAAACCGTCGAGATTGACGGTAATACGCACTCCCCGCTTGGCCGCATCCACCAGCAGGTCGCGCAGTTCAAAGCCGACCTTGTCCTCGAACAGAATGAAAGTCTCCAGGAGAATTTCTTCCTGGGCACGGCGAATCGCCTCGAAAACCCGTGGGAAATATTCCTCGCCATTTTCCAGCAGCGTGACACGGTTGTTGCCGTGCCAGCCGTATTCGATATCGTTCAGCGCCGGGTTGCTCTCGGTCGGCGGGACCTCGATCTTTTCCACCGTTGCCTTGTTCATCGTCGCGCTCATAATTCGATCTCCACCGACAGCGGTGCGTGGTCGGAAAGGTGCGACCAAGGACGTACATTCAATACTTTGGCGTGATGGGCCTTGAGGTTGCGCACGTAGATGCGGTCCAGGCGCAGGATCGGCAGGCGTGCCGGAAAACTGCGGGCCGGCTTGCCCCATTGTTCGGCGAACACTTCCCGCAGGCCGCAGGGGGCGAGCAGGTCATTGGCCTTGCCGCGCCAATCGTTGAAGTCACCGGCGACAATCACTGGCGCTTCAGGCGGCAGCTCACTCAGGCGCTGGCAAAGCAGTTTCAGTTGCTCGACGCGATGGCCTTCGCGCAACCCCAGGTGCACACAGATCGCATGCACGTCCTGGCCTTCGCCACCCGGCAGACGCAGCACGCTGTGGAGCATGCCGCGGCTCTCGTGGCCGCTGATGGAGACGTCGAGGTTCTCGTGGCGAATGATCTGGAATTTCGACAGCAACGCGTTGCCATGGTCCCCCGCCGGGTACACCGCGTTGCGCCCGTAGGCGAACTGCGGCCAGAGGGTATCGGCGAGGAATTCGTACTGCGGGATGCTTGGCCAGTTGCTGTAGCGTTGGGGGTGGTGCTCGTGGGTGCCATGCACTTCTTGCAGGAACACCACGTCGGCAGAAACGCTGCGCACGGCTTCGCGCAGTTCCGGCAGGATGAAACGCCGGTTCAGGGCGGTGAACCCCTTGTGTGTATTAACCGTCAGGACGGTGAAGCGGCTGACCCGTTCGAAATCCCGCAACGATTGCTGGGTCGGGTCACGGGTGGCTTCGCTGGATTCTGGCGTAGTCATGGCAATACCCCTTCGGCCGGGCGCACGCCGGGAGCGGTGGCGAGATGCTTGTCCAGGTCGAAGCGCTCCAGCAGGTGGCGCGCGTCATACGGCGCGCGGACTTTGATGTCGTTGTCGAAATAGCAGAACACTTCCCGGCTCTTGCGCGCCCGGGGTTTCTTTTTCGGATCGATCAGGTGGGCGTCACTCGGCTGAGTGCCGTGGCTCCAGGCTTCGATCCGATCGCCCCAGCGCTTCAGCGCCTCGTCGGTATAGCCGCTGGCGTACAGCTCTTCGGCGCCGTGCAGGCGCAGATAGACGAAATCGCTGGTGACGTCCTCGCGATACGGCCATTTTCCGGCGGTATCCGCCACCACCAAGGCGACGTCGTAACGTTTGAGCAGGGCGACGAAGCGTGGATCGATAAAGCTCTCATGACGGATTTCGACGGCATGGCGCAGCGCACGCTTCTTGTCGGTCGTTGTGCTGGCGTGGCCGTCCAGACGCGGTTCGTGCTCGCGCGCCAGCGCGGCGGCGGCTTCGGTGTCGTGGGGCAGTTGCTTGAGGAAGTCTTCGAAGAGCTCGGGGTCGAATTTGAAGCTCGGCGGAAACTGCCAGAGGATGGCCCCGAGTTTTTCCTTGAGCTCCAGCACCCCGGAGGCGAAGAAGTTCGCCAGCGGCTTGTGGATGTCCCGCAGGCGCTTGATGTGGGTGATGAACCTTGGCGCCTTGACGCTGAAGACGAAGTCGTCCGGCGTCTCGGCGTACCACTGGGCATACCGTTCGGGACGTTGCAGGGCGTAGAACGATCCATTGATTTCGATGCTGTTGACCGCGCGAGAGGCGAATTGCAGTTCCCGCTTCTGAGCCAGCCCCTTGGGGTAGAAATCCCCCCGCCAAGGCGTGTAGCGCCAACCGGAAATGCCAATGTGGATCGCCGTCATGTATCCCTCCCGTGCCAATGACCTCGTACCGCCTGTGTCTTTTGATGACCGCCGCGCGGGCTGGAAAGTTTCGCCGGCCTTACCGACGGAAGGGGCTGAGCGGGTTCTGTGGCGAGGGAGCTTGCTCCCGCTGGCCTGCGCAGCAGGCCCATGCATTCATCCTGACGTGACGAGGTACCCAGGTTTCAGGGCCGCTACGCGCCCCAGCGGGAGCAAGCTCCCTCGCCACCAAGTTTTGTATTGGCCTTGCGAGCGAACTTGCCGGCCCGATGTTGATCAGTTCCTTACCGACCCCGTGCAAAGGAGCCCCGCGTTTTGTCTCGATTGAGCACCGTATTGCTGTTGGTCCTGCTGACGCTGACCGGCACCAGCGCCTACGGGACCGCTGCTGTCCCTGGCGCCTCCAATCCCAGTGAGGCCCCGGCCGAGCCCGAACCGCTGGTGCAGGGCGGTTTGCTGGGCGCGATCAGTTCGAGCATCGATGACGTCCAGGACAAGCTCGACCTTAACCAGAGCCTGGTGGACGCCTGGCGCCTGCGGGCGGACCGGGCGGCGGACGAGGTCGATCGCCTGGTGGACCAGACGTCCCGTTCCACATGGCGCGTGGCGGGGGATTTCCTGCTGCTCTCGGGCGTATGGCTGGGGACGTTTGCGCTGATATGGACCGCCGCGCGATTGCTGGTGCGCCGCTTGCGCCGGCGCCGCTGGCTACGCACCCGCCAGCGGGTGCTGGACGTGCTCGGCTATGTGCTGCCCTACACCTTGCCTGCCGTGGCCTGCCTGCCGCTGACCCTCTACGTCAGCCACTTCCTGCAAGTCTCGGTCGGCCGCGCCCTGGCGCTGTGTTTCGCCTACGCCACCAGCAGCGGTATTTTTTCCACGTCGGTGCTGCTTTGCGTGATCGTGATGTTCAACGCCGGGCACAAACGGCGAGCGGTGGCGATGCTTCGTCGTTTCACCCCGCGGCCGTTGTTCCTGATCGGCTTCCTGGCCGCCCTCAGCGATGCACTGACCAGCCCGCAGATCGCCAGGCAACTGGGCGGCAATATCACCAGCAGCGTTGCGGTGTTCACCGGGCTGTCGGCGTCGATGATCTTTGGCTGGCTGGTGATCCATATGCGCCGGCCGGTGGCCCACCTGATCCGCAACCGACCGTTGGCCCAGCGCTTGAAACAGCCGGCGTTGCAGGAGTCCCTGCGGATTTTTTCCGGTCTCTGGTACTGGCCGATCCTGCTGATGGTGCTGGTGTCGGCGGTGAGCCTGATCGGCGTCGGCGAAGACAACCAGAAAGCCCTGCGTTGCGCCCTGTTCACCACCATCCTGTTGATCGCGATGGTGTTCCTCAGCACCATATTCCAACATGTCTTCAAGTCGCCCAAGGCCGAAGCCATCCAGCGTAACAGCGCCTACAAGGGACGACTGTTGAGCTTGCTGCACGCCTTGGTGCGCATCGTCATGGCGGTGGCGTTCATTGAAATCCTCGGGCGGATCTGGGGGATTTCCCTGTTCGAATTCGCTTCGCGCAACGCCGTGGGCCGGGCGATCAGTGATTCCTTGAGCCGCATCGGCCTGATCTTCCTGATGACCTGGCTGACCTGGGTGGTGCTCGACACGGCGATCCAGGAGGCGCTCAAGCCGCCGCTCAACAAGCGTGGCGCGCGTCAGCCCAGCACGCGGGTCAAGACCATCCTGCCGCTGCTGCGCAACGCCGCCAAAATCATCCTGGTGGTGATCTGCGCGATCACCACCATGGCCAACCTGGGCATCAACGTTGCGCCGTTGCTGGCTGGTGCCGGGGTGGTGGGGCTGGCGATCGGTTTTGGTTCGCAGCAACTGGTACAGGACGTGATCACCGGGTTGTTCATCATCATCGAAGACACGCTGTCCATCGGTGACTGGGTGGTACTCAGCTCCGGCCACGCCGGCACCGTCGAAGGCCTGACCATCCGCACCCTGCGCCTGCGCGACGGCAAGGGGTTTGTGCATTCGGTGCCGTTCGGGCAGATCAAGGCCGTGACCAACCAGTCCCGGCAATTCGCCTTTGCGTTTTTCTCGGTGCAGTTCACCTACGACACCGATGTGGACCGTGCCATTGAATTGATCCGCGAGGCCGGCGATTCGATTTCCGAAGACCCGTTCCTCAAGTTCAACCTGCAAGGGCCGCTGGATGTGTTCGGCGTGGACAAGATGGACCTCAACGGGCTGGTGCTCACTGCCCAGTTCCGCACTGTGTCAGGCGGGCAGTATGCGGTGAGCCGGGCGTTCAACCAGCGGCTCAAGAAGCTTGTGGATAACGAACCGTCGGTGCATTTTGCGCAGACTTATCCACAGCAGGTGGTGATGCCGAAGCGGTTGGCCGAGGAGCCGAAGGCAGGGAATGAACAGCCTGATCAAGCTCAATGATGTGGTAAAGCGGAGTGCCTCTTCGCGAGCAGGCTCGCTCCCACATTGGATTTGCGGTGAATGGTAAACCTGTGGGAGCGAGCCTGCTCGCGAAGGGGCCCGCCCAGACACCCTCAACTTTTATGGATGAGCTTGCTCCTGGCCCCAGCCATCCCTTGAGCATCCAGCTCCACCCAGAACTGCGGCTTGCCGGCAATCAGCGCCGCCACCGGCAACCCATCGCGATACACCAGTCGATTACTCGCCAGCGCTGGCACTTTCGCCCCCGGCAGCAAGGTCCCGGCGAGATTCAGCGGATCCACCCCGCACACCGCGATCAGGCTGCCATCGCTGGGACGGCGCCGCGTTTCGCGCAGCAGGGGAATGGCTTCGGGCAAGGCAAATTGCTCGCCGGCCAGCCCGCTGACAAACCGCCCGCCGCGAATCTCGCCGCGTGCCTCCAGGCGATGGAAGGTGCGCAGCAACTCGCGCCAGCTCGGCAGCCAATCGGCCTCGCGCTCCAGCAGACGCCAGAACACCACCCCGTAACGGCGCAGCAGGGTCATGGCGATGTGTTCCAAGGTCTCGGGCGCAGTCGGCGCTGGCCGCTTACCCGGTTGCGCAGCAGGCGAACTGCGGCGCAACAAGGCCCAGCGCCCGGCGTCGTCCATGCCGCCGACAAATGCTCCACGTCCGCGCCGGCTGCTGCGGGCCTGGCGTTTGCTGGCGGGAGTGATCAAGGCTCGCAGCCCGGCGAAGCTGTCGGCGTTCACCAGCCCGGCGCCCACCAGTTCCTGCAAGGCGCTTTCCAGTTCGCTGCGCAGCAGGTGCGCCTCGTGCAGCAACTCATCGAAAAACAATGCGCCGTGCTCGCTGAGGGCCTGGTGGACTTTTTGCGTCCTCGGCGACAGCTCGTCGAGCGGCGTCTGCTCGGCCAGGCTGCTCCAGAGCCCGACCTGGCGGCGCGGCAGCAAGACGATCGGCGTGCTGCGCAAGGCGCTGGCGGACAGCTTCTGGCGGGCGCTCAGGCGCGTCCAGACAAACTTGCCGCTGCGACACAGTTCGTCGAGCCAGCTCGCTGAATAATCCTTGATCCGCGCCGGCAGCAGGTCGCTGTCCCAGGCCGAGGCGGCCGCCGGATAACCTTCGAACTGGCTGACGATCGACGGCAGCACGGCGCTGCCCCGGCCTTGGGTGGATGGCGACAGGTGCTGCCAGTCGAAGAGAAATCGCATGAAATCCTGCAGCGTCACCGGCTCGATTTCCCGGCGCAGGCGCTTGACGGTGTAGCGGTGGATCCGTGCCAGCAGGTGCCGCTCGCACCATTCTTCCTGCCCGGTGCCCGGCGTGAACCGACCGCGCAGCACATACCCTTGTTGCTCCAGTTGGGCCAGGGCCTGGGTCGCTTGCGCGGGTGACAACCCCAGCGGATAGGCGATCGCCGTCAGCGGCTGCGGGCCGAAGGCGCTGAGTCGCGCCCGCAGGACCTCGACCACGGCGTCGTCGCTGTCCCACCGCTCATCAAACCCCGGCAGTGGCGTCAGCGGCGGCTGCCATCGGGCCTGTGGATAAATTGCTTGCAGGCACGTCAGCCGTTCCAGCGGCACCCACAAACCACGCTCCTCGCTGATCCGCACATGGCTGGCGCGACCGCGCTCGGCCAGGGTCCGCAAGCCCTCCAGCCACGACGGCTCGGCGTCGGCTTCGCTGTCGGCGATGCACGCCAGGCTCATCAGCGCTTCATGGATTTCATCGATATTGCTCGGCGTCGGCCAGGCCTCTTCCCGCACCGCCTGAATAGCATCGGCGTCCAGCGCGCCGAGGTCATCGGTGGATTGCGGATCGCTCCAGCGGCGATTGATAACCGCTTGGGTGCGGCGTTCTTCCAGGGGCGCGTCGTCGAGAAAGGTATAGGGCCGGGCACTGAGAATTTCCGCCGCCAGGGGCGAGGGCGCCGGCAGGTCGCGGCTGACCAGGCGGATCTCGCCCGCTTCCATGCGTCGCAACAGGGCCAGCCAGCCTTCGCTGTCCATGGCTTCGTGCAGGCAATCGTCGAGAGTCTGTTCCACCAGCGGGTGGTCGGGAATCTCTCGCTCGCCGGCCAGATTTTCAAGGCACGCGATCTGATCGGGAAAAACGCTGGCGATCAGGTCTTCGCTCTTCATGCGCTGGATCTGCGGCGCGACCTTGCGCCCACCGGCGTAACGCGGCAACGCCAGGGCCACGCCGGCGTTCCAGCGCCAGCGCACCCCGAACAACGGCGCATCCAGCACCGCCTGGATCAGGATCTGTTCGGCGCTGTGGCTGTTGAGGTAACGCCAGACCTCGTCCAGCTCGAAGCTGTGGCTGGTGGATAACGAGAGCACGATGGCGTCTTCGCTGGCGGCGGCCTGCAATTCGAAATTGAACGTGCGGCAAAAACGCTTGCGCAGGGCCAGGCCCCAGGCACGGTTGATGCGGCTGCCGAACGGCGTGTGGATGATCAGTTGCGTACCGCCGGATTCGTCGAAAAAGCGCTCCATCAGCAGCGTGTCCTGGGACGGCAGGGCGCCGAAGGCCAGGCGCGCCGGGGCGAGGTAATCGAGCAGTTGCTCGGCGCTGGCGAGGTTCAGTTGCAGGGTCCCGGTCAGCCAGTCGAGGGCCGGTTGCAGATTGCCCGGTGTGGCGCCGAGCAATTCATCCAGGCGGGCTTGCAGGCGGGCCACGGCCTCGGACAACTCGGCGCTGCGCCCCGGGGCTTCGCCGAGCCAGAACGGGATGGTCGGCGGTTGGCCCTGGGCGTCCTCGACCCGCACGCGGCCACTTTCGACGCGGATGATCCGGTACGAGGTATTGCCCAACTGGAACACGTCGCCGGCAATGCTCTCGACCGCGAAGTCTTCGTTGACGCTGCCGATGTTCAGGCCCTGGGGTTCGAGCAGCACGCTGTAGTCGGCGTTGTCCGGAATCGTGCCGCCGCTGGTCACGGCGGTGAGCTTGCTGCCTCGGCGCCCGCGCAAGGTCCGACTGACCGCGTCGCGATGCAGGTACGCGCTGCGCACACCCTGGCGGCCATTGACGCCCTCGGCGAGCATCTGCAACAGCGCCTGGTAATGGCCTTCGTCGAGTTCGGCGTAGGGCGAGGCACGGCGGAACATCTCCAGCAATGCCTGTTCGTGCCATTCCTGGCAACTGACCTCGGCGACGATCTGCTGCGCCAGTACATCCAGCGGCGCCTCGGGGATGTGCAGGATGTCCAGCTCGCCACGGCGCACGCAGTCGAGCAGGGCGACGCACTCGATCAGGTCATCGCGAGTGGTGGCAAACAGACGCCCCTTTGGCGTGCCGCCGACCTGGTGGCCGGAGCGTCCGACCCTTTGCAGGAACGCCGAGATCGAACGGGGCGAGGCGATCTGGCAGACCAGGTCGACATCGCCGATATCGATGCCCAGCTCCAGGGACGCAGTGGCGATCAATACCTGCAGTTCGCCGCGCTTGAGGCGTTGTTCGGCGTCGAGGCGAAACTCCTTGGCCAGGCTGCCGTGATGGGCCGCCACCGCCTCCTTGCCCAGGCGCTCGCTCAAATGCCGGCTCAGGCGCTCGGCCAGGCGCCGGGTATTGACGAACACCAGGGTGGTCCGATGTTGCCGGGCCAGTTCGGCGAGCCGGTTGTAGACCAATTCCCAGACATCGTTGGCCATCACCGCCGAAAGCGGCACGGGCGGCACTTCGATGTCCAGGTCCCGTGGGCGGGCGTGGCCGATGTCGACGATTTCACAGGTGCGTCCCTGGCCGACGAGAAAGCGCGACACCGCTTCGATGGGTTTTTGCGTGGCGGACAGTCCGATGCGCACCAGCGGTTCGGCGCATAGCGCTTGCAGTCGCTCCAGGCTCAAGGCCAGGTGGCTGCCGCGTTTGCTCGCGGCGATGGCGTGGATTTCATCAATGATCACCGTGCGCGTGCTGGCGAGCATCTGCCGGCCGGAATCGGAACCGAGCAGCACGTAGAGCGATTCGGGCGTGGTCACCAGGATGTGCGGCGCGGTCTTGCGCATCGCCGTGCGATCTTTTTGCGGTGTGTCGCCGGTGCGCACCGCCGTGGTGATGGGCAACGGCGGCAAGCCCATTCGTTGCAACTGCTCGGTGATGCCGGCCAGGGGATTTTGCAGATTGATGCGGATATCGTTGCTCAACGCCTTGAGCGGCGAGACGTAAACCACCAGGGTCTGGTCCGGCAGACCGCCTTGCTCCAGGCCACGATGCACCAGGTCATCGAGCACCGCGAGAAACGCCGTCAGGGTCTTGCCCGAGCCGGTGGGCGCCGCGACCAGCACCGAACGCCGTTGGCTGATCAACGGCCACGCCCGGGCCTGTGCGGCGGTGACCGCCGGGAATGTCTGGCTGAACCAGGCGCGAACGGCGGGGTGAAAGCCTGCCATGGCGTGGTCGGCTGGAAGGGGCAGATTCATGAGGGGCAGTTTAGGCGGGTGGGGTGGGGGCGGTGCAAGTACCGTCCGGGATCTCTATTGCCTGCCAGGGCCCCTTCGCGAGCAGGCTCGCTCCCACAAGGATTGCATGCGCACTTGAGATCCCCTGTGGGAGCGAGCCTGCTCGCGAAGGGGTCCTTGAAGTCCACCAGACCCACGATCTGCACATTACGGATGACGGTTGCGCACTAAACCCGCAAAATGCAACGATTCCGACCACGCCCACGGGCGTTGTCGACCAAAATTCTTGTGCCAACAGACTGGGCCTGCTGACTTTATGCGAATGCGCCTTATGTTACTGGGCGGCGGAAATGCCCTTGGGCAGGCGCTGATTCGCCTCGGTGCAGAAGAAGACATCGGTTTTCTTGCCCCCCGCCCACCCGAAGATGGCTGGGATGCCGCGAGCCTGACGCAGTTGCTCGACGACACCCGGCCGGACGCCTTGATCAACCTGGCGTACTACTTCGACTGGTTCCAGGCCGAGACCGTCAGCGAGCAGCGCCTGGCGAGCCAGGAGCGGGCGGTCGAGCGCCTGGCCGAACTGTGCCAGCATCACAACATCGTCCTGGTGCAACCATCGAGTTACCGTGTATTCGACGGCTCGCGCGCCACCGCCTACAGCGAAAAAGACGAGCCGGTGCCCCTGGGCTTGCGTGGCCAGGCACTGTGGCGCATCGAGCAAAGCGTGCGCGCCACCTGTCCGCAGCATGTGCTGCTGCGTTTTGGCTGGCTGCTGGACGACAGCGCCGATGGCATCCTCGGACGGTTCCTGGCCCGGGCCGAGCAGCCCGAAGAGCTGCTGCTGGCCGACGACCGCCGGGGTAATCCGACGCCGGTTGACGATGCGGCGCGGGTGATCATTTCGGTGCTCAAGCAACTCGATTGCGCGGCGCCGCTGTGGGGCACGTACCATTACGCCGGACACGAGGCGACGACGCCGCTGGCGCTGGGCCAGGCAATTCTTACCGAAGCCCGCGCCCTGCACCCGCTGGCCATCGAGTCGCCCACGCCGCAAGCCCATGCCGCGCGGCCGGACGCCGCCGAAGAGCCGCAGCACGCGGTGCTGGCCTGCAAGAAAATTCTGCACACTTTCGGGATCAAGCCACGCGCCTGGCGCGCCGCACTCCCGGGCTTACTGGATAGGTTTTATCGCCATGGCTAAAGGCCCTGTTTTAATCACCGGCGGCGCCGGTTTCATCGGTTCGCACTTGACCGACGCGTTGCTCGCCAACGGCCATTCGGTGCGCATTCTCGATGACTTGTCCACCGGCAAGCGCAGCAACCTGCCGCTGGACAACCCGGCAGTCGAACTGATCGAAGGCGACGTCGCCGATGCGGCGCTGGTCGCCCGGGCCATGGCCGGGTGCAGCGCGGTGGCGCACCTGGCGGCGGTGGCCTCGGTGCAAGCCTCGGTGGACGACCCGGTACGTACCCACCAGAGCAATTTCATCGGCACCCTGAATGTCTGCGAGGCCATGCGCCAGGCGGGCGTGAAACGGGTGCTGTTCGCTTCCAGCGCCGCGGTCTATGGCAACAATGGCGAAGGCCAGTCCATCGACGAAGACACCTCCAAGGCTCCGCTTACGCCCTACGCTTCGGACAAGCTGGCGAGCGAGTTCTACCTCGACTTCTACCGGCGCCAGCACGATCTCGAGCCGGTGGTGTTCCGCTTCTTCAACATCTACGGTCCACGCCAGGATCCGTCCTCGCCGTACTCGGGGGTCATCAGCATTTTCAGCGAGCGGGCCCAGAAAGGCTTGCCGATCAGCGTGTTCGGCGACGGCGAGCAGACCCGGGATTTCGTCTACGTGGAAGACCTGGTACAGGTGCTGGTGCAGGCCATCGAGAAACCTGAAGTGCAAGCGGGCGCGGTGAATGTCGGCTGGAACCAGGCCACCACGCTCAAGCAGATGCTCCAGGCCTTGGCCGACGTGGTCGGGGATTTGCCCGCGATCAGCTACGGCCCGGCGCGCTCCGGCGACATTCGCCATTCGCGGGCTGATAACCAGCGGTTGCTGGAGCGTTTCGACTTGCCGGTGCAAACGCCGATGAGCGTGGGCCTGGCGCGGCTGCTCGGGCGCTGAGTTTCACCAGCCAAAAAACTGTGGGAGCGAGCTTGCTCGCGATAGCGGTGGGTCAGTCAACATTATTGCCGACTGATCCACCGTCATCGCGAGCAAGCTCGCTCCCACAGGGGCTTTCGTTCCTTCAGGTTCGGCTCAGAACTTGTAACCCAACCCCACCATGTAGACGAATGGATCCACGTCCACGTCAACCTTGGCCCGCGTTCCGCCGGCCACCGCGTTGTTGTCGACATAGGCGGTGGTGTCGATGTCGATGTAGCGGACCTGGCCGTTGATCATGATGTTGTCCGTCAGCATGTAGTCGGCGCCGACTTGCCACGCCATGCCCCAGCTGTTGCTCGCCCGGAAGTTGCTGAAACCGTTGGCGCTGGCGTCGCTGCCGACGTGTTCGTCATAGATCCAGGTGTAGTTGATGCCGGCGCCGACGTAAGGCTGGAAGGCCGACTTGGCGTCGAGCGGGTAGTAGACCAGGCTCAGGGTCGGCGGCAAGTGCTTGAGTGTGCCGAGCTTGCCATTGGCGGCGCCCAGGGCGGTGCCTTTGATTTTCACGTCGTGCTCGAATGGCGAGGCCGCCAGCAGCTCGATCCCCCAATTGTCGGTGAGCATGTAGGCGAAGTTCAGGCCCAACTGAGTGTCGCTGCTCATGGTCGCCTTGCCGCCCAGGTCGGCACCGGCCAGCGGGCCACGGTCGACCTTGACGCTGGAACTGTCGGCATCCGGATTGACGGTGATGGCGCCGGCGCGAACGATGATATCGCCGGCGGTATGGGCCTGGGCGAGTGGTGCCGCGAGCGCGAGGGCGACGAGGGAAGCGCTGAGCAGAGACTTTTGCATGGGGGCTCCGGAGAACATTCAAAAAGGATGTCCCATGTTACGAAGCCGTCTGGAGCGGTCTTTTGACTCAGCTCAATGAAAGTGTGATGAGTGGGTCTTGAGGCTTCGCGAGCAGGCTCGCTCCCACAGTGGATCGGCTGTGAACACAAATCTTGTGTCCGACGCAGAACCCTGTGGGAGCGAGCCTGCTCGCGAATGCTATTTCACTGGCAACCATCGGCTACCAGACTCACTCCGGCAGCTCATACACATAAATCTTCTGCGCCTCCATCTGATACCCGGCATCGGCCAGTTCACTGGTGGATGGCTTGACCTGCATCGGCCCTTCCACCCAGTACGGTTGATAAAGCTCGTCGAGCTTGACCCCGACTTCGCTTTTCACGTGCACGATCTGGTTCGACGGCGGAGGCGGCACGTGGATGCAGGCGCCGAAATACGGCACCAGCAGGAAGTCCGTCGTGCGGCCTTCCTCGCTGACTTCCAGCGGCACGATATAACCCGGCAAGCGAATCTGCTGGCCGTCCAGGGCCTTGACCACCGGGGCGTTGGGCATGTCCTGCCGGGCCGCCGGCGCGGACTCGGCGGCCAGGGCGTCGCTCATTTTCGACAGGTCATGCAGGGGCGTCATGTTCGGCACTTCCGGCGGCGCGTCCGGCGGGATCATTTCCGACCAGGCCAGGTCTCTCGGCTCGGCCGCCCACAATGGCAGGCTGACCAGCATCAACAGCGCAAGCAGGGCGCGGGGCATTTTCAACGTCCTCATAAACGGATCGACAGGCCATCGGCCAGCGACTGGCGATAGGCGCGCCAGGCCGGCACGCTGCCCATCAGCAGGGCGGCGACCAGAATGCCAGCCAGCAGCGTCCATTCATACTCGCTCGGCCAGCCCAGGGGCAGATACAGGCCGTAGGCCGACTGCACGTAACCCTGGGCGACGGCGATGCCGATGTACAGCAAGGCCAGCCCGGCGGTGACTCCGGCCAAGGCCAGCGCAAAGGCTTCGAGCACCAGCAGCGTTGCGATGTGCCACGGCCGCGCGCCCACCGAGCGCAGGATTGCCATTTCCCGGCGGCGCTCGTTGAGGCTGGTGAGGATTGCCGTGAGCATGCCGATCAAGCCGGTCAGCACCACGAACAGTGAAATCACGAACAAGGCTTTTTCCGCCGTGCCCATCAGGCTCCACAACTCTTGCAGCGCCACACCGGGCAGGATCGCCAGCAGCGGCTCGCCACGGAATTCGTTGATTTCCCGTTGCAGCGCAAACGTGGAAATCTTGCTGTTGAGGCCAAGCATGAACGCGGTAATGGCCTTGGGCGTAAGGTCCATGTTGCGGGCCTGGTCGGCGCTGATACGGCCGTTGCCCTGGGCCGGTACGCCATTTTTCCAGTCGACATGGATCGCCTCCATGCCGCCGAGGCTAATGTGCAGCGTACGGTCCACCGGCGTGCCGGTGCGCTTGAGAATCCCGACCACGGTGAATGGTTTGTCATCATGCTTGACCAGGCTGATGGCCGCCACGCCGTGGGCCAACACCAGCTTTTCGCCGAGTTTGTAATGCAGCGCCTCGGCCACTTCCGCGCCGAGCACCACTTCGAACGGATCGCTGGCGAATGCCCGGCCGTCCGCCAGTTCCAGATGTTGCCGGCGACCGTACTGGTAATGCTCGAAGTAGGCCTCGGTGGTGCCCATCACTCGATAACCGCGATGGGAATCGCCAAGGGACATGGGGATCGCCCATTTCACTTTCGGGTTGTTGGCGAACTGCTCGAAGCTGTCCCAGCGAATGTTATTGGTGGCGTTGCCGATGCGAAACACCGAGTACAACAGCAGGTTCACCGAACCGGAGCGAGCGCCGACAATCAGGTCGGTGCCGCTGATGGTGCTGGCGAAACTGGCCCGCGCCTCGGTACGCACGCGCTCCACGGCCAGCAGCAGGCAGACGGAGAGGGCAATGGCAAAAGCGGTGAGGATCGCCGTGAAGCGGCGGTTCGCCAGGCTGGCCATGGCTAGACGGAACAAATACATCTCAGACCTCGGGTGGCGTGGCGGCGCGATTGAGATCGGCCAGCGAGAGGTGGCGATCGAACAGCGGCGCCAGGCTCTGGTCGTGGCTGACAAACAGCAGGCTCGAACCGGCTTCGCGGCATTCGGCGAAAAGCAGCCGCAGGAAGTTTTCCCGGGCGTCGTAATCCAGCGCCGAGGTCGGCTCGTCGGCAATCACCAGTTCCGGTTGGCCGATCAGCGCGCGGGCGGCGGCGACCCGTTGTTGCTGGCCGATGGACAATGAGTCGGCGCGGCGATCCAGCAGGCTCGAATCGCTCAGCCCGAGGTGAGCCAGCAGCGTGGCGGCGGCTTGATCGACGCTGCCATGGCGTTGCTTCGCCCGTTGCGCGCGTAATATCGAGAAATGGCAGGGCAGCTCGACGTTTTCGCGCACCGAGAGAAATGGCAGCAGGTTGAACTGCTGGAAAATGTAGCCGGTATGGTCCACGCGAAAGCGGTCGCGGCGGCCGGCGCCCAGTTCGCTGAGCTCCTGGCCGAGCAGGCGGATGCTGCCGCGATCGGGTGTCTGCACACCGCCCAGCAGCCCCAGCAACGTGGTCTTGCCGCTGCCGCTGGGGCCCTTGAGAAACAGGGTTTCACCGGCCTCCAGGCGAAACGCCGGGATATCCAGCAAGAGCGGATGCCCGGGCCAGCTGAAGCCCAGGTCGGACAGTTCGATGAGTGCTTGGGTCATGTTGCCGATTTTTCAGGTTAACGGAATTCCTGTGGGAGCGAGCCTGCTCGCGAATGCGGTGAGTCAGCCAACATCGTCGTTGAATGTACTGGCGCATTCGCGAGCAGGCTCGCTCCCACATTGGGATTTTGCAGTGGATCAGAATTTCAGTGCCGGCGCCTTTGCCGTCACTTCAACACCTTGCTGACCGCTCGGGCTGATCAGTTGTACCTGAATTTTCTGGGTGGCCGGGAAGGTTTTGAACAGGGTCGCCAGGTCCAGGTTCTTCAAGGTGCCCGGAACCGCGCAGGTGAACTGGTAGTGGGCATGGATCTCGCTGTGCTCGTCGTGATGCTCGTCGCCGTCTTCATCGTGGTCTTCATGGTCCGGCTCATCGCCGAAAAGCGGGCTCTCCAGCTCCTGCTGGGCCACGGTGCATTTGGCCGCAGCCGGCAGGTTGAACAGCGTCAAGGGTTTTTCCAGCTGCGCCCGCACGGCGGCGACCTTGGCCTTGTCGGCATCGCTGGTGGCGGCGTGTTCGAAGCCGACCAGGTTCATCGCCGGGCTCTCCAGCTCCAGTTCCAGGGTCTGGCCGTCCAGCGCGGCGTTCAGCCGAGCGACGCCGTGTTCATGGGCGCCGAGGCTACCGTGCTCATGGTCGTGATCATGCTCGACGGCCGCGTGAGCGACAGCCAACGGCAGCAGGGCGAACGGCAAAGCGAGAAGCAGACGACGCATGACGAGTCTCCGAAAAGGTTATGTAATCTTATAACGAAAGTGCGCAGAGTTTGACCGTCTGCTTGGCGTCGCGCAAGGCCCATGGGAGCATGCGTAGATGAAATCTTCAGGAGCACGGTGATGTTGCGGATACGCGGAACCGTCGGCGAGTGGCCGGTGGACTTGACGATCGAGATGGATGAAGGCGACTGGGCGCAGCTCGGCGCGCAGTTGCAGGTGGCCAAGTCCGAGGTTGCGACGACACCGCCGGCCAGGCCGGCGAGTCAGGACGATGCCCAATGGCAGATCGCCAAGGAATTGCTGCGCAAGGCCGGGCAATTGACCGGCCCGGACTTGCTGGAGCAGTTGGAAGGCCTGACCGGCAGCGCTTCGTCCGGCAAGCGGCTGTTGGTGCGTCTGCGCCACAGCGCCGAGGTCAAGGTCCTGAGCGGCGGGGATACGCCGCTCTACAGCTGGGTCGGTCAGTAAAGCGCGGCGAACAGCTTGCGGCGATAGGTCGTCACCAGCGGGTGATCATTGCCCAGCAGCTCGAACACTTGGAGCAAGGTCTTGTGTGGCAGGCCTTCGCTGTAGCTGCGATTGCGGATGAACAGCTTGAGCAGCGCATCGAGGGCGGGTTCGTACTGCTGGCGCGCCAGTTGCTGGATCGCCAGTTGATACACCGCTTCATCATCTTGTGGGTCTTTCGCCAGGCGCGCCTTCAGGTCGGCGGCGTCCGGCAGGTCCTTGGCCAGGCCGAGGAACTGGATCTGCGCCTTGGCACCGGCCAGGGCGGCCTTGTGTTCGTCACTTTTCACGGCATCCAGAACTGTCTGCGCTTCGTCCAGCTCGCCGCGCTCGGTCAGGCAGCGGGCATAGAGGATCAGCGCCTTGGCGTTGCTGTTGTCTTCCACCAGCAGTGCCTTGAGCAGGGCTTCGGCGTCGGCGAAACGACCGTCGTCGAACAGCGCCTGGGCTTGTTCCAGCGGATCGGCGGCGGCTGGCGGCGGCATCTGCACATGGGGTTCGAGCATCGCCCGCACCGCCGATTCCGGCTGGGCACCGGCAAAGCCGTCGACCGGCTGGCCGTCCTTGAACAGCACAACGGTGGGCAGGCTGCGAATGCCGAAGCGGGCGACGATGTCCTGCTCGATGTCGCAGTTGACCTTGGCCAGCAGCAGTTCACCCTGGTAGCTCTCGGCGATGCCTTGCAGCATCGGCATCAGCGCCTTGCACGGCGCACACCACTCGGCCCAGAAATCCACCAGCACCGGTTTGTGGAAGGAGTTGGCGATTACCGACTGGTCGAAATCGGCAGTGGTGGCGTCGAAGATGTAGGGCGTGTCCTGGGTCATGGGAAGTCTCGTAGAACGCTTGAATGGGGCAACTATACGGCTTGGTGGGGGATGGCTGAAAGCCGGGACTTGCGGTGCCTGATGCACTGCTTTCGCGAGCAGGCTCGCTCCCACAGTGTTTTGTGGTGCCGGCAACTTCTGTTAACTGAACAAAATCCCTTGTGGGAGCGAGCCTGCTCGCGAAGCTTTCAGTCGCGCCGCGCGTGGTACAGGCTCACATGCCGAAACTCCTCCGGCTCGGCCAGGTCCGGCAAGGTCATGGCCTCGAACATCTCAATACGGCGATACAGCGGATGCTGGAAATCGCGCACCCGGGAGTCCGCCACCAGCGCCTCGCGGCCACGGCTGAGGAACTGGTCGAGCAACGGCAGGTTGGCCCGGTCATAAAGCACATCGGCGACCAGGATCAGGTCGAAGCGATCGGCTTCGGCGAAAAAGTCCGCTGAATAATTCAGTTCTACGCCGTTAAGCGCGGCGTTGGCCCTTGACGCGGCAAGCGCCAACGGATCCAGGTCGCAGGCCACCACTTCGCGCGCCCCGGCCTTGATCGCCGCGATACCCGCCACGCCGGAGCCGGCGCCGAAATCCAGTACCCGCTTGCCCTCGACCCACTGCGGGTGTTCGGCCAGGTAGCGGGCCAGCGCCAGGCCGCTGGCCCAGCAGAAACTCCAGTAAGGCGGTTCGTGGAGGATGCGGCGGGTTTCCTCCGGGCTGAAGGCGCGGTCCATGTTCTCGCCGTCGATCAGCCACAACGCCAGGTCGGTGCCGGGTAGCGCACAGGACACCAGGCGCGCATCGCCCAGCAGCTCGACCAAGGCACCTTGCAGGTGCTGCGGTGCCTTCATGGAGCTTTGACGAATTGCAGGACGCCCAGCGCCTGGGTGGTCGGTTGCGTGATGCGTTGTTCCGGCAGATGCAGGATCAGTTGGCCGGACTGGCTGGCGCGGCCGCGCAACTCGACACGGGCGCCGACCGGGAACGCTTCCGGATTGAAGCGCAGGCGAAAGGGCAGCGCCTGGTTGGTGCCGATCAGACTGGAGCTGGCGAGCAGTTGTTGCGGGCGGTCCTTGTCATCGATCACCAGTAGCGCCAGTTCGACTTCGGCGCCGGCCGGTACGCCTTGCAGGGTGCCGCTCAATTCGCGCTGATGGGCCGGCAGCGGGCCAAGCTCGGTGGCCTGCCGGGCCTTTTCCTGGGCCTGTTTCGGCGCTGGGGCCGGGGCGGGGGCAGCGGGCTTGGGGGCGTCGCTGCTGCACGCCATCAGCAGGCTGAAGAGACTGAGCAAAACGAGCGATCGTAGCGGCATGGGTGGCTCCAGCAAGGTGAATTCCGTGGGTCTTACAATAAGCCCGTCTGTATACCGTAAACCCTATGGCTTGTCTTGCCAGTGGGATGCGCTACCATGGCCCTCCCTTTTTTTGTTGCCTGCCACCATGCACTGTCCCTTCTGCGGTGCCAACGACACCAAAGTCATCGACTCGCGACTGGTCGCCGAGGGCGAACAGGTCCGCCGCCGCCGCGAATGCCTGGCCTGCGGCGAGCGTTTCACGACGTTCGAGACCGCTGAACTGGTGTTGCCGCGCCTGATCAAGACCGACGGCAGCCGCCAGCCGTTCGATGAAGAAAAACTGCGCGCCGGCATGCAGCGCGCCCTGGAAAAACGCCCGGTGAGCGTCGAGCGCCTGGAAGCGGCGCTGGTGCACATCAAGCACAAGCTGCGCGCCACCGGCGAGCGTGAGGTCAAGTCCCTCGTCGTCGGCGAGTTGGTCATGGCCGAACTGCAAAAGCTCGATGAGGTGGCCTATATCCGCTTCGCCTCGGTGTACCGGCGTTTCCAGGACCTCAACGAGTTCCGCGAGGAAATCGACCGCCTGGCCCGCGAACCGGTGAAAGAATGACCGGCGCGGCGCAGCAGGCCGTCCTCGACGCCCACTACATGGCCCGTGCCCTGGAACTGGCGCGGCGCGGTCACTACAGCACCCACCCCAACCCCCGGGTCGGTTGCGTGATCGTGCGGGACGGGCTGGTGGTCGGCGAAGGCTGGCACATCCGTGCGGGCGAACCCCATGCCGAAGTCCATGCCCTGCGCGCCGCCGCTGACAAAGCCCGGGGCGCGACGGCCTACGTGACGCTCGAACCTTGCAGCCACCATGGGCGCACGCCGCCCTGCGCCGATGCGCTGGTCAATGCCGGCGTGGCGCGGGTGGTCGCGGCAATGCAAGACCCCAATCCGGAAGTCGCCGGGCGCGGCCTGCAACGTCTCGCCCAGGCCGGCATCGCCACACAAAGCGGCGTGCTCGAAGGCGAAGCGCGCAAGCTCAACGAAGGTTTTCTCAAGCGCATGGAGCACGGCCTGCCGTTCGTGCGGGTCAAGCTTGCCATGAGCCTGGATGGCCGCACCGCCATGGAAAGCGGCGAGAGCCAATGGATCACCGGCCCGGCCGCTCGCTCAGCGGTGCAACGCCTGCGCGCCCAGGCCAGCGTGGTGCTGACCGGCGCCGATACGGTGCTGGCGGACAACGCCCGGCTGACCGTGCGTGCCGATGAGCTTGGGCTGGACGCCGAGCAGACCGCGTTGGCCATGAGCCGTCCGGCGCTGCGGGTGCTGGTGGACGGTCGTCTGCGGGTGCCGCTGGATGCGCCATTCTTCAGAGCCGGCCCGGCGCTTGTCGCTACCTGCATGGCGGTTGAGGAACAGTACGCCAACGGCCCGGAATGCATGATCGTCGCCGGGGAAGATGGCCAGGTCGATCTGCATCGCCTGCTGCTGGAGCTGGCGGCCCGTGGCGTCAATGAAGTGCTGGTGGAAGCCGGCCCGCGGCTGGCGGGTGCTTTCGCCCGGCAGGGGTTGGTCGATGAATTCCAGATTTTCATCGCCGGCAAGTTCCTCGGATCCACGGCGCGGCCATTGCTCGATTGGCCGCTGGCGCAGATGAAAGACGCGCCGCAGCTTCAAATCACCGACATTCGCGCCGTGGGCGATGACTGGCGAGTCATCGCCGTCCCCGCTCCGCAGGCCAGCGTATAATTCCCGGCTTTCGCGCAAGCGACGGTCCGTTCTCGAGGAGGACTCCATGTTTACCGGCATCATCGAATCCATCGGCAGCATCCGTGCACTCACCCCAAAAGGCGGCGATGTGCGGGTCCACGTCGAAACCGGCAAGCTCGACCTGAGCGACGTCAAGCTGGGCGACAGCATCGCCGTGAACGGCGTCTGCCTGACCGCCGTGGAACTGCCGGGCAATGGTTTCCTGGCGGACGTCAGCCGGGAAACCCTCGACTGCACCGCGATGAACGACCTCAAGAGCGGTAGCCCGGTCAACCTGGAAAAAGCCCTGACCCCGACTACCCGCCTGGGCGGGCACCTGGTCAGCGGTCATGTCGATGGCGTCGGTGAAGTGGTGTCGCGTACCGATAACGCCCGGGCCGTGGAGTTTCGTATCCGCGCTCCGAAAGAACTCGCCAAGTACATCGCCCACAAGGGCTCGATCACGGTCGACGGCACCAGCCTGACCGTCAACGCGGTGGATGGTGCCGAATTCCTGCTGACGATCATCCCGCACACGCTGAGCGAAACCATCATGGCCTCGTACCGGCCTGGTCGCCGGGTCAACCTTGAGGTCGACCTGCTGGCCCGTTACCTGGAGCGCCTGCTGCTGGGCGACAAGGCTGCCGAACCTGCGGCCGGTAACATCACTGAAAGCTTTCTGGCCGCCAACGGCTACCTCAAATCCTGACCCAAGGGGGTGCCGCGTGGCGCTCAATAGCATCGAAGAACTGGTTGAAGACATCCGCCAAGGCAAGATGGTCATCCTCATGGATGACGAAGACCGCGAGAACGAAGGCGACCTGATCATGGCCGCCGAATGCTGCAAGGCCGAACACATCAACTTCATGGCCAAGCACGCCCGTGGCCTGATCTGCATGCCGATGACCCGCGAGCGCTGCGAGCTGCTGAAGCTGCCGTTGATGGCGCCACGCAACGGTTCCGGGTTCGGCACCAAGTTCACTGTCTCTATCGAGGCTGCCGAGGGCGTGACCACCGGTATCTCCGCCGCGGACCGGGCGCGTACCGTGCAGGCCGCTGCGGCCGCCGACGCCAGGGCCGAAGACATCGTCAGCCCTGGTCACATCTTCCCGCTGATGGCCCAGGCCGGCGGCACCCTGGCCCGCGCCGGCCACACCGAAGCGGCGTGCGACCTTGCGCGTATGGCCGGTTTCGAGCCCGCCGGCGTCATCTGCGAAGTGATGAACGACGATGGCACCATGTCCCGTCGCGCCGAGCTTGAGGCTTTCGCTGCCGAGCACGACATCAAGATTGGCACCATTGCCGATCTGATCCACTACCGGATGATCCACGAGCGTACCGTTCAGCGGATTGCCGAGCAGCCGCTGGACAGCGAACTGGGCCAGTTCAACCTCGTGACCTACCGCGATTCGGTGGAAGGCGACGTGCACATGGCGCTGACCCTGGGGACCGTGTGCGCCGAAGAACCGACTCTGGTTCGCGTGCACAACATGGACCCACTGCGTGACCTGCTGATGGTCAAGCAGCCGGGCCGCTGGAGCCTGCGCGCGGCCATGGCCGCGGTGGCCGAGGCCGGCAGCGGCGTGGTGCTGTTGCTCGGGCACCCGCTCGATGGCGACGTGCTGCTGGCGCACATTCGCGAAACCACCGAACATCAACCGGTGAAAAAACCGACCACCTACAGCATCGTCGGTGCCGGTTCGCAGATCCTGCGCGACCTGGGCGTACGCAAAATGCGCCTGATGAGCGCACCGATGAAATTTAATGCGATATCCGGTTTCGATCTGGAAGTTGTAGAATACGTGCCCTCCGAATAATGGCCTGCGGATTCCGGCATTATTGTTCACTTAAGGCTTGTTAGATTCATCTGTGGCGAGGGAGCTTGCTCCCGCTTGGCTGCGTAGCGGCCCTATTATGGGCGCTGCGCAGCCAAGCGGGAGCAAGCTCCCTCGCCACAGAAGACGTGCAAGTGAACGAGATGACGGATCCACGGCGCTGTATTCGAGACTAATATCACTGAGGAGTACGTATAGAACGTGCTCCGGCTCTTTAAGAGAACTGACGAATGACCCTGAAGACCATCGAAGGTACCTTCATCGCCCCCAAGGGCCGCTACGCGCTGGTAGTCGGCCGTTTCAACAGCTTTGTGGTTGAGAGCCTGGTCGACGGTGCGGTCGATGCCCTGGTTCGCCATGGCGTGAGCGAAGGCGACATCACCATTATCCGTGCCCCTGGCGCCTTCGAAATTCCGCTGGTAGCGCAGAAAGTCGCTCAAAAGGGCGAATTTGCGGCGATCATCGCCCTCGGCGCGGTCATTCGTGGCGGTACTCCACACTTCGAATACGTGGCTGGCGAATGCACCAAGGGCCTGGCCCAGGTGTCCATGGAATTCGGCGTACCGGTTGCCTTCGGCGTGCTGACCGTTGATTCCATCGAACAAGCCATCGAACGTTCCGGCACCAAGGCCGGTAACAAAGGTGCCGAAGCTGCCCTGTCCGCCCTGGAAATGGTCAGCCTGCTGGCGCAGTTGGAGGCCAAGTGATTAGCGACGAAAGCGATCGTTTCAATCCGCGCGAGCCGAAACCGGCCGACGCCGGCAAGCCTTCGAAGAGCGTCAAGCGCCGCGAAGCCCGTCAGCTCGCGACCCAGGCCCTGTACCAATGGCACATGGCCAAGCAGTCGCTGAACGAGATCGAAGCGCAGTTTCGCGTCGATAACGATTTCAGCGATGTCGATGGCGCGTACTTCCGCGAGATCCTGCACGGCGTCCCGGCCCACAAGACCGAAATCGATACGGCCCTGGCTCCTTGCCTGGACCTGACGATCGATGAACTGGACCCGGTTGAGCTGGCCGTGTTGCGCCTGTCCACCTGGGAACTGATGCAGCGCGTCGACGTACCTTACCGCGTGGTGATCAACGAAGGGATCGAGCTGGCGAAAGTCTTCGGTTCCACCGATGGCCACAAGTTCGTCAACGGCGTACTCGACAAGCTCGCCCCGCGTCTGCGTGAAGCCGAAGTGAAGGCGTTCAAGCGCTGATTGGCGCTTGTAGCGGCTATGGGCGAATTTGAGCTGATCCGTCACTACTTTGCCGCCGCTGCCTGTGCGCAGGGCGGCGAGGGCGTTGCGCTCGGAATCGGCGACGATTGCGCCCTGCTGGCCGTTCCTCCCGGGGAACAGCTCGCGGTATCCACCGACACGCTCGTGGCCGGTGTGCATTTTCCAGACCCTTGCGACCCGTTCCTGCTCGGCCAGCGCTCGCTGGCCGTGGCGGTCAGCGACCTGGCCGCCATGGGCGCCAGTCCTCTCGCTTTTACCCTTGCCCTGACCTTGCCGACGGTGGCCGCCGATTGGCTGCAGGCGTATGCCCGTGGCTTGAACCGGATGGCCCAGGCCTGTGGTGTAGCACTGGTGGGGGGCGATACCACCCGCGGGCCGTTGAGCCTGACCATGACCGTGTTCGGCTGCGTGCCGTCCGGCCAAGCGCTGACCCGCAGCGGCGCGCAACCCGGCGATCTGCTTTGCGTCGGCGGTGACCTGGGCAACGCCGCTGGCGCGTTGCCGCTGGTTCTCGACGAGCGCAGCGCTGAGCCTGCTATCGCCGAGCCGCTGCTGGCGCATTACTGGTCGCCACAACCGCAGATCGGCCTTGGCCTGGCGCTACGGGGCAAGGCCAGCGCGGCAATGGACATTTCCGATGGGTTGTTGGCGGACTGCGGGCATATCGCGCTGGCATCCGGTGTGGCGTTACGGGTTGAACGGGACCGGTTGCCGTTGTCCAACGCTCTGTTGGCGTTTGGTCTCAAGCAGGCACAACACGCCGCCCTGAGTGGCGGCGACGACTATGTGTTGCTGTTCACCCTGCCGCCGGTCCGATTGTCGGCACTTCTCGCCGAAGGCTGGCCGATTCATGTGGTCGGCAGTGTCACGGCGGGGCAGGGCGTCATGCTGGTCGACAGTCTTGGACAGGACATCACCCCGCCAATCCGGGGCTATCAACATTTTCGGGAGACACCGTGACAGATCATCCCAACCAGGTTCCGGCAGAATTCGTTCCGCCCTCGGTCTGGCGCAATCCCTGGCATTTCATGGCGTTTGGCTTCGGTTCGGGCACGTTGCCCAAAGCGCCAGGCACATGGGGCTCGCTGGTTGCGCTACCCTTCATACCGTTGTGGCAGATGTTGCCGGATTGGGGCTACTGGCTGATGCTCGGCATCACCATGCTGTTCGGCTTCTGGCTGTGCGGCAAAGTGGCGGATGATTTGCGGGTGCACGACCATGAGGGCATCGTCTGGGACGAGATGGTCGGCATGTGGATTACCCTGTGGCTGGTACCGGAAGGCTGGTATTGGTTGTTGACGGGTTTCCTGGTGTTCCGCTTCTTCGATATCCTCAAGCCGTGGCCGATCCGCTGGATCGATCGGCATGTACACGGCGGGGTAGGCATCATGCTCGACGACGTATTGGCCGGCGTGTTCGCCTGGCTGGCAATGCAAGGGCTGGTGTGGTGTTTTACCTGAGGGAACCAGGCATGGGCGTAAGCCGCACACTGTTACTGTTGTTATGTCTCGGGGCGTTGCTCGGTGTTCGCGTGGCCGAGTCGGCGCCGTTGCCCGGCAAGATCCGCGCGGCCAGCGAGGAGTGGGCCGACTACACCCAGGCGGATGGCCAGGGCATGGCCTGGGATATCCTGCGCGAGGTGTTCGAACCCGAAGGCGTCAAGCTGGAAACCCGCAGCGTGCCTTACACCCGTTCGATCGGCCTGGTGCAGCGTGGCGAAGTCGATGTGCAGGTCGGTGCCTATCGCGACGAATCCGAGGGGGTGCTCTACCCCAATTGGCACTACGACGTCGATCACATCTATGCGTTGGGCCTGGCGTCAAAGCCCTCTCCCACGTTGGCCACGGTGGGTAATTACCGGCTGGTGTGGATGCGCGGGTACGAATACAACAATTACCTGCCGAACATCCGGCGCTTCAATGAAATCCACCGCTCCGTGGGGATCCTGCCGATGCTGATCCACGACCGTGCCGATTTTTATATCGATGCGTTGATGGAAATCCAGGATGTACTCGCCAAGGCCGACGACCCCCAGCAGTTCAAGCTCTCTGCGCTGATCAACCTGCCGCTGTACCTGGGCTTTGCCGACACCGAAAACGGACGTGCCTTGCGTGCACTGTTCGACCGGCGCATGGACGTGCTGGTGAAAAGCGGCCAATTGAAGCCGATTTTCGAACGTTGGAAGCAGCCCTATCCCTTCGACGAGAGTGGCAAGCCACCAAAGCCGTGATCAAACTTTTCGATGGTAATGGTTGATAATTCAGCCTAAGCGTCTGTCGGATCGTGCTGTTACAATGCCCGCCTCTGCGAATCTCCAGTACTAGATCAGGAGCACACCGGTGCCTGTCGTTTTTGTTGCCGCTTCCAAGCTGCCAACACCCTTTGCGCAATTCACCATGCATGGTTTTCTCGATGAAGCCACCGGCCGCGAGCACGTCGTGCTCAGCCTGGGTGATTTCGCCGACGGCGCTCCGGTACTCGGTCGCCTGCACTCCGAATGCCTGACGGGCGATGCCTTGTTCAGCCAGCGCTGCGACTGCGGCTCGCAACTCGAAGCGGCCCTGCAGGCCATTGCTCGCGAGGGCCGTGGCGTACTGCTGTACCTGCGCCAGGAAGGCCGCGGCATCGGCCTGTTGAACAAGATCCGTGCCTACGAGCTGCAAGACGGCGGCGCCGATACTGTCGAAGCCAACGAGCGCCTCGGGTTTGCCGCCGACTTGCGTGACTACAGCATCTGCCAGCCGATGCTCGAACACCTGGGCATCAAGTCCTTGCGACTGATGACCAACAACCCGCGCAAGGTCAAGGCATTGACCGACATGGGCGTAGTGGTTGCGGAGCGCGTGCCGCTGCATACCGGGCACAACCCGCACAACAAGCTTTACCTGGCAACCAAGGCCAGCAAGCTCGACCACATGATGGGCAATGAGCACCAGGGCGAGGTCGACCGGGCGTGACGCGTGGTCAGGTTCGGCGGCGGCTGGCCGTCAGTTGGTGGCAATACCTGGCGCTGGCGTTGCTGCCGCTGTTCGTGATCAACGCGGTGTTTGGTCAGGGCGAAGGGATTCTGCCGGTATTGGCGATGCCGTTGTTTATCGCCGGCGTGGCGTCGATGTTTGTCAGCCTGCGATTTTTCGGCGGTTATAAAAACGCACTGATCGCCACGCAGAAATTCCTCGATACACCGGAAGAACCCCAAGCCTGGATCACTCTCGCGGCTCGGCGTCGCGCAGCGTTTCTGGCGGCAGGCCTACCGGCGTGGATTGGCGCGCTGGCGGTGTTTGTCGGGTTGGAAGCGGTACCGCTGATGCTGCTGGCGTTATCCACTGCGGTGCTGTTCTATTTGTATCGCATCCCACGCCAGCTCGGCTGATGCGTCTCTGGCTGGCGGTTCTGTTGCTAGCCGCCAGCGCTTCGACGGCGGCGGCCAATCGTGTCGTCAGCCTGGCGCCGTCGCTCTCTGAAATCGTCGTTGAACTGGACTCCGCCGACCTGCTGGTGGGTGTGCTGGACGGTGGCGATCGTCCTCCGGTCCTGAAGGACCTGCCGTCGGTGGGGCGTTATGGCCAACTGGATATGGAGCGCTTGCTCAGCCTCAAGCCTGACCTGCTCCTGCTCTGGCCCGGCAGTATCGGCCCGGCCCAGCGCGAACAGCTCAAGGGCCTGGGCATCCCGATTTATATCGCCGAGTCCCACAGCCTCGACCAGCTCCTCCACCAAATCGAAGACATCGCCGCCCAGCTCGGCCGCCCGGAGCGGGGCGTGCAACGGGCGGCGCAATTGCGTGAGCGTCTTGAGGCATTACGCCAGCGCTATCGACGGGACGCGCCGTTGCCGGTGTTCTATCAGGTCTGGGATCGGCCGCTGTACACCGTGGGCGGCCGACAGATCATCAGTGATGCGTTGTCAGTGTGCGGCGCGCGCAACGTCTTTGCAGACCTGGACCTGCCGGCGCCGCAGGTGAGCGTGGAGTCGGTATTGCAGCGCCAACCGCAGGTGATCCTGGCTACGGAGCAGGCGCAGCTTGACGCCTGGAAAGCCTGGCCGGTGGCGCAGGGGCGGTTGTTACTGGTCAAGGACAAAGGCCTGGAGCGGGCCAGCGGGCAGATGATCGAGGCGACGGCGCGGTTGTGTGAGTTGATTGCGCCAGACCGGTAGACCGCGGGGCGTCTTTCGCGAGCAGGCTCGCTCCCACAGGGGCGTGGCGTATTCACCGCAATCCACTGTGGGAGCGAGCCTGCTCGCGAAGAGGCCGATTTAATCCCTAGAGATTCCGGATCAGAGGAAAGGCGTCCAGGTCACCCCAAACAACCACGCCCGCCCTTCCTCCCGATACCCATACTGTCCCCCGTCATGGCTATACAGCGCCCGGCTGTAATTCTGGTCCAGCAGGTTATCGACCTTCATCTCCAGCTTCACTTCCCGGCTCAACGCCCAACTGCCGCGCACTCCGAGCAGCGCATCGCCGCCCAGGGCGTTGCGGTTGTTTTCATCGTCGTAACTGCTGCTCACCGCTTGCCAGCTCGCGCCGAGGCCGAGGCGGTCGAATTGCCGGTCCAGGTCCAGGCTCAACGTGCGGCGGGCGCGGCGTGCCAGGGTGTGGCCGCTGTCGCGGTCGCGCGGGTCGATGATCGCCAGGCCGAGGTTGCCCTGCCAGCCGAACAGTTCCTGCCGGTAGGCCATTTCGAAACCGTTGATCCGCGCCGAAGCGACGTTCTGCGGGCGTGAGTTACTGCCGAAGATGATCGCGTCTTCCAGGTTCGTGCGGTACAGGGACGCTTCCAGGCGAGCGCTGTCGCTCAGTTGGCTGCGCCATTGCAATTCGTAGCTTCTGGCCGTCTCGGGTTTCAGGTCCGGGTTGCTGAAGTCCGGGTAGTAAAGATCGTTGAAGGTCGGCGCGCGGAAGCTTTCGCTGTAGGTCAGCAACACGTCGTTGGTCGGGTTGACCGGCAGGGTAAGGGTGCCGCTCCAGCTGTTCTGGCCGCCAAACTGCTGGTTCTGATCGAGGCGCAGGCCCAGCTCGGTCGAGAACGTTTCGGCCTGGAAGCGGTGCTGGATGAATGCCGCACGATTCCAGCGGCTGCCTTCGTCGAACGGTGTGCTGCTGTTGACGCGGTCCTGATACCAGTCGCCGCCGAGGATCAGGCTGTTGCGTTCGTCCAGGGTCACGTCGTTCTGCCAGGTCAGCGAGTCGCGGTAAGTGTTAAACACCTCCCGGACATCGCTGAGCTTGTCGAACGTTTTTTCCCGGTTCTCGCTGTGGCCCAGCTCGAGGCGGGATTTCCACGCGTCGTTGATCCGCCCGTCGACGTAACCGCTGAAGCTGCTGACCGCAAATTCACTGTAGGGCTGTTGGGGCAGCGACTCGAAAGTGTTGGAGTCGAAGCGGCCGAACGGGTTGTCGTATTCGCTTTTGCCGCGGTTATCCAGCAGGTTCAGGCCGACTTCCAGGTCGTCGCTGGCTGCATGGCTCAGGCTGAGACTGAAGGACTGGTTGCGGTTGGCATCGGCGTCGCGGTCGCTGGCGTAGGACTCATGGGTCCGATTGCTCCCCTCGCTTTCGTCGAGGCTGGCGCCCAGGTTGAAACGGGTCTGCTCGTCGCCACCGGACAGACCGAGGCTGCGCTCCCAGGTCTGATGATTGCCGACGCCCATATGCAGGCGTGGCTGCAGGCCTTGTTGGGCGCCGCGACGGGTAAAAATCTGAATGACCCCGCCCACCGCATCGGCGCCGTAGATCACCGAGCGCGAACCGCGCAGCACTTCCACCCGTTCGATCTGGTTGATGTTCAAGCGTTGCAGATTGCTGTCGCCGGAGGTCGCGTTGCCGATGCGCTGGCCGTCCACCAGCACCAGGCTCTGGGCCGACTTGGTGCCGCGAATGTAGATTCCCGGCAGGCTGCCGCGCCCGCCCAACGGTGCCACCTGTACGCCGGGCACGCGGCTGAGCAGGTCGGTGACAGTGGCCGGTTGCAGGCGTTCGATGTCGTCGCGGGTGAAGATTGTGTTGGCGGCGCTGCTGTCATTGCGCGCCTCGACCTGGCGATTGGCGCTGATCAGGATGTCAGGCAGCTTGAGGGCCTGGTCGCGTTCGAAGGTCTCGGCGAGCAGGTCGGCGGCGGGTAGCAGAGAGAGGGCGAGGGCGAGGCGGAGTTTCATGGGTGTTCCGTTATGACTGGGTCCACATAAAACCAATGTGGGAGCGAGCTTGCTCGCGATAGCGGAGTGTCAGTCAACTAATGCTCGGCTGATACACCGCTATCGCGAGCAAGCTCGCTCCCACAGGGGCTTGTGTTGGCTGTACTTACAAGCCCAGCAACTGCAACCGCAGCCGCACCGCCGCTTCGATCCCCACCTCGTCCAGCCCGCATTCGGCGAGCATCTGCGCCGGCTTGGCGTGCTCGACGTAGATGTCCGGCAACCCCAGGTGCAGCACTGACTTGAGGATGTTTTCCCGGGCCAGGAACTCGCTGACCGCCGCGCCAGCGCCGCCCATGATGGCGTTTTCCTCGATGGTCACCAGCAGTTCGTGGCTGCCGGCCATCTCGCGCACCAGGGCTTCGTCCAGCGGTTTGACGAAACGCATGTCCACCACGGTGGCGTCGAGTTTTTCGGCGACCTTCAAGGCTTCCGCCAGCTGTACACCAAACACCAGCAGGGCGGTTTGCTTGCCGTGGCGGCGGATCACGCCCTTGCCGATCTCGATCGGCTCCAGGTCGCTTTCGATCGTTGCATTCGGGCCGGTGCCACGCGGGTAGCGCACCGCCGCCGGACCGTTGAACAGGTGGCCGGTGGTGAGCATCTTGCGCAATTCATTCTCATCGCTCGGCGTCATCACCAGCATGCCGGGGATACAGCGCAGGTAGGACAGGTCGAAGCTGCCGGCATGGGTCGGACCGTCTTCGCCCACCAGGCCCGCGCGGTCGATGGCGAACAGCACGTCGAGGTTCTGCACGGCGACGTCATGCACCAGTTGGTCATAGCCGCGTTGCAGGAACGTCGAATAGATCGCCACCACCGGTTTGGCGCCTTCGCAGGCCATGCCGGCGGCGAGCGTAACGGCATGCTGTTCGGCAATTGCCACGTCGAAATAACGCTGCGGGTAACGTTCGCTGAACGCCACCAGGTCCGAACCTTCCTTCATCGCCGGGGTAATGCCCACCAGGCGCGGGTCGGCATCGGCCATGTCGCACAGCCATTGGCCGAACACGCCGGAATACTTCGGTCCGCCGGCCTTTTTCGGCGCGGCGGCGGGGGCATCCAGGGGTTCGAGCTTGGTGATCGCGTGATAGCCGATCGGGTCGACTTCCGCCGGAGCGAAGCCTTTGCCTTTCTTGGTGACCACGTGCAGGAACTGCGGGCCCTTGAGATCGCGCATGTTGCGCAGGGTGGCGATCAGCGTCGGCAGATCGTGGCCGTCGATGGGGCCGATGTAGTTCCAGCCCAGCTCTTCGAACAGCGTGCCGGGGACCAGCATGCCCTTGGCATATTCTTCGGTACGGCGGGCGATTTCCCAGGCGCCGGGCAGGCGCGACAAGACCTTCTTGCTGCCTTCACGCATGCTCGCATAGGTGCGGCTGGAGAGGATCTTCGCCAGGTAGTTGGACAAGCCGCCGACATTGCGCGAGATCGACATGTCGTTGTCGTTGAGGATCACCAGCATGTTGGCGTCGACTTCAGGGGCGTGGTTCAGCGCCTCGAAGGCCATGCCCGCCGTCAACGCACCATCGCCGATCACGGCGATCGCCTTGCGTTCGCTGTTCTGCAGGCGGGCGGCAATGGCCATGCCAAGGGCAGCGCTGATGGAGGTGCTGGAATGACCGACGCCAAAGGTGTCGTACTCGCTCTCGGAACGGCGCGGAAAAGCCGCGATGCCGTCCTTCTGGCGCAGCGTGCCCATGCGGTCGCGGCGGCCGGTGAGGATTTTATGCGGGTAGGCCTGATGGCCAACGTCCCACACCAGGCGATCGTCCGGAGTGTCGAAGACGTAATGCAGGGCGATGGTCAGCTCGATGACGCCCAGGCCAGCGCCGAAATGCCCACCGGTCTGGCCGACCGTGTAGAGCAATTCCAGGCGCAACTCATCGGCCAGGGTTTCCAGCTCGGCTTCACCCAGCCGACGCAGGCCGTCCGGCGTGTTGGCGCGGTCCAGCAAGGGCGTGGACGGGCGTGTGCGGGGAATCTCTTGGAACGTCGTGGGCATCAGGCGAATCGTTATAGGTATAAAAGAGGCGGCAGTTTACCTTATGCATCGCAAGCTGCCCACGCGTTGGCCGGAACTTGGCCGATACGCACATGTAATTGGGTTGACCGTGTATCAGCTGCGTCGTTCGACGATATAACGCGCCAGCTCGCGCAACGGTTCGGCGGCCGCGTCAAAGGGTCGCAGCGCGTCCAGGGCCTGGTCGCGCAGCTCCAGCGCGTAGGCCTTGGCGGCCTCGAGTCCGAGCAGGGCCGGGTAGGTCGGCTTGTCACGGGCGATGTCGGCGCCCTGGCGTTTGCCGAGGGTCTGGGTATCGCTTTCGACGTCAAGGATGTCGTCCTGCACCTGGAAGGCCAGGCCGATGGCCCGCGCGTAGGTCTGCAAGGCCTGCAGCTGTTCAGGCGTGGCCCGGCCGCTGGCCAGGGCGCCGAGCCGGACGCTGGCTTCGATCAGCGCGCCGGTCTTGTGCCGATGCATGTATTCCAGGGCGTCCTGGTCGAGTTTCAAGCCCACCGAACCGAGGTCGATGGCCTGGCCGCCGACCATGCCAGCCGGGCCTGCCGCTTGTGCCAGGGCGCTGACCATGTCCAGGCGAACCTCTGCCGGGCAATTGCTCAGGGCCGGGTCCAGCAGGGCGCTGAAAGCCAGGCTTTGCAAACCGTCGCCCGCGAGGATTGCGCAGGCTTCGTCGAATTTCTTGTGCGTGGTCGGCTGGCCGCGACGCAGGTCGTCATCGTCCATGGCCGGCAAGTCGTCGTGCACCAGCGAATAGGCGTGGATCAGTTCCACCGCGCAGGCCGCGCCGTTGGCCTGCTCGGCAGCGCCACCAAGGGCTTCGCACGCGGCATAGGCGAGCAACGGACGCACGCGCTTGCCGCCGTTCATCACGCTATAGCGCATGGCTTCGTAGAGCCGCGCCAGTTCAGGGCTCGGGGCGGCGAACAAACTGTCCAGCGCGGCATTGACCCGGGCCTGACTGCTGGCCTGATACGCGCCGATCATTCAGGCTGTTCCGCGTCGAACGGTTCTTCGGTCAGCTCGCCGTCGCGTTCCAGCAGCAGTTGCACTTTCTGCTCGGCCTGGGCCAGCGCCGCCTGGCAGTCGCGAGTCAAGCCGATACCCTGCTCGAAAGCGGTCAGCGAGTCTTCCAGCGACAGTTCGCCGTTCTCCAGGCGTTCGACCAGCGCTTGCAGGTCGGCCAGAGATTGTTCGAAATCCAGTGCAGCTTTCTTGCGGGCCATGGCGGCTATTCCGGTTGACTGTTAAACCGGCGCGACACTAGCAGACATGGGGGTTTGGGGCAAATCAGGGTCGGGTTTATCGCGGCGCAACGGGTGAGCTGAGACAGACGGCTTTTGTGGCGAGGGAGCTTGCTCCCGCTGGGCTGCGAAGCAGGCCCAACGCTGCGCAGGCTTACCCAGATTGCGACTGCTGCGCAGTCGAGCGGGAGCAAGCTCCCTCGCCACGGGGTATTCAGTCAGCGGGATAATTGATGCGATAACGGGTGCTGCGTCCCCCGCCGGGCATCCGCTCCAGGCAGCCCTTCTCCAACAGCTCCGTCAGGTGTCGCGTGGCCGTTGCCTTGGAGACCTTGGCCACGGCTTGGTACTGAGCTGCGCTGATGCCCTGCTCGAACCCCTTTTCACCACCGTCGAGCAATCGGTTCAGCACTTTGATCTGTTCCGGTGAGAGCGCCGAATCGCGATGGACTTGCCAGAAACGCGTCTTGCCCAGAACACTTTCGATATTGGTCATTGCCTTCTGCAGGCTGTGCAAAAGCGTTTGCAGGAACCAGGTCAACCAGTCGGTGATATCCAGCGTGGCTTTCTGGCTGTTTTCCAGGATTCGGTAATAGCCGGCGCGGTCGTCCAGGATGCTTACGGACATCGCGTAGAAACGGATCGCCTGGGCCTCGCCCTGGGCCAGTGCCAGGTCGGTCAAGGTGCGGGTCAAGCGACCATTGCCATCATCGAATGGGTGCAGAGTGACAAACCAGAAATGAGCGATGCCGGCTCGCAGCAATGGGTCGAGATCGATCTGTTGACGACTTGCCTCGAACCAATCGACAAACCTTTGCAATTGCTGTTCAAGGCCTTGGCGAGGCGGTGTCTCGAAGTGAACGGTAGGGCGGTCCAACCGGCCCGAAACCACTTGCATCGGTTCATCACCGCGTAGCGCGCCGACGCGGATCCGCCGATGAGCCAGGTTGCTGGTTTGATCAGGAAACAACCACTCATGCCAATCCAGCAAGCGCTCGACAGTCAGGGGCTGATTGAAATGCCGGGTCGCATCCAGCAGCAGGTTTGCCAAGCCCTCGCTACGCGGGCTGGCCGGATTGTCGTCTACGGGTTCCAGGCCCAGACGGCGAGCCAGGGACGAGCGCACCGAGCCGACATTCAGTTGTTCTCCTTCGATAGCCGAGGAGGTCACGATGTTCTGCAGCAAGGCGTCCAACTCGTTTTGAGCGCTGAGCGAAGCCGTGACCGCGCCCGTCATGCCAAGCAGTTGGCCTTGGGCCTGCACGCATTCCCTTAGCGCCGGCGCCAATGCTTCAGCTTGCCAGTGAAAGTCGGGCCATTCGGCCTGCTGCCAGATCCAATAAGCTGCCATGAGTCTGTCCGAAAGTGAGTGAGCCGAATAATAGCGCTATTCGGCTCATTTAGTGAGCCGAATAAAATCCCTATTCGGCTCACGCTATTCTCAGTCCGTGATTTCGCACACAGAATCGCGCGTTCCCCGATTGTGAAAAATCCGTCAAATGGCTACTCTTCGCGCCATCTACGGCCCCTTGTAACGGGGCCTTCAGACGTAACCCGAATAATGACAAACAGCGCCCGGGGAAGGGCGCCGGGTTGCGTTGTGCATGGCAGGAGGCATACGTGCGTTTTCTTTTTTTATCGATCGTGCTGCTCGGTGCGCCGTTGGCGTGGGCCGGGCCTTCGGCCGAGTTGTCGGAGCCGGTCGGTGGCTGGCGTTATAGCGGCTTGCTCGATCGCACGGAAAACCCTCAGGTCGCCTATCCGACACCGCCCATTGACCGAGGCATCCAGCGCAATCGCACGATGATCGAAGGTCGGATCATGGACATGGGCACAGCGCGCCAGCCCCACAGCCTGGCAGTCAACGGCAACCCGTTGAATCTCTATACTGACGACGAGGGGCGTTTTGCCCGGCCGTATGCCTTTGGCGCCGGCTCCAACAGCGTCGAGGTGCGCAGCTCCGAAGGCCAGTCCCTCAAGCGCGTGCAATTTTATGAAGCCAACAACCTGCGCACCCCGGCGCAAATTCGCGTGGTGCTGGGCTGGGACGACCCCAAGGCCGAACTCGACCTGCATATCGTCACACCTGATGGCCAGCATGCGTTCTTCGGCCAGCCGGCGCTGAGCAATGGCGGCGGCCTCGACCCGGACGGCGTCGATGGCCCCGGCCCCGAGATGTTCACCATGACCGCGCCGATGCATGGTACCTACCTGGTCTACGTGAACTATTGGGGCAACTACGGCAGCGGCGGCTACAACTTCGATGAAACGAGCAACCAGAACGAGGTGATCACCTCGCAGATCAACCTGGTGCTCAACGAAAACACCGTCGATGAAAAACGCGAGACCTTTGTCGTGCCCCTGCGCGCCATTGGCGATCTGTTGCTGGTCAAGACTTTCAACTACTAAGTATCCGCTCCACGGATGAACAGGCCCTTGTGAATATGAGCGACAACACTGCTTCCCCGACCACGCCGACCCCTGTCGCCAAACCAGTGCGCCGCTGGCCGGCGATACTGATCGGGCTATGCCTGGTGACCGGCGTGGCCGCCGGGTTGGGCTGGTTCATGACCAAGCCCAAGGCGCCGCCCATGGAGCTGGCGTTGGAAAAGCTCGGCGTGAGCCGTCCCGACGGTCTGCTCGAGGCGCACTCCTTGAGCCAGTTGCCCAAGGACCTGCTGGCCGTGCCGTTCCTCAAAGCCACGCTCACCGAGGATTTCGTCTTCTATTACGAAGCCCACGCCGACCGCCTCGGCCTGATCGGCAGCCTGCGCCGGATCATCTACGAGCATGACCTCAAGCTGCAGGACAGCCTGATCGAGCAGCTTTTCGACCAGCCAGCCGACGTCGCGCTGTGGCGCGGTGCGGACGGCCGACTCAAGGATTTCCTGCTGGTGATGGACCGTGGCGGATTGGCGAAGGTGCTGGAGCCGTTGGCGAAAGTCGCCCTGGACGACACCCAGTTGAGCAAGCTCGGCGACCTGAAGGTGGGCGGCGATGAAGTCGCGCTCTATCAACTGAGTTATAACGCCAGCAAATCCCTGGTTTTCGCGTCCCATGGCGACAAGCTGGTGGTGCTGTCCAACCCGACCAAACTCTACGACCAGGGCAGTGGCCCTACCGACGAACCGGGCATGATCTCGACCCAGGCCCTCGAAGCATTGCTGGCCGGTGAGAAACTCTTTCCGGAAGCCTTCGGCCTGCCGCCCAAGGCGCCGCAGATCAAGCAGCGCATCTCGGTCAACGCCAGCGTGCTCGCCATGGGTTACCAGCGTTTCATTCCGAACTTCGCCGGCTTGCGTTTCGACATGGACGACAAGGGCTGGCACAGCTTCCTGGCCATGGACGAATTGGAGAACCAGCGGGACTTCGATTTCAAGCCCATCTGGCAAGCCATGCCGATGGGCGCCAGCGCCTGCGTGGCCTTGCCCCTGGCCGCCGAGCAGCAGAAGCCCCTGCTGGTAAAACTCGGTGCCGACGAAAAAGCCGCCCAGGCCATGGTTGATCACGTGGCGGGTGCGGCGGGCCTGTGCTGGTACGCCGAGTCGCGCCTGTACACCCCGCTGCTGGTGGCAAGCCTGAACGAAGACGACGGCAAGCTCGACGCCGACCTGGGCAAGCTGTTCGGTTCGATGGTGGGCGCCTATGAAAACAATGTCGCCGAACATGCGTTCCCGGTTGTAGAGAAGCAGCAAGGTGCGATGCACCAATGGCAACGCCAGGTCAGCTCCAACTTCGGCCCCTACCTGGCCAAGGACGCTGAGCAGCCCGAGTCGATCACCGGCAAGGCGTTCATGCGGGTCAGCCTGGCGCGCCACGGTTCGACCCTGCTGTTCTCCCTTGACGACAAACTGGTCGACAAGGCCCTCGGCACCCTCGACAAACGCTTCCCGCCCATGGCCGATATAGTGCCCAAGGACCAATTGATGCCGGTCTACTTTGGCCCCGACTCCATGGCGCAACTGATGCAGCGCGAAACCCTCGACAGCCTGCCACAGGACATGGAACCGGTGTTCTATAACGCCGCGCAAACCTACCTGATTCCGAAACTGCGCACCCTCGGCGGCTACGGCAAATACGCCCTGACCTTGCCTGCAGGCAGCGAGCCGGACGGCCATTGGCAATGGTTGCCGCTGGAATGGAAAGCGCTGTGACAGGACTGATCCGCATTCCCGGATTGGCGCTGCTGCTGGCATTGCTGCTCGGCACGCGGGCGTTCGCCGACGAGGCGCCGCCGCTGGATGCGCAACAATCCCAGGTCTTTCGGGCCTGGTTCGTGCGCATCGCCCAGGAGCAACTGAGCAAAGGCCCGAGCCCGCGTTGGTACCAGCAGGACTGCGCCGGACTGGTGCGCTTCGCTGCCAACGAAGCGCTGAAAGTCCATGACCAGAAATGGTTGCGCAGCAATGGCCTGTCCAACCGCTACCTGCCGCCGGAGCTGCCGCTGAGCGATGCGCAACGGCGCCTCGCCCAGCAATGGCAACAGGGCGGCGGCAAGGTCGGGCCCTATGTCAACGCGATCAAGCTGATCCAGTTCAACAGCCGTCTGGTGGGCCGCGATGTCACCCAGGCCCGGCCCGGCGACCTGATGTTCTTCGACCAGGGCGACGACCAGCACCTGATGATCTGGATGGGCCGCTACATCGCCTATCACACCGGCACTACCACCCCCACTGACAACGGCATGCGTTCCGCAAGCCTGCAACAACTCATGAACTGGAAGGACACCCGATGGATACCCGACGCAGCCAACCCCAACTTCATCGGCGTCTATCGACTCAACTTTCTCACCCAATGACCGGTGCCCGCATGCTGCGCTTGTGTTCAAAACTGCCCCTGCTGTTTGCTCTGTTGCTGGCACCTCTCGTTAACGCCGAAGACACGGTGGAGCCCAGCGGCTACACGCCGGTGTCCGGTGAAAGCTTCTTCCTGCTGGCCGACAGCAGTTTCGCCAGCGACGAGCAGGCGATGGTCCGTCTCGAAGCGCCGGGTCGCGACTACCGCCGGTTCCGCATGGAGCCCTACGGCGGCGCCGATATCCGCGTCTATCGCATCGAAAAGCCACTGGAGTTCCTCAAGCGCCAGAAGAACCTGCATCGCGTGGTCAGCGACGGCCAGTTCAAGGGCGAAGGCTTGTCCAATACCCTCGCGTACCTGTGGGACAACTGGTATCGCAAGTCCCGCCGGGTGATGCAGCGGGCGTTCTCCTACGAGTCCCGCCAGCAAGTCACTGAAGAAGTGCCGGAGCTGAAGGTCGGCAATGCCCTGATCGCGCCGACCCCGTACGACGCTCCAGCGCAATTCGCCTTGATCCCCGGCTTGCCGGTGGTCAGCCAGTTCCGCTATCCGCTGTGGCAGGCCAAACCGATCCAGCCACCGGCCGGCGTCGACCTGGCCGGTTCGTCCAGCGATTTTGTCAGCGTCGCGCCGGGCAATGTCTACGTGCCGCTGGGCCAGTTGAAGCCGGGCCTGTACCTGGTGGAAGCGCTGATCGGCAAGTACCGGGCGACGACGATGGTCTTTGTCTCCAACACCGTGGCCGTGAGCAAGATTGCCGGCGACGAATTGCTGGTCTGGGCCGCACGCAAGCATGAAGGGCGCTCGGTGCCCAAGGTCAACGTGCTGTGGACCGACGGCCTGGGTGTGATGAGCAGCGGTGCCACCGATGAAGACGGCCTGCTGCGCCTCAAGCACGTCAGCCCGGAGCGTTCGTTCGTCATTGGCGAGGACGAAGAGGGCGGGGTGTTCGTCTCGGAAAACTTCTACTACGACAGCGAAATCTACGACACCAAGCTCTACGCCTTCACCGACCGGCCGCTGTACCGGCCGGGGGATTGGGTGTCACTGAAGATCGTTGGCCGGGAGTTCAAGAACGCCCGTGACTCGGTGCAACCGACCGCCGCCGACGTCAACGTCACAGTGCTGGACGCGACCGGCACCGCGTTGCAAACCCTGGCCTTGAAGCTCGACTCCAAGGCCGGCACCCAGGGCCGTTTCCAATTGCCGGAAAATGCCGTGGCCGGTGGTTATGAGTTGCGCTTCAGCTACAAGGATCAGCTCTACAGCAGCGCCTTTCGCGTGGCTGAATACGTCAAGCCGCATTTCGAAATCGCCCTGAACCTCGCCAAGCAGGATTACCGCACCGGCGAGCCGGTCAAGGGCAATCTGGTGTTGCTGTACCCGGACGGCAAGCCCGTGGCGGACGCCAAGGTCAGCCTGAGTCTGCGCGCCCAGCAACTGTCGATGGTGGATAACGAGCTGCAATACCTGGGGCAATTCCCGGTGGAGCTGACCAGCAGCGAAGTGACCACCGACGCCAAGGGCAACGCCGTCCTCGACCTGCCGGCCGCCGACAAGCCAAGCCGCTACACACTTACCGTATTCGCCAGCGATGGCGCGGCCTATCGGGTCAAGACCAGCAAGGAAATCCTCATCGACCGTGGCGCGGCGAATTTCCGCCTGAGCGCTCCCCAGCGGTTCAGCACCGTCGGCCAGAAAGTGTCGTTCAGCTACGCCAACGAAGGCGGCAACGAGCAGGCCAAGGCCGTGACACCGGGCAGCTACGCCTGGGTACGCCTGGAAGACCAGAGCACCGGTGAAGGCAAGCTGGCGGCCAAGGACAAGGGTTTCAGCCTGACCTTCGAGCGTCCTGGCACCTACAACCTGACGCTCAAGGACGACCACGGCCGGGTCATTGGCGCCGCCGCGCATGCGGTAACCGGTGAAGGTATCAAGGCCGTGCCGGGCACGGTCGAGATCGTCTTCGACAAGCCTGAATACAAGACCGGTGACGAAGCCCTGGCCTTGATCACTTTCCCGGAACCGGTCAGCGACGCGCTGCTGTCCCTGGAGCGGGACAAGGTCGAGGCTACCGCGCTGCTGACCAAGGGCGCCGACTGGCTGAAGATGGAAAAGCTCAGCGACACCCAATACCGCGCGCGCATTGCCGTGAAAGACAACTTTGCGCCGAACCTGACCTTCTCGGTGCTGTACACCAAGGGCGGCCAGTACAGCTTCCAGAACGCCGGGATCAAGGTGGTTGCGCCGCAGATCGACGTGGCCATCACCACCGATAAAGCCACGTATCGCCCGGGCGACACCGTAACCGTGGACCTGGGCACCCAGTTCGCCGGCAAGGCGATCCCGGCGCACCTGACCGTCAGCGTCGTCGATGAAATGGTCTATGCCCTGCAACCGGAAGTGGCGCCCACTATCGACCAGTTCTTCTATCACCCCCGCCGCAACAACGTGCGCACCAGCGCCAGCCTGTCGTTCATCAGCTACGACGTGGCGCTGCCGGGCAGCCCTGGCGCGCCGGGCAAGGCCAACCGCAGCGAGCGCGGCGTCAAGGTGCTGGAACGGCCGCGTCGCGAAGACGTCGACACCGCCGCATGGCAACCGGAGTTGGTCACCGACGCCAACGGCAAGGCCCGCTTTACCTTCAAGATGCCGGACTCCCTGACCCGCTGGCGCATCACCGCCAAGGCAATCGCTGACGACGGCCAGGTGGGGCAGAAGAAGCAGTTCATCGCCTCGGAAAAACCGCTGTACCTGAAGTGGAGCGGCCCGACCCGCTTCCGCGTGGGCGACAAGCCGCAACTGGGCCTGTTCGTCTTCAGCCAGTCGGAAAAACCGCTCAAGGCCGAACTGTTGATCCGCTACGCCGGCGCCGAACAGCGTGTGGTCGCGGACCTGAAAAATGGCATCAACTACGTCGCGCTGCCGACCATGGAACTGAGCAACGGCGACTTGACCGTGCAGTTGCAACTCAATGGCGAAACCCAGGACTCCCTGGCCATGCACCTCAATGCCAGCGGCAACGGTTGGCAAGTCACCCAGAGCCAGCGCCTCGACGTCATGAGTGACGCCACGCCACTGAGCCTGCCGGCCGACGCCAGTGACATTCGCCTGCGTCTGGATGACAGCCCGCAAGCGCTGTTCCGTTCGGCCCTGGACGACCTGCTGAGCTACCCGTACGGCGGCGTCGAACAGACCGCCAGCCGCTTGTTGCCGTTGAGCATTGCCTACCCGTCCCTGGCGTCGAACCCACAGATCCGTGACCGCTTGCGTTTGATCATGCAGAACAGTCGCTTGCGCCTGGTGCAAATGGCCGGCCCGTCGGCGAGCTTCACCTGGTGGGGCCAGGATGGCGAGCCGGATGCATTCCTCACCGCCTACGCCTATTACGCCGACTGGCACGCCAGCAAGGCGCTGGACCTGAACCTGCCGCCGGAACACTGGCAGCGAGTGCTGGAGGTCTATGCCAAGCAGGCCGGTGATACGCCATTGCTGCAACGTGCCCTGATCCTGTCGTTTGCCAAACAGATGCAGCTGCCGGTGAACACCTTGGTCAGCGGTTTGATGGACGACCTGGCGAAGGCCAGCGAAGACAGCACCGAGAGCGTGCTGGACAGTGGCGAGGACAGCCTCGTCATGTACGCGCCGGATTCAGCCCTCGGCCTGGCCAGCGCCCGTGTCCTGACGGCATCGCTGGCCAAGCAGGTAAAAGTGCCAATGCCGGCGGCCTTCAGTCGCCAGGCAGACGCCGCGCAACAGCAGTTGGAACTCAGCTCCCAGCCGTTCGTCGAGGCCTTGCTGTTGTCGTTGCAGAGCTTCGATCAGGCGCGCGCCGCCGCGTTGCTGCAGCGCGTGTTGCCACAGCAATCCACGCTGGAACGTGCCCTGGCCCTGACCTGGTTGCAGCGCAGTATCGAACAGGCGCCGGCGGCCACAACCCTGGAACCGGCCGAAGGCTGGGCAGCCAAGCAGGGCGCGACCGGTGAAACCTACTGGCAGTGGCAGGGCGCGCAGCTACCAACGATGCTGACCCTGACCAGTGCCCAGGCGCGTCCGGTGCAGGCGTCATTGAGCTTCCAGAGCCAGCAAGCGCCAATTGCGCCGATGGCGGTGTCCATTACGCGTCGCCTGTCGCGCCTCGTCCCGGGCGACGAAGCGTTCACCTTCAAGCTCGAAGCCGTCGGCAACAAGCCGTTGTCCAGCGACAGCCTCTATCTGGATGAAGTGATCATCAACAGCAAGGCCTCAACGCCGCTGCGCTACGGCATGCTCGAAGTGCCGCTGCCGCCGGGCGCTGATGTGGAGCGCACCACGTGGGGCATCCAGTTGCTGGGCAAGGCCGACAGCGAACCGACGTCCCTGGAAAAGGCCCGTTTCGAACCGGGCCAGATGGCTTACGCGGTCCCGGTGGATGCCCTTAGTGGCGAACTGCGCCTGCGGCACCTGGTGCGTTTCTCCCAGAAGGGCCAGTTCACCCTGCCGCCGGTGCGTTTCACCCAGGTGTATGCGCCGCAAAACCAGGCTCGCGAACAGAAACCGGCGCTCGGTCAGGTGACGGTCAACTGACATGCGCAAGCCTTGGGGCTGGTGGCTGTTGTGCTTGATTCCTGCGCTGGCGACAGCGCAGGAGGAGCCCTTGCGCCTGGCTTTCGACGGTCAGTTGTTGCGAGTGAGCCAGACCCAGGTGCTGGATCGCCAGCCGTTGCCGGACGCGTTGACGGCACCGTTGGGCAGCCTGTGGAAGCTCTTCGTCTACGCCTGGCTGGTGGACACCGATGCCCGCGAGCCGGTCTATGAGTGTCGCGGCGAATCGAAAGAAGAAGTCTATTGCTGCAATGCCGGGCAGAGCATCGGCCGTGATCAGGCGCTGGTGAAGTCCTGCGGCTTGTACTTCGAACCGCAACGGCTCGGGCTTTCGGCGCCGGACTGGCGAGATTACTGGCAAGCGCGCCGGGCGCCGAACTGGTTGCTGGACTTGCCGACCTTGCAGCCGCAAACCCAGGTACCCGTTGCAGAACTGCTCAAGGCGCTGGCCACGTTGCCGGCCCAGGATCAGGCCCGGCGGGTATTACTCGACGTGGTGCTCGGCGCTGCGGATGGGCGATTGGTCGGTCAGTTGGGCGGTCGCCTGCGGGTCAAGACCTGGAGCTGGCTGGGTGACCGGGGCCCAGCGTCGCGCCAGGGCGGTTTCGCCGGTTGGCTGGCCGATGGCACGCCCGTCTGGGCCGGCGGCCGCGGTACCAGCCAGCAGGTGCTGAAGAAGTATGGCGATGGCTTGGCCACGGCACTGCCGTCGCGCTGGCCGGCGGAAACCGGGCGTTGCGTGGAAGTAGGCCTGTTTGCCCGTTATCCGTTGCAGCGGGTCATGGCTGGCGACCGTCCTGCCACGCCGGGTCAGCTGCGCGGCGATTACCGTGTCGAGTTCACCAATGGCAACCAATTGGATATCCACAGCGACGGCGAGCTGTTCCTGCTGCCTGGCAAGTTGGTCGCGCGACTGGATCGGGAAGAATATGTCGCCCGGGTCCTGCAACGCGAAGCCAAGGCCGAACCGGTCGAAGCGGCCAAGGCATTGGCCGTGGCGATTCGCACCTACCTGCTGCAAAACGCCGGGCGCAATGGTGATTGCCTGAGCATCGATGACAGCAGTCACCGCCAGCGCGTCGCCCCGCGTCCGGCGGCGCCTGAAACCCGCGCGATTGCCGCGTGGACCACTGATCTGGTCCTGGCCGGCACTGACGTCACTTACCACTCAGATCAACCGGGCCCGGACAAATTGTCCTGGGCCCAAGCCGTTGAACAAGCCAACGGCGGCCAACGCTACGACGCCATCCTGCTGCATGCGTATCCGCGTGCCAGCCTCAGCCGCTGGGACAATCCGGTGGCGTCCTGTGAAGCGTTGCCCGCGGCCCAGGACTGGTTGCTGAAGCAGCGCCGTGACTGGCGTCAGCGCCTGGAAAGCGAAGTGGGCTACAACGAAATCAGCGCTTTCGCGGTCTGCCGCGTCGCCTTCGGCCGGCCGTATGTCGACCGCGAGCGCCAGCGCATCTACGTACGTGGCGTGCTGTCGCTGCAAGACCGCCTCGACCTCACACACGAATACCTGCACCTGGCCTTTGAAGCTCACCCCAACGGCCAGGACGAAACCTATATCGAAGGGCTTGCCCGTCACCTCTTGCTGGAATAGACCATGACACTCCGTTATCCACAGGTCTTGTTGTTGCTCTGTGCCTTGACCGCGTTGCCACCGGCCATGGCTGCCGACCCCATCAAGCTCGACACACCCGTCGGCGGCTGGCGCAGCGGTGCGCCGGGGGGCGAGGGCGAAAGCTTCAGCCAGACCGTCAACTACCCGGCCTCGTCGGTCAATACGCCCCCGGGCCAGGCCGACACCGCGCGCATCAGCGGCCAGATCAAAGGCGCGCCCAAGGACAGCAACGCACCAGGACAATTGATCGTCAACGGCGTAAGCCTACCGCTGAAAACAGATGAAGAAGGCCGTTTCGACCGACCGTTCTCATTCCCCAATGGCAGCAACAGCGTTGAAGTGCGCAGCGCCGATGGTCAGCAGCGCCACCGCACGCAGTTCCTCAACACCACCGGCGGCGCCACCCCGGCCAAGCTACGGGTCCTGCTGACTTGGGATAGCGACGGCACCGACCTCGACCTGCACCTGGTGACGCCCGATGGCGCGCACATCTGGTACGGCGACCGCGCCGTCGCCAACGGCGCCGCGCTCGACGTTGACGTCACCACCGGCTACGGCCCGGAAATTTTCGCCATGCCCGCGCCGATCAAAGGCCAGTACCTGGTGTACGTGAATTATTACGGCGGCGGCTACCGCAGTGACGAGGATGAGGAGGGCGACGGCGAGCAGGTGGAACAGGCGCAACAGGCCCTGACCACGGCGCAGGTGACGGTGATTACTGAAGAGGGCACACCGAGCGAGAAGATGGAAACGTTCGTGGTGCCGATGCGGGCGGTCGGGGAGCTGACGTTGATCAAGAGCTTCAGCTATCCGTGAGGGACAGGAGGGGGGGCTGCTGCGCAGCCCAGCGGGAGCAAGCTCCCTCGCCACAAGGGATTCTGGGGTTGACGCCTGATTTGTGGACCCTGGGAAATCCTGTGGGAGCGAGCCTGCTCGCGAAGACGGCGGCACATTCAACATCAATGCAAGCTGACCCACCGATTCGCGAGCAGGCTCGCTCCCACAGGTGGCGTCAGTGTGTTTGTGACAAATAAAAATCTCACGCGTGAGCTATTGTGGGGTTTGGAAAGTACCTGTAGTGTCTCTCACGCGTGAGTTTTTCACAGTGGGGCCAATGCCATGCCAACCAGCTCTCCAGCAGATCCACCTGACGGCTCTGTGACCGAGTCAGTGAGCCGCACGGAAGAACGCGCCAAGCCCTCGGCGAAAAAACCGTCGAGCTTCTACATGAAGCAGATGCGCGCGGGCCTGAGTGCCGCAGGCTATGTAAAACACGAGACTTGGGTGCTTCCCGAAAATCGAGGCCTGCTCAAGCAAATGGAGAAACAGCTACGCCAACCGATTCTGGCTGGCTCATTCATGTCGGAGAATTACATGAGCGCAGGTAATAACTGGAACATCGACCGTCTCTACAGCGCCCTTCAGGCCCTGGACGAAGTGGTCGCGAACGACATCACCCTGAGCCTCGTCCAAGGCTCCGAATCCAGCATCAAGCTGGAAATGAATGACTTCGGCGGTTTGCCGATCTACATCGCCGTGGTCGGCGACCAGATCATCGTCGACACCGTCCTGGTGGATGTCGAGTCGATCAAGGATGTAGCGGCCTTCAACGACGCCGTGTTGCGCAGCCGGGAGATGTTTCCGCTGTCGTCCATCGGCATCGAGACCATGCCCAACGGCCAGGTCGTCTACAACATGTTCGGTGCGCTGAGTTCCGACTCCAGCCTGACCAACATCGTCACCGAGGTCAAAACCCTCGTTGACAATGTGCAGCGTGCCAGCGAAGCCTTCGACCGCTTCTTCAATTAATTCGCCAACAGGAACTATCCAATGACTCAGTCCATCTGGAGCAAGTTGTTCACCGCGCTGCGTGGCGGTGCCAATGAAGTCGGCGAATCGATCGTCGATCAACAGGCCCTGCGCATCCTCGACCAGGAAATTCGCGACGCCGACACCGCGCTGGCCAACGCCAAGCGCGAGCTGGTCACGATCATGGCCAAGCACAAGCTGGCGACCGATCGCGTCGGCGAATACAACGCCAAGATCAAGGACCTCGAAGCCAAGGCCCTGGCCGCGATCCAGGCCAACCGCGAGGATCTGGCATTGGAGGTGGCCGAAGCCATTTCGACCCTGACCAACGAACTGGACGCCGAGCAAAAGCACGCAACGGAATTTGGCGGTTACGCGGAAAACATGCGCAAGGACATCACCAAGGCCGAAAGCCGCATCAAAAGCCTGCGTCAGCAAGTGGACATGGCCAAGGCCCGGGAAAGCGTGCAAAAGGCCCAGGTCAGTGCCTCGATTGCCAGCGGCGGCGCCAATGGCAAGCTGGAAACAGCGGTCGGTACACTCAATCGCCTGCAAGCCAAGCAACAGCAGCGGGCCGCTGAACTGCAAGCCCAGGACGAATTGGCGGAGGCTTCGACCGGCTCCGACCTGGAGCGCAAGCTGCGTGACGCCGGCATCACGCCGAACGAAGGCAGCGCCAACGCGATCCTGGAACGCCTGAAGAAAAAATCGGCTGAGTGATCGGTACACGTTGTCCTGAGTGAACCCGTGGCGAGGGAGCTTGCTCCCGCTGGACTGCGCAGCAGTCCCATTCTTTGGGGGCCGCTTCGCGCCCCAGCGGGAGCAAGCTCCCTCGCCACAAGGACTGTGCTCGGCCTGCCTGCTCGTCGGATTTATTGTCGCCAAGGTACTTCTATCCAAGCCCCGCAACAGGTTTAATGCTGTCCGGCCACTACGCTCGATCACACAGCTGCCCGAGCGAACATCCCGCCAGGAACGAAGCCCCACGGAGTCAGGGACGAAATGTCGATTTTTCTTCTGTTGCGCGCGTACGCTTCGTCGTTCTTTCATCGATTCGGCTGGGCCGGCCTGGCCATTGCGCTGGGTGTGCACCTGTCCACGGCCTGGATCGGCCTGGTGTTGCTGGGCGAGCAGCACCTTATCGCCGCCGCCACGTTCACCTACTTCTATCTCACCACCACGCTCACCGTCGGCTATGGCGATCTCGCGCCGCAGACTGCGGCGGGACGGGTGTTCGTGGCTACCTGGGTGATGCTCGGGGGCATTGCGCTGCTGACGGCAGCCATCGGCAAAACCACCAGCAGCGTCATCGATGTATGGAGAAAAGGCATGAAAGGCAAAGGCGATTTCACTGGCCAGGTCGGCCACACGGTTCTCATCGGGTGGGAGGGCGCCTCCAGCGAGCGGGTCATTGAATTATTGCTGCAGGACGAAACGTCCAATGACAACCTGATCGTCATCTGCGATTGCGATCTCGAAGAAAACCCCATGCCCGGCAAGGCCTCGTTCATCAAGGGCGACAGCCTGTCCTCGGTCGCCCTGTTACAGCGCGCCGGCGTACCCGGCGCCGAGCGCGTGCTGGTGCGAACCCATTCCGACGACCTGACCCTGGCCACGGTGCTGGCGGTCAATCGGCTGGGGCCCGTCGGGCATGTGGTCGCCCACTTCAATGACAGCGAAATTGCCGCCCTCGCCAGCGCCTATGCGCCGAGCCTGGAATGCACCTCCAGCATGGCCATCGAAATGCTCGTGCGGGCCTCCCAGGATCCGGGCTCGTCAGTGGTCATCAACGAGTTGCTCTGTGTCGGCGAAGGCGCCACCCAATACCTGATGAAATTGCCCGATGCGTTTGAAGCGACGTTCGGCGACCTCTACGGCCGAATGAAAGAGCAGCACAACGCTACGCTGATCGGCTACCGCGCCAAGGGTGCCCGACACCCATCGATCAATCCGCCTGGCACCACGCGCATCGCGGGTGGAGAACTCTTCTACATCGCGTCCGCGCGGCTCAAGGAAATTGCCCATGGGGTGGTTTAAACAGTTGATGGGGCTTGAGGCCCCGAACGCGAACAAGACAGCCAGCCATGACTCGCCCGTCAGCGGTCCGCTGGGCCTGGCCTCCGGCAAGCAGGTCATGTTCGATGCCACGCTCAAGTTGTTGCTCGACGGCAACAGCACCGTGGTCATCCCCGGCTCCCAACAGATCTGGAGCCTGGGCATCGTCGACCTCGGGCAGTCGAACTGGCTGTCGCGCTGCTACATGAACGACGAAGACTACTGGCTGCAAGTTCACACCAGCGGCGACGTCGCCGGGCAGGTCGAGTCGGTGATCCTGTTCAATTACCTCAGCTACGTCACGATCAACAGCGAAGCGGAGTTGCGTCGGCTGGCTGGCCCGGAAAGCCTGATCGGCCTGCCGACCTACACCCACGACGGTGTCGAATACACCCGTGAATGGGGCTCCGAGGCTGGCCAGACAGAACTGGTGGCGTTGAGCGAGCGCGTGAGCAATCCGCAAGAGTCCTACAGCGTCGAGCACCGCTCGATGCTGTACGCCCGCGACACCGGCCTGACCGATCGCCGGGAATTCCTGCTGTTCTCTGTCGAAGAGGACGCCGAAGGCACCGTCAGCATGAGCACTTCGCTGGGTATTTCGCTGTACACCACTGACCTGAACACTCTTTGAATAAGGAAGAATTCCATGCTTGAAGCGCTCTCCATTTCCCTGAACAAGGCTGCCGTGTTCGGCTTCGTCCTGTATATCCTCGGCGCGGCCGTGCTGTTCGCGCTGTTTCAGTTCATCTACATCCATGTCACGCCGCACAAAGAGTTCGAGCTGATCCGCTCGGGCAACGTGGCCGCGGCGATCGCCCTGAGCGGTGCCCTGGTTGGTTTCGCCATTCCTGCGAGTAACGTGATCGCCTACTCGATCAGCCTGCTGGATTTCGTCGTCTGGGCGGTGATCGCCGCAGCCGTCCAGTTGCTGGCCTTCCTGGTGACTAGCCTGGTGCTCAAGGGCGCCTCCGCGCGTATCAAGAATGGTGAGATCGCCGCCGGTATTTACATCGCCGCCGTGGCCATCAGCGTCGGCATGCTGAACGCCGCATGCATGACGCCTTCCACGAACTGATTGCGCCACGGAGATCCCGATGAAACGAAGCAAGTACGTCCAGCTTTCGCTGGCTGCGTCGGTCGCCCTGGCGATATCCGGTTGCGGGCCAACGGAAAAAACCTACAAGTTGCAAAAGAAGTACAACTTCCAGTCCGTCCAGCAATGTGTCGATGAAAAGCTGCCGGTGGACATTTGCGCCGACGCTTACATGACCGCCATGGCCGAGCATCGTCGCATCGCGCCGACGTACGCCAGCCAGGCCGATTGCGATGCCGACTTCGTCCCCGATTGGTGCCAGCAGGACTCGTCCGGCCAGTTCATTCCCAAGCTGGGCGGTTTCGAGCTGAGCGCCGATGGCGAAGTCACCCAATCCCAGGTGGACGCCGCCAGGGCCCAATTGCCCGCTTCGGAAGCGAACGTCGGTGGTTCAGGCTTCGGCAACCTGCTGACGGGCATGCTGATCGGCAACATGTTGAGCAGCAACCGCAACAGCTATTACTCCGAGCCGGTCTACCGTTACCGCGATGATCGCGGCAGCTTCGGGTCCTCGACCCTCAGCCAGCGTGTCTCCAGGGGCTCGACTTTTACCAAGTCCAACCAGGCGCGGTACGGCAGCTACACCGACACCATCAAGACCAGCAAGCCGATGTCCGTTGCTTCCTCCACGTCTCGCGGTGGTTTCGGCAGCAGTTCCAGCGCCCGCAGCGGTTGGGGCGGATCGAGCAGCTCCGGCGGTTGAGGAACCAGCACCATGAAGAAGATCCAGTGCGCAGAACGTCCTGACTGGAAACAGACGGCCGAGCAGCTCGGCTTTCTGTTCCACACCATCGACGACGAGCCTTATTGGGACGAAAGCGCGTACTACCAGTTCACCCTCAAGCAGATCGAGAATGACCTGGAAGACCCGACGACCGAGATCCATGAGATGTGCATGGACCTCGTGGCCCGCGTGGTCCAGAGCGAAGAATTGCTGGAGCGCCTGAGCATTCCCGCGCCGTTCTTCGACCTGGTTCGCACTTCATGGCTTGAAGGCCACCCGCACCTGTACGGGCGTATGGATTTCTCCTACAACGGCAGCGGCCCCGCCAAGCTGCTGGAGCTCAACTACGACACGCCGACCAGCCTCTACGAAGCGGCGGCGTTCCAGTGGGGCTGGCTGGAGCAATGCATCGAGCGCGGCGTGCTGCCGGCCCATGCCGACCAGTTCAACAGCATCGATACCAAGCTGCACCAGGCCTTTGCCCAGTTGCAGCTCAAGGAACCGTTTTATTTCGCCTCGATGAAAGGTTCGGTGGAAGACAAGGGCACCACGGACTACTTGCGCCTGATTGCGGAAAAAGTCGGCATCGAATCGCGGCACATCGATATCGAAGACATCGGCCTCAACAGTGACGGGCGTTTCGTCGACCTGGAGGAGCGCTGGATTCCACACCTGTTCAAGCTGCACGCCTGGGAGTTCATCTTCCACGAGCCGTTTGGCGCTGCGATCGCCCAATGCGATACGCAGTTTTTCGAGCCGGCCTGGAAGTCGATCGTCTCCAACAAGGGCATTCTGCCGCTGCTGTGGGAATTCAACAAAGGCCACCCGAACCTGCTCGCGGCCCACCTGGATACCGACACGAGCAAAGCCGTGCCCAAGGGCTGGGTGCGCAAGCCGTTCTTTTCCCGGGAAGGCGCCAACATCGAGCTGCAGACTGCTGACGGTTTGATCGTCAAGGAAGACGGCCCTTATACCGACGCACCGTTCATCCTCCAGGAATTCGCGCCATTGCCGCGCTTTGGCGACAGCTACACCCTGATCGGCTCCTGGGTCATCGGCGACCAGGCGGCCGGCATCGGCGTGCGCGAAGACAACAGCCTGATCACCAAGGATTCCAGCCGGTTCCTGCCGCATCTGATTCTCGACTGATTACCTGCACACAGCTTTTGGCCAAGCGTTGCACCCCTATGGGAGCGAGCTGCCACAGGGGTGTGCGGTATGTCAGTTATCTCAAGTCCACCAGTACCGAACCAGATGAAAGAAGATTGGTGCGGCGAAGCACACCGAATCCAAGCGGTCGAGCATGCCGCCGTGGCCTTCGATCATGTGCCCCCAATCCTTGACGCCTCGGTCGCGCTTGATCGCCGACATGACGATGCCGCCAGCAAACCCCAGCAGGTTGATCAGCAAGGCAATGAGGAACGACTGCCATGGGTTGAACGGGGTGATCCACCACAACGCGCCGCCAATCAGCGAGGCCAGGAAAATGCCACCGACAAAGCCCTCGACGGTTTTCGACGGTGACAGGTTCGGTGCGATCTTGTGCTTGCCGAACAACTTGCCGCACACGTACTGCAACACATCCGACAGTTGCACCACGATTACCAGATAGGCGATCAAGAGCAGGTTGCGCCCTTCGAAACCGGCAATGTCCAAGGTCAGCAACGCCGGTACAAAGGAGATGCAGAACACCGCGATCATCAAGCCCCACTGGACTTTGGAGGCGCGTTCCAGGAAGTGCGTGCTGTCGCCGCCAAGGGACGCGAGGATCGGCAGCAGCAGGAACACGTACACCGGAATGAAGATCGAAAACAGCCCGTACCAGTCGTAATAGATCAGCAAGTATTGCAGCGGCAGCGCCAGGTAGAACGCCGCCACCAAGGCTGGGTAATCGCTGCGCCGGGTGGGCGTCAGCGTGAGAAATTCCCGCAGCGCGTAGAACGACACGGCGTAGAACAACAGGATCACCGCCGCGTTGCCCAGCCAGAACGCGATGCCGATCACCAGCACCATGATCCACCAGGCATTGATCCGCGCATTGAGGTTCTCGATGACCGAGTTCGGTGCGCCTTTGGTCCGCAGCTTGAGTATGAAACCGACCAGCGAAGCCAGCAGCAGAATCGCGCCGATCCCGCCAAACAACATCAGGGTATATCGATCCATGTCAGACGTGCTCCGGGGCCAGCGCCAGCAGTGCGGCGCGGCTGCGTTCAAGGAATTGCTCTTTGCTTTCGCCTTCTTCGATGCACAGCGGCGCGCCGAAACTGGTGGTGCACAGCAGCGGTAAGGGCAATACGCGGCCCTTGGGCATGACGCGGTTGAGGTTGGCGATCCACACCGGGATCACCTCGACCTCGGGGTGGCTTTTCATCAGGTGGTAGATCCCGCTCTTGAACGGCAGCAGGCCTTCATCCGGGTTACGCGTGCCCTCGGGGAAGATGATCAGCGAGTCGCCGTTCTCCAGCGCATCGAGCATTGGCTGCAATGGGCTGTAGGAAGGGTCCTTGCGCTCGCGATCCACCAGCACGCCGTTGAACACCCGGTTGATGATGTAGCGGCGCATCGGGCTGGTTTGCCAATAGTCGGCGCCAGCGACGGGCCGAGTCAGTTTGCGCAGCGCCGGCGGTAGCGAGGCCCAGAGCAGCACGAAGTCGCCGTGGCTGCTGTGGTTGGCGAAATAGATCCGCTGCACCGGCGTGGGCGCGCAGCCGAGCCACAGGCTGCGAGCACCGGTGACCATCCGCGCGGCGGAGGTGATGAGGTTGGCGACCACGGGTTCGAACATGAGGATTCCTTGTCCTGAGAAACATAAATATCTGCACAACGCTTACTGGCCGGAATACATCACTGTGGCGAGGGGATTTATCCCCTCGCCACAAAAGCCATTCACTTGCTGTTTTTAAACACCCAGACCCGAGTAAACCAACCAGGGGCTCGCCAGTACGAAGCCCACCGTCAACAGCGCTTGCGTCGCCACCAGCCAGGCTTGGCGGCGAAGCAGGCGCATGGAACCGTGGCTGCGCTCGGGCCATGACCGCCCGCCGCGCTCGACCGGTTGCAGGCCGAGGTTGGCGAGGGCGGCGTCCAGCGCCTGGGTGCGTTCGGTCAGCGGCTTGCCAGCATCCGCGACGATCTGAAACAGATCGGCATCAAAGGCCACGCGAAACGCCAGATATTTTTCCTGCAGGCCGAGGACGAACACGCCAAAGCTCAGCAACAGCAGCCATGGATCGATGCTGCCCACCAGCCATTGACCCAGGCCGATCAGCGCCGCCAGCAAGGTCAGGCCGGTGGAGAGCTGGTCCAGCGAATGACCGCGGCGCAGCAGGCTCGCCACGGTGTGCAGTTCCATGTCACTGCTCATGACGACTCCCCGAACCTGTGGACATTTGTTCCAGCGCCTGGCGATGGGCCGGGTGCAATACGACACCCGGGCGCGCACGGCGGATCCGGGCGATGGCCGCCTCGACACTGTCGGCCCGACCGCTGTGCAGCAACCACGCCGCCACCGCCGTGGCGCTACGCGAATAACCCAGGGCGCAGCAGACCAGCACCGGCCCGTGCTGGCGCAGTTGCTCAATCATCTGCGCCGCGTTCAGGCACTGCTCGGCGGTCGGTGCCGTCAGGTCGAGCACCGGCAAGCTGCGATAGGCGATTGCGGTGCTGTCCATCGACAACTCGGCGCAGAGGTCGAGCACGCCAGTAAACGGGCTGCTTTTAAGCGACGCCGAGGTAGGAATTCGTCCGAGCCAGACGCCATCTGCCACCTGGTCCGGCTGCGGATGTTTGCGCGTCCACACGCGGGAATTGATCCACGCCGCGGCCAGATAGGGCGCCAGCAACCAGCGCACCGCCGGGCTCAGCCGGCCATCTTCACGCTTCTGGAAGCCACTGGCGCCAAACGTCAGGTAATTCAACGCCACCATGAGCACCGCGACCGCCGGCCAGATCAGCCAGAGCCACGCGCCGCCGAAGGCGAACGCCAACGTGAAAAAGACTGCGGCGCCCACGCCATAACGCAAGGCCAGTCGCAGGCGCGCCGGGTCGCGCGTCAGGCGTGCACTTCGCAGTGGACTCGGTCGGTCCAGCGGCCACAGCCAGACGCACAACCAACCGGCCAACGCACCGGTGGGCACGTCGACAAAATGGTGTTGGTAAGTGGTCAGTACCGACACGCCAATCAAGGCGAGCCAGCCGTGCATCAACCAGCGCCAGAAGCCTTGCAGATGACGTTGATAGCAGACCCAGAGCACCACCAGCAGCGCGATGTGCAGGGACGGCGCCTGGTTGAACGGCTTGTCGAAGCCGGCCAGCACGTCGAACATCCAGCCGAACACCCCGTCCATTTCCGGCCGCGGAAAGGTGAACGTCAGCGGCCAGAGCAGGAAGCAACTGACGGCAATCACCTGAGCCGTGAGCAGGCGCAGGGCGTGGCGCTTGAGTTCGTCGCGGCTGTTGGGCAGCAGCAGGGACAGGCCGTACAACAAGTCGATCGACCAGTACGGCACGATGGTCCAGGCCAGGAACGGCATGTGGCTTTCCCAAGCGAACACCAGCGTGCCGACATCGTCACGCTGGGACGTTACCCAGGTGGCGAAGCCGTAGGTGCTGAAGAACAGCGGTGCCAGCAACAGCAGCCAGAGCACCGCCGGTTTCAGCAGCGCGGGTTCGCGGACCGGAGCAATGACCGCGCTCATTACTGGACTCGCTGAGCCAGCGAAACGCTGAAGATGCCCCACTCATCGACCCGCAGGGTGATCTTGCGGAAACCCGCCGCCTCAACCAGTTGGTCCATTTCCGCTTGAGTGCGCCGACGCATCACCCAGGCCTGGCCAGCGCGGTGGCTGGTCAGGGCGCGGGCGATCAATTCCAGCTGCGGGTGCCACGGCTGGCCGGTGTAGACCAGGAAACCACCGGGCTCGACCGCTTCGGCCAGGCCGGCCAGAGAGCCCGCGACCATCTGGTTATCGGCGAACAACTCATACAGGCCCGACACCACGGCGAGGGTCGGCTTGGGTTCCAGGGCTGCGAGATCCTGACGGTCGAAGGCATCGCCTTTGACGAATCGAGCGATATCGCCCAAACCTTTTTCAACGATCAGCGCACTGCCGTCGCGCACGTTGATGTCGCTGTAGTCGCGCAGCAGGATCGACTCCGGCAACGGGCTGACGCCTTGCAGCGCCTCGAGAATGTAACGGCCGTGTCCGGCGGCGATGTCGACGATGCGCACTTCGCGGTCCTGCTCGCGCAATTTGCCCATCGCCAGGCGCAGCAATTCTTCGACGTGCAACTTGCGTTGGCGAATGCCACGCCAGCCGATGGAGTTCAGGTAGTTCTGGTCGATCATCTTGCCCAGCGCAGACGTGCCGGTGGGCCGGTTGCGATAGACGTAATCCAGGGTACTGCCGGAGTCGAATCCGGTGTCGAAGCCCAGCTTCACCCCGGCGGACAACTTGCTGCCAAAACGCATGCTGGCGCGGGTCATGCGCCAGTAAACGTCGCGCAACGAGTTGTGGGGCAGCGGCGTGGCCAGGGTTTCGGCTTCGGCGCAGGTCACGCCCAGGCGATCGGCGTCCAGCAGGGAAGGGCGCTCCAGCGGTCGGGCGAAGTTTTGCAGGATAAAACGTCGGGCACTGGCAATCGCCGGGGCGCGATTTTTCTCGCCGAGGGTGTCGTGGAAGAAACCCGGCAGAATGTGTTTTTCCTTGTGCAGGCTGCCCAGCCGCTCGAAGAACTGCTCCTGGGGTTTGCGATGCACCACGAAGTCGGAACCGGAGATCAACAGCTGCGTCGGCACCTGGATTGCCTGCGCGTCGGCGACAACCCGATCGGCGGCTTCGTACAGGCCCAGTAGCACATTCACCGAAATGGCCTTGGTGATCAGCGGATCGCTGTCGTAGGACGCCACCCGCTCCGGGTCATGACTGAGGAACTTCGCCTTGACGTAGCTGTTGACGAAAAAGTTGCCACGGAACTTGCGCATCAATGCCAGGCCCGGACGGGCAAACGGCACGTAGAGCTTGACCTTGAAGGCCGGCGACGCCAACACCAGCGAACGAATGCGCGGTGCGTAATCGTGGACCCAGGTGGATGCGATCACCGCACCGACGCTTTGCGCCACTACGGCGATGTTCTGTTCGTCGATCTGGTGCGTTGCGCCGATGTGGTCACAAAAGGTCTGCACATCCCGCGCGCTGGTGGCAAAACTCGGGCTGTCGCCGCGTTCGCCAGGCGACTGGCCGTGGCCGCGTGCGTCCCAGGCGAAAAACTCGAACCCGGGCAGATCCAGCTCATCCACCAGATGCGCGATGCGCCCGGAGTGTTCATGGCCGCGGTGAAACAACAACACAGCCTGACGGGGTTCACCCGTCGCTGCCTCGACAGCCGGCCAGTGCCGGTAGAACAACTCCACGCCATCGTGGGTGGTGAACGTCAGTTCCTGGGCTTCGCGCATTGCAACTTCCTTATGCTGAGGGAGCGTTTTCCGACACCTGGCTCAGGCCATGACGGACCCGATTGACCAAGGTATAAACCAGCAGGGCGGCAACAACCGCCATCACACCATCAACCCACAGCGCCCCAAGCCAACCCAGGGCAATACCGGTCGCGAGCACGCCGAACACAAAGGCGCGATCACTCTTGCCCATCGGCCCGTCATAACGCCGCGAAGCCCCGACCATCGCCCCCAGCACGCCGGCGTATTCGCTGAACAACGCTAACAGCGTGACCAACAACACGAGCAACAGGCTGGTATCGGCAAACAAGGCAAAAGGCAGGATCAAGGCAGCGTCGGCGATGATATCGCATAGCTCATTGAGGTACGCGCCCAGATTCGATTGCTGGCCAAACTCCCGCGCGAGCATGCCATCCACCGCGTTCAAGGCCATGCGCAGGAACATCCACACAGGCACCAGGATAAAAACCCACGGATGACTGGCGAACCACGCAATTACCGCCCCCACCAACACCGACACAGCACCCGCCAGAAGCGTGACCTGGTTGGCGGTGACACCCTTGTTGTAAAGACGTTGGACGGTGGGGCGAAGCAAATTCTGGAAGGCGGGTTTGAGTTGATAAATGGAAGGCATTTGAAATGGGATCTCGGCCGGATTCGGGGCAGGGCTTGTGCAGATGCGAGATTACGATAGGTTGAGGCCTTGCAGGTGGGTATTTACTGGGAATGCGCGCGGGTAGGCATCTGCGCGGGTGTTTGCGCTGGAAAACCGACTACAAAAGGACTGCTGAAATGCTGCGAGTGGATTGGCTCATCAACCACATGGATAAGTGCAACCTGATGGCCGAGTGGCTTTATCGAGAGTTCAGCTATGAATTTGCGCAGCAGTCGCTCGCCAGTTGGCAGGAAGAGTTTGCAGCGGGGCAACGCGATGGCCGCTGGAAATGCCTGATCGCCCTGGAACACGACCAGTTGTTGGGCGGCGCCTCGGTGGCGGGAGACGATCTGCCTGAACGCCCCGACCTCGGCCCTTGGCTGGCCTGCGTATTCACCAGCCCGAATGCCCGCCGCAGAGGACTTGCGGCGCAGTTGATCGACGGCATCTGTAGCCATGCGAAAGAGGCAGGCTTCACCACCTTGTTCCTGCACACCCACAGCCAACGGGATTATTACGCCAGGCTGGGCTGGGAAGTGCTGGAGCGCTTCGAGGCTTGGGGCAAGGAGCAATGGCTCATGGCGCGGTGTTTATGATTTTTATAAGCCCTAGCCCCCAGCACGCAGCGGCCCTCCGACCGGGACGTACACGACCGGGGCATCCCCGGGCAACGTTTCGATGGGGTCTTCGGTGTAGCCAAAGCCTTCCTCCTTCAGATTGATCGAATGCACGCTGTGCTCACGGGCGGTGTTTTCGGTGAGTTTGGTGAACAGGCGGTGATCGGCGGGTTGGGTGAAGCGATCGCCGGGGTGGAGTTGGGCGAAGGTCAGGGTGGGGTGGTTCATGACGGGGCGCTCCGAGTGATACGTGGTCTCTCTGGGATTGAGGGGCGCGTTGGGATTGGGTTCCGTTTTTGCACAGTCGAACGCGATGATTGGCTTGGAGTGGGCAACCCGTATTTAGGTGGGCCGTTGTGGGAGCGAGCTTGCTCGCGATGGCGGTGTGTTAGGCAAGAATGACTCAACTGACCAGATGCCGGACGCGCCGGCTTCTCATTTCCCAACCTGCTGACCTGCGTGCGGCTGCTTCCTTATTGTTCATGAAAAGGGGCTGCGTCATTATTATTCAGTATGTTCAGAATGTGCTTTAGCCATAACTCCCCAGACTCCCAGTTCATCCAATAGCAATAATTGCAAGGCATGTCATCCATAATAAATTCTTTAATTTTTTCTTCGCTGAGCTCCATTGCTAGCAACCTATAAATTTCGTTTGTCACCATCGTTATGATTTCAGGTGCGGAGTCCAATACAAAGGCCCTGATTATTTCGTCGGGTTCTGATGACTCACACATCCAATCTTGATGAAAATAACATCCAAAAAATTGGAAGAGCTCGGGGTATTTATCTTTCATATTTTTCAATAAATCCTGTGAGTAAATTATATCCCGTTGGTGATCGGTCGGACTTTCTAAGAACTAAGACCACGACCGACAGCGGTTCTAGGATTCCAGCTTCACGTATAACGCCGACTCCAACTGGAGAGGTAAACGATTGCTGTAAGGTAAGCGATGTTCTCAATCTGTTATTTAAGAAACCATCTACATCTGCCTTTCTAGCCCTTAGTACGCTGGAAACAGCTGACTCTGCCGTAGCCCTATCCGGAAATGTAGAAGCGGTAGGTACGTGAGGCTCCGAGTCAAGGCGCCTCCTTAGTTGATCTTCGGAACGCCCCACATGTTTTTCTATCAAATGCCCACCACGGGCCTCATGCGCAGCCAAACCTCCACCCGGCACAATTTCGCTAAACGGTCCATCGGCGTCGATATCGCCGGGGCACTGACACGCCAACCCCAACGGATCCACCCACCCCGTCGGGTTCAGGGTGTACCGGTACCCATTCAACCCACCCGCCAGCTTGCTCGGGTCAGGCGTGAGATACCGGCCCGTGTCCGGATTGTAGTACCGGTGCCGGTTGTAGTGCAGGCCGCTTTCCAGGTCGTGGTATTGGCCTTGGAAACGCAGCGGTTGGTTCAGTTGCTTGCCGGCGCCGTGGGCGAGTTTGGTGAGTTTGCCGTAGCCGGTGTAGCGCGCCGCCCAGACGATTTCGCCCTGGTGGCTGGTCAGTTCCTGGGGTGTGCCCAGGTGGTCGTTGTGGTAGTAGAAGGGCGTGGCGTTTTTTGGGCCTTGGCCTTCGAGCAGGGCGAGGGGGCGGAAGGTGCCGGGCTCGTAGACGTAGCTTTGGTAATGATGGTCGCTGCTTTCGGCGATGAGCTGGTCGCCTTGCCAGATGAATTCGGTGGTCTGGCCGTCCACGGTCTTTTCGATGCGTCGGCCGAAGGCGTCGTAGCGGTAGGACGTTTCGTTGCCGTCCGGGCTGGTGAAGCCGATGAGGCGGTGCTGGCTGTCGTAGCGGTATTCGGTGACCAGGCACTGGGCTTTGCCGCGGCGCTCGCGGACCAGGTTGCCGTAGGCGTCGTAGTCGTAGTGGCGATCGCCCTCCATCAGCAGGCGGTTGCCCTTGAGCGTGGTCGGGCCGGGGCGGTCGTGCAGCAGCAGGTTGCCGGCCGGGTCGTGGGAAAAGTGCTCGGGGGGCTGGCTGTGGGCGTAGTCGATGCGCAGCAGGCGATCTTGCGGGTCGTAGTGGTAGGCGCGTCGGTTTCGGGTGTCGGACAGCGTGGCGAGGTTGCCGTTGGCGCTGTAGGAATAATCGCGCCAGAACAGTTGTTTCTGCTGGGTCTGCCACACGGTCTGGGCCTTGAGGCGGCCCTGTTCGTCGTAGTTGTAGTCGCTGAGCAGCAGGCCTTGCTGGCGCTGGCGCTCGCGGGTACCGGTGAAGCGGTGTTCGGTCAGGCACTGGCCGTTGAGGTCGATGGCCAGCAGCGCGCCGCCATAGAGGTGGCGGTAATTGAGGGTGCTGCGGTCGGGCAGGCGGCAGTAGGTCAGCCGGCCGGCCTCGTCGTAGCGATAGTGCAGGGTGGCCCAGCCCTCATGTTCGGCGACGAGGCGGTCCTGGTTGTCGTATTCGTAGGCCAGCGGCCAGTGGCCGTCGTCGACGCTGACCAGCCGGCCGAGGGCGTCGTAGCGGTACTCGACCGGTTTGCCGTCGGGCAATGTTTTGCGCAACAGGCGGCCAGCGCTGTCGCGCTGATAAGCGGTGAGCCGCTGGCTGCCATCGGCACCGAACTCGGTCTTTTCCAGCAGGTGGCCGTTGAGGTCGTAGGCGTAGCCGGTGCGCTGGCCGTCGAAGCCGGTTTCCTGTCGGATCAATCCGTTGGGCGTGTAGGCCAGCTGATATTTTTCGCCGGATTCATTCTCGATTTCGGTGAGCAACAGCCGCGCCGAGTCGTAGCGATACTTCAGTTCGCTGCCATCGGGATTGAGCCGCCGGCTGATCAGGTGCAGGTCGTCGGCGTATTCGTAGCGGGTGATGCGCCCCAGTTCGTCGCGTTCGGCGGTGACCTTGCCGTAGGCGTTGTAGCTCCAGGCGCGGGTGGCGCCGGTGGGCAGGGTGGTTTCCAGCAGGCGGCCGACGGCGTCCCACTGGTAGTGGGTGATCGCGCCATGTTCGTCCCGGCGGGTCAGCAGCCGTCCCAACGTGTCGTAGGAAAAACTCCGCTGACTGTCGTCGGGCAGGGTTTCTTCGGTCAGCTGGCCCTGGCTGTTGCGGACAAAATGATGGGTGCCGCCGTCCGGATAGCGGATCGAGAGCAGTTGCCCTTGGGCGTCATAGGCGTACAGGGTGCTGTGACGATCCGGGTCGATGGCCTCGATCACATCACCCTGGGCATTGCGCCGGTAGGTCCACACGGCTTTGCCGCGCTGTCGGGCGTGCAGGAAGCCGTTGCGGTATTCGTAGGACGTCGGCTCGCCTTCAGGCGGAATCAACGCCACCAGCCGTCCGGCTTCGTCGTAGCGGTATTCGGTCACCGCGCCCAAAGGATCCTGCTCGGCGGTCAGCCGGCCCTGCTGGTCATAGGCTTTGAGCTGTTCGCCACCAGCGGGATCGACCTGGCGCACCAACCGTGCACGGTCGTCGTGGACGTACACCTCCTGGCTGCCATCTCGATGCCGGACCGTGACGCTGCCGTCCTCGCCCCAGCTGTAGTGGCTGTCCATCTGCGCGAAGGACGCCCAGTGCCGCACGCAGCGCGCCGCTGGGCCGAGGCCTTGCCATTCCCAGTAAAAACTCGCGCCGCCGGCCAGTTGCCGCTGGAGGATGACGTGCTGGTCGTCGTAGTCGTAGCGCTCGCTTTCGCCGGCGGCATTGGTCGCCTCGATCAGTCGGAAACGGCCGTCGTAGCGGTAGGTCACCAGCGTCTGTTCGGTGCGCCAGGCTTCGTCCGGATGCTGTTGCGGGTCAAAGCTCTGATAGTCGATGGCGACCAGGTGACGATGCTCGTAGCGCAACCGCAGGCCGCGTCGGGCGCCGTTGTCCAGGCGGCTGATGTCGCCATAGATGTTGCGCTGGACGGTCAGGCGGTTGTCGTACCGATCGCTCAGCGCCGTCAGATGACCGTCGCGAAAGTGTAGGAAAGGGGCGTCTTCGCCGGGTTGGGCGATGATCAGTTCGTCCGGCTCGCGGCTCAGGTAGATCGCCGCGCGGGCCAGGCTGTTGTGGATCGCCGGGCGCTGAAGGTTGGGGCGAGGAAAGGTTGTGCGGCGGTTTTCCTGATCGATCCAGATCACCTGCTCACCCTCGATCACCAGGCGATGGGCCAGGCCATGGCTCCAGCCACGGCCGAGGCCGATGTCCAGCCCGGCGGCGCTGGTGCGGTAGAGGCGGGTGAAGACGAAGGGCAAGCGCCCGTCGAGGGTGCCATCCTCCAGGGTCAGCAGTTCCTCGCCGGTGACCATCGACACCGGGCAGCCGTCGGTGCGGGTCTGGGCGGCGCTGTCGGCGGGGTCGCCGTTGGGGTTTTTTGATGGGGTGGGGGCGTCGTCGTGGGGTTCGTACTTGCTCAGCCGTGCAGCGGCCTGGGACTTTTCCCGCACGATCGGAGCCGGATGTCTGACCGACAGCGGTGCGGAATCCCCAGTGGTGATCTGCAACGGCGTGACGGGCGCCGGCCCCACCGACGGCCCTCGGCCACCGACCACCAGCGGTTTCAGTACATCGGCGTGGTTGTCGAGGCTGCCGCCGCCGAGTTGGCCCAATCGCTGGCTGGATGCCTGCAACCACTCGCGGGCGCGTTCCGAGCGGACATGGCGCAACACTTTGCCGGTCAGGCGCAAACCCAGACCCAGGCCGCCGGTAAAACGCGCCAACAGAAAGTTGATCAGAATGGCGGCGCGTATTTCGCCCATGACTTCAGCCATGTACTGCGGCGGCAACATCCGCAGCCAACTGGTGAAGGCCGCCGTGTAGACCAAGAGCAACGGCTCGTCGCTCAAGATCATCAAGGCTTTGGCTATCGCCTCTACCGGTGCTTTCAGCAGTTGCTCAAGTTCGACCTCGGTGAGGTACTCCAGCAACTTTTCGCTGTTGGCCTGCAGGTCCGCCAACAGATCGAAGACCTGCTTGATGTCGTCCCATAGCCCATGCAGCGCGTCTTCAAAGCCGCGCAACTGAGCCTGCTGCAATACGTCGATGCGCTTGAGGAAACTGCTTTCGGAAAATTCCTTCCACAGTGGTTGAAACTCGTTCCACTCGGCTTTCAGCCAGCCTTCGAGCTCGACGATCACCTGCTGGTAGGACGCGTACAGTGCCGTGACGTGATCGGCCGTCAGATCAGGAAAAAAGGTGATGCGATAACGCCGACCGCGGTCGCATTCAGGTATTTCCAGGATGCCGCTGGGGCCGATGTCGTGACGGACTGCCTCGCCAAACGTTTCCTTCCCCGGCTCGCCGCCAAGGATTGGCTCCAGCATCACCGGCGTGTCGCCGATTGGCACGAAACGCGAGGCCTGGAACATATGCACGAGCGTCAACGGGCCCTGCGCCGGACACCGTGCCACCATAGAGCTGACCTGCTTGCCGCCAGTTCTTGCAGGCGCCAGCGCGACCTCGTCGCCCACCTTGAACGCCTGCTTGATGTCCAGCGTCCGGCCGGCCCAGAAATCTTCTGCCCAAGTGTCGTAGTCGCTCAGGCATTGGCGGAAATCCTCCAGCACCACCTCGACATCGGGACGGTCCGAGTCCATGACTGCCATCACCAGCGAACCAATGACGTTGCCCTGGGCAAGGATTTTCTCGTAGAAGGGCATGCAGGCATCTCGCGGCGCAGGGTAGACGCGAGACTTTGCCGGGGGCGGCAAAGGAAATAAGTCAGGAAAAGAAGCAGCGCGTGTAGGGCGTTTCTTTAATTGCCGCTACGTTGTCGGGGGCAAGCCGAAGCGCTGAAATGGAGGTGACTCAGCCGAGGGTGTTTATCAGGCTCGTGGGATCTGGAAAGGGGCTGACGCTGTCTTGCGCCGTTGCCTACAACTACGCCAGAATCGGCCGGCTTGTGCGGCTTGGGGTTGGTCGGTAGCTTGGGTCCGGTCACTGCTCATCAGTGATCGGGTTTCGCAGCCCGGACTCTATAGACGCACAATGTCACCTTCGAAAGCAGATAGTCCATGTCTGTACTTTCGTCAGAGGTGGCTGTGCGTGGGAGACCTTCGGGTCTGCCGGTCCCTAGAGTCCCGGTCTGCGAACCCGCGTACAGCTGCCACCCATAATTCGTTTCGCAGCGAACGGTGGCAGCTCCAACCGACTCTAGGAGCTTTCCATGGCCAAAATTACACCGAACCCCCCAGCTACAGATGGACATGAGTCTCGCGCTCAGTCTGCTCGCAACAAAAAAGTCGATGATGCTACCAATCGGGCTTTCGATTCCGATCTCAAGCCTACCCTTCAGAACGAAACTTCCGACAAGCCCGACGCCTTGTTTACCGTCGCGCCAGATGTGGACATGGAGTGCCTGCTCGCGAACCTGAGCGAAAGCCTGGCTTCGGCCAATGCAATGATCAATGATCTCGCGTTCGATCTGGAAGGCTCACGACGACATGTCGCGTTGGGGATTTTGCAGTTGATTGAGCTGAGTGAGTTGTTGGCGAACCGGGCTTTGGATATTGTTGAGATGAGGTAGGGCGGGGAGTTGAATGCCCGCCTGGCGTAAAAAAGGTCTTGCCTGGCAAGACCTCTTGCGTCTTCCGATTGCCCCGAAACGACGAGCGCTCAGATTGTCCAGATGAGATACACACGGCCCTAACAGGTCGCCATCTCCGGCCTGAAACTGCTGGTGGTCAACCGCTTCAACGCGATCCCAAGCGCGTGATCATCAAATAACTTGCTTTTGCGAGCCGCAGCCCCCGCTCCGCCGTCCCAGCGCTTCATCGCCTCGCGAATCGCAGGCACAGTCGGGGTGACCCCCTCCTGGCTCAGCAGCCAATCAACTGTCGCCAATAACTCCATGCCGAAAGGCGACTCAAAGCCGTCGATCAACTCGGCGGTGCGTTCCAAAGCCTGGACGTATTCCTTGGCTTCTGTCTGGAGATAAGTCTGTAGGAACGCTTTGCGCCCTTCATCGAACCAGATCACGTCGCTGATACCCGCATCACTGATACGTTTGTCGCAATGCAGATAGCTTCCATCCAGGTTATTAAGCAGATGCTCCAGCCGGTTGGCGTACGGCCCGTATTTATGAGCAACAAACTGAAGATTCAGAGGGTTCTCGGTGTTCGGCAGCTTTTCGATAGCGCGCTCAAGAAACCAGGCAAGCTTCTGAATCTCAAGCAGGCTGCATTCCATACCCAGAACCCAGTAGCGACGAACCAGTTCGGCAATCAATGCACGAGCAGGCGTGAGCTTCTCCACGCCGCTACGCTTGGCAACGTTCAGATACTGGTTGGACGGCTCGAACACCAGCACATCGACATCCAGATCATTCAAGACTTCAACAATCTGCTCGCGAACCTCGGGCCACTTCAAACCACCGTTGCCAGCCCCTAGCGGTGGAACCGCCACGGACTTCACATCATTTTCGATCAGGAAGCGACGCAGGTCGTGCAGACCTTCAGTGATCCACACCATCTGCGACGGTGACCGCCAGTGCCGTTTGGTCGGGAAGTTCACGATCCAGCGTGGCCCTTCCAGTTCGTTGACTGCCGTCACGTGAACCTTGCCCGTCTCCACTTCGCCAGCCTTGCAGGCCGCCGAGTACAGGCGGTAATTCTCCGTGAAGCGCTCTTTGAACATCAGCGCGATACCTTTACCCATCACGCCCACGGTATTCACCGTGTTGACCAGAGCTTCGGTTTTGGCTTCCAAAAGGTTGCCTTGGGTAAAACGGATCATTGGAAATACCATCCCGGACGCGCATGAACAGGTAACGCCAAGCCCCTTACGGCCACGTCCTGCTCTATGCGGTTTTTCATTGCATCGGTGTAGCACATGATGCCAAGGAGTCCTGTAATGGGTAGATGGTTATGGATCAGCGCTTCGGCCTGATACCGCTCCATCTTACGAGGGTCGTCAGGATCGCGCTTGAAGTCGCGTCGTTGAATGATAGACCAATCGATCTGGCCGAGATTCTCCAGGTCGCTGTAGTAGTCTGTCCAATCAGGGTAGGCATGGGCTGTCGTGTAGACGAACGGAAGGTCCATCTGCTCAATGCGGTACAGGCTGGAGACCAGGATCACGATCTCATCATTGCTGCGCTGCTGAACACTCCGCCCCGAGTGGATGTTTTTCATCATCACAGAGAAGGGCGTGAAATAAAAGGGCACGTAGTCAGCCAATACCCCTCCCGGAGCTATGGGAACGTGCCGAGCTCGGCGTTTGTCAATCAAGTCAACGTTGCCGATGTTTACGTACTGCGGTGACTGAACGCCCGAATTCGCACAGTGCAGACCGTTGTCCAGAATCCAAGGCAGGTTCTCCCGATGGACAATACGCCAAATCAGAGCTTTCTCTGGATTCAGTCTGCTGTAGATCATTTATCGGAACATTCCGGGATTCACACTGATGGGAGTCGCTAGATTGGCTGGGCGCATTTTAGCCTCACAAAGCTGTTTGACCTCATCGTTTGGGACGTAAATCCTGGAAAAATCTTCGGGTGAAACCACGTGTGGGGATAGGCATTCAGCCATACAGACGTTTTTGCACTGGTGGTTTTGATATTCGCGGGTATTCATGAGCTCCCAATTGATGACTTGGAAACCAGCGTTGTAGTCGAGTAGCTGAATTGCCTCATCTGCAAGTGGATGCTGCGGGATGATCTTCCAGCCCGTTTCCTTGGCAAATGTTCTGAAAACAGAGATCAGCACGAACTTTGATTTAGGACGATCAAGCTGCACGCGGCCATCAAACGGGTTGCCGGCGAACCAATGAAAGGGAACATAGCGGTCCAGGTTGAGAGCTTGGCGCTTCTTGAGAATCTCGCTGTCTGCCACATCAGTGAAGTTGGCGAGACTGGCCCGAGGCTTCAGGCCTGCTGAGAAGATCCCATCCAGGTTTTCAATAGAAGTCAGATGGTAAACGAAGTACTGGTCTTTGATGCTTCTGGCGTCTGACATTGCGGTCTCCTTGACCTACGCATATCTAAATGGGCGCTGTCCTAGCTGCTCCCCAACCCTCAACCCGAGGGGCCTAGTAGGGCATGCGGCTTGATTCTAATGTGCCATCATTTAAGGCCGCAATACTTATGCGGTTATGGTCCCTTTGTCAGAAACGCTGCAGCTCATTCCTCATCGAAATAATCGCGATCCAACGTTGGCAGCCGCAGGAGTCGTGATGTAACGCCCACCTCGTGATCCATCATCAGGTGCACCAGCCGCATGCCGTCCACCAACACGATGCCTTCCACCGATTTAGCGAAGTCGATCGCATGAGCGGTGAAGCCAGATGTTGTGATGAAAACTCCGCGTTTGGCTTTTTGTCCCGCGAGCGCACCGTAGAAAGCCTGCAACTCAGGGCGGCCCACTGTGTTATGCCACCGCTTGGCTTGCACGTAAACCTTCTCGAGTCCCAATTTATCGAGCGAGATAATGCCGTCGATGCCGGCATCGCCAGAGCCGCCGACCCGCTGCAAGTCATTGCGGCTGGCGCCGTAACCCAGGCGATGGAGCACATCAAGTACGATGACTTCAAAGCGGTTGGGGCTCACCTGTAACAAGTTATCCAACAAATCGGCAGCAGTTGCGTTACGTAACTCCTGGAGGGCTTGTTCGAGCCGATCATCTGGGCTCGCGGTTGCGGAGGTTATGTCAGGCCCAACAGGCGTTTCGTCATCAAGCGGGGCAGCGTCGGGGGCAACCTTTAGTTTCACATTCATATAGCCGATGGCTAAATGTTCCACATCATCTGACGGCAAGGGAGCTGGATGGTCTTTGGCGTAAGCCATGCCTGTCTCCGTCAGTTTCCAATATCCGCGTTTGGCGCTGCTGGAAAGGCCGGCGCGCTTCAGCCGATCATGCGCCCAGCCCGCTCTATTTTTTATAGGTGGCTTGCCCACTGGCGATTATCTCTTCGCGTTGTTCTACGGTCAGTCCCAGCATCTTGGCTGCCGCTTCATGGGCATCCCGAGCAAGGGCTCCGGCAGGTTTGGTAGCGAGAAAGCGCAGGATGGGTTCGATGAACTGATCGTACGTTGGAACGGACATGGACGCTTCCCTGTGATGGCTACTTTTTTGCGGTCGAGGAGGGAGTATAAGTTACGGATTCTCAGCAACCCATAGCGAGTGAGTCGTGGCGCTATCAAAGCGTAAGCCATTGTGTAGCCCGGGGGACTGGTCCAGCATCGCGTATGAAGACCTAGACGTGCTGGCTTGGGTACGGTCTGAGTGGGTTGTGATTGAAAAATCCAGACATTAAAAAGCCGGCTTATGGCCGGCTTCTCGTTGACTGATTCAGTTCGTTTTTGACAAACCTTACCAGCCTTCAAAACGTACATCCGGCTCTTGCGGCCGGCTGTGGGACTTGGTCAGAAAGTGATCTGCCTTGTCGGTGCGAGGCGTGGGCTCGCAAATGTGGGGCGCAGGATACGCGGGTTTTCTTCGGAATCCCAGTAGTAAGTGGTGTGGAATCATTGGGTTAGCGGAATGCAGGTAAAAAGCATGGGCTGCTGCGCAGCCCAGCGGGAGCAAGCTCCCTCGCCACGGGGGAGCTGTGTTGGTAGGAGCCGCGTGGGTCAATCGAACACCTGCGGTCGTTTTTTCGAGAGGGTGGACCACCAGAAGACCCAGCCGATCACGCGGATGTGCTGGGCTTCGATCTGTTCGGCGCTGAAGACTTCGTCGGGGTAGGCGGCGCTGTTCTGGCTGCGCAGGCGCAGTCGGTTGCCGGGGATGCGGTGCAGGTATTTGATGCGGAGCATGCCGTCGTGTTCGAGGGCGTAGATCTGCCCGTCGACGACTTGGGTCAGGCCGCGGTCGATGGCGACGGTGGAACCGTCTTCGATGCGTTCGGCCATGCTGTCGCCGACCATGGTGATGCAAATGACGTCGTTGGGGTTGATGTCGAGGGATTCGAGGTGGCTGCGGGGCAGACGGATGGACTGGTCGGGGTCTTCGATGATGTGCGTTGTGGTTTCGCCGGGGGCGATGGGTGCTTCCTTGTGGAAGGGCAGCTCAATGTCGAGGGTTTCCGGCACGCTGTAGACGCCCTGGGTTTCCGCGGCGTCGTAGGTAATGCCCGGGCCGAGCCCCAACGGGGTTTGCGGGCCTTCACCGCTGGCGAGCCATTCAGGGCTGACGGTCAGCATGCGGGCAATGTTGTGGATGCGCCCCGGCGGGATGCCGCGGTTGAACCAGTTGTTTACGTGCTGCGACTTCACGCCGTAAAGCCTGGCGAAGTCGACAGATCGGATGTTGGCTTCTTTGAGAAGGGCTCTGAAGCGATCGCCGCTGGATATGATTTTCATAAACGGAAAGTTTAGGGCCGACAGTGTTTTCAGCAATAAACATGTCGTTCCGATTTATAAGATGATCTTTCCGTTTGCGTGAATGGAACTAGGCAAGTTAAACATAAATAAACAATTGCGCGGCCTTGTTAATACTTTCACGTATTAAGCGGCATTAAGGCATAAAAAAACCCCGGTGCATACCGGGGTTCTTTTACTTGCAGTTTCAGCCCTTGTAGGCGGCAACCGACTTGGTGATCGCTTCGCGGGCGGCGTCGGCGCCGGCCCAGCCTTCGATCTTGACCCACTTGCCTTTTTCGAGGTCTTTGTAGTTCTCGAAGAAGTGTTCGATCTGCTGGATCAGCAGGGCTGGCAGGTCGGTGTATTCCTTCACGTCGACATACAGTTGCGACAGTTTGTCGTGTGGTACTGCGATGACTTTGGCATCGCCGCCGCCGTCGTCGGTCATGTTCAGGATGCCGACAGGACGGGCGCGGATGACCGAGCCTGGCGCAACCGGGTAAGGGGTCACGACCAGTACGTCGAGGGGGTCGCCGTCGTCGGCCAGGGTGTTGGGGATGTAACCGTAGTTGGCCGGGTAGAACATCGGGGTGGCCATGAAACGGTCAACGAACAGGCAATCGCTGTCTTTGTCGATTTCGTATTTGATCGGGGCGTGGTTGGCCGGGATTTCGATCGCGACGTAGATGTCGTTCGGCAGGTCTTTGCCAGCCGGAATCTTGCTGTAGCTCATTGGGCGGTGCCCCCGTTAGTTGACCAGATGACTGGTCGGATTGACCAAAAAGTGGCGGCGATTATAGGCATATTCGGCCGCTGTTGCCACGCTACCAGGGTCTTAGGCTTTGTACGAAAAATGCCTGCGCGACGATCATGCTGCGTTGAAAACAGGCTCGGAATGCTCATTGACAACCAGTCAACTCCGCTTCCTCGCCTGTTTTCGCCTTGCCTGATCGCCGCTCGGCGACTTTTCGTACAAACCCTAGAGACCTTAGTATGACGCCTGATAGACCGGATCTTCGGCCTGAAGTTGCCGCAGCCGGGCCAACGGGTCCTGGCGGTAGAACGCCTTGAGCTGTTCGTACACCTTTGGGTAGGCCTGATGCAGCAGGTCCGGGGCGCTGAAGAAGTATTCGCTGGTGACGGCGAAGAACTCCGCCGGGTTTTCCGCCGCGTAGGGATCGATGGCGGTTTCTGCGTCGGGGTTCAGGTCCAGTTGGCGGTTGAGGTCGTCGAAGGCCTCTTGCATGGCTTGCGCCCAGTCGCTGACGCGCATGTCGGCGTGCAGCGGCGGCAGGCCGTTGGCGTCGCCGTTGAGCATGTCGAGTTTGTGCGCCAGTTCGTGGATCACCAGGTTGTAGCCTTCCCAGCCGCCGCTCGCCATCACGCCGTCCCAGGCCAGGATGATCGGGCCCTGGGGCCAGGCTTCGCCGCTGTGTTCGCCGTCCCACTCGTGTTCGATGCCGCTGGCGTCGCGGTAGCGCTGGGGGCTGAGGAAGTCGTCCGGGTAGAGAACGATTTCGTGGAAGCCCTGGTACCAGTTCAACTCGCCGAGGTGCATTAGCGGCAATTGCGCCTGGGCGGCAAGCAACAGGCGTTGTTCCTGGTGCAGTTCGACGCCGGGCAGGGCGGTGAGGTGTTTGTCGTGCAGGAACAGCACGCTGGCGTCACGCAGCCATCGGTCTTCCTCGGCACTGATACCGTCGAGAAAGCTCAGTTGATGGCGCACCCGCTGCCAGGTTTCGTCGGCAACGGGGTGTTTGGCCAGGGTGCGGCGGCGACGCCAGGTGCTGAGAGACCACATGGCCGATCAGCGCGTCTCGGCTTTCGAGCCGCGCTGGCTCATTTTGCTGCGTACCAGGCCGATTATCATCGGCAGCAGCGACAGCAGGATGATGCCCACTACCAGCAGCGACAGGTTCTGCTTGATGAAGGGCACGTTGCCGAAGAAGTAGCCGAGGGTCACCAGGCCACCGACCCAGAGCACAGTGCCGAGGACGCTGAAGCCGAAGAAACGCGGGTAGGGCATTCTGCCGACGCCGGCGACGAAGGGCGCGAAGGTGCGGATGATTGGCAGGAAGCGCGCTAGCGTTACGGTCTTGCCGCCGTGTTTGTCGTAGAAGTCATGGGTCTGTTGCAAGTAGTCGCGGCGGAAGATTTTCGAGTTCGGGTTGCTGAACAGCTTCTCGCCGGCGGTGCGACCAATGAGGTAGTTGGTGCTGTCGCCGAGGATGGCCGCAAGCATCAACAGTGCTCCTAGCAGCAGCGGGTCCATGGCGCCACCGGCTGCCACCGCGCCGGCGATGAACAACAGGGAATCGCCTGGCAGGAACGGCATCACCACCAGGCCGGTTTCACAGAAGATCACCAGAAACAGGATGGCGTAGATCCACGTCCCGTAGTTGGTCACGAGCATGTCGAGGTAGACGTCGAGATGCAGAATGAGGTCGAGGGGGTTGAAATCCATGAATGACACCTTGGTGGCGGCCCGGCTCGGCGGGCTAGTGGGTCTGGCTTGGAGTAAGACTACAGCGTGTGCAGCTTTTTCTTACAAGCCGGGAAGATCGGAATTATACGGGGTGGAGGGTGATGAGCGGGGGGAGTTTGTAGCTGGGGATGTCTGGGGAATGGCTGGGTAAGATGTCGGCCGCTTTTGTGGCGAGGGAGCTTGCTCCCGCTGGACCGCGAAGCGGTCCCAAAGCAGCCTGCTCGGTCGGCCTGATGCATCACATGCTCAGGTTTGGGGCTGCTGCGCAGCCCAGCGGGAGCAAGCTCCCTCGCCACGAGGGGTCTGCAGAGGGATCAAAGCCCTTCGCTGATCGGCAACACGTAGTTCTTGAACTCGGTGTCTTCCTTGAAGCCGATCGATTCGTAGGTTTTCTGCGCCACGTCGTTGTTGCTGCTGGTGGAGACGCGCATGCGCACGGCGTTGGTTTCCTTGGCCATTTTTTTTGCGGTGCGGATCAGGTTGTCGGCGACGAGCTGGCGGCGGGCGTCTTCGGCGACATAGATGTCGTTGAGGATCCAGACGCGCTTGAGCGACAGCGACGAATAGCTTGGGTAGAGCTGGCAGAACCCCAGCAATCGGCTGTCGTCGTCATCCGGCAGGGCCAGGTAGATCACCGATTCCTTGCGGCGCAGGCGTTTTTCGAGGAACGCCCGGGACGAGTCCGGATAGGGCAGCGAGCCATAGAACTCCCGGTATTTGACGAACAATGGGGTCAGCAGGTCCAGGTGTTCCAGCGTCGCTTGGATAATCCGCATGGTAGGTCTCGTCTGCAAGGGTCGACATGGCGTCCGACAACAACGGCGGACTACCGTGCCAAGATGCTGCCTGAAAGCGGATCAAAAACGCAATTGGCCAAACGGATCAGCTTGGGGGCGGCGCCAGTAGGAAATTACCTTTCATATCGGCACCGTTTTCCGCCTCTAGAGTGTGAACCTGGGCTTCGTCCTTCAGATTGACCCCCGAAAGCTGCCGGCGGCAGGCCTCGCGCATCAGGTAGATCAGGCGATGGGCCGCCATGCCGTAGCTCAGGCCTTCGAGGCGGACATTGGAAATGCAGTTGCGATAGGCATCGTTCAGGCCAACCTTGGGGGCGTAGGTGAAATAAAGTCCCAGGCTGTCGGGGGAGCTGAGGCCGGGGCGTTCGCCGATCAGGATCACCGACATCTTGGCGCCGAGCCGTTCGGCCACTTCATCAGCCACGGCCACCCGGCCTTGTTCCACCAAAACGATTGGCGACACAGACCAGCCTTCAGCGGTGATCTGTTCTTCCAGCCGCGCCAGGAACGGCAGCGTATGGCGATGCACCGCCAGCGCCGACAGGCCGTCAGCCACCACGATAGCCAAATCCACGCCGCCCGGATGGGCCGCCGCGTAGTCCTGCAGGATCTGTACGGAAGCATCGTCGAGCCGTCGGCCCAGGTCCGGACGCTGCAGATAGCTGTTTCGATCTGCCGCCGCGCTGTGAAGCAACAGGCTTTCGTGGCCGCGCTCCGTGAGTTGTGCACGGATGCCCTGGTGATCGAACGCCAGGTGCACGGCGTCGCGGGCCTGGGCGTGGGCGAACTGGAAGTCCAGTTGCGCCGAGGTCGGCAGGCTGGTGCCGGTGCGGCCCAGGGCGATGCGTGCCGGGGTCAGGTTGCGCAGATTCAGCCAGGGGTTTTGTGGCTCGACAGGTTTTTTATCCATGGGCAACTCACTCATAAATGCAGCTCATCCCAAATGCGCCAAGGCGTGACGAAACGCCGGCGGCAGGTTGTCACCGAACCGCACCCGACCATCGGCCTGGGTGAAGATGCCCATGTTCGCCAGCCATTGCTCGAATTCCGGCGCCGGTTTCAGGCCCAGTGTCTGGCGGGCGTAGAGGGCGTCGTGGAACGAGGTGGTCTGGTAGTTGAGCATGATGTCGTCGGAGCCGGGGATGCCCATGATGAAGTTGATCCCGGCCACGCCCAGCAGGGTCAGCAGGGTGTCCATGTCGTCCTGGTCGGCTTCGGCGTGGTTGGTGTAGCAGATGTCGCAACCCATCGGCACGCCCAGCAGCTTGCCGCAGAAATGGTCTTCGAGGCCGGCGCGGATGATCTGTTTGCCGTTGTACAGATATTCCGGGCCGATGAAGCCGACCACCGTGTTCACCAGGAACGGGTTGAAATGGCGCGCCACGGCGTAGGCTCGGGTCTCGCAGGTCTGTTGATCGACGCCGTGGTGGGCGTTGGCCGACAGCGCGCTGCCCTGGCCGGTTTCGAAATACATCAGGTTGTTGCCGAGGGTGCCGCGCTTCAGGCTGAGCCCGGCTTCGTAGCCTTCTTTTAACAGGCTCAGGCTGATGCCGAAACTGGCGTTGGCCGCTTCGGTGCCGGCGATGGACTGGAACACCAGATCCAGCGGCACGCCGCGGTTTGCCGCCTCGATGGAGGTGGTGACGTGGGTCAGCACGCAGCCTTGGGTCGGGATGTCGTAGCGCTGGATGATGGCGTCGAGCATTTCCAGCATCGCGCAGATCGAGGCCGTGCTGTCCGTGGCCGGGTTGATGCCGATCATGGCGTCGCCATTGCCGAAGAGCAGGCCGTCGAGGATGCTCGCGGCGATGCCGGCGGGTTCGTCGGTCGGATGGTTCGGTTGCAGGCGAGTGGACAGGCGCCCGCGCAGGCCAAGGGTGCCGCGGAACTTGGTGACCACGCGGATTTTCTGTGCAACCAGTACCAGGTCCTGCACGCGCATGATCTTCGAGACGGCGGCGACCATTTCCGGCGTCAGCCCGGGAGCCAGCACCCGCAGGCTGTGTTCGTCGGCGGCGTCGCTGAGCAGCCAGTCGCGAAAGCCGCCGACCGTGAGGTGGCTGACGGCGGCGAAGGCTTGTTTGTCATGGGTGTCGACGATCAGCCGGGTGACCTCGTCGGCCTCGTAGGGAATCAGCATTTCCTGCAGGAAATGGCTAAGTGGCAAGTCGGCCAAGGCCATTTGCGCGGCCACCCGCTCGCCATCGTTGAGCGCGGCGATCTCGGCCAGGAAGTCCCCGGAACGCGCCGGGCTGGCCTTGGCCATCAGGTCTTTGAGGCTGTCGAAGCGGTAGGTCTGGGCGCCGACCGTGTGTGCAAAGCTGGCCATACAGGTTCTCCGTGACGGCGCCGCTGGGCGGCGCCGTGGTTTTCGGCACGTTACGGCTTAGTGCAGGGCTTCTTCGGCTTTTTGAATGGCCGCGAATTCCTCTTCGGGCGTGCCTGCTACCAAGTGATGCCGACTGTAGAAAGCAAAGTAAGCAATTAACACTCCATAGATGATCGCGGCGCCGATCACCACTCGTGGGTCCACCAGGAAGCCCGCCACTACGGCGATGCAAGCCAATACCAGCGCCACGCCCGAGGTGAAGATGCCGCCCGGCGTGCGGTACGGCCGGTCCATTTTGGGGCGGCGGATGCGCAGGGTGATGTGCGCGGCCATCATCAGCACGTAGGAAATGGTCGCGCCGAACACCGCCACCAGAATCAGCAGGTCGCCCTGGCCAGTCAGGGACAGGCCGAAACCGATGATGCCGGGAATCACCAGCGCCAACACCGGTGCTTTGCTTTTATTGGTTTCCGAGAGTTTGCGCGGCAGGTAGCCGGCGCGGGACAAGGCGAAGATTTGCCGCGAGTAGGCGTAAATGATCGAGAAGAAACTGGCAATCAGACCGGCCAGGCCGACGAGGTTGACGAAGCTGCCCATCCAGGTCGAGCCGCCATAGGCCTTGGCCAGGGCTTCCACCAGTGGGTTGCCCGAGGTCATCAGCGCGTTGGAGCCGGCGCCGCCGGGGCCGATCACCAGGATCAGCAGGGCGAACGCCACCAGCACCAGCATGGCGCCAATCAGGCCGCGCGGAAGGTCGCGCTTGGGGTTCTTGGTTTCTTCTGCGGCGAGTGGCACGCCCTCGACGGCGAGGAAAAACCAGATCGCGTAAGGGATCGCCGCCCAGACGCCGACGTAGCCGAACGGCAGGAACGGGCTGGCGCCCTTGGCCTCGGTGACCGGGATGTCCAGCAGGTTGGCGACGTTGAAGTGCGGCACCATCGCCACCAGGAAAACCCCCAGCGCCAAGGCGGCGACAGCAGTGATGATGAACATCAGCTTGAGGGCTTCGCCGACCCCGAATATGTGGATGGCGATGAAGATGATGTAGAACGCCAGGTAGATCATCCAGCCACCAATCCCGAACAACGATTGGCAATACGCGCCGATGAACACGGCAATCGCCGCCGGGGCGATGGCGTACTCGATCAGGATCGCCGTGCCGGTGAGAAATCCGCCCCAGGGCCCGAATGCGCTGCGGGCAAAGCCGTAGCCGCCGCCTGCGGTGGGGATCATCGAGGACAGCTCGGCGAGGGAAAAACACATGCACAGGTACATCGCGGCCATCAGCAGCGTGGCGAGGAACATTCCGCCCCAGCCGCCCTGGGCCAGGCCGAAGTTCCAGCCGGCGTAGTCGCCGGAGATGACATATGCCACCCCCAGCCCTACGAGCAGGACCCAGCCTGCCGCGCCTTTTTTCAGCTCGCGTTGTTGGAAATATTCGGAGCCGACTTTTTCAAAGTCGACCGAGGACGTTGCCGGTTGCGGGTTTGCATGATCGCTTGGCATAAGGGTTTACCTGTTTTTATTGTTTTTTGGCCCTGTTGGAGCGGGGCTGCTCTTGGAACCGGTGTGTTGCATGCAGCATGGATGCAAGCTGGACCGCCGCCTTCGCGAGCAGGCTCGCTCCCACAGGTTGCGTGTACAAAACAACTTCTGTGGGAGCGAGCCTGCTCGCGAAAGCAATCCAGAGGGCGAAGCAGAAAGCCTGTCTCGCCCTCTCTGGCTTAGAAGAACCCCAACGGATTGATGTCGTAGCTCACCAGCAGATTCTTGGTCTGCTGGTAATGATCGAGCATCATCTTGTGCGTCTCACGCCCCACGCCAGACTTTTTGTAGCCGCCAAACGCGGCATGCGCCGGGTACAGGTGGTAGCAGTTGGTCCAGACGCGACCGGCCTTGATCGCCCGGCCCATGCGGTAGGCGCGGTTGATGTCGCGGGTCCAGAGGCCGGCGCCGAGGCCGAACTCGGTGTCGTTGGCGATCGCCAGGGCTTCGGCTTCATCCTTGAAGGTGGTGATGCTCACCACCGGGCCGAAGATTTCTTCCTGGAACACGCGCATCTTGTTGGTGCCCTTGAGCAGGGTCGGCTGGATGTAATAACCGCTGGCCAGGTTGCCTTCGAGTTTTTCCACCTTGCCGCCGGTCAGCAGCTCGGCGCCTTCGCCCCGGGCGATTTCCAGATAAGACAGGATCTTGTCGAATTGCTGCTCGGACGCCTGGGCGCCGACCATGGTGTCGGTGTCCAGCGGGTCGCCGCGCTTGATCTGCTGGATCTTCTTCATCACCACTTGCATGAATTCGTCGTAGATCGACTCTTGCACCAGCGCCCGGGATGGGCAGGTGCAGACTTCACCCTGGTTGAAGAACGCCAGCACCAGGCCTTCGGCGGCTTTTTCGATGAAGCTCGGCTCGGCCTGCATGATGTCTTCGAAGAAGATGTTCGGCGACTTGCCGCCCAGTTCCACGGTGGACGGGATGATGTTTTCGGCGGCGCATTTCATGATGTGCGAGCCGACCGGTGTCGAGCCGGTGAAGGCGATCTTGGCGATGCGCTTGCTGGTGGCGAGGGCTTCGCCGGCTTCCTTGCCGAAACCTTGCACCACGTTCAGCACGCCCGGCGGCAGCAGGTCGCCGATCAACTCCATCAGCACGCAGATGCCCAGCGGGGTCTGTTCGGCGGGCTTGAGCACCACGCAGTTGCCGGCGGCCAGGGCCGGCGCGAGCTTCCAGGCGGCCATCAGCAGCGGGAAGTTCCACGGGATGATCTGCCCGACCACGCCCAGCGGTTCATGGATGTGATAGGCCACGGTGTTGCCGTCGATCTCGGCGGCGGCGCCTTCCTGGGCCCGCAGGCAACCGGCGAAGTAGCGGAAGTGGTCGGCGGCCAGGGGGATGTCGGCGTTGAGGGTTTCACGCACGGCCTTGCCGTTGTCCCAGGATTCGGTGATCGCCAGGGTTTCGAGGTTCTGTTCGATGCGGTCGGCGATTTTCAGCAGGATCAGCGAACGCGCCTGGACCGACGTGGCGCCCCAGGCGTCAGCGGCCGCGTGGGCAGCGTCGAGGGCTTTGTCGATGTCTTCGGCGGTGGAACGCGGAAATTCTGCAATGGGCTGGCCATTGACCGGGGAAGTGTTGGTGAAGTACTGACCTTTGACAGGCGCGACGAACTCGCCGCCGATGTAGTTACCGTATTTGGCCTTGAACGAAACGATAGCGCCTTCAGTACCGGGGTGAGCGTAACGCATGATGAGTTCTCCTTGGCTTTTGTGCTTATTAGGGAGCCGCGCAAAAAACGCGCTGGTACTCAAGCCTAGAGCAAAGGTCGGGCCATTGCCTTGTGGGGCCCGGAAATCAATACTTTGGGAGGAGCTGGTCGGACAAACGGAGGGGCTGTGTCACGGTTGCGATACGGCGGGTGTGACAGTTTGTGCCATGGTTGAGACGGTCTGTGACCGACAGGTCGCGCCAGCATTGCAAAGGTCGGTGGGCTGGAGGATGCTGGCGTCGAAGCCAAGTCTATGGACGGACCGCTTTTCGTGGCGAGGGAGCTTGCTCCCGCTGGACTGCGAAGCGGTCCCCCCAAAGCCAACTCGGTCAGCCTGATGCACCGCGTGCTCAGGTTTTGGGTCTGCTGCGCAGCCCAGCGGGAGCAAGCTCCCTCGCCACGGGTAAGGTGTCGGCAGGTCCAAAGGGTCCTTCGGGAGAACAATAAGAAATGCACAGCAACCATTTGAGTCGCCATGCCCGGCAAGTCCTCACGGTCACTCAGGGCAAGGCCCATTTGCAGGGGCCTGGCAGCGATCCTTCGATTGCCCGTTCCTGGCTGCGCTGCCTGGAGGACTATCACCTCGACCCGGCGCAGAACCTGGCGCCGACCGTGCTCGAGCATGGCCGGTTGCTGGAAAGCCGCGAGCGCTTGCAGCAGGTTCTGCATATCGCCGGTGCCGAGATGACCAGCCTGCACCAACAATTGTCCGGCGCCGGCCATGCCGTGCTGTTGACCGATGCCCGGGGCGTGATCCTCAATTGCGTCACCGCCCCCAGCGAACGGAAGATTTTCGAACGGGCCGGCCTCTGGCTCGGCGCCGATTGGAGCGAAGCCTGTGAAGGCACCAACGGCATCGGTACCTGCCTGGTGGAACGCCAGGCCCTGACCATCCACCAGGAAGAACATTTTCGCGGCCGCCACACCGGCCTGACCTGCTCGGCGAGCCCGGTGTTCGACCCTCATGGCGAGCTGCTGGCGGTGCTCGACGTGTCTTCGGCGCGGCCGGACGTATCGCGCCAGAGCCAGTTCCACACCATGGCCCTGGTCAATCTCTCGGCGAAGATGATCGAGAGCTGTTATTTCCTTCGTTGTTTCGACAATCAATGGCTGCTGCGCTTTCATCTGCAGGCCGAGTCCGTGGGGTTGTTCAGCGAAGGGCTTTTGGCGTTCGACGGCGAAGGACGCATCTGTGCAGTCAACCAGAGCGCGCTGAACCTGCTTGGGCACCTTCGCGGTGGCTTGCTCGGCCAGCGGGTCGAGGACTTCTTCGACTGTTCGCTGGATGAGTTGCTGGGCCGGGCCAGCGCCCAGGCCAGTGCCAGTTGGCCGCTGCGCACCCGTGACGGTCGGCACTTGTTCGCGGTCCTGCGTGGGCAAGCTCGTAGCGTGCCGGCTGCGGTCGCGCCTGCGCTCAAGGCTGTCGAGCCCGCCCGTCTGCCGGGCATCTGCCTGGGGGACGCGGCGTTGCAGGAACATTTTCGCAAGGCTTTGCGGGTGTTCGAGCGCGATGTGCCCCTGCTGATCCAGGGCGAAACCGGTTCCGGCAAGGAGGCGTTTGCCAAGGCCGTGCACCACGCCAGCCAGCGCGCCGGGAAAAACTTTGTCGCGCTCAATTGCGCCGCGATTCCGGAAAGTCTGATCGAGAGCGAGTTGTTCGGTTATCGCGGCGGCAGCTTCACCGGCGCGCGCAAGGAAGGCATGCGCGGCAAGCTGCAACAGGCCGACGGCGGCACGCTGTTTCTCGATGAGATCGGCGATATGCCCCTGGCCTTGCAGACCCGCTTGCTACGGGTGCTGGAGGATCGTCAGGTAGTACCCATCGGCGGCGAACCCGAGGCGGTGAACGTGCGCATCATCAGTGCGACTCACCGGCAATTACTCGACCGCGTGGCCGACGGCAGTTTTCGCGAGGATTTGTATTACCGCCTCAACGGCCTGGAAATCCCGCTTCCGGCATTGCGCGAGCGCAGCGACAAATCCCAGTTGCTGGATTTCCTTCTGGCCGAGGAGAGCGGTGCCGAGACGGTGTCCATCGATGAACCGGCGCGCCAGGCGCTGCTGGCGTTCGACTGGCCGGGCAACGTGCGGCAGTTGCGCAATGTGCTGCGGACTCTTGCGGCGTTGTGCGACGGCGGGCGGATTGGGCTGGAGGATCTGCCGGCGATGATTCGCCAACGCCCGGTTGCGGTGGTCGAAACCCCGACCGAGCATCCGTTGGAAGATGCCGAGCGCCTGGCGTTGCTCGATGCGCTGGAACGTCAGCGTTGGCACATGACCCACACCGCCGAACAGCTGGGGATTAGCCGCAATACCCTCTACCGCAAGCTGCGCAAGCACGCCATCGCCCGATAAACCACTGACTGCCTTTGTGGCGAGGGAGCTTGCTCCCGCTCGGCTGCGCAGCAGTCGCCTTTGGTTTCAGAGTGAAGGAAGCTTGGGGGCTGCTTTGGGCAGCCCAGCGGGAGCAAGCTCCCTCGCCACAAAAACCTGTGCTCCAGCAGGAGTCTGCGGTGTTCTGGCGCGGATAAGTTCGAACACAAGGTGCGATTTCCCCCTCCCTACGCTAACCTGCGGCCATGTTTTACGAGGTCGACTATGCACATCCATATTCTCGGTATTTGCGGCACTTTCATGGGTTCGATGGCGGTCCTGGCCAAGGAACTGGGCCATCATGTGACCGGTTCCGACGCCAACGTCTACCCGCCGATGAGCACACAGCTGGAGGCTCAGGGCATTGAGCTGACCCAAGGTTACGACCCGGCGCAACTGGACCCGGCGCCGGACCTGGTGGTCATCGGCAACGCCATGTCCCGTGGCAACCCGGCGGTGGAATACGTGCTCAACAAAGGCTTGCCGTACGTGTCGGGGCCGCAGTGGCTGGCCGATCATGTGTTGCAGGGCCGTTGGGTCCTGGCCGTCGCCGGTACTCACGGCAAGACCACCACCAGCAGCATGCTCGCCTGGGTGCTGGAACATGCGGGCATGAGCCCGGGTTTCCTGATCGGTGGCGTGCCGCAGAACTTTTCGGTGTCGGCGCGCCTCGGTGGCACGCCATTCTTCGTGATCGAGGCCGATGAATACGACAGCGCGTTCTTCGATAAACGCTCGAAATTCGTCCACTACCGTCCGCGCACGGCGATCCTCAACAATCTTGAGTTCGACCACGCTGACATCTTCCCCGATCTGCCGGCTATCGAGCGCCAATTCCACCATTTGGTGCGGACCATCCCAAGTGAAGGCCTGGTCATCCACCCGACCACCGAGCCGGCCTTGCAGCGGGTCATTGAAATGGGCTGCTGGACCCCGGTGCAGACCACCGGGGCGGGCGGTCAGTGGCAGGTCAAGCTGCTCAAGGATGACGGTTCGGCGTTTGAAGTCATGTTCGAAGGTCAGTCCCAAGGCGTGGTCGAATGGGACATGACCGGCCAGCACAACGTCGCCAACGCCTTGGCGACGCTGGCGGCGGCCCGGCACGTCGGGGTGGTCCCGTCCATGGGCATCGCCGCGTTGAGCGCGTTCAAGAGTGTGAAACGGCGGATGGAGAAAGTCGCCGAGGTGAACGGCATCACCATTTATGACGACTTCGCCCACCATCCGACCGCTATTGCCACCACCCTCGACGGTCTGCGCAAGCGCATCGGCGATGCGCCGCTGATTGCGATCATCGAGCCGCGCTCCAATTCCATGAAACTCGGCGCTCACCGCGACGGCCTGCCGGAAAGCGTGGTCGATGCCGACCAGGTGATCTGGTACGCGCCGGCCAACCTCGGCTGGGACCTCGGCGCCACGGCTGCGCTGTGCACGGTGCCGTCGATTGTCAGCGATTCTCTGGAGGGCATCATCGAGCGCGTGAAGAGCCAGGCCCAGCCCGGCACCCATGTGGTGATCATGAGCAATGGCGGCTTCGGCGGCCTGCACGGCAAACTCGCCGAGGCACTGAAATGAATACTCGCTTGGAGAGCAACGGCCCCGAACGCATCACGCTGGCAATGACCGGCGCTTCCGGCGCCCAGTACGGCTTGCGCCTGCTCGATTGCCTGGTGCGTGAGGATCGCGAGGTGCACTTCCTCATCTCCAAGGCCGCGCAGTTGGTGATGGCCACCGAGACTGACGTGACGTTGCCACCCAAGACGCAGATGATGCAGGCCTTTCTCACCGAGTACACCGGTGCGGCGGCAGGGCAGATTCGTGTGTATGGCAAGGAAGACTGGATGTCACCGGTGGCTTCGGGCTCCGGCGCGCCGGCGGCGATGGTCGTGGTGCCGTGTTCCACCGGTACGCTGTCGGCGATCGCCACCGGGGCCTGCAACAACCTGATCGAGCGGGCGGCGGACGTCACGCTCAAGGAACGCCGCCAGTTGATCCTGGTGCCGCGGGAAGCGCCGTATTCGAGCATTCACCTGGAGCACATGCTCAAGCTGTCGAACATGGGCGTGACCATCCTGCCGGCCTCGCCGGGCTTCTACCATCAGCCGCAGACCATCGACGACCTGATCGATTTTGTGGTCGCGCGGATCCTCAACTTGCTGAACCTCCCGCAAGACATGCTGCCACGTTGGGGCGAGCATCATCCGGGCAGCGATGAATAAGCTGCTGGCGGTGTTGCTGGTGTTGCAACTGACCGGCTGCGCCACTGCCCGCACCCTCGACGCCGCCAAGCCGGGAGCGCCGGTGGTGTATGCGGGTACGCGGCTGGACATGTACGCGCTCAACGGCGGTTGCTGCGCCAAGGACCGTTTTGGCGCCGAGGCGCCGAGCTATCCGGGTCTCGATCTGCCGGGGAGTGCGCTGCTGGATACGTTGTTGTTGCCGTTGTCGTTGCTGACAGTGATTGGCGTGGGGTTTCAAGCGACCGGTGGGATGTAATAGAAGCCACGATGAGTACCTGGCTTTGGATCGGTGCTGCGCCCTTCGCGAGCAGGCTCGCTCCCACAGGGCCTCGTTGAATGCGATCCTTGTGGGAGCGAGCCTGCTCGCGAAGGCGCCCGGCCAGGCACCACATGATCATTTGCCCAGCTTGCGCAACTCATCCGACTCCACTACCCGCACCCCATCCTGCTCCTCCAGCGCAAGTCGCCACATGGCCCGGGCCAGTTGGCAGGCTTCGATGCCGTGGTATTTGCCGGGGATCAGCTTGGACAACGGGCCGGCCAGTTGCTCGGCCAAGCGTGGTTCAACCCGGTCGCCCAACAGCAACGAAGGTCGGCAGATGGTCAGTTGCGGCCAATGCTGCGCGCGGAGCGCAGCTTCCATTTCACCCTTGACCCGGTTGTAGAAAATCGAAGATTTCGGGTCGGCCCCGAGGGCGCTGATCACCACCAGGTGCCGTGCGCCCAGTTCACGCGCGCGGTTGGCGAAGGCCACCACCAGGTCCAGGTCGACCGCGCGAAAGGCCGATTCGGAGCCGGCTTTCTTGATGGTCGTGCCGAGGCAGCAGAAGGCGATGTCGACCTGGCCGCCAAGCCGTGGCAGCAGTTCGGCCGGTTCCCCAACCGGGTTTTCCAGGTGCGGGTGTTCGGCCAATGGCCGGCGGGAAGGCGCCAGTACCCGCGTGATGGTCGGCTCGTTCAGCAGCCGGTCCAGTAGATGTTCCCCGGTCAATCCGGTCGCGCCGGCGAGCAAAACATGCTGAGGCGTCAAGTACATAGTGTTTCCCCCTTGATACGGTTCAGCTTAGTTGCTCTTTTTAGCCTCGTCGTTCAACGCAGCACTTTGTAATGCTTTTCGCGCCTGTTGCTTGCGCAACAGCTGCCAGTGAGAAAGCACGGTCCGGGGCGCCCACATCTGTGGTTCGGACGCTTCGAAATTGTCCGCCTGCTCCCGTTCGGCAACGATGCCCTTGGCCCGCTTGAAAGCTTGTTCCAGATCGTCGGTCTGGTTCAGCGCCTGGGCGAACAAGGCATCGCCGAAGTAGGTGAAGTTGGCCTCCTCGGAGCAGCCGAAAGACACCCGGTCGGCCCGGGAGGCGGTCATGATCAGGGTCCGTTCGTCCTTGAGCGCGGGGATGAAACCGCCGGAATAACAGGCCGAGATCACGATGATCTTGTCGCGATTCTTCAGCGGCGCCAGCACTGCGGCCAATTCGTCAGCCGGCAGGTCGGCCAGCTCCATGCGCGGCTGGTCGAGTACCAGTTCATGTTCGCTGCTGCCGTGGCTGGTCAGGTAGATGAACACCAGGTCTTCCGGACCGCTGCGTTCGGCCAGCGTGGCGGCGGCACGGCGCAGGTTTTCGCGAGTGGCCATGGGCCGGTCGCCGAGGTGATCGCGATGGTTCACCAGGCGAATCTGGCCGAATGCGCCAAAACGGCTGGCGAGCATGTTGGCGACATAGTCGGACTCACGCAGGAACACGCTTTGCTTGCCATCGCCGCCCAGGGTCAGGCTGTACAGTTCCACCGCCGACGTCGAGGCCGGGATGTTGGCGAGGGCCTCGTCAAGCAGGCGACCCTGGGCCAGCAGGCCGAGTTCGAGCACATCGGGCAACAGCCTGCCGTCGGCGTCACGTATTCGTTGGCCGTTGGCCCAGGTGCCGCTCTGCACGGTGCCGTCGGTCAGCACCAGCGTGCCGCGCCCGTGGTAGCTGTCGCCTTCGAACTGGCCGATGTAGAAGCTGCCGTCGGGCAGGTTCAGGCGACCTTCGCCGGTGAAGCGCCAGTCATTGAAGCGCCCGCGGTAGTGGCTGCCATCGGCGCCGATCAGTTCACCCTTGCCGGTCAGCGCACCGTCCTTGAACTGGCCGATCCAGACATCGCCATCGGCGTTTTCGTAGCGACCGCGGCCGTTGAGCTGGTTATTCCTGAAGCCGCCGATGTAGACGTCGCCTTCGGCGCTGTTGAACGTGCCCTTGCCCTGGAGCTGGCCGTCGACGAAATGGCCGGTGAACTGGTTGCCGCTGGCGTCGAAGCGCTGGCCTTCGCCGTTGGGCTTGCCGTTGACGAACGGGCCTTGGTACTGGCTGCCGTCGTCGAGTTCCAGGCGGCCGAGACCGGAGTAGCGGTCGGCCTTGAACTCGCCCCGGTAGGTCACGCCGTTTTCCTTGAGCGTGCCTTCACCGTCCCGCCGGCCCAACTTGAAACCGCCGGTGTAGCTGCTGGTCGGTGTGGTCAGGCTGCCCTGGCCGTGGAACAGGCCATGCTGGAACTGGCCGCGATAGACCTCGCCATTGCTGCCATGCCATTCCCCGGTGCCGTGCCACTGGCCCTTGTCGAACTGCCCGGCGTACCAGCTGCCGTTGGGATAGTCGATGCGTCCCTGGCCCTGCAACAGCCCGTCTACCAGATCGCCGCGATAGCGTCCGCCGTCGGGCAGGCGTGCGTCTGGGGGCAGCGGTGATTCGCCGTTTCCGCAGGCGGTGAGCAGGAGGGTCAGGGTCAGGGGTACAAGTGCGCGCATAACGGGATCCAGATAATCAGGCGACGAGTATGCCGCAGCTATGCGCGTTGAAGCGATGCGAAACTGCATGAGCGGTTTCGCGACCGCAAGGGCCTATACGAAGCAGAGTGACAGCGGCTCGGCGATATAGGCCGGTTTTTCCGAGCCTTCGATTTCCAGGGTGGCGGTGGCCTTGAGCAGCCATTGGCCAGGTTTCTTCTCGGTAACGTCCACCAGGTCGACCTTGAGCCGGACTTTGGAACCGACTTTCACTGGCTGGATGAAGCGCACGCTGTCCAGCCCGTAGTTGATCACCATCTTCACCCCCTCAGGAAGGAGCAGGATGTCTTCCATCAGTTTGGGCATCAGCGACAGCGACAGGAACCCGTGGGCGATCGTGCTGCCGAACGGGGTCTGCGCGGCCTTGACCGGATCGATGTGGATGAACTGGAAGTCGCCGGTGGCTTCGGCGAACAGGTTGATACGCTCCTGGTCGATGGTCAGCCAGTCGGAGTATCCAAGTTCCTTGCCGACATAATCCTTGAGCTCTGCAACGGGAACGTAGGGCATTGAGACTCTCCTGGGTCATCTGTTCTATTTTTTCTGGAACGGGGATCTGTGTCCCCGCAAACCACTGTAGATCAACATGACCGGCGGGGCAGGTCATCGACCATGCTTTTTACGAATGCCGACCCATAGCGCGGGCGTGTTTATAATGGGCGCGCATGCTTGAACACGTGTTACAGGGGAGAGAACGGATGTTGCTACGGGGCCTGACCTGGCTGGTGCTGTTCCAATTGCTGGGCACCGCCATCAATCATTTGTTCCTGCCGATCCTGCCGGGGCCGATCATCGGGCTGCTGCTGTTGCTGGGCTATCTGATCGTCCGTGGCGAAGTCAGCGAGCCGTTGAACCTTGCCGCCGGCAGCCTGCTGCGTTATCTGCCGTTGCTGCTGGTGCCGCCGGCGGTGGGCGTGATGGTCTATGCCCGGGCGATCGCTGCCGACTTCTGGGCCATCGTTGGCGCGCTGGTGTTGTCGCTGGTGCTCTCCGTGGCGCTGACGGGCGTGCTGATGCAACGTTTGGCCCGGCGTCATATCGTCGAGCCGGAGGATGCCCGATGATGTTCGATTGGCAGGGGGCCTGGACGTCGGTGATTCACCATCCACTGTTCGGCATCGGCATTACCCTGGGCGCCTACCAGTTGGTGCTGGCGGCGTACGAAAAGACCCGTTGGGTGTTCCTGCAGCCGGTATTGATGTCGATGGTGCTGTTGATTGTCGTGCTGGTCGGCTGCGGCATCAGCTACGCGGAGTACCGCAAAAGCACCGAGATTCTCAGCATTTTGCTGGGCCCCGCGACCGTGGCGCTGGCGGTGCCGTTGTACCTGAACCTGCGCCGGATCCGCCAATTGTTCTGGCCGATTTTTACTACGCTGGTGATAGGCGGGGTGTTTGCCACCGGCTCTGCGGTGGTGCTGGGCTGGGCTTTTGGCGCCGAACACATGATTCTGATGACCATGGCGCCCAAGTCGGTCACTTCGCCGATCGCCATGTTGGTGGCCGAGCAGATCGGTGGCGTGGCGGCGATGGCGGCGGTGTTCGTGCTGATCACCGGGGTGCTTGGCGCGATCCTCGGCCCGAGCATTCTGACCCGGCTCGGTGTCCATAGCCCTGAGGCCCGGGGCATCGCCCTGGGGCTGACTGCCCATGCGGTGGGTACGTCGGTGGCCTTGCAGGAAAGCGAGGAGTCCGGTGCCTTCGCGGCGCTGGCGATGAGTCTGATGGGCGTGGCCACGGCGGTGCTGCTGCCGCTGGTGGTGTCGATGACGGTCTAAGGAACAGGTTATGAGCTTGCCGCTTTTCCCATTGAACACCGTGCTGTTTCCCGGTTGCATCCTTGACCTGCAGATATTCGAGGCGCGTTACCTCGATATGATCGGGCGCTGCATGAAAAAAGGCGAAGGCTTCGGGGTGGTCTGCATCCTTGACGGCGAAGAGGTCGGTATCGCGCCCGACGGTTATGCCCGGGTGGGCTGCGAGGCGCTGATTACCGACTTCTCCCAGCAGGACAACGGCCTGCTGGGCATTCGTGTGCAGGGCGGCCGGCGCTTCATCGTGCATGCCAGCAGTGTCCAGCCGGATCAACTGACTGTCGCTGAAATCGATTGGCTGGAAGACGAGCCGGAGCAACCGCTGCAGGACGAGGATGCCGACCTGGTGGCGCTGCTCAGGGCCCTGGCGGAACACCCGATGGTCGAGGCGCTGAACATGGGCACCGAGGCTACCGGTCAGCAGTCACTGGCCAATCAACTGGCCTATCTGCTGCCATTCAATGAACTGGACAAGATCGACCTGCTGCAGCTCGACGACCCGCAGCAGCGCCTGGATGCGATCCAGGCCTTGCTGGATGAGTTGCAGGGTGAGCTGTTTGCCTAAGATGCTGATACCGTCAGATCAATGCGGGCCTTTGTGGGAGCGAGCCTGCTCGCGAAGGCGGTGGATCAGTTGGCAGATGTGCTGGATGACCTCCGCTTTCGCGAGCAGGCTCGCTCCCACAGGGGGGGCGGCGCCTGCGCTTTAGTAGGCATACCGCAACATCGCATGCGGCAGGTGCCGCAGGGCGAAGAAGCTGAACGCCGCCGCCAGCGCCGGCAGGACCAGCCACCAGACTTTCGGCGACATGGCGCGCAACGGTTCCTGGCGCTGGCTCAGCCACAGGACAGTGGCGCAGACCGTGGCGGCGAGCACGGCACCGGCGACAATGTCGCTCGGCCAGTGGGCGCCGAGGTACACCCGCGACAACGCAATCGCCAGCGCCGGCAACGAGCCGAGCAGTAGCCAGGTCAGGCGCAGGCGCGGTGGTTGGCCGCGACCGGCCAGTATCGCCAGGCTCAGGAACAGGGCGAAAGCGCCGGAGGCGTGGCCGCTGGGCATGCTGTAGCTGGTCAAGGGTTCGCTGAGGATCTCAGGGCGCACGCGGGCGAAAAACAGTTTCAATCCAGTGTTGGCCAGGGCCGTGAGCAGCATCGTGCCGCCGGCAAAGATTGCCTGCCGCCATTGTCGTGCAAACAGCAGCAACACGGTCACCAGGCTGCAGACGATCAACATGTAGCGGAATTCACCGATCAGCGTGAACGTCACGGCGATCTCGTCCAGGGTCGCGCTGCGATGCTCCTGCACCAGGGCGATCAGGCCCTGGTCGAAGGCTGTGAGGTAACGAAAGCCGACAAACAGGCTGATCAGGATCGCCAGACCGACACTTGCGATGATCGCTGAGGCATGGCGATGACGACGCAGGCTGCTGTTGACACTCAGCCCGAGCATCACGGCGATGCTGCCGATGACCACGCCGGCCTGCGGCCAGAAACCTTCGGGCAACGGCAGGCGGAACGCTGCGCCGGTGGCCCAGCCCGGCAGCAGGTAGGCCACGGTCCAGCCCGCCGCGGCGAGCACGCTGACGGCGGCGAAGCGTGGGAACGGCATGTCGCACATCCCGGCTACCATCGGCAGCATCGGCCTCAACGGCCCGATAAACCGCCCCACCAGCAGGCTGGCGATGCCATAGCGCTGGAAGTAGCTCTCGGCCGCGCTCATCCATTCCGGATGTTGCCGCAGCCCCGGCAGGCGCCGGATGTTCTGGTGGAAATGCCGGCCGAGGAAATAGGACACCAGATCTCCCAGCAGTCCCCCCAAAAGGCCCAGCAACAACGTCTCGCCCAGGGACAAAGCGCCGCTGCCGGCCAGCACCGCGATCGCAAATAGCAAAACAGTGCCCGGCACGATCAACCCGGCGATGGCCAGGCATTCAATACAAGCAACGACAAACACCGCCACCGCCAGCCATTGCGGGTTGACGGTCAGCCAGCCGGTAATGCTATCGAGCCAAGGGCCCATAAGGACAACTCCATTTATTGTTCAAACCGCATGTTTTTACCGTGGGAGCGAGCCAGCTCGCTCCCACAAGGTAATTCCGGGTGTAGCCAAAATCCGCGTCCACCGAAGATCCAGTGTGGGAGCGAGCCTGCTCGCGAAAGCGGTGTATCAGTCAACATCAATGGTGACAGGACTGTCCTCTTCGCGAGCAGGCTCGCTCCCACAGGGCAAATTGTCGATTCAGGAAAGCAGAAAATAATCCCGCCCCTCGACCTGCCCCCGTCGCAACGGGTTGCGGGTGCACCATGGCGCATAGGCGGCGTCGACGAAGCGGTAAAGCAGGTGCTCATCTCGTCCCAGCGGGATGCCCAGGCGAGTGGTCTGGATCACATTGACCGTCGGCACCCCCACATCCTCCACCAGCAGCCGTTCAGGGTCGAAGCGTCTGGCGTCCCAGTCCGGCACTTTCAGGCCCAGCGCCTTGCACAGCAAGGTCTGTCCGGCACAAAGTTTCTGCGGCGTACGTGGCCGGCCTTGCGCATCGGGGTTGTTCAACAGCATCTGCGCCAGGCTTGCCGGGCCGCTGATGGCGTCCACCCAGGGATACGCCGATTTGATCAATACGGCATTGCCCGGGCCTTGGGCGCTGAAATTCAGCGAATCGCCGCCCCGCGCGTAGTACATATAGATGTGGCCGCCATCCAGAAACAAAGCCTTACGCTTTTCCGTGTAGCCCAACGAGGCGTGGCTGCCCTTTTCGGCGAAGTAATACGCTTCGGTCTCGATGATCCTCGCGCTCAGCCACAGGTCGCCAACCTTGTGGCGAATCACCTTGCCCAGCAGATCCTTGGCAAGCTCCTGGGCGTCGCGGTCAAAAAAAGCGTGTGGCAAAGCAGTGGGCATCGGAGGCGAATCGGTCATGGTCATGGACGGAACAGGGCCAAAAGTAGCGAGATGATAACAATGGAAAGCTTAATTACCGCTGAACATTCACGGAAACACTAGCGATTCATGCCGGTTTTGCTTCTCCGCCGGTCACCGCTGTCAGTCCATGCTGTTAGTCGCGGGTTACGACAGCTATAATCTGCCGCTTTCCTCTTTGCCAAGACCACACAGACCATGACTGAGTCCGTTCTTGACTACATGACCCGCCTGGGTCGCGCCGCCCGCGAAGCGTCGCGCATCATCGGTCGTGCCAGCACCGCGCAGAAAAACCGCGCCCTGCAGGCCGCCGCCAATGCGCTGGACGCTGCGCGCGCCGAGCTGTCCGCCGCCAACGAGCTGGACCTGGCCGCCGGCCGGGCCAATGGGCTCGAGCCGGCCATGCTCGAGCGCCTGGCGCTGACTCCGGCACGCATCGACGGCATGATCGTCGGTCTGCGTCAGGTGGCGGCTCTGCCGGACCCGGTCGGGGCGATCCGCGACATGAGCTATCGGCCGTCGGGTATCCAGGTCGGCAAGATGCGCGTGCCCCTGGGTGTGGTCGGGATCATCTACGAGTCGCGGCCGAACGTGACCATCGACGCCGCGAGCCTGTGCCTGAAGTCGGGTAACGCGACCATCCTGCGCGGCGGTTCCGAGGCGATCCATTCGAACCGTGCGATTGCCGCCTGCATCCAGCGCGGGCTGGCCGAAGCCAACCTGCCGGCGGCGGTCGTGCAAGTGGTGGAAACCACCGACCGCGCCGCGGTCGGCGCGTTGATCACCATGCCCGAGTTCGTCGACGTCATCGTTCCGCGTGGCGGCAAGGGGCTGATCGAACGAGTCAGCCGCGACGCCCGCGTACCGGTGATCAAGCACCTGGACGGCATCTGCCATGTCTACGTCAGCGCCCACGCCGAATTGGCCAAGGCCCAGCGCATCGCCTTCAATGCCAAGACCTACCGTTATGGCATCTGCGGCGCGATGGAGACCCTGCTGGTGGACCAGGCCGTCGCCGGGGATTTCCTGCCATCGATGGCGGCCCAGTTCCACGAAAAAGGCGTCGAGCTGCGTGGCTGCGAGCGCACCCGGGCGATCATCGAGGCCGCAGTCGCCACGCCAGAGGACTGGGACACCGAATACCTCGCGCCGATCCTGTCGATCCGCGTCGTGGACGGGCTGGACCAGGCCATCGAGCACATCAATCGCCACGGATCCCACCACACCGATTCCATCGTCAGCGAGCACCAGGGCGAAACCCGGCGCTTCGTGGCTGAAGTGGATTCGGCGTCGGTGATGATCAACACCCCGACCTGTTTTGCCGACGGCTTCGAATACGGATTGGGTGCCGAGATCGGCATTTCTACTGATAAGCTGCATGCCCGTGGCCCGGTGGGCCTGGAAGGCCTGACCTGCGAGAAGTACATCGTGGTCGGCGACGGCCAGTTGCGCGGACAGGAGCCAGCCTGACTTGGGCGACCTCGACCCACTGGCCTCCATGACTACGCCCGCTGTGACGGCGACCGCGCCAAAGCGCATCGGTATCCTGGGCGGTACGTTCGACCCGGTGCACATCGGCCATTTGCGCGGTGCGCTGGAAGTCGCCGATGCCCTGGCCCTCGATGAGCTGCGCCTGACGCCCAGCGCCCGGCCACCTCATCGGGATACGCCGCAGGTGTCGGCGCAGGATCGCCTGGCGATGGTCGAGTGCGCGGTGGCCGGTGTGGCGCCGTTGGTGGTGGACGCCCGCGAATTGCAGCGGGACAAACCGTCCTACACCATTGATACCCTGGAGCTGATGCGCGCCGAGTTGGCCGCCGATGCCCAGGTTTTCCTGCTTCTGGGCTGGGACGCATTTTGCGGCCTGCCCACTTGGCACCGCTGGGAAGAGTTGCTCCAGCATTGCCACATCCTGGTGCTGCAACGCCCGGATGCCGACAGCGAACCGCCGGATGCCTTGCGCAACCTGCTGGCGGCGCGCTCGGTGAGCGACCCGCTGGCCCTCAAGGGGCCGAGCGGACAGATTGCATTCGTCTGGCAGACGCCGCTCGCGGTATCCGCCACCCAGATCCGTCAACTGCTGGCCAGCGGTAAGTCGGTACGTTTCCTGGTGCCCGACGCGGTCCTGGCCTACATCGATGCGCACGGTCTGTACCGTGCGTCGAACTGAACAAGGCGTGCTCCGCCGACACGAATCAACGTGTACCGAAGCGCCCGAACATACGAGCAAAACGAGTTTTATATGACTGACAAAGACCTGAACAAAGTAAAGCGCAAGGGCACTTTCAAGAGCGCCCCGCTGCCGGTAGAAGCGCCAACCGGCGTGGCGCTGGTCGGTGAAGAACTGGTCAAGGTGGCCGTGGCGGCCCTGGAAGACGTCAAGGCCCAGGACATCCAGGTGATCGACGTTCGCGAAAAGCAGAGCATCACCGACTACATGATCATCGCCACGGGTACTTCGAACCGCCAGATCGGCGCGATGCTCGACAAGGTCCGCGAAGCGGTGAAGGCCCAGGGCGTCAAGCCGTTGGGCGAAGAAGGCAAGGGCGACAGCGACTGGGTCCTGCTGGACATGGACGACGTCATCGTGCACATGATGACCGCCTCGGCGCGCCAGTTCTATGACCTGGAGCGCCTGTGGGCCGGTGCCGAGCAGAGCCGTTCGGCCAGCGCCGCGCACCACAGCCCGGAAAACACCCATGAGCACTTCACCAAGCTCAACAAAGACCAGCAATAAGGGATCGCTGTGCGACTGCGCCTGATCGCCGTCGGTTCTCGCATGCCCAAGTGGGTGGAAGAAGGCTGGCATGAATATGCCAAGCGTCTTCCGTCCGAGCTGGCTTTGGAACTGGTGGAAATTCCGCTCAATACCCGCGGCAAGAACGCCGACGTGGCGCGCTTTATCCGCCAGGAAGGTGAGGCCATGCTGGCCAAGGTCGGGCCGAACGAGCGCATCGTCACACTCGAAGTTCATGGCAAGCCCTGGAGTACCGAGCAACTGGCGGTGGAGCTCGATCGCTGGCGGCTGGATTCGCGCACGGTCAATTTCATGGTCGGCGGTCCGGAGGGGCTGGCGCCGGAAGTCTGCGCCCGTGCCGATCAACGCTGGTCGTTGTCGCCCCTGACGTTGCCGCATCCGCTGGTGCGGATCCTGATCGGTGAACAGTTGTATCGTGCCTGGACAGTCCTGTCCGGGCACCCTTATCACAAGTAATCCTGCCCTCATGCCTCAGCCGATCCGCATCAAGGACCACGAAAAAGACGCCCGCCTGGTGCGGGGCCGCGTCGTGTTCGGCGCCATTACGGTGGTCACGCTGATCGGCGTGCTGATCGCGCGGCTGTATTTCCTCCAGGTGATCCAATACGAGTACCACTCGACCCTGTCGGAAAGTAACCGCGTGCATGTGCAGCCGATCCCGCCGACCCGCGGGCTGATTTTCGACCGCAATGGCGTGGTGGTGGCCGATAACCGGCCGAGCTTCAGCCTGAGCATGACCCGCGAGCGGTCCGGTGACTGGCAGAAAGTCCTCGACGTAATCGTCGAAGTGCTGCAACTGACCCCCGAGGACCGGGCGATCTTCGAGAAGCGCATGCGCCAGGGCCGGCGCCCCTTCGAGCCGGTGCCGATCATGTTCGAGCTGACCGAAGAACAGATCGCCCTGATCGCGGTTAACCAGTTCCGCCTGCCGGGCGTCGAGGTGGTGGCGCAGCTGGTGCGGCATTATCCCCAGGGGCCGCACTTCGCCCACTCGGTCGGTTACATGGGGCGAATCAACGAAAAAGAGCTCAAGACCCTCGACCCGGTCAACTACAGCGGCACCCACCATATCGGCAAGACCGGCATCGAGCGCTTCTACGAGGCCGAGCTGCACGGCCAGGTCGGCTACGAGGAGGTCGAGACCAACGCTCGCGGCCGCGTGCTGCGCGTGCTCAAGCGTACCGACCCGATTCCAGGCAAGGACATCGTCCTGAGCCTCGACATCAAGTTGCAGGAAGCCGCCGAAGCGGCGCTGGGTGGACGACGTGGCGCGGTGGTTGCGCTGGACCCGAACACCGGCGAAGTCCTGGCGATGGTCAGCCAGCCGAGTTTCGACCCGAACCTGTTCGTCACCGGCATCAGCTTCAAGGCCTACGCCGAGCTGCGCGATTCCATCGACCGGCCGTTGTTCAACCGCGTGCTGCGTGGCCTTTATCCGCCAGGTTCGACCATCAAGCCGGCCGTGGCGATTGCCGGGCTGGATGCCGGAGTGGTGACCGCGTCGAGCCGGGTCTATGACCCGGGTTATTACCAATTGCCCAACTACGACCACAAGTACCGTAACTGGAACCGCACCGGTGACGGCTACGTGGACCTGGAAGCGGCGATCATGCGGTCCAACGACACCTACTTCTATGACTTGGCCCACAAGCTGGGGATCGATCGGTTGTCGTCCTACATGAACAAGTTCGGCCTTGGTCAGAAAGTCTCCCTGGACATGTTCGAAGAATCCCCGGGCCTGATGCCGTCCCGGGAATGGAAGCGAGCGACTCGCCGCCAGGCCTGGTTCCCCGGCGAAACCCTGATCCTGGGGATCGGCCAGGGCTACATGCAGGCCACGCCCCTGCAACTGGCCCAGGCCACGGCGCTGGTGGCGAGCAAGGGCAAATGGTATCGGCCACACCTGGCGAAGACCATCGAAGGCCAGAAACCCGTGGACCCGGACCCGATGCCGGACATCATCCTGCGCAACCCGTCGGACTGGCAAAAGGTCAACAACGGCATGCAGCAGGTCATGCACGGCGCCCGGGGTACCGCGCGCAAAGCGGCCATCGGTGCGCAATACCGCATTGCCGGCAAGAGCGGTACCGCCCAGGTGGTAGCGATCAAGCAGGGCGAGAAGTACGACCGCTCCAAGGTCCAGGAACGCCATCGCGACCACGCCTTGTTCGTTGGCTTCGCGCCCGCCGAGAACCCGAAGATCGTCGTGTCGGTGATGGTCGAGAACGGTGAATCCGGCTCCGGCGTCGCCGCGCCGGTGGTGCGCCAGATCATGGACGCCTGGCTGCTGGATGAGCACGGCCAGCTCAAGCCCGAATTCGCAAGCCCCATCAGCGCGGAGGCTACGGCCCGTGAAGAATAATTTCGACCGTATCCTCTCCAGCGAAGATGTGATGCGCCGTCGCGCCACCTTGCTGCAGCGCATGCACATCGACGGTCCATTGCTGATCCTGTTGCTGACGCTGGCCGCCGGCAGCCTGTTCGTGCTGTATTCGGCCAGTGGCAAGAGCTGGGACCTGCTGGCCAAGCAGGCCACCTCGTTCGGCATCGGCCTGGTGTCGATGATCGTCATTGCCCAGCTCGAACCACGGTTCATGGCGCGCTGGGTGCCGCTGGCCTACGTGGTCGGCGTGGGTTTGCTGGTAGTGGTCGACATCATGGGCCACAACGCCATGGGTGCCACCCGCTGGATCAACATCCCCGGGGTGATCCGCTTCCAGCCTTCGGAATTTCTCAAGATCATCATGCCGGCGACCATTGCCTGGTACCTGTCCAAGCGGTCCTTGCCGCCGCAGCTCAAGCATGTGTGTATCAGTCTGTTGCTGATCGGCATTCCGTTCATTCTCATCGTCCGCCAGCCGGACCTCGGCACCTCGCTGCTGATCCTCGCCGGGGGTGCGTTCGTGCTGTTCATGGGCGGGTTGCGCTGGCGCTGGATCCTCAGCGTGATCGCTGCCGCCGTGCCGGTGTCGGTGGCCATGTGGTATTTCGTGATGCACGACTACCAGAAGCAGCGGGTACTGACCTTCCTCGACCCGGAAAGCGATCCGCTGGGCACCGGCTGGAACATTATCCAGTCCAAGGCCGCCATCGGTTCCGGCGGGGTATTCGGCAAGGGCTGGCTGATGGGCACCCAGTCGCACCTGGATTTTTTACCGGAAAGCCACACCGACTTCATCATCGCCGTGATGGGCGAGGAGTTCGGCCTGGTGGGCATTTGCGTGCTGTTGCTGATCTATCTGCTGTTGATCGGGCGCGGGCTGGTGATTACCGCCCAGGCCCAGACGCTGTTCGGCAAGTTGTTGGCGGGCAGCCTGACCATGACGTTTTTTGTTTATGTTTTCGTCAACATCGGTATGGTCAGTGGCCTGTTGCCGGTGGTGGGGGTGCCGTTGCCGTTCATTAGCTACGGAGGAACTTCGCTGGTGACGCTACTGTCAGCGTTTGGGGTTTTGATGTCGATCCATACGCATCGCAAGTGGATCGCGCAGGTTTGAATAAGGTGAAGAGTTCAATGCAAGCAATGCGTGGCTGGTCGACGCGATATGCGCCGTGGGTCGGCCTGGTCGGCTTCCTGGGCTGTGCGCCGCAGGCCCTGGCCGGTGAATACGAAGGCTCGCCGCAGGTGGCCGAATTCGTCGGTGAGATGACTCGCGACTACGGTTTTGCCGGTGAACAGCTGATGGGCGTGTTTCGCGAGGCCGAGCGCAAGCAGTCGATCCTCGACGCGATTTCCCGGCCCGCCGAGCGGGTCAAGCAGTGGAGCGAGTACCGGCCGATGTTCATCACCGAGGCGCGTATCGCCCGGGGTGTTGACTTCTGGCGCCAGCACGAAGCCGCCCTGGCCCGCGCCGAGCAGGAATATGGCGTACCGGCCCAGGTCATCGTATCGATCATCGGCGTCGAGACCTTCTTCGGCCGCAACACCGGGAATTTCCGAGTGATCGACGCCTTGTCGACCCTGGGCTTCGATTACCCGCCGCGCGCCGAGTTCTTCCGCAAGGAGCTACGCGAATTCCTCCTGCTGGCCCGTGAAGAGCAGGTCGATCCGCTGACCCTCAAGGGCTCCTACGCCGGGGCCATGGGCTTGCCACAATTTATGCCCAGCAGTTTCCGCGCCTATGCGGTGGACTTCGACGGCGACGGCCACATTAATATCTGGACCAACCCGACCGATGCCATCGGCAGTGTTGCCAGTTATTTCAAACGGCATGGCTGGGAGGCCGGCGAGCCTGTGGTCAGCCTTGCGGACGTGCGTGGCGACCAGGTGGATCAGGGCCTGACCACGGGCATCGAGCCGACAAAAACCGTCGGGGAGTTGCGAGCGCTGGGCTGGTCGAGTCATGATGCGCTGCGTGACGACATGCCGGTCACCGCGATGCGCCTGGAAGGCGAGCAGGGCCCCGAATACTGGATGGGCCTGAAGAATTTCTACGCGATTACGCGTTATAACCGCAGCGTGATGTACGCCATGGCCGTATATCAACTGTCTGAAGAGCTGGTCAAAGCACGGGGCGTCAAATAATGCGGGCAATGCCTACCTATCAACCCCTGAAAGCCAGGCCCCTCAAGCTGGTGGCATTGGCGGCGCTGTCTTTGCTGGTCGTGAGCTGTTCGACCAGTCGCGCACCGACCCAGAAAAGTCCCAACGTCGTGCGGGCCACACCGGGCCTGGACATCAACCGGGCCCACAAGGATGGCGCGCCGTGGTGGGATGTCGATGTCTCGCGCATTCCCGACGCGACACCAACCCTGCACACCGGCCCCTACAAGGCCAACCCGTATACGGTGCTGGGCAAGACCTATTTCCCGATGGCCGATTCCAAGCGCTATGTCGCCTCGGGCACGGCTTCCTGGTATGGCACCAAGTTCCACGGCCAGAACACCGCCAATGGCGAGGTCTACGACCTGTATGGCATGAGCGCCGCGCACAAGACCCTGCCGCTGCCCAGTTATGTGCGGGTGACCAACCTGGACAACAACAAGAGCGTGATCCTGCGGGTCAACGACCGTGGGCCGTTCTATTCCGACCGCATCATCGACTTGTCGTATGCGGCGGCGAAAAAGCTCGGTTACGCTGAAACCGGCACCGCCCGGGTCAAGGTCGAAGGCATTGATCCGCAGGAATGGTGGGCCCAGCGTGGCCGTCCGGCGCCTTTGATGCTCAACGAACCAAAAGTGGCGCAAAATGCCGCGCCGACCGTGACGGCCTCCACCGGCACGGTCGAGCAATGGACCCCGCCGCCGCAGCAACACGCCGCGGCCGTGGTGCCGGTGCAGATCGATGCAAAAAAAAAACGCTTCTGCAACAGCGTCTGGCCAGTATCTGCAAGTGGGCGCGTTCGCCAACCCGGACGCTGCAGAACTGTTGAGGTCGAAGCTGAGCTCGATGGTCAGCGCGCCGGTGTTCATCAGCTCGATCGTGCGCAACCAGCAGACCCTGCATCGGGTGCGCCTGGGGCCGATCGGTTCTCCGGGTGAGGTCCAGCAGGTACAGAATAGCGTGCGCCTGGCCAATCTCGGTTCGCCGAGCCTGGTCACGTCCGAATGATTGATTGAGGGCCTGCTCGTGGTTTGGGCGGGTCAGGTTGTTGGCTCCACGAATAACAAAAGCCCGGCAGGGGTTGTGAGTGAGCAACTTAAATACGCGGCAGATCCTTGTAGAATTGCCAGTTCAGTTTTTGCCTTCGGGCAGTCCCATTAGCGATTTCGAGAGACGGATGAACATCACCACCTTTGCCAAACGCCTTTGCCTGCTAGTCCCGCTGCTTCTCTCTCCGGCCGCGTTCGCGGTCGAGATGATGCCTTCGCCTCCGCAACTGGCGGCCAAAGCCTATGTCCTCATGGATGCCAGCAGCGGCAATGTGCTGGTAGAGAACAATGGTGACCAGCGCCTGCCACCGGCCAGCCTGACCAAGCTGATGACCGCGTACATCGCCACGCTGGAGATCCGTCGCGGCCAGATCGGTGAAAACGATCCGGTGACCGTCAGCGAAAACGCCTGGCGCACCGGCGGTTCGCGGATGTTCATCAAGGTCGGTTCGCAAGTGACCGTCAGCGACCTGCTGCACGGCATCATCATCCAATCCGGCAACGACGCCAGCGTCGCCCTCGCCGAGCACATCGCCGGCAGCGAAGACGCGTTCGCCGACATGATGAACAAGACGGTCGCCGACCTGGGCATGACCAACAGCCACTTCATGAACCCGACCGGCCTGCCGAACCCCGAGCATTATTCCTCGGCTCACGACATGGCGATCCTGGCCCGGGCAATCATCCACGAAGACCCTGCGCATTACGCCATCTACTCCCAGAAGGAATTCTTCTGGAACGGCATCAAGCAGCCTAACCGCAACCTGTTGCTATGGCGCGACAAGACCGTCGATGGCCTGAAGACCGGCCACACCGAGGAGGCTGGCTACTGCATGGTGTCTTCGGCGGTTCGTGACGGCATGCGCCTGATCGCCGTGGTGTTCGGCACCAACAGCGAAGTGGCCCGCGCCGCCGAGACCCAGAAGCTGCTGACCTACGGTTTCCGTTTCTTCGAAACCCAGACCTTCTACCAGAAGGGCACCGAACTGGCCCAGGCCCAGGTGTGGAAAGGCACCAGCAACCAGGTGAAAGCCGGCCTGGCGCAGGACCTGACCATGACCTTGCCTAAAGGCCAGCTCAAGAAGCTTGCCGCCAGCATGACCATGAACCCTCAGCTGACCGCGCCTATCGCCAAGGGTGACGTGATCGGCAAGGTCGAAGTCAAACTGGACGACAAGGTGGTGCACAGCGCCGACCTGATCGCGCTGGACGCGGTCGAGGAAGGTGGTATTTTCCGCCGCATGTGGGATAGCATCCGTCTATTCTTCTACGGCTTGTTCAACTGATTTCGAGTGTTGACCTGCATGGCCCCGTTCCTTTCCGGTGCGGGGCCATGTTCGTTATCACGGCTTGCGAGGCCGTTACGCCATGACAGACTCCGAAGTAAAAGCGCCAAAGATCGAATTTCCCTGCGCGGATTATCCGATCAAGGTAATCGGCGATACCGGTGTGGGCTTCAAGGACAAGATCATCGCGATCCTTGAAAAACACGCCACCGTTGACCACAAGACCCTGGCCGAGCGCCAGAGTACCAACGGCAAATACACGACCATCCAGTTGCACATCATTGCCACCGGCCAGGAACAGCTCTACGACATCAACAGCGAGCTGCGAGCGACCGGTTTCGTGCATATGGTGCTGTGATGCCGGGCACGCTGGGCTTTCGCGAGCTGGGCAGCATGGCTTACGAGCCGGTCTGGCACGCCATGCAGCGCTTCACGAACGAACGTGGCACCAGCGCCGACGACGAAGTCTGGCTGGTGGAACACCCGCCGGTGTTCACCCAGGGCCAGGCCGGCAAGGCCGAGCACTTGCTGCTACCGGGCGATATCCCGGTGGTGAAGGTCGACCGGGGCGGGCAGGTGACTTACCATGGCCCCGGCCAACTGGTTGCCTACCTGTTGCTGGATGTGCGCAAGCTGGGGTTCGGTGTGCGCGAGCTGGTCACTCGCATGGAAACATGCCTGATCGAGCTGCTCGCCAGCTATGGTGTGACCGCGGCGGCCAAGCCGGATGCACCGGGTGTCTACGTCGACGGGGCGAAGATCGCCTCCCTCGGCTTGCGCATCCGCCATGGCTGTTCGTTCCATGGCCTGGCGTTGAACGTGGACATGAATCTTGAACCGTTTAGACGGATTAATCCCTGTGGCTATGCAGGGCTGGCAATGACCCAGCTGCGCGATCACACAGGATCGATTGAATTTGCCGAGGTAAGTGCCCGGCTGCGCGCGCAGCTCGTCAAACACCTCGACTATGCTGAGCAGACGACCCTCACGGGCGGAATCGACTGATATGACTACTGATGCAGTGCAAACCATGATCCCGACGCTGGACGTCACCGAACGTCCGGCCCCGCGTGCCAAGGTAGAGGCCGGCGTCAAGCTGCGCGGCGCCGAGAAGGTTGCACGCATTCCGGTCAAGATCATCCCGACCACCGAACTGCCGAAGAAACCCGACTGGATCCGCGTGCGCATCCCGGTCTCTCCGGAAGTCGACCGGATCAAGGCCCTGCTGCGCAAGCACAAGCTGCACAGCGTCTGCGAAGAAGCCTCCTGCCCGAACCTGGGCGAGTGCTTCTCCGGCGGCACCGCGACGTTCATGATCATGGGCGACATCTGCACCCGTCGTTGCCCGTTCTGCGACGTCGGCCATGGCCGTCCGAAGCCATTGGACACCAACGAGCCGGAAAGCCTGGCCATCGCCATCGCCGACCTTAAGCTGAAATACGTGGTCATCACCTCGGTGGACCGTGACGACCTGCGTGACGGCGGTGCCCAGCACTTCGCCGACTGCATCCGCGAGATTCGCAAGCTGTCGCCGAACGTGCAGCTGGAAACTCTGGTGCCTGATTACCGTGGCCGCATGGACATTGCTCTGGAAATCACCGCTGCCGAGCCGCCGGATGTGTTCAACCACAACCTGGAAACCGTGCCACGCCTGTACAAGGCTGCGCGCCCGGGTTCGGACTACCAGTGGTCGCTGACCCTGCTGCAGCGTTTCAAGCAGATGATGCCGCATATTCCGACCAAGTCTGGCTTGATGCTGGGCCTGGGTGAGACTGATGAGGAGGTCATCGAGGTCATGAAGCGCATGCGTGAGCACGACATCGACATGCTGACCCTGGGCCAGTATCTGCAGCCTTCCCGTAGCCATTTGCCGGTGCAGCGCTTTGTGCATCCTGATACCTTTGCCTGGTTTGCGGAGGAGGGGTACAAGATGGGCTTCAAGAACGTTGCTTCGGGGCCGTTGGTGCGGTCTTCGTATCATGCGGATGAGCAGGCTAAGTTGGTCAAGGCTGAGTTGCTCGGGTCCTGATTTTTTTGCTTTGGTTTTCGGAGTGGGGTGTATATCCGTTCCTGCGGTAACGGCTACTTATGGTTCCGCCCTTACGGCGGGTCACTTTTTTCAGACGCCAAAAAAAGTAACCCAAAAGGCTTTGCCCCACCACTCGGTGCCTCGCCTAGGCTCGGCATGCCTGAATGAAGGCACCGCTCTGTGGGCCGCCGCGAAGGGCCATCCATGGCCCAGCGCGGCTAACCCGGCATCCATGCCGGGTTACCCACTGCGCAATGCCTTCATTCAGCCATCGTGGTTAACGGGGCGGTTCAGATCAAAAGCAAAAAGCAAAAGCAAAAGCAAAAACAAAAGCAAAAACCCAGGCGGCTTTGGGGCCGACCTGGTTTCTGATGGATCGCGTTTCTCCTGTGGGAGCGAGCCTGCTCGCGAAGGCGGTGTGTCAGTTTGCGGTGATGTTGGGTGTACAGGCCTCTTCGCGAGCAGGCTCGCTCCCACAGGGTTTTGCGGTGCATTGAAAATCCAATGTGGGAGCGAGCTTGCTCGCGAAAGCGGTGGTTCAGCCCCATAAATACCAGCCCAGCCCAGCCCCGACCGCTCTTGATCTTGATCTTGATCTAAGCGCCCCGTTAAACCACGCTGGCCGAACGCAGGCATTGCGCAGTGGGCATCCCGGCATGGATGCCGGGATAGCCGCGCTGGGCCATGGATGGCCCTTCGCGGCGGGCCCACGGAGCAATGCCGGAGTGAGGGCACACCGAGCCTAGGCGAGGTGCCGAGTGGTGGGGCAAAGCGTTTTTGCTTACTTTTGGCGCTTCTCCAAAAGTGAGCCGCTGTAAGAGCGGAACCATAAGCAGCCGTTACCGCAGCAACGGATATACACACATATCTAAGTCTCAAAGCCGGGAGCTCCATGGTCCAGACCCTAACCCCCCATCACCCCGTCCCAGCCCTCCCGCCCGAAGGCCTGATCGCCGTGATCGCCCCCGCCGGCCCGGCCCCATTGGACATGGAAAAAGCCATCCAATGGATGCGCGCCAGAGGCCATGATCTGCGAATCTTCCCCGGCGTCTACGAAAAAGACGGCTACCTGGCCGGCAGCGACGATACACGACTGAACGACCTGCACGCCGCCTTCGCCGACCCAGAGGTAAACGCGATCATCTGCCTGCGCGGAGGCTACGGCACCCCACGCCTGCTCGATCGCATCGACTTCGACCTCATAAAACGCAACCCCAAGCCCTTCGTCGGCTACAGCGACATCACCGCACTGCACTTGGCAATCAGCCGTTACGCCGGCTTCGTGACCTTTCACGGACCGTTGCTCAACGCCGACCTGCTGAGCGACAAGGAGCCCCCAACCGTCACGTCCTTTTTCAGCCTGCTGCGCGGCCAATTGAAGGCGGGCGACGTACTGAGCCATCCCGCAGCCTATCCATTGACCACCGTGGAACCCGGCGTTGCCCGAGGGCGCCTGCTGGGCGGCAATCTGTCGATGATCGCCGCAACCATGGGCACGCCCTACGAAATTGATGCCGAAGGTGTAATCCTGCTGGTCGAGGACGTCAATGAGCCGCTCTATCGCATCGACCGTCTGCTGACCCAATTGCGGCTGGCAGGCACCCTTGCGAAGCTGCGAGGCGTGCTATTGGGGGATGTCGCCGGTGTGGATGGCGATGCGCTGAACCGCTTGTTCAAGCAGACCTTCGAACCACTGCGTATTCCGGTGTTGTCCGGCTGGCGCAGCGGGCATTGCGATCCGAACCTGACGTTGCCGATGGGCGCGCTGGTGACGCTGGATGCGGGGGAGAAGAGGCTGGTGCTGGAGCAGGATGTGGTGGTCAGCCGCTAGTCTTGTAGCGCCTGCAAGTCAGTCATCGCGAGCAAGCTCGCTCCCACATTCGACCGAGTTTCCCTGACGGAACGCAGCCACTGTGGGAGCGAGCTTGCTCGCGATGGCGTCAGCCGCCATACATCGATTCAGCGACTACGCAACGCCTCCAGCAACTTGTGCGTCGGATACCCATCCGCCGGCCAGCCAAACGACTGCTGGGCGCCGCGGATCGCCTTGCGGGTGTTGGCGCCGATAATGCCATCAGGCGTGCCCGCATCGTAGTTGTGCTTGCCCAGCAGGGTCTGCAGTTCGATACGTTCGCTGCGGCTCAGTGGCAGGTCCTCCTTTGGCCACTGGCCGTAGACCAGGCCTGCGCCAGCGAAGCGCTGCGACAACAGCCCAACCGCCAAGGCGTAGGACGATGAGTTGTTGTACTTGAGGATGGCTCGGAAGTTATCGAATATCAGGAATGCCGGGCCGCGATGGCCTGCCGGCAGGAGAAGGGAAGCCGAGAGCTGTTTCTCATCCGGGGCAATCGGCAAGCCGCCATATTCGGAAACGCCCAGGCGCTCCCATTCGGAGACGGGCTTGCGAATCGTGCCGTCGGCCAGGGTGTAGTCGAAGCCTTCACCGAGCGACACCTCGAACCCCCACGGTTGGCCGCGCTGCCAGCCGGAGCTCTGCAGGTAATGCGCGGTCGAGGCCAGGGCATCGGTGGCGCTGCCCCAGATATCACGACGCCCATCGCCATCGAAGTCCACCGCATGGGTGTTGTAGGTGGTGGGAATGAACTGGGTCTGGCCCATGGCGCCGGCCCAGGAGCCGAGCATTTTTTCCGGGGTGATATCGCCCTGTTGCAGAATTTGCAGCGCGGCAATCAGTTGTGCGTGGGCAAAGCCCGGGCGCCGTCCTTCGTAGGCGAGGGTGGCCAGGGAATTGATCACTGACTTGGTCCCCTGGAACTGGCCGAAATTGCTCTCCATGCCCCACACCGCTACCAGCGCCTGGCGATCAACGCCGTAGCGCTGTTCGATGCTTTGCAGGATGTCGGCGTGCTGCTGGAGCAAGGCCTGGCCTTTGCGCACCCGCAAAGGTGACAAGGCGCCATCGAGGTATTCCCATACAGGGCGGCTGAATTCAGGTTGGCTGCGATCCGCCTTGATCACGCTCATGTCCGGGCTGACGCCGATAAAGGCACGGTCGAACAGGTCGGCCCGGATCCCGGCGGCCAGTGCTTCCTTGCGAAACCCGGCTTGCCATTCGGCGAAGGTCTGGGTCGGCGCAATATCCAGGTTCTCCCCGGTCGGCACTACGGGCGGCACGATGGCCGGTGCGGTCACGGCAGGCAGGGTCTTGAGCGGTTGGGCGTCGGCGGCGGTGGGTTTTTCAGCGCAGGCGACCAATAACGCAACGCTTGCGGAAGCTATCAATTGGCGCAGTGGCCAACGACGGGAAAGGCAAAGGGGCATGCACGGGTCCAGATAAACGAATCAAGTGCTGACCTTAACATGGGCAGGGGCTGTAGAGCTTGTTCGAGTGTTTCAAGCTGCCAGAAAGCAAGAAGCCTCCCAGTTGTCAGACTGGAAGGCTTCGCGGCGGTAGCTGCCTTTGCCCTTGGCGGGTCGTTCCTGGCGGCTGCGGAACAGGGGCTGGGCGACGATGGACTTGGCCTTGTTGGGGCCATGCCTGGATGGCTTTTTGCTCATGACGGGATCTCTCACAGGTTGGGTTTAGCGGGGCAGATGATGGGTCAGGGCTGGGGTTTTGTCCAGTCCCTGCGCTGTGCAGGATATGTCACCTGAATGAACGGCTTTTGTGGCGAGGGAGCAAGCTCCCTCGCCACAGGTACCGGTTTATTCAGCGGGTAATGACAGCCGTTGGCCGGCCATCAACAGCGACAACCGGCTCAGGCTCATCCACGGCGAGCCTGCGGCCTGGCCCTTGATCTGTGCGTCGATGCGCTGGGCTTCGAGCAGCAATTGCGCCCAGCGTGATGCCGAGTAACGTTGCAGCGCCTTGCTCATCAACGGTTTGCGTTTGTCCCATACCGGCGGCCGGGCCTGGCTGAAGGCTTTGTCCAGCGGCACGCCCTGACTGTATTGCAACGACAGGTTCGCGAGCAGGCGCAACTCCCGGGCCAGCGCCCAGAGAATCACTGGCGGTTCGACGCCTTCGCCCCGCAGGCCTTCAAGCATGCGCAAGGCGTGGGCGGCTTCACCGTTGAGGATAGCGTCGGTAAGCCCGAAGACATCAAAGCGTGCGCTGTCGGCCACGGCCGCCTGGACCGTTTCCACCGTAATCTGGCCACCCTCGGCCATCAGCTTGAGCTTTTCGATCTCCTGGGCGGCGGCCAACAGGTTGCCTTCGACCCGGGCAGCAATCAGCTCGACCGCGTCCTGGCTGGCCGACAGGCCGGCCTGGGACAGGCGCTGGCGGATCCAACTGGGCAACTGGCTGACATCCACCGGCCAGATTTGCACGAACTGAGTCTGCTGGCCTTCGACCAGTGCCTTTCCCCACTTGGTTTTCTGCGCGCTGCCATCGAGTTTCGGCAAGCTGATCAGCAATACCGTGTCCTCGGCGGGCCGCGAGCAATATTCGATCAGCGCGGCGGCGCCCTTGTCACCGGGTTTACCGGAGGGCAAGCGTAGTTCCAGCAGGCGTTTCTCGGCGAACAGCGACATGCTTGCCCCGGCCTGCAGCAGCGTACCCCAATCGAAGCTGGCGTCGGCGGCGAACACCTGGCGTTCGTCGAAACCTTGTTGGCGGGCGGCAGAGCGGATGGCGTCGGCGGCTTCCTGGCACAGCAGCGGATCATCGCCGCTGATGATATAGACGGGCGCGAGCGCGCCTTGCAGGTGTTTGCCGAGTTGAGCGGGAGCGAGCTTCATAGGCGCAGGCGAGCGGGGCGCCGGAGCGCCCCGCAAGGCTTATTGGGCCGGGATCTGCAACGGCGACTGTTGCGGGGTTTCCGCCTCAGCCTTGCGTGCCGCTTCCAGCGCTTCGGCTTCGGCCTTGGCACGGGCATTGGCGGTCTGTTGCAACTGGTCCAGTTGAGCCGGGCTCAGCTGTTGCAGGCGCAGCATCATGCGCTGGACCAGTTCACGGCGCATTTCGCCGCGTACTTCGACGGACTCCTGGTCGGAACCGGTGATGTTGTTGCCATCGTGCAGGTAGACCTTCTGCACCTGCAGCTTGTCATCCAGCAGCGACAGACCATTCTGGCCGCGGATTTCGTAGTTCAACACGTTGGTCAGCTCGTACTCGGCCGAACGACCGGCGCCGGCATAGCTGAGGCTGCGCTGGCTTTGCTGTTCGCTTGCCAATACCAGCTTGTACGGTGCGCCGCTGTAGACTTTCACACCGCTGTTTTCCAGGGTCTGACGCAGCATTTTCACGGTATCGCCATAAGCGTCCCGCGCGCTGAGGTCCAGTTCCTTGATGGCCAGCTCGGTGGTGCCAGTGCCGCGCAGCTGGAAGCCGCAGGCGCTCAACAGGACCGCCAGGCCCATAACCAGCAGATTACGTTTGATCATCTTGTTGCTCCCCTTGAAACCCAGGGGCCGACTGTGCGGCCCCGCAGGTCATATTCGGCGTCCGGCCGATGGCCTGGACGCCCGATCCAATTAGCTTGCGACGATATTGACCAGTTTGCCGGGCACGACGATCACTTTGCGGATCGTCAGGCCATCGACGAAGCGCAGTACGTTTTCGTTGGCGCGTGCGGCGGCTTCGACTTCTTCGCGAGTGGCGGCGGCCGGCATGTCGATCTGGCCGCGCAGCTTGCCGTTGACCTGGATGACCAGGGTCAGGCTGTCTTGTACCAGCGCTGTTTCGTCCACCACCGGCCAACCGGCATCGATCACCGGGTCGGCGTGACCTAATTGATTCCACAGTTCATGGCTGATGTGCGGGGTGATTGGCGCGAGCAGCAGCGTCACGGCTTCCAGGCCTTCCTGAACCAGCGCGCGATCCTGTTCGGTGTCTTGCGCGGCTTTTTCCAGCACATTCATCAGCGTCATCACTTGGGCGATGGCAGTGTTGAATTTGTGGTTCTGGCCGACGTCATGGCTGGCCTGCTTGATCGCCAGGTGAATCAAGCGACGAATGGTTTTCTGCTCGTCGTTCAGGCCGGCGAGGTCCAGTTTGCCCGGCAGACCCTGGTTGACGTGAGCCTGGGCCAGGCGCCAGACGCGCTTGAGGAAGCGGTGCGAGCCTTCGACGCCGGAGTCGGACCATTCGGCGCTCATGTCGGGTGGCGACGCGAACATCATGAACAGGCGGCAGGTGTCTGCGCCGAACTGGTCGATCATCGATTGTGGGTCGACGCCGTTGTTCTTCGACTTGGCCATTTTTTCGGTACCGCCGATTTCCACCGGCAGGCCGTCGGCGATCAGCTTGGCGCTGATGACCTTGGCTTTGCTGTCGCGTTCGAGCTCGACGTCGCTCGGGTTGAACCAGGTATAGGCACCATTGGCTTCGCGGCGATAGTAAGTCTCGGCGATCACCATGCCTTGGGTCAGCAGGTTCTTGAACGGCTCGTTGGAGCTCACCAGGCCTTCGTCGCGCATCAGCTTGTGGAAGAAGCGCGCGTAGAGCAGGTGCAGGATGGCGTGTTCGATGCCGCCGATGTACTGGTCCACCGGCAACCAGTGGTCGGCCGCGGATTTTTCCACCAGGCCGCCTTCATAATGCGGCGAGGCGTAGCGGGCGTAATACCACGAGGACTCGACGAAGGTGTCCATGGTGTCGGTTTCACGCTTGGCCGGTGCGCCGCATTTCGGGCAACTGCATTCGTAGAACTCGGGCATGCGTGCCAAAGGCGAGCCGGCGCCGTCGGGTACGACGTCTTCCGGCAGGACCACTGGCAACTGGTCTTCCGGTACCGGCACATCGCCGCAAGTGTCGCAATGCACGATCGGAATCGGGCAGCCCCAGTAGCGCTGGCGGCTGATGCCCCAGTCACGCAGGCGGAACTGGGTGCGCGAGGCGCCGAGGTTTTTCTTGATCAGCGCGACTTCGATGGCATCGAATGCGCCGGCGAAATCCAGGCCGTTGTACTCGCCGGAATTGATCAGCTCACCGTGCTCGCCATAGGCATCCTGCCATGGCGCCGGGGTCTGGTCACCGGCGCTGGTGCGCACGACCGGTTTGACTGGCAGGTTGTACTTGTGGGCGAACTCGAAGTCGCGTTCGTCGTGAGCCGGCACGGCCATCACGGCGCCGTCGCCATAGTGCATCAGCACGTAGTTGGCGACCCACACCGGCAGTTTCTCGCCGGTGAGCGGGTGTTCGACGAACAGCGAGGTCGGCAGGCCTTTCTTTTCCTGGGTGGCGACATCGGCTTCGGCGACGCTGCCGCCCTTGCATTCGGCGATGAACGCCTGCAGCTCGGGGTTGTTCTGCGCTGCGAGGGTCGCCAGCGGATGTTCGGCGGCCACGGCTACGTAGGTGGCGCCCATCAGGGTATCCGGACGGGTGGTGAAGACTTTCAGGGTGCCGGCCTCGCCAATGGAGGCGACGTCGTACGGGAACTGCACTTCCATGCCCCGGGACTTGCCGATCCAGTTGCGCTGCATGGTCTTGACCTGCTCGGGCCAGCCGGTCAGCTCGTCGAGACTCTCCAGGAGTTCATCCGCGTAGGCGGTGATCTTGAAGTAGTACATCGGGATCTCGCGCTTTTCGATCAGCGCGCCGGAGCGCCAGCCGCGACCGTCGATGACCTGCTCGTTGGCCAGTACGGTCTGGTCCACCGGGTCCCAGTTCACGGTGCCGTTCTTGCGGTAGATCACGCCTTTTTCGAAGAGGCGGGTGAACAGCCACTGCTCCCAGCGGTAGTACTCGGGCTTGCAGGTGGTGACCTCGCGAGACCAGTCCACCGCAAGGCCCAGGCTGCGCAGCTGGGTCTTCATGTAGGCGATGTTTTCGTAGGTCCACTTGGCAGGGGCCACGTTGTTTTTCATCGCGGCGTTTTCCGCCGGCATGCCGAAGGCGTCCCAACCCATCGGTTGCAGGACATTCTTGCCCTGCATGCGTTGGTAGCGGGAGATCACGTCGCCGATGGTGTAGTTGCGCACGTGCCCCATGTGCAGCTTGCCGCTGGGGTAAGGGAACATCGACAGGCAGTAGTACGTCTCCTTGCCTGGCTGTTCACTGACTTCAAAGGACTTTTGCTCGTCCCAGAACGATTGGGCGGCGGCTTCGATTTCACGGGGCTGGTAGTGTTCGTGCATGGCTACTTTTGTACTGAATGGGGTGGCCCAATCCTCTTCATTGCCATGCTGGACGCAGACGACGCCGGATGCGGCGTTTTCGATGCCCAGCCAGGCTGGAAGTGGAGTTACAGGAAGCGCCGTAGCATACATGACCGCGCTCTGCCGAGGGAAACCTTGATTGCGTGTCCAGGCGTTGCCGACCATTGCCGACGGCCGGCGTTCAGGGCCGTTGGTCGCGGCGTCCTGCCGGTTTGCCCAGCGAAGCTAAGCTTCTCAATGGGGAGTGAGTCTTATCTTCAATGAGGTGAGGGATGGTTGAATCACAACGAAAAGTCGCTACACCTGAGCTGTACGAAAAACTGATCGATCGTCTCGGGGTGGCCCTGGACGCGGCAAGAACCGCCGGTCGCTTGCGTGATGAACGCCCGGCAGAGCTGGAACTACGCGGCTTGAGCCCCGCAGAGTTCGAAGTCGTCAAGGCTTACCTTGAGCAAGTCGGGCACCAGGCCTCCTCCAGTGGTGTCCAGGCAAACAAGCGTCTCGATGCGCCCCGTCCGGCCAAGGTTGTCTGGCTCAAGGACCGGACGCCCGACAAGGATGCTGTAAAGGTCCGGTCGCTGCAGTTCAAGTGAAGCCGGATCCACGCGTGTCGCTTTTTTTTGATTCGGCTTTTTTCGAATCTGTTGTCGCATTGCGTCAACCCACCTAGGCTTCGGGCATCTTTGGAGATGCCCGATGCCGTTTCGTTATTTCATCAAACAACTTCTATTGCCGCCCGGCATTCTTTTACTGCTGCTGGCGCTTGCCTGGTGGTGGCGCGACTCCCGGCCGCGCCTGGCTCGCCTGTGTTTTGCGGCGGGCCTGGGTGGTTTCTGGCTGATGAGCCTGCCGGTGGTGGTGCAGTGGAGCGCCGGGGCATTGGAGCGTGAGCCGCCACTGCCGCGCAGTGAATGGGCGACCCTGGCTCAGCGTGCCGACGCCATCGTGGTGCTGGGGTCCGGTCGTGAACGTGGCGACCTGGCCTGGGGCACTGACCAGCCCACCGGTATCGGTCTGGAGCGCCAGCGCTATGCGGCGCGCCTGGCCAAGGCGTCCGGCCTGCCTGTGCTGACTACTGGTGGCTTGCACTATGGCACTCCGCCCAGCGAAGCGAAGCTGATGGCCGACGCGATGCTCGATGATCACGGGGTGACCGTACGCTGGCTGGAAGAGCGCAGCCGCACGACCTGGGAAAATGCCCAGATGAGCGCGCAGATCCTGTTGCCTGAAGGCGTCAAGCGCGTGGTCGTCGTGACCCAGGCCTGGCATATGCCACGCGCGGTCTGGAGCTTCCAGCGTGCGGGCTTCGAGGTGGTACCGGCGCCGATGGGGTTTCTCGGCCAGGATAATGCCCGGCCATTGGGCGGCTGGATGCCGGAGTTCAAGTCGATCTGGCAGTCGGGACAGTTGATGAATGAAGCGGTGGGGTTGGTAGGGTATTGGTTGTTCTACCGCTGACTTATCAAGGTGAACGCTATTGTGGCGAGGGAGCTTGCTCCCGCTGGCCTGCGAAGCAGGCCCCAGCAGTGCTCCAGATAAACCGCACTGTCCGGTTTTGCGACTGCTGCGCAGCCGAGCGGGAGCAAGCTCCCTCGCCACAGAGATATCCAGCCCTACAAGAGATGTGTCAAACGGTTTTTGCCATCCGTCCGGCCATCAACGCCCAGCCCAGCAGCAACACGCACAGGATGATCAACGGCCACGAACGCCATTGCAGGTAGGGCGTCAGGTCGTGCATCGGCACCACTTCGCCGTAGAGGATGCCGCGCTCGAACTGCGGGATGCTGACGGTGATCTGGCCTAAGGGGTTGATCAGGCCGGTCACGCCATTGTTGGTGGCACGAATCATCCAGCGGCCGGCTTCCAGCGCGCGCATCTGCGCCATTTGCAAATGCTGCAACGGGCCGATCGAAGTGCCGAACCAGGTGTCGTTGCTGATGGTCAGCAGCAGGTCGCTGCGCGCCGAAAGGCTGGCGGCGAATTCCGGGTAGACCACTTCGTAACAAATGAATGGAGCGATCTGGTAACCCTTGGCTTGCAGCAGCGGCTGGTCGGCCGGGCCCCGGGCGAAATCCGACATGGGCAAGTCGAAGAATGCGATCAGCCCGCGCAGCAGGTCCTGCAACGGCACGTACTCGCCGAAGGGCACGAGTTTCTGCTTGAGGTAGGTGCCATCGCCTTCTCCGGTCACGGTGATGCCGTTGAAGTAGCGTCTCTCGTGGCGCACCAGTTGGCGAATCGGCACGCCGGTGATCAGCGCCGAATGCCGCTCGGCGGCGAAGCTGCCCATCATGTCCAGGTAACCCTGGGCGGACTCCTTGAGCACCGGCACCGCGGTTTCCGGCCAGACCAGCAGGTCGACGCGCTTGGAGCTGAGGCTCATGTCGCGGTACAGCGCCAACTGCGCGTTGAGCTGTTCGGGGTCCCACTTCATGCTTTGTTCGATATTGCCCTGGATCGCCGCCACGCTCAGCGGGTCGCCCGAAGGACTGGTCCAGGCGTGACCCTTGAGCGCCATGCCGGCGACCCACGGACCGACCAGCAGCACCAGGCCCGCAGCAATGAAGCCCTTGCGCCCGGCGCGCAGCAGCCGGGGCACGTTGTACAGCAGCGCGGCGGTCAGGGCGAGGGTGAAGGATATCAGCCACATCCCGCCCAGCGGCGCGAGCCCCGCCAGCGGGCCGTCGAGCTGGCTATAGCCGGAATAAAGCCACGGGAAACCGGTCAGGAACCAGCCGCGGAAAGCTTCCTGGCCCAACCACAGCGCGGCGAAGGCCAGTGCGTCGGCCAGGGGCGCCTCGTTGCGCCGCAGCCAGCGCGCCCACAGCCAGGCGGGCAGGGCGAAAAACCAGGCGATGGCGGCGATGAACAACAGCATCAACAGACCGGCTAGCAGCACCGAGGCGCCGCCGAAGTTGTGGATGCTGACGTAGATCCAGCTGGTGCCGGCGCCAAACAGGCCGAAACCGAAACACCAACCACGGCCCAGGGCCTGGCGGGGCGAGAGTTCGCGCAAGCCGGCGTAGAACAACCCGACCGCGAGCAATGCCAGCGGCCAGATGTCGAAGGGTGCCAACGCCAGGGTGGTGATCGCGCCGGCCGCCACGGCCAGCAGGTTACCGGGCCAGCCGGGGCGGGTTATCCAGCGCATGTATTTCCTTAGCGGGTCTCGCAGGGGTTAACGGGCAATGGGTGACAGGCGCAGCAGATGGATCCGGCGACTGTCGGCATTCAGGATGCGGAAGCGCCAGGAGCCGATCTCGGTGGTTTCGTTACGCTTGGGCAGGTGCCCGAAAGCGCTCATGACCAGGCCGCCGACGGTATCGAACTCATCGTCGGAAAACTCGCTGTCGAAGAACTCGTTGAAGTTCTCGATGGGCGTCAGGGCCTTGATCAGGAAGTCACCGCTGGGCAGTGGCTTGATGTAGCTGTCTTCCTCGACATCGTGTTCGTCCTCGATGTCGCCGACGATCTGCTCAAGCACGTCTTCGATGGTGACCAGCCCGGCCACGCCACCGTATTCGTCGATGACGATGGCCATATGATTGTGATTGGCGCGGAACTCGCGCAGCAGCACGTTAAGGCGCTTGGACTCGGGCACGAAGGTGGCCGGACGCAGCAAGTCCTTGATGTTGAAGCTGTCGCCGTTCTCCTGGAGGATCAGCGGCAGCAGATCCTTGGCCAGCAGCACGCCCATGACGTCGTCATGGCTCTCGCCGACGACCGGGTAGCGCGAGTGAGCGGAATCGACCACGGCCGGCAGGAATTCGCGGGGAGTCTGGGTCGCCTTGATGCTGACCATCTGCGAGCGCGGGACCATGATGTCCCGCACTTGCAGGTCAGCGACCTGGATGGCGCCTTCGACGATGGCCAGCGCTTCGCTGTCCAACAGTTTGTTCTGGTGTGCATCGCGCAGCAGCTCCAGCAGCTCCTGGCGGTTTTTCGGCTCATGGGCAAAAGCCTGGGTGAGCTTGCCCAGCCATGACTTCTGCCCGTTGGTCGATCGATCTTCGCTCATAGCGATTACTCTGAATCCTTTGTCGTTACAGGTTGATGTATCAGTGTTCGTCGCCGGCATAAGGGTCGGGATAACCCAGCTCGGCAAGCAACGTTCGTTCCAGTGCTTCCATTTCCTCGGCTTCGTCATCTTCCATATGGTCGTAACCGAGCAAATGCAAGCAGCCGTGAATCACTAGGTGAGCCCAGTGGGCCTCAGGGGTCTTGTGTTGTTCCGCCGCTTCACGCTCCACCACGGGGACGCAAATCACCAGGTCGCCCAATAGCGGGATATCGAGCAGCTCGTCGGGCACGTCGGCGGGGAAGGACAGCACGTTGGTGGCGTAGTCCTTCTGCCGCCAGGTGTGGTTCAACTCGCGACCTTCGGCTTCGTCCACCAGGCGGATGGTCAGTTCCGAGTCGGCGCTACGCTGACGCAGGGCCAGTTCGCACCATTGACGGAACTGGGCCTCGCCGGGGGCTGCATGTTCGCTGGCCAGTTGCAGGTCGAGTTCAAGCATCGTGGCTGTTGCCCTTGGCGGCGGGCGCGTCTTCCTGGCGATTCTCGAAGCGTTCATAGGCTTCGACGATGCGCTGCACCAGCGGATGACGTACGACGTCCTTGGGCATGAAATGCGTGAAGCTGATGCCCGGGACATCCTTGAGCACCTGGATCACATGGTTCAGCCCGGACTTGGTGCCACGGGGCAGGTCGACCTGGGTGATGTCCCCGGTGATGACGGCGGTGGAGCCGAAGCCGATCCGGGTCAGGAACATCTTCATCTGTTCGACGGTGGTGTTCTGGCTTTCGTCGAGGATGATGAAGCTGTTGTTCAGGGTGCGGCCACGCATGTAGGCCAGTGGCGCAACCTCGATGACCTGGCGTTCGATCAGCTTGGCGACGTATTCGAAACCGAGCATTTCGTACAGTGCATCGTAAAGCGGGCGCAAGTACGGGTCGATTTTCTGGGAAAGGTCGCCGGGCAGGAAGCCGAGCTTTTCCCCGGCTTCGACCGCCGGGCGCACCAGCAGGATGCGTCGCACCTGTTCGCGCTCCAGCGCATCGACCGCACAGGCCACGGCCAGGTACGTCTTGCCGGTGCCGGCCGGGCCGATACCGAAATTGATATCGTTGGCGAGGATTTCCTTCACGTAGCGCTGCTGATTCAGGCCGCGCGGGCGAATCATGCCTTTTTTCGTGCGCAGGGCCACCGCAGCTTCCGCAGGGGCTGGGTTGTCGAGTTCCTCGACAGCCGATTCCTGCAGGAACAGATGGACCAGATCCGGCGACAGCTCGCTTGCCTTGGTTTCCCGATAGAGGCGGCGCAGCAGGTTTTCCGCGGAGGAGGTGTGCTTGGGTTCGCCGATCAGTTCGAACTGGTTTCCGCGGTTGCGGATCTCGATGGCCAGGCGCTGTTCGATCAAGCGCAGATGCTCGTCGAATTGCCCGCACAGATTGGCGAAGCGGCGAGCCTCGAAGGGCTCGAGAATGAAACGATGTGGTTCGATGGGTGCGTTCAAGGTCGTTTTTAGCCGCCCAGGGGCAATTAAGATGAAATCAAGGATAACGCCAGTAGGCTGGGTGCGAAAGCTCTTAAGCGGCGCAATCTGACAACAGGCTCGCCACGACCAGTGTAGGAGCGAGCCTGCTCGCGAAAGCGCTGTCACATCCAACCTCGATATTGACCGTAATAGCGCTTTCGCGAGCAGGCTCGCTCCCACATGGCGTGGTGTTGTTACTGGACCAGCGAGCCGCGCAGGGAGTGCGGTTGCGCGGCGTCGATGTGCACGTCGGCGAACTGGCCGATCAATGCCGGAGTGTCGCAGCGGAAGTTGACGATACGGTTATTCTCGGTGCGCCCCTGCAATTCGCCCGGGTCTTTTTTCGAGTAATCGGTCACCAGGATCCGCTGGATGGAGCCGACCATTTGTCGGCTGATCTCGAAACCTTGCTGGTTCAGGCGGTGTTGCAACGCGTTGAGTCGCTCCTTCTTCACTTCCTCGGGCGTCTCGTCCACCAGGTCCGCCGCCGGCGTGCCGGGGCGCTGGCTGTAGACAAAGGAATAGGAGAAATCGAAGCCCACATCCTCGATCAGCTTCATGGTCTGTTGGAAATCCTTCTCGGTTTCGCCGGGGAAACCGACGATGAAATCCGAACTGATGCAGATCCCCGGGACCGCCGCGCGCAGTTTGCGCAGCTTGGATTTGTATTCGAGCGCCGTGTGGTTGCGCTTCATGGCCGCGAGGATCCGGTCGGAACCCGATTGCACTGGCAGGTGCAGGTGCTTGACCAGTTCGGGGACCTCGGCGTGGGCCTGGATCAGGCTGTCGGAAAACTCCAGCGGGTGTGAGGTGGTGTAACGGATGCGGTCAATGCCGTCCACCGCCGCCACGACGCGGATCAGTTCGGCGAGGTCCGCCAGGCGACCGTCATGGGTCAGCCCGCGGTAGCCGTTGACGTTCTGCCCCAGCAGGGTCACTTCGCGCACGCCGTTTTCCGCCAGGTGGATGATTTCGGCAATCACGTCGTCGAAGGGGCGGCTGACTTCTTCGCCGCGGGTATACGGCACCACGCAGAACGTGCAGTACTTGCTGCAGCCTTCCATCACCGATACGTAGGCACTTGGGCCGTCGATACGCGGTTCGGGCAGGTGATCGAATTTTTCGATTTCCGGGAACGAGACGTCTACTTGCGGCAGCTTGGTAATGCGTGCGGCGTCGATCATCTCCGGCAGGCGGTGCAAGGTCTGTGGGCCAAAGACCACGTCCACGTAGGGCGCGCGGTCACGAATGGCCGCGCCTTCCTGGCTGGCGACACAGCCGCCCACGGCAATGACCATGTCCGGGTTGGCCAGCTTCAGTTCGCGCCAGCGGCCCAACTGGGAATACACCCGGTCCTGGGCGCGTTCGCGGATCGAGCAGGTGTTGAGCAGGATCACGTCCGCGTCTTCCGCGCGGGCGGTGACTTCCAGGGCCTGGTGTTCGCCCAGCAGATCGACCATGCGCGAGCTGTCGTACTCGTTCATCTGGCAACCGTGGGTTTCGATGTAAAGCTTCTTGGCCATGGACGGGTTCATCACGTGATTCAAAGAACCGCGCATTATAGGGAAATAGTGGCCTGTGTGGCTAATTCGCGCGAGCAGTGGCTATGCTATAGTTCGCGCCCTCATTTTTACCCGCCGATGTGTTTCGCCAGCCATGACCAAACGTGAAGCTCCAATCTACAAGGTGATTTTCCTCAATCAGGGCCAGGTGTTCGAAATGTACGCCAAACAGATCTATCAAAGTGATCTGTGGGGCTTCCTGGAGGTCGAGGAATTCGTCTTTGGCGAGCGCACGCAAGTGGTCGTCGACCCGAGCGAAGAAAAGCTCAAGGCGCAGTTCGAAGGCGTGGTGCGCAGTTTCGTGCCGATGCACTCGATCGTGCGCATCGACGAGGTCGAGCGCCTGGGCACGCCGAAAATCAGCGAGGCCCGTGGCGCGGTCGGCAATGTCATGCCGTTTCCGATGCCGATGCCTGAGAAGTAAGGCTCAACACCGAGTTGCTCCCAATCGCGAGCAGGCTCGCTCCCACAATGGATTGCTGGTGTACACAAATTTTGTGTTTCCAGGGATCCAACTGTGGGAGCGAGCCTGCTCGCGATGAGGCCATCCAGGCTGAAGCAATAATCAGGGCAGCGGCGAGAACGGCGTACGCCCGTCGGCGTTCTGCAATTCCATCAGGTATTTGCGAAAGATCTGTCCCAGCACCTGGGTCGCCACTTCCAGCTCGTCGCGGGGCATCTGCTCGGCGACTTCGTCGGCGGTGTCCAGTGCTTCTTCGGCGCCGTTGACCGCCGCCATCTTCAAGACGATGTAAGCCTGGACGTTGTTGGCCTGCACACCTTCGCCATGGAAGAACATGCCGCCAAGCTTGAATTGCGCCTGGGCGTGGCCTTGCAGCGAGGCTTTTTCGAAATAGTCGAGGGCTTGCTTGAGGTCGCGGGGCGCGGCCTTGCCGTCATAGTAGAACTCGCCCAGCTCATATTGCGCTTGGGCATCGCCCTCGTCGGCGGCTTTTCGACAGGCGTCGAGTGCCGGTGCCAGATCTTGTGGCTGGGTGTTGAGCGTGCAACGGCCCATCGCCGGGATCAACAACGAGTTGCCGCCTGCCTGTGCGTTGGCGAGCAGGGGCTGAAGGAGCAACAGGCAGCCCAAGGCAAGGGTGCGGCCGGTGCGGTTCATGGGAATCGACTTACCTCTGAGGGGCGCGTGGACCCTCCGGGGGATCCAATAAGCGCGCATTATGAAATAAGCAGGGCCATCCTTACAAAGTCTTTACTCGTTTTTCTGCTGCGAGGGAACGATAGCGGCCGCTTGTTGGGCAAATACCTGGAAAAAGGCATCCCGAGGCAATGGGCAATCACTGACGCTGGTGTCAGCCAGCGTCAGTCGTCCACACGTTTACTTCAGCGCAGCAAAGGCCCGCTCGGCAGCGTCGAGGGTGATCTTCAACTCGGCCTCGCCATGGGCGATGGAGGTGAAGCCGGCTTCGAACGCGCTTGGCGCCAGGTAGACGCCACCCTCGAGCATCAGGTGGAAGAAGCGCTTGAAGCGGTCGGCGTCGCTGGCCATCACGTCGTCGAAGGTCACGATGTCATCGGCGCCACTGAAGTACAGGCCGAACATGCCGCCGGCCTGGGTGGTCACGAACGGGATGCCTGCCGCATCGGCGCGTACTTGCAAGCCGTCGAGCAGGCGAGTGGTGAGGTCGCTCAGCTCGGCGTGGAAACCCGGACGGCTGATCAGGCGCAGGGTGGTCAGGCCGGCGGCCATGGCCAGCGGATTGCCCGACAAGGTCCCGGCCTGGTAGACCGGGCCCAGCGGGGCGATGCATTCCATGATCGCGCGCTTGCCGCCGAAGCAGCCTACCGGCATGCCGCCGCCGATGATCTTGCCGAAGGTGCTCAGGTCCGGCGTTACGCCGTAATGAGCCTGGGCACCGCCGAGGGCGACGCGGAAGCCGGTCATCACTTCGTCGAAAATCAGCACCACGCCGTGCTGGTCGCACAGGCTGCGCAGGCCTTCGAGGAAACCTGGCGCTGGCGGCACGCAGTTCATGTTGCCGGCCACCGGCTCGACGATGATGCAGGCCACTTCCTGGCCGACTTCCCCGAGCATTTTCTCGACTTCTTCGAGGTCGTTGAACGGCAGGGTCAGCGTGTGTTTGGCAAATGCCGCCGGTACGCCCGCCGAGCTGGGCACGCCTTGGGTCAGCGCGCCTGAGCCGGCCTTGACCAGCAGGCTGTCCGAGTGACCGTGGTAGCAGCCTTCGAATTTGATGATGCTGTCGCGCCCGGTGTAGCCGCGCGCCAGGCGGATCGCGCTCATGGTCGCCTCGGTGCCGGAACTGACCATGCGCACCATTTCCATCGATGGCACGATGGAGCAGACCAGATCGGCCATTTCGGTTTCCATCGCGGTCGGCGCGCCATAGGACAAACCGTGCTCCAGTTGTTTGCGCACCGCGTCCAGCACGTCCGGATGGCTGTGGCCGAGGATCATCGGGCCCCACGAACCCACGTAATCGACGTAGCGCTTGTCGTCTTCGTCGGTGACATACGCGCCCTCGGCGTGCTTGAAGAACAGCGGGGTGCCGCCGACGCTCTTGAACGCACGAACAGGTGAATTCACGCCGCCGGGGATGTGTTTCTGAGCGTTGGCAAACAGGGTTTCGGAACGGGACATGGTAGGGCTCTCGAAATCGGGAAATGACTATTTGGTTTGCAGCAGGTCGTTGAAGGCGCGGGCGCGGCGCGTCACCTCAGCCGTGCTGTCGGCGCCGAACAGGCCATGGACCACCGCGAGCAGGTCGACGCCATGGGCCACCAGCGGGGCGGCGTTTTCCAGAGTGATGCCGCCGATAGCGCACACCGGTATATGCAATTTGATGCGGGTCTGTTCGAGCAGTTCAAGGTTTGCCGCGGGCGCCCCGGGCTTGGTATTGGAATTGAAGAAGCGCCCGAACGCGACGTAGCTGGCGCCTTCCCGGACGGCCTGTTCGGCCAGTTCCAGGCTGGCGTGGCAAGTGGCGCCGACGATTGCCTTGTGCCCCAGCAACGCCCGCACCGGCGCCAGCGGGCCATCGGTCTGGCCCAGGTGGACGCCGACGCCGAGGCGTGCGGCCAGTTCGGCGTCATCGTTGATGATCAGTTGGGTCTTGTAGCGCTCGCACAAGTTGCGCAGTGCCTCGGCCTCGCGCAAGCGCCGAGCCTCGTCGCTGCTTTTGTCGCGGTATTGCAGCAGGGTCACGCCACCTTCCAGCGCGGCTTCCACATAGGCGAGGAACTTGCCGGCCAGCAACTGGCTGTCGGTGACGGCATAAAGGCCACGTAATTTCATTCCACGGCTCCTTTGCTACGAGCAGAAATCCAGCGGCAGGCGACGCGGGACGAACTGGCCTTTGCCCAGTTGTTCGGCATCGCGCAGGGTTCGCCAGGTGTAATCCAGCGCGGTCTTCACCGCGCTGGCGAGCTGTTCACCCTGGGCCAGCCGGCCGGCCAGGGCGCTGGCCAGGGTGCAGCCGGAACCGTGATAGCTGCCGGGCAAGCGCTGGCAGGTGAAGGTCTCGCGGCGTCCGTCGCGGCTGTACAGGCGATTGTGGACTTCATGTTCATCGCCGTGACCGCCGGTGATCAGCAGGTGCTTGACGAAGGGCAGCAGTTTTTCGGCGCATTCATCGGCGCTGCCTTCCGGCAGTTCGGCGAGAATGCGTGCTTCAGGAAGGTTGGGCGTGGCGATGATCGCCAGCGGCAGCAGGCGCTCGCGCATGGCGTAGCCGACTTCATCCTTGCCCAGCCGTCCGCCACCACCGGCGCGCAGCACCGGGTCGCAGACCATCGGCAGATGTGGATGCGCCTGGAGCAGCTCGACCACGGTGTCGACCATTTCCAGCGAACCGAGCATCCCCAGCTTGACCGCCGCGACGGGCGAATCGTTGAGCACGGCATTGGCCTGGGCCATTACCCACTCGCGATCGAGTACGCGGAAATCGCTGACATTGACCGTGTCTTGCACGGTCAACGCGGTAACGGCCGGGGCGGCATGACAACCCTGGGCGAGCAGGGCTTCGATATCTGCCTGCAAGCCGGCGCCACCACTGGGGTCGTGGCCGGAGAGACAGAGGACAACGGGGCGGGAGTTGTAGATATTCATGGTGCGCGAGCTTATCACCAAACCCCATTTATCGGTGATCGGGCTCTGAGGGTTTTACGCGACGTTTCCTGCTGGAGACTGTTTTTGTGGCGAGGGAGCTTGCTCCCGCTGGGGCGCGAAGCGACCCCGAGATCTTGCGGTCGCTACGCAACCGAGCGGGAGCAAGCTCCCTCGCCACGAATGGCCCGCCAGTACCAACCTGACCAAAGCAACAGCTCTATCTCAACGCTTGGCGCTGAGACGCCCGTGCTAGAGCCTTTTGTCGGAAAAATTTCAATGGTGCAAATTGGCCATCAACGGCTATGCTACGGATGGATCCAACCAATAACAGGTAATGCCGGTTTTACGTCTACTCAGGGAATGGGGGGCTTCCTGACTCAACCGGACAGGCCACGCTGGGGCTTTAATGCGCTATTTGCTGATGTTGCTGCTGTGCTTGTCCCCCTTGGCAAGCGCCCTTGAATTCGATGAATCTACCCGAAGCCTGCCTTTGGGCCATGCCTTGCAGGTGTTTGAAGACGCCAGCGGCACGGCCACCCTCGAGGATGTCCTGGCCCAGGCCGCGGCTGGGCGCTTCAAACCCCACGACCAGGCCACGCTGAACGCAGGGTATTCGCGCTCGGCGTTCTGGCTGAAGATCGACTTGCACTACCGCCCGGGCAATCCCGGCGCCCAGCGCACCTGGCTGCTGGAGTTGGCGTATCCGCCGCTGGACCGCCTGGACCTGTATCTGGCCGATGCGCAAGGTGCCTATCGCCTGGTTCGCCAGACCGGCGATGCCTTGCCGTTCGCCAGTCGCGAGGTGCGCCAGAACAACTACCTGTTCAGCCTGGATTTCCAACCCGATCAACGCCAGACCGTGTATCTGCGCCTGCAAAGCCAGGGCTCGATCCAGGCTCCGTTGACGCTCTGGTCAAGCACCGCGTACCTGGAACAGCAGCCGGTGCGCCTGTATGTGCTGGGCATCATCTACGGCGTACTGCTGGGGATGCTGGTCTACAACCTGTTCATCTACCTGAGCGTGCGCGACACCAGTTACCTCTATTACATTTTCTATATCGCCTCGTTCGGCCTCTATCAATTGTCGGTCAACGGCGCGGCGGTTGAGTATTTCTGGCCGGACAACCCCTGGTGGGCCAACGCCGCGACGCCGTTTTTCATTGGTTGCGCGGGGGTGTTTGGCAGTCAGTTCGCCCGCAGCTTCCTGCAAACCGCCCAGCACAGCCGCTGGCTCGACCGATTGCTGCTCGCGCTGATTGCCTACGGCGCGGTGGTGGTGGGCCTGTCGTTGATGACCAGCTATGCGCTGGCGCTGCGCCTGGCGACGGCGCTGGCCCTGGTGTTCACCGTGGTGATTTTCGCCGCCGGCTTGTTCGCCTGGTGGCGAGGGCTACGGGTGGCGCGTTACTTCATTATTGCCTGGTCGGCGTTTCTGCTGGGGGGCGTCGTCAATACGATGATGGTGTTGGGTTACCTGCCGAACATCTTCCTGACCATGTATGCCAGCCAGATCGGCTCTGCCATCGAGGTGGCGCTGTTGTCCCTGGCCCTTGCGGACCGCATCAACGCCATGCGCGAACAGCAGGCGCAGACGCTGTTCGACGCCGGGCAGAAACTCGAAGTGCTGAACCAGCAGTTGGCTCAGGGCAACAAGCTCAAGGACGAATTTCTCGCCACGTTGACCCATGAGTTGCGCACGCCGATGAATGGTGTGATCGGTTGCCTGGAACTGATGGAAACCGTCGAGATGGACGAGGAACTCAGCCAGTATCAGCAGACCGCAGCCGGTTCGGCGCGGGACATGATGCGCATGGTCAACGGCATGCTCACCCTCACCGAGTTGCAGGCCGGCAAGCTCAAGGTGTATCCGGCGCCGTTCAGCCTGCGCAGTGTGATAGAGGCCCTGCAGGTGCAGTTTGGCGCCAACGCGGCGGGCAAGGGCCTGGATTTCAAGGTCGACGTAGCGCCCGGCCTGGCGGACCGTTTGTTGGGTGACAGCGGTAAATTGGCCCAGTGCCTGGAATGCCTGCTGGACAATGCCATCAAGTTCACCCGCGTCGGTGGCATCGCACTGCGGGTCAGTGGCCGGACGTCGGAGCTCGATCGCCTGGTGCTGTCTTTCGCCGTGATCGATACCGGCATCGGCTTTACCGATCTTGGGGAGGCGACCCTGTACCAGCGTTTCTTCCAGCTCGACGGCTCGATGACCCGCGAATACGGCGGCCTCGGCGTCGGCCTGGCGATTTGTCGGCAACTGGTCGAATTGCTCGGCGGGCGCCTGACCCATACCTCGGAGCCGGGGCGCGGCAGTCGTTTCCAGCTGGACGTGGAATTTGACATCGCATTGCCTGTGGCCGTCCCGGCAACGTTTCCTGGCAGCGCACGCCGGGCTGCGCGCTTGCCCCAGGATTGCACGGTGCTGCTGGCCGACGACAACAACATCGACGAACTGGTGATGCGCGGCATGTTGCTCAAGCTTGGCTACCGAGTACGTACCGCCGACAGTGGCCGCGCGGCGCTGGAGCTGCTGCAGGGCGACAGTTTTGACGCGGTGCTGCTCGATTGCCAGTCGACACCATCGGATGGGGTGTCGGTCTGCTGTCAGATCCGCGCGATGTCAGGTTGCGAGGACTTACCCGTGCTGGTGGTCAGCCCGAACGTGGACCAGGCGCATTGCCCTGCGGGTAGCCTGATCGATTACCTGAGCAAACCGGTGAAATTCGAAGCACTGCAGGCGATTCTGCAACGACGGGTACTTTGTCCGAAACAGGGTGAAAGCGCCGGTATTTAGGCGGATATGCCACTTTGATCGGCCAGGAGGCGGTGCTTAACTGACCTCTGCTGGCCGACCAAGGAGCCCCGTCATGAACCTGCACCAGTTCGCCGAAACCCACGACGTCACCAATCAGCCGCCGTCCCTGGATGGCGCCAACCTGTACCGTATCGACCTGCCGCTGCAAGAATGGTCGCGGCGTTTCGGCGCAGGGTGGGCACAGGCGCGGATCGACGCCTACGGTGCTCTGGCCGGCGGACCGTTGATGGAGGCGGGGTTCCTGGCCAACCAGAACAAGCCGATATTTTCCAGCCACGACCGTTACGGCCATCGTATCGACCTGGTGGAATTTCATCCTGCCTATCACGAGCTGATGCGCACTGCCATCGAACATGGCCTGCCCAGCCTGCCGTGGGCCCACCCGCAACCTGGCGCCCATGTCGCCCGCGCCTCGATGACGTACCTGCACAGCCAGGCCGAAGCCGGCACCGGTTGTCCGTTGACCATGACCTTTGCCAGTGTGCCGGCCCTGCGCCTGCAACCGGACCTGGCCGAGCGCTGGGTGCCGAAAGTGCTCGCCACCGAATACGATCCACGTAACGTCGGCATGGCCCACAAGGCCGGGGTCACTCTCGGTATGGCGATGACCGAGAAGCAGGGCGGCACCGATGTGCGCGCCAACACCACCAAGGCGTATCCGGTAGGCGCCAGCGGCCCGGGCCAGGCCTATGAGCTGGTGGGCCACAAGTGGTTCTGTTCGGCGCCGATGTGCGATGCCTTCCTGACCCTGGCCCAGACCGACAAGGGCCTGACCTGCTTTTTGCTGCCGCGCCACCGCCCGGACGACACCCGCAACCAGTTCTACATCCAGCGTTTGAAAAACAAACTCGGCAATTGCTCCAACGCCTCCAGCGAGGTGGAGTTCCGTGGTGCGCTGGCCTGGATGGTCGGCGAAGAGGGCCGAGGCGTGCCGACGATCATCGAGATGGTCGCCATGACCCGCTTCGATTGCATGGTCGGCTCCAGTGCCCTTATGCGCCAGGCCCTGACCCAGGCCAGTCACCATTGTGCGCACCGCAAGGTCGGCGGCAAGTTGTTGATTGAGCAGCCCCTGATGCAGAACGTACTCGCCGACCTGGCGCTGGAAAGCGAAGCTGCGTTGGCGCTGAGCTTGCGCATGGGCCGGGCGCTGGATCATCTGAACGATGAGCATGAAGCCAAGTTCGCCCGGCTGGTGACGGCGGTGGGCAAATACTGGATCTGCAAACGCGCCCCGGCAATGATCAACGAGGCGGCCGAGTGCATGGGCGGTGCCGGCTATGTCGAGGACAGCATCCTGCCGCGCCTGTACCGCGAGGCACCGGTCAATTCGACCTGGGAAGGCTCCGGCAATGTGCAATGCCTTGACATCTTGCGCGCTCTGTCCAAAGAGCCGGGCGTGTTGGAAGTGCTGTTCGACGAACTGGGCGACGGCCATGGGGACAATCGCCTGGCGACCCATATCGACCGGTTGCACGCAGCGTTCAAGGACACCGATGACATCCAGTATCGTGCCCGGCAATTGACCGAAGACATCGCCGTCGGCCTGCAAGCCAGGCTGTTGCTGGAAGCGGGGAACAGCGACGTCAGCGATGCCTTCATCGCCAGCCGGCTGGGTACCACCGGCCGGGTCTACGGCGCGTTGCCCCGCGGCCTGAATGTCGAAGCCATTGTCGCCCGCTCGACCCCGCACGGCTTCTAAACAACCCATCCCCCTGCTCGCGAAGGCGTCGGTACATTCAGCATCGATGTTGCCTGATACACCGCTATCGCGAGCAAGCTCGCTCCCACAGTGGACCTGTGCAGCACGCAACTTCTGAGTAAACATCAAACCCTGTGGGAGCGAGCCTGCTCGCGAAGGCGTCAGTACATTCAGCGTCGATGGTGGCTGATACACCGCTTTCGCGAGCAAGCCCGCTCCCGCAAAAGGCTCCGCGCAAGGGCAACTAATACGCCACTGTTCCCGTCGGCCTACGATGCAGGCAAGATGAAGGCCTGCAAGTCAGAACACAGGAAGCTGATCGTGACCGAAGCGTTTATTGTCGTTCAAACCGCCGAGCAAGCCGTGGACCGGCTGGCGGCCCTGCACGAGCGTGCGACCACTGCGCTGAACCAGGCGCTCAAGCGTTATCTCAAGGACCGCATCGAGCCGGATGCCGAGCAACGCGCATTGTTCCGCTATCCGGCCCTGCGCCTGACCTACCATTGCCATGGCGAAGTCCCGCAGACCACCCGCGCCTACGCCAAGGTCCAGCTGCCGGGCACCTACAGCGTCACCGTCACCCACCCGGCGGCATTTCGAAAATACCTGCTCGAGCAGCTTGTCCCGCTGATGCACGACTTCACCGTCACCGTCGAGGTGGGCGTCAGTGAGCAGAACATTCCGTACCCGTATGTGGTGGAGCAGGGCGATGAACTGGCCGGTTCCGGTGTGACGGCGGCGGTGCTGGCGCGGGTGTTCCCCAGCACCGATCTCTCGGCCGCCACCGATGGCATCGCCGATGGCCTCTACGATTGGGAAAACACCGACCCGCTGCCCCTGGCGCTGTTCGACGCCGCGCGGGTGGATTTCTCCCTGCGCCGGCTCGTGCATTACACCGGCAGCGATTGGCGCCATGTGCAGCCCTGGATTCTGCTGACCAACTATCACCGCTATGTCGACCAGTTCATCGTCCACGGGCTGGAGCAGTTGCGCAGCGATCCGCGTTTCGTGCGCATGGTGCTGCCGGGCAACGTGATCATCGACAAGAACATGGATCACGGTGAAGCCTCGGCCATCGCCGCTGGCGTGGTCTGGCATCGCTACCAGATGCCGGCCTATCACTTGCAAGCCAGCGATGGCCACGGCGTGACCCTGGTGAACATCGGCGTTGGTCCGTCCAATGCCAAGAACATCACCGATCACCTGGCCGTGCTGCGTCCGCATTGCTGGCTGATGATCGGCCACTGCGGCGGCCTGCGTCAGTCCCAGACGATCGGCGATTACGTCCTGGCCCACGCCTACATGCGCCGCGATGGCATCCTCGACCGCGTGGTGCCGCCGAACATCCCGATCCCGGCCCTGGCCGAAGTGCAGTTGGCGCTGCAGCAGGCGGCGGCGAACATTACTGGCGAAAAAGGCGACGAGCTGAAAAAACGCCTGCGCACCGGCACCGTGCTGACTTACGACGACCGCAACTGGGAATTGCGCTGGGCCCAGGAGCGTCCATTGATCAACCTGTCCCGCGCCGTGGCGGTGGACATGGAAAGCGGCACCATCGCTGCCCAGGGTTACCGCTTGCGGGTTCCATACGGCACGTTGCTGTGCGTCTCGGACAAGCCGCTGCACAGCGAGATCAAGCTGCCGGGCTCGGCCAACGCGTTTTATGAGCGGGCGGTCAACCAGCACCTCAAGATCGGGATCGCGGCGCTGGACCTGCTGCGCAACGAACTCAACTCGTTGCACTCGCGCAAACTGCGCAGCTTCGACGAGCCGCCGTTCCGCTGATGCCGTCCTGAACGGTGGTTATTTAACGGTCGGGCCACTAGCATGTCGGCCTCGACCGTTGGATATTCTTGCCGCCATGCCCCGTCCTCCACGCCCCGCTTCCCGCCGCCCTGGCGCGAAGCCTCCCGCTTCCACCCCGCGCCGTGTGGCCAAGGTGCCGCCGGCCGAAGCGAAACTGATCCTGTTCAACAAGCCTTTTGACGTGCTGACGCAATTCAGCGACGGCGAAGGGCGCGCCACGCTCAAGGATTTCATCGACGTACCGGGCATCTACCCGGCCGGTCGGCTGGACCGCGACAGCGAAGGACTGCTGTTGCTGACCAATGACGGCCAGTTGCAGGCGCGCATCGCCGATCCCAAGCACAAACTGGCCAAGACGTACTGGGTACAAGTCGAGGGTGAGCCGAGCGACGAGCAACTGCAGCGTTTGCGTGATGGGGTCGAGTTGAACGACGGTATGACGCTGCCGGCCGAGGCCCGTCAGCTGGACGAACCGCAATTATGGCCGCGCAATCCACCGGTGCGCTTTCGCAAAAGCGTGCCGACGAGTTGGCTGGAACTGGTGATACGTGAAGGGCGCAACCGCCAGGTGCGGCGCATGACCGCCGCGGTGGGCCTGCCGACCCTGCGCCTGGTGCGGGTCAGGATCGGTGACTGGACGATCGAAGGGCTCGACCAGGGCCAGTGGAAAGAGGTACCGGCGCGTTTATAACGAGCCGGATTCGATCAGACCGATGACCACGCTCTTGATGATGAATGCCGCCACGCCCAGGCCAAGCACGAAAAACAGGATGAACGAGCCGAAACGCCCGGCCTTGGATTTCTTCGCCAGGTCCCAGACGATGAACCCCATGAAAATGATCAGGATGCTGACCAGTCCGGTCATCATCCACTCTTCGAAAACAGCAGGATCCATCGGCGCACTCCGGCGTGGGCGGGGTTGAAAAGGCAGGGCGAGTATACGGCATGGCGGCGGGGCGCAGGATCGGGCTGCGGCGGTGTGTCGCAGCCCGGATAATCATGGGCTGTTTTTTGTGGCGAGGGAGCTTGCTCCCGCTCGACTGCGCAGCAGTCGAAAACCAGTGGAGATTTGGGGTCGCTGCGCAACCCAGCGGGAGCAAGCTCCCTCGCCACATAAGATCTCAGCTGCGCAGGTGGGTAAGCGGCAGCTCGGTACTGTTGAGCACCTGGTTCAGCACAAAACTCGAACGCACGCTGGTGACGCCTTCGATCCGGGTCAGGTGGCCCAGCAGCAGCTTCTGGTAATGATCCATATCCGGCACCACCACCTTCAGTTGGTAATCCGCGTCGATGCCGGTCACCAGGCTGCATTCAAGCACTTGCGGCAGGTTGCGGATCGCGGCTTCGAAGGTCTCGAAGCGGTCGGGGGTGTGGCGGTCCATGCCAATCAGCACATAGGCCGTCAGGCTCAGGCCGAGCATCTTGCGATCGAGCAGGGCAACCTGGCGGGTGATGTAGCCGTCGTCTTCCAATTGCTTGACCCGCCGCGAGCAGGGGGAGGGCGACAGGCCGATGCGCTCGGCCAATTCCTGGTTCGAGATGCGCGCGTCGCGCTGCAATTCCGCCAGGATGCTCAGGTCGTAACGGTCGAGTTTGCTCATTGAGCGGGCCTTTATTCGGTTAATTGCGGAAGATTATCCATCCAAGGGTAAAAATTGCGCAAGTGGTGTTTATTCAAGCAATCTTAGCAATCATCTGCCGGCGCCTCGGGCCTATGCTTACCACCAAGATCACTGCTCGGACAAACAGTCCAGTGCAGCCCGCCCAATCAGGCCGGCTGCGGTCGCAGTACCCATAGGTACTGGCAGACCCCCGAGCTGCACACTGTCCAGAAGACGGCGTGAGGTGAGCCGATGCCACAAGCGTCGCGCACGGACTAGATTCTCAAGGGGAGGCCGACGGGCCTCCCTTTTTTATGCCTGCGAAATAAACCCCGCGCCTGATAACCTGTCGCAGAACCGGCCTGGGCTTTTCCAGTCTTATTTTCAGGCCCCCGAACCGCTGTGAGGAATTTCATGAAGTCGCGCATCTGGCGTTTGGCAGGTGTTGGTCTGTTGTGGGCAAGTGTCAGTGCGCAGGGAATGGCGGATGATCAGCAGAACCGTGGCGGCCCAAACGGTAATGGCCCGGGTTATTCAGGCCAGCCCCGGCCGCAAAGCAACGAGATCATTCGTGGCGATAACAGCCGACAGTTCGAGGTCCAGCCGCAATCTCCAGGTGGGCAACACTACGAGCGTCCACCGCAGGACCCCAACGTACACAACCGCCCGCCGCAACAGCAACCGGGCAACAATCTGCCGATCCAGGGCCGGCCCGACAGCGTGACCCAGACCCAGGAGCCGCGACCGGGCTACTACCGCGACATTCCACGGCGCAACGACGGTTATCCGAACGGCGGGCCGCGTCCAGGCCACGACAATCGGCCCGATCAGCACTGGCCCGGTCGGCCGGACGGCCATGGCAACGGTTGGGGGCAGGGGCCGCAATATCGGCCAGGGTATGTGATCGATCGTTTCCCGGATCGGAATTACCGCGTGCCTTATCGCGGCCAGGATTATTTTTACTCGGGTGGCTACTGGTATCGCCCGCAAGGGCCGCGTTATGTCGTGGTGCAGCCGCCTCGGGGCATTCGTACCCGCTATCTGCCCGATTATGCCCGTGAGGTCTGGATCGGCAGCTCGCTGTTTTTCCTCGCCGCCGGTGCCTATTACATTTATGAGGCCAACACCCGGGATTACGTCGTGGTCGAGGCGCCGGTCGCCAATCCGCAGCCGCAGCCCCAGGGCAACAGCTTCGACGTGGTGGCTTATCCGGCCAACGGCCAGTCGCCCGAGCAGGTCAACCAGGACGGCTACGATTGCTATCGCTGGGCGGTGCAGCAGAGTGGTTTCGACCCGCGCACCTATACCTACCCACCGGCGCCGGAAGTGGTGCAGACCTATCGCCGGGCCCAAGGTGATTGCTTGAGCAGTCGTGGGTATCAGATGACGTACTGATTACTCGAAATAGAAAAAACAGCTCCCTGTGGCGAGGGAGCTTGCTCCCGCTGGGCTGCGCAGCGGCCCTAAGATCTTGCGGTCGCTGCGCAACCGAGCGGGAGCAAGCTCCCTCGCCACGGTGACGGCATCAAGCGTCGGTGCGCTTTACTACCTCCAACGGATCGGCATGCACCAGCACCTCGGCCTTCGGATAAGCGCGATGGATCGCATCGGCGGCCTGGTCGCTGATGCCGTGGGCCACTGACAGGGTCAGCTCGCCCGGCAATTCCAGGTGCAACTGCACGAACCAGTGGTTGCCGGAGATTCGTGTGCGCAGGTCATGGGCGCCGACCACGCCGGGCACCGCGCAGGCCAGTTCGAGCATGTGCCGGCTGACGTCCGGCGGCAGCTCTTCATCCATCAGCACGGCGAAGCTTTCCCGGGCAATCTGCACTGCGCTCCAGAGGATGTACGCGGCGATGCCCAGGCCGAACCAGGCATCGAGCTGGTACCAGCCGAACCCTGCCAGGACCAGGGCTACCAGGATGCTGCCGTTGAGCAACAGGTCCGAGCGGTAGTGTAGCGAGTCGGCGCGCACGGCGTTGGAGCCGGTGGCGCGCACGACCCGATGCTGCAACGCCAGCAGAGCCAGGGTCAGTGCCAGGGAAAACACGATCACGCCGACGCTGAGCCAGGGCGCCTCGACCGGCAGCGGCTGCTTGAGTCGTTCGTATGCCTGCAACGCGATCAGCACCGCACTGCCGCCGATGAAGAGTGCTTGGGCCATGCCGGCCAGTGATTCAGCCTTGCCGTGCCCGTAGCGATGATCATCATCAGCCGGTCGCAGGGCATAATGCACCGCCAGCAGATTGAGCAACGAGGTGACGCCGTCCAGCGCCGAGTCGGTCAGGCCGGCAAGCATGCTTACCGAGCCGCTGAGCCACCAGGCCAGCGCCTTGGCAACGATCAGAATGCACGCCACGGCCACCGATGCGCGGGTGGCCAGGCGTAGCAGGCGAGCATGTTCGGCGCTGGTGGTCATGGCGCGGTCTTCCTTGGGCTGCGCCTCTTACGCGGCGGGTACGAGACCGAGCGTGGCCAGTTGTTGCACGTTGCCCTTGTGCTGGATCAGGCGCGGGTCGTCCAGCGGGAAGCTGCGGCCCAGCTCGCGCTCCAGGATGGCTTGCAGCTTCTGATTATTGACCGTGCCGTCGGCGTTGATGGCCGGCTTGAGTTTCTCCGGTTCGATCTGCACGCTTCTGCCCGGCTCGAAATAGATCGCGCCGGTGGCAAAATCCACGGCAAAGGCGATCAGGCCGGGGATGATGTAGAACAGCAGGCCGACGGCGTCGAGCGCGGCGATGGCCGGGTCGATCTTGCCCTCGATCTGGCCGCGACGGTCGGGGTAGAAGATCGAGCCACAGGCGCTGATCTGGGTCAGCAGGCTGGCGACCAGCACGCCGCCGATCACGCGAAAGGGAATACGCATAACAATCTCCTGAGCAGGTAAGGGCGTTGCTGGTTGGAGTCCAGACCACGCTAAACAGTTCGCCGTTATACTCGGCCCTCTGTTTTGGAGCCAGCATGATTTCTTTGCCGATTGATGAAGTTTTACCGGCCCTGCGCCAAGCCCTGGCGTCGCGCCACGAAGCGGTGCTCGAAGCGCCCCCCGGTGCCGGTAAGACCACCCGTGTTCCCTTGGCCCTGTTGAACGAGCCATGGCTGGCCGGGCAGACCATTCTGATGCTCGAACCCCGGCGCCTGGCGGCACGGGCGGCGGCCGAGCGCCTGGCCAGCGAACTGGGGGAAAAGGTCGGCGAAACCGTGGGCTACCGGATTCGCCTCGACAGCAAGGTCGGGCCGAAAACCCGCATTGAAGTGGTCACTGAAGGCATTCTCACCCGTCGCCTACAGGATGACCCGGCACTGGATGGCGTGGGACTGTTGATTTTCGATGAATTCCACGATTTGCTGATTGGTTCGCTTTTAGGCTTCTGGTTGTCAAGCTTTAAAGGCAACGCCCACAAGGCGTTGCCTGCATTTGCTCTTGCTTAAAAGTCAAAGCCCACAAGGCTTTGATGCTCCTGCTCCTGCTCCTGCTCCTGCTCCTGCTCCTGCTCCTTCCCTCGCTATTCTTGTCTTCAATTAGGTAGCTCACTGATCCTGACTGGCACTCTCAAGTCCAAATCATCACTAAACTCCCAGCGTATACTGCTTCCCTGCTTTGGGAGCCTTGATGATTTCTCTACCTATTGACCTCGTATTGCCAGACCTACGAGAGGCCCTGGCCAACCGCCACGAAGTAATCCTTGAAGCGCCACCTGGTGCGGGTAAGACCACTCGAGTGCCCCTGGCGCTCCTGAACGAACCTTGGCTTGGTGACCAGAAGATCATCATGCTTGAGCCTCGCCGTTTGGCTGCTAGGGCAGCGGCTGAGCGTTTGGCGAGTGAACTGGGTGAGACGGTTGGTGAAACTGTCGGCTACCGGATTCGCCTTGAAAGTAAGGTAGGCCCTCGAACCCAGATTGAGGTGGTCACCGAAGGCATCCTGGCTCGCCGTCTCCAGGATGACCCCGCGTTGGACGGTGTGGGTGTGGTCATCTTCGATGAGTACCACCTTCGAAACCTTGACTCTGACCTTGCGCTGGCCTTGTGCGTGAGTGCTCGTGAGCTGCTGCGTTATGAGCCCCCACTGAAGTTACTTCTGATGTCCGCAACGCTGGAAGGCGCTCGGCTTTCAAAGCTTCTGAATGACGCGCCAGTTGTCACGAGTGAGGGGCGGATGTATCCGGTCTCTACGGTTTGGGGTAGCCCATATCAGCCCGGGGAACGAATCGATTCGAGGGTCACGGATACCTGCTTGGCCGCCATCAACGAACAGCCGGGAAGCGTTCTGGTTTTCCTTCCAGGGCAGGCAGAGATTCGGCGGGTGGCTGAGGTGCTCAAGGAACAGTTGAGCAGTCGTCCAGAGGTGATCGTATGCCCTCTGTACGGTGACCTCGACCTGAACGCACAGCGTGCTGCTATAGACCCGGCACCCAAGGGTTCCCGGAAGATCGTTCTGGCCACGAACATCGCTGAGACCAGCTTGACCATCGAAGGTGTCAGGGTCGTGGTGGACAGTGGCCTTGAGCGAGTGCCGAAGTTTGATCCTAGCAGTGGAATGACCCGGCTCGACACACAGCGTATTTCGAAGGCCAGCGCTACTCAGCGTGCAGGACGGGCAGGGCGATTGGAACCAGGTATCTGCTATCGCCTTTGGTCTGAGTCGCAGCACGAGCAAATGGCTGGCTACAGTACCCCTGAAATCCTGCAGGCGGATCTAGCAGCCCTGTCACTCCAGTTGGCCCGGTGGGGGATGAAGCCGGAAGAGATGACCTGGCTCGACCAACCTCCATCAGCCCCATTCGGCCAAGCCAGAGACCTTCTAAAGCGCCTGGGCGCACTCGACGATGTTGGACAGCTTACACCACACGGTTCGGCCATGAGCGAGCTCCCAGCGCATCCACGAATCGCTCACATGCTCACCAAAGGCAACGCGATGGGCTTGGATGATTTGGCGTGCAACATCGCTGCGTTGCTGGGTGAAAAGGACATCCTGCGTGGAGCAGGTGCCGACCTTCAAACCAGGCTGAGTGCCTTGTCAGGCGAGCAACATTCACGTCGTAGTGGTGGTTCCCTCCAGCGTGTGAAGCAGTCTGCGCGGCAGTACCGATCCCTCCTGCGTGGAAAGGCCTCCAGCCCTGTCAGCGAGCCCAATCACCCAAGATGGGTAGGATGCCTACTGGCGTTCGCCTACCCTGATCGAATCGGCCTGCAGAGACGTGCAAGTGCATCTGAGTACCGTCTCTCCAACGGTCGGGCTGCCGTGTTCTCAGAGCCCGATGCTCTCACCAAGCACGAGTGGCTGGTGGTAGCCGATCTGGGTAGCCGGCAAGGCCAGCGTGAGGAGCGGATCTACCTGGCGAGTGACCTCGATCCGGCCCTTTTCGATGACGAGCTAGATGACCTCGTGAGGTCTGTCGATGAGGTCGATTGGGATGAAAGGGAGGGGGTGCTTAAGGCTGAGCGGCAGTTGAAGGTTGGGCAGCTCATCCTGTCGACGACACCCCTGCCGAATCTTGATGAGCAAACCCGTTCGTTGGCCTTGGTCAGCCTGGTGAGGCGTAAGGGCCTCGAGCTCCTGCCTTGGAACCCTGAGCTGCGCCAATGGCAGGCGCGGGTCGATCTGCTGCGTCAGCTGGATATCCACAATGGCCAAGCAGAAAGCAAGTGGCCTGACCTCAGCGATACCAACCTTCTGGACACGCTGGAAGAATGGCTCGCACCGTACCTGGGCAAAGTCTCGAGGCTCAGCCACTTCAGCCAACTGGATCTGTCATCGATTGTCAGAAATCTTCTGTCTTGGCCGCTTCCACAGGAACTAGAGGTTCAAGCACCCCAGACGATTCAGGTGCCGTCAGGGTCGAACATTCGCATCGACTACAGCGAACAGCCACCTATCCTAGCCGTACGATTGCAGGAGCTGTTTGGGATGGCAGAAACGCCCCGCATAGCCCACGGCAAGCAACCGCTGGTTCTGCATCTTTTATCGCCAGCCCGCAGGCCTGTGCAGGTGACCCAGGATCTAGCCAATTTTTGGCGTAGCACCTATGCGGAGGTCAAGAAGGATCTTAAAGGTAGATATCCGAAGCATTTTTGGCCTGAAGACCCATTGGTGGCAGAAGCTACTGCAAGAGCGAAGCCTAGGAAGCCCTGAGGTACGAGCAGCTTTTTGGGCGTGCCCTGTCGGTCGGCTGTCGTGAACCAAGCCGCCAGAGGCGTCTTGGCCCGTAGGGCTTCCATCCTCACGCCTTTGGCCCTTCGGGCCGGCGCGCTCCGCTTGCTCTGCAGCATGGTTCTTAGAGTAGGCAGCTAACCATTGAGAACTAGCTGCTCACGTAGCTCCATGACCGGGATAGGCGGGTCGGCACGATGCACCATGGCATGACAATTTGGGCAAAGCGGCTTCATGTCGTTGACCGGGTCAACATTCTGGGGGCCGCCCAATGTATGCAAAGGGACTTCATGATGTACATGGATAAAGTCAGTACCGAGTTCACCGTACACATCCCCAAAGCTCATTCCACAGGCCTGGCATGACGGGCCGTAATGGTCGAGGCAGGCCTTTCGGTTAGCGCGACTTCTTTCATGTCGGGTCACGGTCACCTGTTGCCATTCGCCTTCTTCGTCCCCGTGTGGGGCGGGGACGACGATGTTTGCTCGACGAGTTCTGTTGCTTCAGTCGTCTCAGGGTGGCTTGCATCGCTGACAACTTGACCTCGATAAACCTTGTCTACCCACGCCAGAAACTGCTCAGCAAGGAGTTCTATCGTCTCTTCCAGCTCTGACTCGACGACAAGCGGTTCACCTGGCGTTGGCATCTTGGAAAAGATCGGATGTTCGGCGTAGTGCTGTATGCCTTTGACCACCGTATTTGACTCTTGAAGCTTTCTTTTCCAAGTGCGACTTGGCGGCACACCCATCCAACGAACCGAGTGGCTGCCGATCAGGGCAAGCGCTCCACTCCGGGAAAACTTTGCCCACAAATCATCCTGCCCTTCATAAATCCACACTCTGCACTCCACGTGAGGGGAAGCGACCGTCGGATCGAGTTCGAACGCTATTAGACGGATACCCTCGTAGGGTTCGCGATACTCAGCCCAAAGGCTTTTTCGATGTTGTCGAGAGCACTTGAGAAATTTGCAAACAAAGAGTTCTTCACTTGGCGTTGCCGCATTCTCAAAACCTCGAGTCCAGCAACCCTTGGCTGTGTCCGACCTCCACCATTCTTCGAGCGCCATAAGACACTCCTCCTCTCACTAAATACCCATTTTCCGGGGCAGGGCCAATTCCTCTGGCACTTCACCTTCTTTGAATCCAACCAGATAAAGCACGTCTCCAACTGGGAGCGCTTCATGCCGCGAACCCGAGGTCGTGTTCTGGATCACCGAGCAGGTTGCATAGCGCAGAGTAACGCCCAGTTCTTCAAGGCGTTCGATCATGGCTTGGAGTTCTTCAAACACCTCCAAGCGCGCTGTGCTTGAATAAAGCTCGGCGCAGTCGCGATAGTCCCTTAGGTAATCAGTCAGCTCCGCGAATGCCAACGCCTGGTCTTTGGACGTCTCGAAGGCGGGCTCGATGTAATCGCCGATGCTTTCAGCTGCAAGCTTGGCCAAGCCCCTGCCTGATTCGGGCTTCAATGCTTTCGTCATGACATATTTCTGATCGAAATGCTCACGAGCAGCGCGCAGTTGCTCCTCGGTGGGAATCGCCATCGGCTTCGTGAATGCGTCGATGTCTTGAAACTCGAAGGCGCTGGCCAATGATCTCAAAGTGTGGGGGTTCCCTCCTGAGCCAGCCTCCACGCGCTGGATAGTTCTCGGGGTTGTCCTGGCAAGCTCCGCAAGTGTTTCTTGTGACCATTGACGAATCTCACGCAGGTATCTGACCACCTGACCCAGTTCGCCTTTGCTCAGTAAGCGTGTCTCAATTTTATCGAAGCTGCTCATATCGTTTCTCCTGCCCCAGTGGCTAATGTGATGGGTCAAGTATGGAAGCGGCCAAGGCGGTACAACACGACACGAACACGACAGGCTCAGTCCTTATGTCACGCGCCTTCGCGAGCAGCAGGGATTACTTTTTTTCCCTCCAGTCGGCTTTGTAGAGAAGCTGGTCGCGGTGAAGCTGTAACACTTTATGGGCTTGCAGTGTCTGCTGTGTTTCCTTGTTAAACTTCTTTGCTTCATCAAATGCTAGAAATATTTGCTTTCTTTTTACTGAGTTTAGAATGCGGATAATATTTTCCGTGGCGGCCAATTCGATATTTTTGTAGATGATGGAGTCGTGAATTACAAATGGAAGTCGAGTAAGTGATAGCATCGCGAGGTCGAAACCTACAAGTCCGGCGTAGGACTTACCCGTCCCGGTATCCATCGGGCAAGTGAAGCTGTACGAGCTAGCACTTTTTATTCGAAGTTGTGATGGGCCACGATCTGGCCCGTAAACTACACTATTGAAATTTTTTAGCTTATGATTGATGGAAGATTCTAAGTCTAAAAAAATCTCATTATAAATGACGTCTAGTCGGGCTTTGGAAGCCGCCTCGCTTTCTTCAATCGATGCTTTTTGATCGTAAAAACGATTTTCTTCCCTGGCTTTATCAGTGACCTCTTTGATCTCAAAAACCTTGGCGAAAAGATCAGTTGGTGTTCCTTTTGCTGACAGTGCGAGCTTTATCTGTTGGTCGAGTGAGTTGATTTCGCTATTAAGCGCGGCCTCTGTGGTGACCAGATTATGCAGTTCGCTCTTAAGCTCTTTGGATACCAGCTTCCCAATTTTTTCGTGGAAAGCTTCCACTTGCTGCAGGCGTCCAAGATCAGCTGAAGGGAAGAACTCTGCCACCAATGCAATATTTGCTGTCAGTCTTGGAGAAACGCCAGTGATATCACGTTGAAGCTTTTCTCTTCTAGCTGAGACATGATTTTTCTTTTGAATAAGATCATTTTTTTGCTGCTGGATGGATCTTAGCTGCTCATCGAACAGAGCCTCATACGCGCTAAGTGCACCTGCGAAGTTTTCTTTGAGTTCGTCAATGGCTTGCGAATTGTTTGTTATTACTTTGAGGTTGGAGTTGTACTGTGTTTTTGTGACGCCAGGAATTATTTTCGCGGCCATTGATTTGCGCATCAGATCCTTCTTTTCCTTAAAGGAGTGAAGCACCCCACGCTCAGCGGAAACATCTCCTGTACGTTCGAAGAGCTCAATGAGCCGGACTATCGCTGCACTAAGCTTTTCCTTTTGCGCATTTGCTAGCGGAAAATCTGGATCATATTCGCCTTTATTCCAAATTCTGGAAAATGGGCTAACGATAGACCGGAAGTGGCTCTCTAGCACGTCTAGGCCGTAATGCTTTTTAAGAAGTGCCTTGTAATCCTCTACTGAAATTTCATTAAGCACTACGTGGTTTGAATTGCATATTTTGACAATCTCGGCTTCGTCTGTTGATCGGCTTACATACACAGGTTTTCCTGCGAACTCGAAAGTAACTCTATAGATGTGATGTCCGAGTTTTTTTATAACGCCGGCTTTGTCTATTAACAAGCTGCTTCCGCCCATGGCGAAATCGATAGCGAGAAGTGCTGAGGACTTTCCGATGGAGTTCTTGGCCTCGTCATCGCCTAATATCACGTTGAGGCCAGTCTGGAAGTCAATTTGTTGGTGAGTGAATAAATCGCACTTTATTTGCTTAAGCATATTCAATCACTCCGGAGTCTTCCTTTACATCCAAGTAACCTAGGAAAAACAATACATCCAAGGCCGATAGAAATTCTGATGCATCTATAAAGTGGTCTTTTGTCCTAGACAAAGCTTGAGCTACGGTTTCGCCAGGCTGTTTGCCGGCAAGAATAACAAGCATTTTGAAGATTGTTGACTCTTCAAGCTTTGTGAATTTACTAGGGACTAACATCAAACACCTCGCAATTCTGCACAAAGAAAGACGTCAAAATTCTTGAAGAGTCGATTGACTTGCCTGTCCTGGTGCTAATCCATTGAGCGATGTATTGGAACACGACGTCTTTGTTTTCTGGGTTTTGCCTATGCATTTCCCAAAAATATGTATTGACCTGATTTTGTAGCATTTTCACAGACGCTTGGTCGCGTTGTTCTAAAAGACGCATCTCTTCTCTTATGGATACAAAGTAGTCAACAACATCGTTGCGAATATTTCGCTTAAGGAAGTTGCTTGCTCCTGTTCTTAACTTGTCATTAAGGGTCTTCGCATCAAGTTCAAGGTCAAATGCTTGCGCCCCATCAGTTTTCATGCTGGTGATGAGTTCAAGTATTTCCTTAACCTCTTCCCTGAGGGTATGCTCCGAGATTGCCTTGCGCGCATTTGCGTCCCTGATGTAACCATCCTTGATGGCACGTATCCGAGTGTACTCTTCGATCTTGAAGTCTTTGTCGAACCTTCTATGGCAAGTAGGGCAAAGGCATATAACGTTGTCTAGTCCATTGATGTTTGCGGGAATTATATATCCAGTTAAAGCCAGCGCTTGAGGCGCGGTAGGGTTTAAAGGATAAATATGGGCGACTTCATATCCTTTAGATGGATTCTTTGAACCTGCTTTTCTGAAAATAATTGGTTGAGTACAAAGAGGACACGCTCCTCCTGTCTCTCCGTACAGCATACTATGCTCTTCGGGGTGAAACTTTACCCGTGCATTCGCCATATTCAACCTTTCAAACTTAAATTATCTGCGTGCCACTCATTGCCATGTAGAATTCTACTTGGCTCATATCTGAGCGTTTGGAGTGAGGGCGTGCGTGCCGCGTATGGTGGTGAGGAGGCCTGGCCTTTAGATGAGCAGCTATGCAATGAGATGCCTTTGAGTGGCGATCTGCCTGCGTCTGATGACAACGATTGGCTGTGTGCGCAACCTACCTGTTTTAGATCTTTCCACATTCCGTGTGCCTAATTTCTGCTTATGGAGGTGAACATACCACTTCGCCACCATGCTCGGTATAGCCAAATGGGAGCCATTGGAATAGTGACCTCAATGGGCCTGACAGATTAGTCGTCTTCATTCAATGGTGTCGTATGATCGTAGGATCTGTGTCCAATGCCTCAAGGTAGGAGAATGTCATTGAAGTTGCTCACAAGGCTTTGGAGTGTTATCAGCCCCGACCGCAGCCCCGAGCAAGAGAAAACTCGAGAACGTGAGTTCATCCTGGCAGCGAACAGCCTGAAGACCCTTTCGGTCACCGACCGGGGTGGCATGTCTATAGACCCCGAAGAGCTCCGCGACCAGATAGTCGCCTCGCGTGAGCAGTTGAAGCATCTCGTCCACAGGCCAGAGGCGCCTAGCCGATCATTCAGAGCATCGGAAGATGCCCAGGTGGAACCGTTAGTGAGTCCCACCGTAGAGGCTCCGGTGAGCGCCATGGACTGTATCGAGGTAGTGGCTTGGCGTCGGTTGCCCAGTGGCGCTGCCGTGCGCTACGTATGCCTCCAGTCTACGAGTACCGGTGGGTATTCTGTCGCGGCAGCCAATTTTTTCCCAGGAGCCTTAGAGAGTCTCCCGACCTGGGTCGACGGCAATACCAGCAGGCAAATTGCGAATGCCCTACAGCTTGGTGAGCTCCAGTGGTACTCGACTCTGAGCGAGGCTATGGATGCATGGGATGCAGAGCTCTGATGGCCGTAAGGGTAGCCTTCCCTGAGTCTGACAAAACCAATGTCTCAATTCCCTCTTGGCGGGGGATAATGACCGTGTGCCGTTAGCCACTGGTTGACTGCACATGCACTAGGGCAGAGCCCTTCAATGACAAAAGGAGATTCCATTGATCAAGCAATATGTAGCAGGAATGGTCGCGATGGTGATGTGTGGTGCAGTGTGGGCAGCGAGCAATGCGGATGAGGCGGCTGCACTGTCAAACCTGAACGAGGTGCAGAAGCTGTACGAGAATCGTCCTCAAGGTACGCCCAATCAGGCGGGCACGCGGACTCTCTCGAAGAGGGATATCAATGATTGCGTGACTCAGATGACCGAAGCGAAAAACAAGCTCGATATCGTGAAGAAGCAGTACGGCTCGACCAAAGCCTACCAGTCTATGCAGACACGTATGCTTACAGGGCAGGTACGAGGTCGACTGGGCACCTGCAAGCAGACCAAGGACACATTGGGATACTGACGGCAAACCTCCTTCTGGAGCGCTGCCATGAGTTGCTGTGGCCTAATCTACGGCTTTTCGTGATAAAGGTTATGGTTATATCCCGGAAGAGGGCATGAATCTCTACAATATCTCTGGACTGATTTATGCTATCCGCCACCAAACACTTCACAAGTGCGGCATATAGCGTAAAGCTGTAGATGTTGGCGTATTATAGGAATGGCTCTTGAAGCGGCAGAAAGTCAAGGAAGGGATGGAAGCCTAATTGCATCAAAACGATCAGACGGCATTGCGCGCATTAGAACAGAACGTCGTCTTACGTTTCTCGGCAGCGCTACGTCAGCGATTTTCAAACACCGCGCCGGACAAAAGCTCAGCGGGTTATGCTGACACAACTCTGGGATCACAGGATAAGATATTTGCCGATTACTTGATCGCGGCCAATGCACGGTTTGCGCTGGTGGAGTTCAAAGCATCATTTTTGGATATACGCTCAGAGGCAAAGAAACCCTTGCGGCGCTCCCTGTTTGATCACCTAGCTGTGCGGGATGACCTGCTAAGGCGCTGCTTGGACTTTCACTACATTTGCTGGGGGGCAACTAGCTACCTTCCAACCTCAGGTAGCCAAGAGGGGTTTATTGAAGAGTACGAGTTCTTGAATCATTACGCGCTGCAGGTCGCCCCGTTCATGGTCACAAAACCTCGTCTTAAAAAAGTCGCTGACTTTTCAACGACCTCTTTTCTGGATGATTTCCTAGGCGCTCGCTTAGTTGGCGGCACTGTCCATCGATTCAAAACCTATGTGAACGAGCTCGCTGCGATTGCAGGAGGTACTCAAGGCGACGCTTCAACCCTCGAGGGTATGGTGTTTGCTTTCGTACCAGGTGATGAAAACAGGCCGGGACGGTATGCACATGGAAGGTTTCGGGGACTTGATCATCTTGCCTTGCTGCTAGCGGCTAAGCCCGACGAACTGGAATATGACCGACGTCCAGGATACGAGCCCAAATCAGCGCCGGAGCATGACCATCTTCAGAGATCGAGTCGAGGCATGCAGATGTAGCATGTGGTACTACCTAGTGATCGCATTTGGCTGGCGCTGGATAATTTCGACGATCTTTTTTCTCTCGTCAGCCTTAGCATTACCCCATAGCAAATCGAAACGCGCTGCACTGAGTCTCACCTCTGCTTCGAGACCAGAATCCCCTCTATTGCCGGCATACAAGGCTGCGGACACACCTAGAGCGGCTATAACGAGAAAAGCTGCTGATAGGTAGTAGATCGAACCCCTTGCTTGGCGTGCGGACTGTTCCACTTGCTCGGCAGCATTTTCATTCTGTTGAGCTGAGCGACCTACAGCGGCGACGACGGATTTGATCGAGTCCTCAACACCCTTGAAGGCTGCGGCATGTGCTTGTCTCGCTGCGTGGACGGCGACTTCATCTGCTTTTGACCAAGCCATTTCGGCGTTCTTTATTTGCTGCGCGATCTGCCTACCGACAGCTTCAACGTGCTCCGTGTACCTAGCTGAACTTTCGAGCACTGCCGTTGCTGCACGGGTTTGGCTCGTCAGCCGATCCACTTCATCAGTCAGTCTTTCTGTGCAACCTTGAAAATCCTTGTACGTGACCGTCCACGGGTCTGTCTGGCTCATGTGTCGTCCTTAAATGTCAACTATTGAGGGGGGCTTAGAAGTCATGCACTGAGCCATCCAGGCACACCTACATGGGGTCTCATGCCATCAGGTGCACTCAGTACCCCGATAGCCAGTCTCTCAAAGGGACAGCGGTGTTTGCCTTGGTGTCTAGCACCATCCAAAGCTCTTGTGCGTGTCCGTTCAATAACCCCCAAACGACTCTTTGGTACAGCCCTAGGTACTCCCAGCTGACCCAGCTATCATCATAAGCGGTGTCCGAGGCTGGGAATATGGCGATCTTTGAAAGCCCTTTCGCTCCATCAGCAATGCCTAGTTCCCAAGGCACCCAGCGGCTCTCTTTGCTGTTTTTGGTAGTAAGGAGCACGAACCTTTTTGTTTGGGCTATACGTTGTTTGAGTAGAGCTGCGGTCTCCTCGGACGTGTAGGGTGGCATTTCGGCATCAATTTCGTCGATGTACACAGAGGCGCCATGATTCTGAAGCACCTGTATCGCGCCAGGAAGGACTTCCTTGTCTTTGCTTGAGTGCGATAGAAACGTACTCATAGAAGGCGTAGCGGCCAAAGATTTGAATATGTGATCGCGGGTAGCTTGAGAGCTGTTTGCAGTGAAGTTTCTCAGCTCTGCTGTGGTGACATTACGAGCCATACTTCCTTCCTAGAATGATGATGTCAGCCAACACGGGCAACCCTGTCAATGATTTGAAATACCAAACTTACCAGAGCTGCTCGGCCTTCAGCAGTAGCTAGAGCTGCCGGGTCTGCTAGAGCTTTTAGTTCCTTGTCGGTGGGTCGCATCGGAGAGCTGCCCTTCGAGGGAAGCTCTGAACCTTGAAGCTGGTTGGATATCTGTTCTGCAGTCCCGCCGGTTGCACCGATAGGTAGGACAAAAACACCAGCGGCTTTTGCAAATTGGAATTCTCGCTCGACTCCATCCGCAGGTACGGGAAGACCATTACTTAGCTTCGCCCCACCAATGAAGATCGCTATCCCGGCTTGGCGAGCTAACTCCTGACGAAGAGCAGCCCATTCCTTATCCTTGGGAGCTCCTGCCTGTAATGGCTGAGGGAACGGTCTGGCGATCAGTCGGCGATCCAAATCCCAGCCCCCTCCATTGCGGAGGGCCGCGAGGAAACCAGAAAGAGATGCAGAACCGACCAACAAACCAGCACCTGTGACCAGGTATCTATCGGTCTCTCCTATCCTGCGGCCTACTTCCTCAGCTATGGCGTAGATATTCGCTGGTTTAGCACCTCCATGTTCAAGTGGCCAGCTACCGCTCACCCAAACTCTCCGCGCAGCCACTCGTCTTTCGATCTGACGAAGAAGAGCAGGCACCTCGTCATAGTCATCAATCTCCACGGCAAGCAGACCGTAGCGCTTCAGGTCTTTTGTCCAAAGATTATGTTGAGCAAGCCTGGCTGAGAACTCGTCCTTAGTTTTGAAATCGGATCTTTTCGGTGCCCTGACAATGGCAAAGTGTTCTGGAGGGGAGTCAGTGAAGCTTTCTCTTATCAGCGAAAGCACATGTCTAACATTCGGGTCGGTGAAACTGATGCCGATGAATAGCATCGACATGCTGGTCAGATGCGCTTGAAAGAGGGGGAGGTATTGGCCGCGCCGGGATCGGAAAAGCTCGTAGTCATCTGTGGATATCACAATATCGTCGAGACGATCCACCGATCCGTGCATTTTGTAGAGTATAGCTGCGCCAGGAGTGGTTTTGAGCGCAAGATCTTTTGGTGCGGAGATGGGATTAAGTGGACGGCTAATAGCTGCGAACGCGCGCTCTACTAACCGATCATAGTTAGTCGTCCAAATATGCCTTACAGGCAGTCGTGCAAGGATATCCAGAGTTTCGGGAATTGGTTTGTCTGGGCCGATCTCTTTCCTAATAACATTTCGGACACGGGTGGCACCACCGCTCTCTTGGATGCTCCACTGAGCAAGAGCCGCCAGGTCGTGTACATTTCTAGAGTTGATTTCCAGTTCATCCGCAATGTCGCTTAGCAAGCCCGACCACGAAGGGTAGCCTGCGGCCATGGATACACCCGCGCCAATAAATACCGCTCCGAGGCCGTCGTTGAGCGCGTCAGGGTATTCAGTGAGAAAACGATTCATGGCCACTTTGGTCATATCGAGCCCTTGGATGCGAGATCAGCAGACTAACCCGCACCTTTAGAATGATGAGGTTTTTAAGGTTTGTAATTTTTTCGGATAGTAATGGCGTCCTCTATCCAGCTTTCGATATTGGCCTGAATCGAGGCATAAACCTCTTTGCTGTCGTTCCCGGCTGGAGTCATCAGCTTCGCATAGCTGGATAGGCTCACTGTGCCATTTTTAAGCGTGACTGCATCGAAGGGGTTAGAGCCAGCGGCGGAGGTTTTCTGGTGGTTGTCTAGAAGACGGTTGATCCGAATAGCGACAACGCCTTTTCCTGCGTTCCATCCCTTTACAATCTCCTCCAACACCCAGGGCCGAGAAGCGGTTTCTGAGCCCACCAAGGCAACGACACATGATTTTCCGACCAGGCTGTCGTCGATCCATTTCCTGATCGCAGCTTCCCCCTTTTTCTTGACCTCTTCCCATTCATTGGCGGTATAGAGCTTTTGCCCTTCCAAAGCGCCAATATTTCGCACCTGCTGAGTGCGCCAGAAGTCGTTAGCGAAGTGGAAACTGAAGAACACATTTCGAGCCATGGATAATTCCTTCTAGGATAAGGGAAAAGGTCAGGCGCTTTCTTCCTCGGCTTGGAAAGCCTCAATCAGCTTCTGGTTGTAATCATCCAGATAACTCTGAAGCCCATCCCGGTCGATCAACCGCACACCCGCCGTGCTGGCCAATTCGTTGGCGGATTTCGTGTAGTAGGAGTTTGTAATCACCATGGCCTCGTCGCATCCGTAGAAGGCTTTAGCGGAAATGGCTTGCTGCACCGCTGCATTACCTACGGAACCAGAGTAGTTCTTGGCCTGGATTACCATGTTCTTACCGAACCGGGTGACGAAAAGGTCGGCACCCTGATCAGCCGTCTTCTTGGTCTCTTTCACGTCGTAGCCGATGGTTCGGAAGATCTCGACTAGGAAGGCTTCAAACTGAAACCCGTCCATGGCATCCACTAGGTACATGGTGATGAACTGATTCGGATTGAAATGCTCGAGCTGAGACCCCAGCCGCTCGACGAGAATGTCAAAATAAATTTCCTCACATAAGCTCAAGCCATTCCGGAAAGCCTGCAGCGGCAGGAGTGGTACTCCGGATGTGGTGGCTGCCTGGGGATTAAATTGGACATTGGGAAAAAGAACATCATGTTCCCAAAGGTAGTAGTAGAACAGGGCCAGGTCAGACCTGAAGGTCGTTCCGGCCTCTTCAATCCAAGCGTAAGGTGTCCGCAAGATCGGTTCGGATGTGGCGTGTGAGCTCTCTGGAGAAGCCAAGGTAGGCAGAGTTAAACGCAGTCGTCTGAAGCAGTTTGTCCAATAAAGATGGAAGCCCTTCAAGCTCGTCAAAGCCTTTCCGAATCAAGACCTCCCTAAACAGCTCCCTCTCGCTGTACACACCGTCCAAGCGGGGGCCAGGAACGCCCGCGTCATCGCTGCTACCGGCTCTTTCACGAGTCGTGTGAATGAAGTTCGTGAAATATGGCTGCTTCAGCTCCGCGTATTTTCTCAACACGTTGTTTAGAAGGTCGTTGAGCTGGGCTTGCTCCTTCTTCTTACCGAGAAAATCCTTGATCAAGCCCTTGGATCTGTACTGGAAATCTGGGTAGAACGAGGGATCCAGCGAGGTTAGGTGCCGCAGAGTGAGTTCTGAGGACGGCGAAACCTGGGAGCCCATGCACCATGGGCATGCTGTCTCGAAAGTAGTCCTGTTGCATCCATTGCACTGGTAAATCATCGCGCGAATCCCGTCCCTGAATCATTGCGCGGCCTCGCGCATGCTTATGCGTGCGAACATAGCTCAATGCTATCAGCGCGTCCATTGGGACGATCCCGAACTAGCGGACGACTCCTATGAGACATCTCAAAAAGCTTTTCACATAGGCTAATAGCGTGCCCCTGTCGGGGACGGCTGTCGTAGACCTAGCCTTCGCTGTTCCCGCTCTGTCTCGGCCCTGCCGGGCGTCCATCCTCCCGCCTTCGGCCTACACTGCGCACTCCGTATGCATTGAGCATTAACACCGATATCGACCCCTAGATGATCCCATCCGCTAGGTGATGAGTGCCGCCTAGGCGGAAGGGCCGCCGTGAATCGAGCCACGGCAAGCCGTGTCTCGCCAATGCGGGCTGACATCTCGCACGCCTGCGCGCTCCGCTTGTCTAAGGCTCCGGCGCATTATTCGGTCGCAGCGCACGAAGAGGGTGAATGCGTTGGGAGGCCAAGCGGTACAAAAAATCATGCGACTTAGCCATGCTCCACGGAGAGCCGTCCTTATTATCTCGCATCCATTTTTCTCAGGATGGTGTTAGGCGCGTTTTTAATTCCATAGCTCCTTTTTTACCCGAGCCAGTCAGATACCATCTTTTCTGTTTTCTGGCATTTACGCCACGTCTTACAAAATTCATTTCCTGGAGGGCAATCAAAGCTTCGTTGACAAGTTCAACGTTCAATTCAAGCTCTTGAGCTAGACCTGTAGCCGACCTCATTGTGTAAGGGCCATCAAGGAGGTGGCTCAGAACTAGCTTGGTTGTATCGTCTAATCCGGCGAAAACCTCTTGTTCTTGTGAACTCAGTGGCCCAGCCTCCGGCTCCATGGAACTCTCCGTCGCTTCTAATGCGGACTCCGCCTTGGTCTCTGCGGCTTCAACTTTCTCCTTCACCTCCCTAAGCTCTTTTATAATATTAGCACTCATTAAACGAATGAATTTTTGGGCGGATATCGATGCTATTAGGCAGAACCCAATGAGGATGAGATATTTAGTAGAGTCAAGCTCGCTATTGCTCAGAATCTCTTGAAGCAAAGTGCTGGATATAGTGTTGAAAAACAGAGGAACCATAAGCGCAGCGCAGATGCCCAGCAAAACGTTTTTCCCAACGTTCCATCCCCAGCTTCCACCGTAAAGCAGATGGCCAGCGAAACCTCCAACCGCACCAGTGCCAACGAGCGTCCATAAAACTAATGCGAGCATTTTGCCCTCCTTGCGAATTTTTCGTTTTGTAGTGGCTTATTGGCATAGTGCTTGAAGCGCTGATCTTGATACAACCCGTCGAGTGGATGGAGTGATGGAATCAGTCAAGGAAAATGGGCGGTTATGGCGAGTCGACTGCCGCGAAGGGGCCGTGAACTGGGGCACGGAGTCGAACTCAGCCCTCCGGGCGCTCATCCCGCTCGCCTGCGCGCTCCGCTTGCCATGCTTATCCAGCCGTGTGATCACCTGCCTTCGGTGCGAGCGGTCGCACACGCTGTGCTACATCCATACTTCAATGGACTCATCGCTTTCGCATAGCTGAGGGTATGTATCCACCCCTCTGGTAGTTCAAGCTTCGAAAAAAGCACGGCAGGCTTCCATCAAAGCAGTCGCATCATGGAAAGCTCGGTGGTGCCTAGTTGTTGGCAGTCGCCGGTAGATGTCACTGGCAGCCTCCCTTCCCACAAAAACCTCCAAAGGCTTCAACTCGAAGGTAGGTATCAGATCTGCTGCCTCGTAGAGCACATCGAGCCAAAAACCGTCCTGAGGTGAATCACTGCAAAGCACCTGCCCGGAAAACAGCTGATTCATATTTCTCGCGACGGCGGCTGGGGTATCACCTTCCTGATGTAACTGATCTTGTGTGAGACCGTGCATGTCTTGCGCGTCAAACGACCAGTGCGTCCAGTACCGGACGGGCTTGATAAGCGAGCTGAAAGTGGTATCAATCGACACGACGGCAACTTCAATCGGATAGCTGTCAGGAGCTATTCCAGAAGCTTCAAAATCAATAAAAAAAGAAGGCTGTTCCACCTTGCTGCTCCTGTTTGAGGCTGCGCTTTTCAGCGGCTACACCGACTGCTTATGTGTTTGCGCCGCCATTGCTAGAACCAGCAGTTCTAGCTGTTAGCAGCCTGTGCAAGTCGATGGGTTTGCAGATGCTGCATCTCACGCTCCCATTCAACCAGAAATTTATCCCAATCCGAGGCGTATGGCCCATTAAGCAACCTGGTCGAGCCGATACTTGCCTGGTTGAAACGCTCCCTCCAGGGTTGCGGAATAGTCTGCTCCAGGATGATGTCGATTCCGGAGTAGTGATGCTGCACCGTGACACAATCCCGAGGCTGGTTGAACTCAAGTGCCTTGCCAGCATTGGGGGAGTATTTTCCTTCTAGACGGTCAAGGTCATCAAGGATGGATAAGGCATCGAACGCCTTCAAATCGCCTGGAGATATGTTCGCAAGCATCCACAAAGCCTTTCGTCTCTTGGCCTCCAGTTCGCGGAGTTCATCGTCGGGCATTTGAGTTACCTCTTGTTGGCGTTGATGGCGTGCCGCCTGCGGCATCGCTATTCGAAGCGTTCTGTTATCGTTCTAAAAGTAATTTAGTCGCTCTTAGTCATCAGCCTTCTGGGGAGCCGGGAATGGACACAACTCGACGTGTACCAGGCAGAGCCTACCAAAAGGTTCGCGATCCCGAGCGCCTACTCATTGAAGAACGCGCCGAAGCTCTATCCGCTGCCGGCTACCCGCTGCCAGCTGATGACCCGGCTATGTACGCTGAGCAAAGGCTGAAAGAGGCCAGAGCGGCAGCGCGTTCATCCCAGGTAGGTAGTGTTAGCGAAAACACTGCGGCTGAGCTCTCCGCAAGAGAGGTATCCCACGTACTTAGGGAGGTGATCTTGGGTCGAACCGTCATGAGTAAGGTAGGTCATGAATCGTGGGACGAAATTTATGCCGGCCACTTCCAGATCAATGTAGATGGTTGGGAGATATCGATTTACAACGACTGCGATCAACTCGACTACTGCGAAAAATGCATCAGCCCGGATGGGCGACACTGGTCGTTTGACTCCGGAGATCGCTTTGGCACAGACCCCATTGCACTGCTATCTGTATGGGAGCATGAGATGCTTGAGAAACTGCTGAAGGCTCTCTAGCGGTCGACTTTTAGTCGGCAACGACGACTGCCGCAGCCGCGCACCTTCTAACACCTACGTCAGCGTACATAGCCTCTAGTAATCATCCCAGTCGTCGTAATGCTCGTCGGACTCTGGCTGACCATCATCGCGCTGCAGGTCTTCAGTTATGAATTTGACACGACAAACCTTATGCCTTACTAGCGTGTCAGGCACGTACTCAATCGCAGGCGTCTGCGATGAGGGGCTGCTAAGCAAATCATCTAGGTTCGTGAAAGCAGTTCTAGGCTCGAGTGAAGCCACCACGGCATGATTAAAAAGGGTCAGGTTTGTACCTTTCCGCACTTGAGCTGATTCGAACAGCACTCCGTCGAGCGGCGGGTCGAATTGTGTAGCTAGGTACTCCGCCATGACTTGTGTAGCTAGGTATTCGTGTTCCTGGTTCGGAAGCACCGGAACGGTAATTTTTGCGTGGAGTGTTTTCAAGAAGATGCGCCTACCCATTTGCTCTTCGTAGCTGGCTTCAAACGCACTCAACGGCCTCGCTTCGTAGGCTTCATCCAATGCGATGAAATCCAGGACGCGAACGGGTCTTGTGAGTTTAAATTCTCCGCTTACGACTCGTCCTCCTACTGGCGGGCGAAGCTCGGCAACACAGGTCTTTCGGTCAAAAGCGCCATAAAAAGCGGCCAGCCCTTTAGGGTTCATTCGGCCAGCACCTGCGGCCTCCTTGGGTGGAGGGCCGAGTTCTGCAGCAGGCTTGCTAATGATCGAGTCGTATTCTGAAGCGGAATCACAGCGCCTAGCACGAAAGATCTGATCGTCGACAAGCTCTCTGACAACGGACATCAAGCCATTAGGGCTTTTGAAGGATGAGAGCCCTCGAAACAGCCAGTCCAGAAAATCCTTGGCATGCTGACTAAAAAATCGATTTCCATGCTTCATTTCGTTCTGAAAATTCAGCCATCGAGCTTCTGCTTCCCTTGGTCGAATCACTCTCCACTCATAGTTTTCATCATCGCTGTACCTCGCGTCACCTCCTTGCATGATGTCGTAATGGGAGCTTTCGTTGAGGTCGCAGAGAACACGCTCGGCAACCGGGTCGTCCTCATCCAAACCAAGCAATTCTGCGACATGGAAGATAAGGGGATCGCCAGTCTGCTCTGTTTCAGAGCGTTTTCCGTTGTCATCGTACTGATCGTATATCGCTCCAGGATGGCAATACTTCTGGAGGACATCGTCGACCATGCTGATCAGGTCTTCTAATGGGATACCCTTACGCCTTTTTAGGCAGAACGAGCACTCCGCAGTCACGCCTGTTCGCCTGATCAACCTAATGAGATAGGCTTCGTTCAAGCATTGGTGGCAGATCAGGTCTTTGTCCATGGGGCTGTGCCTAGCAAAGTTCAGATGGCGGTGATTCTAAGTCACCTTAGACGCTGAGCCCGATGGAAACTTGCTGCGTCTTAGTCTTCCGTCTTCAGGGCGTGTCCTGGCAATCAGATAACGCAACTGCACAGAGGCATGTCACATGAAGCAACCGCTCCTCGATTTCGATCTCAAACGCGTTTCTCGCCAGCACTACATAACTGGCAAGGCCGCAATCAATTTCCCTCACCCAGGGTGTATCACCGGTGGGTGGCACTTCCTGTCGTACTTTGACCGAGAGGCAGGGGTCGCCAAAGTATCGCTTGCAGGGATTCACTACCCAGATACCGACGCCTTTTTTGGTGACACGGGCATCACTGATGTTACCGAGCAGCTCAGGGAGCGTGGCTGGGCCGTAGAGGGCAGAGGGCTCTTCATGGCTGATCACTACAGAGCTGCAACTGACATGATCGTTAAATGGGCGTTGAGCGATTCAACATATTGCAATGTAGAAGTCGCGGAATGGTTTCCTTCCCCTGAGGCAAGGAGTCGGTTGCTTAAGGTGCTGGATCTTGGCAAGCCCCGGCTTTCTGAACTGCACAGGCTGCAAAAAGTGGAAGCTTGGCTAAGCTCGCAATAGGTGATGACGTCAGGTTGGTCAGGAAGACAGCCGTTGTAATACATGCTGAATGAGAGCAATGGATATGCGCAAGAAGTCTCCCTCATGGTTTGTCCCGCTCCTGATTCTTTTTGCCGTCCTGTGGGCAATGGGGAAGAAAGACACGCCTCCAGCCCCGGTACAGCCACACGCTCTTAGCTCGCCGAATACGCAAGCGTCGATTTCCCCGGCCTCACCGCCAACCCCAGCTCCTGTTTCCGCAACTGAGCACTTTGTGAGTGCTGATAATCTCAATGTCAGGGATCAACCAGGTGGAAAGGTCATCTCAAAATTGAAGCGCGGGGAGAAGGTTCAAGTTTTTGAGACCCGAAAGGATTGGGCGCGGATCAGCATTGATGGTCAACCTTCAAAGTGGCTTTCGTCCAAAAGCCTGTGCAGCGGCTCAGACTGCTACGTCGTCTTAAGGCCAAGGCCAGCGATTCAGCCGAAACAGCCTGCTCGCCAACAGACCCCAGCTTACGGTTCATCCTGCCCCTGTTCCTCTGGGAACGTTTGTATCGGGCCTCGCGGTGGTCGATATTGCATTACCTCTGGCGGTAACAAACGATACGGTGTCTGATCTGCTGTTCACCATTGAGACAATCTGCAACGATCACACCTAGTTACAGTCCAAAAGGACACATATGCCAGCGTTCAGAGGATGCACTGATGAAGGTGTTCATAAGCTCCGTAGTAAGAGGTTTCGAGCAGTTCAGAGCCGCCGCCAAAGACGCGGTGGAGACACTGGACATGAAGCCGGTCATGAGCGAGCACTTCGGAGCGCGAACCTATTCCTCGGAGCACGCCTGCCTGACAGAGGTCGATCAGTGCGACGTTTATATCCTGATTCTTGGCGCTAACTACGGCTATGAACCTCAGCCAGGTCTCTCGGTTACGCAGCAAGAATTCCACCAGGCAGTGAGCAAGCGTAAACCGATTCTGGTCTTCATCCAGCAGACTGACTTTGACGCGAAGCAGGCCGTGTTCGTCAACGAGGTGTCTGACTACAAACAAGGTTTTTTCAGAGCCTCATTCTCAGACCCCCAAGAGCTGTTGAAAGCTATTGTCCAGGGCCTGAGTAGAATGGAGAAATCCAAAAGCGCAATTTCTGAGAAAGCTTTTCACGAGCGCATTACAGAGGCATCAAGCTCTCGCTCCCACGGCGGTCACTCCTATGCGCCACAGCTTGAGTTCGCGTTTCTGCCACAGCCCGTTGAGCAGCACGCTGTTCACGGCGCGGCCCGACGCCGTGATGAGATTTTCCAAAGCTTCCATAACCTGGGCCTGGCGAAGTTCAAGCAAGGTTACGAAGACTGGGATGACAAGTTGTTCACAGGACTGAAGTCCGGAGACACGTCTTGGCGCGTTTTTGACGACGGGCTCGTCCTTTTGGAAACTGACGCAAGTGTGCCAGTCGAGGGGCGTACGGCTGGTCTCTATTTCGTGTCTCCGACCAACCTATCAAAGCTAATTATGTCCTGCTTCGAGGTGGCCGGATTCAACAGCGGTTGGTATCGCATTACCTTGAAGAATTTAGACATGGCGAAGATAGAGGAGCCGCCAGCGACTGCCCCCAGCAGCTATTCGATGCCTATGCGCCGTGAAAAGCTCGTTAGTGAGTCACGACTTTTCATCCCTGCCACACGGCCCATCGTGGAGCAATGGATACAGGAAAGCATCGTAAGAATGGCAAGAAGTTTGGCTTACTGATCAGTGACGTGCCTCTGTTGCTTTGAGCTGAGGTGGGACTTTTAATCGTCAACGTGCCACAGGCGGCCAACAGTGCTTCTGGGTAATCCTAGGTGCCGGCATACCTCTGCCTGAGAAAGACCCTCTGCCTTGAGTTTGCGTACTGCCTCGAGCTTTTCTGCGGCAGCGATTCTCTGTGGCGTGGTGATCTTATGCGGCTCGGCAGGCAGTGCCTCATCAAGAACTCCTAGCCGCATGAGTTCTATCATCGATTCATTCAAGACAGAGCGTGCTGTCTTGCCCTCGTCGGCTGCGGCCACCAGTGTGAGCAGCGACAGAGGTGTTAGGCCCAGCGCATGAGCCAGATCCGCACTCAGATCAATAGTCGGTGTCGTTGTCGCAGCCTCCAAGCGGCTTATGTGAGCCTGGTCAGCTTGATGCTGGAGGTCTGCTTGAGATAAGCCATTTCGAATCCTCAGCCACTGTAGCGTCGCCGCATAAGCCTTCCGCAGGGACATCCAACCTACCTCTCCAAAAAAGAGACGGTATGACCCGTTTGATAGATCCCACACAAATGCATATAATCATATCTATGGGATTTCTGGGTTGTTGCCCGGTATTTTGCGTGTTCGCAGAGCCTGATTTTCGGGTTTGCACCATGAGGATCATCAATTTATGGGTAATTCTTCGGAGCATGAGTTGCTCCGCGAGGGTGAGATATCGTCCTTTGGAACAGAGCTGCCTCAAGCCGAAATAGAGGCATTGGTGGCGGATCGTTTCGGTCGGAAACCCTACTGTTTGGTCGAGGATTGGCTGATCTTTCATGTGGACGAGCCTCCTGAATCGCTCGCCAGGGTGCGCGCCATAGGCCTGCAGACAATGTTCCTTTATTCCCATTGCGTCACCTACGACAGCCAGGGCCGGTTCCCTCCAGGGGGCTGGGTACGCTCGACCCTGTGCAAGTCGTTCGACGGTGTTTGCTTGTTCGAGACCCGTAATACGGTTTATGCCCTAGTGGGCAAGGGGCGTGAGATGACCGCATCGCTCAAGACAATATTCGGCTTATGTTAATCGCAGGCGCTAAGCAGGCCTGCTCCACACGAGATACGCGATGTTCAGGATTAGCATGCAAGACCAGGCCGGCCCGGTGGGTATGTTCGGGAACGGTCTCGCTCACTTTCACGCCATGTCGCGATCCTTGGTTACTCATTGGTATCACGTAAGCCTCAGACGCCGGCATGAGGGGCGGTTCGTAGCTTATGAAGAGATGCTGAACGATGAGCCTCGCTTGGTGGAGCTGCTGCTCTCCCAAGACGAGAGCATGGTCATTCAAGATGTCCAGGTCGTTACCCCGGCATGGATGAACAAAGGGTCAGGCTGGAAGATGGAAAAGCTGAAATCGCTCTCCATGGGGTTCAACCAGGCAGAAGTGCCAATCTGTGTTCTGCAGGTCGAGAGTGGTGATGTGTACGTCAATACCCATCAGCGCGACCTCGATGTCGATGCCTTGGTTGGGGTCAGGGAGCTATATCGGCGCAGTGCTGCAACCACCGGCGTAGCCTCAGCGTCGGAGGCTCTGTAGCTATGGACGACATCAATACCGTCGCAGTCGATTTACACGAAAAGCGCTACTCGGACTTCGACCTCCTTCGCATCGCCAAAGCAGTGAGTCAAGACTACGACGGGTTGGTCACGGCCTACCTGGTGAATGTCCATATTCATGCGTGCAGTGCTGTTGGTGTGGTGTTCGGTCACATTTGCCCTGGGCCGTACCAACGATTTGCAGATGGTCGGCTGATTCGGACATCCGACATTCAGTCCGTTACGAAGGAAGGTAGATTTGGGTCATCAACACGGTCAACTCGAAGTACGTTGTTGCGACGTTCAGGCGGGACGTTGGGCGCCGTAGCCTGCGTGAGTTCCTACGACTAGCGGGCGACAGGTACTTTCCTACGCCTCGTCGCCTCCAGTAGCTGTTGCATTTTTGTTTGGGCTTGCCCCGCTTCGGGGGGCGGCTGTCGTGACCCTAGCTCCGCTACGACGGATCTTGGCCCCTGCGGGCTACCATCCTCGAGCCTGCGGCCATCAATGGCCTGCGCGCCCCGCTTGCCAGTAGTGCAGCGAGGCTGATGCCTTGGCTTTCATGTCTCTGACTAACCTTGGACACTATGAATACGAACACTGACGCTCTGCCCGATATCGACATTGAGGGCCCGAGAACGCTTCCCTCGGATGTTTTCAGACCCCGCAGTTGAGGAGATTTATTGCGGCCACGGCTGGAGGAATCCCCTGATCGCGGTTTGTGATGTGCTTCAGCAGTGCCTGAGACGGCATCCTGAATTCACTCCCGTTACTTGGCGGTTTTTCTGCCTGAGCGCTGGGGGCTTCGGCAGGCCTTATCTGGCTGCCATGAAGCTAGGGTGTAGCTGGCTTCTCTTTGAGCGTTTTGCCATACCTCGTCAAAAGGTATTGCTGGGCGTATCTACTGATGAAGTGGTAAGCCTCGCTGATAGTAAGAGGTGGAGTCTTGATCTCCTTCACCAGCTGCTTGAAGCCATGTCTTGAGTCGAAACCGCTCAGTGAGAAGTTGTTAGCGGTCAGCTCCAAGCGCTTCTTGATTTTTTCGTCTACAGGCACCGTCAATCCATACTTTGTGGTGTATGACTCGATTGTTTCAACAATCTTGTAATAACTGACCCAACCACCATCCTGTTCAAACAGTTTGACCAAGTGATAGGCGTCTTGATGTTCACAGGCTAGTGCCTGGATACTGAAAATAATCGAGCTATCACCGTAGTCTTTCCCGCGTATCGCCGACGGCGGCAAAGGCCCCAGTACAGCTGAAGCATGCTGCTTTTCAACGTGGCTGGTGTTGTACCCGTCCTTCAGAACGGCTAGCAGCCTGAAGCGATGCTTATGAGGCATGATCATGGATACCGCACCGTTGAACAGCGAGAGCAGTTCATGCGCGACCTGCCATGCCAGATCATCGTCACCATCAATGTCGCAAAAGTAGGCAGAGCTGAAGCTGAAGTGGTCGTTTTGGCAGTCGAGGTGATGATCGACACCGCCCCAAATCCAAAAATGCCCAGTATTTTCGTTGTGGGATGCAATGTCGTGCATCAACATGGCGTTGCCGCCGGATAGCTGGACTTCCCATTCGTGTTTGGGGTGCATCAAAACGTATCCTTGAAGTGAAAATCGGAACCTATGTTCAGCTAGGCACTCACTCTAGGATATGTCGCAGCAGCACCCAACCGCCATCCGGTTAAAGCGCTGCTGTGCTGCCTAAATCGTCACCTTCGAGTGGTATTAGCCCCTCAGTGGCGCAATTTTAGGTGTGGCTTGGCCATTTCGACGCGTTACCAGCCCGTAAGGGTCGCTTACCGCCTACAGTTGTGTGCTTTATGCTGGCTCACTGATAGGCAGCTCTGCCGAAACTTCAGAGTCGTAATTCATCAAGTAGTTAAACAAAGCAATACGCACATGGGATTCAATTTCAGTAAACTCTCTATGTTCTTTCATAGAGAATTTTGACAAAAGCCTGTCGATTTCAAGAATTCCACCGCTGTGAGATATCTTGCTCCTACGACTGTAAAATTTATTCAGCAGGCTATTTGGATTTTCGACATCAAACTCTGAAAATTTCTGCATGAAGGTCTTGAAGCGTTTAGAGATGGAATAGACTGGCTGAGTGCACTCTCCGCATTTATTTGGTTTAATGCCAGATCTCTGGCTTTCAAAATCCATCAAATTTTCTATAGCAGAAATCAATCCAATAATCGCCATGCTTGCAGATGTCAGAAATATTTTTCGCATGCCCTGATACAAGAAAATTGAGGCGTTATATCTTGATCTGGCTTCCGAGCTTAAGTTGAAATATTTTTCAAAGAAAATATCTGCATCAGGATGAATCGATAGAAAGCTCATCGTGTAATTTTGACGCTGTACCACCCGATCAGGATCCTTTCTAACTACAAACATTTTAGAAGTGTCCGAGAACCCATCTATCGTTTCCTGAATCGATGGCCTAATGTTCTGCTTGCTATCAAAATCAAGCTCATAATACTGATTGGTGACAATGGAAATCAGAGCTATCAACTCCTTGAGAAAATCCAAGTGTGCGCGCTCTCGCATCCTGTCCCTGTAAAATATCTCATCAGGATCTGTCGAAAGCTCTTCATGTGGCGGCTGACTTGAATATGCTTGATTATATTCAATGTCCACATATTTTCCTTCCGTTATCGAGCTCTGCTTTCTACTAATGACTATTTGGAAAGCATCCTTATATCGATAATAACCACTCAACATTGACCCGCTCTTTAACGTGCTTCGAAATAGACCACTCATAGGACTCTCTAGGTTTTCTGGAGGTTAAGTTTCTCAATAGGCCAATCGGTGCTGTCTGGAGAACAGATTAAGTAATCCCGAATGCTGAATTAGTGCTGGAGGGCGTTGGCTCGTATCGCTTCCCTGTGTAGGCGTGGCAAGGATACTGTCGCTCAAATTTTTAGGTTACTAAGCGTTAGTTTATTTGGGTCGTAAGCTTTTGTCGATCACGGATTTGTCTACGTGATAGCTCCTGATGATCTGGCTTATCGATTTTAGAATTGGCGAGAATCCTTTGAATTCAATATTCGCGCGGTCGGCTTTTACGATTTTTTGTGCAAATATGTTCTTACTGTACGTATTTTTATTGGGGGGCTTGGTCAGGATTTCGAAAGTTTTGTTGTCCCATGGGGTCTGTAGCACCTTAGCTGGAAAAAAATCTTCCATCATGGTCGGTTTGCCGTCTTTTTTCAAAGGGGTTAGAACTACAGCTAAGTTTTGAGCAATATAATATGTTGTCTGAGACTTATCTAGGACAGTTCCCTTTCCATTAGCGATTACGTAACGATTACCCGTGACGTCCTTGATCGCTTTAAATATTGGGTCGGAGCCACTATCGTTGTCCACAACTATAATGGTTGGGCTTAGAGGAGGGTGTGCTTTGTATTTCCCACAGTTTTTTGCATATGATCGGATGAATGCAGCGAGATCAGCCGAGCCTCCATTTAGATCTAGTGCCCTATGCGTAAGTTCGGAGTAGTTTATAAAGCGGACTCTCAGCGCTGGCTTCCCATCTTTATTAGGCTTGCAGAGTCGTGGGAACCTCTCCATCAGAGACTTCATGGCGCATGTAAGGTAAATGTTGTCTGTTTTTCCTTCGCACATAATAGTTGGTATCGGAGAGGCGTAGAAGTTCTTGTAAAATAAAAAGTCTCCATGAATGATTTCAAGGGCGGTCTTTTTAATGGACTCGATTTTTACAATGCTGTTCTTCACGAGTTTCTTGCGATTAAACTGATCAACCATGTATATAAAGCTAAACAATCCGTCAAGCGATGCTAGCTGCGTATAGTCCCTGATCATTGGAGCTGTCGCTTTCTCTGCGCCTGCCACTTCCTTCTTGATCAGGTAGTAACCTTTATTAAACAGGTGAAAAGCCATTGCTCGAGCGGTGCGTCGAACCTCCGCAGGAGTATTAGTTACTTGGTTAACGACAAGGCCGGTTACGGACTGCCTATTGGTACGGTACTGCATGCGAGTCTTACTGTGGTTAAGCTCGAATCCGCTCTTTTGGATTATTTTTGTCAGCGACGGGCCCGCTGCCCAAGAGTTCCCACCCTCGTCAGAAGAGGCGATCTCTTCAGGAAAATTTTTCTTGTTGGTTGAGAAGGTTAAGTCATCCGCGTATCGTGAATATGAACAACCATTTCTCTTTGCCAACTGGACAAGCCTTAAATCCAACAAGTGACCAATCAGATTGGAAGCGACCGGTGAGGTCGGGCTACCTTGGGGCAGTTTGTCGTCATGACAAATTATCTGCGCCAAGACAGTGGCTACTTTAGGGTTGAGCTGGAAATCCTTGTTGTTGATTAAGAAGCCGCGAATCCTACCCATGTGAATAGAGTCGAAGAAACCTTCTAAGTCTACATTAAATACGTACCTTCTTTTTTTGTGGGTTTCAGCATTGGTGATAATGGAGTGCCCTGCTTTGAATCCATGAGAAATAGCCCCCCGAGCTTGGCCTGTGTTCTCGATGGTGGCCAAGCATTTGTCCAAGAGGGTTTTGACTTGCTTCTGAACGGCCTTTAACTCATCGCATGGAGCGCAGATTTGACGTGGGGAGCCATTACTCTTAGGGATTGTGAACTGCGTGTACTTCCCTGGCCTCTTGTACACTAGGTACGATAAGGCGCTTGGCGTGTAATTAAGGATGGCAGCCAAGTCATGAAGAGAAGCGGCTTTCTGAAGTTGATGCAGTTCCGACATGCAACATCCTTGTTTAAGAGCGGAAGCTTACAGGCACTCATATGCGTCCCGGCAGGGTATTCCGAAGCGCCAAATTGTGAGTCACGTCGAAGCAATCTCCGACACGATGGTTTCAAATGCCGACGAAACGCGGCAAAAAATCTGCCTGTAAGCCTCACGCGAAAAGTATCGTGCTGTCATACTGATATTGTCAATGGCTTAGCACAGAGCAGAGTCGTACCAACCATCCCTTATACACCGAGGCTGTGGAAGCGCTGAAGGTTTACCATCAGGCCGAAGCTGATGGGGGCGAGGGGGAGGAACTGGAACGCCTGTGGTTCATAGCTGAGCATCGCCTCCAGGCGATCACCGGCTACCAGTTGCACGCCCTAGGCGGGCCCGCTGAGGAAGATCATTAAAACAGATGGCCTACCTTGGGGCATGCAAGTGTACCTAACCTCCTGCGACCCATCATCGCGTGAACATTCTAGCGATTATCCTGGCGTCTAGAAGGGCGTGGTGAGGCAGCGCCGCCCCATCACTTGTAGGCGAAAGTGTAGTGGCATCGGTCGGATAATTTCGGACGTTCTTAGGCCATCGTCCATTGTCGTAAGCGAGCTCGCAAAACAGCTCCCAGTCGTAGATAGGTGTGTCTGTGACAAGCTTAATCTCTTCGTCGTATGTTGCCAGGAACCGGAGGAGCGCTGATCTGGCCTCGATCAGAGGCATGGCATACTGACCGCCCCAGAGCTGCGGCAGTACGATCTCCTTCACGAAATCACTGCAGTCGTCTTCTCGCCACGCGTCGATCACTTCCACGTAAAATTCCCGGCCATCCTCGGCGACCAGCGCCAAGGAGATTAGCTTCGCCTGCGCGCTGAGCCGGGTGAACTCACAATCTAGAAAGAGCCTCATGCTGTTGAAACTCCGTAATGACTAGGGCCCGCCTGACTATGGCGCATGAGGGGCAACTATGGGAGATGGCTCTCGCGCATTTTGGCTGGGACGGGCTGCTTCAGGTGGTTGTAGAGATGTGGAGCCATGCCGCTGTTCCGCCCACGCCTGTCGTTGAGCACCTGACCACTGACAAGGTGAGCCAGGGAGTCCTGAATATACTGAAAATTGCTCAGGAACGCGTCGGGGCCTTCGTACCGAGTCGAACGCCAGTTGCGGGCACAGTGACATTGTACGCCCGACATGCGAGTGACCTAGCTGACGGGCTCATTATGCGGCTGCCGAAGGAGCTGCTTTCGCGAGCATGGAGAGGCTCCCGTCTCGATATCGACCTAGGCATTTGACTTCCCATATGCTCCAAACTGCCGCTTGCGGTAGCCGTCCCGACAAACTTTTAGCCTACTGCCCTCCCATTGAGATGTTTATGAGCATTGATTTAACAGAAGAAGAAATGCGTCGCGCCCTTTTCGGTACGGCTCAGTCTGGACATCAGTTGCCCGCCGCTCCGGTGCAGGAGCCGGTGCCAGATATAGTGTTCACGAAGCCGGTAGCAGCTCCGGCAGCCAACAAAAAAGTCGCCAAAGCATTCACGCCTAGGCTCAGGGTCACTCTCCGGGTTGGGAACGAGTTTGAAGGGAAAATGTACGAGCTGATTCATGAGGCCGACACGCTGAGCTCGCTACTTGCCGAGCAAGAAGCTGTGACGGCTGCTAGGAAGAAGTACAGGTATGTGGAGGTAGTCTCGGTCAAGTCGATGTAAGCCCCGCCCAAGCCGGGTAGATGGTTAGCCATGCCAGAGGCCGTATGCATGGGCGGGCATGCTGGCCCTAATGGCTCTCCTCCTCACGTCCGCATGTTTCGCTTATGCCACCAACGACGTCCGCCTCATGACAAAGGCTGCAACCGAAGCGGTGAATCGCATCTTTAGGCCGGCTTCAGGTTCGGCAAGGCTGAGGCACTTCTCCTGGATGTGCGTCAGCCTGGCGAGTTTACAGATGATCTGTTCGCGCATTCGCAGCCTGCTGTGGCTGATAAGGTGATGGAGGTGCTGGATGAGATCAATGGCCGCTGGGGAAGGGGCGCTCTTCGTTTAGCCACCGTGCCTGGCACCTGAATGGGCGATGCGCCGGGATTTGATGAGTCAGAGCTACACAACGAAGTTAGACCAGTTATGGACGGTCAAGGCTAGGTAGTGGTGCGAAACTCCAATTGACCTATACCTGTTCACCTTCAACGGAGGCAGTACATGTTGAGCGAATTCTTGAAGATGTCATCCAACCTCAGTTCCCTAGTGGATGCCAATCCCGCGCTTGCAGTGCAACAAGCACGTGAAATCGATCTCGATAGGCCTGATTGTGTTAATTGGATGTCATTGCGAGCAGCCACACTGGTTAATGCCGGCGCCTCACTGGGGTGTCAGGATGCAATCGATGAAGGGGTAGAGCTATACCGCGAGCTTCACGACCTGTATCCAACAGCAGATGTCACCTACAACTTGGCAAATGGGCTCGTGGAGGCCGCAAATTGCGGCAGCGCTGATTCGGAGTGGGTTGATCATCAGGAGCACACCCGAGCACACAGAGCCGAAGCTCGGAGGCACTACTGGAGGGTGGTTCAGGATGTAGATGCCGATGTGGAGTTACGCACCCAGTCATGGACGAACATCGCGAATCAGTTCGCAAAAACCTACCGGCTCTCCGAGGCTCATGATGCACGCCTTTCCGCATTGAGGGTTGATCCAACGAACGGTGTCGCCGCCTTTTGCGCGGCGTTGGATCTAATGTGGCTTTTTAAGCGTGGAGGTTGCTCTGAGCTAACCCACATGGAAGCCGTGATGCTAGCCAGGCAGGCGCTTCGAAATAAGGAGCGAATTCTCCAATACGCCGGAGCGAACGTGGTGGCCAAGGTTGAAGCGCTCGCCAGTGAGCTGAGTGATCCGCCATCTCGGTCTGAGCATACCGACCCATTTATCAGGTGGGTGGAGGAGGAGCGCCTCACACTTGCTCCGGCTGTCGAACTCGTTGATCCATCTTTGGGTAAGCTTGATTGGCTCACGCTCCCTGGCATCCTTGAACGTGAACCTGAAAAGGGAGTTAGCCCTCCGCCACTGTTTGCCATGTTCAATATGCTGAAAGGCGATTTTTTGCTGGCCCGAGAATTAGCATGGCGTGCAAGAGACGAAAGCGTTTGGCCAAAGACGGGGCAATTTGCAGACACTCTTGACTATGCTTTATACGGCCCTGATACCTCTGCAATTATACTGGCGCACCGGACAGCCCTTGATCTGCTCGACAAGGTAGCCGTAACGGCAAACTCCTATTTCGAGCTCGGATTAGCGCCAAAAAAAGTGAGCTTCGGGAGGCTATGGCGGGATCCCGAAGACAAGAAAACAGACTCGGCTTGTAGAGAAAGTTGAGGCGCTGATTCGGGCAGGCGTATACGCAATGTACGGATTGGCCGAGCTTGCAGAGGACTATGACGGTATAGATGGAATTCTCCGCTCACAGAAGGATCTGCGAAATTCGGGTACGCACCGATTCGTAGTGCTTCATGACCTTGGGGATCCCTCGAAAGCGAGGCAAGCTCCTGAAATCGAGCATCACAACCGCTCAGATTTTATCGAGGAGGCCTTGCGTGCCCTTCGGGTCGCGAGAGCTGCAATCCAGATGCTTGCACTGGCAATTTCTCAGCATGAGGAAATCCTGGGAAAGCTATCGGATGGCCTTATCGGAACAATGATCGTTCCTGATCACCATTGGATTCGCGGTGCAGATGGGGAACTCTGATCCCTTGCTATGGAGCAGCCGGAGCGTTCAGTCAGCGTCATATTCTTTATTGATATCTAGGTGAGCAGTGAACTCTACTCACCAAAAAAAACGCCATCACTTTGTCCCCAAAGCGTATCTCAAAGCGTTCGCGAATCAGGGCGGCCAAGTTCTCGTTTACCGTAAAGACAACCCTGGACGGGCGCTCCCTGCCAGGCCGGATACAACGCAGTTTGAGCGCTATTACTATTCGCAACCGCTACCCGAAGGCGGTCAGGACAATAACACCCTCGAAGACATCTTCTGTGAGGTAGAGTCCGCATGGCCAGCCCTTGTTGAAAGGCTGACTCGGAAAGACTCCATAAACGACGACATTGAGCCCTTCATCCAGTTTGTTGCGCTTCAGCGAGCTCGTGTGCCTGCGGCGCGAGATGCGTTTGAGGCGGGGTTGGCGGCAACCGTTAAGGACACGATGAAAGCGCTGGTGAGGAACGGAAAGCTCTCACCGCCACCCCAAGGTTTTGAAGACATCCTCGACAAGGTAGAGGTGTCCATCGACCCTCATCAAAGCCTGCATGCGATGCCTGGCCTTATCAAGAAGATCGGCGAGCTTTTCGATACGGTTGGCCTGGCCATCATCCATAACACGTCAGACGTGCCGTTTCTCACAAGCGACAATCCAGTCGTTTGGTACGACCCATCAATTCCAATCGAAAGCCAGAATCCCTATACGATTTCCCCTAATGGGCCGATAGCGATCCAGTTCCCCATCAGTCCACACATGATGTTATTTGGAGTGAGAGAATACCGAGAGCGCTACTGCAGGGAGGGGCTTATGCATGGTGAGATACCAGACGTTGAATGGGTACATTATGTAAACACCCAAACCTGTCGCTTCGGCTATGGAGCTGTCATTGCCCAAAAACCAGGACAGGAGGAAGTGATTCAGGCGCATAGCGCGCTGTCGCCGGTGTTCGACCACTCTGCATTGGAGTTCGGCGCCCAGACAGTCTCAATAGGTAGGTTCGTCTTCGGATCACGAATAGCCAAGCCAAAGTGGATACCTCACAAAGATGAATCAGCCTGAACTCGTGCGGCGCCCGAAGCTTTATGCTGTCGATGGGGCAAGGCGTTAAGAGACATGAACATATTCTTGGTGTCAGGATTATCTATTAGTGGCACCCCCGACAGCGCAAGCGGAGCGCGCCGGCCCACGAAGGGCCAAAGGCTTGAGGATGGAGACCCGAAGGGCCAAAACCCGGCGTGACGGGGTTAGGTTCACGACAGCCGCACCCCGAAGGGGGCAAGTTCACATCCTGTTTATTAGTGAGTGTCCGCAACATGCAAGGGTGACCAAAGGCTCATTACGCGGCTGACGAGACGCGCTATCATCGCGCCATTAGCTCAATCGGGGCTCCCTTGACCTGGCATTCGCCTGCACCCCCATGGGCACTGAGACAAGGATGTTTGCGCATGGACGAACTCGTTCAGCATGTCACCTTACCAGCAGAACCGAAGCTGAAAGAGCTCAAGATCCTCGCTACGCTGGTGTCAAAGCTCAACCTGGCAGACTTCCAGAACGCAATCCCAGTGATCCATGAGCTGCGTCTCGCCAATGAAACTGGCGAGCGCTATCTCAATGCTACGTTGACTCTGACATCCTCGCCTGAAGTGTTGAAGCGGAAGAGCTGGCGCATTGAAGAGATTGCGGCGGAGTCGTTTCGAGCCCTTCCTGGTCTCGATCTTGTGCTGGATGGGCCCCTGCTCAGCAGGTTGACTGAAGCGGAAATGTCTACGTTCCTCTTCGTCCTGGAAGCCGATTGCAAAAAGGCTGAAGGAGGGCGCAAAGTTATTGCGCAGCTGGAGCAGGTCGTTGAGCTGCTACCTCGGAACCAGTGGGGTGGATTGCGTCATATCCCGGAAATGACGGCTGCGTTCGTTCAACCAAACGATCCAGCGGTAGAGCGTGTTCTCAAGCAGGCTGCCGAGTTGCTTCGTTTGAGCGAAAAGTCTCCTGCACTGGATGGTTACGCCGGTGGCCCTAAGCGAGCATGGCATCTTGCTTCAGCCGCGTGGGGTGCTGTTGCTCGGATGAAGCTGGACTACTCATTGCCGCCGGCCAGTTTCGAACAGTTCGGTCAGAAAGTGCGAAGCCCTAGCCAGATTGCCGATTCTGGCCTAGCAACCTGTATGGATTTGACCCTATTCCTGTGTGCAGCGTTGGAGCAGATCGGCCTCAACCCAGTCATCGTGTTCACTAAAGGCCATGCGTATGCAGGGGTTTGGCTGAAGCCTGAAGAGTTCACCACTACACTCATCGACGATGTCACGACAGTTCGTAAAAGGGTAAAGCTCAAAGAGCTGGCTCTGTTTGAAACTACGTTGCTTACTCAGCCATCAATCCCGTCGTTTGGATATGCAGTCGAACGTGGCGCCAAGCAGATCGACGAGGATGCCGAGGCCGAGTTCGAGATGCTGCTTGATGTTCGACGTGCTCGACTTCAACGTATCAAGCCCTTGGCCAGCTCCGAGGCTCAGATTGCCCGGGTTGTAACAGGCGACTCGAGCGAGGCGCCTTTTCTTCTAATTGATGATGGTGACGATATTCCCGACGAAATGGTGAATATCGAAATCGAAGACATCGCTAAGCTCAATCCAAAAGATAGGTTGGAGCGATGGCAGCGCAAGCTGCTTGATCTCTCGCTGCGTAACAACCTGCTCAATTTCAAATATGGCAAGAGAGCCCTCAAGCTTGAGGCGCCGGATCCTGGAGCACTCGAAGATATTCTCGCCAGCGGGCAGTCTCTGAAGCTTTTGACCCGCCCAGACCTCATGGATGGGGCAGACCCGCGTGAGAAAGAAATTTATGAGCAGCGTGAGCGTGAGGATGTTCGCCGGCGTCACGCTGAGGATGCGCTGAAGCGTCGAGAGGTTTTTGTCGCTCTAACTTCTCGCGAGATGGATGCGCGCTTGACCGAACTCTATCGCGGCGCTCGTACCGCTTTGCAAGAGGGCGGAGCTAACACATTGTTTCTCGCTGTTGGCTTTTTGAGGTGGACGCGCGAAGACAAAGGGGGACAGAAATACAGCGCACCTCTGTTGCTCATCCCTGTCAGCCTTGAGCGTAAAAGTGCACGTTCAGGTTTTTCAATTGTGCTCCATGATGAGGAGCCTTGCTTCAATCCAACTCTCATCGAAATGCTTCGGCAGGATTTCCAGTTAGGCTTAGGGACATTGGAAAGTGAGCTTCCTCGAGATGAATCGGGGTTGGATATTGTCGGGATATGGCGGCGAGTAGGTCACGCTATTAAAGACATTTCAGGATGGGAGTTATCTGAAGAAGTAACCCTAGCCATGTTCTCGTTTGCCAAGTACCTAATGTGGAAAGACCTGTCAGAAAACGCTAGCCACTTGCGGCAGAGTCCAGTCGTCCAGCATCTTCTCGACACCCCAAGGGATTCATTTGCATCTGATACGCCTTTCCCGGATGCCAGATTCCTTGATCGTGAATACGGCCCAGCAGATGTGTTCTGCCCCTTGCCGTCAGACTCCTCCCAGCTCGCCGCCGTGATGGCTGCGTCCAAGGGAAAAGATTTCGTGCTTATCGGCCCACCCGGTACCGGTAAAAGCCAGACAATTTCTAACATGATCGCCCAGTCAATTGCTCAGGGTCGACGCGTATTGTTTGTTTCCGAGAAGATCGCTGCCCTGGACGTTGTCTACAGACGGCTACGTGAGATCGGTCTCGGAGAGTTCTGTCTCGAAATTCACTCCAGCAAGGCGCGCAAAGCGGATGTACTAGCCCAACTGCAATCAGCTTGGGAGGCAAAGGGAGAGATTGACACGCAAGCTTGGGAGGTTGAGGCGCAGAGGCTCGCTTCTATCAGAGATAGTTTGAATATCTACGTTGAGCGATTGCACAACCGGTATCGCAATGGGTACACCGTGTTTGATGCGATCGGTACGGTCACCTCCGGTAATGACGAGCCGGTAGCTCCATTGAGTTGGATATCTCCTGAAATCCATGACCAGAAGGCAATGCTGGAAATTCGGGAGATTGGCGACCGCCTAGAGGTCAACGCTCAAGAGGTGGGGTATGAACACCTAGGCAAGCATTCACTTTCTGGAATCGGGCAGTCGGAATGGTCGCCCCATTGGACGCAACAGTTTGTGCAGGCTTCTCGTGATGTTTTGCCTGCGGTTCTTGATGCCCAAAAAGCTGTTGACGGATTTATTGAGTTTGCAGGGTTGCCAGCAGTTCCTCATACACCTCCGTCTCTTCAAGGATTGTCAGCTCTGTCTTTCGTGCTTCCGACTGCCGCCGGCCATGACTGGCGCTTCGCCTTGCTGCCGAGCGCCCGATCGATCGCGCAGCGTTTAACCGATGGGTGTAATTGGATTGAGGAGCACCGTGATCTGACAAGCAGTTTGTCGCAGATCTGGCCGACTCGGGTTGTGGGAGAAGCCAAGAGCGCAATGGATCTTTTGCAACAGCGAAGGACGACATTAGATTCCCTGAGTCCTGCTTGGTCTTCTGCCGTGATCGAGACGATCCAAGATGGACTCGCCAAGTTTGCAAAAATTAAGGAGCTGACAGATCAGCTTTCGGCAACCTACACCGACGCGGTCGAAACGCTCGATGTTGAACAACTTCACCAAGAGTGGGTAAAGGCTGATGAGGCCATTTGGCCTAAATCTTGGCTGGGCAAGCGTCGTGTTACTGCCACCCTCGCCGCAGTTCAGGCAGTAGCTGGAGAAGCTGATGTTGCAAAGGATCTTTCGACTTGGATTGAGATTCGTGGTCAGCGGAAACTCATTGACGAACTCCAGCCTGGAGCCCAGTGCGGAGACGTTTGGAACGGATCTAAATCTAATCCTAGCCACCTAACCAGCTCCCTAGCTCTTCAGTTCGCCTTGGCGAATCAGATGAACAACTCTGAGTGGCACGACGAAGGATTTGATGTCGTTGAACAGGGGCATTTAGGCGAGGCTCTGAAGGCCCAGCTCTCGCGCATGCGCGCTATTGTTCGTCTCGACAGTGATTTGGCTAAATTCGATGAGCTTGGTGGTCATACCTCCGGCCTGTGGAGAGGGCTTGCTACAGAGTGCGAATTACTTACGGCGGCATTGCAGTTTCAGGCTGAGCGGCGAGAAATAGAAGTGCGTGGTCGCCTAACCGATGACCATCCTCATGTGGAGGAGGGGCGTTGTGGCCAAACTCTGAAAGGTGACTACATCCTACTCAAGAAGCGCGGCATTCTTGAGCGAGAGTTGGCTGACCTTGCTGATCTTTGTGAAATTGTGCCCTTTTGGAATGACCTGAAGACAAAGGTGGATGACGCACGCCAGGCAGTGCTGTTCCAAGGTCAAATTGCGGTCGCCTTGGCCAAGCTAGCCCAAAATCCCGAGCAAATCGCAGGGTTTAAGGGGCCATTGAGTGTGCTGCTCGGAGAGGGTAACGCTCTGCTGGAACCTGAGGGCGCTATCCACCAGTCTGGGATCGCCCTCCGTGAAAAACTTCAACAGGTGGAAATCCGGTCAGCACATTTGACTGCTGTGGGTCAGTTCACTGAGCAGGCAGTAGCCATAAATTCAGAGCTGTCTCTTGATGAGTTGAGGAAAAATTGTGAGTTGATGATCGTGTCTGAGCCTCGTCTGAGAGCTTGGTGCGCTTGGCGTAAAGTCCGTGATGAGGCTTTTGCGGTTGGCCTGGCTCCGATTGTGGAAGCTATGGAGAAAGGAGCAATTACTCTCGGCAATGTGCGTCGAGTGCTTGAAGTGAACTACGCACGGTGGTGGTTGAATGCGACCGTCGATAACGAAGCGGTAATTCGAACGTTCGTCAGCGCCGAACACGAACAGCGCATCCGTGATTTCCGAGCCCTGGATGATAAATTCACTTCGTTGACTCGTGACTGGTTACGGGCGCGCCTGTGTTCAGAGCTTCCTAGCCAGGAAAGCGTAAGTCGCTCTTCTGAGTGGGGTTTACTGCGTCACGAGATGAGTAAAAAAACCAGGCATATGCCGTTGAGGGAGCTGATGAGTCAGGCACCGGGTGCGCTGACAAAACTCACCCCTTGCTTGTTGATGAGTCCGCTGTCGATTGCTCAGTATCTGCCATCAGGTACTACTCCGTTCGACTTGGTGATTTTTGATGAGGCCTCTCAAATTCCTGTCTGGGATGCAATTGGCGCGATGGCTCGTGGGCGTCAGGTTGTCATGGTTGGTGACCCCAAACAGCTACCACCAACATCCTTCTTCGGGCGCGCAGAGTCTGGATCTGACGATGAGGACACCGAAGCTGACCTGGAAAGCATTCTGGATGAGTGCATCAGTGCCAACCTCCCGACTCGAAAGCTCAATTGGCACTATCGTAGCCGCCATGAAAGTCTCATCGCGTTCTCGAACCAACGCTATTACCAGTCTGAGCTGGTTACCTTTCCGTCGCCATTCACTGCGGATAAAGCTGTCACTCTTCATCCTGTCGCAGGTGTGTACGATAGGGGTGGATCGCGAACAAATCGCATTGAGGCCCAGGCCCTCGTCGCGCATCTCGTTGCCCGTCTGAGATCGCCGACGTTCAGGCAGTCGGGACATACCGTAGGAGTGGTTACCTTCAACAGCGAACAACAAAAGCTGATTGAAGATTTACTCGATGAGGCGTGCAGGAAGGATCCGTCGTTGGATAGCTATTTCTCGGAGTCGCTACTGGAGCCCGTTTTCGTCAAAAACCTGGAGAGCGTTCAAGGTGATGAACGAGACATCATCTATTTCTCCATCACGTTCGGTAAGGATGCAGCAGGCCACACATCGATGAGCTTTGGCCCGATGAACGAACAGGGTGGCGAGCGTCGTTTGAACGTGGCGATAACTCGAGCGCGTCAAGAGCTTGTGGTGTTCTCCACTACGCGTCCTGAACATATGGATCTCTCCCGAACCAAGAATGAGGGCGTACGAGACCTGAAGCACTTCCTTGAATTCGCCGAGCGTGGCCCTCGTGCTCTGGTGGAAGCAGATTTTGGGAGTGTTGGAGGCTTCGATAGCCCCTTCGAGAAAGCAGTCGCGTCCGCTCTGTCCAAGAAGGGATGGCAAGTCCACACACAGATCGGCGTATCGTCGTTCCGAATTGACCTGGGTGTAGTTCACCCCGACGCACCTGGTCGATTTCTCGCGGGCGTCGAATGCGATGGCGCTACTTACCACCGCAGCGCTACTGCTCGAGACAGGGACAAACTTCGTGAATTTGTGTTGCGCGGGTTGGGCTGGGAAATCGTCAGAATTTGGTCGACCGATTGGTGGATCGATGCTGTAGGGACGGCAGACAAGGTTCATCAGAAGCTCACTGCGCTGTTGGAGGCTTCGCGTGCGAAACAGGCGGAAATTGATGCGGTTGAGGAAGCTGAACGGCTCAAGGCTGACGCAGCAGTAGCCGAGGTGATCGAAATAGCTGAGCAGGTCGGCCAAGTAGTATTAGGCGAGGAGGGTACTCCCGTTGCCAATGATCCTACGCTGGGCATGCCAGAACTGAAGTACGCGAGAGCGGCTGATATAGAGGACACGAACAAGTACGTGGCTTACGAGCCCGTGAGCTATCTAGTTTATCGAGAAACAGATCCTGCCCAGGCTGTAGACAATGTGAACCCAGACCTCTTCTTTGAAACAGAGTACACGCCGCTTCTGCAGAGCATGATCGCGCACGTCGTGAACGAAGAAGGCCCAATATTAAATACAGTTCTGGCGAGGCGTGTTGCCAGGGCTCACGGCTGGGTACGCACTGGAGCACGTATCCGGGATCGCGTGGATCAAGTTGCTCTCGCGCATTTCAGATCTCACGAGGAGGAGCTTGGTACCTTTTTTTGGCCGATTCATTTGCAGTCAGACTCAACTTCATTTCGCCGCCCTGGTGATGATGACTCTACGCGCAGCCTCAGCGAAATTTGCCTTCAGGAGCTATCTGCGCTTGTAGGGGAGATGGAAAGCAAAGGGCATGAGGCTGAAGCGCTAATTTACGCCGTCGCGAAGGAAGCAGGTGTCACGAAGCTTGCTCACGCTGGCCGCTTGCGTATAGAGAAAGCCATACGACATCGCAGAGATGTTTAGTGATCGATAGTAGCGAGTGGCATGGGTAGCCGCCTGAGGCGGCTCGCCCGATGAAATTCAACCTTAACCACGAGTCTGTTATAGAGCCTGCACCACGTTACTGAGCGTATTTTGTTTGGAGTGCGGTTAGCCTCGTTGCATCACGCTCGGTGAATGAGCCTGCGTCGAATAAAGGCTTATCATCAGCACCATCAAGCCGTTCGACGGTAACGGTGAAAATGGCATCCTTTGGTGGTTCGACCTTGCCCCAGTCCGAGAACTGATTAGGGGCGAGACTCCAGGATTGAGATTCGCCTGGTTCCAAACCACCGCTGATTGAGTAATTGAACGTTTCGACAAGCCAAGGCACTGAGCGTCCAGGAGAGGCTATGGTGCCTTTGAAATACGCCCGTGACACGGCGCTGGCAGTCCCGTTATTCACCGTTATTTCGATGATAGGTTGGTTACCAAGGCCATACTCTTTGGCCCTTTGATAAAAGCGAGACTTTGAAACCTGAAAGCGGGCTAATTCTGTTTTTGCAGCTTCGGATTTTTTTTGCTTTTCGACCAGTTCCTGGATTTCCGTCAAGGCCTGTTGCCGTTCTTGCTCCGCACGTTCTGTTCGTACTCGGTTTGCTTCATCGGCAACCTGCTTAGCAGTCTTTCCGTTGAGGGCAGCAAGCATGTCTGCGGAGACACCTTCAGCATTTTTCTTGCCCTGTAAAACCTGAGAAATATCGAGCCCCTGAAATGCAAGCACCATCACATCAGATGCGAACAGCTTGCGCTTGTCCTCAGGCAAGCTCGCAGCAACCTTCGCCGCAGAGTCTTTGAAAGCCTGTTGTGAGCTACCGTCCAGCTTCGGCTCGCCACAGCCAGCCAGCATCCCTGCCATAAGCGCTATGCATATAAATCGACGCATCCGCATTCCCTCTCAGAAAATTCAGGGCAGCATATCAAAATGATGTCGGAATGCGATCCGTGCAGGTAGGCGGGACTCCTTTGACGGGGAGTCTAAAGTTTTATAGTCCTTCGCTCGGCAGCGATTTCTTCGAACCATACCAGTCACCTGAAAGATTTCAGGCTTGTCATGTGCGATCCGCTGATGTCTGGTCTGCGACTATGGCGATGAAAAACTGACATAAAAAAATAATCTGAATATTCGAGTAGATTCGTTTTAGGAGGATTCGCAGTCGTTCTTTTTTGGATATCATGTGGCCATTAGGCTATGGATTTATGACTAATAACTAAGTCATAGTTTCCAAGGTTCTTGGTTAGTATTGCTGGTATATGGTGAAAGGATTAGATATGCCTATTATTGTGGGGCTGCGTATTGAGGAAAGGTTGCTGGACTTGGTAACTCCAGAAATGCTGGATGTTGGGAAGGTTTTTGAGATTGACTCAATAAATTTGCTTCTGGGTAAAAATGGTTCTGGAAAAACTCGTCTTCTTAATTTGATCGCCGAGGCGATATCTGCGCCAGGTAGTAATGGCTCAAAAGTCTACATACAAGGTCGATCCGGGGATGTCTCTATCTTGAATAGAGATGAATCTGATCTTTGTGCTATTTACTACTTAGGGCTTCCTTATAGGAGGAAGATGAGTCGAAGGGGTGGGCTTATTGATGCGTCCCCAAATAATAAAAATACTGATCAAATAACTGAAGAGCATGGCCGTATGCGCCAGCTTGGAGAGATCGCTACTGCATTGGGAGTTGACACTAAGCTTAAAGCCAGTTTGTCGTATTCCAAAAATATCCACAGATCAATACTTGTGCCAGCTTTGAAGCAGGCTAGACAAATAACAAATGCAAGCCTTTCAAGCTTAGTAAAAAGCCTCGCAAACCAAGAGTCCACGTCTCTAAAGGATCCTGGTTATTTAAAAGATCTGGATTCTCTCATAGAGACAACGCTCACGGATATTGCGGAGTTTTTAGATGAGTATGTTGAGGCACATTTGCCAGGTAGGGATTATATATATTATCTTTCCGGGTTAGAGAGCCTGCTTGAGGAGGAAGACGATGATGGCGATAATTATGCTTTAGCGTTTTTGAATTATTTAGGTCTTGTAAGTGGGGATTACTTTGCGGAGCTCGACCCACTCCATGAATTGGTTGCCAGATCTCAAGAGGCCATCAGAAATTACGGTGGGGTGCCAATGTACTCTGAACGCTCAATCTCTTTTTCCATTGATGGTTTAGGTCATTTAAATGCTATTCACCAATATGATACGCCTATTAAAATCGAGTGGACGATGCTTAGTTCAGGGCTTCACGCCCTCATCGATCAATTTGCCCATATTGGTGATGCGATAGAAAAAGCAGCACGTCGTGGGCGTGATTCAATTTTGTTGATGATCGATGAGGGGGATGCTTATCTACATCTTGATTGGCAAAGAAAATATCTCACACTTCTGAATAAGTATTTGGGGCGTTTAAAGAGGCATTATGAATTGCGCAGCTTGCAGGTGTTATTGGCTTCACATTCACCATTGATAGCTGCTGATATGCCAGGACTCTTCGTAACCAATCTAGATTCTGATGTTCGAATAAAAACGTTTGGTGCGCCAATTGAAGATGTGATTGCAGGATCCTTCGAATCTAGCTCCCTCGGAGTTTTTGCTGCAAGTAAAATCAATGAGATTTATGATCGGGCGCGGAGGAATAAGCTCTCTAGTGCAGATAAAAGACTGATTGAGGAAATTGGAGATGAAGCCATACGTTCTGCTCTCATGAGGGGTGGATGGTCGTGATTATTAGTATTCAGGATGTGTGGTCGACAGCCGTGGCTGATCATGCAAGGTTTCTAGAAGGAAGTATTGATAAAGGCTTGGAAAAACTAAGTAATACATTTATCGAGCGAGCAGTGTCCAAATTTATACTGGATAATAAGTACCGTATTATCTATGGTCACTCAGTTGATCTAGCACAGTGCATTGAGAAATTCTCAGAAGCTTTTCCAGGTGTGCTAATCAGAGAGTGCGCTGTTGATATTATGGGAAAGATCTTTGATTACGAATCTTTCTCTGCTAAGTCTAAGAAGCCTTGGACGGCGTACCATCTATGCTTACAAGCTCGCTATAAAGTGTGCTGTTACTGTCATTTGGTAGATACTGGTACCTGCTTGCCTGATGAGGAAACAAAGGGGTACCGTCCTCCAATTGATCATTACTACGGGAAGGCAGAATACCCTTTTTTATCCTTGTCTTTATTCAATTTCATCCCTTGTTGTGAAAAGTGCAATGGACGCCAAATGAAGGGGGACATTGATTTTTCTCAAAAACTTCATCTTAATCCGCTTGTAGATGAAGAGTCGATTGAGTTTTTCTTAGGGCCAGCTCTTGAAGTTGAAGATAAATTGGCTGAGTTCGCGTCCTTTGCATTACCTAGGGAATGCTATCAGCTAGATTTGCAGTCAGTGCGGAACCATGAAATATCTTTAGCGTCAATTAAAACCTTTCAGTTGAAAAGGCGATATCGAGCGTATTCCAATCAAGCCTATTATTTAGCTAAAAAGCTTCGTGGTTCGGTCTCCAGGTTGCAGTTTCACCAAAGCGAACTGGACTTTCGAACTGAAATTGAGGACTACTTAGAGTTTAAGCCGGAAGAATACAAGTCTGTTCCATATGGCAAGGTAAGAATGTGCATGGCGAAGCAGTTCGGTGCAGAAGTGTAGACCAAGATATTTCATTCGCTTGGTAGGAGTCAGAGGCGAACACTTGGTCGCAGTCTAGCGATATAAGGGCTCACAACCCTGTGGTTGGAAAGGTAAGTGTCGCATCTGGCATAACCCGAAGCTCTAATTTTGGGATACAGGCGTTGGCGTTGAGAATTTAGGAGCTGACATTGTGCTGATTGTAGAGCGCAGCTTAGGCGCCTGATGGCATGTGGATGGTTGATCACCTCAAGGTAGGCGAGATTGAAAGCGAAATCTAAAAAGACAGAATGGATGCTACCGATTGACTTTCCGGTGGATGATCTTATTGAGGTGAGTGAGATGCTGAGAGCAGCAAGCTTGCTTACGCCTGGATACCTCCCTCCCGACGCAGGCATATATGAACCTGCCGTGTACTTTTACGCGCGAGATCAGGGCGTCCAGACGGTCATACTGCCGGATCGAAACGTAGCCTCGCGTATCGCGCAATTAGCTAAAGGCAAAGAAACGACCAACGACAAGCAGCTCAAGCTTTCAGCCGCACTGCTAGGATTTGCTCAGCTTCTGAATATCGATTTTGAACCTGGTGTTTCCTTCCATGAGCTGGCTCACCGATGTGGTAACACCAGCTCAGCGGATGAGCTTGGTTGGTTCAGGGCGGCTGACAACGCCCCTCCACAGGATATGCTGAACGTAGCGCTCGATAGGACAAATCGTGTTTCCCGCACCTATACCCCGGTCGAGGCATCGCACCTCAATCTAGAACTGCCATTGAAACGCTGGAATCGAAATTACATCACCGCGCTCAAAATTCTGGAGTTAGACCTCGCTCCAGGTGAGCAAGTCGACAAGATGCTTCGTCTTCTAGATTGGATGAGTACGAGTCTTGTATTCGCGGGGCCTGCTCTGATGCTCGCGTGTGTGTACCTGGGTACTCATTCGCCTGCTCGCAAGAATGTGTTCAAGAACAGCAGGTCTGCTGATCGCATGGCGGCGATCGCTGGGGTGAGAAACGCTGCATGGGATATCACTCATCTGAGCGATTTTATTCTTCGCTCAAACGAGAGCGCCGATCTCGGGAACGTTCAATATTTGCTTGCTAGCTTCGATGCACATTTGAAGCTAACGACGAACCTCCTGATGACAGTAGGCCGCGAAGGGAGCGATGCCTCGCTTATCGCAGCTGGGCTTGCCCAGTGGTGGGGGGCAAAGGACGCTCAGCGTATTGCACATGAAGTAGTCATTCAGCTCCGACGAATCAATAGCGACTCGCACGTTCCCAAAACATCTGACGATCCCGATTACATTTCCAAGCTGATACTGCTCGGCGAGCGCTTGGTGAAGGAAGCCATCTAGCATTCAGAACAATGCCTGTGTTTATGTTCTGCGTTATGTCTAGAGCCTAGACGGTTGGGTTACGCCCAGCTTTGCCATGCAAGCGGAGCGCGCAGGCTTGAGGATGGAAGCCCGCAAGGGCCATACCCGGGCTTGTCCGGGGTTTGGTTCACGACAGCCGTACCCCGCTAGGGGGCAAGCCCAAAGCAAAAACGATGTGGATCGCTGGCAACTACGATGTAGGAACTTATCCGAATGCCTCGTTAAGCAGGCTCTGCACCATCACAGAGGCAGGGCCTTCAAGAAAGTGCTCTTGGCTGCTGACATCAAACCGCACAGGATTGATGTGAACAACAGTCGCCCCGTGGCCTAAAGCACGTAGTGGTAGCTCAGCTGCAGGGTAAACAATCCCGGACGTACCAATCGAGAGGAAGACATCGCATTCCTCAGCCGCTGCGAGACCTGCACTCCATGCGCCTTCAGGAAGCATCTCGCCAAACCAAACGACTCCAGGTCGAAAACACCCATCACACGCTCTGCATCGCGGCGGCTCAATCCGACTTCCACCCTCAGGCAGAGCATCGGACGTGAGGGGCAACGTATAAGCCAGCCCGCAATCAATGCACCGAGGCGTATGCAGGCTGCCGTGCAGATGAATCACATCTTGGCTACCAGCGCGCTCATGAAGGTCATCAACGTTCTGGGTCACCACGGTCAGCTTGGGCACGTGCCTCGCTAGTTCGGCGATAGCGAGATGAGCACCGTTTGGCTGCGCCTGCAGAACCTTATGCCGGCGCCATTCGTACCATCCCCAACACAGTGATGGATCAGCTCGGAATGCTTCGCTGGTCGCAAGTTGGGCGGGATCGAAGCGCTCCCATAGTCCCGTCAATGCGTCTCTGAAAGTCGGGATGCCACTCTCGGCTGAGGCACCAGCGCCGGTGAAAACTACGACATGCTTAGTCTCCCGCAATTGCTGAGCTAGGGCACTGGTGATCATGAGCATTCCTTGGGGTGGATTTCAGTTGAGGTGCCGGCACTATGGGCTATGAATCGGTAGCTGATGTCGTCATCCAAACCAGGAAATTCTAAGCCAATCCTCGTTCAACCATACGATCCAAAAGCGCTTGAGGATGAATGCGGTAAGTGCCTACCCCAACCCGTTGCGTGAAGTGGTCATAGGTTGGGCTGCTAACGCCAGTGGTCATTTCCGAATTAGATAAGAAGACGCCTGTGTAAGTTTCAGCAATTTCGCTGAAAAGCTGGATTACAGCTTGTCTCGTGACAACGAGACCTTTCCCTAGATGACCGTCGATTACAGCATCGAGCACGTTGGTGCGCAGGCTCATGGTGTGTTCCTTGTTTTCAGGTATGACTGCCAAGGGGATGCTAGCTATTTTTGCTGGCCAATGGCTATTCTCTCATCATCTCTACGGCAAGGAACGCGCATGAAGCTCAATCCGCTACATCTCAAGATTGCTGGCCTGCTTGAAGGAAGACTTTTTCGAATTCCCGAATATCAACGAGCCTACTCATGGACATCCCGTCAGCGGAAAGACTTATTCGGCGACATCGAGGAGGCGTTTCGATCTGGTCGCGAGCATTTCATGGCAACGTTGGTTGCCTTGGCCAAGGAAAAAGAGACCCGCCTTCTTGGCGTTGACGAGTTCAAAACTGTCGAGCTGGTTGATGGCCAACAACGTGTAACGACTCTGATCATCCTTATGAAGGCGATTGAAAAGGCTCTCGACAAGGATGATTTTACGCAAGCCAAGGTACGGCGGGAGTTGGGTGAGCTGCTTGTAAAAGGAGACGACCATTCTCTGATTCTGCTCCAGACAAACCATGACGCGAGTCAGGTTTTCACCAACTACATCCGCAAGGGGTTGGTGGAGGAAGGCTCCGCAAAAACTGCTGCAGATCAGAACTTGGTTGAAGCTGCCCGTGACTGCGAGCTCTTTGTGAGCAAATGGTTGGCTCGTGGAGATACGATCTTTGAGCTGTTGGTGACCATCAGGAATAAGCTGACGATCATTTACCATGAGATTTCTGACGAGGCTACGGTATACCGAGTCTTCGAGGTTCTGAACAGCCGTGGGCTGGATGTGAAATGGATCGACAAGCTCAAAAGCCAGCTAATGGCGCTCATTTTCGAGCACGTTGAGGGTGGTACTCGCGATGAGGCAGTATCTGAAATGCAAGACGTCTGGCGGGGCATTTATCGCTCGCTGGAAAACAGCACACGAATCGGAGACGAAGCTCTCCGATTCGCAGGAGCATGGGCCTGTGACGCACGACCGAATCGGATTCCCAGTGAAGCAGACTCGACTGCATTGCTAACCTTAAAGGCGGGTACGCAGCTAAATACGATTGCAGAGGTTGGTCATGAGCTCGAAGCGGTCGTGCAAGCGAACCTGCGCCTATTCCGAGATCCGCGCCTCCGGGCCGTAACGCGCATCGTGCACGCTCGGTTTGTTGCCGCAGCGATCATCCTGCGGAAATTCGATAAGAAGACAGAGCAGGAGCTCCTGGGTAAATGGGAGCGCGCAACTTTTAGAATCTACGAGTTGGCGAGCCGAGACAGCCGTCACAAGGTCGGGGAGTACATCCGCCTTGGTTACGAAATCTACCGGAATAACCTGGATAGAGATCAAATCCTTATCGGCTTGGAAAAAATCTCCAACGGCTATTCCATTGACGAGGTTTTGAACAATATTGATTGGGTGAGCAGCTACGATGGCTGGCAAAATCAGCTGCGCTATGTCCTTAACCGTTATGACGAACACTTGGCCAAGCTCGCAGGGCAGAAGCTAAATGAGAGCCAATGGGGAAAGATCTGGGAGCAGGATGCCGCTAGCTCAATAGAGCATATTGCACCGCAAAGCAGTGGCGTTGAGTGGATGCACCACCTCGGGAATCTGACGATGCTGCCACCTGGAACAAACTCTTCGCTAAAAGCTAAGCCTCCGGTTGAAAAGATAGACGTCTATCGAAGCTGCGGGCTGATTGCCACGATCCATGTCGGCCAACAGATTCATGACGCTGAATCTTGGACTGAAGATATGGTTCTAGCTCGAGCACAGAGCATCGAAGACTTCATCAGGCTGGAATGGGCCAACTGATCACGGTGTAAGTCACGTGAAATCAATCTTGGAGGTAATCGCTACCTCCAAGTGGGCTGCGTAGGCCGGACTGAGAATTGCGGAGATCGGTGGGAACGGCGGATGAGGTGGTTGCCTGCATAGGCCTCGACAGTTAGCAGAGGCAATCCTGTTGCAAGCACATCTGATGCAGTGAACTGGAAGTTGCTGAAGCAAAGCGCTAATTTAGCAGTCGACCGGCACCTGATGACGTAAGACCGTTCCGCCTGAGATTCTATGATTCGCGCAATAAAATGAAACTTCAATATATCATTGATTTTCTTTCTGTTTTTCGCCAGCAGGAGTTAAGTGCCGACCAAGCTTTTCAGTTTTATGCTGATAAAAATCAGCACTTCGAAGTTTAAGCTAGTGTCCTTTTTCTATTTTTCGAGTTTGGGTGGATAAATGAGTTTAAAACTTCTGGCTGACGTTCTAAAAGCGATAATTGACCGCGAAAAAGAAATTCTCAATGAGCATGAAGTCAAGCACGGCCCGACGATTGGTGATATGTACGAGGGCTTGACTAAGTCTATCCTTGAGAGGCTTAATCTGCCCGCTCTAGGGTTGAAAATTGTTTCTGGATTTATGAGGGCGGGTGAGAATTTATCAGGCCAAATAGACTGCATGATAGTAATGGGTGAAGGAGAAAAAATAAAATACCTTGATCGCTACATATATCCTGCTCGACAAGTTTTGGCCGTGATTGAGATAAAAAAAACTATTTATTCTACTCAGTTTGAAGAAGCCTATGGGCAGCTTGCGGATGTGCTTCGTATTTCCAAGCTCGATTTGAGTTTGCAGGAGGCGGAGGATAGCCTTGAGTTCAACACTATTCGCCCTAGCTTGGAGTACATGAAGCTATTTGGGGAAAGGCCGCCCAGATATGAAGATAACGAGAATTTACCTCTCGCGAAACGAATGGTGTACCAGTGGCTCGTTAATGAGCATATAGCACCGTTGCGAATCGCTATTGGATATTATGGATTTAAGACGCAGTCTGGTTTTAGAGCAGCTATAAGCTCTTTTTATGAGGGGAAAGAAAATTTACCAGGCTACGGGATTAGGGATATGCCAAGCTTGGTTATAAGTGAAAATTCCTCGATACTTAAAACAACTGGCTTGCCTTATAGCGGTGACTGGCACGATGAGGGCGGTTGGCTGTGGTTATGCTCAAGTGATGCTAATCCAGCGCTATTGATGCTAGAGTTTTTAATTGACCGTATCGAGCGAGTGCTGGGGATTACAGTTAATCGCGGTGAAGATGTAAACTTAGAGGTTAATAATCCCTTGGTTTCAAGTATGCCTGTGTCACTTCAGCATAGAATACTTCACGTCGCTCATCATGTAGTGCCTGCGAGAGAAATCCATGAGAATAATGGTGGAGGGCAGTGGCATCCCTATAAGCTATCTCTGGAAGAGAAAGAGTTGCTTGAGCTAATCTCTGAGATTGGTGGCTTATCAGCTAGAGGTAAAACTTTAAACTCATTCAAGTCTCGTCATGAGATTTCAGATTTATCTCTGTTCATGAGTAATATGCTGAAAGCAAGAGTTATTCTTCGGAATGGTGATATCTACACCGCCTATCCCGGCGTGGTGATTGTGAAGGTTCAGGGTGAATTTTATTGTGCAGATAATTCCGGGGGTAGGCTTGCTCAGTGGGTCAATCTAAGATCCGACAAGCCTTACGGCGAGGGCATGTATTTGAAAATTGGGGATGAACTGTAGACTACTACTTAGATGCGGGCCCGAATCAGGAGCTTCGTCATTATCTTGTCCCTTGCTCAATGAGCCAGGTAGCTGGCTCTCGATCTGAACTCTGCTATCCACTTTTGTAGGGCTATCGCGTCGGCTTCAAAGATGTCCAACTCGACATCGCTACAGGGCAATTCGTCCGACTGTGCGTGGGTCAGATGCTTGAGGATGGAAGCCCACAGGGCCAAAACCAGGCGCTGCCGGGGTTTGGTACACGAGAGCCGTCCCCCGGAGGGTGCAAGCCCAGAACGTACGGCGTAACGATCCCGATTCGGGACATTGAAGCCATTTTTACCCCTTAATGTATCTATATGGGGGCATTAGGAATCGCGCCCCATCGCCGAATGCCGCAACCCTTGGGGTCACAGTCATTTGGGCTTAGCGTCATACCTAGATAGCTCGCGATCTCGCAGTTCCATCAACTCGTCACTCTTGCGCACGAACTCGTCCGGAGTGATTTTCTTGAGCTTGAACTCTTTGTAGAGAGCATCGTACTTCTTCTGGTAAAGCGCCAGGGTAGTAGTCTTGTGTACGCTTTCGGTGGCATCACCTATGCCATCGTTTCCTTCAAATACTTTTGTCAGGTAGTCCCTCAAAGATTCGATGCTCTTATGGCCTGTCCACTCTCTTACCTTGCGCAAAAACTCTCTGTCGCTAATCAGTGCAGCTTCGAAATCATCCTTGCTTTCAAATTTGTGTCGTTCGATGAGTAGTGTGAACAAATTCGTGATGAAAGCGTGACGGAACATGTGCGCACATGCTTGTTCCTCGATGCCAGCAGCCTTTCTTATTAGTGATATGATCGATGTGAAGGACTCGACGGCTAATGGGCGCCCTGTTGTCTGAGAGATGAACAGGTAATCATTGTTGTTTTCTGAATGCTTTTTGATTATTTTCTGTCTTTCGTGAATATATTTTTTGACCTCGTTCAATGCAATCGCGTTGACAGGAACTTCGCGGATGAAGGCGTCCCCTCGCTTGAGCGTTACCAGCCTCAGCATTGGGTACTTCATAAGTAGAGCATCTCGTAATGACGACAGCGTTAATGACGCAATTTCTGCTCGACGGGCGCCGGTATGCTGCAGTAATGTTATTAGGGCAAGGTGTCGTGCATTGAGGAAATCCGACCCGCTTCCTGAATTAATAGCCAGTTCCATGCTATCGATGTTGTGCAGAGGGATTGGGCCGCGTGTATGTTCGCGAAAGGGTAAGGGGTGCGCATGGTGTGAAGTAGTATTTATCACGACATTTTGATTGTTGAAGGTGCGGATAACTTCTTCTGTAGTTAGTTTTATAGTTCCTTTGCGTGAAACGAAATTAGGGTCGCCATGAAAATCCCCAATCCATGCAAGAAACTTTAAGCATTCCCTGCCAATGTTGATCGTGGTTCCATCTTTCCTTTTAGGTTTGCCGGGACGTGTCGGGTGGGGTTCCTCTATTAATTCGATAATGAAGTTTTCATAGAACCTGTCAGTTATGTGATAGGGGTCAATGCCATGCTGCCAGCATCGTTTTATAAGCAGGCTGATATTGCTAGCGTACTGGCCTATCGTCCCGCCTTTGCTGTCCTGTCTACGGCCATCAGCGGAAATCTGTTGATGCTTTCTGGCGAGGTGAAGTAAGTAAAGGTTTGCGATATGACAGGGGTGGTTATTAGGCCACTTGATGTAGGGGAATTTATAGAATGACTTCTTTCGGGCCTTAGTCGCGGAAAACCTATGAAATAGATCAGCATGATCTAATGTTTCCACAAGAAATCCGTCAGTCATTTTTCTTACCCTTGGCCGTGATCGATACGACAGGTGCCTTTTGTATTGATGGGATTTGATACATTTCAGGGTTTAAGCTGGTAATCGCGGTGATGCGTTTCAAAATTTCCGCAGCACGAATCTTGCGAGTGACTTCATCTGGCGCGCTAACAACACCATCCAATTTGCTACGAACGTCGGACAATGTTTGAAGGAGTATTAGATTTGCGCGTTTGTGTATATCCAGGTTGAGATTAGCCTCCGCCAATTGCTCAAGGAGCGCTTCTCGGGTTCTATTATTTTTCGGAAGCGGCTTTCCCTCTTCCTTTTTGATAGCCAATACAGCGTTTTTACGCAGGCGGTCTATTGCGTCAAACCCCCCTGGTAGTCGCTCCTCAGATCTTTGCTTAAATGTGTTTAGGCTTAGAGGCAATATTTGCAGCGTTTCACCCTCGACCGTGGTCAGCAATTCGAGCTTGGCCAAGGATGCTTGGCTAATAAGCGCTTCTCTCACCACGGTATTATCGAGATACTTCGATGGCGTCGAAATTACCGCTAGCAATAATTTTCTAGCATTCTCAATTGACGTGGTTTGAATAATTTTAACTTCATCCCAATCCATCTTGTTTCCTCAAAACAACAAGTATTTCAACCCGGAAGCCGGTATCACTCTCCAAGAAAACTGGCTCCATCGTCATCTGTCCGGTTTCCATAAGAAAATCAAGGTATCCTGCAAGCTTTTCCGCATCCATTACTGATACATTTCGAGTCCCAAATTTATCCTCAATCAGGTCAATCACATCAGTATAGTGCGTGGCGCCTCCCGTGGTCATACGCTCACTTACAGCCTGTGCCAAGGTGTTTCGGAGCTCCTTGCCTGGCAGCTCCTCTGTTATGTAGTTCCAGATGTGCGCCGGGTCAGTGTGCCCGAACATCCACTGGAGGATGCCCGCGTTTGCCCCGTAGCCACAGTGCAGGAAAACCAAGGCAAAGAATCGCCTCAGCTGATGCTGACGGATGTAGTAGCGGCGCCCCTGGCCGTCACGCTCGACCTCAAAATAGTCGCAGAACAGGTCAATGTTCTTGTAGTAGAGGTAAACGTCGCAGGGTGTCAAAGAGCTTGTGCCGATGACGCCAGGGGATGAAAACAGGGGAAAATGGTGTTCGATGAAGCCAATCTCGATCAGCTCCTTCTGGAAGTCGATCAGCGTCTGAACCATCTCCGCTGCAAGAGGGTCGATGGGGCGGGCATTCCGAGCTCTTAGGCCTTTCAGACCGCGACTGGACTTCGCGATGCGGGCAATTAGCCAGCCTTTGTCCTCGCTGAGGCAGTTGATCGGGTCGAGACTGCGTAGCTCACTGCCACGCTTCGCCATGGTTGCTCCGACCAACAACTGGATGGCCCCGTAGTAAACCCCGATAAGCTCCAGTAGGCCTGCGTTGCTTCGTAACTTGCCAAAGTAAACTTCCTTGGACTCTTTGAGTTCAGTGCCAGGATCCCTACCGCTGGAGCGAGTCGAAATGCCCAGATACTGCACCCCTAAATCAGCGATGGAGGGTTCCAGCAGCGAGAGGATAGTCTCGTCCGGGATACCTGTGATGTTCACCTTGTGTTTGACAGAATACTTGGCGATGTTCACATAGCTTTTAAGAAGCTGTGGGCCGTGTTCAAAGTGGAACTCAATCCCATCCTTGATCGACTTGAAGATGATTGGAGTAGGGACGTTTTTGAAGCGTCCCATCTCCGCACCACTAACCTTAAAGGTGGCAATATCTCTGAGATCTTGTTTGCTGGGAAGCTTTAAGTCGAGGGCCGAGATCTTTTGCAAGAACGTAAAAACAGTACGGTACAAGACTAAGTCCCGCTTGGTCATACAGTCTGGGTTGCCATTAGTGACTGGGACGCTGTCGAACTCGCGAATGAAACGGTCTATACGCCAAACAAAGCCTAGTATGCTGTGCAGAGGCTTGAGCCGCTTTTTTCCTGCTAAAGTGTCTTTGTAAAGAAGTGCGCTAACTCGTTTTGAGTTTACGTTAAGTCCACCATTCGGATTGGTATGGTACATCTTATTAATATAAAGCGCGGCTCGTACACGCGGGATCAGCTCTAGAGGGATCTCCAGCGTATTCTCTTCAAGCTGAAGAGGTGTTATATCTGCGAGGGAAGGGTGTTCTTCCAAGCACTTATCAATACTTTCCTCGCTGGTTGTCTGCAAGAGGGACATGCAGTAGTCCGTGAGGCGGTTGTTCCAGTCGTAAGTGCTCACGGCAACGTAGCTGCTCGTGCCAATCTGGTCGATGATGTCGCACATCACGTCATAGGTAAGCGCGGCTAGGCCGTGCTCGACCAACTCCAAATCCTCAGCGCTTTGAAGGATATGATCGATAACCGTGATTGTTCGTCGGAAAGAGGCTGACTGTGAAGCCAAGCTATTGGTGAAGCTAGGCCCCGTAGCACTTTCAGTCGAGGCGATCAGCCAGCATTGCAATGAGTGTAGGAGTTTGATGTGCTGCGGATCTGTTAACAACGAACCGTCGTACAGGTGGACACGCCAGTCTAGACCTTGGTCAGCCTTGTAACCAAAATTGTATTTCCATACGGGCTCCCGAAAGGTTGATACAAGCCAGGGTGCCGACATGAAGTGTGCTATGTCGCGCTTCTTGAAAAGGCTGGCGAAATGGGCGAGGTGTTCAGGATGCTGCATGAATCATGTTCTCGTAGGCACTGGGAGTGCAGTTCTTGAGGGCGCACTTCAAGTGGGCGTGCATGACTTTGTCGTGGCTTTTGAGGATGTATTTTTCGACTGTATCGCAGACCTCAGCCCAGTATTTGGCCAGTCCTCGAACAGCTAGCGGCGTCTTACTCAGCGTGATGGCTTCCCTGATGGACACAAGCGCGGTCATGCTTTCAGCAGACACAGCGATACCCACCTCGACAACCTCGCCATTGACCAAGAGATTTTCCTCCCTGGTTTTGAGGTTCTCGGGCACCTCCTTGAGCGTGTACCGACTCAGAAACTCATGAAGGTGTTCGAACTTGTCAAACTTGGAAGCACGAAGTAGGTATGTACTGTCTTTCATGGCTTCGCAGATGATGCCCTTCTGGAATATGCGCACATACCGGGTCGCGAAAAAATCGTAGATCGCGGTGGGCAGATAAGAGTCCAGCAGGTCTCGACTCAGGTGGGCGTGGCCGAGCTTTCTGGCTAATCTCGGTAGGCTGTGGTTCTGAATGTAATCGGCAACCGCTGCCTGAGCGCGAACCCTGGAAATCGAGAGCTTCTTAATAAACTCCACCAAGTCCTCGCCCCTCTTCGCTGTATAGGGTGATAACCGCTCAATGAAGAAATTCCGCTTTATCGTATTTTTCTCGACTGCAGCTCGATTCAGAATATTACTGTTGGCAGTTATCGGATAGTTGAAACTATGCCCGCAGGTCAAGAATAGCTTTTGCCATGTCGGATCACCCTGCTTTTTAAGGTACTGGCGAAGTGGCTCTGTGATCTGCTCGACCATACGCACGAGCGCAGCTGCCTTAGGATGCAGCAAGATTTTTTGCTCGGAACTCTTACTCCCACGGCGATCCTTGAATCCAATCAGTTCATAGCCCTTATCAGTCTTCAGGAATGAAACCCTTTTAGGGCCGTCCCAGATCACCAAGTCATCCATAAAGGTGGTTGTGATTTCCGGATGGTAAAGAGTGAGTAAGCACTGAAACGGCAGCATGCTATAGGTCGTGGGAAGGCCAAGTTTTAGTGCGAGTGCGGGGAGTCTGAATCCGTAACGGAGACGCGCGTCAACGGTCGTGCACATCCCTTCTTCTTCGAAGGTTCGGCAGATATTTTCAAAGACCAGGTTTTCGAAGTCGAAGTCGTTTCTGGGATTGCGGACAACGTGCTCTAGAATCATCCCATCCTGGGCGTACCTAACCCGAAGTTGTTGGGCTTTACGGATTTTTAATACCTCTGATAATCCCCATTTTTTGACGCACAAAAGATCACTGGCAATGTCTCCGTAAAGGAGGTCGATAGCCTGTATGTCCGTGACATGCGCCGGTACTTCTGTCAGAAGTTTGTCTTTGATCTCGATGCCATGTTTGTTCTTCTTGATGTTGAGCTCTGAACCTCGCCGAGAGATTCCGGGAGGCAAAGGTATGGAGTCTTCTTCACCTGACCATACATCTGTTTTGAGGAAACACCTGATGATCAGGTCGCGCATAGTTCTGAAGGTGCGAGCATTAAGGCCTGTGTTCTCATTGCGCTCATATTCAGTCTCTTGGTAGTACCAGAAAAAATCCTTGAAAAATCCTTCAAGGAGTTCCGGGGACTGGAAAGCTGCCGGGGGGAAGCGAAAGCTATTCTCAGCTATGTACATGGCGAGCTTGTTAACCATGGGGCTCGAGACTTTTGCGCGCTTCATAGAGTCGCGCCTGATCGCTTCATGGAAGGACTTGGTGAACTCAGGCCCCTGCGAGTGATACATCGCATTCAGTTTGAGATAAACCGGTTTTCCTTTTTTACCCTTGACCATCCAACCACTCCAGAACGACACGGTCTCCGGATCTAGCTTGTGCTTGCTCTCTTGCCATACCTGGTCGAAGTGAGGCAATTGGGCACGAGACCAAGTCACTGGCTGCAGGCCAGGAATCTGATCGATCAAACCAGAAATCATTTCAGCCGCCGTGATTGAGCGGATCCGGACGACCTCGTCTGCAAGTTGGGTAAGGTCACCGACATGCAGGTTTCCAAGAAAGCTTTCGATTAGCCACGTGAGCTTTTCGGCTTCGAGGTTTGACAGGCTGAGGTGCTCGCCTAGGCAGTGGCAGTGACAGTCGAAAAGCTGAAGAGCATTCCCCCTTAGCGCATCGAATCTTGTGGGAGTCATCAAAAGCTTGCACGCCAGCTCATCATCAATGGCTTGAAGTGGGTAGTGAGGCAGGTAGGCCTTGCTTTTGATGATTGTCACGGTTTTTTTTGTCCATGATTGCTGGCTTAGTCCAGAAAGAGTAGTGGTTAAGTCGAACTATGACAATATGACAAATCAGCAAACTCACGGAGCGCAGCCTCGACGCCGACCTTGCCTTGGCCTTGAGCCTCAATGGCCGTGAGCTGTTTCGTGACGAGCAGCCGCTGAAAATCCTGCTGATGTCCGCGACCCTGGAAGGCGAGCGCCTGGCCGGGTTGCTGGACGATGCGCCGATCCTGCGCAGCGAAGGACGCATGTTCCCGGTGACGGTGCGCTGGGGCCGGCCATTCCAGCCCGGCGAATTCATCGAGCCGCGACTGGTGCAGACCCTCCTCGAAGCGCTGCACGACGAAACCGGCAGCGTGCTGGTGTTCCTGCCGGGGCAGGCGGAGATTCGCCGCGTTCATCAACAATTGGCCGAAGCCTTGGGCGAGGGCGGCAACGTGTTGCTGTGTCCGCTGCATGGCGAGCTGGACCTGGCCGCCCAGCGCGCCGCCATCGATCCGGCACCGCCCGGCCAGCGCAAAGTGGTGCTCGCTACTAACATCGCCGAGACCAGCCTGACCATCAACGGTGTGCGGGTGGTGGTCGATGCCGGGCTCGCCCGCGTACCGCGCTTCGACCCGGGCAGTGGCATGACCCGCCTCGATACCCAGCGTATCTCCCGCGCCAGCGCCACCCAACGGGCCGGCCGGGCCGGGCGACTGGAGCCGGGGGTGTGTTACCGGTTGTGGTCCGAAGACCAGCATGAACAGCTGGCGGCCTACGGCAGCGCCGAGATTCTCTCGGCGGACCTGGCCGGGCTGGCCCTGCAATTGAGCCGCTGGGGCGTGACGCCGCAGCAGTTGACGTGGCTCGACGTCCCGCCAACCGCCGCGTATGCCCAGGCGCGGGATTTATTGCAGCGCCTGGGTGCGCTGGACGGTGGACAACTGACTCGGCACGGCCAGGCCATGGCCGAGCTGCCGGCCCATCCGCGCATCGCGCACTTGCTGCTGCGGGGCCAGGCGCTGGGGCTGGCGGACATGGCCTGCAATGTCGCGGCGCTGTTGGGCGAGCGCGACATTCTTCGAGGCGCCGGCGCGGATTTGCACAGTCGCCTGGCGTTGCTGTCCGGCGAGGAACGAGCGGCACGCGGCGCTCAGGGCGGTGTGCAGCGGGCGCGGCAATTGGCCCGGCAATATCGTGGCTACTTGCGCGGCAAGGCCGAGGAAGCGGTCGCCGATCCCGAGCATCCGCGCTGGCTTGGCGCGCTGTTGGCGCTGGCCTATCCGGATCGCGTCGCGCAACAGCGGCGACCCGGCGGCGCGGAATATCGCCTGGCGAATGGGCGCGCGGCGCTGTTTGCCGAGGCCGATAGCTTGATGAAGCAACCGTGGTTGGTGATTGCCGAACTGGGAAGTCGCCAAGGCCAGCGGGAAGAACGGATCTACCTGGCGACGGATTTCGATCCGCTGCTGTTCGATTCGGTGCTGGCAGAGCAAGTACGTACCGAAGACCAACTGGATTGGGACGAGCGCGAAGGCGTGCTGCGGGCCGAGCGCCAGCGCAAGGTCGGTGAACTGGTGCTTAGCCGCGAGCCATTGACCGGCCTGGATGAATCTGCCCGCAGCCGGGCGCTGGTGAACCTGGTACGGCGCAAGGGGTTGGAGTTGTTGCCGTGGACGCTGGAGCTGCGTCAGTGGCAGGCGCGGGTGGCGCTGTTGCGTCGGCTCGACCTGGATACCAAGGGCGACAGCGAGTGGCCGGACGTCAGCGATGCGGCGTTGCTGCTCAGTCTTGAAGACTGGTTGATGCCATATCTGGGCCGGGTGTCGCGCCTTAGTCATTTTGCCAACCTGGATCTGTCGAGCATCGTCCGTAACCGGTTGCCCTGGCCTCTGCCGCAAAGGCTGGACGAACTCGCGCCGCAGCACTTGAGCGTGCCTTCCGGTTCATCGATTCGCCTGGATTACAGCGAACACCCACCTATTCTGGCGGTGCGCTTGCAGGAGCTTTTCGGCCTGGCCGACACCCCACGTATCGCCGGTGGTCGGCAGGTGGTCAAGCTGCACCTGCTATCGCCCGCGCGCCGACCAGTGCAAGTGACCCAGGACCTGGCGAACTTCTGGCGTAGTACTTACGCCGAGGTGAAGAAGGATCTCAAAGGACGGTATCCCAAGCACTACTGGCCGGACGACCCGCTGGTGGCGGAGGCGACGGCGCGGGCCAAGCCTAGACGCTAGTTTTCAAAACGGGAAACCAGCCAAGGTTGAATTGGCTTTCTGATAGGCCTGCTGGAATGCTTCGAGGTAGCCGTCATACATCTTTGATATATCGGTTTCCCTGGCCCGATCCAGATGCGCTTGTCTGGCTTCAGGATCTTCGCTTAACGCCAGCGCTTCCTGCAATTTATCGACAAACTCACCAATGGATTCATCGGATAGCATTCTGTAGTTCGGAAAAAGCGGGTCGGGTTTTTCGGCCTGCTGTCGTTTGACACACAGGCTGTAATCTTCAGCGAGGCGGCCCATGGCATTGCGTGTACCGGGTAGGTCAGAATAAACGGCTATACACCCCGCGGCCGCTGCCTCCAGCAATGTAAGGCCCCAGGATTCGGTCCGGGAAGTAGAAAGGACGATGTCCGTCGCGGACATCACCGCTGGCATGTCCTGAAAGCCGAGAAAATGAATGCGCTCCTTTAATGACTGAAGGTCGCCCAGCGTATTTTTCAGCAGATTTTGCAGATCGCGGTTATCCGAACTTAACATCGCGCCGCATCCGACAAAATGTACGGCTTCATTACCTGGTCTTTGTAACACTTCGCTGACTATTCTGACGCATGCAGTCATGTCTTTTTCGGGCGAGTATCTGCCGGCCAAGGTGATGACCTTGGCGTCTTGTGGAATATCATGCTGTTCTCTGAATTGGTGGCGTGCTTTATCGTTACGAGCAAATTTTTCGCAATCGGTACCGTTTTCAACTTCTTTTAATGCGTATGGGTTGCCACCGACACTTGCATAGTTTTGTCCCGCCGAGCGAGAACAGACCACTGCGACCTGGATAGCGCCATAAGATGCCCGCATATTTGTTGCCACGCAGAAGTCCTTTTCATTGTTCAACGTGTCCTCTACTGAAAGGTCTTCCCGGTGGATACCGTAGACTATTCCAATCCGTTCCCCAATTGGCCGAACATCGTTCAGCTGCTTGATTGCCTCAGTGACCAGCGTAGTGGCATGGTCTTGTGCAACATAAACGACATGAGGCGCGGCGTCCTCTATGGCCTCCTTCATGCTGGCGATCGCTGACGGGTTTAATTCGAAGCCGTCCGGCGATTTTATAAGTACGCCGTCAAGTCGATTGGCATTGCTCTGGGCGTTGGTTGTTGTTTCGGATTTTGTCGTCTTGTGACCCAGGTTCAGGAAATAGTTTTTCAGACAGATTTTTTCTATTGCCAGCCCGAATGGCCCCCTTCCGATATGGCGCCCCGCTTGTGATTGTATGTCGCTGAAGTTGCTGTTCGAATCCCAGGCTATCACTTCCAGCGTTGTTCTGGTGATACCGTTCTGGTCGGTTTGCGTGATGTGGTTGTGCAGAGGGAATTTACTACCGTCGCCCTTCAGGGTGACATCAATAAGTGTCGCGTTACTGAGTTTCAGCTGGGCACCTGTGGCTCCGCTGTTGTGCTGGGCCAACATGTTTCCAATGTTTTCGGTGCCACCGGTTCCCTGATAGTTCTGTACAAATAGTATGGACTTTGCCCAAGCGTATTTAGGCGCGCTGGATAGACTTTCTGTGTGGGGGTTGGGCACCGCGTCGACTGGAGTAATCATCGGTTGAACTCTTATTGGGTTTGCAGATATTAGCCCCTTGCTTAGTTGGCAGGAATAAATGAGTTGCAGGTATGTGGTTCTGGATATTGCAAGTGATTGTCTGCATAGAGGGTGCGCAGCTTTAAATTTTTGCGCTGCTGGTCACTGCGGTCAGGGCATCGCCGGCAACAGAAACCGCGCGATCACCGGCAAATGATCGGAAATGCGCAACGTATCGTCCTGCCGGACCTGGGCTTCGACCCGTTTGAGGCGGGGGCTGTAGAACAGGTAATCGACGGTCCGGTCGGGACCGTTGAGGCCGGGGTCGTTGGGGTAGTGGGTCAGCCAGTTTGCGCGGTCGATGCCGCTGGCCTCGTTGTTGGTGGGGATCATCGGGTATTTGTCCCACAGCAGGTGCAATTCGCTGTCGGCGGAGTAGGGTGAGCGTTGCTCGGTGGGCAGGCGTCGGTATTGGCCCAGGGGTAACAGGTTGAAGTCTCCCCCGGTCAGCCAGGGAGTGCCGGCGGATTCAAGCTTGTCCAAGGCCTTGGCTATCGCGCTGACTTGCGCGCGCGCAGTGTCGTCCGGCTGGGTGGCCCGCTCCAGATGTGTATTGAGCACCGCCAGTTGGCCGCCGCCGCTCAGGGGCAGGTAACTCACCAGCAAGGCATTTTTCGGCTGGAACTGGCGGGTGATGAAGTTCGCCTCGGCCACCGGCAATTGCACCCGCTCGGCGTGGTCGATGCGATAGCGGCTCAGCGTCGCCAACTGGCGGCCAACGCTGCCGAAGATATGTGGGCTGGGAATGAAATCGGCTTTCCAGTCAAAAGCGCTGGTGCCGCAGGGATAGAGGTCGGCCAGCCGTTCCTGCAAGAGCTTGAGCTGATTCTGGTAGTCGCTGGCCTTGGCGCCGTTGTCGAGTTCCTGCAATAGCACCACGTCCGGCTGTTCGTCGCGAATGACCCGTGCCACTTCGTCGAGGCTGAAGGCCATGTCTTCCGGGGTCGGGCTTTCATCGTCGCCCTCGGCCAGGTCGTGCCAGAACACGTAGCGCTTGCCAGCCAGGAACTGGACGTTCCAGGTCATCACCTTCAGGGCTTGGCCGGGCACCAGCGGTGGGGCGTTCGCGGCGCAGCTGACGGGCATCGCTTCCCGGGCCTGTGGGCGCCAGGTCGGGCCATAGATGGAAAAGGCCGCAATGCCGACGAGCAACAACAGGCCCAGCAAGGTGTATCGCAGCAGACGGGTCATGGCTCGGGTTTTTCTGCAATCAACATGAACATTCGGAACAGCACCACGGTGGTGAACAGTTGCAGGAAACTGTGGACGCTGTCGATCAGCAAACTGATGAAGGGGTTCTGCGGCGGCGGATACACCGAGACGCTGGCGCCCTTGAGCAGCCACAACGGGACCATTACGGCGAGGATGCATAACAGGATTCGCCAGAAATTGCCTCGACTCAGGCGCGCGCTTTCCTTCATGGCCGCCAAGGGCGCCATGCCCCGCAAAACCAACAGGTATTCACCGAAGGCGAGGACGACCATCAGCCACAACCCCGGCAGGAAGTACAAGGAAATGCCGATCAGGATCAGCAACGTATTAAGGGCGGTCAGCAAGGCGAAGCGCGGCCACTGGAGGAGGGCTGCCGCGAGCAAGTCACGGGCACGCGGGGCTTCGCCGCGACTGCGGGCATCGAGAAACAGGATCAACGCCGCGGTATACAGCGGGTACACGAGGAGACCGACGATCACGCTGTAGCCGGAGAAACCGTCGGCGCCGATGGCGCTGTCCACCCCTTGTTGGAGGACCGCCTCAAGTATTACCAGCGGCAGGCACAGCTGGGCGATCCGGCCCAGGTTGCGCTTGAAAAAATACAAGGAGTCACGCAGTACTTCTAACGGATTCATGAGTCGGTATCGCAGTTCGAAAAAGCGGTCCGACACTTTAACCGATCAAGCGACCGCACAAGCAAACGTAAACATCAGGTAAAGACCATTGAAAGCATCCTGCGCAACCCCATTACTGAATCGCACCGGTCTTTGCGACCGGCCTGGTTTTAATCCGGCAATCTGATGAGGTCGCCATGAACAGCGAAGAACAAACCCTGATCGATGGACTGTTTTCACGGCTGCAGCAGGCCGAAAAGGATTCAGCCCCGCGCGACGCCCAGGCCGAGGCGCGGATCAAGGAACACTTGGCCAACCAGCCTGCCGCGGGCTATTTCATGGCCCAGGCGATCCTGGTGCAAGAGGCAGCGATCAAGCGCCTGGACGAGCAGAACAGACAGCTCGCCCAACAGGTCGAGCAATTGCAGGGCGAATTGCAGCAGGCCCGCAGCCAGACTTCGGCGCCAAGCGGCGGCGGTGGTTTCCTTTCGAGCATCTTCGGCGGCAGCAACCGCGATTCACGACCAGCAAGCGCACCGGCATCCGGCGGTGGCGGCTGGCGCGAACCGGCCAGGCCCTCCTTCAATGCGCCGGCCCAGCCTGGCTTTGGCGCTGCGCCCGGCAACTATGCCGCGCCGCAACAGCAGGCCCCGGCGGCGGGCAGCTTTCTCGGCGGTGCCTTGAAAACCGCAGCGGGCGTGGCCGGTGGTGTGATGCTCGCCCAGGGCATCAGTAGCCTGTTCCACAGCAATCAACCCCAGGAGATCGTCGAGGTCCTCAAGGAAGAGCCGGCCCAGCCGGTCAATGACGCCGCCAACAACGGTGACAGCGGTTGGGGCGATGATCAGCGCGTGGCCGACAGCGATAGCGACGGCAACAATAGCTATGGCAACGACCAGGGCGGTTTCAGCGACGCCGACTACAGCGACGATTCGTCCTTGTTCGGCGACGACGACTCTTTCGTCTGATCCGCCGTTCGTCCGGGGCGCCCTGGCGCCTCGGGCCGATTATTCGCGGAACGCTCCTCGAGACTGGCATACTGGGCGACTTTTCGGCCCGGGTGGCCTGCGCGCGTGTGCATTCAAGAGGAAACGCGGTGAAAAAAATCGCAGTGTTCGCCGATGTCCAGAACCTCTACTACACCGTGCGCCAGGCCTATGGTTGCCACTTCAACTATGCCGCGCTGTGGGCCGATGTGAGCAAGCAGGGGCAGATCGTCGAGGCCTATGCCTACGCGATCGATCGCGGTGACAGCAAGCAACAGCAGTTCCAGCAGATCCTGCGCAACCTGGGGTTCACCGTGAAACTCAAGCCCTATATCCAGCGCAGCGATGGCTCGGCCAAGGGCGACTGGGACGTGGGCATCACCCTGGACATCATGGACGCCGCCGACCATGTCGACGAGGTGGTCCTGGCCTCCGGTGATGGCGATTTCGACATGTTGCTCGAACGCATCATCATCAAACACGGCGTGCAGGCTGTGGCCTATGGAGTCCCTGGGTTGACCGCCAACTCGCTGATCCGCGCCGCCAGCCGCTACGTGCCGATCGAAGGCGCGTTGCTGCTCAAGAACTGATTTTCAAGGAGCCTCACCGGTTTGGAACGTATCGCAGTCATCGACTTTGAAACCACCGGCATCACCCCGAGCAGCGGTTGCCGGGCCACCGAAATTGCCGTGGTGATACTTGAGCAAGGCCGGATAGTCGACCGTTACCAGAGCCTGATGAACGCCGGCGTGCGCGTCCCGGCCTTCATCGATCAACTGACCGGTATCAGCAATGCCATGCTGCGCAGCGCACCGCCAGCGGAAAAGGTCATGAACGAGGTCAACGAGTTCGTCGGCATCACGCCGCTGCTGGCTCACAATGCCGCGTTCGACCAGAAGTTCTGGGACTTCGAACTGGGACGAATCAAGCGCACCCGCCTGCAGAATTTTGCCTGTTCACTGCTGTTGGCCCGACGCCTGATGCCAGCGGCGCCGAACCACAAGCTCGGCACGCTCAACGCTTTCGCCGGCCTGCCCCACACCGGCCAGGCTCACCGGGCCATGGCCGACGCCGAAATGGCCGCCAACCTCACCGCGCACCTGGCCTCGGAGCTGCGGCAAAAGCATGGGTTGCGAGAGCTGTCCCATGACCTGCTGTGCAGCTTGCAGAAGGTGCCGGCAGCGAAGATCAACGAGCATCTCAAGCGCCATCGCGGGTTCTGAACACTGCACAACTCTCCTGTGGGAGCGAGCCTGCTCGCGAAAGCAGTGTGTCAGCCACCACAGATGTTGGCAGGGCGGACGCCTTCGCGAGCAGGCTCGCTCCCACAATGAAAAGTGTATGGCTCGGATAAACAGATTTTGTAACTTAATTTCTGTCGATTGCCTTTTTAGAATGACAGGTTTCATCGTCCTGACTTCGAGCTGAACATGCCTGGCCCACGCCGTTTTCCGTTGCCATTGATCGCTGCCTTCTTCGCTTTGTACGTCATCTGGGGATCGACCTATCTGGTGATTCGCATCGGCGTCGAGCATTGGCCGCCCTTGCTGCTGGCCGGGATTCGTTTCGTGATCGCCGGGTCGTTGATGTATGGCTTCCTGCGCTGGCGCGGGGCACCGGCGCCGACCTGGGCGCAGTGGAAGGCCGGGGCGCTGATTGGGGTGTTGTTGCTGACGTTCGGCAATGGCGCGGTGAGTATCGCCGAGCATATGGGCGTGGCCTCGGGCGTGGCGGCGTTGGCCGTGGCGACGGTGCCTTTGTTTACCTTGCTCTGCGGATATTTCTGGGGCGCGCGTAATACCCGTCTGGAATGGGCCGGGATTGTATTGGGGCTGATCGGTATCGCCATGCTCAACCTCGGTTCCAACCTGCAATCGAGCCCGATGGGGGCGGCCTTGTTGGTGTTTGCGGCGGCTTCCTGGGCCTTCGGCTCGGTGTTGAGCAAACACCTGCCGTTGCCGGCGGGAGCGATGGCCAGCGCCGTGGAGATGCTGGTGGCCGGTGTGGTGCTGTTGATCGGCAGCTTCGCCAGTGGCGAGCGCCTGGAAAGCATGCCGCCGCTGGAAGGCTGGTTCGCGCTGGTCTATCTGATCGGTTTCGGTTCGATCATCGCCTTCAACGCCTACATGTACTTGCTCAAGCATGTGCGTCCGGCCGCAGCCACCAGCTACGCCTATGTCAACCCGGCGGTGGCGGTGTTGCTGGGGATCGTCTTCGCCGGGGAAACCATCGGTATCGAAGAGGCCTTGGCGATGCTGGTGATTATCAGCGCCGTGGTCCTGATCGGGTTGCCGCAGTGGCGCAAGCCCAAGCCCGCACCGGCCGAATCATGATTTAGGGTAAACTGCCGCGCATTGCACACCTTGCGCTGATTTTTCCTACGGTATCTCCATGACTTTCGCCACTCTTGGCCTGATCGAACCCCTGCTGCGCGCCCTCGAGACGCTCGGCTACCAGACGCCGACCCCAGTCCAGGCCCAAGCCATGCCGGCGGTGCTCGCCGGTCGCGACCTGATGGCCGCAGCCCAGACCGGCACCGGCAAGACCGCCGGTTTCGCCGTGCCGCTGTTGCAGTTGTTGACCACCGAAGGGCCGAAAGTTGCCGCCAACTCGGTGCGCGCGCTGATCCTTGTGCCGACCCGCGAGCTGGCCGAGCAGGTCCACGAAAGCGTGCGCCAGTACGCCCAGAACCTGCCGCTGAGCACCTACGCCGTGTACGGCGGTGTCAGCATCAACCCGCAAATGATGAAGCTGCGCAAAGGCGTCGATCTGTTGGTCGCCACGCCGGGCCGCTTGCTCGACCTGTTCCGCCAGAACGCGCTGAAGTTCAATCAGTTGCAGACCCTGGTGCTGGACGAGGCCGACCGCATGCTCGACCTGGGCTTCTCCGAGGAACTGGCGAACATCTATAGGGCCCTGCCGAAGAAGCGCCAGACCTTGCTGTTCTCGGCGACCTTCTCCGATGCGATCCGCCTGCTGGCCGGGCAGATGCTCAACGACCCGCTGAGCATCGAAGTGAGCCCGCGCAACGTGGCCGCCAACACCGTCAAGCAATGGGTGGTGACGGTGGACAAGAAGCGCAAGCCGGAACTGTTCATCCACCTGATGCGCAAGCACAAGTGGAAGCAGGTGCTGGTATTTGCCAAGACCCGCAACGGCGTCGATGCACTGGTGGAAAAACTCCAGGGCCTGGGCGTCAACGCCGATGGCATCCACGGCGACAAACCCCAGGCGACCCGCCAGCGTGCGCTGGATCGTTTCAAGGCCAGCGAAGTGCAGATCCTGGTGGCCACCGACGTCGCGGCCCGTGGCTTGGACATCGAGGACTTGCCGCTGGTGGTGAACTTCGATTTGCCGATCGTCGCCGAGGACTACATCCACCGTATCGGCCGTACGGGCCGTGCGGGTGCCACCGGGCAGGCGATTTCCCTGGTCTGCGCCGATGAAGTGAATCTGCTGTCGGCCATTGAAACCCTGACCCGCCAGGCATTGCCCCGGCAGATGGAACATGATTTCGAACCTGAGCATCGCGTGCCGGAAACCGATGCCAGCGGCCAGGTGATCAAGAAACCGAAAAAGCCGAAGAAACCGAAAGCTTCCGGCGGTAGCGGCAAGCGCAACCTTGGCAAGTGGGTGGACAGTGGCGACTCGGGGCCGGTGGAGCCTTCGGTGAAACCTGTGCGAAAAGTGCCAGTGTTCAATACCGGGCCGCGCAAGCGTAAGCCTTGATGATTTGCTGCGTCGGATAGATTGCTTTCGCGAGCAGGCTCGCTCCCACAAGGGCTCTGTGGTGTTCACCGCTCTGGTGTCCAGCGCCCGATCCCTGTGGGAGCGAGCCCGCTCGCGAAGGCGGCAACAAAGATTTCAAGCCTGGCGCTGTAGCCACTCCACCATCCCCAACCCCGCCGCACGACCGCTGGCAAAGCATGCCGTAAGCAAGTATCCGCCAGTCGGCGCTTCCCAATCGATCATCTCTCCCGCGCAGAAAACGCCGGGCACTTGCTTGAGCATCAGTCGCTCATCGAGTGCCTCGAAGGTCACGCCGCCGGCACTGCTAATGGCTTCGTCCAGCGGACGGGTTTTCACCAGCGTGACCGGCAATGCCTTGATCGCCTGGGCCAGCCGCGCCATGTCGGCAAAACAATCGGCTGAAGTCAGTTCCCGTAACAACGCTGCCTTGACCCCGTCGAGCCCCAACTGGCTGTGCAGATGCTTGGCCATCGAGCGAGAACCGCGCGGCTTGCTCAATGCCAGGAGAATCTTGTCCACAGGCCGGCCCGGCAGAAGATCCAGATGAATGGTCGCGCTGCCGTGTTGGTTGATAGCCTCACGAATCCGCGCCGATAGCGCATAGATCAGGCTGCCCTCGATGCCGGTGGCGGTGATGACGCATTCGCCGAGGCGTGGCACGTCATCGTCGAGGCCGATGGCAATGTTCTTCAGTGGGGTGCCGGCAAATTTGGCGATCATCAGATCGCTCCAGCCCGGCACATCGAACCCGCAGTTGCTTGGCTGCAAGGGCGCGAGGAGGACGCCGCGCTGTTCCAGCGGCAACATCCAGGCACCGTCGGAGCCCAGGCGTGACCAACTGCCGCCTCCCAGCGCCAATAAGGTCGCGTCGGGCTGTAGGGCCTTTTCCCCGTCCGCGCTGGCAATGCGCAGGCTGCCGTCGGCATTCCAGCCAAGCCAGCGGTGGCGCGTATGAATCAGCACGCCGGCATCGCGCAGGCGCTTGAGCCAGGCGCGCAGCAGCGGGGCGGCCTTCATATCGGTAGGAAATACCCGCCCGGAGCTGCCGACAAAGGTGTCGATGCCCAGGCCATGAATCCATTCGCACAACTCATCGGCGCCGAATGCCCGCAGCAGCGGGGCGATATTCGGCGTGCGTTCGCCGTAGCGGGAGAGGAACGCCGGGAAAGCTTCCGAGTGAGTGATATTCATGCCGCCGACACCGGCCAGCAGAAATTTCCTGCCCACCGATGGCATGCCGTCGTACAGGTCGACCTGGAGGCCGGCCTGGCTCAACACCTCGGCCGCCATGAGGCCGGCCGGGCCGCCGCCGATGATGGCGATGTTTGGGGTGGAAGGCTTGGTGGTCGAGGTCATGATCGGGCTGTGGGGCGGGAATAGGCGAGGCATTCTATCAGCACGCTTCACTGATATCCCTGCGGGAGCGAGCTTGCTCGCGATTGCGGTGAACCAGTTACATCAACGCCTCTGAAACACCGCCATCGCGAGCGGGCTCGCTCCCACAAGGGGGATATAGGATGCGTGGAAAGTCTGGTTAAAAAACAGCCAAGCTCTTGCGAGCTATAGACGGCATAGGTTGCAGGCCCTTTCGCTCAGGTTATCCACAGGCCGCTCCACAGGCATTGTGGGTAACGCACCCCGGCTTCAATGACAACCTGATGACGTCCAGACCTTCTGTGCGCTGTGGTGCAGGATTCCGTGCCGGCGGGCCAGGGCCTTGCGGTCCTTGCTGTAGCCGCCGCCGATCACGCCGACCACCGGAATGTCCCGGCCCAGGCAATGGCGCATGACGCTCTCGTCCCGGGCGGCGAGGCCTTCGTCGGTCAGCTTCAGGTAACCGAGGGCATCGTCCTTGTGTACATCGACGCCGGCGTCATAGAGCACCAGATCGGGCTGATAGAGCGGCAGCAGGTAATTGAGCGCGTCATCGACGACTTTCAGGTAGGCGGCGTCCTCCATGCCCATCGGCAGGGGAATATCCCAGTCGCTTTGCGCCTTGCGTGCAGGAAAATTCTTTTCGCAGTGCAAGGAAACTGTCACGGCGTCGGGAGTGTCATGGAGTATTCGAGCCGTACCGTCGCCCTGGTGCACGTCGCAGTCGAAAATCAGCACTCGCGAGACCTGACCGCTGGCGAGGAAATAGCGGCTGATCACCGCCAGGTCATTGAAGATGCAAAATCCGGCCGGGTGGTCGTAGTGGGCGTGGTGCGTACCGCCGGCCAGATGACAGGCCAGTCCGTGTTCGAGGGCCTGCTCGGCGGCCAGCAGTGATCCGCCGACGGCGCGTACCGTTCGGCGAGCCAAGGCTTCGCTCCAGGGCAGGCCGAGGCGCCGTTGGTCTTCGCGGGACAACTCGCCGCCCATGTAGCGTTCGATATAGGCGCGATCGTGGGCCAAGGCAAGGATGTCCGGCGGGCATAGGGCCGGACGCAGCAGGTCCGCGTCCCGGGCCAGGCCGCTGTCCACCAGGTGATCGCGCAGCAGGCGGAACTTGTCCATGGGGAAACGGTGCTCCGCAGGGAATTCGGGGCTGTAGTCTTCGTGGTAGATCAGCGGTAGCGGCATGGTGTTTTCAGTGGCGGGTGAGTGACGGATCCTACCAGCGATGTAGACTCTGGGCATGGAAAGGGAGTGAAGATGGAGCCGATACTGGAAGTGGAAAGCGCACGGCTGATTCTGCGGCAGTGGCGCGATGAAGACCTGCCGGCGTTTGCGGCGATGTCTGCCGATCCGCAAGTGATGCGTTATTTTCCGGCCCCCCTGAGTCGCCTGGAAAGCGCTGCGTTGATCGGCCGGGTGCGCGGGCATTTTGCCGAGCATGGTTTTGGTTTGTGGGCATTGGAGCGCAAGGACACCGGTGCCTTCATCGGTTTTACCGGGCTGGGCGTGGTCGGGTTCGATGCGCATTTCACCCCGGCGGTGGAAATCGGCTGGCGCCTGGCGCGCGAACACTGGGGGCTGGGGTATGCCAGCGAAGCCGCATGGACCGCGTTGCGTTGCGCCTTCGACCGCCTGGGCCTGGATGAAGTGGTGGCGTTTACCGCTGTGGATAACTTGCCTTCGCAGAAGGTCATGCAGGCCATCGGCATGCAGCACGATCCGGACGATGATTTCGAACACCCAAAGCTCGCGGTCGGTCATCCATTGCGTCACCATGTGCTCTATCGCATCAATCGTGAGCAATGGTTGCAGACCCTTCACGGTTAACCGACACGGACGTTTACAATGCCCGCCAAAATGGCCCGGGCCAATTATCGATCCGCCGCCGCAGCACAGCCTGCGCGGTTTTGTGCTGTGTGAGGAAAATCTGAATGAGCCACGTGTTGGAAGATCTGGTCGACCTGCTGACCCTGGAACCGATCGAAGAGAACCTGTTTCGCGGTCGCAGCCAGGACCTGGGCTTTCGCCAGCTGTTCGGCGGCCAAGTGCTGGGCCAGTCGCTGTCGGCGGCCAGCCAGACCGTGGAAGAGGCGCGCCATGTGCATTCGATGCATGGCTACTTCCTGCGTCCGGGCGATGCGGCGTTGCCGGTGGTCTACCAAGTGGATCGCGTGCGTGATGGCGGCAGCTTCAGCACCCGACGGGTCACGGCGATCCAGAAGGGCAACCCGATCTTCACCTGCAGCGCGTCGTTCCAGTACGACGAGCAGGGCTTCGAGCACCAGAGCACCATGCCGCAGGTCGTCGGGCCGGAGAACCTGCCGTCGGAACTGGAACTGACCCAGCAGCGCGCGCACCTGTTGCCTGAACACATGCGTGAAAAACTGCTGTGCCCCAAGCCGATCGAGGTGCGCCCGGTCACCGAAAAGGACCCGTACAACCCGCAACCGGCCGATCCGGTCAAGTACGTGTGGTTTCGTGCCGATGGCGCCTTGGCGGATTCCCCGGCCCTGCATAAATACCTGCTGGCCTACGCGTCGGATTTCGGCCTGCTGACCACCTCGTTGCTGCCTCATGGCAAATCGGTCTGGCACAAGGACATGCAGGTCGCCAGCCTCGACCACGCGTTGTGGTTCCACGCCGACCTGCGCGCCGATGACTGGTTGCTCTACGCCATGGACAGCCCCTGGGCCGGCAATTCCCGTGGTTTCTCCCGGGGCAGTGTGTTCAATCGCGCCGGGCAACTGGTGGCCTCGGTGACCCAGGAAGGCCTGATCCGCCATCGCAAGGACTGGGCATGAGCCTGGCCGATGTGCGGCACTGGGTGTTCGACATGGACGGCACGCTGACCATCGCCGTGCATGATTTCGCCGCGATCCGCGTGGCCCTGGCGATTCCGCCTGAAGACGACATCCTCACGCATCTGGCGGGATTGCCCGCTGAAGAAGCCGCGGCCAAACATGCCTGGTTGCTGGAACACGAGCGGGACCTGGCGCTGGGCTCCAGGCCCGCGCCGGGGGCGGTGGAGCTGGTCCGCGAGTTGGCCGGGCGTGGTTATCGCCTGGGCATCCTGACGCGCAACGCACGCGAGCTCGCCCACGTGACGCTTGAGGCGATCGGCCTGGCCGATTGTTTTGCCGTGGAGGACGTTCTCGGCCGTGATGAAGCGCCGCCCAAACCTCATCCCGGTGGCCTGTTGAAACTGGCCGAGGCCTGGAACGTGGCGCCCGAGACCATGGTGATGGTGGGTGACTACCGCTTTGACCTCGACTGCGGTCGCGCGGCGGGGGCGCGGACGGTGCTGGTGAATCTGCCGGACAATCCCTGGCCTGAGCTGACGGACTGGCATGCGCGTGATTGCGCCGTGTTGCGGCGGATGCTTTCGGCTTGATTCGGGCGGTGCCTGACTTGCCGCTTTCGCGAGCAGGCTCGCTCCCACAGCGATTCAGGACCACCGCAGATCCCCTGTGGGAGCGAGCCTGCTCGCGAAAGGGTTTCCCGGTCGACACAACGCTCACTGCCCAAACAGCACCTTCAACCCCTCCGGCGAATTGAACATCCCATCCCCATCATGTCCAACCCCGGGCACTTCGATCAGTCGCTGATTCAACCCTTGCGGGTGACGCCGGGTCAGGTAGTCAAAAAAGAAATGCCCCCGTAGCAGCCGATACGCCCCTTGTGTCTGCGCTTCACAACCTTTATCCAGCGCCGGATGTTCCGGGTCGATGTCCTGTTGCCCAAGCAGATAGACGATGTCGCGCTTGATGTAGCGATCCTCGAGCTGGGCGGGCGTTTGCACGGTAGCGTAGGCGGGCAGGTTTTCCAGGCCGTATTTCCAGCGATTGAAGCCTGGGCAACTGACCGGGTCGAACGCCATGGGCCGCTGTGCGTCCAGGTAGGCATAGGACGAAGGGTTGGCGATCACGAACCGTGGGCTGATGCGATAAGTGCCATGGGCAAGCAGGGCATAGCGCTGCACCACTTGGGCGCCGCCGGAGTGGCCGGCGATGACGATGTCTTTCACTGCGGGAAACTGCTGGCGGTCGCTGACCCGCGCAACGATGTCGTCCAGCACCTGAAATGAACTGAGCGGTTTCGGCCCCGTGGACAGGCCGCCCGCCATCCAGTCGTTGCCCTGCCAGCGCAGGATTTCAGCAGGCAACTGATGGCGCGCTACGTCATGTTCGTTGAGAAATTGTGGGGCAATGATCAACGTCGTCGCCGACTGACTGGCCTGTGCCGCGGCTTTTTCAGCGCTGTGCAAGTAAGTATCGGCATTGCGCAGCCGACCATGGAGGATGATCAGCACCCGCTCGATCGAGGCCGGTGGCGGGCTGACACCGACGGCCATGGCGCCGCCCCTGATCTGCAAGCGTCCCTCGGCGATCACCTTGACGCCGTGTTCCTCGGCCTGGGCTACGGCGCAGCACAGCACCAGCCCGATCAATGCCCGCCACTTCATCTACAGGGTTTTCGCCGCGAAGGTGTCGCACTGGCTGACCTGGCCTTGAGAAAAGCCGGTCTTGAACCAGCGCACCCGTTGTGCCGAAGTGCCGTGAGTAAACGAGTCCGGCACCACGCGGCCCTGGCCTTGTTGCTGAAGACGATCGTCGCCAATGGCATTCGCGGCGGTCAAGGCCTCTTCGATATCCCCCGGTTCAAGCCAGTTCAGGCGCTTTTGTGCGTGGTTGGCCCAGACGCCCGCCAGGCAATCGGCCTGCAACTCTTGGCGCACCAGCAAACCACCGTCGCCTTCCATTTGCCGGCCTTGCTGGCGCGCTTCCTGGATTTTCGCCGACACGCCGAGCAGCGTCTGCACGTGGTGGCCCACCTCATGAGCGATGACGTAGGCCTGGGCGAAATCCCCGGCGGCCGAAAAACGCTGGGACATTTCCTTGAAGAAACTCATGTCCAGGTAAACCTGCCGGTCCGCCGGACAGTAGAAGGGGCCGGTCGCCGAGGAAGCCAGGCCGCACGCCGAGTTGACCCGACCGCTGAACAGCACCAGCTTCGGTTGCTGGTACTGGCGCCCGGCCTGTTGGAAAACCTGGCTCCAGGTGTCTTCGGTATCGCCCAGGATGGAGCGCACGAATTCAGCCTGTTCGTCGTTGGCCGGTGGCGCCTGGCGCGTTTGCGAAGGAGCGGGCGCGGAAGCCTGGTCCATCTGCCCGGTCAGTTGCCCGAGAATCTGCATGGGGTCCTGGCCGGTGATCCAGCCGATGCCGACGATCAGGATAATGGCCGTCAGGCTCAAGCCCTTGCCGCCACCAAAACGCATCCCGCCGCCGCCCCCACCGTCACCGCGGGCGTCCACCACGTTGTCACTGCGGCGACCTTTTTTCCATAACATGGGGAGAATCCTCTGAATGACCGTGCGAAGAATGGCTGCTGTGGCGAAGAGTCTAGCTTTCAGGAGCGCAAGGTGCGCGCATGCTTGAGCTTTCAGGCAACTGACAGGGATTTTGGTTCATCGGTGCGCCGGTCCTGCCCGAGAGCGGAATTTTCATTACACTTCGGATCAGAACTATTGGAATCCTCGCTGGCCCAACAAGTGCATCAAGGATCACGGCCTTTCATCAAGCAACGCAGGTTTCCCTCATGACCGTCAGCACTCCGCTCTCCGGCGTCAACCAGGCTTTCAAGGGCATCGTGCTTATTCTGGTCGCAACGTTCCTGTTCTCCAGTCACGACGCGTTGTCCAAATATCTCTCGGGTTTTTATCCGATCATCATGGTGGTCTGGGCCCGTTACGTGGTGCACACGTTGTTGATGGCGGGCATTTTCCTGCCGCGCTCTGGGCTGCGGGTGCTGCGGACCAAGCGTCCGTTGTGGCAACTGGCCCGGGCGTTGTGCCTGTTGGGCACCAGTCTGTTTTTCACCACGGCGCTGATGTACATCCCCTTGGCCGAGGCGACCGCGGTCAACTTCCTCGCCCCCGTGCTGGTCACCGCGCTGTCAGTGCCGTTGCTGGGCGAACACGTGACGCGCGGTCAGTGGATCGCGGTGATCTTCGGTTTCATCGGGGTGCTGATCATCGTTCACCCCGGTGGTGATCTGTTCACGCCGGCGGTGCTGTTGCCGTTCTGTTCGGCGCTGTTTTTCTGCTTCTACCAATTGCTCACGCGCAAGCTCAGTGAGATCGACAGCCCGACCACCAGCAACTTTTTTGCAGGGCTGTGCAATACCCTGGTGATGAGCGCGCTGGTGCCGTTCTTCTGGCAAGTGCCCAGCGTGACCCACGGCTTGATGATGCTCGCATTGGGTGCCTGCGGGATGACCGCGCACCTGATGCTGACCCAGGCCTTCCGCTTCGCCGCCCCGGCGTTGCTGGCGCCATTCGGGTATTGCCAGATTATCTTCGCGGGGCTGCTTGGCTGGCTGTTGTTCAGCCATACGCCGACGCTGACCACGGTAGTCGGTATCGTCCTGATCTGCTTGAGTGGATTGGCAGCGGCGTGGCAGCAGCGGCGCAAGTGACGGGCTGTACACACCCTTGATGGCTTGCTAGCACAACCCTTCCTCTGGTTATACAAGCCTCTCGTGGCGAGGGAGCTTGCTCCCGCTGGGCTGCGAAGCGGCCCTCGCTTTTTTACGATTGCTGCGCAATCGAGCGGGAGCAAGCTCCCTCGCCACGGGTAAATCGCTGTCCGTTAGTTCACGGTCAGTTTTCCAGGGTCGGAACCTTGCGCGGCGCCATGAAGTACATCCAGATCAGCGCAATGAAATACATCGCCGGAATCAGGGTGAACAGCACCGTGTAGTTGTTATTGGTGACGGTCAGGATGTGCCCCACCAACTGGGTCATGAACATCCCGCCGACGGCCGCGCACATGCCGCCGAAGCCGAACACCGTGCTCATCATGTGCTTGGGCGTGTAATCCATGACCAGGCTCCAGATGTTCGCGGTCCAGGCCTGGTGCGCGCCGATGGCCAGGGAAATGGCAAACACCGCCACCCACAGGCTGCTGGAGCCGGCGGCCATGATCACCCCAACGATGCAGCAGGCGAACAGCAGCATGGAGACCAGTCGCGCCTTGATCGGGTTGACCCCGCGACCGATCAGGAACGAGGACAGGATCCCGCCGCCGACGCTGCCGAAGTCGGCGGTCAGGTAGATGATGATCAGCGGGATGCCCATCTGGGTCACGTTGATGCCCAGGTTGTATTGCTGGTTGAGAAACGGCGGCAGCCAGTAGAGGTAGAACCAGAACACCGGCGCGGTAATCGAGTAGGCCAGGGCGAAGGCCCAGGTGCCGCGCATGCGCAGGATACGGGAGAACGGTACGCGGACCTGGTCCGGTTCTTCCTGGGCCTGGATGTAGTCCAGTTCCGACTGTTTGACGCTGGGGTGATCTTCCGGGTTGAAGTATTTCAGGCCCCAGAACAGCAACCAGATCCCGCCCAGCGCGGCCATGCACAGGAACGCGGCCTGCCAGCCCCACACGTGCAGGATCAGCGGCAGCAGCATCGGCGTGAACATCGCGCCAACGTTGGTGCCGGCATTGAAGATGCCGGTGGCCACGGCCCGTTCGCCGGCCGGGAACCACAGCCGCGTGGTCTTGACGCAGGCCGGGTAATTGGCGGCTTCGGTCAGGCCGAGGATGAAGCGGCAGACCATGAAGCCCACCGCCGAAGTGGCCAGGCCATGTGCGCCGGTTGCCAGGCTCCAGAGCAGCACGGCGCAGAAGAACACACGCTTGACGCCGATCCGGTCGATCAGGCGACCTTGCAGCAGGAAGCCGACCGCATAACCGACCTGGAACCAGAAGTTGATATTGGCGTAGTCCATCGCCGTCCAGCTCATCTCCTTGGCCAGGATCGGCTGCATGACCCCAAGGGCGGCGCGGTCGATGTAGTTCAGGGTGGTGGCGAAAAACACCAGGGCAAGCATGCCCCAACGGGTCTTGCCCACGGCCATGGCGCCACGGATCTTGTCGCCGATGCCGTCTTGGGCGGCACTCAGGCCGGGGGCCAGGCGGGAACTCTGGGAAGGAATCATAAGGTGCACCCGTTCTTGAAATTCTTATGGTGTGGTCTGGGTCTGCATTGAGGCTCGCGCCGCAACCCGGCGTCAATGTGGGGTCGATGGTGCGCAGTGGACAAAAAATCGTCAATTCGCTGATCGGGCATTGTGTTCGATAATCGCCCAAAAAACTAACCGGATGGTACATATTAAATTGCCCAAAAAAACCGACCGCTCAATAATCGGCTGACTCTTTCAAAAGCGGCGCACCTTGTGTAGCCGATGCCTGTCCCGGGAGCCGAAGTCATGCAGCGTTCCATTGCCACTGTTTCCTTGAGCGGTACCCTGCCGGAAAAACTCGAAGCGATTGCCGCCGCTGGTTTCGACGGCGTGGAAATTTTCGAGAACGACCTCCTGTATTACGACGGCAGCCCTCGGGAAATCAGGCAGATGTGCGCCGACCTGGGTATCGCCATCACCTTGTTCCAGCCATTTCGGGATTTCGAAGGCTGCCGCCGGGATCGTCTGGCACGCAACCTTGACCGCGCCGAGCGCAAATTCGACCTGATGCAGGAGCTGGGCACTGATCTGGTGCTGGTGTGCAGCAATGCCTCGGCCGACAGTGTCGGCGACGAGCAGGTCCTGATTGATGACCTCAGGCTGCTGGCCGAGCGTGCCGGTGCGCGGGGCCTGCGCATCGGCTATGAAGCGTTGGCCTGGGGCCGCCACGTGAATACTTATCAACAGGTCTGGAACATCGTGCGCCAGGCCGATCACCCCAGCCTGGGCGTGCTGCTCGACAGCTTCCACACCTTGTCCCTCAAGGGCGACCCGAGCGCCATCGCCGAGATTCCCGGGGAGAAGATTTTTTTCGTGCAGATGGCCGACGCACCGATCCTGGCGATGGACGTCCTGGAGTGGAGCCGGCATTTCCGCTGTTTCCCGGGCCAGGGCGAATTCGACCTGCCGGGTTTCCTCGCGCCGATCATCCAGAGCGGCTACACCGGGCCGCTGTCGCTGGAGATCTTCAACGACGGGTTTCGCGCCGCGCCGCCCAGGGCCAACGCCGCCGACGGTTTGCGTTCGCTGCTGTACCTGGAAGAAAAAACCCGTGAGCGCCTGGCCGCGCAAGCGCCTGCCCAGAACAGCGATATCCTCTTCGCGACAGCGCCGGCCAGCGAATACAACGGCATTGAATTCCTGGAGTTCGCCGTGGATGACAACCTCGGCGCCAAGCTTTCCCACTGGCTGGAGCGGCTGGGGTTCGTCAAGGCCGGCCAGCATCGCTCCAAGAACGTCAGCCTGTTGCGCCAGGGCGATATCAACCTGATCCTCAATTGCGAGCCGTATTCCTTCGCCCACAGCTTTTTTGAAGCCCACGGTCCATCGTTGTGCGCCACCGCCGTGCGGGTCAAGGACAGCGCCAGCGCTCTCAAGCGGGCGGTGGCCTACAAGGGCCAGCCTTATCGTGGCCTGGTCGGGCCCAACGAGCTGGAGCTGGCGGCGGTGCGAGCGCCGGATGGCAGCCTGATCTACTTGGTGGACCAGGACGCCGATGTCTATGGCACCGATTTCAACTTGCAGCCCGGTGCGGTCATCGGCGCCGGGCTCAAGCGCATCGACCACATGGCGATGGCGCTGCCGGCCGACAGCCTCGACAGTTGGGTGCTGTTCTACAAGAGCCTGCTGGATTTCGAAGCTGACGATGAAGTGGTGTTGCCCGACCCCTATGGCCTGGTGAAAAGCCGTGCGTTGCGCAGCCGTTGCAGTTCGATTCGTTTGCCGCTGAACATTTCCGAGAACCGCAACACCGCGATCTCACATGCACTGTCGAGTTATCGCGGTTCCGGCGTGCACCATATCGCCTTTGACTGCGACGATATCTTCGCCCAGGTCAGCCGTGCCAAGGAGGCCGGGGTGCCGTTGCTGGACATTCCGCTCAACTACTACGATGACCTGGCGGCACGTTTCGATTTCGACGATGAGTTTCTCAGCGAGCTGGCCTATTTCAACGTGTTGTACGACCGTGACGCCCAAGGCGGCGAGTTGTTTCACGTCTATACCGAACCGTTCGAAGGTCGGTTTTTCTTCGAAATCATCCAGCGCAAGAACGGTTATGCCGGCTACGGTGCGGCCAACGTCGCGGTGCGGCTGGCGGCCATGGCCAAGTCCCGCAGCGGTGGCTTGCGGCACGCCAAGTTGTAGGGAAATCGTAAGCGCGGCGGTAAAGGGCAACGCCGTGGCTTCCTTCACTGTGCGGTGCGGCCCATAATCGCCAACCTGTGCAGTGATGGCCGTGAGCCCGTAATGACTATGAATCCAGAGCTTTCCGCAGCCCTCGGCGAACCTGTCGCCGCGCCGCGCAAGAGTCGCAAGAACAACCCGGAAAAGACCCGGGAAAACATTCTTCAGGAAGCCATTGTCGAGTTCGTCCAGCAGGGGCTGGCCGGCGCGCGGGTCGACGCTATCGCCGAGCGCATCCACACCTCCAAGCGGATGATCTATTACTACTTCGGCAGCAAGGAGCAACTGTACGTCGAGGTGCTGGAAAAACTCTACGGCGACATCCGCACCACCGAAAGCCGCCTGCACCTGGCCGAGCTGGCGCCGGTCGACGCAATCCGGCGCCTGGTGGAATTCACCTTCGACCACCATGACCGCAATGTGGACTTCGTGCGTATCGTCTGCATCGAAAACATCCACAACGCTGAATACGTGAAGCAATCCGGCGCGATCAAGGCGATGACCAACACCATCCTCGATTCCCTTGGCGTGATATTGCGCCGAGGCGCCGAGGAGGGCGTATTTCGCGCCGGCCTCGAGCCGCTGGATGTGCACCTGCTGATCAGTTCGTTCTGCTTCTACCGGGTGTCCAACCGCCAGACGTTCGGTGAGATCTTTCAGATCGATCTGTCGGACGAAGCGGTCAAGCAGCGCCATCGGCAGATGGTCTGTGAATCGGTGTTGCGGTACTTGCAGGCCTGACACCGAACCTTATGTGGAAGCGAGCCTGTGTGGGAGCGAGCTTGCTCGCGATAGCGGCCGATCAGCCAGCACCAGTGGTGACTGGAACACCGCCATCGCGAGCAAGCTCGCTCCCACAAGGTAAGCAGGGATTGTGATCAGGCTTCAGTGATCCATGCGCTGAAAATGCGCCAGCATCCGCCCCGCATCGGGCGCCACGCCGCTGAACAGTTCGAACGCCTTCACCGCCTGGAACACCGCCATGGTGCCGCCATCCAGCGTGCGGCAGCCGAGGGCGCGGGCGTTGCGCAGCAGTTCGGTTTCCAGCGGGAAATAGACGATTTCCGCGACCCACAGATCGCCTCGCAACAGCTCCACCGGTACCGGCATGCCCGGCAGTTTCGCCATGCCCATGGGCGTGGTGTTCACCAGCCCGTCGGCCTCGGCCATGGCGGTGGGCAGGTCATGCCCGGCGCGAGCACGGCCGGTGCCGAACTGTTGGTTCAGGTTATTCGCCAGCGCCTCGGCACGGCTGGTCTCGACATCAAAGATGCTCAGCGTCTCCACGCCTTCGGCGAGTAGCGCGTGGGCAACGGCGGCCCCGGCACCCCCTGCGCCCATCTGGACGACATGGCGACGGGTAACATCGCCCAGGCCACGCCGAAAGCCCTCGGCGAACCCGAGGCAGTCGGTATTGTGGCCGATGCGTTTGCCGTTCTTCAGCACCACGGTATTTACCGCACCGATGCCGCGCGCTTCGGGCGACAACTCGTCCAGCAGCGGGATGACCGCCTGTTTACAGGGAAACGTGATATTCAGCCCGGTGAAACTCATGCGTTCGGCAGCCACGAGCAAATCGGCCAGGGCGCCGCTGTCGAGTTTCAGCGCATCAAGGTCAATCAGCCGATACAGGTAACGCATGCCTTGGGCATCGCCTTCGTGTTCGTGGAGCGCCGGCGTGCGAGAGGCCTGGATGCCCGCGCCGATCAGGCCGGCCAGTACAGTGACGTTGGACATACTCATCAACCCTTCAACCGCTGACTGAAATGTTCCAGGGCCAGGCGATAACCATGGCTGCCGAACCCGCACATCACGCCGATGGCGACTGACGAGACAAAGGAGTGGTGACGAAAGGTTTCGCGGGCGTGGACGTTGGACAGGTGGACTTCGATCACCGGGACTTCACTGGCCACCAGCGCGTCGCGGATCGCAACCGAAGTGTGGGTCCAGGCCGCCGGGTTGATGATGATCCCGGCACACCGGCCACGGGCGCCGTGGATCCAGTCAAGCAATTCGCCTTCCTGGTTGGTCTGGCGGAACTCCACGGCCAGGCCGAACTCCTCGGCGGCACGGCCGCACAGCGCGGAAATATCAGCCAGGGTTTCGTGGCCATAGGTGGCCGGCTCGCGTGTGCCGAGCAGGTTCAGGTTCGGGCCGTTGAGCACCAGAACGATCGGAGGCATCGCAATTTCTCCACATTTTTATTGTTGGTGTGGGCTGTAGTTCAGCCTGTGGGGATAAATTGTACTAGATGGTTAATTTGGTCAAATAAAGCAGCGGTCATCGGGCAATAACTGTTCGATGATCGAACATTGCCGTTATAAGGAGAGGGCAGTTGTGGCGAGGGAGCTTGCTCCCGCTGGGCTGCGCAGCAGCCCCAGGTTTTTGCGGTTGCTGTGCAACCGAGCGGGAGCAAGCTCCCTCGCCACGACGGTTTGCGTAGGTCAGCGCCGAGTCAACAACACGCCGGATTCCATGTGATGAGTCCACGGAAACTGATCGAACAACGCGCAGCGCGTGATGCGGTGGGTGTCGCTCAACTGCGCGATGTTCGCGGCGAGGGTTTCCGGGTTGCAGGAAATGTAGAGGATATTGTCGAAGCGTCGGGTCAGTTCGCAGGTGTCCGGGTCCATGCCGGCGCGAGGTGGGTCGACGAAGACGCTGCCGAATTCGTAGCTTTTGAGATCGATACCCTGCAAGCGGCGGAATGGGCGGACTTCGTTCAAGGCTTCGGTCAGTTCCTCGGCGGAGAGCCGTACCAACGTGACGTTATCCACAGCGTTTTCGCTGAGGTTGCTCAGCGCGGCGCTGACCGATGTCTTGCTGATTTCAGTGGCGAGCACTTTGCGCGCGCGGGTGGCCAGGGGCAACGTGAAATTGCCGTTACCGCAGTAAAGCTCCAGCAGATCGTCGCTGCGATCGCCCAAGGCTTCATAAGCCCAGCTGAGCATCTTCTGGTTTACCGTGCCGTTGGGCTGGGTGAAGGCGCCTTCGGGCTGGCGATAGCTGAAGGCACGGCCGCCCACCTCAAGTTTTTCCACCACGTAATCGTGGCCGATCACTTCCCGTTTGCCTTTGGAGCGCCCGATGATACTGACGCCAAGGTCGGTCGCGAGTTGCGACGCCGCGGCGTGCCAGTGTTCATCCAGCGGGCGGTGATAACACAGGGTGATCATCGCGTCGCCGGCCAGGGTGGTCAGAAATTCGACCTGGAACAGCTTGTGGCTCAAGGGCGCACTGGCCTGCCAGGCGGCCTTGAGCTGCGGCATCAATTGGTTGATGCGCAGGCTGGCGATGGGGAACTCTTCGATCAGAATCGGCGTGCGCTTGTCGTCTTGGGAGAACATCGCATAGTGGCGTTCGCCAGCTTCGCGCCACAGGCGGAATTCGGCGCGCAGGCGGAAGTTCTGCAAGGGCGAGTCGAATACCTCGGGCTCGGGTGCATTGAACGGAGCCAGCAAGTCACGCAAGCGCGTGACCTTGTCCTGCAACTGGGCGGCGTAGGCCTGGGAATCAAAAGTCATGCGTTGAACCAACCCAACTTGATAACGAACAGGATCGACAGGATGACCAGCGCCGGGTTCAGCTCACGGCCACGGCCCGACACCAGTTTGATGGCGGTCCAGGCGATGAAGCCGAAGGCGATGCCATTGGCGATGGAGTAGGTGAACGGCATTGCCAGCGCCGTGATCACCACCGGGGCGGCGACGGTGATGTCGTCCCAGTCGATCTCGGCCAGGCCGGAGGTCATCAACACGGCCACAAACAACAGGGCCGGCGCGGTGGCGAAGGCCGGGACGCTGGCGGCCAGTGGCGAGAAGAACAGCGCCAGCAGGAACAGGACCGCCACGACGATGGCGGTCAGGCCGGTGCGTCCGCCAGCGCTGACGCCTGCCGCCGACTCGATGTAGCTGGTGGTCGTCGAGGTGCCCAGCAGCGAACCAGCCATGGCGGCCGTGCTGTCGGCGATCAGCGCGCGGCCCATCTTCGGCATGTGGCCGTCCTTGCCCATCAGCCCGGCGCGCTTGGCGACGCCGATCAGGGTGCCGGAGTTGTCGAACAGGTCGACGAAGAGGAAGGCGAAGATCACGCTCACCAGACCGATGTCCAGGGCGCCCTTGATGTCCAGCTGCAAAAACGTCGGGGCCAGGGAGGGCGGCGCGGAAATGATCCCGCCAAACGGCGTGAAGCCCATCACGATCGAGACGACGGTGACCGCCAGGATGCCGATCAGCACGGCGCCGCGCACTTTCAGTGCTTCGAGGGCGACGATCAGGACGAAGCCCACGGTCGCCAGGATCGGCGCCGGTTGTTTCAGGTCGCCCAGACCGACCATGGTCGCCGGGTTTTTCACCACGATGCCAGCGTTATTCAAGGCGATCAGCGCCAGGAACAGGCCGATACCGGCGGCGATGGCCGAGCGCAGTGGCAGCGGGATGCTGTTGATGATCCATTCGCGAATACGAAAGATCGACAGCAGGAAAAACAATACGGCTGAAACGAATACCGCACCCAGCGCCACTTGCCAGGTGTGGCCCATGTGCAAGACCACGGTATAGGTGAAGAAGGCGTTCAGGCCCATGCCCGGTGCGAGGGCGATCGGGTAGTTGGCGATCAGGCCCATGACCGTCGAACCGATGGCCGCCGCCAGGCAGGTGGCGACGAAGACGGCGCCCTTGTCCATGCCGGTTTCGCCGAGAATGCTCGGGTTGACGAACAGAATGTAGGCCATGGCCAGGAAGGTCGTGACGCCCGCCAGGATCTCGGTCCGCACGTTGGTGTTGTGTGCCTTGAGTTGAAACAGCCTTTCCAGCATGTCTGCTCCCCGTGGCGCGCGCGGCGCCGTGAATGTATCGACCTCAACAGCAAAGCACACTGCGCCAGGGGCGCCCGGGATTTTCTGCGGGTCGGAAAAAGCCGCGCATCATAGCAGCGCGGCGATGAGGCTGCGATCCTCGGTGTGCGTCGCAAAGTGTGCAGACGCAAAAGTTGGGCCATACTGCGCGCGATTCCGGGGAGGTCGGTATGTATCGCATGAAAAAATTCGCATGGACCTGCGCGTTGAACCTGGCGCTGCTCGAACCGGCGGCGCACGCCGCCTCCGCGCCGCCGCTGAGCGAGGTCAAGGTGCTCAAGGTCGAATCGCCGACCTGTGGTTTCGAGGATGTCGCGGCGGGGCAGACGCAGACCCGTTGCGATCATAGCGGGCCGAATATCAAGGTCTTCGTGCTGGAGGTCGGTTATGGCCGCCAGCCTCATGTCACGCTGGACGGCTTCGAAGTCGACGGCACCCGCTCGCCGGTGTGTGCGTTCAGCAATGGCAATCTCAACGACTGTTCGACAAGCACCAAGGTGGTCGGTTACCTGTACATCTTCGATCTGAAGGGCAAGCAGGAAGGCACTTTCAGCTTCAGTAATGTGTCGATCAACGCGCCGGGGAACCGGATGGCGACCGAGCTCTACATCAAATGACCACGTCACGGGCGACCTTCACCTGACACGGCCCGGCAAAGCTGGCTAGTCTTGAGGGAGTCACCCAGCGGAGAGCGCCCATGATTCCTGGAACCAAGATCCCCCGAGCCCTGATTGCCGTGGCTGAAGGCGTCGACGATTTGCAGACGGTGACGCTGATCGATGTGTTGCGTCGTGCGCAGCTCGAAGTGGTGGTGGCGAGTATCGAGGGCCGACGCATGCTCACCTGTGCACGCGGCACGCGCCTGACCGCCGACGGCATGCTGGTGGACATGCTGGTCCAGGATTTCGACCTGATCGTCCTGCCGGGCGGCATCATTGGCGCGCAGCATCTGGCCGCCCACCAGCCGTTGCAGCAGTTGGTCAGGGACCAGGCCGCCGCCGGGCGATTTTTTGCCGCCATCGCCGAAGCGCCAGCGCTGGTACTCCAGGCGTTCGGCGTGCTACGCCAGCGCCGCATGACGTGCCTGCCCGCCGTGAGCCAGCAGCTGTCCGGATGCAGCTTCGTCGACCAGCCGGTGGTGGTGGATGGCAACTGCATCACCGCCCAAGGCTCGGCCGCCGCCCTGATATTTGCCCTGACGCTGGTGGAGCAACTCGCCGGCAAGGGTGTGAGAGGCGTGGTGGCGGCGGAGTTGCTGGCCTGATCTTTCCTTTAATCGAGAGTAGCCCTGTGGCGAGGGAGCTTGCTCCCGCTCGGCTGCGCAGCGGCCGCTGGCGTTTCGTCGCCCAATTGCCTTGAACGCTCACCCCACCTCGAAGTCGTACCCCTTATGACGGCGGTTTCCCAAAACGCCGCGAGTACGACCAACCGTGAGGTGTTCCATGAGCGCGACCTTGTCCGAAGCGACGCAGGCGTCCTTCGTCCGTCATCCGATACGTCTGACACTCAATGGCGCCGTGCGTGAGCTGCAGGTGCTGCCCTGGACCACGCTGCTGGACCTGCTGCGCGAGCAACTGGACCTGGTAGGCAGCAAAAAAGGCTGCGATCACGGCCAATGCGGCGCCTGCACGGTGTTGCGTGATGGCAAGCGTATCAACGCCTGCCTGACCCTGGCGGTGATGTGCGACGGCGCCGAGCTGACCACCGTCGAGGGCTTGGCCAATGGCGATGAGCTGCACCCCATGCAGCGGGCGTTCATCAAGCATGACGCGTTCCAGTGCGGCTACTGCACGCCGGGGCAGATCTGTTCGGCGGTGGGGCTGGCCAACGAGGGCCGGGCGCAGACCAGCGCCGAAATCAGCGAACTGATGAGCGGCAACCTCTGCCGATGCGGCGCCTACAACAATATTCGCGACGCCATCGAGGAAGCGCTTCCGCTCTGCCAGCCAACGGAGGGCGAGCGATGAATCCCTTTAGCTACAGCAAGCCCGACACCGTGCAGGCGGCCGTCGAATTGTCCAGTGCGAACTCGCGCTTCATCGCTGGCGGCACCAACCTGCTGGACCTGATGAAGGAAAATCTCAGCCGCCCCCAGCACTTGATCGATATCACCGGACTGCCTTTGACGGACCTCAGCGAGACCCCGTCGGGCGGGGTGATGATTGGCGCATTGGTGAGCAATGCCGATCTGGCCTGGCATCCGTGGATTCAGCGGCGCTATCCGCTGCTCGCCCAAGCCATCCTGGCGGGCGCCTCGCCGCAGTTGCGCAATATGGCCAGCACCGGTGGCAACCTGTTGCAACGCACGCGCTGCTATTACTTTTATGACGCCTCCGTGCCCTGCAATAAGCGGCGCCCAGGCAGCGGTTGCCCGGCCCGAAGCGGCCTGAACCGGATCCACGCGATTTTCGGCGCCAGTGATCAGTGTGTGGCGACTCATCCGTCGGACATGTGCGTGGCCCTGGCGGCGCTTGAGGCGGTTGTTCATGTGCTGGGACGGGGCGGCGCGCGGACCATCGAATTCGCTGATTTTCACCGTCTGCCCGGTGACGCACCGGATCGGGACAACCAATTGGCCGATGACGAGCTGATCACCTACATCGAGTTGCCCCCAGCGGGTTTTGCTGAACATAGCCACTACCTGAAGATCCGTGACCGGGCCTCCTACGCCTTTGCGCTGGTTTCGGTGGCGGCGGCGCTGGAGCTTGATGGGCCGGTGATTCGCCAGGCTCGGCTGGCCCTCGGCGGTGTAGCCCACAAACCGTGGCGCGACAAGGCCGTTGAGAACTGGCTGGTCGGCCAGGCCGTCAGCCGCGAAACCTTTACGGCGGCTGCCGATGCGTTAATGCAGAACGCCGAGCCGCTGGAGCACAACGGCTTCAAAGTCAAACTGGCACGCCGGGCAATTATCCGCGCCTTGAGCGATGCCGCGCTGGTGGGGGGAACCACCCGATGAATGCATTGAGCAAAACCATAGGCAAGCCGCTTGACCGGACCGATGGCCTGCTCAAGGTCACTGGTCGGGCCCGATACGCCGGGGAGTACCCCGAAGATGGCCTGCTGCACGGCAGCGTCGTCTCCAGCGGTATTGCCCGTGGCCGGGTCGTGCGCATCGATGCTTCCCGAGCCTTGGCGCTGCCGGGCGTCGTCGCGGTGATCGACCATACCAACCGCCCGAAGATCGCCAGTTACGACGAGCCCTACCAGGATGCCGATGCCGCGGAGGGTTCGCCGTTCCGGCCGTTGTTCAACGACCAGGTCCTCTACAGCGGCCAGCCGCTCGCCCTGGTGGTTGCGGAAAATCTCGAGTTGGCGCGTTATGCCGGCTCGCTCGTTGAGATCGACTACGAGACCCAGGACCATCAGACCGATCTGACGATCCTGCAAAACGAAGCGCATCCGGCACCGGCCGAATTGCCCAAGCCCCGCGGAAATTTTCAGGGGGAGTACGCCAGCTCGGCACTCAGCGTTGATGTGTCCTACAGCACGCCGATCGAACATCACAACCCGATGGAGCCCCACGCTTCGACCGTTCTGTACCAACCCGACGGCAGCTTGCACATTCACGACAAAACCCAGGGCACTCAGAATTGCCAGGCCTACGTGCAAGAGGTGTTCGGGCTGGAAAAAGAACAGGTGCGGGTGTTTGCCGCCTACGTTGGCGGCGCTTTCGGTTCCGGGCTGCGCCCGCAGTACCAGTTGCCGTTGGCGGTAATGGCCGCGCTGACGCTCAAGCGCTCGGTGCGGGTCAGCCTGACCCGTCAGCAAATGTTTACCTTCGGCTACCGGCCCCGGACCTTCCAGCGCGTGCAACTGGGAGCGGCGGCCAACGGACGTTTGCTCGCGGTGGCCCATAGCGCCGTAGGCCAGACGTCGCGCTTCGAGGACTTCACCGAGCATGTGGTGGAGTGGAGCGGCATGCTCTATCACTGCGATAACGTCGAATTGAGCTACAAGCTGGTGCCCCTGGACGTCTACACGCCGCTGGACATGCGTGCCCCCGGCGCCGCCCTTGGACTGATCGGTCTGGAGTGCGCCATGGACGAGTTGGCCTGCGCCCTGGCCATCGACCCGGTCCAGCTGCGCTTGATCAACTATGCCGAACGTAACGAGAACGAAGGCAAGCCGTATTCGAGCAAGGAGTTGCGCGAATGTTATGCCCAGGGTGCCGACCGTTTCGGTTGGAGCAAGCGCAATCCGGAGCCGCGCAGCATGCGCGCAGGGCGGCAACTGGTAGGTTGGGGCATGGCCGGCGGTGTCTGGGAGGCCATGCAGCAGAAGGCCAGCGCCCGAGCGTCGCTGGATCCCAACGGCAAGCTGACCGTCAGCAGCGCGACCACTGACATCGGCACCGGCACCTATACCGTCATGACCCAGATTGCTGCCGAGACGTCAGGCGTTTCCTTGGAGAATGTCACCTTTGTGCTTGGCGATTCGTCGCTGCCGACCGCACCGCTGCAGGGCGGTTCGTTTACCGTCTCGTCAGTCGGCACCGCAGTGCAGCAAGCCTGTGAGGCGCTGCGGGAAAAACTGCTCGCCGTGGCTCGGCAGACTTGTCCGGCCTTCAGCGGCGCAACCCTTGAGCAAGTCACGTTTCTCGACGGTGAACTGCGCATGGGGGAGGCCAGTGTCACCCTGGCGCAGCTCGCTCGGAACAGCGGCGAGACGCCGTTGCAGGCACAAGTCACGGCCCAGCCGGATGAGAAACGCCAGGCCTATGCCACTGCTACGCACTCGGCGGTGTTCGTCGAGGTGCTGGTCGACGAAGACCTGGGCACGGTGAAGGTCAACCGCGTGGTCAGCGCCATCGCGGCCGGGCGGGTAATCAACCCGAAAACCGCCCGCAGCCAGATTCTCGGTGGCGTGGTCTGGGGCGTTGGCATGGCCTTGCACGAAGAGACCCTGACCGATCACGCCCTGGGCCGTCACATGAACCACAATCTGGCCGAATACCACGTGCCCGTTAACGCCGACATTGGCGACATCGACGTGGTGTTTGTCGATGAACAGGACGACATCGTCAACGCCCTCGGGTCCAAGGGCGTCGGTGAAATCGGCATTGTCGGCGTGGCCGCGGCGGTGGCGAATGCGATCTACCATGCCACGGGCAAACGGGTGCGGAATTTCCCGATCACTGTGGATAAGTTGCTCTAGGCTTTTGCTTCGTCCACCGGTTCGTGCATGCGGTCGCGGTTGGCCAGGGTCGGGAACAGTTTGATCCAGGCCCCGGTCACCAGCAGCGTGCCGACGCCGCCCATGACCACCGCCGGCACCGTGCCGAACCAGTGGGCGGTCAGGCCGGACTCGAATTCACCCAACTGGTTCGAGGCGCCGATGAACAGGCCGTTCACGGCGCTGACCCGGCCACGCATTTCATCCGGCGTTTCCAATTGCACGAAAGAGGCGCGGATGACCATGCTGATCATGTCCGCCGCGCCCAGCACCACTAGCACCGCCAAGGAAAACCAGAACGAAGTGGAGAGGCCGAAGGCAATCGTGGCGACGCCGAACACGCCCACCGCCGTGAACATCACCCGGCCGACCTTGCGCTCGACGGCAAATCGCGCCAGCCACAACGACATCAGCAAGGCGCCCACCGCCGGTGCCGAGCGCAACAGGCCCAGGCCCCAGGGGCCGGTGAGCAGGATGTCCTTGGCGAATACCGGCAGCAACGCCGTCGCGCCCCCCAGCAATACCGCGAACAGGTCCAGGGAAATCGCCCCGAGAATATCCTGCCGGCTCCGGATGAAGCGGATGCCCGCCAGCAGCGAATCCAGGGTCGCCTTGCCTTTGTTCAACGGCGTCTGCCGCGCGGGCAGGTTGAGCATCAGGCCGCAGGCGATGAGGTAGAGCAGCACGGTCGGCCCGTAGACCCAGACGCTGCCGAAGGCGTACAGCAAACCGCCCAGCGCGGGTGCGACGATAGTCGCCGATTGCTGTGCCGACTGCGCAGCGGCCACGGCGCGGGGAAACAGCGCGGAAGGCACGATGCTCGGCAGCAGCGCCTGGGTCGTCGGCATTTCGAAGGATCGGGCCGCGCCCAGCAGGAACGCCAGGATGAAGATCATCTCCCGCGTAACATTATCGGTGGCGCTGCCGATCACCAGCGCCGCGGCAATCGCCGCCTGCAAGGATTGGCAGATGGCCGCGACCTTGCGCCGGTCATACCGATCGGCGACATGCCCGGTGTGCAGCATGAACAGCACCCGCGGTGCGAACTCGACCAGCCCTACGAGACCCAGGTCCAAGACGTTGCCGGTCAGTTGATAGAGGTTCCAGCCAATGGCCACGGTGAGCATCTGGAAGCCGCTCGCCGTAAAGATCCGGGCCAGCCAGAAGGCGATGAAAGGTCGGTGGTGACGGAGCAGCAAGGGCGCTTGGCTGGGCATCTACGACGGGTCCGGTGACGTGAAGAGCGAGATTATCACCGAGCTGTAACTGGAAGTTGCGGCGGCTGGAAAAATAGTTAGCCAGACATCAATTCAAAATTGATGCGGGCTATTGTGGCGAGGGGGCTTGCTCCCGCTGGGCTGCGCAGCGGCCCTCGATTTTGACGGTCGCTACGCAACCGAGCGGGAGCAAGCTCCCTCGCCACGGGGGCCGTGCAGGTTTGGGAAATCCAGACTTGGAACAGGAGGACAGCACTGAGACAACCTGCCACGCGACAAAAGACCACGCCGTCCATCGGCAAATATGGGTCTACTCTTTGAACATTGCTTGATCCAGATCAATGCCTGCCAAGGCGTTGCGCTGGGGCCACCCGGCCAGAATCCTGCGTTGTGACGGTTCTAAAAAAAGAACGATTTGAAAAACATCACACTCCATATCCCCAGGGAGCTGTGATGCAAGCCCCGCCCGCAGCCGGTTTTACCTGACAGAGGAAGACTTATGTTCGGTTTGGAGGCGCTCGATCTCGCCCGAATCCAGTTCGCATTCACCATCTCGTTCCACATCCTGTTCCCGGCCATCACCATTGGCCTGGCGAGTTACCTGGCGGTGCTCGAAGGGCTGTGGCTGAAGACGCGTGACGACACCTACCGCGACCTGTACCACTTCTGGTCGAAGATATTTGCCGTCAACTTCGGCATGGGCGTGGTGTCCGGGCTGGTCATGGCCTATCAGTTCGGCACCAATTGGAGCCGCTTTTCGGACTTCGCCGGTGCGGTCACCGGGCCATTGCTGACCTATGAGGTGCTCACGGCATTCTTCCTGGAGGCGGGTTTCCTCGGGGTCATGTTGTTCGGCTGGAACCGCGTCGGCAGGGGACTGCATTTTTTCTCCACGGTCATGGTGGCGATCGGCACCCTGATCTCGACTTTCTGGATTCTTTCCTCCAACAGCTGGATGCAGACTCCGCAGGGCTACGAAATCATCGATGGCCGGGTCATTCCGGTGGACTGGCTGGCGGTGGTGTTCAACCCCTCGTTCCCTTACCGACTGTTGCACATGTCGGTTGCGGCATTTGTTGCCACGGCGTTCTTCGTCGGGTCGTCGGCAGCCTGGCATTTGCTCCGTGGTCGCGACAATCCGGCCATTCGCAGGATGCTGTCCATGGCGATGTGGATGGCCCTGCTGGTGGCACCGGTGCAAGCGGTCATCGGCGACTTCCACGGGCTCAACACGCTCAAGCATCAGCCGGCAAAAATCGCCGCGATCGAGGGGCATTGGGAAAACGTCGGCGACGAGCCCACGCCCCTGATTCTGTTCGGCTGGCCGGACATGGAAGCCGAGGAAACCAGATTTGCCGTGGAGATCCCTTACCTGGGCAGCCTGATCCTGACGCACTCGCTGACCGATCAAGTGCCGGCCCTGAAGGAGTTTCCGCCGGAGGACCGGCCGAATTCGACCATCGTGTTCTGGTCGTTCCGGGTCATGGTGGGCCTGGGGCTGCTGATGATTTTCACCGGCCTGTGCAGCCTCTGGCTGCGGCGTGGTGAACGGCTCTACCAATCCCGGCCATTTTTGCATCTGGTGCTGTGGATGGGACCGTCGGGCTTGATTGCGATTCTCGCGGGCTGGTTCACCACTGAAATCGGCCGCCAACCCTGGGTGGTCTACGGTCTGATGCGTACGGCGGATGCCTCCTCTGGCCACAGCTTTGCACAAATGAGCTTTACCCTGATCATGTTCGTGGTGGTGTATTTCGCGCTGTTCGGTGCGGGCCTGAGCTACATGCTGCGCCTGGTGCGCAAGGGGCCGGTGGCTCACGAAGCCGAGCCGAGCGACGGCGGTCCGGGCCAGAAACGCACCCCGGCCCGTCCATTGTCGGCTGCCAACGAAGGCGACGACGAAGTGGACCACAACGACAGCTCGCACAAGGGGAATTGAGTCATGGGTATTGATCTTCCGCTGATCTGGGCCGTGGTCATCATCTTCGGCATCATGATGTACGTGATCATGGACGGCTTCGACCTGGGGATCGGCATTCTTTTCCCCTTCGTCAAGGGCGAGCGCGACCGTGATGTGATGATGAATACCGTCGCGCCAGTCTGGGACGGTAACGAAACCTGGCTGGTGCTGGGCGGCGCCGGGCTGTTCGGGGCGTTTCCGCTGGCCTATTCGGTGGTGCTCTCGGCGCTGTACCTGCCGTTGATCCTGATGCTCGTCGGCCTGATCTTCCGGGGCGTGGCATTCGAGTTCCGCTTCAAGGCCAAGGCCGAGAAGCGGCATTTGTGGGACAAGGCGTTCATCGGTGGTTCGCTGACGGCGACCTTTTTCCAGGGCGTGGCGCTGGGGGCATTCATCGACGGTTTCGAGGTGGTCAATCGCCAGTTTGCCGGCGGCTCCCTGGATTGGTTCACGCCGTTTACGGTGTTCTGCGGCCTGGCGTTGATCGCCGCCTACGCTTTGCTCGGCTGTACCTGGCTGATCATGAAGACCGAAGGCAAGCTGCAAGAGCAGATGCACGACCTGGCCAGACCACTGGCATTCGTGGTGCTCGCCGTGATCGGCATCGTCAGCATCTGGACGCCGCTGGCTCACGCCGACATCGCGGCACGCTGGTTCACCCTGCCGAACCTGTTCTGGTTCCTGCCGGTGCCGATCCTGGTGCTCGTCACCATGTACGGCTTGTTCCGCGCCGTGGCCCGCAACGCCAACTACACGCCGTTCATCCTGACGCTGGTGTTGATCTTTCTTGGCTACAGTGGCCTCGGCATCAGCTTGTGGCCGAACATCGTGCCGCCATCCATTTCGATCTGGGACGCCGCGTCACCGCCCCAGAGCCAGGGCTTCATGCTGGTCGGCACGCTGTTCATCATTCCGTTGATCCTGGTGTACACCTTCTGGAGTTACTACGTGTTCCGCGGCAAGGTCACCCATGACGATGGCTACCATTGACCGATCTGCGAGGTGCCGAGAATGGCCAAGCCTGACTTGAAAGACATCGAAGCCGCTGAGAAAAAACCGTTGTGGCAGCGGCTCGGCTGGCTGGTGATGATCTGGGCCGGGAGTGTGCTGGCGCTGTTTATCATCGCCAGCCTGATGCGGATGTTCATGAACGCCGCCGGGCTGACGACTCATTGAGCGGACCGCACTGAATGCCGGGGCTACTTGCGGGCCTTGAGAATCACGAATTTTGGCGTGGCGGCGACCTGCTCGACTCCCCGGAACAGCCGAGCCAGCTTGCTGTGGTAGCCCAGGTGCCGGTTGCCGACGATGTACAGCGCGCCGCCAACCACCAACGCCTCGCGGGCTTGCTGGAACATCCGCCAGGCGAGGAAATCGCCGACCACTTGCTGCTGATGGAAGGGTGGGTTGCACAGCACCACATCCAAAGATTGCGGCGCTTGTCCGGCGAGTCCATCGCCGGCCCGCAGGGTCACCTCACGCTCGCCGAGGGCCGCTCGCCAGTTTTCAGCGGCTGATTGGACCGCCATGTACGACTCATCCACCAACGTGTACTGGGCCTGCGGGTTGTGCAGGGCGCTGGCGATACCCAGCACGCCATTGCCGCACCCCAGGTCCGCCACCCGCGCCGTGCCGAGGTTTTTTGGCAGGTGTGGCAAAAAGGCGCGCGTGCCGATATCCAGCCCTTCGCGACAGAATACGTTGGCGTGATTGAGTAACTCGATTTTCGGCTCATCCAGCCAATAACGAGTGGGGTAGGGAGAGGCGGTGGTGGTCCTGGTTTGTGGCGTGGCAATCAACAGGCGAGCCTTCTTCACCGCCAACGAGGCCTGTACCGGGCCGATATAGCGCTCCAGCAGATCGCCAGCGGCCCGTGGCAGATGCTTGACCATCGCGGCGGCTATGACCTGAGCGCCTGGAGCCAGTTGCTCTTGCAGCCGGATCAATTGCTCTTCCAGCAGGGCCAGGGTCTTGGGTACTTTGATCAGGACACGGTCGAACAGCCCTGTCAGCGGTTCGCTGGCGGGCACGATCGGTACCGCATCGAAGGGCAAACCGTTGCGCGCCAGGTTTTTCTCCAATGCCTGTAGGGCAAGGAACGAGTCGCCGCTGCTGGTGACCTTGACCTTGCCGGCCAAGCTCGCCGCCAGGGCCCCGAAGCCGTCATTGAGTACCAGAACCCGGGTATCCGCTCCCGGCTGCTGTTCGGCCAGGTACGCAAGCAGATATTCATCGGCTGCGTCGAATGCCTGCAGCGGTTCGTTCTGCTGTTCGGGTTGGCGGATCAGGTCGAGTTGGGCGAAGGGACTGTCTAGCAAGGGCATGGCGGGGACTCTGGCAAATCAACGAATGTCCCGCTGCCTGGGGGCAGGTGTCTCAACGGGACCGCCTGAATGAACTGCGTTGCGTGCCTGGCACGTCATCATTCAAGTGGAACCGTAAATGGTACGTTTTTTTGCCGGGTAATACTCGTGGGTTTTTCAGCGGGCTGTTCTGCCTTGCTGATCAGATCACATGGATATGGGCCGCCTTGGCAACCGCCGAGATTTTGTTGGTCACGTTCAGTTTCCGCATGCAGCTATTGACATGGAAATTCACGGTGCGCTCGGAAAGACAGAGGATCCTGCCGACTTCCGATGCCGTCTTGCCTTCGGCGGACCATCTCAATACTTCAATTTCCCTTGGCGACAAATGGACTGTCTGTGACGAAGGCTCGGCGTCGGACATTCGCTGGCCCGCCAGCGCATGCAACCGTTGGCTGGCGAAAATGGCATAGCCCAGGTTGCCATAAAGCTCCTCCGGGTCGATGGGGCGTTGCATCCTGGCGAGACTGAACAGGCTGTAATAGGTGCCCCGTTCCTCATGGACGGCTTGGGTCCAGCCATGGCTGAGTCCTTGGTGTTCCAGTTCCTGCCATAACTCGGGCGCCTCGCAAAAAACATCTTCACTCCAAAGAATTGGCAATGATGAATGATTGCAGTGTGCCAGTATTGGATCGTTCGCGGCATAACCGTTTTGTTTGTACAGCTTGTTCCATCCGTAAGGGTAGTTGTTGATATTGATCTGATGCCTGTGTCTGTCCGTAAAAGTCGGGTATGCAGCGAAGGCGCAGTATTCAAATCCCTGATAATTAAAGAAGTTTTGTACGAGGCGATAGGCTTTTTGCAAATCCTGTTCGCACGATAATTTTCGCAATTGCAAATCTTTCCATGTATCCATGGCGTTCTCCTGAGTGTCGTGGATCCCATTGAAGCTGCGAAAAATTAGTGTAGGAGATTTCCTCAATGTTAGGTATTTTTTTGTCGATGTTAGTTGTTTATGGACTGGGTCGAGTTTTTACGATGTTTTTCGATACGCTGTTTGGTTTTTGTATAAGGCTGATGAAAGATTCCTCCATCAATGTTTAATGTTCAGTTCAATACCATTACTGATCGTAAATGGTTAACGTGCTTGGTTTACGGGACAATACGGTCCTCGTCCCATTGGAGAGGCTCATGACCGACAGCGCAGAAAAGTTTACCCGCCAAACCCTGATCGATGTGCAGCCCCTGACGCCTCACCTGTTTACCCTGCGTACCACCCGGGATCGCGGCTTTCGTTTCCGGGCTGGTCAGTTTGCTCGACTGGGGGTGGTGAAGGCGGACGGCACTGCCGTCTGGCGGGCTTATTCCATGGTGTCTTCGCCGTTCGACGAGTTTCTCGAGTTTTTTTCCATCGTCGTCCCGGACGGCGAATTCACCAGCGAGCTCAGCCGGTTGAGGCCGGGGGACAGCTTGTTGGTCGAGCGCCAGGCCTTTGGTTACCTGACGCTGGACCGTTTTGTTGACGGTCGCGATTTGTGGCTTTTGTCCACCGGGACAGGGGTCGCCCCGTTTCTTTCTATCCTGCAGGACTTCGAGGTCTGGGAGAAATTCGAGCGAATCATCCTCGTTTACAGCGTCCGCGAGTCACGGGAGTTGGCCTATCAGGCCTTGATTGATGCGTTGCCCCGGCGAGACTATCTGGCGGAATACGCCCATAAGTTTCGCTTCATTGCGACCGTTACCCGTGAACAACACCCTGGCGCCCTCAACGGACGCATCACCACACTGATCGAAAATGGCGAGCTGGAACAGGCCGCCGGTGTCGCGCTGACGCCAGAGCATTCGCGGGTCATGTTGTGCGGCAACCCGCAGATGATTGACGACACGCGCAAGTTGCTCAAGGCCAGGGGCTTGCAACTGAGCCTCACGCGGCGGCCCGGCCAGGTGGCGGTGGAAAATTACTGGTGAAAAAAATGGCGTCCGTGGGACGCCATTTTTGGGCCGGCGAGAATGCTCAAGGCCTCTCGTTCTGAGCCTTGAGCAGGTCGCGGATCTCGCTGAGCAATTGTTCTTCCTTGGTAGGAACAGGCGGCGCGCTCGGAGCGACGGCCTCTTCGCGCTTCAGGCGGTTGATGGCTTTGACGCCCATGAAAATGGCGAAAGCCACGATGATGAAATCCACTGTCGTCTGGATGAATTTGCCATAGGCGAGCACCACCGCTGGCGTATTTCCCTCGGCCGCCTTGAGCGTGATCGCCAAGTCACTGAAGTCCACTCCGCCGATCAGCAGCCCGAGCGGTGGCATGACCACGTCGCCAACGAATGACGAAACGATTTTGCCAAAAGCAGCACCAATGATGATCCCGACGGCCATGTCGACGACATTGCCTTTGACCGCGAAGGCCTTGAACTCGCTTAGCACGCCCATGAGTTGTTCCTTGTGACAGATGAGATTTATAGCCGCAGTGTAAGTCAGCTAAACGGGTCTTGCCTGACATGCATGCTTACAAAGCTTGCCAGTTATCGACCCAGCACCTCGCAAAAAGTTTACAAAGTGCCACCAATCGCGCGTGATACGCGGTTCAAGGCCGATTCCCCATATTGTTTTTTCTATCAGGTCGGTACGGCATTTCTATTTAGGTTTCGGTTTGTCGAGCACTAGCCTCTGAAAGGCGCACATGGATGCGCTCTATAAAATCAGAGGAAACTCACATGAACACTTCCCTTGGCCTTGGTGCTTTTTCCAACCGCCATACCCTCGTTGTGCTGACCGCCAGCCTGTTTTCCCTGTCCGTCAATGCCGCCACCCTGACCCGGGATAATGGCGCGGCAGTGGGCGACAACCAGAACTCCCAGACCGCCGGCCCCAACGGCCCGACCCTGCTGCAGGATGTGCAACTGATCCAGAAGCTCCAGCGTTTTGACCGTGAACGGATCCCCGAGCGTGTGGTGCATGCCCGTGGTACCGGTGCGCATGGCGAGTTTACGGTATCCAATGACCTGAGCGACCTGACCAAGGCCAAGGTATTCGCCGCCGGACAGGTCACGCCGGTGTTCGTCCGTTTTTCCGCCGTGGTGCACGGTAATCATTCGCCTGAGACGCTGCGTGATCCTCGAGGCTTCGCTACCAAGTTCTACACGGCCGATGGTAACTGGGACCTGGTCGGGAATAATTTCCCGACGTTCTTCATCCGTGATGCGATCAAGTTTCCCGACATGGTCCATGCGTTCAAGCCCGACCCTCGGACCAACCTGGACGATGATTCGCGTCGTTTCGATTTCTTTTCCCACGTACCGGAAGCCACCCGCACGCTGACCGAGCTGTATTCCAACTCCGGTACCCCGGCCAGTTATCGCGAAATGGACGGCAATGGCGTGCACGCTTACAAACTGATCAACGCCAAGGGCGATATCAGTTACGTGAAGTTCCATTGGAAAAGTTTGCAGGGGTTGAAAAACCTCGATCCAAAAGAAGTAGTGAAAGTTCAAGGGCAGGATTACAGCCATATGACGAATGATTTGGTCAGTCATATCAACAAGGGTGACTTTCCAAAGTGGGATCTGTACGTTCAGGTGCTCAAGCCGCAAGACTTGTCGAAGTTCGATTTCGATCCGCTGGACGCCACCAAGATCTGGCCGGACGTGCCTGAGCGAAAAGTTGGGCAGATGGTGTTGAATCGTAATCCGGCGAATGTTTTCCAGGAAACCGAACAAGTCGCGATGGCCCCGGCCAATCTGGTCCCGGGTATCGAGCCTTCCGAGGATCGCCTGTTGCAGGGTCGGGTCTTCTCTTATGCCGATACGCAAATGTACCGGGTCGGGCCGAACGCGTTGCAGTTGCCCATCAACGCGCCCAAGGTCGCGGTAAACAATGGCAACCAGGACGGTGCGATGAATTTCGGCAGCACCAGCACTGGCGTGAACTACCAGCCGAGTCGCTTGATGCCGCGCGAAGAGCAACCTGCGGCGCGCTATAGCCAGGCAGCGCTGACCGGCAGCACCCAGCAAGCGAAAATCCAGCGCGAGCAGAACTTCAAGCAGGCGGGTGATCTGTACCGCTCGTTCAATCAGAAGGAGCGCAATGACTTGATCGAAAGCTTCGGTGGGTCATTGGCAACGACTGACGATGAGAGCAAGCACATCATCCTGTCGTATCTCTACAAGGCTGACCCCGAATACGGCACCGGCGTGGCTCGTGTCGCCAAAGGCGACCTGGCGCGGGTCAAGGCGCTGGCCGAGAAGCTGAGCGACTGATCGACCTGTAGGGAGCAAGTTTGCTCGCGATGCGGTGCCCAGGCAGGCCGCGTTGCCTGGATCGCGAGCAGGCTCGCTCCCACAGGCCTGCGTCATAAGGAGAAGCCTGATGCGAAATGTTCTTCTATCGGTACTCATGACCTGGTCGGTGGGCGTGTTGGCCGAGCAGCCCGTACCCGCCGATCCGGCTGCGGTGCGGGAACAGCTGCAAGGCTATTATTTCGACGCCGCACGCCGGGGTGATGTGCCGATGCTCGATACGTTCATCGAGGCCGGTTACTCGCTCGACACCCGGGATGAAAAGGGCTACACGGCGCTGATCCTGGCGGCTTATCACGGCCACGCGCCCGCGGTGGAGCGGCTGTTGGCCGCTGGCGCCGATGCCTGCGCCCAGGACAAACGCGGCAATACTGCGTTGATGGGTGCCATCTTCAAGGGTGAAGTCCAGATCGCCCGCCGGTTATTGTCCACCGAGTGCAGTCCGGACCAACGCAACGGCGCCGGACAGACTGCTGCGATGTATGCGGGCCTGTTCAAGCGTGACGAATTGCTCGATGCCTTGAAGGCCAGGGGCGCCGACCTGGAGGCCAGGGATCCGCTGGGCAATAGCGCGGCGGATCTGGCGAAGGGCGAAATCAGAATGCCGGCCCCGCAGTAAAGCCTGGCTAGGCTATCATCGCGGTTTTTACCCGGAGTTCAGATGGCCAAGGCAAAGCGCATGTACGGCTGCACCGAGTGCGGCTCGACCTTTCCCAAATGGGCTGGCCAATGCAGTGAATGCGGGGCCTGGAATACCCTGACCGAAACCATGGTGGAAAGCGGCGGGGCGGCGGCACCCACCGGGCGCACGGGTTGGGCTGGGCAACAAGCCCAGATCAAGACCCTGGCCGAGGTCAGCGTCGAAGAAATCCCGCGCTTTTCCACGGCGTCCGGCGAACTGGATCGCGTGCTGGGCGGCGGTCTGGTGGATGGTTCGGTGGTATTGATCGGCGGAGATCCGGGCATCGGCAAATCCACCATCCTGCTGCAGACCCTGTGCAATCTCGCCACTCGCATGCCGGCGCTGTATGTCACTGGCGAAGAGTCCCAGCAACAGGTCGCGATGCGCGCACGACGGCTGGGGTTGCCCCAGGATCAGTTGCGCGTCATGACCGAGACTTGCATCGAAACCATCATCGCCACGGCGCGCCTGGAGAAACCCAAGGTGATGGTGATCGACTCGATCCAGACGATCTTCACCGAACAGCTGCAATCGGCACCGGGCGGCGTGTCCCAGGTACGCGAAAGCGCGGCGTTGCTGGTGCGTTATGCCAAGCAGAGTGGCACGGCGATCTTCCTGGTCGGCCACGTCACCAAGGAAGGCGCGCTGGCGGGCCCTCGGGTGCTGGAACACATGGTCGATACGGTATTGTATTTCGAAGGCGAATCGGACGGGCGCCTGCGTTTGTTGCGAGCGGTGAAGAACCGTTTTGGCGCCGTCAACGAATTGGGCGTGTTCGGCATGACTGACCGGGGCCTGAAGGAGGTCTCCAACCCTTCGGCGATTTTTCTCACGCGTGCCCAGGAAGAAGTTCCGGGTAGCGTGGTCATGGCGACGTGGGAAGGCACTCGACCGATGCTGGTGGAGGTCCAGGCACTGGTGGACGACAGCCACCTGGCGAACCCGCGCCGGGTCACCCTGGGCCTGGATCAGAACCGGCTCGCCATGCTGTTGGCTGTCTTGCACCGACACGGCGGCATTCCTACCCACGATCAGGATGTGTTCCTCAACGTGGTGGGCGGGGTGAAGGTATTGGAGACCGCCTCCGACCTGGCGTTGATGGCGGCCGTGATGTCCAGCCTGCGCAATCGGCCGCTGCCGCATGATTTGCTGGTGTTCGGTGAAGTCGGGCTTTCGGGTGAAGTGCGGCCAGTGCCGAGCGGGCAGGAGCGGCTCAAGGAGGCTGCCAAGCATGGCTTCAAGCGCGCCATCGTGCCCAAGGGGAACGCGCCGAAGGAAGCGCCCGCGGGGTTGCAGATCATTGCCGTGACGCGGTTGGAGCAGGCGTTGGATGCTTTGTTCGAGTAGCGGCTTGTGCAGGTCTTTTGTGGCCAGGGAGCAAGCTCCCTCGCCTGGGGAGTCGGTGCCGTCAGATATGAATCAGCGCCGCCAGCTCCCGCTCCAGCTCGTCATGGTCGGCCAGATTCAGCTCTACCAGCCGACGTAGATGCGCAATGGAATCCAGGTCGATGTGTTCACAGACAAAGCCCAAGTGACCATGGTCGTCGTGAGTCAGCCGGACTTCCATCTTGACCTCAGCCTCGGGGCTCAAATGAATATCAGCCATGAAGGACTTTTCGGGGTCACCAATCCAGGGTTCGGGCTTTTCGATCAGCAGCCCCTTGAGAGATAGATCCAACAGCTTTACCGGCCAGATGAACGGCCCTTGGCTCAGTTCGGTCTTGGCATGGAACTCAATTCGTACGAAGCGGCGGCGTTCGCTCATTACGCAATCCCTCTGGAGATTCACTGACTATAGACCCTGCTGGCGCAGCATCGTGCCCGTTTGGCCATTGGCAGACGAATGTCGGGTATGGCCTTTACGCCGGTAAGCGCTAAACTCGGGTGGCTGTCTTTCTTGTCCACCCTGGCTGGAATAAAAAAATGAAAAACAATAATAGCCTGCTACGCCATCTGCCCTGGCTACTGCTGGCCGTCGTAGGCGCGTGCGCCCTTGGCGTCGTGGCCCTGCGCCGCGGAGAGCCGATCAACGCCCTCTGGATCGTCGTCGCAGCCGTGGCCATCTACCTGGTCGCCTACCGCTACTACAGCCTCTTCATCGCCAACAACGTGATGCAACTCGATGCGCGCCGGGCCACGCCCGCCGTGCTCAACAATGATGGCCTGGACTACGTCCCGACCAACAAACACATCCTCTTCGGCCACCACTTCGCGGCCATTGCCGGCGCGGGGCCGCTGGTCGGGCCGGTGCTGGCGGCGCAGATGGGCTACCTGCCCGGCACGCTCTGGCTGATCGCCGGCGTGGTGCTGGCCGGTGCGGTGCAGGACTTCATGGTCCTGTTCCTGTCGACCCGCCGCAACGGTCGCTCCCTGGGCGACATGGTGCGCGAGGAAATGGGCCGCATCCCCGGCACCATCGCGCTGTTCGGCTGCTTCCTGATCATGATCATCATCCTCGCGGTGCTGGCGCTGATCGTGGTCAAGGCCCTGGCCGAGAGCCCGTGGGGCATCTTCACGGTGATGGCGACCATCCCGATCGCGATGTTCATGGGCATCTACATGCGCTACATCCGCCCGGGCCGCATCGGTGAAATCTCGCTCATCGGCGTGCTGTTGCTGCTCGGTTCGATCTGGCTGGGCGGGCAGATTGCCGCCGACCCGGTCTGGGCCAAGGCCTTCACCTTCACCGGGATCCAGATCACCTGGATGCTGATCGGCTACGGTTTTGTCGCCGCGGTGCTGCCGGTGTGGCTGATCCTGGCGCCACGGGACTACCTGTCCACATTCCTCAAGATCGGCACCATCATCGCCCTGGCGATCGGCATCCTGGTGACCATGCCCGAGCTGAAAATGCCGGCGCTGACCCAGTTCACCGACGGCACCGGGCCGGTGTGGAAGGGCGGTCTGTTTCCGTTCCTGTTCATCACCATCGCCTGCGGCGCGGTCTCGGGTTTCCACGCGCTGATCTCCTCGGGCACCACGCCCAAGCTGCTGGATAACGAAACCAACGCGCGCTACATCGGTTACGGCGGCATGCTGATGGAGTCGTTCGTGGCGATCATGGCGATGGTCGCGGCCTCGGTGATCGAGCCGGGCGTGTACTTCGCCATGAACAGCCCGGCGGCGATCGTCGGCACCGACGTGGTGGCTGTGGCCCAGACCGTCAGCAGCTGGGGTTTTGCAATCACCCCCGACGCGCTGCAAGCGGTGGCCAAGGACATCGGCGAGACCACCATCCTGGCCCGTGCCGGCGGTGCGCCGACCCTGGCGGTGGGTATCGCGCAGATCCTTCACTCGGTGCTGCCGGGTGAGAACACCATGGCGTTCTGGTACCACTTCGCGATCCTGTTCGAAGCGCTGTTCATCCTCACCGCGGTAGACGCCGGCACCCGTGCCGGGCGGTTCATGCTGCAGGACCTGCTCGGCTCGTTCGTGCCGGCCCTCAAGCGCACCGAATCGTGGACCGCCAACCTGATCGCCACCGCCGGCTGCGTCGCGCTGTGGGGTTACCTGCTGTACCAGGGCGTGATCGATCCGCTGGGCGGCATCAACACCTTGTGGCCGCTGTTCGGCATCTCCAACCAGATGCTGGCCGGTATCGCGCTGATGCTCGCCACCGTGGTGCTGATCAAGATGAAGCGCCAGCGCTACGTCTGGGTCACGCTGCTGCCGGCCAGCTGGCTGCTGATCTGCACCACCACCGCGGGCCTGATCAAGCTGTTCGACGCCAACCCGGCGATCGGCTTCCTGGCCCTGGCGCGCAAATACAACGATGCCCTGGCCGCCGGCCAGATCCTGGCCCCGGCCAAGAGCATCGAGCAGATGCAGCACGTGGTGTTCAATGCCTACACCAACGCAACGCTGACGGTGTTGTTCCTGTTCGTGGTCTTCAGCATCCTGTTCTACGCGCTCAAGGTCGGCATCGCCGCCTGGGGCACGAAAGAACGCACGGACAAGGAAGCGCCATTCCAGGCGCTGCCGGACGCTTGATAGGGGATTGCAACGATGTTCAATGACTTGAGTCGCCTCGGTAAATACCTCGGTCAGGCCGCCCGCCTGATGGTCGGCATGCCCGACTACGACAACTACGTCGAGCACATGCAAACCAAGCACCCCGACAAGCCGCTGATGGACTACGAGGCGTTCTTCCGAGAACGCCAGGAAGCCCGCTACGGTGGCAAGGGTGGCCCCAAATGCTGTTGAACTGAAGTAATCCCCTGTGGGAGCGAGCCTGCTCGCGAAAGCGGAGTGTCAGTCGATGAAGATGTCGACTGACCTGACGCCTTCGCGAGCAGGCTCGCTCCCACAGTTGTTTTCGGTTGGACTCAGGATTTGCATGCGCCACAGATGCCCCTGTGGGAGCGAGCCTGCTCGCGAAAGCGGGGTGTCAGTCAAGGATGATGTCGACTGACCCGGCGCCTTCGCGAGCAGGCTCGCTCCCACAGTTGTTTTCGGTTGGACTCAGGATTTGCGTGTGCCACAGATGCCCCTGTGGGAGATTCTATGGTGCGGGACTAGCCCCTAAATGCCTTTTGGTAAGTATTCGCTCTGGTTCTTCAACAGAGCGAATACCACTCGGGCAAGCTTGCGGGCCAGCGCTACCAATGCCTCGGTTGTGCTGAGCCCTCGGGACCTCAAACCCTCGTAAAATCCCTTCCACGCCGCCGTGCGACTCGCCGACATCGCGGCGTTGTGCATCAATCGGCGTGCCTCCGGATCACCTCGCTTAGACAGGCAGCGGCGTCCCTTCTTTTTTCCTGAGTCCGATATGCGCAGGTCCAGACCCAGAAAAGCGATGAAGGCATCGGCATTTCTGAAATCTCCACGTTGAAACGACGTGAGCAAACGGGCACCGCTTAACAGACCGATGCCTTCGACTTTCATGCAGCGCTTGAGCTGACTGCCCAAACCGGCTGCATCCAACTGCGTCTGGATTGTTTTCTCAAGCAAAATCTCGAGTCTTTGCATTGCCTTTATCTGGTTCTCAAAGGCCGTTTTGAGCAACGGTTCGTTTGACCAGCTTTGCTTGAGGCTGACACGCGCCTGAACCAAGGCTGCCCGTCGCCGGAAAAGGCTTATAAGCCTGCAATACAGGGGCGATGGCGGGGACCAAGGGTGCAACTGGTGGCCTTCGTTGTTCAAGTAGCGAGCCAACAACCGAGCATCCAGCGCATCGGTTTTAGCGCGCACTTTCACACCTTTGCGGTAATGACTGAGTTCGTAACCGCCGATCATATAAATCACACAGCCATGCGCATAAGCCAGATCGGCGAAGTCCTGGTGATAGATATTAGTGGCTTCGATGGCGACATCCACTGGCGCAGGTAATGCCTTGAGCCACTTTTTGATATCAGCTTTGGTGTTGGGGATCGTTTCGAGTCGATCGGATTGGGCGTGATAAATCACCAACTCATCTTTGGCGACATCCACACCTACGATCGGCTGGGCGGTGGCGACGGGCATTGCCATTGAAAATCCTCCGGGCTAAGGTTTGAACACTTGAAGGGTTCACCCAGAGGCGCAGGCTTGTTCCTATCGTCGGTCTAGGCCAGATGCATTCTTTATCGGCGCTTGGGTGAAAGGAGGAGGGGTGAAATCTCCCACGGTCTGTACTGCGGCTAACAGTCAGAATCGAGCCTAGTCCCTCCTCCTCCCTTCAAGTCCTACCATACAAGCGAGCCTGCTCGCGAAAGCGGGGTGTCAGTCAATAGAAATGTCGACTGAGCGGACGCCTTCGCGAGCAAGCTCGCTCCCACAGTTGTTTTTGGGGCAGACTCAGGATTCGCATGCGCTACAAAGGCTCGCTCCCACAGGAGTTTGTTTGCCTTATTTTAATTTCGAAACAGGAGATCCAGTGTGTCCTCTCCCATCCCGGTCACGATCCTCAGCGGCTTTCTCGGTGCTGGCAAGACCACGTTGTTGCGTCATCTGCTCAAGGCCGAGCACGGCCTGAAAATCGCCGTGATCGAGAACGAGTTCAGCGATGCCGGCATCGACACCCAGTTGCTGGGCGACGATCCGGTGCAAGTCATGACCCTGGCCAACGGTTGCGTGTGCTGCACCATTCACACCGATCTGACCAAGGCCCTGTATCTGTTGATCGAGCGGCTGGACAGCGGTGAAATCGCCTTCGACCGCCTGGTGATCGAATGCACCGGCCTGGCCGATCCAGCCCCAGTGGCCCAAACCTTCTTCATCGATGAAGACCTGCGCGAACGCTACATCCTCGACGGTATCCTGACCTTGGTGGACGCCGCTCACGCCGAGATCCACCTGACCCAGGCCATTGCCCAGGCCCAGGTCGGGTTTGCCGATCGGCTGCTCATGAGCAAGACCGACCTGGTGGACGCCGCTCATGTCGAGGCACTTGCCGAGCGCCTGACTCGGATTAACCGACGGGCGCCGATCCGAGTGGTCGAGCACGGCAAGATTGATCTGGCCGAGTTGCTCGACATTCGCGGCTTCAATCTCAACGCCGACCTGGGCGGCGGGCTCAGCCTTCGCCCGGTCGCCAAGGCCACCACGGCCGATCGCATCAGCAGCCTCGTGCTGCGCACCGACAAGCCGCTGGATATCGACAAGCTGAGTGCGTTCATGAATCAGCTGCTGGAAGAGCACGGCAAGCAATTGCTGCGCTACAAAGGTGTGCTGAACATTGCCGGCGAACCCCGCCGACTGGTATTCCAGGGCGTACTCAAGCTGTACGGTTTTGACTGGGACACCGAATGGGCCGAGGGTGAAGCTCGGGAAAGCGTGATCGTGTTCATTGCCGATGAATTGCCTGAAGAGAAGATCCGCGAAGGTTTCGACGCCGCACTCCTCTGACCATCCGCGCCTGCGCCTGGATTTTCATACCGCCAAAAAAAACCGGCCGCAGGGGCCGGTTTTTTGTTGCAACTGCTGTTAAGCGCCGTACACCGGCAGCTTCTTGCAGATGGCTTTGACCTTCTCGCGAACGGCATCGATCACCGCTTCGTTGTTCAGGTCCGCCAGGATGTCGCAGATCCAGCCGGCCAGTTCCTTGCACTCGGCTTCCTTGAAGCCGCGAGTGGTCACGGCCGGGGTGCCGAAGCGCAGGCCCGAGGTGACGAATGGGGAGCGTGGGTCGTTCGGCACCGAGTTCTTGTTCACGGTGATGAACGCCTTGCCCAATGCGGCGTCAGCGTCTTTGCCGGAGATGTCCTGCTTGATCAGCGACAGCAGGAACAGGTGGTTTTCAGTACCGCCGGAGACCACGTCGAAGCCGCGTTCGATGAACACGCCGGCCATGGCCTTGGCATTCTTCACCACTTGCTGCTGGTAGGCCTTGAACTCAGGTTGCAGAGCTTCCTTGAAGCAGATCGCCTTGGCCGCGATCACATGCTCCAGCGGGCCACCCTGGGCGCCAGGGAATACGGCCGAGTTCAGCTTCTTCTCGATGTCGGCGTTGGCGCGTGCCAGGATCAGGCCGCCACGTGGGCCACGCAGGGTCTTGTGGGTCGTGGTGGTGACCACGTCGGCGAACGGCACCGGGTTCGGGTAGACGCCAGCGGCGACCAGGCCCGCAACGTGAGCCATGTCGACGAACAGGTAGGCACCGACCTTGTCGGCGATTTCGCGGAAGCGCGGGAAGTCGAGGATCTGCGAGTAGGCGGAGAAACCGGCCACGATCATTTTTGGCTTGTGCTCGACCGCCAGGCGCTCGACTTCGTCGTAGTCGATCAGGCCGTTGCCATCGATGCCGTACTGGATGGCGTTATACAGTTTGCCCGAGGACGAAACGCTGGCGCCGTGGGTCAGGTGACCGCCGTGGGCCAGGCTCATGCCCAGGATGGTGTCGCCGGCCGACAGCAACGCCAGGTAGACGGCGGCGTTGGCTTGGGAGCCTGCGTGCGGCTGGACGTTGGCGTAATCGGCGCCAAACAGTTGCTTGGCGCGGTCGATGGCCAGTTGTTCGACCACATCGACGTACTCGCAACCGCCGTAGTAGCGCTTGCCCGGGTAGCCTTCGGCGTACTTGTTGGTCAGTACCGAGCCTTGAGCTTCCATCACCGCGGGGCTGGTGTAGTTTTCCGAAGCGATCAGCTCAATGTGCTCTTCCTGGCGCTGAGCTTCTTGCTCCATGGCGGCAAAGAGATCGGCGTCGTACTTGGCAATAGTCAAATCACGGCTGAACATGGCGGTCCTCAAGGATCGGGGGCAGAAAAGGGGGGCATTCTAACCCAACCGGTTTTGGAAGGCATATGAAAGGACGTCATGTCCTGGACGAATGGGTTTCATGGGGGCTCTGTGTCGTCCTGGCTGGCCCCATCGCGAGCAAGCTCGCTCCCACACTGGACCTGCGTACACATAACCCTGTGGGAGCGAGCTTGCTCGCGATGGGGCCAGTCCAGGCAGCAGAGATTTCAGTCGAGCATGAACAGCGCATCATTGCTGAACTGCGCTTCAAACCGGTTGGCCGGCATCGGGCGGCCGAACAGGTAGCCCTGGACCTCGTCGCAGCCATGTTCACGGAGGAAATCCAGTTGCTCGTGCGTCTCGACACCCTCGGCGATGACCGCCAGGTTGAGACTATGGGCCATGGCGATGATTGCCCGGGCGATCTGTGCATCCTGCTCGCCGGACGGCAGGCCGTCGACGAAAGTACGGTCGATCTTCAGCACGTCGATGGGGAATTGCTTGAGGTAGTTGAGCGATGAATAACCGGTGCCGAAGTCATCGACCGCGATGCTCAGGCCCAGATTCTTCAAGCCGGCCAGGATCTGCATCGCCTCGCTGACTTCGCGCATCAGAATGCTCTCCGTCAGCTCCAGTTCCAGGCAAGCCGGCGGCAGGCCGGTGCTGCGCAGGATATTGGCGATGCGCGTGCCGAGTTGGCCGTCGGAGAACTGCCGGGCGGAAATGTTGACCGAGACCTTCGGCACCCGGACCTTGGCCTGGTGCCAGGTCTTGAGCTGGCGACAGGCCTCGCTGATGACCCAGTCGCCGACGTCCACCACCAGCCCGAGTTCTTCGAGCACCGGGATGAAGTCCCCTGGCGGCACCAGCCCGCGTCGCGGATGGCGCCAGCGCAGCAAGGCCTCGGTCCCGGTCAAGCGCTTGCCGTCGCCGCTGAACTGTGGCTGGTAATACAGGACGAACTCGTTCTGTTCCAGCGCATGGCGCAGGTCGCTTTCCAGCTCCAGGCGCTCCAGGGCGCTGGCGTTCATGTCGGCCTGGTAGAACTGGAAGTTGTTCTTGCCGCGCTCTTTGGCGTGGTACATGGCGGTGTCGGCGTTTTTCATCAGTTGGCTCAGCTCGTTGCCGTCCTGTGGACTCAGGGCGATACCGATACTGGCGGTGACGAAGAACTCCCGGCCTTCGAGCACAAACGGCCGGACCAGGCTGGCAAGGATCTGCTCGGCCACGGTAATCGCCCGGTTGAGCGCCATTTCGCGGCTTGCGCGCGGTTGCAGCAACAGGGTGAACTCGTCGCCGCCCATGCGCGCCACCGTGTCGTCATCGGCCACGCAGCCGAGCAGCCGCGTGGCCATTTCCTTGAGCATCCGGTCGCCGGCGGCGTGGCCGAGGGAATCGTTGATCGGCTTGAAGCGGTCCAGGTCGAGGAACATCAGCACCACCCAGCTCTTCTGCCGTTCCGCCGATTGCAGTGCGGTATGCAGGCGGTCCTGGAACAGCGTGCGGTTGGGCAGGTGGGTCAGGGCGTCGTAGTAAGCCAGGCGGTGGATGCGCTGCTCGCTGGCCTTGCGCTCGCTGATGTCGCTGAAGAAGCACACGTAGCTGGCGAGGTCGCCCTCGTCGTCGAGCACCGCGGTAATGCCGACCCAGGCCGGGTAGTGCTCGCCGTTGCGGCGCTTGAGCCAGACTTCGCCTTCCCAGGTGCTGTGCTGTTGCAGTTGCTTGAGTACGTAGCGCAGGTGGGCTTCCTGCTGCTCGTCCACGGTCAGCATGTTGGGCAACTGGTCCAGCACCTGCGACACCGCATACCCGCTGACCCGGCTGAAGGCTTCGTTGGCCTGGACAATGTAGCCGGCCGGGTCGGTGATCAGGATCGCCGAGGTCGAATGTTCGAATACCGTCGCGGCCATGCGCAGGTCTTTTTCCGCTCGGCGCTGCTGGCTGATGTCGCGGCCCACGCCCAATACCCCTTCAAACGCGCCGTTGTCGTCCCACACCAGCACCAGCCGCAGCTCGATGGGAATCTTGCGCCCGTCGGCACGCAGGCAGTCGAACAGGAACAGTTGGGTCTGCAACTGGTTGCGCAGCTCGGCCAGTTGGCCAGGCTTGTCGAGGGCCTTGCTGACCCGGTCCATCAGGCTGTAGATGCCGGTCAGTTGTTGCGGATTGGCGATGGTCGACTGCCAGCCATGCTGGAAGATCCAGTCGGCGGTGTAGCCCAGCACTGCCTGGACCGACGGGCTGACATAGTTGAGCGAGAGCTTGCTGTCGGTGGAGAAAATCACGTCGCTGATGCTTTCGGCGAGCATCCGGTAGCGCTGCTCGCTGTCGCGCAACGATTCGCTGGCTTCGATCTGCTCGGTGATGTCCTTGGCCACGCCGATGATCCGCGTGACCTGATTATGGCGGTCCCGGGCCAGAGCCTGTTCACGGACCTCGAAACGTCGCCATTTGCCGTTGCGATGGCGAAAGCGTAACTGGCATTGCAGCAGTTGCGTGTAACCGCCGCGGCGCTGTTCCTGGCGCAGATGGTGGTAATGATCGGCATCGTCACTGTGCAGCAGGATTTCCCAGAAATATTCGCCCATCTGGTGCAACTCGGTACGGTCGTAGCCGAGCGTCTGGCCCAGGTGGTGGTTGCTGAAGATCATCCGCTGGCTGATGACGTCCTGTACGTAAAGATGATCCGGGACGGTGCGCACCACGTCGGACCAGAAGCCTTCGCGCTCAAGCAGCGACAATTCGATCAGCTTGCGGCTGGTGATATCGCTGATGCTCAGGATGACGGCGTTATAGTCCTCCTGTGTTTCCGGCAGGCGCAACACCAGCCACAAATGCTGGTCACGACCATGGGCGTCCTGGAGCCTGATTTCCAGTTCCAGTTGTTTGTGCTGGTCAAGCAGCGCTTCGAGCAGTTTCGAGCCAACCGGGTTGTTGTCTTTTGCCGCGTTGCCCACCAGCAGTTGCCAGGCCTGTTCGCAGGAGTCGACATTGAGCAGCTTCAAGGCCATCTGGTTGACTTCGGTGACGTGCACTTGCTGCTGTAACTGCTCGAGCTGCTGGGGGACCTGCAGCCAGGCGCGCAACTGCTCGCCATCATGCAGGCCGGCCCTGGCAAAAAAGCCCTTGAGCCCGGACAGGTCAAGTACGCAGAGGGCCACGCCGGTGCCCTCGAAAATGTCCTGGTAGCGGCGGCGCCCCTCATGCAACTGACGCTGGCGGCGACGCATGTTCAGCAGCGCGATCACCGGCAGCAGCGAAAACGCCAGGCCCAGCAGGCATTTGCCGATGAACGCGGGCAGCAACTGTTCAAACACCTGGCTGCGATCGAACAACCCGCGCAGCTGCCAGTCACTGCTGCTCAGGGGCACGGTCAACACGGTGTTGCTCAGGTCTTGCTCGGTCAATCGGGTCGGGTTGAGCGCGGGCGGGGCCTCGTCACGGCTGACGATTTGCTGGTTGAGCCGGTTCTCCACCAGCCACAGCGGGCGCAGCCCGGTATCGGCCTGTTTGGTCAATGTCGCAAAAAAACTCGGGGTCAGGCGCAACGCCCAATAACCGCGACTACTGCCGCTGGCCTGATGCAATAGCAGGTGCACCACGGAACCGTCCTCGGCATTACTGAAATAATGCGCCTGGGCATGACTGCGCCGTACCAGTTCGGCCAGGTAGCCGGCATCCTCGCTGGTAGCGTCGCTGTCGCTGAGCACCCGGCCGGAAGGGCTCAGCAGTGCCAGGCTGCGTAATTCGGGCAACGATTGCTGGAGTTTGCGCAGCAGCGCCTGTTGTTCGTCGGCGCTTTGCGGTTGTTCGACGATCGGTAGCAGATTGAGTGCAATCTGCGCATTCAACGCCATGTTCAGGCTGACTTGCGCGGCCAGGTCGGCGGTGTAGTCGATGGTGTATTGGCGCTGTTGCTGCTGGGTTTCGCGCAGTTGGTCGAGCAATTGCCAGAAAAGCAGGCCCAGCAGCAACAGCACCAGCGAGGCCAGCGCGCCCTTCAATGTCCCGCGCAGGGGCACGCCAGGCACAGCAGGGGCGGCGCGCGGGGACGGGGACGGAGTGACGTTGGACAAGCTGTAATCCTGCAGTTTGCTGGACTGGCGCGACGTGCACTATAAGCCGGACGCCCGAAGGGCGGCTAGCATGCCTTGACTTGTGGCAAAGTGCCAGCCCTGGGCGGCTGGACCTTGACCGACGGTTGAGGTAGCTTTGCCGGTCAAACAAGAGCGCTCCGGCTCCAGATTCCCAGGCTCAATCGGCCCGCAGGCATTGATCAACATCAAGTGCCCGCGCCGCGCATGGCCTGGCTCGTTCTTTTCACCTGTCACTGACGCTAGGTTCACCATGGCTCAATACGTCTTCACCATGCATCGGCTGAGCAAAGTTGTTCCGCCGAAGCGGGAAATCCTGAAAAACATTTCGCTGTCATTTTTCCCCGGCGCCAAGATCGGCGTGCTGGGCCTCAACGGTTCGGGCAAGTCCACGCTGCTGAAAATCATGGCTGGCGTCGACAACGAATTCGACGGCGAAGCCCGTCCGATGCCTGACCTGAACATCGGCTACCTGCCGCAGGAACCTCAGCTGGATCCGACCAAGACCGTTCGCGAAGTGGTCGAGGAAGCGGTCAGCGTGATCAAGGACGCCCAGGCGCGCCTGGACGAGGTCTATGCCGCCTACGCCGATCCGGACGCCGATTTCGACAAGCTGGCCGCCGAGCAGGCCAAGCTCGAAGCGATCCTGCAGGCCAGCGATGGCCACAACCTGGACCGTCAGCTGGAAGTCGCCGCCGATGCATTGCGCCTGCCGGCCTGGGACGCCAAGGTCGAGCACCTGTCCGGCGGTGAAAAGCGCCGCGTGGCGCTGTGCCGCTTGCTGCTGTCCGCCCCGGACATGCTGCTGCTCGACGAACCGACCAACCACCTGGACGCCGATTCCGTCGCCTGGCTCGAACACTTCCTGCACGATTTCCCCGGCACCGTGGTTGCGATCACGCACGACCGGTACTTCCTGGACAACGTTGCCGGCTGGATCCTGGAGCTCGACCGTGGCGCAGGCATTCCATACGAAGGCAACTATTCGGGCTGGCTGGAGGCCAAATCCGATCGTCTGGCCCAGGAGTCCAAGCAGCAATCGGCGCATGAAAAAGCCATGAAGGAAGAACTGGAGTGGGTGCGCAAAGGCGCCAAGGCTCGTCAGTCCAAATCCAAGGCGCGTCTGCAACGCTTCGAGGAAATGCAGTCCCAGGAATTCCAGAAGCGCAGCGAAACCAACGAGATCTACATCCCGGCCGGCCCACGCCTGGGTGACAAGGTCATCGAGTTCAAGAACGTCACCAAGGGCTACGGTGATCGCGTGTTGATCGACAACCTGTCGTTCTCCATGCCCAAGGGCGCCATCGTCGGCGTGATCGGTGGTAACGGCGCAGGTAAGTCCACGCTGTTCCGCATGCTGATGGGCAAGGAAACGCCGGATTCGGGCACCATCGAAATCGGTGAAACCGTGCAGTTGGCCTGCGTCGACCAGAGCCGCGAGGACCTGGACGGCAGCAAGACGGTGTTCCAGCAGATCTCCGACGGCTCTGACCAGATCCGCATCGGCAGCTACGAAATTCCGTCGCGTACCTACGTGGGGCGCTTCAACTTCAAGGGTGGCGATCAGCAGAAATTCGTCAAGGACCTGTCCGGTGGTGAGCGTGGTCGCTTGCACCTGGCGTTGACCTTGAAGGAGGGTGGCAACGTCCTGCTGCTCGACGAACCGTCCAACGACCTCGACGTCGAAACCCTGCGTTCCCTGGAAGAGGCCCTGCTGGACTTCCCGGGCGCGGCCATTGTGATCTCCCACGACCGGTGGTTCCTTGACCGCGTCGCGACGCACATCCTGGCGTACGAAGACGACTCGCAAGCGGTGTTCTTCGAAGGCAACTACACCGAGTACGAAGCCGATCGCAAGAAGCGCCTCGGCGAAGCCGCTGCCCAGCCGCATCGTGTACGGCACAAGAAGCTGGCTTGATTCGCCCGGCTAAGCAGTAGCCCTGTGGGAGCGAGCCCGCTCGCGAAGGCGTCGGATCAGTTGAAATATAATTGACTGACCCACCGCTTTCGCGAGCAAGCTCGCTCCCACATTGTTTTGGGGTTGCCGCAAGATATCTGGGCGACATCGAATCCTGTGGGAGCGAGCCTGCTCGCGAAGGCGTCGGATCAGTTGAAAGATAATTGACTGACCCACCGCTTTCGCGAGCAGGCTCGCTCCCACATTGTTTTTTGGGGGGGCGCAAGATATCTGGCTGACATCGAACCCTGTGGGAGCGAGCTTGCTCGCGAAGGCGTCGGATCAGTTGAAAGATAATTGACTGACCCACCGCTTTCGCGAGCAGGCTCGCTCCCACATTGTTTTTTGGGGGGGCGCAAGATATCTGGCTGACATCGAACCCTGTGGGAGCGAGCTTGCTCGCGAAGGCGTCAGATCAGTTGAAAGATAATTGACTGACCCACCGCTTTCGCGAGCAGGCTCGCTCCCACATTGTTTTTTGGGGGGACGCAAGATATCTGGCTGACATCGAACCCTGTGGGAGCGAGCTTGCTCGCGAAGGCGTCGGATCAGTTGAAAGATAATTGACTGACCCACCGTCATCGCGAGCAAGCTCGCTCCCACATTGGTTTTAGGTTTGCCGCAAGATACCTGGCTGACATCGAACCCTGTGGGAGCGAGCTTGCTCGCGAAGGCGTCAGATCAGTTGAAAGATAATTGACTGACCCACCGCTTTCGCGAGCAGGCTCGCTCCCACATTGTTTTGGGTTTGCCGCAAGATACCTGGCTGACATCGAACCCTGTGGGAGCGAGCTTGCTCGCGAAGGCAGCGGATCAGTTGAAAGATAATTGACTGACCCACCGCCATCGCGAGCAAGCTCGCTCCCACATTGGTTTTGGGTTTGCCGCAAGATACCTGGCTGACATCGAATCCTGTGGGAGCGAGCCCGCTCGCGAAGGCGTCAGATCAGTTGAAAGATAATTGACTGACCCGCCGCTTTCGCGAGCGGGCTCGCTCCCACATTGGTTTTAGGTTTGCCGCAAGATATCTGGCTGACATCGAACCCTGTGGGAGCGACATCACCCAAGCTCTATTTCCAGCACCTCGATCGCCACATCCCCCACCGGCCGCTTCCACACCACCTCATCCCCGATCTTCGCCCCCAGCAAGGCCCGCCCCAGCGGCGAGCCCCAATTGATCAATCCATTGGCGGCATCGGCCTGGTCTTCACCGACCAGTCGCACTCGTTGCGCCTGGTCGTGCTCATCGGCGAATGTCACCCAATGTCCGATGCGCACCTGATCACATTTGCTCAAGGTGACGACCTGCGCGCTTTGCAGCCGCTGATTGAAATACCGCAGGTCCCGTTCGAGGTCGGCGATGCGCTGCTTGTCCGCCTGCTCGCCCTGGGCTGTCTGTTGACCGTGCAGTGCTTGCAACTCGGCGACTCGCGCCTGTAGCTGGGCAAGCCCGGCGGGCGTGACGTAATTGGGTTGCGGGCTGACCTGGCGCTCGACCGGTTGATCGGCCTGGGCGGCGGCGTTGTCTTCGTTGACGAAGGCGCGACTCATGGCATTCTCCTCTATTGGAGTTTGGGCCATGGTCGCAGGGTTTTGGTTTCGACGAATGTCTGTACGCGACTCACGGCGAGCGATAAGCCCGGGCGGCGTCCCGATCTTTCTCCTGTTGCCAGGCCCGCTCGCGGTCGTCCCAATGGCGCTCGCGGTAAGCGTCACGCTCTTCGCTCTCGCGCATGGCCTGGCACTGCCGAAAGCCATCGCTCCAGCCTTCGGCGTAGTGGGCGTCCTTGAGATAACGCGGCACGTCTTTCCTGAATTGGCCAGTAATCACGCCGGCCGCTTGCCGGCCACTGCTGCAACCGTCATCGAAGCCATCGGCGAAGGCCGGTGGATAACCTCGGGCGATCAGATCCTCGTGGGTGGTTTCGCAGCCACCGAGCAACATCAACACACCCAGTACCACTGCCGCGCGCCTCATGTTCTGCCTGCCTGCCGGAGCCACTTGTAAGGCAAGTCTAGAAGCGGATTCGTCAGAAAGGCGTGAAAGCGCGGTGATCATTCCGTTCGTTCAGTAGTGGTACCACTTCACTTCGAGCATCACCTCGGTTTCCGGCGAAGCCAATTGGCTGAATTCGCGCTGGGCGCTCAGGCGCAGACCGAGGTTGCGCGACAATTCCCACTGCTGATTCAGGCTCAGGCTACGGCGCACTTCGCCGTTGACGAAGTAATCGCCCTTGGCTTCGAGGCTCAGGTTGCCCAGTGGGTTTTTCCACAGCACGCCGCTGTTGAAGCCGGCGGCCGGGGCGATGAACTGGGCGAAGTCGTTATTGTGCTCGACCCGCACCGTGCCCAGGGCAAAGCCCAGCACATCCTCACCCAAGGCCCAGGTACCACCGGCGCCGCCGTTGACGTGGCTGACCAGGGTTTCATCGTCGTGTTTGCCAGGCACCCGCTCCAGGCCACCGGTAACCTGCCAGGACAGCGGCTGTAGCAACTCATTGCGCGGGGTCAGTGAGCGAATGGTCGCCAGGTCCAGTTGTTGTAGCTGCCAATCGTTGCCTTCGTACTGGCGCAGCTTCAATTGCAGAATCTCGATCTGTGCGCCGAGCGGGAAACTCTCGGCATTGTCGTTGAGGTCGTGATAGGCCATGCGCAAGCCGTATTCACCGAACGCACGATCGCCTCGCGTACCCAGGCCAGCCTGCCAGGTGCGCGATTCATGGCCATCCTCGGGCAGGCCGGGTTGCGGGATGTCCAGTTCCGGCGCGGGATTGCGGTTGATCGCCCGCAGCAGTTCGAAGCTGCGCTGGGCCCGCTGTGGGTCACGTTCCTGGCCGTTGGCGCGATAGCGCTCCAGGCGATAGGCCGCATCGATGATCAGGGCCTGGCGCTGACGCGGCAGCGCCTTGAATGCCGGCGCTTGCAGTTGCTGCTGGTCGGCGCTGACTTTCTGTACCCATTGCTGCTCGTCGTCGCTGAGCGGCTCGGCGCGGCTGAGCAGCTCTCGCTCGCGGGACGGCCGGTACTGGATGCTTTCCACCAGTCCGGCTTCCTTCACTGCCTTCACAGTGTCGGTGGGGATCGCCGTCAGCGGGAACTGCTCGGTCAGGCGCAGGCTCGGACGCGCCACCTGCAGCAGTTCGAGAAGGCGATAGGAGCAGTTTTCATCGAAGAAGAAATAGTCGAACTGGATCTGCTTGAGTTCCCACACATGCTCGACCATGCGTTCGGTTTCCGCCTGGCTCAGGTTGAGACGGTATTCCCACAGGTCGCGGTTCTCCAGGCTACGGTACTCGGAGAGTTTTTCCTGGTACGGCACCAGGGCGAACAGTCCTGGGTAGCCGCCCATCAAGCCCTTCCAGGCGTAGAGCAGGCTGTTGTCGGAGCCCTCGATGTAGGCGCCGAAGTTGATTGCGTAGCTGAGCAGGGCGGTCTTGTCGCTTTGCACGTCGGCCTGGTCGATGCGCAGCAAGGTATGGCCGAACATCGAGGAAGGGCTGTTCAGGTACGCGGCGGGGAAAATCATCACCGCGCTGTGGGGCGATACGTCCTTGAACCACTGAGTGAATTCGCTGCAATTGACCGCCGGCAGGTCCGTCAGGTTGAGCTGCGCCTTGAGCCAGCGCGTTCGCGCCGGGTACACGCACTGGGCATGTTGCTGGCCGGCACTGGCCGGGCCGTACAAGGCTTGCAGCGTGGCGGTCAGCTCACGGTCGGGATGTTCATTGCCGTCGGGTGCGAGGAAAAACTTGCGATCGCTGACATAGCTGCGCCAGCCACCGAGCTTGGCCGTTTCGTAGTGACCCAGGGAAATCCAGAAGCGGTCATTGGCCAGTTGCTGCAAACGTTGAGGATCGACATGAGGCGCGGCGGACAGCGGGGCGCACACACAGAGCGCCAGCCAGGCAAGGCGTTTGAGCATAGTCGGCTACTTGGAAAGTCGAAAAATAAAGACCGAAGGGGCCCCAAAAAGAAAAAACCCGCTCCCCGAAAGGAGCGAGTGATGTCGAGCTTAAGCTTGAGTAGCGTACTTGGCCAGGCGAGGGTCGTTTTTCAGCACGGCCAGGGTGTTGGTATGCACGTCTTCGGCGGTCACGTCAGCCTTGCTGAAGATCTGCTGGAAGTGCTCGTGGGTCACAGCGGAGAAGTGCGCGCGGTCTTCCGGCGCCACGCCCAGTACCACGGCGTAAGTGGTCAGTGCTTCACCCTGACCCTTGGCCATGTCTTCGGACAGCTCGTTCATCATGCCATTCATGGCCAGCCAGGACTTGCCACCGTAGGTCAGTGCCGCGTTGGTCGAGCAGCCGTTGGTGCCGGAGGTCATGCCGAAGGTGGCGTTGCCGGAGGTGCCGTTGGTGGTGGATGCGAGGAAGTGCGCCGGGGTGCCACGCTGGCCTTCGAACAGCATGTTGCCCCAACCGCAATCCGGGCCGCCCGGGGCCTGAGCCATGGCGTTGATGGATACAGCGGTGAAGAGAGTACCGAGAAGAATCCGTTTCATAGCTATGTTCTCTTTATGTGCATACCAATGGACAGGGTCTGGCCCCTACAGCAGCCAGTGGGCCGGTTATTGTTCCAGCCGCGCAGTTTGGAGTTTAGGCACGTTCCGAGGGTTCCGTGACATTTTGCAAAAACATTATTTGAAATCACCTGTTTACGGGCTTCTGCCGGTGGTGGGACCGTCGACTATGCTTCGGCCTGAGGCGCTCCTTGCCAGTCAGGCATGGGCAGCGCCAGAATGCCGCTATCTGCCCCGCCTGATGTAAGGAAGCCCGATGCCTGATCCTGTTGCTGCCAGCTTGCGTCTAGCGCCCGAAGCGCTGACCCGTCCGTTTTCCGCTGAACAGTTCAGCTTCTCTACCACCAATGATCTGGAGCCCTTTCGCGGTGTGCTTGGCCAGGAACGCGCGGTCGAAGCCTTGCAGTTCGGTGTGGCGATGCCACGCCCCGGTTACAACGTCTTTGTCATGGGCGAGCCCGGCACCGGTCGGTTCTCGTTCGTCAAACGCTACCTCAAGGCCGAGGGCAAGCGCATGCAGACCCCGGCGGACTGGGTCTACGTCAATAATTTCGACGAGCCTCGCGAACCGCGTGCCCTGGAACTGCCGTCGGGCACGGCCGGGGCTTTCATCGCCGACATCAATGGCCTGATCGACAATCTGCTAGCGACTTTTCCGGCAGTATTCGAGCATCCGTCCTACCAACAGAAAAAAAGCGCGATCGACCGCGCCTTCAATCAGCGCTACGACCGCGCCCTCGATGTGATCGAGCGCCTGGCGTTGGAAAAGGATGTCGCGCTGTACCGTGACAGCAGCAACATCGCCTTCACGCCGATGAGCGAAGGCAAGGCCCTGGATGAAGCGGAGTTCGCCCAGTTGCCGGAGGCCGATCGCGAGCGCTTCCATGAGGACATTTCCAGTCTGGAGGAGCGTCTGAACGAAGAGCTCGCCAGCCTGCCGCAGTGGAAACGCGAATCCAACAACCAGCTGCGCCAGCTCAACGAAGAAACCATCACCCTGGCCTTGCAGCCGTTGCTCGCGCCGCTCTCGGAAAAATACGCCGAGAATGCCGCCGTCTGCGGTTACCTGCAGGCCATGCAGGTCTACCTGCTCAAGACCGTGGTCGAGCAATTGGTCGACGACAGCAAGACCGACGCCGTCGCCCGCAAATTGCTCGAGGAGCAATACGCGCCGAGCCTGGTGGTCGGGCATCCGGCGAGCGGTGGCGCGCCGGTGGTGTTCGAACCGCACCCGACCTACGACAACCTGTTCGGGCGCATCGAGTACAGCACTGATCAGGGCGCGCTCTACACCACGTATCGGCAGTTGCGCCCGGGTGCCTTGCACCGAGCCAACGGCGGGTTCCTGATTCTTGAGGCGGAAAAGATGCTCGGCGAGCCGTTCGTGTGGGATGCGCTCAAGCGCGCCCTGCAATCGCGCAAGCTGAAGATGGAGTCGCCGTTGGGTGAGCTGGGGCGGCTGGCGACGGTCACCCTGACGCCGCAACATATTCCGTTGCAGGTCAAGGTGGTGATCATCGGCGCCCGCCAGCTTTACTACGCGTTGCAAGACCTGGATTCGGACTTCCAGGAAATGTTTCGCGTGCTGGTGGACTTCGACGAAGACATCCCGATGGGCGACGAGAGCCTGGAACAGTTTGCCCAGTTGCTCAAGACCCGAACCTCGGAGGAGGGCATGGCCCCGCTGACCGCCGATGCGGTGGCGCGCCTGGCCACTTACAGCGCGCGCCTGGCGGAGCACCAGGGGCGCCTGTCGGCGCGGATCGGTGATCTGTTCCAATTGGTCAGCGAAGCGGACTTCATCCGGCAGTTGGCCGGCGATGACATGACCGATGCCGGCCACATCGAGCGCGCCCTCAAGGCCAAGGCGACTCGCACCGGACGGGTTTCGGCGCGGATCCTCGACGACATGCTGGCCGGGATCATCCTGATCGATACCGACGGCGCGGCCGTGGGCAAGTGCAACGGGCTGACCGTGCTGGAAGTGGGGGATTCGGCGTTTGGCGTGCCGGCGCGGATTTCCGCCACGGTGTACCCCGGCGGCAGCGGTATCGTCGACATCGAGCGTGAGGTCAACCTCGGCCAGCCGATCCACTCCAAGGGTGTGATGATCCTCACCGGGTACCTGGGCAGCCGTTATGCCCAGGAATTCCCCCTGGCGATTTCGGCCAGCATCGCCCTGGAGCAATCCTACGGTTATGTGGACGGTGACAGCGCCTCCCTGGGCGAGGCTTGCACGTTGATCTCGGCCCTGTCGAAGACGCCGTTGAAGCAGTGCTTCGCCATCACCGGTTCGATCAACCAGTTCGGCGAAGTGCAGGCGGTCGGCGGGGTCAACGAGAAGATCGAAGGGTTCTTCCGCCTCTGCGAAGCCCGCGGGCTGACGGGAGAGCAGGGTGCGATCATCCCCCAGGCCAACGTTGCGACCCTGATGCTCGACGAGAAGGTGCTGGCCGCGGTGCGAGCGGGGCAGTTCCACGTCTATGCCGTGCGCCAGGCCGACGAGGCATTGAGCCTGCTGGTGGGCGAGCCTGCCGGTGAGCCGGATGAAAATGGCGAGTTCCCGGAGGGCAGCGTCAACGCTCGCGTGGTGGAGCGGTTGCGGGTGATCGCGGAAATGATCAGCGAAGACGACATCAAGGAAGCGGAAAAGGAAATGGCCCAGCAGGCCCTGGCGGAGGCGAAGCCGGCCTGATGTTTTCCTGATTGTCGCAGGTACCCTTGTGGGAGCGAGCCTGCTCGCGAAAGCGGACTGTCGGCCAGCATTGTTGTTGGCTGACACACCGTCTTCGCGAGCAGGCTCGCTCCCACATTGTTTGGTGAATCTGGGTGTTGCGTCACCAGTTTGGCGTCAATATTCACACTATGACCGCTCAGCGCATTCTGGTCTCGAAATCCCTTGCGGCCGGAACTTTTCTCCTATCCTCAGTTCAAGGATAACGAGAGCCATCATTGGATCGAAACAGCCTTCCCGGGCTGAATACCGGATCTACCGAGGGGCGCCGCCATGTCGCGCAACCTTTGTCTTACTCGCCACTGCCTGGGTCTGGTGACCCGTATCGAATGCGCCGTTCGTCCGCTCGCTGGCGACACCGGCATGTGGACTGTACTGTTCGCCGCCGGAATGGCCGGCGAGCAACCTACCGCGATCAAGGCCCAAGGGCCGTTCCCTGGCCCGACTGCCGCTGAAACCCTCCTCGACACCATCGTCCAGAACCTGACATTGCACGGTTATGAGCTGGCTGATGATCCGCAGATCTGGTCGCTGCACATGCAGGCACAGCTACGGGAAATCAACGGAGGCCGGTGTCGCAACGTCGGCGGCGTCGAATATCGCCCGCTGCATTGAGCCTTCTGCGCGGTAAAGTCTTGACACAAGCGTCGGGCCCCAGGAAGGGGGCGGCGTTTGTGGGGCGGGTCGTGGCTGATATACTCGCCGCGATTTTTCAGCCCAGGTGTGAGACTCAATGGAACGCTTTATCGAAAATGCAATGTATGCCTCCCGTTGGCTACTGGCGCCGATCTACTTCGGGCTGTCCCTGGGCTTGCTGGCCCTGGCACTGAAATTCTTCCAGGAAGTCTTTCATATCATTCCCAACGTATTTGCCATGGCCGAGTCCGAGCTGATCCTGGTGCTGTTGTCGCTGATCGACATGGCGCTGGTAGGCGGCCTGCTGGTGATGGTGATGATTTCCGGCTACGAGAACTTCGTCTCGCAACTGGACATCGACTCCGACAAGGAAAAGCTCAACTGGCTGGGCACCATGGATTCCTCGTCGCTGAAGATGAAAGTCGCGGCGTCGATCGTTGCCATTTCGTCCATCCACTTGCTGCGTATTTTCATGGACGCCAAGAACGTCGATCCCGAGCACCTGATGTGGTACGTGATCATCCACATGACGTTCGTGGTCTCGGCATTCGCCATGGGCTATCTGGACAAACTGACCAAGCATTGAGGTTCGTCACGGGCGGCGGCATCTGTGCTAGTCTGCTCGCCCTTTTGGTTCCGGGCGCTCCGGGAGGCGCTGTGTCACGCACGGCACGTTCCCGAGCCGTCCGCACAGCGGAGCAGCATCATGTCCGAAGTTAACCTGTCCACCGACGAAACCCGCGTCAGCTACGGCATAGGCCGTCAGTTGGGCGACCAACTGCGCGACAACCCGCCGCCGGGCGTCAGCCTGGACGCGATCCTCGCCGGCCTGACCGACGCTTTCGCCGGCAAGCCGAGCCGCGTGGGCCAGGACGAGATGTCCGCAAGCTTCAAGGTGATCCGCGAAATCATGCAGGCCGAAGCTGCCGCCAAGGCTGAAGCCGCTGCTGGCGAAGGCCGTGCATTCCTGGCCGAAAACGCCAAGCGCGAAGGAATCACCACCCTGGCGTCCGGCCTGCAGTTCGAAGTGCTGACCCAGGGCGAAGGCGCCAAGCCGACTCGCGAAGACCAGGTGCGTACCCACTACCATGGCACCCTGATCGACGGCACTGTGTTCGACAGCTCCTACGATCGTGGCCAGCCAGCCGAATTCCCGGTAGGTGGCGTGATCCCGGGCTGGACCGAAGCGCTGCAACTGATGAACGCCGGCAGCAAATGGCGCCTGTACGTGCCGAGCGAGCTGGCCTATGGCGCCCAAGGCGTTGGCAGCATTCCACCGCACAGCGTGCTGGTGTTCGACGTCGAGCTGTTGGACGTTCTGTAAGGCAACTGCCTTTTGTGGGAGCGAGCCTGCTCGCGAAGCGGTGTGTCATCGAACATTGATATCGACTGACCTACCGTCTTCGCGAGCCGGCTCGCTCCCACAGGGTTTGCTGCTTCATCCATGGAACCTGCCACTGAAATCACCGGTCGGGCGCAACGCCCGGGCGTAGCAGAACAGGAACAGGTTACGCACCAGCTCCTTGAGCACCAGCGGCTCACTGGAATTGAGGCTGTTGAGGTCCAGGTCGCCTTGGTCCTGCAGCTCGTTCAAGGCTTCTTCTTCAAGCACCGCACAGACTTCGCCGGTTTCCCGATGCAGGATCCTGAGGTAGGGATGTGGGCGGTCCAGCCAGGCATCGATCAAATAAGTCATGGTTCTCATCTCCTTGATGGGGTTCGATGAGAATAATTCTTATTCGCTAAATAGCAAGTCTCTATTGGCGCAACGCTGGTTTTTCTGACGATGGGTTGGGATGGCTCAGGTCATTCGCAACTGGCGGGCCTGGCGAAACGGAGGGGGCCAAGCAGCATCCCGCGCGTGACGCGGGATGGGCGTGTGACAGGTTCAGACCTTTCTGACGAACTCGGATTTGAGCTTCATCGGGCCGATGCCGTCGATCTTGCAGTCGATGTCGTGGTCGCCATCGCACAGGCGGATATTCTTCACCTTGGTGCCGACCTTGACCACCAGCGAAGTGCCCTTGACCTTGAGGTCCTTGATCACGGTGATGGTATCGCCGTCCTGCAGGACGTTGCCGACCGAATCTTTTTTCACCGTATCGTCGGACGGCGCTTCAGCTTCGCCGCTGGCGGACCATTCGTAGGCACACTCCGGGCAGACCAGTTGAGTACCGTCTTCATAGGTGTATTCGGAATTGCATTTCGGGCAGGGAGGCAACGTGCTCACTAAGGTTCCTTGGGTATCAGGAGGTCAAAAGGGCGCACATTGTATAGGGTTTTGTCGCAAGGAGGGTGATACGCGGCTTTTGTGGCGAGGGAGCTTGCTCCCGCTGGGTTGCGAAGCAGCCCCGATTGGATTGCTGCGATCATTCAGGCGGATCGCGTCAGCCGGTGTTACGCCGGCTGCGCCGCCGAGCGGGAGCAAGCTCCCTCGCCACTAAAGCTCGCCGTTTTCATGCAATCAATGGGTACGCGCCACCGCAAACTCGCTCAGTTCCACCAGCGCGTCGCGGTATTCGCTGGCCGGCAGGGCGTCGAGGCACTTGATCGCACGGGCAACGTAGTCCCGGGCCAGGGTGGCGGTGTAGTCCAGCGAACCGGAAGCTTCAACCGCCGCACGGATGCTTTCCAGATCTTCGATCCCGCCTTTCTGGATCGCCTGACGGACCAGTGCGGCCTGTTCCGGCGTGCCTTCGCGCATGGTGTAGATCAGCGGCAGGGTTGGCTTGCCTTCGGCCAGGTCGTCACCGACATTCTTGCCCAGGGTGTCGGCGTCGCCCTTGTAGTCCAGCAGGTCGTCTACCAGTTGGAACGCCACGCCCAAGTGATCGCCGAAGGTGCGCAGGGCTTCGCTCTGCTCGGCGGTGGCGCCGGCCAGGGCGGCGGCGCTGTGAGTCGAGGCTTCGAAGAGCATCGCGGTCTTGCCGCGGATGACTTCCATATAGGTTTCTTCAGTGGTGCTGGCGTCGCGGACCTTGGACAACTGCAACACTTCGCCTTCGGCGATGATGCGCGTGGCCTGGGACAGAATCTTCATCACCGGCATCGAGCCCAGTTCGACCATCATTTCGAACGAGCGCGAATACAGGAAATCGCCGACCAGTACGCTTGGGGCGTTGCCCCACATCGCGTTGGCGGTCGAGCGGCCACGGCGCATGCCGGACATGTCGACGACGTCGTCATGCAGCAGCGTCGCGGTGTGCAGAAATTCGATGGTGGCGGCCAGCAGGCGCATGTCGTCGCCTTCGCGACCCAGGGCCTTGCCGCACAAAAGCACCAACAGAGGACGCAGGCGCTTGCCCCCGGCCGAAGTGATGTAGTCGCCGATTTTAGATACCAGCGGCACTCGGGAAGTCAGCTGCTTCTTGATGATACCGTCGACGGCGCTAAAATCGTCCGCCACAGCGCGGTAGAAAGCTTGGGGTTGCATCAGCGACAGGCGCTCCAGAAGGGTTGCGCGGCATGCTAGGACCCACGTCCGCAGGTGTCAAGGCGCGATAGACGGCCACTTGCAAGGCTCTGCCGGCTTGCGTACAATCGCGCACCCTGAACTTCCTGGGCAGCACCTGCCTTACGCAATTGCATCCGGGCCTTCCAGCCCATGCAGCCATGCCAGCCAATACCTCTTCTTATAAAGCGCTGGGTGAGCAGGATTATCGGAGAAATACCATGTCGTACGCAGTAATTGTTACTGGTGGCAAGCAATACAAGGTCGCCCCAGGTGAATACCTGAAGATCGAAAAACTGGAAATCGCTACCGGCGAATCCGTGACTTTTGATCGCGTTCTGTTGGTCGCCAATGGCGACGACGTGAATATCGGCGCTCCAGTCGTTGCTGGCGCTACCGTTGTGGCTGAAGTGATCTCCCAAGGTCGTCACGATAAAGTCCGCATCATCAAGTTCCGTCGTCGTAAGCACCACATGAAGCGTATGGGCCACCGCCAGTGGTACACCGAGATCAAAATCACTGGTATTCAGGCTTAATTCCAGCCTAATTCCTCACTAGGAGAATTGAACTCATGGCACACAAAAAAGCTGGTGGTAGTACCCGTAACGGTCGCGACTCAGAAGCCAAACGCCTTGGCGTGAAGATGTATGGCGGCCAGGCTATCAAAGCGGGCAACATCATCGTGCGTCAGCGCGGCACCCAATTCCACGCTGGCTACGGCGTTGGCATGGGCAAGGATCACACCCTCTTCGCTAAAGTCGAAGGCGTGATCAAGTTCGAAGTAAAAGGCGCCTTCGGTCGTCGTTACGTAAGCGTTATCGCAGCTTAATTGCGAGACCGCTGGAAAAGCCCTGTCTTGCGACGGGGCTTTTTCGTTTGTGGGGTGAGTCTCTTGCAAAACTGTTTGTATGGGCTGTCGGCGCTGCGGTTGGGGCGTGTTTTCAGGTCGCTGCGCTCATTTTTGCAAGAGTCTTATGTCTTGTTTTTTTGGCTCGTCCGTACGGCGAGAGGCGTGTGTCATGAAGTTTGTTGATGAAGTATCGATTCGAGTAAAGGCTGGCGACGGCGGCAATGGTTGCATGAGTTTCCGTCGGGAAAAATTCATTGAGAACGGTGGTCCGAACGGTGGTGACGGGGGCGATGGTGGCTCGATCTACATGCTCGCCGATGAAAACCTCAACACCTTGGTGGATTACCGTTACACCCGGCATTTCGATGCCGAGCGTGGTTCCAACGGCGGCAGCACCGACTGCACCGGCAAGAAGGGCGAAGACCTGATCCTGCGTGTGCCGGTCGGTACCACAGTGATCGACTCCGCCACCCAGGAAGTCATCGGCGACCTGACCAAGGCCGGCCAGCGCCTGCTGGTGGCTCATGGCGGCTGGCACGGTCTGGGTAACACCCGCTTCAAGTCCAGTACCAACCGCGCGCCGCGCCAGACTACGCCGGGCAAGCCAGGCGAGCAGCGTGACCTGAAGCTGGAAATGAAAGTACTGGCCGACGTGGGTCTGCTGGGCCTGCCGAACGCGGGTAAGAGTACGTTCATTCGCTCGGTGTCGGCGGCCAAGCCGAAAGTCGCCGATTACCCGTTCACCACCCTGGTGCCGAACCTGGGCGTGGTCAGTGTCGATCGCTGGAAAAGCTTCGTGATCGCCGACATTCCGGGGTTGATCGAAGGTGCCTCCGAAGGTGCTGGCCTGGGGATTCGTTTCCTCAAGCATTTGTCCCGCACCCGTCTGTTGCTGCACCTCGTCGACATGGCGCCGCTGGATGAAACCGATGCCGCCGATGCCGCCGAGGTCATCGTCAACGAGCTGACCAAATTCAGCCCGGCCCTGGCCGAGCGCGACCGTTGGCTGGTGCTGAACAAGTGCGACCAGATCCTCGAAGAAGAGCACGAAGAGCGGGTCAAGGAAATCGTTGATCGCCTGGAGTGGGAAGGTCCGGTCTACGTGATCTCGGCCATCGCCAAAGAAGGCACCGAGCGCCTTTGCCACGACATCATGCGTTACCTGGAAGATCGTGCTGATCGCCTGGCCAATGATCCGGCCTACAAGGAAGAGCTGGCCGAGCTCGACCAGCGCATCGAAGACGAGGCGCGCGCCCAGTTGCAGGCGCTGGATGACCAGCGTGCCCTGCGCCGCAGCGGCGTCAAGTCGGTCCATGACATCGGTGATGACGATTGGGACGAAGAGGATGTGGATGACGAAGACGGTCCGGAAATCATCTACGTTCGCGACTGATCTGGTGCTGATGCAGGCCGCTTGAGATCAGAACCTGTGGGAGCGAGCCTGCTCGCGAAGGCGGTGTGTCAGTTTGCATTCATGCTGCTGACCCTATGCCATCGCGAGCAGGCTCGCTCCCACAAGGTTTCTCGGGTAGCTGGCATGGGGAGCAGGTTCAAGTGTTTCGGCGCGGTGTTATCATCGCAGTCGGCCGGTTTTCAAGGCGCCGCTCATTCGAGCGGCGTTTTGGTATCTGAAAAACGCAAATACGAATAATCCCATGAGTGGCGCTGGGTCGCGCTGTTCGCTGGCAAAGGTTGAAGAAAATGCGGAGCAAGGTGACGGGTGCGCAACGCTGGGTCGTGAAGATCGGCAGCGCACTGCTGACGGCGGATGGCAAGGGCCTGGATCGCCAGGCGATGGCGGTGTGGGTCGAGCAGATGGTGGCCCTGCATGAGGCGGGCGTCGAGCTGGTACTGGTCTCCTCGGGTGCCGTGGCGGCCGGCATGAGCCGTTTGGGCTGGACGTCGCGACCCAGCGCGATGCACGAACTGCAGGCCGCTGCCGCCATTGGCCAGATGGGCCTGGTGCAGGCGTGGGAGTCGAGCTTTGCCGAGCTTGATCGCCACACGGCGCAGATCCTGCTGACCCACGATGACCTGTCCGACCGCAAGCGTTACCTCAATGCCCGTAGCACGCTGCGAGCGTTGGTGGAGCTGAAAGTCATCCCGGTGATCAACGAGAACGACACGGTGGTCACCGACGAGATCCGTTTCGGCGACAACGACACGCTCGCGGCGCTGGTAGCCAACCTCGTGGAAGCCGACCTGCTGGTGATTCTCACGGATCGCGACGGCATGTTCGACGCCGATCCGCGCAATAACCCTGATGCCAAGCTGATCTACGAAGCTCGAGCCGACGATCCCGCGCTGGATGCGGTGGCGGGTGGCACTGGCGGAGCCCTGGGGCGCGGCGGCATGCAGACCAAGCTGCGCGCGGCGCGTCTGGCGGCACGTTCCGGTGCTCATACCATCATCGTCGGTGGTCGTTTGGAGCGGGTGTTGGATCGCCTCAAGGCCGGGGAGCGCATCGGCACGCTGTTGTCGCCTGAGCGCGGCATGCTGGCGGCGCGCAAACAGTGGCTGGCCGGGCATCTGCAAACCCGGGGCACGCTGGTGCTGGACACTGGTGCCGTGTCGGCGCTGTCCCAAGGTAATAAAAGCCTGCTGCCGGTAGGCGTGAAGCTGGTCCAGGGCAGCTTCCGCCGCGGCGAAATGGTCGTTTGCGTAGCGCCGGATGGTCGAGAGATTGCCCGGGGCCTGGCCAACTACAGCGCGCTGGAAGCACAGAAAATCATCGGCCAATCGTCTGATGCGATTGTTGGTCTGCTGGGTTACATGGCTGAGCCTGAGCTGGTTCACCGTGACAACCTGATCCTCGTCTAAGGAAAAATCATGGGTTTGGCAAAAGGATTGATCGGCTTGCTGGTGGCGCTGCCGCTGTTGGCCTCTGCCGAGGAAATCGGGCAGGTGTCCACGGTGTTCAAGTTTGTCGGGCCAAACGACCGGATCGTGGTCGAGGCGTTCGATGATCCCAGGGTCGATGGCGTGACCTGCTATCTGTCGCGTGCCAAGACCGGCGGCGTAAAAGGTGGCCTGGGGCTGGCCGAAGATCGCGCCGAGGCGTCCATCGCCTGCCGCCAGGTCGGGCCGATCAGCTTCAAGGGCGAGCTCAAGGATGGCGAGGAGGTCTTCAGGGAGCGCACCTCGCTGGTGTTCAAGACCATGCAGGTGGTGCGTTTTCTCGACAAGAAGCGCAATACGTTGGTGTACCTGGTCTACAGCGACCGTGTGATCGAGGGTAGCCCGCAGAATGCGGTGACGGCGATTCCGATCCTGCCGTGGGCCAAGGTTCAATAACCACGCAAAAACCATTGTGGGAGCGAGCCTGCTCGCGAATGCGGTCTGCCAGTGACATTGATGCTGTCTGGCACACCGTATTCGCGAGCAGGCTCGCTCCCACATTTCTTGCTTGTGGTGCGCCTGACAAATCCCAGGCAATAAAAAACCGACCCTGGGGTCGGTTTTTTAACGAGCGCGTCGCTTAGGCAGCAGCGGCAACGTTCAAGGCCTTTACGTGGCCATTCAGGCGGCTCTTATGGCGAGCAGCCTTGTTCTTGTGGATGATGCCTTTATCGGCCATGCGGTCGATAACTGGCACAGCCAGAACGTAAGCAGCTTGTGCTTTTTCAGCGTCTTTTGCGTCGATGGCCTTGACTACGTTTTTGATGTAGGTACGGACCATGGAACGCAGGCTGGCGTTGTGGCTGCGACGCTTCTCAGCCTGTTTTGCACGTTTTTTGGCGGAAGGTGAGTTGGCCACCGTCGAGCTCCTCGAAAGACTTTTTAGGAAATAGCAAACAAAATAGGCCGCGAATCATGCCGATGAGTTGACGTGTTGTCAAGGGCGGGTGACACGTTCCGCTGAATGGCAGGTGCGGCGCACCGAATGATTTCTTTCCGGCGTGCGACCTGTAAACTCGCGGGCTTTGGCGCTGTGCTGTTTAGCGGCGCGAAGTATCGCACAAGTGGGCGCGTTGTTCGCCTGCTGTTTATCGACAGGCACAAACTCTTTTCATGAATCTGCTCAAATCGTTGGCTGCCGTCAGCTCTATCACGATGCTTTCCCGGGTTCTGGGATTCGTTCGCGATACGCTGATCGCGCGGATATTCGGTGCCGGAATGGCCACCGACGCCTTCTTCATCGCCTTCAAGCTGCCAAACCTGCTGCGGCGGATCTTCGCCGAAGGGGCCTTTTCCCAGGCCTTCGTGCCGATCCTGGCTGAATACAAAAGCCAGAAGGGCGACGAGGCGACCCGCACTTTCATCGCTTATGTGACCGGTTTGCTCACGCTGGTGCTGGCGCTGGTCACCGCGGCCGGCATGCTCGCCGCGCCTTGGGTGATCTGGGCCACCGCGCCAGGTTTCACCGACACGCCGGAAAAATTCCAGCTCACCTCCGACCTGTTGCGGGTGACCTTTCCTTATATATTGCTGATTTCCCTGTCATCGCTGGCCGGGGCGATCCTCAATACCTGGAACCGCTTCTCGGTGCCGGCCTTCGTGCCGACGCTGCTCAATGTCAGCATGATCGTGTTCGCGCTGTTCCTGACGCCGTATTTCGATCCGCCGGTGATGGCCCTGGGTTGGGCGGTGCTGGTCGGCGGCCTGGCGCAATTGCTCTATCAACTGCCCCACCTGAAAAAGATCGGCATGCTGGTGCTGCCGCGCCTGAACTTGCGCGACAGTGGCGTGTGGCGCGTCATGAAACAGATGCTGCCGGCCATTCTCGGGGTGTCGGTGAGTCAGATTTCCCTGATCATCAACACTATCTTCGCCTCGTTCCTGGTGGCCGGCTCGGTCTCGTGGATGTACTACGCCGACCGCTTGATGGAGCTGCCTTCCGGCGTACTGGGCGTGGCGCTGGGCACGATTCTGCTGCCTACCCTGGCCAAGACCTACGCCAGCCAGGACCGTCATGAATACTCGCGCATCCTCGATTGGGGCCTGCGCCTGTGCTTCGTGCTGGTCCTGCCTTGTGCGCTGGCGCTGGGGATCCTTGCCGAGCCGCTGACGGTTTCGCTGTTCCAGTATGGCCAGTTCAATGCGTTTGATGCCTTGATGACCCAGCGCGCGCTGATCGCCTATTCGGTGGGCTTGCTTGGAATCATTGTAATCAAGGTCTTGGCGCCGGGTTTCTACGCCCAGCAGAACATTCGCACGCCGGTGAAGATCGCCATCTTTACCTTGGTGATGACCCAGCTGTTCAACCTGCTGCTCATCGGACCCCTGGCCCATGCCGGCCTGGCCCTGGCGATCAGCGCCGGTGCCTGCCTCAACGCCGGGCTGCTGTTCTACCAGCTGCGCAAACAGGAGATGTATCAGCCGCAGCCCGGCTGGGCCAGGTTCGGCCTCAAGCTGCTGGTCGCCGTGGCGGTGATGTCGGCGGTGTTGCTGGCGGGGATGCATTTCATGCCGGCCTGGGGCGAAGGGCAGATGCTCGAGCGTTTCCTGCGCCTGGGCGTGCTGGTCGTGGCCGGCGTGGTGGCTTATTTCGGCATGTTGCTGCTAATGGGATTCCGTCTGCGCGACTTCAATCGCAAGGCCTTGAGCTGAACGGTTGCCTTCGATAATCCCGGGCCGGACGGCGGTTTTGTCGGTTCGATCACTTTGGGTTACGGTGTTGCCTGTCGCCGACCGCCGGGTGTGGTTATAATCGGCCACTTTATGAGCAAGAAGCGCGTTATGCAGCTGGTTCGAGGCCTCCACAACCTGCGTCCCCGGCATCGGGGCTGTGTCGCCACTATTGGCAACTTCGACGGTGTTCACCGTGGCCACCAGGCTATCCTGGCGCGGCTGCGCGAGCGTGCGCTGGAGTTGGGCCTGCCCAGCTGCGTGGTGATCTTCGAGCCGCAGCCCCGGGAGTTCTTTGCCCCGGACACCGCTCCGGCGCGTCTGGCCCGGTTGCGTGACAAACTGCAACTGCTGGCCGCCGAAGGCGTCGATCGGGTCCTCTGCCTGGCTTTCAACCAGCGCCTGAGCCAGCTCAGCGCCGCTGAGTTCGTCGATACCATCCTGGTGGACGGTCTCGACGTAAAGCATCTGGAAGTCGGCGACGATTTCCGTTTCGGCTGCGACCGGGCAGGGGATTTCGATTACCTGCAACAGGCCGGCATCGCCCAGGGATTCACCGTCGAAGCGGCACAGACCGTCGAAATGGACGGTCTGCGCGTCAGCAGCACCCAGGTCCGCAATGCCCTGGCGGCGGCGGATTTCGAATTGGCCGAGCGCTTGCTCGGCCGGCCGTACCGGATTGCCGGGCGGATCCTGCACGGGCAGAAACTGGCGCGCCAATTGGGCACACCGACGGCCAACGTGCAACTCAAGCGCCGTCGTGTGCCGTTGACCGGGGTGTTCCTGGTGAGTGTCGACATTGACGGCAAGACCTGGCCCGGCGTCGCCAATATCGGCGTACGTCCCACGGTGCAGGGGGATGGCAAGGCCCATCTCGAAGTACACATTCTGGATTTTGCCGGCGATCTGTATGACCGGCGTTTGACGGTGGTTTTCCACCAGAAGCTGCGTGAAGAGCAGCGTTTTGCCTCTCTGGAGGCGCTCAAGACGGCGATCCATGCAGATATCGCCGCCGCCCGTGCCCTTGTCGCAACCAGCGCCAATCGCTAATGAAGAGCCTTAAATGACCGACTATAAAGCCACGCTAAACCTTCCGGACACCGCCTTCCCAATGAAGGCCGGCCTGCCTCAGCGCGAACCACAGATTCTGCAGCGTTGGGACAGCATTGGCCTGTACGGAAAGTTGCGCGAAATTGGCAAGGATCGTCCGAAGTTCGTCCTGCACGACGGCCCTCCGTACGCCAACGGCACCATCCACATCGGTCACGCGCTGAACAAGATTCTCAAGGACATGATCATCCGCTCCAAGACCCTGTCGGGTTTTGACGCGCCGTATGTCCCGGGCTGGGACTGCCACGGCCTGCCGATCGAGCACAAGGTTGAAGTCACCCACGGCAAGAACCTGGGCGCCGACAAGACCCGCGAGCTGTGCCGTGCCTACGCCACCGAGCAGATCGAAGGGCAGAAGTCCGAATTCATCCGTCTCGGCGTGCTGGGCGACTTCGCCAACCCGTACAAGACCATGGACTTTGCGAACGAAGCCGGCGAGATCCGTGCCCTGGCGAAAATCGTCGAGGGCGGCTTCGTGTTCAAGGGCCTGAAACCGGTCAACTGGTGCTTCGACTGTGGTTCGGCCTTGGCCGAGGCGGAAGTCGAGTACGAGAACAAGAAGTCCTCGACCATCGATGTCGCGTTCCCGATCGCCGATGAAGACAAGCTTGCCGCCGCTTTCGGCCTGGGCAAGCTGGCCAAGCCGGCCGCCATCGTGATCTGGACCACCACCCCGTGGACCATCCCGGCCAACCAGGCGCTGAATGTCCATCCGGAATTCAACTACGCCCTGGTCGACGTCGGCGACAGACTGCTGGTGCTGGCCGAAGAGCTGGTCGAATCCTGCCTGGCTCGCTACAGCCTGGAAGGTTCGGTGATTGCCACCGCGCCAGGTTCGGCGCTGGAGCTGATCAACTTCCGTCATCCGTTCTATGACCGCCTGTCGCCAGTGTATCTGGCCGACTACGTGGAACTGGGCGCCGGCACTGGCGTGGTTCACTCCGCGCCGGCCTATGGCGTCGACGACTTCGTGACCTGCAAGAAATACGGCATGGTCAACGATGACATCCTCAATCCGGTGCAGAGCAATGGCGTCTACGTGCCGTCGCTGGAATTCTTTGGCGGCCAGTTCATCTGGAAAGCCAACCCGGCCATCGTCGACAAGCTGACCGAAGTCGGCGCGCTGCTGCACACCACTGTCATCGAACACAGCTACATGCACTGCTGGCGCCACAAGACCCCCCTGATCTATCGCGCGACCGCGCAGTGGTTCATCGGCATGGACAAGCAGCCAACCAGCGGCGACACCCTGCGCCAGCGTTCGCTCAAGGCCATCGAAGAGACCCAATTCGTTCCGGCCTGGGGTCAGGCGCGCCTGCACTCGATGATCGCCAACCGTCCGGACTGGTGCATCTCCCGCCAGCGCAACTGGGGCGTGCCGATCCCGTTCTTCCTGAACAAGGAAAGCGGCGAGCTGCACCCGCGCACCGTCGAACTGATGGAAGAAGTGGCCAAGCGCGTTGAAGCCGAAGGCATCGAAGCCTGGTTCAAGCTCGATGCCGCCGAGCTGCTCGGCGACGAAGCGCCGCTGTACGACAAGATCAGCGACACCCTCGACGTCTGGTTCGATTCCGGCACCACTCATTGGCACGTGTTGCGCGGCTCGCATCCGATGGGCCACGCGAACGGCCCGCGCGCCGACCTGTACCTGGAAGGTTCGGACCAGCACCGTGGCTGGTTCCACTCGTCCTTGCTGACCGGTTGCGCCATCGACAACCACGCGCCGTACCGCGAGCTGCTGACCCACGGTTTCACCGTTGATGAGGCCGGCCGCAAGATGTCCAAGTCCCTGGGCAACGTGATCGCGCCGCAGAAAGTCAACGACACCCTTGGCGCCGACATCATGCGCCTGTGGGTCGCGTCCACCGATTATTCCGGCGAGATGGCCGTTTCCGAGCAGATCCTGCAGCGCAGCGCGGACGCCTACCGGCGGATCCGCAACACCGCGCGTTTCCTGCTCTCGAACCTGACCGGTTTCAACCCGGCCACCGACCTGCTGCCGGCCGAAGACATGCTTGCGCTGGACCGCTGGGCCGTGGACCGCACCCTGTTGCTGCAGCGCGAATTGCAGGAACACTACGGTGAATACCGTTTCTGGAACGTCTACTCGAAGATCCACAACTTCTGCGTGCAGGAGCTTGGCGGTTTCTACCTCGACATCATCAAGGACCGCCAGTACACCACCGGCGCCAACAGCAAGGCACGTCGTTCGTGCCAGACCGCGCTGTTCCACATCAGCGAGGCGCTGGTGCGCTGGATCGCGCCGATCCTGGCGTTCACCGCCGACGAATTGTGGGAATACCTGCCGGGCGAGCGCAACGAATCGGTGATGCTCAACACCTGGTACGAAGGCCTGACCGAACTGCCGCAAGGCTTCGAGCTGGACCGTGCGTATTGGGACCGGATCATGGCGGTCAAGGCGGCGGTCAACAAGGAAATGGAAATCCAGCGGGCGGCCAAGGCTGTCGGCGGCAACCTGCAGGCTGAAGTGACCCTTTACGCCGAAGAGGCGCTGGGCGCCGATCTGGCCAAGCTGGGCAACGAGCTGCGCTTCGTGCTGATCACCTCTACCGCCAGCGTCGCGCCGCTGGTGCAGGCGCCGGCCGATGCGGTGGTCACCGAGGTTAGCGGCCTGAAGCTCAAGGTGGTCAAGTCGAGCTTCGTCAAGTGCGCCCGTTGCTGGCACTGCCGCGAAGACGTCGGCGTGAACCCGGAGCATCCGGAAATATGCGGGCGTTGCGTCGACAACATCAGCGGTACGGGTGAGGTTCGCCACTATGCCTGATTTGGCGCCCAACGCAGCGGGCCGTTTCGGACGGCTGGGCTGGCTCTGGTTGAGTGTGCTGGTACTGGTCATCGACCAGGCCAGCAAGTACTACTTCGAGAGTTCGTTGACCATGTACCAGCAGATCGTGGTCATCCCCGATTACTTCAGCTGGACGCTGGCCTACAACACCGGCGCGGCATTCAGCTTCCTGGCCGACAGTTCGGGCTGGCAGCGTTGGCTGTTCGCCCTGATTGCCGTCGTGGTCAGCGCCGTGCTGGTGGTCTGGCTCAAGCGCCTCGGGCGTGACGAGACCTGGCTGGCCGTGGCGCTGGCGCTGGTCCTGGGTGGCGCGCTGGGCAACCTGTACGACCGGATTGCCTTGGGCCATGTGATCGATTTCATCCTGGTGCATTGGCAGAACCGCTGGTACTTCCCGGCGTTCAATATTGCCGACAGTGCTATCAGCGTGGGCGCCGTGATGCTCGCCCTGGATATGTTCAAGAGCAAGAAAACCGGAGAAGCCGTCCATGACTGAGCAGCGTATCGCTCAAAACACCGAAGTGAAGCTTCACTTCGCCCTGCACCTGGAAAACGGCGACACCGTCGACAGCACGTTCGACAAGGCGCCGGCGGTGTTCAAGGTCGGCGACGGCAACCTGCTGCCGGGTTTTGAAGCGGCGATCTTCGGTTTCAAGGCCGGCGACAAGCGCACCGTGGTGGTTGCGCCGGAAAATGCCTTTGGTCAGCCCAACCCGCAAAACGTGCAGACCATGCCACGCTCGCAGTTCCAGGACATGGAGCTGTCCGAGGGGCTGCTGGTGATCTTCAACGACGCGGCCAACGCCGAGCTGCCGGGTGTGGTGAAAGCTTTTGACGATGCCGAGGTGACCGTGGACTTCAACCACCCACTGGCGGGCAAGACCTTGAGCTTCGAGGTGGAAATCCTTGAAGTGAAGGCGGTTTAACGTTTAACAGCAATTACCGCACCCACAATACCTGTGGGAGCGAGCCTGCTCGCGAAGGCTGCGTCACAGTCGCCACCGAGTTGACTGAACCACCGCATCGCGAGCAGGCTCGCTCCCAGAGACACGAGGCACAGCATGCAAATCAAACTCGCCAACCCCCGTGGCTTCTGCGCTGGCGTGGACCGGGCGATCGAAATCGTCAACCGCGCCCTGGAAGTCTTCGGACCGCCGATCTATGTGCGCCATGAAGTGGTCCACAACAAGTTCGTCGTCGAGGACCTGCGCAGCCGTGGGGCCATCTTCGTCGAAGAACTGGACCAGGTACCGGACGACGTGATCGTGATCTTCAGCGCCCACGGCGTTTCCCAGGCGGTGCGTACCGAAGCGGCTGGCCGTGGCCTGAAAGTGTTCGATGCCACATGCCCACTGGTTACCAAGGTCCACATCGAGGTGGCTCGCTACAGCCGTGACGGTCGCGAATGCATCCTGATCGGCCATGAAGGCCACCCGGAAGTTGAAGGCACCATGGGTCAGTACGACGCCAGCAATGGCGGGGCGATCTACCTGGTTGAAGACGAAGAAGACGTCGCGGCCTTGCAGGTTCGCAACCCGGAAAAGCTGGCTTTCGTTACGCAGACTACCTTGTCCATGGACGACACCAGCCGGGTGATCGACGCCCTGCGCGCGCGCTTCCCGGCCATCGGCGGGCCGCGCAAGGACGACATCTGCTACGCGACCCAGAACCGTCAGGACGCGGTCAAGCAACTGGCCAACGAGTGCGATGTGGTCCTGGTGGTCGGCAGCCCGAACAGCTCCAACTCCAACCGCTTGCGCGAGCTGGCCGAACGCATGTCGACCCCGGCCTACCTGATCGACGGCGCCGAGGACATGCAGCGCAGCTGGTTCGATGGTGTCGAGCGGATCGGCATCACCGCCGGCGCCTCCGCACCGGAAGTCCTCGTACGCGGGGTGATCGAACAGTTGCAGGCCTGGGGCGCAACGGGCGCCGACGAGCTGGCGGGGCGCGAGGAAAACATTACGTTCTCGATGCCGAAAGAGCTGCGGGTCCGCTCCCTGCTTTGAGTCCTTTTTCACAGAGGGCCTGCTCGGCTTTGACACTTTCCAGGCGGACGCGGCCGGAGGGCGCCAGGATCACCTGGTGATGGCTGACCGGCCCGCGTCTGGCGCAGACATGCAGCGTGCCTGCCTGGAACGCGCCGTCGGGGTGCAGGGCTTCTCCCTGGCCGCCGAACCTCACCCGGCGTTTCACTGGGGAGTTGCCAACCACCCGAGCATGACCGCTGCGCTCCCTGAGCAAGGTTTGCTCCTTGTTGTCCAGCGTGATCCGCCAGCCCTTGCCCCAATCATTGTCGATTCCCTGGATCAAGATGCGGCGGTTGCGCGTGATGGCTTCGCTGCGGGCAAAACGCAACCCGCTGATCAGCAACCGGGCGGTATCCTCGCGTTCGATGGACTCGATCAGCTCTTTGTAGCTTGCACCGGCCCACGGCAGAACAATTGCGGCAATCGCCAGTCCCATGAGCAGTTCAATCAGGCTGAAGCCCTGTTGATGCATGACGTCTCCTCCCTGGAGAGCGTGAAGCGGATTTAAGGCTTATGAATCGTTGTGGCACTTCGCATACGGCGACGGTTTGTTCTAGCGTGTAGAAGCAGGTATAGCCGACGGCAACGGAGGGCATCGATGGATCTTCGTACAAAAGGTTTCACGCTGATCGAGGTGTTGGTGGCCCTCGGCGTGCTGCTGATCCTGATCACCATGGCGGTGCCGTCATTCACCGGCTCGCTGCAAAGTACCAAGGCCGATACCGAGATCGACGACCTGCGCCGAGCCTTGAATTTCGCGCGAATGGAAGCGATCAACCGTGGCATCACCACGCGCATTCGTCCCACCACGCAGGGCGGTGCCTGGAGCGGTGAATTGATGGTGTATGACAACACGGGCAACCCGGCCAATCCGACCAATGTATTGCGGGTTGTTCCAGCAATGGGCGGCGGCGTGACTCTGACGCTAACCTCAGAAGTGACCAACATTGATTTCAACAACCTGGGCGGGTTATCGGCACCGACCACGCCGGTGGGCTTCAATTACGTGAGAGGGGCGCAGAGCAGGACGCTCAATGTCTGCCTCAATGGACGAATCGTATTGGGTGGAAATTGCGGATGAAGGATTGCAGTAAAACGGCGCAGGAGGGCATGACGCTCATCGAGGTGCTGGTGGCGATGCTGATTCTCGGCGTGGGTTTGCTGGGCGCGGCGATGGTCCAGCTCAATGCTCTCAAATACACCGACAGCTCGCGCATGACCAGCCAGGCCAGCTTCATCGCCTACGACCTGTTGGACCGCATCCGGGCCAATTCCGGTGCCGACTACACCATCACGCCGCCGAGCTCGCCGAACCTCAACGTGGCCCGGGACCAGGATCTTTATGACTTCAAGACCAACATCGTCGCTTTCGGCGGCGCCACGGCCACCGGTACGGTTGCGCTGAACCAGCGGGTCTACACCATCACCATTTCCTGGGACGACGCCCGGGCTGCCAACACGACCAACGCGGCCGAGGCGCGACGCAGCTTTGTGCTGACCAGCCGGGTCGCTGTCGATCCAGTGGCGACGACGCCATGAACCGGCATAGCCGGGGTTTCGGGCTGATCGAACTGATGATCGCGCTGGTCATCAGCCTGATCGTCGTGCTGGGCGTCGTGCAGATTTTCATCGCAGCGAAAAATACTTACGTAAGCCAGAGTGCCGCCGCGGTAATGCAGGAGGATGCACGGTTTGCCTTGAGCAAAATGGTTCAGGAAATTCGCATGGTGGGCATGTTCGGCTGCCTGGCGACGGTCACCGATGCGTCTTCGAACAATGATTTCGCCGCCAGCCAGATCACCCCGATTCGCTGGGACAACGCCACCCGCAGGTTGACCCTGGTCACGGCGGATATCGGCAATAGCGGCAGTGCGCCGACCTGGACCATCGTTTCCGATTGCCGCAATACGGCCACCGCCTACACCGGAACGCGAGCACCCGCGAGCGGGCAGATGGCCTTTCCGATCCGGCGGCTGATCTATGGTTTCAACAACAATCAGTTATTGCTGGGGAGCGGCGCTGGCAACCCGACCATGGCGGTGCTGGTGGATAACGTGCGGGCATTCGACGTGACCTTCGGCGTGGCCGGCAGCGCGACGGACATCGCGGCCACCAGCTACAGCGGCAACCCGAGCGACCCGGCGCTGATCCGCAGCGTGCGCCTGACGCTGACGCTGTACGACCCGAAAAATACCGTGCGCGAGCAGACCTTCAACGTGGTTGCTGCCTTGCGCAACCGGCTGCTATGAGGGGGCGACTGATGAGGTCGACAGGTTTCGGGTATCGCCAGCGTGGCATGGCCTTGCTGGTCAGCCTGGTCTTTTTGCTGCTGCTGACACTGATTGGTTTGTCATCGATGCAGAGCGCCACGCTCCAGGAAAAGATGACCAGCAGCGTCATGCAGCGCAACCAGTCGTTCCAGATGGCCGAGGCCGCGCTGAGGATCGGGGAAAGCGCGGTGCAGGCAGAAAGTTATTCGTTGCCGGTTTGTACCGCGGCCCAATGCGCGCCACCGCCTGAGTCGGCAACAGTGACGGTGGCGGGGCGTTATTCCTCGTCGGGGGTGCTCTGGGTGGCCGCCGCCGGTGGGTTTTACGGCGTGCAGAATATCGGCACAACCCTTACGGCAGTCAACGTGCCGCTCAATACCTCGGCGACGCTGTACCGGATCACGGCGGTGGCGGTGGTGGGCAACAACCAGCGCAGCGTGGTGGAGAGCATCTATGCGAAATATTAGAGTGCTTCGGGGCTGGCGACAGGCGTTGTGGGGAGTGCTGCTCAGCCTTTACCTGACGGCCCCGGTCTATGGCTTCACACCGTCGGAATCGCCGTTGTTGAGTGCGGCGGCGGTGACGCCCAACGTAATGCTGCTGATCGATGATTCGGGAAGCATGAACAACATTATCTGGGCGGCGGGGTTTGATCCGGCGGCAACGCAACCACCGATTTCTATATGCACTGACGACAGAAGTTGTAGCAGCAGCAATAGGGCGCTGCTTGCGGCAAACGACGGGAACGTCTTGCTTGCGAGTCTGTTCCGCGGCGATTGTTTAAATGGCTGGTATGGCTTCTACCGAACTGGCTTTGGTCAGGTTTGCCTGCGGTTACCCGATCCGGTTGGCGGCGAGAATACTCGCTACACAGCTAAGTACTTATCTTATCTAGTCACCCTTGCCAACGGTTCAAGCCGGGACTTCACCAACGGCTCAATCCCGAGAGACTATCGAATAAACGTAGCAAGGAATGTTTCGACTGATCTGGTCGGCAACAATCGCTCCCTGCGCATCGGCCTTGCCACTTTCAATTCGCCCAACAGCTTCAATTCCGGCCCTGGCGGCTATATTGCTCGTGCGATCAGCGATCTGTCGCCGGTAAGTGGCAGTGTCACCCAGACGCAGGCGAATACTAACTACAGCGCCTTGATCAGCGCCATAAACGCTCTAGGCGCCGTCGCCAATACGCCGCTGGCTGAGAGTTACTACGAAGTCACTCGTTATTTCAGAGGTATGGCGCCTTATTACAACAGCACCCCAAGTACCTATACCAGTCCGATTCAGTACCGATGCCAGAAAAATTTTGGCGTGGTGATCACTGATGGTTTGCCCACTTTTGACCGAACGTTTCCTACCGATGATCCGTCCGGGGGAAGCCGCTTGCCAAACTGGGATGGCATCAGCGCCAACGATGGCGCCGATCCCAGGGGGGACGGAGAGGGTGACACGCTGTATCTGGATGACATCGCCAAATTCGCCTTCGACACCGACATGCGTTCCACCGGCACCGACGTCACCGGGAAAAGCTGGGATGGAGCCGAATTCCGCCGGCAGTACCTCAATACTTATACTGTGGGTTTTGCTGTCACCAACCAGATGCTTTCCGACGCCGCTCGCTACGGTGCGGGCAAATATTATCCGGCCACCGACAGTGAAGGCCTGAACTCGGCCCTGTCGTCGGCCCTGAGCGACATCACCTCCAAGGCCGGTTCCGGAGGCGGCGGCACCAGCAATGGCGCGACGCTCTCCAGCACTTCCAGTTTTTACCAGACCACCTACGACCCCAGGGACTGGCGCGGTACCATCAAGGCATTCGGCTTCAATTCCACTGGAACGGTGAACACCGCAGCAGCGCAGTGGACCACTGACACCGCTATCGTTCCCGGTGCCACACCGCCGATCTACCAGTCCTGGAACACCGCGACCAACGTGCCGGTGACCCTGGCCTATGGCAACTTTTCGCCGGCCCAGCAAACCAGCCTGAGCCAGGGCCTGCCCACGGGGATCACCGGCAGCGATCTGGTGGAGTGGAGCAAAGGCGTCAACAGGACCGGGCTCAAGGTGCGCAGCGTCCTGCTGGGGGACATTATCAATTCGCCGCTGGTCCTGGCCTCGCCCACTGACCAGACCGCCTCGGACCTGCTGAACGACACCAGTTACAGCAATTACCTGACGACCAAGGCGGCAAACATGAGCAGCAGCCTGGTGGTGAATGGCAATGATGGTTTCTTTAGTGTCATCAACAGCGCCAACGGAACCCGCCGTTACGCATATATGCCGTCGACCGTGCTTCCCTCATTGCAGCTCATCGCTGATCCCGGCTACATCAATGGCGTGAGTCATAAATTCCTGGTGGACGGACAGGTTGCCGTATTCGATGCGCAACTGGGCAGCGTCTGGAAAACGCTGGCCCTGGGTGGCACCGGCGCGGGCGGCCGGGCGTTTTACGCGGTGCAACTGTTCGACGCAGCGGCAGGCAACGCGATCCGGGCACTGTGGGAGATCAGCGCGCCGACCCTCGCCAACGCAGCCAATGTCTTCAATGACCTGGGCTACGCCTACGCGCGCCCTGAAGTCGCGCGCCTCGCGGACGGTCGCTGGGCGGCGTTCATCGCCAATGGGTATGGCAGTAATACCGGTGTGGCGGCGCTGTACGTGGTGGACGTTCGCGACGGCTCGCTGATTCGCAAGATAGTCGTCAACAGCCCCGACACCAATAACGGCCTTTCGTCGGTCAAGCTGCGGGTCAACGCCCAGAACGTTGTGCAGGCGGCCTATGGTGGGGACCTGAAAGGACGGATGTGGAAGTTCGACCTCAGCGCAACTTCGCCGAACACCTGGGGCCTGGCGTTTGCCGGCCAGCCGTTGTTCACCGCTCCAGGTGGGGCGACACAGCCGATCACCGCGCAACCGCTGCTGGCGGAAAACCCCCAGGGCGGCATCCAGGTATTTTTCGGCACGGGCAAGTTCAATGAGTCGGCGGACAAGCTCAACAAGGACCTGCAAGGGTTCTATTCGATCTGGGACGCTAGCGGTGGCGCCGGGCAGATTACCGTGGCGAACCTGCAGGCCCAGTCGATCACCAGCATTTTTTCCGGTACTACCGGGCAATTCGTGACCACCAGCCAGAACAACGTGGCCTATCCCACGCAAAAAGGCTGGTATCTGCCGCTGATATACAACAACGCGCTGACCGGTGAACGGGTGATCAACCCGGCCAGCCTGGTACTTGGGCGTGTGGTCTTTACCACCGCCGCCGTTGATACCACTGACCCATGCGCGAGCTTCGGTACCGGCAAGCTGATCGAAGTGGATGCGTTCAACGGTAAGATGCTCAACTACGCGGTGCTCGATACCAACAACGATGGCTCGATCAATACCCTCGACACGATTTCCGCTGGCGTGGTGTTCACGGGGGGGATCCCGACCTTGAGCGCCGTCGTCAGCGCCAATGGAGCAACCAATATGGTCGTGAATGACTCCGGTGGTGGAATCACCGACCTGCTGACCAAGTCCGTCGGTGGCAGCCGTCGTATCATGTGGCGGCAAATACAGTGAGGTAAGGCATGCGCAAATCCAACCGGGGTTTCACCTTGATCGAAATCATGATTGTCATCGCGATCATCGGTATCGTGATCACCATCGGCTATCCCAGCCTGACCGAATACATGAAAAAGGGGCGGCGGGCCGAAATCGCCGGGCTGCTGTCGGAGCAGGCACAAATCCTTGAGCGTCACTATTCGAAGACCAACGTCTATACCAACGCGACTGGCCTGAGCAGTGGCAACGATTTCTACACTATTAACCTGACGCCGACGGAGCAGAGCTTTACCCTGACCGCACTACGCAGAAGTGGCTCGTCCATGGCGACGGACAAGTGCGGTGATTTTACGATCGACAACACGGGCAAGCGGGCCAATATCAACTTCGCTGCCGGCGTGACCACCAAGGATTGCTGGGGTCGTTGAGTTTTTTATCCGGGTGCGGACGAGCGCCCTCTGTCTTGTGAGTCGAAACAGAACATGACCAGGCAACAGCAAGTGGTGATAGTCGGCGGCGGAGTCATCGGCCTGCTGACGGCATTCAATCTCGCCTCCGAAGGCCAGCGGGTGGTGCTGCTGGACCGCTCCGGCGTTGGCCAGGAATCATCCTGGGCCGGCGGCGGTATTGTTTCGCCGCTGTACCCATGGCGCTATAGCCCGGCGGTCACCGCGCTGGCCCACTGGTCGCAGGATTTTTATCCACAGCTGGGCGAGTCCTTGTTTGCCGCGACCGGGATCGATCCGCAAGTGCATATCACCGGCCTGTATTGGCTGGACCTCGACGATCAGGCCGAAGCACTGGCCTGGGCCGAGCGGGAAGGGCGCCCGCTGCGGGCTGTGGATATCTCCGCGGTCCATGATGCGGTTCCGGTATTGGGCTCGGGCTTTTCCCGGGCGATCCATATGGCCGATGTGGCGAACGTGCGTAATCCGCGGCTGGTGAAGTCGCTCAAGGCAGCGTTGCAGACGATGCCGAATGTCACGCTTCATGAGCATTGCGAAGTCAGCGGGTTCATTCGCGACGGTGAGCGTGTCAGTGGCGTGAGGAGCTCAGCGGGGGAGATACGCGGTGATCAAGTGGTTCTCGCTGCGGGGGCCTGGAGCGGCGAGTTGCTTGGAACGCTGGGGCTGGAGTTGCCGGTCGAGCCGGTGAAGGGCCAGATGATCCTGTACAAGTGCGCGTCCGATTTCTTGCCGAGCATGGTCCTGGCCAAGGGCCGTTATGCGATTCCGCGTCGTGACGGGCACATCTTGATCGGCAGTACGCTGGAGCATGAAGGCTTCGACAAGACGCCGACCGATGCGGCGCTGGAAAGCCTCAAGACTTCGGCTCTGGAGTTGATCCCGGCGTTGGCCGACGCCGAGTTGGTGGGGCATTGGGCCGGGTTGCGCCCAGGATCGCCGGAGGGTATTCCCTACATTGGCGAAGTGCCGGGGTTTGCGGGACTGTGGCTGAACTGCGGGCATTACCGCAATGGCCTGGTGCTGGCGCCGGCTTCGTGCCGGTTGTTCGTCGATGTGATGCTGGGGCGTGAGCCGGTGATTGATCCTGCGCCGTATGCCCCGGCAGGGCGGCTGTAGGTTCGGCTCTCCCTGTGGGAGCGCAGCTGCGGCAGCAACCAAAAATCCCGTGGCGAGGGAGCTTGCTCCCGCTGGGCTGCGCAGCAGACCCAAAATCATTCAGCAAGGTGCATCTGGGAAACAGCAGGATGTTTTTACGACTGCTGCGCAGCCGAGCGGGAGCAAGCTCCCTCGCCACAGGATGAGCGCTGGCTTCAATCCAGCCCCAACTTCTTCAAGCGATACCGCATCGATCGAAACGACAACTTCAATCTCTGCGCCGCTGCGGTGCGGTTCCAGCGGGTTTCCTCCAGGGCCTGGAGGATGACCTTGCGTTCGACGTCCTCCAGATAATCTTCCAGATTGTCGACCTGCATCAGATCCGGATTGCCCGCCTCGCCAGCCCCGCTGTGTTCGGCGAGACGCAAGTCATCGGCCTCGATCTGCTGGTGTTCGCACAGGGTGTAGGCCCGTTCGAGCATGTTCTCCAGTTCTCGCACGTTGCCCGGGAAGCGGTAGTTCTGCAGCGCTTTGAGGGCTTGCGGATGGAGCGTCGCCACTGGGCTGCCGGCGTTGGTGGCCAGGCGCTGGAGCATGTGGTTGGCCAGCAACTCGATGTCTTCCCGGCGTTCACGCAAGGGTGGGACGCGCAATTCGATGACATTCAGCCGGTAATACAAGTCCTGGCGAAAGCGACCGGCGGCGACTTCTGCGCCGAGGTCCTTGTGGGTGGCGCAGAGGATTCGCACGTCCACCACTTCTTCCTGTTGCCCGCCCACCGCGCGCACGGCTTTTTCCTGGATGGCACGCAACAGCTTGACCTGCATCGCCAGTGGCAGGTCGGCGACTTCATCGAGGAACAGAGTTCCGCCGTGAGCCGCCTGGAACAGGCCGGGCTTGTCTTCGATGGCGCCGGTGAAGCTGCCTTTTCGATGGCCGAAAAACTCGCTTTCCATCAACTCCGTTGGAATGGCCCCACAATTGACCGGCACAAACCCCTGGCTGTAGCGAGGGCCTTGTTCATGAATCAGGCGCGCCACCAGTTCCTTGCCGCAGCCTGATTCGCCGCTGATGTAGACCGGTGCCTGGCTGCGGGCGAGTTTTTCAATCTGTCGGCGCACGCTGCGCATGGGTGGTGAGTCGCCCAACAGGCAGCGCTCGACGGTCGCACTCGGCGCAGCCCCCGGCGACAGGCGCAAGGCGCTGCCGATCAGCTCCCGCAGCCGCCCCAGGTCGACCGGTTTGGTCAGGAAGTCGAAGGCGCCGGCCTTGAGCGCGTCGATAGCAACTTCCAGGCTGCCATAGGCGGTGATCATCGCCACCGGCAGTTGAGGAACGCGTTGCTGGATGTGTTGCACCAGTTCCAGGCCGGTGCCATCGGGCAGGCGCATGTCGGTCAGGCACAGGTCGAAGGTTTCACCTGCCAGCAGGGCTTGGGCCTCGGCAAGGTTCTTGGCGCTGCGGGTGTCGAGTTTCATCCTTCCCAGGGTGATTTCCAGGAGTTCGCGGATGTCCGGTTCGTCATCGACGATCAGGATTCGTTGCCGTGCGCGTGTATTCAAATCTGTTTCCGTCCGTGAGCAAAGGTGATGCGAAAGCAACCGCCGCCTTGGCGTGATTTGAAGTCTAGGCGGGCCTGGTTGCTTTCGCACAGCTCACGGGACAGATAGAGCCCGAGGCCGGTGCCCTGGCTGCTGGTGGTGAAGAAAGGTTCGAACAAATGCGCCTGCTGCTCCGGCGTTACGCCAGGGCCGTTGTCGATGATGTCCAGCGTGGCCAGTTGACTGTGCGGGTCGACGAACAGCTTCAACCAGGCCTCGGCCTGTTCATGGGCCATTGCGCTATGACGCCAGGCGTTGCGCAGCAGATTGTCGAGCACCTGGGCCAGTTGGTCGGGGTCCATGAGTGTGATGTAGTCGCCCGGGTCGATGCTCAGGTGCAATCGCTGGGGTTCGGCCGTGTTTTCCCGGGTCTGCCGGACGAATTGCTCCAGCCATGTGCGTAAATCCAGGCGTTGCGGCGCGGTTTGCTGACGGCGGGACAGCTGCAGGACGTTTTCGATGACGCGATTCATTCGTAGGGAGTGGTCTTGAATAATCTGCGTCAGACGTCTGTCGGCGTTGTTCAGTTCCTCGGATTCACCGAGCAATTGCGCGGCGTGGCTGATGGCGCCCAGAGGGTTGCGGATTTCATGTGAAATACCCGCGGTGAGGCGCCCGAGGGAGGCGAGTTTCAGTTGCTGGGCATGTTGGGCCACTTGGGCCAAGTCTTCGAGAAATACCAGGATTTGCTGCTGATCCTGAGGGCCGAGGGCGATGAAGCTGGGTTGCAGCGTCAGGCCGGTGCCGCTGATGGTCAGGCTTTGCGCGCGCAGGCTGGGGTTGTTCTGCCACGATTGCAACCGTTCGACCAGGGCGCTGGAATAATCGTTTATCTGCTGGCCGATCAGGTCGTGCATGCCCAGCAGGTTCAAGGCGCTTTCGTTGGCCAGTCGCACCCGGTGCTGGTGATCAAGCACCAGGATGCCAGTGCGCATGCGTTGCAGGATCAAGGCGTTGAGGGCTTCGAGGCTGAGCACTTCGCTGGCCCGTTGCTCGGCCAGGGTTTCGCTGGCTTCCAGGCGTCGGGTCAGGCCTTGCACCAGCAAAGCGGCGGCAAAACACAAGGCGCCCAGGGTGCCTGCCTGTAGATAGCTGCTGGGGCGGCTCGCGTCGCTGAGGCCGAGGACAAATGTCGAGCCGACGATGCCAAGGGTGGCGACGGCAGCGATCAGCAGGCCGATGCGCCCTTTCAGCAAGGTGTTGCCGATGGCTACCGAGACAATGATCAGGTTGCCGATGGCGCTGGGGGCGCCACCCGCGACGAAGAACAGCCACGACAGCAGCAATACGTCGGTGAGCGCCAGCCCGAACAGCCGGGCTGGGCGACGCGTATTTTCAAGGAACACCACCAACAGGATGTTGAGCACCAGATACAACCAGCTGCCGCTGCGCAGCAGGTCGTCGTTGGCGAACTCCAGCAGCCGGTTGTCCATGTTGCTGGTGATCAGCAGCACCAGGGTGATGCCGATGCTCAGGCGGTACAGGTGATAGAGGCGCAGCAGACGCTGCGCCTGTTTGACGCGGGGACGCGAGGCCTCAGCGATCACGAGTACCCGGGCCTTGCTCGAGGTGAGCCTGGCTGCAATACCATTGTTGGTCGAGGGCCAGCGCCCGGTCGCGCGGCAGGTGCACCCCGCACTGGGCGCAACGCACCATGGGGCGCGCGTCATGGTCACGCGAGGTGTTCGATGTGGCGGAGGTTGCCTTGAACTTGCGCCACAACCATATCGCGGCGGCAATCAGGGCGATCCAGAACAGTAAACGAAGCATGATGGGCGGCTTTTTGGCTAGAGATCAGGCAGTTTAGCCAAGGACAGGAACGGCGCACAGCGCAATAAAATGCAGGCATGAAAAAGGGAGACCCAGGGTCTCCCTTTTATGGTGCCTTGGCTTTCAGTCGAACATGCCGAAGGTCATGTAGCTGAACCAGGAGCGATCGCTGGATTCGCTTTCCGGCTCTTCTTCTTCGATCACGTCGCCATTTTCGTCCTTGGGCTTGAGCTCGTTCGGAATGGCTTCCTTGGCGTCCTGGAACTGGCGCTGGACGTCCTGGTTGGCGCGGGTTTCTCCCGGCGGCAGCGGCGGACGGGATTCGATCAGGCCGAGGGTCGCCTTGCTCAGCCACGAACGGTTGTCGGCTTCATCGACCCGCGGGGTGAACTGGCCATCGACCAGCGATGGGTGATCGGGGTAGTTCAGCTTCAGCGTTTCCAGGCTGGTGGCCGCGAGGTCATCCAGGTGCAGGCGCTGGTAGGCTTCGGTCATGACAGCCAGGCCGTCGCCAACCGATGGGGTTTCCTGGAAGTTTTCCACCACGTAGCGGCCACGGTTGGCGGCGGCGACATAGGCCTGGCGGGTCAGGTAGTAGTCAGCCACGTGGATTTCGTAGGACGCCAGAAGGTTGCGCAGGTAGATCATGCGCTGCTTGGCATCAGGCGAATAGCGGCTGTTGGGGAAGCGGCTGGTCAGCTGGGCGAACTCGTTGTAGGAGTCGCGCGCGGCGCCCGGGTCACGCTTGGTCATGTCCAGCGGCAGGAAGCGCGCCAGCAGGCCGACGTCCTGGTCGAAGGAGGTCAGGCCCTTGAGGTAGTAAGCGTAATCGACGTTCGGGTGCTGCGGGTGCAGACGAATGAAACGCTCGGCGGCGGACTTGGCAGCTTCCGGCTCGGCGTTCTTGTAGTTGGCGTAGATCAGCTCCAGCTGCGCCTGGTCGGCGTAGCGACCGAACGGATACCGCGACTCCAACGCCTTGAGCTTGGCGGTGGCGCTGGTATAGCTGTTGTTATCCAGGTCGTTCTGCGCCTGTTGGTACAGTTCGACTTCGCTCAGGTTTTCGTCTACGACTTCCTTCGACGAGCAAGCAGCAGTCAATGCGAGGATGGCGATCAGCAGCAGGTGTTTCACTTGCATGGCGGCTTGCGTCCCTATGACGGCCGCTGTCTTGGGCGGGGCCGTCCTGTTATGATGAGCGCCCCGTTGAAAGCCTCGGGGCAAAAGACGCCGTATTTAACCACAAGCGCGCAGCCGAAACCAAAGGCTGTGCCGACGCCCAGTCCGAGCATGTCCGATAAAATAGAACTTCGCGCAGAGGTGCCGTCCGAATTGGGCGGCCAACGCCTCGATCAAGTCGCCGCCCAACTCTTCGCCGAGCACTCGCGCTCGCGCCTTTCCGCCTGGATCAAGGACGGTCGCCTGACAGTGGACGGGGCGGTGATCCGTCCGCGCGACATCGTCCATGGTGGCGCCATCCTCGAACTGACCGCCGAGCAGGAGGCCCAGGGAGAATGGGTCGCCCAGGACATTGCCCTGGACATCGTCTACGAAGACGACGACATCCTGGTGATCAACAAGCCCGCGGGCCTGGTGGTCCACCCGGCGGCCGGTCACGCCGATGGCACCCTGCTCAACGCCTTGCTGCACCATGTGCCGGACATCATCAATGTGCCCCGCGCCGGGATCGTGCACCGCCTGGACAAGGACACCACCGGCCTGATGGTGGTCGCCAAGACCATCCAGGCGCAGACACAGCTGGTCACACAGCTGCAAAGCCGCAGCGTCAGCCGCATCTATGAATGCATCGTGATCGGCGTGGTCACCGCCGGTGGCAAGATCAACGCACCGATCGGCCGTCACGGCCAGCAGCGCCAGCGCATGGCGGTGATGGAAGGTGGCAAGCAGGCGGTCAGCCATTACCGCGTGCTGGAGCGTTTTCGTTCGCACACGCATGTGCGGGTCAAGCTGGAAACCGGCCGGACCCACCAGATTCGCGTGCATATGTCCCATATCAACTTCCCGCTGGTGGGCGACCCGGCCTATGGCGGTCGCTTCCGCATTCCGCCGGCCGCGAGCCAGACCATGGTCGAATCGTTGAAAAACTTCCCGCGCCAGGCGCTGCACGCGCGTTTCCTGGAGCTGGACCACCCGACGACCGGTAAGCGCATGAGCTGGGAATCTCCGTTGCCGGATGACTTCGTCTGGCTGCTGACGCTGCTCAAGCAGGATCGCGAGGCGTTCATCGGATGAGTGACTGGCTGATACCCGACTGGCCCGCGCCGGCCCGGGTCAAGGCCTGTGTCACCACCCGCGAGGGCGGCGTCAGCCTGGCGCCGTTCGACAGCCTCAACCTCGGCGACCATGTCGGCGATGAGCCTGCGGCCGTCGCCGAAAACCGTCGTCGCCTCACCGATCGTTTCGCCATGCGTCCGGCCTGGTTGCAGCAGGTCCACGGTATCGAGGTGGTCGAAGCTGACCCGGCCGAGGTGGCTGTCGCCGATGCCTGCTGGACCGCCACGCCGGGTATCGCCTGCGCGGCAATGACGGCCGATTGCCTGCCTGTATTGTTCTGTAACCACGCCGGCACCCATGTCGCGGCAGCCCATGCCGGTTGGCGCGGGCTGGCCAACGGAGTCCTGGAAGCCACCCTTGATCGTCTGCAAGTACCGGCCGAAGAAATCCTCGCCTGGCTCGGCCCGGCCATCGGCCCGCAAGCGTTCGAAGTGGGGCCTGAGGTGCGTGAGGTTTTTGTTGCGCAACTGCCCGAGTCGCAACAAGCCTTCATGCCCAGCCACAATGCCGGGAAGTACCTGGCGGATATCTATGCGCTGGCGCGCCTGCGTTTCGCGGCTCGCGGCGTCACCGCCGTGTACGGTGGCGGCCTGTGCACCGTGACCGATCCGCGCTTCTTTTCCTACCGTCGCAACGCCCGCACCGGTCGCTTCGCTTCCCTGATCTGGCTTGAACGCTAGACTCTGCTGATCTGCATCAACCGCGCACTGCTTGAATCTTCCAGAATCGGCCACATCTATAGCGGTATCTGGCAGGTTTCTTCATTCAGGATGTTTTTCCAGGTCCGGCCTGCTCATTAGGAAGGTGACCCATGCGTATTGATCGTTTAACCAGCAAACTGCAATTGGCCTTGTCCGATGCCCAATCCCTGGCCGTCGGCCTGGACCATCCCGGCATCGAACCGGCGCACTTGATGCAGGCCATGCTCGAACAGCAAGGCGGTTCCATCAAGCCACTACTGATGCAGGTGGGCTTTGACGTCAACAGCCTGCGCAAAGAGTTGGCCAAAGAACTCGACCAACTGCCCAAGATCCAGAATCCGACCGGTGACGTGAACATGTCCCAGGACCTGGCGCGGCTGCTCAACCAGGCCGATCGCCTGGCCCAACAGAAGGGCGACCAGTTCATTTCCAGCGAACTGGTGCTGCTCGCCGCGATGGACGAGAACAGCAAGCTGGGCAAGTTGCTGCTCGGCCAGGGCGTGAGCAAGAAAGCCCTGGAAAATGCCATCAACAACCTGCGTGGTGGCGATGCGGTCAACGACCCCAACCACGAGGAAGCGCGCCAGGCGCTGGACAAGTACACCGTCGACCTGACCAAGCGCGCAGAGGAAGGCAAGCTTGACCCGGTGATCGGCCGTGACGATGAGATTCGCCGCACCATCCAGGTCCTGCAGCGTCGCACCAAGAACAACCCGGTGCTGATCGGTGAACCTGGCGTGGGCAAGACCGCCATCGCCGAGGGCCTGGCCCAGCGCATCATCAATGGCGAAGTGCCCGACGGCCTGCGGGGCAAGCGCTTGCTGTCCCTCGACATGGGGGCGCTGATCGCTGGCGCCAAGTACCGCGGCGAATTCGAGGAACGGCTCAAGGCCTTGCTCAATGAACTGTCGAAGCAGGAAGGGCAGATCATCCTGTTCATCGACGAATTGCACACCATGGTCGGGGCCGGCAAGGGCGAGGGCTCGATGGACGCCGGCAACATGCTCAAGCCTGCGCTGGCCCGTGGCGAGTTGCATTGCGTTGGCGCGACCACGCTCAACGAATACCGCCAGTACATCGAGAAGGATGCGGCCCTGGAACGGCGCTTCCAGAAGGTGCTGGTGGAGGAGCCGAGCGAAGAAGACACCATCGCGATCTTGCGCGGCCTGAAGGAGCGCTACGAGGTTCACCACAAGGTGGCGATCACCGACGGCGCGATCATCGCGGCAGCGAAGCTCAGCCACCGCTATATCACTGACCGGCAATTGCCGGACAAGGCCATCGACCTGATTGACGAGGCCGCCAGCCGCATCCGCATGGAAATCGATTCCAAGCCTGAGGTACTGGATCGTCTGGAGCGGCGCTTGATTCAGCTCAAGGTCGAGTCCCAGGCCCTGAAAAAAGAGAGCGACGAGGCCGCGAAGAAACGCCTGGAAAGATTGCAGGAAGAAATTGTCCGGCACGAGCGCGAGTATTCCGATCTCGAAGAAATCTGGAATTCGGAGAAAGCCGAAGTCCAGGGCTCGGCGCAGATCCAGCAGAAGATCGAACAGTCTCGCCAGGAACTGGAAGCGGCCCGCCGCAAGGGCGATCTCAACCGCATGGCCGAGCTGCAATACGGGGTGATTCCGGACCTTGAGCGCAGCCTGCAGATGGTCGACCAGCACGGCAAGAGCGAAAACCAGCTGCTACGTAGCAAGGTCACCGAAGAGGAAATCGCCGAGGTGGTTTCCAAGTGGACCGGCATTCCCGTGTCGAAAATGCTTGAAGGCGAGCGCGACAAGCTGCTGAAGATGGAAAGCCTGTTGCACCAGCGCGTGATCGGCCAGGAAGAAGCCGTGGTGGCGGTCTCCAACGCCGTGCGTCGGTCCCGTGCCGGGTTGTCGGACCCTAACCGTCCGAGCGGCTCGTTCATGTTCCTCGGCCCGACCGGCGTGGGCAAGACCGAGCTGTGCAAGGCGCTGGCCGAATTCCTCTTCGACACCGAAGAGGCCATGGTGCGCATCGACATGTCCGAGTTCATGGAGAAACATTCCGTGGCCCGCTTGATCGGTGCGCCGCCAGGCTATGTCGGCTACGAAGAGGGCGGTTACCTGACCGAGGCCGTGCGGCGTAAACCCTACTCGGTGATCCTGCTCGATGAGGTCGAGAAGGCCCACCCGGACGTGTTCAACATTCTCTTGCAGGTGCTTGAGGACGGTCGCCTGACTGACAGCCACGGCCGTACGGTGGATTTTCGCAACACGGTGATCGTGATGACCTCCAACCTGGGCTCGACGCAGATCCAGGAATTGGTCGGCGATCGCGAGGCGCAACGCGCTGCGGTGATGGACGCGATTTCCACGCACTTCCGTCCCGAGTTCATCAACCGGGTGGACGAAGTGGTGATCTTCGAGCCGCTGGCCCGTGATCAGATCGCCGGTATTACCGAGATCCAGCTGGGTCGCCTGCGCAGCCGTCTCACCGAGCGTGAGCTGAAGCTGCAACTGAGCGACGAGGCGTTGGACAAGCTGATCGCGGTGGGTTACGACCCGGTCTATGGCGCACGGCCGCTGAAACGGGCCATCCAGCGCTGGATCGAAAACCCGTTGGCGCAGTTGATTCTGTCCGGTCGCTTCATGCCCGGCGAAACCGTGACCGGCACCGTGGAAAACGACGAGATCGTCTTCAACTGAAAGCCGCAACAGCCGGTGATTGAAATGGCCTCGCCTGGCGAGGCCATTTTTTTCGTCAGGCCGTTGAACTCAAAGGAAAAGGCTTGTAAAGTGCGCCCCGCAGTACGTCACCGCGAGGGCGACTTCTCACTGAGAAGGAATCCAAAATAAGTTGCAAATCATTGTCTTGAAAGCAATTTAAGGGGTTGACAGAGGTTTTGAAGATTGTAGAATAGCGCGCCTCAGACACACGAACGCAGCGATGCAAACGGGTCGAAGAGGTTGCAGCAAGCTTCAACGCTGTAGCGGTAAATAGCAGTAACTTGAAATATCAGTTCCGTGATAGCTCAGTCGGTAGAGCAAATGACTGTTAATCATTGGGTCCCAGGTTCGAGTCCTGGTCACGGAGCCATTTCAATCGGGGTATAGCGCAGTCCGGTAGCGCGCCTGCTTTGGGAGCAGGATGTCAGGAGTTCGAATCCCCTTACCCCGACCATATTTGGGTCGTTAGCTCAGTTGGTAGAGCAGTTGGCTTTTAACCAATTGGTCGTAGGTTCGAATCCCACACGACCCACCATTTTTGAAACCAGTTCGCTGGAATCGAATCTTAAGATCAGAGGCCAAAAGCGCTGATCGAGGAAGGCGACTTGCGAAGGTCGCCTTTTTTTTACCGGGGTATAGCGCAGTCCGGTAGCGCGCCTGCTTTGGGAGCAGGATGTCAGGAGTTCGAATCCCCTTACCCCGACCATATTAAAAATCCTCGTATCGAAAGATACGGGGATTTTTTTTTGCCCGCCGGAAAGCCTCTTCCCTTCAAGTCATCATACAACTTGCCGATAACCCGCCGACAGGGGCATGAACGATCGCCCTCTCTTCAGGCCGATAACAAGAAAAGGCGCCCGTTATGTTTCTTCGTCAGTTGAATATCGCCCCCCGCGCCGCGCTGGGTTTCGCCTTGATCGCCGTGCTGGTGGCGCTGCTCGGCGTATTTGCGCTGGGGCAGATGTCGAGTATTCGCGACAGCGAGGTCGCGGTGGAAACCCAATGGCTGCCGAGTATCCGGGGCGGCGACGAGATCCGCGAATTGATGTTGCGCATTCGCACCATTTCCCTGCGCATGGCCCTGGATGAAGACCCGAAGAACATCCCGGTGTATCGCGGGCAGATGGATACCCGCGACAAGGAACTCAGCGAGAAAATCGCCAGTTACGACAAGCTTGTGGTGACACCGGAAGGCAAGGCGCTCTACGAGCAGTTCAAGCAGACCTTCACCGCCTATCGCGCGGGGATCGCCCAGTCATTCACCCTGGCGGAGCAGGGGCGGCGGGATGAATTGATCAAGTTGTTGCTGGTGGACATGAAAACCGTGGTGGATGGCTCGGGCAAGCAGCTCAACGACCTTGCGCAACTGTTCTCCAAGCAGGTGTCCATCGAGAGCCAGAAATCCCAGGAGCACTACGTCAACTCGCGGATGATCGTCAGTCTGTTCGTGGTGCTGGCGGCTCTGGCCACGGTGGTCCTGGCAATGTTGCTGACCCGCAGTATCGTCAAGCCGCTGGGCGAGGCGCTGACTGCCGCGGAGAGTGTGGCCCGCGGTGACCTGACCCGGCCGATCGAGACCCATGGCAATGATGAAGTGAGTCGCCTGCTCAAGGCGTTGGCCACCATGCAGCAGAACCTTCGGCAAACCCTGCAGGGCATCAGCGGCTCGGCGACGCAACTGGCGACCGCTGCCGATGAATTGAACGCCGTCACGCTCGACAGCACTCAAAGCCTGCAACAGCAGAACAACGAAATCGAGCAGGCCGCCACTGCGGTCACCGAAATGACTACCGCCGTGGAAGAGGTCGCGCGCAACGCGGTGTCCACCTCCGATGCGACACGCCAATCCAGCGAGTCGGCGATGTTGGGCCAGGAACGGGTCAGCGATACCGTCAACGCGATCAGCGCCCTCGCCAGCGATGTGCAAATCACCGGCGGCCTGGTGCAATCCCTGGCCAGCCAGTCCCAGGACATCGGCAAGGTGCTGGATGTGATCCGGGCCATTGCCGAGCAGACCAACCTGTTGGCGCTCAACGCGGCCATCGAAGCGGCGCGGGCGGGAGAGAGCGGCCGTGGTTTTGCCGTGGTCGCCGACGAAGTCCGGGCATTGGCCTATCGCACGCAGCAATCGACCCAGGAAATCGAGCAGATGGTCCAAGGCATGCGCACTGGTGCTACCCAGGCGCTGGATTCCATGCAGGCCAGCTCCAGCCGTGCGGCCAGTACCCTGGCAATGGCCGAGCGCGCGGGGGAGGCGCTGCAAACCATTACTGCGTCGGTGCATCAGATCCACGAGCGCAACCTGGTGATCGCCAGCGCCGCCGAAGAGCAGGCACAAGTGGCCCGCGAGGTGGATCGCAACCTGGTCAATATCCGTGATTTGTCCGTGCGCTCGGCCACTGGGGCCGACCAGACCAGCGCGTCCAGCCATGAACTGTCGCAGTTGGCGAACTCGCTGCGCACGATGGTGCAGCGGTTTCAGGTTTGATCGGTCGCCGCTTGGATCGGGTTTGGCTGCACTGCCATCTTCGCGAGCAGGCTCGCTCCCACAGGATGACCATGATCAACTGTGGGAGCGAGCCTGCTCGCGATAGCGGTGGATCATTCAACCTCGGTTCCGCTGGCTCAATGCAACTTCAACCGAGGCTCGGTCCCACGCCCGATCTTGCTGCCCAGCATCAGCATCGCCGTGCGGAACATGCCGTAAAGCGCCATCTGATGCATGCGGTACAGCGACACGTAGAACATCCGCGCCAGCCAGCCCTCAAGCATCACGCTGCCGGTGAGGTTGCCCATCAGGTTGCCGACCGCCGAGAAGCGCGACAGCGAGATCAGCGAGCCGTAGTCGGTGTATTTGTAGTCAGGCAGGGCCTTGCCTTCGATCCGCAGCTTCAGCGATTTCGCCAACAGCGAGGCCTGCTGGTGCGCGGCCTGGGCACGGGGCGGAACGTTGCGGTCGCTGTCCGGTTGCGGGCAGGCGGCGCAGTCGCCAAAGGCGAAGATATTCTCGTCGCGGGTGGTCTGGAGTGTAGGCAGCACCTGCAACTGATTGATCCGGTTGGTTTCCAGGCCGTCGATGTCCTTGAGGAACTCCGGCGCGCGAATCCCGGCGGCCCAGACTTTCAGGCTCGCGTCGATCACTTTGCCATCTGCGGTGATCAGACTGTCGGCAGTCACCTGACTGACGGCCGCGTTGGTCATGACCTTGACCCCGAGTTTTTCCAGAGTCCTGTGCACCGGCCCGCCGATCCGCTCCGGGAGCGCCGGCAAGACCCGTGGACCGGCCTCGATCAGAGTGATGTGCATGTTTTCCGGTTTGATCCGGTCCAGTCCATAGGCGTGCAATTCATGGGCGGCATTATGCAGCTCGGCTGCCAGTTCGACACCGGTGGCGCCCGCGCCGACAATCGCGACGCTGATGCGCTCGACCACGTCAGTCTGCCCGGCATGGGCGCGCAGATAGTGGTGCAGCAACTGCTGATGGAAGCGCTCGGCCTGTTTGCGAGTGTCGAGGAACAGGCAATGCTGCGCCGCGCCCTCGGTGCCAAAATCATTGGTGGTGCTACCGACCGCGATCACCAGCGTGTCATAGCCCAGCTCGCGGGCCGGCAACAACTCCAGGCCTGCTTCGTCGTAGGTGGCGGCCAACTGGATGCGCTTGCGCTCACGGTCCAGGCCGCTCATGCGCCCGAGCTGGAACTCGAAGTGGTTCCATTTCGCCTGGGCGACATAGTTAAGTTCGTCTTCGGAAGAATTCAGGGAACCGGCGGCCACTTCGTGCAGCAAGGGTTTCCAGATGTGGGTCAGGTTCGCGTCGACCAGCATCACACTGGCCGTGCCACGCTTGCCAAGAGTCTTACCCAGACGGGTAGCCAACTCCAGACCGCCGGCGCCGCCGCCAACGATGACAATACGATGAGTCATGGGGATATCTCGCAAGGCTAAAGGAATTTGGTGCCGTTACCCGCGCGAGCATCAATCGGCTCATAGCGTCAGGTAACTGATCAATCGGCTCAACAGGCCCAGGCCAATCGTGATGGCCAGTACCACCACCAGGAGCATCCACGGCCGGAAAGGCCGGCGCTCGACTCGGTGCTGGGACAGTTGCAGGTACTCTTCGACATGCTTCTGGTCTTCTGGGTTCAGGCGACTGGTCATAAAGGCCTCGTCAGGTAGACGTTGCGAAAGGTGCAGACGTTACAGCGTCCGGCTATCCGGCATTAAAAGCAGCGTAGCCGGTTGCCGGGACGGGCTCGACGATCAGGCTGTCGTCCAGGCGAATGATTCCACTTTTTAACACCCGGGCGGTGATTCCGCCATGGCCGCGTACGGCCTGGAACGTGCCTTCGCCAAGATTTCGCTCAAGTCGCGCGCAGGGTTGGCACCAGCCGGTGGTTTCGAAGATCGCCTGGCCGATGCGAAAACGCCGGCCCTTGAGGCTGAACAGGTTGATGCCGCTGACCACAATGTTGCGGCGCAGCTCCTCGGGACGCACCGGTTGTTCCTCGGGACGGCCCATCAGCGAGCTGATCACGGCCAGGTGTTCCCATTGGATCAACGTCACTTGCCGCGCATTGCGCACGCCGGGGCGAGCGTGATCGCCGGTCAGGCCGGCTTCCAGTCGTGCCTCGACGGCGTCCAGCTCGATCATCGGTGCATGCCCTGCGGGGCGCACGCCGATCCAGCGTACCCGGCCCCGCTGCGGCACGGCGGCGATCAGTTCCTGTAATGGGCTCAAAGGCTGATCCCCACATCGAAGACGATGCTGCGGCCCAGGTTCCCCCGCAGGAAGTCGGGTGCATCGGGATGGGCGAACAGCACGCGGGCAAAGGTCGGGCCCACCAGCGACAACGAGCGCCACCCTTGGCGCAGGTACTCGGTGGGCGGCGGGAAATGGCTGTTGAGGTCGAGGACTTCGCGCTTGAGGCTGGCGAAAGCGATGATATCCAGCTCCCCCAGGTCCATGCCGCGCTCGGTGTAGTTATGGGCTTTCTTGCGCAGGGTCGGGGCCAGCCTCATCAGGAACTCGTTGGCCGGAATCCGTCTTGGCTTGGCCTCGCGACGAACCAGTTGGCTCAGGGAAAAGGCGCTGCGGCGGCGTTGCAGTTCGTCGCGCCATTCATCATTGAGACGACGGCCTTCATCGAGGACAAAAAACACTTCGAAATTGGCGTCGCGAAACAACACGTCCGGCGGCTCCCCGGCGGGCGCGAACTCATCGGCACGATAGGGCACGTTGAGCCCTTGCAGCAGGCGCTGGCAGACCCAACGCTCACGCTCCCATTTGCGGGCATTGGAGAGGAAGGCGTTGGCTTGCTCGGCCGCGATGGTCAACAAGCGTAAATAATCGGAATCATCCATGAGCCCAAGCTTAGCGTTCAATTACGACAAGCCGAAAGCGTTGCGTTGATTAATCGCGGTCGGGCGGGGGTGTAGACTGCCGGCTTGAATCTCAGGGCGATCATGGAGTCTCTGATGCAGGGGCACGCCAAAGGAGTACGTCGATGATCGGTGCCGAGTTGCTCTCCTCGCAGACCCTGGCGGTTGGCTGGCTGATCTACGTGCCGGTGTTGGCCTGGGCGGTGGCGAAGGCACCGTGGGTCGAGCTGTTTACCGACATTCGCCGCCAGCACCTGCTGTTCGGCACGGTATTCGCGCTGTTCATGTTGTGGATGGTGCGACGCGACTTCGATACGGGGGTCTCCTACCACTTCATTGGCCTGACCGCCGTCACCTTGTTGCTGGACTGGCCGCTGGCGATCCTTGGCGGGCTCGTTGCCCAGCTTGCGCTGGTGCTGTTGGGACGCCAGGACATGATGGCCGTCGGGGTCAATGGCGCGCTGCTGGTGCTCCTCCCAATATTGGTCACGGAATGCTGCGCGATCCTGGTGGAGCGTGCCCAGCCGCGCAATCTGTTCGTGTATATCTTCTGTTCGGGATTCCTCGCCGCCGCATTGTCGGCTTTGGCGTGCCTGCTGCTGGGGCTTGGCCTGCTGTGGTATGACGGCATCTTCGCGATGCCTTATTGGCTGGAGGATTTCATCGGCTATCTCTGGCTGATGATCTTTCCCGAGGCCTTCATCAACGGCATGGTGGTCAGCGCGCTGGTGGTGTTCAGCCCCGAATGGCTGGAAACCTTCAACCGTACGCGCTACCTGTCGGCCCCCTGGAACGATGACGACAAGCCTTGATTCACTTCTAGGCTGCACCGCCGTTAGGCCCCATGCCATGGAAAACCTAGTGATGGGAGCGAGGGTTGAAGTCTTCGCTGAACAATTCATCCTCGGCATCCGGTGCGACCGGGATCTTGTGTTCTTCCGACGCCCAGGCGCCCAGGTCGATCAGCTTGCAGCGATCGGAGCAGAACGGCCGGAATTTGCTTTCCGGGGTCCATTCGACAGGGGCGCCGCAGGTTGGGCAATCAACGGTTGGGGTTTGGCTCATGGTTGGCCTCCACGCAAAGTAAGGTAGAAGTGATGCAGGCGTTCGACCTCGCTGTGCAGCCAGGCGAGGTCGCGGTCGTTGACTACCACATCGTCGGCATGGCTCAGACGGTCCTGGCGACTGGATTGGGCTTTGAGGATCGCCTGGACTTGCTGTTCGCTGGTCTGGTCGCGCTGCAAGGTGCGTTCGATCTGCAATTGTTCCGGAGCGTCGATCACCAGGATTCGCTGGGTCATCGCGTACTGCCCGGATTCGATCAGCAGTGGCGATACCAGAATCGCGTACGGCGATTGCGCCTGGCCCAGGTGATGGACGATTTCTTCGGCGATCAGCGGATGCAGCAATGCCTCCAGCCAGCGGCGTTCCTCGGCATTTTCGAAGATGAGCCTGCGCAGCGCTGCCCGATCGAGCGTACCGTCTGCCTGCAATACACCAGGACCGAAATGTTCGCTGATCTTTGTCAGCGCCGGGCGCCCGGGCTCAACGACCCAGCGCGCCGCATGGTCGGCGTCGATGACGTGCACACCCAGGTCGATGAAGTGCTCGGCCGCCGCACTCTTGCCGCTGCCGATGCCACCGGTCAGGCCGAGGATCCAGGGTTTTTTCGCAGAGCTGTTCATTAGAAACCGACTGACTGCCAATAGAAGTCGGTTATTTGACCACCCCAGAGCAAGGCAATCCAGCCGGCAATGGCCAGATAAGGTCCGAACGGGATCTGGGTCGACGTCGGCGCGCCGCGCGTGCGCAGCACAATGACGCCGATAATGGCGCCCACCAGCGACGACAAAAGCAGCGTCAGCGGCAGAATCTGCCAGCCGCCCCAGGCACCGAGCATCGCCAGCAGCTTGAAGTCGCCGTAGCCCATGCCTTCTTTTCCGGTCAGCAGCTTGAATAGCCAGAACACCGACCACAGCGCCAGATAGCCGGCTACCGCCCCCCACAAAGCCTGGTTCAGCGAGACGAACAGTCCGAAGCTGTTGACGATCAAGCCCAGCCATAACAATGGCAGCACCAGGGAGTCGGGCAGCAACTGGTGCTCGGCGTCGATCAGGCTCATGGACAGCAGGCCCCAGCTCAGCAGCATCGCCATGGCGGCCTGCCAGCCGAAGCCGAAATGCCAGGCAATGAATGCCGACAGGACGCCACAGGCCAGTTCGGTTAGCGGGTAGCGCTTGCCGATGGGCACGGCGCAGCTGGAACAGCGGCCGCGCAACATCAGGTAGCTCAACAGCGGAATATTTTCCCAGGCGCGGATGCGATGGCCACAATGGGGACACTGGGAGTGGGGCAGCATCAGGTTGTAGACCGGACCGGGGGCGTCGGCCTGCAGGCCGAGCAAGTCCTGGGCTTGCAGGCGCCACTCGCGATCGAGCATCTTCGGCAGGCGCCACACCAGCACGTTGAGAAAGCTGCCAATGATCAACCCGAGCAGCAGCGCTGTCAGTACGAAGGCCAGCGGGTAAAGCACGAAAAATTCGCTCAGGGGCATGTCAGATCGCAGAGCCGAGTTGGAAGATGGGCATGTACATGGCAACCACCAGGCCGCCGACGACCACCCCCAGGATCACCATGATGAAGGGTTCCATCAGGCTGGTGAGGTTGTCCACCAGATTATCCACTTCGGCCTCATAAAAACTCGCCACTTTGTCGAGCATGTCATCCAGCGCACCGGACTCTTCGCCAATGGCGGTCATCTGGATCGCCAGGTTCGGAAAAATGCCTGAGGTGCGCATGGAGAAGTTCAACTGCATGCCGGTCGAGACGTCCTGCTTGATCCGCTGCACGGCACGCTTGAATACCACGTTGCCGGTGGCGCCCGAGACGGAGTCGAGGGCTTCGACCAGCGGCACGCCGGCGGCGAACGTGGTCGAGAGCGTGCGCGCGTAACGCGCCACGGCGGACTTGTACATCAAGGTGCCGACCAAGGGCAGCTTGAGCAGCCACTTGTCTCGCCAGTCACGAAACGCCTGGGAGCGCTTGAGGGCATATTTCACCCCGAAAAATCCGCCCACCACTCCGCCAAGCAGCACCCACCACCAGTCTTGCAGGAACTCCGACAAGCCGATGACCATTAGCGTGAAGGCCGGCAGCTTCGCGCCAAAGCCGGAAAATACCGACTCGAACTGCGGCACGACCTTGATCAGCAAGATGCTGGTGACCACCGCCGCGACGGCGATCACCGCTGCGGGGTAGGTCATGGCTTTCTTGATCTTGGCCTTCAGGGCTTCGCTCTTTTCCTTGTAGGTCGCGACTCGGTCCAGCAGCGTGTCCAGGGCACCGGCCTGCTCACCGGCATCGACCAGGTTGCAGTACAACTCGTCGAAATACTGCGGGCATTTGCGCAGCGAGGCGGCGAAGCTGTTGCCGGCGGCGACTTCCTGCTTCACTTCGTCCACCAGCTTGCGCATGTTGGCGTTGTCGAAGCCTTCGCCGATGATGTCGAATGCCTGCAGCAGAGGAACGCCGGCCTTGAGCATCGTCGCCATCTGACGGGTGAAGAGCGCGATATCCAGCGGCTTGATGCGTTTGCCCTTGCTGAATATCGAAGTGGACTTCTTGCGTACCTTGCCCGGGTTGATCCCTTGCTTGCGCAGCTGCGCCTTGACCAATGCCGGGCTCTGGCCGGTCAGTTCGCCGGACATTTTTGTGCCTTTGCGGTCCTTGCCTTCCCACGTGTAGACGTCGGTTTTTGCTGCCTTGACCGCCATGCTCAATCCTTGGTGACCCGGTTGATTTCTTCGAGACTGGTGACGCCTTGCATCACTTTGACCAGCCCCGAGGTGCGCAAGTCATTAAAGCCGTCCTTGCGCATTTGCAGGTCGATTTCCAGGGAGTTGCCTTCGGCCATGATCAGCCGCTGCAGCTCCGGCGTGTTCTTGACCACTTCGTAGACCCCCACGCGACCCTTGTAGCCGTTGTTGCACTGTTCGCAACCGACCGGCTCATAGATCGTGAATGAGCCGATGCGTTCCCGCGGGAAGCCCTCCTTGAGCAGGGTTTCCTCGGGAATCTCGATGGCTCTGCGGCAGTGCATGCACAACTTGCGCGCCAGGCGCTGGGCGATGATCAGGTGCACTGCCGTGGCGATGTTGAAACCTGGGATGCCCATGTTCTGTAGCCGGATCAGGGTTTCGGCGGCGCTGTTGGTGTGCAGCGTGGACAGCACCAGGTGTCCGGTCTGGGCCGCCTTGATGGCGATCTCGGCGGTTTCCAGGTCGCGGATCTCGCCGACCATGATCACATCCGGGTCCTGGCGCAGGAACGAGCGCAGTGCATGGGCGAAATCCAGCCCCTGGCGCGGATTCACGTTGACCTGGTTGATGCCTTCCATGTTGATTTCCACCGGGTCCTCGGCGGTGGAAATATTGATGTCCACGGTGTTGAGAATGTTCAAGCCGGTATACAGCGACACGGTCTTGCCCGAGCCGGTCGGCCCGGTTACCAGAATCAGCCCCTGGGGTTGCTTGAGGGCCACCATGTACAGGTCTTTCTGTTCCGGTTCGTAGCCCAGGGCGTCGATGCCCATTTGCGCGCTGGAGGGATCGAGGATCCGGATCACCACCTTTTCTCCCCAAAGCGTGGGGAGGGTGTTGACCCGGAAATCGATGGACTTGGTCTTTGACAGGCGCATCTTCAGCCGTCCGTCCTGGGGCTTGCGTCGTTCGGAAATGTCCAGGCTCGCCATCACCTTGAGGCGCGCGGCAATGCGGTTGGCCAGTTGGATGGGCGGCTTTGCGACTTCCCGCAGCATACCGTCGGTGCGCACGCGTACCCGATAGGTCTTTTCATAGGGTTCGAAGTGCAGGTCGGAAGAGCCGCCCTTGATCGCGTCCAGCAACATCTTGTTGACGAAGCGCACCACCGGCGCATCGTCGCCGTCCTGGCCGGCGATGGCATCCTGCTTGCGGTCATCGATCGACTCGATGTCGAGGCCGTCGAGGTCGACGTCGGCCATGCCTTCCAGGCCCGTGCTGCTGGACTCGAAGAACTTCTCGATGGCATCGCTGAGCTTGTCGTCCTCCACCAGTATGGCTTCGGTGGTCAGGCCGGTGCTGAACTGTATGTCGTTGATGGCCTGGTGATTGGTCGGATCGGAAATGCCCACGTACAGCTTGTTGCCACGCCGCCACAAGGGCAGGGCGTGATGCTGGCGCACGAGTTTCTCGCTGACCAGGCCAGCGGGCTGGTTGTCCTTGTCGAGGCTGTTGAGGTCCAGCAGGGCGATACCAAAATGCTCCGAGGCGATTTCCGCCACCTGGCGGCTCTGGACGAGTTTGTTCTGCACCAGGTAGCTGACCAGGGGCGTGCGATTGCGCTGCGCCTGTTGGTAGGCCTGCTGCGCGCTTTGTTCGGTGATCAGTTCGGCCAGCACCAGTTGCTTGGCCAGGCCGCTGAGGGCGATGTCATTCATGGGAATACCGGTGGCGGACTGTTCATGATTTATAGCCTAGTCAAGCATCGGTGCCTCACCAGCGAGCAGAGGTGACAAAAAGCGTCAGATAGTGCGGTTGTTGGGGTAGGACCTTGCTCGTATGTCGCTGGAAAAGCTTCGGCTGGCGGGGCCGCGGCGGTTGGCATGTGCCGTGCAATGCTCGTTTCATCGCATGAGATCCGACTCATGCAAGGGAGATGACTATGAACAGGCAAAAGGGTTTCACCTTGATCGAGCTGCTGATTGTGGTGGCGATCATCGGCATCCTGGCGACGTTTGCGTTGCCGCAGTATTCGAGGTACCAGGCGCGGGCAAAGGCGACAGCGGGCTTGGCGGAAATTTCTACCTTGAGGGTGGCGTTCGAAGATGTCATGAATCAAGGAACGGCCCCCACGCTGGCCAACATTGGCGGCACATCCCCTACCAGCAACTGCACTATTACGGCGGAAGGCGTGGCTAACACTGGAGTAGGCGCGATCGTTTGCACTCTTGTTAACGCACCTGCTCCTGTACTCGGCAGGACTATTACGCTCAGTCGGGCGGCTACAGGGGTCTGGACCTGCACTTCAACCGCTGCTCAGGAATTCTTGCCAGCAGGTTGTGACGGGGCATAGACCATGCCGTATGACTTGGCCCCGCTTTTATAGCGGGGCTTTTTATTGGGTGAGAAATGTTTACGCAATTCATGGAGTTAGCAACCGGGCCAAAACCCGCAACTTGCATGTACCAAATCATCCGGTCATGCAAATTGCATGATTGTGAAAAATGCCGCTTCGCTTAACTATATGAATTTAAAGGGAAATCCGATTGTTTCAAAACTGGCACAGCCTTCGCACTACTCCTGACAACCTGCCGCGATGCACTTTCGGCAGTTTCTGAGAAAAACAGGAGTTACTCGTATGAAGAAGTTCGCTATCACTGCCGCTGCTGCCACTGCACTGACCCTGACCATGGCTAACGCATTTGCCGAGACCACTCAAGCGACTCAGGCACCGATGATGCTGGCTGCTGGCGAAGTGACAGAGGCTAAGGAAGACGTTTCCGACACCTGGATCACCACCAAGGTCAAAGCTGACCTGGTCACCGAGAAAGGCATTCCAGGCTCCGACATCAAGGTTGAAACCAACAAAGGCGTTGTGTCCCTGTCTTCTATGACCAAGGTTACTGAGGCACAAAAAGACACCGCTGTGGCAATCACCAAGAAAATCAAAGGCGTCAAAGCCGTATCGGCTGACGGCCTGAAAGCCGAGTAAGGCTAGGCTTCTCGCCTGAACGGGAGAAGGCACGGCACGCGGGCTGAGATATACGTATGCCGTTGCTTTGGAGTTCATGCGAAAGGCCACAGGGACGTGGCCATTACAGGCCCCCGGCATTCGTGCCGGGGGCCTGTTCTATTCTGGGGAGGAAAACCTGGTGTACGGCCAGGAAACCGGGTTGTTCTTTTCGCGAGCAGGCTCGCTCGCACACTGGACCGAGTTTCGTCAGGCAAAAATGCAGTCAAACGTGGGAGCGAGCCTGCTCGCGAAGGCGTCGGCGCTATGCATGGGAAATGCCTGTCCCAGAGGCACAATCACCGCCCACGCTTGCTGGTGATCTCCACCAGCCGATTCCCCACGAAGCGCAAGTATTGGTACATGCCGTTGTTGGGCCCGTAGGTCCATTCCTCCACCGGGTACTCTTCCCGGCGATTGGCGCTGCGTTGGTAGCCCAGGTCATCGCGCGCCGTGGGCTCGCCACACTTCTGCCGCACCTCGCTGGAGCGATCACCGACGCTGATCAATTGGCTGCCGCAGCGCAGGGTCTCGGCGGCTGATGCATGGCCGGTCGCAAGCAGCAGGACCAGGCCGATTCCAGACAGACACTTCATTTTCATTCGGCATCCAGATGCATAGGGGTAATGACGCTACCGTCGCTTTCGGCCTGACCGAGGCTGGCGTCGATGAAGTACACGCGGTCATCGGCCAGCTTGCCATTGTCCACCAGGAAATCCTTGATGCTGCTGGCCCGCTCCTGTCCCAGTTCGCGCAACAGCAGATCACTGCCGCTCCAGAACCTGATGACCCCTTCACGGAGTTTTTCGATGCGGGCCTGTTTATCCAGTTGTGTCCATTCGGCCGGTGGTTGAGTCTTCAGGCGAGTGCGATAGATGCCTTCAAGCAGCGGGGCTTTTTCGTCTTCCGGTACTTCCAGCAACGAAGCTTTGGCCGGGACCTTGTCGCCCCTGCGCTGCAGCATCTTGTAGTAGTTGTACTGGTATTCGCGTTCCAGGCGCTGGGCGGCGAGCAGCGGGCCGTCGCTGCTTTCGGCGGCGGTGCCTTCGATCTCCAGCTTCAACTCTGGCCGTTTGCCCAGGGCTTCGGACAACTTGAGCAGAGCGTTTTCGTTTTCCTTGCTCAGGTCACTGGAGCCCGGCGCGAACGCCACGCTGCCCAGGTCTTCCGAGCCGCCGCCGCCGGCCACCAGCCCGCCGATCAGCTTGAACGGCGCTTGTGCCGCGCGAACCACCAGGTTGCGCAGGGTTTGCCAGACAATCGGCATGACGCTGAACTGCGGATCGTTGAGGTTGCCGGAAACCGGCAGCTCGATGGAGATCCTGCCCTCGGAATCTTTCAGCAAGGCGACGGCGAGCTTGAGCGGCAGGCTCACGGCGTCCGGGCTGTCGACCTTTTCCCCCAGTTGCAGTTGTTCGACCACGACTTTGTTGTCGGCCTGGAGCTGGCCCTTGGTGATCCGGTAATGCAGGTCGAGATTGAGCCGGCCCTTGCGGATGCGATAGCCGGCGAACTTGCCGGAGTACGGCGTCAGGGTGGTCAGCTCGACCCGTTTGAAACTGGTGGCGATGTCGAGGCTGGCCATCGGGTCGAAGGGGTTGACCGCGCCCTTGATCGTGACAGGCGCGTAGCGATCGACCTTGCCTTTCACATCGACTGTGGCGGGCTTGGCCTGGCGGCTGTCGATGGTGCCGATCTCGCCGTTGAGCTGCTGGACGGCTGTGGCGAAGTTCGGCGTCAGGCTGAAGTCGGCGAAATTGGCCGAACCGTCATTGATGGCGATTCCGCCGACATGAATGCCCAGCGGTTTTTCCTTGGGTGCCGGTTTGGCCGCGGTGTTTCTGGCCGGGGCGTCGGCGGGTTGTGGAATCAGCAGGTCGTCGACGTTGGTGGTGCGATCGTCGTTGATCATGAAGCGTGCATAGGGCTGGAACAGGTTGACCTTGTCGATCGACAGGCTGTCGCCATGCTGGTAATTGAGCCCCTGGAGTTCCAGGCGCTGCCATTTGAGGAAGTCACGGGTCTTGAGCGTGTCGAGGGTATGCAACTGATCGACCTGGGCGCGGCCGGTCACGGCGAACGCCAGCGGTTCGGTACTTTTCAGGTCTACCGCCAGATCGCTGCCGAGCATCCCGGAGCGTAGCTCCAGGCGGATGAACGGGTTGATGTAGGCCTGGGCGACCCGCAGGTCGATGTCCTGGGTCTTGACATTGAGCTTCGCGGTAACCGGATTCAGATTGACCTCGCCATCGGCGAGCAGCTTGCCTTGTTTGCCCAGCCCGGTGTCCAGCTTGAGGTTGAAAGGCGAGCCGTTGAGTGTGTCGTAGTTCTGCAGGTCGAGGTTCAGCGGGCCGAGGTCCAGTGCCACGGCCGGCTGCGCCTGGCGGTCGGCCAGGTGTACCTGGTAATCGCGCAGTTGCACGTCCTTCAGCATCACCTGCCAAGGCTTGCTCGGTGTTGTCGGCTCAGGCTTGGGCGAGTCGGCGGCGGCCGGGGCCGAGGCCGGTTCGGCCTTGACCTTGGGTTTGGCTGCCTGGCTGGCTAAGAGCTTCTGCCAGTCCAACTGCCCGTCGGCTTCCCGAGCGGCCCAGGTCTCGAGTTTGTGGCTGCGGATCTTGCCCACGATGACCTGCTGCTTGCCCAGGTCCAGCGAGGTTTCGCTGACGTCCAGGCGCTCCAGCCTTGCCAGCGGACGGCCGTCGGGCGCCTTGATGGCGAAGGGCGCGACGCTGACCGACGCGTTATTGAGCAGCAGTTCCGTGCCCTTGGCGAGGTTGAGCTTGTACTCGGTGCTGAGGTTCAGCACGCCGTTTTCCAGAACGAGCGGCACTGCGTCTCGCACGTAGGGCCACCAGGCTTTCATCTGGCCCCCGGTCACCTTGAGCGTGCCCTCGGAGGCGATCGGCGCGAGGCTGAAATTACCGGTCCAGTCGATCTGCCCACCCTCGGGACCGACGGCCACCAGGGTCATGTCGGCGCTGTCGTCGGGCAGGGTGCTGAGGTTCTTCAGCTCGAAGTCGAGGGTGTCATACAGGAACTCGATGGGTTCGCTGGGGCGCAGGTCCTGGAAGCGCACGTAGCCGCTGGCCAGTTTGATCCGCTCGACTCGCAAGGGAAACGGCTTGGCGTCGGGATCCGCCGGAGTCGGTTCGCTGGGCGGCAGCTTGAACAGGCCCAGCAGATTCAGCTGGCCGTCCTTGGCGAACACGATCTCGGTCCTGGGCTTGTCCAGCTCGACGTCGGCCAGGTGCAGGGCGCCGGACCACAGACTGTCGAGTTGCAGGTTGGCATAGAGCCGTTCGAAACCGATCTGTTCCTTGCCAGGCTCGCCGACTACCAGCCCCCACAAGGTCACTTCAAGGCTGAAAGGATTGAGCTCGATGCGCTGGATTTGCGCCGGCACCGTCGCATGGGCGGCCAGTTGCTGATTGGCGATCCGCAGGGCAATGCCCGGCAGTATCAGAAAACCCAACAGACTGTAGAGGGCCAGTGCGGTCAACAGGGCGCCGAAAGCGCGAATCAATCCTTTGGGCATGTGTGGCTTCATCTGGTGTGAATCGGAGTGCCTTGGAGTATGGCATGTGATTACGGTTCCGAAGCCACTGTGTTTTATGAGAATTGTCCGTTTTATTCGTGGGAATTCATGGGGGCTCAGAGCTGGAGGATCAACGTCTTGAGCGGCGGTTGTTGATCCTGCGAGGGAAAATCGCTGCCAGGTGTCAGCACGCTCCACTCGCGAACCGGGCGGCCGGCTTTTTCCGCACAGCGCAATACCTGCTCGCGCCAGTCGTCCATGGGCACCTTCGCCAGGTTGTTGCAGCAGATCAGCACGCCATTTTCGGCGGTGGTGAGCAGTGCCGGCTTGAGCAGGCTTTGGTAATCGCGCAACAGGTCGACTGTGCCGAAAGCGCTCTTGGCCCAGGCCGGCGGGTCGAGCAGCACCAGGTCATATTGGCGTTGCTCCAGACGCACGTAAGCGGGCAGCTTCTGCCCGCGGCGTTGACTGATCGGCAGGCCGGCGAGTTGGCGAATCGCGGGGAAATAATCCGACTGGACGAATTCCATCGTCGGCAGGTCGGGATTGAGCAGGCCGTTCTCGCGGCCCACCGCCAGGTTGCCCTCGGCGAAGTCCAGGTTGCACACCTCGCGCGCTCCGCCCGCCGCGGCGCTCAGGCCGACGCCGCAGGTATAGGCGAACAGGTTCAGCACGCTTTTGTTCCGGCTGTGGTCCTTGACCCAGCCCCGGGCGTTGCGCAGATCGAGAAACAGCAACGGATCCTGCCCGGCGTGACGTCCGCGAACCCGGTAATTCAACCCCCACTCATGGCCAACCAGGTCTTGCAAGGCAGCCTCGTCAGGCTGATAAATGCTGTCCTGGCGGTCGATGCGCGAGTTGCCCCGGGCGCGGTCGTTGTAGACCAGCAGGGTATCCAGCCCCAAGTGTTGATTGACGATGCCGTGCAGTTGCAACAGGGCCTCGCGCTCCAGTGACTGATGAAAACTCTGCACCAGCAGCTGCGGGCCGTAGCGGTCGACCGTCAGGCCGGGAGCGCCTTCCTGGCTGCCGTGGAACAGGCGATAGCAATCGGTGCCCTGCTGATGCAATTGGCCAAGCAGGTCCTGACGCTGGTCGAGGGCGGCGCGCAGCGCCAGATTCAAGGAAGACATGCCGGGCGCGCCTTAAGGAAATGAGGCGCGGGAGTTTAGCAGTTATGGATACCCGGGTATCGCCTGCAGGTTTGAGTCAGGCAGCGCTCTTGTGGCGAGGGAGCTTGCTCCCGCTGGGGGGCGAAGCGCCCCCTGTTTTCCAAGGGGCAATAGCGATTTTGCGTCTGCTGCGCAGCCGAGCGGGAGCAAGCTCCCTCGCCACGGGGTCTATGTTGTCTCAGCGGTTCAGGCGTGTGTCGATCAAACCCTCCACCACGCTCGGATCAGCCAGGGTCGAGGTGTCGCCCAGGCTGTCGAGCTCGTTGCAGGCGATCTTGCGCAGGATCCGCCGCATGATCTTCCCCGAGCGGGTCTTCGGCAGGGCCGGCGCCCACTGGATCAGCTCCGGCTTGGCAAAACTGCCGATTTCCTTGCTGACATGAGCCAGCAATTCCTTCTTCAACTCGTCGTTGGCTTCGACCCCGTTCATCGGCGTGACAAAGGCGTAGATGCCCTGGCCCTTCAAGTCATGGGGATAACCCACGACCGCTGCCTCGGCAATGTTGTCGTGCAACACCAGCGCACTCTCTACCTCGGCGGTGCCGATACGGTGGCCCGACACATTGATCACATCGTCGATACGCCCGGTGATCCAATAGTCGCCATCTTCGTCGCGACGGGCGCCGTCGCCGGTGAAGTAGTACCCGGGGTAAGGCTTGAAGTAGGTGTCGACCATTCGTTGGTGGTCGCCGTAGACGCTGCGAATCTGCCCCGGCCAACTGGATTTTATCGCCAGTACGCCGCTGCCCGCGCCGCTGATCTCCTTGCCGACTTCATCCAGCAGTACCGGCTGCACGCCAAACATCGGCCGGGTGGCGCAGCCCGGCTTGAGCCGTGGGGCGCTCACCAGCGGGCTGAGCATGATGCCGCCGGTTTCGGTCTGCCACCAGGTATCGACAATCGGGCAGCGTTGTTCGCCTACGACGTTGAAATACCATTCCCACGCTTCCGGGTTGATTGGCTCACCGACACTTCCGAGCAAGCGCAGGCTCTTGCGCGAAGTGTCCTGCAGCGGCCCGGCGCCCTCGCGCATCAGCGCGCGCAGGGCCGTCGGGGCGGTGTAGAAGATGTTGACCTGATGTTTGTCGATCACCTGCCAGAACCGCGAACTGCTCGGATGGCTTGGCACGCCCTCGAAGATCAGCGTGGTGGCGCCGTTCGCCAGTGGCCCGTAGACGATATAGCTATGGCCGGTGACCCAGCCGACATCAGCGGTGCACCAGAATACTTCGTTGTCGCGGTAATCCAGCACGTACTTGAAGGTCATCGCCGCCTGCAACAGATAGCCGCCGGTGGTGTGCAGCACGCCCTTGGGTTTGCCGGTGCTGCCGGAGGTGTAGAGGATGAACAGCGGGTCCTCGGCGTCCATCGGTTCGGGGGGGCAGTCGTCGCTCATGTCGTGCATGGCCTGGTGGTACCAGACATCGCGCCCTTCGACCCACTCCACCTCGCCCTGGGTACGCTCCACCACCAGCACGGTGCTGACGTCCGGGCAGCTTTCCAGCGCCTTGTCGACGTTGCGCTTGAGCGGTATGAACCGTCCGCCGCGCACGCCTTCGTCGGCGGTGATGACGGTGCGGCAATCGGCATCGAGAATCCGGTCGCGCAGCGAGTCCGGCGAGAACCCGCCGAACACCACCGAATGCACCGCGCCGATGCGGGTGCAGGCGAGCATGGCGTAGGCTGCTTCCGGAATCATCGGCATGTAGATGCAGACCCGGTCGCCTTTTTTCACGCCACGGCTTTTCAGCACGTTGGCCAGGCGGCACACATGATGGTGAAGTTTCTTGTAGGTGATCTGTGCCGATTCGGCGGGATTGTCGCCTTCCCAGATGATCGCGATCTGATCGCCGCGCGTGTCCAGGTGACGGTCGATGCAGTTGGCGCTGACGTTCAGCTTGCCACCGGCGAACCAGCTCGCCTCGCCGCTCTTCAAATCGTAGCGCTGGACGGTCTGCCAGGGCGTCATCCAGTCAAGAAAACGCGTGGCCTGCTCGGCCCAGAAGGCGCTGGGGTGTTCGATGGATTCTTTATAGAGCCGCTTGTACTCGTCCTGACTCAATTGCGCAGCCCGGCGGACGGCATCGGCGTGGGGGTACTGGCTGATATCGAACATGACGGTTCCTTATTCTTGTTTTGCGACAAGACATAAAGATGCGCCGAGTAACTGGAGGGTTCAAGTCATGTGCAAAACAACTGTGGGAGCGAGCCTGCTCGCGAAGGCGATGGACCAGTTAACACGGAGGTTGACTGAAACACCGCGTTCGCGAGCAGGCTCGCTCCCACAGGGTTAGCGCAAACTTCGGATCAGCCGCGATGACGTCCGCGGAAGTAGCTGATCAGGCCTTGGGTCGAAGCATCTTCGGCCGGGCTTTCTTCGCTGCCCACCAGGCGGTTGTAGACGCCTTTGCCCAGTTCCTTGCCAAGTTCCACGCCCCATTGGTCGAAGGCATTGATGCCCCAGACCACGCTTTGCACAAATACCTTGTGCTCATACAGCGCAACCAGTGCACCGAGGCGGCGCGGGCTGATGCGTTCAACCACCAGGGTGTTGCTCGGGCGGTTGCCCGGGATCACCTTGTGGGGGGCGAGCTTCTGCACTTCTTCTTCACTGGCGCCTTTATCGCGCAACTCGGCCTCGGCCTCGCTGCGAGTCTTGCCGAGCATCAGCGCCTGGCTCTGGGACAGGCAGTTGGCGTACAGCCACTGATGATGGTCGGCAACCGGATTGAAGCTGACGATCGGCACGATGAAATCGGCCGGGATCAGTTGGGTGCCCTGGTGCAGCAATTGATGGTAGGCGTGCTGACCGTTGGCGCCGACGCCACCCCAGATCACTGGCCCCGTATCGGTGGACACCGGCGTGCCATCCTGGCGGACGCTCTTGCCGTTGGATTCCATGTCCAGTTGCTGGAGATGCTTGGTGATGTTGCGCAGATAGTGGTCGTACGGCAGGATCGCATGGCTTTGCGCACCCCAGAAATTGCCGTACCACACGCCAAGCAGCGCCAGCAGCACCGGCATGTTCTGGTCGAACGGCGCGCTCTGGAAATGCTGGTCCATGGAATAGGCGCCGGACAACAGCTCCTTGAAGTTCGACATGCCGATGGCCAGGGCGATTGGCAGACCGATGGCCGACCACAGCGAGTAACGGCCGCCGACCCAGTCCCACATCGGGAAGATGTTTTCTTCGCGGATGCCGAAGGCCACCGCGGCGGCGTTGTTGCTCGATACCGCGATGAAGTGGCGATAGAGCTCCGCTTCCGAGCCACCTTGTGCCAGGTACCAGGCACGAGCGGCCTCGGCATTCTTCAGGGTCTCGAGGGTATTGAAGGATTTCGACGAGACAATGAACAACGTGGTCTCGGCGCGCAGCTTCTGGGCCAGCTCGTGGAACTCACTGCCGTCGATGTTCGCCAGGTAGTGACAGCGCACGCCTTTATGCGTGTAGGACAACAGCGCTTCGGACACCAGCTGCGGGCCGAGGAAGGAGCCACCGATGCCGATGTTCACCACGTCGGTAATCGGTTTTTCGGTGTAGCCGCGCCACAGGCCATCGTGAATGCGACCGACCAGATCGGTAATCTGGTTCAGCACTTTGTGCACATCGGGCATCACGTTGACGCCACTGACCAGCAATTTGTCGCCGACCGGGCGACGCAGCGCGGTGTGCAGGGCCGGGCGGTTCTCCGAGGCGTTGACGATTTCGCCTTCGAACAGCGCCTCGATCGCGCCCTTGAGGTCGACTTCGTTGGCCAGGTTTACCAACAGGTCGCGGGTCTGGGCGTTGATCAGGTTCTTCGAATAGTCGAGAAACAGGCCGCAGCTCGACAGGGTGAATTGATTGAAACGCTGCGGATCGGCATTGAACGCTTCGCGCATGCTGAAATCCTGCATGGCTTTGCGGTGGTCATTCAGCGCTTGCCAGGCGGGCAGAGCGGTCACGTCGTGAGGAGTTCGGTAATACGCCATCGCTGCGGGTTTCCTTTTACTTTGAACGGCCTTTTTAACACTGTAAATTCCGGCGCGGCCCGAGAAGGGCGTCCGGACAACTGCGTCGACACGATCGCCAGACGCAGGGCGACTACAGTAAACCTCGCGTTGCGATCTGTCTTGACTTTGTCTGACAGTTTCCCGGTACTTTTTTATACAACAGCGGGTGACAGGGGCCGACAGGCGGAACGCGAATTCCCCCTGTGGGAGCGAGCCTGCTCGCGAAAGCGCTCTGGCCGATACATTGTGAGACACTGACGCACCGCCTTCGCGAGCAGGCTCGCTCCACAGAAGAGGGGCGTGGGAGCCGTTGGATTCGGTCAGGCCACCTGGACCGGAATGGCGTTGCTGGTGTGGCTCAGTTCGTTGCCCGGCGCCATGTAGAGCATGCGCGGCTTGAAGTTGAGCAGTTCGGCTTCGCTGTAATGGGCATAGGCGCAGATGATGACGCGGTCTCCGACCTTGGCCTTGTGCGCCGCAGCGCCGTTGACCGAGATCATCCGCGAGCCTTCTTCGCCACGGATGGCGTAGGTGGTGAAGCGCTCGCCGTTGTCGACGTTGTAGATCTGGATCTGTTCGTATTCGCGGATGCCCGACAGGTCCAGCCACTCACCGTCAATGGCGCAGGAGCCTTCGTAGTCGAGCACGGCGTGAGTGACTTCGGCGCGGTGCAGCTTGGCCTTGAGCATGATGGCGTGCATGAGTGTTTCCTCTGGTCGGGTCCAAACGGCGGGCAGTTTGCCCGAAGGCTTGGGGGGCGGCAATACGCGCGGGATCTGCAAATACAGTCTGCCAGGCACCCCATACTCCTGTGGGAGCGAGCCTGCTCGCGAAGGCGGTGTATCAGTCGACGCTTGCGCCAACTGACCTGCCGTTTTCGCGAGCAGGCTCGCTCCCACAGGGGCGCTGAGGTGTTCAGGCGGGCGTGTCGAGTTCCAGGTGCAGGTTGTCGATCAGGCGCGTGGTGCCCAGGAAGGCGGCGACCAGGATCACCAGGTCGCGATCCTCGCTCACAGCTGGGCGCAAGGTCCTGGCGTCACGGATTTCCAGGTAATCGGGACGCAGCCCGGCGGATTCGAGCTGTTTGAGCTGTTCGCCAATCAGCGCCGGGAAGTCCCGTTGCCCCTGCCTGATCGCTTCGGCGATCTGGCTCAGGGCACGGTAGACCACGGGCGCCACGGCGCGCTGCTCGGGGCTGAGAAAACCGTTGCGCGAAGACAGCGCCAGGCCGTCCTCGGCGCGCACGGTCGGCTCGCCGATGATCTGGATCGGCATGTTCAGGTCATGCACCAGCGCGCGGATCACCGCCAGTTGCTGGAAATCCTTCTGGCCGAACACCGCCAAATCCGGCTGGACCATGTTGAAGAGCTTGCTGACCACGGTAGCCACGCCTTCGAAATGCCCCGGACGGCTGGCGCCACACAGGCCTTCGGACAACTGTGGGACGCTGACGCGGGTCTGCCCGGCCATGCCATCGGGATACATCTCCTCTACGCTGGGCGCGAACAGCAGATGGCAGCCGGCCTGGAGCAGTTTCTCCTGGTCGGCCGCGAGGGTGCGCGGATATTTGTCGAGGTCTTCGCCAGCGCCGAATTGCAGCGGATTGACGAAAATACTCGCCACGACAAAATCGGCCCGCTGCGCCGCCTTGGTCACCAGCGCCATGTGCCCGCTGTGCAGGTTGCCCATGGTCGGGACAAAGGCGATGCGTTTGCCTTCGCCCCGGGCACGGGCCACGGCGGCGCGGAGTTCGCGTACGGTCTTGACGGTGTTCATGCGGAAAATCCGTGCTCGGCGCCAGGGAAGGTTGCCCCCTTCACTTCAGCGACATAGGCGGACAGGGCTGCCTGGATAGTGGTTTGCCCGGCCATGAAATTCTTCACGAACTTGGGTACGCGGCCGGTAATCGACAGCCCAAGCATGTCGTGGAGCACCAGTACCTGGCCGTCGGTAGCGTTACCGGCGCCGATGCCGATCACCGGAATTTTTACCGCCTGAGTGATTTCCTGCGCCAACTCGCTGGGTACGCATTCGAGCAGCAACATGGCGGCACCGGCCTGTTCCAGCGAAATCGCATCGGCACGCATCTGCCGCGCCTGGTTTTCGTTGCGGCCCTGGACCTTGTAGCCACCGAGGATATTCACCGCCTGGGGCGTCAGTCCCAGGTGTGCGCACACCGGGATACCGCGCTCGGCCAGGAGGCGGATCGAGTCGGCCAGCCACAACGCGCCTTCGACCTTGACCATGTGGGCACCGGCCTGCATGAGCATGGCGCTGTTGGTCATGGTTTGATCGAGGGTGGCGTAGGCCATGAACGGCAGGTCGGCGAGGATCAGCGCGTCGGTGTTACCGCGTTTGACGGCGGCTACATGGTAGGCCATTTCGGCGGTGGTCACCGGCAGCGTGCTGTCGTGACCTTGCAGCACCATGCCGAGGGAATCGCCCACCAGCAGCACTTCGACACCGGCCTCGTTGCAGGCATGGGCGAAGGTTGCGTCATAGCAGGTCAGCATGGTGATTTTTTCACCTTTCTGCTTGAGACCTTGCAGCGTGGTCAGGGTAATAGCTGGCATGAAAAAGTCCTCATTAGGCGCTCGAATACAGGCGCACCTTCTATGCGTGGTGCTTGTAAGGCCTGGATTACGCCCATTAGCGCCGCGTTGGCGGCGACGGGACGCCTATAGTCGTGAGGAGCAACCGGGAAGTCAATTGGATGTGTTACCGGTGGGTGTTACCGAGGTTACTGATGCGTTTCAGCGTGGAGGCGTGTTTAAAAACTGACTGCCTGGTCCCGGATTTTTTGTGGGAGCGAGCCTGCTCGCGAAGCGGTGTGTCAGTGGATATGTGGATAACGGATCCACCGCCTTCGCGAGCAGGCTCGCTCCCACAGGGGATTGGTGTCAGTTAGCAGGCAGGCGTTCCAGGCCGACGAAGGGGCACGCCGCGAGGAGGTCCTTGAGCAAACGCCCATCGGCCAGGCGCAGGTCGGCGGGCGCGAGCTCGGCCAGCGGATACAGGACAAAGGCTCGGGCGTGCATATGGTAATGAGGGACTTTGAGGCGCGGCTCGTCGATCAGGTGATCACCGAACAGCAGAATATCCAGGTCCAGGGTGCGCGGGCCCCAGCGCTCGAGGCGCTCGCGACCCTGGCCGGTTTCGATGGCCTGTAGTGCATCGAGCAAGTCCAGCGGCGCGAGGTCGCTGTCCAGCGCCGCAACGGCATTGGTATAGCGAGGCTGGCCGGGGAGCAGGGAGTCGCTTTGATAGAACGCTGAAACGCCCGCCAATCGCGTCTCGGGCAGTCGCGCCAGCGCCTCGACGGCGCTGCGCAATTGTTCGGCGGGCTCGGCCAGGTTGCTGCCCATGCCGATGTAGATGCGTTCCATCGATCACTCGCCCGAGGCGCTTGGCGCACCGGCACGTTTGCGCTTGGCGCCACTGCTGCGGCGACGTTTGCGCGGGCCGCTGGCGCCGTCATCCTTGCCGCTCAGTTCGCGAATCATGTCGCGGCGCTCGCTGTCGTTGGCGTCCTGGTAATCGGTCCACCATTCGCCCAGGCCATCGGTCTGTTCGCCGGCGCTTTCGCGCAGCAGCAGGAAGTCGTAACCGGCGCGGAAACGCGGGTTGTCCAGCAACAGGTCGGCGCGTTTGCCGCTGCGCCGCGGCAGGCGCTCTTGCATGTCCCAGATCTCGCGGATCGGCATCGTGAAGCGTTTTGGAATGGCGATGCGCTGGCATTGCTCTGCGATCAGCTCATGGGCGGCTTCCTGCATCGCCGGAATCGGCGGCATGCCGCGTTCCTGCAAACGCAGGACCCGGGCGGGCAGGGCGGGCCAGAGCAAGGCGGCGAACAGGAACGCCGGGGTCACCGGTTTGTTCTGCTTGATGCGCAGGTCGGTGTTGATCAACGCTTCGCTGATCAAGGTGTGGGTGTAGGTCGGGTTGTATTCCAGCGCCTCGGCACTGGCGGGGAACAGCGGGTCGAACAACTGCAGGTCGACGAGCATTTCGAAGGTGTCTGCGGCGTGACCCGACAGGAACAACTTGAGCACTTCTTCGAACAGCCGCGCCGACGGGATCTCCCTCAGCATCGGCGCCAGTTCGCGAATCGGCAGGGCGCTGTGCTTTTCAATGCCAAAATCCAGCTTGGCGGCGAAACGCACGGCCCGCAGCATCCGCACCGGGTCTTCCTGGTAACGCTGCCTGGGATCGCCAATCAGGCGGATAAGCCGGTTGCGGATGTCGTGAACGCCGTTGGCATAATCGAGGATGCGTTCGCTGACCGGGTCGTAATACAGCGCGTTGATGGTGAAGTCGCGGCGCTGCGCGTCTTCCTCCAATGTGCCGTAGACGTTATCGCGCAGGATGCGCCCGCTCTCGTTGCGCGAAGACTGGTTGCTGTCTTCTTCTTCGTCGTTTTGCGGGTGGTTGGCGCGGAACGTCGCGACCTCGATGATTTCGCGGCCGAAATGGATGTGCACCAGCTTGAAGCGCCGCCCGATGATCCGCGCATTGCGGAACTCGGCTCGTATCTGCTCAGGCGTGGCACTGGTGGCGACGTCGAAATCCTTGGGCGTGATATTAAGCAGCATGTCGCGCACGCAACCACCGACCAGGTAAGCCTGGTAGCCGGCGTTCTGCAGGCGTTCGACGATGTTCACCGCGTAACGGCTGAATTGGGCCTTTTGCAACGAATGCTGGCCGCTGTTGAGCACTTCAGGCGTGCTGCGGATGTGTTGCGTACGACGCAAGGGAGAACGGAATGACTGGAACAGCTTCTTCAGCATGGGATGCACTGTTTGAAGGAATATTCGGCCAAAAACGAGGAATGACCGCATGATGGGCGGGGATTCTAGCATTTAGTCGAGGGATGGTGTAGGACACAGGAGTTTTGAGCTGCAAGCTTTGGGCGACGAGCTTGTAGGCTGCGGGGAAGGCGGAATGACAGAAACCACAAGGGGAGCCGAAGCTCCCCCAGAATTAGTTGCGTGCTCTGTTTTTATTATTGGTTTCGGGCTTTTTGTTTTTGTTGAGTGCCCGCGCCACGAGGTTTCCCTTCGTGACCCTCCCAATCGGGAGCCAAGAGCAAACGGATTGCTTTGGTCGCTGTGTTGCAGTGATCAATCGATCCAACCAGTTCAGGCACCTGTCTTGAGACAGTTTTATTGTTCTCGGCCTGGTTGTGGGGCAAGCCCCAAATACAACGCCTCTCCAAAAGAATCAGTTAGCTGCGCCTCTCGCCGTCTTGTTTTTATTGTGCGTGAGTCGATTCGTCTTATTTTTATTGTCTTGTGCATTGCTTGTTATTGTTCTTGTACCAAAGCTATAGCAGGGTGCGTGCCAACTTTTGGCAGGCCCAGCGAAATCGGGGGTTCTATGGTTATAGCGGTTTTTTCGAGGCGAAAAAAAGCCGGGGTTTCGTTACCGTAAACCCCGGCATCTGTTACGTGAAAAAACTGAGGTAACAGTTTTTTCACATCCTGCGGTGTTACCTGCGTGTTTCAGCTCTCGCTGGCGACGCCCGTCTTGCGTCGTGGGATACCCAGGCGCTGGCGGCGCTCCCACAGGCACTTGCGGCTCACGCCCAGCTTGCGCGCCAGTTCCGTCTCGGTCATGTGGTCCTGGTGCTCCAGGACGAAGTGCTGGAAGTAGTCCTCCAGCGACAGGTCTTCGGTGGGCTCGTGGCTGGTGTTGTTGGCGCCGCCGCCCTGTTGAGGGGCCAGGCCGATGAATTCTTCATCGTCCAGGTCACTCAATTCGATGTCGATTCCCAGCAGGTCGGCGGATATTTCCGGGCTCTCGCACAGGATCACCGCGCGCTCCACGGCGTTTTCCAGCTCACGGACGTTACCCGGCCAGGCGTAATGACGAATGGCTTGTTCGGCGTCGGGGGCAAACTTCAGGTCGGTGCGGTTGACCCGCGCGCTCTGGCGGGCGAGGAAGGCATTGGCAATCTCGTTGACGTCCGCGCCGCGCTCGCGCAGTGGCGGCAGCTTCAGGGCAATTACGTGCAGCCGGTAATACAGGTCTTCACGGAACTGACCGATTTTCGCCAGGCTCTTGAGGTCGCGGTGCGTCGCGGCGATCAGGCGCACATCGACCTTTTGCGACTGGACCGAACCGACTCGACGAATCTCGCCTTCCTGGAGGACGCGCAACAGCCGCGCCTGGGCTTCCAGGGGCAGCTCGCCGATTTCGTCAAGAAACAGCGTGCCTCCGTCCGCCGCCTCGACCAGGCCGGCACGCCCTGCGCTGGCGCCGGTGAAGGCGCCTTTCTCATGGCCGAACAGCTCGGACTCGATCAGGCTTTCCGGGATGGCCGCACAGTTCACCGAAATCATTGGCGCCTTGGCTCGGCGCGACAGGTTATGCAGCGCCCTGGCCACCAGCTCCTTGCCGGTGCCGGACTCGCCCTGGATCAGGACGTTGGAATCGGTCGGCGCCACTTTGCGGATCTTGCTGTAGAGGTCCTGCATGGGTGGGCAGGAGCCGATGATGCCGATTTCGCCGTTGCTGTTGCTGGCGCCCGCCTTGCCTGGAGCCGCGGCCTTGCCGTTCGTCGGTTCCGAAGGCTGGCTGCTCGCCGTTTGTCGGTCACGCAGGATTCGAGCGACGGCCTGAAGCATTTCGTCGTGGTCGAACGGCTTGGCAATGTAGTCGACCGCACCCATTTTCATGGAGTCGACCGCCGAGCGCAGGCTGGCATAACTGGTCATGATCAGCACAGGCGTGCCCTGGCCGAGCTTGATCAACTCGGTCCCCGGGGCACCAGGCAGGCGCAGGTCACTGACGATCAGGTCAAACGTTGGAATGCTGAAACGCTCTTGTGCTTCCTGCACGGAACCGGCTTCGCTGACCTGGTACTGGTTGCGTTCCAGCAGGCGGCGCAAGGCGGAGCGGATAATTGTTTCGTCTTCGACGATCAAAATGTGCGGCATTGATTCGATTCTCTCGACGGTCTCAGTTCACAGCGGACGTCGCTTCGACATGACGCGGCAAGGTCACCCGGATACGGGTGCCGCGTTGGCTCTGAACATCGGCCGGGCTGTCGATGGTGATTTGTCCATAATGCTCTTCAACGATGGAATAGACCAGTGCGAGGCCCAGACCGGTGCCTTCGCCAGGATCCTTGGTGGTAAAGAAAGGTTCGAACAATCGATCCATGATGTTCTGTGGGATACCGCTGCCTTCGTCTTCGACGATCAGGTCGACCGTGTGTTCAAAGGCTTCGCTCTTGACCCGTACCGCGCTCCCGGCCGGCGAGGCGTCGCGCGCGTTGGAAAGCAGGTTGATCAGCACCTGGGCGAGCCGTTGGGGATCGCCATCGACCCAGTGATCGGGGTCGCACAGGTTGAAGAACTGCACTTCGAAATTGCGCCGGTTGAGTGCCAGCAGGCCAATGGCGTCCTGGGCGACTTCGGCCAGGCACACCGGTTCGTCGTTGTGCTGGTGGCCGCCGGCGTGGGCGAAACTCATCAAGGATTGGACAATGCGCGACACGCGCTTGGTCTGTTCGAGAATCTGCCCGCTGATTTCCGTCAGCTCACCGTCGTCCTCGCGTTCTTCGCGCAGGTTCTGCGCCAGGCAGGCGATGCCGGTGATCGGGTTGCCGATTTCGTGGGCCACGCCGGCGGCCAGTCGTCCGATGCTGGCCAGGCGCTCGGAATGGACCAGTTTGTCTTCGAGCATCTGGGTGTCGGTCAGGTCTTCCACCAGCAGCACCAGGCCGCTGTTGCCCGGCGCCAACGGCTCGTCGATCGCCGCCTTGTGCAGGTTCAGCCACCGGGTCTGGCCGTCGAGAGCCAAGTGCTGTTTGTGCAGGTGCTCGTCCGGCAGGTCGATGAAGCCTTGCAGCAAACCTTTCCACGGCTCGCCCAGGGTACTCAGGCGCGAGCCGACCACGCGCTGGGCGGCGATGCCGGTCAGCTCCTCCATGGCCTTGTTCCACATGAGGATTTCCTGGTCCTTGGCCAGCGAACAGACGCCCATCGGCAGTTCCTGCAGGGTCTGGCGGTGGTAGCGGCGCAAGGCGTCCAGCTCGGCGGCGAGGCCAGTGAGGCGCGAGTGGTAGTCCTCGAGGCGGCTTTCGATGAAGTGGATGTCTTCGGTCACGTAGTTTTCGCCGCCTGCCTTATAAGGCAGGAATGTCTCGACCATGTCCTGGGCCACGCTGGGGCCCATCAGGCCGGACAGGTTGGCTTCGATCCGGTCGCGCAAGCGACGCAACGCGTACGGGCGACGCTCATCGAACGGCAGGTAAAGATCGCGCAGGGCCTGTTCGACTTCCTTTTGTGCGGCCTTGGCGCCCAGCGGCTTGGCCAGTTGCGTGGCGAATTCCTGGGGCGAGGCGGCATGCAGTTCCCGGCGTTGCGGGCGACGCACGTTATCCACGGCGCAGGCTTCGGCGGCGCTGGCTTCTTCACTGCTGGCGTTGGTGAACAGCGAAATCAGGGTGAACATCAGCACGTTCGCCGCCAGCGAGGCGATGGCTGCCATGTGCCAGCTGGTGTCGTCGAGCACGTAGATCATGTTCAGCAGCGGGATGTAGAACCCCTGCAGGTTGCCCAGCAGCGGCAAGAGCATGGCGACTAGCCAGACCAGGATCCCGGCCAGCAGGCCGGCGATAAAGCCGCGGCGGTTGGCGGTTGGCCAATACAGGACCGACAGCACGCCGGGCAGGAACTGCAGGGTGGCGACGAACGCGACGATGCCCAGGTTGGCCAGGTCCTGCCCGTCGCCCAGCATCAGGTAGAAACCATAACCGGCCATGATGATCGCAACGATCAGCGCGCGGCGGGTCCATTTCAACCAGCGGTAGATATTTCCTTCCGCCGGCGGCTGGTAGAGCGGCAGCACCAGATGATTGAGGGCCATGCCCGACAACGCCAAAGTGGTGACGATGATCAGGCCGCTGGCCGCCGACAGCCCGCCGATATAGGCCAGCAATGCCAGGGCCTTGCTGTTGGCGGCAATGCCGATGCCGAGGGTGAAGTATTCCGGATTGGTGCTGGCGCCGAGTTTCAGACCTGCCCACAGAATCAGTGGCACCGCCAGGCTCATCAACAGCAGGAACAGCGGCAGGCCCCAGCTTGCGCTGACCAGTGAGCGCGGGTTGAGGTTTTCGGTGAAGGTCATGTGGTACATGTGCGGCATCACGATTGCCGAGGCGAAGAACACCAGCAACAGCGTGCGCCACGGGCCTTCCTGCAAAGGCGTATGCAGGGCGGCGAGGGCGGTCTGGTTCTGCAACAGCCAAAGCTCGAGCTGTTGCGGGCCATCGAACACGCCGTACAGCGCGTAGAGGCCGACGCCACCGATGGCGATCAGCTTGATCACCGATTCAAAGGCAATGGCGAATACCAGGCCTTCGTGTTTTTCCCGGGTGGCGATGTGCCGGGAGCCGAAAAAAATCGTGAACAGAATGATCAGCGCGCAGAAGCTCAGCGCTACTCGATGTTGCACCGGTTCGCGGGTCAGGATGCTGATGGAATCGGCCACGGCCTGGATTTGCAGAGCGAGCAGCGGTAACACGCCGACCAGCATGAAGATCGTGGTCAGCGCGCCGGCCCAGGTGCTGCGAAAGCGGAAGGCGAACAGGTCGGCCAGCGATGACAGCTGGTAGGTACGGGTGATCTTCAGGATTGGATAAAGCAACACCGGCGCCAGCAGGAAGGCCCCGGACACCCCAAGGTAGCTGGACAGGAAACCATAGCCATACTGATAGGCCAGCCCGACCGTGCCATAAAACGCCCATGCGCTGGCGTAGACCCCCAGCGACAGGGTGTAGGTCAGCGGGTGGCGGATGATCGCCCGGGGGATCATGCCTCGTTCGCTGATCCAGGCCACGCCGAACAGCACCGCCAGGTAGGCGGCGCTGATCAGGATCATCTGGGTCAGGCTAAAGCTCATCGGCATCTTTTTGGCTCTGCAGGATGAAGGTCACGACGATCAGGATCAGCCAGAGCAGATACGGCCGATACCAGGCACCCGTGGCATCGATCCACCAATCCATGATGGCGGGGGAGAACAGGTAGATCCCCACTACCAAAAGCAGGACCAAGCGATAGATGTACATCCCGGCCTCTCTTTGTTTATGCGCGTGCCCGAAAACGTGCGGCGATGGTAACGGATAGGCGGCAGGCTGCAAGGGCCGTCATGGTATTTGCGCTTCGGGCAGGGTGAGGACGCGCGGGATCTTGCTCGCATCCCAGTGCCGAATGCCCCAGGCCAGCAGTTCGCGGGGGCTGGCATCGCAGAGTTCCGGGCCCGGTTGCTGGCCCAGTGCGCGCAATGCCCGTAACAGCAGCGGCGTAGCCTGGTCCGCTGTCAGCGGCGGTGAACGATAGGATTTGCCGAGCTTGTGCCCGTCGGGCTGGGTGATCAGCGGCACATGCAGGTAACGCGGTTGTGGCAGCCCGAGGAGTTCCTGCAGGTAGAGCTGGCGTGGCGTGGAGTCCAGCAGATCAGCGCCGCGAACGATATCGGTGACGCCTTGCCAGGCGTCGTCCAGGACCACCGCCAGCTGATAGGCGTAAAGCCCGTCACGACGACGGATCACGAAATCACCGGCCTCACGGCCCAGATGCTGGCGAAATTCGCCCTGGACCCGGTCGGTGAAGTGATATTCAAGCTCGGGGACGCGCAGGCGGATGGCGGCGTCCTCGGTATCGTGGCCGGCGTTGCGGCATAGCCCCGGGTAAATACCCTGATACGGTTCCAGTTGCTTGCGCGAACAGGTGCAGGCGTAGGCCAGGCCTTGGCTGAACAAGCGATCGATGACCAGTTGATAGGCTTCATGGCGGTCGCTCTGGCGGACCATTTCGCCATCCCATTCAAAACCATAGGTTTGCAGCGCATTCAGGATCGCCGCTTGCGCGCCGGGCTCCTCCCGCGGTGGGTCGAGGTCTTCCATGCGCAACAACCAGCGCCCGCCGACGGCCCGGGCATCGAGGTACGACGCCAGGGCGGCGACCAGCGAGCCGAAGTGCAGGTGGCCGCTGGGGGTGGGGGCGAAGCGTCCGATGTAGGCAGTCATAAGGCGAATATCATTGGGGTCAGGGCGGTAGGCAATCTTGACAACAAAGCACATCCCCTGTGGGAGCGAGCCTGCTCGCGATAGCGGTGTATTTGTCACATCAAGCTGCTGACCCACCGCTTTCGCGAGCAGGCTCGCTCCCACAAGGGGATTGGGTGTGCGGGAGGTGCGCAAACAAAAAACGGAGCGTATGAACGCTCCGTTTCGGTGACAGCCCCGGCGATTACTTGCCGACCTGTTTTTCCTTGATTTCCGCCAGGGTCTTGCAGTCTACGCACATGTCTGCGGTTGGACGTGCTTCCAGTCGCTTGACGCCGATCTCGACGCCACAGGACTCGCACCAGCCGTATTCTTCGTCTTCGATCAGTTGCAGCGTCTTGTCGATTTTCTTGATCAGCTTGCGTTCCCGGTCACGGGCGCGCAGTTCGAGGGCGAACTCTTCTTCCTGGCTGGCACGGTCGGCCGGGTCGGGGAAGTTGGCAGCGTCGTCCTTCATATGGTCCACGGTGCGGTCGACTTCCAGCATCAAGTCCTGTTTCCACTTGTTCAGGATCTTGGTGAAGTGCGCGCGCATCGGGGCGCCCATGTACTCTTCGCCCGGTTGTGGGATATACGGCTCAAACCCGCTGAGCGACTGATTTTGATTCTGCTTTGCTTGGGTGGGCATGAATGGACCGCCTCTACTCTTGTAATCCACTACGCAGGATTGCTCCATCACCGACACCTGCCGGCCCTGCGGCTGCAAGCGGGCGAACTTACCAGATCAAATCGGGCCGCGCTACTCCCGGTTGTCGAGCCTGCGGCGGCCGGGGCCTGTAAAACGTGGCCGGGTTCGCTTCGGTGGGGGTGCAATCCTGCTCAATGCTTGATTCTAGTCAAGCCTGGGCCAATCGCCGGAGCCATTTCCAGCGATCTACGGTAGGACCATTGTGTATTCCCGCTCGTTCCCGCACCGCTGCCCGAGTTGGGTAGAATCGGTTCTTTTTTCGTGAAGGAGGGCCCCAATGGCCCAGCCCTACAGCGCACGCAGCCGTGCCATCGAACCGTTCCATGTCATGGCGCTGTTGGCGCGCGCCAACGAATTGCAGGCTGCCGGGCACGACGTCATCCATCTGGAGATCGGCGAGCCGGACTTCACTACCGCCGAGCCGATCATCCAGGCCGGCCAGGCCGCCCTGGCGGCCGGCAAGACCCGTTACACCGCAGCCCGCGGCATTCCCGAGTTGCGCGAGGCCATCGCCGGCTTTTATGCGCAGCGCCACGGCGTCGACATCGATCCGCGGCGCATCCTGGTCACGCCGGGTGGGTCTGGTGCCTTGTTGCTGACCAGTGCCCTGCTCGTCGACCCGGGCAAACATTGGTTGCTGGCCGATCCTGGCTATCCCTGCAACCGCCATTTCCTGCGCCTGATCGAAGGTGCTGCGCAATTGGTGCCAGTCGGGCCGGACGTGCGTTACCAACTGACCCCGGACCTGGTGGATCGCCATTGGGATCAAGACAGCGTGGGGGCATTGGTGGCGTCGCCGGCCAACCCGACCGGGACGATTCTCTCTCGGGACGAGTTGGCGGGGTTGTCCAGGGCAATCAAAGGCCACAATGGCCATCTGGTCGTCGATGAGATCTATCACGGCCTGACTTATGGCACCGACGCCACCAGTGTGCTGGAAGTGGACGACGATGCTTTTGTTCTCAACAGTTTTTCCAAGTATTTCGGTATGACCGGTTGGCGACTCGGTTGGCTGGTGGCCCCTTCGGCGGCGGTCAGTGAGCTGGAGAAACTTGCGCAGAATCTTTATATCAGTGCGCCGAGCATGGCCCAGTACGCGGCCCTGGCCTGTTTCGAACCCGCGACCATCGAGATTTTCGAGCAGCGTCGTGCCGAGTTCGCGCGGCGTCGCGACTTCCTGCTACCGGCGTTGCGTGGGTTGGGATTCGGCATCGCGGTGGAGCCCGAAGGTGCGTTTTATCTTTACGCCGATATCAACGCGTTCGGCGGCGATGCCTTTGCGTTCTGCCAGCATTTCCTGGAAACCGAACACGTGGCGTTCACGCCGGGGCTGGATTTCGGTCGGCACCAGGCCGGTCATCATGTGCGTTTTGCCTACACCCAAAGCCTGCCTCGGCTACAGGAAGCGGTGACGCGAATCGAACGTGGACTGCGGAGCTGGCGAGGCTGATGCGTTTTTCTCCTGCACTGGAAGAAGGTCGACTGATTCGACGTTACAAGCGTTTTCTCGCCGATATCGAGACCATTGACGGCGAACTGCTCACCATCCACTGCCCGAACACCGGCTCGATGCTCAATTGCATGGCCGAGGGCGCACGCGTCTGGTTCAGCCGCTCCAGCGATCCCAAGCGCAAGCTGCCAGGGACCTGGGAAATAGGCGAAACCCCTCAAGGCCGGTTGGCCTGCATCAACACCGCGCGAGCCAACCCCCTGGTTGAAGAGGCGCTGCGCGCGGGTGTCATCAAGGAGCTGAACGGTTTTGTCGGGCTGAAGCGCGAAGTCGCCTACGGCGTGGAGAACAGCCGTATCGATTTTCGACTCGACTATGCCGACCAGACCTCGGCCTGGGTCGAGGTCAAAAGTGTCACGCTGGGTTTCGATGCAACAAATGTGGCGGCATTTCCCGATGCGGTGACGCTGCGTGGCGCCAAACATCTGCGGGAACTGGCTTGTCTGGCCCGCGACGGCGTACGGGCGGTGCAGCTGTATTGCGTAAACCTGAGTGGCATCGACGCGGTGCGCCCGGCGCAGGAAATCGACCCGGTGTACGCGGCGGCGTTGAGTGAGGCGGTGGCCGCCGGGGTGGAAGTGTTGGCCTACGGGGTCACCTTGACGCCGGAGCAGATATGGGTGGATCGCCCGCTGCCGGTATTGCTTGAACCGCTACAGGTCGACCCAGATGCCCTGATCATCCTCCCGGCTGTCTAGCGCGGCCAGGAACTGCCCGGCGCAAGGGCCGGCGACGCATTCACCGCTTTCAATCAGGAACAGCGCGCCATGGGTCGCGCACTGGATCAGGCTGGCGCTGGGGTCGAGGAACTGGTCAGGCTGCCACTCCAGCGGCACACCGCGATGCGGGCAGCGGTTGAGATAGACGTAGGCCTGGCCTGCACGTCGCACGGCCAGGACCTTGCGCCCTTCAATGTCGAAGCCGCGACTGCTGTTGTCCGGTAACTCAGCGGCGGCGCAAAGGTATTTCATGTGGGTCTCGACATGTCTGTGAATCCTCTGTGGGATTCATGTGGCATAGGTTCCGCGCTTGACGGTCAAATGAAAACAATTATCAAATGGCGCCTCCTTCAGAGGTGACCGAGGATACGTCGCCAGGCTCGGCCCTGTGAAAAATTTCTCTGAGGAAGCTATCCGATGCGCTTGAATTTCCGCGTTGCTGCGCTCTGTGTCGTCCTTTTGGCCAGCCAGGGAGCGCTGGCGGCCGATCTGCCGCAACGCTGGGTGAGCGCTGGGGGGGCCTTGTCGGAGTGGGTCAGTGCGCTCGGCGGTGAGTCGAAGCTGGTGGGCGTGGACACCACCAGCCAGCATCCCGAGTCGTTGCGAGCGCTGCCCAGTATCGGTTATCAGCGACAGATGTCGGCGGAGGGCGTGCTGAGCTTGCGGCCGCAGATTCTGGTGGGTACCGAGGAAATGGGACCGCCGCCGGTGCTCGCGCAAATTCGTGCGGCCGGGGTGCCGGTCGAGTTGTTCTCGGCGGCGCCGAGCCTGGAGGCGCTTCAGACCAATCTGCGTCACTTGGGGCAGCTCTTGGGGGCCGAGACCAAGGCTGCGGAGTTGTTCGATGACTATCGACAACGGCTTTCCCAGCACGCCGTCCGCGTAAACGCAGCCCGGCTCAGGCAGAAGGCGCCTGGTGTATTGCTGCTGGTGGGCAATGCTGGCGGCAAATCGCTGATCGCCGGTAAAGGCACCGCCGCCGACTGGTTGCTGGAGCAGGCCGGTGGTCACAACCTGGCGACCCACAGCGGCTACAAACCGTTTTCCGTGGAAACCCTTGCCAGCTTGAATCCTGAAGTGCTGGTCTTTGCCGATCGAGCCTTGACCGGCCAAGAAGCGCGCGCCGCGCTGTTCAAGGAAAATCCGATCTTGTCCTCGACCCGGGCCGCCAAGAGTGGGCGTGTCATGGAACTGGACCCGACGCTGCTGGTGGGCGGATTGGGTCCGCGCCTGCCGCAAAACCTGGTGAAGCTCACCGACGGTTTTTATCCGGTCAAGACCCCATGACTGCGCTGGTCAAGCCACGCACTTTATTTATTGGGCTGGGCCTGCTATGCCTGCTGGCGATCTGGTTGTCCCTGGCCTTGGGGCCGGTGAGCTTGCCGCTGTTCGATACCCTGCGCGCCGCCATGCGCCTGTCGGGCTTGCCGGTGGCTGCCGATGGCCTGGAACAGGCCGAACTGATCCTTGGCCAGATCCGCCTGCCGCGTACCTTGCTGGGGCTGGCGGTGGGCGGGGTATTGGCGTTATCCGGCGTGGCGATGCAGGGGCTGTTTCGCAACCCGCTGGCGGACCCGGGGCTGGTCGGGGTTTCCAGTGGTGCGGCGCTGGGGGCAGCGTTTGCCATCGTCGGCGGTTCGATGCTGGGCGGGCTGCCCGAAGCGCTGGGACCTTATCTTTTGTCACTGTGTGCGTTCCTTGGCGGGCTCGGGGTCACGGCGCTGGTCTATCGCCTCGGCCGGCGCAACGGTCAGACTCACGTCGCGACCATGCTTCTGGCCGGGATCGCCCTGACCGCGCTGTCCGGCTCGGCGGTCGGCTTGTTCACTTACCTGGCGGATGACGCGACCCTGCGCACCCTGACGTTCTGGAACCTGGGCAGCCTGAACGGCGCCACCTACGCGCGCTTGTGGCCCCTGCTGCTGGTCAGCGTCGGCGTGGCGATCTGGTTGCCGCGTCGGGCCCGTGCGCTCAACGCCTTGTTGCTCGGCGAGTCCGAGGCCGCGCACCTGGGCATTGACGTCGAACGGCTCAAGCGTGAGCTGGTGTTCTGCACGGCGCTGGGCGTTGGGGCCGCGGTGGCGGCTGCGGGCATGATCGGTTTTGTCGGGCTGGTGGTGCCGCATCTGGTAAGGCTGATGGCGGGCCCCGACCATCGCGTCCTGCTACCGGCTTCAATCCTGGCCGGGGCGAGCCTGCTGCTGTTCGCCGATCTGGTGGCGCGCCTCGCGCTGGCCCCGGCGGAATTGCCCATCGGCATTGTCACCGCGTTCATCGGTGCACCGTTCTTCCTGTATCTGTTGCTGCGGGGGCGTGCCTGATGCTGCGAGCGCATGACCTGCATATTCTTCGGGGCCGCAGAACCGTACTGGCGGACATCGACTTTCAGCTCAATCCCGGCGAAGTGCTCGGTGTGCTCGGGCCCAACGGTGCGGGCAAAAGTACGCTGCTGGCAGGCTTGTGTGGCGAGTTGCGTCCGGCCCGGGGCCAGGTCTGGCTCGACGACAGGCCCCTCGCCCAGTGGGGCGGCGCCGAGCGCGCCCGTCGTCTGGCGGTGTTGCCACAATCATCGACCCTGGATTTTGCATTCCGCGTGGAAGAGGTGGTCGGCATGGGGCGCCTGCCCCACCAGAGCGGCCAGGTGCGGGACGCGCAGATCGTTGAATCGGCATTACAGGCCGCGGATGCCACGCATCTGTATGGCCGCAACTACCTGACCCTGTCCGGTGGCGAACGCCAGCGGGTGCACCTGGCGCGGGTGCTGGCGCAACTGTGGCCGGGCGAGATGGGGCAGACGCTGTTGTTGGACGAGCCGACTTCGATGCTCGATCCCTTGCACCAGCACACCATCCTGCAAGCGGTGCGTGAATTCGCCGGTCGCGGCGCCGCCGTGCTGGTGATCCTGCATGACCTGAACCTGGCGGCGCGTTACTGTGACCGCCTGTTGCTGCTTGCGTCCGGCCGGCCGGTGGCCCTGGACACGCCCCGGCACGTGCTGCGCCCGGAGCCGCTCAAGGCGGTATTCGGCCTGGAAGTGCTGGTGCAGTCCCATCCGGAGCGCGGGCATCCGTTGATCATCGCCCGCTGAGGCAATCTGGAGGATGCAGATGTGCGCCTGTTCCTGATCCTGGCTTTGAGTGTGTTGACGGCTTGCCAAAGTATCGCGCCGCCTCCGGTCAACGGACGGATCCTTGACCTGCAAAATGGCCAGGCCCTCTCGTCGCCTACGTTGGTCGAGCGCTTGGCGAAGGCCTCGCGTGTCGTGGTCGGAGAGCAGCACGACAACCGCGACCACCATGTGTTGCAACGCTGGTTGCTCCAGGCCTTGGCCGAACATCGAGCCCAAGGCAGCTTGCTCTTGGAGATGCTGACGCCACAGCAGCAGCCGAAGGTCGACGCGGTTCGCCAGTTGCCAGCCTTGCCCAAGGATTTGCCCGGCGCGCTGGACTGGTCGCCGGGTTGGGATTGGAACCTGTACGGAGCCGTGGTGGAGTTCGCCTTGACTCAGCCTTATCCGGTGCTGGCGGCCAATCTTGACCGCACGGAGATCCAGCGCATTTATCGTCAAATGCCCTTGGTGGAGGGCGAGCGCTCCAATTCGTCCGTGGTGAAGGAAAAGCTGCTGGGACAGATCCGCGAGTCCCATTGCGGCCTGTTGCCGGAATCGCAGATGCCGGCGATGCTGGCGGTTCAGCAGCAGCGAGACCGGCGAATGGCGGAGCAGTTGCTCAAGGCGCCGACGCCTGCATTATTGTTTGCCGGTGCCTGGCATGGGCGAAAAGACGTCGGCGTGCCGCTGCATGTGCGGGACCTGGGCGCCAACGAGGCGCCGGTTGTGCTGATGCTGGCCGAGGAGGGGAGCAACGTTACGTCGGCCATGGCTGATTATGTGTGGTACACCCCGGCCACCCCGCCTCAGGATTACTGCGCGCAGATGCGTGGACAACAAGGCAAGTGATATTCCGGGCAAAAAAAGACCCGGCAAAAGCCGGGTCAAATAACCGTGATTAGCCTGATGAGGAGATATCTGAGAGTCCGAACCAAGGGCTTTTCAAATATCGACCAGTCTCGCGACCGGATGTGGTAATCATAGCGATTCTCATTTCCAAGTCAAACAAAGTTTTTCGATTCGCCAAAAATAATGGGGCGGCGCAATGTGGGCGGCAAAAATCGTGCGTCAGGCTTTGTGGCGAGCCGAAATGGCATCCAGCTGTTTGTTGAGGGCTTCCTTGCGTTCAGCGGGAATATCGTTCCAATGCATGTCCATCAATGCGCCTTCGATGGCATACAGCAATACCTTTGATGCCCGGAACCCGCGAGTGCGAACGGCGCGATAGGCGTCCACCGCGCCGAGGCGGCGTAGATCCGAGGCGCTGTGGATGCCCACGGCATGCAGCCACTGGGCTGACGTCTTGCCCAGATTCTTCAGGTGTTGCAGTTCATCATTCATCGAGCCTCCTTGCGACGGCCGACTGGTGCAGTGGGCAAGCTTCTCAGGAGTGTAGCGGTCAGTAGGAAAAGCGTGATTGTTTGGTCGGAATCGACGCAAAACCTTCTAATGCATTACGCACGATAGGGAGTAGAACGACAAACACGGCACGTCGTCCAGCGCAGGCGGGGGCGCTGGAGGTCTGTTCGATGCCGGGCCTCGGTTGCTTCAGGCTTAGCGGGTGCGGTAGCGCAGGCGTGTGCCGAAATTCATCGACATCAGGATCTCATCGGCCGACAGCTCGGGCGGGAAGTAGGCACCGGAAATCTGCGCGTGGGCGAGGCTCGCGCCTTCCAGCGACGAGTTACGAAAATCGACGCCGCGCAAATCGGCGGAACGGAAGTAGGCATCGGTGAAATCGACGTTGTCCGCGTTAAGTTCACGCAGGTCAAGACCACGGAAATCGCCGCCGCGCATGTCGATCGGCCCTTGAGGCCGTTCGCTGTTGAAGCCGGCGATATCGTCGTTGCGCAACAAGGCATAAAGCGGGGTGTCGAGAAGCTTGGGGTGGCTCATTTCATATCACCTGCTGGTATTATGACGCCAGTATAGTGCCACTATTTGACGGCCGTGAAGCCGGGCGTCGCTTCACGGCCGAAATAATTCCTACAGGCCTGGCAAGCGTTGGCGGATCTGCGCGACCACAACATCCAGCGTTCCGCTTTCGTTGGTCTGAACCCGTTTGCTACAAAGGATTTCCGCCGGGGTCAACGCTTCGCGGCCGGCCTGTTGGGCGGCGATGACGGCCAGGTTCGCGTCGGACGGGTCCTTCTGGTCCGCCTGGCGCTGGGCGAGCCGGCTTTCGATCACTGCTTGCGGCGCGTCGCAGTCGAGGATCAGGAACGGCGCGCCCGTGCCTTCGGCGATCCTGGCAGCGGCGTCACGCTGCTCACGCTTGAGGTAGGTGGCGTCGATTACCACCGGGAAACCTGCGTGCAGGATCGCGTCGGCAATTTCATGCAGGCGGGCGTAGGTGGTGCTGCTGGCGTCGCTGCTATAAATGCCGGCCTGTGGATCGTTCGGTATTTGCTGCTCGCCGAACAGGCGCTTGCGCTCCACGTCCGAGCGCAGGCGAATCGCGCCCAGGGCCTCTACCAGGCGCATCGCGACGTGACTTTTGCCCACGGCCGAAACACCGTGGGTAATCGCCAGGAAGCGCGACGGGATGGTGCTGTAGCTTTCGGCCAGGTTGGCGTAGTTGCGGTACTGGCGCAGAGTCGTGGCGCGCTGCACCGGATCGGCTTCGGCGGGCATGCTGAACAGTGCGACCTTGGCGCGCACCAGGGCGCGGTAGGCCTTGTAGAAATTCAACAGCTCCAGGCCCTGGTAATCGCCCGTCAACTCCAGGTACTGGCTGACGAACCGCCGCGCCAGTGACTTGAGGCCGCGGTCTTCAAGGTCCATCGCCAGGAACGCGGTGTCGGCGTAGACGTCGGTGAAACGGAACGGCTCGTTGAACTCGATGCAGTCGAAAATCACCACCTGGCCATCGATCACGGTGGCATTACCCAAGTGGATGTCGCCGTGGCATTCGCGGGTGAAGCCTTCGGTCTTGCGCTGGGCCAGCAGCGGCTTGAGGCGTTCGAAGCTGCTTTCGGCCCAGGCTTGCAGGGCTTCGAGTTGCAGCAGGTCAGCCTTGTCGCTGAGGAACGGACGGATCTGTTCGAAATTCTGCCGCACCGGCGCCATGACGCTGTCCGGCGTGCCTGCCGCGTTGTCGGCGGGCACCTTGGGCGTCGAAAGATGGAACTGGGCGATCTGCGCGGCCATTTCATCAATGTGCGCGGTGGTCAGTTCGCCGTTGGCCTGGAGCGTGCTGAGCAGTTGGCTCTGGGGAAACTGGCGCATCTTCAGGGCGTATTCGATGGCCGGACCATCACCGCCGAGGCTTGGCGCTTCGGCGCTGCCGGTAATCGGCAAGACTTCCAGGTAGAGGTCCTGGGTCAGGCGCTGGTTCAGGCGCAGTTCTTCAGCGCAAAAATGCTTGCGCGCGTCGAGGCTGGTGAAGTCGAGGAAGCCGAAATTGACCGGTTTCTTGAATTTGTAGGCGTAGGGCCCGGTGAGCAACACCCAGGAAATATGGGTTTCGATGACCTGGAACCCTTCGACGGGATGCGGGTAAAGGGCCGGGTTTTGCAGGGCAGCGATCAGTGATTGGCTCACGGGCGATCCTTCAGAGGCGGGAAAATTCAAGGCGGTCATTATGGCGGCAAGCGAGGCTAACGCAAACCTTGGCAGACGCATGTTGAACCACGCCAAAGTGCGTATAATCCGCCGCCATGACTCGTACCCGATCCCCCCGTACCCCCAAGAAACCTCCCGCCAGCCGCCTGCGGCCCTGGCTGGGCTGGGCCCTTAAACTGAGCCTGGTGGGCCTTGTCGTGCTCGCCGGTTTTGCCGTCTACCTCGATGCCGTGGTCCAGGAGAAATTCTCCGGCAAGCGCTGGACCATTCCGGCCAAGGTCTACGCGCGGCCGCTGGAGCTGTTCGTTGGACAAAAGCTCAGCAAGGAGGATTTCCTGACCGAGCTCGATGCCTTGGGTTATCGCCGTGAAAGCGTGGCCAATGGCCCGGGTGCAGCTTCGGTCAATGGCAACACCATCGACATCAATACTCGCGGCTTCCAGTTCTATGAAGGCATGGAGCAGGCGCAGCCGGTGCGGGTGCGTTTCTCCGGTGACTATGTGGCCGCGCTGACGGGCGCCAACAATGCGAGTCTGTCGGTGGTGCGCCTCGAGCCGCTGCTGATTGGTGGGTTGTACCCGAAAAATCTCGAAGACCGGATCCTGATCAAGATCGACCAGGTGCCGCCGTTCCTGCTTGAAACCCTGATCGCCGTCGAAGACCGTGATTTCTACCATCACTTCGGCGTCTCGCCCAAGTCGATTGCCCGGGCTGTCTGGGTCAATACCTCGTCGGGACACATGCGCCAGGGCGGCAGTACCCTGACCCAGCAGTTGGTCAAGAACTTCTACTTGACCAACGAACGCAGCCTGACCCGCAAGCTCACCGAAGCGATGATGGCGTTGTTGCTGGAGCTGCATTACAGCAAGCAGGAAATTCTCGAGGCCTACCTCAACGAGGTCTTTGTCGGCCAGGACGGCCAGCGGGCGGTGCACGGTTTCGGCCTGGCCAGCCAGTTCTTCTTCAGCCAGCCGCTGTCCGAGCTCAAGTTGCACCAGGTGGCGTTGTTGGTCGGCATGGTCAAGGGGCCGTCTTCCTACAACCCGCGTCGCAATCCGGAGCGCGCCCTCGAGCGGCGCAACCTGGTGCTGGACTTGTTGCAGCAACAAGGCGTGGCCACGGCCGAGCAGGTAGAAGCAGCGAAAAAGATGCCGCTGGGCGTGACCAAGCGCGGCAGCCTGGCGGACAGTTCGTTCCCGGGCTTCATGGACCTGGTCAAGCGTCAGCTGCGCGAAGACTATCGCGACGAAGACTTGACCGAAGAAGGCTTGCGCATCTTCACCAGCTTCGATCCGATCCTGCAGATGAAAGCCGAGGCCTCGGTCAATGACACCTTCAAGCGCCTGGCGGGGCGCAAGGGCTCTGACGAAGTCGAAGCGGCCATGGTGGTGACCAACCCGGAAACCGGCGAAGTCCAGGCGATGATCGGTAGCCGTCAGGCCAGCTATGCCGGTTTCAACCGGGCGCTGGATGCGGTGCGCCCGATCGGCTCGCTGATCAAGCCGGCGGTGTACCTCACCGCTCTGGAAAAACCGAGCCAGTACACGCTGACCAGTTGGCTCTCCGACGAGTCATTCTCGGTCAAGGGCGCGGACGGCCAGGTCTGGACGCCGCAAAACTATGATCGTCGTCCCCACGGCACGGTATTCCTTTATCAGGGCCTGGCGCATTCCTACAACCTCTCAACGGCTCGCCTCGGGCTGGAAGTCGGCGTGCCGAATGTGCTCAAGACCTTGGCGCGCCTGGGGGTGAACCGCGAGTTCCCGGCTTTCCCGTCGATGCTGTTGGGCGCCGGTGGCCTGACCCCGATCGAAGTGGCCGCGATGTACCAGACCCTGGCCAACGGTGGTTTCAATACGCCGATGCGTGGCATCCGCAGTGTGCTGACCGCCGACGGCGAGCCGCTCAAGCGTTATCCGTTCCAGATCCAGCAGCGTTTCGATCCGGCTTCCATTTATCTGATCCAAAGCGCCATGCAGCGGGTCATGCGTGAAGGTACCGGCAGCTCGGTCTATAACGTGCTTCCGCGGACGCTGACCCTGGCGGGCAAGACCGGCACCAGTAACGATTCGCGCGACAGTTGGTTCGCCGGGTTCAGCCAGGACTTGCTGGCGGTGGTCTGGTTGGGGCGTGACGACAACGGCAAGACGCCGTTCACCGGCGCCACCGGCGCATTGCAGGTCTGGACCAGTTTCATGCGCAAGGCCGACCCGTTGCCGCTGGACATGCCGCAACCGGACAACATCGTCCAGGCCTGGGTCGATTCACGCACCGGGCAGGGCTCCGACGCGAATTGCCCGGGCGCGGTTCAGATGCCGTATATTCGCGGCAGCGAACCGCCGCCCGGTGCGGCGTGTGGCGGCCAGAACCCAGCCGAATCGGTGATGGATTGGGTCAAGGACTGGGTGAATTAAGCAAAGAGGGCTTCAAGTGAACAAGTGGTTGATTCCAGCGGTAACCGCCGTGGCTTTGCTCAGCGGCTGCTCTACCGTACAGCGCGGCTCGATTCCGGTTGTCGACTCCGGTACCGCCGTTTCCAACAGCGAGCGGGTCTCGGCCAATGGCGGTTTCCGTCAGACGACCGTAAAGCGGCCGGTGCAGGGTGCTCAGACCCAGGCGATTCCCCAGGGTGATACGGGCGTCGTGGTGATGGTGCCCGGTGGTGGCGCTGCCACGTCGGCACCCATCAGCAGCACGCCGATCACACCGGGGCCGATCACGCCGGGTCCTATCGAGACTTCGCCGATCGACCAGGGCAGCTACAGCATGCCATCGACGCCGAGCAGCATCCCGTCGGCGAGCTCCGGTGGCTTGTCCGCCGATGAGCAACTGGATGGTCCGGTGCTGGCGCTGCTGACTACGGCCCAACAGCAGCAGGCCGGTGGTGACCTCAACGGTGCGTCCTCCAGCCTCGAGCGCGCCCAGCGTGTCGCGCCGCGCGAGCCTCAGGTTCTTTATCGACTGGCCCAGGTACGCATGGCCCAGGGCGATGCGCCGCAAGCCGAGCAACTGGCGCGCCGCGGCCTGACATTCTCCAGCGGTCGGCCGGCACTCCAGGCAAGCCTGTGGGAACTGATTGCCCAGGCCCGCGAGAAACAAGGCGACTCCGCTGGCGCCGCACTGGCCCGTCAGAAAGCCAAGGTTTCACTCTGATGGATGTTCGTTTTCCCCAGATCGCCGATCAGTTGCTGCTGATCGAGCGCGAACTGCGCGTCCAGGGTTGGTGGAGCAGCGTTTCGCCTTCGGCCGAGGCGCTGGCGAGTGTCGAGCCGTTTGCGGTCGATACCCTGGATTTCGAGCAGTGGCTGCAATGGATCTTCCTGCCGCGGATGAAGGCGATCCTGGAAAACGACCTGCCACTGCCTAACGCCTCGGGCATCCTGGCCATGGCCGAAATGGTTTATGCCCAGCGGCCAGGGCAGGGCGCCGAGTTGCAGCGGTTGCTGGCGCAGTTCGACCAGTTGATCAGCGACGCCCGCTGACTTCCCTCACTGGCAGTGTTCTTCGATCTGCTTGCGGGTCTCATCGATGCGCTGGCGCCGCTCTTCATCCGTGAGCCGGCGCATTTCGCCTTCCACGTCTTCCCTGACCCTGGGGTTGTTCTGCAGTTGCGCCAGGTTAGTTCGGGCCTGTTCGCAGAACGCCTTGAGTTGGGCTTCCTGCTCGGCAACTTGCTGCTTTACCTGTTGGTCGATGGCTTTTTGATCGCCGACGACACCGCCGGTAACAGGTGCTGCCGGCTTGGGAGCGGGCGGTGCGGATCTGCCCACGGTTGTCGCCTCTACGCCTTGCGGCGGCTGGGCGCCGAAGTGGGTCACGCCCTGGGCGTCCACCCATTTATAAATCTGGCCGGCCATGCTCATCGGGCTCAGGCCCGCCAGCAGGCAGGCCGTCAATAACATCGTTCGCATGCTGTTTCCTTGTCCTGGGTTGCGCAATCGAAGCTAACAGAGTAGCCGTTTAAAGGTTTTTTCTTGCGTTCTCATGTGCTTACTTCAATAAAGCACATTGACGACTTGACTTGCAGAGGGCGAAACAGAAGAATCCAAAGTCCGCTGTAGAGGGACTGCCAGAAGCAGACCCACTCGGCAGATCATGAGGCGCACATCCGCGCCGACCTGTTACACCCGCAACGCGTTACCTCGCGCTGGGTGGGAAAGGCCCGCAACACTTGGGACGATCCCAATACTTGCTCAGTCAGTGCTGACGTAGTCGGCGACCACCGTCGCTCATGCTCTGCCGAGAAGTAAACCTATTAAGACCCGTCCCCTTTTCGTGGGTCGGTATTCTGGCGTTTTAGAGGTGAACAACGTGGAGCTTTTATCTGGCGGTGAGATGCTCGTCCGCTTCTTGCGTGACGAAGGCGTCAAATATATCTACGGGTACCCCGGCGGTGCTCTCCTTCATGTCTATGATGCCCTGTTCAAAGAACCGGAAGTGACCCACATCCTGGTTCGCCACGAACAAGCGGCCACCCATATGGCTGACGGCTATGCCCGCGCCACCGGCAAGGCCGGCGTGGTTCTGGTGACATCCGGCCCTGGCGCCACGAACGCCATCACCGGTATCGCCACGGCCTACATGGACTCGATCCCGATGGTGATCATCTCTGGCCAGGTGCCCAGCACCATGGTCGGTACCGATGCGTTCCAGGAAACCGACATGATCGGTATCTCCCGGCCGATCGTGAAGCACAGCTTCATGATCAAGCACGCGTCGGAAATCCCGGAGGTCATGAAAAAAGCCTTTTACCTGGCTGAGTCCGGTCGTCCAGGCCCGGTCGTGGTCGACGTGCCGAAAGACATGACCAACCCGGCCGAGAAATTCGAGTACATCTATCCGAAAAAAGCCAAGCTGCGCTCCTACAGCCCGGCCGTACGCGGTCACTCGGGACAAATCCGCAAGGCCGCCGAAATGCTGCTCGCGGCCAAGCGCCCGGTCCTGTACTCCGGGGGTGGGGTCATCCTCGGTGGTGGCTCCGCGCCGCTGACTGAATTGGCAAAGATGCTCAACCTGCCGGTTACCAATACCTTGATGGGGCTTGGCGCCTACCCGGGCACCGACCGCCAGTTCATCGGCATGCTCGGCATGCACGGCAGCTACACCGCCAACCTGGCGATGCACCATGCCGATGTCATCCTGGCCGTGGGCGCACGTTTCGACGACCGGGTCATCAACGGCCCGGCGAAATTCTGCCCGAACGCCAAGATCATCCACATCGACATCGACCCGGCGTCCATCTCCAAGACCATCAAGGCAGACGTGCCGATTGTCGGTCCGGTCGAGAGCGTGCTGACCGAGATGGTCGCCATCCTCAAGGAAATCGGCGAGGCTCCGAACAAGGAGTCCGTGGCCGCCTGGTGGAAACAGGTCGATGAATGGCGCGGTGATCGTGGCCTGTTCCCGTACGACAAGGGCGACGGCAGCGTGATCAAGCCGCAGACCGTCATCGAGACCCTGTGCGAAGTGACCAAGGGCGATGCCTTCGTGACTTCCGACGTTGGCCAGCACCAGATGTTTGCGGCGCAATACTACCGGTTCAACAAGCCTAACCGCTGGATCAACTCCGGTGGCCTGGGCACCATGGGCTTCGGCTTCCCGGCGGCCATGGGCGTCAAGTTGAGCTTCCCGGACAACGACGTCGCCTGCGTCACCGGCGAAGGCAGTATCCAGATGAACATCCAGGAGCTGTCGACCTGCCTGCAGTACGGTTTGCCGGTGAAGATCGTCAACCTGAACAACGGTGTACTGGGCATGGTTCGCCAGTGGCAGGACATGAGCTACGGCAGCCGTCATTCGCATTCCTACATGGAATCGTTGCCGGACTTTGTCAAGCTGGTCGAGGCCTACGGTCACGTGGGCATCCGCATCACCGACCTGAAGGACTTGAAGTCCGGGCTTGAAGAAGCCTTCGCCATGAAAGACCGCCTGGTATTCCTCGATATCCAGGTCGATACCAGCGAGCACGTCTACCCGATGCAAATCAAAGACGGCTCCATGCGCGATATGTGGCTGAGCAAGACGGAGCGTACCTAATCATGCGACATATTATTTCCTTGCTTCTGGAAAACGAACCGGGTGCTCTGTCTCGTGTAGTGGGCCTGTTCTCGCAGCGCAACTACAACATCGAAAGCCTGACCGTGGCGCCAACCGAGGACCCGACCCTGTCGCGTCTGACGCTGACCACCGTAGGTCACGATGAAGTCATCGAGCAGATCACCAAGAACCTGAACAAGCTGATCGAGGTGGTCAAGCTGGTGGACCTGTCGGAGAGCGCTCACATCGAACGCGAGCTGATGCTGGTCAAGGTCAAGGCCACCGGCGCCCAGCGCGCCGAGATCAAACGCACTACCGATATTTATCGTGGGCAGATCGTCGATGTCAGCGCCAGCGTCTATACCGTTCAGTTGACCGGTACCAGCGACAAGCTCGACAGCTTCATTCAATCGATCGGAACTGCCTCGATCCTGGAAACCGTACGCAGTGGTGTCACCGGGATTGCCCGTGGCGACAAAGTACTGAGCATCTAACCAAATTAGCGAATGGCCGGAATGGCCGGATATAGGGGAAATTCATGAAAGTTTTCTACGATAAAGATTGCGACCTGTCGATCATCCAGGGCAAAAAAGTCGCCATCATTGGCTACGGTTCCCAAGGCCACGCCCAGGCGTGCAACCTGAAGGATTCGGGCGTTGACGTAACCGTCGGCCTGCGCAAAGGCTCGGCCACTGTCGCCAAGGCTGAGGCCCACGGCTTGAAAGTCACCGACGTGGCTTCCGCCGTTGCCGCTGCCGACCTGGTCATGATCCTGACCCCGGACGAATTCCAGTCTGCCCTGTACAAGAACGAAATCGAGCCGAACATCAAGAAAGGCGCCACCCTGGCCTTCTCCCATGGCTTCGCGATCCATTACAACCAGGTTGTGCCGCGCGCCGACCTCGACGTGATCATGATCGCGCCGAAGGCCCCGGGCCACACCGTCCGTTCCGAGTTCGTCAAGGGCGGCGGTATCCCTGACCTGATCGCGATCTATCAGGATGCGTCCGGCAATGCCAAGAACGTTGCGCTGTCCTACGCCGCCGGCGTGGGTGGCGGTCGTACCGGCATCATCGAAACCACCTTCAAGGACGAGACTGAAACCGACCTGTTCGGTGAGCAAGCCGTTCTGTGCGGCGGCACCGTCGAGCTGGTCAAAGCCGGTTTCGAAACCCTGGTTGAAGCTGGCTACGCGCCGGAAATGGCCTACTTCGAGTGCCTGCACGAACTGAAACTGATCGTTGACCTCATGTACGAAGGCGGTATCGCCAACATGAACTACTCGATCTCCAACAACGCCGAGTACGGCGAGTACGTGACCGGTCCGGAAGTCATCAACGCCGAATCTCGCCAGGCCATGCGCAACGCCCTGAAACGTATTCAGGACGGTGAATACGCCAAGATGTTCATCAGCGAAGGTGCCACCGGCTATCCTTCGATGACCGCCAAGCGCCGCAACAACGCCGCTCACGGTATCGAAATCATCGGCGAGCAACTGCGCTCCATGATGCCGTGGATCGGTGCCAACAAGATCGTCGACAAAGCCAAGAACTGAGTCGCGACTTGATCGAAAAACGCGGCCCTGGCCGCGTTTTTTCGTTTGGGCATTGGCTTCTGGTATAAAGCTGCATCGTTTGCGGCCGAACCGTCGTCCCAGACGCCTGTCGAATTTTTTCACACCGTTGCAAGGTACTGTCCATGAGCGAACGTCCCGACGAGCCGAACCAGGCTCCTGACGCCGAAAGCCTGTTGCCCATCGATGAACACGTCGAAGAGGGCCATGACGCTGAAGGCCGTAAGGTCCGGCATCGTGGCATCTATCTACTGCCGAACCTGTTCACCACCGCGAACCTGTTTGCCGGCTTCTATTCCATCATCAGCTCCATGAGCGCCCAGGCGGCGCTCAGTGCTGGTGACAGTGCCGGCGCAAGCCGCTATTTCGCCCTGGCTGCCATTGCGATATTCGTCGCCATGGTGCTCGATGGCCTTGACGGGCGCGTGGCCCGCATGACCAATACCCAGAGTGCATTCGGCGCCGAATACGACTCGCTGTCCGACATGGTCGCGTTCGGTGTTGCCCCCGCGTTACTAGCGTTCGGCTGGGCGCTGGGCGACATGGGCAAGGTCGGCTGGATGGTGGCTTTCATCTATGTGGCCGGTGCCGCGTTGCGCCTGGCACGTTTTAATACCCAGGTCGGCACTGCCGACAAACGCTACTTCATCGGTCTCGCGAGCCCTGCAGCCGCGGGCGTGGTGGCCGGCGTGGTCTGGGCATTCAGCGACTACGGCATCCAGGGCTCGAAAATGTCGTTCCTGGTGGCATTGCTGGTGGCGGCGGCCGGGATGCTGATGGTCAGCAACATCAAATACAACAGCTTCAAGGAGCTGGATCTGAAAGGTCGCGTGCCGTTTGTCGCGATCCTGGCTGTGGTGCTGGTGTTCGCCGTGGTCTTCAGCGATCCGCCGCGTATCCTGCTGCTGGTATTTCTCGCCTATGCTGCGTCGGGTCCGGTGCAATATTTGTTGCGTCTTCGCCGACGCTAAACGTTGCCTTAATCTAATTTCCCCCATACTCCGCAGTCTATTGGTGCATCTGCCCTCCAACACTGCGGAGTCGTCATGCTGATCAAGATCCCCAAATCGTCCGACAGTCGTGAATCGGACGTCACGCCTGAATCCTTCTATCTATCCCGTCGCAAGTTGCTAGGGGCATCCGTGGCTGGCCTCGCCGTGGGTAGCTTGCCGCGATGGGCCGGCGCCGCGGATGTAGCGCGTTATCCCAATGTCGAGCCAGGCAAGGCGCCGGCCTGGTTGGCTGAGAAGGTTGCAGCTACCCAATGGGGCGCGGTGACGGCTGGAAATGAGTCGATCACCCCATTCAAGGACGCCACCCACTACAACAACTTCTATGAGTTCGGAACCGATAAGGGTGATCCAGCGGCCAATGCAGGGTCGTTGAAAACCGAGCCCTGGAGCGTAGTCGTGGAGGGTGAGGTGGGTAAGCCGGGCCGCTATGGTCTGGAAGACTTCATGAAGCCTTATCAGCTGGAGGAGCGGATTTATCGATTGCGCTGTGTCGAGGCCTGGTCGATGGTCATTCCGTGGATCGGCTTTCCCATCTCCGCACTACTCAAGCAGGTCGAGCCGACCTCCAAGGCCAAGTACATTCGTTTCGAGACGCTGCAGGATCCCAAGGCCATGCCGGGCCAGCGTTCAGGCTTTGCCCTGATTGACTGGCCGTATGTAGAAGGTTTGCGGTTGGATGAGGCGATGAACCCGCTGGCAATCCTCGCGGTTGGGATGTACGGGCGGGAGTTGCCGAACCAGAACGGTGCGCCGTTGCGGTTGGTGGTGCCATGGAAGTATGGCTTCAAGAGCGTGAAATCCATCGTGCGGATCAGTCTGGTCAGCGAGCAGCCCAAGACAACCTGGCAAAGCATTGCGGCTGATGAGTACGGCTTTTATGCCAACGTCAATCCCACCGTTGACCATCCGCGCTGGACCCAGGCGCGGGAGCGTCGTTTGCCGAGCGGGCTGCTCAGCCCCAACGTTCGCGATACGTTGATGTTCAACGGCTATCAGGATGAAGTGGCTTCTTTATATACAGGAATGGACCTGAGGAAGGATTATTGATGCGTTTGCTGGCGTGGCGGATCGGCGTATTCATCGCGGCGGCGATCTGGCCAATGCTTTGGCTTTATGAGGCATTGGCGAATTTCCTGGGGCCGGACCCGGGCAAGGTGCTGGTGGATCGGTTGGGGTTGGGGACGCTGATCCTGTTGCTGGTTACCTTGTGCATGACGCCGCTGCAGAAACTGACGGGGTGGGCGGGGTGGATAGCCGTCCGGCGTCAGTTGGGTTTGTGGTGCTTTACTTATGTCGTACTGCATTTGAGCGGGTATCTGGCGTTCATCCTGGGGTTCGATTGGTCACAGCTGGGTGTGGAGCTGGGCAAGCGGCCTTACATCATCGTCGGAGCGCTCGGTTTTCTTGGCTTGCTGGCGCTGGCAGTGACGTCCAACCGCTACAGCCAGCGGCGACTGGGCGGGCGCTGGAAGAAACTGCATCGCCTGGCCTATCCGATATTGGGGCTTGGGTTGCTGCATATGTTGTGGATCGTGCGGGCCGATCTGAAGGAGTGGGCGATATATGCCTTTATAGGTGCGGTACTGTTGGTGCTCAGGGTGCCTGCGGTGATGCGGCGTATCCCGCGTCTGATGGGGCGAAAGGAGTCTTCTGCAACAAAAACGTAATTAATGGTTGACGACAAATTCTGGATGTCTATAATTCGCCCCACTTCCGGCGCAGTCGAAACGGAAAACTCCTTGAGTTTCAACGAGTTAAGTAGGTTTCGAAAGTGTGCGGCTTCAGATCATCGAAGCACGGAAGGAGTGGGCAGGCCGGTTTGATGGGCGCTGTCGACGGTTCGATCCTCTCGGTCGAAAGCGGTAAAAAAAGAGGTGTTGACAGCAGCGACTAACGCTGTAGAATTCGCCTCCCGCTAACGAGAGATCGGAAGCGCAAGTGGTTGAAGTTGTTAAGGATTTCCAAGCGAAACTTTGAAAACTTCTTAAAATAACCGCTTGACAGATACACGGGGCGCTGTAGAATGCGCGCCTCGGTTGAGACGAAAGGCTCAACCCACCGCTCTTTAACAACTGAATCAAGCAATTCGTGTGGGTGCTTGTGGAGTCAGACTGCTAGTCAACAGATTATCAGCATCACAAGTTACTCCGCGAGAAATCAAAGATGTAACCAACGATTGCTGAGCCAAGTTTAGGGTTTTCTCAAAACCCAAAGATGTTTGAACTGAAGAGTTTGATCATGGCTCAGATTGAACGCTGGCGGCAGGCCTAACACATGCAAGTCGAGCGGCAGCACGGGTACTTGTACCTGGTGGCGAGCGGCGGACGGGTGAGTAATGCCTAGGAATCTGCCTGGTAGTGGGGGATAACGCTCGGAAACGGACGCTAATACCGCATACGTCCTACGGGAGAAAGCAGGGGACCTTCGGGCCTTGCGCTATCAGATGAGCCTAGGTCGGATTAGCTAGTTGGTGAGGTAATGGCTCACCAAGGCGACGATCCGTAACTGGTCTGAGAGGATGATCAGTCACACTGGAACTGAGACACGGTCCAGACTCCTACGGGAGGCAGCAGTGGGGAATATTGGACAATGGGCGAAAGCCTGATCCAGCCATGCCGCGTGTGTGAAGAAGGTCTTCGGATTGTAAAGCACTTTAAGTTGGGAGGAAGGGCAGTTACCTAATACGTAATTGTTTTGACGTTACCGACAGAATAAGCACCGGCTAACTCTGTGCCAGCAGCCGCGGTAATACAGAGGGTGCAAGCGTTAATCGGAATTACTGGGCGTAAAGCGCGCGTAGGTGGTTCGTTAAGTTGGATGTGAAATCCCCGGGCTCAACCTGGGAACTGCATTCAAAACTGTCGAGCTAGAGTATGGTAGAGGGTGGTGGAATTTCCTGTGTAGCGGTGAAATGCGTAGATATAGGAAGGAACACCAGTGGCGAAGGCGACCACCTGGACTGATACTGACACTGAGGTGCGAAAGCGTGGGGAGCAAACAGGATTAGATACCCTGGTAGTCCACGCCGTAAACGATGTCAACTAGCCGTTGGGAGCCTTGAGCTCTTAGTGGCGCAGCTAACGCATTAAGTTGACCGCCTGGGGAGTACGGCCGCAAGGTTAAAACTCAAATGAATTGACGGGGGCCCGCACAAGCGGTGGAGCATGTGGTTTAATTCGAAGCAACGCGAAGAACCTTACCAGGCCTTGACATCCAATGAACTTTCCAGAGATGGATTGGTGCCTTCGGGAACATTGAGACAGGTGCTGCATGGCTGTCGTCAGCTCGTGTCGTGAGATGTTGGGTTAAGTCCCGTAACGAGCGCAACCCTTGTCCTTAGTTACCAGCACGTTATGGTGGGCACTCTAAGGAGACTGCCGGTGACAAACCGGAGGAAGGTGGGGATGACGTCAAGTCATCATGGCCCTTACGGCCTGGGCTACACACGTGCTACAATGGTCGGTACAGAGGGTTGCCAAGCCGCGAGGTGGAGCTAATCCCACAAAACCGATCGTAGTCCGGATCGCAGTCTGCAACTCGACTGCGTGAAGTCGGAATCGCTAGTAATCGCGAATCAGAATGTCGCGGTGAATACGTTCCCGGGCCTTGTACACACCGCCCGTCACACCATGGGAGTGGGTTGCACCAGAAGTAGCTAGTCTAACCTTCGGGAGGACGGTTACCACGGTGTGATTCATGACTGGGGTGAAGTCGTAACAAGGTAGCCGTAGGGGAACCTGCGGCTGGATCACCTCCTTAATCGACGACCGCAGCGGCTTCATGAGCTCCCACACGAATTGCTTGATTCATTGAAGAAGACGATTGGGTCTGTAGCTCAGTTGGTTAGAGCGCACCCCTGATAAGGGTGAGGTCGGCAGTTCGAATCTGCCCAGACCCACCAATTTCATGGTGTCCCCTGTAGCGATACGGGGCCATAGCTCAGCTGGGAGAGCGCCTGCCTTGCACGCAGGAGGTCAGCGGTTCGATCCCGCTTGGCTCCACCATTACAGATTGGTACCAACGTTTAAAGCTTAGAAATGAGCATTCCACCGTACGGTGCCTGAATGTTGATTTCTAGTCTTTTGATTAGATCGTTCTTTAAAAATTTGGGTATGTGATAGAAAGATAGACTGAACGTTACTTTCACTGGTAACGGCTCAGGCTAAGGTAAAATTTGTGAGTTCTCTTAGTTGAGAAATTCGAATTTTCGGCGAATGTCGTCTTCACAGTATAACCAGATTGCTTGGGGTTATATGGTCAAGTGAAGAAGCGCATACGGTGGATGCCTTGGCAGTCAGAGGCGATGAAAGACGTGGTAGCCTGCGAAAAGCTTCGGGGAGTCGGCAAACAGACTTTGATCCGGAGATGTCTGAATGGGGGAACCCAGCCATCATAAGATGGTTATCTTGTACTGAATACATAGGTGCAAGAGGCGAACCAGGGGAACTGAAACATCTAAGTACCCTGAGGAAAAGAAATCAACCGAGATTCCCTTAGTAGTGGCGAGCGAACGGGGACTAGCCCTTAAGCTTCTTTGATTTTAGCGGAACGCTCTGGAAAGTGCGGCCATAGTGGGTGATAGCCCTGTACGCGAAAGGATCTTAGAAGTGAAATCGAGTAGGACGGAGCACGAGAAACTTTGTCTGAATATGGGGGGACCATCCTCCAAGGCTAAATACTACTGACTGACCGATAGTGAACTAGTACCGTGAGGGAAAGGCGAAAAGAACCCCGGAGAGGGGAGTGAAATAGATCCTGAAACCGTATGCGTACAAGCAGTGGGAGCCCACTTTGTTGGGTGACTGCGTACCTTTTGTATAATGGGTCAGCGACTTATTTTCAGTGGCGAGCTTAACCGAATAGGGGAGGCGTAGCGAAAGCGAGTCTTAATAGGGCGTCTAGTCGCTGGGAATAGACCCGAAACCGGGCGATCTATCCATGGGCAGGTTGAAGGTTAGGTAACACTGACTGGAGGACCGAACCGACTACCGTTGAAAAGTTAGCGGATGACCTGTGGATCGGAGTGAAAGGCTAATCAAGCTCGGAGATAGCTGGTTCTCCTCGAAAGCTATTTAGGTAGCGCCTCATGTATCACTGTAGGGGGTAGAGCACTGTTTCGGCTAGGGGGTCATCCCGACTTACCAAACCGATGCAAACTCCGAATACCTACAAGTGCCGAGCATGGGAGACACACGGCGGGTGCTAACGTCCGTCGTGAAAAGGGAAACAACCCAGACCGTCAGCTAAGGTCCCAAAGTTATGGTTAAGTGGGAAACGATGTGGGAAGGCTTAGACAGCTAGGAGGTTGGCTTAGAAGCAGCCACCCTTTAAAGAAAGCGTAATAGCTCACTAGTCGAGTCGGCCTGCGCGGAAGATGTAACGGGGCTCAAACCATACACCGAAGCTACGGGTATCACGCAAGTGATGCGGTAGAGGAGCGTTCTGTAAGCCTGTGAAGGTGAGTTGAGAAGCTTGCTGGAGGTATCAGAAGTGCGAATGCTGACATGAGTAACGACAATGGGTGTGAAAAACACCCACGCCGAAAGACCAAGGTTTCCTGCGCAACGTTAATCGACGCAGGGTTAGTCGGTCCCTAAGGCGAGGCTGAAAAGCGTAGTCGATGGAAAACAGGTTAATATTCCTGTACTTCTGGTTATTGCGATGGAGGGACGGAGAAGGCTAGGCCAGCTTGGCGTTGGTTGTCCAAGTTTAAGGTGGTAGGCTGAGATCTTAGGTAAATCCGGGATCTTAAGGCCGAGAGCTGATGACGAGTTACCCTTTGGGTGACGAAGTGGTTGATGCCATGCTTCCAAGAAAAGCTTCTAAGCTTCAGGTAACCAGGAACCGTACCCCAAACCGACACAGGTGGTTGGGTAGAGAATACCAAGGCGCTTGAGAGAACTCGGGTGAAGGAACTAGGCAAAATGGCACCGTAACTTCGGGAGAAGGTGCGCCGGTGAGGGTGAAGCACTTGCTGCGTAAGCCCACGCCGGTCGAAGATACCAGGCCGCTGCGACTGTTTATTAAAAACACAGCACTCTGCAAACACGAAAGTGGACGTATAGGGTGTGACGCCTGCCCGGTGCCGGAAGGTTAATTGATGGGGTTAGCTAACGCGAAGCTCTTGATCGAAGCCCCGGTAAACGGCGGCCGTAACTATAACGGTCCTAAGGTAGCGAAATTCCTTGTCGGGTAAGTTCCGACCTGCACGAATGGCGTAACGATGGCGGCGCTGTCTCCACCCGAGACTCAGTGAAATTGAAATCGCTGTGAAGATGCAGTGTATCCGCGGCTAGACGGAAAGACCCCGTGAACCTTTACTATAGCTTTGCACTGGACTTTGAATTTGCTTGTGTAGGATAGGTGGGAGGCTTTGAAGCGTGGACGCCAGTCTGCGTGGAGCCATCCTTGAAATACCACCCTGGCAACTTTGAGGTTCTAACTCAGGTCCGTTATCCGGATCGAGGACAGTGTATGGTGGGTAGTTTGACTGGGGCGGTCTCCTCCTAAAGAGTAACGGAGGAGTACGAAGGTGCGCTCAGACCGGTCGGAAATCGGTCGTAGAGTATAAAGGCAAAAGCGCGCTTGACTGCGAGACAGACACGTCGAGCAGGTACGAAAGTAGGTCTTAGTGATCCGGTGGTTCTGTATGGAAGGGCCATCGCTCAACGGATAAAAGGTACTCCGGGGATAACAGGCTGATACCGCCCAAGAGTTCATATCGACGGCGGTGTTTGGCACCTCGATGTCGGCTCATCACATCCTGGGGCTGAAGCCGGTCCCAAGGGTATGGCTGTTCGCCATTTAAAGTGGTACGCGAGCTGGGTTTAGAACGTCGTGAGACAGTTCGGTCCCTATCTGCCGTGGACGTTTGAGATTTGAGAGGGGCTGCTCCTAGTACGAGAGGACCGGAGTGGACGAACCTCTGGTGTTCCGGTTGTCACGCCAGTGGCATTGCCGGGTAGCTATGTTCGGAAAAGATAACCGCTGAAAGCATCTAAGCGGGAAACTTGCCTCAAGATGAGATCTCACTGGGACCTTGAGTCCCCTGAAGGGCCGTCGAAGACTACGACGTTGATAGGCAGGGTGTGTAAGCGCTGTGAGGCGTTGAGCTAACCTGTACTAATTGCCCGTGAGGCTTGACCATATAACACCCAAGCAATCTGTAGACTCGAAAGAGGCCAGATTGCGGTGTGTGAAGACGCAATGAACCGAAAGTTCGAGTCAAAACCCACAAACTATCGCATACCCATTCGCTGGAACGTGACCGTAAGGCACGCACTGGCTACCGAATTTCTTGACGACCATAGAGCATTGGAACCACCTGATCCCATCCCGAACTCAGAAGTGAAACGATGCATCGCCGATGGTAGTGTGGGGTTTCCCCATGTGAGAGTAGGTCATCGTCAAGATTAAATTCCGAAACCCCTATCTGCTGACGCAGGTAGGGGTTTTGTTTTTATCTGTAATAAAATCGGCCGAAGCTCGTGGTAAATTTGCGCAGTTATTTTCGAGCTGGAGCACTAGAATAGCCCCACCTTAGTTGAGCCAGAGCGCTATATGCCCGATCCGTCAGACATCGATAGGTTGTCAGATCTACCCTTGGACGGTCTGGTGGCGTGTCATGAATGCGACTTGTTGATGCGCAAGCCACAGCTGGCCCACGGCGAAAAAGCCGAATGCCCCCGCTGTGGATACGAACTTTATGCACACCGACATAACGTGGTCGAACGTAGCCTCGCCCTGGTAGTTGCCGCTTTGCTGTTGTTTGTGCCGGCGAACTTTTTACCCATCATGCAACTCAATCTGCTCGGACAGTCGTCCCAGGACACTGTCTGGAGTGGCGTGGTCGGGCTGTTCAATACCGGTATGCACGGTGTATCGGTGGTGGTGTTCCTGTGCAGCATGGGGATTCCGCTGCTCAAGTTGCTCTGTCAGCTGATTGTGCTGCTGACCATTCGCTGGAACGTCGGGCGAAGTTACGGCTTGTTGTTGTACCGCACTTACCATCACTTAAGGGATTGGGGGATGCTCGAGGTCTATTTTATGGGCGTGCTGGTTGCCATCGTCAAACTTGCCGACATGGCGGCTATTACCGTGGGCCTGGGCCTGGTGTGTTTTGTCAGTTTGTTGCTGGTTCAGGTCTGGCTGGAAGTGGTGATGTCACCGCATCAGATCTGGCAGGCGCTGTCAGGAGAGGATTCTCATGCGGGCGATTGATGCGGGCATTCTGATCTGCGTCGAATGTCACGAGTTGAATCGACAGGATGCAGGCGCTGACAAACAGACCTGCTCCCGTTGTGGCGCACGCATCCATCCCCGTCGTCCGAACAGCCTCATGCGGACCTGGGCATTATTGATCACGGCCGCGATTCTCTATATTCCGGCCAATATGCTGCCGATCATGACCATCAATTCGCTGGGCCAGGGATCGCCCAGCACCATAATGGCCGGCGTCATCGAGCTGGTTCAGCACGGCATGATCCCCATTGCCGCGGTGGTGTTTGTTGCCAGTATCGTCGTGCCCACTTTCAAGCTGGTGGGGCTCGCCTTGTTGTTGTTTTCGGTGCAACGGCACCAGCCAATGTCCGCGCGTCAGCGCATCCTCATGTATCGCTTCATTGAGTTCATCGGCCGCTGGTCGATGCTGGACATTTTCGTAATCGCAATCCTGGTGGCGGTGGTCAATTTCGGGCGGCTTGCCAGTGTTGAAGCCGGTCTCGGTGCCATCGCCTTTGCCAGCGTAGTGATTTTGACAATGATTGCCGCAGTTACCTTCGATCCCCGACTGATTTGGGATAACACGGAGTCGGATGCCGACCATGACTGATTTGCCTACTGCTAAAACCCGACCGGCTTCGAACTGGTCGGCCATCTGGGTCTTGCCGCTGATTGCCTTGATCATCGGCGGTTGGCTCGGCTGGCGGGCTTATAACGAGACCGGTATCGAGATCAGCGTACGTTTTGAAAGCGGTGAGGGCATCCAGGTCAACAAGACCGAGATCGTCTACAAAGGCATGACGGTGGGCAAGGTAAAGGACCTTACGCTTGATGACGAGGGCAGCTCGAAAGGCGTTATCGCGACCGTCGAAATGAACAAGGACGTCGAGCAATACCTCAAGACCGGCACACGTTTCTGGCTGGTCAAGCCGAGTGTGAGCCTGGCCGGGATCACCGGCCTGGAGACGCTGGTATCAGGCAACTACGTGGCCATAAGCCCGGGAGAAGGCGAATCGACACGCAAGTTCAAGGCCTTGGCCGAAGAGCCGCCGCTATCGGACGCCAAACCAGGTTTGCACCTGACGATCAAGGCCGAGCGCCTGGGTTCGCTGGACCGTGGCAGCCCGGTTTTCTACAAACAGATTCAAGTTGGCCAGGTGAAAAGTTATTCCCTGTCCGAAGATCAGCGCACAGTCGAGGTCAAGGTCTTCATCGAGCCGACCTACGCCAGCCTGGTTCGCAAACACACACGATTCTGGAACGCCAGCGGCATCAGCATCGATGCCAACCTGTCGGGCGTTAAAGTACGCAGTGAATCACTGGCCAGTATCGTGGCCGGCGGTATCGCGTTCGCCACGCCGGAAAACCGCAAGGACAGCCCGCCCACGGACCCAAGCCTGCCGTTTCGTCTGTACGAAGACTTCGATGCGGCCGCCGCCGGGATCCGGGTAAAGGTCAAGCTCAGCGATTTCGAAGGGTTACAGGCGGGGCGCACGCCGGTCATGTACAAAGGCATCCAGGTCGGCAGCCTGAAGACGTTGAAGGTCGACCCCGACTTGTCCAGCGCCAGCGCCGAGCTGACCCTTGATCCTTTGGCCGAGGACTACTTGGTGACCGGCACTCAGTTCTGGGTCGTCAAGCCATCGATTTCCCTCGCGGGTATCACCGGCCTCGAAGCGCTGGTCAAGGGTAACTACATTGCCGTGCGCCCGGGCGACAAGGGCGCGGCGCCGCAGCGCGAATTCGAAGCCAGGGCGAAGGCTCCGCCATTGGACTTGCGTTCCCCTGGCCTGCACCTGGTGCTGCTGACTGAGAATCTGGGATCGCTGGAAGTCGGCAGTCCGATTCTCTACAAGCAGGTCAAGGTCGGCTCGGTGCAGAGCTACCAATTCTCCCGCAAGAAAAAACAATTAATCATCGGTGTGCACATCGAGAAGGAATACGAAGGGCTGGTGAACGGTTCGACGCGATTCTGGAACGCCAGCGGCGTCACCCTCACGGGCGGTCTGACTGGCGGGATACAGGTCAAGAGCGAGTCGCTGCAGAGCCTGATGGCCGGCGGGATCGCCTTCGAGACGCCGGAGCCGAATGTACCGTTGAAAAGACGCATCCCTCGGTTCCGCCTGCATGAAGACCGCGAAGCGGCACAGCAGAACGGCACGGTCGTGACGATCAAGGTCGATCGCGCCGACGGCTTGCGCAGCGGTACGCCGATCCGTTTCAAGGGGCTGGATGTGGGCAAGATCGAGAACGTCGATCTCAGCGCCGACATGCAGTCGGTGCTGGTCACCGCGCGTATCACCGAAGTGCCGGAGCGTATCGCCCGCGTCGGGACCCAGTTCTGGGTGGTCAAGCCAGAGCTGGGGTTGATGAAGACGTCGAACCTGGAAACCCTGGTGACCGGTCAATACATTGAAGTGCAGCCCGCTGTGAAAAGCCAGGGTCCACAGAAAAGCTTTGTTGCGTTGACCGAACCACCCGAAAGCGCGGTTCCGGAGGCTGGTTTGAGCCTGGTATTGAGTGCGGCGCGCCGTGGTTCGTTGAAGATTGGCGTGCCGGTGACCTATCGCGAGGTGACGGTGGGCAAAGTCACGGGATATGAATTGGGCCAGACGGCGGACCGAGTGCTGGTCCATATCCTGATCGAGCCCAAGTATGCGCCGTTGGTGCGCAGTGGCACTCGCTTCTGGAACAGCAGCGGTTTTGGCCTGGACTTCGGCTTGTTCAAGGGCGCGACGGTGCGGACCGAGTCGCTGGAGACGCTGATTCAGGGCGGTATCGCTTTTGCGACACCGGACGGCGAGCGGATGGGCAACCCGGCGCGACCGCAGCAGACGTTCCCGCTGTTCGACAAGTTTGAAGATGAGTGGCTGACCTGGGCGCCGAAGATCACGCTCGGCAAGTGAGCTTATAGGATGTGACACCTGTCGCAAGGGAGCTTGCTCCCGCTGGGTCGGTCCGACGCTTCGGGCGTAGCGGCCCCAAAGCCTGCGACCGCTGCGCAGTCGAGCGGGAGCAAGCTCCCTCGCCACGGAGTATGCGATAACAAAAAAGGCCGCGATCCAATGGATCGCGGCCTTTTTCATACCCGGCTATTCACCTCAGACCGGATCCAGCTCCGGCTCATCGGCCTGGACGTTCACCGTGGCTTTCACCGCATCGTGGCGACGGATGTACTTCCAGTCCGCCTCGTCGATGTAGATGCCGTTCGGGCCGCTGCCGCCTTCCAGGTCGATGGCGACACTGGCGCAGACCTGCGGCTTCACACTGGCTAGGATCGGCACGAAGCCCAGTTGCAAGCTGGTTTCCAGCAGCGCTGCCTGGTTCTTTTCGTCGATGTCCGCCGCTTCGTCCAGGTAGTACGGCAGGCGCACGCGGCCAGCCTGTTCGCGGTCCATCAGGTGCAGCAACAAGTACATGTTGGTCAGCGCCTTGATGGTCATGGTGGTGCCGTTGGACGCCGCGCCGTCGATGTCGGTGTGGATCACCGGCTGGCCGTTGACCTTGGTGATCTCGAACGCCAGTTCGAACAGGTCCTTGAGGCCGAGCTGGTTGTGGTTTGCAGCCACCAGCCGCGCCAGATATTCCTTGGCTTCTTCGTTCTTGTTGTCCTGCTCGGCGCTCTGGCTCAGGTCGAACACCGACAGCGTCTCGCCTTCTTCGTACTGGCCGGCGCTGTGGATGATCTGGTCGATGTGCTTGAGCGCTTCCTTGTTCGGCGCCAGGACGATGCGGAAGCTTTGCAGGTTGGACACCTGGCGCTTGTTGATCTCGCGGTTGAACAGCGCCAACTGGTGTTCGAGGCTGTCGTAGTCGCTGCGGATGTTACGCAAGGTCCGGGCGATGTCAGTGACGGCCGCACGGCGCGCCTTGCCCAGGGTCAGGGCTTCGTCGGTGCGGTGGGCATAGGCGTTGATCAGCAGTTGCAGACGGCGCTCCATGTCGTCTTCGCTGTCGAACTTGGCCACGCCCTTGAGGCGCACCTGGGCGTACAGCGCTTCGATCTGGCCATCGACCCGTAACAGGCCCTGCCAACTGTCCTGATAATCGTTGAGCAGCGGCAACAGGTTGTCCATGGAGTCGTCGACCGGGTCCATGAACGGCGTGCCGAATGGCAGGTCCGCCGGCAGCAACTGACGACGGCGCAGGGCATCGTCGAGGGTGCGTTGCTTGGCTTCCATGTCGGCGATCTGCCGGCCCACCAGTTGCAACTTGGCGGACAATTGCTGGACGCGCTCGGTGAAGGCATCGCTGGAGCGCTTGAGTTCGTCCTGGGCGGCTTCCATCTGCGCCAGTTGCTCGAGTTTCTCGCTTTCCTCGGCGCTCAAGGTCTGGGTGCGACGGAAATCCTCCAGGGCTTTCTGTGCATCCAGCACCTGCTGGTACAGCGCTTCGGTCTGGGTCTTGCTCGCGGCACGGTCGGCGGCCACGGCTTGTTGGGTCTTGAGCTGCTTGAGCTCTTTTTCCAGACGCTCTTTCTGATCGCGCAGCGCGGCGCGGTCGGCAAGCGCTTGCAGGGCCGGCGGTTCGATGTGGGACAGGTCGATGGACAGGCCCGGCACTTCGAAGCGCTCGCCCTTGAAGCCGTCGAGAATCAGCTCCATGGATTTGACCCACTCGCCATTCTCGTCCAGCGCGATCCCGTGTTCGCCCAGCGGCAGGCTGAACAAAGCGCTGTTGAGCAGGCGCATCAGGCGCTCGACGTCCTGCTGGGAGAACTCTTCGCGCAGGCGGGCGTAGCTGTTGTTGTCGGCGTGATCGAGTTGCTGCTTGACCGACTTGAGGCGTTTTTCCAGATCCCGCAGGCGCTCTTCCAGGTCTTCGGCGCTGAACTGCCGGGACTGAGCCAGAGCGCCGGCCAGTTCGTCGTGGGCGTCCTTGGCGGCGAGCAGTTGCTGCTCCAGGACCTTGACGTCGTCCACCAGGGCAAAGCGATGCTTGAGCACCGACAGTTCGCCGAGCCAGCGCTGGATGCCGCTGATTTCACGCTCCAGGCGCATCAGCTCCTGGGTGCCGCCGCGCTGGTCGTTCTGCAGCGAATCCTGCTCGTTGCGGTAGTGCTCGGCCTGGATGGTCAGCTCCTCCTTGCGCGCACTGGCATAGTCCGACCAGGTGCCCAGCAGCGAGTCGAGCAATGGCGACAGGCGATGCAGTTTGCCGCGCAGGATATCGCGCTGCTTCACGCCGTTGGCCAAGGCTTCCACCAACGGGCCCGCCGCCACAAGGGAGTTGTAGTCCTGTTCCATGCGTCGCACGTCGCGGAAGGCTTCTTCGCACGCGGCTATGTAGTCCACGCTGCCGGAGCGCAGGCTGTGCTCGAAGGCATCGAGGAACAGTTGCTTGAGCTTGGCGGCGGTGATTTCGCGCATGTGCAGCAGGTTGATGAACAACGCGCGGAAGGTCTTGAGGCTTTGCTCGCTGGTTGAGCGCAGCGGGATCAGCGTCAGGTCCAGGGGGATCGAGGTGTGTCCGCCGACCAGCAGGCGACGCAGTTCATCCGGCTTGAGTTCGTAGGCCTTCAGGCCTTCGCGCTCCAGGTTGGTGAACAGCTCTTTCTGGCGCAGGCAAGTGTCATCTTTCTGATAGTGGGCCAGGTCCAGTTTGCCGGCGTAGGCAAAGAACTGATGGCCGAAACCGCCGCCAGGGCCGCGACCGACCACGCCAATCACGTGCGGGCCGTGGGGCAGGGCAACTTCCACGAGGATGTAGCTGGTGTCCGAGGCGAAGTAGAAACGCCGGGATTGCTCCAGGCTGTACTTGCCGAAGCTCATGTCCGACATGCGCGCCAGGATCGGGAACTGCAAAGCGTTGATCGAGGCGGATTTACCGAGGTTGTTCGCGCCGTAAACTGATAACGGTTCTTCCAGCGGGAACAGGCCGAGGCTATAGCCGGCGGTGTTCAAAAGGGCAAAGCGGCGGATGCCGTAGCGTTCCTTGCTCATGCGTCGGTCTCCTGTTCTTCGGCAATGGCACGGGCCAGTGCGTCTTCTTCACTTTCACCGTCGAATTCACTGAGGTCCAGCGGGTCATCGGTCTGCAGCAGTTTTTCGTCGCTGTCTTCGTCGATCAGTACCGGAGCCGGCAACGGCAGCACGCTGTGCAGGCTGGCGGCCAGGTCGCGGTCCTGCTGGACCGACAGGCAGACGTCGAGAAAACGATGCATCGGCGGCAGGAAGCGATACACGCCGTTTTCTTCGCTGGCAAAACCCAGCTGGGTCATGCGGCGCATGATTTTTTCTTCCAGCTCTTCCTGGGTCTGTACTTCGGCCTGGATGAACAGGTCGCGGTATTTTTCCAGCAGCGACGGCAACTCATCGCGGCCGAGGCTGCCACCGTCGAGCACGGCGATTGGGTCGCGACCCTGATCGGCCAGGTGTTCGACGAGGATGAAGGTGAACAGGGCCAGGCGCTGGGCGGTCTTGTTCACCGCGGCGGCGGCCAGGTCGGGTACGAAGTAATAAAAGCCGCGGGTGTCGCACACCAGTTCGAAGCCCAAGGCCTTGAACAGCGTGCGGTACTGGTCCTGGAAGTTCGACAGTTGCGCGTACAGCTCCGGGTCGCGGCGGCTGACGTGGTAACCCTTGAACAGCTCGCGAAAGATCGGTGCCAGCTGGGACAGTTCGGATAGATCAAGATGCATGGGGGATGCTCGCAGAATCCTCGGCGGCGCTGCCGGCCGAGAGCAGGGCGAAGGAGCGCAGGCTGACCTGATGCTCATGGGTGTGGTAATCGCGGCGCTCCAGACGCTCGCGCTTGAAACGTTTTTCCCGCGACAGGCGCGAGAACCAGTACAGCAATTCGTCGGTGGCACCGTCCGGTTCTTGCTCCAGCAGCCAGCTCATCAGGTCCGGCATCGGCAGGGCGTCTTCGCAACGCTCGACCATCTCGCGCACGGTGCGCGGAGCCCGTGGTGCCTCGCCGCCCTTGTGGGTCTTGTGGGACTTGGGGAAGCGCGCCGGTTTCGGTTCGAAGCGGGCCAGGGCATAGACATAGGCTTCGACCTGGCTGGCGCTGCCCAGGAAGGTGCTTTGCGGTCGGGTGAACAGCGGCATGGCGGCTTGCGGCACGGCATCGATGCCCTTGCGGCGAATGGCCGCCAGGGCCAGCGCCGCGCCACGGGTCACGGCGTTGTGGCGGCGAGCCTCTTCACGCAGCGGCAGGAGCAGTTCCCGGGCGTGGCGCAGGGTCAGTTGGGCGCTGGTCTGCATTTCGAGGATGCGTGCATGGGTACGCAGCAGCATGTCGTCGTCGACGAGGTGGCCGAGGCGCTGTTGTTCGGTGAGCATGCGCAACAGCACGTTCTCGACCTTGCGCACGCCTTGCTCGAACGCGCCGTCGGCGTTCACCAACTGGATCATCGGCTCGACGTATTCGTCCCAGGTCGCCAGTACTTCGGCGTAGCGCTGGCGCAGCGGAATCTGTCGATCGCTGGTCTTGGCCCGTTCGGCCACGGCCACCAGTGCCTGCTCATCGTTGGCGAGCTTCTTCAGGACGTCGCGCACGCGCATGTCCAGCAAGCGCAACTGGCGGGCCAGGTCGTTGCCGTCGCGCACCTCGAAAGCGTCCTGGATGTAACCGGCCAGGCGCTCGAGGTGGCGCAGGTAGGCTTCGATTTCCAGGCACAGGCCCAGGCGGTGTTCGCGGCGAAGGTAGGCGAGGAAGTCGTGGATCTGGGCGTTGAGCTCGAAACGGTTGGGGCTTTTCGCCACCGGCACGAGGATGTCCAGGCGGATCCACACGTCCAGCAGGTGGGTAATGTCCTGGGGCGTGCTGTCCAGTTGTTGGGCGGCCAGTTGTGAACGCAGTTCGTTGAGGCTCAGGGTGCCCTGGTCGAAGTGCTCGCACAAAGGTTCCAGCAATGCCCAGTGTTCAGCAAGGGCGCGCAAGACGCGCTTGGGTTCGATCATCGCAATGGCCGTCGGGTTGGCAATTAAAAGCGGCGATTGTACTGCATCGCGCCGGTTGCTATTCACCCCCGAGACGGACTGTCGTCGCGTATCGCTCAACTATCGGCTCAACAGGGAAGCGATCCGCGCCGAAGGGCGGTAGAATCCTCCCCACTTTCAGTTTTCCACAAGTGGCCGACCCTTGCTTATCGAGTCCCGCCGCCGCGCCTATCTGACCGCCATGCAGGTGGTCAACTGGCTGCCGCGTACCGAATTGCCATTTGCCGCCCCGTCGCGGCCCGAGCTGCTGGAAGCACCTGAGCCGATGGAGGTCGCGCCGCCCCAGGCCGTGCCCGTCGCCAAGGCCGTTGCCGAACCGTTGGTGCCCGCTGTCGAACGGCCGAAAGTCGAAGTCCCGCGTCCGAGCCTGGCCTCGACCCGGACCAACGCCAAACCGGTGGAAGAGGTCGACGAAGCGCCGGCCCCGGTGAAGGTTGCACAGGTGCCGCCGCCACGTTTCGCCCTGCAACTGCTGCGAGCCGGGCGTTGCCTGCTGCTGGTGGAGTTACCCACCGGCGAACCCTTCCAGAGCCGCGATCCAGCCTACTTGCTGCTCAAGGACATGCTGCGTGCCGCCGGCCTGCCGGACAGCCCGCAAATCATCGGCGAGCCGGTGCGCTGGCCATTGTTATCGCGCGGCACGATGGACCAGGGGCCGGAGGCGGCGCGGGATTTTGTCCAGGGATTTGTTTCGGCGCGTCTGGAAGATGAACCGTGCGTGTGTCTGTGGCTGATCGGCCTGCCGGCAGTGAGGTTCGCCGGCGAGGCGGATGCCGAAGCGTTCAACCGTGAATTGCAGGTCGAAGGCCTGGGCTCGGCCTGGGCGTTGCCTGGACTGGAATCGTTAATGGAAACGCCACGGCACAAGGCTGACGTCTGGCAAGCCATGCGCCGGCTGATGGCGCGCTGGAAAGAATCGAATGAGTGACGCTGTATCGTTCCGCCCGATGACCGAGGCGGACCTCGACGCTGTACTGAAGATCGAATACGCGGCCTACAGCCATCCCTGGACCCGCGGGATATTTCTCGACGGGCTGGGCAAATACCAGATCTGGCTGATGTTCGAAGGCCAGCAGCAAGTCGGCCATGGCGTGGTGCAGATCATCCTCGATGAGGCGCACCTGCTAAATATCACCGTCAAGCCGGAAAACCAGGGGCGCGGCCTGGGTTTGCGGCTCTTGGAACACTTGATGTCGATTGCCTACAAGGCGGAGGCACGCGAATGCTTCCTGGAAGTGCGCGACAGCAATCGCACGGCGTTCCGGTTGTATGAGCGTTATGGTTTCAACGAGATTGGCCGGCGGCGGGATTACTACCCGGCGGTGGGCGGGCGTGAAGATGCGGTGGTCATGGCCTGTACCTTGGTGGACTGAATCAAGGGCTTTGATGTTGACTGAGCCACCGCCTTCGCGAGCAGGCTCGCTCCCACAGGGATTTGGCGGCGTACATCAAATCCTGGGTACACCGTGTGGGAGCGGGCCTGCCCGCGAAGGCGGCGGTGCAGTCGGCATCAATGCAAGCTGACCCAGCGCTTTCGCGAGCAGGCTCGCTCCCACAAGGGACTGGCGAGGTTGCTCAGCGCTTGCCATTCAACGGGTCGATATCGGCCATTTCCGCTTCGTCCAGGCCGTCGCCGCCGCCGATATCATTTTCGCCCACGACGCTCAGGTCCCAATCGGCCTGTTCACCTTCACCGGCCTCCAGGGCGTCCCTGGCGCCGTCATCACGGATCAGGGTCTCGGGGCTCAGATCATCTTCGGTCGGCTGGCGGTCATCCATCGAGGCCCCCGTCATGCCTGCTTCGCGCACACGTTCGTCCGGTATCAGTTGCTCGCGCTCGTTTTCAGGCAGCTCGTCGCCGATCCTGGCTTCGTATTCATCGTCATCGAATTCCAGCTCACGCATCGAGCCCATGCGGTCTTCGTTGTCGTCGATGGGTTCCGGTTGCACCGCATCGTAGGGACGTCGTGAATCATTCATGGCAATTCCTCATACTGTGGGCCTTACTATGAGTCGACCGGCTGCGGTGCCAGGAATTCCAACGCGCTGCCGACGTGACCTCGACCGGCGGTCGTCTGTCACAGTTGCGCACTCTCTATCGAGGCTGGACAGCATGAATGAATTACAAGATCTGATTGATAACAACGCGCGCTGGGCCGATGCGATCAAGCAGGAGGATCCTGACTTCTTCGCCAAGCTGGCTCGTCAGCAAACCCCCGAATACCTGTGGATCGGCTGCTCCGACGCGCGAGTGCCGGCCAACGAAATCGTCGGCATGTTGCCAGGTGATCTGTTTGTGCACCGTAACGTGGCCAACGTGGTGTTGCAGACCGACCTGAACTGCCTTTCGGTGATCCAGTACGCCGTGGACGTGCTCAAGGTCAAGCACATCCTGGTCACCGGCCATTACGGCTGCGGCGGCGTGCGTGCCTCGATGCAGGACCGCCAGCTCGGCCTGATCGACGGCTGGCTGCGCTCGATTCGCGACTTGTACTACGAGCACCGCGAAGCGTTGGCCAAATTGCCGACCGAAGAGGAACGGGTGGACCGCCTGTGTGAACTCAACGTGATCCAGCAGGTGGCGAACGTCGGTCACACCAGCATCGTCCAGAATGCCTGGCACCGCGGGCAGAAACTGTCCATTCATGGTTGCATCTATGGGATCAAGGACGGGCGCTGGAAAAGCCTGGACACCACGATCAGCGGTTTCGAGCAGTTGCCACCGCAGTATCGCTTGCGTCCTGTAGACGCGCCCTGAGCGTAGACGTCAGTGATCAGCATCGTCGCTGATTGACGGCAGCGGCGCTTTCCCGCGTCAGCCAAGGCTCACGCGGGAAGGCTCCGTCAGGTTCAGACTGATTCAGCTGGCAGCGGCATAGGCATAGGCACCTTCAATTGCTGAAGTTGCGACTTGATCGCCGGCGCCGCGCATTTTGTCGCCGCTTCGGCCGGCGTCAGTTTGCGAATCGAGGTATAGAACAACTCGCAGGTCTTCTCTTTCTGGGTAACCTGCCAGGTCTGCGTGCATTGGTTCAGTTGCTGGGTCGGATCGGTATCGGGCTTGCTGCCCATCCCGGCTTGCCAGCATGCGGCGCTCAGGTCCTGTCCCATGACTTTCAAGCCGGCAGCATCTGCCTTGGCCTGGTCACCGTCATAGCTTTCAGGGTCGGCGGCGTACCAGATATAGCTGGGGTGATTGGAGCCGAGTACCGGAACCTTGACGCCTTCTGTCGGTGTGATGGTCGCCAGGCCGAGCACATTCACGGTCGGGCCGTATTGGGTCTTGATCCAGTTCCGAACCGGAGCGCCGAAGGCCACCATCGGCAGTGCATTGCCGCTTGCGTTCTGGCTGACCTGCTTGACCATGGTGGTCTGGTAGTCGTTGAAATAATCGTAGACGCCTTCCAGCGCCTGGCCGGCGTTGGACGGGGCGGCGATCGGCGCGATGTCGATGATCGTCTGGTAGGCCGGCGTCTGGTCGGCGGCGATGCCATTGGCGGTCAGCAGCGTGGCCCAGCGGTCGGTAGTGGCCGATTCGAGGTAATCCTGGGCCTGGGTCAGCGAGTAATCCGGCGGGAAGTGCAGCAACTCGACGCTCTTGCGGTTTTCCAGGGCCATGCCCAAGGGCAGGAACAGGTACCAGTTGTAGGCCCACTTTTTGTCATTGTTGAGTTTCGTCGCGCCGTTGTACGCCAGGTCTCCGGCGTTGAGCAGCGCGGCCAGCGGTTGGCCGTAGCTTTTCGGGACTCCGCTGATGTTCGCGTAGACGATGTCGTTATCGCGCTTGACGCTGACCTTGGCCGCGCCGTAGCCGTCGCGCTGAACGCTTTGGGTCAGGTAATGCTCGACGGTCTGCTCCAGCGTCCAGTTGCGAAAACAGATGACGTTGCAGTTGTTGGGGTAGGCGAAGAGACGGGTGACACGTTCGGTACTGCCCAGTTGTACATCGATGTCGGCGGCATGGGCGGCGGCACTGAAGGCCAGGGCGGCGAGAGAGAATACGGCGAGTTTGGACATGCTCAGATCCTTTTCAGCGTGTGAGCCCTTTGAACAGGGTGTATCCATACTGAAACAGACGAAGCCGAAGAAGAAGTGGGCCGATGTAAATATCGGCCCTTTTTTATGGCTTTATGGCATCACCGGCGGTAAATAGGTCAACGTAGTCCCCAACGCCCAGAGCAGTACCAGCACCAGAGGGGTGTGTACCAGCAGTTGCACAAAGGAAAAACCGATCAGATCCCTGGCCTTCAGCCCCAGGACACCCAGCAGCGGGAGCATGTAGAACGGATTGATCAGGTTCGGCAGCGCCTCGGCGGCGTTATAGATCTGCACGGCCCAGCCCAGGTGATAGTTCAGGTCATTGGCCACCTGCATGACGTAGGGGGCTTCGATGATCCACTTGCCCCCGCCCGAGGGAATGAAGAAGCCCAGCACCGCCGAATAGACGCCCATCAACAAGGCGTAGGTATCATGCGACGCGATCTGTACGAAAAAGGTCGAGATATGGTGGGCCAGCGTCTGCGCGTCGCTGCCCTTGACCGTGGTCAGCAGCGCGGCGATCGAACCGTACAGCGGAAACTGGATCAACACCCCGGTGGTGGTCGGCACCGCGCGGGCCACGGCGTCGAGAAAGCTGCGCGGGCGCCAGTGCAGCAATGCGCCGAGCATGATGAACAGGAAGTTGTAGGTGTTCAGCCCGGAAATGGCACTGATCGCAGGCTTGGTGGAAAACTCATGGAACAGCCAGCCGGCAGCCAGCAGCACCAGGGCGATGGTCAACAGCGGGCTGTGTTCCAGCCATTCTCCTGGACGGGTGCGAGGCTGCAACGCCGGCATGCTGAAACTCGGATCGATCCCGCAGGCGGCGGCATCACGGGCGCTGTTGGGCCCTGGAGCGGTGGCGTAGGCGACGATCAGCGAAATCACGATCAGCGCCAGCAACATCACCCCGGACTGCCAGAGGAAAATGGTCTGGGTGAACGGAATGACGCCCGTGATGGACAGGATCGATGGCGGCAGGCTGGCCGGGTTGGCCTGCAGTTGCGCGGCCGACGAAGACAATCCCAGCGCCCACACCGCGCCCAGGCCCAGATAGGCGGCGGCACCGGCGGCGCGATAATCCATTTTCAAGTCGCTGCGCCGGGCGAGTGCCCGCACCAGCAGGCCGCCGAACACCAGCGACAGGCCCCAGTTGAGCAGCGACGCGACCATGGAAATCAAGGCCACCCAGGCCACCGCGCTGCGGCCGTTTTTTGGAACCCGTGCCAGGCGATCGATCAGCTTGACGGCGGGCGGCGAACTGGCGACCACGTAACCGCCAATCACCACGAAGGCCATTTGCATCGTGAACGGAATCAGGCTCCAGAAGCCATCGCCAAACGCCATCGCCGCTGCCGTGGGCGTAGCGCCGATGAACTGCGTGGCGATTGCGACCACCAGCACCGCCAGCGCGGCGAAGACCCAGGAGTCGGGAAACCAGCGCTCGGCGAAACTTGAGCAGCGCAATGCGAAGCGGGCGGAGCGGCTGTCTTCAATGTCAGTGGTCACGGCAATCACCTCGGTTTTTATGGTTATGGGTATCTGGTGCGACGAAGCACCAGCGGTCGGACGCCAACGGTGGAACATTCCAATGACCGTGGAAGCCGGACCGGCGTTCGAGCGCCACTGGATTATTTTTCAGGCCGACCAGCGGCACTCTTCAGAAACAAATCGCCAAGCCGATGGCATGGGAACACAACAGATTCTCTGCCTGCCGGAGCATGCCCATGTTCAACACCCGCCTCAAGCAGGAGCTGCTGGCTCTTCGCCAAGAACTCTCGAGCATCATGCAAGTCAAGGAAAGCCTGGATCGAGAGATGTTGGCGCTGACCCTGGACGCCGAGGGGCGGGTGCAATCGGTCAATCAGAACTTTCTCGATGAGATGCACTACAAGAGCCAGGACTTGATTGGCCGCGCTGTCGAGGACCTGGTGCCGGCCTACCTGAGGTCCAACGAATTCCAGATTCGTTTCAAGACCGCGCTGACCCGCGGTGAGCACTTTTCCGGTGCCGTTCGCCTGGTACGAGGCAACGGCGACGAGGCCTGGCTACGCTCGATCCTCCAGCCGGTACGGGATGCCAATGGGCGAATCCGCTATTTCTCGATGTACTCCAGTGACCTGACCCGTACCATCGAAAATTCCCGCGAGCATGAAAACCTGATCGGCGCCCTGGTCCGTTCGACAGCGGTGATCGAGTTCGACCTGGGCGGCCACGTCCTGACAGCGAACGGTCGTTTTCTCAATGCCATGGGCTACAACCTTGCGCAGATCAAGGGCAAGCACCACCGCACGTTTTGCGAACCCGAGGAGTACAACAGCGCGGCCTACCAGACCTTCTGGAAACGCCTGAACAACGGGGAGTTTGTCGCCGGCCGCTTCAAGCGCCTCGACAGCAATGGCCGTGAGGTATGGCTGGAGGCTTCCTACAATCCGGTACTCGACGCCAACGAGCGCCTTTACAAAGTGGTCAAGTTCGCGACCAATATCACCGATCAGGTCAATCAGGAAAAAGCCGTCGCCGAAGCCGCCAGCATCGCCTACAGCACGTCATTGCAGACCGATAACAGCGCCCAGCGCGGAACCACCGTCGTGACCCAGGCGGTGGACGTGATGCGTGACCTGGCCCGACACATGCAAACCGCCGGTCAAGGTATCGAGGCCCTGAACGAGCAGTCCCTGGTCATCGGGACCATCGTCAAGACCATCAGCGGCATCGCCGAACAGACCAACCTGCTGGCGCTCAACGCGGCCATCGAGGCTGCTCGGGCCGGTGAGCAGGGACGCGGTTTCGCAGTGGTCGCCGATGAGGTCCGGCAACTGGCTTCGCGAACCAGCCAGGCGACCGACGAGATCATTGGCGTGGTCCGCCAGAACCAGGACATGGCCCGCAATGCCGTGGCGCTGATGACCGATGGTCAACATCAGGCCGAACAGGGCCTGGCCCTGGCAGCCGAGGCGGGAACGGTCATCGTCGAGATCCAAGACGGGGCGAAAAAGGTGGTGGATGCGGTGAGCCAGTTCGCCAATCAGCTGTCGACTTGAGAACTTGCTGAGTGAGCCGCCTTCGCGAGCAGGCTCGCTCCCACGGTTGATCGGGGTTGTCACAGGTATCACGCAGATCCATTGTGGGAGCGAGCCTGCTCGCGAAGGCGTCAACCCATCCACCATCAAAACAAGCGGACCTCACCTGATCCCCGCGCGCTCAATCCCCCAGCGCCTCTCCCTCACGCCGCGGATCCGCCCCGCCAGCCAGTGAAGCCTTGCCTTGCGCATCGCGCACCCGAACGATGGCCTGGGTGCCGCTGGTCATGTCGATCTCGCTCACCGTGTGGCCCTGGTTTTTCAGCGCCTGGATCAGCGTCGGGCTGAACTGGCCCTGCTCCAGTTCGGTGGCGCCGTTGCGGCTGCCGAAGTTGGGCAGGTTGATGGCGGCTTGCGGGTCCAGGTTCCAGTCCAGCAGGCCGATCACCGACTTGGCGACGTATTCGATGATCTGCGATCCGCCCGGCGAACCAATCGCGGCTAGGAATTCGCCACTCTGGCGATCGAAGATCAGCGTCGGTGCCATGGACGATCGCGGGCGTTTGCCGGGCTCGACGCGGTTGGCGACTTTCTGTCCGTTCTCTTCGGGTATGAACGAGAAATCGGTCATCTGGTTGTTGAGCATGAAGCCCTGCACCATCAAGTGCGAACCGAAGGCCGACTCCACCGTGGTGGTCATCGACACGGCGCCACCCTGGTCATCCACCGCCACCACTTGCGAGGTGGAAATGCGCAGGGGCGAGCGGTCCGGTGCGTAGGCCACCTGGATGCCCGGCGGTGTGCCGGGCTTGGCGATACCGATGCTGCGTGGGCCGATCAGGCTCGCGCGACTGGCCAGATAGGCCGGATCGACCAGACCCTTGAGCGGCACCGGGACAAAGTCCGCATCGGCGACATACTGGGCGCGGTCGGCGTAGGCCAGGCGTTCAGCCTCGGAAATCAGGTGCACCGCTTGCGGCGCCGGCTCGATACCCGCGGGCTTGTCTGACGGTAGCGGTTTCAACGGCGCGAGGGCCGAGCGGCTGTCGCGATGTTCCAGGGCCTGCAATGTCCCGAGGATCTGCGCCACGGCGATCCCGCCGGACGACGGTGGCGCCATGCCACAGACTTGCCAGCGCTTGTAGTCGGTGCACAACGGCGCGCGTTCCCGGGCGGCGTAACCCTTGAGGTCGCTCAGCGAAAGGCTGCCGGGATTGCCATGGCCTTGCACTTTGGCGACGATCTCCGCAGCCACCGGCCCCTCATACAACGCGCTGGGACCTTCGTGGGCAATACGCGAAAGTACGCCGGCCAAGGCAGGATTTTTCAGCAGCGTGCCCACCGCTTTCGGGCTGCCATTGGCGTTGAGGAAATAGGCGGCCATCTCGGGCGAGCTGGGCAAGGCTGTATCGGCGGTAATCATCGAGTGCAGCCGGGGGGAAATCCTGAAGCCCTGTTCCGCCAGTTTGATGGCCGGCTCGAACAGCGTCGCCCATTCCAGGCGACCGTGTTTGCGATGAGCCAGTTCCAGCGCGCGCAACACGCCAGGCGTGCCTACCGAACGGCCGCCGATCTGCGCGGCGGCAAACGGCATGGGTTTGCCGTCGGTCTGGATGAAGAGTTTTTCGCTGGCGCCGGCCGGTGCCGTTTCGCGACCGTCGTAGGTGCGCACCGCCTTGCCGTCCCACAGCACAATGAACGCGCCGCCGCCGATGCCGGAAGACTGCGGTTCCACCAGCGTCAGCACTGCCTGCATCGCAATCGCCGCGTCGATGGCCGAGCCTCCACGCCGGAGCATTTCCCGCCCGGCCTCGGCCGCCAGAGGATTGGCCGCAGCGGCCATGTGCCGGTCGGCGTGGCGAGTCTGCAGGTCGGTGCGGTAGCCGGAAGCGATTTCCGGAGCGGTGGGCAATGGCGGGGCAGTCGTGGAGGCGGGCGGCGTCTTACAGGCAACGAGTGTCAGGGCGACAGCCAGCAGCGAAACGGCTGACAGGCGATGAAGATTCGATTTGAGGTCTGAAAGCACGTGTCGCTCCATCCATGGGCCAGGGATATTGAGGCCGACTGTAGCGATGCGGGACGTGGGGCGCAAATCAGCAAGGGCGTGCTTCTTTCAATAAGCGCTATTCTGCGTCGCTCCATAGACACGTCAGGCATTCTGCGCCTGGAGAAAAATCGAAAACAGCTCGGACTGGGACTTGATCCCCAGTTTGCTGTACATGTGCTTCTTATGGACTTTCACGGTCTCGACAGAAATTTCCAGCTTGCGGGCGACTTCCTTGCTGGAGCAGCCACTGAGCATCAAGCGCCCGACATCCAGCTCCCGCGCCGTCAATTGCGCGCCTTTGAGCTGCTGCACTGACGCTTCCAGCTGCACTCGCCAGTCGACTTGCGACGGTGCTGGCGCGAGGGCCACGACCTCATTGATTTCATAAGGCAGACGCTGGCGCAACAGGCCGAGTACCCAGGGCTGGATCAGTGACAGCAGCGCAATCTGCTCGCCACTGAAGCGCTGCTTGCTGCCCAACGACAGGCACAGCGTGCGGTCGCCTTCGAGCTGGCAATTGAACTGGATTTCATCGGATACCACATTCAGCCGAAAGTAGCGTTGGTAATACTCGGTCAGCTCGAAATGTTCCGGTGCGACTTCCGAGAGGCGATACAGCCCGGTGCGCGACTGCTCGCGACAGGCGATGTAGAACGGATCGAGCAGATACAAACCGCGCAGGTAATCCTGGAACAACTGATCGGGGGTGCCGTCCGCGCCCGGGCACTCGGCGAACACTTGTGGGCGCTGGTCGGCACTGAAAAGCAACGCCACCCAACTGTCGAAGGGGACGTACTGATCCAGCAGCCGTACCAGCTGCGTCCAGAAATTGGGCTTGTCCAAGGCGTCGATCAGTTGCCCGACCGAGCGGTGCCACGCGATGTCATCCAGCGAAAGTGTCATGCCTCTACCCCTATCGGGTTACCCCAGCGGCGTGATTTCCCGGCCGCGGGCTTGCTGCGCATACTGGCGCACAGACACCGAGCGGGCAATCTTTCTACCCGCCGATCAAGAACAAGGAATACCCATGAAAGTCGAACTCGCCCAGTTGGCGGGCCGTGATAACGCCACGGCTTACAACCTCGAACGCGCGCTCAAGGCGATTGCCGCGTGTGCCGCCGATACGCAGATGATCGTGTTCCCCGAAACCCACCTGATGGGTTTTCCATCGCTTGAGACGGTGGCAGAAACCGCCGAACCGCTGGACGGACCGACCGTCAGCGCGGTGCTCGCTGCGGCTCGGGAACATGACGTTGCCGTGGTGATCGGCGTGGCCGAGAACGACCGCGGCCGCTTTTACAACACCACGCTGCTGATCACGCCACAAGGCATTGCGCTGAAATATCGCAAGACACACCTGTGGGCGTCGGATCGCGGGGTGTTCGAGGCCGGCGACCGTTACGCCACGTGTGAATGGAAAGGTGTGCGGGTCGGCCTGCTGATCTGCTACGACATCGAATTCCCGGAAACCGCCCGAGCCCTGGCGCAATTGGGGGCCGAACTGCTGATCGTCACCAACGGCAACATGGATCCCTACGGCCCGACCCACCGCACCGCAATCATGGCCCGCGCCCAGGAAAACCAGGCGTTTGCGCTGATGGTCAACCGGGTGGAGGAGGGCGACGGCGGGTTGGTGTTTGCAGGCGGCAGTGCGTTGGTGGACCCGCTGGGCAAATTGTTGTTCGAGGCCGGGCGGGAGGAAGGGCAGTTTGCGGTGGAGCTGGACCTGAACCAGCTGACGGCGGCGCGGCATGATTATCGGTATCTGGATGACCAACGCCTGAAGTTGCCGGGGGAAATTGTCGAGCATGCCTGTGGATTGCGCGAGCTGCTGATTCCTGCGCGTTGATCCTGATCCTGTGTGGGTAGGGCTGACGCATTCGCGGGCAGGCCCGCTCCCACACTGGATGTGAACGCCAGAGATCAACTGTGGGCGCGGGCCCGCCCGCGAAGAGGCCCTGAGCAGCAACATCTCTTTGCTGAAGAAAAACCAGAACAACAACGTAACACCCGAAAACTTGCGCCGAACTCGGCTCTGCCATAAATCCAATAATTCGGAGTAGTCGCTCATGGCTCGTTTACAACGCACCCTGTCATTGAGGTCGGTGGTGCTGTTCGGCATCGCTTATATGACACCGATCATTGTCCTCGGCACCTTCGGCATCCTCGCTCAATCCACCGCCGGCATGGTCCCCGCCGCTTATCTCGCGGCACTGGTGGCGATGTTTTTCACCGCGATGAGCTACGGCCGCATGGCCGCAGCGTTCCCCGTCGCCGGTTCGGCCTACAGCTACGTGCGCAAGGCGATCAGCCCGAAACTCGGGTTCATCGCCGGTTGGGCGGTGCTGCTCGATTATCTGTTCCTGCCCATGGCGATCTGGCTGATCGGCGCGGCCTACCTCCATTCTGCATTTCCGGCGGTGTCGCAGTGGATCTGGGTGCTGCTGTTCATCGGCATAACCAGTGCGATCAATATCGTCGGTCTGAAACTGGCCAACGGTATCAACGCGTTATTGATGCTGGTGCAGTTCCTGGTACTGATCGCCTTCGTTGCGCTGTGCGTTCATTACATCGGCGGTGATGCGAGCACACCGTTGTGGTCGGTCAAGCCGTTCTTCAACGGTGACATGCAGATGCCGCTGATCATGAGCGGTGCAGCCATCGCCTGTTATTCCTTCCTCGGGTTCGACGCGGTCAGCACCTTGACCGAAGAAACCCGCGACCCGCGCCGGACCATTCCGCGCGCGATCATGCTGATCACCCTGATCGGCGGATTGATCTTCGTCAGCGTGTCGTATTTCGTGCAGGTCGCGCATCCGTCGTTCCAGTTCGACAGCGTCGATGCGGCGGCCTATGAAATTGCCCGCAATATCGGTGGCGACCTGTTCGTGTCGATCTTCCTGATCGGCCTGATCGTTGGCCAGTTCGCGTCGGGGCTGTCGGCTCAGGCCAGCGGCTCGCGGTTGCTGTTCGCCATGGGCCGTGACGGTGTGCTGCCAAAATCCTTCTTCGGTACCTTGCATGAGCGCTTCGGGACGCCGATCAACAGCATCCTGTTGTGCGCAGTGGTCGCGTTGCTGGCGCTGAAACTGGACGTCACCACCTCCACCTCGTTCATCAACTTCGGCGCGTTCCTGGCGTTCAGCCTGGTGAACCTGTCGGTGATCTTTCACTACTGGATCGGCGCAGAAAAGAAGGGCCCGCGTGAATTCGTATTGTTCCTGCTGTTCCCGTTCATAGGGCTGGCAGCGGATGTGTGGCTGATGGTCAGCCTCGATCACCTGGCGATCTATCTGGGCCTGAGTTGGCTGGCGATCGGCGTGGTGTACCTGGCGGTGCTGACGGGCGGCTTTCAGCGCCAGCCACCGGAGATGGATTTCCAGGAGACTGCATAACCGCACTGCAACCTGGAGGGATATACGAAGGAGGGGAGAAGGAGATACAGCCAGAAACAAGAAAGCCCGCACTAGGCGGGCTTCTTGTTGTTCAAAGGTATTCGAGAACATCTTTGAACAGGACTTGGTGGCTACACAGGGACTTGAACCCCGGACCCCAGCATTATGAATGCTATGCTCTAACCAACTGAGCTATGTAGCCAAGTGGCGCGCATTATTCGCTGGTAACGAAGATGTGTCAAGCGTGAATCAAAAATATTTCTCTGCGCTTTCAACCGCTTATCCATCCTCGCCGCCAGCGCTTGTCAGCCGAGTTGAAATCTCCCCGTGTTCGCGCTCAAGGCCTGGCTGCCTTGGCTCAATGTGTCCGCCGCCAGGTTCACGGCGCGGGCACCTTCCAGCAAGCGCATGGCGGCCTGATCCACCTGTTGGATATTGCCGCTGACTTCGTCGGCGGTGCTGGCCTGTTCGTCAACCGCGGTGGCGATTTGCGCCAGGGTATCGGTGACGCTTTGCACGGCGCTGGCAATTTCGCCCAGTCGTTCGCCAAGCCCGGTGACGGCTTGGGCGTCGGTCTGGGCCTGGCCGCAGGCGGCCTCCATCAGGCTGACGGCCTCGTTGACCGTGGCGCGCAGGCTGTCGACGGTGCCGGCAATCTGCTGCGTCGAGGACTGGGTGCGCTGCGACAGGCTGCGCACTTCATCGGCAACCACGGCAAACCCGCGGCCTTGTTCGCCGGCGCGGGCGGCCTCGATGGCGGCGTTGAGCGCCAGCAGGTTGGTCTGCTCGGCCACGCCACGAATGGTGTCGACCACCAATTGGATCTGCTGGCCCTGCTCGCTGACCCGGCCCAGCGCCGCGGCGGTTTCGTTGAGACGCTGGTTGAGTTGCTGGATGCTCGCCGTGGTGCGCTGGCTGTCGCGACTGCTGTCGGCGGCGATCTGGCGGGTCTGTTGGGCGCTGTCGGATGCCTGTTCACAACTTCTCGCGACGCCTTGGGACGTTGCCGCCAGTTGCGTCGCGGCAGCGGCGATCTGGCTGATCTGTATCTGTTGTGCCTCGACCTCGCCCAGGGCTCCGCTGGAATGGGTGTTGAGGGTGCGCACGGCATCGCTCAGTTGCAGGGTCTCGTGGTCGACGCCCAGCAGGCTGTTGCGCAATTGCACCACGGCGACGTTGAGAGCGGTGCTGATCGCCGCCAGTTCGTCGCGGCCCTGCACCGGCACTTGCACGCTCAGGTTCCCGTCACGCAGGGCTTCGGCCAGCACGGTGATGCCGCTGGCGCTGCGCCGGATCGAGGTCTGCAGGCAGATGAACAGATACAGCGCGGCCAGCAGCAGGCAGCCCAGCACGGTGGCCACCAAGGTGAATTGGCGGATCGCCGAGCTGTGATAATGCTCCAGCCGGGTATCCAGAGCGATCAACGATTGTTGGCGCAGGGTCGCCAGATCGAGGAGGAGGGCATCCATCTGTTTCTCGAAGCCTTCCGGCTTGAGATTGATGGCACCGCCGAACACGCCGTCATCGAGGATTTTCAAACCGCCGTCGAGGTTTTTCAGGCTGCCCTGGAACTGGCCGGCCCAGGTTTGCAGCTCGCTGGGCAGGCGCGTTTCCAGCAGCGCACCGGTCTTGACCAACTGGTCGCGGGCATCGCCGATGCGGCTGCGCAAGTCGCGCAGTTGCAGGCGGCTCTGCAGAGTAAACTGGCCCGACACTACCGAGGCCTGGCCAACGCTGGCCAGGCGGCCGACACGTTCGATCAGCTCGGGTGTCTGCTGGGTCGAGATCTGGGTCAGCAGATAGGTTTCCAGCCAGGAGGCGAGCGTCAGGCGATTGTCCATGACGATCTGTTCACGCAACGCTTGCAGCGCGCCGAGGGCCGCGGTGAAACGATCATAGCCGTCCGGCCACCAACCGACGGTGCCGAGGCTTTTGGAATCCAGGCCGTTGAGACTGGTTTGCAATGTCTGATAGCGGGCGAGGGTGTCGGCCTCCGCGCCTTCGGCTTGCAGGGTCGCGCCGAGGTCGCTGGCGGCCTGGTTGAGCGCCGGTTGCACGGCCTCGAACGCGGCCATGGCGGCCAGTGTCGCCGGGGTCGGTTGGCGGTTGGTTTCCGTTGCTCTCCAGCGCGCCGCGCGATTGCGCTGGGCGGCGAGCAGGTTGTCCAGGTTGTCCAGCGCCAGCAACTGACGCACCCCTGCACGTTCCCCGGAAATCAGGTTGAGCTTGTCCCGGTAATCCTGGCCGATCAGCCACAGGCTGCCCATGAGCGGCAGGATGAACAACAGGAACAACAACTGGAATTTACGGGCGAAACCAAAATGCCCCAGCAACCGGATGCCCGGTGATAGAAAAGCCTGCATGCCCATACTCCCCTGGACACCCTTTGCACTGTTTTTGTGCGTTTCGACACGCTTGTCGAAACAGGTGCCCTTTTAAAAGGCCTCGAAAGTTTGTCCAGGCTGGCTCTGTGGGCCTGCTCTGTAGCGAAACTTCCCATTCTCGGTCCCCTTTGTAAGGAGCCGCGTCGTAGAGCATAAACAAGGCAAGATTCAGACCATGGCGTTGCGCTATCACCTTGTTCGGCGACTATTTTTTATAGGTAGATAGCAAGCTAAGGGGATAGCCTTGCCGCACCGAAAAATGGCACATTGACGCACCTGCCCGTGTGCACCCATCCGCCGTATGGAAACTCCCATGGCTATCAGCGATACCCAGGCCGACACGACGTCGCCAGCCTCCACGCCTCAAAGCAGCCCGTTAGTCATGCGCATCATTGGTGCGGTGGCGCTGGCCCATCTGATCAATGACCTGATCCAGGCCGTGCTGCCGTCAATCTATCCGATGCTCAAGGAAAGCTACGGCCTGACGTTTACCCAGGTCGGCCTGATCACGCTGACCTTCCAGCTGACGGCCTCGCTGCTGCAGCCCTGGGTGGGTTATCACACTGATCGGCACCCCAAGCCCTGGCTTTTGCCGGCAGGAACAATCTGCACCTTGGTCGGTATCGTGATGATGTCGATGGTCGGCAGTTTTGCCTTGATCCTGCTGGCGGCCGGGTTGATCGGGATCGGCTCCTCGACCTTCCACCCCGAGGCGTCGCGCGTGGCACGCCTGGCCTCCGGCGGCCGCTACGGCCTGGCACAATCGACGTTCCAGGTGGGCGGCAACGCCGGCTCCGCCTTCGGGCCGTTGCTGGCGGCGGCGATCATCATTCCCTACGGGCAGGGCAACGTGGCCTGGTTTGGCTTGTTCGCGCTGTTCGCCTTGTTCGTGCTGTACCGCATCAGCCGCTGGTACGCCAATCACCTGAACCTGTTCAAGCTCAAGCAAGGCCAGGCGGCGACCCACGGCTTATCCAGGGGCCGGGTCTTGAGCGCCTTGGTGGTGCTGGGGTTACTGGTGTTTTCCAAGTATTTCTACATGGCCAGTTTCACCAGCTACTTCACCTTCTACCTGATCGAGAAATTCGACCTGTCGGTGGCGTCATCCCAGTTGCACCTGTTCCTGTTTCTTGGCGCGGTAGCGGCCGGAACGTTTTTTGGCGGACCGATCGGTGACCGGATCGGACGCAAGGCGGTGATCTGGTTCTCGATCCTCGGCGTGGCGCCATTCACGCTGATCCTGCCTCACGTCGATCTGCTGTGGACCAGTATCCTCAGCGTAGTGATCGGCTTCATCCTGGCCTCGGCATTCTCCGCCATCGTGGTGTATGCCCAGGAACTGGTGCCGGGCAACGTCGGGATGATTGCCGGCGTGTTCTTCGGCCTGATGTTCGGTTTCGGCGGGATCGGCGCCGCGCTGCTGGGGCATCTGGCAGACATCCGTGGCATCGAATATGTGTACTGGTTGTGTTCGTTCCTGCCGTTGCTTGGGGTGCTGGCGATTTTCCTGCCGAGGACCAAAAAAGCCTGAGGCGGGCGCAATGCTCCTTCCTGATATTCGTTTCTGACGGTGGGCGGGTGAGCACTCCCCGCCACCGGATCCGTAGCCGCCGCATATTCGCACAGACGAATCACCCTTCAATGACTGTGTCGTTGGCTCGCTCCATGTACGGGAGCGAGTCGATGGTGTCGGTCACCAGTGCACCCCGACGCCAGACGTTCCTTTGGTCGTCTTCCTCCAGTCGCAAGTGAACTTGCCGCTCGTTTGATATCTCCGAAAAAAGCGATCATCTCGATCAGCTCCGACGAGGCCAGTGGCCACCAAAACCACTGGTCTTGCTCATGGTCGGGCGGCGTGCAAACCCTGATCGCTTTACTAGAGTGACGAATCCAGCACCCATTTAAAGGATTAAATCATGGCAACTACCGATAGCACGGGAACCAGTTCCCATATCGTGAGAACGGGCCCGGGCACTGTCCAGGTCGACCTCACCGGCCATTCCGATGACAACCAGAGCATCATTATCCAGCCGGACGGCAAGATACTGATTGGCGGTTATACCGAATACCTGGCATGGGGTTATCCCGGCGCGCCAGGCGAGGAAAGCTACGGCTACGAGCAGAACCATTCGGTTGTCCGCCTGAACGCCGATGGCAGCCTGGACACCGGCTTCCACGACGGCGGCGTCGACATTGTTCCTGCCACGATAGCCCCGTCTTCCCGCTACGAGCTGACGGCGGTGCAGGCCGATGGCAAGGTGCTTGTCGCTGTCGCGCTGAACACCGGCATACAGGTGGAGCGCTTCAACAGCGACGGGACACGCGATGCAGCCTTTGGTCAGAACGGCGCCGTGACGGTCGCCATCAGCCATGACTTCAAGGACATCGACCTGACGGCCAACACGGATGGCACCTTCCAGGTCAGCGCGCGCGGGTTCGACCAGGCCACTATCACCAAGGTCGGCGATGACGGCACCCTTGTCGACGGCTTTGGCAACGAGGGCGTACTGACCGTCAACATTGCCGAAGACCCGTATTTCAACGGAGCAATCTCTACTGCGGTGCAGGCCGATGGAGGTGTCGTGGTCGGGGCTGCCTACAATGCCGCCGGGGCGGGTGATCCGACGTTCGCATTACAGCGCTACAACCCCGACGGTCAATTGGACACCCGTTTTGGTGACAACGGTGTCCTGCACTTGAGCGCTGCGATGGGTTTTGGCGAAGACTCGACGGTCACCGTTCAGGCTGACGGCAAGATCGTTGTCATGGGCCATGCTCAGGGCGGTACCTTGGCCACCATCGCGCGGCTTAACGCTGACGGGTCCTTCGACAGCCACTTTGGCGATAACGGCAGGGTGACCTTCGAGGCCGACACGCCAGTGGCATTGACGGTACAGACAGATGGCAGGATCCTGGCCGCCGGCACGAGCAACGGCGATTTCAGTGTCATCCGCTTGAACGCCGATGGCAGTCTGGACAGCAGTTTCGGCAGCCACGATGGCAAGCTCCATGTGGATGGGTACGCCGGTGAGGAAATCCTCCGGGGGACCGCTGCCGCCGAAATCATCCACGGCCTGGCCGGCGACGATGTGCTCCAGGGCAATGGCGGGCGTGACGTTCTGCAAGGTGGCGCTGGCGCGGACATCTTCCGCTTTACCGAACTGGGCGACAGTTTCCGCACGGCTGCGCTGAACAACAGCGACCGGGTCCGGGACTTCGATGTCTCACAGGACCGCATCGACCTGATTGGCCTGGGCTTCACCGGGATTGGCGACGGCCATGACGGCACCTTGGCCATCCAGGCCAGCGCGGACGGCACCCGCACCTACCTCAAGAGCTACGACGCCGATGCCGCCGGGCAACGCTTTGAACTGTCCCTGGACGGCAATCTGGTAGGGCAACTGAACAGCACCAATCTGGTGTTTACCGCGCCCACCGTCGAAGGTACGTCTGCCAACGATACGATCACCGGTTCGGCCTTGTCAGAGATCATCCGTGGCCTGGACGGCAATGACCGTATCAACGGCGGCGCCGGAGCAGACGTCATCATCGGTGGCGCGGGCGCCGACCGTCTCAACGGCGGAGACAGGGCCGACATTTCGTTGTGGACGGACAATCGGGAAAACGCCGACGTATTCCGCTATCTCTCCACCGAAGACAGCTACTGTACCGACAGCCAGAGCTTTGCCGACCTTATCGAAGGCTTTACGGTTGACGACAAGATCGATGTATCGGCACTGGGCTATACCGGCTTCGGAGAGGGGACGGACACGACGCTGAAGTTGGTTTACAACGAGGCATTGGACCGCACTTACCTGAAGGATGCGGAAGCGGACGCGCAAGGCCATGCGTTCCAGATTGCGCTGGCTGGGGACTGGCGGGAAAGCCTTGGCGAAGACAACATGGTCTTTGCTCCCGCTGCGGCTCCCGACGCCGAATTAGGCCTGATCGGGGTGGTGCCAGACGTCGATCAATGGCATTTGTTGAGTTGACGCCCATAAAAAACACCGCGTGACAGTTGCTGCCACGCGGTGTTTTTTTTATTTCAAACGTTGAAGCGGAAGTGCATCACGTCGCCATCCTTGACGATGTATTCCTTGCCTTCCAAGCGCCATTTACCGGCTTCCTTGGCACCGGCTTCGCCCTTGTACTGGATGAAATCCGAGTAGGCGATGACTTCAGCGCGGATGAAGCCTTTTTCGAAGTCGGTGTGGATTACGCCGGCGGCTTGCGGGGCGGTCGCGCCAACACGAACGGTCCAGGCGCGGACTTCTTCTACACCGGCGGTGAAATAGGTCTGCAGGTGAAGCATTTCGTAGCCGGCGCGGATCACGCGGTTCAGGCCAGGCTCTTCCAGGCCCAGGGCCTCGAGGAACATATCCTTCTCTTCACCGTCGTCCAGCTCGGCGATTTCCGCTTCGATCTTGTTGCAGACCGGAACGACCATGGCACCTTCTTCTTCGGCGATGGCCTTGACCACGTCCAGATGCGGGTTGTTCTCGAAACCGTCTTCAGCGACGTTGGCGATGTACATGACCGGCTTGGTGGTCAGCAGGTGGAAGCCCTTGATCACCAGTTTTTCATCGGTGCTCATGTTCTTCATCAGGCTGCGGGCAGGTTTGCCTTCAGTGAAGTGGGCGATCAACTGCTCAAGCAGGCCCTTCTGGACTACTGCGTCCTTGTCGCCACCCTTGGCGTTGCGAGCGACTTTCTGCAGTTGTTTTTCGCAACTGTCGAGGTCGGCAAAAATCAGTTCCAGGTCGATGATTTCGATGTCGCGTTTCGGGTCGACGCTGTTGGAAACGTGAATCACGTTTTCGTCTTCAAAGCAGCGCACCACGTGGGCGATTGCATCGGTTTCACGGATGTTCGCCAGGAACTTGTTGCCCAGGCCTTCACCTTTCGAGGCGCCCGCCACCAGGCCGGCGATATCGACGAATTCCATGGTGGTCGGCAGGATGCGCTTGGGGTTGACGATGGCTGCCAGGGCTTCCAGGCGCGGGTCGGGCATCGGCACGATGCCGCTGTTCGGCTCGATGGTGCAGAAGGGGAAGTTCTCGGCCGCGATCCCGGATTTGGTCAGGGCGTTGAACAGGGTGGACTTGCCGACGTTAGGCAGGCCGACGATGCCGCAATTGAATCCCATGGTGTTTCCCCTCGGATAAGTGTCAAGCCTTCTGGCTGTGCAGGTTTTTCATCGCACGGTTCCATTCACCGGCGAGGATATCCGGCAGCACGCCGAGGGCAAAATCGATGCTGGCATCGAGTTTTTCCTGTTCGGCGCGAGGTGCGCGACCCAGGACAAAGTTTGAAACCATACTGGCAACGCCCGGGTGGCCAATGCCGAGCCGCAGGCGGTAGAACGTATTCTGATTGCCCAATTGCGCGATGATGTCGCGCAACCCGTTGTGACCGCCATGGCCGCCGCCCTGCTTGAGCTTGGCAACGCCCGGAGGCAGATCGAGTTCGTCGTGGGCCACCAGGATTTCTTCAGGCTTGATGCGAAAGAAACCGGCCAATGCCGCCACGGCCTGGCCGCTGCGGTTCATGTAGGTGGTGGGAATCAACAGGCGAACATCCTGACCTTGATGCGAAAAGCGCCCGGTCAGGCCGAAATATTTGCGATCGGCAGCCAGGCTGACGCCTTGGGCGTGCGCGATGCGCTCAACAAAAAGGGCCCCTGCGTTATGCCGGGTCTGTTCGTATTCAGCGCCTGGATTTCCCAGGCCAACGATCAGTTTGATGGCAGTCACGATAGGGGCCCTTCCTGGAGTGTGGATAACATGTCGCGGTCAGGTGTATGGCGACAACGAACGAAAATTGCGGATCTACCGTTAAGTAAACTTCGCGTTCTTGCCCGTTGTCTCGCTACGTTCCAGTCCGCGATGTTTCCGGTCACCCCGGCGACAGAGTGAAATTACTCTGCAGCGCCTTCTTCAGTAGCTTCTGGAGCAACACGTGGAGCGTGGACGTTGGCAACAGCCTTGTCATCACCGTGAGCCAGGGCAACAAACTCAACGCCTTTAGGGGCCTTGAGGTCGGACAGGTGAATGATCGTGCCGATTTCGGCGTCAGCCAGGTCGACTTCGATGAATTCAGGCAGGTCTTTCGGCAGGCAGGAAACTTCCAGTTCGGAAGTCACGTGCGAGATCTCGCCGCCTTTCTTGACCGGAGCAGCTTCGTTGATGAAGTGCACTGGAACAACAGCAGTCAGCTTCTGACCGGCAACAACGCGGACGAAGTCAGCGTGCATCACGTGGCCTTTGGCCGGGTGACGCTGCAGGGCTTTGATCACGACGTTTTGCTTGGTGCCACCAACGTTCAGCTCGATGATGTGGCTGTAGGCCGCTTCGTTTTCGAGCAGTTTGGCAACTTCTTTGGCCAGCATGCTGATGGACTCAGGGGCTTTGTCGCCACCGTAGACTACAGCTGGAACCAGGCTTGCGAGACGACGCAGGCGGCGGCTCGCACCTTTCCCCAGGTCGGAACGCACTTCAGCATTCAGAGTAAAATCGTTCATGTTGTATCTCCAAAATAGCCATGACCGAGTGGCGTTTGCGACCAGCGCCAGGCACGGTATGGGCAAAAAAGCCCCGCCCCGACAGGTGATGCCGGGGCGGGGCGCTTTTCGTCAACGAGACATCCTGGAAAGGGCAGGGCCCTTAACGGAACATCGCACTGATCGATTCTTCATTGCTGATGCGGCGAACCGCCTCGGCAACTACCGGCGCGATATCCAGTTGACGGATACGCGCACAGGCTTGTGCTGCAGCGGACAGCGGGATGGTATTGGTTACCACCAGCTCGTCCAGCACGGAATTTTCAATGTTTTCGATCGCTCGACCCGACAGCACAGGGTGTGTGCAGTAGGCAAAGACCTTGGCAGCGCCATGCTCTTTCAGGGCCTTGGCCGCGTGGCACAGGGTGCCGGCGGTATCGACCATGTCATCGACCAGAATACAGGTGCGCCCTTCGACGTCGCCGATGATGTGCATCACTTCGGAGTGATTGGCCTTCTCACGGCGTTTGTCGATGATACCCAGATCCACGCCCAAGGATTTGGCAACAGCCCGTGCACGCACGACGCCGCCGATATCCGGGGACACGATCATCAGGTTTTCGAAGCGCTGATCTTCAATGTCATCCACCAGGACCGGGGAGCCGTAGATGTTGTCCACGGGAATATCGAAGAAGCCCTGGATCTGGTCAGCATGCAGATCGACCGTGAGTACACGATCGATGCCGACCACGGTGAGCATATCGGCGACGACTTTCGCGCTGATAGCCACACGTGCGGAACGCGGACGGCGATCCTGACGGGCATAACCAAAGTAAGGAATAACAGCAGTAATACGAGTAGCCGAGGAGCGGCGGAAGGCATCAGCCATCACGACGAGTTCCATCAGGTTATCGTTGGTCGGAGCGCAAGTCGGCTGAATAATGAAGACGTCTTTACCGCGAACGTTTTCATTGATCTCGGCAGTGATTTCGCCGTCGGAGAACTTACCGACAGAAATGTCACCGAGAGGGATATGCAGCTGACGTACTACACGCCGAGCCAGATCGGGGTTAGCGTTCCCCGTAAAGACCATCATCTTGGACACGCGCAGTACCTGAAGGCTGAGGGTATACCTGGATGAGTATAGGAAAATGGCAGGGGCGGCTGGATTCGAACCAACGCATGGCAGGATCAAAACCTGCTGCCTTACCGCTTGGCGACGCCCCTGTATCTGTTGCTGCGAGTGCCCAGCACTCGATTCCTTTTAGAGCAGACTTTGCAGCTTGCGATGCAACATCGAAACGTTGCTTCCCTTTGCTACAAACCCTGTAAGGGTCTCTGTCAGAAGGGCCGAGACTTTATCAGCTTCAGCTTTGCTTGGGAAGCCCCCAAACACACAACTTCCAGTTCCGGTGAGTTTTGCTTCGGTAAATTTACCTAACAAATTCAAAGCGTTACGAACATCTGGATAACGCCTTGCTACCACCGGTAAGCAGTCATTTCGACTGTTTCCCTTGGGAACGGGGCGCACTTTAATGGGCTCCGAGTTACGTGTCAACAGCGGATCTGAAAAAATTTCTGCTGTACTTACAGATACTTGCGGCACCAGTACCAGATACCAGGGTTCTTCGGGTTCCACCGGGGTGAGTTTTTCCCCGACGCCCTCGGCAAAAGCCGCGTGGCCACGCACGAAAACCGGTACGTCGGCGCCCAGTGTCAGGCCCAGCGCTGCCAGGCGATCCAGGTCCCAGCCAAGCTGCCACAAATGGTTTAGGCCCAGCAGAGTCGTCGCCGCATTCGAACTGCCGCCACCGATACCGCCGCCCATGGGCAGGATTTTTTCGATCCAGATGTCGATGCCCAGCGAACAACCGGATTGCTCCTGGAGTTTTTTCGCGGCCTTGACGATCAGGTTGCTGTCATGGGGCACGCCGTCGAACTCGGTGTGAAGATGGATCACGCCGTCATCGCGTACGGCAAAGGTGATCTCGTCGCCGTAGTCGAGGAACTGAAAAATCGTCTGCAATTCGTGGTAACCGTCCGGACGCCGGCCGAGGATATGCAGCATCAGGTTGAGCTTGGCCGGGGAGGGCAGCGTCAGGCGTGTTGCGCTCATGTCATTGCCCCAGCTTGCGCGGCTGCCATTGCTTGATGACCAGCGTGACGTCGAGGTTGCTGCCGTGCAGCTTGATGCGCTCGGGCAACCAGTAACCGTTCTGCCGGGCATAGCTGAGGTATTCGATCTGCCAGTCATCCTGTTCCAGATTGGACAGGCGACTGTCGGCATCCAGGGTCAGGCGGCTTTTGCTGTCCGGCGCCGGAAGGCCGCGAACCCACCAAGTGAGGTGCGATACCGGCAGTTTCCAGCCCAGCTGTTCTTCCAGCAACGCCTCGGGGCTGGGCGCCTCGTAGCGTCCCTGGTTGGCGACTTCCAGCGAAACCTGGCCTGGCCTGCCGGTCAGCCGTGCCGCGCCACGACCCAGCGGGCCGGAAAGGCGAATGTCGTAGTAATCCTGGCGCTGCAGCCAGAACAAGGTGCCGCTGCCCGAGTCTTTAGGCGCGCGAATGCCGATCTTGCCGTCGATCTGCCAGCCGTCGAGGCCGCTCAGTTGTTCCTTGTGCACGCGCCACTGGGCCTGGTTGCCTTGGCCCTGGACAGATTCGCGGGCGCCGAAGCCCGCGCAACCGGCGAGCAGGGCGATAAAACTGAAGACGATGAAGTGGCGCAAAAACATGGCTTAAAGAGTCTCTGATCCGGTCAGGCGTTTGATGGTGCTGCGCAGAATCGGGCTGTCGGGCTGTTCCTTGAGGAATTTGCTCCAGATCTGCCGGGCCTCGCGCTGTTTGCCGTTGGCCCACAGGACTTCACCCAGGTGAGCGGCGACTTCCTGATCGGGGAAGCGCTCCAGGGCCTGGCGCAACAGGCGTTCGGCTTCGTCGAGATTGCCCAGGCGAAAATTCACCCAGCCAAGGCTGTCGAGCACAGCAGGGTCTTCCGGATTGATCTGATGGGCTTTCTCGATCAGCACCTTGGCTTCATCGTAGCGGGTGGTGCGATCCGACAAGGTGTAGCCGAGGGCGTTGAGCGCCATGGCGTTGTCGGGATCACGCTGGATGATCAGACGCAGGTCCTTTTCCATCTGGGCCAGGTCATTGCGTTTTTCCGCCAGCATGGATCGGGTATACAGCAGGTTCAGGTCGTCCGGGTATTGCTTCAAGGCTTGTTGCAGCACGGCCCAGGCTTTGTCGCTCTGGTTGTTCGCCGCCAGGGTCTCGGCCTCGATCAGGTAGAGCTGGATGCCGTAGTCCGGCTGGGTGTCGCGCTGGATGGCCAGGCGACTCTGGGCCTCGGCCGCCCGACCATTGCCGATCAGGATGTCGGCCTGGCGCAACTGCGCGGGCAGGTAGTCGTTACCCGGGCCGACCTGGGCGTACTCGATCAGCGCGCTTTCGGGGTCGTTGCGTTCTTCGGCGATGCGCCCCAGGTTCAGGTGGGCCGAATCGACGTGGCTTTCGCGGGCGATCAGGTCCTCCAGATAGCCCTTGGCTTCTTCCCAGGCCTTGGCTTCCAGGCAGACCAACGCCAGGGAATAGCGCAGGTCGTCGTCTTCAGGGTACTGCTGGACCAGGCTGGAAAACTCGACCTTGGCATCATCCATGCGGTTGTTTTCCACCAGCATGCGCGCATAGGTGAGGCGCAGGCGTTTGTCGTCCGGGTATTTCTTGATGCTTTTTTCCATCAGCGGCAGGGCTTCATCGCCGCGATTCATGCTTTGCAAGAGGCGGGCGCGTAACAGGATAGGCGCCACTTCGCCGGGTTCCGGCGGGTTGTCTTCCAGCAGCGTGAGGGCGCCCTGGGAGTCGCCGTTCTGTTGCAAGAGCAAGGCCTTGCCAAAAATCAGCTGCCCGTTGTTCGGGTGACGCTGCAGCAGGCGGTCGAAACTCTTCATCAGGCCGTCGCGGGTTTCCTGGTCGGTATCGGCCGCAGACAGCGCGAGGAAATCGAAATGGGTATCGCCCTTGCCCAGCAGGACTTTCTCCATATACATCATGGAATCGTCGTAACGGCCCGCGCGCGCCAGTTGCACGGCGGCGGCGCGTTGCGCTTCGAGATCGTCGGGTGCGTTCCTGGCCCAGATCAGCGCCGTATCCAGCGCGGGCTGGTCGGCCCCCAGGTATTCGGCGATGCGAAAGGCCCGCTCGGAGATGCCCGGATCCTGGGTGTTGACGGCCTGGGTCACATAGTTGTCCAAGGCAATATCGAAGCGATTGCGCTGGCCGGCCAGTTCTGCGCTCAACAGGCTGAAGATGGTTTCTTCGCTGAACGATCCGTAGACCTTGGGCTTTTCGGGGGCCGGGGTGCTGTCTTCGACCGGTGGCGTACCGTCCGTCGAGACGGGGGCCATGGACTGGCAGCCGCCGAGGAAGGCAAAAGCGAGGAGCAACGCGAAAGATCTATTCATATAGGAAGAGGGCGACTAACCTGCGGTCGGATCATCATGACACAAGCCATCGGCCAAACATAACCGAGTCTCGGTGGATGCCTCATAGGCACAGGTAATTGTGACAATAGTCGGTGGTAGTTGTTCTGAATCTGACGAAGTAGGACAATTGCCGGCTTCACGTCACCACCAGCGACCTTGAATGGCCTTCCTTGCACTTGGTATCAACCACAAGACTGCTTCAGTAGACGTCCGCGAGCGGGTGGCCTTTACGCCTGAGCAGCTGGTGGAGGCCCTGCAGCAGCTCTGCCGACTCACCGACAGCCGAGAAGCTGCGATTCTCTCCACCTGCAATCGCAGTGAGCTTTATATAGAGCAGGATCACGTTTCGGCCGATTCGGTGCTGCGCTGGCTGGCCCAATACCATGATCTGAGCCTTGAAGAACTGCGCGCCAGTGCCTATGTGCATGAGGACGATGCGGCAGTTCGTCACATGATGCGCGTCGCCTCCGGGCTCGATTCGCTGGTGCTGGGCGAACCGCAGATTCTCGGCCAGATGAAATCGGCCTACGCCGTGGCCCGCGAGGCCGGAACGGTTGGCCCGCTGCTGGGGCGTCTGTTCCAGGCCACCTTCAATGCCGCCAAGCAAGTACGCACCGACACTGCCATTGGCGAAAACCCGGTGTCCGTGGCGTTCGCCGCCGTCAGCCTGGCGAAACAGATTTTCAGTGATTTGCAACGCAGCCAGGCGCTGCTGATCGGCGCGGGCGAGACCATCACCCTGGTCGCCCGGCACCTGCACGACCTCGGCGTGAAGCGCATCGTGGTCGCCAACCGCACCCTGGAGCGCGCCAGCACCCTGGCCGAGCAGTTCGGCGCTCATGCAGTGCTGCTCTCGGACATTCCCGCCGAGCTGGTGCACAGCGACATCGTCATCAGTTCCACCGCCAGCCAACTGCCGATCCTCGGCAAGGGCGCGGTGGAAAGCGCCCTGAAGCTGCGCAAGCACAAGCCGATCTTCATGGTCGATATCGCCGTTCCCCGCGACATCGAGCCGGAAGTGGGCGAACTCGACGACGTTTACCTCTACAGTGTCGATGACCTGCACGAAGTCGTTGCCGAGAACCTCAAGAGCCGTCAGGGCGCGGCCCAGGCGGCGGAGGAAATGATCACCGTTGGCGCCGAGGACTTCATGGTGCGCCTGCGCGAGCTGGCGGCGGTGGATGTGCTCAAGGCGTATCGTCAGCAAAGCGAGCGGCTACGCGACGAAGAATTGCAAAAGGCCCAGCGCCTGCTGGCCAACGGCGGCAGCGCCGAAGAGGTGTTGGTGCAACTGGCGCGTGGCCTGACCAACAAATTGCTTCACGCGCCCAGTGTCCAGCTCAAGAAGCTGACCGCCGAAGGCCGCCTCGATGCGCTGGCCATGGCCCAGGAACTTTTCGCCCTCGGTGAAGCTTCACCGGATGGCTTATCGGATAAGAAACCGTAATGAAAGCGTCACTGCTCAATAAGCTGGATATTCTCCAGGACCGTTTCGAGGAACTGACCGCCTTGCTGGGCGATGGCGAAGTCATTTCCGACCAGAACAAATTTCGCACCTACTCCAAGGAGTACGCGGAAGTCGAGCCGATCGTTGCGACCTACAAGCAGTTGCTCAAGGTGCAAAGCGACCTTGAGGGCGCCCAGGCGCTGCTCAAGGACAGCGACCCGGACCTGCGCGAGATGGCCGTGGAAGAAGTTCGCGAAGCCAAGGAGCAACTGGTCGAGCTGGAAAGCAACCTGCAACGCATGCTGTTGCCCAAGGACCCGAACGACGGGCGCAACGTGTTCCTCGAAATCCGCGCCGGCACTGGCGGCGACGAGGCGGCGATCTTTTCCGGCGACCTGTTCCGCATGTATTCGCGCTACGCCGAGCGTCGCGGCTGGCGGGTCGAGATCCTCTCGGAAAACGAAGGCGAACACGGCGGCTATAAAGAAGTTATCGCCCGGGTCGAGGGCGATAACGTCTATGGCAAGTTGAAGTTCGAGTCCGGCGCCCACCGCGTACAACGCGTGCCGGCCACCGAATCCCAGGGGCGCATCCATACGTCCGCCTGCACCGTGGCGGTCTTGCCCGAGCCGGACGAACAGGAAGCCATCGAGATCAACCCGGCGGACCTGCGCGTCGACACCTACCGGTCTTCCGGCGCGGGCGGCCAGCACGTGAACAAGACCGACTCGGCGATCCGCATCACGCACTTGCCCTCGGGCATCGTGGTGGAGTGCCAGGAAGAGCGCTCCCAGCACAAGAACCGCGCGCGGGCGATGGCCTGGTTGTCGGCCAAGCTCAACGACCAGCAAACCAGCGCCGCCGCCAATGCCATCGCCAGCGAACGCAAGTTGCTGGTGGGCTCGGGCGACCGTTCCGAGCGGATCCGTACCTACAACTTTGCCCAGGGCCGGGTCACCGACCACCGTGTCAACCTGACCCTGTATTCCCTCGACGAAATTCTTGCAGGTGGTGTCGACGCCGTCATCGAGCCCTTGCTCGCTGAATACCAGGCCGACCAGCTGGCCGCGATTGGCGAGTAAGCAGAGGTAAACCCATGACCATCATCGCCAGCTTGCTTCGCGCCGCGCAATTGCCGGATTCGCCCAGTCCACGACTGGACGCCGAGCTGTTGCTGGCCGCCGCCCTGGGCAAGTCCCGCAGCTTCCTGCACACCTGGCCCGAGCGAATCGTGCCGAGCGAGGCGGCGCTGTTGTTTTCCGAATACTTGCGTCGCCGTCGCTCCGGCGAGCCGGTGGCTTATATTCTCGGGCAGCAGGGTTTCTGGAAGCTCGACCTGGAAGTCGCGCCCCATACGCTGATCCCCCGACCCGACACTGAACTGTTGGTCGAGACCGCACTGGCATTGTTGCCAGCCACGCCCGCCCGGGTCCTCGACCTTGGCACCGGCAGCGGCGCGATTGCCCTGGCGCTGGCCAGCGAGCGTCCGGCCTGGAACGTCACGGCGGTCGACCGGGTGCTGGAAGCCGTGGCCCTGGCCGAGCGCAATCGCCAGCGCCTGGGCCTGCGCAATGTCACGGTGCTCAGCAGTCACTGGTTCAGCGCCCTGGAAGGCGAGCGTTTCGACCTGATCATCAGCAACCCGCCTTATATAGCCGCCAGCGATCCGCACCTGGCCGAGGGCGATGTGCGCTTCGAGCCGGCCAGTGCGCTGGTGGCGGGGGCGGACGGTCTCGACGACTTGCGTGCAATCATCGCCCAGGCCCCCGATCATCTCGGGGCAGGCGGCTGGCTGATGCTGGAGCACGGTTATGACCAGGCCGAGGCGGTGCGTGGTCTGTTGCAAAAGCAAGGGTTTGCCGAAGTCCACAGTCGCAAGGATCTGGGTAATCACGAACGCATCAGCCTGGGACGCCTGCCGTGCTGAATGATCAAGAACTGCTGCGCTACAGTCGCCAGATTCTGTTGCAGCACATCGACATCGATGGGCAGCTGCGCCTCAAGCAGGGCCGCGTATTGATCATCGGCCTCGGTGGCCTGGGCGCCCCGGTGGCGTTGTACCTGGCCGCCGCTGGCGTCGGCGAGTTGCACCTGGCGGATTTCGACACGGTCGACCTGACCAACCTTCAGCGACAGATCATTCACGACACCGATAGCGTCGGCCTCACCAAGGTCGATTCGGCGGTGCGTCGCCTGACCGCCATCAATCCCGAGGTTCGCCTGGTTTCCCATTCGACCGCCATGGATGAAGACTCCCTGGCCGGCGCGGTGGCGGCGGTGGATGTGGTGCTCGACTGTTCCGACAACTTTGCTACCCGCGAAGCGGTGAATGCGGCGTGTGTCACCGCCGCCAAGCCCCTGGTCAGCGGCGCAGCGATTCGCCTGGAAGGGCAACTGTCGGTATTCGACCCACGTCGCCCTGAAAGTCCTTGTTACCACTGCCTTTACGGTCACGGCAGCGAAGCCGAACTGACCTGCAGCGAAGCCGGTGTGCTCGGGCCGCTGGTGGGTTTGGTAGGCAGTCTCCAGGCGCTGGAAGCCTTGAAGTTGCTGGCGGGTTTCGGTGAGCCCCTGGTGGGGCGCCTGCTGCTGATCGATGCCCTGGGCACGCGTTTTCGCGAACTACGCGTCAAGCGCGATCCGCGCTGCGGTGTCTGCGGTAACCGGCATGCGTGAGGCGCCGGTCGGTGTGTTCGACTCGGGTGTCGGCGGGCTGTCGGTGCTGGGGGAAATCCGTCGGCTGTTGCCCAATGAGTCGCTGCTGTACGTTGGCGACTGCGGGCATATTCCCTATGGCGAAAAAAGCCCGGAATTCATCCGGCAGCGCTGCGCGGTCATTGCCGATTTTTTCCAGCGCGAGGGCGCCAAGGCGCTGGTGGTGGCCTGCAACACCGCGACAGTCGCCGGGGTGGCTGACCTGCGTCGCGACTACCCCGACTGGCCCATCGTCGGTATGGAGCCGGCGGTCAAGCCGGCTGCCGCCGCGACGCGAAGCGGCATCGTTGGCGTGCTGGCAACGACTGGCACCTTGCAGAGCGCCAAATTTGCCGCGTTGCTCGACCGCTTCGCCACGGATGTCCGCGTGATCACGCAGCCTTGTCCGGGACTGGTGGAATTGATCGAGGCGGGGGACCTGCATAGTTCGGCCTTGCACCAACTGCTACAAGGCTACGTCAACCCGCTGCTGGCGGCTGGCTGCGACACACTGATCCTTGGCTGTACGCACTATCCATTCCTCAAGCCGTTGCTCAAACAGATGATTCCCGCCCATATCAGTCTGATCGATACGGGCGCCGCCGTGGCCCGGCAACTCCAGCGCTTGTTGGCGGAGCGGGCGCTACTGGCTGACGGGCCTGCCAGCGAAACTCAATTCTGGAGTAGCGCTGATCCGATACATTTAAGAAATATCCTACCGATGCTATGGAATTCGTCTGGCATTGTGCGAAGCTTCGTTCTGTAAAAAAACGTGAAAATTATGTGAATCGTGCTGAACTTCTGATTTGGCGTGGATTTCTATAGCTGTGTCTTCTGTAAGAAAAACTAACTAAGGCTGTCGGAAAAGGATGTTTCTAATGAAGCGTTTATTCTGCTTTGCCGCATTTGCGGCTGCGTTGCTGGGGCACACTTACACCGCACAGGCGGCGGGCGTGGAATTCGGGGTTGGCCAGACCGGCGACTCGACCATGACTTATCGCCTGGGCATGCAATTCGATTGGGACAAGAGCTGGCTGCAGAGCGACGTGGGTCGCCTGACCGGTTACTGGAGCGGTGCCTATACGTACTGGGAGGGGGACGAAACTTCGAGCAACCACAGCCTGTCGTTCTCGCCAGTCCTGGTGTATGAGTTTGCTGGTCAGAACGTGAAGCCTTACATCGAGGCAGGCGTCGGTGTTGCGCTGTTTGAAAACACTGAAATCGAAAGCAACAAGCTCGGCACAGCGTTCCAGTTCGAAGACCGCATCGGCTTTGGCCTGCGCTTCAATGGCGGGCATGAAGTCGGCATCCGTGCCACTCACTATTCCAACGCCGGCATCAAGTCGACCAACGACGGTGTGGAAAGCTACGCATTGCATTACACAATGCCGCTGTAACAAAACGCTTGGGCACAGTGGGAGCGAGCCTGCTCGCGAAGCGTTGGGTCAGTCGGGTTGATATTGGCTGGCCCAGCGCATTCGCGAGCAGGCTCGCTCCCACATAAAAGCTTCTTTTATCTGTACGCCGTTGCAATGCCCTGGCGCTCTTCCAGGCATTCTGGCGCACCCATCTCGAACTCCCGGCAGATCAGTGGGCGCTTTTCGTAGATTGTGCATCTCATGGTGTCGCGATCCAGCGCCGCGCACCAGCCGTCGTCAAGACGCAGCATCACTTCTCCACCCCAGTCATCCGTGTCGATGAAGCGCTCGGGCACGCCGGTGTCGGTGATCAACATGACTTCCAGTTGGCAGCAGCACGCCGCACACGTTGAACACGTGACGGCCGGGGCGGGGATTTCGTGCAGCGGGATGGTCTTCATGGCGCGCAGTGTAAGGCAAGCGCGCTATTCAGGGGCGTCCCTTGATCGGGCACTGGTAACTGTCCGAACGTGAATGCGCGCCCGCCAGCACCGTGTCGTTCGATGGCAATGGCCAAAGCAGGTCCATGGTCATGGCGGGCAGGATCACTTCAAGGGGACGTTCGGTCAGTTGGGTCAGGATGTGATGGGCCGCCGTTTCAGCAGACCAGCGAATCGACGGCGGCAAGCCATCTTCGACGGCCGGCGATGAGTTGTCGAACCCTGGGTGCACGATGGTCACGTCAATGCCATCGCGGGCCAGTTTGCCGCGAGCCGATTCGAATAGAAAACGCATTCCGCAGTCGCCGGCCTCGAATTGCGAGGGCGGCAGATAGGTCAGCGGACTGGCGATGCCCACCAGATGGGTCCCGTTGCCGGCGCGCAGCAATGGCGCGGCCGCCTCGATACACAGGCTGGCGGCCAGCAGGTTGCTGCGCACGATGTGCTCGATGATCGATGGGGTGACGGGTTGTCCGCTGATGTATTCGGCGGTTCCGGCGTTGATGATCACGGTATCCAGGGAGCCCCATTCCTGGGCGATTCGCTCGCCCGCCTCGCGTACGGCCTGACTGTCGGTCAAATTGCCGGCCACGATCAGGACCTGTCCTGGATATCTTGCCGAAAGCGCATCGCACGGCAAGCGTGAGCTGACAGCCAGATGGGCGCCGGTACGCAGTATCGATTCGGCCAAAGAGGCGCCAATTCCGTTACCGGCGCCGGTCAGCCAGTATCGCCGTGGCGGTGTCAAACCCATTACTCACTCCTTGTTTACCGGACGATGCGCATTTTTTAACGACTATATCGTCATACTATTGAGAATGGCAGCCCGCATCGGCCGACCCCTATTCGTTCACCGCACAAATCCTCAACCGGCGTCCTGCCGTGACGGCAGGTTTCTGAACGCTGCCAGGGCGCGGGCCCTGGACTGGCTGAGGTCGACGATCGGAGCGGGGTAGTCCACCGCACCAAACAAATCGCCACGGGTATTCGGGCTATGGACATCCGGCTTATCGAGATCGTTCAGTTCGGGTAACCAGCGTTTGATGAACAACCCCTCGCGGTCGAATTTTTCCGATTGGCTCAACGGATTGAAAATCCGGAACCAGGGCGCCGAGTCGGTGCCGGTCGAGGCGCTCCACTGCCAGCCGCCATTGTTTGCCGCCAGGTCACCATCGATCAGGTGCTGCATGAAAAAGCGTTCGCCCTCACGCCAATCGATCAACAGGTTCTTGGTCAGGAACATCGCCACCACCATCCGTAGGCGGTTATGCATCCAGCCGGTCTCCAGCAATTGGCGCATGGCAGCGTCAATGATCGGCAAGCCTGTACGGGCTTCTTTCCACGCCGCCAGTGCCTGGGGGTCGTTGCGCCAGGCCAGGGCCTCGGTTTCCGGGCGGAACGCGCAGTGGCGCGATACGCGGGGGAATCCCACCAGAACGTGTTTATAAAACTCGCGCCAGAGCAGTTCATTGATCCAGGTCACGGCTCCGACGTTTCCGCTTTCGAACTCGCCCTGATTGGCCTGCAGCGCGGCGTGCAGGCACTGGCGCGGTGAAACCACGCCGGCCACCAGATAGGCCGACAGCTGGCTGGTCCCGGGTCTGGCCGGAAAATCCCGTTCGCTCTGGTAGTAATCGATGTGTTGCTCGACGAACGACTCGAGCCGGCGCCGGGCTTCGCTTTCGCCGGCGGGCCAGAGATCGCGCAGGTCCGCATTCGGCGGGTTGAATCCTTCAACCTGCGTCGGCAGCGGATCGCTGGCGATGGCCGTAGGTGCCTGCCGAACAGGCGCGGGCACCAGGCTCGGTAACGAAAAATGCAGACGGCTATAGCAGACCTTGCGAAATTGGCTGAACACCTTGAAATAACTGCCGGTCTTGGTCAGGACGCTGCCGGGCTTGAACAGGAGCTGGTCGAGATGGCTGCGAAATTCCACGCCCTCATCCTTTAGCGCCCGGGCGACGTCGGCGTCGCGCCGGGTTTCATTCAGGCCGTATTCCTCGTTGACGTGTACGGCACCGATGCCCAGCTCGCGACATAAAGTGACCAGCACTTGCGGGGCCTGATTCCAATACTCCGTGTTGCGGATCAGCAATGGGATGTTCAGTTCCGCCAGGGCCGTGCTCAATGTCGCGAGGTTGCGCAACCAGAAATCGATCTTGCAGGGTGCGTCGTCATGGGCCGCCCATTGCTTCGGGCTCGGCAGGTAGACCGCTACGCAGGGCCCCCGGGCAGCGGCGGCCGCCAGGGCGGTGTTGTCGTGCAGGCGCAAGTCGCTGCGCAGCCAGATCAATTGCATGGTTTTTTCCAACTAGAGGAGTTCTCTGCGGCTCAGTTCGCGATGAGCCGATAGCGGGTCTTCGGCCCAGCTGACGTTGCTCATTGCCGCGCTTGCAGACAGCTTGGCCTGGTGAATCGAGGCGGCGGGGCCGGCGATGATGATCGGGCAGTCGAGCCCGCTCAGCAGCCTGGGCAATTGCGACAGGTTCAGTGCCTGGCTCGAATACAGCAGCACGCCGCGGGCCTTGAGCCGTTCGACCGCCAACGCCAGCTCACCGGCCGGGAGCGGCCCGTCGAACACCTCCACGGGACAGTCGGCGCTGCTTGCCAGCCAGGCGGTGAGCCACAACTGGGGCTCCTGCGGCACCTCGGACTGGTTGATCATCAACAGCGGTGCGCCGCGCAACTGGCGGTTGTTGTGGTAGATCCGGCTGCCGAATTTGCTGCGCAGCCAGGAGTACAGGAAGACCTTTTCCAGCTGCGCGCCGAACTGGCTCTGCCAGCGCAATTGCAACTCGCCCAGCAAGGGCAGGAGCAACTGTTCACAAACAGTCCAAGGCGGATACAGCGCCATGGCCTGGTTCACCGAATCATCGACCTGACGCTCGGCCAGTTGCGTCACCGCCAGCATCAGGGCATGGCGCTGACGTTGCCAGTCGTCTTCCAACGGTTCGCCTGACGGCTGCGGTGTGTCGAGCAACGGTTTTATCTTGCTCACTGCCACGCCACGATCGATCCAGGTGAGGATGCTCAGGATCCGCTGCACATGTTCGCGGTTGAACAAGCGATGGCCCTTGGGCGTACGGTGCGGCACGATCAACCCGTAGCGCCGCTCCCAGGCTCGCAGCGTGACGGCATTTACGCCGGTTTGCCGGGCGACTTCGCGGATCGGCAGCCAGCCCTGCGCGAGGGCCTTGGCGAAATCGGCGCCCAGGTCTTCGCTGGCGCTGGAGTCGAGTTCGTTCTTCATCAAATGGCGTTTCGCAAGCTGAGGTTCTCTGGGTGCGGTTGCAGGTACACCTGTTGGGCGAGATAGGGGTCGGGGTGCTGACGCAGATGATGCTTGAGCAATGTGAGCGGCACCACCAGTGGCACGATACCAAGACGGTATTGCCCGATCAGGTGCTGCACCTCCTGCTTGTCATCGGCATCAATGGCACGCTTGAGGTAACCGCTCAGGTGCTGCAGGACGTTGGTGTGCGTGCGTCGGGTGGCGCATTTCTTCAAGGCCGCCATCAGCGCGCTGAAATAACGCTGGCCCAGTTCGTCCGGATCGGCCTTGCCCATGTTGCCTAACATGTTGCCCAACGCCTTGTATTGCTCAGGGTTGTGGGCCATCAACAGGTACTTGTAGCGTGAGTGAAATTCAATCAGGTCGCGTCGGGTCAGCCCGCGGCGGCGCAGCGGTTGCCAGGCGGCATAGGCGAATACACGGGTCAGAAAGTTCTCGCGCAGTACCGGATCGTTGAGGCGGCCGTCTTCTTCCACCGGCAAGTCGGGGTGGCGCTCGCAAAAGGCCTGGGCGTAGACACCACGTCCACCGCCGTCCTGCGGGACGCCGTTGTGGTCGTAGACCTTGACCCGCTCCAGCCCGCAGGACGGCGACTTCTGCATGAAGATATAGCCGCAGATGTCATCCAGCTCAGCGGCCATTTGTTGACCGTAATCGGCCAATGGCTGGGTCACGTCGAGGTCTCGCTTCACCGTGCCGACCGCGTCGGGGCGCGCGGGGTTGCCAACCAGCCGGATCGGCTCGCGCGGGACGCCCAGGCCAATGGCGACTTCCGGACACACCGGCACGAAATCGAAGTATTCGACCAGCGTGCGGCTGCACAACGGCGATTGCTTGTGACCACCATTGAAGCGCACTTCAGCGCCCATCAGGCAGGCGCTGATGGCAATTTTCGGTTTGGCGATAGCTTCGTTGGGCATGGGCGACCTCTGCTGGGTAAATCTTGTACATGTACTATTGTTTGTACAATATTTTCATCATAGGTCGGTATGCGAACAAGTCAACCGATTGTTCCAGGCCGAAGGGTGGCGTTGTGACCTTGCCGCCGGCTGCTGCCTCTCGCGACAGCAGCGGATGGCCTGGGGAATGCGCTCACTGAAGGCTGGCGTGCAAGCGACGGGCGGCATCCTGGCCACTGAGCCATGCTCCTTCGACCCGGCCGGACAGGCACCAGTCTCCGCACACATACAAGCCCAGGTCGGCATCGGCCAGGGCGCCCCATTCGTGGCTGCCGGCGGGACGGGCATACAGCCAGCGATGGGCCACGCTGAAGCTCGGCGCGGGCATCGCGCTGTGCAGCAGTTCTGCGAAGGCGCCGTGCAAATGCTCGATCACCGCTTCCTTGGGCATGTCGATGTGCTGGCGGCTCCAGTCGCTGCTTGCATGCAGCACCCAGGTGTCGAGCTTGGCATCGCGCCCTGGTTTACTGCGGTTGCGGGCCAGCCAGTCGAGGGGGCTGTCCTGGACGAAGCAGCCCTCCATGGGCGTATCCAGGGGTTGTTCAAAGGCCAGCGCCACTGCCCAGGTGGGGTCCATTTTCACCCCGGCGGCGACGCCGGCCAGTTTCGGCACGGCGGCGAGCAACGCCGTGGCCTGGGGCGCGGGCGTGGCAATCACGACCTGGCCGAACGGGCCGTGGGTAAACCCTTCGGCGTCCTGCAGGTGCCAGTGTTCCTGGCCACGAAAGACCTCGGTGATGCGGCAGGAAAACTGCACCTGTAGCTCGCCGAGCAGGGCGCGGGTAATCGCGCTCATGCGCGGGGTACCGACCCAGCGGGTCTGCTCGTCCGGCGAGGGGCTCATCTGCCCGTCCTGGAAGTGATAGAGCTGCGGGTTCCATTCCGCCGCCCAGCCGTTGGCTTGCCAGCGCTGGACTTCCGTGACGAAGCGCCGATCCCGGGCGGTGAAATATTGTGCGCCCATGTCCAGCGCGCCGGCGTCGCTGCGCTTGCTGGACATGCGGCCGCCGCTGCCATGGCTTTTATCGAAGAGTTGAACGACATGCCCGGCCTCCGTCAGGGCCTGGGCGGCTGAAAGTCCGGCGATGCCGGTGCCGATGATTGCGATGGGTACAGTCATGAGGGCCTCGTTTACCTTTCTGTACAGACTACGCCGTCGTTTAATCCTGTACAATTCTGGTTTTTGGTATAAGTTTTACCGTTCGCGTTTTGGCGGGTTGTCCTATTGTTAGGTACAGACCCTGTCCGATATGAAAAATGCCTACTTATAAAAATAGACTAATGGGCCAGGTAAAACGCGAGCCGAGGGACATCTCATGCACATATTGCTGACCGGCGGTACTGGTTTGATCGGACGTCAACTCTGCCGGCACTGGCTGGAGCAGGGACATCGCCTGACGGTCTGGAGTCGTCGGCCCGAACAGGTGGCGAAAATCTGTGGCGCGCAGGTGCGCGGTATCGCCAGCCTCGATGAGCTTGGCGAGCCGGTGGACGCGGTCGTCAACCTTGCCGGCGCGCCTATCGGCGACAGGCCCTGGAGCCATAAACGCAAGATGCTGCTGTGGAGCAGCCGCGTCACGCTGACCGAGGTTCTGCTGGCCTGGCTGGAGCGTTGCGAACAGAAACCGCGGGTGCTGATTTCCGGCTCTGCGGTGGGCTGGTATGGCGACGGCGGCGAGCGGGAGTTGACCGAAGAATCCGGGCCGGTCAGCGAAGACTTCGCCAGCCAGTTGTGCATCGCCTGGGAAGAAACCGCGCAACGTGCAGAAGCCTTGGGCATACGTGTGGTGCTGGTTCGCACCGGCCTGGTCCTGTCTGCAGAGGGCGGCTTTTTGTCGCGGCTGTTGCTGCCGTTCAAACTGGCAATGGGCGGGCGTATCGGCAGCGGGCGGCAGTGGATGCCCTGGATTCATATCGACGATCAAATCGCCCTGATTGATTTTCTTCTGCACCGCAGCGATGCCAGCGGTCCTTATAATGCCTGCGCACCGAACCCGGTGCGCAACCGCGATTTCGCCAAGGCCCTGGGGCACGTACTGCATCGCCCGGCCGTGGTGCCGATGCCGGAGCTTGCGTTGAAAATCGCTTTGGGGGAGTTGTCATTGCTGTTGCTGGGAGGCCAGCGCGCCACGCCCGCCCGATTGCAGGCGGCGGGGTTTTCATTCCGGTTCACTGAGTTGTCTGCGGCCCTGGAAGATTTGTCGGGTCGCCTTTGAAATAGGACGTTGCATGACCGATCACGCGTTGCTTCTGGTGAATCTGGGTTCGCCTGCCTCCACCTCGGTGGCCGATGTACGCCGCTACCTCAACCAATTTCTGATGGACCCCTACGTCATCGACCTGCCATGGCCGGTGCGGCGGCTACTGGTGTCGCTGATCCTGGTCAAGCGCCCCGAGCAATCGGCCCACGCCTATGCCTCGATCTGGTGGGAAGAGGGCTCGCCGCTGGTGGTCCTCAGTCGCCGCCTGCAACAGGCCATGAAAGCGCAATGGACCCAGGGCCCGGTGGAGCTGGCAATGCGTTATGGCGAGCCATCGATCGAATCGACCCTGGTGCGCCTGGCAAGCCAGGGACACACCAAAATCACCCTGGCGCCGCTGTATCCGCAGTTCGCCGACAGCACCGTGACCACGGTCATCGAAGAAGCCAAGCGGGTAGTGCGCGAGAAAAAGCTCAAGGTGCAGTTCTCGATTCTCCAGCCCTTCTATGACCAGCCGGAATATATCGATGCCCTGGTTGCCAGCGCCAAGCCGTACCTGATGCAGGATTACGATCATCTGTTGCTGAGTTTCCATGGCCTGCCGGAACGGCACCTGACCAAGCTCGACCCTACGGGCTATCACTGCTTCAAGGACGCCGATTGCTGCCGGAACGCGCCGCCGGAAGTCATGGCCACGTGTTACCGCGCCCAGTGTATTCGTACCGCCGAGCTGTTCGCCCGGCAGATGGGGCTAGCGGATGGCAAATGGTCGGTGTCGTTTCAGTCGCGACTGGGACGGGCCAAGTGGATCGAACCTTATACCGAGGCGCGCCTGGACGAACTGGCCAAAAGCGGCGTGAAGAAAGTACTGGTGATGTGCCCGGCATTCGTTGCCGATTGCATCGAGACGCTGGAAGAAATCGGCGACCGCGGGCGCGAGCAGTTTCGCGAAGCGGGAGGGGAGGAGTTGGTACTGGTGCCGTGTCTCAATGACGATCCGCAGTGGGCGAAGGTGTTGAGCACCCTTTGCGAGCGGGCGCCGCTGGCGTTGTAGATCTCATCGGCCCCTTCGCGAGCAGGCTCGCTCCCACAAGGAAAGCGTGTGGTCACAAAGTTTGTGTTCACAACATCCCCTGTGGGAGCGAGCCTGCTCGCGAAGCTTCTGACTGACGACGAAAACTCAGATCAGCGGCTCATCCGCCTTCTTCTGCTTCCAGCCATCGTTGCCCGGCAAGATCAGGTTCAACGCGATCGCCACCACGGCGCACAGCGCGATGCCCTTGAGGCCGAAGTCGTCCGGGCCGGTACCGGTGCCGACCAGTACGCCGCCGATGCCGAACACCAGCGTCACCGAAACGATCACCAGGTTGCGTGCTTCGCCCAGGTCGATCTTGTGGCGGATCAGCGTATTCATGCCCACCGCCGCGATCGAACCGAACAACAGGCACAGGATCCCGCCCATCACCGGCACCGGGATGCTTTGCAGCAGTGCGCCGAACTTGCCGATGAACGCCAGGCTGATCGCGAAGATCGAGGCCCAGGTCATGATCTTCGGGTTGTAGTTCTTGGTCAGCATCACCGCGCCAGTCACTTCGGCATAGGTGGTGTTGGGCGGGCCGCCGAACAGGCCGGCTGCGGTGGTGGCGATACCGTCACCGAACAGCGTGCGGTGCAGGCCGGGTTTTTTCAGGTAGTCGCGACCGGTCACGCTACCCACGGCGATCACCCCGCCGATGTGTTCGATCGCTGGCGCCAGGGCTACCGGCACGATGAACAGGATCGCTTGCCAGTTGAATTCCGGCGCGGTGAAGGCCGGCAGGGCGAACCAGGGGGCGGCGGCGATTTTCGCGGTGTCGACGACGCCGAAGAAAAACGCCATGGCAAAACCCACCAATACGCCGGAGATGATCGGCACCAGGCGGAAGATGCCTTTGCCGAACACGGCGACGATCAGGGTAGTGAGCAACGCCGGCATCGAGATCAGCATCGCGGTCTGATAAGGAATCAGCTCGGTGCCGTCGCCGGCCTTGCCCATCGCCATATTTGCAGCGATCGGCGCCATCGCCAGGCCGATGGAAATAATCACCGGGCCGATTACTACTGGCGGCAACAGCCGGTCAATGAAGCCGGTGCCCTTGATCTTCACCGCCAGGCCCAGGAACGTATAGACAAAACCGGCCGCCATCACGCCGCCCATGGTCGCGGCCAGGCCGAACTGGCCCTTGGCGAGAATGATCGGCGTGATGAAAGCAAAACTCGACGCCAGGAATACCGGCACCTGACGCCCGGTAACGATCTGGAACAGGATCGTCCCCAGGCCCGCCGTGAACAGCGCCACGTTCGGGTCCAGGCCAGTGATCAGCGGCATCAGCACCAGCGCGCCGAAGGCGACGAACAGCATCTGTGCGCCGGACAGCACCTGACGCCAGAGCGGATCGTTGAATTCGTCCTGCATGCTCAGGCGTCCTTCTGCTTGGTGCCGAAGATCTTGTCGCCGGCATCGCCCAGGCCCGGGATGATGTAGCCGTGTTCGTTGAGTTTCTGGTCAATGGAGGCGGTGTAGATGGTCACGTCGGGGTGGGCATCTTCCACGGCCTGGATGCCTTCGGGCGCGGCGACCAGGACCATGGCGCGGATGTCCCGGCAACCGGCTTTTTTCAGCAGGTCGATGGTTGCAACCATGGAGCTGCCGGTGGCGAGCATCGGGTCGATGATCATCGCCAGGCGCTCGTCGATCTCCGGCACCAGTTTTTCCAGGTAGGTATGGGCCTGCAGGGTTTCCTCGTTGCGGGCCACGCCGACGGCGCTGACCTTGGCACCCGGAATCAGGCTCAGGACGCCTTCGAGCATGCCGATACCGGCACGCAGGATCGGCACCACGGTAATCTTCTTGCCGGCGATTTTTTCCACCTGCACCGTGCCCGCCCAACCGGCGATCTCGTAGGATTCCAGCGGCAGGTCCTTGGTGGCTTCGTAGGTGAGCAGGGCACCGACTTCCTGGGCGAGCTCGCGGAAGTTCTTCGTGCTGATGTCGGCGCGGCGCATCAGGCCGAGTTTATGTCTGATCAGCGGGTGGCGGATCTCGAGGATGGGCATGGGGAAGGCTCCGGCGGCGGGCAAAAAAACCGGCCTAGATTAATCTATCCGAGGGTGTTGTCCTATAGACAATACAGAACGTTAGTCCACAAACGCTTGATCTGGCCGGGCGGGATGCGTACCTTTGCCCGCTTTTCCGCAAACGCCACCCTTGGAGAGCGCCATGTCCGCTGATCTCGAGCATATCCGTCAAGTCATGCGAGAGGCTGACTGCCTGTACACCGAAGCTGAAGTCGAAGCGGCCATTGCCCGTGTCGGTGCGCAAATCAACGATCAGTTGGCTGACCGCAACCCGGTGGTGTTCTGCGTGATGAATGGCGGGCTGATTTTCTCCGGCAAGCTGCTGACCTGCCTGAACTTCCCGTTGGAAGCTTCCTACCTGCACGCCACCCGCTATCGCAACGAAACCAGCGGCGGCGACCTGTTCTGGAAAGCCAAGCCGGAAGTCTCGTTCATCGACCGCGACGTGCTGATCATCGACGATATCCTCGATGAAGGTCACACCCTGGGCGCGATCATCGACTTCTGCAAACACGCTGGCGCCCGTGCCGTACATACCGCCGTGCTGATCGACAAGGACCACGACCGCAAGGCCCGTCCCGACCTGAAGGCCGACTTCGTCGGTTTGCCGTGCATCGATCGCTACATCTTTGGCTACGGCATGGACTACAAAGGCTACTGGCGTAACGCCAATGGTATTTTTGCCGTCAAGGGGATGTAACCGTATGGATCGGCCAACGTTCCTGGACCAAGCCCTGTTCGATGAACTGGCCGAGAAAGCCGCGGCCAATCCCCGTGGACGGCAACACCACAACCTTCACCAGATGGACGAACCGTGCCATCGCATGGCGGTGGGCTTGCAGCCGTCTACCTACATCCCGCCGCATCGCCATTTGAGCGCCGACAAGGCGGAAACCCTGCTGGTGCTCAGGGGCCGGCTCGGTGTGTTGATCTTCGATGAAACCGGGACGGTGATCGACAAGCGAATCCTCCAGGCCGGCGCTGATTGCCTCGGTATCGACCTGCCGGCCGGGGTATATCACGGCCTGGTCGTGCTTGAAGCCGACAGCCTGATGTTCGAATGCAAGGCCGGCCCGTACCGGCCGGTGGGCGACGGCGAGCTGGCTCATTGGGCCCCCCGCGAAGGTGAACCCGGCGTGGCGCAATACCAGGCCTGGATGCGCGCTCAGTTCGATTGATCGGTATCCCCTGTGGCAAGGACGCTTTTGTGGCGAGGGAGCTTGCTCCCGCTCGGTTGCGCAGCAACCGCAAGATGGCCTGCTGCGCACTGGAGCGCCAGCCGGCCCAGCGGGAGCAAGCTCCCTCGCCACACAATCAAACCAGTCTTGAATGCGCTTCGCTCGCGGCCAGCCAGCGCTCACTTTTGCTCCGCGCCTGTTCCAGCGTCTGCACATACGCCAACTGCCGCTGCTCGCGATGGACCCCGGCGCGGCGCAGTTTCAGGCGTACCCTCGGTGCGGTCGCGACCAGGATCAGGCCGATGCCCTGCTTTCGATAGTCCCTGAGGATATTTTCCAGCGCGGCCAGGGCCGTCATGTCCAGCATCGGCACGGCGCTCATGTCCACGACCACCACCCGGACACCCGGGTCGAACCGGCGTAATACATCCAGGGCCTTCTCCGCCGCACCGAAGAACAGCGGCCCGCGAATGGCGTAGCAGCGAACATGCTCGGGCATGTCCAGCAAGGCCAGGTGGGCATGGCGTGGCAGTTCAGCGCTGTCGGTCAGTTCGCTCATGCGCTTGATGAACAGCCCGGCGGCCAACAACAGGCCGACGGCGACGGCCAGGACCATGTCGAACAGCACCGTCAGGCCCAGGCAGGTCAGCAGCACCAGCACGTCGCTGCGCGGGGCGATGCGCAGGGTATGCAGCACATGCCCGGCCTCGCTCATGTTCCAGGCGACCATCACCAGCAACGCCGCCAGTGCCGCCATCGGCAAATAACTGAACAGCGGCGCGAGCAACACAATCGCCACCAGCACCACCAGGCTGTGAATGATTGCCGCCAGGGGCGATGACGCGCCGCTGCGCACGTTGGTTGCGCTGCGGGCAATTGCGGCGGTGGCGGTGATGCCGCCGAACAACGGCGCCACGAGGTTGCCCAGGCCTTGGCCGATCAATTCGGCGTTGGGGTCGTGCCTGCTCCCGGTCATGCCATCCGCCACCACGGCGCAGAGCAATGACTCGATGGCGCCGAGCATGGCGATGGCGAAGGCCGGGCCCAGTAATTGGCGGAACAGGTCATAGGAAAGTATCAACGCACCGCCCTGGCCATTCGGCAGGTTCCAGGGCCAGTCGAAGCGCGGCAGCAAAGGCGGGATGCCGGGGTAGACGATGCCGTCGACGACGTAGCTGAAGCGTTCGCCCAGCGTTGCGACCGGCAGCCCGGCGCGCTCGATGGCCAGCCCCAGCAACGCGCCGATCAGCAGCGCGACCAGATGGCCCGGGACGCGTGGCACCCAGCGCGGCCAGATTATCAATACGGCCAGACACGCCGCGCCGATAATGGCGTCGCCAAGCCGTGCGCCGGGCAGCGCCACGATCAATTCGCCGAGCTGTTCGATGTAATGCGTGGCCTGGCCCGCAGTGCTCAGGCCCAACAGGTCCTTCAATTGCAGCGTCGCAATCACTACGCCGATCCCGGCGGTGAAACCGAGGATCACCGGATACGGGATGAACTGGATCAAGCGCCCGGCGCGCATCAGCCCCAGCGCAATCAGGATCAGGCCGGCAAGCATTGTGCACAGCAGCAGGCCGCCCAGACCGTATTGCTGGGTGATGGGCAGCAGGATGACAACGAATGCGGCCGTCGGCCCGCTCACGTTGAATCGCGAGCCGCCGGTCAGGGCAATCAAGGGGGCGGCCACCAGCACGGTGTAAAGACCGTGTTGTGGTGGCACCCCAACGGCGATTGCCAGGGCCATGGCCAGGGGGATAGCGATGATGCCGACCGTAAGCCCGGCTACCAGGTCGCCGCGCAGGCGCTCAAGGGTGTAACCGGCACGCCAGGCTTGGCGCCAGGCGGCGAACAGCGGTGGGGCGGAGAAGGCCATGATGCTCCTCGCATAGACTGGACAATAAACCCGTGGCGAGGGAGCTTGCTCCCGCTGGGCTGCGCAGCAGACCCAAAATGGGCCATTGAAATCTTTCAGACGGAGTGCGCTAGCCGATTTACGACGGCTGCGCCGCCGAGCGGGAGCAAGCTCCCTCGCCACAACGGCATATGCCAGCGGGCCGACACCGATGGCCTCACGGAGTATGCCGCGCCGCAAGCCCTGCTGTATTGACCCGGTCGCATATTTTTTCAAGGAGTGCTAGCGTGCCCGGCCATGCCTTCCGGAGCCTGTCATGAGTGTATCGATCCGTCGCTGTGCCGCTCTGCTGCTGATCTGCGGCCTGCCATTGCTGGCAGTGGCCGCGCCGATGCACAGCCAGTTCCTGCCCCCCGATGACCTGGTGGCGCGTCAGGAACAGCCCGAACAGCAGCAGCTGCTGCAAGTCACCGAGTATTCGGTGGTGCTGGGCAACCAGCGCCCATCCAACCAGCAGCCGATCCCGGTCACTTCGCCGCTGATGGTGCGGCTCAAGGGCAAGCCCCTGAACAAGGGCGCCACCATCAGCCAGGTGATCCTCAATTTTGATGGCGAAAGCAAAAGCCTGAAGAAACCGGTATTCGATGAGGCGAGCAAGACCCTGACGCTGTCTTATCCACAGGCCCAGTACCGGGTGGTGATCGATCTGTTGCGCAACGACACGGTCTACGTGCAGTTCCTCAGCTACGCCAACGGCCATATCTGGGCCGACCTGCACACTGGCGCCGCACGCCCGCGTTGAGCCCCGAGGCCCGCCGGGGGTAAACTGCCCGCCCCGTGAACTGTGCGAGCTGGAGCCGGCAATGCGTAAAGACAAGAAACAAGTGATTGGTGACGAGATTGGCGACGAACAGATCAAGCTGTTCCTCAATTTCGAGCCCGTCGATGCCACTTCGCCGTCGCTGCACAAACTGATCAAGGCCTACCGTGGGCTGCGTGTCGACGATTTCGAGCGTTTCCTGACGTTCTTTGTCGAGGCCGGCCATGACCTCAACGGCAAGGACGAGCACGGTAATGATTTCGTTGCGTTGATCCAGGACCAGCGTAATGCCGAGGAATACATCGAGTTGATCAACAAGGCGCGTGGCTGATTGATTCAGGGCCTGCTTTGCAGGCCAGCGGGAGCAAGCTCCCTCGCCACGAAAAGCTGCAAAAAAACGCCCCGCTCTCATGGAGGACGGGGCGTTTTTTTCATCCGGGAGATCAAGCGTAGCTTTGGGTTTCGCTGCTTGCTTCAACCAGTTCCAGCGCGATGTTGTTCTGCGCGTTAACCTTGCGATACAGCGCCGCATCGGTTTCCAGCACTTTTTCCCGGGCCGGGAAGATTTCCGCGAGCTTGGCGGCCCACTCTCCCTTGGCTTTTTCCGGGAAGCAGCGCTCGATCAGTTCGAGCATGATCGACACGGTGACCGAAGCGCCTGGTGAAGCGCCGAGCAAGGCGGCGAGAGTGCCGTCCTTGGCCGCCACCAATTCGGTACCGAATTGCAGGATGCCTCCTTTCTTCGGGTCTTTCTTGATGATCTGCACGCGCTGGCCAGCCACTTCCAGGCGCCAGTCCTCGGCTTTCGCCTCGGGGTAGAAGCGCCGCAGGGATTCCAGGCGCTGCTCCATGGACTGCATCACTTCGCTGATCAGGTATCTGGTCAGGTCCATGTTGTCCCGGGCCACGGCCAGCATCGGGCCGATGTTGCCGGCGCGTACCGACAGCGGCAGGTCCATCAGCGAGCCGTGCTTGAGGAACTTGGTGGTGAAGCCAGCGTATGGCCCGAACAGCAGGGATTTCTTGCCATCGACCACGCGGGTATCGAGGTGCGGCACCGACATCGGCGGCGAGCCCACCGCGGCCTGGCTGTAGACCTTGGCCTGGTGATGCTTGACCACTTCCGGGTTGTCGCAACGCAGCCACTGGCCGCTGACCGGGAAACCGCCGAAGCCCTTGCTCTCTTCAATGCCCGAAGCTTGCAGCAGCGGCAACGCGGCGCCGCCGGCACCGAGGAAAACGAATTTGGCGTCGACTTCACGGGTGCTGCCGGAATTGACGTCCTTGATGCTCACGGTCCAGCCATCGCCCTTGCGCTTGAGGCCGGTGACGCGCTTGCAATACTTGATCTGGGTGTCCGGCGCGCTGCCCAGATGCTTGAGCAACTGGTTGGTCAGGGCGCCGAAGTTGACGTCGGTACCGTTCATGACGCGGGTCGCGGCGATGACTTCGTCAGCCGGGCGGCCTGGCATCATCAGCGGCATCCACTCGGCCATCTGGTCGCGGTCTTCGGTGTATTCCATGTCGGCGAACGCATGGTGCTGGCGCATCAGTTCGAAGCGCTTCCTGAGGAATTCAACGCCTTTCTCGCCTTGCACGAAGCTCAGGTGCGGCACCGGGGCGATGAAGGATTTCGACGAGCCGAACGTGCCTTTTTTGGTCAGGTACGTCCAGAACTGCTTCGACACCTCGAACTGGGTGTTGATGTGCACGGCTTTCTTGATGTCGACACTGCCATCGGCGGCCTGGGGTGTGTAGTTCAGCTCACACAGCCCGGCGTGGCCGGTACCGGCGTTGTTCCAGGGATTGGAACTCTCCGCGGCACCCGAATCCATCAGTTCGACGACTTCCAGCGAAATCGCCGGGTCGAGCTCCTTGAGCAGCACGGCCAGGGTGGCACTCATGATGCCGGCCCCTACCAGAACTACGTCGACTGCTTCGTTATGCGCCATTTAACGCGTCTCCAAAATCTGCAGCACCAAATTGTCGGCATAGCGGCCAGGAAGCGGGGCAGGTCAGTTACGCCCCAGGTATCCATGGCCAGGATCGCCATGTCCGAATCTTCGCAATTTTTCGCAACACTGCGGATGCATGCAGCCTGGCCTCAAGAGTCCCATGAACTCATTTAAGCGCCGGGCGGGCAATTCGACTTATGGCCGAGACATCCGTTCGTGCAACCAAATCCGTAGCGGACAGGCTTCAGGCGCCGGTTCTTGAGCGATATCCGGTCCTGTCTCGTTGGGCTGTTCCAGACGCCAATGGTGCTTGTTCAGACGCAAAACTCTTCATTTGCTCGCCACACTCTTGTGAAGTTGTGAAAACCCGTTTTTTCACGCTCTTTTGAAGACGTGAACCTCAAAAAGGGCTGTCCCAGCCTGGCACCGCGCCCGATCTGGATGCCCCTCATGTAATACATGACAGGCAAAACGGGCAGACAGCTCAGTGACCGAGCGTAATGACAGCTCTGCAGATTCGCGAAAAGCAGTGATTTGCCAGGGAAACAGCAAGCGCGCCAGCTTCACTCGATCTGTGTGGGCGGCTCTCTGTGGGCGGTGCGGGGTGCCAATACAAGCGCATCAGCGGCGTTGCGGGGCCCGATCAGGAGACGTCCTTATAATCGGGGGGAGATTGTAACGAAGAAACGCGCGGAAATGGTCGTGTTTTATGACTTTTATTAGCCTTGCGGTCAGACGGCCAACAACTGGCGGCTGCGTGCACGAGCGCGGGGCGCTTGTACCAGGGCGCTGGCGGGCAACGGCTGATGCAGCCAATTGAGACGGATCTCTTCGATTTCGACCCAGCCATCGCCCATGGGCTGCAGGCTGCATTGCTTGAATGCCTGGCAACGACCGCTGCGGTCGAGCAGGGCGAAGCAGCGGTGATGCGGGCGCGGGGTAAACAGGGAGATAAGAAAACGCATGGTCGGATACCGTGTCCGGGGAACTTGAGACCAGCCTGACAGCCCGGCATGACACCCCGGTGTAAGGACAATGACAACACGGTGACAGGAACCGGCCACCGCGGCCCCTGTCAGACATTTCAGTATTCATGCGGCGACGCTAGTTCGCCGCGATGGCGCACCGCTATACTGCCGGCCTGTTTGTGCCCGATTCTGGAGAGAAGAGCATGTTGCAACGCCTGTTGTTCGGTTTGATCGCCGTGACCAGTCTGACCCTTGTCGGCTGTGCCCACAGCCCGCAACAACTTAACCCGGAACCCAAGCTCAACGCCCAGCTGGCGCCAGTGGGTCGCGGCCAGCCGGTGGTGGTACGGGTCGTCGACGGTCGCCCGTCGCCAACCCTCGGCACGCGCGGCGGCCTGTACCCTGAAACCAGCGTGATCACGGTGCAGGGCGCGCAGGTCCTGCCAAAATTGCAGGCCCAGGCTGAAGCGGCCGTGCGTCTGCTGGGCTTCACCCCGACGCAGAACGCAATGAACGCCCCGCAACTGACCGTGACCCTGGCCGAACTGAAATACCAGTCGCCCAAGGAAGGCATGTACGTGACCGAAGCCACCATCGGCGCGACGTTCCGTTCCGACGTGCAGAACGCCAACCGCCGCTACAGCGGTCGTTATGGCGCTTCACTGGACCAGCGCTTCGGCATGGCGCCGAACCAGGACACCAACACCAAGCTGGTCAGCGACGTGTTGAGCGATGCCCTGACCCGTCTGTTCAAGGACCCGACCATTGGTCAGGTGTTGGCGGAGTAAGCAGCAAGTCTGATATCCCTGTGGGAGCGAGCTTGCTCGCGATAGCGGCATTTCAGCCAACTCAATGTTGACTGATCCACCGTCATCGCGAGCAAGCTCGCTCCCACAGGTTTTTTTATGGGCGTGATTCACGCAGCCTGGTAATAGAGTTCCAGCACGCTGATCCCGGTCAGCAGGTCTGTCTCCGGGAGGTCCGCATGTTGATGGCCGCCGAGGGCGCAGTACACCAGCCAATGACGATCCTGGACATTGAAGGACAGACTGCCGACAAGGTTCTGTTGTTCATCGCTCGGGCTGATCAGGTAGAGACGATCCTGGTTTTCGGCGTGCAGCATGACAGACTCCGTACAGTTTTGGAGGGCGACAGGGTGGCCTATCCATATGACGAAACCGTGACGTGAAGAATTAGAAGGTTTGCACTTGGTCTTGTGGCGAGGGAACTTGCTCCCGCTGGGCCGCGAAGTGGCCCCAAAACCTGCCAAATGCGGAGCATCAGACACACCGCACCCGCCGGCTTACGACTGCTTCGCAGCCGAGCGGGAGCAAGCTCCCTCGCCACGGGTCCATCATTTTTCTTAAGTGAACCGCATTGCGGGCATTGGGATCGTTACCGGTCGGAAAAAGCCGCGCAAGGCGACTGGCTTTCGGTAGAATCCGCGCCCTGTTCGTAGGCTCCGGGCGCAGCGCGTCCGTTTTCGCTTGAGGTTTGTGATGTCGTTGCAACTGTTCTCGCTGTTCGCTGCCCACCCCGCCAAACTGATCAACCTGCTCGCGCTGCTGTTTGCCTGTCCGGGGGGCTGGGTGCTGCACGCGACGCGTCGCCGCGAACTGCGGGCGCGGGCCTGTCTTGCGGAGCGCAGCAGCGAAGGCAATGAACGATTCGAAGCGCTGCTGGACTTGGCGACGCAACGCATGAACCGGTTTTTCTACCGTTTCGGCTTCGCTTGCCTGGGGTTGGCGCTGCTGATGTCGTGGATCAGCACGCAGTTCTGATCACTGCTTTTGTGGCGAGGGAGCTTGCTCCCGCTGGGCCGGCTGGCGCTCCAGTGCATAGCGGCCCCCTCTGAACACAAACCGTTTTGCGATTGCTGCGCAATCGAGCGGGAGCAAGCTCCCTCGCCACAAGATTCCGCGTCGTCCTTGCGCGGCTTTAAAGCGCCAGCCCCGCCCTGACCCGATACTGGTTCCGCACCGGCGTCGCATATTGCAGCACCAGGAACGGTCGGTGTTCCTCCGGGCAGGCTTCCAGCCGGCGCTGCCATTCTTCTTCAGCCTTGGCCAGTTCTTCGGCACCGAACACCTCGGCCGCCGTCGGAACCTGCAACTGCGGGTCGGCATCGGCCCATTGCGCGTAGGCCAGGTAATGCACCGGGAACAGGCGATAGCCGCCGAGTATCTGCCGGTCCATCTCCATGGCCAGTTGTTTGGTGTCCTCGAACAGTTCGGTGATCGGCGCGGCAAAGTTCACGTGGACCCGGCCCTTATAACCGGTGATGCCCTTGGCAATGCTGACGTCGTCCTCGCCCGGCGCCTTGGTGTACGTGCCGGTGGTGGCGCGGATGTACAGCTCGCGGGCCTTGGCCTGGTCGCACGGGTCATATTCGTAGCTGATCGACACCGGCGTCAGGTTCAACGAGCGGATGACCTCGCCGAACGGCTCGTCCTTGCGGCTCATGTGGAACATTTTCAGGATCGCCGACTCGGTCCGGTCATCACCGTCCTTCGCCCGGCCCTCGGCCTGGGCGATCCAGATCGAGGCGCAATCGTTGCGGATCGAGTGGTTGATGTAGGCCGACAGCAACTGGTACGCCGCCATTTTTTCCCGGCGACCGGTGATGGAGCGGTGCACGATGAAGCTCTTGTTCAGGCGCATCAGGTCGCTGACGAAGGGCTTTTGCAGCAGGTTGTCGCCAATCGCGATGCGCGGCGTCGGCAGGCCGGCGTGGTACACGGCATAGTTGACGAAGGCCGGGTCCATCACGATGTCGCGGTGGTTGGCGATGAACAGGTAGGCATTGCCGGACTTGAATTGCTCGACCCCGGTGTAGGTCACGCCATCGGTGGCACGCTCGATGGTGTGGTCGACGTAGAACTCGACTTTGTCCTGCAACGTGGCAACGGAGGTCACACCGGCGAACTCTCGACGCAACTTCTGCGCTATAAGAGGTTTGAGCATCCAGCCGAAAGCGCCGGCCAGGCGCGGGAAGCGGAAGTGGGTGAGGATATCTAGAAACGCCTTGTCGCTGAGCAGCCGTGCCAGCACCGCTGGGACTTCGCTGTCGTTGTAAGGTCGGATGGCATCGAATTCGCCCATCATGCTCTCTTGTTGGAAACGGCTAGGGTAAGTAAAGGTTCGATCGAAAAACCGACGGGGCACGACCTGGAAGATAGTCCAGGCAAAAATAGCCCTGCAAATAGACCGGCGATTATACGCACAAGTCACTTGGGAGACCGCGATGCTGGAAGCTGCTCATTATGAATGTCCGTATTGTGGGGAAGAGGTGGAGTCTTCCGTGGATTTGTCCGGCGGCGACCAGACCTACATCGAAGACTGCCAGGTCTGTTGCCGACCGATTACTTTCGTCCTGCAGGTCCACGAAGACGAATGGCACCTTGAGGTCTTCAGCGAAAACGAATGATGGGGCGGCCATGCAGCGAATCTACGAGCTGGAAAACCTGATGGAAGGCGAATTGCTCCAGGGCATGCTCGCCAGCGAAGGCATCACGGCGCACCTGGTGGGCCGCGATCTGGTGGGCGGCGCGGGTGAGCTGCCGATGTACGGTCTGCTGGGGCTGGCGGTGGAGGACGAGCAGGCGCAGTACGCCCGGGAGCTGATCGCCGCCTACAATGCCGCGATGCCGGTGCCGGGCGATGAGCCTGACAGTTACCCCGGTACGCTGGTCTGTTAGGCTGGCGGCCGTTTGATACAAGAGTCGTGTTGCCCCATGTGTGGACGTTATGCCCTGTTTCGCTGGAACCCCGCTTTCGCGGCCTTGCCCGGCTTCCCTGCCGACCAGAAGGCCCAATGGAATATCTCGCCCAATGACTCGGTGCTGATGCTGCGCGCCGGCGCGGATGGACAGCGCGAACTGGCACGGGCGCGTTGGGGCCTGACGCCGCCGTGGCTGACCGATCTGTCCCGCACCCCGGCGCACGCCCGCGCCGAAACCGTGGCCGAGCAACCGATGTTCCGCGAAGCGCTGCGTTTGCGTCGTTGCCTGCTGCCCGCCAATGGTTTTTACGAGTGGCGCGGCGGCACGCGCAAGCGCCCGTACTGGCTGACGCCGGGGGAGGGCTCATCGCTGTTCTTTGCGGCGATCTGGGAAGCGTACCCGGTGCAGGAACAGGTTTGGCTGAGCACGGCGGTCATCACCCAGCCGGCGGCCGGTCAGCGCCGACCGTTGATTCTGGATGAAGAGGGCCAGCGCTTGTGGCTCGACCCCGAGACACCCTTGCATGCCTTGCAGGGGCTGCTGGCGAGCGAGCCAGGGCAACTGCGCGAGCGGGTTTTGGCGAACATGGTCAACGACCCGAAACTCAATGGGCCGGAATGCCTGACCCCGGCCTGAGTTCTTTGGCGACAGCACTGGCCCCTTCGCGAGCAGGCTCGCTCCCACAGGGAATAGCAAGTCACCCAAAATGCTGTGGCGAGCCGCAGCCTTTCTGTGGGAGCGAGCCTGCTCGCGAATACGCTCTGTCAGGCGAAGCAATTCAGCCTGGCACGGCCCCATCGCGAGCAAGCTCGCTCCCACAGGGATGCAGGGCACCACAAAAGTTTGTGGCGACCCGTATCTATTTTGTGGGAGCGAGCTTGCTCGCGATGGCGGCGTTGGATCAAACCCTGAACTGATTGATCAACCGCCGTTGCTGCTCCGCCAGCCTGGTCAGCCCGGCACTGGCCGCGCTGGACTCGTCGGCGCCGCTTGCCACTTCGTTTGCCACCTGGCCGATGTTGATCACGTTACGGTTGATGTCATCGGCCACCGCGCTTTGTTCCTCGGCAGCGCTGGCGATCTGGGTGTTCATGTCGCTGATCACCGACACGGCCTGGGTGATCGTCTCCAGGGCCTGAGCCGCTTTTGCCGCGTGCTGCACACTTTCATCGGTACGCTGCTGGCTGTCTTCCATCACCCGCACCACGTCCCGCGTCCCCTGCTGCAGCTGTTGGATCATCGACTGGATTTCTTCGGTGGCCTGCTGGGTCTTCTGCGCCAGGTTGCGCACTTCATCGGCGACCACGGCAAAACCGCGACCCTGCTCACCGGCCCGTGCAGCCTCGATGGCCGCGTTGAGCGCCAGCAGGTTGGTCTGCTCGGCGATCCCGCGGATGGCGGTGAGAATCGCGTTGATGTTTTCGCTGTCCTTGGCCAACGTCTGCACCACGCCCACGGCCTTGCCAATCTCCACGGCAAGGGCTCCGATGGAACTGGAAGTGTCGCGCACGATTTGCATGCCCTGGCTGGCGGCCTGGTCGGCGTGGCTGGCGGCTTGGGCTGCCTGGCTCGCATTCCGCGCCACGTCCTGGGCAGTGGCGGTCATTTCGTGCACGGCGGTGGCGACCTGATCGATTTCCGACAACTGCTTGTGCACGCCCTGGTTGGTGCGGATCGCGATGTCGGCGGTGTGTTCCGACGAATCGCTGACGCTCTGCACCGAGGTCACTACCTGAGTGATCATCCCCTGCAATTTGCTCAGGAACGTGTTGAAGCCCTTGGCGATGGCCCCCAATTCATCGGCGCGGTCGCTGGTCAGCCGGCGGGTCAGGTCGCCTTCGCCCTGGGCAATGTCGTCGAGCATCGCCACCATTTGCTTGAGCGGCCGGGCGATACCGTGGCCCACCAGCCAGATCACCAACAGGCCGATCGCGGCAATCGCCAGGCCGACCATGGCCATGCCGAAGATGTCGGTTTCGCGCTGATCGTCGAGGTCTTTCTGCAAGGCTTGCAGATCCGCCATCACGGCATTCAGCGGCAACTGCAACATCAACGTCCAGCGCGCCTCGGTCTGGCCGATACCGAAAGGCATGTACACCTCCAGATGGCCGTGTTCTTCGTCGATGTCGTAACGCACTTCACCGATGCCGAGCCGGGTCAGGTTATCCAGTTCGTTGGCGTCCAGCAGGTCGCTGGCTTTCTCGCCGAGTTTGCCTGGGTCCTTGGTGAAGGCCACCAGCCGGTTGTTGCTGGCGAGCAGGGCCATTTCCCCGGCGCCGTCGTACAGCTTGGCGTCGGCGGCGACGAGCATGTCCTGGATGAAGTTCACCGACAGATCGGCGCCGACGATGCCCTGGAACTTGCCATCGACCAGGATTGGCTCGATGAACGAGGCGAGCATGGTCATGGTGTCGCCGACGCGGTACGGCGCGGGATCGATCACGCAGGCTTTTTTGCTGTCCTGGGAGCACAGGTAATATTCACTGGCACGAATGCCGGTGGACAGCAGTTTCTGGTCCGTCACGTCGGCGAGTTTTTCCAGGCCCAGGGTGCCGTCCTGATTGCGAAACCACCATGGCAGGAAGCGTCCGTTGGTTTCCATGCCCAGCACCTGACTGTCTACATAGCGGGCGTCGTCGTGGTCGATGGCGTTCGGTTCCCAGGCGATGTAGGCACCGAGAATCTTCGGATTGCGCACCACGGTTTCACGCAGCAGGCTGATCATTTGCTCGCGCGGGATCTTCAGTTGCGGGTTGCCGTCCGTTCCGTTCATGCCCATCAAGGCGTTGCTGGTGGCAAGCCCACGAGCGAGCAGCAGCGGCGCTTCGAGTTCGCGCTGGATCAGGCTGGCCTGGGTGCGGGCCAGCGCACTGAGGCGTTGCTCGATGAGTTGCTCGAACTGCGCCTTGGTCCGCTGTTGCACCATGTCCTGGGTGCGGGCGCCGGCGAATAATGCGTACAGCACCAGGGCGCCGACCACGCTGAGCACGATGGCACCAGCCAGGGCGGCAACGGAAAACTGGATCGATCTGAATTTCATAAAGGCTCCGGACGCGGAAGTGACGTCTGGACTTTTTATCGGCGTTTCCGGGGCGTGGCATGAGGCACTGTTCGTCGGATGACTGTTTTGGCTAGACCGGTGTCGCAATCGGGCCAAGGGGGACTTGTCCGAAAATCGGTAATCCCTCGCTTCGTATCTGGCGCCGATACCAATCAGGGCCTAGGATACGCCCACGATTCCATGGAGCTTCTTTTGTATGAACAAGACTTTGATGGTGAGCGCTTTGGGCGCGGCTCTGCTGCTCGCCGGTTGCCAATCGGTCAATACCACCAGCGGCGGAGCCGTGGGGGTGGAACGCAAGCAGTACATGTTCAGCATGCTGTCGACCGCTGAGGTCAACCAGATGTATGCGCAGTCCTATCAGAAGACGTTGGGTGAGGCGAGCTCCCAAGGTGCCCTGGACAAGACCAGCAGCGATGCCAAGCGCCTCCAGGTCATTGCCGACCGTCTGATTGCCCAGGCGCCAGTGTTCCGCCCGGATTCGGCGCAGTGGAACTGGGAAGTGAACCTGATCAAGAGTGATGAGCTCAACGCCAACTGCGGTCCTGGCGGCAAGATCATGTTCTATACCGGCCTGATCGATCAGTTGAAGCTGACCGACGCTGAGATCGCCGCGATCATGGGCCATGAAATCGCCCACGCCTTGCGCGAGCACGGCCGTGAAGCGATGTCCAAGGCCTACGGCATCGAAATGGCCAAGCAGGGCGCCGGTGCCATATTCGGCCTGGGCCAGGACAGCCTGGCGCTGGCCGACACCGTGGCCAACTACGGCATGACCTTGCCCAACAGCCGTGGCAACGAGAACGAAGCCGACCTGATCGGCCTCGAGCTGGCCGCCCGGGCCGGTTACGACCCGAACGCGGCGATCACCCTGTGGAACAAGATGGCCAAGGCTTCGGAAGGGGCTCCACCGGAATTCATGAGCACCCACCCCTCGTCGACGAGCCGGATCGCCTCGTTGCAGGCGGCGATTCCGAAGGTGATGCCGCTTTACCAGCAGGCCAGGAAGTAAGGGCGAACCTGCCGGCCTCTTCGCGAGCAGGCTCGCTCCCACAAAGACAAAGCGGTTAACTGTGGGAGCGAGCCTGCTCGCGAAGAACGATAACGCGGTAGCTCTGGAATCGGATCAAACCCACCCACTACTCTGCATCGCCTTGTACACCGCGACGATCGCCAGGATGAAAAACGCCGAGGCGGCCAGGCGGCGGATGAGGGCAAGCGGCAGTTTCTCGGCGGCGAAATTGCCCGCCAGTACCACCGGCACGTTAGCGATCAACATACCCACGGTGGTGCCGATGATCACCAGCCACAACTCCGGGTACTGCGCGGCAAGCATCACCGTGGCGATCTGGGTCTTGTCACCGATTTCCGCCAGGAAAAACGCGATCAGCGTGGTCAGGAAAGGTCCGAACCTGCGAGCCGTATTGGCTTCCTCGTCGTCCAGCTTGTCCGGCACCAGGGTCCACAGCGCGGTGGCGGCAAAGCTCGCCGCGAGGATCCAGTGCAACACCGAGTCGGAGAAGAACCCGCTGACCCAGGCACCTACCGCGCCAGCCGCCGCATGGTTGGCCAGGGTTGCGGCGACGATGCCGGCAATGATCGGCCATGGTTTGCGAAAGCGTGCGGCGAGGATGAGCGCGAGCAATTGCGTCTTGTCGCCGATTTCGGCCAGCGCAACGATGGCGGTGGGTACCAGGAAAGAGTCCAGCATCAGGTGGTTCCTAAGAGGGGCGGGTCGACACGGCTATGACACGTACAGCCTTCCCGCCCCGGGTAAGGTGTGCGTGTCATAGGTCTTGTCAAACCCAGCGACCATCTGCGTGGACGCTTGGGCCGCATACGCCATGGTCTGCTGACCAAGTATGTTGACGTATGCCGGGCGAGCATGGCGCTCGCGGGAGACTACTCCCCTAGGACGGAGCGGATTCTGCCTAGGCAAATCCGTTTGGGCAAGCGCTGTTTTTCAAAAACGCCTTAGCCACGCTTGGCTCGGTAGATGCGAAAACCCTGGCCTTCGGCCTTGATCGTGCACGTGCCCAGATGCTCCTCGATCAGCGGCTGGTACTTGAGGAAACTGTTCGCGACCAAGCGCAGTTCGCCGCCGTTTTTCAGATGTTTGGCCGCTTTTCGCAGCAGGTTTTCCGTGGCGTGATAATCGGTGTGCACGCCGACATGGAAGGGTGGATTGCTCAGGATTGCGTTCAGGCCCATGGGCGCGGCATCGATTCCATCACCGGTCAACACCTCGGCTTCCAGCCCGTTGGCCGCGAGGGTCAGGCGGCTGCTGGCGGCGGCAAAGGCGTCCACGTCCAACAGGGTGACGGTATTGTGCGGGTAGCGGCGCTTGACCGCCGCGCCCAGTACACCGGCACCACAACCGAAATCCAGCAGATGGCCGCTGGGCAGCTTGTCCAGGTGCTCCAGCAGCAACGCACTGCCGCGATCCAGCCGACCATGGCTGAACACCCCCGGCAGGCTGATCACTTTCAACGGGCCTTCGGCCAAGGGCAGCTCGTAGGTTTGCGCCAGGCTTTCCAGCGGCTTGGCCTGCGGGGCGTTGGCGACGGTGACTTGCCACAGTTGGCAATGCCGCGCGCTGTCGAGCTTGCGTGGCTTGCCGAACGGGTTGAGCTGCTTGGAAGCGCCTTCGATGCCGCTGCGCTTTTCCCCCACCAGGTACACCTCGCGACCGGCCAGGCGCGCGGCCACGGCGTTGAGAATGTAGTCGGTCAGGTCCTTGGCCTTGGGCAGGAACACCACGGCCGTTTCGAATTCCCGCTCGGGTACGTTCACGCCAAAGTGGCTACGTTGCGCAAAGCGCGCATCCAGCGCGGCCTGGTCGCCGGCATGCCAGCACCAGCCATGGGCCTCGGGCAAACGGCCGAGCAGATCGTCGGCGGGCAGGCCGGCCAGCAGGACCGGGCCCTGGAATAATTCGGGCTGACGAAGCAGTACTTCACTGCGCGGATCCATGGTCTGCTCCTTGTAAAAAATTGCGGCAGTTTATCAACTGACGACCCGGCGCGCTGTACCGCTGAAAAAGCCTTTGGCGTTTTCCGTCAGTTGGCCGACGATCCGCTGCCGCGCCTCGCGGCTGCCCCAGGCGTTGTGCGGGGTGATGATCAGTCGCGGAATGTCGCCGGCCAGCAAGGGATTGCCTTGGGTCGGCGGCTCCACGCTCAGCACGTCGCTGGCCGCACCGCCCAGGTGACCGCTGCGCAAGGCGTCGGCCAGGGCCTGTTCGTCAATCAGGCCGCCACGGGCGGTGTTGACCACGAACGTGCCGGGCTTGAGCAGCGCCAGTTCGCGCGCGCCGATGAAGTGGCGGGTGTGCTCGTTGAGCGGGCAGTGCAGGGTCAGGGCATCGATCTGCGGTAACAGCTCATCCAGCGGCAAGCGATCCGGCCGTGCCGGACGCCCCGGAATCTGCCCCAGCAGCACACGCATGCCAAAGGCTTGCGCCAGCCGGGCGACGGCGCCGCCCAGTTCGCCATGGCCGAGCAAACCCAGGGTCTTGCCTTGCAGCTCGACAATCGGATAGTCCAGCAGGCAGAACTGCGAAGCCTGTTGCCAGCGACCTTCAGCCACGGCTCTCTGGTAGTCGGCGAGGCGCGTCGCCAGGTTCAGCAACAGCATGATCGTGTGCTGGGCCACCGACGGCGTGCCGTAGCCTTGGCAATTGCACACGGTGATGCCGTGGTGGCGGGCAGCGGCGAGGTCGACGTTATTGGTGCCGGTAGCGCTGATCAGGATCAGCTTCAGTTCGGGGCTGGCGGCCATGGCTGCCGCGTCGATCACTACCTTGTTGGTGATCGCCACCGTCGCCCCCTTGAGTCGCTCGGTCACCTCGTCCTGGCGGGTCCCGGCGAACAATTGCAGTTCGCTGAAGCAATCGCGCAACGGGCCTAGGTCCAGGTCGCCGAGGTCCAGGGATGGGTGGTCGAGAAAAACGGCGCGGGCGGTGTTCGTCATCAGCTGTACCTGTCATGTAAAGAACCGAAGGCGTAATGTGGCGAGCCTATCAGATGAATCGTGGCCAGGGAGCAAGCTCCCTGGCCACGGGATTTCATTCACCAAGAGATGTCGCAAGGAGCCCACCATGTACCTCACCGAATTCCTCACCGTCGCCCTGATCCACCTGCTGGCGGTCGCCAGCCCCGGTCCGGACTTTGCCGTGGTGGTGCGCGAAAGCGTGACCCATGGCCGACGTGCCGGGACCTGGACGGCGCTGGGCGTCGGCACGGCGATTTTCCTGCATGTGGGGTATTCGTTGCTGGGCATCGGCCTGATCGTGTCCCAATCGATCGTGCTGTTCAACGCGCTGAAGTGGGCCGCGGCCGCGTACCTGCTGTACATCGGCTTCAAGGCCCTGCGCGCGCAACCGGCCAAGGCTTCCGGAGAAAACCTGCACAAGGAGGCTGGCGAGCGTACCGCTCGCGGTGCGTTCACCGCAGGCTTTGTCACTAATGGCCTGAACCCCAAGGCAACGCTGTTCTTCCTGTCGCTGTTCACCGTGGTGATCAATCCCCATACGCCGCTGGCGATCCAGGCCGGCTACGGCGTGTACCTGGCGATCGCCACGGCGGCGTGGTTCTGCATGGTGGCGATGCTGTTCAGCCAGGCGCGGGTGCGTGCCGGTTTCGCCCGCATGGGCCACTGGTTCGACCGGACCATGGGCGCCGTGCTGGTGGCCATTGGCGTGAAACTGGCCTTCACCGAGGCGCACTGACCGCGCCTGAACATGTCCCTGAGATGGCTCAAGGCTAGTATTTGCGGGCGGATGAAATCATTCCTTCGGCTGATTTGATCCGCGGGCAGGCACTTTAGAGTGCTTACCTTCCAGCCAAGACCGTGCAGTCAGAAAAGGGACCCTTATGTTGCAGACTCGCGTTATCCCTCCAGCCGAAGGCGCCTACCAATACCCGTTGCTGATCAAACGGCTGCTGATGTCCGGTGCGCGTTACGAGAAAACCCGCGAGATCGTCTACCGCGACCAGTTGCGCTACAGCTACCCGACGCTGATCGAGCGCGTCGCGCGGCTGGCCAACGTGCTGACCGAGGCCGGGGTGAAGGCCGGTGACACCGTTGCCGTGATGGACTGGGACAGTCATCGCTACCTGGAATGCATGTTCGCGATCCCGATGATCGGCGCGGTGATCCACACCATCAACGTGCGCCTGTCACCGGAGCAGATCCTCTACACCATGAACCACGCCGAGGACCGCTTCGTGCTGGTCAACAGCGAATTCGTCGGTTTGTACCAGGCGATCGCCAGTCAGTTGACCACGGTAAAGAAGACGCTGCTGCTGACCGACCTGGCGGACAAGACCGCCGATCTGCCGAACCTCGTGGGCGAGTATGAGCAACTGCTGGCCGCCGCCAGCCCGGCTCATGATTTCCAGGATTTCGACGAGAACTCCGTCGCCACCACGTTCTACACCACCGGCACCACGGGCAATCCCAAGGGCGTGTACTTCACCCATCGACAACTGGTGCTGCACACCCTGGGCGTGTCGACCATCATGGGCTCCATCGACAGCGTGCGGCTGTTGGGCACCAACGATGTGTACATGCCGATCACGCCGATGTTTCACGTACATGCCTGGGGCCTGCCGTACGTGGCGACCATGCTCGGGCTCAAGCAGGTCTATCCCGGGCGTTACGATCCGGAGTTCCTGGTCGAGCTGTGGCGCAAGGAAAAGGTCACCTTTTCCCATTGCGTGCCGACCATTTTGCAGATGGTCCTCAACGCCAAGGGCGCCCAGCAAACCGATTTCGGCGGCTGGAAAATCGTCATCGGCGGCAGCGCCCTCAACCGCAGCCTGTACGAGGCGGCCAAGGCCAAGGGCATCCAGCTCACCGCCGCCTACGGCATGTCCGAAACCGGGCCGCTGGTATCCTGCGCGCACCTCAACGACGAGCTGATGGCCGGCGGTGAGGACGAACGCATCACCTACCGGATCAAGGCCGGCGTGCCGGGGCCGCTGGTGGAAGCAGCGATCGTCGACGGCGAGGGCTGTTTCCTGCCCGCGGACGGCGAGACTCAGGGCGAACTGGTGCTGCGCGCGCCGTGGCTCACCGAAGGTTATTTCAACGAACCGCAGAAAGGCGCCGAGCTCTGGAAGGGCGGCTGGCTGCACACCGGCGACGTCGCCACGCTCGACGGCATGGGCTTCATCGACATTCGCGACCGGATCAAGGACGTGATCAAGACCGGCGGCGAATGGATCTCGTCCCTGGACCTGGAAGACCTCATCAGCCGTCATGCGGCGGTACGCGAAGTAGCAGTGGTCGGCATCCCCGATCCGCAGTGGGGCGAGCGCCCGTTCGCCTTGCTGGTTGTTCGCGAAGGGCACCAGCTCGGGGCTCGCGAGCTCAAGGAACACCTCAAGCCATTTGTCGAGCTGGGGCACTTGAGCAAGTGGGCAATCCCGAGCCAGATCGCCCTTGTTACGGAAATTCCCAAGACCAGCGTCGGCAAGCTCGACAAGAAGCGCATCCGCGTCGACATCAGCGAATGGCAGAGCAACAACAGCACCTTCCTCTCGACGCTCTGAGCGTACCCGCCGTGCCTGAAAAGGGCACGGCAGGCCCACCCGGCAAGCGCTTGTCTTGTCAAACCGGAAAATTCAGCCATCCTTGCCGTGCCGACATCCGTCGGCCTGGCGAAGGACTGTTCCAGAGTGGTCGAAGGCTGCAAATCACACTTTAGAGGGATCAAGCCGTACTACCTGCTGGCTATAGTCCGCTCAAGGATTTTCGGAATGGGACGCGCGTGCCAGCACGGCGCAGGGTTTCCGGAAATGCCCACTGCCATAACAATAAAACACATGGAGTTGCGTCGATGACCTCAGCAAACACTTTCTGGCGCCGGGCAAAACTGCCTCTGGCCGTCAGTCTTGCCTCTTCGCTCGCCGGCCCGGCATTCGGCGTCAGCTTCAACATCGGTGAAATCGAAGGCCAGTTCGACTCGGCCCTGTCGGTCGGCGCAAGCTGGTCCACGGCCAAGGCCAACCGCGACCTGATCGGCGTCAACAACGGTGGCAAGGGCCTGTCCCAGACCTCCGACGACGGTCACTTGAACTTCAAGCGCGGGGAGACCTTCTCGAAGATCTTCAAGGGTATCCATGACCTGGAGCTGAAGTACGGCGACACCGGTGTGTTTGTACGTGGCAAGTACTGGTACGACTTCGAACTCAAGGACGAAAACCGCCTGTACAAGGACATCAGCGACAGCAACCGCAAGGAAGGCGCCAAGTCCTCCGGCGGGCAGATCCTCGATGCGTTCGTCTACCACAACTACGATATCGCCGATCAGCCGGGCTCGGTCCGCCTCGGCAAGCAAGTGGTCAGCTGGGGTGAAAGTACCTTTATCCAGGGCGGTATCAACGCCATCAACCCGGTCGACGTGTCCGCGTTCCGTCGCCCCGGTGCCGAGGTCAAGGAAGGGCTGATCCCGGTCAACATGTTCTACGTGTCCCAGAGCCTGACCGACAACCTGTCGGCCGAAGCGTTCTACCAACTGGAATGGGACCAGACTGTCGTCGACAACTGCGGCACGTTCTTCTCGCAGCCGGACGTCATCGCCGACGGTTGTGACGACAACCTGCGCGTCTTGAACAAACGTTCGCGGATTCCGGGCGCAGCCTTGCCGACCCTGACGGCGTTGGGCGTCAACGTGAACGAGGAGGGCGTGCTGGTTCGCCGTGGTCCCGACCGTGATGCCCGTGACAGCGGCCAGTGGGGCCTGTCGTTCAAATACAACTTCGAGCCGCTGGACACCGAGTTCGGCGCCTACTTCATGAACTACCACAGCCGGGCGCCAATCTTCAGCGCCACGGGCGCCGCGTCACGGTTCTATACCCAGCCGCTGGGGCCGTTGGCCGCATTGCGTCCGGTGATCGTGGCGGGTAACTCGAACTACTTCGTCGAGTACCCGGAAGACATCCGGCTCTATGGCCTGAGCTTTTCCACCACGCTGCCCACCGGCACCGCGTGGAGTGGTGAGCTGAGCTATCGGCCGAACGCTCCGGTACAACTGAGCACCACCGACATCCTGTTCGCCGGTGTCACGCCAATTCCGGGCTTTGGTAACGCCTCCGTACTGGACGGCGCGCCGGGCCAGGACTTGCATGGCTATCGCCGCAAGGAGATCACCCAGTTCCAGACCACCTTCACCCACTTTCTCGACCAGGTCATGGGCGCCAGCCGCCTGACCCTCGTCGGTGAGTTGGGCGTGACCCACGTTGGCGGCCTGGAAAGCCGCTCCGAAGCGCGCTACGGCCGTGATCCGGTGTTCGGCCCGGGCGAACTGCCCAACGGCTTCTGCAATACCCTCAACACCTCGACTGCGGCAGGTGGCGGCCAGACCATCAGCGGGGTGAACAGCAACTGCAACAACGACGGCTTCACCACGTCGACCTCGTGGGGCTACCGCGCTCGCGCCATCTGGGAATACCCGGATGTCTTCGCCGGTGTGAACCTCAAGCCCAACGTGGCCTGGTCCCATGACGTCAAGGGTTACTCGCCAGGTCCTGGCGCCAACTTCGAGGAAGGCCGCAAAGCCGTCAGCCTCGGGCTGGATGCCGAGTACCAGAACACTTACAACGCGAGCCTGGCCTACACCAACTTCTTTGGTGGCGACTTCAGCACCGTGGATGATCGCGACTTCCTGGCGCTCAGCGTCGGCGTGAACTTCTAAGCACCGTATTTCAGGACGACACACTATGAAAATAACCAAGAATCTGTTGCAAGTCGGTGTGCTGGGGCTGTCGCTTTTGGCGGCCAGCGTCATGGCCGCCGTGCCTGCGGCCGAAGCCGACAAACTGGGCAAGAGCCTGACGCCGATGGGCGCCGAAATGGCCGGCAACGCCGATGGTTCGATTTCCGCCTGGAAACCCATGGCCAAGAACGCCGGCAGCGTCGACGGCAAAGGCTTCCTCTCCGACCCGTACGCCAGTGAGAAGCCGCTGTTCACCATCACCGCGCAGAACGTCGAGCAGTACAAGGCCAAGCTTGCGCCCGGCCAGTACGCGATGTTCAAGCGTTACCCCGAAACCTTCAAAATGCCGGTCTACCCGACCCATCGCGGCGCTACCGTGCCGGACGAAGTGTTTGCTTCCATCAAGAAAAACGCGGTCAACACCAAACTGGTCTCCGGCGGCAACGGTCTGGAGAATTTCGAGACGGCTGTGCCGTTCCCGATTCCCCAGAGTGGCGTCGAGGTGATCTGGAACCACATCACCCGCTATCGCGGCGGCAGCGTGACGCGCCTGGTGACCCAGGCCACGCCGCAGCCCAACGGCTCCTACAGCCTGGTGTACTTCCGTGACCAGTTCGTGTTCCGCGACAAGATGAAGGATTTCGATCCGGCCAACCCTGGCAACATCCTGTTCTACTTCAAGCAGCAAGTGACCGCTCCGGCGCGTCTGGCCGGCGGCGTGTTGCTCGTCCACGAAACCCTCGACCAGGTGAAGGAACCGCGTTCGGCGTGGGTCTACAACGCCGGCCAGCGCCGTGTGCGTCGCGCCCCGCAAGTGTCCTATGACGGCCCGGGTACCGCCGCCGATGGCTTGCGTACCTCCGACAACCTGGACATGTACAACGGTGCGCCGGACCGCTACGACTGGAAGCTTGAAGGCAAAAAAGAGCTGTATATCGCCTCCAACAGCCACAAGATCGATTCGCCGCAGCTCAAGTACGCGGACATCATCAAGGCCGGCCACATCAACCAGGACCTGACGCGCTACGAGCTGCGTCGTGTCTGGCACGTGACCGCGACCCTGAAGGAAGGCCAGCGCCACATCTACGCCAAGCGTGACTTCTACATCGACGAAGACACCTGGCAAGCCGCAGTCATCGACCACTACGACGGCCGTGGCCAACTGTGGCGCGTAGCCGAGGCCCATGCCGAGAACTACTACGACAAACAAGTGCCGTGGTATGCCCTGGAAACCATTTACGACCTACAGTCCGGTCGCTACCTGGCCCTGGGCATGAAGAACGAAGAAAAATCGGCCTATGACTTCGGCTTCACCGCCAGCACCGCCGACTTCACGCCTAACGCCCTGCGTCAGGACGGCATCCGCTAAACGCTCCACCCGAGGCCGCATCCTCGAAAAAACGCCCCGGCTGGTTCGGGGCGTTTTTTTTGCCTGAAAAAAAGCTTCCTGGCCACAATAGCGGCCAACCGCTTGTAGCCTTTTTGTAGCCATTTGTAGCACTCCCTTCAATACCTCCTCGTTTACCGCTAGTCTGCGGACATCTGCAACGCCGCCACCCGCATTCCAACAAGAGCCGGCCATGACTGATTTGTCTTCACCTGCGGATTCTGCCCGCGCAGCCATCGCGGTACAGGACGGGCGTTTCTACCGCCCGCCCTTGCCCGACGGTCACGTCCCGCGGCCGCGGTTGTGCGAGCGTCTGAGCGCTGGGCTCGGCGGTCGCCTGCTGCTGGTGAGTGCACCGGCGGGGTTCGGCAAAAGCTCCCTGGCGGTGGAATTCTGCCAGAGCCTGCCGGCCCATTGGCGGAGTCTCTGGTTGGGGCTCAGTGCCCGGGACAATGATCCGGGCCGCTTCCTGGAGCGGCTGCTCGAAGGGCTTCAGGCCTTTTATGCGCAGCTGGGCGGACGGGCGTTGGGCCTGCTGAAGATGCGCCAGCGGCACCAGCCCTTTGCTTTCGAGGAATGGCTCGACGGCTTGCTGGATGAACTGTCCAGCCACCTTTCCTCCCGCGCCCCGCTGTTGCTGGTACTCGACGATTACCACCTGGCCCAGAGTCCGGTGCTGGATCGTTGCCTGCAGTTTTTCCTCAATCACCTGCCCGAGGGCTTGCTGGTGCTGGTCACCAGCCGCCAGCGTCCGGACTGGCACCTGGCGCGTCTGCGCCTGTCGCGGCAATTGCTCGAACTCAACGAGCAGGACCTGCGCCTGACCCATGACGAAGCGTTGACCTTGCTCCAGCACCACAGCAGCTCGCTGCGTGGCGAGGCACTGGAGAGCCTGATCCAGCGCAGCGAAGGCTGGGTCGCCGGGCTGCGTTTCTGGCTGCTGGCCGCTTCCGAGGCCGGTAGCGAAGGCCGGCTGCCCCAGGCCCTGCATGGTGGTGAAGGGCTGATTCGCGATTATCTGCTCGAAGAAGTCATCGATTGCCTGCCCCCCGAGGTGCAGGCGTTTCTCTACGACACCGCACCACAGGAGCGCTTTTGCAGCGAACTGTGCGATGCGGTGCGCGACGCCCATGACAGTCACGAAATTCTCCAGTACCTGGCCGCCCACCAGGTTTTTCTGGTGCCGCTGGACGAGCATGGCCACTGGTACCGCTACCACCACCTGTTTTCCGACCTGTTGCGCAGCCGGCCCAGCGCACCGGCCATGGTGCCGGCCGCGACTCTGCACTTGCGCGCCTGTCGCTGGTTCAACGCCCAGGGTCTCATCGACGAAGCCGTGGAGCAGGCGTTGCGTGCCGGGCACCTGGACGTGGCGGCGAACCTGGTGCAGAACCTTTCGGAAGAACAACTGCTGGCCGAGCAGAACGTCGGCATGTTGCTGCGCTGGAAAATGGACCTGCCTGATAGCCTGCTCATCAGCACTCCACGGCTGATCGTGCTCTACAGCTGGGCGTTGGGCCTGGCCAGTCAACTGGATGCCGCCGAGGAACTGGCCGCCCACTTGAGTCGCTTCCTGCCGGCGCCGTCGGCCACCGCGCAAAAATCCATGCTCGCCCAGTGGCTGGCCCTGAGCGGCATCGTCGCCCGCGGGCGTGGCGACCGGGAGGCCACACTGCGCTATTGCACCGAAGCCCTGGAAAGCCTGCCGCAGAAACGCTATGGCCAGCGCCTGATGTGCTTGTCCACCCTGTCGAACCTGGCGATTGCCGACGGTGACCTGTGGCGCGCCCGCGCGCTGAACCGTGACTCCCTCGAACTGGCGCAGCGGGTCGGCAATCCGTTGTTCGAGGCGCTGGCCCATTACGATCGTGCGCGGGTGTTGCAGGCGCGAGGGGAGATCCTGCGCGCGCTCGATGAAGTGAAGCAGGGGCTGCAGCGGCTGCACGGATTGTCGCCGCAACGGCTGTATGCGGTGCGCGCGCGATTGGTGCTGTACGAAGGCTTCCTGTTGACGCTGCGCATGCAGTCCCAGGCCGGATTGACACGGTTGCAGGCCGGCCTGACCGAAGCCCGGGCTTGTCGCGATATCAGTGTGTTGATCGGCCACTGCGTGATTGCCCGGGTCGAAGGCTATAACGGCGAATTCGCCCGGGCCTTCGCCGAGCTGGCCGAGGCCGAGCGCCTGATGCACATCTGGGATGTACCACCGGTTTACTACCTGGCGATGATCACCCTGGTCAAATGCGAGCTCTGGCTGGCCCAGGGCCGTACCGAGCTGGCCGAAGCCTGGCTGGCGCGGCTGGGCCAGACCTACACCGGCGAGCGGGCCGCCGCGCCACCGGAATTCCACCCGCAGTTGCCGTTGCATGTCGAGCTGCAGCAGGCGTTGCTGGAATCCATAAAGGGCCAACCGATGCAGGCCGAGGGGCGCCTCGATGCCTTGCTTGAACACGCACAGCAAACCGGGCGGCAGATGCTCAGCGTGATGGTGCTCAACCAGAAGGTGGCCTTGCTGCTGCGCCTGGGCCGCGAACCCGAGGCCCGCAGCACCCTGGCCCAGGCGTTCGATGCCGCCATAGGCGGCGTGTTGCAGCCTTTCGAATGGTTGTTGGGAGAGCATCGTGAATGGCTGCGCGAACAGTTGCTGCATGCGCCGCCCAGTGACGTGCGCCAGCACTTGCTCGAATGCTTGCCGTCGGCCGCGACGCCAGCGATCGAACCCTCGGTCCCGGTCGAAACCCTCAGCAGCCGCGAGAGGGCAGTGCTGCAACTGATCGCCCAGGGATGTTCCAATCAGGAAATAAGCGAGCAGTTGTTCATCTCGCTGCACACGGTAAAAACCCATGCCAGCCACATCAACAGCAAACTTGGCGTCGAACGCCGCACCCAGGCCGTAGCGCGGGCGAAGGCCTTGGGGTTGTTGGGCTGAGTTCTTTACTCCCGCTGGGTTGCGAAGCGACCCTAAGATCTGACAGCGCGGTGTGGCAAGCTATGAGTTGCTCCGCAACTCAGCGGGGATAAATCCCCTCGCCACAAAAGCAATGAGCGTGAGCCAAGGAACCACTTGAATGCCGCCCCTTTACCAAACCATCCAATCCCCCGTAGGCGAGCTGATCCTTGTCGCCCGCGGCACCAAGCTGGCGGCCATCCTGTGGGAGAACGAGCGGCTCAACCGGGTGCGCCTCGGACCGTTGGAGCAGGACAGTGATCATCCGACCCTCAAGGAAACCGAGCGTCAACTGCTGGAATATTTTTCTGGCCAACGCCGCCGTTTCGAGCTTGAACTGGATTTCGCCGGCACCGACTTTCAGGAGCGAGTCTGGCAGGCTCTGCTGACTATCCCGTTCGGCGAAACCCGCAGCTATCGCGACATAGCCATCCAGATCGGCCAACCGACCGCGACGCGCGCGGTCGGTGCCGCCAACGGACGCAACCCGATCTCGATCATCGCGCCCTGCCATCGGGTCATCGGCACCTCCGGCAGCCTCACCGGTTTCGCCGGCGGCCTTGCCGCCAAACAGTTCCTGCTGAGCCTCGAAGGCCAACAGAGCCTGCAACTGGCGTTCTGAACCCTGACCCTGCCCAATCCCTGTGGGAGCGAGCCTGCTCGCAAAAATAGCCGTTCAGCTCAAGGGAGACTTCGGCGCCAGCATGCGCGTGGGCGGCTTGCCGTTGGCGTTGTGCTGATAGATCTGCGCCGGTTGCCCCTGTTCGTTGAAAAACACCTGGCCAATCCCCGCCGAGTTCCACAGCCGTTCCCCGGCTTCGGCATGTTCCGGGACATGGGGGACGATGCGCATGCTGCGGCGCTTGGTGAACCAGTTCAAGGGCGAGCGTGGTGAATAGAGCCAGCGGTTCAGCCGATCGAACCATTCCAGCAGCGCCGGCGGGAACTCGTTCTTGATACCGCTGCTGGTGATCTGCCAGACACGTGGGCCGCCCTTGCGGTGCGGGATCAGCACCTCGTAGACGAAGGAATAATGCACATCGCCGGACAACACCACGTAGCTTCCCGGCGTGCGCGAGTGGCGGAAAATATTCAGGATCACCTGGGCCGCGCCACGGTGGGCCATCCAATTCTCCGCATCCACCAACAGCGGGTAGCCGCACCAGCTGAACAGCCGCTGCACGGTCTCGATCAGCTTGACGCCAAAGATCGGCGCCGGCGAGACGATGATCGCCGAGGGATGGTCCAGCAGTTCCTGCTGCAGTTCGCTCAGGGCTTCCCAGTCCAGCAGGCCCGACGGCTGCTTGAGGCTATTCTCGCTGCGCCAGCGGCGGGTGCGGGTGTCGAGCACCACGAGCGCCGGCGTGCTCGGCAACACGTAATGCCATTGCTGGAAACCGAGCAGGGTGTCGATCAACGCATCCTGGGGCCCGCTGTCGATGTAGCGGTCCCGGGCGGTGTCGCTCAAGGCCACGGTCTGCTCGATCACTTCGCCAAAGGCATCCGGGTTGTTGCCCCAGCCCTGGCAGAGCAGATAGGCGATCAGCGCGTTGCCGATGATGCGTTTGGAGAAGGGATGGCCGTAGGCCGTTTCCTCCCATTGCGCGGACAGGTTCCAGTCATCGGTGATGTCGTGATCATCGAAAATCATCAGGCACGACAGATGGGCGAACACCCGTGCCACGCCATCCAGCCCGGTCTTGAATGCCTCGATGCGCTGTTGTTCGAGGTCGTAGCGCTGGCGCCGTTCGGCGGTCAATTCAGGCGGTTGCGGATCGATCAGCGTCCACGGTACGGGCGACCACACCAGCAGATACATCGCCATGACCTCGGCGAAGGTCACCAGATGGTTGTCGGCGCTGCTGCTGGTGAAGATCGGCTTGCGCGCCCCGCCGAAAAAACGTTCGCGCAGGGTTTTGTTGCTCTCAAGCGCCGGTAACAGATCCGCGCGGTGATAATAACTGGCCGGGTGTTGGTAGAGTTTGGCGCTGTCTTCCACCACCGCACCTTCCAGGCACTCCTCGAACAGGCCCAAGCGCTCGATCAGGGCATGAATCGCCCGCAACATCGGCCCGGCGACATCGTCGGCGTACACCTGGTCGCCGCTCATCATCAGCAATGCCGGACGCTGCTCCGCAGACTCCGCCAACAAGCGGTCGACACAGAGCAGACCATCATTGGCCGGGAAATGGGGTTTACGACAAGAGCCGTGGACCAGCTGTTCTATGCGCGAATGCAGCATGAAGTTCGGACGCTTTGCGTCGCCGTACAACAGATACGGCGCCCATTCGGCAATGGGGACGCCGTCCACCAGCAGGTCGTAGTCAATCGCCACGTCCTGGGGCAAGGGCGTATCGAGTGTCACATCGATCAAATGCACAAACGCTCGTTGCCCCACCGGCACCACGGTGCAGCGCGACGCATCCAGCGCCAGGTCGCCGACGCCGTCGATACTCAGCGTCAACGCCAACGCTCGTGTCCCCACCAGCCACATCACCAGCCGCGTCGGCTCCAGTCGTCGCAACAGCGGGCCGACAAGGACGGGGGGGAGGGTGATCGGGGTATCGGAAGGGGCCGGCAACATGCGTGGGAAAAGCTCTGTTTCAGAATAAAGCAGGGATCATAACGCATGCGTACGCGGGGAGGGGGCATGCGCGCCTGCGGCAATGGAGCATTGCTCCCTCACCACAGGGCGGTATGTTCAGCTCGGAATAATCAGCTCATCCCCAACCAGTTAGGCAGCGCGAGCGAGATCCACGGTACATAGGTAATCAGCACCAGGAACGCCAGCAGAATCATCAGCCACGGCATGGCCGCGCGGATGGTCGCCGTCAGCGACATGCCGGTCACCGCCGAGGTGACGAACAGATTCAAGCCCACCGGCGGCGTGATCAGGCCGATCTCCAGGTTCACCACCATGATGATGCCCAGGTGGATCGGGTCGATGCCCAGCTTCATGGCGATAGGGAACAGGATCGGCGCCAGGATCAGGATGATCGCCGAAGGCTCCATGAACGCACCGGCAATCAGCAGCACGATGTTGACCACCAGCAGGAAGGTTACTGGCGTCAGCCCGGCCTCGATCACCCACGCAGTGATCTGCTGCGGCAGTTGCTCGGTGGTCAGCACGTGGGCGAAGAGCATGGCGTTGGCGATGATGAACATCAGCATGATGCTCAGCTTGGCCGACTCCAGCAGCACCTTGGGGGTTTCGCGGAACGTCAGGTCCTTGTAGACGAACAGCGCGATAAACGCTGAGTAGACCGCCGCCACTGCTGCTGCTTCGGTGGGCGTGAACATCCCCGAATAGATCCCACCGAGGATGATCACCATCAGCAGCAAGCCCCAGATGGCCTGGCGTGCCGTGCTCAGCCATTCCCGCAGCGTCGCCCGAGGCATCGCCGGGAGTTTTTTCTTAACCGCGACGATGTAGATCGCCACCATCAAGAAGAACCCCAGCAGCAGGCCCGGTATCACACCCGCCATGAACAATTTTCCTACCGAGGTTTCGGTCGCGGCGGCATAGACCACCATGACGATCGACGGCGGAATCAGGATGCCCAGGGTCCCGGCGTTGCAGACGATGCCGGCACCAAACGCCTGGGGATAACCTGAGCGCACCATGCCGGCGATGGCAATCGAACCCACCGCTGCCACCGTCGCGGGGCTGGAACCGGACAACGCGGCAAACAGCATGCACGCCAGCACCGCCGCAATCGCCAGGCCACCGCGGACGTGTCCGACGCAGGCGTTGGCAAAGTCGATCAACCGTCGCGCCACGCCACCCGTGGTCATGAACGCACCGGCCAGCAGGAAGAATGGAATCGCCAGTAGGGTGTAGTGTTCGGATGTCTCGAACAGCTTGATTGCCAGGGAGCGTACCGAATCGGGGCTGAAGAAAATGATCGTCAGCGAACCGGCCAGCCCGAGGGAAATGGCGATGGGCACGCCAATGAACATCAGCACGAACAGCGCGATGAACAGGAAGGCAATGGTCATGGCTTGTCTTCCTCGATCTCGGTCAGTTTGATCGCTTCGGCCGCTTCATCGGCAAGACCCAGGCCTGTCTGACGGTTCATCAGGATGCGCACCAGGATTTCCGCGAAGCGGATAAACACCAGGGCAAAACCTACCGGCACGATCAGCCCTACGTGCCATTGCATGATGCCGAAATGGCCGAGGTCTTCCGCGCCGATCTGGGCAATCATCAAGGTATTGATCCATTCGTAACTCGCCACGGCCAGCAACCCGGCGTAGGCCAGGCAGCACAGGCAGGCGATCACGCCGATAATGCGCTGCACCGGTTTGCTCGCCAGTTTCACCAACGCGTCGACGCCGATGTGGCCGGCCGTGCGCACGCCATACGACAGGCCAAAAAAAATCAGCCAGCCAAACAGCGCCTTGGTCAGCGCGCTGCTCCAGGTCATGGCCTGGGCCATGCCCATGATGCCGTCGCCAATGGCGAACATCGGTTCGCTGGCGGCTGGCCAGTTGTCGCCAAGGCTGTAGAACACTGCATAAAGGTTGTTGAGGACCACGTAGACGAAAGTGACCAACGTCATGGCGGCCAGAAGGAAGGCAATGAAACCTTCCTCGAAATGTTCCCAGGTGCGCCGAAGGGCGTTCATGGATGGCATCTCCTGCAGGGAGGACGACAGGCCGGCGCTGCCACGGCGGCAGCGCCGACCAACCCATTACTGAGCCTTGTTGGAGGCTTCGGCGGCTTGGATCAGGTCAGCGCCGATGTCACCTTCGAACTTCTTCCAGACCGGTTTCATCTTGTCGCGCCATGCGTTGCGTTCTTCAGGCGTGAGGGTAATGATCTCGGTGGTCTTGGCGTCGAGGATGCGCTGCTTGTCGTTCTGGTTCAGTTGCGCCGCTTCCTTGTTCACATGGGCGGTGACTTCCACAAGGATCTTGTCCAGTTCGCTGCGTACGTCCGGCTGCAGGCCATTCCAGAACTTGGTGTTGGTGATCAGCATGTAGTCGAGCAAGCCATGGTTGGACTCGGTGATGTACTTCTGCACTTCATGCATTTTCTGGCTGTAGATGTTCGAGTAGGGGTTTTCCGCACCGTTGACCACGCCGGTCTGCAGGCCTTGGTACACCTCGGCGAAGCTCATCTTGCGCGGGTTGGCATTGACGGCCTTGAACTGTTCTTCCAGCACTGCCGATGCCTGTACGCGAAACTTCAGGCCGCGTGCGTCCTTGGGTTCGCGCAGGGGTTTGTTGGCAGAAAGTTGCTTCATGCCGTTGTGCCAATAGGCCAGGCCGGTGATGTTCTTGCTTTCCATGGACTTGAGCAGTTTCTGACCTTCAGGGCTCAGTTGAAAACGGTCCACGGCAGAGATGTCATCAAACAGGAACGGCAGGTCGAACAACTGCACCGTCTTGGTGTATTGCTCGAACTTGGCGAGCGATGGCGCGATCATTTGCACGTCACCCAGGAGCAGGGCTTCCATTTCCTTGCCATCGCCGAATAACGACGAGTTGGGGTACACCTCGACCTTCACTTTGCCCGGCAATCGCTCTTCCACCAACTTTTTGAAGAGCAACGCGCCTTGGCCTTTGGGGGTTTGTTCGGCCACCACGTGCGAGAATTTGATAACCACCGGATCAGCCGCCATGGCGCTGCTCAACGCGCTGAGGGCCAGTGTGCAGACGAGTGCTTTCCACATAGGTTTAAACATAGGGGTTCCTTTTATTTTTAGTTTTTCGCGTGCGGGCTCATTCAAAACACGACGCACGGTGGGACACTTGCAAGTCTAGGCAGAAAAACAGCTTGCCGGGGCATTGTGACATCAAGTGCAGGGCTTTACTGCGTCTTGTTGGATGCTTCGGCGGCTTTGATCAGCTCCGGGCCGATATCCTTTTCGAACTTCGCCCATACCGGTTTCATTTTCTCTCGCCAGGCATTCCGCTCTTGCGGCGTGAGGGTCATGATCTCGGTGGTCTTGGCATCCAGGACGTGCTGTTTGTCCAGCTGGTTGAATCGCTCCGCTTCCTTGTTGGCATGAGCGGTGGATTCGACCACGATCTTTTCCAGCTCACCGCGGATATCCGGCGGCAGGCCGTTCCAGAAATCCGATGTGGTGATCAGCATGTAGTCGAGGATGCCGTGGTTGGACTCGGTAACGTATTTCTGTACCTCATGCAGTTTCTGATTGTAGAAGTTCGAATAGGTATTTTCCGTGCCATTGACCAGCCCCGTTCGCAAGCCCTGATACACCACCGAAAAAATCATCGGCTGGCCTTTGGCACTCACCGCCTTGAACTGTTCCTCCAGCACCGCGGAAGTCTGCACGCGGAAGACCAGGCCGCGCGCATCTTCGGGCGTGCGCAGGGGTTTGTTCGCCGACAGCTGCTTCATGCCGTTGTGCCAATAGGCCAGGCCGGTGACGTTCTTGCTCTCCATGGACTTGAGCAGCTGCTGGCCCTCGGGGCTCTGTTGGAAACGGTCCACCGCGGCAATGTCATCGAACAGGAACGGCAAGTCGAACAACTGCACCTTGCGGGTGTACTGCTCGAACTTGGCCAGTGACCGCGCGATGATCTGCACGTCTCCCAGCAGCAACGCTTCCATTTCCTTGTCGTCGCCATACAGTGTGGAGTTGGGATACACCTCCACCGTGACCTTGCCCGGCAACCGCTCCTCCACCAGCTTCTTGAACATCAGGGCGCCCTGGCCCTTGGGCGTCTGTTCGCCCACCACATGGGAAAACCTGATCACGATGGGGTCGGCTGCGTAGGCGCTGCCCAGTGCGCTGAAAACCAGGGTGCAGATGAGCGCTTTCCATAAGGGGTTGAGCATTTGCGTTTATTCCTTTTGCATTACCGCTTGGCATGCGCACTGATTCGAAAATGAATCAATGCAAGTCTAGGAGAAAAAACGCTGGTGAAAAGAAAACCGAGCAAATGGGGGGCTCTTGTCATCTGCTAGGCTAGGCCCCTCAGGATCAGAAATCTCAGGAGAGGCAGGATGTTCACGTTCGACAAGTTGTGGAAAAGTCATCCGGAAATATTCGGCGATGCCGCCCCCTGCCGAACCAATGGCTCGAAGAACTTCAGCGACCAATGCGCAATCAACCTCGGCGTCGCCCTGCGGCGCGCAGGTGTCGACATGGGCCAGCTCAGAGGTGTGCGTCATTGTTGGCAACACCCCAAGAGCGAAGGGCACATACTGGCTGCCGAAGAACTGGCCAAAGCCTTGAGTCGGGCCAGGATTCCCGGCTTGCAAGGCATGAAAATCGTCAAGAGCGAGGACTTCGAGAGCAGCCTTGAAGGGCAGCAAGGCATTATTTTTTTCAAGGATTTCTGGCGTCGTGCGAATGAAACCCCTGCCAACCGCAGTGGTGACCATATCGATCTGTGGAATGGCCGTCGACTGACAGATTGGTTGAGTTACCCACGGATACAAATGGGCTTGTCCATCGAAGGTACATTCTCCGATTACCATGAGTCCAAGGACATCTGGTTCTGGAAGGTCATATGAAGGTGATCAAGGGCGTCCTGTTTGTCTTATTGTTCGTCGCGTTGGCCGTGGGTGCCTTCAATCTGTTTTTCATACTGATCGGAAGCTACTTTGGACCGTTATACGAAAGCGAGGCGGACCAGAGCCGCAACTTCGCGATCTGGCTGTTTGGAAACATCGGGGTGGCGATCACGGCGGTAGTGGTGGGCATCATCTGGCGTCGACGGCGCAGGAGCAGGATCTGACCGAGTCGTACACGTTATTCGCGCGTCTTTCTATTTCATGGATTTGACAATGATCGACTTCAACAACAAAGGCTTCTTCAAGCTCAAGCAAAACAACGAATACGCCGAACGCGTCTCGGATCTGTTGCTGGACGGTGAACAGGTGATCGACGCCTACAAGTCGATGCGTGATGGCGTGGTGTTCACCAACAAACGCATCATCGCGGTAAACGTGCAGGGCATTACCGGCAGCAAGAAGGATTTCACCTCGCTGCCCTACAAGAATATCGTTGCGTACTCGGTGGAAACCTCCGGCACCTTCGACCTGGATTCCGAACTGGAGATTTATTTTTCGTCCTTGGGCAAGGTGAAGTTCGAATTCACCGGCAAGACCGGCATCGTCGAAATCTCCAAGGTCATTTCCAGGCATCTTTTGGTCTGAGTCGATACAAGCGCACCCCGGCAGCGTAAGTCCCGCTGGAGCTCAAGGCTCCAGCGCCGGTCCCTTCAACTCGATCTGGTTGCCATCCGGGTCCAAGCAATAGATCGACCAGCCTTGCCCCTCCGCGCCATAGCGCATCTGTGCCTTCTCGACATCCAGCCCGGCTGCCCCCAGATGAGCGAGCAGGGCTTGTTCGTCAAACGGTTCGACGCGCAGGCAGAAGTGATCGACGTTGTGCCCCTGCCTGCCCGACGCCGCGCCACCCTGACGGCCGAGCGGTCCTTCGACATCCACCAGATCGATCATCGACGCCCCGGCGCCGAGGTGGACCAACCCCAAATCGTCCCGCCGCTTCTTCAGTTCGCAACCGAGCACCGAGGTGTAGAAGGCGAGGCTGCGCTCGATGTTCGTCACGCGCAGTACGACGTGGTCGATGCGCTCGATGGTGAAATTTTTCATACCGGTCTCCACAAGGCGGGCACAGATGGGCCACGTCACTGTAGTCAGAATTTCCCAAGGGAAACGAGCTGATTATTAGATCGTGGTATGACGACATTTCAAGTCGTCATCTTTTCAAAATAGAGCTGATCCGAAAAACCTCATATTTAGCTGATGCGCAGGCTTGACAGCTCCGAGTAAACGTACAAATAATCCGCAACGTTGTATGACGACATACAAATAAAAATAACCACACGGTGGCTCCTTCTTATGAGAATCACAGGCGTTCACGTCGAAATCTTTTCCACCCCGTCGCGCCGCGCCCAGGACAGCGCCGGCCACGCCCATCCAGGCGACGAAGTCATGATCAAAATGGCCCTGCTGCGCATTAGCTGCGACGATGGCTCGGAGGGTTACGCCTTCGGTACGCCCGAGTTGATTCGTCCACACATCATCGAATCGTTCGTGCGCAAGGTGCTGATCGGCCGCGACCCGATGGACCGTGAGAGCATCTGGCAAGACCTGGCGCACTGGCAGCGCGGCAGCGCCGGCCAGTTCACCGACCGCGCGCTGGCGCTGGTTGAGCAAGCCTTGTGGGATCTGGCCGGGCGCAAGCTGAAGTTGCCGGTGCACAAGCTCATCGGCGGTTACCGTGACAAAGTCCTGGCCTACGGCTCGACCATGTGCGGCGATGATTTGCCGGGCGGTCTGTCGACGCCGGATGAGTACGGCCAGTTCGCCGAAAAGCTCGTTAAGCGCGGCTACAAGGCAATCAAGCTGCACACCTGGATGCCGCCGATCTCCTTCGCGCCGAATCCGCAAATGGACATCCAGGCCTGCGCCGCCGTGCGCGAGGCGGTCGGCCCGGACATCGCACTGATGCTCGATGGCTACCACTGGTACAGCCGCATGGATGCGCTGACCATTGGCAAGGCCCTGGAAAAACTCAATTTCGCCTGGTTCGAAGAACCAATGATGGAAGACTCCGCCGAGTCGTACGCCTGGCTGGCCGCCAACCTGGACATCCCGGTGCTGGGCCCGGAAAGCATTGCCGGGAAATTCCACAGCCGCGCCAGTTGGGTGACGCAGAAGTCCTGTGACATCCTGCGCGCCGGCGTGGCTGGCGTCGGCGGTATCGGCCCTTGCCTGAAAGTGGCGCACCTGGCCGAGTCGTTCGGCATGGATTGCGAGGTCCACGGCAACGGCGCGGCGAACCTGGCGGTGGTGGGCGCGATCAGCAACTGCCGGTGGTACGAGCGCGGCCTGCTGCACCCGTTCCTCGATTACGAGGAAGTGCCGGCACACCTCAACAGTCTTGTCGACCCGATGGATACCGACGGTTACGTGCATCTGTCTGATCGGCCGGGGTTGGGCGAGGACATCAACTTCGCGTATATCGAAGCCAACACCTTGTCTCGACACTGATGGCGCACCACGTCCGAGGCTGAGCGGCCCGGGCGACAAGTCTTTATAAATATAAGAAAGGACTGAACCATGAAACTCTGGCCCAAGCGCCTGACCAGGCTGCTGTGTGTCACCGTGGCCCTGTGCGCAGTGCAGGTGCCCGTCAGCCTGGCCCAAGGCGAAACGCCCGCCGACCAATTGGTGGTGGGCATGAGCATGATCAACCTGCTGTCCCTGGACCCGGCGGCCGCGACCGGCCTGGAAGTGGCCGAGGTCAACGCCAATGTCTACGACATGCTCCTGGAGCAGGACGCGGCGCAGCCGGACACGCTGGTGCCGGCCCTGGCGAAAAGCTGGGAAATCAGCCCGGACCGTATGCGCCTGACCTTTCAATTGCGCGACGACGTCCGCTTTCACTCCGGCGCGCCGCTCACTGCACAGGATGTCGCCTGGTCCTTGCAGCGCGTGGTCATCCTCAATCGCGCCCTGGCGTCGACCTGGAAGGCCTACGGTTTCACCGCCGAAAACGTCGTCAAACTGATGCGCGCCGAAGGGCCACACACCTTTGTCATGGAGTTGCCGCGCAGCACCGATCCGTTGCTGGTGCTCAATACCTTGGCTACCTCTCCCAGTGCTTTCATCGTCGATCGCTCGGTGGCCTTGCAGCATCAGGTGGGTGACGATCAGGGCGCGGCCTGGCTGGCGACGCACACCGCCGGGTCCGGTGCATTCAAGCTGGATATTTGGCGCGCCAACGATGTGATCCTGATGAGCCGCAACGAGGACTACTGGCGCGGCGCGCCGAAGTTGCACCGGGTGATCATGCGCAACATGACCGAGTCCCAGGCCCTGCGCCTGATGGTCGAGCGCGGTGACCTGGATGTCGCCCGCGGCATGGCGGCCACCGATATCAAGGCGCTGGGCAAGGTGGATGCGGTGCGCATCCAGAGCATCGCCCGCGGCACGCTGTACTACGTGGCGATGAGCATGCAGCAGCCGCTGTTCCAGGACATCCGGGTGCGCCAGGCGATCCGTCTGCTGATCGACTACCAAGGCATTAACGACGTGGTGATGCCGCACTACGGCGTGATCAACCAGCGCCCGATGCAACTGGGCTTGCCGGCACGCCTGGACGATCCGGGTTATCGCCTGGACGTGGCCGAGGCTCGCCGCCTGCTGGCAGAAGCCGGTCACGCCGAGGGCTTCAAGGTGAGCATCCGTTCGCTGACCGACCCGCCCTTCATCAACATCGCCACCAGCCTGCAAGCGACGCTGGCCCAGGCGGGCATCCAGGCGACGATCATCACCGGCACCGGCAACCAGATCTATGGGGCGATGCGCGACCGCCAGTTCGACATCCTCGTGGGGCGTGGCGGTGGTGGGGCGGAGCGCCATCCGCATTCGAGCCTGCGGGCCCTGGTGTACAACCCGGACAACCGCAGCGAAGCCAAATTGAGCAACTTCCAGGGCTGGCGCACCTCGTTCTTCAACCCGCAGCTCAATCAGTTGATCGAACAGGCCGAGCGCGAGCGCGACCCCGAGCGGCAGCGGCAAATGTACGCCCAGGTCCAGACCCTCTATGACCAACAGGCCGGGGCAATCATGCCGGTCTCGCAGATGGTGGACGAGGTGGTGATTCACGCCGACGTGCGCAACTACATCGGCCACACCGCCGCCACCACGCGTCTTCGCGACGTCTACAAGCAGCGCTGAAATCGACGGCCTCAAGGCCAAGGCAGGAAATGAACATGTCGACTGCATCCTTTTCAATCTGGACAACCCGGGCCGCTTCGGCGACCCGGCGCGGCGGTTCGGTGGCGGTAACGCTGCTGGGGTTGCTGCTGCTGACCTTTTTTATCGGCCGGGTGATGCCGCTGGACCCGGTGCTGGCAATCGTTGGCCCGGACGCCGACGCTTCGGCCTACGCCCAGGTCTATCAGGAGCTGGGCCTGGACAAGCCACTGTGGACCCAGTTCGCGATCTACCTCGGCGACCTGCTCCACGGCGACTTCGGCATGGCCTTGCTGACCGGCAACCCGGTCATCAGCGACATCGCCCGGGTGTTTCCGGCCACCTTGGAACTGGCGACCCTGGCCATTCTGTTCGGCGTGCTGGCGGGCCTGCCGCTGGGTGTCTACGCGGCGACTCATCAGGGCCGCGCCGGTGACCATGTCGCGCGGTTGATCACGCTGTTCGGCTATTCCACGCCAATCTTCTGGATCGGCATGATGGCCTTCCTGGTGTTCTACGCCTGGTTGGGCTGGGCCGGTGGCGTCGGGCGAATCGGCCTGGCCTACGACGGGCTGATTCCGAGGCACACCGGGCTGCTGTTGATCGACACCGCCTGGTCCGGCGATTGGGAAGCCTTTCGCAGCGCGCTGCGGCATATCCTGCTGCCGGCGGTGATCCTCAGTTTCAACTCGGTCGCCTACATCAGCCGCATGACGCGCAGCTTCATGCTCGAGCAGCTGTCCCAGGAGTACATCATCACCGCACGGGTCAAGGGTTTGTCCCAGCGCAAGATCGTCTGGGGCCACGCCTTCGGCAACATCCGCGTGCAGCTGTTGACCATCGTCGCGCTGGCCTACGGCGGGCTGCTGGAGGGCGCTGTGCTGATCGAAACCGTGTTCGCCTGGCCGGGCTTCGGCCAGTACCTGACAAGCAGTCTGTTGCTCGGCGACATGAACGCGGTGATGGCCTGCGTGCTGCTGATCGGCCTCATCTTCGTGACGCTGAACCTGATCAGCGATGCGCTGTACAAGATCTTCGACCCGAGGACTCGCTAATGAATCTGCCTCTTGCTTCCAGTGCCGCCGGCAGTGCCGCGCTGCCCGCTTCGAGTACGGCAGCGCTGCTTGCCAGCGCCGCCCGGCTGCTGCGATTTCTGCTGCGCAACCCGATGACCTTTGCCGGCCTGGTCGTCGTCTCGACCTTGATGGTGGTCGCGGCGTTCGCGCCATGGATCGCCGGTCATGACCCATTGTTGCAGAACCTCGCCGGCGCGTTGCAGGCACCCAGCAGCGCGCATTGGTTCGGCACCGATGAATACGGTCGCGATGTGTTCGCCCGGCTGGTGTACGGCTCGCGCATCACCTTGTACATCGTCTTGCTGGTGACGGTGATCGTCGGTCCCATCGGCCTGTTGGTCGGGACCATCTCCGGTTACTTCGGCGGCTGGGTCGACAGCCTGTTCATGCGCATCACCGACATCTTCATCTCGTTTCCGAGCCTGGTGCTGGCGCTGGCCTTCATCGCGGCGCTTGGCCCGGGCCTGGAGCACGCGGTCATTGCCATCGCGCTGACGGCCTGGCCGCCGATCGCCCGATTGGCTCGCGCAGAAACCCTGCCGCTGCGCAACGCCGACTTTGTCGTCGCGGTGCAGCTCCAAGGTGCGTCGAGTGCCCGGATCATCCTGCGCCATATCATCCCGATGTGCCTGTCGTCGGTGATCATCCGCCTGACCATGAACATGGCAAGCATCATCCTCACCGCCGCCGCCCTGGGTTTTCTCGGCCTCGGCGCCCAGGCACCGTTGCCGGAGTGGGGCGCGATGATCTCCACTGGCCGGCGCTACATGCTCGAAAGCTGGTGGCTGGTGGCGGCGCCGGGTGCGGCGATCATGCTGGTCAGCCTGGCCTTCAACCTGTTGGGCGACGGCTTGCGCGACGTCCTCGACCCCCGCAGCCAATCCTGAGGAACCTCCCATGACTGAGATAAAACTGGATGTGCAGGATTTGTGCGTGGAGTTTCGCAACGCGGGCAAAACTTCCCTGGCGGTGCGTGATGTGTCGTTCAACCTGGGGCGGGAAAAACTCGCCATCGTCGGTGAATCCGGCTCGGGCAAATCCACCGTCGGCCGCAGCCTGTTGCGCTTGCATCCGCCAACGGCGCGGGTCACCGCCAAGACCCTGCGTTTTGCCGACATCGATTTGCTGAAGGCCAGCGAAAAGCAGATCCAGGCGATTCGTGGCGCGCGCATGTCGATGATCATGCAAGATCCGAAGTACTCGCTGAACCCGGTGGTGCGAGTCGGCGAGCAAATCGCCGAAGCCTATCTCGCCCATCACAAGGTGCCCCATCGCGAAGCCCGCGAACGGGCGCTGGACATGCTCGGCAAGGTGCACATCCGTGATCCTCGAAGGGTCTATGACCTGTACCCCCATGAAGTTTCGGGCGGCATGGGCCAGCGGATCATGATCGCCATGATGGTGATCACCGATCCCCAGGTGATCATCGCCGACGAGCCGACCTCGGCGCTGGACGTGTCGGTGCGTCGGCAGGTGCTCAACGTATTGGAGGAGCTGGTCAGCGAGCGTGACCTGGGACTGATCTTCATCAGCCACGACCTGAACCTGGTGCGGCATTTCTGTGATCGCGTGCTGGTGATGTATGCCGGCCGGGTGGTCGAGTCGATTGCCGCCGCTGACCTGGATAACGCCATCCATCCCTATACCCGAGGCCTGTTGGCCGCGTTGCCAAGCCTGGACCACCCGCGCGCCACGCTGCCGGTGCTGCAGCGCGACCCACGTTGGTTGAACGCTTGAGGAGCCTGTCATGAACATGATCGAAATCGCCGGCCTGAACCTCAGTTTTGGCACCGGCGCGGCACTGAACGCGGTATTGCACGACGTCGACCTGAGCGTTGGCGAAGGCGAGGCATTCGGCCTGGTGGGGGAGTCCGGTTCGGGCAAGACCACCGTGCTGCGTTGCCTGGCCGGACAGTACCAGCACTGGACGGGACGGTTGCAAATCGCCGGGAGGGCGGTGACGCGCAAGCTGCCGCTGGACCACTACCGCACCGTGCAGATGGTTTTCCAGGACCCCTACGCTTCGTTGCATCCGCGCTACACCATCGACGCCGCGTTGCAGGAACCGCTGCGCATCCACGGCATTGACGGGCGCGGGCAAAAGATCAGCGAGATCCTGCGCAAGGTCGGCTTGAACGACAGCTTCCGCTTTCGTTATCCGCATCAATTGTCCGGCGGCCAGCGCCAGCGCGTGGCGATTGCCCGGGCGCTGATCCTGCGCCCGCGGGTATTGCTGCTGGACGAGCCAACCTCGGCACTGGACGTCTCGGTGCAGGCGGAAATTCTCAATCTGCTGGCTGATCTGCGTCGTCAGGAAGGTCTGACCTACCTGATGGTGACCCATGACTTGGCCGTCGTTGCGCACTTGTGTGATCGGCTGGCGGTGATGCAACAGGGCCGGGTGGTGGAAACCCTCGACAGCCAGCTGCTGGCGGGCGATGGCGCCGCCCACGAGTACACCCGTTTGCTGGTGCAAGCCAGTCGCGACATACAGCGAATACCCATCGCCGTATGAAGTAACCAAGCCGCTGTAACTGTTTTAAACCGCCGCACACGTTGAACCGCAAGTTTCAATGCGCGCACGCGCTCGCCTGCGATTTGACGTTAACCCCAACTATTGATTTCAACCAACAAGAATAAAAAACATGAAAAAGATATTCACCGTTTTGTCGATCGCTTCATTGTTCACTTCGGTTGTCGCTCAGGCCGATACCGGTTACATCAACGTTCGCCATCAATACGCCGAAAAGACCCGCATGCACGCCGACCGCGCCAAGTTCGGCATCAGGCTGGATAACGGTGTGGGCCTGGAAGGCGAACTCAAATACAAGACCGCCGGGGATCGGGAAGATGTCGCCTTCGACAACACTGTCGGCAGCGGCCATGAGTTCACCGTCAACTACCAGCACAAGATCGACGACCGCTGGACGCTGACGCCTTCGTTCGCCATGGAAAGCGACGAGGAGTCCACCACCTACAAGATGGGCTTGCGCCTGGGCTACAAGATCACCAAGGAACTGAGCATCGCCGGGCGTTACCGTTACGACGCCAGCAAACTGGACCGCGACAAGGTGGATCACGACGTGCCGGACAATGGCCAGGACGACCAGACGATCCATCGCTACGACGTCTACATCAACTATGCGAACCAGGGACCGTGGGCCTATGAATACCAACTGACTTACTTCGATGCCGATTACATTCGTTACAACGGCGGTACTGACGACTATGAGCAGAATGCCGTGGTCAAGTACAAGTGGGATAAGCGTTGGGCACCGTTCTTTGAGGTCGGTGACATCAAGGTCAATTCGGTGGACAGCGATCGGCAGTTGCGCTTGCGGGTGGGTATTCAATACAACTTTTTCTGAGTCGCGAGATCACCGGGATCAACTTGTGGGAGCGAGCTTGCTCGCGATAGCGGTCTGTCTGGGGCGGTGATGTTGGATGTGCCGCCGCCTTCGCGAGCAAGCTCGCTCCCACAGGGGCTTTGTTGTGTATGTAAATGCAATGAACACTGGAGATCAGGGTGGGAGCGAGCCTGCTCGCGAAAGCGGTGGGCCCGCTTGCATCAGCATTGAATGTGCCCCCGTCTTCGCGAGCAGGCTCGCACCCACAGGGAACAAAGGTTATTCGTTGTAGAACGCCTGGCGTTGCTGGGTTTCACACAAGCGCATGCGGCTGTTGCTCAAGTGCAGGTACATGGCCGCCCGCGCCGCGTCGGCATTGCGGCTGGCGATGGCATCGAAAATCTGCTGGTGTTCGGCGTTGATCCCCTGCAGGTAGGCGCTGCGATCACTTTGCCCGGAGTAGGCGGAGTTCATCCGGGTGCGCGGGATCAGCTTTGTACCCAGGTGCTTCATGATGTCGATCAGGTAGTAATTGCCGGCCGCCTTGGCGATTTTCAGATGGAACTGGAAATCGGCGTTGATCGTGGTGCCGGATTTTTCCGGCCCTTGCAGCAACGCCTCCAGCGCCTGGGCCAGTTCGGCCAGGGCTTCGGGCGTGGCGCGTTCGGCGGCCATGCCGGCGGCCTGCACTTCCAGGCTCAGGCGAAACTCCAGCAAATTGAGTACGTCCGACAACGTCGCAATCGTCGCCGGCCCGAGGGTGAACCCCTCCGGTGCCGGCATATCCAGGACAAACGTACCGACGCCATGGCGGGTCTCGACCAACCCCGCCGCCTGCAGGCGCGACAGCGCCTCGCGCACCACCGAACGGCTGACGCCCTCGGCTTCCATGATGTGCACTTCGGTGGGGAGCTTTTCGCCGCATTTCAGAATGCCGTCGCGCATGCGCTGGGCAAAACGGTCGACCAGTGTTTCGGCCAGGCGGCGCGGCTTGTTCAATGGAGATAACGCTTGGTCCGTCATCGGCGTGCTCTAGTGTGATCAGCGGGCATTATAGTGAGTTTTGGCCCAAGGTCGCGGCTATAATGCCGCGATCGTCTGGCTTGATGGATAGGTGCAATGGAGCGTGTCACAACCGATCGACGCCTGAGCATGACTCAGCAACTGGTGGTCGACCTGACGCAGCAGATACTCGCAGGCGAGCTGCCGGCGGGCAGCAAACTGCCGACCGAACAGGTGATCATCAAGGAGCGCGGCGTCAGTCGGACCGTGGTCCGCGAAGCCATGTCGCGGCTGCAGGCCGAAGGCTTGGTCGAGACGCGCCATGGCATCGGCACCTTCGTCGTCGACACCGCGCGCCCGGGTGATTTCCAGGGCGGCAAGCACATCAAGGGCGGCGCCCATGACGCGCTGGCCGTCATCGAACTGCGCCTGAGCCTGGAAGTGGAAGCGGCCGGCATCGCTGCGCAACGCGCCACGCCGGAGCAGTTGCTGGCAATGCGCGAAGCGCTGGATGCGGCGAATGCCGCCGACGCAACGGACGACAACAGCGCCCGGACGGATTTCGAATTTCATCGGCAGATTGCCCAATGCACCGGCAACAGCTTTTTTATCGACGCGATGGCGCACGTCGGCAATACCCTGATCGCCGTGGTCCAGCAGGCGCTGCCAGCGATGGCAACTGAAAATCGAGCATTGGTGGTGCGTGAACGCGAGCAGATCTACGCGGCATTGGCGCGACGGGACGGCGAAGCGGCGCGGGCGTCGATGCGGTTGCATCTGATCAACATGCAGCAGCGGGTCCGGGGCGCGGTAGAATTGGCGAAGCAATAGTTCGCACCACAGACCCTGCGGGGGCGGGCGGGCTTGCTCGCGAAGGCGGCCGGCCCATCCTCTTGCTAATTGCGCTTCCAGCACTCCGTAAACCGCGCACATACCCCGTAATGCTCGTCCATCTGCGCCATCCTTTCCAGGTGACGAGTTACCGCTTCGACCGTCACCCCATTCCCGATCCGGAAGTACTCCACCATCATCGCAACGTCCAGGTCGGTCTCGGCTTTCTCCGGCTTGGCATTGGCGATTTTGGGTAACGCCCATTGCTCCAACTGCTCGTCCTTCAGCTGTCGGAGACGCGTCTGGTATTCCTCCTTGAAACGTTCCATCGAGTGCGTCTTGTTCTGCGCCATGTCATCGCCAAACGACTTCAGATTTTCCCGGTACAGCGTCCAGTAGTCAGCCGGCAGGTCGAAACCGAGCTTGGCCTTGCGTTCGCTGATTAGGGTGTCCAGTTTCTCTGGCGAATAACTTTCGACTTTTTCCTTGGCCGGATCCGTCTTCACCGTGACGACCAGGCTTTTATCGATGACCCGGCTCATCAATTCCAGGCGATGGGGTGTGTCCGGGTAGGTCTTGGGGAACAGCGCATTGCGGCCGGAGCAGGCGGGAAAGTCTTTTTTCAGGATCGGGATCGGTGTGCGCACGTCCTTGCCGTCGACCCGTTGCAAACGTTGCAACTGAGTCAGGCAGAAGTTCTTCTCGGACTTGAACGTCACCTCGTATTCGGCATTGGCCTCGGGTGTAAAGTTGAAGCCCTTGCCACACACGGCATAACCGCTGTTCATGTTGGTGCGCAGGTGAATCTGCTCACCGGGCTTGAGCTTGACCTCCAGATAACCCCTGGCATCCTTGGGCGCCGGAACGCTCATCCCCACCCGCCGCGCGGTATCGCTCAACAGCATATTGTTGAGGATGCCCGTGGTTTGTCCATCGCAATGGGCCGCGTCGAAATAATCCAGCGTGGCGTTGCTGGTATTGGCGACGAACCTCAACTTGGCGGCGTCCGGTTCGATGGCATCGGGGTAACTGCCATTGACGCTGCAACCGCCGAGCAATACAAACAACGCGGACAATACTAACAACGGGGCAGGACAGCGAGGCAGGGCGAGCATAGGTCATCCTTGAAGGATCGATAAAGTGGCGAATGCTACTAAAATGCCACTATTGCGTCCATCACCTGCCGCTGGACTGCTGGCAATACCCTCTTCTTTTCCGCAATGGCGGCGCAGTTGTCGTTGAATGTCAGTGATGTTTATCCATAGGGCGAGGCGAAGCGGTAGGGCCGATGTCGCGCTGATGCTCTAGCCAGGACTTGAAACAACATTTCAGCACGCTATCAGCAGGGCTGATAGTGTGGTGAAAAAATGATTCAAACGAGGCTGAAGGCTTCTTGAATAGTCTTGATCAAGCGGTCGCCGTCCACCCCTTTGTAGACTTGAGGATTTGACGCGAGCTCGGTAGGCACCTGGTAAAGAAACGACTTCATATCGAGTGCCAGTCGTTCCGGTAGCTGGGTCATTCCCTCAGTGAGACCGAGAGCAAGAACGATCACATCCCTGAAGTGCTTTTTGATATCGCGACTGTCCACCGCAATGCCTTGCTCAAGCAGCGCCTTCTTGTTGAGCCAGGCATGGGCTTTGAGAGGAACGAGCCGGTCGGCACCGATGTGGCTGATCTCCTGGGTATGATCGATGCCGGCCAGGAGAAAAGCGTAATACTCGTCATCCAGGATAATTGCAGACAGGCTGGCAGCTTGCTCTTCCACAGGTATCTTGGTCAGTCGGGCTGCGTCTTCGTGTTCCAGGCCGTCCGGGACACGAGAAAAAAGCTCGACCTGAACAGGAAAAGACTTGTCCACAGGATTTTGGAAACGATAAAAGACAGGGGAGGCCCTCTCGCTGTCCCCATTCTGGCGAATGGTATAGCCGCCGTCTTTGATGAACTTCCAGAACTGCCCGACGAACTCACGGTCAAGGGCTTCGACGACCAGCACGATGTCCAGATCCTTGGTCGGTCGAAATGCCACACCGAGTTCCTCCATGGCAATCGAGGCGGCCACTCCACCGATCAGAACGTAACTGCTCTGGAAGTCCTTGAAATACTCTCGAAACCGGTCGACACCCACTACCATTTCACATTCCCCATCATTTCATCCAGACACATTTGTATGCGTTCATCATGGTCATCCTTGAGGCTCAGATAGAGAGAAAAGGGATCTACCGTTCCATTGGAGAGCGTGCTGCGGGGTGGTTCATAACTCCAAAGCTGAATGCAACAAACCGCATGGTTTTGCGGCACCTCAATATAGGGCGCCGTGGCCCCGGGTTTCGACTGGGTCGTTTTTGAAGTTGAGCTCCAAGCGCCGAAGGTGTCCCCATAGGCTGCATTCATTTCAGACTGCGCGCGCGCTCGAATCTGATCGAACTGCGCTGCCGTCATTGCAAAGCAAAGAGCTTTAGGGCCGGCGAGAAGACTCATCTCCGCGAGGGCCGTTTCGCCTGCCACCAACATTGGCGTGTCGAACGCCTCCGGAATTGCGTTGAGCCAAAGTGTTTTTTTGACCGGCGAGCGCATGGCCTCTTTCGCTCTTTCCCAGGTTTCCTTGGGCGATAAATGGAAAATGATCGCGGCTTCGCCCAGCTCTTTTCCAGGCTTGATTATGTCCAAGTCTGTCAGTTCCTTGATCGCTCGGGTGACGGTCATTTTTGCGTAGCTAAAGCATTGCTCGAAGGCTGCGCGAGTGGTCAGTAGTTGATGATGCCATCCTTTGATAAGGTATCGAATCAGCATGGCTTGGGTGGCAGGGCTCAAAGCCTCGGGTTTGTCCAGACGCTGGCGGAAGTACTCACGCAAATCCATGCCAAAGGCCGGAAGAAAAAGCTGATTGCCCGGCACGATGAACTGCACGCCTTTCTCCACCAGCCGCTTGCGGTCATAACTGGGGAGCGTGTCGGTGACGAAAATCATCAGATCGCCAGCCTCGGGCAACTTGTTGTGGGCCTGGAGGTTGTGGATGGCCTGGATATGCTTTGCGACATCAGCAACACTGGCTTCGCGCTGTGGACGTTCCTTCAGGATAAGGCACTGGGCGTCGAAGATAGTCGTGACGAAAAACTCGTATCGGTTACGCAACGCATATGGGAGGATCTTTACGTTTTCCCATGGCTTCAGGCGCAGCCTTAGACCAAGCACGCTTTCTACGTAGACTTTGAGCTCGAATAGATCACGCCTCTCGATGAGGCCATGGTCGTGGCTGGTAGTACTCATGGGTTATCCTGCCGTATCACGATTTCGTCACGCTATCATTAGTTTTGATAGCGTGCAAAATTCTTGATATTTCCCATGAAAAACGGTGGTGCGGTTTGTGCACGTTGCTTCAAAGCGGAGGGTTCGGTTTTTCCCTCATCTGCGTGCAGGAGATGCCGGATCTGCTGAGAGCCTGGGTTGGCTCAATCAATTGAGCGCCTGACCCACTCCTGCGGGAGCGAGCAAGCTCGCTCCCGCAGGTCTCTCGTGGAGATCAAACCTTCGCAGGGTTCTGCTTTTGCGGATCGATACCGTAGAGCCTGATTGCCTCCGCTACTTTTTCCCGGGGAATTTTCCCGTCATCGGCCAAGGCCTTCAACGCCGCCAGTGAGATGAAGTGACGATCCACTTCGAAAAACCTGCGCAATGACTCACGGGTATCCGATTGGCCGAAACCGTCGGTGCCGAGGGCTACGAAGCGTCGATTGGGTGCGAACGGGCGGATCTGGTCGGCGAATATCTTCATATAGTCAGTCGCGACCACCACCGGCCCCTGTTTGTCCTGCAGGCAACTTTCCACATAACCGATACGCGGCGCGTGCTCGGGATGCAGCAGGTTCCAGCGTTCGGCTTCCTGGCCGTCGCGACGCAGTTCGGTCAGGCTGGTTACGCTCCAGACTTCGCTGCTGACGCCGAAGTCCTGCTCCAGCAACTGCGCCGCCGCGACCACTTCCTGAAGAATCGAACCGCAGCCCATCAGTTGGACATGCTTGCCTTCGACAGGCTTTTCAGGCGCCGAGAGCCGATACATGCCCTTGAGAATGCCTTGCTCGACACCTTCGGGCATTGCGGGGTGGGCGTAGTTTTCGTTGAGTACGGTGATGTAATAGAAGATGTCTTCGTTTTCGGCATACATCCGCCGCATGCCGTCCTGGATGATCACGGCCAATTCATAGGCGTAGGTCGGGTCGTAGGACACGCAGCAGGGGATGGTCGAGGACAGCACATGGCTGTGGCCGTCGTCATGTTGCAGGCCTTCGCCCATCAGCGTGGTCCTGCCGGAGGTGGCGCCGAGCAGGAAGCCGCGAGCCCGGGCGTCACCGGCGGCCCAGGCGAGGTCGCCGACGCGCTGGAAGCCGAACATCGAATAAAAGATGTAGAAGGGCACCGTCATCACGCCGTGGGTGCTGTAGGACGTACTCGCGGCGATCCATGAAGAAATCCCGCCGGACTCGTTTAGCCCCTCCTGCATGATCTGGCCGTCCCGGGCTTCCTTGTAATAGCTCAACTGGCCGGCGTCTTGCGGCGTATACAACTGGCCGACGTGGGAATGGATACCGATCTGGCGGAACAGGCTTTCCATGCCGAAGGTCCGTGATTCGTCCGGGACAATGGGCACGATCAGCTTGCCGATGTTCGGATCCTTGAGCAGCGTGCCGAGGATGCGCACGAACGCCATGGTGGTAGAGATCGCCCGTTCGTCAGTGCCTTTGAGTTGTGTATCCAGCGACGACAAAGGCGGGACCTGCAACGGCGCCACGGCATTAAAACGGGCCGGGATATAGCCGCCCAACTGGCTGCGCCTGGCTTGCAGGTACAGCGCCTCGACGCTGTCCGCGGCCGGCTTGAGGTAAGGCATGTCGCCCAGCTGGTCATCGCTGAGTTCCAGACCGAACCGATCACGGAACGCCTTGACCGCGTCGTCGCCCATTTTCTTGAGCTGGTGGTTGATGTTCTGGCCTTCGCCGGCTTCGCCCATGCCGAAACCCTTCACGGTCTTGGCCAGGATCACGGTCGGCCCGCCGGTGTGGCGCATGGCGGCGGCATAGGCGTTGTGGACTTTTTCCGGGTCGTGGCCGCCGCGAGACAGCTTCCAGATATCGTCGTCGCTCAGGTCGCTGACCAGCTCCAGCAGCTCTGGATACTTGCCGAAGAAGTGCTCGCGCACATAGGCGCCGTTCTGGGATTTGTAGTTCTGATAATCGCCGTCCACGCACTCCATCATCCGCTGGCGCAGCAGGCCGCTCTTGTCCTTCTCGAGCAGGGCATCCCAGCCGCTGCCCCAGATCACCTTGATCACATTCCAGCCGGCCGCCCGGTACAGGCTTTCGAATTCCTGGATCACCTTGCTGTTGCCACGCACCGGGCCGTCCAGGCGTTGCAGGTTGCAGTTGACGACAAAGATGATGTTGTCGAGCTTCTCCCGGCCCGCCAGGGAAATCGCCGCCAGGGATTCCGGCTGGTCCATTTCACCATCACCGAGAAACGCCCAGACCTTGCGGCCCTGGTGTTCCTTCAGGCCGCGATCTTCCAGGTAGCGCATGAACCGGGCCTGATACGCGGCCGTGATAGGACCCAGCCCCATGGACACTGTCGGGAACTGCCAGAAGTCAGGCATCAGCCGTGGATGCGGATAGGACGAAACGCCGTCGCGGTCGGTCTCGCGGCGAAAGTTATCCAACTGTTCTTCGCTCAGGCGTCCTTCCAGATAGGCGCGTGCATAGATGCCCGGTGACGAGTGGCCCTGGATGTACACCATGTCACCGGCGAACTGCTCGGTGCGACCACGGAAAAAATGCTCGAAGCCAACGTCATACAAAACCGCCGCCGACGCGTAGGAGGCGATGTGCCCGCCGACGTTCGAATGTTTGCCGGCGCGCAGCACCATGGCCAGCGCGTTCCAGCGGATATAGGCATTGATCCGGCGCTCCACGGCCAGGTCGCCGGGGTAGGGCTGCTGGCGGTCGGCCGGGATGGTATTGACGTAGGGCGTCGTCACGCGCCCGTAGAAATCACCGTGGCGGTTGGCGTCGAAATCAAGCATCTGATCGATCAGGTAGTGGGCACGAGAGCGCCCTTCGACACTCGCCACCGATTCAATGGATTCGAGCCATTCGCGAGTCTCTTGTGGATCCTCGTCGAGAAACATGGATTGTTGTGCCATCGTTGTCGTCTCCTGGACAGTGCAGCAGCACCGAGTCGTTTGGTGCCTGACTAAGGGGCGTGGGTCGACGCCAACCTTCGAGAATTTTGTAGTTGCACTTGCAACTACGTGCCAGAACTTAGCCTGCCGCGCGCTACAATTGCAACTAAATCGATTTCTTGAGAAAGGTGCTGCATGTCATCCAGCGAGCCGGATACCTGGTTCAGATTCGTCAGGGCCCACCGTTGCCTGATCCGCGAAATCGAGCGTCGGCTGGCGGCCGCCGGACTGCCGGCCTACGCCTGGTACGACGCGTTATGGGGCCTGGAAAGCGGCCCCGACGGCGCCCGGCGGATGAGCGAACTGGCCGATGTCATGGCCATCGAGCGCTACAACCTCACCCGCCTGGTGGACCGCCTGGAGGCGGAAGGCCTGGTCACCCGCAGCCGCGCCAGCGATGACGGCCGAGGGGCGTACGCCGCCATCACCGAGAGCGGGAAAGTGCTGCGCAAGAAAATGTGGAAAATCTACGAAGAGGCGGTGGACGAATTGTTCCTGGCGCAGTTCGACGACGACCAGCAGCGAGTCTTCAGCGAAGCGCTGGAGCGTGCGGCCACAGCGGCGCGCAGCAGTGGTCGAGGGAAATAGTCGATGGACTCCACTCAGTGCCGGATAAGCCACCCATGATCAAATGGTTCAAGACCCTCACCCGAACGGATGTCATTGCAACACTCGCCTTGGTCGTCTCCATCGCGTCCGCCTACTTCAGCTACCAGCAATACCAGGACGGCATCGCCAGTCGCAAGACACCGATCATTGTCCGTGTCGGTGCTGAACACGACAAAATCTCGTTCTTCAAGCCCCACGCCGACTTCCCGGTACTCTTCAAACAGCGTTACAAGATCATCCTCACTAACAACAGCTTCAATCCGGAAAGCGTCATTGACTGGCGAATATGGGAGCGCCGGGAAGAGGGCGGCGGGCAGTACATCGGCATGAAATCCAAGCTGCTCGATTCCACGGGAATGCCGATGACCTTGCCATTCCTGATCGCTGCGAAAGAAAGCAAAGTGCTCTTCCTCGACGTTGGCCAGAAAGTCACGCCAGAGGCGTGGGCGGCGGTGGGACCCGCGGTGAGTCTCGGAAAAGAACTGGACTGGTTCGACGCAGACAGGATTTTTGCCGACGCGGGTTATCCACAGTTCGGGCAGCTTGCGCCGGGAGAAAGCTCCCGGTATCAGGACCTGCAAGTCAACCGCTGGACGAAGGGCCCCGCGTACCAGGAATTCCAGTTGAACTTCACCAAGGCCGATGGCTACGAAGTGGCTGCGCAGTTATCGCTGAATGTCAGTGATGTTTATCCACAGGGGGAGGCGGTGCGGTAGTGGTGGGCAAAAGCTGATCCGGCATGATTGCCGTTACCCGTGGCGAGGGAGCTTGCTCCCGCTGGGCTGCGTAGCAGCCCCAATGTTATGGCCGTACCCCGATAAACAAGTCGAGATTTTCAGGTAGTGGTTGCTGTATTACGCATTCTATTTTTCGAACCTGCGCAATGCTTAAGGGCAATTCGCCGACGACCTCGTTCGCCAAGCTCTCCCAGCCCAAAATAGCCATGATCGCTGGCTCAAACTTGGAATCCACGTCGAGTTCGAACTGAATAAAATCGTCCTCGTGGTCTTCATTAAAAAAGCCGGTAATTTCCAAATTCACTCGGTACGTATTTCCTCAATCAATGTTGCAGGTGAGCTGGAAAATATGATCGTGGTCGTAAAATGGTTTGCCGACTAGTACTTCAATAGCCGCGGCTTGGCTGGGGCTCAGGTCATAACCTTCATCGCCACGCTGGGGCGCCGTCCACCCCATGATTTGTTTCAGTCGTACGTCGCAGTTTCCGGGGAGCTCAACCTCAAATGCCAGGAGCTCGCTCGATCTGTCAAAAGCCTCAACAATGTATTTCAAGGTTCCACCTCGTATGTATCGTCCGCCTCTTCGCTGTTCTTGGATTACGCTCTTATTCCGATAAAAAGGTCCAGGTTTTCAGGCAATGTTTGGCGAATAACTTCCTCTGTTTGTCGAACACTTCCATTTCGAGCTAGGCCTCGACTCCGATGTACAGCTTTAATTCTGTTGGTAACGAATATCCAATGAGCTCTGATATTTGATCTGCCTGCTCCACCGCAAGCAACCATTCCCCTGCGGGCATTGCGTAAAAATCCTTATGGCCTAAGAGCTGCACGATTTGATCGTTAAATTTTTTGTCAGGAACAAATTCGAATTTTATTGAGTCATCTTTCTTACTGTCTATTAAAAAACCACTTATACACAAATGCATAATCGCTCCTTATTTCTCTACTCTTCTGCCAGGTTTGGCAGGCTTGGTTTGCTCGCCTGTATCGGCCTTGAACTCCCCTAAATGCGAGCCTTGTTTGTTGTATAGCTCAACGCGCCCGTTTTCGTAATCCCATTCATAAATACGCCCCTTGCGGTCCTTCCAGCGTTTGCGAGCTCCCCCGCCACCTTGTACGTTCGATTTGGAATCTACTTTGAATGCATCAGGAAAAGCAGCCAGCAATTTCGGAGCAGGATGATAACTATGATCCCCACCAAAAGGCCGGGTAAACACCACATAAAGCGACTTCAGCCCGTATCCGCCGGAAACACCAGAATCCAGTCTTCGGCCGTGATGTCTTCCCCCGGCAGCCCATCAATCTGGCTGTCGACATCCTCCGCTATCGGATGGACGAAGATCGTGTCCAGCTGTTTGCCAATATCCTCCGGATAGGTCAGCGGCGGAAGCGAGCCATGCGGGGTCTCCTGGGGCGTCCAGATAAGGGTGACGTCGTTGAGCTTGGCTTCCATGGCGGTCTGGTCGGCGTTCCAGGTCACCTGTACGGTGCGCACCGAGTCGTCGCCGGATGGGCCGCTGTGGATGCCATATACCTGGAGCACGCCTTCGGCATCGCGGCGCAATTGGAAGCGCACGCGGGTGGTGGCGTGGCTCAGGCGGCGTAGCTGGTCATCGGTGTACAGCGTGCCGTCGTTCATCTTGGCCGGGAGCATGCCCAGGACGAAGACGCTGGCTGGGCCGCCGGCGCCGCGTAGCGCCCAGGTCAGGCGCTGTTGCATGATCCCGCCGCCGGCGATGCGACCCAGCGCCAGGTCAGCGCCAAGGGCCGAGGCAATGGCGGTACTCGCCGAGGGCATGAGCATGGCGCCCGCCACCATGATCCGGCCGAAATTCGAGGCCGGTTCGCGGGTGGTGCCGGCGCCTGTGTTGCACCAGTTTTCCGCGCTGCAGGATTTGGCAAACACCAGGTCTTCGCGTGGCTTGGGCTGCGGCCATCGTTCCGGGCGCCTGCGAACCGGTTCAGGCTCCGGTTTCTGGCGCGGCATCGAACCAGCGCCCGAGCCGACGAACGCCATGCTCACCAATAACAAGTCGCCGTTCCTGACGGCCTTGACGATATCGATGCCTCCGTGGATTCTCGAGTGTATTCGAAACTGATCCGGCCCATAGACGGTGAAGCCGTTCATCAGCGCGCTCTCGACCGTAAGCGCGGCAACATCGGCAGCCACGGTCGACTCAAAGCCTTTTTCCCCCCACCTTATCAAGCGCATTGCGTTCCTTTGCGTTTCAAGTAGGCGGGCAATTCTGGTGAGGCGCTCCATGACCGGCAATGCAAGGACCGTTGCGGCATATGTCTGGCCGGTCGCACCGGCGCGCGGGTTTCGCAGGTTGCTTGGCAGCACATTATCCCCCGTGGCGAGGGAGCTTGCTCCCGCTGGGGTGCGCAGCAGCCCCCTGGCGGTGTGTCAGGAAAAAAACGTCGGCAGGTTTGCGACTGCTGCGCAGCCGAGCGGGAGCAAGCTCCCTCGCCACGGGATTGATGTGGTTCAACGGATCGCGGTGCGGCAGCGGTGGCTCACTCGAAGCTCAACACTTCGCAACCCTTGGCCTCGACCATGTCGCTGAATACCGGCAAGCGCGCCACAAACTCCGTCTCGAACGCCAGATACCGATCCTGCGCCGGCACATAACGAATCTCCGGTTTGATCCGCGGCAGGTCCTTGGACGTCAGCTTAAGCACCTGGTTGCTCCGTTGGTTCCACAACCACGCCAGCGTGTGTGTGCCGAAAGTATTGGCGCGATAGCTCCAAACCCACCAGTCGCCATGCCCACGCGCGACGTGTAGTTGTCCATGAAACGTGCGCAATGTGATCACCTGCTTGGGCTGGGTGACCAGCAGGCGGGTGTCCTGGCGCAGCTCACTGCCGAAGCCGTCCAGCGTCGCCTGGGTCTTGGCGCCGGTGATGAAGTTGAAGCGCCACGCCAGCAACACTGTCTCTTGATACCCCGCGTGCTCGAGGTTCTGCCGCGCGCCTTCGCTGAACAGCAGAATCTCGTCACCGCCCAGATACGCCGTGGCTGGCCGCAGCTTGTAGGCTTCGGCTGGCATCGGTTTGGCGGGGACGGCCTGGTGCGGCGGGTCCAGGTTCCAGACCCAGCAGCGCTTCCCGTTGTGCTGCATGAACAGCAAGCGACGGGGGCCGATGGGCAGGATTGTCAGCTCCTCCGAATCCTCGAAGATCACCTCGCTGCTGTCCCCCGTGATCCGCCAGATTCGCGTCAGATGCTCGGGCTGGTAAATGCGCTGACGTTCGAAAATCTCCTCATCCATCACGACACAAGGCTCTTCGAATGCCTGCCATTGCATTTCGGCAGGGCCGAAATCCTTGATGGCATCGCCCCGGAGGACCTCGTATTTGAACCGATCATCCGCACTGTAATCGCCGTGTTTGATCTGGCGCCTCCACAGGCTGCGCTGGGCGTTGGCGTCGATCAGCCGCAGATCGGCGCCGTCCACGCCATCGGTGCGCTGATCGAGCATGTCCTGTTCGGCGGGCGGCCATTGGTTGTAGTCGATCAGAAAGCACAGCCAACGGTCTTCGTCCTGCTCGGTAATCGCGGCCCAGCCGTTGCGGTAGTTGTATTCATGCACATAGGTGGGGCCGGGATAGTCATGGACTTCCTGCAACCACTTGACTTTACCGCGCTTGGGTTTGGCCGGTTTGCGCGCTTTTACCGCAGGTGGCTCGATCAACGTCGCCGTGAACCTGGGCTCCCCGCGAGGGCTTTGCCAATGCTGGGCAAACGCCTCACGCTGATCGGAAGGAAAAATCACCGGCCGATAATCGTCGCCACCGGCATCCAGGTTCCACAAGTCATAACCCTGACCCGCCAACACCGGTGCCAACGCCTCGAAGCAGACCTCGGGCATCTCGTTGGACAGCTCATCCAACAACGCCTCGAACCCCGGGCCGGCAAACACACCGACGTCGGGATAGTAATGCTGCAAGAGCCCGAGCAAGTCGCTGCCCGGTGTTTTCCAATCGATATGAACCAATGGATCAAAACGAGCTGCCATCACGTCTGTTTCCTTATGGTTTCTCTGCGTATCCCAGCTGCACACCACCAACCTCAAGCAAACCAATAAGCCGATTTTGATTGATTGGTCGAGCACAGACTACTGTGGGAGCGAGCTTGCTCGCGATAGGGGCAGGACAGGCAACCTGAATGGCGGCTGGTTTACCGCCATCGCGAGCAAGCTCGCTCCCACAGGTGACAAGGACAGCCACCGACCCCGTGGCGAGGGAGCTTGCTCCCGCTGGGCTGCGCAGCAGCCCCAACCCGGCCCACTCAACGCCCCGGAAACTCCCCCAGATAACAAACCGGCGAACTCGAATCCGCCCGCTTCTCCACCTCGTCCTCCAGCCACCGCGCCAGCACCACTGCATTATTCTCAACCGGCGACTTGGCCGCATAGATCAACGTCAGCTTCCCGTCCCTGGCGATATCCACCAACTTCCACCAATGTTCCGGCCGGGCCGCCAGCTCTCGTCGATACGCCACATCGAACTCGGCAAACGAAACCGCCCCCGCCTTGAACGCCTTGCGCAACTCATGAGAAGGCCCAACTTCTGGCAGCCATGTATCGATCGCCAGCGCATCCTTGCGGCAATTGCGCGGCCACAGGCGATCAACCAGAACCCGCACGCCGTCCTCGGCGCTGGCGGTTTCGTAGGCGCGCTTGCATCGGATCATCAACGTCTGCCTGTCGAAGTGGGACCGCGTCAGCATAGGTCGCCCACGACGAGGCGACCAGCCTCCTTCCAGCGCACTTTACCCACCCTTTGTGAAAAAAGTTCACTCGATCCCTTCAATCAAAAGCCGCGGGCGCTCAAGCAAAGGTGCGCTCCGCAGGCGGCAGAGATGATGGCGCGGAGCACTGTGGGATTTTCGAGCCGTCATCCGTCCGGAGGCGGTTTTCCATTTGATTTGTCGACAGCGAACCGCCTGGTCGTCATGGCACGGCCCGCCGTATTAAGGATGAGTGAACAAAAATGAACAGAGTTTACCGAGTCGTCTGGAATGCCGTGATGGGCGCATGGCAGGTGGCATCCGAGTTGGTCAAGAGCCACGGCAAGGATAAAAGCCGTACATCGCTCAGCCTCGTCATCGGCGTGGGCGGCGGACTTTTCGCCTCGGTAGCGGCGGCGGGAGCGTTGCCCACCGGCGGGAACATCGTCGCGGGTAACGGCAGCATTCAGCAGAATGGCAACAACATGGCCATCCATCAGGGCAGCGACAAGCTCGCGATCGACTGGCAGGGCTTTTCCATCGGCAAAGGCAACACCGTCGAATTCGTCCAGCCTGGCAAGGCGTCGGTCGCCTTGAACCGTGTGCTGGGCTCGGATGTATCGGTGATCCAGGGCGCGCTGAAAGCCAACGGCCAGGTGTTCCTGGTCAACCCCAACGGCGTACTGTTTACCCCCGGCGCACAGGTTGATGTGGGCGGCCTGGTGGCCTCCACGCTCAACTTGAGCACCGAAGATTTCCTCGCTGGCAACTACCGTTTCAGTGGCAACAGTGCCGCCTCGGTGGTCAACCAGGGCAACATCAATGCAGCGCAAGGCGGCACCGTTGCCTTGATCGCCGCAAAAATCGTCAACGAAGGCAATATCACCGCGCACAAGGGCAATGTCCTGCTCGGCGCCGGCAGTGTCGTGACGCTCGACCTGGGCGGGCCGGTGCAACTGGAAGTGAAAGAAGGCGCGCTTCAAGCGTTGATCGAAAACGGCGGCGCCATTCGTGCCGATGCCGGGCGCATCCTGCTGACCGCCCGTGCGGCGGAAACCCTCGCAAGCACCGTCATCAACAACACCGGGTTGATCGAAGCACGTTCCCTGGACATCGGTGAAAACGGCCTGGTCACGCTGATGGGTGACCATGGCGATGTGCAAGTCGCTGGGCGTATCGATGTGTCCTCCGACACCGCCAAGGGCGGCAAGATCGTCGTGACTGGCGAGCGCGTGGCGATCAAGGCAGGCGCCGTGCTCGACGCCACCGGCGCCAAGGGTGGCGGCGAAATCAATGTGGGCGGCAGCTGGCAAGGCAAGGACCCGTCGATCAAACAGGCCAGCCAGACCACCATCGCCGCAGGTGCCGTGCTCGACGCATCGGCCACCGACAACGGCAAGGGCGGTACCGTGGTGGCCTGGTCGGATGTCAAGAAACCGGGCAGCGTGACCCGCGTGGACGGCACCCTGAAAGCCACCGGCGGCGCCAAGGGCGGCGACGGCGGCAAGATCGAGACCAGCGGTGCGAAGCTGGCGGTGAGCAAGGCGGCCGATGCTTCGGCTAAAAACGGCAAGGGCGGCTTGTGGTTGCTAGACCCGGACAGCGTCACGGTGGGGCCGGGTAACGGAGGGTTGACCGGCGGCGCCAACGGGACAGAAGCCACGGTTGGCTTCAACGCGATCGATACGGCCCTGGCCGGCGGCACCGACGTCGCGATCAAGGCTGACAACAGCATCCACTGGAATGGCGACTACACCCCGTCGAGCATCAGCGGCGAGCGGACGCTGACCTTGCAGTCCGGGCACAACGACGGAGGAACCGGCCGCTACGTCTTCGGCAATATTTTCCTCAACGGTGATATCGACGCCAGTGGCGCCGGCAATGGCAACAGCCTGGCATTGATCCTCAATGGCAAGATCGCGCTCAACACCGACGTCAGCTTGAAGAGCAACGGCGGCAACGTCGTGTTTGCCGGCGTGGTGGACTCCGACGCGGTAGCCAACAACCGCCAACTGCGCGTCGATGCCGGTTCAGGTTCGATCATCTTCAGCGACATGGTCGGCGGTAACAGCGCGCTGGGCTCGCTGTACGCGACCACCAGTGGCGCCGGCAAAACCTATATCAACGGCGCGAAAGTCTTCACCAGCGGCGAGCAGGTCTACACCGGCGCCGTCGAGCTGGGCACTTCGCAGTTCCTGAACGCCGACTTCGAAAACGGCCTGGTCGGCTGGCAGACGTCCATCGCCCAGTTCTTCACCGGCGTCACCGTGGTCGACGGCGTGGTATCGCCGGATGACCCGACGCTCCCGACCACCTCGCCAACCAACGGCAATGCGCCGAGTGTTTCGCCTGGCGACCAGGGTGACATGAACTACAAACCGCTCACCCCGGTTGCCGCCGCTGGCCAGGGCAAGGACGGCGGCGCTGCGCTGCTGCTGGGTACCGAGAACAATTCCAACTGCCTGAACGCGCCCGCCGGCTGCATCATGCGCGGCCCTTCGGTCGTGAGCGAGGGCACGGTTTCGCTGGCGGCAGGGGAAGCGGTCAGTTTTGATTACAAACCGGTCGCGGGCGGCGACACCTACGATGTCTTCGGCTATCTGTTGAACGTCAACACCGGCGAATACCAGATCATCCTGAACGAAACGGGTAACGGTACCGGCGCGGTGAATTGGCAAACCCGCACGGCAACGGCTGATAGGGCTGGCACATACAAGTTCGTCTTCGTTTCCGGCAGCTTCGACCAGACCGCCGGCAAGCAGGTCGGTGGCTCGCTGTACGTCGACAACATCAAGACCAACACCTCGGGCAGCAAGGGCCTGCAGGGCAGTTCGATCACGTTCAACGGCAGCCTCAACAGCACCGATAACAACCTGGCCATCAAGGCGGACGATATCAACTTCAACGGTGGCGTTGGCAGCGTTACCGGCAACGGCAGCATCGCCCTTGAAACCAACACCCCGAGCAAGAACATTGCCGTGGGCGGCAGCACCGGCGATGCCCCCGGAGCGTTGGAGCTGACCGGCACCGACATCGGCGCACTGAGCGACGGGTTCACCTCCGTCAAGATCGGTGGCGCGGACATGACCGGTGACATCAATGTCATCGAGCAGACGCGCTTCAACGACAGCCTGGTCCTCGATGCCGGTACCGGCAATATCCACATCAATGACCAACTGACCCTGGCGGACGCACCGGGCACCGGTAACGACGACAACAAACCGGCTCCGGTGCTGGCGTTGCAAAGCAATGGCGGCAAGATCGACCAGACCGCTGGCGGCGCCATTATTGCCGATGGCCTGGTGCTGTTGGGTAACGGTGCCGTCCATGACCTGGACAAAGCCGGCAACGACGTCAATACCATCGCCAGCAACACCGGCACGGTCAGCTTTGCCGATGTCGATGACCTGACCGTTGGCGTTGTGACCATTCCCGACAGCCAGACTCCGGCAAACCCGCAAGGCGTACCGGTTGCCGGCATGACCCAGACCGGTGACCTGAACCTTGTCTCCGACACCCTCACCGTCGGCCAGGCCTTGGTCACCCAGGGCGATACGAGCCTGACCGCCGACGAAATCGATCTCGCCGCGAGCGTCGCCGGTGGCGGCAGCCTCACCCTCCAGCAGAAGACCGATGGCCTGGATATCCACCTGGGCGGCAGCGACGATCCGGAAGTCACCGGGCCAAACGATCCGCTGGTGCTGTCCGACGCCGACCTGGCCAATATCCAGGATGGCTTCGACAAGGTCGTCATCGGTAACGACAAGACGCGCAACATCACCGTCGACGACGAGGGCGCGACCTTCAAGGACGACCTGGCCCTGGTCGCAAACGGCGTCCTGGACCTGCTGGGCAATCTGGCGCTCAAGGACCCCGAAGGCAACGATGAAGACGGCGCCACCGGCAAGGGCCTGACCCTTAGCGTCGACGCGGGCAAAGGCGCGACCCAGGCAACTGGTGCGACCATTACCGCAGACGAACTGGCCTTGCGCGGCGAAGGTGACTTCAACCTGGGCAAGGGCGGGCATGACGTGAGTGTCATTGCCGCGGATGTCGGCAGCCTGAAATTCGCCGGCAACGGCGACCTGACGGTGGGCGTCGTGGACGGCACCGTGGGGATTACCTCCGATGAGGCGGTCACCCTGAAAACCGATCACGACCTGACGCTGGCCAAAGGCATCACCATCGAAAACGGCCCACGGGATGACGCCAACAATGGCGAAACCCGTGCCGACGACATCATCACCCTGGAAGTAGGGGGCAACACCACCCAGTCCAGCGACGTCGGGGCCAAGCTGGATGCCAGTGGCCTGGTGCTGCTGGGCGGCAACTACGAGTTGAACAATTCGGGCAACGTGATCGGCGATATCGCCAGCGAGGCGGGCAAAGTCCGCTTCAACAACAGCGGCGACCTCAAGGTGGGCACGCTGACCGCGACCCATGCCGACGGCACGCAAACCAGCCTCACCGGCGTGAACAACACAGGTGATGTCAGCATCGGCACCCAAGGCAATCTGGCAATCAACGAAGGGCTCGCCACCAGCGGCAACGTGTTCCTCAACGTCGACGGAAAGACCACGCAGGACAGCAACGGCAACATCACTGCCGACGGCCTGGCCCTCAACGGCGGCGACTTCGAGTTGCGCAACAACGGCAACGTAGTGGGTGATATTGCCAGCGAGGCGGGCAAGGTTGCGTTCAACAACACCGGCAACCTGAAGGTGGGCACGCTGACTGAAACCGATGGCAGCGGCAACGTGGTCAAGACCACGACTGGCGTGAACAACAGCGGCGACGTGAGCATCGGCACCCAAGGCGATCTGGCGATTAACGAAGGGCTGGTGACCAGCGGCAACGTGTTCCTGAACATCGGCGGCAAGACCACCCAGGACGGCAACGGCAATATCACTGCCGATGGCCTGGCGCTTAACGGCGGCGATTTCGAGTTGCGCAACAACGGCAACGTGGTCGGTGATATCGCCAGTGAGGCGGGCAAGGTCGCGTTCAATAACACCGGCAATCTGAAGGTCGGCACGCTGACTGAAACCGATGGCAACGGCAATCTGGTCAAAACCACGACTGGAGTGAACAACAGCGGCGACGTCAGCATCGGCACCCAAGGCGATCTGGCGATCAACGAAGGGCTGGCCACCAGCGGCAATGTGTTCTTGAACATCGGCGGCAAGACCACCCAGGATGCCAACGGCAATATCACCGCCGATGGCCTGGCACTCAAGGGCGGTGATTTCGACCTGCGCAATGCCAGCAACTGGGTCGGCGATATCGCCAGCCGAGCGAAGGACGTCAACTTCGTCAACCGCAGCGACGTCACCGTCGGCAGGTTGACCGAGACGGCACTGGACGGCACCCAGCTGGATCAGATCGTCGGCATCGGCAACTCCGGCAAGGTCCAGGTCGTAACGACGACCGGCAACATCACCCTAGCCGAGAACGTCAGCACCACCAGTAACGCTTCCGATGCGATCGTGCTCAACGCCGGTCAATCGGCTTCGGCGGGCGTGGCCGCAGGCGGTGATGTAAAGGCTGATGCCGGCGTGACGGTGTCCACCGGCGTTGGTGGCCGGGCGGTGATCTACACCGGCAGCCTTGCCAGTAGCACCCGGATGGTCGATGTGGTCGGCAATGGCAGCGGCAATTTCCGCTACAACAGCGACGAGCAGCAGAGCAACTTCGGCAGGGCGTTGGGCAACAGCGGCGTGCATGCCGTGTACCGCGAGCAACCGGCCCTGGTGGTTTCAACCAACGGTACGACCACCCAGACCAAGGTGTTCGACGGCAGCACCACCTTCGACGGCGGCGGTATCGGCGGTTATGACGCCAACGGTTTGTGGAACGGCGACACCAAGCAGATGCTCGGCAACCCGCTGTACTCGGTGGGGACTTCCGGCCCGGGCTCGCACCTGATCAACATCGGTGGGCTGGCTGACCTGGGTTACCTGATCGTCAGCAATCCGGCCAACGCCAACCTCACCGTGACCTCCTCCATTGACTATGAGGCCGTCCGGCAGAGCGTCGCCGATGCAACCCGCGTTGGCGCGCAGCAGAATTCGCCGCATGCCCCGGAGCTCGATCCGGCCCAGCCGAAACCGGCTGACTGGTCTGACTACGGCGTCGAGGACGGCGGTCTCCTGCTGGTGGACCAGGGCGGTACTCGGGCGAAGGGCAATGCGGGCAATAGCGGTTCGGCCGCCCAGGCCGAGGACACCGCCAGCGAGCGGGAACTGGCCGGGAACGTCTGCTCCGACGGCGGGGTATCCGCCGGCGGCGCGTGTGCGGCCTATCCGCCGCAGACCGTGTTCGTCGTGCGTGGCGGTGTGCGCTTGCCAAGCCTGGCCATGCGTCCCTGAACCCTGAAATCCACCTTTTCATTTGAAGGAGCCCCCTGGCCACGTCCGCGGACGTGGTCATGGGCTCAGGCAAGCCGAATTTTTCGAGATTGATCCAATGCATAACAAACTGATGTCCTGCGCCGCCGGTCTGGCGTTGTTGTCCACTTCTCCGGCCTGGGCGGCGACCCTGCCGGCACGCCCGATTCCCGACGCCGGCCGAATCCTGCAGGAACTGCCGATTCCGCAGCAGGAGCTGCCGCAAAGCATTCGCCTGGATGTCGAGGCACCACAGCCGGCACAGGAAAAAGTCGGCGGCGCCAAAGTCCAGCTCAACGCCGTGCGCTTCACCGACAACACCCGCATCGACGAGGCCAGCCTGCAACGCGTCGTTGCCCCGGCCATCGGTCAGGCCCTTGATCTGGATGCGCTGCGCGAAGTGGCCCGGCAGGTGACGCTTTACTACCGCGAGCAAGGCTACCCCTTCGCCCGCGCCTACCTGCCGGCACAACGCATGGAAAAAGGCGAGCTGACCATCGCCGTCATCGAAGGCCGCTATGGCAAAGTCACCGCCGTCAACGACGATGCAAAACTGGCCGCCCAGGCGCAGCCGTTCCTGGATGACTTGCAGCCGGGCGACGTGATCGAGCGTGAGCGCCTGGAGCGCAGCATATTGGTGCTCTCCGACTTGCCGGGCGTGGCGGTGCGCCCGGTCATCCGTCCGGGTGAAGCACTTGGCACCGGTGACCTCAATGCCCAGGTGAGCAAAACCGAGGCCTTCGAGGGCAAGGCCACGCTGGACAACCACGGCAACCGCTATTCGGGGCGCAACCGCCTGACGGTACAAGGCGATTGGAACAGCCCGCTGATGTTGGGCGATCGCCTCAGCGCCGCGGTGATGGCCACCGATGAAGACCTGTATTTCGGCAGCCTCGGTTACTCGATGCCACTGGGCACCTCTGGCCTGCGTGGCAACGTCGGTTACGCCCAGAGCTCTTATGACCTGGGCGCCGAATTCGCCGACCTGGGTGCGACCGGTACTGCCGAAGTCAGCAGCATCGGCCTGAGCTATCCACTGCTGCGCAGCAACCAGGCGAACCTCATGCTGGCCGGGCAGTACCAGCACAAGGACCTTGAAGACAAATACGAAGTGCTCGGCCTGAGCTTTGAAAAAAGCAGCAACTCGCTGCCCATCAGCTTGCAGTTTGACGTCAGGGACACTTTGTTCGGCGGCGGCATCACCTACGGCGGCGCAACGCTGACCTACGGTGACCTGAAGCTGGATTCGGCCCTGCGCGAAGGCGACCGTCAGACTGCCCAGACCGAAGGCGATTTCAGCAAAGTGAATGTCGACCTCGCCCGCCTGCAAGCGCTGCCAGCCAACTTCACGCTCTTCGCCCGTTTCCTCGGCCAGTGGAGCAACGACAACCTCGACTCCTCAGAAGATTTCAGCCTCGGCGGTATCGATGGCGTACGCGCTTATCCACAAAGCGAAGGCTCGGGCGACGAAGGCATGCTGACCCAGATCGAGCTTCGCTACCCGATCGACAAGCTCACGCCTTACCTGTTCTGGGACGCCGGCAAGGTGCGCATCAACCACAACGAGTGGGCCGATGAGGAAAACACCCGCAGCATCTCCGGCGGCGGTGTCGGTTTGCGCGCTCAATACGGCCAGCTGTCGTTCGACGCAACGGTCGCGTGGCGCCACTCCGGCGGCGAAGCGCAAAGCGATACACGCCAGGAAAACCCGCAACTGCTCGCTCAGATCGGCTACTCGTTCTGATTGCATAAAGCCCCCGTGGCGAGGGAGCTTGCTCCCGCTGGGCTGCGAAGCGGCCCCTGAACCAGCACCTCGGTGTGTCAGGTAAATTGGGTTTGCTGCTTTGGGGCTGCTGCGCAGCCCAGCGGGAGCAAGCTCCCTCGCCACGGGTTGAGTGAACGGCATTAACTGCGAGGCCATCTCGCCTGTTGGCTTCAACCAAAACTCGCCTGGGCTGATGTCCAGGCACGGCCAATCGTGCTTGCCATCCCTCCGCCGGATCTGAAATAGAAACCGAATCCCTGTGGGAGCGGGCCTGCCCGCGAATCGGCGGTGGCAACACTGTTCATCCAAGGATTCACACTAACCCCGTGGCGAGGGAGCTTGCTCCCGCTGGGCTGCGCAGCGGCCCCTGAACCAGGCACCTCGGTGTGTCAGGAAAATTAGGCTTGCTGCTTTGGGGCTGCTGCGCAGCCCAGCGGGAGCAAGCTCCCTCGCCACGGGTTGAGTGAACGGCATTAACTGCGTCGGCCATCTCGCCTGTTGGCTTCAACCAAAACTCGCCTGGGCTGATGTCCAGGCACGGCCAATCGTGCTTGCCATCCCTGCACCGGATCTGAAATAGAAACCGAATCCCTGTGGGAGCGGGCCTGCCCGCGAATCGGCGGTGGCAACACTGTTCATTCAAGGATTCACACTAACCCCGTGGCGAGGGAGCAAGCTCCCTCGCCACGGGTTGAGTGAACGGCATCAACTGCGTCGGCCATCTCGCCTGTTGGTTTCAACCAAAACTCGCCTGGGCTGATGTCCAGGCGCAGCCAGTCGTGCTTGCCATCCCTCCACCGGATCTGAAATAGAAACCGAATTCCTGTGGGAGCGGGCCTGCCCGCGAATCGGCGGTGGTAACACTGTTCATTCAAGGATTCACATTAACCCCGTGGCGAGGGAGCTTGCTCCCGCTGGGCTGCGCAGCGGCCCCTGAACCAGGCACCTCGGTGTGTCAGGAAAATTAGGCTTGCTGCTTTGGGGCTGCTGCGCTGCCCAGCGGGAGCAAGCTCCCTCGCCACGGGTTGAGTGAACGGCATCAACTGCGTCGGCCATCTCGCCTGTTGGCTTCAACCAAAACTCGCCTGGTCTGATGTCCAGGCGCAGCCAGTCGTGCTTGCCATCCCTCCACCGGATCTGAAATAGAAACCGAATCCCTGTGGGAGCGGGCCTGCCCGCGAATCGGCGGTGGCAACACTGTTCATTCAAGGATCCACACTAACCCCGTGGCGAGGGAGCTTGCTCCCGTTGGGCTGCGCAGCGGCCCCTGAACCAGGCACCTCGGTGTGTCAGGAAAATTAGGCTTGCTGCTTTGGGGCTGCTGCGCAGCCCAGCGGGAGCAAGCTCCCTCGCCACGGGTTGAGTGAACGGCATTAACTGCGTCGGCCATCTCGCCTGTTGGTTTCAATCAAAACTCGCCTGGGCTGATGTCCAGGCGCAGCCAATCGTGCTTGCCATCCCTGCACCGGATTTGAAATAGAAACCGAATCCCTGTGGGAGCGGGCCTGCCCGCGAATCGGCGGGTGGCAACACTGTTCATTCAAGGATCACACTAACCCCGTGGCGAGGGAGCTTGCTCCCGTTGGGCTGCGCAGCGGCCCCTGAACCAGGCACCTCGGTGTGTGAGGAAAATTGGGTCTGCTGCTTTGGGGCTGCTGTGCAGCCCAGCGGGAGCAAGCTCCCTCGCCACGGGGTTTAGCGAACGGCATCCCCCGTATCAGTGAACGCCCCAAATCGTACGACCGTTTATCGCCCCTCAAAAATTTGATAGCTTCAGTTCTCGCTTTACCTGCCGCTATATCGATTTGTTGCCGGCCCGGTACATAATTCCTCGCTTGGCAATTCGCGACAGTGACCTGGCTGAACACAACAAGAGACCTGGCGAATGGACAACGGACGATACGAAAGGCCGGCAGCGGCGGCGGGGGGCTCGGCGGTGTCCGACGCGTTGCCGCATATTCTGCTGATCGACGATGTCCCTGAAGACATCCGCGCCACGCTCATCCTGTTGAAGACCCAGCCCTGGCGCATCTCCCTGGCCAGCGATGCCTATCAAGGCTATCAACGGGCACTCGCCCTGCGCCCGGACCTGATCGTGCTGGATGTGCACATGCCGCAAATGGATGGCTTCAGCCTGTGCCGGCTGTTGCGCGAGGCACCGGCCACACGGCAGACGCCGATCCTGTTCCTGTCATCGGCCAATACTTCATTGGAGCGCCTCGAAGGGCTGACGGTCGGCGCGGTCGATTACATCCCCAAATCCTGCGCCCCCGAAGAAGTGCTGGCGCGGATCAAGATCCACCTGCAACTGACCTGGCGAGCACCACCGGCTCTCCACGAAAGGCCGGCCGATCCGGAACCGCAAGGCGATGAAATCGTGCTGCGCGCGGCGATGCGCCTGATCGAAAACCAATTGGACGACATGCCGTCCCTCGGCATCCTCGCGCAAAAAGTCGGCACCCATGAAAAACGCCTCTCGGCGATTTTTCGCGAACACCTGGGGATGACCGTGTTTGCCTATATCCGCGACGCCCGCTTGCGGCGCGGCCAGGATCTGCTCGCCGAAAGCGCCATGAGCGTGCAAGACGTCGCCGAACTGGTGGGTTTTCGCAACGCCTGCAATTTCACCACGGCGTTCCGCCAGCGAATCGGCATGACGCCCAGTCAGTTTCGCCAGCAGACCCTGGGCACCAGCGAAATCGAGTCGGCCGGGCGCGCCTGATGCGGCTACTACAGTTTTTCTTGCTGACGATAACGTTGTTATCCACAAGCCTGCTGCGCGCGGCGCCTGTGGATATCTGCCGGGCTGACCAACTGGACCTGATGCCCTCGGCGCAGATTTTCGAAGACGCCCAGGCCAATCTGAGCCTGGAACAAGTCGCCCAGCTGCCCGAAAATGATTTCAACTCTGCAACCGCGCACTGGCCGACCCAGGGCTATAGCCGGTCCGCGTTCTGGTTGAAATGGCAGTTCACCAATTCGAGCGCTGAGGCCTGCTCGCGCATGCTGGTCGTAGGGGCGCCGCGCCTGGAAGACATTCGCGTCTACCAGCCGGGGCATGGCGCCCATGCTGGCGGGGCCTATCCCTTGGTTGAATGGCCGCAGCCGGCGGCGCGTCAGCCGGCATTTCCGGTAACGTTGGCGGCAGGGCAGAGCACCACGGTATTCGTCCGGGTGAAGAGCAACTTCCAGATGCTGCTGGAGCCGGAACTGTGGTCCGAAGCGGCGCTGCTGCGCAGTCAGCAACAGACCTACCTGAGCGACGGGCTCACCCTCGGCATCGTCCTGCTGGTCGTCCCGTTCGGCCTGATCGTCGGCGGGATCCTCCGTTCGCGACTGCTCAGCGTGAACGCCGGCGCGGTCCTCAGCTACATCCTGCTGACCTGCATCCTCAACGGATATTTGATCTACTGGCCGAGCGCGCTGGGTTGGACGCGTGAGCTGCTGACCTGCGCCAGCGCGATCTCTTTCGTCCTGTTTCTGGCCTACTTCCGCGTGCTGCTGCAGGTATCCCAACTGCCCAGGATCATCGCTTGGAGCTATTGGGTGCCGCTGCTGGGCTGCATCTTCGGCCGGCTCTGGTGGCTCAAGGTCGATGCGGTCCAGGGCGCGCAGATGGTTCAGGTGGCCCTGTTCAGTTTTTATGGCGTGCTGCTCGTCACGCTGTTCATGGCCTGGCGCGCACGCCTGAGCTACAGCTGGATGGCCTGGCTGGTGCCGGCGCTATTGCTTGGGCAACTGCTGATGCGGATCTTTTTCCCTCAGGAACAATTGCCCTGGCAGTCGCCGCAAAGCAAGTACAGCTTGTCGTCGACCTTGGCCGGCGTGGTCCTGCTGGTGTGTACGTTGCTCATGGAAGTCGCCCGCAGCCGCAACCGCGAGAAGCACGCCCTGTCCACCCTCGAACAACAACGCCAGGCCGAACACGAACGGCTGGAAAGCACCGTTGCGCTGCGCACCTCGCAACTGCGTGAATCGCTGGCGGCCCGCAGCGCGTTGATGGCACGGATCAGCCACGACCTGCGTTCGCCGCTGGTGCGCATCATCGACTACGCACGCCTGCTGCACGCCGGGCCCAACCGCGACTATCAAGCGACGATCGAGCGCAACGCCCGCCAGCAACTGGAGCTGATCGACGAAATGCTCGAGTTTTCCCGTGGCGAGCTGGAGCAGATGCAACTGACCCTCGCACCGGGCTACCTGTACGGCTTCCTCCACGAGATCGCAGATGAGGCGGGTTTCCTCGCCGCGCGCCAGGGCAATACTTTCGAGGCGAACTTGGCCGATGACCTGCCGCCGCTGGTGGAAGCCGACTTCAAACGCCTTCGGCAGGTGCTGATGAACCTGCTGGCGAACGCGGCAAAATTCACCCGCGATGGCCAGGTCCGCTTCGAAGTGAGCGCAGGTCCAGGCGCCACCGCCGGCACCGTGGAACTGCACTTCAACGTGATCGACAGCGGCATCGGCATCGACCCGCAAGAATTCGAACAGCTGCTGCAACCGTTCCGCCGCGGCCGCAATGCGCAGCGCTACGAAGGCAGCGGGCTTGGTCTGTCCATCGTCACGCAATTGCTCGAACGCATGGACAGTCGCCTCGAACCCCAGGCCACCGGGCAGGGCAGTCACTTCAGTTTTCGCCTGCAACTCAAATGCGCCGAGGAACACGACCTCGAAAACGGCATCGTCGACAACAACGCCGCGCCGTTTGATGGCCATGGCAAGCATGTGCTGCTGGTGGACGACATCGAGCAGAACAGCGAGTGGCTCTACGACCTGCTGGCCGGCTACGGCTTTGACGTGAGCATCGCGACCAACGGCGAAGCGGCCTTGGCCTGCCTGGCGGAACAACCGGTCGACCTGCTGATCAGCGACCAGATGATGCCCGGCATGGACGGTTGGGAACTGCTGCGACAAGTGCGCAAGCGCTGGCGTCATCTGCCCGTGATGCTTTATTCGGCGGTGCCGCCACGCAGGCCGCAGGATTATCCAGAGGATCTGGAGTTCAATGCGGTATTGCTCAAACCCGCCGACAGCCGCGAACTGCTGGCGTGGGTCAAGGCGCTGGCCTGCCCGGACACAACGCGTCGTGCGTTGGCTCGGGAGTTCTAGCATGCCGGGTTTGAGTTACCGGTTGCTCCTGATTGGCAGTCTTTCGGCATGGCCCTGGACGGTGGCGACTGCCGGCCAAGAAGCGCCCGGCGCCCTCACGCTCGACGAAACCACGGTGACCGCCCGACGCCGCGAAGAAGACCCGCAGGACGTGCCCATCCCGATCAACGTCCTCTACGGCGAACAGCTGGACGAGGCCGGCCTGCACTCGCTTCGAGACATTCAACAGCGCGTGCCCGGCCTGATCGTCTCCGGCCATGACGCCCGCTACGCCGGTTTCGGCCTGCGCGGCTTCGGCGCCACCGCCTACAACGATGGCCTGGAAGGCAGCGTCGGCACCTATGTCGATGGCGTCTACCAGGCGCGCCAGGGCATGGCCTTCACCGAGCTGATGGACATCGAGCGCATCGAAGTCCTGCGCGGGCCGCAAGGCACTTTGTTCGGCAAGAACACCACCGCCGGCGCCCTGAACATCATCACCCGCCAGCCGACCTTCCAGCCCGAAGCCAACCTGGAAGCCAGCTATGGCGAGCGCGGTTTGCGTGAGTTTCGCGGGACGATTTCCGGGCCGCTGCAGGACGACGTGCTGGCCGGCCGACTCAACGTTTTCGACAGCGCCACCGAGGGCAGCGTCGAAAACCTGCAAGACGGCAGCCGCCTCGGCGATGCCGACAGCCAAGGCCTGCGCGGCCAACTGTTGTGGACGCCGAACACCGATTTCAGTGCTCGCCTGATCGCCGACTACGCCGAGCAAAACGAAGCCGGCAACGTCCTGTTGGCCAATCACTACAGCCAGCAAACCCGCAAGCGCGCCCAGTTCGTCGGTTATCCGCTGGCGGAGCCCGACCCTTACAAACGCGAGACCCGCATCGACGCGCCGGGCCGTCCGCGAACCCTGCAGAACGGCGTGTCACTGGAATTGAACTGGGACCTCGACGAGGCGATGCGCTTCACCAGCATCACCGCTTATCGCGACTGGGACTACCGCGCCACCCGCGACGGCGACAGCACCGCGCTGGCGGTGGCCCAGTCCGAAACCGAGCTCGGCCATCGACAGTTCAGCCAGGAATGGCGCCTGTCCGGCACGGCCGGTTCGTCCGTCGACTATGTCGCCGGCCTCTATTATCTGCGCCAGCAGCTCGACCGCGAGATCGATGCCGAATTCGGCAAGGACGCCGCGCCCTGGTTCGTCGGCGATCAACTCGACCAACTGAAAAAACTCTTCGGCATCAATTTCACCAATCCAAGGCAGGTGCCTTCGATGCTGCTCAACGGCGCCCGACAACATTTCGACGGCGAGCAGAAGGGCGACAGCCGAGCGATTTTCGGCCAGCTCTCCTGGCGTCCGATCGACCCGCTGGAACTCACCGGCGGCCTGCGCTACAGCCATGAGCGCAAGGACGGCTGGATCTCCCGCGACGTCAGCAACCTCGCCCCGCTGACCGGCTTGCCCCCGGTGTTCCAGGGCGGTGGTCAACTGCTGCGCGACATCGCCCTCGGCCGTGGTTATTACCGCGAGGACTCGATCGAAGAGCACAACGTTTCCAGCCTCGCCAGCGCCAGCTACCGTTTCAGCGAAGCGGTGATGGGCTACGTCAGCTGGTCGCGGGGCTACAAGGCCGGCGGCATCAACTTCGACGTGGTCGGCCCGTTCACCGCGCCGACCTTCGAGCCGGAGCGGGCCACGTCGCTGGAACTGGGCGTGAAAACGCGCTTCTGGAACGAGCGCGCGTTGCTTGACCTTGCCGTCTACCAGACCGACGTCGATAACTACCAGGCGCTCACCTACAGCCCGCCGACCTCGCTGTTCGCGCCGCCGCTGCGGGACAACCTGATTAACGTCGGCGAAGTCCGCCTGCGCGGCATCGAACTGGATTCCGCCTGGCAACTCACCTCGCAACTGACCGGGCGCCTCGGCCTGGCCTGGAGCGATGCGCGCTACCGCAGCTTCCCCAACGCGCCGTGCCCGCCGGCCTCGGGCCAGTGGACCTGCGACCTCAGCGGCGACCGGCTCTACAACGCGCCGGAATGGAACCTCAGCAGCGGCCTCGACCACAGCCATCCGCTGCCCTATGGATTGGAAGCTTTCAGCGGCATCGACTACAGCTTTCGCACCGGCTACTACGGCACCCTCGAAGGTGGCGAAGGCAGCTATCAACCGAGCTACGGCCTGACCAACCTGCGCCTCGGCCTGCGCAGCCAGGACCGCGCCTGGGAAGTGGAAGGCTGGGTGCGCAACGTCTTCGACCGTAACTACATCACCGCCGTCTATTCACTGCTCGGCGCCGGGGACTACGGCGTCATGACCGGCAGCGAACGCACCCTCGGCACCACCATCAGACTTCGCTATTGACCGAAATGAACCGCGTCGGGCAGAACGCCAGACGATTGCCGCCGGCCTTCTTCGACAGGTACATCGCCTGATCCGCCTTGCTGATCAGCGCATCGACCTCCAGCCCATGCTCCGGGTAAAACGCCACGCCGATACTCGCGGCGATCTCTACCGTCTGCGCACCAATCAGGATCGGCGCATTCGCCGCCGCCAGCATCCGCTTGAGCAACGGCTCGCTGTCCTCCACCTCCTGCAAACCCACCAGCCCGGCGACAAACTCGTCACCGCCGAGGCGTGCCAACGTATCGCCCTCACGCAACGTCGCGTTGATCCGCGCCGCGACAATCTGCAACACCCGATCACCCCAGTCATGGCCATAGCTGTCGTTCAGCGCCTTGAACCCATCCAGGTCAATAAACGCGATCGCCACCTTCTGCTGATGCAGGCGCGCCTTGCCCAACGCCTGGCGCATCCGCTCGGCCAGCAACAAGCGATTGGGTAACTGTGTGAGCGCGTCATACCGCGCATCCCGCTCCAGCAACTGCAAGCGCTGCTTCATTTGCGTCATGTCGCTGCACAGCGCCACGTAGTGCTGAACGTTACCGTGACGGTCATGCACCGCACTGATGCTGATCCGCGACGTCATCTCCCGGCCGTCCTTGTGGCTGCTTTGAATTTCACCGGACCAATGCCCGTGGAAATCCAGCGCATTTTTCATCGGCGCATAAAACGCCGCGAGCCGCCGCACCATGCGATGAGAATTCAACTCCCGCCCCAGCACCTCGTCCTGCGCGTAACCGGTAAGCCGCGTAAACGCCTCGTTCACGCCGATGACCCGACCGAACGCATCGACCATGATCACCCCGTCGCGGGCATGGCTGAACACCGTCGCGGCCAGCTCCGGGCAAACGTCGCTGAGGTAACGGTCCAGCGCACCTTCGTCACGGGGCGCGGGCCAAGTCCTGGAATCAAAACCCTGCTGCGCCAGATAGGCGGCCAGGGAAGAAAGGGATTTATGCAGGCGGGTCAGCGCATTCGTAGCGAGCCTGGAATTGAGGCAATAGCCGCGAATGAAGGTGCGTAGGTTCATGGGAGGTACACGGTGCTCGGGTTGCAGCGGTTGGGGGTGAGTGGATGTGGGCATTATCGGGGTGGGGGAGTGGAGGGGCGTTTGCTGGAGGGGATGGGGGCTTTGCGAGAGGGGATGGAGTGGAAAGATATTTTGTGGTTGTAACTGGATTCCTATTGAGGCCCAGCCACAACACTCCCCTTGTGGGAGCGAGCTTGCTCGCGATAGCGGTGGGTAGGTCGACGACAATTCAAGCGGGTCCGGCCTTCCAGGACGCAACCCGCCCTGTGGGACCTAATGCACCACTTCAAAGGGCGGCGTGACCACCCGCCGCCAGCACAACCCGGCCAAACCTGGCGTGCTTATCCAGCGGTGTAATCGCCAACAAGCGATCGAGGCGAATCTCCTGGCGACCGTCAGCGGTTTCGACTTCGAGAAATTCCTCCCGTGTGCTGGCGGTTCGTGTGGTGATCGCGCGGGCCGTCAGGTGCTGGCCGTCGATCAGCTCAATGTCCAGCATGTAGCCGCACAGGCAAGCGATTTCCAGATAGTCATGCAGGTCGCAGTGCAGCGGTTTATAGGTATCCACTTCACGCCTCCCAGCCTCGCAGTTTCAGGATGAAAAAGCCCTGCCTGCCGACACGTGCGCAGAATTGGGCGAAGTCCAAGTCGTGGCAGTCAATCAGCACGTCGAAGTGTAAGCATCGCCCGTTCTGAAGGCGCATACAGATATGCCAACCGATCACACCACCATTCCCCAAGAGAAACCACTGTTCTCAACAAGAACACCAACCCCGTGGCGAGGGAGCTTGCTCCCGCTGGGCTGCGCAGCAGCCCTAGTCGTGAGCGCCTCGCACCGAAGCTGGAACCGTGTCAGTAACGACTGACAGACGCTGGCAACAATGGCCCGCCAGCCCACAGCGCCTTGCGCCGTTGCCTACAACTACGCCAGAATCCGCCGACTTGTGCGCCTTGGGTGGTGTCGGTAGCTTGGGTCCTGTCACTGCTCATCAGTGATCGGGTTTAGTCGCCCGACGTTGCTAAGTCGCTCAAGCGTCCATCAGTCAGGTATCCCCATCCCTGCACTCGATGGTGGCTGTGCGCAGGGCGCCTCCGGGCGCGCCGATTTCTTAGCTCGTCGGTCGACTAACCTGCGTACAGCTGCCTCCCAATCGTTTAGTCGCGAACGGGTCGTAGCCTCAACCAGAGAGAGCTAAGACCATGGTCAAAATTACACCGAACCCTCCAGCGCCAGACGATTCCGTATCCCGCGCTCAATCCGCCCGCAACAAAAAACTCGAAGACGCCACCAATCGCGCTTTGAATTTCTACCTGAAACCCAAGCCTGAGGGCGAAGCGCCCGACAACTCCAGCACGCTGTTTCGTATTGATCCGGATGTTGATAGCGAGTGCTTGCTCGCGAACTTGAGCGAAAGCCTCGCTTCGGCGAATGCGCTGATCAATGACTTGGCGTTTGATCTGGAAGGTTCCCGGCGGCATGTTGCGTTGGGGATTTTGCAGTTGATTGAGCTGAGCGAGCTGTTGGCGAATCGCGCGTTGGATATTGTTGAGGCGCGGTAGTTAATCGGGGCAGGAAGGGTCTTGCACAGCGGGACCTTTCTTGTTCGGCACAGCTGAAATTGCCGGCGCTTAGCTGCTTATTATTTGCCAATGCCTGTCCGCTAATAGAAACTCCCGGCCTCACCAAACTCGATAAGGATGCGAGCATTGAAGTTTGAGAACGGTCAGTTTTCTGGAAGCCATGGAATTGTCTTCAGCGTATCGCGTTTTACTCTGTCAGCCGATGAGCGGGGTAGCCTCAGGACGCTACATTTCGGCGAAGCGAAAGCCGCCCATTATGAAGTCAGCAACCGGGTGGTGGAACTCTACGACAAGATGCTCGCCAAGGATTTACCCTGCCAAATGATGGTCGGGATCTCCAAACCCTTGACCCGGCAGCAGGGGGATCTACTCAACGCCCAACGAATGAGTATCGCCAACCTCACCAGTGGCGTCTTCGCCGCAGCGGCAGGCAAGTTCATGCCCGCTGCGGTCATCCCCGTAGGATGGGCCGTCCGCGAATTCACGCTAGGCAAACTGCCGACCTATCACGCCGGTGATGTCATCATCAGTCTGGATGCGCAAGTCAGCGGGGGCATAGGGCCGCAACACTCCGGATCCTCCATGATTATCAAGACTCGGGGAGGCTAGTGCGATGAACGAATATGGCCTATATGCACTGGCGTACGCAGTGTTCCTGTTGTTGTTTTTCTATATGAAAGCTTACGGCCTCAGGAAATGGCTAGGCATTGCTCTAGTCGTTCTAGGGTTTGCGAGTATTTTTGCGCTGCCGTCTCTGATCTCCGGTATTGACCTCGGAATTGTCTCTACCAGTGCAATTGGCATCGGAGCGGCACTGTTTTTCAGCAGGGCCAGGTATACGGTGTGAACCACGGAAAGTGCTGGCTAGCAATGCCTCCACCTCAACCCGTGGCGAAAGCGATAGCTCCGACTGGTTGCGCAACCGTCCAACCCCATTGAAGACCGGTAGGTCTTGCAACCCAAGGCTTTCATTCATCCATGTAATCGGTTTTCCCTCCCATGAAAAAGCTGTTTCTCGCGTTACTTTCGGTCGCCCTGCTTTCCGGATGTGTCACCAAGTCGTTGAGTGTCGAAGACCGCCATCAGATCAAAACCATCAAGATCCTTCCGGTGTACTTTGCGGTGCAGAACTTCAAGTACACCAGCATGACCCAGGCCTGGGGAGCAGGCTTGGGTGCCGGAGCAGGTGCCGCAACCGGAATGGCGGCCGGAGCATCCAGCTCCGCCACCAGCGCATTGACCGGCGCCGGCTCGGTCGCGGGCACCAAGGCGGCAGACGGCGCGACGGTGGATATTTCCCAAGCGATCCTGAACAACATGCAGGCCCACGGTATCGATGTGGGCAAGCTGGTGCGTGAAAGCTTTGAAAGGCGCATCAAGCAAGAAGGGCTGTTCACCCTTGTCGCCGAAGGCGAGAAAGCGGACGCCGACGTTGAGATCATGGTCATGCAGTGGGGGCTGAGCCTGAAAAACTACAGCACCGTGCTTTACCCGGTCATCGGCGTGAACGGATTAATGAAGCGCGGCGGTACATCGGTTTGGCGCAACTTCAATACCATATCGCCCTTCAATGAAAGCAATACCCTCGCCTACACCCCTGAACAGTACGCCACCGATCCCGAAGTACTGCGCGCGGCATTTTCCCGGGTGTCCGATCTGGCAGTCGGCAAGCTGATTGAAGACTTGAAACAATAACTGCCCAGGCGAACCGGAGTGCTGCCTCATGGTTCAGGCGCGATGGATGGCCGTTGCGTCAGCCGGGGCTGTCAGACACCGGACGCCTCCCGCCCGTAAGCCCACATCACCTTGCGCCTTTACCTGCAACTACGCCAGAATCCGCCGGCTTGTGCGCCCCGGGCCGCGTCGGTAGTTTGAGTCCTGTCACTGCTCATCAGTGATCGGGTTTAGCAGCTCGTGGTGAAACAGGTTGTGCAAGGCGTCATCCAGTCGGGATTCCATCCTGCACTCGATGGTGGCTGTGCGCAGGGCGTCCCCGGACGCGCCGGTTTCTTGTTTCCCCGGTCTGCTAACCTGCGTACAGCTGCCTCCCATCGTTTAGCAGCGAGCGGGTGATGGCTCCAAGACAGGAAGCAAGACGATGGCAAAAGTAACTCCAAACCCACCTGCGGCAGACGAATCCGTATCCCGCGCCCAATCCGCCCGCAACAAGAAACTCGAAGACGCCACCAACCGCGCGTTGAATTTCTATCTGAAACCCAAGCCCGAGGGCGAAACGCCCGGGAATTCCAGCACGCTTTTTCGTATTGATCCTGATGTGGACACGGAGTGTTTGCTTGCGAATCTGAGCGAGAGCTTGGCTTCGGCGAATGCGATGATCAGTGATTTGGCGTTTGATCTGGAAGGGTCAAGGCGGCATGTTGCGTTGGGGATTTTGCAGATGATTGAGTTGAGTGAGCTGTTGGCGAATCGGGCTTTGGATATTGTTGAGGGGAGATAAATCCAAAGATAATTTTCTAGCGTGAGAATCTCTAAAGACTCGGTATGAATGTGGAAGCAGCATCGAGTTGGATGCTGCTTCTAGCAAGCGCGACATCCCGTTCCTGTTCCTCCCCCTCGCTTACAAAATACCAAGCGTGCCTTGCCAATACGCATACCTGAACTAATATCATTTTGCTTTCACGAGGAATAGATTGCCAGCACGTCAGTTGCAGCTAAATGGAGCAGTTATGAGAACAGTTCTGATGCTGATCGGTTTGGTGTTAGCTACTCAGACGGTTGCAGACGATTGGGGAAGCTTCTCTGACCCGTTGGAGGTCGAGTTTTTACCGACCAAGCATGACGCTAGATTACTGCGAGATTTCACCTACACGGGGCCAAGCCCCCAGAGACGCTTTTGGATCGCACCCAAAAATACGGTTTCAGATGGGGCTTCGATTCCCAAAATTGCTTGGTCCGTTATTGGCGGCCCATTAGATGGCCAATATCGTAAGGCTGCGATAATTCATGACGTGGCTTGTGTCGAAAAGACACGAAGCTGGAAGGAAACGCATCTGGCCTTTTACACTGCGATGAGAGCGGCCGGCGTAGATGCTACGACCGCGAAAATTATGTATGCGGCGGTTTACCACTTTGGCCCTCGCTGGGCAGAACCAAAGCGAGTTCTATTGCCACGTACCAATCTAAAATTAGTTTCGTATTCCCTTGATGAGATCAATGCTGGTCTTCCGCCAGGAAAGCATGCTGTGCTTCTGGATGAGGGGCGCGTGATTGATAGAACAATATCAACTGGTCTTTTTGAAACGGAACAGCGTCAGGAGGTTGTTGGCGCTGTAATAGAGGTGCGTGAGCTACAGCCTGATCTATCCGTAGAGGCTTTCGAACAGATGTCACGCAAGATAAAAGAAAAGGATCTGAGTTTGTCGGAAATTGAGATGCTGTCAGCAACGACGGAAAAGTAATCGGAGTCGGATTGTGAGTAAAGGACAATAGGAGTTACGCCATGGCTAGATGTACAGCACCGGTACGTGGACATAGTTCGGCGGCGGCTGCCTGCCCTGCAGGCCGTTACCGCACTAGTTACCGTTATGAAAGTCGCGGGCTTTCTTTAAGATGGTGCCCGAGGGAGACTCGTGCATGCCATAAGCCGTGCCTTGTAGACGGTTTTTACGTCTAGGGATAGTAGGGATACACGCTGACGTGCGCTGGCTAACCTTCTATCCCTTTGCGAGTTTACGAAAGTGCTCGAATAACCGAAACCCCACATAGTCTTGCCTGTGTCTATACAGGTGTCGGTAGTAGCAATCCCAGTAACTGATCATCCGATCCTGTAGTACTTTGAAGTACTCTGGGTTGTCCCTGATGAATGCTCCGTACAGGTCCGGATCGAGCGCTTGCAGGTGAGCGTCGCAGGTATCGAGTATTTCGATTACGTACTCGCCGGTTAGCTGCACCACGAACGGGACAACCCAAGGCTCATGCACAGAGAGAATTTGCCGTAGCTGACGTTGTCGGACATGACCATCGTGATGCCTAGTCAGGATGCAGGAGTACATGACGCTTTGAAGCCCATTCAGCTGTGAACATCCCCGCTCATTGCCCTCGTGATGGATTCGATAGGGAATGACTAAATCCTCGTCACCTACTCTGACTTCAATGCCTGGATGTGTGGCTTGGCTGGTGTTCCCTAATATTGGGCGTAGGCCCTCAGCTCTGAACGTAAGATCAGACGGGAAAGCGGTTGTGATTGAGCCTGTACGAAATGCAAGGTTTGATGCTGGGCTGGGTGGCATGTTCAGTCTCGGCAGCCAGGGACGATGTGCTGTGCATCTATCCTGACAGAAAGCGACGCGGTGCATTAGGTTGAAGGGACCACGCCGTTTTCGGCACTCAAGGCTGTGCTTTATGACTTCAGTCCCAGCCGTGCAGGGGAGCATGCGCGCAACTTTCTTGGGCAGTGGAACGGCAAGCTGGTATGCGACGATTTCGCTGGCTACAAGGCCGGTTTCGAGAAAGGCATCACCGAAATTAGCTGCGTGGCTCACGCCCGTCGCAAGTTTTTCGATCTGCACGTGGCGAACAAAAGCCAGCTGGCTGAACAAGCGCTGTACTCGATTGGCGGCTTGTACGAAGTCGAACGCCAAACTCGAGACATGAGCGATGAGGATCGTTGGCGAATACGCCAGGAAAAGGCAGCCCCGATCATCAAAACGCAGCATAACTGGATGCTGACCCAACGCGATCTCGTGCCCAATGGATCAGCAACGGCCAAAGCTCTGGTACAGCCTTAAACGCTGGGTAGCGTTGACGCGCTACTTGGAAGACGGGGCCGTGACCATCGACAATAATCAAGTCGAGAACCAAACCCGACCATGGGCACTTGGGCGCTCCAACTGGCTGTTTGCCGGGTCGCTTCGCAGTGGCAAACGGGCGGCGGCGATCATGAGTCTGATCCAGTTGGCACGCATGAACGGGCATGATCCGTACGCCTATCTGAAAGATGTGCTGACACGGCTGCCGACACAGCGGGCGAGTGAGATTGGTCGATTGTTACCCGATCACTGGCGACCGACGTAGTGGCGCCAAAAGGTGTGTCACTACAGGTGGGATAATGCACTCCTCTTGACCAAGCATTTGCGTTGCACTTGCCCATCTGTTCGTATCTTCAACCAAATCGGCCAGTAGCGGTCGGTCGACTGATTGGACTGGGGCGGTTACGCTGGCGTTATTCACCTGCACGGAACAGCCTATGACACAGGTATACCAAGGAAGCTGCTTATGCGCTGCCGTCAGTTACGAGCTACTCGTCTCACCAAAAGCAGTGAGTCATTGTCATTGCAACCAGTGTCGCAAAGGTCACGGAGCAGCATTCGCTTCGTACGGCAGCATTCCGCTTAGCGCGCTTCGAATACTTCGCGGTTCCACCAGCATCAAAACCTATGCTTCGTCAGAGACGGTATTACGGGAGTTCTGCATGGACTGCGGTTCGACTCTGTTCTGGTCGCGATCTGAAGGTAAGTTTGCCGTCTGGGTCTCGATAGCGTTGGGCACGCTTGATACGCCCTTCCTGCCTCAAAAGCAGAAGCATGTTCATATCGACTCCGCAGTCCTCTGGTTCAAATCATCTAACCTATGCCCTCAGGTCGAATGACGGCTTTGGGTCGCTTTCTGCCGGTCTCAGTCACCAAGTGTGCTGGTCAAGTCCGATGCAAACGACAGATCATGTCGAATACAAATGGTGGGCAAGCCTGTGCAATACCCAGTTGAGAACAATATGAAAGTTCGAAAAGCCTTACTAACCGATGCAGAATCGGTGTCCAAACTCCTAGGCCAGTTAGGCTACCAAGCCTCGCCAAAGCTAATCCGAGATAAGCTTGAGGCTTTAGAACTTAGCGCTCGCGATACCGTGCTGCTGGCACAAGACGGTAAAAATATTATCGGCGTCATAAGCTTGCACGTACTTGAACTGTTTCATCAGCCGGGTAGGCTCGGACGCATTACCTCCCTTGTCATTGATGATGACTTCCGAGGACAAGGAGTAGGGGCAATGCTAGTTTCCGCTGCTGACGCGTTTTTTACAGAGCAACTTTGCGTCCGGGCTGAGGTGACTAGCAGTGACCACCGAATACCGGCTCACACTTTTTATCAGCAGCAAGGTTACGCGGTCGACGAGCGTAGGTTTGTCAAACGGTATGATTTTTCCGGGGCATAGCAAGTTTAAATTCGGCGAGCACATCACCTTGATCAAATATAAAACTGGTAAGCAGCGTGTATTGCCCGAACGCTTACGCTACGCTATAGGCCTAAGGTGGGGAGCTAATATAGAAGTCACTCAGATGTGGTGCGCCGCGCTGGCCCGAATTTGTCGGAACTCATCCCACCCTTCAAATCATTCTGCTAGCTATGGGCGGGCCATCTCAGGCCATGACGGTTATGAGCTATAGCGTTCTGTCTGATAGTGACCTCTTCGCTACAGTGCTTTTAAGCTTTGCTTCAGAAAGAGCGACTGTTACCGATCCCATTAGTCGAGTAAGGGTCGAAATTGCGGGATGTAAGTCGTCCTGAGTGTCCCCGTCCCACTCCTCAACTATCTCCAGTTCCGCACGTAACTTAAGAATACGTTCTTGAATCTCTACTAGCTCAGCGGCGCCACATTGCGTGGCAATTGCTTGCCAGCCTGCATCGGAGATTTTCTCTTGAACTGATAAGCCTGATCTGGCTTTTTTCAATCAACTCTTGAAGTTTGCTCATATGACATTCATGCCAAGGTTGGGAGATGGGAATCTGACCGCTCACTGAATATTCTTCAAATAGTCTCTAAGCGCGACAAGCGACGTATCCAATTGTGCCACCGTTGGCACGGTTTGGAGATTTTCAGCCAGACGATTCAACTCCCGCCCCAGCACCGAATCCACCCCACCAACCGCCCCCAACGCCAAACCCAAACACCGCCCAATCTCCCCCTGAATCCCAACCAAATCCCCCCGCCGCACCAACAACCCAAAAACCTCCCGATCACAACCCCCCATCAACGGATCATCCCGCAAAATCGGACTGTGACCCTCCGTCTCATAAGCCAGCTTGAGCGAGTAAAGAGCGACCGTTTCCAGCAGCAATTCCATGGGGTGAGATCCTTGGTGACTGGGTGAAGAGGGTGGGGTGGTGGTTTTGGCCTTGGCGGTGGCAACTCGGAGTATCGGTGTGGGCAGTGACTCTTTTGTGAGCGCTTTGCGCTCAAGCGGGAGCAAGCTCCCTCGCCACGGGTTTTTTCCTACCACCGGTTCTTCCTTGCCTCAGATCTTTTCACATTAGGGGTTGGGTATTTGGGGCTGCTTTGCAGCCCAGCGGGGATGAATCCCCTCGCCACAACCGCGGGCGCCCTGGGGTGGGATTTGCGTTGCTCGCGGCAAAGCCACTTTCCTGCAGACGAAAAAAAAGACCTTGGATTTCAAGGTCTTTCTTTAAGATGGTGCCCCGAGGGAGACTCGAACTCCCACTCCTTTCGAAAACGGATTTTGAATCCGCCGCGTCTACCAATTCCGCCATCAGGGCTCAATGGCGGCGAAGTATAGAGAGGTGCCTACCGTTGGTCAATCACGTTTCATGGTGAATTTTTGATAATTCCGCTAGACTTTCCGGCCCTGCTAGACGAACCCCATCATGCGTGTTGCTGACTTTACCTTCGAACTCCCGGATTCGCTGATCGCTCGCCACCCTCTGGCCGAGCGTCGCGCCAGTCGACTGTTGACCCTGGACGGGGTCAGCGGTGCCATGGCTCACCGTCAATTCACTGATTTGCTTGAGCATTTGCGCCCGGGCGATTTGATGGTGTTCAACAATACCCGAGTCATTCCGGCGCGGTTGTTTGGCCAGAAGGCCTCCGGCGGCAAGCTGGAGATTCTGGTGGAGCGGGTGCTGGACGGGCATCGGGTGCTGGCCCATGTACGGTCGAGCAAGTCGCCCAAGCCGGGCTCGTCGATTTTGATCGACGGCGGCGGTGAGGCGCGGATGGTGGCGCGGCATGATGCGTTGTTCGAGCTGGAGTTTGCCGAAGAGGTGTTGCCGCTGCTCGACCGCGTCGGGCACATGCCGTTGCCTCCTTATATAGACCGCCCGGACGAAGGTTCGGACCGCGAGCGTTATCAGACCGTGTACGCCGAGCGCCTGGGGGCGGTGGCGGCGCCGACGGCGGGGCTGCATTTTGATCAGCCGTTGCTGGAGGCGATTGCCGCCAAGGGCGTGGAGACGGCGTTCGTGACGCTGCACGTCGGCGCCGGCACGTTCCAGCCGGTGCGCGTGGAGCGCATCGAAGATCACCACATGCACAACGAATGGCTGGAAGTCAGCCAGGAAGTCGTCGATGCCGTGGCGGCGTGTCGCGCCCGCGGTGGGCGGGTGGTGGCAGTGGGGACCACCAGCGTGCGTTCCCTGGAAAGCGCCGCGCGTGATGGCGTGCTCAAGCCGTTCAGCGGCGACACCGACATCTTTATCTACCCGGGCCGGCCGTTTCATGTGGTCGATGCCTTGGTCACCAACTTTCATTTGCCCGAATCCACGCTGTTGATGCTGGTTTCGGCGTTCGCCGGTTATCCCGAGACCATGGCCGCCTACCAGGCCGCCGTCGAGCATGGGTACCGCTTTTTCAGCTACGGTGATGCGATGTTCATCACCCGTAACCCCGCGCCACGCGGGCCCGAGGAAACCGTATGAGTCGCACCTGTCGCATGTCCTTCGAGTTGCTTGCTACCGATGGCAAGGCTCGTCGTGGTCGTCTGACCTTCCCCCGCGGTACGGTGGAAACCCCCGCGTTCATGCCGGTGGGCACCTACGGCACGGTCAAGGGCATGCTGCCGCGTGACATCGTTGCCACGGGCGCGGAGATCATTCTCGGCAACACCTTCCACCTGTGGCTGCGTCCGGGCATGGAAGTGATCAAGGCCCACGGCGACCTGCACGATTTCATGCAGTGGAAAGGCCCGATTCTGACCGACTCCGGCGGTTTCCAGGTGTTCAGCCTCGGCGCCATGCGCAAGATCAAGGAGGAGGGCGTGACCTTCGCCTCGCCGGTCGACGGCTCCAAGGTGTTCATGGGCCCGGAAGAGTCGATGCAGGTGCAGCGCGACCTGGGCTCGGACATCGTGATGATCTTCGACGAATGCACGCCGTACCCGGCCGATGAAGACGTGGCGCGGGTGTCGATGGAGCTGTCGTTGCGCTGGGCCCAGCGCTCGAAGAATGCCCACGGCGAAAACACCGCGGCTCTGTTCGGCATCGTGCAGGGCGGCATGCACCAGGATTTGCGCATGCGCTCGCTGGAAGGCCTCGACAAGATCGGCTTCGACGGCCTGGCGATTGGCGGCCTGTCGGTGGGCGAACCGAAGCACGAGATGATCAAGGTGCTCGATTACCTGCCGGGCCAGATGCCCGCTGACAAACCTCGTTACCTTATGGGCGTTGGCAAACCGGAAGATCTGGTTGAGGGTGTGCGCCGCGGGGTGGACATGTTCGATTGCGTGATGCCAACCCGTAATGCCCGCAATGGGCATCTGTTCATCGACACTGGTGTGCTGAAGATCCGTAACGCGTTCCATCGCCATGATGATTCGCCGCTCGATCCGACGTGCGATTGCTATACCTGCCAGAACTTCTCCCGCGCTTATCTGCATCATTTGGACAAGTGCGGCGAAATGCTCGGCAGCATGCTCAATACCATCCATAATTTGCGCCATTATCAGGTGCTTATGGCTGGTTTGCGCGAGGCTATCCAACAGGGTACATTGGCCGCCTTTGTCGAGGCCTTCTATGCCAAGCGCGGGTTGCCTGTTCCGCCTTTGGACTAAGTTTTCCGATCCCTAGATTCAATATTTGCAACTGGAGTGCTAAATGAGCTTTTTTATCTCTAATGCCATGGCTGACGCGGCTGCACCTGCTGCTGCCAGCCCTATGGGTGGCGGTTTCGAGTGGATTTTCCTGGTCGGCTTCCTGGTCATCTTCTACCTGATGATCTGGCGTCCACAGGCCAAGCGCGCCAAAGAGCAGAAGAACCTGCTCAGCAGCCTGCAGAAAGGTGATGAAGTGGTCACCACCGGCGGCATCGCCGGCAAGATCACCAAAGTGGCGGATGACTTCGTGGTTCTGGAAGTGTCCGACACTGTTGAAATGAAGTTTCAGAAGGGCGCCATCGCGGCCACGCTGCCAAAAGGCACGCTGAAAGCGATCTAGGTAACAACTTCTCTTCAATCGACGGGGCGCGCAAGGCGCCCCGCGTCATAAGCGGGCGGCGTGATGCTGAACAAATACCCTCTGTGGAAATACCTACTGATCCTGGCGGTGCTGGCGGTCGGTGTGATTTATTCCGCTCCCAATCTCTACCCGGATGACCCGGCCATTCAGGTCAGCGGCGCCAGCACGGCATTGCAGGTCACCCAGGCCGATCTGGACCGCGCCAGCGCTGCGCTCAAGGCGTCCAATATCGAGGTCAAGGCTGCGTCCATCGCCGAAAACGGCAAGGGCGGCCTGTTGCGCCTGGTCAAGTCTGAAGACCAGTTGCCGGCCAAGGATGTGGTACGCAAGGCGTTGGGCGACGATTACGTTGTGGCCCTGAACCTGGCCCAGACCACCCCGCAGTGGCTGCGCAATCTTGGCGCCCACCCGATGAAGCTGGGCCTGGACTTGTCCGGCGGTGTGCACTTCCTGCTGGAAGTGGACATGGAAAAAGCCCTCGACGCGCGACTGAAAGTCTACGAAGGCGACGTCAAGAGCCTGCTGCGTAAAGAGCGCGTGCGTTATCGCAGCCTGCCGCAGTTCGAAGGTGCCATTCAGCTGGGCTTCAGCGATGAAGATGCCCGCGAACAGGCCCGTGCCCTGATCCGCAAGAATTTCAACGATTTCGACATTGTGCCGGCCGACCTCAATGGTCAGGCGGTGCTGCGTCTGGCGATGACCCCGGCCAAGCTGGCGGAAATCCGCGAATACTCCATCAAGCAGAACTTGACCACGGTGCGTAACCGCGTCAACGAGCTGGGTGTGGCCGAGCCGATCGTCCAGCGCCAGGGCGCCAACCGTATCGTGGTTGAGTTGCCGGGTGTGCAGGACACTGCCGAAGCCAAGCGTATCCTCGGCAAGACCGCCAACCTGGAATTCCGCCTGGCCGCTGAGCCGGGTGCTTCCAAGGCGACTTCCGAAAGCTTCGAGTTCCGTGAAGGCGGTCGTCCGGCGGCGCAGATCGAGCGCGGCCTGATCATCACCGGTGACCAGGTGACCGACGCCCAGGCGGGCTTCGACGAGCAAGGTCGTCCACAGGTGAACATCCGTCTCGACGGCCACGGCGGCGAACTGATGAGCCGCGCCACGCGCAGCAACGTCGGTCGCAGCATGGCGGTGATCTTCATCGAGCAGAAGCCGACCACCACCTACACCAAACAGGTAGTCAACGGCGTCGAGAAAGACGTACCGGTCCAGACCTTCAAGGAAGAGAAGAAGATCATCAGCCTGGCGACCATCCAGTCGCCACTGGGCAGCCAGTTCCGCATCACCGGCCTGAACGGCCAGGGCGAATCCTCGGAGCTGGCCCTGCTGCTGCGTGCCGGTGGCTTGGCCGCGCCGATGTACTTCGCTGAAGAGCGCACCATCGGCCCAAGCCTGGGTGCCGACAACATCACCAAGGGCGTCGATGCCTCCCTGTGGGGCATGCTGTTCGTGTCGCTGTTCATCATCGCCATCTACCGCTTCTTCGGCCTGATCGCCACGGTTGCGCTGGCGGTGAACATGGTGCTGTTGCTGGCTCTGATGTCGTTGCTGGGCGCCACGCTGACCCTGCCGGGTATCGCCGGTATCGTCTTGACGATGGGTATGGCGGTGGACGCCAACGTGCTGATCTTCTCGCGGATACGTGAAGAGATTGCCGCGGGCATGTCGATCCAGCGGGCAATCAACGAAGGCTTCGGCCGGGCATTCACCGCGATTCTCGACTCCAACCTGACTACCTTGCTGGTCGGCGGGATTCTCTTTGCCATGGGCACCGGCCCGGTCAAGGGCTTCGCAGTGACCATGTCCCTCGGGATCTTTACCTCGATGTTCACAGCCATCATGGTGACCCGCGCAATGGTCAACCTGATCTTTGGCGGTCGTGACTTCAAGAAGTTGTGGATTTAAGGGGCTGCCATGTTACGTACAATCAACTTCATGGGCGTTCGCAACATTGCGTTCGGCGTCACATTGTTCCTCACGGCACTGGCGTTGTTCAGCTGGGCCACCAAGGGCCTGAACTACGGCCTGGACTTCACCGGCGGTACGCTCATCGAGCTGACCTACGAGCGTCCGGCCGACGTCACCAAGGTGCGTGAGCAACTGGCGAGCTCGGGCTACAGCGATGCCGTGGTGCAGAGCTTTGGCGCCACCACCGATTTGCTCGTGCGTATGCCGGGTGAAGACCCGCAACTGGGCCACCAGGTCGCCGAAGCCTTGCAGAAGGCCGGTGGCGATAACCCGGCCCAGGTCAAGCGCGTCGAGTTCGTCGGCCCGCAGGTGGGTGAGGAGCTGCGCGACCAGGGCGGCCTCGGCATGCTGTTGGCGCTGGGCGGCGTGATGCTCTACCTGGCTTTCCGCTTCCAGTGGAAGTTCGCGGTCGGCGCGATTGTCTCGCTGATCCACGACGTGATCGTGACCGTGGGCATCCTGTCGTTCTTCCAGATCACCTTCGACCTGACGGTGCTGGCGGCGGTGCTGGCGATCATCGGTTACTCGCTCAACGACACCATCGTCGTGTTCGACCGGGTGCGCGAAAACTTCCGAGTGCTGCGCAAGGCCTCGTTGATCGAGAACATCAACATCTCGACCACCCAGACCCTGCTGCGGACCATGGCGACGTCGATCTCGACCTTGCTGGCGATTGTCGCGCTGCTGGTGTTTGGCGGCGACAACCTGTTCGGCTTCTCCATCGCGCTGTTCATCGGTGTGATGGCGGGTACCTACTCGTCGATCTATATCGCCAACGTGGTGCTGATCTGGCTGAACCTGAGCTCCGAGGACCTGATTCCTCCGGCGGCCACCGAGACCGAGGTGGACGACCGCCCGTAAGGCTCGGTTTTCCGTCCGTCACCGCTCAAAAGGCGCGAGTTGAACTCGCGCCTTTTTTTGTGCTCCAAGGCTGGGAGAAGCGCGGATTATTCCGCTTGTAATGGCCTGGAGGTTCAAGTGAACAAATCGATGCTGGTTGGTGCGGTATTGGGTGCTGTCGGTGTAACAGCCGGTGGTGCGGTCGCCACCTACAGCTTGGTAAAAAGTGGCCCTGAGTATGCGCAAGTACTGGCCGTGGAACCGGTCAAGACCCAAATCAAGACCCCGCGTGAAGTGTGCAAGGACGTGACAGTGACCCGGCAGAAGCCGGTTCAGGATCAACACCAGATCGCCGGCACTGTGCTCGGCGCCGTGGCCGGTGGCCTGTTGGGCAACCAGATCGGCGGCGGCACCGGCAAGAAGATCGCCACCGTGGCGGGTGCGGCTGGCGGCGGTTATGCCGGTAACAAGATTCAGGAAGGCATGCAGGAGCGCGACACGTACACCACCACCCAGACTCGCTGCAACACCGTCAATGACATCAGCGACAAGGTTGTAGGCTACGACGTTCGCTACATGCTCGACGGCAAGGAAGGCAAAGTCCGTATGGACCGCGACCCGGGCAACCAGATCCCGGTCAGCAAGGAAGGCCAACTGATCCTGGGCCAGAACGAACCGGCCCAGTAATCCACCGCTATGAAAAAGCACCCTCCGGGGTGCTTTTTTTACGCTCGCATTTCCACGCTCCACCATCAATCCCCGGTGGGAGCGAGCCTGCTCGCGAAATCGGTGGCTCAGCTTGCATCGATATTGAATGTGCCGGCCTCTTCGCGAGCAAGCTCGCTCCCACATTGGATCTGTGGTGGGCACAAATCTTATGCCTACCCCAAATCTCCTTGTGGGAGCGAGCTTGCTCGCGATAGCGGTGGTTCAGCTTGGCTCCATATTCAAGGTGTAACCCATCGTGGCGAGGGGGCTTGCTCCCGCTGGGCTGCGCAGCAGACCCAAGATCTTGCGGTCGCTGCGCAACCGAGCGGGAGCAAGCTCCCTCGCCACGGATTACCTGTATCCGGGTAAAGTGACAGGCATAAAAAAAGCACCCCGAAGGGTGCTTCTCTTGAGCCGAGCGGCTTAGCGCTTCAGCGAGGCCGGCAGGTGCGGCTGGATCGCCGTCAGCACAGCCTTGAAGCATTTGGTGTTGCCGGCAACGATGTGGCCTTTTTCAAGGAAATCGTGGCCGCCGGTGAAGTCGCTCACCAAGCCACCCGCTTCCTGGATCAACAGGGCGCCTGCCGCCATGTCCCACTCGGACAGGCCCGATTCCCAGAACGCATCGAAACGACCGGCAGCTACATAAGCCAGGTCCAGGCTCGCGGCACCGGCGCGGCGGATGCCGGCGGTCTGGCCGACCAGGGCGCGGAACATGCCCAGGTAGTTGTCGAGGTTGTCCATCTGGTCATCACGGAACGGGAAACCGGTGCCCAGCAGGGCGCCGTCCAGGCTGGTGCGGCCGCTGACGCGCAGGCGACGGCCGTTCAGTTGGGCGCCACGGCCACGGCTGGCGGTGAATTCTTCCTGGCGAACCGGGTCCAGCACGACGGCGTGTTCCAGGCGGCCACGGTACTTGCAGGCGATGCTGACAGCGAAGTGAGGAATGCCACGCAGGAAGTTGGTGGTGCCGTCCAGCGGATCGATAATCCACAGGTACTCTTCGCCTTCGATGCCGGTACCGGCGTGCATGCCGGTCTCTTCACCGAGGATGGAGTGGTTCGGGTAAGCCTTGCGCAGGGCGTCGACGATTTTCTGTTCGGCGGCGCGATCAACCTCGGACACATAGTCCTTGGCATCTTTTTCATCGACCTTGATGGTATCCAGGCGCTCGATGGAGCGGAAGATCAGTTCACTGGCGCTGCGGGCGGCGCGCAGCGCGATATTCAGCATGGGCTGCATGGATGTGTCACCTAAGGTTGTTAAAGAAAGCCGCGCATTCTATCAGAAAGTTTTCTCAGGAGAAGGTTGGTGTTCGCTTTCATAGCTTAACGGTAGGTGCTTAGGTAAGATTTGCTCCCTTTTATATGTTCGAGAGCGCCTCCCTTGTTGCAGAACATTCGTGTCGTCCTGGTCAATACCAGCCATCCGGGTAACATCGGCGGAGCTGCGCGGGCCATGAAGAACATGGGCCTGTCGCGGCTGGTGCTGGTTGAGCCGCGCTCGTTTCCCCATCACGAAGCCGATGCGCGGGCATCCGGCGCCGGTGACATCCTCGCCAATGCCCAGGTCGTCGCTACCCTGGAAGACGCCTTGGTGGGTTGCAACCTGGTGCTCGGCACCAGCGCCCGCGACCGCCGTATCCCCTGGCCGCTGCTCGATCCTCGCGAATGCGGCACCAAGGTGGTCGAGGAAGCGGGGCAGGGCGCGGAAATCGCCTTGGTGTTCGGCCGTGAAGATTCCGGCCTCACCAATGAAGAGCTGCAGCGATGTCATTTTCACGTGCATATCCCCTCCGACCCCGGCTTCAGCTCGCTGAACCTCGGGGCGGCGGTGCAGGTATTGAGCTATGAAGTGCGCATGGCCTGGCTGCAAGCCGAAGGCCAGCCCAGCAAGGTGGAAAAATTCGAGGCGACGTCGCCGCGCAGTGAGACACTGGCGACCATGGACGAGCTGGAGCGATTTTATGAACACCTGGAGCAGACCCTGGTGGACATCGAATTCCTTGACCCGGACAAGCCTCGGCACTTGATGGCGCGCCTGCGTCGGTTGTACGGACGAAGCTCGGTGAGCCGGGCGGAAATGAATATATTGCGCGGCATCCTCACGGAAACCCAGAAAGCGGCCCGTGGCGAGCTGATTAAGCGGAAGGAATAAAATGTTCGAACGTTTGCGTGAAGATATCCAGAGCGTCTTCCATCGTGACCCGGCGGCGCGCAATGCCTTTGAAGTGCTGACCTGCTACCCCGGCATGCACGCCATCTGGATCCATCGCCTGTCCGGCGCCTTGTGGAGCATGGGTTGGAAATGGCTGGCGCGGCTGGTCTCGAACTTCGGCCGCTGGCTGACCGGCATCGAGATCCATCCGGGCGCCAAGGTCGGCCGGCGGTTTTTCATCGATCACGGCATGGGCATCGTCATCGGCGAGACCGCCGAGATCGGCGACGACGTGACGCTCTATCAGGGCGTGACCCTCGGCGGCACCAGCTGGAACAAAGGCAAGCGCCACCCGACCCTGGAAAACGGCGTTGTCGTCGGTGCTGGCGCCAAGGTGCTCGGCCCGTTCACCGTGGGCGCGGGAGCGAAAGTCGGCTCCAACGCCGTGGTCACCAAGGCCGTGCCGCCCGGCGCGACCGTGGTGGGTATTCCGGGGCGGATCATCGTCAAGTCGGACGAAGAGCAGGACGCCCGGCGCAAGGCCATGGCCGAGAAGATCGGCTTCGACGCCTACGGTGTCGGCGAAGACATGCCCGACCCGGTGGCGCGCGCCATCAACCAGTTGCTCGATCACCTGCAAGCGGTGGACGGGCGCCTGGAGGGGATGTGCGGCGCACTAAAGGAGCTGGGGAGTGATTATTGTGCCAAGGATCTGCCGGAACTGCGCGAGGAAGACTTTGCGTGTGTGAAGGACAAGGACCAAAGCCAGGCTAGCTGAAACCTGGCAGGCCTCTTCGCGAGCAGGCTCGCTCCCGCACTGGATCTGCGCTGGACCGCCAGTCCCCTGTGGGAGCGAGCCTGCTCGCGAAGAACGATAACGCGGTACAGCTGGTCGTTAGCCGCCTACGTTTGCTATCATGCGCGCGCTCTTTTGCGGGTAAACCCGAGTAAAGCACTAGGTCTTATACTTGACTTAAATACTCGGGAATTGCATACTCGCCCCCATTCCGAACTTCGTGGTAATTGTCCATGCGACTGACTACAAAAGGCCGATACGCCGTGACCGCAATGCTCGATCTGGCATTGCATGCGCAGCACGGGCCGGTGTCCCTGGCCGATATCTCCGAACGCCAGGGCATCTCCCTGTCCTACCTCGAACAGCTGTTCGCCAAGCTGCGCCGCAGCAACCTGGTCTCCAGCGTTCGTGGCCCCGGTGGCGGCTACCAGCTGTCGCGCGAGATGCAAGGCATCCAGGTCGCCCAGGTGATCGATGCCGTGAACGAATCGGTCGATGCGACCAAATGCCAAGGGCTGGGCGACTGCCACGGCGGCGATACCTGCCTGACCCATCATCTGTGGTGCGACTTGAGCCTGCAGATTCACGAGTTTCTGAGTGGTATCAGCTTGGCCGACCTTGTGACTCGCCGTGAGGTGCAAGAAGTAGCCCAGCGTCAGGACCAGCGCCGTTGCAATGGCAAGGCGCCGCACCTGGACAAGATTGAAGCGTCCGCCGTCGAATGACTGCCGCAGAGCACGCGGAACGCCAGCCAGCCTGATTTAGGAGAGAGTCCATGAAATTGCCGATTTACCTTGATTACTCTGCGACCACCCCGGTTGATCCGCGTGTCGCGCAAAAGATGAGTGAATGCCTGCTGGTCGACGGAAACTTCGGCAACCCGGCCTCGCGTTCCCACGTGTTCGGCTGGAAAGCCGAAGAGTCGGTCGAAAACGCCCGTCGCCAAGTCGCTGACCTGGTCAATGCCGACCCCCGCGAGATCGTCTGGACCTCCGGTGCCACCGAGTCCGACAACCTGGCAATCAAGGGTGTCGCGCATTTCTACCACACCAAGGGCAAGCACCTGATCACCTCCAAGATCGAGCACAAGGCTGTCCTGGACACCATGCGCCAACTGGAGCGTGAAGGCTTCGAAGTCACCTACATCGAGCCCGGTGAAGACGGCATCATCACCCCGGCCATGGTCGAAGCCGTACTGCGCGACGACACCATCCTGGTTTCGATCATGCATGTGAACAACGAAATCGGCACCGTCAACGACATCGCGGCCATCGGTGAACTGACCCGTTCCAAGGGCGTCCTGTTCCACGTCGACGGCGCGCAGTCCACCGGCAAGGTCGACATCGATCTGTCCAAGCTGAAAGTCGACCTGATGTCGTTCTCGGCCCACAAGACTTATGGCCCTAAAGGCATCGGCGCCCTGTACGTCAGCCGCAAGCCGCGTGTTCGCCTCGAAGCGACCATGCACGGCGGCGGTCACGAGCGTGGCATGCGTTCCGGTACCCTGGCGACCCACCAGATCGTTGGCATGGGCGAAGCCTTCCGCGTGGCCAAGGAAGACATGGCCGCCGAGAACGTGCGCATCAAGGCCTTGAGCGACCGTTTCTTCAAGCAGGTCGAGCACCTCGAAGAGCTCTACGTCAACGGCAGCATGACCGCCCGCGTTCCACACAACCTGAACCTGAGCTTCAACTACGTTGAGGGCGAGTCGCTGATCATGGCGCTCAAGGATCTGGCCGTGTCGTCCGGTTCGGCGTGCACCTCGGCGTCGCTGGAGCCTTCCTACGTACTGCGTGCCCTGGGCCGCAACGACGAACTGGCTCACAGCTCGATCCGCTTCACCTTCGGCCGCTTCACCACCGAAGAAGAAATCGATTACGCCGCGCAGAAAGTCTGCGAGGCCGTTACCAAGCTGCGTGCTCTTTCGCCGCTGTGGGACATGTACAAAGACGGCGTCGACATTTCGAAAATCGAATGGGCGGCGCACTGAGAAGTCGCCACCAGAGCGGCTCCACTGATGAGGATTGAAGCAAATGGCATATAGCGAAAAGGTCATCGACCACTACGAGAACCCGCGCAACGTCGGCAAGATGGACGCGCAGGATCCTGACGTCGGCACCGGCATGGTCGGCGCCCCGGCGTGCGGCGACGTGATGCGTCTGCAGATCAAGGTCAACGAACAAGGCATCATCGAAGATGCCAAGTTCAAGACCTACGGCTGCGGCTCCGCCATCGCGTCCAGCTCCCTGGCCACCGAGTGGATGAAGGGCAAGACCCTCGACGAAGCCGAAACCATCAAGAACACTCAGTTGGCCGAAGAACTGGCCTTGCCGCCAGTGAAAATCCACTGCTCGGTACTCGCTGAAGACGCCATCAAGGCCGCCGTTCGCGACTACAAGCAGAAGAAAGGCTTGATCTGATCCGCGTTACGGTAAGGAGTTTCCATGGCTATCCAGATGACAGAAGCGGCAGCTAACCATATCCAGCGCTCACTTGCGGGGCGCGGCAAGGGCGAGGGTATCCGCCTGGGTGTTCGCACCACGGGTTGTTCCGGCCTCGCCTATGTACTGGAATTCGTCGACGAAGTCGGTGAAGACGATCAGGTGTTCGAGAGTCATGGTCAGAAAGTGATCATCGATCCCAAGAGCCTGACGTACCTGGACGGCACCGAGCTGGATTTCGTCAAGGAAGGGTTGAACGAAGGCTTCAAGTTCAACAACCCCAACGTGCGCGGTGAGTGTGGCTGCGGCGAAAGCTTCAATATCTGAGGCTGCTCGTGGGTACTCCTTGTCATTTTGCGTTGTTCCAGTTGCAGCCTGCTTTCCAGCTGGACCTCGATCAGTTGTCCGCGCGTTATCTGGAACTGGCCCGTGGTGTCCACCCCGACCGCTTTGCCGATGCCTCCGAGGCTGAGCAGCGGCGGGCGCTCGAGCAGTCGGCGAACCTCAACGAGGCCTACCAGACGCTCAAGAGTCCGGCCAAGCGCGCGCGTTATCTGCTCGCCATCAGCGGTCATGAGTTGCCCCTGGAAGTCACGGTGCACGATCCCGAGTTCCTGTTGCAGCAGATGCAATGGCGCGAGGAGCTCGAAGACCTGCAGGACAGCGCCGACCTGGCGGGTGTCGCGGTCTTCAAGCGTCGCCTGAAAGACGCCCAGCAAGAACTCAACGAGAGCTTCGCCGCCTGCTGGAACGACGCTGCGCAACGCGAACAGGCCGAACGCCTGATGCGGCGCATGCAGTTCCTCGACAAGCTGACCTACGAAGTGCGCCAGCTGGAAGAGCGCCTCGACGATTAACCTAGTGCCGCTCCGGTCGCACGCCTGATTACAGATAAGTCCTGATTACGATGGCCCTACTGCAGATCGCCGAACCCGGCCAAAGTCCACAACCGCACCAGCGTCGCCTGGCTGTCGGGATCGACTTGGGTACCACCAATTCCCTGGTCGCTGCTTTGCGCAGCGGTCTTTCCGAGCCGCTGGCCGACGAGCAGGGGCGGGTGATCCTGCCGTCTGCCGTGCGCTATCACGCCGATCGCGTCGAAGTTGGCGAGTCGGCCAAGCTGGCCGCCGCCACCGATCCACTCAATACCGTCGTGTCGGTCAAGCGCTTGATGGGTCGTGGTCTGTCCGACGTCAAGCAATTGGGTGATCAACTGCCGTACCGTTTCGTCGGCGGCGAATCCCACATGCCGTTCATCGAAACCGTGCAGGGCCCGAAAAGCCCGGTAGAAGTCTCCGCCGATATCCTCAAGGTCCTGCGTCAGCGCGCCGAAGCCGCGTTGGGCGGTGAACTGGTGGGCGCGGTGATCACCGTCCCGGCCTATTTCGATGACGCCCAGCGCCAAGCCACCAAGGACGCGGCCAAGCTCGCCGGTCTCAACGTGCTGCGCCTGCTCAACGAGCCGACGGCGGCTGCGGTGGCGTACGGGCTGGACCAGCATGCCGAGGGCCTCGTCGCCATTTACGACCTGGGCGGCGGCACGTTTGATATTTCGATCTTGCGCCTGACCGGCGGGGTCTTCGAAGTCCTCGCCACCGGTGGCGACAGCGCCCTGGGCGGCGACGACTTCGATCACGCTATTGCCGGCTGGATCATCGAGCAGGCGGGCTTGTCCGCTGATCTCGATCCGGGTACCCAGCGCCATCTGCTGCAAACCGCCTGCGCCGCCAAGGAAGCCTTGACCGACGCCGCCAGCGTTGAAGTCGCTTACGGCGAATGGACAGCCACGCTGACCCGCGAAGCCTTCAATGCCCTCATCGAGCCCATGGTCGCCCGCAGCCTCAAGGCCTGCCGCCGTGCCGTGCGTGATTCCGGCGTCGAGCTGGAAGATGTCAAGGCCGTGGTCATGGTCGGTGGTTCGACCCGCGTGCCTCGGGTTCGCGAAGCCGTTGCCGAAGCCTTTGGCCGCCAGCCGCTGACTGAAATCGACCCGGACCAGGTGGTCGCCATCGGCGCCGCGATCCAGGCCGATACCCTGGCTGGCAACAAGCGCGACGGCGGCGAATTGCTGCTGCTCGACGTGATTCCGTTGTCCCTGGGTCTGGAAACCATGGGCGGCCTGATGGAGAAGGTGATCCCGCGCAACACCACCATCCCCGTCGCCCGCGCCCAGGATTTCACCACTTATAAAGACGGCCAGTCGGCCATGATGATTCATGTGCTGCAAGGCGAACGTGAATTGATCAGCGACTGCCGCTCCCTCGCGCGTTTCGAATTGCGCGGCATCCCGGCGATGGTTGCCGGCGCGGCGAAGATTCGCGTGACCTTCCAGGTCGACGCCGATGGCCTGCTCAATGTCTCCGCCCGCGAGCTCGGTTCGGGCGTCGAGGCAAGCATCCAGGTCAAGCCGTCCTACGGCCTGACCGATGGCGAAATCGCCAAGATGCTCAAGGATTCGTTCCAGCACGCCAGCGACGACAAAGTCGCACGTGTGCTGCGCGAGCAGCAGGTCGATGCCCAGCGCCTGGTCGAAGCCGTGCAAGCCGCCCTCGAAGCCGACGGCGAGCGCTTGCTCGACGCCGAGGAGCGCATGGTCATCGAAATGCAGATGCAAGAACTCTCCGAATTGATCAAGGGCACGGATGGTTATGCCATCGAGCAGCAGACCAAGCGTCTGTCGCAAGTCACCGATGCCTTTGCTGCCCGCCGCCTGGACTCGACGGTGAAAGCCGCCCTGGCGGGGCGCAACCTGAATGAAATCGAGGAATAACTGATGCCGCAGGTGATTTTTCTGCCCCACGAGAAGTTCTGCCCGGACGGCATGGTCGTGGAAGCCGAGCCCGGAACGTCCATTCTTGACCTGGCCCACGAACACCACATCGAGATGGAAAGTGCCTGTGGCGGCGTTTGCGCTTGCACGACCTGCCACTGCATCATTCGTGAAGGTTTCGAGTCGCTGGAAGAGGCGGACGAGCTGGAAGAAGACTTTCTTGACCGCGCCTGGGGGCTTGAGCCGCAATCGCGTCTGGGTTGCCAGGCCATCGTCGGCACTGAAGACCTGACCGTCGAAATCCCGAGATACTCACTTAACCATGCGGCCGAAGCGCCGCACTGATGGTGACACTGTCATGAGCTATGGTTGGAATGATGTACAACGCATCGCGGAAGAATTGGCCGAAGCCCACGAGGGTCTCGATCCGTACTCTGTAGGTTTCGTCCGTCTGCAGCAGATGATCCTTGAGCTGCCTGACTTCGATGCCACCTCTGGCCGAGTCGGCGAGAAGGTGTTGGAAGCGGTTCAGGAGCTCTGGGCCGCAGAATTGGACTGATCGCCTCGCAGGTTAGGCAATACCCAAGAACCCGCGTATAATTCGCGGGTTTAATTTTTCGTAAATTACCGTTTCTGGAGTTACACCATGGCTGTTCAACGTACTTTCTCCATCATCAAGCCTGACGCCGTTGCTAAAAACGTGATCGGCAAGATCGTTACCCGCTTCGAAGACGCTGGCCTGCGCGTTGTAGCTTCGAAAATGAAGCAACTGTCCAAAGCCGAAGCCGAAGGCTTCTACGCTGAGCACAGCGAGCGCGGTTTCTTCGGTGAACTGGTTGCCTTCATGACTTCCGGTCCGGTTGTCGTTCAGGTGCTGGAAGGCGAAAACGCCATCGCTCGCAACCGTGAGCTGATGGGCGCTACCAACCCTAAAGAAGCTGCTGCCGGCACCATCCGTGCTGACTTCGCTGAATCCATCGACGCCAACGCCGTCCACGGTTCGGACTCCGAAGCCGCCGCTGCTCGCGAAATCGCTTACTTTTTCTCCGCTACTGAAGTAACCACTCGCTAAGCCCAGGCTTTTGAGTGAAGGTGAATCCATGACTACATCGAACGGCAAAACCAACCTGTTGGGCCTGACCCAGCCGGAAATGGAGAAATTCTTCGACTCGATCGGGGAGAAGCGTTTCCGTGCCGGTCAGGTGATGAAATGGATTCACCACTTTGGCGTCGACGATTTCGACGCCATGACGAATGTCGGCAAGGCCCTGCGCGAAAAGCTCAAGGCCGTTGCCGAGATTCGCGGCCCCGAAGTGGTCAGCCAGGACATTTCCAGCGACGGCACCCGCAAGTGGGTGGTGCGCGTGGCGTCCGGCAGCTGCGTCGAGACCGTCTACATTCCCCAGGGCAAGCGCGGCACCTTGTGCGTTTCGTCCCAGGCAGGCTGTGCCCTGGATTGCAGTTTCTGCTCCACCGGCAAGCAAGGCTTCAACAGCAACCTCACCGCCGCCGAAGTGATCGGCCAGGTGTGGATTGCCAACAAATCCTTTGGCAGCGTCCCGGCAACCGTCGACCGTGCCATCACCAACGTGGTGATGATGGGCATGGGGGAGCCGCTGCTGAACTTCGACAACGTCGTCTCCGCCATGCACCTGATGATGGACGACTTGGGCTACGGCATCTCCAAGCGCCGCGTGACCCTGTCCACCTCCGGCGTGGTGCCGATGATCGATGAGCTGGCCAAGCACATCGACGTCTCCCTGGCGTTGTCGCTGCACGCACCGAATGACGCATTGCGTAACCAATTGGTGCCGATCAACAAGAAATATCCGCTTAAGATGCTGCTCGAGTCGTGCCAGCGCTACATGTCGTCCCTGGGCGAAAAACGCGTGCTGACCATCGAGTACACCTTGCTCAAGGACGTAAATGACAAGGTTGAACACGCGGTCGAGATGATCGAGCTGCTCAAGAACATCCCGTGCAAGATCAACCTGATCCCGTTCAACCCGTTCCCGCATTCCGGCTACGAGCGTCCGAGCAACAATGCGATTCGTCGGTTCCAGGATCAGCTTCACCACGCTGGCTTCAACGTCACCGTGCGCACCACCCGTGGCGAAGACATCGATGCCGCGTGTGGCCAATTGGTAGGACAGGTGCTGGATCGCACCCGTCGCAGCGAACGCTACATTGCCGTGCGCGAATTGAACGCCGCGGACGATGCAGTACAGAACGCTGCGAACAGTCACTAAGAGAGGAACTCTATGTCCCTGCGCTTTGCGCTGCTGTTGCTGTTGGCCGGCCTTTGTTCCGGTTGTGTTCTGTCGGGCGACTATAACCCGATGAAAACCAGCAAGGGCCGTGACGAAGCGCGCGAGGCCTATGTGCAGCTGGGCATCGGCTATTTGCAACAGGGCATGACCGAACGGGCCAAGGTGCCGCTCAAGAAGGCCCTTGAGCTGGACAGCTCGGACGCCGATGCCAATGCGGCGCTGGCCCTGGTGTTCCAGGCCGAGATGGAGCCGGAACTGGCCGACGAACACTTTCGCAAGGCGTTGTCCGCTCGCCCGCAAGACGCCCGGATCCTCAACAACTACGGCAGCTTCCTCTACGAGCAGGCACGCTACAAGGAAGCCTACGAGCGCTTCGAGCAAGCGGCCGCCGATACCCTTTACCCTGAGCGTTCGCGGGTGTTCGAGAACCTCGGCATGACCGCCGCGAAACTCGGCCAGCGTGACCTGGCCCGCCAGCAGCTCGAAAAGGCGCTGCGGCTCAACCGCCAGCAACCGCGCGCGTTGCTGGAAATGGCTGAGTTGTCTTACGAAGACAGGCATTATGTGCCCGCTCGCGACTATTACGAGCGGTTTAGCCTGCTCAGCGAGCAAAATGCACGTAGTCTATTGCTCGGCGTTCGGCTGGCGCATGTGTTTGAAGATCGTGACAAGGCCGCCAGTTATGGCCTGCAACTCAAAAGACTCTATCCCGGTACGCCGGAATATCAGCAATACCTGTCGGAGCAATGATGAAAGCGGCGCATCCCGAAGTTGTAGCAGCGACTCGCGTAAATCCCGGTGAGACCCTGCGTCAAGCCCGCGAAAGCAATGGTTGGTCGCTGGCCGAAGTGGCCCTCAAGCTCAATCTCACCGTGACTTCCCTGAGCAACCTGGAAGCCGGCGCGTTCGACAAATTGCCAGGGCATACCTTCGCCCGGGGCTACATCCGCGCCTATGCCAAGTTGCTTGGCATGGACCAGACCGTGCTGGTCCAGCAATTCGATCAATACACCGGTTCCGACGCCCAGGGCAGCAGTGTGCACAGCCTGGGTCGTATCGAGGAGCCAGTGCGTGTTTCCCACACCATTTTGCGTATCGTCAGCCTGCTGCTGCTGATCGCGGTGATCGGTGGCGGTTTCGTCTGGTGGCAGGATCAGGCTTCCTTGCGCAGCAAGGAGCCGGTTGCGATGAACCCTGAGCATGTCGAAGTCGAAGGCGCCGACGGCACCACCCAGATTCATCCGCTGGATGAGCCGGAAGACCAGGCTGTTGTCGAAGGGCAGACCGAGGGTGAAACCGCCCTGGCATTGCCTCAAGGGCAGGACAGCGGCGAGACCGATGCCGCCGCGGGTGCCGAGCCTGTCATGCCATCCGTTCCCGCGCCAGCCCCGACGCCTGCCGCCCCCACGGCTCCGGCCCATGCCGGCAGCGCGCCGACCACCCCCACGGCTCCAGCCCCCGTCACGCCAGCGCCAACCGTGGCCGCTCCGGCCGTGCCAGCAGCGCCAGCAACCCCGGCGGCCCCGGCTCCTGCGCCCGGCGATGGCCAGGTACAGATCCAGTTCACTGCCGATTGCTGGACGCAGATTACCGACGGCAACGGCAGGGTCCTGTTCAGCGGCCTCAAGCGCAAGGGCGACAGCACGTCCGTCAACGGCAGGCCGCCGTTTGCCGTACGCCTGGGCTATGCCCGTGGCGCGCAGGTCAGCTACAACGGCCAGCCGGTCGATGTGGCTCCGTTCACCAGTGGCGAGACCGCTCGCCTGAAGTTGGGTCAATAAGTCATGCACGGCGAATCTCCTATCAAGCGTCGCGAATCCCGGAAGATCTGGGTCGGTAACGTGCCCGTGGGCGGCGATGCGCCAATCGCTGTGCAGAGCATGACCAACAGCGACACCAATGACGTGGCCGCCACGGTCGCGCAAATCAATCGTCTTGAAGCCGCCGGCGTCGATATCGTGCGCGTATCCGTGCCGGACATGGACGCCGCCGAGGCGTTCGGCAAGATCAAGCAGCTGGTCAAGGTGCCGTTGGTGGCCGATATTCACTTCGACTACCGCATTGCCTTGCGCGTGGCCGAGCTGGGCGTCGACTGCCTGCGCATCAACCCGGGCAACATCGGTCGCGAAGATCGCGTGCGCGCGGTGGTGGATGCCGCCCGTGATCGCGGCATTCCGATCCGTATCGGCGTCAATGCCGGTTCCCTGGAAAAAGACCTGCAGAAGAAGTACGGCGAACCGACTCCGGCCGCGCTGGTGGAATCGGCGCTGCGCCATGTCGAGCACCTCGAACGCCTGAATTTCCCGGACTTCAAGGTCAGCGTGAAGGCCTCCGACGTGTTCATGGCCGTCGAAGCCTACCGCCTGCTGGCCAAGGAAATCGTCCAGCCGTTGCACCTGGGCATCACCGAAGCCGGTGGGTTGCGCTCGGGTACGGTGAAATCTGCCGTCGGCCTCGGTATGCTGCTCGCCGAAGGGATAGGCGATACCATCCGCATCTCGTTGGCAGCGGACCCGGTCGAGGAAGTGAAAGTCGGCTACGACATCCTCAAGTCCCTGCACCTGCGTTCCCGTGGGATCAACTTCATCGCCTGCCCGAGCTGCTCGCGGCAGAACTTCGATGTGGTCAAGACGATGAACGAGCTGGAAGGGCGCCTTGAAGACCTGCTGGTGCCGCTGGATGTCGCGGTGATCGGTTGCGTGGTCAACGGGCCCGGCGAAGCCAAGGAGGCCCATATCGGCCTGACGGGCGGCACGCCGAACCTGATTTACATCGACGGCAAGCCGTCGCAGAAACTGACGAATGACAATCTGGTGGATGAGCTGGAAAAGCTGATCCGCCAGAAAGCGGCCGAAAAGGTCGAAGCCGACGCAGCGGTCATCGCGCGCGGTTAAGTCGCAAGATTAAGGAATACACGTGAGCAAGTCTCTGCAAGCCATTCGTGGCATGAACGACATCCTGCCCGAGCAGACGCCGCTGTGGCGCTATTTCGAGGGCACCGTCGCGCGCCTGCTGGATAACTACGGTTACCGGCAGATCCGCATGCCCATCGTCGAGTTCACCGAGCTGTTCAAGCGCTCCATCGGTGAAGTGACCGACATCGTCGAAAAAGAGATGTACACCTTCGACGATCGCAACGGCGATTCCCTGACCCTGCGCCCCGAAGGCACGGCAGCATGCGTGCGTGCAGTGCTTGAGCACGGCATCACCGGCGGCGGCCAGGTGCAGAAACTCTGGTACATCGGCCCGATGTTCCGCCACGAGCGTCCGCAGAAAGGTCGTTATCGCCAGTTTCACCAGATCGGCCTTGAAGTATTCAACCTTGCAGGTCCGGACATCGATGCCGAGCTGATTGTGATGACCTGGCGCCTGTGGGGCGAGCTGGGCCTGCGCGATGCGGTCAAGCTTGAGCTCAACAGCCTGGGCACCAGCGAATCCCGTGGCCGCTACCGCGAGGCGTTGGTGGAGTTTCTGTCCGCCCATGTCGACAAGCTCGACGAAGACAGCCAGCGCCGCCTGAAGACCAACCCGCTGCGCGTGCTCGATACCAAGCACCCGGAGACCCAGGCGATCCTGGTGGACGCGCCGAAAATGGCCGACTACCTCGACGACGAATCCCGCGCGCATTTCGAAGGGCTGAAGGCACGTCTGGACGCCGTCGGCATCCCTTACGTGATCAACCCCAAGTTGGTCCGTGGCCTGGATTACTACAGCAAGACCGTCTTCGAATGGGTCACCGACAAGCTCGGCGCCCAAGGCACCGTATGCGCCGGTGGCCGCTACGACGGGCTGGTGGAGCAGATGGGCGGCAAGCCGACCCCGGGCGTGGGCTTCGCCATGGGCATCGAGCGTCTGGTGCTGATGCTTGAGGCGCTGGATAAAGTGCCGGAAGAACTGGCCCGCCAGGTCGATGTGTACCTCTGCGCCTTTGGCGAGGCCGCCGAACTGGCCGCCCTGGCCCTGAGCGAGCGAGTGCGCGATCAGTTGCCCAACCTGCGTCTGCAGATCAACGCCGGCGCCGGCAGCTTCAAGAGCCAATTCAAGAAGGCCGACAAGAGCGGTGCACTGTACGCACTGATTCTTGGTGACGACGAACTGGCTCAACAAGTGGTAGGTTTCAAACCCCTGCGTGGCCAGGGCGAACAACAAAGCATTGCCTGGGATGCGCTTGCTGCACACCTGGCCACCTGCGTCGTGCAGGGTTGAAGCTGTCAAACAGCCGATTTAGCGATTAAGGAGTATTGGGGTGTCGAGTACCGAAGATGAACAGCTGGCGGATTTGAAGGACTGGTGGACGCGCAACGGCAAGCCGCTGGTCACTGGCGGCCTGTTGGCGCTGGTCATCGTGTTCGGCTGGCAGGCCTACCAGAAATACCAGAGCAACCAGTCGCAAGGTGCCTCGGTGCTTTACCAGCAACTGCTGGAAACCACCCTGACCCCCGACGGCAAGCCTGACGCGGCGCGCGTGGCGGACCTGGCCGGCAAGCTCAACAAAGAGTTCGGCGGCACCGCCTACGCCCAGTACGGCAGCCTGTTCGTGGCCAAGGTCGCGGTCGACAGCGGCAAGCTGGACGACGCGGTCACCGAGCTGAAAGCCATCGTCGACAAACCGGCCAACCCGACCCTGGGCGAAGTTGCGCGTCAGCGCCTGGCGCAGGTGCTGGCGGCACAGAACAAGGCCGAAGACGCGCTGAAGCTGCTCGACGGCGACGCCGACAAGGCGTTCCTGGCGACCCGCGAAGAACTCAAGGGCGACCTGCTGGTACAGCTGGGCCGTGCCAATGAGGCCCATGCGGCCTACCAAAAAGCCAAGGCTGCGCTGTCGGATGAAGCCGCAGTCGGTGGCCTGCAAATCAAGCTGGACGACCTGGCCAAAGGGGATGCGTGACGTGATCCGTTGGAAACATGCAGCATTGCTGGCCCTGGCCATTCTGGCCGCGGGTTGCAGCAGCAACAGCAAGAAAGAACTGCCTCCGGCCGAACTGACCGATTTCAAAGAAGAAGTCGTGCTGCAGAAGCAATGGAGCCGCTCCATCGGGGACGGCCAGGGTGAAACCTACAACATGCTGGTGCCGGCCATCGACGGCGACACCCTCTATGCCGGCGACGTGACTGGCGTCGTCATGGCCATGGATCGCATGAGCGGCGACGTCAAATGGGAAAAGGATCTTGAGCTGCCTGTGTCCGGCGCCGTTGGCGTGGGTTACGGGCTGGTCATGATCGGCACGCTCAAGGGCGAGATCGTCGCCCTGGACGCGAGCAGCGGTGAAGAGAGATGGCGCGCCCGCGTGACCAGCGAAGTCCTCGCGCCGCCTGCCACCAACGGTGATGTGGTCGTGGTACAGACCCAGGATGACCGCCTGATCGGCCTGGATGCCGCTACCGGCAACCAGCGCTGGTTGTACGACAGCACTCCGGCGGTACTGACCCTGCGTGGCACCAGCGCGCCGATCGTCACCAACCGCCTCGCGGTGGCTGGCTTGTCGACCGGTAAAGTCGTGGCCCTGGATATTTCCAACGGCGTACCGGTCTGGGAACAGCGCGTAGCGATCCCGCAAGGTCGTTCGGAGCTGGAGCGTGTGGTCGACATCGACGGCGGCCTGCTGCTGTCCGGCGGTACGCTGTACGTCGCCAGTTACCAGGGCCGCGTTGCGGCGCTGGACCTGGAAAGCGGTCGTCCGTTGTGGCAGCGCGATGCGTCGAGCTACGCCGGTGTCGCCCAAGGTTTCGGCAGCGTCTACGTGAGCCTGTCCTCGGGTACCGTCGAAGGCGTTGACGAGCGTTCCACCACCGCATTGTGGAGCAACGACTCCCTGGCCCGTCGCCAATTGTCGGCCCCGGAAGTGTTCTCCAGCTACGTTGCAGTGGGTGACCTGGAAGGTTACCTGCACCTGCTCAGCCAGGTCGACGGTCGTTTCGTCGGTCGCGAGCGCATCGACAGCGACGGCCTGCGTGCCCGTCCGCTGGTGGTGGGAAACATGATTTATGTGTATGGCAACAGCGGCAAACTGGAAGCCCTGACCATCAAGTAAGACTATGCTTGGGTTAATTCCCAAGCGGCTTCACCTTTGTAGGCGCGAGCCTGCTCGCGAATGCGCTGGTCCAGCGGCCTGTATGTCGACTGACCCACTGCTTTCGCGAGCAGGCTCGCTCTCACAAGGTGGCCCCCGAGCACCAGCCGCTGCCTCGCAGCGGCTTTTGTATTTTCTGAAATAACGAAGTGGAGAGCCGCATGGTTCCCGTAATCGCCCTGGTGGGCCGACCGAACGTCGGCAAGTCCACCTTGTTCAACCGCCTGACCAGGACTCGCGACGCTATCGTCGGCGACTTGTCCGGTCTGACCCGTGATCGCCAATACGGTGAGGCCAAGTGGCAAGGGCGTACCTATATTCTGGTCGACACCGGCGGCATCTCCGGTGATGAACACGGCATGGACGAAAAAATGGCCGAGCAGTCGCTGCTGGCCATCGAAGAAGCCGATGTGGTGCTGTTCCTGGTAGACGCCAAGGCTGGTTTTACCGCCGCCGACCAGATGATCGCCGAGCATTTGCGCAAACGTAACAAGCGTTCATACGTCGTTGCCAACAAGGTCGACAACATCGACCCCGACATGGCTCGCGCCGAGTTCGCACCTTTGGGCATGGGCCAGGCGATTCCGATCGCCGGTGCCCACGGTCGTGGCATCACCCAGATGCTTGAAATCGCCCTGGCTGATTTCCCCAAGGACGATGAAGACGAGCCGGAAGAGGGCGAGGAAGAAATCGTTGCCGAGGGCGAGGAAGCCAAGCGTATTCCTGGTCCGAGCGAAAAGGACGGCATCAAGATCGCCATCATCGGCCGCCCGAACGTCGGCAAGTCGACGCTGGTCAACCGCATGCTCGGTGAAGACCGGGTCATCGTCTACGACCAGCCCGGCACCACCCGTGACAGCATCTACATTCCCTTCGAGCGTAACGAAGAGAAGTACACGCTGATCGACACGGCCGGTGTGCGCAAGCGCGGCAAGATCCACGAAGAAGTCGAAAAATTCTCCGTGGTCAAAACCCTGCAGGCGATCAAAGACGCCAACGTGGTGATCTTTGTGATGGACGCCCGCGAAGGCGTGGTCGATCACGACTTGAACCTGCTGGGCTTCGCCCTGGAAGCCGGTCGTGCACTGGTCATCGCGATCAACAAGTGGGACGGCATGACGCCGAGCGAGCGCGATTACGTCAAGGTCGAACTGCAGCGTCGGCTGTTCTTCGTCGACTTTGCCGACATCCACTTCATCTCGGCCCTGCACGGTACCGGCGTGGGCAACCTCTACGCCTCGGTGCAGAACTCGTTCAAGTCGGCGGTTACCCGCTGGCCGACCAACCGCCTGACCCAGATCCTCGAAGACGCGGTCGGCGAGCATGCGCCACCGATGGTCAACAACCGACGGATCAAGCTGCGCTACGCCCACTTGGGCGGTGCCAACCCACCGATCATCGTGATCCACGGTAACCAGATCGAGAAGGTGCCCAAGTCCTACGTTCGTTATCTGGAAAACACTTACCGTCGCGTCCTGAAGCTGGTCGGTACGCCGATACGCATCGAGTTCAAGGGCGGCGAGAACCCGTACGAAGGCAACAAGAACACGCTCACCGACCGCCAGGTCAACAAGAAGCGCCGCTTGATGTCGCACCACAAGAAGGCCGACAAGAAGCGCCGCGACAAGCGCTGATCCTGGCTTCTCAAGACCGCTTTTGTGGCGAGGGAGCTTGCTCCCGCTGGGCTGCGCAGCAGCCCCCTGCGTTTTGTCTGATGCACCGCTGTGGTGGATACATCTTGGGGCTGCTTCGCAACCCAGCGGGAGCAAGCTCCCTCGCCACGGTGTTCGGCAACAATTGAAGAGGGTGCCCACGGGGCACCCTTTTTCATGCCCGGCGATTGGGCTATCCTCGACCTCTCCCGCGCCGCGCCAGAGCCGGGTGCAGATCCAGGGAACCCTCGATGATCACCAGCAAGTTGCCGAATGTCGGCATCACCATTTTTACCCAGATGTCCCAGCTTGCCGCGCAGACCGGTGCGCTGAACCTGTCCCAGGGGTTTCCCGATTTCGATGGCCCGCAGGCCCTGCGCGATGCAGTGGGCCGGCATATCGCCCAAGGCCACAATCAATATTCGCCGATGACCGGCCTGCCAGCCCTGCGCCAGCAGATCGCGGCAAAGATCGCCCGCAGCTATGGCGCCAGCGTCGACGCCGATCAGGAAGTCACCGTGACCCCCGGCGCGACCCAGGCGATTTTCTGCGCCATCGCGGCGGTGGTACACAGCGGCGACGAAGTGATCGTCTTCGACCCAGCGTACGACAGCTACGAACCTGCCGTGCAACTGGCCGGCGGGCGTTGCGTACATGTGCAACTGGGCCTGGATGATTTTGCCATCGACTTCCAGAAGCTTGGCGAAGCCCTGAGCCCGCGCACACGGATGATCATCCTCAACACGCCGCACAACCCCAGCGGCGCATTGATCAGCCGCGCCGAGCTGGACCAGTTGGCGGCGTTGATTCGCGATCGCGACATCTACCTGATCAGCGATGAGGTTTATGAGCATCTGGTATTCGACGACGTGCCCCATGTCAGCGTCCTTGCCCACGAAGAACTCTACCGCCGTGCCTTCGTCGTCAGTTCGTTCGGCAAGACCTACCACGTCACGGGCTGGAAAACCGGCTACGTCGTCGCGCCAGCGGCCCTGACGGCGGAGCTTCGCAAGGTGCACCAGTACGTCAGTTTCTGCGGCGTGACACCGTTGCAATACGCGTTGGCCGACTACATGGCCGAGCATCCGGAGCATGTCGATGAACTGCCGGATTTTTATCAGGCCAAGCGCGACCTGTTCTGCGATCTGCTGGCGCCGTCGCGCTTCACTTTCAAGCGTGTCGCCGGTACGTATTTCCAGTTGGTGGATTATTCGCAGATCCGCCCAGACCTCAATGACGTCGACATGGCGCTCTGGATGACCCGCGAACACGGCGTGGCGACCATTCCGATCTCGGTGTTCTACCAGAACCCGCCGCAGGGCCAGCGTCTGGTGCGCCTGTGTTTTGCCAAACGCGAGGAGACGCTGCGCGAAGCGGCGGAAAAACTATGCGTGATCTGAGCGCGTTGCCCAACCTGAACATCGCCTTGATCCAGACTACGCTGGCCTGGCATGACCGCCGGGCCAACCTGGAACATTTCGACGCGCTGCTCGAACAGGCGCGCGGGGCGGACCTGATCATCCTGCCGGAAATGTTCACCACCGGTTTTTCCATGGAGTCCGAGGCCCTGGCCGAGCCGGAGAACGGCCCCGCCAGCCAGTGGCTCAAGGCCCAGGCGGCAAAGCTGGACGCCGTGATCACCGGCAGCGTGATCATCCAGGCCGCCGACGGCAGCCATCGCAATCGCTTGCTGTGGGCGCGTCCGGATGGCGAGGTGCTGCATTACGACAAGCGTCATCTGTTTCGCATGGCCGGCGAGCACAACCATTACACACCGGGTGACCAGCAGGTGTTGTTCGAGCTCAAGGGCTGGCGGATTCGGCCGCTGATCTGCTACGACCTGCGCTTCCCGGCGTGGAGTCGCGATGCCGAGGACACCGACCTGTTGCTATACACCGCCAACTGGCCGGGCGCCCGGCGTCAGCACTGGAACCGGCTGCTGCCGGCACGGGCCATCGAAAATCTCTGCTATGTGGCGGCGGTGAACCGGATCGGCACCGACGGCAAGGGCTTCGCTTATACCGGTGACAGTCAGGTGCTGGACTTCCAGGGCGAGACGCTGCTCAGTGCCGGCGAGGCCGACGGCGTGTTCATGGTGTGCCTGAGCGCGGCGGACCTGGCAGCGTATCGCACACGCTTTCCGGCGAACCTGGACGCTGATCGCTTCGAATTCGTATATTGAAACGATTCAGCCCTCAAGGAACGGTATTGCACGCCGATAACAGGTCAGCCAAGGAGGAGTCCCCATGACCAGTATCAGCGCAACGACCGTAAACCCATATCCGCTGTCGGCCCCCAAAGTCTCCATCAGGGGCGCCGAGGAAGAGAAAGCCGTCAGTCCGGTGGTATCGCCTGACACCGGCGAAGACAAGGACAAGGAACTGAAAGTCGACACCAGCGGGGCGAATATCGCTGGTGTTGGCGGCAGCAATGGCAGCAATATCATTGAGCAGTTGAAGAAGCAGATCGAGCGGACCGAAAAGTTGCTGGCCGACCAGCAGGCCCAATTGGCCCGCGTGCAGAAAAGCCGGGCCGACGAGGAGCAGAAAGCCCAGCAGGCCATGGCGATCCAGACCCAGATCATGGGGACCCAGGCCACATTGCAGACCCTTCAGGCCGCGCTGCTGCAGGCGATGACGGTTTCGATCGATACCCATGCCTGAGTTTGGTGTTGTCTGACGGACCGCTTTCGCGAGCAGGCTCGCTCCCACAATATGTGCATCACGCCGACCACTGTGAGAGCGAGCCTGCTCGCGAAGAGGCCGGAACAGCCAACCCAAAACCAAGCCAAACAAAAGGCCCCGAGGTTCACGCCCCGGGGCCTTTTGTTTTTCAGCGACCGATCAAGCCGCCTTGGCTTCCGGCTGGCTCAGCGAGCGGTTCAGCGCACTGAACAGCGCCTTGAAGCTCGCCGTGGTGATGTTTTCATCGATTCCCACGCCGTGCACCGCACGTTCGCCGTTGACGCGCAGTTCGATGTACGCCGCAGCCTTCGCGTTGGTGCCGGCGCCGATGGCGTGTTCGTTGTAGTCCATGATTTCCACCGGAATCGGCAGCCCGGCCACCAGCGCTTCCAGCGCGCCGTTGCCTCGGCCACGCCAGTGCAGGTTGGTCTCGCCCTGGCCCTTGCTGGCGACTTCCACTTCCACGGCGCTGTTGCCGTTCTCTTCCTGCAGGCGATGGCTGACCAGCGCGTACGGAGTGTTGGCTTGCAGATATTCGCGCTGGAGCAGGGCGTGGATCTGCTGGGCAGTCATTTCCAGGCCCAGGCGATCGGTTTCACGCTGTACCACCTGGCTGAACTCGATCTGCATGCGACGCGGCAAGCTGATGCCGTATTCCTGTTCCAGGAGGTAGGCGATGCCGCCCTTGCCCGACTGGCTGTTCACGCGGATTACCGCTTCGTAGCTGCGGCCGATGTCGGCCGGGTCGATCGGCAGGTACGGTACTTCCCACAGGGTATCCGGTTTCTGCTGGGCGAAGCCCTTGCGGATTGCGTCCTGGTGCGAGCCGGAGAACGCGGTGTGGACCAGGTCGCCGACATACGGGTGACGTGGATGGACCGGGATCTGGTTGCATTCCTCGACGACTTTGCGCACGCCGTCGATGTCGGAGAAGTCCAGCTCAGGGTCGATGCCCTGGGTGTAGAGGTTCAGCGCCACGGTCACCAGGTCGACGTTGCCGGTGCGCTCGCCGTTGCCGAACAGGCAGCCTTCGACACGGTCGGCGCCGGCCATCAGGCCCAGCTCGGTGGCGGCCACGCCGGTGCCACGGTCGTTGTGGGTGTGCAGGCTGATGAGCACGCTGTCACGCCGGGTGATGTTGCGGTGGAACCACTCGATCTGGTCGGCGTAGATGTTCGGGGTGGCGACTTCGACGGTGGCCGGCAGGTTGAGGATCACCTTGCGCTCAGGCGTCGGGTTCCACACTTCGATCACCGCGTCGCAGACTTCCTTGGCGAACTCCAGCTCGGTCGCGCTGAAGGTTTCTGGCGAATACTCGAACTGCCATTGGGTTTCCGGCTGCTGGGCGGCGTATTTTACGAACAGCTTGGCCGCGTTCACGGCGATTTCCTTCACGCCTTCCTTGTCCTGGTTGAACACGATGCGGCGAAACGACGGGCAGGTGGCGTTATACAGGTGGACGATGGCTTTCTTCGCGCCACGCAGGGACTCGAAGGTACGAGCGATCAGGTCTTCACGGGCCTGGGTCAGCACCTGGATGGTGGTGTCGTCCGGGATGTGGCCTTCTTCGATGAGGGTGCGCACAAAGTCGAAGTCAGTCTGCGAAGCGGCCGGGAACGATGCTTCGATTTCCTTCACGCCCACTGCAACGAGGGTTTTCCAGAAGCGCAGTTTCTTGGCCGCATCCATCGGTTCGATCAGCGACTGGTTGCCATCGCGCAGGTCGGAGCTGCACCAGATCGGCGCGGCGGTGATGGTCTTCGATGGCCAGGTGCGATCCGGCAGGTTGATGGTCGGGAAGGCGCGGTACTTCGAAGACGGGTCTTTGAGCATGCTCATGGGGAAATCCTTATTGTCGTGGCCGGAAAGAGGCGGCCTGCCGGTGGTTCGAACGGGTTGGCTTCACGCCTGGACGAGGTGCCGCGATTCAGCCCGGCAGTCGTGCGCTGACGAGGCACAGGCTGCGGTGCTGGCGAAGCTGAATGAGGGTGTGAGAGGTTTTCATGCCCTCAACCCTAACCGCGTGGCCGGGGGGTTGCAAGCAGTCGGGAAAAATTGGGAGAAGTTCTGTTTTTGGGTGGGTTTGCGAGATTTAATCGCTGGTTTCTGAATTAAATATTATGGAAATTGCGTTGATGATTTGAGCTTGGCAATTTCTGAGGTGGGGGCGATACGACTGCCGTCTTCGCGAGCAGGCTCGCTCCCACATCAGGTCCGTAGCGCGACGCGGATCCCTGTGGGAGCGAGCCTGCTCGCGAAGAGGCCAGTAGCCGCACCGCAATTGCTCAGGGCTGAAACGCCCCGATAAAGATCGCCGGATCTACCCGCGCATCATTCAGGCTGATGTTCCAGTGCATGTGCGGCCCGGTCGCGCGGCCTGTCGCGCCAACCTTGCCGACCACGGTGCCGCGCGCCAGTTGCTGGCCGACCTTCACGTCGATCTTCGACATGTGGCAGAACATGCTGATGAAGCCTTGGCCATGGTCGACGAACACGGTGTTGCCATTGAAAAAGTAGTTGCCGGTGAGGATCACCTTGCCGGCGGCCGGGGTCTTGATCGGCGTGCCGGCGGGCACGGCGAAGTCCAGGCCGGAATGAGGGTTGCGCTCTTCGCCGTTGAAAAAGCGGCGCACCCCGAACTTGCTCGACAGCGGGCCGTTCACCGGTTTGTCCAGCAGCAGGTTGCTGGGAATGTTGGGGCTGAAGCTGCGGTAGGCCTTCAACTGCACCGCAAGCTCGCCCTCGATGCGCTTCAGATCCGCAGGGTCCGGATTGACCTGGCGCTTGTTTTTCAGGGTGATGTGCTGCTCGGGGTATTTCTTGTAGCCAACCACGAAGGGCTGGGTGGCGCCGCCACTGCTGATCTGCTGGGTGCCGGGTTGGACGGTCAGCGGAATGCCGACAATTGCCAGCCAGTTCTGCTGTTCCTTGACCACCAGCACCGGTTTGCCCTGGTACGTGGCTTTCGGCGCCTGGGCCGCGCTGCCCAGATCCACCACGGCCACGCCGCCGGGCACCGGCTTGTTCAGCAGGCGAGTGATGTAGCTGTCAGCCTGGGCGTTGGCGGCGAGGCACAGCAAGAGCAGGGGAGCGAGAAATCGCGGCATGAATCAATCCAATAGCGAAAGGGTGACCGGTGTCAGGTGATTGTCTTCGACCCGCACCAGCAGTTCGCCTTCGCCGAGCCTGGCGGTCAGGCGCTGACCGGTGCGGGTTTGCCCGGCGTTGCGGATTGCATGGCCGCGTTCGTCGAGCAGGATGCTGTAGCCGCGGCCAAGGGTCGCCAGTGGGCTGACGATGTGCAGCGTCTGCATCTGGTTGTGCAACTGTACGCGGCGGGTTTTCAGGCCTTCGCGCATGGCTCGGGGCAGGCGTTCGGCGAGACTGTCGAGGCGATGGCGCAACATGGCCAGCTGACGGCCCGGATGTTGCCCGGCCAGGCGGGTTTCCAGGCGAATCAGGCGTTCGCGGCGGGTATTGAGGCTGCGTTCGAAGGCCCGGCGCATGCGCATGTCCAGGTCGTCGAGGCGCTGGGCTTGCTGGCGCAGGCGTTCGCCGGGATGGCGCAGGCGGCGGGTGAGGCCTTCGAGACGCAACTGGTCGCGCATCAGGCGGTCGCGCATGCGCATCACCAGGCGCCGGTGCAGGCTTTCGACCCGGCGCACCAGGTCGCCGGCGTCCGGTGCGAGCAGTTCGGCGGCGGCGGACGGAGTCGGCGCGCGCACATCGGCGACGAAATCGCTTATGGAGACGTCGGTCTCGTGGCCTACCGCGCTGACAATGGGCGTGACGCAGGCGTCTACCGCACGAGCCACGGCTTCTTCGTTGAAGCACCACAAGTCTTCCAGCGAACCGCCGCCCCGGGCCAGGATCAGCGCATCGAAGCCTCGGGCATCGGCCAGTTTCAGCGCGCGGACGATCTGTGCGGTGGCTTCACGGCCCTGCACGGCTGTCGGAATCAACGTCAGGGAAATCTGCGGCGCGCGGCGACGGAACACGCTGATGATGTCGCGGATCACCGCGCCGGTGGGCGAACTGATGATGCCGATGCGTTGCGGATGAGCCGGCAGCGGCACCTTGCGCTCGGCGCTGAACAGGCCTTCGGCGCTGAGCTTTTCCTTCAGGGCGTCGAACGCCAGGCGCAGGGCGCCATCGCCGGCCGGCTCCACGGTGTCGAGGATCAGTTGATAGTCGCCACGGCCCTCGAACAGCGAGACCTTGCCGCGTACCTTCACCGCCAGCCCGTCTTTCAATGCCTGGCGCACCCGCGCGGCGTTCTGTCGGAACAGCGCGCAACGCACCTGGGCGCCGCTGTCCTTGAGCGTGAAATACACGTGGCCGGAGGCGGGGCGGGCGAGGTTGGAGATCTCGCCCTCGACCCAGATGTTGCTGAACACGTCTTCGAGCAACACCCGCGCACGGCCGTTGAGCTGGCTGACAGTCAGGACCTCGCGGTCCAGGCCCAGTCGGGCAAAGGGATCTTTAATCATGGGCGGCATGATAAGGGGATTCGCTTGCGAATCTCCATGTATGTAGAAATTTCCTCCTGCGTACCGCCAGTCAAGCGGAGTCGCCTGCTTCGAGCGAGCCCGTTTCCACCGCTTGTGTGTTGCGCCGCCCGTCGCCTGCGCGGAATTCACCGCGCCTGCTTCCAGTCGATTTCAAGAGACAAATATCCCCGCGAAAGGAGGCCATCCATGCGTATCCATCACCTGAACTGCGGATGCATGTGCCCGGTGGGCGGGGCGCTATTCGATGGTTACAGCCGGGGGCTGACGGCGTGCCTGGTGTGTCATTGCCTGCTGATTGAAACCGACACCAACGGCCTGGTCCTGGTGGACACCGGGTTTGGCCAGCGGGATGTGCAGACGCCGCAACGGCTGAGCCGATTCTTTCGAGTGTTCAACAATATCCAGTTCGAGCATCGCCTCACGGCTTTGGAGCAGGTGCGGCGCTTGGGTTTCGAGGCCAACGATGTACGGCACATCCTGCTGACGCACCTGGATTTCGATCACGCCGGCGGGCTCCAGGATTTTCCCCAGGCCCGGGTGCATGTGATGCGCGACGAGATGGCGACGGCCCGCAGCGCCGACACCTGGATAAGTCGACGACGGTTCCAGGCGCGGCAGTGGCAGGGCGTCGATAGCTGGGAGTTCTATGCCCCCGAAGGCGATACCTGGTTCGGCTTCGATTCGGTGCGCGCGCTGATCGGCGCCGAGGAAGAGGACATTTTCCTGGTGCCGCTTCAGGGGCACACCGCCGGACATGCCGGGATTGCCCTGCGCACTCCGGACGGTTGGCTGCTGCACGCCGGTGATGCCTATTTTTTCCATGACGAGGTCCATCAACCCGAGCGCCATTGCCCGCCGGGGCTGAGGTTCTACCAATACATGATGGACACCTACCGTTCGGCACGGATGCGCAACCAGGATCGCCTTCGCGAGTTGGCGCAAGTCCAGAACGGGCACGTCGAGATTTTCTGCAGTCACGATGCCAGGGAATGGGAGCGGGCCGTAAACCAGGCGCACACGGTGCGGGTGGATTCCACCGCCATGTCGCCGGCCGCCGGCAGACAATCTTCCTGAGCCGCCCAGGCGAAAAAACAGCTTTCCCTTTTGCCCACGTCTCGTGGGCTTTTTTTTGTCGGCAGTGCCGTTCGTCACCGTTTCCGGATGTTTCTCTCAACTTAGCCAGAGGGGGCAATTCTAAAAATCGTGTACCCAACAACACTGCTAAAGGAGAAGGCCATGCCTGCTTCTCATGATCTCTACCAAGATTTGAATTGCAGCAAAGAGACGGTCCAACAGCGTCGCCAGCAAGACCCGGAACTTGCTCGGCTGCTGGACGAATACACGGACGTGGATAACCAGGTCCTGGCCGCCGAATCGATATCGGCGGGCAACGTCGAGGATGATGACATCCGTAGACTCAAGGAACAGCGTCTGTCGATAAAAGACAAAATCGCTCAGCAATTGACAGCCACTCAATAAGCGAAGTGTAAGACATGCGAACTCGACTGCCTTGGCATCTATCAAGGTTGTTGCTGGTCGGCGGGATGCTGTTGCTCGGCGGTTGCGACATGGTGTTGTTCAATCCCAAGGGACAGGTCGGCGTTGACCAACGCAACTTGATCATTCTCTCGACGCTGTTGATGTTGCTGGTGGTGGTGCCGGTCATCGTCATGGCGTTGGTCTTTTCCGTGAAGTACCGCGCCTCCAACACCAAGGCCAGGTACACGCCGGAGTGGGCCCATTCACGCAAGATCGAAACGGTGGTCTGGGGCGTACCGTTGGTGATCATCATCATTCTCGGCGTGGTTACCTGGAAGTCGACCCATGCGCTGGATCCGTACCGACCGCTGGATTCGGACGTCAAGCCGCTGGTGGTGCAGGTCATCGCGACCGACTGGAAATGGCTGTTCATCTATCCGGAGTTGGGCATTGCCTCGGTCAACGAACTGGCCATGCCACTGGACACACCGGTGAATTTTCGCGTGACCTCGGACGGCGCCATGACCTCGTTTTTCATTCCGGCGCTGGGCGGGCAGATCTATGCCATGGCCGGCATGCAGACCCAACTGCACCTGATCGCCAACAAGGCCGGGGAGTACCGGGGCATCGCTGCCAACTACAACGGGCCGGGTTTCTCCGACATGCATTTCCGGACCCTCGCCACCGATGCGGCGGGCTTCGACAAGTGGGTCGCCGACGTGCGGGCGGGGCAAGGACGGTTGGACAAGGACAGTTATGCCCGACTTGCCAAGCCGACGTTCAAGCACCCGGTTGAGCATTACGCATCGGTCCAGCCGGACTTGTTCCAGAGCATCATCGACAAATACGAAGGCATGAATCGTTCCCGTGAAGTCGAGCATCGCATGCACGACATGCAGGGCAGCATCGGGTCTCCCGTCGGGACTCAAAGATCAGCGCAGGAGTAGGACATGTTTGGAAAACTGACGCTTGAGGCGATCCCGACGGATGAGCCGATCATCATGTGGACGCTGGCGGTGGTGGGACTGGTCGCCTTGGCCGGCATGGGTGCCATCACCTACTACCGCAAATGGACCTATTTGTGGAAAGAGTGGTTTACCTCGGTGGACCATAAACGCATCGGCGTGATGTACATCGTCGTGGCGCTGGTGATGCTGCTGCGCGGTTTCTCCGACGCGATCATGATGCGCACGCAACAGGCCATGGCGTCCGACGGTTCGCCCGGTTACCTGCCGCCGGAACACTACGACCAGATTTTCACTGCCCACGGCGTGATCATGATTTTTTTCATGGCGATGCCGCTGGTGGTGGGCTTGATGAACATCGTCGTGCCGTTGCAGATCGGCGCCCGGGACGTGGCGTTCCCGTTCCTCAACGCGTTGAGTTTCTGGCTGTTCGTGGCCGGCGCGATGCTGGTGAATGTTTCCCTGGCGGTCGGCGAGTTTGCGCGCACCGGTTGGGTCGCCTATCCGCCGTTATCCGGGTTGTCCTACAGCCCCGGGGTCGGGGTGGACTACTACATATGGTCATTGCAGATATCGGGCGTCGGGACGTTGCTCACCGGGGTAAATTTCTTCGTCACCATCCTGAAAATGCGTACGCCGGGCATGACCCTTTTCCGCATGCCGGTGTTTACCTGGACGGTACTGTGCACGGCTGTGCTGATCCTGGCGTCATTCCCGATCCTCACCGCGACGCTGTTCATGCTCAGCCTCGACCGCTATCTGGACATGCACTTTTTCACCAACGAGCTGGGCGGCAACCCGATGATGTACGTCAACCTCATCTGGGCCTGGGGCCACCCGGAGGTGTACATCCTGATCCTGCCGGCGTTCGGTATTTTCTCCGAGGTGGCTTCCACGTTCAGCCGCAAGCGCCTGTTCGGTTACCACTCGCTGGTGTGGGCGACGATTGTCATCACCATCCTGTCGTTCATCGTCTGGGTGCACCACTTCTTCACCATGGGTTCGGGGGCGAGCGTCAACGCGTTCTTCGGCATCATGACCATGATCATCGCCGTGCCCACCGGGGTGAAGATATTCACTTGGCTGTTCACCATGTATCGGGGGCGCGTGCGCTTCGAAACGCCGATGCTGTGGACCGTCGGCTTCATCGTCACTTTCAGCATCGGCGGCATGACCGGGGTGCTGCTGGCGGTGCCCGGGGCGGATTTCCTGCTGCACAACAGCCTGTTTCTGATCGCGCACTTTCATAACGTGATCATCGGCGGCGCCGTGTTCGGCTACCTGTGTGGACTGACCTACTGGTTCCCCAAGGCGTTCGGCTTCAAGCTTCACGATCGCCTGGGCCGGGCGGCGTTCTGGTGCTGGATTGTCGGTTTCTACTTCGCCTTCATGCCGTCCTACTTCCTAGGCTTCATGGGCATGACCCGGCGCCTCAACCATTTCGACGTACCCGAATGGCGGCCCTGGCTGGAGCTGGAGTTGCTCGGCGTCGGCATTATCCTCTGCGGCGTGGTCTGCCAGATCCTGCAGTTCTATTTCAGCATTCGCCAACGTCATCAGAACCGTGACCTGACAGGCGATCCGTGGGACGGTCGTACCCTGGAATGGTCCACCGCCTCGCCGCCGCCGTTCTACAACTTCGCCCAACAACCGGTGGTCGAGGGCATCGACGCGTACTGGGGCATGAAGGAGCGCGGCCAGAAGACCGCCGTCGAAGCCGACTTCCAAGCCATCCACATGCCGCGTAACACCGCGATGGGCCTGGTCATCAGCCTGTTCAGCCTGATCATGTGCTTCGCCCTGGTCTGGCATATCTGGTGGCTGGCCATCGTCGGGCTGGTTGCGACCATTGGTGGGGTGATCTGGCGCAGCGCCGATGACGACATCGATTACTACGTGCCTGCCGAAGAGGTAGCACGCATCGAAAACCAACGTATCAAGGCACTGGCGGAGGCTTGATCCATGTCCAATCTCGTTCAGCCACACGCCACCGCGCCGGAATCCGAACACGGTCACTCGGACGCAAGCTCCATGACCCTGTTCGGGTTCTGGATCTACCTGATGACCGACTGCATTCTGTTCGCAACGCTATTTGCGACCTATGCGGTACTCGGTCAGAGCGTCGCCGGCGGGCCCGGCGCCGCCGACATCTTCGAATTGCCCTACGTCCTCACGGAAACTTTCATCCTGCTGTTCAGCAGCATCACCTACGGCTTCGCCATGCTCGCGCTGAGCGCCGGGAACAAGCAGAAGGTATTGGCCTGGCTGGGCCTGACCTTCGTCCTGGGGTTGGCGTTCATCGGCATGGAAATCCATGAGTTCCAGAAACTCATCGCCGAAGGCTACGGCCCCAACCGCAGCGCCTTTCTCACCGGCTTCTTCACGCTGGTGGGTACTCACGGCCTGCACGTCGCCACGGGGCTGCTGTGGATGGCCGTGCTGATGTTCCAGGTGCAACGCAATGGCCTGACCACCGTCAACGCCACCCGCCTGGGCTGCCTGAGCCTGTTCTGGCACTTCCTCGACGTGGTCTGGATCTGTGTGTTTACCGTGGTCTATCTGTTTGGAGTGATGTAAATGAGCAGTCATCAGAGCAGCGTCGATGCCAGCCACGGCAGCGCAAAATCCTACCTCACCGGGTTCGTTCTGTCGGTCATCCTCACCGTTATCCCGTTCGCCCTGGTGATGTATCCCACATTGCCCAAGCCCATGACGGCCGGGATCGTGGCGATCTTTGCGGTGATCCAGATCGTTGTGCACCTGATCTATTTCCTGCACCTGAACTTCTCACCGCAACAACGCTGGAACCTGACGGCCCTGGTGTTCTCGACCGTGGTGATTGCGCTGTTGGTGGGGCTGTCGCTGTGGATCATGTACAGCGTGCATCACAACATGTTGGCGCATTGAGCGCAGGGGGCATCTGGCACGCGGGCGCCTGCGGCAAGCCGTGTGTTCGCGATGGCGCACCACGGTAATAGTGGATATGCCGCAATAAATCTGGCTAAAGTCGCCGGTGCTCTCAACAAGGACGTGCCGGATGGATCTTTTCTCGTGGTTGGGTGAGTGGGCGTTCGCCCCCACGCAATGGCTGGTGATCGGGCTGGCCATTACCCTGGCCTACATCGTGTTCGGCATCGCCGGGTTCGGCACGGCGCTGGTGGCCGCGCCGATCCTGCTGCTGTACATGCCGCTGGCGAAAATCATCCCGCTGCTGGTGCTACTGGATTTTGTCGCGGCATTCGGCAACCTGTTGCCGTCGCGTCGGGATGTCGCCCGGCCCGAGTTGCTGCGGTTGTTGCCGTGCATGGCAGTGGGCTGCACCCTCGGGGTGATTTTCCTGCTCAACCTCAAGTCCGACCTGTTGCTGTTGTTGATGGGCCTGTTCATCAGCGCCTATGCGGTCTACAGCCTGTGGATAAAGACCCGGCCGACGCAGCTGTCGGCGCTGTGGGCGCTGCCGATGGGCACGGTCGGCGGAATGTTCGGCGCGCTGTTTGGCAGCGGTGGCTTTTTATATGCCATTTATTTGAATAGCCGGTTATCCAAGGAGGCGGCCCGGGCGACCCAGAGTGCGCTGATCAGTTGCAGCACGGTGGTGCGCTTGAGCCTGTTCATCGTCGCCGGGGTGTATGCCGAGCTACCCTTGCTGGTACTGGCGCTGTGTTTGTTGCCGGCCATGGCGCTAGGGCTGTGGGTTGGGCGCCGCTTGACCATGAAGATGTCGCGAGAGGCGTTTGTGCGACTGGTCACCTGGCTGGTGCTCGCCAGCGGCCTGGCATTGATCGGGCGCTATCTGAGTGCTTGACCTGGCCGGGCCAGGGATTAAGCTGCCGGCCTTTTATAAGACCCGCCAGGGAAACAGCCAGGCCTCGCCATGAATTCGCAAAGCATCATCGTCCCGAAAATTTCCACCTTGCCGGTTCACGAGCCCCGGGCTCGGGCGATCGTGCGCTGGCTGGTGCGCAAGAACATCGTCGAAGAGCAATTGACCACTTGCGGTCGCACTGGCAATCGCATGGCTCACGCCATCGCCCCCGGCGCCCGCCAGGTGGTCCTGCATCCCGACGCGTTGCCGTTCGGCGAACCGGTCAACGGCCTGGAGATCATCACCAAGCGCTGCATCTACACGCCGGCCAAGGGCTTTCTCGAAGAGGCCGGCTGCGCCGAGTGCCGCAAGGAAATTGGCGAAGCGCTGTTCGAAAGCCTGGAGGAGTGGATGCCAGGTCGTACCGACAACTTCACCTGTCCTGAATGCGGGCATGAAGATGACATCAACGGGTTCCTGTTCCTGCAACCCTGCGCCTTCTCCAACCTGGGCTTCATCTTCAATAACTGGCTGGAGGCGGGGTTCAAGCAGGAGTTCATCGATGAGTTCGCCGATTGGCTGGACCAGCCGGTGAGTTGGGTGAGGGTGGAGTTGTAAGGGCAAACGCAGTAACCCATGTGGGAGCGAGCCTGCTCGCGAAGGCGGCACATTCAATACTGAGTTGGCTGATCCACCGCTATCGCGAGCAGGCTCGCTCCTACAGGGGAATGTGTTGGTAAATCAGAAGTGTTTCAGCCTCTGAATCACCCCGCCAATAATAGACAGAGTTTTACATTGAGCCAGACGGGGTCCATGAGTATAATGGCGCGCTTCCATTTTCCCGCTCGGGAGCCCCCGCGATGCTGCGTATCAGCCAAGAAGCTCTGACCTTCGACGACATTCTCCTAGTGCCCGGTTATTCCGAGGTACTGCCTAACGAAGTCAGTCTCAAAACCCGTCTCACCCGTGGCATCGAACTGAATATCCCCCTGGTTTCCGCCGCCATGGACACCGTGACCGAAGCCCGTCTGGCCATTGCCATGGCCCAGGAAGGCGGTATCGGTATCATTCACAAGAACATGACCATCGAACAGCAGGCCGCCGAAGTGCGCAAGGTCAAGCGGTTCGAGGCTGGCGTGGTCAAGGATCCGATCACCATCGAGGCTGATGCCACGGTCCGGGATCTGTTCGAACTGACCCGCATGCACAACATCTCCGGCGTCCCGGTGCTGCACGATGGCGACCTGGTCGGCATCGTCACCTCCCGTGACGTGCGTTTCGAGAATCGCCTGGACGCCAGCGTTCGCCAGGTGATGACGCCGAAAGAGCGTCTGGTCACGGTCAAGGAAGGCACCAGCAAGGACGAAGTCCGCGAATTGCTGCACAAGCACCGCATCGAGCGCGTGCTGATCGTCGACGACAAGTTCGCCCTCAAGGGCATGATGACCGTCAACGACATCGAAAAAGCCAAGGCTTATCCGCTGGCAAGCAAGGACGACCAGGGTCGTCTGCGCGTTGGCGCGGCGGTCGGCACCGGCAAGGACACCGGCGATCGCGTCGCCGCCCTGGTCAATGCCGGCGTTGACGTGGTGGTGGTCGACACTGCCCACGGTCATTCCAAAGGCGTGATCGACCGCGTTCGCTGGGTCAAGCAGAACTTCCCTGACGTCCAGGTGATCGGCGGCAACATCGCCACCGGCGAAGCCGCCAAGGCGCTGGCCGAAGCTGGCGCCGACGCGGTCAAGGTCGGTATCGGCCCTGGCTCGATCTGCACCACCCGCATCGTTGCCGGTGTCGGCGTGCCGCAGATCAGCGCCATCGCCAACGTCGCCGCCGCCCTTGAAGGCACTGGCGTGCCGCTGATCGCCGACGGCGGTATCCGCTTCTCCGGTGACCTGTCCAAGGCCATCGTCGCCGGTGCCTACTGCGTGATGATGGGTTCGATGTTCGCCGGTACCGAAGAGGCGCCGGGCGAGATCGAACTGTTCCAGGGCCGTAGCTACAAGGCCTATCGCGGCATGGGTTCGCTGGGCGCCATGTCCCAGGCCCAGGGCTCTTCCGACCGTTACTTCCAGGACTCCTCCGCGGGTGCCGAGAAGCTGGTGCCGGAAGGTATCGAAGGTCGCGTGCCTTACAAGGGCACCCTGAGCGCGATCATCCATCAACTGATGGGCGGCCTGCGTTCTTCCATGGGCTACACCGGCAGCGCGGACATCGAAGAGATGCGCACCAAGCCGGAATTCGTGCGCATCACCGGCGCCGGCATGGCCGAGTCCCATGTCCACGACGTACAGATCACCAAGGAAGCGCCGAACTACCGTGTAGGTTAAGGCTTCCAGCAAAACGTTAATCACCGGGGCTGTTCATTCAGCCCCGAGTTGTTTCTGATTCACTACATGAGAATGAGTCATGGCCCTCGACATTCACGCTCACCGCATCCTGATCCTCGACTTCGGTTCCCAGTACACCCAGCTGATCGCCCGCCGCGTGCGTGAGATCGGCGTGTACTGCGAGCTGCATCCGTTCGACATGGATGAAGAAGCGATTCGCGAGTTCGCTCCCAAAGGCGTCATCCTCGCCGGCGGCCCCGAGTCCGTGCACGAAGCCGACAGCCCGCGCTGCCCGCAAGCGGTGTTCGACCTCGGCGTACCGGTGTTCGGCATCTGCTACGGCATGCAGACCATGGCTGAGCAATTGGGCGGCAAGGTCGAAGGTTCCGACCTGCGTGAGTTCGGTTATGCCCGTGTCGACGTGGTCGGCAAGAGCCGCCTGCTGGACGGCATCGAAGACCACATCGACGCCGACGGCCTGTTCGGCCTCGACGTGTGGATGAGCCACGGTGACAAGGTCACGAAGATGCCGGAAGACTTCCACATCCTCGCGAGCACCCCGAGCTGCCCGATCGCCGGCATGTTCAACGACGATCGCCGCTACTACGGTGTACAGTTCCACCCGGAAGTGACCCACACCAAGCAGGGCGGCCGCATCCTGTCGCGCTTCATCCTCGACATCTGCGAATGCGAAGCCCTGTGGACGCCTTCCAAGATTGCTGAAGATGCCATCGCCCAGGTTCGCGCCCAGGTCGGCACCGACAACGTATTGCTCGGCCTGTCCGGCGGTGTCGATTCCTCGGTGGTTGCCGCGCTGCTGCACAAGGCCATCGGCGACCAGCTGACCTGCGTCTTTGTCGACAACGGCCTGCTGCGCCTGCACGAAGGCGAGCAAGTGATGGCCATGTTCGCCGAGAACATGGGCGTCAAGGTGATCCGCGCCAACGCTGAAGAGCAGTTCCTGAACAACCTGGCCGGCGAGTCCGACCCGGAGAAGAAGCGCAAGATCATCGGTCGCACCTTCATCGACGTGTTCGATGCCGAATCCTGCAAGCTGGACAACATCAAGTACCTGGCCCAGGGCACCATCTACCCCGACGTGATCGAGTCGGCCGGCGCCAAGAGCGGCAAGGCCCACGTGATCAAGTCCCACCACAACGTCGGTGGCCTGCCGGAAGAGATGAACCTGAAACTGGTCGAGCCGCTGCGCGAACTGTTCAAGGACGAAGTACGTCGCCTCGGCCTGGAGTTGGGCCTGCCCTACGACATGGTCTACCGCCACCCATTCCCCGGCCCGGGACTGGGCGTGCGGATCCTCGGTGAAGTGAAGAAGGAATACGCCGACCTGCTGCGTCGCGCCGACCACATCTTCATCGAAGAACTGCGCAAGGCCGACTGGTACCACAAGGTCAGCCAGGCATTCGTGGTATTCCAGCCGGTGAAATCGGTCGGCGTGGTCGGCGATGGCCGTCGCTACGCCTGGGTCGTGGCCCTGCGCGCCGTGGAAACCATCGACTTCATGACCGCTCGCTGGGCACACCTGCCGTACGAGCTGCTGGAAACCGTGTCCGGGCGGATCATCAACGAAATCGAAGGCATCTCCCGCGTGACTTATGACGTGTCGAGCAAGCCGCCGGCGACGATTGAGTGGGAATAACGGAACCTCAACAGGGGTAACCCCCCTGTTGTCCTGAAATCGATGCAACGTCGATTTTGCGATCGGAGGGAGAAAGGGGCGGGTTCAGCCTCTTTCTCAGCTCGACGAGCCGGTTGTTGGAAATAATCGTTTTTGCGCACAGATCTTGTTATCTAATCGTTTTTATCCCATCTTAATCGTTAACTGACCAGATCAGGCGGCACGACATCATTTTTTAGCCCCTAAAACTCAACTTGTCCGCGGAGGCCCTATATGACCGATTTCCCCGCAGACGCGATAGGCGCCGCCTGGCTGGCCCAAATCTATGATGTGCAGCCTTTGGGGCGATTGCCGGTGATGAGTCAAGTAGGCGGGCGACGCGCAACTCAAGTCACCGATGGCTTTCGTCTGGAGACCTACACCGAGGCGATGCGCCCGGATGCGAAGATTGCTGCACATCTGCAGTTCCATCTGCGCCATGAAGTCCCGCATCTGGAGTTCCTTGCCCGTCTGTTCGAGAAGACCGGGCCTGTTTTCGTCCAGGACTGGGTTACGGTCGAGCCTACTGGGCAGTACGCGCGTCGTGCTGCGTTTCTATATGAATGGCTGACCGGAGACGCTCTGGTCGTGCCCGAGCGCTTAGGCGGCAATTATGTCGATGCCATTGACGAGGCCAAGCTGGTGTCGGCATCCCGAGACCGAGTGGTCAAGGTGCAGCGCTGGCGGGTAAATGACAACCTGCCCGGCACGCGCAAATTCTGTCCTTGCGTGGTCAAGACCGAGGCGGTAATGCGTGCGGTCGAACTGGACGTTCCACGCCTGTTCGGTGAATTGACAGATGAGTTCGGCGAGGATCTGTTGATGCGGTCGGCGGTCTGGATGACGCTACGCGAGAGCAAGGCCAGCTTCGCCATCGAAGGCGAGGCCGACCGGGTAGGGCGGGTGCAACGCTTTGCCGACGTAATAGCGCGTCGTACAGGGCAAGGTGCGGTCCCATTGAGCAATGCCGCGCTGGCAGAGTTGCAGCAGGAAATTCTCGGTGATCGGACGACGATCACTCACTTCGGCGTGCGTCAGTCTCCGGTTTTCGTCGGCGAAACGGTGCGCTACGAGCAGGTCGTTCATTACGTCGCCCCGGCGGCCGATGAAATCGACGCGATGCTTGAAGGGCTGGGAGTGTTCCTCGAAAGGACGCAGGGCCAGTCGCCGGTAATGCGCAGCGCAGTCGCAGCCTTTGGTTTCGTCTATATACACCCGCTCGCTGACGGCAACGGTCGTGTGCACCGGTTTTTGGTCAACGACGTACTGCGACGCGACGGCGCGATTCCGGATCCGGTAATTCTGCCGATCTCAGCGGTCATTACAGATGACGTGGGCGAGCGCCGCAGCTACGACCGGGTGCTGGACCAGGTGTCCAAGCCGCTCATGCAGGCTGTACGCGAGCGAGTAGTCTTCGAGCCCACACAGACGACCTATCCAGATGGTGTGGTGTCGAACTTCTCTTTTCAGGGCGCTGACCAGGCCCGACCGCTGTGGCGTTATCCGGATCTCGGACCTCATACCGTGTTTCTGGCCAATATCATTGGCCGGACGTTGACTGAGCAGATGCGCGAAGAGTCTCGTTATCTGCGCAGCCACGCGCGGGCGCGGGCGGTGCTGAAGGAGGTAGTCGAGATGCCCGACCACCAAGCGGATCGAGTGCTGCGCTCAATCGAGCAGAATCGCGGCGAGTTGAGCAATGTGCTTGCCAAGGAAATGCCTGTCCTGCAACAGGTCGGGGTGTGGGCTGAAATCGTTGACGCCGTCTCGCGGGCGTTTGCGGAGGACGGCGGAGCGGGGGTTGCTGTGATTGATCGATATCGTCCGGGGAAGCCCGTCGACCGCTGAGGCCCTTCATGCGAAGTTCGTTACGCCCGGATTGGATGGCAACGGCTGGCTTAGCTATTAGAGAAATTGTGATCGAATCAAGTCCGTATCGAACGGAGTTACCCCTTGATGAGGCGCAAATACCGCCTGTGCCTGTTGTGGCGAAGCCACCCGTTCTCCTCGGGCTCGTGCATGTAAATCGAACAGCGTCTCCAAATCCGGACGTGGTGTATGCACCAAAGCCCGCAGCATCAACGATATCCCACTCAGGTTGTTCTGAACGTTGTTCCACCGCGGCGATGACGTGAGCCCCAGATCGGCCCAAATCACGCGCCTCTCCTGTATGTCCATCACGAATGGCAGACATATCCCGGTGTCGGATGCGATATCGAGACGGTCGATCACGGATCGCGGTTCGAATACTTCACCCGATGCCACGTCGGCACGGGCCATCCAGCCAGTGAAGCACTCGGGGAGATCGCAGTACGGCTGCTCGGTGAATGAGTTGATGGACGTGACCACGTAGCGGATACCCTTCTCGACGAGGGCATCAAGGTCGAGATCGATGAACTCCGAAGCCCCGTGGGGTGCATCGACGATATCGCCGCTGTGATAGCCGCCGAACCCCTTCAGGTTGTAGTACGCGACAGTTTGCGTGAACACGAAGTCGGCGTCGAAAAATGCGGCGGACAAGTCGATGTCCGTGCGTTCACGGCCGTTCTTCCACCACAGGAACAGGCGAATGAAACGCGTGTCAGGCATAGGCAACCGGCTGCCTCGCACCAGTGTACGCAGCGACTTCGATGCGGCACGTTGTGCCAGCGGCACCCTGTATTCGCGCAGTGCGGGATCGATGAAACAGCGGCCTAGCGGCAGCAGCGATGCAAAACGCTTTATGAGTGCGTCCTGGCAAATTTGGGCTGCACGCGCCAACACTTCTGGTGTGAGAGGTTCGCGCCGATCCTCGATGCCGTAGATCTTGGCCAATGCCCCTTTCGGCGTGAAAGCCCGCAAGGGCAGGGGGCGCGGGGCTCGTACTTGGGCCAGCAGCTGCAACAGGATAGGTGTGGACACTTGTACCGCGACGGTCTCGAACGCGTCGAGTACAGCGTCTGCTTCGGTCGCGCGGCGCAAGGTCACATCCAGTCGTCGTGCGAACTCACCGGGACGCTCCTGCAATAAGGGCGTAAGCGCGGCGATCTGACGCTGGGCAAGCATTGTTTCGACACGTGATCCAAACGAGGCCGGCGGGTCGTTGCGGCGCGCTGCCGTGATGGCGGCGAGTGCTCGTGGATACTTATCGGCGTACTCCCCCGGATGCAGTATTTCGGCCAAGCGTTTCCAGCGTTCGGCATGACGCATCACATCCTCCCCGGCGTTGGGTGCGCGATCGAGTAGGCGCAACAGCAGACGGCGCGTCGCGCGCTTCATCGCTGTGAAACGTGTCGAAGCTGTCGTCAGTGACACGTCGCCTCCACTCAGCGCGACCGCCAGTCGTAGCACATCTGTCGCCGTTTCGACGTTTTGTTCCAGGAATACGTCCACCCGTGCATCGCCGGCTACATGCAGGAGCAATGCGCCGCCAACCAGTGCGCGAATCTCCCGGAACGGGACGGCCTCAGGCAGCAGACGGAACACATCGCTTCTGTACGCTCGGATAAACCAGACGACATCGGCTGTTTCCACTTCGGAGAGCGAGGTGCGCGATGAAACCAGCGGCTCGAGCAATGATTCGAACTCGGAGACGCTGCCCAGTTCGAGAACTCGGGATATGGAGTTTCCTTCAAGCATCACAGGTCGAGAGTGTTCGCTCGGAGGCAAACGCCAAAGCGTGAGGTAGTGAATGACGGCGTTAAGGTACAACTCCGCCGCTGAGGCTGACAGAACCTGCTCTGGAAAGTCAGGATAAAATGGCTGGTGGTGCACATGAGCGCCGGTCTGTCGCCGAAGCACTCCGATAACGTCGCGCAGCCAGTTCGTGAGTTCTGCCGCCGAGAGCATGCCGATTTGCTCGATCAGTGGCTCCGATAGCACGCATCGGAACGCTGCTATTTCCTGGACAGCCGACGCGACCTGAGCGCGCGTTGCACCGCCGGTGCCCTCAGGAACGTGAACCTTTGTACGACGACGCAAAAACAGCTCCTGATCCATGCTTGATGTCTTTCCTTGGCCGTCGTAGTGAGTGAGTTGCAGCGTCACGTCGCGTCGATGTAAAAACGCCTGCAAGAAGCAGGCGCGGTGTGGAGAGCAGAACCCCTAGATCATAGGAGGTTAGAAGGAAGGTGTTCCATAGCCACGGAGGCATTCTAGGGGAGGTTGTTCCTGTTTGTCAGGCTGCTCACATATCTTGAACCATTACCGGCACAAGAGCGGAGAAAGGAGCCCGCCATTTTTTGACATTCAAGGAGTCGCCCTCTGCGCATCGTGTTGATCGGCTGCAGGCCAGAGGCAACTGTCCGCCTACCGGGAACGTATTGGATGTGGCCTAGGTGGCATTGCAGGTCAGCGTGGCGAAAGAAGGCCGGTGAATGCCTGGCATGGCTTTCAAAGAGCTGGAGGCTTTGATTGGGAGGCAGTCCTGAACTCGTCAACGAATCGAAGGCTTGTCTCGCGTGAGATACGACGTGTCGAGCAAGCCGCCGACGACGATTGACTGGGAATGTTTTGAGCGGTAGTCGCTAGCAAAAAAGCAAAGGCCCGGATGATGCGGGCCTTTTGCGTCCCGGGGGGTCAGATGTTCGGTTTGGCCGCCTTGGATTTTTCTTCCTCCAGTTTCCTGGCCTGTTCCGCCTTTGCTTGCGTCTCTTTGGCATTCAACTGGTCATACATGCTCTTGACATCGGTTACGCTCAGAGAAAACTCACGCACCATCTTGTCCTGATCAGGTTGTGAATAAGCCATGATCAGAAGGCTGCACTCGGATGGGAAGTTTTGTGGTGCAGGGAAGGAAACGCCAGGAATATGCATATTGCTAAAGTGCACCTGCGCGCAAGGACCAATGCCACGGTCGTTAAAGACTTGGTCTACACCCTTATACAGCTTGCCGTTTCGGTCAAACTCCCAGTACATGACTTCTCCCATCTGGGAATTGCGGAACGAGGTCGGGCCGAATTTTTCGGTCAGCGATGCCACCAGATTGTCGAGTGGGATACGCGACCCTTCTTCGTAGTGCTTCATATGCCCGACAAACCATACCTTGCCAGCATCGTCTTGAAGCGCGGCAAACTGGTCGGCTTGGGCAAGAGTCTTGTTGGTCACGGCTGTCACGCCGGCCTCGGTGCCATCGACAGTTTTCAGCGGGCTGATCGTATAGGCCTGGTTGGCTTTCATGATCGCATCTTTGGCTTCTTCCAGAGTCGAGCCAAGGGCGACACCCGAAATATCGGTGGGAACCGCCGCGAAAGCTGTGGATACGGCAAATGCCAGGGTTGCAGACAGAGTGATGCAAGCGCCAATTTTGCTCATGAATAAATCCCTTTGTATGAAAGATACCGTGCGGTCCCGCTTAGACCGGTATCCGAACATTTTCCGGTGGGACGAAGCAACACAAATCCATTGCCTGGACATCAAGTTTGAAAAAGGGGTTCATCGCCCGAGCGCGCCCCGCGACAATCCTTCACTTAATATTTCTCAATTGCAGGTGTATCGTATTCGCCTTTTCCGGGCCCCACCGGCCCGCCGCAGATTCAAGAGGTAGTCGCGTTCATGTCCTTTACCCGTCGCCAAATACTCGGTGGCCTGGCCGGTCTTGTTGTCGTTGGCGTAGGTGCGGGAGGCGCGTCGCGGTACTGGTTGGGCAAGATGGCCGATGCCGAGGCCGGTCACGACTATGAACTGATCGCGGCGCCGCTGGATGTGGAACTGGTGGCCGGGCACAAGACCCAGGCCTGGGCCTTTGGTCCGTCAGCGCCGGGCACCGAATTGCGGGTGCGCCAGGGCGAGTGGCTGCGGGTGCGATTCATCAACCATTTGCCGGTCGCGACGACCATTCACTGGCACGGCATCCGCTTGCCACTGGAGATGGACGGCGTACCGTATGTCTCGCAACTGCCGGTGTTGCCAGGCGAGTACTTCGATTACAAATTCCGCGTGCCGGACGCCGGCAGTTATTGGTATCACCCGCACGTCAACAGCAGCGAGGAGCTCGGACGCGGGCTGGTGGGGCCGCTGATCATCGAAGAGCGCGAGCCTACCGGCTTCAAATACGAGCAGACGTTGAGCCTCAAGAGTTGGCATGTGGACGAGCAGGGCGAGTTCGTCGCGTTCAGTATCCCTCGCGAGGCGGCGCGTGGCGGCACCGCCGGGTGGCTGTCGACGATCAACGGCGTGCCCCGGGCGGTGATTGATTTGCCGGCCGGGCAGATTACCCGGGTGCGGTTGCTCAACCTCGACAACACGCTGACTTACCGCATCAATATCCCCGGCGTCGAGGCGCAGATCTATGCGCTCGACGGCAACCCCGTCGCGCCGCGCCCGTTGGGCAAGGAGTACTGGCTGGGCCCGGGTATGCGCATCTGCCTGGCGATCAAGGCGCCGCCGGCCGGTGAAGAGTTGTCGTTGCGCAATGGCCCGGTGCGCCTGGGGACGCTGCGTTCGGTGCCCAACAACGACGCACCGAGCCAGTGGCCGCCGGCACTGCCGGCTAACCCGGTGGCCGAGCCGGACCTGGCCAATGCGGAGAAACTCAACTTCAATTTCGAATGGGTCGGTTCGGTCTCGGTCAATGTCGACAACGGCAAGCCGCCGAGCCTGTGGCAGATCAACGGCAAGGCCTGGGACATCACCGACAAGACCTGCGCCGATCGGCCGATTGCCACGCTGAAGAAAGGCCAGAGCTACATATTCGAATTGAAGAACATGACCCAGTACCAGCATCCAATCCATCTGCACGGCATGAGCTTCAAGGTGATTGCGTCGAACCGGCACAAGGTCATTCCGTATTTCACCGACACCTACCTGCTGGGCAAGAACGAGCGGGCACAGGTGGCGCTGGTGGCGGATAACCCGGGGGTGTGGATGTTCCACTGCCATGTGATCGATCACATGGAAACCGGCCTGATGGCCGCCATCGAGGTGGCGTGATGCGCCAGATTCGTCCCGCGCGGATCATCGACCGCAGCCGTGACCAGGATTTCATGCGTGAAGCCCTGGCCCTCGCCGCCCAAGGCGCCGCGCTGGGCGAAGTGCCGGTGGGCGCAGTGCTGGTGCAGGATGGTGAGGTCATCGGGCGTGGCTTCAACTGCCCGATCAGTGGCCACGACCCCAGCGCCCACGCGGAGATGGTCGCCATCCGCGCCGCTGCCCAGGCGGTGAGCAACTATCGCCTGCCTGGCAGCACGCTGTATGTGACGCTGGAACCGTGCAGCATGTGCGCCGGCCTCATCGTCCACTCACGCATCGCCCGGGTCGTCTACGGTGCGCTGGAACCCAAGGCTGGGATCGTGCAGAGCCAGGGGCAGTTTTTCAGCCAGGGATTCTTGAATCATCGAGTAATGTTCGAGGGCGGGGTGTTGGCGGAGGAGTGCAGCGCGGTGTTGAGTGAGTTTTTCAAGGCCAGGCGAGCCAGATCCCAAAATTGAATACACAACCCTGTGGCGAGGGAGCTTGCTCCCGCTCGGCTGCGCAGCAGTCGTAAAACCTGCTGACCGGTTATTCCAGGTGCATCGTGTTGGCGGGTTTGGGGCTGCTGCGCAGCCCAGCGGGAGCAAGCTCCCTCGCCACAATGATGGGCAATCCTTTAGAGTCCCATTGCTCCCTACCAGGGTGTCGTGTTGCTTGGGCTGTTTACTTACGCGCCACAATCACCGCCCGCATCGGCGCCGGCAGTCCCTCGATGGTTTTACTGTGGTCCGCAGGATCGAGGAAATCACTCAGTGACTGGTACTTCATCCACTCGGTGCTGCGCTGTTCCTCCACGGTCGTCAGGCTGACGTCCACGCAGCGCACATCGCTGAACCCGGCGCGGCGCAGCCAGCGTTCCAGGGCCGGGACCGACGGCAGGAACCAGACGTTGCGCATCTGCGCGTAGCGGTCCTCGGGCACCAGCACCTGGTGTTCGTCGCCTTCGATCACCAGGGTTTCGAGCACCAGCTCACCGCCTTTTACCAGGCAGTCCTTCAAGGCCAACAAATGCTCGATCGGCGAGCGGCGGTGGTAAAAGACGCCCATGGAGAAGACCGTGTCAAAACCTTCCAGCTCCGGCGGCAGGGCTTCGAATGGGAACGGCAGGTGCCAGGCGTTGGGCTGTGACAGGTAGCGCTGCACCGCCTGGAACTGGCAGAAGAACAGCCAGTTCGGGTCGACGCCAATCACCGTGTCCGCGCCGGCACCGAGCATCCGCCACATGTAGTAGCCGTTGCCGCAGCCGACATCGAGGATGCGCTTGCCCTTGAGGTCCAGATGCGGGGCGACGCGTGACCATTTCCAGTCCGAGCGCCATTCGGTGTCGACGTGGACGCCAAACAGATCGAACGGGCCCTTGCGCCACGGAGAAAGACCCATCAGCGCGGTACGCATTTGGGCGCGGGTTTCGTCAGAGCAATCTGCGTCCAACGTCAGCCCGTTCAGCAGATCCACGGTGGTGGGCTGCAAGGCCGGCAGCGCATCGAGGGCGCTTTGCCAACGCTCCAGGTCGCCGTGGCCCTTTTCCATCTTGATATCGAGCTGCGTTTGCAGCGTCGCGGCCCAGTCGGCCAGGGGCGTGCCGGCCAGATGGCGGGCGAGGGGGGACAGGTCAATCATGGCAAGGCAATCAACGAGGCGAAGTTAAGACACTGGAACCACGGCACGACTTTCGAGAAGCCGGCCGCCAGCAGGCGCTCGCGGTGTTCTTCGAGGCTGTCGGGCTTCATGACGTTTTCGATGGCGCTGCGTTTCTGGGCAATTTCCAGTTCGCTGTAGCCGTTGGCGCGCTTGAACGCCACGTGCAGGTCGGTCAGCAGGGCATGTTCCTCGGCATCGTTGAAGCGCAGTTTTTCCGAGAGGATCAAGGCGCCGCCGGGCAGCAAGGACTGACGGATGCGGGTCAGCAACGCGGTGCGTTGTTCTGGTGCGATGAATTGCAGGGTGAAGTTCAACGCCACCACCGAGGCCGGCTGGAACGCCAGCGCAAGGATGTCACCTTCGATCACCTCCACCGGCAACAGCTCCTGGAACATCGAGTCCTGGCCGTTGAGGTATTCGCGGCAGCGCTCGACCATCGCCGCCGAGTTATCCACCGCGATCACCCGGCAACCGTCGGTGCGCACATGACGGCGCAGCGCCTGGGTCACCGCGCCCAGGGACGAACCGAGGTCATACAGCACGCTATTGGGCTGGGCGAACTGCGCGGCGAGCACGCCGAGGTTCTCGACGATGGTCGGGTAGCCTGGCACCGAGCGCTTGATCATGTCCGGGAACACTCGAACCACGTCTTCATTGAAGGCGAAGTCGGGCACCTGGGCCAGCGGCTGGGCGAATAGGCGATCGGGTTCTTTGCTCACGACGGTTCCGGCGGCAGGGATAGTGAAAAGGCCGGCATTTTAACCAAAAAACCTGTGGGAGCGAGCTTGCTCGCGATTGCGATGGTTCAGCCAGTCGTTCGGTTGGCTGACAGATTGCTATCGCGAGCAGGCTCGCTCGCACATTTGATCTCTGTTTAGTGATGTTTTTGGTGGAGAAAGGTGGCCACACCCATCAGCACGAGTATCAGCCAACCCACGTTCAATTCACCGAAATGGCGCAGTCGAAGGTTTCCACGGGCGGTACTTCAGGCGCCCAGGGTTGTTGATACGTCAGGCGCAAGCGCCCGGTGCCGGCGTTGAATGCTTGGAAGCGCCAGGTTGACACCCCGGCGGCGCCGACGATGCCGGCGTCTTCCGGGTTGCGATAGACCTCCGGGCCCAACGCCTTCAACACGCCGCCGGCTGAATCCTGAACCGTCCATCGGTAGCCGGTGCTGGGGTTGGTCGGCAGGCTCAGGATCAGGTTCTGGCCGTTATTGAGCTGCACCGGGCATTGGCTAAGCTTCTCGACCGTCACGTTGTGTTTCGGTTGCATGGCACAGGCGCTCAACAAGGCGAGGCTGACGGGTACGAGCAGGCGGGTGAGAGGCATAAGGGCTCCGGCGTTCACGACGAACGGCGAGCATAACCGAAGATGCTACCGGGTGTGTCAGATGAGGTGTGTTGGTTGTGAGGGGCCCCATCGCGAGCAAGCTCGCTCCCACAGGGTTCGGTGTGGAACACAAACGCTGTGAACGACACTTATCCAATGTGGGAGCGAGCCTGCTCGCGAAGGCGTCAGCACAGGCGCTACAGGACCGTCAGAACAACACCTTCGCCACATCCGCAAACCGCTTGGCAAAGTGCACCGTGACACCTTCCTTGAGGTAGTCCGGCAGTTCCTCGAAATTGCCCCGGTTGGCGTCCGGCAGGATCAATTCATTGATCTTCTGCCGACGCGCCGCGATGACTTTTTCGCGCACGCCGCCAATCGGCAGGACATGCCCGGTAAGGGTCAGTTCACCGGTCATGGCCACGCCTTTTTTCGGCGGCTGGTTACGCGCCAGGGACAGCAGGGCGCTGGCCATGGTCACGCCGGCACTCGGGCCGTCCTTGGGCGTGGCGCCTTCCGGTACGTGCAGGTGAACAAAAGCCTCATCGAAAAACTTCGGATCACCGCCGAATTGCTTCAGGTGCGAACTGACGTAGCTGTGGGCAATTTCAGCCGATTCCTTCATGACTTCGCCCAGTTGCCCGGTGAGCTTGAAGCCGCGATTGAGCGTGTGGATACGCGTTGCCTCGATCGGCAGGGTCGCGCCGCCCATGCTGGTCCAGGCCAGCCCGGTGATCACACCCACGCCGGACAGCACCTGCTCATTGCGAAATACCGGTTTGCCCAGGGACGCCTCGAGATCTTTCGGCCCGAGTTTGATCACGGCTTTCGGCTCGTCGATCAGCTTCATCACCGCCTTGCGCACCAGTTTGCCCAGCTGTTTTTCCAACTGACGGACGCCGGCCTCCCGGGCATAACCGTCGATCAGTGCCTTGAGGGCGCTGTCGTTGATGCTCAGGCTGCCCTTGGAAACGCCGGCCTTGGCGAGTTGCTTGGGCCATAAGTGGCGCTTGGCGATGGCGACCTTTTCTTCGGTGATATAGCCCGACAGGCGAATCACTTCCATCCGATCCAGCAGCGGGCCGGGAATCGAGTCCAAGGTGTTCGCTGTGCACACAAAGAGCACTTTCGACAGGTCCAGGCGCATGTCCAGGTAGTGGTCGAGGAATTCGACGTTCTGTTCCGGGTCGAGGGTTTCGAGCAGCGCGGAAGCCGGGTCGCCTTGGTAGCTCTGGCCCATCTTGTCGATTTCGTCGAGCATGATCACCGGGTTCATCACTTCGACGTCCTTGAGCGCCTGCACCAGCTTGCCCGGCTGGGCGCCGATGTAGGTGCGTCGGTGGCCCTTGATTTCGGCCTCGTCGCGCATGCCGCCGACACTGAAACGATAGAACGGCCGCCCGAGGGATTCGGCAATGGACTTGCCGACGCTGGTCTTGCCTACGCCCGGAGGTCCAACCAGCAAGACGATCGAACCGCTGATCTCGCCTTTGTAGGCGCCCACCGCGAGGAATTCCAGGATGCGGTCCTTGATGTCGTCCAGGCCGGCGTGGTGCTGGTCGAGAATCTTGCGGGCGTGCTTGAGGTCAAGTTTGTCCTGGCCATACACGCCCCACGGCACCGATGTTGCCCAATCGAGGTAGTTACGTGTGACAGCGTATTCCGGCGAGCCGGTTTCCAGGATCGAGAGCTTGTTCATTTCCTCTTCGATGCGTTTCTGTGCCTGGGCCGGCAGCACCTTGCCCTCCAGGCGCTGCTCGAATTGTTCGAGGTCGGCGCTGCGATCGTCCTTGGTCAAGCCCAGCTCCTGCTGGATGACCTTGAGTTGCTCCTTTAGAAAGAACTGGCGCTGATGTTCGCCGATCTTGCTGTTGACCTCGGCGGAAATCTCTTTCTGCAGCCGCGCCACTTCGACTTCCTTGCGCAGCATCGGCAGGACCTTTTCCATGCGCTTGAGCATCGGCACGCAATCGAGCACTTCCTGCAACTCACTGCCGGTGGCGGAGGTGAGCGCGGCGGCAAAGTCGGTCAACGGCGAAGGGTCGTTGGGGCTGAAGCGGTTGAGGTAGTTCTTCAGCTCTTCGCTGTACAGCGGGTTGAGCGGCAGCAGTTCCTTGATCGCATTGATCAGCGCCATGCCGTAGGCCTTGACCTCGTCGGTCGGCTCGCTTGGCTGATGCGGGTATTCGACTTCCACCAGGTACGGCGGGCGATGGTGCTTGAGCCAGGTGCGAATGCGCACGCGGGTCAGGCCCTGGGCAACGAACTGCAATTTGCCGGCCTCACGGCTGGCGTGGTGGACCTTCACCAGCGTGCCGTACAGCGGCAGTTTCGAGGTGTCGAAGTGGCGCGGGTCTTCCTGGGGCGTGTCCATGAAGAACAACGCCAGGGAATGGTGATCGGACTTGGCCACCAGCTCCAGGGTCTCGGCCCACGGTTCTTCGTTGACGATGACCGGCAGTACCTGGGCCGGGAAGAACGGACGATTGTGGATCGGGATGATGTAGACCTTGTCCGGCAGGCTCTGGCCGGGCAGGGCCAGGCCCGTACCGGAAACGGTGTGTTCGATCTGTTCGGCGTCTGCGTATTCGTCGTTTGCTTCAGTCGAGTGCTGGTCGCTCATGGGGCACCTGCGCAATGGAGTATGGGTCTTAGATGGGGCAGGTGAGGGGTTGTTTCAATGCTGGATAATTGTCAGGGGTTATTTCAATGGTCTGCGTTCAGGCTGGCGACAGGTTGATGTGGCGAGGGAATGATCCCTCGCCACCGCTTCAACCGATGCGATTCAAGTCGTTATGACGCGTTTCCTTAAGGCACAGTACCGCGATAACGCTGAGCATCGCCGCTGCGGAAACGTATCCGCCGACGTAGCTCAGGCCGCCCATCGCCACCAGTTTCTGGGCGAAGAACGGTGCCGCCGACGCACCGACGATGCCGCCCAGGTTGTAGGCCGCCGACGCGCCGGTGTAGCGCACGTGTGTGGGAAACAGCTCCGGCAGCAACGCGCCCATGGGAGCGAAAGTCACGCCCATCAGGAACAGTTCGATGCACAGGAACAATGCCACGCCAGCGGTAGAACCGTGGGTCAGCAACGGTTCCATGAGGAAACCCGAGGCAATCGCCAGGACGCCGCCGATAACCAGTACCGGCTTGCGCCCGTAGCGATCGCTGGCCCAGGCCGATAGCGGCGTGGCGGCGGCCATGAACAGCACGGCAAAGCACAGCAGGCCGAGGAAGGTCTCGCGGCTGTAACCGAGGGTGGACACGCCATAGCTCAGGGAAAATACCGTCGAGATGTAGAACAAGGCGTAACACACCACCATCGCGGCCGCGCCGAGCAATGTTGGCGCCCAATACTGGCTGAACAGCTCGACCAAGGGGATTTTCACCCGTTCCTGACGGGCCACCGCGTTGGCGAAGACCGGCGTTTCATGGAGCTTGAGACGCACATAAAGGCCAACGATGACCAGGGCGGCGCTCAGCAGGAACGGAATTCGCCAGCCCCAGGAGCGGAACTGCTCGTCGTCGAGGGTCATGGCCAGGGTCAGGAACAATCCGTTGGCCGCCAGGAAGCCGATGGACGGGCCCAGTTGGGGGAACATGCCAAACCAGGCGCGCTTGCCTTTCGGGGCGTTCTCGGTGGCGAGCAACGCCGCGCCGCCCCATTCACCGCCCAGTCCCAGGCCCTGGCCGAAACGCAGCAGGCACAGGAGAATCGGCGCCCACGCGCCAATGCTGGCGTAGCCGGGCAGCACGCCGATGAGGGTGGTGCACACGCCCATCAGCAGCAGCGACGCCACCAGGGTGGACTTGCGCCCGATCCGGTCGCCGAAATGGCCGAACAGCGCCGAGCCCAGCGGCCGGGCGAGGAAGGCGATGCCGAACGTCAGGAAGGACGACAGCATCTGTGCCGTGCCCGAGGTTTGCGGAAAGAATACCGGCCCGATCACCAGGGCGGCAGCGGTCGCGTAGACGTAGAAATCGTAGAACTCGATGGCGGTGCCGATGAAACTCGCGGTTGCCACGCGGGTGGCCGAGTTGGTCGGTTGGTTCGCCACAGCGTCATTGCAAGTGGTGGTGGTCATGCGGTTATCCCTGACAGTCATGTGCTCCGTTGGAGCGAATTATTATGGTCGAACACCCAGGGATGTGGGTTGGGGCGCTGTCGCTGTTTCGGGTAGGAACAGTCGCAGGGTTACAGCGGATATTGCCGGTGGGCTGCCCGGAACGGTCTGAGTGCCGGGTAAGCACTGGGTTCGGGCGGGGCTGGGTAAGCGGGTTGAGTATAGGAAGGGGGCTAACGAATCGACAAGAGAGCCTGCGCACAATATTGAAGCGTGTGCTGAGCTTTTGTGGCGAGGGAGCAAGCTCCCTCGCCACGGGTACGGCGGTTAGATAACCACCGGCACCGAGCTGTTATGCCACACCAGCACCTGGCTGACGCGGTTGTCGACGGTCTCGATGATTTCCAGCCGGTAGCGGCCGATCTTCAGGCAGACCGGGCTTTCGGGGATGGTTTCCAGGGCCTCGGTGACCAGGCCGTTGAGCGTCTTGGGGCCATCGCAAGGCAGGTGCCAGCCGAGGGTCTTGTTCAACTCGCGGATTGACGCCGCGCCTTCGATCATCAGGCGGCCATCGGGCTGGGGATGGACATGGGGATTGTCGAGGCTGTGCTCGCTTTCGAACTCGCCGACGATTTCCTCGAGGATGTCTTCCAGGGTCACGATGCCCAGCACTTCACCATATTCATCCACCACCATGCCCAGGCGTCGCTGCTGCTTGTGGAAGTTGAGCAACTGCAGTTGCAGCGGCGTGCTCTCGGGGACGAAGTAAGGCTCGTGGCAAGCGCTCAGCAGCGCTTCCTTGGTCAGGCTCGCGTCCGCCAGCAGGTGGCGGATCTGGCGGGTGTTGAGCACCGCTTCGACCTGGTTGATATCGCTGTGGAACACCGGCAGGCGGGTCCGACGGTTCAGGCGCAGCTGTTCGATGATTTCGCCGATAGGGTCGTCGAGGTTGATCCCGTCCACCTCGCTGCGGGGCACGAGGATGTCGTTGACGGTGATGTTGTCCAGCGCATGGATGCCGGATACCGGATGGACCCGGCCGCTGTGTTCCTGTTCATGCTCAGCGCGTGGCGGTGCGGGCATTTCATCGTCGCTGTGCTGGACAGCACCGGTCTTGCGGGCAAACGGGCGCAGCAGCAACTGACTGAAACCGTTGAGCAGCCAGGCGGCCGGATAGACAATTTTCAGCGGCAGGGCAAGCAAGCTGTTGCCCAGGCCCAGCACCGCGTCGGGGTAGCGGGTCGCCAGGGTGCGAGGCAGGTAATCGGCAAAAACCAGCAAGGCCGCGCTGGTGCCGAGCCAGGCCAGCCACGGGCCGTTTTCCAGCCAGGCAAAAATCGCCAGCCAGGTGCCGATTACCACCGCCAGCGCACGACAGAGGGTGTTGCCCAGGATCAGGCTGGCGATAGGGAAGTTCAGCTTCGCCAGTGGTTTGTCGCCAGAGCGCGACGCTCTGCGTTGCGCGAGCAGATATTGTTGGGCCGCTTCGATGGCCGTGAACAGCGCCGACCAGAGGATCAGTACGACCATTACCGCAAACAATGGCCCCAAGGGCAGCCTATCCATCAGTGTCGTCCGTCAGACATGCAGGATGTATTCGCGGACCAGCTTGCTGCCGAAGTAGGCGAGCATCAGCAGGCAGAATCCGGCCAGGGTCCAGCGAATTGCCTTGTGGCCCCGCCAGCCGAGACGATTACGCCCCCACAACAGCACGCTGAACACGATCCACGCCAGGCACGCCAACAATGTCTTGTGCACCAGGTGTTGGGCGAACAGGTTTTCGACGAACAGCCAGCCGGAAATCAGCGACAGCGACAGCAGCGTCCAGCCGGCCCAGAGGAAACCGAACAGCAGGCTTTCCATGGTTTGCAGTGGCGGAAAGTTGCGGATCAGCCCGGACGGGTGCTTATGCTTGAGCTGATGGTCCTGCACCAGCAGCAGCAATGCCTGGAATACCGCGATAGTGAACAGGCCGTAGGCGAGGATCGACAACAGGATATGGGCGAGGATGCCTGGCTCTTCGTCGATGATCTGCACGGTGCCCGACGGCGCGAACTGCGCCAGCAGCACCGTGGCCAGTCCCAGCGGGAACAGCAGCACCAGCAGGTTTTCCACGGGGATGCGCGAGCAGGCCAGCAGCGTCAGGGCAATCACGGCCACGGCAATCAGGCTGGCGGCATTGAAGAAGTCCAGGCCCAGGCCGATCGGCGTCATCAGGTGGGTGACAAGACTGGCCGCGTGGACAAGCACCGCCAGCACGCCGAGCGTGACCAGCAGGCGCTTGTTCGCCTTGGCGCCGGAGGCCAGGCGGGTGCCCTGATAGAAGGTCGCAGCGGCATAAAGACAAGCGGCGGCGAGGGAAGCAAGCAAGCTGGGTGACAAGGGGAGCATAAATCCTGTTAGGCAAGCCCGAAAGGCGCTGAGTTTGGCATAGAATCCCCACCGCACGAAAGACCACCGCAACCGACGGCGAGGTGTACGTCGCACGCTTCTTCGCTATAATCCGCGACCTGCCCACGCCGCAGGCTCGCCGAGCACATATTTCACGGTCTGGGCCGCCATTATCCCGGTCTTATCTGGGCCTGAAAGGATCGCGCATGTTTGAAAACCTAACCGACCGTCTCTCGCAGACGCTGCGCCATGTCACCGGCAAGGCGAAACTGACCGAAGACAACATCAAAGACACCCTGCGCGAAGTGCGCATGGCGTTGCTCGAAGCCGACGTCGCTCTGCCGGTGGTCAAGGACTTCGTCAATTCGGTGAAGGAACGCGCCGTCGGCACCGAAGTGTCGCGCAGCCTGACGCCGGGCCAGGCCTTCGTGAAGATTGTCCAGGCCGAACTCGAAAGCCTGATGGGCGCCGCCAACGAAGACCTGAACCTGAGCGCCGTGCCTCCGGCGGTCGTGCTGATGGCCGGCCTGCAGGGCGCGGGCAAGACCACCACTGCCGGCAAGCTGGCGCGCTTCCTTAAAGAGCGCAAGAAGAAGTCGGTGATGGTGGTGTCCGCGGACATCTATCGCCCGGCGGCGATCAAGCAGCTGGAAACCCTGGCCAACGACATCGGCGTGACGTTCTTTCCGTCCGACCTGAGCCAGAAGCCGGTGGATATCGCCCAGGCTGCTATAAAGGAAGCGAAGCTCAAGTTCATCGACGTGGTTATCGTCGACACCGCCGGTCGCCTGCACATCGATGAAGAGATGATGGGCGAGATCAAGGCACTGCACGCCGCGATCAACCCGGTGGAAACCCTGTTCGTGGTCGACGCCATGACCGGCCAGGACGCGGCCAACACGGCCAAGGCCTTCGGCGACGCACTGCCGCTGACCGGCGTGATCCTGACCAAGGTCGACGGCGACGCCCGTGGCGGTGCCGCGCTGTCGGTCCGCGCGATTACCGGCAAGCCGATCAAGTTCATCGGTATGGGCGAGAAGAGCGAGGCGCTCGAGCCGTTTCACCCCGAGCGTATCGCCTCTCGTATCCTCGGCATGGGCGACGTGCTCAGCCTGATCGAGCAGGCCGAACAGACCCTCGACAAGGACAAGGCCGACAAACTGGCCAAGAAGCTGAAGAAGGGCAAGGGCTTCGACCTCGAAGACTTCCGCGACCAGTTGCAACAGATGAAGAACATGGGCGGCCTCGGCGGCCTCATGGACAAACTGCCGAACATTGGTGGCGTGAACCTGGCGCAAATGGGCAATGCGCAGGGCGCGGCCGAGAAGCAGTTCAAGCAGATGGAAGCCATCATCAACTCCATGACCCCGGCCGAGCGCCGCGACCCTGACCTGATCAGCGGTTCGCGCAAACGCCGTATCGCCATGGGTTCCGGCACGCAGGTGCAGGACATCGGTCGCTTGATCAAGCAACACAAGCAGATGCAGAAGATGATGAAGAAGTTCTCCGCCAAGGGCGGGATGGCCAAGATGATGCGCGGCATGGGCGGTATGTTGCCCGGCGGCGGTATGCCGAAAATGTAAAGAATCTGCGCCGGCTGTCATGTCGGCGTTGCCCCGCACGGATGCGGGGATCTCCAGCAAACCCGTGCTATGCGGGAGCTACCTGCCGTTTTTCATGACGGCTCTACGGCAAATCTTGATCGCACGGCGCCATGCGCCGGAAAAAGTCATTTGCAAAAGTCCGGATATTCCTTAGAATATGCGGCCTTTCGGGCACCTATGCCCGCTGTGCATTTAGATTTGCAGCACCGACTACAGGAACGATGTTCACATGCTAACAATCCGTCTTGCCCTTGGCGGCTCCAAAAAGCGCCCGTTTTACCACCTGACCGTAACCGACAGCCGCAATCCGCGTGACGGTTCCCACAAGGAACAGGTTGGTTTCTTCAACCCTGTTGCCCGTGGTCAGGAAATCCGTCTGTCCGTGAACCAAGAGCGCGTAGCCTACTGGCTGAGCGTTGGTGCACAGCCTTCTGAGCGTGTTGCTCAGTTGTTGAAGGAATCGGCTAAGGCTGCGGCCTGAGCAATATGAACGCGACGCCAAAAGATGCTGATGATCTGATCGTTGTCGGCAAGATTTATTCTGTTCATGGCGTTCGCGGCGAAGTGAAGGTTTACTCCTTTACTGATCCGATCAAAAACCTGTTGGACTACAAAACCTGGACGCTCAAGCGCGAAGGTAGCGTGAAACAGGTTGAGCTGGTCAGCGGACGTGGGAACGACAAGTTCCTGGTCGCAAAGCTCAAGGGTCTCGATGATCGTGAAGAAGCGCGTCTTCTGGCCGGTTATGAGATCTGCGTGCCGCGCAACCTGTTCCCTGAACTGACCGACGGCGAGTACTACTGGTACCAGCTTGTAGGTCTGAAGGTCATCGACCACCTCGGGCAACTGCTCGGGAAGATCGATCACCTGCTCGAGACCGGTTCGAACGATGTCATGGTGGTAAAGCCTTGCGTCGGTAGCCTGGATGATCGCGAACGCCTGTTGCCCTATACCGAGCAATGCGTGTTGGCCGTTGACCTGGCAGCAGGCGAGATGAAGGTGGAATGGGATGCGGATTTCTAGACGTGGCTAATTTGCGCGTTGAAGTCATCACGTTGTTTCCCGAGATGTTTTCCGCCATCAGCGAGTACGGCATAACCAGCCGCGCGGTGAAACAGGAGCTGTTGCAGCTCACTTGTTGGAATCCGCGGGACTACACCACGGATCGACATCACACTGTGGACGATCGCCCGTTTGGCGGTGGTCCGGGCATGGTGATGAAGATCAAGCCCCTGGAAGATGCGCTGGTTCAGGCCAGGACGGCAGCCGGGGAGGGTGCGAAGGTGATCTACCTGTCGCCCCAAGGCCGTCAGCTGACTCAGTCGGCGGTACGCGAGCTGGCGAAATCGGATGCATTGATCCTGATTGCCGGCCGTTACGAAGGCATTGACGAGCGTTTCATTGAAGCTCATGTCGATGAAGAGTGGTCGATTGGCGACTATGTACTGTCTGGCGGCGAGCTGCCGGCGATGGTCCTGATCGATGCGGTTACACGACTGCTGCCTGGAGCTTTAGGGCATGCGGATTCCGCCGAGGAAGATTCCTTTACGGATGGTCTGCTGGATTGCCCGCATTACACCCGACCGGAGGTGTATGCGGATCAGCGTGTTCCCGACGTGTTGCTAAGTGGCAACCACGCGCACATCCGGCGTTGGCGTTTACAGCAGTCCCTTGGTCGGACCTATGAACGACGCGCCGATCTTCTGGAAAGCCGCTCGCTTTCTGGAGAAGAGAAGAAGCTGCTCGAGGAATACATCCGCGAGCGGGACGATAGTTAACAACGTATCGATGGTAAGTCCGATGACTTGCCTTAGGAGCACAGCATGACTAACAAAATCATCCTTGCACTCGAAGCAGAGCAGATGACCAAAGAAATCCCTCCCTTTGCCCCGGGCGACACCATTGTCGTTCAGGTGAAAGTGAAGGAAGGCGACCGTGCACGTCTGCAAGCGTTCGAAGGCGTTGTTATCGCCAAGCGTAACCGCGGCGTAAACAGTGCATTCACCGTTCGTAAAATCTCCAACGGTGTTGGCGTAGAGCGTACTTTCCAGACCTACAGCCCGCAGATCGACAGCATGGCTGTGAAGCGTCGCGGTGACGTGCGTAAAGCCAAGCTGTACTACCTGCGTGACCTGTCCGGTAAAGCAGCTCGCATCAAGGAAAAACTGGCTTAAGTCCAGCTTCCGATGCAAAAAAAAGCAGCCTGCGGGCTGCTTTTTTGTTGCCTGCGATTTGGTCTTTGCGCACCCTGCATGGCTTCATTCCCGTTGAATCCGTGTACGCCCGTATCCTTCAAGAGTCTTTATGCCTGCCATCGATCACCCGCTGATAGACCAGTTTCTCGATGCCCTGTGGCTGGAGAAGGGGTTGTCCGATAACACCCGCGATGCTTATCGCAGCGACCTCGCCCTATTCAACGGCTGGCTCCAGGAAAACAACCTGGAGCTGGCCAATGCCGGGCGGGAGCTGATCCTCGATCACTTGGCGTGGCGCCTGGAGCAGAACTATAAGCCACGCTCAACTGCCCGGTTTCTCTCTGGCTTGCGTGGGTTCTATCGTTATTTGTTGCGGGAAAAGCTGATCGCGGTGGACCCGACCTTGCGCGTGGAAATGCCGCAACTGGGGCGTCCGCTGCCCAAATCCTTGTCGGAAGCGGACGTCGAGGCGCTGCTGGCGGCACCGGACCTCAGCGACCCCATCGGTCAGCGCGACCGGGCCATGCTGGAAGTGTTGTATGCCTGTGGCTTGCGCGTCACCGAGCTGATCAGCCTGACGCTGGAACAAGTGAACCTGCGCCAGGGCGTGTTGCGGGTGATGGGCAAGGGCAGCAAGGAGCGCCTGGTGCCGATGGGCGAAGAAGCGATCGTCTGGGTCGAGCGCTACATGCGCGACGCCCGTCATGACTTGCTGGGCGGTCGCCCCAGCGACGTGCTGTTTCCCAGCCTGCGCGGCGAGCAGATGACCCGCCAGACCTTCTGGCACCGCATCAAGCACCAGGCCAAGGTGGCCGGGATCAACAAATCGCTCTCGCCCCACACGCTGCGCCATGCCTTCGCCACGCACCTGCTCAATCACGGCGCCGACCTGCGGGTGGTGCAGATGCTGCTGGGGCATAGCGACCTGTCCACCACCCAGATCTATACCCATGTGGCCCGGGCGCGGTTGCAGGAGTTGCATGCCAGGCACCATCCGCGCGGCTGAATGAACACCCGCTTTTGTGGCGAGGGAGCTTGCTCCCGCTGGGCGCGAAGCGCCCCAACGCAGCCGCCGCGATCTTCCCTGAGAGCGGAGTGACTCCATTTGCGACTGCTGCGCAGCCGAGCGGGAGCAAGCTCCCTCGCCACAGGGGACCTGGTACACCGACATCGTGTGTTGTCTTGCGACAGGTGAATTCGGCCATACGGGCCTTATGTGGTAGGCTTTCCCGGTTTGCACAGTGGGCGGCTGGAACCCGAATCTCTGCCTCGGTGTCCCCGCCTATTTGTTTGCCTCAGGAGTCCTCATGCGTTTGATCCAGATGTTCACGGCCGCCGCCATTGCGTTGGCCAGTACCTTTGCCATCGCCGATGACGCGGCCGACCAGGCGATCCGCAAAAGCCTCGCCAACCTCGAGCTTGAAGTGCCGATCGAGGCCATCTCCGCCAGCCCGATGTCCGGCCTGTATGAGGTCAAGCTGCAGGGCAGCCGTGTGCTGTATGCCAGCGCCGACGGTCAGTACATCGTCCAGGGCAACCTGTTCGCGCTCAAGGACGGCAAGCCGGTGAATCTCACCGAGATCACCGAGCGCCAAGGCATCTCCAAATTGATCAACGGTATCCCGGTCGCCGAAACCGTGGTCTACCCGGCGGTCGGCGAAACCAAGTCGCACATTACCGTGTTCACCGACACCACCTGCCCGTACTGCCACAAACTGCACGCCGAAGTGCCAGAGCTGAACAAGCGCGGCATTGAGGTGCGCTATGTGGCCTTCCCGCGTCAGGGCCTCGGCTCGCCGGGTGATGAGCAATTGCAGGCAGTCTGGTGCTCCAAGGACAAGAAAGCGGCCATGGACAAAATGGTCGACGGCAAGGAAATCAAAGCCGCCAAGTGCGAGAACCCGGTCTCCAAGCAATTCGCCCTCGGCCAGTCCATTGGTGTGAACGGCACGCCGGCCATCGTTTTGGCCGATGGCCAGGTGATTCCGGGCTACCAGCCGGCGCCGCAAGTCGCCAAACTGGCCCTTGGGGCGAAATGATCGTGGCCAATGGGCTGCAGAAGATCACGGCCTGGCGAAAATCTTTGCCGGGCCGTTAAACACAAAGTCGCGTTGCTGCGCGGCTGTATTCACGGCCGACCTTGTGTCGGCCGTTTCATGGGGAGTCAAGAGTGAATCCGGTCAAAGTAGGCATCTGTGGGTTAGGTACCGTCGGTGGCGGCACCTTCAACGTACTTCAGCGCAACGCCGAGGAAATTGCTCGTCGTGCCGGGCGTGGAATCGAAGTGGCACAAATTGCCATGCGCACGCCAAAGCCTCAGTTCCAGACGACCGGTATTGCGATTACCAACGATGTCTTCGAAGTGGCCACGAACCCTGAGATCGACATCGTGATAGAGCTGATGGGCGGCTATACCGTTGCCCGCGAGCTGGTACTCAAGGCCATCGAGAATGGCAAGCATGTGGTCACCGCGAACAAGGCGCTTATCGCCGTTCACGGCAATGAAATTTTCGCCAAGGCCCGCGAGAAGGGCGTGATCGTGGCTTTCGAGGCCGCCGTAGCCGGTGGTATCCCGGTGATCAAGGCGATTCGCGAAGGGCTGTCGGCCAACCGGATCAACTGGGTGGCCGGGATCATCAACGGCACCGGCAACTTCATCCTCACCGAGATGCGCGAGAAGGGCCGCACTTTTGAAGACGTGCTGGCCGAAGCCCAGGCGCTGGGCTACGCCGAGGCGGACCCGACGTTCGACGTCGAAGGCATCGATGCGGCGCACAAGCTGACGATCCTGGCGTCGATCGCCTTCGGTATTCCGCTGCAGTTCGACAAGGCCTACACCGAAGGCATCACCAAGCTGACCACCGCCGACGTGAACTACGCCGAGGCCCTGGGCTATCGCATCAAGCACCTGGGCGTGGCGCGCAGCACCGCCAGCGGCATCGAGTTGCGTGTGCATCCGACGCTGATCCCGGCCGATCGCCTGATCGCCAACGTCAACGGCGTGATGAACGCGGTAATGGTCAACGGTGACGCCGCGGGCTCGACCTTGTTCTACGGCGCCGGCGCCGGCATGGAGCCGACCGCTTCTTCGGTGGTGGCCGACCTGGTGGACGTGGTTCGCGCCATGACATCCGACCCGGAAAATCGCGTGCCGCACCTGGCGTTCCAGCCGGACTCGCTGTCGGACCATCCGATTCTTCCGATCGAAGCGTGCGAAAGTGCCTACTACCTGCGTATCCAGGCGAAGGACCATCCAGGGGTGTTGGCCCAGGTTGCCAGCATTCTTTCGGAACGCGGCATCAACATCGAGTCGATCATGCAGAAGGAAGTCGAGGAACACGACGGCCTGGTGCCGATGATCCTGCTGACCCACCGCGTGGTGGAGCAACGCATCAACGATGCGATCGCAGCGTTGGAGGCGCTTCAGGGAGTCGTTGGCCCGGTGGTCCGTATCCGCGTCGAGCATTTGAACTAAGCAGCTACAAGCTTCAAGCTGCAAGCTGCAAGTAAAAGCAGATGCGCTTTTACTTGCAGCTTGTAGCTTACAGCTCGCAGCTCAAACCGAAGGTTTGCCCCTATGCGCTATATCAGTACCCGCGGCCAGGCACCGGCCCTGAATTTCGAAGATGTCCTGCTGGCTGGCCTGGCCACGGACGGCGGCCTCTATGTGCCGGAGAACCTGCCGCGCTTCACCCAGGAAGAAATCGCTTCCTGGGCCGGCCTGCCGTATCACGAGCTGGCCTTCCGAGTGATGCGCCCGTTCGTCACCGGCAGCATTCCGGACGCTGATTTCAAGAAGATCCTGGAAGAGACATACGGCGTCTTTTCCCACAACGCTATCGCGCCGTTGCGTCAGCTCAACGGTAACGAATGGGTGATGGAGCTGTTCCACGGCCCGACCCTGGCCTTCAAGGATTTCGCCCTGCAGTTGCTCGGCCGCCTGCTGGACTATGTGCTGCAAAAGCGTGGCGAGCGGGTGGTGATTGTCGGTGCCACTTCCGGCGACACCGGTTCGGCCGCCATCGAAGGCTGCAAGCATTGCGAGAACGTCGATATTTTCATCCTGCACCCGCACAACCGCGTCTCGGAAGTGCAGCGTCGGCAGATGACGACGATTTTCGGCGATAACATCCATAACATCGCCATCGAAGGCAACTTCGATGACTGCCAGGAAATGGTCAAGGCCAGCTTCGCCGACCAGAGCTTCCTCAAGGGCACCCGGCTGGTGGCGGTGAACTCGATCAACTGGGCGCGGATCATGGCCCAGATCGTCTATTACTTCCACGCGGCCCTGCAGTTGGGCGGCCCGGCCCGTTCGGTGGCGTTCTCGGTACCCACCGGCAATTTCGGCGATATCTTCGCCGGTTACCTGGCACGCAACATGGGGCTGCCGATCAACCAGTTGATCGTCGCCACCAATCGCAACGACATCCTGCACCGCTTCATGAGCGGTAACCAGTACGTAAAGGAAACCCTGCACGCCACGTTGTCGCCGTCGATGGACATCATGGTGTCGTCGAACTTCGAGCGTTTGCTGTTCGACCTGCACGGTCGTAATGGCGCGGCGATTGCGGGCCTGATGGACAGCTTCCGTCAGGGCGGTGGTTTCAGCGTCGAGGCCGAGCGCTGGACCGAAGCCCGCAAGCTGTTCGACTCCCTGGCGGTGGATGACGCGCAGACCTGCGAAACCATCGCCGAGGTGTTCGAGCAGAGCGGTGAGTTGCTCGATCCGCACACCGCCATCGGGGTGCGAGCGGCGCGCGAATGCCGCCGCAGCCTGGATATCCCGATGGTCATCCTGGGCACCGCTCACCCGGTGAAGTTTCCGGAAGCAGTGGAGAAGGCTGGCGTAGGAAAAGCGCTTGAGCTGCCTGCACATCTTTCTGATTTGTTTGAGCGAGATGAGCGTTGCACCGTATTGCCTAATGATCTGAAGGCCGTGCAGGCCTTTGTCAGCCAGCATGGCAACCGCGGCAAACCGCTCTGATCGCTGGAAGCTGTCACATCTTGAAGCCCGTCTCCTGACGGGCTTCTTTGTTTCTGCATGCCAAACTCTCCGGGTTTCGCCCAAGGAAGAACGGGTGAGTTATCTCGAAGGAAGTGCAGATGCTGTTCGTAAACCGATGCAAACCGGCGTTGAGCTGGATCATGGGCCTGGCCCTGATGTACTGGAGCCAATGGGGCGGCGCTGACCCGTCGACGACTCCCGGACAGTCACCGCTCGAAGCGGGCGAGAGACTGGTGCTCGACGCCCGTGAGCTGGACTGGATCAGGCAGAACCCGCGTGTCGTTGTGGCGTCGATGCAAATCCCGCTGTACCTGTTCAAGAATGCACAGGGAGAATGGAGCGGCCTGAACGCTGACATGCTCCATGCCATTGAGCAAATGACCGGACTTGAATTCATCCATCGGGAGTCGTTCTCTGCCGATCAATTGATCGAGATGCTGGAAAACGGCGAAGCCGACATGTCTAGTGTCCTGGCGATGAATGACGAGCGCCGGGCTGTGCTGAATTTCAGCCATGCGTTCGGCGGTTTCGACTGGGTATTCGTTGGCCGTGAGGGGGAGCCCGCGCTTCGTTCGCTGGATCAGTTGGCGGGCAAGGTGCTGGCGTTGCCGGCACGGCATGCCCTCGAAGCGCAAATCCGCCGCGAGCATCCGACCATAGCGCTGCGCACGGTGATGACCCGTGCCGAGGCAAGGGCGTTAGTGGAAAATCGCGAAGCCCATGCCACCATCGAAAGCGAAACCGCCGTGCACCTCTATCCTTCAGGGCAGCTGCAGGTAGGAGGCAGTCTCGAAGGCATGTGGGAACCAGACTATCTCACTGTACGGCAGGATTCCCACATATTGCTGGAGATCCTCAACAAGGCGCTGGAAGCGTTTCCCGCCGAAGACATGCGCGCGCTACGTTTCAAGTGGTTCGCCGAGAAAACACCTGATCAAGAACCGTCGTTCTGGTCGCGCATCCCCCTGCAAGGTTATTGGTGTGTGATCGCGGCAGGGGTGTTCGGCCTGTTGTCGCTGCTCTGGAACCGCCGCTTGCAGGGCCAGATCGGACAGCGCCTCAAGGCCGAGACCGTGCTCAACGACCAATTGACGTTCCAGCGCGCCTTGATGGATGCCATTCCCGATCCGATCTTCATCCGAGATCTCGAAGGGCGGCTGATCATGTGCAACAAAAGTTATGAGGAGCGGTTCGCGACTCGCTTCGAGAAGCTCCGAGGCACGTGTCTGACGGAGTCTGCGGCAATGCCGGCGGCGACCGCCGAACTGTTGCACGGGGAGCTGATGGAGCAGCTGCGAACCCGTCAGCCTCGGTTTGTCGACCGCCAGCTGATGTTGCGCAATGGATTGCAGGACATCTATCACTGGTCGGTGCCCTTTTATGCCGCCGATGGCCGGTTGCGCGGTGTCCTGGGCGGTTGGACCGAGGTTGGACGCCGGAGGGATCGTTCCAAGCGGCTGCCGGCTTGATCGATGGCATCCGCTGAGGCTGATATCCAGCTGTCATATTGAACGCGCATGCTCGGTTGAACAGGCCGCCGTTGTGCCGGTTCGTCGCGCTGGCGAACTTTCCGCCGGGCCGCGGGGTCACTTAATGTGCAGTTGTTTTTTTTCGGACTATTGAAGGGTGATCGAATGGAAAGTATCAGCCTGTTGCTCAATGAAGCCTTGAGCCCGTATCAGGTCACGCTCACGCCCTCCGGTACCAAAGGCGAATGCCTGGTAACGCTGAAGAATTCCTCGGGGGCCATCATGGTCGAGCGGCTGTTCAACCAGGCCCAGCTGACCGACAAGCGCCAATTGACCGACGTGGTCGACGGCCTGCATCGCGATGTGCTGATTGCCGAGGGGCGGCTGGAGCCGTGTGTCATCGCGGCGTTACGTAACGTGGCGCGCGACAAGGTCATGCTTGCTGCCAATTGAGTGACATCCCGCGGGAACCTTCCTACGTTCTAGCGAGTCAGACTTTTTACCAACAAGAGCAAGCATTGTGCTCCGGTGCTTGTCGCTTGTTGTACGGACCTTTAAGGGTCACGTTTAACCCCGAGTTGTCTCCCCACTTCTCGGGGTTTCTTTTTGCCTGGTGTTTATGGCCACGGTGCTCTGCATCAGGCAAAACAGAACCCTTGTGGGAGCGAGCCTGCTCGCGAAAGCGGTTTGTCAGTCAATAGCAGGTTGACTGGTCCGATGCCTTCGCGAGCAGGCTCGCTCCCACCGTGGATCTTCAGCTATCCGAAGAATTTGCCTCAGACGGCGCCGTCGGTGCGCAGCCTGGCGACCTGCTGCGCATCGTAGCCAAGCTCACCGAGCACCTCTGCCGTGTGCTCGCCCAATGCTGGCCCGACCCATTCGGCTGTTCCCGGTGTGTCGGAAAGCTTCGGTACGATCCCAGGCATCTTGAACGCCTTGCCATCCGGCAGCCTGGCTTGCAGGAACATCTCGCGGGCGAGAAATTGCGGGTCGCTGAACATGTCCTCGGCACTGAAGATCCGGCTCGCCGGCACGCCGGCCTGGTTCAATTGGTCGATGACGGCATCCAACGGCAGCGAGTTGACCCAGCGATCAATGACCCCATACAACTCGTCGCGGCGTTCGTCACGGCCATCGTTGCTGGCCAGTTGCGGGTCGTTCGCCAGGTCGTCGCGGCCAATGACCTGCATGAAACGCTTGAAGATGGCGTCACCGTTGGCGCCGATCTGTACATGCTTGCCGTCGGCGCTGGAGTGGATAGACGACGGCGTGATACCAGGCATGATGTTGCCGGTGCGTTCGCGGATGAAACCGAACACGTCGAACTCCGGAACCATGCTTTCCATCATGGCGAAAATCGCTTCGTATAGCGCCACGTCCACCACCTGGCCGGTCCCGCCGTTGACCTCCCGGTGACGCAAGGCCATCAGCGCGCCGATCACCCCCCAGAGCGCGGCGATCGAGTCGCCGATGGAGATGCCGGTGCGCACCGGTGGGCGATCCTCGAAGCCGGTGATGTAGCGCAGGCCTCCCATCGACTCACCGACGGCGCCGAACCCGGGCTGATCCTTCATCGGCCCGGTCTGGCCGAAGCCTGATAGCCGGACCATGACCAGCTTCGGATTCAGTGCGTGCAGCACGTCCCAGCCCAGGCCGAGCTTTTCCAGCACGCCGGGACGAAAGTTCTCGATCAGGATGTCGGCTTCGCCAAGCAGTTTTTTCAGGATCGCCAGGCCTTCGGGGTGCTTGAGGTTCAGCGTCACGGACTTTTTGTTGCGTGCCTGGACGAACCACCACAACGACGTACCTTCATACAATTTGCGCCACTTGCGCAGCGGATCGCCGCCGTCCGGCGATTCGACCTTGATGACCTCGGCACCGAATTCACCGCAGATACGCGAGGCAAAAGGGCCGGCGATCAGCGTGCCGAGTTCGATGACCTTGACGCCGGCAAGAGGTTTGGCAGTAAGCGACATGACGGATCCTGTAGGGACAAAGGCAGAACGAATAGAGCGTTTTATCATAGGCCGACCACCGCCGCCGCAGGTTGATGGTCGGCAATTCGTGGATTAGCCGTCGCATCGGTTAGACTTGCCGCCTTTCCTCGTATCAAGAAGCCCGTTCATGGCCCAGCCGTCCACGACCTACAAGTTTGAACTGAACCTCACTGACCTCGACCGCAGCGTGTACGAGAATGTGAAGCAGACCATTGCCCGCCATCCTTCGGAAACCGAAGAGCGCATGACCGTGCGCCTCTTGGCCTACGCGTTCTGGTACAACGAGCTGCTGGCGTTTGGTCGTGGGCTGTCGGATGTCGACGAACCCGCGCTGTGGGAAAAAAGTCTGGATGACCGTGTGCTGCACTGGATCGAAGTCGGCCAGCCGGATGCCGATCGCCTGACCTGGTGCTCGCGCCGCACCGAGCGCACCAGCCTGCTGGCCTACGGCAGCCTGCGGGTATGGGAAGGCAAGGTGATCCCCGCGGTGAAGAACCTGAAGAACGTGAACATCGCCGCCGTCCCCCAGGAAGTGCTTGAAACCCTGGCCAAGGACATGCCACGGGTGATCAAGTGGGACGTGATGATCAGCGAAGGGACGATTTTCGTGACCGACGACCGTGGCCAGCATGAGGTTCAGTTGCAATGGTTGCTGGGCGAGCGTGGCTGAGCCGTTGACCCTGTATCAAGTGAACGCTTTGTGGCGAGGGAGCTTGCTCCCGCTTGGGTGCGCAGCGCCCACAGAAAGGGGCCGCTACGCAGCCCAGCGGGAGCAAGCTCCCTCGCCACAGGATCTACAAAAATAGAGAAATGATCGTTAGCCCATGCGCATAGAACCCCGCCAGTTACCCGCCACCCTGCCGTTTCTCGGTGACCTGCCGCCGTTGTTGACCCGTCTTTACGCAGCACGTGGCGTGCAGTCCGAAGCGGAGCTGGACAAGAGCCTGGCGCGCCTGATTCCTTATCAGCAACTCAAGGGGATCGATGCCGCGGTGGACCTGCTGGTGGTGGCGCTGGAGCAACGCCAGCGCATCCTCATCGTCGGCGATTTTGATGCCGATGGAGCGACCGCCAGTACCGTGGGCATGCTTGGTCTGCGCCTGCTCGGTGCGGCCCATGTCGACTACCTGGTGCCCAATCGCTTTGAATATGGCTATGGCCTCACGCCGGAAATCGTCGAAGTCGCCCTGACACGCGCGCCGCAATTGTTGGTCACCGTGGACAACGGCATCTCCAGCGTGGAGGGCGTGGCAGCGGCGAAAGCGGCCGGCCTCAAGGTGCTGGTCACCGACCACCACTTGCCGGGGCTCGAATTGCCGGCGGCCGATGCCATCGTCAACCCGAACCAGCCCGGTTGTGAGTTCCCGAGCAAGGCACTGGCGGGTGTCGGGGTGATCTTTTATGTGCTGATGGCCCTGCGGGCCCGTCTGCGCAGCCTCGGTTGGTATGTCAGCAAGCCGCAGCCGAACATCGGCGAACTGCTCGACCTGGTGGCGCTGGGCAGCGTCGCCGACGTGGTGCCGCTGGATGCCAACAACCGGATCCTGGTGCACCAGGGCCTGGAGCGTATTCGCGCCGGACGCGCCCGGCCCGGCATCAAGGCCATCCTCGAAGTAGCCAAGCGCGATCACTCGCGCATCACGTCCACCGACCTCGGGTTCATCCTCGGGCCGCGCCTGAATGCGGCGGGGCGGCTGGACGACATGAGCCTGGGCATCGAATGCCTGCTCACCAACGACCCGGCGCTGGCACGGGACATGGCGGCGCAGCTGGATGGCATGAACCAGGACCGCAAATCCATCGAACAGGGCATGCAACGTGAAGCCATGGCCCAGCTCAAGGATCTGCCGGTGGAGTCGATGCCGTTCGGCTTGTGCCTGTTCGATCCGCAATGGCACCAGGGCGTCATCGGGATCCTGGCGTCACGCATGAAAGAGCGCTATTTCCGTCCGACCATTGCTTTCGCCGATGCCGGGGACGGCCTGCTCAAAGGGTCGGGCCGCTCGGTGCCGGGTTTTCATATCCGCGATGCGTTGAGCGTTGTCGCAGCGCAGCATCCGACCCTGATCAGCAAATACGGCGGTCACGCCATGGCGGCGGGGCTGACGTTGCCGGAGGCGAACTTTGCCTTGTTTGCCGAGGCTTTTGACGCGGAGGTGCGCCGGCAACTACGTGAAGAAGACCTGACGGGGCGGCTGTTGTCGGATGGCTCTCTGGCGGTGGAAGAGTTCCACCTGGAACTGGCCCGGGCATTGCGCCATGCGGGGCCGTGGGGACAGCATTTTCCGGAGCCGGTGTTCCACGGCGTGTTCCAGCTGGTCGAGCAGCGAGTGGTGGGTGAACGGCACCTGAAGGTCATTCTCAAGACTGAGTGCGGTTCGGTGAAACTCGATGGCATAGCCTTCGGCATTGACCGGGAAATCTGGCCCAACCCCACCGTGCGCTGGGTGGAGCTGGCCTACAAGCTTGACCTCAACGAGTTCCGTGGCCAGGAAACGGTGCAGTTGATGATTGCTCATATCGAACCCCGGTAGCCTTACTGCCCCCGTGGCGAGGGAGCTTGCTCCCGCTGGGCTGCGAAGCGGCCCCTGTTGGCGTGAAGCAATTCTTTCAGGTAAACCGCAATGATCGGTTTTACGACTGCTGCGCAGCCGAGCGGGAGCAAGCTCCCTCGCCACGGGAGTTCACACAAGCCTTGAAGACACAGCTTGGCTTCGAAAGGGCGGTTTTTGACTTCTGAACCCTTCCTCCTCCCCGGTTGTCGACTAGTCTCTAAGCACTGCTTGATAGGCCTTGTGACGTCTTGTCGATTGTTTTGCCCGCGGGGGCGGGTGTTGCACCGTTTGTCACTCGTCGACTTTTCAAACAGAACCCTGGAGCCTGCCCACTGATTCGAGAGGTGCCCCATGAGTCTGCTGCTGGAACCTTATACCCTTCGTCAACTGACCCTGCCCAATCGCATCGCGGTTTCGCCGATGTGCCAGTATTCGAGCGCCGATGGCCTGGCCAACGACTGGCATCTGGTGCACCTCGGCAGTCGTGCCGTGGGCGGTGCCGGCCTGGTTTTCACCGAAGCCACCGCCGTCACGGCCGATGGCCGGATTACCGCCGAGGACCTCGGGTTGTGGAACGATGAACAGATCGAGCCTTTGCAACGCATCACCCGGTTCATAACCGCCCAAGGCGCCGTGCCCGGCATCCAGCTGGCCCACGCCGGGCGCAAGGCAAGCACCTGGAGGCCCTGGCTGGGCAAGCATGGCAGCGTCAAACCGGAAGAGGGTGGCTGGGTTCCGGTCGGCCCTTCGCCGATTGCCTTTGATCCCCAGCACACTCAACCGAAGCAGCTCGATGAAGGACAGATCGCCGATGTCATCCAGGCATTCGTCGATGCGGCCAAACGTGCCCTGACGGCTGGTTTCAAGGTCGTCGAGGTCCATGCAGCCCATGGCTATCTGCTGCACCAGTTCCTGTCGCCGTTGAGCAATCAGCGTCGGGATCAATACGGTGGGTCGTTTGAAAATCGTATCCGCCTGGTACTGCAAGTGACCGAAGCGGTCCGGGCCGTATGGCCAGAGGAGCTGCCGGTTTTTGTTCGGGTATCCGCCACCGACTGGGTCGAAGACGGCTGGAACCCCGATGAAACGGTGGAACTGGCGCGGCGATTCCGGGCGCTGGGGGTGGACTTGATTGATGTGTCGTCGGGCGGTACCGCCGCCAACGCCGAGATTCCCACCGGCCCGGGCTACCAGACGCGCTTCGCCGAGCGGGTGCGCAAGGAGTCGGAAATCGCCACTGGCACGGTCGGGATGATCACCGAGCCGGCCCAGGCCGAACACATCCTGCGCACCTGCCAGGCCGATATCATCTTCCTCGCTCGCGAGCTGTTGCGTGATCCGTACTGGGCGCTGCATGCCGATGATGACCTGGGCGGACGCAAGGCCACCTGGCCGGCGCAGTACCAGCGGGCGACGCATCGGGACCAGCCGATCCATGAGTCGGATTTGCGCGACTGAGCGGCCGCTGAAACAAAAAGCCCCGGTCTCATTGGCCGGGGCTTTCGTTTATCAGGTGAGTTATTCGGTGGCTGTACCGCCCTCATCGCGAGCAAGCTCGCTCCCACAGGGTAGGGTGTAGATTACAAATTCTGTGAACAACACAAAACCACTGTGGGAGCGAGCTTGCTCGCGATAGGGCCAGCCCAGTCACCCGATCAACATCAGGGATACTTGCGCTTATCCGGCGCCGGCGGGAAGTACTGGTACAACCAGGTCTCGCTCAACGTCCGGTCCTTGGAGCGAATGAACAGGCGCATCTCCACCGGGTCCACGCGGTCGTCAGTCGGATACCAGTCGAAGGTGATGCGATAACCCTTGATCGCGTCCAGCACCAGCACGTTGAAATCCTTGACCTCGCCGTGGGAGCAGGTCACCACCGGCTCGATGCCGGTGCCCGATGGCAACTGATCGAGACCGCCACCGGTAAAGTCCACCGCGAAGCGCCGTGCCCAGACGGTGGGGTAGTGTTCGCCGGGAGCCCAGCCTTCGATGAAGCCGCCCATGCCGGAACGGGTGGCGTCGACGCGGGCCAGGTCCGTGCTGACCGGTGGCAGGGCGCTCCAGTAGAGTTTGTAGCCATAGTTCAACGAATCGCCGGCAGCGACCGGTTTTTTCGGCGTCCAGAACGCAACGATGTTATCCAGGGTCTCGCCGGTGGTAGGAATTTCCAGCAGGTCGACCGAGCCTTCGCCCCAAGCGGTCGTAGGTTCGACCCACAGGCTTGGCCGTTTGCTGTACCAATCCACGGTGTCCTGGTAACTCTCGAAGTCGTGGTCGGTTTGCACCAGGCCGAAACCTTTCGGGTTGTTGTCGGCGAATGCATTGAACTGCAAGGTGGCGGGGTTGTTCAGCGGACGGCAGACCCACTCGCCGTTGCCGCGCCACATGGCCAGGCGATCGGAGTCGTGGATCTGCGGGTGAATGGTGTCGCACATGCGTCGCTCGACGGTGCCGCAACTGAACATGCTGGTCATCGGCGCGATGCCCAACTGCTCGATGGCGGTACGCGCGTTGACGTGCGCGTCGACTTCCATCACCACCCGGGTAGGCTGGCAGTCGATGTCAAAGCGGTAGGCACCGGTGGCGCTCGGTGAGTCGAGCAGGGCATAGACCACGAAGCGGGTGCTGTTCTTGTCCGGCGTTTCGAACCAGAACTTGGTGAAGTCGGGGAATTCCTCGCGTTTTTTTGCGTACGTGTCGATGGCCAGGCCGCGGGCAGACAAGCCGTACTGGCCGGTGGCGTCCACCGCGCGGAAGTAGCTGGCGCCGAGAAACGAAACGATGTCGTGCCGGTCCAGCTCCGGTGCCTTGAACACCCGGAAACCTGCGAACCCGAGGTCGCCGGTGAGCTGCGAGGTATTGACCGTGGTCTTCTCGTAGTTGAACAGTTCCGGGCGAAAGTGTACTTCACGCGCCATGCGGGTCTTCGGGTCGACACTGTACATGCGCACCGGCTGCTTGAAGCCCATGCCGACATGGAAAAACTGCACGTCCAGCTTGCCGTCCAGTTCATTCCATAGCGAATGATTGGCGTCGTACTGGATGGCATTGAACTGCAAGGGGGACATCTGGGCCAGCGTCGGCGGCAGGACTTGCTTGGTGTCGACGTAGCGGCTTGCGGCCAGTCGCAGGGCCTGGTCTTTCAATTGGTTGAAATCGAAGGGACGGGCTTCGCCGTCGGCGGTCTGATCGGCAGCCCAGGCACGTGCGGCCATGAGCCCGGAGGCCGACAGTCCGGTGTAGGCGGCGAAGGCCATGGAGGCCTTGAGCAGATTCCTGCGGTGCATAAATACAACCTTATCTGAAGACAATCCCGAGCCGATCCTGGCAACAGAGACTGGTAAAGGAGTTCGGACATGCCTTTGGCCAAACGCGACGAACGTTAGAACAGATGCCTGAGAGCTGGATCGGTTCACCGAAACGCAAAATCATAGGGGAAATGCCCGTTTGGAGAGATGGGAAAGCGTGGCTTGGTTAAAAATTCTTACAGTTATTTCTGTTTTTGTGAGGATTCGGGAATTTTTTGATCAATTACTTTATGACTGTCTTTACGCTTTGAATCGACGTAACGAAGGACAACCCATGACCAAAATACAGAGCATTACCGAAATGCTGGGGATCTTTCCTGGCCTGACCAGAACACGGAGCAAACGCCCGCTCAGCCTGGAGGAAATGAGGCTGGTCGAGCGTTATCGAGAGTTGTCGGAAAGCGACCGGATCGCCATGCGTTATCTGATGGATGCGATGGGCCGTGCTTCGCGGTTTTGAGCGGAAACCGCAGCAGTTCGAATTCAGCTTTCCTGTTGGGTAATTCGGGTCACAAAAGCCACAGCACATCTCCCACCGTAAATGGCAGTTGCAGGTCTGAGCGCGAAGTATTACTTTTTAAAAAAAGTAATACCTTAAGGAGAATACAATGCCGACGACTATGACAAGTAAAGGGCAGGTCACCATTCCCAAACCCATCCGCGATGCGTTGCACTTGATGCCTGGTAGTGCAGTTGAGTTCAGCATCAATGCGCGCGGTGAAGTGGTGCTGCATGCCGGCAGGCCAGAAACAACGGCCGCAGCCATCAGCGATCGTTTCGAAGCGGTACGTGGCAAGGCGGATATCAAATGGCGTACGGACGATCTTATGGCGCTATTGCGCGGTGACGACTGATGATATTAGTTGATACCAACGTTCTGATCGATGTGCTGGAAGATGATCCGGTTTGGGCTGACTGGTCTATTCAGCAGCTGCGTGCCCAATCCAGAGCTCATGACCTGGTCATCAATCCAATTATTTACGCAGAGCTGTCCCAGACTTTTTCCACCTTCGAAGCCTTGGATGAGGTGGTCGAGAAGCTGGGGCTGGTGCTGCAGGAAATACCCAGACCAGCATTGTTTCTGGCAGGGAAGGCTTTTGTGCGGTATCGAAAAATGGGCGGTGGAAAAAGTAACGTCCTTGCAGATTTTTTTATCGGTGCACATGCGGCTGTGAAGCGCCTCCCTTTGCTCACCCGTGATGCGAAGCGTTACCGGAATTATTTCCCCTCGGTCGAGTTGGTAGTGCCATCCTGAATGGCGCATCACCACGACCAATCACCTTGATCGTGGAGTGCCTGCCGTTGGCGTAGGCTCAATGCTTGAACATCACATGCCGCACCACCGTGTAATCCTCCAGCCCATACATCGACATGTCTTTGCCATAGCCGGAACGTTTCTGACCGCCATGGGGCATTTCGCTGACGAGCATGAAGTGCGTATTCACCCAGGTGCAGCCGTATTGCAGGCGTGCCGACAAGCGATGGGCGCGGCCGATGTCGGCGGTCCACACCGATGAGGCCAGGCCGTAGTCCGAATCGTTGGCCCAAGCCAGCACTTGTGCTTCCTCAAGGAATGGCGTGACGGACACCACCGGACCGAACACTTCGCGGCGGACAATTTCGTCGTCCTGCTGGACGTCGGCCAGCACCGTCGGTTCGAAGAAGAAGCCGTTGCCGTCCACAGCCTTGCCACCAGTGACCAGGCGGATGTGGGGCTGGGCGATGGCCCGCTCGACGAAGCCGGCCACGCGGTCGCGGTGTTGAGCGGTGATTAACGGTCCCATCTCGGTATCGGGTTCGTTCTGCAGGCCGTACTTGATGCTGGCGACGGCGGCGCCGAGTTTTTCGACAAATTTGTCGTAGATGCCTTGCTGGGCATAGATGCGGCAGGCGGCTGTGCAGTCCTGGCCGGCGTTGTAGAAGCCGAAGGTGCGGATGCCTTCCACCACAGCGTCGATGTCGGCGTCATCGAAGATGATCACCGGGGCCTTGCCGCCCAGTTCCATGTGCGTGCGCTTGACGCTCTCGGCGGTGCTGGAAATGATGTTCGAGCCGGTGGCGATGGAGCCGGTCAGGGAGACCATGCGGACTTTCGGGTGCGTGACGAGCGGCTGGCCGACGGTTTGCCCGCGACCGAAGACGACGTTGAGCACACCTGCCGGGAAAATTTCCGACGCTAGTTCCGCCAGGCGCAACGCGGTCAGTGGCGTCTGTTCCGACGGCTTGAGCACCACCGTATTACCAGCGGCCAGGGCCGGGGCGATTTTCCAGGCGACCATCATCAACGGGTAGTTCCACGGGGCGATGGAAGCGATCACGCCCACCGGGTCGCGACGGATCATCGAGGTGTGCCCCGGCAGGTACTCGCCGCCCGCCGAGCCGTTCATGCAACGGCTGGCGCCGGCAAAGAAACGGAACACATCGGCGATCGCCGGGATTTCATCGTTCAGGGCGGCGCTCAATGGCTTGCCGCAGTTGTCCGATTCGAGCCTGGCCAGTTCTTCACCATTGGCCTCGATGGCATCGGCCAGCTTGAGCAGCAGCAGGGAGCGGTCCTTGGGCGGCACTTGCGACCAGGCATCGAAAGCGCTGTCGGCGGCGCGCACGGCGGCGTCGACCTGGGCCTCGCTGGCTTCATTGATTTCCACCAGGACCCGGCCCAGCGCCGGATTGAAGACGGCCTGGCCAGGGCCGTCGCCGTTCACCAGATGGCCGTTGATCAACAGTTTGGTTTGCATGTCCGTGTCCTCTTGAACGCTGTTGTTTTCCTGTGGGAGCGAGCCTGCTCGCGATGGCGATGCAACAGTCGACATCGCTGCTGAATGCTGATCTGTCATCTCGAGCAGGCTCGCTCCCACATGGGATAGTTTTCATTGGGGCCTGGGTTACTTCCCACCACTCCCCGCCACGCTCTCCCCGCCGCGCGTCAGGTAATACGCGCCGAGTATCGGCAGCATCGTCACCAACATCACCAGCATCGCCACCACATTGGTCACTGGCACGTCGCGAGGGCGGCTGAGCTGGTTGAGCAGCCAGAGCGGCAGCGTGCGCTCATGACCGGCGGTGAACGTGGTGACGATGATTTCATCGAACGACAGGGCAAACGCCAGCATCCCGCCGGCCAGCAGGGCCGACCCCAGATTAGGCAGGATGATGTAGCGAAAGGTCTGCCAGCCGTCGGCGCCCAGGTCCATCGACGCTTCGATCAGGCTGTGGGAGGTGCGACGCAGACGGGCGATGACGTTGTTGTAGACGATCACCACGCAGAAGGTCGCATGGCCGACGATGATGGTGAACATGCCGGGTTCGATGCCCAGGGTCTTGAACGTCGCCAACAGCGCGATGCCGGTGATGATCCCCGGGAGTGCAATTGGCAGGATCAGCATCAGCGAGATACCCTGCTTGCCGAAAAAATCACGGCGGTACAGTGCCGCCGACGCGAGTGTGCCGAGCACCATGGCAATCAGGGTCGCGACGGCTGCGATCTGCAATGACAACTTGATCGCCTCCAGCACGTCCGGGCGCGAGAAGGCGACGCTGAACCACTTCAGGGTCAGGCCCTTGGGCGGGAAGCTGAACGCAGCGTCTTCAGTGTTGAAGGCATAAAGGAAAATGATCAGGATCGGGAAATGCAGGAACACCAGCCCGCCCCATGCCGCGATCCGCAAGCCCCACGAGGCCTTGGAGTCAGAGTGCATCGAAAGCCCCCAGTCGCTTGACGACAGACAGATAGATGGCGATCAGCACGATGGGCACCAGCGTGAACGCCGCGGCCATGGGCATGTTGCCGATGGCGCCTTGCTGGGCGTAGACCATGCTGCCAACGAAGTAGCCCGGCGGGCCCACCAACTGGGGCACGATGAAATCCCCCAGGGTCAGCGAAAAGGTGAAGATCGAGCCGGCGGCAATGCCCGGGATCGACAGCGGCAGGATTACCTGCATGAAGGTCTGGCGTGGCCTGGCGCCGAGGTCCGCCGAAGCTTGCAGCAGCGATGGCGGCAGCCGTTCCAGGGAGGCCTGGATCGGCAGGATCATGAACGGCAGCCAGATGTAGACGAACACCAGGAAGCGCCCCAGGTGCGAAGTAGACAGCGTGCTGCCACCGACGCCGGGAATGCCCAGCACGAACTGCAACACCGGCCCCAGCCCCAGGTGCTGGATGAACCACTGCGCCACGCCGCCCTTGGCCAGCAGCAGTGTCCAGGCGTAGGCCTTGACGATGTAGCTGGCCCACATCGGCAGCATCACCGCGATGTAGAAAAACGCCTTGGTCTTGCCGCTGGTGTAGCGCGCCATGTAGTACGCGATCGGGAAGGCGACAATGGCGCTGGCGATGGACACCGCGATCGCCATGGTCAATGTCCGCGCAATGATGTCGAAATTCGACGGCTGGAACAGCGCCGAAAAATTCGCCAGGGTCAGGTCCGGCGTGACCGCCATGGTGAAGTCGTCGAAGGTATAGAAGCCTTGCCACAGCAAGGTCAGCAGCGAGCCCAGGTAGATCGCGCCAAACCAGATCAGCGGTGGTACCAGCAACAGCGATAGGTACAGGTTGGGTCGCCGATACAGCAGGTTCGAAAAGCGTCGCAACGGCGAACCGTGTGTCTCGGTTCGAGTCATGGCCAGGGTACTCATTTCAGGCCTCGCTGCCGGCGGTATCGTGCAGGGCAACCATCGCCTCGCGGGCCCAGCGCACGGCGAGGTGCTGGCCGGTCTGGTGCTGGGCGCCGTTGTCGTCCCATTGGCTGTTGGCCTGGCTGAGGCTCAGGGTCTGGCCGTTTTCCAGCTTCAACTCGTAGCGCGTGGCGCTGCCCTGGTACTGGATGTCGTGAAGTAGGCCGCTGACTTCGATTTCATCGCCTGCCAGCAGACCTTCGGCAAAGCGCACGTGTTCCGGGCGGATCGAGAACGGCTGTGGATAACCGCTCAGTTGCCTGGCCAACTCACCGCGAATCACGTTGGAAGTGCCGACGAATTCGGCGACGAAGGTGGTGGCCGGCTTCATGTACAGGTTGCGTGGGGTATCGACCTGTTCGATCCGGCCCTTGTTGAACACCGCCACGCGATCGGACATCGACAGGGCCTCGGTCTGGTCGTGGGTAACGAAGATGAAGGTGATACCCAACTGGCGTTGCAGTTTTTTCAACTCGCTTTGCATCTGTTCGCGCAGCTTCAGGTCGAGCGCGCCCAAGGGCTCATCCAGCAGCAACACACGCGGGCGATTGACCAGCGCGCGGGCCAGGGCAACGCGCTGGCGCTGGCCACCGGACAGTTGCACCGGCTTGCGTTCGCCATAGCCGCCCAGGGCAACCATCTCCAGCGCTTCATCGGCGCGCCTGATGCGCTCGGCCTTGGCGACGCCTTTGACTTTCAGGCCGTAGGCGACGTTGTCGCGTACGTTCATGTGTGGGAACAGGGCGTAGTCCTGGAACACCGTGTTGACGTCCCGCTGATACGGCGCGAGCCCGACGGCTTCCTCTCCATGGATGCGAATCGAACCGGCGCTGGGCTGCTCGAACCCGGCAATCAGCCGCAGGCAAGTGGTCTTGCCCGAGCCGGACGGGCCGAGCATGGAGAAGAACTCGCCGTCCTGGATGTCGATGGAGACCCGGTCAACGGCCTTCACCTCGCCGAACTGACGGGAAACGTGAGTGAACTGGACTGCAAGCGTCATGGTGCGGTGCTCCAGAAAGCGGGGCGGGTATGAAATCTCAACGGTTGGAACGCGGTCCCGTGGCGAGGGAGCTTGCTCCCGCTGGGTGGCGCAGCCGCCCCAACACCAGCCGATGCGGTGGGTCAGCTAATACCGCGTCGGTCCATGTTGGGCGCGCTTCGCGCGCCAGCGGGAGCAAGCTCCCTCGCCACAGGGCTAACCATGTCCCCCCGGTCCAAACAGGTGACTGCGACTTAGCGTCCACCCATGATCGCAATGTAATCCTGCGTCCAGCGGCTGTACGGCACGAACTTGCCGCCTTCGGCTTGTGGGGTTTTCCAGAAGGCGATCTTGTCGAACTGGTCGAACCCGTTGGTCTTGCAACCCTCGGCGCCGAGCAGTTCGCTTGCCTTGCACGCCTCGGGCACGGCCGGCAACGAGCCGAACCAGGCGGCTACGTCGCCCTGGACTTTCGGCTGCAGCGACCAGTCCATCCATTTATAGGCGCAGTTGGGGTGCTTGGCCTCGGCGTGCAGCATCGTCGTGTCAGCCCAGCCGGTGGCGCCCTCCTTGGGGATCGTCGAGGCGATTGGCTGTTTTTCGTTGATCAGGCCGTTGACCTGGTATGGCCAGGCGCCGGATGCGACCACGCCTTCGTTTTTGAAATCGCTCATCTGCACGGTCGTGTCATGCCAGTAGCGGTGGATCAACGGCTGCTGGGCACGCAGTAATTCCAGCACGGCCTTGTACTGGGCTTCGTCGAGTTGATACGGATCCTTGATGCCCAGCTCGGGCTTGGCGGTCTTGAGGTAAAGCGCCGCGTCGGCGATGTAGATCGGCCCATCGTAGGCTTGCACCCGGCCCTTGTTCGGCTTGCCGTCGGGCAGGTTCTGCGCCTCGAACAGGACGCTCCAGCTGGTCGGCGCTTGCTTGAATACTTCGGTGTTGTACATCAGTACGTTCGGCCCCCACTGGTACGGCGTCCCGTAGGTCTGTTGGCTGACCACGTACCACGGCGCGTCCTTGAGGTGCGGGTCGAGGTTTTTCCAGTTGGCGATCAACGCGGTATTGATCGGCTGCACGCGTTTGCCGGCAATCAGCCGTAGCGAGGCATCGCCCGACGCGGTGACCAGGTCGTAGCCGCCCTTGGTCATCAGGCTGACCATTTCGTCGGAGGTGGCGGCGGTCTTGACGTTGACCTTGCAGCCGGTTTCTTTCTCGAAACCGCTGACCCAGTCATAGGCCTTGTCGCTTTCGCCGCGTTCGATGTAGCCCGGCCAGGCGACGATATCCAGTTGGCCTTCGCCAGCGCCAATGGCCTTGAGCGGTTCGGCGGCCTGGAGGCTGGCGCTGGCCAGCAGCGCCGTGGTGATTGCGCTGAGCAATGCGGTCTTGTGCGCGTACATGGAAATCCCTCTTGCTTTAATTATGGTCGGGGCAGTTTTCGAACGGGGTGAAGCGCCATGGCTGGCCTGTTATTAGAGTAGTGCTGTTCCCTACAGATGCTGGCCGTGGCGGGCCATGATGTGGCGCACCACGCTGTAGTCCTGAAGCGAATCGCTGGACAGGTCCTTCCCATAACCTGAGCGTTTCAGGCCGCCGTGGGGCATTTCGCTGACCAGCATGAAATGACTGTTGATCCAGGTGCAGCCGTATTGCAGCCGCGCCGCCACCTGCATCGCCTTGTCGAGGTTGTGGGTCCAGACCGAGGAGGCCAGGCCGTATTCCGAATCGTTGGCCCAGTCCACCGCCTGGCTGAGTTCATCGAAACGGGTCACGGTGACCACCGGGCCGAATACTTCGCGCTGGACGATCTCGTCGCTTTGCTTGCAGCCTGCCAACAGCGTGGGCTGGTAATAGAAACCGGCGCCGGAATGCACCGCCGCGCCGGTGATGCGCTCGATATGCGGCTGGCCGAGGGCACGCTCGACGAAACTGGCGACGCGGTCGCGCTGGCGGGTGCTGATCAGCGGACTGATTTCGTTGTCGGCATCGCGCTTGCCGGCAAAGCGCAGGCTGCTGACCGCCGCGCCGAGTTCAGCCACCAGCCGGTCGTGAATCCCGGACTGGGCGTATATCCGGCACGCAGCGGTGCAATCCTGGCCAGCGTTGTAGTAACCATAGGTGCGTACACCCTCGACCACTGCCTGCAGGTCGGCGTCGTCACAGACGATCACCGGGGCCTTGCCGCCCAGTTCCAGGTGCGTGCGCTTGAGGGTTTTTGCCGCGGCCTGGAGGATTTTCTGGCCGGTGACGATATCGCCCGTCAACGAGACCATGCGCACCTTGGGGTGGCTGACCAGATGGCTGCCGACACCTTCGCCGCCACCGCAGATGATGTTGATGACGCCGCGCGGCAGGATCTCTGCCATGATCGGCGCCAGGGCCAGGATCGACAGCGGCGTGTGTTCCGAAGGCTTGAACACCAGGGTATTGCCGGCGGCGAGGGCCGGGGCGATTTTCCAGGCCGCCATCATGATCGGGTAGTTCCAGGGCGCAATGGACGCCACCACGCCAATCGGGTCGCGACGCACCATGCTGGTGTAGCCCGGCAAGTATTCGCCGCTGAGCTGGCCGGTCTGGCAGCGTACGGCGCCGGCAAAAAAACGGAACACATCCACCGTGGCGCTCAGGTCGTCCTGACGCGCCAGGTGCAGTGGCTTGCCACAGTTCAGGGATTCGAGACGGGCCAGGTAATCGGCGTTTTTTTCGACAGCGCCGGCGATCTCCAACAGCAGGTTCGAGCGTTGTTGCGGCGTGGTGCGCGACCAGCCGTCAAAGGCCTGATGAGCCGCGAGGATCGCGGCTTCGACCTGTTCGGTACTGGCCTCGGCGATGTGGGCGAGCACTTCACCGGTGGCCGGGTTGAGGATCGGCTCGACAAAGCCCTCGCCGGGTACGCTTTCGCCGTCGATCAACAACGCTGTACATAACGGGGTTTGCGTGCCGGCCATATTCGCCTTCTCTTTTTTATAACGGTGAACACGGACCCTGTGGGAGCGAGCTTGCTCGCGATAGCGGTATGACAGGCAGCATTAAATTGACTGAAAGACCGCTATCGCGAGCAAGCTCGCTCCCACAATGGCTCGCTCCCACATTGGATTGTTGTGATGCAGCAAGACTAGTGCCCAGTCGCCAGGCCGACAAATTCGAAATACTCAAGGCAGCATTCGATTAAATAGATGGCTTGCGTCCGTGGGGCTGTTCGCGGGCAACAGCCAGGAACGGGTCGACCGAGGCCGGGCGTGCCGTGCCTCGGCGCCAGGCGAGTCCGACATCCAGCGTCTGGTTGAGGTCGGCGATGGGTCGTGCCTCGATGATGTCGCCTTCCAGCGACCATGGGCGGTAAGTCATGTCCGGTTGGATCGATACCCCCAGCCCGGCCGCCACCAGGCTGCGTACCGCCTCGGTCGAGGCGGTACGCAGGGTGATCTGCGGTTGCAGGCCCGCACCGCGCCACAGGCGTTGCGCGTTGCGATCCATCTCGTCGACGTTCAGTTGGATCAACGGCTCGCGAGCCACATCCGCAAGGCTGATGCTGTCGTGTTCGAGCAACGGATGCTGGGCCGGCAGCCACAAACGATGGGGCGAGTGGGTCAGTACTTCGGTTTGCAGGGCGTGGCGGTCTTCCAGGTTGGACAGGATCAGCACACCGACGTCGATCTCGCCGCTGACCAGCAGATGTTCGATATAGGGGCGTTCGTCCTCCATCACGCGGATGGCCACATTGGGGTAGGCGCGCTGGAAGCGGGTCAAGAGGTCCGCCAGATAGTACCCGGCGACCAGGCTGGTCACGCCGATGGTGACCTGTCCGGCAACCTGGTCGGCGCGTTGTTGCAGGCTGCGCTTGGCGTTGTCGACGGTGGCGAGTATCAGGTGCGCCTGACGCAGGAACTGATGCCCCTGGTGGGTCAGCGTCATGCCCTTGGCGTGACGGTTGAACAGACTGACGCCGATTTCCTCTTCCAGTTGCTGGATGGCCAGGGTCAGGGTGGATTGGGAGATGAACGCGGTTTGCGCGGCGGCGGAAATCGAACCGGTTTCGGCTACCGCGATGAAATGACGGATCTGGCGCAGGGTCATCATTGTTGGATACCCAGGAAACGTATTTATCGATGTCTTGGAGTGTATATCGTTTTTATCGAATGGCTGCGGCTGCCCTCCAATCACCGGCAAGTCCGTAGGCAACATCTCGAAGCAATCTGGCCGAGGGTGGTGGGGCACTTTCGATCTACGCTGGGGGCCTTATGATCCGGTTAACCCGAATGCGTGGAGGCAGCAAATGAACACCCGTGGATTGCTCGATCAGTTACTCAAGTCCGGTCAGGAAATGTTGCAGAACAAGGCCGGCGGCTCCCAGGGCAAGTCGTCCGGCGGTCTGGGTGGTTTGCTCGGCGGCTCCGGCAACCTCGGCGGAATGCTCTCTGGCGCAGGGGGCGGGGCGCTGGCGGCCAGCGCCATGGGGTTGCTGCTGGGCAACAAGAAAGCCCGTAGCTTTGGCGGCAAGGCCCTGACGTATGGCGGCCTGGCTGCATTGGGCGTGATTGCCTACAAGGCTTATGGCAACTGGCAGGCCCAGCAGGGCAATGCGCCGAAAACCGAACCGCAGACCCTCGACCGCGTCCCACCGGCGCAGGTCGAACAGCACAGCCAGGCGATCCTCAAGGCCCTGGTCGCGGCAGCCAAGGCCGACGGCCATGTGGACGAACGCGAGCGTCAACTGATCGAAGGCGAATTCACCAAGCTCGACAACGACCAGGAACTGCAACACTGGCTGCACGCCGAGCTCAACAAGCCGCTGGATCCCAGCGACGTCGCCCGGGCGGCCAGCACACCGGAAATCGCCGCCGAAATGTACATCGCCAGCGTGATGCTGGTGGATGAGGAAAACTTCATGGAGAAATCCTACCTCGACGAACTGGCGCGACAACTCAAGCTGGAACCGGGACTGAAGGCGGAGCTGGAGAAGCAGGTGCGTCAGGCGGCTGCCTGACCGGTACCGCTGTGGGAGCGAGCCTGCTCGCGAATGGCGTCCAGCCAGTCAAAACCCGTTGACTGACACACCGCTTTCGCGAGCAGGCTCGCTCCCACAGGTTTTGTATCCAGCCCTCGCCACCGATAGCGAAACGGTGAGCGAAAATCTCCCGAACACCGCCATACAGACGCACCACCACCCTCGGCTATACTCCCGGCAATTCAAAGTACCCGAGGTTTTCCTGTGAAGAACTGGACGTTGCGCCAACGCATTCTGGCGAGTTTTGCGGTGATTATTGCCATCATGTTGCTGATGGTGGTGATCACTTACTCGCGGTTGTTGAAGATCGAGGCCAGTGAACAGGAAGTACGTACCGACGCCGTTCCAGGGGTGTATTACAGTTCCATGATCCGTGGGGGCTGGGTCGACAGTTACGTCAAGACCCAGCAGCTCGTGGGTCTGTCCGATCACCGGGAAATCACCGACGAAGACAAGGCGCTCTACCAGCGGTACGAGCAGCATCTGCGCGATGAAATGCAGCAATACCAGAAGCTGATCCAGGACCCGGCCGACCAGGCCTCATTCGACGAATTCGAAGTCAATCACCAGGATTTCAACAAAGCCCTTGCGAAGGTGCTGGAGCTGTACCAGCGCAAGGACTACGAAGGCGCCCGGCTGGCGGTGGGAAAAGAACTGACGCCGGCATGGCTCGACGGCCGCGGGCACTTGAACCAGATCATCGAGCGCAATCGTGAGCTGGCGGAACAGGCCGCCCTGACGATTGGCCGTGCGGTGACAGCCGCCGAGGTCGCCATGGGCCTGTCGTTTGTCGTCGCGGTGCTGGTAGCCGTGCTTTGCGGCCTGTTGCTGATGCGCGCGATCATGGCGCCGATGAGTCGCATCGTCGAGATACTCGAGGTCATGCGCAGCGGTGACTTGAGCGGGCGCCTGAACCTGGCGCGCAAGGACGAGTTCGGCGCTGTGGAGACCGGCTTCAACGACATGATGGCCGAGTTGACGTCGCTGGTGTCCCAGGCCCAGCGTTCCTCGGTGCAGGTCACCACCTCGGTGACCGAGATCGCCGCGACCTCACGGCAGCAACAGGCCACGGCCACCGAAACCGCGGCAACCACCACCGAGATCGGCGCGACGTCCCGTGAAATCGCCGCCACTTCTCGCGACCTGGTGCGCACCATGACCGAAGTCTCCAGCGCCGCCGACCAGGCCTCGGTCGCCGCCGGCTCGGGCCAGCAAGGCCTGGCGCGCATGGAAGAAACCATGCATTCGGTGATGGGCGCCGCCGACCTGGTGAACGCCAAGCTGGCGATCCTCAACGAGAAGGCCGGCAACATCAATCAGGTGGTGGTGACCATCGTCAAGGTCGCCGACCAGACCAACCTGTTGTCGCTCAACGCCGCCATCGAGGCCGAGAAGGCCGGTGAGTACGGGCGCGGTTTCGCCGTGGTCGCCACGGAGGTACGGCGTCTGGCCGATCAGACCGCTGTCGCCACGTACGACATCGAGCAGATGGTGCGTGAGATCCAGTCCGCCGTCTCGGCCGGCGTGATGGGCATGGACAAGTTCTCTGAAGAAGTGCGCCGTGGCATGGCCGAGGTGCAGCAGATCGGCGAGCAACTCTCGCAGATCATCCATCAGGTCCAGGCGCTGGCGCCGCGGGTGTTGATGGTCAACGAAGGCATGCAGGCCCAGGCCACCGGTGCCGAGCAGATCAATCACGCGCTGGTGCAACTGGGCGATGCCAGCAGTCAGACCGTGGACTCCCTGCGCCAGGCCAGTTCCGCCATCGACGAGCTCAGCCAGGTGGCCGTGGGCCTGCGCAGCGGCGTCTCGCGTTTCAAAGTCTGATGAGCGAGTTCGACGCCCGACGCGGTACCGGGCCGGCGGCCCGGCAGGCGCTGTTCCTGGTGTTTTGCATCGGCAACGAGCGCTACGCCCTGCAAGCCATCGATGTGGTGGAAGTGCTGCCGCGCCTGCCGCTCAAGCCGATTGCCCGGACGCCGTCCTGGGTGGCCGGGGTATTCGCCTGGCGTGGCCGGGTGGTGCCGGTGCTCGATCTGTGCGCCTTGACCTTCGGCCAGGCCGCCGAGGCGCGCACCAGTACCCGGCTGGTGCTGGTCAATTACCGGCCCCAGGCGCAGCAAGCGGCGCACGTGCTGGGTTTGATCCTGGAACAGGCCACCGACACCCTGCGTTGTGATCCGGCCGACTTCAAGCCTTATGGCCTGGATAATCCCCAAGCGCCTTACCTAGGCCCGGTACGGGAGGATGCTCAAGGAATGCTGCAATGGGTACGGGTCAACGATTTGCTCGATGAGTCGGTTCGCGCGGTGCTGTTCCCCCCTACGCCGCTGGACGTCGATGGCCTCAAGGAACGGCGATGAACAACGACCAGCGTTTTTTCGACTTCCTCAAGGAGCGCATCGGCCTGGACGTGACGTCCGTCGGCACCGCCATCATCGAGCGGGCCGTGCGCCAGCGTGTCCTTGCCGTGCCCGGCCGGACCACCGATGACTATTGGCAAAGCCTGCAGCATTCTGCCCAGGAGCAGCAGGCGCTGATCGAAGCGGTGATCGTCCCGGAGACCTGGTTCTTCCGTTATCCCGAATCCTTTGCGACGCTGGGGCGACTGGCCTCCCAGCGCCTCGCTGCGATCAAGCACCTGCGCGCCCTGCGCATCCTCAGCCTGCCATGCTCCACTGGCGAAGAGCCGTATTCGATCGCCATGGCCCTGTTCGACGCGGGCCTCGGGCCGCATCAGTTCAAGGTCGATGCGCTGGACGTCAGCCCGCTGTCCGTTGATAAAGCGCGGCAGGCGCGTTACGGCAGGAACTCCTTCCGAGGCGCGGACCTGGGTTTTCGCGAGCGCTATTTCAGCGCCGAGGGCGACGGTTATCACCTTGATGAGCGCATACGTGAACAGGTGCGCCTGCAAGTGGGCAACCTGCTGGATCCGGCCTTGCTGGTGAACGAGGCGCCGTATGATTTTGTGTTCTGTCGCAACCTGCTGATCTATTTCGACCAACCGACCCAGCAACAGGTATTCGAGGTGCTCAAGCGCCTGACCCATCAGGACGGTGTGCTGTTCATCGGCCCCGCCGAGGGCAGTTTGCTCGGACGGCTGGGCATGCGCTCGATCGGCATCCCCCAGTCGTTCGCCTTCAGTCGCCAGGGCGCGCCCGAGCCGCAACCGCTGCCAACGCTGCTGCCAAGTCCGCTGCCGATTCGCCAGCCGCCACCACGAGTCGCTGCGCCGCCGCTTCGGCCTCGACCGTTCGCCGCCGGCGTGACGCCGATTGCCCCACCCAGGAGCAACGACGCGGTGACCCTGCTGGCCAATATCGCCGCCCTGGCCAACGGCGGCAAAAGCGCCGACGCCCGTGCGGCTTGCGAAGAATATTTGCGCAGCCATGCGCCCAGTGGGCAGGTGTTCTATTGGCTGGGCCTGCTCAGCGACATGGCCGGCAATGCGCTCGAAGCCCAGGGTTTTTATCGCAAGGCGCTGTATCTTGAACCGCAACACGCCGAGGCCCTGGTGCATCTGGCGGCGCTGCTGGCTTCCCAGGGCGACGTGGCCGGTGCCCGTCGATTGCAGGAACGCGCGGCCCGTAGCGGGCGCACAGTTGAGAGTGAGCGCAAACGATGAGCGGTTCGGCTTCCTATAACGTGACCCATGACGATGCCCAGGCCATCGATGACTGCTGGAACCGCATCGGGGTCCACGGCGACAAGTCTTGCCCGTTGCTGGTCGAACATATCCATTGCCGCAACTGTTCGGTGTACTCGGCGGCGGCCACCCGTTTGCTCGACCGTTATGCCCTGCGCCAGGATGATCGGGAGCAGGCCCCGGCACCGGTCGACAGCGACATCGTCACGCGCTCGGTATTGATGTTCCGCCTTGGGGAAGAATGGTTGGGCCTGAGTACCCGCAGCCTGGTGGAAGTGGCGCCGTTGCAGCCGATCCATTCGCTGCCGCACCAGCGCTCGCGTGCCTTGCTCGGCGTTGCGAATGTGCGCGGAGCCCTGGTGGCCTGCCTGTCGCTGGTCGAGCTGCTGGGGCTGGAGCCTGGCTCGGCCGCACCTTCCGGCGGGCGGATCATGCCGCGCATGCTGATTATCGCCGCCCAGGGCGGGTCGGTACTGGTGCCGGTGGATGAGGTGGACGGCATTCACGCGATTGACGAACGCATCCTGGCCGGCGCTTCGCAGTCGGCGGGCAAATACACCCGTGGCGTGTTGCAATACAAAGGCCGCAGCCTGCGTTGGCTGGATGAAGAGCAGTTGTTGCCCGCCGTGTCCCGGAGCCTGTCATGACCCCCGATCAGATGCGTGACGCCTCGTTGCTCGAACTGTTCAGCCTGGAAGCCGAGGCGCAGACCCAGGTACTCAGCGCCGGCCTGCTGGCCCTCGAGCGTGACCCGACCCAGGCCGAGCACCTTGAGTCGTGCATGCGCGCGGCCCACTCGCTCAAGGGCGCCGCGCGAATCGTCGGGATCCCCGCCGGGGTCAGCGTGGCCCATGTCATGGAAGATTGCCTGGTCAGCGCCCAGGAACGCCGCCTGGTCCTGCGTGCCGAGCATATCGACGCCTTGCTGCAAGGCACCGACCTGCTGACGCGCATCGCGACCCCAGGCAACAGCGTCGGCGCCGAGGACATCGAGGCCTATGTCGCGTTATTGGGGCGCCTGCTTGAGCCTGCTGCGGCGGTTTCACCCGCCACGTCGCCGACCATCGAGATACCCGTCGAGCCCGTGCGGCTCGAGATGCCTGAACTCACGTCCACGCCCATGGAGCCCGTGGAGCCAGCGCCCAGGAAAAAGCGTGTCACCGAGGAGGGCGAACGGGTCTTGCGGGTCACTGCCGGGCGCCTCAACAGCCTGTTGGACCTGTCGAGCAAGTCGCTGGTGGAAACCCAGCGCCTCAAGCCCTGGCTGGCGACCCTGCTGCGCCTCAAGCGCCAGCAAGGCAATGGCCTGCGCGCCCTTGAAGACCTGAACGTGCATCTCAAGGATCACGCCTTGAGTCTCCAGGCCCAGGAGGCGCTCAACGATGCCCGGCGCCTGTTGGCGGAAACCCAGCAGGTGCTGGCGCAAAAAACCGCTGAGCTGGACGAGTTTGCCTGGCAGGCCGGCCAGCGCGCGCAAGTGTTGTACGACACGGCGCTGGCCTGCCGCATGCGCCCGTTTGCCGATGTGCTATCGGGGCAGGCGCGCATGGTCCGCGACCTGGGGCGTAGCCTGGGCAAACAGGTGCGCCTGGAAATCGAAGGCGAGAAAACCCAGGTCGATCGCGATGTACTGGAAAAACTCGAGGCGCCCCTGACTCACCTGCTGCGCAACGCCGTCGACCATGGCGTCGAGACGCCGGAGCAACGGCTGTTGGCTGGCAAACCCGCCGAAGGCCTGATCCGCTTGCGCGCCTCGCACCAGGCCGGCCTGCTGGTGCTGGAGCTGGCGGACGACGGCGCCGGCGTGGACCTGGAGCGGGTGCGTCGCAGCGTGGTGGAGCGTGGTCTTTCTCCCGAGCACACCGCCGCCAGCCTGAGCGAGGAAGAACTGCTGACTTTCCTCTTCCTGCCCGGCTTCAGCCTGCGGGACACGGTCACCGAGGTGTCCGGGCGCGGCGTCGGGCTGGACGCTGTCCAGCATATGGTCAAGCAGTTGCGTGGCGCGGTGGTGCTGGAGCAGACGACGGGCGCGGGCAGTCGTTTCCATCTTGAGGTGCCGTTGACGCTTTCGGTGGTGCGCAGCCTGGTAGTGGAAGTCGGCGCAGAAGCCTATGCCTTTCCCCTGGCCCATATCGAACGCATGTGCGACCTGGCGCCCGAGGACATCGTCCAGGTCGAAGGTCGCCAGCATTTCTGGCACGAAGGCCGTCATGTGGGGTTGGTCGCCGCCACGCAATTGCTCAACCGCCCGGTAACGCCGAACGACGGCCAGAGTCTCAAGGTCGTGGTGATTCGCGAGCGCGAGGTGATTTATGGCGTGGCGGTGGAACGGTTCATCGGCGAGCGAACCCTGGTGGTGCTGCCCCTGGATGAGCGCCTGGGCAAGGTCCAGGACATTTCCGCCGGCGCCTTGCTCGACGACGGCTCGGTGGTGTTGATCGTCGATGTCGAAGACCTGCTGCGTTCGGTGGAAAAGTTGCTCGACACCGGGCGCCTGGAACGCATCGCCCGGCAGAACGAGGCCCAGGCGCCGCGCAAGCGGATCCTGGTGGTCGACGACTCGCTGACCGTGCGGGAACTGGAGCGCAAGCTGTTGCTCAATCGTGGCTACGATGTAGCAGTGGCGGTGGACGGCATGGATGGCTGGAATGCGTTGCGTTCGGAGGATTTCGACTTGCTCATTACGGACATCGACATGCCACGCATGGACGGCATTGAACTGGTGTCGCTGCTGCGCCGCGACAACCGCCTGCAATCGCTGCCGGTGATGGTGGTTTCCTATAAGGATCGCGAGGAAGATCGCCGCCGTGGCCTGGATGCCGGGGCCGACTATTATCTAGCCAAGGCGAGTTTCCATGACGACGCCTTGCTCGACGCCGTGGTCGAATTGATCGGAGGAGCGCGCGCTTGAAGATCGCCATCGTCAATGACATGCCCCTGGCGGTCGAGGCCCTGCGCCGCGCGCTGGCATTCGAGCCCGCGTATCAGTTGGTCTGGGTGGCCGCCAACGGCGCCGAGGCGGTGCAGCGTTGCCATGAATACACGCCGGACCTGATCCTGATGGACCTGTTCATGCCGATCATGGACGGTGTCGAGGCGACCCGGCGAATCATGGCCGACACGCCCTGCGCCATCGTGATCGTCACTGGCGACAGCCAGCAGAACGTCCATCGGGTGTTCGAAGCCATGGGCCATGGCGCCCTGGACGTAGTGGATACCCCGGCGCTGGGCGTCGGCAGGCCCGAGGACGCCGCTGCCCCCTTGCTGCGCAAGATCGCCAACATCGGCTGGCTGATCGGCGAGCGGGGCAACCGTGAGCGCGCCGCGCCGGCTGCGCAGCGGGCCTCGGTGTCACGCAACAGCCTGGTGGCGATCGGCTCGTCTGCCGGCGGCCCCGCCGCGTTGGAAGTGCTGCTCAAGGCGCTGCCCCGCGATTTTGCCCCGGCCATCGTGCTGGTCCAGCATGTGGACGAAGTGTTTGCCGCCGGCATGGCCGAGTGGCTTGGTGGCGTGTCGGGCCTTGAGGTCCGGCTGGCCCGCGAGGGCGAGACACCGCGAGGCGGGGTGGTGCTGTTGGCCGGAACCAATCATCATTTGCGCCTATTGAAAAATGGCACGCTGGCGTACACGGCGGAGCCCGTCAACGAAATCTATCGGCCCTCCATCGATGTGTTTTTCGAGAGTGTCGCCAATTTCTGGAGTGGTGAGGCGGTAGGCGTGTTGCTCACCGGCATGGGCCGCGACGGTGCGCAAGGGCTTAAACTGATGCGCCAGCAGGGCTGTGTGACCATCGCCCAGGACCAGCAGAGCAGCGCGGTCTATGGCATGCCCAAGGCGGCCGCCGCTATCGACGCGGCGGCGCAGATACTCGCGCTGGACCGGATAGCGCCACGCCTGGTGGAAATTTTCAGCCAATGATGCCCTCTTGCACCCCAGCAGTACTCAGGTGAGCCCCATGAATGAATTACAGCTCGACGACTTCAAGCGCGATGAGAACGCCGCCATGGTCTTGCTGGTCGATGACCAGGCGATGATCGGCGAGGCAGTGCGACGCGGGTTGTCGAACGAGCAGAACATCGACTTCCACTTCTGCTCCGACCCTCACCAGGCCATCGCCCACGCCGTGCGCATCAAGCCGACGGTGATTCTCCAGGACCTGGTCATGCCCGGTCTCGACGGCTTGAGCCTGGTGCGCGAGTACCGCAACCATCCGGCCACTCGCGACATCCCGATCATCGTCCTGTCGACCAAGGAGGACCCGCTGATTAAGAGCGCGGCGTTTGGCGCCGGAGCCAACGATTACCTGGTCAAGTTGCCGGACAATATCGAACTGGTAGCGCGGATCCGCTATCACTCGCGCTCCTACATGATGCTGTTGCAGCGCGACGCGGCCTACCGTGCGCTGCGGGTCAGCCAGCAGCAGTTGCTCGACACCAATCTGGTGCTGCAACGGCTGATGCACTCCGATGGCCTGACCGGGCTGTCCAATCGCCGGCACTTCGACGAATACCTGGAGCTGGAGTGGCGAAGGGCGCTGCGGGACCAGTCCCAGCTGTCGCTGTTGATGATCGATGTGGATTATTTCAAGTCGTTCAACGACAACTACGGTCACCTTGAAGGCGACGAAGCCCTGCGCAAGGTTGCCACGGCGATACGCGATGCCTGCAGTCGTCCGTCCGACCTACCGGCCCGTTATGGCGGCGAGGAGTTTGCCCTGGTATTGCCCGGCACCTCGCCTGGCGGCGCACGGTTGATGGCCGAAAAGCTGCGCCAGAGCGTCGCCGCCCTGAAAATCCCCCATGCCACGCCCGACGGCGGCGAGAACCTGACCGTCAGCATCGGCGTCGCGACCTTCACCCCGCAACAGGGCGGCGAGTGCCGCCAACTGATCTCGGCGGCGGACAAGGGGCTGTACCTGGCCAAGCACAATGGGCGCAATCGGGTGGGGGTTGAATAAACCCTGCCTGGCGAGATTGCTTTTGTGGCGAGGGAGCTTGCTCCCGCTGGGGCGCGCAGCGGCCCTTAAACCAGTTGGCTCGGTGTGCCAGGTCGATTGAGGGGGCCGTTTTGGGGCTGCCGCGCAACCCAGCGGGAGCAAGCTCCCTCGCCACAGGGCCGTACGCTCAATCTCATTCCCCCTAAAGCCGCCAGGCGGGCTGCCGCCGACGCTTGATTACGTTATACTCGCCGGCTTTCAAAAGTTCGCCAACGAGTGCTGCCCGCCATGGAAATCAACCCGATCCTGAACACCATCAAGGACCTGTCCGAGCGCTCCGAAACTATTCGGGGGTATCTTTGACTACGATCAAAAGCATGAGCGTCTGACTGAAGTCAATCGCGAGCTTGAAGATCCGAATGTCTGGAACAACCCTTCCTACGCCCAGGAACTGGGCCGCGAGCGTTCTGCGCTGGCGCAGATCGTCGAGACCCTGGACGAATTGTCCAGCGGCCTGGCCGATTGCCGCGACCTGCTGGACATGGCCGTAGAGGAAAACGACGAAGGCGCGGTCGGCGATGTGGTCGCCGAGCTGACACGCCTGGACGAGAACCTGGCCAAGCTGGAGTTCCGCCGCATGTTCAGCGGCGAGATGGACATGAACAACGCCTACCTGGACATCCAGGCCGGCTCCGGCGGCACCGAGGCCCAGGACTGGGCCAATATCCTGCTGCGCATGTACCTGCGCTGGGCCGACAAACGCGGTTTCGACGCAACCATCATGGAACTGTCCGCCGGTGAAGTCGCCGGGATCAAGGGCGCTACCGTGCACATCAAGGGCGAGTACGCCTTTGGCTGGCTGCGTACCGAGATCGGCGTGCACCGCCTGGTGCGCAAGAGCCCGTTCGACTCCGGCAACCGTCGGCACACCTCGTTCTCGGCGGTATTCGTCTCGCCGGAAATCGATGACAACATCGAGATCGAGATCAACCCGGCCGACCTGCGTATCGACACCTACCGTTCCTCCGGGGCCGGTGGCCAGCACGTAAACACCACCGACTCGGCCGTACGGATCACCCACGTACCGACCAACACCGTGGTCAGTTGCCAGAACGAACGGTCCCAGCACGCGAACAAAGACACCGCGATGAAAATGCTGCGGGCGCGTTTGTACGAGCAGGAAGTGCAGAAGCGCAACGCGGCGTCCCAGGCCCTGGAAGACACCAAGTCCGATATCGGCTGGGGTCACCAGATCCGCTCGTACGTCCTCGACGCTTCGCGGATCAAGGACCTGCGCACCAGCATTGAACGCAGCGACTGCGACAAGGTGCTCGACGGCGACATCGATGAATATTTGATCGCCAGCCTCAAGCAAGGGCTGTAACGCGACACCCACGTGGCGGGCGGGCACGCTTTCGAAGCGCGGCTCGCCGGCAGACTCCGGCCCGGGCCGGGGGCAACGAACCTGTGATGGAAACCTTAAAGACATGAGCGACCAAGAACTCGACCCGCAAGCCCTGCAACAGGAAGAAAACTCCCTGATCGCCCTGCGCAAGGAAAAGCTTGCTGCCGAGCGCGCCAAGGGCCAGGCCTTCCCCAACGACTTCCGCCGCGATTCGTACTGCGATGCCTTGCAGAAGAAGTACGCGGACAAGACCAAGGAAGAGCTGGCCGAGGCGGCGATTCCGGTCAAGGTTGCCGGTCGTATCATGCTCGACCGTGGTTCGTTCCTGGTGATCCAGGACATGACCGGTCGCATCCAGGTCTACGTCAACCGCAAGACCCTGCCGGAAGAAACCCTGGCCGCCGTCAAGACCTGGGACCTGGGCGACATCATTGCCGCCGAAGGCACCCTGGCCCGCTCCGGCAAGGGCGACCTCTACGTCGAAATGACCAGCGTGCGCCTGCTGACCAAATCCCTGCGCCCGCTGCCGGACAAGCACCACGGCCTGACCGACACCGAGCAGCGTTACCGCCAGCGCTACGTCGATCTGATCGTCAACGAAGACGTGCGCCACACGTTCCGCGTGCGCTCGCAGGTCATCGCGCACATCCGCAGCTTCCTGATGAAGCGTGACTTCCTGGAAGTCGAGACGCCGATGCTGCAGACCATTCCGGGTGGCGCGGCGGCCAAGCCGTTCGAAACCCACCACAACGCCCTGGACATGGAAATGTTCCTGCGCATCGCGCCGGAGCTGTACCTCAAGCGCTTGGTGGTCGGTGGTTTCGAGAAGGTCTTCGAGATCAACCGCAACTTCCGTAACGAAGGCGTTTCGACCCGGCACAACCCCGAGTTCACCATGCTCGAGTTCTACCAGGCCTACGCCGATTACAACGACAACATGGACCTGACCGAAGAACTGTTCCGCGAGCTGGCACAGTTGATTTTGGGCAGCACCGACGTGCCGTACGGCGACAAGGTGTTCCACTTTGGCGAGCCGTTCGTGCGCCTGTCGGTGTTCGATTCGATCCTCAAGTACAACCCGGAAATCACCGCGGCCGACTTGCAGGACATCGACAAGGCCCGTGCCATCGCCAAGAAGGCCGGCGCCAAGGTGCTTGGCTTCGAAGGCCTGGGCAAGCTGCAAGTGATGATTTTCGAAGAACTGGTCGAGCACAAGCTGGAGCAGCCGCACTTCATCACCCAGTACCCGTTCGAAGTGTCGCCGCTGGCCCGTCGCAACGACGAGAACCCGAGCGTGACCGACCGTTTCGAACTGTTCATCGGCGGCCGTGAAATCGCCAACGCCTACTCCGAGCTCAACGACGCGGAAGACCAGGCCGAGCGCTTCATGGCCCAGGTGGCCGATAAGGACGCCGGTGACGACGAAGCCATGCACTACGACGCCGACTTCGTTCGCGCCCTGGAGTACGGCATGCCACCGACGGCTGGCGAAGGCATTGGTATCGATCGCCTGGTGATGTTGCTGACCAACTCACCGTCGATCCGGGATGTCATCCTGTTCCCGCACATGCGGCCCCAAGCGTAAGTGTTTCAATTAAAAAGCCGCCTCGATGGGCGGCTTTTTAATGCCTGTCTGGTACAAACGTATCAATTGGTTACTTCTGAAATAGCGAGGAAAGACCTGTCGTGAATCGTGCAATGGCTCCAGAAGGTGCAGCGGGCGTCGCCACTGCTGTCGCTGAAAGTGTTCAGTACCAGGGTCGCAAGGCCAGCCGACAGGGCAGTGAACAGCGTCGCCAGGAGATTCTCGACGCGGCCATGCGCATTGTCGTGCGCGATGGCGTGCGTGCGGTGCGCCACCGCGCGGTGGCCGCCGAAGCGGGCGTGCCGCTGTCGGCCACCACTTATTATTTCAAGGACATCGACGACCTGCTCACCGACACCTTCGCCCAGTACGTGGAACGCAGCGCGGCGTTCATGGCCAAGCTGTGGACCAATAATGAAGGCCTGCTGCGCGAGATGGTCGCCTACGGGGATGGCAGCGCCGCGTCGCGCTCGCAACTGGCGGACGACATCGCGCGGATGACGGCGGACTACGTGCAGCATCAATTGCATAGTCGTCGCGACTACCTGATGGCCGAACAGGCCTTCCGCCAGGAAGCGCTGCTCAACCCGCGCCTGGCGGTGTTGGTGCGTTCTCACCAGCAGATTTTGTTGCACGGCACCTGTCAGTTTTTCCAGGTCCTGGGCTCCCGCGAGCCACAACAGGATGCCAAAGTGTTGACGGCGATTATCGGACGGATGGAATATCAGGGCTTGCTCAATGGCGCCGAGCCGGTAGCTGAAGAAGACATGCTCGGCATCCTGACCCGTTACATGCACTTGGTACTGGCGTCGGTGTGACCCTGGGGGGTTATTACGGTCCCCTGTGGCGAGGGAGCTTGCTCCCGCTGGGCTGCGCAGCGGCCCCTCTTTGTGAGCGCTGCGCACTCAAGCGGGAGCAAGCTCCCTCGCCACGGAAGACAAGACGCTGAAGCCATAGGGAGTTCCAATGAAAGCCTGGCGTGCCGTTGCACTGGCCGTGTCGTTGCTGCTGCTCAGTGGCTGCCTGGTGTCGTTCAAGGCGCCGTTGCCCGACAGCGAAGCCGCGCCCAAGGGCCTGCTCGGCCACTGGACCAGCACCAACGCCTGGGGCGAGCCGGTGAACCTGGAGCTGACGGAGGTCGGCAAGCATCGCTACCAGGCCGTCAGTTATTTCAGGGCCAGGCCTCAGGAGCGCGAAGCCATTCCCCTGACCGTCTCCCGCCACGGCAATCGCTGGTATTTGTCGGCCAAGGTGCCGGCGCGCTTCGGCGGCCATTTCGTCATCGCCGGTTTCGAACTGACCGACAAGCAGGAACTGGTGGTCTACAACCTGGACATGGAACAGATCAACCAGGCCATCGGCCAGCAGCTCCTCAGCGGCCAGCCAAACCAGAGCGAGGAGGGTGATGGCGTGCTGGTGGACAGCGACATGAACAAGGTTTTCAGCTACCTCGACGACCCGGCAAATTCCGATGTGTTCTCGGAAGCCGTACGCTACCAGCGACTGAGCAAATCCCAATAACGGCTACAAGCGGACGTTTTTCACAGGAGTTTCGGGTGGACGATTACCAGCAGACGATACGCACCTTGTCCGATCGCATTGTGCTGGCGCAAACGCCGATTCGCATTCTCGACGCGGTGAAGTGGGACGAGAGCATCCGCAAGGGGTTTCTCAAGGCCAAGGGCAAGGAAATGCCTGCGGTGGACCGTGATTATTACCTCAACCGGCCACTGTCCTTCGATTCCAGCAAAGTGAAGCTGGAGTTCCAGAACATCGAGCGCGACATCACTCGCCAGCTTGGGCAGTTCAACCCGGTGGGCCAGATCATGCGGCGCATGTGCAAGGAGTACCGCATGGTGGTGCGCATGCTCGAAGCGCGCGGCACCGAGGACTTCGGGCTGATTTCCCAGGAACTGTACGGCGCCGCTTCCGATGCCTTCCACGCTGGTGACCCGACCCTGGCCGACCTGGGCCTGATGCTCTCCGACTACCTGAACAACATCGATGGCCGTGGCGACCTCAAGGACGAGCCCAAGGTGCTCAGTGCCAAGGAGGCCGTCAGCCTGTTGCAGCATCGCCTCAACCGGGTGTTTGGCGAGGCCGAGGAAACCATTCGCGTATTCGAGTCCGATGGTATCGTCGCCGACGCGGCGGCGGGTGCCGACTACATCAAGATCCGCACCGACGCGATGTTCAACGAGCGGGATGTGCGCGCCTTGGAGGTCCATGAGGGACTGGTGCATGTTGGCACCACCCTCAATGGTTTGAACCAGCCGATCTGCACCTTCCTGTCCAAGGGGCCGCCCTCGTCGACGGTGACCCAGGAAGGCCTGGCGATCCTGATGGAAATCATCACCTTCGCCTCCTACCCGAGTCGCCTGCGCAAACTCACCAACCGCACCCGCGCCATCCATATGGTGGAGGAGGGGGCCGACTTCCTGCAGGTCTTCGAGTTCTTCCGCGAACAGGGTTTTGAAATGGCCGAAAGCTACGGCAACGCCAGTCGCGTTTTCCGTGGCTCGGTGCCGACCGGTCTGCCATTTACCAAAGACTTGTCCTACCTCAAGGGCTTCATCATGGTTTACAACTACATTCAGCTGGCCGTGCGCAAAGGCAAGCTGGAGCAGGTGCCGCTGCTGTTCTGTGGCAAGACCACCCTGGAGGATATGCGCACCCTGCGCCAGTTGGTGGATGAGGGCCTGGTCGTGCCGCCCAAATACCTTCCGGAGCAGTTTCGCGACATGAACGCCTTGTCGGCCTGGATGTGCTTCTCCAACTTCTTGAACCACCTGAGCCTGGACCGGATCGAAGCGGACTATTCGAACATTCTTTGAGCACACCCCATCCCTGTGGGAGCGAGCCTGCTCGCGAAAGCGGTATTGCAGTCAACATTGATGTTGAATGTTCAACCGCATTCGCGAGCAGGCTCGCTCCCACAGGGGGGCTGCGTATAACTTCTGATTTTTGCGAGGCTTCACCGGATGCGAACCCTCGGCATCATTTGCCTGCTGCTGGCCCTGAGTGGCTGCAGCTCCCTGCTGTTCTACCCCGAACGCGGACTGCCGTTCACGCCGCAGCGGGCCAAGCTCGAATACCGCGACGTCACCCTGACCACGGCTGATGGCCTGAAGCTGCGTGGCTGGTGGCTGCCGGTGAAGCCGGGTGTCGAGGTCAAGGGCACGGTGCTGCATTTGCACGGCAACGGCGGCAACCTGTCCTGGCACCTCGGCGGGAGCTGGTGGTTGCCGGAGCAGGGTTATCAAGTGCTGATGGTCGATTACCGGGGTTATGGGGTGTCCGAGGGCGAGCCGAGCCTGCCGGCGATCTACCGGGACATCGACGCTGCGTTCAAATGGCTCGACCAATCGCCCGAGGTCCAAGGCAAGCCGCTGGTGCTGCTCGGCCAGAGCCTGGGTGGCGCGCTGGCGGTGCATTACCTGGTGGAGCATCCTCAGCGTCAACAGCAGCTCAAGGCGTTGGTGCTTGATGGCGTGCCCGCCAGCTATCGCGACGTCGGACGTTTTGCCCTGAGCACTTCCTGGCTGACCTGGGCGTTGCAGGTGCCGCTGTCGTGGCTGGTGCCGGACGGCGACAGCGCCATTGGCTCGATCGCACAATTGAACGGCGTGCCGAAACTGATCTACCACAGCCTTGACGACCCCATCGTGCCCCTTTCCAACGGCATCCGCTTGTATCAAGCTGCGCCGCCGCCCCGGGTCCTGCAACTGACCCGGGGCGGCCACGTGCAGACTTTCGCCGACCCGACCTGGCGAACCGTGATGCTGCGCTACCTCGACGATCCCCAGCACTTCGATGGCTTGCGCCGCCTGGGCGAGGTGCCGAACTACCCGAAATCTTCCGTTGAATCATCCGAGAACCCGCAATGAGCGAAGAACGCAACGCCATCCCCCTGATCATCACCGGTATCTGCAGCATTCTCGGCACCGTCGCGGCGCTCTGGTACTACGGCTATCTGCATTTCGCCAAGCCCGAGGATGCGTTGCTGCTCAACCAGTTCACCATGCTCAAGACCGTGCCGGGCGAAGACTATAAAGTCGCCCTGGAGCCGGCGCCCCAGGTCGCCCAATGCATTGATGGGGTACTGGTGCTGTTCGACACCGAGCAGAAAGGCCTGACCGGTGTGCTGATCAACGAGAAGAAACGCGCGGTGCGGTGCATGGGGCAGGAGACGCCGCAGAAGCTGCAACCGTAACCGATTCGATTTCCTGTGGGAGCGAGCCTGCTCGCGAAAGCGCTAGCTCAGTCGACAGATGTATCGACTGGATGACCGTCTTCGCGAGCAGGCTCGCTCCCACAGGGGCATGGTCAGCTAAAAAATATTCAGCCAATAAAAAACCCCGCCTGATTGAAGTCAGGCGGGGCTTTTGCGTTGCAGTCAGCCGATCAGTTGGCGCTCATGGTCGAGCGCGGGGCGACTGGCTGGTTGTCGTTGGAAATAGTGACTTCCACGCGACGGTTCATGGCACGGCCCGAGACGCTGGTGTTGTCGGCGACCGGAAATTCCTTGCCGTAACCCTGGGTCACGATGCGGGCCGGGTCGACGCCCATTTTTACCAAGGCGGTGCGCACGGAGCTGGCGCGGCGTTCGGACAGCGACTGGTTGTAGGAATCCGAACCGGTGCTATCGGTATAACCTTCGATGATCACCTTGCGATCCGGGTTTTCCTGGAGGAACTGCGCCAGTTTGCTCACATTGGTCATGCCGCTGGCGCGCAGGTCGGATTTGTTGGTGGCGAACAGCACGTCACCGAAGGTCACCAGCGTGCCGCGCTCGGTCTGCTTGGCGTTGAGGCTGTCCTGCAACTGCTTGATCTGCGCGTTGCGGGCGTCGAGCAGTGCGCGGGCGCGTTCGTCACCGGCGTTTTTCAGCTCGGCTTCAGCGTTGCGCAGGGCGATGGTCTGCTTGGCCACTTCGACGCGCTGGTTGGTCAGGTAGGCCAGTTGGTCAACCTTGGCTTCGTCTTCGTTGTCCAGGTAGGCCTTGTCGGCCTTGGCCAGGAAGTCGGAGGCCTCTTTGGTTTCCAGGGCCGCGACCTTGGTGGCCGCCGGGTCGGCCTGCAGGCCGTTGTAGTTGGTACGGGCCTGTTCCAGGTTCGCGTTCGGGTCGTGGGAGCAAGCGGCCAGGGCTACGCAGGCGGCAAGCAGGGCGGGCATCATGAAATGTTTGTGCGTCATAGTCTGTCGTCCTTTTATCAATGAGAAATACGTCGTGGCTCGAACAGGGTTACTGAACCTTGTTCATGCCTTCCTGACGCAGTTCCTGAACCCCTTTCTGGGAATCCTTGAGGGCCTGTTCGGCCTTGGCTGCCTGGGCCTTGCGTTCGGCAACGCGCGCATCCCATTCGGCCTGTTCGGCCAGACGCTTGGCCTCTTCGTAGTTCTCGTCGTGCATGGCGATCTCGGCCTGCTTGAGTTTGTCCTGGGCCGATTTCATTTCTACCGCGGCAAACTCGGTGCCGCCCGCGCTTACGGCGCTGTTGACCGCCGATTGCGTGACCGCGTATTGCTCCGAAGGTGGATTGCCGGCGCAACCGGCCAGGATGAAGCTGCTACCGATAGCCAGGGCAGCCAACTTCAGGCCGCGCAAGCCAGTGGATGAGGGTTTGGCAGTGCAGGTATTCATAGGCTTCAACTCCATTGGAAAACTCCTGAAAAAACACTAATCCATGCTGGGACCGAAGCCGTGACGTCTGTTTTGGCGCTGGCGCCAGGGCGCGTTTATTTAAACGACCGTTCCAGTATGGTTACTCGGTGTGACCCGAGGCGTTTTTCAAAAGTTCAGGTAAGGATGGCCAATCGCCAAAAGAAATGCTGACTGATCGGTCAGCTGCCAAAAAGCTGAACTTTCAAGGCGGGCAGCGGTATTCCGGCACCAAAAACTCGGTAGCGGTGCCGGGATAGCGCGATGCGGGGAGAGGGTATCAGTGCTTGGACTTGTCGTTTTGCGAGGAGAGTTGGCGCAAATGACGACGGGACAAGGCGAGAAATCGCGGGGTCGGACCGACGTCTTCGTACAGCGGGTCGCCTTCTTCATCGGTGGCCACGACCTGCGCGCCCTTGATGTAGGGGAAGCTGGCTTCCAGCTCCTCCAGCGCCGCGCCGATCAATTCGCCGAGCAGTTCTTCGGGCTGGCGCTTGGGGTACATGTCGCAGATCGCCGCCAGGCGTGCGGCGGCTTCTACATCCAGATGAATCGTATAACCGGTCTGGGTCAGGTGACCCTTGGCGTTTTCTTCCCAGTGCTGAGCAAGTTCACGGATTTTCATGATGGCGCCTCAATGGACCCGCTCGTGGCGGGCGCGACAGTGACAAGCCGTTGTGTGGCTTACCCATGAGACTAGCTTTGGCTGACAAGGTTTAAAGTCCCTTCGTCGCTTGTCATAAGCGACCGGCATCGGCACTCTCTCCTACAAAGCTGTCCGGACCTTTTTGCTGGAGACCTGCTGATGACCGATATTGATGCCCGCTTGCGCGAGGACGTCCACCTGCTCGGCGAGCTGCTGGGCAATACCATTCGCGACCAGTACGGAGACGCCTTTCTCGACAAGATCGAGCAGATTCGCAAAGGCGCGAAGGCTGACCGACGCGGTTCGATGGATGCGGAACTGAGCGCCAGCCTCAACCAGTTGAGCGAGGACGAGTTGCTGCCGGTAGCGCGGGCGTTCAACCAGTTCCTCAACCTGGCCAATATCGCCGAGCAATACCAGCTGATTCACCGCCGCGAAGAATCCAGGCCGGCGCCGTTCGAAGCACGCGTGCTGCCCGAGCTGCTGGCGCGCCTGCGAGCCGAAGGCCATGGCGCCGAAGCGCTGGCGCGGCAATTAGGCCGGCTGGAAATCGAACTGGTGCTCACTGCGCATCCCACGGAAGTCGCCCGGCGCACGCTGATCCAGAAATACGACGCGATCGCCGCGCAACTGGCCGCCCAGGACCATCGCGACCTCACCAGTGCCGAGCGCGCGCAGATCCACGAACGCTTGCAACGGTTGATCGCCGAAGCCTGGCACACCGAAGAGATTCGCCGGACCCGCCCGACGCCCGTGGACGAGGCCAAGTGGGGCTTCGCGGTGATCGAGCATTCACTGTGGCACGCCATCCCCAATTACCTGCGCAAGGCTGACCAGGCCCTGCATGCCGCCACCGGGTTGCGCCTGCCGCTGGAGGCCGCGCCGATCCGCTTTGCCTCGTGGATGGGCGGCGACCGGGACGGCAACCCGAACGTCACCGCCGCGGTCACTCGCGAGGTGTTGCTGCTGGCGCGCTGGATGGCGGCGGACCTGTATTTGCGCGACGTCGACCATCTGGCCGCCGACTTGTCCATGCAGAAAGCCAGCGAGGCTTTGCGCGCCCAGGCCGGTGACAGCGCCGAGCCCTATCGCGCGGTGCTCAAGCAATTGCGCGAACGCCTGCGAGCCACGCGCAACTGGGCCCAGGCCTCCTTGACAGGCGCGACGCCGGCAACCGCCGAGGTGCTGCAGGACAACCGTGAACTGCTCGATCCGTTGGAGTTGTGCTACCAGTCCCTGCATGAGTGCGGCATGGGCGTGATTGCCGACGGGCCGTTGCTCGATTGCCTGCGCCGCGCGGTGACTTTCGGCCTGTTCCTGGTGCGCCTCGACGTGCGCCAGGACTCGACGCGGCACACGGCGGCGATGACCGAGATCACCGAATACCTCGGGCTGGGGCGTTACGAGGAATGGGACGAAGAGCAGCGCATCGGTTTCCTCTTGGGCGAACTGAATAATCGCCGGCCCTTGTTGCCGCCTTACTTCAAACCGTCGGCCGATACGGCGGAAGTCCTGGCCACGTGCCGCGAGGTTGCGGCGGCACCGGCAGCGTCCCTGGGCTCTTATGTGATTTCCATGGCCGGCGCGGCTTCCGATGTGCTGGCGGTGCAGTTGCTGCTCAAGGAGGCCGGCGTATTGCGGCCGATGCGCGTAGTGCCGCTGTTCGAAACCCTCGCCGACCTGGACAACGCCGGGCCGGTGATCGAACGCCTGCTGTTGCTGCCGGGTTATCGCTCGCGCCTGCAAGGTCCCCAGGAAGTGATGATCGGCTATTCCGACTCGGCCAAGGACGCCGGGACCACGGCGGCAGCCTGGGCGCAATACCGCGCCCAGGAGCGTCTGGTGGACATCTGCCGCGAGCAGCAAGTCGAATTGCTGTTGTTCCATGGCCGCGGTGGCACCGTCGGCCGTGGCGGCGGCCCGGCGCACGCGGCGATCCTGTCCCAGCCGCCGGGTTCGGTGGCCGGACGTTTCCGCACTACCGAACAGGGCGAAATGATTCGTTTCAAATTCGGCCTGCCGGACATCGCCGAACAGAACCTCAATCTTTACCTCGCCGCAGTGCTCGAAGCGACCTTGCTGCCACCACCGCCGCCAACCCCGCAATGGCGGCATCTGATGGATGAACTGGCTGCCGACGGGGTCAATGCCTACCGGGCCGTAGTGCGCGAAAATCCGCAATTCGTCGAGTATTTCCGCCAGTCCACGCCGGAACAGGAACTGGGCCGCCTGCCCTTGGGCAGCCGTCCGGCCAAGCGTCGCGCCGGCGGTATCGAAAGCCTGCGGGCGATCCCGTGGATTTTCGGCTGGACCCAGACCCGGTTGATGCTGCCGGCCTGGCTCGGTTGGGAAACCGCCCTGGGCAAGGCGCTGGAGCGCGGCGAGGGCGAACTGCTCGGGCAGATGCGTGAGCAATGGCCGTTCTTCCGCACCCGCATCGACATGCTGGAGATGGTCCTGGCCAAGGCCGACGCCGATATTGCCCAGTCCTATGATGAGCGTCTGGTGGAACCAGCGTTGCTGCCTTTGGGCGAGCATTTACGCGACCTATTGTCGCAGGCCTGTTCGGTGGTCCTGGGCCTGACCGGCCAGTCGCAGCTACTGGCACATAGCCCAGACACGCTGGAATTCATCCGCCTGCGCAATACCTACCTCGACCCGCTGCACCTGTTGCAGGCCGAGCTGCTGGCACGTTCGCGGCAGCAGGACGTGGCCCAGGGCAGCCCTGTGGAACAGGCGTTGCTGGTGTCTGTGGCAGGGATTGCCGCCGGTTTGCGCAACACCGGCTAATCTCCCGGAGGGCTAAAAAACAGCACGCCCGGCCTGTCCGGGCGTAGCTGTTTGCAGGGGCAGGGAGGTCGACCAGGCGACAGTTTGTTGTCCGCTTGCGACTCCCACTACCCCCTACGAAGGTCGCGTGCGGCGCGGGTTACTCCGACTTTCGGCGGCTTGTGTGGGTCGGGCCCGCTGTGTATCTTGATCAGCCTTTGGCCGTTTGGGCGGTCACGATCAAGTTTTTCGAAGATTGGCCCCACGAGGCGAATCCGAGCGTTTTACATAAAAAAATTGAGGAGCACATCGATGCGCGTCATTCTGCTGGGAGCTCCCGGGGCCGGTAAAGGTACTCAGGCAAAGTTCATCACCGAAAAATTCGGTATCCCGCAAATCTCCACTGGCGACATGCTTCGCGCCGCGGTCAAGGCTGGTACCCCACTGGGTGTTCAGGCCAAGAGCATCATGGATGCCGGCGGCCTGGTGTCGGATGACCTGATCATCGCGCTGGTCAAGGACCGCATTGCTCAAGCCGACTGCGCCAACGGCTTCCTGTTCGATGGCTTCCCACGCACGATCCCTCAGGCTGAAGCCCTGGTGAGCGCTGGCGTGGAGCTCGACCATGTTGTCGAGATCGCGGTCGATGACGAGGAAATCGTCCAGCGTATTGCCGGGCGTCGCGTTCACGAAGCGTCCGGTCGTGTCTATCACACCGTCTACAACCCGCCAAAGGTCGCCGGTAAGGACGACGTGACTGGCGAAGAACTGGTGCAGCGCAAGGACGATACGGAAGAAACCGTGCGTCATCGCCTGTCGGTCTACCATTCCCAGACCAAGCCGCTGGTGGACTTCTATCAGAAGTTGTCTGTTGCTCATGGCAAGCCGAAGTACAGCCACATCCCGGGCGTCGGCTCGGTCGACGCGATCACCGGCAAGGTGCTTGAAGCACTGAGCTGAAAACGCTGATTGCAGCCTCAACTACGGCCCGCTTGCGGGCCGTAGTTGTTTATACTGGCGCACTTTTTCCCACCTGATTTACGGACATATCGATGAGCACCTTGCTGGCCCTGGACACCGCGACTGAAGCTTGCTCCGTTGCCTTGCTGCATGACGGCAAGGTCACGAGCCACTACGAGGTGATCCCGCGCCTGCATGCGCAAAAATTGCTGCCTATGATTCAGCAATTGCTCAGCGATGCCGGGATCACCTTGCAAGCCGTGGATGCGATCGCCTTTGGCCGCGGCCCAGGGGCGTTTACCGGCGTGCGCATCGCCATTGGCGTCGTGCAGGGCCTGGCCTTCGCCTTGGAACGCCCGGTATTGCCGGTCTCGAACCTGGCCGTACTGGCCCAGCGCGCCTTGCGCGAGCACGGCGCGCATCAGGTAGCGGCCGCCATCGATGCGCGCATGGACGAGGTGTACTGGGGCTGCTATCGCGAAACCGCTGGCGAGATGCGCCTGGTCGGTGCCGAGGCGGTGTTGCCACCCGAAGCGGCGGCGTTGCCGGCTGACACCAGCGGTGACTGGTTCGGCGCCGGTACCGGTTGGGGCTACGGCGAGCGAATCGGCGTCAGCCTTGTCGGCCAGGATGCCTCGATGTTGCCCCATGCCGAAGACCTGCTGGCCCTGGCACGCTTTGCCTGGGAACGCGGCGAAGCCATCCCTGCCGACGATGCGCAGCCGGTGTACCTGCGGGACAAGGTCGCGACGCCCAAGTCCGAACGGTAAACCCAAACTTGACCACACTCTCGAGCGAGCACCATTGTGGCGAGGGAGCTTGCTCCCGCTGGGGCGCGAAGCGGCCCTGAAATTTCCTTGGTGCCCTTACTGGTCGGGCTGAAATTAAATCTTGGGGTTGCTTCGCAACCCAGCGGGAGCAAGCTCCCTCGCCACAAAGCCATTAATCCAGCTAAGGCCTGTCAAAGTCATCCCAAGACCCAAAAGTCACACCCAAAATTGCCAGTCGTCACTTTTTTCGCCGGTTTTTAAACCTTTTTGCCTTTATGTGTTCTAGTTATCACTTGCGCATTTGCGCGGATACGAATGTGCCGCTAAATTGCCATCATTGATACCGAGCATTCTGTTATGCGTATAGACGGCGTTTCATCCCAGTCCTACCCCATCAAGCGTCGGCCTCGTGCGGGTAAAGCCGCTGAGCCGGAAAACTTCGATGACATCGATGGTGAGCTGGAATTTCCGTCCGAAGAGCAACTGGCCGCCCGCACCGCCAAAGCCTCCGCGCAACGCCTGAGCAATCTTCCCGCCCGTCAGCAGGACATGCTGTATCACCGCGCCATGAGCCGCAGTGTCGCGACGGCGCTGGCCAGCTACCTGAGCACCGCCGGTTTCGTTGATTGGGATATGGAAGTGCTGGGCCTCGACCTCTACATCTGATGCGGTTGCCCTACTATCTGGGTTGCCCGTCCTGGAGCGAAAACGTCTGGCGCGATTATCTTTATCCCCAAGACGCCAAAAGCTCCGATTTCCTCGGTCTCTACTCTCAAGTATTCAACGCCGTGGAAGGCAACACGACCTTCTACGCGAGCCCGGCCGCGTCCACCGTTCAGCGCTGGGCCGAGATCATGCCCGAGCACTTTCGCTTCACCGCCAAGATCCCCGGTGACATCAGCCACGGCGGCGACCTGCGCGAACACCTGACCGCCACCGAAACCTTTGTCCAGTTGCTGAGCCCGTTGGGCGAGCGCGTCTCGCCGTTCTGGCTGCAACTGTCCAAGGCGTTCACGCCCAATCGATTGCAGGAGCTGGCGGCATTCATCGACGCGTTCCCACGGTCGTTGGCCGTAGAGGTGCGTCACGATGAGTTTTTTGCCAAAGGCGACGCTGAACGACAGCTCAACCGTTTGCTGCTCGATCGTGGTGTCGAACGCATCTGTCTCGATCCCCGCGGCCTGTTCAGCTGCGCGTCGACCGCCCCTGAAGTCATTCACGCGCAATACAAGAAGCCCCGGGTGCCGACGCGACCGGCGGCGTTCACTCAATACCCGCAGGTGCGCTTCGTCGGTCATCCGGTAGTGGAGGCCAACGAGCCGTTCCTGACGCCATGGGTAGAAAAAATCGCCGTGTGGATCGAAGAGGGGCGCACGCCGTATATGTTCCTGCACACCGCCGACAATCTGCTGGCGGCGAAACTCGCGATGCATTTTCACAGCCGCCTGATGAAGCGTTTGCCTGGCTTGCCGGCGCTGCCTGAGCTATATAGAGAACCCGCCGCCGAGCAACTCGGTCTGCTCTGAGGCGAATTGCGCAAAATTGCTCAGGAGCGACTTTCATGGATGCACAAACCCGCCGAGCCCAGGCGTTCAAGGCCTTGCACGAACGCGATGGGGCGTTTGTCATTCCCAATCCATGGGATGCCGGTTCGGCAAAGATGCTCGCCAGCCTCGGCTTTGAAGCATTGGCGACGACCAGTGCCGGTCACGCTTTTTCCCTGGCACGACCCGACGGCGCCCTGGGCCTTGATGACACGCTGGCGAATGTGCGAGCGATTGTTGCGGCCACGGACCTGCCAGTCGCCGTCGACCTGGAAAACGGCTTTGCCGATGCGCCCGAAGACTGCGCCCGCAGCTTGCTCCGCGCGGCACAAGCCGGCGCGGTAGGGGGCTCCATCGAAGATGCCACGGGCCGCGAAGACAGCCCGATCTACGATTTCGAGCACGCCGTGGCGCGGGTCAAGGCCGCCGCCGAGGCGGTGCGCAGTCTGCCTTTCCCTTTCCTGCTGACTGCACGGGCGGAAAACTTCCTGCATGGCAGGCCGGATCTGGACGACACGATCCGACGCCTGAAGGCCTTCGCCGACGCCGGCGCCGATGTGCTGTACGCGCCGGGGCTGAGCAGCGCCGAGCAAGTGCTGGCGGTGGTCCGGGCCGTGGCGCCCAAGCCCGTTAACGTACTGATGTCCGGCGCGCTGGATCTGACGGTAGCCCAGTTGAGTGAACTGGGCGTCAAGCGCATCAGTGTCGGATCGGCTCTCGCGCTGGCGGCGTATGGCGAGTTTTTCCGCGCCGCCGAAGAAATCCAACGGCAGGGGACCTTCACCTTCACCCGTCGCTCAATGCCTTTCAACCAGGCCAATCAATTATTCAAGGGTTGAATCCCGAGGCGTTGTCGTGCGGTTTTTGAAAGGACTGATGGTATTGACGCTGATCGCTGGCGTCGCGGTGGTGGCGGTATGGCGCGGTTGGCTGACCGTACCGCCGCAATGGAACCCCTGGGCGCCGCTGGACGTGAAAGCGCCGCCAAATCTGCTGACCCGCTACAAACTCATGGCGCTGCGCAACGATCCGCAACTGTGTGACCAGGCGCTCGCCACGTCGGGGCTGCGCACCGCTCGCCAGGCCGACAGCGGCGCCAATACCTCGTGCCCGCTGACCAATGTGCTGCGGGTGCAGGGCGGTGAGGTGGCGCTGAGCAGCAGCTTCCTCGCCAGTTGCCCACTGGCCGTGGCCTTCGCGCTGTTCGAGCGCCATGCATTGCAGCCGGCGGCAATGGCCGCCTATGGCAAGCAAGTCACGCGGGTCGATCACCTGGGCAGTTTTGCCTGTCGCAACATGTACGGTCGTGAAAGCGGCGCGCGCAGCCAGCACGCCACTGCCAGCGCACTGGACATCGCCGGGTTTCGCCTGGCTGATGGACGAGCCGTCAGCGTGCTCAGGGATTGGCCGAAGGACAACACCGATGCGCAGTTTCTACGGCAGGTGCGCGATGGCGCCTGCGACATGTTCAGTGTGGTCTTGAGTCCGGATTACAACGCGGCGCACCGCAACCATTTTCATCTGGATGTGGGGCCCTGGTGGATTTGTCGTTGAGGAATCAGGCAGCGATGCGCAGGTTCTGCAATACGATCGGACGCGCCCAGCGAGTGTCGAAGTCCAGTTGTTTCTGCTGCGCCACCAGTTCCTCTTCCGGGAATGGAGGGAATGGCTTGTCCAACAGGTCGAGTTCGAATTCGGCAATCGGCAGGGGCAGTCGACGCGGCTGTGGTGCCGGGCCCGGTTCTGGCAACGGTTGACCGGCGGCGAGGACGATCGGGCGAACCCAGTTGCTCTCGAAGGTCTGCTGCTTTTGCTGTGCGACGATTTCTTCTGGCGGGAAGGGCGGGAACGGCTTGTCGAGCAAATCGAGTTCGAACTCGGCGATCGGCAGGAACAACGGCTCGGGTGGCTTGACCTGGGTTTCCGTGACGTCGCAGGTGCGCTGGCTGACGATATGCTCCAGCAGCTCGGCGCCCAGGGTCGGTTCAACCGCTTCATCGAGGGCGACTGGCTGGTAGCTGCCGGGCGCCGGTGCGTTTTCACCCAACTGGTCGGCCAGGGCCCGGGCAAAAAAATCCTGCCACAGGTGACTGACGCCGCTCAGCGCTTGGGTGTTACGCAGGCTGTAATCGCCGTAAGGGGAGATAACGCCTATCGATGTGGATTGAATGTCTGACATTTTTCTCGGTCGACGCTCAGCTCTGGCAAAATGCCGTTCACCGTTGTTATCGGCCGTTTTTGCCGATCCTTAATTTTTTGAGCATGCTTTCATGATTGAGCAACTCGCGGCTTGCCGCATCCACGTCGAGGCCCTGGCCCCGGCGTTCCAACCCCGCGCCGAGCAGTGGGCCGAGCAGCTCGGCCTGCCGTTGCAGATGGATGACGGCGAGTTCGCCTTGCAGGTCGGCGAGCACGGGTTGCAATTGCAGCAGCTGGGTCCCGATGCGCCGGGACCGGTGCGGGTGGATTTCGTCGAAGGCGGCGCAGCCCACCGTCGTTTGTACGGCGGCGGCAGTGGCCAGATGATCGCCAAGGCAGTCGGTGTCGCGCAGGGTGTGCGTCCGCGAGTGCTGGATGCCACGGCGGGGTTGGGCAAGGATGCGTTCGTGCTGGCGAGTCTCGGCTGCGAGATGAGCCTGATCGAGCGTCAACCCTTGATCGGTGCTTTGCTGGAGGATGGCCTGGCTCGCGGTGCGGAAGATTTCGATGTGGCGCCGATTGTGGCGCGGATGCGCTTGCTCAAGGGCAATTCCATCGAAGTGATGCGCAGCTGGCAAGGCGAGCCGCCCCAGGTGATCTACCTGGACCCGATGTTTCCCCATCGGGAGAAAACCGCCCTGGTGAAAAAAGAGATGCGCCTGTTCCGCCCGCTGGTGGGCGATGATACCGACGCCCCGGCGCTGCTTGCCGCCGCGCTGGCGTTGGCGACCCACCGGGTGGTGGTCAAGCGCCCGCGCAAGGCCCCCTGCATTGAAGGGCCGAAGCCGAGCCATGGGCTGGAAGGCAAGTCCAGTCGGTACGATATCTATCCGAAGAAAGCGCTCAAGGCTTGAGACCGGGGTGACTTCATTCGCGAGCAGGCTCGCTCCCACATAGGGTCTTGGGAAGGAGCTGTTCAGCAGAATCCATATTCACCACAGTTCTCCTGTGGGAGCGAGCCTGCTCGCGAAGAGGCCCTCCCAGCCAGCGAAAGTGACCGGTCGAACTAAGGCCGATAAGCCCGCACAAACAACCCCACCACTTCCTGCACATGCGCTTCGGCCGCTTCGGCGTCCTGCGGCCCGTCGCAGCCATACAACAACCTGAAGTTCGCCGCGCCCTTGATCAGGCAGAAAAAATGCTCGGCGGCGTTGCGCGGTTTGTCGATGCTCAGGGCGCCGCTCTGGTCGATCTTGGTCAGCAACCTTTCCATTCCGGAAAGCATTCGCTGCGGGCCGGCCTGGTAGAAGATGGTCGAGAGCTTCGGATCCTGGCTACCCAGCGCCACCATCAGCCGATGCAGGTTCACCGATTCGTCGCTGTTGATCAGTTGGTTGAAGCCGCGGGCGATGTTCAGCAGCACGTGTTCAATCGGAACACCGTCGGCCCATTCGAAGAAAAGCGGCGGCACCTGTTCCTCGCACTTGGCAATCACGGCGGCGGAAAACAGCGTTTCCTTGTCATTGAAGTGGCTGTAGACGGTCAGCTTCGAGACGCCGGCCTCGGTGGCCACAGCGTCCATGCTGGTGCTGGCGTAGCCCAGGCTCAGGAACAGGCGTTTTGCGGCGTCGAGAATGGCCTGGCGCTTGGCCAGATCCTTGGGACGACCAGGGCCGCTGGAGGAGGGAGGATTGTTCGACATTATTCGCTTTTAATACTGGACTGGTGAGTTTGCTATTAATAACATACTCGCCAGTATAATTATTCCAAGCACCATTAGCGAAAGGTCATCCACCATGTTCCGCTATGTCCTGCCCCTCGCCGTGCCAGTCAGCCTGGCTTTTTTATTGTCTGCGTGCGGTCATGAGGAGCCGACGCCGGTCGCCGTGCGCCCTGCGATGGTCGTCAAGCCGGAGCCTTCGGCCCAGGCAATGGACAGTTATCCCGGCGAAGTACGGGCGCGGTTCGAGCCGGACCTGGCGTTTCGCATTGGCGGCAAGGTGAGCCGCCGGCTGGTGGAAGAGGGCCAGCGGGTCAAGGCCAACCAGGCGCTGGCCGAACTCGACCCCGAGGATGTGCGCCTGCAACTGGAAGCCAGTCGGGCTCAGGTCGCCGCCGCCGAGGCCAACCTGAGCCTGGTGAAAGCCGAGCGTGACCGCTACAAGACCTTGATGGAGCGGCAGATGGTCAGCCGCTCCCAATACGACAACGCCGAAAATCTATATCGCTCCGGTGCCGCGCGGCTCAAGCAGATCAAGGCCGAATTCGACGTTGCCAGCAACCAGGCCAGCTATTCGGTGTTGCGTGCACCCCAGGAGGGCGTGGTGGCCCGGCGGGCGGTGGAAGTCGGCCAGGTGGTGTCGGCTGGACAGACCGTCTTCACCCTGGCCACCGACGGCGAGCGTGAAGTGTTGATCAGCCTGCCGGAGCAGGGATTTGGGCGGTTCAAGATCGGCCAGCCAGTGTCGGTTGAATTGTGGAGCCAGCCCGATCAGCGCTTCAGCGGACGCATCCGCGAACTCTCGCCGGCCGCCGATCCGAAATCCCGTACCTTCGCCGCGCGCGTCGCCTTCACCGCTGGCAGCGTCCCGGCGGAACTGGGCCAGAGCGCCCGGGTGTTTATCCAGACCACTGAGAAGGCGCCGCTGTCGGTGCCATTGTCGGCCCTCACCGCCGAGAACGGCGCCACCTTCGTCTGGGTGGTCAAGCCCGACAACACGCTCAGGAAAGTCCCGGTGCGCGTTGGCGCCTTCGGTGAAAAGACCGTGCCGGTGCTCGAAGGCCTGAATGCCAATGACTGGGTGGTGGCCGCTGGCGTGCATGTGCTTCTGGATGGCCAGCAGGTTCGGCCGGTGGATCGCTCCAATCGCGTGGTCAACCTGGCGGCCAAGGAGTAATCCCGATGGGCTTCAATCTCTCCGAATGGGCGTTGCGTAACCGCCAGATCGTACTGTTCCTGATGCTCTTGCTGGCGATCGTCGGCGCGCTTTCCTACACCAAGCTGGGTCAGAGCGAAGATCCGCCATTCACCTTCAAGGCCATGGTCATCCGTACCGTCTGGCCGGGGGCCACGGCGGAGGAAGTGTCGCGCCAGGTCACCGAGCGTATCGAAAAGAAGCTCATGGAAACCGGCGACTACGAAAAGATCGTCTCGTTTTCCCGCCCGGGAGAATCCCAGGTGACTTTTGCGGCTCGCGACTCCATGCATTCCAAGCAGATTCCCGAGCTGTGGTACCAGATCCGCAAGAAGATCGGCGATATCCGGCAGACCCTGCCGCCCGGTATCCAGGGGCCGTTCTTCAACGATGAGTTCGGCACTACCTTCGGCAATATCTACGCGCTCACCGGTGACGGCTTCGATTATGGCGTGCTCAAGGATTACGCCGACCGTATCCAGATCCAGCTGCAGCGGGTCAAGGACGTGGGCAAGGTCGAGTTGGTCGGCCTGCAGGACGAGAAAATCTGGGTCGAGCTGTCGAACGTGAAGCTGGCGACCCTCGGCTTGCCCCTGGCGGCTGTCCAGCAGGCTCTGCAGGCGCAGAACGCGGTATCGACCGCCGGCTTCTTCGAGACCGGCAGCGAGCGATTGCAGCTCCGGGTCTCGGGGAATTTCCAGACCGTGGAAGAGATCCGTGACTTTCCGATCCGCGTGGCCGACCGGACCTTCCGCATCGGTGACGTGGCCGATGTCCGGCGCGGCTTCAATGACCCACCGGCCCCGCGCATGCGCTTCATGGCTGAAGACGCCATCGGCCTGGCCGTGGCGATGAAGGAGGGCGGCGACATCCTGATCCTCGGCAAGGCCCTCGAAGCCGAGTTTGCCCGCATCCAGAACACCCTACCGGCGGGCATGCAACTGCGCAAGGTTTCCGACCAGCCGGCTGCGGTGAAGACTGGCGTCGGCGAGTTTGTCCAGGTACTGGTGGAAGCACTGACGATCGTGTTGCTGGTGAGCTTCTTTTCCCTGGGGCTACGTACCGGAATGGTGGTGGGGCTGGCGATTCCGCTGGTCTTGGCGATGACCTTCGCCGCGATGTATTACCTGGGCATCGGTTTGCACAAGATTTCCCTTGGCGCGTTGGTGTTGGCGCTGGGGCTGTTGGTGGACGATGCGATCATCGCGGTGGAGATGATGGCCATCAAGATGGAGCAGGGCTACGACCGGATCAAGGCGGCCAGCTTTGCCTGGACCAGCACAGCGTTCCCGATGCTCACCGGTACCCTGATCACCGCGGCGGGGTTCCTGCCGATCGCCACCGCGCAATCGGGCACCGGTGAGTACACCCGTTCGATTTTCCAGGTGGTGACCCTCGCGCTGCTCGCTTCCTGGGTGGCCGCGGTGGTGTTCGTGCCGTATCTCGGGGAAAAACTCCTGCCGGACCTGGCGAAGATTCACGCGGCCAGGCATGGCACCGCTGACGGCCAGCCGGACCCCTACGGCACGCCGTTCTATCAGCGAGTCCGGCGAACGGTGGAGTGGTGCGTGCGTCGACGCAAGACGGTGATCACCTTGACCGTGTTGTTGTTCGTTGGCTCGGTGGTGCTTTTCCGTTTTGTCCCGCAGCAGTTTTTCCCGGCGTCGGGAAGACTGGAGCTGATGGTCGACCTGAAGCTGGCCGAAGGCGCTTCGCTGGTCAACACCGCGGAGCAGGTCAAGCGCCTTGAAGCGCTGCTCAAGGACCACGCTGGCATCGACAATTACGTGGCGTACGTCGGCACCGGCTCACCACGCTTCTACTTGCCGCTGGATCAACAACTGCCGGCGCCGAGCTTTGCCCAATTCGTCGTGCTGGCCAAGACCATCGAAGACCGCGAGCCCCTGCGCAGTTGGCTGATCAGCACACTGAACGAGCAGTTCCCGACCCTGCGCTCGCGGGTCACACGCCTGGAAAACGGCCCGCCCGTGGGGTATCCGGTGCAGTTTCGGGTGACGGGTGAGCACATCGAAGAAGTCCGCGCGCTTGCCCGGAAAGTCGCGACAAAGGTTCGCGAAAACCCCTACGTCGCGAATGTCCACCTGGACTGGGAAGAACCGAGCAAGGTGGTGTACCTCAACATCGATCAGGATCGCGCCCGCGCGTTGGGCGTCACCACCGCCAACCTGTCGAGTTTCCTGCAAAGCTCCCTCACGGGCTCCAGTGTCAGCCAGTACCGCGAAGACAACGAGCTGATCGAGATCCTGCTGCGTGGCACCGTGCATGAGCGCACCGAGCTTTCACTGTTGCCAAGCCTGGCGGTGCCTACCGACAACGGCACGAGCGTTGCCCTGTCGCAGATCGCGACGCTGGAATACGGCTTTGAAGAAGGGGTGATCTGGCACCGTAACCGTTTGCCCAGTGTGACCGTACGTGCCGACATCTATGGCAAGGAGCAACCGGCGACGCTGGTGCAACAGATTTTCCCGACCCTGGACCCGATCCGCGCAGAGTTGCCGGACGGCTATCTGCTGGAAGTCGGGGGCACGGTGGAGGATTCAACCCGCGGGCAGAAATCGGTGAATGCGGGCGTGCCGCTGTTCATCGTGGTGGTGCTGACGTTGCTGATGCTGCAGCTGCGCAGCTTCTCGCGCACGGCGATGGTGTTTCTCACCGCGCCGCTGGGACTGATCGGCGTCACGCTGTTCCTGCTGGTGTTCCGCCAGCCGTTCGGTTTTGTCGCCATGCTCGGCACTATCGCGTTGTCCGGGATGATCATGCGCAATTCGGTGATCCTGGTGGACCAGATCGAACAGGACATCAAGGCGGGGCTAGCCCCCTGGCAGGCGATCATCGAAGCGACCGTGCGCCGTTTCCGGCCGATTGTACTGACCGCACTGGCGGCGGTCCTGGCGATGATCCCACTGTCGCGCAGCCTGTTCTTCGGGCCGATGGCAGTGGCTATCATGGGCGGTTTGATCGTGGCGACGGCGTTGACGCTGTTGTTCCTGCCGGCGTTGTATGCGGCGTGGTTCAGGGTCAGGAAAACCTGACCCACAGGCGCACATCGAACCTGTGGCGAGGGAGCTTGCTCCCGCTCGGTTGCGCAGCGACCGCAAAAGACCTAGGGGCGCTACGCGCCCCAGCGGGAGCAAGCTCCCTCGCCACAGGTATTGTATTTGTCGGATAGGGTTCAGAGGGTGCCGAAAACCTTCTTGGCCAAACTGGTCGCCGCGGTCGCCGGGTTCTGGCGGATCGTTGTTTCCTGCTTGGCGATCATTTCGAACAGACCGTCCAGCGCCTGCTCGGTCACGTAGTTCTCGACGTTGGCGCTCTTGGTGTCCACCACGCCGAGTGTTGCAGCCTGGCCGGCGAAGGCGTTGTATTTCTGGACCAGGCCGACCTTGTCGGTGGCTTGCTTGACGATCGGCAGGAACTTCGCGCGAATCTGCTCGCGGCTGCTCTTGTTCAGGTATTGCGTGGCCGAGTCGTTGCCGCCGCTCAGAATGCCCTTGGCATCCGTCACGCTCATGTTCTTCACCGCATCCACCAGGATCGGCTGGGCCTGTACTACGGCGGCTTCGGCAGCCTGGTTCATGCTGGTTTCCAATTGATCGACCTGAGCGCCCATGCCGAAGGCCTTCATCTTGCTGGCGACTTTACCGAGCTTGCCCGGCAGCTCGATCTTCACGTCGGGGTTGTTGCTGAAACCGCCAGGCTTACCCAGTTGCTTGACCGCGATCTGGGCGCCTTGGGTGAGGGCATCCTTCAGGCCGCCCGTGGCGTCCTGCTGCGAGAGATCACCGAGCGACAGGGCCATGGCGTTGGCGCAGATCAACAGGCCGGCGCAGAGGCCGGTGAAACGGAGGGTAGGGCAGAGCATGGGCACTTTCCTTGAACGTTTGGAAAAGAATCAGCGTACGGCATTGCCAGGGATCTTCATATTCAGGGCGCCCGAATGCAACCAGGCGCTTTTCAAGAGTCAGTCCGCAGCCGTCGGAACGTCCTGATCCGCCGCATCTTCGCTGCGATGCAAGGCCACCTGGCGGATCGACAGACGAATTTCCGCCGGCAGCACCCGCTTGGCCGCGCCTTCAGCCAGCTCGCCGAGCAGTTCGTGATAGCTCAGCTTGCCTGCTTCGTCGCGTCGCAGGACGTCGAGGTCGAGCATTGTCTGGATGAAGTGGCGGAACAGGCTTTTGTCGAAGAACTCCGGTGCGTTCAGCCCATGCAGGATCGACAGGCGCTGGGCCATGACGGTGCAGAGGTCCTCCAGTTCTTCGGCGCTGATGCTGTTCTGCCCGCTGTTGAGCAGCAGCGAGACGGTCATGTAGAAACGCTGCAAGGTCTGGGCGATGCTTTTCGACAGCAGCGTCAGCAGCACGAAATGCCGCGAACTCGGCGCCGGGCGCAGGTAGAGGTCTTTTTCGAAACGCAGCAGGCCTTGTTCAACGAATGCTTCGAGCCACTGGTCTACCACCGCGTCCAGTTCCTCCAGCGACCAGCGAATGAACAGCTCCGACTGCAGGTACGGATACAAGGCCCGGGTGTAGCGCAGGATCTGTTCGCGGCTCATGCGCGAGCTGCTCTGGAAGAAACTGGCGAGCAGCGCCGGCAGGGCGAAGATGTGCAGGACATTGTTGCGGTAGTAGGTCATCAGCACCGCGTTCTGCTCATCCAGATACAGAATCTTGCCCAGGGCGTCCTTCTGTTCCGACAGCAGGTCCATGCCTTTGACGTGCGCGATCAGCGCCTGGCCATCGCCTTCGGGCAAGGTGGTGTGCGGTGAATATGGCACTTTGCGCAGCAACGCGAGGTACAGGTCCAGCACGCGGGCCATGGCATGATCGTCCAGGGCCAGACGGCTGGTGGACAGCAGCGCGAGCGCTACCAGGTTGACCGGGTTGATGGCCGCGGCTTCGTTCAGATGGCGGGCGACACGTTCGCCGAGGCGGTTGGTGGTCGCGTTGAGCCAGTCGGGTTTGAACTGCGGACCGAGCTCCTGCTGGCGCCAGCCGGGTTGTTCGCCGTCGAGGAACTCCGCCAGCTTGATTGGCTCGCCAAAGTTGACCGCGACCTGGCCAAAGCGTTGCTTGAGGGCGCCGATGACCTTGAAGATGTCGAAGATCGACTCCTTCTTTTTGCTCGCACCCCGCAGCTCACCGAGGTAGGTGCGGCCTTCCAGTACGCGCTCATAACCGATGTACACCGGCACGAAGACGATCGGCATGCGCGAGGAGCGCAAAAAGCTACGCAGGGTAATGGCGAGCATGCCGGTCTTCGGTTGCAGCATGCGCCCGGTGCGCGAACGGCCGCCTTCGACGAAATACTCCACCGGGAAGCCCTTGGTGAATAGCGTGTGCAGGTATTCGTTGAACACGGCGGTGTAAAGCGGGTTGCCCTTGAACGTGCGGCGCATGAAAAACGCGCCGCCACGGCGCAGCAGGCCGCCTATCACCGGCATGTTGAGGTTGATGCCGGCGGCAATGTGCGGGGGTGTCAGGCCATTGCGAAACAGCAGGTACGACAGCAGCAGGTAGTCGATATGGCTGCGATGGCAGGGTACGTAGATGACTTCGTGGCCTTGGGCAACGTTCTGCACGCCTTCGATGTGGTTGACCTTGATGCCATCGTAGATCTTGTTCCAGAACCAGCTCAGCACCACTTCCAGGAAGCGGATCGCGGTGTAGGTGTAGTCCGAGGCAATCTCATTGCCATAACGCAGGGCCTGCGCCTTGGCTTTTTCGGCCGGGATCTTTTCCCGCTCGGCCTCTTCGAGAATGGCCTGCTTGACCAGCGGCTGGTTCAGCAACCCCTTGACCAGGTTGCGCCGGTGGGAAATGTCCGGGCCGATAACCGCTGCTTTCAGATTGCGGAAGTGCACCCGCAGGATCCGCTGGGCCATGCGCACGGTGCGTTCATGGCCTTTGTCGTGCTCGATCAGTTCGCGCAGATGAATTGGCGCGGAGAATTGCACCCGGGTCTTGCGCCCGAGAATCATGATGCTCAGCAAGCGACGCAGGCGCCCGGTGACCGCCCAACTGTCGGCGAACAGCAGCTTCCAGGGGCTGGATTCGCTGTCGGGCGACTGGCCCCAGAAGACGCTGACCGGAATGATCTGGGCGTCCTCGGCGGCGTTGTGGGTCAGTTCGTCGACCAGCCGCGTCAGGGTCGGCGGCGCACCGCGTTTGTCCTGGCGCCCGAGCCAGTCCGGCGCCGGCGTCAGGTAGAAAAACGCCGCCGGCTCCAGCAGGCCGCCCACCGAGACGGGCAGCACCGGACGTGGCAGGCCGGCCTTGGTGCATTCGGTGTCGAGCACCGCCAGATCGGTGAGCGAAGGATCTTGCAGGACGTAGAACACCGGACGACTGCGGTCGAGGTTGAGGGTGAAGGACGATTGGTTGATGGTCTCGGAGCGAACCCAGAGGTACAACAGCCGGCGCAGGGTGCCAAACACAAGACGGCGGAACGGGGAACGGGTCATACGGCTTCTGCGTGAGTGGATAAGAGCAAGCGGTACTAGTGTGCCGGATTCACCGAAAATCGGCAAAAAAGCGGCGAAGTAAAGTCAGTTGAGAGTTTTTCCGGGTGTCATATACTCGGCCAGTTACTGCCCCGGCCTTCCGACGGACGGTGGGACGGCGGCTGAAACGCGTACGGCTTTCCCTCGAAAAGCCGGCTCAGAAAACAAGAACGGGAGTGAGCATCATGGCAGCACGCGAAACTGGCAGTGTGAAGTGGTTCAACGACGCCAAGGGTTATGGCTTCATCCAGCGCGAAGGCGGGGCGGATGTGTTCGTCCACTACCGCGCGATCCGTGGCGAAGGCCACCGTTCACTGACCGAAGGCCAGCAGGTCGAATACGCGGTGGTGGAAGGGCAGAAGGGCTTGCAGGCTGAGGATGTGGTGGGGTTGTAAGCCGCTCCTGCAATCGCCGCAAATCCCCCGTGGGAGCGAGCCTGCTCGCGAAGACTGTGTCAGGTGATCAGTTATATACCGTCACACCGCCTTCGCGAGCAGGCTCGCTCCCACAAGGGATCACCGTTGATCAGAAGCCAGCCTTACGCCGTCTTCCAGGTAATCTCTTCTTCCCCATCGGCGCTGATGCGAATCCAGCGATCCGCCGAATCCTCGCCTTCTTCCTCCACCCACGACCCCGGCGCGCAGCGCACTTCGACGTTCAGCGCGGCGAAGGCGGCGCGGGCGCAGGCGATGTCGTCTTCCCACGGGGTCTGGTCACTTTCCAGGTACAGGCTGTTCCATTTGCCTACAGCCTTGGGCAACCAGGTCACGGGGATGTCGCCGGCCTTGCACTTGTACGTCTGACCTTTCTGCACCCAGTCGCTGCACGGGCCGAGGGCCTGGCCGAGCCAGGCGGCGATCGCCTTGTGGTCGACGTCGGCGTCCTTGAGGTAAATCTCGATATCGGGTTGGCGCATGGATGTCCTCACTGCGGTCTCGAAAAATCCATTCGCGGATTTAACTGGCCCCGGACAGTTGTCCGAGGCCCGGAATAAAAAGGTTACTGAAGAACGAAATAATCGTAGCGCATCGACACGCTCACCTCGAACGGCTCGGCCTGCTCGATCACGCTGGCGCGGCGTTCGGCGCTGGCGCGCCAGCCGTGGGGCGTCATCGCCAGCAGATTGGCGCGATCCTGGCTGTTGTCGAGCGTGAGCTTGAACTCAAGGGTTTCACTGTGATCCAGCGCCATCCCCGACGGCACCAGGGCCAGGTGTTTGTCATCGGTGTATTCGCGAACCTCGTCATACAGCCGCTCGCGCAGCTCCATCAGGTGGCCGCTGGTAGGCCCGACTTTCATCAAGCCGCCGCCGGGGCTGAGCAGGCGCTTGGCCTCCTGCCAGTCCAACGGGCTGAACACGCTGGCGAGGAACTGGCAGCAGCCGTCCGCCAGCGGCACCCGCGCCATGCTGGCGATCAACCAGGTCAGTTGGGGGTTGCGTTTGCAGGCGCGCTTGACGGCTTCGCGGGAAATATCCAGGGCGTAGCCATCGGCGTCGGGCAGGGCGTCGGCGAGTTGCGCGGTGTAATAACCTTCGCCACAGCCAATGTCCAGCCAGCGTCCGGGCGCACGTTCGGCGGCCAGTTCAGCCAGGCGCCGGGCGACCGGGGCGTAATGGCCAGCGTTGAGGAAATCGCGGCGGGCCTCGACCATCGCCTGATTGTCGCCAGGGTCGCGGCTGTTCTTGTGCTGCACCGGCAGCAGGTTCAGGTAACCCTGGCGCGCGCGGTCGAAACGATGCCCGGCGGGGCATGCCACGCCGTTCTCCACCGCATTCAAGGGTTCATTGCAGATCGGGCAGGCGAGCATCAGGCGAGCAACTTGATGAGCGTCTTGTAGTAGATCTCGGTCAGCACGTCGAGATCGGCGGCCAGCACGCGTTCGTTGACCTGGTGGATCGTCGCGTTGACCGGCCCCAGCTCAACCACTTGAGTGCCCATGGTCGCGATGAAGCGACCGTCGGAGGTGCCGCCGCTGGTGGAGGCCTTGGTCTCGCGGCCGGTGACGTCCTTGATGCTCGACGACACGGCGTCGAGCAGTGCGCCCGGCTCGGTGAGGAATGGCAGGCCGGACAACGCCCAGTCGATGTTCCAGTCCAGTTGATGCTTGTCGAGGATGTCGGCGACCCGTTGCTGCAGGCCTTCGACGGTGGACTCGGTGGAGAAGCGGAAATTGAACACGGCTTCCAGGTCACCGGGGATCACGTTGGTCGCGCCGGTGCCGGAGTTGAGGTTGGAGATCTGGAAACTGGTCGGCGGGAAGAAATCGTTGCCGTGATCCCAATGCTCGGCGGCCAATTCGGCCAGGGCAGGCGCGGCCAGGTGGATCGGGTTCTTCGCCAAGTGTGGATAAGCCACGTGGCCTTGCTTGCCGCGCACGGTCAGTTTTGCGCCGAGGGAGCCGCGACGGCCATTCTTCACCACATCACCCACCAGCGTGGTGCTCGATGGTTCGCCGACGATGCACCAGTCCAGGCGTTCCTGGCGGGCCTTGAGGCGCTCGACCACGGCTTTGGTGCCATGGTGGGCCGGGCCCTCTTCGTCGCTGGTGATCAGGAAGGTGATCGAGCCCTGGTGATCCGGGTAGTCGGCGACGAACCGTTCGGCCGCCACTACCATCGCCGCCAGGCTGCCTTTCATGTCCGCCGCGCCACGGCCGCAGAGCATGCCCTGTTCGTCGATGACCGCATCGAACGGGTCGAGCTGCCAGGCCTGTACCGGACCCGTCGGGACCACATCGGTGTGACCGGCGAAGCACAAAACCGGACCGTCATGCTTGCCATGGCTGGCCCAGAAGTTATCCACATCCTCGATACGCATGGGTTCGAGCTTGAAACCGGCGTCGCCCAGGCGCTGCATCATCAGTTTCTGGCAATCGGCATCCACCGGCGTCACGGACGGACGGCGGATCAGGTCGCAGGCGAGTTGCAGGGTCGGCGAGAGGTCGGCGTGGGCCGTCATGGAAACTCCGGAATATAGTGTGGACGCAAGGCTAGTGCTGGCGCGGGCTGGATCGCGCAAAATGGCGGTTATCTTATAGCAAAACGATCGCCATGGGCCGCCGCTCCCCTCAGTTGGAACTCAAAACCTGTGGGAGCGAGCCTGCTCGCGAAAGCGATTTGTCAGTCAACATTTGATGCTGCTGATTCGACGCCTTCGCGAGCAGGCTCGCTCCCACAAGAGATTATTGAGTGGGGGCATTTCGCGATCGGTCGCCTGAGGCTCGAATTGCTGCGGCAAAGCCCTATAATGCGCGCCGGTTTTTGGGGTAATGGTCATGAGTACAGAAGATCCACGGTTCGCCGGCATCGCCCGTTTGTATGGCATCGAAGGCCTGGAGCGCCTGCGGGCGGCGCATGTGGCGATTGTCGGCGTCGGCGGCGTTGGTTCCTGGGCGGCGGAAGCCATTGCCCGTTGTGGCGTGGGCGAGATTTCGCTATTCGACCTGGATGACGTCTGTGTCAGCAACGCCAATCGTCAGTTACATGCCCTGGACAGCACCGTCGGCAAGCCCAAGGTCGAAGTGATGGCCGAGCGGCTGCGGGGGATCAACCCCGATTGCACCGTGCACGCGGTGGCCGACTTTGTCACCCGCGACACCATGGCCGAGTACATCACGCCGAACATCGACTGCGTGATCGACTGTATCGACAGCGTCAACGCCAAGGCTGCGTTGATCGCGTGGTGCAAGCGCCGCAAGATTCAGATCATCACCACCGGCGGCGCAGGCGGGCAGATCGACCCGACGCTGATCCAGGTCTGCGACCTCAACCGTACGTTCAACGATCCGCTGGCCTCCAAGGTGCGCTCCACCTTGCGCCGCGACTATGGTTTCTCGCGCACCGTGACCCGTCATTACAGCGTGCCCTGCGTATTCTCCACCGAGCAATTGCGCTACCCGAAACCGGACGGCAGCATCTGCCTGCAGAAGAGTTTTGTCGGGGACGGCGTCAAGCTCGACTGCGCTGGCGGGTTCGGCGCGGTGATGATGGTCACCGCGACGTTCGGCATGGTCGCGGCGACCAAGGCTGTGGACAAGATCGTCGCGGGTGTGCGGCGGCCGGCGGACCGGCTTAAGCCCGGGCTGTAACAGCTTTGTGGCGAGGGAGCTTGCTCCCGCTGGGCCGCGAAGCGACCCTGAAACGGGGCAACGCGGTATGTCAGCCGGAGCGAGTTGACTGCTTTTGGGACTGCTGCGCAGTCCAGCGGGAGCAAGCTCCCTCGCCACGGTTATCCAGCCAGCTCGCGCATCCGCTTCAGCACCGCATTCAAGCCATTGCTGCGCGAAGGCGACAACTGCCGTGACAACCCCAACTGATTGAACCAGTCCGGCAAGTCGACCTGGCGCAAATCCTCAGCCGACAACCCGTTGACCCGCGCCAGCAACAACGCCACCAACCCGCGTATCAAGCGCGCATCGCTGCTGGCGGAAAACTGCCAGTGCCCATCATGCAGCCGACCCACCAGCCATACCTGGCTTTCACAGCCGTTGACGAGGTTGGCCTCGCACTTGTCTGCATCGCTCAGCGGTGGCAAGCGATCGCCCCACTGCATCAGCAGCCGGGCGCGTTGCTCCCAGCCGGAGGCGTCCTGGAAAATCCGCAATGCCGCAGCGGCATCGGCAGGCAGGCTCATCGCAGCATCTCCAGGGCCTGATCCAGCGCCTCGAAGAACCGTTCGATATCGGCGGAGTCGTTGTACAGCGCCAGCGACACACGAATCGCCCCGGAAAGCTTCAATTGCTTGAACAGCGGCATCGCACAGTGATGCCCGGCGCGCACGGCAATGCCTTGCTCGGTCAACAGATGCGCCAGATCAGCGTTATGAACGCCTTCGACGCCGAAGCTGACCAGCGCCAGTTGTGGGTTGCCCACCAGCCGCACGCCGTTGCGCGCCAGCAGGCCGTGAAGCAGATAATCGTGCAGCGCGGTTTCATGGTCGATAACCGCCTGCCCGTCGAGATCGGACAGATAGTCGAGCGTCGCTCCCAGGCCGATCACGCTGGCGGTGGGCGGCGTGCCGGCTTCGAAACCCAACGGCGCCGGGCGGAACGTGGCGCTGTGGTAATCAGCCGTTTGCACCATTTCGCCGCCGAACTGCCAATGACGCAGTCGAGCGAGGGCGTCGGTACGGCCGAACAGCACGCCCAGGCCTTCGGGACCGTAAAGCTTGTGGCTGGAAAAAACATAGAAGTCGCAGCCCAGCGCCTCCACATCATGGCGACCGTGGACCACGCCCTGTGCGCCATCGACCACCGTCAGCGCACCTTGCGCCTTGGCCATCGCCAGCAACGCCGGCACCGGTTGCCAGGTGCCAAGCACGTTGGACAACTGGCTCACCGCCAGCAGGCGGGTGCGCGGACCGATCAGCCTGGTGGCGGCCTCTGTATCGATCACCCCGTCGGCATCCAGGGGCAGCACCACCAGCGCCAGCGAGCGGCGCTCGGCCAGTTGCTGCCACGGCAGCAGGTTGGCGTGATGTTCGAGGGCGCTGATGACAATCTCATCGCCCGGGTTGAACAGGTGTTCCAGCCCATAGGCCAGCAGGTTCAGCGCCGACGTGGCGCCGTGGGTAAAAACGATCTGTCCGCAATTTCCCGCATTGAGCCACTGGGAAACCTTGAGTCGGCTGTCCTCGAACGCCTGGGTGGCCAGTGCGCCGGGCAGATGTTGCGCCCGGTGCACGTTGGCCGCGCCGTTGGCGTAGTAATGCGCCAGGGCGTCCAGCAGGGCTTGGGGTTTCTGTGTGGTGGCGGCGTTGTCCAGATAGGTCTGGCCTTGCCGTTGCAGGGCGGCGAGGGCCGGAAAATCGGCACGCCAGGGGGATGGAATCAACATGCTTTCGGGCCCTGCTGGAGTTACGCCGGACCCTGTGGGAGCAAGATTGCTCCCACAGGTGAGGTGTGAAGCGGTTCAGTTATGCGCGTGCAGTGCTTCGTTCAGCTCGATGGCCGACTTGTGGGTCTTGCATTCCACTGCGCCGGTCTCGGAGTTGCGCCGGAACAGCAGGTCCGGCTGGCCGGCCAGGTCGCGAGCCTTGACCACTTTGACCAATTGGTTGTTCTCATCCAGCAGCGCAACCTTGGTGCCTGCCGTCACGTACAGGCCCGACTCCACGGTGTTGCGATCGCCCAGCGGAATGCCGATGCCGGCGTTGGCGCCGATCAGGCAACCTTCGCCAACCTTGATCACGATGTTGCCACCACCCGACAGGGTGCCCATGGTCGAGCAGCCGCCGCCCAGGTCCGAGCCCTTGCCGACGAACACACCCGCCGAGACCCGGCCTTCGATCATCCCCGGCCCTTCGGTACCGGCGTTGAAGTTGACGAAACCTTCGTGCATCACCGTGGTGCCTTCGCCCACATAGGCGCCCAGGCGCAGGCGCGCGGCGTCGGCGATACGCACGCCGGCCGGAACCACGTAGTCGGTCATCTTCGGGAATTTGTCCACCGAGAACACTTCCAGCAACTCGCCACGCAGACGGGCTTCGAGCTGGTGCTCGGCCAGTTCGGCCAGGTCGATCGCGCCCTGGCTGGTCCAGGCCACGTTCGGCAGCAGTGGGAAAATGCCGGCCAGGTTCAAGCCGTGGGGCTTGACCAGGCGATGGGACAGCAGGTGCAGTTTGAGGTACGCCTCGGGCGTGGAGGTCAGTTGCGCATCTTCGGCCAGCAGCGTGGCGACCAGCGGCTTGTGGCTTTCAGCCAGGCGGGTCAGCAGCTTGGCTTGCGCGGCGTCGACGTTGCGCAGCGCTTCAGCCAGTTGCGAGGCCTGGGCCGTGGTGAACGTGATGGCCTGGTTGCCTTCGCTGTAGCCAAGGATCGGCGCGATGGCGGCAACGATCTCGGCCGACGGGTTGAGCAGCGGTTGGGCGTAGAAGACTTCCAGCCAGGCGCCTTCACGGTTTTGAGTGCCGACACCGAAGGCCAGGCTGAACAGGGTAGTGGACATGAAAATTACCTCAACAAAATGGACTGGGCAGGCTTACTTGATCTCTGCCGCATAGATATCTGGCTTGAAGCCAATCAGGGTTCGGTCACCGAGATCGAGCACCGGGCGCTTGATCATCGAGGGTTGGGCGAGCATCAGTTCGATGGCTTTCGTCTGGTCGAGATCGGCTTTGCGTTCGTCGTCGAGTTTGCGAAAGGTCGTACCGGCACGGTTCAACACCACTTGCCAGCCATGCTCGTTGCACCATTGGGCCAGGTGCTCACGGTCGATGCCGGCAGTCTTGTAATCATGAAAGTCATAATGCACCGCGTGTTCATCGAGCCAGGTGCGGGCCTTTTTCATCGTGTCGCAGGCTTTGATGCCGAAAAGGTGCAACGTTTTGCTTGAATCGGTCAAGGAACTGCCCCCTTTGCAGGTGCTGGAAATAAAAGGTGAAGGATTATGCCATGACCGGACGGTTTCGCGGCGGCCCAGATCGTCATGCATCTTCGAACCTGTGGGAGCGAGCCTGCTCGCGATAGCGGTTATTCCGTCGACGGCAATATGACTGACCGAGCGCCTTCGCGAGCAGGCTCGCTCCCACAGGAGGTGGATTGCGACATAGGTGTAACGGCCAGGCCAATGCTAAGCGGTTAATATGGCACTTCAACGGCAAGCTGTTGCCGGATGTGTGTGGCTGTCACTGGAAAGTTGTTATGCAAAGCGCCTATACCGTCCTGATCCTGTTGATGCTGGTGGGCGTCTCGCGCCTGGTCGGACGATTGATCCCGCTGCCGTTGCCCCTGGTGCAGATCGCTGCCGGCGCCGTGCTGGCCTGGCCATCGCTGGGGCTGCATGTGGCGCTTGATCCCGAGTTGTTCCTGTTTCTGTTCCTCCCGCCATTGTTATTCTCCGACGGCTGGCGCATGCCCAAGCGCGAGCTGTGGCGCCTGCGCGGGCCGGTCCTGACGCTGGCGGTCGGGCTGGTGTTGTTCACGGTGGTCGGCGCGGGTTATTTCATTCATTGGTTATTGCCGAGCATCCCGTTGCCGGTGGCCTTCGCCCTGGCGGCGGTGCTGTCGCCGACCGACGCGGTGGCGGTGTCGGCGATCGCCCGGGACCGCTTGCCCGCGCCGTTGATGCACATGCTCCAGGGCGAGGCACTGATGAACGATGCGTCGGGCCTGGTGACTTTCAAGTTCGCTGTGGCAGCGGCCATCACCGGGGTGTTCTCCCTGGCCAGTGCCAGCCTGACTTTTGTCTTGGTCGCTGTCGGTGGCCTGCTCGTAGGCGTGGCCCTGAGTTGGCTGGTGGGACGCTTGCGGGCATGGATGATCGCCCGGGGCTGGGACGACCCCGCTACCCATGTGGTGTCCATGTTGTTGCTGCCGTTTGCCGCTTATGTGCTGGCTGAACGCCTGGGTGCCTCGGGCATTCTCTCGGCGGTGGCGGCTGGGATGATGCAGAGCTGGCTTGACCTGCTGCCGCGCCAGACCGGCACGCGGCTGCTCAATCGCAGTGTCTGGGCGCTGTTGGAATTTGCCTTCAATGGCTTGATTTTCCTGCTGCTGGGCTTGCAACTGCCGGACATCATCAAAGCCGTGACCAGCCACGAGACCACGTTGTGGCCGATGTTGTTCTACCGCTGCCTGGATGTGGTGGCGATTTTCCTGGTGCTGCTGGTGTTGCGTTTTGTCTGGGTGCAAAGCATTTGGCGCTTGTCCGGGCTGTTGCGCCGCTGGCGCGGCAAGGGCGAGTTGACCCTGGTGCCGAACGCGCGCTCTTGCTGGTTGCTGACGTTTGGCGGCGTGCGCGGGGCGGTAACGCTGGCGGGCGTGATGTCGGTGCCGTTGCTGTTGGAGGCGGGGGAGGCGTTTCCCGAGCGCGACTTGCTGATTTTCATCGCTGCGGGGGTGATTCTGCTGTCACTGGTCGCCGCTTGCATCGCTTTGCCCCTGCTGTTGCGCGGCGTCGAGAAGGGGCCGGACGACAAGCGCCGCAACGAAGTCCGTGAGGCCTGGCGTAAAACCGCTGAAGCGGCGATTCATGCCTTGGAAGTGGAGGAACCGGCCGAGACAGCCGCGCCTGACGCGGCCACGGCGGCGCTGGCGACGGAGGTCAAGGCGCGGCTGATGTCCGAGTATCGTCATCAGCTTGAGGTATTCAACGACTCGGCCGAAGCCCAGGCGCTGGCGTTCGAAATGGACCTGCTGGAGCGCCGGCTGCGTTTGAAGGCGTACCGAGCGCAGCGGTTGGAGCTGTATCGCCTCAGTCGCCAGCACCAGATTGGCGATGATGTGTTGCGTGAGGTGCTGGCGGAGCTGGATCTGGCGGAGGCGAATTTGGGGTTGGGTAAATAAATACTCCTCTGGCATGTCTTTCTCTTCGGTTGAGGCCATTTCTTGTCCTTGCTGGTTTGAAAAAGCCCGGCGGGCCGGGCTAGTATCAGGCAGCTTTTATTGGCTTTATCAGGCTTTCTGCTGGGATGCCGAACATATCGTGAAGCTTCCAGATCATGGGCAGAGTTAACGAGCGCTTACGGTTGAGCACCTCGTATACGCGGTTCGTTTTTCCGATAGCCGGAGCAAGATCGGCCGCGGTGAGTCCGGATTGCTCCATGCGAAACTTGATGGCTTCAATTGGGTCGGGCAGATCCACCGGGAAATGCTTGGCTTCATATGCCTCGATCAGAGTGACCATGACTTCGAAAGCATCGCCTTCCGGGGTGCCAGGTTCAGGCTCATTCTCAAACAGGGGAGAGATCTCTTTGAGAGCTACCCGGTATTCTTCATCGGTGCGGATTGGGCGAATGTTCATGATGATTACTCCATTTCCACGGTGTTTGCGTCGATCTCATCGTATCGGCGATGAGTGCCGACAAACTTGATGTACACAGCGCCGAAGCGGTAGGCAATGGCGACCACCAGGCGCTAGTCGTTACCCTTGATGTTGAACACCACGCGGCGACTCTTGAGAATCAGCCCATGACCGCAATTTGCTGTACGGGCAGCGTGTTGTATGGATCGAATGCATCAGACAGATTGAGTTGTCTGCTTTTAGGGCCGCTGCGCAGCCCGGCGGGAGCAAGCTCCCTCGCCACGGCAGCGGTCCGTTTCGGCTCGATAACCATCAACCCCGACGTTGGATGAACGAGCGAATCCGCTCCGCCGCTTCCACGCATTCGGCCAATGGCGCGACCAGGGCCATGCGCACGCGGCCGGCGCCGGGGTTGACGCCGTCCACATCGCGCGACAGGTACGAGCCTGGGACGACCGTCACGTGTTCCTGTTCGAACAGGTCACGGCAGAATGCCGCGTCGTCGCCGGCCACGTTCGGCCACAGGTAGAAGCTGCCGTCGGGGCGTTGCACGTCGAGCACCGGGCTGAGGATTTCCAGCACCGCGTCGAATTTTTCCCGGTACAGCGCGCGGTTGGCCCGGACGTGCACTTCGTCGTTCCACGCGGCAATGCTCGCCAATTGGGTCTGAACCGGCATCGCGCAACCGTGATAGGTGCGGTAGAGCAAAAAGCCCTTGAGGATGTCGGCGTCGCCAGCAACGAAACCGGAGCGCAGGCCCGGCAGGTTGGAGCGCTTGGACAGGCTGTGGAACACCACGCAGCGCTTGAAGTCCTTGCGACCCAGTTCGACGCAGGCGCTGAGCAGGCCTGGCGGCGGGGTCTGTTCGTCGAAGTAGAGCTCGCTGTAGCACTCGTCCGCGGCGATGACGAAGTCGTGCTCGTCAGCCAGGGCGATGAGCTTCTTCAGCACGTCCACCGGAATCAAGGCGCCGGTCGGGTTTCCCGGGGAGCAGAGGAACAGGATCTGGCAGCGTTTCCAGATGTCCGGCGAGACGGCATCGAAATCCGGGTTGAAGCCGTTCGTGTCCAGGCATGGCAGGTAGTGTGGCTTGGCCCCGGCCAGGAATGCTGCGCCTTCGTAGATCTGATAGAAGGGGTTCGGGCTGACGACCAGGGCGTCATCGCCACGGTTGACCACGGTCTGGGTGAAGGCGAACAAGGCTTCACGGGTGCCGTTGACCGGCAGCACATGGCGCGCCGGATCGAGCCAGCCGTCTGGCACGTTGAAGCGCCGCTCGCACCAATCGGTGATGGCTTCGCGCAGCTCGGGGATGCCAAGGGTGGTCGGGTACACGGCCATTTTTTCCAGATTGCCGGCCAGGGCTTCAGCCACAAAAGCGGGCGAGCGATGCTTGGGTTCGCCGATGGACAACGCGATCGGGCGCTTGTCAGGATTGGGCGTGACGCTGCCGAGCAAGGCGCGAAGCTTCTCGAACGGGTAGGGCTGGAGCTGGGACAGGGCGTTGTTCATCGGGGGCCTCGTTCAATGTGGGCACTGCCCCTTGTGGGAGCGAGCCTGCTCGCGAATACGCTGTGTCAGTCGACAAAATCATTGACTGATCCGCGGCTTTCGCGAGCAGGCTCGCTCCCACAGGGGGAATATGTTCGTTCAGATGCTGATGCGCGTCAGGTTGATGTCGGGTTCCTGGTTGACGCTCAGATGCCGCACGATCGCTTCCTGCAAACGGCTGCACAGCTGCGGGTCGGACAGCGGCTGGTTATGGGCGTCGGTGATGAAGAATACGTCTTCCACCCGCTCGCCGAGGGTCGCGATCTTGGCGTTCTGCAGCGACAGGTCGAATTCCAGGAAAATATGGCCGACCCGCGCCAGCAGGCCCGGGCGGTCCGGCGCGCTGAGTTCCAGCACGGTGACCTGGCGCTGTGCGTCGTTGTGGATCGTTACCTGCGGCGCAAAGGCGAAATGCTTGAGCTGGCGCGGTACCCGGCGCTGGATGATGGTCGGGTAGTCCGCCGGGTTGCGCAGGGCTTCGGTGAGACCGTCGCGAATCTGCTTGACCCGCGCCGGGTTGTCGCCGATCGAGTCGCCGTCAGTGTCGAGCACGATGTAGGTGTCGAGGGTGAACTGGCTGCTGGACGTGATGACTCGGGCGTCATGGATGTTGAGGTTGAGCTGGTCCATCGCCGCCACGGTCACGGCGAAGAAATCGTGCTGGTCCGGGGCGTAGATGAAGATCTGCGTACCGCCCTCGAATTCGCGCTGGGTGGTTTCCTTGATCAATACCAGCGGACCGCCATCGGCCGGCTGCTGGAGGATCGCATCGGTGTGCCAGGCCACATCGCCGGCGGTATGGCGCAGGAAGTAGTCATCGCCCAGTTGCGACCAGAGTTGCTCGACATCATCCGGATCGGTGCCGCCGCGTACCAGGATGTCCAGGGCCGCGCTCTGGGTGCGGCGGATCTGTTCTTCGCGATCCACCGGGTTTTCCAGACCACGGCGCAGGGCACGCTTGGTCTCAGTGTACAACTGGCGCAACAGGCTGGCGCGCCAGGAATTCCACAGGGTCGGGTTGGTGGCGTTGATGTCGGCCACGGTCAGCACGTAGAGATAATCCAGGCGGGTTTCATCGCCCACCGCCTGGGCAAAGTCGTGGATCACCTGCGGGTCGGACAAGTCCTTGCGCTGGGCGGTGGTCGACATCACCAGGTGGTTCTGCACCAGCCAGACGATCAGCCGGCTGTCCCACACCGGCAACTGGTGCCGTTGGCAGAACGCCTCGGCATCCACCGCGCCAATCTCCGAATGGTCGCCTTGGCGGCCCTTGCCGATGTCGTGATACAGCCCCGCCATGTAGATCAGCTCAGGCTTGGGCAGCTTGGCCATGAGCTTGCTGGCCAGCGGGAATTTCTCCGACACCTGGGTGTACTGCAACTTGCGCAGGTGTTTGATCAGGTTCAGCGTGTGCGCATCGACCGTATAGATGTGGAACAGGTCGTGCTGCATCTGCCCGACGATGTAGCCGAACTCCGGCAGGTAACGCCCGAGGATCCCATAGCGGTTCATGCGCCGCAGGTTGCGGTGCACGCCGATCTTGCACTTGAACAGTTCGATGAACAGGCTGGTGTTGCGAATATCGTGGCGGAAGTCGTCATCGATCAGGTGACGGTTTTCCCGCAGCAGGCGGATGGTGTCGGCGCGCACGCCCTTGATTTCCGGCTGCTGGGCCATGAGCACGAAAATCTCGAGCATGGCGAACGGCGTGCGGCGAAACACGTTGGCGTGGCGCGCCTCGATGTAGCCGTCGTGCAACTGGAACCGGGAATTGATCGGCTGCGGCGGCGCCTCGTCTTCCGGCGCGAGGATGACTTCCTCGAAGTGCTGGATGATCAGTTCGCTGAGCTGGGCGATGCTCATCACCACGCGGTAGTACTGCTGCATGAAGTTTTCGATGGACTGCTTGGCGTCCTGGCCTTCGAAACCCAGCAGGCCGGCGATGGAGCGCTGGTGATCGAACAGCAGGCGATCCTCGGAGCGCCCTGCGAGCATGTGCAACGCGTAGCGGACCTTCCAGAGGAATTCCTGGGACGAGGCCAGCAGGGCGTTCTCGCTTTCCACCAGGAAGCCTTCGCCGGCCAGTGCGCGCAGGTTCAGCGTGCCGTACTGGCGACGGGCGACCCACAGGATGGTCTGGATGTCCCGCAGCCCGCCTGGCGAGCCTTTGACGTTGGGTTCCAGGTTGTACTCGGTATCGTTGTACTTGTGATGGCGAGCCTTCTGCTCGGCGCGCTTGGCCAGGAAGAAGTCCTTGCTTGGCCACATGTGCGCCGTGCTGGTGACGTCGAGCATGCGCTGGCGCAAGCGCTCGGGGCCGGCGATGGTGCGGCTTTCCATCAGGTTGGTGATCACCGTGAGGTCGGCGCGGGCCTCGTCGGCGCATTCCTGCACCGAACGCACGCTCTGGCCGACTTCCAGGCCGATGTCCCACAGCAGCGTGAGGAAGCGCTCGATGGAATCACGAAAAATCTCGTGGTCGGCGCTCTCCAGCAGGATCAGCAGATCGATATCGGAGTAGGGGTGCAGTTCGCCGCGCCCGTAGCCGCCCACGGCCACCAGGGCGATGTTGGCGTCCTCGCTCCAATTGAATTGCTCCCAGGCCTTTTGCAGGATGTTGTCGACGAACCAGGCGCGGTCCTCGATCAGCCGACGAATATCGCGGCCACTGCGAAAGCGCTGGTCGAGCACTTCGTGGGCCTGGCGGATCGCCTTCTTGAATGCCGAGATGGGGCTTGCCTTCAGGGCCAGTTCAGCCTGGAACTGGCCGCGGTCGAAGAGTTCGGGATCCACCTGCGGCATTGAATGGCTTTCCTTTCTATCTATATCTATCGGATCGGTCAGGCTGGGTTCTGATCAGGCGGAAACACGGGGAATGGTGTCATCGCTGCGCAGGGTGAAGATCTCGTAGCCAGTCTCGGTGACCAGCAGCGTGTGCTCCCACTGCGCCGACAGCTTGCGGTCCTTGGTGATGGCGGTCCAGCCATCGCCAAGGACCTTGGTGTCGGCGCGGCCCTGGTTGATCATCGGTTCGATGGTGAAGGTCATGCCCGCCTGCAGTTCCATGCCGGTACCGGCGCGGCCGTAGTGGAGGATCTGCGGTTCTTCGTGGAACACCTTGCCGATGCCGTGGCCGCAGAACTCACGCACCACCGAAAAACCGTTTTTCTGCGCGTGCTTCTGGATCACTTCGCCGATGTCACCCAGGCGGCAGCCCGGCTTCACCAGTTCGATGGCCATGTACATGCATTCCTGGGTGACCTTGGACAGGCGCTCGGCCCACTCCGGTACGTTGCCGACGTGGAACATGCGGCTGGTATCGCCGTGGTAGCCGTCCTTGATGACGGTGACGTCGATGTTCAGGGTGTCGCCATCCTTCAACGGTTTCTCGTTGGGGATGCCGTGGCAGACCACGTGGTTGATCGAGGTGCAGATCGACTTCGGGAAGCCTTTATAGTTGAGTGGAGCCGGGATGGCCTTCTGCTCGTTGACGATGTAATCGTGGCAGATGCGGTCCAGCTCTTCGGTGGTGACGCCCGGCTTGACGTAGTCGGCGATCATTTCCAGCACTTCGGCGGCGAGTTTGCCGGCGACACGCATTTTGGCGATGTCCTCGGGAGTCTTGAGGGTGACGGTCATACAGGCTCTCTCTGCGCCCGACGGCGCTGTTCAAAACGAAATGGGCGGCGGATGATGTCGTTGCGGCCCTGAAAAAGGCGATTCTACCAGACGATCAGCGCAAATCCGCGCCCGCGTGCATCGCTTCTCTCTATAAGGGTGCGTATTCCTGGGCAATGAACGGGCGGCGTGCAAGCGCTTCGCCAGGTTTTCAGAATCCGGGTTTCGTTTTAATCCTTGCTGTGGTATAAAATGCGCCGCTTTCCGGGGATGACCCCGTAAGCTTAAATCCACACACGTGTCGACACGATGACCTGGGTGCCTTCGGCTTTTACAGTCGCTGGTTGGTCATTGGGATACGTGGAGGCCAAACCCGACTTACCAAGGAACTATCATGTCCCAAGTCAACATGCGCGATATGCTGAAGGCCGGTGTGCACTTCGGCCACCAGACCCGTTACTGGAACCCGAAAATGGGCAAGTACATTTTCGGCGCGCGCAACAAGATCCACATCATCAACCTTGAAAAAACCCTGCCGATGTTCAACGAAGCACTGACCTTCGTAGAGCGCCTGGCCCAGGGCAAAAACAAGATTCTGTTCGTTGGCACCAAGCGTTCCGCTGGCAAGATCGTTGCTGAAGAAGCAGCACGTTGCGGTTCGCCGTACGTCGATCACCGCTGGTTGGGCGGCATGCTGACCAACTTCAAGACCATTCGCGCTTCCATCAAGCGTTTGCGTGACCTTGAAGTCCAGTCCGAAGACGGTACTTTCGCCAAGCTGACCAAGAAAGAAGCGCTGATGCGCACTCGTGATCTTGAGAAGCTGGACCGCTCCCTGGGCGGTATCAAGGACATGGGCGGTCTGCCTGACGCGCTGTTCGTGATCGACGTTGACCACGAGCGCATCGCGATCACCGAAGCCAACAAGCTGGGTATCCCGGTCATCGGCGTTGTCGATACCAACAGCAGCCCGGAAGGCGTTGACTACATCATCCCAGGCAACGATGACGCCATCCGCGCCATCCAGCTGTACATGGGTTCGATGGCTGACGCTGTCATCCGTGGTCGCAACAATGTAAATGGCGGCACCGAAGTCTTCGCTGAAGAAGCTCCGGCAGCAGCCGCTGAGTAATTGACGCCCTGGCGTTGACTCAGTAAGCAAAAAGGGGGCTTGGCCCCCTTTTTGCCACCTCGAAAACCACTTGTCGCCAGCGCAGCTACCTGTTTGTAACCTGCAGCGGTCTATAAGCAGTGGTTTTTCAGGAAGAATTGATCGCCCGTTCGGTCGGGTGGAATGGTTGAAAACCTATCCAAGAGGATTTTGAAATGGCAGAGATTACTGCAGCGTTGGTCAAAGAACTGCGCGAGCGTACCGGCGAAGGCATGATGGACTGCAAGAAAGCCTTGACCAAGGCTGGCGGCGACATCGAGAAAGCCATTGATGACATGCGCGCTTCGGGCGCCATCAAGGCTGCCAAGAAAGCCGGCAACATTGCCGCTGAAGGCGCGATCGGCATCAAGGATGACGGTAAAGCTGCCGTTATCATCGAAGTCAACTCGCAGACCGACTTCCTGGCCCTGCAAGACGACTTCAAGGCATTCGTTGCCGCCAGCGTCGAAAAAGCATTCGCCGACAAACTGACCGACGCAGCTCCGCTGATCGCCGCTCAGGAATCGGCTCGTGAAGCCCTGGTTGCCAAAGTAGGCGAAAACGTCAACATCCGTCGTCTGGTTCGCGTCGAAGGCGATGTTGTCGGTTCTTACCTGCACGGTAACAAGATCGGTGTTGTTGTGGCCCTCAAAGGCGGCAACGTCGAGCTGGCCAAAGACATCGCAATGCACGTCGCTGCCAGCAACCCTGAGTTCCTGCTGCCGTCGGAAGTTTCCGCTGACGCCATCGAGCGTGAAAAAGCTGTGTTCATGCAGCTCAACGAAGACAAGATCAAAGGCAAGCCAGCCGAAATCGTTGAAAAAATGGTTGCCGGTCGTATCACCAAATTCCTGGCTGAAGCCAGCCTGGTTGAGCAGGCGTTCGTCAAGAACCCTGAAATCAAGGTCGGTGAACTGGCCAAGAAGGGCGGCGCTGAAATCGTTTCCTTCACCTACTTCAAAGTGGGCGAAGGCATCGAGAAACCAGTAGACAACTTCGCTGAAGAAGTGGCTGCTCAGCTGGCTGCCAGCAAGCAATAAGACAGTTTGTATAACTGTCGCCCTGAAGAGGCTGCCCGCTCACGCGCGCAGCCTCTTTTCGGATAAGGATGCCGATTTATATTGGTTTCCTGTCGGAACTGGCTTACAAAGCCGTGTTCCGATGGCGCTGTGTCAGCGTCAAGCTAGAGTGAACGCAGGCTGCAAACAGCCCGCAACAGAATTTTTTGAAAAATACGCCGCAGGAGAGATTCGCAATGGCTCAGCAGGGCAGTGGTTATCAGGCTCGCTATAAACGCATTCTACTCAAGCTTAGCGGCGAGGCCCTGATGGGCTCGGAAGAGTTCGGGATCGACCCGAAAGTGCTGGACCGCATGGCCTTGGAAGTGGGCCAGTTGGTCGGGATCGGCGTTCAGGTCGGCCTGGTCATCGGCGGCGGCAACCTGTTCCGTGGCGCGGCGCTGAGCGCGGCGGGCATGGATCGGGTCACGGGCGACCACATGGGCATGCTGGCCACTGTGATGAACGCCCTGGCTATGCGCGACGCGCTGGAGCGTGCCAATATCTCCGCGATCGTGATGTCGGCGATTTCCATGGTTGGCGTGACCGATCACTACGATCGCCGCAAAGCCATGCGCCACCTCAATTCCAAGGAGGTGGTGATTTTTGCCGCGGGTACCGGCAATCCGTTCTTCACCACGGATTCGGCCGCGTGCCTGCGAGCGATCGAGATCGACGCCGATGTCGTGCTCAAGGCTACCAAGGTGGATGGCGTGTACACCGCTGACCCGTTCAAAGACCCGCATGCCGAGAAGTTCGATCATCTGACCTACGATGAAGTGCTGGATCGCAAGCTGGGTGTCATGGACCTGACCGCTATCTGCCTGTGCCGCGACCACAAGATGCCGCTGCGCGTTTTCAACATGAACAAACCCGGGGCCCTGCTCAACATCGTGCACGGTGGCGCCGAAGGAACACTGATCGAGGAAGGCAAGCAATGATCAACGACATCAAGAAAGACGCTCAAGAGCGCATGCAGAAATCCCTGGAGTCTCTGAGCCACGCATTCGGCCAGATTCGTACCGGCAAGGCTCACCCGAGCATCCTCGGCAGCGTCATGGTGCCTTACTACGGCACTGACACGCCGCTGAGCAGCGTCGCCAACGTCACTGTAAAAGACTCGCGCACCCTGCAGGTCGTGGCTTTCGAGCGCAACATGCTCGCCGCGGTAGACAAGGCGATCCAGAGCGCCGGTCTGAACCTCAACCCAACCAACCTGGGCGAGCTGCTGCTGATCCCGATGCCGGCCCTCACCGAGGAAACGCGCAAAGGCTTCACGAAACAGGCCCGTAGCGCCGCGGAAGACGCGCGTGTTGCCGTGCGCAATATCCGTCGTGACGCGTTGGGTGAGCTGAAGAAGCTGGTCAAGGACAAGGAAATCAGTGAAGACGAAGAGCGTCGTGCCATCGCTGATATCGATAAGCTGACCAAAGAATCCGAGGCCCAGATCAGCAAGGCTACGGACGAGAAAGAAAAAGACCTGATGGCCGTATAAGGGTCTCGTTTTCATGGATAAGACCAAGCAGGCCGTGCCGTTCGCGGTACCGCGCCATGTGGCGATCATCATGGACGGCAATAACCGCTGGGCCAAGAAGCGCTTTATGCCCGGTGTCGCCGGGCATAAAGCCGGGGTCGACGCGGTTCGGGCGGTCATTGAAGTGTGCGCCGAGGCCGGGGTCGAGGTGCTCACCCTGTTCGCGTTTTCCAGCGAAAACTGGCAGCGTCCGGCCGACGAGGTCAGCGCCTTGATGGACCTTTTCCTCAAGGCGTTGCGGCGTGAAGCCAAGCGCCTCGACGAGAACAGGATCAGTCTGCGGATCATCGGTGATCGCTCGCGCTTTCATCCGGAACTGCAGGCTGCGATGCGCGAAGCCGAGACCGCCACGGCTGGCGCCGATCGGTTCGTGCTGCAGATTGCCGCCAATTATGGCGGTCAGTGGGATATCGCCCAGGCGGCGCAGCGCCTGGCGCGGGAAGTCCAGGCCGGTCATCTGCGGCCCGAAGACATCACGCCCGAGCTGTTGCAAACCTGCCTGGCAACCGGCGACCTGCCGTTGCCGGATCTGTGCATCCGCACCGGTGGCGAACATCGCATCAGCAATTTCCTGCTCTGGCAGCTGGCTTACGCCGAGCTGTACTTCTCCGACCTGTTCTGGCCGGACTTCAAACACGAAGCCATGCGCACTGCGCTGGCCGATTTCGCTTCCCGTCAGCGTCGTTTCGGTAAAACGAGCGAGCAGATCGAAGCTGGAGCCCGGGTTTAATGCTCAAACAACGAATCATCACCGCCCTGATCCTGTTGCCCATCGCCTTGGCTGGCTTTTTCCTGCTTGAAGGAGCCGGCTTCGCCCTGTTCATCGGCCTGGTCGTGACGCTGGGCGCCTGGGAATGGGCGCGACTGGCAGGTTTTGCTGCGCAGTCGGCGCGCATGATCTACGCGGCAGTGGTCGCCGCCATGCTGTTCATCATGTACCTCGTGCCTGGCATCGCGCCGTGGGTGCTGGGGGCGGCAGTGCTGTGGTGGGCGACGGCAACCTTCCTGGTGCTGACCTATCCACGCACTACGCACCACTGGGCCAATGCCGCGACCAAGCTGATGATCGGCCTGTTGATCCTGCTGCCGGCCTGGCAAGGGCTGATCTGGATCAAGCAGGGCGCACTGGGCAACTGGCAGATCATGGCGGTGATGGTACTGGTCTGGGGGGCTGACGTTGGCGCCTATTTTTCCGGTCGTGCCTTTGGCAAGCGCAAGCTGGCGCCGAAAGTCAGTCCGGGCAAAAGCTGGGAAGGTGTCTACGGTGGCCTGGCCCTGAGCCTGGTCATTACCGCTGTGGTCGGTTTTGTGCGGGACTGGACCGTCGCGCAATTGCTGATGGGCCTGTTCGGCGCGGCCCTGGTGGTTTTCGTATCGGTCGTCGGCGACCTGACCGAAAGCATGTTCAAGCGTCAGTCCGGGGTCAAGGACAGCAGTAACCTGCTGCCGGGCCACGGTGGTGTACTGGACCGTATCGACAGCCTGACCGCCGCAATCCCGATCTTCGCCGTGCTGTTGTGGATGGCGGCACCGTGAGTCGTCCTCAGCAGATTACCGTTCTGGGGGCCACGGGCTCCATCGGACTGAGTACCCTTGATGTCATCGGTCGCCATCCGGAGCGCTATCAGGTATTCGCTCTCAGTGGCTTCACCCGCCTGAGCGAGCTGCTGGCGCTGTGCATCCGCCACACGCCGCGTTTTGCCGTGGTGCCACATGCCGATGTGGCGCGGGCGCTGCAGGACGACCTGCGCGCCGCTGGCCTGCAAACTCATGTGCTGGTGGGCGAGGAGGGCCTTTGCCAGGTGGCTTCCGACCCTGAAGTCGACGCCGTGATGGCGGCAATCGTCGGGGCGGCGGGCTTGCGTCCGACGCTGGCGGCGGTGGAGGCTGGCAAGAAAATCCTGCTGGCGAACAAGGAAGCGCTGGTGATGTCCGGTGCACTGTTCATGCAGGCGGTGCGCAAAAGCGGCTCGGTACTGCTGCCCATCGACAGCGAACACAATGCGATTTTCCAATGCATGCCGCAGGATTTTTCCCGCGGCCTGGGGGCGGTCGGCGTTCGGCGGATTCTTCTGACAGCGTCTGGCGGCCCATTCCGGCAGACACCCCTGGAAGAATTGGTGCATGTTTCGCCCGAGCAGGCTTGCGCCCATCCGAACTGGTCCATGGGACGCAAGATCTCCGTGGACTCCGCCAGCATGATGAACAAGGGGCTGGAGCTGATCGAGGCCTGCTGGCTGTTCGATGCCCGGCCGTCCCAGGTCGAGGTGGTGATCCATCCACAAAGCGTGATCCACTCCCTGGTGGATTATGTCGATGGTTCGGTCCTCGCCCAGTTGGGGAACCCGGACATGCGCACGCCGATCGCCAATGCGCTGGCCTGGCCGGAGCGGATCGATTCGGGGGTGGCGCCGCTGGACCTGTTTGCCATCGCCCGTCTGGATTTCCAGGCGCCCGATGAACAGCGGTTTCCTTGCCTGCGCCTGGCGCGGCAGGCGGCCGAGGCCGGCAACAGTGCCCCGGCCATGCTTAACGCGGCCAACGAAGTGGCGGTCGCAGCGTTTCTCGATGGGCGTGTCCGTTACCTCGAGATCGCGAGTATCATCGAGGAGGTCTTGAATCTCGAGGCCGTGGTTTCGCTTGATGATCTCGATGCGGTATTTACCGTTGACGCCAGGGCTCGTGAGCTGGCGGGCCATTGGTTGAAGCGCCACGGGCGTTGAGACTGCGGTACCTTAGCCAGGGTTGTCCCGGGCAGGATTGTGGAGAAAACAGATGAGCGCGCTCTATATGATTGTCGGCACCCTGGTTGCGCTGGGGGTGCTGGTCACTTTTCACGAATTCGGCCATTTCTGGGTCGCGCGTCGCTGTGGCGTCAAGGTTCTGCGTTTTTCCGTTGGCTTCGGCATGCCTTTGCTGCGCTGGCACGACAAGCAGGGCACCGAGTTCGTCGTCGCGGCCATCCCCCTGGGCGGCTACGTCAAGATGCTCGATGAGCGCGAAGGCGAAGTGCCTGTCGATCAGCTTGACCAATCTTTCAATCGCAAGACCGTTCGTCAGCGTATCGCTATCGTGGCGGCGGGCCCGATCGCCAATTTCCTGTTGGCTCTGGTGTTTTTCTGGGCTTTGGCAATGCTCGGCAGCGAGCAGGTGCGTCCGGTCATCGGTGCGGTAGAGGCCGGCAGCGTGGCGGCTCGGGCCGGGTTGGGCGCAGGCCAGGAAATTGTCGCCATCGATGGTGAACCCACCTCGGGCTGGGCGGCGGTCAATCTGCAGTTGGTGCGCCGCCTCGGCGAAAGTGGCTCGCTGCAATTGCTGGTGCGCGAGCAGGGCTCGACGGCGGATTCGCCGCGAGAGCTGATGCTCGACAACTGGCTCAAGGGCGCCGACGAGCCGGATCCGATCCGTTCCCTCGGGATCCGCCCATGGCGTCCGGCGCTGCCGCCTGTGCTGGCCGAGCTCGATCCGAAAGGCCCGGCTCACGCCGCAGGTCTGAAAACCGGCGACCGATTGCTGGCATTCGATGGCCAGTCGGTGAATGACTGGCAACAGGTGGTTGATTCGGTTCGTGTACGTCCTGATACCAAAATCCTGCTGCGCGTCGAACGCGACGGTGCTTCAATCGACGTCCCGGTGACGCTGGCCGCCCGTGGCGAAAGCAAGGCGCCGACCGGTTACCTGGGGGCGGGCGTCAAGGCTGTCGAGTGGCCGCCGGAAATGATCCGCGAGGTCAGCTTCGGCCCTCTTGAGGCGATTGGCGAGGGTGCGCGTCGTACCTGGACCATGAGTGTCCTGACCCTGGACTCGCTGAAGAAAATGTTGTTCGGCGAGCTCTCGGTAAAAAACTTGAGTGGACCGATAACCATTGCTAAAGTGGCGGGCGCTTCTGCCCAGTCGGGCGTCGCTGATTTCCTGAATTTCCTTGCTTATCTGAGCATTAGCCTGGGGGTTCTGAATTTGCTGCCCATTCCGGTACTGGATGGGGGGCATTTGCTGTTTTATCTGATCGAGTGGGCGCGTGGTCGTCCCTTGTCGGATCGGGTGCAAGGTTGGGGGATACAGATCGGTATCAGCTTGGTGGTCGGGGTGATGTTGCTTGCTCTGGTCAACGATCTGGGTCGTCTGTAACGCTTCGCTGAATTGCGAATCTGCCGCATTTTGCGGCATTTTGTTTATTGCCAGTTGGAATAAGAAAGGACTTCATGAAACGTCTGCTGCTAACTGCGGTTCTCACCGTATTGATGATCGCCGAAGTTCACGCCGAGTCCTTCACTATCTCTGATATTCGCGTCAACGGCCTCCAGCGGGTTTCCGCGGGTAGCGTCTTTGGTGCCTTGCCGTTGAACGTCGGCGAGCAGGCGGATGATCGGCGCCTGGTGGAATCCACTCGTGCGCTGTTCAAGACCGGCTTCTTTCAAGATATCCAGCTGGGCCGCGACGGCAATGTCCTGGTCATCACGGTCGTCGAGCGCCCATCGGTTGCCAGTATCGAGATCGAAGGCAACAAGGCGATCTCCACTGAAGACCTGATGAAAGGCCTCAAGCAATCCGGCCTGGCCGAAGGCGAGATCTTCCAGCGCGCGACCCTCGAAGGCGTCCGTAACGAGCTGCAACGCCAATACGTTGCTCAGGGCCGTTATTCGGCGACTGTCGACACCGAAGTCGTGCCGCAGCCGCGCAACCGCGTCGGCCTGAAGGTCAACATCAACGAAGGCACCGTCGCCGCCATCCAGCACATCAACGTGGTCGGCAACACGGTGTTCCCGGATGAAGACCTGATCGACCTGTTCGAACTCAAGACCACCAACTGGCTGTCGTTCTTCAAGAACGACGACAAGTACGCTCGTGAAAAGCTCTCCGGTGACCTGGAGCGCCTGCGCTCCTACTACCTGGACCGTGGCTACATCAACATGGACATTGCTTCGACCCAGGTGTCCATCACCCCGGATAAGAAGCATGTCTATATCACTGTCAACGTCAACGAAGGCGAGAAGTACACCGTTCGTGACGTCAAGCTCAGTGGTGACCTGAAGGTTCCGGAAGACCAGGTCAAATCGCTGTTGCTGGTGCAGAAGGGCCAGGTGTTCTCGCGCAAGCTGATGACCACCACGTCCGAGCTGATCACTCGCCGCCTGGGTAACGAAGGTTACACCTTCGCCAACGTGAACGGCGTGCCACAACCGCACGATGAAGACCATACCGTCGACATCACGTTCGCCGTGGACCCCGGCAAGCGTGCCTACGTCAACCGCATCAACTTCCGTGGCAACACCAAGTCCGAGGACGAAGTGCTGCGTCGCGAAATGCGCCAGATGGAAGGTGGCTGGGCGTCGACCTACCTGATCGACCAGTCTAAGACCCGCCTGGAGCGCCTGGGCTTCTTCAAGGAAGTCAACGTCGAGACCCCGGCCGTACCGGGCGTCGATGACCAGGTGGATGTGAACTACAGCGTCGAGGAACAAGCCTCCGGTTCGATCACCGCCAGCGTCGGTTTCGCCCAGAGCGCGGGCCTGATCCTGGGTGGTTCGATCACCCAGAACAACTTCCTCGGTACCGGTAACCGCGTCAGCGTGGGCCTGACCCGCAGCGAATACCAGACCCGCTACAACTTCGGTTACGTGGACCCCTACTGGACTGCCGACGGTGTGAGCCTGGGCTACAACGCCTTCTATCGCACCACCGACTACGACGAACTCGACTCTGACATCTCCAGCTATGCGGTGGACAGCCTGGGTGCCGGCGTCAACATCGGCTATCCGATCAGCGAGACTTCGCGCCTGACCTTCGGCCTCACCGCCCAGCAGGACGAGATCAGCACTGGCCGCTATACCGTTGACGAAATTTTCGATTTCGTCGAGAAAGAGGGCGACAAGTACCTGAACTTCAAGGCATCTGTTGGTTGGTCCGAGTCGACCCTGAACAAGGGTGTGCTGGCGACCCGTGGCCGCTCCCAGAGCTTGGTCCTGGAAACCACTACGCCTGGCAGCGACCTGTCGTTCTTCAAGCTCGACTACCGCGGCCAGCTGTTCCAGCCGCTGTCTGACAACTACACCATGCGCCTGCACACCGAGCTGGGTTATGGCGATGGCTACGGTTCGACCGACGGCCTGCCTTTCTACGAGAACTACTACGCCGGTGGTTTCAACTCGGTGCGTGGCTTCAAGGACAGTACCCTGGGTCCGCGCAGTACTCCGAGCCGAGGCACTAACCCGGGCACCATCCGTGATCCGGACCAGGATCCGCTGCCATTCGGTGGCAACGTCCTGATCCAGGGCGGTGCCGAACTCCTGTTCCCGATGCCGTTCGTCAAGGATCAGCGCTCCCTGCGTACCTCGGTATTCTGGGACGTGGGTAACGTATTCGACTCCAGCTGCGACGACACCACCAATGCCAACGGCACCCGGTCCAACACCGAGTGCAACGACATCAGCCTGAGTAACCTCGCCAGCTCCGTCGGCGTCGGCGTGACCTGGGTCACCGCGCTGGGCCCGTTGAGCTTCGCGTTGGCGATGCCGATCAAGAAACCGGATGACGCTGAAACCCAGGTTTTCCAATTCTCCCTCGGTCAGACGTTCTAAGTGTCTGACCCAAGATAACGACAATGGATTTTGTAGGAGTACATCGTGCGTAAGTTGACTCAATTGGTTCTCCTGGCGACCGTACTGGTCGCAGGTCCGGCTTTTGCCGACATGAAGATCGCCGTCCTGAACTATCAGATGGCTCTGCTGGAATCCGACGCGGCGAAGAAATACGCTGTGGACGCGGAGAAAAAATTCGGCCCGCAACTGACCAAGCTCAAAGGCCTGGAAAGCAGCGCCAAGGGTATCCAGGATCGTCTGGTGGCCGGTGGCGACAAAATGGCCCAGGGTGAGCGCGAGCGTTTGGAGCTTGAATTCAAGCAAAAGGCCCGTGACTTCCAGTTCCAGTCCAAGGAACTGAACGAAGCGAAAGCCGTTGCCGACCGCGAAATGCTCAAGCAGCTCAAGCCGAAACTCGACAGCGCTGTGGAAGAAGTCATCAAGAAGGGTGGTTTTGACCTGGTGTTCGAGCGTGGTGCAGTGATTGATGTCAAGCCTCAGTACGACATCACGCGCCAGGTTATCGAGCGCATGAATCAGCTGAAGTAATCCATGACAGCGACTATCAAGCTCGGCCAGTTGGCCGAGTTCCTCGGCGCCACCCTGCGTGGCGACCCGGAGAAGGTCATCACTGGGCTAGCCACTTTGCAAGAGGCTGGCCCAGCTCAGTTGAGCTTCCTGGCAAATCCTCAATACCGCAAATACCTGGCTGATAGCCGGGCTGCCGCGCTGTTGCTCAAGGCCGGTGATGCCGAAGGGTTTGCCGGTGATTCGCTGATCGTGGCCGACCCCTACCTTGCGTATGCGCGGATTTCCCATCTGTTCGATCCCAAGCCCAAGTCGGCTGCCGGTATTCACCCGACTGCAGTGATCGCGGCGGACGCCGTGGTGGATCCTTCGGCCAGCGTTGGCCCGTTTGTCGTGATTGAAGGCGCGGCCCGGATTGGCGCCGGTGTGACGCTGGGCGCCCATTGCTTCGTCGGCGCGCGCTGCGAGATCGGCGAAGGTGGCTGGCTGGCGCCCCGGGTGACGTTGTATCACGATGTGCGCATCGGCAAGCGTGTAGTGATCCAGTCTGGCGCAGTGCTCGGTGGCGAAGGCTTCGGTTTTGCCAATGAGAAAGGCGTCTGGCAAAAGATTGCCCAGATCGGTGGCGTAACCGTCGGCGATGACGTGGAGATCGGCGTCAACACCGCCATCGACCGTGGCGCGCTGGCCGATACCGTCATTGGTAATGGCGTCAAGCTCGACAACCAGATCCAGATCGCCCACAACGTCCAGGTCGGTGACCACACCGCCATGGCCGCCTGCGTGGGCATCTCCGGCAGTACCAAAATCGGCAAGCACTGCATGCTCGCCGGTGGCGTGGGCCTGGTGGGCCATATCGATATCTGTGACAACGTGTTCCTGACCGGGATGACCATGGTGACCCACTCGATTACCGAGCCGGGTGCCTATTCTTCCGGCACAGCCATGCAACCGGCAGCCGAGTGGCGCAAGAGCGCGGCGCGTATCCGCCAGCTCGACGACATCGCGCGGCGCCTCAAGCAGGTGGAAAAGCGTGTAGGGGACGTGACCCCTGGCGGTAATGCTTCATCAGATGGCTGATACCATTTCCATATCAAGTGTGCACAGCCGCTAGGCCCTGGCCTCCTTGATTTGCTAGCGGGGTGCGCGTCAATCGTGCGCTCCCAATCTTTACATAGGCTTCCCCCCGAAATGATGGACATCAACGAGATTCGCGAATACCTGCCTCACCGTTACCCGTTCCTGCTGGTGGATCGGGTCGTGGACCTGGATGTTGAAGGCAAGCGCATTCGCGCCTACAAGAATGTCAGCATCAACGAACCCTTCTTCAATGGTCACTTCCCCGCGCATCCAATCATGCCGGGCGTATTGATCATCGAGGCGATGGCTCAGGCTGCCGGGATCCTTGGTTTCAAAATGCTCGACGTGAAGCCTGCCGACGGTACGCTTTACTACTTTGTTGGCTCCGACAAGCTGCGCTTCCGCCAGCCGGTCACTCCGGGCGATCAGTTGATCCTCGAAGCCAGGTTTATCAGTTGCAAGCGCCAGATCTGGAAATTCGAATGCCAGGCTTCGGTCGATGGCAAGCCGGTCTGCTCCGCTGAAATCATCTGCGCGGAACGCAAGCTATGAGTTTGATTGACCCTCGCGCAATCATCGATCCGACGGCCGTGCTGGCCGCCGATGTCGAGGTTGGCCCTTGGTCGATCATCGGTGCAGGTGTGGAAATCGGCGAGGGCACGGTGATCGGGCCCCATGTGATCCTCAAGGGGCCGACCCGGATCGGCCGGCACAACCGCATCTACCAGTTCTCATCGGTAGGCGAGGACACGCCCGACCTCAAGTACAAAGGTGAAGAAACCCGCCTGGTGATTGGCGATCACAACGTGATCCGCGAAGGCGTGACGATTCACCGTGGCACCGTCCAGGACCGTTCCGAAACGACGCTGGGCGACCATAACCTGATCATGGCCTATGCCCACATCGGCCACGACAGTGTCATCGGCAACCATTGCATCCTGGTCAACAACACCGCGTTGGCTGGACATGTGCACGTGGACGACTGGGCGATCCTGTCCGGTTTCACCCTGGTCCACCAGTATTGCCACATTGGCGCCCATAGCTTCTCCGGCATGGGCACTGCCATCGGCAAGGACGTCCCTGCCTATGTCACGGTGTTCGGCAATCCGGCCGAGGCTCGCAGCATGAACTTCGAAGGCATGCGTCGGCGTGGTTTCAGCGAAGAGGCCATAACTGCCCTGCGTCGCGCCTACAAGGTTGTGTATCGCCAGGGCCTGACGGTCGAGCAGGCGCTCGCCGAACTGGCCGAGGCAGCGGCACAGTTTCCGGAAGTCGCAATATTCCGCGATTCCATCCTGTCTTCGACCCGCGGCATCACCCGCTGATCATGGCGAACCTGCGTATCGCACTGGTGGCGGGCGAAGCTTCCGGTGACATCCTGGGCGCCGGGCTGATGCGCGCGCTCAAGGCGCAGCACCCGGCGGTCGAGTTCATCGGGGTGGGTGGGCCATTGATGGAAGCCGAGGGACTGGTGTCCTACTTCCCGATGGAGCGCCTGTCGGTGATGGGACTGGTGGAAGTGCTCGGCCGCTTGCGTGAGCTGCTGGCCCGGCGCAAGAAGCTGATCCAGACGCTGATCGAAGAAAAACCGGATGTGTTCATCGGTATCGATGCGCCGGATTTCACCCTCAATATCGAACTCAAGCTGCGCCAGGCCGGGATCAAGACCGTGCATTACGTCAGCCCGTCGGTCTGGGCCTGGCGACAGAAGCGCGTGTTGAAGATCCGCGAGGGCTGCGACCTGATGCTCACGCTGCTGCCGTTCGAAGCCCGGTTCTACGAAGAAAAAGGCGTGCCCGTGCGATTTGTCGGTCACACCCTGGCCGACACCATTCCCCTGGAGGCGGACCGCGAGGTGGCTCGCCAGGCGCTGGGCCTGGCCGCGGGCCCGCTGGTGGCGTTGATGCCCGGTAGCCGAGGCGGCGAAGTGAGTCGCCTGGGCGGGCTGTTCTTCGACGCCGCCGAGCGTCTGCGGGCGATGCGTCCGGACGTACGATTCATCGTGCCGTGCGCCAGTCCACAGCGGCGGGTCCAGCTCGAAGCGCTCCTGGCCGACCGCGATTTGCCGGTCACGCTGCTTGACGGCCAATCGCATCAAGCGCTGGCGGCCTGCGATGCCGTGTTGATTGCTTCCGGCACTGCTACCCTTGAGGCATTGTTGTACAAGCGCCCGATGGTGGTTGCCTATCGCCTGGCGCCGTTGACGTTCTGGATTCTCAAGCGCATGGTCAAGAGCCCTTACGTTTCCCTGCCGAACCTGCTGGCCCAGCGCCTGCTGGTGCCTGAACTGCTGCAGGATGACGCGACCGCCGAGTCCCTGGCCAGCACGCTTTTGCCGTTGATCGATGGCGGCGAGGAACAGACCCGGGGCTTTGACGAAATCCACCGTACCTTGCGTCGCGATGCCTCCAACCAGGCAGCAGACGCGGTACTGACCTTGATCGGCGCCAGACGATGAGCAACGTGAAGCTGCAGATGGGCCTGGATTTCAACCTGGTCGCCGAAGTCGAAGAGTTGGTTGCGGGTGTCGATGAGGTGGGCCGTGGCCCGTTGTGCGGTGCGGTGGTGACGGCGGCGGTGATCCTCGATCCGAAGCGGCCAATCCTGGGGCTCGATGACTCCAAGAAGCTCACCGAGGCCCGGCGTGAAAAACTCTACGACGAGATCTGCGAAAAAGCCTTGAGCTGGTGCATTGCCCGGGCCGAGGTCGAAGAGATCGACGAGTTGAACATCCTGCATGCCACCATGCTGGCGATGCAGCGGGCGGTACACGGCCTGCACATCACGCCGAAGCTGGCGATGATCGACGGCAACCGTTGCCCCCAGCTGTCGATGCGCGCTGAAGCGGTCATCCAGGGCGACGGGAAGGTGCCGGCTATCGCAGCGGCGTCGATTCTGGCCAAGGTCAGTCGCGACCGGGAAATGGCCGCGTTCGAATTGATCTACCCGGGCTATGGCATCGGCAGCCACAAGGGCTATCCGACCCCCGTTCATCTGGAAGCCTTGGCGCGCCTCGGGCCGACGCCCATCCACCGGCGCTCGTTCGCCCCGGTGCGGCTGGCCTATGAAGCTCGCGAAGGCTTGATTGTGAGTAGTCAGGCTCTGGTTTCCTGATGCAGGCTTTTGTCAGGCTGACCGCTCATGGCTGATGTTTTACCCAAGGCCCGGTACAATCCGGGCCTTGTTGTTTTCATGACTTAACGCAGGATCACTATGCCGGCTTCATTCGTTCATCTACGCCTGCACACTGAATATTCCCTGGTCGACGGCCTGGTGCGGATCAAGCCATTGGTCAAGACCCTGGTCGGCATGAACATGCCTGCCGTGGCCGTTACCGACCAGAACAACATGTGTTCGCTGGTCAAGTTCTACAAGAACGCCATGGGCGCCGGGATCAAGCCGATCTGCGGTGCCGACCTGTGGCTGGCGAACAAGGATCCGGATGCGCCGCTGAGCCGTATCAGCCTGCTGGTGATGAACGCCGTCGGCTACCGCAACCTCACCGAGCTGATTTCCCGCGGCTTTATCGAGGGCCAGCGCAATGGCTCGATCATCATCGAGCGCGAGTGGGTGGCCGAGGCGAGCGAAGGCCTGATCATGCTGTCGGCGGCCAAGGAAGGTGAGATCGGCCTGGCCCTGCTCAGCGACAACACCGAGGAAGCCGAGCAACTGGCTCGCGACTGGATGACGGTGTTCCCGGACCGCTTCTATATCGAGGTGCAACGCACCAACCGTCCGAATGACGAAGAGCACCTGCACGCCGCCGTGGCCCTGGCCGACAAGCTGGGCGCGCCGCTGGTGGCGACCAACGACGTGCGGTTCATCAAGCAGGAAGATTTCGAAGCCCACGAAACCCGCGTCTGCATCGGTGAGGGGCGGGCCCTTGATGATCCTCGTCGGTCAAAGAACTACAGCGACCAGCAGTACCTCAAGAGCGCCGAGGAGATGGCGGAGCTGTTCAGCGACCTGCCCGAAGCGCTGGAAAACACCGTCGAGATTGCCAAGCGCTGCAACATCGAAGTGAAGCTGGGCAAACACTTCCTGCCCAACTTCCCGATTCCCGATGGCATGACCATCGATGAGTATTTTCGCAAGGTGTCGTTCGACGGCCTGGACGAGCGCCTCAAGGTCCTGCTGCCCAAGGACACCACCGAAGATTACGAAGCCAAGCGCCAGGTCTATGTCGACCGGCTGAATTTCGAGCTGGATATCATCATCCAGATGGGCTTCCCCGGTTACTTCCTGATCGTGATGGATTTTATCCAGTGGGCCAAGAGCAACGGCGTGCCCGTCGGCCCAGGGCGGGGGTCGGGTGCCGGGTCGCTGGTGGCCTATGTGCAGAAGATCACCGACCTCGACCCGCTGGAATATGACCTGCTGTTCGAACGTTTCCTCAACCCGGAACGGGTCTCCATGCCCGACTTCGACGTCGACTTCTGCATGGACGGTCGCGACCGGGTGATCGATTACGTCGCCGAGAAGTACGGCCGCAACGCGGTAAGCCAGATCATCACCTTCGGTTCCATGGCCGCCAAGGCGGTGGTGCGTGACGTGGCTCGGGTGCAGGGCAAGTCCTACGGCCTGGCGGATCGCCTGTCGAAGATGATCCCCTTCGAAGTCGGCATGACCCTGGAAAAAGCCTACGAGCAGGAAGAGATCCTGCGCGATTTCATCAAGGTCGATGAAGAAGCGGCGGAAATCTGGGAGATGGCGCGCAAGCTCGAAGGCGTGGTGCGTAACGTCGGCAAGCACGCCGGTGGCGTGGTGATCGCGCCGACCAAACTGACTGACTTTTCGCCGATCTATTGCGACGAAGAGGGCGACGGCCTGGTGACCCAGTTCGACAAGGATGACGTCGAGGCGGCCGGCCTGGTGAAGTTCGACTTCCTCGGCCTGCGGACCCTGACGATCATCGATTGGGCGCTCAAGACCATCAACCGCGACCGGGCCAAGGTCGGCGAAGAGCCGCTGGACATCGCGTTTATTCCGCTGGACGACAAGCCGACCTACAGCCTGTTGCAAAAAGCCGAAACCACCGCGGTGTTCCAGCTTGAATCGCGCGGCATGAAGGAGCTGATCAAGAAGCTCAAGCCCGACTGCCTCGAAGACCTGATCGCACTGGTGGCCCTGTTCCGTCCGGGCCCTCTGCAATCGGGCATGGTCGATGACTTCATCAACCGCAAGCACGGGCGCGCCGAGCTGGCGTACCCGCACCCCGACTACCAGTACGACGGCCTCAAGCCGGTACTGGCGCCGACCTACGGCATCATCCTGTATCAGGAACAGGTGATGCAGATTGCCCAGGTGATGGCCGGTTATACCCTCGGCGGCGCGGACATGCTGCGTCGAGCCATGGGTAAGAAAAAGCCCGAGGAGATGGCCAAGCAACGCGGTGGTTTCATCGAGGGTTGTGCGAACAACGGCATCGATGCGGACCTGGCGGGCAACATCTTCGACCTGGTGGAAAAGTTCGCCGGCTACGGCTTCAACAAATCCCACTCCGCCGCCTATGGCCTGGTTTCGTACCAGACCGCGTGGCTGAAGGCGCACTACCCGGCGCCGTTCATGGCCGCGGTACTCTCGGCGGACATGCACAACACCGACAAGGTCGTGACCTTGATCGAAGAAGTGCGGACCATGAAGTTGCGCCTCGACGCGCCGGATGTGAACGCTTCGGAGTTCAAATTCACGGTCAACGACGAAGGCCGCATCATCTACGGTCTTGGCGCGATCAAGGGCGTGGGCGAGGGGCCGGTGGAGGCGATCACCGAAGCGCGCCAGGACGGGCCGTTCAAGGACCTGTTCGATTTTTGCGCGAGGGTCGACCTCAAGCGCATCAACAAGCGCACCCTCGACGGGCTGATCCGCAGTGGCGCGCTGGACCGCTTGGGCCCGTACTTCCAGGATGAGCCCAAGGCCTACCAGGCCAATATCGACCGCAACCGCGCGGTGTTGCTGGCGGCGATGGAGGAGGCGATCAAGGCTGCTGAACAGACCGCCCGTACCCACGACAGCGGCCACGCCGACCTGTTTGGCGGGCTGTTTGTCGAGGAAGACGCCGATGTGTATGCCAACCATCGCAAGGCCAAGGAGCTGACCCTCAAGGAGCGCCTCAAGGGCGAGAAAGATACCTTGGGCCTGTACCTGACCGGCCATCCGATCGACGAATACGAGGGCGAAATCCGCCGCTTCGCTCGCCAGCGCATCATCGACCTGAAGCCCGCTCGCGATACGCAAACCGTCGCCGGCATGATCATCGCCCTGCGGGTAATGAAAAACAAAAAGGGCGACAAGATGGGCTTCATCACCCTCGACGACCGCTCCGGGCGTATCGAAGCGTCGTTGTTTGCCGATGCGTTCCATTCGGCGCAGTCGCTGTTGCAGACGGATGCAATGGTTGTGGTGGAAGGCGAGGTCAGCAACGACGACTTCTCCGGTGGCCTGCGGCTGCGGGTCAAGCGGGTGATGAGCATGGAGGATGCCCGTACCAACCTGGCCGAGAGCCTGCGCCTGAAGTTGCAGACCCAGGACCTCAAAGGCGATCAGCTACGCTGGTTGGGCGAGTTGTTCAAGCGCCACCGTGGTGCGTGCCCGATCACCATGGAGTACGTGCGCCCCGATGCCAAGGCCGTGCTGCAGTTCGGCGAGGGCTGGCGGATCGACCCGGCGGATGCGTTGATTCAAGCCTTGCGTGACCAGTTCGGCAAAGACAACGTCTTCCTCCAATACCGTTGACGGCCAGGGGCCACTCCTGAACCTGGAGCGCCCCTGACCTCGACTCGAATTTTTAATCTCGACCTGAACGCGCCTCTCCCTTAAGGTAGGCGCGAATAGACAACCGGCCGGCCCAAGCTCACTTGGACGTCGACCCAAGACGGACGCCTATGAACCCGAATTTTCTAGATTTCGAACAGCCGATCGCCGACCTTCAAGCCAAGATCGAAGAGTTGCGCTTGGTCGGTAACGACAATTCGCTGAATATCGGCGATGAAATCTCTCGGCTGCAGGACAAAAGCCGCACGCTGACCGAAGACATCTTCGGCAAGCTGACCAGCTGGCAGATCGCGCGTCTGGCGCGGCATCCGCGTCGTCCCTACACCCTGGACTACATTGAACACATCTTTACCGAGTTCGATGAGCTTCACGGCGACCGTCACTTCTCCGATGACGCCGCGATCGTCGGCGGTGTCGCCCGTCTGGATGACCAGCCGGTAATGATCATCGGCCACCAGAAAGGCCGCGAAGTGCGCGAGAAAGTACGCCGCAACTTCGGCATGCCGCGTCCGGAAGGCTACCGCAAGGCCTGCCGCCTGATGGAAATGGCCGAGCGCTTCAAGATGCCGATCCTGACGTTCATCGACACGCCGGGCGCTTACCCGGGGATCGACGCCGAAGAGCGCAACCAGAGCGAGGCGATTGCCTGGAACCTGCGCGTGATGGCTCGCCTGAAGACCCCGATCATCGCTACCGTGATCGGCGAAGGCGGTTCCGGCGGGGCGTTGGCCATCGGCGTCTGCGACCAGTTGAACATGCTGCAATATTCCACTTACGCGGTGATCTCGCCGGAAGGCTGCGCCTCGATCCTGTGGAAAACCGCCGAGAAGGCACCCGACGCCGCAGAAGCCATGGGCATCACCGCCGAACGCCTGAAGGGCCTGGGTATCGTCGACAAGGTGATCAGCGAGCCAGTGGGCGGCGCCCATCGCGACCCGGCCGCGGCCGCAGCGCTGATTCGTGCGGAGCTGAGCTCCCAGCTGTCGATGCTCAAGAACTTCGATAACGACGCGCTGCTGGCGCGTCGCTACGAGCGGTTGATGAGCTACGGTCTCTGATCCGACTGCAACACCCATGTGGGAGCGAGCCTGCTCGCGAAAGCGGATTGACATTCAACAGATGAGTTGACTGATACACCGCCATCGCGAGCAGGCTCGCTCCCACATTTGCTTTGTGTGAAGGCCAGTTTCCATGAATCAACCCACCATTGACCTGACGGCCCGGCTCCTCACCCAACTATCCCCCTGGCGCAACGCCGCCACCTGGCGCATCGCTTTCTCCGGTGGCCTCGATTCCACTGTCCTGTTGCATCTGCTCGCGACCCTTTCGAAAAACCATTCGTTGCCTGCACTGAGCGCCATCCACGTCCATCATGGCCTCCAGGCTGTGGCCGATGCCTGGCCTGAACATTGTCGTCGGGTTTGCGCAGCCCTTGGCGTGCCTCTGGAGGTGGTCAGTGTGCAGGTCCGCCCCGGCGCCAGCATCGAACGAGCCGCCCGTGACGCGCGGTATGCGGCGTTCATTGCCGCGACGCAGGGCAACGAAGTGTTGCTCACTGGCCAGCATCGTGATGATCAGGCAGAAACCCTGTTGTTTCGTTTGCTGCGCGGGGCAGGGGCGAGGGGCTTGGCGGCGATGCCCCGGCAGCGTCCCTTGGGTCAGGGGCATTTGCTGAGGCCATTACTCGACGTGTCCCGGGCAGAGTTGGAAAACTACGCGGCGGAGCAAGGCCTGGACTGGATCGAGGATCCCTCCAATAACGATCTCGGGTACGCGCGCAATTACCTGCGCCAGCGGGTCTTCCCGGTGTTGTCTGCGCAGTGGCCCCAAGCGTCGTTGACCCTGGCCCGCAGCGCCGCGCATTTGAGCGAGGCCCAGGGCTTGCTGGACGAGCTGGCGCAGCTCGATCTGCACCGCGCCCGCATCCCGGGCACATTCGACTGGCTCGGGCTGCAGTCGCTTGAACTGGCGCCATTGCGGGCCCTCTCGCCGGCTCGCCAGCGCAATGCGCTGAGTCATTGGCTGGCGCCGCTGACGACCCTTCCCGACAGCGATCATTGGGTCGGCTGGGACTCACTGCGTGACGCGCAAGAGGACGCCCGCCCGATCTGGCGACTGGCCGGCGGCGAATTGCACCGGGCCGGTGCAAGAGTCTGGTGGTTATCCGACCACTGGCTGCGCCCGGTCTCGGGCTCCGTAGCCTGGGCGCGGGTTGATCAACCCTTGTCATTGCCCGATAACGGCAGGGTGATCCTGCGCGGCAAGGGCCCCGTCGGCCCACTCTGTATTCGTTATCGCCAAGGCGGCGAAGTGCTTGACGTTCCCGGCCGTGGTCACCGTGATCTCAAGCGCCTGCTCAATGAAAGCGGCCTGCCGGCGTTCGTCCGTGGTCGATTGCCGCTGCTTTATCAAGGTGAACAATTATTGGCGGTGGCCAATCTGGCCGGGCTCGACGCGCAGGTTGATGGCAGCTGGCAATTGATCTGGACGCCAGGAAGCCAAGATCTGGGTTTGAGCTGAAAGGGGCTTTCCGGTAGACTACGCTCCCTTCTTGATACAACTTCTGTGGATTCGCCTGAATTGCAGGAGTTGCCGATTACCAAGCAGTCTTTGCTGGGCGATTCCAAAAAATGTGTAGCGAGCAACGTACCGGTGATTTCACCTCCGGTCTGTCCCGACGCGGCGGTTTTTTTGAAAGGTGCACTGTGATTAATGCAGGTGATCGGGGGCTTCGGCCTTCCTTCGCTCTCCCCGGCGGCTCGGACCGCTTTAACGCAGACTTCTAGGGTTTTTCATGACGCGCTACATATTCGTCACGGGCGGTGTTGTTTCTTCATTGGGGAAAGGCATTGCCTCGGCTTCATTGGCGGCCATCCTGGAGGCGCGGGGACTTAAGGTCACCATGCTCAAGCTGGACCCGTACATCAACGTCGACCCGGGCACCATGAGCCCGTTCCAGCACGGTGAAGTGTTCGTCACCCACGACGGCGCCGAGACCGACCTGGACCTGGGCCACTACGAGCGGTTCATCCGCACGACCATGACCCAGAACAACAACTTCACCACCGGCCGTGTCTACGAGCACGTGTTGCGCAAGGAGCGTCGGGGTGACTACCTGGGCGCGACCATCCAGGTCATTCCGCACATCACCGACGAAATCAAGCGCCGCATCATCAAGGGTGCCGGCGACGCCGACGTGGCGATGGTCGAGATCGGCGGTACCGTGGGCGATATCGAATCCCAGCCGTTCCTCGAGGCCATCCGCCAGCTGCGTTTCGAAATCGGCGCCAAGCGCGCGATGCTGATGCACCTGACGCTGGTTCCGTACATTGCTACCGCCGGTGAAACCAAGACCAAGCCGACCCAGCACTCGGTCAAGGAACTGCGCTCCATCGGCCTGCAGCCGGACGTGCTGATCTGCCGCTCCGACCACCCGATCGATATTTCCTCGCGCCGCAAGATCGCCCAGTTCACCAACGTCGAAGAGCGTGCGGTGATCGGCCTGGAAGACGCCGACACTATCTACAAGATCCCCGGCATCCTGCATTCCCAGGGCCTGGATGACTTCGTCGTCGAGCGCTTCGGCCTGCAATGCGCCAGTGCCGACCTGTCCGAATGGGACGCGGTGGTCGATGCCAAGCTGAACCCGGAGCACGAAGTCACCATCGCCATGGTCGGCAAGTACATGGAGCTGCTGGACGCTTACAAGTCGCTGATCGAGGCGATGAGCCATGCCGGCATCAGCAACCGCACCAAGGTCAACCTGCGCTACATCGATTCCGAAGATATCGAGAACCAGGGCACCGGCCTGCTCGAAGGCGCCGATGCGATCCTCGTGCCGGGCGGCTTTGGCCTGCGGGGCGTGGAAGGCAAGATCACCGCGGTGCAATACGCTCGTGAGAACAAGGTGCCTTACCTGGGTATCTGCCTGGGCATGCAAGTGGCCGTCATCGAGTTCGCGCGTAATGTGATGGGCTGGAAGGACGCCAACTCCACCGAATTCGATCGCGCCAGCGGCCACCCGGTCGTGGGCCTGATCACCGAGTGGGAAGACGCCACCGGCTCGGTCGAAGTGCGTACCGAAACTTCCGATCTGGGCGGTACCATGCGCCTCGGTGCCCAGGAATGCCTGCTTGAAGCTGGCTCCAAGGTGCACGATTGCTACGCCAAGGACGTGATCGTCGAGCGTCACCGCCACCGCTATGAAGTCAACAACAACCTGCTGCCACAACTGATCGAAGCCGGCCTGAAAATCTCCGGCCGCTCCGGTGATGGTGCGTTGGTTGAAGTGGTCGAGGCCGCGGATCACCCGTGGTTCGTCGCTTGCCAGTTCCACCCGGAGTTCACCTCGACACCGCGTGACGGTCATCCGTTGTTCAGCGGTTTCGTCAAAGCCGCTTTGGCTCAACACCAGAAGAAGGCATAAGACCATGGCCCAGAAGATCATTCGCGTCGGCGACATCGAGATTGCCAACGACAAACCCATGGTGCTGTTCGGCGGCATGAACGTGCTGGAAAGCCGCGACATGGCAATGCAGGTCTGTGAGGAATACGTCAAGGTCACCCAGAAGCTGGGCATCCCTTACGTGTTCAAGGCCAGCTTCGACAAGGCCAACCGTTCATCCGTGACGTCCTACCGTGGTCCGGGCCTGGAAGAGGGCATGCGGATCTTCCAGGACATCAAACAAGCGTTCGGCGTGCCGATCATCACCGACGTGCACGAGCCTGACCAGGCCGCGGTTGTCGCCGAGGTCTGCGACATCATCCAACTGCCGGCCTTCCTGTCGCGCCAGACCGACCTGGTGGTCGCGATGGCCAAGACCGGCGCGGTGATCAACATCAAGAAAGCCCAGTTCCTCGCGCCCCAGGAAATGAAACACATCCTGAGCAAGTGCGAAGAGGCCGGCAACGATCAACTGATCCTCTGCGAGCGCGGTTCGAGCTTCGGCTACAACAACCTGGTGGTGGACATGCTCGGCTTCGGCATCATGAAGCAGTTCGAGTACCCGGTGTTCTTCGACGTTACTCATGCGCTGCAGATGCCCGGTGGTCGGTCCGATTCCGCCGGCGGTCGTCGCGCCCAGGTAACCGACCTGGCCAAGGCCGGCATGAGCCAGTCCCTGGCGGGCCTGTTCCTCGAAGCCCACCCTGATCCGGACAACGCCAAGTGCGACGGCCCTTGTGCCCTGCGCTTGAACAAGCTGGAACCTTTCCTGTCTCAGCTCAAGGCGCTGGACGAGCTGGTCAAGGGTTTTCCGACGATAGAAACCGCGTAACACGGCTTTCTCCGGTAAAGTACCGCTCGATAAACGCTCTGGCCTGCGGGCCGGGCGTTATCGTCGGCGAGCCTGCCCGCTGCTCTGTACCCGCCGACGGTAAAAGATTTCCTATCGCTGCGTCGTTTTCGTCAACTTTGGAGTGTTCACAACAATGGCAAAAATCGTCGACATCAAAGGTCGTGAAGTTCTCGACTCCCGTGGCAACCCCACTGTCGAAGCGGACGTGCTTCTCGACAACGGCATCATCGGCAGCGCCTGCGCGCCGTCCGGTGCTTCCACTGGCTCGCGCGAAGCGCTGGAGCTGCGTGATGGCGACAAGAGCCGTTACCTGGGCAAGGGCGTGCTGAAGGCCGTCGCCAACATCAACGGTCCGATCCGTGACCTGTTGCTGGGCAAGGACCCTGCCGACCAGAAAGCCCTCGACCAGGCCATGATCAAACTCGACGGTACCGAAAACAAAGCGACCCTGGGCGCCAACGCGATCCTCGCCGTTTCCCTGGCCGCCGCCAAGGCTGCCGCCCAGGACCAGGACCTGCCGCTGTACGCGCACATCGCCAACCTGAACGGTACCCCGGGCGTCTACTCGATGCCGGTGCCGATGATGAATATCATCAACGGCGGCGAGCATGCCGATAACAACGTCGACATCCAGGAGTTCATGGTCCAGCCGGTCGGCGCCAAGTCCTTCTCCGAAGGCCTGCGTATGGGCACCGAGATTTTCCATCACCTCAAAGCTGTGCTGAAGGCTCGTGGCCTGAGCACTGCGGTTGGCGACGAGGGCGGCTTCGCGCCGAACCTGGCGTCCAACGAAGACGCGCTGAAAGTGATCTCCGAAGCCGTGGCCAACGCTGGCTACAAGCTGGGCACCGACGTGACCCTGGCCTTGGACTGCGCGGCCAGTGAGTTCTTCGAAGACGGTAAATACAACCTGTCCGGCGAAGGCCAGGTGTTCACCGCCGAAGGTTTTGCCGACTACCTCAAGGGCCTGACCGAGCGCTACCCGATCATCTCCATCGAAGATGGCCTGGACGAGTCCGACTGGGCAGGCTGGAAAATCCTCACCGACAAGATCGGCGAGAAAACCCAGCTGGTGGGTGACGACCTGTTCGTGACCAACACCAAGATCCTGAAAGAGGGCATCGACAAGAAGATCGCCAACTCGATCCTGATCAAGTTCAACCAGATCGGTACCCTGACCGAAACCCTGGAAGCCATCCAGATGGCCAAGGCTGCCGGCTACACCGCGGTCATCTCCCACCGTTCCGGTGAAACCGAAGACTCGACCATTGCCGACCTGGCCGTGGGTACTGCGGCAGGCCAGATCAAGACCGGTTCCCTGTGCCGTTCCGACCGCGTGTCCAAGTACAACCAACTGCTGCGTATCGAAGAGCAGTTGAACGGCAAGGCCAAGTACAACGGCCGTGCCGAGTTTCGCGGCTAAGCGGTAAATGGTAAAAAGACAGCGGATTGTGTCGCAAAGGTCGCCAAGGCGACGGTTTTGCCTCTAATCTGATGCCTTATCAAGCACAAGCCTGGATTTTCCAGGCTTCGTGCTATCAGACCTTCAAGTTTGGCATGGCGGTCTTTTTTCACTGGATACTGATATTCGATGCGCAGTCCCAATTGGTTGTTCCTTGTCTTGCTTCTCTTGCTGGCCGGCTTGCAGTACCGCCTGTGGGTGGGGAATGGCAGCCTGGCGCAAGTGGCCGACCTGACTCAGCAAATTGCCGACCAGCACGCTGAAAACGAGGCGCTGCTGGAGCGTAACCGGGTAATGGACGCCGAAGTGACAGAGCTGAAAAAAGGCATGGAGACCGTTGAAGAGCGGGCTCGACATGAGCTGGGCATGGTCAAGGAGGGCGAAACCCTCTACCAGTTGGCCCAATGAGTATTCGTTTGCCGGCCTTCTGGGCCGTGATTCCTGCCGCGGGCGTTGGTGCCCGCATGGCCGCGGACCGTCCCAAGCAATATCTGCAGCTGGGCGGACGTACCATTCTCGAACACAGCCTTGGCTGCTTTCTCGACCACCCAACCGTCAAGGGCGTGGTGGTCAGCGTTGCACAGGATGATCCTTACTGGCCGACACTGGCCTGTGCCAGCGATCCTCGAATCCAGCGTGTGGACGGCGGTGAGCAGCGTTCCGATTCGGTGCTCAATGCCTTGTTGCATCTTCATGAACACGGCGCCGACGATTTCGATTGGGTCCTGGTGCATGACGCCGCGCGGCCCAATCTGGCGCGGGGCGATCTCGACACATTGCTCCATGAGCTGGCGAACGATCCGGTCGGAGGACTCTTGGCAGTGCCCGCCCGCGATACGCTCAAGCGCGTCGACAAGCATGGCCGTGTGTTGGAAACGATCGATCGCAGCGTGATCTGGCAAGCCTACACGCCACAGATGTTCCGCCTCGGCGCCTTGCATCGGGCCCTGGCCGACAGCCTGGTGGCGGATGCACTGATCACCGACGAAGCTTCGGCCATGGAATGCGCGGGGCAGGCGCCTCGGTTGATCGAAGGGCGATCGGACAACATCAAGGTCACCCGGCCGGAAGACCTGGAGTGGTTGCGCCAGCGCTGGGCGAATCGGCATTGAGCGCTGGAGGCGTCTTCCTGACCGTCTTCGCGAGCAGGCTCGCTCCCACATTGGATCTTCAGTCGCCATGAATGTTGGGTACAACCAAAAACCTCTGTGGGAGCGAGCCTGCTCGCGATAGCAATTGCTCAGGCAACACAAAAACCACTGTCACCCCCGATACTCCGGCCGCTCAGCCAACCCCTCCTTCAAATAATCCACCAACTTGCGCACCTTGGGCGACAGATGTCGCTGCTGCGGGTACAGTGCCCAAACCGCTGTGTTCGGCGGCTGATGAGCCTCCAGCAAAGAGATCAGCGCACCGCTGTGCAGATGTTCAAGCACGTAATAATCCGGCAACTGGCACAAACCCACGCCTTGAAGCGCCGCATCAAGCACCGCTTGCCCACTGTTACAACGCCAGTTTCCCTGCACCCGTTGAGAAAATTCCCGCCCGTTCTGCTCCAGTTGCCAAATGTCGGAGCTGCCGATGAGGCAGTTGTGACGGCTCAGTTCCGACACACTGTGGGGCCGACCGTAGCGTTCCAGATAGGACGGTGAAGCGCAGAGGTACATGCGCCGCGGCGCCAGGCGTGTCGCGACCAGGCGCGAGTCCTGCAGGCGGCCGAGGCGAATCGCCAGGTCAAGACTTTCGTGAACCAGGTCCAGTGGGCGATTGCTCAGTTCGATGTCTACTCGCAGTTGCGGGTACAGCCCCATGAACCGCGTCACCAGCGGCACGATAAAGCGCTCGCCGTAGGCCACGGCGCAGGTCATCCGCAGCATGCCCTTGGGTTCGCTGGTGAGATCACCCACCGCCCGCAGCGCTTCCTCGCGTCCGTCCTGCAGGCGTTGGCAATGCTGCAGAAAAGTCTGACCAGCCTCGGTGAGGGTCACACGCCGGGTACTGCGATAGAGCAATCGTGTCTGCAGACGCTCTTCCAGCCGTACGATTTGTCGACTGATGTGAGAAGACGAAACCCCCAGGCGCTCGGCCGCCGCGGTGAACTGGCTGCATTCGGCCACGGCGACGAACTCGTCGATGCCTTCCCAGCGATTGTCAGACATCGAGGATTGTCCCTATACAGCAATAATGTTTTGCTTTTGGTTGGATTATTCATCGTTCGGCGAAGGATTACACTCCCGGTCTTGTTTTTATTTGCCGGAGAATCCGAATGATCAAGTCGCGCGCCGCCGTTGCCTTCGAGGCCAAGAAACCCCTGGAAATCGTTGAAGTCGACGTCGCCATGCCGAAAGCCGGCGAGGTGCTGTTGCGCGTGGTGGCTTCGGGCGTTTGCCATACCGACGCCTACACGTTGTCGGGCGCCGACCCGGAGGGGATCTTCCCGTCGATCCTCGGTCATGAAGGCGGCGCGATCGTCGAGGCGATTGGCGAAGGCGTGACTTCGGTGGCGGTGGGGGATCATGTGATTCCGCTGTACACACCGGAGTGCGGCCAGTGCAAATTCTGCAAGTCGGGCAAGACCAACCTGTGTCAGGCGATTCGCGCCACCCAGGGCAAAGGCCTGATGCCGGACGGCACTTCGCGCTTTTCCTACAAGGGCGAGACGATTTTCCACTACATGGGCACTTCGACGTTCTCTGAATACACCGTGCTGCCGGAAATCTCCGTAGCGAAGATTCCAAAAGAAGCGCCGCTGGAAAAAGTCTGCCTGCTGGGCTGCGGCGTCACCACCGGCATCGGCGCCGTGCTCAACACCGCCAAGGTCAAGCCAGGGGACACCGTGGCAATCTTCGGCCTGGGCGGCATCGGCCTGTCGGCAGTGATCGGCGCGGTGAAAGCCAAGGCCTCGCGCATCATCGCTATCGACATCAACCCGGCCAAGTTCGAAATCGCCAGGCAGCTCGGCGCGACCGATTGTGTCAACCCGAAAGACTTCGATCGCCCGATCCAGGAAGTTATCGTCGACATGACCGATGGCGGCGTGGACTTCTCCTTTGAATGCATCGGCAATGTCCAGTTGATGCGCGCCGCGCTGGAATGCTGCCACAAGGGCTGGGGCGAGTCGGTGATCATCGGCGTGGCCGGGGCCGGCCAGGAAATTGCCACCCGTCCATTCCAGCTGGTGACCGGCCGCGTCTGGCGCGGTTCGGCCTTTGGCGGCGTGCGTGGTCGCAGCGAGTTGCCAAGCTATGTGGAAATGGCCGAAAAGGGCGAGATCCCGCTGGATACTTTCATCACCCACACCATGGGCCTGGAAGATATCAACAAGGCATTCGACCTGATGCACGAAGGCAAGAGCATCCGTACCGTTATTCATTTCTGAGGTCGGTCATGAGCCTGGAAAACATCTCCTGCCAGAAAAGCTTCGGCGGCTGGCACAAACGTTACCGCCACCGTTCCGAAGTGCTCGGTTGTGACATGGTCTTTGCCGTCTACCTGCCGCCGCAAGCCGAGCAGGGCGGCAAGCTGCCGGTGCTGTACTGGTTGTCCGGACTGACCTGCACCGATGAAAACTTCATGCACAAGGCCGGTGCCCAGCGCATGGCCGCCGAGTTGGGGCTGATCATCGTTGCGCCGGACACCAGCCCCCGTGGCGCCGACGTGCCGGGCGATCCGGACGGCGCGTGGGATTTCGGCCTGGGCGCGGGTTTTTATGTGAACGCCACGCAGGATCCTTGGGCGCGGCACTATCGGATGCATGATTATGTGGTGCAGGAATTGCCGACGCTGGTCGAAGCACATTTCCCTGCCTCGGATAAACGCGGCATCAGCGGTCATTCCATGGGCGGCCATGGCGCGCTGGTCTGCGCCTTGCGCAACCCTGGGCGCTACCGTTCGTTGTCGGCTTTTTCGCCAATCAACAACCCGATGGATTGCCCGTGGGGGCAGAAGGCTTTTTCCCGTTACCTGGGGGAAGACCGCTCGAAATGGCGTGAGTGGGATGCCTGTGCATTGATCGCCGAGGCGCAGGAAAAGCTGCCACTGCTAGTGGATCAGGGTGATCGCGATGATTTCCTGGCCAATCAGCTCAAGCCCGAAGCGCTGCAGCAGGCGGCCAAAGCGGCCGGTCATCCGCTGGAGTTGCGCCTGCAAGCAGGCTACGACCACAGCTATTTCTTCATCGCCAGCTTTATTGATGAACACTTGCAGCATCATGCGCGCGCTCTGAACGCCTAATGCAGGTAGAATCACGCCCTGACAAAAATCGGGGCGTTTTTTTATGCGTATTGGCCACGGCTACGATGTTCACCGTTTCGCTGAAGGCGACTTCATTACTCTGGGCGGCGTGCGTATCGCACACGGCTTCGGGCTGCTTGCGCATTCTGACGGTGACGTGTTGCTGCACGCCTTGAGCGACGCTCTGCTCGGCGCGGCTGCCCTGGGCGACATCGGCAAACATTTCCCGGACACCGACCCGCAATTCAAGGGCGCCGACAGCCGCGTACTGCTGCGCCACGTGGTCGCGTTGATCCACGCCAAGGGCTGGGTCGTCGCCAATGTCGACAACACCATTATTGCCCAGGCCCCCAAGATGGCGCCGCACATCGAAGCGATGCGCCAGCGGATTGCCGAGGATCTCCAAGTTGAGCTGGACCAGGTGAACGTCAAGGCCACCACGACCGAGAAGCTTGGTTTCGTTGGTCGCGAAGAAGGTATCGCCGTCCATTCCGTCGCCTTGTTGCAGCGCCCATGACCGAACTGGAACTCTTGGGCCCACGGGCCTACGGTGAGACATTGGGCCGTGCGGTACTGAAGGCTACCGCCGAGGACTTCCAGGTCGACGAAGTGCTTGATATCCCGTTGTCCGGTGATGGCGAGCATCTGTGGATCTGGGTGGAAAAACGCGGCTTGAATACCGAGGAGGCTGCCCGGCGAATCGCCAAGGCCGCCGGCGTGCCTTTGCGCACGGTCAGCTACGCCGGGCTCAAGGATCGTCAGGCCCTGACCCGGCAATGGTTCAGCGTGCAGTTGCCCGGCAAGGCCGACCCGGACCTGTCGACGGCAGAAAACGATACGCTGAAGATCCTCAAGACCGCACGCCACAGACGCAAGCTGCAGCGCGGCGCGCACTCGGCCAATGGCTTTACCTTGCGCCTGACCCAATTCTCGGGCGACAAAGAGGCTATCGAGACACGTCTGCAACACATCGCCCTTCAAGGCATTCCGAATTATTTTGGTGCCCAGCGCTTTGGCCATGACGGTGGCAATGTCGTCGATGCCCGTGCCTGGGCGGCGCGCAAGGCTTTGCCGGAGCAGCGCAACGTGCGTTCTCGGCTGTTGTCCACCGCGCGCAGCTTTCTGTTCAACCGGGTGCTGGCGGCGCGAGTCGCCGACGGTACCTGGCGGCAAGCCCAGGTGGGCGACTTGCTCGCCTTTACCGACAGCCGCAGTTTTTTCCCTGCCGGTGAGGCTGAGTGCAGCGATCCGCGCCTGGCCATTCTCGATCTGCACCCGACCGGGCCGCAGTGGGGCGAAGGACCTTCGCCCGCCGCCGGGGCAACCTTCGAATTGGAGCAGGCCATCGCCGCGGACGAGGCCGATCTGCGGGACTGGTTGATAAACGCGGGAATGAGTCACGAACGTCGCATCCTGCGACTGCCCATTGGCGGGCTGTCGTGGCATTATCCCTCGCCTGACATTCTGCAATTGGAATTCGTCCTGCCGGCCGGATGTTTCGCCACTGTCTTGGTGCGCGAACTCGTCGATCTGGTGCCGGTGGGGCAGACGGACAGCCCATGCGTATTCTGATTTCTAACGACGACGGGGTGACAGCACCCGGTCTTGCCGCGCTTTATGCTGCGCTGGCGGATTTTGCCGAGTGCGTGGTCATCGCCCCGGACCAGGACAAAAGCGGCGCGAGCAGCTCGCTGACGCTCGACCGTCCGCTGCATCCCTGCTACCTGGACAACGGTTTCATCAGCCTCAACGGCACGCCGACCGATTGCGTGCATCTGGGCCTGAACGGCCTGCTGGAGCGCGAGCCCGACATGGTGGTCTCCGGGATAAATCTGGGGGCCAACCTGGGCGATGACGTACTGTATTCCGGAACGGTCGCCGCCGCCCTGGAAGGTCGTTTCCTCAACCATACGTCGTTTGCCTTTTCGTTTGTTTCACGGCAGGTCGACAATTTGCCCACTGCCGCCTACTTCGCCCGCAAACTGGTGCAGGCCCACGGCGAACTGGACCTGCCGCCGCGTACGGTGCTGAACGTGAATATCCCGAATCTGCCGCTTGATCATATCCGTGGCATCCAGCTCACTCGCCTGGGCCACCGCGCCCGTGCCGCCAGGCCGATGCATGTTGTCGACCCGCGCGGCAAGGCCGGCTACTGGATCGCCGCTGCTGGTGATGCCGAAGATGGCGGGCCTGGCACCGACTTCCATGCAGTGATGCAGGGCTATGTCTCGATCACACCCTTGCAGCTCGATCGCACTTTCAACGATGCCTTTCGAAGTCTCGATGGCTGGCTGGAGGGGCTGCGCTGATGGGTCGTGAACAAGACGATATGCTGCGCCGCGGAATTGGCATGACCTCCCAGCGGACCCGGGAACGGTTGATCCAGCGGCTGTACGAAGAAGGCTTGTCCAACGCCCAGGTGCTCGAGGTGATTCGCCGTACGCCGCGTCATCTTTTCGTCGATGAAGCGCTGGCCCATCGCGCCTATGAAGACACGGCGTTGCCGATCGGCCACAACCAGACCATTTCCCAGCCCTACATGGTGGCTCGCATGAGCGAGTTGCTGCTGGAGGCGGGGCCGCTGGACAAGGTGCTGGAGATCGGCACAGGCTCGGGTTACCAGACCGCGGTATTGTCGCAGTTGGTGGAGCGGGTGTTTTCCGTGGAGCGAATCAAGGTCCTTCAGGATCGCGCCAAGGAGCGCCTGGTGGAGCTGAACCTGCGCAACGTGGTGTTTCGCTGGGGCGACGGTTGGGAAGGCTGGCCGGCACTGGCGCCTTATAACGGCATCATCGTCACGGCCGTTGCCACCGATGTTCCCCAGGCCCTGCTGGACCAACTCGCTCCCGGCGGGCGACTGGTGATTCCGGTGGGTGCGGGCGAAGTCCAGCAACTGATGTTGATTGTGCGTGAAGAACACGGTTTTTCACGACACGTCCTCGGGGCGGTGCGTTTCGTGCCGTTGCTCAACGGGCCATTGGCCTGAGCATTTATAGACAGACGCTGAATTCCGGGGCACGACATGTGTCTTACGGCAGCAGTAGTTCGACAAGCGCTGGTTTGCCAAACAGCGTTCAACAGCGTCGAGCAAACGTGTGCGGCAGCTTTTCGCGCTTCCTTTATGGAAGCGTGGTGTCGGCTCGCCACGGGGCAATATTTCTGCCTGGACAGGCAGTGTGCAATTTTTTCAGCCACCACAAAGGGAGCGGCGGGTGAGTCTCACAGTCATTGCGCAGCGTATGGGTATCACGAGCTTCAAGCGCCTGGTGACTGGCCTTCTCTTGAGTACCTTGCTGGTCGGTTGTTCCAGTACTCCGTCGGGTAATGTCCGGGTGGTCGATCGCAACAATGCGACACCGCAACGGCCTACAGTGACGACCGGCCAGTATGTAGTCCGTCGCGGCGATACGCTGTTTTCCATCGCGTTTCGCTACGGCTGGGACTACAAAGCCCTCGCGGCTCGCAACAACATTCCTGCGCCTTATACGATCCATCCGGGTCAGACAATTCGCTTTGACGGTCGCAGTGCCTCAACGCCTACCGCGGTCGTGACGCAGTCGGGTTCGACCCCGTCATCCTCGAGCAAAACCACGGTTATCCGTCGTCCGGCCGGTGCCGCAACGGCGACTGTACCGTCCGTCGCGAACAAGCCGGCACCCGCTCCGATGCCTCCGGCGGGCCCCGCCCCGACCGGCTGGGGATGGCCTTCTAATGGCGTTCTCATTGGAAAATTCTCTTCAAACGGTAGTTTGAATAAAGGAATTGATATCGCCGGGGATTTGGGACAGCCTGTTTTGGCAGCGTCTGATGGCACGGTCGTGTACGCCGGGAGTGGTTTAAGGGGCTACGGCGAACTCGTGATCATCAAACACAGCGATACCTACGTCAGTGCCTACGGTCACAACCGCAGGCTGTTGGTTCGGGAGGGGCAGCAGGTCAAGGTCGGACAGACAATTGCCGAAATGGGCTCAACGGGTACGGATCGAGTGAAACTGCATTTTGAGATTCGCCGACAAGGTAAACCTGTGGATCCGCTGCAATTCCTGCCACGTCGTTGATTTGCTTGTCAGCCTGTTCCGTCGCGTAGAGGGAACAGGCTCCAGCGTTGCCAAGGATAAAGGCGTCGCTTGAGCTTGAGGTCGAACTCACCAAAGGACTATAACAATGGCTCTCAGTAAAGAAGTGCCGGAGTTTGACATCGACGATGAGGTCCTCCTTATGGAGACCGGCATCGCTATGGATTCGATGTCGAATGATGAAGGGGCGACTCCACCTTCCGTTCGTGCCAAATCCAAACACTCCGCTTCACTTAAACAACATAAGTACATCGATTACACCCGGGCGCTGGACGCCACTCAGCTGTACCTCAACGAAATCGGCTTCTCACCACTGCTCTCCCCCGAGGAAGAAGTTCATTTTGCGCGCTTGTCGCAAAGTGGCGACCCGGCGGGTCGAAAACGCATGATTGAAAGCAACCTGCGCCTGGTGGTGAAAATCGCCCGACGCTACGTCAATCGTGGGCTTTCGCTGCTGGACCTGATCGAAGAGGGCAACCTGGGCCTGATTCGCGCCGTCGAGAAGTTCGACCCCGAGCGCGGCTTCCGTTTCTCGACCTATGCGACCTGGTGGATCCGCCAGACCATCGAACGGGCGATCATGAATCAGACCCGGACCATCCGGCTGCCGATCCACGTGGTCAAGGAGCTCAACGTCTACCTGCGGGCCGCCCGCGAGTTGACCCAGAAGCTCGACCACGAACCTTCACCCGAGGAAATCGCCAACCTGCTGGAAAAACCGGTGGGCGAGGTCAAGCGCATGCTCGGTCTCAACGAGCGGGTCTCATCGGTCGACGTTTCACTGGGGCCAGACTCGGACAAGACGCTGCTCGACACCCTTACCGACGATCGTCCGACCGATCCATGCGAGTTGCTCCAGGATGATGACTTGTCCCAAAGCATCGACCAATGGCTCTCGGAGCTCACGGACAAGCAAAGGGAAGTGGTGATCCGCCGCTTCGGCTTGCGTGGTCATGAAAGCAGCACCCTTGAAGACGTGGGTCTGGAGATTGGTTTGACCCGTGAGCGGGTCAGGCAGATCCAGGTCGAAGGCCTCAAGCGCCTCCGGGAGATCCTGGAGAAGAACGGCCTGTCTAGCGAGTCGTTGTTCCAGTAAACCAGGCAAGCGCAGCAGAGAAAGCCCCGACTGAGTTCGGGGCTTTTGCTTTTGTCGGCAGAGAGAATTTCTCGTCAGCCCATTTTTTGTAGCTTCAGTTTGTAAGCTTTTGCCTAGTGTTACGTAAGCGTTCGGTTCCACGATGATGGGACAGATTGCTAATAAAGCGTTTTATAAGCTTGCAACTAACTGTTTTTAAAAGAGTTTTATAAGTGTGACTGGCTCGTGACAATGCCGGCGGAGCGCTGCCGAGGTATTGCACTCGTTTGGGAAAACACTAATATCAATCCTGTGTCGACGGACAGACACACCCGTCAAGGACGATGGGACAGGAAGGACATCGCAGGACGCGATTCATCAGGACGATGAAAAGGATTAAAGGGATTATGGAAAAAATGTGGGCGGGTCAAACCGCCCCTTTTTTTTGCCCGCGATTTTGTTCCAGGCAGCAAAAAGGCCCGCAAGGGGCCTTTTCAGCGAACGCTGGGTAATCAGCGTTCCAGGTCTGCAATCTTGCCAGTCTTGCCATCCCATTCTTCGGCGTCGGGCAGGGCGTCTTTCTTCTCGGTGATGTTTGGCCAGATATCCGCCAGTTCGGCGTTCAGCGCGATGAAGTTCTCCATACCGGCCGGCACTTCGTCTTCCGAGAAAATGGCGTTCGCCGGGCATTCCGGTTCACACAGGGCGCAGTCGATGCACTCGTCCGGGTGAATGACCAGGAAGTTCGGGCCTTCGTAAAAGCAGTCCACCGGACAGACTTCTACGCAGTCGGTGTACTTGCACTTGATGCAGTTGTCGGTGACGACGAAGGTCATTTCTAATTCTCTCCTCAGGCGGCTGCGGCGAAGCCCCATCACGGTAGGGGTCGCGAGGTTCGGGAGCGATTGTCTGCAAACCCAGGCTAATAGGCCGCAGCATCCCAAACCGCGCGAGATTCTAACAGCTTGAAAGCCTGTGCGTTAGACCCGTGTCTTCAATGTATAGAGTAAATCCAGCGCCCGGCGCGGGGTCATGTCGTCGAGGTCGAGCTTGGCCAGTTCGTCGAGCACCGGATGCGGCAGGCTGGCGAACAGGTCGCTTTGCTGCGGCGCGGCCGGTTTGCCTTTGGTCGGGCGCGGTACCTCGTGCGGCAAGCTGGTGGTCTCCAGGCGGCTGAGGTGCTCGCGAGCGCGGGTGATGACGTCGCTCGGCACACCGGCCAGTTGTGCCACCGCCAGGCCGTAGCTCTGGCTGGCCGGGCCGGGCAGTACGTGGTGAAGGAACACGATGCGTTCGTTGTGCTCGGTGGCGTTGAGGTGGACGTTGGCCACCAGCGGCTGGCTCTCCGGCAACACCGTCAATTCGAAATAGTGCGTGGCGAATAGCGTATAAGCGCGCAACTGGGCCAGGCGTTCAGCGGCCGCCCAGGCCAGGGACAGGCCGTCGAAGGTGCTGGTGCCGCGACCGACTTCGTCCATCAGCACCAGGCTGCGCTCGGTGGCATTGTGCAGGATGTTCGCGGTTTCGCTCATTTCCACCATGAAGGTCGAACGCCCACCGGCCAGGTCATCGCTGGAGCCGATCCGGGTGAAGATCCGGTCCACCAGGGACAGTTCGCAACTGGCCGCCGGGACAAAGCTGCCGATGTGAGCCAGCAATACGATCAGCGCGGTCTGGCGCATGTAGGTGGATTTACCGCCCATGTTCGGACCGGTGATCACCAGCATGCGGGTATTGTCGTCCAGGCTCAGGTCGTTGGCCACGAACGGCGTGGTCAATACCTGCTCGACCACCGGATGGCGACCCTGGCTGATGCGCATGCACGGCTCGCTGACGAAGCGTGGGCAATTGAGGTCCAGGTTCAGCGCGCGCTCGGCCAGGTTGCTCAACACGTCCAGTTCCGCCAGGGCGGCGGCGGTGTCCTGCAACGGTGGGAGCTGGCTGATCAAATCTTCGAGCAGCGCTTCGTAGAGCATCTTTTCCCGGGCGAGGGCACGACTCTTGGCTGACAGGGCCTTGTCTTCGAAAGCCTTGAGTTCCGGCGTGATGAAACGCTCGGCGCCCTTGAGGGTCTGGCGGCGAATGTAATCGGCCGGGGCTTGCTCGGCCTGCTTGCTCGGCAGCTCTATGAAGTAGCCATGGATGCGGTTGTAGCCGACCTTGAGGTTGGCAAGGCCGGTACGGGCCTTTTCCCGGGCTTCGAGGTCGATCAGGAATTGGCCGGCGTTTTCGCTCAACGATTGCAGCTCGTCGAGTTCGGCGTCGTAACCGGTTTTCAGCACGCCGCCGTCCCGGATTACCGCTGGCGGATTGTCGATAATGGCCTTTTCCAGCAGCGCGGCCAGTTCCGGGTAGGTGCTGGTGGTGCGCGCCAGCTGCTGCAGGTGAGGTGCTTCAAGGTCGGTCATCGCCACCTGAAGTTCGGGCAGCGCGCCGAGGGCGTCGCGCAGGCGCGCCAAGTCGCGAGGACGGGCGTTGCGCAGGCCGATCCGCGCGAGGATCCGCTCGATATCGCCGATTTCCTTGAGCTGCGGTTGCAGCTGCTCGAAACGATACCGGTCGAGCAGGCACGTGATGGAAGACTGGCGTGCTTGCAGTACCGTCAGGTCCCGCAGCGGTCGGTTCAGCCAGCGGGTCAGCAGGCGGCTGCCCATGGCGGTCTGGCAGCGATCGACTACCGATTGCAGGGTGTTATCGCGGCCACCGGCCAGGTTGGTGTCCAGTTCCAGGTTGCGTCGGCTCGCGCCGTCCAGCACGACCGTGTCATCCAGGCGTTCGTGACGCAGGCTGCGCAGATGGGGCAGGGCGGTGCGCTGGGTTTCCTTGGCGTAGGCCAGCAGGCAGCCGGCGGCGCCGATGGCCAGGGTCAGGTTCTCGCAGCCGAAGCCCTTGAGGTCCTGGGTGGAAAACTGCTGGCAGAGACTTTTCAACGCCGAGTCGCGCTCGAAATCCCACGGCGCCCGGCGACGTACGCCACGGCGTTTTTCCGCTGGCAGGTCTTTGGGCCAGTCATCCGGAATCAACAACTCCACCGGATTGACCCGCTCCAGTTCCGCCAGCAGGTTTTCCCAGCCTTTGATTTCCAATACCGAGAAGTTGCCGCTGGTGATGTCCAGCACGGCCAGGCCGAACAGGCGCTCATCGCCGAGGACGGCGGCGATCAGGTTGTCCCGACGTTCATCCAGCAATGCCTCGTCACTGACTGTGCCGGGAGTGATGATCCGCACGACCTGGCGCTCCACCGGGCCCTTGCTGGTGGCCGGATCGCCGACCTGTTCGCAAATCACCACGGACTCGCCCAGCTTGACCAGTTTCGCCAGGTAGCCTTCCGCCGCGTGGTAAGGAATCCCACACATCGGAATCGCCATGCCTGCCGATTGCCCACGCGCCGTCAGGGTGATGTCCAACAGCTTGGCGGCCTTCTTCGCGTCCTCGTAGAAGATCTCGTAGAAATCGCCCATGCGATAGAACATCAGCTGATCGGGGTGCTGGTTCTTCAGGCGCCAGTATTGCTGCATCATCGGCGTGTGGGAGGACAGGTCGTTCACGGCTGTATTCATGGGTGTCAGGCAAAGCTCGTTGAAAGGTGTGGGGCAAAAGTGGGGCATTGGCCCGGCTTTTCCGCGATGGGCGCAAGGTTAACATGGGCGGTCTGGTGCGACCCAGGGATGAGTGGCTTCGATTGTTTTCCCAGAATGTGGCGGAAAACCCTCTGGCCAGGTAAATCTGGCAACAAAAAGCCCGACATGTAGTCGGGCTTCGCTTGAATTTTGATATCAGCCTCGTTTCGCCTCGGCCTGCATCATCACAAGGTTTTGCTGCTTGGTAGCCTCTGTCAAAACCTCGCTATAAACACGTTTCTTTTGGTCCGATTTAGCATTACGAATAAAATCGGCAAAGGTGCTTTTGGTTCCTTTGGACAAGCCCAGCTTGATCGAAATCATAGGTGCCCTCCTGATGGTGGCTCGAGCATGGCCTCTAGGTCGGCCCGCGTGTGTTGCTCAGGGATATGGTAGTCAATTTTATCGACACCAGCTTTGTAAAGTCGTCCCGAATTGTCGATATGTTTGAGTAACAGGTCCACATGGACATCGCCGCGATACTCTAGCTTAAGCGCGTTCACTACGTCACGTGCGGCGAAATATTGCTTGATGAAATGTTCTTTGCGGATCCTCCTGCCTTCGGCCGCCTCGCGAGCATTAACGAATCCCCAGGCGAGTACAGGCGACTGATATACATAAAGAATTTGTACGAATCGGCCTTTTCTCAAGGAGCGATCTACGTTTCGTCTTGCTACGTCTATGTTGGAAAACGTTCCATCAAGGATGAAGGACTGCCTTTGATCCAATGCGAAATCCAACATTTTATCGACCAGAATCGAAACTCCTCCCTGAAAAAGCCAGGAGTTTGCTCCAGCGTAAGCTGAAAACTCGCTTCGCAGCTCATCAGCGTCTATGCGTAGGATCGCTGAATCTGCGAACAGATTCACCAACGCTATTGATGCCTCGGTTTTACCGGCGCCCGGAGAGCCTGCCATAAAAACTGACACCGGCGCTTCCTCTGGCGGATAAAGAGCCTTATCTGTCAGTCGCTTCGCGATTGCTTTTTTATTGGACCGAGCGAAGCGCAATGCGTCTTCATGGACGGCTTGGTCTGCTGAGGCCAGTAGCCGGCTGCGTGTATCGGCATTCTCCGTCATTAATCCGATCCCTTTTCGATGGTCTGACTGTTGTATCGAACTCCCCAGGCCTCTTTGTGCTTATTGCTGCCCATTTATAGTTGATAACGACGTGGCGAGGGAGCTTGCTCCCGCTTTGGGGGCGCAGCGGCCGCTAGAAGCGGGGTAACTGCGTAACCCGGCGGGAGCAAGCCCCCTCGCCATAGGGGGTTGTCCTTCTTGAATGAACAGCTTTGCGACATGCAGGCTTTTTTTGTTTCTCGTCGAATCGGCCTGTTTTATTTGGGATCCACCACATCCAATGCCCGATTCGCCAGCAACTGGCTCAGCTCGATCATCTGGAGGATCCCTAGGGCGATATGTCGTCGCGAGCCTTCCAGGTCAAACGCGAGATCGCTCACCATGGCGTTGGCCGAGGCCAGGGTTTCGCTGAGGTTGGCGAGCGGGCATTCGGCGTCGATGTTGGGAGCAATAAGATAGAGGGTATCGGACCTTTCCTCGTCGGCTTTTGGCTTGAGGTCATCTTCGAGGGGATTTGGTATCTGTTTGGACATAGTCTTGGATCCTTGAGTTGGAGCCACTACCAATCCGCTACTAAACGAGATGGGCGGCAGCTGTACGCAGGTTAGTAGACCGGGGATCCAAGAAACCGGCGCGCCCTAGGGCGCCCTGCGCACAGCTACCATAGAGCGCAGGTAAAAATACCTGGCTGAGCGGAGCGATGTACGTCTTGGAATGCCGGGCTACTAAACCCGATCACTGATGGGCAGTGACAAGATCAAAAGTACCGGTGGGGCCCAAGGCGCACAAGCCGGCGGATTCTGGCGTAGTTGTAGGCAGAGGCGCAAGGCAACGTAGTCTCGCGATGCGCATTTGAAGGACGGGGTGGGAGGTTTTTCCTGGAGCTGTGTAGGGCAAATCCCGTGGCGAGGGAGCTTGCTCCCGCTGGGCTGCGCAGCAGCCCCTTTTGTGAGCGCTGCGCACTCAAGCGGGAGCAAGCTCCCTCGCCACAAAAGCATCTGGCAGAGCTTAAGCACAGTGTTTGCGTATTTATGCAAAACAGCATTTGTCTTCCGCGAAAAGAACAAGCATTATGCGCGTTATGCAAAAACGCAACGTTTCTACCGTATTAAGAGCATTGCTCGATCAGCACGGGATCTCCCCCACGGAGCTTCACCGGCGTACCGGCGTGCCTCAGTCCACCCTCTCGCGGATCCTCAGCGGCAAGATCGTCGACCCTTCGGATAAACACATCTCGAAGATCGCCGAATATTTCGCCGTGAGCACCGACCAGTTGCGTGGGCGGGTCGACGTTGCGCCTGCCGGCAACAGCCGCCGCGAAGAGCCACATTCCGAACTCAAGGACATAAGCCTGTGGGACGATGACACGCCCGTCGAGGAAGACGAGGTGTCCGTTCCTTTTCTGCGTGAGGTTGAATTGGCTGCTGGATCAGGAAGATTCGTCATCGAGGAAAGCGAGCGCTCAAGCCTGCGTTTCGGCAAGCGCAGCCTGCGCCACAACGGCGTGCAGTTCGACCAGGCCAAGTGCGTGACGGTGCGCGGCAACAGCATGTTGCCGGTGCTGCGCGACGGCGCCACGGTCGGGGTGAACGCGGGCAAATGCGGGATCGGCGACATCGTCGACGGTGACCTCTACGCCATCAACCACAACGGCCAATTGCGGGTGAAGCAGCTTTACCGCCTGCCAACCGGCATCCGCCTGCGCAGCTTCAACCGCGATGAACACCCGGACGAGGACTACACCTTCCAGGAAATGCAGGACGAGCAGATCGTCATCCTCGGTCACGTCTTCTGGTGGGGCATGTACGCTCGTTAACCCTTCCGCTGTCAGATAAAACCCGCCGTCGTGCGGGTTTTTTTTCGCCTCCTGGAAACCTTCAAACCCGGTACTTACGCGGGCTACATGCATCTGCGCATTCTTTGTGCATAAATAAATGCATTTACGCATTGACTGTATATGCATCCGTGCATATTCTGTGTCCAAGCCGCTCGACAAAGCGGCTGGCAACAAAGCTCTTTAGTTCCACCAACAGGCAGCGATGAACCGGCCTTAACGGTTCAGAGGGTTGGCAACTGACCCGGGTGTGCAGCGTAAAGCACCAGAAGCAGTTATCCGGCGGGCAGGGACCGCGGTCGGAGGAACAATTTGAATGGATCCGTACCGCGCCAGTCGCGCCGAAAGATCAAGCGCATTACTGAAAAGCCTGGGCGACCGGGCTTTTTGGAATGCCTGTGCCGCGAGGTACTTCAAACCGCCGCCGTGGGAGGGCTTTAAATGCTGAAGGATTTCAGATGCGGTCACTGCAAAAGACTTCTTGCCCGCATGGGCGAGAACACCGAACTCCAGATCAAGTGTCCCCGTTGCGGGACATTGAATCATGTGAAGGCCGTTGAGCCTCGAGTGAACGCCGGCGAGCAATGTATCAACCGTGCAATCAATCACTAACTCAACAGGTGGATCATGAATCGTTTCAAGAAATACGCTACCCCGCTGATGCTCTGCGGCGTCCTGTTCGGTATCGGAGGCAACGCTATTGCTGCCAACCTTCTGGTCAACGGTAGCTTCGAACAGCCAGGCTGCAGCGCAAGTTGCATATTGAATACTCCAGCGCAAGCCAACTTCATTACGGGTTGGACGACGTTCCTGTCTGGAGCCGAGTATTTCAACATGCCCGCTTCGATTGGCGGTTCCCTGGCGGCGGATGGCGTCGTAATTGTCGACTTGGCTAACTATATCTATAGCAACGGCGGCGGCATTCAGCAGAACTTTGCAACCTCCGTTGGCGCCAAGTACCGCTTGACCTTCAGCGCAGGTAATTCGCGTTACGCAAGTCGTTCCGGTGAAGGTGTTATCCAAATAAAAGTGGCGGGCCAAAGTGTCACTTTCAACACCCCTTCAGCAAAAGGTAGAGCTGTTGAGTGGAGCACCATTACGTATGACTTCATCGCGACCTCGCCTCAGACAACCCTGGCTTTTTCCAATGAGCAGAATCCGTATGCCAACTATGCCTTTATCGACAACGTAATCGTTGAGCGACTGTAGAACGTTATCTGGCTGTCCAGGCCTGACCCCCGTTCTTTCATCCATCTCCCCAGGAAACGAGACATGACAAACGAGCAACAAGCGTTGCTGGACATGCCGATCTGGCTGGTCATCGTGCTCGCCCTGGTGGGCGGGGTGACTGGCGAGATGTGGCGTGCCGACAAGGAGGGCGCCCGTGGCTGGTCACTGCTGCGGCGCCTGGCCCTGCGCTCCGGCGCCTGCATGATCTGTGGCGTCTCGGCGATCATGCTGCTGTACGCCATGGGCCTGTCGATCTGGGCCGCCGGTGCCTTCGGTTGCCTGACCGCGATGGCCGGGGCCAACGTGGCCATCGGGCTTTACGAGCGTTGGGCCGCCAAGCGGATGGGCATCAGTGAGCTACCGCCGCGCGATTCCCGTTCCGACCCACATTGATTTCCCGCCGCCGCTGCAAGATCGACGCGACCTGCCTGGATGCCAGGGCCTGACACTTATCCCCTGTGGGAGCGGGCTTGCTCGCGATTGCACTCTGACATCCAACATCTCCATCGACTGACACATCGCTATCGCGAGCAAGCTCGCTCCCACAGGTTTTCTGACCGCACCTTCCCTGTCAATTGGACCCCCCCCATGAAGATCACCCCGATCCTCACGCAACTGCGTGAGCAATGCCCCACGCTCGCCCAACGCGTGGCGGCAGGCTTTGACCTTGCCACGCTGCAAGCCCAGGCCCCGCTGCAAACCCCCTGCGCCTATGTACTGGCAACCGCCGACGTTGCCAGCAAGAACGCGGCGCAGAACGTCACGCTGCAAGCGGTACGCGATCGTTTCGATGCCGTGCTGGTGCTCGACGCGACTGACGCGACAAAAGCGCTGGATCTGTTGCACGACCTGCGGGCTGAACTGTGGCGCGCGCTGGTGGGGTTCAAGCCGGGCGCTGAGTACACCTGCGTCGAGTACGACGGCAGCGAGCTGGTTTCCATCAATAGCAGTCGCGTGTTGTACCGGCTGCGCTTTTTCGCCGAATTCCAACTGGGCCGCAATCTGCCGGGCCAGCCTGCCGAAAGCTGGCATGAGCGTGAACTGGACGGCTTGTCGTCCTTTACCGGGGCCACCGTGCGCGTCGATGCCATCGACCCGGCGGACCCCAACCTGAAACGTCCCGGCCCCGACGGGCGCCTGGAACTGACTTTCTCTGGAGACGTAACCCCATGAGCAAACGCATCACCGTGCTGCCGGCCCCTGGCCGCGCCGTACCGGACCCGGAAGCGGGCGACCTGTTGCCCCTCGAAGGCCGTGAAGTGCCGGACAACGCCTGGTGGCGTCGACGTCTGGCCGATGGCGATATCACTACCAAAGCCGTGCAAGCGGCAAAACCGAAGGGAGCCAAATAATGGCGATTGGATTCAGCAACATTCCCGCGGACATTCGTGTTCCGCTGTTCTACGCCGAGATGGACAATTCGGCCGCCAATAGCGCGTCGTCGGCCATGCGCCGGTTGATCGTCGCCCAGGTCAACGACAACGTCGCCCCGGCCGAAGCCGGCAAGCTGGTGCTGGTGTCCAGCGTCGCGCTGGCCAAGAGCATTGGCGGGCAAGGCTCGATGCTGGCGTCGATGTACGAAACCTGGCGCAAGACCGACCCGATCGGTGAGATCTGGTGCCTGCCGCTGCATAACGTCGAAGGGGCGATTGCCCAAGGTACGCTGACGCTGACCGGCAGCGCTGCGGAGAGCGGCGTGCTCAACCTGTACGTCGGTGGTGTGCGTGTCCAGGCCGCTGTCGTCAAAGGTGCCAGCGCAGCCCAGGCGGCCACGGCGCTGACCCTCAAGATCAACGCATCCGCCGACCTGCCGGTGACCGCCGCGGCCGCCGAAGGCGTGGTGACCCTGAGTGCCAAATGGACCGGCGCCAGCGGCAATGACATCAGCCTGCAATTCAATCGCCTGGGCAAGAGCAACGGCGAAGACACCCCGGCCGGCTTGACCACGGCCATCACTGCCATGGCCGGCGGCGCCGGTGTGCCGGACCAGACTGCCGCCGTCGCCGCCCTGGGCGATGAGCCGTTCGAGTTCATTGCCATGCCTTGGTCCGATGTGTCGAGCCTCGACACCTGGCAAGCGGTCATGGATGACAGCACCGGCCGCTGGTCTTGGGCCAAGCAGTTGTTCGGTCACGTCTACAGTGCCAAGCGCGGCACCCTCGGCACTCTTGTCGCCGCCGGCCAGGCCCGCAACGATCAGCACATGACCATCCAGGCCCTGGAGCCGGGCGTGCCGCAACCGTTCTGGGTACAGGCCGCTGCGCTGGCCGCGCGCACTGCGGTGTTCATTTCCGCCGACGCCAGCCGCCCGACCCAAAGCGGCAGCCTGCCGGGGCTCGATCCGGCATCGGCCAGCGAGCGCTTCACCCTGACCGAGCGACAGTCGTTGCTCAACTACGGCATCGCGACCGCTTACTACGAAGGCGGCTACGTTCGTATCCAGCGTTCCATCACCACCTATCAGAAGAATGCCTTCGGCCAGGCGGACAACTCCTACCTGGACAGCGAAACCATGCACCAGTCGGCGTTCATCGTGCGGCGCCTGCAAAGCGTGATCACCAGCAAATACGGTCGCCACAAACTGGCCTCCGACGGCACCCGTTTCGGCGCCGGCCAGCCCATCGTCACCCCGAGCACCATTCGCGGTGAGTTGATCGCCCAGTACGCCAAGCTTGAGTTGGAAGGCCATGTGGAAAATGCCGAGCTGTTTGCCGAGCACTTGATCGTCGAACGCGACAGCCAGGACCCGAGCCGGGTCAACGTGCTGTTCCCGCCGGACTACATCAACGGTCTGCGCGTGTTCGCGCTGCTCAACCAATTCCGCCTGCAATACGACGCCGCTGCCTGACAGTGGCACTCAGTTGCATGAATTCAGCCCACCTCGCGTGGGCTTTTTATTGAAGGGAGAAACACCATGGGTCAACTAATTGCGGGCACCTGCTACGTCAAAGTGGACGGCGCTCAACTGACCATCAACGGCGGCTGCGAAGCGCCACTGATGTTTACCAAACGCGAAACCGTCGTACCGGGTTTCTACAAGGAAACCGACATCGCGCCGTCGTTCAAGGTCACCGCGCTGCACACCGCCGACTTCCCGCTCAAGCAGCTGGTCGCCGGCACTGACATGACCGTCACCTGCGAGTTCAGCAACGGCAAGGTCTACGTGCTGGCTGGCGCGTATCTGGTGGAAGAGCCGGTATCCAAAGGTGACGACGCCACCATCGAGCTGAAATTCGAGGGCATCAAGGGGACCTGGCAATGACTGACGTCGTGGCGTTGCGCGTGGCCATCGAGGCCCACGGCGAGCCGTTGAGCGAACTGACCCTGCGCCGTCCGACGGTGCAGGAGGTCCGTGCGATCAAGGCGCTGCCGTACAAGATCGACAAGAGCGAGGAGGTCAGCCTGGACATGGATGTCGCGGCCAGATACATCGCGGTCTGCGCCGGGATTCCACCATCGTCGGTCAACCAGTTGGACCTGGCTGACCTCAACGCGCTGAGCTGGGCCGTCGCGAGTTTTTTCATGAGTGCGGCGTCGCAGCCATCGGCGACCTGATCACCGCCACCTATGACCTGGCCTGGTTCTGGAAGGTTGACCCCGAACAGATGATGGCCAGGCCACTGGATGTGCTCCGCGAATCCCTGGAGCACGCGCAACGGATCAATGCGATGCAGCAGGTGCAGTGATGGCAGAGACACAGAAGGTAGAGAAAAAGGCGCTACTGCTAACCGGTATCGACGAACTGTCGCCCAAGCTCGCCAGCCTGCGAGCGAAGGTCGCGAGTTTCAAGCAGAACCTCGACGCCACGGGCCTGGGCAGCCTGGATATGTCCGGGCTGCTGCCCAGCGGTGGTCTGGCCCAACCGTTCATGGACGGGCTCAAGTCGGCGCTGGCCTTCAAGGACGAAGCCGGCGCAGCGAGCGCGGCAGCCAGTGCCATCCAGGCGCCGGAAGCGCCTCGCGTAGCGGCACAGAACCTGGAGGGATTGAAGACTTCCATCAGCAATGTGTCGGTGCAGTTCGGCTCGGCGCTGGGGCCTGCGGTCAACGCGGTGGCGGTCGGTTTGCAGCCGATGGTCAGCGGCGTGGCCCAGGTGCTGCAGGACAACCCGCAACTGGTACAAGGCCTGGCGAATGGCGTCGTCGCGTTCAACGCGATCCAGACGGCAGTCAGCGGCGCGAGCCAGGCAATGGAAGTGATCAACCTGGCCTTGAAGATGAACCCCATCGGCTTGATTGCCATGGGCATCGCCTTGGCAGCAGGGATGATCATTGCCCACTGGACACCGATCTCGGCATTTTTTGCCGGGCTCTGGCAACGGTTGGCGCCGATCGTCCTGCCAATGGTCGAGTTCTTCAAGACGCTGTTCGCCTTTACCCCGATGGGGCAGGTGATCAGCAATTGGGGGCCGATCAGCAGCTTTTTTGGCGCACTCTGGAATGTGATCGTGGCGGCGGCGACGCCGATCATCGGTTTCATGCAGACGCTGTTCGCCTGGTCGCCCCTGGGGTTGATCATTGCCAACTGGACGCCCCTGAGCGGGTTGTTCGCGGCGATCTGGGATTTGCTCAAGGCCTTGACCGTGCCGGTGATGGACGCGCTGAAAGGCCTGTTCGACTGGACACCGTTGGGGCTGATCATGGCCAACTGGGGCACGATCGGCGAAGTCTTCGCCGGGATCTGGGAGGGCATTCGCAATCAGGTTTCGATCATGCTGGCGGTGTTCAGCGGCCTGTTCGACTGGTCGCCCATCGAGGGCCTGACCCGGCAGTGGGGACCGGTGGGCGAATGGTTCAGCCAATGGTGGGACGAGCTGCAGGGCGTGATCGCGCCGATCAAGGCGTTCTTCAACGGCGGCTTCGGCGAGGTGATTGCCTCGTTCACTGGCAAGGTCGAGGGATTGGCCGAGGCGCAGCGCGCCACCAATGCCGAAGGTAAGGGTGAGCTGGCACCGGCGTTTTTTGGCGGGGCCAGCGAGCAGCCTTCGGGGCTGTCTTCAAGCCTTGCGCCGACACCCGCCACTGCGTCGCCCAGAGCGTCCTTGACGCCCGGCGCATTGCCGCAGACTTCCAGCGCCCTGGTGCAACAAAGCGCCGCCAACAACCGCACGCAACTGGAAGGCGGCCTGACGGTGCGCTTCGAAAACGCGCCGGCGGGGTTGCGCGCCGACCCGCCCCAGACCAATCAACCGGGCCTGGCGGTGAGTTCGCGCATCGGTTATCGCTCACTTTCCGCAGGAGGTTCCAATGAGCTGGCGTGATCGTTTGTTGCCGGCGTCGTTTCGTGGCGTCGGGTTCTGGGTCGACCAGGCGAAAACCCCGATCGGTCATAAAGGCCAGTTGCATGAGTACCCGCAGCGTGACCAACCGTATTTCGAAGGGCTCGGCCGGCAGGCACGCATCCACGAGTTGACGGCGTTCATCGTCGGCCCCGATTGCCTGGAGCAGCGCGACAAACTGCTCGCAGCCTTGGAGCAGGGCAGCGGTGAACTGGTGCACCCGTGGCTGGGGCGCTTGCAGGTCAAGGTGGGCGAATGCGACATGACCCAGACCCGCCAGGACGGCGGGCTGGTCACGTTTGCCCTGAAGTTCTACCCCGACCAGCCGCTGCAGTTTCCTTCGGCGGCGATCAACAGCCAGAAACTGCTGCTGGTCTCGGCCGACAGCTTCCTCGGCTCGGCGGTGCGGCGTTTCGAAGACGCCATGAGCCTGATCAAGGCGGCGCGGATCGGCATCGCGGATCTGCGCAACAGCCTCAAGGAGGTTTATGGCGTCATCGAGCAGGAGCTCAAACCATTGATCGAGACCTATCGGCAACTCAGCGATCTGGTGAAGGCGGTGAAGGAGCTGCCCAAGGAAGTGGCGGCGGAATTCAAGGGATTGCTGGGTGATATTCGGGAGCTGAAGGATTTTGCCCGTGACGGCTATCGCGGCGTGATTGCCAGCGTGTCGCAACAGGTGGAAGCCATCCGTCAGGCGGACGCGCCCAAACTCACCACCGGCAAGGACACCACTGCGGCGGCCCAGGCGGTTGCCGATCTGGTCCAGGACACCTTGCTGGTGCAAGCGGCGCAATGGATTGCGGCGATGCCAGTGGCGGCGCCGGTGGTCAAGCTGGACGCCACTCCATCGGTGGCGCAACAGGCGGTGCAACCGGTCCAGCGCCGAGACGTGCCGGTGGCCGATGACGTGCTCGCCTTGCGCGATGCCCTCAACGAAGCCATCTGGCAGGCTTCCCTCAAGGCCGCTCCGGATCACTACCAGGCAATGAACAACCTGCGTCAGCAAATGGCCGCGCACTTGACGGCCGTGGCGTCGTCCGGTGTCCGGCTGATCAACCTGTCGTTCAAGCAAAGCCTGCCGGCACTGGTGGTGGCGTATCAGCAATTTGCTGACGCTACCCGGGTGACCGAGGTGACCCAGCGCAACGGCGTGGCGCATCCTGGCTTCCTGCCGCCCAACGACCTGAAAGTCTCCGGGGAGTGAGCCATGAATGAGCTCGACAACGCTGTCACGCTCACCGTCGGCGGGCTGGATTACGGCGGCTGGAAAAGCGTGGAAATCAGTGCGGACCTGGAGCGCCAGTTCCGCACCTTCAAACTCGACATCACCTGGCAATGGCCGGGGCAGACCCAGGCGGTGCCGATTCGTCCCGGTGACGAATGCCAGGTGCGCATCGGCGCCGACCTGCTGCTCAGCGGCTACGTGTTCAAGGCGCCCATCAGCTACGACGGCCGGCAGATCAGCCTGAGCATCGAAGGCGGCTCCAAGACCCAGGACCTGGTGGACTGCGCGGCGATCAACCGCCCGACGCAATGGCGCGGGCAAACATTGCTGAGCATCGTCCAGGCGCTGGCATCGCCCTATGCCGTGGGGGTGGTCAGCGAGATCCCGGAAACCGCGCGCCTGAGCGAGCACAGCATCGTGCCTGGAGAAACGGTGTTTCAATCCATCGACCGTTTGTTGACGTTGTTCCGAGTGTTCTCCACCGATGACCCGCAGGGTCGCGTGCTGCTGGCCAAGCCCGGCAGTGGTGGGCGGGCCAGCGATGTGTTGGAACTGGGCAAGAACATTCTTTCGGGCAACGCGCCGATGGACTACAGCCAGGTATTTTCCGAATACCGGGTCATCGGCCAGCACAAAGGCAATGACCAGCAGAGCGGGGCGGCGGTGAGCGAGGTTTCGGGCACCGCCACTGACCTGGGCTTCAAGCGCAAGCGGGTGACCGTCATCAGCGAAAGCGCTCAGTTGACCCCGGCGCTGGCCCAGCAACGAGCCGACTGGGAAAGCGCGATTCGCAGCGGCCGCGCCCTGACCACCACCTACCGCGTGCAGGGCTGGCGCCAGGCCAACGGCGATCTCTGGCGGCACAACACCTTGGTGCGGGTGATCGATCCGGTGCTGGGGTTTGACGCTGACATGCTGATCTCCAAGGTCACCTATTCGCTGTCCGCCCAGGGTTCGATCACCACCTTGCAAGTCGCCCCGCCGCATACCTTCGACGCCAACCCGGTGCCACCCAAGGCCTGAGCCCGACATCGATACCGCCCGATCACCAATCCCTTGTGGGAGCGAGCCCGCCGCCAGATTCCTGCCCAGCACAGATTCCTTGTGGGAGCGAGCCTGCTCGCGAAAGCGGTGGCTCGGCTTGCATCGATGTTGAATGTGCCGGTGCCTTCGCGAGCAGGCTCGCTCCCACAGTGCTCTGCCGTTAAACCCGATTCCGAAGGAAAACCCAATGAGCCTACTGACCCGCCTCCTGGCGCGCGGCACTGTCGTGCTCGCCCATTCGGCGAATAAATTGCAATCGCTGCAAATGCGCCTCACCGCTGGCGAAGTGAGCGACGACATGGAGCATTTCGAGCCCTATGGCTTCACCAGCAACCCGCTGGCCGGCGCCGAGGGCATCGCCACTTTTCTCGGCGGCGACCGCTCCCACGCGGTGGTGCTGGTGGTCGCAGATCGACGCTTTCGTCTTAAGGCCCTGGCCCCGGGCGAAGTCGCGCTCTACACCGATGAAGGTGACAAGCTCCACTTCAAGCGCGGCCGGGTCATCGACATCGAGACCGCGACGCTGAACATCCGCGCCAGCAGCGCGGTGAACATCGACAGCCCCGTCATCAACCACACCGGCAGGATCGTTTCCCAGGGCGACCAGATCGCCGGCGGCATCAGCCAGATCAAGCACGTGCACGTCGGTGTACAGGCCGGCAACGGCCAGACCGGTGCGCCGGCGGGAGGCCAGTGATGTTCATCAGCCAGAACCTGCACGCCGCGCTGACCCGCTCGGTGCTGATCAGCCTGTTCACCTGGCGCCGCGCCGCCGCTGGCGATGCGGTCGATGACGACGAGCGTTTCGGCTGGTGGGGCGACACCTTTCCCACGGTCGCCGACGATCGCATCGGCTCACGGCTGTGGCTGTTGCGGCGGGTCAAGCTGACCCGCCAGACCCAACTCGACGCCGAATTCTATGCCCGCGAGGCGCTGCAATGGCTCATCGATGACGGTCATTGCAGCGCCATCGACATTATCAGCGAACGCCTCGACGCCCAGCGTCTGAACCTGCGCACGGTCCTGACCCTGGCCAATGGCGAGCGCCTGGACATCAACCCCGACCACAGCTGGCAGGTGACCTATGCCGTTTGAAACCCCTTCGCTGCCGGTGCTGATCAAGCGCGCCCAAAGCGACCTGGCCAGCGATTCGCTGCGCCAGTCCGACGCCCAGGTCCTGGCGCGTACCCTCGGCGGCGCCGCCTATGGCCTGTATGGCTATCTGGATTGGATCGCCGAGCAGATCCTCCCGGACAAGGCCGATGAATCGACCCTGGAACGCATCGCCGCGCTGCGCCTGAACCAGGCGCGCAAGGCCGCCCAAGTGGCCACCGGCAGCGTCAGCTTCACCGCCACGGCGGGTGCCGTGCTGGATGCCGACACGCTGCTGCAAGCGCCCGATGGCCGAACGTATAAAGTGATCACCGCGCGAACCACCAGCAATGGCCTGAACACCGCCGCTATTGCGGCGCTGGAGGCCGGTAGCCTGGGCAATGCCGATGTCGGCCTGGCGCTCACGCCGGTGCAGCCGCTGTTGGGCATCGGCAACAGCTTTACCGTGCTGGCGCCAGGGCTGACCGGCGGTGTTGCCCGGGAAAGCCTTGAATCCCTGCGGTCGAGGGTGATCCGTTCCTATCGGGTCATCCCTCACGGCGGTTCGGCCCAGGACTACGAGACCTGGGCCCTGGAGTGTCCCGGCGTTACCCGCGCCTGGTGTCGCGGCAGTTATCTGGGGCCGGGGACCGTCGGCCTGTTCGTGATGCGCGACGACGATCCGCAACCGATCCCCAACGCCGAGCAACTGGAGGAAGTGCGGGCCTACATCGAGCCCTTGCGCCCGGTGACCGCCGAACTGCATGTGCTGGCCCCGACCCAGGTGCCGGTGAACTACAAGCTGCGCATCACCCCGGACACCAGCGCCGTGCGCGCCGCCATCGAGGCCCAACTGCGCGACCTGCATAACCGCGAAGCCGGCCTCGGCGAAACACTGTTGCTGAGTCATATCGCCGAAGCGATCAGCAGCGCCACCGGCGAAACCGACCACAAGCTCAGCGCACCCGCCGCCGATGTCGTCGCCGCCAGCAACCAGTTGCTGACCTTCGGAGGCTGCACATGGCTGGGATAAGAACCGCCGAACAATACCAGGCCCAACTGCGCAGCCTGCTGCCCAGCGGCCCGGCGTGGGACCCGGAGCGCGTGCCGGAGCTGGACGAAGTGCTGCAAGGCATCGCCCAGGAGCTGGCTCGCCTGGACGCCCGCGCCGCCGACCTGCTCAACGAGATGGACCCGGCGGGAGTCAGCGAGCTGGTGCCGGATTGGGAACGGGTGATGGAGCTGCCGGATCCGTGCCTTGGCGCCACGCCGCTGTATGACGATCGCCGTCTGGCAGTGCGACGGCGGTTGCTGGCGGTGGGCAGCCAGGCCATTGCCTATTACGTGGAAATCGCCAAGAGCCAGGGCTACCCCAACGCAACGATTACCGAACTCAAGGCGCCGCGCATGGGCCGTTCACGGTTCGGCGAAGCGCACTTCGGGACGTGGCAGGCGCAATTCATGTGGACCCTCAACACCGGCGGCCGGCTGCTGCTGGGACGGCGCTTTGGTGCGAGCTATTGGGGCGAACGTTTTGGCGTCAATCCGGGCTCGGCGCTGGAGTGCCTGATTCACCGCAGTGCGCCGGCGCATACGCAGGTGCATATCAATTATGACTAAGGAGTAGAAAATGGATTATCCGAAAAGTGTGCCCAGCGCCGGATTGGTAGCTGGCAAGTTTGTTGATGAAGATCCTATTCGTGGTACGCCCGGATCCTTGATTCCCAGTCAGTGGGGGAATGGAGTCACATCGGAAATTCTAAACGTGATTGAGGCGGCGGGGCTCACTCCGGCCGAAGACAATAATGCCCAGCTGTTGGCGGCGATTAAGGGCGTTGTCGGAGCAGGGCGGTTGATCAACATTCAAATGTTCAAAGTATCCGGGACCTTTCCATACATGCCAACGCCAGGCACGAAGTCGATAATGGTTGAGATTGTTGGCGGGGGAGGCGGTAGCGGAGGCGTTGCGGCTACGGCTTCTAACACAGTTGCAGCATCTAGTGGTGGCGGATCAGCTGCTTATGCAAAGTCATTGATCATGTCTGGCTTTTCTGGCGCACAGGTCATTGTCGGTGCTGGTGGTTCGGCTGGTGCAGCTGGCAACAACAATGGTGGGGTGGGAGGCACGTCGAGTTTTGGCTCTATGATGTCCGCTCCTGGCGGCAAGCCAGGGAATGGATCTGCGGCCTATGCAGCGGCGACAGGTACGGGTGGCAGTGGCGTAAGTGATCCACCTGTAGGGGCGAACATAGTTGGATTCGGCGGGGCTGGATCAGATACGTCAACAATATTACCTACGGCGATTTTTAGGCCGTCATCGGGTGGTGGCAACCCATTAGGAAGTGGAGGGGTTAGGCCTACTTCGGCCATTCCGGGCGCCATTTCTGGTACCGGATATGGATCCGGTCCATCTGGAACATTTGCCGGGACTAGTACTGCCGCGCAACCTGGTGCGACGGGGCAATCCGGCGCTGTCATTATATATGAGTACTCATAATGAAAACTTATGCAAGGATTTATAAAGGGCGTGTCGCTGAGCTGTTTTGTACCGAAGGTAATATCGGCGAAATGTTTCACCCCTCTTTCGTTTGGGTAGACGTTTCGGGCCTCGATAACTTTCCGGAATATAGGTGGGAAGCTGTTGAGCAGGATGGAGGTTGGAAGTTTTCGAAATATGTATCACCGCCCTCCTCTGAAGAACAGTTAAAAGCAGAGGCGATGGCCCAGCGGGATATATATATGGAAGCAGCTAATGAGGCCACTATTGGCATGGCTGATGCCTATATTGCCGGATTTTTAAACGAGGCTGACACCGCTAAATTCAAAGCGTTTGCGGTGTACAAACTCGCACTAAACAAAATTAATCAGCAGCCAGGATTTCCGGGAGCTATAAGCTGGCCGATAAGCCCCTGATTATTTTATTTGATCCGACTCTATAATCTTCTTTGCAACGAGTTTGGCACCCTCTGTAGTTAGATGTCCATAGTCCCAGGTTGTCAAATTGGAGGGGGTGTCTTTTGTATATGTGGTGCATCCGTTTTCATCGCAAAGTGCATCATAGACCGAAATAAGTGAGGCTTTTGATCTTGGAATGAGTGTTCGGAAAATATTGTCAATGGCCTTTGCCTCCGGGTTCAGTCCTTGTGCCAGTTTGCTCGGGATTCGATGGTAAATAAAATCATTGTGCCAAGCGTTGAATAAAAGCTTCGGAAGCGGAAGCCTCCACTCTGGTGACGGGCCAAGAACAATTATTTTATTTACTCCGGCTGCTGATATTTGCTCGATTGTTTGGAGTAACTTTCTCTGCACGTCGGATCCGGTGGACCAATCCGCCCCGTATCGGCCCCACGCACCGAACAATACGACGACATTGGGCTTCGTGTCTTTAAGTCTAGCCAGTATGTAGTTGTTACTGTCCGTGCATGCCGAGCCTGCAAAATCCAATATCGGCGGGCAGGAACTTCTTGTTGCTTGGAAAATAGCAGTGCTGCGATCAACCACTGACGCCAATCCTGGATATAGCCTGGCGGCGTGGGAGTCCCCCCAGATGAGTATCCTCTCACTTGCATTATTATCGCCAGCCTCCAGGCACTTCGGTGCGAAGCCGTCATAGGGTGCAGTGATAGCTATCCAGCATTCAGGGTTGCGTGCGTCCTTTAAGAACTCATATTTGAAGTTTGCAATCTGTTGTATTTCGCTGGGGAATCTCGAGGGGATGCCATCAGATTTTAATGTTACTAAGCCTGCGGTAGCTGTCCCTGTCATTGCTAACGAGAGAATAATTGCTGTTTTTAGTGGGTTAGGTCGGTGTCGGATAAATTTCTCAACATACCGATAAGTGAGCCACGCCAAGAGAATGCTAGCCGCGACCGCCAGTCCTCTTGGCAGCACGCTCGGTGGCTCGTTGCTCATGATTCTTTCAAAGGTCAGGATCGGCCAGTGCCATAGGTAGAGCGGAAAACTGATTAGACCGAACCAGACCAGCAATCGATTTGATAAGACCTTTTTGTTTAGCCAAGCGAAAGGCCCGGCAGAGATTATCAAGGCTGTGCCTATGGTTGGCAGCAAAGCCAACCAACTTGGGAACGGATTGTTCTTCGTGGAGAGGGCGAACGCGGCAATGAGAAACGTGATACCTATCAGTGATTGGGCGTTACGAAGCGTTGGGCCGCTGGACTCTCTCCACGTAGGAAAAAAACGATGCTTGTGTAGCGTTACATAAGCTAGTGATGAGCCTATCAGCAATTCCCAAAAGCGAGTCTGTGGTGAGAAGAACGTACCAACCGGATCGGTTTGTACATTCATGACATTCAGCACGAACGATATCCCACCCACCAGGACAATCAGAACCAGCGCATTAAGTCGGGCTTTCCAAGCCCCCCAGGCGAGAAGAGGCCAAACTAGATAAAACTGTTCCTCGATACCGAGAGACCATAAGTGCAACAGCAGCTTTGTCTCGGCACTATTGTCAAAATAACCAGCTTCACCCCATAAAACAAAGTTCGACACGAACGCCGCACCGCCGGCAATGTGTTTGCCGAGTTGCGTGTATTCGTCGGCCAGGAGACTGAACCAACCGAACGACCAAGTTGCAGCCAGCATAAGTAAAAGTGCGGGAAAGATGCGGTTAATGCGCCGGCTATAAAATTCAATGAAGCTGAAATTTTTTTCCTCAAGGCTTCCGAAAATAATGCTGGAAATCAGGAATCCGGAAATAACAAAAAAAACGTCAACGCCAACAAATCCACCCTTTATCAGGGATGGAAAAGCGTGGAAAGCGACCACGGATAAAACCGCAATTGCACGCAGCCCGTCGATGTCAGGACGATATTTCGGATGGCTGAGATGCTTGTTCGCTGCGGGTAGCGATGCTTTAGATAGTGAGGTCATTGGTGCTGCTGATCCGTTTGATAAGTCCGCCATGCGTGGGCGCTGCACATCGTACCAGCCCCACAAACTATTCCCGCCATTGAGCGGGTATTTTTTTGCCCGGAGAAAGTCATGTCTGTTACCGCGCAGCAGTTGCTGCAGATCCTCCCGAACTCCGGCACCAACGCCGGCGTTTTTGCGCCTGCTCTGAACACAGCCATGGGGCGCTACCAGATTATCGGCGGCCGACGTGTGTCGGCCTTCATCGCCCAGATCGGTCATGAGTCGGGACAATTGCGTTATGTACTCGAGCTGGGCAGCGAGCAATACCTGGGCAAATACGACACCGGAACCCTGGCCGTTCGCCTGGGTAACTCGCCCCAGGCCGACGGTGACGGTCAGAAGTATCGCGGCCGTGGATTGATCCAGATTACCGGCCACGACAACTACCTTCGTTGCAGCCTCGGCCTGTTTGGCGATGAACGCCTGCTGGCCTTGCCTGAGCTGCTGGAGCAACCGCAATGGGCAGCGGAGTCTGCTGCATGGTTCTGGCAACAGAGTGGCTTGAACGAACTGGCCGACCGCGATCAGTTCAACACCATCACCCGCCGTATCAATGGCGGTTTGAACGGCCTGGAGGAGCGCCTGCAACTCTGCGCACGGAGGAGGGCGGTGTTATGCCCACTCTCGATCTGATGCCTTTCTCGTTGCGCAGCCTTCGCGTCGTTGTGGTGCTGGCGGGCGTCGATGGCCGGTAATCGGGGAAAGAACCTTCTTGTTTTCAGCTATCGAGCATCCGCCGCACATCATCAAGGCTGATCTTTTTAATGATATGTGCCGGAACCCTGGAGTTGGCGGACAAGTTGTAGACCTGAAAGTTATCGTCAACGACGTGCTTGGACATCAGTTTCAAGGAAGGCAGGATACGAGTGTCGTAGTGCTGGTCCAGGCCGCAAGGCGAGCGCTTGCTTTCGGACGTTTCATAGAATCGGCCAGCCGCCTGATTCAAATCGGCGCCTATCAGGAAAACCTTGTTGAAACCCAGGTGGTAGGCGGTCTGCAGGGCCGGGTACATGACCGTTCGAGCATCGAAGCAGCCAAGGGTCAGGTCTTTGCTGAAACCAATGTCTTTGCTTCGCTTGCTCAAGAGAGATTTGGGCCTGACAAGCGATTTCTGCGGGTTGAAAAACGTTGAAAAAATCGACGCCCTGGGTGCTTTTTTCAAGCCGAAGGCTTGCCCGCTGGGCTTGGATTGGACCACGTCAAACTGGTCTTCCCACAAGGCAACGTTTTCGCTGATTTGCATCGCGGTCGCGAAGAGATCCGGCTGCTGCAGCGGGAAGTCGGTATCCGAGCAGAGATAGAAGAAGGGTTTTGTATCGGCTTGGCTGAACATGGATATAGCGCCGTTCATGGTAATCATTGGCACGTTTGGAAACTCATGCAACGGGAAGCCTTTTGCCGAGTTGCCTGAGGCAATGATAAAAACCGGGCCGCTTTTTATGTTCCTGCGTTCGCTGAAACTGGCATGTTTAAAAGATGCGGCGGTTTCTGTGATGAGCGATTTATCCAAATTTTCTGTCCTGCCCATTTATGTTCGCATTCCATTATTTAAATGATTGACGATGCCCCTCAATTGCATCAAGGAGACGCCATGCCCATCACGCAAGCCCAACTGCTGCGCATCCTTCCGAACGCCGGCGCCAATGCCGGCGTTTTTGCACCTGTCCTGAACACCGCCATGAGGCGTTACCAGATCATTGGCCACAAGCGTGTCGCCGCGTTTATAGCCCAGGTCGGTCATGAATCCGGCCAGCTGCATTACCTGCGGGAGCTGGGCAATGATGCTTATTTATCAAAGTATGACACCGGTCGGCTGGCTTCGCGCCTGGGTAATACCCCCGAAGCGGATGGTGACGGTCAAGGATTCCGGGGGCGTGGGCTGATCCAGATTACCGGTCGGGCGAACTACCGGGCTTGCGGTGAGGCCCTGGGCCTGGATCTGGTCGCAGAACCTGCGCTGTTGGAGCAGCCACAGTGGGCCGCGCATTCGGCGGCATGGTTCTGGACCTCGCGCTGGCTTAATCCCCTCGCGGATTCCGGTGATTTCGACACGATCACGCAGCGGATCAACGGCGGCCAGAACGGCGCGGCGGACCGCCGGGCGTTGTATGAACGGGCCCTGCGGGTGCTGGAATGAGCCCGGCGCTGCTGAGGTTTTTACCCGTCACCGCCCTGGCACTTGTGCTGCTGATGACCAGCGTGACATGGAAGATCCAAGACTGGCGCTATGGCAAGGCGTTGGCCGAGCAGGCCCGGTCGCAGACCGAAACCTTGAGGCAGATGACCGTCGCGGCGGCAGCTTCGCAGCGAAAGGAAACAGAAAAACGCCTGGTCCTCGAACAGCAACTGGCCACCAGCGAACAAACCCATTACCGAGCCTTGAGCGATGCCCAACGTGACCAGGATCGCCTGCGCGATCGCCTTGCTACTGCCAATGTCCGGCTGTCAGTCCTCCTCGACGCCGACGATGTTGCCGCCGGTTGTGCAGTGCCTGCCGCCACCGCCGCCGGCGGCATGGATCATGGCGCCCCACGCGCCCGACTTGACCCGACGCATGCTCAACGAATTATCGCCATCACCGACGAGGGCGACCGTGGACTGATCGCCTTGCAGGCCTGCCAGGCCTATGTAAGAGCGCTGGCCCGGTAATCTGCCGGACCTTGCAAGCTGTGGCTGCTGGTGTACGGTAGGCGCCAACCGCGTCGAATCAGGAGAGCAGCATGGATGACATTACCGGACTGGCCGCTGAGTTGGGCAGGCGCTTGCAGGTGCTCAATGCCCATGTCACCACCGCCGAATCCTGTACCGGTGGCGGGATTGCCGAGGCGATCACGCGGATCCCGGGGAGTTCGGCCTGGTTCGAAGCCGGTTACGTCACCTATTCCAATCGCCAGAAAACCCAGCAGTTGGGTGTGCCCCCCGAATTGTTCGACAAGGTCGGCGCGGTCAGCCGCGAGGTGGTGGAGGCGATGGCGCGGGGCGCCCAGCAGAAAAGCCTGGCGCGTTTCGCCGTGGCGGTCAGCGGCGTGGCCGGGCCGGACGGGGGCTCGCCGAGCAAGCCGGTGGGCACCGTATGGCTCGCCTGGGGCGTTGGCGAGGCGGTGTTCAGCGAGCGGCGCTTCTTTCCAGGCAATCGCGACGAGGTCCGCCGACAAACGGTGAAGGCCGCGCTAGACGGGCTGTTACAACATGCCGCCACAGAAATCTCAAATCAGGGGTAGGCGATCCTGAATCGCTGTGGAATAATACTGGCTACTTATACAGGTGTTGGCCGTCAGGCCTTATTGATTACGTGAGGACTTTAATGGACGACAACAAGAAGAAAGCCTTGGCTGCGGCCTTGGGTCAGATCGAACGTCAATTCGGCAAGGGTGCCGTAATGCGTATGGGCGATCAGGACCGCCAGGCTATTCCTTCCATCTCCACCGGCTCCCTGGGCCTGGACATCGCGCTTGGCATCGGCGGCTTGCCAAAAGGTCGTATTGTTGAAATCTACGGTCCTGAATCCTCCGGTAAAACCACGCTGACCCTGTCCGTGATCGCCCAGGCTCAAAAAGCCGGTGCGACCTGCGCCTTCGTCGACGCCGAACACGCTCTGGACCCGGAATACGCCGGCAAGCTGGGCGTCAACGTCGATGACCTGCTGGTTTCCCAGCCGGACACTGGCGAACAGGCCCTGGAAATCACCGACATGCTGGTGCGCTCCAACGCGGTTGACGTGATCATCGTCGACTCCGTAGCGGCACTGGTACCCAAAGCGGAAATCGAAGGTGAAATGGGTGACATGCACGTGGGCCTCCAGGCTCGCCTGATGTCCCAGGCCCTGCGCAAAATCACCGGTAACATCAAGAATGCCAACTGCCTGGTGATTTTCATCAACCAGATCCGCATGAAAATTGGCGTGATGTTCGGCAGTCCTGAAACCACCACCGGTGGTAACGCGCTGAAGTTCTACGCCTCGGTTCGCCTGGACATCCGTCGTACCGGCGCGGTGAAAGAAGGTGATGAGGTTGTCGGCAGTGAGACCCGCGTCAAGGTCGTGAAAAACAAGGTGGCATCGCCGTTCCGTCAGGCCGAATTCCAGATCCTGTACGGCAAGGGCATCTACCTCAACGGCGAGATGATCGACCTGGGTGTGCTGCACGGTTTCGTCGAGAAATCCGGCGCCTGGTATGCCTACAACGGTACCAAGATCGGTCAGGGCAAGGCCAACTCGGCCAAGTTCCTGGCAGACAACCCGGAAGTCGCGGCAGCTCTTGAAAAGCAACTGCGCGACAAACTGTTGAGCCCGGTTGCAGACGTCAAGGCCGTGGCCAACCGCGAGACTGCAGACGATCTGGCTGACGCTGATATCTGATCGATCCGATGACCGCCGTACTCGATACCCTCGTCGCGGTGCGGCGAACCGCAATGGACCTGCTCGCCAGACGCGAGCACGGTCGAGTCGAGCTGACGCGTAAACTGCGTCAGCGTGGCGCTCCTGACGAATTGATCGACACGGCCCTCGACCGTTTGACGGAAGAGGGGCTGTTGTCGGAGTCGCGCTACCTTGAAAGCTTTGTTTCTTATCGCGCCCGCTCTGGTTATGGCCCGATGCGAATTCGCGAAGAACTTGGCCAGCGTGGCTTGCAACGACCGGATATCGAACTTGCCTTGCGTGAAAGCGGTATCGATTGGCAGGAACAGTTAATCGATACCTGGCGTCGCAAGTTCTCAGGGCATCTGCCCATTGATGCGAAGGAGCGGGCCAGGCAAGGGCGTTTCCTGGCGTATCGAGGATACTCCATGGAAATGATCAATCGGTTGTTCAGCGGTCGTAGCATGGATGACTAGATAAAACGGCCCGCTATTCGATAGCGGGCCGTTTTTTTTGGGCTCAAGTCACCTCGATTGGTTCCCAGGTCAGCGGGTGGGGCTGGGCGGCAGGCTGGGCCCAGTTTTCCGGCAGGTTGATATAGTCCACCAGTTCTCTAAGTCGACCGTGATCGCGGGCGTTGAAGGTGAATGCCAGGCGCGTCAGGTGGCTGAAAGGCGCCTCCTCCGGCTCCTCGCCGCTGTAGGCATGCTGATGGAAGCAGTCGTTCAGGCATAGATCGGCAAATTGGACCTGCATCTGCTGCATCGCCTGTTCGGTGAGCGCATGATTCATGCGGATCACGAACTGATGCTTGAGCCAGCGGCTGGAGTGGAAGTTGCGATAGAACTGATTGATTTCTTCCACCGCATCCTTGGCGGTGTACACCAGGCGCATCAACTTCATGTCGGTGGGTAGGATGTAGCGGTTTTCTCCCAATTGTTCATGGATGAAATCCAGGGCGCTCTGCCAGAATTTACCTCCCGGCACATCCAGCAGCACTATCGGTACCAATGGGCTCTTGCCCGTCTGCACCAGCGTCAAGACTTCCAATGCTTCATCAAGGGTGCCGAAACCACCTGGGCAGAGCACTAACGCGTCTGCTTCCTTGACGAAGAACAGCTTGCGGGTGAAAAAGAAATGGAACGGGAGGAGGTTCTGCGTGCCTTCGACGGTCGGGTTCGCATGTTGTTCGAAGGGTAGGGTGATGTTGAAACCCAGGCTGTGCTCGCGGCCTGCGCCTTCATGGGCGGCGGCCATGATGCCTCCGCCTGCGCCGGTGATGACCATCATGTCCGACCGGGCCAGCGCCGCCCCCAGTTCTCGCGCCAAGCCATACAGCGGATGCTCGATGGGCGTTCGGGCCGAGCCAAAGACCGTGACTTTGCGACGGCCCTTGAACTGTTCGAGCGTGCGGAAGGCATGTTCCAGTTCGCGCAGGGCCTGCAGCGTGATTTTGGCGTTCCAGCGGTTGTGATCTTCCTGGGCCATGCGCAGCACGGTCAGGATCATGTCACGGTAAATGGGGAGATTGGGACTGTTGGGTGATACCAGGTTGAGTTGCTCTTCGACCTTGCGGGTGAGGTCGTGGCCATGGTTCTCAAAATGCCGACTGAGCAGGTCATTCGGTTTGTAAGGCATTCAGCTTCTCCTTCTGAACAGAACCTGGCCCGAACGAGAGATTCGTCAGGGCCACGGCACTTCCTGTGCCGTCGTCAGCCCGGCGTATGCCCGGGCATTCAACCTGGCTCGACGCAAATTGCAGCAAGGCGATCAAGCCAGCCAACGGATTCTGCTGTTTCCCTTGGATGAAAAAAATCAAGCGTCAGGGTATTGGCAAGGGCAGCCTCGTTCTGCCCGATAACAGGCGATATTTTGAATCTAGCCTCTTGTTGATCATGGCGCTCGCAGATGACGGTTTGCAACCGTCACCTGGCCTTGTTGGAACCCGTCATCGCGAGCAGGCTCGCTCCCACAATTTATCTTCAGTGAACATCAGGTATGCGTTCGCCAAAATTCCTGTGGGAGCGAGCCTGCTCGCGAAGCCGTCCGGCGTTTCCAGCTCTGATAGTGGGTAATGCGCCGCTCGTCAGTTCACCGACTGGCTACGTCCCGCTCTGATTTACTCAATAACAAGCGTGCTGACGTTATTCGACGTCCAGGGTTGGGCGTCCACGCTGGGGAGTTAAGCATTTCGGGGCAGGGAGGCGGGACAAATGACCAGGGTAACTCTGGAGCTCGACAAGCAGTTGTACCTGATGCTGTTGCAAGCGGCTCAGGCCAATCAGGTGAGCCTTGAAGAGGAGTGCTGCCGTCGGCTGGAGGGCAGGGAATGGCGCTCGCGCTATTTGCAGGCGCTGGTGGCGGAGCTGCGCGCCGACGATGAGCAGCGGCGCGCCAGCTCGGGTTGATTATTTCTTGGTCTTGGCCGGTTTCGGGCAGTCCGATTCCTGGAAGCGTTCGGTGGCGACCGGACGATTGGTCTTAACTTCGGTGAATTCGTAACGCATGGTTGCGCCCTTGGCCATCAGCTTGCGAAAGCCTGGGTTGGTGCACACCGTGGAGCCCAGCTGGAAGTAGACCGCCTTGGGGTCGGCGCGCATTTTCTGGGCGTGGCTGCTTTGCACGCTGAGATGGTTGATCAGCTCGGTGCCTTCGACGGTATAACCCTGGTCGAGAATGTCTTCGTTGATGGCGCGCGGAGTGCCGACGCTGCTTTGCGTGGCCACGTTCTGCAGCATCTTGTTCAGTTCGAGTTCTTTCAGCGACGCGGCCTGAGCGCTGATGGACGTCGCCAGCAGAACGGCAACGGTAGGGACGATAAGGCGCAGCATGAAACTCTCCTGGTTCAGTGACAGGGTTTTCGACCGGTCACGTGACTGTGCGTTCAGTGGCGGCGATTATAGGGGAGCCCGGGTAGACGGTACAGGCTTGCGCGCTCTGGTAGACTGCCGGGCTCTGTTGTCCGCCGAGTGTTGTTCGTGTCGAGTTCTCTTGTCCGTGGGCGTCGCCCGCTATGATCCATGCCCCCAACGCCGTAGCACGCCTGCGCGCCCAGCGCGTCGATGAGGGCATCAAGCCGCTCCAGGCCCGTGGCTGGCGCGCGCCTCGTTGTAGCGCGTGTCGGGTGATTGAAAGCCATTGCCTGTGTGCCTGGCGCCCGAGCGTCGAGACCCGTTCCGGGGTCTGCCTGATCATGACCAACAAAGAAGTCTTCAAGCCGAGCAATACCGGTTGGCTGATCGCCGATGTGGTGCGCGACAACCATGCCTTCATCTGGTCGCGTACCGAGGTCGACGGGCAATTGCTGGCTTTGCTGAATGACCCGCAATGGCAGCCTTATCTGGTGTTTCCAGGCGAGTATGTCGAACCGTCCCGTGTCACCCACACGGTGGCGCTCGATCAGGGCAAGCGTCCGTTGTTCATTCTGCTGGACGCGACCTGGACGGAAGCGCGCAAGATGTTTCGAAAAAGCCCGTATTTCGACCGATTGCCCATTCTGAGCCTGTTGCCCGACAAGTTGTCTCGTTATCGCTTGCGTCGCTCGACCCGCAGCGAACACCTGTGTACCGCCGAAGTGGCGGCGCTGTGCCTGGAACTGGCGGGGGACAGCGACGCGGCGTCGGCCCTTGACGCCTATTTCGATGTGTTCAGCCAGCATTACCTCGGCGCCAAGCGCCAGCAGGAGGTGAACGAGTCCACGCCGGCCCATGCCGAGCTGCAGCCCTTCGTTCGCGCGGCTCCTGCGCTGTTGGCCCAGTAGTGGCCCATACTGGATAAGGCCGTGACCGTGCTGCTTGACCACCCCGGCTTCGCTGGGCATGCTTGGCGCCGACCAGGGTGCGGCTGGAGTTTGAAACGCTGTGATTGGCGTTGAACGTGCCCCCTGTAGATACCGCTGCATGGCGGTGTCTTGAGTTGTTCGGCGAGGCGCGAATGCATCGGGCCTGCCACTAAAAACAGGATCATTGGAAAAATGGCCACATACGAAATCCTGATTGCCGATGACCACCCGCTCTTTCGCAGCGCGTTGCATCAGGCAGTGACCCTGGGCCTTGGCCCGGCTGTCCGATTGACGGAGGTGGCCAGCATCGCGGAACTGGAAACCCGATTGGCTGAAAAGGCCGACTGGGACCTGGTGCTGCTGGATCTGAACATGCCCGGTGCGTATGGGTTTTCTGGCCTGGTGCTGTTGCGTGGGCAATACCCGCAGATTCCGGTGGTGATGGTCTCGGCCCAGGAAGAGGCCTCGGTGATGGTCAAGGCCCGCGAGTTCGGCGCCAGCGGGTTCATTCCCAAATCCAGCTCCATGGAAATGATTCAAAGAGCGGTGAAGGCCGTCCTCGATGGCGATGTATCCTGGCCGCCCCAGGCGTTCGAAGCGGTGAGTGTTTCCGCGGAAGCCAAGGCCGCCAGCGAAGGGCTGGCCAGCCTCACGCCGCAGCAATTCCGGGTGCTGACCATGGTCTGCGAAGGCCTGCTGAACAAGCAGATTGCCTATGAGCTGAATGTGTCCGAGGCGACTATCAAGGCCCACGTTACGGCGATCTTTCGTAAACTCAACGTGCGCACCCGAACGCAGGCGGCCTTGTTGCTGCAACAACTCGAGTCAATTTCGCCGCAGTCGTAGTGTCTGAATTCACGCTTTTTTGACTGCGGTTCCATTAGCTTCTCCATTCCTTTCGATCAGTGCCTACCTTATGTCACCTTTTAAAGGCCAAACCGGCCTGAAACGCATCCTCAATGCCTCCGGCTATTCCCTGGACGGCCTGCGTGCGGCGTTCGTTGGCGAAGCCGCTTTCCGTCAATTGGTGCTGCTCAATGTCATCCTGATTCCGCTGTCGTTCTTCCTTAACGTCAGCCGCGTCGAGCAGGCCTTGCTGATTGCGGTGTGCCTGCTGGCCCTGATCGTGGAGTTGCTGAACTCGGCGGTAGAAGCGGCCATCGACCGCATTTCCCTGGAGCTGCACCCACTGTCGAAAAACGCCAAGGACATGGGCAGCGCCGCCCAGTTGGTCGCCCTGACGATGATTGCCCTGGTGTGGGGCCTGATACTGCTCTGAGTTTCAGGCGATGGCGGGCAGGACGATCTCGTCGCTACGCTGCACCCCGGCGGTGAACGCCCGGCACAGATCAAGAAACTCACGCATGGCCGACGTCTGGTATTTCTGTTTGTGCCAGATGAAATAAAATTGCCGCGCCAGATCCATGTCCGGGGTTTCCACGGCCACCAGGCTGCCGCGGCGAAAAGCGTCACGCAGGGCCAGGCGCGAGATACAGCCTATCCCCAGGCCGGACTCCACGGCGCGCTTGATCGCTTCGGTGTGTTCCAGCTCCAGGCGGATATTCAACGCGCTACGGTGGTGACGCATGGCCTGGTCGAAGGTCAGGCGAGTGCCGGAACCCTGTTCACGCAGGATCCAGGCTTCGCGGGTCAACTCCTCCATAGTCGCCTGGCCGCGTTTGGCCAACGGATGCTGGGGCGCGCAGAACACCACCAATTCATCCTCGACCCAGCTCTGCACCTCGATGTCCGGGTGGCTGCAGTCGCCTTCGATCAGACCCAGATCAATTTCATAGTGAGCAACCTGGTGCACGATGTTGGCAGTGTTTTGCACATGCAGCTTCACCTGGCTTTCCGGATGGCGCTGCATGAAGCCGCCGATCAACAGGGTCGCCAGGTAATTGCCAATGGTCAGGGTGGCGCCGACCGCCAGTGAACCGAAGCCGGACTTGCCGTTGAGCAGGTCTTCGATCTCCTTGGCCTGGTCCAGCAACGCCACCGCTTGGGGTAGCAGTTGCTTGCCGAGGGCGTTGAGGCTCAGGCGTTTGCCGGCGCGGTCGAAGAGTTGGCAGCTGGACTGGCGCTCCAATTCGGTGATGGAGGTGCTGGCGGCCGACTGCGACAGGTTGAGCAGGCCCGCGGCACGGGACACGCTTTCCTGCTGGGCGACGGCGACGAAGACTTGAAGTTGACGTAGAGTAAATCGCATATCGATATAACCGATAACCCTTATCTTAATAATCCATTTAACAGATATTGTCGCCGCGATTAGAATGCGATGCAATTGCGCAGATTATCGGCGCAGGCATCATTTCCAGGAGTCCCCCGTACATGAGCAACATGAACCACGAGCGTGTCCTCAGTGTTCATCACTGGAACGACACTCTGTTCAGCTTCAAGTGCACCCGCGATCCGGGCCTGCGCTTTGAGAACGGTCAGTTCGTGATGATCGGCCTGCAGCAGCCCAACGGCCGCCCGCTTATGCGCGCTTACTCAATTGCCAGCCCGAATTGGGAAGAGCATCTCGAATTTTTCAGCATCAAGGTTCCCGACGGTCCGCTGACTTCCCAGCTGCAGCACCTGAAGGAAGGCGACGAGATCATCATCAGCAAGAAGCCTACCGGCACGCTGGTGCTCGACGACCTCAAGCCTGGCAAGCATCTGTATCTGCTCAGCACCGGCACCGGGCTGGCGCCATTCATGAGCGTGATCCAGGATCCGGAAACCTACGAGCGTTTCGAGAAAGTGATCCTGTGCCACGGCGTGCGTTACGTCAATGAAGTCGCCTACCGCGAATTCATTACCGAGCACCTGCCACAGAACGAATTTTTCGGCGAAGCGCTCCGCGAAAAGCTGATCTACTACCCGACCGTGACCCGCGAGCCCTTCGAGAACGAAGGCCGCCTGACCGACCTGATGCGCAGCGGCAAGCTGTTCCGCGACATCGGCCTGCCACCGATCAACCCGCAGGACGACCGCGCCATGTTGTGCGGCAGCCCAAGCATGCTCGACGAGACCAGCGAAGTGCTCAACAGCTTCGGCCTGACCGTTTCGCCGCGTATGCGTGAGCCGGGTGATTACCTGATCGAGCGGGCGTTTGTAGAGAAATAAACCGCGGTTCATGCGGTGGCTGACCGATCGCCTTCGTCGGATCGCCGCCCGGAGCAAGCTCGCTCCCCCAGTTGATTTGTGTTGTTCCAGAGATCTGACACAACACAAAACCCTGTGGGAGCGAGCCTGCTCGCGAAGAAGGCGCCTCGGTCCAGCAGTAGCCCACAAAAAAGCCCGCGCCGCCTGATCCAGGCCGCGCGGGCTTTTTCGTTTCCAGCGATTATTCCCGCGCCGGGATCACTTCCAGTACCCGAATCAATCCCGGCTGCGGATAATGCCAGCGCACATCCAGGTCCCAGAACTGCGCGCCGTATTCCCGTTCGGCTGCGGGGACCTGATACGCCGGACGTGGATCCTGGGCCAGGCATTGTTCGATCAACTCCACCAACGGCTCTTCGAGGCGCAGGGCATGCTCGCGGGCTTGAAGCAGGGCTGAGTCCGCCCATTGCACCGGAATCAACTCAGGCGCTGCGCTGGCGATGCTGTTCGTCGCCGAGCCGATGATGTCGGCGTAGGGCACGTAGGGCTTGATGTCCAGCACTGGCGTCGCGTCCAGCAGATCGATGCCCGAAATCCACAGCCGACCCGCTTCGACCCGTTCCAGCTTCACCACTGACTGACCGATGCCGTTGGGGCGATGGGTGGCGCGGGTGGCGAATACGCCCATGGACTTGTTGCCGCCCAGTCGGGGCGGACGCACCTTCAATCGTGGTTTTTCCTCCAGGGCCTGGTGGAACAGGAACAGCAGCCAGACATGACTGACCTGCTCCAGGCCCTGCACCGCTTCGCCCTGGTCGAACGGCGCCACCAGCTCCAGCACGCCACGCGCGGCCGGGGCCAGGTGTGGCTGGCGCGGAATGGCGAACTTTTCCTTGAAGCAGGAGCGGACGAAGCCGATGGGGGAAACGTTGTAGGTCATGGGTTGGAATCGGAGCGAGGTTGAAAAGACATCATAACGCGAGGGGCCAAGTTGGCACTGTTTTCTGTGGCGAGGAAGCTTGCTCCCGCTGGGCTGCGAAGCAGCCCCCCTGGTTTGTCTGACACACTGCAAGGGGACGCTGCGCGTCCAGCGGGAGCAAGCTCCCTCGCCACAAAGGCCCAGGAGCTCTGGAAAGTCAGCCGCGTACGCGCAGCGTCAGGCCCTTGAGGAAATTGCGCAGCAACTGGTCGCCGCACGGGCGATAGTTGGTGTGGCCGAATTTGCGGAACAGCGCGCTCAACTCCGGCTTTGACACCGGGAATTCGGCGGCCTTGAGAATGGCGTGCATGTCGTCTTCCTTCAGCTCGAACGCCACGCGCAGTTTCTTCAGGATGATGTTGTTGGTCACCGGCACTTCGATCGGCTGCGGCGGACGGCTTTCGTCCTTGCCGCGCTTGAAGATCACCAGGCCATCGAGAAAATGCGCCATGACCAGGTCCGGGCAGAACACGAAGCCTTCTTCCTCGTCTTTCTTGAGGTAGCCAGTCAGGTCTTCCAGGGAAACGTCCAGGCCGCCCAGCTTGATAATCTCGATGACTTTTTTGTCGCTGATGTCGAGCATGTAGCGCACGCTGCGCAGTACGTCGTTGTGAATCATGAATGCAGTCCTGATCAATCGGCAGTGGGCGCCCCAGATCGGTGTGGCGCCAGTAGAGTCGTATCTAGAATTTTTCTTTGGCGGATAGATAGCGCCATTGGCCCAACGGCACCTTGCCAATGGACACGCCGCCGATGCGGATGCGGCGGATAGCGACGACCTTCAGGCCGACCGCCTGGCAAAACAATGCAATGACGCCCGGTTGCGGGTTCTTCATGGCGAAGCGCAGGCGGTTTTCGTTCTGCCAGCTGGCCTTGACCGCAGGCAATTCCTTGCCTTTGTAGGTCAGGCCGTGGTTCAGGCGATTAAGGCCGTGGGCGACCATTTCACCCTCGACTTCGACCACGTATTCCTGCTCGATCCTGGCCGCGTCGGCGGTGAGCTTGCGCAGGATCTTCCAGTCCTGGGTGAACACCAGCAGGCCGCTGGCATTGGCCTGCAAGTCGGCGCTGGCGGTCAGGCGCAGGAAATGGCCCTTGAGCGGGCGCTTGCCGAAGCGATGTTCGTCGCTCAGGGTCTCCGGTCCGAGGGTTGCCATGGCGGTGTCGACGTCCATGCCCGCCGGGACGTTGAGCAGGATCGTTACCGGCTCCGGCGCAGTGGCCTTGGCTTGCGGGTCGAGTTCGACCTTCTGGCCGGTGACCTTGAACTGCGGCTCGTCGATCACTTCGCCGTCCACGGTGACCCAGCCGCCCTCAATGAACAGCTCAGCCTCCCGACGGGAGCAGCCGACGAGTTCGATGAGGCGTTTGGAGAGACGAATCGGGTCAGTCATGACGGGGCCGTAACAAAAAGAGGGTGGGCATTGTACCTGTCTGGCGCCGGTTAATCGCGGGTCCATTTGCCTCAGGCAGCTTTTAGCCGCGTCCGGCCTTCAGGTCGGGTTGCTTGTAGCGCATGTGCAGCAACGGGTAGGGCTGGTTCATGCCATCCCGTGCGGAACGCCCGACCACTTCAAAGCCTTGCTTGAGATAAAAGCCCAGGGCTTGCGGGTTCTGTTCGTTGACGTCCAGCTCGTTGGCGTTCAGGTGCTCCATGGCATAGCGCAGCAGTTGTTTGCCCAGGCCTTGGCCCCGGTGTTGCGGGTCGATGAACAGCATTTCGATCTTGCCGGCCGCCACACCGGCAAACCCGGTGATGCGTTGACGGTGGTCGCGAGTACAGATCAGCATCACCGCGTCCAGGTAACGGGTGAGTACCAGGTTCTTCAGCAGCTCGATGTAGCTGTCCGGCAGGAAGTCATGGGTAGCGCGTACCGACGCTTCCCAGACCCGGGTCAATTCCTCGTAATCGCTCGGTTTCGGTGTGTGGATGACCGAATGCTGACGCATGTCCGCCTGTTCCTTATGGTGGAAATGTTATGTCTGCATACGATAGCCGTAAAAAAGCCCCGCATCTTGTTACAGAGCAGGGCTTCATGATTTTTTAAGTCCAGGGCAGCCGGAAAAATATGCACATTCCCGTGGCGAGGGAGCTTGCTCCCGCTGGGCCGCGAAGCGGCCCCAAAAACTGTCGCATGCGGAGCGTCAGTCACACCGCACCCGCCGGTTTACGACTGCTTCGCAGCCGAGCGGGAGCAAGCTCCCTCGCCACGGGTACAGCATTTTCCCTGAGTGAACCGCATTACCCCTTGAGTCCAGGCCCTGCTCAACCGATCTGCTCAGCCCACAAATCATACTCATCGGCGTCGGTGACTTTGCACCAGACCTTGTCGCCCGGCTTGAGGTTGCTGCCGTTGTCGATGAAGACGTTGCCGTCGATTTCCGGGGCGTCGAAGAAGCAGCGGCCGACGGCGCCTTGCTCGTCGACTTCGTCCACGAGCACTTCGATTTCACGGCCGATGCGCATTTGCAGGCGGGCCGAGCTGATCGCCTGCTGGTGCGCCATGAAGCGTTCCCAACGGTCCTGCTTGACGTCGTCCGGGACCACGTCCAGGTCCAGGTCGTTGGCCGGTGCGCCTTCGACCGGCGAGTACTGGAAGCAACCGACGCGGTCGAGCTGGGCTTCGGTCAGCCAATTCAGCAGGTATTGGAAGTCTTCCTCGGTTTCGCCGGGGAAGCCGACGATGAAGGTCGAGCGGATGATCAGGTCCGGGCAGATTTCGCGCCAGTTCTTGATACGTGCCAGGGTCTTGTCTTCAAAGGCCGGGCGCTTCATCGCCTTGAGCACTTTCGGGCTGGCGTGCTGGAACGGGATGTCGAGGTACGGCAGGATCTTGCCGGCGGCCATCAGCGGGATCAGCTCGTCGACATGCGGATACGGGTAGACGTAATGCAGGCGGACCCAGACGCCGAGGCTGCTGAGCGCTTCGCACAGCTCGGTCATGCGGGTTTTCACCGGCGCGCCGTTCCAGAAACCGGTGCGGTATTTCACGTCGACACCATAGGCACTGGTGTCCTGGGAAATCACCAGCAGCTCCTTGACGCCAGACTTGACCAGGCGCTGGGCCTCGTCGAGTACATCACCGACCGGACGGCTGACCAGTTTGCCGCGCATCGACGGGATGATGCAGAAGCTGCAACTGTGGTTGCAGCCTTCGGAAATCTTCAGGTAGGCGTAGTGACGCGGGGTCAGCTTGATGCCTTGCGGCGGCACCAGGTCGATCAGCGGGTTGTGGTCCTGGCGCGGCGGCACGACTTCGTGCACGGCGTTGACCACTTGCTCGTACTGCTGCGGACCGGTCACCGACAACACGCTCGGGTGCACGTTGCGGATGTTGCCTTCTTCCACGCCCATGCAGCCGGTCACGATGACCTTGCCGTTTTCCTTGATGGCTTCGCCGATGACTTCGAGGGATTCGGCCTTGGCGGAGTCGATGAAGCCGCAGGTGTTGACCACTACCACGTCGGCGTCCTGGTAGGTGGACACCACGTCATAACCTTCCATGCGCAGTTGGGTCAGGATGCGCTCGGAGTCGACCAGAGCCTTCGGGCAACCCAGGGATACGAAGCCAACCTTCGGGTTGGCTGGCGCGGGAGTGGTGGACATGTCTAACCTCGGTATAAGGGGGATCGTCTCGTGCGAGACAGGGCGCCTGACGCGCCTCTGATCAAAAAGTGCGCAATTCTATCCATGGCGGGCGCACTTGACCAGCTTTATGCAGGGAAAAACGACGAGTGCTGCGCTATGCTTCGCGCCTTTGCCTTCTGGCGATTGCTACAGTCAACAAAACGTCTGTAACAAAGCGTAAAACAGCGCATGCTGCGGCACAAAGCGTAAGGCTTCTTTTAAAAGAAGACAGGTCTGGGAATCAGGAGTGTTGGATGGGTCATGCAAGTAGTCAGGCGGCGACTGCCGAGCATGCGGCAACCAAGCCGCTGAGCATGCTGGTCGCGGCGGTCGGAGTGGTATATGGCGACATCGGCACAAGCCCCCTGTATACCCTGAAGGAAGTGTTTTCCGGCGGCTATGGCGTGCCGGTCAACCATGACGGGGTGCTGGGGATTCTGTCGCTGATTTTCTGGTCGCTGATCTGGGTCGTGTCGATCAAATACATGATGTTCGTCCTGCGCGCCGACAACCAGGGCGAGGGCGGGATCATGGCCCTGACCGCCCTGGCGCGGCGGGCGGCGGCCGGCAGGGCGCGGTTGCGCACGTTGCTGGTGGTCTGCGGGCTGATAGGTGCGGCGCTGTTCTATGGCGATAGTATGATCACCCCGGCGATCTCGGTACTGTCGGCGGTTGAAGGCCTCGGCCTGGCATTTGAAGGCATCGATCACTGGGTGGTGCCGCTTTCGGTGGTGGTGCTGGTCGCGTTGTTCCTGATCCAGCGTCACGGCACCGCGCGGATCGGCATCCTGTTCGGCCCGATCATGGTGACTTGGTTCCTCGTGCTCGGCGCTCTGGGCGTGTATGGCATCAGCCAGCATCCGGAAGTATTAAACGCAGTGAACCCGGCCTGGGCCGTGCGTTTTTTTGTCGTCCACCCGGGCATGGGCGTGGCGATCCTTGGCGCGGTGGTGCTGGCGCTGACCGGGGCTGAAGCGCTGTATGCCGACATGGGGCATTTCGGTCGCAAGCCGATCGCTCGCGCCTGGTTTATCCTCGTGCTGCCGGGCCTTATGCTCAACTATTTCGGCCAGGGCGCCTTGCTGCTCGGCGACCCTGAAGCGGCGCGCAACCCGTTCTATCTGCTGGCGCCGAGCTGGGCATTACTGCCATTGGTGGGCCTGTCGACCCTGGCGACGGTGATCGCTTCGCAAGCGGTGATTTCCGGCGCGTTCTCGCTGACGCGCCAGGCAATCCAGCTCGGCTACATCCCGCGCATGTACATCCAGCACACCTCCAGTGCCGAACAGGGCCAGATCTACATCGGTGCGGTGAATTGGTCGTTGATGGTCGGCGTGGTGCTGCTGGTGCTGGGCTTCGAGTCGTCCGGAGCGCTGGCTTCAGCCTACGGCGTGGCGGTGACCGGTACGATGTTGATGACCACGATCCTGGTCTCCGCCGTGATCCTGTTGTTGTGGAAATGGCCGCCGTTGCTAGCGGTGCCGGTGCTGTTCGGTTTCCTGCTGGTAGATGGGCTGTACTTCGCCGCCAACGTGCCGAAGATCATCCAGGGCGGCGCGTTCCCGGTCATTGCCGGTATCGCCTTGTTCGTACTGATGACCACCTGGAAGCGCGGCAAACAACTGCTGGTGGAGCGCCTGGACGAAGGTGCGTTGCCGTTGCCGGTTTTCATCAGCAGCATCCGCGTGCAGCCGCCGCATCGTGTGCATGGCACCGCGGTGTTCCTGACCGCGCGCTCGGATGCCGTGCCCCACGCGCTGTTGCATAACCTGTTGCACAATCAGGTGCTGCACGAGCAGGTGGTGTTGTTGACCGTGGTCTACGAGGACATTCCCCGCGTACCGTCACAGCGGCGCTTCGAGGTCGATGCCTACGGCGAGGGCTTCTTCCGGGTCATCCTGCATTTCGGCTTCACCGACGAACCGGACGTGCCCCAGGCGCTCAAGCTCTGCCATCTGGATGAACTGGATTTCAGCCCGATGCGCACGACGTACTTCCTCAGCCGCGAGACCGTCATCGCCTCCAAGCTCGAAGGCATGGCCCGCTGGCGCGAGTCGCTGTTCGCCTTCATGCTGAAGAACGCCAACGGCAACCTGCGCTTCTTCAATCTGCCGTTGAACCGAGTGATCGAGCTGGGTACGCAGGTGGAGATGTAGGCCCAAGGCCCGATAGCAAGGCGAGCTCCCTGCTCCTTGCCCCTTGTGGGAGCGAGCTTGCTCGCGATGGCTCAGGGACATTCAACATCAAGGTAAGCTGACCGGACGCTATCGCGAGCAAGCTCGCTCCCACAGGGAGATACCAGGCGGCCGACTAAAAAGCCCCTGCACCGTGAGGTGGCAGGGGCTTTTTGTCAGCTGTGTATCAGCTCACTGCGCGGCAGGTGTGGTCTGCCGCTTGTTGATCTCATCGATCAACCGCTTGGCCAGGGCCGGGTAGTTTTCATCGAAGTGATGGCCGCCGGGCAGCTTTATGGCTTCGCCTACGGCGGTCTTGTCGGTGCAGCCACTTTCGTTGGCTTCTTCCGCGCCATAGATGCACACCACTTTTTCCGCCGGCAGCTTGGCCATTTCCGGGCCGGTGGCGGCTTCGGTGCCGGCGTTGCCGAGCCAGCCCTCGACTTCGATTTCGAAGCTGCCGGTGCGGGCAAAGGCGAGCAGGATAATCGCATCGACCCGTTGCTGTTCTGTCGCCGGCAGGCGGTTGTAGATTGCCGGCAGGACATCGGCGCCGAAGGAATAGCCGGTCAGGATGAAGCGTTTGGTGCCCCAGATCTGGCGATAGTGTTGCATCAGCTCGGTCAGGTCGGTCGCGCTCTGTTCGGGGCTCTTGTGCTGCCAGTAATAGCGCAGGGTGTCGATGCCGACCACCGGGTAACCGACCTTGGCCATTTCATCGGCCACGTCGCGGTCCAGGTCACGCCAGCCACCGTCGCCAGAGAGAAACAGCGTCACGGTGTCCCGGGCCTGGCTGGCGGGGACTTCCACCACCGGGATGCTCAGGCCGCCCTTGCCCTTGTCGGCGCCCACCAGGATCTTGCGCAGCTCGTTGTTGAGTACCTGCGCCAGGTTGATGTCGTAGTCGCTGATGCTGGTTTCGGCATTCTTCTGGTCGCGCACGAAAGCGGCGCTGGTATCGTCGGGGTTATCGTTCCAGGCCACCAGCCAGCGACCATGGGCGGCGCTTTTGGGCAGCAGGTGGGTGCAGCCGGGTTTTTCCAGGGCCAGGTCGACCGAGACGGCCTGGGCCTTGTCGTCCTTCTGTTCAGCCAGCCAGCGCCAGGCCAGCACCGCGCCGGGACCGATGCCGCTGACCAGCGTGGCCGGGCCGTGCAGCTGCCGCAGGCCGGCTTGCAAGGCGCGCCCCTGGAGCATGCAGTCCTTGGGCAGGATCACCTGGACGATCTGCGCCGAGCCGCTGCGGCTGAGGGTCGTCAATTGGGTGTCGCTGAGCTTCTGGTCCTCGTTGACCGCCACCAGCACCTGGGCGCGTGCCTTGGTGCCGGGGATGACTCGGGTCATCGGCACGCCATCGGCCGGCTCCAGTTGTTCCAGGGTCGGTTGCGGGGCCGGGCGGTTCCAGTACCAGTAGCCGCCACCGAGAATCACCGCCAGCACCAGCAGGGCGGCCACTACGTATCGCCAGGAGCGTTGCATCATCAGCGTTTCACCAATCCAGTCAGGCCGCCCGCAATCAGGGCGGCGGTATCGGCCAGCGCCACCAGCGGATCGAGTCCGGCGGGCACGGCCATGTAACGAGGTTCCCAGTCAGGCTGGAATTTGTCTTTGAAGCGGCGCAGGCCCTGGAAATTGTAGAGCTGCTCGCCACGGCGAAACACCATCGAACCCAGGCGCTGGGTCAATGGAGCGCCGCGACGCGGTTGCAGGCCCGAGAGCGGGACCATGCCGAGGCTGAAGCGGGCGTAGTCATGGTTTTTGTAATGCTGGATGAGGCCGACCATCATGAACTCCATGGTCAGCTTCGGGGCTTCGGGATGAGCACGCATCAGGTCAAGGCTGGCCAGCTCATGGCTATGGGTTTCCAGCAGGTTGGCGAACGCCACCGGACGCCCCTCGAAACGAATCACCGCGATGCGGAAGTGCTTGAGGTAATCATGGCTGAATCGCCCCAGGGAGAAACCTTTCTCGCGTACATTCTTGCCGGTCAGCCAGGCATCGGAAATAACCTTGAGTTCGTCCATTGGCGCCTGGCCCGGTTCATGGATCTCCAGTGACAGGCCGTCACGGGTGCCGCGGTTCCAGGTGTAGCGCAGGTCCTTCATCTCCTTGCCCTTGGCTTCGAGATCAAAACGCTTGAGATCGACCCGCGCTTCTTCGCCCAGCTTGATCGCGGTCAGGCCGATGTCCATGTAATAGGGTAGGTTCTCGGCACGCACCTGATAGAACACTGGCCTGGCGTGGTAGATGTCGCAAAGGTCACGAAACTGCCAGATCATTTCCGCCCGTTGCTGGGTCGGCCCGATCGGGTCGTACAACGCGACCAGGCTGCGGCCACGGCGGGCATACATCAGGAAGGCTTCATCGTTGGGATGAAACAGCAGCGCCTTGTCGCCGGTCAGGGCCAGGCCGCCGTCGGGTTGCGAAGACGCCATGAGAATCGTCCTGGCGCGCTCCAGTTCTTCAGCCATAGGCAGATGAATCACCGGCCGAGCGGTGCGCAGCAGCCAGGTCAGGGACACCACCACCAGCAGCACCGCGGCACCCAGCAGCGAGCGCAGGCCACGCGGCGCGTCGGCGTCCAGGGTGAACTGCCACCACAGTTGATGGCTATAGGGCACATCCTGATAGGCAAACAGCAGCAGCCAGATCGACGCACCCAGCACGCACAGGCTGGCAATCAGGAACAACGGCGAGAAGGGCAGCTCGGTCAGGCGACTTGGACGGTAAAAGGAACGCCGGAAGACCGCCAGCAGGGCTGCGGTCAGCGTCAGCAGGGTGGCCTCTTCCCAGTCGAAACCCTTGAGCAGCGAGAGCAGGGCGCCCACCAGCAACAGGACAGTGGTCAGCATCCAGGCTGCGGACAAGCGGCGGCGCAGGCCCTGGGCGAGCAACAGGCACAACACGCCCACCAGGCTGGCGCCAAAGTGCGAGGCGTCCACCAGGCGATGCGGGATCAGGAAACCGATGTGCTCCAGGCGCGTGTCGATCTCCGGCGTCACGCCGGAAAACAGCAGCACCACGCCAGACAGGAACACCAGCACCGCAAGGATCGGTGCCGCGAAACCGGACGCCGCCCGCAGGGTCTGGCGGGTCTGGAACAGCCGTTGCGCCTCATTGATCAACAACAATACGCACGCCACCAGCATCGGCAGCAGCACGTAGATCAGGCGATACAGCAGCAGGGCGGCCGCCAGCGGCGCAGCCCCGAGTTTGTCGGCGAACGCGGCCAGCAGGATCGCTTCGAACACCCCGACGCCGCCCGGCACATGACTGAGGACGCCGGCGGCCAGCGCCAGCAGGTAAACCAGCAGGAAGGGGCCGAACGGTGGCGCTTCCGGCAGCAACAGATAGAGCACCGTTGCAGCGGCGGCGACATCCAGCGCGGTGATGATCAGTTGCAGGAATGTCAGACGGCGGCCCGGCAGACGCAGCGTGCGGCGACCGGCCTTGACCAGCAGGGCATCCCGATAGGGTTGTTCCGGCAGGCGACGGCGATAGATGCCGATGGCCAGTGCACTGGTCAGCAGCAGCACGGCGACGGCGATCACCCCCAGCAAAGTGGCGGGAAGGTGCAGGGCGGCAGAGGCGGCAGGCAGATTGCTCAACGTCGCCAGGGCCGCCAGTGGCGGTAGCGCGCAACCCAGTGACAGGCTGGCGAACAATGTCATGTGGGCGACATCCGCCGCCCCCAGGCCGTGGCGGGCATACAGGCGGTAGCGAACCGAACCGCCCGACAGCAGCGACAGGCCGATCGCATTGCCGATGGCAAACGCGCTGAAGCCGCCGAGAATCAGGGTTTGGGTGGGCAGCTTCACGCCGGCGTAGCGAGTGGCGGACCATTCATAGCCCAGCAGAATGATGAAGCCGGCCACGGTGGCGGCTATCGCACCGAGCAGCGCCGGCCTCGGCACCTCGAGGATCGAGTCGTGAAGGGCGTAGAGGTCGAGTTCGCTCAGGAGGTGACGGCAGGCGATCAAGGCAATCGCAAACAGCAGCAGCGTGACGGCGAGGCCGATCGGTTGCCGGTACTGGCTGATCCGGTCCAGCCAGCGCAATCGCTCGGCCTTGATCGGTTGTGTCGCATTGACAGTGTCTTGTGGGTCAGACGAGTGGGCGCGCATCAATCACCTCTTGAGCTATGCGCGACAGGATGGGGGTATCCAGCCAAGTTACCAATCCCTGCGGCGGAAAATAATTACAAAATATTTGTAATGGGGCTTTTTCGGCACACACAAAAAAGGCCACTCTTTCGAGCAGCCTTTCTTGATATTTGGTTGCGGGAGCCGGATTTGAACCGACGACCTTCGGGTTATGAGCCCGACGAGCTACCAGACTGCTCCATCCCGCGTCTGTGTGGCGGCATTCTACAGGCGAACGCCGGACTGTCAACCGTTAATGGGGCGACGGATGAAATAAACGGCCGGTTCACCTAAATGCGGGAAAACAAACGGAAATCGTCCTACAACTTCCACGTTTTTTGCGATGGCCGTAGCGACATGGAATGCACCGGCAGGGGAAAACAGGCGCGCACAAAAAAGGCCACTCTTTCGAGTAGCCTTTTCTGATGTTTGGTTGCGGGAGCCGGATTTGAACCGACGACCTTCGGGTTATGAGCCCGACGAGCTACCAGACTGCTCCATCCCGCGTCTGTGTGGCGGCATTCTACAGCGAATCGCCCGACTGTCAACCCCTTTGCTGGAAAAAACTGTTCAGCTTCAATCGGTTAGCCTGCGCCAAGGCAATGTGACAGCGCTGTGACGCAGGCCTGGCAAGGCCTGGCGCTCTATTGGGCGGTTCGCTGCGATTGAAGAAACACATTCATGTAGGCATTTTCCAGATCTGTCGAAGGATCTTTCAAACTACTGGTGCTATGTACAGGTTCGAGTGAGATACTGGCGCTCCGATCCATCGCATGTACCGCTGCTTATATGACGCAACGCAAAATCATCCACGTCGACTGCGACTGCTTTTACGCCGCGATCGAAATGCGCGATGATCCGCGGCTGGCCGGCATACCCCTGGCGGTCGGTGGCTCGGCGGACCGGCGTGGGGTCATCGCGACCTGCAATTACGAGGCGCGGGCCTACGGTGTGCGCTCAGCCATGTCTTCCGGCCACGCGCTGAAACTCTGCCCCGACCTGACCATCGTCAAGCCGCGGATGGACGCCTATCGGGAGGCCTCCAGGGAAATTCAGACGATTTTCAGCGATTACACCGACCTGATCGAACCGCTGTCGCTGGACGAGGCTTATCTGGACGTCTCCGCCAGTCCGCATTTCGGCGGCAGTGCCACGCGCATCGCCCAGGATATTCGCCGGCGTGTTTCCAACCAGTTGCACATCACCGTTTCCGCAGGCGTGGCGCCGAACAAGTTTCTCGCCAAGATCGCCAGTGACTGGAAAAAGCCCAACGGCCTGTTCGTCATCACTCCTGACCAAGTGGAAGATTTCGTCTCGGCGCTGCCGGTGAGCAAGCTGCACGGCGTCGGCAAGGTCACCGCCGACAAGTTGAACAGGCTCGGGATTATTGACTGCCAGCACTTGCGCGAGTGGGACAAGTTGGCACTGGTGCGTGAATTCGGCAGTTTCGGCGAGCGACTCTGGAGCCTCGCCCGTGGAATTGACGAGCGCCTGGTGCACAACGACAGCCGGCGGCAATCCATCAGCGTTGAAAACACCTACGACGTCGATTTGCCTGATCTGCAAAGCTGCCTCGACAAACTGCCCGAACTGATGGAAACCCTGGGCGGGCGCATGGCGCGGATCGACAGCAGCTATCGGCCGGGCAAGCCGTTCGTCAAAGTGAAATTCCATGACTTCACCCAGACCACCCTTGAGCAGGCCGGGGCAGGGCGGGACCTGGGCAGTTACCAGCTACTGTTGACCCAGGCGTTCAACCGCGGCGGCAAGCCGGTGCGATTGTTAGGGATAGGGGTGAGGTTGGAGGATTTGCGGGGCGGGTTTGAGCAGTTGGAGTTGTTTGAGCGTTGACGCCGCTGGCCTCGGAAAATACATGACACCCAGTGGTGAGGGAGCAAGTCCCTCACCACTGGGTGCACTCCAGAGTCAGCTCGCGCCCGGGTCCGCCACCAACCGCCCGCCATCCTTGGTCAGGGCCTTGATGAATTCGGCCTGCAGTTCCGGATCGTTGCGGGTCAGTTCGATCAGGCTCTGCTCGAGTTCGCTGGCCTCTTCTTCAAGCCCCAGTTCCGAGAGACGCTTGACCCGATGAACCCACTGGCTCACTTCGTCGTCTTCCAGGTCGTCGTAGATCAAGGCGTGGGCTTCGACCAGTTTGCTGCGCAACGTACTGCTGACGCTCAGGGATGAGTCGGTGTGCACCTCGTCCTGGGCGTCCGTCACACTGATCTGCAGTTTGCCGAACTGGCTCAGGTCATGCTCGGCGAACGGGCTTTCCAGCAGGTTCAAGCGCAACACGCCGTTACGGTCGGTGCTCAGCTCGAATGTCTGCCGGGCGGCTTTCACCTGTACCGGACGCTCACTCCAGGGCAGGCTCGAATGCTCCGTGCGTTTGTCGCGCTGGACTTCATCGATACCTGCCAGGTTCTGCTGGGCACGGCCATTGGAAGGCACGTTCATGAACGGATTGAGTCCGGCAAAACCGTAGCTGATCCAGTCGCGGGTCGCACTGTCCGGCAAGCTGCCGAGCGCGAACACATTGACCACGTTCGCGCCGACGCCGGCCACTACCGCCACCGCGCCCAGCGGGATCTCGTAGACCTCCCGCCAAGGCTGGTACGGCGTGTAGCGATCGTAATGGCGAGTGACCTCGAACTCGGTGACCTCGAAGGTCTTCTGCTCGTTGATCCGCACCCGACGCTGCGGCAGGTCGAGCACCTTGGGTTCGCCCACATCGATCTGCAGGCTATGGTCGAGCAATTTGCGCTCGATCCGTTCTTCGTGCTCGTTGCGTTGCGACATCTGGTTGGCGCAGCCGCTGACCAGCAGGGCGCCGCACAGTGCGGCGCCCCCGAGGCCTAAGGTGTTTCGCTTGAACATGACGTCTCTATCTGGTCTCAGCGGCGGATACGGGCCTGAAGGAAGGACAGCACGTCGGCGACCGGCAGCGCTTGCGCCTCGGCCTCGGTACGGCTCTTGTATTCCAGGTTGCCATCGGCCAGGCCACGGTCACTGACGACGATCCGGTGCGGGATGCCGATCAGTTCCATGTCCGCGAACTTGATGCCGGGGCTGGTTTTCTTGTCGCGGTCGTCCAGCAGCACTTCAAAGCCGGCGGCCGTCAGTTCGGCGTAGAGCTTGTCGGTCGCTTCGCGAACCTGTTCGGTTTCATAGCGCAGCGGCACGAGGGCAACCTGGAACGGCGCCAGCGTGTCGCTCCAGATGATGCCGTTCTCGTCGTTGTTCTGCTCGATGGCCGCAGCCACCACGCGGGACACGCCGATGCCGTAGCAGCCCATCTGCAGCGTGACGGGCTTACCGTTCTCGCCGAGCACTTCGCACTTCATCGCCTTGCTGTACTTGTCGCCCAGCTGGAAGATATGCCCGACTTCGATGCCGCGCTTGATTTCCAGCGTGCCTTTGCCGTCCGGGCTCGGGTCGCCGGCCACGACGTTGCGCAGATCAGCGACGGTTGGGACCGGCAGGTCGCGTTCCCAGTTCACGCCGAAATAGTGCTTGTCATCGATGTTGGCACCGATGGCGAAGTCGCTCATCAATTCGACCGAGCGGTCGATGATGATCGGCAACGGCAGGTTCAATGGGCCGAGGGAGCCGGCACCGGCACCAATGGCATCGCGCAGCTCGGCATCGGTGGCCATGACCAGCGGGCTGGCGACGCCAGGCTGGTTGGCGGCCTTGATTTCGTTCAGCTCGTGGTCGCCACGGATGATCAGGGCAATCAGCTTGCCCTCTTCTTCCGCGCGCACGATCAGGGTCTTGATGGTGCGTTCGATGGGCAGGTTGTAGCCTTCCACCAATTGGGCAATGGTCTTGGCGTTCGGCGTGTCTACCAGACGCAATTCTTCGGCCGGTGCGGCGCGGGAGGTTTCCCGTGGCACGGCTTCGGCTTTCTCGATGTTCGCGGCGTAGTCGGAGCCGTTGCTGAAGACGATGTCGTCTTCGCCGGACTCGGCCAGTACGTGAAATTCGTGGGAGCCGGCACCGCCGATGGAGCCGTTGTCGGCTTCAACCGGGCGGAACTTCAGGCCCAGGCGGGTGAACACGTTGCAGTACGCCTGGTGCATGCGGTCGTAAGTGACTTGCAGCGAGGCCAGGTCGGCGTGGAACGAATAAGAATCCTTCATGATGAATTCGCGACCGCGCATCAGGCCGAAGCGTGGACGGATCTCGTCACGGAACTTGGTCTGGATCTGATACAGGTTGATTGGCAGTTGCTTGTAGCTGCTCAACTCGTTGCGCATCAGGTCGGTGATCACTTCTTCGTGAGTCGGGCCCGCGCAGAAATCGCGACCATGGCGGTCCTTGATGCGCAGCAGCTCCGGGCCGTATTCCTCCCAGCGCCCCGACTCCTGCCACAGCTCGGCCGGCTGGGTGCTCGGCATCAACACTTCCAGAGAGCCGGCGGCGTCCATTTCTTCGCGGACGATGGCTTCGACCTTGCGCATCACCCGCAGGCCCATCGGCAGCCAGGTGTACAGGCCGGAGGCGAGCTTGCGGATCATGCCTGCGCGCAGCATCAGCTGGTGGCTGATCACGACGGCGTCGGAAGGCGTTTCTTTCTGTGTGGCGAGCAAAAATTGACTGGTGCGCATGGTTGGCCGTTGTCGGTTGCTGATGACGAGAAGTGACGCAGCATTGTACGGGCGAGATGCCCTGGCGTACAGGCGCGTGGCCGGTCGCCGGATTCAGGCGCCGCTTTCGTCGGCGCCTGTTGAGATTTCCTACAACTCTTGAGCGGGCCGGGTCGGCGGCGATTCCGACTCTGGCGCCGATTCAGGCGTCGAGCCCTCTCGGCGATTTTCCTGATACCAGTGCAAGGCGATCAGCAGCAAGGTCGGAACGCCGAGCAACGCGGTGATCAGGAAGAAATCGTGATAGCCGAATTTTTCCACCATGACCCCTGAGTACCCGCCGATCAGGCGCGGCAACAAGAGCATGATCGAGCTGAGCAGGGCGTATTGGGTCGCGGAGAATTTCAGGTTGGTCAGGCTCGACAGATAGGCGACGAACGCCGAGGTGGCCAGGCCGGAGCTGAAGTTGTCGAGGGAGATCGTGACGATCAGCATCTTCAGGTTGGCACCCATGTCTGTCAGCATCAGGAACAGGATGTTGGTGGCGGCCGACGACACGCCGCCGATGAACAGGATCGGCAGGATGCCGAAACGCACGATCAGCAGCCCTCCCATGCCGGCGCCGACAAGGGTCATGATCAGTCCGAAAATTTTGCTGACGCTGGCGATCTGGTCCTTGGTGAAACCCTGGTCGATATAAAAAACGTTGGCCATGACGCCCATGACCGTGTCGGACATCCGATAGGTCGCGATCAGGCCGAGCAGCAGCAGGGCCTGCCAGCGGTAGCGCAGGATGAAATCGTTGACCGGCGTCAGCACTGGCGCCAGGCCGCGACGCCCCATGGACGACAGGCACAGGGCGGTCAGGATGATATAGAGGATGGCGCGCAGGAAGGCGCGGTCCTGGAGCAGCAGGTCGAGCAGGCTGACGCCTTCGAACAGCACGCTGGCAAAGTCGGTGTTGTAGAGCTGGGTGAACATCGCCGGGACCGATACCAGCAGCACGATCAATACGAATACCGAGGCCAACTGGTGGACGAAGGTATAGCGGCCGGCTTGCAATTGAGTACGCAACGGTACGGGCGGCTCGCGCATGAACAGCGAGGTCAGCAGCGCCGGGACCATCAGTAAGCCAAACAGCAGGTACGTACCGGCCCAGGCCGAATGCTTGTAGCTGAACCCGGTGGAGCCGAACCCCTCGGCGAAAAACAGCGCGCCGGCGGTCGCCAGCAACGCGGCGACGCGGTAGCCGGACATATAACTGGCAGCCAGGGCGGCCTGGCGGGTGTCGTCGGCGATTTCCAGTCGGTAGGCATCGACGGCGATGTCCTGGGTGGCAGAGGCGAAGGCCACGATGACGGCAATCGCGATCAGCCAGGACAAGTGTTTTTGTGGGTCACAGAAGCCCATGCCGACCAGGCCGAGGATCACCAGGGCCTGGGAGAGCACCAGCCACGAACGTCGACGTCCCAGTTTGCCGAGCAATGGCAGGCGCCATTGGTCGAGAAGGGGCGACCAGACCCATTTGAAGGCATAGGCCAGGCCGATCAGGCTTGCGTAACCAATGGTTTCGCGGGCCACGCCGGCCTCGCGCAACCAGACCGACAGCGTGGAAAACACCAGCATGTAAGGCAGGCCGGCGGCGAAGCCAAGCAGCAACAGCACGAGCGTCGAAGGACTGGCATAGGCGGCAAGGGCGGCGCGCCAGGTTTTACGGGGCATGGGCTGGAGTCTGCCTCAAAAATTGCGAAAACAAAGCGCGCACTCTAACCGCTGTGCTCTACCGGGCGCCAGCCATGACGCTGAATATCAACACGATTATTCAGGACACTGATCCCTTCCATGCGCAGGCGAGCGCGCTGTTCGTCCCCCGAGGCGCTGCCCGCCGGCAGGCTGATCCGACCACCGGCACCGAGGACTCGATGCCACGGCAGCTTCGTGTCGTTCGGCAACTGGCTGAGCGTTCGTCCGACCCAGCGCGCGGCGCGGCCCAGACCCGCCATTTCGGCGAGCTGACCATAGGTGACGACCTGGCCGGCCGGCACTTGGGCCAGGGTCAGGTAAAGCGTGGTGCGGCGGATCTGGGCGGCGTTCTCGGGGGCCGCTGGGGTGTCGGTCACGTAGAGGATTCCTGGAAATGTCCGTCTGTAGATTAGTGCCCACAGGGCCAATTGATAAATGAACTCATCATCCTTATGCAGGTCAGTCGTTGCTGAGGTGTCATCCTGGGGGATAATGCCGCCTTTTCCTCGCAAACTTGAGCCTATTATCGCTTATGTTGTCCAGAACCCTGTTGTGCCTAGCTGTTACCAGTGCCTCCATGCCTTTGCTTGCCGATACCGTCTGGTTGAAGAACGGCGACAAGCTCAGTGGCAAGATAACCGTTTTCGACGGCGGCAAATTGTTGATCCAGACCGATTACGCGGGCGCGATCCCGATTGATTGGAAGCAGGTCAAGACGCTTGAAAGCGACCAGCAACTGCTGGTCAAACAGGATGCCTACACCGGCGAAAAAGCCAAGGCGTTACAGGCGGCCGAGGATGGCAAGGTGACCCTGGCCAATGGTGATGCGCCCAAGACCGTCGAGCTGGCAAGCATCCAGCAGATCCTCAAACCCAAGCCGGTGGTCGAGGACCTCGTGTGGAAGGGCAACATCGACGCTGCACTGGATTACCAGCGCGCGGAAGCCGATACCGACGATTACGACATCGACTTCAAGACCTCGGCGCGCCACGGCAGATGGCGGCACATCGCCGAAGGCGAATACAACCGCGAATTTCAGGATGATGTGGTGTCGGCTGACAACTGGCGGCTGGAGTATTCCCTCGACCGCTTCCTCACGGAAAAATGGTTCTGGCAAGGTCGCCTGAACTACAAGCGTGACAAGGTCGAAGACCTGGCACGCCAGCGCGTGGTCGGTACCGGTCCGGGTTATCAGTTCTGGGACGACGAACTGGGCGCTTTCTCCCTGGGTTCGCTGCTCAACCGCACCGATTATGAATACCGCGACGGCGGCAAGGACAACTTCTATTCCGTGGCGATGAAGTGGGACTACAACCGTTACCTGATCGGCAAGCGCGTCGAGCTGTTTACCAACGGCGAAGTGGGCAAGCCGCTGTCAGGCGTGGCCGAATACGCCTATGACGCGGAGATCGGGTTGCGCTACAAGGTCACTGACTGGGCGTCGCTCAACCTCAAGGCCGAAAAGGACGTCATCGAAGGGACCGAAGACAGCGACCTGAGCAAGACGCGCTACACCGCCGGGTTTGGCGTGACCTGGTAACCCACGGTTTCCACCACCAGACCCTGTGGGAGCGAGCCTGCTCGCGAAAGCGGTACACCAGTTGCCACAGATGCAATTGATCCGTCGCTTTCGCGAGCAGGCTCGCTCCCACACTGGTTTCGGTTTCCAAAAACACCCAGGCACAAAAAAGCCCCGCTTTTGAGGGCGGGGCTTCTTACTAAAGCAAGGACAAGTTAGATAACTTGAACTTCTTCAGCTTGCATGCCTTTCTGACCGCGGGTAGCGATGAAAGAAACCTGTTGGCCTTCTTTCAGGCTTTTGAAGCCGTCGGATTGGATAGCTTTGAAGTGAACGAACAGATCGTCACCGGACTGTGGGGTGATGAAGCCGAAGCCTTTTTCATCGTTGAACCACTTAACGGTACCGGTTTGGCGATTAGACATGGTGTAACTCCTTGAACAAAGATAACTGCGACTCAGGAAGAACCCTGGCCGAGACTGAGTGCAAAGAGCAGGAAAAATTCTTGTAGATGGTTGGATCGAAATTCAACATATCGTGTAGAGATTCTCAGTGACACAAGCAACACAGTGACGCCACCTTACCCCTTTTTCCGAAACGTGCCAATGGTCTTTGCGAAGGTTTCTCGGTTTTAATGACTGACGGCAATGGCGATAGCCGTCAGAGCCCGGAAATCAAGGCGGATCGGCGAGAGTTGCGTCTCGCACTTTGAACCCGCCCCGCGGCCCGGTAAGATGCCGGACAGTTTTTTTCCACCTCGCTATTTCAGGAAACCCGCCATGAGCATCAAATCGGACAAGTGGATTCGCCGCATGGCGCAAGAGCAGGGCATGATCGAGCCCTTCGTAGAGCGCCAGATGCGTGGCGAAGGCGCCGACCGGCTGATTTCCTTCGGCGTTTCCAGCTACGGCTACGACGTGCGCTGCGCCGACGAATTCAAGGTGTTCACCAACATCAACTCGGCCACTGTCGACCCGAAGAATTTCGATGAAAAGAGCTTCGTCGACATCAAGAGCGACGTTTGCATCATCCCGCCGAACTCTTTCGCCCTGGCCCGCACCGTCGAGTACTTCCGCATCCCGCGCAACGTGCTGACCATCTGCCTGGGTAAAAGCACCTACGCCCGCTGCGGCATCATCGTTAACGTGACACCGCTGGAACCTGAATGGGAAGGCCACGTGACCCTGGAGTTCTCCAACACCACGACCCTGCCGGCGAAGATCTACGCCAACGAGGGCGTGGCGCAGATGTTATTCCTTGAGTCCGATGAGGAATGTGAAGTTTCCTACAAGGACCGTGGCGGTAAATACCAGGGTCAGCGCGGTGTGACACTGCCGCGTACCTGATTCTGACGAGCTGTTGGAATTCCTGAGCGGGCAGGCACTCTATTGGGTGTACTGCCCGTTTTTGCGTCTGCGCAACGGGCCTTCGCTCAGGAGTTGCTCTATGAAGATCGATCCGCGAATCAGTGCCGAACTGGCAAGGCTTGAGCCCAATCAGATCGGCGTCCTGGCTTGGTCATTACTGGCCCACCCTGCTGAAGCGGCGGGCGGCATCCCTGGCCAGCCCGATCCCGATACCCCTAACGAACAGCCTACCGAACCCGGCGAACCGACTCTTCCGGACGAACCGCCTCCCGCGCCCGTAGCCTGATCAGCCAATGGCCCTTCAATTGTTGAAGCCTGATCGCTTCAACTGACGGGCCATATTTCGTTGTCGCCCACCACGAAGATCTTGCAGTCGTTGTCCTGATCGACCCGATAGCCTCCCGTGAAGGCACCGAAGGCCGGTAGCAGGCTGATCTCGCTACTGAGGCGGAAACATGGCAGGCGCAGGCGTTGACGCCCCTTGCCGCTCAGGTGGTAGACCGGGTGTACGTGACCGGCGAGCACGTGTCGACTTGGATGCGGGGTAGGCTCGTGTTGCACGGCGAAAGGGCCCAACAGCAACGGCTCGGGGACGACGCGGATATCGAGTGCCGCTGGCGGATCGCCGGCGCGCTTGTCGTGATTGCCGCGGATCAGCGTGATGGCTAGTTTGCGGTGCCGTTCACGCCAGTCGGCAAGGGCCTTCAAAGTGCCTGGGGCATGAGAACCGGGCCCATGCAGGAAGTCCCCGAGGAATATCAGCAGTCGGCACGGCAGGCTCGCCAGCAACTCGTCAAGCATGGCGATGTTGTTCGCCGTGGTGCCGTGGGGTACCGGTTGGCCGAGGCTACGGTAGGCCGCGGCCTTGCCGAAATGCACATCGGCCACCATCAGGGTTTTCTGGGCCGGCCAGTACAGGGCTTTTTGCGGCAACAGCCAGAGCTCTTCGCCCGCGAGGTTGACGGGATACGGCGCGGGCATCAGGCGCTTCCTCGATCAGCGGTTTTTTCCAGTTCGCTGACCATGCGCCGGATGCGATCGGCGAGCTTTTCCGAGCTCATGCTTTCGCGGAATCGCTCTACCAGCAAGGGGAAGCCCAGCGGAGTAGGGCGTTTGATCAGGTGCAGGTCGAGTTTCAAGGTATCGAGGCGTTCCAAGGTCTGCTCCAGTCGGCGTATATCCAATTCTTCGCGCAAAACTTCCTCGCCGGCCTGGGCCAGCAGCAGGTTATCGGCGTCATATTGCTTGAACACTTGATAGAACAACCCGCTGGAAGCCTGCACTTGGCGGGTGCTCTTCGGTGCGCCGGGGTAGCCGGCGAACACCAGCCCGGCGATCCGGGCGATTTCGCGGAAGCGGCGCAGGGCCAGTTCTCCGGCGTTCAGGCTGGCAAGAACGTCGGCCAGCAAGCCATCGGTGCGCAACAGCGCCGGGTTCAGATGCGTTGACCAATCCAGTTCGGTGGCGCTGAGCAATTCCAGGCCGTAGTCATTGACCGCAATCGAGAACGTCACCGGTTGGCGCTGGCTGACGCGCCAGGCCAACAGGCTGGCCAGGCCCAGATGTACCTGGCGCCCGGCGAACGGATACAGGAACAGGTGCCAACCCTCCCGGGACTTGAGCGCTTCGGCCAGCAGCGTTCCCTGCGTCGGCAGGCCGGACCATTGCAGCTGCGTTGACAGCAGCGGCTGTACGGCTTGCATTTCCGGTCCGTCGAAACGGCCCTTGGCGGCTTCGCTCAAGCGCGCGACGACCGCGGCAGCGAGCTCGCTGGAAAGCGGCATGCGTCCGCCATTCCAGCGCGGCACGGCGGCTTTTTTTGCCTGGCTGCGGCGTACGTAAGCGGTCATGTCCTCGACCCGGACCAACTCCAGCAACCGCCCGGCAAAGAGGAATCCATCGCCGGGGCGCAAGCGTGCGATGAAGCCTTCTTCCACGCTGCCCAGGGTCTTGCCGCCGCCGCCCTTGCTCCAGAATTTCAATTGCAGGCTGGCGTCACTGACGATAGTGCCGATACTCATGCGGTGGCGCCGTGCCAGACGGGCGTCAGGCACGCGCCAGATCCCGTGTTCATCCGGTTCGACCCGCCGATAATCAGGGTAGGCGGTCAGCGATAGGCCGCCGTGGCGCACGAACGCCAGCGCCCAGGCCCACTCGGCCGGGTTCAGGTCGCGGTAGGCCCAGGCGCCGCGTACCTCATCAAACAGCTCATCTGGAACAAAACCGCCACCCAGGGCCATGCTGACCAGATGCTGGACCAGTACATCCAAAGGCTTGTGGGGCGATTCACGCGGCTCGATTCGCCGCTGCGCCACGGCGTCCTGGGCGGCAGCGGCCTCGATCAGCTCCAGGCTGTGGGTTGGCACCAGGGTTATTCGCGAGGTCCGCCCCGGTGCATGGCCGGAGCGTCCGGCGCGTTGCATCAAGCGGGCGACGCCTTTCGCCGAGCCAATCTGTAGCACGCGTTCCACGGGCAGGAAATCCACCCCCAGGTCGAGGCTGGAGGTACACACGACTGCCTTGAGCTGGCCGTCCTTCAACGCCCGTTCCACCCAGTCGCGGGTGTCGCGGGACAGAGAACTATGGTGCAACGCGATGAGCCCGGCCCAATCCGGGCGCGCCTCAAGAATGGCCTGGTACCAGATTTCCGCTTGCGCGCGAGTATTGGTAAAGACCAGGCAACTGCTGCTGGTGTCGATTTCAGTGACCACCTGGGGCAACATTTTCAGGCCGATATGCCCCGCCCATGGAAACCGTTCGAGGGTTGGCGGCAACAGCGTATCGACCTGCAACGCCTTGGCATCGGCGCCCTGCACACTAATTCCGCTGCCTTGTGGGATCAATACCTGCTCGGCGTGGGCCTGGTTGCCCAGGGTCGCGGATACGCCCCAGACGATCAGGTCGGGGTGCCAGTAGCGCAAGCGAGCCAGGGCCAGTTGCAATTGCACGCCGCGCTTGTTGCCGAGCAATTCGTGCCACTCATCTACCACGACCATGCGCAGGGTCGACACGGCCGTTTGCGCATCAGCGCGGGCGAGCATCAGCGTCAGGCTTTCGGGCGTGGTGATCAGCGCCGTGGGCAAGCGCCGGCCTTGCCGGGCGCGTTCGCTGGCGCTGGTGTCACCGGTGCGCAGGCCTACGCTCCAGGGAATCTGCAGCGGATCGAGGGGCGCTTCGAGAGCCTTGCCGGTGTCGGCGGCCAGCGCGCGCATCGGCGTTATCCACAAGACCGTCAGCGGTTCGGTCGGCGGCTTGCGTTTACGAGGCTTGTCCGGTGGCGGCACGCTGCGGGCGAAACGGTTGAGTGCGGCAAACCAGACGGCGTAAGTCTTGCCGGCGCCGGTATTGGCATGCAACAGCCCCGACTCGCCACGCTTGACCGCAGCCCATACCTGTTTTTGAAAGGCGAACGGCTTCCAGCCGCGGGCATCGAACCACTGTTTCGCGAAGTTGCTGGATGTCCCCATGCGTGCGGTATGCGCCCTGAAAGTCCTTCTTCAAAGACCACGGTGGGGTATGAAAGGTTTTATGCGGGACATTGTGGCGAGCGCGCTTCTGTGGCGAGGGAGCTTGCTCCCGCTGGGCTGCGAAGCGGCCCTCTGGATCTGGATGGCACACTGCAGGGGAGGCTGCGCCTCCAGCGGGAGCAAGCTCCCTCGCCACAAAAAGCGGTTCGTCACAAAAACAGGCTCTCAGGTGTGTCGAGGTTTATTTCAGGTTGCCACTGAGGAACTGCTTGAGCCGTTCGCTCTTCGGGCTGCCCAGCACGTCTTCCGCCGCGCCTTCTTCTTCCACCAGGCCCTGGTGCAGGAACAGCACCTGATTGGATACCTTGCGGGCGAAGCTCATTTCATGGGTCACCATGATCATGGTCCGGCCTTCTTCGGCCAGGCCCTGGATCACTTTTAATACTTCACCTACCAGTTCCGGGTCCAAGGCCGAGGTCGGTTCGTCAAACAGCATGACCTCAGGCTCCATGGCCAAGGCGCGGGCAATCGCCACGCGTTGTTGCTGGCCACCGGACAGGAACGCCGGGTATTGCTCGGCAACACGTGCCGGCAGGCCGACCTTGTCGAGATAACGGCGGGCGCGATCCTCGGCTTCCTGCTTGCTGACGCCCAGCACCCGGCGCGGCGCCATGGTGATGTTTTCCAGCACGGTCATGTGGCTCCACAGGTTGAAGTGCTGGAACACCATGGCCAGGCGCGTGCGGATGCGTTGCAGCTCGTCGGCGTCAGCCACGCGCATGCCGTGGTGATCCTTGATCATCTGGATCGATTGGCCGTCCAGGCTCATGGCGCCGTCGTTGGGTTGTTCAAGGAAATTGATGCAGCGCAGGAAGGTGCTTTTGCCCGAGCCGCTTGCGCCGATCAGGCTGATCACGTCGCCGGTCCTGGCCTTGAGCGAAACCCCTTTGAGCACCTCATGGTGGCCATAACTTTTGTGCAGGCCTTCGATGGTCAGTTTGTACATGGAACAGGCATCCTCAAGGCGAAAGTAGGTAGCCGCTGCGGTAGGCTTCGGTCCCGGCGACATGGGCGATGACCATGCCGGCGGTGGCCATGCGACGCAGCGAGCGGGCGTACAGCAGCCCGGCATTACGGCAATGAACGGGGGTGACGGTGTCGTTGACCGGGTCGATGATTTCGGCGATCAGCTGTCCCGCCTCCAGGTACTCACCGGGTAGGGCGCTGTAGACCAGCAGGCCGCCGACCGGTGTCGCCACCGGTTCGACGCCTGCCAGCGGCGTGGCCGGGTAGGGCAGGTCGGGCAACGGCACCGGCTCACCGTCGATGGCGCCGAAGTGGATCAGGTATTCGATCAGGGCCTGGCAGTCGAGACTCGCCAGGCCATGGTTGACGTCACCCTGGCCGCGCAATTCGACAGTTACCGAAAAACTGCCCAAGGGAATTTCGAAGCGCTCACCGAAACGCTCCTTGAGCTGCCACCAGAGCAGCGTGAAGCATTCGTCGAACGATTGGCCGCCCGAGTCGGTCGCCAACAGGCTGGCCTCGGCGCCGATGTAGCGCGCCAGCGGCTCGACCCGCGGCCAGGCCTCGGGCGTGGTGTAGAGATGGGCGACGGCTTCGAAATCGCAATGCAGGTCAAGCACCATGTCGGCATCACACGCCAGGCGTTGCAAGACCAGCCGCTGGGATTGCAGTTGGGTGCTGGCGGTCTGCCGACTCAGGGCGTCGCGCAGGCTGGTGCGGATCAGCATCAGGTTGTGCTGCGGGTCGTCGGTCAGCAGGCCTTCGATTTCGTTGCCGATCTCTTCGCTCAGGTCGACGAACCGGCGGTTGAAATTCTGCCCGCTCTCCAATTCGTAACGGCCCAGGGGCACGTCCATCAGTACCTGTTCGAGGCCGATCGGGTTGGCGACCGGCACCAGCACGATTTCGTGCCGCAGGTGGCCCGAAGCCTCGAGTTCGGCCAGGCGCTGCTTGAGGTGCCAGGCGACCAGCATGCCGGGCAATTCATCGGCATGCAGGGACGATTGGATATAGATTTTGCCGGCGGCTTTTTCCGGGCCGAAATGAAAGCTGTGGATCTTGCGTGCGGTCCCCGGCAGCGGGGCCAGCAGGTCATGAATCTGGTGGCGCATTTACATGTATGTCCTGGGAACGGAAGCCTTAGTGGGTCGGCCCGAGAAAGGCCAGCCAGCGGCGTTCGGCGAGACGGAAGAGGCCCACCAGTGCAAACGTGACGGTCAGGTAGATCAACGCGGCGATCCCGAACGACTGGAACGTCAGGAAGGTGGCCGAGTTGGCGTCCCGGGCGACTTTCAGCACGTCTGGAACGGTAGCGGTGAACGCCACGGTCGTCGAGTGCAGCATCAATATCACTTCGTTGCTGTAGTACGGCAGCGAACGACGCAGCGCCGAAGGCATGATCACGTATGTGTAGAGCTTCCAGCCCGTCAATCCGTAAGCCTTGGCCGCTTCGACTTCGCCGTGGTTCATGCTGCGAATCGCCCCGGCAAAGATCTCCGTGGTGTAGGCGCAGGTGTTCAACGCGAACGCCAGGATCGTGCAGTTCATCGCGTCGCGAAAGAAACTGTCGAGCACGGGTTGGGCGCGCACCGCCTCGATGCTGTAGATGCCGGTGTAGCAGATCAGCAATTGGATATAGAGCGGCGTGCCACGGAACAGGTAGGTATAGAACTGCACGGGCCAGCGGACGTAGAACCTGGGCGAAACCCGGGCGATGGACAGCGGAATCGACACTACGAAGCCGATCAGCAACGAAGCGCTGAGCAGCCACAGGGTCATCGCCAGGCCGGTGATGTGGACGCCGTCGCTGTAGAGAAAGGGTCGCCAGTATTCCTGCAGGAGTTCGATCATCGCACGGCCTCCCGGGCTCCGGCGGCGTAGCGGCGTTCAAGCCAGCGCAGGATAAAGTTGGATGCACTAGTGATCAGCAGATAGATGAGCGCCGCCAGCACCAGGAAATAAAACAGCTGGTAGGTGCTTTTGCCCGCATCCTGGGCGGCCTTGACCAGGTCGGCCAGGCCGATGATCGACACCAGGGCGGTGGCCTTGAGCATGACCATCCAGTTGTTGCCGATGCCCGGCAGGGCAAAGCGCATCATTTGCGGGAACACGACATAACGGAAACGCTGGCCACGCTTGAGACCGTAGGCCGTGGCTGCTTCGACCTGCCCGCGAGGCACCGCGAGGATCGCGCCGCGAAAGGTTTCGGTGAAGTACGCACCGTAAATGAAGCCCAGGGTGATGACCCCGGCGCCGAACGGGTTGATCTCGATGTATTCCCATTCCATGAAATCGGTAAAAGACGTCAGCCAGGTTTGCAGGCTGTAGAAGATCAGCAGCATCAGCACCAGGTCGGGCACGCCGCGAATCAGCGTGGTGTAGAGCTGGGCCGGAATACGCAGCAGTTTGACGCTGGACAATTTGGCGCTGGCGCCGAGCAACCCGAGCAGGACGCTAAGCAGCAAGGACAGGGCCGACAGCTTGATGGTCATCCAGGTGCCTTGCATCAGCAGCGGGCCAAAGCCCTGCAGGCTGAAGGCCGAGAGCCCCAGACTTTGTAGGAATTGTTCGAACATGGACATTGCCTTTGGCAGGAAAAAAGCGCCCACCCGGTTCAGGGTGGGCGCCGCGCATTATTTGCCGCTGTACAGATTCAGATCGCCAAAGTGTTTTTTCTGGATCTCGGCGTATTTGCCGTCGTCGTGTAACGCTTTGATACCTTTATCCAAAAGGGCCTTCAGCTCTTTGTTACCCTTTTTGATACCGATGGCGGTCTTGGATGGCAGCAGTTCGCTGTCCACCGGCTGGCTGACTTCATAGCCTTCGCCTTTTGGTGACTTCAGGAAGCCCAGTTCGGCCTGGAGCATGTCCTGGATCGCGGCATCGAGGCGGCCCGAGGTCAGGTCGGCATAGACCTGGTCCTGGTTCTGGTAGGCCTGGGTCTTGACGCCGGCCTTGTCCAGCACGGCCTTGGCGTAGGCTTCCTGGATGGTGCCTTGCTCGTAGCCGACGGTCTTGCCCTTGAGCGAGGCAACGTCTGCGCTCAGGCCCGAGCCCTTCTTGAATACATAGGCCGTTGGGCCGGAGAACAACTCGCTGGAGAAGTCGATAGCCTTTTCACGGGCCGGGGTAACGGTCATGGACGAGATCACGCCGTCGAATTTGTTGGCCTTGAGGCCCGGAATCATTCCGTCGAAATCGCTTTCGACCCATTTGCATTTGACCTTCAGTTCTTCACAGATCGCATTGCCCAGGTCGATGTCGAAACCCACCAGGCTGCCATCGGCGGCCTTGGATTCGAACGGGGCGTAGGACGGGTCGACACCAAAACGCAGTTCCTTGTATTCCTTGGCCGTGGCGACGCCGGCGGCCATGCACAACGCCAGTGCAGAAAGGGTCAGCAGTGCTTTTTTCATTATTGAGTCCCTAAAACCAATTTGAGCGCTTATGGCGCGTAAGATTGTTACCGGTGAAGGTCTGAACGGTATGACGGCATAAAGGTAGCAATTTCCGAACCATAGTGCCGAACAAGTGTTTTAAAAGCACTGGCGGCGAGAGACGGAACGCAATGGTGCGCGGGGGTGAGCGTACATCAAAAAGCGCACCGGGATGGAGCGTGCGTTTGTCCGGTTTAGCTCTTCGTGGCGAGGGAGCTTGCTCCCGCTGGAGGCGCAGCCTCCCTCTGCGGTGCGTCCTTCAGAATCAGGGGGCGCTTCGCGCCCAGCGGGAGCAAGCTCCCTCGCCACGAGAGCGGGGGTTACTTGAGAAGATCCTGAAGCGTCGCCAGCGTGTCCGCCTCTTCGACGGTCTTGTCCTGGCGCCAGCGCAGCATCCGTGGGAAACGTACCGCGATCCCGCTCTTGTGGCGCTTGGACAAGGCAATGCCTTCGAAGCCCAGCTCAAAAACCAGGGTCGGCGTGACGCTGCTCACCGGGCCGAACTTTTCCACCGTGGTCTTGCGCACGATGCTGTCGACCTGGCGCATTTCTGCATCGGTCAGCCCTGAGTAAGCCTTGGCGAAAGGCACCAGCGTGCGTTCTCGGCTGCCGGGCGGGTTGTCCCACACGGCGAAGGTGTAGTCGCTGTAGAGGCTGGCGCGCCGGCCATGGCCGCGCTGGGCATAGATCAGCACCGCGTCGACACTGAACGGGTCGATCTTCCATTTCCACCATACGCCCATGTCCTTGGTCCGGCCGACGCCGTACAGCGCGTTGCGCGCCTTGAGCATCATGCCTTCGACGCCGAGGCTGCGGGACGCTTCGCGCTGGCGGGCGAGGTCGAACCAATCCTGGCCAGTGACGATGGGCGACGGCAACAGCACTGGACTGTGGCAGCGGGCAATCAGGGCCTCCAGTTGCTCGCGACGCTCGGCCTGGGGCCGGCTGCGCCAGTCCTCGTCCTGCCATTCCAGCAGGTCGTAGGCCATCACCACCACGGGAGCGTCTTCCAGCACTTTCTTGCTCAAGGTCTTGCGACCGATGCGCTGTTGCAACAGGGCGAAGGGCTGCACCGTCGGCTGCAGCGGCGCTTCCGGATCAAAGGCATCCTCGGTGACCGCCTGCGGGGCTTTCCAGACCACGATCTCGCCATCGATTACCGTGCCGTCGGGCAACGCCTGCGCCAGGCAATGCAATTCAGGAAAGCGCTCGGTCACCAGGTCCTCGCCACGGGACCAGACCCACAAATGGCCGTCACGCTTGATCACCTGGGCGCGGATTCCGTCCCATTTCCACTCCACCTGCCAGTCGCTGGCCGGCCCCAACAAGGTGTCGAATTGCTCAATCGGTTGTGACAAGGCATGGGCCAGGAAAAACGGATAAGGCTGGCCGCCGCGCTGGGCATGTTCATCGGCAGATTCGCCGGCGATCAGCTTGAGGTAACTGGCCGCGGTCGGGCGATGGGACAGATCGGTGTAGCCCACCAGCCGTTGGGCCACCCGTTTGCTGTCGAGCCCGGACATCGTAGCCAGCGCCCGGGTGACCAACAGCTTGGACACCCCGACGCGGAAACTGCCGGTGATGAGCTTGATGCAGAGCATCAGGCTGGATCGGTCAAGTTCTGCCCACAGTGCCGGAAGCCGCTGTGCCAGTACCTCTGGCGACTCACCGCGCAACGGCAGGAGTTTTTCCTCGATCCACACCGCCAGGCCTTCATCGGAACTGTGGGGCGATTCGGGCAGTACCAGCGAAATGGTTTCGGCCAGGTCGCCCACTGCCTGGTAACTTTCTTCGAACAGCCAAAGAGACAGGCCGGACACCTGGACCGCCAGCTCGCGGAGGATTTTCACCGGTACCAACTGCCTGGGGCGCCCGCCCGAGAGGAAATACACCGCCCAGGCGGCGTCCTCGGGTGGCGCCTTGCTGAAATAATCCTGCATGGCCGCGAGCTTGGCGTTGCTTGAGGTGGTGGCGTCGAGTTCGGCGTACAGCTCGGCAAAGGCTTTCATGAAGCGTCCTCGCCGCTGTCGCTCGCCCCGGCGACGTCCTCTTCGTCATCGCCGTATTCCGTGGTGAAGCCCTGGGCGTCGAGGCCTTGTTCACAGAGATGACGCACCAGTACGGCCACCGATCCATGAGTGACCACGACCCGTTCGGCGCCGGTCTGTTCGATGGCCCATAGCAGGCCCGGCCAGTCGGCGTGATCGGAAAGCACGAAGCCCCGATCCACGCCCCGTCGCCGACGGGTGCCGCGCAAGCGCATCCAGCCGCTGGCGAAGGCGTCGCTGTAATCACCAAAACGCCGCATCCAGGTGCTACCGCCGGCGGAGGGCGGGGCGATGACCAGTGCCTGGCTCATGATCGGATCAGTCTTTTTCACATCGCCGGCATAGATCGTCGGCGGCAGGTGCACGCCGGCTTCGCGATAGACCCGGTTCAGCGGCTCCACCGCGCCATGGGCGAGTATCGGCCCCAGGCTCGCGTCGATGCCGTGGAGGATTCGCTGGGCTTTGCCAAAGGAATAGCAGAACAACACGCTGGCCCGGCCGGCGGCGATGTTCCCGCGCCACCACTGATTGATCTCATCGAACACCTGCGCCTGGGGCTGCCAGCGATAGATCGGCAGGCCGAAGGTGGATTCGGTGATGAACGTATGACATTTCACCGGCTCGAACGGTGCGCAGGTGCCGTCGGGCTCGACTTTGTAATCGCCGGACGCGACCCACACCTCGCCTTGGTATTCCAGCCGCACCTGGGCAGAACCCAATACATGGCCGGCGGGATGAAAGCTCAAGGTCACGCCATGGTGCACCAGCCGTTCGCCGTAGGGCAGGGTTTGCAGGTTGATGTCCTGGCCCAGCCGGGAGCGCAGGATGCCTTCGCCGGGTGCCGCTGCCAGGTAGTGCTGGTTGCCGCCGCGGGCATGGTCGCCGTGGGCGTGGGTGATGACCGAGCGGTCCACCGGACGCCATGGGTCGATGTAGAGATCTCCCTGCGGACAATACAGGCCTTCGGGGCGGGCAATGACCAGATCCATGCGGTTACCGGGGCGATGGGCTTGTCCGGTAGAGGCGGGGACGGGGGGAGAAGTTCGATCGGTTTTCCTGGTGGGATGGGCTGACGCCATCGCGAGCAAGCTCGCTCCCACAGGTAATGCGGTTCATTTAGAGAGGATGCAATTGTGGCGAGGGAGCTTGCTCCCGCTCGGCTGCGAAGCAGTCGTGAACCGGCGGGTGCGGTGTGCCTGATGCTCCGCACATGGCAGGTTTTTGGGGCCGCTTCGCGGCCCAGCGGGAGCAAGCTCCCTCGCCACGGGATTGTCGATTGCCTTAACTGAACAGCGTTAGAGGCAGATCGGCCTATTTACCGGGAACCAAGGTCAAACGAGTCTTGCCATACGCCCGGTCAAAATTCTGCGGCTGCAAAGGCAGGCTTTGGTATTGACCCTTGAGCCACGGGTCGAGGCCGTTAAGATAGTTCGGGCTGGCCGGGTTGCCCGACTGGCCGGCGCCGCCCTGGATCGTCAATGGCTCAGGCTGGCTGAAATCAACGATAAAGCGCGTGGCCGGCGCCAGGGTCGTGTTGAAATCCTGGCCCCAGGCGAACGCGGCGGTATTGAGCGTGCTGCCATCGCCGCCGGCTGCCAGCGGGCCGCGTACGGTCTGGCCGCTGGCGTTTTTCCATTCCTGGCGGTGCAGCTTGCCCCACTGCCAGGCGCTGTGGTCAGTGCCGAGCAGACTGTCACCGGCGCTAACGGCCGCCGCGAGGCTGCGCGCCAGGATAACGGCCTTGTCTTCTTTTTGCGGCGTGCGCACATCGTCCCAGAACGGACTGTCCTCACGACCAAGCAAATGATCGGCCTGGGCCGAATAAGACAGCTGGCCGTTGGCGACCAACGCTTTCCACGCCGGACTACCCTCAGGGCCCAGTTCATCCAGGAATGTCTGCTTCATGCTTTCTTGCAGGAACAATTCATAGATCGCTGCGTCGGCAGAAACCGGACTGAGCCGGCCATCGAACGCCATCAGGCGGGTATAGGCCTCGCGTGCCTTGGCGCGGTCCGCCACCGGCAGGGCTTCGATGGCTTGCTTGAGTGGCTGGGCCATGCCCGGGGCTTCGAAGACTTTCTTGAGCTTGGCGGCGAATGTTGTGGTCTGGTCGTATTGCATGGTGATCAGGCTACGCGCGTCGTGCTTGCCGGCGCCGGCCAGTTCGGCCAGGCGCTCGCCACGTTCCGGCGCCGCCCAGGAGTTGGACAGTTGCATGCCGTAGCCATGGGGAATGACGCGCTGGTTGGCGGTGCCGAGCCACCCTTGGGCCGGATCCTGGTCGTAGGGGTGCAGCATCGGATCGGCGTAACCGTCCCAATCGTAACGGCTGTCCCAGCCCGGCGACGGCAACAGGCCTTCGCCCTCGCGGCGGTTCGGGTAGCGACCGGTGACCTGCCAGCCGATATTGCGGGCGTCGGCGAACACCATGTTCACTGCCAGGGCGCGGATCTCCCGGCTCGCGTCGGAGGCTTTCTCGACGTTCTGCGCGCGCGACAGATCGAAGAGCGCGTCCAGGGTCTTGTCGTCGGTGAAGCTCGGCAATTGCAGGGCCAGGCCCAGACCATTGGCCATGGCCGGACCTTGGGCGCTGTTGAGCAACGGACCGTGGCGGGTTTCGTACACCGCTTCTCTGATCGACCGTTGGCCCTTGATGAAGTAGGTCTCGTTGCGCACGGTCGCCTGCTGCCACTTGCCGTTGGCTTCGTAGGACAGCCCGTTGCCCTGGCGTCGGATCTTTTCCAGGTACAGGTCCTGGTTGTCGCCGAGAACACTGGTCATGCTCCACGCGACGTTACCGTTGAAGCCCGCGAGGATCATCGGGATGCCCGCCACGGAAAGCCCGGCCGCCTGATATTTGGGCGCGCGAATCTGCACCGGGCTCCAGAGCGACGGCACGCCCAGCGGGCCATGGCTGTCGCCGGCCAACAGGCTCTTGCCGTTGCGGCTGCGCTGCGGGCCGATGGCCCAGTTGCTCGAAGACGCTGCGCCCAGCAGGTTCAGGTTGGCCAACTCGGCGCTGGCCTTGCTGATTTCGTTCAAACCGGGAATCTGCCCATTGAGCCGGACGCCCTGCAGCTTTTCGGCTTCGGTCAAGGGCAATGGCTCGTCCGGGTAGGACGGGCTCAGCCAGGCCAGTTTATCGTTGGTTACGCTCTGGGCCAGCACCAGGGCGGCGACTTCTTCCGGCAGGTTCGCCGATTGGGTGAAGTTAAGCAGGCAGAACAGCAGCGCCGAATCTTCCGGTTTCCAATATTCGGGTTTGTAGCCGGTGGCGGCCAGGTCCGCCGGCAGCTTGTCGCGGTAGCGGAACAGGTAGGCGTTGACGCCTCGCGCATAGACTTCGAAAAAGCGCTTCAGGCGTGGCGAAGATGCCTTGTACAGCTCATCTGCGCTTTTCTTCAGGTTGACCGCGCGCATGTAGCGGTCGACGTCCAGCCGTTCGGCGCCGGACATTTCCGCCAGGCGGCCCTGGGCGAGCAGGCGCAGGGTGGTCATCTGCGTGATCCGGTCGCTGGCATGCACATAGCCGAGGGCAAACAGGGCGTCATGAAAGCTGTTGCTTTCGATCAGCGGCATGCCCAAGGCATTACGCCGGACCGAGACATTCTGCGCCAGCCCCTTGAGCGGTTGTACGCCGGTGGTGGGCGCGACCGTGTCCTGGGTATTCCAGGCCTGGCAACCGCTCAAACCGAGCAGGCTGGCCACTGCTGCGGCAACGCCGAGCTTGGGAAAGAAAGAAATCGAGGCTGGCGAGGCCATGGCAAAGCTCCTGCGGGAGGGGGTGGCACCAATAAAGGCGCTACGTTAGTGAGCAGGAGAAGGGCGCGCAAGCGGGCTTTGGGGTTATTTGATGTTTTGCGATGAAAGCCCGGGCCACCAGAGACTTGCTTGTAAGAGAAGGTGGTGCTCAAGTGTGGGGAAAACCGACGACCGAGAGACCCGGAATGGAGCTACAGAAAAACGCGGCGCTGATCCTTATCGATCAGCAGAAAGGCATCCTCCATCCCAGGCTTGGCCCGCGCAACAATCCCGAGGCGGAGCTGCGCATGCTGGAATTGCTCGGATGCTGGCGAGAGTCGGCGCGGCCAATCATCCATGTCCACCATTTGTCTCGGTCCGAGGCGTCAGTCTTCTGGCCTGGACAATCAGGCGTGGAGGTTCAGGACCGGTTCAGGCCTATGGCTGGGGAAGGGCTGGTCCAGAAGCAGGTGCCCGATGCGTTTTGCGGCACGACCCTGGAGGCGGATCTGCGCAGTGCGGGTATCCGGCAACTGGTGATTGTCGGCGTGGCCACGAACAATTCGGTGGAGTCCACCGCGCGCACGGCTGGCAACCTGGGGTTTGATACGTGGGTAGCCGAGGATGCCTGTTACACCTTCGACAAGCCCGACTTCTTCGGTTATGCCCGTTCGGCTGCCGAGGTGCATGCGATGTCCCTGGGGAATCTGCATGAGGAGTATGCGACGGTGATCAGCGTGGAGCGGATTCTGGCGGCGGGCTGATAAATCGAGATGGATGTGCTGGCCTCTTCGCGAGCAGGCTCGCTCCCACAGGGAAAAGTGGTGCACCGCAGAACCAGACAGGGATAAGTGTGCACCATAGAACCAGTGTGGGAGCGAGCCTGCTCGCGAAGGCGGCCTAGCAGGCGAAAAATTTTTTTGCCTGGTCCATCAAGCCCCGTGGCACTTCTTGAATTTCTTGCCATTGCCGCACGGGCAAGGGTCGTTGCGACCGACGTCCTTCAGGGCGTTGCGCACGGGTTCCTGATGGGCGTGGCCGCAGTTCGGGCCGTGGACATGGCCGTGATCATGATCGTGGTGATGATCATGGTCGTGGTTGCAATCAGGGCCATGGACGTGGGGTTGTTGGGTCATCGGGGTTACTCCGCAATTAGATCGGCGGCGATTATCACGCCATTGCGTTCCAGGTGCACGTAGTCGGCGATGAATAAACCGGTTTCCAGCTCCCCCTCCAGACGATAGGGAATCTGTTGCCGGGGTTTCTTCAGCATTTTCACCAGTTCGCGCACCTGCGGCCACAGGTTGGTGCGGATCGGCACCTTGAAATAGGCGCTGTGTCCGGGGCGCACCGTAAACCAGTGCTCATGTTCTCCTTCGGTCAGCAGCAAGTCGTCCAAGTGGATCCGGTAGGTCAGGCCGCGTACGGTGAGGTCGTCTTCGCCGGGGTTGTCGACGCGAAAGTGCAACATGAACTTCTGCTCCAGCAACCGCGCCCGCACCACCTCCACCTTGACCAGATGCACCTGTGGTTCGGGTGCCTCTTCACCTCGCCAGGACGCACACCCCCCTAGCCCGACGAACAGCAGCAGGCAAGTGATGCGCAGCAATCGAGATGTATGGGTCATGTCCGTGCCTCTGGTTTGTTTCCAGTCTAGCCCCCCTTGGTCGGTGGACGAGCATCGGACGTTTCCGAAAATCAACGAATGAAGTAACTGGCGCAGCACTTCTTGAATTTCTGCCCGCTACCGCACGGGCAGCTGTCGTTGCGTCCCGTCTTGACCGGCACGGTCGGGTCGATGAAGTACCAGCGTCCGCCGTTCTGCACAAACGAAGATTGTTCGCGGTGGCTGTGTTCGCCCTGGCCGTCGTGCCAGCGTGCGGTGAAAGTAACGAAGGCATGTTCCGGCTGGCCGCCGAATACCTCGCTGCTCTCCACCTCCAAGCCCAGCCAGGTGCTGCCGGCGCTCCATTCGCTGATGGCCTGGCGGTCGAGGCCGCCCTGCTGGGCGGGCAGGGTGGTGCTCACCAGGTAATCCACCAGGCCCAGCACATAAGCGCTGTAGCGCGAGCGCATCAAGGCTTCGGCGCAGGGCGCCGGATGACCGTCGTGATAATGGCCGCAGCAGGCGTCCGACGGGTTGCCGCTGCCGCAGGGGCAAATGGTTGTATGCAGGCTAGTGTCCACAGCTACCACCAATATTTTCCAAAGTTTTCCGGGTTGGCCCAGAAACGTGAGTTGAGCCAGTCGGGGACCTGCTTGTATTCAAGCAGATCGTAGGTAAACAGGGTCAGCACCTGATCTTCGCGCTGGAAGCGTTCGCTGGCCTGCAGGGCCAGGGAAAAGAAGTCGGTTTCCTGCCAGCCGCAGGCGTTGAGGTCGGCCAGCACGGCAATCCGGCTGGCGTTGAGGTTGCGAATGCCGCCCAACAGGTTCAGACCGTCGCGCTTGGACAAATGCTCCAGGCAATCGAGCGCCAGGGCCAGGTCGAAACGCCGCGCAGCCAGATCCGCCGGCAAGGGGCCGGGGGCAGCATGGACCACCTCGGTGTCGGGATGCGCCTGCTGGAATGCCTCGAGCGCGGGGAAGCTGCCGGCGCCGATCAGCAGCAGCTTTTGCGGGGCATAGCGGTCAAGCACGGCGGCCAGCGCCTGCTGGGGCGTGCGCGAAGAAATGGCAACGGTCATCGAAGTTCCTCAGTCAGAACCGCCACGATAGCGCGCGTGGACGCACGGGCCTAGAGCGGTTTGTCTTCGAACGCCGCGATCCGCCGTAAACAGGCGGCCAAAGCTGTGGTTGCGTCACGCTGGCGCAGAACCCGAGTCGGGTCTTTACTCCCCTGAATCGGCGCGAAGCCGATCCTTCAAGGAGAAAACCCGATGAGCATAGTTCGGACAGCGTTACCCCTGGTTCTGCTAACCAGTGTGTTGACTGGTTGCGCAGGTTTGCAAAAAACCGACTGGCCGATCTGTGCGGCCACCGGTGGTGTGGTCGGCGCAGGATTGGGCGCCATCGAAAGCAGTTCCTGGATCGGCCCGGGCGCACTGGTCGCCGGTACGGTGGCGGCAGGCTGGTGCTGGGCCCATGGCGATGGCGACGAGGACGGCGATGGCGTGCCGGACAGTCGTGACAAGTGCCCGGGCACTCCGAAGGGCGTGCAGGTCGATGCCGACGGCTGCCCACCACCGGCACCCGCACCGACACCGGTGGCTGAAGCGCCCGTGATGGTCCAGGAAGAAACGATCGTGGTCCGCGACGTGCATTTCGAATTCAACAAGGCCACCCTCACGCCGACGGACAGAGAAGTGCTGAGCACCATCGCGACCCGGCTGAAGCAGGAAACCTCCACCGCACAACTGCGAGTGACCGGGCACACCGACAGCGTCGGCAGCGATGCCTATAACCAGAAACTGTCGGAAAAACGCGCCAACTCGGTGGTTCAATACCTGGTCGAAAGCGGCGTGCCTCGCGCCAGTTTCGTCTCGGTGGCCGGCGCCGGGGAAAGCCAACCGGTGGCGGATAACAAAACCGCCGATGGTCGCGCAATGAACCGTCGCACCGAAATCAAGATAAACCGCTAAACCCCTCGTTCTCCGCGGCTTGTACAGTCGCGGATGCGGGTCTTTACTCCTGTGTGACCGGTATGGGCCGGTGACACAGGAGCATTCACCATGAACGTTCTAATCAAGGCCGCCTTACCGCTACTGCTGGCAAGCAGCCTGCTGTCCGGTTGCGCCACTCACAGTGATGGCAGTGCCTCGCTCAATCAGCGTACCTGGCCGATCTGCAGCTTGATCGGAGGGCTTGTCGGCGGTGGTCTAGGGGCCATCGAAAGCGGTGGCTGGGCCGCCGGTGGCGCTGCGTTGGGGCTGCTGGGCGGTGGGTTGATCTGCTACGCCCAGGACGGCGACGAAGACGACGATGGTGTATTCGATCGTCGCGACCGTTGTCCCGATACACCGGCCAATACCCCCGTCGAACATCACGGCTGCCCGCTGCCGCAATATCCGGCCAGCACACCACCGGCCGAGCCGGACATGCCCACCAGCGAAGTCATTACCCTGAACGACACTGGCAAGGTGCTGTTCGATTTTGACAAATCCGACCTCACCGCCGCGGCCAGGAGCCAGCTCGATGAGCTGACGGCAAAACTGAGTCACGCCAACGTCGCCAGTATCCGCGTGGTGGGCCACACCGACAGTGTCGGTACCGAGGCGTATAACCAGGGCCTCTCGGAACGTCGGGCCGGCAGCGTGGTGGAGTATTTGCTGACCCAAGGCGTGGCCCCGGCAAAACTCACGAGTGAAGGCAAGGGCGAAAGCCAACCGGTGGCCGACAACGAGACTGATGAGGGGCGGGCCCAGAACCGTCGGGTCGAATTGCATATCCAGCGTTAAACATCATCGCCCAAGCGGGCCAGAGCCGTCGGATCGCCAGGAAGGCGGTCCGCTGGGCCTGGATTAAATTTGCCGGGCCCTCTGGCATATCCTGCGCGCAAGCCGTTACTGTGCGCGCAAAGAATAATTCTCGAACGGGGGGCGTATGAAGGTGTTTTGGGGACTGGGGCGCTTGTTGACCCTGCTGTTCTGGCTGGTAGTGCTGGTCAATCTGGTCATGCCGTTCGTCCATCCGCTGCATCTGTTGGTCAATCTGGCCGGGGTGTCGTTACTGGCGATCCATCTGCTCGAACTTCTATTGTTCAGGGCTCGGTTTCGTGGTCGTCCCGCTCCTGGCCGTGATCGCCTCAGGGTGCTGCTGTTCGGCATCTTTCACCTGCAAACCCTCCCGACCGCGCCAGAGGCCTCCCATGCGTAAACTGTGTCTGCTCGCATTACTCGTATGCCCGTGGGCCAGCGCTCAAGTGGTCCAGGTGGAAAGCCACTCGTTGATGCGCTTGCCCAACACCACCAGCACGCTTGCCCTGGAGCGATTGGACGTGGCCGACTACGGCACGCTGCTGGTGCCTTCGAACGTCACTGAGCTGTCCATTGGCCAATTGCACCTGGGGCGGGAGGCAAGGATCGCAATCGTACCGGCACAACAGGCGCTGGAGATGAAAGTCACCCACGCCGAACTGGCTGAAGGCAGCCAGATCACCGCCCGTGGCGCGCCGGGAACCTATACCAAGGCGGCGCGCCCGGGGCGTAACCTCAATCTGCGCTTCGAGGCGTTGAACGCGCCGCTGCTGTCGGTGGATGCCCGTGGCGGTACCGGTGCGCCAGGTTACGTGGGGCTTGACGGCGCCAACGGCCAGGCACCGGGTTGCACCTGGGGCTCGGCCGGTCGCGGCGCCGACGGCAGCAACGGCGCTGATGGTCAGCCGGGTGCGGCCGGCGCGCTGGTTCGGCTGCAATTGCCCCGCGCTTATCCCGACGAACAGATCAAGGTAATGGTAGAGGGCGGCGCCGGTGGCGCGGCCGGGCCTGGCGGCAAGCCTGGCACGGGAGGCAAGGCCAAGGGCTGCCTGGTCTACACCGCCGATGGCGGCAAGAGCGGCCGTCCCGGTGCCGATGGCCAGCCAGGGCCTGCCGGCGCAGCGGGTGCGGTGACGGTGCAGCGGTTCTAGGCCGTCTCGAAACTGTCCTGAGGTGGGAGCGAGCCTGCTCGCGAAAGCAATCGATCAGTCACGCCGATGCCGACTGATTCGAGGCCTTCGCGAGCAGGCTCGCTCCCACAGGGTTGGATAACTGTTTCAGAACATCGGCCGAGCCGCGCCAATCGCCACCACCAGCAACCCGATCAACAGATTGATCCCCACCAGCTTGCGAATCTTCCCCAGCACCGCCGCACCCGTCGGCCAGTCCTGCGCCGTCACAGCGTTACGCAATGCTGGCAGTTGCAGGCCCTGGATACGGATGAACAAAGCCGCCATCACCACATACAACCCCATCATTACCTGCACGTAACGCGGCGCGGTTTCGAAACCGGCGAAGCGCATGTGGATCAGGCCCACGCCGCTGATCGGCAAAAGCACCACGGCCACCCAGACCCAGACGAAAAAACGCTGAAACACTTCTACCCACAACTGGAGCCGGGCAGGGCCCTCAAGCGCCGTGATTGCGGCGGGTCGCAGGATCATCCAGGCGAAAAACATACCGCCAACCCAGACCAGGGCCGCCAGCAAATGCAGGGTGTAGACGAGGGCAAAGGGTGTCATTGGGTCACTCCGTTCTGCGCAGGATTAATTAGCGGGGTATGATAGCCGCCGATCCGAACCACTGAAAATTTATCCAGCGTTTTTTGCGCCCGACCATTCATGATCAGCACCGAACTCAAAACCACGATCCAGGGCGCCTATTCGCGTTTTCTCGAAGCCAAGAGCCTCAAGCCGCGATATGGCCAGCGCCTGATGATTGCCGAAGTGGCAAAAGTCCTGGGTGACATCGACACCGACGACGAAGGCCGGCGCAGCGGCGAGCCTGCCGTCGTCGCGGTGGAGGCCGGCACCGGTACCGGCAAGACCGTGGCCTACAGCCTGGCGGCGATCCCCACCGCCAAGGCCGCCGGCAAGCGCCTGGTGATCGCCACGGCCACCGTCGCCCTGCAGGAACAGATCGTCTACAAGGACCTGCCCGACCTGATGCGCAACAGCGGTCTGAATTTCAGCTTCGCGCTGGCCAAGGGTCGTGGGCGCTACATGTGCCTGTCCAAACTCGACATGCTTTTGCAGGAAGGCCACGCGCAGACCGCCACGGCCCAGCTGTTCGAGGAAGAAGGTTTCAAGATCGAGGTCGACGAGGCCAGCCAGAAGCTGTTCACCAGCATGATCGAAAAGCTCGCCGGCAATAAGTGGGACGGCGACCGCGACAGCTGGTCCACGGCTCTGGAAGACGCTGACTGGTCGCGCCTGACCACCGACCACAGCCAATGCACCAATCGCCATTGCCCGAACTTCGGCCAGTGCGCTTTCTACAAGGCTCGCGAAGGCATGGGCAAGGTCGACGTGATCGTCACCAACCACGATATGGTCCTGGCCGACCTGGCCCTGGGCGGCGGCGCCGTGCTGCCGGACCCGCGCGACACGATCTATGTGTTCGACGAAGGTCATCACCTGCCGGACAAGGCCATCGGCCATTTCGCCCATTACACCCGGCTGCGCTCAACCGCCGACTGGCTGGAAACCACCGCCAAGAACCTCACCAAACTGCTCGCCCAGCATCCGCTGCCCGGCGACCTGGGCAAGTTCATCGAGCAGGTGCCGGAGCTGGCGCGGGAGATCAAGACGAACCAGCAGTTCATGTTCACCGCCTGCGAGCAGGTGGCCGACTTCAAGCCTGGCGAAGATGTCGAGGGCCGCGAGCGACCACGCCATCGGTTTGTCGGCGGGGTGATCCCCGAGCATATGCGCGAGATGGGCATCGAACTCAAGAAGGGCTTCGCGCGCCTGACCGACCTGTTCACGCGCCTGACTGATCTGCTCAAGGAAGGCATGGATGGCGAGGTCAATATCGGCATCGCCAGCAACCAGGCCGAGGAGTGGTATCCATTGTTCGGCAGCTTGCTGTCCCGCTCCCAGGGTAACTGGGAGCTGTGGACCGCGTTCACCACCGAAGACCCGGAAGACAATCCGCCGATGGCGCGTTGGCTGACGCTGGCCGAGAGCGGCTCGCTGTTCGACATCGAGGTCAATGCCAGTCCGATCCTGGCGGCGGACATGCTGCGGCGCAACCTGTGGAACGTCGCCTACGGCGCGCTGGTAACCTCCGCCACGCTGACGGCCCTGGGCACTTTTGACCGTTTCCGCATGCGCGCCGGCCTGCCGAAAAAAGCCGTGACCGCCGTGGTCCCGAGCCCCTTCCACCACGCCGACGCCGGCGTGCTGCGAGTGCCGGACCTCAAGGCCGATCCGCGCGATGCCGCCGCCCACACTGCCGCGATCATTCGCGAGCTGCCTGCGCTGGTGGAAGGTTCGCGCGGCACCCTGGTGCTGTTTTCCTCGCGCAAACAGATGCAGGACGTCTTTGACGGCCTCGATCGTGACTGGCGCAAGCAGGTGTTCATCCAGGGCAACCTGTCGAAGCAGGAAACCTTGAACAAGCACAAGGCCCGGGTCGATGGCGGCGATTCCAGCGTGCTGTTCGGCCTGGCGAGCTTTGCCGAAGGCGTCGATTTGCCGGGGGCCTATTGCGAACATGTGGTGATCGCCAAGATTCCATTCTCGGTGCCGGACGATCCGGTGGAAGCCGCGTTGGCCGAATGGATCGAAGCCCGTGGCGGCAACCCCTTCATGGAGATCTCCGTGCCGGATGCCTCGCTGAAGCTGGTCCAGGCCTGTGGCCGCTTGCTGCGTACCGAGGAAGACCGCGGCACCATCACCTTGCTCGATCGCCGGCTGGTGACCCAACGCTACGGCAAGGCGATCCTCAACGCGCTGCCGCCGTTTCGGCGGGAGATTTCCTAGACGTCTGGCGAGGGGGCTTGCGTGGCGAGGGAGCTTGCTCCCGCTGGGTTGCGTAGCAGCCCCAAAACCTGACGCGGTGGTGTATCAGGCCAAACGCGTTAAATTTTCCAAGGCCTGCTACGCAGTCCAGCGGGAGCAAGCTCCCTCGCCACAGGGGGCTGCGTTCAACCAGCCGTCTTGCGGCGGTTCCCAAAAGCCCCAATCGCTGAAACAATGCCAGCCATTGACAAAAAAGCTTTTGTTCCAAGGGAGTTACGGGTGCAAATTCAAGGTCATTACGAGCTTCAGTTCGAGGCCGTGCGTGAAGCGTTTGCGGCGCTGTTCGACAATTCCCAGGAGCGCGGCGCGGCGTTATGCATTCAGGTGAGCGGCCGCACCGTCGTCGACATCTGGGCCGGCACCGCCGATAAGGATGGTCATGAAGCCTGGCACAGCGACACCATCGCCAATCTGTTTTCCTGCACCAAGACATTCGCCGCCGTCACTGCCCTGCAACTGGTAGCCGAGGGCAAGCTGCAGCTCGATGCGCCGGTTGCCCGCTACTGGCCCGAGTTCGCGGCTGCCGGCAAGGAGTCCGTCACCCTGCGGCAATTGCTCTGCCATCAGGCCGGACTACCGGCGCTGAGAGAGTTGATGGCGCCTGAAGCACTTTATGACTGGCAGGCCATGACCGATGCCCTGGCGGCTGAAACGCCTTGGTGGACGCCTGGCGAGGGCCACGGTTATGCCGCGATCACCTACGGCTGGTTGATCGGCGAGTTGCTGCGCAGGGCTGATGGCCGAGGGCCGGGTGAGTCCATCGTGGCTCGGGTCGCCAGACCGCTGGGGCTGGATTTTCATGTCGGCCTGGCGGACGAGGAATTTCATCGCGTGGCGCATATCGCCCGTGGCAAAGGTAACGCCGGAGATGCGGCGGCACAGCGCCTGTTGCAGGTGACGATGCGTGAACCTTCGGCCATGACCACCCGGGCCTTCACCAACCCGCCATCGATCATGACCAGCACCAACAAACCCGAGTGGCGCCGCATGCAGCAACCGGCCGCCAACGGCCACGGCAATGCCCGGAGCATCGCCGGGTTCTACGCCGGTCTGCTCGATGGCAGCCTGCTGGAAGGCGAAATGCTTGACGAACTGACCCGCCAGCACAGCTTCGGCGAGGACAAGACTTTATTGACCCAGACCCGTTTCGGCCTGGGTTGCATGCTCGACCAGGCGGATGTGCCCAACGCGACCTATGGCCTCGGGCCGCGGGCGTTCGGTCACCCTGGGGCAGGGGGCTCCATCGGTTTTGCCGATCCCGAGCATGACGTTGCGTTCGGTTTCGTGACCAACACATTGGGACCTTACGTCCTGATGGACCCGCGCGCGCAGAATCTCGCGCGGGTGCTTGCCACTTGTCTGTAAACAGTGGTTGTCGGTAATGCACACAGGAACCTCGGCTCCTTTGCGGTTTCCAAGCGTCTGTTTATGCGGCCGGAACATGGCCTCTGTTTTTTCATCCTGATCATTTTGTGGATATCCAATGTCATCGAATAAAACCCTCGCTCTGGCGCTGTGCTTCGCTATTACCGGTTGCGCACAAAACCCACAAAATGATGCCGAGGGCGGCGGAGGCTGGTGGCCGTTCGGCTCGTCCGACAAAGTCGCGAGCAAGGACGCGGCGCCATCGGCTCCTTTGAAACCCGCCGCCGAGGCACCGCAGGCCAAGGCCGAGGGAGCCACGCACTGGTGGTGGCCGTTCTCTCCGGATGAATCCGCCGCGGATGATGTCGCCAAAAAAGAACCGCTGAAACCTGAAGCCAAGGCGCCAGCCGTGGCCGAAGCCGAAAGCAACGGCAAATGGTGGTGGCCGTTCGGCGGCAAGGAACAGGAGACCGCCAAGGCGGTGCCGATGCCCGACCCGAAAGTCACCCAGGCCTGGCTCGACGACTATGAGCCGAAGCTGCGTACGGCGATCAAGGACAGCAAGCTCGAACTCGAACGTCGCGATAACGTGCTGGTGGTTACCGCTCCCGCGGACGGTTCGTTCAACCCTGATCGTCCGGCCATGCTGCTGCCGGTGACACTTGGTCCGTTCACTCGCGTCGCCAAGATTCTTGAAGCCGATCCGAAAACCGCCGTACTGATCCTCGGTCACGCCGATACGTCGGGCGCGGCGCCGGCCAACCTGAAGCTCAGCCAGGAACGTGCTCAATCGGTGGCGGCGATTTTCCGTCTCAGCGGTTTGCAGCGTGATCGCCTGATGCTGCGTGGCATGGGCTCGGTGGCTCCGCGTGCGGCCAACGACAGCGTTGAAGGCCGGGCCTTGAACCGTCGCGTCGAGTTGCTGGTTACGCCAGCGAACACCATGGTTGCATTGCTGAGCAAGTACAACATGCCAGCCCCTGCGCCAGTAACCATGGTAGCTGCCCAGGACGTGAAACCTGCCGCGCCGGCCCCGGCCCCGGCGACGAAAAAGGCTGCCGCTCCGGCTGCCAAGAAAGCAGCGGCCAAGAAGGCTCCGGCGAAGGCACCCGCGAAGAAGACCCCGGCCAAGAAGGCTACGCCCGCGAAGAAGCCCGAGCCGGCCAAGGCCGCTGCCGACGGCAAGAAAGTCGCTGCCGCCGATACCGCCAAACAGTGATTGGCTGACCACAAGGAACGCGCCATGACCCAAACCCTGGCTGATATGCGCCGTGACTACACCCGCGATGGCCTGACCGAGGCGCAAGCCCCGGCCGAGCCGTTCGCCTTGTTTCACCAATGGTTTGCCGAGGCGGTGAAAACCGAACAGGCACCGGTGGAAGCCAATGCCATGACCCTGGCGACGGTGGACGCAGACGGCAGGCCTCACTGCCGGATCCTGCTGCTCAAGGGGCTCGATGCCGAGGGCTTCACGTTCTTCACCAACTACGACAGCGCCAAGGGCCAGCAACTGGCCGCGAGTCCGTTCGCGGCCATGACGTTTTTCTGGCCGACGCTGGAGCGCCAGGTGCGCATCGAAGGCAAGGTCGTGAAGGTCACCCCGCAAGAGTCGGACGCTTATTACCAGGTACGGCCGCTGGGCAGCCGTCTCGGTGCCTGGGCCTCACCCCAGAGCCGGGTGATCGCCGGGCGGGATGAGCTGGAAGACTTGCTCAAGGCCACTGAGCAACGCTTCAGCGACAGCCAACCCCATTGCCCCGAGCATTGGGGCGGCTATCGCCTGTTGCCCGAGCGCATCGAATTCTGGCAAGGCCGCCCGAGCCGCCTGCACGATCGCCTCAACTATCGCCTGCAAGGCGCGGACTGGATTCGCGAGCGTCTGGCGCCCTGACGTCGGAGTAACCTGCCGCAGCGGCCTGGAGCCAGTGCGGCAGGTCCCGACGCTTGGTCCCTTGTTCGCGGGCGAGGGCCAATTGTTGCAGCATGTAGTCTCGCTTCCGTCCATCCTGCCCCGCCAACGACAAGGCCAGGTCGCGGTCCATCCAGCGTTTGATACGTACGTAGAGCCATCCATGAAAGTACAGACCGGCGACGGTGGTGGCGACTATGATGAAGTAATCCATGGAAAATCCCGGGGTCGATGACGCGAACTTTCGAAATTGGCGCTACTGTTGGGTGAATTTTTCGGGGTGCGCCTGTATCCCACCTGAATGAAAACAATTTTTCCCCGGCAAGGCCGTGACAGGCATCAAGCCGGGGGAGTTTAATGGATCACTGTCTTTTGGAGTTTGATGCTATGCGCAAGTCTGTTTTGCTGGTTGCTTCCTTTTCCACGATGGCGATGTTACTGACAGGCTGCCAGTCAAGCCTGACCGGTGACTCCTATTCCCGTGACGAAGCGCGTCGCGTGCAGACGATTCGCATGGGCACCATCGAGTCCCTGCGCCCGGTCAAGATCGAAGGTACCAAGACCCCGATCGGCGGCGCAGCCGGTGCGGTGGTGGGCGGTGTTGGCGGCAGCGCTATCGGTGGTGGTCGTGGCAGCATCGTGGCAGCCGTGATCGGCGCCGTGGCCGGTGGCCTGATCGGCTCCGCCACTGAAGAAGGCCTGACCCGTACCCAGGGTGTAGAGATCACTGTGCGTGAGGATGACGGCAGCATGCGTGCCTATGTCCAGCAGGTTCAGGAGAACGAAGTGTTCCGTGTAGGTGAGCGGGTGCGGATTTCGACTGTCGATGGTACGAGTCGCGTATCGCACTAAGGAGGGTTAGATCTGTCCTTGGAATACGAGATAGATCCATTGCTGCGGTAACGGCGGCTTATGGTTCCGCCCTGACGGCGAGTCACTTTTTCATCCATGCCGAGGTGCCCACTGCGCAACACCTTCGCTCAGCCAGCGTGGTTAACGGGGCGACCTAGATCGACGTCCACCGCGAGGCGGCCTGATAGCCGACCTGGTTTCGGTTGGCTCGCGTTTCCCCTGTGGGAGCGAGCCTGCTCGCGAAGGCGGCGTGTCAGTCAATTAAGATGTTGAATGTGCGGCCCCCTTCGCGAGCAAGCTCGCTCCCACAGGGGTTCCCTGTATGCCGTGAGGTCTGTGTCTGTCGAAGAATCCAGTGTGGGAGCGAGCTTGCTCGCGATGGCGGTGGTGCGGCTACAGAAATGCTAAGCGCATGTGTTGCTGTTGCTGTTGCTGTTGCTCTGCTTTTGACTTTGATCTCGGCGCCCCGTTAACCATGCCGGAGTGAGGGCACGCCGAGCCTTGGCGAGGTGCCGAGTGGTGGGGCAGAGCGTTTTTGGTTACTTTTGGGGCTCTTCCAAAAGTGACTCGCCGTAAGGGCGAAACCCTAAGCCGCCGTGACCGCAGCAACGGATATACACACCATCTCATGACAAGAAGCAAAGCCCGCTGAACTCTCAGGAACTCAGCTCTGAAGGCTTACGACTAGCCATCGCCGTCACCCCATATCCAATCAGCGCCGCCAGGATCGACCCGGTGAGAATCCCCATCCGATCCATCCCCGCATACTCACTTACCTCCGGCACGAACGCCAGGGAGCCGACGAACAGGCTCATGGTAAAACCAATGCCACAAAGAATCGCCACGCCTAGTATCTGCCCCCAATTGGCCCCGGCAGGCAGACTGGCGATGCCGATTTTCACCGCCAGCCAGGTCAGGCTGAACACGCCGACAGTCTTGCCCAGCAACAGGCCGATTGCGATGCCCATCGGAACATGATGGGTAAAGCTCTCGACCGTGACGCCGCTCAGCGAAAGGCCAGCGTTGGCGAATGCGAACAGCGGCAAGATAATGTAGGCCACCCAAGGATGCAGCGCATGCTCAAGCGTCAGCAGGGGGGAGGTTTCAGCGTTTCTCGTGCGCAGTGGGATGCAGAATGCCAGCGTCACCCCCGCCAGCGTGGCATGCACGCCGCTCTTGAGCACACAGACCCAGAGAATCAAGCCGATCACCATGTACGGCCCGAGCTTGACCACGCCCAGCCGATTCATTGCCACCAGGGCTGCGATGCAGGCCGCGGCCAGCCCCAACGACAGGGTCGACAGCTCGCCGGAGTAGAACATCGCGATGATGACGATGGCGCCCAGGTCATCAATGATCGCCAGCGTCATCAGGAACAGCTTGAGCGATACCGGTACGCGCTTGCCAAGCAAAGCCAGCACGCCGAGGGCAAAGGCAATATCGGTAGCCGTAGGAATCGCCCAGCCAGCGAGCGCGGCAGGGTTGTCGCGATTGAGAAACCAGTAGATCAGCGCCGGCACCAGCATGCCGCCTATTGCCGCGGCCCCCGGCAGGACGATCTGCGAAGGTTTCGACAGTTGCCCGTCGAGCACCTCGCGTTTGACCTCCAGGCCAATAAGCAGGAAGAACAGCGCCATCAGGCCGTCATTGATCCATAGCAGCAACGGCTTGGCGATCTTCAACGCACCGACCTGGACGACCACGGGCGTGTCCAGCAGGCCGCCATACAGCCAGGACAGCGGAGAGTTGTTGATGACCAGGGCCAGCACGGCGGCGGCAATCAAGAGCAGGCCGCTGGCAGCTTCCAGCTGGAAAAACCGCGTCAGTGAGTTACGTAGAGCCAAGGTTGCTCTCCATTAATCAAATCAAAAAGATGGCACACCCTAACCCGTACTGTTTGTTGTTAAAACAAAAGTTATATTCTTTTTTGTTATATGTCGTTACAGCGCCTGCGCCGGGCATTCAGGCAGTTGCCGGGCACATTGGACCTTAGCTGTACCTGTGCGGGATGTCGGTTTTTTCCTAAGCTGGTGTCTCGTATTTCCTGAATAGATCGTGCCCCCGGCCATCGGTCTGCCTGAAAGTCCTACCGGCCCTGCGAGAAAACACCATGAACAATCCCCGCCAATGGGCGCGTGAAGCCATCCGTATCATCGAGGCGGATTTCCAACGCAGTGCCGATACGCATCTGATCCCATTGCCGCTGGCCGGACTGCCGGGCATCGAGCTGTATTTCAAGGATGAGTCCAGCCATCCCACCGGCAGCCTCAAGCACCGACTGGCCCGCTCGCTGTTCCTGTATGCGTTGTGCAATGGCTGGCTCAAGCCCGGTGCACCGGTGATCGAGGCCTCCAGCGGCTCGACGGCGATTTCCGAGGCGTATTTTGCGCGATTGCTGGGCCTGCCTTTCATCGCGGTGATGCCTGCCACTACCTCCCGGGAAAAAATCGCCCAGATCGCCTTCTATGGTGGCCAGAGCCATCTGGTGGATGACCCTACGCAGATCTACGCCGAATCCGAACGTCTGGCCCGCGAGCATGACGGGCATTTCATCGACCAGTTCACCTACGCCGAGCGGGCCACGGACTGGCGGGCGAACAACAACATTGCCGAGTCGATTTTCCAGCAGATGCGCTTCGAGCGGCATCCAGAGCCCACCTGGCTGATCTCCAGCCCTGGCACGGGCGGTACAACGGCCACCTTGGGGCGCTACGTACGCTACCGCCAGCACAATACCCATGTGCTGTGTGCCGACGCCGAGCGTTCGGTATTTTTCGACTACTACCGCAGCGGCGATGCCAGCCTGCGCCTGGATTGCGGGTCGCGGATCGAAGGGATCGGTCGGCCACGGGTCGAAGCCTCGTTCCTGCCCAAGGTGATCGATGCGATGGTCAAGGTGCCGGACGCCCTGTCCCTCGCGGCCATGCACTACCTGGCCCAGCGACTGGGACGGCGGGTCGGCGGATCCAGCGGCACCAACCTGATCGGCGCGCTGATCGCCGCGAAGCGAATGGTGCAAGGCGGTGAGTCGGGGTCGATCGTGGCGATTCTGTGTGATGGCGGGGAGCGTTATGCCACGACTTATTACGATCCGGCGTGGCTGAAGGCCCAGGGGTATGAGTTGGACCCATTGATCGATGCGGTGGCGGGATGTGCGGAGCGCGGAGAAGCGCTGCCGGAGGGCGTGTTGCGGGCCAATATCTGAATCACTGGGATCCCCTGTGGGAGCGAGCTTGCTCGCGATAGCGGTGGATCAGCCAACGGATGAGTTGGAGGCCAAGCCGCCATCGCGAGCAAGCTCGCTCCCACAGGGGCCTGCTGTTCATTCAATCCAGATGAACAGCATTTCACAGTGAATGGAAGTCAGTCCTTCAAGCCAAGAATATCCCGCGCCACCGCTTCGGCGATCCGGATCCCGTCCACGCCCGCCGACAAGATCCCGCCGGCATAACCGGCACCTTCGCCAGCCGGGAACAGGCCTTTCACATTCAAGCTCTGCAGCGTTTCGTTGCGGGTGATGCGCAACGGCGATGAAGTCCGGGTCTCAATGCCGGTGAGTACCGCATCATGCAGTGAATAACCACGGATCTGTTTCTCGAACGCCGGCAGCGCTTCACGGATGGCCTCGATGGCGAAATCCGGCAGAGCCAGGGCCAGGTCGCCCAGGGCAACCCCAGGCTTGTAGGACGGTTCGACGCTGCCCAGCGCCGTGGACGGCTTGCCGGCGATGAAATCACCCACCAGTTGCGCGGGGGCTTCATAGTTGCTGCCACCGAGCACGAAGGCGTGGGACTCCAGGCGTTCCTGCAACTCGATGCCCGCCAGCGGGCCACCCGGATAATCCACTTCCGGCGTGATGCCGACGACGATGCCGGAGTTGGCGTTGCGCTCGTTGCGCGAGTATTGGCTCATGCCATTGGTCACGACGCGGTTCGGCTCGGAGGTCGCCGCCACCACGGTGCCGCCCGGGCACATGCAGAAGCTGTACACCGAGCGACCATTTTTCGCGTGGTGCACCAGTTTGTAGTCGGCGGCGCCGAGTTTCGGGTGGCCGGCGTACTTGCCCAGGCGTGCGCTGTCGATCAGCGATTGCGGATGTTCAATACGGAAACCCACCGAGAACGGCTTGGCTTCCATGTACACGCCACGGCTGTGGAGCATGCGGAAGGTATCCCGGGCGCTATGGCCCAAGGCAAGGATCACGTGTTTCGAACGGATCTGCTCACCACTGGCCAGCTCGACGCCAACCAGTTGGCCGTCCTCGATCAAAACGTCGGTAACTCGCTCGCCGAAGCGCACTTCACCGCCGAGGGCGCGAATCTGCTCACGCATGTTTTCGACGACGCCGGTCAGACGGAACGTACCGATGTGCGGCTTGCTGACATAGAGGATTTCTTCGGGGGCCCCGGCCTTGACGAACTCATGCAGGACCTTGCGCCCAAGGAACTTCGGATCCTTGATCTGGCTATAGAGCTTGCCGTCGGAGAATGTCCCCGCGCCGCCTTCGCCGAACTGCACGTTGGACTCGGGGTTGAGCACGCTTTTTCGCCACAGGCCCCAGGTGTCCTTGGTGCGCTGGCGTACTTCCGGGCCGCGCTCAAGGATGATCGGCTTGAAACCCATCTGCGCGAGCAACATGGCGGCGAAGATGCCGCACGGCCCGAAGCCGACCACGATCGGCCGCTCGCTCAAGTCCGCCGGTGCCTGGCCAACCACCTTGTAGCTGATGTCCGGCGCTTCGTTGACATTACGGTCATCGGCGAACTTGCGCAGCACACCGGCTTCATCGCGCACCGACAGGTCGATGGTGTAGATGAAGCACAGCTCGGAGGATTTCTTGCGGGCGTCGTAGCTGCGCTTGAACAGGGTGAAGTCGAGCAGGTCATCGCTGGCGATGCCCAGCCGCTGCACGATGGCAGGGCGCAAGTCTTCTTCGGGATGGTCGATCGGCAGCTTGAGTTCGGTGATTCGTAACATGACGGGGTCCGGTTCGCGGGGCGCACAACTGCGCCAAGGCGTTCTTCAAACCGGCGATTATAAGCCGCAATCCCGGTTTTCCGTGAGGTTAAAACCCGTCATGCGTCGAATCAGTCGTCGCGCGCGCCACCAAAGTAGGCGCAACCGCGCTGGACTTGACCGTTGACCCGCAACTCGGCGCTCATGTGCTGCACGCTGCCACTGGTGCTGTCGACGCAGCGTTGCGGCGTGACCCACAACTCGACCTTCTGGCCGTTGGCCTCGGTGCCGAGGTTGAAGCGGCCATCGCCCAACTGCTCCTCGACGTACGGCACCGCCAGCGGCGGCTGCCCTTGGCGATCCAGGACCAGGCCCTTGCCGCTGGCCTTGAGTGTCCATTCAGGGGCATGTCCCGCTGCCCGCAGAATCACCCGTTTGAAGTCAACATCATCGCAAGCGGTCCCGGAGCGTTCCAGGCGATACAGCTGCTCGACGTCCAGTTGGCTGTCGGTGCCGGCCGCTGCGCTGGAAACGATACGCCCGCGCAGATCGGCGAACAGTTTGCCGCGATCATCCGCCAGGGTGGCGGCTTGTTGCAGCACGCTGGTGCCGCCGGTGTCGTTGACGATGTAGCGGCGCTGTTCCTGGCACGGCTGGAACACCAGCTTGCCATCGGCCGCCGTGAGTTCGCCCTGCATGCGCGTCTGGCCGGCATGGGAGGCGCTCTGGCGCGGGGCGTCGAGCAACTGGCAGCCGGCGAAAAGCGCAAGCGAGGCAATACACAACAGGGAACGGGCGGCACGCATCATTGGGTCTCCAGACAAGTGCCGCCACGTTACTCAGACTGATCCTTCATCACAAGGGGTCAGCCGACGTGAAAAGTCTGCCCGGTTTGCAGGCCTTCGACGCTCTTGGCATAGGCCAATGCCACTTCAGCCGCAGGAACCGGCTTGTAGCCGCGGAAGTACGGCGCATATTTGTCCATCGCTTCCAGCAATACGTTCGGGCTTACCGAGTTGAGCCTGAGGCCCCGGGGCAGCTCGATTGCCGCAGCGCGCACAAAACTGTCGAGGGCGCCGTTCACCAGGGCCGCCGAGGCGCCGCTCTTGATCGGGTCGTGGCTGAGTACGCCGGTGGTGAGGGTAAAGGATGCGCCGTCATTGGCGAATTCGCGGCCGATCAATACAAGATTGACCTGACCCATCAACTTGTCTTTCAAACCGAGGGCGAAGCTTTCTTCGGTCATGTCGCCCAGCGGCGCGAAAGTGACGTTGCCCGCCGCACAAATCAAGGCATCGAAGCGACCGGTTTTTTCGAACAGGGCGCGGATCGAGGCGCTGTCGCTGATATCCACTTGCACATCACCGCTGTGGCGGCCGATACGGACAATTTCATGACGGGGCGACAACTCGTTAGCGATGGCCGAACCGATGGTTCCGTTGGCGCCGATCAACAGGATTTTCATGGACTGATCCTCAAATGGGGTGGACGAGGTTGCAGTCTAGAGTGGATTTTCCTTGGGATAAGCGTGCTAATAGGAAACCTTTGGTTTTCATTTGGAAACAATCCAATGAGCGAGATCGATGATCTGGCAGCGTTTGCCGTGCTGGTAGAGGCCGGCAGTTTTACCCTGGCGGCGCAGCGGTTGGGATGCAGCAAGGGTCAACTGTCCAAGCGCATCAGCCTGCTGGAGGAGCGGTTTTCAGTGATCCTGCTCCAGCGCACGACTCGACGCCTGAGCCTGACGGCGGCGGGTGCGGCACTGTTGCCCCAGGCCCAGGCCTTGTTGGTGCAGGTGGAAAGGGCGCGTCAGGCGTTGGCCCGCTTGAAGGGTGAAGTTTCCGGGCCGGTGCGGATGACAGTACCGGTTTCGTTGGGCGAAACCTTTTTTGAAGGCCTGCTGACCGAGTTCGCTCTCGCCTACCCCGACGTGCAGATCGAGCTGGAGCTCAATAACGGTTACCGCGATTTATCGCGCGATGGGTTTGATCTGGCGATCCGCTCGGATGCGACGATCGACGAGCGGTTGGTGGCTCGCCCGCTGCTGGCCTGGCATGAACTGACCTGCGCCAGCCCGGCCTATCTGGAACGCTTCGGTGAGCCCGCGGTTCCCCAGGCCCTGGCGGAGCACAAATGCCTGCTCAACAGTCACTACAGCGGTCGTGAGGAGTGGTTGTACCACCAGCAACATGAGTTGCTGCGGGTGCGGGTGTCCGGGCCGTTTGCCAGCAACCATTACAGCCTGTTGAAAAAAGCCGCCCTGGCCGGCGCTGGAATCGCCCGTCTGCCGTCGTATCTGCTTGACCAGGAACTGGCCGACGGCCGCCTGCGCTGGTTGCTGCGGGACTTTCAGACCCGTCGCATGCCGATGTACCTGGTGCATCCATATCAGGGAGGATTGCCCAAGCGTACGCAGGTGCTGGCTGATTATCTGATTGAATGGTTCAAACGCAGCGGGGAGGCGCTGGATCGGTTGTAATCGGTCCCTGTGGCGAGGGAGCAAGCTCCCTCGCCACAGGGATCTACGTCCAACATCCGAGCAAAAAAAACGGCCCGAAGGCCGTTTTTTCTATCGCGACAGACTCAACCGCCCAGGTACGCCTCGCGCACTTTCGGGTCGGTCAGCAGTGCTTCACCGGTGCCTTGCATCACCACGCGACCGTTCTCCAGCACGTACGCTCGGTCAGCGATCTTCAGCGCCTGGTTGGCGTTCTGCTCCACCAGGAACACCGTCACCCCATCCTTGCGCAGCTGTTCGATGATGTCGAAGATCTGCTGGATGATGATCGGCGCCAGGCCCAGCGACGGCTCGTCGAGCAGCAGCAGCTTGGGCTTGCTCATCAGTGCACGACCGATGGCGAGCATCTGCTGTTCGCCGCCGGACATGGTGCCGCCGCGCTGGGTAAAACGCTCTTTCAGGCGTGGGAAAAGGTGCAGCACCTTGTCCATCTGTTCCTGAAAGTCGCCCTTGTCGGTAAAAAAACCGCCCATGGCGAGGTTTTCTTCCACGGTCAGCCGGGCAAATACCCGACGGCCTTCAGGCACCACGGCGATGCTCTTGCGCATGATTTGCGCCGAGTCCTGTCCCACCAGCTCCTCACCCATGTAGCGGATGCTGCCGCTGTGGGCCTGCGGCGAACCGCAGAGTGTCATCAGCAGGGTGGACTTGCCGGCGCCGTTGGCACCGATCAGCGTGACGATTTCGCCCTGGCGGACCTCGACGTTGACGCTGTGCAGCGCCTGGATCTTGCCGTAGAAGGTGGAAACGTTTTCGAACTGCAGCATTTACGCTTCCCCCAGGTAGGCTTTGATCACTTCAGGATTGTCGCGGATCTGTTCCGGCGTACCGTCGGCCAGGGGCGTGCCCTGGTTGATCACGACGATGTGGTCGGAAATGCTCATGACCAGCTTCATGTCATGTTCGATCAGCAGCACGGTCACGTTGTGCTCCTCGCGCAGCACGCTGATCAGCGCCTTCAGGTCTTCGGTTTCCTTCGGGTTCAGGCCGGCGGCCGGTTCGTCGAGCATGAGGATCCGCGGACGGGTCATCATGCAGCGGGCGATTTCCAGGCGCCGTTGCTGACCGTAGGCCAGGGTCCCGGCGGTACGGTTGGCGAACTCGGTGAGGTTGACCTTGTCCAGCCAGTACGCGGCGTACTCCATGGCCTCGCGTTCGCTCTTGCGGAACGCCGGGGTCTTGAACAGGCCGGCAAAGAAGTTGGTGTTCAAGTGACGATGCTGGGCGATCAGCAGGTTTTCGACCGCCGTCATGTCCTTGAACAGACGCACGTTCTGGAAGGTCCGCACCACGCCCTTGCGGGCAATGTGATGACCGGGCAAGCCCTGGATCGGCTCGCCGTCCAGCAGGATGGTGCCGCCGGTAGGCTGGTAGAAACCGGTCAGGCAGTTGAACACGGTGGTCTTGCCCGCGCCGTTCGGCCCGATCAAGGCAACCACTTGTTTCTCTTTAACGGTCAGGGCCACGCCGTTGACCGCCAGCAAACCACCGAAGCGCATGCTCAGATTTTCGACTTTCAGGATCTCGCGGCTCATTTGCGCAGCTCCATGTGCGGGCGTTGCATAGGCAGCAGACCTTGAGGACGCCAGATCATCATCAGCACCATCAAGGCGCCGAACATCAACATGCGGTATTCGCTGAATTCACGCATCATTTCGGGAAGCAGGATCATCACGATCGCCGCCAGGATCACACCCAACTGCGAGCCCATCCCGCCCAGCACGACGATGGCGAGAATGATCGCCGACTCGATGAAGGTGAAGGATTCGGGCGTCACCAGGCCTTGGCGAGCGGCGAAGAAGCTACCGGCGAAACCGGCGAACGCAGCACCCAGGGTAAAGGCCGACAGCTTGATCACGGTCGGGTTGAGACCCAGCGCACGGCAGGCGATTTCGTCTTCGCGCAAGGCTTCCCACGCGCGGCCGATCGGCATGCGCAGCAGGCGGTTGATGACGAACAGCGCCGCCAGGGCCAGCAGCAGGGCGACCAGGTAGAGGAAGATCACCTTGTTGATCGAGTTGTATTGCAGGCCGAAGTACTCGTGGAAGGTCTGCAGGCCTTCGGCGGCTTTACGTTCGAAGGTCAGGCCGAAGAACGTCGGCTTCTCGATGTTGCTGATGCCGTTCGGGCCGCCGGTGATGTCGGTCAGGTTGCGCAGGAACAGACGGATGATCTCGCCAAAACCCAGGGTCACGATCGCCAGGTAGTCGCCGCGCAAGCGCAGGACCGGGAACCCCAGCAGAAAACCGAAGGTGGCGGCCATCATCCCGGCGATCGGCAGGCAGATCCAGAAGCTCAGGCCGAAGTAGTGCGACAGCAGCGCGTAGCTGTAGGCCCCGACGGCGTAGAAGCCGACATAACCCAGGTCCAGCAGGCCGGCCAGGCCCACGACGATGTTCAGGCCGAGGCCGAGCATCACGTAGATCAGGATCAGCGTGGCGATGTCCACCGCGCCGCGAGAGCCGAAGAACGGCCATACCAGGGCCACGACGATCAGGCCCAGCACGATCCAGCGCTGGGTCGACGGCAGGGTCAGGAAGTTGCTGGCCTTGGCCGGGATCACCGGCACGCCGGGCGACGCTTTCCACGCCGCACTGATCTGCGTGCTGAACAGCACCCGCAGGAACATCAGGACGGAACATACGGCGATGGTCGCCAGGATGGTCGGGCTGGTGCCGTGCACTTCCAGGTTGATACCAACGATGGTCAGTTTGAGACCGAGTACCGGATAGGCCACGGCCCAGACCAGCAGGGCGCTGAAGAGCGCCGATTTGAGATGCCTAGTCATACTTTCTCAACCTCCGGACGGCCCAGGATGCCGGTCGGCCGGAATAACAGAACCAGAACCAACAAGCCGAACGCCACGACGTCCTTGTACTGGTCGCCGAAGATGTCGGCACCAAAGGCTTCCGCCACGCCCAGCACCAATCCGCCGAGCATCGCGCCGGGGATGCTGCCGATGCCGCCGAGCACCGCGGCGGTAAAGGCTTTCAGGCCCACGAGGAAACCGGCGTTGGGGTTGATGACGCCATATTGCATGCTCAACAGCACCGCGGCGATGGCCGCGAGGGCCGCACCGATGACGAAGGTCAGGGCGATGATGTTGTTGGTGTTGATGCCCAGCAGGTTGGCCATCTTGATGTCCTCGGCGCAGGCGCGGCAGGCGCGGCCCAGGCGGGAACGGGAGATGAACAGCGTAAGGCCGAGCATGGCGACCAGGGTCACCACGAACACCACGATTTGCATGTAGGAAATCAGCACTTCATGTGCCCCGCCTGGCCCGATGGCGAAGTTGCCCGGAATCAGGTTGGGAATGGATTTGTCCTTGGAGTCTTGCGAAAGCAGTACCGTGTTCTGCAGGAAGATCGACATACCGATGGCGGAAATCAGCGGGATCAGACGGTTGCTGCCGCGCAGCGGGCGGTAGGCGATCCGTTCGATGCTGTAGCCATAGGAACTGGTAACCACGATGCTCGCGATGAAAGCTGCGGTCATCAACAGCGGGACACTGTCGAGTCCCATCATGGCCAGCCCGGCGATGGCGATGAACGCCACGTAGGAGCCGATCATGTACACCTCGCCGTGGGCGAAGTTGATCATTCCAATGATGCCGTAGACCATCGTATAGCCGATGGCGATCAGGGCATACGTGCTGCCAACGGTCAGGCCGTTAACCAGCTGCTGGAAGAAGTGATAGATGTCAGGCATTACAGCGCTCCTAAAAACCTGATACGCATTTCACTGGTGGAGTCATTTTCCCGCCCGGGTCCCGTGGATCTGCATCCACTTCGAACACGAGGTTTGCCAGCGAACCGCTGATGACGGTTTTGAGATTTTCAGGTGGGGAGACTGGCGGATCACGCCAGCGCGGCCCAATACATTTAAAACAAAGCCCACGGCACGCCGTGGGCTTTATTGGCAGTCAGTCAGGCCAGGCCTTACTGAGGCGAAGCTTCGGTTTTAGGTTTGCCGAAATGCCACTCGTAAACCACGAACTTGAAGTCCTTCAGGTCGCCCTTGTCGTCGAAGCTCAAGTCACCGGTTGGCGTCTTGAAAGTGCCGGCGTGGATGGCTTCAGCCACTTTGGTCGCGTCTTCGCTCTTGGCAGCCTTGATCGCGTCGGCGATCACGGTCACAGCGGAGTAGGACGGGAATACGAACGGACCGCTCGGGTCTTCTTTCTTGGCCTTGAACGCGTCAGCCAGGGCGACGTTGGCCGGATCCTGGTCGAAGGATTTCGGCAGGGTCACCAGCAGGCCTTCGGAGGATTCCTTGGCGATTTGCGAGATGGAGTCGTTACCCACGCCTTCCGGACCCATGAACTTGGCTTTCAGGCCTTTTTCCTGGGCTTGACGCAGAATCAGGCCCAGCTCCGGGTGGTAGCCGCCGTAGTAGACGAAGTCGACGTTGGCTTGCTTGAGCTTGGCGATCATCGAGGAGAAGTCTTTGTCGCCGGCGTTCACGCCTTCGAAGACGGCCACTTTCACGCCTTTGCCTTCGAGGGTTTTCTTCACGGCGCTGGCGATGCCTTCACCGTACTGCTGCTTGTCGTGCAGGACAGCAACGATTTTCGGCTTGACGTGGTCGGCGATGTAGTTGCCGGCCGCAGGGCCTTGGGCGCTGTCCAGGCCGATGGTGCGGAAGATCATCTTGTAGCCGCGCGCGGTGATGTCCGGGCTGGTGGCGGCCGGAGTGATCATGATCACGCCCTCGTCTTCGTAGATGTCCGAAGCCGGCTGGGTGGAGCTGGAGCACAGGTGGCCAACCACGAACTTGACGCCGTCGTTGACGACCTTGTTCGCAACCGCGACCGCTTGCTTCGGATCACAGGCGTCGTCGTATTCAACGGCGACCAGTTGCTTGCCGTCGACGCCACCCTTGGCGTTGATCTGTTCGATGGCCATTTTCGCGCCACTGAACTGCATGTCGCCGTATTGGGCTACAGGGCCGGTTTTCGGGCCGGCGATGCCGATCTTGATGGTGTCGGCGGCGAACGAATGGCTGGCAACCCCGGCCAGAACCATAGCGGCAAACAGTTTGGAAATCTGCTTAGTAGCCTTAGTCATAGTGCTCCACTCATGCTGTTGTAGTTTTTATAGTCCTGGCGCCGTAGCAGCAGAACCGGGTCAGATATCTTGGATACCCACGCGGAAAATGCCCCCGGCAACTGTACCGGTACAGTGTAGAGCGCCGATTGTTGGCAAGGGAAGCTGGCGCTTGGGGGCAAAGCCTGGGGGTGTCGCTTTATTGAAAGAAAAAGACAGATTCGCGGCGGGGTTTGTCCGGTCAAATCGGCAATCCTTGGCTTTCCTGCGCTTTTCAATCGGTGCTGCAATTGCAACCGGGTTTTTCTGCCAGACCACCGACGTTATCATTCGCGCCGATTTCTTTTCCGGACAGCTCCCATGAATCAAGAACCTAGCACCCTCTATGCCAAATTGCTCGGTGAAACCGCATCCATTACCTGGAAGGAGCTGGAACCGTTCTTTGCCAAGGGTGCCCTATTGTGGGTCGATCCGGCACTGGATCTGATCGCCGCCGCCGAGGCCATTGCCGAGGACGAAGGTACCAAAGTCGCCGCCTGGCTGGCCGGCGGGCAGCTCGCCAAGCTGTCTGAAACGCGGGCGCTGGATTTTCTTGAGCGTGATCCGCTGCTGTGGGCCGTGGTGGTTTCGCCGTGGATCATGATCCAGGAAAGGGCGTCGAATTGATCGGTGCACCAAGTTGGTTCGTGTTTCGGCATCTCGGAAAGTGTGTAGGTGAGTAGCGTGATGACAGCCTGCCGTGGCGAAACGCCACAGGGCAGGGTGACGTATACGTAACGGGAACAGTTTTTGGCGCGGCCGATGGGCTGCCTAATTGTTTCTGGATGTTGTTTTTGCGGTGCCGCTCGTGGCCCCTTCGCGAGCAGGCTCGCTCCCACAAGGGATATGTGTTCACAAATCCTGCGGGAGCGAGCCTGCTCGCGAATCGGCGCGACGCGGTGTCACTCCAGCCTCAATAACTCTTGCCAGTATGGTTATTCAGCGAAATAACCTTGGTCTTGCCGATCCGGTGACGGTAGATCTCGCGCAGGTACTTGATCGACTTCTTCACGCAGTCGCGGGACAGGCGGATGTCGTTGATCGAGACAAACTTGTCCTTGTCACTGATCAGCTCGCGGTACTTCTTCTCGTACATCGGCTTGATCGCGTACCAGTTGGTGTCGAGGATCTTCGCCGGGTTCTCGAATTCATTGAGCAGGTCGTCGATGCGTGCTTCGTCGAACTCTTCATTGATGATGAAGTCCAGGATCGAGTTGTCCAGGGTCTCGTCGAAGCGATACGGCGTGCGGGCAAAGCAGCGCTTGATGAACGCCACGATCAGGGTCAGGAAGTCATCCGACAGGCACGGGCTCTTGGCGATCAGGGTAGTCAGCGACAAGTTGGCCGAGGCGCCGATCACCAGCGCATAGCGCTTGAGCGTGGTGTTCGGGAACAGGCTGTTGAGGTGGGTCTTGAGCCGGTTCAGGTCCATGTAGGACAGCTTGTAGTCCTTGGGCAGCGAGACGATCGACACCACCGATGAGCAGTTCTTGAAGAAGTGCAGGTCGTGCAGGGCGGCGGCGTCATAGCCGGAATTCTTGTATTGCTCCAGCGAGGCCCGGTAACGCTTGGACTCGATCGGCAACAGGCTGATGCCTTCGATGGCCTGGGTGACCTTGTTGAAGTGCGGCAGGTCGATGGAGCGGAAGAACAGGTCATCGATGTTCAGGCGCGGCGGCTCCTTTTCGAACACCTTGAATTTGTCGCCGCTCGGCGCCGGGGTTTCCGGAACGACGGATTCAGCGTAGGCAATCGCTACCGGGCCGGCCAGGCTCATGAACAGGTCGTTGGCATCCAGGCGAATGGTTTCGCCGATGTCGATGCCGGCGCGCCGGAAGTAGTTCTGGTCGTAGTCGGTGGTCACGGCCTGGGCCGTGAGGATGTTGAAGATCTGCTGGGAAATATACTGGTTGGCGTGCTTTTCCATGGCATTGACATCGATGTTCTGGATATTGCCGTCATCGCTTTCTTCGGCGTAGCGCATGATGTCGTTGGAGATCAGCATCATCGCGTTCCATGGCCGGATACGGCCCATGACGCTGGCTTCGCTGCTGTCTTCGTTGGCGAAGTTGTACGAGAAATCCCATTCTTCCGAGAGGTATTTGCACAGCAGCCGTCCGGCGTTGATGTGCAGCGCCTCGGACATTTCACTGCGATGATCGGAAATGTTCGGCAGCACGCAGATGCCGCTGGTGAAGATCGGTTCGAAGACGAAGGAGTGGCCGCTCTTGCTGTCGTGTTCGTCCATCGGCTTGGTGTCGAACGTCTTGTTCATGTACGAGTACTGCTGGGCCAGGCCGAACTCCGAAGCCATGCCCGAACCGGTACCGCCGCCGGCGCTGAAGATCGAGAAGTACAGGCGCGACTGGTTGGCCTTGATGCCGCAGCTGTCGATCAGGTACGAGTGGATCATTTTCCAGTCGGGGCTGGAGAAGCGCTGGGTGTCCTTGTTCAGGATGATCTTCGCCAGGTACTGGCCGAGGATCGGCGCGTTACCGGCACCACCCGCATGGACTTCGGAGAGGTCCATGATTTTCATTTTGCTGTAGTCGCGCAAGAACCCGCTTTTTTCGCCCTTGCGGGAAAAACGGATACGCCCGGCGATGTCTTTGTCCAGGTCGCCGAGCATGACCAGCGGTTCCACCAGAAACACCGGTTTGCTGGCCTTGCTGGTCCCCAGGCGCAGGTTGCGCATCCACTGCGCGGGGCGATAGCCCTTGTCACCGTAGTGCTTGTCTTCGGCGTTGAATTCGTTGAGATAGAACTTGCGCGCGTTGTAGACCAGTTCCGCTACGTCCAGGGCGATGTTGGAGCCGCAGCGCCCGAGGCCGATCAGGCACACCGAGGGGAATTCCTGCTGGCCACGTTCGCTCTCGTCATCCACCAGGTGCGGCGGGCGGGGGAATACGGCATCACGCAGGCCATCGAGGTTGTCGAGGATGCGGTCGGTGTTGGTCTCGGTGAAATACAGATATTGCTGGGTCGCCAGGGATCGCGAGCTGCTCGACAGCGCCGAGGCGTCCGCGCCGTTGGCGGCCGGGCTCAGGGTCAGATCGGAAACCGCAGTGGCTGTTTTTTTGGAGGTCATTGTGCGCCGTATGCCTGACTGGTCGGTCCGACGACCTCTGTCATCGAACCATCGCGGATGGGAACTCGCGTCCTGACGGTCGCGAATATCGGGCCCAAGCATTCAGGGCTGCAGCCTGAGCAGCGCTCGGGAGAATCTTTCCTGATCATGTTGGATCGGCCATGGCGCGGCGTTCTTTAATCAAAAAGAGGCTAAATGATGGCAGCGACGGTGTGCGTTCGCTTGCGCTGGTCGATTTCGGCCAGCAGTGGCCGCAACTCAGGCAACGGTACCGGACGACCGAGCAGGTAGCCTTGAACCAAATCGCAGCCATGGCGTTCGAGGAAGTCGTATTGCTCGAACGTTTTGACGCCTTCGGTGACGACCCGTAAATGCAGCGTATGGGCCATGATGATAATGGCCCGGACGATGTCCATGTCTTGAATGGCCTGGGGAAAGTCTTGCATAAACGAGCGGTCGATCTTCAACGTGTTCAATGGCAGGCGCCTGAGGTAGGCCAGGGATGAATAGCCGGTGCCGAAGTCGTCGATTGATAATGAAACACCGAGGTCGCGAATCTGCTGCAGTAGAACCAGGGTCTTGGAAATGTTGCCCATCAGCGCATTTTCGGTCACTTCCAGCTCGAGCCGTTCTGGCGCCACCCCGCTGACGCGCAAGATGTGTTCGATTTCGTTGGCCAGTTCGCCTCTTGCCAGGTTCAAGGGTGAGCAATTCACCGTGACTGTGAGCGTTCCGCAATTATGGCGGGACAATTCGCCCAAGTCTTCGCAAGCCTTGCGCAGCGCCCAATTGTCCAGCTCGGCAATCAAATCATTGGCTTCGGCGATGGCAATGAACTGGTCAGGCATCAACAGTCCGCGTACCGGGTGTTGCCAGCGAATCAGTGCTTCAAGTTTCGTGACCCGGCCGAGTTTCAGGTCATAGATCGGTTCGTAATAAAGCATTAATCCAGTGCCTTCGCGCAGCGCATAGCGCAGTTCCTCCTCGAGTTGCAGCTCCAGCGTGGCGCGGATTTTCAGGTCCGCGCTGAAAAAGTGCAGCCCGTTACGGCCGCTATCTTTGGACTGGTATAGCGCCAGGTCCGCATTCTTGAGCAGTTCCTCGCAGGTCTTGCCGTCACTCGGAAACAAGCTGACTCCGATGCTAGTAGTCATGACCATGCGTCGTCCGGACAACTCGATGGGATCTTTCATTTTTTGCATGATGCGCTGGGCTATTTGCCGTGCTTCTTCACGGCCGTCAAGGCTGATCAGGAGGCAGAATTCATCGCCTCCGAATCGCGCCACCACGGCTTCGTGGCCGACCACCGAAGCCTTGATATAAGTGGACAGGACCTTGAGCAGTTCATCGCCGGCGTCATGGCCGAGACTGTCATTGATGCGCTTGAAGTGATCGATGTCGAGGAACATCACCGCGAGCATGCCGCCTTCGTGAGTCTTCTCAATGAGTTTCTCGGCGAAAATCTGGTTGAAGCCGCGGCGGTTGATCAGGTCTGTCAAGGGGTCGTGGTGGGCCACCTGCTGCAGCGAAATACGCGCTTGATCCAGCTCAGCGAGCAGGGCGTTGACCCGCCGCAGATCGTGCTCCTTGCGTTGCAGCATCTTGTTCGCCAGTGCGGCGCCAATGCTGCTGCCGATAATCAGCAGGGTCACCACTGCTACCGTCGACCCCAGTTGCAGATGATAGTTACCGCCGGGCAGCGGTTGCAGGCTGCCATCCGGCAGCACCAGGCTAAGGGCCGCCATCGCGGTGAAATGCATGCTGACGATGCCAGCACCAAGCACCAGGCTGGCAGTGTATTTGAGCAATTGGTGAACCATGCCGCTGCCGTTGCGCAAGTGACTGAAAATCCATAGGGCGGCCAGGCTGGCACCGATGGCGATCATTATCGAGAGAGCAAAGAGAACGGGTTGGTAGTAGATCATCGCGTCTGATCGCAGGGCGGCCATGCCCACGTAATGCATGATCGCGATGCCCAGGCCGATCCAGACAGCGGCCTGTAGGTATTGCCAGAAATTCAGATAAGGACGGCTGAGGGTATGCATTGCCAGCCATGAAGCGGTCAGCGCGAATAACAGCGAGAGCAGGGTGGTGGGCAGGTGGTAGTGGATTTCAATGGGGGCTTGGAATGCCAACATGCTGATGAAATGCATGGACCAGATGCCGCCCGCCAGACTGCCGGCTCCAACCCAGCGCCAGAGTCGCCGGGAGGCGGCTTTTTCCACATTCCCAACTCGTTCGCTAATGTCCAGCGTGGCGAAGCTGGCCGTGCAGGCCACCAGATAGGCCAGCACCACCAGAAAGGAATTATGGGAACAATCGAGTATGACGTGGCCGTGTTGCGGGAGCCCATCCATGAAACGTAAACCAAGCCACTCCATAGCAATATCCCGTCCGTAAGTGTTCCATCCTTGCGAGCTACATGCTAGTCGATGGCGGCGATTTTAGCCTTCCACAGAGCTCAAGGCAGTGTAATAGCATACTAACGCCAACCTTGTGGATGGATGGTGAGGAAAATGAATAAGCCATTGTCTGTGGGACCTACCTCCCATGGGTGGATATCAGCCTTGCGAATAGTTACAGACAGCGCTGGCAGGCATGATTAGATTGGCGGTTCCGGGCTCGAATGCGTTGGCAAGGAAGCCCCAAAACAATAAAAAGAGACGGACCCATGCAGAACTCGACCCAAGCGGCGAATGCCTGGCGCATTCTGTTCCTGCTGTTCCTGGCCAACCTGTTCAACTTTTTCGACCGCACCATCCCGGCGATCATCATCGAGCCGATCCGCATGGAGTGGAGCCTCAGCGACTTCCAGATCGGCATCATCGGTACCGCCTTCACCATCGTCTATGCCATCGCGGGCCTGCCATTGGGACGCATGGCCGATACCGGTTCGCGCAGCAAACTGATGGGCTGGGGCCTGGCGGCCTGGAGCGGGCTGACGGCGGTAAACGGCCTGGTGGGCAGTTTCTGGGCGTTCCTGGTGGTGCGCATGGGCGTGGGCATCGGTGAAGCCAGTTATGCGCCGGCGGCCAACTCGTTGATCGGCGATCTGTTCCCGGCGCACCGTCGGGCTCGGGCGATGGGCATTTTCATGCTGGGGCTGCCGCTGGGCCTGCTGCTGGCGTTCTTTACCATTGGCGCGATGGTCAAGGCGTTCGACAGCTGGCGCGCGCCGTTCTTCATTGCGGCGGTGCCGGGCCTGGTGCTGGCGGTGTTCATGTTTTTCATCAAGGAACCCAAGCGCGGCGCGGCGGAAACCGTGGCGGTGTCCCAGGAAAAGGTCGACAAGCCGATTCGCCGGGTGCTGGCGATTCCAACCTTTCTCTGGCTGATCCTGGCGGGGTTGTGCTTCAACTTCGCCACCTATGCCTGCAACTCCTTCCTGGTGCCGATGCTGCAGCGTTATTTCGGGATGCCGCTGCACGAGGCGGCCGTGGCGACCGGGATCATGGTCGGCGTGACCGGGTTGTTCGGGCTGACCCTCGGCGGCTGGGTGGCCGACAAGATTCACCAGCGCGTGCCCAATGGCCGGCTGCTGTTCGCGGCATTCAGCCTGGCCATCTCCACGGTGACTACAGCGTGGGCGTTGCATGCCGGGCGCATCGAGATCGGCGTGTTCGTCGCGGTGTTCAGTGTCGGCTGGCTGTTTGCCTATAACTTCTACACCTGCGTCTACACCGCGATCCAGGACGTGGTGGAGCCGCGCCTGCGGGCCACGGCGATGGCGTTGTATTTCGCCGGGCTGTATCTGCTCGGCGGCGGCCTTGGGCCGGTGGTGGTCGGCGGCTTGTCCGACTACTTCGCCCACACGGCCATGGCGGTCGCAGGCGCTCCGCAAATGACCGAAGCGTTCAAGGCGATCGGCCTGCATGACGCGATGTACCTGATCCCGGTGGCGCTGCTGTTGACCATGGTGTTCCTGTTCCTGGCCTCTCGCTGCTTCGTGCGCGATGCCAAGCGGATGAAGGAAGGGATGAGCGCGGTGGTGGTGCCCGAAGGTGTCGTGGGGGCGGCCTAACGGGATTTTGTGGCGAGGGAGCTTGCTCCCGCTGGGCCGCGAAGCGGCCCCAAAATTCCCCCTGCTCACTCAGGATTTTGGGCCTGCTGCGCAGTCCAGCGGGAGCAAGCTCCCTCGCCACATAGGTCAGTGCCATCCGCACTAGCGAGTTTTTTCTTCTCGCCCGCGCAACAGGCAATCGGGCATTGCCAGCGCCGCCGCCAACCCCAGCAACGACACCGCCGCGCTGATCATCAGCAAATGCCGGAACGTCGCTTGCAGTTCCTCGCGCAAGGCATCCCGTGCCGCGCCCGGCGCGGCGTTCAGGCCGTCGAGCAGCACGTTGCCGGAATGCCCTTCGCTGATCACTGACGAACCGGCGAGCTGGGCAAAACCTGAATCCTGCAATAGCGCCAGCAGCAGCGCCGACATCAATGCCACGCCGACCGCGCCGCCCAGTGAGCGGAACAGGTTGGTGGTGCTGGTGGCAACGCCGATGTCCCGTTGCTGCACCGAATTCTGCGAACCCACCAGCGAGGTGGGAAATTGCATGCCGGACGCGATGCCGCCAAGCAGCATGAACAGGCTGCTGAGCCAGAATGCCGCGGGCGGGGTGAAGGCCATGCCGAGGATAGCGAACGGGAAGAGCAGGGCGCCACTGAGGATCATCGGTTTGTAGCGACCGGTGATCGAGGTGCGCCGTCCGGCGAAATAGGCGCCCATCGGCAGGCCCATCGCCAGTGGCAGCAGGTGCAGCGCGGCACTGTCGGCCCCGGCGCCGGTCACGCTCTGGAAGCGCAACGGCACCAGCACCGTCAGCGAGATCGCCTGGAAACTGGTGAAGAACACCGTGCACCAGCACAGCACCGCGCTGCGGTTGACGAACAGGTGCATGGGCAGCAACGGCTCTCGGGCGCGGCGCTCATGCCAGGCGAATACCCCCAGCACGACCACGGCGCCACCGAGCAGCCCGAGCACTTCGCGGCTGTGCCAGGCGTGACCCTGGCCCACCTGGGTGATGCCCAGCAGCAAGGCAGTCAGGCCGATGATCAGCAAGACGGTGCCCAGGTAGTCGATGACGGGCGTGCGTTGCGGCACTGGCAGCCCCACCAGCGTGCGCCGGGCCACGAGCCAGGCGCCCAGGCCCAGCGGCAGGTTGATCCAGAACACCCAGCGCCAGGACAGGTATTCGGTCATGTAACCGCCCAGCACCGGCCCGGCGACGCTGGCGACCGCATACATGCTGCTGAAGTAGCCCTGGTAACGGCCACGTTCCCGGGGCGGGATGATGTCGCCGATGATCGCCTGGCTCACGGAAATCATCCCGCCAGCGCCGATGCCCTGGAAAATCCGCGCCAGTACCAGTTGTTGCATGTCCTGCGCCAGGCCGCAGAACAGCGAGGCGAGCGTGAACAGGCCCATGCCGAACAGCATCAATGGCCGCCTGCCGTACAGGTCGCCCAGCTTGCCGTAGATCGGCACCGCAACGGTCATCGCGACCATGTAGCCGGAGATCACCCAGGCCAGCAAGCTGACATCCTTGAATTGCGCGGAAATCGCCGGCATCGAGACGGCGACGATGGTCTGGTCCAACGCACCGAGGAAAATCGCCAGCATCAGCGCCACCAGCACGCTGCGGATGGCGGGTTGCGGGACTTGAGGCGTATCGAGCTGATTCAAGGCTGGACCTGCGGGCATCGCGCCGGGGAGGCGAATGGACGGGAGCCCGCAGTTTAAATCGATAGTTGGCTATTCGATAGCCTCGTAAGGAAGGCCGACATAGTTTTCCGCAATGGTTTTTCGACCGGCCTCGGAGTCGACGAAATACTCCAGCTCCGCTTCGCTGATGCGCTGGTTGAACGCATCGTCGTCGAAGCGATGCAGCATCGAAGTCATCCACCAGGAGAACCGTTCGGCCTTCCAGACTCGCCGCAGGCAAATGGCCGAATAGCGTTCCAGGAGATCCACGCGACCGTCGCGATAGACCTTGAGCAAGATATTGAACAACGTGCTGACGTCGCTGGCGGCCAGGTTCAGCCCCTTGGCACCGGTGGGCGGGACGATGTGGGCGGCATCGCCGACCAAAAACATCCGCCCGTACTGCATCGGTTCGACGACAAAACTGCGCAACGGCGCGATGCTTTTTTCGATGGACGGGCCGGTCACCAGCGCTTCGGCCAGGTCGGCGGGCAGGCGGTTTTTCAGCTCGCTCCAGAAACGCTCGTCCGGCCAGTCGGCTATCTGTTCCTCGGCGGGTACTTGCAGGTAATAGCGGGTGCGAGTTCTCGAGCGCATGCTGCACAGGGCAAAGCCGCGCTCATGGCGGGCGTAGACCAGCTCCTCGTGGACCGGCGGGGTGTCGGCCAGGATGCCGAGCCAGCCGAACGGGTAGACACGCTCGAAGACCTTGAGTTTTTCCGCCGGGATCGATTGCCGCGCGACGCCGTGGAAGCCGTCGCAGCCGGCCACGTAATCGCAGTCCAGACGCCAGGTTTCGCCCGCATGCTCGAAGGTCACGAAAGGCTGGTCGGTCTGCAGGTCGTGGGGCTGGGCGTTATCGACCTGGTACAGGGTCTGCGCGCCGCAGGCCTGGCGGGCAGCCATCAGGTCGCGGGTGACTTCGGTCTGGCCGTAGACCATGACGTTCTGGCCACCGGTCAGTCCCTTCAGGTCAATGTGCACGCGCCGGCCATTGAGGACCAGCTCGAAGCCATCATGGGGCAGGCCTTCGGCATCCATGCGCTGGCCGACCCCGGCCTGGCGCAGCAACTGCACCATGCCTTGCTCAAGCACGCCGGCGCGGATGCGGCTGAGGACGTAGTCGGGTGTCTGGCGTTCCAGGATCAGGGTATCGATGCCGGCGTTGTGCAACAACTGGCCGAGCAGCAGTCCAGAGGGGCCGGCGCCGATAATGGCGACTTGGGTCTTGAGGGTTTTCATTGTTGTTATGACTCGCAAGAGCACGCGACCAGGGTCGGTGTTTATTATTAGTAATCCTGGCCTGCATTTTTCGCTTGCGAACCTGTCAATTGAAGGGGAAAACTGCGCTGAAACCTGTACTTTCTGCCAATCGGTGCGATTACCGCCCGTAACCCGAGGCCAACCCTCGTATGAAGAAAACCGAGCTGCCTTCGATACCGGTGTTCAAGCTCTACGGTGAGAGCCAGGATTGGCCGACGCCGGACCTGCTGCATTGCGAAACCATTTCCACGCGCAGCAGCGAACACCAGTGGGAAATCAAACCCCATCGGCATGCGGACCTGTGTCAGTTGCTGTTTGTCTACAAGGGCCAGGCCGAGCTGGAAATAGAAGGCCAGCGCACCCGGCTCGACGAGCCGGCCGTGCAGATCCTGCCGCCCTTGTCAGTGCACGGCTTTCGCTTTTCCGAGGATGTGCAAGGTTACGTGGTTACCCTGGCGGCGCCGCTGGTGACGCATCTGCAAGGGCAGCTCGGGCATTCGGTGAATGTCCTGGCCCAGGCCGAAGCCTACCCGGCCGGCGAAAACGCCGACTACCTCAACAGCCTTTTCAGCGCCTTGCAGGCGGAATATGTTGGCCACGAACCGGCCCGGGAAATGCTGATGCATGCATTGGTCAGCGTGATCATGGTCTGGGTCAGTCGCCAGGTAATGGACAGGCGTACCTCGTCGCAGCGCCCGCAACGGGCCCGGGAATATCTCAACGGGTTCATCCAGTTGGTGGAGGAAACCTATCGCCAGCACGTCAAGGTCGAAGACCTCGCCCATCGCCTGGGCATCTCGGTATCGCACCTCAACGGCACCTGTCGCGAACTGGCCGGGCAACCGGCGTTGCAGATCATGCACGAGCGTCAGCTGCTGGAGGCCAAGCGGCTGCTGACCTACACCGGCATGACCATCTACGAAATCTCCGAACTGCTCGGCTTTTCCGACCCGACCAACTTCACCCGGCTGTTTCGCCGGCGTGTTGGCATTTCGCCCAAGGCCTTCCGCGACCGGCTCAAGACCGATCAGCAGGACGACTGAAACCGCTTCAGCGCAGAGCGTTCAGGGATGCGTTGTGCGGTATGCAGCGTTCGAAGTTGCAGCTGGCGTATTCACGGGGCAACTGCCTGGCCTGTTCGACCCGATAAGCCGCGGTGCCATACAGCGCTAGCGTGGCCGTGCAGGTGATAAAAATGGCGAGGCGTCTTCTTGTTTTGATGTTCATGGCGATGACCTCTGAACGAATACCCGGGGGTACTGTTTTCAGCATAGGTCAGCCATGGCGAGTTGCCAGTCGGGTGGGGCTTGTGTGTAGCCCGGTATTCAGGCCACTGATAGCGCCAGGTGCAGAGATTCATTGTGGCGAGGGAGCTTGCTCCCGCTGGGCTGCGCAGCGGCCCGAGGATTTTGCGGTCGCTGCGCAACCGAGCGGGAGCAAGCTCCCTCGCCACAGGTGCTTTTCAGGCCCGAAGTGGGTGTCAGGATTATTCCAAATGCTCAGGCTTCATCGGATCACCCGGCTTGACGTCGAGCTGGTGCCGCACGTCTTCGAACATCTCGTCGTAATACCTGTGCATCGAGCCGATGCTGGCGGTCTTCGGCATGCCGTACTGCTGGGCGATGCGCGTGGCGTGGCGGGCGAAGTCGAAGGCCTGGTCCTTGGCCAGGAAAAACGTCTCGTCCACGCTCTTGTCTTCCACCGTGCCGTGTAGCCGGAACGACATGCCCGTTCCTTCCTCGGGATCCTGGGTCACCTCGTAATCGATGCACAGGTTGTAGCTGTAGTCGTCCTTGTTCAGCGCATGGCGTTCCATGTGCAGGTGACCGGGTTGGAACGTGGCCATAAGGGTCTCTCCTTCGAAGGCGTGGAGAACGGCAGACACCGCGCCTGCCGTATAAGTTTTGTGGTTACCGATAAACAATCCCCGGCGTTGCCGTGCTGATGCGCGTGCCGGCGGTGCCCTGGACGATAGCCTCGATGTCTGACAGCGACCCGATCACCGCGACCTTGCCGGTGTGGCGGGCGAATTCGCAGGCGGCTTGCACCTTGGGCCCCATGGACCCGGCGGCAAAGCCCAGTTTTTCCATCTCGTCGGGGTGAGCCCGGGCGATGGCTTTCTGGGTCGGCTTGCCGAAATCGATGAAAGCGGCGTTGACGTCCGTGGCGATGACCAGCAGATCGCTTTCCAGCTGTTCGGCCAAGAGCGCTGAACACAGGTCCTTGTCGATCACCGCTTCGACGCCTTGCAGGTTGCCGTCGGCGTCGTACATCGTCGGGATGCCGCCACCGCCGGCACAGATCACGATGCTGCCTTTTTCCAGCAGCCACTTGATCGGACGGATTTCAAAGATGCGCCGGGGCCGTGGGCTGGCGACCACCCGGCGGAACTTGTCGCCGTCGGCGGCAATCGCCCAGCCTTTTTCTGCGGCCAGTTGCTGCGCCTCTTCCCGGCTGTAGACCGGGCCGATGGGCTTGGTCGGGTTCTGGAAAGCCGGGTCGTTGGCGTCCACTTCGACTTGGGTCAAAAGCGTGGCGAAGGGCACTTCGAAGTCCAGCAGGTTGCCCAGTTCCTGTTCGATGATGTAGCCGATCATGCCTTCGGTTTCGGCGCCCAGCACGTCCAGCGGATACGGCGTGACCGAGGTGTAGGCCGCCGCCTGCAACGACAACAGGCCGACCTGCGGGCCGTTGCCGTGGGCGATGACCAACTGGTTGCCGGGATGGATCCTGGCGATCTGTTCGGTCGCGGTGCGGATGTTGCTGCGTTGATTGTCGGCGGTCATGGGTTCACCCCGACGCAGGAGGGCATTTCCGCCCAGGGCAACGACGATGCGCATGGTGCTGTCCTTTCAAGTCAGATCGAACAAAACAGTTCCCTTGTGGGAGCGAGCTTGCTCGCGATGACGGCTGCACATCCAACATCAATGCAAGCTGACACTCCGCCATCGCGAGCAAGCTCGCTCCCACAGTGAAGAGCATTCCAACAGGGGATCGGGCCGGTATTCAGATATCCGCCAACGCCGCCACCAGGATCGCCTTGATGGTGTGCATGCGGTTCTCTGCCTGTTCGAAGGCGATGTTGGCCGGGGATTCGAAGACGTCCTCGGTCACTTCCACGCCGTTGGCCAGGTTCGGATAACGCGCGGCGATGTCCTTGCCGACCTTGGTTTCACTGTTATGAAAGGCCGGCAGGCAGTGCATGAATTTCACCCGCGGATTGCCCGAGGCTTTCATCATTTGCGCGTTGACCTGATAGGGCAGCAGTTGCTGGATGCGCTCGTCCCAGGCCTCCACCGGCTCGCCCATGGAGACCCAGATATCGGTATGGATGAAGTCCACGCCCTTGACCGCTTCTTCCGGGTCTTCGGTGATGGTGATCCGTGCACCGCTTTGGGCGGCGAAGGCCTGGCACTGGTCGATGAAGTCCTGATGCGGCCACAGGGCTTTCGGCGCGCCGATGCGCACGTCCATGCCCAGCTTGGCGCCGATCATCAGCAGCGAGTTGCCCATGTTGTAGCGCGCATCGCCCAGGTAGGCGTAGCTGATGTCATGCAGCGGCTTGTCACTGTGTTCGCGCATGGTCAGGGTGTCGGCGATCATTTGCGTGGGGTGGAATTCGGCGGTCAGGCCGTTGAACACCGGCACGCCGGCGAACTTGGCGAGTTCCTCGACGATCTCCTGCTCGAAGCCACGGTATTCGATGGCGTCGAACATCCGCCCCAGCACGCGGGCGGTGTCCTTCATGCTTTCCTTGTGGCCGATCTGTGACGAAACCGGGTCGATGTAGGTGACGTGGGCGCCCTGGTCATGGGCCGCGACTTCGAAGGCGCAACGCGTGCGGGTCGAGGTTTTCTCGAAGATCAGCGCGATGTTCTTGCCTTTGAGGTGCGGTTGCTCGGTGCCGGTGTACTTGGCGCGCTTGAGGTCGCGGGACAGGTCGAGCAAAAAGTGCAGCTCGCGGTGGGTGTGGTGCATCAAGCTCAGCAGGCTGCGGTTGCGCATATTAAAAGCCATGATGGATCTCCTTGGGTGTCGGTTATCCCCTGGGCCGTTTTCGATAAAACGACCCAGGCTCAGAGGTCAGTAGTCGATTGGGTCGCGGACGATCGGGCAGGTCATGCAATGGCCGCCGCCACGGCCACGACCGAGTTCGCCGGCGCTGATGGTGATGACCTCCACCCCGGCCTTGCGCAGCAGGGTATTGGTGTAGGTATTGCGGTCGTAGCCAATGACCACGCCCGGCTCGAGGGCGACCACGTTGTTGCCGTCGTCCCATTGCTCGCGTTCGGCGGCGAAGCTGTTGCCGCCGGTTTCCACTATGCGCAGCGCGGGCAGCTTGAGGGCACTGGCGACGGTACTGAGGAAGCTGCCTTCCTCGCGCCGCACGTCGATGCCGCCGGGTTTGCTCTCGTCCGGGCGCAGCGAAAACGCGACGATCTGGCTGACGACTTCGGGAAAAATCGTCACCAGGTCGCGGTCACAGAAACTGAACACGGTGTCCAGGTGCATCGCTGCGCGGGAACGCGGCAGCCCCGCGACAATCACCCGCTCGACGGCTTTGTGCTTGAACAGGTTCAGTGCCAATTGGCCGATGGCCTGGCGCGACGAGCGTTCGCCCATGCCGATCAATACCACGCCATTGCCGATGGGCATTACGTCGCCGCCTTCGAGGGTGGCGTTGCCGTGGTCCAGGTCCGGGTCGCCGTACCAGATCTGGAAATCGGCTTGGGTAAACTCGGGATGAAATCGGTAGATGGCGGTGGTGAGCAAGGTTTCCTGGCGGCGGGCCGGCCAATACATCGGGTTCAGCGTCACGCCGCCGTAGATCCAGCAGGTGGTGTCGCGAGTGAACTGGGTGTTGGGCAGCGGTGGCAGGATGAAGCTGGAGTGCCCGACAAAGTCGCGGAACATCTGGATGGTCTTGCCGCCGAAGCTGTCCGGCAGGTCATCGGCCGAGACGCCGCCGATCAGGTATTCGGCGATCTTGCGTGGCTCCAGGCTGCGCAACCAGGCGCCCACTTCATGCACCAGGCCCAGGCCCACGGAGTTGGCGGTGATCTTGCGATGCAGGATCCAGTCGAGCGCTTCGGGGATGGCGACGATGTCGGTCAGCAGGTTGTGCATCTCCAGCACGTCGATACCGCGTTCACGCATCTTGGTGACGAAATCGAAGTGATCGCGCTTGGCCTGGTTGACCCACAGCACGTCATCGAACAGCAGTTCGTCGCAGTTGTTCGGCGTCAGCCGCTGGTGGGCGAGGCCTGGTGAGCAGACCATGACTTTGCGCAGTTTGCCAGCTTCGGAATGGACGCCGTATTTCACTTTTTCCGTGGTCATTACAAATCCTCCAGATGAAACGGTCAGCCGGCTACAGGCTCAGGAAGCCGTCATAAAGGCCGTAGGCAGCCACCAGGGCACCGACCACCACGGCGGTAAAAATCAGCTTCTCGACCGAGGTGAAAACCGGTTTGCCCAGTTCGTGCTTGGCCTTGGCGAACAGGACTGCGCCGGGTGCGTAGAGCAGGGCGGAAAGCAGCAGGTATTTGATCCCGCCGGCATATAGCAGCCACATCGCGTAGATCAGCGCGATGGCGCCGATGGCCAGGTCCTTGCGCCGTTCGGCCAGGGCGTTTTCATAGGTCTCGCCGCGTACCGCCAACAGCACCGCGTAGGCGGCCGACCACAAATACGGCACCAGGATCATCGAAGTGGCGAGGTAGATCAGCGACAAGTAGGTGCTGGCGGAAAACAGCGTGACGATCAGGAACAGCTGGACCATCGCGTTGGTCAGCCACAGCGCGTTGGCCGGGACATGATTGGCATTTTCCCGGCGCAGGAAGGCCGGCATGGTGTGGTCCTTGGCGGCGGCAAACATGATCTCGGCGCACAGCAAGACCCAGGACAGCAGGGCACCGAGCAGCGAGATAACCAGGCCGACGCTGATCAGCACAGCGCCCCAGTGACCGACCACGTGCTCGAGTACGGCGGCCATGGACGGATTCTGCAGCTTCGCCAGTTCAGGTTGGGTCATGATGCCCAGCGAGAGCACGTTCACCAGTACCAGCAACAACAGCACCGTGATGAAGCCGATGACCGTGGCCTTGCCGACGTCGCTGCGTTTTTCGGCGCGGGCCGAGAAAATGCTCGCGCCTTCGATGCCGATGAACACCCACACGGTGACCAGCATCATGTGTCGCACCTGATCCATCACGCTGCCCAGGTCCGGGTTTTTCCAGCCCCAGATATCGGCGGTAAAAATATCCAGCTTGAAGGCGAACACCGCGATCAGCACGAACAGCAGCAGCGGCACGACCTTGGCGACGGTGGTCACCAGGTTGATGAACGCCGCTTCCTTGATGCCCCGCAGTACCAGAAAGTGCACGGCCCACAGCAACAGCGATGCGCCAATCACTGCCGCCACGGTGTTGCCTTCGCCAAACACCGGGAAGAAATAGCCCAGGGTGCTGAACAACAAGACGAAGTAGCCGACGTTGCCGAGCCAGGCGCTGATCCAGTAACCCCAGGCCGAGGAAAACCCCATGTAGTCGCCAAACCCGGCCTTGGCGTAGGCGTACACCCCGCCGTCCAGATCGGGTTTGCGATTGGCCAGGGTCTGGAACACGAATGCTAGGGTCAACATGCCGACTGCGGTGATTGCCCAGCCGATCAATACGGCGCCGACATCGGCGCTGGCGGCCATGTTCTGCGGCAGGGAAAAGATCCCGCCGCCAATCATCGAACCCACTACCAGCGCAACCAGCGCGCCCAGTCGAAGTTTTCCGGGGGTATCGGACATTGCAGGACTCTCATGCGAAGGAGAGTCAACAGCCTAAGTCGATTCAAGGGGACGACAGCTGATCTGGGTCAGTTCAACCGCGAAGCATGAGCTGAAAGGGCTGGATGCAAAACCTGTGGGAGCGAGCCTGCTCACGAAGGCTGAGTGTCAGTCGATTGAGATGTTGGATGTGCCGGCCTCTTCGCGAGCAGGCTCGCTCCCACAGTGAATTTTTGTAGGCCGTGGGATCTGCGTTTGTCAAAAAACCCCTGTGGGAGCGAGCTTGCTCGCGAAGGCTGAGTGTCAGTCGATGGAGATGTTGAATGTGCCGGCCTCTTCGCGAGCAGGCTCGCTCCCACGGTGATTCTTTGTAAGCCGTGGGATCTGAGTCTGTCGAAATTCCATGTGGGAGCGAGCCTGCTCGCGAAGGCGGTGTGTCAGTCGGTTGAGATGTTGGATTGCCGGCCTCTTCGCGAGCAGGCTCGCTCCCACAATGATTCTTTGTAGGTCGTGGGATCTGAGTCTGTCGAAATTCCATGTGGGAGCGAGCCTGCTCGCGAAGGCGGTGTGTCAGTCGATTGAGATGTTGGATGTGCCGGCCTCTTCGCGAGCAGGCTCGCTCCCACAGTGATTCTTTGTAGGCCGTGGGACCTGCGTTTGTCGAAAATTCCATGTGGGAGCGAGCCTGCTCGCGAAGGCGATTGAACGATCACCACTGAGGGCGATGTGCGCCCAGTTCGGTGGCCGGCAGGGCCCACTGCAACGGCGTGCCGGTGATTTTCAGTGGCACCTGCAAGCGGTGCGCCGGGCCCCAGGGCGTTTGTTCCACCAGCAGTCCCTGGTCAGCCTCGTCTTCGGGGCGCAACGCAGCCCCATCGCCGGCGCCACCCTCGATCAACAGTTTCGCCGTGCGGGCCAGCGACAAGCGTGCCGAACCGCCACGGCCATCGGCCAAGCGCCTAGCCAGCAGTACGATCGCGCTGGCAGCCATCAGGTAGCCGGTGCCGTGGTCCAGTGCCTGGACGGGCAGCGGCGTTGGTTTGTCCGTGTGTTTCCAGGCCATGCCGGCCTCGGCGATGCCGCTGCTCATCTGCACCAGGCTGTCGAAGCCGCGACGGTGTTGCCAGGGGCCGCTCCAGCCGTAGGCATTGAGGCTTACGTCGATCAGCCCAGGCGCCAGTTGGCGGCGTTGTGCGGCGCCGTAGCCCAGGCGTTCGAGCGCGTCGGCGCGATAGCCGTGCAGGAGGATGTCGGCATCCTTGAGCAATGCTTCGAACGTCGCGCGGTCGGCGGGCTGATGCAGATCAAGGCGGGCGCAGCGTTTGCCGAGGGTAACTTCCGGAACCGCGCCGGGTTCGTTCCAGATCGGCGGGTCGATACGCAGCACATCGGCGCCCAGCCCGGCCAAAAAGCGGCTGGCAATCGGGCCGGCCAGCACGCGGGTCAGGTCAAGCACCTTCAAGCCCGCCAGCGGCTGGGCGACGGAGCCGAGCCAGGGTTCAAGCGGAGCTGCACGCATGTCATCGAAGTGAACAAGCGGTTCGGCGTTCACCGCCAAACCTTGCGGATGGGCCTGCCACGCCTGCCAGGAGCGCATCTGTGCAGCGCAACCACCGGCGTCGACCACGGCCTGTTCCAGTTCGGCCTTGTTCCAACGGACAACTTTGCTCGCCATGTCGGCGCGGTCGGTGCAGGTACCGAGGACCTTGTCCGCGGCAAGACGATGATGCGGTGCATTGGTGTGCAGGCGGATCCAGCCGTCGGCGGTGGCGTAGTCGCCAGCCACCGGGTCCCACAGCGGCGGTACGCTCCAGCCGACGGGCCGCAGGGAGGTGGCGAACCAGAACGAGGCCAGGCGCCGGTCGACTTCAAGCGTCGGCAGGCGGCCGGTCTGCTGATGAATGAGTTCGGCGACCGCTTGACCGGCCGTGGCGATGCTGGCGCAGGCCAACTCGGTAACCCCGAAGGCAGAGGGTAGAGCGCCTTCGCCAGTGAAGGGGATCGGAGTCGTGGGCAAACCGAGGGCGGTTTGCATGGATGTGAGCAGATCTGACATCGAAAGCCCTCCAGGCGAGAGAGCGATCATAGTTCAAAATTGCGTAGGGGGCCGCTTCGCGCCCCAGCGGGAGCAAGCTCCCTCGCCACGAGTTTCCGGGCGTGACCAGATCCACAGGTTGCCCAGGCCCATGCCGGCCATGGCCAGGTACATCGGCCAGCCGTGGGCAAGCATCAGCCACATCATTGCGGCACAACCGAGCATGCTGATCGTGGCGCCGACCTTGGCCCGGCGCGGGATGACCTTGCCGTTGCGCCAGTTGTGCAGCATTGGCCCGAACCACCGATGGTGCTCCAGCCAGGCGCTCAGACGCGGTGAACTGCGGGTCGCGGCCCAGGCTGCGAGCAGGATGAACTCGGTGGTCGGCAGGCCGGGCACGACCAAGGCGATGAGGCCGATGGCCAGGCTGGTGTAGGCGAGCAGGGCGAAGAGCAGTTGGCTGGGTTTTGAGGGTATGCGGCTCATGTATTTTTATCCAACATGCGCTTTACCTTGTGGGAGCGAGCTTGCTCGCGATGACGGACTGCCAGTCGCCATAGATGCTGCCTGATGCACCACCATCGCGAGCAAGCTCGCTCCCACAAGGGCGTGGGTGACCGTCAGGCCAACTCGGCCGCATAGGCGTGTTCCAGCAACACGGTAAACCGGTTGAAGGCCTCCAGCGCGCCTTTGTCCGCCTCGGCTTCCTGCTGTTCGGTGAAGGCCAGGCCGTCGAGGGTCCGGGTGAAGGTTTTCCAGCCTTCGGCACGGCCGCCCGCCGGTTCCGCCAGATGCCGGGCGCCGAAGGTTTCGTTCATTCCCAGGGCCACGGCACGCTTGATCAGGAACGCGGCGCCGAGCTTCGAGCCCTCGGAAACGAACAGCCAGCCCAGCGCTTCGGCCTGGCTAGGGTTTTTTACCGCACCGGCCACCGGCGCGGGCACTTCGGTGTCCAGGTCCGCGAGATCCGCCTTGGCCGCTTCGGCGCGGCAGCGGGCCGGCAGGTCGGGTATCAGGGCAGCCAGTTGCGCGTCGTTGTACAGCGCCACCAGTTCTGACTGGAACAGGTACTGGGCGACGACGAAGCGCGCGTAGCTGGCCTGGGTTTCGAATGGGGCGTGGGCCTTGACCAGGGCGTCGAGCTTGCCGTGGGGCTCGTGGGTGATCTGGTTCAGGCGCTGGGAGCGTAGGGCGGGGCGTGGGGCGGTCATGAAAAATTCCTTGAAGTGAATACATCGTGGCGAGGGAGCTTGCTCCCGCTCGGCCGGGCTGGCGCTCCAGTGCGCAGCGACCGTTAGATCTTGGGGGCGCTTCGCACCCCAGCGGGAGCAAGCTCCCTCGCCACGGATGGCTTTTTGCCTGGAACCGAATCAGATATCCCAGATCAGGTTGACCGCGAAGTTGCGCCCCGGCGCCGTCAGGCGATCGAGGTTGGCCGGGCTCAGCACCGCCGCTTCGCCGACGCTGTCGTAGCCGCGCACGTCATCCCACAGCCAGTACTTCTTGTCGGTGAGGTTGTAGAGGCCGCCGCTGACGGTGACGTCGTTAGTCACCTTGTAGTAGCCGCTCAGGTCGAGAATGCCGAAGCCCGGCGTCTTGAACTGGCCGCTGACGCCGTCGGGCGAATTGAAGTTGCTGTCGTCGACGCGGTTTTTCTTCTGGACCAGGGTCCAGCTGAGCAAGGTGCCGAACTGCTCCTGGTCGTAGCCCAGGCCGAACACGCCGGTAAGCGGGTTGACGCTGTTGAGCGGCTCGCCCGTGTCGTTGTTGCGGCCATACAGGTAGGCCACCGAGCCTTGGGTGTAGAGGCCTTTTGGCGCACCGAACACGTCCAGGTCCAGGCGTCCCTTGGCTTCGATGCCCTTGATGGTGGCGTGCTTGATGTTGTTGCTCTGGAAGGTCAACTGGTCGGCGCCGGGGGTGATGGCGTCTTCGTTGATGAAGTCGCGGTACTTGTTGTAGAACACCGCCACGTCGAACGATCCGGAGTCGAAACGACCGCGCAGGCCGGTTTCGTAGCTTTTGCTTTTTTCCGGCTCCAGGTCGGGATTGGGTTCCACGCTGTAGCCCACGCCGGCGTTATCGAAACGTCCGTACAAGGCCTTGGCGGTCGGGGTGCGGAACCCTTCGGCGTACTGGCCGTACCAGGTGTACTGGTCGGTCAGGGCATAGGTCAGGCCGAACTTCGGCGAGACGCGATGCCAGTTCTTGTCCTCGCCACTCACCGTACCGCCGTTGGTAGGGTCCACGGTGCGCAGGAATTCCTCGGTCAGGCGTGGCTTGAGCCGGGTGTAGTCGTAGCGCAGCGCTGGCGTGAAGGTCCATTTGCCCCAGCTGATCTGGTCCTGGGCGAAAACGCTGTAGGTGTTGATGGTCGGGTCCGGGAAGTCGCTGGCTTTTGCCAATACGTCCCGGGTGCTGATGGCGCCGATGGCGGGGCAGCCCACGCCGATCGCCAGGCACACGCCGTTGCCGCTGCGTGAGCCGGTGACTTTCTGATGCTTGAGCGTGGTGCCGTAGGTCAGTGTGTGATCGGTGTCGGCCAAGCTGAATGACTTGTCCGCCTGCGCGTCGAAGACCCACTGTTTTTCTTGATAGAGCGTTTCACGGGTGCGCAACACCCGGCGGGTGACCGGGAAATAAAACTCGGCGGTGCGCTGGTCGGTCTTGGCGATCTGGTGGTTGAGGCTCCACTTGATGTTGTCGGCCAGCAGGCTGTCGAGGGCGAAGCTGTGCTCCAGGCCGAAACGCTCGCGGGTGATCGTATCGTTACCGGTGCGCCACTGGTACATGCCGCCGGGCAGGATGGAGGCGGAAATGGCTGGTTGGCCGTTGGCATAGGGCCCGCCGTAGGCGCTTTTCAGGTCGACGTCGCGATCGTCCTTGTACTTCTCGTACACCAGGCTCAGGCGTGCGTCATCGCTGTAGTCCCAGCCGAGTTTGGCCAGCACGTTGTTGGCGCGCACGTCTTCCGGGTTGGCGGCGGTGCGGTCCAGGCCGGTGCCGTTGTTGCTGCCGTAGGATTCGGTCTCGTGGCCGTCGCGCTGGCTGTAATGCAACAACCCGTCGAACGGCCCGCTGCGGCCGGCGACGGTGGCGGATTTGAGCCAGCTCTCATCGACGGAGCTGTAGCCGGTCTTGAGACGCGCGCCGACGTCCTTGCCGGGCTTGATGATGTCGTCCGGATCGAGGGTGAAGTAACTGACGACGCCACCGATCGCGTTGCTGCCGTACAACACCGAGGCCGGACCGCGCAGAATCTCCACGCGCTTGACGATTTCTGGGTCGACGTAGTTGCGTTGGGTCTTGGCGTAGGGGCCGTTGAAGAAGCCGCCGGGGATTTCCACGCCGTCGACCTGGGTCAGGATCCGGTTGCCGTCGATGCCGCGGATGTTGTAACCGCTGATGCCGCCGCGCTGGCCCGCGCCGCCCACCGACACGCCGGGCTCATAGCGCACCAGGTCCTTGATGGTGTTGACGTTGTTGCGGTCCAGCTCCTGGCGATCATGGATCGAAACGGTGCTCGGTACGCTGGCGATGTCTTGTTCCTGGCGGGTGGCGCTGATGGTCACCTGTTGCAACTCCAGCGCGCTGCCGGCGCTGCGCTTTTCCAGGACGATGTTGTTATTGCCCAGTTTGCGGTAGCTCAGGTTGGTCCCCACCAACAGGCGCTCCAGGGCTTTTTCCGGCGGCAGCGAGCCGTTCACGCCCGGCGAGGCGACGCCTTCGGCCAGCTCTGCCGGCAGCCCCACCTGCCAGCCGGTGACGGCGGTAAATGCGTTCAGGGCGGAAACCAGTGGTTGCCGGGCGATGCTGAAGGTGTAGTCGCCCATGTTGCGCGCTGGCGATTGCTCGGCGGTGGCAGCCAGGGCCGCCGGCGCGGTACCGGTCATCAGGATGGCGGCGGTGAGTAGTGACAGCGTGCAAGAGGGGGCAAGAAACCGGCAAGTAAGGCGAGAGGACATCGATAGCGCTCCGTGTCGCATCTGTTATAGGTGCAGATCGCATCGCGAGATGCGAATCAATTGCATTGGCTATAACGAGACGAACCAGCGAAAACTATCGAGTAAAAATAATTCTCATTCAGTTCAGGATTACCAGCGCCGGGAATTCCTGGAGGCGGGCAGAGGTGATATGGGCCAGGGAACGCACCACGTCCAGCGGCTGGTCGAGGCGATAGTTACCTGTCACTGCCACGCCGGCCAACTGCTGGTTGTTGTTGATGATCCAGCCCGGGTAGTAGCGTCGCAACTCCGCCAGTACCTGGCCCAGCGGCCGATTCTCGAACACCAGCCGACCCTGGACCCATGCCAGGTCCGTGCCGACATCGAGGCGTGCCGGGCGGTCGAAGCCGTTGGGACCAATGCGGATGCTTTCTCCTGCCGACAAGCGGACATGGGCATCGTAGCGGGTCGCACGCAGGTCGACATCGCCACGCTGCACCTGGACCTGAGCGACGCCGTCCAGGTAACGCACCGCAAACGTGGTGTCGCTGACACTGGCGGTGACCGGCCCGGCGTCGATCTCCAACGGCACATTGCGACTGGCCGGCACCTCGAAAAAAGCCTCGCCCTTGTAGAGCCGGGCCACGTGCCGCTGTTCGTCGAAGGAACTGGAAAACGCCGAGTCGGTATTCAGCAGGACCTTGGAACCGTCTTCCAGTTGCAGCCGCTGGCGCTCACCGACCACGGTCAGGTGATCGGCCTGCAATTGCAGGGGCAGGTCGCTGAAATTGAACAACCCGAGCAACAGTACGGCGGCGGTGGCCAGGGGTTTCCAATGGGCTCGAAGACGCGACAGCGCGGTGGCCTTGGGGCGGGCCTGGAGCTGCCGGGCGCTTTCGATGATCTGCGGGCCGTTCCAGATCGCCTGGGCCCTGGAGAACGCTTCGCCATGACGCGGATCTGCCGCCAGCCAGGCCTGGAACTGTCGGGTCTGTTCATCGCTGGGGCTGTCGAGCAGGACCAGCCAGTCCAGCGCCTGGTCCATGGCGTGGGCGGTGTCCTGTGCCGCAGCGGCTTCAGGGGAGCGATGGTTGTCCGTCACGGTGGTTCCTCGGCAGTGTCTGTGCACGGCTGCTTGTAATCAGGCGACCAAGACTAGCAGGCTCGTCGGCCAACGCAATCGGCGAGAATGCTGGCCGCCCGGTGTTCTACAGACTCAATCGGCGCCCAGGCGTTCGGCCACGCCCACGCAAATCGCCATGATCAATTTCAGTTCTTTCTGCACGGTGCTCAGCGACACGCCCAAGCGTTCGGCGATGTCCTGGTAACTGTGGCCATGCAGGCGGTTGAGGATGAAGATCTGCTGTTGGCGCGGGCTCAGCGACTGCAGGCTGAGGTTGAGTTGTTCGAGTAACCGGCCGGCATGGGCGGCATCCTCGGCGCTGCTTTGCGGGGCGATGACGTTGTTCACCACATCCATCGGCACGTCGTCCAGCAGCGTGCGTGACTGGATGCGTCGCGCGCGCAAATGGTCGAGCGCCAGGTTGCGGGCGGTCTGGAAGACGAAGGGTTCGAGATGCTCGACCGTGCGCTCGTTCAGGGCGCGGGTGACGCGCAGGTAAGTTTCCTGAAGCAGGTCTTCGGCGGTGCTGGGGTTGTTGACCATGCGTTCGAGGGTGCGCAGCAGCGGCAGGCGCTGGGCGAGGAAAACCTGATGGAAGCGTGATTGGCTCACGATAGGGCTCGGTCCGGTTCGAGTAGATGATAATGCTTATCATCTACTCGAAAGGTCAAGCCTTCATTTGGTGCTCAAGGTTGCACCACCGCGCCCGGCACCAGCGGTATTTCCAGGGTGGCGATGAATCCGCCGTCGGGGTGATTCGCCAATCCCAGGGTTCCGCCATGCCGTTCCGCCGCACGGCGCGCGATCGCCAGGCCGAGACCATGCCCGGGGGCGGTCTGGCCGGGGGCGCGATAAAACGGTTCGCTCAACTGGCCCAGGTGTTCCGCCTCTACGCCGGGGCCGTGGTCGCGCACGCTGATCACTATCCTTTCTCCTTGGCGCGCGGCACGCATTTCGATGGGCTGCCCGGCAGGGTTGAAGCGCTGGGCGTTGCGCAGGAGATTGTCCACCGCCCGCTCGATCATGGTGGGCCAGCCCTTGAGTGTCAGTTGCGGCTCGGCTTCCAGGCGCACGTGTTGCGCCGGTGAAGCCAGCTGGGCGTCTTTTTGCAGGTTCTCCAGCAAACCGTTGAGGTCGACTTCCTCGGCGCTGGCGTTGTCGGCGTCGACCCGGGCCAACACCAGGATTTCGCTGATCAATGCTTCCAGGCGGTCACATTCGCGTGTCAGGCGCGGCCAGAGTTTTTCACGCTCGGCGGGGCTCGCCCGCTCCGCCAGCGCCAGGGCGATGCGCAGCCGGGCCAGGGGCGAGCGCAGTTCATGGGAAACATCGCGCAGCAATTGGCGCTGGCTGGCGATCAGGCTTTGCAGGCGCGCACCCATGCGATTGAAGTCAGTGGCCAGTACGCCGAATTCGTCCCGGCGGTTGGCCAGTTTGGCGAGGCTGTTCTGCTGGTACGTGGCTTGGCCGAGGTCATGCACCGCGCCGCGCAGGCGGCTCAGCGGGCGGGTGATGGAGAGGGTCACCAACAGGCTGAACAAGGTCAGTACCACCAGCGCAATGGCCAGGGCGCTAAGGGGCCAGAGCAGGCTGTCGCGGTGCCAGGCGTCCAGTTCGGGATGGGGGATGCGGTAGATGAACAGGTAGGTGTCGCCGGTCTTGGCGCTGGTGAACTCGTCAGTCAAGCGCCGCCAGGGGAGGCGTCGGTCGTCGTTGTTCTGGCGCGCCTCGAAGGCCGCGGCGCGATGGGGAAAGGTGCCGCGCACCACCGGGTCGCCGCTCTCGTTGAGCACCTGGACGTCGATGTGATACTTGCGCTTGCGCTGTTGCAGGATGTCTTGCGCAGCCTCTTCGCCCTGGCTTTCGTAGGTTTGTGTCCATTCTTCGGCCAGGGTGTTGAGCCCAGGATGGCGGCTGAGGATCCAGGCGTCCTGGTTCAGCATGTGGCCCATGAGGATCGAAAGCCCCGCGACCAGGGCGATGGCCAGCCAGAAACTGGCCAGGATGCGCCAGAACAGTGAACGCACGGATTTATCCTCGAAAACCAGGAAAGCCCAACGGCGGCGTGCCGTTGGGCTGGGGGTGCTTCAGCGCATTATTGCGCTTTTTGCGGTTGTTGCGCTTTCCAGGCTTTGAATTCGGCCCACTCGGCCCGACGTTCGGCGCGTTTTTTCTGGATGGCGTCAAACTCTTTCTGTTGCTCGGGCTTCAGCAAGCCACGGATCTGGGCATCGACTTTCTGGTGCCGGGCTTCCATTTCGTCCTGCATGGCTTTCTGGTCGGCTGGCGACAGCTTGGCCAGGTACTTGTCGACCAGTTCGCGTTGCTCATGGCGCTGTTCACCCATGATCCGGCGAATCTGCTCGCGTTGTTCGCGGGTCAGGTCCAGTTGGCTGTAGGGGCCTTTATCGTGCATCTGGCCACCGTGACGCGGAGCGTCCATCGGGCCCATCGGCCCCGGGCCTTCGGGCATGGCCATGGCCACGGTCGGCAGGGCGGCGGCGAACATCAGAGCGGTAAGGGTCTTGCGCATGGTGTCTCTCCTTGTCTCGTTCCCGGTCAGTTCCGGATGTGTGCAGATTACAAAGATCAAGGTCAGCGGCGGTCAGGGGTGGGTAAAGCTTGGGTAAAGACGGTTTGGCGAGGACCTGACAAATCTGCAGGCCCGAACACGAAGCCCTGTGATGGGGGTACTTGCTGTGGCGAGGGCGCCTTTGTGGCGAGGGAGCTTGCTCCCGCTCGGTTGCGCAGCAACCGCAGAATCTTGGGGCTACTTCGTAGCCCAGCGGGAGCAAGCTCCCTCGCCACAAAAGCCTCTATAGGCTGAGAGAAGCCGCACTCTTCAGAGGCTGTAGTAATAGCCCCGGCTACGCAGGGCGACGATGCGCGGGCGGCCGTCGGGGTGGGGACCGATCTTCTTGCGCAGGTTGCTGACGTGCATGTCGAGGCTGCGATCGTACAAGGTCAGCTTGCGGCCCAAGGCAATCTGCGCCAGTTCCTGCTTGTCCAGCGGCTCGCCCGGCTGCTTGAGCAGTGCTTCGAGCAGGCGGCTTTCGGAGACAGTGAGGGTCTGTTCCTGTTCATCGATGCTGACCACGCCACGCACCGGGCTGAAGGTCAGGTCACCCAGTTCGATCTGGCTGGAAACCGCGGCGGGATGGCTGCGGCGCAGCACGGCGCGCAGGCGGGCGGTCAGCTCTCGTGGATCGCAAGGCTTGGCCAGGTAATCGTCAGCCCCCAGCTCCAGGCCAAGGATGCGATCCAGCGGTTCGCCGCGGGCCGAGAGCATCAGCACCGGCAATTCCGGGTGATCGTTGCGCAACTGCTTGAGCAGTTCCAGGCCGCTGCCGTCGGGCAGCATCACATCCAGCACCACCGCCGCCGGGGCGGTTTCGGCCAGGGCCTTGCGGGCGCTCTGGCCATCGTGGCAAGCGCGGACCTGGAAACCTTCCTGGCCCAGCCAACTGCCGAGGAGCTCACACAGCTCCTGGTCATCATCAATCAGTAACAGCTCGCTCATGACTCACTCAATTTAGCCATTGCCGACGTTGTCTACGTCCACCGCTGGCAAAGATACCGCAGAGCAGGGCCAATAGCGCTACCCCGGCGCCGACGACGAACCACTGTTGCTGTTCGGTCAGCAGGCGCGGCAGCGGGCTGGACTGGGCTTCCTTGAGTTGCAACTTCAGGCGCTGGTTCTCCTGGCGCAGCCGTCCCACCAGCGCGCTCTCGCGTTCGCCGTTGGTGTTCTGCAGTTGCTGGGTGAGTGCTTCACGCATGCGCTCGCTGTCTTTCAGGCGCTGCTGCAATTCGGCGATCTGGCCGCCCGCGCTCAGTGACAAGGGCGCCGAATGAGCAGCCTCGGTGCTTTCCTCGCCGTGGGCGGGGGCTCCAATCGCCAACGAGACCAACAACAGGCACAACCGACCTTTGCGCATTGCAACTCCTGAATTCCAATCGAGATTGAGCAGATTAGACAGGTTGTCGGCAGGCTGACGAGAACAATGAGCCATTGAGCGCAATGAGCCAGGAAGACTCATCGCGCCCGGGGGTTATGGCAGAACTTGCTTGAACGGCTTGACCACGACATCGGCGTAGACGCCGGCCGCCACGAACGGGTCGGCCTTGGCCCACGCCTGTGCGGCGGCCAGGGAGTCGAACTCGGCCACGATCAGGCTGCCGGTAAAACCCGCGGCGCCCGGATCATTACTGTCCACCGCAGGGTGCGGCCCGGCCAGCACGATGCGGCCTTCGGCCTTCAGCTGCTGCAGGCGCTCAAGGTGTGCCGGGCGCACGGCCATGCGTTTTTCCAGGGAGTCGGCAACGTCGGTGGCAATGATTGCGTAGAGCATGTCAGTCCTCGGTTTTTGGCGTGGTGGGTTCGGCATCGTGCAGGTGACGGGACAGGTAGATGCCCTGGCCGATCAAGAACAGCAAGGTCATGCCCAGGCTGCCGAAGACCTTGAAGTCGACCCAGTATTGCTGGAACGTGAACGCAACGAACAGGTTGGCGGCGCCGCAGAACAGGAAGAAGGCGATCCAGGCGATGTTCAATCGGGTCCAGATCACGTCCGGCAGGCTCAGCGCGTGACCCATGATGCGTTTGATCAGCAGGCGATCGCCGACGAAGTGGCTGCCGATGAAGGCCAGGGCGAACAGCCAGTTGACCACCGGGGCTTTCCATTTGAGGAAGGTCTCGCTGTGGAAGGCCAGGGTCAGGCTGCCGAACACCAGGCAGGCGATCAGCGTCAGCCACTGGCTCTTCTCCAGCTTGCGCTGGGACACGAACAGCGCGCCGTAGACCACCAGGGAACTGATGATCAGCACCGCGGTGGCGCTGTAGATACCGCCTACAGTCAAGGAGTGGCCGGCGATGTCGACGGTCCGTGGATCAAGTTTGTAGACGATGAAAAACAGCAGGAGCGGGATGAAATCGATGAATTGTTTCACAGTGGCAGCCAGAAGCAGGATGTGGCGGCATAATAACAAACATCCTTGGTCGCGATAGGGCCAGCTGATTTGAGGTAACAAAGTCTCGTGAATGTTGATTTGCACTGCCATAGCACGGCCTCCGATGGCGCCCTGGCGCCTGCGGTTCTGGTGGCGCGGGCGTTCGAGCACGGCGTGCGAGTCCTGGCCCTGACCGATCACGACACCCTCGAAGGTCTCGACGAAGCGCGTAGCGCCGCCACCGCGCTGGGCATGCAACTGGTCAACGGCGTCGAACTGTCCTGCACTTGGGGCGGGGCGACCATCCACGTGCTGGGCTATGGCTTCGATGTGAATGCACCGTCACTGGTCCAGGCCATTGCCGAGTTGCGTGACGGTCGCTGGCTGCGCTCCGAGGAGATCAGCCGCAAACTTGCCCTCAAGGGCATGCCCGGCGCGCTGGAAGGCGCCCGGCAGGTCCAGCAGGAACTGGGTGACAGCGGCAACGCCCCGGCCCGGCCGCACTTTGCCGACTGGATGGTGCGCGAGGGCTTCGTCAAGGACCGCGCCGAAGCCTTCCGAAAATGGCTGGGGGCCGGCAAGCTGGGGGACGTCAAGCAGCACTGGCCCACCCTGGAAGAAACGGTCGAGACTCTGCGGGCCGCCGGGGCGTGGGTCAGCCTGGCGCATCCCTGGCATTATGAATTCACCCGCAGCAAGCGCCGCCGCCTGATAGCCGACTATATTCAAGCAGGGGGCCATGCCATCGAAGTGGTCAATGGCCATCAGCCGGCCGAGCAGGTCGGCAGCCTGGCGATCCTCGCCCGTGAGTTTGGCCTGCTGGTGACCGCCGGGAGTGATTTCCACGGCCCGGGAGGCTGGTCCGAGATTGGCGAATACCGCCCGTTGCCGGAAGATCTGCCACCACTATGGTGTAGATTCAAACATGATCCCGTTATCGCCGCCGTCTGAACAGGTAGAACACGTGAGTCAATTTTTCCAGATTCATCCGGAAAACCCGCAAGCGCGCCTGATCAAACAGGCTGTGGAAATCATCCGTGGCGGTGGCGTCGTGGTCTATCCCACCGACTCCTCCTACGCCATTGGTTGCCAGATCGGCGATAAAAACGCGGTCGAGCGGGTAAGACGCTTGCGTCAGCTGGATGACAAGCACAACTTCGCGCTCATTTGCAGCGACCTCTCGCAGTTGGGCTTGTTCGCCAAGATCGACACCGGCACTTTCCGCCTGCTCAAGGCCCATCTGCCGGGCCCCTATACCTTTATCCTGAATGCCACCCGGGAAGTCCCGCGGCTGTTGCTGCACCCAAAGAAGCGCACCATCGGGCTGCGGGTGCCGAGCCATCCCATTGCCCTGGCGCTGCTGGCGGAACTCGGTGAGCCGTTGATGAGCGTGACGCTGATCATGCCCGGCGAGACCGATCCGCTGACCGACCCCTATGAAATGCGCCAACTGCTGGAGCATCAGGTCGACCTGATCATCGACGGCGGTTACGGCGGCATGAAGGCGTCCACGGTGATCAACCTGGCCGACGGCGAACCGCAAGTGGTACGCGTCGGCTGCGGCGATCCGACGCCGTTCATGGTCGAGGCCTGAATGTCGGTTGTAGAAACCGCGGTCGAAAGCGTCGACAGCCAGGCCGGTGCGCAACAGGAGCTGCCGTTCGCCATGGTCTATGGCCAGGCGGTCATGGAAATGCCCCTGGACCTGTACATCCCGCCGGATGCGCTGGAAGTTTTCCTCGAAGCCTTCGAAGGGCCGCTCGACCTGTTGCTGTACCTGATCCGCAAACAGAACATCAATATCCTCGACATCCCGGTGGCGGAAATCACCCGCCAATACATGGGCTACGTCGAGCTGATGCAGTCGGTGCGCCTGGAACTGGCGGCGGAATACCTGGTGATGGCGGCCATGCTGGCCGAGATCAAGTCGCGCATGCTGCTGCCGCGCTCGGCCGAAGTCGAGGCGGAAGAAGACGATCCACGGGCCGAGCTGATCCGGCGCCTGCAAGACTACGAGCGCTTCAAGGCCGCGGCCGAAGGCATCGACGGCTTGAGCCGGGTCGGGCGCGATGTGCTGGTGCCCAAGCTCGACGCCCCCGAGGCGCGGGCGCGCAAGTTACTGCCGGACGTGAGCCTGGAAGAGCTGCTGATATCCATGGCCGAGGTCCTGCGCCGGGGCGACATGTTTGAAAGTCACCAGGTCAGCCGTGAGGCATTGTCCACCCGCGAGCGCATGAGCGATGTGCTGGAGCGGCTCAAGGGCGGCAGTTTTGTGCCCTTTGTCGAGCTGTTCACCGCCGAGGAAGGGCGGCTGGGCGTGGTGGTGACGTTTATGGCGGTCCTGGAATTGGTCAAGGAATCCTTGGTCGAGCTGGTGCAGAATGAGCCGTTCGCAGCGATCCATGTGCGGGCCCGAGCCGAATAACGAGCAAACCGATGAATCTGACCGAACCCCGTGAACTGGCGCCCTTGCTTGAAGCTTTCCTGTTGGCCTCTGGAAAGCCACAGTCGATGGAGCGTCTGTTCGAGCTTTTCGAAGAAGGCGAGCGGCCTGAGCCTGCCGTGTTCAAGAAAGCCCTGACGCTGCTGGGTAAATCCTGCGAAGGCCGGGCTTTCGAACTCAAGGAGGTAGCGTCCGGCTACCGTTTGCAGATCCGCGAAAAATTCGCCCCCTGGGTCGGGCGCCTGTGGGAGGAGCGGCCGCAGCGTTATTCCCGCGCGATGCTCGAAACCATGGCGCTGATCGCCTATCGCCAACCGATCACCCGGGGCGAGATCGAGGACGTGCGTGGCGTGGCGGTCAACAGCCACATCGTCAAGACCTTGCTGGAGCGTGAGTGGATCCGCGTCGTCGGCTATCGCGATGTGCCGGGCAAGCCAGCGATGTTCGCCACCACCAAGGCGTTTCTCGATCACTTCAACCTGAAGAACCTCGACGACCTGCCGCCGCTAGCCGAACTGCGGGAACTGGAGCCCGAGCCGATGCTCGAATTCGACGACGCCCCGGTGCCCCAGGCCTTGCAGGAATTGGCCGACGCCAGCGCCGAGCCCGAAGAGCCGAAGGAAGAGACCAGTTTCCACTCGTTGCTGCTGGAGCTGGACACCATGGAGGAGGGCTTGAAGACTGATTTCGATGACCTGCTGCGTGACGCGCCTGGTCCTGAGGGCCAGTCGCATGAGCTGGCGGAGCCCGATAGCTCGGTGGAGCCCGAGCCCGAAGCGAAATGGGAACCGGAACCTGAAGAAGACATCCTCGGCGTTGCCCAAGCCCGGGAAAAACTGCTGGCCGCCGTCGCCGCCCTTGAGCCGCAAGAACCCGAGCTGAGCGACGAAGAAGCCGAGGCCCGCGCCCTGGCCGAGGCGATCGAAAACGAACGGCGCCAGCTCGACGACTGACACACCGCCTTCCCTTGTGGGAGCGAGCCTGCTCGCGAAAGCGTCAGCTCAGTCAACATGATTTTGACTGATACACCGCCTTCGCGAGCAGGCTCGCTCCCACATATAATCCCGGGTGAATCATGAGCTCCACCAAAGACCCCTGCATCAGCCTCTGCAAGTTCGACGAAGATATTTGCATCGGTTGCGGGCGCAGCAAGCGCGAGATCAAAGCCTGGAAAAAACTCGACAAGGACGACAAGCGCGCCGTGCTGGCCGAAGCGGCGCTACGCCTGATCAAGCTGGGTGCCACCGGTCGGCGGAAAAAGCGCTGAGCGCGTTTCCATCAGCTAGTCTCTGATGCGCGAATCCTTCAACGAGCGTATGATTCGCGACCCTTTGGCGATCCCTTCGCCGAAAGACCCGTTTTCAAAGCGTCAGGCCAAGCCTGACTCGACCACACCGGGAGGTGCCCAGAAATGAAAGACCTAGACCAGAACGACAGCCAGGAAATCGGCCCAGCAGGCGAGAAACTGCAAAAAGTCCTCGCCCGTATCGGCGTCGGTTCGCGCCGTGACGTGGAAGCCTGGATCACCCAGGGCCGCATCAAGGTCAACGGCAAAGACGCCACCTTGGGCCTGCGTGTCGACATGCACGACGCCATTACCATCGATGGCAAGGTGATCAAGCGCGAAGAGGCCGCCGAAACGGTGCGCCGCGTGATCATGTACAACAAGCCCGACGGCGAAATCTGCACCCGTGACGACCCGGAAGGCCGTCCGACGGTGTTCGACAAGATGCCGCGTCCGAAAGAAGGCCGCTGGATCAACATCGGTCGCCTGGACATCAACACCACCGGTTTGCTGATGTTCACCACGGACGGTGAGTTGGCCAACCGCTTGATGCACCCGTCCTACGAGATGGACCGCGAATACGCCGTGCGCGTGCGTGGCGAAGTCGATGACGAGATGATCGAGCGCCTCAAGGCCGGCGTCGTGCTGGAAGACGGCCCGGCGCGTTTCACCGACATCAAGCAAGCACCGGGTGGCGAAGGTTTCAACCACTGGTACCACTGCGTGGTGATGGAAGGCCGTAACCGTGAAGTACGGCGCTTGTGGGAATCCCAGGGCCTGGTGGTCAGCCGCCTGAAGCGCGTGCGTTTCGGCCCGGTGTTCCTCAACTCCGACCTGCCGATGGGCCGCTGGCGTGAAATGACCCAGCAGGAAGTCGACATCCTGGCGGCCGAGGTGGGCCTCAAGCCTGTCTCCATGCCGCAGATGACCGCCAAGAGCAAGGACAAGCTGGAGCGGATGCAGCGCAAGTCCTCGCGTCCGATGGGCAAGACCGAGCGCGTGCGTACGCTGCGTCCGGCGGCCGATGGCGCAGCGACTGGCCCGCGTCCTTCCCGTGAACCGCAGATCGAAGGCGAGCGTCCGGCCCGCAAGCCTGCGCCACGCCAGGACGGCGAGCGCGGCCCGCGTACACCACGTCCGGCCAACGGTCGTACCGAGCGCGGCGAAGGTCGCGGTGCTCCGGCGGGTCGTGGCACGCCGGTCGCCGATCGTCCGGCCGACACCAAGCGCCCAGCCAAGCCGGCGCCAAAAAAACGCCCGGGTATCATCCTGGCTGACCGTGATGCACCGTCGGGCAAGCGCCGTGGCGCGCCGGCAGGTTCGGGGCAGCGTCCGGGGTTTGGGCGTCGTAAGCCGGAGTAATACAGCTGCGAGCTACAAGCTTCTAGCTGCAAGAAAAAACGCCAACCGTTGGGTTGGCGTTTTTTTTGGTCTGGCTTCAGTGATGTGGTGCCTTTGGGTCCGTCTTCGCGAGCAGGCTCGCTCCCACATTTGACCTCATTGAGCGCCCCTGTGGGAGCGAGCCTGCTCGCGAAGAGGCCAGCAATCCCACCGTTATTCAAAAGATTGTCCTTTCTTCTTGCCGCTTGAAGCTCGCCGCTCGAAGCTGCTTTTAAAGCACAAACCGCCCCTCAAACACCGGCTCCTTGTCCAGCGCCAGCACACCCCCTTGGAAAATCAGATCCAGGTGATGGCTACCCTTGGCCCCGCCACCGAGCCCCAGGTGCAAGCCGCAATGGCGCTCTTCGAAACCGGCATTGCGAGCGTACAGGCCCTTGACCCCTTCGTTGGTGCCGATGCCCAGTTCCTCGATGCGGCGGTTGGACGGGTTGGCGTCCAGGTACTTGTTGAAGTCGTGCTCCAGGCCCGGTACGTCGGTGGCGATTTTCTGGATGGTGGAGTCTTCGATCCACAGCTCCAGCGGCGATTGCAACACGCCGTACTTGCGCGCGAAGGGAATCGTACTGAGAAACGTGCCGACAAATTTCACCTGGCCATTGATGGTGTCGCTGTGAGTGGCGATTTCGCCTGGGGCCAGGTCGTAGTTGCCGACGCCATTGATATCGGTCCACTTCTTGACGCTGTTCAGCGCCGTGTCGAAATACGAGCCGTGCTCATCTTCGAAGCTCAAGGTGGTGGCCTGGGACATGCGGCGGATGAGGTGGCTATTGAGCCCGGCGATGCGTTGCGGAATGACGCTGAAGGTGTCGTAAAAATATTCGCCGTAATCCTTGAACAGCAGCGATTTCTTCCAGTTTTCCGCCATCACGCCTTGCAGCGCACGGACAAAGTCCGGGCCGTCGGGGCGGGGATTGGGCAGGGTGGAAGAGTCATAGAAAAAAATGTACAGGTCGCTGTCGGCAATTGCCTGGGACAGGCGCTGCGTGGGTTCAAGATCCAGGCGCATGGCGCTGAACCTGAACGGTGAGCCGCTGCCGGCCTGTTCGGCAATCGCGCCGGTCAGGGCTTCGTAGTCGGCCGTGTGGCCGAGCAACACCTTGGCGGGCTGGATGCCGGCCAGGGCGGGATGATGTTCGAGGTAGTAAAGGAAATGGGAGATGGCTCGTTGGGTGTCCATGCTTATTCTTCCTTGGCGATTGATGTGGCGTCCCTCGCGGCAAATGACGGAGCCGACCGGCCGGATCAGCTCCGCCGGGTAGCGCTTACAGAGGCCACATTGCCGTGCCGAACGGCACGACGGCGTCGGCTTGCATCATTTCAACGGCGGCTTCATGGGTCGGTGCTTCGAACCATTCATCCAGTTGCAGTTCGGTTTCCAAGTCTTTGTCCAGTGCTTGCATAGTGAATCTCCTAGATGACTTTTGCGGAAAACGCGGGCCGATCCGGCGGGCAGGACCCAACTGAATCGGCACCGCAAAAACTCGCCGGCACGATGCCTGGGCAAGTGGCTGAAAACCTAGTCGAGGGTTTTTTGGAATGCAAAAAAAAATTTTATTTTTTTCGTTTGAACTTTTTGTTCTATTTTTTCGCGACAAATTAGCTATTGAAAAACAGCCGGCTGGCGTTGGTTTTTATTAGGTAGCTAGCTACCGTCAATTTGCAGTCATCCTTCGGAAACTTCCTGCATGGAAATTTTGCGTTACGGCTTGTAAAGGAATGCTGACGGTTTTGACCGGTCTAGCGAACCGGTATCGGCATTTGAAAGGGCTGTAAGAAAAAACTGCCGAGTGGCTTGGCTTGACGCGTTTCTTGATACTTCGCAGCGCTTGTTTCAAGGCTGCGGGAAGGGTCAGATGCGCGCCAGACCTCAAGTGCGGGGTGAGACGCTGGTCTGCTGATGTCTGGCAGCGAGGGTACTGCAGTGTACAATGCGCCGCGTTTTACTGTGACCCTTCGCGTACCCACGCACTTTCAAGGTTATCCGCCTTGTTCACTCCGCCACGCCACAAGCGTGACGGGTCCGATTTCGTCACAGATAAAAACAAATAGGTGACGCATGACCGTTGTAGAAAATACGCATTCAGGCGAGCTGAAGCGCGGCCTGAAAAATCGCCACATCCAACTGATCGCCCTCGGTGGCGCAATCGGTACCGGCCTGTTCCTCGGCTCGGCGGGGGTGCTGAAATCAGCCGGCCCGTCGATGATCCTCGGCTACGCAATCTGCGGCTTCATCGCGTTCATGATCATGCGCCAGTTGGGCGAAATGATTGTCGAAGAGCCGGTGGCCGGTTCCTTCAGTCACTTCGCACACAAATACTGGGGCGGTTTCGCCGGGTTCCTGTCGGGCTGGAATTGCTGGATCCTCTATATCCTGGTGGGCATGTCCGAGCTGACCGCCGTCGGCAAATACATCCATTACTGGGCGCCGGACATCCCGACCTGGGCCTCGGCGGCAGCGTTCTTCATCCTCATCAACGCGATCAACCTGGCCAACGTCAAAGTGTTTGGCGAGGCTGAGTTCTGGTTCGCGATCATCAAGGTGGTAGCGATCGTCGGAATGATCGCCCTGGGCAGTTACCTGCTGGTCAGTGGTAATGGCGGCCCACAGGCCTCGGTTACCAACCTGTGGTCCCACGGTGGGTTCTTCCCCAACGGCGTCAGCGGCCTGGTGATGGCCATGGCAATCATCATGTTCTCCTTCGGCGGCCTGGAGATGCTCGGTTTCACTGCTGCCGAAGCCGACAAGCCGAAAACCGTGATCCCCAAGGCCATCAACCAGGTGATCTACCGGATTCTGATTTTCTACATCGGTGCGCTGGTGGTGCTGCTCTCGCTGACACCATGGGACAGTCTGTTGACCACCCTCAACGCCTCTGGCGATGCCTACAGTGGCAGTCCGTTCGTGCAGGTGTTCTCGATGCTCGGCAGCAACACCGCGGCGCACATCCTCAACTTCGTGGTGCTGACCGCCGCGCTGTCGGTGTACAACAGCGGCACCTACTGCAACAGCCGCATGTTGCTGGGCATGGCCGAGCAGGGCGATGCGCCCAAGGCGCTGGCGAAAATCGACAAGCGTGGCGTGCCGGTGCGGTCGATCCTCGCTTCGGCGGCGATCACTCTGGTGGCGGTGCTGCTGAACTACCTGATCCCCCAGCATGCGCTGGAGTTGCTGATGTCGTTGGTGGTCGCCACTCTGGTGATCAACTGGGCGATGATCAGTTACTCGCACTTCAAGTTCCGCCAGCACATGAACCAGACTCGCCAGACGCCGCTGTTCAAGGCGCTGTGGTACCCGTACGGCAACTACGTCTGCCTGGCATTCGTGGTGTTCATCCTCGGCGTGATGCTGCTGATCCCGGGCATCCAGGTTTCGGTCTACGCGATTCCGGTGTGGGTGGTGTTCATGTGGGTGTGCTACGTGATCAAGAACAAGCGCAGTGCCCGGCATGAACTGGCCGGGGCGGCTGCCGCCAAGTAGGTTTTTCGCCAGTAAAACAAACCCGGCCAAGTGCCGGGTTTGTTATTGAACGCCAAACACAACCCCCTGTGGGAGCGAGCCTGCTCGCGAAGGCGGCAGTACAGTCAATATCACTACAACTGACCCACCGCTTTCGCGAGCAGGCTCGCTCCCACATTGGTCCTGCAGTGTTCACAGAGTTTGTGTTCCCAACGATTCCCAAAGTGCAGGGGGTGGATGGGGAATTCGCGGTATCCTGTGGAGCCTGACACCGGACGCTTTCCATGCTGGTCATTTCCAACACCGTGCACATCCCGGACGCCGAGATCGAGCTGACGGCCATCCGCGCCCAGGGCGCCGGCGGGCAGAACGTCAACAAGGTCTCCAGCGCCGTGCACTTGCGCTTCGATATCCCGGCTTCGTCGCTGCCCGAGTTCTACAAGGAGCGGCTGCTGGCCCTGCGCGACAGTCGCATCACCGGCTACGGCGTATTGATCATCAAGGCCCAGCAATACCGCACGCAGGAGCAGAACCGGGCCGATGCGCTGGAGCGCCTGGTCGAGTTGATCCTCAGCGCCACCAAGGTCGAAAAGAAACGCCGTCCGACCAAACCGACCCTGGGCTCGAAAAAACGCCGTCTCGAATCCAAGACCAAGCGCGGGTCGATCAAGGCCGGGTGCGGCAAGGTGGACTTCTAGTGCCTGTCCCGCTCCTCGCGATACCGAGGGGCCTGGCGATACAGGTAGACGCTCAATGCCAGCCCACCCAGGGCTGCCAGCGCGGCGAACAGAAAGATCGAGGCAAAGCCGAAACCCGCGGCAATCGCGCCGGCCAACGGACCGGTGATGCCCAGCGACAAATCGATAAACAGTGAATACGCGCCCACCGCCGCCCCACGGCTGGAGGCCGGTACCAGGTTGACCGCTTCCACCCCCAGCGCCGGGAATACCAGCGAAAACCCGAAACCACTCAACGCCGCCCCTGCCAGGGCCCACTGCGCATCCGGCGCCAGCCACAACAGCAGCAGGCCCAGGGTTTCCACCGAGAGGCAGGCGATCGCCACCCGGAAGCCACCGAGACGGTTGATCAGGTTGCCGAACAGCAAGCGTGCGCCGATGAAACTCGCACCGAACAGGCTCAGGCAGAGCACGGCGTTATCCCAATGCCGGGTGGCGTAATACAGGGTGATGAAGGTGGCGATGGTGCCAAAACCGATGGAGCCCAGGGCCAGGCCGCAACCATGGGGCAGCACGCGCCCGAGCACATGCATGAATGGCAGGCGTTCACCCGTGACGATCGGCGCGGCGGTTTTCGGCCAGGCCAGTGCCAGCCCGAGCACCGCCAGCAGGATGATACTGACGCCCATGCTCCACAGCCCCAGGGACTTGACCAGCCAGACCCCCAGCGGCGCGCCGATCGCCAATGCCCCGTAGCTGGCGATACCGTTCCAGGAAATCACCTTGGCGGTATTGGCCGCGCCGACCCGGCCGATGCCCCAGCCAATCGAGCCTGAACCCACCAGGCTTTCCGCGCTGCCCAGCACCAGGCGTCCGATCAACAGGCTGCTCAGGCTCAGGGCAGGCATGCCCGCGGTCCAGGCCGAGACCAGCATGAACACGCCGCTCAGGCCACATCCGGCCAGGCCGAACATGACCGCCCGTTTACTGCCCAGGTTGTCGATGATGCGCCCCGCATAAGGCCGGCTGAGGAGGGTGGCCAGATACTGCACGCTGATGACCAGCCCGGCGATCACCGCGCCGAAGCCCAGCTCGCCATGAACGAAGCCTGGCAGTACGGCCAAGGGAATACCGATGTTCAGATAACCGATGAAGGTGAACAGGACGATGGAGACGACTTGCAGCGTGACCGCCAAGGGGCGCTGGGAATCTGGCATGGGTGAAAGGTCCACGGGGCAGCTGGATAGATAGGCTGCTTATGATAACGGCGACCGTGCGGGCGAAGCTTGGAAAAGTAGAACTATTTGCCGGACGGCGTCTCGCCAGGGGTTCTGCCAGCGACCAGATGCGTGGTGACGAGAGCGGCCAGGGCATTTTCTTCCGTGCCGAAGCGGGCCAGCAGGGCGGCTTGTTTCTCGGGTGAGAGACGGGTCCAGATGTCGACCATTTTCTCGGCGGTGTCGATCAGTACGCTGGCCTGGGCCGGGCTGAAGGAGGAGGTGTCATCGGTCATGGTGCAGGGCTCGGATTCAGGCGGTGTGGAAAGCGCATCTTAGCGCTTTCCACACAGTCTGTTGGTGCGGGTGTATCAGTCTTCGCTGTCGGCCTGGCGGCGTTCAGTGGCTTGCGGCGGCTCGGGTTGCTGGGCGTCGGGTTGCCCCCCGGCTTGTAGCGTGGGCGTCTGCTCAGGTTCGTGCAGGCTTGGGAAGGGGAGATTCGGAATCTCGTGCATTTCGCGCTCCTCGCAAAGTCTGTTGATCGATCGGGTAGATCCGCGCTTGTACAAAGCGTGGGCAGGATACCCCAGAAGAAATGACAAAAAGACTTTTAAATCCAGGCGGAGCGACAAAAGGAGTTGTCCGGACAGGTCATGTTCACTCGCGGAAAACGACGCCGTTACCGGTGGTCGCCAAGGCTCAAGAACAGGGTATGCGTGCCGATGGCATGCTATATCCCGCACGTTCAGTTGCGACAGTGGACCCTGGACACGGACGGTCCTTTTTGCCGAGAGATCGACTCCATGTTTTTACAGAAATCCCTGAAAGCCCAGATTCTGGCGTTGCTGAGCGGCAGCTTGCTGGCAATGCTGCTGATCGCCCTGGCGTCCTTCCATTTCCTTTCCGATGGCATCCAGAATTATCGCAACCTGATCGACGGGCCGTTGCGTGCGTCGCAATTGATCGACGAGGCCAACCTGCAATTCAAGGTCCAAGTCCAGGAATGGAAAAACGTGCTGCTGCGTGGCAAGCAGCCGGCGGATCTGGAGAAATACTGGAAGCAATTCGAAGACCGTCAACGCGATGTCCAGGGCATCCTTGGCGACCTGATCAAACATGAGGGTGTTCCGGCGCAGATCAAGACGCGCATCGAACGCCTGCGAGGCGAACATGCTCAACTGGGCGCGGCCTATCAAAAGGGTCGTGATGCGTTTGTAACGGCCGGCGGCGACGCGGCGGCAGGTGATGCCGCGGTCAAGGGCGTGGACCGTGCGACCAGCGAGCAGATGAGCGAGCTGGTGGTCGAGCTGCATAAACTGGGCGATGAGCAGTCGGCGCTGATCAGTGCCGGTGCCGATCGCACGATCCTACTGGGGACGGTGATCATGCTCGTCTCGGGCGTGTTGATCGGATTGCTGAGTCTGTGGCTGGTCAACCGCAACCTGGTGCAGCCGATCCGTAAGCTGATCGAGTACGTGACGCAACTGAGCCGCGGGCGTTTCGCCGAGCGTGTCACCAGCACGCGCCAGGATGAACTGGGCGACCTGGCCCTGGCGGCCAACACGTTGCGCGATTTCCTTGCCGAAACCTTCACCCGCCTGCAACGCAGCGCCACCGAGCTGGACAGTGCCAGCGGCGAGTTGAATGCCATTGCCAGCCTGATGAGCCAGGGCACCAGCGAGCAATTCGAGCGTACCGATCAGGTGGCGACGGCGATGAACGAGATGTCCGCCACCGCCCAGGAAGTTGCCCGCCATGCCGCTGATGCGGCGCGCGCTGCCGATGACGCCGATCATTCGGCGCAGCAGGGCGAGAAAGTGATGCAAGGCACTATCCACACCATCACGCAGATGCGTGGCGAAATTGCCAACACGGCCACGGTGATTCGTCGTCTGGAAGCTGATAGCGGGCGCATCGGCAAGGTATTGGAAGTGATCCGCGGGATCGCCGAACAGACCAACCTGCTGGCCCTAAACGCCGCTATCGAAGCCGCACGGGCCGGTGAGGCGGGGCGTGGTTTTGCGGTAGTGGCCGATGAGGTGCGCAGCCTGGCTCAACGCACGGCGTCGTCGATCATCGAGATCAATCAGATCATCCAGACCGTCCAGACCGGGGCGGTGGACGCGGCCCAGGCCATCGAAAGCGGGCAGTCGCGCAGTGAGGAAAGTGTCGAGCAGGTGACCCAGGCCGGCGAGATGCTCGAACGCATCACCCAGGCAGTCGAAGCGATTCGCGACATGAACCGCCAAATCGCCACGGCGGCGGAAGAGCAGACCTCGGTGGCCGAGGACATCTCGCGCAACCTGACGGAAATCACCTGCATCGCCAGCACCAACCTGGACAACGTGCAGCGCACCGAAGCGGCGAGTCGGGATCTGCACGGGTTGTCCGGGCAGTTGAATGAAGTGACGGCACGGTTGAGTGCTTGAGTGCATTGACCGTTTGGAATAGGGCCTGATTGACACCTGTGGCGAGGGAGCTTGCTCCCGCTGGGCTGCGTAGCAGCCCTTTAGCCATTCAATGCGGTGCATCAGGAAAAAACTTACTGCTGCGCAGCCGAGCGGGAGCAAGCTCCCTCGCCACAAAAGCTCATACGAGCGGCAAACAGGGATCGATTCAATAATCACGGCGCTTGCGGAACGCCCAGCGTCCGGCGATCAGCGTGAACGTCGCCACCAGTGCAACGAGAATCCAGAAGCCGTGCGCATCATCGGCCAGCGGCACGCCGCCGACATTCATGCCAAAAAAACCGGCAATAATGTTGATGGGCAAGGCCAGCACCGTGACCACGGTCAGGGTGAACAGCGTGCGGTTGCTCTGTTCATTGAGGTTGGCGGCGATTTCTTCCTGCAGCAATTTGATCCGCTCGCCCAACGCGGTGAGGTCGTTGATGATCAGGGCGAATTCCTCGGTGGATTTGCGCAGCTCCTTGACGTCTTCTTTCTGCAACCACTGTGGCGGGCGATTGAGCAGACGCAGCAACGAACCCGGCTCCAATGCCAGCAGGCGTTGCAGGCGCACCAGTATCCGCCGTTGGCTGCCCAGTTCGGCGCGGTTGTTGGACACCCGCGAGGACAGCAACTGGTCTTCGATCTGGTCAACGCTGAGGCTGGTCTTGCGCACGATCTGGGTCAGCACTTCGCCCTGGTCGCGCAGCAAGTGCACGAGCAGTTCCAGCGGCGAACGGAAGCACTCGCCAGCCTTGACCGACGAACGCAGCTTGTCCACCGAGTGCAATGGCTGCAGGCGTGCGCTGATTATCAGCCGACTATGAACGCAAACCCACAACGTGGACACGTCCGAAGACACCAGGTTGCTGAGGTTGAATACCACATCGTTGACCACGGCCAGCAAGGCCGAGTCGACGTGCTCGATGCGGGTCGAGCGCGAGCCTTCGTGCAGGGCTTCGAAAAACTCCTCGGGCAAGGCCAGATGGTTTTTCATCCAGCGCTCGCAAGCGGCATGAGCCAGGTTCAGATGCAGCCAGAGGAATTCGTCGGCGTCCTCCGGTTGCTGCAGGCATCGCAGCGCCTGGGCCGAATCGATCTCTTGCCCGCGCTCGCCGGGGCGGAAGCGAAACCCGTAGAGCAGGCCGAACAGATCCGGATCGCGGTGGCTTTGATCGATGCTGTGATTCATGCGGGCTCGCTGGCGGGAGTGCCTGCCGTGGTGACGGCAGGTTCACTTGAGCGGCATCATTGCAGGGTTGTTTGAAGGTTTTGTGACGGTTGGACTGGGTTGGCGGGTCAGCAGCGATTTATTTTCGGATGCAAAAAAGCCGCGCAACCTGGAAGTTGCGCGGCTTCTTTGTACGACTGATTAAGTATCTTGTTTGTTGCTCAGGACTTTGCCGGTTGTTGCATCGAAGTCAACGTCGAACTCTTTGCCATCGGCAGTTTTCAGTTCCACTTCATATTCGTACCCGTTGAAGTGATTGTCCAGGTCGGTATCGGTGATGGTAGCGCCTGGGTGCAACTTCAGGGCTTCGGCATTCATCGATTCCAGCGACTTGATCTTGCCGTCCTTGACCAACTGAGGAACCTGGTCGATTCGTACATCAGCATGGACCAGGCCGGCGGTGAGGGTCAGGGCGGCAGCGGTGAACAGGGCAGTCAAAGTTTTCATATTGTCTTTCCTTGGTGTCGTTAAGGTTGATTCGTTTAAGTGGGTTCAGATTATCTCTGGCAACTTAACTCACCCTTAATTCGGAAAACTTGCAGCGAATGCGCCGATCCGCTGCTGTCCGTCAGTAACCGTTCTTCTGCAGAAGTTGCGTCACGCTGCCTGTTTCAGGACGTTTGAAGTACTTGAGCAATTCGCTGGCCCGGTTGGTGAAAATGCCGTCCACACCGGCATCCATGACTTTCTTGAAGTCTACCGGCTCATCCACCGTATAGACATGTACCAGCAAACCCTGATCGTGGGTGTACTGGTTCATCCAGGGTTTCACCAGATCCGCATAACTCTGGCTGCCGCCGTGGGTCAATGCTGCCGAAGGGCCGGTGCCGATGGCGCCCTGGGCCTTGGCGTACTGGACCCATTTTTCGAATTCGGCCTTGTCCTTGGGCTCCTGTTTCGCGTAGTAAACCGCCTTGTCGGTCTCGCCGGACTCGGCAAACGGCACCTTGGACTTGGGCTCGATATTGCCTTCGCCGACCCACAGCAACAGGATTTTCGGCACCTTGGGCATTTCCTTGTGCAGCAGTTCCAGGCTGCCCTTTTCGAAGGTCTGCAATACCACCTTGCCTTTGCCCTGGCCCACACCGAGGGCGCGCTTGGCCAGCTTGGAACCGGACGGGCTCAGCCAGCCACGGTCCTGGAGCTTGTCCTTCAGGTCGCGCTCGATGCCCGGGAACAGCTTCGGTTCCTTGGTTTCGATGTAAAGCCCGGGCTTCTGTTGCGGGTTGCCCTCGGCGATATTGATGACCTCATCCAGGGTCAGGATCTTCAGGCCGACAAAGGCAGGACGCGCACGCTCCGGGTAGGCCGCGTTGAACCAGCTGCCGGCATCCAGCGTCTTGAGTTCGGCCATGGTGAATTCGTTGGCGGTGCTGTCCTTGCGCTCGGGAAACTTGGTGGCGACATCGGTGGTGCGCAGCAGGCTATCGTCGTGCAGGACGAACAGCACGCCATCCTTGCTGCGTTGCAGGTCGAGCTCAAGGTAATCAGCGCCCAGGTCACGGGCCAGCTTGTAGGCCGCGGCGGTGGACTCCGGCGCATCGAACGAGGCGCCGCGATGGGCGATGACCGCGGGATGGGGGATGCCCTGCTGGGTTGCCAGGGCCTTCGGACTTGGCACTTCGGCGGCGTGTGCCGGGCCGAAACCGAGCATCAGGCTCAACATCAACGCGCTACGGGTAAAGGTGACGGGCATGCTCGAGTTCCTTTCGTGGGTTCTGTAAAACCTCTCTTTTAACAATTGAACGCTGCGGACGCTATCGCCATACCGACATTGACCTATGCAAGAGGAATTTTCCCACGCATTTTCGAGCCGCTTTGAAGTACCCTTGGTCACACCAGTTTCCCCGGTAGAGGGAAACCTCACTGTTCGCCTGCCTTGCGTGTAAACCATCGATCAGACGTCTCTCGGGACGCATCCATGAGGTTTACCATGCGCACCACTTCGACACTCATCTGCCAGGCCGCGGACCAGCTCAGGGGCTTCGTTGGCCTGAATCGCAAGACCAGCCATTACATCGTGCGTTTCAGCGAAGACTCCTTTGGCATGGACGTGGCCGCCAGCGGCATCATCCCCACTTGCGAATTCGTCTGGACCCCTGCGGCAGATGGCGCCATGGCGCTCAAGCGCGAGCGAATCCAACTGCTGCTGGACCAGAACATCGACGACCGGATCAACCTTACCGAACCGCTGCGGGTGTACATGGCCCGCCAAGACTTGCCGGAAATCGTAGCGGTGCGGCAGATGGTGGGAGGTTGAGCTACAAAACCTGAACTGAACCGAGAACCGTGTGGGAGCGAGCCTGCTCGCGAAGGCGTTGGATCAGTCAACATCGCGGTGGCTGACATACCGCCTTCGCGAGCAAGCTCGCTCCCACAGGGGGGGGGGCGAGCCCGATATCTGGGTTCAATGCGGACCAATGTGGGAGCGAGCCTGCTCGCGATGGCGTTGGGTCAGTCAACATCGCGGTGGCTGACATACCGCCTTCGCGAGCAGGCTCGCTCCCACAGGTTTTGTGTTTTGTTTCCTGGCATCAGGTTTAGCGTTGGAAGGCATAGTCCCGTTCGACCTTGCACACCCGCGTATGGCATTGGCTGTACCAGGTGGAGCGCCCACGCTCACGGATCGCGCGGTGTTCCGGATGCTGCTTCCAGGCCAGGATCGCTGCTTCATCGCTCCAGTAGGACACGGTGATTCCCATACCATCATCGCCACGGGCCGATTCGACGCCCAGGAATCCGGGCTGCTCTCGGGCAAGGTTCAGCATGCGTTCGGCGGCTTCGGCGTAGCCTTGGTCCCCTTCGGTACGCAGGGAGGTGAAGATCACTGCGTAATAATGGCCGTTCATGGCATTTTCTTCGCGCAGGCTTCGACAAACGCTTTGACCAGCGGCGGCACCCGGCCTTCCAACGCGGCACGTTCAGGCTGGAACAGCGTTGCGACAAAAAACGGATGATCGCGCAGCTCTACGGCCCGCAGGTCCCCGGCCGAATCTCGGGCCACGGCGTGCAAGTGTCCATTCAGCAAATCCTTTTCAAAATGCGGATTGACCCCGAAGCGGCAACGGTAACCTTCGAACGCTGTCGCGCAGCCATAAGCCTTGGCGATCAGCGAATCCACTTCGAGCTGAAGGCTGTCGATGGTTTCGATCAAGGCGCAGCTCAGCGGCGTCAGCAGCGCCCGTTCCGCCTCTGGAGAGGTTTCGCCATGGGCGGCGTTGGTCCAACCCAACACATTGCGGGCATATTCCAGTACGGCATGCTGAAAACCACCGCAGGTGCCGAGGAACGGGCGCCGCTGTTCGCGGGCAAAACGGATGGCTTGCAAGGCCCCGCTTTCGTTCCGGTAAGGACTGCCGGGCACGCACCAGATGCCATCGAAGTCATAAAGCAGCGTGTCATCGACGATGAGATCGGTGGCCAGCCATTGGAATCCGATGTCATGGCTGGTTTGCTTGCCAGCCAGCTCAAGTGCGAGGGGGATCGCTTGGTGAGCGGTGATTTGCGGGTCATGATCGCCGATCAGGGCGATGTGGATGGGACGCTTTTTTTCCATGAGAGTCTGGCCGCTTGTTGATTCCTGGTCGCCACTATAGATTGGCGTTCACGCAATCAATATTGGCGTTTACCCAAGTGTTCAATGCAGCGACGCAATATCGACTGGGATATCCCGACCTGTGCCTGATCCTGGCGCTGGTCCGTGGCGGCTCGCTGGCCCGGGCCGGGCGGCTGCTGGAGGTGGATGTGTCGACGGTTTTCCGCTCGGTGCGCCGTTTGGAAGCGGCCCTGGGCCAGCCCTTGTTCGAGAAAAGCCGTTCCGGATATTTACCCACGAGCCTCGCGCAGGCATTGGCCGAGCAGGCCGAGCGCGCTGAGCAGGCGCTGGAAGCCGCGCGTGTCGGGGTGGAGCAGGGCGGCAACGTGGTGAGCGGCACAGTACGCCTGACCTGTACCGACTCGGTGCTGCAGGCATTGCTCCTGCCCGCGTTGGCGCGGTTCATGCCCGCCTATCCGGCGTTGACCCTGGAACTGAGCACCACGAACGACTTCGCCAACCTGAGCCGTCGCGATGCGGATATTGCCTTGCGGCTGACCCGCACGCCGCCGGAGCATCTGGTGGGTCGAAACCTGGGCCCCGTGGTTTACCGGGTATGTGCCGGCGCCACGTATTTGTCCTCGGCCAATGCGGATGACCTGGCCGCCATGACCTGGATCGCGCCGGACGATTTCCTGCCGGATCACCCCACCGTGACCTGGCGCCGCCAGCACTTGCCTGGCGTGGTGCCTGCCTATCGCTGCAACAGCATGCTTTCTGTGACTGAACTGGTGCGAGCCGGTCTGGGCGTTGCGGCGCTGCCGGATTTCCTGATCGATGGCAATCAGGGCCTGACGCCCATTGGCGAGCCCTTGGCCGGGTATGACACGGCGCTCTGGTTGCTGACCCGGCCGGATTGCCGCGCGTTGCGCTCGGTGGTGACGCTGTTCGACGAGCTGGGGCGCAACCTGCGGCTGAACTGAGGTTTAGAGCTGGTAGCAGGCGAGGAACATATCCAGTGCCGATTCGATCACCTGCGCCTGTTCATGGGGCGCCAGGCTTGGTTGGCCCATGGAAATCTGCGGCCAGAAAGCGAACGTCTTGATCAGCCCGTGCATCTGCTGGGCCGCAAATGCCGGGTCGACGGGTTTCAGCCGGCCATCGGCCTGGGCCATGCGAACCCAGACGGTCAGGCCTTCTTCACGCTCGCCCATGCGCGCAACCATGTCCTGGGCCCGCTCGGGGGAATGAATCGTAGCGGCGATGGCGATGCGCGCCAGGTCGAGGAAATTCTCGTCGGCCAGCATCTGCAGTTTGGCGTGGAGCAGCGTTCGCAGCTGATCGCGCAGTGGTGTCTGCGAATCGTAGGGCGTGAGCTGTTCCGCCGTGATGCTGTTCCACAACCGATTGAGAATCTCGGCGAACAGCTCTTCCTTGCTTGGAAAGTGGTTATACACCGTGCGCTTGGACACCCCCGCGGTCGCCGCGATCTTGTCCATGCTGGTGATCTCGAAGCCGCTGCTGCGGAATTCGGCAATCGCGGCCTGGAGAATAGCTTCGCGTTTTCGCTCGGTAAGGCGTTGCGGTACGGTCATGGGCACTCGTCGGCTGGAAAGGGAGAACTTACACTCGGCAGTTTACTTGCTCCCGGGATTCATGCAATCTAGAAACTACACCGTCCGGTGTAATTTTTGCCAAGCGGCTGAGCGTGCATGCAACGGCCATCCAGCGTCCCACGACGGCGAAGCGCATCTGCGTTGACGCCCTTGGAGTTATCGCACCATGACCACTCCCTCGTTTCGCACCGACAACCCCTCATCACGGCATGAGCAAGGCAAGTTTCGCAATCATGCCTTCACTCCGCGCGAAGGATTCGGTACGACCCTGCGCGTCATCTGGAACATGATTTTTCACAAGCCGCGAACCACACGGCCCGCAGGCACCATCGAGGTCAAGCCGCTGACCCGGGACGCTCTGCTGGCCGCACCGAACCACAGCGTCTTCCGCCTCGGCCATTCCACGGTGCTGCTCAAGCTGCGAGACAAGTTCTGGCTGACCGATCCGGTGTTCGCCGAGCGTGCCTCACCCGTGCAGTGGGCCGGTCCGAAGCGTTTTCATCAGCCGCCCATCAGCCTGGAAGAATTGCCGCCGATCGAAGCGGTGATCCTGTCCCACGATCATTACGACCACCTCGATTATCAGGCCATCCTCAAGCTGGCGGCCAAGACTAGCCACTTCCTGGCGCCTCTTGGCGTCGGCGACACCCTGATCAAATGGGGCGTCGATGCCAGCAAGGTGCGTCAGCTGGATTGGTGGCAAGGCACCGAGGTGGACGATATCGAGTTCATCGCTACGCCATCCCAGCACTTTTCCGGACGTGGCCTGTTCGACAGCAACAGCACCTTATGGTCGTCCTGGGTCATGATCGACGGCGCCACGCGGATCTTCTTCAGTGGCGACACCGGTTACTTCGACGGTTTCAAACGCATCGGCGAGCAATACGGCCCCTTTGACCTGACGCTGATGGAAACCGGCGCCTATAACGTCGACTGGCCCCACGTCCACATGCAGCCGGAGCAGACGCTGCAAGCACATATCGACCTGAAGGGCCGCTGGCTGCTGCCGATCCACAACGGCACGTTCGACCTGGCGATGCACGCTTGGTATGAGCCTTTCGACCGCATCCTGGCCCTGGCCTGGGAGCGCAACGTCAGCATCACCACGCCACAAATGGGCGAGGCCTTCAACCTGGCGCAACCGCAACGGGGTCGCGCCTGGTGGCTGGACGTGGAGCCCTCGGTTTATCAGAACCAGACCGGCGTGGCTTGATAGCGGGCCGCTACTCGATCATGGCGTAGTCCGCCCGCTCCATCGGGTTGGGCGTCGCGCCCTTGATATTCATGCCGCGCCCAGGAGTGAAGCCGGGGAAAAACACCAGGCCTTCGGCCTCGAATCGAAACGCCAGGGCCAGGCGGGTGACATCGAGCAACTCGCCGCCCGCCTCGAAACGTCGGATGGCCTGGACCGAGACCCCGGATTCACGGGACAGCTCGTCGACACTCCACCCCAGCATGGCTCGGGCCTGTGCGCTGTGGGCAGGGGTGAATTGATAGACGGCGATGCGTTCCAGGGTGGTTTTGATTGCGAGAGAGGCCATGGGGGTACTCCAAAGCTGTGGATTCAAAAATACTGTGTTTTTGTACAGTTGTTTTGATCCCGCTTCAATCTCATTTTCTTGATCAATGACCAGCGGTCATTTCCGGCCGGGTGATCGGTGCGTGACCTAGTACCCGACGAAACTCTTTGAGATTGCTGGTTGCATATGATCTGCTGAGCGATCAGGAACTGGCGGTTCTGAACGAGGAGCTACGTGAGAGGATTTCTGACGCTATTCGCCAACCCTTCGAGATTGAATGGGCCGAAGACGCCTAATATTTCCAGCATTTCCGAGAGCCAAAATGTTGATCTTCAACTGCACCGAAGCAGCCAGCAACTTTTTCAGCCGTGTGAGCAAAGGCAAGAAAATCACCCCGGTGGAAAGACCACCATCGCCTGTTATCGAGGACGATGAGCTGGGTGAATTTGCCGAACAATGGCTCGTTCATGCGATCACTGTGCAACGAAAACACGTGTTGTTCGTCATCCACGTACGAACCCGCTACTGCATGATTTTCGCCGATGCTAAAAAGGCTGACATCGAAGGTTTTATCCGGCGGTTTTCCGAACGATGGATAGAAGGCCTGATGCGTCAGGCGGGGCTGCACGATCTTCTTGACTGGGTTGACGACGAACTGATGATGGAGCGTTTCCAGGAGAGCTGTCGCGAATACGTTTTTTACAGGGGCGGTCATCGCGGTGCGCAAAAGCACATCAGCGAGATTTCCTGGACGTTCGAGGACTGCGCCGCTGAATGGGGCACGTTACCCTCTAATGAGGTCTCTGCCGGCCGCTTTGATGGCAGCATGAACGACGTCCCCAGAGGCAGTAAGGAATACAAGGGCTATCAGTACCCGGATGAAGAGATGATTGTTCACTGGTTACGACGTTATGGCGGCCTGGATGAATCAGCGGCCCAGGCAGCACATGAGCGGCACATTGAAGTGAAACAGGAGATCTGGGCGTACGAACGCGAACTTGCCCGGGAAACGCAATGAACTGAAGGTCGGGAATTTGCTGCCCGAATCAAGGCCCTGGCTTTTTTAAAGCGACTCAGTCAGTCCGGGCGCCTCCCGAATAATGAAGTGATCCAGGTTCTCGATATTGGCACTGAACACGCCGAACGTCTGCTCGGGGTTCTTCTTGCTCGGCACCTGCTGCAACTCCGGCGTCACGCCATAAAAGAAGCAATACAACGGCGCGTCACTGTCGATGGCGTGTTTGATCTCTTCCAGGAACGCCTTGCGCTTGCGGTAGTTATCGATCAGCTTCTTGCTCAGGTAGACGTTGACCGAGTAAGGCTTCTTCTTCGCCTCGTCCGGCTGTTTGAACCAGACCTTCGCTTCGAAATCGATGCGAAAGCTTTGTGTGTAATCCTTGATCTGCTTGATCTTGCCCCAGTAGATCAGTCCCTTGTTATCCAGCAAAAAGTCGATCTTCTTGAAAAAGGAACTGTAGGGCGCGGTGTGCTCGCCAATCTTCAGCGGCATGCGCTTGAGCAGATCCTTGTTGTCGAAATTCGAGACGAAACATTCCACCGGATGGGCGAAGACGCTGGTCTTGTCGGGCGTCGAGTCCTGAGCGGAATGGGCGTTGTCACCGTGGGACGATGGAAGGTTCGACGTGGGCCGAGTCGCATCAACATTCTTCGGCTGATCCGGCGGCTTGCGAATGTACTCACGCCGAGTCAGTAACAGCTCCGACGGGAAATGCTCTTCACGGCCGTCATCCGTTTCTGCCTCGCCACTCCCCACCCCCAACCCCGGCGTCTTCGGACTGACATACGGGCAACCCTCGATATGCCGGGTAGTTGGCTGATTCTTGAAATGTGGCGTGCGGATGTAATTGACGTTCTTGGCGTTGAACGTCGTCAGCCGATTCTCCTCATCAAACGCCGCCCGACACACATCGTTGGGGCACTGAAAGCGCTCCTTGGCCGAGTCGAATGCCATGGTCTCGTCGAAATTAAGATCCCGAACGTCATAGATCGAAAGCTTGGCATCGAGGCTGAGGCAGTAGGCAGTGTCGAATTTCATCGGGGCTCGGGTCCGTGAGAGGAAGTGTATTAATACCGAAGGACGCGGCGGGCTGCACCCAAAGTTTCAGACACACCACAAAACTCTGTAGGAGCGAGCCTGCTCGCGATGCCCAAAACCAACCCGACCATCAAGCCTGCCCTCTACTTGCGCCCTGACAGCAACCCGTGGCGAGGAGATTTATCCCCGTTGGGCTGCGAAGCAGCCCCCGTTCTGCAGTTCCTTACACGGAGCAATCGGAACTATAGTGCCGGTTATAGCCCGATCTCTCATATAGTCGGCAATAAAATGCCGGAAACAGCGACTAGGAAACTTCGATGAAAGAGACAACCGTCGAACAACGCAGGGAGATTATTGCCGACATCGTCATGCAGCATGTGACGGGAATTGAAACCCTGGGAACCGCTATCCGCCGACTACGGCTTGAAGTGACCGGGCTGGATCAGGAAACCTTTGCTGTCATGTGCAAGATGTCGACCAAGGCCCTGTACCAGATCGAGAAGGACAAGGGTAACCCGACCATCAACACGCTCGAATGTATTCTGAGAAAGTTCGGGCTGCGACTGGGGCTGACGAAGGCTGCAACATCCATCTACGCACCGCCTCCACAGAAACGAAAAGCGGATCCTGAAACGCCTGTTCGCGGCGCTAATCCCCGACGCAAAACCGCAGCGCAGTTCGGTAGCGTTGTTACGAAGACCAAGGATGGGGGCAAGGGTGCGACCGATTAAGTGACATTTCCTCAGGACAGCGACTAGAAGCGTCAGCTAGAACCTATCGAGCACTCAAGCTTGGTCCACCTAAATCAATGGAGCGGTGTATGAGCGAGCAACTGCGAGTAACCCTACACGAGGCAAAGTCCCAGCTCTTTCAACTGGGTGCACGTGCATGGTAGGGCGACAGGGTGGTAATCACCAAGGCCGGCACGCCTTATCTGGATTTGCTGCCCCATACTGTTACACCGTTGGCGCGCAAGCCTGGGCGGTTGAAGGGGAAGATTTGGATGTCGACAGAGTTTGACCGCTCCTCCAAAGAAATCATTGATGATTTTGAGGGTGACCAGCTCTGAGTTCAGACGAGTCTTCTTGCTCTAAGACTTCAGCAGACACCTCGGCTATGCAGGCCTCATCGAACTCCCGCATAGTGGCCATGTCGATAGCGCCGATTTTCAGCAGCGCTTCGGCCGAGCTGTGAATCGACTCGAAGGCCTCAGTTCTTATTTTTTTCGTCATTACATGTCTCCTTGGGTCTTTTGTCCAACAAGCTGGACTGGCACTGGTGCTCTCAAAATTACGGAGCTTGCCGGGTAGCCGCCTCAACTCCCGTGGCGAGGGAGCTTGCTCCCGCTGGGCTGCGCAGCAGCCCCAATTCCATCCCCAAACAAACACCGCCGCCCGAACACGGACGACGGCTTCTGCTTGAACGCTCAAAACCCTCGCATAATCCGAGAGGCTTTCCGCCACCAAGATTCATGCTGGCTAAACGGATCATCCACCAACACCGCTGGCATATCCCGCAAGCGAATCCATGGCTCATCCTGCCAGTGCAGCATGCAGAGCGACATCTTCGGCCAATCCAGCACACTCAACATCGGCCGCTCCACCTTATGCGAGTAGCGCTCATCCCGCAGGGTTGGCACCACCTGATGCGTGATCCATTCACGCAGCAACCGATACTCAGGACAGTAGTGATAAACCAGCAAGGCATAGACGCCCGACTCGCTCAGCATCAGACGCTCTTCGGTCAAGCCGTGGATGTGCATGAGCATCATCCTGCGCTGGTCAGGATCAAGCTTGCGGGTCATTCGTTCATCGAGGTGCTTACTCATCAAACGCCCCAAATCGCACGCGCTGAACCAAGCTTGGTTTTCAACCAGAAGGGCATGCAGATGAATATTGTGTCGAATAAATTGAGTAGGAATCAGCGGATCAGGCATGACAGACCTCCAGAAGCGGCTGTGCATGAGCTGACGAGCGGGTAGGGCCGGTTACCTTCGTCGTGAAGGTCAGGTTTGTAGGCATATCCTTTACCTCTGGCTGCTTTCTTAGGGCATTCGTTATGGGTGTCGGGAGCTAAGAAACCCACCAGAGACGGGCCGGACATATTCCCCTTTCGGGTCTTGTATTCGCCCACTCCCGACCTAACGGGGGATTTTTTCGTAGGCGTTGGAAATCCGCAGACGAAAAAAAGCCGCATGACTGTCGGGTGCGGAGAACCGCTCTGGTTTTCGAGTTTCTTAGGCTCAGAGCGAAGGCTAGAGAAATACACTACGATGGTCAAGGGAATAGCATTGTGAAATGCTTAAATTGGTTGTAGGGTTGGCTTGGCAAGCCTTGATGGCACTATGATTATCTTACAATTTTTTACTCGTTTCGATAATAGTTATGGTTATGCGTAATAGTAGAAGTCGGTAGTGGTTAACAGCTTTTCTATTTTTAAGATTTGAGTGGGAAACATGAGAGTCGAATCATATACAAGCTTTGATAGGCTAAAAGCATGGTTTCTTCGGAAAACTCCTTTAGGCGGAGTTCGACGCTTGTCAGCTATAGCAGGAGCCATTGCATCAGATATAGGAACTTCTAGAGAGGAGAATCAAGACCGTGCAGCAATAATGCGCGTTACTGATTTCAGCGGAGAAACGTATACGCTCGTTGCGGTTAGTGATGGTATGGGAGGGATGCAGTCTGGAGGCATCTGTGCCGCAACGACCCTTGCTGCCTTCTTCACATCATTTATGGTGCGAAGTAGGGAAGGTATAAGGTTCGATGAGGGTATTATTGAGTCTGCTCTGGATGCAAATAGAGCAGTTTATGATTTGTATGGTGGTAGGGGCGGGGCGACACTTTCTGCTTTACTCATTAATGCGAGTGGGAACTGCATCTGGTTGAATGTTGGGGATAGTAGAATATATGGAGTGCGGGACAGTGGTATCTTGCAGTTTACAACTGACGATACTATCTCTGGGCAGTTAGGCGACAAGTTTGGCGGCTTGAAAAATCGATCAGAGCTTTTGCAGTTTGTCGGAATGGGGGAGGAGTTAGAGCCGCATTATTCACTTTTTGGTTTTAGTGATGCTAATCATTTTCTTGTGACCACGGATGGGATTCATTATCTTGATGAAAAAATCTTGCAAGATATTACTCTCAACGCTCCCGATGCGGGCGCTTGTTTAAAGCGATTGGTAGATGTTTCTAAATGGTGCGGGGGAAAAGATAACTGTAGCGCCGTAATGTTTGCTATGAGCGAAAGCTTATTTTTTCAAGATGAATTTGCAGGGCGGGGTGTCTGCGAAATTTGGGACTCATTTGGGGATCTGCAGTTTTTCTTCGAAGAGAAGCTTTTTGAAAAAAAATATAGTCGTGTAGGTGAGGTTGAAGCGAAGGATGTAAAAGAAAGTAAGTCAAAGATTCGAGCCAAAACAAAGGCAAAGAACTTAAGTGTAGGTAAAAAAACAATTCCTTCTTCTTGGGATAAGGTTTTAAAGGAAAGGTATGTAGAAGTTGAATCTGATGCCGGCTCTCGCGAAAGCAAAAATAATCCTGAAAAAAATATTGAGAAGACACCGCCGCAGCTAAAAATTTCTTTTCCAGGTAAGGACTAGCCTATGCTTCATCTGCCGGAGCGTTATAAAGAGTTAGGGGACTCCTCAGAGGGAGGGATGGGTACAGTAATTTTTTGTAATGACTTGGTGCTGGAAAGAACTGTAGCTATTAAAATTATCAACAATAAATCCGATCATAGAAGAATGCTGGATGAACTGGCGGCGTTAATGCAGGTTCGCTCAAAGCATGTTGTTCAAGTATATGATTTTCTGGAGGTCAATGGGCGCGGATTGGGAATAGTCCAAGAGTATATTGATGGGATGGATTTATTTGAGTCTTTGGAAGGTAAAAGGCAGTCAACAAATAGTTTCTACAAGGATGTATGGCAGATTGCCTCTGGCATTAGTGATATTCATAACGTTGGAGTTATTCATCGGGATATCAAGCCGAATAATATAAAAACTGATCCTGAGGGTGTAATAAAAATTTTTGATTTTGGCTTGGCGAGAAACGACGGGCCAGAGGCGTGCACTTTAGGATTCATTGGTACTCATGGATTTGCCGCGCCAGAGCTTTATCATCATTCTGCTGAGTTTACAAGTGCGGTGGATGTCTACGCGTTTGGTGCGACAGCGCTTTTTCTAGGACTTGGAAGATTGCCAAAAGAATTGGTGCACTCATATAGTCGTGTTGAGAATTCTGATTTTTTTTCAAGCTTGTCTTTTTATATAGCTCCGGCACTCGTTGATGTGCTGAATCAATGTTTGCACCCTGATCCGACTGCAAGGCCGCCTATTACAGTGGTGCGTGATGAGCTGGCCAGACACATACTATATGATATGCATCAGGCATTGGTTGTTTATAAAGGTCAGGCTAAGTATCTTGGGGCAAGGCAGCGGACGATTACGCTTAAATTAAATGAGAGGGGAGCGATTAATAATATTGGAAATGTAATGATTGAGTATGATGGTCTGCAGTTTAAGGTGGTTAAAGTTTCTGGTGAGGTTTTTATAAATAACGCCGCTGTAACCATAGGTGATGAGCTACCTGGAAGCTGTGTCGTTGGGTTGGGGAATTCTCAGCGAGAGAGTTTTAATCGTGCGTTTATAACGTTTGATCTTTCACATCCGGAGATAGTTTTATGATTGGTCCTCACCGTCAGGGAGATGTAATTGGTGGGCGATACGAGATTACAGGATTTATAGGGCAGGGAGGCATGCAATACGTTTATAAGGCGACCGATTTGGTCATGCTTCGTGATGTTGCCTTAAAGACTCCTAAGAATAGTTCTGCTACTAAAAGGTTTAAGCGTAGCGCAGTTGTTGCGGCCAAAGTAAATCATCATAACGTAGCGAAGACTCTAGACTATATCCGTGATGGAGATAATAGGTATTTAATTGAAGAGTATGTCGCAGGGGCTGATCTACAGGTAGCATTGCTGACCAATAACTCCTTTATCGATCCTTATCTTGCTGCGAGGATATTTCATTATTTGGCTAAGGGGTTGGCAGCTGCTCATCATGCGAATGTAGTGCACCGGGATCTAAAGCCTACGAACATAATGATAGGCGGGGGATATTCTTTAACTGATATTAAAATTACCGATTTTGGCATTGCTAAAATGGCCGACGAGGAGCTTATTGACGCTGCCGAAGGTGGGGATTCGACCCTAACAACCTCACAAACAGCGGTAGGTGCTTTACCTTACATGGCGCCTGAAGCAATCGAAAGGCCTAGAGAAGTGGGGCCGTCAGCTGATGTTTGGTCAATCGGCGCGATGATTTTTCAGCTCGTTACGGGGCAATTACCGTTCGGTAGCGGATTAAAGGCGGTAATGCGTATTCTTCGGGATCCTCCATCGGCGATTCCGGTGTTTGTTTTGAATAACCCACAATTCAGCCCTCTTGCGAATGATTTGTTAACTATTGCAAATGCATGCATGAATAAAGATCCAGCCGCAAGGCCTACGGCGGACGACCTAGTAATGTCATGTGGTCAACTATGCTATGCAAGGAGTACTCGTGTCGAGGGCGTTATTGGTGAGTTCAACTATCAAGCTTGGGGCTATATTAACTCTAATCGCCAAAGAGTTTTTTTTCATAAGTCAAGTGTGTATGGGCCTAAGCCAATCGTGGATGGTTCGAGAGTTTTGTTTTCCTCATACGCTGGCGGTGGGGCGGATAGAGCTCATCCAGTGGTAATTGTAGATAGTTAGTTTGTGTAGAGGTAGGAGGTGTCGAACTTCATTCGTTTTTTCTGCTTACATATTATGCTTTGTGAGTGTGGGTGAGTTGGTAATTGTTATAATTTTTTTTGTCCAAATAAAAAGCCCTGAATATCTCAGGGCTTTTTATTTGTGTTTACAACGTCTGTGAGTTTAGCTGGCTGATCAATCCCAGCTCAAAGCCCCACCCGTCTGATACTCAATCACCCGCGTCTCAAAGAAATTCTTCTCTTTCTTCAAGTCCATGATCTCGCTCATCCAAGGGAACGGGTTGGTCGTCCCTGGGTACTCTTCCTTCAAACCAATCTGCGACAGGCGACGGTTGGCGATGAACTTGAGGTAGTCCTCCATCATCGCCGCGTTCATGCCCAGCACGCCGCGAGGCATGGTGTCGCGGGCGTATTCGATTTCCAGTTGGGTCCCTTGCAGGATCATCTGGGTTGCTTCTTCCTTCATTTCGGCGTCCCACAGGTGTGGGTTTTCGATCTTGATCTGGTTGATCACGTCGATGCCGAAGTTCAGGTGCATGGATTCGTCGCGCAGGATGTACTGGAACTGCTCGGCGACGCCGGTCATTTTGTTGCGGCGGCCCATGGAGAGGATCTGGGTGAAGCCGCAGTAGAAGAAGATGCCTTCCAGGACGCAGTAGTACGCGATCAGGTTGCGCAGCAACTCTTTGTCGGTTTCCGGGGTGCCGGTTTCGAACTTCGGATCGGAGATCGAACGGGTGTATTTCAGGCCCCAGGCGGCTTTTTTCGCGACCGATGGGATCTCGTGGTACATGTTGAAGATTTCACCTTCATCCATGGCCAGCGATTCGATGCAGTACTGGTAGGCGTGGGTGTGGATCGCCTCTTCGAAGGCCTGGCGCAGGATGTACTGGCGGCACTCCGGGTTGGTGATCAGGCGGTACACGGCCAGGACCAGGTTGTTGGCAACCAGGGAGTCGGCGGTGGAGAAGAAGCCCAGGTTGCGCATGACGATGCGGCGTTCGTCGTCGGTCAGGCCTTCCGGGTTTTTCCAGAGGGCGATGTCGGCGGTCATGTTGACTTCTTGCGGCATCCAGTGGTTTGCGCAGCCGTCCAGGTACTTCTGCCAGGCCCAGTCGTATTTGAAAGGCACGAGCTGGTTGAGGTCGGCGCGGCAGTTGATCATGCGCTTTTCATCGACGGCGACACGGGCGGAGGCGCCTTCGAGTTCGGCGAGGCCTTCGGCGACGTCGAGTTTGTCGAGGGCGGCCTTGGCGCGAATGATCGCGGCCGAGTCGCTGGCCGTCACGGCGCGGGCTTCGAGCGCGGCGGCACCGCCGGCGCTGTCGAGGCGGTCCATGTTGGCTTCAGAAGCGTGGCCGGCGTTGGCGCCTTTTACCGCGACTTCGCCGTCGTCTTCTTTGTCGAATTCGTCCCAGCTCAGCATGACGTGTCGTCTCCTGCGTGAGGGCCAGATGCCCATTGAAAGGCCTACTGGCCGCGGTGGATCTTGGAAAGTCGTTTGTTGCAGCAGCTGACGCAGGCAATAAACAGAAAAATGTACGGGTTGTACTGAAGCGGCTTGCACGCATCGGCATGGTCGGCCGTTACGCAGGCTTCAGGTTGGCTTTGATCCCTGTAAGGGGATATTGCAGGCCCGTTTAAGGCGGCATTATAAGGACTTTTTTGCCTACGTGGTGCGGCGAAATAGCTCACAGAAGAGGTCGCGGGGGGCATACCCGCATGGGAGCGAGGGTTTACAAGGCTTTGACCGTTGAAGATTTTTTTTGCATGGATCGGATGGCGGGCTTTTTTGATCAGAAAGTGATCGATTTTTGCCGTTTTGCACTACATGTTGTGTTTGCTGGCGGTTTTTGGTGGCTCCAGACACAACCAGGCCCGATCGAAATCGGGCCATGGAAACTGCCAGTTGTGATCAGCCGTTGGAGCAGCCGGTGCCCATGACGCTGTAGCGCATGATGTGGCGCTGGCCCTTGGAATCTTCATATTCCATTTTTGCCGGGACCACTTCGCAGACATTCGGGATGGTGCTCATGGAAATGACTTTGGCGATGTCCAGGTGGGTGGAATAGGTGTACTCCTCAATCGCCGGTTTTTGCTGTGCGACATCGGTCGGGGCCTCATCCGCCATGGCGGTGGCGCAAAGGCTGCCAAGGACCAGAACCCATAAAGCTTTCATCTGTATTTCACCTTTCTTGAGGTCGAGTGGGGTCACGCAGCCTTTTTGGGGCTGCGTGTGGAGCAAGTGTTGGAAGTTGGATCAACGGCCTTCGTGGGGGCTGTGTTGCGTCAATCGGGTTTGCCGGTTGGCGGGGTTGATTTTAGGAGGCGAGGGGAGGGGTAAACAGACTTGGTTTTGATAAACACTGTTGGTTGATCTGGTAATAATCGGCGTTCGGGCCTGTTAACAAATCCATTGATTTGATGTCGGCCGAACTGGCGCCTTCGCGAGCAGGCTCGCTCCCACAGATATCTTCCACATGAAGATATCTTCAGGCGGATTTGCAGGTTAGTACCGACATTTTGTAGGGACTTGTTACTACCATCGTCGAATGGTTCTATAGGCCCGCCCCAAGCTACAACGGAACCATACAAAAACAACTATTGTCACCGAGGTAAGAAAGATGAGTGCGGCTTCTGTGTATCCCGTTCGTCCCGAGGTTGCGGCCAGTACGCTGACTGACGAGGCGACCTATAAGGCCATGTACCAGCAGTCGGTCGTCAACCCCGATGGCTTCTGGCGCGAGCAGGCCAAGCGCCTCGACTGGATCAAGCCTTTCACCACGGTGAAACAGACCTCGTTCGACGATCACCATGTCGACATCAAGTGGTTTGCCGATGGCACCTTGAACGTTTCCTACAACTGCCTCGACCGTCATCTGGAAGAGCGCGGGGATCAGGTTGCGATCATCTGGGAGGGCGATGACCCGTCCGAGAGCCGCAACATCACTTATCGCGAACTGCATGAAGAAGTCTGCAAGTTCGCCAACGCCCTGCGCGGCCAGGACGTGCACCGCGGCGACGTGGTGACGATCTACATGCCGATGATTCCCGAGGCCGTGGTCGCCATGCTGGCCTGCACCCGGATCGGTGCAATCCACTCGGTGGTGTTCGGCGGCTTCTCGCCGGAAGCCCTGGCCGGCCGCATCATCGACTGCAAATCCAAGGTGGTGATCACCGCCGACGAAGGCATCCGTGCCGGCAAGAAGATCCCGCTCAAGGCCAACGTCGATGACGCGCTGACCAACCCGGAAACCAGCAGCATCCAGAAAGTCATCGTGTGCAAGCGCACGTCGGGCAACATCAAGTGGAACCAGCATCGTGACATCTGGTACGAAGACCTGATGAAAGTGGCTGGCACCGTTTGCGCGCCGAAGGAGATGGGCGCCGAGGAAGCGCTGTTCATCCTCTACACCTCCGGTTCCACCGGCAAGCCCAAGGGCGTGCAGCACACCACCGCCGGTTACTTGCTGTACGCGGCGCTGACCCATGAACGCGTATTCGACTACAAGCCCGGTGACATCTACTGGTGCACCGCTGACGTGGGCTGGGTTACCGGCCACAGCTATATCGTCTACGGCCCGTTGGCCAATGGCGCGACCACGCTGCTGTTCGAAGGCGTGCCGAACTACCCGGACGTCACCCGAGTGGCCAAGGTGATCGACAAGCACAAAGTCAATATTCTCTACACCGCGCCGACCGCGATCCGCGCGATGATGGCCTCGGGCACCGCCGCTGTCGAAGGCGCCGATGGCAGCAGCCTGCGCCTGCTGGGTTCGGTGGGCGAGCCGATCAACCCGGAAGCCTGGGATTGGTACTACAAGAACGTCGGCAAGGAGCGTTGCCCGATCGTCGACACTTGGTGGCAGACCGAAACCGGCGGCGTGCTGATCAGCCCGCTGCCAGGCGCCACAGCGTTGAAGCCGGGTTCGGCCACGCGTCCGTTCTTTGGCGTCGTGCCGGCGCTGGTGGACAACCTCGGCAACCTGATCGAAGGCGCCGCCGAAGGCAACCTGGTGATCCTCGATTCGTGGCCGGGCCAGGCTCGTACGCTGTACGGCGACCATGACCGTTTTGTCGACACTTACTTCAAGACCTTCAGCGGGATGTACTTCACCGGTGACGGCGCTCGTCGCGATGAGGACGGCTACTACTGGATCACCGGTCGGGTGGACGACGTGCTCAACGTTTCCGGCCACCGCATGGGCACCGCCGAGATCGAGAGCGCCATGGTTGCTCACCCGAAAGTCGCCGAGGCGGCGGTGGTGGGTGTGCCACACGACATCAAGGGGCAGGGCATCTACGTCTACGTCACCTTGAATGCCGGCGAAGAAACCAGCGAAGCCCTGCGCCTGGAGTTGAAGAACTGGGTGCGCAAGGAGATCGGCCCGATTGCTTCGCCGGACGTGATCCAGTGGGCGCCGGGGCTGCCGAAAACCCGTTCGGGCAAGATCATGCGCCGCATCCTGCGCAAGATCGCCACGGCGGAATACGACGGCTTGGGTGATATCTCCACTCTGGCCGATCCGGGTGTGGTGGCGCACCTGATCGAGACGCACAAGACCATGAACGTCGCCTGACGCTCATTGCAACACACAAAAAGCCCCGCCTGGCGTTTGCCGGGTGGGGCTTTTTTATGCGCGCCCGCCGGGCGATGTAGCTCGGGAACAAGCGCCTTTGTGGCGAGGGAGCTTGCTCCCGCTCGGCTGCGCAGCAGTCGTCAACCGGCCGGCGCGATATGCCTGAATGACCGCGGTGCCTGGTTTGGGGGCCGCTGCGCAGCCCAGCGGGAGCAAGCTCCCTCGCCACGGGTTCGGTGTTTGAATGGATAGGGTGGTCGGCCGATGGGGTGTAGCTCAGTAGCCGCGGTGCCTGGGTTTGGGGCGCCTTTGTGGCGAGGGAGCTTGCTCCCGCTCGGCTGCGCAGCAGTCGTAAACCGGTCAATGCGGTATGCCTGAACAAGCGCGGTGCCTGGCTTTTGGGGCTGCTTCGCAGCCCAGCGGGAGCAAGCTCCCTCGCCACGGGAGGTGTTTGAATAAATATCGGGCTTCAAAGTAAGAGGTGTCTGAACGTTACCGACGTTTCGAAATGTGTAACCAAAGGCGCCATAACGGGGCGATGTGAAACGCGAAGCCCCGTCATAGGGCGGTTCCAGGCGTATCCGAAAACAAGCCGACACGCTGTGCTTGCCGGATTAGAAGGGTTTGCGAATAATGGGCCCGCTATTTGCAGCGTGGATCGGTTCCCTATCTTTTGCTCTCGCATGAATTTGCGGAGCTGTCAATGTGCTCGAACAGCTTTCTCGGTGCTTCTGTAATTAGTTGTCGCATTGAAGAAATATCGGCTTCGGGCCTGTCGTTAGAATGCCGATCACTCGCTCGTCGTGGCTCGCGTTGAATAAATCGTGAGCTTCCTAGGACGCAAGTTCGTTTCACCCATTCGCATATTGGGCTGTTGCTCACTCTGCCGTTTTCGCCCTTTACCGATGGAGTCCCAAGATGAAGAAACTTGTGCTGCTTGGCGCCCTGGCACTGTCCGTGCTGTCCCTGCCGACTTTCGCCGATGAGAAACCCCTGAAGATCGGTATCGAAGCGGCTTACCCTCCGTTCGCCTCGAAAGCCCCGGATGGCAGCATCGTCGGCTTCGACTACGACATCGGCAATGCGCTGTGCGAAGAGATGAAGGTCAAGTGCGTGTGGGTCGAGCAAGAGTTCGACGGCCTGATCCCTGCGCTGAAAGTGCGCAAGATCGATGCGATCCTGTCGTCCATGTCGATCACTGAAGATCGCAAGAAGTCCGTCGACTTCACCAACAAGTACTACAACACCCCGGCCCGCCTGGTGATGAAGGCCGGTACCCAGGTGAGCGACGGCCTGGCCGAGCTCAAGGGCAAGAACATCGGCGTACAGCGTGGTTCGATCCACGAGCGTTTCGCCCGTGAAGTCCTGGCCCCGCTGGGTGCCGAGATCAAGCCGTACGGTTCGCAGAACGAAATCTACCTGGATGTTTCCGCCGGTCGTCTCGATGGCACCGTGGCCGACGCCACGCTGCTGGATGACGGCTTCCTGAAGACTGACGCGGGCAAGGGCTTTGCCTTCGTCGGCCCGGCCTTCACCGACGAGAAATACTTCGGCGACGGCATCGGTATCGCGGTTCGCAAGGGCGATGCGCTGAAAGACAAGATCAACAGCGCGATCACCGCCATTCGCGAGAACGGCAAGTACAAGCAAATCCAGGACAAATACTTCGCCTTCGATATCTACGGCAAATAACCACGTCCCGCCACTGCGGCGAAATGGCGCAAGCAACAGGATCTCTGCGGTTTGCGCCATTTTTTCATCCCACTTTCGAGGACCTGAATCATGTTGAAAGGCTACGGGGCTGTCATCCTCGATGGCGCATGGTTGACGCTTCAGCTCGCCTTGTCGTCCATGGCCCTGGCCATCGTCCTGGGGCTGATCGGTGTCGCGTTGCGCCTCTCGCCGGTGCGTTGGCTGGCGTGGCTGGGCGACCTGTATTCCACGGTCATCCGCGGCATTCCCGACCTGGTGCTGATCCTGCTGATTTTCTACGGCGGCCAGGACTTGCTCAACCGCGTCGCGCCGATGCTCGGCTATGACGACTACATCGACCTGAACCCGCTGGCGGCCGGTATCGGCACCCTGGGTTTCATCTTCGGTGCGTACCTGTCCGAGACCTTTCGCGGCGCCTTCATGGCAATCCCCAAGGGGCAGGCCGAGGCGGGCATGGCGTATGGCATGAACGGCTTCCAGGTGTTTTTCCGGGTGATGGTGCCGCAGATGATCCGCCTGGCGATTCCGGGCTTCACCAACAACTGGCTGGTACTGACCAAGGCCACCGCGCTGATTTCGGTAGTGGGCCTGCAAGACATGATGTTCAAGGCCAAGCAGGCGGCGGACGCCACCCGCGAGCCTTTCACCTTCTTCCTCGCAGTGGCGGCGATGTACCTGGTGATCACCAGTGTCTCGTTGCTGGCATTGCGTCACCTTGAGAAGCGCTACTCGGTAGGCGTAAGGGCGGCTGATCTATGATCTTCGACTACAACGTCATCTATGAAGCCTTGCCGCTGTACTTCAGTGGCCTGCTGACCACCTTGAAGCTGCTGGCCCTGTCGCTGTTCTTCGGCCTGTTGGCGGCGTTGCCCCTGGGGCTGATGCGTGTGTCCAAGCAGCCGATCGTCAACATGACGGCCTGGCTCTACACCTACGTGATCCGCGGCACGCCGATGCTGGTGCAGCTGTTCCTGATCTACTACGGGCTGGCGCAGTTCCAGGTGGTGCGCGAGAGCTTCCTCTGGCCATGGCTGTCCAGCGCGACGTTCTGTGCGTGCCTGGCGTTCGCCATCAACACCAGCGCCTACACCGCCGAAATCATCGCCGGCAGCCTGCGGGCCACGCCTAACGGCGAGATCGAGGCGGCCAAGGCCATGGGCATGTCGCGCTACAAGCTGTACCGCCGGATCCTGCTGCCGTCGGCGTTGCGCCGGGCACTGCCGCAATACAGCAACGAAGTGATCATGATGCTGCAGACCACCAGCCTGGCGTCCATCGTCACCCTGATCGACATCACGGGTGCGGCGCGCACGGTGAATGCTCAGTATTACTTGCCGTTCGAGGCCTACATCACGGCCGGCGTTTTCTACCTGTGCCTGACCTTCATCCTGGTGCGCCTGTTCAAACTGGCCGAGCGCCGCTGGCTGGGTTACCTGGCCCCGCGCAAGCACTGATAACGCATCGATCCGATCGACTGCTCAACGACTGACGTTTTGTGAGAACCGACCGCATGTACAAGCTTGAAGTCCAAGACCTGCATAAACGCTATGGCAGTCATGAAGTGCTCAAGGGCGTGTCCCTGAAAGCCGCCGCCGGTGATGTGATCAGCATCATCGGTTCCAGTGGCTCCGGCAAGAGCACGTTCCTGCGTTGCATCAACCTGCTTGAGCAACCCCACGCCGGCAAGATTTTGCTCAACAACGAAGAACTGAGGCTGGTGGCAGGCAAGGACGGCGCCATGAAGGCTTCGGATCCCAAGCAACTACAACGCATGCGTTCGCGATTGTCGATGGTGTTCCAGCATTTCAACCTGTGGTCGCACATGACCGCGCTGGAAAACATCATCGAAGCGCCAGTGCATGTGCTGGGCGTGGCCAAGGCCGAGGCGCGGGAGAAGGCCGAGCATTACCTGAACAAGGTCGGCGTGGCCCACCGCAAGGATGCCTACCCGGGCCACATGTCCGGCGGCGAACAGCAGCGCGTGGCGATTGCCCGGGCGCTGGCGATGGAACCTGAAGTGATGCTGTTCGACGAGCCGACCTCGGCGCTGGACCCGGAGCTGGTCGGCGACGTGCTCAAGGTGATGCAGGCCCTGGCCCTGGAAGGCCGGACCATGGTGGTGGTGACTCACGAGATGGGCTTCGCCCGCGAGGTGTCGAACCAATTGGTGTTCCTGCACAAAGGCATCGTCGAAGAAAGCGGCAACCCGCGCGAAGTGCTGGTCAATCCGCAATCGGAGCGCTTGCAACAATTCCTGTCGGGCAGCCTGAAGTAATCGCTCCCGTACGCACCTGATTTGGGTCATGCTGCGCACCGCGCGCCAGATGGTCTAATTTGGTTGCAGCCGCTTTTGGCTTTAACACTGTTTTCGCTTCGGATCGCTCGCCATGACTGCCCATCGAATAGGTTTCCTGATTTGGCCCAGCACTAAAGCGTTGACGCTGGCGCTGGCCGAGGAGGCCTTGCGTGTTGCGCAGCGAGTGCATCCGGACGTGGTCTACGAGCTGTCGTTTTTGCACGCCGAGCCGCCGGCCGAGGGTGCCTGGCAGCTGCCGGGCGAACCCTGGGCCGGCAAGCTCGAAGGCCTGCAGAAACTGTTCCTGCTGGCCGACGAGCCGCCGACGTCGCTGGCCTCGCCGCTGAGCAGCGCGCTCAAGCAACTGGTGCGCGCCGGATGCGTCATTGGTGGCTTGTCCGCCGGTGTCTATCCGCTGGCGCAGTTGGGTTTGCTTGATGGTTACCGGGCCGCCGTGCACTGGCGCTGGCAGGACGATTTCTCCGAGCGTTTTCCCAAGGTTATCGCCACCAGCCATTTGTTCGACTGGGACCGCGATCGCCTGAGCGCCTGCGGCGGCATGTCGGTGCTCGACCTGTTGTTGGCGGTGCTGGCGCGCGATCACGGCGCCGAGCTGGCCGGTGCGGTCTCGGAGGAACTGGTGGTCGAGCGCATTCGCGAAGGCGGCGAGCGCCAGCGCATCCCGTTGCAGAACCGCCTCGGCTCCAGTCATCCGAAGCTCACCCAGGCGGTGTTGCTGATGGAGGCCAACATCGAAGAGCCGCTGACCACCGACGAAATCGCCCAGCATGTGTGCGTGTCCCGTCGGCAGCTGGAGCGGATCTTCAAGCAATACCTCAACCGCGTGCCCAGCCAGTACTACCTGGAGCTGCGCCTGAACAAGGCCCGGCAGATGCTGATGCAGACCAGCAAATCGATCATCCAGATCGGCCTGTCCTGCGGTTTCTCCTCCGGGCCGCATTTCTCCAGCGCCTACCGCAACTTCTTCGGCGCCACGCCGCGGGAAGATCGCAACCAGCGGCGCAGCAGCAGCCCGTTCGAATTGTCGTCGGTGCCGTCCGAACGGGGTTAGGGCAGATAAGGCGCCTGTGGTAAGGCAACTTACCTGTGGCGAGGGAGCTTGCTCCCGCTGGGCCGCGAAGCGGACCCAAACGGTAACCCCGGTGTGTCAGATTGATTGGGGGCCTTTCTGGGGGACGCTGCGCGCCCCAGCGGGAGCAAGCTCCCTCGCCACAGATAACGCCTCTCAAACGACAGTTGTGGCTGGGCAGGGAAATGTAGATGCCGCTGCCTCAAACCCGGCGGCAACGTTTAAACTGCGCCTTTGCGATGCTATTTGTCGCATTGGCGTAAACCCGCGAAAATCGTGGGTTGGCGCTATAAGAAGTTGTCGCTTGGCGGCAAGGCCGGGCCGAAAACTGTCCTTACAATCCTCACCAAGCTCGCCAGTTCCAGGCGGGTGTTCCTCTTCAGGAGACTCCGATGTCCGTTGAGCAAGCCGCGGTCCAACGCGCCGATTTCGACCAAGTAATGGTTCCCAACTATGCACCTGCTGCCTTTATCCCTGTGCGTGGTGCCGGTTCCCGCGTGTGGGACCAGTCCGGTCGCGAGCTGATCGATTTTGCTGGCGGTATCGCAGTCAACGTACTGGGCCATGCCCACCCGGCCCTGGTCGGAGCCCTGACCGAGCAGGCCAACAAGCTGTGGCATGTGTCGAACGTATTCACCAACGAACCGGCCTTGCGCCTGGCCCACAAGCTGGTCGACGCAACCTTTGCCGAGCGCGCGTTCTTCTGCAACTCCGGCGCCGAAGCCAACGAGGCCGCATTCAAGCTGGCCCGTCGCGTCGGCTTTGATCGGTTTGGCAGCGAGAAATACGAGATCATCGCTGCGCTCAACAGCTTCCACGGGCGCACCCTGTTCACCGTCAACGTTGGCGGGCAGTCGAAGTACTCCGACGGTTTCGGTCCTAAAATCACCGGCATCACCCACGTTCCTTATAACGACCTTGCAGCTTTGCAAGCAGCAGTCTCGAACAAGACCTGCGCCGTGGTGCTGGAGCCGATCCAGGGCGAGGGCGGCGTGCTGCCGGGCGATCTGGCTTACCTGCAAGGCGCCCGCGAGCTGTGCGATGCGCACAACGCGCTGTTGGTATTCGACGAAGTGCAGACCGGCATGGGCCGCAGTGGCGAGTTGTTCGCCTACATGCACTACGGCGTGGTCCCGGACATCCTCACCAGCGCCAAGAGCCTGGGCGGCGGTTTCCCGATCGCGGCGATGCTCACCACCGAAGCGCTGGCCAAGCACCTGGTGGTCGGCACCCACGGCACCACCTATGGCGGTAACCCGCTGGCCTGCGCGGTGGCCGAAGCGGTGATCGACGTGGTCAACACGCCTGAAGTGCTCGGTGGCGTCAAAGCCAAGCATCAGAAATTCAAGGCGCGCCTGGAGCAGATCGGCGAGAAGTACGGCCTGTTTACCCAAGTGCGTGGTCTTGGCCTGTTGATCGGCTGCGTGCTGAACGACGCCTGGAAAGGCAAGGCCAAGGACATTTTCAACGCCGCCGAGCAGGAAGGCCTGATGATTCTGCAAGCCGGCCCGGACGTGATTCGTTTCGCCCCGAGCCTGGTGGTGGAAGACGCCGACATCGACGCCGGCCTGGACCGCTTCGAGCGGGCTGCGGCGAAGCTGACGCAAGCCTGATCCAGACTTGACCGGCCCTGGTGTGGGTCGGGCTTTTGTGGGAGCGAGCCTGCTCGCGAATGGAGTCGCCTCGGTCCGCCAGGCAGATCGAGTCGTCTGCTTCGCGAGCAGGCTCGCTCCCACAGGAGGTTCACTTCAGTGTCCGGTTTTTATTCTCTGTGTATCGGCCTCACGGTCGAACCGTTTATTTCAAGTTAAGGAGTGACACCATGCTGGTGATGCGCCCCGCGCAAATGGCTGACCTGGGCGAGGTACAGCGGCTGGCTGCGGACAGTCCGATCGGTGTCACTTCCTTGCCGGACGACGTGGAACGCCTGAGCGACAAGATCGCTGCAAGCGAAGCCTCGTTCGCCGCCGAAGTCAGTTTCAACGGCGAGGAAAGCTATTTCTTCGTCCTCGAAGACACCACCACCGGCAAGCTGGTGGGCTGTTCGGCCATCGTCGCGTCGGCGGGCTATTCCGAGCCGTTCTACAGCTTTCGCAACGAGACGTTCGTCCATGCCTCCCGCGAGCTGAAGATCCACAACAAGATTCACGTCCTGTCCCAGTGCCACGACCTGACCGGCAACAGCCTGTTGACCAGTTTCTACGTGGTCCCGGAACTGGTCGGCTCGCCCTGGGCGGAGCTCAACTCCCGCGGGCGCCTGCTGTTCGTGGCCAGCCATCCGGAGCGCTTCGCCGATTCGGTGGTGACCGAGATCGTCGGCTACAGCGACGAGAATGGCGATTCACCGTTCTGGGACGCCATCGGTCGCAACTTCTTCGACCTCAATTACGCCGCCGCCGAGCGCCTGTGCGGGCTGAAAAGCCGGACCTTCCTCGCCGAGCTGATGCCGCATTACCCGATCTACGTGCCGCTGTTGCCGGACGCCGCCCAGGAAGCCATGGGCCAGGTCCACCCGCGTGCACAGATCACCTTCGATATCCTGATGCGCGAAGGTTTCGAGACCGATCACTACATCGACATCTTCGACGGCGGTCCGACCTTGCATGCGCGTGTCTCGGGGATCCGCTCGATCGCCCAGAGCCGCGTGGTGCCGGTCAAGATCGGTGAAACGGTCAAGGGCGTGGGCCGTCAGTACCTGGTGGCCAATGCCCAACTGCAGGATTACCGCGCCGTGCTGCTCGAACTCGATTACGCGCCGGGCAAGCCCGTGACACTGGATATGGAAGCGGCCGAAGCCCTGGGCGTCGGCGAGGGTGCCAGCGTGCGCCTGGTAGCCGTATAACGCTTTACAGACGAGTTTTTCGCGGGTGGCTTGAGCGGCCCGTTTGAGGAGATAGCATGATCGTTCGTCCCGTACGCAGCAGCGATTTACCCGCGCTGATCGCCCTGGCCCGCAGCACCGGCACCGGCCTGACCACCCTGCCGGCCAACGAAGAGCGCCTGGCCCATCGGGTCGGCTGGGCCGAGAAGACCTTTCGCGGCGAAGCCGGGCGTGGTGACGCGGACTATCTGTTCGTGCTCGAAGACGACGATGGTCGCGTGGTGGGCATTTCCGCCATTGCCGGTGCCGTGGGGCTGCGTGAGCCCTGGTACAACTTCCGCGTCGGCCTGACGGTCAGCGCTTCCCAGGAGTTGAACATCTACCGGGAAATCCCGACGCTGTTCCTGGCCAACGACCTGACCGGCAACTCCGAGCTGTGCTCGCTGTTCCTGCACGCCGACTACCGCAACGGCCTGAACGGTCGCATGCTGGCCAAGGCGCGGCTGCTGTTTATCGCCGAATTCTCCCAGCTGTTCGGCAACAAGATCATCGCCGAGATGCGCGGCATGTCCGACGAAAACGGCCGTTCGCCGTTCTGGGAAAGCCTCGGCCGGCACTTCTTCAAGATGGAATTCAGTCAGGCCGATTACCTGACCGGCGTGGGCAACAAGGCCTTCATTGCCGAATTGATGCCCAAGTTCCCGCTGTACACCTGCTTCCTGTCCGAGGATGCCCGGGCCGTGATCGGCCAGGTTCATCCCGACACCGAACCGGCGCTGTCGATGCTCAAGAGCGAAGGCTTCAGTTATCAAGGCTACGTCGACATCTTCGACGCCGGTCCGGCCGTTGAATGCGAAACCAGCAAGATCCGCGCGATTCGCGACAGCCAGGCGCTGGTACTCGCCATCGGCACGCCGGGCGATGACGCCACGCCGTTCCTCATCCATAACCGCAAGTGCCAGGACTGCCGCATCACGGCGGCGCCTGCGCGCTTCGCCGCGGGCACTCTGGTGGTCGATCCGCTGACCGCCAAACGTCTTCAACTCAACGCCGGCGACCAGGTGCGTGCCGTGGCGTTGTCCGCCGCTCGGGAGTCGAAATAATGAAATCGCTGTACATCGCGGGAAGCTGGCTGGAAGGCCAGGGCGACGTCTTTGAGTCGTTGAACCCGGTCACCCAGCAAGTGCTGTGGACGGGCAAGGGCGCCACGGCGGCGCAGGTCGAGTCGGCCGTGCAGGCGGCGCGCCAGGCGTTCCCGGAGTGGGCGCGGCGCTCGCTGGATGAACGCATCCAGGTGCTCGAAGCCTTCGCCGGCACCTTGAAGACGCAGGCTGATGAATTGGCCCGTTGCATCGGTGAGGAAACCGGCAAGCCGCTGTGGGAAGCCGCCACCGAAGTCACCAGCATGATCAACAAGGTGGCGATTTCGGTACAGAGCTACCGCGAGCGCACCGGCGAAAAGAGCGGCCCCCTGGGCGACGCCACCGCCGTGCTGCGGCACAAGCCCCACGGTGTGGTGGCGGTATTCGGCCCTTACAACTTCCCCGGTCATCTGCCCAACGGGCACATCGTGCCGGCGCTGCTGGCGGGTAACTGCGTGTTGTTCAAACCGAGCGAGCTGACCCCGAAAGTCGCCGAGCTGACGGTCCAGTGCTGGGTCGAGGCCGGCCTGCCGGCGGGCGTGCTGAACCTGCTGCAAGGTGCGCGGGAAACCGGTATCGCCCTGGCGGCGGATCCGGGCATCGACGGGCTGTTCTTCACGGGTTCCAGTCGCACCGGCAACCTGTTGCATCAGCAATTCTCCGGTCGTCCGGACAAGATCCTCGCGCTGGAAATGGGCGGCAACAACCCACTGGTGGTGGATGAAGTGGCCGACGTCGATGCGGCGGTGTACACGATCATCCAGTCGGCGTTCATTTCCGCCGGCCAGCGTTGCACCTGCGCGCGCCGCCTGTTGGTGCCGGAGGGTGCCTGGGGCGATGCCTTGCTGGCGCGCCTGGTGCAGGTCAGCTCGACTATCGAAGTCGGCGCCTTTGACCAGCAACCGGCGCCGTTCATGGGCTCGGTGGTTTCCTTAGGCGCGGCGAAGGCGCTGATGGACGCGCAGAATCATTTGCTGGGCAAGGGCGCCGTGCCGCTGCTCGCCATGACCCAGCCACAGCCCCAGGCCGCATTGCTGACCCCGGGGATCCTCGACGTGACCGCCGTGACCGAGCGCCCGGACGAAGAGTTGTTCGGGCCGCTGCTGCAGGTGATCCGCTACCAGGATTTCGCCGCCGCGATCAGCGAGGCCAACAATACCCAATATGGCTTGGCCGCCGGTTTGCTCTCGGACTCGCAAGAACGTTACGACCAGTTCTGGCTGCAAAGCCGCGCCGGCATCGTCAACTGGAACAAACAGCTGACCGGCGCCGCCAGCAGCGCGCCGTTCGGCGGCATCGGCGCCTCGGGCAACCACCGCGCCAGTGCTTATTACGCGGCGGATTACTGCGCGTACCCGGTTGCGTCGTTGGAGACACCGAGCCTGGTCATGCCGGCTGCCCTCACTCCCGGCGTGACAATGGTGTGAGCCCCAATCGCGAGCAAGCTCGCTCCCACAAGGACAGTGCAAGACCCTGTGGGAGCGAGCTTGCTCGCGATCGGCGCGCCGCAGTCGTTATTGAATGCCTATAAAAAACAGATTCTCGTGGAGCCTCGCTGATGAAATCCTATGAAGTCAACTTTGACGGTCTAGTGGGGCCGACCCATAACTACGGCGGGCTCTCGTACGGCAACGTCGCGTCCCAGAGCAATAGCCAGCAATCCTCCAACCCCAAGGAGGCGGCGCTGCAAGGCCTGGCGAAAATGAAGGCGCTGATGGACATGGGGTTCCAGCAGGGCGTGCTGGCGCCGCAGGAGCGTCCGGACGTGGCGGCCTTGCGTCGGCTGGGCTTTGCCGGCAGCGATGCGCAGGTCATCCAGCGCGCCGCGAAAGAAGCGATGCCGCTGCTGGTCGCCAGTTGCTCGGCCTCGAGCATGTGGGTGGCGAACGCCGCTACCGTCAGCCCGAGCGCCGACACCGCTGACGGCCGGGTGCATTTCACCGCCGCCAACCTCAATTGCAAGTACCACCGCAGCATCGAGCACCCGACCACCAGCCGTGTGTTGGGCGCGATGTTCGCCGACCAGCAGCACTTCGCCCATCACGCCGCGTTGCCCGCGGTGGCGCAGTTCGGCGATGAAGGCGCGGCCAACCACACGCGATTCTGCCGTGCCTATGGCGAGGCCGGCGTCGAGTTTTTTGTCTTCGGCCGCAGCGCCTTCGACAGCCGCTACCCGTCGCCACAGAAATACCCGGCGCGCCAGACCCTCGAAGCGTCCCGCGCCGTTGCCCGCCTGCACGGCCTGAGCGAGGAGGGCGTGGTGTACGCCCAACAGAACCCGGCGGTGATCGACCAGGGCGTCTTCCACAACGACGTGATCGCGGTCGGTAACGGCGAAGTATTGTTCTATCACGAGGATGCCTTCCTCGACACGGACCGGATGCTGGCCGAGCTGAGCGATAAAATCGCCAAGGTCGGTGGGAAATTTCAGCCAGTGTGCGTACCGCGTTCGGCGGTCACCGTGGATGATGCGGTACGTTCCTACCTGTTCAATAGCCAATTGCTGTCCCGTGCCGACGGCTCGATGCTGTTGATCGTCCCGGAAGAATGCCGTGGCAACGAACGCGTCTGGAACTACCTGCAAGGCCTGACGGGGTCTGGCGGGGTGATTCGCGAAGTGAAGGTCTTCGATCTCAAGCAAAGCATGCAGAACGGCGGCGGCCCCGCTTGCCTGAGGTTGCGCGTGGCGCTTAACGAAACCGAACTGGCGGCCGTCAACCCAGGGGTTATCATGACCGCGCCGCTGTATGAGTCGTTGACCCAATGGGTCGAGCGCCATTACCGCGACCGCATGACCGAAAACGACCTGGCGGACCCGCAATTGTTGCTTGAATGCCGGTCGGCACTGGATGAACTGACACAAATCCTTAAACTTGGCGCGGTTTATCCTTTCCAGATCAATTGAAAGCGCGCGCGTCCTGACTACAGTCAAAGCAGGGCGCGTTGCCTTATCCCCCGACGAGAATGTAAAGACATGAGCGATACCCTGCAGCTGATCCTAGAAGACACCGACGGCACGCAACTGGAAACCTCCTGCACCCGCGTCGCGGTGATGTGGCAGGGCAAGGAGCTGTGGATCCAGCAGGACGGTCGCGGCCAGCTGTTGATCGGCGTCGACGTCGAGGAAGGGGACGCGGAATACGCCAACCTCTTGCTGCGTCCATTGGCGACCAACCTGGTCAGCCTGCAACTGGAAATGGAACCGGCCGACATCGGCGATGACGACCACGTCCATGGCCCTGACTGCGGCCACGATCACTAAGGAAACCGCGCTATGCTCGCCCTCGGCAAACTGCTTGAACTGACCCTCGCCGGCCGCGAACCGGCGGAGAAGACTCAACTGACTGTCGAAGGCGTACGGATGCGCTGGTTGAGCGAGGGCGCGCTGGAGGTCAAGCCGCCCGAAGCCCGGGACAACGGCCTGGACCTGCTGCTGTCGGCCGGTATCCATGGCAATGAAACCGCGCCGATCGAGTTGCTCGATCGCCTGCTGCACGACATTGCCCGTGGCGACCTGAAGCCGCGGGCACGCATTCTTTTTCTGTTCGGCAACCCCGAGGCGATTCGTCGCGGCGAGCGTTTTGTCGAGCAGGACGTCAACCGGCTGTTCAACGGCCGCCACGAACTGAGCGGCGGCCCCGAGGCGTTGCGCGCCTGTGAGCTGGAACGGCTGGCCGCGAGTTTCTTCAGCGTGCCGGACCGCAGCCGTCTGCACTACGACTTGCACACCGCCATTCGCGGTTCGAAGATCGAGCAGTTCGCCCTGTACCCCTGGAAGGAAGGTCGCCAACATTCACGTCGCGAGCTGGCGCGCCTGCGCGCGGCGGGCATGGAAGCGGTATTGCTGCAGAACAAACCGTCCATCGTCTTCAGCGCGTACACCTACGATCAGCTGGGCGCCGAGTCCTTCACCCTGGAACTGGGCAAGGCCCGGCCGTTCGGGCAGAACGGTGGCGTCAACGTCAACCAGCTGGAAACCCGCCTGCACCAAATCATCGAAGGCAACGAGCCGGAGCTGGAAGAGAGCCTGGATGGTCTGCAACTGTTCAGCGTGGCGCGGGAAATCATCAAGCACAGCGACAGCTTCCGCCTGAACCTGCCGGCGGACATCGAGAACTTCTCTAAGCTTGAAAAAGGTTACGTCCTGGCCGAGGACATCGCCCAGACCCGCTGGGTGATCGAAGAAGAGGGCGCCCGGATCATCTTCCCGAACCCCAAGGTCAAGAATGGCTTGCGCGCGGGCATCCTGATCGTGCCGGCGACTGAAGCGAACCTGATCTGACCCGAGTCTCAGACTCAACACATACCCCTGTGGGAGCGAGCCTGCTCGCGAAAGCGATGTATCGGCCGACATCGATGGCGGCTGACACTCCGTCATTCGCGAGCAGGCTCGCTCCCACAGGGGAAACTGTGTCCAGGTTTAGACCGCTACCGCCCGCTGTTCACTGCGACGCAACGCCCGGGTCTTGTGCAGCGTATCGGCGCAGGTCTTCGCCGCTTCCTGGCCCTTGTGCACGAAGTGCTCGAAGAAGAATTTCTGATGTTCTTCGCCAGCGTGGAAGTGATGCGGCGTCAACACGACCGAAAATACCGGCACTTCGGTTTCCAGCTGGACCTGCATCAGACCGCTGATCACCGATTGGGCGACGAACTCGTGGCGATAGATGCCACCGTCCACCACCAGGCCGGCGGCGACGATGCCAGCGTAACGACCTGACTTGGCCAGCAGCTTGGCGTGCAGCGGGATTTCGAACGCGCCGCCGACTTCGAAGAAGTCGATGTCACTTTCCTGATAACCCTGGCTGATCATCTCAGCGACGAAGCCTTTACGGCTCTGGTCGACGATTTCCTTGTGCCAGCAGGCCTGGATGAACGCGACGCGCTCGCCCGGATGGGTTTTGGTCTTGCTGTCGATTGCGGTGGGTTGCATGTTCTGGTTCCTGTTTGTGTGAAAAACAGGGCGTCATGAATCGAAGGGGATTCGAGGGTACGCCGCGCACAAGACAGTCGCAGGCGGCCCTTGGGTGTCAATCCCGTTCTCTCTTCATCCGGACTATGACCGTCGGCCCCGGAATCACACCGGGTCTGCTGACCTTGTCGCTGCACTGTAAAGACCGTGTAGCACCAAGCGCTCGCGGGCTATGCGCATTGCGCGCAATTACCGCCGGTGGGGAGTTGCACCCCGCCCTGAGAACGTTTTGCCGTCACGTTTTGTGACGGCGGAGGATTTTTAACACATAACCCCCTGTGGGAGCGAGCCTGCTCGCGAATACGGTGTGTCAGCTGAATAAATGTCGCTGACCCAACGCGTTCGCGAGCAGGCTCGCTCCCACAGGGAACTGATCAATGTTCAGGCCAGGTGTTCTTTTCCTTTCACCGGGCTTGATTATTCCTGCCCATGCCCGCAGTAATTGCCCTCCGAAAGGGAATTCCCCCACCAGAACCCGAGGCCAGATTCATGAGCGTTATCGATCTTCGCAGCGACACGGTCACCCAACCCTCCGCCGGCATGCTGGATGCCATGGCCAGCGCGCCGACCGGCGACGATGTGTATGGCGAAGACCCGACCGTCAATCGCCTCGAAGCCGAACTGGCCGCGCGCCTGGGGTTCGCGGCGGCGTTGTTCGTGCCCACGGGCACCATGAGCAACCTGCTGGGGTTGATGGCCCACTGCGAGCGCGGCGATGAATACATCGTCGGCCAGCAGGCCCACACCTACAAATACGAGGGTGGCGGTGCGGCGGTGCTCGGTTCGATCCAGCCCCAGCCCCTGGAAGTGCAGGCGGACGGCTCGCTGGACTTGGCGCAAGTGGCTGCCGCAATCAAGCCCGACGATTTCCATTTTGCCCGCACCCGGCTGCTGGCCCTGGAAAACACCATGCAGGGCAAGGTCTTGCCGCTGGAATACCTCGCGCAAGCCCGGCGTTTCACTCGGCAACATGGCCTGGCGCTGCACCTGGACGGCGCGCGGCTGTACAACGCCGCCGTCAAGCTGAATGTGGACGCCCGGGAGATTACCCAGCATTTCGATTCGGTGTCGGTGTGCCTGTCCAAGGGGCTCGGTGCTCCGGTGGGCTCGGTGCTGTGCGGCACTGACGAGTTGATCGGCAAGGCCCGTCGGCTGCGCAAGATGGTTGGTGGCGGCATGCGCCAGGCCGGGATCCTCGCGGCGGCGGGGCTGTATGCCCTGGAACATAACGTCCAGCGCCTGGCCGACGATCACGCCAACGCCCAGCGGCTTGCCGAGGGCTTGCGTGCGGCGGGTTATGCTGTCGAGCCGGTGCAGACCAACATGGTCTACGTGCAGATCGGCGAGCGGGCCGAGGCGATCAAGGCCTATGCCGCCGAGCGAGGCATCCAGCTCAGTGCCGCGCCCCGTCTGCGCATGGTCACCCACATGGATGTCGGCGCCGGGAAAATCGACCAGGTGATCGGCACTTTCGTCGAATTTTCCCGCAACTGATCCTTTCAGCGGTCCGATTGACGGTTTCTATCGCATAACACACTGTACCCCACGCAAAGGGCCGATATAATGCGGCCCTTTGCCGTTGCTTCGTCTGTTGACGTTTTGCACAGGCCTTTGGCCGCAGCCTCCGTGGAAGAACCTAATGAAAAGCGCAGAAATCCGTGAAGCCTTCCTTCGCTTCTTCGAAGAGCAAGGCCACACCCGAGTAGCCTCCAGCTCTTTGATTCCGGGCAACGACCCGACCCTGCTGTTCACCAACGCGGGGATGAACCAGTTCAAGGACTGCTTCCTGGGCCAGGAAAAACGTGCCTACACCCGCGCGGTGAGCAGCCAGAAATGCGTGCGTGCCGGTGGCAAGCACAACGACCTGGAAAACGTCGGTTATACCGCTCGTCACCACACCTTCTTCGAAATGCTGGGTAACTTCAGCTTCGGTGACTATTTCAAGCGCGACGCCATCACGTTCGCCTGGACCTTCCTGACCTCCGAAAAGTGGCTGAACCTGCCGAAGGAAAAGCTCTGGGTCACGGTATATGCCACCGACGACGAAGCCTACGACATCTGGACCAAAGAGGTCGGTGTCCCGGCTGAACGCATGGTGCGCATCGGCGACAACAAAGGCGCGCCTTACGCTTCCGACAACTTCTGGACCATGGGTGATACCGGCCCGTGCGGCCCTTGCACCGAGATCTTCTACGATCACGGCGCCGACATCTGGGGCGGCCCACCCGGCTCGCCGGAAGAAGACGGCGACCGCTACATCGAGATCTGGAACAACGTGTTCATGCAGTTCAACCGCACCGCCGACGGCGTGCTGCATCCGCTGCCGGCGCCGTCGGTAGACACCGGCATGGGCCTGGAGCGGATCAGTGCGGTGTTGCAGCACGTCCACTCCAACTACGAGATCGACCTGTTCCAGAGCCTGCTGGCCGCTTCGGCCAAGGCCATCGGTTGCACCAACGACAACCAGGCCTCGCTGAAAGTGGTGGCCGACCATATCCGTTCCTGCGGCTTCCTGATCGCCGACGGCGTGCTGCCTTCCAACGAAGGTCGCGGCTATGTGCTGCGCCGGATCATTCGTCGCGCCTGCCGTCACGGCAACAAGCTGGGCGCCAAGGGCAGCTTCTTCTATCAGATCGTCGCGGCGCTCGTGGCCGAGATGGGCGAGGCCTTCCCGGAGCTCAAGACTCAGCAGGCGCACATCGAACGTGTCCTCAAGGGTGAAGAAGAGCAGTTCGCCAAGACCCTGGAGCAGGGTCTGAAGATTCTCGAGCAGGATCTGGCCGAGCTCAAGGGCAACGTGGTTCCCGGTGACGTGGTGTTCAAGCTGTACGACACCTATGGCTTCCCGATGGACCTGACCGGCGACATCGCCCGCGAACGCAACCTGACCCTCGACGAGGAAGGTTTCGAGCGCGAGATGGAAGCCCAGCGCGTGCGTGCGCGCTCCGCCAGTTCCTTCGGCATGGACTACAACAGCCTGGTCAAGGTTGACGTGGCCACCGAATTTACCGGTTACGCCGCGACCACCGGCTCGGCCAAGATCGTGGCGATCTACAAGGACGGGCAATCGGTCGACATCCTGAGCGAAGGCCAGGAAGGCGTGATCGTGCTGGACAAGACTCCTTTCTACGCCGAGTCCGGCGGCCAGATCGGCGACAGCGGCTACTTGCAGGCCGGCAACTCGCGCTTCGATGTGCGCGACACCACGAAGACCGGCGGCGCGTTCCTGCACCACGGCGTGCTGGCCTCCGGCAGCCTGATGGTCGCAGCGCCCGTGGCCGCCCATGTCGACGCCGAGGTCCGTCACGCGACTGCGTTGAACCACTCCGCGACACACTTGCTGCACGCAGCGTTGCGCCAGGTGCTGGGCGAACACGTTCAGCAGAAGGGCTCGTTGGTGGACAGCCAGCGCCTGCGCTTCGACTTCAGCCATTTCGAGGCGATCAAGCCTGAGCAACTCAAGGCGCTGGAAGACATCGTCAACGCCGAGATCCGCAAGAACTCCCCGGTAGAGACCGAGGAAACCGACATCGAGACCGCCAAGCGCAAAGGCGCGATGGCGCTGTTCGGCGAGAAGTACGGCGACAACGTGCGCGTGCTGAGCATGGGCGATTTCTCGGTGGAGCTGTGCGGTGGCATCCACGCCAATCGTACCGGCGACATCGGCCTGCTGAAGATCATCAGCGAAGGCGGCGTGGCCTCCGGTGTGCGGCGTATCGAGGCGGTCACTGGCGCTGCTGCGCTGGCCTACCTCAACGCGGCTGAAGAACAACTCAAGGAAGCGGCGAGCCTGATCAAGGGCAGCCGTGACAACCTGATCGACAAGTTGTCGGCTGTGCTGGAGCGCAACCGCCTGCTGGAAAAGCAGCTCGAACAGCTGCAGGCCAAGGCTGCCAGTGCCGCGGGCGACGATCTGTCGGTCCAGGCGGTGGACGTCAAGGGCGTGAAGGTGCTGGCTGTGCGTCTCGACGGCCAGGACGGCAAGGCGCTGCTGGCGCTGGTCGATCAACTGAAAAACAAACTCGGCCGCGCAGTGATCCTGCTCGGCGGTGTCCATGAGGAAAAGGTCGTTCTCGTCGCAGGCGTGACCAAAGACCTGACTGGCCAACTCAAAGCCGGTGATTTGATGAAGCAGGCCGCTGCGGCAGTGGGCGGGAAGGGCGGTGGTCGTCCGGACATGGCGCAAGGCGGCGGTACCGACGCCAGCGCCCTGGACGCGGCACTGGCCCAGACCGTTGCATTTGTAGAGCAGGGCATTTAAGGCAGCGCCCCGGGTTCGCCAAGGCGGGCCCGGGCGCTGTTGAGATTATTTGGGCGCCCTTCATGGGCAGAGGCGGCTTTGAAATGGCTTTGATCGTACAGAAATTTGGAGGCACCTCGGTCGGCACCGTCGAGAGAATCGAACAAGTCGCCGACAAGGTTAAGAAATTCCGTGACGCTGGCGATGACCTGGTGGTCGTGCTGTCGGCAATGAGCGGCGAGACCAACCGTCTGATCGATCTGGCCAAGCAAATCAGCGGCGACCAGCAACCGGTCCCCCGTGAGCTGGACGTAATCGTTTCCACTGGCGAGCAGGTGACCATCGCCTTGCTGGCCATGGCGCTGATCAAGCGTGGCGTACCGGCGGTGTCCTACACCGGCAACCAGGTGCGTATCCTGACCGACAGTGCGCATAACAAAGCGCGTATCCTGCAGATCGACGACCAGAAGATTCGCGGCGACCTGAAGGCTGGCCGCGTCGTGGTTGTCGCCGGTTTCCAGGGCGTGGACGAGCACGGCAACATCACCACCCTCGGCCGTGGCGGTTCCGATACCACTGGCGTGGCCCTGGCGGCAGCCCTCAAGGCTGACGAGTGCCAGATCTACACCGATGTGGACGGCGTCTACACCACCGATCCGCGGGTCGTGCCCGTGGCTCAGCGCCTGGACAAGATCACCTTCGAAGAGATGCTGGAAATGGCCAGCCTCGGTTCCAAGGTGTTGCAGATCCGCGCGGTGGAGTTCGCCGGCAAGTACAACGTTCCGCTGCGCGTTCTGCACAGCTTCAAGGAGGGTCCGGGCACCCTCATTACTATCGATGAAGAGGAATCCATGGAACAGCCGATCATTTCCGGCATCGCTTTCAACCGCGATGAAGCCAAGCTGACCATCCGTGGCGTGCCAGACACTCCCGGCGTGGCGTTCAAGATTCTCGGCCCGATCAGCGCGGCCAACATTGAAGTCGACATGATCGTGCAGAACGTCGCGCACGATAACACCACCGACTTCACCTTCACCGTGCACCGCAACGATTACCAGGCCGCTGAAACCGTGCTGAAAAAGACCGCTGGCGAGATTGGCGCCCGGGAAGTGGTGGGCGACACCAAGATCGCCAAGGTCTCGATCGTCGGCGTCGGCATGCGCTCCCACGCAGGCGTGGCCAGCCGCATGTTCGAATCGCTGGCCAAGGAAAGCATCAACATCCAGATGATCTCCACCTCGGAAATCAAGGTGTCGGTGGTGATCGAAGAGAAGTACCTGGAACTGGCCGTGCGCGCCCTGCACACGGCTTTTGAACTCGACGCTGCGGCCCGACAGGGCGAGTAAGGCGTTACCTTGAGGGCGCGGTTTCGACCGCGCCCTTTGTTTTTCCGGATGGCATGTCCCAAAACTGTTCTTTTGCGCCCGCTGGTCAATACTAGGCCTGTGGGCTGCGACCGTTTCGCTTGTAGGTGTCATGCCCTTATTTTGCAGACTGTTGTTCCTGAACTGAATCGCGTGAGGAGAAAGGTATGCTGATTCTGACCCGTCGGTGCGCAGAGAGCCTGATTATTGGCGATGGCGAAATCACCGTGACCGTGCTCGGCGTCAAAGGAAACCAAGTGCGTATCGGCGTCAACGCGCCGAAAGAGGTCGCTGTGCACCGGGAGGAAATTTACCTGCGTATCAAGAAAGAGAAGGACGACGAACCAAGCCATTAATTTTTATCGATTTTTATGTTTGCAAACGGGGATGAAGGTGGTTAATATACGCCCCGTGTTGCGGAGAGCTGGCCGAGTGGCCGAAGGCGCTCCCCTGCTAAGGGAGTACACCTCAAAAGGGTGTCGGGGGTTCGAATCCCCCGTTCTCCGCCATTATTCGTTTAGTGCGCTGTCTCTGGCTTGATCGGTAAGTGTTTGAAATTACTGAAAAAAGCGCTTTACAAAAAGATTCGGCGACCTATAATGCGCGGCAACAAATGCACTCGTAGCTCAGCTGGATAGAGTACTCGGCTACGAACCGAGCGGTCACAGGTTCGAATCCTGTCGAGTGCACCATTTAAGAGTTGCTTGCAGCGATGCAAATAACTTGGCTACAACCAGTTGTGATCTGGTATAAAACCACAACTTGCACTCGTAGCTCAGCTGGATAGAGTACTCGGCTACGAACCGAGCGGTCACAGGTTCGAATCCTGTCGAGTGCACCAAACACCAAAAAGCCTGCGTTCAACGCGGGCTTTTTGCTGTCTGGGATTTAACGTTTCACGCAGCCTTTCCCATCGAACGCGACCTCGGTGCTGCGGCCGTTCCTCTTTTTGTAGGTATAGCGCGTGTTCGAATTCCGCACCTTGATCGTGTCGGGCCTGCCGAGTGCGCTCTCCACGTCTTGCTGGTTCATGCCAGCGATTACCCGCCGACTCATGATTGCCTCCCGGCGCTGACTGGCGTCGATCAGATTCCCGCAGTCGTCCTCCCGCTGGCCAACGATGGTCGGTGCCTTGCGTCTGTTTGTGTTGCCGGATGTTTTCAGCGGCTGCGCTTCCGGCAGCAGCGGTGCGACGTGGCCTGGGTTGAATGAGTTTATCTGCTGCACGGACAGGATCTCCCCGGACGGGCAGCTCAGGCTCGTGAACGTCACCTGCCCGGCGCCGTTTTCGCAGCGATGCACGGTTTGTGCGGCGCTCCAGAGAGGCAGGCAGGCTAAGGCGGCGATTGGAAACAGACAGCGGTTTGCGGGCATCCGGACTTCCTCCTTGACCGTTGGTAGAGAAGGGTAGCCGCTACATCTGCGCCGCAGCGTGTGTTTTCTTTTCAGAATAAGTCGTCGTAAATGCAGAGGTTCAGCCTGTGTTCAGGTTTGTCTCGCAAGCGCTTGTTCTTGCCACGATTTTTTAACGTTCTAGAGCGTCAAGCGGTGTATGATTGCGGCCGTCAGCCCCGCCGGGGCTTTGGAATATCTTCATGGACTTACCCAGTAGTTACTCAATATCGCGTTTTACCAATCATGAATTGACTGATTGATCCTTCCGGCGTGCTCCACTGCTGGGAGTGGAGTTCGCCTATGACCGAAGTAGAAGTAAAAAAAACGCAGGAAAGCCTTCAGGATCGCCTCGCTCAAGTCGTTGAGCTGCTGCATCGTCAGCGGGTCGTGGAAGACCTGACGCATCGCCAGGAAGGCCCTCATTCCGACCGGGTCGGGAACCTGGTCCACCGGCAGAATCTCGTCGAGTTGCAGCGCAAGCTCGATGACCTGCACTCGGCCGACGTCGCCTACATCCTTGAAGCCTTGCCACTGGAAGAACGTCTGACGGTCTGGCAACTGGTCCAGGCCGATCGCGACGGTGACATCCTGCTGGAAGTGTCCGACTCGGTTCGTGAAACCCTGATCGCCGACATGGATGATCACGAGCTGTTGGCGGCGGCCAAGGAGATGGACGCCGACGAACTCGCCGACCTCGCCCCCGAACTGCCGCGCGACGTTGTCCATGAGCTGATGGAGGCGCTTGATGGGCAACAGCGCGAGCGTGTCCGCTCGGCGTTGTCCTACGACGAGGAGCAGGTCGGTGCGCTGATGGACTTCGAGATGGTGACGATCCGCGAGGACGTCAGCCTTGAAGTGGTCTTGCGTTACCTGCGTCGCCTCAAGGAGCTGCCGGGGCATACCGACAAACTCTTCGTGGTTGATTACGACGGCGTGCTCAAGGGCGTGCTGCCGATCAAGCGGCTGCTCGTCAATGACCCGGAGAAGCAGGTTGCCGAGGTCATGGCCAGCGACACTGTGAGCTTCCATCCCGACGAAAATGCCTACGACGCGGCCCAGGCATTCGAGCGTTATGACTTGATTTCCGCGCCGGTGGTGGACAAGAACGGCAAACTGATCGGCCGTCTCACCATCGACGAAATGGTTGACCTGATTCGTGAGGAAAGCGAAAGCGAAGTCCTCAGCATGGCCGGTCTGCGAGAAGAGGAAGACATCTTCGCTTCGGTCTGGAGATCCCTGCGCAACCGTTGGGCCTGGCTGGCGGTCAATCTGGTTACGGCGTTTGTCGCTTCTCGCGTCATCGGCCTGTTCGAAGGCTCCATCGAGAAACTGGTAGCGCTGGCGGCGTTGATGCCTATCGTAGCCGGTATCGGCGGCAACTCTGGCAACCAGACCATCACCATGATCGTTCGCGCCATGGCGCTGGACCAGGTCAGCACCGGCAATACGTCGCGATTGATGCGCAAGGAGCTGGCTGTGGCGTTGATCAATGGCGTGATCTGGGGCGGCGTGATCGGCGTGGTGGCGTACCTGCTATATGGCAGTTGGTCGCTGGGTGTGGTGATGACTGCGGCGATGACGCTCAATCTGCTGCTGGCGGCGTTGATGGGGGTATTGATCCCGATGACCCTGGCCCGCCTGGGGCGCGACCCGGCAATGGGCGCCAGCGTGATGATTACCGCCATGACGGACAGTGGAGGGTTCTTCATCTTCCTGGGCCTGGCGACGATTTTCCTGCTCTGAATGGCTCCTCAAGAAGCCCGCTTGATTGGCGTAGTGCTGTTCACTTAAGGCAACCGACGAACCCGTGGCGAGGGAGCTTGCTCCCGCTGGGCTGCGAAGCGGCCCCAAAACCTGCCAATGCGGAGTATCAGACACACCGCACCCGCCGGTTTGCGACTGCTTCGCAGCCGAGCGGGAGCAAGCTCCCTCGCCACGGGTACTTCATTTTTCTCAAGTGAATTGCATTAGCCTGTTTGGCGGGCTTTTTTGTGCGCGATGGTTTTTGCCAGGAGCCGGATTCCAGGCAAAAAAAAAGCCAGCACAAGGCTGGCTTTAATAACTGGGTGGCGATCAGGACGCGTCTGCGGCCATTTCTGCGTCGTGGGCAATCAGCGAAACGAGGGCGTTCTGCTGACGATGGGAAAGTTGTCGGAAGCGTTGAAGCAATTCGCGCTCGTGCAACGACAGCTCAGGGCTGTCCAGGCGCATGCTCAACTCTTCACCCAGTGCCCCTTCCTGAATCAGGCTTTGCTCAAGGCGCGCGATGATTTCGGAGTTCATGCTGCGGTGATGATTACGAGCCACCTCGGCAATGCGTTCCCGCATTCCGTCTGGCAGACGCACGACGAACTTGTCAGCCGTACGGCTGGAATAAATTGCCTGTTTCATTGGGCGCATATTTATTTAACCGGTTAGTTCAGGGGAGCGGTTCTCGGGATTGGCCGCAGGATGTCGATAGGACAAGGTCCGCAGCCAAATGTTCAACCTGAATTGTTAAGAGGCCCGCATGATGCCTCAAAATTGCCAGATCATTGGCGCCAATTCTGTGACAAATTCTGATCCGGGTAAAGGCGTTATGCCAGCACCCTTCGTCAAAAAATGCGGACTGGTTTGAAAAAACATACAGGTTCCGCATTTGTGACCACTGCATCGTGTCGTTGTGCCATACCGTTTGGCGGATAACCGCTACGGAGCACAATGGCGACTGTCCTTGCTTTGTATAGGATAGTGGCAAAATGCCGATTTACTAGGCCGACAAGCCGGGGATGGATGAATGGTGGCTGAATTCGCCAGGTCTGTGCTCTGCGCAGCGGTCCAGCCGCACCATTTGCCTACACTTATCAGGCAACGACGACATGACAAACGCGATAGCGGCCGTTAACATGCACGCCGTCCAACGCACCGCGTTTCTCGCGGTCGACCCGTGTCTCAGTAGCTCAATTGGATAGAGCATCCCCCTCCTAAGGGGAAGGTTGGCAGTTCGAACCTGCCCTGGGACACCATTTTTCGCACCAGCCCCCCAACGCCGATCTACTCTCCCTTAACGGAACGCCATCTGCTGCCGATAACCCGATGAGTCTCCTTTCCTGACGTCCCGGCGTTGTGGAGCGGTGTTTCGTTTGTTTCGCCATTGAGTTCATTTTTTCTTATTTGCCTGGACATCCTCGATGCTGGCGTACCACCAAAAAAGTTTTCTGATCGTCGATGATTTCTCGGATTTCCGCAGTTCCGTCCGGTCCATGTTGCGGGAGCTGGGCGTCAAGGACGTGGATACCGCCGATACCGGTGAAGTGGCCCTGCGCATGTGCTCGCAGAAGCGCTATGACTTTATCCTGCAGGATTATCACCTGGGCGACGGGCGCAAGAATGGCCAGCAGGTGCTGGAAGACCTGATGGTCGAGAAGCTGATCAGCCATGAAAGCGTGTTCCTCATGGTGACCGCCGAGACCAGCCAGGCGATGGTGCTCAGTGCCCTGGAACATGAGCCGGATGCGTACCTGACCAAGCCGTTCAATCGCTCCGGCCTGGCCCAGCGGTTGGAGCGGCTCGAGCAGCGCAAGACCTTGCTCAAGCCGATCCTGCAAGCCCTTGACCGTGGCAAGCCGATGGAGGTGCTCAATGCCTGTATCGCCCTTTGCAAGCAGGACCCTCGCTACGGGCCGCTGTGCCTGCGTTATCGCGCCGATGCGTTACGCGACCTGAATCAGAACGAGGCCCTTGAGCGGTTGTACAACTCCATCATCGCGGATCGTCCGTTGCCTTGGGCGTACGCGGGGCTGGGGAAGTTGCTGTTCAAGCGCGGGCAGGTGGGCGAGGCCAAGGCTGTCTATGAAAAAGCCTTGAAAGCTTTTCCGATGATGCCCGCCCTGTACGACGGCATGGCCGATGTGCTGGTGGCCGAAGGTGATACGAAGCAGGCGCAAAACGTGCTGGAAGAGGCGGTGCGCCTGTCGCCCCTGGCGGTGCGCCGGCAAGCGCTGCTGGGCAAGCTGGCAATGACCAACGAAGATTACGACACCGCGTCGAGAGCCTACCGCCAGGCGGTGGGGCAGGGCGCGCAGTCGCGCTTCAAGGACCCGGAAACCAACCTCGGCCTGGCCCATGCGCTGATCAGCAAGGGCAGCGAGAAAGGCCTGGATACCCGCACTCGCCTGGAAATCAACACGACGCTCAGCGCCGTGGCCAAGGAGAACCCCAGCGATCCGGGGCTGCAAGTCCGGGCGCGGCTGATGAAGGCCACGAGCCTGTTGCTCAACGATGCCGAAACCGCCGAGAAGCTCACCGAGCAGGCGTTGCAGCGCCTCGACGGCATGGAGCAATTCATGAGCGCCGAAGCCGCCTTGCTGGTGGCCAAGCAGTTGCAGATGCTTGGGCAGACCAGCGCCGGCGAGTCGATGCTGAAGAACTGCGCTGAAATCTACGGCGATGACCCGACGGTGATGCAAGGCATCGCCAAGCTCACCGATGACCCCAACATTCTCAATCAGGGCAATGCCGCTGCCGAGCTGAACCGTGAAGGTGTGCGCGTCTACAAGACCGGCGCCTTGCCTGAGGCGCGAGAGCTGTTCCGGCGCGCCCTGAAGCTGCAACCAAAAAACATCAGTATTGCCCTGAACATGGCGCAATCCCTGCTACACGGCACCGATACCAGCGTCGAATCGGAGCTGCTCCAGGAATGTCGCGCCTGCCTGAAACTGGTGGGCATGATGCCCGATACCGATGCGCGTTTTGCGCGCTATCAGAAACTGCGAAGCAAGGCATTTGGCGATGAATGACAGCGAACAGGCTCTCGATTTTTCCACGGTGATTGCATCTACCGTGCACGACATGAAGAACTCCCTGACCTTGCTCATGCAGGCTCATACGCAATGGCTCGAGCGTTTGCCGGAGTCCGAGCGACAGACTTCGGAGCAGGGCGTGATGGACTTCGAGTTCGCCCACCTCAACGGGCTGCTGGTGCAACTGCTGGGGCTGTACAAGCTGGGGGTCAACCAGTTGCCATTGCATCCGGCCTATCATGAGCTGGATGACTTCATCGAAGCGCAGCTGGCCGGCCATCAGGACGTGTTCCGCAGCCGCGGAATCATGGCCACCTACGAAGTCGACCCGCTGAGTCCTCTGGGCTTTTTTGATCGTGAGTTGATTGCCTCGGTGCTCGACAACATGATCAACAACGCGATTCGCCATGCTCGGCAGATGCTCTTGATCAGTGTGAGCGACGAGGCCGGGCAGTTGGTATTGACCATCAATGACGACGGCGAAGGCTATCCAGCTGCGATGATCGAGCGTCAGGCCGAGTATGTGCAGGGCATCAACCACAGCACCGGCAGCACCGGCCTGGGCCTGTATTTCGCCGCGAGGATCGCCGGTCTGCATCAGCGGGGTGGCTTGAGCGGGCGTACCGAGATTGCCAATGGCGGCGTGCTGGGCGGCGGGGTGTTCAGGCTTTATCTGCCCTGAGCAAAACCTCTCGCAACATTTCCCTCACCTGTGGGAGCGAGCCCGCTCGCGAAGGCGTCCGCCCATTCGATACTGAGTTGGCTGATCCGCCACCTTCGCGAGCAGGCTCGCTCCCACAGTTGTTTCAGTAGCAGCTGTTTATTTTTGTAGCTGCTTGATATTCCGAACAGCCGGAGCCTATTTTGTACGAGTTGCCGTTCGCGGCTCGCACATAACAAGGATTGCGTCATGACGACCGATGGCCAGCGTTCACTCGCACAGCGACTGACGGGCATTGATGAGATTGAATGTGTCACGCCGGATTTGAATGGCGTGCCGCGAGGCAAGGTGATGACCGCCGAGGGCTTCCTCGAAGGCCGGCGGTTGCAGATGGCGCGGGGCGTGCTGCTGCAATGCATCATGGGCGGTTACCCGCCGTCGCGTTTTTATGGCAGCGATGATGGCGACCTGGCGCTGGTGGCCGATCCGAAACAGATCCATCGCTTGCCATGGAGTCATCCGCCCCGTGCCCTGGCGATTTGCGACGCCGACGAGCTCAGCGGGGAGAGCTCGCCGCTGTCAACCCGTGGTCAGCTCAAGGCTGTGATAGCGCGCTATGCGGCGCTTGGGCTGGCGCCGGTCGTCGCGACGGAACTGGAGTTTTTTGTCTTCGCAGCCAATCCGGATCCGACCCAGCCGTTCCGACCGCCGGTTGGCCTGGACGGACGCCGCGAAGACGGCCAGTCGGCGTTCAGCGTCAGCTCCAATAATGGCTTGCGACCGTTCTTTACTGAAGTCTACGAATGCATGGCGGCGTTGGGTTTGCCGCGCGATACGTTCATGCATGAAATGGGCGTGAGCCAGTTCGAAATCAATCTGCTGCATGGCGACCCTCTGTTGCTGGCCGACCAGACGTTCCTGTTCAAGCACTTGCTCAAGGAAGTGGCGCTCAAGCACGGCCTGACGGTGGTCTGCATGGCCAAGCCCCTGGCGCAGACGCCAGGCAGTTCGATGCATATTCACCAGAGCGTCGTCGAGCTGGACAGTGGGCGGAATGTATTCAGCGACGAGGCGGGCGAGCCGACGGCTGTTTTCCGTCACTTCATCGGTGGGCAGCAGGCCGGCATGGCGGATTTCACCGCACTGTTCGCGCCGAACGTGAATTCCTACCACCGCTTGTGCCACCCGTTTGCTTCGCCAAACAACGCCTGTTGGTCCCATGACAATCGTTCGGCCGGGTTGCGCATTCCGGCCAGTTCGCCGGCGGCCCGACGGGTCGAGAACCGCTTGCCGGGGGCTGACGCCAACCCGTACCTGGCGATCGCGGCGAGCCTGGCGGCCGGGCTGTATGGCATCGAAAACCGGCTGGAACCAAGCGCCGCAATCCAGGGCGAATTCGAAGTGCCGGAGAATCTCTCCCTGCCATGTACCTTGCATGCGGCCCTTGAGCGTCTCAAGCGTAGCCACTTGGCGAAGGAACTGTTCGGCAGCGAGTTCATCGAAGGTTACATCGCTTCGAAGAGCCTGGAACTGACCAGTTTCTTTGACGAGATCACGCCTTGGGAGCGGCGCGTCCTGGCGGCCCAGGCATAACCAACCGTCGCATTCGGGCTATCTTCAGAAGGTAGCCCTCACTCACCTCAAGGAGCCGCTCGGAACGCCGATGCGCCAAATCTGGAAACCTTTTCGAGCGCTTTATTTCGCCTCGCTGATGATGCTCATCGGCTCGGGCCTCCTGAGTACGTACCTGGCCTTGCGTCTGGCTGCCGACAACGTCGACAGCCTGTGGGTCGGTGCGCTGATGGCCGCCAACTATTTCGGCCTGGTACTGGGCGGCAAGATCGGCCATCGGCTGATCGCCCGCGTCGGGCATATTCGGGCCTATTCGGCCTGCGCCGGGATCGTCGGCGCGGCGGTATTGGGCCACGGCCTGGTGAACTGGCTGCCGGCCTGGATCGTGCTGCGGATGATTGTCGGCCTCGGCATGATGTGCCAGTACATGGTTATCGAGAGCTGGCTCAACGAGCAGGCCGAGGCCAAGCAGCGCGGGGTGGTGTTCAGCGGCTACATGATCGCCTCGTACCTGGGGCTGGTGCTGGGCCAGCTGATCCTGGTCATGCACCCGGCCCTGGGCCTGGAGCTGCTGATGCTGGTGGCGTTGTGTTTCGCCCTGTGCCTGGTCCCCGTGGCGCTGACTCGGCGGATTCACCCGGCGCCGCTGCATCCGGCACCGATGGAGCCGCGCTTCTTTATCAAACGCGTGCCGCAATCGTTGACCACGGTGCTCGGCTCGGGGCTGATCGTCGGTTCCTTCTACGGCCTGGCGCCGCTGTACGCTTCCCAGCAGGGGCTTACTACTGAGCAGGTCGGTCTGTTCATGGGTAGCTGCATCTTTGCCGGCCTGCTGGTGCAGTGGCCGCTGGGTTGGCTGTCGGATCGTTACGATCGTGCGCTGCTGATCCGCTGCTTCGCGCTGATCCTGGTGGTGTGCGCGTTGCCGCTGGCCATCCTGCCGAAGGTACCGGTGGAAGTCCTGTTCATCGCCGGATTCTGCTGTTCGCTGGTGCAGTTCTGTTTGTATCCGTTGGCGGTGGCGTTTTCCAACGACCACGTCGAAGGCGATCGCCGAGTGTCGCTTACGGCCATGTTGCTGGTGACTTACGGCGTGGGCGCCAGTATCGGTCCGTTGGCGGCCGGGGTGCTGATGAAGCTGTTCGGTAGCCAGATGTTGTACGGATTTTTCGCCTTGTTCGCTTTGGTGCTGGTGTGGCGGATCCGGCCGAAAGCGGTCACCAACCTGCATCAGGTCGATGATGCGCCGCTGCACCACGTGGCCATGCCGGACAACATGACCAGCTCACCGTTGGTGGCGTGCCTCGACCCTCGGGTAGACGAGCAGGTCGTCCAGGATCAGATGCAGACCTCGCCCAACCCCGACGTGGAGCCTGAGCCTGAGCCGGAATTGGAGCCGGTCACTGAAGGCGCGGACGACGAACCGCCAGCCTCCGATTTCACCCAGGCCAGGCCTTGAAGCGGCGTTAAAAAAAACGGGCAATCCTTGCAAGGGATTGCCCGTTTTTTATCGCCCGCGAAAAATCAGAAATCGTCTTTGTCGAACCGACGGGCTTCACGCTGCAATTGATACACGAAGCGTTCGACCTGGCGCTGCACCAGGCCGCTGATGTTGTGAAAGCGCACACCGGCGAAGGTGGTATTGATACGCTCTTCAAAATGCAGGTAGCGCAGTTCGACCGGCGCGGTCATGTTGCCGAAGGGCAGGGCTGCGACAAAGCGTTCGTAGACCTGGCCCAGTTGCAGGCGTGCGGTAATGTCGCCATCGAAGCGCAGCTTGCAGCCGGTTGCGGAAATATCCAGCAGTTTGCCGTTCACCGGTGACTTCAGCTTGTCGCCACCCAGTTCAACATTCACCAGTTGCGCCAGTTTCAGTGCGGCCCGGAAGGCGTTGCGGCGTTGGTGGTAAACCACTTCTTCAGGCAGGGCGCCGCGGTAGCAGCGGCCGTCCTTCGAGTCCTGGATAGTCAGGGGCCCGTTGCCTTCCCACGCGATGCGCACGCCGTCATGAAAACCCTCGACCCGAAACGGCTCGCCTGCCAGCAGGAAACGCTCGCCGTCCCGTGGGATCATTTCGTCCAGGGCGATGGTGTTGGTCTCGCGATCGACATCCACCAGGTAGCTCTGGAAACGCTGGGTGCGCTCATGAAAGGTAATGATCAGGGGGTCGTGGCTCTCTTGCAGCATCCGCAGGTTGCCGGAGATTTCCAGGGGAGTGGTGAGGACCATGGGCGGCTGCGGAGCATCATCCGCGTTTGTGGCATTGAACACGGTGGGTCAATCTCCAGGCAAAATACGACTACAAAGAGCCAGCATTTTGCCAGCATGTATCGCGCGTTGATAGTGCGCAGGCATCGTTCATTTCACGCCTGGCTGAGCGGACGGTGCTTGACCATTTTAGCGGTCGAACCGCGAGCGTCGTAGAGCGTAGGGATTTCGCCGCCATTGAGGATCCGCAACTGGTTGGCGGTAGCGACTTGCTGCATCTGGATGGATTGACCGTTGCGGGCGTTGGCGGCCTGACACTGGCTGAGCAGGTCATTGAGCACCGCGCTTTGCGACAACAGCTGATCGCCAACCGACGACTGGCTGGCCAGTTGCGCGAGGCCGTTGTTGTCAGCGGGCAGGTTGAGGCTGGCGAGAATCTCGCTGCGCTTGCGGCCATGCTGATCGAGCAAAATGATCAATGCCTGTTTCTGCGCCAGAAGATTTTCCAGCAGAGGCATATCCCGCCCGTGCAATGCCAGGGCTTCGGTCTGCAACAGCTCCAGCAATTGTTGCGCCGGGGCAAAGTCGTCGATGATCAATTGCAACAAATTAGTATCGTGCATGGCTGGCCTTGGGTCTTAAGCGTCCAAAAGCCTGGCGCTGGCATCAGCCTAGCGCTGGGCTTCGAAGTTGAGCAGTTTGCTGGCTACACGGTTGCTGTCGACTTTATAGCTGCCATCGGCGATTGCTGCTTTCAACTGCGCCACGCGGGCGTCGTCGACGACAGGTTGATCGCGCAGCTTGTCAGTGACCTTCTGCAACTGCTGAGCCTCATTGCTGAGGTGTACCGATTCCCCGTTGTTGACAGTGGCGGCCTTGTCGGCTGGCTTGGACTTGTCGGTTTCGACGGTTTCCTTGCTGGCGCCGGTGCGCGTTGTGCCTGTCAGCGGCGAGGAGCTGTTTAAACGATTGAAATCGATGACCATGGTAAAAAACCTCTGGGTATTTGGACGCTTGCCATGTTTTCGGCCATTCCCAAAATAACTTTAGGCTCATTTATCAAATGAACGTGCGCACGTCTGCGCTTGCCTTTGCGTAAGGCACAGTCTAGGGAACACCGAGGTCAAGCGCCAGCCTGTCTACCCCCTTACATGGCCACTTCCACGTGGCCGGGCGCTATCACCTGCGCCTTGATTACCCGTTTCGAATTGAGGTTTTTTACCCGAATCTGCTCGCGTACGCCGCCATTGGCCAGCGCTTCGCCGGGCATCCGCACGGCCAGGGCGCCGCTGCGGGCGGTAATGACGACCTGGTCGCCCTTGCGGATCACTTCGGCCTGTTCCAGGTGCACGAGGGTGACGACCTGATCGGCGACCATTGGTCGGACAAGTTTCTGCCCGATGGCCTGATCGACGGACGTCAGGAAACCCTGGCTGATCTGGCTGATGTCGCGTTCACGCAGCACCACGTCCTGGGGCTCGACAATCCCAGCGCGCTTGAGCGGACGGGTGGTCGTGACGATCTCGCGGAACAGCCGCACTTGAGCGGGCACAAAAACCGTCCAGGGCGCGGCGCTGTCGCAACGTACCTTCACCGTGACCCGACCCAGGGGCCTGGCCGGGCTTTCCAGCGAGGCAGTCAATTCCTTGTCGCACATCGGCATGCGCAGGCGCGGATCGAGCTGGTTGACTTCGATCTCGTAGCGACCTTCGGTTTGACTGGTTGCCAGATAGTCTTCTACGGTGAATTCAAGAAAGCCCTGCGTGACGCCGATAAGGAGATCAGGCAAGGTAACCGGCACATCAGCGACGGCGCGTCCGCCGACCGCGAACAGGCAGACGGCCAACAGTGCACCGAGCCAATGGCGGCAGTGAGTGGTCAGGCGTCGAGAAAATGTCGTTTGTGCGTTCATGCCGGTTCAATAGCAAGCCCCGTGCCGTTTAGTGATGAATGCGCGTCGGACACATTAGCGTTAGGTAGGAGTCAGGGCATGGCGGGAGTGATGGATTCGGTAAACCAGCGCACACAGCTGGTCGGTCAGAATCGCCTGGAGCTGTTGTTGTTCCGTCTCGATGGCCAACAACTGTATGGGATCAACGTATTCAAGGTCCGCGAGGTGCTGCAATGCCCTAAGCTGACCCTGATGCCGAAATCCAGTCCCGTCGTGTGCGGTGTGGCGAATATCCGGGGTGCGACCATCCCGATTCTCGACCTGGCAATGGCGACCGGTTCCGGTCGGCTGCTGGATCAGAGCAATCCGTTTGTGATCATCACCGAGTACAACACCAAGACCCAAGGGTTCCTGGTGCGGTCGGTGGAGCGCATCGTCAACATGAACTGGGAAGAGATCCATCCACCACCCAAGGGCACCGGCCGCGATCACTACCTGACGGCGGTGACCCGGGTCGACAACCAGCTGGTTGAAATCATCGACGTGGAGAAGATCCTCGCCGAAGTGGCGCCGACCCCGGAGACGATTTCCGTCGGCGTGGTGGATGCCGAGACGCAGCACAAGGCGGTTTCGCTGCGGGTCCTGACCGTCGACGATTCTTCGGTGGCACGCAAGCAGGTCACGCGTTGTCTACAAACGGTCGGCGTCGAAGTGATCGCCCTGAACGACGGACGGCAAGCGCTGGATTACCTGCGCCAGTTGGTCGATGAGGGCAAGAAGCCGGAAGAAGAGTTCCTGATGATGATTTCCGACATCGAGATGCCGGAGATGGATGGCTACACGCTGACATCGGAGATTCGCAGCGACCCGCGCATGCAGAAGCTGCACATCATCTTGCATACTTCGTTGTCCGGGGTTTTCAACCAGGCGATGGTCAAGAAAGTCGGCGCCGATGATTTTCTGGCCAAGTTCCGGCCCGATGACCTGGCGTCGCGTGTGGTCGAGCGAATCAAGGCAGCAGAATAAAGGTCGGGCGCGTTGTGCGCCCGGCAAGTCAACACAGTGAAAAGAGGCGGTATCTTGTCTACGGGTAATTTGGATTTCGAACAGTTCCGGGTCTTCCTGGAAAAAGCCTGTGGCATCTTGCTTGGTGAAAACAAGCAGTACCTGGTGTCGAGCCGTCTCAACAAATTGATGGAACAACAGGGGCTCAAGTCGCTGGGCGAACTGGTGCAGCGCATCCAGACCCAGCCACGCAGCGGTTTGCGCGAGATGGTGGTGGATGCGATGACCACCAACGAAACCCTGTGGTTTCGTGATACCTATCCCTTCGAGGTATTGAAGAACCGGGTGTTGCCGGCGGCCATCAAGGCCAGTCCGGGGCAACGCCTGCGCATCTGGTCGGCGGCCTGCTCGTCGGGACAGGAACCGTATTCGCTGTCGATGTCCATCGATGAGTTCGAGCGCTCCAACCTCGGCCAGCTGAAGATGGGCGTGCAAATTGTCGCCACCGACCTGTCCGGGACCATGCTCAACAACTGCAAGACCGGTGAGTACGACAGCCTGGCGATCGGCCGTGGCCTGTCGCCTGATCGCCTGCAACGCTATTTCGATCCGAAAGGGCCGGGCAAGTGGGTGGTCAAGGCGCCGATCAAGAGCCGCGTGGAGTTCCGCTCGTTCAACTTGCTGGACAGCTATGCCAGCCTGGGCAAGTTCGACATCGTGTTCTGCCGCAACGTGCTGATCTACTTCTCCGCCGAGGTGAAGAAAGACATCCTGCTGCGTATCCACAGCACCCTGAAGCCGGGCGGCTACCTGTTCCTGGGCGCGTCCGAGGCGTTGAACGGCTTGCCGGATCATTACCAGATGGTCCAGTGCAGTCCGGGGATCATCTATCAGGCGAAGTGATTGGCCTGGGTTATAAAAAACGGGAGCCCTACGGGGCTCCCGTTTTTTTTTGCCCTCCAGCCACCACCGTCCCCCTGTGGGAGCGAGCCTGCTCGCGAAGCTTTATCCCGGGCGAAAGCAATGTGGACTGACACAGCGCTTTCGCGAGCAGGCTCGCTCCCACAAAAGAAATGCATTCATCCTGCAGAAGCGGCAGAAAAGCGGCAGCCAGCGGAAACCGATTGCCGCTTTTCTGGCATTGCCGCTTTGCCGATCCCCGCAAAGCCCCGGTTTACGGGCTTTTGGAAAGTGGCACGGTGATTGCTAAAGCCATCGTACGAACATTCTGGTCACCCAAAGGTTTCCGCCATGAGCATCAGCTTCGATAAAGCGCTCGGTATCCACGAACAGGCCCTGAGCTTCCGCGCCCAGCGTGCCGAAGTCCTGGCCAACAACATTGCCAACGCCGACACCCCGAACTACAAGGCCCGTGACCTGGACTTCTCCAAGGTGCTCGCCGAGCAGAACGAAAAAACCAAGAACGGCCACTTCGCCTTGAACATGACCAACAACCGTCATATCGAAGCCGAGGGCGTTGGCAGTGGCGACGGATCGTTGATGTATCGCACGCCGATGCAGCCGTCGATCGACCAGAACACCGTGGATGCTCAACTGGAACAGTCCAACTACGCGGAAAACTCCGTGAACTTCCAGGCCAGCTTCACCCTGCTCAACAGTAAATTCAAAGGGCTGGTATCAGCCCTGCGTGGAGAGTAATTCATGTCGATCGCGAGCGTATTCAACATCGCCGGCAGTGCCATGAGTGCCCAGACCACTCGCCTGAACACCGTCGCCAGTAACATCGCCAACGCCGAGACCGTCTCGTCGAGCATCGACCAGACCTACCGCGCCCGCCACCCGGTATTCGCCACCATGTTCCAGGGTGGCCAGTCCGGCGGCAGCGACTCGCTGTTCCAGAATCAGGACGCGGCCGGGCAGGGTGTGCAGGTGCTCGGCGTGGTTGAAGACCAGAGCAACCTCGACGCCCGTTACGAGCCGAATCATCCGGCCGCCGACGCCAAGGGTTACGTCTACTACCCGAACGTCAACGTCGTTGAAGAAATGGCCGACATGATTTCCGCCAGTCGTTCGTTCCAGACCAACGCCGAAATGATGAACACCGCCAAAGCCATGATGCAGAAGGTCCTGACCCTCGGTCAGTGATAAGGGGCGAGTCACATGAGCGTCACCAACACCACCAGCGGTTTGAGCCTCAACGAGATTCTGGCCAACTCCTCGGTCAAGACCAACACCACGACCGATGGCCTGGGCGCGGCAACCAACGCTGCCTCCGGCAATAAAGAGCTGGGCAAGGATGCGTTCCTGCAACTGCTCGTGACCCAGCTGAAAAACCAGAACCCGCTGGAGCCACAGGATAACGGCGAGTTCGTTGCCCAACTGGCGCAATTCAGCAGCCTGGAAGGCATCACCACGCTCAACGACACCGTCAGCGGCATCGCTGGCAACTACAACTCGTCCCAGGCGTTGCAGGCTTCGTCCCTGGTCGGTCGCTCGGTCATCGCGCCCGGTGACAAGGCCGTGGTCGACACCTCCAAGAGCCTCAACGGCACGGTAGTGGTACCGGCATCGGTGTCCTCCGTCGCCGTCAAGATCGTGGACAAGGACGGCAAGACCGTTCGCACCATCGATCTGGGCAGTCAGAACGCCGGCAACTCCGCCTTCATCTGGGATGGCAAGAACGACGCGGGCACGACGGTCGAGTCGGGCACGTACACCTTCGCGGCCTCGACCACCATCGACGGCAAGGCCACGTCGCTGATCACCAACCTGCCGGCCACGGTCAGCAGCGTGACGATCAGCCAGACGGGCGGTGAGCTGATGCTCAACCTGGCCGGACTGGGCAGCATTGCCCTGTCCAAAGTACAAACTATTGGTATGTAGAGCCGACTAACCGGCAAAAGGAGTCAACATGTCTTTTAACATCGGCCTTAGCGGTCTCTATGCAGCCAACAAACAGCTGGATGTGACCGGCAACAACATCGCCAACGTGGCGACCACCGGTTTCAAATCGTCCCGTGCGGAATTCGAAGACGTCTACTCGGCCACCAAGCTCGGTTCGGGCAGCAAGACCGTCGGCAACGGCGTGCGCCTGGCCAACGTTTCCCAGCAGTTCGGCCAGGGTGACGTGAACAACACCGGCAACGTGCTGGACATGGGCATCCAGGGCCAGGGCTTCTTTGTCCTGAGCAACGACGGTTCCCTGAGCTACACCCGTGCCGGTACGTTCAAGACCGACAAGGAAGGTTTCATCACCAACAGTGATGGCACTGCTCGCCTGCAGGGCTATGGCGTGGATGCCAACGGCAAGATCCAGAACGGCATCCTGACCGACCTGCGCATCGACACTTCGAACCTGCCGCCGACCGCCACCAGCCTGGTATCGTCGACCATCAACCTGAACTCGACAGCGACGCCGATCACAGCCGCGTTCAATCCGGCCGACACCGCTACCTTCACCAAGCAGTTCACCACCCCGGTCTATGACACCCAGGGCAACCAGCACTCAATGGACCAGTACATGGTCAAGACTTCCGGCAACACCTGGAATGTCTACACCTTGATCGACGGTCGTAACCTCAATGGCAGCGCGCCGACCACGACCGGTGCGAACGCGCCGATCCCTTCGACCATGACCTTTGATTCCAGTGGCCGGTTGACGCAGGTCAGCACGCCGCCAGTACCGCCTGCCACTACGCCGACTATCAACAGCGATCTGGTATTGACTGGTTGGGTTCCTGGCACCGTGACCAACGGAACATGGACCGCCAACGGTGCCGCCAGTGCGCCGACCATTACGATTTCCATGGGCAACAGCACCCAGTTCAACGCCGATACCGCGCGCTCGATCCCAACCCAGAACGGCTACGCCACTGGCCAGATCACTAACCTGACCATCGACGGCAGTGGCGTCTTGCTGGCCAACTTCAGCAACAACCAGACCAAGCCGATTGGTCAGCTCGCCCTCGCCAGCTTCACCAATGAGCAGGGCCTGCAGCCAGTAGGTGGCACCAGCTGGAAGGAAACCTTCGCCTCGGGCATCCCGGGCTACGATGCGCCACAGACCGGCACCCTGGGTTCGATCGTCTCCAACTCCCTGGAAGAGTCCAACGTCAACCTGACCAACGAACTGGTCGAGCTGATCAAGGCGCAAAGCAACTACCAGGCGAACGCCAAGACCATCTCCACCCAGAGCACCATCATGCAGACCATCATTCAGATGGCTTGATGTCGATGGCTGTTTGAAGGCTGCACAAGGAGCCCCTCGCGAGAGGGGCTTTTTCATGGGCGATGGTTTTGTATTGTTTGTGCCGGCCGCTTTCGCGAGCAGGCTCGCTCCCACAGAAAGGACGCATTCCAATGTGGGAGCGAGCCTGCTCGCGAAAGCGGCGGGTCAGTCAACACTTTATTCCAGACAAAAGAAAACCCCCGATAAACCAGCGGTCTATCGGGGGCTTCTTTAGCAGGCGCCTTGCAGCGCCTACCTGCTCAGCTTATTGGCAAGCTTCGCAATCCGGCTCGTCGATGGCGCAGGCTTTTGGCACTGGCGCAGGGCCGGCTGGAGCGGCCAGGACCGAATCGTCACCGTGGTTGCCGCCGCTGGAAACCGCGTTCAGCTTGCCGGTGTTGATGGTCGACTTCTCGGTGCTGGTGGCGGCCAGGGCACGGAGGTAGTAGGTGGTTTTCAGGCCACGGTACCAGGCCATGCGGTAGGTCACGTCGAGCTTCTTGCCCGAAGCGCCGGCGATGTACAGGTTCAGCGATTGAGCCTGGTCGATCCACTTCTGGCGACGGCTGGCGGCGTCGACGATCCACTTGGTGTCCACTTCGAATGCGGTCGCGTAGAGCTCTTTGAGTTCCTGCGGGATGCGCTCGATCTGCTGTACCGAACCGTCGTAGTACTTCAGGTCGTTGATCATGACCGAGTCCCACAGGCCGCGAGCCTTGAGGTCGCGAACCAGGTACGGGTTGATCACGGTGAATTCGCCCGACAGGTTCGACTTCACATACAGGTTCTGATAGGTCGGTTCGATCGACTGCGACACGCCGGTGATGTTGGCGATGGTGGCGGTCGGTGCGATGGCCATGATGTTGGAGTTACGAATGCCTTTCTGCACACGGGCGCGAACCGGTGCCCAGTCCAGGGATTCGTTCAGGTCGACATCGATGTACTTCTGGCCACGCTGGGCGATCAGGATCTGTTGCGAGTCCAGCGGCAGGATGCCCTGGGACCACAGCGAACCCTGGAACGTCTCGTACGAACCGCGCTCGTCGGCCAGGTCGCAGGAGGCCTGGATCGCGTAGTAGCTGACCGCTTCCATGGACTTGTCGGCGAACTCGACCGCAGCGTCCGAACCGTACGGGATGTGCTGCAGGTACAGCGCGTCCTGGAAGCCCATGATGCCCAGGCCGACCGGACGGTGCTTGAAGTTGGAGTTCTTCGCTTGCGGCACCGAGTAGTAGTTGATGTCGATCACGTTGTCGAGCATGCGCACGGCGGTGTTCACGGTGCGTTGCAGCTTGGCGGTGTCCAGCTTGCCGTCGACGATGTGGTTCGGCAGGTTGATCGAGCCCAGGTTGCAGACTGCGATCTCATCCTTGTTGGTGTTCAGGGTGATCTCGGTGCACAGGTTCGAGCTGTGGACCACGCCCACGTGCTGCTGCGGGCTGCGCAGGTTGCACGGGTCCTTGAAGGTCAGCCATGGGTGGCCGGTCTCGAACAGCATCGAGAGCATCTTGCGCCACAGGTCTTTGGCCTGGACGACTTTGAACAGCTTGATCTTGTTGTACTCGGTCAGGGCTTCGTAGTACTCGTAGCGCTCTTCGAAGGCCTTGCCGGTCAGGTCGTGCAGGTCTGGCACTTCGGATGGCGAGAACAGGGTCCACTTGCCGTCATCGAAGACGCGCTTCATGAACAGGTCCGGGATCCAGTTGGCGGTGTTCATGTCGTGGGTACGACGGCGGTCATCACCGGTGTTCTTGCGCAGCTCGATGAACTCTTCGATGTCCATGTGCCAGGTTTCCAGGTAGGCGCAGACCGCGCCCTTGCGCTTGCCGCCCTGGTTGACCGCAACGGCGGTGTCGTTGACCACTTTGAGGAACGGCACGACGCCCTGGGATTTGCCGTTGGTGCCCTTGATGTAGGAGCCCAATGCGCGAACCGGGGTCCAGTCGTTGCCCAGGCCACCGGCAAATTTCGACAACATGGCGTTGTCGTGGATGGCGCCGTAGATGCCCGACAGGTCGTCCGGCACGGTGGTCAGGTAGCAGCTCGACAGTTGTGGACGCAGGGTGCCGGCGTTGAACAGGGTCGGGGTCGACGCCATGTAGTCGAAGGACGACAACAGGTTGTAGAACTCGATGGCACGGTCTTCACGCTGCTTCTCTTCGATCGCCAGGCCCATGGCCACGCGCATGAAGAACACCTGCGGCAGTTCGAAACGCACGCCATCCTTGTGGATGAAGTAACGGTCGTACAGGGTTTGCAGGCCCAGGTAGGTGAACTGCTGGTCGCGCTCGTGGTTGATCGCCTTGCCGAGTTTTTCCAGGTCGAATTCGGCCAGGACAGGGTTCAGCAATTCGTACTCGATACCCTTGGCGACATAGGCCGGCAGGGCCTTGGCGTACAGGTCGGCCATTTCGTGGTGGGTCGCGCTGTCGGCAACTTCCAGGAAGCTCAGGCCTTCGGCGCGCAGGGTGTCCATCAGCAGGCGGGCGGTCACGAACGAGTAGTTCGGCTCGCGCTCCACCAGGGTGCGGGCGGTCATCACCAGCGCGGTGTTGACGTCCTTGAGGGCGACGCCGTCATAGAGGTTCTTCAGGGTTTCGCGCTGGATCAGGTCGCCGTCGACTTCTTCCAGGCCTTCGCAGGCTTCGGTGACGATGGTGTTCAGGCGGCCCATGTCCAGTGGCGCCAGGCTGCCATCGGCGCGGGCGATGCGGATCGAAGGGTGAGCCTGGACCGGTGCGTCGGCCGGCGTGCGGATGGCGCGTTCCTTGGCCCGGGAGTCACGGTAGATCACGTAGTCGCGGGCGACTTTCTGCTCGCCGGCACGCATCAGGGCCAGTTCGACCTGGTCCTGGATTTCTTCGATGTGAATGGTGCCGCCCGACGGCATGCGACGCTTGAAGGTCGCGGTGACCTGTTCGGTCAGGCGGGCCACGGTGTCGTGGATTCGCGACGAGGCGGCAGCGGTGCCGCCCTCAACTGCGAGGAACGCTTTGGTGATGGCGACGGTGATCTTGTCATCTGTGTAAGGAACGACAGTCCCGTTACGCTTGATCACGCGCAGCTGGCCAGGCGCGGTGGCGGACAGATCCGGGCTCGAATCGGCGGCCAGCGGCGCGGTGCCCTGCGGGTTCTCGCGAGTTGTGTCGGTGTGCATGGGTGTCTCCACGTTCTCTATGTTTATTTGGGCACCATCACGGTGCCCACCGTTCCGTCCTGAAGCACTACAACCGGCTGGCGCCGGGTATAACAACTTCGGGACAGTAGGAAGCGGGCCGGTGGCACCGCTTCCATCCGAAGTTCTCGGGTCGCGAGCCTGGGCTCGAAACCGGGTTTGCCGGGTGGCAGCAAAGGACTGCAACACCCGTACCGTTCCGGTCGTTTTCGACCTTGGAAACAGTTGCCATCCGCAGGGGCGGTCTGGGTTTGGAAAAATGCGCTGTCGCAGCAGGACAGAGGCAAGAAAAGCGCTTGAATTCTCTATCCGACTTGTGTTTGGTTTTTGGCCTGAAACCCTACATGTAGGGTTTTTTGCGCGGCGGGCTACAAGATAATGCGTTTTGGGGGATGAATCAACGTGCTACCTGTGGATAAGCCTGTGCGTAATTTGTGTGCGAAACGTGGAACTGCTCTGTAGGCCGCGACCTTGCTGGAGCGAGCCTTTTTTCAACGATTTCGACCGGCCGAAAACAGCTTGGTGTTTTTGCGGGCGCGCACGTTACCACACACATCCGGCTCGACCGAACGCATTTGTCCGCTTGTTTTCCATGCAGCCGCCGTTTATACAATCGGCCGGTGCATGAGCGCGATGATCCTCCTTTGATATGACAAAAAGATGGGAGGATGCAGGTTTTCAAGTGGGCACTGTTGTGGCGAGGGAGCTTGCTCCCGATGGGCTGCGTAGCGGCCCCAGGATTTTACGGTCGCTGCGCAACCGAGCGGGAGCAAGCTCCCTCGCCACAGGGTGAGCGTTCATCCTTTCTTTTTATAGCTACAACAAGACGAGGCCCCTCCGTGGAACAAGAAGCCTGGCAGATATTGATTGTCGAGGATGACCAGCGCCTGGCCGAGCTGACCCGCGAATACCTGGAAAGCAACGGCCTGCGCGTCGCCATCGAGGGCAACGGCGCGGTGGCGGCCCAGCGGATCATCGACGAGCAGCCGGACCTGGTCATTCTCGACCTGATGCTGCCCGGCGAAGATGGCTTGAGCATCTGCCGCAAGGCGCGCGAGCACTACGACGGACCGATCCTGATGCTCACCGCGCGGGCTGACGACACCGACCAGATCCAGGGCCTGGACCTGGGCGCCGACGACTATGTCTGCAAGCCGGTGCGCCCGCGCGTCCTGTTGGCCCGCATCCAGGCCCTGTTGCGGCGTAGCGAGCCGGAGCCGTCCGCAGCGCCGAAGCAGCGGCGCCTGGAGTTCGGCCCGTTGGTGGTGGACAACGCCTTGCGCGAAGCCTGGCTGCAGGGCAACGGTATCGAGCTGACCAGCGCCGAATTCGACCTGCTCTGGCTGCTGGTGTCCAACGCCGGACGCATCCTGTCTCGCGAGGAAATCTTCACCGCGTTGCGCGGTATCGGCTACGACGGCCAGGATCGCTCGATCGACGTGCGCATCTCGCGCATCCGTCCGAAGATCGGCGACGACCCGGACCATCCTCGATTGATCAAGACCATCCGCAGCAAAGGCTACCTGTTCGTCCCTGAAGCCTGCGTAGACGCGACCCCGTGAACTCCATCTTCCTGCGCATCTATGGCGGCATGTGCGCGGCACTGGTGCTGGTGGCGGTGCTTGGCGTGCTGGCGCTGCACCTGCTCAACCAGACGCGCGGCGAGCAATACCGCGAGCGCCTGGCCCATGGCACGTTTTCCTTGATGGCCGACAACCTGCGGCCGATGAACGACACCGAGCGGCGCCGGGCCCTGGCGGTGTGGGAGCGCCTGCTGGGCATTCCGCTGGCGTTGCAGACGTTCAGCCAGACCGACCTCGACCTGGGCCAGCGCACCCGGGTGTTGCGCGGGCAGGTCCTGGTGGAGCAGATCGGGCCGCATGCGGCGAAGGTTTATCGGCTGGTCAGCGATGGCGAGCAGTTGACCCTGGTCGGGGAGGTTCGCCAGATCAGCGAGCAACTGGCCCGGGCGACCATTTACCTGCTGGCCGACGAACTGGTGCGCTATCCGGTGGCCGAGCAACCCGAGCGGTTGGCGCAACTCAAGCAGGAAAAAGGCTTCGGTTTCGACCTGCGCCTGATGACTGTCGAGCAGGCGGACATGGACGACGACCAGCGCCGGCGGGTGGCCGAGGGCGACACGGTAATGGCCCTGGGCAAGGGTGCCGACTCGATCCGGGTGTTCGCCGGCATGGTGGGGACGCCGTGGGTGCTGGAAATCGGCCCGCTGTACCAGATGAATCCGTACCCGCCCGAGTGGCTGGTGCTGATTGCCGCACTCGGGTTGAGCCTGATCGGCCTGATTGTCTATCTGCTGGTGCGCCAGCTGGAGCGGCGTCTGCGTGGCCTGGAGTCGGCCGCAACCCAGATCGCCCAGGGTAGCCTGGAGACCCGCGTACCCGCTCGGGGCGCTGACTCGGTCGGGCGCCTGGCAGCAGCGTTCAACGGCATGGCTGAGCACTTGCAGCAACTGCTGGCGATCCAGCGCGAGTTGGTGCGCGCGGTGTCCCATGAACTGCGTACACCGGTGGCGCGCCTGCGCTTCGGCCTGGAAATGCTCGGCAGTGCCAGCACGCCCGAGGCCCGGGACAAGTACCTGGCCGGCATGGATCACGATATCGAAGACCTGGATCGGCTGGTGGATGAAATGCTGACGTATGCGCGGCTGGAGCAAGGGTCGCCGGCGTTGAATTTCCAACGGGTCGACCTGGATGCGTTGGTCAACCAGGTTATCGAAGAACTGGGCCCGTTGCGTGCGGGGATTACCGTTGAGCGCGGCCTGTGCCTGTCCGCCGCCGATTGCGACGGCGCCTGGGTCGAGGCCGAGCCACGCTTTTTGCATCGGGCGTTGCAGAACCTGGTGGGTAATGCCATGCGCCACGCCAGATCCCAGGTGACCGTCAGTTACCAGGTCGGCCAGTTGCGCTGTCGGGTCGATGTCGAGGATGACGGCCCGGGCGTACCGGAGGCGGCCTGGGAGCGGGTGTTCAAGCCATTCCTGCGCCTGGACGACAGCCGCGCACGCGCGTCGGGCGGCCATGGGCTGGGGCTGTCGATTGTGCGGCGGATCATCCATTGGCACGACGGCCGGGCGCTGATCGGCAAGAGCAAGCGCCTGGGCGGGGCGTGTTTCAGCTTGAGCTGGCCGAGGCATCAGGATCGGTCTTGAGAGAGACGGTGTCCATGCAGGCCTCTTCGCGAGCAGGCTCGCTCCCACATTTTGAAATGCATTCCAGCTGTGGGAGCGAGCCTGCTCGCGAAGGCGGCATTGTGGCCAATACAACTTTTAGGCCTTGACGCCCAGCAGGCTCAACAACTGCCCATCCTTCACCCCAAACTGCCCCTGCAGCTCACTGCCATGGCGCCACTCGGCCGACAGATCGGTCAATAACCGCAGCAGCGCTTGCCCGGAGTGGCACCACTCGACTATTTCGGCATGCTCGAAGTAGAAACGCTGCCCGACGATGGGGTACAGCGCTTTGAACAGGCTTTCTTTCATCGAAAAAGTCAGGGTGACCAGCAATGCGCGGTCATCCTGCGGCGCGGTGGCCATGCGCAGCAGTTCCGCCGGGGTGAGGATTTCACCGGCCAGGCGCTCGGCGCGTTCGGGGTCGAGGAGGTTTTCCAGATCCATGCCCAGCCCTTGCCAATCCCGCTTTTGCGCGACGATTGCCGCGGCCCGGCCGGTGCTATGGGTGATCGAGCCGCTGACATGGGCCGACCACACCGGGGCGCGGTCTTCGCCGATGGCCGGCACGTCGGCCTGACCGTCGAGCCTCAGCAACGCCGCCCGGGCACAGATCCGCCCGGCGAGAAACTCCGCCTGACGCTTGGCTACCGAACGCCGGATGCTCGCCGGAGGCTCGATGGCGCTGTTGGGAAAATCGTCAGCGACAAGCAACAGCGGATCGAAGCGAGTACTGAGCAGCACCGTATCGGGCAGGGCGTCAGGCAGCAGCCATTGGTCATCCAGGGGCGAACAGCAGGCGGGCAGGGCAAGGAGTGGGTTCATGACGGGCATTTTGCCGGGTTGGCTTGCGCCTGGGTAGTGGGAGCGGCTTGAGCGGGATGGCTTTTGTGGCGAGGGAGCAAGCTCCCTCGCCACAGGCGCGGTATGTGTCAGAAAATCTTCTTGAAGAACTTTTGCATATCCGCCCACGACTTCTCGTCAGCTTCCTTGTTGTAGGCGATGTCCGGCCCTCCATGTTCGCCATGACTCAGGCGGTCGGCGTCGGGGTTGCTGAAGCCGTGCTTGGCGCCTTCCAGGCTGACAAACTTGTAGTCGGCGCCGGCCTTGTCCATCTCGCTCTTGAACGCGGTGACGTTGTCCTCGGTGACCATGCTGTCCAGCGCGCCGTGCTCCACCAGGATCCTGGCCTTGACGCTGCCGGGGGTGGCCGGCGTGTTAGTGACCAGCGCACCGTGGAAGCTCACCACGCCGGCCAGTGGAACACCTTGGCGCGCCGCGTCCAGCACCACCTTGCCGCCGAAGCAGTAGCCGATGGCAGCGAGTTTGTCCGGGTCGGTCTGCGGTTGTTTCTTCAACAGGTCGAGTCCGGCCTGGAAGCGCGCGCTGGCCGCCTTGCCATCCTTGAGCGCGGCCTGCATGAAGGCCAGGGCGTCCTTCGGATGCTCGGTGTTCTTGCCGTCGCCGTACATGTCGATGGCCAGGGCGCTGTAGCCCAGGCCGGCGAGGTCACGGGCGCGGCGCTTGGCATAGTCGTTCAGCCCCCACCATTCATGCACGACCACCACGCCGGGACGCGGGCCTTTGACCGCGTCGTCATAGGCGTAATAGCCGATCAGCTTCGTGCCGTCGGCACTGGTGTAGGGGATCTCCTGGGTCTGGATGGCGGCGTGGCTCGCGCCGCTCAAGGCCAGAAGTACAACAGCAAGCAACCTGCGCATGATCGATCTCCTTAAAAGTTTGTTGGAACAGACTAGCCGATTCATTCAGCCCAGGTTCAGAGAACGTTCAAGAGGGGTTCAGGGACCCCTGGATATCGTGGCTGCGACTTCACACAACCACCGCATCACAAGGAACCTGACCATGACTTCTATGAAAAAGCTGCTGCTGGCCTTCACCGTGCTGGGCGCCAGCGCCCTGGCCCATGCCGATGACAACTTCGCCGGCCTGACCCTCGGCCAGACCAGCGACAAGGTCAAGAAATCCAATGCCCTGGACAGCGCGCTGAACAACCCGAACGCCGACGGTATCATCGCCAAGGACACCACCTACGGCCTGCGCCTGGGTCGGCAGAATGACCAGGGCCGCTACTACGCCACCTACGACAACGTATCGGGCACCCACAACGGAATCAAGCTGCGCCAGGAGAACCTGCTGGGCAGCTACGATCTGTTCTATCCGGTGACCGCCAGCACCAAATTGTTCGGAGGTGGCACGGCGGGCCTGACCAAGTTGACCCAGGATTCCCCGGGTTTCAGCCGCGACAGCGATATCGGCTATGCCGTTGGCTTGCAAGGCGGCGTGCTGCAGCAGATTTCGCAAAACACCTCGGTGGAACTGGGTTACCGTTACCTGCGCAGCAATGCCAGCACCGAGATGAGCCCGCGCGATGGCGCCAAGGTGGGGTCGCTGGACCTGACCAGCAGCGCCCAGACCTACCTGTCCGCCAACTATACGTTCTAGGCGGCAAGGCAATGATGGAATGCAGCCGGATCGGCGCGTACGATCCGGCGCCTTTGGTTGGAAATTGGTTGTTTGATTCGCCTGGGAGAGGCCCATGAAACTATTGGTTGTCGAAGACGAAGCGTTGTTGCGCCACCATTTGCAAACCCGTCTCACCGACAGCGGCCATGTGGTCCAGGCCGTGGCCAATGCCGAGGAAGCCTTGTACCAGGTCGGCGAATTCAATCACGACCTGGCGGTGATCGACCTGGGCCTGCCGGGTATCAGCGGCCTGGAACTGATTCGCCGGTTGCGCTCGCAGGACAAGACCTTTCCGATCCTGATCCTGACCGCCCGCGGCAACTGGCAGGACAAGGTCGAAGGCCTGGCTGCCGGGGCCGATGACTACGTGGTGAAACCGTTTCAGTTCGAAGAGCTCGAAGCCCGGCTGAATGCACTGCTGCGTCGCTCCAGCGGTTTCACTCAGTCAACCATCGTGGCCGGTCCATTGTTGCTCGACCTCAACCGCAAGCAGGCGTCCCTCGGTGACGAGCCGCTGGCCTTGACCGCCTACGAATACCGCATCCTCGAGTACCTGATGCGCCATCACCAGCAGGTGGTCGCCAAGGATCGCCTGATGGAGCAGCTTTATCCCGATGACGACGAGCGCGATCCCAATGTGATCGAAGTGCTGGTCGGGCGCCTGCGCCGCAAACTGGAAGCCCCGGCCGGGTTCAAGCCGATCGATACCGTGCGTGGCCTGGGTTACCTGTTCAACGAGCGCTGCCAGTGATTCGTTCGCTGCGGTTGCGGTTGATGCTGGCCGCCATGACATTGGCGGTGCTGTTCATGCTGGCGCTGCTGCCGGCGATGCAGGGCGCCTTCAGCCTGGCCTTGCAGGAATCCATCGAGCAGCGCCTGGCTTCGGACGTGACCACGCTGATCTCCGCCGCCCGGGTGGAAAACAATCGTCTGAAGATGCCGGCGCAATTGCCCGATGAGCGCTTCAACCTCGCCGATGCCCGCCTGCTGGGCTACATCTACGATCGCGAAGGGCGGTTGGTCTGGCGTTCGAAGGCGACCCAGGAAGAACACATCAACTACGCGCCGCGCTACGACGGGCTGGGCAACCAGTTTGCGCGCATCCGCGAGGACAACGGCCAGGAGTTCTTCGTCTACGACGTCGAGGTCAAGCTGCTCGGGGGCCAGAGCGCGGCGTTCAGCATCGTCACCCTGCAGCCGGTGCACGATTACGAAATGACGCTGCAAGGCCTGCGAGAAAACCTTTACCTGGGGTTCGGCGCCGCCCTGGCGGTGCTGCTGGCGCTGTTGTGGATCGGCCTGACCTGGGGCTTGCGGGCGTTGCGGCGCCTGAGTCAGGAATTGGACGAAATCGAAACCGGCACCCGCGAAAGCCTCAGCACCGCGCATCCCCGCGAGCTGCTGCGCCTGACCAGCTCGCTCAACCGCCTGCTGCACAGCGAGCGTGAGCAGCGCAGCCGTTATCGGGATTCCCTCGATGACCTGGCGCACAGCCTCAAGACTCCGCTGGCGGTGCTGCAAGGCGTCAGCGAGGACATGGCCCGGCGTCCCGAGGATCGTGGGCAGGCCTGGGTGCTGCAAACCCAGATCGAGCGCATGAGCCAGCAGATCGGCTACCAGTTGCAGCGCGCCAGCCTACGCAAAAGCGGCCTGGTGCGCCATCAGGTGCCCTTGCGCCCGGTGTTGCAAAGCCTCTGCGACACCCTCGACAAGGTCTATCGCGACAAGCGCGTGCAGGTCGAATTCGACCTGCCGGAGGATTGCCAGGTGCCGATCGAGCAGGGCGCCTTGCTGGAGATGCTCGGCAACCTGCTGGAAAACGCCTATCGGCTGTGCCTGGGGCACGTGCGAGTGAGCGTGCACCAGACGCTCGGCGGGACGGAGTTGAGCATCGAGGACGATGGACCGGGCGTGCCACCGGACCAGCGTGCACGGATCCTGCAGCGGGGTGAACGGCTGGATCGCCAGCATCCGGGGCAGGGGATCGGCCTGGCGGTGGTAAAAGACATCATCGAGAGCTATGGCGCCCGGTTGACGCTGGGAGATTCAGAGCTGGGCGGGGCGGCGTTCCGGATTCATTTTCCGGTGGTTTGACTGAATCTTTGGTGTTTGCACTGGCCTCTTCGCGAGCAGGCTCGCTCCCACACTGGACTTTCAGCGTTCATCAATCCCTTGTGGGAGCGAGCCTGCTCGCGAAGGGGGCCGCAATAACCCGCCCCTGACTCACCACTCAGTTCTCCTGCTCCCGATAAGCCCCCGGCGTCACCCCCGTCCACTTCTTGAACGCCCGATGAAACGCCGACGGTTCGGAGAACCCCAGCTGTTCGGCGATCTGCTGCAACGACAGGTCCGCGCGGCCCAGGTGGTAGATGGCGATATCCCGCCGCAACTGATCCTTGAGCTCCTGGAAGCTGGTGCCTTCCTCGCGCAGATGCCGGCGCAGGGTCTGCGAGCTGATATGCAGATGCGCCGCGACCGTGTCCAGGTCCGGCCAGCGCGCCGTGTCGCGGCTGAGCAGGCGCCGCAATTGGCTGGTGAGGCTGTGGCCATCGTCCGGGCGCGAGAGCAGGTCGGCGGGGGAGCGTTCGAGAAAGTGCTTGAGGGTTCGCTCGTCCTGGAGCAACGGCATCTCCAGGTAGCGGGCATGGAATAACAAGCTGCTGCTTCGCGCCTCGAAGACCAAGGGGCAGGGGAACAGCAAGTCGTACTCCGCGCCGTGGCCTGGCCTGGCATAGCTGAAGGTCGCCTGTTCCAGGCCGATCCGCTGGCCGATCAGCCAACTGCCGAGGCGATGCCAGATGACCAGCAGGCTTTCGGCCAGGAAGTGGTCGGGATCACACAGTGTCGACTCGTCCAGGCTCAGCCTTACCCGTTCGCCTTCAGCTTCGAGGGTCAGGCTCGGAGCGTCGGGGAACAGGCTGTAGAACAACAGGCCGCGCTGCAGCGCCTTGCCCAGCGTCCGACAGTGGATCAACGTGTGGCACATCATGGCGAACGTCCCGGGTTTACTCGGTGCCCGGCCAAATCCCAGGTATTCGTCCGCCAATGCGACCCACAGCGCCTGCAACAGGCGGGCGAATTGCTCGGGGGCAATTCGCGCGCGCGGCTCGTCCAGCAGCTCCGGGCTGATTCCCAGTTGCTGCAGCAGGGGAACGTAGTCGAACCCCTGCCGACGCGCGCCACCCAGGGCGGCGCGGGCGAAGTGGCTGGCGATGGTGCGTTGGCGCATGGCACAAATCCGTCCGTTGAGCGGACGAATGGTAACAGGGCGTCGCGGCTCGACAAGGCGGATATCCGCCAAATCCAGGAACGTGAAGCGGGAGGTTGGCGGAAAACCGCCAAGTTTGGGCGTGCGTTTAATTTCCGGGTAAGAAGCAAACGCCGTCTGCCCCGGCGCTTGTAGGACGTTTCGTAAAAATGGCACGGGCCTTGCGATGCCATACACAGGTCTGCCGCGTGCAGCCGACAAAAAACAAATCCCTCCAGTGCAGGAGGGTTCGCAATTGAGGTGTCGTGGACAACAGGTGGATGTTGTCACACGAGACTCTTGAGGAAGGTTTGCCATGACGACTCGTCAGCCACTGTACAAATCCCTGTATTTCCAGGTGATCGTAGCCATTGCCATCGGCATTCTGCTCGGCCACTTCTACCCGCAGACCGGCGTTGCCCTCAAGCCGTTCGGTGACGGGTTCATCAAACTGATCAAGATGGTCATCGCACCGATCATTTTCTGTACCGTCGTCAGCGGCATCGGCGGCATGCAGAACATGAAATCGGTCGGCAAGACCGGCGGCTATGCACTGCTCTATTTCGAAATCGTTTCCACCATTGCCCTGCTGATCGGCCTGGTCGTGGTCAACGTCGTGCAGCCGGGCAACGGCATGCACATCGACGTGTCGACCCTGGACACCAGCAAGATCGCCGGCTTCATCAATGCCGGTAAAGACCAGAGCATCGTTGCCTTCATCCTCAACGTGATTCCGAACACCATCGTCGGCGCCTTCGCCAACGGCGACATCCTCCAAGTGCTGATGTTCTCGGTGCTCTTCGGTTTCGCCCTGCATCGCCTGGGTGCCTATGGCAAGCCGGTGCTGGACTTCATCGATCGCTTCGCTCACGTCATGTTCATCATCATCAACATGATCATGAAGCTCGCGCCGATCGGTGCGTTCGGTGCCATGGCCTTCACCATCGGCGCCTACGGTGTCGGTTCGCTGGTGCAACTGGGCCAGCTGATGATCTGCTTCTACATCACCTGCGTGGTGTTCGTGCTGGTGGTGCTCGGCGCCATCTGCCGCGCCCACGGCTTCAGCGTGATCAAGCTGATCCGCTACATCCGTGAAGAACTGCTGATCGTGCTGGGCACCTCCTCGTCGGAATCGGCCTTGCCACGCATGCTGATCAAGATGGAGCGCCTGGGTGCCAAGAAGTCCGTGGTGGGCCTGGTAATCCCGACTGGCTACTCGTTCAACCTCGACGGTACTTCGATCTACCTGACCATGGCCGCGGTGTTTATTGCCCAGGCCACCGACACCCCGATGGACATCACGCATCAGATCACCCTGTTGCTGGTCCTGCTGCTGTCCTCCAAAGGTGCTGCCGGCGTAACCGGTAGCGGCTTCATCGTACTGGCGGCCACCCTGTCGGCCGTAGGCCACCTGCCGGTTGCCGGCCTGGCGCTGATCCTCGGCATCGACCGCTTCATGTCCGAAGCTCGTGCGCTGACCAACCTGGTCGGTAACGCCGTTGCTACCATCGTGGTTGCCAAGTGGGTCAAGGAACTGGACGAAGACCAGTTGCAGACCGAGCTGGCTTCCGGTGGTCGCGGTATCTCCGACGTGCGTGAAGATGACGAGCAGATCGCGCAAGCGCAGATTGTCGCGGCTGAATCCGCTGCTCCAGGCGCTGTGAAGTAAGCTTCAGGCTGCAACGAAAAACCCGCTTCGGCGGGTTTTTTGTTGGTTCTTGAATGTGAAGCAGGCATGCCTCTGTGGCGAGGGAGCTTGCTCCCGCTGGGTTGCGCAGCAACCCCAGAATATATCTGCCACCGCATGGCTTCAGGTCATACGCAGGGGACTGCTGCGCAGTCCAGCGGGAGCAAGCTCCCTCGCCACGACAACCCTCGCACTGAGCGGATTTGTCAGCCCGAACGACGCCCCCGGTAATTGCCCCATCGCCAGGCCCTGCCTAGTCTTGAACGCACCATTCAAGCGGAGATCACTCATGCAAGGCCCACTGGCATCGCTCAAGGTTCTGGATTTTTCCACCCTGCTGCCCGGCCCGTTCGCCTCGTTGTTGCTGGCGGACATGGGCGCCGAGGTGCTGCGCATCGAGTCGCCGGAGCGTCCTGACCTGCTGCGGATATTGCCGCCCCATGACCAGGGCACCTCGGCCAGCCATGCCTACCTCAACCGCAACAAGCGCAGCCTGGCCCTGGACCTCAAGCAGCCGGCGGCACTGGAGATCATCAAGCGGTTGCTGGACGACCACGACATCCTGCTGGAACAGTTCCGCCCCGGCGTGATGGAGCGGCTGGGCCTGGGTTACGAAGCCTTGAAGGCGATCAATCCCCGGCTGATCTACGTGTCGATCACCGGTTATGGCCAGACCGGCCCGTTCAAGGATCGCGCCGGCCATGACATCAACTACCTGGCCCTGGCCGGGCTGGCGAGCCACACCGGTCGGGCCGACAGCGGGCCGCTGCCGCTGGGCATCCAGGCGGCGGACATCGCCGGCGGTTCGCTGCACGGGGTGATCGGCCTGCTGGCGGCGGTCATTGCCCGCCAGCAGAGCGGGCAGGGCCAGCACCTGGACGTGAGCATGACCGACTGCGTCTTCAGCCTGAACGCACTGGCCGGCGCCGGTTACCTGGCCTGCGGTGTGAAACCGGGTTGGGAAAACCATGCGCTGAACGGTGGCAGTTTTTATGATTACTACCGCACGCGAGATGGTCGCTGGATGTCGGTGGGCAGCCTCGAGCCAGGGTTCATGCAGGCACTGTGCGCGGCCCTGGGGCGGCCGGAGCTCGCCGCCCAAGGGCTGGCGCCCGAGCAACAGCAGCGGCTCAAAGAGCAATTGCGCTCCGAGTTCGAGAAGCGCGATTTTGCTGACCTTTGCGCGCTATTCGCCGAGGTGGATGCCTGCGTCGAACCAGTGCTGGAGCTGGACGAAGCGCTTAAGCATCCGCAGTTGAAGGCCAGGCATCTGGTCACCCGGGTGCCCCGTGGCGACGGGTCGAGCCAGGCGCAGATGGCGTGCCCGTTGAAGTTTTCCGAAGGCTTGCCCGAGCCTCGGCATATAGGCGCGAGGCTGGGGGCGCATACGGAGCAGGTGTTGCGGGAGTTGGGGTTCAGTGATGAGCGGATTGCCCGGCTGCGGGATGACGGGGTGGTTGTGTAGTGCTCTCTCGGGCCCTTTCGCGAGCAGGCTCGCTCCCACAGGGGATTTGTGAACACCGCAGATCCAGTGTGGGAGCGAGCCTGCTCGCGAAGGGGCCAACCCATACACTACAAAAAACAGCTACTCGACCCGCGTCTCCCCGCTGAACACCAACGTATTGCGACAACTTCGGCACAAGTACCGCCGCCCCTGGCGGACCAGGCTGTGGCGCTGTGCGGTAAAGGGGAAGTCGCTGCCGTCGCACGGGCACTTGTAGATGTAGCGGGTGGCGGTGCGACGTTTTATCTCGTAGGTGTGGCAACGGTTGGGCGGCAGTTCGTAGACCCCCCGCATGATCAGTTGCCATTCCTCGCCATGGGCCTGGATGCGGTCGCCAAACAACTGATGGGCGATCAGGTGCGCGACTTCGTGGGCAACGGTCTGCTTGAGGAAGTCGTCGGCGTTTTCCCGGTACAGCTGGGGATTGAAACGCAGCAGGTTTTCATGAAGGTGCGCGACACCGGCCTTCTGGCCGCGCAACTTGAGGCTGACCACCGGGCGTTTGAAAGGACGTTTGAAAAAGGATTCGGCTTGTTGGTAACACTCTTCGACGCGGGTATTGAGTTGCTCGAGCATGCTTTACGGGTCTCCAGAAAGCCGAGTATGCCGCAAGCGCTGGCCGTTGCGAATCGCCCAGCTGCCCAGCGGTCGTTTCGCCGGCCCCAGGCACAGGAAGGCCGCCTTGCGGCGGCCTGTGTTGGCAGATCGTCTTTTTTCTCGGAGGGCTAGTGCAAGCCTTCAGTTGGTATAGACCGGACCCACGCCCAATCCCCAGACAATGACCGTGAACGCCATGATGGCGACCAGCACGACCAGGCCGACGGCCAGCACCGAGCTGGAAAACAGGAAGCCTTCGTCCTGCGGGATGTTCATGAACGTCGGCAAACCCACGTACAGCAGGTAGACCGTGTAGCAGATCGCCGCGGTGCCGACGATCATCCCCAGCCACATGTGCGGGTAGAGCGCTGCCAGCCCGCCAATGAACAACGGCGTCGCGGTGTAGGTGGCGAACGCGACACAACGGGCCAGGCTCGGGTTGGCGTCATAGGTGCGAGCCATCCAGTGGATGAACGCGCCCATCACCGCCACGCCGCCCAACATCGCGAGGTACGACATGATGGTCATCCACAGCGCGCTTTCCAGGGTGAGCATGACCGGTGGGCGATTGCCGATGACCCATCCCACCTGCGTGGTGCCGATGAACGCCGACACCGCCGGGATAGCCGCGAGGATCAGCGTGTGGGTGAGGTACATGTGGCTGATGCTTTCCTCCTGATCGCCACGGATTTCCTTCCATTCTTGATCAGGGTGGGTAAAGAGCCCCACGACATGATGGATCATAGTCAGTCACTCCTTTGTTATTGCCATCGCCCCCCAACGGAGCGCCTACGGGCCAAAGGGCCGGGTAAGTAAAGGTCTGTAAGTGTGTGCGACCTTATGCCGCAGTATAGAAAGGAGTGACCGTCAAGGGGATGGGCGGCTTAGAGCAAATCGCGCTGTAACGAAGCGGCTTAATCGCGACCTGATCTGTGCGCTGTGCGCTATACCAGGCGAATCCGCCCCGTGGCGAGGGAGCTTGCTCCCGCTCGGCTGCGAAGCAGACGCCAACAGGGCAGTCCCAAAGGGTCGCTTCGCCCGAAGCGTCGGACCGACCCAGCGGGAGCAAGCTCCCTCGCCACGAAGGGCGGTGCCACGGGAGGGATTTTTTGCGTAAAATGCCGGCCTTTCGTCACACCTCACGGATTTCGCGTCATGGGCACTCTCACGGTCAACCAGAACAAACTGCAAAAGCGCCTGCGCCGCCTGGCCGGTGAGGCCGTCGCCGATTTCAACATGATCGAGGATGGCGACAAGGTCATGGTCTGCCTGTCCGGCGGCAAGGACAGTTACACCTTGCTCGACGTGCTGATGCATTTGCAGAAGGTTGCGCCGATCAAGTTCGACATCGTTGCCGTGAACATGGACCAGAAGCAGCCGGGCTTTCCCGAGCACGTGCTGCCGGCCTACCTCGAATCGTTGGGCGTTGAATATCACATCGTCGAGAAAGACACCTATTCGGTGGTCAAGGAACTGATCCCCGAAGGCAAGACCACCTGTTCGCTGTGCTCGCGCCTGCGCCGTGGAACGCTCTATACCTTCGCTGACCAGATCGGCGCGACCAAGATGGCCCTGGGTCACCACCGCGACGATATCGTCGAGACCTTCTTCCTCAACATGTTCTACAACGGCTCGCTCAAGGCCATGCCGCCCAAGCTGCGCGCCGACGATGGGCGCAACGTGGTGATCCGTCCGCTGGCCTATTGCAGCGAGAAGGACATCCAGGCCTATTCGGATTTCAAGCAGTTCCCGATCATTCCCTGCAACCTGTGCGGTTCCCAGGAAAACCTGCAACGCCAGGTGGTCAAGGAGATGCTCCTGGAATGGGAGCGCAAGACCCCGGGCCGTACCGAGAGCATTTTCCGGGGCCTGCAAAACGTCATTCCGTCGCAACTGGCGGACCGCAACCTGTTCGACTTCGCCAACCTGCGCATCGACGAAAGCGCCACGCCGCGGTTCGTCAATGTGGTGAATCTCTGACGCTACCGATAGCTTGCATTCACGGCGCTTGCAAGCGCCGTTTTCATTTCAATCCCAGGAGAGGGCATGCGCGATTACAAGTGGCTGCACGAGTATTGTCTGAACCGCTTCGGTTCGGCGGCTGAATTGGAAGCCCACCTGCCTGTACCCAAGACCCCGGCGCAACTGCGCAAGATCAGCGATGATCGCTACCTCTCGACCATGGCGCTGCGGGTGTTTCGCGCCGGGCTCAAGCACAGCCTGGTCGATGCGAAATGGCCGGCGTTCGAAGAAGTGTTTTTCAGGTTCGACCCGGAAAAGGTCGTGCTGATGAGTGCCGAGCACCTGGAGCGGCTGATGCAGGATGCACGGATCATCCGCCACCTGGGCAAGCTCAAGAGCGTGCCGCGCAACGCGCAGCTGGTGCTGGATGTGGCCCATGAAAAGGGCAGCTTCGGTGCGATGATCGCCGATTGGCCGGTGACCGATATCGTCGGCTTGTGGACCTACCTGAAAAAACATGGCCATCAGTTGGGTGGCCTGTCGGCGCCGCGTTTCCTGCGGATGATGGGCAAGGACACGTTCGTGCCCAGCTATGACGTCGTAGCGGCGCTCAACGCCCAGGACCTCATCGATAAAGTCCCGACCAGCCAGCGGGACCTGGCGACGGTGCAGAATGCGTTCAACCAGTGGCATGAAGAGAGTGGCGGGCGGCCGCTGAGCCAGATCTCGATGATGCTGGCTTATACCGTGAATCATTGAGACCGCGTCGCTCCTTTCGCGAGCAGGCTCGCTCCCACACTGGATCTGTGGTGTTCACAAATCCCCTGTGGGAGCGAGCCTGCTCGCGAAAGCGGTCTATCAGGCGACGGAGATATCGCCCTCGCCAGCCAACCGCCGATTCAACTGGAACCGCCAGCGCACATACAGCAACGCCGAGCAGAACAGCGCCACGCTCGCCGCCATCTCCAGCAGGCCGAATAATTGCCGGTTCGGATCGTAGGCCGCCAGCGCGCCCTTGATGAAATACAGGTTCACCACGAAGCACATCCATGAATGCCCGCGCGCGCTGCCGCTGAGCATGCCTGGCGCGAGTATCAGCAGTGGCACCAGTTCGATCAGCAGAATCACCCAGGGGCGCGCGCCGTGCAGGTCGGCGATCAGCAGGTAATACCCGCTGAGCAGCCCCACCAGGCCGAAAAAGCACAACAGGCTGAGGTTACGGGCGATGTGCACACGCGGCTCCAGCCACTCGACCGGCGGCAGGATCTTCGGCTTCTTAGCCACGGCCGTTCTCCAGCAACAAAGCGGTTTTTGCCAGGCGCAGGCCCAAGGCGCGGCACAGGGCGACTTCGTGTTCATTCAAGCCGCTTTTACCGTCGGCGCCGGCGTGGTGGCTCGGGCCGTAGGGTGTGCCGCCGCCCTGGGTGTCGATCAGGGCCGACTCGCTGTAGGGCAGGCCGGTGATCAGCATGCCGTGGTGCAGCAGTGGCAGCATCATCGACAACAGCGTGGTTTCCTGGCCGCCATGCAGGCTCGCGGTGGAGGTGAACACCCCGGCCGGCTTGCCCACCAGGGCGCCGGTCAGCCAGAGGTTGCTGGTGCCGTCGAGGAAGTATTTGAGCGGCGCGGCCATGTTGCCGAAGCGGGTCGGACTGCCCAGGGCCAGGCCGGCGCAGTTCTTCAGATCATCGAGGCTGGCGTAGAGCGGGCCCTGTTCGGGGATATCCGGCGCCACCGCCTCGCTCTCGGTGGAGATCGCCGGCACCGTGCGCAACCTGGCTTCAAGCCCGGCCTGCTCGACGCCGCGGGCGATCTGGCGGGCCATTTCGTTGGTAGAGCCACTGCGGCTGTAATACAGCACCAGGATATAGGGCGTGCTCACGGCAGGATCTCCAGGATTTTCTCCGGTGGGCGGCCGATCACCGCTTTGTCGCCTGCTTCGAGAATCGGCCGTTCCATCAGTTTCGGGTGGGCGGCGATGGCGGCGATCAACTGCGCCTGGCTCAGGCTTTCGTCAGCCAGGTTGAGGGTCTTGTATTCATCTTCGCCGGTGCGCAACAACTGGCGTGCATCGATGCCGAGCTTGCCCAGCAGCCGCTCCAACTGCGCAGCGTCGAGCGGGGTTTCGAGGTAGCGGACCACGGTTGGCGCCAGGCCACGGGCTTGCAACAGTTCCAGCGCACCGCGGGATTTGGAGCAGCGCGGGTTGTGATAAAGCGTCAGATCAGTCATGAGCGGGTCGCATCTTGCGTAAGGTGGCGGCTATTCTACTGTGCTGCGAGGCCCCTAGCATCTGATGGGTCGCGCAGCTGTCCACATTCAGACAAGGATCGGCACATGGCAAGGCGATTGGCGGCGGCACTGACATTCATCGGCTTTTTATTGCTCGGCGGCTGCGGCAACGATTACGGCGTGGACCAGAACGGTCAGCCGATTGCCGCGCAGCGGCTGGACAAACAATGGCTGGTGCTCAACTACTGGGCCGAGTGGTGCGCGCCGTGTCGCACTGAAATCCCCGAATTTAATGCCTTGGCCGAACAGCTCAAGGGACGCAACGTAGGTGTCTTCGGGGTCAACTTCGATCAGGTGCAAGGCGAAGAACTCAAGAGCGCCAGCGAGAAGCTGGGCATCCGCTTCACCGTACTGGCCCGGGATCCGGCCGAGTTCTTTGATGTCCCGCGCAGTGAAGGCCTGCCGGTGACGTACATCATCGATACCCAGGGCAAGGTGCGTGAACAATTGCTGGGAGAGCAGACGGCGGCGGCGGTGATGGCCAGGCTGGAGGCGTTGCAGGCGCTGAAATAGCACTCCATGGCGAGGCAGGTTTTTTGTGGCGAGGGAGCTTGCTCCCGCTGGACTGCGCAGCAGGCCCCTGCTTTCTATCTGACACAGCGCAGTGGCAGATCCATTTTGGGGCCGCTTCGCAGCCCAGCGGGAGCAAGCTCCCTCGCCACAGGGGGGTTAACCAGGCCACAGGACTCAACCTTTTCTCTGGTCCGGACCGGTGCATCGGTCAGCGCAGGAGTCAACCCTCTTCCAACCACCACCGCAGCGGCTTGCCCTGGGCCGGCCAGAAACGCGTCTGGCCCGTAGGAGACACGTCCCAGCGTTCGACCTTCTCCAGCGCCTGCAAGAAACGCGTCTCTTGCTCCATCAACGCCGGGGCGCAGAGTTTGCGGGTGCTGCCGATCTTGCCGAAACTCAAGCGGTCGCCTTCCAGGGTGTAGGGCGCAAACCAGTGGTTGCAGCCGGCATTTCCGTAGGCACGACCGTCATCGTCGAGGGTGATGGTCAGGTGGCTGTAATCCATCAACGGCCGCTCGCCGATCCATTCGAGGATGTAGCTGCGGTTGTGTTGCAGTTGCACCGGATCGGCGGCGCAGCCCATCAGGCCAGCGCCCATCAGCGTGGCCAGGACCAGATGTTTCATCAGGCGGCTTCCTGGCATTTCGGGCACCGGTGTTTCTCCCCGTCGGTCGTCCAGCCCAGCTCGGCAATGTGTGCGCTGGCGGCCGGTTTCTGGGCCTTGGTGCCGAGCTTGGCATCGACGGCGAACTCGAAGCTCAGTTCCTTGGCGCATTGGTCGCACTTGACCTGCCAGGTGTGGATCGCCAGTTCACCGAACACCGGACCGGTGGTCATGGCGGTCCATTGGCCGATCGGCTTGAGCAGATGGCGAACGGTGTCGACGGTCAGGCGCATGGAGAGGTCCTTGCTGCCCTTGAGGGTGACGAGCAATACATCGTTGGCCTGGATCGAGCCGCCATTGCCGGTGACCTGGTAACGGCCCGGCGCCAGGGCGCGGACCTCGGTCAAGGTGTGCTGCGGGTTCATCAGGGTGTAGCGAAAATCGTGTTCGGCCATGGGTCCTCCAGATAGGCGCGATATGCTAGCACGGGGGCTGGCTTGGGCATCGCCTACAAGCGGGGCGGGCCGACGAAATCCCCCTGTGGGAGCGAGCCTGCTCGCGAAAGCGGCGCCTCAGTCGATCGATGTGTGGCTGACACACCGTCTTCGCGAGCAGGCTCGCTCCCACAGGGGATGAGTCAGCCGTCCACCAGATTCTGCGGAGCGCCAGCCGCCCAGGCGGCGATGTTGTCGAGGGTGGTGGTGGCAATCGCGGCCAGTGCTTCGCGAGTCAGGAACGCCTGGTGTGCGGTCACCACGACATTGGGGAAGGTCAGCAGCCGCGCGAGCACGTCGTCCTGCAACGGCAGGTCGGAGCGGTCCTCGAAAAACAATTCGGCCTCTTCCTCGTAGACATCCAGCCCCAGGTAACCCAGCTGGCCGCTTTTCAGCGCTTCGATCAGTGCCGGCGTATCCACCAGGCCGCCGCGTCCGGTGTTGATCAGCATGGCGCCGCGTTGCAGGGTTGCCAGGGAATGAGCATTGATCAGGTGTCGGCTCTGGTCGTTGAGCGGGCAGTGCAGGCTGATGATCTGCGCCTGCGCCAGCAGATCGGCCAAAGGCAGGTAGCGGGCCCCCAAGGCTTCGACCTGAGGGTTGGGGAACGGGTCGTAGGCCAGCAACTGGCAACCGAAACCGGCCATGATCCGGGCGAAGGTCGCGCCGATCTGTCCTGTGCCGACCACGCCCACGGTCTTGCCCACCAGGTCGAAGCCGGTCAGGCCATTCAGGCTGAAATTGCCGTCCCGGGTGCGGTTGCAGGCGCGGTGCAGGCAGCGGTTCAAGGCCATGATCAATGCCACCGCATGTTCAGCCACCGCATGGGGCGAGTAGGCCGGCACCCGGGCGATGCTCAACCCCAGACGCTTGGCGGCGGGCAGGTCGACATGGTTGAAGCCGGCCGAGCGCAGGGCAATCAGCCGGGTGCCGCCGGCCGCGAGTCGTTCCAGCACCGGCGCGCTCAGGTCGTCGTTGATGAAGGCGCACACCACCTCGCACCGTTCGGCCAGGGCCACGGTGTCGAGGCTCAGGCGTGCCGGCTGGAACTGCAATTCAAGGCCGGCAGGTACGGCGGCCTTGCTGAAACTGTCACGATCGTAGGTCTGGCTGCTGAATAGAATTGCACGCATGGCGGCCTCCTGGCGCTGGGATGAACCGAGCTTAACAGCCATTGTGCCGGTGACCATTGCGCTGGGTCAGGCGCTGATGCGCGCCTCGCTAGCCAGCCTGTGGATGGCACGGTCCAGGTCGTCCAGGGCCGCGGCAGCCCGCGGGTCTTGCTGCTTGAGCAAGGTTTCGCTGCGCTGGCAGGCGGCGCGCAGTTGCGGTACGCCGCAATAGCGCGTGGCCCCGTGCAGGCGGTGGACCCGTTCGATCAGCGCGTTGTGGTCGTTGGCCTCGCTGGCCTGGCGGATCGCTTCGCGGTCGGCTTCAAGGGAAGCGAGCAACATCGCCAGCATGTCCGTCGCCAGGTCGGCCTTGCCGGCGGCCAGGCGCAGGCCTTCCTCGTGGTCGAGCACCAGCAGCTCGCTGCTGCCTTGGGCATCAGCGCCCCGATCCGGGGTCTGGTTGCGCAGCGCCAGGCCGGTCCACTTGAGTACGACCTGGGCCAATTGCCGCTCGCTGATGGGCTTGGTCAGGTAGTCGTCCATGCCGCTTTGCAGCAGGGCCCGCTTCTCGTTGGCCATGGCGTGGGCGGTGAGGGCGACGATCGGCAGTGGAGTGCAATGCCGCTCGCTTTCCCATTGGCGGATCGCTTCGGTGCTCTGGCGGCCATCCATGCCGGGCATCTGTACGTCCATCAGGACCAGGTCGAAGGTTTCCTTCTGCACGGCCTTGACCGCCGCGTAACCACTTTCCACCGCCAGCACCCGGGCGCCCATGTCTTCGAGCAGGGTCTGCACCAGCAGCAGGTTGGCCGGGTTGTCGTCCACGCACAACACCTTGGGCGCGCGGCTGGCCACCGGTTCATTGGGTTCGGTGCGGGTCGGGCGCGGGTTGACCAGGTCGGAAAGCGACCGGCGCAGCTTGCGGGTGCAGGCCGGCTTGGCCTGCAATTGACTGTGGGGGTTGGGCACCGAGAGATGGAACAGCGTCTGTTCGGTGGTGGGGCACAGCACCAGCACCTTGCAGCCCAGGTGCTCGAGGTCCCAGATGTGCTGGTTGAGACGCTCCGGCGGCATGTCGTTGCTGGTGATGCCGAGCACGGCCAGGTCAATCGCCTGGTCCGTCTGGTGGGCGACGGTGACGCCGTTGGTCAGGTTTTCCAGGGTATTGAACGGCGTCACCTGCAAACCGCAGTCCTCCAACTGGTGCTGCAAGGCCTGGCGGGCCAGCTCGTGATTTTCCAGAACCGCCACGCGGCGCCCCAGCAGCGGCGGGCCGGGCAGGTCTTCGGCGTCGTCGCGGGTCTTGGGCAGGCGCAGGCTGATCCAGAACTCCGAGCCTTCGCCCGGCGTGCTGTCGACGCCGATCTCACCGCCCATCTGTTCCACCAGTCGCTTGGAAATCACCAGGCCCAACCCGGTCCCGCCGGGCTGCCGGGACAAGGAGTTGTCGGCCTGGCTGAAGGCCTGGAACAGCGCCCGCACGTCCTGGCTGGACAGGCCGATGCCGGTGTCCTGGATGCTGATGCGCAACTGCACGCTGTCTTCGTGCTCATCTTCGAGCATGGCGCGGGCGACGATGGTGCCTTCACGGGTGAACTTGATGGCGTTGCTCACCAGGTTGGTGAGGATCTGCTTGAGCCGCAGCGGGTCACCCACCAGCGACAACGGCGTGTCGCGGTAGACCAGGCTCACCAGCTCCAACTGTTTGGCGTGGGCGGCGGGGGCGAGGATGGTCAGGGTGTCCTGCAGCAGGTCCCGCAAATTGAAGGGGATGCTGTCGAGCACCAGCTTGCCGGCCTCGATCTTCGAGAAGTCGAGAATCTCGTTGATGATGCCGAGCAGGCTGTCGGCGGATTTTTCAATGGTGCCCAGGTAGTCGAGCTGGCGAGGGGTCAGCTCGCTTTTCTGCAATAAATGGGTGAAACCGAGGATGCCGTTGAGCGGCGTGCGGATTTCATGGCTCATGTTCGCGAGGAATTCGGACTTGATCCGGCTCGCTTCGAGCGCTTCCTTGCGGGCCAGGTCCAGTTCGATGTTCTGGATCTCGATGGTTTCCAGGTTCTGGCGCACGTCTTCGGTGGCCTGGTCGATGCTGTGCTGCAACTCTTCCTGGGCATTCTGCAAGGTGCCGGCCATGCGATTGATACCCGACGCCAGCTCATCCAGCTCCTGGCTGCCCAACGGTGGCAGGCGGGTTTCCAGATGCCCGTCCTTGAGCTGCGCCACGGCCTGCTTGATCTGGCTCAGCGGTCGATTGATGGTGCGGCCCATGCGCAGGGCCAGCAGCGCGGTGCAACCCAGGCCGGCGGCGATCAGCAACAGGCTGGCGAACAGGCTGCGGTAACCGCGCAGCAACATGCCGCTGTGGGACAGCTCCAGCTCGACCCAGCCCAGCAGGCGATCGGCTTCTTCGGGAATCAGTTCGCCAGCCAGGTTGCGATGCTTGCCGAACACCGGCAGCAGGTAGCGTGTGGCGTCGTTGCCGGTGCGTTGCAGCAGTTGGCTGCTGTTGCCCTCCGGCGCCCGGTTGAGCATGGTCGGGCCGGCATGGGCGAGCGGTGTGCGGTCGGGGGCGAGGAAGGTCACCGCGCGAACGTCGGCTTGCTCGAGGGACTGGGTGGCGACGCGTTCCAGCAGCTCGATGTCCTGGCGGCTCATGGCCGGAGCGACCAGCGGTGCCAATTGTTCGGCGATCATTTCACCGCGTTGCAGCAACTGAGCGTGCAGGTCCGATTGCTGCATCCAAGTGAAATAACCGCCCAGGACCAGCGCCATCAAGGTGGTCGGCAGCAGGGTGAGCAGCAGCACACGGCCTTTGATTCCCAGTTTCTTGAGCACACTTGTCTCCTGCATCCAGCGGTCCGATTGAGCTTTGCGCGCATCCGGCGCGCAACATCTGCGCAGTGTAGCGATTTGCAGGCGAGCCTTCTTCGTAAAATTCATCTCCTCGCGCATCCCGACCGACTGGCCATTTGCCGTGGCGATACACGGCGGTTGCCTGTCGGGAGCCGATCTTGAATAATCGTTCAACTGAGAATTGTTTGCAGATACTGATGAATCCCATCCCCGCTGTGCCGCCGCGCATCCTTGCCATCGAAGACGACCCCGTGCTGGGCGCTTATGTCCATGAGCACCTGGCCCGCAACGGCTTCGAAGTGACCTGGTGCCAGAACGGCCAGGATGGCCTGGATATCGCCTGCCGGCAGGCTTTCGACGTGGTGTTGATGGACATCCTGCTGCCTGGGCTGGATGGCCTCGCGGTGCTGACCCGTTTGCGCAGGAGCCATTCGACCCCGGTGTTGCTGATGTCTGCCCTGGGCGCGGAAGCGGATCGCATCAGCGGCTTTCGCCTCGGCGCCGACGATTACCTGCCCAAACCGTTCAGCATGGCGGAGTTGCGTGTGCGCATCGAGGCCATCCTGCGCCGAGTGGCGCTGGATCGGCGCCCGGCTCAAATGATGACTCTGCCCCAGGCGCAGGACCTGGACTTTGATGAGCAGCGCAGCGATGTACAGGTCCAGGGCCAATGGGCAGGGCTGACGCGCAGCGAATACCGTTTGCTCGACGTCCTGCACCGCAGCGACAGTGAAGTCCTGAGCAAGGCCTTCCTCTATCAGCATGTGTTGCAGCGCGGCTATGCACCACATGATCGCAGCCTGGACATGCATGTCAGCCAGATCCGCCGCAAGCTCAAGTCTATCGGCTACACCGCGCGGGAGCTGCGCACGGTGTGGGGCAAGGGCTACCTGTTGAGTGCCGTCGATGAAGTGGTCTGATCTGCCTGGGCGGCACTCGTTGTTCTGGAAACTGGCATGCCTGCTGGTGGCGTTCTGTCTGCTGATGATCTGGCTGAGTTGGTCCTGGGGCCGTTATATGGAGGAGCGCAACCAGTTTCTCTCGGACCAGGCCCGCGGCACCCTCACGCGTTACGCCGCCGAGGCCGAGCACGCCTGGCGTTCCGGCCGGCAGGCGGGGGTGGACCGCTGGTTGCAAGGCATTCAGCCGCGCGAGGCAAGCTGGGTGGGGGTGATCGGCCCCGACCTGCAATCGTTGAGTGGGCAGCCGTTGACCGAGAAAGAGGTCGAGCGGCTGACCTTCCTCCGTGGTCTGGATTGGCCGATCCACAAGAAGGGCCGACCATGGCTGCGGGTGCCGTTCCCCGGCGACCCGTCCGTCGGCAGCCTGGTGATCGAACTGCCCGAGCGTTTCCTGCCGGGGCAGTACCAAGTGTTCTGGCGCGTGATGACCAACGGCGTGATCCCCGGACTGTTCACCCTGTTGCTCTGTGTCGGGCTGTATCGCCTGTTGGTGGTGCCGCTCAATCAACTGCGCGAACAGGCCAATGCCTGGCGGGCCGATCAGTTGGGCGTGCGCCTGTCCAGCCGCACCACCGAGCGTGCCGATGAACTGGGCGAGCTGGGACGGGCGTTCGATCACATGTCCGAGCGGTTGCAATCGACCGTCGCGCTGCAACAGCAGCTGCTCCGCGACCTGTCCCATGAGCTGCGCACCCCGCTGAGTCGCCTGCAAGTCGCCAGCGACAGCGAGCAGGACCTGGACCAGTTGCGCGAGCGCGTCGCCCGGGAAGTCGAGGGCATGCAGCGACTGGTCGAGGACACCCTGCAACTGGCCTGGCTGGACACCGAACGCGCGCCGTTGGCGGTCGAGGCGATCCAGGTCCAGGCCTTGTGGGAAATGCTCACGGAAAACGCCTGTTACGAAAGCGGCTGGCCCAGCGCTCAACTGCAATGCGCGGTCGATGCCGATTGCTGGGTCCAAGGCAACCTCAATACCTTGGCGCAGGCTTTGGAAAACATCCTGCGCAACGCCATCCGGCACTCGCCGCCCGGCGGCGTGGTGCGGCTGGACGGTCGACGTGAGGGCGGTTTCTGGCTGCTGTGGCTTGAAGACGACGGCGGTGGCGTGGCCGAGCAGGATCTTGAGCGTATTTTCGACCCGTTCACCCGTCTCGATGGCTCTCGCCCGGGAGACGGCGGTTTCGGGCTGGGCCTGAGCATTGCCCGTAATGCGCTGGCGCGCCAGGGTGGGCGGCTGTGGGCGCAGAACGGCAGGAAGGGCTTGCGGTTGAACCTGCGTCTGGTCGCCACTCAAGCAGCCACCGCCCCCGTGGCGAGGGAGCTTGCTCCCGCTGGGGCGCGCAGCGGCCCCCTGCAACCTGCCTGACACCCCACAAAACCCGGATTGGGGCGACTTCGTCACCCAGCGGGAGCAAGCTCCCTCGCCACGGGAGTGCGTTTGGGCTGGAGCTGCTTATTCCCATAAGCCATAACCACCACACTTTGCGTGATATGGCCTCGCCGGGTTTGCCGGTATGATAGGCGCCCCCGCAGCCCGGATTGCGAATACGCCATGACTTTGCAGTACCCAACCATCGCCGATTGCGTCGGCAACACTCCGCTGGTTCGCTTGCAGCGCCTGCCTGGCGCGACCAGCAATACGCTTTTGCTCAAGCTCGAAGGCAACAACCCGGCGGGTTCGGTCAAGGACCGGCCGGCGCTGTCGATGATCACCCGTGGCGAATTGCGCGGCCAGATCCGCCCGGGCGACACGCTGATCGAGGCGACCTCCGGGAACACCGGCATCGCCCTGGCGATGGCGGCGGCGATCAAGGGCTACAAGATGATCCTGATCATGCCCGACAACTCCAGCGCCGAGCGCAAGGCGGCGATGACGGCCTATGGCGCCGAGCTGATCCTGGTGACCCAGGAAGAGGGCATGGAAGGCGCCCGTGACCTGGCCGAGCGCATGCAGGCCGAGGGCCGGGGCAAGGTGCTGGATCAGTTCGCCAACGGCGACAATCCAGAAGCCCACTACACCACCACCGGCCCGGAGATCTGGCGCCAGACCGATGGCACGATCAGCCATTTCGTCAGCTCGATGGGCACCACCGGCACCATCATGGGTACTTCACGCTACCTGAAAGAACAGAACCCGAACGTGCAGATCATCGGCCTGCAACCGATGGAAGGCTCGGCCATCCCCGGCATTCGCCGCTGGCCCGAGGAATATCTGCCGAAGATCTACCAGGCCGATCGCGTGGATCGCATCATCGACATGGCCCAGAGCGAAGCCGAAGACGTGACCCGTCGCCTGGCCCGTGAAGAAGGTATTTTCTGCGGCGTGTCTTCGGGCGGTGCCGTGGCGGGCATGCTGCGTTTGTCGAAGGAAGTGGAAAATGCAGTGATCGTCGCGATCATCTGCGACCGTGGCGACCGTTACCTGTCGACCGGCATCTTCGACGCGCCCAACTGATGGCCAAACAAGAAAGAGGCTTGCGCTTCCAGCCCAGCGGCGGAAGCCGGGCCCCGCAAGTGCCCACCGGCAAGAAGCAGCGCCTGACCATTGAACGCCTGGCCAACGATGGCCGGGGCATTGCGTTTGTCGACGGGCGGACCTGGTTTGTCATCGGCGCCCTGGCTGGTGAAGAGGTCGAGGCGCGGGTGCTCGGTGCCCACGGCAAAGTGGTCGAGGCCCGCACCGAACGGGTGTTTTCCTCCAGCGAACTGCGTCGTGCAGCGCCCTGCGTGCATGCCGGTCGCTGCGGCGGTTGCAGCGTCCAGCATTTGCCCCATGGCGAACAGCTTGCCCTGAAACAGCGCATGCTCGCCGAGCAACTGTCGCGGGTGGCCGGTGTGGAGCCGGATGAGTGGGCCGCGCCGTTGAGCGGGCCGGAGTTCGGCTACCGACGTCGCGCCCGGGTGGCGGTGCGTTGGGATCAGAAAGCAAAAAATCTTGAAGTGGGTTTCCGTGCCGTCGGCAGCCAGGACATCGTAGCCATCGGTGAATGTCCGGTGCTGGTACAGCCCTTGCAGCCGATCATGAGTCGCCTGCCGGAAATGCTCCGTCGCTTGGGCAAACCCCAGGCGCTCGGTCATGTCGAGTTGTTCGCCGGCTCGTCCCTGGCGTTATTGCTGCGGCATATGGCGCCGTTGTCGGAAGCCGACCTGACGATCCTCAAGGATTTCTGCGCGTTCCATGAAGCCCAGTTGTGGCTGCATGGCGAAGGCGAGCCGCAACCGGTCGATCCGGGCCAGGCCCTGGGTTATCGCCTGGAAAGCTGGGACCTGGAACTGGCTTACCGGCCGGGGGATTTCATTCAGGTGAACGCCGCCGTCAACGAGGCGATGGTCGCCCAGGCGCTGCAATGGCTGGCGCCTCGACCCGATGAGCGAGTGCTGGACCTGTTCTGTGGCCTGGGCAACTTTGCCTTGCCGCTGGCCAGGCAGGTGCGCGAGGTCGTGGCGGTGGAGGGCGTGCAGACCATGGTCGAGCGCGCGGCGGCGAACGCCCTCAGCAACAATTTGCATAACACTGCCTTTTTTCAGGCCGATTTATCCCAGCCTTTGGCGGGTGCCGAGTGGATCGGCGAAGGCTTTTCTGCGGTACTCTTGGACCCACCCCGTGATGGTGCTTTCGAGGTGGTGCGCAAGCTGGCCTCGCTGGGTGCCAGGCGGCTGGTTTATGTGTCGTGCAACCCGGCAACTTTGGCCCGGGACACGGTCGAATTGATCAAGCAGGGCTACCGGTTAAAACGTGCCGGGATTCTCGATATGTTTCCTCAGACGGCGCATGTCGAGGCCATGGCGTTATTTGAAGCGAGCCAGGATGGCTTGTCCGACTGACCCGTTCGTGCCGACCCGCCACAGCCCTGGGCGGAAACACGGGCAACGAAGGTCAGCGATGTGGACGCATTGAATCTGCGTCATAGGGAAGGTAAGTAAAGATGGTACAGGTGAGAGCACACCAGCCGATCAACACCGACGGCAGTATCAATCTCGAGGCTTGGCTCGATCACGCGGTCAGTATCGATCCGGCACTGGATCGCGAAGCCTTGAAGCAAGCCTGCGAGTTCGCTCGCGAGGCGGAACAGCAACACAACGCGGCGAAGAATCTGTGGTCCGAAGGCACCTCGAGTTTCCAGACGGGCCTTGAAATCGCCGAAATCCTCGCCGACCTCAAGCTCGACCAGGACTCGCTGGTCGCCGCGGTGCTGTACCGCGGCGTGCGTGAAGGGCAGATCCAGCTGCCGATGGTCAACCAGCGTTTCGGCACCGTGGTCGCCAAGCTGATCGACGGCGTGTTGCGCATGGCGGCCATCAGCGCCAGCCTCAGCCCGCGCCAGTCCATGGTCCTGGGCACCCAGGGCCAGGTGGAAAACCTGCGCAAGATGCTCGTGGCCATGGTCGACGATGTGCGTGTCGCGCTGATCAAGCTGGCCGAGCGCACCTGCGCGATCCGCGCCGTGAAATCCGCCGACGATGAAAAGCGCAACCGTGTCGCCCGTGAGGTGTTCGACATCTACGCGCCGCTGGCCCACCGTCTCGGTATCGGCCATATCAAGTGGGAGCTGGAGGACTTGTCCTTCCGCTACCTGGAGCCTGACCAGTACAAGCAGATCGCCAAGCTGTTGCATGAACGACGGCTGGATCGCGAGCGCTTCATTACCGATGTCATGACTCAGTTGCGTGAGGAATTGCAGGCCACCGGCGTGGAAGCCGATATCAGTGGCCGGGCCAAGCACATCTATTCGATCTGGCGCAAAATGCAGCGCAAAGGCCTCGAATTCAGCCAGATCTACGACGTTCGCGCCGTGCGCGTGCTGGTTCCGGAAATGCGCGATTGCTACACCGCGCTGGGGATCGTCCACACCTTGTGGCGGCACATTCCGAAGGAGTTCGACGACTACATCGCCAACCCCAAGGAAAACGGCTACCGCTCGCTGCACACCGCGGTCATCGGCCCGGAAGGCAAGGTCCTGGAAGTGCAGATCCGCACCCATGCCATGCACGAAGAAGCCGAGCTGGGGGTTTGCGCCCATTGGAAATACAAGGGCACCGACGTCAAGTCCGGGTCCAACCATTACGAAGAGAAAATCTCCTGGCTGCGCCAGGTGCTGGAATGGCACGAGGAACTGGGTGACATCGGCGGCCTGGCGGAGCAGCTGCGGGTCGACATCGAGCCGGACCGGGTCTACATCTTCACGCCCGACGGCCACGCCATCGACCTGCCCAAGGGCGCGACGCCGCTGGACTTCGCCTACCGGGTGCACACCGAGATCGGCCACAACTGCCGTGGCGCCAAGATCAACGGGCGGATCGTGCCGCTCAACTACAGCCTGCAGACCGGCGAGCAGGTCGAAATCATCACCAGCAAGCACGGCACGCCGAGCCGCGACTGGCTGAACCCGAACCTGGGCTACATCACCACTTCGCGGGCGCGAGCGAAAATCGTCCACTGGTTCAAGTTGCAGGCCCGCGACCAGAACGTTGCCGCCGGCAAGACCCTGCTCGAGCGCGAGCTGAGTCGCCTGGGCCTGCCGCAGGTGGATTTCGACAAGCTGGCTGAAAAAGCCAACATGAAGACCGCCGAGGACATGTTCGCCGCCCTTGGCGCCGGCGACCTGCGCCTGGCGCAACTGGTCAACCTCGCCCAGCAACTGGTTGAGCCGGAACGCGGCAACGAGCAACTGGAACTGATCCCGCGCAAGGCCACCGGCTACAAGCCCGGCAAGCGCGGCGACATCCAGATCCAGGGCGTGGGCAACCTGATGACCCAGATGGCGGGCTGCTGCCAGCCGCTACCGGGGGATGCGATCGTCGGCTACATCACCCAGGGCCGTGGCGTGAGCATTCACCGCCAGGATTGCGCCTCGGTGCTGCAACTGGCCGGTCGCGAACCGGAGCGGATCATCCAGGTCAGCTGGGGCCCGGTGCCGGTGCTCACCTACCCGGTGGACATCATCATCCGCGCCTACGACCGTTCCGGCCTGCTGCGTGACGTGTCCCAGGTGCTGCTCAACGAGCGGATCAACGTGCTGGCGGTCAACACCCGCTCGAACAAGGAGGACAACACCGCGCTGATGTCCCTGACCATCGAGATTCCGGGGCTGGATGCACTGGGGCGGTTGCTGGGGCGGATTTCCCAGTTGCCGAACATCATCGAGACCCGGCGTAATCGGACGCCGGGCTAAAGGTCAGGCACAGTCCAACAGTGTGGGAGCGAGCCTGCTCGCGAAGGCGGTGTGTCAGCTGGTATGTTTTGACTGATGTACCGCTTTCGCGAGCAGGCTCGCTCCCACAGGGATTTTTTGTGGTGGGATGATTGATGTACAGCCTCGAAGACCTGCTCCACCTGATGAACCGCCTGCGCGACCCGCTATACGGCTGCCCGTGGGACATCAGGCAAACCTACGCAACCATCGTCCCTCACACCCTGGAGGAAGCCTACGAAGTGGCCGACGCCATCGAGCGCGGCGACTTCGATCACCTTCAAGGTGAATTGGGCGATTTACTGTTCCAGGTGGTGTATTACAGCCAGCTGGCCCGGGAAGAAAACCGTTTCGAATTCGCCGGCGTGGTCGATAGCATCACCCGCAAGCTGATTCGCCGCCATCCCCATGTGTTTCCCACCGGTGACCTTTACGCAGCCGTGGATACCCCGCGCCTGAGCGAAGAGCAGGTCAAGCAGCGCTGGGAGGAAATCAAGGCAGAGGAGCGCGCCGAGAAGGCCTCGGTGCCCGAGCAGTTGTCACTGCTTGATGATGTACCGGCGGCATTGCCGGCCTTGTCGCGGTCGGCGAAGTTGCAGAAGCGTGCCGGCCAGGTCGGTTTCGACTGGCCGGGACCGCTGCCGGTGCTCGATAAGGTCCGTGAAGAGCTCGACGAAGTGCTCGAAGCCATGGCGGACAATGACACCGCGGCCATCAGCGACGAAGTGGGTGACCTGCTGTTCAGCGTGGTGAACCTGGCTCGACACTTGAAAGTCGACCCCGAAACGGCCCTGCGTGGCGCCAATGCAAAGTTTGAAAGACGTTTCCGATTTATCGAACAGGCATTGCGCGAGACCCACCGTCCCATGGAAGATTGCACCCTCGAAGAGTTGGACGCCTTGTGGGGCGAAGCCAAACGTCAGGAAAAGAATTTGCCCAGCTGTGGCTGAGGCCGTTGCCTAAGTGAGTAAGCACCATGAGCCTTTCCCTTCGCGACCAGTTGCTCAAAGCAGGGCTGGTCAACCAAAAGCAGGCCAAGCAGGTCGGCAAAGAGAAACAGAAGCAGCAACGCCTGGCCCACAAAGGCCAGGTCGAACTGGACGACTCCCAGCAGCGTGCGGCCCAGGAAGCCATGGCCGAGAAGGTCAAGCGCGACCAGGAGCTCAACCGCCAGCAGCAGGAAAAGGCCGAGCAGAAGGCCCGTGCCGCGCAGATCAAGCAATTGATCGAGGTGTCGCGCCTGCCGAAGCTGACCACCGATGACTACTACAACTTCGTCGACGACAAGAAGGTCAAGCGCATCTCGGTCAATGCGCTGATGCGTAACAAGCTGAGCAGCGGTTCCCTGGCGATCGTCCATCATGCCGGGAGCTATGAAGTGATCCCGCGCGAAGCGGCGCTGAAAATCCAGGAACGCGACCCCAAGCGCATCGTCCAGCTCAACACCCAGACCGAAGAAGTGGATGCCGATGATCCGTACGCGGCGTATCAGATTCCTGATGATTTGATGTGGTAAGCGGGAAAATACTATTGAGTTGAACACAAACCCTGTGGGAGCGAGCTTGCTCGCGATAGCGGCCTATCAGTGACAGAGATGTTGGCTGATGCCCCGCTATCGCGAGCAAGCTCGCTCCCACAGGTGTTTTGCGTGGTTCAGGAATGCGAGGTCTCACGCAAACGCTGCCGCTCCTCACGCTCCAGCTCGGCCTTGTAGTTGTGAGCGTCCGTCTCGGAATGGAACATGCCCACCAGCAGATCCTGTTGATGCACATCCCAGATCCGGATACCGGCGGCAATACCTTCGTGGGACATGTGGGCGTCGTCGCGTTCAGTTACTTTCACAGTCATCTTGCAAGCTCCAATCTCTGTTATCTGCAGCAAGGCGTGTGCAGGGTTTTGTTATAGATTTGGATAGCGAGCTAAGTAAATGGCCGGAGCTATTAAGAAGTTTTCATGAAGCGTGTAGCCCTCGTGCAGGCCAGGCAGGGCGCGGCGTTTGGTCGCAGGTGGTGTTCATGAAGAAAATTTCATGTCGTCAAGCGGACGCCTAACCTGTGGGAGCGAGCCTGCTCGCGAAAGCGGTGTGTCAGTCAACATCCTTGCTGGCTGATCCAATGCTTTCGCGAGCAAGCTCGCTCCCACAGGTATAGGTGGTGGGGTTGGAGTTCGGGCATTAAAAAGCCCCGCATCTGCGGGGCTTTTTTGCATTCGGCGTTGATCAGCTGCCTTTCACAGCCTTGCCGTTGACCGTACCGTCCTGGAGCATGATGTTGTACTCCTTGCCGTCGGTCTCGACTTGCTGCAGGCGTACCAGCAGGTAATCCCAGTCCTTGGCGAACCAGAGCACGGTGATGCGCTTGCTTTGTGTCGGGTCGCGCACGCGCTCGACCTTGATGGCGTCGATCTGGCCGGCCTTGGTGTCGACTTTTTCCGAACCAAGCACGCGGAAGTCATAGGTATCGATTTCACCGTCATCGACGACCTGATAACTCATGCTTTTCTTGCCGGCCGCCACGTCGTGCTGCAGGGCCAGTTGGTACGTGGATTTGTCAACCATGCCGCGATTCAATGGAAGCTTGACCGCGTCACCGCGATCGGTGCCGGTGACCATCTTGGCATTCCAGTCGAAATCCAGGTCAGCCTTCTTGGCCTTGCCCAGGCCACCGCGCTCGAAGTGATAGGACTGCGGCAGCAGGGTGTCCTTGTCCAGCGTCAGGGTGCTTTCTTCGGTCAGGCTGGCGATCATCATCGATGCCTTGAAGCTCAGCTTCCAGGTGCCGTTGGCCTCCTTGGTCAGGCTGCGCTCGGCGGTGCCGCTCATGGGCAGCTGTTTCCAGTCGGCGGTATAGCTGGCGGAGAACGGTTGAAGGTCTGCGGCCTGTGCCAGGGGCAGGGCAAGCAGAGCGCAAGCGAAGAGCAGGGCGCGACGCATAAAATCTCCTAGTATCGAATCAAATGGCCGCTGGCGGCGAGCAACTGGCCGTCCAGTGAGGCTCCGCGATCGTCGAGCGTTAGCCGGCCTTCGGCAAACCAACGCACGGCCATCGGGTAGATCTGGTGTTCGCGGGCGTGGACCCGTTGCGCCAGGCTTTGCGGCGTGTCGTGCAACTCTACCGGTATTACTGCCTGTACGACCAGTGGTCCGCCATCGAGTTCCTCGGTGACAAAGTGAACCGAGCAGCCATGCTCCGTGTCACCGGCCTCCAGCGCACGCTGGTGAGTGTGTAACCCTTTGTATTTGGGCAACAGCGACGGATGGATATTGAACAGGCGGCCTTGGTAGTGACGCACAAAACCGGCGCTGAGGATGCGCATGAAACCGGCCAGGACCACCAGTTGCGGATTGAAGGCGTCGATCTGTTCGATCAGCGCGGCATCGAAGGCCTCGCGACCGTCGAACGCCTGGTGTTCGAGGACGCGGGTATCGATACCCGCCTCCTTGGCACGTTGCAGGCCGTAGGCATCGGCGCGGTTGGAAATCACCGCGCGGATCCGGACCGGGCTGTCGCCGGTCCGTGTACTGTCGATCAGGGCCTGCAGGTTACTGCCGGTGCCGGACAACAGCACCACGACGTCACAGGTTGCGGACATCAGTGTGCCTTGAGGTTTTTCAGCTCGACCTGTGCGGCGCCTTCGGCCGCGGTGGCGATCTGGCCGATGACCCAAGGCTGCTCGCCCGCGTCGCGCAGGACGTTCAGCGCGGTTTCGACGTGCTCCTGGGCCACGCAGATGACCATGCCCACGCCGCAGTTCAGCACGCGGTGCATTTCGGTTTCATCGACGTTGCCTTTTTCCTGCAGCCAGTCGAACACCGCCGGGCGGGTCCAGCTCGCCACGTCGACCACGGCCTGGGCGCCTTTTGGCAGCACGCGCGGGATGTTGTCCAGCAGACCGCCACCAGTGATGTGGGCCATGGCCTTGACGGCGCCGGTGTCCTTGATCAGCTTGAGCAGCGGCTTGACGTAGATGCGCGTCGGGGCCATCAGCAGGTCGGCGAGTGGCTGGCCGTCGAGCTGGGTGTTCTCGATATTGGCGCCCGAGACTTCGATGATCTTGCGGATCAGCGAGTAGCCGTTGGAGTGCGGGCCGGAAGATGGCAGGGCGAGCAGGGCGTCGCCGGCGGCGACTTTCGAGCCGTCGATGATCTCGGCTTTTTCCACGACGCCGACGCAGAAGCCGGCCAGGTCGTAGTCTTCGCCTTCGTACATGCCTGGCATTTCAGCGGTTTCGCCGCCGACCAGGGAGCAGCCGGACAATTCACAGCCGGCGCCGATGCCGGTCACGACCTGGGCGGCGGTATCGACGTTGAGTTTGCCGGTGGCGTAGTAGTCGAGGAAGAACAGCGGCTCGGCGCCGCAGACCACCAGGTCATTCACGCACATGGCCACCAGGTCGATGCCGATGCTGTCGTGCTTGTTCAGGTTCAAGGCCAGGCGCAACTTGGTGCCGACGCCGTCGGTACCCGAGACCAGGACCGGTTGCTTGTAGCCGGCCGGGATCTCGCAGAGGGCGCCGAAACCGCCCAGGCCGCCCATGACTTCCGGGCGCGCGGTGCGCTTGGCGACGCTCTTGATGCGTTCGACCAATGCTTCGCCGGCGTCGATGTCTACACCGGCGTCCTTGTAGCTCAGGGAGGGTTGCTTGCTCATGATCCAGGCCTTTAAAGGGGGGATTTCTGGGTAACGACCGATCGCCGGGGCCATTGAATAACCGTTGTACGAATTATTCCGGGTGCCCAGCCATTGCCGGTCTGCGAAGGCGCGCGATTTTATCAGGCTTGTGGACCAGCGGCCATCCTCGCGCCGACGGGCAGGGACATATCCGCCAAAAAAAACCGTTATTTCTTGTATTGGTACTGGGCGACGCGTCTGTATAAGGTGTAGCGGTAAGCGGCTATGGTTATGACAGTAGAAAACTGCGCCGGGTGGTGAATGTTTTCCCCGGTGCCGTGGTCACAGCCATGCTCAATCTTCTCCACACGGCCGGTGCCAGCCGTTATGTCCGGGAATCTTCCATGCGTCTTCTCAAATTCTTGTCCATGGGCTGCCTGTCGCTGATCAGCCTGGCGAGCCATGCCGAAACCCTCAATAACCTTTATCAGGTGCGTGAGCCGGTCAGCAGCCAGGCGCCGGATGAGCGTAACCAGGCGACCCTGCGGGCGCTGGACACCTTGGTGCTGCGCCTGACCGGCGACACCAAGGCCGCGCAGCATCCCGGTCTGGCGGCGATCCGCAAGGACCCGCAGCAGATCATTCTGCAATACGGCTACGACGCCGGTCCTCCGGAAAGCCTGCAGGTGGACTTCGATCCCGCCAGCACCGACCGGGCATTGCGTTCGGCGGGGCTGCCGCTCTGGGGCGCGAATCGTCCATCGATCCTTGGCTGGTGGCTGAATGACTCGGCAGAAGGCTCCAGCCTGGTCGGCGATGGCCAGGCCAGCGCCACGCCTCTGCGCCGCGCTGCCCAGCACCGGGGGCTGCCGTTGCACTTGCCGTTGGCGGACTTGAGCGAGCAGATTGTCGCCACCGCGCCGACGTTGCAAGGCAACGATCCGGCGCCGTTGCGTGAGGCGTCGGACCGGTATGGCTCGGATGCCTTGCTGGCGGTCCATGCCAAGGAGGAGGGTGGCCAGTGGCAGGCCACCTGGCGCCTGTGGCTGGGCGACCAGCGCGAACAGGGCAATGCCCAGGGCGCCGATCCCGCTGCGCTGGCCGATGCCGTGATGTTGGCGGTGAGCCAGCGCCTGGCGCCGCGTTTCGTGGCCAAGCCGGGCGTGGCGACCGAGCAGTTGCTGGAAGTCCAAGGCGTGAATCTGGAACGTTATGCAGCGCTGGGGCGTCTGCTCGAACCGTTCGCTGGCCAGGTGCAGCGGGTCGAGGGCGACATGATCGTCTACAAGGTCAACGGCAGCGCCGAGCAATTGAAGGCACAACTGGCCCTGGCCAAACTGCAGGAATTGCCGCCGGGTGAAGCCGTCGCGCAAGCGCCCGCGGCGCAGCCGGCCGCCGACGGAACGGTTCCGGTCGCGACACCGACACCGACACCGTCGCCGGCTAACTTGCGATTCCGCTGGTAGTTTTCTTTCTTTTATAGGGGCAGGAGTGGTTCATGGGCGATACGCGGCGTTGGTTCTGGTTGGGTGGGGTCGCCCTGCTGATTGCATTTATCTACTTGCTTCACCCGATCCTCACGCCGTTCCTGGTTGCGCTGTTACTGGCCTATCTGTTCGATCCGGTGGTGGATCGCCTGGAAAAACTCGGGCTGTCCCGGACCTGGGGCGTGGTGGCGGTGTTCGCGTTGTTTACCTTGATCGTCAGCGCTCTGCTGCTGGTGCTGATACCCATGCTGGCCAAGCAATTGGTGCGCCTGTACGAGCTGGCACCGCAGATGCTCGATTGGCTGCAGCACACCGCGGTGCCGTGGGTGCAATCGAAGCTGGGCCTGTCGGACGGTTTCTGGAAGTTCGACAAGGTCAAGGCCGCCATCAGTGAACACATGGGGCAGACCACCGATATCGTCGGCGTGGTATTGAGCCAGGCCACGGCTTCGAGCCTGGCGCTGATCGGCTGGCTGGCGAACCTGGTGCTGATTCCCGTGGTGGCTTTTTATCTGCTGCGCGATTGGGACCTGATGATGGCGAAGATCCGCAGCCTGCTGCCGCGTCATCGCGAAGAACGCATCATGACGCTGACTGGCGAATGCCACGAAGTGCTGGGGGCGTTTGTCAGGGGGCAGTTGCTGGTCATGGTCGCGTTGGGTTTCATCTACGCGGCGGGGCTGATGCTGGTAGGGTTGGAGCTGGGCCTGTTGATCGGCCTGATCGCCGGGTTGGCGGCCATCGTGCCTTACATGGGGTTTGTCATCGGGATTGGCGCGGCGTTGATCGCCGGGCTGTTCCAGTTTGGCGGCGACCTGTATCCCATGGTCGGCATCGTCGCGGTATTCATGGTCGGGCAGGCGCTGGAGGGCATGGTGCTGACGCCGTTGCTGGTGGGAGATCGTATCGGCTTGCACCCGGTGGCGGTGATCTTCGCGATCCTGGCGGGTGGCGAGTTGTTCGGCTTCACCGGGATCCTGCTGGCGCTGCCGGTGGCGGCGGTGATCATGGTGCTGGTGCGTCATATGCACGATCTGTACAAGGATTCCGACATATATAGCGGCGCAGAGGACCCCGACCTCTAGGGCAAAATGGCAGGCGCGGCGTCAGGGAAACTGACGCTCCGTGCCCTTGCTGCTGCAAACCTTTGATTTTGCTCGTGGTCCGGCGCATTGTGCGGTCCGCGCCACGGGTATAAACTTTGCAAACTTTACACAGAGGCCACTAATGGTTCCCTTGGAACCGTTCAGTCAGCATGAAACCGATTCAGCTGCCCCTTGGTGTGCGTCTGCGTGACGACGCCACCTTCATCAATTACTACCCAGGCGCCAATGCCGCTGCACTCGGCTATGTCGAGCGGCTTTGCGAAGCCGACGCCGGCTGGACCGAGAGCCTGATCTATCTGTGGGGCAAGGACGGGGTAGGGCGCACGCATCTGTTACAGGCGGCGTGCTTGCGCTTCGAGCAGTTGGGTGAGCCTGCCGTGTACCTGCCACTGGCTGAGCTGCTGGATCGCGGCGTGGAAATCCTCGACAACCTGGAGCAGTACGAACTGGTCTGCCTGGATGATCTCCAGGCAGTGGCCGGCAAGGCCGATTGGGAAGAGGCGTTGTTCCATCTGTTCAACCGGTTGCGCGACAGTGGCCGGCGCCTGTTGATTGCCGCATCGACCTCGCCACGGGAGCTGCCGGTGAAGCTGGCCGACTTGAAATCCCGCCTGACCCTGGCGTTGATCTTCCAGATGCGCCCGCTTTCCGACGAGGACAAGCTTCGCGCGTTGCAATTGCGTGCATCTCGACGCGGCCTGCACCTGACCGACGAGGTCGGGCATTTCATCCTCACCCGTGGCACCCGCAGCATGAGCGCGTTGTTCGAACTGCTCGAACGTCTCGATCAGGCCTCACTCCAGGCCCAGCGCAAGCTGACCATTCCTTTTTTGAAAGAAACTTTAGGCTGGTAAAACGGTCGCGAGATGATGGCTTAAAGCCTCTTCTTAACCCGACGAAGCCCGCGGTTTTACTGGGCTGGAGGCCTGCAAGCCGCTCAATACGGGCTTAAGCGCTTAGATGTAAACGAGAAATCAAGAAGTCACATTTGCATCGATTGAATTTGCAAATGAGGTTGATAGAAGGCATAGTCTCGCCATCTTTACTACCTCAGCCACGGTCGTGCCCATGCTAAATCGCTTCGCACCCCTCGTGCCTCTCGCACTCGTTACCCTGTTGTTCGGTTGCGCTGCCCACTCTCCAGTGACCCAGCAAGCGCCCCAACCACAGGTGAATAACACCGTTACCGCCCAGTCTTCCGTCGTTGCGTTCCAGGAAGAAATGGCCTCCGACAAAGAGCTGGCAGACTTCGCCGGCAGCAAGCCTTATCAGCTTCCAGTGCTGGCGGACAGCATCCTGGAGCGCGGCATGTCCTTGATCGGCACACGTTATCGTTTTGGCGGGACCTCCGAAGCCGGCTTCGACTGCAGCGGCTTCATCGGCTACCTGTTTCGCGAAGAAGCGGGTATGACCCTGCCGCGTTCCACGCGTGAAATGATTAACGTGAAGGCCCCGCTGGTCGCTCGCAACCAGCTCGAACCCGGTGACCTGCTGTTCTTCAGCACCAACGGGCGTCGCGGTCGCGTCAGCCACGCCGGTATCTACCTGGGCGACAACCAGTTCATCCACTCCAGCAGCCGCCGCAGCGGTGGGGTGCGAATCGACAGCCTGGGCGACAGCTACTGGAGCAAGACCTTCATCGAAGCCAAGCGTGCCCTCGCCATGGCACCGACCGTAATGACGGCTCGCAAGTAAGCGCACAGTTTGTAGGGCAAACTTAAAGTCTTACTTGAAGTTTGCCCCATAGCCGCTAGAATCCATGATCATTGATTGATGGCAATCCGCCTGCGTACTACGCGGGCGGACTTGTTTCCATCTCCACGGCAGAAATAGCCGCATCCAGATCAGGATTGTTGTGCCTATGTCGACGTCGGCCCGCCTCGCTCTCATGTTTCTTGCTGCACTGCTCAGCGCGTGCGCGAGTCGCACCCCGCCGCCCGCGCCAGTGCGGGCTCCGGTGGTGTTCGCACCTTCCCAGACTTTTTCTCCCGCCGCCGAAGACGTGCTGTTCCGGGCTTTGGGCCTGGTGGGTACGCCTTATCGCTGGGGCGGCAACACGCCGGATTCAGGTTTTGATTGCAGTGGCTTGATCGGCTATGTGTACCGTGACGCCGTCGGCATCTCGCTGCCACGTTCCACGCGCGAAATGATCAGCATGCGCGCGCCGGAAGTCGGCAAGGATGCGTTGCAGAGCGGCGATCTGGTGTTCTTCGCCACCAATGGCGGCTCTCAGGTCAGCCATGCCGGAATCTATGTCGGAGAGGGGCGCTTCGTCCATGCGCCGGCCACGGGCGGGACGGTCAAGCTCGACAGCCTGTCAAAGGCCTATTGGCAGAAAGCCTACCTGGGCGCCAAGCGCGTACTGCAGCCGGATCATCTGGCGCGTAATCCCTGATTTCTGCCGGGTAGGCTCTTGTGGCGAGGGAGCTTGCTCCCGCTGGGCTGCGCAGCAGCCCCAAGCTTTTAGCGGTCGCTACGCAACCGAGCGGGAGCAAGCTCCCTCGCCACGGGTTTCAGCTTTAGTTTTTTGACACCCGCCAGATTTTGTTCCCGACATCATCCGCCACCAACAACCCGCCCTGCTTGTCGATCACCACGCCCACCGGCCGGCCCTGGGCTTTTTCGTCTGCATTGAGGAAACCGGTCAACACATCTACTGGTTGCCCGACCGGTTTGCCGCCGCTGAACGGAACAAAAATCACTTTGTAGCCACTGTGGGGCTTGCGGTTCCAGGAACCGTGTTGCCCGATGAAAGCCCCTTCGGTGAACGGCGCGGGCAATTGGCTGCCCTCGGCGAAGCTCAGGCCCAGGGAGGCGGTGTGCGGGCCCACCGCATAATCGGGGGCGATGGCCTTGGCCACCAGCTCGGGGTTTTGCGGCTCGACCCGGACATCGATGTTTTGCCCGTAATAACTGTAAGGCCAGCCATAGAAGCCGCCATCCTTCACCGACGTGATGTAGTCCGGCACCAGGTCGCTGCCGATCTCGTCCCGTTCGTTGACCGCCGTCCACAACGCGCCGCTGCGTGGCTCCCATGCCAGGCCATTGGGATTGCGCAGGCCCGCGGCGAAGATGCGATGAGTGCCTGTGGCGCGGTCGACTTCCCAGATCGCCGCCCGGCCTTCTTCCGCTTCCATGCCGTTCTCGCCAACGTTGCTGTTCGAACCGGTGGTCACGTACAGCTTGCTGCCGTCCCGGCTGGCGATGACGTTTTTGGTCCAGTGGTGGTTCAAAGTGCCGCCCGGCAAGTCGACCACCTTGGTTGGCTGTGCCTTGATTTGTGTGTCGCCTTCCTTGTACGGGAAGCGGATCAGGCGGTCGGTGTCGGCCACGTACAGGTCATTGCCGACCAGGGTCATGCCGAACGGCGAATTGAGGTTCTCCAGGAAAATCGTCCGGGTCTCGGCGACGCCATCGTGATTGGCGTCTCGCAGCAGGGTGATGCGGTTGGGGCTGGGCACGCCGGCACCGGCCCGGCCCATGACCTTTTTCATGACCCAGCCACGAATGCCCTGGGTATCGTCGGGCTTGGGCGGGGCGTTGGTTTCGGCCACCAGCACATCGCCATTGGGCAGTATATAAAGCCAGCGCGGATGATCCAGCCCTTCGGCAAACGCGACTACCTGCAGGCCGTGGGCCGGGGTTGGCTTGGCGCCGTCCGGCCAGCCGACCGCCTCGGCGATGTTCACGGTGGGAATCAGGGTCTTGTTCGGTTCGGGCAGTTTCGGCGACGGGCCGGTGCCGTCGGAAACCTGCAATGTGGAAGACTCGCCACACGCGACAAGCCCCGTAGCCAGGGCAATGATTAACAGATGAGGTGGCTTGAGCATGCGGGCTTCCCTATGAGTGCATGTGGTTACTCATAGAGGAGCGTAGACGTGGGATGGTTCAACGGTGGGTAACAACAGTCAGGCAAACAGATTCCTTTGTGGGAGCGAGCCTGCTCGCGAAAGCGCTATATCGGGCAACATCGATGTCGACTGTTGCACCGTCTTCGCGAGCAGGCTCGCTCCCACATGTTTTCCCACTGATCCATGAATCAGCCGTGCGCCTGTTTCAGCAGCAGCGCAATACCCGGATGGTACTGGCCCGCCTCGTTGCGCAATTTGCGATAGGCGTAGGGGAAGTACCAGGCCACGGCGCAGGTGTTCTCCTTCTGCAGGTCGTCGATCATGTCCTGCAACTCTTCTGGCGTGGCGCTTTGCTGGGCTTTTTGCGGGGCAACGAACAGGCAGCCCAGTTTCAGGTCGCTGGCGTAGCTGATGCGCTTGGCGTCGCTGGCGGCTTCGAGCAAGGGTTGGGTCAGGTTCAGGTTGTTGACTTTCGGCCAGCGCTGGGTGGCCTGGATGAAGGCGCGCTCATCGGTGCTGGCGATGAACAGGTCGGCGCTGACGTTGCGTTCGCCTTCTTCATTCTGCTTGCGCGTCGCTGCGTTCTGCAGCGTGACCATCTCAGCCATCCAGGCAGCGGCAGACAGCAACCCGAGGTTGGCTTTTTGATCATGCCAGTAGGGGGTGTCGTTATCGCCGCGCACGGCGTTGTAGCGATCGATACAGTCGAACCAGCGTTCCAGCACCGGGCGTAGAAACTCCAGCTTTGGATTGCTGATAATCATGCCTTGCATGCGTTTGCCCTCTTGTTCTTGTGATAGCGGGTCGTAGTGTCTATTTGATATCACTTGCCACAGCTTCACACAAGATCGATGTCAGTTTATTGATCAGGACCACTCAATGAGCCGATGCATATGGCGGCTTTAATTGACGCTCCATCCCCAACCCTCTAACCTTCGCGGCTTGTTTCAGGTGCTCTGTGGCGCGGTCGCGGCCGACAGAGTGAAACAGGGAAGCCGGTGAGCGAACGCGAACCCGGCGCTGCCCCCGCAACGGTAAATGAGTCAACGCTGTGCTTTGTGGCCACGCAGGCCACTCACCACTGTGTCGCAAGACATGGGAAGGCGCGCAGCCAGGCATAACGCCGCTCATGAGCCCGGAGACCGGCCTGATTCATCCAACGGCATCACGGTGGGCGATGCCAGGCTCGCTGCCGTCCTTTTTTCTGCCCGCCCGCCGTTATCCAGTCCCAACGGAGAGCTCCCCTCATGACCGATACGCCCGATCGCGACGAACGCCACCTGGCGCGCATGCTGCGCAAGAAAGCCGTGATTGACGAGCGCATCGCCAATTCACCGAACGAGTGTGGCCTGCTGCTGGTGCTGACCGGCAACGGCAAGGGCAAGAGCAGTTCGGCGTTCGGCATGCTCGCCCGTGCCATGGGCCACGGCATGCAGTGCGGCGTGGTGCAGTTCATCAAAGGGCGCAACAGCACCGGCGAGGAGCTGTTTTTCCGACGCTTCCCGGAGCAGGTGCGCTTTCACGTCATGGGCGAAGGCTTTACTTGGGAAACCCAGGATCGTCAGCGCGACATCGCCGCCGCCGAAGCGGCCTGGGCGGTATCGCGGCAACTGCTCGGCGATCCGTCGATTGGCCTGGTGGTGCTTGATGAGCTGAACATCGCTCTCAAGCACGGTTATCTCGATCTCGATCAGGTGTTGAGCGATCTGCAGGCCCGCCCGCCCATGCAACATGTGGTGGTCACTGGCCGGGGCGCCAAGCTGGAAATGATCGAGCTGGCCGATACCGTGACCGAAATGGGCATGATCAAACATGCCTTCCAGGCCGGCATCAAGGCGCAGAAAGGCGTTGAACTGTGAATGATGCTTCGATGACCAGCCGCCACTGTCCGGCGGTGTTGATTGCCGCGCCGGCTTCCGGCCAGGGCAAGACCACCGTCACTGCGGCGCTGGCACGGTTGCATCGCAACCAGGGGCGCCAGGTGCGTGTGTTCAAATGCGGACCTGATTTCCTTGATCCGATGATCCTTGAGCGCGCCAGTGGCGCACCGGTCTATCAACTGGATATGTGGATGGTCGGCGAGCAGGAAAGTCGCCGACTGTTGTGGGAAGCCGCCGCCGAAGCGGACCTGATCCTGATCGAAGGGGTGATGGGGCTGTTCGACGGCACCCCGTCCAGCGCCGACCTGGCGCGCCACTTCGGCGTGCCGGTGCTGGCCGTGATCGACGGCACCGCCATGGCCCAGACGTTCGGCGCCCTGGCCCTGGGCCTGGCCCGTTATCAGCCGGACTTGCCGTTCGCTGGCGTACTGGCCAACCGGGTCGGAACCCTGCGCCACGCGCAATTGCTCGAAGGCAGCCTGACCGAAGGCCTGCGCTGGTACGGCGCGCTCTCGCGAGAAACCGGCATCGAGTTGCCGAGCCGCCATCTCGGACTGGTCCAGGCCAGCGAACTGAATGACCTGGATGTTCGCCTCGACGCAGCGGCCGAAGCATTGGCCAGCAGTTGTGAAGTGGCGCTGCCGCCCCAGGTCGAGTTCGCCGCGCCCGAACTGACAACCGTCGAGCCGTGGCTCGACGGTGTGCGCATCGCCGTCGCCCGTGACGAAGCGTTTGCCTTCACCTATGGCGCCAGCCTCGATCTGCTGCGGGCCATGGGCGCGCAACTAGCCTTCTTTTCCCCTGTTCATGACGCCGAACTGCCCGAGGCGGACAGCCTGTATCTGCCTGGCGGTTACCCGGAGCTGCACCACGTTGCACTGGCGCGGAACGTGCCGATGCTGACGGCGATCCGTGCCCACCACGCAGCCGGCAAACCGCTGCTCGCCGAATGCGGTGGCATGCTCTACCTGCTCGATTCATTGACCGACGTCGAGGGCACTCGCGCCGAGCTGCTCGGCCTGTTGAGCGGCGAAGCGCAGATGCAAAAGCGCCTTGCGGCCTTGGCGTTGCAATCAGTCGAGCTGCCGGAAGGCACCCTGCGCGGGCATACCTATCATCACTCCTTGACCAGCACTGAACTCGAGCCGATCGCCCGTGGGCACAGCCCGAACGGTGGGCGAGGGGCTGAGGCGGTTTTTCGCCTGGGGCGGATGACGGCTTCCTATGTGCATTTTTACTTTCCGTCCAATCCCAGGGCGATTGCCGCGTTGTTTGCGCCCGACCCTGGGGGCGCCTTCGCGAGCAGGCTCGCTCCCACAGGGGACCGCGATTCAAATGTGGGAGCGAGCTTGCTCGCGATGAGGCCATGACTGACAACGCCTTTACCCAGGCCGAACGCGAAGCCGTCTACCGCGCCATCGCCGAACGCCGCGACATGCGCCATTTCAGCGGTGGCACCGTCGAGCCAGCGTTGCTGCGCCGTCTGCTGGAAGCCGCGCACCAGGCGCCCAGCGTCGGGCTGATGCAACCGTGGCGCTTCATCCGTATCAGCGACCGCGCCTTGCGTGGGCAGATCCAGAGACTGGTGGAAGAGGAACGCATCCGTACCGCCGAAGCCCTGGGCGAGCGCAGCGATGAATTCATGCAGCTCAAGGTCGAAGGTATCAATGACTGCGCCGAGGTACTGGTGGCGGCATTGATGGACGACCGCGAGCGGCACATATTCGGTCGCCGGACCTTGCCGGAAATGGACCTGGCCTCGCTGTCCTGCGCCATCCAGAACCTGTGGCTGGCGGCCCGCGTCGAAGGGCTGGGGATGGGCTGGGTGTCGCTGTTCGAGCCTCAGGCCCTGGCTGACCTGCTGGGCCTGCCCGCCGGGGCCAAGCCGTTGGCGGTCCTGTGCCTGGGGCCGGTCGAAGGCTTCTACCCAGCGCCGATGCTGGCCCTGGAAGGCTGGGCGCAACCGCGTCCGCTCACTGAACTGCTGTATGAAAACCACTGGGGAGTGCGCCCATGAGCGTAGCGTTGGTCAGTGCCGCCGCGGTGGCGCTGGATGCGCTGCTGGGTGAGCCCCGGCGTTGGCATCCGCTGGTGGCGTTCGGCGGCTTTGCCGATCGCATCGAACAGCGTTTCAACTCCGGCGGGCGTGGCTGGCGCAGCCATGGGGTGACGGCGTGGGTGATCGCCGTGGTGCCGCTGACCTTGCTCGCCACGGCCCTGTCCTGGGCACCGATGATTGGCTGGCTGGTGGAAATTCTGGCGCTGTACTGCGCCCTCGGCCTGCGCAGTCTCGGCGAGCATGTCGAGCCGGTGGCCCGGGCGCTGCGCAGCGGTGACCTGGACGAGGCGCGTCGACGCGTCGGTTACCTGGTCAGCCGCGAAACCGCCGAGCTGGACGAAACCGCCGTTGCCCGCGCCGCCACCGAGTCGGTCCTGGAAAACGGCAGCGACGCGGTATTCGCCGCGCTGTTCTGGTTCGCCGTGGCCGGCGCGCCCGGCGTGGTGTTGTACCGGTTGAGCAATACCCTCGACGCGATGTGGGGCTATCGCAACGAGCGCTTCGAGCGTTTCGGCTGGGCGGCGGCGAAAATCGACGACCTGCTCAACTACATTCCCGCGCGCCTGGTGGCGTTGACTTACGCTGCGCTCGGCAAGACCCGCCTGGCACTTAAATGCTGGCGCAGCCAGGGGCCGACCTGGGACAGCCCGAATGCCGGGCCGGTGATGGCCGCCGGTGCCGGCGCGCTGGGTGTGGAACTGGGGGGCGCGGCGGTGTATCACGGCGAACTTCATCAACGCCCGCCATTGGGCGAGGGCGTGCCGGCGAGTGCCGATTCGATTGACCGAGGCTGGCAATTGGTGCAACGCGGCGTATGGTTATGGCTGCTGATTCTCTGCCTCGGAGCCGAGTTTTATGCTTGAGCATGGTGGACGACTGCGCAACGCCGCCCGGCAATACGGGATTGCCGAGGCCGACTGGCTCGACCTGTCCAGTGGCCTCGCGCCCTGGCCGTTCGAGATCCCGGCGATTCCAATGCGCGCCTGGGCGCGCCTGCCCGAGACCGACGATGGTCTGGAACAGGCCGCTTGCGACTATTACGAAGCGACGCATGTGCTGCCGGTGGCCGGTTCGCAAATGGCCATCCAACTGCTGCCGCGCCTACGCCGAGCGGGCAAGGTCGGGGTCCTGTCGCCCTGTTACGCCGAACACGCCGAAGCCTGGCGCCGCAGCGGCTACATCGTGCGCGAAGTGCTGGAAGCGGAAGTGGATTTCTTCCTCGACAGCCTCGACGTGCTGGTGGTGGTCAACCCGAACAATCCCACCGGCCTGAGCCTGGACCCCGGACGCCTGCTGGATTGGCATGCGCGGCTGGCCCAGCGGGGTGGCTGGCTGGTGGTGGACGAGGCGTTCATGGATATCACGCCGCACCTGAGCCTTGCCGCCTACGCCCATCAGGTCGGATTGATCGTGCTGCGCTCGTTCGGCAAGTTTTTCGGCCTGGCCGGAGTTCGCCTCGGGTTCGTCCTGGCCGAGCGACGCTTGCTCAAGCTGCTCGCCGAACAGGTCGGGCCGTGGGCCGTCAGCGGGCCGACGCGGATATTGGGCCAGGCGTGCCTGTTGGATACCGAGGCACATACTCGCCAGCGCCAGCGTTGCGAGGAAACGAGTCAGCGCCTGGCGCTGCTGCTCGAACACCGCGGCTTCAAGCCCCACGGTGGCTGCGGGTTGTTCCAGTGGCTGGTTACCGAGCACGCCCGGGCCCTTTATGACTTCATGGCTCATCGCGGCATTCTCCTGCGGCTGTTCATCAACACCAGCAGTCTGCGCTTCGGACTGCCGGCCGATGACGCAGAATTCCTGCGTCTCGAACAGGCTTTCGAGGCCTATGCCAAGGACATTCAATGACCACCTTGATGGTGCAGGGCACCACCTCCGATGCCGGCAAAAGCACGCTGGTCACGGCGCTGTGCCGCTGGGTCAGGCGCCAGGGCGTGAGCGTGGTGCCGTTCAAGCCGCAGAACATGGCGCTCAATAGCGCGGTGACCGCCGATGGCGGCGAAATCGGCCGGGCCCAGGCGGTCCAGGCCCAGGCTTGTGGCCTCGAACCGCATACCGACATGAACCCGGTGCTGCTCAAGCCCAACAGCGACACCGGTGCCCAAGTCATCATCCATGGCCGCGCCGTGACCAGCATGAACGCCGTGGCGTATCACGATTACAAGGCCATCGCGATGCAAGCGGTGCTGGCTTCCCATGAGCGTTTGCGCGCGGCGTATCCGGTGGTCATGGTGGAGGGCGCGGGGTCGCCGGCGGAGATCAACCTGCGTGCCGGCGACATCGCCAACATGGGCTTTGCCGAGGCCGTCGATTGCCCGGTGGTGCTGATCGCCGACATCAATCGCGGCGGCGTCTTCGCCCACCTGGTCGGCACCCTGGAATTGCTTTCGCCGAGCGAGCAGGCCCGGGTCAAAGGTTTCATCATCAACCGTTTTCGTGGCGACCTGGCGTTGCTGCAACCCGGCCTGGATTGGCTGCAAGCGCGCACCGGCAAACCGGTGATTGGCGTGTTGCCCTATGTGCTGGACCTGCACCTGGAAGCCGAGGATGGTCTCGATCAGCGTCAGGCCGACAAGGCCGAACAGGTACTCAAGGTTGTGGTGCCGGTGCTGCCGCGCATCAGCAACCATACCGATTTCGATCCGCTGCGCCTGCACCCGCAGGTCGACCTGCAATTCATCGGCTCCGGCCAGACCATCCCGCCGGCTGACCTGATCATCCTGCCCGGTTCGAAAAGCGTGCGCAGCGACCTGGCCTACCTGCGCGCCAACGGCTGGGAGACGGCGATCAATCGGCACCTGCGCTACGGTGGCAAGTTGCTGGGCATCTGCGGTGGTTTGCAGATGCTTGGCCGGCAGGTTCACGATCCGCTCGGGCTGGAAGGCGCGGCCGGTTCGAGTGCCGGGCTGGGCCTGCTGGACTTCGAGACGACGTTGGAGCATGAGAAGCAGTTGCGCAATGTGCGCGGGCGGTTGGCTTTGGAGGATGCCGAGGTCAGCGGCTATGAGATCCATGCCGGTGTGACCACTGGCCCGGCCCTGGAAAACCCTGCGGTGACGCTGGACGACGGCCGCTGCGACGGCGCCCGAAGCCTCGACGGGCAGATTTTCGGCACCTATCTGCATGGGCTGTTTGAAACGCCAGCGGCGAGCAGCGCGTTGCTGCGCTGGGCGGGCGTGCAGGACGTGCAAGCGGTGGATTACCACGGGTTGCGCGAGCGGGATATCGAGCGGTTGGCGGATCTGGTGGAGCGGCATCTGGATACCGGGGTGTTGCGTGAACTCTGTGGGATTTGAGGTGGCCGGGCTGACCTCATCGCGAGCAAGCTCGCTCCCACATTGGAACGCATTTCAAATGTGGGAGCGAGCTTGCTCGCGATGGCGCCAGTCGCCACACCGGCAGATAGAAGGTAACGACCCATGCTGCAACTGATCCTCGGCGGCGCCCGCTCCGGCAAGAGTCGCCTGGCTGAAAAACTCGCGGCAGGCACCGGCTTGGCGGTGACCTACATCGCCACCAGCCAACCCCTGGACGACGAGATGAACCAGCGTGTCGCCCAGCATCGCGCCCGGCGCCCGGCCGATTGGGCGCTGGTGGAGGAGCCACTGGCGCTGGCGCAGGTGTTGCGCGAAACCGCCGCGAGCGAGCGCTGCCTGCTGGTGGATTGCCTGACCCTCTGGCTGACCAACCTGTTGATGCTCGACGATGCCGACCGACTGGCCGCCGAGCGCGAAGCCCTGCTGGACTGCATCGGCGCGCTGCCCGGTGAAATCATTTTTGTCAGCAACGAGACCGGCCTGGGTGTCGTGCCGCTGGGCGAGCTGACTCGCCGTTACGTCGATGAAGCCGGTTGGCTGCATCAAGCCCTGGCCGAACGTTGCCAGCGCGTCGTGCTGACCGTTGCCGGCCTGCCCCTGACTCTCAAAGGTACTGCGTTATGAATCACCGCTGGTGGCTGGACCCGTGCAAGCCCGTTGATAGCCAAGTGCTGGAGCAAGCGATGGCGCGGCAACAACAACTGACCAAACCGGCCGGCTCCCTCGGGCGCCTGGAGTCGGTGGCGGTGCAGCTGGCGGGCCTGCAAGGGCAGGTCAAGCCGAGCCTTGAACAATTGTGGATCGCGATTTTTGCCGGCGATCACGGTGTGGTGGCCGAAGGCGTCTCGGCCTATCCCCAGGAAGTGACCGGGCAGATGCTGCTCAACTTTGTCAGCGGCGGCGCGGCTATCAGCGTGCTCGCGCGGCGGTTGGACGCTTGCCTGGAAGTCGTCGACCTGGGCACCGTGACGCCTTCGCTGGACTTGCCCGGCGTGCGGCATTTGCGGGTCGGCCCGGGCACCGCCAATTTCCTCCTGGGCCCGGCCATGACCCTGGCCCAGGGCGAACAGGCCCTGCAAGCCGGACGCGACAGTGCCATGCGCGCCGCTGGCCGCGGAACGCAACTGTTCATCGGTGGCGAGATGGGCATCGGCAATACCACGGCGGCCAGCGCGCTGGCCTGTGCCTTGCTCGATTGCCCGGTGGCGCATCTGGTCGGGCCGGGCACCGGGCTGGATGCGGCGGGTATCAGCCGCAAGGTCCAGGTCATCGAACGCGCCCTGGCCGTGCACGGTGGGTCGAACGGCGACCCGCTGCAAACGCTTTGCAACCTTGGCGGCTTTGAGATCGTCGCGTTGGTCGGTGCCTACCTGGCCTGTGCCCAACAGGGCATCGCCGTGCTGGTGGATGGCTTCATCTGCAGCGTCGCGGCCCTGGTGGCGGTGCGGCTCAATCCGGCGTGCCGGCCCTGGTTGTTGTTCGCCCACCGTGGCGCCGAACCCGGACACCGCCACGTACTGGAAACCCTCGCTGCCGAACCGCTGCTGGACCTCGGCTTGCGCCTGGGCGAGGGCAGCGGGGCGGCGCTGGCGGTGCCGTTGTTGCGTCTGGCCTGTGACCTCCACGGGCAGATGGCGACCTTCGCCGAAGCGGCCGTGGCGGATCGCCCGGCATGACCTTGCGCCTGGACCTGTTGCGCCATGGCGAGACCGAACTGGGCGGCGGGCTGCGCGGCAGTCTCGACGACGCCCTGACGCCACGAGGCTGGGCGCAGATGCACGCGGCGGTCGCAGCGGGCGGGCCGTGGGATCGGCTGGTGAGTTCGCCCTTGCAGCGCTGCGCGCGTTTCGCCGAACAGCTGGGTGCGCGACTTGGCTTGCCGGTGCACTTTGAAAAGGACCTGCAGGAATTGCATTTCGGCGCCTGGGAAGGCCGCAGCGCGGCGGCATTGATGGAGACTGACGCCGAGGCGCTGGGGCGGTTCTGGGCCGACCCCTACGGCTTCACGCCGCCGGAAGGCGAGCCAGTGCTCGAATTCTCGGCGCGAGTGCTGGCGGCGCTCGAACGCTTGCATCAAGCCTACGCCGGGCAGCGCATCCTGCTGGTCAGCCATGGCGGCGTGATGCGGCTGCTGCTGGCCCGCGCCCGCGGCCTGCCGCGCGAGCAATTGCTCAATGTCGAAGTTGCCCATGGCGCGCTGTTTTCTCTCTTGGTGGCGTCCGGTCCAGTCCTCGAGGAGGCGGTCTGAAGATGTTGCCTTTCTGGATCGCCCTGCAATTTCTCAGCAGCCTGCCGGTGCGCTTGCCGGGCATGCCTGAACCTGCGCAACTGGGTCGTTCGCTGCTGTTCTATCCGCTGGTAGGGGTGATGTTCGGCGGCTTGCTCTGCGGGCTCGATGCCTGGTTGTCAGGCGCACCGTTGCTGCTGCATGCGGCGCTGCTGCTGACGGCCTGGGTGTTGCTCAGTGGCGGCCTGCACCTCGATGGCCTGGCGGACAGCGCCGATGCCTGGCTCGGCGGCTTTGGTGATCGCGAGCGTACGCTGCTGATCATGAAGGACCCGCGCAGCGGACCGATCGCCGTGGTCACCCTGGTACTGGTGCTGTTGCTCAAATTCAGCGCATTGCTGGCGCTGATCGAACAGCAGCAGACCTTGGCGCTGCTCATCGTGCCGGTACTCGGGCGTGGCGCGTTGCTGGCGCTGTTCCTCACCACGCCTTATGTGCGTGCCGGTGGCTTGGGCCAGGCGCTCGCCGACCACCTGCCACGCCATGCCGGTTGGCAGGTGCTGTGCGCCGTTGCGCTGGCCTCCGGGCTGGTGGCGGGCTGGGCCGGGCTGGTGGCGTTGATCGTCGCGGCGCTGACCTTCATCGGTTTGCGCCGGATAATGCTGCGCCGGTTAGGCGGGTGCACCGGAGACACGGCGGGGGCCTTGCTGGAACTGCTGGAGATGGCGGTGCTGGTGGGTTGGGCATTGAACTAGTCGGCACTCATTACCGCGACCAGAGACAGATTTACATACCGGCTTACATTTCTCTGCGAGTTATCCACTCACGCTATAACTATGTATGTCATCCGCCGCTTCATGGCTCGATAGGCTCGATGCTTTATCAAGCACAACACGGGTGACATCAATGTCTGTTCTATCTGAAGAAAACGCTGGGGCATCGCTTGCTGCCGACGCAGATCCGCTCTCCATCGCCGCTGTGACAAGCCGCGTCGAATATACCGGCCAGCTCGAACCGGACAACCCCGGGCAAACGCGCCAGGACAGCAGCCTTGAAACGCAGTGGATCCGCCAGCTGGTTGCCTGTTACCCGGCTGAAATACCGAGTAGCCTTGCCCATCCCATCACCCCTGATACGCTGATCCCGGTGATGTACTGGAGCACGCTGAGTACTTACCAGAACGGCACCGAACACATCGATCTGGTGCCTCTGTGGATGCTGGCATCTGGTGAGATGGCTTTCTTGAGGACCTACCTGTCCACGCCGCCGGACGACGCCGAACTCGCGACGACGCTGCTGGGCAGCGCACAGGCCCCTTATCGCTGGCACATGAAGATATTCTGGGGCGATGAACAGAGTGCCGGAACCTTCAGCGACTATAACCGCAAGCAGCTGGCAGATGCGGTCCCGGCCGATGTCCTCGGCGCCCTGGCGGGGCTCAACGACGGATTGCTGCAGGCGATCAGGCAAGGGATGCCACACAGCTATAACGGATTCGCCAGCCTGGCAGTCGGCATGGATTGCGGGACGTTGGAGCAGGAGCTGCGATCAGAGGCCGACGATACGTTCAAGCGACCTGAACGTCAGCGCAGGTCGGTCTACGATCAAGTGCTGGAGCCTGTCAGTCTGTTGCCCAACGGTCTGCGGTTCCGCCCCCACAAGTTTGCCGGGCAGTGGTTGGCCGAACGAGGCCTGAGCAGCGACGCGCAGGTTCGGGTGAATTACCAGGAAGTCGAGACGATCGATTCGGCTTCCGCAAGCAAAGGCGCATCGGTGCCGCTGCTTCACGTCGTCACCCAGGGGTTTTTGAGCACTCACCAGAGCAAGGACAAGTTCTACGCGTCTGCCGCTTCGGCGCGCGAGGGCTGGCGTTATCCGCATATCAGCCAGATGACCGTCGACTTTTCGTCACTTCAGGTCAACGGCAGAGCCTTGGCGCCGGAGCTTCTGCGACAACTGCAAGAAGGTGTCCCACCAGGTTATCAAGGCCCCGGACAATCTCTGATCACCGACGTGGATGAGCAAGGCAAGCTGCTCGGGCCCCAGGAAAAAGCGCGGCTCAGGCAGATGGAATTGCTGGACCTCAACCAAGTGAAACTGGCCCGCCTGTTTGCTGGTCTGCCGACATTCGACTCGGCGCTCAAGAACCGGCTGGTCCGCACGCTGGGTGAAAAATTTGAGGTACGCCAGTTTCAGGCTTCGCTGCCAGCACCTATCGATCCGGATAACTGCTACGTCAATCACTTCGTCACTGACTCCAGCGGCGGACGCTCGCTGACCTCCTCGCAAAGTTTCACCGAGGTAATCCAGGACTGTTTACAGCGTGATGCGCCGCCCCATTATCTATTGGGCGAGGTGGGTTTTTTCAGCCGCCCGGATTCCGTGTCGGAGGAGGACAGCGTATTTGCTGATCCGGTGGACGCGCAGGTCCTACGGACCATGGAGTCGGTCTTCTACTTCCCTCAGCCGACAACCAATGTATCCGTAAGGCGTCAGTTGCGTGACGATCTCAGCAGCTTCTGCAACAGCCGCACATGGGGTTACTTGCTCGAACCGCCAAAGTCGTCCTCCGCCGAAGCGGCCTTGGCATATCTGCTTGCCCAGCGATTCCTGCATCTTCTCAATCTACACAGAGCAGACCAGGAGCCGGCCACCCAGTTGACCCGAAGTGCGCGGGTCCTGCGGGCTGAGGAGGATCGCCTGCTGGACCTCATCACCACTCACCCTTCCTTGGCGGACAGAAACGGTTTGCTGCGCACGCCCGTACCCCATGTTTATGCGGTCATGCTCGATATGGGCAGCGCGACGACGCAGAAATGGCCCGCCGCGATGGTGATCAAGGTACCTGAGCGACGTTCACTGTTCCTTTATTCACTGGAAGGTGGGATACAGCGCTTCGGTTCTTTTCAAGCGCTGGTCTCAAACGTGCACCCTCTCTACAAGGGGGAGGAACGCACGATCCAGGACATTTCTACGGAATTGTCCGAGCCGGTGTTTGTAGTAGCCGCCAATGACCTGCTGCAGCTTCAACGCTCCGCGCTCGAGGCTGCGCTGACAGTTCCCGATGCTCAAGCGCCGGCTTTGGACATTTTTGCGCGCAGCGTAGAGGATGCGCTGGCTTTACCTATGCTGGGGCTTTCCGGGCCTCTGACTGTCCGTCAGGAGACCCTGGTGGAGAACAACCGCCCCAATCTCTATAAAACCGCGGCGCAGGCGGAAAAAAACCGTTATCGCCTGCTGGAGGAGCAAGTCCTCCAGAAGGCCAATAATGTGGGCAAGGAAATCCCGACGCTATGGGAATTTACCCGCCAGAAAGTCAAGGAATATGTGCAGGAAAATCTGCATCCAGCGGTGGATTTCGACCCGGACAAAACCCTGGTCACGCTTGCCTCTGGCACGAACACCGACCCTGGGAAGTCGCGTACCACCAACCTGACCCAGTGGATGCTTGATAACCTGCGCCCCAGGCAGTATCCGAGCGCAATGAGGGATGTGCAGCCCATCCACCTGACAGATCAGGATGGCCGGCGTGTGCGCAATCCGGCCAACGGCTACTTCTATACGTTGACCGGGATCGAGCTGGCCAGGATGACGAAGAGCATCGATGCCGGTGGAAGTTATGAGCTCGTGCTCGTGGAGGCATTGAACAAACCGGACTACAAAGCGGCATGGCAGGCGGCGTATCTGGCCAATATGCGCTTCAAGGGCTACGAAGCGGCCCTTCGGGGCAACGAGGCGTTCAAGGTCATCGTGAAAGATGAAGCTTTCAACCCACCGAAGCCGTGCAAGCAACTCGCCCTCTGGCTGGATGCCGTCCTGAAATCATCCTCGGCGCAGACACGCGCCCGGGTCGGGGGCAAAAAGGTCCATGTCCATGCTCTTCTGCTCGGCGGCAGCCTGGAGGATGGCAGGTCACACGGGTCGGGCGGTGCTGCCAGTATTGAGGGGGCGCTGATCCTGTCGGACCGGCAGAGGCCGGAAATCGAAGGTACGGTTGGCGTTTACTTTCCGGACAGCCCTGATGGCAATGACTTCCATGAGTTCTCCGACCTGAGCGATGGCGTTGCAAGGCTTTTGCTGCGGGAAGAATGGTACGGGTATTTCCGTTCACGCATTTCCTTGGTCGAACCTGAGGAGATAAAGCGGATTCTGGGACGGCGTGGCGGTCGTCCCTTTGTTGGGTGCTCATTGATCGACGGTGATTTTCTTGAAACCCTGCATCGTGCGCACGTCAGCTTCCACAGAGCGCATACCGCGGAGCGTTCCACCAGCAATCGAGATGTTCAAGTTACCTTCAGCGATATTATTCCGCAGATGATCGGGGGGGTATTGGATGTGGTCAGTCTGCTTCTGGTCCCCGGCTATCTACTGATCAAACGGGCCATAACGATCAGTTGGGCAATGTTCAAGACGGGGCTTGTCCCGCTGAACGCCAAAGGCTTGAAGCTTTTGCATCTGTTGGAAAGCACCAGAGGAGGCCTTGCCGGTGGGATGACCGTTCCCTTACGAGGCCAATCCTCGTTCCTGGCGGTGATGGCAGGCCAAAGTCAGAGTGAGGGACGGCTTGGGCTGCCGTTGGAGGAGGCGGTCTACCGTCGTTATGCGGTGACGGATGCATCGCCGATACGGGGGCTTACACCGGATGCCCAGGGCTTTTACCGCGTGACTCTCAAAGACTCGAGTACAGGCCGCGTGACGGCTCGCCCGGTCTATATTCAACAGCGCGACGGGACGGTGTTCCGGGTGCACGATCACACCAGGTTGACCGCAACGGAGGCCAACATTGTCGATCCGGTTACGGGTTTGAGCATCCGCTCCAGTGGTGTGACGAGAAATACGGTGGCACGGATGCCCGACGGTGACTGGCGCGCTGTGGGATTTGGCCGGGGCGGAGCGCATCGATCACTGCAGCGCACGAACGGCAGCGTGACACAACGCCTCAAGCGGCTGTACCCCGCGCACACCGAAGATAACCTCTCGACGCGTGAGCAAAAACTGGGTGCACAAGCCTTGCTCGAAAATACCACTGCTGAAGTGCTGGTTACCCGCTTGGAGAAAGAATGGGCAACGTTGGACGAAGGGCTGCGCAAGTGGCAGGTTCAGGAGGGCATTCATCACCCTGCCGAGAACAGTATCAGCCCCGAGGACTTGTCCTCGCTGCGTATGGAGGTGGCGAAGGAGATCCGCCGCGCCTGGCGGAGTGAGCCGCATCCGGAACACCCGGGAATTGATCTGCATTTGGTACTGACAGGGTGGGAGATTGGTCGACCGCCTCCGATCACCGCGCGTTTCGAGCATATCGAAGAGCTGCATATGGATCTCATGGGCCTGAGCGAGGACCCATCGGATTTCCTGCGGTTGTTCCCCAATATCGATACGCTGTCATTGAATGGCAATAGCCTGACCGTAGTGCCGGCGGCAGTGGGTGAGCTCCGCACGCTGTCGGTCTTGTCATTGGGCAACAATCCACTGGAAATCAAGGAGGATATGTTCGCTCCCTTGCTAGGCTCTGGTTCCGCCAGCAGTTTGCTTTCCCTGGATTTGTCCGGGCTGAGCAGTGGCGGCGAGGCAATGGTCGCAGCCATCGGTCGCCTGGCCGAGCTACCCGCCCTGCGCGCACTGGTGTGGGCCGACAACTTGCATTTCACCCCCCAGAGTTTGCAGGCCATTACGGCTTTACCAAGGTTACGATCGTTGGATCTACGGCACTGCGGCCTTCGCCTCAATGAGCAAGGCAGCGCTTTTCTGCGTACCGCCACGGTCTTGGAAGAACTGGTCCTGAGTGGTAACAATTGCCTTGAGCTGCCCAATCTGTCGGAGCTTGCAGGCTTGCGCATCCTGGAGCTGGCCAATGCGCAGCTTGATCGCGTGCCGGAACTGGCGCTGGCGGTACTCTCCAAGCCTTCACACGAAACGATCTTCGTCAACCTCAGCGGCAACCGCATAACCCACCTGCCAGATGAACTATTTGCCAGACTGCGTGACCTGCCGGCACAGGGGCGTCAGAGGTTGCTGCTTGACGACAACCCCCTGCAAAGCGCCCAAATTCAGGCGCTTCGTGCGGTGGAGCCTGGGGCTTATCGCAATACCGTAGACGTTTGGCTGGACGACCTTCCCGACTTCCAAAGGGCATTGGAAGTGGCTCGCGATGATGTCCAGCAGCGGAACTTCATTAACTGGTTCTCTGACTATATCCATTTCGACCATACCGCAGGGACGCTGGAACCTGCGAGTCGTGACAGGGCTAGCACCGTTCTGGAGCACTACATCAGCTACGCCAATATCCATGCCGACCTGCGGGCTAAAGTTGCAGATTTCGATTTGCAGTTGGGGCAACTGCGCGATCGCCTGCAAGCGCGTATTTCGGAGCGTGAGACACCGGATCTGCACGAGCTGGGGCTGCACTTTCTGATGTTCGAATCGGCCCTGCGCGCCCGCCTCGAACCGCAAGGAGTGCCTTTTGCAAGTTTCCTTTACGACCACTATGACTATTGGGACTTCGGCCTGTTGGAACTCTACCCTGAGGTCGTGCAACGCCAGGCACATATGACCCCAGAGAGGTTCATCGACTGGCTCAGCGGGATTCGTAACGCAGACAACATCCATGATCTGCCCTCTGCGGGGGAGATCACCTGGCGGCCCTACCTGGGATTGATGTCCGACGAATGGGTCGCTTGGGGTGCGGCATATGACGATCTATTGGTGAATGCTCCCTCAGGTGAGCCCATAGACCCGTCGCGTTGGCCTGGGGTGCTGCTCGATAACCTGGCCATGTTGGATGTGAATTGGGCCGCCGGACCGGCGGTGACGCTCACTGACGGCCAATTGTTGCGCACACTCGATATCTTCACCACGGTCAAGACTCAGGAATTCGAGCCCCTGGCACGTCGGGTGACCACCGAGATGGTCACCCGCTGGTGGCCGCGGCGACCGTCATTGCCCATAGACAGGCTGACCTGAGCAAAGAAAGACGTATCCCCGGTGAGCGTATCAACCAACGCCTTGGGCACACCGCCTTGGATTTCGCCTTGTACTTGACCCGCCACATGGAAGTACCGGATTGGGCCTGGCAGTACGCGAGAAAGGGCGTAACGACCCATACCCTTGCTGACTTGACGGTTTGATATTACTGCCCAAACACCCTGTTCGGTAGCCACAACGCCAGGCCCGGGAACAGCAGGATAACGCCAAGCATGGCGACCATCAGCAGCACGTACGGGAGGGCCCCGCGGATGATGGTCGCCAGTGGTGCCTGGGAGAGGGCCTGCAGGGTGAAGAGGTTCATCCCCACCGGAGGTGTGATCATCGCGACTTCCAGGTTGATCACCAGCAGCACCCCGTACCAGATCGGGTCGATGCCCAAATGCAGCATCGCCGGGAGGATGATCGGGGTCGTGATCAGGATGATCGCGATCGATTCAAGGAACATCCCCAGGATCAGGATCAGCAACATCATGACCAGCACGAAACCCAGGGCACCGACATCGGCAGCCACCAGAGTTTCGACGATCTGTTGTGGAATACGCATCTTGATCAACACGTGCGAGAAAACCGTGGCGCCGGCGAGAATCAGGAATAGCATCGCTGAAAGTTTCACTGATTCGATTGATGATTCCCACACCTCACGCCAGCCGACTGTGCGGTAAATGACGACAGTGACCATCAAGGACAACCACGCGCCCACTGCTGCTGCCTCAGTTGCGGTAAAAATGCCCAGGTACATGCCGCTGAGGACAATGATCGGCAGGAGCACAGCCCATATCGATTTGCGCAGAGCCTCGGCCATCTCGCGCAGGGATGCCCTCTTGGGGCGTTGTGTCGTGCTGTCCAGCATGCCCCTGATGACGGCCCAGGCCACGAAGAGCAGCACCATTGCGACACCGGGCCCGATACCGGCCATGAACAGCCTGCCGATAGATGTATCGGTGGTCACTCCGTACAGGATCATCGGACTGGACGGCGGTATGAGAATCCCCAATGTCCCGCCGGCGGCGACTACGCCATAGGCCAGGCGCGGGTCGTAGCCGAAACGGAGCATCTGCGGAATCGCGACGGCACCCACCGTAAGCGCGGTCGCCACGCTCGAACCAGAGATCGCGGCAAACACGCTGCAAGCAATAATGGTCGCCACTGCAAGGCCGCCGGGCAGATGACGAGTGAAGGTATAAGCGGCATCGTACAGATCATCGACGATGCGCCCTTTGATCATCAAGTTTGCCATGAAGCCGAATAACGCAACTGCCACCAGCAGGTATCGGTTGATCTCATGGAAGACGATGTCCATCACGGGGCCAAGGCTCCCTTGCACCAGCAACAGCAGTGTTGCGCCATAAAGCATCAGCGCCGCGAAGATCGGCATGCCGGTGAACAGCAGGATCAACAGGATGCCGAGGATCAACACCAGGATCATCGCGCCGTTTCCCGGGCGGTCGGCTTCAGCAAGGTCTCGACGTTGCGCCAGAGCAGCTCGATGGCGACGAGCGCCAGCAGCATGCCCCCCAGCGGCAACAACAGTTGCAGCATCCAGAGCGGCAGTTCCAGGTGTCCCTCGGTCAACGAGCCGAGCGTCCTTGAAAACCGTGCGGTATTCCAGCCGTTGACGATCAGCAGCCAGGCGACAGCCAGTACGCCCAGATTCGCCCAGATATTCAGGCAGACCGCTACGCGCCCCCTCGACAACGAAGTGACGATATCAACGCCGATATGCCCGCCCGACGCCAGCACCTTGGGAGCGCCCAGCATGACGATGGCGGTCAGTGAGAGAGCGACGATCTCATCACTCCAGGCCGGCGGCGCGCCTGCCAGGTATCGCATCGCAACGGCCAGCCCTATCAATGCCAGGTCCATGAGCACCAGCAGTGCGGCGAATGCCATGGCAACGTTACTGGTCACGCCTACCATGCGTCCATAAAGGCGCAGCGGGCGGCTGTCGCTGAAGCCCGCCGGGGGTGTCATCGCAGCTGCTCGATCAGCGCGAGCAGGCGTTCACCATCGTCGCCTGCACTGTCCAGGAACGCCTTGCGGACGGCAGGCTGCATGGCCTGGCGGAGTTCTTCGACCTGGGCCGCGTCGAGTACGACTACCTCCATACCGCTGTCCACCAGGTTTTTGATGTCCTGCGAACGCACGCCTTCATGGGTGCTCAGCGAACTCTGGACGGCATCGTCCGCCGCGCGCTGGAGGCCCGCCTGGAGTTCGGCGGGCAGGTTGTCCCACCAGTTCGGATTCACGACAAGATTATCGAACGCGAGGAAAACAGTGGACGCCGCACCGTACTTTTGCACTTCATGGAATTTGCGTGAGTAAGCCGCGGCGACACCGGTCACACCGGCGTCCAGCACTCCCGTCTGGAGCGCCTGGTAGACCTCGGACCCCGGCATCGCTACCGGCGCAGCACCCATGGCTTTCAGGCCGGAGTCGAACAGCTTGTTGAAACCGCGGATCCTGACGCCCTGGAAGTCGGCCGGCGAGCGCAGCAACCGGTTCGACGAGGTGAAGATCAGATCATTGGTATCGACGATCCAGGCGATATTGACGACGCCTTTTTCGCGGATTTTTTCATCAAGCAATTTCGCCGCCGGCGAATGGATAAAGGCCTTCTGGCTGGCCGGTGAACTCATCAGGTAGGGGATCAATGTCACCGACATTTCCGGAATCACGTTGCCCCACTGCAGGTTGACGATGGCCGCCGCTTCGATTTCGCCCGAGGCGACCGCCGCATGCTGTTGGCCTGGTTTGTACAATTGCGCGGCCCCGAATATCTGCACCTCGACTCGCCCATGGGTGTGCGCGGCTACATCTTTCTTGAACTGCTCAAGGCGCAAGGCCGAGTGATGGGCTGGAGGAAACTGATGACTCAGGCGCAGGGTGAATTCCTGCGAGAAGGCCAGCGAGATGGACAGCGCGAACGCCGCCATGGCGGTGATGACGAACCTGACTGTTTTCATGGGGTTTCCAGTGTGTCGGTATTCAATCCAGGAATAGGTCGGGCGTCAGCGCGCCGCCTTGCGGGTCGTAGCGGTACTGCTCGAACTCGGTCTGGCCGTGTTCCGCCAGCAGCTCTTCATCGATCAGCAGGCGGCCGGTGATCTGACGTCCGTTGCTGGAGAGAATGGCGCGGGCGGCGTCGGCCATGATGGCCGGCGTGCGGGCGCGCTTGAAGGCCTGGCGTCCGCCGAGTTCGAACTCGATGGCCGCGGTGGCAATGATGGTCTTCGGCCATAGCGCGTTGACACTGATGCCGTACTTCTCGAACTCATCGCTCATGCCGAGGGTGAGCATGCTCATGCCGTACTTGGTAATGGTGTAGGGGGCATGCTGGGCGAACCAACGGGTGGAGAGGTTCAGCGGCGGTGCAAGATTGAGGATGTGGCCGTTGCGGCTTTGCTTGAGGTAGGGCAGGGCGGCCTGGCTGCAAACCATCACCGCCCGGGTGTTGATCTGATACATCAGGTCGAAGCGTTTCGGCGCTAGGTGCTCGACGCCCATCAGACGAATCGCCCCCGCGTTGTTGACCAAGGCGTCGATACCGCCGAAATGTTCTGCGGCCTGGCTCATGGCTGCGCCTACGGCCGTCTCGTCGCGCACGTCCAGTTGCAGGGGCAGGGCCTTGCCGCCGGCGGCTTCGACTTCTTGCGCCACGCTGTAAATGGTCCCGGGAAGTTTTGCGTGGGCCTCGGCACTCTTGGAGGCGATCACAATATTGGCGCCATCAAGGGCGGCGCGCAGGGCGATTTCGCGGCCGATGCCGCGGCTGGCGCCGGTGATGAACAAGGTTTTGCCGGAAAGGGACACTGCGGTGCTCCTGTGCTTGTCTGGGGACTGGAGTGAGTCTTGCGCAAAGCGGGTCGCTCGCTTTCAAGAACCGCACGCAGTTAAGACAAGTTGTTTTCCGATGCATATAGGATCCTTCCCTGATTCCTGTAGGACTTTTCCGCAGCCATGGTGACAATAGGCCTACCCGGTCTTTTGCCGATACAAAAGCGCAACCAGCCTATACATAAGTACCACCTCGCCTGGCCGGGCGCTGTCTAGGGTATCGGTTCGAATTCACGAACCGGAATGCCCATGACGACGATCCAGAACACGGCCCGCCCTGACCCGATCATTGCCGATCTCTACGCGCGCCTTCTGCCGAACCTTCCACGCGACGAATTCCCGCCGACCGCGGAGCAGGCGTTGAGCCTGCTGACCCGGTTTGTCGATTTGCTTGCGCCCTTCAACGTGGCCCTGGAGCGCTGGGGCGATCGGAACTTCATCACCGCCATCGGCACCCAGACTGTGGTGCGGCAGGAGGCTGCCCGGTTGCAGGCTGTTCCGCTGGAAAACCTCGATGCGATTGCCGTGTGCAAGGTCTTGGGCCAACTGAGCATCGCTGCCTGGGAAGGCTTGGCACCTGAAGTTTCATACCCTGCCGAAACACCTCACGCCCTGGCACGCGCCGAGTTCAGGCAGGCGTTGGTCGAGCAGTTGCAGGAACGCAGCCGACAGCCGTTGAGCGAATATGGCTGGGCTCTGCTGGCCAACCTCGCTGATGACAGTTCCTTGCGTAACCAGCAACAAGCCTGGGTCGAGACACTGAACAAACGGCCTTCGCCGATCGAGCTGCTGAGCTCCGCAACGGGGCTGCTTGCCCTGCTGCAAGCCGAAATGCACCAAGCCTTTGCGACGCTTGCCAGAATCGACACCTTGGCGGATTTCGAGCAAGTGGCGGTGACGAAGCACGGCGTCGTCGATGCGAAGCCGCGGACCCTGGCATCGATCATCTTCACCAGTTTCACCAAGGCCGAACTCTTCGATATCGACGACGCCTACGAGTTCTCCGACAAGCGGCCTGGTCAGTTGGAATATCGGTTGCTCGTGAATGGTCGGCAGCTCAGCGCATTCGCCGCCCGCATCCAGACGTTCGGCGATGGACAGGCACTCGAGGCTGATTCCGCCACGCTGGCCGAAGCTTACCGCCGACGTTTCCAACTACAGGCGCGCCTGGCCTGCGCCGACGCCGGGGTGCGGCCCGACGATTTCCAGACCTTGCGCGACGTGTCGGAAGTGCGCGGCGCCATAACCCTGCATGGCGATGATCTGGCTGCCGAGGCCGAGGGCCGAATCCGGGTGACGGCCCTCTACGTCGAGCTGCCGGATGGCAGCCGCCGACAGCTGCACGGCGTGCTGGTGATTGGCACGCGGGCAGACAGCACCGCCATGCTCGTTGCCCCGCACCTGGGCATCGAGCCGTTTTCCGACCTGACGGCGCTGCGGGTCGAGGTGGAGCGGCGTTTTAATGACCCCGGTCTGTTCCGGCCCTGGTTGGGTTACATCCAGGCCCAGGATCGGGCGCTGGTCGGTTTCCACGACCCTGGCGCGAAGAAGCGCTGTCGTTACCAGCAGTTGAACGGCGACGTATTCGAGCACCTGGCGCAGAGCAATCTTGAACGGTTGCGCAGTGACCTGGAGCAGGCCTATCGACACGTCCCCGCGACCGGCTCCTTGAGCGAACTGGGCCAACGTATCGACCGCTTGCTGACGAGCGAAACCACACGATTGACCGAGGCATTGGCGCTACGGACGTTGCGGGCCGCCGAAACCATCGGTATTGAATCGCTGCTGCAGGCCTGCCACCTGCAGGCCCGCCCGGGTGTGGCGTTACCGTTGCAAGGCATGCCCGAGGGCCTGTCGTTGGTGCAGGTTTTTCCGGGGCAGCTCGCCGACGACGCACCTGAGCCCGTCACTGACAACAGCCATGCCGACAGGCTCGAGGCTTACTTCGGTACAGCCGAGGTTGCCCGCATGACCGCCCAGGTGCTCGCTGCCTTGCCTGATCACTACCCCATCCGTGTCGACGCATCGCCAGGCCTGGCCAGGTGCGTGGCGCGCAGGCTCTGGGCCGCGCGGGCAACCCCGGCCGAACTGGCATGGCCTGATCGGGGCGGACGTCACCAGGTCTTTCATTTCCAGGCCGGGTTGCGTGACCCGGCCAAGCCAGCAAAGGCTCACGACAAGCTGGCGCTGGCCAATGCGCTGTTGACCACCGGCGCGGCGGTTGACAGCTGTTTTTCCTGCGACGAATGGATCGAAGCCCAACTCATCACCCAGAACTGGCGACGCGCTGTGGTTCACCGGCACGTCAAGGGCGGCACCGCCATGCCGGATGTCGAGGCCCTTTGCACGGTGCTGGAGGCGCCCCGTGCCTTTGACTACAGCGAAGCGTCTCCCGACAAACTGGCCGAAGAGATCAATCCGCTGCTGGATGCGCTCATCGATTCGCCGGCCTTCGAGCGCTTGCAACAAGCATTGCTCAAACCCGCGGGCTGGCCCGTCGATACCGACGCGGAGCGAGGCCAGGCGCTCGCGCTTTCGGCGATCACCGATTACCTCTATCCACCCGAGGAACACCGCGCCGGTTATCTGTGCGGCTTCAACCTCTACGACCCAGCCCTGGGGGACCATACCTGGCAACAGGTGCTGGACGCGCTGTGGGCACACCTGCGCAATTATTTCCCCCGGCATTCGGAGTGGGCGGGCAGCCTGGCCGCGGTCATGTTGCTGCGCCGCCATGCTCCTGAATTCCTGGTCCGGGGCCGGCCCGCCACACTGTTATACGGCCGTACGCAGACCGCGGTGGATTTTCGCCATGCCGTGGCGCTGGCGCAGGCAACGGTACCCGGGCTCGCCTGGCGCAAGCGTTTCAGCGAACTCGAAACCTTGTGGGCGAGCGTTCTTGCGCAACCCCTGACGCAGGTCCAGCAAGCCGCCTGCGCGGCGCTGCGCAACGACGCCTCGATCTATTTCGCGATGTGTCGAGGCAATTTAAGTGCCGGTGGCCTCGACGAAGTCTCCGATGACGATGCACGACAGGCGATCGAGTTCACCTGTGCAGATGCCGAGCGCCGGGAGAAGAACCTCAACGCGTTGATCGAGTCACCGCCGGACAGGAAGGAAATGGCGCGCGCGCAGATGAAAATCGATGCGCCCGGCGTCGATCAGAACAAGGAGCGATTGACGAGCCTGGCGGAGAAAGAGCGGCTCAACGGTTTTCTGATCAACCTTGCCCAGTGGATCGGCAAGTTGGTCACCACACAGTGGAGGGGCCCTTACATGTCCAACGTCGAGCGCTACATGACCGATGTGGATGGTTATGGCCTCAACGACGATGAACTGGGGTTTGCCGGTAAAGGACTCGGTGGGCCGGCGTTGACCAGGCAGTTCGAGACGGCTTACGAGCGTTTCGAGCAGGCCAGCCAATCCGCTCAGCGCGAGAAAATGATCGACGCCATTTTCGATCTGCCGGCACACCAGCGCCGCGAGTTGCTGGCTGTCGATCGAGTGGTGTCGGTGAGCTTCAAGGATGCCGAGGGCAAGCCAGACAGGCTCGGCCATTTCGGTTTGCTGGCGCTGGGAGACGGTTATGCCTACGAACTGTTCTGCCCCTCCGGCACCGTTCGCAAGGTTGCTCTCGAATCCGGCCCGGACGTTCGCACCGATGAATATTACGGCCCGCCGGTTTCATACCATAACGGTATCCTCGACGTTCATGAATTCGCCGGGCTTCCGCAACTCGACGCGGCGGCTTATATCCAAGGGCGCGAAGGCCTCGCCAGGGAACAGGTGGGCAAGTTGGAATATCTGTTCGAAAATCGCTACCGGGCCACCCATCCGAACAACGTGGTACCGCAGCGCCAGGCTGTCGAGGGGTTCTGCAAGTTGATGGTAGAGCGCCACTTCGCCAAAGTGATCAACCAGTTGCGCGCCTTCTACCGGCGTCGTACGCCGCTGGAGAAGCACTACCAGCAATGGCATCAAGCGCTTGATACGCCGCTGAGCTTCATCGTGCCTTTCTACTCGCTCTACCTGGATATCAAGCACGACCAGGTCGGCACTGCCACGGTGGTGTTCACGGCGTTGGAGATCATCACCTTCCTGCTGCCGTTTCACGCTGCATTCAGGAGCGGCTACGCGGCGTCGGTGACGCTCGGCAGGGTGGTCGCCCGCACCACGAGCCTGGGCGTGTCGAAGGTCGCCTTGCGGTTGGCCAAGACTGGCGCAGCAAGCGCTGCCTTCAGCAAAGTCCTGCTGGTGGGAACGCTTGAAGCATTAAATCCTGTGCCGTGGGGCCTGCTTGCGCTGCTGGGCCGGGCCGGGTGGAAGGGCGCCAGGATGCTGAACGAAACGCTCTGGCGCCTGCGCCAGATTCAGGGGCATTTGGGCAGCGCTTTTGCCTTGGTAAAAGAACAGGTCCGTTATACCGGGATGAGGCGTGCAGCCCTTGCCCCGAAAAGGCTTTTGAATTTGCCCGCGGTCACCCAGGGTCCCGTCGAGACGGCAGCGGGTAATTTTCGTGCGGATTTCAGCTGGGGTAATCGCAAGCTGAGCATCGCGCAGCAAATCGACCTGCATGCGCGGGGCGTGGACGTCAGCGGCGTGGTTCCACACAACCAACTGTATCGCTTGGGCGACGCTGAATACATTTCCATGCAAGGCAACCTGTACCAGGTTCACCGCAGCGCAGATGCGCAACTGCGCATTCACCGTGGTGAGCACCGCGGCCCGCTGGTGGAATACGTCGAGCAACAATGGCGCCTGGCTCAGGGCGGGCTGGCTGGCGGGATGTTTCCGGCAGGCACGCCGCAGCCTTCAACCTCGCGTCAGATCACCTTGCCCATGGAGGGCGTGGAAGGAGCGCCCCCCGATTTCCAGGTGCGCATCGCGGTTCAGGTTGTGTATGACGCCGCTGAAGGTGGATGGCGAGAGAGGCGCGGCGGCCAGCTCGGCGCCATGCTCTGGCGCAACGCCGAAGGCGAATGGCAACGTGGTTCGCTCAGCGAATTCCGTAGCCGGCCAGCGCTGTTGGAGCACGCAAGCAGCCTGCGGACCGTCGAGTTGCCTGCATTGCCAGCGGTGCCGCTGCAGCTTGAACCGGTTCCGGCCATCATCCACTATCTCTGGATAGGGCGGGACCCACTTGGGCGCGATGCCCTGGTCAATCTGGCGATCAACGCACGCCAGGCCCCGCGCTTCCAAAGTATCTTGCATGTGGATCTGGACGCCGATGCACTGCAGCGACTGACCGAGCAAGCGGCTGAACTGATGCCAGGCCTGGTGATCAGGAACCTGAACGACGAACCGTTTTTCCAGAACCTGAGCGGCACGCCTCTCGGCGCGCAATATCGTCATATCACCGGTGCCGTGCAGCCTTACTATCCGGCCGCCTCGCACGTGTTGCGCTACCCATTGATGAATGCCTATGGCGGCATTTATCTGGACGTTGACCACGCCATTCTGACCTCCATCCCGCTGGGTCAGCTCGTTGCCACTGACGACGGGCTGTTGCTGGGCAACTGGGTCGCTAGCGCGTTGGGCTCCGGTTATGCGCCGAGCCATTTTGCCAGTCGTGCGAACAACCGGACCCTGCAGGCGATTTCACTGGAAATGACGCAACGCTATCAAGCCGGACGAGCCCATTACGACAGCATTGCACCGAGGGAAACCCGCCAGCACCTGCTGGACTTCTATCGCGAGCACTCCAGGCTGACAGGCACCTCATTATTCAATGAGATGCTGGCGCCGAGGCCTGAATACCCGCTGATGCGGCAACTCGACTCGCGAAGTACGCTTGGCATATACGATGCGGCATACGAGCGATTGGCTTTCGAAGCGCTCATGCGGCACTTTCCGTTTGCCACGCTGCATCCGATCCAGCCGACTCGGGTGCCGAATTGGCGGCAAGCCTTGGCCCGGTTCGAAGCGCCGCCCCCGGACGCGGTATTGCTGGACCGCATGCGGGCGCTCGATGTTCCCGGTGATTCCAGTTCCGAAGCGGCACTGGCCGCCCTGGCCGCCCTGCGTGCGCAAGGACGAAGCGCTGAGGCGATTGCCGCGACCTTATCGACAATGGGATTCCAGCGCGCGAGGATGGCCGAGGCGCTCGATCGAAGGCAATTGCTGCCGTCTGCCACCTCTCCAGCTCGCATCGAGGAGCACCGGGACCTGTGCACAGCGCTGATGGCGCACTGGCAGGCCGATGCCTGGGCAACCGAGTTGAATCTGCCCCGGACAGTCTTGCGACTCGGCAATGTGCCTGTTGAGTCGCTTGTCGACCTGCCGCCTTGTTTTTATTCGAGCGTGCACGGTTTGCGGTTGGGGCCAGGGATACATTGGCTTAATCGGGAAGCTCTGAGCAGGTTCAATAACCTTTCGCGCCTGGAGGTCGACTGCTCCGACCTCATGGGTTTTTTTGTTCCATCTTCTCAGCACGTTCCGCAATTGCTGCATCTGAGCCTGCTCAACATGCACGACGCCGCACGTCATCTGGGTGCCATTCGACGGATCGCCACGTTGCAAAGCCTCGACCTGACCGGTGCGAGGGGACTCACGCCGCCGGACAACGCGATTGTCGACCTGAGCGACTTCGGGTTGCGCTCGATTATTCTGGACGGCTGCAGGCTTCAGGCTTTCCCGATCATCGATTTCGGTGTGACCGAGCAGTTGTCCCTGGTCAACAACCGGATCGACGCCGTGCCTACGGGATTGCTGGCCAACCCGACCAGTACCGCACGCCACATCGAGGTGAGACTGGAGGGCAATCCGCTGCCGCAACAGGTTCGGGGAAGAATCCTCTTCGCCAACGGTGAGAACCGTCGATACCGGTTTGTCATCGACGACCGGCCGTTACCTGCCGAGCTGGGCCGGCATGTGGAGATCTGGCGGGCGGAGTCGGCACGGATTCGCCAAGTCTTCACCGAGTGGGCGCAGGCAAGCAGCTCCACCAGGCCCGTGCCCGATACTGTCCGCGTAGCCCGCGAACGGCTCGGCGGGCAGATGTTCGAGGCCCATCAACGCTACCGCAGCAGCGGCCAGGGCGCGACGCTGGTGCTGGAGTTGTTGACGGAGCTGCCACCGGACAATCTTCCAGCGTATGCCTACCAGGCGGTACATGACCTGGAGTTGCGGCGCCCTGGCCTTGCTTACCATGAGCTCGGTCAGTTCATAGATCGTTTCCAGGCTCTGCGCAGCCTGACCATCAGCAGCCCGACAACGTCGTTAGGCAGGCTACCCGACGTAATTGGCAGATTACCCGAACTCATGTGGCTGGAGTTGATGAACCTGGGGATCGGAATCGACCAGTCGGCAATGGACCTGTTCGCCTCGGTTGCCAACCTGATACACCTCAACCTGAGCGGTAACCGCTTGGGAGTGATCGACAACGCAACGGCCCTGGCCAATCGCTTCGGTGCCAACGCGGGCCTCTATCTCAGCCGTATGCATATTGAACGGTTTCCCCACTGGATAGACGCACACTTGCTATCGAGCCTGGAAGAACTCGACCTGTCCGAAAATCTCCTCACCCACATTCCGGAAGAGGTATTCAGCAACGAAGGCAATCACCAAGCGTCCACCGAAGTAGTGCTGGCAGGCAACCCGCTCGATCCAGCGCTTTCCCAGCGATTGCTCGACTCGATTGCCGCGGTGCAGCAGGGTATCCCTCGCTTTACCTTCGAACTGGATGACTTGCAGTTCGATCACTTCGCTCAAGCGGGACAGATTCCTGCGGTCAGCGTCGAGCCATGGCTTGAAGGACTCAGCGAAGTTGAAGCCGCGCATCGTCGGCAGCTATGGCAAGACCTTGAGCAACAGGCAGACACCTCGAACCTCATGACCATGGTCAATCAACTGCGACAAACCAGAGATTTTCTTCATGCCGCCCACCGGCCTGCACTGATCAATTCAGTCTGGACGGTACTTGAGCAGGCCGGAAACAACGCAGTTCTGCGCGGCCGAATGAATGGCATGGCCGAAGAAGGCGCTCGGTTGCGTGGGCAAATGGCTACTTGTACGGACGGCTTGCGTGTCGAGTTCGTCCCGATCGAAACCCACGCCCTGGTCCATCAGCCGCTTCCGGCCGGCATGCCGGAGGAGCGACGTGGTGCCTGGCTCTACCAGCGGCTACGTGCCAGCTACCGTGCCGAGGCGCTCGAGTTTGTTGCCAATCGACAGGCTGGGGCGCGCGATGTGGCCGAGGTGCGCATGGCTTATCTGATTGGCGCTCGCGTCCCCCTCGGCTTGCTCGCCGCGCCTCGTAGCATGGCATCTCCGGGATCTGCTCGGCTCAGTAGCGGCGAAGTGTCCAGGGCGGTACAGGATGTTCTGCAGGAGGAGCGCCGGGGAGGCCTGCTCAATTACGGCCAACTCCAGTCGTTCTGGACCCAATATCTGCGCGAACACTACGCCAATCGTTTCGCTAGCCTTGAAGCCGAATATCGGCAACGGTCAGCGGGCGTTGATGATAGGTATCCCGACACTGGCGACCAATGGGCAGCCAGTCAGAGGGAGCAGGCCAGGGTGTATGAGGAGGATCAGGAACGGCTGATACACGAGCTGACCGCCGAGGAGGGCCGCGCGTTCAATCTGGCTGAGTGATCAACCTATACATATGTACCGCCAAAGCCACCAGGCACCCGCAGAAACTGAAGCCTTCACGATAATGGAGGTTTCTGATGTCAACCTTGGCTCACCGCTCATTTATCCGCAGCCGGCTTCCCGCCTGGCTGCTTGATGCAAGTCCCGCCGAACAGGCCAGGATGCGCCAGGCTGCCCTCAGCCTGGCCAGTGCCGGGTATCGGTTGACCGACGCGATAAAGGTTATCCCCTCGATACGCGATTTCGCGCTACCGCGCTTGCAACCGGCCATGGACCGGTTGTTTGGCGCGCCAATCGACCTGGAGTCGTCATTCCTGGTCAGGCCCAACGACCGCGAAAACCATTCGCTGTTTGACTGGGCGCTGTACAACTTCACCCAAGCCGATGCCCAGGCGAAAGCTGGCGTCAAGGGCAGCCGTTTCGAGATTCGTACCGATAGTGCCGTGATAGCGAGACCAAGGCTCAATGAATTCGCAAGCCTGTGTCGCGACCTCGACATCGGTGCCGCTTATCAAACGGAGCTGGAGCGCCGGATACCAACATGGCCGGACAATGTGAATGATCCGCCGTCCCTTGTAATAAAATACCTCGAATATCGTCGGGCACTGCTCCAATACGATGCGCAACGGGCCCGAATCCAGGGCCTGCTGGACGCCGAAGGCGAGCGCATCCTGGCTAACTTCCGTATACAACTCGATGCCGCCCATCCCGTGGAAGCCCTGGCAACGGCACTCGTCAGCGGCCTTGCATTGAACATCAGGGAGGGCGCGGATCATCCGGTGGGTTTGCGTGGCGTACGGGTGTATTGGGCCCGGCACCCTGCCACCGCCAAGGGAAAGGTACCGTTGGTGGTGCATATTCCCGGTGACCCGGTCACGCCGCTCAAGCAATATGCCGGGTCGTTCGATTTCGCCAAGGAACTGTTCGGCCGCCTGGCCCGCACCGGTGATGCCGCGTTCCTGCGCAGCCTGGTGCCGTTGCGCGACCGGAGTTGGTTCGACAAGATTGTGCAGCACAGGCCGAGGGATGAAGAGCGGGACATTATCGCGGCCGCAGTGCCTGATAAATACTTTCACGGCCTTTATCAGGAATGGCGCAGCAGCGTGCTGACACGTTCATCAGAGGTCGCCAGGCCAGTGACTCTAATCGACAACAAGGCGCTGCCGGACAACACCGAATGGTGGCTGACCCTGGAATTGGAAGTCGTCGCCCTGATCGCTCTCAGTGTGGCTGGCGCCGAGGTCGTGGAATCCGCGGCAGTGTTTCTCGGCATCGGGCAACTCATCCGCGATGTTTATGAAGGCATTCAGGAACTGAGCCAGGGCCACCTGCGCCAGGCGATTGAGCATCTGTTCGAGGCTGCGCTGGACGCCGGTCTGGAGGCAACGGGCGAATTCGCGGCCAACAGCCTGGTGGGCGAGATGTTTCCCGTCCCCTTGGCCAATGACAGTTTACGCCTGTGGCATGGGCTCACCGAGGGGTTCATCGCCAAACGCTCACCCCCGGCTGGCTTGGCACCTGACGATTTTGGAATCTGGCGTGCCGCAGGCCGAGCCTGGGTCAAGGTCGGCGAACACTTCTACGAAGTCGTTGGCGATGAGCGTTCGCTGCGCCTCAAGTTGCCGGCGAATTATGCCGGGATGGAGCCGGCGCTTGAGTGGAGCCGAGCCAGAGGGTGGCGCTGGGCTTATCAAAGCCCTTTGTGCATGGAGGGCTTTAGCCTGCTGCGCGAAGTCATCCCGGAATTTCGAGGGTTACGCGATATAAGCCTGCAACGCGCCCAATGGTCGACTGGCATCATTGATGAGCAGCTGCGCTATGCGGCAGTGAACGACACGCCATTGCCGGGGCAGTTGCTTTACATGGCTCGGCGCTTCGAAGCACGCGAGCAGTTGCTGGAGGCCGAGGTCCGTTTACGCGCCGGCGAGGCTTTGCCAAGTGTGCCGCGGGGCATGGTGCAAATGCTCACTCAACTGCCCGGCTGGCCAGCCCAGCGGGCGTTTCGTTATAGCGGCGAAGCAGGCACCTCCTTCGCCTCGCCAGGAATCGGCGCCGAGCTGCTTCTCGACGTGGCGGATTTCAGAGCCGGTCGTTGGCAGCAGCGGTTGCTAGCACAGCTTGGATCAACCGAGGTGCGTGCATTTTTGGGCGAGAGAGCATCAGCGCAGGCACCGGCGATCGTCCATCAGCGCCTCGCCGACCGACTGGCCGACAGGCTGAAGACCAACGGGTATCCGCTGATCGACGCCTTTGCCGATCTCGACGCCTTTACCGATCTTGAGAAGCGTCCCGGTGCGGCGCTGATGCATCGCCTGTTCCCGAGTCTGCCAGGCCCCATGCTCGATTCGCTGCTGGCAAGCGTAACCGGCGAGGAACTGCAAGGGCTGTTGGCCGGTCGGGTGTCGAACAGCCTTGCCAGGCGAACGGTCGAGGCCCTGCGCGAGCTGCGAATCTCCCGTGCGCTGGAGTTCATGCTGGCCTCCGAGGCGAGTAATGATCGCGACCGCCTGGTCATGGCGTTGATAGGCCCCGAGCTGCATTACATGGACGAACTGGTACGGGTCCAGCTCCTTCTTGACAAGGGGTTTATCGGTGGTCCGTTGAGGGTGGGCAGGAGGGGACCGATCAAGACTATTCGCCGCACCGCAGGCCACTATCAGTTGTTTGACGAGGTGGGCAAGGAACTCACCGCGCTGACCAACCTTGAAGTCGCCTTGTCGCGCATATTCTTCAATAGCCAACCCAACGCCATGGATCTGGCCGTTCAGGGGCAAGGTGACCTGCGTGCTCGCCTGTTCGAACGCGCGTTGAAATCCCGTGCGTCGTTGCGCCTCCACCTGGGGATGCTCCCGCTGACACCGCCGAAGCTGCGGTTACTGGGCGGCTATCCGATGATCGACCGTTCGGCGCTGGTATCGGCGCGCCGCACACTGGACGAACGCCTTCGGGCTTTGTACCCCGGCCAAGGCATCAGCGCCGCCGTAAAGGCTGAATTGCAGGCGCGTAGCATCAGTACCGGCAGGGCCATCGAGTTGTTGGTAAGTGCCAAGGAGATTGAATGGAGCCGGCTCGCCTCGAGCCTGCGCCGTTGGGAGAGGGCAGCGGGCAAGCATCATGAAATTGAACACGACAACCCGGCTGTTCGACTGGAGGCACGTCAGCATTTTGGCAAGGCGTTGCGTGAATGTTGGCGGCGTGAAAGGACTTCGCCCTTGGTTGAAGAAGGTGAAGTGCGGGAAGTCTTCTCCTTGGCGGTGGAGGGCGATACGGTCGGGGTGCTGCCGAGCATCAACGCTGATTTCAGCCATGTCGAGCTGCTGATGTTGCATGATATGGGCCTGACGCCAGACCCTTCGCACTTTCTGCGTCTGTTCCCTCGCGTAGCGGCACTCTGGCTCAGTGAAAATCGTCTGACCCGTTGCCCACCGGCAATTGCGCAGATGCCGCGGTTGCGACTGTTGCACCTGGAACGCAACCCGATCGTATTTGATGACCAGACGTTTACCCCACTGCTCGCGGCGGGGGCGGGCTCTGAACTCCAACATATGGATTTGTCAGGAATCGATACCTCGATGGACGCCGAGGGGCCCGGCGGCGTATCTGCCATTGAGGCGCTGGGCCGGTTACCCAGGCTGGAGGAATTGGTGTGGCTGGACAATGACGGCTTCGCGCCAGCGCAACTCCAGGCCATCGGGCGCTTGATTCGATTGAAGTTGCTCGACCTGACGAATTGCCGACTGCGCCTGGACGCGCAAAGTGCTGCTTTTGTGGCCCGGTTGGCCAATCTGCGGCGCCTGAACCTGGGCGGAAATATCATCAGCGAACTGCCGGACCTGACAGGATTATCCCGGCTGACCGACCTGGATCTTTCCCTGGCACGGATCGAGAGCGTTCCCCTGGCCGTCATCGCGCTGCTGCGACGCGATCCCTTGGGGCTGCTCGCCGTTGACCTGTCGGGCAATCGCATTACCAGCGTCGAAGCCCTGTTGCCGACGCTGGCGCGCCCGCTTGGCGAGGGCGAGAGGATGGTTGTGGCCTTGGATGACAATCCTCTGCCGATAGAGCAGATCGAGCGTCTGCGCGGCACCGGGCAAAGCTTTGCCTATAGCCGGGACATCTGGATGGGTAATGAAACGGTGCAACGCCGGTTTGAAGCCTTGCGCCAGAATCCTGCCGATGGACGGTTCCTGGATTGGCTCAGCGATGCGGTGAAGCAGAGCGAAGGCTACGATTTCGGTCCCGATCTCGATAGCGGGAGGGATCGCGCGCTGGCCATTGCCGGGTGTTTGTTCCAGCTGGACGCAGAGACGGCGCAGCTGGCAGGGCTTGTTCCCGGTCTCGATGAACGTTTTGACGCGTTTCGAAAGCGCATTTGCCAGCGTTTGCAGCATCTGCACCTGCCCATCCTGGATGCGGCGACGCCGCCGATCCTGGACGAGCTGGAAACGCACCTCGCGATCTTCCTGTGCTGGTGCCGCGCGACGGTTCAGCCCCAACAGCCACCCTTCGCCTCGTTCATTCATGGTCTCTTCGGTGCCTGGCAGAAATACCTGAGTGATGTGCAAAGATGGGATGACATGCGTATCGCCAATGACGCTACTCAAGAGCGCTTCGTCCAGCGCCTGCTCGAAACCCAGGGCGCATTCTCGGCCTGGGAAAACCCTCAGTACGGCGACCTTTACTGGTTCCCCTACCTTGAAGAAATGTCGGCGCGTTGGGCCAACTTCCAGGCGCAGTGGGATGCGCTCGGCGAAACCTTGACCGAAGCTTCCAGCGCGCCTGTCGACACGTCCCAATGGCCGCAGGTGCTGCGCGAAAACCTGGCGGCCCCCGCCCAACGGCTTCCTGGCCCGACGCTGGAAGCGGCGGCCGACGTGGACTGGGGCAGCGCCGCTGTCCAGCTCAGCGAGGACCAGTATCGCAGGGCATGGGCGATATTTCGTGCGGTGAAGGCCAGCGAGGCCGAGCGCGTGGCCAGGGAGGCAACCGTGGAGTTGGTGGGGCCCTGGTGGGCAGGCAGGGGCGTGCCATAGGTCATGTTGGGAAGGCTGGTGGTGGTCGGTCTTCCCGGGGACGGCTGGGTTGTGATGGGGCGGCAAGGTGTGGCGAGGGCTTGGCTTGGGTGTCTTTGGAGGGAGTTGAACGTGCCTTGGTACCTGTCAACTCTGACAGTATCGCTGCGTTGAAAACGCGTCCTTAATTTGCCAAAGGCTGACGATCAGGCGCAACGGCGGGTTTCTCAGGGCTCGAATCCGCTCCTAGCCCGATCAAGCTTAGGTGCCATGGTTCGACCATGGGTGAGCGAATTGATTGGAGCATGAACAATGACAGGCACTCGCGACTTACCGACTGGCCAACAGGTGCGGGCGGAGTATCGTAAATGGCTTTTGCTCAAGCGCAGGGAAAGCCGGCAAGCTGACAACCACCTGCCTCCCGAGATCGTTGACAAGATTGCCGGTGACCTGGACGGCTTGATGCACATCGACAAAATCACCGCGCCACTGCAGGTAAAGATTCCCATCTGGCCCGATCGTCCCCCTGTTTCGGAGTTCAAGAATGTTCTCTATCTGGATTGGCGTCCGGTCACCATTCCCGAGGGCGAGTACCAGAACTTTCAACAGGAGGACATCGCCGGGCCGCCCGATGTCCCCGACGATCAGTTTCCCCTTGGGCGGGAAATACCCTTGCGGGTGTTTGAGAATTATGAGGGGAAATTCGAATTCAGGTATCGGGTACAAGCATGGAACGCACCCACTCAAACGAGTTCCGACCCGGCGCCTGTGACCATCGACAGAACAGGTCCGCTGGGGCCGCCGCCGAGTTTCGTGCCGCTCGCCGTTATCGCGCAGGACGGCCCCCTTATCACCACGGAGCTGCTGGAGCAACACTCAGGACTGAGATGCGAGATTCCCGACTTCACGGAAGACAAGAAAGAGTCTGTCGTCCTAGCGTTAGCCTTGCTGACCGAAATCCCGGAAGATTTTCCAGAAGCTGGAGATTTGGCGTTTGTAGGCCTCCTGCCCGCGGACCGGAACATTGTGATACCCAAGGATAAGGTCATCGCCCTTGGCTCCAGGAAGCAGTACCTTGCCTACGTCCTGTTCGACAAGGCGGGGAATCGTAGCGACATGTCCTTACCGACCACCCTACAGGTTGCCCTCGGCGCTCTGCCCGCTGATTTGAAAGCCCCGGAAGTACCTCTGGCGGCTGATTCTCTGATTGATCGCGCCGATGGCGCCACTCCGACGCAGGTGCGCATCAACGAGTATACGAATTGGACGCGCGATGACGGCATTGTGGTCAAGTGGGGAACGGACATCGCTCGAACCGCCGTGGGTACGCATTTGCCATTTCCCTTGTTGATCACCGTGCCCTGGACGCACATGAGAGCCGAATACGATTTCGACGCAGGGGGCGCGCAATCCACAGAGGTTGACTATATCGTCTTGCGGGGCGACCACCCCCTGTCTTCGCCGGGCAAGATCGACGTCGATGTCGATCTCGACATACCGGGGCCGGATAACCCCGATCCGGAGCCGACCAACCCGGCGTTGGGTCTGGTCAGATTCGAAAGCTCTAGCGGCAGTGCCACCGAATTGATCATGGCCGATGTGGGAAAACCGGCGACAGGGCATATCAAGTTACCCCAGACCCTGTTGGATGTGCTGGAAACGGACGATAAGCTGACGCTGTATTGGAATGGTGAACCTGTGACTTCATCGCCTTATCTCATCACTGGCTCTGAGGTGGCCGATGTAGAGATTCCTTTCGAGATTCCGTGGGCAGATATCGAAAAAACGCCGGTCATGGATGACTTGCCCATGCACTACACCTTGACCCGTGACGGTTTCGTCAATCCCCAGGAGTCGCAGCGCACACATATAGACGTGGTGGTCGAGGTGGTGGATCTTCCCGAAACGACCTTCCCGGATAGGGAAGGTACGTATCCGCTGAATTGCAACGCATTGATTGAAAAGAATGGGAAGTGGGGAATCCGCGTTCATATCCCGCCGTCGAATTACTTGAAGGAAGGCGAGACGGTGACGGCCACGTGGCAGACCTATGACAAGGACGGAACGACCCCGATACCCGATACCTTTCTTTCGGAAGACATAACTGTCGACCCTCAGCAGGAGTCAAACGGTATCGACTGGTTCATCGAGTACGAAACATACCTCAAGCCCACCTATGACGCTGATCAGTACGGTTGGGGCGAAACGAGCTACAGCATGTCTGTTCGTGGCACCACCGTTTCCTCCGAACCGGAGCGCGTGATGATCGCGGTTTTCGAAGGTGCCGGCCAGCACTGCACCATCCCGAGACCCATACCCTGAGCTTTCCGGAAGTAGAGACAGGAGGACGCGTGACTCCTGTCGTTCGGTTTGGCCTGTTTTCCGGATTTCAGATAAGTCCTACATATTTTAAGAGCGTTAATTCCTAATCTTCGCACCCGCACAAGTTCAGGCGCTCAGTTGCCGGGCGCTGAACGCCTACTGGAAATCTTTACCCGTGGTGTCTGATGAAAATTGAATACGCTTTTGCGCTACGTCCACTGCCCATGTTTGTGAGGTGGTTGACGATCATGCCGTTGTTACTGACCAGTACCCATTCATTCGGCCGCATTGTCGATAATGGCGAGCCGGCGTTTATCGACGGCAGGGACGCGCTGGACAACTATCTGGTCCGGGGCGCCTCAAGCTTGACGGCTAACGGCGCCAGCACCCAGGAGATCGTTGTCGAAAACGGCTCATCCGTCACTCTTGCGGGCACGACAGTGGTAGCCAGTGCCAGCACCTCCACCGGCATCGGTCTGGTGGACAGCGATGCGAGCCTGACCAATAGTCTCGTGACCGCCAGCCGAACAGCGCTGTCACTAGGCAGCGATACCTCGGTCGGCCTGGGCTCCAAGGCGACGGTCACCGGGAGTACCCTCACGGGCGGCGTGGTCGGTGCCGTGGTCGGCGGCACCAGTGAGCTGGTGCTGAGCCAGAGTACGCTCATTGGTACGAGTGGCTTTGGCCTGCAACTGGCGAGTGGCCGGGTCTCCGCTACCAACAGCACAATCGTCGGCGGCACCAACGGTGTCTTGCTGCTCACCGATCAGACCGTGTCGCAGCCCGGCCGCCTGACATTGGATGGCACGACGGTGCAGGGGCAAAGTGGCGCGGCGATCCTGGTCAATGACTTCGGCTTGCCTGCCACCACGGCAGAGATCCTGGTGGGCAATCGTTCCACCCTGGCAGGGGGAAACGGCAAGGTCCTGGAGGTCAAGGGAGTCTCGACCGCCAATATGATCATCGATAACAGCGATGTGAACGGCGATGTCAGTGCGGATGTCGGCGCCACCGCCAACATCACCTTGCAGAACCAGGCAATTTTTACCGGGCGGCTCGACAACGTTGCCAGCCTTGCGGTGAATAGCCAGGCGCAGTGGAACATGGTCGATAACGCCAGCATCGGCGACCTGTCCATGAATGGTGGTACGGTCCAGTTCGGCAGCCCGACCGAGTTCTACAAGCTCTCGGTTGCCAACCTTTCGGGCAGCGGCCTCTTTGTCATGGACGCCGACCTGGTCACAGGCCAGGTCGATACCCTTGAAGTCACCGGTACCGCCACCGGCAGCCACAGCGTGCTGATGGGCAGCAGCGGCGCCGAGCCGACCAGCGCAAGTTCCATTCCGGTGATCCACATCGGCGCCGGCGATGCGCAATTTTCGTTGCTCAACGGGCCGGTGGATCGCGGGGCGTTTTCCTATGAGCTGGTAAAAAAGGGCGATCAGGACTGGTACCTGGACACCACCACAAAAGTGATCAGCCCCGGCACCCGATCCGTACTGGCCCTGTTCAACACCGCACCGACCGTCTGGTACGGCGAACTCAGCACATTGCGCACGCGCATGGGCGAGGTGCGGATGGACAATGGCAAGGCCGGCGGTTGGATGCGCGCCTACGGTAACAAGTTCGATGTCGACGCCAGCTCCGGAGTGGCCTACACACAAACCCAGCAAGGCTTGTCGTTCGGTGCCGACGCCCCCTTGCCATTCGGGGATGGCCAGTGGCTGGTGGGCCTGCTGGGTGGCTACAGCAAGTCGGACCTGGACTTGAGTCGCGGCACCAGCGCCAAGGTCGACAGCTATTACGTGGGTGCCTACACCACCTGGCTGGATGAGCCCAGCGGCTATTATTTCGACGGTGTCCTCAAGCTCAACCGGTTCCAGAACAAGTCCGACGTGCAACTGAGCGATGGCAAAAAAACCGAAGGGCGTTACGACAACCATGGGGTCGGCGCCTCCCTCGAATTCGGCCGCCATATCAAGCTGGCTGACGACTATTTCATCGAGCCTTATACCCAACTCTCCGGGGTGATCATCCAAGGCCAGGATTACGATCTGGACAACGGCCTGGAAGCCGAGGGCGACCGTACGCGTTCACTTCTCGGCAAGGCCGGCGCCACTGTCGGGCGTGACTTCGATCTGGGCGATGGCCAACGGGTGCAGCCTTACCTGCGCGCGGCCTATGCCCATGAGTTTGCAAAAAACAACGAGGTACAGGTCAACGAGGTCATGTTCAACAACGACCTGTCCGGCTCGCGTGGTGAGCTGGGGGCGGGCATTGCCGTGAATCTCAACGACAAGGTGTCGATTCACGCCGATCTCGACTACAGCAAGGGAGACAGTATCGAGCAGCCGTGGGGTTTCAATTTTGGCGCTCGCTATCGCTGGTAAGGGTCTGAAGAGGTACCCGGGAACATCATCGTTCCCGGTTGATACCGCCGCCGATGCCTCATCGCGATAAAACAGCAACTGACGAATCTGCGGGGGAACATTTCCGCAGTTGTTTTTTTCTGCTTGTTCTTGATGAGGGCGCCGACATGTTCAAGTTTCTCGCGTCGTTGAATAAACGCTTCATGTATGAAAAAAGCCTGGTCGATCTGGATCCTCCCACCGCTGTCGGCGTGCTGCCGCCGATTCCGGGTGGCGAAGAGAACCTATTGCCCAAGGATGCCTGGGAACAGCCATTGCGTATCGTGTTTCCCCTTTGGAGCGACGCTGCTCCAGAGGCCGGGATGTACGATACGGTGGAGCTGATATGGGATGAAAATGAAGCCGAACCCGTGGCTACAAAACGTTGGGAGGGGCCTCTCGAACCTGACAGTCCGCCTGCGGATCTGTGGCTGGAAGTTCCTGTTGCCAAGTTGGATGAGGGCGTCCACAGCGTGTATTACCAGTTGCATCCCTGGAACAGTTCGACCCCTCGTCGATCCGTACGGATCAAGGTCACTATTGATAAAACGCCTCCTCAATTGGCCTTTAACAATGTTGTGTTGATCGACCCGACCATTGTCGAAGATGGCCTCTCCGAACAATACCTCATCGACAACAACGGGATCGTGGCCGTGAGCGTTCCCACTTACCTCGAACCGGCCCCCGGTGACCGTATCGTCTGCGCCTGGAAAAACGAGGATAGCGGCCAGCAACGGGAAGTATCCAGGACGCTTACCGAAGACGACTACGAAGAATTCCAGTTTCAACTGGAGTTCGACGAAGCGCTCATTCGCGACATGGGCGACGGGCCGCGTTCGATCTCCTATCGGGTCTTTGATCGGGCCGGCAACGAATCGCCTGAATCCGATCCGATCTCGTTCGTGGTTGCGGTCTTGCGAGCGCCGCATTACGTTCCTTACCCTTGGATCGAGGAAGCCGAAGGCAACCCGTCGCAATATGCCGATCTGAATCCACTGAGGGCTATAAACGGGGCAACCGCGCAGATTCCCGAGGATGCCGTCTATTATGACGATGACGTCGTCTCCATGCAGTTCGGCGAACCTGGTACGGCGGGAGCGATTGCCGTTCCAGTGCCGTGGGGCGTGAAGTCAGTGACGATTCCCGCGGCGAGTATTGCTGCGATGTTCAACAAGGACGTGCCAATGTACTACGGTGTCAAACTCGCGGACGGCACCTCCAAGGACTCGGAGAAACTGACGGTACAGGTCGGAACGTTTACCCAATTCCCGCCCCCCCAGTTGGAACCTCCCTTCACCACTCCGGTATCCAAGGCCGCAATTCCGGCCGGCGGGTTGCCTGTGCATCAAAAAAAATGGGTCTTTATCAGCGAGGCCTGCCTGGTGACTATCAAGGTGTCGGGCTTGAACAGAAGTCTGACCATCCTGGACAAGCACAAGGTCGTAGCGGCGGAGGTCAGCAATGGGGTGCATGTGAAACTGCCTCGGGATTTCATGTTGTCCCTGCCAACCGATACTCAGTTTATCGTGCAAACCCAGGTCAGCTTCGATGACGGCGAACACTGGCAGTTCTTCACCGAGTTGCGACCGATGCTGAAGGCTTGACCAAAGGCTTTACTGGAAGGTGAGGGTGAAGCTCAGCGCGCCATTGGCGCTGCCTGGGCTCACTACGCTGCCGGTCTTGTAGAACCGCGCACTGAAGCCGAGCGTCTTGTCGCGGGCGTTTTCAATGGAACCGAAGAACACGTCCGTGCCCAATGGCACGGGGGTGATCCCATCGCCTCGCAATATCTGGATGCCGACACCCCGGGCGCCCGAGCCATTACCCAGACTGAATACACCGTTACGGCCGTCGCCCTCGGGCAAGGACCCGTTGGCGCCGTCGAGGCGGATGTAGGCGTTGGCCTGGTTGGCGTTGGTCGGGTCGGCCTCGCAGCGGGTCAGGGTGATCGTGAACGGCACAGGCGTGGTGGCATAGTCGGGAGCATTGAAGTCGCCGACCTGCCAGGTACCCAGCGGTACCGGGTCGACACTCACCGGGTTGGCGCCCACTGCACATTGGGACTGAATGACCGTTGCGTTCAGGTTGTAGCCAAAGCCTTTGCCGATGTTGGAGAAATAACCGTCGAACATATGCCGGTTCACCGTGTGCGGACCGGGGGCGATAGGGCCGGTCTTGACCAGCGTGACCAAGCTGCGCAGTCTGGAGAGAGTGAACGGCGTCACCATGCGCTGGCTGAGTTGTGCATCGAAGGGCACCACGGGGCTGCCGCCGATGGGGACGAAGGAGTTGCCGGAATGTCCGTCGAATCCGGCTTCCAAAGTAACGCGCGCACCGATTCCCGGTATGTTGGTGGCGAAAATCCTGTCGTCGACGCCGCCATTGCCAAAGCTGCCCCGACGATGATCGAACGGCGCTATGTTGATGGCGTTGAAGTCCAGCGTCACGCTGCCGTCGTTGGTACAGATGATGGTCGGGCCCGGGCGGTTGCTGGTAACGAATTGGTCGGCAACGCCAATGACGCTGTTGGTACTCGCATCGCGAGGCACGTAGACGGTACCCAGGTTGACCTGGTAGGTGACTGGGCCCGGCGCTGAATCCCACCGGCAGGTATTGCCCATGACGGGCAAGGCAAACTGGCAGCCAGCGAAGACGCCGATCAGGCTGGCGAGGTGTCGCGCTGATAATTTAATCATGAATATCCTGCTGGGGAGGCGGCGTCGCGTCAAAGACGGTATCGCCTGGAAAAAACCGGTTCATCGGCAGATCGCCGTTTGCAAGCGGTAGCCCCGGGACGATGGCAAGCTCTGCGGATCAATGACCAGGCGGCATTGCTGTGCGGGTCTTTCACCCCAGGCAACACTCAAGACTTGCGGTTGCGCGTGAGTGCTCAACAGGGCCTGGCCGCCTTGGCCGACAATTCCGACGACTTCGCCCTCGGCGGATTCGAGCCGGGCGCCAAACGGCAACGGACGACCCTCGAACGTGGCATTGACCACGACTCGCAGGACTGAGCGGGCGGCGAACGTACGCTTGACCAGCGCTCCCCGTCGAGGCACGACCTGGGTGGTGCCGTTCTCCAGTTCGATTTCCGGCCCCAGCTCCGCGGTATCCAGCTCGATCTGGTTGATCCGGTAGGGCCGCAGGTAGGGAACCAGCGCGAAGCCTCGCGCATTGGTGCGTACCCCTGGCGCATTGGCGATACCGACATCCTTGATGCCTGGCACCTCGATCAGCGCCGCGGTTTCTCCCAGGTAGGGACCGAACTCGACACCTTCTCCGTGCAGCACGATGGCACCGGCGCCGTTGACCGACAGGTTGCGGTAGGCATTGCCGTAGTTCAGGCCCGCGCCGAAATTGCCGACGGGCATCTGGTAGCTCATCGAGAGCTCGGCGGCTTGCTGCCGGTGGTTTTCGTTGACGATGCCTGCGCGGTAACCGAGGCGATTCTGGTCCAGGCTGCCGGTGACGCTGGCACGCTGGCTCCAGCTCGTGCCGGTTTTTTGCGTGTCCAGCCTGATGGAACTGGTGTGACCGATGTCCAGCGGGAACGAGACACTCAAGCCCATCTGGCGGTCGCTGGTTTGCTGGCGGCTGCGCAATGACTGGCCGGCATAGAGGCTGTAGTTCACGCTTCGATGGCGGGTATTGAAGTTGAGCTGGAACTGGCGCTGTTGCTGATCGGTGCGCCAGAAATCTTCCTGGAAAAGCGTGAAGGTCAAGGCACTCTGCTGGCCGATGCCCTGGTAGATCGACGCCTCCAGGCGACTGCGCCGGCTGCCCTTGAAGGTAGTGTCCTGGCTGCGCTGGCGCACGGCTTCATCGAAGTCCCGATACCCTTGCGTGGAGTAGCGGTAACCGGCAAAGCGCAGGCTGGTACGTGAATCGAAGCTCTTGCCATACTTGATTGCGTAGCTCAGGCCTTGTACGGAGCCCGCATCCTGGACATCGATCGCGGCGCTGGAGCGGGTGACGTCCAGTGCCAGTGCGCCGATTGCGCCCAAGTCCTTTGCCGCGCCCAGGCTGGCCGCCTGGTAATGCTCGCTGGTCTGCAGGCCGCCGTAGAGAGTCGTGCCCCAGCCGATCCCGCTGGCAAGCGTGCCTTGCCAGAGCATCGGGTCTTCAACCTTTCCGGCGACGTTATAGCGGCCGATGGCAGCACTGTACTTCCAGGTGTTCTCGCGAAGCAGGTTGCCCAGGGATGCGTAGGGTTGGGTAAAACGCCTGACCTGGCCGTCGGCCTCGGTGAGCAGGATCTCCAGCTCACCGCTGCCTCCGCCGGTGTTCAGGTCGTCGATTTCAAAAGGACCGGCGCTGACATAGGTGGAATAGATCGGGTAGCCGCTCTGGCGTATCTCCAGGCGCGCCCGGCTGAACGCCACGCCGCGGATGATCGGCGAATAATTCTGCATGACGTCGGGCAGCATGCCGGAGTCCGATTTGAGCATCACTCCCTTTAGTGCAACGCTTTTGAACACATCACCGCCGCTGTAGGCTTCGCCCACGGTCAGGTTGGCGTGCAGGCCGGGCAGGTCACGCTGGGCGTAAGTGTAGGCCCGCGTCCAGGTGCGCCCGCCATCGCTGTCCTGACGGGCACTTTGATTGCTGCGCAAGCGCCATGGGCCGAGATTGATACCACCGTTCAACAGCAGATCCTGGCTGTCGCTACGTCCCGAATAGCGGGTATCGCCTTGCTGCGCCGAGACCTGGTAATTGACAAACGCGGCGTTGATGCCGTGCTCCCAGCGCTGCGGGTCGACGTAACCGCTGGCCTTGCGGTGCATGGCAATTTGCGGAACCGAGAGGTTCAGTTGCAAGCGCGGCGCATCAAAATCGGCGCGGGCGTCGGGGATCAGGATGGCCAGTTCTACGCATGGACTTACGAGCGTTTCGGGATTGGCGACGCTTTTGGTGTTCACGCCGAACTGATCGAGCAGGGCCATTGTCAGGCAGGCCGACAGAACGGCCGAACCGCCATTGATGAACTCGATGTCGTGCTCGCCCACGTATTGCTGGTTAAGCCTGACCTGCACACGGTAGCGACCCGGCACCAAGCCTTGTTCGTTGGCCATGGCTTGCAAGGCCAACTGGCCGGCGTCGGCATCCTGGTCATGGCCCTGATGCATGAAGCCCGAAAGAAACCGTGCTGGTGTTTGCGCCAGTACGTCGCCCGTCTCGATAAGCATGCCGCTGCCGCCGGCCAGCAGGCAGCGAGCCAGCCGCAGGCGCATGCGCCGGCCTGCTGAAAATCCGATCATGATCATGTTCCCTGACACTGCGGGCTGGAGGGGTTAAGGGTGCTGCCGCACGGGCAAGGTGGCGGGCTCGGTAATGCCGCCGTAGTCGTTGATCGTGGTGAATGAAAGCTGCGCGTCCGTGCCGGGCTGGAAACCTTTCAGCGAATAGACTTCACGCCCGAAGGGCGCCGCCATCGCCGGCCTGTCGATTCGTTTCGACTGACCGCCAGCGCTGATTTCCAGGTGCTGGAAGGTGTAGTGGAAGGGGGTAGGATTGTTCAGCACCAGGCTTGGCATGCCATTGATCGATTGCAATGACCATTGCAAATCCTGGAGCCGCTCCGCCGGGGTTTGCTTCAGTTCCGCAGGGCGATAGAAAAACTTGATGCGCGTACGGATGGCGATGTTCAGCACGTTGCGCTGGTCGGTTTCGGCCTGGGGAATTTCCTTGGCATTAAAAAAGAACAACGACTCGCGATCGTTGGGCAGTGAATGAGGCAAGCCATTGATCTGCACGTGCTGCTCTCTGCCCGGGTTGATGCGAAACAGCGGCGGCGAGGCTACGAACGGTACGATCGTAGTGGTGTCGTCGGCGCTGGTGTTGACCCAGGATTGCACCGCGAAGACTTTGTCGCTGGGGTTGGCGACGATCAGTGAAACGTTGCGTTTGTCACTGTCGAAAATCACCCGGGTCGCGCTCAGCGTCAGGGCTCCCTGGCTCAGGGGGGCGTAGGCCAGGAGCAAGGTCACGGTCCCTGTGAGTAAGGTGCAGGCACGGCGGTATTTTCTTTTTGATCGAAACACTGGGTCATCCCGTGATATTGCTGCGGTCCGTGGTGGTGAACGACGCGGTTGGATGCATGGCTATGCACCCAACCGCGGATCTCACGGGTAGGTGGCGACGAAATTGATATTGGCAATCACCGGGCCGGGAGTAACCGTTGCGCTGATGGAACGATACTTGGCGTGGAAGATCATCCGGGTTTCGCCGGTGGGGTTCAGCGGATAGGCCTTGGACGGCGTGCCGCTGTCGATAGGCGCGTTATCGTTGTCCTTGATGGTCAGGGCGACGCCGGTAGCACCGCCGGTCTGGATCCCGTAGTACTTGCCATCGGTGCCGGCGCTGCCATGGGTACTGGTGAACGTCACCTCCGCTGTATCACCGGCGGAAAAGCCGCAGGCAGTCCCATCCTTGACGCGCAACGCGAACTCGCGGCCGCCGACTTCCGTATCGGCTACCCCGGCGAAATCCAGGGCGGCGACCTCACCCAGGTTGATGGGACCAGGGGCGCCGCTGCCCGGATCGATGGGTTCGATCGGGCAGGTATTGGCATTGATGTGACCGGTGAAATTGATCTGCCCGCTGCTGGTACCGGCGAATGCGGATGCGCCGGCAAGGGCGGTTACCAGCCCGAGGGAGGCTGCCAGGAGGTTTTTTTTCATCTAGTCGAATCCTTGAACAATGAACGGTGAGCCATAGAGGAGGCGATGCACTGGCTGCTCGCGAATAGAGGGCTATCGCGAGGAGGCATGCTTCGGTGGGGGATTCTAGGGAGGGGGTGGGGCAGGGAATATGAGAGAACTCTCATTTCCCGAGACAACGGTTGGGGGAGTGTTTAAGGGTGTTTCCAAAGAGAAAAAGACCAGGCGACCTCAGGGCCGCCTGGCTTCGCTCAGACCTTGTGAACCCCGGGCATGACGGCCGGGTCGCCCGGCTTTCTGTGGGCGTACCACTGTTGACCGCCGAGCACGACATTCTTTGTCAGCTTTTTTTGGTCCCCTGCTACAAGTTGGGCCAGCGCTGGAGGAAGATCATAACTGGTGTTCGAATCGGCTGAACTGGCCCTGCTGCGGGTTCGGAAAGAATTGTCAGACGAGCTGACCGAAGCGGTGCTCGAACGGCTGCCGGAACTCGACGGACCCATCTCCTCCACCTGTGGTGAAAACGTGACTCGACGGTTCTGGTTCCGATTTGGACCGATGCTGTCGTCCGGAGTAGCTGAGCACCGGGGCTCGAACATGCTCAGGTCAAGGTCGGCAAAATCGTCGGTGTCATCCAGCGAGGCCCTGCCTGGAGCTCTTCCAAGCTTGGCCCTCGGAATGGTGATCGGATTCGGGACTTTGGGTACGGGCGGTTTGGGCAACTTGACTTGCGGAAGCGCTATCGCATCCAGGCCCAGCGAGATCCAGCCAAGTGCTTCGCTGGCATTCTCATCCCGGACAAAGCCGGAAGCAACCGCCACTCCTCCCGCCACCACCGATGAGCCCACGGTCACGGCTGTTATGGCGGTACTGATGGCCGCGGCCGAGGTCGTGATGCCCACTTGCGCCATGGCTGCGATCAGCGGCCCCGGATTGAGCGTCACAAATGACAAAACGATGCCGAGGACGGTGGTGGCTGCCGAGACCCCGATATTGAACCCTATATTATTGATAATCTGCCCCTGGCGCGCGTGCCCGGTCGGGTCGCCGAAGGCGATCGGGTTACCGGCGCAATACATGTAGCAATTGAGGCCACCGGCGCCAAAGGGGCTCAGGGCATCCGGGCTGTGGAAGCGCATCAGCGCTGGGTTATAGGCCCGGTAGCCGTTGCCCAGTAAATACCACCCGGTGCTCTCAAGCGCCTCGCCATTGAAAGCCAGCAGGCTCTGCAATGTCGAGTCCGGCCCCCGCTCGCCGTAGGTTCCATAGATGGCGCTGCGCACTTGATCGCCCTGGCTCTCGGCGATGACCGACTGTTTGGCATCGGTCATCAGCAACAGCGTTTGCCCATCGTCGCTGGGGGTCTGTTGGCCGAGGGGCTTCCCCTGGTGATAAAGGAACTGCACATGTTGATCGTCGTGCAGCGTGTCGGTGATCCGCGTGCCCTGGTAGAAACGCAGGGTTTGCGTATCCCCCTGTGGGGTGATCGCCTGCAAGTGGTCGTGGGCATCGTAGCGATAATTTTTCAGGGGCTGTCCGTCAGGGCTGGCGACACTCACCAGACGGCCCTGGCTGTCATAGTCAAGCTGTCGTCCCGCTTCATCCTGCTTCAGGTTGCCGTCCAGATCATAAGTGAAGCGGGTTTCCAGGCTCTGGTAATCAGGATGGCTGTGGCTGGCGCCCACCAGTTGGCAGGGATCGTCCACGGCAAAGCTGAAATGCGTTATGTCCAGTCGCCCGTCGCTGAAAACGGTCCGCGTGTAGATAATGTTGTCCAGCGTATCGAACTCGAAGTACTGGCTGAGGATGGCGTTGCCGAAGCGATCCTTTGGCAGTTCAGTGCCTGAGCAACGGTAGCGTTCCAGGCGCCCGCGCAGGTCGTAGCTGTAGGTTTCCAGCAGAACAGTGGTCCCTGCTACGCGCAGGTGCCGGCTACGCACGTTGCTGTCGGCCTGGTAGGTCAATTCGATCGAGCGCTCGGCCTCAATGGGCTGGTCCTGGGCGTCGAGCAGTACCAAGGTGCGCAGGGTCTCGCGCCCCGCATCATCGAATGCCAGGGTAGCGGTCAGGGTGTTGTGGCTGGCACTGTCGCGGCTGGTGGTTCGGAACAGTCGGCCAATTGCGTCGTATTCGAATGAGGCCTTCAGTTGCCTTTGCTCGATGCTCAGCAGCCGCCCGTTGGCCGGATGGTACTCCATGTGCGTATCGTGGCCGCCAACGTCGGTACGGCTCAACGGACGTCCTTTCAGGGAGGTGCTATAGCGGGTCGTGTACGGTTTGTTGTCGAGGGCATCGGTCCAGGTCTCGGCCTCCAGATGTCCGGCCTCATCATAGGCAAAGGCATATGCGCCCTGGCTGTTTTTCGAGCCGTTCAGTCTGGCGTCCAGCACGTCGATGTCGAAGGATGACTCGTCGTCCGTTGCGGTGATGACGGTCGGCTTCTCGATCAGGCCGTGCTGGTATTGAAACTCGACCGCGTTGCCGGCCGGAGTGACCCGGCGCTTGGGCAGCAGATAGCCAGCCTCGTACTCCCGTGACTCGATCCGGGGACCAACCTTGAACTGTGTCACCCGGTCCAGGCCGTCGAACTCTTGCTCGCCTACGGTGCGGGCGGGCCCGTCGAAATTGCCCGGCTTGACCTCGATCCGGCTACGCAGCTCGGCCCGGCTGTGCGCGGCGTAAGTAGTATGGACACTGGTCAGGTCGGGCAGGGTGGTGCGGACCAGGCGGGCGAACGCATCGTAGCTATAACGTGTGATACCGCCGAGCTCGTCAACCTTTGACGCACAATTGCCCAGGCCATCATAGTCGAATACCGTTCGGCTGATGCGCTGCCCGTTCAGGTCGATCCGTTCGACGCTGACGGTTTTTTCGAATCGGTTGGTAACGGTCCGGGTGCGTGCTGTGCCTTCGATCCATTGTTCGCTGGCAAAAGCTATGGGGTCGTTGAACATCAGGATTTTTACGCCGTCCGGCCGGGTTACGCTGTCGCGCAACCCCCAGGAGTCGTAGCTGTAGGTGGTCGTCAAGGGAAGATCGTTGGTTTCCAGCCAGTCGATTTGCGTTTCTTCCATCAGCAGGCCTTTGTCGTTGTACTGCGCCTTGTAGATATCGCGATAGGTGCCGAAATCCTCCAGCTCCTCGCGTACCACCCGGCTCATTCCGTCGAAGTGAGTCCGTAGCTTCACGCCCTTGACGTCCTCCATTTCCTGAAAGGCCTGGATCGCAACAGGAGGGAGGCCCGTATCGACCGGCCGTATCAGGCGGTAACTATAACGCCGCGCTGCTTCGTATTCCGTGCCGGGGGCCTGGGTTTCACGAACTACCCTGTTCAGTTGGTCATAAAGGTAACTGTATTGAACGCTGTCCTGGGTGATCAGCAAGGGTTCGCCGTGGAGCATCGAACGTTCGTCGACCACCGTCATGACGGTATCGTCGAAGTCCGTCGAGGAGGTTTGCTCGGTTTGTAACGAGCGGGTTTCGGCATTTTTTGTATAGCGGTAATCGATGAAGGAGGTCGGGCCGGTGTCGCTGCCCAGGGTAATTGCCTGCCGGGCTCGCCGGCCATGGGTCAACGGGTCGGCTGGAACGTTGAAGTAGCCGAAGAGGGTCGATGAGAGCTGGCGCTCGATGGGGTCTTTGGTGTCGGTCAGTTCGAACAGTTGCTCTTGTGTCATGGCTATCCAGGGCTTTTGGATAGTGCTGCTGCCCAGCGACGGCAGTGCTTCATAGCGAAACCGGGTACGCAATGGCAATGCACCGCTCTGCAGTCCTGGCACGAGTGTCGGATCGCTTGCGGGGAGGAAGGTTTTTTCGCGCACGTGGCGCACGAACCCATAAGGATCCGCCGGGCACTGCCCTGCCACCCCTTCAGCGGGGTAATAAGCAATGTGTTCGGTAACACCGCTGGGCTCGACCCGCAGCGTCTGGTTGCCGTAAATGTCGAATTCGCTGAGCTGCTTGTCCTGGCGCCAACTACGCGGGTCGTCGCTGATCGACCACAGCGTCGAAATTGTCCGGGGCAACTGGCACTGCCGTGGCTGTTCGTCGAAAGATAGCGTGTCGTCATCATCCGCGTAATAACGGCTGCGGACGGTTTTCTGCCGATTGTCCTGCACGGTGGTTTCTTCGGTCTGCAGGTGGAAGCGGTTGAATGTCCGGGTCACGCTGCGCACGACATCGGTACCGGCCATCAGGCTTTCGGTGGAGCTGTAGAGGTAGGGTTCGTTGACCTTGAACAGATTGTCCAGGCCGTCGTCCGTCCATTCGACAGCACTTCCATAGCCGAGGAAATTATGCCCGTCGCTGGCGTAGCTGTACTTCACCACGATGGGCGCGTTGCCGCCGCCGGGGGCGGTGACATGGTCGGTCACCCTCGGCAGTTTGCGCTGTTCATTGCCGCCGCCGGGAAAGCCATGGCCCGAATCGTTGTACTGGATAGTTTCGTGGGCGCCCAGCGGCGTCCAGACTTCGCTGATGCAGGCCAGCTCGCGCACCGTCCGGTACTCAAAGCGCCAGCCGGCGGCTTCGGTCGTCGGCAGGGTGACCCTGTCGATGCGATCATTTATCAAATTCAAGAGCACCTGCGCCGCAGGGGTGGTGCCGTTGAAGCCGATGCTGAAGGTGACCGTGTGTTTTACCCGGTCGCGGGTGACTTGCAGAAGCCTGCCGCTGCTGTCCTGGATGACGCTAAGCATCGGGCGCCCGTTGAAGACGTCGTACTCGAGCGTGATCTCATGGCCCTGCGCTGAATGGATGCTCACCGGTACTGCCACTTGCGGCTCCGCCCCCTGAAGTTCCAGAGTCTCCACCTGCCCCGATTTATGCACCACCCGATACTTTTTTTCGGGCAGTTCGAAGAGCTGGAAACTTTCGATTTTCTGCTCTTTCATGCGCAGGCGACCCGTATCTCCAGGGTATGACCCCGTGACCTTGAAAGTTTCCCCTGAATGAATCGAGACGATCTGCGTGCTCGGGGCATATTGCGTCAGCGCCAGGTCCCAGCCCAGGCCGAAGCCACTGTCGACCTCGTTCAGAGGGTTGAAGTTGAGCACCAGGGGAATCGCCGGGCCGCTGAGGTCACAGGTTTTCACTTCGGGTAAAGACAGCGACACCGTGTACATGCCCGTCCTTGCATCGACTCCGGACTGGACAAAACTGAGGAAGTTGAAGGCGTTGGAGTGGACGGCGGTGGAAGCGGGCATGGATGAGGCCTCGGTCTGGAAAGTTATTTATCGGTCTCGACGCGTACGCACGAGAGTTTTCCGTGAATGTCTCCGCCCGCGCGGGAGCGTATTTTCAGCACGCCAGGTTCGATGATCGTACCGTCCGTATGACCGTGCATCGATGCGAGGAACATCCAGGGCTCCGTCGGTGTTGTGGTCGGGTTCTTGATGGTACGAACCTCAATTTCCCATCCTTCATCATCCAGACAGCCTTCGCCGTTCTTATCGTCAAAAAAAGTTATATTGACCGCCGACGGGATGCTATCGAATCGAACCGAATAGGCTTGGTCATTGGTACAGCCAAAGTCTGATATAACATGATCGCCCGCCGTTGCTGGAACACTGCATTGAATGTTCGTGTTTTGTTCTCTGATGTAAATTGTGCCAGTGGCGTTTGTGGTGTTTTCCGTCATTCCATAACTTGCGTAACCAAGACCCATTACTAGAGTGAGTAATAACTTGAGATGTCGCATTACTTAATTCCTTTTGTCGGAGTTGGTATTCATTGGGCTTCTTCGCTACGCATCACGTAGCTTCCACCTGACAACGCTAGCAGAGACGCCGCCTCGGTAAACCTAACAGTTCTGATAGTTCCAACGAGCGTCGTTAGGGCGTAAATCTATATACCTGAACCCAAGTGATCCTGTGGATCGCTCAATACTTCCATGCCAAGGAATCGAAGATGACGCTCTCCAATCCGGCACCGGCCATTCCTTTATTAGGTCCGGATAATGCCGTTGACCTTGAGGAACTGGGTGCGCAGGAGCTTGAAACCTTTATAAAGTACGACGGCCTCGCCGACGCGGACTTCATTGTTGTCAATTGGTTCGGTTGTGGCGAATCCGGCGAGATAGTCGATAAATTCAATGACGAAGTCGAAGTGATCGAGGAGGAAGTCACGCCTGACGGCATGCCGGTATTGATCGAGAACAGTCTGCTGCAGGCGCTTCGCAACGGTACGGTTTTTTATTCATATCGTGTGAGAAAACCCGGCGGCGTGCCCGGAGACGAATCGCTTCGGTTGTTTTTCTACGTTGGCAAACGTCCGAGGTCGGTAGCGACCCTGCCGGTGTTGCAGATCCGCGAATCGCACGATCTTCACCTGTCACTCGTTGAGGATGAACCTCGCATTTTTACTCCTTGGGTGGCGCCTTACCAGGCGATGGCCGCTGGAGACACGGTGACCCTGTATTGCCGTCGGTTTGACTCCGACGGCATGGAATTGCCTGCGCTCAAAAACTCACGGACGCTCGAAGAGGAGGGCGTGGGCAAACCCCTGGGCCTGTTTCTTAATCGCTCCGATCTGCTGCGGGCCGAGGATGGAACCATGCAGGTGCACTACGGTATCCAATATGTAGGCACTCCGGGAGAAACCACCCAGTCCCCTGCGCAGACATTCAAGCTGCTGCCACCGACCTCGGTCGGGTTGCCGCCTCTGGAAATCGACGGGCATGACGGCGGCACGCTCAATCCCGCCTTGTTCCCGGAAGGCTTGCTGCTGCGCATCGCAGGCTACCCCGGCATGGAAGTAGGGGATGAGCTCCTCTGTCATGTCTCTTCGTCAATCGCGGATGTGGATCCGGTGATCCTGCGTGCCCGTGTCGATGCGTCCACGCTGGGCAAGGGGTTTCTCGAGTTACACCTGGACGCCGACTGGGTCGCCGCCAGTCAGGGCGGAACGATGGATTTGCGCTATCAATATGCCTGGGAGGGAACGGCACGCTCCTCGGAGCCTTATCGGGTAAACGTACGAGAGCCCCTGTACTTGCCGATGGTCATCGTGCTGGACGCCTACGTCGACCCGGACAATCCGGTAGAGGGCGAAGGTCTTTTGAATGTCACAAACAAGGCCTCTACCGGCGTAACTATCTTGATCGACCCGCTTGCCAACTACGGCCCCGAGGACATCGTTCAACTGCACTGGGAAGGTTATGGCGACGGCGGTAAACATATCGCGACAGTCCCGACGAATGGGCGTACCTACAACATTCCAGCGCAATTCATTCCCTCGAATCTGGATAAGGCTGTGCGGGTTTATTACACCGTTCAGCAGTCAGGCGAGCCTGCCGTGCAGTCGGAAATTTTTACTGTGCGGGTGTTGCCGATCGAGAAACACTTCTACAGAGCCATCCAGTCCGCGCAAGGCCAGGCGAATAACGGAACTATATATGTAAGCCGGATCGGAAGTGAAGGTGAACTGTTCACGCTCCTCTCTTGGCTTTATATGCGTGATGGTCAGGTCGTAACCGCGCAGATTATGGGTAAGGGCCAGGATGGATCTGACTTGATTGTCCCGATTCTTGAAGACTACCCGGTAACAGCTGCGGACGTTGCCAATAAACAAATTGAGAAAAATCTTGCCAGGTCCAGTTTCGAGGGTTTCCAACTGGGTGCGGTAGAAGTTCAGGTCAAGATAGTTTACGAGCCGGGGGCGGAGACACTGTTTGAGCCGGCAAGGTTTACGCTGCGGACTTAGTCTTATAACAACCGAACGATCAATAGGTTGCTGAGTGCGCGTTTGAAGAAGTGTTAGTCGCAGGGAAAATATTAATTTATCCCAGAGGATGAATGTCATGGCAGCAGAACGTAAAACACTGAGCGAATACCTTGAATGGGCCAGCTTGGCGCCTCGTACGAATGATTGGGATGCATTGGTTGCTTACGACCGGGATAAGTGCAACCAGTTGCTGCTTCAGGAGTACATCGAAAAACATCACACGAATTCGATGATGCCGCCCATCAATGAAGCCTATGGCGTATCAGAAAGCACTTGGCGATGGAAGCTGGATTACTTCACCGATACGCCACGTTTGAGTTTTCATAATAACCCGGACAACACCGGCGAGGTCATGATGAGCATGGCCGTCGTCGGTGGCAAGGACATCAGCCTGGACGACACCCTGAGTTTCCCTCAGGTCACCAGAATCGGTTCCTATGATCCTCTGGATCATCCGACACTGGAAGCCAGCAAGGTACCGCTCAAGGAGGTTCAAGGCAACATCAATGATAAGGGTGAAGTGCAGTTGGATCTGGGCGATTCGGCCTCACAAAATAGACTTTGGCTAGAGACCTGTGATCGTATTCCCTTTCAGCAGAAGAAGGCCGGAGCGTTTTTCAAACGCAAATTTCGTGAGGCTCCGGAGGAAAAGCGTCAATTTCACTTGGGTATGTTGGATACTACGACTCAGGAAATAATCAAGCCCGCCTCATTCAAGTTGCGGACCATTATGGAAGCCGGTGCCAATTTACTCGAGGCGGAGAACTACGGTAATGGCGCGCTTGAAATGCGTATCGCCATGGAAGGCTCACTGCAAGGCGGTATGCCTGGAGAAGATTGGTTGTATCCATTGCCCAGTGATCAGCCTGATCTCAATGCATCAATGTTATTTGGCTCGGATTTTTTCATGCATGAAATTATTGGCAGAGGTACGGCCAGGGCATTCAATGCACCAAATGCCACATTCAAGGGTACGAACGATGATAGGGGCTTTGTTCATATAATAGAAGTGGAAAGCTCCGATGGTTATTTGGAGGTTCCAGACTTTGAAGCGACTGCCCCATGGAATATGAGGTTCTCTGGGTATCGGCTACCTATTTTTATTGATGCGGATTCCAAGTTGACCATGTCAATGTACAGGACTGAGGGCGGCCCTCCTCTTCTGAGAGTGGGCATGGGTAATGAAAATGGGAGGTACCCCATGACTTGTGTGTTTGATGGGGGAACCTACGAATTTCAGCTTGGGATTGGTTTTAGTGCAGATTACGCTTTTGCTCTCGATGCGGCGTCGCGCCGGCTCCACGTTACGCTCGTATCAGCCCGGCTGTCACATACTTATGAGCTCACGGAAGCGGCGCCTGCAGGACTCGAGTTATTCCTAGTCACTTCGGGATTCACCGGCATCCTACAAAGTACTGCGGCCAACGCAATTTTGTCAGCGATTAACGGGCTTGAAGCAATTGATCTATTTATCCTTAATACAATCATTTTTAATACTGATGATGCGGTACAGCTTAAGACAGTTGATCCGACGGGGGACTTGGTCCTTTTCGGCGCAATCAGCCCCCGCCTGACCACGTTTGCCATAGACCCCATGGAAGTCATGCTGGGTTATGACGAGAAACGCCAATTTTCGGTAACCCCTACCCCTAGCGACACCATCGACTGGAGTGTCGAGGATCTCGAGGGCGGCACTCTGGGTGTCGGAACCATTGATTCACAGGGTCTCTATACCGCCCCGGCCTTGGCCGATATTCATGGGACCTATCTGCGGGTCAAAGTGACCGCGTCCATCGCTGGGGTCCATACCACCAGGGCGTTGGTTACGGTCGTCGCCAGAACCATTACCCTGAACCCGCTGATTGAAATCTGCAACGCTTCCAAGCCAGACGTGGCCCCTGAGACTCGCGAACTGTCGGCGCACACTTTGAACGGCGCAATGAAATGGAGCGTCGTCGGCGGCGGCAGTATTCCTGCTGACGCAGATGGAGAAGGAAAAAATCTCTACACCGCGCCGTTGGCACCAGAGCAATCCGTCGAGTCTTTCACAATAGATGAAGTGGTTGTAAAAAACACAACAACCAATCAAGAACAAAAAACCCTGATGGTGGTCAAGTACCGGCCTCAATCAGTAGTTATTAAGGCTGAGTTTGAGCAAGCTCCTTATGATTCGGTGAAATTGGTTGTCTCGTTTAATGGTCAGATACCCACCGTGCCTTTGGCGTGGAAATGTATACCCGCGGATGCTGGAGAAGTTGATCCTGCTACCGGGATTTTTACGGCAAGTGGAACCACCAGCAGTCAGTTTGTGCTGATCACGGTCATACTTGATTTGATGGGGATGAAGTTTGACGGTTTCACCATTCTGCCGTTGCCGCTTTCGCCATTGCCGGACAAGCCGATTGTAGAAGAAGATCCGTTTCCAGACCTTGAGACATTGAACGGCTTGTTGGATGCGGTCTCCGAAGAGCTCAAGTCAATCAATCCGTCCGCGAATGCCAGCGAAGAAATCAAAGGCTGTCTGCAGCGCATCGCCACCCTCGCCGAGGATAATCGAAATGGTCAGTAATTCACGTGCCGATATTGTGGCAAAAATGAAGGAGTATTCGATTACCCAAGGCTGGGGGGCCGTGTGTGCCTTCAATCGCGAGCGGCTTAATCGGGTGCTCCAGCAACAGTGGCTGGAAAAATATGACGGTACGAATTACCTGCCGGTATTTTCCGGCCGCATGAACCTCAATGACTCGGGATCCGAGGGAGGCGTGCTGACAAATGTCATGTTGGGCAAACCGTTGCTATCGTTCGAGCCCGCCGACATAAGCAACTCCCGAGCCAAGTTGACTTTGAGCCTTTTAGGCGGAAACTTTGCCGCTTATGAAGATACCTACGGCTTGATGTATGAGTTCGACATCAGCGAAGCCAATGGTTATACGCTCACGGTGGAATTGGACCTTTCCGTTGTGGTGGGGGTGGTTGATCGCTTGGGCAGGGTGACGCTGGACCTATCCAAGGGCGTGAAGTTCTCATGCAACCTCGCGGGGCCGGTGGCCAGTCAAGTCAAGATAGGCATGTACTTCGATGAAGTCTTTAAACAGCTGCCGCCCGAGCAGCAGGTGTATGTGTTGGGCATCCTCGACCTGAAAGGCGACAGCGACCTCACCCCGACGAACTTCATCCTACTGACGCAACGTGCGCCGGGTGCCGAACTGGCGGAGTCTGTCAATGCGCCAGACGGCGCGGTAGTGGTCATGGTGCAGCTCAGGGGGGACGAGATGGGCGGGGATTACCCGTCGCCGGACCGATTCCCGTACCTGATTCCCGATGACGGGGATTTTTCGGCAACGCTGGTCCTGGCGGAAAAATATGTGGAGCGTTCCGATCCTGACAAGTTGGCGCTGATCCAGAGCCTTTTGTTTCCCGGAGAGCAGAATGTATTTGTTGAAGTTTCCCGCGATACGCCCAAGGATCTGGTGATTTTTGGTCGTCTCGACCCTTCCAGAACATCGATGACCATCGAGCCCGCGGTTCGCGTGGTGAAGGCCGGGAGCCAGCCTGTTGCATACACGGCGCTTTTGAACGGCGCCCCGGTAAGTGTCAGTTGGACGGTCAAGAGCCTCAATTCGAATACATCGGCGGGCAGCATCGACGCTGCCGGAAATTACCTCCCCGTTTCCCAAGAGAAGTTGGGCAAGGAGCTGGTGCGCAATATAGTCACGGCTTCCTATTTCGATCCCGATACGCAGCAGACATATCAAGTGCGGGCACTGTTGCTGGTCACGACCCGGTCGATGGCGATTTCTCCCGAAGCCGCGGCACGTATCGAGGGGCACCAGACAAAAACCGTGACCTTTGTCGCATCAGCCCTCAGTGGCTCGACGTTGACCTGGAAGCAACCGACTTATGGGTCGTTGACGGTCCAGGGCAATACGGCGATCTATACACCACCGGCGGCCAGCGAATTGCTTGAGTTGCCCGAATTCACGGTTGTTGACCCCATCATCGTTACGGATAACGCGGGTGAATCGGTCGAAGCGTCGGTGGTACTGACAAGAGCTGCTCCGACACTTGAGATAGAGCCGCGGTTCGTCGGCGGAGTGGGGCGCTCCGCGACCCAGGTATTCACCGAAAAATCAAACGTTCCAGGGGAAGTCGAGCGCACCTGGAGAGTGATAGGAGACGGAACGGTAGATGATAAAGGCGTCTACACCGCGCCCGCAGCGTCTTCCCGATCTTTCGATTTCGTCAGGTGCGAGATTATTGTGGGTGGCATGCTCATCTATGCAGGCTACAGCATCGTAAAACTCGCCGCCCACCAGGAGGAGCCCGGTTGGGAGGGCCTGGTAAAGTTCGACCTTAAACCCCTTGGTGGCGAGGCAATGTTTGCCAACGGTTATCAACAACTGCCGCTGGAAGCGTTCATTGAAACCGATGGGGCACCGCTGACCCTCGAAGAGGAGGCGTCGCTGAAGATCTATCACGTCGGCTCCAACCAGATGGTCCCGGAGCTCCCTGCATTGCAGGAAGGCATCATGGCCGAGGAGCCTCCGCAGCCCGGCGGGCAGTGGGCACAGACGCGAATTCCCAATCGTTTCAAACCCTATGCAGGTATGAGCTCAGTGGCGCCTGGCAAGCAGGCTGAACCGAGCAGGGTGCGTGTGTATATGGTCGGCCGCACCACTGAGGTTACTCGTCTCTATGCGGTTTTTGAAAGCAGCCAGGGTGTCCCGTATCGCTCGGATACAGATAACATTGAGAACGGCATCGTGACGCTGAAGCCCGTCGCTCCGCCCACGCCTACTCTCGCTCACTACGAGCTTACGCGTACCCGAGTGGAGGGTGGGGGAGGAAGTGATCCGGAGGGCGACTACGATTTTGATCATTTCCTCAAGACGACAGACTACTGGGACCTCTCCTATATGCGCGAGGGCCGGGTGGGTGTGGACTTCCAGACCGCAGATGTGCGCGGCAAACATTCATCGATGGTGAAGTGGGAAAGCCAAGCCGCCAATGAAACCATGTTCAGCTACACCGGCTATGGCTATGGCGATCCGCTGAAGAAACCCGAAACATACGTCATGCATTATGACCAGGCGCTAGTTGATAACCTCGACGAAAAACCCAAGCCTGAAATGATTCAACAATATGCTCTGAGCGTGGGTTTATTCAGGGTCGGGCTGTTCCGGCGTGACCATTACGATAACGTCCGACGAGACGCGCATCCGCTCTTGTATCCAATGGAGAGTTCTCCACTGGAGGTCTACCTGACGGACAATGAAGGCAACCATCATGAGCTTGCGATCAGCTTCCAGTCCGGTGACCGCAATCGATTAAGTGTTTCTTTCGCCGGCAAGAAAGGCTGAAAACGATCGTTCTGCTGTGCAATGCGGCGGTGGTCGTATTGCCCAGCACGAACATCGAAGTTCACCTGGCTTATTCGCGAGGTTCATCATGACCGCTTCCACCGCCGTGCATTCCAACGCCTTCAACTTCATGAGCTTCATCCAGACGGGTGTAGACCCACGAACCGGTATCTATACCGTTTCCCTGTCGCTGCGTGAACTGCTCAGCAACCATTTGCGTGGCCCATCGTTGCCGCTGGTGCTCAGCTATAACCCGATGAACACGATCGACAGCGGTTACGGCAAGGGTTGGAATCTGCAACTGAGCCAATACACGCCCAGTACCCAGGTCGTCTCGGTGTATTCCGGCGAGACCTTCAAAGTGACCGGTCCCTACGAAGGCGTTGCCAATCGCCGGCGAATGAAAGAGCAGAAGATCGAGAACTTCCAGTTTTATGAGCTTTCTGCAAGCCAATTCAAGATCGTGCATAAGTCAGGCCTGGTGGAGTGGCTGGAGCCCAAGGGCGCCTCTCCGCAAACGGCTGTGCCTGTCAGGATATTTTCACCGCAAGGTCACGAAATCAGCCTGGACTACATCGTGGTCAATGGTGAGCCGATGCTCAGTGCCATTCGGGACGACAATGGCCTGTTGTTGCAAGTGGTCCGTGACACCGAGACGCATGCCGTCAGGATCGGCTTTACCCCCGTTGGCGGTGCCCCGCTGGCCGAGGTGATCCTGGACATCAGGAACGACCGGGTCGACAGGATCACGTTACCGACTGTTGAAGAGGCAGGTTGGCGTTTCGAATATGACCCGCAGAAGGACGTCATCAGCGAGGTCTGGACACCGTTGGGGGGGCATGAGCGCGTCCTGTACCAGGACGAGGGGCATGGTTTCCCGGGCAACGGCAATGAGCAACGCAAGTTGCCCAGGGTCACCGGGCATATCACCGACCCTGGCGCCGGCCAAGCGCCCATCGAGGTTCGATACAGCTACGGAGCCGATGGGCATAACTTCCTGGGTTACGGAAGCGGCGTCAACTGGACGGACGACGGCCTGGATAACCTTTATAAAGTCCTCGATGCCTATGAATATCAAACCACCGAGGAGCTGGTCGGAGCGAACGCGATACGCAGCGTCACCCGCGTCTTCAACCGCTTCCATTTGCTGGTATCACAGACGACTCTCCAGGGCACACACCAGCAGATTCTCAGCAATCGTTATTATGTGGACGATGACCCCAAGGCGCCTTTCGACCAGCAGCCACGCCAATGTCAGCTTCTGAAGGAAGCGGCCACGCGCTGGGAACTGACCGATGATCCAAGGGAATGGCGCGAGGACGTCGAACTGAGCGAGTACGACATTCATGGCAACCAGACCTTGAGTGTCCAGGCCAGCGGTGTCACCGAGGCGACTTCCTACTATCCGGCCGCGGGCGTTGTCGGCCAGTGCCCGCAGGATCCCTACGGGTTCGTCCGGCATGTCGAGCAAACAACCATCACGCCGACCACCGATCCGTTGCGTGTCCCCGACGTGCAGGCCGGCGCGCCAACCCTACGGACCCGCTACCGTTATATCGAGCTGCCAACGCTTGCCAAAAGCGACCTCAAGGAGCCCTGGGCAGTTGTCGCCGAGCAGGCCCTTTATCAAGTCGACCAGGCGGACGTCTTGCTGGAAACCACCCGCTCCGGGTATTTCGACACGCCGCTGGATCCTTTGATACATGGGCTCATTCAACTGGAAACTGTCGAGCGGGTTGGCGCAGATCAATCGTACGTCTCGACGACGGGTTATCAGTACAGCATCAAGACGGATGAGGAAAAGGCCAGGAAGAACAAGACGGACAAGGCTTCAGAGGTGCTCTTGGGTGAAACCGCGTTCGCCACTACCGAGACCTTTACCGGGCATGACAGCCTGGTCAAGGTCGTCAGTACGGAGCGTTCGCTGCTCAACGGCGAGCCCCTGCTCAGCCAGGACAAGGACATCCGCATTCGTAACACCTACGATGCCCTGTTGCGTGTAGTGGCGGAAACCGTTGCCCCCGACGATCCTGTCTATGCCGCCACGCGTTCCTACACCTACCGGCTGGTTCGCCCGTCGGACAGCGGCGAGGCGCTGGCGGCCGGGCAGGCTTGGCAGGAGATGGAAAACGTCAAGAAGGTCAAGACCCGTACCTGGTTCGACGGGTTGAATCGGCCCGTCAGCGAGGAGCAGCAAGATTTCGACTTCTCCGCTGGCGAATATCGCGAGACCTACCGGGCGACGCATAACGCTTTGGGGCAGTTGACCGAAGAACACGAAATCGATTGGCTGGAACTCGAACCCTTGGTTTTGAAGACCACCTACACCTTCGATGACTGGGGCGAGCAATCGAGCAGTACCGATGCTGCGGGCGTTACGCAACACACTCTGCAGGACCCTATCAAGTTCACCAGCACTGAGTGGACGCAGGGCATGGGCAAGACCGTCACCACCACCAATCGCCTGGAAAAGCCGGTGAAAGTCGAGCGCTTCGACCTCGCGCAGGCGTCCGTCAGCGTCCATGGCTATTCCTACGATGGCCTGGGCCGTACGGCTGTGGAAAAAAACGCGGCGGGTTACGAAACGTCTTATCTCTACGATGCGTTCGATCGCATGCTCGAATCGACTTTGCCGACGCAGGACAAAGTTGTCCGTGAATACGCCGGCCATAGCCGTGGCGATCTGCCAACGCTGATCAAGGTCAACGACAAGGTCCTCGGCACCCAGGCTTTCGACAGCCTGGAGCGCTTGGTTGAATCGACGACCGGGGGCCGAGTCACCCGACACGAGTACGACACCAGCTACACCAAGGCCAATCGGGTCGTCCAGCCCAGCGGCGACGTGATCCATTACGAATATGCCTATGAGCTCACAGATGAACCGCTCACTCGCAAGGCTGTGGCGGGGGAGGCAACCATCCAGCGCCTGCAGGAGGTTCCGGCGCCGATCGAAGCCATTTACGGCTACGATTTCCAAGATGCCCGGCTGCTCAATTCGGCTGAAACCGACATCCAACTGGAACGTACTTACGACGTCCGCGGCGAGATCAAGACGGAAACACGCAAAGTCACTGACGTGGTTGATCCCTATGCCATGACGTATGTCCACAGTCGGCTCGGAAGGATCATCCGGTACTACGATGTGATCGGTCAGGTCCAGTTGTCCGAATATGATCGAACTACCGGCAAGCTGGCCTACACCGAATTGGGTGTGCCGGGCACTGGCGGCTACGTGAGGAGTGACTTCACCTATAACGTCCAGGGACTGACGGAGCGTATTTCCACCGTTGATGGCTCGAACAATAAGGTGAGCATCCAGCTTGAGTACGACGCCTTGGGGCGCGAGACGCTGCGCACGTTCGATTTCAACGGCGCCCAAACGTGGTTGAAACAGGTCTGGAACAATCTCGATCAGGTCGAACAGCGTGAACTGAGTGAAGGCTCGGCGCCGGGCGAAACGTTGTTGCGCGACGAGAACTATCGGTACGAGCTACGTGGACGACTTGAGGAGTATTGGTGCGATGGGCCCCAATCACCGGTGGACCCGTATGGCAATGTCATTTCGGAGCAAGTCTTCTTTTTCGATGCGCTGGACAATCACGAAGAGGTCCGTACGACCTTTATCAAAGGATCGGCGACCGAAATCAATAAGGCTCAGTTTGAATACACCGGTGAGGATCCGACTCAATTGACTGCGGTGGTGAATTCCCATGTCGATTATCCGGACATCACCTTGGAATACGACGCCAACGGCAACCTGATCAAGGATGAAGAAGGACGAGCCCTTTCTTATGATCTTCTGTCACGTTTGGTCGAGGTGAGTGGGCCCAGCCCGTCGAACTGACGGGGGCTGTTTCCAGTGTCATGTCGTAGAAGCGAGGGCTCAGTTGATCAATCCGCTGACCCGCGCAAACTCCACCAGCCCACCGTCATGGTCAAGCCCCAGCTTGTCCATGGCGGTGCGCTTTTGTCGGCTGATGGTTTTCTCGCTGCGGTTGAGTTGCGCTGCAATTGTCCTGCCTGACAAACCCCGGACAAACAAACGCACCACTTCTAGCTCCCGGTTGGAAAGATTGTTTGACGCGCCGACGGTGGCTTTAGTTGGCGAGTACTGGGCCTCGAGAATGCCCTTGAACGCAGGGCATACATGCCGGTGCCCCCGGGTGGTTGTCAGGGCCGCTTGCTTGAGATTGACCAATGGGCTGCGCTTGTCGAACAACCCATCTACGCCGGCGTCGAGCAATGCTCGCAGCACCGAGGGGTTGCGCAACATGGTGATCACCATTAAGGGGCAGCGGCGATAGTGTCGTTTGAGATAACCCATCAAGGTCAGGCCGTCGGGAAAGCGGCAGTCGGGCATCGAGTAGTCAGTGATCACCAGGTCGCATGGAGTGCGCTTCAGGTGCTCAATCAGTTCATCGGCGTTGTGGGCCTTGGCGACTACCGAAAAGGCCGGGTTCGACAGCGCCATTTCCATGCCCATGAGTACCACGGGGTGATCGTCGGCGAGGATGATGCGTAACGATCGATCAACCGCAGGCCTGTAGGCGATGGGTGCATTGCCCCACGCTTCAGGGCTGGCCGTGTTGCAACTCGGGTACAGGGCATTCAGGGGCATTGTTACCTCGACAGGATTACTTCATCCACACCGCCGTCGAAACCCCAGCCTGCATCAGATCAAGCCTTGTTCCCGGGCAATTTTCCCGGCGAGATGACGCGAGCTGACGCCGAACTTCCGGCGGATGTTATTGAAGTGGTAATTGACGTTGGCTTCGCTGCAGTCGACGATCCTGGCGATTTCCCAGGAGGACTTGCCGATCTCGCTCCATTGCAGGAATTCTTTCTCCCGGTTCGTCAGGCGCACGGCTTGGGCTTCGTTGCTTTCTGCGCCGCGCAGGTGGGTAGAGCCTGCTGGCGAACGACTTGAAACAGTGCTGGCTTGGTACATGATTGAATCTCCCATTCATCATCATTGATGGCGTGGACGCGGTGCTGTCCTGCTGTCGCTTGCACGGCGCCCCCCAAGGCCTGGGCAGGACTGGGGATACCTCCTTATATCTGGATTCAATCCCGGCGAAACCTGTCAGGATTGACAGGTGCGGACTTTAAGCAGGTCACCGGGAAAAGGCTGTCAGGCCGAGGCCACGCAGCTTGTAGGACATATCGCTGGGACTTGCTTGCCGTGTGTTGGGGCAGTGACATTCTTTGAATTAACTTGCGTTAACTTAATCGCGGGTATATACACGCACCATGCTTGCCTCTCAATGTTTGTGCATCAACCTGCGTCGTGCCGCCCGTGGCGTCAGCAGGTATTACGACGGCGCCCTCGACGGCTTCGGGATCAACGTTGCCCAGTATTCTTTGCTGAACAACCTGGCGCGCCTGGACCAGCCGAGCATTTCTTCCCTGGCCGAGGCCATGGGCCTGGACCGCAGCACCCTGGGACGCAACCTCCGGGTGCTGGAAGGCGAGGGCTTGGTGAAGCTGGCCGAGGGCGAGGATCTGCGTAACCGTATCGTCGAGCTCACCGAGGCCGGACGTGCCCGACTGGCGGCGGCGCAGCCGGCCTGGGAAACGGCGCAACAGAAACTGATCGACAAGCTGGGCGCGGAAAAGCGTGCGACCCTGTTGGCCTTGCTGGATGAACTGGCGTGATGCCGGTTCGTCCGCTGATAAGTGGGTATATACCCGCGACCGGAGAACAATAATGACATCGATGTGGCGTACCTGTGGTTGGGTCCTGGTGGGCAGCGCGCTGATCCTGGCGTTATCGCTGGGTGTGCGACATGGCTTTGGCCTGTTTTTGGCGCCGATGAGCGCGGATTTCGGCTGGGGTCGCGAGGTGTTTGCCTTCGCGATTGCCTTGCAGAACCTGATCTGGGGCCTGGCGCAGCCGTTTACCGGCGCGCTGGCCGACCGCTTCGGCGCGGCGAAAGTGGTGCTGATCGGTGGCGTTCTCTACGCCGTCGGGCTGCTCCTGATGGGCATGGCCGACTCGCCTTGGTCGCTGTCGTTGAGCGCGGGACTGTTGATCGGCATCGGGCTGTCCGGCACCTCGTTTTCGGTGATCCTTGGCGTAGTCGGACGGGCCGTGCCAGCGGAAAAACGCAGCATGGGCATGGGCATCGCCAGCGCCGCCGGCTCCTTCGGCCAGTTCGCCATGCTGCCGGGCACGCTGGGGCTGATCGGCTGGCTTGGCTGGTCCGCCGCGCTGCTGGCGCTGGGCTTGTTGGTGGCGCTGATCGTGCCTCTGGTGAGCATGCTCAAGGACGCGCCGGCGCCGCTGTCCGGGCATGAGCAGACGCTGTCCGAAGCGTTGCGCGAGGCCTGCAGCCATTCAGGGTTCTGGCTGCTGGCCGTGGGCTTTTTTGTCTGTGGTTTCCAGGTGGTGTTCATCGGTGTGCACCTGCCGGCCTACCTGGTCGACCAGCACCTGCCTGCCAGCGTCGGCACCACCGTGCTGGCGCTGGTCGGGCTGTTCAATATCTTCGGTACCTACACGGCCGGCTGGCTGGGTGGGCGCATGTCCAAGCCGCGGTTGCTGACCGGCTTGTATCTGGCGCGGGCGGTGGTGATCGGCCTGTTCCTCTGGCTCCCCGTGACTACCACCACGGCTTATGTCTTCGGCATGGCGATGGGCTTTTTGTGGCTGTCGACGGTGCCGTTGACCAACGGTACGGTCGCGACCTTGTTCGGTGTGCGAAATCTTTCGATGCTCGGTGGGATGGTGTTCCTGTTCCACCAGTTGGGCTCGTTCCTGGGTGGCTGGCTGGGCGGGGTGGTGTACGACCGCACCGGCAGCTATGACCTGATCTGGCAAGTGTCGATCCTGCTCAGCCTGTTGGCGGCGGCATTGAACTGGCCGGTACGCGAGCGTCCGGTGGCGCGCCTGCAAGCACAGGCCGGTGCCGCATGAGCCGCGTCGGCCCATGGTTGGTCGCGGCCGGCGCCGCGCTGTTGCTGGCCTTCGCCTGGTGGGGCTGGCACCAGGGCGGGTTGGCGTTGATGCAATTGGGCATGGGTAACTGCTGAACAATGGACGGCGTCGGGCGGGCGGAGTAACGTCCTGGTCTGACAGGCTTTCAAGGAAAATCCGACATGCTGATGCGCTGGCTTGCTGTTCCCACCCTGTTGCTGGCTGCGGCCGGGCAAGTTTGGGCGGCTGATTGTCCGCCGCTGCTGGAGGGCTCGCTGCCCAAGCTGCGGGCCAAGGAAACCATCGACCTGTGCCAGCGCTTCGCCGGCAAGCCCCTGGTGGTGGTCAACACCGCCAGCTTCTGTGGTTTTGCACCGCAGTTCAAAGGTCTCGAAGCGCTGAACCAGCACTATAAGGGGCAAGGGCTGGAAGTGCTGGGCGTACCCTCCGACGATTTCAAGCAGGAGTCCAAGGATGGCGCGGAGACGGCCAAGGTCTGCTACGTCAACTACGGCGTGACCTTCACCATGACCGAGCCGCAGCCAGTGCGCGGCGCGGACGCGATCCCCTTGTTCAGGCACCTGGCCGAACAGTCCAGCGCGCCGAAATGGAATTTCTACAAGTACGTTGTGGATCGCGAGGGCAGGGTGGTCGGCAGTTTTTCCAGCCGGATCAAACCCGACGATCCTGACTTCATCAAGGCAGTGGAAACGGCCATCGCTTCGAAACCCTGACCGCCAGCCACGAAAAAGCCCCGCCTCTTTGCAGAGTGCGGGGCTTTTTTTCGCTTCAGCTGGCGAAGTGTTCAGCTTCGCCGTGAATCATCAGAAGCGGTAGGTGGCACCGACACCAAAACCGTTGGCGCTGTTTTCGTATTCAGCGTTGTAGGCCTGGCCCAGCGCGTTGCTGCGGTTGACGTTGACTTTTTCTTCCTTGAGGTAGGAGTAGGCCACGTCGATGGTCAGGTCGTCGGTCGGGCTCCAGCCGGCGCCCAGGCTGAAGATGGTCCGGTCGCCGGTAGGGATGCGTGGCGAGCGGTCTTCGTTGTTGGCAGGCGACTGGTCGAAGGTCAGGCCGGTGCGCAGTACCCACTGTTTGTTCAGCTGATAGGACGTACCGATGGCGTAGGCCCAAGTGTCGTGCCAGTTCTGTTCTTCGGTGATGGTGCCGAAGAGGGCTGGGTTCAGGGCACCGCCGCCAGTCAGGTCGTTATCGACGGTGATGTCCTTCAGGCGGCTCCAGCGGGTCCAGGTGCTGCCTGCATAGACGGTCCAGGCGTCATTGATTTCCTGGGTAACCGAGAAGTCCACCGATTCAGGCGTGGTGATGTCCAGCGAAGCGTCATAACGTGCACGGCTCAACAGGAAGCCCGGCGTACCGGCACCCGGGCTCACTTCGGTGTGGCCTTCGAGCTTGTACTTGACCTTGGAGTGGTAGGTCAGGCCGACACGGGTGCTGTCGGTAGCCTGGACCATCAAGCCGATGTTGTAGCCGTAGCCGATGTCATCGCCCTTGATCTTGACGTTGCCGTCGTTAGGCGAGAACGGTGTGGTCAGTGCCGATTCCAGCGAACCGGAGATACGGTTGATGGTCGGGCCGAAACCGATCGATACCTTGTCGTTGAAGGCATAGCTGATGGTTGGCTGGAAAGTCACGACCTTCACTTCGCTCTTGCTGCCGAAGTTGCGGCCCTGGAAGCTGTTTTCATAATCGGTGATCAGGCCGAACGGGGCGTAGACACCCAGGCCGAATGCCCATTTGTCATCGATAGGCTTGACGTAGTAGCCCATCGGAACGCCGGTGAACGGAACCATGTCGCCGTCGTTGGTGCCGGAGCGGGTACCGCTGGCATCGTTGATATCGGTGGACGCGTCGATCACGGCGAAGCCGCCGGTCACTTGCTCGCGCTTGAGGCGCGACATACCGGCAGGGTTGCCAAACACGGTGCTTGCATCATCGGCAGAAGAAGAACGACCCGCGAAGCCAGTGCCCATGCCACTGATGCTTTGTTCGTTCAGGGCAAAACCACTGGCAAAGAGTTGGGTGGATGCCAAGGTAACGGCAAGGCCAAGGGTGGTTTTGAGCATCATTTTTTTCATTGTTAGAACTCCAGGTGATCACCGACGCGAAAATTACCAACATTTTCCTTCAAGCGCTATAGCTTGTATGGCTTGATTTAGAGGGGTTTTGTAGGACAATCTGACCAAATTCACTGAAGTTGTAGGAACTTTCTGATTTTCCATTCAGCAAGCGACCTGATTCAGTGGCGAAACACAGTTTTGCCAGGCACAGGTGAAATCTCGCAGGCGTCCCTGGGGGTGAAAAGTCTGCCGCCAGATCCGCGCCATGCCCAACAGGTCGCCGGCCTCGGGCAGCGGTGTGGCCTGTTCCTCCACCAGCAGCCAGGCGATGGCCGTGGCGTAGCGCAGGTTGACGGTCAGTTCCAGATGGGGACCGCTCAGGAACGCATGCTGGCTCGCCAGGCCGCGTACCAGGCTGGCCCGCTCCGGGTCCAGCGCCAGGTAGTCGTCCCATAAGGCTCGGTGGCGAGGTTCGGTGATGCGGTACAGGCCGTGCCCGCGCCGATCGTGCAACGCCGCGCCAAGCCCGGACTGGCTGGCGGCAATGCCCAGCAGCAAGGTCTCCGCCGCCTTGCTGTGACTCCCCAGGTAGAGGAGCGTCGGACGGATCACGTATCGACACAGTTCGCTGGCAGCGATACCCATAAAACCCTCGAGACGGAAAAGGGGCGAAGCCTGAAGATGTGGCCTTGGCAGCAGTGGATCGGTTCAGGCTCCGCCGAAGCGGATCAGGCCGCTTGACTTGAAGTGTAGTGTCATATCCCTGCTGTAAAGGACTGTTTTTAAACCATCTTCATCGAACGGTTATGACGGTTATAGCGCTTTGTACTTAAGCCGTTGCGCTTTATCGAGAAATGCCAGGCAATAAAAAACCCCGCTTTTCGGGGCGGGGTCTTCGGTTTCAGCTTCCGGGCGTCTCAGGCAACCAGTGCCTGGCGGGTACGCTCGATCACGGCCTGCAGCGGTTCTGCGCTGGAGTACTGGTCGGGATACAGGCGTTCGCTATGACGGGCGATGCCGTGTTCGTTGACCAGCGTGAAGCTGAAGCAGCCTTTGCGAGCGGCCATGATCAGGCAGTTCATTGGGGCAAAAGCGTTGGTCAGGGTGCGGATGGCATCCTGGGTATGGATTTGAGTAGACATGTTAGGTGTTCCTGCAAATGACACGGTTAAGAACCGTGCCGCGTTAAAACGTTCCAGTAACGTCGACCACCATTGGTCGAACGAAGAACCCGACTGGAACAAAGCAGCCAGTTTGAGCGCTATAAAAAGGCGCGCTTGGGCTGGCAGGTAGGTACTTAGGAGGGCAGGCAGCACATCAAGGGCAAAGGTTCTGGGCCCGGGGTGAAGATCCTGATCAATTTTGCAGGTTGGTTCGGTCAGAGTAACGAGCTTGGCAGACACCCTTTGCATTCGATCAAAGGCAGTGTTGACGCAAGATTTACCTGGAAACCATCGAGGAGGTCGGTCTCTTTTTATCGGTGGAGCTGCCCTTGAGGGTGGCTGACCGTGGAGATGTGTTCGACCTGGAATTGACTTTCAGCTTGGTACTAACGCCGCGGATACTAACGGATCGAATCCGTGAAGGGAAGGCCAGTGATCAATAAATATTCAAATCCGACCAGTGGGACGCCGCGCTATGCCTTGCGTGGCTGGCGAGCCTGGGCGATCAGCCAAGGCACTCTCCCGGGTTATCCCCAGGTGACACCTCTGCGAATGCCTCAAAAAGCGCGGCGATATAACCGTTCGCGTGTTACTTGTGCACACTTGCGACGAGGCTTGTCACCGAACTGTCATGTAGGAACATTCTGAGGTGGGTGCCTGCATCCAAAATTTAAGTCAATGAAAAACATCGCTTTTTTTAGCTGGTGAAAAAATCGTCAGTTTGAGCGCAGGCCCCGTTCCACAGGGCTTGCGGCGAGTTCCGGGTAGGTTGTCCACTGAGTTATCCACAGCTTCTGTGGATTGTCCCAACCGCTTGCTCTAGGACGGGCGTGCCGGTTTTTTTCGACTTTACCCGTACGAAAAAAGGAGTAGAGTGGCGCGCCTTCTGACCTGTCACCGTAGTGCGTTATGAAGTTCCGCTCAGTATCAAATCCTGTTACCTCCACACCCCAGGGTGTTACCCCACCCAAGCGTATTTCGATGCGCGTGGCCGAATGGTTACTCGACAGCCCGCGCCTGGGCGACAGCCCCAGCGTCAAGCACCTGGCCGGCCGCCTGCTCAAGCAACCGGCCCGTGAAGGCGTGGTGGCCGCCCAGAGCCGTCTCGGCCAGTTGATGTGCCGCGAATGCGGTAACGCTCGCGACCGGCGCATCGGCCAGGACCTGCTGCGCCAGGCTGCCCGGGCCGGCGATCACCGCGCTCGCCAGGCGCTGGGTGAAATCGAAGACTGAGCTGGGCAACGCCGGGTTGCTTGGTTAACCTTCGGGCTTTATTTCATCCGCGGAAATTGTCATGGCTATGGATTTGACCAGCCTGTTGCTTGGTCTTGCGGGCGCTGCGCTGCCGTTGCTGGCCCTGGCCTGGCATCTGCAACGCCAGGCCAGCGCGGCGCAGACCGAACTCGCCCTGCTGGAAGAACGCCTGGCGACCGCGCACATGGCCCACGACGGGTTGAATGCCCAGCTGGATGCCTGCCGCGACGAAATCAGTGACCTGAGCCAGGCCAATGCCGCCAAACAGGCCGAGCTCGCGGCGGCCAGTCGCGAAGTCGAATTGCTGCAGATCGAGCGCGACAATGCTCGGGACGCGGCCCACGCCTGGAATCTCGAACGGGCCAACAAGGAAGCGGAACTGCGGCGGCTCGATGCCCAGGCGGCTTCGTTGCACGCCGAATTGCGCGAGCAGCAAGAAAGCCATCAGCAGCGCCTCAACGACCTGCAAGGTTCGCGCGACGAGTTGCGGGCGCAGTTCGCCGAGCTGGCCGGAAAAATCTTCGACGAACGTGAACAGCGCTTCGCCGAAACCAGCCAGCAGCGCCTAGGACAACTGCTCGATCCGCTGAAGGAGCGCATCCAGTCGTTCGAGAAACGCGTCGAGGAAAGCTATCAGGCCGAGGCTCGCGAGCGGTTTTCCTTGGGCAAGGAGCTTGAGCGCTTGCAGCAATTGAACCTGCGCCTGAGCGATGAAGCCACCAACCTTACCCGCGCCCTCAAGGGGCAGAAAACCCAGGGCAACTGGGGCGAACTGATCCTCGAGCGGGTGCTCGAACACGCTGGCCTGGAGAAGGGCCGCGAATACCAGACCCAGGTCAGCCTCAAGGGCCCGGACGGTGAGCGTTTCCAGCCGGACGTGTTGATTTACCTGCCCGGCGATAAACAGGTAGTAGTCGATTCGAAGGTCAGCCTCACGGCTTACCAGCAATACGTCGCCGCCGAAGATGACGCCATCGGCCAGCTCGCGCTCAAGCAGCATGTCGTGTCGTTGCGAGCCCACGTCAAGGGCTTGGCCGGCAAGGACTACAAGCGCCTCGACGGTTTGCACAGCCTGGATTTCGTGTTGCTGTTCGTGCCGATCGAGGCCGCGTTTTCCGCCGCGCTGCAAGCCGAGCCGACGCTGTTTCAGGAAGCCTTTGACCGTAACATCGTGATCGTCAGCCCGACGACGCTGCTGGCGACATTGCGGGTCATCGACAGCTTGTGGAAGCAGGAGCGCCAGAGCCAGAACGCCCGGGAAATTGCCGAGCGCGCCGGATGGCTGTACGACAAGTTCGTCCTGTTCATCCAGGACCTCGATGAAATCGGCAACCGCCTGCAGCAACTGGACAAAGCCTACAGCGCCGCGCGCAACAAGCTGACGGAAGGGCGCGGCAACCTGGTCAGCCGCAGCGAACAACTGAAACTCCTCGGCGCCCGGGCGAGCAAGAGCTTGCCGACGGAGCTGCTGGAGCGCGCGATGGCGGATGTGGATGGGTTGCCTGAGGTGGCGGAAGAACCCAGCACGGACACCCAAGGCTGAAGTTGAACTCCAGGCCTGAAACCGAACCCCCGTGGCGAGGGAGCTTGCTCCCGCTGGGCTGCGCAGCGGCCCCTCTTTTATGAGTGCTGCGCACTCAAGCGGGAGCAAGCTCCCTCGCCACGGGAGACCGTGCCCCCGCTTTACTACAACGGCAAATGCCGACTCAACAACGCCCGCAACGCCGCCGGCTTCACCGGTTTGGCCAGGTAGTCCAACCCCGCCGCGTGCACTTGCGCCACCGTCTCCGGCCGGCCGTCGGCGCTGATCACCACCCCCGGCACCGGCTCGCCCAGGCGCGTGCGCAGCCAGGCCATCAGCTCGGTGCCCGTCTCGCCGTCGTCCAGATGAAAATCCACCAGGGCCAGTTGCGGACGCCCGCCCTGGGCGAGCCAGCGCTCGCACTCTTCGCGGTTGCGCGCGGTCCAGACCTGGCACCCCCAACGCGTCAGCAAACTGCTCATGCCGATCAGGATGCTGTCTTCGTTATCCACACACAGCACCTGGGCCCCGCTCGGCAATTGGCCGTTGGGTTCGGGCGCGGCACAGGGAGCAGCGGCCTGGGTGCTGGCCAACGGCACGCTGACACTGAACACGCTGCCGCGCCCCAGCCAGGAACGCACGCGCAACCGGTGGTCAAGCACGCGGCACAGGCCATCGGCGATCGCCAGGCCCAGGCCGAGGCCTTTTTCGGCGCGGGTCTGATGGCTGTCGAGGCGCTTGAACTCTTCGAAAATGACCTGCTGTTTGTCTTCGGCAATGCCGGGGCCGCGATCCCAGACCTCCAGGCACAGCTCGCCCTGGCGGCGGCGAACGCCCAGCAGCACAGGACCTTTGGCGTAGCGGAAGGCATTGGTGAGGAAGTTCTGCAAGATCCGCCGGAGTAGCTTGATGTCGCTGTCGACCCGCAGGCGCGAGCCACGCACGCGGAACTTGAGCCCTTGCTCCTGGGCCAGCACGGTGAATTCGGCGCCCAGGGTATCGAACAGGTCGTTGAGCACGAAGGGCTTGCGATCGGGGTTGATCTTGCCGTTCTCCAGGCGGGAGATGTCGAGCAGGTCGGTGATCAGGTCCTCCGCCGAACGCAGCGAGCTGTCCAGGTGCTGCACCAGTTGCCGGGCTTCGCCGGGCAGGCTGTCATGCTGGTGGGACAGCGCGGCGGAGAACAGTCGCGCGGCATTCAGGGGTTGCATCAGGTCATGGCTGACGGCGGCAAGGAAGCGGGTCTTGGACTGATAGGCGGCTTCTGCGGTGCTCTTGGCCTCGGTCAGCGCCAGGTTCAGCTGCGACAGTTCCCGGGTGCGCTCGGCCACCCGTTGCTCCAGCCCTTCGTTGGCCTCGGTCAAGGCTTGGGCGGCTTCGCGGAACGCGGTGATGTCAGTGAAACTCATGACAAAGCCGCCACCGGGCATCGGGTTGCCGATCAGCTCGATCACCCGGCCGTTGGGGAACAGCCGTTCCGAGGTATGCGCGCGGCCCTGGCGCATCCAGTGCAGGCGGCGTGCGACATGGACCTCGGCCTCGCCGGGCCCGCAGAGGCCGCGTTCGGCGTTGTAGCGGATGATGTCGGCGATCGGCCGGCCGACGCTGATCAGTCCGTCGGGGTAATTGAACAGCTCCAGGTAGCGACGATTCCAGGCCACCAGCCTGAGGGACTGGTCCACCACGCTGATGCCCTGGGTAATGTTTTCGATAGCCCCTTGCAGCAGCGCGCGATTGAACTGCAGCACCTCGGACGCTTCGTCGGCGATCCGCACGACGTCCTCCAGTTGCATCTCCCGCCCTTCAATTGCCGCCTTCACCACCGCCCGCGTCGAAGAGGCCCCCAGCACACCGGCCAGCAGGCGCTCGGTGTGGGCGATCCATTCGCTGTCGGCATTCTGGCTCGGGTTGAAACCTTTGCCCTGGCGGTAGGCGAAACGGATGAAGCTCTGCCGCGCGCGCTCTTCGCCGACGAACCGGGCGGCCAGTTGCAGCAGATCGTCAATCTGTACCGCGAGCATCGAACGAGGGTTGGGGCGGGCGCTGATTTCCTGGCCGATGAAGCGCCCGGCCTGCCAGTGCTCCGACACGCGGGTGCGGGACAACACCGAGACCCAGGCGAACAGGATGAAATTGCCGGCCAGGGACAAAACCACCCCTTGCGTCAGCGGAGTAATCGGCAGGTCCAGCGGGTTGCCGTGCAGCCAGGCCAGGCCGGGAAAACTGCTCAGTGACCAGCCCAGGCTGTGGGCGGCGATCGGCAGCACCAGCGTATAAAACCAGAGGAAAATTCCCGTGGCGAGACCGGCGAACACGCCGCGTCGGTTCGCCTGTTTCCAGTACAGCGCGCCGAGCATCGCGGGCGCCAGCTGAGTCACGGCGGCGAAAGCGATCTGGCCGATGGTCGCCAGGCTCGCCGTCGACCCCAGCAGCCGGTAACTGACGTAAGCCAGCAGCAGGATCACGACGATGCTCACCCGGCGTACCGACAGCATCCACTGGCGGAACACCTCGAAGGGCCGCTCGGCGTTGTTGCGGCGCAACAGCCAGGGCAGCAGCATGTCGTTGGAGACCATGGTCGACAGGGCGACACTCGCCACGATCACCATGCCGGTGGCGGCCGACGCGCCGCCGATGAACGCCAGCACCGCCAGGGCCGGGTGGGCCTGGGCCAGCGGCAGGCTGATGACGAACGAATCCGGCAGCACCGAACTGGGCAACATCATCTGACCGGCCAGGGCGATCGGCACCACGAACAGCGCGGCCAGCGCCAGGTACGCGGGAAACACCCACTTGGCCAGGCGCAGGTCCTGCGGGTCGATGTTCTCGACCACGGTCACATGGAATTGCCGGGGCAGGCAGATGATCGCCATCATCGCCACGCCGGTTTGCACGACCATGGACGGCCAGTTGATGGTTTCCTTCCAGTATTGCTCCAGGCGGGGCGCCAGCATCGCCTGGTTGAACAGGTCATCAAAACCGTCATAGAGGCCAAACGTGACGAACGCGCCGACGGCCAGGAAGGCGAACAGCTTGACCAGCGACTCGAAGGCAATCGCCAGGACCATGCCGCGATGGTGCTCGGTGGCGTCCAGGTTGCGGGTACCGAAGACGATGGTGAACAGCGCCAGGATCAGCGAGACGATCAGGGCGGTGTCCTGGGCCCGGGTGCCCATGGCGTCGGCGCCGGCGCCGATCAGCAGGTTCACGCCGAGCACGATGCCCTTGAGCTGCAAGGCGATGTAGGGCAGCACGCCGACCAGGCAGATCAGGGCGACCACAATCGCCAGGGACTGCGACTTGCCGTAGCGGGCGGCGATGAAGTCGGCGATGGAGGTGATGTTCTCCTGCTTGCTGATCATCACCATTTTCTGCAGGACCCACGGTGCGAACACCAGCAGCAGGATCGGTCCGAGGTAAATCGGCAGGAACGACCAGAGCTGTTCTGCGGCCTGGCCCACGGCGCCAAAGAAGGTCCAGCTGGTGCAATAGACCGCCAGCGACAGGCTGTAGACCCAGGCCCGCACGCGCGGCGGCAACGGCGTGCTGCGTCGGTCGCCGTAGAAGGCGATGGCAAACATGATGGCCATATAGGCCAGGGCGACAACGGCAATCAGCCCGCTGGACAGCGACATGGAAACTCCCGGACAAATATCCCCGGGCTCGGGCCCGGCACGACAGTCTCGCATGCCCGCTCGGGTTCGTCAGTGTCGACCAAGGTCGGGGCGTGGCGGGGTGTCGCGGGTGGGGTGGGGTGCTCGGGTTATCGGGTGTTCTTTCGGGCCTCTTCGCGAGCAGGCTCGCTCCCACAGTAGATCTGCGGTGCACACAGATCGCGTGCCCGCTGGAGATCCCATGTGGGAGCGAGCCTGCTCGCGAAAGCGGCCTTACTGACCCAACGCTATGTCAACCAACCGATACAACTCCTCGCCCTCCAGCGGTGCAGTGGCAAAGAGGATACGAAACACCGTCGGCGCCACGATCACATTCACCAGCCGCTCGATGCCCGGATTCGGCTCATCGGGATAGCGGTCCAGGATGATCTGCAACTGACCGCTGATGATGCCCACGCAATAGCCCGGCGTGGCGCAGGCCTGGATGTCGCGCATCATGTTGCGGCCGGGCTCGGAACTCATTTCGTCCAGGTACTGCTCGGCCCAGGCGCGCAAGTCGCCGCGCAGGCTGCCGGTATTGGCCGGCTCGCCATCCGGGCGCATACGTGCGATGGCGACATCCGCCAGCAGCGCTTGCAAGTCGCCCCAGCGCCGATAAATGGTGGACGGCGTCACCCCGGCGCGCGCGGCGATTTGCGGCACGGTCAGGCTGGCGCGATCCTGCTCCTGCAATAGCGCGCGAACGGCCGAATGAATCGACTCCTGGACCCGGGCGCTTCTGCCGCCGGGGCGTAAACCTTCTTTAATAGCCATGAATCGGACCTTAACACAAAGAATTTGCTTTAAGCGCATGCTGGTAGCACACTCGGCAAAAGCAAAAAATTAGCTTTTGTGAATGCCTTGTGGAGCGTGCCCATGTCTCGTCCAGCTTCGACCCGCGCCAGCCTGATATTTCTGGCGCTCACCTTGCTCGGCTTCCTGGCGGCGTCCAGCGCGCCGACGCCGTTGTATCACCTCTACCAGGAACATATGCAGTTTTCCCCGGCGATCCTGACACTGATCTTCGGCGTGTACGCGTTCAGTCTGCTGGCGGCTTTGCTGGTCGTCGGTTCGCTGTCGGATTACCTCGGCCGCAAGCCGGTGATCTTTGCGGCACTGCTGCTCAACATGCTGGCGATGCTGCTGTTTATCAACGCCGACAGCGTCGCCTGGTTGATCGGTGCGCGTTTGATTCAAGGTTTTGCCACCGGAATGGCCACCAGTGTATTGGGGGCGGCGTTGCTGGACTTCGATCGTCAGCAGGGGCCGCTGATCACCAGCGTGGCGCCATTGCTCGGCATGGCGTGTGGCGCGATGGGCTGCGGCCTGCTGGCTGAGTTCGCGCCGATGCCGCTGCAATTGACGTATTGGCTGCTGCTGGCATTGTTTCTCCTCCAGGCGATTTATCTGTGGCGCCTGGCGGAAAGCGTAAGCCCGCAGCCCGGGGCCTGGCGATCGTTGCGCCCGACTTTGCATGTACCTGTCCAGGCCCGGCGCGCCTTGTGGCTGATATTGCCTCTGGACCTGGCGGCTTGGGCGGTCGGGGGATTCTATTTGTCCCTGGCGCCATCACTGGTGCGGGCCGCGACCGGTTCGACATCGAACCTGATAGGCGGCGCGCTGGTGGCTGTGCTCACCCTCAGTGGTGCCTTGTCGATCTACACGCTGCGTAACCGGGCGGCAAGAACGATGCTGCGGCTTGGCGCCGGTCTATTGGTGCTCGGCCTGGGCCTGGTATTGACGGCCGTACACACGGCCAGTCTGCCGTGGTTTTTCATTGGCACCTTGATCACCGGCAGCGGTTTTGGCGCGGGATTCCTCGGCGCCCTGCGCAGCATCATGCCGCTGGCCTTGCCCCACGAACGGGCCGGCCTGATGTCGGCGTTCTACGTGCTCAGTTACCTGGCCTTCAGCCTGCCTTCGTTGCTGGCGGGAAACCTCACGCGTATTTTCGGGCTGATCCCGACCACCGATGGCTACGGCGCCGTGCTGATTGTGATGGCAGTCGGTGCGCTGGCGGGCTTGCTGCGCCAGCCTGCGCAACCGCTGGCGGAGGGGGTGGGATCGTGAGGGTTTATCTGTAAAACAGAATAGATATAGAGAAATTACCCGTTATATAGATATTCTTTTCAGTTCTAGCATGGCTTTACCTCATCCGATAACGAGGATTGACCATGACTTGCTGCGCTGCGAAAAACCGTTTACGCCCGCTGAGCCACTTGGCCGGACCCTTGGAGGTCGTCCGACAATTCACCCCGAACTGGTTCGCCGCCACCATGGGGACTGGCGTGCTGGCATTGGCCCTGGCGCAAGTGCCAGGCGGCAATGCCGGATTGCATGCATTTGCTGAAGGGCTGTGGTTGTTCAACATTTTCCTGTTTGCTCTGTTCACCGGGCTGTACAGCGCTCGCTGGATGCTTTTTTTCAACGAGGCCCGGCGAGTTTTCGGCCATTCAACGGTCTCGATGTTTTTCGGCACCATTCCCATGGGCCTGGCGACGATCATCAACGGCTTTCTGGTGTTCGGGTTGCCACGCTGGGGGGATAGCGTGGTGGCGGTGGCAGAAGTGTTGTGGTGGATCGATGTCGCGATGTCGCTGGCCTGCGGCGTGCTGATTCCGTTCCTGATGTTCACCCGCCAGGAGCACCGCATCGACCAGATGACCGCCGTGTGGCTGTTGCCCGTGGTGGCCGCCGAGGTGGCCGCTGCCAGTGGCGGGTTGCTGGCGCCACACCTTGGCGACGCCCATGCGCAGCTGGTCACGTTGGTTACCAGCTACGTGTTGTGGGCATTTTCACTACCGGTGGCGTTCAGCATTCTGACCATCCTGCTGCTGCGCATGGCCCTGCACAAACTGCCGCATGAAAACATGGCCGCCTCGAGCTGGCTGGCCCTCGGCCCCATCGGCACGGGCGCCTTGGGCATGTTGCTGCTGGGTGGCGAGGCACCGCTGATTTTCGCCGCCAATGGCTCGCCGGGCGTGGGCGAGGTTGCCTCGGGGCTGGGGCTGGTGGCCGGCATCACCCTGTGGGGCTTGGGTTTGTGGTGGATGTTGATGGCGCTGTTGATCACCGGGCGCTATCTGCGCGAAGGCATCCCGTTCAATCTCGGCTGGTGGGGTTTCACCTTTCCCTTGGGCGTGTACGCACTGACCACGCTGAAACTGGCGAGCGTGCTGGGGCTGGTATTTTTCAACCTGCTGGGTTGCGCATTGGTGGTGATGCTGGCGGTGATGTGGCTGATCGTCGCTCGGCGCACGGTGCTGGGCGCCTGGCACGGTGAGTTGTTCGTGTCGCCTTGTATTGCGGGGCTGGGGAAATAATCGTCAAAGACAGGTAATGTGTGGCCTGGATCGAAAAAGCGTCATTCCAATAAGCGTCCAAGCCACTCAGGAACATGGAAGATGAGTCACCCCTCGCAGTTCACCTTGCTTCGCACGCGGCGTTTCCTGCCGTTCTTCATCACGCAGTCCCTCGGCGCGTTCAACGACAATATCTTCAAGCAGTCGCTGATCCTCGCCATTCTCTATAAATTGACCATCGAGGGTGATCGCTCGATCGGGGTCAATCTGTGCGCGCTGCTTTTCATCCTGCCGTTCTTCCTGTTCTCGGCGCTGGCGGGCCAGTTCGGCGAAAAGTTCGCCAAGGATGCGTTGATTCGCCTGATCAAGCTTGGCGAAATCGCGATCATGGCGGTCGGCGCGGTGGGTTTCCTGTTTGATCATCTGTGGCTGATGCTGGTGGCGCTGTTCGCCATGGGCACGCACTCGGCGCTGTTCGGGCCGGTGAAGTATTCGATCCTGCCGCAAGCCCTGCGCGAGGATGAACTGGTCGGCGGCAACGGCCTGGTGGAGATGGGGACGTTCCTGGCGATCCTTGCCGGCACCATCGGCGCCGGGATCATGATGTCCTCGGCCAATTACGCGCCCGTGGTGTCGGTGGCGATTGTCGGCATCGCCGTGGCCGGTTACCTGGCCAGCCGCGGCATTCCACGGGCGGCGGCAGCCTCGCCGCAGATGCGCTTGAACTGGAACATCTTCAGCCAGTCCTGGGCGACCCTGAAGCTGGGCCTCGGGCAGACCCCGGCGGTATCCCGCTCGATTGTCGGCAATTCCTGGTTCTGGTTTGTCGGCGCGATCTATCTCACCCAGATCCCGGCCTATGCCAAGGAGTGGATGCACGGCGACGAAACCGTCGTGACGCTGATCCTGACGGTGTTTTCGGTGGGGATCGCCCTGGGCTCGATGCTCTGCGAAAGGCTCTCGGGGCGCAAAGTGGAGATCGGCCTGGTGCCGTTCGGTTCGTTCGGGCTGACGGTGTTCGGCTTGCTGTTGTGGTGGCATTCCGGTGGAATCCCCGCCAGCGTCGACGGCCATGGCTGGCTGCAAATTCTAGGTTTCGGCCACGCCTGGCTGGTGCTGATCGATATCCTCGGGCTGGGTATCTTTGGCGGTTTCTACATCGTGCCGCTGTATGCATTGATCCAGTCGCGCACCGTTGAAAACGAGCGGGCGCGAGTGATCGCCGCCAACAACATTCTCAACGCCTTGTTCATGGTGGTCTCGGCGATCGTTTCCATCGTCCTGCTGAGCCTGGCCAAGCTGTCGATCCCGCAGCTGTTCCTGGTGGTGTCGCTGCTGAACATCGGCGTCAACGCCTACATCTTCAAGATCGTCCCCGAGTTCAGCATGCGTTTCATGATCTGGCTGCTCAGCCATTCCATGTACCGCGTGGAGCATCGCAACCTGCAAGCGATCCCGGATGAGGGCGCAGCGTTGCTGGTGTGCAATCACGTATCGTTTGTCGATGCCTTGCTGATTGGTGGCGCGGTGCGTCGGCCGATTCGTTTTGTGATGTACTACAAAATCTACAACCTGCCGATCCTGAACTTCATCTTCCGCACCGCCGGGACCATTCCGATTGCCGGGCGCCAGGAGGATATCCACATCTATGAAAAAGCCTTCAGCCGCATCGCCCAGTACCTTAAGGACGGTGAGCTGGTGTGCATCTTCCCTGAAGGAAAGTTGACCGCCGACGGTGAGATCAACGAGTTCAAGAGCGGGCTGACGCGCATCCTGCAGGAAACCCCGGTGCCGGTGATTCCCTTGGCATTGCAGGGCTTGTGGGGCAGCTTTTTCAGCCGTGATCCGAGCAAGGGACTGTTTCGGCGGTTCTGGTCGCGGGTGACGCTGGTGGCGGGGACGGCGGTGGCGGTCGAGGCGGCGGAGCCGGCGAAATTGCAGGCGTTAGTCGGGGAGTTGCGCGGGGCGGTCAGATAAGCCAAAAACCTGTGGGAGCGAGCTTGCTCGCGATGGCCATATACCTGTCGACATTGATGTTGCTGACAGACCGCAATCGCGAGCAAGCTCGCTCCCACAAAGGCATTTGATCTAATGTGGGAGCGAGCCTGCTCGCGAAGGTGTAGTGGCTTAAGCGCTGATCTTGAGCCCGACCAGCCCGGCGATGATCAGCGCAACGCTGGCCAGGCGAATCAGTGCCATCGACTCGCCAAACAGGATGATCCCGGCGATCACCGTGCCCACGGCACCGACCCCGGTCCAGATGGCATAGGCGGTGCCCAGCGGCAGCTCCTTCATCGCCAGGCCGAGCAGGCCGAGGCTGATCGCCATGGCGGCGATTGTCAGTGCGGTAGGGAGCGGGCGGCTGAAGCCGTCGGTGTACTTCAGGCCGACAGCCCAGCCGACTTCGAACAGGCCGGCGAAAAACAGAATGATCCAGGACATCACACACCTCATCGATGGATGGGGTCGTCCCCGGATAAAAACTTCACGGCATTGCGGGGTCGTCCCCACATTGGGCGCAAGAGTGCCCAATGCTGACTATTCGGTCAAGTCCTTCGGTCAGTCCGCGGTTTGTCGGGCGAGCTCTTCGCGGTCCTGTTTTTCGCTCATGCGCCGGAACCAGGTCGAGAGCAGGGCGCCGGAAATGTTGTGCCAGACGCTGAACAGCGCGCTGGGCACTGCCGCCAGCGGCGAAAAGTGCGCGCTGGCCAATGCCGCACCGAGGCCGGAGTTCTGCATACCGACTTCCAGCGACAACGTCTTGCGTTGGGCCAACGGCAACCCGAAAAGGCGACCGGTGAAATACCCCAACAGGTAGCCGAAGCTGTTATGCAGGATCACGATCGCCATGATCAGCAGGCCGGACTCAGCGATCTTTGCTTGGCTGGCTGCCACCACCGCCGCAACGATGATCACGATACTGACCACCGATACCAGCGGCAGCACCTCTACGGCATGACGGACCCGCGCACCCAACAAACGTTGGGCAACGATACCCAGTGCGATGGGCAGCAAGACAATTTGCAGTATCGACCAGAACAATGCCGAGAACGATACCGGTAGCCAGGCCGAGGCCAGCAGCCATATCAGCGTCGGGGTCAGCAGCGGGGCAAGCAGGGTGGTGATGGCGGATATCGCTACGGCCAAGGCCAGGTCGCCGCGGGCGAGCCAGGTCATAACGTTGGAGGACGTGCCGCTCGGGCAGCAACCCACCAGAATCACGCCGACGGCGATTTCGGGCGGCAGGCTGAATACCTGGCAAAGCAGCCATGCTGTCCCCGGCATGATCACGAACTGGGCAATCACCCCCAGGGCCACCCGTCCAGGGCGACGAGCCACTTCGGCAAAGTCTTCCAGCTTCAGTGCCAGGCCCATGCCGAACATCACCAGGCCCAGCAGCGGCACAATGGCGCTTTTGAGACCGATGAACCAGGTCGGCAGAAAGAACGCCACGACGGCGAACAGCAACACCCAGTAAGCGAACGTATTGCCGACGAAGCGGCTCAATGCAGCCAGTGCACGCATGATCTGATCCTTATTATAAAAAACACCGGATACCCGTGTGGGAGCGAGCCTGCTCGCGAAAGCGGGGTGTCAGTCAACATCGCTGTGGCTGTCATACCGCTATCGCGAGCAGGCTCGCTGCCACAGGGGCTATCCGCTACTTTTAGATCCCTTGCGGAATCTCTTCGCCACCCAACGCTTCGACCACCGCCGGCAGGAACTCGCCGAACGTCAGCATCATCAGGGTGAAGCTGGCGTCCAGTTGGCCGAGGGCTTCGTCGCCGCCGTCCTGTTCCGCCTGGTCTTGCAGCAGGTCTTCGAACTTCAGGCGCTTGACCACCATTTTGTCGTCGAGCACGAAAGACAACTTGTCTTGCCAGGCCAGCGACAGTTGCGTCACCACCTTGCCGGTGTTCAGGTGCAGCTGGATCTCGTCGCTGGTCAGGTCCTGGCGCTTGCAACGGACGATGCCGCCATCTTCATGGGTATCGCGCAGTTCGCATTCGTCCAGCACGAAGAAATCGTCTGCGGCTTTCTGGGTCTTGACCCAGTCGGTCATGATCGCGGTCGGGGCCGTCTTCACTGTCAGCGGGCGCACCGGCAGCGTGCCGATGACTTCGCGCAGGGTCGAAAGCAGGTCTTCGGCGCGTTTCGGGCTGGCCGAGTTGACCAGGATCAGGCCCTGTTTCGGCGCGATCGCGGCGAACGTGGACGAACGGCGGATGAAGGCGCGAGGCAGGAAGGCCTGGATGATCTCATCCTTGATCTGGTCCCGTTCCTTTTTATAGACCTTGCGCATCTGCTCGGCTTCGATCTCTTCGACCTTTTCCTTGACCGCGTCACGGACGACGCTGCCCGGCAGGATGCGTTCTTCCTTGCGTGCGGCAATCAGCAAAAAGTCCTGGCTGACATGCACCAGGGGGGCGTCTTCGCCTTTGCCAAATGGCGCGACGAAACCGTAAGTGGTCAACTCCTGGCTTGCACAGGGGCGTGCCAGTTTGCTCGCCAGTGCAGTTTCCAACGCCTCGGCATCAACAGGCAGATCTTGGGTCAGGCGATAGATAAGCAGGTTCTTGAACCACATGGGGTGAGTCTCTCCTTTATACAAAGGGGGGCATTATTCTCTTCGCGGCGCCATAGGCCAACCCTTCGCTAAGCCTTTGGAAGGCCTGAAAAAATTAAATTAAAAAGTGCTTGCCAGCTTAGGAAGTGCTCCGTAGAATGCGCGCCACACCGAAAGCGAAGGGTGATTAGCTCAGCCGGGAGAGCGTCTGCCTTACAAGCAGAATGTCGGCGGTTCGATCCCGTCATCACCCACCATTCGCTTCAAGTGTTATGCGCAGCGGTAGTTCAGTCGGTTAGAATACCGGCCTGTCACGCCGGGGGTCGCGGGTTCGAGTCCCGTCCGCTGCGCCATATTCGGTAACCTGGAACACTGAACGCCAGGTCACCACAGAAAGCCCGCTAACGCGGGCTTTTTGCTGTCTGGAGTTTCTGTGGTGCGCGTGAATCACATTTTTTTGCTGGATTTATCAATTAAATCAGCACGTTATAAAAAACTGTGAGAGAATGCGCCCCGCATCGAAAGTGCAGGGTGATTAGCTCAGCCGGGAGAGCGTCTGCCTTACAAGCAGAATGTCGGCGGTTCGATCCCGTCATCACCCACCAAACTTTCAATGTTACGCGCAGCGGTAGTTCAGTCGGTTAGAATACCGGCCTGTCACGCCGGGGGTCGCGGGTTCGAGTCCCGTCCGCTGCGCCATATTTGGTATCTGGAACGCTGAACGCCAGGTACCCGCCAGAAGCGGCGCTTTTCCTTATAAGAGGGGAAGGCGCCGTTTTTTTTTGCTTTCGATATCTGTTTTTCTCAGAGGGGTGTGTATATCCGTTTCTGCGGTAATGGCCACTGGCGGTTTCGCTTTTACAGCGACTCACTTTTATGAAGCGTAAAAGTAAGCAAAACGCTTCTGCCCCACCACTCGGCACCTCGCCTAGGCTCGGTGTGCCCTCACTCCGGCATTGCTCCGTGGGCCCGCCGCGAAGGGCCGTCCCTGGCCCAGCGCGGCTACCTCGGCATCCATGCCGAGGTGCCCACTGCGCAATGCCTGCGTTCGGCCAGCGTGGTTAATGGGGCGCCGAAATCAACGTCCACCGCGAGGCGGCCTTAAAGCCGGCCTCGCTCTCCCAGTCGTACTCCGATCCAACTGTGGGAGCGAGCCTGCTCGCGATAAAGCCGGCACATTCGACATCTTCATCGACCATGCCACCGCCTTCGCGAGCAGGCTCGCTCCCACAGGTGCGTTGTGTCGCCTACAAATCCATGGCCGAACGCGGAGCCAACTGTGGGAGTGGGCTTGCCCACGAAGAGGCCGGCACATCCAACATCTTCATCAACCATGCCACCGTCATCGCGAGCAGGCTCGCTCCCACAGGTGCATTGTGTCGCCTACAGATCCATGGCCGAACGCAGGGCCAATTGTGGGAGCGAGCCTGCTCGCGAATAGGCTGGCACATCCAACATCTTCATCAACCATGCCACCGCCATCGCGAGCAGGCTCGCTCCCACAGGTGTCTCCCACAGGATGAACACGGTCAACCAAAACCAGGTCGGCTCGAAGGCCGCCTCGCGGTGGACGTTGATCTCGGGCGCCCCGTTAACCACGCTGGCCGAACGCAGGCATTGTGCAGTGGGCATCCCGGCATGGATGCCGGGATAGCCGCGCTGGGCCAGGGACGGCCCTTCGCGGCGGGCCCACGGAGCAATGCCGGAGTGCGGGCATGCCGAGCCTTAGCGAGGCACCGAGTGGTGGGGCAAAAGCGCTTTGGTTACTTTCACGCTTTTTGAAAGTGACTCGCCGTAAGGGCGAAACCATAAGCAGCCGTTACCGCAGAAACGGATATACACACCACACCACACCACACCCACCACCTACTGCTCAGCATTCCGACTATGCCGATAATCGCTGACCGCCTCATACACCGCTTTACGCAAACGATTGATACCACCGATGGGCCGATGCGCCTCGAGCCCAAACCACGGATTGAACGACAGGTTGTCGCAGGCCAGGTTCAGCTTGGGCGTATCGAAATCCTGGGCCGGCACCTTGATCCGCGCCACCGTCTCGAATGGCGCATCGCTTTCCCGCCACTCGATACTGGTGTCTTCGATCGGCATGTATTTGCCCGGGTCCTGACGCTGGATCTGGAGCACAAAACAGGCTGGCACGCGGTCTGTGGATAACTGCTGAGTCAGTGCGCTGCGCAAGAAATTCGGCAGGTCCTGGTTCTGCTTGGGCAGGGTGTAGGCTGGGCAGTTGTCCGGATCCGGCGCGACGCGAAACTTGGCATTGGCCGCGCCGAACTTGTACGGCGATACCGAGAAATAAGTGGTCTGGGTCGGGCTCGCCGGAGGCGGGGAGAGTGTCGCCAGGGCGATGAACAGATGACGGATCTGCCAACTGCGTGGGTCCAGGCTCGGAAAGAAAGCCATCGCCTTTTTTCCGTCAGCCTGGGCCGCCACGTTCTGACGGTATTCGGCGACATCGCTGACAAAGAAGTTCGGATGATTGAACATCACGAAGTCCTGCTCGCCCTGCGATTGCCGGTCAGCGAGCAATTGCTTGCCAGGCACATCCAGCAGCTTGATGGCCATGCCTCGTGCATCGCGCAGGCTGTCGAACTGTGGGTAAGCGTTGCCGTTGGACAGGCGGATCGTCGCCTGCCAGGTCTTGCCCGGTTCGGCGAATACGCCCTGGCGCAACGGTGCCGGCAGATCGCCGGGCACCTGGACTTCGGCCATCACGCAGCCGTGGGCCTTGGCATGGGCATCGCGCAGGTAGCGCGTGCCTTCGCGGTGCTGGTCGACGATGCGGATGGCGGTCTGGATGATGTCCTGGGTCATGGTGCTTTCACCGGCCGGTATCTGTTCCCTGTCCGCGACCGGCCCACTGTGTTGCCAGGCGAACCAGGCCGTGGCCACGGCCCAGCCGAGCAGGCCGATGCCCAGCAGCCAGAGGAGCGTCTTGCCCAGAAAGGCGCCGAGGCGCAGCCAGAGCTTTATGAGCATGGTGCAATCCTTTTACCTGAAAGATTCATCATCACAGTTGCGACTCCAGCGGTCCGCCCAGCACCTTCAAGTACTCCAGCAGCGCCCAGCGCTCCTGCGGTTGCAGCAAACGGCCAATGACCCCATTGCCTCGTTCGCCGGCGCGGAATTCATGGCCGCTGTTATGGTTGCCAGTGATGCGGGTGTCGAACAGGAAGGCATTGGCAAACGCTTCGGTGCGATAGCCCAGGTGCCGCGGGTCGTACTCGAAGCTGCCTTTATAAAAGGTGGTCGCCCGCTCGGCCTGCGGCGAGAGCAACTGGTAGATGGTCGGCACCGAGCCGTTGTGCAGGAACGGCGGTGTTGCCCAGACGCCGGCCAATGGCCGGGCCTTGTAGGCGCGAAATTCACGGACGCCGATGGGCAGCCCGAAACCGTCCAGTGCCGGACGTTCCACCGGCGTGACGCCGGCATCCCGGTAAGCGCGGTTTTCGACGAATGCGGTGACGTAGGCCAACCCCTTGGCGACCGAGATCTGGCTGAGGTCCAGCGGTTCTGTCGGGGCAGGGTGCAGTTGCACTTCCAGCTTCGCCAGTTCGGCCGGGTCCCATTGCAGGCTGGTCAGGTTGAAACGGTGATCGGCAATATTATTCGCGGTGCCCGGGTCCGTGCCGATCACCTTCACTGGCAGCATATGCAACTGTTGCACCGGCCGGTCAGGTCCCTGGACGACTCTGGGCACATGGCAGCCGGCGCAGTTTTCTTCGAACAACGCCTTGCCCTTTGCCGCCAGGGGCTTGTCAATCGAACCCAGCAACGCTTCCGGCCATACGGGTGGCTTGAGCAGTTGCAAGGTCTCTTCAATCTTGTTCAGGTCGCGCACCCGCACGCTGGAAGGGTAGCGCGCATCGCCTTGCAGCGGCTTGCCCTGCGCATCGAAGAAACTCAACGTGGCGCCAACCCCCAGCGCCTCGCCGACGTTGCGGGCCATCGGCTGCTGCGCCGAACCGTTCCACTGTACCCAGTCGAACGTCCACATTTCCCACAACTGTGGGTAATCCACCGGTGCGTTGGCGACCCGGTAGTTTTCTGCCGAAATGGCATCGCCAAAGCTGGCATTGGCGATGCGGCCAAAGGCATCGGTGCGGCCCGGCCCTTCCTCGGTGGGGTAGAGGCCGCGGTGGGTGTCGTTCCAGGCCGTGCGCAGGAACATATTCAGGGAAATCTTGAAGTCCTTGCGCAACTCTTCATGGCGAGCGTCATAGTCATTGCCCAGCACCTGGCGGGCGAAGCGTTCGAATTTCCATGGGTTGTAGTAAGTCGAGGCGAGACTTGCCACCAGTGCCTGTCCGAAACTGCCGCCGCGCAATGTCGGAACAGTCGACGGCAATACGTGTTGGGCCGAGCCGCCATCGATCCGGATCGCCTGGCCCTTGAAATGCAATTCGCCGGTGTGGCAGGCGGCGCAGGTAATGTCGAGGTATTGCTCGTTACTACCGGCGTTCTGGTGTCGGGTGAAGCCCACCGGTAAGTTGCCGGGGTTCAGTGGCGTGGCTTTCTGCGCCGGATCGACCAGAAAACCGAAGCGCGCCAGGTAGTCCGGCGAAGCGAAGCGCTGTTCCGAGAGCGGCAATTCAAGCGCGGTGAACCACTCGTAACGCAGGCCTTTGACCTGAGTGCCCTGAGGCGTGAAATAGTAAGTCTGTCGCTCGGCGGCGCTCCATTGGTCGAGGTAGTGCACCTGTTGGACGGGCGTGTAGGCCGGCAGGCGCGGGTTGGCCACGTAATAAAGCACCACGGCCACGACCACGATGACCAGCGCGAGGATCAGCAATAAAAAGCGAGAGAGGAGGCGCACGGTTTACGTCCTTGTTTTTTTAATATGCCCTTATGCCTCAGCGCCGCTTGGCCGGCAAGTGGCCATTACCCCGCGCTACGAGTAGCGGCCGATCTGGCCGTGTATAACAGATGACAGATGCTTCATCTGCCGAGGATCAAAAAGCGTTTGCCGACCTGAACTTATCATCGCTTTGTGGCTCACATGCCGGTAGCCATTGGTCGTGGCCGCCTGATAAGCTCGCGGCTTTACTCGATTGCCCTTTAGGCGCATGAACAAGGAAATAGCATGAAACAGCATCGGTTGGCGGCGGCGGTAGCCCTGGTTGGCCTGGTACTCGCGGGTTGTGACTCGCAGACCAGCGTAGAGCTGAAAACCCCGGCGCAGAAAGCTTCCTACGGTATCGGCCTGAACATGGGCAAAAGCCTGGCTCAGGAAGGTATGGATGACCTGGACTCCAAAGCAGTTGCCCAGGGCATCGAAGATGCCGTCGGCAAGAAAGAACAGAAGCTGAAAGACGAAGAGCTGGTCGAAGCCTTTGCCGCGCTGCAAAAGCGTGCCGAAGAGCGCATGGCCAAGATGAGTGAAGAGTCGGCAGCCGCCGGCAAGAAATTCCTCGAAGAAAATGGCAAGAAGGCCGGCGTCACCACCACCGCTTCCGGCCTGCAGTACGAAGTGGTCAAGAAGGCCAGCGGCGCGCAGCCTAAGCCGACCGACGTGGTGACTGTTCACTACACCGGCAAGTTGACCAACGGCACTGTGTTCGACAGCTCCGTGGAGCGTGGCAGCCCGATTGACCTGCCGGTCAGCGGTGTGATCCCGGGTTGGGTTGAAGGCCTGCAATTGATGCATGTCGGCGAGAAGTACAAACTGTACATCCCGAGCGACCTGGCCTACGGCGCCCAGAGCCCGAGCCCGGCGATCCCTGCCAACTCGGTCCTGGTATTCGACCTGGAACTGCTGGCAATCAAGGATCCGGCAAAAGAAGGCGCAGCCAAGTAATTGCGCCTGTCTTGATGAAAACGCCTCGCTCATGCGGGGCGTTTTTGTATCTGGCATTCGACGTGGCAAAAAAACCGAACGCGCAGGGCAAGCTACAGTCATAGGCAGTACAGCGCTGTGCTGGATGCGGTCGACCCGTCGGGTAGGTGGTTGCCGTTTATTTATGTGAGTAAAAAACGCCCGATCTAAGCCAGGCCCTTATGAAACGGGGGGCGCAGCGTTGAAATGCAGCTCTGTTCACAAGGTTATCCACAATTTGTGTGGATAACATTTCAGTGGAGAAAAAATGAAGGCCCCGTGGAATTTCGCGCGATTTCTTCCCCTGGCGGGACGGCTCCTGGCCCGCGGCAGACTGCCCACGCTGCTGTTCGCCGTTGCCAGCAAGGGCGCCCGGGAGGGCAGTCGCCTCGGCAAGCTCAAGGAGGACCTGCGTCTGCTGCAGGCTCTATGCCTGGCTTACTGGCGGGGCGAATATCGCGCCGTCAGTGCCAAATCGATGCTCTCGGTGGTGGCGGGCCTCATGTATTTCCTCAGCCCGCTGGATGCGATTCCGGACTTGCTGCCCATGCTAGGCATGTTCGACGACATTGCGGTGCTGGCCTGGATCATGAAAACCCTCGACGACGAGCTGGGTGCCTTCCGTGCCTGGCGCGAGCAGCAGTCGCCGGAGAAACTTGCGCGGGTTGAAAGGCTTCCCGACACCCCGGAACAACTCCAACTGCAAGGGCCGAAAAAAAGCTGATCTGGCCCGTTTCCCCGCGAGATTTCATCGCCCCGCGACCTTGGCCGCTATTAGGATTACACTTCCAAGAAAAAGCTTACTTGCTAAGTGTTGTTGTCCTACGGGGTAATCATGGATATTCAAATAATCACGCGCGACGGAGAGCCCGAGTACGCGGTTTTGCCGTGGGATCAGTACCAGGCGCTGCTGAAGGCAGCCGGCATCAATCAAGCACCGCAAGAAGCCACGGTCCGCCATGCGGCGGCACCCGGCCAGGTTCTCCCTGGCCTGGATCAATTACGCAGTTTGCGCGAAGGGAAGGGCATCGCCATCGAGGCGCTGGCCCGCACGGTAGGCATCAGCCCGTCTTATCTGGCCATGATCGAAAGCGGCGAGCGTCAGCCCGATGCCGCGATCAAGCGCAGTCTGGCCTGGGAACTGACGGTGCCGGGTTGGAGGGATGAATCGTGAGTGTACGCATCAGTCGGCAACATTGGGACGGGTTGTTGGGTGAGTTGGACCAGGCGCGTCGCCAGCGCCATTTATTGACGTACCGCGCCTTGCTGGAGCGCTTGCAACTGCCTAGCCCGGCCATGCAGACATTGACCGCCGCACTCGAACATCTGGCGGCGCTGGACGCCCGGGCCGAACAGCCACTGCGCAGTTCGTTGGTCATCAGTCAGGGGGCCAGTCGCCTGCCACGCACCGGTTTTTTCGAATGTGTTGAACGCCTCGGGCGCTTTTCCGGCCCCTCCGACGGCGTCGCCGCCGCATCCTGGCATGCGTCGGAAGTGGTCCGGGTGTTCGAATACGAGTACCCCGAATCGGCGGAGGCCTGAGTGCTCTGGCGGATCAAGGCTCGGGCCGGTTATTGGCTGGCGCGCCGGTTGTTCCATTGGTCATGGTTGGTTCGGCAGCCCCGTGGCTGGGCCTGGCTTGAAGGCCAGTTTGCGCGCATGGCGAACCTGGGCGACGTCGACGCCCAGAGCTTCTACGGGCATATCCTGACATTTCGCGGCCAAGGGCTCGGCGCACGGGAAGAGGGCATTCGCTTGCTCCGCCTGGCGGCACTGGCCGGTGACGGCAAGGCCGCCTACCAGGTCGGCGTCATCAGCCTGGCAGGCTCTACCACCAAGGCGCCGGATCCGGACGAAGCGGCGCGTTGGTGGGCCTTGGCCCTGAAGGCCGGGCATCCGCTGGCCGAGGTCAAGCTCAAGGCGCTCGAGAGCAAGGAACCCTGAAACCGTTCGTGGCGAGGGAGCTTGCTCCCGCTGGGCGGCGAAGCCGCCCCAAACCAGTCTGCTCGATCAACCAGGCACACCGAGGCGCTGCCCAGAGGGTCTGCTACGCAGCCCAGCGGGAGCAAGCTTCCTCGCCACGGGATGATCATCACTCACAGCGTGATTATCACCCACAGGTTTTTTACCTGAAGCTCACGCTGAGAAACCCAGTTCCGCCACGGGCGCCTGCTCAACCAGCCCGTTAATCAGATACAAACTCCCCCCGACGATTTCCTTGGCATGGTGCTTGGCCTGCGAAGCCATTTCCGCCAACTGGCTGGCATCCAGCTCCGAACAGGCCTCGGCGCGCAGATGCACCACCCCGATCGACAACGACAGCAAGGCGAAGTCCTGTCGTATGCCCTGTCGGTTCAACGCGGTAAAACATCCGGCTTCCAGATGCTCGGGCCGGTAGAAGCGGCGGCAGTGGTTCTGGAAGTCGCTCAGCAGTTGGGTCAGGCGCTTGCGCCAGTCGTCCGGGCCGAGGACCAGCAGGAAGTCGTCGCCGCCGATGTGGCCGACGAAGTCGCGGCTGGGGTCAATGCGTTCGTTCAGGCATTGGGCCAGGCACAGCAGGACTTCGTCACCGCGACCGTAGCCGTAGATGTCATTGAAGGGCTTGAAACTGTCGATGTCGACGTAGCAGATCACCGACTCCTGGCGCTGCTGCAGCAGGCGCGTAAGGCACTGCTGGATGGGCACGTTGCCCGGCAGCAGAGTCAGCGGGTTGGCGTAGCGCGCCTGTTGGATCTTCAGTTCGGTGATGAGCTTGAGCACGTCGATCACCCGGCCCAGGCCCAGGTAGCCGCCGTTGAGGGTGATGATGAAGTCTTCTTCGATGCGCTGGCGGGCGCGGCTGGTGATGAGGCGGCTGACTTGTTGCAGTGACTGGCTCAGTTCAACCGCGAGGAAATCATCGCTCATCAGGCGGCTGATGGGCTTGCGAGCGAACAGGTCGGTGGCGAAAGGCTTGAGCAGGGCATCCGAGAGCGAATGACGATGGACGATGCCGCACGGTTGGCCACGGTCGTCCAGCACCGCCAGGGAATTGAGGTTGGCCTGGCGCCGGAACGCTTCCAGTACCGCTGCCGTCGGTGTGTCGTGGGCGACTGCCGGTTGTTCGTTGAGCAGCGCAGTGAGGTCGTTGACCTCATCGCCCAGCGGCACCACGCCGCTGTCCTGGCGGGGCATCAATGCCTTGGCGTCCTGGGATGGATGCTCCTGGGGCCGGGCGAGCAAGTAGCCCTGGACCAGGTCGACGCCCATTTCGATCAACACGGCGAGCTCTTCCGGCAGTTCGATCCCTTCGGCGATCACCTGGGCCCGTGAAGCCTGGGCGATCTTGAGAATGGAACCGACGAATTCACGCTTGAGTGCGTCCTGGTGAATGCCATCGATGAAATGCCGGTCGATCTTCACGTAGTCAGGTCGCAATTCGGACCACAGCCGCAGGCTTGAATACCCGGCACCAAGGTCATCCAGGGCAATGGAAAAACCCATGGCTCGATAGTGATGCAAGGCGGTTTGCAGCAACTGGAAGTCATCGATAGGCGTTTGTTCGGTCAGTTCGATAACCACCTGGCTGGGCGGAATGCCGAAGTCCTGTAACAGCTGCAGGGTGCGGCCGGTCTGGTGGGCCGATTCGAGCAGCGATTCTGGCGAGACGTTGAGGAACAGTTTGCCCGGCAGCTTCTGTTCATTGAAGCGCTGGCAGGCGCTGCGTCGGCAGGCCAGCTCCAGTTCGCTGAGGCGTCCGGCCTGGCGCGCCACGGACAATAACGCGATGGGGGAGTGCAGCGGGCTGTTCGACGGGCCACGGGTCAGGGCCTCGTAGCCGAGGATGCGTCGTTCGGAAAGACAGATGATCGGTTGGAACAGGCTGTGCAAACCGCTTTGACTCAGGATTGAGCTCAAGGCACTCAGCTGTTCTGTCGTGGTCATGGCGATCTCTGGCGATAAAAAAAGGACTGGGCGCGACCCCTGCTGGGGTGCGCCCGGTCCTGTATTTCACGACAGACTGATGTCAGTTTGATGACACTCCGACGAGCACCACCATTAAAAGGCCATCACCTCAATGTTTGGCGACCGCCGTATTGAGCTTGAGGTAATCGAGCAGGATCCGACCGGTTTCGCTCAGATAGGCGTCGTCTTCCGGCTTGGTTTTTTCCGGCTCGGTGATGAGGTCTTCGTCTTCCTTCTTCAGCTCTTTGAGCGGCTCCTCGCCCTTGGCCTTGCGACGCAGGTTTTCCATGGCCAGTTGCTTGGCTTCGATGTCGGCATGCTGCGCGCGGCGCTCGGCTTCGTTGAGGGTGACGGTTTTTTCCATCATCAACTTCTGCGCCAGGGCCAGCTTGTCGCGAATGAACACAAACTCCGCGTCTTGGGCGGTGCGGGCGTCATGCTCGGATTTCAGCTGGGCCAGGTACGGCTTGAACGGGTCCACGGCCGGCTTGATTGCAGGCCGGATGGTGTCCCACGGCATGGCTTCGGGCAGGGCGCTCTCACCGATTTCCTTGGTGTCGATGATCGACGGGTAATCGATGTCAGGCAGCACGCCCTGGTGCTGGGTGCTCTGGCCGGAAACCCGGTAGAACTTCGCCAGGGTCAGTTTCAGTTCGCCGTGGTTCAGTGGCTGGATGGTCTGCACGGTGCCTTTGCCGAACGTCTGGCCGCCGATGATCAGCGCGCGGTGGTAGTCCTGCATGGCGCCGGCGAAAATCTCCGAGGCCGAGGCCGACAGGCGATTGACCAGCAAGGCCATTGGTCCCTTGTAGAACGCGCCGGGGTTTTCGTCCTCGAGCACATCGACCCGGCCATCGGCGTTACGCACGAGCACGGTCGGGCCTTTGTCGATGAACAGGCTGGTCAGTTCGGTGGCTTCCTGCAACGAGCCGCCGCCGTTGTTGCGCAAGTCGATGACCACGCCGTCGACCTTTTCCTTCTGCAGTTCGGTGAGCAGTTTCTTGACGTCGCGCGTGGTGCTCTTGTAGTTCGGATCCCCGGCGCGGAAAGCCTTGAAGTCCAGATAGAAAGCCGGAATCTCGATGATGCCGAGCTTGTAGTCCTTGCCGTCCTGCTTGAGCTGGAGGACCGATTTTTTCGCGGCCTGTTCTTCCAGCTTCACTGCTTCACGGGTGATGGACACGACTTTGCTGGTCTGGTCGTTCGGCGCATTGCTGGCCGGGATGACTTCCAGGCGGACCACCGAACCTTTCGGGCCGCGGATCAGCTTGACCACTTCGTCCAGGCGCCAGCCGACCACGTCGACCATTTCCTTGTTGCCCTGGGCGACGCCGATGATCTTGTCCGCCGGGGCGACCTGCTTGGTCTTGTCGGCAGGGCCCGCCGGCACCAGGCGCACGATCTTGACCTGATCGTTATCGCTCTGCAGTACCGCGCCGATGCCTTCCAGGGACAGGCTCATGTTGATGTCGAAGTTTTCCGCGTTATCCGGCGACAGATAATTGGTGTGCGGGTCGTAGGACATCGCGAAGGTATTGATATAGGCCTGAAAGACGTCCTCGGCGCGGGTCTGGTCCAGGCGCGCGAGTTGATTCTTGTAGCGCTTGGTCAGGGTTTCCTGGATCTGCTTGGGATCCTTGCCGGCGATCTTCATACGCAACACTTCGTCCTTGACGCGTTTGCGCCACAGGTCGTCGAGTTCGGCGGTGCTCTTGAGCCATGCAGCGTCCTTGCGGTCGACCAGCAAGGTTTCCTTGGCATTGAAGTCGATCTTGTCGACGCCCTTGTTCAACTCGGCAAGGGCGTAGTCCAGGCGCGCCTTGACGCGGTCCAGGTAGCGCTTGTAGATAATGAACCCGGCGTTGAGGTCGCCGCTCTTGAGGAAGTCGTCGAACTGGGTCTTCCACTTGTCGAATTCGGCGATGTCGCTGGCCAGGAAATAACTGCGCGACGGATCAAGCAGCTTCAGGTAGCTGTCATAGATGATGACCGAGCGCGCGTCATCGAGTGGCGGCTTGCTGTAGTGATGGCGCTTGAGCAATTCAACCACGTTAAGGCTGGCGATCACCTCGTCGCGATCGGGCTGAAGCTTGTCCCAGCTGTTGGCCGCGAACGCAGTGTTCGAGAGCGCTGAAGCGCCAAGGCCAATAAATAGGGCAAGTGCAGTGCTGGGGAAAAAGTGCTTCATGCTGATTCGACGCAGGGACAATTGATCACGCATATTAGGCCGTCTTTGAAGTCGCCGGTTCCATGTGGCCCGGGCGCATAATGCAAGAAAGCCCGGCGTTGTTACAGCAGCGGGCCCAGTCGAGACTCACTATGGAGGCACCGTGAAAGCATTGCAAGGCGTTGAAGGCCAAGTGGTATGGGCAGATGAGCCAAGTCCGGCGTGTGATGCCGGGCAAGTTCGCATCCGTGTAGCGGCCGCTGGCCTGAATCGGGCCGATTTGTTGCAGAAAGCCGGGCATTATCCACCGCCACCCGGCGCCAGCCAGGTGTTGGGGCTGGAATGTTCCGGGGTGATCAGTGAAGTCGGGCCGGGTTCCTCCTGGCAGGTCGGCGACCGGGTTTGCGCCTTGCTGGCAGGCGGCGCAATGGCCGAGGAAGTGGTGGTCGATGGTCGGCATGTGTTGCCCGTGCCGGAAGGCCTGTCACTGGCCGAAGCCGCCGCGCTGCCTGAGGTCTACGCCACCGCGTGGCTGAATCTGTTCCAGCTGGCCGGGCTCAGGCCGGGTGAAAAAGTGCTGCTGCATGCCGGCGCCAGCGGCGTCGGTTCAGCCGCGATCCAGCTGTGCAAGGCGTTCGGCAACCCATGCTGGGTCAGCGTCGGTTCGGCTGAACGACTGGCCTATTGCGAAGCGCTCGGTGCCCAGGGCGGCGTGGTGCGCACCGACGATATCAACAGCCTGAACGACTTCGGGCCGTTCGACGTGATCCTCGATCCGGTCGGCGCGAACTACGCCAGCCTCAACGTGAAACTTTTGTCAGTTGACGGGCGCTGGGTATTGATCGGGCTCATGGGCGGGCGCACCACCGAACTCGATCTGGCCCAGGTGTTGGGCAAGCGTATCCAGTTGCTGGGCTCGACTTTGCGCAGTCGAAATGATCAGTTCAAGGCCGACCTGATCGCCGAGTTGGGGCAGCAGGTGTGGCCGTTGTTCGCCGACAAGCGCCTGAGCCCGCAATTGGCCAGGACGTTTGCGATCAGCGATGCCGAGGCGGCGTTTGCCGAGCTGGCGACCAATCAGGTGTCCGGGAAATTGGTCCTGGAGGTCGTTGACAGCCTGAGCTGATCGGGAGTCGGTCCCCTGTGGCGAGGGAGCTTGCTCCCGCTGGGCGGCGTAGCCGCCCCAATCCGGACGACGCGACTGTTCGGAAGGATCGCGTCAGCCAGCTTTACGACTGCTTCGCAGCCGAGCGGGAGCAAGCTCCCTCGCCACAACAGCCACAACAGCCACAACAGCCACAAGGCAATATGGCCTCAGGTATTGTGGAGTTGATCTGCTTCACTTCCAGGTATGAATCGGCCAGCCGGCCGATTCGGCGTGGGCCTTCAGGACCGGGTCCGGGTTCACGACGTGCGGGTGATCGACCTTGAGCAGCAACGGCAGGTCATTACGTGAATCGGAATAGAAGCTCGCGCCTTCCAGGTTTTCTTCCTCGGCGTCCAGCCAGTCCAGCAGTCGGGCGATCTTGCCTTCGCGATAGGTCAGGGTGCCCACGGTCTTGCCGCTGTACACGCCATGGGCGACGTCCAGCTCGATTGCGAGGATCTCATCGATGCCCAGGCGTTCGGCGATTGGCTTGACCAGGTGCGTGCCCGAGGCCGAGATCACCAGGATCCGGTCACCGGCCTTGCGGTGCTCGGCGATGGCCTTGGTGGCGTCGCTGAAGATGATCGGTTCGATGAAGTCTTCCACCCACGGCGCCACCAGGTGTTCGATCTCTTCCGGCGTGCGGCCGATCATCGGTTCCAGGCTGAAGTCCATGTACTCTTCCATGCGCAGCTTGCCGTGGCTGTAGGCGTCCATCAGCTCGTTGTTACGGCGCATGAACGACTCGGGATCGACCCAGCCCAGGCGCCCCATCTGCTCGCTCCAGAGGGTGGCGCAGTCGCCGTGGATCAGGGTTTCGTCCAGATCAAAAATTGCCAGAGCCATCAACGCGCTTCCCTATTCAAGATATCTTCAAAATCAACCAGACCCTCAGGCTACCTCGCACAGCGCCGATGGATCGATGGAAAGTGCCAGCCGTGCACCATCGGGATGCAGGTCGGCAGCCGAGCGGTTGAGCACATCCACCACCAGTTCTACGCCGCGGGCCTCGACCCGGTAGCGGATCACGTTACCCAGCAGGCTGTGGCTGCGGATCAGCGCGTCGGGTTCGCCGTTGCGACTCAGCTCGATGGCTTCCGGGCGGATGGCGATGCGACCGTTCACCGGGCGTTGCAGCAGCTTGCTCGCGGCGTCGGCGTCGAGCAGGTTGTAGTTGCCGATGAAGCCGGCGGCAAAGACATCGACGGGCGCAGTGTAAAGGGTCTCGGCATCGCCGCTCTGTACGATCTTTCCCTGATTCATCAGGAAGATCCGGTCAGACATGGTCAGGGCTTCTTCCTGATCGTGAGTGACAAAGATGGTGGTCAGGCCCAGTTCCCGCTGGATCTGACGGATCTGTTCGCGCAAGTGCTTGCGAATCCGCGCGTCCAGCGCCGACAGCGGCTCGTCCAGCAGCAACAGGCGCGGCCGGGTGACCAGGGAGCGGGCCAGGGCCACGCGCTGGCATTGGCCGCCGGACAGTTGATGCGGGTAGCGGGCGGCAAAGTCATGCAGCTCCACCAGTCGCAGGATCTCCAGCACACGCTGGCGACTGTCCGAAGCGTCGACCTTTTGCATGCGCAGGCCGAAGGCGACGTTCTGCTCCACGGTCATGTTGGGGAACAGCGCATAGCTCTGGAAGACCATGCCGATCCCGCGCTTCTGCGGACTCAGCGGCACGATGTCCTGGCCGTCCAGCAGGATCTGGCCCGCATCCACCGCTGTCAGGCCGGCAATGCAGCGCAGCAGCGTGGACTTGCCGCACCCGGAAGGGCCGAGCAGGGTGACGAATTCGCCCTTGTGGATTTCGCAGTTGATGTCGCTGAACACCGGCGTGCCGGCGTAGCCTTTCTGCAAATGTTGGACGCTGACGTAGCTCATTGGCTTTTGTCCTTGTTCAAGATGTTGGCCGCCCAGGTCAGGACCAGTACAAAAAAGAAGTAGGAAATCACCAGCGCACTGGTGAAATGGCCGCTGCTGTTGCGCATGTTGTTCAGGTATACCTGCAGGGTTTCATAGCGGGTGCCGACGAGAATGTTGGCAAACACGAACTCGCCGAACAGGAACGAGAAGGACAGCAGCAGCGCGACCATCAGGCCCTTGCGCAGGTTCGGCAGCACCACCAGCAACGCGGCCTGGAAAGTGCTGGCGCCGAGCAGTTGGGCGGCGTCCATCAGGTCGCGCAGGTTGATCGCTTGCAGGTTATTGGTGATCGCCCGGTACATGAACGGCAAGGCGACGGTGAAGTAGCAGCCAATCAGGATCCACGGCGTGCCGACCATCGCCAGCGGCCCGGAGCCATAGAGCTGCAACAACCCCACCGAAGACACCACCGGCGGCACCGCGAAGGGCAGCAGGATGAGGATGTTCATCAGCGCGTCGAGTTTTGGGAAGTGATAATGCACCACGAACAGCAGCGGCAGGATCAGCACCACCGAGAGCACCAGCGCGCCCACGCAGACAATCAGCGATTGGCCGAAGGCGTGCAGAAAGCGCGGGTCGCTCCACAGTTGCAAGTACCACTTGAAGGTGAAGCCGCTGGGCAGCACGGTGGCCGACCAACTGCTGGCGACGGAATAGATGAGCGTGCCGGCCAGCGGCAGCAGCAGGATGGCGAACAGCAGGTACACCACCGCTCGATGATAGAACCCGGCCGGGCCCGATTCAGCGCGAGACATGGTAGCTCCTCTTGAGCAGCAACTGATGGATGACGGTCACCAGGGTCATCAACGCCACCAGCACCACGGCCAGGGCGCTTGCCATGTTCGGGTCGAGGGAAATGTCGCCGGAGACCATCGCCGCGATGCGAATCGGCAGGACGTTGAAATTGCCGGTGGTAAGCGCATAGACCGTGGCATAGGCGCCGAGGGCATTGGCCAGCAGGATCACGAACGTGCCGAGCAGCGCCGGGGTTAGCACCGGCAAGCCGATGTGCCGCCAGAACTGCCAGCCGCTGGCGCCCAACAGGGATGCCGACTCACGCCAGTCCTCGCGCAGCGCGTCAAAGGCCGGGTAAAGCAGCAGCACGCCCAGGGGGATCTGGAAATAGGTGTAGAGAATGATCAGCCCGGTTTTCGAGTACAGGTTGAAATCCTCGATGATCCCCGCCTGCTTGAGCATGATCGTGATGCTGCCGTTGAACCCCAGCAGGATGATGAACGCAAAGGCCAGGGGCACGCCGGCGAAGTTGCTGGTCATGTTGGCGAAGGCGTTGACGAAGTTGCGCAGCCGCGAATCGACGCGGCGCAGCGAGTAGCTGCCGAGCACGGCGATGAGGATGCCGAACACGCTGGACCAGAAACTGATTTCCAGGCTGTGCTGGATCGCCTGTCGGTAGAATTTCGAGCTGAAGATCTTGCTGAAGTTGGCCAGGCCCCAGCCGAACTCTTCCGATTCCAGGCTGTTGACCAGCACCCAGAGCAGCGGGGCGACCTGGAACACAATGAAAAAAATTGCGAAGGGCACCAGGCACAACACTGCCAGCCATTTGCCGCGCGTCATGGCATTCACTTGAGCAACTCCTGGCAATAGGGTTTGTCGTGGGCGACGCCGAGCAGCTGGCAAATGGTGCCGCACAGTTCGGTTTGCCGAGGGGCCGCGTTGGCGTCAAGGCTGAAGCCATCGCCGAGGACAAACAGCGGTACTTCCCGTTCTTCCGGTAGCAGGCCGTTGTGGGAGCGGTCGTTGTTCATGCCATGGTCGGAAGTCACCAGCACCTGATAACCGGCGTCGAGCCAGGCTTGCAGATATACCGCCAGGTTGATGTCCGCCGAGCGGGCGCTGTTGCGGTACTGCGGGGTGTCGAGGCCGTGCTTGTGACCGGCGTCGTCGATGTTCATCGGGTGCACCAGCAGGAAATTCGGCAGGTAGCGCTGGCGCAGGTGTTCGGCATCGGCGAACAGATGGGAATCGGGGTAGTGGTCATTCCAGTAGAAATGTCCGTATTGAATCGGCAGGTCGGGGTTTTCGGTATGGCGATCACGACCGGCGACGAAGGGTGACACGTTGTACAGCTCGCTGACCCAGTGATAGGCCGCAGCCGCCGTACTCAGGCCGGCGTCGGTGGCGTAATGGAAAATGCTGCGCTGGTTCGACAGGCGCGAGACATTGTTGTGCACGATCCCGCTGTCGATGGGTACGACGCCGGTGAGGATGCATTCGTAGAGTGGGCGGGACAGGGCGGGCAGCTCACATTCCAGTGTGTAGAGCGCCGCGCGTCCTGCGCCGACATACGCCTGCAAATGTCCCATGGCATGCCGGGCGACTTCGTAGTTGAGGCCGTCGAGCACCACCAGGATGACGTTGTGCTTCATGGGGACCGGAACTCCGGGCAGATACCAGATAACTCGAATTCTCCGCAGGTCGATTGTGGGAGCGGGTCCCTGTGGGAGCGAGCCTGCTCGCGAAGGCGGCGGGTCAATTGGCACAGGTGTTGGCTGTGCCACCGTCTTCGCGAGCAGGCTCGCTCCCACAGGACCTGCTCCCCACACTTGGATCTCCGAGCGGGAGCTAGCGCCTCACTTCATCTCGACGATGACTTCTTCATTCCACTGCTGCGGCAGTGCCTTGGAGGTCTTCTCCCACGCGTCGGCATCCTTGATCGGCGTCACGCCTTTGTACTGCTCGTTCGGCAGCAGCTTGGCCTGGACTTCTTCCGGCAGTTTCAGGTGCTCGGCGCGGATCGGCCGGGCGTTGCCCTTGGCCAGGTTGATCTGGCCGGCGTCGCTGAAGATGTACTCGCGGGTCAGCTTGGCGGCGTTCGGGTGCTTGGCGTATTTGTTGATGATGGTGGTGTAGCCGGAGATCACCGAGCCGTCGGACGGAATCAGCACGACGTAGTCATCCGGGCTGGCCATCTTGGCCTTGTAGCTCAGGCCGTTGAAGTCCCAGACCACGCCGACTTCGACTTCACCTTTTTCCATCGTGGCGATGGTCGGGTTGGCCATGGACAGGCGGCCTTGCTTGGCGATATCGGCGAACAACAACAGGGCCGGTTTAATGTTCTTCTCGTCGCCACCGTTGGCCAGGGCCGCAGCCAGCACGCCGTTGGCGGCCTGGGCGGCGGTGCTCACGTCACCGATGGAAACTTTGTACTTGCCGGTCTTCAGGTCGGCCCATTTGGTCGGCACTTCGGAGCCGTGCAGCAGTTTCTTGTTGACGATGAACGCAATGGTGCCGGTGTAGGCCAGGGCCCAGTTGCCGTCCTTGTCCTTGGCCCAGTCCGGGATCTGTTCCCAGGTGCTTGGTTTGTAGGGCTGGACCACGCCTTGCTTGACCGCGATCGGGCCGAAGGCGGCACCGACGTCGCCGATGTCGGCGCTGGCGTTGTCCTTCTCGGCGGCGAACTTGGCGATTTCCTGGGCCGAGCTCATGTCGGTGTCGATGTGTTTCAAGCCATAGAGCCTGGCCAGGTCGTCCCAGGTGCCTTTCCAGTTTGCCCAGTCATCGGGCATGCCGACGCTGTTGACGGCGCCTTCCGCTTTCGCAGCGGCTTCCAATGTTTTCAGATCGGTATCAGCGGCCATGGCGGCGGTGCACATGGCAATGGTCGAGCCTAACAGTGATGCCAGGAAAAGCTGTTTCATCCGAAGCTCCTATGGGCGTTTTCAACGCTGCGATTGCGATGGTGTTGGTCTAGGTCAGCAATACCTGAGCCAATGTAGGCGCGTCCCATGACATTTTGATGTCGATGCAAGGTTCGCCAGCAATCGTCGGGCTCATGAAGCGTCGCTGCGTCATAAGCGTAGACCATGAGTAAGCAACTGATCTGCAAGGCCTTGGCCGTTAATTTGCAAGCCGATGTGTTGACCGTTCAGCGGTTGTGTCATCTATCAGTCATGCGCAGTGCCTAGGCTTGCAGGCATGAGCCGTGGATTGCTGTGCGATCGAATCCTGCCCCGAAACAGTGCTGGTCTAGTCCAGATAGGTAACGTTGATGCGCGTTGAGACAACCAAAGCGGTGACAACCATCGGACAGGTCCTGCAGGAGCAGCTCGATCACGGCTTGCTGGCGCCTGGTAGCAAGTTGCCGGCCGAGCGCAAGCTCAGCGAGTTGTTCGGCACCACGCGGATTACCGTGCGCGAGGCGCTGTTGCAGCTCGAAGCCCAGGGCCAGATCTACCGGGAAGAGCGCCGGGGCTGGTTCGTGTCGCCACCACGGCTGGCCTACAACCTGATGCAGCGCAGTCATTTCCACGCGATGGTCAGTGCCCAGGGACGAGTGCCGTCGACCCAGGTAATCTCGGCCCGCCTGCAACCCGCGTCGGCGGCGGTCTGTGCCTGGCTGCAATTGCCGGCGCTGTCCAGCGTCATCCAGATCTGCCGCACCCGGCGCATCGACGAACGCCTGGTGCTGTACGTCGAGCACTACCTGAATCCCGCGTATTTCCCGGACATCCTCGAATTTGATCTCAACCAGTCGATGACCGAGCTGTACGCGCGCCACTACGACCTGCGCTACGGCCGGGTGAAATTCGAAATCGTGCCGACATCGCTACAGCCGGAAGCCGCCGCGGCGCTGAAAGTGTCGGTGGGCAGCCCCGGCCTGCGGATTGCCCGGGTCAATTACGACCAGCATCAGCGGCTGATCGACTGCGACCTGGAGTTCTGGCGCCACGATGCGATCCATGTCGGGGTGGACGTGCCGGAACAGTCGGCCTGAGGCGCGTTCAGGAGACGTCGTTGAGCTTGGCCAGGATCCTGAACAGCACCGTGACGAGAATCAGCAACATGCCGATCCACATGGCAAACACACCGACGTTCTTGTCGCGGAAATTGAAGCCGATGGCGAGCAGGATCATGCCGGCGATGATGGGCACCAGCATGGCGTTGAACGAGGTCATGGAAATCATGGCGACAGCCTTGTCGGGAGGGATAAGGTCAGTCTAGTTGGGGTTTGGCGAGGAAGGCGGGTATGCACGCACCGTGACGCATGCTCTTGTGGCGAGGGAGCTTGCTCCCGCTGGGTGGCGCAGCCGCCCCAAAATCGGCGACTGAACGCAGATTTTGCCAATGCTGCGCATTGGAGCGGGAGCAAGCTCCCTCGCCACACAAAGGCTTACGGCAATTCGCGAGACGCGTAGAACGCGCTCAGCACTTTCACCAGGTGCGCCAGGTCGTGGCTGCCGCAGAGCTCGCGGATCGAATGCATGGCGAAAGTCGGCAGGCCGATGTCGACCGTGCGTACGCCCAGCTGGCTGGCGGTGATCGGGCCGATGGTCGAGCCGCAACCCATGTCGCTGCGCACCACGAAGCTCTGCACCGGCACTTCCTCGGCCATGCACAGATGGCGGAAGAACCCAGCGGTTTCGCTGTTGGTGGCGTAGCGTTGGTTGCTGTTGACCTTGATCACCGGGCCGGCGTTGAGCTTGGGGCCGTGGTTGGCGTCGTGCTTGTCGGCATAGTTGGGGTGTACGCCGTGGGCATTGTCCGCCGAAACCAGCAGGGACTTCTGAATCGTGCGTACGAACTCTTCACCTTCGGGCAGCAGGCGGCGCAGGGTCTGTTCGAGCATCGGACCGTCGGCGCCACACGCCGAGGTGGAACCGACTTCTTCGTGGTCGTTGCACACCAGCACGCAGGTTTCTTCGGTGTCGGCGGTCAGCAAGGCCTGCAGGCCGGCATAACACGACAGCAGGTTGTCCAGGCGCGCACCGGTGATGAAGTCACCGTGCAAACCGATGACCGCTGCGCTTTGGGTGTCATAGAAGCTCAACTCGTAGTCGAGCACCACGTCGGCGTTCAAGCCATGTTCCCGGGCCAGCTGGTCGGTGAGCACGGCACGGAAATCAACGCGTTCGTCACCGGCGAATTGGGCGAGGATCGGCGGCAGTTCGTTCTGCGGGTTGATCGCCCAGCCCTGGTTGGCTTCACGGTTGAGGTGGATAGCCAGGTTCGGGATCGTGGCAATCGGCGCCTTGAAATCGATCAACTGGCTCTCGACCTTACCGTCGCGGCGGAAGGTCACCCGCCCGGCCAGGGACAGGTCGCGGTCGAACCACGGCGCCAGCAGTGCGCCGCCGTAGACTTCCACGCCCAGTTGCCAGAACCCGTGACGTTGCAGTTCCGGCTGCGGCTTGACCCGCAGGCATGGGCTGTCGGTGTGCGCGCCGACCAGGCGGATACCGTCGTGCAGCGGTGAGTTGCGGCCCAGCTTGAAGGCAATGATCGAGGAATCGTTGCGCGTGACGTAATAACGACCATTGGCCTCGGTGGCCCAGGTTTCGCGCTCATCAAGACGCTGGTAACCCGCCGCTTCCAGGCGCTGGGCAAGGCTGGCGGTGGCATGGAACGGGGTGGGGGAGGCCTTGAGGAAATCGATCAGGCCCTGGTTCAACTGTGCACGCATAAAGAACTCCAGACAGCAATGGGCGGGAGTTTACCGTATTAGCAGCGTAGGTGAGCATTCCAGGCGGAACTGTGGCGAGGGAGCTTGCTCCCGCTGGACTGCGCAGCAGGCCCAAAAAGGGGTCGCTACGCAACCCAGCGGGAGCAAGCTCCCTCGCCACTGTGTCGGAGGTGTTTTTCAGAACGGTGCAGGGCACTCGAAGCGCAGGCGCTCGCCGCTTTGCGGGTGTGTGAAGCTGAGCATGCTCGCGTGCAGGCACAGCCGTGGCCAGGCGGCCAGGGCTTGCGGGTGGGCATAGAGCCCGTCGCCCAGCAGCGGATGGCCGATGGAGAGCATGTGCACGCGCAATTGATGCGAGCGTCCGGTGATCGGCGTCAATTCGACCCGACACCAATCACCGCAACGCTCCAGTACACGCCAGAACGTCAAGGCATGCTTGCCCTGTTCGTGGTCGACCACATGGCGGGGCTTGGTCGGCGGGTCGTAGCGCAAGGGCAGGTCGATGCTGCCGCTGTCCAGCTCCGGTTGGCCCCAGCACAATGCCGTGTAGGCTTTTTCGGTTTCTCGATCATGAAATTGCCGGGACAGTTCGCGATGGGTGTCCGGGTCACGGGCCAGCAGGATGATGCCGGACGTTTCCCAATCCAGCCGGTGCACGATTCGCGCTTCCGGATAACCGTTTTCCTGCAGGCGGGTGATCAGGCAATCTTTGTTGTCGTCCGCCCGGCCAGGCACGGAGAGCAGCAGGGTCGGCTTGTCGACCACCAGTACGGCGGCGTCCTGGTGGATGATGCGGATGTTGGACAGGGGCATTGAACAGTCTCGTAACAAACGCCAACGGCGGCTCGAACCCTTCTCCTTGTCCTGTGAGGGGGAGAAAGGCCCGAGCCGCCGTGGCACCTGCTGGGTCGATCAGCGATCCGGCAGGGTGATATTGAGTTCCAGGATCGAGCAGCTGCCCTGGCTTTCCAGCGCGACATGCACGTCATCGTTGCCGATATTGACGTACTTGCGGATCACTTCCACCAGTTCCTTCTGCAAGGCAGGCAGGTAGTCCGGGGTACTGCGTTGGCCGCGTTCGTGCGCCACGATGATCTGTAGACGCTCTTTCGCGACCGAGGCGGTACTGGGCTTTTTGTTGGCACGAAAGAAGTCAAAAAGGTTCATTACCTACCTCCAAACAGGCGCTCGAAGAAACCTTTCTTCGTGACGTCGAGGAATCGATGCTCGACGGTTTTGCCCAGCAGACGATCGACCGCATCGCTGTACGCCTGGCCGGCGTCGCTCTGGTCGTCAAGGATGACCGGCACGCCGGAGTTCGAAGCCTTGAGTACCGCCTGGGATTCCGGGATCACGCCCAGCAGGGTCACCGCGAGGATTTCCTTGACGTCTTCGACGCCGAGCATTTCGCCGTCGCTGACGCGTTGCGGGTTGTAGCGGGTCAGCAGCAGGTGCTCCTTGATCGGCTCCTCGCCGTTCTCGGCGCGACGGGATTTGCTTGCCAACAGGCCGAGCATGCGATCGGAGTCGCGTACCGACGAGACTTCCGGGTTGGTCACAACGATCGCTTCGTCAGCGAAGTACATGGCCAGGTGGGCACCTTTCTCGATACCGGCCGGGGAGTCGCAGACCACGAATTCGAAGTCTTCCTTGAGTTGCATCAGGACTTTTTCCACGCCTTCCTGGGTCAGCGCGTCTTTGTCGCGAGTCTGGCTGGCGGCCAGTACGTAGAGGTTCTCAAGGCGCTTGTCCTTGATCAGGGCCTGCTGCAGGTTCGCTTCGCCATTGACCACGTTGACGAAGTCATAGACCACGCGACGCTCGCAACCCATGATCAGGTCGAGGTTACGCAGGCCGACGTCGAAGTCGACGATGACTGTTTTGTGGCCGCGCAAGGCGAGGCCGGTACCGATAGCGGCGCTGGTGGTGGTCTTACCCACACCACCCTTGCCGGATGTAACCACGAGAATCTTGGCCAAGGTGTTTCACCCCTAAGGAAAAAGGACTTTGTCAGCCCCTGAAAAACATCTCTGGAAAAACTGCTGCAACTGGACAGGCTTGGCTGGAATCGGATGCGGGCGGGGTCTACCTTGGGTAAACAGTGCCTGATCCTTTTTCCTACGTCATTCAAGCCGTTTTCGCTAGGTTTTAGAGATGCTTGGAAAATGCGGCAGTATCCGTTAAAGCCGAATGATGTTCAACACGTCGCCCGACAGGCTTACCTGGACCCCGGCACCCCATAACGGGTCGCGCCGCAAGTCCTCGGAAACCTTGTATTGCCCGGCGATAGAGACCAGTTCAGCGCTCAACTGCTGACAGAAGATCCTTGCCTTGGTGTCACCCTTGACACCGGCCAGCGCACGGCCGCGCATCGGGCCGTATACATGGATGTTGCCATCGGCGAGAAGTTCCGCACCCGGGCTGACCGAGGACACCACGACCAGGTCGCCGCCCTGGGCGTAGATCTGCTGCCCGCCGCGTACCGGCGAGGTGATCACGCGGGTCGGCTTGATGGTCGGCTCCGGCGGTTTTTCCGGTTTTTTCGGTTCCGCCGGGCTCAGCTCCAGCACGCGTTCACGGGCGCCGGAGGGTGGCAGCACCGGAATGTCCACGGCGATGGCGGCGGCGATGTCTTCGATGCGGCTGGCGCGGATCGCCAGGGTGCGTAGCCCATGCTGGCGGCAAACGCGCATCAGCCCCGGCAAGTCGACCGAGCCCTCACCGGCCGGCAGCTTGTCCAGCGCCAGTACCAGCGGGGCATTGCTGAAAAAATTCGGCGCCTGGGCGACTTTCGCCGCGAGTTGCCGGTCAAGGCCTTCCAGGTCGTTACGGGCCAGCTCCAGCACCGTAATGGCGAGCATGCTGCCCTTCAGCTGGAACACGGGATCTTGGTCTAGCGGTTCGGTTTGGCTCATGGTCGGCGTACAACGGCTTGTCACTAAAAGTGCCGAGACTTATAACGAGATCGTCCGCGAGCCGCAAGCCGGGTCGAACGATGTAGAATGCGCGGCCCAGGTATTAATGGAAGCTGTAATGGATCGCCCGCGTTTTCGAGCTGCTTTTTTTCATCCGCGTTTCTGGCTGCTGTGGTGCGGCCTGGGGCTGTTGTGGCTGATCATCCAGTTGCCTTATCCGCTGCTGTTACGGATCGGTCGCGCCTTGGGGGCGTTGATGTATCGGGCGGCCGGCGACCGACGGCGCATCGCCAGTCGTAACCTGGAACTGTGTTTCCCCGAAAAATCCGCCGCCGAGCGCAAGCGTCTGCTCAAGGAAAACTTCGCCTCCACCGGCATCGCCTTCTTCGAAATGGCCATGAGCTGGTGGTGGTCGCGTTCGCGGCTGGCGAAGCTGGCCCATGTCGAAGGCCTGGAGCATCTCAAGCAGGCCCAGCGCGACGGCAAGGGCGTGATCCTGATGGCGCTGCATTTCACCACGCTGGAAATCGGCGCGGCGCTGCTCGGCCAGCAGCACACCATCGACGGCATGTATCGCGAGCACAAGAACCCGTTGTTCGACTATATCCAGCGCCGGGGCCGCGAACGGCATAACCTCGATTCCCTGGCGGTAGAACGTGATGACGTGCGCGGCATGCTCAAATTGCTGCGCGCCGGCCGGGCAATCTGGTACGCACCGGATCAGGACTACGGCGCCAAGCAAAGCGTGTTCGTGCCGCTGTTCGGCATCCAGGCGGCCACGGTCACCGCGACCAGCAAATTCGCGCGCCTGGGCAAGGCACTGGTCGTGCCGTTCGTTCAGGAACGCCTGGCCGATGGCAGCGGCTATCGTCTGGTGATCCAGGCGCCGCTGGAGGATTTTCCCGGCGAGACCGAAGAGGTTGATTGCCTGCGCATCAACCAATGGGTCGAGCGCTCGGTAAGCCAGTGTCCCGAGCAATACCTCTGGGCCCACCGGCGCTTCAAGACCCGGCCGCCCGGCGAGCCGAAGCTGTACGATAAACGCGGTTGATCATATAGCCCTATGACTGGACACGGAGTATCGCGATGACCCCAGCTGAACCGGTAACAGGTTTGATTCTTTCCGGCGGTGGGGCTCGAGCGGCGTATCAGGTCGGTGTATTGGCGGCGATTGCCGAGTTGCTGCCGGAGGGCGGTCGCAACCCGTTTCCGGTGATTGTCGGTACCTCTGCCGGTGCGATCAATGCGGTCAGCCTGGCGAGCGGAGCGATGGACTTCAAGACCGCCATCGAACGCCTGACGGCCTTCTGGCAAGCCGTGCGCAGCCACCAGGTGATGCGCAGCGACTGGCGCGGGGTCATGGGCCAGGCGACGCGGTTCATCGGCCATAGCCTGCTTGGCCTGGGAGCCAAGCTGCCGGTGGCGCTGATCGACAGTTCGCCGCTGCGCGAACTGCTCCAGGCGCAATTCCATGCCGCGGGTATCGAGCAGGCGATTGCCGAGCACCAGTTGCGCGCGGTGGCGGTTACTGCCTTTGGCTACGAATCCGGCCAGGCGGTGACCTTCTATCAGGGCCGTGGCACCATCGACGCCTGGCTGCGTCATCGGCGTATCGGTGTGCCCACTCAGCTGTCGGTGGAACACCTGCTCGCCAGCTCGGCGATCCCTTTGCTGTTCGCGCCGGTCAAGATCGGCCCGCAATATTTCGGCGACGGCGCGGTGCGCCAATCGGCTCCCATCAGCCCGGCCCTGCACCTGGGGGCCAACCGCGTGCTGGTCATCGGCGTCAGCGGCAACCCGCGCAGCGTGTCGGCCCAGGATCCACTGGAACGCAGCTACACCGGCCTGCAGCCGACCCTGGCGCAGATCGGCGGCCATATGCTCAACAGCACGTTCATCGACAGCCTGGAAAGTGACATCGAGCTGCTTGAGCGCCTGAACAGATTCAGCCACATGCTGCCAGACGATGTGCCGGCCCACGCCCTCGGCGCGGCACCGGTGGAAGTGCTGGTGATTTCCCCAAGCCAGCCGATCGACGAAATTGCCGCGCGCCATCGCCAGGAGCTGCCCCGAGCGTTGCGGGTATTTTTGCGTGGGCCGGGTGCGACCAAGACCAGCGGTGCCAGTGTGTTGAGTTATCTGTTGTTCGAGAAAGGTTATTGCAGCGAACTGATCGAGCTGGGACGGCAGGATGCCCTGGCGCAACGCGAAGCCTTGATCCGGTTCCTGAGGTTGGCCCAGCCCGGGGTTGCGCTCGGCCTCGCGGCGAATTGACCGGGCGACGCCAGGCCGGTCTGGACAGTCCTTTCCTATCCGCGCCAGGCTGATTATTCGGCTTTGTTCTGCGCCTCTTCAAGCTCCCTCAGGCGCTTATCGATCAGTTGGCATTTGTCCGGTACGTCCTTGCTGGACGTTTCCAGGTTCATCGCCTGCAGTTCTTCATTCATTTCCTTGGCCTTGGCCGGATCCTGTTCGGTGAGCTTGGTCACTTTATCCGCCAGTTGCTCGCGCTTGATGGTCGCTTCTTCGGGGGTGCAGGTGGCCCAGGCGGGCAGGGCGCAGGTGAGGGTGGCGGCGAGGGTGAGTTGGATGAGGTTTTTCATGGCTCGGGCCTCGTATTCCTTTGTTGGGCAGGTAGACGGTTGAGGCCGGGCTGCCAGGGAAAGTTCATTTGCGCGGTTCCCGGTAACGAGGTTTCCCGACTTTCAGGATCGTCTGGTTTCGGATGAATGGTCGCGACACCCCGCTCAAAGCTCGAACGGTTGGTTGACGTCAAAATGATGGCTCATTAATATCGCGCCACTATTTTGATGTCATTGATTTCGAGGGATCGAACATGTTCTCACCCGCCCCTTGGGCGAGGTTGTGCCTGGCTTTGCTGTGCCTCTCTCCGCTTACCCTTGCTCTCGCCGCGCCGACGCCCGGTGATACCGACCTGATCCGCGAGCGCCAGAACCGCTTGCTCGAAGAGCAACGCCGGCGTCTCGAGGAACTCAAGGACTTGCCCGGCAAGGAGGCGCAACCGGCCCAGCCGACGACGCCTGCCGAGACCCGCTGTTTCACGATCAAGACCATCGAACTCAAAGGCGCCGACAGCCTGTCCGCCAGCGAGCGCGAGCAGTTGCTCAAGCCCTACATCGGCCAATGCCTGGGCGTGCCGCAGCTTAACGAACTGCTCAAAGTCATCACCGACCATTACATCGAGAAAGGCCTGGTCACCAGCCGCGCCTACCTGCCGCAACAGGATCTGTCCGCCGGGCATTTGAGTGTGTTGGTGGTGGAAGGGCGTCTGGAAGGCCTGAAGGGCGCCGAGAACAGCCGGTTGTCACCGCTGGAGTTGGCGATGGCGTTTCCCGGCAAGACCGGCGAGTTGGTCAACCTGCGGGAAATCGAACAACTGGTGGACCAGCTCAATCGCCTGCCCTCGAACCAGGCGAAAATGGAGCTGACCCCCGGCCAGAACGTCGGTGGCAGCGAAGTTCAGGTGACCAACGATCCGCAAAAGCCCTGGCGTGCCGGCCTGTCCCGCAGCAACGACGGCCAGCGCAGCACCGGCGAGCAACAGTGGGGCACCAGCTTTGAATGGGACAGCCCGTTGGGGTTGGCCGATCAGTTGATGTTGCGCGGCGGTCACGACGCGATGACCGACCACCAGCACACCTCCAACAACGCCATGCTTTATTACAACCTGCCCTGGGGCTGGTGGAACTTCAGCTACACCTACAGCCAGAGCGAATATCGCTCGCAGATCCCGGCCAACGGCTTCAACTTCAAGCAGACCGGCGACAGCCAGAACCATCAGTTGCGCGTCGAGCGGGTGATCCATCGTGACGCCGTCAGCAAGACCTCCCTCAACACGGGCCTGGCGTACCTGCGCACCAACAACTTCATCGAAGACAGCAAGCTCGATGTCAGCAGCAATCGCCTCAGCGAAGGCCAATTTGGCATCAACCATGGCCGCCGGATCGGCAACGCGTTCGTCAACCTGGACCTGGGCGTGCAGCAAGGCATCGGTGCCTTCGATGCCCAGGGTGATAACGACCCGGGCCCCGGCCAGGCCGACGCGCATTACCGCAAGTACACGGCCACCGCCAGCTACCTGCAACCCTTCAAGGTGTGGGGCGAGTCGTTCAGCTTCAGCAGCCTGATGACCGGCCAGCGCAGCGAAGACGTGCTGTTCAGCCCGCAACGCATGAGCCTGGGCGGGCAGTCGTCGATTCGTGGCTACAAGGACCAATCGTTGTCCGGCGACAGCGGCGGCTACTGGCGCAACGACCTGCGCTGGAGCCGTCCGGTGACGCTGGAGTGGCTGCGCCCGGTGTTTGCCGAATACGGCACCAGCCTTGGTTATGACCAGGGCGTGATCCGTGGCGATCGCTACAACGACGATCAGCACGGGCGCATGTCGAGCAACTCGCTGGAGTTGTTCGCACGTGGCGAGCACCTGAGCGCCAGCGTCACCTTCGCCCATTCCCTGGAACGTCCGGATGCCCTGACCGAGCGCGAAGCGCCGATCTACTTCCGCGTAGACGTATCCATTTAATCTGCTGCAACGAGACCTGATCATGGACGACCGCCAATACGCCTTCCTGGCCCGCCAACCTTCTGCTGCCCTGGAAAACCGCGAGCGGTTTCTCGGGATGCCCAAGCGCGGTCTGGCGTTCCTCTTGGCCAACGTCATGTTCTGGCAACCGATGTGGGCCCAGGCCGAAGGCATCGTCGTCAGCGCCCCGGGCACCGGCCTGGATCGGGCCGGCAATGGCGTGCCCATCGTCAACATCGCCAAGCCGAATGCCAACGGTCTGTCCCACAACCAGTTCAAGGACTACAACGTCGGCAGCAACGGCGTAATCCTCAACAACGCCACCTCGCGCACCCAATCCACGCAACTGGGCGGGATCATCGTCGGCAACCCGAACCTCCAGGGCGCAGCCGCCACGACCATCCTCAACGAAGTCAACGGCGGCAGCCCCAGCCAGTTGCGCGGCTACACCGAAGTGGCCGGGCAATCGGCCCACGTCATCGTCGCCAACCCCTACGGCATCAGCTGCAACGGCTGCGGCTTTATCAACAGCCCGAAAGTGACCTTGAGCACCGGCAAACCAATCGTCGAAAACGGTCGGCTGGATCGTTATCAAGTGGACCAGGGCAGCGTCGCCATCGAAGGCGCCGGTCTTAATGCCAGCAACGTCGACCACTTCGAAATCATCACCCGTAGCGCCAAGATCAACGCCGAGATTCAGGCGAAGAACCTGACGATCGTGGCCGGTCGCAACGACGTCAACGCCGATACCTTGAGCGCCACCGCCCGCGCCGATGACGGCAGCGCCAAGCCGGAACTGGCGATCGACTCCTCGGCGTTGGGTGGCATGTACGCCGGCGCGATCAAGCTGGTCGGCACCGAGGCTGGGGTTGGGGTGAAGCTGGACGGCAAGTTGATTGCCAGTGGCGGGGATATTCAGCTCGATGCCAATGGGCATTTGAGCATGGTCGATACCTCGGCCAGCGGGGCGGTCAACGTCAAGGCGGCGAGCCTTGATGCGCAGGGCCCGGTTTATGCCGGCACGACGCTGAATGCGCAGACTCAGGGTGACCTGAGCAATCAGCAAACCCTCGCCGCGCGGGACAGCATCACGTTGAATGCCGGTGGGCAGTTGAGCAACAGCGGCATTATTGAAGCCGGAGTGAATGCCGACACCACGCGCAATGCTTCGGGAGATGTGAGCCTTACAGCGCAGAACCTGAACAACAACGGCAAGAGCATCGTCGCCAGCCGTAACCTCACCGCCAACGTTGCGCAAACCCTGAACAACCAAGGCGGCACCCTGAGCGCCGGGCAAACCGCCACGGTAAAAGCCGGGACGCTGGACAACCAGAACAAGGGTCGCGTGCTGAGCAGCGGCGCGCTGGGCGTTACTGCCGACAAACTCCTCAACACCCAAGGCACCGTCAGCAGCAACGGCAACCTGACGGCCAATGTCGGGCAGTTGATCAACAACGCCGGTGAGCTCAGCAGCCTGGGTAACGTCACGTTGCGCGTTGCCTCGCTGGATAACGTCGCGGGTCTGGTGGCGGCGGGGCAGATGCTCGACATCAGCGCCAGCGGCCAGATAAACAACCAGAGCGGGCGCCTCACGGCGAGCAAAAACGCCCAATTGAGCGCCGCGTCGCTGGACAACCGCCAGGGCTCGCTTTCGACCCAACAAGGGCTGAACCTGAACCTGGCGGGGCAACTGCTCAACGCGCAGGGCAGCGTGATCAGCAGCGACACGCTGCAGTTGAAGGCCGGCCAGGTGAACAACGCCGCCGGCCGCATCGCCAGTGCCAAGGCGCTGGACGCCAGTGTCACCGGCCTGGATCAACAGGGCGGTCAGTTGTTCAGCAACACCAGCGTTGCGCTCGACCTCAACCACGGGCAGTTGAACAACCAGGGCGGGCTGATCAATGCCCCCGGCAGCCTGTTGCTGAAAAACCTCGCGGCCGTGAACAACCGCGACGGCGAAATCTCCAGCAACCAGGCGTTCAGTCTGAACGCCACCAGCCTGGACAACAGCGGCGGCAACCTGAGCAGCAATGCAGACCTGACCGTAAACATCGACGGCACATTGACCAACGTCGATGGCGAGATTTCCAGCGCGGGCCTGACCCGGCTCAACGCGTTGGCCTTGAATAACAGCAACGGCCAGGTGCTCGGCGATAACGCCTTGGACATTGACGTGGGCGGTGCGCTGGACAACCGCAACGGCGTGCTCGGCTCGGGCAAGGCTGTGGCGATCAAGGCGGCCAGCCTGAACAACAGCGCCGGCGGCCAGTTGATCAGCGACGGCAGCCTGACCGCACGCATCAGCGGTGTGCTGGACAATCAGAACAAGGGCGAAGTGGTTGCCAAGGGTGCGATTGACCTGCAAACCGGCCATCTCGACAACCGCGGCGGTCGTCTGGCCGGCAATGATCTGCTGAGCGTGCACAGCGATTCCGTGGATAACCGTGGCGGGAGCCTGCGCGCCGACAAGGCCTTGCAATTGACGGTCGGTCAACTGGACAACCGGGAGGCCGGGGTCATTTCCGGCAAAAGCAGCGTCACCTTCGACGGCGCGCGCCTGGACAACCGCGCGGGGTTGCTGACAAGCGTCGGCCCGCTGACCTTGAAGGTCCGTGAAGTACAGAACGGCCTCGGTCGCATCTCCAGCCAAGGCCAACTCACTGCCAACCTCGGCGCCCTGCAACAGCAGGGCGGTGCGCTGGTCGCTCAAGGCAATCTCAGCCTGAGCGCCGACACGCTGGATAACCGCAACGGCGGTTTGGTCGGTACCACAAAGGCACTGGATCTGCAGGTCGGGCAGATCGATAACCGGGCCGGCGAATTGTCCGCCGGTCTTGGCGCAACGATAGGCGGCCAGCGGCTGGACAACAGCGAGGGCGGCAAGCTCATCGTCGGCACTGACCTGGAAATGAAAGTTGCCGAGTTGATCAACCAGAGCAAGGGGCTGATCCACGCCCAAGGCCACATGGCCTTGAGCGGCACCTCGCTGGACAACAGCGAGGGTCTGCTCAACAGCCTCAACGGCCTGGTGATCACCCTCGATAACGCACTGTTGAACAGCAAAGGCCTGATCAGCAGCGAAGGCGAGTTGACTGTCGAGGCGGGCAGCCTCGACAACACCGCGGGCAGCCTGAGCAGCGCCGCGATGTTGTCGATTGCCAGCGGTGCAGGGTTGATCAACCAGGGCGGCTCCATCAGCACCGACGCCGCACTGACCGTCAAAAGCGCCAGCCTGGACAACAGCCAGAAAGGCCTGATCTCGGGCAAGGGCGCGACCCAGGTCACCACCGGGACCCTCAACAACAGCCAGGGCGGGCTGCTGACCTCGGGCAATACCCTCACGCTCAACGCCACGCAGGTGAACAACGCCGCCGGCCGTATTGCCAGCAGCCAAGCCCTGACCGCATCGGTCACCGGGTTGGAGCAACAGCAGGGTGAATTGTTCAGCAACACCCGCCTGAGCCTGGACATGAACCAGGGCCAGTTGAACAACCAGGGCGGCTTGATCAACGCCTCGGGTGCGTTGCTGATGAGCAACCTCAAGGACGTGAATAACCAGGGCGGGGAAATTTCCAGCAAACAGGCGTTCACCCTGTCCACGCAGAACCTGGATAACAGCGGCGGTAAAGTGCTCAGCAGCCAAGGCCTGATGCTCAGAACCGCCCAGATTCTCAACAACGCCCGCGGCGTCATCTCGGCCGCCTCGCTGGACAGTCGTAGCAACAGCCTCGACAACAGCGATGGCTTGATCAGCAGCCGTGACCGACTCGATGTGACCGTCGACTCCTTGCTCGACAACCAGCGCGGCTCACTGATCGCCGACGGCGCGCTGCTGTTGGCTGCCGATCGCCTGGACAACCGTGCCGGGAGCATCGCCGGCAAGACCGGGCTCGATGCGAGCGTCAACACGGTGGATAACCGTCAAGGCACGTTGATCAGCACCGACGCCCTGACGCTGAAGGCCTCCAGCCTCGACAACCGTCAGGCCGGTTTGATCGGCGCGACAAAAGCGCTGGATCTCGACGTGGATGAGCTGGACAACCGTGGCGGTGAGCTGTCGGGTAACGCCGACGTCACGCTGGTCAGCCAGAACCTCGACAACAGCGACGGCGGCCAGGTGTTCGCCGGGCAAGCGCTGAAGTTGACCGTGGACAAATTGCTCAACCGCACCAAAGGCCTGCTCAGCGCCAAGACCGAACTGGAGCTCAACGGTGGCTCGCTCGACAACAGCGGCGGCTATCTGGTCAGCCAGCAGAACCAGCGCATCAACCTGAGCCGCGACCTGCTCAACACCCAAGGCCAGCTCAGCAGCGAAGGCACCCTGAACGTCACCGCCGCCAACCTGATCAACACCGGCGGCAGCCTGTCCAGCGCGGCGGACCTGACCGTGCACAGCCTGGGGCGCGTCGACAACCAGGGCGGCGAACTGGTCACCGACGGCGCATTGCTGCTCACCAGCGCGGCGCTGGACAATCGTCAGCAGGGCAATATCAGCGGTAAAGGCGCGGTAAACGTCACCACCGGTGCTTTCGACAACAGCCAGAAGGGCCGGCTCAACAGTGGCGGCACGCTGAACCTGACGGCCGCCCAGGTCACCAACCAGGATGGCGGCCGCATCGGCAGCCAAGGCGCGTTGACCGCGTCGGTTACTGGCCTGGACCAACAGGGAGGTCAGCTGTTCAGCAACACCTCGCTGAGCCTGGACCTGCACAACGGCCAGCTCAACAACCAGGGCGGCTTGATCAACGCCCCCGGCGCCCTGCTGTTGAAAAACCTCAACGGCGTGAACAACCAGGGCGGCGAAATCTCCAGTGCGCAAGCCTTTACCCTGGCGGCGCAAAACCTCACCAACGACAGCGGCAAGCTGCTGAGCGGCCAAAGCCTGACCCTGCGCATCGCCCAGGCGCTGAACAACGTCAAAGGCATGATCGGCGCGGCCACCGTCGATGCGAAGGCGCAAAACCTGGACAACAATGGCGGCACGATCACCAGCCGCGGCGGCCTTGAGCTGACTGTCGATCAACAACTGAACAACCAGGCCCAAGGCCTCATCAGCGCGGCGCAACTGCTCACCCTCAACAGTGGCGACCTGAACAACCAGGGCGGCAGCGTGTTGGCCGGCGGTGCGTTGATCCTCAACGCCATGGCCCTGAACAACAGCGCCAACGGCCTGATCAATGCCCAAGGCGACCTCACACTCGGCGCCGACTCCCTGGATTCCAGCAACGGTGGCGAAGTGTCGGCCAAGGGCGACATCAACCTGACCCTGGCATCGCTGACGCAAGACGGCGGCCGCCTGCTCGGCGAAAAAGCCGTCACCCTGAACCTCGGCAACGGCGACCTGAACAATCGCAATGGCCTGATTACCGGCAAAGGTCCGCTGACGTTTAATGCCTTGCGCGACCTGAACAACCAGGGCGGCGAAATCTCCAGCAGTCAGAGTTTCAACCTCAAAGGCCGGACCCTGGATAACAGCGGCGGCAAGCTGATCAGCAGCCAGAACCTGAGTCTTGACGGCCAGGCATTGGTCAACCAGAACGGTTTGATTTCCGGCTGGCAAGGACTGCTGGTCAACGGCGCGAGCCTGGACAACCGCAACAACGGCACACTGTCCAGCCGCAACGGCAATGTAAACCTCAACCTGCTGGGCAACCTGCTCAACGGCGACGGCGGGGCGTTGGTCAGCCAGGGCAGCCTGGGCGTGACGGCCGTCTCGGTGGACAACACCAAGGGCATTCTCAGCAGCGGCGGTGCGCAGAACCTCACCCTCAGCGGCGAGTTGGATAACGGCCAGGGCGGCCTGATCGACAGCGGCGCGGGCCTGACCATCAAGGCCACTTCCGTGGCGAACGTCAGTGGCGCGGTCAATGCTCAGCAGGCGCTGACAGTCGACACCGCCGGGTTGAATAACCGCCAGGGCAGCCTGATCGGCAACGCAGCCGTCAACCTGAACCTCAATGGCGTGCTCGACAACAGCGGCGCCAAGCTTGCCAGCGCCGGTCCGCTGACCGTAAAAGGCGCGACCGCGATCAACAACCAGGGCGGCCAGATCGCCAGCCAGGATCAACTGACCCTGCTCACCGGCGCTCTGGACAACAGCAACACCGGCACCGTCGCGGCAAAAAATGCCCTGGCGATCACCGCCACCGGCGCCGTGCAGAACCATAACAACGGCCTGATCTACAGCCAGACGGCTGATGTCGAACTGAATGCCGCAAGCCTTGCCAACGGCAAGGGCGAGATGCAGGGCCAGACCGGCCTGGACCTCGAACTGAGCGGCAACCTCGACAACCAGGGCGGCAAACTCATCGCCCAGACCGGCGACGTCAGCGTTGGCGCCGCCAGCATCGACAACCGCGGCGGCACCCTTGCCGCACTCAAAGGCGCGATTGAAGCGCGCACCGTGGGCGTATTGCGCAACGGTCTGGACGTGAACAACAAGGGCGGCGTGATCCAGGGCCAGCGCCTGAACATCCGCGCCTTGGCCGGCCTGAACAACAACGGCGGACGAATCGCGGCCCAGGCCGGCGATGTCATCATCAACACCGCCGACCTGAACAACCGCAACGGTGGCCTCTACGCCACCGGGCTGGTCAATGTCAGCGGCGCCAACCTGGATAACAGCGCCGGCCAGATCGCCGGCAACCGTATCGAGCTGGGCCTGAGCGGGGTGCTGACCAACACCGCTGGCATCCTGGAAAGCGACAGTACAATGGCGGTGCGCGCGGCGACCCTCGATAACCAGGCTGGACAGTTACGTGCCCTGGGCCGCGCTGGCAAAACCGACTTCCAGATCGGCAGCCTTTTCGACAACCGTAACGGCAGAATCGAAACGGCCAACAATGAGCTGACCCTCAACGCCGCTGACTTCCAGAACCTCGGCGGCAGCGTAGTGCACACCGGCAACGGCACCTTTGATATCTCCACCGCCAACCTCACCAAAGCGGGCGGCAGCCTCGTCACGCGTGGAGCCCTGACGCTCACGGCAGACAACTGGACCAACAGCAGCGTGATCCAGGCGGGACGGCTGACGGTTAATGTCAACAACCTGACCCAGACCAGCAGCGGGCAGTTATTGGCGTCCAATAGCTTCGTGGGCAGCGGCAGCAACTGGAGCAACGACGGGCTGATCGCCAGCGATGGCACGGCCAACCTTTTGCTGGGCGGAACTTATAGCGGCAATGGGCGCTACAGCAGCGTGGGCAGCTTGGGATTGACGGCCGCCTCGATGAACCTGGGCACTGCCGGCAGCGTTGCCGGCGGAGACATCTCGAATATTGGAATTTCCGGTCAACTCAACAACTCTGGCCGGATGACGTCTGCCTCTGGAATGACCGTCAACGCTGGCTCAATCAACAACTTCGGGACCTTAGGCAGCAGTGGCAACCTTCGCCTGGCCGCGTCCAGCCTGCTGAACCAGAACGGCTTGATTTTCAGCGGCGGCGACATGGCGCTGCGCGTCAATGACTTTACCAACCGTTTTGCCGACGTTTATGGGCTGGGCAATGTCAGCATTGGTCGTGACGACAATGGGGGTTGGAGTGCATCGATTGCCAACGTCTCGGCAAGCATTGAGAGCGGAGGGGACTTGACCCTGGCGGGTGACCACATCGAGAACCGCAAGGATGTGTTCGAGGCTACGGGTGGGTTGGTGTCGGGTTACATCGGGATCAAGTGTTACACCTGTGCAGCGTTCGCTCCATACATTGGTTACCGCGAAGACGGTTACATGGTCTGGGTAGAGAACTATACGTCCCAGATTGTTCAGGATTCTGCGTCAGCCAGTATGACGGCCGGAAGAGGTTTTCTAGCTAGTGGGGGCGAGTTTCTCAATCTGGCCTCGACGGTTAGCGCCGGCGGTAACTTGACCATGAACCTGCAGACTTTCACCAACAGCGGGGCGTCTGTAGGCGATTACAGTGTGCGACGCTCTTTCAACTTACCTCACAACGCTAATCAGAATATGGCTTATTGGGAGGCGGTAATGAACTACAACGCCGCCAACGATCCCCTTTACTATGACCAATACCAGCGTCCTAGCTTGCATGCCTGGAGCTCTACCGATGTCGAGTCCATGTTCAGGGTACTTTCGAAGTCTGGAGGTCGCGGGGATAATCCCTACACTTCCTTTGGCTTAGTTCATGTTGATGGGGCTCCTGACAATCTTGACCCGGCACACTACAACGATGGAGTGCGTACCGACGCCCCGGATTCTGTCAAAAACGCCGCTTTCTTCGAAAACACCATCACCTACAACGGTCCCTCTACCTTCGCCAGTGCCGTTGTACAGGCCGGCGGTGCGGTGCACATTAATGCAACTCAGAACCTCACCAACAGTGTCGTTCGTGAAGGCGTCACTATAAATAGCGGTGCCTCAAAAGTTGGGTCGAGTCAACTCGGCGGTCAAGTGACACCAGCGATCATACAAATCAATGGGCAACTCCCACCCAATCTCGCCCAACAACAGGTCAACCCATTGACCCTGCCAGGCTTCAGCCTGCCTACCGGGCAAAACGGTCTGTTTCGCTTGAGTGGCCAAGGGGGATCGAGCCAGCAAGCGACCCAAGCCAATAGCGGGCCACAAAGCTGGAGCATGAGCAGCTCCTCGATCAGCACTGCCCAGCGTCAGCAAGACTTGCCGGATATCCAGACGCGTAGCTTGCAGATCGGTGCCAGCGCCCCAGTGGCCTCTAGCGATCGACAACTGACCGCGACCACTCGTCAAACCACCGACAGCAATGTCAGCGCCAGCGCTCTCAACGTCAGTGCGCCCGTCGAAAGCGGCCACTCTACGCCAATGCCGGCTCGCAACAGCGGCCCTGGCGCTGTCACTCAAGTGGGGGGCGTCGACGGGACCAACCCAACGACGAACGTCGTTTCTACGCCAGTGACGAGCCAGACCATCACGCGCGTTCAAGGCTTGCCGGATACCTCGTTCAAATCCAACCCGCAGAAATACCTGGTCGAAACCAACCCGGTGCTCACAGACCTCAAGCAGTTCATGAGTTCGGATTATTTGTTGGAAAATCTCGGCTACGACCCGGACCAGAGCGCCAAGCGTCTGGGCGATGGTTTCTACGAACAAAAGTTGATTCAAGAGGCCGTCGTCGCGCGGACCGGCCAACGCTTCATTGACGGCCAGACCTCCAACGAGGACATGTTCAAGTACCTGATGAACAACGCCATCGCCAGCAAGCAGGAGCTGGACCTGGCCGTGGGCGTGAGTCTCACCTCGGAACAAGTTGCGGCGCTGACTCACGACATCGTCTGGCTTGAAGAGCATGTCGTGAACGGCGAAAAAGTCTTGGTGCCGGTGTTGTACATGGCACAGGCCAACAACCGCCTGGCACCGAACGGGGCGTTGATTCAGGGGACTGATGTTCAGTTGATTGCTGGGCAGGATCTGAAGAATGCGGGGACTTTGCGAGCGACCAATAACCTCAGTGCCAAGGCAACTAACGACATCGTTAACAGTGGGCTGGTCGAAGCGGGTGGGCGGCTGGATCTATTGGCGGATAAGAATATCGTCAACAAGGCCGGCGGTATCCTTGTAGGACGTGATGTGAACCTGACCACTACCACCGGTGATGTGCTCATTGAGCGTTCCATCACGGCCAGCGGTGACAATAAGCGCCTGCATCGCGAATACGTCGACAGTGCTGCACGTATCGAAGCCGCGAACGATTTGACCATCAAGGCTGGGGGCAACTTCACCAGCAATGGCGGAGTCCTTCAGAGCGGGCGAGACACCACTATCAATGCAGTCGGTGATGCCAATATTGTCACCGCCGAACAGCGTAACAGTGGAACGCTCGGCAGACAGACTTCAAGCATCACTCAATATGGCTCTACGCTTGATGTTGGCAGGGACTTGGTCGTTCGTGCCGGACGAAACCTCGCGGAAGTGGGCAGCCAGATTGAAGCCAAGCGCGACATTGGCATGACTGCCGTTGAAAACGTATTCCTGAGCTCCGCTGCCAACGAAAGCCACTCTTATTCCAAATCCAAGAAAGTCACGACCCAAGAGGACCACGTCAAACAGGTCGGTAGCAGCATAAAGGCAGGGGGAGATATTTTCCTAAGCGCCGGCAAGAACATGGCGGTGGTCTCGACGCAGATCACCGCGGGGGACGAGGCGTATCTGGTAGCTGGCGAGAAACTTGAACTGCTGGCCGCGCAAGATACCGATTACTCGCTGTATGACAGGAAAAAGAAAGGCCGTTGGGGCAAGCAGCTTAAGCGGGATGAGGTTACCAAAGTCACTCACATCGGTAGCGAGATATCCACCGGCGGTAGCTTGAAACTGATGAGCGGGGGGGATCAGAAATATCAAGTTGCCAAGTTGAACAGTAGTGGTGATCTGACTCTGCAAAGCGGAGGCGCCATTACCTTTGAAGGCGTCAAGGATCTCGATCAGGAAAGCCACACAAAAACCAATTCGAGCATGGCCTGGAATTCCATGAAGGGCAAAGGCCACACTGACGAAACCCTGCGTCAAAGTGAGCTAGTGGCGAAGGGCGACCTGGTCATCAAAGCCGTCGACGGCTTGAAAATCGACATCAAGCACATTGATCAGAAAACCGTCAGCCAAACCATCGATGCGATGGTACAGGCCGACCCTGAATTGGCGTGGTTGAAGGAAGCTGAAAAGCGAGGCGATGTCGATTGGCGTCGTGTAGAAGAAATCCACCAGAGTTTCAAGTATTCGAACTCGGGCCTTGGCGTCGCCGCCCAAATGGTCTTGGCAATTGTGCTGGCGGTGGTCACGGGCGGAGCTGGTGCGGGCCTGGTAGGGGCCGGCGCTGGAACCTTCTCGGCAGGCTTTGCCAATGCGGTTTTGATCGCGGTGGAAACCAGCGCAGTGAACAGCGCCATTAGCAACCAAGGTGATTTGGGCGCAGTTCTAAAAGACATCACCAGCAGCGAAAGTCTCAAGGGATATGTGGTTTCAGGGATGATGGGCGGTATCGGGAACAGCCTCGGCTACGACCCTACTAAACTGGGCTTCGATTGGAACAGCGTCGGTCAAATCGTCTTGAAGACGAGCGCAGAATCGGTGGTCCAAACCGCCCTGCAGGGCGGCAGCCTTGGCGATAATTTTGTCGATAACCTGCTCGGTGCCGTTATTGATATTGGCGGAGCTGTTGCCGCCAATAACGTCGGCAACCTGACCCTGGCCGAAGGAAGCCCCTCCAAAATTGCCGCCCATGCCTTGGTCGGTGGCTTGAAGTCGATGGCCATGGGGGGCGACTTCAAGACAGGGGCCTTGGCCGGAGGCGCCAACGAAGCGCTCGTGCAATACTTGGCGGAGCTGGTGCTGCCTAAAGGATATGATCCAAACCGACCAGGAGCCGAGCAGGACAAGGCCAATTTGTTGGCAATGTCGCAGTTGCTTGGTGTGCTCACAGCGGTGGTTTCAGGGACCGACCCTCAGCTTGCGGCAGACATTGCCGCCAATGCCACCCAGTACAACTACTTGACGCATTCCGACCTTGAGCGGGCGGCCAATCGGTTACAAGGCTGTCAGAGCAGCTCATGCATAGATGAGGCTTATGCCACATACCATGAGTTGAGCGAGCGGCAGACGCTGGAGGCACTGGTCAGCTGTGGCCAGCAAGTCGGGAATTGCAAGGGCATCTCGGCGCTGGATGCAGAGGTGCAGGCCAGGAAAGAAAAACTCCGTGATTTGATGGACTCAGCATCACCCAAAGCCCGCGAAACCTTTGAATTGTTGATTGCTGAAAACAACGAGTTTCAGAACCTGTTGGCGGGGGTGACCACAGAGCATTCGGCGAAGGCGGTGACGGATATCCTGATTTCGAAATGGGGTATAAGTCCGGAATACGCTAGGGCTATTATTGATGGTACCGTTACGCTTGCGGTTGGGATGGGTGCGGGTCGCAAGGGAGCGGGAGGAAACGGCGGAGGGACAAAAGGAACTGGAACCGTTTTCGATTCAATAAAAGGAACGCAAGATGTCTATCCTGGTTCTGTGGTTCCAAAGTCCTTTGAAATGAAGTTGCCTAACGGTCAAACAGTATGGGTACATGGGAACGCAACGGAGCACATGGCCGAATATGCAGCGTCCAAAGCACTCACCCATACTCCGGAAGCAGTGCGGCTAACAAGCCAGGTCCAGTTGGAAAGCTTCCAGTCCGCGGTGAATACGGCTACCAAAATCAAAATGCCGTATGGCGAAAGAATTAGTGTGGATGGGTGGCAACTAGAGTTCAAACCGCCTAGGGCAGAAGGCGAGCTACCCGCCATCATACACGCGAGATATACAGGGGCTTACTAAATGGATATTAAAATAGATAGCCCGATTCGGGTCGGGATGAGTTTGCTTGAGTTTGATGATCGTATTCCGTCGATAAGGTTTTTTGTAGAGTTGAGTGTTGAAAAATTTGAGTTTTCTTTTTCGATAAAAATGAGCTGCTGGATTGAGTGCGCTGTACTCGATACGTTTGTTGACATGCTTAAGCGGGAAAGGGTGGCTCGGATGCATGATGTAAACAATGACTTCTCTCTCGTAGTTGACTGTGAGAATAATAGATTGCTTTGGTCCTCTGTCAAAAGGGATGTTTTTGGCAATGCGATAAACACCGGTGGGGAAGAAGCTTTAGCTAATGGCGCAACGAGTAAAATACTACAGGAGTTTGAAAGCTATCCGAAATGGTGGTGATTTGGACTGTCTGGTCCTGAAATAGGTTTACACCTGTCAGGACTACAAAAAGGTACAAAAAGTACAGAAAGGGGACGGATTTATTTTTCTTTGACCCGCGCAGCGCTGAGCAAAAGGGAACGGATTTATTTCGAGGAAAATGGTGGGTATTTCCCTCTGGCGACCAGCAGAGATGCTCCGCATCCTGAACCTGATTTGCAGTGAAGGAAAATAAATCCGTCCCACTTTTCTTTAGCGCCAAGCAAAATCGGTCAAACTAGACCGGTAACGGCCGTGAAAGTTGATCCGGTAGATTGGGGGAATAGATGATAGTTATTCATTTTGAAACCGGTGAGGAGTTAGAGTTGCCCTTGGAGTGTTTGGCAGGCTCGAACCTCAGAGGATTGGAGCTTCATCGTGCGGTTTTTGATAGTCTAGATCTCATAAAGACTGACTTTTCAGGCGCGAATTTGCGAAATGCGTCCTTTAATAATTCGTTATTAAATGGAGTGGTCATGCGTGGTGCTGCACTGATGAATGCCGCTTTAATTGGTGCGCAGATAAAAGCAGCAGATCTTTCGGGTGTTATGGCAGTTGGAGCCGATTTTTCCGAGGCTGACCTTTCAATGTCTAATCTGAAAGATTCGGATGTTGGTGGTGCTAGTTTTATCAAGGCGAATTTGTGTGGCGTTAATTTTGGCGTTAGGAGAATGGATGGTGCTATTTTTTTTGAAGCCATATTTAATGAAGAGACAGTTTGGCCTGAAGGCTTTGATCCTATAGGGGGAGGCGCAATAAAAGTATAGCGGAAACTTCCATGGGTGTAGATGTCAGGGATCCCTCAGGGTCTGTCCCCGTTATTCCCCTTATTCCATATGGAAAAATTCCCAGTGCATCTGACTTGGAATCGCTGGGGTTACGAGTAGTGCAGGATTCGAATCTAGACTCAAGATTTGCTGGTCAAATATTTCTTCGTACGGGTAGGAGTGTTATTACGGATCTTCGCAGTATGAGAACAATTGTGCTGGAGAAAGTCAGATGATTATTAATATTGACTTTGATGTGCTCAATACTTTTGACTGTACCTACGGGGAATTTGAAGAGGAGGCGGGTAAGGTCAAGGTTTTCGTAAAGGGCGGCTTAGCATTGCCATATGGAAAGCTTACGAGCGTAGGGAACAAGATTTATTTTGGTAAGTGTGCGAAGGAAAATAGTGAGAATGTTGAACGGCTATTTCCTAGATATTACATTTATGATCCCTCACGAAATGCTGAATATGTCGAGTGGGGTTTGTGTGACGGGGGATTGAAAGCACGCACTGGCACTGGCGAATGGACTTACTATGAAGGTGAGTCCAGTGGCTTGTATGCGATGCACGAGTATGTTGGTGGTTGTTGGTTTGTGTTTGATGAGGTTGTTTTTTATAGGAGAACTGTTGATACATATACGCCCGATCGTCAAGGTTCTTCGGGGGAAAGAAGTGTGCAGTTGTCTGGCGAATCCTATTTTGCTAATCAGCTCACAAAAGATTTTATTTTAGAGGGTGTGCTTGATGTTTTTCCTGGTCCTGGATGGATGTCTTGGATGGTTCGCGCAAAAACATTCTATATAGAGATTCGTCAGTAAATAACTGGGAAAGGGGAGCGTGGGAAAAGGGGGCAGACTTGAATGGCACTTAGTTAACCCTCTTCGGGTGTCCATTTTACTGCTCTCGGCCGTTGCTGATCGATGTGTTTTTGCCTGCTAATCATGAACTGTGCGATTCGATGGTGGAAATGCAAAAAACTGGAATGGCTCGTCGGTCAACTATGAGTCCCCTAATCATATGCATGGAATGTTTATGTATAAGTTTTCCCTTATGGTCTTAAGCTGATCCTGACCTTGCCCGGCTGTAAATCCAACGTCAGAGACTCCTCCCCCTCGCTGCTCAACAACGGCATCCAGTTCCAGCAAAACAAAGTGACCGTCGATGCACAGCACGCCAAGGTCATTATGAAAGCGTCCGGTGCCACCTTATCCGGTGGAGTTTTCCATCAGGCGCGCGGCGGATCCTGATCAGCGTATGGATGTGCAGGGAACCGTAGTGGATACCGGTCGGGGCAAGGTGTTCGGGTGGATTGCCAAGGTCAACGAGACGGTGCACAGCGCAATCTTGAAGCACTTTCAGCAGTTGGAAGTTCAGGCTGACATTGATCAGCCCTTCGAGGTGTCAGGCTTCGCCAGTGGCGGGAGCATTGGTAATGGTTACCGCTGTGGTCCGGTCCGGAGCATTTTTACGCCGGAGCGGAGTAAGGTTTATCTGGTGGAATTCCAGTTTGTGAGCAGTCGGTGCGAGCAGCATGTGTTTGATGTCTCGCAGCCACAGGAGCGTGTTCCTGTGGCGAGCTTGCCTTAGTGCCTGAATGGGGCGAAGTTGCTGATGCCGGATTGGGGGGGCTGGTTTTGGGGCTGCTGCGCAACCCAGCGGGAGCGAGCTCCCTCGCCACGGGGATGGTGTCGGGCTGTCAGGTGGCATGCGTCCTTCGAGAATGTAGGAACGTTCGGCCCTACATAAGGAAATGTCCGACGTGTTTTTAAGGTTGTCGATCGGAAGCGCGGTCTCTAACCTTTCAACGTCGCTGCCAAATCAGCGACCGGGTGTGGAAACCTGAATTTAGTAGTGGCATGGCTGAACATCGTGTTGCCGACGTCCCGTTTCGTCTGCAAACTGCGTCTTGGCGGCTGTGCGTGGGCAGACTTCGGTCTGGCCGGGTCCTGCTAACCGGTATTTCCACCCCGCGTACCGCTGCCACCTAATGCTGTGTGGAAACGACAAAGGGATGGCTCCAATTTTTAAGCAGGAGCATTGAATATGGATAAGCCAGTCCCCGACCCACCCTTCAACAAACTCAATCCGCTTGCCGGCTTCGATTCCATCGAAGAACTGCTGAAAGACCGCGCCGCCGCCGAGCGAGTCCTCGATCATTACCTCAACCCGAAACCTCCTGAGACAAGTACCGATCCACGCATTGACAGCCTGTTTTCGGTTACGGCGGATGCCGATGCCGACACGCTGTTGAGCAGTACCTCGGAAACCCTGGCCTCAATCAAAGCCATGGCCGAGGATCTGGCTTTTGAAGTGGAGGGCACGCGGCGCAGCGTGGCGCTGGGGATTCATCAGTTGGTGGAGTTGTGCCAGTTGCTGGTGGACAAGGCGCTGGATCAGCTTGAAGCTCAGGCCAGCCCGGCACCTTAGTTATGATCGTTCCCACGCTCTGCGTCACTAGTGTCCGGTAAAAAACCAAGGGGGAGCTTGCTCCCCCTTGCTGTGCCTGCTTCGTAAGCAATAATCAGGTTTTCAGACTCGATTTTCGCCCATGTTCAGCAGCACTCGATTTGCGCAAATGCTTCCATCGGTAAAAGGGCAAAAAAGGGACGTGGTAAAAGGGGACGGATTGTCCGGCGGAGATGCTCCGCATCGTGATCCTGATTGTCCGGCGACAGCACCACCATCATTGCCTCAACCTCACTGAACAACAGCGTACAAACGGTCAACGCGCCAATTCTCACCAGCGACAGCAAGGTCGACGACACCGGCACGCTGCGGGCAACCACGCCGTTCATTGTTCATCTCAACAGCCAGCTTCCACCTGACCTGGCCCAGCAACGGGTCGACCCGCTGGCTTTGCCGGGCTTTGTCATGCCCCAAGGCCAGAATGGCCTGTTCCGCTTGAGCGGGCAGGGCAGCAGCAGCGCGCCGGCCTCTCAGGCGCCGGTGGTGCCATCCACCTGGACGATAGGCGGTGCCAGCGTGAGCGCCTCGGACCGGACCACCGGTATACCGGCCCTCACCGGGCGCAACCTTCAGATTGCTGACGTCGGGCAGGTTTCGGCGGCCGATCGGCAGTTGCAATTACTGGCTCGCGAAGGTGCTGACATTACCGTCGGCGCCTCAACCATCCAGACCGCAATCCCGACGGACCCGGTTACAGGCATGCCCCAGTTGCCTGGACATACCCACGAAGGCACCGGCATCGGAGGCGCTGGTGCGACTGATGTTTCGGTGGCAATTCCCAAGCCTGTTACCAGCCAGACGGTGGCGCGCGTGGCAGCCCTGCCCAATGCGACAGTCACCTCCAACCCGCACAAATACCTGATCGAAACCAACCCGGCGCTCACCGAGCTCAAGCAATTCATGAGCTCGGACTACCTGCTGCAGAGCCTCGGCTACGACCCCGACCAGAGCGCCAAGCGTCTGGGCGACGGCCTCTATGAACAGCGCCTGGTGCAGCAAGCCGTCATCGCCCGCACCGGCCAACGCTTCCTCGAAGGCCAGACCTCCAACGAGGGCATGTTCAAGTACCTGATGAACAACGCCCTCGCCAGCAAGCAGGAGCTCGACCTGTCCGTGGGCGTCAGCCTCACCTCCGAACAAGTCGCCGCCCTGACCCACGACATCGTCTGGATGGAAAACGTCGAGGTCAACGGCGAGCAAGTCCTCACGCCAGTCCTGTACCTGGCCAACGCCAACAACCGCCTGGCCGCCAACGGCGCGCTGATCCAGGGCCAGGACGTGACCCTGATCGCCGGCAAGGACCTGAGCAACGCCGGCACCCTGCGCGCCAGCAATAACCTCTCGGCCACCGCCGCCAACGACCTGACCAACAGCGGCCTGATGGAGGCCGGCAACCGCCTCGACCTGCTGGCCGGCAACGACCTGACCAACAAGGCCGGCGGCATCATCGCCGGGCGCGACGTGTCGCTCACCACGGCGCGGGGCGACGTGGTCAACGAACGCACGGTGACCAACTACGACGACAAAAACGGCGCCTGGTCATGGTCGATGGGTTTTGCCGACAGCGCCGCCCGGATCGAGGCCGGCAACAACCTGAGCATCGACGCCGGACGCGACTTCAACACCATCGGCAGCGTCGTGCGCAGCGGCAACGACCTGACCCTCGAAGCCGGCCGCGACGTCAACATCGTCTCGGCGCAGAAGGCCGACCGCATCACCGACCACGGCGATCACGATGACTCGGCGATCAAACAGCTCGCTTCCGAAGTGACGGCAGGCCGGGACCTGGATGTCACGGCCGGTCGCAACTTGACAGCCATCGCCAGCGAACTCGAAGCCAAGCGCGACGTGGGCATGAGCGCCGGCGGCGACATGACCCTGGCGTCGGCGGCGGATGAAGTGCATTCGTACAACAAAGGCTCAAGCGTCACCCGCAAGGAAGACCACGTCAGCCAGGTCGCCACCACCGTGAAAGCCGGCGGCGACGTCGTGCTGGGCGCCGGCAACGACATGACCCTGATCGCCAGCCGCATCAGCGCCGCGAATGAAGCGTATCTGGTGGCGCAGAACAAACTGCAACTGCTGGCCGCACAGAACTCCGACTACACGCTGTATGACATGGAGAAGAAGGGCGGTTGGGGGAGTAAGAAGACTCAGCGCGATGAAGTGACGGATGTGAAAAACATCGGGAGCGAGATCAGCGCTGGGGGGGATTTGACGTTGGTCAGTGGGGGGGATCAGCGGTATCAGGTGGCGAAACTGGAGAGTGGTGGGGATATTTCGCTCGACAGTGGTGGTTCGATTACTTTCGAAGCTTTGAAGGATTTGCACAAAGAAGACCATGCAAAAAGCAAAGGCAGCATGGCCTGGAGTTCAATGTCGGGTAAAGGCAGTACCGACGAAACCCTGCGTCAGACCCAGATGGTTGCTGCTGGTGCTATCGCAATCAAAGCTGTCGATGGGCTGAACATTGATATTAAGCAGGTCAGCCAAGAGAGCGTGCACCAATCGATCAAAGCCATGATCGATGCGGACCCGCAACTGGCATGGTTGGCCGAAGCCGAGAAACGCGGCGACGTGGATTGGCGCAAGGTCAAGGAGGTTCACGACTCTTACAAATACAGCCACTCCGGGATGGGGCCGGCTGTGCAGATGATCATCGCTATTCTCGTGGTTTACTTCACTGCAGGCGCGGCCAGTGGCTTGATTGGCACCATGGCCGGGAGTTCTGCAGCAGCTGGTTCAGGTGCAGCCTTGGCCGCAGCCGGAACAGCTACCACATGAGCTGTGGCCGGCGGCGCATTGGCTGGCTCAACAGTGGCCGCAGGTTGGGCCAACGTGGCGCTCACCGCTATCGCAACCGGCGCCGCGAGCAACGCCACCATCAGCTTTATCAATAACGGTGGCAACCTGGGAGCGGTGTTCGAGGACGTAACTTCTTCGGACGCCTTGCGCGGTTACGTGGTGTCGGGGGTAACGGCGGGTCTGACAGCCAGCATCTTCGACAAGATGACCGGTACCACCACCACGGTGGAGGGCGTCTTGCCTAACGCCGGCAAGGTAATTGCGCAAGGCGGTTTAGGGAGCTTGGAAGGAATTGGCCGATTTGGTGCCAACCAACTGCTGCAGAACGGTACGTCAACTTTGCTGGACCGGGCGCTCGGTGGTAATAGCCAGTTCGACGATGCCCTGCGTAGCAGTTTGGCGAATACCTTTGCTGCGGCGGGATTCAATCTGGTAGGGGATCTTGGTAAAGGGTTCGATTTAAAGGAAGGCGGTCTAGCTAAGGTTGGTTTGCATGCAGTAATGGGCGGTCTCGCAGCAGAGGTAGCTGGAGGTGATTTCAAGACTGGCGCACTGGCTGCCGGCTTGAACGAGGCTCTGGTTGATACTCTGGCCAAGCAATACGACGCCATGCAGCCTGACCAGAAGCAAAGATTGTGGGTGATGAACTCTCAGTTGATCGGCGTACTTGCGGCCGCAGCAGGCGGTGGTGATGCGGCAGACTTGCAAACCGGTTCATGGGCTGCGCAGAACAGTACGCAATACAACCGTCAACTGCACCCGGACGAAATCGAATTTGCCAGCGATAAAGAGCGAGTAAAGCGATACGCTGCGCAGAACGGCTTAACCGAAGAGAAGGCACAGCAGGAACTGCTGCGTACTGCTGCCGCCATGGTGGACCGTGGTTGGGACAGTGTGCTGACGGAAGGTAAGACGGCGAGAGCAGCAGATTATCTTCGAGTGGAGTTGAACCAGTACAAGAGCGACACGCTGTTCAAGGTGTCGTTGGCCGATTACAACAATGAGCGTGTTGGCCTGGTCGAGTTGTTTAAAGACAAAACCGCACTCGATAAAATGCTCAAGAACGTTGCATTGGTTGATCCGCTAGACTACCGGACCGATGCACGTTACATGCGTGAAGTGCTTGACGCCAAGGGACGAGGTAGCCAGGAAGGTTTTGCCTTGGCGGTGGAAGGCATGGCAAGCGGTCCGTCGAAGGCGGCGCTTTGGGCAATGGGAGCGGCCAACTGTCCTAGCTGTGCGGCGGCTGATGTGCAGGAGGCTTGGAACGCAGTCTTGAGTATTCCGGAGGAGCTTCGGCTGAAAGGGTACTTGGACAACTTGCATATTATGCAGGGTGGCGGTGCTGCGGTCCTACAGTCGAATGAGGCGTCCAGCACTGCTATAGGCGTTGGTATTGGGGTTGCGCTGGAAGGTGGGCTTTCTGGATTAACAACCGGGAAGACACCTGTAGGTATTGTGGGGCAAGGGCCTAAACCCGTATTGGTGTATCTCGATAACAACAGTTCTCCAGATATTCGTAATCGGCTAATAGGAGCAGTTCAGGATGTCCGGCAGGATTTACCTGACAGAGGTAATGTTGCTTTTGCAGAAATCAACATACCTGCCCTATCCAGTGAACAATTGCTGATGAAGTCTTTTAGCGGGTACGATCAGCGTGTCGACGATTTTCTACCAAAGCCAAATGGAAGCTTAGATAGTTGGGTTCTGAAGCCGGATAGCGCAACTTCAAAATATATAGGTGGGCCGGGTGCATACTTGAGAGATGCGGATACTGAATTTAAGATCTTGGAAACAGTTGCGCAGAGGCTTGGTCAGAATACTAGCGCAACAGGGCGCATAAACTTGCTCTCTGAAAAAGCAGTTTGTCCTAGCTGTACAGGGGTGATCTTACAATTTAGGGAGCTTTATCCAAATATCCAGTTGAATGTATTTACGCGTGATTGAGTTTTATTGGAGGTCCTTTGAGTTATTCCGACATGTTGTATGAGATGCAGGTTTCGTATAGTGAAGCTACTCATAATAAAGGTCTTACAATCTATCAGGCCTTTGCTTACGCTTACGATGAGATGGATGCGTTTTTGCATTCCAAAGCGCACCGGGTAAGGGTTCAGGCCCTCACCGCTTTATTTTTCGTGGCAATAATGGGGGGGGTGAAGTTTGCTAGGAATGATCCTTTCACAGATGATGTTTTTGAAGAGCTCAGCGGTGCGTACTCTAAGCTGCCTGAGTTTGGGTTGGGTAGCAGTAGTGATGAAGACGAAAAGCTAATGCTTGAACATATACGCTTAGTCGCTAGCTATACTGGTGTCATTGATGCTTCAGGTGTCTAAAAGTGCATAGAGATACTAAGTATCTCCATGTGATCTCGTTTTACGGAAAAGGACCGATAAAGGGAGCGTATTGTTTATGGACAGAAAAGGGGACAGATTTATTTCTGAGCCTGTGGTGATGCGGAGTGATCAGGCCTTGGTTGATTGTGTAGGGGCAAAGCTGATCGGAAAATAAATCTGTCCCCTTTTTTTGCTTTTATTCATACTGGGAAGGTTGGTTCGATGGATTTTGGTGTAAAGTACGGCCATTTAGGTGGAGTTGCCGAGAGGGCCTTGTTGGAGGCGCTTAAGAAATGAATGCTGTTTTAGATAAAGATTTTGGTAAGTTATATTTTGATGGGGCTTGGAAAGGGCTATGTGAAATAGTTATTTTTGGGAGTCGCTGTGAGGTGGAGCTTGTTGTTCAAACTTTTGATGCTGCTCCAATATCAGAAAGTCAGCGGCTTGCGTTTCGCGAGTTCAATTTAAATAAAATCTCGATTTCCTTATTAGTCGAAGATGCTGTCTTTAATTATTACCTCAATAGGCTTGAAGAGTACAGAGAAAGCTTCGGTGCTGCTGAAGTTGGTGCCAATGCACCTAAGGTCTATGCAGTTGATGACATGCAGGATTTGGTTTCTTTGAAACGTATTAAAGTGATGTCTGCGTTTGATGCGGAGGCGCGTCAGATTGGTTTCATATTTGATGCCAAATTTGACCCGCAGCTTGGTCTAGGGGTCTTGGTCACTAATTGCTCCGTAGAAGCTGTAGATACGCAAGATATTTTGTTGGGGTGACAAAGAAAAGAGAGAAAAGGAGGAAATTTATCTGACTAGAAAAAAAGGGGGCGGATTTATTTTTCTCGTGACTAACGGAATGCTTCACATCTCGATCTGATTTGCAGTATGGGGAAATAAATCTGCGAAAAAGGGGGACAGATTTATTTCTCTGATTGTCGGCGGAGTGCTCCGCATCGTGATCCTGATTCGCAGTGGGTGAAATAAATCTGTCCCTTTTTTACCAGCGAGCGGTCGATACTATCGATCTTATTGGGTCAGCTTTAAATGGTGTCGGGATATGACGTTTCGTGAGTTGGAAAGACTTACTCAAATTGGTTGTCTACCAGAAGACAGCCCTTCGTCTTTGACCGAGTGGTATCTTTTGGTATGCGATACTCCACTAGATCTCTTAAGTATAGGAGATGTATGTCGCGCAATTAGGCAAAATCTTTCTGTTAATGAACTGTTGCCCTTTGCTGTGATATTGCTACATGATGATGTGTTGGCAGGAGAGAGATACGACGGCGAGCTGCTTGCAGCTCTTGCAAATGTGAGTGCAGAGTGTTGGCAGGGAAATACAAGATTGGCGCAAAAGGCCGCTTGCGCTTTGGCCGAAGTGAAGAATTTAAGCCAAGATCCCGAACTGTTAAAGGATGCTTCAATTCTAATGAGAACACTTGGCGTTTAAGTGGTTTGTAAGTTGGTGCAAAGGGCGCAGCTGAACTTAATGCACAAGCCTCACTTTCTGTAAGCAAAGTTACTGCTGCCTCGATTTTGATGGCCATATCCTCAACGCTGAAGTGAAGCCAAATGGTAATGTCGCTGGCGGACATTGAACTGCGTCAGGGGGGCAAGTGACTCCAGGTACGGCCTCGACACCGAATGCGCAAAGTGTGTATAGCGCTAGAATTCAGGTGGTAGATCCAGTCAATCCAGGACGGTTCTGCCTAAGACGAACAACGGCGGTATATCTACATTATTTCCCGATTCCTGGTCCGCTGATCGTATAAAAGTTGAAGTGGATGGTGCCCCCCAGAACAGAACAGTTGTAGGTAACAAATGGACCGGGACGACCCCTAGTGGTGTGCAGGTCGAGGGGTATATCAGCCCCAAAGCTACCGTTTATCCAAAATTTTAGGCGCATGCAATGAAGCTGCTTTTTTCATGGGAAAGATCGGCTGGAAGTCTTTCGCCGAGCTGTAGTTCAAGCACTGTCAACAAAGAGGGTGTTAGTCCACTTGCCTGCCTCTTAACCGATGATGGTGGGCAAACGTCTTTAGAGGCGGTGTCGTGGTTGAATGAGGGTTTGAATCGGATAAGATTAGTTAAAGAGTCTAAGATTGTTTTTTCAGATTGGAGTCGTGATGCATGGGGAGCTGAATTATCCAAGGATGTAGTAAAAATTTATTCGCTATATGATGAGAATTACTTCGAATTGCTTAATATCGACTCATTTGAAGCGGCTCTATTGGCCTGGTTGAACTTTATTCAGCTGAAGCCAAGAGCTGGAGCAGCACAGGAAATTGAAGTCTGAAGAAAAAAGGGGGCGGATTTATTTTTCGTGTGTTAAGAATAAATCTGCCCCCTTTTTTTTGAGGATATTTTGCTAACCTCTGCGTTAGCGGCTGGAGCTAATAAGGCTCTGGTCCAGATGGTGGGGGATAAGATTTTTCCTGGCGTTGCACATGATCAGGCTCTAGCCATGACATCACAGCTCTTAGGCATGGTCGTTGCCGCTGGGGCTGGTGGTAGCGAGAAAGATCAAGAAGTTGCTGGTTGGGTGACGGGTATAGCCACTGCCAATAACTACTTAGAGCACATTGAAGTCGAGAAGCTTGAAGGCGAACTTATTGGCTGTCGCTACAATCCTGATCCAGCTGTTTGTCGAGAAAACGTAAAAAATAAATTTCAAGTTATTAGCGACAGCAAAACCGGTGCATCTCTCTATAATTGTAAGAAAAATGGTGAGGCGGCATGTGCAGATCAACTTGCTGGCGCTCAGTCCGACTCTGCATCCTTGGACTGGTTAGTTGGTTCTTCCAAGTTAAGTTCTGAAGAGCGGGATATTATTGAACATTTCCAAGATATCAATCACGCCGACGACCGGGTAGCCTACGATCCTTGGAAGCAAACATTTTGGCAGGAGTCTGGTGCTGCGGGTGTTGTGCTACGTGGGGTTGCGGGAGGAATAGGTGCAGCAGATAGAGCTGCAGCAGCGTATGCCTATGCTGAGGGGAAGCTTTCTGTAGAGCTAATAAACTCCACGATGCAGCCATACAAGGCAGGCCAGGTTATTTCCAACGGCGGCCGGGGGGTAACAAAGCATGCGGAGTACTTTGGCTTTGAAATACGGCAGAGTTGCGAAAGGTATATAGAAGTGATGCTCAATTGAATGGGCTTGCAGAAAAGTCTATTAGAGATATTCTACGCGGTGATCAAAACGATGGGAGTGAGTAGGAGGTATCCGGATGGATGGATGACCTATACATTACCGGGCGGAAAGGCAGCGAGTTGGGGGCTGGATGGAAAATTTATCGGCTTTCGTGGAGTGCAATGATGAAGCAGCTAGAGTTTGAAAAGGTAGGTGATATAAATAGTTTTTTTCCTTATTTGTGTGTGTATTTTAAGGGTGAGAGTGAGCCGTTTATGGATATTGGAATATCTGAGAAGGGGGTTATTGAATTTAACTTTTATTCGAGTAAGAAAGATGTGGTTCTAAATATGTATCAGTGGAGCGAGCTATCTGAACGTGCTCAGATTTTTCTAAAAGCTGAATTGCAGAATAAAGAGTTAGAGTAATGAAAAAAGGAAAAAGAGGACAGATTTATTTTTCTCCTGACTAGCACAGTGTTTCACATCTCGATCTTATTTGCAGTGGGTGGAAATAAATCTGTCCTCTTTTTTTTGCAGGGCGTGGTAATGAAGGCTGTTTCTGAAGGAAAACTAGTTGGTCATCAAGGCTCTGGGACAGGACGCCCAATTTATGAGTTAACTATTAATGGGCAGCCGCAGCGAATTGCAGTGACTGTTGGCGACAACGGCTTTGTCGTAGGTGCAAATCCAAGAGGTAGTGTTAAATGAAATATATAAAACTGATGGCGGACTATCAATGTCATCCGCTTTGGAATATGACTCCCGATGAGTATGGAGACATAGATCCTTGCGAGCTTCCTATATCTGAGGAACTACAGCTACGTCTATCAAAATGGGCCTCTATATACAACGAAACACTGGATGTAGATTACCCGCCAAACTCCGGATTCAAGAGTGAGGATTTGGAGCGACAATTCAAATTGGAGGGGGAGCGATTAGCCGAAAGTTTGAGGTGTGAGCTTGGTCCAGATTATTCTATTTTTTTTAAAATTTAAAAAGGGACAGATTTATGTAGACCAGGCAAAGCTTGGTCGCCTGAAAAAAAGAAAAGGGGACAGATTTATTTTCGAGGAAAATGGTGGGCATTTCCCTCTGGCGACCAGCAGAGATGCTCCGCATCCTGAGCCTGATAGTGAAGGAAAATAAATCCGTCCCCTTTTCTGATCAACGCCGTCGATGGCCTCCAAATCGACGTCAAGCAAGTCAATCAGGAAACGGTCAGCCAATCCATCGATGCGATGGTCAAAGCGGATCCGAAACTGGCCTGGCTGAAAGAAGCAGAAGCGCGGGGTGACGTCGACTGGCGGCAAGTGAAGGAGATTCACGAGTCGTTCAAGTACAGCAATTCCGGGCTGGGGCCTGCTTCGCAACTCATTATTGCCATTTTGATGTCGGTCGTCATGGGGCCGGCAGGGCTGGGCATAGTGAGTGCTAGTGCCGGCGGCGTCGTTGCTACCAGTCTGGCGACTACAGCGGTGACCAGCACTATCAACAACAAAGGCGACCTGGGTGCTGCGCTTAAGGAAACGTTTAGTTCGGATAGCCTGAAGGGGGCTGCTATAGCCGGGGTCACCGCTGGCGTACTTAATTACGCAGACGCCAATTGGTTCGCCGCTACATCGCAAGGTCAAGAATTCGCCAACCTGCTGACCAGTACTAATTTCACTGATATCGCTATCCGGGCGGGGGGCCGGGCGGTGCTCTCTAGCGGTATCTCAACCGCAATCGGTGGCGGCAGTTTTGGCGACAATCTGGGTTCGGCACTGTTGGGGGAGGCCGGCAGTGTGGCGATGGCCACTGGGTTCAAATGGGTTGGCGATACCATCAAGTTCCCCGATGGCGGCCTTCAGAAAATCGTTGCACACGCGATCATGGGAGGGTTGCTGGCTGAGCTAACGGGGAGTGATTTCAAGACAGGGGCGGTGGCCGCTGGTTTGAATGAAGCGCTCATTCCCGGCATGACCAAAATTGCAAACGGGAACGAGGAGCTGCAAGTTGCGCTATCGCAGCTGACGGGGTTGTTGGCGGCAGCCGCGGTCGGAGGCGATCTGGATACAGGCTCCAAGATCGCCGAGAACGCGACTACCTTCAACTATCTGTTTCACGCGGAGCTGGTCGAAAGAGAACAGAAGCTAAACACCTGCGCCTCCCCTGCGGAGTGCCAAGCTGTCAGGGACCATTACAACAACCTCGACGCCAGTCGAAACGAAAAGTTCGGCCAGTACTGCAAGCTTAACCCGGCGGATTGCTTGCAAGTGACCAAGCAGCTGGTGGCTGAGATTCCGGCCAATGAGAAGTTGCTGCATGATGGCAGAAGCGCCGGGCTCGATCGTTCGGCAGCAATTTGGGAGATCGCTCGGAGCAACGAGCGAGCCATCAACACCGGCATCATTGAGAAGACGCGCACCGATAAAGGCGACGCTGCTGCGTGGCTGGCGGAGCTTGCTTCGGATGGACTGAGTCAGGATCGGGGGCTGTTCTCGTCGACTGCTGGGGGGAAGGGTGGTACAACCGGGATTAAGGTTGGGGTTGTAGGAAGCGATGCTGCGAAGGGCGGAGCAAAGACACCACAAACCCTTGAGCAAATAACTAATCCTCCTCAAGGGCCAGTAATTCCATCTGGCTGGGTCAGTCGTCCGGGGAAAAATGGTGGAGAAATATATTACCCTTCCGGGACCGATCCTGCGAAAGGGGAGCACATTCGAGTCATGCCTCCTGGCTCATCGCCTGTGCCTGGATATGAGAACGGATACTGGCGTTGGCAAAACGCCGGCAAACAACCAATGAACCCCGCGACGGGAAAACCTGGTAAAGGTCAGGGCGACACACATGTTCCGCTCCCTTCCAACACTTTACCGCCGGTTCGTCGTTGAAATTACCTGTTTAGTTAGGTGACGTATGTACGCATTGCCAGATGATTTTGATTTTTTGTTATTGTCAGGGTGTTACTTGGAGGTGGTTAGTTTTGGGGTGGCAACCACTAATCTAGATTTTGCACGTCCGCAGACGGTCCCCGGTATACCTCCCTATAAGGTCTCGTTCTGTATAGAAGGAAGGTTGTCATATAAAGTGGACGGTGTCTTAGGGTGTCGAGAGTTTTCTGACTCGTATACGAGTGCGCCCTTATTAGATTTACTGCTCCAAGATGTCGTTTCGGTTAAAGCGTTTGAAGGCGCAACGCTGGAAATAGCATTCAGCTCCGGTGACTTGATCGTTCTTGAAGCAGATGGCGAAAGTGGCTATGAAGCTTATTCGATTTATCTGGATTCTGGTGACGTTATAGTAATTTAGTTTTTAAAAAAAATAGCATTTATCTTTGCTGCGTTGAGTGCTGATGGTGGAAAAAGGGGACTGGAAAAAAGAAAAAAGGGACAGATATGAATGGCGCTTACTTAACCTTCTTCGGGTGACCATTCTTCCTGACCTCGGCCCTGGCTGATCGACGTGTTTTCATCAGCATGGGGTAAGGCTTGGGTCTTCGTTTTATGGCGCGCGGCTCAACCCTGCCAGGACGCCTTCCAACACGTTTCTGGGCGATCAGCTCAAGCAGATTCAGCATTTGATCTTCTTGCTCCTGAACCCCGTACTGCCTCAACGCAAGGCACAGTTGAAGGCTATGTTTGAAGCTCAGCTCGCGAGGCAGACAGTCGGCCAACAGAGCTGATTGCGCCATGAGCATCCGTATCAGCTAGTTAGCCGTTAAGTAAGCGCCACTCGAATCTGTTTCCTTTTTTCTTTCACGACCCCGTATGCGTGTGTGGCCGAGCCGTCATGTCGACGCCAAGTGCCTTCATGACCGCCAGCATTGTTTTCAGAGTGGGATTACCATGTTCGCTAAAGGAGCGGTATAGCTGTTCGCGCGACAGGCCCGTTTCCCTGGCCAATTCGGTCATCCCCTTGGCTCGTGCGACGACTCCCATCGCTTTGGCGATATAACTTGCATCGCCGGTTTCTAAGGCATCGCTTATGAACTCCGCGATGGCCTCGGGAGTGCAGAGGTATTCTGCTGGGTCGAATTCGGTAAAAATCTCAGTCATTTTGTGCTCTCCACGCCTGCATTATCTGGTGGGCGGTTTCAATGTCGCGGCTCTGACTGCCCTTGTCACCCCCGCAAAGCAGAATCACCAGCATGTCGCCCTGCCGGTAGAAATACACCCTGTAGCCAGGCCCATAGTGAATTCGTAGCTCACTGATACCATGGCCGACTGGAGCGACATCGCCGGGTAAACCCTCTATCAGTCGATTGATCCGTGAGGTAATACGAGCTCTACCGGTGTCATCCTTAAGCTTTTTCAGCCAGGATCGGAATTTGCTGGATTCGATCTTCTTCATAAAATGTAGTCTATAAAATACAGAAAAAGCAAGGCTGCATATTTAGCAGCAAGCGTGAGCCCATAATGTGAAACTGGCGACCCCGAAGGTCGCCCGTTTTCGTTATCCGGCAGCCTGCGCCCGCAACCGTCTTCCGATCACATCCATCACGTCACATCCATCGCGCAGAGAAATCGTCAACAGCTTGCAAAAGTCGGATAGCACGACGGTATCGGAGCTGATTTCTGAGCGGAACGCGATATTTTCCAGCACTTGGGTTACGCAACGGATGCGGTAGTCGGCGGTTTCGAAAAGAACGTCGAGTGGGGCTTCGGTGTCGATGAGCAGGGTGGCGGGAGTGCAGTCGACGCCAGTGATGGGTATGTATCTGGTCATAGCAAGAGCCTCGGAGGTTGATGAGTCTCTCTGTTGATTCGGGTCGCCAAACCCCGCCGCTATTGGGCGACGAGGGACTATAGGCCGACCTTCTCCATCGCCACAAGACACCGTTTTCCGAGCTTCATGTAGGGCGTTTCGCTTGGCATCTTTCGGCTTAAAGCAGGCGACTGCTGCGCAGTCGAGCGGGAGCAAGCTCCCTCGCCACGGGGGCGGTGCTCGACTTCGGGTGGTTGGCGCGTCAGCCATGGCAGCAGCTGTGGGGCTTGGCTTCCTGGTATTTATCGTGGTGGCGCACCCAGTCCATGATTTCGCCTTCGTTGCGGCCCTTTGGCGTGAGGTCGAGGTAGTTGTAGGCGCCGACCAGGATGTCGAGGCCGCGGGCGTAGGTGGAGTAGGTGTGGAAGATGTCTCCGGCTTCGTTGCGATAGAAGACGCTCAGGCCTGGGAGTTCGCTCTCGGCGCTGTCGGTTTTTTCGTAGTTGTAGGTGGCTGTTCCGGCGGCGCTGTCTTGTGCGTTGAAGCTCACGCCGAAATCGTGGTTGAAGTCGCAGCCTGCCGATGAGACCCAGTCGAAGACCCAGCCCATGCGCCGTTTGAACGGCTGGAATTCGGCGAACGGGGCGTGGGAGACGGCGACGACGGCGACGTCGTGGTGGGCCAGGTGTTGGTTGGCGCCGTCGATGTGGTCGGACAGGAACGAGCAGCCCTGGCAGCCCTCGGTCCAGCCGGGGCCGAACATGAAGTGGTAGATGATCAGTTGGCTGCGGCCGCCGAACAGGTCGGCCAGGCTCAGTTCGCCGTGGGGGCCTTGGAAGCGGTAGGGTTTGTCGACTTTCACCCAGGGCAGCGCGCGGCGTTCGGCGCTGAGTTTGTCCCGTTCGCGGGTGAACGCTTTCTCCTGGGCGAGGTGTTCGCGGCGGGCGGCGAGCCAGGCTTCCCGCGAGACGACCTGATGGTGCTCGATGTTCATGGGGCTTCTCCTCAGAGACTCATTGATCGGCGATTGCATTGCCTAGTCGTTTGGCGGCCGGCGGATTCGACAAACCGCTGGTCGGCGTGGAAAAGACGCCGCCGGTAAACCCGGCTGAACGGCGCCGCACCGCCTCGGTCACAAACTGAGTAGGCATCTCACTCTCTAGAGGATGGACCAGGATGACGACTTATAACTGGGACTTGATCGAACGGTTGCTGCACGAAGTGCAAAACGGCGCCGGCCACAGTTTTACCCCTCGGCCCTATGCGGAGCAGCACGCAGCGGAAAAGGCAGCTCAGGGCGAGGAAATCGAGAACCTCGATCATCTGAAAGCGGTTGCCGGAGAGTATGAAAAACTGCTGCTGGAGCGTGGTTATATCGAGCCGCGGCCGGAGGAAGAGGGCGGCAATGGCGAGAATTTTGTGCTGACGCCACGTGGCTCGCGGTTGTTGAGCCTGATCGACAGCAGCATCCCGGGCAATGATCATCCGCGGCAGGTGCTGGATGAGCAGGAAGATGCGCTGGATGAGTTTACTTTTGATGATCTGGCTTCGAAGGCGCAGATTGCCTGATGGATTCACCCATTCTCCTGTGGGAGCGAGCCTGCTCGCGAAAGCCGTCTGACAGGCAACTTACGTTTGACCGTCAGGCCGCCTTCGCGAGCAGGCTCGCTCCCACAGGGGGATTTGTGGTGGGGCTTATGGGCGTGCTGCTTTCAGGCACTTCAAATCGCTGAAATCCTTCTTCACCCCGTCAATCTTCTTCAACAGCTGTTCACGCTGCGTCGGGGTGCTCTGTGCCATCAGGTCCACCAACAGACTGCGGGCCTGGGCTTCGGTTTTGTTGTAGGCCTCGCGGTAGGCGGGCGTCCACAGACTTTCCCGGTTCACCAGTAGTTGCTCGATGCGTTTCGGGAAGTCGGGGCTGTGGCGCTGGGCGACGGCTTCGCTGAACTGGTTCTGCCAGTGGGCGCGGTTGGCGATCCATTGCTGGTTCTGATCGCCAAGCGCGGTCGACCAGGCTTGTACGCGTTGGCGCTGGGCGTCGTTGAGCGGGCCGATCCAGTCGTTCAGGCGTTTTTCCATGCGCTCGGCGCGTTCCTTGATCTGTTGTTGCAAGGTCGGCTTGAGGTAGTCCCGCTGGCGTTTGCGTTGATCCTTGATGAAGGCGGCGTCCATGTCGGCCACCTGGTCATCGCTCAGGCCTTGTAACAGTTCGGTGGCCGATGGGGTGATTTCCCGGGCGGTTTCGGCGATCGCGGCCTTGGCTTCGCGGGTGCGTTGCTGCAGGGCTTCGTCAGTCACCTGGTCGTTCTGCACCATGGTTTTGAGGCGATCGAGCCAATCCAGGTAGCCGGGCAATTGCGTAGTGCAATGCCAGCTCAGGTGTTCCTTGAGGCGGTCGTTGAACCAGTCTTTCTGCTCGCCGTTGATCTCCAGGTAATCGTTGAGGGTCCAGGGGATGATCAGGTCGAGGTTGCGGTAGGCCAGGCCGACACGGCTGCAAGCGGTGAGTGTCAGCAGCAGGGCGATGAACATGGCGGTGCGTGTTAACCAGCGCGACATGAGCGAGTCCTTGCGAAGGCGGAGGTGCTTTGTTTGAGCATGGCAGGCGCGCGGCAGTTCAGCCGATTAATAAGTAACGCCTAGTAAAAAGGATGGGCCATCTTGAGGGTCAGTAAGCTGTCGCATTCGCTGTTGTGGCCGGAGTATGCGGAGCAACTGCTGCCGCTGAGGCTTGAGTCGCTGTAGATCAGGTCCAGGTCGATGCCTTTCCATGGGCGGGAGATTTTCAACGACCAGTCACTGAAGCTGCTGACGTAGCCGTTATCCACGGAAACAGGCGAGTTGAGCTGGTGGGTGGTGTATTTGGCGCTGATGCCAATGCCGAACGGCACGTTGCCGCCCAGGTCGGCGAACAGGGTGCTGTTCTGTTTGTCCGGATCGTTGCTCAAGGCGGCGCCGAAGCGGCTGCCGAGCAGGGTCAGGCCGCCGTAGAATTCCTGGCTGTCGAGAGTATCGACGGTAGGGTAGCTGTAGTGGATCAAGCCGACTTCGTAGCCCAGGGTCTGGTCGAAGGGTTGTTTGAAACCCATGTAGGAATCGATCTCAAGGTCGGCAGATACGCCGGCGCTGGGTGACCACTGCCCGAAGTACCAACCGCTGTCATGACTCAGGTCCAGGCCACCGTGGAACGAGCCGGTGCTCGACGGCGTGACCAGGCCTTGGGCCATGCTGCGGCTGGGTGTGGTGCCGAGTTTGAGATCGAAGTCGCCGAGCTCGCGCTGGAACACCTGCCCATAAGAAGCGGGGCAAGCGAGCAGGCTGAACGTCAGCAGGACAACAGGAATGCGCATGCTTCACTCCATGAATAGCGAGGAGCAGGGAATCGTAACCAAGCTGAAACGCTTGAGCTAGAGAGGTGCAAGCATACCGGCGAATGCCCGGCAGCGATGGCCGTTCGTCGATTTATGCGTGAGGGGGATCAAACGAGGGAGGTTCCAGTCCAAGCGCTTCGAGATTCAAAGCGCTTTGGGACCAGGTGAAACGGGGATTACTTCTTGCCCAGGCTGATCTGCTTGGACGGACCGAAGGTCTGGCCGCTGACACCTTTGGCAATCTGCTGGATTTCGCCGCCGGACTTGAGGAACGCAGCGATCTGGTCGTTGATCGACTCGCTGGTTTCAACGGCTGGAGCTGGCTTTGCTTTGCTGTTGGATGCTTTTACGCGCATGACGGCCATTAACCTATGGATAATTAATTGGGCCAGGCATCGTACAGGAAATACTTGACAATTGCTTGGTAAATATCCCTCCGGAATATAGCGCAGCGAGGCCGGAAATATTACCGATTTATGTACGTTTATCGCCCTAAGCCACTGTTTTAAATAACAACCTTTGACGTGGTTCGGGCTCGAAATGTGGCGATTCGCCTCGCTGCCGTCTGACGAATGGCCGCTCTCTCGCTGAAAACCCAGGAAAATCAACGGCTGCACCGGCGACCACGAATCACGCGGCAAAACCGGGTAGAATGCCGCCCACGTAATGAGGGTATCTGGAAATGGCTTTAGTCGGGCGCTACAACAGTTTGCAAGTGGTTAAACATACCAACTTCGGTTTATATCTGGATGGCGGCGCGGACGGCGAAATCCTGCTGCCCAACCGATATATCCCCAAGGATATTCCGAGTGAAGATGAAGACTGGCTCAATGTTTTCATTTATCTGGACAGCGACGACAAACTGATCGCTACCACGGAAAAACCGAAAGTCCAGGTAGGCGAGTTCGCCAGTCTGAAAGTGGTTGAGGTCAACAGCATCGGCGTGTTCCTGGATTGGGGCCTGCCCAAGGATCTGCTGTTGCCGTACTCCGAAGAAAAACGCCAGATGACCGCCGGCGAATACTGCGTGGTGCACGTCTACCTCGACAAACACACCCGCCGCATCACTGCCACGGCGCGCCTGGACCGTTACCTGGACAAGACTCCGGCCAACTATACGCCTGGGCAGGAAGTCGATCTGCTGGTTGCCGAAGCCACTGACATGGGCTTCAAGGCAATCATCAACAACAAGCATTGGGGCTTGATCCACAAGAACGAAATCTTCAAGTTCATGCGCGCCGGCATGCAGGAGAAGGGGTTCATCAAGGAAATCCGCCCGGACGGCAAGATCAGCCTGAGCTTGCAGCCAGTGGGCCAGGAAGCGGCGACCAGCCTCAATGCGAAGATCCTCGCCAAGTTGCGCGACAACAACGGCACGCTGCCGGTCAGCGACAAGAGCGACCCGGCGCTGATCAGCAGCCTGTTTGGCGTGAGCAAGGGCAACTTCAAGAAGGCCATTGGCGCGCTTTACAAGAATGGGCAGATTGTCATTCATGCGGATCGTATTGAGTTGGCCTGATCGCACTACTGGGCTTGTGGCCTGTGGGCTTTTGGGCTCTTGATCTCGTGGCGAGGGAGCTTGCTCCCGCTGGCCCGCGCAGCGGGCCCCGGCGTCCTTCCTGACCTACCGTGGCGATGAGGACATTGTTTGGGGCCGCTCCGCACCCCAGCGGGAGCAAGCTCCCTCGCCACGGTGATCTTCGTTGTATACAAAAAATTGCACCCTAAGCATGCACCCGCGCCCCGTTCGTGGGCGCATGCCGATGCTCGCTCGGTCTTCCCTTGCCCTGCAAACCACGGTTTGTCTCGGATCTTGCGCCTGTGGCACGCATTCTGCGTAGCAACCCGTATACAAACCATGCCGGCTCCCGTGCGCAGTGTGGTGGACAATCAATTCGGGGGCACGGCGGTACTCAAAAGGAGCCCCGCAATGTCCGAGCAATTGCCCAACGGCTACAGCCCCCGTCTCTATAACGAAGACCTGGGACCGCTGCCGCAGAAATGGAATTGGTACAACATCTTTGCGTTCTGGATGAGCGACGTGCACAGCGTCGGCGGCTATGTGTTTGCCGCCAGCCTGTTCGCTCTGGGCCTGGCGAGTTGGCAGGTACTCATTGCGCTGCTCGGCGGGATTTGCATTGTGCAGTTGATCGCCAACCTGGTCGCCAAGCCGAGCCAACAGGCGGCGGTGCCTTATCCGGTGATATGCCGGCTGGCGTTCGGCGTGTTCGGAGCGAATATCCCCGCGGTGATCCGCGGCCTGATCGCGGTGGCCTGGTATGGCATCCAGACCTATCTGGCGTCCAGCGCACTGATCATCGTGGTGCTGCGGTTTTTTCCTTCGATGGAAGCCTACGCAACACCGCATTTTGCCGGTTTGTCCTACTTGGGCTGGTTCGGTTTCCTCGGGTTGTGGTTTGTCCAGGCGCTGGTGTTCTGGACGGGCATGGAGTCGATCCGTCGTTTTATCGACTGGGCCGGGCCGGTGGTGTATGCGGTGATGTTCCTGTTGGCCGGCTGGATCGTCTGGAAGGCCGGCTGGAGCAACATCAGCTTTACCCTGGCCGAGAAATCCTTGTCTGGCTGGCAGGCGTTCGGCCAAGTGATCGTGGCAACAGCCCTGGTGGTCTCGTATTTTTCCGGCCCGACCCTGAATTTCGGTGATTTCAGCCGGTACTGCCGGAGCATGTCTGACGTGCGTCGCGGCAATTTCTGGGGGCTGCCGGTAAATTTCCTGGCCTTCTCGCTGGTCACCGTGGTGATTGTGTCCGGGACATTGCCAGTGTTCGGCGAAATGCTCCACGACCCGATCGCCACCGTGGCGCGCATCGACAATGACGTAGCGGTGTTGCTGGGGGCTTTCGCCTTTGTGACCGCGACCATCGGCATCAATATTGTCGCCAACTTCGTGTCCCCGGCCTTCGACTTCGCCAACGTGGCACCGAGCAAGATCAGTTGGCGCGCCGGCGGCATGATCGCGGCGGTGGCCTCGATTTTCATCACGCCGTGGAACCTGTTCAACAACCCTGAAGTGATCCACTACACCCTGGACGTCTTGGCGGCGTTCATCGGCCCGTTGTTCGGCATCTTGCTGGTGGATTACTACCTGATCAAAAAGCAACAGATCGACATCGATGCGCTGTTCAATGATGGGCCGAGCGGGCGTTATTACTACAGCGGCGGCATCAACTGGACTGCGGTCAAGGCGTTGATTCCGGCGACGCTGATGGGCGTGGCGATCACCTTCACGCCGCTGCTGCAACCGATGGCCAACTTTGCCTGGTTCACCGGGTGTTTCCTCGGCGGGGTGCTGTATTTCGCCTTGGCGCGGCGTGAGCCAGCCCTACAACTGAATACCTCGCTCAACCCGGCTGGCCAGGCCTGATCAGCGCAGGGCGGTCTGCGCGCAAGGGCTCGTCGCGCCACGTCTGGCGGGCCGCAGCAACAGTCCGCCGGCCAACAGCAGTCCGCTGCCGGCGACGATCAGTGCCGGTTGCAGACCGCCACTGAAATGGCTGCTCAGCGCCGCCAGCAGGGGGCCGCTGAGCTGGCCGATGGCAAAACACGCGGTCAGCAGGCCGATGTTGCGCTGGGTCGCGTGGGGGGCTAGCTCCCGGGCACGCATCACCATCAGTTGCATGCAGGCGAGAAACGGCGCGCCACAGAGAAACACGCCCAAGGCCAGACCCGAGCCGCTGCCCAGCAGGCAGGCAAACACGCCAGCGGCTTGCAGCCACAACGTCGCCATCAGCCAGCGACTGGTGGTGTTCGGGTTTGGCCGGCGCAGGCTCACCAGCAGCACACCGGTGGCGGCGGCCAGGCCGAAGCAGGGCCAGAACAGGTCGGCCTGCCATTGCCCGTGAAATTGCGCCGAAGCCATCTGCGACAGAAACGTCGCTGGAATGATGTAGCCCACGCCATACAAGGCGTAGACCACGCAGAGCCGGGCGATGCCGCTGCTGCCGGAAGTGACGACTGGCGCTGCGAGGGTGGCCGCCGGCGCGGGTTTCGGCAGGGCCGGCAGGATGACCAGCAACATCAGCAGCGCCGCGCCGGCGTACACCAGCCACAAGGTGGCGGATGTCTGGCCCAACAGGTTCGAGCCAAGGGCCAGCAAGCCCGTAAGAAAAATCCCCATGCCCGGCCCGGCAAATACCAACGCACCTAGCCGAGGCCGTCCCGCTGCCGCCGCCAGGGGTTGGCTCAACGCGGTGATCATCACCATCACCCAGGCGCTCGCCACGCCGGTGCCAAAGCGCAGCGCCAGGTGCGGCCAGAAGCCCCAGGCCCAGAACGACGCGAGCGTCAGCAGCACGCATAACCACAGGCCGCCCAACAGCCGTCGCTGCACCTGTTCGGCGCGACGGGCGAACATGGCGTCCAGCGCGCCGAGGAAGTAACCCAGATAGTTGGCGGCGGCAATCAGACCGGCGGCGGTCAAGTCGACCTGACCTTCGCCGATCAAATGAGGTAACTGCGGTGTAAGGGCGAAGCGGCCGATGCCCATGGCCATCATCAAGGCAATGAAGCTGGCGAGCAGGCGAATCAAGGGCGACATGGTCGATCTCCGGCGTCGAGGTGATTGACCGTCAGGCTAGAACCGATTGACTTTCATTAAAAATGAATAATATTGAGTAACTTGTTCTTTTTTGGAGAATGTCGTGGAGTTCAGCCAGTTACGGATTTTCCAGGCCGTGGCCGAGGAAGGTTCCATCACCCGGGCGGCCGAGCGCCTGCACCGGGTGCCATCGAACCTCTCGACCCGGCTCAAGCAGCTCGAAGAGCAGCTGGGCGTGGATCTTTTCCTGCGCGAGCGTCAGCGTTTGCAATTGTCGCCTGCGGGAAAAGTCCTGTTGGACTACGCGACCAAGCTGTTCGCCCTGCATGACGAAGCCCATGCGGCGGTGCAGGGCGGCCAGCCGGCCGGGGATTTTGTGTTGGGCACGATGTACAGCACAGCGGCGACCCACTTGCCGGACTTGCTGGCGGCTTACCACCGGGCCTACCCGGCGGTGAACCTGCAAGTGCAATCGGGGCCGAGTGGAGAATTGCTTGAAGGCCTGCTCACCAATCGCCTCGATGCGGCGCTGGTGGACGGTCCGCTGGAGTTGGCCGGGCTGGATGGCGTGCCGTTGTGCGACGAGCGGCTGGTGCTCATCACCGAGGCCGACCATCCACCGGTGCGCAGCGCGCTGGACGTGCAAGGCCGTGCGGTATTCACCTTCCGGCGTGGCTGTTCGTACCGAATGCGCTTGGAAGCCTGGTTCGCCCATGATCATGCGACCATGGGCCGGGCGATGGAAATCGAGTCGTACCAGGGGATGCTGGCCTGTGTGATAGCCGGCTCCGGAGTGGCGCTGATGTCCGAGTCGATGCTCGCCAGCCTGCCGGGTCGGGAACGGGTAAGTGTGCATGCGTTGGCCGAGCCGTTTGCCAGCGCGACGACGTGGTTGATGTGGCGCAAAGGCATGGTCGGCGCCAACCTGAACGCCTGGATCGAGTTGCAACAACAAGCGTGGCCGCGGGCGCCAATGATCACGGCGCAATCGGCTTGAACTCCCAGCGTGGGATTTGGATCAATTCAGTAACAGATCATTGCAATCTGTAACGAGCATTGCGTAGGACTTCGGACTATTATCAGTGCGAAGGGGCCACAGAAATCTGCCGCTCGCACCACCCTGAGGGGGCACCACGATGAAAGAGAAAATCCAGAACTGGCTTCACGACTTGGGTGTCGCGCTCGGCCTGATCGAACCGCCCATGCAGCCGATCCCGATCCGCACCGACGACGAGCAACGCCGCCGCCAGCCGCGCCGCCGGTAAACCCACTTTTTTGGAGAGATCGCAGTCTCGGGCCGTTTCAATTGAAACGGCCCGAGACTGCGATCTTTTTATTTATGGCCTAGGCCCCTGTGGGAGCGAGCTTGCTCGCGATAGCGGTGGATCAGCATGAATCCGTGTTGAGCGTACCGCCGTCATCGCGAGCAAGCTCGCTCCCACAGTGATTTCATCGCCAGCAATTACCGATCAAACCGCCTTGGCCACCACCTCCGACCGTGGCGACAGCAGGCTCACCACCACGAAGCTCACCAATGCCACGCTCAGGCTGTAGTAGATCGGCGTGTTCGCATCCAGGCCATCCTTGAACATGAAGAACAGCGCGGTGACGAAGCCCAGCGACATGCTGGTGATCGCGCCGGCGGTGGTTGCGCGTTTCCAGTAGATCGCCCCGATCAGCGGGATCAGCATGCCGCCGACCAGCAGGTTGTAGGCCAATGTCAGGGCGCTGATCACGTCGCTGACGACCAAGGCGATAGCCAATACCACCGCGCCCAGCAGCAGGGTCGCGATACGGTTTTCGTGAACGTCGCCGTCGCCGCTTTCACGGCCCTGGCGCAAGCGGGGCAGCAAGTCCTGGACCACCGTGGTGGATGCCGCGAGCAGGCCTGCGGCGGCGGTGGACATCAATGCCGCCAACGCGGCTGCGATTACCAGGCCGCGAATGCCGTTGGGCAGGCTGGTCTGTACCACGCTGGCGAAGGCGTTGTTGACGTTTTCCAGGTCCGGCAGCAAGACCTTGGCGGCCATGCCGATCAGCGCACCGGCAAGGCCGTAGAGCACGCAATACAGGCCGGCCGCGGTGCCAGCGACTTTCGCCACGCCTTCGCTGCGGGCGGTGAACACCCGTTGCCAGATGTCCTGGCCGATGAAGATGCCGAAGAAGTAGATCAGGAAGTAGGTGAGGATGGTGTCCCAGCCGATGGCGGTGAAATCGAAATAACGCGCCGGCAAAGCCGCCACCATTGCATCCCAACCGCCGGCATCGACGATCGACATGGGCATCAGCAAGAACACCAGGCCGATGGTCATGATCAGGAACTGGACGATGTCGGTCAGGGTCAGCGACCACATGCCGCCGATGGTGGAATAAAGAACCACCACGCCGCCGCCCACCAGGATCGAAACCCAGAAGGGCAGGCCGAACAGCACCTGCATGACCGTGCCGATGGCGATGGTCGAGGTGGCGCCGATCATCAGCGCATAGACCAGCATGATCACCGCGCTGGCATGGCGCGCGGCCGGGTTGTAGCGGCGCTCCAGCACTTGGGTCACGGTGTAGATCCTCAGCTTGAGCAACGGCTTGGCGAGGAACAGGCTCAGCCCGACGATGCCCAGGCCGATGGCGCCGCACAACCAGAAGCCGGAAATGCCGTGTACATAGCCCAGACGCACGGTGCCGATGGTCGACGCGCCACCCAGCACGGTGGCGGCCATGGTGCCCAGATAAAAACCCGGACCGAGGTTGCGCCCGGCGACGAGGTAGTCGTCGCGGGTCTTGGCGCGGCGCATGCCGTACCAGCCCAGGGCGATCATGCCGGTGGCGTAGATGAGAACGACGATTAAATCCAAGGCCATGATGGCGTGTCTCCGGTTCTATTTTTTATGTGGGCGAGGCTGCTGGCGCTGACACCGCAGCCTCAGTGCGAACGGGCTTTCGTGGCGAGGGAGCTTGCTCCCGCTCGACTGCGCAGCAGTCGTCGCTTTCAATTCAGAAAACCTTGGGGTCGCTGCGCAACCCAGCGGGAGCAAGCTCCTTCGCCACGGGAATTGGTCAGTCAGGCGGCCTGTCGCAGTTCTGGCGGGTTTAGCGGATCAGCGCTTCGCGGATCCTGCGGCCCATACACCGCCGCCGGTTCCGGAAACAACCCGAGCAACAGCAGGTACACCACCGAGGCCAGCCCCAGGGTCACCGGCAGGCTTATGTCGATGCCACCGGCCAGCTCTCCCAACGGCCCGACGAATTGCCCCGGCAGGTTGACGAAGCACAGCCCCACCAGTGCGCTGGGAATCCACGCCCCCAGGCCGCGCCAGTTCCAGCCATGGCTGAACCAGTAGCGCCCACCGGTTTCGCCACGGGTAAACACTTGCAGGTCGTCCGGGCAGTAGAAGCCGCGGCGCACCACCAGGCCGATGATCATGATCACCATCCACGGCGTGGTGCAGGTGATGATCAGCACGGCGAACGTCGAGACGCTCTGCACCAGGTTCGCGGCGAAGCGCCCGATGAAGATGAACGCAATCGACAGCACGCCGATCAGCAGCGTCGCCTTGACCCGCGACAGCAGTCGTGGGAACACGCTGGACATGTCCAGCCCGGTGCCATACAGCGAGGTGGTGCCGGTGGACATGCCGCCGATCACCGCGATCAGACACACCGGCAGGAAGAACCATCCCGGCGAGACCGCCAGCAGGCCGCCCACGTAGTTGTTCGAGGCGATGTAGTCCGGCGCCTTGATCGAGACGATGGTGGCGGTGGCAAGGCCGAACAGGAACGGTATCAATGTGGCCAACTGAGCGGCGATGACCGCCAGCATGATGCGTGGCTTGGGCGTGTTGCGCGGGATGTAGCGCGACCAGTCGCCGAGGAACGCGCCGAAGGAAATCGGGTTGCTCATGGCAACCAGCGCCGCGCCGATGAAGGCGGCGTAGAAGCCCGGCTGGCCGAGGCTGACCGTGCCGGCGAACTGGCTGTCGAAGCTTGGCGCGAAGGCGAAGATGCCCAGCAGGAACAACAGGCTGGCGGCCCATACGGCGATGCGGTTGACCCACAGCATGAAGCGAAAGCCGTAGATGCACACCGTCAATACCAGCAGGGCAAACAGGCCGTAGGCCAGGCCCAGGCTCAGGTCGGTTTCCGGTACGCCGACCAGTCGCTTGGCACCGCCGATCAGCGCGTCGCCCGAGCTCCATACCGACAGCGAGAAGAACGCAATGGCGGTCAGCAGCGACAGGAACGAGCCGACGATTCGCCCATGGACGCCAAAATGCGCACCCGAGGACACGGCGTTGTTGGTGCCGTTGAGCGGGCCGAACAGGCCCATCGGCGCGAGGATGATCGAACCGACCAGTACCCCCAGCACGATCGCCCAGACCCCGGCCTGGAATGACAGCCCGAACAGCACGGGGAAACTGCCGAGCACTGCGGTGGCAAAGGTGTTGGCGCCGCCGAAGATCAGTCGAAACAGATCCCCCGGCCCGGCGGTTCGTTGATGGTCGGGGATCTGTTCGACCCCGTTGGTTTCAATTTGCGTAAGGCTTTTATCGTTATTGTTATTCATGATCTGCTCCGATCATCGAGGCGCGTTCATCGGATGTGAACGTCGCCTGTTTGGCTAAGGGGGTGGCAGCCCTTCCGGCATTGCGGACAAATGTTCATGACAGGCCAGCCATAGGCCTTGTTGTTCTTGGCGAAACACGATGGTTTCGCGCTCCTGGCTAAAGTGCAGCTCCCCTTGCATGCGCAGCTCGGTGGCCACGTCATGGATGAAAATCGCCACGTCCCCTTGCAGGCTGACGAAGGCGTTGCTCGAGGTGCAACGCAGCACCTCGAAGCCATCCTCGGCGCGCCAGCGGTCCCACAAGGCCTGGTAGGCCTCGCGTGACAGCAGCGGCTGTTCGAGGGTGTAGAACACGAAGCTCGCATCGGCGCTGAATGCGCCGAAGTAAGCCTCGCGGTCATTGCGGGCAAACGCCGACACCAGTTCGGCGGCGGCCTTGAGAACCTGATCTCGATGGCTCATGGCGGCGCCTCAGCGATGGACCACGCCGGGCAGTACGCAGAGCATCTCGTACAGCAGGTTGGCGCCCAGCAGCGAGGTGTTGCCGGTGGTGTCGTACGGCGGCGAAACTTCTACCAGATCGCAACCGACCAGGTCGAGACCCTGGCAGCCACGGACGATCTCGATCGCCTGGATGGTGGTCAGGCCGCCGATTTCCGGGGTGCCGGTGCCTGGCGCCCAGGCCGGATCGATGCCGTCGATGTCGAAGCTCAGGTACACCGGGCCGCCACCGACTTTCTCGCGCACTTCGGCCATCAATGGGGCCAGAGACTTGTGCCAGCATTCTTCGGCCTGGACCACACGGAAGCCCTGGTTACGGCTCCAGTTGAAATCTTCGGCGGTATAACCCTGGGCGCGCAGGCCGATCTGCACCACGCGATCGCAGTCGAGCAGGCCTTCTTCCACGGCGCGGCGGAAAGTGGTGCCGTGGGCGATTTTCTCGCCGAACATGTGATCGTTTACATCAGCGTGGGCGTCGATGTGCACTAGGCCGACCTTGCCATGCTTTTTGTGGATCGCCCGCAGGATCGGCAGGGTGATGGTGTGGTCGCCGCCCAGCGTCAGGGGGATGACGTTGTGTTCGAGGATCTTGTGGTACGACTCTTCGATGATCCGCACCGCGTCCAGCAGGTTGAAGGTATTGATTGCCACGTCGCCAATGTCCGCCACCGACAGCGAGTCGAACGGCGCGGCACCGGTGGCCATGTTGTAGGGGCGGATCATCACGGATTCGGCGCGGATCTCGCGGGGCCCGAAGCGGGTACCGGCGCGCAGCGAGGTGCCGATGTCCAGTGGCACGCCGACAAAGGCAGCGTCCAGGCCGGCGGCGGTGGGCAAATGGGGCAGGCGCATCATGGTGGCGATGCCGCCGAAGCGCGGCATTTCGTTGCCGCCCAGTGGTTGGTGAAGAATCTTGTCCACGGGTAGGGCCTCATCGTTTGTTTTATTTATCAGGGGCCGATTCTGCGAAAAGCCTTGGCGGTGAAGAATCGCTGACGGCAAATACTTAGTTCAGATTTTTCTAAACTAATGGTGGGCAGGGCGATAGACTCCGCAGCAGCGCAATCCCGGGGCACATGATTAACCTCTGTGGCGAGGGAGCTTGCTCCCGCTCGGTGGCGCAGCCATCGCAAAACCAGCCAACGCGGTCTGCCTGATACATCGAGGTGAATGGTTTTGGGGCCGCTTCGCAGCCCAGCGGGAGCAAGCTCCCTCGCCACAAAAGCACGGCAGGCTCCGTATATGTGTGATCTGGAGATACCCCCATGGCCAACGCTCTACCCGACCTGAAACTGCTGCGCATTTTTGTCAGCGTGGTCCGTCACCAGGGGTTTGCCAATGCCCAGCACGAGCTCAACCTATCCACGTCGGCGATCAGCACCTACATGAGCCAACTCGAATCGGCCCTGGGCCTGGTGCTCTGTCATCGTGGGCGGGGCGGGTTCAGCCTGACCAGCAAAGGCGAGCTGTTCCATCAGGAGACCCTGCGCCTGTTGGGCGAGCTCGAAGGCTTCGAGCAATACGCCGCGGCGCTCAAGGGTGAGTTGCGCGGTACGCTGAACCTGGGCGTGATCGATTCGACGGTCAGCGACAAGGCGTTGCCGTTCGCCGAAGCCATCGGCGCCTACAGCCAGGAGCACCCGGCGGTGCATTTGCACTTGTCGGTCATGAGCCCCTACGAGTTGCAACTCGGCGTGCAGGACAATCGCCTGGACCTGGCCATCGGCGCGTTTTCCACGCGCATGAGCGGGCTGGTCTATATGCCGCTGTACCGCGAACAGCACTGGTTGTATTGCAGCAACCGGCATCCGTTATTCAACGAACGGCGCATCCCCGAGCAACTCATTACCCAGCAGCGTATGGTCGGGCGCGGTTACTGGAGCCAGGCCGAACTGGCGCGCCACGGCTTCAAGCACAGCGCGGCGACAGTAGAAAGTATGGAAGCGCAACTGATTCTGGTGCTGTCAGGTGCCTACATCGGTTATCTGCCCGAGCACTACGCCCAGGCCTGGGTCGACAAGGGCGATCTGCGCGTGCTGCTGCCGGCGACCTTTGGCTATCAGGCACCGTTTTCAATGATCGTGCGCCGTGGCCGCAGCCGCGAGCCGCTGATCCAGACCTTCCGTGATCTGCTCAAAGCTCAACTGAACCAGGCCTGATCATGTCCAGAATTCAATGCCCGCGTTGCCACCGTCCGCAAAGCCATTGCCTGTGCCCATTGATCCCCAGTCTCGACAGCCGCACCCGCGTTCTGCTGTTGCAGCATCCCAGCGAGGTGAACCATGCCTTGAACACGGCGCGGTTGGCGGCGTTGGGCCTGAACAACGCCGAATTGATCGTCGGCGAGGTGTTCGAGGATTTGCCCAGGTTGCTCGATCAACCGGGTTATCAGGCGCGGTTGTTGTTTCCCGCCGACGATGCGCAGCCGATGCAAGCCTACGGTCCCAGCGATGACCCGCTGCTATTGGTCGTCCCCGACGGCACATGGCGCAAGGCGCGCAAGCTGCTGCACCTGAACCCGTTGCTGGCGGCGCTGCCGAGGGTCACCCTGGCCGACGGCGGCGTGTCCCGTTACCGCTTGCGCAAGGCGCCCGGGCCGGGCGCGTTGTCGACGGTGGAGGCGATTGTCCAGGCACTGCAAACCCTCGAAGCACCGACAAGTTTCGAGCCGTTGCTGAGGCCGTTCGAGGCGCTGATCGAGGGGCAGATCGCGGCGATGGGGGAGGAAACCTTCAGGCGTAATCATTCCGGGAAGTAGGTTGTTGGTGCTGGCCTCTTCGCGAGCAGGCTCGCTCCCACAATGGATCTTCTGTGCTCACAATATTCGGCATCAACCAAGATCCCCTGTGGGAGCGAGCCTGCTCGCGAAAGCGGCGGAACAATCGCCACATATCAGCGCTCACGCATCGCCTCGGTCCGCGCCTTCAGCACCGGCTTGAGCAGGTAATCCAGCACACTTTTCTCCCCGGTGATGATGTCCACCGTCGCCACCATTCCCGGGATGATCAGCAACGGTTTGGCATCGCCGCCCAAATGGTTTTTATCGGTGCGCACCTGGATCAGGTAGAAACTGTTGCCCTTGTCATCGGTGATGGTGTCGGCGCCGATCAGTTCGAGCTTGGCGCTCAGGCCGCCATAGATCGTGTAGTCGTAGGCGCTGAACTTGACCATGGCTTTCTGGCCCGGGTGGAGAAAGGCCACGTCTTGCGGGCGGACCTTGGCTTCGATCAGCAGGTTGTCCTCCAGTGGCACGATTTCGACCATGTCGCTGCCCGGCTGGACCACACCGCCAATGGTGTTGACCTTGAGCTGCTTGATCACCCCGCGCACCGGTGAGACCACGGTGGTGCGGGTCACCCGGTCATCGATGGCAATGCTCGATGCGGTGATTTTCGACAGTTCAGTGCGTTTCTCGTTGAGCTCCTTGGCCGCGTCGGAGCGGAAGGACTGCTCCGATTCGTCGATCTTGCTCTTGATCTCGTTGATCGCCGACTCGGCCCGAGGGATCGCCAGGGTGGTGGCGTTGAGTGAGCCGCGCACCTCCACCGCGCTGCGCTTGAGCCGGAGGATTTCCACCGGTGAAACCGCCCCGGTGCGCACCAGCGGCGCCGACATGTTCATTTCTTCCTGCAGCAAGGACAGGGCCGAGCTGAACTGGCCTTGTTTGGAGCGAAACTCGGCGAGTTCCTGGGTTTTCTGCCGCAGCTGTTCGGTGAGGGTGCGTTGCTCGCTGGCCAGGCGCCGCTGGCGTTGTTCATATAACGAACGTTCGTCCTCGGCCACTTGCGGGGCCTTGGCGGTCACCTCTGCCGACAGCGCGAACGGCCTCCCTTCAGCCTCGGCCGACAGGCGTTCGACCTGGGCCGTGAGGGCATAACGATCGGCCTCGCTCTCGCCCTTGTTTGACAGGAACCGCGTGTCATCCAGGCGCAGCAGGGTCTCGCCCTTGTTCACCATCTGGCCTTCGCGTACGAAAATCTCGGTGACAATGCCGCCTTCCAGGTTCTGGATCACCTGGATCTTGCTTGATGGAATCGCCTTGCCTTCGCCCGTGGTGACTTCCTGCAGCACGGCCAGTTTGGCCCAGACCAACCCGCTGACAATCAGCCCGGCGGCCAGCCACACCGTCACGCGTGAACGCCGGGGCGAGTCCTGCAACGTCGCGCTGGCAGTTTCCGGCATGAACTCGCTTTCGGCGCTTTTGCTGAAACTGCCGAAGTAGCTTCGGGCGGCTGAATCAGGTGTTTGAGCTGGCATGGACGGTACCCGTTGATTAATAGATTCACAGTGCTGCTTTTTGTGGCGAGGGAGCTTGCTCCCGCTCGGCGGCGAAGCCGTCGTAAAACCTGCCGACGCGGTCTGCCTGACACAACCAGGTGAATGGCCTTGGGGCTGTTTCACAGCCCAGCGGGAGCAAGCTCCCTCGCCACAGGTGTTAACCATGTGTCCCCGGACCAAACGGATATGTGTCGGCTTCTACACCGCCGCAGACCCCACCCGCCCTTTGCGCAGCGCATCAATCACCGCGTCCTTCGGTCCGTCCGCCACGATCCGTCCGTTTTCCAGCACCACCAGGCGATCCACCAGGCTCAGCATCGAGGTACGGTGGGTGACCAGCAGCACGGTCTTGCCCTGCACATGGGCGTGAAGTTTTTGCCGCAAGGTATCTTCGCTGCTGTTGTCCATGGCGCTGGTGGGTTCATCGAGCAAGAGGATCGGCGGGTCGAGCAGCAGGGCCCGGGCCAGCAGCACGGCCTGGCGCTGACCGCCGGACAACAGCTGGCCGCGCTCGCCGACCGGGCGATCGAAGCCTTGCGGGTGCTGGCGCGCCAGTTCGGTCACGCCGGTGAGTTCCGCCACCTCCAGCATGCGGCCGTCGCTGATGTAGCGGGCGCCAAGGGTGAGGTTGTCGCGCAGGCTGCCGGCCAGCAGAGGCAGGTCGTGGGCGACATAGCCGATCTGCTGGCGCAGGTCGGCGACGTCCAGTTGCCGCAGGTCCAGGCCATCGAGCAGCAACTGACCTTCCTGCGGCGCATAAAAACCCATCACCAGGCGCGCCAGGGTGCTTTTGCCCGAGCCGCTGCGGCCGATGATCCCGACGCGCTCGCCAGGCTTGAGGCTGAAACTGACGTTCGCCAACGCCGGGGTACTCTGGCCGTCGTAGTGGAAGGTCACGCCGCTGACATCCAGGGCGCCCTGCAATTGGGTGCGCTCCAGCGGACGCTGGCTGGCGTCGCGCTCCTGGGGCAGGGCCATCAAGGCGTCGGTGCTGCGCATGGTGAGCTGGGCTTGCTGGTAGCGGGTGATCAGCCCGGCGATCTGGCCCAGCGGCGCGAGGACCCGGCTGCCGAGCATGTAGGTCGCCACCAGTGCGCCGACGCTGAGGTTGCCGGCAATGATGCTGTAGACGCCGGCAACGATGGTTGCCATGCCGGCCAGTTGTTGCAGGAACAGCGTGCCGTTGGTTGCCAGCGCCGAAAGGTTGCGGGCGTGGCTGTCGAGGCGGGTGAGGGCGCCATGAGTGCTTTCCCACTGATGCTGGCGTTCGCTTTCGGCGCTGCAGGCCTTGAGGGTTTCCAGGCCGCCGAGGGTTTCGATCAGCAAGGCCTGGCGCTGGGCGCCGAGGGCCAGGCTTTTCTGCACGGTGTCGCGCAGGCGCGCCTGGATGATCATGGCGAAAACCACGGTGATCGGGAACGCCACCACGGGTATCACCACCAGCCAACCGCCAAGCAGGCCGATCACCACCAGCATCAGCACGGCAAAGGGCAAGTCGATCAGGCTGGTCAGGGTCACGGCGGTGAGAAATTCCCGCAGGCCCTGGAAATCATGGATGCTCTGGGCGAAGCCGCCGATGGTCACTGGTTTGGCTTTCATCGCCATGCCGGTGATGCGTTCGAACAGCGTGGCGGAGAGAATCACGTCGGTTTTTTTACCGGCGCTGTCCAGCAGATGAGCCCGCACGACCCGCAACACCAATTCGAACCCGGTGCCGATCAGCAGCCCGACGGCCAGCACCCACAATGTCGACGTGGCCTGGTTCGGCACCACGCGGTCGTAGGTCTGCATTACGAACAGCGGCACCATCAACCCCAGCAGGTTGATCAGGAAGCTCGCCAGGATCGCGTCGCTGTACAGCCAGCGCGACAGTTTCAAGGTGTCACGAAACCAGGCCTCGACTCGCGGCACCAGCGGCGCGCGCAAATCTTCCAGTTCGTGGCGCGGTCGGGCGAACAAGGCCTGGCCGCTGTAGTCGGCGGCCAGCTCCTGGCGGCTGACCCATTGTTCGCCGCCATCGGCTTCGCTGGGCAGGATCAGCGCCTGGCCGTCGTCGCCCCAGCGGCGAAATATCGCGCAGCGACCTCCGGCCAGAATCAGCATCACCGGCAGATTGAGCGCTGAAATGTCCGCCAGGTCACGACGCAGCAGCCGCGCCTGCAGACCGGCCCGGGCCGCTGCGCGAGGCAGCAGGTCCAGGCTCAGGCGTTGGTGCGCCATTGGCAACCCGGCGCTGAGGCTGGCGCGGCTGACAGTCGCGCCATGGAGTTTGCAGAGGATCAACAAGCCGTCCAGCAACGGGTCATCGAAGTTCAGGCGCGGGTCGGCGCCGGGGATTACCGGTTCCATGCGGGTCATGTCGATCGCTCCCATGGCCTACTTCAGTTCCGGCAGCCGTGCCTGGTTCTTGACTTCGGTCTGGGCGACGGCGTCGGCCGGCAGCACGATCCGCTGTTTGCTCAACAACAGGCCCATATTCGCCAGCACGCGGTACATCGAGTATTCCTCGGTGTAGCGCACCTCGGTGTAGCGACGGTTGGCGTTGTACAGCTCGTTTTCGCTGTCGAGCAAGTCGAGCAGGGTCCGTTGGCCGAGGCCGAACTGGTCTTGATAAGCGGCACGCACGCGGGCGGTGGTGTCGGCGTACTCACGGGCCGTCGGGGTCTGTTTGCGGGCGTTGAGCATCGCGTTCCAGGCCAGGCGCGTGTCTTCGTTGAGTTGGCGCAGGGCGTTGTTGCGGATGTCCATGGCCTGGTTGATCTGGTGGGCGTTGGAGGCCAGCCGGGCCTTGTCGCTACCACCGCGCAACAGGTTGTAGTTCATCACCACCCCCAGCCGCCAGTTGTTGTCGTGGCCTTCTTCGCCGCCGAGGTTGTTGTTGGCGCCCACCGCCGCTTCCGCATCGAAGCGTGGGTAGAACGGTGATTTCGCCACTTCGTACTGGCTTTCGGCGGACTGGATGTCGGCCTGGGCCGATTTCAGGTACGGGTTGTTATCCACCATGCTCTGCTGGGCTTCGCGCAGGTCGACCGGGATTTCGCCCTTGGTCGACGGCGGGGCTTCCAGCTCATCGGGCATGCGCCCGACCACGCTGTAGAAGTTCGCCTCGGCATCGGCCAGGTCGACCTGGGCGGTATCGTAGTTGTTTTCCGCCAGGGCCCGACGGGCATTGGACTGGTCGGAGTCGGCCGTGCTGCCCACCCCACGCTCGGTGCGCAGGCCGATCTGGTCGTTGACGCGCAGGTGCGCCTGCAGGTTGTTCTTGGCCAGGGTTACCAGCTCGCGACGCTTGAGCACTTCCAGGTAGACCTCGATGGTCCGCAGGGCCAGGTCCTGCGCGGTGCCCTGGGCGTAATAGGCGCGGGAGTTGACCACACCCTTGGTGCGTTCCACTTCGTTGGCGGTGTTGAACCCGTCAAAGATCATCTGACGCAGGCGCAGCTCCGACTGGGTGTAGGTGAGGATATTGGTGTGATGGTTGCCCAGCGCCCGGGTGTTGGTGTTGTCGCTGTAGCCCCGACCGTAGCCAGCGTTCAAATCCACCGACGGGAAAAAACCGCCCCGGGCGACCTTGACGTCTTCATTGGCCGACAAACGGCTGTCCACCCGCTGTGCGAGTTCCGGGTGGGTCGCGATGGTGCTCTGTATCGCTTCGGTCAAGGACATGGCCTGCGCTTGAGAAGAGCAGGCCATGGCCAGCAAAACCGCGCTGCAGAGAGGGGTAAGAACGCGCATGGGATGCATCTCCTGAGGTCTGTTGTGCTTCGTTGTCGCCAGAATATTGACGTGTAAAAGATCAAAACCGTTTCAACCTTGTAACAACACAGCTAAGAACATTCCAGGAAAAGCCTAAGAAGAAATTCTCATAAGTATTATTCCAAAACAATCTTATGTGCTTGGAAAAAACCGGCACATTGTTCAACGAGAAAGCCTTTGTATTTAAGGCTCTTGACGGATTCCAGACGTCAATAAAAAGTTCCGGATAAATTTCGAAACGATGTGAAGAAGGGCAAAAAGATTTAAAAGCGAGGCGGTATGCGTGACGGTTTTTTGTCGTTGTGGCGAAAATCCGGTACCTTCCGATCTCGCGAAAGCTGGCAGATTTTCCAGATTCTGACGGCCAGCCTGAGTCTCGCTTCTTCACCCAGCACAGGTGCCGACTACGGTTGGCAACGGAGGAAATGCACATGGCAGCGCTCATCGGTACCGTCAGCAAGGTCGTAGGGCAGGTTTTCGCAGAGGCCGCCGGTGGGCTGCGGCGCCCGTTGATCGAAGGTGATCGGTTGTACGCCGGTGAGCACCTGATCACCGGCGCTGAGGGCGCAGTAGCCGTGCATTTGCAGAACGGCCAGGAACTGACCTTGGGCCGCGAAAGTGACCTGACCCTGACCCCGCAGCTGCTCGCCAACCAGGCAGCGCCTGTCGACACGCCCGAAGCGCCAGTGCCAAGTAATGCGCAACTGACCGATGTGCAGCAATTGCAGCAAGCCATCGCCGCCGGCGCCGACCCGACCCAGACGGGCGAGGCCACGGCGGCGGGCGCCGAGGGCGGCAACCCGGGCGGAGTGGGCGGTGGGCACAGCTTTGTACTGCTGGAGGAGGTAGCCGGGGAGGTTGATCCTCTGATTGGCTTCCCAACCGCCGGGTTCAACGGGATTCCCGAGTTTCCACAACTGGAGCTGGCGGCTGATCCGGACGGCAACGATGGCGATGATGGCGATGGAACCGTGCCGCCGGTCATTCCTGAAACGCCGGACAACCCCGTCACCCTTGGTGGCGTGACCGTGGACGGCGGCGAGCTGAGCACCAACGAGGCCAACCTTGCCGACGGTACCGCCAGCAATCCTGGCGCGCTGGTGCAAAGCGGCACCTTCAGCATTTCCGCCCCCGACGGCTTGAACAGCCTGAGCATCGGCGGTATCAGCGTGATCGCTGGCGGCGTGGCTTCAGGTTTCCCGCAGTCCGTCACCTCGGCGCTGGGCAACACGCTGACCATCACCGGCTATGACCCGGCCACTGGCGTGGTGAGCTACACCTATACCCTGATCGACAACGAAACCCATCCGGCGGGCGATGGTGCCAACACCATCAGCGAGCAATTCCCGGTCGTGGCCGTCGATAACGACGGCGATACGGCCAACGGAACCCTGGACGTCAACATCACCGACGACGTGCCTCAAGCCGTGGACGACAGCCACGCCAGCAGCGCGTCGGAGACCCTCGTCACCCTCACTGGCAACGTATTGCCCAATGATGACCAGGGCGCTGATCGCATACCCACCGGTCCCGACAGCGGGCCGATCATCGGCGGCACGTTCACCGGTACCTACGGCACGCTGGTGCTCAACCCCAACGGTACGTACACCTACACCCTGAATACCAGCGACCCGCAATTCGTTGCGTTGCACGGCGGCGGCAACGGCACCGAAACCTTCACCTACACCCTGACCGACGCCGACGGCGATACCAGCACCGCCAACCTGGTGCTGCAAGTGCACAACAACGACGACCCGGTGATCATCAACGGCCTCGACACCGAAGGCGGCGAGCTGACGGTGCAGGAGAAAAACCTCGGCGACGGCAGCGACCCGGACGCCTCGGCGCTGACCCAGAGCGGCACTCTCACCGTGACCGCGCTGGACGGCGTGCAAACCCTGAGCGTCGGCGGCATCACTGTGGTCAGCGGTGGCGTCGCCGCCGGTTTCCCGCAATCGATCACCACCGCGTTGGGCAACACCTTGACCGTCACCGGCTTCAACGCCGCCACGGGCGTGGTCAGCTACAGCTACACCTTGCTCGACAACGAAGCGCATCCCAACGCCAACGGCGCCAATAGCCTGGGCGAGCAGTTCGGCGTGGTGGTCACCGATGACAACGGCACCACGGCCACCGGCAACCTGGACGTGAACATTGTCGATGACTTGCCTCAAGCCATCGACGACAGTAACGCCGGGGTCGCCTCGGAAAACAACCTGACCCTGACCGGCAGCGTGCTGCCCAACGACAACCAAGGCGCCGATCAAGTGGCGTCCGGGCCGATTACTCCCGGCACTTTCACCGGCACCTACGGCACGCTGGTGCTCAACGCCGACGGCTCCTACACCTACACACTCAACCCTGGCGACACCGATTTCAAAGGCCTGCACGGCGGCGGCAACGGCAGCGAAACCTTCACCTACACCCTGACCGACGCCGACGGCGATACCAGCACCGCCAACCTGGTGCTGCAAGTGCACAACAACGACGACCCGGTGATCATCAACGGCCTCGACACCGAGGGCGGCGAGCTGACAGTGCAGGAGAAAAACCTCGGCGACGGTAGCAACCCGGACGCCTCGGCGCTGACCCAGAACGGTACTTTCACCATCACCGCGCTGGACGGCTTGCAAACCCTGAGCGTCGGCGGCATCACTGTGGTCAGCGGTGGCGTCGCCGCCGGTTTCCCGCAATCGATCACCACCGCGTTGGGCAACACCTTGACCGTCACCGGCTTCAACGCCGCCACGGGCGTGGTCAGCTACAGCTACACCTTGCTCGACAACGAAGCGCATCCAGATGCCAACGGCGCCAACAGCCTGGGCGAGCAGTTCGGCGTGGTGGTCACCGATGACAATGGCACCACGGCCACCGGTAACCTGGACGTGAACATCGTCGATGACTTGCCCAAGGCCCACGCCGACTCCGCCTCGGTGGAAGAGGGCGCGACGGTCAGCGGCAACGTGCTGAACAACGACGAGGGCGGCGCCGACGGGCCTGCCGCCAGCGGCGCAGTGATCGGCGTACGCGCCGGCAGCGATACATCGAGCTCCGCCGTAGGCGGCCTCAACAGCCAGATCAATGGCACCTACGGTTACCTGACCCTGGACGCCAACGGCAATGCGGTCTACCACAGCAACCCGAACGCCGTCAGCGCACCGGGCGCCACCGATGTGTTCACCTACACCGTGCGCGACGCTGATGGCGACGAGAGCACCACGACCATCACCATCGACATCGATAACAGCTGCCTGGCCGCAACCCCTGACCAGGAAATCCGTGTCTACGAAAAAGCCCTGGATCTCAACCAGGATGGCCAGGACCTGGCCCCCGGCACCGTCACCGGCAGTGCGCCGAATGCCAGCAGCGAAACCGCGAGCGGCAGCCTTGTCGGCTCGGTGACCGGTGCCGTCGGCGCCGTCACCTTCGCCCTGATCGGCAATGCCACTGGCGCCCATGGGCAACTGTTGCTCAACCCGGACGGTTCGTACACCTACACCCTGACGTCGCCCGCCACGACAACGCCCGCCGCCAATGATGGCCCGAACGTGTTGAGCGAAAGCTTCACGTATCAAGCTACGGACTCACTCGGTAACAGCGTCACCAGCACCATCGTTATCAACATCGTCGACGATGTGCCCAAGGCGCACTGTGATACCGCGGCGGTGGTGGAGGGCGGGACGGTCAGCGGCAACGTGCTGGATAACGACGTGCTCGGCGCCGATGGTGGCGTGGTGATCGGCGTGCGGTCCGGCAACGATACGTCAAGCCCGGCCAACGGCGGCCTGAACAGCCAGATCAACGGCACCTACGGCTACCTGACCCTGGATGCCAATGGCAACGCGGTCTACCACAGCAATCCGGACTCCGTTGGCGTACCGGGTGCCACCGATGTATTCACCTACACCGTGCGCGACGCCGATGGGGATGAAAGCACCACGACCATCACCATCGACGTGCACAACAGTTGCCTGGTCGCTGAAACCGATCATGACGTCACCGTTTATGAAAAAGCCCTGGACCTGAAACAGGATGGCCAGGACCTGGCCCCCGGCACCGCCACCGGCAGCGAGCCGGGCAGCACCGGCGAAACCGCCACCGGAACCTTGGTCGGTTCGGTCAGCGGTGCAACCGGCGCCGTGACATTTGCCTTGGTGGGAGACGCCAATGGCGCTCACGGCCAGTTGCTGCTCAACGCCGACGGCTCTTACACCTATACGCTGACCTCGCCGGCGAATACCACGCCGCATGCCAACAATGGCCCGAACGTATTGACCGAAAGCTTCACCTATCAGGCCACCGATTCCCTGGGCAACAGCACCACCGGCAACCTGGTGGTCAGCATCGTCGACGATGTGCCCAAGGCTGTCGCGTCCGAGCGTTCGGTCACGGCGGTGGAGATCGATTCAAACCTGCTGATCGTGCTCGACGTGTCCGGCAGCATGAAAGACGATTCCGGTGTGCCGGGCCTCTCGCGAATGGACCTGGCCAAACAGGCGATCAGCGCCTTGCTCGACAAATACGACGACATGGGCGACGTGAAAGTCCAGCTTGTGACCTTCAGCGGCAGCGCCACCGGCCAGAGTGCCGTGTGGGTGGACGTGGCAACCGCCAAGACACTGATCGCCGCGCTGAAAGCGCACGGTGATACCAATTACGATGCGGCTGTGGAGATGGCCAAGACGGCGTTCGCAACACCGGGGCAACTGACCGGCGCCCAGAACGTTGGCTATTTTTTCTCCGACGGCAAGCCGACCAAGGGCGATATCGGCCCGGCGGACGAGGCCGCGTGGAAGGCCTTCCTCGACGCCAACAGCATCAAGAATTACGCCGTCGGCCTGGGCAGCGGCGCCAGAAACGTCAATCTTGACCCGCTGGCCTACGACGGCAGCACCCACACCAACACCAACGCGGTGGTGGTGACTGACTTGAACCAGCTCAATTCGGTGCTTTCCGGCACTGTGCAAGGCGTGCCGGTTACCGGCAGCCTGTTTGGCGAAGGCGGCTCGTTCGGTGCCGACGGCGGGTTTATCAAAAGCCTGGTGGTGGACGGCACGACCTACAGCTACAACCCCGATGCCAACGGTGGCCAGGGGGCGCTGACCGTCAGCGGCGGGGCCAACCACGGCGCCTTCAACACCACGACCAACACCGTCAGCATCGCCACCGGGCATGACGGCATGCTCGTGGTGAATCTTGATACCGGCGCGTTCAGCTACACCTCCCAGACCACCACCAGCACCTTGATCACCGAGAACATCGGCTACACCCTCAGCGATAACGATGGTGACCTGGCGGGCTCCAACCTGGTGATCAAGGTCCAACCCAACAGTGCGCCCGTGGCGGTCGATGACAACGTCATCACCAACGTGCTGTCGGGCAACATCGTGGTTCCGGGTGAACTGCTGCTGGGCAATGACAGCGACGCCAACGGCGACCCGCTCTCCGCATCGCCGACCAGTTTTAACACCGGTTGGGTGGCCAGGGGCGCGGATTTCACCGGCAGCACCGGTACCGCCAGTTTCACTGGCAACAACGCCCAGTCGATCAGCCTCAACCGCAGTGCCTTCGTCGCCAACACCGCGAGCATGACCGCGGTGCTGGTGGTCAGCGGGGCGCTGGGGGCGGTGTCGAACAACAACGCCAACGATGAAGACCGGCTCAACATCAGCCTCAAGCAAGGCGAAACCCTGACCCTGGATCACAATCTCACGGCCGGTCGCATCGCCATGGAATATTCGCTTAACGGCGGCCCCTTCATCGCGATCAACGATGGTGCATCGTTCACCGCGGCGGCGGATGGCAATTATCAGATCCACGTCACCAACATTCCCAACCCCGGCAATGGCAACGCCAATGCCTCGGAAAATTACCAATTGACCCTGACCGTCAACTACGCCGGTGCCCAGGACACTACACCCGATTATCACGGCAGCTACACTGCCAGCGACAACCACGGCGGCAGTGACTCCGCCGGGGTGGGCATCAGCTATCAGGCGGGCCACACCCTGACGGGGACCACGGGCAACGATGTACTGCTGGCCGGCAATGGCAACAACGTGCTCAACGCCGGCGACGGCAACGACATCCTCAGCACCGGCGCGGGCAACAACACCTTGCATGGCGGGGCTGGAGATGACTTGCTCTACAGCAGTACCGGTAACGACCTGCTCGACGGCGGCACTGGCAACGACACCGCCAGTTATGCCCATGCCACCGGCGGCGTCACGGTAAATCTCGGCCTGCTGGCCGGACAGAACACCCTGGGGGCCGGCACCGACACCCTGGCCGGCATCGAGAACCTGGTCGGTTCGAACTTCAACGACCACCTGACCGGCGACAGCTTGAGCAATCGCATCGACGGCGGCCTCGGCCATGACGTGCTCAACGGCGGTGACGGCGATGACCTGCTGATCGGCGGCCTGGGCAACAACACCCTCACCGGTGGCAACGGCGCCGACACGTTCCAATGGCAAGCGGGCAACAGCGGTCACGACGTCATCACGGATTTCACCCCGGGCCTCGACAAACTCGACCTGTCGCAACTGCTGCTGGGCGAGAACGGCAGCGCGGCGTCGCTTGATGACTACCTGCACTTCAGCGTGACCGGCAGTGGAGCCTCGTTGATCACCAGCATCGACGTCAGCAGCACCGCCGGCGCCACGCCGAACCAGACCATCGACCTGGCCGGCGTCAACCTTGCCACTCACTACGGTGTCACGCCGGGCGCGGGCGGAATGATCGGCGGCGCGGACACCGCGACCATCATCAACGGCATGCTGAACGACCATTCGTTGAAGGTCGACACGGTGTGAGATGAGCTGAAACGACAAAACCCGCCATCTCTGCTCTGGAGATGGCGGGTTTTTCATTTTGGCCCGCGCGAAATTTTCCCGGACCCAGGCACCGCTGTTCCCGTGGCGAGGGAGCTTGCTCCCGCTCGGCTGCGCAGCAGTCGTAAAATCGGCAGGCGCGGTCTGCCTGGGGAATCGCATCAGCTGATTTCAGGGCGGCTTAGCCTCCCAGCGGGAGCAAGCTCCCTCGCCACAAGGGCGTTCAGTCAGGTTTGCGCAGGGTCTTCTGCCTGAGGATATACACCGTCACCAGCACCGCGCTGGTCAGCATGAACACCCGCGCCCACGGCAGGGGCACCAGGTAGCACGACAGCAGGATGCTCGCCCACATCAACCCGATGGCGTAGACCTTGCCCTTGAGCGGGATGCCGTTGCCGCTGAGGTAGTCGCCGATCCAGGGGCCGAGGCGCGGATGCTCCACCAGCCAGCGGTAGAAGCGGGGCGAACTGCGGGCGAAGCAGGCCGCGGCCAATAACAGGAAGGGGGTGGTGGGGAGGACGGGAATAAAGATGCCGATGACCCCCAGCACCACACTCAGCCAGCCGATGGCGAGCAGAGCGTAGCGCAGGATCAGCGGGCGATTGCCGAGGGGCGCGGGCACCTGCTGACTCAGTGGTGGCGCGGCTTGAGGATCGCCGGTTTCTCGTCCGGGGCGTTGCACAGCAGGTACAGGGCGGTGAGGGCTTCCGGGATCTGCACGATCATGTCATCCATCAGGTTAGGGTCGGCGGCAATGTCGGAGAACTCCGGTTGCTCGTCGAACAGGCCGGAACCGACCATGATCGGCAGCAGCATTTCGCTGACTTCCTCTTCGGCGGTTTCGAACCAGGCCGCTTCGCGCAGGAACACACCCTCCATGAAGCCGATGCACCAGCCGCGCAGTTCCGAATCGTCCGGATCGTCGCCCAGGTCCAGCTCGCACGGCAGCTCGAATTCTTCATCGGAAGCCAGTTGGCGGGCGATGTGAGCCTTCAGGCCGACCAGCGTCGCTTCGATTTCGGCGCGTTGGGCTTCGTCGCTGTAGTGCGGTTCTTCGGCGAACAGGGCGTCGATCCATTCACGCTCCGGCACCTGCTCGGAGCAGATCGACAGGGCGGTCAGGTAGCCATGAGCGGCCACGTAATCCAGCGCTTCTTCGTGCAGCTCATCGGCGTCGAGGAAGACTTGCAGGCGGGTCAGTTGCTCAGCGAAGGACATTACAGGCTACCTTGGGGAATAAACAATGCGGGAATTCTAGGCTTTCTTGAGCGCTCAGGCCAGCCGCGTGGTGGATTTGCTTTCTTGCCGGCCATGCATCACTGGTCTCGAGCCTACAGAGTCCCTGTGGCGAGGGAGCAAGCTCCCTCGCCACGGGGTGGGGCTTGTCCGGCATTTGCCCTGAAACCTCCCGTCAGCAACCCCCTTCGCAACGAAGCCCTCGGGTATACTGCCGCGTTTTGTGATGCCCTGCGGCATCCCGGCGGTTCGAAACGCGCACTTACGATTTGCCGGTGCAGCGTTTGTGTTTCTGGACCAGCCTTGCAGGGATGTTTCGGTGATTTTTGGAGTTTTTATGCTCGAACAGGCTCAACGCGTCCTCAAGGACATCTTCGGCTACGACAGTTTTCGTGGCCGCCAGGGTGCCATCATTGAGCGCGTGGCCAGCGGTGGCGATGCCTTGGTGCTCATGCCTACCGGCGGCGGCAAGTCCTTGTGCTTCCAGGTGCCCGCGCTGCTGCGCAACGGCCTCGCGGTGGTGGTATCGCCGCTGATCGCCTTGATGGACGACCAGGTCGCGACCCTCGAGGAATTGGGCGTTGCCGCTGCCGCGTTGAACTCCACGCTGAGCGCCGAGCAGCAGCGGGACCTGGCGGCGCGCATCCAGCGCGGTGAAGTGAAAATGCTGTACCTGGCGCCTGAACGTCTCGTGCAGCCGCGCATGCTGGCCTTTCTCCAGAGCCTGGAAATCGCCCTGTTTGCCATCGACGAAGCCCACTGCGTATCCCAATGGGGCCATGACTTCCGTCGTGAATATCTGCAGCTGGGGCAATTGGCCGAGCTGTTTCCCGACGTGCCGCGCATCGCCCTGACCGCCACCGCCGACAAACGTACCCGCGAAGAAATCGTCGAGCGCCTGCACCTGCAGAACGCCGAGCGGTTCCTCTCCAGCTTCGACCGCCCCAACATTTTTTACCGCATCGTGCCCAAGGAGCAGCCGCGCAAGCAATTGCTGGCGTTCCTCGCCGAGCGCCGCAGCGACGCGGGTATCGTCTATTGCCTGTCGCGCAAGAAAGTCGAGGAGGTGGCGGCGTTCCTCAGCGAGCAAGGTTTCCCGGCATTGCCCTACCATGCCGGCCTGCCCAACGATCTGCGGGCCTATCACCAGAAGCGCTTTCTCAACGAGGAAGGCCTGATCATGGTCGCCACCGTGGCGTTCGGCATGGGTATCGACAAGCCCAACGTACGGTTCGTCGCGCATTTGGACCTGCCCAAGTCGCTAGAGGCCTATTACCAGGAAACCGGCCGTGCCGGTCGTGACGGTTTGCCGGCCGATGCCTGGATGGCCTACGGCCTGCAGGACGTGGTGATGCTCAAGCAGATGTTGCAGAACTCCGAGGGCGATGAGCGCCACAAACGCCTGGAACAACACAAGCTCGACGCGATGCTGTCGCTCTGCGAGGAAACCCGTTGCCGCCGCCAGACCTTGCTGGCCTATTTCGATGAGGACATGCCCGAGCCTTGCGGGCATTGCGACAACTGCGTCGACGGCGTGGAAACCTGGGACGCCACCGAGCCGGCCCGCCAGGCACTGTCGGCCATCTATCGTACGGGCCAGCGCTACGGCGTGGGACATCTGGTGGACGTGCTGCTGGGCAAGGACAACGAAAAGGTCCGCAGTTTTGGCCATCAGCATCTTTCGGTGTTCGGCGTGGGCAAGGCCCGCACTGAGAGCGAGTGGCGCTCGCTGTTCCGGCAACTGGTGGCGCGCGGCCTGGCCGACATCGACCTGGAAGGTTATGGCGCCCTGCGCCTGAGCGCGACCTGCCGGCCCTTGCTCAAAGGCGAGGTCAGCCTGGAACTGCGTCGCGACCTCAAGCCCGCAACAGCGATCAAGAGCAGCAAGAGCCAGGCCAGCCAACTGGTGCGTGGCGAGGAGCGCGATCAGTGGGAGGCCTTGCGCGCCTTGCGGCGCAAGTTGGCGGAGGAGCATGGCGTGCCGCCCTATGTCATTTTCCCCGATTCGACTTTGCTGGAAATGCTCCGCAGCCAACCGACTTCCCTGGCGGAAATGGCCCGGGTCAGTGGCGTTGGTGCGCGCAAGCTGGAGCGTTACGGCGAGGCTTTCCTCCAAGTGCTCGGCGGCGAAGCCGAAGCGCCGAAAGCCGTGGCCGATGTACGCCACGAACTCATCACGCTGGCTCGTGCCGGCATGACCCCGCTACAGATCGCCGGGCAATTGCAGTGTTCGGAAAAGAATGTCTACACGATGCTGGCCGAGGCGATCGGCCAGCAGCAGCTTTCCTTGGAACAGGCGCTGGATTTGCCCGAAGAATTGATGGGCGAAATCCAGGACGCGTTTCTCGACGGCGAGGGTGAATTGCCCGCGGTATCTGACGTTGCCGCGCTGTTTGCAGGCCGCGTTCCGGAAGGCGTCCTGTATTGCGTCAGGGCTGCACTGCAATCGGAATTTGAAGTCTGATCAAACAGTTACGCTCCTTTAACGATTCACTACAGTGCCAGCCTTGCTTGAATCCGAAGCTCATGCTTAGCTGACTAATAATTAGTATTTCTCTATTTAGATTCTGATGAGTTTTTTATGCCTCTAACCGATCAACACCGCTTTGGCATGCAGTTGGCGCAAATGTCCCGGGGCTGGCGAGCCGAGCTGGACCGTCGCCTCGCCGGGCTGGGCCTGTCCCAGGCGCGTTGGCTGGTGCTGCTGCACCTGGCCCGCTTCGAACAGGCGCCGACCCAGCGTGAACTGGCCCAGAGCGTCGCCGTTGAAGGCCCGACCCTGGCCCGCTTGCTCGACAGCCTGGAAACCCAGGGCCTGGTGCAGCGCCAGGCCGTGGCCGAGGATCGCCGCGCCAAGAAAATCGTGCTCTGCGCGCCGGCCTTGCCGCTGATTGAACAAATCGAAACCATTGCCACGCAGCTGCGTCGGGAGTTGTTTGAAGGCGTTGATGAAGAGGATATGCGGGTGTGCATGCGGGTTCACGGCAGGATCCTGGCCAACCTGGAAAAATCCTGAGGCACATCCCTGACACCAGGTTTTTGAGATTCGCCGGTTAGCGAACTATAACCAGTAGTAAGCGTTCCTAATGGAAGCGTTTGCGCCGAGGTTGGTTCTGGTAATCGAAAGGGATGCCCATGCTTGAAAGTCTGCAGTCCACGTTGCGCAACTGGGTCAACGTGTTGATAGTCGTGGGTGCCCTGGGCTTTCCGGCCCTGGCGTCGGCGCTGGGGCTGGGAGAGATCACGCTTCATTCCGCGCTGAACCAGCCGTTGCGCGCCGATATCGCCTTGGTCGATGCGGCCGGCCTGGGCGAGGGGGATTTGTCGGCCAGCCTGGCGAGTCCGGACGATTTCAATCGCGCCGGGGTGGAGCGGGTATTTTTTCTCAACAGCCTGCGTTTCACGCCGGTGTTGCGCGGCGAGCGCAGTTTCATCCGGGTGACTTCCAGCAAGCCGGTGGAGGAACCTTTCCTCAATTTCCTGGTACAGCTCAACCAGCCTAACGGCCGGGTGCTGCGCGAATATACCGTGCTGATCGATCCGCCGGGCATGCCAGGGATCGTGCCGACCGTGGACGAGCCTTCCGCTGCGGCCGAAGCAACACCCGCGATCAAGCCGCCACCGGCCACACAAGGCAAGCGCTACACCGTCGTGCAGGGCGACAACCCCTGGATCATCGCCAAGCGCCTGCATGACGCCGGCAGCAATGCCTCTGTCAATGAGCTCATGCAGGGCATCCAGGCGCTGAACCCTGGCAGCGAGCGGCTTTCCATCGGTCAGCGCCTGTTGCTGCCCGACTCGGCCATATTGCCGCCTCCCGCCGCAGCCCCTTCAACTCCGGCCTCTGTCGTCCCCGACAGCAATGCCGAGCAACTTGCCGCCTCGGTGCTGCAAAACCAGCAACAACAGAAAACCATCGACGAACTTCAAGCCCGGCTTCAGGCCCAGGACGCGGAAATTGCCGGCCAGCGCCAGCAGATCAGCGAGTTGCAGGCGCAACTGGCGCAGACATCGCCATCGACTGTTGTCGCGACGCCGCCGCCAGAGGAATACGTCGAGCCCGCTCCGGTGGTCGAGGCGGCGCCGGCCGGCGAGGCAGAGGGCATCGACTGGCTGTGGGTGGCGGGGCTGGTAGGACTGCTGGGGTTGCTCGCCGTGTTGCTGTTTCTCCGCCGTCGGCAACAGCAGGAACTGGCGGATCCGCAGCCGATGTCCGAGCCTCGCGAATTGATCCTGGACGATGACGAACCCGAGACTTACACGCAGTCCGGCACCGAACGCCCTGAAGTCGCCGCGTCGTTCAATAACGGCGATGCGCCGCTCGGCGATGTGCTCGAAGGGGTGGGAATCTACCTGACCTATGGCCGCTTCACCGAAGCGGCGGGCTTGTTGCGCGCCGCGTTGCTGGCGGAGCCGGAGCGTACCGACCTGGGCCTCAAGTTGCTCGACGTGCTGGGCAAGCAGGGCGATGTCATCGGTTTCCAGGCCCAGGAGAACCACCTGCTGGCCCAAGGTATCGATCGCCAGGCGCTGGAAGAAGTCCGCGGGCGCTACCCGAGGATCTCCATGGTTACCGCGCCCGTTGAGACCTCCCTTGATACGCCGCGTGATGCGCCGCTTGATGCGCCTGCGCCGACAGAACCCCTGGCACGCATTCCAGAGCCCGAACCGCCCCGTCCCGCCAGCGACGAGTTCGAGCTGAAGCTCGATAGCTTGTCCATGGAGAACAGCTGGGACCTGACCGACACCCCGCAGGCCTCCGCTGAACCGAAATCCCTGGAAACCTTCGAAACCGGCACCTTGTCGCTCTCGGGGTTCGATGAGCCCGACCTGCAATGGGGCGCGCCCCTGGAAACCGAGTCGCTGGACGATGATTTTCTCGACGGGTTTGCCGACGAAGAGCAGTCGCTGGAGCTGGAGCCGCTGACCGCCGAACCGGAATTCGACTCCCTGTCGCTCGAACCGGTGTCCTTTGAGGCGCAACCCTCGCAGCATTCCGAAAAGCTCGAAGAAGCCCAGAATCGTATCGATGAGGGTGACCTCAAGAGCGCCATCACGCTGCTGGAGGAACTGGTGGAAGAGGGCGACGAGCCGCTCAAGGAAACGGCCCGGGTCTTGTTGGCCGGGATTCGTTGAGGCAATTGCATGGCCGACGCAGATCCCCTGTGGGAGCGAGCCTGCTCGCGAAGAGGCCATCACCTTCAAAATATTCATCGACTGACACTCTGCCTTCGCGAGCAGGCTCGCTCCCACAAGGTAGGAATAATATGCTTTAGAACGTCTGCCCCAGATTCAGATACACCGCCTGCTCATCATCGTCGTTGAAGCCATAACTGAAGTTGAGTGGCCCCAGCGGCGTGTCGAACCCGAGGAAAATACTGGCGGCGTTGATGTAGCCGCTGTCGAATTCATTGTCGTTGTTCCAGGCCCGGCCGCGCTCCAGCGAACCGCCGACATACAGCGGGAAATCCAGCGGCAGGTAGGCGCGCGGCGTGAGCCTGCGGTAGTACACGGCGCGCATCAGGCTCATGTTCTGGCCGGATATCCCGTCTTCGCGAAAGCCCGACAGCTGTCGGGCGCCGCCGAGGACGAAGCTCGACGTGACGACCTCGGCGGTGTCCAGGGTCCGGCCATAACGACCGCCGAGGATGAAGGTATCCGGGCCGCTGCTCAGGGCCTTGTCCAACCTGAATTCCCACTGGCGATAACGCTGGTCGGAACCTAATCCGGGTTCGTACTGGCGCCAGGACAAGCCGATGTCTTCGCCTTCGTGGGGGAAGTAGACGTTGTCCAGCGAGTCGAATGAGTATTTGAGCTCGTAGAAGCCTTCGTTGAAGTTTTCGCTGGGCTGGTCGTGATCGCCGATGCGCACGTCCGCCTTGCCCCAGGCCTGGCCGACACCGAAGCGGATTTCCCCGCTGTTGCCGATCTGCCGGCCCAGGTTCAGGCCGAAGCCATAGCGCTCGACCCGATACTGGGCGACCGGGTCGTTATCGAGGATCGACTCGACGTTGCGCGATTCGAATTGTCCGTAGGGCGCGATGAAGTAGCGCGAGCCGACGTCCAGCGGCTGGTAGAACTCGCTGTACAGTTCCTGCTTGTCGCCGATCTGCGCCCGTGTCAGCCATTCGGCGCCGAGGCGATTGATACCGTTGACCCGGTAGCTGGCACCGAGGTTGAAAGCGCTGTCGCCGCGCATGTCGTCCGACAGGCTCAGGCCCAGGCGCAGGTAGTCCGTGCCGGTGCGTCGGCCCCGGGCGCTGATCACCAAGGTGTTGTCCGCGCCCTTGTGCACTACGCGGTATTGCACCTGCTCGAAATAATCCAGGCCGTACAAGGTGCCCATGTCGGTTTGCAGGCGACCCAGGTCCAACGGCTCGCCGATTTGTTGGCGAACGTAATAGCGGATCACGTCGTCACCGACTTTCGAATCGTTTTCCACCCGTATCGCGGTGATGACCGGCGTGCGTTCGCTGGGGGTGCGCGCCGCCATCAGCTCGGCGTCGGCCGGTTCAGGGCGACGCAGGTGTGCCAGGCGGGCCTCGAGTATCCGGGTGGCGCGGTAACCGGCGTCGATCATTTCCGTGGCGCGGCCAAAATCGGTGGAGCCAAAGCTCGCCAGGGCGGGCTGGATCAGCACGTCGTTGTTTTTCAGCGTCGCCAGTTGTTCCTCCGAGTTGCGCCGGGTCATCAGGGTGGTCGACTGATTCAGCACATCCACCACCGTGACCAATTGCTTGCGGTTGCGCAGCGGCGTGCCGATATCGACGACGATGGCCATGTCCACGCCCATTTCCCGGGCCACGTCCAAGGGAATGTTGTCGCTCATGCCGCCGTCCACCAGCAGCCGCCCGTCCAGTTCCACCGGGGCGAACACCGCCGGGATCGACATGCTGGCACGGATCACCTTGGGCAGGTGGCCCTTGCGGAACACGACTTTTTCGCCAGTAGCGATGTCGGTCGCCACGGCGCGGAAGGGGATTGGCAGCTTGTCGAAATCCCGGGTATCGCTGGCGTGGGCCAGCAGGCTTTCCAGGAGCAGGGCCAGGTTCTGTCCCTGGATCACGCCCAATGGCAGGCCGAGGCTGCCGTCGTCGCGAAAGCTCAGCTTCTGCTTGACCAGGAAATCCCGGTCATCCTGCTTGCGCCGGAAGGGCACGTCCTTGCGCGGTGGGGCATCGGATAGCGCCTGCTGCCAGTCGATGCCCAGGGCGAGTTTCTCCAGCTCGTCGATCTTGTACCCGGAGGCGTATAGACCGCCGATCACCGCGCCCATGCTGGTGCCGGCGATCGCGTCGATCCTGATGCCTTGTTCTTCCAGAGCTTTGAGCACGCCAATATGCGCCAGCCCACGGGCCGCGCCGCCGGAAAGTACCAGGCCGATCTTCGGTCGCGGCGCTTCGACCGCGTCGGCGAACAGGGGCAGCAGTAACAGGAGCAGGCATGGCAGCAGGCGGCGCATCGTCAATCTCGGGGCAGGCGGTCAAAGGCGAGTAGTATAACGACGCCTTTGACCGCAGGAGCTCACCCGCAATGACCGCTCACAAACCGGAAGTCGTCATCACTTACTGCACGCAGTGCCAATGGTTGCTGCGCGCCGCCTGGCTGGCCCAGGAGTTGCTCAGCACGTTTGGCGACGACTTGGGCAAGGTGTCCCTGGTGCCGGGCACCGGCGGGGTGTTCCATATCAGCTGTGACGGTACGCAGGTCTGGGAGCGCAAGGCTGACGGCGGTTTTCCCGAGGCCAAGGTCCTCAAGCAGCGGGTCCGCGACCGGATCGACCCGGAGCGCGACCTGGGGCACAACGACCGGGTTCAGTGACTCGTTTCAGTAACCTGGCTCAGTGAGACGAGGCCTGGGCGCCGGCGCTGGATTTTTTCGTGCCATCGAGCTGGCTCGACACGACGATCGCAACGATGATCAGCACCCCACCGAGCAGCATGCGCAGCGTCGGGTTCTCATCGAACAGCAGCCAGGCAATGGTAATGCCGTAGACCGGTTCCATGGCGAACACTACCGCCGCGGTGCGCGCCTTGATCACCGCGAGGCTGGCGACGAACAGGCTGTGGGCCAGGCCGGTGCAGAACACCCCGAGCAGGCCGATCCACAACCAGTCGATGGGGCGCACGTCGCTCAGTTGTGGCGCGGCCATCGGCAACAGGCATAAGCCCACGACCACGTTCTGGCACAGCGCGGCCTGCACCGGCGGTACGTGCGCGGAGCCGGCGCGATTGGTCAGCGACAACAGCGAGAACAATAGACCCGAAGCCACGGCCCAGAGCAAACCGGTGGTGGCGCCGCTGGCCAGGTCAAAGTCCGGTGTGACCAGCACCAGGCCGACGCTTACCAGCACCACCAGGAGAATCTCGTTGGCGCGGATCCGCTCGCGGAAAATCAGCCCCTCGAGCAATACGGTGAAGGCCGGGAAACTGGCGAACCCCAGCGTGGCGATGGCCACCCCGGCGACTTTTACCGAGATGAAAAAGCTGACCCAGTGTCCGGCCAGCAACAGCCCGCCGAGCAGCAACCGGCGAGCGTCGCGGCCGCGCAATTTTTGCCAACGGGTGCGGCTGGCGAACCGGGCAAACACCGCCAGGGCCAACACGGCGAACACCGCACGGCCAAACACAATGACCGCCGGCGAGGCGGCGGCCAGTTTTCCGAACACGCCGGTCAGGCCAAACATGAGCGCGCCGATGTGCAAGGCGCCGAGGGCGGTACGGGGAGTCATTGCAATCCTTTCATTCGATAAGACACAGCGAAAGTCCTCTGTGGGAGCGAGCCTGCTCGCGAAAGCGGTAATTCAGGCCATGGGGATATCGGCCGGCGGATGGCATTCGTCGGGTCGCTGCCTGGAGCAAGCTCGCCCCCACAGAACCATCCCTTATGGATTGTCGTATTCAAGCGCGGGCGAGGCGCCAGTGTCTGTCGCGAGCCTAGCGAATTTTAGCGCGGGTCTAGCGCCGAAGCTTGCCCGGCGAAACACCGAACTCGCGCAACACCGCTGCGGAGAATGCGCTTTGCGAACTGTAGCCAACCTGATGGGCGATTTCGCCGATGGGCAGGTTCGAGTCTCGCAACAGTCCCACGGCCTTGTGCAGGCGGCGGCTGCGGATGTATTCCATTGGCGTCTGCCCGCGTTCGGCGACGAAGCGCGCATGCAGGCGCGCGCTGGAAAGCCCGGCGACCCGCGCCAGGTCCGCCACTTGCAGCGGATAGGCCGCGTGCTGGTCGATATGAGCGTCCAGCGCGGCATAGGGCAGGTGCCGGCTGCCGCTCGTTTGCTGGCGGGCGCCGTTGAGGCTGGCCAACAGCAGCACCGCGCCTTGCTGGGCGATCAGCGGATCGTCCACCGGACTGCCCGCGAGCCAACTTACCAACTGGCTCTGCCCCGTATCCAGGGGCAGGCGGATATTGCGGTCGAGCAAGCGCCGGCTGGCATCGGCGTGATCGCCCAGGCATTGCCCGACCCAGTCATCATCAGGCACATCCAGCACCAGGCAACGGCTGCCCCGAGGACTGCCGCAGGCGTGATGGGCGCCGGCGGGTACCACCACGAAACTCTGCTGCACCACCTGGCTGCCACGCCCTTCGACTTCGAAGTCCAGCGCGCCGGACAAGCCGAACACCAGCTGCGCATGGTCGTGGCTGTGGACAATCAGATCGTGGCTGTAGTGGCGTAGCGTGAGGATCGGTCTCATCGCGGTCTCCCGTGGCAGGCGGCCAGTCTACACCGAGGGCGTGGCGCCTCGCGCTGTCATGCAATCGACTCATTATTGTCATGGGTCATTAACCGCTGGCGTGCACTGTGGTGAAAACGATCAGAGGGTTGCCCAATGACCAGCGCCGAGCTCGCCAGGCCCAGCCGCAAACAGCGTGTCCGCACCCTGTGGATTTCCGACGTTCACTTGGGCACGCGAGACTGCCAGGCCGAGCACCTGTCGCACTTTCTCAAGGGCTATCACGCCGACAAGGTCTACCTGGTGGGCGATATCATCGACGGCTGGAAACTGCGCAGTGGCATGTATTGGCCCCAGGCCCATACCAACGTCATTCGTCGCCTGCTGACCATGAGCAAGCGCGGCACCGAGGTGATCTATGTCACCGGCAACCATGACGAATTCCTGCGGCGCTATTCGAAGCTGATCCTGGGCAACATTCAACTGGTGGACGAAGCGGTGCATGTCACCGCCGATGGTCGGCACCTCTTGGTGATCCATGGCGACCAGTTCGATGTAATCACCCGTTACCACCGTTGGTTGGCCTTTCTTGGAGATTCGGCCTACGAGTTCACCCTGACGCTCAATCGCTGGCTCAATCATTGGCGGGCCCGTTACGGCTACGGTTACTGGTCGCTGTCGGCGTACCTCAAGCACAAGGTCAAGACCGCCGTCAGCTTCATCAGCGACTTTGAAGAAGCCATCGCCCATGAGTGCGTGAAGCGTGAACTGCATGGCGTAGTGTGCGGGCACATCCACCATGCCGAGATTCGCACGGTGGGCGGGGTGGAGTACCTCAACTGCGGCGATTGGGTCGAGTCGTGCACGGCGCTGATCGAGCATTGGGACGGCTCGATCGAGCTCTATCGCCTGGCGGACGCCCAGGCGCGCGAAGCGCTGGTCAAGGCTGAGTTGAAAGTGACTGAGCCTGCCTGAACTTTAAACGTTTAGTGGAGAGGAGCTGTTGTGGCGAGGGAGCTTGCTCCCGCTCGGCTGCGCAGCAGTCGCCAATTGGACAGCGCAAGGTGTCTGGATAAATGCAGGCGCCTGAACGGGGGCTGCTGCGCAGCCCAGCGGGAGCAAGCTCCCTCGCCACAGGGAAGTGTGTTTCTCAGGTTTCGGCCATCGCCGCCTTGTAGATCGATTGCTTCGGTGCCGCAAACAGCCTTTCCAGCATTGGCTCGAAGAAACTCAGCGGCAGCGTGTCGTACTCGGGATCGAACGCCGCAGCGTCGTATTCTGCACAGAAATCGATCGTCGCCTGGTACTGCGGGTGCGCCCTAAACTGCTCCCGCAGGTGCCGGTCCATGCCCAGGTGATGGAAGAAGTAGTAGCCCTGGAAGATCCCGTGTTTTTCCACCATCCACAGGTTCTCGGCGCTGACGAACGGCTTGAGGATCGCCGCCGCGATGTCCGGATGGTTGTACGAACCCAGTGTGTCGCCAATATCGTGGAGCAGGGCGCAGACCACGTACTCCTCGTCTCGCCCGTCGCGGTAGGCACGGGTGGCGGTTTGCAGGGAGTGGGTCAGGCGATCCACGGGGAAACCGCCGAAGTCGCCATCGAGCAATCTCAGGTGGGTCAGAATCCGGCCCGGCAACTGCCGCGCGTAAGCGCTGAAGTCGGCGGCGATGATCGCCCAGTCTTCCCGGCTGCCGTCCTGCATGTGGGTGAAGCGCGCGTGAGACGTCATCGGCAATCTCCTAGAACGCCACCTTGCCCAGCAGCATGTCGCGGTACATGACGAAGTCGCCGAGCAGACTGTAGAGAGGGTGTTGGAAAGTCGCAGGGCGGTTTTTTTCGAAGAAGAAGTGCCCGACCCAGGCGAAGCCGTAGCCGGCCACCGGCAGCGCAACCCACAGCCACCAGGCGCCGACGACGAGGGCCAGGGCGAAAACCAGGATGACCAGGGAGGTGCCGATGAAATGCAGGCGCCGGCAGGTGCTGTTGCTGTGTTCGCTGAGGTAATACGGGTAGAACTCGGCGAAGGTGTTGAATCGGCTGGTGTTTTCCAAGACTGCAGGCTCTTTGGTTAATGTTCTATCACTTGAGTCTAGAGCGATCACCTTCCACAGCCAGTGACAATCAGCGCCACTCTAGTGTCCTGTCTTACAAATACTGTTCCTTTTGGACGGCGTCTGTTGCCGTCATGCTGCGTTGCCGCTCCTCGCCATAGCGGGCTATGACTCGTCGCGGCGCCTTGCCTGACGACAACAGCCACTCGTCAAAAAGGAACGTATTTGCAAGACAGGACACTGATATCCTTCGCCAATCCAGCCGTACCCTGCGGCTCGTCATGCAAGCAAACGTCATGAGCGAACGAACGACTTCTTCAAGCTGGGCGATGGGGATTGTCAAGGCGTTGGAAATGGACGGCCTGGACTGTCGGGCGCTGTTCAAGCAACTGGCGCTGGATTTTGCTGCGCTGGAGGATCCCGACGCGCGCTTTACCCAGGACTCGATGACGCGGCTCTGGCAATTGGCGGTGGCTCGTTCCGGCAATCCGGCCATCGGCCTGAACATGGGCAAGGTGGTACGCCCGGCATCGTTCCATGTGGTCGGTTATGCATTGATGTCCAGCCGCACGCTGGTCGAGGGCTTCCAGCGGCTGGTGCGCTATCAGCGGATCATTGCCGAAAGCGCCGACTTGAGTTTTCGTCATCTGGAGGAGGGCTATGGGCTAATTCTCACCGTGCATGGCGATCACCTTCCGCCGACCCGGCAAAGTGCCGAAGCCTCCCTGGCCTGCGCGCTGTCCTTGTGCAGCTGGTTGACCGGACGCACCTTGCATCCGGTAAAGGTACTGTTCCAGGGTTCCGAACCCGTTGACCTGGCACCGTATCAACAGGCTTTTGGCGCGCCACTGGTGTTCGATGCTCCCTACGACGCGCTGATTTTCCAGCAGGAGGACATGGAGGCGCCGCTGCCCACGGCCAACGAGGCCATGGCGCAGCTCCACGATCGGTTTGCCGGCGAATACCTCGCACGCTTTTCCGAAAGCCGCGTGACCCACCAGGCGCGGCAGGTGCTCTGCCGGCTGCTGCCCCGGGGCGAGCCCAAGCGGGACGTGGTCGCGCAGACTCTGCACTTGTCGCAACGTACCTTGCAGCGGCGCTTGCAGGATGAGGGCACGAGTTTCCAGAACTTGCTGGACGACACCCGCCGCGAACTGGCCGAGCAGTACCTGGCGCAGCCGACCATGACGCTGCTGGAAGTGGCTTATCTGTTGGGGTTTGCCGACCCGAGCAATTTTTTCCGGGCCTTTCGGCGCTGGTTCGGGACCACGCCCGGCGAATACCGGGCGCGGGCTGTCGCGACGCCGGTCAGTGACGCCAGAACGCCGGAATACACAGCACGAACACCGTAATGATCTCCAGCCGGCCGAGCAGCATGCCGCCGGAAAGAATCCACTTGGCGGCGTCCGGCAGCGGGGCGAAGTTGCCGGCCGGGCCGATGGTCTCGCCAAGCCCCGGGCCGACACCGGACACGGTACTGGCCGCGCCGGTCAGTGCCGTCATCCATTCGACGCCCAGCAGCGACAGCAGCAGCGCGATGACGCAGATGGTGATGGCGAAGAAGAACGAGAATGTCAGGATCGACCGGACGATTTCTTCGTCGAGGCGGTGACCGTTGTATTTCTGCTTGATCACCGCGCGCGGGTGGATCAGTTGGTTAAGGTTGGCCCGAAGCAGGATGTAGGCAACCTGGAAGCGGAAAATCTTGATCCCGCCGGCGGTCGAACCCGAGCAGCCGCCGACGAAACCCAGGTAGAAGAACAACATCAGCGAGAAATTGCCCCACAGGCTGTAGTCGCCCAAGGCAAAACCGGTGGTGGTGACGATGGACGTCACGTTCAGCGCCACGTGCCGCAGGGCGTCGAGCCAATGCAGGTCGGTGGTGGCCCAATACCAGGTGCCGAGCACCAGCCAGGTGACCAGCAGCACGCCGATGAGCCCCTGGACTTGCTGGTCCTTGATCAGTGCCCGACGATTGCCGCGCAGGGTCGAGACGTAGAGGGCGAACGGCAGGCTGCCGAGGATCATGATGACAATGGCGACCCAATGCACGGCCGGTTGCGTCCATTTGGCCAGGGACAGGTCGGAGGTGGAAAAACCGCCGGTGGAAATGGCTGACATCGAATGGTTGATCGCATCGAACAGACTCATCCCGGCCCACCACAGTGCCAGCGTGCCGAGAATGGTGATGCCGACGTAGGAGGCCACGATCAGCCGCGCCACCATGTGGGAGCGCGGCATGACTTTCTCCGAGCGATCGGACGATTCGGTCTGAAACAGCCGCATGCCGCCGATGCGCAGCAGCGGCAGGATCGCCACCGCCATGCCGATGAAGCCGATACCGCCGAGCCAGTGCAGCAGCGAGCGCCACATCAGGATCCCCGGCGACATCGTGTCCAGGCCGCTGAGGACCGTTGCACCGGTGGCGGTAATGCCCGACATGCTTTCGAAAAACGAATCGGTGTAACTGATGTGCTGGGTCAGCAAGAACGGCAGCGCGGCAAAGACACACACCACCAGCCAACTGCTGACCGTCAGCAGGTACATGTCCCGGGGGCGCAGATGGATGTGCTCGGGGCGTCCGGGAAGAATCAACGCGAGGCCGGCGACAAAGGTAATCATGCTCGACCAGAGGAATGATGGCAGGTCGCTGGTGCGTTCGTAGATCAGCAACGTGGCCATCGGCACGATCATGAAGATCGCCAGGGTGATCAGGAATATGCCGATGATGAAACCAATGATCCGCAGGGTCGGCAACGCCATGAAGTCCGCTCGGGCTGATAGGGGAAAGGGCGCCATTCTACCTGCGACAAGCGGCATGTAAACCGGCGCCCGGCGCTGCTTGCAACTGAATTTGCACTAACGAACTGGCGGCACAAGCCACTAGAATAGCCGAACATTTTTCCAGGAGGTCGCCGATGCAGGCTCTCGACGCTTTGCTCAACCGTGTTTCCGTTCCGCGTCTGGTGGACCCTGCGCCCACGCCCGAACAGCGTCAGGTCATGTTCGCCGCAGCGATGCGTGCGCCGGATCACGGCCAACTGCGCCCGTGGCGTTTCCTGACCGTCGAAGGCGAGGCACGTCACCGCATGGGTGAGCTGCTGGCCGAGGCGGCACGCTTCAATGATCCACTGGTGCCGGAAGCCGTGGTGGAGAAGGCCCTCAACGGCCCGCTGCGCGCGCCCTTGGTCGTGGTGGTGATCGCGCGATTGCAGGACCATTTCAAGATTCCCAAGCCTGAGCAATTGCTGGCAGCCGGTTGTGCGGCCCATGGGATTTTGCTGGCCGCTTATGCCCAGGGCGTTGGCGGGGTGTGGCGTACCGGGGAATTGGCGTATTCGCCCCACGTAGCGCGGGGGCTGGGCCTGGAAGAAGGGGAGGAGGTGATCGGCTTCCTTTACCTGGGTACACCGCAAAAAGAGGCGCGCGCGGCGCCGCAGGAAGATATCGGGCAGTTTGTGCAGGAATGGACCGGGCCACAGGTTTGAACCCTGGCGTTGCTTTCGTGGCGAGGGAGCTTGCTCCCGCTGGGCTGCGCAGCAGACCCAAAAGGCGCCAACGCACTCCTTCAGACGGAACGCGTTAGCCAATTCACGACGGCTGCGCCGCCGAGCGGGAGCAAGCTTCCTCGCCACAACGGCAATAGCCTGCTGGGTTAACGGCAAACATCCGCAATCGCCAGCGCCAACGCATCCAGGCGCGTCGCGTCGATGCCGGCGACGTTGGCCCGCCCGGTGCCGACCATGTAGACGCTATGGCGCTCGCGCAGGTGCCCGACCTGTTCCGGCGAGAGGCCGGTGTAGGAAAACATACCGCGTTGCACCCCCATGTGGGCGAAGCGTTCGCGCAGGCCGTGGGGTTCGAGCGCTTCCAGCAGGCCGCTGCGCAACTGAGCGATGCGCAGGCGCATGGCTTCCACTTCGTCGGCCCACAGGCCCTTGAGTTCCGGATTGCCAAGGATCGTCGCCACCACCGCCGCGCCATGATCCGGCGGCGTCGACCACAGGTTACGGGCGATGTTCGCCAGTTGACTGCGGATGTCGACCAGTTTCTCGCCATCGTGGGCGCAGACGATCAGCGCACCGGTGCGGTCGCGATAAAGACCGAAGTTCTTCGAGCATGAGCTGGTGATCAGTACTTCGGGCAGCGCTTCGGCGAACAACCGCACAGCCCAGGCGTCCTGCTCCAGTCCGTCGCCAAAGCCCTGGTAGGCGAAGTCGATCAGCGGCAGCAGGCTGCGGCTGCGCACCACGTCGAGCACCTGGCGCCATTGCTCATGGGTCAGGTCGAAACCGGTGGGGTTGTGGCAACAGGCGTGCAGCAGTACTACGTCACCCTTTGGCACCTGGCTCAGGGTTGCCAGCATTGCCTCGAAATCCAGGCGGTTGTCGGCACCGACGTAGGGGTAGTGGCTGGCCTTGACGCCAGCGGCGGCGAAAATGGTTTCGTGGATCGGCCAGGTCGGGTTGCTCAACCAGACGCCGCGGCCCGGCAGGCACTGGGCGATGAAGTCGGCGCTCAAGCGCAGGGCGCCGGTACCGCCCGGTGTCTGGGTGGCGCCGGCGCGTTTCTCGGCGAGCAACGCTGAATCGGTGCCGAGCACCAGTTCATTGATCAACCGGCCGAACGCGGCGTCACCATGACCACCGATGTAGGTCTTGGTGAACTGGCGGTCCACCAACTGCTGCTCGGCCTGTTTCACTGACTGGAGAATCGGCGTCAGGCCCTGGGCATCCTTGTAGACGCCCACGCCCAGGTCGAACTTGCCTGGATTGCTGTCCGCCCCGTAGGCCTCCATCAGGCCGAGGATCGGGTCGCCGGGCACGCGGCCGATGGCATCGAAATGCATTACTTGCGACCCTCGGCGGTCTTGGCGACATCGTCGGTACGGGCGGCCATGATGAAGTCGTTGCGGTGCAGACCCTTGATGGAGTGGCTCCACCAGGTCACGGTGACTTTGCCCCACTCGGTGAGCAGGCCGGGGTGATGCCCTTCAGCCTCGGAGATTTCACCGACCGCGTTGGTGAACGCCAGGGCGTGCTTGAAGTTCTTGAACAGGAAGACCTTTTCCAGCTGCATCACGCCGTCGCGCACTTCGATGTTCCAGTCGGGGATCTGCTTGATCAGGATCGGCAGTTCTTCGTCGCTGACTTGCGGGGCATCGGCGCGGCAGGCTTCGCAATGGGCTTGGTTCAGAGTGTTCATGGTGTGTTCCCGGATCGAATATTTGGAAAACGTCGATGCGCCCACGCTAAAGCAAAGCCGCGTGGCGCAACAGACTCAATTGAAAGCAAAAGTAGCGGCTCACGCGGCTTTCGGTGGAAATTTCGGCGCGTGCAGGCCCAGTTCCCGGCCGCGCCTGACCATGTCCATGATGTCCTCGTGGGCCAGGTCGAACAGGCGCTTGAGCTCGGGCAGGACGAAATACACCGGCTGCAGGATGTCGATGCGATACGGCGTGCGCATGGCCTCCAGCGGGTCGAAGGCTTGATGCTCCGGCTCGTCCGACAGGCAATAAACGGTTTCCCTGGGGGAAGACAGGATGCCGCCGCCGTAGATGCGCCGACCGTGCGGGGTATCCACCAGGCCGAACTCGATGGTCATCCAGTAGAGGCGCGCCAGGTAGACGCGTTCCTCCTTGGAAGCCTGTAGGCCAAGTTTGCCGTAGGTGTGGGTAAATTCAGCGAACCACGGGTTGGTCAGTAACGGGCAGTGGCCGAAGATCTCGTGGAAAATGTCCGGCTCTTGCAGGTAATCGAGTTCTTCACGGGTACGAATGAACGTCGCGACCGGAAACTGTTTGCTGGCGAGCAGTTCGAAAAACGTCTGGAACGGGATCAGGGCCGGTACCCGGGCGACTTGCCAGCCCGTGGTCTCGCCGAGCACCTTGTTGATTTCTCCCAGTTGCGGAATGCGGTCGTGGGGCAGGCCAAGCTTGTCGATGCCGTCCAGGTATTCCTGGCACGCACGGCCTTCAATGACTTTCAACTGGCGGGTGATCAGCGTATTCCACACCGCGTGTTCTTCGGCGGGGTAGTCGATAAAACCTTGCGCATCGGGCTCGCGGGCCACGTATTGCGTCTGCTTCATGCTGCTCTCCTGCTGTTATCCCTCAAGGGGAAGACTTTGTTTTTTGTTATGTCCAGCGATGCATTAGAGATAACTCGAAGCTGCGGAATGCGCATCGGCCTGGCGACGATGGATTGGGGGAAGGATGGGTTAATCCGTAAAGTTTTCGTTACGAGTTGGCGGGTGCAGCGATCTTTACGGGGTTTTCAGGTGGGAAACGGCCTACATCTGTCACATAATCTTGACGACTATTTGCGCTGTTGCGCCGAAAAAACTTGTGGCGAGGGAGCTTGCTCCCGCTGGGGCGCGAAGCGGCCCCTGTTTTGGGTCTGCTGCGCAGCCCAGCGGGAGCAAGCTCCCTCGCCACAGAGGGGCTGGAATGGCGCGCTTTTCTACTCATATGCACCTGGGCCCTCTTATGCGCATCAAAGTCCATTGCCAGAATCGCATCGGCATCCTGCGGGACATCCTCAACCTTTTGGTGGAGTACGGCATCAACGTCGCCCGGGGCGAGGTCGGTGGCGAGCACGGCAATGCGATCTACCTGCACTGCCCGAACCTGATCAATATCCAGTTCCAGGCGTTGCGTCCGAAGTTCGAAGGGATCGCCGGGGTATTCGGCGTCAAGCGGGTAGGGCTGATGCCCAGCGAGCGTCGGCATATGGAGCTCAACGCCTTGCTCGGCGCCCTCGAGTTTCCAGTACTGTCCATCGACATGGGCGGCTCTATTGTCGCGGCCAATCGGGCGGCGGCGCAGTTGCTCGGGGTGCGGGTCGACGAAGTGCCGGGCATCCCGCTGTCCCGCTACGCCGAGGACTTCGACTTGCCGGAACTGGTGCGCGCCAACCAATCGCGTATCAACGGGCTGCGCGTCAAGGTCAAGGGCGATGTGTTCCTGGCGGACATCGCCCCGCTGCAGTCGGAGCACGACGACAGCGAAGCCATGGCCGGCGCGGTGCTGACCCTGCACCGCGCCGACCGGGTGGGCGAGCGTATCTACAATGTGCGCAAGCAGGAGCTGCGCGGCTTCGACAGCATTTTCCAGAGTTCGAAAGTGATGGCGGCAGTGGTTCGCGAGGCGCGGCGCATGGCCCCGCTGGACGCGCCGCTGCTGATAGAAGGCGAAACCGGCACCGGCAAGGAGCTGCTGGCCCGCGCCTGTCACCTTGCCAGTCCGCGCGGGCAGTCACCGCTGATGGCGCTCAACTGCGCCGGGCTGCCGGAGTCCATGGCCGAGACCGAGTTGTTCGGCTACGGCCCCGGGGCATTTGAAGGTGCCCGGGCCGAAGGCAAGCTCGGCCTGTTGGAATTGACTGCGGGAGGCACGCTGTTCCTCGACGGCGTTGGGGAAATGAGCCCGCGCCTGCAAGTGAAACTGCTGCGCTTTTTGCAGGACGGATGCTTTCGTCGCGTCGGCAGTGACGAAGAGGTCTACCTGGATGTCAGGGTGATCTGCGCGACCCAGGTCGACTTGTCCGAACTCTGCGCCCGAGGGGAATTCCGTCAGGATCTGTACCACCGCTTGAACGTGCTTTCCTTGCATATCCCACCGCTGCGCGAATGCCTCGATGGGCTGGAACCATTGGTGGAACATTTTCTCGACCAGGCCAGTCGCCAGATCGGCTGTCCGCTGCCAAGGCTTGCCCCGGCGGCGATGGACCGCCTCAGCCATTACCATTGGCCGGGCAACGTCCGGCAGTTGGAAAACGTGCTGTTCCAGGCCGTTTCCCTGTGCGACGGCGCAAAGGTCAAGGCCGAGCACATCCGCCTGCCGGACTACGGCGTGCGCCAACCCCTTGGCGACTTTTCCCTGGAGGGCGGGCTTGACGAGATCGTCGGCCGTTTCGAGAAAGCGGTGCTGGAGCGCTTGTACTCCGAACACCCGAGCAGTCGCCAGCTGGGCAAGCGGTTGGGGGTTTCCCATACGACTATTGCCAATAAGCTGCGCGAGTATGAGGTGGGCAAGACCGAGCCCTAGCGCGCAACCACAGCGGGCGGGGCGCGCTCGCTGGCAGCAGCTGGTATGAGATTTGCTGTATCCCGTCCTGTCCCCCGCTTATTCATGTTCGGTGGCGATTTTTTGACAGGGCAGAGCCCCCGGTTTCCGCTGCGTACGTGAGGTTCAGGATGCATAAGAAAATAGCTGTGGTGCAGTCGAATTACATTCCCTGGAAGGGCTATTTCGACATGATCCGCAGCGTCGATGCGTTCATCCTTTATGACGACGTCCAGTACACCCGCAACGACTGGCGCAACCGCAACAAGATCAAGACTGCCCAAGGCGAACACTGGCTGAGCATCCCGGTCACGACGAAGGGCCGTCTCGGCCAGTTGATCAATGAAGCCCAGGTCAGCAGTCCAGACTGGGCCGCCGCGCACTGGAAGACCATCGAACAAAGCTACCGGCGCGCGGCGTGTTTTGCGCAGATGGAGGGGCCGATTCGCGCGCTCTACGAGCAGGCCGCCGACTTTACCCACCTGACCCGTATCAATCAGCTTTTTATCGCCGGCTTGTGTCCCCTGTTGGGCATTCATACGCCGCTTTACCGTTCCGAGGAACTGGGTGGCGTGGCGGGCAAGAATGAGCGCCTGATTCACCTGTGCCAGAACCTCGGCGCCAGCGAGTACCTCTCGGGACCCGCAGCCAGTCATTACCTCGACGAAGCGGCCTTTGCCGCCAGCGGTATCGAGATTTCATATATGACCTACACCGGCTATCCCGAATATCCGCAGGTATACGGCGACTTCCAGCATGCAGTCAGTGTCATCGACCTGTTGTTCAACACCGGCGCGGATGCTCCGGCTTTTCTGGAGAAAGGGGCTGCCTGACGGTGCCTTTGCCAGTGACACCCTTTTGATTTGATTCTGGAGATTGCACCCGATGTCGAACCTCGCGCAGCTGGACGCTCATTCGCTCGAACAGGCGTTGGCGCGTCTACGGCTGATGTATGCCAAACCCGAGCATCCATACTACTTCCTGGCACCTGCCTACCGGGAATCGTCGTCGGGCGTCGTCTCGCTGCACTACCTCTGCCATATGCTCAACCTCAGTGGTCGCGAGGCCTACATCTGCGGCACTGAAGTGGTCAATCCGGACCTCAAGACCCCGGTAATCACTTCCGCGATCAAACAGCGCCATATCGCAGCGGGCAAGGTGCCGATCGCGGTCTATCCCGAAGTGTTCCCGGGCAATCCGCTCAACTGTTCGGTGGTGGCGCGTTTCCTGCTGAACTTCGAAGGGTTCCTTACCGGGAAAGGCATGGACGCCGCGCCCAACGATTTGTTTTTCTATTACGCATCCAGGCTCGCCGAACATCGTGGCGACCCTGATGGCGACCTGTTGTGCCTGCCAGCGATCGATATCGAAATGTTCTCGTCTGTCGGCGCTGGAGCCGAGCGCAAGGGCAGCTACCTTTACCAGAACCGCCACCCGCTGGAACAGATCGATTACTCCCGGCTGCCAGCGGATATCCGCCTGCTGAGCATGGCCAATCCTTTGTCCCTGCCCGAGCTGGCCAAGGTTCTGCGCAGCGCCGAGGTGATGTACAGCTACGAGTGGTCGATGACCTGCGTGATGGCCGTGCTGTGCGGTTGCCCAGTGATTTTCATTCCAGGGCACGGTGTCGACCAACCACTGCTCGACAACAGTTTCTTCGGCAGTGTCGGCTTTGCCATGTTCGATCAGCCGGACGCCCTGGAACACGCCCGTGCAGGCCTCGGTGAGGCCTTGCACCGCTACGTTGAACGCACCGCCTCTTTCTGGCAGCAGTTGGACGTGTTTATTACCAAAACCCAGGCAACCGCCGCCCGGGAGGCGGTCGGCAACCGTCTGGGCTCGCTTGACTGGTTGCGCCAACGCTACCCGACGGCGCAACAATTGCGCCTGGTCAATGAACGCTTGGCAAACGCGGCGGCGCCTGACTTCACGGTCCTGGTTCGCGATAACGGCAATCAGTTGGCGCTGGCTCACACCCTCGACAGCCTGGATCGCCAGTTGTACCAGCGCATCCATGTGTGCGTGACGGGGGATGTTGATCCGGGGCGTGCCAACGTCCAGTGGCTGGCCTGTGATCCGCGGCAACCGGCGGCCGCCATCAATGACTTGCTCGAAGGCATCCAGACCGACTGGTGCTTGCTGGTCGAGGCGGGCGAAGAGTTCACCGCCGCAGGTTTGCTGGTGACGGCTCAGAATCTGCTGGATGCGCCTGACAGTTGCCTGGCGGTTTACGCCGACGAGGCGCTGCGTATAGGCGGGGTGGTCGACCTGTCGTTGCGGCCTGACCTTAACCTCGATCTGCTCCTGGCGTTTCCGGCCGGGCTCTGCCGTCACTGGATGTTCCGTCGTGAGGCGCTGGTGCGCTTGAGCGGTTTTGACCCTGCCTGCGGTGAAGCCTTTGAACTGGCCTACCAATTGCGCCTGATCAGCGAGCAAGGGCTGGGCAGTATTGGCCACGTCAGCGAACCCCTGTTGATCGCCAACGAGGTGCGCCAGGCGGAATGCGCCGATGAGCGCGCGGTCATCGACGCGCATCTCAAGGCGCGTGGCTACGCTCAGGCGCGAGCGGTTGCACTGGACAATGCGCCGGGTCGTTATCGTATCGATTACGGTCACGAGCGGCAGGCTTCGGTCAGCATCCTGATCTGCCTGGAAGGCCAGTTGGGGAATTTCCAGCGCTGCCTGGAAAGCCTGTTGACGCAGACCGATGCGGTGGACTTCGAGGTCTTGCTGATTGAGCCGGGCAACGACGATCCCGCCTTGCTGGAGTGGCTGGGCCTGGTCGAGCAAATGGGCGCAGGCCGTTTCCAGGCGTTGCGTTTCATGCCGGGGCAGTCCCGTGCGGCGATGTGCAACGCGGCGGCCCAAGAGGCCCGCGGCGAGTACCTGCTCTGGCTCGATGCACAAAGCGCTGTGCTTGAGCCGGGTTGGTTACAGGCGTTGCTCAATCAAGCCCAGCGCCCGGAAGTCGGCGCGGTGGGCGGCACGTTGCAGGATAGCCAGGGGCGTATACGCCAGGCAGGTCTTGTGTTGGGGCTGGGTGGCATTGTCGGTCGGGCTTTTGCAGGCTTGTCAGCCCAGGCCGAAGGTTACATGGGCCGTCTCGGGCTTGAGCAGAACTGCTCGGCGGTGGGCGGCGAATGCCTGATGCTGCGGCGAGCGCTGTTTCTTGAGGCCGGTGGTTTCGATACCGATCCACTGCTGGCGCCATGGACCCATGTGGACCTGTGCCTGAAGTTGCAGCAGGCCGGTTACCTGAACGTCTGGACGCCTTACGCACGACTGTTGGTGGACGCTTTGCCAGACACTACCCGTGCCAACAGCGAGCAGGAAGAGGCGTTGTTCGCCCGCTGGCTGCCGCAGCTGGCCCGCGACCCCGTCTACAACACCAATTTTTCCTTGCGCGCAGGCGAAGGTTTTGTCCGCGAGAACAAGGACCTTTGCTGGTACCCGCTGCAAGGCAGCGTGCCGAGGGTCCTGGTTTGTGTGACTGACCAGCAGGTGGGGGCCTATTCACGACTGGTCCAGCCATTCAGCACATTGGTTGAAGCGGGGCAGGTCGAAGGCGCGGCTGTTTCGAGTGTGCTATCACCGGTGGAAATCGAGCGTCTGGCTCCGACCACCGTGGTCTTGCAGCGTCCTCTGGATGATGCCGGGCTGTTGGCCCTGAGCCGTCTGAGAGCATTTTCCAAGGCATTCACCGTCTACGACCTGGACGGTTATCTGCCGCAGATGGAATTGAAGGGTGATTACTCCGCCGATGAGCTGCTGGAGCGCCTGCGGTTCGGGATGATGCAGGCTGATCGGGTGCTGGTGCCCACGCCAGAGCTGGCCGAACTGCTGCAAGGCCAGCACGATGATATCCGCGTGCTGGAAACCCTGTTGCCGGCCGCCTGGGGGCGCGTACAAAGCAAACGACGCATGGGCGCCAAGCCGCGCCTGGGCTGGCTGGGTGGCAAGGATGCCGAGTTGCTGGCCAATGTGCTGCCTGCATTCGCTGGCGAAGTGGATTTCGTGGTGTTGGGTGACTGCCCCGCGGCACTGCAACCTTTTCTGAAGGAGCGCCACCCGGCTGTCGCGCAGCAGCAGTTGGCGGCGGCCATGGCAGCCCTGAATCTTGATCTTGCATTGGTACCCATGGCGCAAAACCTGGGTAATGCCTGTTCGGGCGACCTGCGTGTCCTCCAGCATGCCGCTTGCGGGCATCCGGTCATTTGCAGCCGGGTGCCGGGTTTTGTCGGCGGTGAGGCGTTGCCGCTGTCCCGGGTGAGTAACGAGGCGCAAGACTGGATCCGCGCCATTCGCTTGCATCTGGGAGACCGTGAGGCTTCCGCGACGCTGGGAGATGCCTTGCAGTCAAGCGTGCGTGCGCAGTGGCTGCTCGAAGGCGAGCGTCTGGATACCTGGCGGCGGGCGTGGTTGGCCGATTGATCTCTATAAATTATGACCTTGGTCACTCAGCGGAGAGCATGTGACATGAGCAACGATCTCGATACCTTCATCGCAGCCTACAGCGACAGCTTTGGCTACGCGTACGACAACAACATCATTCTCAACTGGTATCCCCAACGCATCATGGCGCTGTGCACCCAGACGCAGAGCCTGCTGGAGCTGGGTGTCGGCCATGGTTTCAGCACCCACCGATTTTCGCAGTTCTTCAGTGAGCACACGGTCATCGATGGTTCTGCCTCGGTCATCGCCCAGTTCAAGAGCCAATACCCGGACAATGCGGCCGAGGTCGTTGAAAGTTATTTCGAGACGTTCGACACCGACAAGCGTTTCGACCTGATCGTGATGGGTTTTATCCTTGAACATGTCGATGATCCACAGACTGTACTGCAACGGTTCAAGCGTTTTCTCGCCCCCGGCGGTCGTTGCTTCGTGCTGGTTCCCAACGGCGAGTCCCTGCATCGGCGATTCGGTCATGCTGCCGGGCTGCTTGGCGACATGACGGCCCTGGGCGGTGGTGATCTTGAGTTGGGTCATGTGCGCAGCTACTCACTACAGACCCTGACCGCGGAACTTGAAGCCGCCGGGCTCCAAGTGGTGCGCAAGGAAGGCGTATTTCTCAAACCCTTCACCACCGGGCAATTGAAAGAGCTGAACTTGAGTCCGGACATCATCCAGGCCATGTGCACCGTGGGCATCGATTATCCAGAGCTGTGTTGTGCAATGATGCTGGAAGCGACAGTCGCGCCATCATGAAAAGCCTGGTCATAGGGAGTACTTCGGTCATCGGCAAGGCCATCGCCCAGGCGTTGTCGCGCCATGGCCCGGTCAAATTGGCGGGGCGCCGAGACGCCGATATTGCCGTTGACTTGAATAGCCAGCAGCCCTGCGCCTGCGACGAGCGCTTCGACGTGGTTGTGCTGGCAGCGGCTGATTTCGGCGGCAGCGAGCCAGATGATCTGATTCGCGCCGAACGGGTCAACAGTGCCGGTGCATTGGCTGCCTGTCGTCTGGCCGAACAGTGTGGGGCGCATCATTTCATTCTGCTGTCGTCGCGTTGGGCCAGCCATCAGCCGACGGACCCCTATTTTGGCATCTATTCGCTTTCCAAACGCCATGCTGAAGAAGTGACGAGCCTGTATTGCCAGGAAAGGGGCATGGCGTTGACCATCCTGCGCATCAGCCAGGTCTACGACAGCGGCGAGCAGTGCCGGCCGCACCAACCGCTGTTATACGCCATCGCCGACAAGGCTCAGGCGGGGCAAACCGTCCAGTTGTATGGGAAGAACGACGCCAGGCGCAACTACCTGCATCTGAGTGACCTCGCCGAGGTCTGCGGGCGGGTGGCGGAGAAAGGCATTGCTGGCCTGTACAACTGCGGCCATCCCGAATCTCCGCGTCTTTCCGAAATTGCCCAAGCCGCCTTCGAGGCGTTTGGCAAGCCGATAGATGTGCGCTTTCTGCCTGAAAAAAGCGATATTCCCGATCTGCCTCCCTTCGACTGTGGGGATGAGCTCTACGAGCAAATAGGCTTTATTCCGCGAATAGACATTCGCGGTGGCTTTGAACTGATGAAAGTGCAGCGGGAGAGTCTGTCATGAAGACCGTCATGGTGACGGGCGTAGGCGCCATCATGGGCTACGGGCTGCTCAAGTCGCTGCGTGCGGCGGACCCTGCTGTGCGCCTGGTCGGCACCGATATCTACGACGACGCGGTTGGTCGCGGCTGGAGCGATGTGTTCGTGCAGGCCCCGTTGACCTCCGCCCCGGAGTACGGCCAATGGCTGGGCGAGACACTGGCCGGGCACCAGGTGGATCTGCTGATCCCGGGGATCGAACAGGACATCCACTGGCTCTCGGACAACCGAGCGTTGCTTGCCACATTCGACTGCCAGGTGGTGCTCAACAACCAGAACCTGATCGAGCTTTCCAGGGACAAGTGGGCCATGGACCAGGCGCTGCGGGAACTTGGTGATGTCAGCCGTATTCCGAGCCTGTTGTCGGGGGATTTTCACTCGCTCAAGGCGGCCCTGGGGCTGCCGTTCCTGCTCAAGCCGCGCAGGAGCTACGCTTCCAAAGGGCTGGTCTGGGTTCACCAGGAGCGCGATTTCACGCCTCACGCGGCACTGCTCGGTGACCACCTGATGGCGCAGCCGATCATTGGCAGCGCGGCTGATGAATTCACCGTGGCGGCGTTTGGCGATGGTCGGGGCGATGCCGGTCCGATCATCGCGTTCCAGCGCAGACTGGCGTCGGACGGATCCACCGCCAAGGCTTGGGTGTATCAGGATGACTCGCTGGATCAGACCGTGATTCGGTTGTGCCACGCGTTCAAACCGGTGGGGCCGACCAACTTGCAGTTCCGGCGTGGCAGCGACGGCTCATGGAGTCTGCTGGAGATCAATCCGCGAATATCCTCGACCAGTTCGATACGTCGCGCATTCGGCTACAACGAGGCGGCGATGTGCCTCGATTATTACCTCGAGGGCAAGACGCCCAGCCAGCCAGCCATCCGTAATGGCTTCGCCGTTCGTTATATAGAGGACTTCGTGGTCTATGATCGGGATCATTTCTGACGTCCATGGCAATTACAGTGCCCTGCGGACGGTGCTTGCCAGGCTGGATGAGTTGGGTGTGTCGCAGATTATCTGTCTGGGCGACACGGTCGGTTATTACAGCCAGGTCAACGAGTGTTGCGAGGCCTTGCGCGAGCGGAATATTTTCTCCGTGATGGGTAATCATGACTGGTACCTGGCCAGGAACGAGCGATGCCCTCGCTCCAACAGTGCCAATGCCTGCCTGGACTACCAGCGGGGCGTCATCACTTCGCAGAACATGGCCTGGCTGGGATCGCTCCCGGAGCGCTCGACGCAGCACGAGTTGAGCATCGTCCACGGCGGATGGAACGATCCGCTGGACGAATACGTGCGGCCTTCAGATGCGTATTTCGGCCCCTTGCCCGGACGGTGTTTCGCCTCGGGCCATACCCATGTCCAGTACTTGTGGAGCGGGCAGGGCAAGGTCTATTGCAACCCCGGTTCGGTTGGCCAGCCCCGTGACGGCGACCCCCGTGCGGGTTTCGCGACCTGGGACGGTGAAGCGTTCAACCTGCATCGGGTTGACTACGATATCGGTGAAACCCAGCAGGCCATGAACAGGGCCGGGTTCACGCCATACTTCTACGAAAATCTTGAAACAGGCAGTCAGATAGGTGGGCGGATCAGTGCGGTTTGAGGTTTTCTGTTATGCGCCACCCATCACCCTGCCCACCTGGGGACGTTTGCAATGAGCAACGAAACGATATTCTTCAACCGTCCGTACATGACCGGCAAGGAACTGGATTACATTGCCCAGGCCAAGTTCGGCAACATGCTCGCCGGCGATGGCCCGTTCACCAAGCGTTGTCACCGCTGGCTGGAATCGCACACGGGTTGCAACAAGGCATTGCTCACCCATTCATGCACCGCTGCGCTGGAGATGGCCGCCTTGCTGCTGGACATCCAGCCCGGCGACGAAGTCATCCTGCCTTCCTTTACCTTTGTCTCCACGGCCAACGCTTTTGTGCTGCGCGGCGCGGTGCCGGTCTTCGTCGATATACGTCCCGATACGCTGAACCTGGACGAACGCCTGATCGAGGCGGCGATCACTTCGCGGACCAGGGCTATCGTGCCCGTTCATTACGCCGGTGTGGCTTGCGAAATGGACAGTATCCTGGCGATCGCGCGCAAGCATGGGCTGGCGGTCGTCGAAGACGCCGCGCAAGGGGTGATGTCAACCTACAAGGGCCGGGCGCTGGGCAGTATCGGTGAACTCGGGGCCTTCAGCTTTCACGAGACCAAGAACGTGATTTCGGGGGAGGGCGGGGCATTGCTGGTCAATGATCCCGCCATGGCGGTGCGAGCCGAGATCATCCGGGAAAAAGGCACCGATCGCAGTCGTTTCTTCAGGGGCGAAGTGGACAAATACACCTGGCAGGAGGTGGGCTCCTCATTCCTGCCCGGCGAAATGACCGCAGCCTTCCTCTGGGCCCAGTTGGAAGATGCCCAGGCCATCACCGACCGCCGCCTGGCAATCTGGGACCACTACCACGCGGCGCTGGCAGGCCTCGAGCAACAAGGAGCGCTGCGTCGCCCGATAATTCCTGAGGATTGCCAGCACAACGCGCATATGTACTACGTACTCCTCGCCCCAGAGGTGGATCGCCAGGCCATTCTTGATGAGCTCAAGCGTCACGCCATCTATCCGGTGTTCCATTACGTGCCGCTGCACTCGTCTCCCGCTGGCGTGCGCTATGGGCGCGTGCATGGCTCGATGGACATCACCGACGGTTATTCCGAGCGTCTGTTGCGTCTGCCGATGTGGCTCGGTTTGAGCAACGAGCAGCAGGACCGGGTAGTGGATGTACTCGGCAATGCTTTGGCTGCGCTTGCCACTTAGCGGCATGACACCGCCGGTTTTTCGACTTCGGCACCCATTCAACAATGTCCACTGAAACCCCAGAGCCCTTGGTTTCAAGGGGCTGGGCCCGCCAGAAAAAAGTTGGTCTGCTAATTGCTTAAGGCTCTGCAACACAGCAGTGGACGGCAAACGTCCGGCATGCAGAGGAACGACAGTGGACAAGTACCTTTATGTGGCAATGACCGGCGCCAGCCAGAACGCACTGGCGCAGCGGGCCCATGCCAACAACCTGGCGAACATCTCCACCAACGGTTTTCAGAAAGACCTGGAGCAGGCACGTTCGATGCCGGTGTTCGGCGACAGCTTTCCGGCGCGGGCGTTTGCCATGTCCGAACGGCCTGCCACCGATTTCACCCCGGGTGCGCTGATTGAAACCGGCCGTGAACTGGACGTGGCGGTCAGCGGGCCGGGCTGGATGGCCGTGCAGAACCCCGACGGTGGCGAAAGCTACGTGCGCACCGGCAGCCTCAACGTCGACGCCCTTGGCGTGCTGCGCGCCGGCAACGGCATGCCGGTGATGGGCAACGGCGGTCCGATTGCCGTGCCGCCAGAGCAGAAAATCGAAATCGGCCAGGACGGCACCATCAGCATCCGCGCCATGGGTGAAGGCCCACGGGTAATGGCTGAGGTGGACCGCATCAAGCTGGTCAACCCGGACCTCAAGACCATGACCAAAGGCCTGGACGGCTCGATCCGTTCCAAGGACGGCCAGCCGGCGCCCATCGATGGCAACGTGCAGCTGGTGTCGGGGTTCCAGGAAGCGAGCAACGTCAATGCCGTGGATGAGATGACTTCGGTGCTGGCCCTGGCCAAGCAGTTCGAGCTTCACGTCAAGATGATGACCACCGCCAAAGAAGGCGATGAGGCCATGGCTCGGGTCTTGCAGATCTAATCATTAATTACAGCGCTGCGCCGAAAAACAGGCGTATGAGGAGAATCGAATGCTTCCGGCTCTTTGGGTTGCCAAAACAGGTCTGTCCGCCCAGGACACCAACCTTTCCACTATTTCCAACAACCTGGCGAACGTTTCGACCACGGGTTTCAAACGTGATCGCGCCGAGTTCCAGGACCTGCTCTACCAGGTAAAACGCCAGCCAGGCGCCCAGTCGACCCAGGACAGCGAATTGCCGTCGGGCCTGCAAGTGGGTACCGGTGTGCGCATTGTCGGCACCCAGAAAAACTTCAACGCCGGTAGCCTGCAAACCACCGAGCAGCCGCTGGACATGGCCATCGACGGTCGCGGTTTCTTCCAGATCCTGCAGCCGGACGGCACCACGTCCTACACCCGTGACGGTACCTTCCACCTCGACTCCAACGGCCAGATCGTCAACGCCAGCGGTTTCGCCCTGGAGCCGGCCATCGTCATCCCGAACGATGCGCAGACATTCACCGTGGGCCGTGACGGCACCGTGTCCATCACCATCGCGGGCAATCCGGCTGCGCAGGTGATCGGTAACCTGCAGACCGCTGACTTCATCAACCCGGCCGGCCTGCAGGCGGTGGGTAACAACCTGTTCCTGGAGACCGCCGCCAGCGGCGCGCCGCAAGTCGGCACCCCGGGCCTGAACGGTTTCGGCACCACGCTGCAGAACACCCTGGAAACCTCCAACGTGAGCACCGTCGAGGAAATGGTCAACATGATCACCACTCAGCGCGCCTACGAGATGAACTCCAAGGTGATCTCCACCGCCGACCAGATGCTCTCGTTCGTCACGCAGAACCTGTAATACGTCGCTAAATCCGTCATTACGTAGATAGGGCGGCCCCAGGGTCGCCTGCAACACCAAGAGGTAGGGTCATGAATCGCTTTGTATCTGTTCTGGCATTGAGTGGGGTTACCGCGCTGGCGGGCTGTGTCGCGCCAACGCCCAAGCCCAATGACCCGTATTACGCTCCGGTGTTGCCACGCACGCCGTTGCCGGCTGCCGCCAATAACGGCTCGATCTACCAGGCTGGCTTCGAACAGAACCTGTACAGCGACCGCAAGGCTTTCCGGGTCGGTGACATCATCACCATCACCTTGAACGAGCGGACCCAGGCGAGCAAGAACGCCAACTCGCAGATCGACAAGAGCAGCCAGACCAGCGTCGGCCTGACGTCGTTGTTCGGCTCCAGCCTGACCACCAACAACCCGATCGGTGGCGGCGACCTGAGCCTCAACGCTGGCTACGGTTCCGACCGCGCCTCCAAGGGCGACAGCCAGTCCGGCCAGAGCAACAGCCTGACCGGTTCGATCACCGTGACCGTCGCCGATGTACTGCCCAACGGCATCATCGCCGTGCGCGGCGAGAAGTGGCTGACGCTCAATACCGGTGACGAACTGGTGCGCATCGCTGGCATGGTCCGCGCCGATGACATTTCCACCGACAACACTGTTCCGTCGACCCGCGTGGCCGATGCGCGCATCACCTATTCGGGCACTGGTGCCTTTGCCGATGCGAGTCAGCCAGGTTGGTTCGACCGTTTCTTCCTCAGCCCGAAGTTCCCTTTCTAGGTGATCAAGTTGAATCTTAAACAGCTGTTGATCGGTGCCCTGGTGATGTCGGCAGCCTTCACCGCTCAAGCCGAGCGCCTGAAGGACATCGCCAGCATTTCCGGCGTGCGTTCCAACCAGTTGATCGGCTACGGCCTGGTCGTGGGCCTGAACGGTACCGGTGACCAGACCACCCAGACTCCGTTCACCCTGCAGACCTTCAACAACATGCTGTCGCAGTTCGGCATCAAGGTGCCGGCCGGCTCCGGCAACGTGCAGTTGAAGAACGTCGCGGCGGTGTCGATCAGTGCCGACCTGCCGCCGTTCGCCAAGCCCGGCCAGCAAGTGGATATCACTGTCTCGTCCATCGGTAACTCCAAGAGCCTGCGTGGCGGCACCTTGCTGCTGACCCCGCTCAAGGGTATCGACGGCAACGTCTACGCCATCGCCCAGGGCAACCTGGTGGTGGGCGGGTTCGATGCCGAGGGTCGCGACGGTTCGAAGATCACCGTCAACGTTCCGTCGGCGGGCCGTATTCCCGGCGGTGCGTCGGTTGAACGTGCCGTGCCGAGCGGCTTCAACCAGGGCAACAGCCTGACCTTGAACCTCAACCGTTCCGACTTCACCACGGCCAAGCGCATCGTCGACAAGATCAACGACATGCTCGGCCCAGGCGTGGCCCAGGCCATCGACGGTGGCTCGATTCGCGTCACCGCGCCACTGGACCCGAGCCAGCGCGTCGACTACCTGTCGATCCTCGAAAACCTCGAGGTCGATCCGGGCCAGGCGGTGGCGAAAGTCATCATCAATTCGCGTACCGGCACCATCGTGATCGGCCAGAACGTCAAGGTCTCGCCGGCCGCCGTGACCCACGGCAGCCTGACCGTGACCATCACCGAAGACCCGATCGTCAGCCAGCCGGGGCCATTGTCCAACGGCCAGACCGCCGTGGTTCCGCGCTCGCGGGTCAATGCCGAACAGGAAGCCAAGCCGATGTTCAAGTTCGGCCCGGGCACCACCCTGGATGAGATTGTCCGGGCGGTGAACCAGGTCGGCGCGGCGCCGGGCGACTTGATGGCCATTCTTGAAGCCCTGAAGCAGGCCGGCGCGTTGCAAGCCGACCTGATCGTGATTTAAGGAAAGCGGTCATGGTGGATATGCGCAAAGGCGCCTTGATCAGCGGCGATTCGGGGTCCTACTCGGACCTCAACCGCCTGAACCAGCTCAAGGTCGGCGACAAGAACAGCGAAGGCAACCTGCGCAAAGTGGCGCAGGAATTCGAGTCGCTGTTTCTCGGCGAAATGCTCAAGTCCATGCGTTCGGCCACCGAGGCCCTGGGCAAGGACAATCCGATGAATACTGCCGAAGCCAAGCAGTATCAGGAAATGTACGACCAGCAGCTCGCCGTTTCGATGTCGCGCGAGGGTGGCGGCATCGGCCTGGCCGACGTGCTGCTGCGCCAGATGTCGAAGAACAAACCGACGGCGCCAGGTGAGGCGGCTACGTTGTCCGCCGCCAAGCAGCAAGAGGCGCTGGACAAGGTGACCAAGCCGGTTGTAACGCCGGTGGCCGCCGGAACGCTGCCCACCGACGGGCCTTTGTCGCGCACCAATGGCCAGCGCCCGCTGTGGGCTTCGCGGGCCGTGAGCACACCGCAAGGTGCAGGCGAGGGCGTGCACCGCAACGATATGGAATTGCTCAACCAGCGTCGCCTGGCGCTGCCGCCGAAATTGGCCGACCGCCTGCTCGCCGGGCTGGTGCCTGCGGCTGCGGCCTCGACCGAGGCGCCCGCTCAGAACATCCTGCCTGACCGCGCCGTTGCCGCCGTCAAGCCGGCTTCCGGTGAGCTGGCCAATGGCGACTGGCTGGCGGCGCTCAAGGCGTCCGAGCCCAAGGGCGACATGCAAGTCTATAGTCGCGCCGTGGCCCAGCCACCGCTGGCGCCGGCGCGCAAGGCCTTCCGCGATGCCGATGAATTTGTCAACGCCATGCTGCCGATGGCCAAGGAAGCCGCCGACCGCATCGGGGTCGACCCACGTTACCTGGTGGCCCAGGCCGCGCTGGAAACCGGCTGGGGTAAATCGGTGATGCGCCAGCCCGATGGCAGCAGCAGCCACAACCTGTTCGGCATCAAGGCGAGCAAGAACTGGACGGGCGATTCGGCGCGCGCCATCACCAGCGAATTCCGCAATGGCGAGATGGTCAAGGAGACGGCCGAATTCCGTTCCTACGCCTCGTACCGCGACAGTTTTCATGACCTGGTCAATCTGCTGCAAAGCAACAGCCGCTATCAAGCTGTGCTGAAGTCGGCCGATAACCCGGAACAGTTTGTACGCGAGTTGCAGAAGGCCGGTTACGCCACCGACCCGAACTACGCCAACAAGATTTCGAACATAGCCCGGCAGATGACGAGTTACCAAAACTACGCCTCGGCTGGTGCCACCACGACTTTATAAGGTCTGAACCATGAGTTTGCTCAATATCGGGATGTCGGGTCTGTCCGCAAGCCAGACCGCACTGGTGACCACGGGTAACAACATCGCCAACGTTGATACCGCTGGGTATTCGCGTCAGCAGACCGTGCAGACCACCAAGGCGTCGAACCAGTACGGCAACGTGTTCATTGGCTCCGGCACGACCTTGGCTGACGTGCGCCGGGTCTATAACTCGTACCTTGAAGCACAACTGAAGACCACCACCTCGCTGAACAGCGATGCGGCGGCCTATCAGGGGCAGATCACCCCACTCGATTCGCTGCTGTCGGACAGCGGCACCGGCCTCAATGGCGCACTGACCAAGTTCTTCGCCTCGGTGCAGAACGTCAACGCCAAGCCAGGCGACGATGCCTCCCGCCAGTTGCTGCTCAGCGATGCCCAGGCCCTGAGCAACCGCTTCAACTCGGTTGCCAGCCAGCTGACCGCGCAGAGCGAGAACATCAACGGCAACCTGTCGAACATGGTCGAGCAGGTCAATAACCTGGCGGCTACCGTTGCACAGTTGAACAAGAAAATCGCCGAGGTTTCCAACGCCGGCGGCGCCCCCAACGACCTGCTCGACGCCCGTAGCGAGACCATTCGCCAGCTCTCGACCTTCACCGGCACGCAGGTCGTCGAGAACGGCAGTAGCCTGGACATCTACCTGGGTTCCGGCCAGCCACTGGTGATGGGCAATATCACCAATAAACTCGAAGCAGTACCGGACAAGAACGATCCAGGCCGCATGGGGATCCAGCTCAACAGCGGTTCCAGTTCCATGGACCTGACGTCGGTGCTCACTGGCGGCGAGATCGGTGGCTTGATGCGCTACCGCAGTACCGTGCTCGACCCGGCCATGAACGAGCTGGGGCGCGTGGCCCTGGTGGTCGCCGACCAGATGAACAGCATCCAGGCATCGGGCATCGACATGAACGGGGCCTTTGGCTCCAACCTGTTCAGCAACATCAACAGCGCCGCGCAGATCAGCCAGCGCAGCGTTGCCTCGTTGAACAACAGCGCGGGCTCCGGCAACTTCAACATCGCCATCACAGACTCCGGCAAGCTGACCACCAACGACTATAAGGTGACGTTCACCAGCGGCACGGACTACACCGTCCAGCGCCTGCCCGACGGCACCTCGATGGGCGCGTTCAACACCGCGACCACGCCGCCGCCGGTGATCGACGGTTTTTCCATGACCTTTGCCAACGGCACTGCGGCCGTCGGCGACTCGTTCAAGCTCACCCCGACCCGCAACGCGGCGACCAACATCAAGACCGAGATGACCGACTCCAAGCGGCTGGCGATTGCCGCGCCGTTGGGCGCCGCCATCACGCCGGGCGGCAGCGGCACGCTGACCATTCCGGCCAGCGGCCAGCCAACCATGACGACGAAACTGGACATCTACGATGCGGCCACCACCAGCATCATCCAGAACGGCATCAAGAATTCCATGCCAGTCAAAGTGGTGTTCGGGGCGACTTCGGCCGGTGGCACCAGCCAGGCCTACCGGCTGCTCGATGCCCAGGGCGGCTTGATCAGCAGCGGCACGATCACGCCCGGCCAGAACAACACCCTAAGCCTGAGCGTTCCGCTCAAGGACGCCACAGGCGCGCCGATCTTCGACTCGTCCGTACCTCCGGTGCAGCGTACCGTCACGTTCGACATGTCGATTGCCGGCGCGCCATCCGATGGTTCAGGTATCAACATCAGCCTCAGCCAGCCCGGCAGCCTGGACAACCGTAACGGTACGATCCTGGCCGGCTTGCAGACCGCCAAGACCGTCGACACCGGCTCCAGTAGCAAGGGTATTTCCCTGAACGATGCCTACGGCAAACTGGTGGAAGGCGTCGGCGCCAAGGCCGCCCAAGGCAAGCTCGACAGCGCCGCCACGGGTGCAATCCTGAACAACGCCAAGACCGCCCGCGACTCGCTGTCGGGCGTGGACCTGGATGAAGAAACCGGCAACCTGGTCAAGTTCCAGCAGTACTACACCGCGTCTTCGCAGATCATCAAGGCGGCGCAACAAATCTTCAGCACACTGATCAACAGTCTTTAAGGAGCCGTAGCCCATGCGCATTTCTACTTCTCAGTTCTACGAAAGCACGGCTGCGAACTATCAGAAAAACTTCGCCAAGGTGGTCAAGAGCAGCGAGGAAGCCAGCAGTCTCGTGCGGGTGAACACCGCCGCTGATGATCCGGTGGGGGCTTCGCGCCTGCTGCAGTTAGGCAACCAGGCGTCGATGCTTTCTCAATACGAAGCCAACGTCACCACCATCAAGGCGACCCTGGGCACGACCGAAGCGGTCATGACCAGCATTGGCAACGTGTTGCAGCGCGCCAAGGAATTGGCCGTGAGTGCCGGTAACGCCGCCTACACCGACGCAGACCGTAAAGCAGTGGCTTCGGAGTTGGGTTCGATCGAGGATCAGTTGCTGAGCCTGATGAACACCAAGGACGAAAACGGCAAATATATCTTCGCCGGTTCCAAGGGCGATGTCGTACCGTTTACCCGCAACGACGATGGCACCTACAGCTACAACGGCGACCAGGTGACCCTGGACCTGCCGATCGGCGACACCATGACCATGGCCACCAACAGCACCGGCTGGGAAGTGTTCCAGCAAGCCGTCAACACCAGCCGCACCCAGGTCACCATGACCGCGCCGGCGGTGGATGATGGGCGCGTGGTGCTGACCAACGGCCAAGTGTCCTCCGGCGTGAGCTACAACAGCCAATTCCGCAGTGGCGAACCGTACACTGTGGAGTTCACCAGCGGCACCCAGCTGAAAATCACTGACTCAGGCGGCAACGATGTGACTGCCGAAGCCAGCAAGGGCGGGGCTATTGATCCCAACAGCCAGGCCGGCCAGACCGTGAGCTTTCGAGGTGTCGACTTGACCCTGAACGTCAACCTTCATGCGGGCGATGTTGCAGGCACGGTGTTGCCCGGTCATACCTTCACCTTGGCCGCCAAACCCGATTCGTTCACGCCGGCCCGCGGCCCGGGCAACGCCACCGCGACCCAGATCACCGCAGGCCAGATCACCGACCCGGTGGCCTACCACGCCAGCTTCCCGACAGGCTCGGCGGTATTGAAATTCACCAGCGCCACGGATTTCGACCTGTACGCCGCGCCACTGACCGCAGACAGCAAACCGGTGTCCAGTGGCACCCTGGCGGGCAACGTCGCCACCGCATCCGGCGTGAGTTTCACACTCAATGGAGCCCCGGCGGCCAACGATCAGTTCAGCATCGCGGTCAATACCCACGAGACGCAGAACGTCCTGGACACCGTGAGCCAGTTGCGGACTGCTTTGAACACGCCGGCCGATGGCAACAACATCGCTGTCCAGAAGCTGAACGCGGCGTTGGCTTCGGGCATCGGTAACCTGGCCAGCGGTACCGACCACTTGACCAGTGCATTGAGCTCGGTCGGCGGACGCGGTCAGTCGCTCGATACCCAGAGCGATACCAACCAGAGCTTTGTCCTCGCCAACTCGCAAACCCAGTCGGCGATCCGTGACTCCGACCCGGCGGAAGTGATGACGCGCCTCACTTTGCAGCAGACTATGCTTCAAGCGTCGCAGTTGGCGTTCAGCAAGATCGCTCAATTGGGATTGTTCAACAAGATGTGATCCAGGGCAGGGACCGTGACGCTATACGCGGTCCCTTACCCCTTCATTTATACGATTCAGGACGTCCTGCTCTCGCCTGAGTTGGCGCCCACCGGTTGAGAGCCAAGCGTGTGAAACTAGCTCCTCTTGTCAGCATTGCCATCCCCGCGTACCACCCACGCTTTTTCCGCCTCGCCTTGCAAAGCGCGCTCGAGCAGACCTACGAGAACCTTGAGATCGTCATCTGCGACGATTGCCGCACCGATGGAATCGAGCGGATCGTCGAGGAGCTCGGCGTCGACTCGAAGGTTGCGTTGCGCTACCTGCCCAACCCGACTCGGCTGGGGTTCCAGCAAAACCTGCTGCGCTGCCTTGATGAGTCCCGGGGCGAGTACATCAAGTTCCTTTGCGATGACGACCAGTTGCTGGCGTTTTGCGTCAGCCAGCAGGCGGCCATCCTGCAGGAGCATCCGCAAGTATCGCTGGTGATCAACAAGCATCATTTGATCGATGCAGACAACTTTGCCCTGCCGATCCGCGTTGAAAACACCGGCATCACGCAGTTCGATGCGATGTTCAACGGCAGCGACATGCTGGCGTATTTTGAGAAAACCACCCGCAACATTCTCGGCGGTTTGAGCGGCGCATTGATGCGTCGGACTGATGTCGAGGCCCTGCTGCCAGCGTTGGCGCGGCCCGGTGAAGGCTTCGAGGCGGTCCTGGATTTTGCCTTGTTCATCTGCCTGTTGCGCCGGGGCAATCTGGTCCAGCTGTATGCTGAGGGCAGCGGCCAGCGCTTGCATCCGGACCGTCTTGCGCGTCAGGCCAAGATGCTTGAGGCGGCCACGGTCGAGCTGACATGGCTCAAGGAAATGCTCGCCCAACGCAGCAGCGAGCCGGCGCCCGCCAGTGGCTGGGTGCGCTACCAGGCCCTGGAGCGGGACAAGGAGCAAGCGACGTCCGAGTGGGAAGAGATCAACGTCTATTCGGTCATTGCGACTCGGCAGGGCGTCATCGGCTCGCAAGTCGGCACGGACATCGAAAGCTACGCGGACCTCTATGTGCAGTGGTTGGAATGTCGGCGTTTCAGCCCATTGCGCAAGCAGGTCCTGTCCCGACAGATAGCCCGCTGGGCCTATCGTCCGATGATCGTGCCCGTCATCATCGACGAGCAGGACGATCCTGGTGCGTTGGGTGTTACGTTGCAGAGTCTCTCTGCCCAAACCTATGCCTGCGAATCGGTGCTGCTGCTGTCCAACGGCCGCCAGGCGCTGGACAACCATGTGCTGCGCCTTGGCCTGCAAGCGGACTGGGCGCAGCAGCTCAACGGGCTTCTGCCGCAACTGGACGGCGCCGACTGGTTCTATTTGTTGCGTGCCGGCGATCGCTTGACCGATTCGGCGCTGCTGATATTGGCCGACCGGATTGTCAGCTCGCCGGCGGCTGCCTGTATCTACAGCGATGAAGGCGCGCTGGTGGATGACAAGTCGGCGGAGCCGATCTTCAAGCCCGACTTCAATCTCGACCTGATGCGCGGTTATCCCTATGTCGGTCGAACCCTGGCGTTCGAGCGTGCGCGATTCCTCGCCTCGGGTGGATTCGATCCGAGCCTGGGCGAATTGGCGCCCCATGACCTGATCTGGCGACTGGTGGAAAAGGACGGACCGCAGGTCATCGGCCATATTCCGGAAGTCCAGGTCGAGTCGACGTTTTCGTTTGCGCAGTGGCTGTCGCTACCGGAAGTCATCGAGCAGAACGCCCGGCTGACCACCACCCACCTGCAGCGTATCGGCGTGCCCCACCAGCTTCATCCCGGGCCGCTCCTGGCGTTGATCCCGCGCATCGAATACCTGTTCTCCGAGCGACCGCTGGTGTCGATCATCATCAGCGTCAAGGATGACCTGGGCGCGCTGGAACGTTGCGTCAACAGCCTGATCAGCACCACCACGTATCCGCACTACGAAATCATCATTGTCGACAACGCCAGTGAAAATCCCGAGTTGCAGCATTGGCTCCGGGCGATGGCTGAGCTGGGCAGTGAAAAGCTGCGAATATTCGCCCATCCCGAAAGTGCCAGCGAAGCGCTGATCCGCAACTTCGCCGCGCAACAGGCGCGCGGCGAATACCTGTTGTTGCTCAACCCCAATTGCGTCGTGCTGGAAGCCGCCTGGCTGGACGAGTTGCTCAATCATGGCCAACGTCCCGAGGTCGGCATCGTCGGCCCGCGCACACTCAACCTGCAAGGCCGGGTCATCGACTCCGGCATGATCATGGGGCTGGGTGGGTTGGCGGGCAGGGCGTTCGTCAACGAATCGGTAACGTCTGGCGGCTATATGCAGCGCTTGCAAGCTGTGCAGAACTGGAGTGCTGTCGGTGATCACTGCGTGTTGGTGCGCAAGCAGGTCCTGGAGGAAGCCGGTGGGTTCGATGAGTCGATCACGACGCAGCGCATCAACGCTCTGGAGTTATGTCAACAAGTCAGTAAAGACGGTTACCTGATCGTCACCACGCCTTACTGTGACGTTGTCCTGGCGTCCGGCGTGGAAGCCAGCCGCGATGCTTCCTGGAAGCAGCGGCTGGAGCATGAACAGGAGGCGTTCTATCAGCGCTGGTTGCCCAGGATCGCCAACGATCCGGCCTACAACCGTAACCTGACCCTGACCGGGAAAAGTTTCAGTCTGGAGCCCGGCCCACGTACCGGATGGAATCCGCTGGTTACCCGCAACGTACCTTCGATCCTCGGGCTTGCGGTGAATACCTCGGCCGTGGGGCATTACCGGGTAAGCCAACCGTTGTTCGAACTCGAAGCAGCGGGTCGAATCGTCGGGCGTGTTGCCTACGATACGCCCTCGATCATCGACATCGAGCGCCAGTCGCCGGATGTGATCATTCTTCAAGGTCGCTACAACGTGGGTAAGTTCAAGGACATTGCCCAAGTCAAGACTTACTCCAAGGCCATGCGCATCTACGAGTTGGATGACTACATCGCCAAGGTTCCGGAAAAGAACGAACACCGTCGCAACATGCCGGACAACCTCGAGGACTTGCTGCGCAAAGGGATTGCCCTATGTGATCGAGTGGTGGTTTCCACCCATCCATTGGCGGACGTCTTGTCCAGCATGCACCACGACATCCGCGTCGTGCCGAACATGTTGGCCGCCGGCCTGTGGAACCAACTCAGGCCCCAGCGGGCAACCTCCAGCAAGCCACGTATCGGTTGGGGCGGCGGCACCAGCCACCGTGGCGATCTGGAACTCATTGCGGATGTCGTTCGGGAATTGGCCGATGAAGTGGAGTGGGTTTTCTTCGGCATGTGCCCGGATTTGCTCAAGCCGTATATCCATGAGTTCCATCCTGGTGTGAGCCTGGCGGCTTATCCGGCGAAGCTTGCCAGTCTTAATCTCGACCTGGCCCTGGCGCCGCTGGAATTTCATATTTTCAATGACTGCAAAAGCAACTTGCGCCTGCTGGAGTACGGTGCGTGCGGCTATCCGGTCATCTGTTCGGATACCGAAGCCTACCGAGGTCACCTGCCTTGCACGCGGGTCCTCAGCAACAGCACCGAAGAATGGCTGGCGGCCATCCGCATGCACCTGGCGGATCCGATTGCCAGTTACCGGATGGGTGACGAATTACGTGAAGTGGTGCTGCGCGACTTTATCTTGCGCGGCGATAACCTGCAGTACTGGGCCAATGGATGGTTGCCGGATTGATGGGTTGCAAGCTCGAAACTCCGGTGTCGCTGATGCGGCCATCCACTCGTTAAGGAATCAATATGCAAAGCAATGTCTCAACCGGATCGACTGCGCCGTTGAATGAACGGATTACCCTGGTGCTGCTCGCTCACGACCAGTCGACTGCCCTGCGGCGAGCGTTGCGCTATTACCGCGACAGTTCGTTCGCATTACTGGTTGTCGATTCGTCGAGCCGGATCGACGCTGATATCGAGGCAGCATTTCCCACCGTGCAATATCTGCACGCGCCCGCCGCCAAGGGTTTTGGTGACAAGGTTCGCCAGGCCGTCGAGCGAATCGCCACGCCTTACCTGGCGATTCTCGATGTCGAGAGTTTCCTGTTGCCCCAGGCACTTGAGCAGGCGCTGGGTTTCCTCGAAGCCCAGACCGATTACAGCGCCTGTCAAGGCTACAGCCTGGCGTTCGAAGCCCATGCCGACCGTATCGACTATTACTTGCTCGACCGCAAGGGCTGTGAAGACTATTGCGACGCCTCAGTGCAAGCCCGCCTGGCAGTGTTTGCCGAGGATTGCCCGTCCTTGGTGAACGCCCTGACGCGCACTGAAACCCTGCGCCGCAGTTACGCTTCGTTGCCCGCCGGTTTTGATTCGCGGTTACAAGAGGCCGGCCACTCCCTGGCGGTGTTGGCTCAGGCGAGGGTCCGCTTGCTGGACCTTCCCTACGGTGTGCATGAGCGCAATCGCGTGGCAAAGCCGCGAAGCCTCCCCGCAGTGGCGCCTGGCGCCCAGGACATGCTGGCAGTCGCTGAACAGGAGCGCCTGGCCACGACGCTGGCCAGTGCCCTCGGCACGGATGTGTCGGTGCGCGAGTACGCCAAGGCCATTGTCAAGAAGCTGGACGAGCGTTCGGTGCCGCAGGCCGGAAAACTGTTCGAGTCGATCTGGGATTCGCGACGTGGCGAACCGGTTCGTCGTTTCGAACCGACGCAATACGTCGAGTTGCCTTTTTATAACCAGGCTTTTTTTGACGTCCTCACCGCACTGGAATTCCTGCTTCACGCGGCACCGAGCGGGCTGGTGCAGTTGACGGAACTGGAAGCCGTCATGCTCAAGCAGAAAGAGCTGTCTCGCCCCCAGCGCAACACCAGCGCCGAGCCGCTTGATGAACAGCTGGCGAGAGCCTTCCTGAGCTATGCCTTCAACCAGGATCTCCTGAAACAACTGCTTGAAGTCATGCAGGCCAAGGGTGACGAGCGCTACGTGCAGATGCTCCAGGCCTGGAAGCAAAGGCTCGAGGCGGCGGCGTTTGAAAATACCGCGAGGTTGTTCGATGCCACGCGCTCCGGCCAACTGCTGCGCTGGCTAGAAGCGCGCGAACCGAGCGCCAGCGAAGCGCGAAAAGTCTCCAAGTACCTGGCTGCTCGAAACGGCGGCCCTACGTTTGGCATTTTGATCCTCGACCTGGACGCCGACATCTTCAAGATGCAGGCCACCTTCGACAGCGTAATCAATGGCTATTGCCGGGCGTTCAAGATTGTCGTGTTTACCAGCGGTGACTTGCCGGCCGAGACGACGCCACAGAACGTCCTGCATTTCGTCAAAGTCAACGAGAGCAACTACGTCGACAAAATCAATCAAGTGGTCAACCAGAGCGATTGCGACTGGATGGTCATGGCCGAGGCCGGCGATGAGCTGACGCCGGGTGGCCTGTTCCGGGCGAGTGTGGAATTGCTCGCCGCTCCACAGTGCCAGGCCGTGGCGATGGATGAGTTTCAGCGCCAGCCGGATGGAAGGCTGGCCGATATCTTCCGACCCGGTTTCAACCTTGACCTGCTGCAAAACTACCCGGCGTTGATGGCTCGTCATTGGCTGGTACGCCGCGAGACACTGGTGAAGCTCGGCGGTTATTCCCGTGAGTTCAAGAAGGCGATGGAGTTCGATCTGTTGTTGCGTCTGATCGAGCAGGACGGCCTGGAAGGGCTTGCCCACCTGGATGAGCCGCTGCTGATAGGCCAGGCGCCACCGGTGGAAGACAACGTCGATGAGCGCAAGACATTGCTGCGTCATCTGGCGGTTCGTGGGTATCAAGCCGACGTGAGCGCGGTAATAGCCGGTACTCACAAGATCGACTATCGCTTTACCGAGCGACCGCTGGTGTCGATCATCGTCCATGGCAGGGCTGACCTGCCGGTATTGCAACGCTGCCTGCTCAGCGTGCTGCAACGCACCCGCTATCAGCGCTACGAAGTATTGGTCCCTACCGGGGCGGCAAACCATTCCGTACTGCGTACCTGGCTCGACGGCCAGGGGCACCAGGCCAGTCGCGTTCGTTTGCTGGATATCGAAGCGGGCGTCGCGACCGGGTCGCTGATCAACGCTGCCAGCCAAGAGGCCAAGGGTGACTACCTGGTTACCCTGGCGGCCGACAGCGAAATGGTCAACGTCAACTGGATCGAATCGCTGCTCAATCAGGCGTTGCGTCCGGAAGTCGGCGTGGTCGGTCCCCGACTGATCGAGCGCGATGGACGTATTACCCAGGCCGGCCTGATCTTGGGCTTGAACGACGCAGTGGGTTCTGCCTTCGTCGGCGAGCCGAAGCACGCCAGGGGCTACATGAACAGGCTGGTGGTCGAGCAGAACTGTTCGGCGGTGTCGTTTGCCTGCCTGATGATTTCCAAGCAGTTGTTCGAAGCTGCCGACGGCGTAGACAGCGGTCTGTTCGACGAGGCCCTGGGTGATGTCGACCTGTGCCTCAGGGTCGGCCAGGCCGGCTACCTGACGGTATGGACGCCACACGTGCTGGTCATCCAGTCCGGTGTGCTGGCGAGTACGCCTGAGACTCTGGCGGCGCTGCGTGAGAAGTGGTCCGAGGCGTTTGCCCAGGATCGTTTCTACAATGGCAACCTGGCATTGGACGGCACCGGTTTCACCTTGGGCCCGGTGCGCAACGTACCGTGGACCGACTTGTTGGACGAGCCTGCCGCATAACCCTGCCTTACGAGGCTTCCCAGCCACGCCGGCAGGTAAAACCTGCCGGCGCCTTCGCCGAAGTGCACCAACACCCCCCCAGAATTCCCTGACGCCGCCGCGCACCATTACAGGAGTGACGCGGCTGCGTTTGTCATGAAAAAATGCTCCTTCAGGACAAAACGGCGTGACGCATAGGTCATAAAGTGCATCTTCACTGTATTGTATTCCCGGAGTGGAGGCCTGTTCGTTCGCCGGACAAGGCGTCCGCCCTTGGAAATCAACCATTTTTGAAGCGCCCCTGAGCTTTCGGGGGTGAACCTAGTCGCAGTACATGATCGGGAAGCCATGATGATTGGCATAAAAAGCATAGCGAGTTATGTGCCGACCGCTGGTGTGGATAACTACGCTCAGGGTGCCAAATTCGAGAAGGATGAAGAATTCATCCTTGGCAAGATCGGTTCGGCGTTCCTGCCGCGCAAAGACGCCGACCAGGAGACTTCGGACCTTTGTGTCGAAGCCGTGAACGCATTGTTCGCCAATAACCCGCAGCTTTCGCGCGAGTCGATCGACGCGTTGATCGTCGTCACCCAGAACGGCGATGAAGAGGGGTTGCCGCACACCGCCGCAATCGTGCAGGACAAACTTGGCCTGCCGACCCATGTGGCGGCGTTCGATATATCGCTGGGCTGCTCGGGCTACGTCTACGGCATCTATGCCTTGAAAGGCTTCATGGAAGCTGCAGGGCTGAAGAACGGGCTGCTGGTTACAGCCGACCCGTATTCGAAAATCGTCGACCCGGAAGATCGCAACACCACCATGCTGTTCGGCGATGCCGCCACGGCCACCTGGATGGCCGAAGGCGCCAGCTGGCAGTTGGGCAAGGCCAAGTTCGGCACCGACGGTTCCGGCGCGCCGCACCTGAAGGTCAGCGACGGGGTGTTTTTCATGAACGGCCGCCAGGTGTTCAACTTTGCCTTGCTGAAGGTGCCGGCGCATTTGCACGAGCTGCTGAACGAATCTTCGCTGCAAGCCAGTGACATCGACGCGTTCTGCATCCACCAGGGCAGCGCGGCGATCGTCGATGCTGTGGCGCGGCGTTTCGAGGGCGAGCCCGAGAAATTCATCAAGGACATGGTCGAGACCGGCAATACCGTGTCGTCGAGCATTCCGCTGCTGTTGGAAAAGCACGTGCTGGACGCAGATTGGAAGCGCGTGGCAATCAGCGGTTTCGGTGTAGGCCTGTCGTGGGGGTCGGCGATTCTCTATCGCGACTGAGCCCGGGCTGATCTCTGAATGGCGCTCCAGGCTTGGTCTGGGGCGCTTTTTTTTGCCTGGCGTTCGTTGCAGGTTTTCTTGACGCCATTTTTCGGGCCTTTATTGGCCGGTAAGTCCTTGTTTTTACGGGGGTGGCAGACTGCTAGCAAATTTTTTGAAAAAAGCCCTCAAGCAAGTTCCTAATCCGACGATAACTATTACGAAGGTTCTCTAGGCCACACCCCGGCGGTTGCCAAGGGCCGGAAGCCGCAGTACCCAACCAACGAGGAATTCGTCATGGCTTTAACAGTAAACACCAACACCACTTCGCTGAACGTTCAGAAGAACCTCAACCGTGCTTCCGACGCTCTCTCCACTTCGATGACTCGCCTGTCTTCCGGCCTGAAAATCAACAGCGCCAAAGACGACGCCGCCGGCCTGCAGATCGCTACCCGTATGACCTCGCAAATCCGCGGTCAGACCATGGCGATCAAGAACGCCAACGACGGTATCTCCATGGCGCAGACCGCTGAAGGCGCGATGCAAGAGCAAACCAACATTCTGCAACGTATGCGTGAACTGGCCATCCAGTCCCGTAACGACAGCAACAGCGCAGATGACCGTGTTGCTCTGAACAAAGAGTTCTCGCAGATGAGCGACGAACTGACCCGTATCGCCAACAGCACCAACCTGAACGGCAAGAACCTGCTCGACGGTACCGCCAGCACCATGACCTTCCAGGTCGGTTCGAACACCGGTGCTGACAACCAGATCTCCCTGACCTTGAGCGCCAGCTTCGACGCTGCAAGCCTGGGTGTTGACTCGGCGATCACCATCGTTGGTTCCGACAGCGCTACTGCCGAGACTAACTTCTCGGCCGCAATGGACGCAATCACCAGCGCCATCGACACCATCAACAGTGCTCGTGCCGACCTCGGTGCTGCACAAAACCGTTTCGCCAGCACCATCTCCAACCTGCAGAACATCAACGAAAACGCCAGTGCTGCACTGGGTCGCGTACAAGATACCGACTTCGCTGCTGAAACTGCACAACTGACCAAGCAGCAGACTCTGCAGCAAGCGTCTACCTCGGTTCTGGCTCAGGCCAACCAACTGCCATCCGCTGTACTGAAGCTGCTTCAGTAATAGCCGGATGAGTTTTAGCGGGGGAGTGCGCTTGCGTGCTCTCTCGCTTTTTCCGTTCAAGAGGTGATGGACATGGATATGAGCGTGAAGCTGAACTTGTCTTATCCAGCGGCGAAGCCGGCGCCTTCAGTGGTCGACAAGCCAGTGGAGAAGCCTCAGGCTGACGTGGCTACCTTGACACCGGTCAAGGAAACTCCGAAAGACGCTGCCGCCGAGCAGGACAAGCTGAAGAAAGCCGTGCAGGAAATCGAGAAGTTCGTCCAGTCGGTCAAGCGTAACCTGGAGTTCTCAATCGACGAGCCTTCTGGCAAGGTAATCGTCAAGGTGATTGCCAGTGGTTCCGGTGAAGTTATTCGTCAGATCCCGAACGAAGAAGTTCTGAAACTGGCCCACAGTTTAAATGATGCAAACAGCTTGTTGTTCAGCGCTGAAGCCTGACAGCTGGCACGAATTTTGTTGCTCTATTCTTTTGGGCGTTGTATTGGCCAAAAGGCCGGCGACACACTGAAGGGAGTATCACCATGGCAAGTCCAATTCTTCCGGGACTGGGTCTAGGCTCAGGCCTTGATACCGGTGCAATCGTCAAGGCGCTGGTGGATTCTGACAAAGCGGCCAAGCAAGGCCAGATCACCCGTGCGACGACGACCACGAGCAATAACATCTCCGGGATTGGAAGCCTGAAGTCCTTGCTGGCCGCCTTCAAGACTGCGATGACGGAGCTGTCGAGCAGGACCAATCCGGCGTTTTCCGGTTTTGCCGCAACTTCTTCTGCTACGAACTTCGTAACTGCCACCGCCACCAACTCGGCGGTATCCGGCACTTACACGATCAAAGTAGGAAATATCGCCACTTCGTCCAAGGTCGCGAGTGCAGCCTTTGCCGGCGGTACCACCAGCGCTATTCCCACTGGCACCATGACCATCAAGCAGAACGGCGTCGATCGTACCCTCGCGGTGCCGGACGGCTCGACCCTGCAATCGGTTCGTGATTCGATCAACGCTGACTCTTCGCTCAAGGCTGCGGGTATCAGTGCCAACATCGTGACCGACTCCTTCGGTTCTCGCCTGGTGCTGGGGTCCAGTACCACCGGCGCCGGCTCCGACATTTCGGTCAGCGGCATTGCCGGGTTGGAGATCGATGGGACCAATGTCGTGGGTACCCCTGGAAGCCCGATGACGGCCACTTCGGCGGGGGCCATCGGTGCCGTGGCGGTCGATGCCAAGTTTTCCGTCGATGGCATGGAACTGACTAGCAAAAGCAACAAGGTCGACCAGGCGATCTCCGGCTTGACCTTGAACCTGGTAGCGGGAGGGACTGGAGGGACGGAGGCAATTTCTACTGTTACCGTGGCGCCGAACAATGACGGCCTGAAAGCCTCGATCCAGAAATTCGTCGATGCCTATAACGCGGTGGCCAACAGCATTACCGCGCTGACCAAGCCGTCGCTCGATAGTGATGGTAACCCGACGGTGCCGGCCAAGTTGACCGGTGACGCATTGCCTCGCTCGCTCCTGGCGGCGATGCGTGGTCCTTTGTCTGAAACAGGCGCTGGCGACAAGCTTACGGTGCTGGCCCAGTTGGGTGTTACAACCGATCAGAAGACCGGTGCGTTGAACTTCGATGGGACCAAATTCACTGCAGCAATGACTGACAAAAAGCTCAGTGGTGAGGTCGAGACGATGTTCACCGGACCTGATGGCTTGCTGGAGCGCATGGAAAAAGCGATCCTGCCGTTCAGTCAGCCTGGCGGCGTCCTTGATCAGCGGACCACGGCGTTGACCAGGACCCAGACGCGACTGAAGAACGATCAGGAAGCCCTGGATCGTCGGGTCGCGACCCTGACCGCGGTGTTGACCAAGAAGTACAACGACATGGATACCCTGGTTGGCAAGCTCAAAGCCACCGCCAACAACATCACTTCCATGTTCGAAGCGATGAACGCGCAGCAGCGAAACAGCTGATTCCAGCTGATACGAAAAAGCCCGGAAGCGTCGCAAGGCGCTCCCGGGCTTTCGGCTTTTTTCGATCTAAAGTTTTTTGACGCGGCGTCGATACGCTGTTTATACGAACTGATGTTTTTTGATGAGGTAGAACATGAATCCGATGTTAGCCCTTCGCCAATACCAAAAAATTGGTGCTCAGGCGCAAACCTCCGAAGCAGGTCCCCATCGTCTTGTGCAAATGCTCATGGAAGGTGGCCTGGACCGTATCGCCCAGGCCAAGGGTGCGATGGAGCGCAAGGACATCGCCAGCAAGGGCGTGTTGATCGGCAAGGCCATCGGCATCGTCGGCGGTCTGCGTGAAGGCCTCGATCTGGAAAACCAGGCTGAGTCAGTCGCCGAGCTGGACGCACTCTACACCTACATGATGAAACGCCTGGCCGAAGCCAACGTAAAGACTGATCCGAAGATCCTCGACGAAGTCGCCGAGTTGCTTCGCACGGTCAAGGAAGGCTGGGATGCCATTGCCACGCCTGGTCCGCAATTCTAAGGAGTGCTCTCATGAGTCTTGTCCTGCAGCGAATCGAACAAACCCGTGATGCCCTGGTTGGTGCCTTGGCTGAGCGTAATTGGGAAGCCATTGGTCAACTGGACCTGGCATGCCGTTCCTGCATGGAGGACGTCTTGAGCGAGTCCGAGGTGGACGAGGCGGCGTTGCGTAATAATCTGGAAGAACTGCTGGGGGTTTATCGCCAATTGCTGGAAGCGGCAACGGGCGAGCGTCAGGCAATCGTGAGCGAAATGTCGCAGATTCATCAGGCACAGAACGCGGCGAAGGTTTATCACTTGTTTGGCTGATTTAATTTTCAGTTAATCCGAACAAAGTGCGCCATAAATTTGACTGTGCACGATTTTTTGACTTAACTAGTGGCTGTTTACAGATTTCAGGCGTCTACAGGCATGACAAGTCTGCAAGCGTCTAGCTTGCCCCCAAATTCCGGGCACTGAGTTGACTAGGGAAGTTGCTATTGCATGTGGCGTGAAACCAAAATTCTCCTGATCGATGACGATAGCGTCCGCCGCCGCGACCTGGCGGTGATCCTGAATTTTCTTGGCGAAGAAAATTTACCCTGCGGTAGCCATGATTGGCAGCAGGCTGTCGGCTCTCTGTCGTCCAGTCGTGAAGTCATTTGCGTCCTTATCGGGACGGTAAATGCTCCTGCGTCGCTTTTGGGCTTGCTAAAGACACTCTCGACCTGGGATGAGTTCCTTCCAGTTTTGCTGATGGGCGAAAATTCTTCTCTCGACCTGCCGGAAGACCAGCGCCGCCGGGTGCTTTCCACCCTGGAAATGCCGCCGAGCTACAGCAAATTGCTCGATTCGTTGCACCGCGCCCAGGTTTATCGTGAAATGTACGACCAGGCGCGTGAGCGCGGCCGGCATCGCGAACCCAACCTTTTCCGCAGCCTCGTCGGCACCAGCCGTGCCATCCAGCACGTGCGCCAGATGATGCAGCAGGTGGCCGACACCGATGCCAGCGTGCTGATCCTGGGCGAATCCGGTACCGGCAAGGAAGTGGTCGCGCGCAACCTGCATTACCATTCCAAGCGCCGCGAAGCGCCATTCGTGCCGGTCAACTGCGGGGCGATTCCCGCCGAGCTGCTCGAAAGTGAATTGTTCGGTCATGAGAAGGGCGCGTTCACCGGCGCGATCACCAGCCGCGCCGGGCGTTTCGAACTGGCCAACGGCGGCACGCTGTTCCTCGATGAAATCGGCGACATGCCGCTGCCGATGCAGGTCAAGCTGCTGCGCGTCTTGCAGGAGCGCACTTTCGAGCGCGTGGGCAGCAACAAGACCCAGAGCGTCGATGTGCGGATCATCGCCGCGACTCACAAGAATCTCGAGACCATGATCGAGGTCGGCAGCTTCCGCGAAGACCTTTATTACCGTCTCAATGTATTCCCGATCGAAATGGCGCCGCTGCGCGAGCGGGTCGAAGACATCCCGCTGTTGATGAACGAGCTGATCTCGCGCATGGAGCATGAGAAGCGTGGTTCGATCCGCTTCAACTCGGCGGCAATCATGTCCCTGTGCCGCCACGGCTGGCCGGGCAACGTCCGCGAGCTGGCCAACCTGGTGGAACGCATGGCGATCATGCACCCCTACGGTGTGATCGGCGTGAATGAGCTGCCGAAGAAATTCCGCTACGTCGATGACGAAGACGAGCAGATGGTCGACAGTCTGCGCAGCGACCTGGAGGAGCGGGTGGCGATCAACGGCCATACGCCGGATTTCACCACCAATGCCTTGCTGCCGCCGGAAGGCCTGGACCTCAAGGATTACCTGGGCGGCCTGGAGCAAGGGCTTATCCAGCAGGCTCTGGACGACGCCAACGGCATCGTCGCCCGCGCGGCAGAGCGCTTGCGCATTCGTCGAACCACCCTGGTGGAAAAGATGCGCAAGTACGGCATGAGCCGTCGTGAAGGAGATGAACAGGCGGATGATTGACGCCTGTTTTGCAACCGCCTGATTTTCAGGCGGTTTTTTTTCGGCACGGGTATTGCTACAGCTCTCTCAACGTTCCGTTTAACTGACGGTCAGCCAAGCGAGAGAGCACGATGACCCAAGCCGCCCTGATGTCTTCTGTCCCCGAGCCGGGACATATGCCGTCCGCCGAACAGGCTGGCCGGCTTGGACTTGAGCAGGCGTTTTCGCTGTTCAGCCAGATGTCCAGCCAGTTGACCGACTCCTACAGCCTGCTGGAAGCGCGGGTTACCGAGCTCAAGGGTGAGTTGGCGGTGGTCAGTGCCCAACGCATGCAGGAGTTGGCGGAAAAAGAACGCCTGGCCAACCGGCTGCAGAACCTGCTCGACCTCCTGCCCGGCGGCGTCATTGTCATCGATGCCCACGGCTTTGTGCGCGAAGCCAACCCGGCGGCGTGCGAGCTGCTTGGCCTGCCTCTGGAAGGCCAGCTCTGGCGGCACGTCATCGCTCGCTGCTTCGCGCCCCGCGAAGACGACGGCCACGAAGTTTCCCTGAAGGATGGTCGACGGTTGTCCATTTCGACCCGTTCGCTGGATGCCGAGCCCGGACAGTTGGTGCTGCTCAACGACCTGACCGAAACCCGTCACTTGCAGGACCAATTGGCCCGCCACGAGCGTCTGTCTTCCCTTGGGCGGATGGTCGCGTCGCTGGCTCATCAGATCCGTACGCCGCTGTCTGCCGCGTTGCTGTACGCCAGTCATCTGACCGAGCAGCAACTGCCGATGGAAACCCAGCAACGCTTTGCCGGCCGCTTGAAGGAGCGCTTGCATGAGCTGGAACACCAGGTGCGCGACATGCTGGTGTTCGCCCGTGGCGAGTTGCCGCTGACCGACCGCGTCGCGCCCAAGGTGCTGCTGCAGTCTTTGCAGGCCGCAGCATTGACCCATGTGCAGGGCGTGTCGATCCGCTGGCAGTGCGACAGCCATGCGGGCGAGGTGCTGTGCAACCGTGACACGCTGGTGGGCGCGGTATTAAATCTTATTGAAAACGCGATTCAGGCCAGTGACGTTGATGTCCGTCTGAAAGTGCACCTGTATACCCGCGACAACACCTTGCGCCTGTGTGTCAGCGACAGCGGCAGCGGTATCGAGCCGTCCGTGCTGGCACGTCTGGGCGAGCCATTTTTTACCACCAAGACCACTGGAACCGGCCTGGGCCTGACCGTGGTCAAGGCGGTGGCGCGTGCCCATCAGGGCGAATTGCGGCTGCGCTCGCGGCTGGGGCGCGGTACGTGCGCGACGGTGTGCTTGCCGCTGTTCTCCAGCGCGCAAGGGGTGGAGTGAGCAAATGGCGACCAAGGTTCTACTGGTTGAAGATGATCGCGCGCTACGCGAAGCACTCGCCGATACGTTGCTGTTGGCCGGGCATGATTATGCCGCTGTCGGTTCGGCGGAAGAGGCATTGCTCGCAGTGGCCCGTGAGCCATTCAGCCTGGTGGTCAGCGACGTCAATATGCCGGGCATGGACGGCCATCAATTGCTCGGCCTGCTGCGCGCACGCCAGCCGCAACTGCCAGTCCTGTTGATGACCGCCCACGGCGCCGTCGAGCGGGCGGTGGATGCCATGCGCCAAGGGGCGGCGGATTATCTGGTCAAGCCGTTCGAGCCCAAGGCGCTGTTGGACCTGGTGGCTCGCCATGCCTTGGGCAGCCCCGCTGTCGAGGGCGAGGGGCCGGTGGCCATCGAGCCGGCCAGTGCACAGTTGCTGGAGTTGGCCGCGCGGGTAGCTCGCAGCGACTCAACCGTGCTGATTTCCGGCGAGTCCGGCACGGGCAAGGAAGTCCTGGCCCGCTATATCCATCAGCAATCCCGGCGCGCCAGCGAACCGTTCATTGCCATCAACTGCGCGGCGATTCCTGACAACATGCTCGAGGCGACGCTGTTCGGCCACGAGAAAGGTTCGTTTACCGGCGCTATCGCGGCCCAGCCTGGCAAGTTCGAGCAGGCTGATGGCGGCACCATTCTGCTGGATGAAATTTCCGAGATGCCGCTGGGCCTGCAAGCCAAGCTGCTGCGCGTATTGCAGGAGCGGGAAGTGGAGCGGGTCGGCGCGCGCAAGCCCATCAGTCTGGACATTCGCGTGGTGGCGACGACCAACCGTGACCTGGCCGGGGAAGTAGCGGCGGGGCGCTTTCGTGAAGACCTTTATTACCGACTGTCGGTTTTTCCGCTGGCCTGGCGTCCACTTCGTGAGCGCACCGCCGATATCCTGCCGCTGGCCGAGCGCCTGCTGGCCAAACACGTCAATAAAATGAAGCACGCGGCGGCGCGGTTGTCCGCCGAGGCGCAGGCCTGTCTGATCGCCTATCCCTGGCCGGGCAATGTCCGGGAACTGGACAACGCCATCCAGCGGGCGCTGATCCTGCAGCAGGGCGGCTTGATCCAGCCGGAAGATTTCTGCCTGGCCGGCCCGGTGGCCTGCGCGCCTTTGCCGGTGTTGCAGTCCGCCCCGGCGCAGATTCCTCCCGGGGAAGTGATGGGGGAAACCGCGGGCGCCCTGGAAGATGACCTGCGCCGTCGCGAATTCCAGATGATCATCGACACCTTGCGCGCCGAACGCGGCCGACGCAAGGAGGCGGCTGAACGCCTCGGTATCAGCCCGCGGACCCTGCGCTACAAGCTGGCGCAGATGCGTGATGCCGGGATGGATGTAGAGGCTTATCTCTTCGCCAGTTAAACCATTAAACAAACCCTGTGGGAGGGAGCCTGCTCGCGAAGACAATGGTCCTCGCGACGCGGGCGCCGGCTGACACACCGCTATCGCGAGCAGGCTCGCTCCCACAGGAGCCTGGAAGGATCCGCGCGCGCATTTGTTTCCGACGGCCACGGAGCTGGCACCCTTGTTGCTAATACCTATGTACCCGCTGAGTAAGTGTCAAAAAAATGCGGGCCGCCAGAGAGAATAGATCATGAGCCAAGGTATTGAATTTAATCGGTTGATGCTGGACATGCGCTCCATGCAGATGGACGCCATGGCCCAGCCTAAATCGGTCGCGGTGCCCCAAGTGGCCGGCAGCAGCTTTTCCGACATGCTCGGTCAGGCCGTCAATAAAGTGAACGATACCCAGCAGGCTTCGAACCAGTTGGCCAGTGCTTTCGAGATTGGCAAAAGTGGCGTCGACCTGACGGACGTAATGATCTCTTCGCAGAAAGCCAGTGTCTCGTTTCAGGCGTTGACCCAGGTACGCAACAAGCTGGTTCAAGCCTATCAAGACATCATGCAGATGCCGGTCTAAGGAAACTATTGAGTCATGGCAGAAGCAGCCGTTGATAACGTTCCAGCCAAGGCAACTCCGGTAGACGGCAAACCGCCGTTGTTCGGTCTGTCTTTCCTGGAAAACCTCTCCGAGATGACCATGCTGCGTCAGGTTGGCCTGTTGGTCGGCCTGGCTGCCAGCGTGGCGATTGGTTTTGCCGTGGTTCTCTGGTCCCAGCAGCCGGACTACCGTCCGCTGTACGGCAGCCTGGAGGGCATGGATGCCAAACAAGTCATGGAAACCCTGGCTTCCGCCGACATCCCTTATACCGTCGAACCCAATTCCGGCGCCTTGCTGGTCAAGGCCGACGACGTCGCGCGCGCACGCCTCAAGCTCGCCGCCGCTGGCGTGACACCGACCGATGGCAACATCGGATTCGAGATCCTCGACAAGGACCAGGGCCTGGGCACCAGCCAGTTCATGGAAGCGACTCGTTATCGTCGCGGCCTGGAAGGCGAATTGGCGCGGACCATTTCCAGCCTCAACAACGTCAAGGGTGCCCGCGTGCACCTGGCGATTCCGAAAAGCTCGGTCTTCGTGCGCGATGAGCGCAAGCCGAGTGCCTCGGTACTGGTCGAACTGTATTCCGGCCGCTCGCTTGAGCCAGGCCAGGTCGTTGCCATTATCAACCTGGTGGCAACCAGCGTTCCCGAGTTGAGCAAGTCGCAGATCACCGTGGTCGACCAGAAGGGCAACCTGTTGTCCGACCAGGCGGAAAACTCCGAACTGACCATGGCCGGCAAGCAATACGATTACAGCCGCCGCATGGAAGGCATGTTTACCCAGCGGGTGCACAACATCCTGCAACCGATCCTCGGCAACGGCCGCTACAAGGCCGAAGTCTCGGCGGACGTGGACTTCAGCGCCGTCGAATCGACTTCCGAGCAGTTCAACCCGGATCAACCGGCGTTGCGCAGCGAGCAGTCGGTGAACGAACAACGTACCGCCAGCAATGGCCCGCAAGGTGTACCGGGTGCCCTGAGCAACCAGCCACCAGCGCCGGCCAGCGCGCCGCAAACCACCGGTGGCGCTACCGCCGCCGCAGGCATGGTGCAGCCAGGCCAGCCGCTGATCGACGCCAATGGCCAGCAGATCATGGACCCGGCCACCGGCCAGCCGATGCTCGCGCCGTACCCGGCCGACAAGCGTCAGCAATCGACCAAGAACTTCGAGCTCGACCGTTCCATCAGCCACACCAAGCAGCAGCAGGGCCGTTTGAATCGCCTGTCGGTCGCAGTGGTTGTGGACGATCAGGTCAAGGTCAACCCGGCCAACGGCGAAACCAGCCGTGCGCCATGGACCGCCGACGAATTGGCGCGCTTCACTCGCCTGGTGCAGGACGCCGTCGGTTTCGACGCCAGCCGTGGCGACAGCGTCAGCGTGATCAACGTACCGTTCTCCCTGGAGCGCGGTGAAGAAATCGCCGACATCCCGTTTTATTCGCAACCCTGGTTCTGGGATGTGGTCAAGCAGGTATTGGGTGTGTTGTTCATCCTGATACTGGTATTTGGTGTGCTGCGTCCGGTGCTCAACAACATCACCGGTGGCGGCAAGAACAAGCAGCTGGCAGGCTTGGGCGATGTAGAGCTGGGAGGCATGGGCGGCCTGGATGGCGAATTGGCCAACGATCGCGTCAGCCTCGGCGGGCCGCAGAGCATTCTGCTGCCAAGCCCGAGCGAAGGCTATGACGCTCAGTTGAACGCCATCAAGAGTCTGGTGGCAGAGGATCCGGGTCGTGTGGCCCAGGTCGTGAAAGAGTGGATTAACGCAGATGAGTGATAATCGAGCCGCTGTTGCCAAATTGTCCCGGGTCGACAAAGCCGCGATCCTGCTGCTGTCCCTGGGTTCGACGGACGCCGCCCAGGTGCTGCGCCACATGGGACCGAAAGAGGTCCAGCGCGTCGGCGTGGCCATGGCGCAGATGGGCAATGTGCACCGCGAGCAGGTCGAGCAGGTGATGAGCGAGTTCGTCGACATCGTCGGCGATCAGACCAGCCTGGGCGTCGGTTCCGACGACTACGTGCGCAAGATGCTCACCCAGGCCCTGGGCGAGGACAAGGCCAACGGCCTGATCGACCGGATCCTGCTGGGTGGCAACACCAGCGGCCTGGACAGCCTGAAGTGGATGGAGCCGCGCGCGGTCGCCGACGTGATCCGTTACGAGCACCCGCAGATCCAGGCGATCGTCGTTGCATACCTCGATCCGGACCAGGCCGGTGAGGTGCTCGGCAACTTCGACCACAAAGTGCGCCTCGACATCATCCTGCGGGTTTCGTCGTTGAACACCGTGCAGCCGGCGGCCCTGAAAGAATTGAACCAGATTCTCGAGAAGCAGTTCTCGGGCAACTCCAATGCTTCGCGCACCACCCTGGGCGGTATCAAGCGCGCGGCGGACATCATGAACTTCCTCGACAGTTCGATCGAAGGTCAACTGATGGACTCGATCCGCGAAGTCGACGAAGACCTGTCCGGTCAGATCGAAGACCTCATGTTCGTGTTCAACAACCTGGCCGATGTCGACGACCGCGGTATCCAGGCACTGTTGCGCGAAGTGTCCTCCGATGTGCTGGTGCTGGCCCTCAAGGGCTCGGACGAAGGCGTCAAGGAGAAGATCTTCAAGAACATGTCCAAACGGGCGGCCGAACTGTTGCGCGACGACCTCGAGGCCAAGGGCCCGGTGCGCGTCAGCGATGTGGAAACCGCACAGAAGGAAATCCTCACCATCGCCCGCCGTATGGCCGAAGCCGGAGAAATCGTGCTCGGTGGCAAGGGCGGCGAAGAGATGATCTAAGGTCGTTATGTCTGCCAAGAGCGATGATTCACCCAGCGACCTGATCCGCGCCCGCGACGTCGGTGGTTTCGACGTCTGGTCGCTGCCCAGCTTCGATCCCCATGTGCCCGAGCCTGAGCCAGAACCGGTGGAAGAGTTGCCGGAAATGGAAGAGGTGCCGCTGGAGGAAGTCCAGCCGCTGACCCTCGAAGAAGTCGAGAGCATTCGCCAGGAGGCCTACAACGAAGGCTTCGCCATCGGCGAAAAGGAAGGCTTCCACAGCACCACGATCAAGGTCCGCCAGGAAGCCGACGTGGCGCTGACGGCCAAGCTGCGGGCGCTGGAATCGCTGATGCTGAACCTGTTCGAGCCCATCGCCGAGCAGGACACCCAGATCGAGAAGTCCCTGGTCGGGCTGGTGCAGCACATCACCCGACAAGTGATCCAGCGCGAGCTGGCCATCGATTCGAGCCAGATCGAGCATGTCATGCGCGAGGCCCTCAAGCTTCTGCCCTTGGGCGTCGGAAATGTGCGGCTATACATTAATCCGCAGGACTTCGAGCTGGTCAAGGCCTTGCGCGAGCGTCACGAGGAAAGCTGGCGCATCGTCGAGGATGAGACCTTGCTGCCCGGCGGTTGCCGGGTGGAAACCGAGCACAGCCGCATTGATGCGACAATCGAAACACGCATCAGCCAGGTCATGGCCAAGCTGTTCGACCAATTGCACGAGCAGGCCCTGCATCCGGCTCCGGCCGATTTGAGCCTGGAGTTGCCGGACGAACCCGAGACCGCCGTCATCGTCGATCCGGACCCGGCCGAACTGACTGCTCTGGAAGTGGACGGCCGTAATGCGCCTTGACCGAACCAGCTTCGGCAAGCGCCTGGGCAGCTACGCCGAGGCCACTGAACTGGCCGGCCAGCCAATCCTGGAAGGGCGCCTGTTGCGTATGGTCGGCCTGACCCTCGAAGCGGAAGGCCTGCGCGCCGCCATGGGCAGCCGTTGCATGGTGATCAACGATGACAGTTATCACCCGGTGCAGGTCGAAGCCGAAGTGATGGGCTTCTCCGGCAGCAAAGTATTTCTGATGCCGGTGGGCAGTGTCGCCGGAATAGCCCCTGGTGCCCGCGTGGTTCCGCTGGCCGATACCGGTCGGCTGCCCATGGGCATGAGCATGCTCGGCCGAGTGCTGGACGGGGCCGGGCGGGCCCTGGACGGCAAGGGCGGCATGAAGGCCGAGGATTGGGTGCCGATGGACGGCCCGACAATCAACCCGCTCAAGCGTGACCCGATCAGCGTGCCGCTGGACGTGGGCATCCGTTGTATCAACGGGTTGTTGACGGTCGGTCGCGGTCAGCGCCTGGGCCTGTTCGCCGGTACCGGTGTGGGCAAGAGTGTGTTGCTGGGCATGATGACCCGCTTTACCGAAGCCGACATCATCGTGGTGGGGCTGATCGGCGAGCGGGGCCGCGAGGTGAAGGAATTCATCGAGCACATTCTCGGCGAAGAAGGGCTCAAGCGTTCCGTGGTGGTGGCGTCGCCGGCGGACGATGCGCCGTTGATGCGCCTGCGGGCCGCGATGTATTGCACGCGCATCGCCGAGTATTTTCGCGACAAGGGCAAGAACGTCCTGTTGCTGATGGATTCGCTGACCCGTTTCGCCCAGGCCCAGCGGGAAATCGCCCTGGCCATCGGCGAGCCGCCGGCCACCAAGGGTTATCCGCCTTCGGTGTTTGCCAAGTTGCCGAAACTGGTGGAACGGGCCGGTAACGCGGAGAAGGGCGGCGGTTCCATCACCGCTTTTTATACCGTGCTGTCCGAGGGTGACGATCAGCAAGACCCGATCGCCGACTCGGCCCGAGGCGTACTCGACGGCCACATCGTGCTGTCCCGGCGCCTGGCCGAAGAAGGGCATTACCCCGCCATCGATATCGAAGCATCGATCAGCCGGGTCATGCCGTCGGTCATCAGCGCCGAGCACATGAAGCGCGCCCAGCAATTCAAGCAATACTGGTCACGTTACCAGCAGAGTCGCGACCTGATCAGTGTGGGCGCCTACGTGCCCGGCGGTGATCGTGAAACCGACATGGCTATCAATCTTTATCCGGCCATGGCGGTCTACCTGCGCCAAGGCTTGAACGACAACATCGGTATGGCCGCCAGCGAAGCGCACCTGCAAACCATCTTTGCCCCCGTCGCGGGCGGATAAACGCCTATGGCCACGAGTCGTGCGGCGCGCCTGGCGCCGGTGGTGGACATGGCGGAAAAAGCCGAAAAGACTGCCGTTCAGCGGCTGGCTTATTTCCAGGGGCAAGTGGCCGTTGCCGAAAGCAAGCTGGCCGACCTGGAGAATTTTCGCCTCGAATACCAGGAGCAGTGGATCGCCCGCGGTAGCCATGGCGTTTCCGGGCAATGGCTGTTGGGCTACCAGGGGTTCCTCGCACAGCTGGGCACCGCGATCGATCAGCAGCGCCAAAGCCTCGTCTGGCACCAGAACAACCTGGAAAAGGCTCGCCAGAGCTGGCAGGAAGCCTTCGCCCGGGTCGAAGGGCTACGCAAACTTGTACAGCGCTATATCGATGAGGCTCGGCAACTGGAAGACAAGCGCGAGCAGAAATTGCTCGATGAACTGTCTCAGCGTCTGCCGCGCCATGATCCGTATTGATCATGAAAGCGGAATTCTGTCGGTTGGAGGGTTTGATTCCTTGCTCAGACCTCTACCTGATGCTACACCTTGTACACATATGTCCACGACAAGGAAGTGAATATGTCTGTCGTAACTGAAGTGTCCCCAGATGGACAAAAGCTGACGATCTCGATCAAAGGTCGATTCGATTTTGGCCGGCATCAGGAGTTTCGTGAGTCTTACGAAAAGCTCAATACGAAGCCTGAGTCCATCGTGGTGGATTTGAAAGAAGCCACCTACCTCGACAGCTCTGCCTTGGGCATGCTCCTGCTGTTGCGCGATCATGCCGGTGGCGACGAGTCGGATATCCGAGTGGTCAACAGCAGCAGCGACGTCAAGAAAATCCTCGCGATTTCCAATTTCGACAAGTTGTTCGATATCAGTTGATTACCATGCAATCGTCGCCGGAGCCGCTGACGATCCTGATTGCCGAAGACAGTGCCGCCGACCGGCTGCTGTTGTCGACTATCGTCCGCCGTCAAGGCCATCAGGTGCTCACCGCAGCGGATGGCGCCGAGGCGGTCGAAGTCTACCGGGAGCAGCGTCCGAACCTGGTGCTGATGGACGCGATGATGCCCGTCATGGATGGCTTCGAGGCCGCGCAGCAGATCAAGCAACTGGCCGGGGACCAACTGGTTCCGATCATTTTCCTCACCTCGTTGACCGAAAGCGAAGGGTTGGCCCGTTGCCTGGAGGCTGGTGGTGATGATTTCCTCGCCAAGCCCTATAACCAGGTGATCCTGGCCGCCAAGATCAAGGCCATGGACCGCTTGCGTCGGTTGCAGGCCACGGTGGTCGAGCAGCGTGACCAGATCGCCCGGCACCACGACTACCTGCTTAACGAGCAGCGGGTTGCCAAGGCGGTGTTCGACAAGATCGCCCACTCCGGTTGCCTGAGCGCGCCGAATATCCGTTACCTGCAATCGCCCTATGCCTTGTTCAACGGCGATCTGCTGCTGGCCGCCTTCAACCCGGCTGGTGACATGCACATCCTTCTTGGGGATTTTACCGGCCACGGCTTGCCGGCGGCGGTCGGGGCGATGCCACTGGCTGAAGTGTTCTACGGGATGACCGCGAAAGGCTACGGCCTGGCGCAGATCCTGCGGGAGATGAATGCCAAGCTCAAGCGCATCCTGCCAGTGGACATGTTCTGTTGCGCAACGCTGCTGTGCCTGAGTTTCCAGCGCTGCACCGTCGAAGTCTGGAACGGCGGCATGCCCGATGGTTACCTGCATGACAGCCTCAGTGGCGTGCGTACGCCGTTGCCGGCGCGGCACTTGCCGTTGGGCGTGCTCACGCCGCAACTGTTTGATGATCGCACTGAAGTGCATCCGATGTCGGTGGGTGACCGCGTATTCCTGTTGTCTGACGGCGTCATCGAAGCCAGCGACCGCGATGATCAGCCGTTTGGCGTGGAAAGGTTGCAGCAGGTATTTGCGGCCAACCGCGAGCCCGATCGACTGTTCGAAGATATCCAGCAGGCCCTCGGTGATTTTCGCGGCGAGGCCCGCGACGACTTCAGCATGGTCGAGGTGCGGCTGGTCGCGCCGACGCAACTCAGCCCGCCACCACCGGTCTATTCCGATAGCGGCCAGTCGAGTCCGCTGGATTGGTCGGTGAGCTTCGAGTTCCGTGCGCAGACGCTCAAGCGTTTCAACCCGATGCCTTACCTGTTGCAGTTATTGCTTGAGGTCCATGGGCTCAGGGGTCAGAGTGGCGCCTTGTACAGTGTCCTGACAGAGCTTTATTCCAATGCGCTGGAACACGGCGTACTGGGGCTCGATTCGAGTCTCAAGCGTGATGCGGCGGGGTTTGCCCGCTATTATACGGAGCGCGGCATCCGTCTGGATGAGCTGGACAGCGGCCATATCCGCATGCATCTCCACGTGACTCCCCAAGGGGAGGGTGGGCGCCTGGTCATTGAGGTCGAGGACAGCGGCCAGGGGTTCGATGTCAGCCGTGTGCTGGCCCGGCCTGTGGATCGTGGCCGGTTGTCCGGGCGCGGTGTAAGCCTGGTGCGCCAGCTATGCCACGAGGCCAGTTGGTCCGACGATGGTCGTAGTGCGCGCGTGGAGTTTTTCTGGGAGGCTCTGGCATAATCGGGGTCATTCTTGATCAAGGAGCGAACAAGTGAGCGAGATTCATCTGGATCGGGACGTGCTCAGCACGTTGAAGGAAGTCATGGAGGAAGGGTATCCGGAATTGCTGGATACGTTCCTCAACGATTCCGAGGCACGCCTGCGTGTGTTGCTTGAGGCCAGGGACGCGGAGCAATTGAGCGCCACCGCCCACAGTTTCAAGGGCAGTAGCAGCAATATGGGCGCCATCCGCCTGGCTGAACTGTGCGGCGAGCTGGAACAACGCGCCAAGCAGCCCTCGCTGGGTGGAATCGAGAAACTGGTCAGCGAGATCAACAGCGAATTTACCTACGTTCGAAAGCTTTGCAAGGAAGAGCGCGAAGGCTTTCACTGTTAAAAAGGTTGTTGTTCGGCGCGTTGGCCCATCCCTTGCATTGTCCTGTCTCGACTGCATCAAAGATCCCAGTGCAGCGGAGACCATTTCATGCCCGTTACGCCTAATACACTCCTTCAGGCCGTTACCCAGGCCAAGCCGCAGGCCACCGTCAATCCGTTGGCAGCTGGCCCGGACGCCGGGAATAAAGCCTCCAGTTTCGCCCAGGTCTTCGCCAAGCAGGCCCCCGTCAAACCCTCGACGGCCCTTGAACCGGCGATTAAGCCGGTGCGCGACAAGGTCTCCGACAACACCGTCAAAAAGGATGCAGGCAGCGACACGGCTGCCGCTCCTGAGCCGGCGGTTGCCGATAGCGGCAAAGCCTTGCCCGCCGACAAGCCGGCCACGGCCGACGACAAGCCCATGCAGGACGATAGCGATACGGCCGAGACGCCTGTAGCCGACGCCGCCCCAGTCGATCCGACGCTCGACCCGGCCTTGCTTCCCGGGGTAATCGTGCCTGAAGTCGTTGCCGAGGCGATGCCCGCGCCTGTGGTTGATACAACCGAGGCGCCAGTCGTCGCGGCAGTCGCGGCGCCCGTGGTGGCTTCGGCCACGCCGGCTACGCCGGCACCGGTGACCGATCCGGAATTCGACCCACAGGCCGATCCGCTCGACGCCTTGCCGGCGTTGCGACTGGCGATGGAGCAGAGCGGCCATGTGTCCGCTTCCAGCCAGGCGCAGCCCAAGGCAACGGCGCCGGCGTCCGTCGATGGCGAACCGACGTCGGCCCAGACCTTCACGACCGGCATGGCGAACATGCTCAATGTACAAGCCGACCAGGACAGTACCAGTGCCGGCAGCCAGGGCGGTGAGAAGGCGTTCAGTGGCTTGCTCAACGAAGGCCTCAAGGATCTGACCGCAGCCTCTAGCGACACGCGGGTAGATGATTTCGCCAACCGCCTGGCGGCATTGACCCAGGCGGCTACGCCAAAAACCGCCAACACGGTCCCGGTCAACCAGCCCATCGCCATGAACCAGAGCGGCTGGACCGAAGAAGTGGTCAACCGGGTGATGTACCTGTCGAGCGTCAATCTCAAGGCGGCTGATATCCAACTGCAGCCGGCCGAGCTCGGGCGCCTGGATATTCGCGTGAACATGGTCCCCGACCAGCAGACCCAGGTCACGTTCATGAGCGCCCATTCCGGCGTCCGTGAAGCCCTCGAAGGCCAGATGCATCGCCTGCGCGACAGCTTTGCCCAGCAGGGTATGGGCCAGGTCGACGTCAGCGTGTCGGATCAGTCGCGTGGCTCCCAGGGTCAGGAACAGCAAGCCCAGCAGCAGGCCCAGGCTGGTCGCACGAGCTCTTCCTCTGGCGGCCGAGTGGATTCGGTGGACGAAGAGTTGCCGGCCAGCGTTGCCGAAGTGGCGGCCAACACCACCAGCGTCATCGGCACCAGCGCGGTCGACTACTACGCCTGATCCAACGCGGTATTTCCCCTGTGGGAGCGAGCCTGCTCGCGAAAGCGCACTGTCACCCACCCTTGCGGGGCTGACCCGGCGCCATCGCGAGCAGGCTCGCTCCCACATTGGTTTATGCGGTACTGAAGAGCGCAAGCGACCATGATCCTTAGCCCTGACACACTTCTGGCATAACACTTGCTCCAGCCAAGCCGTGCAACAGTGAAACCCCCGATTAGCGACGGATTATTGGCATGGCGAAGAGTGAAGCAGCAGCTGTAAAAGACCCCGCAACCAAAGGCAAACTCAAGCTGATCATCTTGATCGTGGTGGGTTTGCTCCTGGCGATGGGTGTTTCCGTGGGGGCGACCTGGTATTTCATGCACAGCGCTCAGAGCAAGCCGGCAGAAGTGGTGGAAACCGCGCCAGTGGGCAAGCAGCCGGCGATTTTCGAGCCGATGGCTCCCGCATTTGTGGCCAACTACACCCAGAACGGTCGCCAGCGCTACATGCAGGTGAGCATCACCCTGCTGGGCCGCAACCAGGCTGACCTGGAAGCGCTGCGGGTGCACATGCCGCTGATTCGCAATAACCTGGTGATGCTGTTCTCCGGACAGAGTTTCGACACCCTGGCCACTCCGGTCGGCCAGGAAATGCTGCGTCAGAAAGCCACGGCCAGCGTTCAGGAAGTGGCTCAGAAAGAGCTTGGCAAAGTGGTGATCGAACAGTTGCTCTTCACTAACTTCGTATTGCAGTAGGAACACGACATGGCCGTGCAGGACTTGTTGTCCCAGGACGAAATCGACGCGCTGTTGCATGGTGTCGACGACGGCCTGGTGCAGACCGAAAACGCTGCTGAACCGGGCAGCGTCAAAAGCTACGACCTGACCAGCCAGGATCGCATCGTTCGCGGACGCATGCCGACCCTGGAAATGATCAACGAGCGTTTTGCCCGTTATACCCGCATCAGCATGTTCAACATGCTGCGCCGTTCGGCCGACGTGGCCGTCGGTGGCGTGCAGGTGATGAAATTCGGCGAATACGTGCACTCGCTGTACGTGCCCACCAGTCTCAACCTGGTGAAGATCAAGCCGTTGCGCGGCACTGCGCTGTTCATCCTCGACGCCAAGCTGGTGTTCAAGCTGGTGGATAACTTCTTCGGCGGTGACGGCCGTCACGCCAAGATCGAAGGCCGCGAATTCACGCCGACCGAGCTGCGCGTCGTGCGCATGGTGCTGGAGCAGGCTTTCATCGATTTGAAGGAAGCCTGGCAGGCGATCATGGAAGTCAACTTCGAGTACATCAACTCGGAAGTTAACCCGGCCATGGCCAACATCGTCGGTCCGAGCGAAGCCATTGTCGTGTCGACTTTCCACATCGAACTCGACGGTGGCGGCGGCGACCTGCACGTGACCATGCCGTACTCGATGATCGAGCCGGTGCGCGAAATGCTCGACGCCGGTTTCCAGTCGGACCTCGACGACCAGGACGAGCGCTGGATCAATGCGTTGCGCCAGGACGTGCTGGATGTCGACGTGCCGATCGGCGCGACGGTTGCCCGGCGCCAGCTGCGCCTGCGGGACATCCTGCATATGCAGCCGGGGGACATCATCCCCGTCGAGATGCCGGAAGACATGATCATGCGCGCCAATGGCGTGCCGGCCTTCAAGGTCAAGATGGGCTCTCACAAAGGCAACCTCGCGTTGCAGGTGATCGAGCCGATCGAACGCCGCTGAGTGCTGTCAATCGCTTAAGTTTGTAACGGATTTTAGTTTTTTACCGATTCTTGCCCGCCGAGGAAACATGATGGCTGACGATATGAATACCCAGGATGACCAGGCGCTGGCCGACGAATGGGCTGCGGCCCTGGAAGAAACCGGCGACGCCGGGCAGGCCGATATCGATGCACTGCTGGCCGCCGATACCGGCAACCACGCTTCCAATCGCATGCAGATGGAAGAGTTTGGCAGCGTGCCGAAAAGCAATGAGCAAGTCACCCTCGACGGGCCGAACCTGGACGTGATTCTCGACATCCCGGTGTCGATTTCCATGGAAGTGGGCAGCACCGACATCAACATCCGCAACCTGTTGCAGCTCAACCAGGGCTCGGTGATCGAGCTGGATCGCCTGGCCGGTGAACCGCTGGACGTACTGGTCAACGGTACCCTGATCGCCCATGGCGAAGTGGTGGTGGTCAACGAGAAGTTCGGCATTCGCCTGACGGACGTGATCAGCCCGAGCGAACGCATCAAGAAGCTGCGCTGAATGAAAGGCTTTCTCGCCGCAGCCTTGATGCTGCCGTTCAGCGTGCTGGCGGCCGAGCCCGCGGCCACGGCGGCGGTTGCGCCGGCAAGTGGCGGCAGCATGGCCGGGCAATTGGCGCAGTTGGTGCTGGGCCTGCTCGTGGTGCTCGGGTTGATTTTTTTCCTCGCGTGGATGCTGCGGCGCGTGCAACAGGCGGGGCCTGCCGGCAAAGGCCAGGTCATCGACATCATCAGTTCCCGCGCGCTCGGCCCGCGGGATCGGCTGGTGCTGGTGCAAGTTGGCAACGAGCAGATCCTGCTCGGCCTGAGCCCTGGCACGATCACCGCTTTGCACGTTCTCAAGGAGCCGGTCCAGGTGCCCGCCACCGAGCAGGCCACCCCCGAATTTGCCCAGCGGCTCATGGAACTGCTGGGTAAAGATCAGAAGGATAAAAAGTAATGCCGTTGCGCATTCTGTTGGCGCTGGCCCTGTTGCTGGCTGCACCGTTGGCGTTTGCCGCCGACCCGTTGTCGATTCCGGCGATCACGTTGGGCACCAACGCCGAAGGGGCTCAGGAGTATTCGGTCAGCCTGCAGATCCTGCTGATCATGACCGCGCTGAGTTTCATCCCGGCGTTCGTCATGCTGATGACCAGTTTCACCCGGATCATCATTGTCTTTTCGATCCTGCGCCAGGCCCTGGGTTTGCAGCAGACGCCGTCGAACCAGATCCTCACGGGCATGGCGTTGTTCCTGACCATGTTCATCATGGCGCCAGTCTTCGACCGGGTGAACCGTGATGCGCTGCAACCCTACCTGGCCGAAACCCTCAGCGCCCAGGACGCGGTGGCCAGGGCCCAGGTGCCGATCAAGGATTTCATGCTCGCCCAGACGCGCAGCAGCGACCTGGAGCTGTTCATGCGCCTGTCCAAGCGCACCGACATCGCCAGCCCCGACCAGGCCCCATTGACCATCCTGGTGCCAGCGTTCGTGACGTCCGAGCTGAAAACGGCGTTCCAGATCGGTTTCATGATCTTCATCCCGTTCCTGATCATCGACCTGGTGGTCGCCAGTATCCTCATGGCGATGGGTATGATGATGCTGTCGCCGCTGATCATTTCATTGCCGTTCAAGATCATGCTGTTCGTGCTGGTGGATGGCTGGGCCTTGATCATCGGTACGCTGGCGGGCAGTTTCGGCGGTGTTTAGACCACTTGCGCGGGTAGCACGATATGACGCCTGAAGTAGCGGTAGACCTGTTCCGCGAAGCACTCTGGCTGACCACTATGATGGTTGCCATCCTGGTGATTCCGAGCCTGCTGGTGGGCTTGCTGGTGGCGATGTTCCAGGCCGCCACGCAGATCAACGAACAGACCCTGAGCTTCCTGCCGCGCCTGTTGGTGATGCTGGTGACGCTGATCGTCGCCGGTCCGTGGCTGGTGCAAACCTTCATGGAATACATCCTGCAGCTGTACGGCAGTATTCCCCAGTTGATCGGCTGACCCGATGTCGATGCTCGAACTGACGGACACCCAGATCAGCAGCTGGGTGGCGTCGTTTATCCTGCCGCTGTTTCGCGTCACCGCCGTGCTGATGAGCATGCCGGTCTTCGGCACGACCCTGGTTCCAGGCCGTGTGCGCCTGTACCTGGCCGTGGCAATCACCGTTGTCATCGCGCCCGGACTGCCGCCGATGCCGCCGGTCAATGCCCTTGACCTCAGTGCGCTGATGCTGGTGGCCGAGCAGATCCTCATTGGTGTCCTGCTGGGGTTTTCACTGCAGCTGTTCTTCCAGGCGTTCGTGGTGGCCGGGCAAATCATTTCGATCCAGATGGGCATGGCGTTCGCCTCCATGATCGACCCCACCAACGGCGTCAACACCGCGGTCATCGGGCAGTTCCTGACGATGCTGGTGACGTTGCTGTTCCTCGCCATGAACGGGCATCTGGTGGTGTTTGAAGTGCTCACCGAGAGCTTCACCACAATGCCGGTGGGCAGTGCGATGCTGGTCAATCATTTCTGGGACATCGCCGGCAAGCTCGGCTGGGTCCTGGGGGCGGCGATGCTGCTGGTATTGCCAGCCATCACCGCGCTGCTGGTGGTCAACATCGCTTTTGGCGTGATGACCCGCGCGGCGCCGCAGCTGAACATTTTTTCCATCGGCTTCCCCCTCACGCTGGTGCTGGGCATGGTGATCTTCTGGGTCAGCCTGGGGGATATTCTCAACCAGTATCAGCCGTTGGCCACCCAGGCCTTGCAGCTGCTACGCGACATGGCACAGGCGCGCTGAACCATGGCTGAGAGCGAAAGCGGTCAGGACAAGACAGAAGACCCCACGGAGAAACGCACCAGGGAGTCCCGCGAGAAAGGCGAGATCGCCCGCTCCAAGGAGCTCAACACCCTGGCGATCATGCTTGCCGGCGCTGGCGGCTTGCTGATCTATGGCGGCGATCTGGCGCTGGAACTGCTGGAGATCATGCGCCTGAATTTTTCCTTGCCCCGGGAAGTGTTGCTGAGCCCTGGCGCCATGACGCAGTACTTGCTGCATTCGGGCAAGATCGCGCTTCTGGCGATTCAGCCCGTGCTGATCTTTTTATTGTTGGCGGCATTCATCGGCCCGATTTCGCTGGGCGGATGGCTCTTCGCCGCCGGCAGCCTGGCACCCAAGTTCAGCCGGATGAACCCGGCCGCCGGCATCAAGCGCATGTTTTCCACCACGGCGCTGGTGGAGCTGCTCAAGGCTTTTGGCAAGTTCCTGCTGGTCCTGTCCGTCGCGTTGGTGGTGCTGGAGGGCGACATCGACGATCTGCTGCGCATCGCCCATCAACCGCTGGAACAGGCCATCATTCATAGCGTGCAGTTGGTGGGATGGAGCACGTTGTGGATGTCTTGCGGCCTGATCCTGATCGCTGCCATCGATGTGCCGATCCAGCTCTATCAGAGCAAGCAGAAGCTGATGATGACCAAGCAGGAAGTGCGCGACGAGCACAAGGACTCGGAGGGCAAGCCGGAGGTCAAGCAGCGGATTCGCCAATTGCAGCGCGAGGTCTCCCAGCGGCGCATGATGGCGGCGATTCCCGACGCCGACGTGGTCATTACCAACCCGACCCACTATGCGGTGGCGCTCAAATACGATCCTGAAAAAGGCAATGCGCCGGTGCTGCTGGCCAAGGGCAGTGATTTCCTGGCGTTGAAGATCCGCGAAATCGCCGTTGCCAACGAAGTGATGCTGCTCGAATCGCCGGCGCTGGCGCGCTCGATCTACTACTCCACCGAACTCGATCAGGAAATTCCCGGAGGTCTGTACCTGGCTGTGGCCCAGGTGCTGGCCTACGTCTACCAGATCCGCCAGCACCGCGCCGGCAAGGGCAAGCGTCCCGAACCGCTCAAGGACCTGCCGATCCCGCCGGATTTGCGCCGCGATTCCTGAGTCAGCCGATGCTATACCCTTAGGGCATCGACAAACCCGTGGCGAGGGAGCTTGCTCCCGCTGGGCCGCGAAGCGGCCCCAAAACCCGCCAGATGCGGGGCATCAGACACACCGCACCCGCCGGTTTGCGACTGCTTCGCAGCCGAGCGGGAGCAAGCTCCCTCGCCACGAGTTCCCATTCTTCTCAAGTGAACCGTATCACCCTGTGGGAGCGAGCCTGCTCGCAAATGCGCCGATCCAGTCGATGCAGGCGCCGACTGACAAACCGCTTTCGCGAGCGGGCTCGCTCCTACAGGGTTGAAGTCGCTTCGGCCTTTCTATTTCAAGCTTTTGCAAAAGTTGGAAAGCTTCTTGCAATACCCCGTCTGCGCCCCCTCCGGGCGTCAAAAGTTTGCTTCACAGGAACGGGGAATATTGGTGGATCGCTCTCAGTTATTCAGCACCGCACGCAGCAACGTAGCCGACCTCAGCCGGGGGAATCTGGGTGTGCCGCTGTTGCTGCTGGTCATGCTCGCCATGATGATGCTGCCGATACCGCCGTTCCTGCTCGACGTGTTCTTCACGTTCAACATTGCGCTGTCCATCGTGGTACTGCTGGTTTGCGTATACGCTCTGCGGCCGCTGGATTTCGCGGTGTTTCCAACCATCCTGCTGGTGGCGACGCTGATGCGCCTGGCGCTGAACGTGGCGTCCACTCGCGTGGTCATGCTCCACGGCCAGGACGGCCACGCTGCCGCCGGTAAGGTGATCCAGGCCTTCGGTGAAGTGGTGATCGGCGGTAACTACGTGGTCGGTATCGTGGTTTTCGCCATCCTGATGATCATCAACTTCGTCGTGGTGACCAAGGGTGCCGGGCGGATTTCCGAGGTGAGCGCGCGTTTCACCCTCGATGCGATGCCCGGCAAGCAGATGGCGATCGACGCCGACCTCAACGCCGGCCTGATCGATCAGAACCAGGCCAAGGCTCGTCGTCTTGACGTGGCTCAGGAGGCCGAGTTCTACGGTTCCATGGACGGTGCGAGCAAGTTCGTGCGTGGCGACGCCATCGCCGGCCTGCTGATTCTGTTCATCAACCTCATCGGCGGGATGGCCGTCGGTATCTTCCAGCACGGTATGACGTTCGGTGATGCTGGCAGGGTCTACGCCTTGCTGACCATCGGTGACGGTTTGGTGGCGCAATTGCCATCACTGTTGTTATCCACAGCTGCCGCGATCATGGTGACCCGTGCTTCGGGCTCCGAAGACATGGGCAAGCAGATCAATCGCCAGATGTTCGCTTCGCCCAAGGCCCTGGCCGTGGCGGCCGGCCTGATGGCGGTGATGGGTATCGTGCCGGGCATGCCCCACGTGTCGTTCCTGAGCATGGCTGCCCTGGCTGCTGGTGGCGCCTACCTGTTCTGGAAAAAGCAGAACGGGCAAAAGGTCCAGGCGCTGGAAGAGGTCAAGCGTCAGCAGGAACTGCTGCCATCGCCGGCGCGGGCCATGGAAACCAAGGAGTTGGGTTGGGACGATGTGACGCCGATCGACATGATCGGCCTGGAAGTCGGCTACCGCCTCATCCCACTGGTCGACCGCAACCAGGGTGGTCAACTGCTGGCCCGGATCAAGGGCGTGCGCAAGAAGCTGTCCCAGGACCTGGGCTTCCTGATGCCCACCGTGCATATCCGCGACAACCTCGATCTGGCCCCAAGCGCCTATCGCCTGACGCTCATGGGCGTGATCCTGGCCGAAGCAGAGATCTATCCCGACCGCGAGCTGGCGATCAACCCAGGACAGGTCTACGGTTCGCTCAACGGTATTACCGCCAAGGATCCGGCTTTCGGCCTGGAAGCGGTGTGGATCGAAATCAGCCAGCGGGCCCAGGCGCAATCGCTCGGTTATACCGTGGTAGACGCCAGCACCGTGGTGGCGACCCACTTGAACCAGATTTTGTACAAGCACTCCAGCGAGCTGATCGGCCACGAGGAAGTCCAGCAATTGCTGCAAGTACTGGCCAAAGGCTCGCCAAAACTGGCCGAGGAGCTGGTGCCGGGCGTGGTGTCGCTGTCGCAGTTGCTCAAGGTGTTGCAGGCGCTGTTGGCCGAACAGGTCCCGGTGCGCGACATTCGCAGTATCGCCGAAGCCATCGCCAACAACGCTTCGAAGAGTCAAGATACCGCCGCGTTGGTCGCTGCGGTGCGAGTCGGCGTATCCCGCGCAATCGTCCAAAGCATTGTAGGCACTGAGTCTGAGCTGCCTGTGATCACTCTGGAGCCAAGGTTGGAACAGATATTGCTCAATAGTCTGCAGAAGGCAGGACAAGGCTCGGAAGAGGGTGTTCTGCTGGAGCCAAGCATGGCCGAGAAGCTGCAGCGTTCGTTGATCGAAGCAGCCCAGCGGCAAGAGATGCAAGGCCAACCGGTGATCCTGCTGGTGGCCGGTCCGATTCGCGCGATGCTCTCGCGATTCGGTCGCCTCGCGGTCCCGGGGCTGCATGTGCTGGCGTACCAGGAAATACCGGACAACAAGCAAGTGACCATCGTTGCGACAGTAGGGCCCAACGGCTGAGGTAGTGGTTTATGCAAGTGAAGCGTTTTTTTGCCGCCGATATGCGTCAGGCCATGAAGCTGGTACGTGACGAGCTGGGCGCTGAAGCAGCCATCATCGGTAATCGCCGGATCGCCGGCGGTGTCGAGCTGACGGCTGCCCTGGATTACAAATTGTCGGCGCTGGCCCCACGGGTTCCGAACATGGAGCTTGAGGATGAGCTGCGCAAGACCCAGTCGCGCATCGCCAGCGCCCAGGCCGAACTGAGCCTGCGCAGCAGCGAAGGCGAAGGCAGCGCGGGGACCAATCGTCAATTGTTCGCCGGCCAGCCACTGACGGCCGGCCTGCCGCTGACCGCTGCCGAACCGCTGATCGAGCCAGCCCAGGCCGAGCCGCGTCGTCCGGTACCGGCGCCAGCCGCGCCAGCCGCGGGTGTCGACCCACGTGCCCTGGACTCGATGCGCTTTGAACTCAACAGCCTGCGTGAGCTGATGGAAGTCCAGCTTGGCTCGTTGGCCTGGAACCAGCTGCAAGGCAGCCGTCCGGCCCAGGCCAACCTGTGGCGTCGCCTGCAACGCATCGGCTTGTCCGGCCCGTTGTCCCGCGACCTGCTGGCACTGATCAACGATATCGAAGAGCCTCGCCAGGCCTGGCGCATGCTGTTGGCGCACCTGGCGCGGATGATCGCCACGCCGGAAGTCGAGCCGCTGGAAGAGGGCGGGGTGATTGCCATGGTCGGCCCGGCCGGCATGGGCAAGACCACCACCCTGGCCAAGCTCGCCGCCCGTTATGTACTCAAGTACGGCGCCCAGAGCATCGCCCTGGTGAGCATGGACAGTTTCCGCATTGGCGCCCAGGAGCAACTCAAGACCCTGGGCCGGATCCTCAACGTGTCGGTGACCCATGTGGATCCGGGCCAATCGCTGGCCCAGGCGCTGGAACCACTGCTGCGCAAGCGCGTCGTGCTGATCGACACCGCCGGCCTGCAAGCCAGCGATCCGGCCCTGCGCATGCAGTTGGAAAGCCTGGCCGGGCGTGGCATCAAGTCAAAAAATTATCTCGTGTTGGCAACCACCAGCCAGAAACAGGTTCTAACCGCCGCATACCACAGCTACAAACGCTGCGGGCTGGCCGGCTGCATCCTGACCAAGCTGGACGAAACGGCAAGCCTGGGCGAGGTGTTGAGCCTGGCGATCGGTCATGAACTACCGGTGGCCTACCTGACCGACGGGCCGCGGATCCCGGATGATTTGCATCTGCCGCGCCGTCATCAACTGGTCAGTCGTGCCGTGAGTGTGCAAATGCAGGAAGAACCCAGCGACGAAGCCATGGCTGACATGTTCGCTGACATCTACCACAGCCCGACCAAGCAGGTCGGCTGAGGTAATCATGAATATTTTTTGTACCTACATCGATGGTCTGCCATGCATTGTTCCGTATGCGAACGCGCAGCCAGTAATGTGGCCTCCGTCTAAGTAAGACAAGGTAAAGAACGAACATGGGCAGCATGCATCCCGTACAGGTGATCGCGGTGACCGGCGGCAAAGGTGGCGTCGGGAAGACTAACGTGTCAGTGAACTTGTCCCTGGCTCTGGCAGAGCTTGGCCGACGGGTCATGCTGCTGGACGCCGACCTGGGCCTGGCGAACGTCGACGTGCTGCTGGGGCTCACCCCCAAGCGCACGCTGGCGGACGTGATCGAAGGCCGCTGCGAACTGCGCGACGTGCTCCTCCAGGGGCCTGGCGGGATTCGCATCGTGCCGGCCGCCTCCGGTACCCAAAGCATGGTTCACCTGACGCCGGCGCAGCACGCCGGCCTGATCCAGGCTTTCAGCGACATCGGCGACAACCTCGATGTGCTGGTGATCGACACGGCCGCCGGTATCGGTGACTCGGTGGTCAGTTTTGTCCGCGCCGCCCAGGAAGTCCTGCTGGTGGTTTGCGACGAACCGACCTCCATCACCGATGCCTACGCCCTGATCAAACTGCTTAACCGCGACTATGGCATGAACCGCTTCCGCGTCCTGGCCAACATGGCCCAGAGCCCGCAGGAAGGACGCAACCTGTTCGCCAAGTTGACGAAGGTCACGGATCGCTTCCTGGACGTCGCCCTACAATATGTCGGCGCAGTGCCTTACGACGAAAGCGTACGCAAGGCTGTCCAGAAGCAACGTGCCGTCTATGAAGCTTTTCCACGTTCCAAATGCGCGCTGGCGTTCAAGGCTATCGCCCAGAAGGTCGATACCTGGCCGCTGCCGGCCAACCCTCGCGGGCATCTGGAATTTTTCGTCGAGCGTCTCGTGCAACAAACGGCAGGGCCCGTGTTATGACAGCCAGCGGTTACAACCATCTCTACAAAAAATCGGCACGGGACGCCCAGTACGAACTGATCGAGCGTTATGCGCCGTTGGTCAAGCGCATCGCCTATCACTTGCTGGCACGCTTGCCGGCCAGCGTCCAGGTCGAAGACTTGATCCAGGCGGGCATGATCGGCCTGCTCGAAGTGTCGAACAAATACGACGCGAGCAAGGGCGCCAGTTTCGAAACGTATGCCGGTATCCGGATTCGCGGAGCGATGCTCGATGAAGTCCGCAAGGGCGACTGGGCGCCGCGTTCGGTGCACCGCAATACCCGTATGGTCAGTGACGCAATCCGCGCGATTGAAGCTAAAACCGGGCGTGACGCTAAAGATCACGAAGTTGCGGCCGAACTCCAGTTGAGTCTCGATGATTATTACGGGATTTTGAACGATACCTTGGGCAGCCGCCTGTTCAGTTTCGACGACCTTTTGCAGGACGGCGAGCACGAAGGGCTGCACGAGGACAATGCGAGTGCTCACATGGAGCCGTCGCGTGACCTGGAAGACGAACGTTTCCAGAGCGCGCTGGCGGATGCGATTGCCAATTTGCCGGAGCGTGAGCGACTGGTCTTGGCGCTGTACTACGACGAAGAGCTGAACCTCAAGGAAATCGGTGAGGTCCTGGGGGTCAGCGAATCGCGGGTCAGCCAGTTACACAGCCAGTGCGCGGCCCGCTTGCGGGGGCGTTTGGGGGAGTGGCGAGCGCGCTGACAGGCAGTGTGGGGACGCTGCGAGCGGGGCTGGCATGGCATGTGCCGGGCCAGTCTCCATCCGTGGGACTCCATACCGTTGTCGAGTGTTGTGCCGGATTGATTGAAATGGCGCGTCCAGGTGCTGGGCGCGTTTAAGACTGCTTGGAGGTCGAATTGGACAAGAACATGAAAATCCTCATCGTTGATGACTTCTCAACGATGCGGCGGATCATAAAAAACCTGTTGCGTGACCTCGGGTTCACCAACACGGTCGAGGCTGACGATGGCACCACTGCCATTCCAGTCCTCAACAGCGGGAGCATCGACTTTCTGGTGACTGACTGGAACATGCCCGGCATGACCGGTATCGACTTGCTGCGCCACGTGCGCGCCGATGAAAAACTCAAGCACCTGCCGGTGCTGATGGTCACCGCCGAAGCCAAGCGCGAGCAGATCATCGAAGCGGCCCAGGCCGGTGTAAACGGCTATGTGGTCAAACCCTTCACGGCCCAGGCGTTGAAAGAGAAGATCGAAAAAATCTTCGAACGCATCGGTTAACGGCGCCACGGGGGAGCTATGGACAACGAATCTTCAATGGGCGATTTCGAATCGACCCTGAAAAAACATGCCCGCGAACTGGTCGACAGCCTTGAAAAGGGCCGCTTCGGTGACGCGGTTCAAATGATTCATGAGCTCAACCAGACCCGTGACCGCGGTCTGTACCAGGAAGTCGGCAAGCTCACCCGTGAACTGCACAGCGCGATCGTCAATTTCCAGATCGATCCGAACATGCCACAGGCCGAGGAAGTCTCGCAGATCACCGACGCCACCGAGCGCCTGGGGTATGTGGTCAAGCTGACCGAAGCCGCGGCCAACCGCACCATGGACCTGGTGGAAAGCGCTACTCCGCTGGTCAACGGCCTGAGCGAGGAAGCCCAGGCGTTGAGTACCGATTGGGGGCGCTTCATGCGTCGCGAAGTCGGTGCCGAGGAGTTTCGCGAGTTGGCCCGTCGGGTCGACGGTTTCCTGACGCGCAGCAGCAGCGAAAACCGCGCCGTGGCGAGCAATCTCAATGACATCCTGCTGGCCCAGGACTACCAGGACCTGACAGGCCAGGTGATCAAGCGCGTGACCCAGTTGGTTACCGAAGTGGAAAGCAATTTGCTCAAACTGGTACTCATGGCCAGCCAGGTTGATCGCTTTGCCGGCATCGAACACGACCGTGCGGCGATACTTGCTGAAAAAGATCCACAAAAACATCTCTCTCAGGGTGAAGGTCCGCAGATTCATGCCGATAAAAGAGAAGACGTTGTGTCCGGTCAGGACGATGTGGACGATTTGTTGTCCAGCCTTGGATTTTGAGTTTTAGCCCTATTTTAGGAGCAGCCATTAATGAGCTTCGGCGCCGATGAAGAGATCCTTCAGGATTTCCTGGTTGAGGCCGGCGAGATTCTAGAGCAACTGTCCGAACAGCTGGTCGAGCTGGAAAGCCGACCAGATGATGCGGATCTGCTCAATGCAATTTTTCGCGGTTTCCACACTGTAAAAGGAGGCGCCGGCTTCCTCCAGCTCAATGAGCTGGTGGAGTGCTGCCACATTGCCGAAAACGTGTTCGACATCCTGCGCAAGGGTGAGCGTCGCGTTGACTCGGAATTGATGGACGTCGTGCTCGAAGCGCTGGATGCGGTCAACAGCATGTTCAGCGAAGTGCGCGAGCGTTCGCCGATCACCCCCGCCACGCCTGAGCTGCTTGCTGCATTGGCGCGCCTGGCCGAGCCGCAGTCGGCTGACGAAGCCGCGCCGGTTGCCGAGCCGGTGGCTGAAGAGCCGGTTGCCGAGGAATCGGGTGACATTACCGACCACGAATTTGAGTCGCTGCTGGACTCGCTGAGTGCCGTCAAGGCCCAGGCTGAGGCTCCGGCGGCACCCGCCGCAACCGCTGCGCCAGCCGCCGCTGCCGCCGGCAGTGATGAAATCACCGACGCCGAGTTCGAGTCGTTGCTCGACCAGCTCCACGGCAAGGGCCAGTTCGCCCCTGATGCCGTTGCCGCCCCGGTAACACCGGCCGCGCCGAAGGCTGCGGGGGATAACTCCGACATCACCGACGACGAGTTCGAAGCACTGCTCGACCAGTTGCACGGCAAGGGCACCTTTGCCGTCGATGCGCTGGATTCGGCCATCGCTGCTGCGCCAGCCCGGGCCAAGCCAACCGCGGCCGCCGCCGGTGGCGACCTGATCAGCGACCACGAATTCGAATCACTGCTCGACGAATTGCACGGCAAGGGCAAGTTCAGCGAAGTCGGGACGGCCACCGCCGCCACTGCTGCGCCGGCCGCCAAGGCCGTGCCCAAGCCCGCTGCCAAGGCACCGGAGCCGAAGGCCGAGACACCCAAGCCTGCCGCCGCCGCAGCGCCGGCACCAGCCCGCGCGCCGTCTGCGCCGCCTGCGGAGAAACCGGCCAGCGAAGCCGAAACCACCGTTCGGGTCGACACCGCGCGCCTGGACGAAATCATGAACATGGTCGGCGAACTGGTGCTGGTGCGTAACCGCCTGGTGCGCCTGGGCCTCAACAGCCAGGACGAAGCGATGTCCAAGGCCGTGTCGAACCTCGACGTGGTCACGGCTGACCTGCAGACCGCGGTCATGAAGACCCGGATGCAGCCGATCAAGAAAGTCTTCGGGCGCTTCCCGCGCCTGGTTCGTGACCTGGCTCGCCAGCTCAAGAAAGAGATCAACCTGGAACTGGTGGGTGAAGAGACCGACCTCGACAAGAACCTTGTCGAGGCCCTGGCCGACCCGCTGGTCCACTTGGTGCGCAACGCGGTTGACCACGGCATCGAGTCGCCGGAAGAGCGCGAGGCCTCGGGCAAGGTCCGCAGCGGCAAGGTGATCCTGGCCGCCGAGCAGGAGGGCGACCACATCCTGCTGTCGATCTCCGACGACGGCAAGGGCATGGACCCGCACGTACTCCGGGCGATCGCGGTGAAACGCGGCGTAATGGACAAGGACGCGGCCGATCGCCTGAGCGACACCGAGTGCTACAACCTGATTTTCGCTCCGGGCTTCTCGACCAAGACCGAGATATCCGACGTGTCGGGTCGTGGCGTGGGCATGGACGTGGTGAAAACCAAGATTTCCCAGCTCAACGGCTCGATCAACATCTACTCGACCAAGGGCCAGGGCTCGAAAATCGTCATCAAGGTCCCGTTGACCCTGGCGATCATGCCGACCCTGATGGTGATGCTGGGCAACCAGGCCTTCGCCTTCCCGCTGGTCAACGTCAACGAGATCTTCCACCTCGACCTGTCGCGCACCAACGTGGTCGACGGCCAGGAAGTGGTCATCGTGCGGGACAAGGCGCTGCCGCTGTTCTACCTCAAGCGCTGGCTGGTCAGCTCCGCCGCTCATGTCGAGCAGGGCGAGGGCCACGTGGTGATCCTTTCGGTGGGCACCCAGCGGATCGGCTTCGTCGTCGACCAACTGGTTGGCCAGGAAGAAGTGGTCATCAAGCCGTTGGGCAAGATGCTCCAAGGCACCCCGGGCATGTCCGGCGCCACCATCACCGGCGACGGCCGCATCGCGTTGATTCTCGATGTGCCTAGCATGCTCAAGCGCTACGCCGCCCGGCGTATTTGATTCTGGAGGGGTGCGGCCTGGCGCCGCGCCTCGTCTAACGGAGTGTTTATGGTAGTTAAAGTCCTGGTGGTGGACGATTCGGGGTTCTTCCGCCGCCGCGTCTCGGAAATTCTTTCGGCGGACACCAGCATTCAGGTCGTCGGTACGGCGACCAACGGCAAAGAGGCGATCGATCAGGCGCTGGCGCTCAAGCCGGACGTGATCACCATGGACTACGAGATGCCGATGATGGATGGCATCACGGCGGTGCGGCATATCATGCAGCGCTGCCCGACCCCGGTATTGATGTTCTCGTCCCTGACCCATGAAGGCGCCCGTGTCACCCTCGATGCGCTGGACGCCGGGGCGGTCGATTTCCTGCCGAAGAATTTCGAAGACATCTCGCGCAACCCGGACAAGGTCCGCCAGTTGCTGTGCGAGAAAGTCCACAGCATTTCCCGCAGCAATCGCCGGGTCAGTGCCTACAGCGCACCGGCGCCCGCGCCGGTTGTTGCGCCGACGTCCGCGCCCGCGTCTTCTTCCTCGTCGAGCAGCTTCAATCCGGCCCCGGTACGCAGTGCTCCGGCACCGGCGCCGGCGCGTTCGGCACCGGCCAGCGCAGCGTCGCCGGCACCCAAGCGCAAGGCCTACAAACTGGTTGCCATCGGTACGTCCACCGGCGGCCCGGTGGCGCTGCAGCGGGTCCTGACCCAACTGCCGGCGAATTTCCCGGCGCCCATCGTGCTGATCCAGCACATGCCTGCGGCGTTCACCAAGGCGTTTGCCGAGCGCCTGGACAAACTCTGCCGCATCAGCGTCAAGGAAGCCGAGGACGGCGACATCCTGCGGCCGGGGCTGGCGCTGTTGGCGCCGGGTGGCAAGCAGATGATGATCGACGGCCGTGGCGCGGTGAAAATCCTGCCAGGTGACGAGCGTCTCAACTACAAGCCTTGCGTGGACATTACCTTCGGTTCCGCGGCGAAGTCCTACGGCGACAAAGTTCTGGCGGTGGTCCTCACCGGCATGGGCGCTGACGGTCGCGAGGGCGCGCGCCTGCTCAAGCAGGGCGGCAGCGCGATCTGGGCCCAGGACGAGGCCAGTTGCGTGATCTATGGCATGCCCATGGCAATCGTCAAGGCCGACCTGGCCGACGCGGTCTACAGCCTGGACGACATAGGTAAACATCTGGTCGAGGCGTGCCTGTAATGGACGTGCTCAGCCTGATCGGCATCATCATGGCGTTCGTCGCCATCATTGGTGGCAATTACCTGGAAGGCGGTCACCTCGGCGCGTTGGCCAATGGCCCGGCCGCGTTGATCGTGATCGGTGGCACCGTAGGCGCTGCGCTGTTGCAGTCGCCGATGAGCGCCTTCAAGCGCGCCATGCAGGTATTGGTGTGGATTCTGTTCCCGCCGCGGGTCGACCTGGCCGGCGGCATCGACCGCGTGGTGAACTGGAGCCTGACCGCCCGCAAGGAAGGCTTGCTGGGGCTGGAAGGGGTGGCCGACGCCGAACCCGACAGCTACTCGCGCAAGGGCCTGCAGTTGCTGGTCGACGGCGCCGAGCCGGAAGCGATCCGCAGCATCCTGGAGGTGGATTTCTACACCCAGGAAAGTCGCGACATCGAAGCGGCGAAAGTCTTCGAAAGCATGGGCGGCTATGCGCCGACCATCGGCATCATCGGTGCGGTGATGGGCCTGATCCATGTGATGGGCAACCTGGCCGACCCGTCGCAGCTGGGCAGCGGCATCGCCGTGGCCTTCGTCGCTACCATCTATGGCGTGGCGAGCGCCAACCTGGTGCTGCTGCCGATCGCGGCCAAGCTCAAGTCCATCGCGTTGCGCCAGTCGCGCTACCGCGAAATGCTGCTGGAAGGCATCTTGTCGATCGCCGAAGGTGAAAACCCGCGCTCCATCGAGTTGAAGCTCCAGGGCTTCATGGACTGATGGAGGATATGGAAGATGGCGCGTCGCAGACATCGTGAAGAACACGTCAACCATGAACGCTGGCTGGTTTCCTACGCCGACTTCATCACGTTGCTGTTTGCCTTTTTTGTGGTCATGTATTCGATCTCCTCGGTCAATGAGGGCAAATACAAGGTCATTTCCGAAGCGTTGATTGGCGTTTTCACTGACTCGGACCGTGCTCTCAAGCCGATTCCCATCGGCGACGAACGGCCGAAGACGACGACCCCGGCGAAGCCGTTGGTCAAGGACAGCGAGCAGGTTGATGCTGGCATTGCCGGTGGCAGCGATCCGTTGAAAAGCATTGCCGACGACATCAGCGCGGCGTTCGGCGACCTGATCAGCTCCAACCAGATGACCGTGCGCGGCAATGAGTTGTGGGTCGAGATCGAGCTCAATTCCAGCCTGCTGTTCGGTAGCGGCGACGCGATGCCCAGCGACATGGCGTTCAATATCATCGATAAGGTCGCGGCGATCCTGAAACCGTTCGACAACCCGATCCACGTCGAAGGTTTCACTGATGACCAGCCGATCCGCACCGCGCAGTACCCGACCAACTGGGAGCTGTCGTCGGCCCGTTCGGCGAGCATTGTGCGCATGCTTGCCATGCAGGGCGTCAATCCCGGGCGCCTGGCCTCGGTGGGGTATGGCGAATTCCAGCCGGTGGCCAACAACGCCACCGCCGAAGGGCGCGCGCGCAACCGGCGGGTAGTGCTGGTGGTCTCGCGCAACCTTGATGTCCGGCGCAGCCTGACCGGTACCGGCACCGCCAATGCAAAACCCGATGCGGCATTGAAGCGGGCTGGCACACAAACTGCACCGACCCCGGTCAAGTCGCCGGAAAGACAGAACGCCGTCAATTCTCCGTCACCGGCTTTATAACCGAGCTATTTCTCGGTCGAACCCGTTTCGACCGGGAGGAACGATCCGAATGAGAGTCTGGGCAGTCGCCAATCAAAAAGGTGGTGTGGGCAAAACCACATCCTCCATCGCTTTAGCCGGTTTGCTGGCCGAGGCGGGCAAGCGCGTGGTCATCGTCGATCTGGACCCCCACGGCTCGATGACCAGCTATTTCGGCTACGATCCCGATAGCCTGGAGCACAGCAACTACGACTTGTTCCTGCACAAGGGCAGCGTGCCCGAGGGCTTGCCGGGCCAGTTGTTGCTGTCTACCAGTGACGAGCGGATTTCCCTGCTGCCATCGAGCACGGCCCTGGCCACCCTGGAGCGCCAGTCGCCCGGGCAGGGCGGTCTGGGCCTGGTGATCGCCAAGAGTCTGGCGCAGCTGTGGCAGGATTTCGATTACGCAATCATCGACAGCCCGCCATTGCTCGGGCTACTGATGGTCAACGCCCTGGCCGCGAGCCAGCAACTGGTGATTCCGGTGCAGACCGAGCACCTGGCTGTCAAAGGCCTGGAGCGCATGGTCAACACGCTGGCGATGGTCAACCGCTCGCGCAAGCAATCCCTGGCGTTCAACATCGTGCCGACCCTGTTCGACCGTCGCACCCAGGCGTCCCTCGGTACCCTGCGCGTGCTGCGCGATATGTACCCGGACGACATCTGGCAAGGTTATATCCCGGTCGATACGCGTCTGCGCGATGCCAGCCGCGCCGGAGTGACCCCTTCGCAATTCGATGGCAAGAGCCGTGGCGTCCTGGCCTATCGCGCGCTTCTCAAGCATCTGCTGGCCCAGCAGCTCGTTCCGCAGCAGGTGGCTTGAAGTGACGAAGTTTTCCACAGCCGTTGTGCTTGCTTGCGGGCGCTCAAGTCCTGACGTATCCATGCCGATAACCTTTTCAAGTGGCGCACAGTTCTCATGAACCGCCCGATCAAGACAACCTCGCGTCCGCAACTGGCCTTGCAGTCCTACCTGGACGGGCTCTTGCAGGAAGCGACCGAAGAATTGCCAGCGCCGCCGAGCGCGGCCGAGGCGTTGCCCGAGCCCGTCGTCGAAGCCGAAGCTGAAGCTGTACTGGACGAGTTCCAGGCGGCCGTGCTCGAAGAGCAGGCCCGTGATGCACGGATTTCCATGACTGCCGCAGCGGTCGAGGCGCCGCTCGTCAAGCCGAAGGTGGCCGTGATGGAAGCGCCCGCGCCGATCCTGGCGCCGGTCTCGACCGTTGCACCGTTGTTGCAGGGCCTGGTGACGCCGGTAGTGGAAATCCACTTGCCGCCGCCGAGCAACACACCGCCGCCGGTGCAGGGCGACGACCGTCCGGCCTGGGCCGCCGAGCCGTTCGAGTGTCTGTTGTTCGATGTGGCCGGGTTGACCCTGGCGGTGCCGCTGGTGTGCCTGGGATCGATTTATTCCCTGGCGGGGCAGGAATTGACGCCGTTGTTCGGCCAGCCGGAATGGTTCCTCGGGATCCTGCCGAGCCAGGCCGGCAACCTGAAGGTGCTGGACACCGCGCGCTGGGTCATGCCGGACCGTTATCGCGATGATTTTCGCCAGGGCCTGCAATACGTGATTTCAGTGCAAGGCTACGAGTGGGGATTGGCGGTGCATCAGGTCAGCCGTTCGCTGCGCCTGGACCCGAACGAAATCAAATGGCGCAGCCATCGAGGACAACGGCCATGGCTGGCCGGTACGGTGATCGAACACATGTGCGCCTTGCTGGACGTTTCCGAACTGGCGGAGCTGATCGCCAGCGGCGGGGCAAAACACCTGGGCGGCAGCAAGCCGGTCCAGAAACCGAAATAAGACAACCGGGGGCGCAGGGCGCCGCCGGACAGAACACACACCGCCACAGGCGGTTTTTCGAGGGGTCAGGGTATGAATGATAAGGCGTCGTCTCAAAAGGGTTCTGAAGATCCGATTCTGCAATGGGTGACCTTCAAGCTCGATAACGAAACCTACGGCATCAACGTGATGCGCGTTCAGGAAGTGCTGCGCTACACCGAGATCGCCCCGGTTCCAGGTGCGCCAAGCTATGTGCTGGGGATCATCAACCTGCGTGGCAACGTGGTCACCGTGATCGATACCCGTCAACGCTTCGGCCTGATGAACGCCGAGATCAGCGACAACACTCGGATCGTCATCATCGAAGCCGACAAGCAAGTGGTTGGCATCATGGTCGACAGCGTCGCCGAAGTGGTTTACCTGCGTCAGTCGGAAATCGAAACCGCGCCGAACGTCGGTAACGAAGAGTCCGCCAAGTTCATTCAGGGCGTGTGCAACAAGAACAACGAGTTGCTGATCCTGGTTGAACTGGACAAGATGATGAGCGAAGAAGAGTGGTCGGAACTGGAGAGTATCTGATTTGATTCTTGAGGTAGCAGTCATTGTCCTGTTCCTTTTCTGGGCAGGCACGCTGGCAATGTTCTTGTCCTACATACGCGGCCAGCGGCAGATCGCCGCTCAGCAGGCCCAGGGCGATGCGTTGCGCGATCAGCGCATCCGCGACCTGGCCAAGCGGGTCGACGACTATCAGAACGGCACCGTGCGCATGGGCGAAGCGCTCCATGAGCTGCGTGCCGTGGTCGGGCCATTGCCGGACAAACTGGCGCAGCTGGAACAGCGCGACCCCTCCAGCCTGTCCTTCGCCCAGGCCGCCCGCTTGGTCGGCATGGGCGCCAGCGTCGACGAACTGACCCAGGCGTGTGGTCTGACCCAGGCCGAAGCGGAATTGATGAGCAAGTTGCACAAGGGCGGTTGAAGCTATTTCTCCCCCTGAACCCTGTGGGAGCGAGCCTGCTTGCGAAAGCGGTGTGACAGTCAATGAAGATGCTGACTGACCGGACGCTTTCGCGAGCAAGCTCGCTCCCACAGGTTTTTCTGGCGTTCGAAATAATCAATCCAACCCCGCCCCCGTGGCGAGGGAGCGTTGTTGCTGGTCAGTAATCTTTCCCGCGGTCCGTGACGTCTGTGTGGGAGCGAGCCTGCTCGCGAAAGCGGTGTGACAGTCAATGGAGATGTTGACTGACCGGACGCCTTCGCGAGCAGGCTCGCTCCCACAGGTTTTTCTGGCTTTCGAAATAATCAATCCAACCCCGCCCCCGTGGCGAGGGAGCTTGCTCCCGCTGGGTCGCGCAGCGGCCCCAGGCTTTTTACGGCCGCTGCGCAGCCGAGCGGAGCAAGCTCCCTCGCCACGGGTAGCGTTGTCGCTGGTCAGTAATCATTCCCGCGGTCCGTGACGTCTGTGTGGGAGCGAGCCTGCTCGCGAAAGCGGTGTGACAGTCAATAAAGATGTTGACTGACCGGACGCCTTCGCGAGCAGGCTCGCTCCCACAGGTTTTTCTGGCGTTCAGAAATAGTCATTCCCACCCAGACCCCGCTCCCGCTGGGTCGCGCAGCGGCCCCAGGCTTTTGCGGCCGCTGCGCAGCCGAGCGGGAGCAAGCTCCCTCGCCACGGGGGTAGCGTTGTCGCTGGTCAGTAATCATCCCCGCGGTCCGTCACGTCCTTTTCGACATCCTGCGCGTGGGGGTCGAAGCCTTGGGGGAATTTGCCCTTCAGGTTCCAGGCAAAGGCAATGATCTCGGCGATCGTGCGATAGAGCTCCTCGGGGATGCTGTCGCCCAACTCCAGCCGCGCCAGCAATTTCACCAGTTCGGCGTTTTCATAGATCGGTACTTCGCTTTCCCGGGCGATGCGCAGGATTTCCTCGGCCAGGGCTTCGTCCCCCTTGGCGGTGAGGGTGGGGGCGTGGTGGCCGTCGTACTTGAGCGCGATGGCCTGGCGGGGTTCGGTATGGGTTGTCATGCGGTTTCGTCCACCCAGCGTTGATCCAGTCGGGTCTTGGGCCCTTGGGGCGGGGTGCCGAGGTGGCAATCCAGATCGCCGACGTTCAGCCCGCACGTCACCAGGCGCTCACGCAGGGCGGTCAGGTTGCTTTCGATCAGGCTTGCGGTGTACGGCCTTTGCGCCCACAGCTGGCTGGACAGGCTGCCGCCGAGCAACTGGGCCTGAATCTGCAACGGGCCCAGCGGCTCCATGTCGAACGCCAGCTCGACCTTCCACAATTGCTGTTTCGCTTCGCGTGGTTCGCGGCGCTCGTCCGGCTGCTCCCGGGCCGGGGTTTCCTCGCGTTGGAACTTGACCTGCAATGGCACGATGTCCTGCAGGTTGCGCATCGGGATCTCCAACTGCCAGGTGCTCATCAGCCGGCCATCGTCGGTCAGCCCGGTCTGCTCCAGGCTCGACAACTGATGGCTTTGCAGGCGCGAGACAGCGGCTGCGGCCAGACGCAACAGGTGCTCCAGATCGCCTTCTTCGTCCTGGCCTTTGAGCAGGCGTGAGGGCAGCGGAAAACTCGTGGGTTGCGGCTTGGCGCTGACCTGGCCAAGCATCCCCAAGGCACTGCGCACGAAGCTGGGCAGCGCCTGGGCCAGGGTGTTGGCGGCGATGATGGCGCTGAGATTGGTGGATGCGGGCAGGGCCGGTGTCAGTTGGGCGATCAGTTTCAGCAGGTCGCCTTTCATGTCCGGGGCGAGGCTCGGCGGTTGCCCGGCGAGGAGTTTGCTCTCCAGGAACATGCCGCTGGCGACCATGGCCTGGGCCAGGCCCTTGGGTGTGCTCAGTTGCTGGACGTCTGGCAGACCGGCCAACAGGCGCGTTACCGCCGCGCGCAGCTCGGGGCCGGCGTCGTCGCTGGCGGGAAGGTTTTGCAGGGCAGTGAGCAAGCTGTCCAGCGAACCCTGGCGGCTCACCTGCGTAACCAGTTGCTGGCTGACCGCCAATTGCTCCTGGCGGTTGCTCAGGGGGACGAACTTCAAGGTCTGCGCATCCTGCACCTGAGCGCTCAATAACGTGCCGATGCGCAATGGCTGTGGACTGTCGATGTCCAGGGTGCTGCCGGCCTGGACGGTGTTGAGCAAACTCACCAGCGAGCGATATACCGCCGCTTGCCCTGGCAACTGCGGCAGCGCCTGGCTGGTCAGGACTTTACCCTGCAACAAGGTGCCCACGGGCAATTGCGCAGTGTCGATGCGGGTCAGGGTGGCGACACTGGACGCGAGCGCCTGTTGCACGGTGATCGCCAGGTTGCTGGCGGACGGCTGGGTCACGGCCAGGCTGGTACCTTGCGGCAACGGCTGGGCGCTGGTGGCCTGCACCGTGGTCTGCCGGCCGCTTTCCAGGGTCAGCTTGAGCAACAGCTGGAAGGCCTGGTCCGCCTGCTTGAGTGACAACACCTCGGCCTTGGCTGTCTGGCCCGGGCCGATCAGCCCCTCGGCCGGCGCCAGCAACTTGAGCAGCTCGCCAGTCACCGCCGGCATGCGTGTCGTTGCCGTGGGCTGGGGCAGCGGCGGGATGTTCATGTCGCCTGTCATCTGCGGTCTTACCTTGGGGAAATCAGCGCTCTTTGGAGCGAGGCTTCACATGTATAATGCCGCCCGCCTTCCAGAGAGCGGCGAAAATCTTGCAATTGTTTGACGCAGCTCTGTGGAACGGGCCGTCAATGCATCTATGCTGCATCACTTTAACGGCCGCTGCACTGCCGACTTGAACCGTATAAGGCCCGCGATCCCTTGACCAGTCCTCTCTTGCAAACCATCGGCCTCGCCTGCGAGCGAGACCTGCGGCTGCTTTTCGAAAATCTCGAATTGAGACTCTCGCGTGGCGATATGGTGCAAGTCAGTGGCCCCAACGGCAGCGGCAAGACCAGCCTGTTGCGCCTGCTGGCCGGGTTGATGCAACCCACCGCCGGCCAGGTGCTGCTTAACGGCCAGCCCCTCGACAGCCAGCGCAGCGAACTGGCCCGCAACCTGCTCTGGATCGGCCATGCCGCCGGTATCAAGGACCTGCTGACGCCGGAAGAAAACCTCAGCTGGCTGTGCGCCTTGCACCGGCCGGCCGGTCGCGAGGCGATCTGGCAGGCCCTGGCGGCGGTAGGTCTGAAGGGTTTCGAGGATGTGCCCAGCCACACACTGTCGGCCGGCCAGCAGCGCCGCGTGGCCCTGGCCCGTCTGTACCTGGACAGCCCGCCGCTGTGGATTCTCGACGAACCCTTCACCGCACTGGACAAGCAGGGCGTCGCGCAGCTCGAAGAACACCTGGCCCGGCATTGCGAGAGCGGCGGCATGGTGCTGTTGACGACCCATCACACGTTGACCCGGATGCCCGCCGGCTATCGCAGCATTGACCTGGGGAACTGGGCGGTATGAGCGTCTTTGGCCTGTTGCTTGCCCGTGAAGCACGCCTGTTATGTCGGCGTCCGGCTGAACTGGCCAATCCGCTGGTGTTCTTTGCGATCGTCATCGCGCTGTTCCCTCTGGCGGTCGGTCCGGAGACTCAATTGTTGCAAACCTTGTCGCCAGGGCTGGTCTGGGTGGCCGCGCTTTTGTCGGTCCTGCTCTCGCTGGACGGGCTTTTCCGCAGTGATTTCGAAGACGGCTCCCTGGAACAGTGGGTCCTTTCGTCGCACCCCCTGGCCCTTCTGGTTTTGGCCAAGGTACTGGCACACTGGGTTTTTTTCGGCCTGGCGCTGGTGCTGCTCTCGCCGCTGCTTGCGATGATGCTGGGCTTGCCCGCCGCGTGCATGCCGGTGCTGCTGCTGTCACTGTTGCTCGGCACGCCGGTGCTGAGCCTGCTCGGCGCGGTGGGTGCGGCGCTGACGGTAGGGCTCAAGCGTGGCGGCTTGTTGCTGGCGCTGCTGATCCTGCCGCTGTACATACCGGTACTGATCCTCGGCAGTGGCGCCTTGCAAGCGGCGCTGCAAGGCCTGCCGGCAACCGGTTATCTACTGTGGCTTGGGAGCCTGACCGCCCTGGCGATAACCCTGACACCCTTTGCAATAGCCGCTGGCCTGAAGATCAGCGTCGGCGAATAATAATGCGGCCTGGTCAGGAATTGACCACTTCCACTGGAAGCGAAGGCTGACCTGGCGGCTCGTGAAGACGAGCCGCAACCGTGATGGAAACTGCAATGAACTGGACCTGGTTTCATAAGCTCGGCTCACCCAAGTGGTTTTACGGCATCAGCGGCAAGATGCTGCCCTGGTTGAGTATCGCCGCCCTGTTGCTGATCGGCATCGGCCTGGTCTGGGGCCTGGCTTTCGCGCCGCCGGACTACCAGCAGGGCAACAGCTTTCGCATTATCTATATCCATGTTCCGGCAGCGATGCTCGCCCAGTCGGTCTACGTGATGCTGGCGATCTGCGGTGTGGTCGGGCTGGTGTGGAAGATGAAGCTGGCCGACGTCGCGCTGCAATGCGCAGCGCCCATCGGTGCCTGGATGACCGCCGTGGCGCTGGTCACCGGGGCAATCTGGGGCAAGCCGACCTGGGGTTCATGGTGGGTCTGGGATGCACGACTGACGTCGATGCTGATCCTGCTGTTCCTGTACTTCGGTCTTATTGCGCTGGGCAACGCCATCAGCAATCGTGACAGCGCGGCCAAGGCCTGCGCGGTGCTGGCGATTGTCGGCGTGATCAACGTCCCGATCATCAAGTACTCGGTGGAGTGGTGGAACACCCTGCACCAGGGCGCGACCTTCACCCTCACCGAAAAACCGGCGATGCCGGTCGAGATGTGGCTGCCGCTGTTGCTGACCGTGCTGGGTTTCTATTGCTTCTTCGGCGCTGTGCTGCTGCTGCGCATGCGCCTCGAAGTGCTCAAGCGCGAAGCCCGTGCCAGTTGGGTGAAAGCCGAAGTACAGAACAACCTGGAGGCCGCTCGATGAGTTTCGCGTCATTCGGCGACTTCCTCGCCATGGGCCATCACGGCCTGTATGTCTGGTCCGCCTATGGCATCTGCCTGGCGGTGCTGGCCCTCAACGTGGCGGCGCCGATCCTGGCCCGCAAGCGGTATCTGCAACAAGAGGCGCGTCGTCTGCGTCGGGAGAACGGTCAGTGAATCCGCTGCGCAAAAAACGTCTTGTCATCATCCTGGCGATCCTGGTCGGCGTCGGCGCGGCGGTCGGTCTCGCCCTCAGCGCCTTGCAACAGAACATCAACCTGTTCTACACCCCGACCCAGATCGCCAATGGCGAAGCGCCCAAGGATACGCGCATCCGCGCTGGCGGCATGGTGGAGCAGGGCTCGCTGGTGCGTTCCGGTGATTCGCTGGACGTTAAATTCAACGTCACCGACTTCAACAAGACCGTGACCATTACCTATCGCGGGATCCTCCCGGACCTGTTCCGCGAAGGGCAGGGCATCGTTGCCTTGGGCAAACTCAACGCCGATGGCGTGGTGGTGGCCGACGAGGTGCTGGCCAAGCACGATGAGAAATACATGCCGCCGGAAGTGACCAAGGCCCTGAAAGACAGCGGCCAGTCGGCGCCCGCTCCCGCTCCCGTGAAGGAGGGTTGATCGATGAATGCCGGTCTGTTTATTCCTGAGCTGGGCCATCTGGCGATGATCCTGGCCCTGTGTTTTTCCCTGGTCCAGGCGGTTGTGCCGTTGCTGGGTGCCTGGCGTGGCGACCGCTTGTGGATGAGCCTCGCCCAGCCGGCGGCATGGGGGCAGTTTGCGTTCATGCTGTTCGCGTTCGGTTGCCTGACCTACGCGTTCATGGCCGACGATTTTTCCGTGGCCTATGTCGCCAGCAACTCCAACAGCGCCTTGCCCTGGTACTACAAGTTCAGCGCGGTGTGGGGTGCCCACGAAGGTTCGTTGCTGCTCTGGGCGTTGATCCTTGCCGGCTGGACCTTCGCGGTGTCAGTGTTCTCCCGACAGTTGCCGCAAGTGATGCTGGCCCGGGTGCTGGCGGTGATGGGCATGATCAGCATCGGTTTCCTGCTGTTCCTGATCCTCACGTCAAACCCGTTCGAGCGCATCCTGCCGCAAGTGCCGATGGATGGCCGCGACCTCAACCCGTTGCTTCAGGACATCGGTCTGATCGTCCATCCGCCGATGCTCTACATGGGCTACGTCGGCTTTTCCGTGGCCTTCGCGTTCGCCATCGCCGCTTTGCTCGGTGGTCGCCTCGACGCCGCGTGGGCGCGCTGGTCGCGGCCATGGACCATTGTCGCCTGGGCCTTCCTCGGGATCGGCATCACCCTCGGGTCGTGGTGGGCCTATTACGAACTCGGCTGGGGCGGCTGGTGGTTCTGGGACCCGGTGGAGAACGCTTCCTTCATGCCATGGCTGGTCGGCACGGCGCTGATCCACTCCCTGGCCGTCACTGAAAAACGCGGCGTGTTCAAGAGCTGGACCGTGCTGCTGGCGATCGCGGCGTTCTCGCTGAGCCTGCTCGGGACCTTCCTGGTGCGCTCCGGCGTGCTGACCTCGGTGCATGCCTTCGCCTCGGACCCCGAGCGTGGCGTATTCATCCTGATGTTCCTGCTGTTCGTGGTCGGCGGTTCGCTGACGCTGTTCGCCCTGCGTGCACCGGTAGTGAAAAGCCAGGTAGGCTTCAACCTCTGGTCCCGGGAAACCCTGCTGCTGGGCAATAACCTGGTGCTGGTGGTGGCGGCGTCGATGATCCTCCTCGGGACGTTGTATCCGCTGGTGCTCGATGCGTTGTCCGGCGCCAAGCTGTCGGTCGGCCCGCCGTATTTCAACGCACTGTTCATTCCGTTGATGGCGATCCTGATGGTGGTGATGGCGATCGGTGTGCTGGTGCGCTGGAAGGACACGCCGGTCAATTGGCTGCTGGGAATGCTCACGCCGGTGCTGCTCGGCACCGCCGCCCTGGCCGTGGTGGCGGGCATCGCTTATGGCGATTTCAACTGGGCGGTGCTGGCGACATTCGTGCTGGCGGCGTGGGTATTGCTGGCGGGCGTGCGGGATATTTTCGACAAGACTCGCCATAAAGGCCTCGTCAAAGGCCTGCCGACCCTGACCCGCAGTTACTGGGGCATGCAGCTCGCCCACCTGGGGATCGCCGTCTGCGCCCTCGGTGTGGTGCTGTCCAGCCAGAACAGCGCCGAACGCGACCTGCGCCTGGCGCCCGGCGAGTCCATGGACCTGGGCGGCTATCAGTTCGTTTTCGAGGGCGCCAGGCATTTCGAAGGTCCGAACTTCACGTCCGACAAAGGCACCGTACGGGTCATTCGCGACGGCCAGGAGATCACCGTGCTGCACCCGGAAAAACGCCTCTACACCGTACAGAACTCGGTGATGACCGAAGCCGGGATCGACGCCGGTTTCACCCGCGACCTCTACGTGGCGCTGGGCGAACCCCTCGGTGATGGCGCCTGGGCGGTACGCGTCCACGTCAAGCCGTTCGTACGCTGGATCTGGTTCGGTGGCCTGCTCACCGGCCTGGGCGGCGTATTGGCTGCGCTGGATCGACGCTATCGGGTCAAAGTGAAAACCCGGGTGCGCGAAGCCCTGGGCGTGACGGGAGCCACTGCATGAAACGTTGGTTGATGGTGTTGCCGCTGGCGCTGTTTCTGGTGATGGCGGTGTTCTTGTACCGCGGGCTTTACCTGAACCCGTCCGAATTGCCCTCGGCGATGATTGGCAAACCGTTTCCGGAGTTCTCCCTGCCATCGGTACAAGGCGACAAGACCCTGACTCGCGCCGACCTGCTGGGCAAGCCGGCGCTGGTCAATGTGTGGGGCACCTGGTGCATTTCCTGCCGGGTCGAACATCCGGTGCTGAACAAACTGGCCCAGAACGGCGTGGTGATCTACGGCGTCAACTATAAGGACGTCAACGCCGATGCCTTGAAGTGGCTGGCCGAGTTCCACAACCCGTATCAACTGGACATCCGTGACGAGGAGGGCACCCTCGGCCTGAACCTGGGCGTCTACGGTGCGCCGGAAACCTTCTTCATCGACGCCAAGGGCATCATTCGCGACAAGTTCATCGGGGTGATCGACGAACAGGTCTGGCGCGAGAAGCTGGCCGGCAAATATCAGGCACTGGTGGACGAGGCCAAGCCATGAAGCGCTGGTTAATTGCCGCCATCCTCGGCTTGAGCCTGGCGGGTGTGGCCCACGCCGCCATCGACACTTACGAATTTGCCAACGATGCAGAGCGCGAGAGGTTTCGCGAACTGACCAAGGAACTGCGTTGCCCCAAGTGTCAGAACCAGGACATCGCCGACTCCAACGCGCCGATTGCCGCCGACCTGCGCAAGGAGATCTTCCGCATGCTCGGCGAGGGCAAGGACAACCAGCAGATCATCGACTTCATGGTCGATCGCTACGGTGAGTTCGTGCGCTACAACCCGGCGCTGTCTTCCAAGACCGCGCTGCTCTGGTTCGGCCCCGCCGGGCTGCTGTTGGGTGGTTTCGTCGTCATCGCGGTGATCGTGCGTCGCCGCCGGGTCCAGCGCACCGCCGCCCCGGACACGCTTTCTGTCGAAGAGCGCCAGCGCCTCGACCAACTGTTGGATAAAACCAAGCATGATTGATTTCTGGCTCGCCGCAGGTCTGCTTCTCCTGGTTGCCCTGAGTTTTCTGTTGATCCCCGTGTTGCGTGGCCGTCGCGCCCAGTTGGAAGAAGACCGTACTGCGCTGAACGTGGCGCTGTACCAGGAGCGCGTCGCCGAACTGCAGGCCGAGCGGGAGGAGGGCGTGCTCAACGCCGCGCAACTGGACACCGGTCGCGCCGAGGCCGCCCGTGAATTGCTCGCCGACACCGAGGGCGCCGAAGCGCCGCGCGAATCGCGACTGGGCAAGCCGTTGCCGCTGCTCGCGGCGGTGTTGGTGCCGGTATTGGGCCTGGCGCTGTACCTGCATTTCGGCGCCAGCGACAAGGTCGAGCTGACCCGTGAATTCGCCCAGGCGCCCAAGTCCATGGAAGAAATGACTTTGCGCCTGGAGCGCGCGGTGGCGGCACAACCGGATTCCGCCGAAGGTTTGTATTTCCTCGGGCGGACCTACATGGCGCAGGATCGGCCGGCGGATGCGGCGAAGATCTTCGAACGTACCGTCGCGCTGGCCGGCCGCCAGCCCGAGCTGCTCGGACAGTGGGCCCAGGCGCAGTATTTTGCCGACGGCAAGAAATGGTCGGACAAGGTCCAGGCCCTCACCGACGAGGCGCTGAAGCTCGATCCGAAGGAAGTCACCAGCCTCGGCCTGTTGGGCATCGCCGCGTTCGAAGGCGAGCGCTATCAGGAGGCGATCGATTACTGGGGCCGCCTGCTGGCGCAGTTGCCCGAAGGCGACAAGTCGCGGGAGGCGTTGCAGGGGGGCATTACTCGCGCCACCGAGAAGCTGCAAGCCAATGGCGGCAAGGTTGCCCAGGCGCCAGTCGCCAAGGCTACGGCGCTGCTCAAGGTCCGTGTCGAGCTCGATCCGGTCCTCAAAGCCAAGGTGCAGCCGGGAGACAGCGTGTTCATTTTCGCTCGCGCCGTGTCCGGCCCGCCCGCGCCGTTGGCGGCCAGGCGCCTGACCGTCGCCGACCTGCCGGCCAGCGTCGAGCTGGGTGACGCTGACGCGATGATGCCGCAGCTGAAACTGTCGAACTTCCCTGAAGTCCAACTGGTGGCGCGCATTTCCCGAGCCGGCCAACCCACTGCCGGCGAGTGGATCGGTCGCAGCCAGCCCCTGGCGAGCAGCACCACGGCGCTACAACAATTGATTATCGACAGTCCGGACCAATGACAGGAATTCGCACCATGACCGCCATCGCTCGTATGACCCTGCTCACCCTCGTCCTGGGCCTGAGCGCTTGTGCGGTCCAGCGTCCACCGGAGCCTTCGGCGCCATTGCCACCGATTCCGCCTTCGACGCCGACCACCAAACCAGGCCCGTCGACCGCGCCCGGCAAACCCGTGACCCCGAACAAACCGGCCAAGCCGCTGCCGCGCACCTCCGCCAGTTTCGCCCCACCACCAGGCGGCAACAGCCACTGGGACGCCAAGCTCGGGGTCTATGTGCTGGACAAGCAGCCCAACACGTTCTATCGCCAGCGAACCTATTATCGTTGGAACAACGGCTGGAGCCGCTCCGTCAGCCCGAACGGCCCGTGGGAAGAAACCACTATCGAAGGCGTACCGGCGGGGCTCGGACAGAAGTTTCACTAAGCCCATTGCCGGCCCCTGTGGCGAGGGAGCTTGCTCCCGCTGGGCTACGAAGTAGCCCTGAGCTTTTCCTCGGTATTTCAGCCAGGCCTATCCAGTTCTTCTGGGGGCTGCTGCGCAGCCCAGCGGGAGCAAGCTCCCTCGCCACGAGAAGGTTCGACCTGTCATCCCCAGCGTCGTAGAATGCGCGCCTTTGCGAGCCTTCACTGGCCAACGCGTATTGATCGGAGCACCTGACCATGACGACCACCCCGACCGGCGACTACCTGGAAACCCTCTACGAAGGCTATGGCCAGCGTTTTCGCATGGACAAGCTGCTGCACGAAGTGCGCACCGAGCACCAGCACCTGGTGATTTTCGAAAACCCGCGCATGGGCCGGGTCATGGCCCTGGATGGTGTCATCCAGACCACCGAAGCCGATGAATTCATCTATCACGAGATGCTCACCCACGTACCCATCCTCGCCCATGGCGCAGTCAAGCGCGTGCTGATCATCGGTGGCGGTGACGGCGGCATGCTCCGTGAAGTGACCAAGCACGTCGGCATCGAGCACATCACCATGGTGGAGATCGATGGCACGGTGGTGGACATGTGCAAGGAGTTCCTGCCCAACCACTCCAAGGGTGCCTACGACGACCCGCGGCTGAACCTGGTGATCGACGATGGCATGCGTTTCGTCGCCACCACCCAGGAGAAATTCGACGTCATCATTTCCGATTCCACCGACCCGATCGGCCCGGGCGAAGTGCTGTTCTCGGAAAACTTCTACCAGGCTTGCCATCGCTGCCTGAACGAAGGCGGGATCCTGGTGACCCAGAACGGCACGCCGTTCATGCAACTGGGCGAAGTGCAGACCACCGCCGGACGCTTGCACGGCCTGTTCGCCGACTGGCATTTCTACCAGGCCGCTGTGCCGACCTACATCGGCGGCGGCATGACCTTCGCCTGGGGCGCGACTGATACCGCTCACCGCAAGCTTTCTCGCGAAACCCTGCGCGAGCGCTTCATTGGCAGCGGTATCGTGACGCGCTACTACAACCCCGAGATTCACCTGGGCGCGTTCGCCATGCCGCAATATGTGCTGCAGGCAATCAACAAGCCGAGCAACGACTGAAGCCTCGGCAATTGAGGCGAGATGCTTCTGTGGCGAGGGAGCTTGCTCCCGCTGGGGCGCGAAACGGCCCTCCTGGATCTACCTGACACACCCAGTTGCCTCAGCGTGTGTTGGGGGGCCGCTTCGCAGCCCAGCGGGGGCAAGCTCCCTCGCCACAAGAGCGCTGGGGTCCTTTTGTGTTTCCAGATATTCATTGAACGAAATTTTCACCAAGTCTTGTCGACAATCCCCCGCGCTCTGTCGCCAGCGGTTATTTAATGGCAATGCCATCGCCGTTCGTGCGACATTCGCGCACTTGCGCAAGCCCCGGGCCTGATATCTGGCCAACAGAGGGCGCGCCGTTGTTCTATTTGTCACTCCAACTCCAATAGGTCCTCAAACGACATGGCAATCCCGGACGCCCTGAGTCAGCAGCGCACCACGCATCGCCTGCTGCAACCGACCGTCAAATCGCACCTGGCCTACACGTTGCTCTGTGCGTTGGTGATGATGGTCATGCTGAGCCTGCTGCGCGTTGCGCTGCTGGTCTACAACCGCGAGATGATCCTTGATACACCGGCCTCTACCTTCGTCGAAGCGTTCGCCAACGGCCTGCGTTTCGACCTGCGCCTGGTGGTCTACCTGTGCATCCCGCTGCTGCTGGCCCTGTTCAGCGCACGGGCGATGGCGGCACGTGGATTCTTTCGTTTCTGGCTGACCGTCACGTCCAGCATCGCGCTGTTTCTCGGCTTGATGGAAATGGACTTCTACCGCGAGTTCCACCAGCGTCTCAACGGCCTGGTCTTCCAATATGTGCAGGAAGACCCGAAAACCGTCATGAGCATGCTCTGGTACGGTTTTCCGGTGGTGCGCTACCTGCTGGCCTGGGCCGGCGGCACGCTGATACTGGCCTTGGCCTTCAAGGGGGCAGATCGCGCTACCCGGCCACGCGGGCCGTTCAGTGGCGGCACCATCGGCACCCGCCAGATCGCCCCGTGGTATGGCCGCGTCGCGGTGTTCCTGGTCTGCCTGGTGGTGGCCGTCGCCGCCGCCCGTGGCACCTTGCGCCAAGGCCCGCCCCTGCGTTGGGGCGACGTCTATACCACCGATTCGAACTTCGCCAACCAGTTGGGCCTCAACGGTACGCTTTCGCTGGTGGCGGCGGCCAAGAGCCGGATGTCCGAACACCGTGACAATGTCTGGAAGGCAACCCTCGAGTCGTCGCTGGCGCAGCAGACCGTGCGCGACATGCTGGTGATGCCCGACGACAAGCTCGTCGACGCCGGGACTGCCGCGGTAAGACGCGACTACACGCCGCCGGCCGACAAGACACTGCCGATCAAGAACGTGGTGGTGATCCTGATGGAAAGCATGGCCGGTCACTCGGTGGGCGCCCTGGGCGCGCCGGGTAACATCACGCCATACCTGGACAAGCTGTCCAAGGAAGGCCTGCTGTTCGACCGCTTCTTCTCCAACGGCACCCACACCCACCAGGGCATGTTCGCCACCATGGCGTGTTTCCCGAACCTGCCGGGTTTCGAATACCTGATGCAGACACCGGAAGGCAGTCACAAACTCTCGGGCCTGCCGCAACTGCTCAGCGCGCGTGACTACGACGATGTGTATGTCTACAACGGCGATTTCGCCTGGGACAACCAGTCGGGTTTCTTCAGCAATCAGGGCATGACCACGTTCATCGGGCGCAATGACTATATGAACCCGGTGTTCTCCGACCCGACCTGGGGCGTGTCCGACCAGGACATGTTCGACCGTGGCCTGATCGAGCTCAAGGCGCGCGAGAACGGCAAGCCGTTCTATGCCTTGTTGCAGACCCTGTCCAACCACACGCCTTACGCACTGCCGACGCCGTTGCCGGTCGAGCCGGTCACGGACCGTGGTCGCCTGAACGAACACTTGACCGCCATGCGTTACTCCGATTGGGCGCTGGGGCAGTTCTTCGAGAAGGCGCGCAAGGAGCCTTACTTCAAGGAAACCCTGTTTGTCGTGGTTGGCGACCATGGCTTCGGCAACGAGCGCCAGATCACCGAAATGGACCTTGGCCGCTTCAACGTGCCGATGTTGCTGATCGGCCCGGGCATCCAGGAAAAATTCGGCCAGCGCAGCCACACCGTGGGCACCCAGGTCGATATCGTTCCAACCATCATGGGACGGCTCGGCGGGCAGGTGCGTAACCAGTGCTGGGGCCGTGACCTGTTGAACCTGCCGTCAGGCGACACCGGGTTTGGCGTGATCAAGCCGTCGGGCAGCGACCAGACCACCGCGATCATTCGCGACGACACGATTCTGGTGCTGCCGGAAGAAAAGGCCATGCCAGCGAAGCTGTTCCGCTATCAGCTGGGGGCCAATCCGCATGCCGAGATCATCCCGGACGCACCTGACACCGCAGAGATGAAACTCAAGCTCGAGGCGTTCCTGCAAACCGCGACCAAGAGCCTGCTGGATAACACCGCCGGTGTTGTTGACGGCAAGCCGGACTGATAATCGCGATGTATAAAAAAAGAGGCCTCAAAGGCCTCTTTTTTTACGCTTGGTGTTTTATATCTTGCCAAGTAACAACAAGATCAACAGCACGACCAGCACAACGCCGATGATACCGGACGGGCCATAACCCCAACTTCTGGAGTGCGGGAAGACCGGAAGGCCACCGATCAGCAGGAGGATCAGGATGATGATAAGAATAGTGCCCATTGTTGATTTCCTTATTGGTCAGTTCTGGAGTGATGTAAATTTCAACTGCCAGCGCGCGTGCGTTGAATCCGGGCGGCTTATTAAGTCCGACCGTAACGTCCTGTAAAAAATTCAAAAGTTTTTATTGTTGACCGTAAAACACAAGAGCACTGAAACCCCGTGGCGAGGGAGCTTGCTCCCGCTGGGCTGCGTAGCGGCCCTTTAATTGAAACCGACTCCGTTAACGAGGCGGCATCATGGAGGCCGCTCCGCGCTGGAACGCCAGCACGCCCAGCGAGAGCACTCCCTCGCCGAGGTGCCTCAACCTTCCACGGTTTGCCCTCGCCATTCAGCAATCTGATGGTGCATGGGTCTGTTCGGGTCCTTCGCTACACTCGGCGCATCTCTCCCGGAACAACAAGGCTGTTTCCCTATGCAAAATCGCATGATGATCACCGGTGCCGGCTCCGGCCTGGGCCGCGAAATCGCGCTGCGCTGGGCCCGTGAAGGCTGGCACCTGGCCCTGTCCGATGTCAGCGAGCCCGGCCTTCAGGAGACCCTCAGGCTGGTGCGCGATGCCGGTGGCGAGGGTTTCGTCCAGCGCTGTGACGTGCGCGACTACAGCCAGCTCACCGCATTCGCCCAGGCCTGCGAGGAGAAGCTTGGCGGCATCGATATTATCGTCAATAACGCTGGCGTGGCTTCGGGCGGGTTTTTCAGCGAGCTCTCGCTGGAGGATTGGGACTGGCAGATCGCAATCAACCTGATGGGGGTGGTCAAGGGCTGCAAGGCGTTCCTGCCACTGCTGGAAAAAAGCCGCGGCAAGATCATCAACATCGCCTCCATGGCGGCGCTGATGCAGGGGCCTGCCATGAGCAACTACAACGTGGCCAAGGCCGGCGTCGTGGCGCTGTCGGAAAGTCTGCTGGTCGAGCTGGCCCAGCAGGAAATCGGCGTGCATGTGGTATGTCCGTCGTTCTTCCAGACCAACCTGCTGGACTCGTTCCGTGGCCCGACCCCGGCCATGAAGGCCCAAGTGGGCAAACTGCTGGAAAGCTCGCCGATCACCGCGGCGGACATTGCCGATTACATCTACCAGCATGTCGCCCAGGGCGAATTCATGATCCTGCCCCACGAGCAGGGGCGCATGGCCTGGGCCCTCAAACAGAAAAATCCACAACTGCTGTACGACGAAATGACCGCCATGGCCGACAAGATGCGCGCCAAGGCACGGCAGGGCTGAGTTGACCTGATTGCCGGGTGTCCTCAGGATGGCGCCATTCGTGCCTTCCTGATGGACATAGCAATGCTCAATTACCTGTGGTTTTTTCTCGCCGCGCTGTTCGAGATCGCTGGCTGCTACGCCTTCTGGATGTGGTTGCGCCAAGGCAAGAGTGCCTGGTGGATCGTGCCGGCACTGCTCAGCCTTGCGTTATTCGCCCTGTTGCTGACGCGCATCGAAGCCACTTATGCCGGTCGCGCCTACGCCGCCTACGGTGGCATTTACATCATCGCCTCGATCGGCTGGCTGGCCGTAGTGGAACGGGTGCGGCCGCTGGGTTCCGACTGGGTCGGCGTGGCCCTCTGTGTCTTGGGGGCCAGCGTGATTCTGTTTGGTCCACGCTTTTCGGGGCCGTAAACTGCCGTTTCGGCGTGGTTTTGCAGGACGTTTCCTTCAGCCAACGGACAGTTGTTTGTAGGGGTTTACTGAATTCCCGTCGGTATCTTGTGCTCGGAAAACAGGCCGTGCATGGTCAATGTCCAATCACTCTTAAGGACAAGACCATGCTCGTATTAAGCCGTACCGTAGGTGAGTTGATTTCCATCGGTGATGAGATTTCCGTCCGCGTGCTGTCGATCAGCGGCGGAACCGTGCGCTTTGGCGTAGAAGCGCCTCGGCACGTGGAGGTTCATCGTTCCGAGGTCTACGACAGGATCCAGAGAAAAAAGGCCGAGTCTGACCGCAAGGTCGGTTAATCGAACAGATGTCTGGGCACATCGTGCTTGAGCATCAATTGGCACTGTTCGCTTTCGGGATCGAAGACAATCATGGCCTGGCCTTTGGTCAGGGCCTGCCGGACCCGCAGGACGCGGGTTTCCAGCGGGGTATCGTCGCCATTGTCAGTACCGTCACGGGTGACGAAATCCTCGATCAGGCGGGTGAGCGTATCGACTTCGAGTTGGTCGTAGGGGATCAGCATGGTGGGGCTCCGCAAAAACGATAGAGCGGATGCTACGGTGGATGCGCTGCTGCGGCTAGCCTGAATTCTGTAGAACCATGTGGGCTCATCGCGAGCAGGCTCGCTCCCACCTGGATGGCGTAATTACCTTGTGGGAGCGAGCCTGCTCGCGAAAGCATCGTAAGAATCGATAAGGGCTTGGTTCAGCTATCCGAGCGCTGCCCGATCAGGCTGTCCACCGACGGCACGCGGGTGTCGCTTTCCATCTGCGCATCGTGCTCGATCTGATGGCTGAAGCGATCCAGTGATCCCTGGGCCGGTTGGGCGTCGCTGGCAAATACCGGCGGGCTTAGAATGTAGGCACCGAGCAGGCGGCTCAGCGCGGCCAGGCTGTCGATGTGGGTGCGTTCGTAACCATGGGTCGCGTCGCAGCCAAAGGCGAGCAGGGCGGTGCGGATGTCGTGCCCGGCGGTAATCGCCGAATGGGCGTCGCTGAAGTAATAGCGAAACAGATCGCGGCGCGCCGGCAGTTCGTGCTCCTTGGCCAGCTTCAGCAAATGTCGCGACAAGTGGTAGTCGTACGGGCCTCCGGAATCCTGCATCGCCACGCTCACGGCGTGTTCGCTGGAGTGCTGGCCTGGCGCGACCGGTGCAATGTCTATCCCGACGAATTCGCTCACGTCCCAAGGCAGCGCGGCCGCCGCGCCGCTGCCGGTTTCCTCCGTGATGGTGAATAGCGGGTGGCAGTCGATCAACAGTTCCTCGCCGCTGTCGACAATCGCCTTGAGCGCCGCCAGCAACGCGGCGACCCCGGCCTTGTCATCCAGGTGACGGGCGCTGATATGGCCGCTTTCGGTGAACTCCGGCAAGGGGTCGAACGCCACATAGTCGCCGATGCCCACCCCCAACGTTTCGCAATCGGCGCGGGTGGCGCAGTAGGCGTCCAGGCGCAGTTCGATGTGGTCCCAACTGATGGGCATCTCATCCACGGCGGTGTTGAACGCGTGCCCGGAAGCCATCAGCGGCAGCACGCTGCCACGGATCACCCCAGTGTCGGTAAACAGGCTGACCCGGCTGCCCTCGGCAAAGCGGCTCGACCAGCAACCCACCGGCGCAAGCGTCAGGCGGCCGTTGTCCTTGATGGCGCGAACGGAGGCGCCGATGGTGTCCAGGTGAGCCGATACGGCCCGGTCGGGGCTGCTCTTGCGGCCCTTGAGGGTGGCGCGGATCGTGCCGCGCCGGGTCATTTCGAAAGGGATGCCCAGCTCTTCGAGTCGCTCGGCAACGTACCGCACGATGGTATCGGTGAAGCCGGTCGGGCTGGGAATGGCGAGCATTTCCAACAGGACTTTCTGCAGGTATGCGAGATCCGGTTCGGGAATTTTGCTGATCATGGAAACTCCTCGCGGAACGTTAAGTTTTGCATAGGGGAACCTTGTGGCGAGGGAGCTTGCTCCCGCTGGGCCGCGAAGCGGTCCTTCTTTTCAGACCTTGGGGCCTGAGCGACCGCTTCGCGGCCGGGCGGGAGCAAGCTCCCTCGCCACGGAGAGATTTGAGTCAGACCACTGCCTGGCTATGGGGAAACAACAGGTCCACAAAGCGCTCGGCAGTGGGTTGCGGTTCGTGGTTGGCCAGGCCGGCGCGTTCGTTGGCTTCGATGAACACGTACTCCGGTTGATCGGCCGCCGGTACCAGCAGGTCGAGGCCGACCATCGGTATATCCAGCGCCCGCGCGGCGCGCACCGCCGCATCAGCCAGGGTCGGATGGAGGATCGCGGTGACGTCTTCCAGCACGCCGCCGGTATGCAGGTTCGCGGTGCGTCGGACAAACAGATGCTCACCCGCCGGCAGCACGCTGCCATAGTCATACCCGGCCGCGCTCAGCGTTCGCTCGGTCTCGGCATCCATCGGGATCTTGCTTTCGCCCCCGGTAGCCGCCTGCCGCCGCCGGCTCTGCGCCTCGATCAGCGCGCCGATGGTGTGCTGGCCGTCGCCGATCACTTCTGCCGGGCGCCGGATCGCCGCCGCCACCACTTCAAAACCGATCACCAGAATTCGCAAGTCGAGCCCTTCGTGGAAGCTCTCCAGCAGCACGCGGCTGTCGAAGCGCCGGGCCGTTTCGATGGCGTTCTGGACTTCCTCGATGGTCCGCAGGTCCACCGCCACGCCCTGTCCCTGTTCGCCGTCCAGCGGCTTGACCACCACGCGCTCGTGTTCGTCGAGAAACGCCAGGTTGTCGTCGGCATTGCCCGCCAGCTGTTGCGCCGGCAGGTTCAGACCGGCATTTTTCAGCACCTTGTGGGTCAGGCTCTTGTTCTGGCACAGGGTCATGCTGATCGCACTGGTCAAGTCGCTCAGCGATTCCCGGCAGCGAACCCGCCGGCTGCCATGCACCAGGGTGAACAGCCCGGCCTCGGCGTCATCCACTTGCACTTCGATGCCACGCCGGTGCGCTTCCTCGACGATGATGCGCGCGTACGGGTTGAATTGCGCCTCGGGCCCCGGCCCGAGGAACAGCGGCTGGTTGATGCCGTTCTTGCGTTTGATGGCGAAGGTCGAAAGGTTGCGGAAACCGAGCTTGGCGTAGAGATTTTTCGCCAGGCGATTGTTGTGCAGCACCGACAGGTCCAGGTAGCTCAAGCCACGGCTCATGAAATGCTCGATGAGATGGCGCACCAGCACTTCGCCGACGCCGGGCCGCGAACATTGCGGGTCCACCGCCAGGCACCAGAGGCTGCTGCCGTTTTCCGGGTCGTTGAACGCTTTCTGGTGGTTGAGGCCCATGACGCTGCCGATCACCGCGCCGGTGTCGTCGTCTTCGGCCAGCCAGTACACCGGGCCGCCTTGGTGACGCGGGGTCAGGCGCTCGGGATCGATGGGCAGCATGCCGCGAGCCTGGTAGAGCTGGTTGATGGCTTGCCAGTCGCTGTCGCTCTGGGCGCGGCGGATCCGGAAGCCGCGAAACACTCGCGTGGCTTGGCGATAATCGCTGAACCACAGGCGCAGGGTATCCGATGGGTCAAGGAACAGGTGCGCCGGTTCCAGCCCCAGCACTTGCTGGGGCGCGGCGACGTACAAGGCGATGTCGCGCTCGCCGGGCTGCTCGTTGAGCAGCTCCTGGGCCAGGGTCGCCGGGTCCGGAAAGGTATGGCCGATGAGCAAGCGGCCCCAGCCGCAATGCACAGCGATCGGAGCGGCGCCCAGTTCGCTGCCATCTTCGGCCAGGCGCGCCTGCAAGCGTTCGTAGGACGGTGGTTGGCCGCGCAAAAGACGTTGGTTGTGAAGGGTCGGGTGGGGTTTCATCAGTCAGATTCCTTGCTCGCTGAGCCACAGGTTCAGCGCCGCCAATTGCCATAACCGCGAGCCGCGCAAAGGCGTGAGCTGGCCGTTGGGGTCGGTCAGCAGACGGTCGAGCATGGTCGGGTTGAACAAGCCGCGATCCTGGCTCGGGTCCAGCAGCAGTTCGCGAACCCAGGCCAGGGTATTGCCTTCCAGATGCTTGAGCCCCGGGACCGGGAAGTAACCTTTCTTGCGGTCGATGACCTCGCTGGGGATCACCCGGCGGGCCGCTTCCTTGAGCACCTGCTTGCCGCCATCGGGCAGCTTGAATTTCGCCGGCACCCGTGCGGAAAGCTCCACCAGCCGGTAGTCGAGGAATGGCGTGCGCGCTTCCAGGCCCCAGGCCATGGTCATGTTGTCGACGCGCTTGACCGGGTCGTCCACCAGCATCACGGTGCTGTCCAGGCGCAGGGCCTTGTCGACGGCCGCATCGGCGCCCGGCTGGGCGAAGTGCTCCTTGACGAAGTCACCGGCGGCATCGTTGGCCGTCAGCCATTCAGGCTGCACGGTCGCGGCATATTCTTCATGGCTGCGGTCGAAGAACGCGGCGCGATAGGCGGCGTACGGGTCGCTGGCGCCGTCCACCTGCGGATACCAGTGGTAACCGGCGAACAGTTCGTCGGCACCCTGGCCGCTTTGCACCACCTTGCAGTGCTTGGCGACTTCCCGCGACAACAGGTAAAAGGCGATGCAGTCGTGGCTGACCATCGGCTCGCTCATGGCGCGAAACGCAGCCGGCAGTTGTTCGATGATTTCTTTCTCATCGATGCGCAACTGATGATGGCGGGTGCCGTAGTGCTTGGCGATCAGGTCCGAATACTGGAACTCGTCACCGCGCTCGCCGCCGGCGTCCTGGAAGCCAATGGAGAAGGTGGACAGGTCTTCCACGCCCACTTCACGCAACAGGCCGACAAGCATGCTCGAATCGACACCGCCCGAGAGCAGCACGCCCACGTCGACGGCGGCGCGCTGGCGAATGGCGACGGCTTCGCGGGTGCTGTCGAGCACGCGATCGATCCAGTCTTCCAGGTTGAGGTTCTGTTCATCAGCCCGTGGGCCATAGGGCAGCGTCCACCAGGTTTTCTGCTCGGTGCGACCGTCCGCTTCGATGCGCATCCAGGTCGCCGGTGGCAGTTTTTCAATGCCCGCCAACAAAGTGCGTGGCGCCGGGACGACCGCGTGGAAATTCAAGTAATGATTGAGGGCGATCGGGTCTAGCACCGGATTGATGTCGCCACCCTTGAGCAGGGCCGGCAGCGCCGAGGCAAAGCGCAGGCGCTGGCCGGTACGCGACAGGTACAGCGGCTTGACGCCGAGACGGTCGCGAGCAATGAACAGCCGCTTGGCGTCGCGTTCCCAGATGGCAAAGGCGAACATGCCATTGAGTTTGGGCAGCAGGGCTTCGCCCCAGGCGTGATAACCCTTGAGCAACACTTCGGTGTCGCCGCCAGAGTAGAAGGTGTAGCCCAGGCCTTCGAGTTCGCTGCGCAGTTCCGGGTAGTTGTAGATCGCGCCGTTGAATGCCAGGGACAGGCCCAGTTGATTGTCGATCATCGGCTGGGCCGAACCATCGGACAGGTCCATGATTTTCAAGCGCCGGTGGCCGAGGGCGATCGGCCCCTGGCTATGAAAGCCCCACGCGTCAGGGCCGCGAGGGGCCAGGTGATGGGTGATGCGCTCTACGGCCGCAAGGTCCGCAGGTTGTTGATCGAAACGTAACTCTCCAGCTAATCCGCACATGTGGTGTGAACCCTTTGTATTTCGGCATGTGTGTCGCTACTGGTGATTCTCTCGTACCGTTTTCGTACCACTTCCCACTCGGTCCAGATTATCCAGCTCCGCCAGTCACTTTCGGGAAGTGATCCACTTGGCGTAGGCGGAAAGCAGTACTTGCACGCTGTGCCCGAGTCGAGCGGCGATGAATGCATGGATCCATGCCGGACATCAAACACATCGTGGCGTACATATGGCGCGTGTCATACATTCTGCGATGCCGAATTCCTAACTTCCGCAGCGCGCTCAGCCAGTAGCGTTTGGGACCTGTTTCGGATCGGGTGAATCGCTTCGGCCATCTCCCGATCATTCCGGCGCGAACGATATCGGATCGTTACGCCGTTAAGGTCTGGTTTTTTCGAGTACTCCTAACCCCGGATCGTTCAATAAAACTTCCAGAATGCTTTCGTCTTGGCACGCCTTGGTTCCACTCCAGTTTAGGCCGCTACAAGACAGTGCGGCCTTGGGCCGTACGGCGGTGGGGAAGGTAAGCGTCGATGGCCCGTAGACGCCGTGAGGCGCTGCGCCTCGGCCAGCGCGACTGATTCATGGGCGGAGCATGATGATTGGCGCATAGGACATGTGACTGATTTGCTACAGTGCAATGGCGGAAATCTAGAGAAACAATTCGCGTTAGCGTATCCTGCCACTCTCCGTCAATTGCTAGCGAGCTGAAGCGTGCCGATACAGCTTGATTGGTAGCGGTTCGGCTCCTCATAGACGATTTTAGATCCAGGAAGGGTTAGTATGTCTGCTGTACAAGAGTCCACACGAATAAACAGCCATAGCGAAGCGCTGGTGCCTACTGTTGCAGCCGCAATTTCGCTGCCGATAGTTTTATTTTCTCTCATGGGGTACGACATAAATCCGGCGTTTTTGCTGGCTCCCCTTATCGGTATGGCGTTTCTAAAGAGCTTTGGGCGAACAACGGTTGCCTATATGTCAGCAATGACGCTGGGGCTTGTTTCAATTTTCGTAGCTAACACATTGTTGCCTGATGGCGAGTTGGTCAGGCATATATTGTCCCTGGTCCTCATCATGTTTGCCCCGTCATTTCTTTTTCTTGGGAAATACGTATCCAAGAAACACGGTGTCGATAAGGCATTCTATTGGTTGTCGGTATTTTCGGCATTGTTTCTGATCGTTGTTACGGTTCGGATTTTCATGCTTGATCAAGCCGTTCGTATATATATTGGTCCACTTGGACTCGCCGCGATGAATGCGGAATTCTTCGGCTTGCCGGTATTCGCAACATTTGGCGTGTTGAGCCTCGCGCACCTTATCTGTTTGCAGGCAATGGTGCTTTGCGGGGCTTTTATCGCCGGCAAGGCTAGTAAGCCTATGCTGGCGTTATTCTGGATCGCGCTGTTCTGTGCCTCCTTTCTTATCATTGGCAGCGATTCGCGTAGCGCACAAGTTCTACTGGCATGGATCCTGGGAACGATAGTCGTTTATGCATGGCGTCATGCAGGTGCCCGGCGCTTCTGTGGCGTAGCTATACTTGCGATCTTGATGGCTTTTGCTGTTAGTTACTTCAGAGGCATAAGCGAAAGCCGATTGGTGTCTTCCATTGAAGCCTTCTCAGGTGATGAGGCTCCAGCAGCAAAAGAAAGTAAAAGTGCACCAAAGGAATGGGAAAAGCAGGCCGATCAATTCGCTACCGGCCGCATCGAATTAATAGTCGCTGGCCTCAAGGAAGTTTCTGTGAGCCCGGTTATCGGCAATGGCTTTGGAAGCTACGGGCGATATGGAGATTCGGCCAACGAACAATCGAAAGGTCTAAAGGCGAACAGTTCCACCCACGTCTATTACTTGACCCTGCTTTGGAAAGGGGGGGTAATTTTCTTTATTCCGTTTATTGCAATGATCCTGCTCAATCTGAGGGCAGCGGTCATCGGTACCAAGGCAACTGAAGGTTCAGCGGAACGCTTCTTTGCCTGGGCCGCCGTCCTAATGGCCTTTGGCCCGATGGCGTTGGCCTGGGACATTCTGATCGTTCCGAGCGCTGGTGCGTTGGCCTTTTTCCTGTTTGGTCTGTTGGGTGGCTTGAAGAATAGAGCCGCGGTGATTCAAGCAATCACATAATCTTCAGTCGGGTTCCAATTTTTTGGTCGGTAGATGGCCATCGTCAATCGATATCAGACCTTGCCCCGAATCACCGCCCGCAAGGCAAACCGGTTCGGGTGGCAGGCCTCGGCGACGCTTCGCGGCAGTGGCAGGGGTTCGTTGTCCAGCCAGGCGGCGATCAGTTCGCCCGACAGCGGCGCGGTGATCAGGCCTCGGGAGCCGTGCCCGCTGTTGACGTACAGGCCGTCGAGCCAGGGGCAGGGTGTGTTCGGCACTTGGCGCGCATCCTTGCCCAGGGCCGCGTAGGTTTCGACGAACGCCCGGCTGTCAGCCAGCGGTCCGACAATCGGCAGGTAATCGGGGCTGGTGCAACGGAACGCCGCGCGGCCTTCGAGGCGCTGCGGATCGAGGGTGTCGGCGTTCAGGCGGTCCACCAGATCGTGGGAGATTTCTTCGAGCATCTGCAGGTTGCCGGCGTGCTCGGCGGCGGTGGGGGTCAGGTCATCGCTGTGAAAATCGAAACTGGCGCCCAGGGTGTGCTCGCCCATTCGCGGTGGCGCCACGTAGCCTTCGGCGCAGACCACTGTCGCCAGGCGTTGGCTGCGGGTGGTTTGCGCCAGCCGCGTGATCTGCCCGCGAATGCGCTTGAGGGGTAGATCGGCCGCCGGTTCGAAGCGTTTGATCTCGGCAGCGCTGGCGAGGATTGCCACTGGGGCGCTGGCCAGGCAACGTTCGCCGTCCCAAGCCTGCCATTGGCCGTCGACACGTCGCAGTTCAAGCACTTCGCGATGTGGCTGCACGGTAATCGCGGCAGCCGAGGCTTGCCAGCGGCATAGGGCTGGCGGGTGTACCCAGCCGCCTTCGGGATAGAACAGGCCGCCACAGGCCAGGCCGATGCCGGACTGCGCCTCGGCTTCGGCGCGATCGACAATTCGCAGCAGACCCGCTGGAAACGCCTCGGCCAGTTGGCGCTGGCGTTGGCCTTCCTTCTCGTTGAAGGCCAGCTGCAAGACTCCGCATCCGTCCCAGTCGAGGCCCCGTTGCAAGTTTTCGAGCAAGCGCCGGGTGTAGCCGAAACCGCTGAGGATCATCTGCGACAACGCCGTGCCATGGGCCGACAACTTGAGGTACAGCACGCCCTGGGGGTTGCCCGACGCTTCCTCGGCCAACCCGGCGTGACGCTCCAGCAAGGTCACTCGCCAGCCGCGGGCCGCGAGACTCGCCGCGCTGGCGCAACCGGCCAGGCCGCCGCCGATCACCAGCGCATGGCGTTCGCCAGCCGGCGGAGCGGGGCGGGCATACCAGGGCTTGGCCGGGGCGGGTTTGGGCACCTGGTCCGGCCAGCCGAGAAATACCCCACGGAGAACTTCCCACTTGTGGCCGATGCCCGGGGTGCGCTTCATCTTGAAGCCCGCCGCATTGAGCAGCCTGCGCACCCAACCGGTGCTGGTAAAGGTGCTGAGGGTAGCGCCGGGCGCTGCCAGCCGCGCCAGTTCGGCGAACAGCTCGGCGGTCCACATATCCGGGTTTTTCGCCGGGGCAAAACCGTCGAGGAACCAGGCATCGATCTGTCCGTCCAGCTGCGGCAGTTGCTCCAGTGCATCGCCAATCAACAGGGTCAATGTCACTCGCCCGCCCGCCAGGGTCATGCGCTGGAAACCTTGGTGAATCGCGACGTACTGCTCAAGCAATTGATCAGCCTGGCACTTGAGCTCCGGCCACAGGGCCAGGGCCCGACGCAGATCCTCGGGGCTCAGGGGAAATTTTTCGACGCTGACGAAATGCAAGCGCGCACCGGTCGGTGCGCATTCTTCGAACAGCTGCCAGGCGCAGAGAAAATTCAGCCCGGTGCCAAATCCGGTTTCGCCGATCACCAGTCGTCCGTGCTCCGCCAGCGCGGCGAAACGCTCGGCCAGGTTGTTCTGCGCAAGGAACACGTAGCGGGTTTCTTCCAGGCCCGACTGGTCGGAGAAATACACGTCGCCGAATACCCGGGAGCGGGGGCGACCCTGGTCATCCCAGTCGAGTTGGGCGTGGTGCTGGATGGGCGTCATGGCTGGCTCGGTCAAAACAAGGTCGCCATTCTAGCCGATCAGCGCGGCAATGCCTGATCCACGGCAAGCGTGGGCACGTCTGAAGGGAATCTGCTGCGCAGCGGCGTATCCAATCCGCTAGTCTTGCCCCATTCCTGGAAGGAGCTGTCCATGTTCGAATCCGCTGAAATCGGTCACGTCGTCGACAAAGAAACCTATGACGCCGAGGTGCCGGCATTGCGTGAAGCATTGCTCGAAGCTCAGTACGAGTTGCATCAGCAAGGCCGCTTCCCGGTCATTATCCTGATCAACGGCATCGAAGGCGCGGGCAAGGGCGAGACGGTGAAGTTGCTCAACGAGTGGATGGATCCGCGGCTGATCGAGGTGCGCACCTTCGACCAGCAGACCGACGAGGAACTGGCGCGGCCGCCGGCCTGGCGCTATTGGCGGATGCTGCCAGCGAAGGGGCGGATGGGGATCTTTTTTGGCAACTGGTACAGTCAGATGCTCCAGGGGCGGGTGCATGGCGAGTTCAAGGACCCACGGCTCGATCAGGCGATCAACGGCGCCGAGCGTCTGGAGAAGATGCTCTGCGATGAAGGCGCGCTGATCTTCAAGTTCTGGTTCCACCTCTCCAAGAAGCAGATGAAGGCCCGCCTGAAAAGTCTCAAGGACGACCCGCTGCACAGCTGGCGTATCAGTCCGCTCGACTGGCAGCAATCCCAGACCTACGACAAATTCGTCAAATACGGCGAGCGCGTGTTGCGCCGCACCAGTCGGGACTATGCGCCCTGGCATGTGATCGAAGGCGTGGATGCCTGTTATCGCAGCCTCGCGGTCGGGCAGATTTTGCTCGAAGGCCTGCGCCAGGCCCTGGATCGGCCGAAGATCAGACCGGAAAAAGTCAACGTGGCGCCGTTGCCGGCGCTGGACGACCAGGTGACCTTGCTCGACAGCCTCGACATGACGCTACGCCTGGACAAGGCCGATTATGAGGAGCAGTTGATCACCGAGCAGGCCCGCTTCGCCGGGCTGCTGCGGGACAAGCGTATGCGCCGGCACGCCCTGGTGGCGGTGTTCGAAGGTAACGACGCGGCGGGCAAGGGCGGGGCGATCCGCCGGGTCGCGGCGGCGCTCGACCCGCGTCAGTACAGCATCGTGCCGATTGCCGCGCCTACCGAGGAAGAACGCGCCCACCCCTACATGTGGCGTTTCTGGCGGCACATTCCGGCGCGGGGCAAGTTCACCATGTTCGACCGTTCCTGGTACGGGCGGGTATTGGTGGAGCGGGTCGAAGGTTTTTGCAGCCGTGCCGACTGGCTGAGGGCCTACGGTGAAATCAACGACTTCGAAGAACAGCTGGCCGATGCCGGCGTGGTGGTGGTGAAGTTCTGGCTGGCTATCGACAAGGAGACCCAACTGGAGCGCTTCCAGGAACGCGAGGAAATCCCTTTCAAGCGCTTCAAGATCACCGAGGACGATTGGCGCAACCGTGACAAGTGGGATGCCTATCGGTCGGCAGTCTGCGACATGGTCGATCGCACCAGTACCGAGATATCGCCGTGGACCCTGGTGGAAGCCAACGACAAGCGTTGGGCCCGGGTCAAGGTATTGCGTACGCTCAACGACGCGCTGGAGGCCGCGTTCGAACGTTCCGCCAGGCAGGCGCGCAAAAAGAAATAGGCCGATGGCGGCGCATACGCGGGGTGAATGATTGTCGCGTTCGGTTATGGGCTGGATTTATCCTCGAATCCACTCCTGAACCGATAACAACAATGAGGTAACCGCCATGCGTGAAGTGGTGATCGTCGACAGCGTACGGACCGGCCTGGCCAAGTCCTTTCGCGGCAAGTTCAACATGACCCGCCCGGACGACATGGCGGCCCATTGCGTCAACGCGTTGCTGGCGCGAAATGATATCGACCCGGCCAGTGTCGAGGACTGCATCGTCGGCGCCGGTTCCAACGAAGGCGCCCAAGGCTACAACATCGGGCGCAACGTGGCGGTGCTCTCGCAGCTGGGCATCGGCACGGCCGGGATGACACTGAACCGCTTCTGTTCCTCGGGCCTGCAGGCCATCGCCATCGCCGCCAACCAGATCGCCTCCGGCTGCAGCGAGATCATCGTCGCCGGTGGCGTGGAATCCATCAGCCTGACGATGAAAAGCGTCAACACTGACAACCTGATCAACCCCTTGCTCAAGGAACAGGTGCCGGGGATCTACTTCCCCATGGGCCAGACCGCCGAGATCGTCGCGCGCCGTTACCAGGTCAGCCGCGATGAGCAGGACCGCTACGCCTTGCAGAGCCAGCAGCGCACTGCCCGGGCCCAGGCAGCCGGGCTGTTCGACGATGAAATCGTGCCGATGGCGGTGAAATATCGGGTCGAGGACAAGACCACCGGTGCGGTGCAGATCGTTGACGGGGTGGTTGATCGCGATGATTGCAACCGCCCCGATACCACGTATGAAAGCCTGGCCGGGCTGAAACCGGTGTTCGCCGAAGACGGTTCGGTGACGGCGGGCAACTCTTCGCAGTTATCCGACGGCGCCTCGATGACCCTGGTGATGAGCCTGGAAAAAGCCCTGGCGTTGGGGCTCAAGCCCAAGGCATTTTTCCGTGGCTTTACCGTGGCCGGTTGCGAGCCGGACGAGATGGGCATCGGCCCGGTGTTCTCGGTGCCTAGATTGCTCCAGGCCAAGGGTCTGCAGATCGGCGAAATCGATTTGTGGGAGCTCAACGAGGCGTTTGCATCCCAGTGCCTGTACAGCCGCAATAGGCTGGAGATCGATAACGAGAAATACAACGTCAACGGCGGCTCGATTTCCATCGGTCACCCGTTCGGCATGACCGGCTCGCGGCAGGTGGGGCATCTGGTGCGGGAGCTGCAACGGCGTAGCCTGCGCTACGGCGTCGTGACCATGTGCGTGGGCGGCGGGATGGGGGCAACGGGGTTGTTCGAGGCGGTCAGATAAACCCAGCCTTTCGTGGCGAGGGAGCTTGCTCCCGCTCGGCTGCGAAGCAGTCGCCGCTTTTTTCCTGGGGTAAACCGTAGGGGGCCGCTTCGCGGCCCAGCGGGAGCAAGCTCCCTCGCCACGGGTTTTTCTGCTTAGCTGGCAACCTTGGTCAGCTGCAGCATCCGCTGGATATACGCTGCTATCTCCCGCTCCGCAGCCTCGCGGCTTTCGAACGGACCTTCCTGGGTGCCTTCGCGCGTATCGAAATAGAACTTGCCATTTTCCCGGACGATCCGATCGCTGCTGCGGTAAATCGTCTTGGGAGCATCTGTATCTTCGGCGCGCGTTCCAGGCATTTCGGTCTCCATCGGGGGCTGCGTGGTCGTTTCAATTGAGCATATGTGGTGCCGCCGTTTTGCGCCTGTCCAGCCGATCGACGGCTACGACCCTTACAATTCCATCAGCGTCGCAGCGCCAACTGTCCCTGTGTTGCCGAGCGATTCGGACCTAGAATGCTCGTTCATGTATTGGCTTCGAGGGTTGCATGCACATATCGTCCGGTCGCTGGGTCTACGGCCTGTTCCTCGCCCTGCTGACCGCCTTGTTGTGGGGAATCCTGCCGATCAAGCTCAAGCAAGTGCTGCAGGTGATGGATCCGGTAACGGTGACCTGGTTTCGGCTGACGGTGTCCGGTGGCCTGCTGTTCATCTACCTGGCGGCAGCCCGACGCCTGCCCAGCCGCAAGGTGCTCGGCCCCCGTGGCGGTTGGCTGGTAGGCATGGCGGTGCTGGGGCTGGTGGGCAATTATGTGCTGTACCTGATGGGCCTGAACCGCCTGAGCCCCGGCACCGCCCAACTGGTGGTGCAGATGGGGCCGATCATGTTGCTGGTCGCCAGTCTGTTTGTATTCAAGGAGCGTTTCAGCGTGGGGCAGGGCATTGGTTTGCTGGTGCTGCTGATCGGTTTTGCGCTGTTCTTCAATCAGCGCCTCGTCGAATTGCTTACATCCCTGAGCGAGTACACCGCCGGCGTTCTGTTGGTGTTGCTGGCCTCGACTGTCTGGACGTTCTATGCCCTGGGCCAGAAGCAATTGCTGACGGTGTGGAATTCACTGCAAGTGATGATGGTGATCTACCTGTTCTGCGCGCTGTTGCTCACGCCGTGGGTGCATCCACTGGAAGCGTTGCAACTGAGCCCGCTGCAAGGCTGGCTATTGCTGGCCTGCTGTCTCAACACGCTGATTGCCTATGGCGCGTTCGCCGAGGCGTTGGCGCATTGGGAGGCCTCGCGGGTCAGCGCGACGCTGGCGATCACGCCGCTGGTGACCTTCGCGGCCGTGGCGATGGCTGCCTGGTGGTGGCCCGACTATGTGCATGCCGAGCAGATCAATCTGCTGGGTTACGGTGGGGCAGTGCTGGTGGTATTGGGGTCGGCGCTGGTGGCGCTGGGGCCATCGCTCATCGCCGGGCTCAGGGCCCGGCGCGAACGCCTGGCGCTGGGGCGTTAGCCCTCTGTGGGAGCGAGCCTGCTCGCGAAAGCGGTGGATCAGCCCATCGAAAACTCAGCCCTGGCCACCCGCCTCCAGCATGTTCTCCGGCCTGACCCAGGCGTCGAACTCTTCGTCGGTCAGGTACCCCAACTGCACCGCTGCCTCCCGTAGCGTCAGCCCTTCGCCGTAGGCTTTCTTGGCGATCTCCGCTGACTTGTCGTAGCCGATATGCGGATTCAGCGCCGTCACCAGCATCAGACCACGCTCCAGGTGCGCGGCCATCTGCTCGGCATCCGGTTCGAGGCCGGCGATGCAGTGCTGCTGGAAGTTGCTGCAGCCATCGGCCAGCAGGCGGATCGATTGCAGCAGGTTGTGGATGATCACCGGCTTGAACACGTTCAACTGCAAGTGTCCCTGACTGGCGGCAAAACCGATCGCCACGTCATTGCCCAATACCTGGCACGCCAGCATCGACAAGGCTTCACACTGGGTCGGGTTGACCTTGCCAGGCATGATGGAGCTGCCCGGTTCGTTGGCCGGCAATTTCACTTCGGCAAATCCCGCCCGTGGCCCAGAGCCCAGCAGGCGCAGGTCATTGGCGATTTTCATCAGCGTCACGGCCAGGGTTTTCAACGCGCCGGACAACGTGGTCAGCGGTTCATGACCTGCCAGCGCGGCGAACTTGTTCGGCGCGGTGACAAACGGCAGCCCGGACAGCGCCGCGAGTTCAGCGGCAATCGCTTCGCCGAAACCGTGCGGCGAATTCAGCCCGGTACCCACCGCCGTGCCGCCCTGGGCCAGCTCGCAGACCGCCGGCAACGAAGCGCGGATCGCCCGCTCGGCGTAGTCGAGTTGGGCAATGAAGGCGGACAGTTCCTGGCCGAACGTGATCGGCGTGGCATCCATCATGTGGGTGCGACCGGTCTTGACCAGTTTCATGTGGCGCGCCGCCAGTTCCGCGAGGCCGCCGGACAACTCGCTGATGGCCGGCAGCAATTGCTGGTACACGGCCTGGGCGGCGGCGATGTGCATGGCGGTGGGGAAGCAGTCGTTGGAGCTCTGGGACCGGTTGACATGGTCGTTGGGATGCACCGGGCTCTTGCCGCCTCGGGGGTTGCCCGCGAGCTCGTTGGCGCGCCCGGCAATCACCTCGTTGACGTTCATGTTGCTCTGGGTTCCGCTGCCGGTCTGCCAGACCACCAGGGGAAACTGATCGTCATGCTGGCCGGCCAGCACCTCGTTGGCCGCCTGTTCGATCAGGCGGGCGATGTCGGCGGGCAAGTCGCCATTGCGGTCGTTGACCCGCGCGGCGGCTTTCTTGACCAGCGCCAGGGCATGCAGCACCGACAGCGGCATGCGTTCGTTGCCAATGGCAAAGTTGATCATCGAGCGCTGTGTCTGGGCGCCCCAATAGGCTTCATCCGGGACTTCAACCTGGCCAAGGCTGTCGGTTTCGATACGGCTCATCGGGTCAAACTCCTGTAGGGCTGAATGCGCAGTTTAGGCCCTGACGGGCGTCACCGGTTCCCTCAATCTAGGGCTGGCCGGTTCGGCCCGTCAATCAGTCGAGCCAAGTACAGGGTTGAGCCCCGGCGTTTTTTAGGCGCAGAATGGTCGCCCTTGGGGTTTTACCTCGCCTGTTAGAAAAGGAAACTCGATGACCCGTCTTCGTGCCATCTGTACCGCAGTTGCTCTGGTGTGTGCCAGCGGCCCTGTTCTTGCCGATACCGCCAGCCACAACGCCAGTGCCGAAGCGTTCCTGACCCTGGCGCACGCTGACAAGCTGGGTACCCCGGTGTACATGCAGGTACAGCAGATGTTTGCCCAGCGCTTTGAGCAGACCAAGGCTCCCGAGTCGAAAAAAGCCACCCTGGAAACGTACCAGGCCAAGGCCAATGCCGCCCTGGACCAGGCGATCGGCTGGAACAAGCTCAAGCCGGACATGGTCAAGCTCTACACTTCCAATTTCAGCGAATCGGAGCTCAAGGACCTGGTGTCCTTCTATCAGTCTCCCCTGGGTAAGAAAGTCCTGGAAAAAATGCCGCAGCTGACCCAGCAATCGGCGCAACTGACCCAGGCCAAGCTGGAAAGCGCGGTGCCGGTAGTCAACAAGCTGCTGGCCGACATGACCGCCGAGCTCGAGCCGAAAGCCGCCGCCCCGGCCAAGAAAAAGCCATAAGCGGAGCCCTGGCATGAGCATGCAACAACGCATTGAATCGACCCTCGGGCTGCTGCAGCCCGAGCACCTGCAAGTGCTCGATGAAAGCCACATGCACAGCCGTGGGCTTGAGACCCACTTCAAGGCAGTGGTGGTCAGCCAGCAGTTCGAGGGGCTCAATCGGGTCAAGCGACACCAGAAGGTCTACGGCACGCTGGGCGAGCTGATGGGTGAATTCCATGCGCTGGCGCTGCACACCTACACGCCTGAAGAATGGGCCCAGGTCGACGCAGCCCCGGCATCGCCGACCTGTGCCGGTGGCAGTAAGCACTGATATTTGAGGCAAAGGCTCTTGCTCCTAAAGCCACATGTTTTTTGCTAGAATCCGCAACGCGCCGCTCACCCCGGCGCGTTTTTTTTCGCATCCGGTTCACCCTTTGCGAGGGTAGCCACCTGGAGAGATATCCATGACACCACCGATTGTCGTGGCGGCACTGTATAAGTTCGTCACCCTGGAAGATTACGTCGAGCTGCGTGAGCCCCTGCTCAAGGCGATGCTCGACAACGGCATCAAAGGAACCTTGCTGATTGCCGAGGAAGGCATCAACGGTACCGTTTCCGGCACCCGCGAAGGCATCGACGGGCTGATGGCCTGGCTCAAGAACGACCCGCGCATGGACGACATCGACCACAAGGAGTCGTACTGCGACGAGCAGCCGTTCTACCGCACCAAGGTCAAGCTCAAGAAAGAGATCGTTACCCTCGGCGTAGAAGGCGTGGACCCGAACAAGCGGGTCGGCACCTATGTCGAACCGCAAGACTGGAACGCGCTGATCAGCGATCCGGAAGTGCTGCTGATCGATACTCGCAACGACTATGAAGTCTCCATTGGCACCTTCGAAGGCGCGATCGATCCCAAGACCGCCAGCTTCCGCGAGTTTCCCGAGTACATCAAAGCCAACTTCGACCCGGCCCGGCACAAGAAAGTCGCGATGTTCTGCACCGGTGGCATTCGCTGTGAAAAAGCCTCGAGCTTCATGCTCAATGAGGGTTTCGAAGAGGTCTACCACCTCAAGGGCGGGATTCTCAAATACCTCGAAGAGGTGCCCCAGGAAGAGACCAAATGGCGCGGTGACTGCTTTGTCTTCGACAACCGCGTGACCGTGCGCCACGATCTCAGCGAAGGCGACTACGATCAGTGCCATGCCTGTCGCACCCCGATCAGCGCAGAGGATCGTGCTTCGGAGCATTATTCGCCTGGCATCAGTTGCCCGCATTGCTGGGACAAACTGAGCGAAAAGACCCGTCGCAGCGCCATCGACCGGCAAAAGCAGATCGAACTGGCCAAGGCGCGCAACATGCCGCATCCGATCGGCTACAACTACAAGCAATCATCTTCCGAGGCTTGAGCCATGGCGTCGCGCCTGCTGTATGTGATGGACCCGATGTGTTCCTGGTGCTGGGGCTTCGCGCCAGTGGCCGAAGCGTTGGCCGAGCAGGCGCAGGCGGCGGGCGTGGAGTTGCACCTGGTGGTGGGCGGCTTGCGCACCGGCAGCGGTTCGGCTCTCGAGCCGACGACCCGACGCTACATTCTCAAACACTGGCAGGCCGTTACCCAAGCCACCGGCCAGCCGTTCAAGCTTGAAGGCGCGTTGCCGGACGGTTTTGTCTACGACACCGAACCCGCATGCCGCGCCTTGGTGACGGCCCGCAGCCTGGCGCCGGACCTGGCCTGGCAGTTACTGAAGCTGATCCAGCAGGCGTTTTATGTGCAAGGCCGCGACGTGACCCACGCCAGCGTCCTGGTGGAACTGGCCGAACAGGCCGGGCTGCCCCGCATCGAGTTTGCCGCGGCATTCGACCGCGCCGACCAGCATGCCGCCACCGCCGCCGACTTCACCTGGGTGCAAGACCTTGGCATCGCCGGATTCCCTACGATGCTGGCCGAACGTGACGGCCAATTGGCCCTGCTGACCAACGGCTACCAACCGTTGGACCAGCTGTCGCCATTGCTGGGGCGCTGGCTAGAGCGTGCGGCCTGTGCCTGACCTGCCCGATGATGACGCATCGACCTCGCGGCGCATCGACCGGTTGAGCTGGACGGAAATCCGTCGTCTGGCCCTTACGCACAAAAAAGCCCTGTGGATCGCCAACGGCGTCGCCGTGCTGGCGACGTTGTGCAGCGTGCCGATTCCGTTGTTGCTGCCGCTGCTGGTGGACGAAGTGCTGCTGGGCCACGGCGACGCGGCATTGAAGGTCATGAACCAGGCGTTGCCGAGCGCTTGGCAGAGCGCTGCCGGCTACATCGGATTGATGTTGCTGGTGACCCTGGCCCTGCGCTGCGGCGCATTGCTGTTCAACGTGTTGCAGGCGCGGCTGTTCGCCAGTCTCGCCAAGGACATCGTCTATCGCATCCGCATCCGGTTGATCGAGCGCCTCAAGCGGATTTCCCTTGGCGAATACGAAAGCCTGGGCAGCGGCACGGTGACGACGCACCTGGTCACCGACCTGGACACCCTCGACAAATTTGTTGGCGAAACCCTGAGCCGGTTCCTGGTGGCGATGCTGACCCTGGTAGGCACCGCGGGCATCCTGGTATGGATGCATTGGAAACTGGCACTGTTGATCCTGCTGTTCAACCCGCTGGTGATCTACGCCACGGTGCAGTTGGGCAAACGGGTCAAGCACCTCAAGAAGCTGGAGAATGACAGCACCTCGCGCTTCACCCAGGCCCTGACCGAAACCCTGGATGCGATCCAGGAAGTGCGCGCCGGCAATCGCCAGGGGTTTTTCCTTGGACGCCTCGGCACGCGCGCCCGGGAAGTGCGCGACTACGCGGTGAGCTCGCAGTGGAAAACCGACGCCTCGAACCGCGCCAGTGGTTTGCTGTTCCAGTTCGGCATCGATATTTTTCGCGCGGCGGCCATGCTTACCGTGCTGTTCTCCGACCTGTCGATCGGCCAGATGCTCGCGGTGTTCAGCTACCTGTGGTTCATGATCGGCCCGGTCGAGCAACTGCTTAATTTGCAGTACGCCTACTACGCGGCGGGTGGGGCATTGAACCGTATCAACGAACTGCTGGCCCGCGCCGACGAGCCCCAGTACAGCGGTGGCGTCGATCCCTTCAAGGGGCGCGACACCGTGGGCATCGACATCCAGGGGCTCAGCTTCGGTTATGGCGAGGAAAAGGTGCTCGACCAATTGAACCTGTCCATTTCGCCGGGGGAAAAGGTCGCCATCGTCGGGGCCAGCGGGGGCGGCAAAAGTACCCTGGTGCAACTGCTGCTGGGGCTCTACACGCCACAGTCCGGCAGCATCCGCTTTGGTGGCGCCACCCAAGAGGAAATCGGCTTGGAAACCATCCGCGAACATGTCGCGGTGGTCCTGCAACATCCTGCGCTGTTCAACGACACGGTGCGCGCCAATTTGTCCATGGGCCGCGAGCGCAGCGATGAGGCTTGCTGGCGAGCCCTGGCGATTGCCCAACTGGACGAAACAGTGCGGGCGCTTCCGATGGGGCTGGAGAGCATCGTCGGGCGTTCCGGCGTAAGGCTGTCGGGCGGGCAACGCCAGCGACTGGCGATCGCCCGCATGGTCCTGGCCGATCCGCGCGTGGTGATTCTCGACGAAGCCACGTCGGCGCTGGACGCGGCTACGGAATACAACCTTCACCAGGCGTTGGCGCGGTTCCTGAGCGGGCGCACCACGTTGATCATCGCCCATCGGTTGTCGGCGGTGAAACAGGCTGACCGGGTATTGGTGTTCGACGGCGGGCAGATCGCCGAAGACGGCGACCACTTGCAGCTGATTGCCGAGGGTGGCCTGTACGCCCGGCTCTACGGTCATTTGCAACAAATACAGCGACCTTGAGTTTCGTGCACTTTTCTGTGCTTAGTATCGGAAAAAAATCAGCCAAATCCGTCGATTTTTCCAAATCTCCATCCTGAGCCGGGCGATCCGAACATCCAGTCCTTCGAAGGGTCGAAAACTAGCCTAGGCTGTTGAGTCAGGAACGGAATTCTCGCGGGTGCTCTATTGGCAATGCCTGTGCAAGGGACCTCATGAAGCAAAAGCGGACTCTCGGAACGCCTCGGTTGTTGGGCATCGTCTGGCCCTTTATCGCCGTCGTGCTATTTCAAGCATTGCTAGGAGGCGTCAGCCTTTATGTCCTATCCGCAGTTCGCGGCTACGTGGCGGGGGAGAGCCTTTGGTCCAAGGGCCAGAAAGACGCCATCTATTACCTCAATCTTTACGCCGACAGCCGTGACGAGGCGATCTTTCGCAAATACCAGCAAGCCATCGCCGTGCCCGAGGGTGGACACGATCTACGCGTGGCCCTGGATCGCCAGCCGCCGGATCTCGAAGCGGCGCGGGTCGGGATTCTCCAAGGCGGCAATCATCCGGACGACGTGGCCAGCCTGATCTGGTTGTACCTCAACTTTCGCCATTTCAGTTATCTGGAAGAAGCCATCGATCTGTGGACGGTTGGCGATGGTTACCTGACCGAACTGGATAACGTCGCCCGGCAGATGCATCGCAGCATCACGGCGGGAGAAGCCTCCGAGGCCGATGTCCGTGGCTGGAAAGCGCAGATTTTCGCCATCAACGATTCCGTTACCCCTGCCGCCAAGGCATTCAGCGACGCGCTGGGCGAAGGATCGCGATTTATCCTGCGCCTGTTGCTGGTGACCAATTTTGCCACCGCGCTGGGATTGATCGTGCTGGCGCTATTGCGCACGCACAAATTACTGGCGCAGCGGCAGGTCTTCGCCAATGCGCTGCAACTGGAGAAGGAGCGGGCGCAGATCACCCTGCAATCGATTGGCGATGGCGTGATCACCACCGACGTCGAAGGCGCCATTGCGTATATGAATCCCGCTGCCGAAGCGATGACCCACTGGAAAGCCGAGCACGCCACCGGGCTGCCCCTGGCGGCGCTGTTCAACCTGCTCGACGATAATGCCCAGACCGAAGGCCTGACCTTGATCGAGCACATCCTCAGCGGACGACTCGGCGGCGGCAGCGAGCATTCCAAGTTGATCCAGCGACTCGACGGTAGCACGGTGTCGGTGACCCTGGTGGGGGCGCCGATCCGTCATGCCGGCAAAGTCAGCGGCGCGGTGCTGGTGCTGCATGACATGACCCAGGAGCGCCAGTACATTGCCAACCTGTCATGGCAGGCTACCCACGACGCCCTGACCGGCCTGGCGAACCGCCGGGAATTTGAATACCGCCTCGAGCAGGCCCTGCACAACCTCACGCGCCAGGTCGGGCGCCACGCGTTGATGTTTCTCGACCTGGACCAGTTCAAGCTGGTCAACGACACCTGCGGCCACGCGGCGGGCGACGAGTTGCTGCGACACATCTGTGCCTTGCTGCAATCGGGGCTGCGGGAAAACGACACGCTTGCCCGGCTGGGCGGGGACGAGTTCGGCATCCTGCTGGAAAACTGCTCGCCCGAGGCGGCGGAAAAGATCGCCGAGGGCCTGCGCCAGACTGTGCAGAACCTGCATTTTGTCTGGAAAGGCCGACCATTCGTGACCACCGTGAGCATCGGCCTGGTGCACATCGCCCAAAGCCCGACGACGCTGGAAGCCTCATTGCGGGCCGCGGACATGGCCTGCTATATGGCCAAGGAGAAAGGGCGCAACCGGGTCCAGGTCTACCATGCCGACGACTCGGAGTTGTCCCTGCGTTTTGGCGAAATGGCCTGGGTGCAGCGCTTGCACATGGCGCTGGAGGAAAACCGTTTCTGCCTCTACGCCCAGGAAATCGCCGCGTTGGGCCCGGGTGACCACGATGGCGGGCATATCGAGATCCTGTTGCGCCTGCATGACGAGGCAGGGCGAATGATCCTGCCGGACAGCTTCATTCCGGCGGCGGAGCGTTACGGCTTGATGACCTCGCTGGACCGTTGGGTCGTGGAGAACGTATTCAAGATCATTCGCCAATGCCTGAATGAGTCGCGGCAAGGTCCGTTGGCCATGTGTGCGATCAACCTGTCAGGCACCACCATTGGCGATCAGGCGTTCCTGGATTTCCTGCGTAAACAGTTCGCTGCCTACTCGATTCCCCCGGAAATGATTTGTTTTGAAATCACCGAGACCAGTGCCATTTCAAATCTGGGCAGCGCGATTCGTTTTATAAACGAACTCAAGAGCTTGGGTTGTTACTTCTCGCTGGATGACTTTTGTGCCGGAATGTCTTCATTCGCTTACTTGAAACATTTACCTGTAGACTTCCTGAAGATCGATGGGAGTTTCGTAAAGGATATGCTGGACGACCCGATTAACCGGGCAATGGTCGAGGTGATCAATCACATCGGCCATGTCATGGGGAAGCGCACCATTGCCGAGTTCGTGGAAACGACTCAGATCGAACAGGCATTGTTGGAAATCGGCGTGGATTTCGCCCAGGGTTATGTCATCGAGCGTCCACAACTGTTTACTTGTGACACGTTGCAATGCCGGCCGGCCAGGCCTCAGCCACTGTTGTTCAAGGCCCCCGGCACGTTTCGCTGAACCTCTTGTTGATCCGAAAAAAATCACAATCAGAAGGAGCCCGACAGTGATCGACACATTCAACCGAACAGGCCCGCTCATGGACGCCGCCAGTTATCCACAATGGGCACAGCAGCTCATTGCCGACTGCAGCGAGAGCAAGCGCCGGGTTGTCGAACACGAACTGTATCAACGCATGCGCGACAACAAGCTCAGCGCCAAGACCATGCGCCACTACCTCATCGGTGGTTGGCCGGTCGTCGAACAGTTCGCCTTGTACATGGCACAGAACCTCACCAAGACCCGCTTCGCCCGCCACCCCGGCGAGGACATGGCGCGTCGTTGGTTGATGCGCAACATTCGTGTCGAGCTCAATCATGCCGATTATTGGGTCAACTGGAGCGCTGCTCACGGCGTGACGCTCGAAGACCTGCAGGCGCAGCAGGTGCCGCCTGAGCTTCATGCGTTGAGCCATTGGTGCTGGCACACCAGTTCGGCGGACTCGCTGATCGTGGCTATTGCCGCGACCAATTACGCCATCGAGGGGGCGACCGGGGAGTGGTCGGCACTGGTCTGCTCTACCGGTGTCTATGCGTCGGCGTTCGCCGAGGAAGATCGCAAGCGGGCCATGAAGTGGCTGAAGATGCATGCCCAGTATGACGATGCCCACCCGTGGGAAGCGCTGGAAATCATCTGTACGCTGGCGGGTATGAACCCGAGCAAGGCGCTCCAGATGGAACTGCGCCAGGCCGTTTGCAAGAGCTACGACTACATGTATCTGTTTCTGGAAAGGTGCATGCAGCTGGAACACTCGGGCGCTGGCGAAAAAGCCTCGGCTGGCCGTGAACGGCTGGCGCTGGCCAGTAACTGATACCTGATAGCTTCACCCTGTGGGAGCGAGCTTGCTCGCGATAGCGGTCTGCCTGGCAACCTTGCGTTGACTGGTCCGGCCTCTTCGCGAGCACGCTCGCTCCCACATTGGTTTTGTGGTGCTGGGTGGGAGCGAGCCTGCTCGCGAAAGCGGTGTGTCGGCCAGCAGAGAAGCCTGGTTTCAGCCCGCCATCGTCAACCGGTTCCGCCCTTCGCGCTTGGCTACATACAGCGCATTGTCCGCCCGGCGCACGAGACTTTCAGCGGACTCGCCCGGCAGCAACGTCGCGCAGCCCAGGCTCACCGTCAATTCGATCCTCGTGCCGTCGGCAAAATAATCCTGGGCCTGGGCGGCATACCGCAGTCGTTCACCGACCATGGCTGCCGCTTCCCGGCTGGTGTTGGCCAGCAGGATCAGGAATTCCTCACCACCGAATCTGAACACCATATCCACATTGCGCAACTGGCCCTTGATCGAGTCGGCAACGGCCTTGAGTACTTCGTCGCCGACCCCGTGCCCATGGCTGTCGTTGATGCGTTTGAAATGGTCGATGTCCAGCATCAGCAACGACAGCGGCTGCATATGCCGCCTGGCCATGTCGATTTCCCGCTCCAGCGTCTGGTCCATGGCAATGCGGTTGCCGGTGCCGGTCAGTGGATCGCGCAGGGCGCTCTGGGTGGCGGCGCGGTAGAGCAGTGCGTTACGCAGCGGGAAAAACAGCGCCGACAGGATTGACTCCAGGTCGCTCTGTTCCGCGCTGCTGAAGCGCTGGTTGCGCCGAAACACCAGCTCACCCAGATGCTCGCCCTCATGGCTGAGGTTGTAGCTGAGGTTGTGGTGCCCGCGCTGGCCAAACTCCAGGCGCAGATCGCTGGGTTTGTGCTGGTAAACCAGTGTGTCCAGAGGCACCAGCCGCTGGATTTCACGGAAGAACAAACCGAGAATCCTTTGCGGCTCCAGGCTGGTCTGCAACTGCTGGCCCAATTGCTGGCGCAGCTGCGTCAGGCTGATCGGCCGCGTCACGAGCGCCGACGGCTGGGTGAGGCCCAGGCGCTGCAACTTGGCGCTGTCGAAATCAATAGCATTGGTCTGCGTGGGCGTTTTCATATGGCGTGAGCCCCTGAACTGAATCGGTCCTGACCGGCGGGGGTGAAGCGGCTCTGGGCTGCGCGTCGTACTGATCCATCAGTCCCGAAGGACACTGAGTTGAGTCTAGTCCGCTTCGCTGTGCTGGCGGAGGTCTCGTCCCAATGTCCCGACTCGCCGGACACGGCGTGTTTGAATGGATTAGAGCGAAAGTCGTGCCATTCAGTTCATAGTGATAAAACTTGTCGACGAATCAATAAGTTGCAGGCTCGTAGCGTGAGCAACGGGCGGCAGGGCTTTGGCGTTTCGCCTGGCCGGGGGATCGAAGAGAGGCGCGCCGCGACGGCAAACCGCCGCGACGTCGAGTCTGGCGCTTACTGCGCGTTGAAAGCCTGGCCGTTGACGCCGGTACTGTCCGGGCCCATGAGGTACAGGTACACCGGCATGATTTCTTCGGGCGTCGGGTTGTTCAGCGGATTTTCTCCCGGATAGGCCTGTGCGCGCATGCTGGTGCGGGTGGCGCCGGGGTTGATGCTGTTGGAGCGCACCGGCGCTACGGTGTCGACTTCGTCGGCCAGGGTCTGCATAAGCCCCTCGGTGGCGAACTTGGACACGCCATAAGCGCCCCAATAGGCCCGGCCCTTGCGACCGACGCTGCTGGACGTGAACACCACCGATGCATCCTTGGACAGTTTGAGCAACGGCAGCAAGGTGCTGGTGAGCATGAACATGGCGTTGACGTTCACTTGCATCACCCGCATGAAGTTCTCGCCGGAAAGCTGTTCCAGCGGCGTGCGCGGGCCGATGATCGAGGCGTTGTGCAGGAGGCCGTCCAGATGGCCGAATTCGGTCTCGATCATTGCCGCCAGTTCATCGTATTGATGGGGCAAGGCGGTTTCGAGATTGAAGGGGATCACCGCTGGCTGCGGATGACCAGCCGCCTCGATTTCATCATAGACCTGGGTCAGGTTGGCTTCGGTCTTGCCCAGCAACAACACGGTGGCGCCATGGGCGGCATAGGCCTTGGCGGCAGCGGCGCCAATACCGCGACCGGCACCGGTGACCAGGATGATCCGGCCCTCGAGCAGGTCGGGGCGGGCGGAGTAGTCAAACATAAAAAACCTCAACAAATGGCAGCACGTACTTGTCACGCAGAGTCGTCATGGCTGATGAGCTTTTCGTGGCGAGGGAGCTTGCTCCCGCTCGGCGACGAAGTCGTCGCCAGACTCGGGACCGCTGCGGTCCAGCGGGAGCAAGCTCCCTCGCCACAAGAGCAATTTCGCCGAACGAGGTCAGCAACTGCACAACGCGTTATCCAGCACTTCGCGCAGCGCCAGGGGATGGTCGATTACCACATCCGCGCCCCAGTGCTTGGGGTTGTCGTCCGGGTGGATGTAGCCATAGGTCACCGCGCAGGTCTTGGTCCCGGCGCTGCGGCCGGACTCGATGTCCCGTAGGTCGTCGCCGATGAACAGCACGCTGGCCGGGTCGAGGTCGAGCATCTTGCAAGCGAGAATCAGCGGCTCGGGGTCCGGTTTGCTGTTTTTCACATGGTCGGGGCAGACCAGCACTTTCGACCGCTCGGCCAGGCCCAACTGCTGCATGATCGGCTCGGCGAAGCGCACTGGCTTGTTGGTGACCACGCCCCAGATGAGATTCGCCGCCTCGATATCGGCCAGTACTTCGGCCATCCCATCGAACAGATGGCTGTGGACCGCGCAACCCTTGAGGTAGCGGTCGAGGAACTCCTGGCGCAACTCCTCGAAACCCGGCGATTCCGGGTCCATGGAGAACGTCACTGCGACCATCGCCCGGGCGCCGCCGGAAATCTCGTCGCGGATGTGCTGGGTGTTCATCGGCGGCAGGCCACGGTCGGCGCGCATGGCCTGGCAGATGGCGATGAAGTCTGGCGCGGTGTCAAGCAGCGTGCCGTCCATGTCGAAGAGAACCGCTTTGAGACGCATCGACTTATTCCTCGCGCAGGGTCTGGATCATGTAGTTGACGTCCACATCGGCGGCCAGTTTGTAATGCTTGGTCAGCGGGTTGTAGGTCAGGCCTATGATGTCCTTGACGGTCAGCCCGGCCATGCGGCTCCAGGCGCCCAGCTCCGAAGGCCGGATGAATTTCTTGAAGTCGTGGGTGCCGCGTGGCAGCAGCTTCATGATGTATTCGGCGCCGATGATCGCGAACAGGTACGCCTTGGGGTTGCGGTTGATGGTGGAGAAGAACACCTGGCCGCCGGGCTTGACCATCTGGAAGCAGGCACGGATCACCGATGACGGATCCGGTACGTGTTCGAGCATTTCCAGGCAGGTGACCACGTCGAACTGGCCGGGCATTTCCTCGGCCAGGGCTTCGGCGGTGATCTGCCGGTATTCGACGCTGACGCCGGACTCCAATTGATGCAGTTGCGCCACTGCCAGCGGCGCCTCGCCCATGTCGATGCCCATTACGGTAGCGCCGCGCAGGGCCATGGCTTCACTGAGGATGCCGCCACCACAGCCGACGTCGAGGACTTTCTTGCCGGCCAGGGCGACGCGCTCGTCGATCCAGTTGACGCGCAGCGGGTTGATGTCGTGCAGCGGCTTGAATTCGCTTTCACGGTCCCACCAGCGATGGGCCAGGGCCTCGAACTTGGCAATTTCAGCGTGGTCGACGTTGCTCATGTGCAGTTCCTCGAAAAACTTGAAAAATCATTTGCCCCGAGCCGTGGCTCAAGGGGTGTGCTATTCGTTCTGGCCGCTGACCCGACGGCCCCAGTCCTGCGCCGTGGCGATCAGTTGCGATTCGTCCATGCGCGTCAGGCGGCCATCTTCCAGCAACGGCTTGCCGGCCACCCAGAGGTGTTTCACGCAATGGCGGCCGGTGGCGTAGATCAGTTGCGACACCGGGTCATAGATGGGCTGCTGCGCCAGGCCGGACAGGTCGAAGGCCACCAGGTCGGCGGCCTTGCCAACTTCCAGCGAGCCGACGATCGCCTCGATGCCCAGCGCGCGGGCGCCATTGAGCGTGGCCATGCGCAACGCCCGGTGCGCGTCCAGGGCCGTGGCTGAACCGGCGACAGCCTTTGCCAGCAGGGCGGCGGTGCGGGTTTCGCCCAGCAGATCGAGGTCGTTGTTGCTCGCCGCGCCATCGGTGCCGACCGCGACGTTGACGCCGGCCTGCCACAGGCGTTCCACCGGGCAGAAACCGCTGGCCAGCTTCAGATTCGATTCCGGACAATGGATCACGCTGCAATTGTGTTCTACCAGCAGCGCCTGGTCCTCGTCGCTGACCTGGGTCATGTGCACCGCCTGGAAGCGCGGCCCCAGCAGGCCAACGCGCGCCAACCGGGCCATCGGCCGCTCGCCGGTGTTATCCACAGCCTGCTGCACTTCGAAGGCGGTTTCATGAACATGCATGTGGATGGCCGCGTCCAGTTCCTCGGCGATCACGCGGATCTTTTCAAGGTTCTCATCGCCGACGGTGTACGGGGCGTGAGGGCCGAATGCGACTTTGATCCGCGGATGGTGCTTGAGGTCGCCAAACAATTCGATGCCCTGACGAATGGCTTCGTCGGCGCTGGCGGCGCCGGGGATCGGAAAGTCGAGGATCGGAATGGCGATCTGCGCGCGGATGCCGCTGTTATGCACGCGTTCGCTGGCCACCTTGGGATAGAAGTACATGTCGGAGAAACAGGTGATGCCGCCCTGGATCTGCTCGGCGATCGCCAGGTCAGTACCGTCGCGGACGAAAGCCTCGTCGACCCATTTACCCTCGGCGGGCCAGATGTGCTGTTCGAGCCAGGTCATCAGCGGCAGGTCGTCGGCCAGGCCACGGAACAATGTCATTGCCGCATGACCGTGGGCATTGACCAGGCCCGGACTGAGCAGCATGCCGGGCAGTTCGCGAACCTCCGTGGCGGCGCATTGCATGGCTTCGGCCCGTGGCCCGATGAACACGATGCAACCGTCGCGAATGCCCAGGCCATGATCCTTGAGCACGACACCGGCGGGTTCGACAGGCACCAACCAGGTCGGCAGCAATAATAAGTCGAGCGCAACGGCAGGCTTGGGCATCGTGGAACGGTTCCATGGGTTATAAAGGATGACGAAGTATACCCGAGCGTCTTCGCGGAGGGATCGCTATAATCGGCGGCTTTTGTTCTTGAGTGCGGGGTGAGGGATGCGCGATCGACTGTTGGCTGCGGAGAAGGTGAAGGCCATCGATTGGCGCGATGGCGCTCTTTACCTGCTGGATCAGCGTGTTTTGCCGTTCGAGGAAAACTGGATCGCCTACACCAGCGCGGCCGGTGTGGCCGAGGCCATTCGTTCGATGGTGGTGCGCGGTGCGCCGGCCATCGGCATCAGCGCCGCCTATGGCGTGGTGCTGGCGGCGCGGGCGCGGATGGCCGAGGGCGGCGATTGGCAAGCGGCGCTGGAAGCGGATTTCGCCTTGCTGGCCGATTCCCGGCCGACGGCGGTCAATCTGTTCTGGGCGCTGGATCGCATGCGCGACCGGTTGGGACGCTTGAAGGGGCATGCCGAACCGCTGGCGGTCCTTGAGGCCGAGGCCATTGCGATCCATGAAAGTGACCGCGAAGCCAACCTGACCATGGCCCAGCTTGGCGTCGACCTGATCCGCAAACATCAGGGCAACGCCCAGGCCATCTTGACCCATTGCAACACCGGGGCCCTGGCCACCGGCGGCTTCGGAACGGCCCTCGGGGTAATTCGCGGGGCGTTTCTGGAGGGCATGGTCGAACGGGTCTACGCCGACGAAACCCGTCCATGGCTGCAGGGTTCACGGTTGACGGCATGGGAGCTGGCGAACGAGGGCATTCCGGTGACGCTCAACGCCGATTCCGCCGCTGCCCACATCATGAAGACCAAGGGCGTGACCTGGGTCATCGTCGGCGCCGACCGCATCACCGCCAACGGCGACGTGGCGAACAAGATCGGCACCTACCAGCTGGCGGTCTGTGCCATGCACCACGGCGTACGTTTCATGGTGGTGGCGCCGAGCTCGACCATCGACATGAACCTGGCCAGCGGTGATGACATCCCGATCGAAGAGCGCGACGGGCGCGAGCTGCTGGAAGTCGGCGGCAAGCGGGTCGGGGCTGATGCCGATGCGTTCAACCCGGTGTTCGACGTGACCCCGGCGGACCTGATCGATGCGATCGTGACGGAAAAGGGCATCGTCGAGCGGCCGGATACGGCGAAGATGGCGCAATTGATGTGTCGCAAGCGGTTGCATTGATAGCAGGTTCTGTCTGATCCATTGCCTTCGCGAGCAGGCTCGCTCCCACAAGGGCGCCGTATCTCATTCATTGTGGGAGCGAGCCTGCTCGCGAAGAGGCCCTGATAGGCGACAGATACCTTGCATTTATCCTCTGTTTCACCATTCGGATCGCCTCTGAGCCCCTCTCGTCCCGTTCCAGCCTGTCATCGGTCAACTAACTACGCACCATGCGCATCAGGGGGATAGGTGCGTGGCGGCTCTTGTGATAACATCCGGCGGTTTCCAAGGCTGCCTCGCGAGGTGGCCTTTACTGCGCAGATCCATGGCATAACTCGTTGATTTGTCGTAAGTCGCTGCACGGCACTTGTCCTGCAGCGGCGAGCTTCGTTCATCCCATCTGGATGTAGCGAGGTTTCACCAGAAAAAGGAATCAGGCTTCTCATGGGCGAACTGGCCAAAGAAATCCTCCCGGTCAATATCGAAGACGAGCTGAAACAGTCCTACCTCGACTACGCGATGAGCGTGATCGTCGGGCGGGCGCTGCCGGATGCGCGCGATGGCTTGAAGCCCGTGCACCGGCGCGTGCTGTTCGCAATGAGCGAACTGGGCAACGACTTCAACAAGCCGTACAAGAAATCCGCCCGTGTCGTCGGCGACGTGATCGGTAAGTATCACCCCCACGGCGACACTGCCGTGTACGACACCATCGTTCGGATGGCCCAGCCGTTCTCCCTGCGCTACCTGCTGGTGGATGGCCAGGGCAACTTCGGTTCGGTGGACGGCGACAACGCCGCGGCCATGCGATACACCGAAGTGCGCATGACCAAGCTGGCCCACGAGCTGCTGGCCGACCTGCACAAGGAAACCGTCGACTGGGTGCCGAACTACGACGGCACCGAGATGATCCCGGCGGTCATGCCGACGCGTATCCCGAACCTGCTCGTCAACGGCTCCAGCGGTATCGCCGTGGGCATGGCGACCAACATCCCGCCGCACAACCTCGGTGAAGTCATCGACGGTTGCCTGGCCCTCATCGACAACCCCGAGCTGTCCGTCGATGAGCTGATGCAATACATCCCCGGTCCCGATTTTCCGACGGCGGCGATCATCAACGGTCGCGCCGGTATCATCGAGGCCTATCGCACCGGTCGCGGCCGCATCTACATGCGCGCCCGCTCGACCGTCGAGGACATCGACAAGGTCGGTGGCCGTCAGCAGATCGTCATCACCGAGCTGCCGTACCAGCTGAACAAGGCCCGCCTGATCGAGAAGATCGCCGAGCTGGTGAAAGAAAAGAAACTCGAAGGCATCACCGAGCTGCGTGACGAGTCCGACAAGGATGGCATGCGCGTCGTGATCGAGCTGCGCCGTGGCGAAGTGCCGGAGGTGATCCTCAACAACCTCTACGCCCAGACCCAACTGCAAAGCGTGTTCGGCATCAACATCGTCGCGCTGATCGACGGCCGTCCGCGGATCCTGAACCTCAAGGACCTGCTGGAAGCTTTTGTGCGTCACCGTCGCGAAGTGGTCACCCGGCGGACCGTATTCGAACTGCGTAAAGCTCGCGAACGCGGCCACATCCTGGAAGGCCAGGCCGTTGCCCTGTCGAACATCGACCCGGTCATCGCCCTGATCAAGGCCTCGCCAACCCCGTCGGAAGCCAAGGAAGCGCTGATCAGCACCCCTTGGGAATCCACCGCGGTGGTGGCGATGGTCGAGCGCGCCGGCGCCGACTCGTGCCGTCCGGAAAATCTCGATCCGCAGTACGGTCTGCGCGAAGGCAAGTACTTCCTGTCCCCGGAACAGGCGCAAGCCATCCTGGAACTGCGCCTGCACCGCCTGACCGGCCTGGAGCACGAGAAGCTGCTGGCCGAGTACCAGGAGATCCTCAACCAGATCGGCGAGCTGATCCGCATCCTCAACAGCGCCACGCGTCTGATGGAAGTGATCCGCGAAGAACTGGAAGTGATCCGCGCCGAGTACGGCGATGTGCGTCGCACCGAGATCCTCGATGCGCGCCTCGACCTGACCCTGGGCGACATGATCCCGGAAGAAGAGCGCGTGGTGACGATTTCCCACGGCGGCTACGCCAAGACCCAGCCGCTGGCCGCCTACCAGGCCCAGCGTCGTGGCGGCAAGGGCAAGTCGGCGACCGGCGTCAAGGACGAGGACTACATCGCTCACCTGCTGGTCGCCAACAGCCACACCACGCTGCTGCTGTTCTCCAGCAAGGGCAAGGTGTACTGGCTCAAGACCTACGAAATCCCTGAGGCGTCCCGTGCGGCTCGCGGTCGTCCGCTGGTGAACCTGCTGCCGCTGGACAGTGACGAATACATCACCACCATGCTGCCGGTGGAGGAATACACAGAAGGTCACTTTATCTTCATGGCGACCGCCAAGGGCACCGTGAAGAAGACCCCGCTGGAATCCTTCAGCCGTCAGCGCAGCGTCGGTTTGATCGCCCTGGAGCTGGACGAAGGCGACGTGCTGATTTCCGCTGCCATCACCGACGGCGAGCGTGAAGTCATGCTGTTCTCCGACGGCGGCAAGGTCACGCGCTTCAAGGAATCCGACGTCCGCGCCATGGGCCGTACCGCTCGCGGTGTTCGCGGCATGCGCCTGCCGGAAGGGCAGAAGCTGATTTCCATGCTGATTCCGGAAGAAGGCAGCCAGATCCTCACCGCTTCCGCGCGGGGCTACGGCAAGCGTACCGCCATCAGTGAGTTCCCCGAGTACAAGCGTGGCGGCCAGGGCGTGATCGCCATGGTCAGCAACGAGCGTAACGGCCGCCTGGTCGGCGCGGTCCAGGTGCTCGATGGCGAAGAGATCATGCTGATCTCCGACCAGGGCACCTTGGTGCGCACGCGCGTCGCCGAAGTGTCGAGCCTGGGTCGTAACACCCAGGGCGTGACGCTGATCAAACTCGCCAGCGACGAAACGCTGGTCGGGCTTGAACGGGTCCAGGAGCCGTCGGAAGTCGAAGGCGAGGAGCTGGAAGGCGAGGAAGGCGTGGCGTTCGACGGCACCCTCGGTGCCGATGTCGATGACGCCGTCGGCGATCAACAGCTCGATGCCGCTGCAGACGAAGAAGAACCGCAGGACTAAGCGGACACACAGGGGGCGGATGAAGATTCGCCCCCTTGTTGTTTGTTCCGTTTGAAAATTTGCGACACTGCACATTCCCTATGGGACTGCCCCTCTCTTGAGGCTTGTTTGATTTATCGTGGCGAGGGAGCTTGCTCCCGCTTGAGTGCGAAGCGCTCACAACAAAGAGGGGCCGCTGCGCAGCCCAGCGGGAGCAAGCTCCCTCGCCACGAATTCATCCATGCCTTGAGTGAGCGGTAGCCCTGCGGGATCGGTGCAAATCAGAAGATTTAAGTGACCACCAGATCAGAGCGAGATTGGATGTGAGCAAGAGAGCCTATAACTTCTGTGCCGGCCCGGCGGCGCTTCCTGAAGCGGTCCTGAAGCGCGCCCAGGGCGAACTTCTCGATTGGCATGGCAAGGGCCTGTCCGTCATGGAAATGAGCCATCGCAGCGATGAGTTCGTGTCCATCGCGACCAAGGCCGAGCAGGATCTGCGCGATCTGCTGAACATCCCGTCCAACTACAAAGTGCTGTTCCTGCAGGGCGGCGCCAGCCAGCAGTTCGCGCAGATTCCGTTGAACCTGTTGCCGGAAAGTGGCAAGGCCGACTACATCGACACCGGTATCTGGTCGCAGAAAGCCATCGAAGAAGCGTCGCGCTACGGCCACGTCAACGTTGCCGCCACCGCCAAGCCTTACGACTATTTCGCGATCCCCGGCCAGAACGAGTGGAACCTGTCCAAGGACGCGGCCTATGTGCACTACGCGCCGAACGAAACCATCGGTGGCCTGGAATTCAACTGGATCCCGGAAACCGGTGACGTGCCGCTGGTGGCCGACATGTCCTCGGACATCCTCTCGCGTCCTGTGGATATCTCCCGTTTCGGCATGATTTACGCCGGCGCCCAGAAAAATATCGGCCCGAGCGGCATCCTGGTCGCGATCATCCGCGAAGACCTGCTCGGTCGCGCCCGTTCCCTGTGCCCGACCATGCTCAACTACAAGGTCGCGGCCGACAACGGCTCGATGTACAACACCCCGCCGACTTTGGCCTGGTACCTGTCGGGCCTGGTGTTCGAGTGGCTGAAAGAGCAGGGCGGTGTCGAAGCCATCGGCAAGCTCAACGAAGTGAAACAGCGCACGCTGTATGACTTCATCGACGCCAGCGGCCTCTACAGCAACCCGATCAACAAATCCGACCGCTCGTGGATGAACGTGCCGTTCCGCCTGGCGGACGACCGTCTCGACAAGCCGTTCCTGGCCGGCGCCGACGAGCGCGGCCTGCTGAACCTCAAGGGCCACCGCTCGGTCGGCGGCATGCGCGCCTCCATCTACAACGCTGTAGACATCAACGCCGTCAATGCGCTGGTCGCCTACATGACAGAGTTCGAGAAGGAACACGGCTGATGTCTGAGCAAGAACTCAAGGCGCTGCGCCTGCGCATCGACGCCCTGGACGAAAAAGTCCTGGAACTGATCAGCGAGCGTGCACGCTGCGCCCAGGAAGTCGCCCGGGTGAAGATGGCTTCCCTGGCGGAAGGCGAAGTGCCGGTGTTCTACCGGCCGGAGCGCGAAGCCCAGGTGCTCAAGCGCGTCATGGAGCGCAACAAGGGCCCGCTGGGCAACGAAGAGATGGCGCGGCTGTTTCGCGAAATCATGTCCTCGTGCCTGGCCCTCGAACAGCCGCTGAAGGTTGCGTACCTGGGGCCGGAAGGCACCTTCACCCAGGCTGCCGCCATGAAGCATTTCGGTCACGCGGTGATCAGCAAGCCGATGGCGGCCATCGACGAAGTCTTCCGCGAAGTGGCCGCCGGCGCGGTGAATTTCGGTGTGGTGCCAGTGGAAAACTCCACCGAAGGCGCGGTCAACCACACGCTGGACAGCTTCCTCGAACACGACATGGTGATCTGTGGCGAAGTCGAGCTGCGGATCCACCATCACCTGCTGGTGGGCGAGAGCACCAAGACCGACAGCATCAGCCGCATCTATTCCCACGCCCAGTCCCTGGCCCAGTGCCGCAAATGGCTGGACGCGCATTACCCGAATGTCGAGCGAGTGGCAGTGTCGAGCAACGCCGAGGCGGCCAAGCGGGTCAAGGGCGAGTGGAACTCGGCGGCCATCGCCGGGGATATGGCGGCAGGCCTCTACGGCTTGACGCGCCTGGCCGAGAAAATCGAGGACCGTCCGGACAACTCCACTCGGTTCCTGATGATCGGCAGCCAGGAAGTCCCACCGACCGGCGACGACAAGACCTCGATCATCGTTTCCATGAGCAACAAGCCGGGCGCGTTGCACGAATTGCTGGTGCCGTTCCACGACAATGGGATCGACCTGACGCGGATCGAGACCCGTCCGTCGCGCAGCGGTAAATGGACCTACGTGTTCTTCATCGATTTTGTCGGCCACCACCGCGATCCGCTGGTCAAAGGTGTGCTGGAGAAAATCAGTCAGGAAGCAGTGGCACTCAAGGTGCTGGGTTCCTACCCCAAGGCAGTTCTTTAAGGGCGGATAGCAATGAGTGGCAACTTCCTCGCACTGGCGCAGCCAGGCGTGCAACAACTTTCGCCTTACGTTCCAGGCAAGCCTGTGGACGAACTGGCTCGCGAGCTGGATCTGGATCCGGCCAGCATCGTCAAGTTGGCGAGCAACGAAAACCCGCTGGGCGCGAGCCCCAAGGCATTGGCGGCGATCCGCGATGAACTGGCCGAGCTGACCCGCTACCCCGACGGTAATGGCTTTGCCTTGAAAAGCCTGCTGGCCGAGCGCTGCGGCGTCGAGCTGAGCCAGGTGACCCTGGGTAACGGCTCTAACGACATTCTCGAATTGGTCGCTCGTGCCTATCTGGCGCCGGGCCTGAACGCTGTGTTCAGCGAGCATGCGTTTGCGGTCTATCCGATTGCCACCCAGGCCGTAGGTGCCGATGCCCATGTGGTTCCGGCCAAGGATTGGGGGCACGATCTGCCGGCCATGCTGGCCGCCATCGACGCCAATACCCGCGTGGTCTTCATCGCCAACCCGAACAATCCGACCGGCACCTGGTTCGATGCCCAGGCCCTGGACGACTTCCTGCAGGACGTGCCCGAGCACGTGCTGGTGGTGCTGGACGAGGCCTACATCGAGTACGCCGAGGGCAGCGACCTGCCCGACGGCCTGGATTTCCTCGCCGCGTATCCGAACCTGCTGGTGTCGCGCACGTTCTCCAAGGCCTATGGCCTGGCGTCGCTGCGGGTCGGTTACGGCCTCTCCACCGCAGTGGTGGCCGATGTGCTGAACCGCGTGCGCCAACCGTTCAACGTCAACAGCTTCGCCCTGGCCGCCGCCTGCGCCGCCTTGCAGGACGAGGCCTACCTGGCCGAGAGCCGCCGCTTGAACGAGGCCGGTATGCAGCAGTTGGAAGCCGGCTTCCGTGAGCTGGGGCTGAGCTGGATTCCTTCCAAGGGCAATTTCATTTGTGTCGACGTGGGCTGCGTCGCGGCGCCGGTGTTCCAGGGCTTGCTGCGCGAAGGCGTGATCGTCCGTCCGGTGGCCAATTACGGCATGCCGAATCACCTGCGGGTCACCGTCGGCCTGCCGGCGGAAAACAGCCGTTTCCTGGAGGCGCTGAGCAAGGTCCTGGCTCGTGGTTGATGTCACCTCGCTGCAACCTGCGACACCTATGATCGGTCGCCTGGTGGTGGTCGGCCTGGGGTTGATCGGCGGTTCGTTCGCCAAGGGCCTGCGTGAAAGCGGGCTGTGCCGGGAAGTCGTAGGGGTCGACCTCGATCCGCAATCACGCAGGCTCGCCGTCGAGCTGGGCGTGGTGGATCGCTGCGAGGATGACCTGCTGGTCGCCTGCCAAGGGGCTGACGTGATCCAGCTGGCGGTGCCGATCCTGGCCATGGAGAAACTGCTGGCCCGGTTGGCCGGCATGGACCTCGGGCAAGCGATTCTCACCGATGTCGGCAGCGCCAAGGGCAATGTCGTGCGGGCGGCGACCGAGGCGTTCGGCGGCATGCCGGCGCGCTTCGTGCCCGGTCATCCGATTGCCGGCTCCGAGCAGAGCGGGGTAGAGGCATCCAACGCCGAGCTGTTCCGTCGTCATAAGGTCATTTTGACGCCGCTGGACCAGACCGATCCCGCGGCATTGTCGGTGGTGGACCGTCTGTGGCGCGAGCTGGGGGCCGATGTCGAGCACATGCAGGTCGAGCGACACGACGAAGTATTGGCCGCTACCAGCCATTTGCCGCACTTGTTGGCGTTCGGTCTGGTGGATTCATTGGCCAAACGCAATGAAAATCTTGAGATCTTCCGTTACGCTGCCGGCGGTTTCCGCGATTTCACGAGAATCGCGGGTAGCGACCCGGTCATGTGGCACGACATCTTCCTCGCCAACCGCGAAGCTGTCCTGCGCACACTCGATACATTTCGCAGCGACCTCGACGCCTTGCGCGACGCGGTCGATGCAGGGGACGGGCACCAATTGCTGGGCGTTTTCACGCGCGCCAGGGTGGCCCGCGAGCATTTCAGTAAAATCCTGGCCCGTCGGGCCTATGTGGACGCTATGAACTCCAACGATCTGATTTTCCTGGCACAACCTGGTGGCTCCCTGAGTGGGCGGATTCGTGTACCGGGCGATAAATCGATTTCCCACCGCTCGATCATGCTCGGCTCCCTGGCTGAGGGCGTGACCGAGGTGGAAGGTTTCCTCGAGGGCGAAGACGCCCTGGCAACGCTGCAAGCGTTCCGCGACATGGGTGTGGTCATCGAGGGGCCACACCACGGCCGCGTAACCATCCATGGTGTTGGCCTGCACGGTCTGAAGCCCGCTCCGGGCCCGATCTACCTGGGCAACTCCGGCACGTCGATGCGCCTGTTGTCCGGCCTGCTGGCCGCCCAGGACTTCGACAGTACCCTGACCGGTGATGCCTCGCTGTCCAAGCGTCCGATGAACCGCGTCGCCAACCCGCTGCGGGAAATGGGTGCGGTGATCGAGACCGCGGCTGACGGTCGCCCGCCGATGACCATTCGCGGCGGCAACAAGCTCAAGGGCCTGACCTACACCATGCCGATGGCCAGCGCCCAGGTGAAGTCCTGCCTGCTGCTGGCCGGTCTGTATGCCGAAGGCAAGACCACCGTCACCGAGCCGGCGCCGACCCGCGACCACACCGAGCGCATGTTGCGTGGTTTCGGTTATCCGGTCAGCGTTGACGGCGCTACCGCGTCTGTCGAATCGGGCAGCAAGCTGACCGCGACCCACATCGAAGTGCCGGGCGATATTTCCTCGTCGGCGTTCTTCCTCGTGGCCGCGTCGATCGCCGAAGGCTCCGACCTGGTACTCGAACACGTCGGGATCAACCCGACCCGTACCGGCGTGATCGACATCCTGCGCCTGATGGGCGCCGACATCACTCTGGAAAACCAGCGTGAAGTGGGCGGCGAGCCCGTTGCAGACTTACACGTAAGAGCGGCTAAACTCAAAGGCATCGAGATTCCCGAGGCGCTGGTTCCCCTGGCGATCGACGAGTTCCCGGTGCTGTTCGTGGCGGCGGCGTGCGCAGAAGGCCGCACAGTGCTGACCGGCGCCGAAGAGCTGCGGGTCAAGGAGTCGGATCGCATTCAGGTGATGGCCGACGGCCTGCTGGCCCTTGGCGTCAAATGCGAACCGACACCGGACGGCATCATCATTGATGGTGGCCAGATTGGCGGTGGCGAAGTCCATGGTCACGGTGATCACCGCATCGCCATGGCCTTCAGTGTTGCGTCCCTGCGCGCCAGCGCGCCGATCCGCATCCATGACTGCGCAAACGTCGCCACGTCTTTCCCGAACTTCCTGGCGTTGTGCGCGCAGGTCGGTATTCGAGTAGCACAAGAGGCACAGTCGTGAACATCAAGGCACCGGTCATCACCATCGATGGCCCAAGCGGCTCGGGCAAGGGCACCATCGCCGGCATGCTGGCCAAGCAACTGGGCTGGAATCTGCTCGATTCCGGCGCCCTCTATCGCTTGCTGGCCTTCGCCGCCAAGAACCATGGCGTCGACCTGACCAACGAGGAACTGCTCAAGGCCCTGGCCGCCCATCTGGACGTGCAGTTCATCGCCGCCACCGATGGCCAGTTGCAGCGCATCATCCTGGAAGGTGACGAAGTCAGCGACGTCATCCGTACCGAAAGCGTTGGCGCCGGGGCCTCCCAGGTCGCCGCGCTGCCGGCGGTGCGCGAAGCGCTGCTGCAGCGTCAACGGGCGTTCCAGGAGCCGCCGGGACTGGTGGCCGATGGCCGCGACATGGGCACGGTGGTATTTCCGGATGCGCCGCTGAAGATATTCCTCACCGCCAGCGCGGAGGAGCGGGCTCGCCGCCGATATTTGCAGTTGAAGGGCAAAGGCGAGGATGTTAGTCTGTCGAGTCTGCTAGATGAGATCCGTGCACGCGACGAGCGTGATACCCAGCGCGCAGTAGCCCCGCTAAAGCCGGCGGCCGATGCGATTCAGCTGGATTCCACGGAGTTGTCCATTGATCAGGTGTTGCAACGCATCATGAGCGAGATCGCGCTTCGCGATATCGCCGGGTGACAGGAAGCTCCGCAGGGGACCAGTCATAGTCCTGCGGCGCTTCTTTTATATGAAACTAACCCACATCGTCTGGGGTGTGGAGATGGGCGTTTACTTCGCCCTAATCAACAGGAATTAAAATGAGCGAAAGCTTTGCGGAACTCTTTGAAGAAAGCTTGAAAACCCTGAACCTTCAGGCAGGCTCCATCATCACCGGCGTTATCGTTGATATCGATTACCAGGCTCGCTGGGTAACCGTTCACGCTGGTCTGAAGTCTGAAGCGCTGATCCCGCTTGAGCAGTTCTACAACGACGCTGGCGAACTGAACATCAACGTCGGTGACGAAGTTCACGTTGCGCTGGACTCGGTTGAAGATGGCTTTGGTGAAACCAAGCTGTCCCGTGAAAAAGCCAAGCGTGCTGAATGCTGGATCGTTCTGGAAGCGGCCTTCGCAGCTGAGGAAGTGGTCAAGGGCGTTATCAACGGTAAGGTTAAAGGCGGCTTCACTGTCGACGTTAACGGCATCCGTGCGTTCCTGCCAGGTTCCCTGGTTGACGTCCGTCCAGTGCGCGACACCACGCACCTGGAAGGCAAAGAGCTGGAATTCAAGGTCATCAAGCTGGACCAGAAGCGCAACAACGTTGTCGTTTCCCGTCGCAGTGTCCTGGAAGCCGAGAACTCCGCCGAGCGTGAAGCTCTGCTGGAATCGCTGCAGGAAGGCCAGCAGGTCAAGGGTATCGTCAAGAACCTCACCGATTACGGCGCATTTGTCGATCTGGGTGGCGTCGATGGCCTGCTGCACATCACCGACATGGCCTGGAAGCGTATCAAGCATCCTTCGGAAATCGTCAACGTTGGCGACGAGATCGATGTCAAGGTTCTGAAGTACGATCGCGAGCGCAATCGTGTTTCCCTGGGCCTCAAGCAACTGGGTGAAGATCCATGGGTCGCTATCAAAGCCCGTTACCCAGAAGGCACTCGTGTTACCGCTCGTGTTACCAACCTCACCGACTACGGCTGCTTCGCTGAGCTGGAAGAAGGCGTTGAAGGCCTGGTACACGTTTCCGAAATGGACTGGACCAACAAGAACATCCACCCTTCGAAAGTCGTACAAGTCGGCGACGAAGTGGAAGTCATGGTTCTGGACATCGACGAAGAGCGTCGTCGTATCTCCCTCGGCATCAAGCAGTGCAAGTCCAACCCATGGGAAGACTTCTCTGGCCAGTTCAACAAGGGCGATAAAATCTCCGGCACCATCAAGTCGATCACCGATTTCGGTATCTTCATTGGTCTGGACGGCGGCATCGACGGCCTGGTTCACCTGTCCGACATCTCCTGGAACGAAGTGGGCGAAGAAGCCGTACGCCGCTTCAAGAAGGGCGACGAGCTGGACACCGTTATCCTGTCGGTTGACCCAGAGCGCGAGCGCATCTCCCTGGGTATCAAGCAACTGGAAAGCGATCCGTTCTCCGAGTACGTTCAAGAGAACGACAAAGGCGCAATCGTTAAGGGCATCGTGAAAGAAGTTGACGCCAAAGGCGCCATCATCACCCTGGCCGACGATATCGAAGCGACTCTGAAAGCCTCCGAAATCAGCCGTGACCGCGTTGAAGACGCGCGCAACGTCCTGAAAGAAGGCGAAGAAGTAGAAGCCAAGATCATCAGCGTTGACCGCAAGAGCCGCGTAATCCAGCTCTCCATCAAGTCGAAAGACGATGCTGAAGAGAAAGAAGCAATCCAGAGCCTGCGCGAGAAGCCAGCTACTGATGCTCCTGGTCCTACCACTCTGGGCGACCTGCTGCGTGCACAGATGGAAAAACAGAACTGAGTTCTGTCAGACCATAGAAAAAGGGCGACTTCGGTCGCCCTTTTTTGTGCCTGCGATTTCTCCACAGCTAAGCGTCATGGGTGGCTCAACGCTATGATCTTTCGAGGCATAGCGAAACCAACCGACCCGTCACGCTGTCTCTTTTATGAAGTAAATCAAATATATCCTGGGAAGTGCTCTGTCGACCTGTCTAAGGATCTGAATGAACAAGCTCTTATTGGTCGCGATGGCTTTGATACTGGCGGGTTGTGCTACCAGCGCCAAGACCCACGCAGTGCGCGGTGTCAGCGGCATCGAGATCGATTGCTCTGGGTTGGGCTCCGGATGGGAGAAGTGCCAGAAGCGGGCCGCCAAGGAGTGCAAGGGCGCGGGTTACAAGGTGATAACCCGGTCTGACGACGCAAAAGACCAAGATCAATACCCCTTTGGCTTCAACCCGGCAGGTTATGTGACCCGTACCATGTTGGTCATGTGTCGCTGATTTACAGATTCTCTTTGCTCTGCACGAAAAAAGGGCGCCTACGACGTACAGAAGATATGTCAATAGCCGGGCTGTTCAAATTCTTCCGGGCATGCTAAAACCTTCGAAGCGATTTTCCTAGCTGCTTGAAAAAGAAGGGAAAAACATGACGAAGTCGGAGTTGATCGAACGAATTGTCACCCATCAAGGGTTGCTCTCGTCCAAGGATGTGGAGCTGGCCATCAAGACCATGCTTGAACAGATGTCCCAATGCCTCGCGACCGGGGACCGGATTGAGATTCGCGGGTTTGGCAGCTTTTCCTTGCATTACCGCGCGCCGCGAGTGGGGCGCAACCCCAAGACCGGGCAGTCGGTTAGCCTGGATGGGAAGTTTGTTCCGCATTTCAAGCCGGGGAAGGAGCTTAGGGATCGGGTGAATGAGGAGGAGGACTGAAAAGTTTGATATGGATCAGGAGTCAGTATGCGTAGCCTTATAAATGCAGCAGTTGTGGTGTTTTTTCTGGTATTGGTCTTGATCATTGCTACGTTTGTACTAGAAAACCTACAAGGCATAACCTTGAGCTTCTTGGGCTTTTCTCTTCTGCACCTGCCATTGTCTGTTGTAGTGATTTCTGCTTTCTTGATTGGAATGTTGTTGGGGCCATTGTGTACATTTCTTTATGGGCGTATCGAAAGGAAGCGGCGTCGAGTGTAGATTCAGGTGAGTACCATTCGATCCGCGTATTTCCTGATCGAGAAAACATGGGAGCGAAGTTAATCACTGTGGATGGCGCTTTGATATCAAGCATGGAGATAAAATCGTCAACCGTGCATCTATAGCCACTTATGAAGCGTCACTACCAGGATCTGGCAGATACGTCCACGTTTGTTGCAATATTCCCTAGACTTCGCCCGAAATCTCCATTCTGGTGCCTTTCACCTACTCCAGTCTCTGGCACGTAGGTCCGATATCTGGGCATCAAGTACGCGTGTTCGGCGGTGAATGCGCTAAAATCCTGTTACGATTGCGCGCCCAAGAATCTGCGATTCTTGCATGCGCAGCAGTACGTGTCCTAGGTTCTCACATTTTAGGTCTACTGTTCCGGCAACTTGGCGCTAATAGAGCGTCTTGCCTGGAACTCGCAAACATGCGATCCTCTGCGCGGGAAAATTATCGGAATGATTTGCGCATCATTAGTGTAGGTTTCTCTATTTATATAAGTTGGCGCAAAAGCTAGGCGGAATCCAGATATTATGAATGTGTTCCTTAAAAAGTTACTACTTTATATTCCGGTGAAAATGGTACCAGCTGTTGCGGGTGTTTTCTTTGTTGTTTTTCTTTATAAATTTTTCCCTGAGGGTCAATACGTAAGCTACTCCGTTAGCATCTTTTGCGCACTAACGGCGGCTCAGTTATGCTCCGGCTGGGTTGGGAATTCATTTATTTATCATTATTCTGGTGTGGAGGACAAGGCGAGATTTCTGGTGAACTGTTTGGGTGTGGTTCTGGTGATCGCTCCAATTGCTTCCCTGCTGGCGGCAACGACTGCAGTTGCTGTTATCGACGAGAGCAGTTTATTCATATATGTCTGGACGTTGTGCTTTAGTCAGATTGTATTTTTCTTCCTGTCTTCGGTGTGCCAAGGAATCTATCTGGTTAAACAACAATTGATCGCAGTGCTTCTGCAAGCGTTTCTACAAATTGGATGGATAATTATTTTTTTTCAGTTTTGGAAAATTGATTTTAGGTATGCATTACTAGCGTCGGCAGTGGGGTACGCCGCCGCTGCTTCGTTTATGTTGTTTTCCACGCTACGTCTTCTCACCCCTTCTGGACCATTTTGGAATACTTATCTATTCAGGGGTGACTTGCATCGTATATATACCTATGGCGCGGCCCTGTCGCCGTGGATGTTAGGTATGTTGGTCATGGCTGGATCTGATCGGCTTTTGATTGGCTTATATGAAATTGAGCACGGCGATTCATACTTGTCACTTAAAGATCTGTTTATTGGTGGTGCTGGTTTATTAAGCATGCCATTGCTAATGATGGTTCATCCCTTTGTTATTAATAAGTTCAGGGCGGGTACATTTGCGATTGGGATAATAGAAAGTTCGTCCAGTTTTCTGGTTGTGGCATTTTCGTTGCTCTGGTCGGTTATCTATTTCGTTGGTTTGGATTTTTTTGAAAGGATAACTGGCAAGGGAATAGGGGCACCTCACGCTGTTATTTTTTTTGCATTTGTTGGCGTTTATATTAGTAGTGCAGCTGTGTATTTCCAGAAACGACTTGAAGTGCACAGGAAAATGAGATTGCTGGCGTATCTTTCATTGATCTGTGCAGCAATGTCGTTCTTTTTTGCTTGGGTTGGTGGAGTGATATGGGGGCTCTATGGCATATCTCTAGGGGTTCTTCTGGCTCAGGTCTTGTATTTAATAGCAGTCGTCGGAAGTATGTCAAAGCGGCTAAATTTTTATAAAAGTTTTGCGCTGCCTGCTATGGTCTCAATTTTTGCGTATTCTGCAGGCTACCTCCTCAATGTGATTGTTCAGTTTATAGAAACAGACATTTGGTGGATGAGGTCGATCTTATGGTTGACTGGTTTCACGATGGTTTCCCTGGTTTCATTTTGGAAGGGGGTCAAATGGAGAGAATTTTTAAACGCCACCACGTTGTGAATAGAACTCAAGCTGCTTCGGCTGCGGCGTTGTAAGGCGAGCGGTAAATATTAGGACGATTCTCTTTATTTAAGACGGCAGAGTGTGTGAAATGTCTTCGGAGGGACTGAGTAAATGGTTGTGCTCGAATACGTCAGGGCTTGGTCGACGGTTATTTCCGTAGAGTCGATGATGGTTAAAGCGAGAGTCCATGGCTCCTTGCTCACTGTCAATCGTGACTTCAGTAGGCATAGGCTCTGGTCATGTCGGGTTATTATGTATGTTCTCCGTCTAGGTTCCGAGAGGCCAAAATGAATAGAAAAATCGTCTTGTTGGGGTTCTATGTTGGAGATGAGTACTTTGACAAATATTCGAAAGGTGACCCGTATCCTCAAGTAGCCGCCTATAAGCTTGAGGGTCGGTTTCTGGATGCGCTTCACGTTGATGGTAATGTTGTTACTACAATTGCAAGTATTGCTGTGACAACATACCCACGTAACAAAAGGATTTGCTTCCCAGCGGCAAAAGTGGAAGGCGCTTGGGGGGGCGGGGTTGTTATACCGCTAGTGAATTTTCCATTGATTAAAATGCTCAGTCGCTTGTTTGGATCAATTGTCAACTTGTTTCGCCTGCGGAAAGCCAATGTCGATTGGGTGTGCGTCTATGCAGCCCATACGCCTAATCTGGTGGCTGCCTACATAGGCGCAAAGTTATTGGGTGTGCCATATTTTGTGTATATTCCTGATCTTCCAGTCTTCATGGATATGGGGGTGGCTAGAGGGAAGATAACCAGGTTACTGAAAAAAATAGATTCTTGGCTTATTGATATATTTGTATCCGGCGGCGCCGGTGTTTTCGTGGCCAGTAAATATATGGTTACGGACAGTGCCAAATGGTCCGGCAAGCCATTCTTGGTATTGGAAGGTATTGCCAACTCGGTAGCGATGCCCTCCGTTGCGGTGGAAGCGGACGTACCAAAAGAATTTATTTTTTACGCAGGCGGATTAAGTAAAGCCTACGGCATAGTAGAGTTGGTCGAGGGCTTCATCAAGGCTAATACTAAATTTGAGCTTTGGTTGTGTGGTCGCGGTGAGTTGGAGTTGTATCTTTCGGAAGTGTCAGAGCGCCATCCGTCGATAAAATATCTGGGCTTCCTTAGCCCTCGAGAGGTCGAGCGTGTCCAGGCTACTGCGGCAGGTTTGATTATGAATCGGAACCCGCATGAGCGTTATACTCGTTATTCGTTTCCGTCCAAATTACTCGAATACATGGTAAGCGGAATACCCATACTGACCACGCGGCTCGACGGGATTCCCGAGGAATATTTTGAGCACCTGAATGTCATAGACGATCCGTCTTCAGAGGGGATTAGCTCTGCATTGGTGGCTTTTGGTGCAATGGATCGGCAGATTTTGTCCAAAAAAGCGGCCTGTGCTAGAATTTGGGTCTTGGAAAATAAGACCAGCTCCGCTGTCGGACGAAAAATAGTAAATTTTATGGAGATGCATAATTGACCATTTTTAATGGAAAAACACTATTAATAACCGGTGGCACTGGGTCATTCGGTAATGCCGTACTCAAGCGTTTTTTGGATACCGATATTGCAGAGATTCGGATTTTTAGCAGGGATGAAAAAAAACAAGATGATATGCGTAAATCCTATGCAAGTTCAAAACTAAAATTTTATATTGGTGATGTGCGCGATTATCAAAGCGTCATAAATGCGACTCGCGGAATAGACTACATATTTCATGCGGCTGCGTTAAAGCAAGTTCCATCGTGCGAGTTTCATCCGATGGAGGCGGTGAAAACCAACGTAATCGGAACCGAAAACGTACTCGAGGCTGCCATACTGAATGGCGTCAAGCGGGTTGTGTGTCTTAGTACGGACAAGGCTGTTTATCCAATCAATGCCATGGGTATTTCCAAGGCGATGATGGAAAAAGTAATGGTCGCCAAGTCGCGCAGTGCCGACGATAACAAGACAGTTATTTGCGGTACCCGGTATGGCAATGTAATGGCTTCGCGCGGATCAGTTATTCCTTTATTTATTCAACAGATTCGGGATGGTAAACCACTGACGCTTACCGATCCGAATATGACGCGTTTTATGATGACGCTTGCTGATGCGGTTGATCTTGTATTATACGCATTCGAGCATGGAAATAACGGTGATCTATTTGTCCAGAAGGCGCCCGCTGCTACGGTGGAAATCCTTGCTAGGGCGCTGACACAACTGCTCGATCTTCCCGATCATCCTATTCAAGTTATCGGTACCCGCCATGGTGAGAAACTCTATGAGGCATTGTTGAGCCGTGAGGAAATGGCTTGTGCAGAGGATCGCGGTGACTATTTTAGAGTGCCACCCGACTTGCGTGATCTAAATTATTCGAAATTTGTCGAAGAGGGTGAAGAGAAAATTTCACACGCCGAGGATTACAATTCTCATAACACGGTAAGATTGGACGTAGAGGGAATGAAGCGGCTCCTATTGAAGCTTGATTTCATGCGTGCGATCCAGCGTGGTGAGCACGCTACACCCGAGGAGTGATAGCGTGAAAGTTCTGATCACTGGATCTAAAGGATTTGTAGCCAAAAATCTCATTGCGCATCTGAGTGAGCGTAATGACATTGAAATCGTGTATTTTACTCGTGAGAATAATGTCGCTCAACTTCCTGGTCTGCTAGCGGATGTTGATTTTGTATTTCACTTGGCTGGCGTAAACCGACCGCAGGACCCTGAGGAGTTTCAAACAGGTAATGCCGATCTCACTCGGATTATCTGTGAAGCTATTGGCGCGACGGGGCGTACCATCCCAGTACTTTATACATCCTCCAGTCAAGCAGAACTAGATAACGCTTACGGCGCAAGCAAACGTAATGCCGAGCTGGCTCTGATTGGGCTGGCTAACAGGCACGGAATAAAGGTCTGTATTTTTCGGTTGCCAAATGTCTTCGGCAAATGGGCGCGTCCGAATTACAATTCTGCTGTTGCGACATTCTGCCATAATATTGTCAATGGATTGCCGATTCAGATTAACGATCCAAATGCAATCGTGAATCTTGTTTATATAGATGATGTGGTTAAGCACTTTACTGAGGCTATGGACGGGAAGTTATCGGCCGCTCCTTTTGCTACGGTTGAACCTCAATATGCTATAAGTGTGGGGGCGCTGGCAAAGCAATTGGAGGCGTTTCGTGATAGTCGTAATAACCTTATTACTGAGCCGGTGGGGACGGGGCTGGTCCGTGCTCTTTATTCTACCTATGTCAGCTACCTGACGCCAAACCGTTTTACTTACGAGGTTCCGAAATACGGAGATCATCGAGGTGTGTTTGTTGAAATGCTTAAAACGGCGGACAGTGGACAGTTTTCATATTTCACAGCTCATCCTGGGATTACCCGTGGTGGGCATTACCACCATTCCAAAACTGAAAAATTCCTGGTGATTAAGGGTAAGGCTTGTTTTCGCTTTCGTCACATCGTGTCCAATGAATATTACGAGTTATTTACAACTGGCAATAAGCCTGAGATCGTAGAAACTGTACCTGGTTGGACTCATGATATTACCAACGTAGGGGAAGATGAAATGATCGTCATGCTCTGGGCTAACGAGATTTTCAATCGTGAGCTGCCAGATACCTATGTACGACCCATTGCCGAAGATGCTTAGGAAATGGTTCGGCTGTGGTTATAAAATTATTCTGATTATAAAGTGTGGCGCAAAAGATGAATAAACTTAAAGTCGTGACTGTAGTGGGAACCCGCCCGGAAATTATCCGTCTATCGCGCGTGATGGCTGCGCTGGATCAGTACTGTGATCATATTTTGGTCCATACAGGGCAGAATTACGATTACGAGCTAAATGAGATTTTCTTCCAGGATTTGGGGATCCGGAAACCGGATCACTTCCTGAATGCGGCGGGTTCCACTGGCGCTGAAACCATCGGCAACGTAATTATTGGCGTAGATCGTGTGTTGGCGGAGATCGAGCCCGAGGCGTTATTGGTGTTGGGCGATACAAATAGTTGTATGGCAGTCATTCCCGCCAAGCGTCGGAAGATACCGACGTTCCATATGGAGGCCGGAAATCGCTGTTTTGATATGCGCGTGCCAGAAGAAATCAATCGTCGTATTGTTGATCACACTGCAGATATCAACCTGACCTATAGCACGATCGCACGCGACTACCTGTTACGTGAAGGTCTTTCGCCGGATATGGTAATCAAAACCGGTAGCCCGATGTTTGAAGTGCTGAATTACTACCGCGAGGGCATCGAAGCGTCGGATGTTCTTACTCGTCTAGGTTTGGCGAAAGGTAAGTTTTTTGTTGTTAGTGCCCACCGAGAGGAGAACATTGATTCCGATAAGAATTTTGGAAAATTGGTCGATTCCCTCAACAAGGTGGCCGAGCAATATGGCTATCCTGTCATCGTATCGACTCACCCGCGCACACAAAAGCGCGTGGATGCGATGGGTGTGAAGTTTCATGCAAACATTCGTTTGCTTAAGCCTTTGGGATTCAAGGATTACAACAAACTTCAGCTGGATTCGAAAGCTGTTTTGTCGGATAGCGGCACGATCAACGAAGAATCCTCCATTCTCAATTTTCCCGCGTTGAATATTCGCGAAGCGCATGAGCGTCCCGAAGGTATGGAGGAGGCGGCTGTGATGATGGTGGGGCTCGAGGCCGAGCGCATAATTCAAGGTTTGCAGGTGCTGGATGGACAAGCTCGTGGTAATGAGCGCACGTTACGGCTGGTTGCGGACTACGCGATGCCTAACGTAGCTGAGAAGGTGGTTCGAATCATTCACAGTTATCGCGATTATGTCATGCGTACCGTCTGGAGAAGGTATTAAAACGAATGGCTATTCGTGTTTTACTGTTGACTCAATGGTTTGATCCTGAACCGACGTTCAAGGGCTTGGTCTTCGCTCGGGAGTTGGTTGCGCAAGGTTTCGAAGTAGAGGTTGTTACCGGGTTTCCTAACTATCCAGGCGGCAAGGTCTACCCGGGATACAAGATAAAGGCAGTGCAACGCGAGGTCATTGATGGCGTAAACATTACCCGGCTGCCTCTTTATCCGAGTCATGGACAAAGCGGCATTGGCCGTATATTGAACTATATTAGTTTTGCAGCTAGCGTTTTATTCTATGGGCTTTTTTTTGCAAAAAAACCAAGTGTTATCTATGCCTATCATCCACCGTTAACCGTGGGTGTTGCGGCGGCGCTCGTTCGTTTTTTTCGTGGCGTTCCGGTTGTATATGATATACAGGATATGTGGCCCGATACCCTTAGAGCCACTGGGATGTTTTCCAACGGAAAACTATTGAATATCGTGTCTCGTGCGTGTGACTGGGTTTACCGGCACGTAGATCAAATCGTGGTTCTTTCACCGGGATTCAAGCGTCTTTTGATTGAGCGGGGAGTGCCTGAGTCTAAAATAGATATTATATACAACTGGTGCGCAGAGGATATGGTGGAAGTTTCATCCGTCATTCGTCCGAATAACTTTCCGAGCGCTTCAAAATTTTGTGTTCTTTTTGCCGGAAATATGGGTAAGGCACAGTCACTAGACACTGTTATCTCTGCAGCGCAATTACTGCAAAAAATTAGTTATGAATTCGAATTTATATTCTTGGGCGGTGGGGTGGAAGCTTCGAGGCTTGAGGCTGTAAAGAATGGCAGTGGCTTGGATAATGTATATTTTATTCCGGCTGTTCCGATGCGTGAAGTAGGTGTTTATCTTGCCAGCGCTGACGCATTGCTTGTGCACTTGAAGAAAGACCCCTTATTTACGATCACTATTCCCTCGAAGACTCAAGCCTACATGGCGGCAGGTAAACCGATAATAATGGCTGTAGATGGCGATGCCGCTGATCTTGTGCGCGACGCTAATTGTGGCGTTATTAGCGAGTCAGATAATCCTCAAGCCTTGGCTGATGCTATTATTACGCTGATGAGTTTTTCAACTGAGGAGCGTAACAAGATGGCAGAGAGAGGGAAAGATTTTTATCAAAAAAAGTTGTCCTTGCGTGTCGGTGTCGGACGTTTTGGTGAACATTTCAGCCGTCTTTCGAAATGATTACCAATGCTGCGTTCCTTCTTTCCTAGGTTTAAGGACTTCCTATGCTAAAACGCCTTTTCGATATCTTCGCTTCCCTGGTCGGGCTGATTTTATTATCACCTGTAATCGCAATTGTCGCATATATGATCCGAAAACGTTTAGGGTCTCCGGTTTTGTTTCGTCAAATAAGGCCGGGCCTAGGTGGTGTTCCTTTTGAAATGGTTAAGTTTCGGACCATGCGAGATGGGTTGGATGTCAACGGCGATCCGCTACCCGACTCTGAGCGGATGACAGATTTCGGTAGGTTTCTTCGGGCGAGCAGCTTGGATGAGCTACCTGAACTTTGGAACGTACTCAGGGGGGATATGAGCTTGGTCGGTCCTCGGCCACTGCTGATGGAATATTTACCGCTATACAATGATCAGCAGTTCCGCAGGCATGAAGTACGTCCGGGGGTTACTGGTTGGGCTCAGGTGAACGGGCGGAACGCGTTATCTTGGGACGAAAAATTTAAACTCGATGTTTGGTATGTGAATAATCAATCGGTATGGCTAGATCTTCGGATAATTTTTCTCACGGTAAAAAAAGTATTGGTTCGTGAGGGAATTAGCGCCGATGGGGAAGTCACAATGAGCAAATTCAAAGGTTCAGAAAAATGAACAGACTCGCGATTCTCGGTGCAAGCGGGCATGGAAAGGTTGTCGCTGATGCCGCCGAATGCATGGGATGGCGATCTATTGAGTTCTTTGACGATGCTTGGCCGGCCATTACAACCATTGGTAAGTGGACGGTGCTCGGAGGCACCCTCGAATTACTTGCGCGGATAGAAGAGTTCGATGGGGTGTTGGTTGCTATCGGTAATAATGATGTGCGTCAAGAAAAGTTAAACGTATTGAAGTCCTTAGACGCTCGGCTTCCTGTGCTGGTACATCCCTCTGCGACAGTAAGTCGCTATGCAAGTATCGGAGCGGGAAGCGTCGTGTTCGCTTCGGCGGTGGTTAATGCTTATGCCTCTGTAAGTGACGGTGCGATTCTGAATACAGGTTGCAGTATTGATCATGACTGCATCCTGGGTTCATGTGTACATATCAGTCCCGGAGCTAGGTTGGCAGGGGCGGTAAGTGTAGGTGCTGGAAGCTGGATCGGAATTGGAGCCTGCGTCAAACAAAATGTCCGTATCGGCAGCAAGGTGATGGTTGGAGCTGGAGCCGCAGTGGTCGGAGATATTTCTGATAATATGACGGTGGTAGGGGTCCCTGCTCGAGCAATCGTTAGGGGTTGATCCGTCCGGCTGGAAGGACTGACTGGCGTCCGAGTTTTTGACGGTTTTTTTATTAATTATGGATAGCAGGTAAAAACGTGTTGAATACCCCATTTTCTCCTTGGCCTTCGTATACCCAGGAAGAGGCCGATGCCGTTCGAGACGTAATGCTTTCCAATAAAGTCAACTATTGGACCGGGCAGGAGTGCCGCGAATTTGAGAAGGAGTTCGCCGCTTGGGCTGGGACGGATTATGCGGTCGCTCTCGCTAACGGTACTGTCGCTCTTGACCTTGCTCTCAGAGCTCTGCGTATTGGTCCTGGGGATGAGGTTATCGTTACGCCGCGGACCTTCCTCGCCTCGGTATCCAGCGTCATTAATGCCGGTGCGATTCCTGTTTTTGCTGATGTGGATCGGGATTCGCAGAATATAACCGCAGAAACGATCCAACGAGTGCTGACTCCTCGCACTCGAGGAATTATCTGTGTGCATCTTGCCGGGTGGCCATGTGATATGGACCCAATAATGGCGCTGGCAAATAGCCATGGCATAAAAGTGATTGAAGATTGCGCCCAGGCACATGGAGCCAAATATCGGGGCCGTCCGGTCGGTTCTATAGGTCACATAGGTGCCTGGTCCTTCTGCCAGGACAAAATCATGACCACGGGTGGTGAAGGAGGCATGGTCACGACAAATGATCGAAGCCTTTGGTCGGAGATGTGGTCTTTCAAGGATCACGGTAAGAGCTGGGAGGCAATTTACGAGCGCGAGCATAAACCGGGCTTCCGTTGGCTGCATGAGAGCTTTGGCACGAATTGGCGGATGTTGGAGATGCAAGGGGTCGTTGGCCGTATCCAACTTCGCCGGATGGCTAATTGGCACGATTGCCGGATCAGCCATGCTGAGCGTATATGGTCATGTTCCCGGGAGCTGAAGGCACTGCGCGTGCCTGTGGTTCAGGACGATTGTGTTCACGCGGCTTACAAATGTTATGTTTTCGTCGAAACGCAGCAGCTGAAGCCCGACTGGAGTCGTGATCGTATCATTTCTGAAATTATCGCTAAGGGGGTGCCTTGTTACTCTGGCTCCTGTTCCGAAGTCTATCTTGAGAAGGCGTTTGACGATACGAGTTGGCGGCCGGAGGTACGGTTAGCGGTAGCTAAGGAACTGGGCGAGACGAGCCTTATGTTTTTGGTGCATCCGACACTTACTAATGCTGAAATTGACAAAACCTGTGAGGTAATCAGAAGCGTTCTCCTCGCGGCTGCCAAGGCCTAGAGAAGGACGCATCGCCTTTGGTTTAAACTACACTTGTAGAGTTTTCATGAGGTGGCGGGTTGCCAGGAGGCGTACCCGCCGCAGGCTATCGATAGGGGAGCGGTTTGTGGTAAACGACGGAGTTATGGATAAGTTGCGCGGTCTTTTGCTTGGACTACCACGTCGTCATAAGCGACTCATTCAGGTGTCTGCGGATATTGTCTTGGTATGGACGGCGTTATGGATTGCCTTTTTGGTCCGCCTTGGTATTGATGATATGATCAATCCACTTATTGTTCATACTTGGCTTTTTTTAAGCGCGCCGATCGTTGCGATCCCCTTGTTTATACGCTTTGGTATGTATCGTGCAGTAATGCGTTACTTTGGGAATGACGCGCTTATTGCGATTATTAAAGCGGTCAGTTTGTCGTCGCTGATATTGGGCGTCATTGTATATTGGTACAGTAATCATCAGAATTTAGTGCCGCGTTCCATCATATTTAATTATTGGTGGCTGAGTCTGATAATGGTTGGTGGATTGCGACTGGCGATGCGGCAGTATTTTCTGGGCGATTGGTTTACGGCTGCACAGCATGTGCCCTTTGCTAATCGAGACGATGGGCTGCCAAGAGTCGCAGTCTTTGGCGCCGGCGCCGCAGGGAATCAACTAGTGGCGGCCCTGCGAATGGGGCGTGCCATGCGCCCCGTCGCCTTTATTGATGATGACGGCAGTATTGCAGATAGGATTATTTCTGGACTACAAGTTTATAAGCCAAAGCACATACAACGAATGATCGAGGAAACCGGCGCGCAGGAGATCCTTTTAGCAATACCCTCTGCTACGCGTAGCCGCCGTCGCGAGATACTTGGTTTTTTGGAGGGGTTTCCCCTTCATGTTCGTAGTGTCCCAGGTTTTATGGATTTGGCCAGCGGTCGAGTCAAAGTTGACGATATTCAAGAGGTGGACATCGCTGATCTGTTAGGACGCGATTCAGTCCCCGCTCAAGCTGACTTGCTCGAGCATTGTATTCGTAATCAATCTGTAATGGTTACCGGTGCCGGCGGGTCCATTGGCTCGGAGTTGTGTCGCCAAATTCTTTCGTTGCATCCAACTACTATTTTGTTGTATGAACACAGCGAATTTAATTTATATAGTGTTTTTACCGAATTGGAACAACGGGTATCCCGCGAGTCGCTGTCGGTGCGCGTCTTGCCAATTCTGGGCTCCGTCCGTAATGAACATAAACTTCTGGACGTGATGAAAGCATGGGATGTAGACACGGTATATCATGCGGCAGCCTATAAGCATGTTCCTATGGTTGAGCATAATATAGCTGAAGGAATACTGAATAACGTTATTGGTACTCTTAATACTGCGCAGGCTGCATTAAAATCTGCTGTTTCCAACTTTGTATTAATTTCCACTGATAAGGCAGTCCGTCCTACTAATATTATGGGTAGTACAAAGCGCCTATCTGAAATGACGCTGCAGGCTTTGAGCCGTGAATTGGCTCCGGTCCTATTTAATGACAACAATAATGTTTCTCATGTTAACAAGACGCGCTTCACCATGGTTCGTTTTGGTAATGTCTTGGGTTCGTCAGGTTCGGTAATTCCATTGTTCCATAAACAGATAAAATCAGGTGGACCGATTACCGTAACTCATCCAAAGATTACCCGTTATTTCATGACTATTCCTGAAGCTGCACAGTTGGTCATACAGGCTGGCTCCATGGGGAAGGGCGGGGATGTCTTCGTTTTGGATATGGGCGAGCCCGTAAAAATTGTTGAGCTTGCTGAAAAAATGATTCATTTATCCGGGTTGACGGTGCGTTCAGAGAAAAATGTCAACGGAGATATAGCAATCAAGTTTACAGGACTGCGTCCCGGTGAAAAGCTATATGAAGAGTTGTTGATTGGAGATAACGTGGTCGCTACTCAGCACCCAATGATTATGAGTGCCCATGAGGATCATCTTACTTGGGATTCGCTCAAAATCATCTTGGGCGAGTTGTTGGTCGCGGTGGAGCAAGATGACTACGCGAGGGTGCGCCAGCTCCTTCGCGATACCGTCAGTGGTTATGTTCCTAATGATGAAATTGTCGATTGGATATACCTGCAGCGACGCCTTGAACCCTGAAGGGCGCAAGGCTGTTGGCCAACGTACTGGAACGATATTGGAGATAACATTGCCGCTCTTAGGGTTGTTGCTTGTCTCTTGATCAACCCTTTGCGGCCGCCTTGCGGGGGCCCTCCCGGCAGCATCGCATAGCCCGTTCCGTATTTAGGAAACGGCGCGCGCTAGCGAGCCTACAATGCTCGCCTGCTGTTCTTCTGTCAGCCCCACCCAAAGCGGTAAGCGAATCAATCGTTCCGACAGGACATCTGTATTCGCCATCTCCCCATGTGTACGACCATAACGCAGCCCTGCCGGTGAGGAGTGCAATGGCACGTAATGGAATACCGAAATAACATTATCGAACTTGAGTTTATCCAGCACCCGTTGACGGTCGGCATCAGGGGTTAGCAGAACATAATACATGTGGGCGTTATGCGTGCAATTAGTTGGGATAGTCGGCCGACGTATCGCACCTGTCATTTCCAATTGTTCGAGCGACTGATGATAGCGGTTCCAGATGCTGATGCGCTTTTGTGTAATTGAGTCGGCCTCGTCCAACTGTGCCCAAAGAAACGCGGCGGTCAGTTCTCCTGGCAGGTAAGAGGAACCAACCTCTTGCCAAGTGTATTTATCAACTTCGCCTCTGAAGAATCGGCTTCGGTCAGTACCTTTTTCTCGAATGATTTCGGCACGCAATGACATTGCCGAGTCATTAACTAACAGCGCGCCGCCTTCCCCGGAAATCACGTTTTTGGTCTCATGAAAGCTATAGGCACCCAAGTCACCTATGCTCCCCAAAGCTCTTCCTTTATACGACGCCATGACTCCTTGCGCAGCATCTTCGACGACGTAGAGGCCGTATCGGCGGGCAATCTCCATTATCGTGTCCATCTCGCATGCAACGCCAGCGTAGTGAACCGGAACGATAGCCTTGGTGCGAGAGGTGATCGCAGCCTCAATCAGTCTCTCGTCCAAATTGAGGGTGTCTTGCCTGATGTCAACGAATACGGGTATTCCACCCCGTAATACAAAGGCGTTGGCAGTGGAAACGAATGTATAAGACGGCATGATGATTTCATCCCCGGGCTGAATGTCGAGCAATAGAGCTGACATTTCCAGGGCCGCTGTGCACGAGTGGGTCAGGAGTACCTTTTCGCTGCAGCTGTGCTCTTCGAGCCATTGATGACAACGTCGGGTGAAGGGGCCATCACCTGCAAGTTTATTGAGGAGCTTGGCTTCTGCGATGTAGTCGAGTTCCCTCCCCGTCATGTAAGGGCGATTGAAAGGTATTTTATTTTCGCTCACTGAGTGCCTCCGGTTTGTCTTTTTTTAGCCAGCAGCAAGAGTGAGCCGCCGAAGGTGGGCCTAACGCCTGCTTTTAAAAGGTTAAGCTCCAATTTCATCAAAAATTCTAAGATGCGATTGGTTCGGTCAGAGATGTTAAATTCGCTGTTTCGCTCAGCTTCTTTCTGGCCCGGGCGTTGCCGTGCCAGCCACATCAACGGGACAAGTAGACTGACAAAAGACGTGATGTACTCAATCTGGAGGCCGGCGCGTTCAACTTTATCTATTAACTCGCGGCGTGAGTAGCGGCGCACATGGCAGGCACGCTCATCAGCGGCGGACCAAAGCCACTTGTGCTGGGGAACGGTCAACAGCAAATGACCATCTTTATGCAGAGCGCGAGTCAGATTGGTCAATACCAATTCATCTTCTTCGATATGCTCGATGACGTCAAAGGCACCTATTGCATCAAATCGCTCTCTATCGGTCATGAGGCGTGCGTCCAGCTGCTCAAAATTTGCGTTGGGCAGACGTCGGCGTGCATGCGTAAGGCCTTCATCATAGAACTCGGTACCAGACACTATTGCCTTAGGATATTCCCGTTGAATGCCTTCCAATACAAAGCCGGTGCCACAACCGATTTCCAAAAAATTATGGATACTACCAATGCGAGATTTTATTACCCATAAGATCAATCGGTTACGAGCCCGAAACCACCAATGGCGTGCCTCAGCCTTGGCTAGAGTCTCAAAAGCGGATTTGGGAAACGGGGTGCGGTCTGCATTCATTGATGGGGCCCTAAATATTGATATCTACCTTTTCAGGCGACTTTCTTGAACGGTGTCCCAAAAGTAGATAACGCCGCCGAAGGCGGCAGGGATCAGTACCATAATGGTGTAATTTGCGATAGAGGCGCCGACGGCTATATTAGCAGGCACGTCGAGCAGGCCATAAAAATATACAAAAAAACCTTCGCGAACACCGAAACCACCTATAGTTATTGGGACCATGGTCAGGATAGCGATGACAGGGTAGAGGGCGAAATGTTGAGCGAAGGGAATGTCGTAGCCAAAGGCACGGAAAACGAGATATACAACCATTATCAGCGAGATTTGATAACAGAATATATAGGGCAACGACGATGAAAGTGCCTTTCGGTAAGGGAAGCTTGCGGTGCTCGCGTGGAGTTTTTCTATGTATCTCATCACGCTAGCAATAACTGAGTTTTTAGTAATAAGGTTGCTGTAAAGGGCGTGGATTTTTTTGCTCGTCAGTAGGAGCTGAACGCCGACTGCTAAGCTAGTGATGATGCCGACAATGGTGGTGAGCAAGACGTAGTTGCCTGATGCTGGCAAAAACGGCAGAGCTGAGAGAGTCAGAATACATAACACCAGTAACCCAATCATTCGCTCTATTATTACAGTACTGCCTGCCTTCCCTCGCTTATCGGGATGACGGCGTTCGATGTGGAACATTCGAAAAGCATCACCCCCCTGCGAGGATGGAAAAATCAATCCTTGGAACTGAGAAGTCAGGCTTATTTTCCATAGGCTCGTTAACGTCTCATTGATTGAGTTGAGACGCAAGAAGACTTGCCAGCGGCTGACAGAGAAAAAAGAGCTTAAAGTGAGCGGAATGGCAACAGCTAGCGCTAGGTAGTGCGAAGCCTTTATTTCGCCAGTGAGTGCCGCCAGGTCTAGGTTAAATGTCTTTATCAGGAACAAAGAAATCAATAGGGCGATAAAAAATTTGATAAACATTAAACGCATGCGGAGCTCAACTGTTCAGGGTGCGTTGTGCGGTATTGAAAACAGGTAGAGTCGACCCTGTCACGGTTGAGCGCAGTGTAAGGGAGTAGACGGTCTTTTGCTCCCTTACATGGCCAGACCGTTATTGTTGCAGTTTAACTACATACTCTGCCAAGTCGTCAATAGTGCGTAGACTTTCGATATCTTGGTCAGGGATCTGAATCCCATAGTGATCCTGAACAGCTAGCATAATGGTAAATATGTCCATGGAATCGATGCCTTGATCGGTCAGGTTGATGTTGTCACGCAGCGTCGAGGCATCAGCGCCAACTTCAGCTTTGGAAATGATGTCTCTGATTATTACCTTTGTCTCAGACATGTTTAATATCTCTTTGTTGAATTTGATCTTACCTGATCGACACGTCCACTGGGACCAATGCCCTGATGATGGCGGGCGAGGTCGGCATGAGGCGCTGGTCGATAGACTATTCGACGTCAAGGGCGCTGAAGTATATCGTGCCAATATGCTCCGCGTTAAGCTTGACGCTGCTGCGCGTCAATCGGGTGCCCAGCGTTTGCTCAAGCGTCAGTTGAACCCCGCTTAGATTTTCGCTCAGCGGCCATGCGCTGCTTTCCCAGCGACAAAACACCCACTGACTGCTGCCAGGTATGCTCAGTTCTTTCAAGAGCAGGGCCTTGTTCATGGCTACAAGCACCTCGATTTGGGTGAAATTTTCTGGCATATCCCTCAGGCTAACTGATCGACCCGCAGAGGCGTAAACACATTGGTTCAGAACCGGCAGCTCGTCATAAGCGCGTCGCGTTTCAGCGTATTCATCAGCTTGAATCAATTTACCTTCATACTCAACGCCATCGATCTGAACGGTGAAGGATGCGGTAGTTTTTCCCTCCAGGGTCTGAGGGGCGGACTTTGGCCACCAATGGCAAGTGAGCATCTGATTGGTCATTGTACTGATCTTGAAGTCCAGCTTCTCGATCCGTGCGTAGGGTATGTGGCTGTTAATGGACTGCATCGTGGCGTTGAGCATATCCGTACCGTGTATGTAGGTGCGCTCGCCCTTAAATCCCAATGAAAGGGCATTAGAATGCTTCATTTCAGCTTCCTGATATGTGCCGTCATATTGGCCCTGTGGTTGAGCGCAAAGTTGCCCGATACGACACTCCCAGATGCGATATCGCCAATCACAACCGCCCCCATTTTTATCTCAACTGCATCGCCGATCACTAGTCCCTGCGCAATGGAGCAGGAGGCTCCGACCCATACACCTGTTCCCAGTCGAGTCCGTCCTGCAACGACAGTATTGCCAGAAACCACGCAATTTTCGCCAATCGCAGCACCATGACCGATGTTCGTCATGATACCAATTTGACAATTATTACTGACGGTCGTGGGTTGCTGAAACAAAGACCGCGCAATCACTGCGCCAGCGAGTATCTGGCAGCCTGATCCAATGCGTACGCCACCTTGATGTTTCACCGTTAACAGCGTGCCGTCGTCGTTGCGTAGTGTGATGAGACCTTCAGCGCCTATCACCGCGTTCGAGCCGATGTAGACGTTATCTCCAATCTCTACAGGGCCCTCAATGACCACGTTTGCCGAAATCTCGATATTGTTGCCCAATTTGGCTAATGGCGAAATAACAGCGCTCGGGTGAATTACGCAGTTTTGGCCAATGCTCGGTGCGTTTGCTCCGGCGCGAGTAGTCTCGTTACCGAGGCGATTGTAAAGTTGAAAAAACGCAGCGCGGGGGTTGGCACAGAATACAACTGTCTTTTCTGTCGCTAATACTTCGTTCTTTAAATTTTCCGGGCAGAGAATACATGCGACATTTGGCGTGGCCAATGCTTTGTGCAAATAATAAATGTTCTGACAATACACCAATGCTCCCGGTGTGCGAGCGTCCGTTTCGTCGAGGTGTTCGAAGACTCCACTGTTTAAGATGTGTTCGGCAGGGAAAAAATCCACGACGCGGTAGGCGGATGTCATTGTTTACTCTATATGTTCTTCGATGATGGGGAACTGACTAAGATGGGTGGCATTCTCGACCAGTCTGCCGAGATACTCTCCCTGGACTCCCAGTGCCAGAAGGATATTGCCAGCCAGGAACGATACCAGGATCGCGAGGGAAGCCCAGCCGGGCACAATATGGTCGGTCAGAAGGGTGCGCAGCAGAATGAAAACGGCAAACAGAATGCTCGACGCGCTGACCATGAAACCCCAGATCACTACGTAGCGTAGCGGCAGGAGCGAGTAATTGATAACCAGGAACGAAAGCGTCTTGAACATCTTGCCCAAGGTATAAGTGCTGGGCCCGCCATCGGCTCGTGACGCATGGCGGATTGTCACATTCGCCATCATGCTGACTGGCACTGAATTAAACAGCATCGCGGCGATGTGCGGATGAGAGCCCTGATATTTGGCGAGCTGTTTTGCCACCAGTTGACTCATGGCCCTATAACTGGATAGGCCAAAACCGGTCGGTTTGCCCATGATTTTACTGACCAGTTTCTGGTTGAGGGAAGACGCCAGATTGCGCCAGGCGCTGTGTCGTTTTTCAGTCATTGGAATTTTTCCGATGACGACATGCTTGCCGGCTTGGAGCTGTTCGATGAACAGAGGCAGGTCCTCGGGGAAGCATTGCAGGTCATCGTCGATTGTGACGACATAGCGTTTGCAGGCATAGCTGATGCCGCAAAGTGTTGCGTGTTGTTGCCCCTTGTTCTTCGCGAAGCGAACAGCTTTGACCCTGGGGTCTTGTTCATGAAGTGCCAGAGCAGCAAACCACGTCTGATCAGGGCTCGCATCATCAACCAGAACAATTTCCCAGTCATCGCAGAGTTGATCCAGGACCGTCCGTGCACGCGCGTAGAATTCCGGGAGCGTGCTTGCGCTTCTATAAACGGGTACAACCAAGCTAACTGAAACGGTTCTGTCGATCACCTTGAGCCTCATCCTGACCATTGGTATGTACGCTGGCGCTTGCTGCTGAAGCGTCCTGCCTGGTTCTTCAACAGATGTACGCTACACACCGGGCGAAGCATGCTGACAGGTTGCCCCGCCTAAAGGGTCGAATTTTAAGCTAAGGTGGGGACGGTGTCACGGCGGCTAGCAGTTATGGCTGACACGCACGTGCCCTTTATGCCTATCCGTGGTTGAACGCCTTTGGCATGGCCTGATGGACCGCGTTTCGTTGCGTTTCGCAAGAGCGGACGCGGCCATTTTCCGTGCACCAGCACTCATCGCGCCTTCCGGGAAGCTGGAATCCGCCATTGGTAAGATTGATATACGTTCCCAAGCAATCTGAATTTTTTTCGATTTTCTTAGGCGCTTTGCATTGCCTGGTGAAATATGACGTGCCGACAGGTCATTGTGGTTACAGCGTAGGTTGGATGCTAGGAGTGAGTTATTATGAGTGGCGAATAGAGAGCCGTTACAAAAAGTGGTGGTCATTTTTGATTCGATTGGATGTAATGTGATGAGAGATGTGGTAATAAAAAAAATACCTGTAATTGTCTTGGTTTTGTTCTTCGGGTTGCTCTTGAGTGGCGTGTTTCTTCCGATTTACTCCGATGAGGTGGTGACGAAGTTTAGGATTGCCCGGCTCTTTCTGGAGAGCGGAGATGCAGTAACTCTTTTTCCGCAGTGCACAGCCACCACAGGACGAGCAGTTTCCTGGATATTCTATCCGATCGGTATGTTGCTATCCGCCTTATATGCTCATTTGGGGCCTTTGGGCTTGAGAGTGAGCGGTATCGTTTTATCGTTGATCTGGTTTGTCTTGCTCGCTTATTGGTGTTGGGCTCAGACGCGGGATTCGGGCGTGGCTCTACAACGTTTTGCCGGTTTTGTCGCAGTAGGATCATTAGGTATTTTGCCCTTTCTTTGGGTCTTGTCGCGTCCGGAGCAGTTGTTGATATTGGCGATACTGATGCTTTGCCTCACGGCGCTTTTCTCGAGCAAGCCAAAATCCGCGAGGGGCCAGGTGAGCGTAGCTGCTGGGGTGGCACTGCTGTTATCTTTTCTATTCTACGCTCACCCAAAAAGCATGTTCTATACTCCATTCGCACTGGTGGCGGCCTGGTTGGCCACAGCGTCCTACCATAAAGTGATTCGCTATGGCTTGATCCTATTCGTCTTGGGGTCATGTGTTCAAGTGTTCCTTTATTTCAATGCGCTGGGAAATTGCCAGGATGCGCCGAGCATAAAGTTAATGCTTGGCGCTAATACGTTGTTGCCAGGGACGCTTTTTTCCGCACCTAATGAGTTTGTCAGCGCTGCGTTCAACAATTTGGTAAGTTTTCCTGAACGGCTACTGACGCACCTTACATTTAACGAGGCTTATCAATCGGGCTGGCTGCCTCCGTTGTCCGGTAGTTTTGCAGCGTTGCCATACCTCAATTGGGCCATTTATTATTTCTTGCTTGTATTCGTGGTGAGTCTCCATTTTTTGGCTGTTTCAATATTTCTGTTGCAGTTGATTCGCCGCCAAGTGACTGGAACTGTCCTGCTAGCCTTGTTATTGGTCGGAGCGAATGTCGGTAACGCTTTTTTTTACAATATTCAGAATTTTTATGCTGGCTCTCAGTTTGTTCCGGTAACCATCATCATTACCGCGCTTCTGATGCAATCCCAGCGTGGAGTTAAGAAAAATAACCCCCCTACGCTGGTCGCCTATTCGTTGTTGCTGTTGCTTTCGATAGCATCGATGATGACATCACTGGCGCTTGTGACCCCCAGCATTATGCGTAATACCTCTTCTGCTCAGTCCAGTTTGCCCGGACAGCCATTATCTATACCGGTGTTTGGGGTTCAATCTCACTTGAACTCAATCAGGAAGCTGGGAGCAGCGTGCGAAATACCCGCGAAGTCCACCGAGAGCGTCGTGGTGGATCACATGACTTATTTTGCTTTCGTACAGGATAAAAAACCGATCCATGTGCTGTACGTGACCGAGTTTGGATACGGTGGTGACCTGACAAATGGCAGGCTGCTCCCATTTCTCAAAGGGTTGAACAGTCCGGGGCTGATCACACGTTGCGAATGGGTGCCAAACGAATTTCGGCAGGCGCAGCAGACGGGGGAAATGGGCTATTGTTGTGTCAATTTCAGCAAAATGTGATCAGGCATCCCTGTCTGACCCCTCCTGCTGAATGTTAAACCGAGACGGGTGGATAAAGTTTATTCTAATACCAGTCGTGCGGAAGCTAATCAGCCTTATTATCATGATCGGTATTACGCTTCCTGTAACATTCTGATTTTTGACAACCCGTCCACGTCACCTAAGGTTGAGAAGCAGCTTCGGAAAAGCTGCTTCTCTCTTAACGATGTCATGGAGCGTCACTAATGCGTACAGGCTATTTCTACTCTCTGATTTTCGCTTTGCTCACCGGCGCCTCGATTGCTGCTGTCGCGGCGCCAGCGGTCGAGCCTGGCGCAGCGGCTGCACCACAGGCTGTTGAACAGCCGGCCCAAACGCAAAGCACCAAGGTGGACTTGAACGGGGCGGATGCTGCTACGCTGCAACGCGAGTTGGCAGGGATCGGCAAGAGTAAAGCTGAGGCGATTGTTGCGTATAGGGAGGGTAATGGGCCTTTCTCTACGGTAGAGGAATTACTGGAGGTTAAGGGGATCGGAAAGGCAATTCTCGACAGGAACCGTGACAGGCTGGAAGCCAATTGATCTGATGCGGTGAAAGAGGCCGGTGATGTGACCGGCCTTTTGCACACTTAGCCTAAAGTTAAGAAAAAAGGCGTTGTATATTATAGAGCTCTGATGAACGGTAGGTGATAAGACGCCGTTCCATGAGCGCATCGTGCCCCGCAACAGCAAAAAAACTCTACTATTACTATTAGAGTTTGATCGGAGCAGCATCGAGGAGTTTTTAGTGCTTTGGTTAATGTTCCCATTTATCGCTTTTTTTTCTTTCGTGCTGACGTGGCTCCTCAGTCGGTATGCATTAGCCCACGGTGTCATCGATTTACCAAACTTACGTAGCTCTCATACGGCTCCAACTCCCAGAGGGGGAGGTGTTGCCATTGTCTTTAGCTTTTCCGCTGCTAGTTTAACCTTGTTTTATTTTAATATGCTTCCGGCGGCTCAACTTGCTGCGCTACTTGGCGCTGGGGTATTTGTAGCTATCAATGGTTTTTGGGATGATCATGTTCATATTGCTGTGCGATGGCGACTTTTAGGCCATTTTCTTGCGTCCATCTGGGTTTTGTATTGGGTCGATGGTCTTGCCCCTCTTTCTTTTTTTAATTGGGTAATTGAATTAGGGGCTTTCGGTTATCTCCTATCAGCGATATTTTTGGTCTACATGCTAAATCTTTATAATTTCATGGATGGGATTGATGGTATCGCGGCTATCGAGGCGGTATCTGTTTGCGCTAGCGCCGCTTTCCTATATTGGGTAAAGGGAGAGGAAACCCAAATATATGGACCGCTGTTGCTTGCCTGTTCTGTCTTGGGATTTTTATACTGGAACTATCCACCCGCTAGAATATTCATGGGGGATGCGGGAAGTGGCTTTTTAGGAATTATATTCGGAATTTTTGTACTACAGGCCGCATGGATATCGTCCGATTTTTTCTTCGCGTGGCTAATCCTGCTCGGCGTATTCATTGTAGATGCAACCCTGACGCTGGTTCGTCGTTTTCTGCGCGGGGAGAAAATCTACGAAGCTCATCGGAGTCATGCCTATCAATCCGCTTCACGGTACTATGGGCGTCATCTGCCTGTGACATTGGCAACGGGAATACTTAACGTTTGTTGGTTGCTGCCGATTGCATTTCTGGTAGTGGATGAAAAGCTGGAAGGAGTTATCGGCTTGTTAATAGCGTACTTGCCTTTGTTGTTTCTGGCATTTAGATTTCGAGCAGGGGCAATGGAGGCTTCTTAGCACAAAAACTTAGTTTAAGCGGCTTCTTATAAAAGCCACTTAATAGGAGGGATGTTAGCTTAAATGGTCGATACAAGTGTTACGGTGTTTATGAAAGAACCCTGCCTATGGCGATACACTAGCACAAAGGCTTTGATTCAGGTGCTGACGCTTTTCGCCACACACCACTGATTGGGAGATGACATGCACAAAAACTACCCAGCCGCCTACCAACCCAGCAAAGGCTCAGCTTTGCAAGTAGACAAACCCTTCTACGACCGCATCCGCGCCGAGCAGGGCAAGCGCACGCTGATCGAGCAGTTCGAGGTGCCGATCCGTACCGGTCGCGCTTGGCATGTGCCAGCCGGGCATGTGTTTCGTGTCACCACGCCGGTGGGGCCGCAAGTGGGGGACTTCAACGTCTGGAATGCCCATGATCCGCGGGAGCGCCTGTGGGCTGCGCGTACTCGGCAACTTCAGGGCGCTCATGTCAGCACTCACGATCGGTTATGGTCAAACCTGCCGTTTCTACGTCCTCTGGTGACGATCACGGATGACAGCCTGGCCGGCTACGGCATTGACGAGCATGGCGGGCGTTTGCACGACTTGCTGGGGACTCGGTGTGATCCTTACGTGAACAAGATGCTGACCGGTGAGGATTTCCACCACCATTGTCACTCGAATCTGACCCGGGCGGTGTTGCCTCATGGTTTGACCGAGTTCGATGTGCACGATGTGTTGAATATTTTCCAATGCACCGGGCTGAATCATGACGACATGTATTTCATGAAGGCCTGTCCGGCGCAGAAGGGCGATTACCTGGAGTTTTTCGCTGAGATTGATTTGTTGTGCGCGTTATCGACCTGTCCTGGAGGCGACCTGTCGTTGGCGATGTGGGGGCCGGATGCCCAGGATCCTTTAAGCGTTTGTCGTCCGCTGGGGGTGGAAATCTATCGGTTGGAGGAGTCGTTGCTGCAGGGCTGGAGTCAGCCGGAGCGGGCGGCTTACAAGGGGCTGCATGGGTTGCATATTGCCAAGGCGGATTGGGAGAAGTAACTGCGGCTGCCTCTGTGGCGAGGGAGCTTGCTCCCGCTGGGCTGCGCAGCGGCCCCGAAGGCCCGGAACTCGATTAGCCTCACGCGCCTTGCCAGCAGGTTTTTTGGGCCGCTTCGCGCCCCAGCGGGAGCAAGCTCCCTCGCCACGAAAGCGGTGTGAATCAGCGATCCTTGGCTTCTTTCGCATCCATTTCCGCATTACGCTCGGCAACACGTTTACGTTGCTCATCCGTCAGTTCCACTTTGTTGGCGGTGTCGCGCAGCATCATCAGGCCGCCAACGATCGAGCCGATGGCGACGATCAGGATTAACCAGGCATACCAGGGCATAGGGTTCTCCTTGAGTGGGCAATGGCCAAGCGAGTATTCGCTGGCCATTGCCGCTACCACTTATGAGCGAAGGCTGTTCGCAGTGGTTCCATACTACGCCGGTTATCCCGGGTCCACCTTATAGCCCGGTCAACATCGCATCGGCCGGCGCATCTGCGCGCAGTTGGGCAGTCATCACGAAATACACGAAACCCACCGCCATGAACCCCAGGAAGATCAGCCCGATCAGCGTGTTGAACCAGGCCATCGCCACCAGGCACACCATCGCCAGTGCCAGGGCGATCCCCGGTACGATCGGATAGCCGGGAGCGCGGAACGTGCGTTCGAGATTCGGTTCGGTTTTGCGCAGTTTGAACAGGCTGAGCATGCTCATGATGTACATGACGATCGCGCCGAACACGGCCATGGTAATCATCGCCGCGGTCAGGGTCATACCGCCGAGGTTGATCAGGCCGTCGCTGTAGATTGCCGCGATGCCGATCAGGCCGCCGGCGATGATGGCCCGGTGCGGGGTCTGGAAGCGTGACAGTTTGGCCAGGGAAGAGGGGAGGTAGCCGGCGCGGGCCAGGGCGAAAAACTGGCGTGAGTAGCCGAGGATGATGCCGTGGAAGCTGGCTACCAGGCCGAACAGGCCGATCCACACCAGCATGTGCAACCAGCCGGAGCTTTCACCGACCACGGTTTTCATGGCTTGCGGCAGGGGATCGTTGATGTTTGACAGGGTGCGCCAGTCACCGACGCCACCGGCGAAGAACATCACGCCCATGGCCAGGAACACCAACGTCAGGATGCCGCTGATGTAGGCCTTGGGGATCGTGCGTTTCGGATCCTTGGCTTCTTCAGCGGCCATGGCCGCGCCTTCGATGGCGAGGAAGAACCAGATCGCGAAGGGAATGGCGGCGAACATTCCGGCAATGGCCGGTGCACCGAACACGTCGGAACCGGCCCAGCCGTTCAGGGCAAAGCTGCTGAAACTGAACGCGGGTGCGACCACGCCCATGAAGACCAGCAACTCGGCGACGGCAAGCACGCAGACGATCAGCTCGAAGGTCGCGGCCAGTTTCACTCCGAGGATGTTCAGGCCCATGAACACGATGTAGGCGCCGACGGCAGCGTGTTTCGGGTCGAGCGCCGGGAATTGCACATTCAGGTAGGCGCCGATGGCCAAGGCAATGGCCGGTGGTGCGAAGACAAATTCGATCAGGGTTGCCAGGCCGGCGATCAAGCCGCCTTTTTCGCCAAAGGCTCGACGGCTGTAGGCGAACGGGCCGCCAGCGTGGGGAATGGCGGTGGTCAGTTCGGTAAAGCTGAAGATGAAGCAGGTGTACATGGCCGCGACCATGAACGACGTCACCAGAAAGCCCAGCGTTCCGGCGACTCCCCAGCCGTAACTCCAGCCGAAATACTCACCGGAAATCACCAGGCCAACGGCGATGCCCCATAAGTGCAGGGTGCCCAGGGTGGGTTTGAGTTGTGTGTTCATCGGTGGCTCCCCTCGATAAATAGCAAAAGCGCTGGGGAGAGGGCAGTGCAGTGGGCGTGCCAGTAAGGCAGTCGCGGTCGTAATGGGTCGAATCAGGTCGTATCGGGGATGTTCCACACCGAATTGTGGTATTCGGTGCCCCAGTTCAGCGCCCTGGAGCCACGGCTTGCCGTTATCTCGTGCAGACTTGTGGCACCACTGGCTCTTACAAACGGGCGCCCTTCGAGAAAAGCTCGGTCTGGTCATCAAGGCATTCAAGCAGCGCCGCTTTCCAGTGGGGCTGGCTGATTGCCCAATCACGCTCCAACCGGCTGCAATCAAGTCTTGAATTAAGCGGACGTACCGCTGCCGCTGGATACTCACTGGAGGAAATAGGCAGCAAAGTTGCGCAAGGTTTGCCCTGTCGTTGCAACGTATCGCCGATAGCCTGGGCGAACCCGAACCAGGATACCTGGCCTTGAGCGGTCAGGTGATAGGTCCCCCATTTCGCTGTTCCGCGTTGCCACCCTTCGATGAGCGCCAGGGTGCTGGCAGCGATTGAGCCCGTCCACGTTGGGGCACCTATCTGGTCATCCACGACTCGCAACTCGGATTTTTCCTGAAGAAGCCGCTGCATGGTCAGTAGAAAATTGCGTCCATAGGACGAATATACCCAGCTGGTTCGAAGAATCAGGTGCTTACCGTTGACCACAGAAACGGCTTGCTCACCTGCCAGTTTGCTCTTGCCGTAAACGCCGAGCGGATTGGGTGCGTCATCTTCGTTGTAAGGCTCGGTTTTATTGCCGTCAAATACATAGTCAGTGGAGTAGTGAATCAGCGGTATATCGAGCGCAAACGCTTCCTCTGCCAAGACGCCGGGCGCTACGGCATTAAGAGCGAAGGCTGCCTCTGGCTCGCTTTCCGCCTGGTCGACGCCTGTGTGTCCGGCAGCGTTGATGATCAGGTCCGGATGGAGGTTTCGGACCGTTTGGCGGATCAACTGCGGCTGTGCCAGGTCGAGTTGGTCGCGCCCCAAGACGATCAATTCCCCGACGTTGCGCAGCCGCCGCTGCAGCTCACGGGATACCTGGCCATGTTGGCCGCAGATAAGCACTCTCATGGCCGCAGCCCGACGGAGTTGATCTCCTCTCCCGCTACTTGGGCGAGGTATTGACCGTAGCCGATCTTGCCGAAATAACGGGCGCGCTCAAGCAGCTGTTCGCGGCTGATCCAGCCATTGTGATAAGCGATCTCTTCGAGACAGGCCACTTTCAGTCCCTGGCGATGTTCGATGGTCTGCACGTATTGCGAGGCATCAAGGAGGCTGTCATGAGTCCCGGTGTCGAGCCAGGCGAAACCGCGACCGAAGCGCTCTACTTGCAAATCACCACGCTGAAGATAGGCATTATTGATGTCAGTGATTTCCAGCTCACCACGTGGCGAGGGCTTGACTGCCTTGGCAATGTCGATCACGTCGTTGTCGTAGAAATACAAGCCGGTAACCGCGTAGTTGGACTTTGGCTTCTGAGGTTTTTCCTCAATCGACAAGGCACAGCCATTGCTGTCGAAATCGATCACTCCGAAGCGCTCCGGGTCTTTTACCCAATAACCGAACACTGTCGCGCCAGAGGGACGTTCGGCTGCCCGTTGCAGCTGTGCGCCGAAGTACGCCCCATGGAAGATATTGTCGCCAAGAATCAGGCACACCGGATCCGTGCCGATGAACTCTTCGCCAATCAGAAAGGCCTGGGCCAGGCCATCCGGTGACGGTTGGATCGCATAGCTGAACCTGACCCCGAACTGACTGCCGTCCTGCAGTAGATTCCGGTATTGCGGCAAATCCTGAGGAGTGGAAATAACCAATATTTCCCTGATGCCAGCCAACATCAATACCGATATCGGGTAATAGATCATCGGTTTGTCATAAACCGGCAACAGCTGTTTCGATACGCCAAGAGTGATGGGATGCAAACGCGTGCCCGAGCCACCCGCCAATACAATGCCTTTCATTATGCGAGCAGCTCCTTTTTATTGGTGAATCCAAGGCGTTCGCCTTGATAACTGCCGTCTTGAACGCGACGGCACCATTCGAGGTTCTCCAAATACCATTTGACCGTTTTCCGCAGGCCTGACTCGAATGTTTCTTGCGGTACCCAGCCCAGTTCCTGCTCGATTTTCCCGGCGTCGATGGCGTATCGCTGATCGTGACCCGGACGGTCCTGAACGAAGGTGATCAGGTCGGCAAAGTGGGCGATGCCCTCAGGCTTTTGCGGTGCGAGCTCTTCCAGCAACTGGCAGATGCCCCGAACCACGTCGATGTTCTTTTGCTCGTTGTGCCCGCCAATGTTGTAGGTTTCGCCGACCTTGCCCGTGGTGACCACTTTGAGTAACGCCCGAGCGTGATCCTCGACAAATAGCCAGTCACGCACCTGCAGGCCGTTGCCATATACCGGCAGAGGCTTGCCAGCCAAGGCGTTGAGGATGACAAGAGGAATGAGCTTCTCCGGGAAGTGGAACGGCCCATAGTTGTTTGAACAGTTGGTCAGCAGCACCGGAAGGCCATAGGTGCGATGCCAGGCGCGGACCAGATGATCGGAGGCTGCCTTGCTGGCGGAGTAGGGCGAGCTTGGGGCGTAGGGAGTGGTTTCCGTGAACAGATCGTCAACGCCGTGCAGGTCGCCATAGACCTCGTCGGTCGAGATGTGATGGAAACGAAAGGCACTTTTCTCCGGCTCGGCAAGGGTTTGCCAATAGGCGCGGGTGGCCTCGAGCAGGCTGTAGGTGCCGACGATGTTGGTCTGGATGAAGTCCGATGGCCCGTCAATGGATCGGTCGACATGGGATTCCGCGGCGAGATGCATGATCGCTTGGGGTTGGAAACGCGCCAGGACCGCGCTGACGGTCGCCTGGTCAACGATATCGGCCTGCACGAATTCGTAGCGACTGTTGCTGGCAACGCTGACAAGCGATTCGAGGTTACCAGCGTAAGTCAGTTTGTCCAGGTTGAGGGCTTCATGATCAGAGTGCTCGATCAGCTCGCGAATCAGGGCAGAGCCTATGAAACCGGCACCGCCGGTGATGAGGATACGCATATGAGTCCAGCCTTTTCCCAGTAAGTCGATGACGCATGAACCGTAGCTTGTCGGCATGAGTCGGGTAGCGCAATAGAAGTGTCGGCCCGATTCGGGATTTGTAGAGCCTAGTCGATGGGAAAATAACTGACGCCGTCGGAGGCGGGCTTGCGAGTCCACCCCGATTACCCATTTTTTACAGATTCTTTATCCCCCACCCCCTGCCTCGATCTCGCGCCTTTACACCCTCCCTGCCGACAATCCCCCCCACACACGGCATGACGCCGTACCACGGAGAAATCCCATGAGTGTTCTGGACGGGGTGTCATTGCTGCTGGCAGTGGCGCTGTTCATTTATCTGCTGGTTGCGCTGTTGCGCGCGGATCGGAACTAGGAGCGGTTATGCACGGTTATGACTTCGGGCTGATCCTCGGCTTTTTTGCTCTGGTGCTGATTCCGGCACCGTTTCTGGGACGGTTTTACTACCGGGTGATGGAGGGCCAGCGTACCTGGCTGTCGCCGATTCTTGGGCCGATGGAGCGCGGTTGCTACAAGGTGGCCGGCGTTGATCCGACTGCCGAGCAGAATTGGCAGAAGTACACGCTGGCCTTGCTCGCGTTCAATCTGGCGGGGTTTGTGCTGTTGTTTGCGATCCTGTTATTGCAGGGGCATTTGCCACTCAACACTGAAAACCTGCCCGGCATGGAGTGGACCCAGGCCTTCAATACGGCGGTCAGCTTCGTGACCAACACCAACTGGCAGTCCTACAGCGGCGAGGCGTCCCTCAGTTATTTGAGCCAGATGGTCGGGCTGACGGTGCAGAACTTCGTCAGCGCCGCCACCGGCCTGGCCGTGCTGGTGGCGCTGTGTCGTGGGATCGGGCGCAAGTCCGCGACGACGCTGGGCAATTTCTGGGTCGACATGACCCGTGCCACCCTCTATGGACTGTTGCCGCTGTGCCTGCTGCTGGCGCTGTTTCTGGTGTGGCAGGGCGTGCCGCAAACCTTCGCGCAGTATGTGCACGGGGTGACGATGCAGGGCATCGACCAGGTGATTCCATTGGGCCCGGCCGCCAGCCAGATTGCGATCAAGCAACTGGGCACCAACGGCGGTGGTTTTTTCGGTGTCAACTCGGCGCACCCGTTCGAGAACCCGACGGCCTGGAGCAATCTGTTTGAAGTCGCATCGATCATCCTGATCCCGGCGGCACTGGTGTTCACCTTCGGCCATTACGTCAAGGACCTGCGCCAGAGCCGGGCGATCATTGCCTGCATGCTGGCGCTGTTCCTGATCGGCGGCGCGACGTCGCTGTGGGCGGAATTCCAACCCAACCCGGCCCTTGATAACGCGGCCGTTGAACAGGCCGCGCCGCTGGAAGGCAAGGAGTCACGTTTCGGCACCACGGCCACGGTGCTCTGGTCGGTGACCACCACGGCGGCGTCCAACGGCTCGGTCAATGCGATGCACGACAGCCTCAACCCGCTGAGTGGCATGGTCGCGCTGGTGAACATGATGCTGGGCGAAGTGATTTTCGGCGGTGTTGGCGCCGGGCTCTACGGGATGCTGCTCAACGTATTGATCGCGGTGTTCCTGGCCGGGTTGATGATCGGTCGTACGCCGGAATACCTGGGCAAGAAACTCGGCGCCCGGGAAGTGCAGTTGCTGGTGGTGACGCTGCTGGTGATGCCGGTGAGTGTGCTGGTGCTCGGCGCGATTGCCGCAAGCCTGCCCGGGCCCGCCGCGGCGGTGAGCAATCCTGGCGCTCATGGCTTCAGTCAGTTGCTCTACGCCTACACCTCGGCGGGGGCGAATAACGGTTCTGCGTTTGCCGGTTTCGGCGCCAACACGCCGTTCCATAACCTGATGCTGGGCCTGGGCATGTTGATTGGCCGTTTCGGCTACATCCTGCCGGTGCTGGCGTTGGCCGGCAGCCTGGCGCTGAAGAAAACCGCACCGATCGGCCAAAACAGCTTCCCGACCCACGGCCCGCTGTTCGTGACCCTGCTGACCGTGACCATCCTCCTGGTGGGTGGCCTGACATTCTTGCCGACCCTGGCCCTGGGGCCGATCGCCGAACACCTGAGCATGGGTTTCTGAGGAACAGATGATGAATATGCCAATGAGCAAAACCGTCGTCGCCAAGGCGCCGGAACAACCGCAAACCCAGCTGTCGGCGCTGTGGCGGCCAGCGCTGGTGCAAGCCTTCGTCAAGCTCGATCCGCGTCAGTTGCACCGTGCCCCGGTAATGCTGGTGGTGGAGCTGACCGCGATCCTCACCACCGTGCTCTGCCTGGTTCCCGACGACGCCGTGCCGACTTTCGTCGCTGCGCAGATTGCCCTGTGGCTGTGGTTCACCGTGTTGTTTGCCAACTTCGCCGAAGCCCTGGCCGAGGGTCGTGGAAAGGCCCGTGCCGACAGCCTCAAGGCCGGCAGCGAAGGCCTCAGCGCTCGTCGCCAGACGGCGGACGGCTTTGAAGTGATTCCCGCCACCCGTTTGCGCAAAGGTGACGTGGTGCGTGTCGCCGCAGGGGAAATGATCCCTGGCGACGGGGAAGTGATCGAGGGCATCGCGGCGGTCAACGAAGCGGCGATCACCGGGGAGTCGGCACCGGTCATCCGCGAATCCGGCGGGGATCGCTCGGCGGTCACCGGCAATACGCGGCTGGTCTCCGACTGGTTGCTGGTACGCATCACCAGCAATCCCGGCGAATCCACCCTGGACCGCATGATTGCCTTGGTCGAAGGCGCCAAGCGCCAGAAAACCCCGAACGAAGTGGCGCTGGACATCCTGCTGATCGGCCTGACGCTGATCTTCCTGCTGGTGGTGGTGACGCTGCAGCCGTTCGCCCATTTCGCCAGTGGCAGCCTGCCGCTGGTGTTCCTCGTGGCGCTGTTGGTGACCTTGATTCCCACCACCATCGGCGGGCTGCTGTCGGCGATCGGCATCGCCGGGATGGACCGTCTGGTGCGCCTGAACGTCATCGCCAAATCCGGCCGCGCGGTGGAGGCGGCGGGCGATGTCCACGTGCTGATGCTGGACAAGACCGGCACCATCACCTTTGGCAATCGTCGCTGTGCGGCGATCTATGCCGCTCCTGGGGTGAGCGCCAAGGAACTGGCTGAAGGCGCGTTGTTCGCCTCGTTGGCCGATGATACGGCCGAGGGCAAATCCATCGTCGAGTATCTGCGCGGCTTGCATCCCCAGCCCGAGCCGGCTTTGGACGCGCTGACGGCGGTGCCATTCAGTGCCGAAACGCGGTTGTCCGGCGTGGATCATCAGGGGCGCGTCTATCGCAAGGGCGCGGTGGATTCCCTGCTGAGTTTCATCGGCCTGCCACGCAACGAGCTGCCGCCGGTACTGGCGCGGGAAATCGACAAGATCGCCCAGAACGGCGGCACACCGTTGCTGGTCTGCGTGGACGGCAGATTGCTCGGTGCCATTCACCTCAAGGACGTGGTCAAGCCCGGCATCCGCGAGCGCTTTGCCGAGCTGCGCAAGCTGGGCATCCGCACCGTCATGGTCACCGGTGACAACCCGCTGACCGCTGCCGCGATTGCCGCCGAGGCGGGTGTCGATGATGTGCTGGCGGAGGCCACGCCGGAGAAAAAACTGGCGCGCATCCGTCACGAACAGAACGATGGCCGGCTGGTCGCCATGTGCGGCGACGGCGCCAACGACGCCCCGGCCCTGGCCCAGGCCGATGTCGGCATGGCGATGAACGACGGCACCCAGGCGGCGCGGGAGGCGGCCAACATGGTCGATCTCGACAGCGACCCGACCAAGTTGCTGGACGTGGTGCAGATCGGCAAGGAATTGCTGGTAACCCGCGGGGCGCTGACAACCTTTTCCATCGCCAATGACATCGCCAAGTACTTCGCGATCCTGCCGGCGCTGTTCGCTTCGATTTATCCACAGCTCGGCGTGTTGAACGTCATGCACCTGAACAGCCCACAGAGCGCGATCCTCTCGGCCATCGTCTTCAATGCCCTGATCATCGTCGTGCTGATCCCTCTGGCCTTGCGTGGCGTGCGAGTGCAGGCGGCGAGTGCGGCCGCGTTGCTGCGACGCAATCTGCTGATCTACGGCCTCGGCGGGATCGCGGTGCCGTTCGTGGGGATCAAGGCGATTGATCTGTTGCTGACGGGGTTGGGGTTGGTTTGAGCCTGAAGACATCCATCACAGATGTGTTTTCAACTGAGGATTTGAAATGTTCACCATGATTCGCCCGGCCCTGAGCCTGTTATTGCTGATGACCCTGATCACCGGCATCGCCTACCCGCTGTTCGTCACCGGCGTGGCACAAATCGCTTTTCCGGAGCAGGCCAACGGCAGTCTGATCCATGATGCCGACGGCAAGGTCCGCGGTTCTCGATTGATCGCTCAGGACTTCACTGGCGATGCCTGGTTTCATCCGCGCCCTTCGGCCGGCGCCTTCGCCACGGTCGCCAGCGGCGCGAGCAACTTTTCCCCGAGCAACCCGGCGCTGGCCGCCCGGGTCATCGATGACGCCGGCAGGCTGCAAGTGCCCGGCCAGGGACCGGTGCCCCTGGCGCTGCTGAGCACTTCAGGCAGCGGCCTGGATCCGCACTTGCCTCCGGCCGCGATTGCCTATCAACTGGCGCGTGTCGCCGCGGCGCGCAACTTGCCGGTGTCGACGTTGCAGCAGTTGCTCGACAGCCATATCGAGCGGCCTTTGGTGGGCCCGCCCGTGGTCAACGTGCTGGCGCTGAACCTGGCCCTGGAAAACCTGTAAACCGCTGTGGGAGCGAGCCTGCTCGCGAAAGCGGTAGCTCAGCCAACACTGTCGTTGACTGACCCACCGCATTCGCGAGCAGGCTCGCTCCCACAGGGTATCTTGATCAAATCTGAAAGAGACATAGCATGAGCGACTCCGGCCGCGCCGATGCACTGCTAGCCAACCTGCCACGCAACGACCGTGGCCGCCTCAAGGTTTTCCTCGGCGCCGCCCCAGGCGTGGGCAAGACCTACGCCATGCTGCATGCGGCCCATACCCGGTTGCGCCAAGGAACGAACGTCATCGCCGGGGTCGTCGAGACCCACGGGCGCGCCGAGACCGAAGCCTTGTTGAATGGCCTGGCGCAACAGCCGATGGTGCGTTCGGAATACCGCGGCGTGATGCTCGAGGAGATGGATCTCGACGGCCTGCTTGCCGCTCGCCCGAGCCTGGCGCTGGTTGACGAGCTGGCCCACAGCAACGCCCCCGGCAGCCGCCATGCCAAGCGCTGGCAAGACATCCAGGAACTGCTCGCCGCCGGTATCGACGTCTTCACCACGGTCAACGTCCAGCATCTGGAAAGCCTCAACGATCAGATTCGTGGCATCACCGGCGTGCAGGTGCGCGAGACTTTGCCGGACTGGGTCTTGCAGGAAGCCGATGAGCTGCTGCTGATCGACCTGCCACCGCGCGAACTGCTGGAGCGTCTGCGCGACGGCAAGGTCTATGTGCCGGAACAGGCCCGCGCGGCGATCGATGCGTTTTTCACCCAGACCAATCTCACCGCCCTGCGTGAGCTGGCCATGCAGACCGCTGCCGCCCAAGTGGACAACGACCTGGCCCAGGGTTATCGGCAACTGGGCCAGTCGGCTCCGGCGGTCCAGGGCCGGTTGCTGGTGGGCGTGGACGCTGATCACCAGGCCGAACGGCTGGTGCGCCACGCCAGCCGGGTCGCCCAGCGCCGGCATCTGCCCTGGAGCGTGGTGCATGTAGACAACGGCACGGCACGGGACGAGTCCTCGCGCCAGCGTCTGCAGAGCGCCCAGCAACTGGCGGAACGCCTTGGCGGGGAGGTGGTGCTGCTGCGGGCGGGAGAGGTCGCCAGGACGCTCATCCAGCACGCGATGCAACGGCGTGCCACGTTGGTGTTGGTCGGCCAGTCCCGCCGGCGTTTGCGCAGGCGCCTGTTCGGCGGCGGCCTGGCTTCGCGATTGCTGCGCGATGCCCGTGGGTTGGAGATCAACGTGCTGGACGGCGATGAAACACCGCCGCCGCCGCGCCTGCGTCCGGGCACCGTCCAGACCGGGTTCGACTATGCGCTGGCGGTGGTGGCGACGCTGGCCGCCAGTGCCCTGGCCTGGGGGGTTTCCGGGTTGCTTGCGTTGCCCAATATCTCCCTGGTATTCCTGATGGCGGTGTTGCTGGTGGCGGTGCGCAGCAGCCTCGGCCCGGCGCTGGCCTGTGCGGCGCTGTCGTTCCTGGCGTATGACTTTCTGTTCATCCCGCCGAATTTCTCCCTGACGATCCAGCGCGAAGAAGACGTACTGACGCTGGTGTTTTTCCTCTTGATGGCCGCCCTGACCGGCAACCTCGCGGCGCGCCAGCGTCGGCAATTGCAGGCGCTGCGCGACACCCAGCAGGAAACCGCTGAGCTGCTCGATCTGTCGCGCAAGCTGACGGCCGCGACCGATCGCCAGGCCGTGATCAGCGCCGCCGTGCAGCACCTCAACAGCGAGGGCGATTTGCAACTGTGCCTGCTCAAGCGCGACGCACAGCACGGCTGGCACGTCGAGACGGCTGAACCGTTGACCTTCACCGAGGCCGAGCGCGCTGCCGCCGACTGGTCCTGGCAGCACGATCAGCCGGCCGGCGCCGGCACCGCGACGCTGCCGTCCGGGCGCTGGTGGTGGTGGCCCTTGTCGTCCGAGGGTGGCCCGCTGGGCCTGTTGGGAGTCTGCCTGAAAGACGGCAAGCCGTTGAGCGGTCAGCGTCGCCGCTTGCTGGCGGCGCTCAGCCAGCCGCTGGCCCAGGCGCTGGCCCGGGCGCAGCTGGCGCAGGACCTGGAAGCGGCGCGGCTGCACGGCGAAACCGAGCAATTGCGCAGCGCCTTGTTGGCCTCCGTCTCCCATGATTTGCGCACGCCCTTGACTTCCATGCGCGGCAGCATCGACAGCCTGCTGGCGCTGGGCGAGGCGATCCCGCTGCAGGACCGTCGCGAATTGCTCGAAGGCACCCGCGACGAAGCCGAGCGCCTGGATCGTTATATCCAGAACCTGCTCGACATGACCCGCCTCGGCCACGGTGCGCTGAAGCTGGCCCGTGATTGGGTATCGCCGGTCGATATTGTTGCCAGTGCGTTGAACCGGTTGCGGGCGGTATTGGCGCCACTGGCGGTCAGCATCGAAGTGCCAACCGGCTTGCCGCTGTTGTATGTCCATGCGGCGCTGATCGAGCAGGCGCTGGTCAACGTGCTGGAAAACGCCGCGCGGTTTTCGCCGGCCCATGGTCGGTTGCTGTTGAGCGCCGCAGCGACGACTGATGAAATACGCTTCGCCGTGGCCGATGAAGGGCCCGGAATTCCCGAGCCGGAGCGTGAGAAAATCTTTGACATGTTCTACACCGCAGCGCGCGGCGACCGTGGCGGGCAGGGCACCGGGCTGGGGCTGGCGATCTGTCAGGGCATGGTCGGCGCCCATGGCGGGCGGATCAGCGTTGACGAGGGGCTCGATGGGCGCGGCACCTGCATCATCTTGCACCTGCCCTTGCAGGCACAACCGGGCATGGACGATGAAGCCTGACTGGCGCTGCGTTATGCTCTCGCCACTTGATGGAAATGAACGGACCCCATGAGCCAGAACGCGACCCTTTTGGTCATCGATGACGAACCGCAGATCCGCAAGTTCCTGCGGATCAGCCTGACCTCGCAAGGCTACAAGGTGCTCGAAGCCGAGACCGGCGCAGCGGGCCTGGCCCAGGCGGCGTTGAACAAGCCTGATCTGCTGGTGCTCGACCTTGGCCTGCCCGACATGGACGGCCAGCAGGTACTGCGCGAGTTTCGCCAATGGTCCGCCGTGCCGGTGCTGGTCCTGTCAGTACGCGCCAGCGAAGCACAGAAGGTCGAGGCGCTGGACAACGGTGCGAATGACTACGTGACCAAGCCTTTCGGCATCCAGGAGTTTCTCGCCCGCGTGCGCGCGCTCCTGCGCCAGGCGCCGGCGGGCGAGGCACCGTCGGCGGCATTGACGTTCGGCCCGCTGACGGTCGACCTGGCTTATCGCCGGGTCCTGCTGGACGGCGCCGAAGTAGCCCTGACCCGCAAGGAATACGCGGTGCTGGCGCAACTGGCGCGGCATCCGGGGCGGGTCATCACCCAGCAACAACTGCTCAAGGACATCTGGGGCCCGACCCACGTCGAGGACAGCCATTACCTGCGCATCGTCATCGGTCACCTGCGGCAGAAACTCGCCGACGACCCGACCCGGCCGCGGTTCATCGTGACCGAGGCGGGCGTGGGGTATCGGTTGTTGGAGGAGGGTGGGTTTTAGTCTTGTCCTGTCTGGCTGGCCTCTTCGCGAGCAGGCTCGCTCCCACACTTGAGCGCATTTCATTGTGGGAGCGAGCCTGCTCGCGAAGGGGCCGAAACAGTCACTCGAAGCCTTCAGCTCTGCTCGCTCTCATACCGATCCAGCGTATCGCTGGCTATCTCCCGTCCCAGCGCGATCAGCTCCGGCGCCTTGTAGAACTCGAAGAACCGGCACACCCGTTTTGGCACGTTGATCAGTACATCCGGCGGGTAGCCGGCGATCTTGTATTGCGCCAGCGACGTCTGCATCACCTCGAAGCTCTGGTTGATCAGATCGAGCAACGAGGCCGGTCCGACGTTATCGATGATGAAAGAGCCGGTGGCGGATTTCGGCGCGCCTTCGATTTCCGGCGCGGCGGCCGGTTGCTGGCCTTCCGGCTCGGCCGAATCAAGCCACGGGTTGATGTCGGCCGCCTCGGCCTTCAGCGCTTCCTGTTCCAACAGCAACAGTTGCTCGGCTTGTTTGCGGCGAAACGGCAACCGTGAGCCGAGGGAGCTGACCAGGGTGTCGAAGCGCCGTCGGAACGCTGCGGGGCGCTGGATCACGGGCAGCCTGTATTGCTTCTGGTTGGTGGCGTTGAGGTTGACCGCGATAATCAGGTCGCAATGGCTCGACACCACCGGCACGATCGGCAGCGGATTGAGCAAGCCGCCATCCACCAGCATGCGGTTGCCTTGCATCACCGGGGTGAACAGGCTGGGAATCGCCGCCGAGGCGCGCATCGCCTGGTGCAGGCAACCTTCCTGGAACCAGATTTCCTGCTGGTTGGTCAGGTCGGTGGCTACCGCCGTGTAAGGAATGCGCAGGTCTTCGATATTGAGCTCGCCGACGATCTTGCGGATCTGCCCGAAGACTTTTTCGCCGCGAATGGCCCCGAGGCGAAAGCTGACATCCACCAGCCGGAGCACATCCAGGTAGTCGAGGCTTTCGATCCAGTTGCGGTAGTCTTCGAGTTTGCCCGCCGCGTAGATTCCGCCAACGACCGCACCCATGGAACAACCGGCGATACAGGCGATGTCATAGCCGCGTCGTTCGATTTCCTCGATCACTCCGATATGGGCATAGCCCCGGGCGCCGCCCGAGCCCAATACCAATGCGACACGTTTTGTCATGAGCAGGCCTCTTGTAGAACAGACCTCAACAATGCACTCATCGACGGGCCGGCTCAATCGCTGTGGCGCAGGCGTCGTTTTTTGACACGTCGCAGCAGCATTTGCGTATGCTCGTGCCCACTTGAATATAGCGGCCGCGCCGAGGCACTTTTTGCCGGCGAAACCGTCTTACCAGCACGACTGTTGACCTGACTTGAGGTGTTATCGATGAAAGCCCGGATCTGCCTGCCCCTGGTGGCGTCCCTGATGGTTCTGGCCTTGGCCGGTTGTGCCGGCAAGACCGCTTACCGCGACAGCTGCGGCAGCCAGCTCGACAGCGCCTGGCGCGAACTTGACCTGGCCAAGGCCGAAGGCTTCGCTGGCACCGTCAGCTACTCCAAGGCTCTTTCATTGCTGACCGGGGCCAAGACCCAGCAGCAATTCGAAGCTTTCGAGGGCTGCGCCAAGAAAGCCGAGAAGGCGCGTTTCTACATTCGCGAATCCCGCGCGGGGCGATAAACACAGCGGCGAGCTGCAAGCTGTAAGCAGAAGCGAAACTGCTTTTTCCTGCGGCTTGTGGCTCGAAACTCGAAGCTGCGTGCGGAGTACGCCCGATGATCGATCGGCTGGTGGCCCGGATTCTGGGCCTGGAAGTTCGCCTGCTGGCCTGTCAGGCCCGCTTGGATGCTCATACCGACAGCGAGGCTTTGCATGACCTGCGGACCACCGTCCGCCGTCTGCGCAGCCTGCTTCGTCCACTGCACGGGTTGCCCGGCGTCGAGCAGTTGGAGACAGCCGCATCGGCAGTCGGCAGCCTGACCACCCCCTTGCGCGACCGTGAGGTGCTGGCAACTTATCTTCAGCAGCACGGCAAGACCGAGGCCGCGCAGCGACGCCAGCTGCAAATGGCGGAGGCCTATCCCGCCGTGGCCAGCAGTCCGGAGTTGGCGCACTTGCTGATGATCCTCGATGCGTTCCCACGCTTCATCCGTGCTGCCCAGCGCCAGGGTCTGCTTGCGGGGTTGCGCAAACGTGTCGAAAAGCGCCTCGACAAACAATGGAAAAAGCTCGGCGAAGCCTTGCGCGATCCGGCTCATGACCGCCACCGACTGCGCCTGCTGATCAAGCGCGTGCGTTATGCCATCGAAGCCTATCCCGAACTCGACCGCTTGCCGGAAGCGGCCATGCCCCGACTCAAAGCCGCCCAAGGCGCGTTGGGCGATTGGCATGATTGCTGGCAATGGCTGGCGCGTGCCGAGCAGGAAACCGACTTGCGGGCCTGCGTACCGGTCTGGCGGATCACCATGGAAAAGGCCGAGGCCAAGTCCGACCGGGTACTCGATAAACTCATCGTCAGCTGCTTCGATAAATCCTGAATCTACCCATAATCCCTGTGGGAGCGAGCCTGCTCGCGATAGCGGTGTATCAGTCAATCCTTATGCAAACTGACCCACCGTCATCGCGAGCAGGCTCGCTCCCACAGGGAATCAAGGCGTATTCAGAACACACGGCTTTTCTGTCAGCCTCTTTGGCCGGAATGAGCGCTGTACTGCCCGCTCGGGATAGTTAATATCCATCATCGTTTTCCCATCTCTTCGAGGTTGCCATGCGCTTTTCCGATTTGATCGATGCCGTGCGTCATCAGCCAGGCGCCGTCACCATTCCACCTGAGTGGGGTCAGGGCCGGGCCAGTTTTGGGGGCTTGGTAGCGGCGCTGCAATACGAGGCGATGCGTGCCCGGGTTCCGGCCGATCGCCCGGTGCGGTCGCTGGCGATCACCTTTGTCGGCCCGGTCGAACCGGATGTCCCGGTCAGTTTCGAGGTCGATATATTGCGTGAGGGCAAGGCTGTCAGCCAGGTGCTGGGGCGCGCTGTGCAGAAAGGCCAGGTGGTGACCGTGGTACAAGGCAGCTTTGGCGCATCGCGAAACTCGGTGGTGGCGGTACAGGCTGATTCCGCGCCACCGTTCAAGGACGTCGAGCAATGCCAGGAACTGCCCTACATCAAAGGCGGGACACCGGAATTCATGCGGCACCTGGCGATGCGCTGGAGCGTCGGCGGCCTGCCGTTTTCCGGTAACAAATCCCGAAGCATGGGCGGCTGGGTGCGCTTGCGTGGTGATGTGAAAGAGGAGTCGCTGAACGAAGGTCATATCCTGGCTTTGGTGGACGCCTGGCCCCCAGCGTTGTTGCCCCATCTGACGCAAATGGCGCCGGGCAGCACGCTGACCTGGACCATCGAGTTCGTCCAGCCATTGCTTGAGCTCACGACATTGGATTGGTGCCAGTACCTGGCCGAGATCGAGCACGCCCAAGATGGGTATGGCCATGTCGCAGCGAAGTTCTGGAGCGCCGATGGCCGCTTGATCGCCATGAGCCGGCAGACGGTGACGATTTTCGGCTGAGGCGTTACGGCGATTCAGTGACGGTGGCGATCCCGCCAGGCCCGCCACCATCCGCCGCTGAGGAAAAAGCGTGGGAAGGTCAGGAATTGTTCCACCAGCAGGCGCGACATGGCGTCCTTGCGATCGCTGAAAGGTTCTGAGGCCTGCGCCTCAAGACCATGGCCATGGCGCTGCAATCCGAGTGCGGCGAGTACACCGATCACGCCGATGGCGACATCGCCCAGGCTCAGGCTGAAGACGCCCGATACGATCAACAGAAACGCGACAATGAACAGCGGCACCGCGATCAGATGCAACACCAGGTTGGTCGGGTGGCGGTGATTCTCAGGGTAGGCGCGCCATTGCCAGGCCGGAAGGTTGGGGTGACGTTTGCCCATGATGCTTTATCCTTGAGTCCGTGAAATCCGAATAACCCAAGAATAGGCCGGGCCGGGCAGGGCGGCGAATCACGGTTGGCTATCGCAACGATAGGCGTCATAGGCATAAGGCTGTTGTGAATCTCCGTGTCCTGATGATAAAGACTTTCTTCATGAGCAGAATCCGCTCTCGTGGCGAGGGAGCTTGCTCCCGCTCGGTTGCGCAGCGACCGTAAAAACCTGGGGCCGCTGCGCAGCCCAGCGGGAGCAAGCTCCCTCGCCACAAGAGCTGTGCAGCAGATCCGGAATTACAGCTTCAACTGCCCAATCGCCCTGTTCAACTCACCCGCCAGCGTCGCCAGCTCATCGCTGGTGGTGGCCGAATCCACGGTCTGGCGCACGGTATTTTCGGTCACGTCGCGGATGCTCACTACGGCGCGGTTCATGTCTTCGGCCACCTGGCTTTGCTGTTCGGCTGCGACCGCGATCTGCGTGTTGCTTTCGCGCATCTGCGCCACCGCCTCGGTAATGTGCAGCAACGCGTCGCCGGCCTCGCAAGCTTGTTGCACGCAGTCGTCAGCCTTGTGCGAGCTTTGCTGCATGAACTCCACCGCATCGCGGGTGCCTGCCTGCAAGGCCGACACCATGGCGGTAATCTCGTCGGTCGAGGTCTGGACCCGCTTGGCGAGGTTGCGGACTTCATCGGCCACGACTGCGAAACCCCGGCCCATCTCGCCGGCTCGCGCCGCTTCGATGGCGGCGTTGAGTGCCAGCAGGTTGGTCTGCTCGGCGATGCTGTGGATCACGTTGACCACACCGTTGATCTTCTGGCTGTCTTCGGCCAGGCGCTGGATCATCTCGGCGGTCTGCTGCACGCCAGTGGACAGCCCGGTGATCGATTGCTGCACGCGACTGACCACTTGCCGTCCGTTACCCGCCAGGATATCGGTGGTTTTCGACAGGTCGCGGGTGGCGCCGGCGTGCTGGGCGATGTGATAGACCGTGGCGGTCATCTCATTGATGGCCGTGGCGGCCTGATCCGTTTCGCTCTGCTGGCCGAGCATGCCCTGGCGCACATCGTTCATGCTCGAAGCCAGGCGCGTCGCGCCGCTATCCAGCTGTCGAGCAGTGCTGGCAACGGTGTCGACCACCCGCTGGTAGCCGGCCTGCATGGCATTGAACGCAGCGGCCATCTGGCCCACTTCGTCCTTGCAGGCCAAGGGCACGCGGGCGGACAGGTCACCACTTTTCTCCACATGCAGCATCACGTCTTTCAACGTGTTGAGCTGACTGAGGAGAAAGCGGATCAATAGCTGCGATGCTCCCAACATCGCCAGCATCAGCACGAATACTGCCACGGCATATTGACTGAAGCGTTCGCCGAACACCTGGCCCAGGCTGACCCCTCGGACCTGCTGTTCAAGGTGCATGGCATAAAGCACCAACAGCAATGTGGTGACAAACGCGACCGCATTGACCGCCCAGAATTTGTACTTCAGCGAGATATTGCTAAGCCAGGCACCCATGGAAGGTCTTCTCTGATAGCGGAAACAGTTTTGGCAAGGTGCCAGTATTCTGCTGCTAGTCAGGGGGCGGGGTTTTGATGTGGGTCAATGGATGTCACCAAGCCCTGGTGGGAGCGAGCCTGCTCGCGAAAGCGGTCTGCCAGCAAGACTTTTGCAAGCAGATCCAGCGCTTTCGCGAGCAGGCTCGCTCCCACAGGGGGGTACGATCAAGAAACGCTAGGCAAGCCGAAAAACGCCCGCGCGCACGCCGTGCTGTGGGCCGCCAGGTCTTCCTCGCTTTCGCCCCGGTGCAAGGCCACTTCACGCAATACGTCTGTCAGATAGGCCGGCTCATTGCGACCGTTCTTGGGCTTTGGGCGCAGGGTGCGGGGCAGCAGATACGGGGCGTCGCTTTCGAGCATGAGCCGGCCGCGGGGAATTTCCCGCACCAACGGATGCAGATGTGTGCCTCGGCGCTCATCGCAGATCCACCCGGTAATGCCGATGTGCAAGTCCAGGTCCAGGTAACTGAACAGCGCTTTTTTCTCACCGGTAAAACAATGCACCACAGCGGCGGGCAATCGGTCGCGAAAATCCCGAAGAATTTCCAGCAGTCGCTGGTCGGCGTCGCGCTCATGGAGAAACACCGGCATTTGCAACTCCACGGCAAGCGCGAGGTGTTCTTCGAGGACTTTTTCCTGCTGCGGGCGGGGCGAGAAATCACGATTGAAATCCAACCCGCATTCACCCACCGCGCGCACACGGTCCTGCTTGAGCAGCTCGTGCAAATGCCTGGCGCTGTCAGCTGTCCAGTCGCTGGCGCTGTGGGGGTGGATGCCGGCGGTGGAAAACAGTCGCGTCCCGTCCTCGTCGAGCTGCTGGCACAGTTCGAAGGCCTGTTCGCTGCCCTCGATGCTGGTGCCGGTCAGCACCAACTGGCAGACCCCGGCGGCATAGGCGCGCTCAAGCACCGCCTGGTGTTTTTCGGCGAAACTGGGGTTGGTCAGGTTGACGCCGATATCGATGAGTTGCATGGTGCTACCTCGGCCCAAAGGCCAGAAAGCATACCAGAGCTGTAGATTTATAAGAAAAGCCAAGAACTACAATGAGTTGCGGCTGTCTGTTGAGGCCACGAGACAGGTCGGGGTGGTATCAATGCCATCGCTGTGCCAGTCTTTCGCACTTTTCAGCGCCCCACGGTGCTCTGTTTTGCCGAATCAACCACGGTTTGCCACCGGGTTGGCTCGGCAACATCCTTCCGGAGTGTGGATGGTTCGTCCCCAGGTATTGCTACTGCTGTGTTGTTCGCTGCTGTTGCCAATGGAGGCCGAAGCACGCCTGCCCGGACCGTTGCAAGTGGTGGCGCCGGGCACCGTGCGTGACCTGGCGCAGATCCGCAGCAGCCGGGTACTGAAGGTATTGGTCAACCAGAGCCGCAACAGCTCCGGTGAAGTCCAGGGCCAGCCCATCGGCGTCGAATACCATCGCTTGCGGGCCTTCGAACAGTACCTCAATGGTCATGCCCGGGATGGCCAGGAAATCACCCTCAAAATCATTCCCAAGGCCAAGGATCAATTGCTCGGCGCACTGCAGCGCGGGGAAGGGGATCTGGTGGCGCCAGGTGAATTGCTTGAGCCGCAAGCCGGCCATGCGGTGAGCGCCAGTGAGCCGATACGCACGGACGTGCCGTTGCTGCTGGTGGGGATCAAGGGCGAAAAGCGTTATTCGCGCGTGGAGCAATTGTCTGGCAAGACCCTGGCGCTGCCCAACGGCAGCGCGGCGGGGGATGCGGTCAGCCAGATCAATCAGAAGCTGGCGTTGCTCAAGTTGCCGCCGGTGAAAATCGAATGGGTCGATCCGACCCTGGCGGTGGAAGACGTGTTGGAGATGGTCCAGGGTGGGATCTTCCACCTCACCATCGTCGAACAACCCATCGCCGAACGCTGGGGCAAGATCCTGCCCAAGTTGCGTTTCGACCGCCAGGTGCTCATCGGCGAGCCGAGCGATGAATATTGGTTCGTCCGCCGCGACGCCGCCATGCTGCGGGCGAGCATTGATCGATTCCTCACCACCTATAAAGTCCCCGACAACCAGGACGCTGCATTCCTGCGTATCTACCGACGCTTGTACCAGGTTCACTATCCGCTGGCCCGGGCCAATCGCCAACGCCTGGAAAAACTTCGGCCGGTGCTGCAAAAACATGCCCAGGCCCAGGGCATGGACTGGCTCAACCTGGCGGCCCTGGCGTTCAAGGAGTCAGCTTTGCAACCCAACGCGCGCAGCGGCAGCGGGCCCACCGGCCTGATGCAGATCACGCCGTCCGCGGCCCAGCGGGTCGGGGTCAACAACATCCAGGACCTGGATGCCAATGTGCAGGCCGGCGCCAAATACCTGGCCATGATCCGCCGCAAATTCTTCTCCAGCCCCAAGCTAAACGAGCGCGAACGCATGGCGTTTGTCCTGGCGGCCTACAACATGGGGCCGGAACGCGTCCAAGGCATGCGAGCCGAGGCCCGGCGGCGAGGCTTGAACCCTGACCAGTGGTTTTTCCAGGTCGAGCGAATAGCCATGGAGCAGGTGGGCATGGGCGCCGTCAGCTACGTTAATAGCGTGAACAAGTATTACCTGGCGTTTGATCGAGAGCGTGAATCCCTGGAGCCGCAAGAGCGGAAAGTGGCTTCGACCAAATAATCTAATTTATAGATTGGTTTGGTGGGTTTTTTGCGCTTTTTACTCATAATTATTTGATTAATATGGCGGCCACACACATCTCTCCCAAGGAATGCACCTCATGAGCACTTTCATCAACAAGGTTCTGTTTTCCCGCGCCGGCTACGGCCTGACTGTCCTGCGCATCGTCGTCGGGGTCATTTTTGCCGCCCATGGCTCGCAGAAACTGTTCGGGCTGTTTGGCGGTTATGGGTTGGCGGGCACGGCGCAATGGATGGACAGCATCGGCCTGACGCCTGGCTACCTGATGGCAACCCTGGCCGGTGGCACCGAGTTTTTCGCCGGGCTGGCCTTGATCATCGGCCTGCTGACGCGCCCGGCGGCTTTGGGTCTGGCCTTCCTGTCACTGGTGGCGATTTTCTCCGTGCACATCGGCAACGGTCTGTTCATGGCCAACAACGGTTATGAGTTTGCCCTGGCCTTGCTGGCCGGCAGTATCGCGGTGTTGATCGAAGGTGCAGGCAAGCTGTCGGCAGATAACGCCATCGCCCGTCGATAACTCGCCCAAGACAACAAGGCCCGTCCAGTACGGGCCTTTTTTGTGCGCGTCGATTCTTGACACTGGCCAGTCAGCTTCTCTAGGATGCCGCTCATGCGCCGATTTAAACAGCTACTTGCGGGGCGCCAGGTGACTCATCCAGTCATCGACAGAAGCCATGAAACAAGGCTTCGAAATACCGCTAAAGCGCTGGTTCGGTGTTGCCTCTCACCTGCCATGCAGACTTTTGAGGCAGAGACACGACACAATGAACGCACCCAGCCCCCTCGTACGCCTGGCGCCGATCACGGCGAACCTGCTGCAACGCAATCCGAAAATTCTCCTGGGCGGTACCCATCAGCCTACGCTGTTGCGTTATCTCGACGGCTGGCCGCGACGCAGCCACGGCCCCGCGGCTTTCCTGATCCAGTTTGTCGAAGATGGTGAATCGCTGGCGCGTTTCGCCAATGACAGTTTCGACCTGGCGGTAATCCAGTCACCGAGGGCGGCGGACGCTGCCGAAATGATCCGGCACTTGACCCGTGTTGCACGGCAGGGGCTGATCACTCGCCGTTGAGGCGAGTCGGGCTACGGATAGCTGATATCGACGATGTAGACGAGCTTTTCTCCGGTTGGCGCCTGGACCCTGACTTCAGCGTCCAGCGTCTTGCCAATCAGGGCGCGGGCCAGGGGCGAGTCGATACTGATCAGGTTCTGCTTCAGGTCCAGCTCGTCAGGCCCGACAATGCGATAGCGCGATTCCTTGCCGTCCTCATCCTCCACGGTGACCCAGGCGCCGAAATACACCTTGTTCGGGTCGCTGGGCTTTTCGCTGACGACCTTGAGTGCTTCGAGGCGTTTGGTGAGGAAACGCACGCGACTGTCGATTTCCCTCAGCATTTTCTTGCCGTAGGTGTATTCGGCATTTTCCGAGCGATCGCCCTGGGCCGCCGCTTCGCTGACCGACTGGGTCACCTGGGGGCGGCGGACATGCCACAGCTCATGGAGTTCAGCGCGCATCCGCGCTTCACCCTCGGGGGTGATCAGCGCGGTGCCGGCGATACGGGGTGGACGATAGCGGCTCATGGCAACTTCTGGTGATGGCGTGGCCCGAAGTCTATCAACCCTCGCGCAACACTGTCAGTGGGCTGGCGTTGAGCGCCCGGCGAGTGCCAAATACGCCCGCCGCACCGATCAGCAACGCGCCCACCAGCGGCAATACCAGCAGCCATGGATGCGGATGCCACGGCAAGTCGAAGGCATAACGGTAGAGCACCAGGCTGACCAGTTCCGAACCCAGCGCCGCGAGCAAACCGCTGACCGCACCCAACAGGCCGAATTCGATGCGCCGGGCCTTGGTCAACAGCAACCGCTCGGCGCCCAGGGCACGCAGCAGCGCGCCTTGACGGATCCTTTCGTCGAGGGTGGCCTGCAAGCCGGAGAACAGCACCGCCATCCCCGCCGCCAGCACAAACAGCAATACGTATTCCACGGCCAGGGTCACCTGGGCCAGGATGCTGCGCAGTTGTTCGAGCAACGCCTCGACTTGCAGGATCGTCACGGCCGGGAAGGCGCGCGACAGGTCGACGATCTGCTGGTCATGGCCGGGAGCCAGATAAAAACTGGTGAGGTAGGTCGCCGGCAGGTCCTTCAGCGTACCGGGCTGGAAAATCATGAAGAAGTTCGGCTGGAAATTGTCCCAGTTGATTTCCCGCAGGCTGGTGACCTTGGCTTCCCGGTTGAGGCCGCCGACGTTGAACACCAGGCGGTCGCCCAGTTTGATCTTGAGGTTCTCGGCCACCTTGCCTTCCACCGAAACCCCCGGAATATCGTCCGGTGGCTGTTGCGGCCACCAGTTCCCGGCCGTGACGACGTTGCCCGCCGGCAGCTCCGCCGCCCAGGTCAGGCTCAAGTCGCGTTGCAGCGCACGGTCACCGGCCGAATCCTTGGTGACGAACTCCTTGGCCGGCTCGCCGTTGATGCTGATCAGCCGTCCCGGTACCACGGGGTAGAGCGGGGCCGACTGCGCTGACAACGCCATCAGCTTGTCGGTGAAGGCCTGCTTGTCGTTGGGCAGGATGTTCAAGGCGAAATAGTTCGGGGCGTTTTTTGGCAACTGGTTTTGCCAGGTGTCCAGCAACTCGCCGCGCAGCAGCGCAATCAAGGCCATGGACAACAGGATCAGGCCAAACGCCAGGGCCTGGCCGGCTGCCGCCAAGGGATGGCGCAACAGCTGACCGAGTCCCAACCGCCAGGGCAGCGAGGCCCGGGCCAGCATCCGACGCAGGCTCTGCAGCACCAGCAACAGCAGTCCGCCGAGCACCAGTGCGGCAACCACCCCACCACCGAGCAGCGCGAAAGTCAGCACCAGGTCCAGGCTCAGGCGCCACATGATCAGCCCGAGCGCACCGAGGGCCGCACCGTAGACCACCCAGCTACTGGAGGGAATCGGCAACATGTCCCGACGCAGTACGCGCAACGGTGGGACCCGGCCCAGTGCAGCGAGCGGCGGCAAGGCAAAACCCGCCAGTGCCACCAGCCCGGTGCCGATCCCGGCGATCGCCGGCAACAGGCCACCCGGGGGGACGGTGGTGGGCAGCAAGTCATGCAGCAAGGCAAACAATCCCAACTGGGCCACCCAGCCCAGCAGCGCACCGCTGATGCTCGCCAACAGGCCCAGCACGGCCAGTTGCAGGCTGAACAGCACCATGGTTTCCCGGCGCGACAGGCCAAGGCAGCGCAGCAATGCACTGGCATCGAAGCGTCGAGTGGCGAAACGATTGGCGGAGAGGGCCACGGCAACGCCGGACAGTAGCACCGCCACCAGGCTGGCCATGTTCAGGTAGCGCTCGGCCTTGCCCAGGGCGCCGCCGATCTGGCGATTGCCGTCGCGAGCGTCCTGCAGGCGCTGGTTCGGCTCAAGACCTGGCTTGACCAGGTCGCGATAGGTTTGCAGCGCCGACGCCGGGCCGCGCCACAGGTCGCGATAGCTGACCCGGCTGCCGGGTTGCACCACGCCCGTGGCGTCCAGGTCCTTGAGGTTGATCATGACGCGCGGGGTCAGGCTATAGAAATTACCGGCGCGGTCCGGCTCATAGGTCAGCACGCGGCTGAGGCGAACGGTCTTGTTGCCGACATCGATGCTGTCACCGATCTTCAGGTCCAGCGCCGTCAGCAGCCGTGCTTCGACCCAGGCCTCCCCGGGGGCTGGTCGTCCACCGGTCTCTTCCGGGGCGAAGGGCGCCGGGGCGCTTTTCAGTTCCCCGCGCAAGGGATAGATGTCATCGGCTGCCTTGACGCTGGACAGCTGGATACCGTTGTCGGTGGCGACAACGCTGGAAAACTCCACCACCCGGGCATGTTCCAGGCCCAGTTCGGTGCCGCTGCGGATCTGCTCCGGGCGGGCAGGGGAGCTGCCCTCGAGCAGCAGGTCGGCGCCGAGAAATTCGGTCGCGCGCATCATCATCGCGCCATTGAGGCGGGCGCCGAAGTAACCGATGGCGGTGCTCGCCGCCACGGCCACCAGCAGGGCGAAGAACAGCACGCGCAACTCGCCGGCGCGGGCATCGCGCAGCAACTGGCGCAGGGCAAGGCTGAACAGGCGCAACAGGGGCAAGCGTGCCATCAAGGCTCCAGGGGCGCGACCATCAGGCCGGCTTCAAGTCGGATCAGGCGCCGGCAGCGATGGGCCAGGCGTTCGTCGTGGGTCACCAGCACCAGGGTGGTGCCGCGTTCCTTGTTCAGCTCGAACAGCAGATCGCTGATGCGTTCGCCGGTGTGGCTGTCGAGGTTGCCGGTCGGCTCATCGGCGAACAGCACGTCCGGCTCGGCGGCAAAGGCGCGGGCAATCGCGACGCGTTGTTGTTCGCCGCCCGAGAGCTGGCGTGGCGAGTGGGTCAGTCGTTGGCCGAGGCCGACCCGTTGCAGCAGTTGCGTGGCGCGCTCACGGGCATCCTTGCGGCCATCCAGTTCCAGCGGCAGCATGACGTTCTCCAGCGCGTTGAGGCTGTCGAGCAGTTGGAACGACTGGAAAACGAAACCGACGTGTTCGGCGCGAACCCGGGCGCGCTGGTCTTCGTCCAGTGCGCTGAGGGCTTGGCCTGCGAGGGTCACTTCACCGCTGCTGGGCAAGTCGAGGCCGGCCAGCAGCCCAAGGAGCGTGGATTTGCCGGAACCGGACGCGCCGACGATGGCCAGGCTGTCGCCCTTGTTCAGTTCCAGGCTGAGTTCGTGCAGGATGGTCAGTTCACCTTCCGCGCTGGGAACCACTTTGCTAAGGTCCTTCGCGGTGAGAATGCTTGAGCCCATGGAGAATCCGATGCGAGTGTGGTTTTTGAGTGCCGGCCTGGCCTTGATGTGCATGGTCCAGAACGCAGCGGCGGGTACAGTCCTGATCGTTGGCGATAGTATCAGCGCGGCTTTCGGCCTGGATACCCGCCAAGGTTGGGTGTCGTTGCTGGAACAACGGCTCAAGGCCGAGGGTTTCGACGACAAAGTGGTCAATGCATCGATCAGTGGCGACACCAGCGCAGGCGGCCTGGCGCGCCTGCCGACGCTGCTTGCAGCCCATAAGCCGGAGCTGGTGGTCCTGGAGTTGGGAGGCAACGATGGCCTGCGTGGACAGCCGCCAACACAATTGCAACAAAACCTTGCAGCGATGATCGACAGCTCCCGCGCCAGCGGTGCCAAGGTGCTTTTGCTGGGCATGCAATTGCCGCCGAACTATGGGCGACGCTACACCGAGGCTTTCTCGAAGGTCTACAGCACCTTGGCCGAGGAGAAAAACGTCCCGCTGGTGCCGTTTTTCCTCAAGGATGTCGGCGGCGTCCAGGGAATGATGCAGGGCGACGGATTGCACCCGTCCGTCGCGGCCCAGGGCAAGTTGCTGGAAAATGTCTGGCCGACGCTGAAACCGCTGCTTTGACGCTTTTCTACAGGCGGTCTTTCGGCTAATGTGGCGCCCCCGATTTGGAGCCCCCGATGCCGCGTCCCGCCTGGTCCCTGTTTGCCTACCAACTGATCGAGCCTGACGAACAGCTGGATCTGTTCGCCTGCCAGGAAGTGCGGGTGCATCTGGTGACCCGGCAGCTGGAGCTCGGCGGCTCGGCCGACCGGACCCTTTGCGGCAGTCTTTTGCCGGCGCAGCCACGCTGGTCGGCCGTCGACCGCAGGATTTTCCAGGACCATCGCCTCTGCTCCTTGTGCCGGGCGATCCTGGAATCGCAGAAGCGCGGTACCTCGCCGATCTGGCCGGAGCTGCGGTTCGAGTTGTGATCCCTGGATCCGACGCCCTTGTGGGAGCGAGCCTGCTCGCGAAGACGGCCGCACGTCGGGCATCCATGCAAGCTGATCCATCACATTCGCGAGCAGGCTCGCTCCCACGGGATTGCGCTCCCGTCCAGAATGCTACACATCGGACGCATCGGCGCCGCTCTCCCCGAAATAACGGGACGCAGTGTACAATCGCGTTTTCATACCCTCTGTTCGATCTGCGAAGGATTTCCCGGATGTTGCCGCGCTTGCCTGCCGTCGCCCGCTGCCTGTCTCTTGCCGCCCTGTGTATGGCGGGTCCCGTTGCTGCATTGGAGTTGCCTCTGCCGCCACCGGGTGAAGACATCATCGGCCAGGTGCAGGTCATCAAGGCCAAATACGAAGACACCTTCGCTGACCTGGGCACCACCTATGACCTGGGTTACACCGAGATGGTCGCCGCCAACCCGGGCGTTGATCCGTGGTTGCCGGGTGCTGGCACTGAAATCGTCTTGCCGACCCGTTTCATCCTGCCACCGGGCCCGCGCGAAGGCATCGTGATCAACCTCGCGGAATACCGCCTCTATTATTTCCCCAAGGGGCGGAACGTGGTCTACACCTTCCCGCTGGGAATCGGTCGCGAAGGTTGGGGCTCGCCCATCGCCCACACCAGCATCATCGCCAAGACGCCAAACCCGACGTGGACCCCGCCGGCCTCGATCAAGGCTGAACATGCCGCCGACGGCGATCCCTTGCCAAATGTGGTTCCGGCAGGCCCCGATAACCCGCTGGGCCCGTTCAAGTTCACGCTGGGAACGCCGGGTTACCTGATCCATGGCTCGAACAAGAAGTTCGGCATCGGCATGCGTACCAGCCACGGCTGCTTCCGGATGTTCAACAACAACGTGCTGGAGATGGCCGGCATGGTGCCGGTGGGGACTTCGGTCCGGATCATCAACGACCCGTACAAACTGGGCCTGAGTGGCGGCAAGGTTTACCTGGAAGCCCACACTCCGCTGGACGACAAGGGCAACCCGTCGGTGGTGGATAAACACACCGCGGTCATCAACGCGATGCTCAAGCGTGAGGACATCACCAGCAACTTGCGCATGAACTGGGATGTGGTGCGTGACGTGGTGGCCGCTGAAGACGGCCTGCCGATAGAGATCGCTGTTCCGAGTGCCTCGGCACCGATGGTATCGAGCGCGCCGATCGACCTGACGCAATAGGGCGACGCGCCAACCTGACCCGCCCACATCCGAGGATGTCGGCGGGTTTTTTATCGCCGGGGAAAACTCCGGGCAATAAAAAAGCCGACCCAGTAATGGGTCGGCTCGATAACAATCCCGAAGGACTATTACTTGCGGCTAGCTTTTTCCAGCATGCGCAGAGCACGCTCGTTAGCTTCGTCAGCAGTCTGTTGTGCTTTTTGAGCAGCAGCCAGAGCTTCATCAGCTTTGCGGTAGGCTTCGTCTGCACGAGCTTGGGCGCGAGCTGCTGCGTCTTCGGTGGCAGTCAGACGTGCTTCGGTTTCTTTCGATGCGCTGCTGCAACCGGTAGCCAGAACTGCGGCCAGGGCCAGAGCAGAGAATTTCAGAACGTTGTTCATCGTGTTCCCCTTCAAAGGACTTTCTATTTAGTGACTGTCTCCCCAGAGTGAGGAGTTAGCCGGCGTACATACTACTCATTACTTGTAGTAAGTAAACTGACGTAGCGCAAGAAGCAAAAAAATTGTAGGCGGTGATTCTTTTTCAAGCAACTTTTCCGAGCGGTGTTTGAAAAATATCCAGCGCCAAGCCCCGGAATGGAGCACGGCGATGAAGAAAAGTTCCGTTGACGCGACAACTCACAGGCCTGCGCTAAAGTCGCTGTTTATTGATTCCCTTAGAGTTTTGTTCATTTTTTGTGCAATCGTCCCGGCATCTTTTTATTGCCGGTGACGGTGACTTTAACAATCGGCGCTCGTCCAAGACTCAACAACTGGCGATGTTCACCTATTGCGCCTTGGGCGACTACCGCGCGACCGTGTCGCTCAATCGATAAACCCGTCGGGGTTTAACACCTCGGTGACAGGCGTGCCTTGAGCATTTGCGTCATTGGTGCCTACTATTCACGACGTGCTCGGGTTTGAGCGATTGGTTTTTTGCGCTCGGTGACCAGACAGGCACGGGGTGGCGTAGATGTTCCTTCGCCGGAAAAACATCGGTAAGGTAGGGGTCGGCATTCAGACCCGCGAGGAGTAGTGATGAGCGAGGCGGTTTCCATCCACCATGACCAGGCTGGTCATCAGTTCGAGACCATTGTGGACGGTCATCGTGCCTATCTGACCTACATGGACCTGGGCAAACAGACGCTGGACATCTATCGCACCTTCGTGCCTAACGCGCTGCGTGGCAGGGGGATTGCTGCGAAGTTGACCGAAGAGGCGTTGAAGTATGCTGAAGAAATGGGCTACACGGTAATCCCGTCCTGCTCCTATGTGGAGCGCTACATGGAGCGGCACCAGCGGCACGCGGCGAAGCTCTGACGCAATGATTCCTGATAAAAAAACGCCGGACTGAGAAGCCCGGCGTTTTTTTATGTGTTGAAGTTTGGGGGATAAAGCCCGATCAGCTGCGCTGACGCTTTGGCAGCACGTCCTTGAGTTTGGCGTGCATGCCGCGCAGGGTCTTTTCGGTGGCGCTCCAGTCGATGCAGGCATCGGTGATGGAGACGCCGTACTGCAAATCGGCGAGATCCTTCGGAATCGCCTGGCAGCCCCAGTTCAAATGGCTTTCGACCATCAGGCCGATGATCGACTGGTTGCCCTCGAGGATCTGGTTGGCGACGTTTTCCATCACCAGCGGCTGCAATGCCGGATCCTTGTTGGAGTTGGCGTGGCTGCAATCAACCATGATGTTCGGCTTGATGTTCGCCTTGTTCAGCGCCTGCTCGCACAGCGCGACGCTGACCGAGTCATAGTTCGGCTTGCCGTTGCCGCCACGCAGCACGACGTGGCCGTAGGCGTTGCCCTTGGTGGTGACGATCGAAACGCCGCCTTCCTGGTTGATGCCCAGGAAACGGTGAGGACTGGACACCGATTGCAAGGCGTTGATCGCCACGGTGAGGCCGCCGTCGGTGCCGTTCTTGAAGCCCACTGCCGATGACAGGCCGGAAGCCATTTCGCGGTGGGTCTGGGATTCGGTGGTGCGCGCGCCGATGGCCGACCAGCTGATCAGGTCCTGCAGGTATTGCGGGGAGATCGGGTCCAGGGCTTCGGTGGCGGTGGGCAAGCCCATTTCGGCCAGGTCCAGCAGCAACTGGCGACCGATGTGCAGGCCATCCTGGATCTTGAAGGAGTCGTCCAGGTAAGGGTCGTTGATCAGGCCTTTCCAGCCGACGGTGGTCCGGGGCTTTTCGAAATACACCCGCATCACCAGGTACAAGGTGTCGGAGACTTCCGCCGCGAGCACTTTCAGGCGCTCGGCATATTCATGGGCGGCCTTGATGTCATGGATCGAGCAGGGCCCGATGACCACGAACAGGCGATGGTCGGTGCCGTCGAGAATGTTGCGGATGACTTCCCGGCCCTTGGTCACGGTGCGCAGTGCAGCATCGCTCAGGGGGATATCGCGCTTGAGCTGGTCAGGCGTGATGAGGGTCTCGTTGGAGGCGACGTTAAGGTCATTGATCGGTAAATCAGCCATCGTGTTACTCGTCAGGTCACGGGTGCCGGCCGCCAGCGATCCCCGCGCGGCGGTGCACAGCGGATTTAAGCGCGGCGGGGAGCCGAACCTTAGCGCGTTAAGAGGTGGCTCGACAATGGGCAGGGGCGGGTTTACTCCCCTATTTTCCGGGTAACCGTGATCGAGTCGGCCCGCGAAGGAATAGGTAACCGGGTGTAAGGACGTTTGCATGCCTGGCCGCTCGCGCCGATAGTGTGCAGGGATTGTTCACCAGAGGAGTCGTGTGATGCAGGCAGGCGGTAAACCGAGGATCGGGGTGATCGGCACCGGCGCGATTGGCGGGTTCTATGGCGTGATGCTGGCTCGTGCCGGCTACGACGTTCACTTTCTGCTGCGCAGCGAATTTGCCGCCGTGGCCGAGGCTGGCCTGCGGGTCGACAGCGCGGTGCATGGCGCGCTGACGCTCCAGCCGGCCCAGGCCTATCGCTCGGCGGCCGACATGCCGCCTTGCGACTGGCTGCTGGTCGGTGCCAAGACCACCAGCAATGCCGACCTGGCCCCAGCCATCATCCAGGCCGCGGCCGACGGCGCGAAAGTCCTGTTGCTTCAGAATGGCCTCGATGTCGAAGAGGAACTGCGACCATTGTTACCCGATTCACTGCACCTGCTTGGCGGCTTGTGCCTGATCTGCGTCAATCGGCTCGGCCCGGGCGTCATTGCCCACCAGGCGCTCGGGGCAATCAACATCGGTTACCACAGCGGTGCTGGGACGGATCAGGCCGCACGCATGGCGATCGTCGAGGAGGGAGCGGGGCTGTTCCGGGCTGCGGGCCTGGATTCCCAGGCCATGCCAGACCTCGGGCAGGCACGCTGGCAGAAACTGGTGTGGAACGTGCCCTATAACGGCCTTTCGGTTCTGCTTGGCGCGAGCACCACGCCGTTGATGGCCGACGACCACAGTCGTGGACTGATCCAGGCGCTGATGGCTGAAGTGGTGCGTGGCGCACAAGCCTGCGGTCATGAGATCGCGCCAGGCTACGCGGAATATCTGTTCACGATGACCGGAAAAATGCCCGACTATTGGCCCAGCATGTACCACGACTATTCCCAACGGCGCCCGTTGGAGCTGGAGGCGATCTACGCTCGGCCACTGGCGAGGGCCAGGGCGGCGGGGTGCGAGTTGCCGAAAATCGAAGCCTTGTATCAGGCACTGGCGTTCATCGATCGACGCAACCGCTGATCGGACGAAACGGGGGAAGCATGGCAAACAATATCGATGACAGGCTGGTGCTGGCGATTTCGTCGCGAGCGCTGTTCGACCTGAGCGAAAGCCACAAGGTTTACCTGTCGGGGGGCGTCGAAGCCTATCGGCAATACCAGATCGAACATGAGGATGAAGTCCTTGAACCGGGGGATGCCTTCGCGCTCGTGCAGAAACTGCTCAACCTCAACGAGCACCTGGGCCGTGCCCGCGTCGAGGTCATCCTGGTTTCGCGTAACAGCGCCGACACCGGCCTGCGGGTATTCAACTCGATTCACCACTATGGACTGGCGATTTCCCGTGCCGCGTTTGTCGGCGGTCGCAGCCCATACCCGTACCTCAAGGCTTTCGGCTGTGACCTGTTCCTCTCCACTCACGCTGAAGATGTACGCAGTGCCCTGGATGCCGGATTTGCCGCGGCGACGATCCTTTCGGGCGGTGCCAGCCGCGCCGCCAGCGAAGAGCTGCGCATCGCCTTTGACGGCGACGCGGTGCTATTTTCCGACGAGTCTGAGCGCGTCTATCAGGCTGGTGGCCTGGAGGCGTTCCAGGCCAGCGAACGTCAGGCCGCGCGCGAGCCGCTGCGAGGAGGGCCGTTCAAGGGGTTCCTGGCGGCGCTCAATGCGCTTCAACGCGAATTCCCCGAGGACGCCTGCCCGATCCGGACCGCGCTGGTCACCGCCCGTTCGGCGCCGGCCCATGAGCGGGTCATCCGCACGTTGCGCGAATGGGACATCCGCCTGGACGAGTCGCTGTTTCTCGGCGGCCTGACCAAGTCCGCCTTCCTCGAAGCCTTTGCCGCCGACGTGTTTTTCGACGACCAGACCGGGCACTGCGAACTTGCCCGGGAAGTGGTCGCCACCGGGCATGTGCCCCACGGCATCAGTAACGAAGTGAAGCCCTGAGCGCCCGTTCCCCGGGGCGCTGCTAAGCTGAATCAATCTCCGCCATCCTGGCACTCGAGGAGGTCACATGATTCGTTCGATGCTGTATGCCACGGACCTGGGGCTGTACGCCCCGTATGTGATGCAGCATGCCTTGGCGTTGGCACGGACGTTTGAAGCCGAGTTGTATGTGGTGCATGCGGTAGAGCCGATGGGGCTGTTCGCCGAATCGGTGTTGCAGAGCTATCTCGACGAGCAGGCGTTGAACGAATTTCATCGCCAGGGTCTGAGTACGGTGATGGCTAACATCGAGCAGCGGGTCCTCGACAATTTTCGCGAAGAGTTGGGCGAGGGGCAGCAGGACCTGAAATTGATCAAGTCGGTTCGGGTGTTCCAGGGCGACCCCTCCCAGGTCATTCTTGAACAGGCTGCGAAACTCTCTGTCGATTTGCTGATCGTAGGCAGTCATTGCCAGGGGGCGAGCGGCGAGACGCCGTTGGGCAGGACCGCCGCGCGGGTATTGCAGTTATCCCGCGTGCCGGTCTACCTGGTGCCGCTGGTCCAGCGCAGGCGCCAGGGCGAAGCTTGAGGCTAAATGATGGCTTTTTATAAAAAGTTCTAGATTTATTGGTGCGACCATTCATATAGTTATATACACCGTCGCTGATGCCCGTGACGTCCAACTGCTTTGAGGGATACATATGAAGCTTCAACAACTGCGCTACATCTGGGAAGTGGCGCACCACGACCTCAACGTTTCCGCAACCGCTCAAAGCCTCTACACGTCGCAACCTGGCATCAGCAAGCAGATCCGCCTCCTGGAAGACGAGCTGGGCGTCGAAGTCTTCGCCCGCAGCGGCAAGCACCTGACTCGCGTCACTCCCGCCGGTGAACGCATCATCACCACCGCCGGCGAGATCCTGCGCAAGGTCGAAAGCATCAAGCAGATCGCCCAGGAATTCTCCAACGAGAAAAAAGGCACCCTGTCCATCGCGACCACCCACACCCAGGCGCGTTATGCCTTGCCGCCGGTTATCAGCAATTTCATCAAGCAATACCCTGACGTGGCGCTGCACATGCACCAGGGGTCGCCGATGCAGATCGCCGAAATGGCCGCTGACGGCACCGTCGATTTCGCCATTGCCACCGAGGCCCTGGAGCTGTTCGGGGACCTGGTGATGATGCCGTGCTATCGCTGGAACCGCTGCGTGGTCGTGCCTCAGGGGCACCCGCTGACCAAGCTGCCGAAGCTGACCCTCGAAGCGCTGGCCGAATACCCGATCGTGACTTATGTGTTCGGTTTCACCGGTCGTTCAAAACTCGACGAAGCTTTCAGCCATCGCGGCCTGACCCCGAAAGTGGTGTTCACCGCTGCCGACGCCGACGTGATCAAGACCTATGTGCGCCTCGGACTGGGCGTGGGCATCGTCGCGAAGATGGCGGTCGACACCAAGCTCGACAATGACCTGGTGGTTCTGGACGCCAGCGAGCTGTTCGAATCCAGCGTGACCAAGATCGGTTTCCGCCGCGGTACGTTCCTGCGCGGATTCATGTGCGATTTCATCGAGAAATTTGCCCCGCACCTGACTCGGGAAGTCATGGCCAAGGCCATCCAGTGCCACAACAAGCAGGAACTCGAAGAACTGTTCGACGGCGTCGAACTGCCGGTGCATTAAGCAGACCTCTAGATCGCCTCGGTGACAGCGAACTGTTGCCGGGCGCCTGCCACGACAATCTCCACTTCATCCCCTTCGAATTTGCCCAGCAGGCCCCGTCCCAGGGGCGAGCGAGGGGTGATGACGGTAATCGGCTGCCCCACTAGCGAGACCTTCAGCCCCGCCGCGTCGGGTCCCAGGAACAGCCACTGCTGGCGACCCTCCTCATCTTCCAGCCCGATCAATGTGCCGACCTGGATGCCGCGTTCTTCATCGTACGGTCTCAGCGCCAGGTTCTGGCAGAGCACCAGTGCCTGGCGGATTTCCTCCACGCGCCTGGCTTGCCCGGCGGCAAGGTATGAAGCCTCCAGGCCCAGGGTGTCGTATTTGTTTTCGGCGATATTTTCCTCGTGGGTCGCGGTTTCGTAGGCGGTCTGCGCGGCGCGTTCGGCGATATCGAGGTCAATCCTGAGCTTGTCGAGAATCAGTTGGTGGACGGTCTGTTTGTTCATGTTCATTCGCAGAATTGCAGGACATTGGCGCGGCTTTTCTCGCTGGGCGCGTTTTGGTCCTGTTGCAGCCAGAATTGACACTTGGGGTTGGACAGGTTGCGAGGGTTGCTGCGGGCCTGGTCGAGGGCCTGGCGTTGCTCGTTCTTCTGCAGGTTCTGTTGATACTGCTCGAACATTGGGGTTGGCGTTGGGGTCGGCTCCGGGGCTGGCAGTGCTGTCGGCGGCTGCGCCAATTGATGAACCGCGGCGGCCACCGGAGCCAGTTGCTCATCGAACAGGAACCTGGACAACAGCCATCCCGTCAGCACGATGGCAAGGAATCCCAGCCACAGGCCCAAGGCGATGCCCAGCGTCAGTTGCAACGTCGTGAGGCGGGGAGAGGAGTGGTCGGGCATGTCTGCTTCCTGGCGATGAACATGGAGGATGCGTTGATTGTCGCATGAAGATTAATCGCCGTCGGCCCTTCTGCTTCACGGCTTTAATGCGGGACAATCAGGCTTTGCCACAGGGAGTCGGGAATGACTGTGCGTTGGGATATTTTTTGCACCGTCGTCGATAACTATGGCGACATCGGCGTCACCTGGCGCCTGGCTCGGCAATTGGTCGCCGAGCATCAATGCGCGGTGCGGCTGTGGGTCGACGACCTGCGCGCCTTCGAGCGGTTATGTCCGTCTATCGATGTCACGCTGGCCGAGCAATGGCAGCAACGCGTACAAGTGCGTCACTGGCCCAAGGACTGGCAGCCCACCGAAGCTGCCGATGTAGTGATCGCCGCATTTGCCTGCCAGTTGCCCAGCGCCTACATGGACGCGATGGCCGAGCGTCCGGCGGCGCCTTTGTGGATGAACCTCGATTACCTGAGCGCCGAGGACTGGGTGATCGGTTGTCACGGTTTGCCGTCGGTGAAGTACAAACATGTGCAGAAATATTTCTTTTTTCCGGGCTTTCAGGAGGGCACCGGTGGCTTGCTGCGTGAGGCCGGCTTGTTGGAGCGCCGTCGAGAATTTCAGCAGGATGGCGAGGCACAAAGGGCTTTCCTGCAAGGATTGGGCGTCGAGCGCGAGTCCGGGGCGCGGCTGATTTCGCTGTTTGCCTATGAGAACGACGGTTTGGCCAGCTGGTTTGATGCGCTGGCGACGGATGCTCGTCCGTCGCATGTGCTGGTTCCGGAAAGCCGCATCCTCGCCGATGTGGAGCGTTGGGTTGGTATCGACGGCCTGAAAGCCGGTGCCGTGCATCTCCGTGGCGCCCTGACCGTGCAGGTGCTGCCTTTCGTGCGCCAGGATGAATACGACCAACTGTTGTGGTGCTGTGATTTCAACGCCGTGCGTGGCGAAGACTCCTTCGTGCGCGCGCAGTGGGCCGGCCGGCCGCTGCTCTGGCATATCTATCAACAGGAAGAAGACGTCCACCTGGAAAAACTCGAGGCGTTTCTCCGCTTGTATACCGAGGGGCTCCCGGAGGCTGCGGAAAAAGCGATCAGCGGTCTCTGGCGGGCCTGGAACGCCGGCCAAGGCGTGGCAGAGCACTGGAGCGCCGCCTGCGAGCAACACCAGGTGCTCGCCGAACATGCCCAGGCGTGGTGCCAGAAACAGGCCTCTCGAGCCGATCTTGCCACGGCGCTGGTGAAGTTTTATCGAAATTGGATATGATACGCGGCCTAGATTTTTGTAAATCCCATCCAAATTCGGATATTCGCAATGAAAACTGGTAAAGAACTCAAACCCGGTACCGTGATTCGTATCGACAACGATCCTTGGCTGGTTCAGAAAGCTGAATTCACCAAGTCGGGTCGTAACAGCGCGATCATGAAGACCAAGCTGAAAAACCTGCTGACCGGCTACAAGACCGAAACCGTCTACGGTGCGGACGACAAGCTGGACGACGTGATCCTGGACCGTAAAGAGGCGACCCTGTCTTTCATCAGCGGCGATACCTACACGTTCATGGACACCACTGACTACACCATGTACGAACTGAACGCCGAAGACATCGAAAGCGTCCTGCCATTCGTTGAAGAAGGCATGACCGACGTCTGCGAAGCCGTATTCTTCGAAGAGCGCCTGGTTTCCGTGGAGCTGCCGACCACTATCGTGCGTCAGGTTGACTACACCGAAGGCTCCGCTCGCGGTGACACTTCCGGCAAGGTGATGAAGCCTGCCAAATTGAAGAACGGCACCGAACTGTCGGTTGCTGACTTCATCGAAATCGGCGACATGATCGAGATCGATACCCGCGAAGGCGGTTCCTACAAAGGCCGCGCTAAATAAGCGAAGCTTTCTGTATGAAAGAAAAGCCCGACCATTGAGTCGGGCTTTTTATTTCCTTCATTTTCGATCCGGGCTCTGTGGCTCCACCATTACTTCAGATGTTGCTTGAGTTCCTCGGACGCCTGCAACATCGCCGAACGCACCGCCGGCACCTCGCTCACAACGTTAAGCAAGCCATAGTCGTGGATCATGCCGTTGTAGCGCACGGCTGTAACCGGTACACCCGCCGCATCCAGTTTGCGCGCGTAGGCTTCACCTTCGTCGCGCAGCACATCAGCCTCGGCGGTCTGCACCAGCGCCGGCGGCAGGCCCTTGAGTTGTGCGGTAGTTGCCCGCAATGGCGAGGCATAGATCTCGTTACGCTGCCCAGCGTCGGTGGTGTAGTTGTCCCAGAACCACTTCATCATGTTCTTGCTGAGGAAGTGTCCTTCGGCGAACTGGTTGTAGGACGCCGTCTCGAAGCTGGCGTCGGTCACCGGCCACAACAATGCCTGGAAGCGGATCGCCGGCGTACCCTTGTCCTTGGCCATCAGCGCGACGACCGCCGCCATGTTGCCGCCGACGCTGTTGCCCGCTACGGCCAGGCGCTTGCCATCGACATTGATCTGTTTGCCATTCTCGGCCACCCACTTTGTCGCGGCGTAGGCCTGGTTGATCGCTACCGGGTAATGCGCCTCGGGCGATGGTGTGTAGTTGACGAACACCGCAACGGCACCCGAACCCGCCACCAGATCCCGAACCAGTCGTTCATGGGTGGGGAAATCGCCCAGTACCCAGCCACCGCCGTGAAAGAACATGAACGCGGGCAACTCACCCTTGACCCCGGCCGGACGAACGATGGTCAGACTGATCGACTGGCCATCGACCTGGATGGTTTTCTCGCTGACGTCGGCCTTGGGCAGCGTCAACTTCACCCCCGCCTGGGCGCCGACCAGTACGGCACGGGCATCTTTTGGCGACAGCTGCTCCAGCGGTTTGCCGGTGCCGGCATTCAGTGCGTCAAGGAACGCCTGGGTGTTGTGCTCGACGATGCCGTCGGCGAAGGCGCTGCTGATGCTCAGGGCGAGAAGGGTACCGGTCAGGGCTTTGCTGAGGGTGTTCATGTGAATCTCCTTGAAGGTCGGTCCGGGGTAGGGGTTTAGACGGTTACGTGCAGGCGAACATCAACGTTGCCGCGGGTGGCGTTGGAGTACGGGCAAACCTGGTGAGCGGCTTCCACAAGGCTTTGGGCGTCGGCCTGGTCAAGACCTGGCAGGCTGATGTGCAGGTCGATGTCGAGACCGAAACCACCGGGGATCTGGCCGATGCCGACGTGAGCGGTGATCGAGGCGTCGTCCGGGATCTTGCGTTTGCTCTGGCTGGCGACAAATTTCAGCGCGCCGATGAAGCAGGCCGAGTAGCCGGCGGCGAACAGTTGCTCTGGGTTGGTCGCAGCACCGCCCGCACCGCCGAGTTCCTTGGGCGTAGCAAGTTTGACGTCGAGGATGTTGTCGCTGGAGATGGCACGACCGTCACGGCCGCCGGTGGAGGTTGCGATTGCGGTGTAGAGAGTTTTCATGGTGGACGCCTCGTTTTATGGTTGGTTTGTTGCGCTAAATGTTTGCGCGCTAAGTAGGTGTGAAGAGAATGTAATGCGCAAATATTTTGCGCGCAATATAAATTTTTGAGATGAGTCTGAACAAATCAACCCTGGATGGCTGAAAGCCTTGGTTTAGAGCGGTTTAGGGGGGCTTAATTTTTTTGATGTGCGACGTCTGGCAGTCCGGCCAACGCTATCGCGAGCAGGCTCGCTCCCAGAGGGGATTGGTGGTGGCCAAGGATTTTGTGACCAGTGAAGGTCAATGTGGGAGCGAGCTTGCTCGCGAAAGCGGTGGTTCAGTTGGCGGCGATGTTGGAAGTGCCGGCGCCTTCGCGAGCAAGCTCGCTCCCACAGGGGATTGGTGGTGGCCACGGATTTTTGTGACCAGTAAAGGTCAATGTGGGAGCGAGCCTGCTCGCGAAAGCGGTGGTTCAGTTGGCGGCGATGTTGGAAGTGCCGGCGTCTTCGCGAGCAGGCTCGCTCCCACAGGGGATTGGTGGTGGCCAAGGATTTTGTGACCAGTAAAGGTCAATGTGGGAGCGAGCTTGCTCGCGAAAGCGGTGGTTCAGTTGGCGGCGATGCTGGAGGTGCTGGCGCCTTCGCGAGCAGGCTCGCTCCCACAGGGGATTGGTGGTGGTCACGGATTTTGTGACCAGCGAAGGTCAATGTGGGAGCGAGCTTGCTCGCGAAAGCGGTGGTTCAGTTGGCGGCGATGTTGGAGGTGCCGGAGCCTTCGCGAGCAGGCTCGCTCCCACAGGGGATTGGTGGTGGTCACGGATTTTGTGACCAGCGAAGGTCAATGTGGGAGCGAGCTTGCTCGCGAAAGCGGTGGTTCAGTTGGCGGCGATGCTGGAGGTGCCGGCGCCTTCGCGAGCAAGCTCGCTCCCAGAGGGATTGCCTGCGTCAGAAAATCAAAGGCTGTCCTGCAAATGCCCGCGCAGTTCCTGCAGGTCATGTTGCAGTTTTTTCAGTTGCTCCAGCGTCTGGCCGCTGGCGGCGAGGATGCATTGGGGGATGTCGAGGGCCTTTTTCTGCAGGGCGCGGCCCTGTTCGGTCAGCTCGACAATGACCACGCGTTCATCTTCACGGCTGCGGGTGCGACTCAACAGGCCTTCGGCCTCCAGGCGCTTGAGCAGCGGGGTCAGGGAGCCAGGGTCGGTGAGCAGGCGGTTACTGATTTCGCCGACGGTCAGCCCGTCTTGTTCCCACAGCACCATCATCGCCAGGTACTGCGGATAGGTCAGGCCCAACGCCTGGAGCAGGGGCTTGTAGACCTTGGTCATCAACAGCGACGTGGAATGCAGGGCGAAGCAGACCTGGTTTTCCAGCAGCAGGGCTTCGCAAGGATCGGGGGTGTCGTGTTGGGTAGTCATGGCAAAACCTTTCATCAATGATCGTTACGAATCTAGCGGACAAGCCTTTAATGCACCAGATAATTCTGACGTATTGATCAGCCGTTACGTTTCCTGGTGACCACCAACTGGGTAGGATAGGCGCCCTGATTAAGGGGAGAGTCGTCTGTGATCGAGGTCATGCTGTATTTGCTGTTGGGCGCCGCGCTGGGCACTTTGGGGGGATTGTTCGGCATTGGTGGCGGGCTGATCGCGATTCCAGTGCTGGGTGTATGGTTCGGCCTGGATCAGCACCTCGCCCAAGGTACGGCATTGGTGATGGTCGTCCCCAACGTGATGCTGGCGCTGTGGCGTTATCACCAGCGTAATCGTATCGAAATGCGCCATGTCCTGCCGCTGGCATCCATGGGCTTCTGCTTCGCGTGGCTTGGCTCCATCTGGGCCGTGGGCATTGACGCGCAAAGCATGCGGATTGGTTTTGTGGTGTTCCTGGTGGTCCTGGCGGCCTACAACCTGATCCGCATGTTCGCCGCGACGGCGCCGGCTTCGGCGCGGATGCGCCACGGCTGGCCTTGGCTAGCCGTGCTGGGGGCTGCGTCGGGCACCATGGGCGGACTGTTTGGCGTAGGCGGGGCGGTTGTCGCCACGCCAATACTCACCAGCGTGTTCGGTACTTCCCAGGTCGTCGCTCAAGGGTTATCCCTGGCGCTGGCCTTGCCCAGCACCGGCGTGACCCTTGCCACGTATGCATTTCACCATGAGGTGAACTGGTGGATCGGGCTGCCCCTGGCTGTCGGTGGGCTGATGAGCATCAGTTGGGGGGTGAAGGTCGCCCACGCGATGCCGGAGCGATTGCTGCGCGGGCTGTTCTGCGGTTTCCTGGTGCTGTGCGCGGTGTTGCTCCTGCTTAAAGTTTGAAACCTTCGACGATGTGTTCGGCCAGGCACTCGGTGATCGGCGACGGATTGTGCAGGTTGCGGATCAACATGATGCTGGCCTCGGGCAGCTCCGGCAGGTTCTCGGCCTCGCCGAGAACGCGCATGTCCGGGGTCAGCAGGCTCTCCAGTTGCGCGGTGATCGCCAGACCCGCGCCGACCACCGCCATGATCGCCGACAGGCTTGAGCTGTTGTACGCCACGCGATAATCACGCCCCATGGCGTCCAGCGCATTGCACGCCCATTGCCTACAGAAACAATCACTGTTGAACATCGCCAGCGGCAGCGGCGTTTGTTCATGAGTGTTGAAGCAGGCCGCCTCGGCCCAGACAAAACGTTCCTTGCGCAGCAACTGACCGATCTCGTCGCCTGGTTTGCGAGTGACGATGGACAGGTCGAGATCCTGGCGCAGCAGCAGTTGCTTGGACGATTCGCAGTGCACTTCGATTTCGATCAGTGGATAGAACTGGGCGAAGCGCTGCAGGATTCCCGGCAAAAAGCGCATCACATAATCGTCCGGCGTGCCGATGCGGACCGTGCCGACCATGTGCGGTTCGCGCAGCGTGTTGAACACTTCGCTGTGCAGCTTGAGGATCCGCCGGGCATAACCCAGCAACACCTGGCCCTCGGCGGTGAGCTTGACCTGCCGCCCGTCGCGCTCGAACAGGCGGCGCTGCAAGACGTCCTCTTCCAGGCGCTTCATCTGCATGCTGACGGCCGATTGCGTACGGTTGACCAGCTCCCCGGCGCGAGTGAAGCCGCCCTGGTCGGCGATGGCGACGAAGGTCCGCAGCACTTCCGTATCGATGCTCGGGTAACTCGACAATTGATCAATCTCCGAGATGTATTGCATAAGAAACATTCGTTGGATTGATCTTATCCCTGGCGCGAGACTAGAGCCATCCCCAACGGAGGACATCACGATGAAAGGTCAAAAAGGTTATTTGCTGATTGATAAATTCTCATCCCACGGTTTTTCGCTCAGCGCGCTGTTGCACAAGTTTAGCCGCTGGTACGAATTGCACCACGAGCGTGAACTGCTCGCCTCGATGAGCGATGAGGCGCTCAAGGACATAGGTGTCAGCCGTGCCGATGTTGAAAAGGAAGTGGTTCGGCCATTCTGGGATGACCCGATGCACAAATGAGCCATCCTTCCCTACACAAACCGCTTAATGGTGAGGTAGGTTGCGAGCAGACAAGGAGATCTCCATGCCCGCGACTGTGTCCTTTACCCTCAAACAGGCCCGACGCCTGGCGTTGGCCGCCCAGGGATTCGATGGGCGGCCATCGCCAGCTTCGGTGCAACCCGCGCGCCTCAACCGTCTGATCGAGCGCCTCGGCGTCGTGCAGATCGATTCAGTCAATGCGCTGGTGCGCTCGCATTACCTCCCGTTGTTCTCCCGCCTTGGTCACTACAATCGCGACTTGCTCGATCAGGCAGCCTGGAGCCAGGGGCGCCGCCGCACGTTGTTTGAATATTGGGGGCATGAAGCTTCGTTGCTGCCGGTTACGATGTATCCGCTGATGCGTTGGCGCATGGCGCGGGCGGCCCGTGGCGAAGGCATTTACCAGCAGTTGGCGCGGTTTGGTCGTGAGCAGCAGGACGTGATTCATCGGGTCCTTCAGGCGGTTCAGGAGCAGGGCGCGCTTGGCGCCGGCAGCTTGTCCACACGTCAAGAGAAGGCCGGTCCCTGGTGGGACTGGAGCGCCGAGAAACATGCGCTGGAATGGCTGTTCGCCGCGGGCAAAGTCACCGTAGCCGGGCGGCGTGGGTTCGAGCGGCTCTATGATCTGCCTGAGCGGGTGCTGCCCGAGTCGGTCCTGCGCCAACCGCAGCCGGACGAAGCCCAGGCCCAACGCGCGTTGCTCCTGCATGCGGCGCAGGCCTTGGGCGTCGGCACCGAGAAGGACCTGCGTGATTACTTCCGCCTGGATCCGGCCGACACCCGCGCTCGACTGGCCGAGTTGGAGGAGGCGGGTGAGTTGTTGCGATGTCAGGTGCAGGGCTGGAAGCAGCCGGCCTGGTGCCAACCCACCGTGAAAATCCCCCGCAGGGTCGCTGCCAGTGCCTTGCTGTCGCCGTTCGACTCGCTGGTCTGGGAGCGCAGCCGCACCGAGCGCTTGTTCGACTTCCGCTATCGGCTGGAAATCTACACGCCAGTGCACAAGCGCGTGTATGGCTATTACGTCTTGCCGTTTTTGCACAATGAGCGGATTGCGGCGCGGGTCGATCTTCGTGCGGAGCGGGCCTTGGGGCGGCTGGCCGTGCATGCCGTGCATGAAGAAGAGCCGGGGCTTGACGAGGAGGGCATGCAGGCGCTGGCGATGAATCTGCGGCGCATGGCTGACTGGTTGGGACTGGAGCGGGTGCAGCTCAATTGCCAGCGGGAGGGTGGGGTGCGGTTGGCGGTGGCGTTGGCGCGGGTTGATGGTGGCTGAATTGGCCTCTTCGCGAGCAGGCTCGCTCCCACAAGGTATTTATGGTGACCACGGCTTTTGTGTCCGCAGCCAATCACCTGTGGGAGCGAGCCTGCTCGCGAAGCGATTGAGCAGGCGAAGAAGCCCCTACTGAATCACCGCCGAACCTGCTTCAACGTCTCGGCAATCAAGAACGCCAGTTCCAGCGACTGATCGGCATTCATCCGCGGGTCGCAGTGCGTGTGGTAACGATCCGACAACCCATCTTCGGTGATCGGTCGGGCGCCGCCGATGCATTCGGTGACGTTCTGCCCGGTCATCTCGATATGAATCCCGCCGGCGTAGGTGCCTTCGGCTTCATGCACCTGGAAGAACTGCTTCACCTCGCCAAGAATCTGCGCAAAATCGCGGGTCTTGTAGCCGCTGCTGGCCTTGATGGTATTGCCGTGCATCGGGTCGGAACTCCACAGCACCTGCTTGCCTTCACGCTGCACGGCGCGCAACAGTTGCGGCAGGTGATCAGCGACCTTGTTGGCGCCCATCCGCGCGATCAGGTTCAGTCGACCGGGGTCGTTATCCGGGTTGAGCACGTCGATCAGGCGGATCAGGTCGTCAGGGTTCATGCTCGGGCCGACCTTGACCCCGATAGGGTTGTTCACCCCCCGCAGGAACTCCACATGCGCTCCGTCCAGCTGGCGGGTACGATCGCCGATCCACAGCATGTGGGCCGAGCAGTCGTAATAATCGTTGGTCAGGCTGTCACGGCGTACGAAGGCTTCTTCATAGTTGAGCAACAACGCTTCGTGGGCGGTGAAAAAACTGGTTTCGCGCAGTTGCGGCGAGCTGTCCATGCCGCAGGCGCGCATGAATGCCAGGGTTTCGTCGATGCGGTCGGCCAGGTGGCTGTACTTTTCCGCCAGGGCCGAGTTGGCGATGAAGTCCAGGTTCCACTTGTGCACCTGGTGCAGATCGGCGAACCCGCCCTGGGCGAACGCCCGCAGCAGGTTGAGGGTCGCGGTGGACTGATGATAGGACTGCAAAAGCCGCTCCGGATCCGGCACGCGACTTTTCTCGTCGAAGCCGATGCCGTTGACGATGTCGCCCCGGTAGGCCGGTAGTGTCACGCCATTGATCGTCTCATCGTTGGCCGAGCGCGGTTTGGCGAACTGCCCCGCCATGCGCCCGACCTTGACCACCGGGCAACCGGCGGCGAAGGTCATGACAATCGCCATTTGCAGCAGCACCTTGAAGGTGTCGCGGATCTTGGCGGCGGAAAATTCCGCAAAGCTCTCGGCGCAATCGCCGCCCTGCAGCAGGAATGCCCGACCCTGGGTGACTTCGGCAAACTGACGACGCAATTCCCGGGCTTCACCGGCAAACACCAACGGCGGATAACTGGCCAGGGTCTGCTCCACCTGCAGCAGATGCGCCGCGTCGGGGTAGCGGGGTTGTTGCTGGATCGGCAGGGCGCGCCAGCTGTCAGGGCTCCAGGGTTGGCTCATCATGATCTCTAGGTGGTTTACGCTCGGGTGCTCATGTTATCAGCAAATTAGTGCGTGACCTGTTCCGCTCGCTTCGCCGATAATCGCGCCTTTGCCCCGTTTGCGCGGGCTTGAGCCAGCACGGCAACATCAGGAGAGGAAATGACAGAGGAGCGCGTCGAGCATTTGCTCGCCGAGGTGCACGACGAGTTCGGCATGATCCGCGTACTCGAAGTGGCCGATTACCGGTTTCTCGAATTTGGCGATGCGATCGAGCAGAGCTGCGTGTTCACGGCTGATCCGAGCTGGCTCGAATATGACTACACCCGCGCCATGCTCATCGGTGCGTTGTGCCACGAGCAACCGGAGAGCGCGCTGTTCCTCGGGCTGGGGGCCGGTACGCTGACCCAGGCCTGTCTCAAGTTCCTGCCGCTGGAAGATGTCGAGGCCATCGAACTGCGCCCCGACGTGCCGCGCCTGGCCATCGAATACCTCGGGCTGGACGATGATCCGCGCCTGTACATCCGCGTCGGTGATGCCTTGGAGCTGCTTGAAACGGCTGAGCCGGCGGACCTGATTTTCGTCGACCTCTATACCGATGTTGGTCCCGGCGTCGGTCACCTGGCCTGGGGATTTCTGGAAAACTGCCAGAAGCGCCTCAATCCCGGCGGCTGGCTGGTGATCAACCAGTGGGCCACCGACGATGGCAAGCCGCTAGGCGCGGCGCTCTTGCGCGGCTTGTATCACCGGCACTACTGGGAGTTGCCGGTGAAGGAGGGCAACGTCATCCTGATCGTGCCGGCGGACCTGGACCAGGCACTGGACATGCAAGGTCTGGTGGCCCGTGCCGAAGGGCTCGCGCCGCGGCTGGGTTATTCGTTGCAATCGTTGATCAAGGCGATCCGCCCGGCGACTTGATCAGGATCTGCAAGAGTTCTTTGGATGGGTTCCCCCCGTGGCGAGGGAGCTTGCTCCCGCTGGGCCGCGAAGCGGCCCCTTCGATTCCAGATATCAACCCAGGCGCCTGCTTCGCAGCCGAGCGGGAGCAAGCTCCCTCGCCACAGGGAGCTCATCACAGGGGCTTAGCCATCCAAAGGTGAACCGTTTTAGCTAACGCCCTCAACGCCTGCTGGACAGCGCGCCACCACACCCTTCGTCGATAAAAAAATCTCCCTTTTTCAACGAATTCCGGTATAGTGCGCGCCGGCCTTTAGCCGGGCCGCGTCACGGTAGCGCAATTCCCCGAAGCCAGCTTCGGTTGCATGTCCGCACAACGGATGCTTCCACGACGTTCTTTTTCATTCATTCGTTTTCGCAAATCCCCGCCGACAAAGCAGCCAGGGCGACTCTTGAGTCTCAACACGGCATGCGCAGCTTTGGAGCATGGGTCTTTGCGGATGCACTTAGAGGCAGACCCATGACCCAGGAAACCGGCGGCTTCGCCGCTTTTAATCTCAACCCGAACATTCTTGCTGCCGTCATTGCGACTGGCTACGAAGAACCTTCGGCTATTCAGCAGCAATCGATCCCGATCATCATGGCCGGCCACGACATGATTGGCCAGGCGCAAACCGGTACGGGTAAAACCGCTGCGTTCGCCCTGCCGATCCTGCATCGCATCGATCCTGCCAAGCGCGAGCCGCAAGCCCTGATCCTGGCGCCAACCCGTGAGTTGGCGCTGCAAGTAGCAACCGCTTTCGAAACCTACTCCAAGCAAATGCCTGGCGTTACCGTTGTGGCCGTTTACGGCGGCGCCCCGATGGGCCCACAACTGAAAGCAATCCGTAATGGCGCGCAGATCGTTGTCGCCACCCCGGGCCGTCTCTGCGACCACCTGCGTCGTGACGAGAAAGTCCTCGCTACCGTGAACCACTTGGTTCTCGACGAAGCGGACGAAATGCTCAAGCTGGGCTTCATGGATGACCTGGAAGTCATCTTCAAGGCCCTGCCAGCGACTCGCCAGACTGTTTTGTTCTCGGCCACCTTGCCGCAATCGATCCGTGCCATTGCCGAGCGCCACCTGCGCGATCCGCAACACGTGAAGATCCAGACCAAGACCCAGACCGTTACCGCGATCGAGCAGGCTCACCTGCTGGTTCACGCTGACCAGAAGACTTCCGCCGTTCTCAGCTTGCTGGAAGTGGAAGACTTCGACGCCCTGATCATGTTCGTGCGCACCAAGCAAGCGACCCTGGACCTGGCCAGCGCCCTGGAAGCCAAAGGCTACAAAGCCGCTGCGCTGAACGGTGATATTGCCCAGAACCAGCGCGAGCGCGTGATCGATTCCCTCAAGGATGGCCGTCTGGACATCGTTGTGGCGACCGACGTTGCTGCCCGTGGTCTGGACGTTCCGCGCATCACCCACGTGTTCAACGTGGACATGCCGTACGATCCGGAATCCTACGTCCACCGTATCGGCCGTACCGGCCGTGCCGGTCGGGAAGGTCGCGCGCTGCTGCTGGTGACTCCGCGTGAGCGCCGCATGCTGCAAGTGATCGAGCGTGTAACCGGTCAGAAGGTCGCGGAAGTTCGCCTGCCGGACGCCCAGGCCGTCCTCGATGCCCGTATCAAGAAACTGACCAACAGCCTGTCGCCGCTGGTGGCTGACGCCGAATCGACCCACGGTGATCTGCTCGATCGCCTGACCGCCGACATCGGTTGCACCCCGCGTGCCCTGGCCGCTGCCCTGCTGCGCAAGGCTACCAACGGTCAGGCGCTGACCCTGGCGGCGATCGAGAAGGAACGTCCACTGGTGCCGAACAGCGCGCCGCGTGGCGATCGTCCCGAGCGTACCGGTGATCGTCCGGACCGTGGTGATCGCGAGCGTCGCGCGCCGATCCCGCTGGGCGAAGGCCGTGCCCGCTGCCGTACCGCGCTGGGTGCTCGTGACGGCATTGCCGCCAAGAACCTGCTGGGCGCGATCCTCAACGAAGGCGGCCTGGCCCGCGAAGCGATCGGTCGCATCCAGGTGCGTGACAGCTTCAGCCTGGTGGAACTGCCGGAAGAAGGCCTGGAGAAGTTGCTGACCAAGCTCAAGGACACTCGCGTGGCTGGCAAGCAGCTCAAGCTGCGTCGTTACCGCGAGGATTGATCGGCCCGCAGGCTGATTGATCGAGCATGAAAAAAATCCCCGACTGGTTCGGGGATTTTTTTTGCCTGTCATTTGCTGGTGGGATAGATGGGTGACGCCCTTCGCGAGCAGGCTCGCTCCCACACTGGATTTGTATTGCCTGTGGGAGCGAGCCTGCTCGCGAATTGGAGCGACTCGGTCTGCCGGTCAATCAAACCGATAAATGTCCATCCCCAACGTTCCCATCGTGAACCCTTCATGGGCAATGCTGAATTTACCACCTGCCCCCCGGGCAAAATACAGCGGCAGCAGGTGCTCGTCGCTGGGATGGCTGCGCACCGCATTGGGGGCCTGGCGGCGGTAATCATGCAACGCGAACTCGTCGTTGGCCGCCAGTTGCGCCACTATCCAATCGCGGAATGCCTTGGCCCAGGGCTCGATGCTGTCAGGGCCGGCGTTCCAGTCCAGATCCCCCAGGTTATGCGTGATGCTGCCGGAACCGATCAGCAGGATGTCCTGTTCGCGCAGTCCTGCCAGGGCCCGGCCGACCTGCGTCTGCAGTGTCGGGCCGCGCTGGCTGGGCAGGGAAACCTGTACCACGGGAATATCGGCCTCGGGGTACATCAACGACAGCGGCACCCAGACGCCATGGTCCGATGGCCGCCCTGTCTCCAGACGTGCCGGCAATTGCGCTGCATTGAGCAGTTCGGCGACCTGCGTTGCCAGCAGGGGATCGCCTGGCGCCGGATATTGCACTTCGTACAACGCTTTCGGGAAGCCACCGAAGTCATGCCATGTACGCGGTCGCGGGTTGGCGCTGACCAGCAGTTCATTGCTCTCCCAATGGGCGGACACAATCACGATGGCCTTGGGCGTCGGCATTTGCGTGGCCAGGCGAGCCAAGGCCGGGCCGCTCTCCCCGGGTTCCAGGGCAAGCATCGGTGATCCATGGGAGATAAACAGGCTGGGCAGCATGGACGGGCTCCTGAGCGTTAAGATGGGTTCATCTTCGGTCAGGTCAACGATCGAAATCTAATATAAGTTTTAACCCGTTTTGATCGAATTTATGGAGCGATTCCAATGGACCCCGAGTTTTGGCACAAGCGCTGGTCAACCAACCAGATCGGTTTTCATCTGCCGGAAGTGAACCCTTACTTGCAGCGTTTCTGGCCCCAGTTGGGATTGCCTGAAGAAACTCGAGTATTGGTGCCCTTGTGCGGCAAGACGCTGGATCTGCTGTGGTTGGCGCAACAAGGTTTTTCCGTGCTGGGGGTGGAGCTATCGGAAAAGGCCGTCACTGATTTTTTCCAGGAGCATCAGCTTGAGCCAAACGTGAGTGAGGAGGGCGCCTTCAAGGTATTTCGTTCTGGTGCCATCGAAATCCGCTGCGGTGATGTCTTTGCGTTGACGTCTTTGGACGTCGCGGATTGCGCGACGTTGTATGACCGTGCGGCACTGATCGCCCTGCCTGCACCGATGCGCGAGCGCTATGCGGCTCATCTGCAGAACATAATGCCGGACTGCGTCGGGCTGCTGATTACCCTGGACTACAACCAGGACGAGATGCCTGGGCCGCCGTTTTCGGTAGGACATGAAGAGGTGCAGCGGTTGCTGGGCAGGGCGTGGCAATTGCAAGTCTTGCAGGAGCAGGATGTGCTGGGCGAGAGTTGGAAGTTCTTGCAGGCGGGCGTGAAGCGGCTGGATGAGCGGGTATATCTGGTGTCCAGTCGTGGGGTGCGCTCAATGACCCCGTCCCGGACGGGCCCGCTGCCGCTTTTGACTTAGCAGGCAAAAGAAAGCCCGCATCGCTGCGGGCTTTCTTGTATCAGTTGGCGGTTAGCCGCGACGACGCAGTGCGTCGATTCGCTCTTCCAGCGGCGGATGGCTCATGAACATGCGAGCCAGGCCCTGCTTGATGCCGCCGTTGATGCCGAAGGCATTCAAGGTATCGGGCATGTGCACCGGCAGGCCTTGTTCGGCACGCAGGCGCTGCAGGGCGCCGATCATGGCGCTGGTGCCTGCAAGTCGCGCACCGGCGTCATCGGCGCGGAACTCGCGTTTGCGCGAGAACCACATGACGATGGCACTGGCAAGGATGCCCAGGACCAGCTCGGCGAAGATGGTCGCCACGTAGTAGGCAATACCCTGGCCTTCTTCGTTCTTGAAAATCACCTTGTCGACAAAGTTGCCGATGATGCGGGCGAAGAACATGACGAAGGTGTTCACCACGCCCTGGATCAACGCCAGAGTCACCATGTCGCCGTTGGCGACGTGACCGATCTCGTGGGCCAGCACAGCTTTCACTTCATCTGGCGAAAACCGTTCCAGCAGGCCCTGGCTGACGGCGACCAGGGCGTCGTTCTTGTTCCAGCCGGTGGCGAAGGCGTTGGCTTCGTACGCCGGGAAGATCCCGACTTCCGGCATCTTGATCCCGGCTTCACGGGACAACTGCTCGACGGTCTGCAGCAGCCATTGTTCGTGACGAGTGCGCGGCTGGCTGATGATCTGGGTGCCGGTGCTCATCTTCGCCATCCACTTGGAGATGAACAGCGAGAAGAGGGAACCGGCAAAACCGAACACCGCACAGAAGATCAGCAGCTGATTGAGGTTGAGATCAACCCCGTTGGCCGCCATGAACCCGTTGAAGCCGAAAAGGCTCAGGGTGATGCTGGCAATCAGCACGACCGCCAGGTTAGTGGCCAAGAACAGCAGGATGCGCATCATGGTGGTAGCAATCTCCTCATGCTAAAGATGTAGCGTTATGCGGGGTATATAAGGTGCTGCCGCAGGCTATTCAACTCGCCTTCTATTTCAAACTGTGTCCTACAGCGGTCCTCATTGTTTGAAAGACTTTTCTGAAAGTTGCGCCGGAAAAGAAATGTGGCCGCTGCGCCCCGTGAACGTTGCGTCTCGTCGTCCATCGGACAACGAGTCCCCGCGTCAGAAACCTGCGGAGACAGGAAAATGGATATGTTGCTGAATCAAACAGAGCGCGAGGCGAACGCCCCGCACTCCGTCTGGATCATTGACGGTAGGATTTGAGGAAATTGCCGATGCGGCCAATGGCCTGATCGAGGTCGTCAACCCGCGGCAGGGTCACGACGCGGAAATGGTCCGGCCATGGCCAGTTGAACGCCGTGCCCTGGACGACCAGCAATTTCTCCGACAGCAGCAGGTCGAGGACGAATTTCTCGTCGTTGTGGATCGGGCAGACCTTCGGGTCGATTCGCGGGAAGGCATACAGCGCACCCATCGGCTTGACGCAGCTGACGCCGGGGATGTCATTGAGCAGTTCCCAGGTGCGATTGCGCTGTTCCAGCAAACGGCCCTGGGGCAGGACCAGGTCGTTGATGCTCTGGTAGCCACCCAACGCCGTCTGGATTGCATGCTGGCTCGGCACGTTGGCGCACAGACGCATGTTGGCCAGCATGTCGATGCCTTCGATGTAGCTCTGGGCGTGGTGCTTGGGGCCGGAAATGGCGATCCAGCCGGAGCGGAAGCCGGCGACACGATAGGACTTGGAGAGGCCGTTGAAGGTCAGGCACAGCAGGTCCGGTGCCAGTGAGGCGGTGCAGACGTGCACGGCGTCATCGTAGAGGATCTTGTCGTAGATCTCGTCGGAGAACACCACCAGGTTGTGCTGGCGGGCCAGTTCGAGCATGCCCAGCAGCACCTCGCGGGAATACACCGCGCCGGTCGGGTTGTTCGGGTTGATGATCACCAGGGCCTTGGTATTCGGGGTGATCTTGGCCTTGATGTCCGCCAGGTCAGGGAACCAGTTGGCCTGCTCGTCGCACAGGTAATGCACCGGGTTGCCACCGGACAGGCTGACGGCGGCGGTCCACAGCGGATAATCCGGCGCCGGCACCAGCACTTCGTCGCCGTTGTTGAGCAAGGCCTGCATCGACATCACGATCAGCTCGGACACGCCGTTGCCCAGGTAGATGTCCTCGATGCCGATGCCTTCGACCTGCTTCTGCTGGTAATACTGCATCACGGCCTTGCGCGCACTGAACAGGCCCTTGGAGTCGCTGTAGCCTTGCGCGGTCGGCAGGTTGCGGATGACGTCCTGGAGAATTTCATCGGGGGCTTCGAAACCAAAGGGCGCCGGGTTGCCGATGTTCAGCTTGAGGATGCGATGGCCTTCCTCTTCCAGGCGTTTGGCGTGCTTGAGCACCGGGCCGCGAATGTCGTAGCAGACGTTGGCGAGCTTGTTCGATTTGCTGACCTGCATGGCGATGTGTTCCCGAAAATGAACGATCCAGGCGGCGTATGAACTACCGTACTGGGGATCCTGCGTCTGTGCCCGGGCCGGACGCGGTAGATGCGCCACAATCCATTTGAATGCGCATGACGTGACTGCCAGACTGGCGCCTGACGAGGCGCAATCATACGTGCCGCCCGATCTGCGGAAAAGCGTCGGATCGGGCTTTTTCAATTGCCGAGGTAGGACGATGGAAAAGTTGCAGAAAACCCTTGAAGAATGGCGTGAGATGCTCGACCCGGAGCAGTACAACGTCTGTCGCCTCAAAGGCACCGAGCGACCGTTCTCCGGCAAGTACAATGAGACCAAGACCGACGGCATCTACCGCTGCATCTGCTGCCACGAGCCGTTGTTCGATTCGACGACCAAATTCGATTCCGGCTGCGGCTGGCCGAGTTTCTACGCCCCGATCGAGGGTAGCGCGGTGGTGGAGGTGCGTGATGTCAGCCACGGCATGATTCGCACCGAGGTGGTCTGCGCCAAATGCGACGCGCATCTGGGCCATGTCTTCCCCGACGGCCCACCGCCCACTGGCCTGCGTTACTGCATCAACTCGGTGTGCCTGGATCTCGTGCCTCGCGAGTAAGCGTTGCGCAGTCCTTCGTGGCGAGGGAGCTTGCTCCCGCTGGGCGGCGCAGCCGCCCCATAACAACCTGGCGCATTTTTTTCAGGTTGATCGTGCCAGCCGGTCTTACGACGGCTGTGCCGCCGAGCGGGAGCAAGCTCCCTCGCCACGGGAGCCTTGATTCCGCATTAACGACAATTAAATTGCACACAATTTAATTGCTCGCTATCTTCGGCATCCAACTTCCCTCTGGAGCCGTGCCATGACCGACAATCTGCTGAGCATTCCTTGCACCACCATCAAGGGCGAGCAGAAGACGCTCGCCGATTTCGCCGGCAAGGCCGTGCTGGTGGTCAACACCGCCAGCCAATGCGGCTTCACCCCGCAGTACAAAGGTCTTGAGGCTTTGTGGCAATCCTACAAGGACCAGGGCCTGGTGGTGCTGGGCTTTCCTTGCAACCAGTTCGGCAAGCAGGAACCAGGCAACGAAGGGGCGATCTCCGAATTTTGCGAGCTCAACTTCGGCGTGAGTTTTCCGCTGTTCAAGAAGGTTGATGTCAACGGGGCCAACGCCCATCCGCTATTTGTCCAGCTCAAGCAGCGGGCGCCCGGTGTGCTGGGGTCCAAGGGCATCAAGTGGAATTTCACCAAATTCCTGATTGGCAAGGACGGCCAGGTGGTCAAGCGCTTCGCCCCGACCACCAAGCCCGAGGATCTCACCGGCGAGATCGAAGCCCTGCTCAAATGAGCGACCTGTCAGTCGATTCGCTGAAGCTCGACAGTCAGTTGTGCTTCAAACTTTACGCCGCATCACGGGCGGTGATTCGTGGCTACAAGCCGATGCTCGATCAGCTTGGCCTGACCTATCCGCAGTACCTGGCGATGCTGGTGCTGTGGGAATGGCAGGACAACACCCCGGAGCAGCCTACGGTCAAGGCGCTTGGAGAGCGTTTGCTGCTGGATTCCGGCACGCTGACACCGTTGCTCAAGCGCCTGGAGCAACTGAGCCTGATCCGTCGCCAACGCTCGGTCCAGGATGAGCGAGAGTTGCATTTGAGCCTGTCGGATGCGGGCCGCGCCTTGCGCGAGCAGGTCGGCCCGCTCAAGGCGCGCCTGCTGTGCGACAGCGGGATCGATCTGGATCGCGTGGGCGAGTTGCGCGATGGCCTGGATCACCTGCTCAAGCAGATCAAAGGGCTGACGTAGTCGGCACCCACTGGTCCAGCAATGCCGCCAGTTCCTCGCGACGGAACGGCTTGGACAGGTAATCGCTCATGCCGGCGGCCCGGCAGCGTTCGCGTTCCTCGGGCATCGCGTTGGCCGTCAGCGCGACGATCGGCAGGTCCGGCCAGCGGCCGCTGCGGCGAATCTGCCGGCTGGCTTCGTAACCATCCATGACCGGCATGTTGCAGTCCATCAGGACCAAGTCGAACGCTTGCTGTTCGAGCTGGTCCAGGGCTTCGGCGCCATGGGCCGCGACCACTACCTCACAGCCCAGCTTGACCAGCATGCCCTTGGCCACCAGTTGGTTGACCGGGTTGTCCTCCACCAGCAGCACCCGGCCACGCCGCGAGGGCGCCAGTGCTTCGATCTGCGCATCGTTGATGGTCGTCGCCTCGCTTTGCAGGGCCCGGCGCAGGATCTGGTAAAGCGCGTGGCGCGCCAGCGGTCGGGCCTGCTGCAGCAAAGGCGCGAGGGCGGCGGCTTCTTCGCTGGGCATGAAACTGCCATAGGCGGTGACGAGCAGGATCGGGGCGTCGAAGGTCGGGCGTAAATTGAACAGGCATTCCGGGCAATCGGTGATCAGGATGTCCGGCTTGAGCCCCAGCAAGCCGTCGTCCACGGTGCGTTGTATGTAGTCCAGTCCCCAGACCGGCAGCAACATGCCCAGCAATTCGGCCAGCCCGCTGTTGGCGGTGGTGATGGCGACCACGTTGCCCCGCAAGGTCTCGACGGGCGCGGCCGGGCTGTGGGCGGGCAGCGGCAGGTCGGCGCAGAACTGGCTTCCGAAGCCCGCCTCGGAACTGATCGTCAACCGGCCCTGCATCGCCTCGCAGAGGTTGTAGGTCAGTGCCAGGCCCAGCCCGGTGCCGCCGAACTGGCGGGTAATGCCCGCGCCGGCCTGGGTGAACGGCTGGAGAATCCGCGCCTGGTCCTCCTGGGGAATGCCGATGCCGGTGTCCCAGACCTCGACCCGCACGCCGCCGTCATAGTGACTCAAGCGCACATCGACCCGACCGAAACGGGTGAACTTCAACGCGTTGGAAAGCAGGTTGCTGACGATCTGGCGAACGCGGGTAGGGTCGCCCAGTACCTGGGCCGGGAACTGCGGGTCGATCAGACACGCCAGTTCGACGCTTGGCGCCGCGTTCTGCGACAGCAGGTTGGCGGTGTCTTCGACCAGCGCGCCAAGGTCGAACGGGATACGTTCGAGTTCCAGTTGGCCGGCGTCGAATTTGGACAGATCGAGAATGTCGTTGAGCAGTTCGACCAATACCTTGCCGGAGTCATGCGCTATCGACAGCTGTTGCTGTTGCTCGGCCGTCAACGGGCCATCCAGGGACAGGGCGATCATCCCGAGCAAGCCGTTGAGGGGCGTGCGGATCTCATGGCTCATGTTGGCCAGGAACGCGGAGCGCGCGTCAGCCATGTCCAGGGCGGTGCGCCGGGCAATATCCAGCTCCTCGTTGGACTGGCTGAGCCGGGCATTGATGGCCTTGAGCTCGGCCGTGCGCGCCGAAACGATATTCTCCAGTTGCGCCAGATAATCGGTCAGACGATTTTCAGCCGCGCGCCGTTGCTGGATTTCAGTGGAGACATTCTCGAACTGCTGGTTGGCGACCGATACCAGTACGCCGATTTCATCGTGTTGGTGGCCGGAAGGACACTCCAGCGGGCGCTGTTCGCTGCTGCCCGGGTCGCGGCTGCTGAGTTCGCGGATGACCCGCACCAAGGGTTTGGTCAGCATGACGTAGAACAGCGCCAGCAGCAGGCCGGTCAGGATCAGGCTGCGGGCGAAACCGTTGAGCAGCGTCACCTCGGCCCGGCGCAGGAAGCGGCTGCCGAACGCATAAGTGTCGACATCCAGTCGCAGCACGCCGAGGGACTCGGCCGGCAGATGATTCAGGTAGAGCCGGTCTTCGAACTGCCGTTGGGCGCCAAAAAGCGAGTCGCTGATAAACCGGTAACTGCTTTGCAGCTCGGGTCGCTTGACGCTGGCCAGCACCGTATTGTTGTTATCGATCAGTTCGGCGCCGACGATGGCCGGCGAGCGCAACAGGCCCAGGGCCAGTTCCTGGGCGAGCTCGGCATCGATGTTATAGGCGATGCGCGAGGCCGGGTTGTGGCTGATTTCCAGCAACGAGAGGATTTCACGGTTGATCGACGCGTCTTCGCTGGCATAATCGATGCCGATCTGTACCAGGCTTAGGAAGGTGCCCAGCACGAAACCCACCATGACGGTCAGTCGAGCCTGTTTGTACGACAGCCGTTGGGTGAATCTGATGTCCATGGGATGGTGAACCACTTACGTTTCCCTTCGCCGGTCAAGCATAGCTGATCATTTCCGAATACCGGTGCGGCCGGTTTGCATTGTCTGAAACAGACCCGCCGCTGGCCTCGTCGTTTCGTCGCTGTAGCGTCATCATTACCGTGAACTTGTCCGAGGAAAAGACGTGGACGCCCGATTGAATGCTTTTCTTGAGCGCGCCGATGCGGTGCTTGCCCGTATCGAGCCCTTGTTGCCCGCCCCGCGGCCCGACATCGACTGGAACCAGACCCTGGCCGCGCGCTGGCAACGTGACGGGCGCAGCGGTTTCCTGCTGCCATTGACGGTCAGCCTCGACATGCGCCTGTCGGACCTGATCGGTGTCGACCGTCAGGTTGAACAACTGGGCCGCAACACCCGTCAGTTCATCGATGGCATGCCGGCCAACCACGCTTTGCTCTGGGGCTCGCGCGGCACCGGCAAGTCGTCGCTGGTACGGGCCTTGCTGGCTGAGCATGCCGGGCAGGGCCTACGCTTGATCGAGATCGAGCGTGACCACCTGGCCGATCTGCCCCGGGTAGTCGAGCAGGTGGCAAAACTGCCCCAGCGTTTCGTGCTGTTCTGCGATGACCTGTCGTTCGAGTCCGGCGAAGGCGACTACCGCGTGCTCAAAAGCGTGCTCGACGGTTCGCTGGAGCAGGCGCCGGACAATGTGCTGCTGTACGCCACCTCGAACCGCCGTCACCTGGTACCGGAAAAGGAAAGCGACAACGAGAACTGGAAACGGGTCGACGGCGAGCTGCACCCCAGCGAGGCGGTGGAAGACAAGATCGCCTTGTCCGACCGCTTCGGGTTGTGGCTGTCGTTCTATCCATTTACCCAGGAGCACTTCCTCGATGTGGTAGAGCATTGGATCGGCGAGCTGGCGGCCAAGGCCGGGCTCGACTGGCAGCGTGACGAAGCATTGGACGTGCAGGCGGTGCGCTGGGCAACCGGACGTGGCAACCGCAACGGACGTTGCGCCTATCAATTTGCCCGTTATTGGGTGGGCCTCAAACTCCTGGAGCACAAGGCATGATCGATTTGACCCGTACCGGTGACGGCCTCGAAGGCTACGGCCTGTTGTCGGCACAGCTGCAATCGTTGCTGGCGGATGAACGCGACTTCATCGCCAATGCCGCGCAATTCTCGGCTTTCCTGTTCAGTCAGTTGGATGATCTGAACTGGGCCGGTTTCTACCTCAACCGCAGCGAGGAGCTGGTGCTGGGGCCGTTCCAGGGCCAGATTGCCTGTGTGCGCATTCCCTTCGGTCGTGGTGTCTGCGGCACGGCGGCGGCGACTCGCCAAACCCAGCGTGTCGAAGATGTCCACGCGTTTCCCGGGCACATTGCCTGCGACAGCGCCTCGAACAGCGAACTGGTGGTGCCGCTGGTCAAAGAGGGACGCCTGATCGGCGTGCTGGACCTGGACAGTCCGAAACCGGCGCGCTTCACCGAGCATGACCAGGCCGGCATCGAGCAACTGGCGGCAATCTTCCTGCGGCTGACCGATTGCTGATCACGCCTTCAGCCCAGCCTTGACCAGCAAACTGCCCGGGTCGATCTCATCGATCTGGCTCGGGTCCAGGAACTCATCGGCATAACGCAAGTAGATTCGCTCGTCGACAAACAGCTGGAACAGCTCGGGATCGATGTGGGCGTCGCGGCACATGGTGGCCATGATGCCGAGGGCTTCACTCAGTTGCTTGGCTTTTTTATACGGGCGATCCGCTGCGGTCAGCGCTTCGAAGATATCGGCAATCGCCATCATTCGAGCCGGCAGGCTCATCTGCTCGCGCTTGAGTCGCTTCGGATAACCGGTGCCATCCATTTTCTCGTGATGGCCGCCGGCGATTTCCGCAACGTTTTCCAGGTGGCTGGGGAAGGGCAGTTGGCTGAGCATCAGGATCGTCTGCACCATGTGGTGGTTGATCACATAACGTTCTTCGCGGGTCAGTGTGCCGCGCGTGATGCTGAGGTTGTAGAGTTCGCCGCGGTTGTATTTCCAGCGCGGTACATCAAGCTGGAAGCCCCATGGGTTGTCTGCCGGAATCAGCTCGGCTGCATGCCGCTCGATCAAATGCTCGGGTTTGTCCGCCAGCAGCGATTCAGTCACCGGAAGCGTCGGCGTGGGTGTGCGCGCCTGGCGTCGGCTTTCCTCCCAGGAAACTCCCAGGCGATCATCCAGGGTGCGCGTCCACGTGCGCCGGGCGATGCGTTGCAGACGCTGCAAGTCACGCTCGGCCATGGCTTCGGAGCCCAGGTTGCAGCGTGCGACAAAGGCAAAGTCATCATCGAGGGCGGCCAGCGTCGCGTCGCGCTGGCGGGCCAGGGCTGACGACTCGCCACCGGTTGCCAGGGCGTGCCAGTAATCGATCCAGGCGTCGCGCTTGAGTACCTCGAAGCGGGTACGGATTTCATGGATCCGGTCGTACAGGGTTTCCAGCTTGGTGGCCTTGTCCACTACATACTCGGGTGTGGTGACCTTGCCGCAGTCATGCAGCCAGGCAGCGATGTGCAGCGCTTCCCATTCATCGTCCGTTGGCCGGTAGGCGTCGAACGCCGGTGCCCGGCTGGCGGCCGCGGCCTGGGCGAGCATCAGCGTCAGGGCTGGCACTCGCTGGCAATGGCCGCCGGTGTAAGGGCTCTTGGCATCGATCGCCCCGGCGAGCAGTTGGATGAATGAATCCAGCAACTGCTTTTGCCTGGCTTGCAGGCGCTGGCTTTCGATGCTCACCGTCGCGGTGCCGGAAACGGCCTGGAGAAAGGCGATGCGGTCCGGCTGGAGTTTCTCCAGGTCGGCTTCAGCGCCGCTGTCTGTGATCAACAGCAACAGGATGCCAACGGTTTCCTGATGGCGGTTGCGCAAGCGGATGCCGATCAGGTGCACGCGCGGTGCATCCAGTTCCAGCAGGACGCTGCGCAAATCGGCAGCCTGCTCGAAGCCCAGCGAGGACACCAGGGTTTCCGCGGTGGCCAGTTCCTGTAACCACGGCGGGCTGTCCGCGCCATTCAGTGCGTAGCCTCGCAGGGCGAAGGCTTGCAGGTCCCGAGGCGTTCCATCGATCACCAGCCCGTAGGGCTTGACTTGCTCCTCGTCGTGTTCGCGCAGATAGATCAGACCGGCCTGGGCCTGGCCGATTTTCACCGTCTCGAACAACACCCGCTCCAATAGCGGGGCAAAGCGGGTTTCAGCGCGCAGGCTGGCCGTGATCTCGAAAAAACTCGCCAGGGTTTCTTTCATGCGGGCCATCGAAACACCCAGTCGATCGACCTCCAGCACCGGAGAACGGCGGGACACCGGATAGTTGAAGTCGAAGCTGCGAATGGCGTCGGCTTCCTTGACCAGTGCGCGCAAGGGCTTGACCAGGATTCGCGAGGTCAGCCAGCCGAGGGGCAGGCACATCAGCAACGTGGCGAGGGTGATCAGCGCGCCTTGCCAGCGCAGGCGATAGGCATCGGCGAGCAGTTCGTCCTCCGGCACTAGCAAGGCCAACTCCAGGCCCTGCGGCCCGCCCTCCTGCATGTGGCTGCGGGAAACGATCCATTGGCGTCCGGCCGCTTCCAGGCGTGGCGTGTCAGTGTGGTCATCGAGCGCAGCGGCGATGGCCGGGGCAAGGTCACGCGCCTTGATCAGGCGGGACGACTGAATGTCGGCGATCAACCGGGGACTGTCCGGATAGCCCACCGCGTTGCCTTGGGGATCGATCAGGACAATTTCGGTGCCGGCGCTCACCTTGTGCTTGGCCAACGTCTGTGACAGGGCGGCGAGGGTCAGGTCAGCGCCGATGACGGCCTGCGCGCCGCTGCGCCGCGCAAGGGTAGTGCCGATGTTTCGGGTGGAAAAGAACACGTAGGGTTCGGTGGTGATCTGTTCAGGGCTGCTCAAGGCGCTACGGAACCAGCCCCGGCTGCGCGGATCGTAGGTTTCGTCAGGATGTTGCAGGCGGCTGAGAAGGTTCAGGTCCCGGTCATAGAACAGCGATTGCGAGCGAACCAGGCCTTCGTTGCCGGCGCGCTCCACGGTCCAGACCTGATACAGCGCGCCGACCGGTGCCTTCATCGCGGCCCTCAAGGCATCGGTGCGCAACGGCCGGACCATGAAGAACTCGCCCTTGCTGTCACCCAGGTACAGCGACGCCAGGTTCGGGTTGTCTCGCAGCGCCTGGCTGAAGGGCACGAGCAGGTCCAGCCGTTGCGCCATTCCAGGCGCACGCGTCGCCGGGTAATCGGCCAGCAGGCCCAGCAGATGACGGATCGGTTCGTAGGTGTCGTACAGGTCGAGGCGTACGTCCTGTTCAATTCGATTGAACAGCTTTTCGCTGCTGGACAGGATGATCTGGGTGGTTTGCCGGTAGTTGAAGACGCCCAGCACGACGCCGGTCAGCAGCAGGAGCAGGGTAAACATCACGCTGATATGGACGTGCAGGGGAAACCGGCGTTTTTCCGGACGCGGTGCGCTGGGCATATCCGTCACTCCAAGTGTTCGGGGGGAGATCGCCCCCTGATACGCACTGCTGAGCCAACAGCATAGTAAACACTGGATTATCCTGCCTTGGCGATCTCCGTTTCCAGCGCCTGTTCCAGTTCGGTCATCGCCCGGTGGAGCGCTTTCGCGCAGTCGTCGATTTGTCCGGGTGCCTGCTCCTGATGACAGGCGATTTCCAGAGCCTCGCACAATTCGATCAGCCCATTTGCCTGCACGATACGGGCGACACCTTTTATCTTGTGCGCCGTTTCGGCGAGCGCTTGGGAACAGCCGGTACGGGCGGCTTGGAGCAGCTCCTGGCGGTCGGAACGGTTGCTGCTGAGCAGTTCCGCCAGCAACCGCCGGACGGAGATCGGGTCGCCACCGGTGAGCATGTGCAGGCTCTGGACATTGAACACGGCTGGGAGGCTCGCGGGTTTGATCGTGTTCATCCATTGGCTCAGGGTGCTCAGGTTGATCGGTTTGAACAGGCAATCGTCCATTCCGGCCTCCTTGCAGCGCTGCTTCTCCTCGGGTTGCGCATTGGCGGTGAACCCGAGGATGGTGCAGCGCGGCAATTGATGTTCGGCCTCGTACCGGCGGATGGCCCTGGCAAGCTCGTAACCGCTCATGACGGGCATGTTGCAGTCGGCGATGATCAGGTCGAAATCACCCTCATGCCAAGCCTTGAGTCCTTGCGCGCCATCGTTGGCGAGGGAGTGGCGATGACCGAGGTATTCCAGTTGCTGCGTCATCAGCAAACGATTGGCCGGGTGATCATCCACCACCAGGACGCTCAATCGGGCCGTGGCCGTTTCGACCGCAGGCTCAGCCGGGACGCCGATCGTCGTTTCAGGCAGGATGCTCGGCTCCAGGGTAAGCCGGACCTGGGTACCGACGCCCGGTTGGCTGTCCAGGGACAACTCACCGCCCATCATCTGGCACAACTGGCGGCTGATCACCAGGCCCAGCCCCGCGCCTTTGCGGGCCATCCGACTGCTGTTGTCGGCCTGGGCAAACGGTTCGAACAGGCGCTGCATGTCCTCCGGGCTGATGCCAATGCCGCTGTCGCTGACTTCTATCTGCATCCGCAACGTATTTTCGTGAGCGGTTCGGGAAAGCCTGGCGCGGACCTTCACCTCGCCCTGTTCGGTAAATTTCAAGGCATTGCTGATCAGGTTCGAGATCACCTGCTTGAATCTCGACGGGTCTATCAGGACGTCGTGTTTGTCGTCGGCGGGCTCTACTTGCAGTGACAACAGCAGATTCTTTTGCCGGGCCAGTCCCTCGAATACCCGGACCACCGAGCGCAGCAAGGCGCTGACATTCACTCGTTCAGGGGCCAGGGTCAGGTGGCCTGATTCGATGCGGGCAATGTCCAGGATATCGCCGATCAGCTCCAGCATGCCTGAGGCCGATTCGTACGCGACCGCTATGGTCGAACGGTCGACCTGTCCCTTGTCGGCATGCTTGAGGGCCAGTTCCAGCATGCCGATCACTGCGTTCATAGGCGTACGGATTTCATGGCTCATGGTCGCCAGGAAGGTGCTTTTCGCGCGATTGGCGGCGTCGGCCTGTTCCTTGGCGGCATGCAGTTCCTCGACAAGCTGGCGCCGTTCACTGATGTCGATCCAGCCACCGATGATGCCTTGCACGTGTCCCGCGGCGTTACGGTAGGGGAGGATCCAGTGATAGATCGTCAGCTTCCGAGCGCCAATATGCAGCGGCCGGTCGGTGATCAAGGCGGTGCCTTCGGCCATGACACGCTGGTAGTCCGCCCGATATTCCTGCGCTTCGAAAGCATTGCTCATGGATACCGCCGCGACGTCCTTGCCGATTACTTCTTCGCGTGTTGCGTTGAACGATTCCAGGTAACTGTCGTTACAGCTTTGCAGAAGCCCATGGCGGTCCCTCACGTAGATTGGATGGGGGGTGCCGTTGAGCAGGGCATGCATGAATTCAAGCTGGTCGTTGAGCGCCAGCTCCGCCTTCTGGCGTTGCCTGATCTGCCGCCGCATATAGGCATTCCACGCCAGGGACAGCAGCAACAACAGGCCGGCGCCTGCGACAAACTGCAGGAACAGCCGGTGATAGGTGCGCCAGGTAAGCTCCGCCGCCGAGATATGCCCTCGCCAGCGGTTGTTGATGACCCCCAGTTCGGCGGGTTCGATGCTGGTCAGGGCCTTGTCCAGGATCGAGCTCAACTCTGGTGAGTTCGTTGCGCTGGCCAACGAGAACAGGGCTTGTCGGGTGCCTACGGTGCTGCTGATCTGCAATGTGTCGCGCAGCGTGTGGGAAGACAGGAAATAATTGGCCATGACCAGCGAACTGACGCTGCCATCGGCCTCACCCTGGGCAAGCATATCGACGGCCCGCAGGGAGTCGGCGGCCTCGACCAGTTGGATATGCGGATATTCGCTGCGCAGCCAGTCGATGATGGGATTGCCCGCGGCGATTGCCAGACGCTTGCCGGCGAGCTGGTCGAGGGTCGCGGGCGTGTCGGATTGCTTGCGGGTCAGCAGGACAAAGGCGCTGTCGAGGTAGGGACGGCTGAACTTCAAGAACTGTTGCCGTTCGCTGCTGGGCAGGAGCGCGGCAATCATGTCGGCCTCGCCGTTCACCACCGCGGAGATCATTTCGCCGTCAGTCTGGCGCCGCTGGATCTCCAGGCGCAGGCCGGTACGCAGCCTGATCAGTTCCAGCAGGTCGGCGCTGATGCCGCGAAAATCACCGTCCGGATCGAAGAACGTAAACGGCGCGAACGTTTCGTTTACGGCCACGCGAACGACGGGATGCTTCGTCAGCCAACGTTGTTCGCGGTCAGTCAGTTGTATCCGCTGGTCCGTGAGGTACAGGTCGCTGCCGGCGCTCCAGCGTTTTGATATCGCCGTCTGCTCCGTAATCGGGAGCTGGCTCAGCGTGGCGTTCAGGATTTCCAGCAGCAGGGCATTATCCCGGCGGACCGCGAAACTGAAACCGTAGGTTTCGTGTTTTCCGAAGCTGGCCATGCGGACGTTGCTCAGGTAGCCCTTGTTGATCAGATAGTGGGTAGAAACGGTGTCGCCGAGAAATACGTCGGCCTGGCCGAAGGCGACGGCATTGATGGCGTTCTGGTAGGAGGTGTAGGTGGTGATCTGCGCCTTGGGATAGAGTTTTCTGATTTCATCCAGGGGCAGGTAGTGATAGGCCATGCTCAGCCGCAGCCCTTCGAGATCTTCGGTCAGGGACGGGCTGTCGCCCGTCCGGGTAACAAGGACGGGCTGGTCTACTGCATAGGGTTTCGACAGGGCGATGCCCGGATTGCTGGCCTCGAAACCGTTGGCGCTGCCGAGCAAGTCGATTTGCCCGCTTTCGAGCGCGGCAATCGCGTCGCCACGGGAACTGAAGCGCAATACCTTCATGGGCAAACCGGTCGCCTGGGCGACAACACCCGCGTAATCGGCAGTCATGCCTTCATAATCGCGGCCACTGGTGGAAAGATCGAACGGGGGATAATCCGGCGCGGATGTACCCAGGACCAGCTCCTGACGACCTTGCAGCCAGGCGCGATGGGGAGCGTCGAGTCTGATCTGCATGGGATCCGCCGTCGCCCGACTCAGCAGCGTATAGCGCTCGGGCAACTGCGGGGCGGCCATGAGAGTCGCGGCATAGAGTCCTGCGCACGACAGCAGAAGAAGTTCGCGTAGACATCTGTACATGCTGTTATTTCTCAAACCAGTGCGTTGCGCTTGGCCATCTCGATCAGATCTACCAGGGACTTGACCTTGAGTTTCTGCATCAAGCGTTTTTTATACGTGCTGACGGTTTTATTGCTGAGAAACATGCCTTTGGCGATGTCTTTGTTGGTACGGCCCTGCGCGAAAAGTTGCAGCACCATCAATTCGCGATCGTTGACGCTTTTGAAAAGATCCAGCTCGATACTGCGCGGATCATCATGACGCAGGGGCGTCAACGCCTGGCTCGGGAAATAGTTATAGCCGGACAGTACGGCCTTAATTGCGCTGATCAGTTCACTGAGGTCTTCCTGTTTACACACATAGCCGGAGGCACCAGATTGCATGCAGCGGATGCCAAACAGCGTCGGTGATTGCGCCGTGAGCACCAGCGTCTTGATAGGGGCGGTCATTGCGTTGAAGCGTGAAAGAATTTCCAACCCATCAAGCTTGGGAATGCTGATGTCCAGAATGACCAGGTCCGGCATACATTCACGGACCATTTGCATCGCGTCGACGCCGTTGTCGGTTTCTCCTACAACTTTATAACCTTCATGCTCCAGCAGCATTCGAACGGCGAGGCGGATGACCGGATGATCGTCGACAATGAAAACGGAGTTCATGAATAAATCCCCTGCGAACTGAATAAAGCGCGCACCTTAGCCCAGTTAAGTCAGGGTCGTACGAGGAGACGGGGCTACATTTCCAGTTTCGGAAGTTTCCTACAAGAAAAGAGGCAAGGTACTACGAAGTATTTAGGTTGTTGGTAGGCGAATGGAGTGGGACGAGCGCGTCTTATATTCTATTCGAGGCAAGGTGTTTAACTTTTAATCAGGCACGCGTAGTCCGTCAGTAGCTTGTTTCGCTCATTTCGTAGAGATAGCGAGTTTTAGAAAAGTTTGTTTATCTGCTGTTGAGTGAGCCGCCGATAAAGGCGGCGCTGAGCTCATTGACGAGTGCGACCGGTCATTTCCTGTGCCATTTCGCTGGCATAGCTGTCGGTCATGCCGGCGATGAAATCGATCATTCGCAGGAACGCGCTGTGCAAGGGGCCGTCAGGATCTGGCGCGTTGTTGCCCAGCAGATCGAGGATGCGCCGATTCTTGAACGAGGGTGTACGGCCGCCGTGTTGTTCCAGGGCGGCACCACAGAACCCGTTGAGCAGAATTTCCAGCGTGGTGTAGGCACCGATTTCGTGCAGAGTCTTGCGCTTGTCCTGGAATATCTTCTTGCGGGCCATGTCCTTGGCGTTCAAGACGCAGCGTTTGGCCGGGCCATGCATGTGTTCCACCAGGTCTCCCTGCAACGTGCCTGCCAGCAATGCCTCCTGCTGCTCGACGAACGCCCGGGCGGCGGCGTTGGTCAGGTGTTCGATGGCCTTGCCACGCAGGATCGCCAGTTTGCGCCGCCGGGAATCCAGCGGGCCAAGCTGCCGATAAGTCTCCGGCAGGTCATCGCCGACCAGATCCAGCAGCAGCGATTCCACCTGCGGGTATTCCAGCAGCTCCATTTCCACGCCGTCTTCCAGGTCGATGAGCGCGTAGCAGATATCGTCGGCGGCCTCCATCAGGTAGACCAGCGGATGCCTTGCCCAGCGCTGGTCCTCGATTTGCGGCAGGCCGAGCTTGTGGGCAATCTGCTCGAGCAACGGCAGTTCGCTCTGATAGCAGCCGAACTTGTGCTTCTTGTAGCCCAGGGAGTCCGCGTGGCGGGCAGTCCAGGGATATTTCAGGTAAGTGCCAAGTGTCGCGTAGGTCAGCCGGGTGCCGCCGTCGAACTGATGGTATTCGAGCTGCGTGAGGACCCGGAATCCTTGGGCATTACCCTCGAAGTTGAGAAAGTCATTGCGCTCGGCCTCGCTCATGGCATCCAGCCAGCCTCGTCCGGCCGCCTGTTGAAACCAGTAGCGGATGGCGTCTTCACCGGAGTGGCCGAACGGCGGGTTGCCGATGTCGTGGGCCAGGCAGGCCGATTGCACCACCATGCCCAGGTCGCTGGGTTCACACCAGTCTGGCAGGGCGCCGCGGATGGTTTCTCCCACGCGCATGCCCAGGGAGCGCCCGACGCAACTGACTTCAAGCGAATGGGTCAGGCGCGTGTGGATATGATCGTTGCTGGAGACCGGATGCACCTGGGTCTTGCGTCCGAGGCGACGGAATGCACCGGAAAAGATGATGCGGTCGTGGTCTTTATGGAAAGGGCTGCGGCCCAGTTCTTCCGGACTGTGCAGGGGTTTGCCCAGGCGTTCGCGAGTCAGCAGGGTGTGCCAATCCAAGGCCAGTTGCTCCGTTTGGTGAGTCGATGCCCTAGCTTCCCGGTTCGGGACGCGTCCTGCAAGGGCCGCAGGCATCGACCTGTTGTACCCGGGTGTTGCACGGACGGGTCAATCGGGCCGTTCCAATGGAAAGGCCCGTTCAGGGTCGGTCCGCGGACACGGCCGTCAGGGTTTGCGTACAGTCTTGGCCAGCTTGATCAGCGGCAGCAGCGCGGTTGCCAGCCGGATCAGTCGCGAGAAGCCACCTGAGCGTCCGCTTCGGGTCCGCTTGCCGCCGAGGAAGCCGAGCAAGGACACGGCGGCAACGCCCCAGAGTGACGCATGCTTCAGGCCGAAGCCCTCATGCCAGCTTTGGGTAAAGCCGCGCACCCGTTGCAGCGGGTGCAGCAGTTGCCGGGTTTCCTGGCGAATTTCCTGGCGGTGCATCTCCATGCGCAGGCGCACCAGCGCCTTGCGCATCTCCTGCCGGGTACGGGCTTGGGGAATATCGGGCCGACTCATGGCAACAGGCGCTCCCGGTCGTTGGCGAGTTCTTCGAGGGTGGCATGGAAAGGCGAGGACTCATCAAAAATCGCTGCCTTGAGCCGAAGCCCGCAGAACAACGCCGCCAGCAGATAAAACAGGCAGAGGCCGATGATTCCCGCCAGGCGATAGGTATCCCACACCAGAATCAGCACCAGTGCGGACAGCCCCACCAGCAGCAGCAAACCGAAAACCAGCGCGAGCCCGGCAAACAACAACAGGCTGACGGTACGGGCCTTCTGCTCCTGCAATTCGATGCCGAACAGTTCGACATGACTGTGCAGCAAGCCGAGGAATGCCGCGCCCAGGCGCCGCGCGGTAGGCTTCGTGCCCGATTCGGGCGAGCCGGATTCGTCGATGCCCATCATTAGCGCCGTGTCGCCAGCAGTCCGATCAAAAAGCCCACGCCCGCAGCGATGCCGACCGATTGCCAAGGATTGGCCTGCACATATTCTTCGGTGGCAATCACTGCAGCCTGACCGCGCTCGCGTACCGAGTCTTCGGTCAGTTGGAGGGTTTCACGGGCGCGCAAAAGGGTTTCGTGGATCTGGCTGCGTAATTCGTCAGCCTGATCACCCGCCAGGGTCGCCGTGTGGTCCAGCAACCGTTCGGTGTCCTTGACCAGCGTCTGGAAGTCTTCCTTCAAGGTTTCTTGAGCAGTCTTTGCCTGGGTTCTGGCCATTGGTGCATCTCCGTAAGTGACGTCTGAAGCGTTCGAGTATGAGCCTTGCCGGAAGGTTCAGTGAAACTGCTGGTACAACTTTTGCTCTGGCATCCGCCATGTACTGGTGCGTCAGCATGCGCCGGTGCGCTGAAGCTGGGCAAAAGCCCGCAGAACCTTAACTCAAATAATCAAAACCCGCGAAGCACCACGCTGCGCAACGTCGTGACAGCGGCTTTCGTGCACCAAAGCGGCTCGCAGGGGAGTGCGGCGTTTCAACTTGGTGCGTCGGCCGCTCGAATGAACCGCTTTGGTGCCTTTTCAACTTTCTTCAGGTCTGCCAACACCATGGAAAATCTGCAAAGCGCCGTGGACAATCTGGTCCACAGCTCCAACACGCTGTTCATCCTGCTCGGTGCGGTCATGGTTCTGGCCATGCACGCCGGCTTCGCGTTCCTTGAAGTAGGCACCGTCCGGCAAAAGAATCAGGTCAATGCGTTGTCGAAGATTCTCAGCGATTTCGCAGTGTCGACCTTGGCCTATTTCTTCATAGGCTACTGGATTTCCTACGGCGTGACCTTTTTGCAGCCGGCGGCGGTGCTCAGCGCTGACCACGGCTACAGCCTGGTGAAGTTTTTCTTCCTGCTGACCTTTGCCGCCGCGATCCCGGCGATTATTTCCGGAGGGATCGCCGAGCGTGCCCGGTTCGTACCGCAGTTGTGTGCCACGGTGCTGATCGTAGCGTTCATCTACCCGTTTTTCGAAGGCCTGGTCTGGAATGGCAACTACGGCCTGCAAGCCTGGCTGCAAGCCCGTTTCGGCGCCAGTTTCCATGACTTTGCCGGCTCCGTGGTCGTGCATGCCATGGGCGGCTGGCTGGCATTGGCCGCGGTACTGTTGCTCGGACCGCGCAATGGTCGCTACCGGGACGGGCGCCTGGTGGCGTTCGCGCCTTCGAGCATCCCGTTCCTGGCGTTGGGCTCGTGGATTCTTATTGTCGGCTGGTTCGGTTTCAACGTGATGAGTGCCCAGACGTTGCCTGGAGTCAGTGGGTTGGTGGCGGTCAACTCGTTGATGGCAATGGTCGGCGGGACCGTGGCGGCCTTGATCATCGGGCGCAACGACCCCGGCTTCCTGCATAACGGCCCGTTGGCCGGGTTGGTGGCGGTCTGTGCCGGTTCCGACCTGATGCATCCGGTGGGTGCGCTGGCGACCGGAGCCATCGCGGGCGGGCTGTTTGTCTGGTGTTTCACCGCGGCCCAGGGCAAGTGGAAAATCGACGACGTGCTCGGGGTCTGGCCCCTTCATGGACTGTGCGGCGTCTGGGGTGGCATTGCCTGCGGCATTTTCGGCCAGCAAGCCTTGGGTGGCCTGGGCGGCGTCAGCCTGGTCAGCCAACTGGTCGGCACCGCGTTGGGCGTCGTCATTGCCCTGGTTGGCGGGTTCGCGGTTTATGGTGCGATCAAGTTTGTGCTGGGCCTGCGGCTGACCCAGGAAGAGGAGTACTACGGCGCCGATCTGTCGATCCACAAGATCGGTGCCGTCAGTCAGGACTGAACACTGCGCTACGGTTCCTTGTCCTGGTTACCGGGATAGAACCCGTGCAGCAGGCCATAGCGTTCGTGACGAACCTGATCCACATGATGCCGGACCCGCTGCTCCGGCAGCCCGAGCATGACCAGCGCGTGAGAGGCGAGCATCAGGCTCGATTCAAGCAGTTCCGGGACCACTTCGGTCGCTCCGGCGGCCTGCAGTTCGGCCAGTTGGCTGTCGTCCCGAGTGCGCACCAGGATCGGTACCTGCGGGTTGACGCGTCGGGCTGCCCTGAGCACGGTCAGCGCGATGTCCGTCTTGTCGACCGCAATGACTAGCAGCCGGGCGCGGCTCAGTCCGACGGCGGCCAGCAGGTCTGCCCGGCGTGAGTCCCCGTAATGTACGCAACGCTCATCGACCGTGGCTTCCTGAATGATCACCGGGTCGTCGTCGAGGGCGACAAAGGCCAGGCCTTCGCGGCGCAGGAACCGCCCGATGGATTGGCCCACCCGACCATACCCGCAGATCACCACATGACCCGACAAGCCTGCATTGAGTTCGCTGATCTGGTCCAGTTGTGCTTCCTGGTTGGGTTTGCGGTGCAGGCGCGCGGCAATCGCCGGCGCTGCACGCAGCAAAAGCGGGGTCAGCAGCATCGAGCAGAATGTCGCGGCCAACAGCAGGCCGCCGATGTCGGCGGGCATCAGGCGGTTCTGCTGCATCAATGCCATCAGGGCAAAACAGAACTCGCCACCTTGAGCCAGGGCCAGGCCGCTGCGCCACGCGGTTTCGCCGTCGCTGCCGCGCCACTTGACCAGTGCGGCGACCACGCAGCCCTTGATGATCATCAAGCCGAGGGTCAATCCGAGTATCTGCAGGCCATCGTCGATGAACAGTCGAAGGTCGATCAGCATGCCGATGCTGACGAAAAACAGCCCCAGCAGGATGTCGCGGAATGGACGTATATCGGCCTCGATCTGGTGCCGGTAATGGCTTTCTCCCAGCAGCATGCCGGCCAGGAATGCCCCCAGGGCCGGTGACAGGCCGAGCAGGTGCGTCAGCCATGCGGTGAGCAGTACGATCACCAGCGCCAGCAGCACGAACAGCTCGGCGGACCGGGACGCGGCCACTTCGTGGAACAGCCGTGGCAGCAACCAGCGGCTGGCGAGCAGCAGACCGCAAAACAGTACCAGTGTCTTGCCCAGCGTCACGGGCAGCGCCCAATACCAGGCGTGCTCGCTGCTGCCCGCAAAGACCGGCACCAGGGTCAACAGCAATACGGCGACGACATCCTGGAACAGCAGCACACCGATAGCGTTCTGGCCATGGCTGCTGAAAATTTCTCCCAGGCTGGTCAACTCCTTGCTGACGATGGCTGTGGAAGACAAGGCCAGCCCGGCGCCCAGAAGCAGTGCCGCCAGCGCCGGGGCGCCACAGATCACCAATAGGCCCCCCAGCAGCGCCCCCGAACACACCACCTGCAAACTGCCGAGGCCGAACACGACCCGGCGCAGTTCGAGCATTTTCGACAACGAGAATTCCAGTCCGAGGGAGAACAGCAGGAAGACCACGCCGAGCTCGGCCAGATCCGGCAATTCCTCGCTGTCGTTCACCCAATCCAGGGCAGTGGGGCCGACGGCCAGCCCGACACAGAGGTAGCCTAGCACCGGTGGCAGGCGTAATCGCCTGAACAGGGCGATGACTACCAGGGACGAGGCTAGGATGATCAGCAGGTTGGCGAACAAGAGGAGCTCCGTTTCAAGACGCTGACATCCAGCTTAGGAGAGAAAATACGTCGAGCATTGCCGAAAAGACATTTGGGCTCAATGATTTGCGTCAGCGTTTTACTGAAACATGATGAGCCACGGTACGCCGCTCGACGGCCACGTGGAGCGAGCCTAGAATGACCGTCTATTTTTCGGGTCTACCTGCCATGCCGCCTGAATGCCAATTGTTCGGAACCCTGGGGTGCCACCTGTGTGAAGTTGCCGAGGGCGTGCTGATGCCTTTCGTCGAGCATGGCCTCTTGGTAGAACTGGTGGATATCGCCGAAAGCGAGGCCTTGTCCGAAGCCTATGGTTTGCGCATCCCCGTGCTCCGTCGGATCGATACAGGGGCGGAGCTGGATTGGCCCTTCGATGACCCTGACCGGGTTGCGGCGTTTCTGCGTTGATACCTTCCATCGCCTGAGTCCATGCATCGCCATTGGCGAAATGACATTCTTCGGTTACTGTATGCCCATACAGCAATCCGGAGTGCGTCCCTTGGTCAATGTCGAACAATTGAAAAACAGCGTGAACAGGATGTCCGCGGACGTTGTGCGCGAGGCGGTCCTGGAGTTGCGCCTGGATGGTCTGGTAACCGAAGGCAAGACACCCTTCAACAAGCTGCATTTCAACACCTGTTTTGCCGAGATCGAAGCGTTGTTCCAGCGTGCCGGTTACCACAAGCAACTGGACGTGGTGGGTTACCAGGGGTTGTTGTATGCGTTGTACGACCCGGGACGTTGGGAGGCAGTCGAGGTGCTGCGCTGGTTGAAGGAGTTCACCGAGGCAGCGGAAAAACCGACATCAATTCGCGCGTGAGCCAATCAGCACTGTGCCGGCTTGTGCGAGTGGCGGATAATACCGGTCCCGTAACGCTCAAGAGTTTTTAATGTCCGGTTCATCATTTTCCGCCGCGCACCATCAGGCCAGCACACTGTACTTGCCGCCTGGCTCCTGGCAGACGGTGCTGGAATGTCTTTGCGAGCATTTCAGCACGATCAGCCGCGAGCAGTGGCTGGATCGGATTGTTCGGGGGCGGGTGTTGGACGGGGAGGGGCGGGCGATCGGTGTTGACCTGCCCTATCGCGAAGGCATGCGGATCCACTATTTTCGCGAAGTGCCCGATGAAAAACCGATCCCGGTGGTGGAGTCGATTCTCTACGTCGACGAGCATCTGGTGGTGGCGGACAAACCGCATTTCCTGCCTGTCACGCCGGCGGGGGAATACGTGGAGCAGACATTGCTGCGCCGTTTGATCCGTCGCCTGGACAACCCCCATCTGGTGCCCTTGCACCGTATTGATCGGCATACGGCCGGGCTGGTCTTGTTCTCAGCCAATCGGCAGACGCGTTCGGCTTATCAATCGTTGTTTCCGACGCGGCGAATCGAAAAAAGTTATGAAGCCATTGCCCCCGCATTGCCCGGAGTGGCTTTTCCGTGTGTGCACAGAAGCCGGATGATCGACGGCGAGCCTTTTTTTCGGATGCAGGAGGGGCCAGGCGAGCCCAATACCGAGACGGCCATGGAAGTGCTTGAGAGGAACGGCGACCTGTGGCGGTACGGCCTGTATCCGGTTACCGGGAAAAAGCACCAGCTGCGGGTGCATATGAGTGCCTTGGGGGCTGGCATCTGCAACGATCCGTTTTATCCCGATGTGATTAGAGATGCCCAGGATGACTATGCCAACCCGCTCAAGCTGTTGGCCAAGAGATTAGGTTTCATCGATCCGATCACGGGTCAGGAGCGGGTCTTCGAGAGTGATATTGCCCTGCGCTGGTAGCCATCGCACTTTCCGCCAGGCATTAAAAAGCCCGCAATGCTTGCGGGCTTTTTTCTATCTGGCTGTAACGCTGAAGATCACAGGTCTTTAACGGTACGAACCTGGTCCTTGTTCACGCGAGTCTGCTTGCCGTCCAGTTGCTCGAATTCGTAGAAGCCGCTGTCTTCGTCGTATTTTGGCGTGTCGACGGCCTGGATTTCGCGACCGTCATTCAGGGTAATCACTGTTGGCGATGCACACCCGGCGAGAGTGGCGAGGCCCAGCGCGAGCATGAAAGTGGCGAGGGTCCGTTGAGTCATGGTGTTTCTCCGAAATGGATTCTTCAAGTTACTGACCGTAAGACGTATACATCGCATGTTAGTTCCTGGCTAGTGTCAATCTGACACGCCTGTATGCCGGGCCAGCAGTTCCGGCGTATTGAGATTGGCCAGCCGGGCATCGTTGGCCGGGCATTGCAAGGCGACGGCATGTAGTGTGCGCATGATGCGGCCGGGACTGCGTTCGCCTTCGTCCCAGGCCCTTTCAAAGTCTGCTGCCAGGCCCCGTGGGATGATGCATAACAACGGCTCCCAATGCTCACCCTGACGCACCATCAACGGCTTGCCGGGATGGCGGCTTGCCGTTTCGCGCATGCTGTCGAGCAGGCTTGAGTCGATTTGCGGAACATCACAAGGCAGTACCAGCAGATACGCATGTCGCGCCACCTTGAGACCCGCCCGGATGCCTGCCAATGGCCCGGGAAAATCCCCTTCGGCGTCATGCACCAACTGATCGGCATACAATGCGTAGCGCTCCGGGTTGCGGTTGCAAGAGATGATCAGATCGTCGCTCAGGGCCCGGGTCCGCCGATGAAGGTGGGCAATTAACGGTTCGCCTTGCCATTCCAGCAGGCCTTTGTCCTGGCCTCCCATGCGTTGTCCGCGGCCACCCGCCAGGAGCAGGATCGAGCAGGCTGGCAAGGGATCGTTCGAGGTCATGATGTGTCTCCGCACAGGCGAAAAAATGGGGCGCTGTGATATAACACCGGGCTGTTTCCCCTACAACTGGACGAGCCTATGAAAGCCAAGGCTGATGTACCTTTCGTACCGCTCAATATCGCGGTGCTGACTGTCAGTGATACCCGAACTCTGGAAACCGACACGTCGGGACAGGTTTTTGTCGACCGCCTCACGGAGGCGGGGCATGACCTTGCGGCCCGGGTACTGCTTAAAGATGATCTTTACAAGATCCGCGCACAAGTCGCCACCTGGATCGCCGACGACGTGGTGCAAGTGGTGTTGATCACCGGTGGCACCGGTTTCACCGGTCGCGACAGCACGCCCGAGGCCGTTACGTGCCTGTTGGACAAGCAGGTCGATGGTTTTGGTGAATTGTTCCGGCAGATATCCGTGGCGGACATTGGCACTTCTACCGTTCAGTCCCGGGCGCTGGCCGGCCTGGCCAACGGTACGTTGGTCTGTTGCTTGCCGGGTTCGACCAATGCGGTGCGTACCGGATGGGACGGGATCCTGGCCGAACAACTGGACGCGCGCCATCGGCCGTGTAATTTCGTCGCCCATCTGAAACAGGCTGCCCCTTGTGAATCCCGTGGGTAAACCGGGCAAGGCCGGCGCCCTGATGGCCGTCGAGGTCGCGCTGGAGCGGTTGCTTGAGATGGCGGCAGCCACGCCCATCACTCAGCATGAGCGCGTGCCGCTGGCTGAGGCGCAGGGGCGAGTATTGGCCGAGGACCTGGTCTCGACACTTGACCTGCCGCCCTGGCCCAACAGTGCGATGGACGGCTACGCCTTGCGCCTGAATGACTGGAGCGGCGAGGCGTTGGTCGTCAGTCAGCGGGTTTTCGCCGGGCAGGCTCCAGACGCTCTCGCCGCGGGTACCTGCGCGCGTATCTTCACGGGGGCGCCGGTCCCGCCGGGTGCCGATTGCGTCGAAATGCAGGAAAACGCCATTGTCGATGATGATCAGCGGGTAAGATTCACCCAGCCCATGGTCAGCGGACAGAACATTCGACCTCAAGGACAGGAAACAACCATCGGGGAGCGAGTCCTCGACGCCGGCACCCGCCTGGGTCCGATCGAACTCGGGCTCGCGGCATCCCTGGGGTGTGCATCGCTGCCAGTGGTGCGCAAAGTACGCGTTGCGGTGCTGTCGACAGGTGACGAGCTGGTGGAGCCTGGCCAGGCCCTGGGTCCAGGCCAGATCTATAACAGCAATCGTGTCCTGCTCTGTAGCTGGCTGCAGCGCCTGGGTTGCGATGTTGTCGACGCAGGTATCCTGCCCGATGATTTGCCCGCTACGCGTCGCTGTCTGGCCGGGCTGTCGGATGTCGACCTGATTCTTTCCACCGGCGGCGTATCGGTGGGGGAGGCAGATTTTCTCGGCGTTGCATTGCGCGAAGAAGGCGAATTGACGCTCTGGAAGCTCGCTATCAAGCCTGGAAAGCCGCTGACGTTCGGCCACTTCCGAGGCCTGCCGGTAATAGGCCTGCCGGGAAATCCCGCTTCTACGCTGGTGACCTTTGCGCTGTTGGCTCGACCTTACCTGCTGCGGCGCCAGGGCGTTCAGTCAGTGGCGCCCCTCAAGTTCAAGATACCTGCAGGCTTCACCTGGCCGAAGGCGGGCTCTCGCCGAGAGTACTTGCGAGGTCGCATTAAAAACGGTCAGGCGATCATCTACCGCAACCAGAGCTCAGGTGTCCTGCGCAGCGCCGCCTGGGCCGAGGGGCTGGTTGAAGTCCTCGAAGGGCGAACACTGGTCCAGGGTGATGAAGTGAGCTTCATTCCCTTGAGTGAAGTGCTGGATTAATCCTGGCAACGTTGTCCGCCCGATTGAGTAACCGTGCCTTATGCAGGCCTTTATCGCGACAGCAACGTCACCACCTGATCGAAGCGGCTATTCGCCACCCAGCCCAGCAGGCCGACCACCACTGCGGCTGCACCGGCCAGATAGGCGAGCCGGTGTCGGACCGCTTTCACATCGGTACGGATTTCATCCATGTCCCTGCGGATGTATTTGAGGTGAGTTTCCAGTTCAACGACGCGCGGTTCCAAATCAATTCCTCCTACGGGATTAATGCAACTTTTGCCTTCGTTTTGCTTATCGGCCCGCTCGCTCCTGAGCGGGCCAAATTGCCGGGGGGACAATTTGAATTCATGGCCGGGCATGAGGCGTTCCTCCGCTGTGTCCATGAGCCTTCAAATGATTGGTCCTGCCCCTGCGGGCCTTGATGTATCCATCCATGGGTTATTCATCCTTGTCTATTGGGTGTTTTTTCGATTCAGCGCAACAGAATGCCAAGGTGTTCCAATACGGCTGGAGGGTCAATTGAGCTGATTCGCCAGATCTTGTAGGAAAAGTCCTTGAATGAAGGGTTGCCGAGAAGAGGCAGTCCGCCGCCTCCTTCGAGGTGCTGGGTCTTATTTTGTATAAATTGAGCAGCGCCGGGCTTTTTCGGCTGAATGAGCGGTCCCATTTCCTGAACCTTCCAATGACGGAGACAACGATGAGCAAAGGCAAGGCGCTACTGATCCTGCACGGCAAGCAAGCGCTCAACGAAGAGGTTCGCGCGGCAGTGATGCTCAAGCGCAAACAGGGCTGGGACCTGGCGGTACGGTTGACCTGGGAAGCAGGGGATGCCCGGCGATGCGTCGACGAAGCACTGGATGCCGGTTACACCCGGTTGATCGCCGGTGGCGGTGACGGAACCCTGCGCGATATCGCCGAGGCGATGGTCCAGCGGCCTGGTGATGCCAGCCTGGTGTTGCTCCCCCTGGGCACTGCTAACGATTTTGCCCGGGCGGCCGGCGTCCCGTTGGAGCCGGACCAGGCCCTGGAGCTGCTGGATGTCACGCCCAGGGCGATTGATGTGGGCGAGGTCGGCGGTTGTATTTTCCTGAACATGGCGACGGGCGGCTTCGGTAGCCAGGTGACCGCCAATACCTCCGAGGACTTGAAGAAAGTCCTTGGGGGCGCCGCTTATCTGTTTACCGGCCTGTCGCGTTTCAGTGAGTTGAGCGCAGCCTATGGCGAACTGCAGGGCCCCGATTTTCACTGGCGCGGCGACTTGCTGGCGCTGGGCATCGGCAATGGTCGGCAGGCGGGTGGGGGGCATTTGCTCTGTCCGCAGGCGTTCGCCGACGACGGTTTGCTCGATATCAGCATCCTCCCGGCGCCTCAAGAGGTTGTCAGTACGCTCAAGGATCTGCTGGCCGGTGGCCTGGGCATAGACAACATGTTCGTACGAGCGCGTTTGCCCTGGGTGGAAATCAAGGTGGCGCAGGGCCTGGACATCAATCTGGATGGCGAGCCGTTGCAGGTCGACGATCTACGTTTCACCGTGCGCCCGAAAGCGCTACGGGTGCACCTGCCGTCGGATTCGCCATTGCTGGAGGGTGCGGCGCTGCTTAATCATCCAGGCTGATGATCTGTTCGCGGACCGCAAACAGTACCAGTCCGGCCACGTCATGGATCTGCAGGCGCTTCATGATCTGGGCCCGGTGCGTTTCCACGGTCTTGATGCTCAGGCTCAGGCCGTTGGCGATTTCCCGGGTGGACTTGCCACGAACGATCAGCCGTAGGATCTCCAGCTGGCGCGCCGTCAGGTTGTGGTTCTGGGCTGGATCGGGCTGATGTTTCTGAACGCGGGTCAGCGCCTGGTTGATCACGGTATGGGCGATGGCCGGGCTCAGGTAGCGTTCGTTGTTGCGCAACGCGTCCAGGGCGTGCGCCAGCTCGGTGGCAGTGGTGTCCTTGAGCAGGTAGCCATGGGCCCCTGACTCCAGCGCCTGCATGATCAGCGCGGGGTCAGTGTGCATGGACAGGATCAGCACCTTGCTCTGGGGGCGTACCTTCCTGAGTTGCTGCAAGGCTTCCAGGCCGCCGGTATCCTTCATGGAAATATCCAGCAGGACGATATCGGGGTTGAGGCGTTCTACCAGTTCCGGCAATTGCGCGCCGTCACTGGCTTCGCCGACGACGGCGTAGCCAGGGAGATCCAGGACCAGGGCGCGTACACCGGCCCGGATCAGCGAGTGGTCATCTACCAGAAGCAAATTACAAGTCAATGGAGAACCTTATTCTTGCTGGCCCGCTCAAGGGCACGCGGTGCCCAGGGAATACGAGCTTCGATATGCGTGCCTTTGCCGGCCTCGCTGGTGACCTTGAGGGTGCCGCCCAATTGTTCGACTCGCTCCGACATGCCGGCCATGCCGCGCTGTCCTTCGCGGCCGGGGTGGCTGGCCGGGACGAATCCCTGGCCGTCATCGCTGATCAGCAACGTCAGCCCTTCAGGAAGGCGTTGCAGGCGCACCAGCAGATTGCTCGCCTGGGCGTGGCGCAACATGTTGGTGACGGCCTCCTGGGTGATCCGAAAGGCGGCGACGGTCATTTCGTCCGGGATGCCGGTCATGCGCTGCTGACAATCGAGGCTCCATTTCACCGGCGTATTGGCCAATGTCTTGAGTAGATGAGCGCGGAGACTGGCTTCGAGCCCAAGGCTGGTCAGCTGCCTGGGATTGAGGATCGCCGAGACATCACGCACTTTGTTCAGGGTTTCGTCCAGCGTGTCGCTCAGTAAGCTGCATTGGCCCTGCAAGTCTTCCGGCAGGCGGCGCTTGAGCCATTCACTTTGCAGTTTTGCCGCGGTCAGCAGTTGGCCAATGTCATCGTGCAGTTCGCGGCTGAGCCGGTGACGCTCGTTTTCCTGGACCTCCAGCAGTCGGTCGGCCAGTTCCTGCGGCTGGAACTTGATGGACTTGCGCGATAGTCGATAGTGGATCCAGACACAGGCCAGCGCCGCGCCATTGAGTACCAGCAAGCCCAACGGCAGCGGATGGGCCAACAAGTAGGCCAGCAGGCAACCGAGGGTCGAGCAGATACACAGCAGCAATGTGAACCGGCGGGCGTTTTCTCGGGACGGTGGCCAGGTGATGATTGACTTGAAGCTGGCGTGCATAACGGATGGAGCCAATGAATGTTCGCTGCGGGCAGGCCAGTCAGCGCATCTGACGGGCCGGGTCGGGTAAATGTTTCAGGTCGGGGACGGCTTCGGTTGGCGGCTTCTTGCGCCGCTGTCCGAGGCGACTGACGCGAGACATAGTACCACTTCGGATTTCGTTGGTCGCGCCCGGCTTGGCGGCGGCAAAGCACGACGGGCCAGGCACATGATGTTGGTCGGCTGCTACCAGCTCACGCTTGTTTTTGTGCGTAAGGAACCAACGCCATCGGGCGCGGCGTCGGCACCGCCTCGCAGGGACTCTGGCCGACCTGGAAGGCAAATGCTTCGATCAGGGAAGTCTGTTCAGTGTTGTCCAGACTCAGTTTGCCGGTGGTGTGGTCGACGAGCTCCAACTGCCAGGCCATCAGGGTAAAGCAATCTTTCAGCGCGACCAGTGCCTGGTCGTGCAGCTCCATGTGGTGTTGCGCATGACTGAGCAAGCCATGGATATGCAGCGAAAACTCCGAAACGGCCTCCAATGCGAGAGCGTCGGCCTTGTTTGCCAGCTTCAGCAACGTGCTGAGCATGCAGTCGATGGCATCCTTGTCGTTGTTGATCAGCTCCAGATGGCTCAGGCATTCCTCCGACTTGGCCAAGAGTGTCTCGGCTTCAGTCAGGAACTCGGGAAGGCGCTGGCTCCAATTGTTGCGATCGTTCGGCATGCTTATCTCCACAACATCATGTCAGGCGAAAGCAGATCGCGTATGGCGAACGGCTGTGTCTCATGGCCGGTACGAACGAAGGTGCCTTGCGGATCGCAAACTCGGTCTCGCAAACGATTGCATTGAAATCGGTTGGGAGACTGGAAATCCGTTGTTCTGCAGTCGCGCACAAACGCCTGACTCCGTTCAGCAATGAGAATGGCGTCACATTAATGGCTATTGGATATCGGGAATATCAGGTTAGACCTGATTGTGCCTAGGGGAATCCCTTAGGCAGGGGAACTTACAGCGTCAACGGAAGTCGCGCAGCGGAAAAACGGATGTAAACGGAAGGCCAGTAAAGCATGATGTCTATGTGACATCAATGCCCGCGGCGGTATTTAATGTCGGGGTCAAGATCCGGCGCATACCGCCGATAGCGTCTTTACAGATTCATCCGAACAAGCCCAGGAGTCATCGATGGCCGGCATTCTCGACACAGTAGATCAACGAACCCAATTGGTGGGTGAGAATCGCCTGGAAATTCTCATGTTTCGCCTGGCGGGGCGCCAATTGTTCGCCATCAACGTATTCAAGGTCCAGGAAGTGCTGCAACTGCCGAAGCTGACCTTGATGCCCCAGCGCCACCCGTTCGTCTGCGGCGTGGTCAATCTGCGTGGCCAGACCCTTCCGGTGATCGATCTTTCCCAGGCCATCGGCATGCGTCCGCTCGTGCCGGGACCTAACAGCACCATCATCGTCACCGAGTACAACCGTTCGGTACAGGCGTTCCTGGTAGGGGGCGTGGACCGCATTGTCAACATGAACTGGGAAGCCATCCTGCCGCCTCCGACCAGTGCCGGGCGCGAGCATTACCTGACGGCTATCAGCAAGGTCGACGACCAGTTGGTGGAAATCATCGACGTGGAGAAAGTCCTCGCCGAAATCGTCCCCTACAACGCCAAGGTCTCACGGGACAAGCTCGAGGATCCGGTGCTGGAACGAGCCCGCGGTCGAGAAGTCCTGCTGGTGGACGATTCCAATGTCGCGCTCTCGCAGTTGCGTGACACCCTGGGCCAGTTGGGCGTGAAGATGCACATCGCCAGCGACGGCTTGAAGGCACTGAACATGCTCAAGGCCTGGGCCGACACCGGCGAAGTGATGACCGACAAGTTGCTGATGATTTTCACCGACGCGGAAATGCCCGAGATGGACGGCTACCGCCTGACCACGGAAATCCGCAACGATCCACGCCTGCGTGGGCTCTACGTGGTGCTGCATACCTCGCTGTCCGGCAGCTTCAACGATTCGATGGTCAAGAAGGTTGGCTGTGACAACTTCCTTTCCAAATTCCAGCCGGACAAGCTGGTCGACGTGGTGCGCCAGCGGTTGATGCTCGGCTGAGGCTGATCGAGGTTTGCTTCACCGGCTCGCTCGTATAAGGTTGCGCTCTTTCGTCATCAGGGAAAGTTGATCATGTTGCGGCTGAGCGCGCTGTATCGGTATCCGTTGAAGTCCGGCAAGGGGCAGCCGCTGCAGGGCATCGGCCTGGACAAGCTCGGGCTCGACGGTGATCGACGCTGGATGCTGGTGGATGAGGCCAGCGGGCGCTTCCTGACCCAGCGGGCCGTGGCAAAGCTGAGCCAGCTTTCGGCGTTGTGGAACGCGGCGGGCGGACTGACACTCAGCGCGCCGGGCTACGGCGCCATCGAGGTGCCGCTGCCGCCTTCTCTCGAAGAACAACGGCGTGGCGTGATCATCTGGCGCGATACTCTGCGTGTGCCGGATGCCGGTGACGCGGCGGCTGCCTGGGTCAGTGAGTTCATCGGCAATCGCACCCGGCTGGTCCATGTGCCGGTGGAGTTGGCTCGTACCACGGCAGCCGGCTACGGCAAGGATGACGACAAGGTGGCCTTCGCCGACGGTTTTCCCTTGTTATTGATCGGCCAGGCCTCGTTGGAGGATTTATCGGGCAGAGTTGGCCGCTCGCTGGAAATGCTGCGCTTTCGTCCCAACCTGGTGGTCGAGGGCAGCGAGGCGTTCGCCGAAGACGGCTGGAAGCGTCTTCGTATCGGCGAGGTGGAGTTTCGGGTGGTCAAGCCGTGTTCACGCTGCATCATGACCACGGTCGATCCGCAAACCGGCGAACGCGATCCGCAGCGCGAGCCTTTCGCCACTTTGCAACAGTACCGTTCTACCCCGGATGGTGCGATGTTCGGCCAGAATCTGGTCAACGATGGCAATGGCCGACTTGAGGTCGGCATGCCGGTCGAAGTGCTGGAATAGAAGATCCCTGAATAAAAAATGCCCGTGTCGCTGGACACGGGCATTTTTATTTATCACGCAGGCGCTTTTGTGGCGAGGGAGCAAGCTCCCTCGCCACGGCTCAGCCGCGATATTCGCAGAGGTAAGCCGTGTCGACGGCTACCTTGAGCTGGAACTTGCTGTTGGCCGGGACGTTGAACTGGCTACCGGCGGCGAAGGTTTCCCAATCGGTGCTGTCGGGCAGTTTCACGGTCAGGGCGCCGGAAACAACATGCATGATTTCCCGCTGCGCAGTGCCGAACTCATATTCGCCCGGTGCCATGACGCCGATGGTCGCTGGACCTTCGGCGGTGCCGAAGGCGATCGACTTGACGGTGCCGTCGAAGTACTCGTTGACTTTGAACATGGGCGATTCCTCGAGAAAGGGCTGAAAAAGGCCGGCCAGTATGCACAAGGCCACAACAGTCGTCATCTGTCGCGCCTGGCAGGGCGCTCAGCCCGTCAGCACCAGCGGCAACAATCGCGCCGTATTGCGGGCGTCCTCCAATGCACGGTGCTGTTGGCCGCAGAACTGCAGGCCGGCCAGTTGCAACGCCGCATTGAGCCCCAGCGGTCGCTCCAGCCGACGGGCCTTGGCAAAGCGCTGCTTGAGATTCATGTGCGGTACCTGGCCGAGCGCGCTGTGCAAGTGCTGGCCTTGCCATTCCTGAAGCAACTGCTTGCGGTCGTAGTCTCCCCAACTGACCCAGCCTTCGAGGTTCGCTCGATAAGGCGCCAGCCAGTGTTCGAATGCCGGCCAGACCTCGGTCAGCGGTGCGGCGCCGTCGATATTGGCCTGGCTGATATGCGTCAGCGTGCGACAGAAAGAGGTCAGCAACGGGCGCCTCAGCGGCCGTACAAAGCGCTGGAAATGATCCACCTCGCGCCCATCCCGATTCACCAGGGTGGCGCCGATTTCGATGATTTCCATTTCGGTAACCGGCCAGCCACCTTCGTCGGTGGTGGCTTCCAGATCAATCACCAGCCAGTAAGGCATTGCAAGGTTCCCGGTATCGGCGTGCAGATGGGTTTGAGCGTAGTCAAACCCGAAGCATCCGCCTAGTCCCTGATGACGCGCGAGCGACCAGACCGGCCTGATGGAAGTTGTCCTGCATGGAAGATGGCTGTTCGCTGTCCGAGCGCTTGCTTGGTTGCCTTGGCCAGCTTAAATTGCCCCGCGCGACCGGATGAAAGAAGAACAATGATCGAGCCGCTGCTTTAAATTGACCGTGCGGCTGGCTAAGCGGCTGAAACCGCCTAGCGTGAAGAGTGATGGGGACTTTGGGGGAGTGGTTATCTTGACGTGTTCGCCGATGGGGATGACCTCACGTACCTTGCTGGCCGTCCTGGCCATGTTCTTGACCGTGTCAGCTGAAGCTGCACAAGTGGTCCGGATCGGCGCGGCGCATTTCCCGCCTTATACCGTTCGTCCCGAAAACGGCGCCGACACCGGTCTGTTACCGCAATTGGTGGAAGCCTTGAATCGGTCACAGGCCGATTATGAATTCGTGCTGGTACCCACTTCGATTCCGCGCCGGTTCAACGATTTCAAGCAGGGCCGGGTAGACATGGCGATTTTCGAAAACCCCGACTGGGGTTGGCAGGATGTGCCCCATACTCCGGTAGACATGGGCCTGGAAGATGCGGAGATATTCGTCGCCCAACGCCAGCCGGATCGCCAGCAGAGCTATTTCGCCGATCTCAGGGGCAAGCGCCTGGCCCTGTTCAGCGGTTATCACTATGCGTTTGCCGAATTCAACGCCGATCCCAAGTTCCTCATTGGCCAATACAACGCCACGTTGACCTATTCCCACGACAGCAACCTGCAGATGGTGTTGCGCACACGCGCGGACATTGCCCTGGTGACCCGTTCCTACCTCAGCGATTACGTGTTGCGCAATCCGCAAGTGGCCTCGCAGTTGCTGGTATCCGAACGCATCGACCAGATTTACCATCATTACGCACTGATTCGGCCCCAGGCGCCCATTTCCCCACAAGCGTTCGCCCAGATGTTGCAGAAGTTGCGGGACGACGGCCAGTTGCTGGAAATCTTCCAGCCCTACCGGATCGAGCTGGTGCCGACCCACGCTCATTGAAAGCGGACCTTAAATTTATTTGCCTGGCTCACGTCACACGTTGACCACCGACGAAAACGTGAGCTCCCATGTCCAACCTCAATCAGCCGACGATATTGCCCTTGCCCGGCGGGCGCAGCCTGGGTGCCGATGAAACCGAACGCCACCTGAGCCTGATGCTCGAAGGCGCGCCGCTGATCCGCCTGCGCCTGGAGCGCGGTCCCCAGTTGCACGTGCATTTGCAGGAAAACAACGACCGGCCGGTCGGCCCGGCACTCTGGGCGGCCTGCTATTGGCTGTTTGCCAGGGATCCCGAATGTCAGCGCCTGGTCTGGCACCTCAATGAGCGTCCCGGTGAGGCCCTGCTCAGCGGTTTGCTGACGGGCGGGGAACTCAGCGACGAATACATCTGCGAACGCACCCTGTTCTGGCAACTGCCGCAGCCCTGGTTGGGAGAGTCGTTCAGCGGCAGTTATCCGCAACAGATGATCGTCACCGACGGCAAGCGCCATCCACGTCGCCCGATCAAGCCGCGCGGCGAGGTGTATCGCCGTTTCGACGCGCGGCTAGGGGCCTGGGTGTCTTTGCGCACGCTTGAAATCGAGCAAGACCTGACGCGATTCAACCGCTGGCAGAACAGTCCCAGGGTGGCGAGCTTCTGGCAGGAGGAGGGCAGCCTGGAACAGCACCGCGAGTACTTGACCAGGCTTGAGCATGACCCTCGGGTCTTGACCTTGATCGGTTGTTTCGATGAGCAGCCATTCGCCTACTTCGAAGCCTATTGGGCCAAGGAGGATCGAATCGCACCGTTTTATGACGCTCACGCCTATGACCGCGGCATCCACATGCTGGTGGGCGAAGAGCAGCATCGAGGTCCGCACAAGGTCGCAAGCTGGTTATCGGCGCTGGTGCATTACCTGTTTCTCGACGATCCGCGTACCCAGCGCGTGGTGGCCGAGCCTCGGGCCGACAATGCCCGGATGATCGGGCATCTGCATAACCAGTGTTTTCACTGTGAAAAGGAATTCGATTTCCCGCACAAGCGCGCGGCACTGATGATCCTGGGGCGCGAGCGGTTTTTTGACCGGTGTTCGTTGGTGTGAGGCTGTGTCACCGGTAGGCCCTCTTCGCGAGCAGGCTCGCTCCCACAGAATTCACGATAAAAATTGTGGGAGCGAGCCTGCTCGCGATTGGCCTGAAGCCTTTGCGCAGATTTCACCGCCGGGCGAACGTATCCCCACGCACCCCTGACACTTTGCGGCAATGCACCAGGGCGTCGCGGATCATGAAGTTCACCAGTGTCGGCGAGACGCCCAGTTCCTTGGCGATGTCTTTCTGCGGTACGCCGTGCAGGCGGTACATCTCGAAGGCGTAACGGGTTCGGCTGGGCAGCTCGGTCAGCGCGTCGGCAATGTGTTCGAGGGTGGAAAAGTTGATATGCGACGTTTCTGGCGAAGCACCCTGGATCACCACGTTCAACCCTTCTTCTTCCGGCCCCGAATATTTCTGTTCCAACGCCTGTTTGCGGTAGTGGTCGATCGCCAGATTGCGCACGATCTGGAACAGGTAGCTGAGTTGAGCCTTAAAGGACGAGGTGATCTGGGGCGCCGATTGCAACCGGAAAAACGCATCCTGGACCACGTCTTCCGCGCGGGAGCGGCAACCGGTGATACGCGCTGCGATCTTGACCAGGATCATCCGGTTGTCGACGAAGGCCTGGAGTAGCGGTGAGTCGCACCTGCTTGTGGATACTTGTTCCGTCATGGAATTCACCTTACTGCAAATAGTTAGCGGGACGACCCGTGCATCGGATCCGTCCTACATGTCGAGCGCCAAATTAGGCTTAATGATAATCGTTGTCAATTGAGAAGAAGAATTATTGATGGGCGGAAGTCCAGCCTGGAAACTGCGACCCGTTGCCGCGGCGTGGCGCCGACCGATGATCGTCCGGATGCGCGGAGGCAAGGCCTGCGACTAATTATTTGCCGGTGTAATCCGTTCCCAAGGGTGACCACTTGCAAGCCGAATCCAGGCAGGAACCCCACATGACCGACGCGTTCGAACTCCCCAGCACCCTGGCCCATGCCCTCCAGCGCCGCGCCGCGTTGACGCCGGACCGGGTGGCCTTGCGCTTTCTTGCCGACACCCCGCAGCAGGGCGTCGTGTTGAGTTATCGCGACCTGGACTTGCGCGCCCGGACCATCGCCGCCGCTTTGCAGGCCGAGGCGGAACTGGGTGATCGCGCCGTACTGCTATTCCCCAGCGGCCCGGATTACGTCGCGGCGTTTTTCGGTTGCCTGTACGCCGGCGTGATCGCCGTTCCGGCCTACCCACCCGAGTCCACCCGCCGCCACCATCAGGAGCGTCTGCTGTCGATCATCGCCGACGCCCAGCCGCGGCTATTGCTCACCAGCAGTGAGGTGCGCGACACGCTGCAGGCCATCGAATCGGCACCGCCGGTACTCTGTGTCGATACCCTCGATCCGGCCCACGCCGGCCAATGGCGGGCGCCGAACCTGCAAGACGATGACATCGCCTTCCTGCAATACACCTCCGGCTCCACTGCGTTGCCCAAGGGGGTGCAGGTGAGCCACGGCAACCTGGTGGCCAACGAAGCGCTGATCCGGCATGGCTTCGGCATTGACGTGAATCCCGACGACGTCATTGTCAGCTGGCTGCCGCTGTATCACGACATGGGCCTGATCGGCGGTTTGCTGCAACCGATCTTCAGCGGAGTGCCGTGCGTACTGATGTCGCCGGCGTATTTCCTCGCCCGACCGTTGCGTTGGCTGGAAGCGATCAGCGAGTACGGCGGCACCATCAGCGGCGGCCCGGATTTCGCCTACCGGCTGTGCAGCGAGCGGGTCAGTGAGTCGGCCCTGGAGCGCCTCGACTTGAGCCATTGGCGCGTGGCCTATTCCGGCTCCGAACCGATTCGCCTCGACAGCCTGGAGCGCTTCGCCGAAAAGTTTGCCTCGTGCGGCTTCACGCCGGACAGTTTCATGGCTTCCTATGGCTTGGCCGAAGCCACCCTGTTCGTCGCCGGCACGCCGCGTGGCCGAGGGATCCCCGCGATGCGAATGGATGACGCGGCATTGGCGCAAAACCGCGCCGAGCCGGGGCAGGGCAACGCAGTGATGAGTTGCGGCGTGAGCCAGCCGGACCACGCGATACTGATCGTCGAGCCCGCCACGCTACAGCCGCTGGCCGACAATCAGGTCGGCGAAGTCTGGGCCGCCGGGCCGAGCATCGCCCACGGTTACTGGCGCAACCCCGAGGCCAGCGCCAGGACATTCGTCCAGCATGCCGGCCGCACCTGGCTGCGCACCGGCGACCTTGGCTTTGTGCGCGAAGGCGAGCTGTTCATCACGGGGCGCCTGAAGGATTTGCTCATCGTGCGCGGGCATAACCTTTATCCACAGGACATCGAGCAAGCCGTAGAACGCGAGGTCGAGGTGGTGCGTAAGGGACGGGTCGCTGCATTTGCGGTCGACAACGGCGGCGAAGAGGGGATCGGGATTGCCGCGGAAATCAGCCGCAGCGTGCGGAAAATCCTCCCGGCCGAGGCCTTGATCAAAGCGATTCGCCAGGCCGTGGCCGATGCCTGCCAGCAAGCCCCGAGCGTGGTGGTGCTGCTCAACCCAGGGGCCTTGCCGAAGACTTCGAGCGGCAAGCTGCAGCGTTCGGCCTGCCGGGCACGACTGGCTGACGGCAGCCTCGACAGCTATGCACTGTTTCCCTCGGTCGAGGTGCAAACCCATGAGGCGGGCGCTTCATCGAAGCTGCAAACGCTGATTGGCCAGATCTGGTGCGAGCAGTTACAGGTCGACCAGGTCCAGGGCAACGATCATTTCTTCCTGCTGGGCGGCAATTCCATCGCCGCCACCCAAGTCATTGCGCGGCTGAGCGAAACCCTCGGCTTGGAGCTCAACCTGCGCCTGCTCTTCGAAGCCCCAACGCTCGGCGCTTTTGCCGCGGCGGTGGCGAACCTGCAGCAGGACGGCGGCCAGGCCCAGGGCGCCATCAGCCGGTTGCCACGCCACGAGCCGCTGCCGCAATCGTTGGCGCAAAACCGCTTGTGGCTGACCTGGCAGTTGGATCCGGCAAGCCGTGCCTACAACATTCCCGGCGCCATCCGCCTGCGCGGCGAGCTGGACGAAAACGCCTTGCGCGCCAGCTTCCAGCAATTGATCGAGCGCCATGAGTCCCTGCGCACGCGGTTCCTGGAACGCGATGGGGTGGCCTTGCAGCAAATCGATCCGGCCGGAGAGTTCAATCTTCAGGTGATCGATCTTTGCGACATGCCCGCTGACCAGCGCGAAGCGCGGGCGCGGCAGATCCGCGAAGACGAAGCCGCCACGCAGTTCGATCTGGAAAAGGGCCCGCTGCTGTGGGTCACCTTGTTGCGCCTGGATCAGGACGACCACCAACTGTTGGTGACGATGCACCACATCATCGCCGATGGCTGGTCGATGAACGTCCTGATCGAGGAGTTCTCACGGCTCTATGCCGCGGCGTCCCAGGGACAGGTCGCCGAGTTGGCGCCGTTGCCGTTGCACTACGCCGACTACGGCAGTTGGCAGCGCCAATGGCTCGGGCAAGGTGAAGCCGAGCGCCAACTGGCCTATTGGAAACAGCAACTGGGCGATGAGCATCCGACCCTGGCGCTGAGCACCGATCATCCGCGCAGCGCCCTGCATCAGCGCAGCGCCGCGCGCCACAGCCTGCGCCTGGACAAGGACCTCGGCGATGCCCTGCGCCGGACGGCCCAGGCCCATGACGCCACGCCGTTCATGTTCTTGCTGGCGGCATTCCAGGCGCTGCTGCAGCGCTACACCGGCCAGTCCGACATCCGCATCGGCGTGCCCAACGCCAACCGCCCGCGCCGGGAAACCCAGGGCCTGATCGGCTTCTTCATCAACACCCAGGTGCTGCGCGCGCAAACCGATTCGCGCCAGCCATTCGCCGCGCTGCTGGCCCAGGCCCGGGAAGCCACGCTGGGCGCCCAGTCGCATCAGGACCTGCCTTTCGAACAACTGCTGGAAGCGTACCCACAGGCGCGGGACCAAGGTCTGTTCCAGGTCATGTTCAACCATCAGCAGCGCGACCTCGGCGCGTTGCGGCGCCTGCCGGGGCTGTTGGCCGATGAGTTGCCGTGGCACAGCCGCGAAGCCAAGTTCGACTTGCAGTTGCATAGCGAAGAGGACCGCAACGGACGGCTGACGCTGTCGTTCGATTACGCTGACGAGCTGTTCGAGGCGACGACTATCGCCCGCTTGGCCGAACACTTTTGCAGCCTGCTTCGGGCGGTTTGCAGCAACCCGCAACAGGCGATCGGCGACGTGCAGCTGTTGAGCGACGCTGAATCCGCGCAACAGCTGCCATGGGGCTCGGCGCCTTGCGAGCCGGCCAGCCAGTGGCTGCCGGAACTGCTCAACGAACAGGCCCGCCGCACCCCGCAACGTACCGCGTTGCAGTGGGACGGTGGTGCGCTGGACTATGCCGAGCTGCACACCCAGGCCAATCGCCTGGCCCATTACCTGCGGGACAAAGGCGTCGGCCCGGACGTCTGCGTGGCGATTGCCGCCGAGCGTTCGCCGCAGTTGCTGATCGGCGTGTTGGCGATCATCAAGGCGGGGGGCGCCTATGTGCCGCTGGATGTCGATTATCCGGCCGAGCGCCTGGCCTACATGTTGGGTGACAGCGGCGTCGATCTGCTGCTGACCCAAACCGCCTTGCTGGACCGCTTGCCGGCCTGCGCAGGCGTCAGCGTCATCGCCATGGACGCCCTGCATCTGGAGCAATGGCCGAGCAATCCGCCGGGGCTGCATTTGCATGGCGAGCATCTGGCGTACGTGATCTACACCTCCGGTTCGACCGGTCAGCCGAAGGGCGTCGGCAACACCCATGCCGCCCTGGCCGAGCGCCTGCAATGGATGCAGGCCGCCTATGGGCTGGATGAAACCGACGTGCTCATGCAAAAGGCGCCGATCAGTTTCGACGTGTCGGTGTGGGAGTGCTTCTGGCCGCTGATCAACGGCTGCCAACTGGTACTGGCCGGCCCCGGCGAGCACCGCGACCCGCACCGTATCGCGCAGTTGGTCGAGCGGTTTGGCGTGACCACGCTGCATTTTGTACCGCCGCTGCTCAGCCTGTTCCTCGAGGAGCCGTTGAGCGCCCGCTGCATGAGCCTGCGGCGGATCTTTTCCGGCGGCGAAGCGTTGCCGGCCGAGTTGCGCAACCGGGTGCTGGCGCAACTGCCGGCGGCGCGGCTGCACAACCGCTACGGCCCGACCGAAACCGCTATCAACGTCACGCACTGGCACTGCAGCGAGGCCGATGGCGAGCGCTCGCCGATCGGTCGTCCGCTGGCCAATGTGCTCTGCCGCATCCTCGACAGTGACCTCAATCCGGTGCCGGTCGGTGTGCCGGGTGAATTGTGCATCGGTGGCCTCGGCCTGGCCCGGGGTTACCTGGGACGACCGGGGCTGACGGCCGAGCGGTTTGTCGCCGACCCGCTGGGTTCGGCCGGCGCGCGCCTGTACCGCACCGGCGACCGGGCGCGCTGGGGCGCTGACGGCGTCATCGAATACCTCGGCCGCCTCGACCAGCAGGTCAAACTGCGTGGTTTCCGGGTCGAGCCGCAGGAAATCGAAGCGCGACTGCTCGCCCAGGAGGGCGTCGCCCAAGCGGCGGTGCTGGTGCGTGACACGTCGGCCGGTGCGCAATTGATCGGCTACTACACCGCGGTCGATGTCGATGAAGATGAAACCGTCCAGGCTGCTCGCCTGAAAAACGCCCTCGTCGGCGAATTGCCCGACTACATGGTGCCTGCGCAATTGTTGCGCCTGGACGTCATGCCCCTGAGTCCGAGCGGCAAGCTCGACCGTCGCGCCTTGCCCGAGCCGCAGTGGCAAGTGCGCGAGCACGTCGAGCCGGTCAGCGCCCTCGAACAGCGGGTCGCCGGCATCTGGCGCGACGTGCTGGGTCTGGAGCGCGTTGGCTTGCGCGACGACTTTTTCGCCTTGGGCGGCCATTCGTTGCTGGCGACCCAGATCATTTCCCGCACCCGCCAGGCCTGCGATGTCGAGCTACCGCTGCGCGCGTTGTTCGAAGCCAGTGAGTTGGGCGCCTTCGCTGAGCAGGTGCGGTTGATTCAGCTAAGCGGCCAGACCAACCGCCAGCCGCCGATCGAGAAAGTCGACCGCAGCCAACCGGTGCCGCTGTCCTATTCCCAACAGCGTATGTGGTTCCTCTGGCAAATGGAGCCGGACAGCCCGGCCTACAACGTCGGCGGCATGGCGCGGTTGCGCGGGGTGCTGGATGTCGGACGCTTTGAAGCGGCGTTGCAGGCCTTGATCCTGCGCCATGAAACCCTGCGCACAACGTTCCCGAGCATCGATGGCGTGCCTCGCCAACAGGTGCACGGCGAGACGGGCCTGCGCATGGGCTGGAAGGATTTCTCGATGCTCGACGCCGACATGCGCCAGCAACGGGTCCGGCAACTGGCCGACAGCGAGGCCCACGAACCCTTCGACCTGGAAACCGGGCCGCTGCTGCGGGCCTGCCTGGTCAAGACCGCCGAGCATGAGCATTACTTTGTGCTGACCTTGCACCACATCGTCACCGAAGGGTGGGCGATGGACATTTTCGCCCGTGAGCTGAGCGCGCTGTATGAGGCCTTCGTCGATGATCGCGAGTCGCCGCTGGAGCCGTTGCCGGTGCAATACCTCGACTACAGCGTCTGGCAGCGCCAATGGCTGGAATCCGGCGAACGCCAGCGTCAACTGGACTACTGGACCGCTCAACTGGGCAGCGAACATCCCTTGCTGGAACTGCCGACGGACCGCCCGCGTCCGCCGGTGCAAAGTCATCGTGGCGAACTGTTCCGTTTCGAACTCAGCGATGAGTTGGCCGCGCGGGTCCGCGCCTTCAATGCCGAACGTGGCCTGACCCTGTTCATGACCATGACCGCCGCCCTGGCCGTGCTGCTCTATCGCTACAGCGGCCAGACCGACCTGCGCATCGGCGCGCCGGTGGCCAACCGCATCCGCCCGGAAAGCGAAGGGCTGATCGGCGCGTTCCTCAACACACAGGTGCTGCGTTGCCAGCTCGACGGGCAAATGTCGGTGGGCGAACTGTTCGAGCAGGTGCGCCACACCGTGATCGAAGGCCAGTCCCACCAGGACTTGCCCTTCGATCATCTGGTCGAAGCCCTGCAGCCACCGCGCAGTGCCGCATACAACCCGCTGTTCCAGGTGATGTGCAACGTCCAGCGCTGGGAATTCCAACAGAGCCGCACGTTGGCCGGCATGAGCGTCGATTACTTGGTCAACGACGCCCGCGCCACCAAGTTCGACCTCAACCTGGAAGTCACCGACCTCGATCAGCGCCTGGGTTGCTGCCTGACCTACAGCACCGATCTGTTCGATGAGCCGCGCATCGCCCGCATGGCCGGTCATTGGCGCAACCTGTTGGAGGCGTTGCTGGTCGATCCGGCTCGGCGGCTGAGCGAACTGCCGTTGCTTGGCGTCGGCGAGCAGCAGCAAATGCTCGACAGCCTGGGCGTCGAGCCCGGTGAGCATCGTCTCGATCAATGCCTCCACGTGCTGTTCGAAGAACAGGCCCGGACGCGTCCCGACGCAGCCGCGCTGACGTTCGCCGGGCAGACCCTGAGCTATGCCGAACTCGAACGCCGCGCCAATCGCCTGGCCTGGATGCTGCGCGAGCGGGGCGTCGGGCCGCAGGTGCGGGTGGGCCTGGCGCTGGAGCGCTCGCTGGAAATGGTCATCGGCCTGCTGGCGATCCTCAAGGCCGGTGGCGCCTACGTGCCGCTGGATCCGGAATACCCGCTGGACCGTTTGCACTACATGATCGAAGACAGTGGCGTCGGTCTGCTGCTCAGCGACCGGGCCATGTTCCAGGCCCTCGGCCCATTGCCGCCGGGCGTGCAGCGCTGGTGCCTGGAGGACGACAGCGAGGCGTTGGCGCAGTACCCGGACCAGTCGCCATCGCTGATCAATCTGCCGCAGCACCAGGCGTACCTGATCTACACCTCCGGCTCCACCGGCAAGCCCAAGGGCGTGGTCGTGTCCCACGGTGAAATCGCCATGCATTGCCAGGCGGTGATCCGCCGTTTCGGCATGCGCCCGGACGACTGCGAGCTGCATTTCTATTCGATCAATTTCGACGCGGCCACCGAACGCCTGCTGGTGCCTTTGCTCAGCGGCGCTCACGTGGTGCTGCGCGCCCAGGGCCAGTGGGATGCTCAGGAGATTTGCGGGCTGATCCGTCAGCACCGCATCAATATTCTCGGCTTTACCCCGAGTTATGGCAGCCAGTTGGCGCAATGGCTGGCGACCCAGGGGCAAACGTTGCCGGTACGCATGTGCATTACCGGTGGCGAAGCGTTGGCCGGCGAACACCTGCAGCGCATCCGCGCCGCGTTCAGCCCGAGCCTGTTTTTCAACGCCTATGGTCCGACCGAGACGGTGGTCATGCCGCTGGCGAGCCTGGCGCCGGAACAATTGGAGGAGGGCGCGGGCAGCGTACCGATCGGCAGCGTGATCGGCGCCCGACGGGCCTACATTCTCGACGCGGACCTGGCGTTGGTGCCGCCAGGCGCGACGGGTGAGCTGTACGTTGGTGGCGCCGGTCTGGCCCAGGGTTATCACCAGCGTCCGGGCATGACCGCCGAGCGCTTCGTCGCCGATCCGTTTGCCGCCGATGGCGGTCGGCTGTACCGCACCGGCGACCTGGTGTGCCAGCGTGCCGACGGCCAAGTGGAGTACCTGGGACGAATCGATCATCAAGTGAAGATTCGCGGTTTCCGCATCGAACTCGGGGAAATCGAAAACCGCCTGCTGGAGCACGCTGCCGTGCGCGAAGCGGTGGTACTGGCCCTCGACATGCCGGGCGGCAAGCAGTTGGCCGCTTATCTGGCCAGCGACATCGCCGAGCAGGACGCCATGGCACAAGTGGCCCTGCGCGAAGCGCTGAAGCAGCACCTCAAGGCGCAACTGCCGGAGTACATGGTGCCCACTCACCTGATCCTGCTGGCGAGCATGCCGCTGACCGCCAACGGCAAACTCGATCGCCGCGCCTTGCCGATGCCCGATCCGGAGCTCAATCGCCAGCAATACGTGGCGCCGAGCAATGCCTTGGAGCAAGCGCTGGCAGCGATCTGGTGCGACGTGCTGAACGTCAAACAGGTTGGCCTCAACGACAACTTCTTCGAGTTGGGCGGCGATTCGATCCTGTCGATCCAGGTTGTCAGCCGTGCCCGGCAGCAGGGCATCCACTTCACGCCGCGAGACCTGTTTCAGCACCAGACCGTGCAGGCCTTGGCCGCCATCGCCACCCGCAGCGAGCAGGTGAGTGTCGAGCAGGGGCTGTTGAGCGGTGAGTCGGGGCTTACGCCGATCCAGCACTGGTTCTTCGCCAGCGAGATACCCAACCGTCATCACTGGAACCAGGCGTTGCTGCTGGAGCCGACCACGCTGCTCGAACCACAGCTTCTGGAGCAGGCGCTGCAGGCTGTTTTCCAGCAGCATGATGCCTTGCGCCTTGGCTTCGCCAATACCACCGGGCATTGGCGCGCCGAGCACCAGCCCTTGTTCGATGGGGCGTTGCTGCAGCATCTTTCGGTGCAGTCCACACAAGCCTGCGAAGCGCTGTTTGCCCAGGCGCAGCTTGGCTTCCAGCTGTCGAGCGGGCCGTTGCTGCGCGCCGTGCTGGCGGACTTGCCGGACGGTCGGCAGCGCCTGCTGATCGCCATTCATCACCTGGTGGTGGACGGGGTTTCATGGCGGGTATTGATGGACGATCTGCAGACGGCTTACCGCCAATCGGCCGGCGGGCAAACGCTGCGGCTACCGGCCAAGACCAGCCCGTTGCGTGACTGGGTTGCGCGGTTGCAGGCCTACGCCGGCAGCGAATCCCTGCGCGAGGAGTTGACCTGGTGGCGCGACCAACTGAGCGGGCCGGACGTTACGCTGCCTTGCGCGAACCCTGGCGGCGGGCGGCAGGAGCGACACGCCGCAAGCGTCAGCGTGCGCCTGGACGCCGAGCGTACCCGGCAACTGTTGCAGCAGGCGCCGAGCGCCTATCGCACCCAGGTCAACGACCTGCTGCTCACGGCGCTCGCCCGCGTGCTGTGCCGCCAAGGCAATCAGCAATCGGCGCTGATCCAACTCGAAGGCCATGGCCGCGAGGCGCTGTTTGATGACGTCGACCTGACGCGCACCGTGGGCTGGTTCACCAGTGTCTATCCGCTGCGCCTGAGCCCGGCGGCCGATGATGTCGGCGCGTCGATCAAAGCCGTCAAGGAGCAACTGCGCGCGGTGCCCCACAAGGGCCTCGGCTACGGCGTGCTGCGTTATCTGGCGGACGCCGGCACACGCCAGGCGATGGCCGGTTTGCCGCAAGCCGCGATCACTTTTAATTACCTCGGTCAGCTTGACCATACGCTCGGCCAGGACGCGTTGTTCCAACCGCTGGATACGCCACTTGGCGCCATTCATGACCCTGACGCGCCACTGCCGAACGAGTTGAGTGTCGACGGCCAGGTCAGCGGCGGCGAACTGCTGTTGCGCTGGACCTTCAGCGCCGAGCGGCATGACCGTGAAAGCATCGTCGCGCTGGCCGAGGCCTATCTCGACGAGTTGCAGCGGCTGATCGAACATTGCCTGGCGGACGAGGCGGGCGGCCTGACGCCGTCGGATTTCCCGCTGGCAAAACTGACCCAGGCACAGTTGGACAACCTGCCGGTGCCGGCCGGGCAGATCGAGGATGTCTACCCGTTGACGCCGATGCAGGAAGGCATGTTGCTGCACACCCTGCTCGAGCCGGGCACGGGCCTGTACTACATGCAGGACCGCTACCGCATCAACAGCGAGCTGGACCCACAGCGTTTCGCCCAGGCCTGGCAGGCGGTGATTGCCCGCCACGAAGCCTTGCGCGCTTCGTTCTGCTGGAACGTCGGCGAAGACATGCTGCAGATCATCCACAAGCCCGGGCGCACGCCGGTGGAATACCTCGACTGGCTGCACGTGCCTGAGAACGATCAGGAGCCCAAGCTCCAGGCGCTGCTCAAACGCGAGCGCGAGGCCGGTTTCGATCTGCTCAACGAGGCACCGTTTCACCTGCGATTGATCCGGGTCGGCGCGGCGCGCTACTGGTTCATGATGAGCAACCACCACATCCTGATCGATGCATGGTGCCGTTCACTGCTGATGGATGATTTCTTCGAGATCTACACCGCCCTCGGTGAACATCGCGAGCCTCGGCTGGCGGTACCGCCGCGTTATCGCGACTACATCGGCTGGTTGCAACGCCAGGGCCTGGCTGAAGCCCGGCAATGGTGGAAGCAGAACCTGCAAGGCTTCGAGCGGACCACGCCGATCCCCGCCGATCGCCCGTTCCTGCGCGAACACGCCGGTGACAGTGGCGGCATGGTCGTCGGTGACTGCTACACCCGGCTCGACGCTCGGGACGGCGCGCGACTGCGAGAACTGGCCCAGGCCCATCAATTGACCGTGAATACGTTCGCCCAGGCCGCGTGGGCCCTGGTATTGCGCCGGGTCAGCGGCGATCGGGACGTACTCTTCGGCGTCACCGTGGCCGGGCGCCCGGTGGAATTGCCGCAGATGCAACGCACCGTGGGCTTGTTCATCAATAGTGTCGCTCTGCGGGTGCAGATCCCGGGCGATGACCAGCGTTGCAGCGTGCGTCAGTGGCTCAACGGCTTGCTGGACAGCAACATGCAGTTGCGCGAGTACGAATACCTGCCGCTGGTGAGCATCCAGGAAGTCAGCGAACTGCCCAAGGGCCAGCCGCTGTTCGACAGCCTCTTCGTGTTCGAGAACGCACCGGTGGAAGTCTCGGTGCTGGATCGTGCCCAGAGTCTCAATGCCACCTCGGACTCGGGCCGCACCCACACCAACTTCCCGCTGACGGCGGTCTGCTATCCGGGTGATGACCTGGGGCTGCACCTGTCTTACGACCAGCGCTATTTCGATGAGTCCACCGTCCAGGGCCTGCTGGGCGAGTTCAAGCGATTGTTGCTCGCCTTGATGGAAGGTTTTCACGGCGACGTGGCTGAGCTGCCGCTGATTGGCAGCGCGGAACAGGACTTCCTGATCGAAGGCTGCAACCAGAGCGAGCGCGCCTATCCGCTGGAGCGCAGTTACGCCGAGCTGTTCGAGGCCCAGGTGGCGGCCCATCCGCAACGCATCGCCGCCAGTTGCCTGGAGGCCCGCTGCACTTACACCGAGCTGAACGAGCGCAGCAATCGCCTCGGCCATGCGTTGGTCGCCGCTGGCGTCGGGCTTGACCAACCGGTGGCGCTGCTGGCCGAACGCGATCTCGACCTGTTGGGCATGATCATCGGCAGCTTCAAGGCCGGCGGCGGTTACCTGCCGCTTGATCCGAGCCTGCCGAGCCAGCGCCTGAGCCGTATCATCGAACTGAGCCGCACGCCGTTGCTGGTCTGCACCCAGGCCTGTCATGAACAGGCGCTGGCCTTGCTGGAAGAGTTCGCCTGCGCCGGCCGGCCAAAGCTGCTGGTCTGGGAAACCGTTCAGGCCAGCGATGTGTCGCGGGACAATCCGCGCCTCTACAGCGGGCCGGACAACCTGGCCTACGTGATCTACACCTCCGGTTCCACCGGCTTGCCCAAAGGCGTCATGGTGCAGCAGCGGGGCATGCTCAATAACCAGCTCAGCAAGGTGCCTTACCTGGCGCTGGACGAGACGGACGTGATTGCCCAGACGGCGTCGCAGAGCTTCGACATTTCCGTTTGGCAGTTCCTTGCCGCGCCGCTGTTCGGTGCTCGGGTGGACATCGTGCCCAATGCCATCGCCCACGACCCGCAAGGGCTGCTGGAGCACGTAAAACGCCAGGGCATCAGCGTGCTGGAGAGCGTGCCATCGTTGATCCAGGGCATGCTCGCCGAGGAACGCATCGGCTTGGAAGGCCTGCGCTGGATGCTTCCGACCGGCGAGGCAATGCCGCCGGAACTGGCCCATCAATGGTTGTTGCGTTATCCGGACATCGGCCTGGTGAATGCCTACGGTCCGGCCGAATGTTCCGATGACGTGGCGTTCTTCCGGGTCGACCTGGCTTCGACGCGCGGCAGCTACCTGCCCATCGGCACGCCGACCGACAATAACCGCCTGTACCTGCTCGACGGTGCGCTGGAACTGGTGCCGCTGGGCGCGGTGGGCGAGTTGTGCGTCGCCGGCATCGGGGTCGGGCGTGGTTATGTCGGCGATCCGCTGCGCACGGCGCCGGTGTTCGTGCCCGATCCGTTCGGGGCGCCGGGCGACCGGCTGTACCGCACCGGTGACCTGGCGCGCCGCCGCAGCGATGGGGTGCTGGAATATGTCGGGCGCATCGACCACCAGGTGAAGATTCGCGGCTATCGCATCGAGCTGGGGGAAATCGAAGCGCGGCTGCATGAACAGCCCGAAGTCCGTGATGCGGCAGTGGGCGTGCAGGAAGGCGCCAATGGCAGACATCTGGTGGGTTATCTGGTCGCCGCCGACGCGACGCTGAGCCCGACCGAGCGGTTGGATCGCATCAAGCAGCGCCTGCGCAGCGAATTGCCGGAATACATGGTGCCGCTGCACTGGCTGTGGCTCGACCGCCTGCCCCTGAACGCCAACGGCAAGCTCGATCGCAAGGCCTTGCCGGCCCTGGAGATCGGCCAGTTGCAAAGCCAGGATTACCAGGCCCCGAGCAATGAGCTGGAACAGACCCTTGCGGACATCTGGGCCGAGGTGCTGAAGGTCGAACGGGTGGGCGTACGCGACAATTTCTTCGAGCTGGGCGGACACTCATTGCTGGCCACACAGATCGCCTCGCGCGTGCAAAAAGCCTTGCAGCGCAACGTGCCGCTCCGGGCCATGTTCGAGTGCAGCACGGTGCAGGAACTGGCCGAATACATCGCAGGGCTGGGGGCCAGTGAAATCACCGGGGAGAAAGTCGATCGACTGAATGATTTGATGGCGGAATTGGAAGGAATGTAGTTTTGCGGCGTCTATAAGGACCCTTTCGCGAGCAGGCTCGCTCCCACAGTGGATTGGTCAACATGATCCATGTGGGAGCGAGCCTGCTCGCGAAGGCGTCTGCATGAACAACGCAAAACTCAAAGTTGACGACCCGCTCATCGCGGGCCAGTCTCCGAAGGTTTTTCCGGACTCAATCAAGGAATTCACTCATGCCCTTCGCAACGATCGACGGACAACCGCTCCATTACCTCGACCAGGGCCAGGGCCCCGTGGTGGTGCTCGGCAGCAGCTATTTGTGGGACCGCAGCATGTGGACGCCGCAGGTTGACGCCTTGTCGAAGCACTATCGGGTCATCGTCCCTGAACTGTGGGGCCACGGCCAGTCCGGGCGCTTGCCCGAGAATACGTCCTCGCTGAACGATCTGGCTCGCCAGGCATTGGCGTTGCTCGATCAGCTGGGCATCGACTGCTTCAGCCTGGTGGGGCTGTCGGTGGGCGGCATGTGGGGCGCGCGCCTGGCGCTGGCGGCGCCCGGACGCGTGCAGTCGCTAGTATTGATGGACACCTATGTGGGCGTCGAACCGGAGCCGACCCGTCTGTACTACTTTTCGCTGTTCGACAAGATCGAGGCCAGCGGTAGCATCCCTGAGCCGTTGCTGGACATCGTCGTGCCGATTTTCTTCCGGCCCGGCATCGACCCGCAATCAGCGCTTTACCAGCAGTTCCGCGCCACCTTGGCGGCATTGCCAGCCGACCGCCTGCGCGACAGCATCGTGCCGCTGGGGCGGATCATCTTTGGTCGGGACGACATCCTGGGGCAATTGCGTGAGTTGAACGCCGAGCGCACGCTGGTGATGTGTGGTGACCAGGACAAGCCACGGCCACCGTCCGAGGCGCTGGAGATGGCTGAATTGATCGGCTGCGAGCATGTGCTGATTCCCGAGGCGGGGCATATTTCCAACCTGGAGAACCCGGCGTTTGTGACCGAGGCGTTGCTGGGGTTCCTGAAACACAGGCATTGATTGCTGCTCAAACCCGTGGCGAGGGAGCTTGCTCCCGCTGGGCTGCGCAGCAGCCCCTGGTTCTCTTGCTGCGGTTCTTCAGATTGATTGCCTATGCTTTTTTGGGGCTGCTGGGCAACCCAGCGGGAGCAAGCTCCCTCGCCACAGGTGGCCGGTTTTTACTTCGGCCCGAGAATCTTCACCAGCTTGTCCGGCGAGGGCGCGCCTTGCTGCTGTTGCAGGTCGCCCTGGTCGTCCAGGTAGAAAATCGCCGGGGTCGCGGACAGCTCCAGTTCATCCATCAACTGCTGGTTGGCGTCCAGTTTGGCCTGGATCGCCGGCGGTATTTCTTTCAGCGGTTTCAGCGGGCTGCCCTTGCCGGCCTTTTCGTGGTCCGCCAGGGCTTTTTCCGGCTCTTTGGCGGCCAGCAATGCGGCTGATTTCCCCGGGCTGTCTTCGCGGATGATGCCCACCATGATGTGGCGCAACTGCACCTTGCCGGCATTGACCCACGGCCGAGCCTGCTCCCAGAACATGTTGCAGTACGGGCAGTTCGGGTCGCTGAACAGGTACACGGTGCGCGGTGCGTCCTTGCTGCCGTCGGCGATCCAGTTGCTGGCTTGCATCTTCGCCCAGATCTCCTTCGACATCGGATCGTAGACCAGCTTTTTCAGGGGTTCGAGGCTCAGGTCCTTGCCATCGGCGTCGTACAGGTTGCCCAGCAGCACATGCTGGCCGTCCGGCGTCAGATAGAGCGTCATGCCGCGGCTCTGGTACTGCGCCGCGTAGCCGCGCAAGCCGTTCGGTGCGTCGAAGGTGCCGACGATCTTCGCGCCCTTGGCTTCGATCTTCTTGATCGCCGCGGGCAGCTCTTCGGCCTGAAGCAGCGGCGCTTGTAGCAGTGCGCCGGCGAAGGCCAGGGTCAGCAGGTGGTGGAGGCGGGGCATGGCAATTTCCTTGTCGCGGGGTGGATCGCCGTGGTGGAACCCGGCGTTTCGAAATTTTCCAGGGCGCGGGCCAGGCTCGCTTCCGACAGTTCGCCCAGGTGGCTGCCCAGCAGGCGACCCTCGGCGTTGTAGAACAAGGTCGTCGGCAAGGCCATGGAGCCGACGGCCTGGCCGAGGCGTCCACTGCCGTCGAACAGCACGTTGGTCAAGCTCAGGCCCTGGGTGGCGAGGTAGGTGCTGACGCTTTGCATGCTTTCGGCCTGATTGACGAACAGGAACGTCAGGTCCGGCCGCTGTTTTTGCGCCTCTTCCAGGACCGGCATTTCCCGTCGACAAGGCGGGCACCAGGTGGCCCACAGGTTGATCACCAAGGGGCCGCCCTGGTAGTCGGCGAGGTTCACGGTTTCGCCTTCAGCGTTGCGCAGCTCGATCTCCGGCAGCCGGGTGCCTTGCTCGTAGATCGTCAGCGACATCGTCGCCACCAGCCAGAACAGCAGACCGCTGCCGACGCTGAAGCCCAGGGGCCGGCGCAGGGCCGGTCGGCGATGCGCCCAGAGCAGCGCGGCGACCAGCAGGACGATGATGCCAGGCCAGGCCAGGAATCCGCCGTCGCGTAGATCGACGATCTGCCAGAGGTCGTCCCGGTAATGGTTCCAGTACGCGGCGACGAAGCCGATTCTCGCGGCAAGCAGCCCCAGCAGAAACAGACCGAACAGCACCGACTCGGGGTTCTCGCCGCCGCGCTTGGCCACGCGCCAGCCGACGAAAGTCGCCAAGGCCAGTGCGCTGATCAGCAGCAGATGATTGAGGGCGATGGCAAAGGTGCCCAGGGTAAACGTCAGCATCAGCGTGCGTTCCGGGTCATGTTCCAACGTTCCAGGAACGCCTCGGCGTCCACTTCTCCGGTGATCCGCTGGCTGCGGCGCTCTTCACCGTCGGCACCGATCCACAACAGGCTCGGCGGCCCCGGCACTTTGTAGCGACCCAGCAGCTCACGGCTGGCGGCGTTGTCAGCGGTGACGTCCAGGCGTAGCAGGCGTACGCCTTTCAGGGCGCCGAGCACTTCGGCGCGGCCGAACACCTGTTTTTCCATGATCTTGCAGGACACGCACCAGTCGGCGTAGTAATCGAGCAACACCCATTGGCCCTGCGCCTTGGCGGCGTCCAGTTCGCGCTGCAGGGCGGCAGGCTCGCTGACCGTGACGAAGGCATCGTGGGCGCTGACGGTGGCGCTGCCCCTGGCGCCGCTGTAGACCTGCAGCGGCCTGAACAGATCGTCGCTGCCGCCCGCCGCGCCAATCACCAGCACGCTACCCCACAGGCCGAACAGCAGCGATACGCTGCCCCACAGATAGGCAGCGCGACCGAAGCCCTGGGTCTGGCGCCAAGCGCAATAGGCGGCGACAACCAGTAACGCGCCCCACAGTCCGATCCACAATGAGCCATCGATGACCGGGCGGAGCATCAGCAGCGCGGTGCCCAGGAACAGGAAGCCGAACACGCCCTTGAGCAGGTTCATCCAGGCACCGGGCTTGGGCAGGAAGCGATTGCCGACGGTCACCAGCAACAGCAGCGGCAGGCCCATGCCGACCCCCATGGTGAACAGGATCAACCCGCCATGCAGCGCGTTGCCGCTCTGGGCGATGTACAGCAGCGCGCCGGCCAGGGGCGCGGTCATGCAGGGGCCGACCAGCAGGCCGGACAACGCCCCGAGAATGCCGGCGCCCACCAGGCTGCCGCCGCGGCGCTGGCGGCCGGCATTTTCCAATCGATCACGCAGAGCGGCTGGCAGTTGCAGTTCGAAGAAACCGAACATCGGCAGCGCCAACACCACGAATACCGCGGCGAAAGTGCCCAGCAGCCAGGGTTGCTGGAGCAGTGCCTGAAGATTGGCGCCCAACAGCGCAGCAAGCACGCCCATGGCGGCGTACACCAGCGCCATGCTGATGACATAACTGCCGGCCAGTGCCAGGCCGCGCCGGGGCCCTGCACCGCTGCCCACCACCAGCCCCGCCAGGATCGGCAGCATCGGCAGCGAGCACGGGGTAAACGCCAGCAGCAGCCCCAGGCCGAAGAACACCAGCAGGCTCCAGCCCAGCGCGCGCTGTTGCAGGCCGCTGGCCAGGGCCTGGTCCTGCGCCTCGCCACTGGCCGTGGCCGGTGCGTCGCCGCCCAGGTCGACCACCTGGGTCTGGGGCGGATAGCAGAGGCCCGCGTCGGCACAACCCTGGAAACCGACCTTGATCTTGCCGGTGGCCCCGGCGGGAATCTTCAGCTCCAGTGCCTGGCGATAGACTTGCTGGTCGCCGAAGAACTCATCGCTGTGCGCTTCGCCCTCGGGCAGCCTGGGCTTCTGCGCGTCGGCCAGGCCGTCGAATTTGAGCCGTTGCTGATACAGGTAGTAACCGTCGGCGATCTGCCAGAACAACTGGGTCTCACCCGAGTCCAGGCGTTCGGAGGTAAAGACGAAGGCCTTTTCCACCGGCAGGAAGTCGGGTTTGGTCTCGAAAGGATTGGCGGCCTGGGCCAGACCCGAGATCAGCAGTAGACACAGCAAAAACAATCGACGCATGGATAAAGCCTTAGAACGAAGCAAGTGGAATGCACATTGGTGGCTGGCGATTAACCGTCGATTAACCCGGCGACGGCCGGTTTACAGCGAAGATCACCCATGCCTGGCGTACTCGTCGCATAATGTCGACTTAATCGGCCGGCGGCCTAATGTACCTTTTTCCACGGGGCTTACCATGCGCGTACTGGTCTGCGAAGACGACGAGTTGATCGCCAGCGGCATTGTCGCCGGGCTCACGGCTCAAGGCCTGACCGTCGAACACGTCGCCACCGCCTCGGCGGCGCGGGCGATGCTGGGTGTCGCCGAATTCGATGTCATGGTGCTCGATCTTGGCCTGCCCGATGAAGATGGCCTCAAGCTGCTCAAGCAATTGCGCCAGCAAGGCCTGGAGACGCCGGTGTTGATCCTCACCGCGCGGGACTCGGTGACCGATCGGGTCGACGGCCTGCAGGCCGGGGCCGATGATTATCTGCTCAAACCCTTCGATCTGCGGGAACTGGCGGCACGCCTGCATACCTTGCTGCGGCGCGTGGCGGGGCGCAGCGTCAACCTGATCGAGCACGGTCGCCTGACCTACGACCCCAGCAGCCGCGAAACCACCCTGGGCGGCCAGCCGGTGGACCTCTCGCGCCGCGAGCAGTCGCTGTTGCAGGCGCTGCTGCACAGTCGCGGTCGTGTGTTATCCACCGAGCAACTCAAGGACAGTGTCTATGGGTTCAGTGACGAGCTGGAAAGCAACGCCTTGAACGTGCATATCCACCATCTGCGCCGCAAGTTGGGCAACGGCATTGTCGAGACCGTGCGTGGCCTGGGGTATCGGCTGGGGCCGGCGGATGGCGGGGAATCCTCCAAGTGATGAGCCTGCGACTGCGGCTGAGCCTGACGCTCGGCGCGGCCTTCACCCTGATCTGGGCCTTGGCCGCGGCCTGGATGCTCAGCGACCTGCGCAACCAGATGATGTTTTCCCTCGACCAGCGCCTGGTGGCTTCGGCGCGGATGGTCGCCGGGTTGCTGGAGCAACTTCCACCGGTGCCCAGCAAAGGTGAAGGCACGCACTTGAGCTCGGAGCAGTTGAGCATTCCGGGCGGCATGGCCTGTCAGGTCAGTTCCTTGCGCGGCGAGATCCTGGCGCGCAGCCACGGTAACCCGGAACAGGCCTTGGAAGCCGAGAAGACAGGCTTCCATGATCAGATGATCGACGGTGCGCCATGGCGCAGCTTTACCCTGGTTCGAGGCGATTTGCGCATTACCACGGCCGATCGCCAGATCGAACGCGAAGCGTTGAACCTGTCGGTGCTGCTGGCAGCGTCGGTGCCGGTCGGCGTGGCGTTGCTCGGTTGCCTGTGCCTGTTGTGGCTGGGCATCGGACAGGGCCTGGCGCCGCTCAATCGCATGCGTGATGCGTTGATGCGCCGTAACGCCGACTCCCTCGAACCCCTGCAGATCCATCCGCTGCCCAGCGAGCTGCGGCCCTTGCTGGAAACCCAGAACCAGCTGTTCCAGCGTATCGGCAAGACCATCGAGCGCGAGCGCCGGTTGACCGGTGACGCTGCCCATGAATTGCGCAGCCCGCTGACGGCCATCAAGACCCACCTGCAAGTGGCGCGCATGACCGAGGGGGCTGCGCGTGATCAGTCCCTGGCCCGGGCAGAGGAGGGCGCCGACCGCTTGCACCGTACCCTTGAGCAACTGTTGCTGCTGGCGCGGGTCGAGGGCAGCCTTTCGTTTGATGATGGCGTGCAATGCAACGCCGAGCAGGTCGCGCGACTGGCGATCCAGGATGCGGCCGGCGGCGCGCCCCAGCGGATCAGGCTGCACCTATCGCCGCCGCTGTCCGATGCGCCGGTGCAAATGCCGGCGGTGCTGGCCATCGCCGCGTTGCGCAACCTGCTGGAGAACGCCCTGCGCCACACCCCGGCCGATACCGAGGTCGAACTGAGCCTGGAGATGATCGGCCAGCGCGTGCGTTTCCTGGTACGTGATCATGGCGACGGAATCGCCGCCGAGGATATCCAGCACCTGACCCAACGCTTCTGGCGCAACGGCCACAGCACCGGCTGCGGTCTGGGCCTGGCGATCGTCCAGGCTATCGTCCAGCGTTGCGGCTGCGGCCTGCATTTCGACAGCCGCCCGGACGGGCTGCGGGTTGAACTGACCGTGCCAGTGCAAGTCTCTTCGGGCCAGTAGATCTCGTGGCGAGGGAGCTTGCTCCCGCTGGACCGCGCAGCGGGCCCAAACTTTTCACCTCGGTCAATCTGATCTACCGCGTGCTCTGGCTTGAGGGGGCTGCTGCGCAGCCCAGCGGGAGCAAGCTCCCTCGCCACGGGGTTGCGATCGGAAGTAAATCCTTGCCTCGCTGATGCGTTTCCACAACAGGAAACCTGCATGTGCGCCTTGAATGCGCACCTGTCCGGTGTGCCGTTTGGTCACTCATCGCGGGGTCGAGAAATGTCAGTCGCCAATCCTTCTGTCGAAGCAGCGCCAGCGCGGGTCAGTCCCGCGTCGGGCGAGACGCTCTATCAATTCAACGAATCACCGTTGCTGGCCCGCCAGAGCCGGCAGGAATCCAATGCCCGCAGCTATCCACGGCGGATTCCCCTGGCCCTCAAGCGCGCCAAGGGCCTTTACGTCGAGGATGTCGAAGGCCGGACCTTCATCGATTGCCTGACCGGCGCCGGCACGCTGGCCCTCGGGCACAACCACCCGGTCGTGATCGAGGCGATCCGGCAGGTGCTCGCCGACGAGTTGCCCCTGCATACCCTGGACCTGACCACGCCGGTCAAGGACCGGTTTGTCCAGGACCTGTTCGGCCTGTTGCCGGCGAGCCTCGCCGCCGAGGCGAAGATCCAGTTCTGCGGCCCCACGGGGACCGACGCGGTGGAAGCGGCACTCAAATTGGTGCGCACCGCCACCGGGCGTAGCACCGTACTGTCGTTCCAGGGCGGATATCACGGCATGAGCCAGGGCGCGCTGAGCCTGATGGGCAGCCTGGGGCCGAAGAAGCCCTTGGGGGCATTGCTCAGCAACGGCGTGCAGTTCATGCCATACCCCTACGATTATCGCTGCCCGTTCGGGCTCGGTGGCGTCGAGGGGGTCAAGGCCAATCTGCATTACCTGGAAAACCTGCTGAACGATCCCGAGGCCGGGGTGCAGTTACCGGCGGCGGTGATCGTCGAGGTGGTGCAGGGCGAGGGCGGGGTCATACCGGCCGATCTTGATTGGCTGCGCGGCTTGCGGCGAATCACCGAGCAGGCCGGGGTGGCGCTGATCGTCGATGAAATCCAGAGTGGTTTCGGTCGCACCGGCAAGATGTTCGCGTTCGAGCACGCCGGCATCATTCCGGATGTGGTGGTGCTGTCCAAGGCCATTGGCGGCAGCCTGCCACTGGCGGTGGTGGTGTATCGCGATTGGCTCGACACCTGGTTGCCGGGTGCCCATGCCGGGACCTTCCGCGGTAACCAGATGGCGATGGCGGCGGGCAGCGCGGTGATGCGCTACCTGGTCGAACACAACCTGCCGGCCCACGCCGCCGCCATGGGCGAGCGCTTGAGCGAGCATCTGCATATCCTGCAGAGGGATTTTCCGCAATTGGGTGACATCCGCGGTCGCGGCCTGATGCTCGGCGTCGAGCTGGTGGACCCGACCGGCAAGCCGGACGCCTTGGGCCATCCTCCGGTGGACGCACGGCTGGCGCCGCGGTTGCAGCGTGAATGCCTCAAGCGCGGCCTGATCCTGGAGCTGGGTGGACGGCAGGGTGGCGTGGTGCGCTTCCTGCCGCCACTGATCATTACCGCGGTGGAAATCGACCGCGTGGCCGAGCTGTTCCGGCGCGCCCTGGAGGCTGCCGTGGCCGACGCCTAATTTTCATCCGGCCCGGTACGTTCCTTTTCATACCTTGGCTGCGCCCATGGCGCGGCGAACCTTGAGCAACGACGGAGAAACACCATGACTTCAGTATTCGACCGCGAGGACATCCTCTTCCAGGTCGTGGTCAACCACGAAGAGCAGTATTCGATCTGGCCGGACTACAAGGCCGTTCCGGAAGGTTGGCGGACCGTGGGCAAGAGCGGCTTCAAGAAGGAGTGCCTGGCCTACATCGAAGAGGTCTGGACCGACATGCGCCCGTTGAGCTTGCGCAAGAAAATGGAAGAGCAGGCGACGATAGCGCAGTAGACCAAGACTCTGTGGGAGCGAGCCTGCTCGAAGGCATTCTCTCTGCCAGCCATTGATGGACTGGAAGACTGCTTTCGCGAGCAGGCTCGCTCCCACAGGTGTAACGATGTGCCAGCGGTCTACTTGAACCGCCGCTCCACCCCTTTCTCCACCAGGATCTTCGCCGAAATCTCCTCCACGGAAAAATGCGTGGAGTTGATGTGGGGAATATTCTCCCGCCGGAACAGGTTTTCGACTTCGCGCACTTCGAATTCGCACTGGGCATAGCTCGAATAGCGGCTGTTGGGCTTGCGCTCGTTGCGAATCGCGGTGAGCCGGTCCGGGTCGATGGTCAGGCCGAACAGCTTGTGCTGATGGGCGCGCAAGGCGTTGGGCAGTTGCAGCCGCTCCATGTCGTCTTCGGTCAGCGGATAGTTGGCCGCGCGGATCCCAAATTGCATCGCCATGTACAGACACGTCGGCGTCTTACCACAGCGCGACACACCCACTAGGATCAGGTCGGCCTTGTCGTAATAATGCGTGCGGGCGCCGTCGTCGTTGTCCAGCGCGAAGTTGACCGCCTCGATCCGCTCCATGTAGTTGGAGTTGTGGCCAATGGAATGGGACTTGCCGACCGAGTAGGAGGAGTGTTCGCTCAGTTCCTGCTCCAGGGGCGCCAGGAACGTGGAAAAAATGTCGATCATGAAACCATTGGACGTTGCGAGAATCTCACGGATGTCCTGATTGACGATGGTATCGAAGATGATCGGGCGAAAACCGTCGGTTTCGGCGGCTTTATTGATTTGCTGTACCATGGCCCGCGCCTTGTCGACGCTGTCTATATACGGCCGTGTCAGCTTGGTGAAGGTTATGTTTTCGAACTGCGCCAACAGGCTCTGGCCCAGCGTTTCGGCCGTGATGCCGGTGCCGTCGGAGATAAAGAAAGCGGATCGTTTCATTTGCGCCTTGGGCCTTAAGCTAGTGAGCTAGTAACGATTCTTGGATATGATAGGCGCGATTTGCCGGCCGCCCGTGGCCCGCATTCTCACTTATTTTCCAGGTCCAGGCCATATCGCCGGCGATTGCTCCCTGGAGCTGCCGGTACTTGAGCTTTTCCAACACAGTCAGTGGAGAGATCACCTTGGTAGAGTACGTAGTTTCCCTCGATAAGCTCGGCGTCCATGATGTAGAGCATGTGGGGGGCAAGAACGCATCCCTGGGCGAGATGATCAGTAACCTCGCCGGCGCCGGTGTCTCGGTGCCAGGTGGCTTCGCCACGACCGCCCAGGCATATCGTGATTTCCTGGAACTGAGCGGCCTGAACCAGCAGATCCACGATGCGCTCGACGCCCTCGACGTCGATGACGTCAATGCCCTGGCCAGGACCGGTGCCCAGATCCGCCAATGGATCATGGAAGCCGAGTTCCCCGAGAAACTCAACGCCGAGATCCGTACTGCTTTCGCCAAGCTGTCCGAAGGCAATCCCGACATCGCCGTCGCCGTCCGCTCCTCGGCCACCGCTGAAGACCTGCCGGACGCCTCGTTCGCCGGTCAGCAGGAGACCTTCCTGAACATCCGTGGCGTGGAAAACGTCATCCGGGCGGCCAAGGAAGTCTTCGCTTCCCTCTTCAACGACCGCGCCATTTCCTACCGCGTGCACCAGGGCTTCGACCACAAGCTGGTCGCCCTGTCCGCCGGCGTGCAGCGCATGGTCCGCTCCGAAACCGGCACCGCCGGTGTGATGTTCACCCTCGACACCGAGTCGGGCTTTCGTGACGTGGTGTTCATCACCGGCGCCTACGGCCTGGGCGAAACCGTCGTGCAGGGCGCGGTGAACCCGGACGAATTTTATGTCCACAAAGGCACCCTGGAAGCCGGCCGCCCCGCCATCCTGCGTCGGAACCTCGGCAGCAAGGCGATCAAGATGATCTACGGCGACGAGGCCAAGGCCGGTCGCTCGGTCAAGACCGTCGAGGTGGACAAGGCTGATCGCGCGCGCTTCTGCCTGACCGACGCCGAAGTCAGTGAACTGGCCAAGCAGGCGATGACCATCGAGAAACACTACAAGTGCCCGATGGACATCGAGTGGGCCAAGGACGGTGACGACGGCAAGCTGTACATCGTCCAGGCCCGCCCGGAAACCGTGAAGAGCCGCACCCAGGCCAACGTCATGGAGCGCTACCTGCTCAAGGAAACCGGCACCGTGCTGGTGGAAGGCCGGGCCATCGGCCAGCGCATCGGCGCGGGCAAGGTGCGGATCATCAAGGACGTCTCGGAGATGGACAAGGTCCAGGCCGGCGACGTACTGGTTTCCGACATGACCGACCCGGACTGGGAACCGGTCATGAAGCGCGCCAGCGCCATCGTCACCAATCGCGGCGGGCGTACCTGCCACGCGGCAATCATCGCCCGTGAACTGGGCATCCCGGCGGTTGTTGGTTGCGGCAACGCCACCCAATTGCTCAAGGACGGCCAGGGCGTCACTGTTTCCTGTGCCGAAGGCGATACCGGCTACATCTTCGAAGGCGAGCTGGGCTTCGACATCAAGAAGAACTCCGTGGACGCGATGCCGGAGCTGCCGTTCAAGATCATGATGAACGTCGGCAACCCGGATCGCGCCTTCGACTTCGCGCAGTTGCCGAATGCCGGCGTGGGCCTGGCCCGCCTGGAGTTCATCATCAACCGCATGATCGGTGTGCACCCCAAGGCGCTGCTGAACTACGACGGCCTGCCGCAGGAAATCAAGGACAGCGTCGACAAGCGCATTGCCGGCTACGACGATCCGGTCGGTTTCTACGTCGAGAAGCTGGTGGAAGGCATCAGTACTCTGGCGGCGGCGTTCTCGCCGAAAAAAGTCATCGTGCGCCTGTCGGACTTCAAGTCCAACGAGTACGCCAACCTGATCGGCGGCAAGCTCTACGAGCCGGAAGAAGAGAACCCGATGCTGGGCTTCCGCGGGGCTTCGCGCTATATCAGCGAGTCGTTCCGTGACTGCTTCGAGCTCGAATGCCGGGCTCTGAAGCGCGTGCGTAACGAGATGGGCCTGACCAACGTCGAGATCATGGTGCCGTTCGTGCGCACCCTCGGCGAAGCGAGCCAGGTGGTCGACCTGCTGGCGGAAAACGGCCTGGCCCGTGGCGAAAACGGCTTGCGCGTGATCATGATGTGCGAGCTGCCGTCCAACGCGATCCTGGCCGAAGAGTTCCTTGAGTTCTTCGACGGCTTCTCCATCGGTTCCAACGACCTGACCCAGTTGACCCTGGGCCTGGACCGCGACTCCGGGATCATCGCCCACCTGTTCGACGAGCGTAACCCGGCGGTCAAGAAGCTGCTGGCCAATGCGATTGCCGCCTGTAACAAGGCCGGTAAATACATCGGCATCTGCGGCCAGGGCCCTTCCGACCACCCGGACCTGGCCAAGTGGCTGATGGAGCAGGGCATCGAGAGCGTTTCGTTGAACCCGGACTCCGTGCTGGAAACCTGGTTCTTCCTGGCTGAGGGTCAGGCTGCGGTCTGATTGAGTGAATGGGCTTCGCTGGTGATGTAAACCGGGGAATGTCTTGTGGGAGCGAGCCTGCTCGCGATTGCGGAGTGTCAGCCGATACGGGTTCTACTGACCCATCGTCTTCGCGAGCAGGCTCGCTCCCACAGGTTCGCGGGCGACCAATCTCCCGGACCCCTTTTGATTTGAAGCAGGGCGGGCTCCACCAGGATGCCGCCCTTTTTTGTGCAAGAAGATCATGCAAAGCAGCAGCAACCTATTTCCTGTCGCCCTGATCAGCGCCGAGCGGCGCGGTGATCTGAGCGAAGATGTGTATCGCCTGAAGCCTGGCAACAGCCCAGACTACAGCGTCGAAGTGGCCGTTACCCGCCTGGGCATGGCCGATGCCGGCGAGGTCCGTGGTGTTCCGGTGATCCTGCTCCACGGCAGTTTTTCCAACCGGCGCTTCTGGTATTCGCCCAAGGGCCTGGGGCTTGGGGCGTACCTGGTGCGCCTGGGGTTCGATGTCTGGATTCCCGAGATGCGTGGCCATGGGTTATCCCAGCGCAACCAGGGCTACCGCAATAACCGGGTCGCGGACTACGCCCGTTACGATCTGCCGGCCATCGGCGCCTTTGTGCGCGAGCAAAGCGGGCAAGTGCCCCACTGGATTGGCCATTCGTTGGGTGGCATCACCCTGGCGGCAGCCTTGGGCGGCCATTACCTGGGCGAGCCCGCCGTGGCGTCGGCAGCTTTTTTCGGCACCCAGGTCAGCCGCACGTACTGGCCCTTGAAAATCCCCCCGGTGGAGTGGAGCGGGCGCTTCATTCTCAAGCGTTTTGCCCAATTGTCCGGCCCAAGGCTCAAACGCGGCCCGGAAGACGAGCCTATCGGCCTGGCTCTGGAGAGCATGCGCTGGTATGGCCTGTTCGGGCGTTTCGGCGATGCCGAGAAGAACTGGTGGGCTGGCCTTGCGGACGTGCAAGTGCCGGTACTGGCGGTGAGTGCCGCCGGCGATCAGCAGGATCCGACCTGGGCGTGTCGAAAACTTTTCGAGCAGATCGGTTCCGAGCGCAAGCAGTTTGTCTGCCTGGGCCGGGCGCAGGGCTTCGGTGAGGATTTCGGTCATGTCGAAATGCTTGTCAGCAAAGCCGCGCAAGCCGAGGTCTGGCCGCTGGTGGCGCGCTGGCTGGAAGATCAGCGCGCGCCGCTGTCGACAGAACAGCCTCGCCTGGCCGAAGCGGTTTGAGGGGAAGGCTCTGACAAGGGCATTCCGCTCTGGTCGGCTTGCGGCTAAGATATGACGCGCTACGTTATTTCGGTCACAAACGGTTATTCATTCAGCCAGACGTCCAACCCTTGCAGGAGCTGCCCGATGAACCATTACCTCACGCCCGACCTGTGCGATACCTACCCGGACCTGGTGCAGGTGTTGGAACCGATGTTCAGCAATTTCGGTGGCCGCGACTCCTTTGGTGGTGAAATCGTGACCATCAAGTGCTTCGAAGACAATTCACTGGTCAAGGAACAGGTTGAACTCGAAGGCAAGGGCAAGGTGCTGGTCGTCGACGGTGGCGGGTCGCTGCGGCGGGCCCTGTTGGGTGACATGCTGGCCGAGAAAGCGGCGAAGAATGGCTGGGAAGGGCTGGTGATCTACGGCTGCATCCGCGATGTCGACGTCATTGCCCAGACCGACCTCGGGGTCCAGGCCCTGGCCAGCCACCCGATGAAAACCGACAAGCGCGGCATTGGTGATCTTAATGTACCGGTGACCTTCGCTGGCGTGACGTTTCGCCCGGGCGAGTATGTCTATGCGGACAACAACGGCGTGATTGTTTCGCCGAGCCCGCTGAAAATGCCTGAATGAAGCGCTACAGCCATAAGGGATGAGGATGTTCGAGGAAGAAAACGCGCAGTGGGGATTGGTGCATGCCCTGGTGCTGGATGGTAAAGGCGGCGCGCGTTCGATAGCCCGGACCGAACTGGACGACTTGCAGTTGCAGGCTCATGAAAGCCTGTGGCTGCATTGGGACCGCAGTCATCCGCAAACCCACACGTGGTTGCGCAAATCCAGCGGCCTGAGCGAATTCAATTGCGACCTGTTGCTGGAAGAGAACACCCGGCCGCGCCTGCTGCCGCTGCCCAATGCCGAGCTGCTGCTGTTTCTTCGCGGGATCAACCTCAACCCGGGCGCGGAACCGGAAGACATGGTCTCGGTGCGCATCTTCGCCTCGGCCCAGCGCGTGATTTCCCTGCGTTTGCGCCCGTTGCGCGCCACCGATGAGTTGCTGGCGGAACTGGCCGAGGGCAAGGGGCCCAAGACGGCTTCGGAACTCATCCTTTATATGGCGCAATACCTGACCAACAAAGTCCAGGACCTGGTCACCTGTCTCTCGGAAATCGTCGACGGCGAGGAAGAAAAACTCGATACCGACGAACGGTACACTCCCGAGCACGACGCCATTTTGCATATCCGTCGAAGGGCGGCCGGACTGAAGCGATTCCTGGCCCCGCAGCGGGATATCTTCGGCCAGATGTCACGGATCAAATTGCCCTGGTTCGTCGAGGACGACGGCGACTACTGGAATGAATTGAACAACAGCCTGACCCGTTACCTGGAAGAGCTGGAATTGACCCGGGAGCGCGTGGGGCTTGTGCTGGAGGCCGAGGACCGGCGTCTTTCGGTGCGCATGAACCGTACGATGTATCGCTTCGGCATCATCACCGGCATCTTTCTGCCGATGAGCTTTCTCACCGGGCTGCTGGGGATCAATGTCGGCGGCATTCCGTTTTCGGAAAGCCCCTACGGTTTCCTCGTTGCCTGCCTGTTGATGCTGTGCGTGGCCCTCGGGCAGTGGTGGCTGTTTCGCCGTTTGCGCTGGGTGTGACGAGGCTTCATGTGACCCGACGAAATCTGATCGCGTCTTCCACAGACATCACGAGAGGTGCGCGTATGCACGATCCGTTTGAACAGTCTCTGCGCGACATGCTCAAGGCCTCGCCGTCCAGCCGGGACGACGACGCATGCCTGGGACGCGTACTCAAAACCGCCAACCGTCAGGTTGGCGCCGGTGATCTTTTCAGCCTGCTGGGCCGCTGGCTGCCCGCGCTGATGATCGCTCTGAACAACGGGTCGGCCCATGTCTCGCCGGTCTCCCGTCGCAAACCCGTTACTCGCACCGCTGATAAGGCTGACTGAATATGGAACTTGATCTCTGGACCCAGAGCCTCGTCACGGCAATGACTGCGTTGTGGACCAAAGTGGCTAACTTCATCCCCAACCTCTTTGGCGCCCTGGTGGTGCTGTTGCTAGGTTTCGTGGTGGCCAAGCTCCTCGACACGCTGCTCTCAAAATTGCTCGCCAAACTTGGCCTTGACCGCCTGATGGGCGGTACCGGCCTGACCAAGTTGCTGTCGCGGGGCGGCATCCAGGTTCCGATCTCGACGCTGGTGGGCAAGATCGTCTACTGGTTCGTCCTCCTTATTTTTCTGGTTTCGGCGGCTGAGTCCCTGGGGCTGGAGCGGGTCTCGGCTACGCTCGACATGCTTGCGCTCTATCTGCCAAAGGTCTTCGGTGCCGCGTTGGTGCTGCTGGTGGGTGTACTGCTGGCGCAACTGGCCAACGGGCTGGTGCGTGGCGCGGCCGAGGGCGTCGGGCTGGACTATGCCTCGGGCGTTGGGCGTATCGCCCAGGGCCTGGTGATCATCATCAGTATTTCGGTTGCGATCAGCCAGTTGGAGGTCAAGACGGACCTGCTCAACCACGTGATCGTGATCGTCCTGATTACCGTTGGTCTGGCAGTCGCGCTGGCAATGGGGTTGGGGAGCCGGGAAATCGCCGGTCAGATTCTTGCGGGAATCTATGTGCGTGAATTGTATGAGGTTGGGCAACAAGTGCGTGTTGGCGAGGTCGAAGGCCAGATCGAAGAGATCGGCACGGTGAAAACCACATTGCTGACCGAGGAGGGCGAACTGGTATCGCTGTCTAATCGGATCCTGCTGGAGCAGCATGTGAGTAGCCGCTAACCCGGCAAATCCTGCTAATGTATGCCGCCGCAAAATGCCCGCCACGGCGGGTTGCGGCGCACATTGACCTAGACTGTCGGCCCGACTTGTTTTGAACAAACCCCAATCGCTATCCACGCGCTACGACCCCCGTGATCTCTCTGATGAGGAGTTGGTCGCGCGCGCGCATACGGAGCTGTTCCACGTCACGCGCGCCTATGAAGAGTTGATGCGCCGTTACCAGAGAACTTTATTTAACGTTTGTGCACGATATCTTGGGAACGATCGCGATGCTGATGATGTCTGTCAGGAGGTGATGTTGAAGGTGCTTTACGGGTTGAAGAACTTCGAGGGGAAATCGAAGTTCAAGACCTGGCTGTACAGCATCACCTACAACGAATGCATCACGCAGTATCGAAAGGAACGGCGAAAGCGTCGCTTGATGGACGCTTTGAGCCTGGACCCCCTCGAGGAAGCGTCTGAAGAGAAGGCGCCCAAGCCCGAGGAAAAGGGTGGGCTCGACCGCTGGCTGGTTTATGTGAACCCGATCGATCGGGAGATTCTGGTGCTACGATTTGTCGCAGAACTGGAATTCCAGGAGATCGCAGACATAATGCATATGGGTTTGAGCGCGACAAAAATGCGTTACAAGCGCGCGCTCGATAAGCTGCGTGAGAAATTTGCAGGCATTGCCGAAACTTAGTTCGGCGCAAATATCTCTTACGTGTAGGCAAGTTCTGATAGACTTGCCGCCGAGTTGTCCCCCGGTTTGCGGGACTGCTTCACAATCACCAGATGGGGATTTAACGGATGAAACTGAAAAACACCTTGGGCTTTGCCATTGGTTCTTTGATTGCTGCCACTTCGTTCGGCGCTCTGGCACAAGGCCAAGGCGCAGTTGAAATCGAAGGCTTCGCCAAGAAAGAAATGTTCGACAGCGCTCGTGATTTCAAGAACAACGGCAACCTGTTTGGCGGTTCGGTTGGTTACTTCCTGACCGACGACGTTGAACTGCGTCTGGCCTACGACGAAGTGCACAACGCACGTACCGACGACGGCACTAACGTCAAGGGCGCCAACACCGCTCTGGACGCTCTGTACCACTTCAACAACCCAGGCGACATGCTGCGTCCTTACGTCTCTGCCGGTTTCTCGGACCAGAGCATCGACCAGAATGGCAGCAACGGTCGTAACCGTTCTACCTTCGCCAACGTTGGTGGCGGCGCCAAGCTGTATTTCACTGACAACTTCTACGCCCGTGCCGGCGTTGAAGCTCAGTACAACATCGACCAGGGCGACACCGAGTGGGCGCCTAGCGTTGGTATCGGTGTGAACTTCGGTGGCGGTTCCAAGCCAGCCGCTGCTCCAGTTCCAGCACCTGCTGAAGTCTGCTCCGACAGCGACAACGATGGCGTGTGCGACAACGTCGACAAGTGCCCTGACACCCCAGCCAACGTAACCGTTGACGCTGATGGCTGCCCAGCTGTTGCTGAAGTCGTACGTGTTGAGCTGGACGTCAAGTTCGACTTCGACAAGTCGGTCGTTAAAGAAAACAGCTACGGCGACATCAAGAACCTGGCTGATTTCATGAAGCAGTACCCATCCACCAGCACCACTGTTGAAGGTCACACTGACTCCGTCGGTCCTGACGCTTACAACCAGAAGCTGTCCGAGCGTCGTGCAAACGCCGTCAAGCAGGTTCTGACCAACCAGTACGGTGTTGAATCGTCCCGCGTTCAGTCTGTTGGCTACGGCGAATCCCGCCCAGTTGCTGACAACGCCACTGAAGCTGGTCGTGCAGTTAACCGTCGCGTAGAAGCGCAGGTTGAAGCCCAAGCTAAGTAATTAGCCCAAAGCTTTGGAAAAGCCCGGCTCAGGCCGGGCTTTTCTTTGCCTGCGATTTGGTGGATTAGTGGCCGGCTGGAAAAACCAGGAACCTGTGGGAGCGAGCCTGCTCGCGAATGTGGCTTTTCAACCGGCATATCTTTACCGGTCGTACTCCGATTCTATTGTGGGAGCGAGCTTGCTCGCGATGGCGGCCTGACAGTCGGCCTGGGGTTTGTTGACGGGGTACATATCCGTTGCTGCGGTAACGGCTGCTTAGGGTTCCGCCCTTACGGCGGGTCACTTTTTTCAGACGCCAAAAAAGTAACCAAAAAGGCTTTGCCCCACCACTCGGCACCTCGCTTAGGCTCGGTGTGCCCTCACTCCGGCATTGCTCCGTGGGCCCGCCGCGAAGGGCCGTCCCTGGCCCAGCGCGGCTATCCCGGCATCCATGCCGGGATGCCCACTGCACAATGCCTGCGTTCGGCCAGCGTGGTTAACGGGGCGTTTCAGATCAAGATCAAGACCAAGATCAAGATCAGGATCAGGATCAAGAGCAAGGCGGTCTGATAGGCGGTCTGTCTCTTCAGCTTTACCCCGATCTAACTGTGGGAGCGAGCCTGCTCGCGAATGCGGCTTTTCAACCGGCATATCTTTACCGGTCGTACTCCGATTCTATTGTGGGAGCGAGCTTGCTCGCGATGGCGGCCTGACAGTCGGCCTGGGGTTTGTTGACGGGGTACATATCCGTTGCTGCGGTAACGGCTGCTTAGGGTTCCGCCCTTACGGCGGGTCACTTTTTTCAGACGCCAAAAAAGTAACCAAAAAGGCTTGCCCCACCACTCGGCACCTCGCCAAGGCTCGGTGTGCCCTCACTCCGGCATTGCTCCGTGGGCCCGCCGCGAAGGGCCGTCCCTGGCCCAGCGCGGCTATCCCGGCATCCATGCCGGGATGCCCACTGCACAATGCCTGCGTTCGGCCAGCGTGGTTAACGGGGCGTCTCAGATCAAGATCAAGATCAAGATCAAGATCAGGATCAAGATCAAGATCAAGGCGGTCTGATAGGCGGCCTGTCTCTTCAGCTTCGCCCCGATCTAACTGTGGGAGCGAGCCTGCTCGCGAATGTGGCTTTTCAACCGGCATATCTTTACCGGTCGTACTCCGATTCTATTGTGGGAGCGAGCTTGCTCGCGATGGCGGCCTGACAGTCGGCCTGGGGTTTGTTGACGGGGTACATATCCGTTGCTGCGGTAACGGCTGCTTAGGGTTCCGCCCTTACGGCGGGTCACTTTTTTCAGACGCCAAAAAAGTAACCAAAAACGCTTGCCCCACCACTCGGCACCTCGCCAAGGCTCGGTGTGCCCTCACTCCGGCATTGCTCCGTGGGCCCGCCGCGAAGGGCCGTCCCTGGCCCAGCGCGGCTATCCCGGCATCCATGCCGGGATGCCCACTGCACAATGCCTGCGTTCGGCCAGCGTGGTTAACGGGGCGTTTCAGATCAAGATCAAGATCAAGATCAAGATCAAGATCAAGATCAGGATCAGGTTCAGGTTCAAGAGCGAGGCGGTCTGATAGGCGGCCTGTCTCTTCAGCTTTGCCCCGATCTAACTGTGGGAGCGAGCCTGCTCGCGAATGCGGTGTGTCAGTCGCCATTAAGGTTGCCGGTAGATTGCCATCGCGAGCAGGCTCGCTCCCGCGTTGGGTAAGGGGTTGTCTGTTACTGGGCTGATGCCTGGGCGAAGACCGGCGGGGAGGCAGCCAGTTCGGCTGCACCGGCCACCGCGCCAATCACCAGGATCGCCGGGCTCTTGAGTTGAAACGCGACGGCATCGGTCTCCATCGAGGCCAGGTCGCTGCGGCAGTCACGTTGATGGGGCAGGGAGGCGTTTTCGATCATCGCTACCGGTGTGTCCGCTGCCAGTCCGCCGGCCAGCAGTTGCTCGCGGATCTCGCTCAGTTTCGCCACGCCCATGTACACCACCAGGGTCGTGCCACTTTGCGCCAGGGCTTGCCAGTTCAGGCTGCTGCCGTCCTGGGTGTGAGCCGTTACCAGGGTCACGCCCCGGGCAACCCCGCGCAGGGTCAGTGGGATGTCGCACTGGGTCGCGCCCGCAAGACCGGCGGTGATGCCATTGACCAGCTCCACCTCGACACCGTGCTCGCGCAGCCACTGTGCTTCTTCACCGCCCCGGCCGAAGATGCACGGGTCGCCGCCTTTGAGGCGCACCACGCATTTGCCTTGGCGGGCATAACGCAACATCAGCCGGTGGATAAACGCCTGGGGAGTGGAGCGGCAGCCGCCGCGCTTGCCGACGGCGATGATGCGCGCACTGGGGCAATGCTCCAGCACCGCGTCGTTGACCAGGTCGTCGATCAACACCACGTCGGCCTCGCCCAGGGCGCGCACGGCTTTGAGGGTCAGCAATTCAGGGTCGCCAGGACCCGCACCTACCAGCCAGACTTTTGCGTTCATAGTGTTTTCCTCACGAGATCGCGGCGACCGGTTGCTCGGTGGCAACCAGCAGGCGCTTGATTTCCGGTACGCAGGAACCGCACTGCGTGCCGCAGCCCAGTTCTTTTTTCAGGCCCTGCAAATCCAGGCCGCGCTCGATGCCCGCGCAAACCGCACGCTGGCTGACATTCATGCAGTTGCACAGCGTCTTCCCACCAGCCGTGGCGGCGCCGGTGTTACCCGGCGGTGCGCTCAAGGGGGCCAGCAGCCAGCGCCGCAACTGGTCGTCGGCGCGCCCTTCCAACCAGAGGTTTTGCAACCAGTGCCGGGCCAGGGTTTCGCCGGCCAGGCGAATGGCGGTGATGCGGCTGTTTTCGATCCGTACCCGCTTGCCAATGGCGCGGCGCGGGTCGTCATAGGCCAGGACCGGACCTTCGATCAGTCCCAGCTGTTCGTCGATCGCCTGCAAAAGCTGCGGTTCGGGCGCCACGGCGCTGGCAGCGCGTATCAGCAACGCGGGACGGTCGCGGCCGGTCAGGCTAAGGCTGACGTAGGCAAACGCCTCACACAGCGGACGCAACGCCTCCAGATGCTGTTGAACATTGCCTTCAACCAGAGCGAACAGCTGCCAGGGCAGGTTCACTGGTTCCAGGCGTACGCCGCTGTGCTTGAGTTCCGGCTGTTTCGACAACGGGTCGAATGCCGGTTGAGTCAGGATGTTGACCCCGCCCTTGAGAAACCGGTCGCCCCAGTGCATGGGCAGGAAGGCCTGGCCGGGGCGCACGCTGTCGTCGCTGTCCACGGCCACGATCACGCTGCCGCGACGGCTCTTGAGGCTGACCAGGTCGCCAGACTGCAGGCGATGGCGAAGCAATTCGTCGGGATGCAGGCTGAGCACCGCTTCGTTCACATGGCCGAACAACTGCGCGGCGGTACCGGTACGGCTCATCCCGTGCCACTGGTCGCGCAGCCGACCGGTGTTCAGCGTCAGGGGGTAGCGGGCGTCGCGCAATTCCTTGGCGGCGCGATAAGGGTCGGCCTCGAATCGGGCGCGGCCGCTGTCAGTCGGGAAAATCCCGTCCCCGTACAAGCGCGCCGTTCCGACCGTGGCGCCCTCCGGGAACGGCCATTGCTGAGGGCCGAGGCGGTCGATCACGTCATGGCTGATGCCGGACAGGTCCAGGTCGCGGCCACGGGTCAGTTGCTTGTATTCATCGAACAAATGAGCCGGGGTTTCAAAGGCGAACAGGCTGGGCTGGCCGGGGCGCAGGCGTTTCTCCAGTCGTTGTGCGAAATCCACCGTGATCGCCCAGTCCGGCCGAGCTTCACCCGGTGCGTTTATCGCCCGGCGAACGTGGGAAATGCGTCGTTCGGAGTTGGTGACCGAGCCTTCTTTTTCGCCCCAACTGGCCGCCGGCAGCAGCAGGTCGGCAAAGGCGGCGGTTTCGGTAGTCCGGAAGGCCTCTTGCAACACCACGAACGGGCAGGCTTGCAGGGCTTCGCGGACGGCGGCCTGGTCCGGCATCGACTGGGCCGGGTTGGTGCAGGCGATCCACAGGGCCTTGATCTTGCCGCTGCGAACCTGCTCGAACAATTCGATGGCGCTCAAGCCGGTGGTGCTTGGCAGTTGCTCAACGCCCCAATAGCTGGCGACCTCGGCGCGATGCTCCGGATTGCCGGCTTCGCGATGGCCCGGCAGTAGGTTGGACAGGCTGCCGGTTTCGCGGCCGCCCATGGCGTTGGGCTGGCCGGTCAGCGAGAACGGTCCCGCGCCCGGTCGGCCGATCTGGCCGGTGGCCAGGTGCAGATTGATCAGCGCGCTGTTTTTTGCGCTGCCGGCAGTCGACTGGTTCAAGCCCATGCACCACAACGAGAGGAAACTTGGCGAGGTGCCGACCCACTCGGCGCATTGGTGCAGTTGCTCGACGCTGATCCCGCACAGCTGGGCAACCATGGCGGGGGTGTAGTCGCGCACCAGGTTCTTCAGGTCCGCCAGGCCTTCGGTGTGGGCCTTGATGAAGCTGCGGTCGACCCAGTCTTCCCACAGCAGCAGATGCAAGATCCCGTGGAACAAGGCGACATCGGTGCCAGGCAGGATCGCCAGGTGCAGGTCTGCCAGGTCGCAGGTGTCGGTGCGCCGAGGGTCGATGACGATGACTTTCATCTGCGGCCGGCGGGATTTGGCTTCTTCGAGCCGACGAAACAGGATGGGATGGGCGTAGGCCATGTTACTGCCGACGATCATCACGCAGTCGCTCAGCTCCAGATCCTCATAGCTGCACGGTGGCGCGTCGGCGCCCAGGCTGCGCTTGTAGCCCACCACGGCGGAAGACATGCACAGCCGGGAATTGCTGTCGATGTTGTTGGTACCGACCAGCGCCCGGGCGAGTTTGTTGAAGGCGTAGTAATCCTCGGTCAGCAGTTGGCCGGAGATGTAGAAGGCCACGCTGTCCGGTCCGTGCTCGGCAATCGTGTCGGCGAAGACGTTGGCGGCATGGTCCAGGGCGCTGTCCCAATCGGTACGGCCACGGGCCAGGCCTTTGCCCAGCCGCAGTTCGGGATAGAGGGCGCGCGCGGCGAGGTCGCCGGTCAAGTGCAGGGTCGAGCCCTTGCTGCACAGTTTGCCGAAGTTGGCCGGATGGGTGGGATCGCCACTGACGCCGAGAATACGCTCGCCGTCATGTTCGATCAGCACGCCGCAACCGACCCCGCAGTAACAGCAGGTCGAGGCAGTCGTCTGGCGGTTCATCAGCTTGCGTCCCGCAAGGCCAGCATCACCCGACCGTTCTCGACGCGGGCCGAATGATGATGGGCGCAGCCCACGTCCGGGGCCTGGGCCTGGCCGGTTTCCAGGTCGATCTGCCAGTTGTGCAGCGGGCAGGCCACGCGCTTGCCGTAGATCAGTCCTTGGGACAGCGGGCCGCCCTTGTGCGGGCAACGGTCGTCGAGTGCGAATACTTCATTGTCGCTGGTGCGAAAAATCGCGATATCGCCTTTCGGCCCGTTGATGATGCGTGAGCCCAAGGCGTTGATGTCTTCCAGCGCGCAGATATCCAGCCAGTTCATGCCAGTACCTCCAGGTTCTTCACGGGGATGACCTCGAACTCTTTTTTCAGTTGCGGTTGTTCCAGCCGTTGTTTCCAGGGGTCCTGCTCCAGCGACAGGGAAAACTTCAGGCGCTCGTGCAGGGCCTTGCGCCGCTCCGGGTCTTCCAGCACGGCTTTCTTGATGTGTTCCATGCCGACGCGCTGCATGTAGTGCACGGTGCGTTCGAGGTAGAAGGCTTCTTCGCGGTACAGCTGCAGGAAGGCGCCGTTGTATTCGCGCACTTCTTCGGCGGTCTTGAGCTTGACGAAAAACTCGGCGACTTCGGTCTTGATCCCGCCGTTGCCACCGATGTACATCTCCCAGCCGGAATCTACGCCGATGATGCCGACGTCCTTGATGCCAGCTTCCGAGCAGTTGCGTGGGCAACCGGAGACCGCCAGCTTCACCTTGTGCGGCGACCACATGTTGAACAGGTCGTGCTCCAGCTCGATGCCCAATTGGGTGGAACTCTGCGTGCCGAAGCGGCAGAACTCGCTGCCCACGCAAGTCTTCACGGTGCGAATGGATTTGCCATAGGCGTGGCCGGACGGCATGTCGAGGTCTTTCCAGACGCCGGGCAGGTCTTGCTTCCTGATGCCCAGCAGGTCGATACGCTGGCCGCCGGTGACCTTGACCATGGGCACGTTGTATTTGTCGGCCACGTCGGCGATGCGGCGCAGCTCGGATGGGTTGGTCACGCCGCCCCACATCCGTGGGACCACCGAGTAGGTGCCGTCCTTCTGGATGTTGGCGTGGGCGCGTTCGTTGATCAGGCGCGACTGCGGGTCATCCTGGGCTTCGCCGGGCCAGGTGGAAATCAGGTAGTAGTTCAGGGCCGGACGGCAAGTGGCGCAGCCGTTCGGCGTGCGCCAGTTCAAGTAGCCCATGGTCCCGGCGATGGTCAGCAGGTGCTGGTCGCGGATCGCCTGGCGGATCTGCCCATGGTTGAGGTCGCTGCAACCGCAGATGGCTTTTTCGCTTTTTGGCTTTACGTCCGCCGCGCCGCCGACGGTGTTGATCAGGATCTGTTCCACCAGGCCGGCGCAGGAGCCGCAGGAGCTCGCGGCCTTGGTGTGCTTTTTCACGTCATCGACGCTGAACAGGCCGTGTTCCTGGATCGCCTTGACGATGGTGCCCTTGCACACGCCATTGCAGCCGCAGACTTCGGCGGTGTCGGCCATGCTCATGGCTTTGTCCTGGCCTTGGTGGCCGACGTCGCCTAAAGCGTTTTCCCCAAACATCAGGTGATCGCGGATCTCGCTGATGCCGTGGTTCTCACGGATCTGGCGGAAATACCAGCCGCCGTCCGCGGTATCACCGTACAGGCAGGCACCCACCAACACGTCATCCTTGATCACCAGTTTCTTGTAGACGCCACCGATCGGGTCGGAAAGGGTGATGGTCTCGGTGCCTTCGCCGCCCATGAAGTCGCCGGCGGAAAACAGGTCGATGCCGGTGACTTTCAACTTGGTTGACGTCACCGAACCCTTGTAAGTGGCGAAGCCCAGTTGCGCGAGGTGATTGGCGCAGACCTTGGCTTGCTCGAACAGCGGCGCCACCAGACCATAGGCGGTGCCGCGATGGTTGGCGCATTCGCCGATGGCGTAGATGCGCGGGTCATAGGTTTGCATCGTGTCGTTGACGAGGATTCCGCGGTTGCACGGAATGCCCGATTTTTCCGCCAGTTCGGTATTGGGCCGGATACCGGCAGCCATCACCACCAGGTCGGCGGGAATGATGTCGCCGTTCTTGAACTGAACCGAGCCGACCCGGCCGTTGCCGGCGTCGTGCAAGGCCTGGGTCTGCTCGCTGAGGCGGAATTTCAGTCCACGGTTTTCCAGGGCGGTTTGCAGCAGCTGGCCGCTGGTCTTGTCCAGTTGGCGTTCCAGCAGCCATTCGCCGATGTGCACCACGGTCACGTCCATGCCGCGCAGTTTCAAGCCATTGGCGGCTTCCAGGCCGAGCAGGCCGCCACCGATGACCACCGCGTGTTTGTGGGTCTTGGCCGTATTGATCATGGCCTGGGTGTCGGCGATGTCGCGGTAGCCGATCACGCCATCCAGAGTGTTGCCAGGGATCGGCAGGATGAACGGCGTGGAGCCGGTGGCGATGAGCAGGCGATCGTATTCGGCTTCGCTGCCGTCCTCGGCGATGACCCGGCGCTTGACCCGGTCGATCTCCACCACCTTGCGGTTGAGCAGCAGCTTGATGTTGTTGTCCAGGTACCAGCTCAGGTCGTTGAGCACGATTTCTTCGAATGTCTGTTCCCCGGCCAGCACGGGCGAGAGCAGGATGCGGTTGTAGTTGGTGTGGGGCTCGGCGCCGAAGACCGTGATGTCGTAGAGCTCGTTGCTCAGTTTGAGCAGTTCCTCGAGGGTGCGAACCCCGGCCATGCCGTTGCCGATCATTACCAGTTTGAGTTTTTTCATCAGGGTTCTCCGCAAGCTCAGGCCCGTTTCATCACGGCGGTCGGGCTGGCTCGGCAATTTTTTCGAAAACAAAAAAAGGCGTCTCGCTAGCAAACTAGCGAGGACGCCTTTGTCCTGGTCCCGTTCTCTCGGGAAGCACCGCCTTCATCGTTGGAGGCGTTGCTTTATGTATGGTGGAAGAGGTTATGCAGTGGTTGTGCCAAGTGGCGCGAGGGCTTGGATTTACTGGAGGAGGCGCGGATTGGCCGCGTTGCGGGGGGATTTATTGCACCGAATCAAAGCGTGTTGCCCGGTAATGGAGCGTCAGCCTTGGCACAGGTAGTGGCTGTTACACCGCTTTCGCGAGCAGGCTCGCTCCCACAGGAGACCGCGATCAACCTGTGGGAGCGAGCCTGCTCGCGAAGGGGGCAACTGGGTTTCAGCTATGAAACACCAGAAACAGCAGCACAACATTCACCACCAACGACACCAGGGCCAACGTCCGCCAGACCTTCAGCGGCTCCCGCTCAAGCAATGGCCGGGGCCTTACGCTCAAGCTTCGCCGCTCGCCCTGTTCCAGCTGCAACAGCCATTCTTCTGCCGTTTCAAAGCGCTGCGCAGGGTCTGCCGCCACGGCGCGTTCCAGGCTTTGCCCGAGCCATTCGGGCAGGTCCGGTCGATAACGATTGGCGCTCACGGGCACACCAAAGCGCGGTCGCTGGAAGGCTTCGATTTCGCCGTAGGGGTAATGCCCGGTCAGCAGGAAATACAAGGTCACGCCGACCGCATACAAATCCTGTTGCGCCGTCGGCGCGGCGCCGCCGAAGGCTTCCGGCGCTATGTAGCTGGGGGTGCCAGGCAAAACGTTGGCCTGGTCTTCGGACAAACCGGGGCAGTACGCCAGGCCAAAATCCAGCAAGCGCAACTCCCCATCGTCGCCCTGGTGCAGGTTTTCCGGCTTGATGTCGCGGTGGTAGATCTGTCTTCGATGCAACAGGCCCACCGCGCGCACCAGTCGCTGCGCCAGCTCCAGCCATTGAGCCAGGGGCAACGGACCGCTTTGGTTGAACAGGCCGGCCAGGGTCACGCCCGAATATTCACGCATCACGTAGTACAGATGTTGGCGCTGGGGGACGCCATGCACCTCCGGAAATTGCCGACCCGCGACCCGCTTGAGAAACCATTCCTCCGACAACAGCGCCTGGCCGGCGCGGGTGTCGTCCCGTAGCTGCACGGGCAAGGTTTTCAACAGCCAGGATTGGCCGTGACCATCGTGTACCCGGTAGAGCAACGACTGCTGGCTCTGGCCGAGCAGGCTTTCGATCTGCCAGCCTTCGAACACCTGGCCCGCCTTCAGTGCAGGGGGCAGCGGCCACTGTTGCAGTTGGATCAGCGCGTCGCCGATGCTCGCTTCGCCCACCGCATCGACCCGCACCAACAGCGCGCTGGCGTTGTCCTGGCTACCGGCCAGGTGCGCGGCGTTGACTAGCGTCTGCGCCGCGCGATCCAGGTCCGGCTGGTCGCGCAGGATGCCGGCAATGGCCGTGTCTCCCAGTACCGCCCAGACGCCGTCGCTGAGCAGCACGAAGGTTTCATCTTCACGCAGCTCACCGTCGAGGAAGTCGAGTATCAAATGCTGATCCAGCCCCAAGGCACGCTTGAGCACATGTTGCATGCCCTGTTGTTCCCAGACGTGATCTTCGCTGACCCGTTGCAAATGGTCGGCGTGCCATCGGTAGACCCGGCAATCGCCGACGTGCGCCAGGGTGAAGCGCCGCCCCCGCAGGACCAGCGCGCTGACCGTGGTCAGCAGCGGTTGGCCGCCGCCGTTGGCTTGCAGCCAGCGATTCTGCGCCAGCAGCAGCCGGTCCAGCGCCTGGGCCACGCCCCAGGTCTGCGGCGTGGAATAGTAGTCCAGGGCGAGTGCCTGCAAGGTCGAACGCGCGGCCAATCCGCCATCGGCGCATTGGCTCACGCCGTCGGCGATGGCGAACAGGTAACCCTTGCTGGCGGCCAGGGCCGGGGCGGGAGTGACCAGGCGCAGGGCGTCCTGGTTTTCCTCTCGGGGACCCGTGGCGCTGGCTTCGGCAAAACTCAGTTGCAGGCTCATGGTTGCAGGTTATACCCGAGCCGCGGTGACCGCTGCCGAACCCCAGGTGGTCCTCCAGCGACGCTTGACCCCGTGCAGGCCGAACCAGGCCAGGACACCGAGGCTGGCGAACAACCACAGCGCCAGCTGGTAGCTGCCGGTGCTCTGCTTGATCGCGCCCATGCCCGCCGCCAGGGCGAAGCCGCCGATGCCGCCGGCCATGCCGATCAGCCCGGTCATCACGCCGATCTCGCGACGGAAACGTTGTGGCACCAGTTGGAACACCGCGCCGTTGCCCGCCCCCAGGCCGAGCATGGTGCAGACGAACAGGGCCAGCGCCGCATAGGAACTCGGCAGGTTGAAGCCGACCGCGGCGATGCAGACAGCCGCCACGATGTACATGCCCAGCAAGGTGCGGATGCCGCCGAAACGGTCCGCCAGCGCGCCACCCAAGGGCCGCATCAGGCTGCCACCGAAAACGCAGGCCGCGGTGTAGTAGCCGGCGGTCACCGGGCTCAGGCCATACTGGTCGTTGAAGTAGCCGGGCAGGGCGCTGGCCAGGCCGATGAAGCCGCCGAAGGTCACGCTGTAGAAGAACATGAACCACCAGCTGTCGCGGTCACCGAGGGCCTTGAGGTAGTCAGCCATGGATTTGGCCTTGGGCCGCTCCGGTGCGTTCTTGGCCAGCCAGGCAAACAGGACCAGGGTAATGACCAGCGGGATCACCGCGAAGCCGAACACGTTGGTCCAGCCGAAGGCCACCGCCATCACCGGAGCGATCAACGCGGCAAGCACGGTACCCGAGTTACCGGCACCGGCGATGCCCATGGCCTTGCCCTGGTGCTGTGGTGGATACCACTGGGAAGCCAGCGGCAGGGCCACGGCGAACGAAGCGCCGGCCACGCCCAGAAACAGGCCCAGCAGCAGGGCTTGTTCGTAGCTGTGGATGCCCAGTTTCCAGGCGCAGAACAGCGCGCCGATCACGATCACCTGGCCGACCATGCCGGCGGTCTTCGGTGAAATGCGGTCGGCCAGCAGGCCCATGAACAGGCGCAGCACGGCGCCGGCGAGGATTGGCGTCGCGACCATCAGGCCGCGTTGCTGGGTGGTCAGGTGCAGGTCGGCGGAGATCTGTACCGCCAATGGGCCGAGCAGGTACCAGACCATGAAGCTCAGGTCGAAATAGAGGAAGGCCGCGAACAATGTCGGGGTGTGGCCGGATTTCCAGAAGCTTGAATTCATCGCGCACCTCAGCTGTAAAAGTCTCGAGAAATGAGTCAGTGCTTTGAGCAGTGCGCCGTCTGTGGTCGCACCACCGGCCCCGCGGGGCCAAAACAAAAAAACGCCGCAACCCGGATCGCCAGAGAGGCGAGGAGGGTGTGCGACGTCTTTGTCGTAGGTGGGGCAACCGCCGTTGGTTACCTGTGGGGTTGCTTAAGCGAGATCTGTGCCAACCTGCGAGGTTCGGGGGAGGCCTTCGCGAGCAGGCTCGCTCCCACAGTCGATCGGTGGGGTGCACAAATGCTGTGTTCACCCAGACCCACATGGAATCAGAGTGTTCTCCGAACCTGTGGGAGCGAGCCTGCTCGCGAAGGCGTCTGGCCAGGCGCTACAAGGCTTTCAGCCGAGCAACTCGTTCATGGCAATGATCTGCTCCGCCACCTGGATCAGCTTCTGCTGGCGGCTCATGGCCTGGCGGCGCATCAGGGTGTAGGCCTGTTCCTCGTTGCAGTCCTTCATTTTCATCAGCATGCCCTTGGCCAGTTCGATGCGCTTGCGTTCGGCCAGTTGCTGGTCCCGGGCCAGGAGTTGCGCACGCAGGGCCTGGTCGCTTTCGAAGCGGGCCATGGCCACGTCGAGGATCGGTTGCAGGCGTGCGGCATGGATGCCTTCGACGATGTAGGCGCTGACGCCTGACTTGATCGCCTGGCGCATCACATCCGGGTCGTGCTCGTCGGTAAACATGACGATCGGTCGTGGCTGGTCACGACTGACCAGCACCACTTGCTCCATGACGTCGCGCCCGGGTGACTCGGTATCGATCAGGATCACGTCCGGACGCACCGTTTCGACGCGCGCCGGCAGGTCGATGGTCAATCCGGATTCGTCGATCACTTCGAATCCGGCTTCAATCAGGGCCGCCTTGAGACGCCCGACTTTTTTCGCGGTGTCGTTGATCAGCAGGATACGCAGCATAATCGAGGCTCCTGTCAGCGGCTGGCGAGAAGGGGAGCCGCATCGCTCAAGGCGTGCAGTTTGAAGCTGCGGGCATACCCGACCGGGTCCGAGCCGTCCCAGGTCGTGCCGTCGATCAGTTGACTGCTGCGCATGTCCTGGCGAGGCGACGTCACGCCCAGCGCCGCGCAGGCTTCACGATACAGCTTGAGCTGTTGGACCTGGCAGGCCACGGCCAGGTAGTCCGGGTCTTCGCGCAGCAGACCCCAGCGCCGGAACTGGGTCATGAACCACATCCCGTCGGACAGGTACGGCAGGTTCACCTCGCCGTCCCCATGAAAGCGCATGGCGTGGGGATCCTGCCAGCTGTTGCCCAGGCCATCGGAATAAATCCCGAGCAGGCGCGGCTCGATGCAATCGAGCGGAGCGTCGAGGTATTCCGGGGCGCTCAACAATTGCGCGGTACTGCGGCGGTTTTCAGTGCTTTGTTCGATGAAGCGGCTGGCTTCGAGGATGGCCATCACCAGCGCGCGGGCAGTGTTGGGGTATTGCTCGACAAACGCGCGGGTACAACCCAGGACTTTCTCCGGGTGGTCGGGCCAGATGGTCTGGGTAGTCGCCAGGGTAAAGCCGAGGTTCTGCTTCACGGCGCTGGCGCACCAGGGCTCGCCGACGCAGAAACCATCGATGCGCCCGGCTTGCAGGTGCGCGATCATCTGCGGCGGTGGCACCACTACGCTGTCGACATCCGACAACGGATGGATGCCCTGGGCGGCGAGCCAGTAATAGAGCCACATGGCATGGGTGCCGGTGGGAAAGGTCTGGGCGAAGGTCAGTTTCGGGCGAGTTTGGTGCACATGCTGCTCCAGTGCCTCAGGACTGGTCACGCCTTGCGCCTGCAAACCATGGGACAGGTTGATGCTCTGGCCGTTCTGGTTCAGCCCCATCAGCACGGCCATGTCGGTCGGCGCGACGCCGCCGATGCCCAGGTGCACGGCATAAACCAGGCCGTACAGGCTGTGGGCCGCGTCGATTTCACCGCTGACCAGTTTGTCCCGCAGGTTGGCCCAGGAGGCCTGGCGCTTGAGGTTCAGCGTCAAGCCGTAGGGCTGGGCGAAGCCCTGGGTGGCGGCCACGACCACCGGGGCGCAGTCGCTCAGGGCCATGAAGCCGAGGTTGACCGCGCTCTTTTCCGGGGCATCGCTGCCATTGACCCAAGCCAGGGGGGTGGCTGGAATTTCGTTCATCGCGCATCACCTTCCGCATAAAAAAGCGCCGCTTCCGGGCCGAGGAAGCCGGACGACGACGCCGTTGTCCCTTAAATCAGTGTGGCGCTCATTCCGTCACTGGCATGGGCGCTGATGACCAAAAGGGTGCAAGGCATATGCCAGCGCTATTGTTTTGTGCGGGCGCCTCGCTTGCGTTGCCGTTGCCCGGCTATAATCGCCGCCTCATTTCGTCGCCCGAGTCAAAGCCGCCCATGTACACCCTGGCCCGTGAACTGCTGTTCAAACTTTCCCCGGAAACTTCCCATGATTTGTCCCTGGACCTGATCGGCGCGGGTGGACGTTTGGGGCTCAACGGGTTGCTGTGCAAGGCCCCGGCAAAATTGCCGGTGACAGTCATGGGCCTGGAATTTCCCAACCCGGTCGGCCTTGCCGCTGGCCTGGACAAGAATGGCGCGGCCATCGACGGGTTCGCCCAGCTGGGGTTCGGCTTCGTTGAAATCGGCACCGTGACGCCGCGTCCGCAGCCGGGCAATCCCAAGCCACGGCTGTTTCGTTTGCCGCAGGCCGAGGCAATCATCAACCGCATGGGCTTCAACAACCTGGGCGTCGATCATCTGCTGGCCCGTGTGGCTGCTGCCAGGTACAAGGGTGTGCTGGGGATCAACATCGGCAAGAACTTCGATACGCCGGTGGAGCGCGCCGTCGACGATTACCTGATCTGCCTGGACAAGGTCTACGCTCACGCCAGTTATGTGACCGTCAACGTCAGTTCGCCGAACACACCAGGGCTGCGCAGCCTGCAGTTCGGCGATTCGCTCAAGCAACTGCTGGCCGACCTGGCGCGACGTCGCGCGGAACTGGCGGTGACGCACGGCAGGCATGTGCCGCTGGCTATCAAGATTGCCCCGGACATGAGCGACGAAGAAACCGTCCAAGTGGCCCAGGCCTTGATCGAGACCGGTATGGATGCGGTGATCGCCACCAACACCACGCTGGGCCGCGAAGGTGTAGAAGGCCTGGAGCATGGTGACGAGGCGGGCGGCCTGTCTGGCGCTCCGGTGCGCGACAAGAGCACCCACACGGTGAAAGTGCTGGCCGGCGAATTGGCGGGACGCTTGCCGATCATCGCGGCGGGCGGTATTACCGAAGGCCGGCATGCCGCCGAGAAAATCACGGCAGGGGCGAGCCTGGTGCAGGTTTATTCCGGGTTCATCTACAAGGGCCCGACGTTGATTCGCGAGTCGGTGGATGCGATTGCGGCGTTGGGTTGATTAACCCTTTCTTGAAGGCGAAGCAGACCCCCTGTGGCGAGGGAGCTTGCTCCCGCTGGACTGCGCAGCAGTCCCAAACCCATCACCGCGGTGTGCCAGGCTGATACCCGTCAGCTTTTATGGGGCTGCTGCGCAACCCAGCGGGAGCAAGCTCCCTCGCCACGGGGTTTTGGGAAGCCCATTAAAAAGGGCTCCTCAAGGGAGCCCTCTGGGCCGTAGCCCGCCGCCCGGATGGGACGTGCGTGGTTAAAACGATTTGAATGTCAGATTGTCGGGTTTTTGATTATCAGGGCCCTGTGTCAGCCGACGGCGTGAAGTTCGTTGAGTCTGTGGATACCCGCAGTGCCGGTCATACCGTCCCAGTTGTCGCCGCGTCCTTCTCGCCAGCCGTTGATCCAGGCTTGACGTACCGACGGTAGAGTAAAGGGGCAAAGCTCACGGGATTTACCACCAACGCCATATTGGTAACCGCGTAAAAATGCTCTTTCCAACGGATCACGCTTAAGTCTTCTCATAGGGTGTTGCCCTCACTTGTTGACTGTTGCTTAGCGTCGACCTCTATCGAGGCCGGGGCAGAATCATTCTGCCGTTGGTGGCTCGTTGCCGGCGTGACGAGCCAAGGGTGTTGACGCCGTTGCGACGTCAACCTGTGGTGAGTTCTAACCAAAGCGTCACATGGATGGAATGATCGTTTTGTCATAAGCACGTAACAAGAAAGATGTTAGTGCGATAAGTAACAGCATGTTCGGCGCCCGCTTTTGCGTCAGACCCCTGTATGATCAGCCCTGCGCCGAAGGGCGGTCGCCGATGTCGAATGAGAATGTCCCCCCGTTGCACTCGGGTACTATTCGACGAAAGGGACAACTTTTCACAATTTGTTGCACAGAATTTTCTATCTGTCCTCGCATCTAAGCTCTTTGAACCTGAGCGGCGAGTACGGAACGGCACACGTTCGTGCCACGCGGGTGCTCTTGAGAAAAGCACCTGATTGAACCCGGCCCGGCAATGCGTTGCCCGGCCCACTTAGCCAAAGGCTCTGGAATCCCATGTCCGATCGTTTCGAACTCTTCCTCACTTGCCCCAAGGGCCTCGAAGGCCTGCTTCTCGAGGAAGCCGTCGGGCTTGGCCTTGAAGAGGCGCGCGAGCACACCTCGGCCGTTCGCGGCATCGCCGACATGGAAACGGCTTATCGCCTGTGCCTGTGGTCGCGCCTGGCGAACCGCGTATTGCTGGTGCTCAAGCGCTTCGCGATGAAGGACGCTGAAGACCTGTACCACGGCGTGCTGGACGTCGACTGGCAAGACCACATGCTCGCCGATGGTACCTTGGCGGTCGAGTTCAGCGGTCACGGCTCGGGCATCGACAACACGCATTTCGGCGCCTTGAAGGTCAAGGATGCCATTGTCGACAAGCTGCGCACGCCGTCGGGCGAGCGGCCATCCATCGACAAGCTCAACCCGGACCTGCGCATCCACCTGCGCCTGGACCGTGGCGAAGCGATCCTGTCCCTCGACCTTTCGGGCCATAGCCTGCACCAACGTGGCTATCGCTTGCAGCAGGGCGCCGCCCCGCTGAAGGAAAACCTCGCCGCCGCCATCCTGATTCGCGCCGGTTGGCCACGCATTGCCGCCGAAGGCGGGGCACTGGCGGATCCGATGTGCGGCGTCGGCACGTTCCTGGTGGAAGCCGGAATGATCGCGGCCGACATGGCGCCGAACCTGCGTCGCCAGCAATGGGGCTTTACCGCCTGGCTCGGCCACGTGCCGGCGTTATGGAAAAAACTCCACGAAGAAGCCAGCGAGCGCGCCGCCGCCGGGCTGGCCAAGCCACCGTTGTGGATTCGCGGCTACGAAGCTGACCCACGGCTGATCCAGCCGGGCCGCAACAACGTCGAACGTGCGGGCCTGAGCGAGTGGATCAAGATCTATCAGGGCGAAGTCGCCACCTTCGAGCCGCGCCCGGACCAGAACCAGAAGGGCCTGGTGATCTGCAACCCGCCGTACGGCGAGCGTTTGGGCGACGAAGCCAGCCTGCTCTATCTGTATCAGAATCTCGGTGAACGCCTGCGCCAGGCCTGCCTGAACTGGGAGGCCGCGGTGTTCACTGGCGCGCCGGACCTGGGCAAGCGCATGGGTATTCGCAGCCACAAGCAGTATTCGTTCTGGAACGGCGCCTTGCCGTGCAAGTTGCTACTGATCAAGGTGCTTCCGGATCAGTTCGTCACTGGCGAGCGTCGCACCCCGGAACAACGTCAGGCCGAGCGTGAACAGGCTGTTTACGATCAAACCCCTGAAGTACCGCAAGAGCGCCAGTACAACAAGAACGGCAACCCGATCAAACCGGCCCCGGCGCCAGCCCCTGTGGTCGAGCAGGCGCGGTTGAGCGAAGGCGGGCAGATGTTCGCCAATCGCCTGCAGAAAAATCTCAAGCTGCTGAGCAAGTGGGCCAAGCGTGAAGGCGTCGACTGCTACCGGGTCTATGATGCCGACATGCCGGAATATTCCATGGCCATCGACCTGTACCACGATTGGGTGCACGTCCAGGAATACGTCGCGCCGAAGTCCATCGACCCGGAGAAGGCCTCGGCCCGGTTGTTCGATGCGCTGGCGGCCATTCCCCAAGCCTTGAATGTCGACAAGAGCCGCGTCGTCATCAAGCGCCGCGAGCGCCAGAGCGGCACCAAGCAGTACGAGCGCCAGAGCGCCCAGGGCAAGTTCACCGAGGTCAACGAGGGCGGCGTGAAGCTGCTGGTCAACCTCACCGACTACCTCGACACCGGGTTGTTCCTCGATCACCGGCCAATGCGCTTGCGGATCCAGAAAGAGGCCGCTGGCAAGCGTTTCCTCAACCTGTTCTGCTACACCGCGACCGCCAGCGTCCATGCCGCCAAGGGCGGGGCGCGCAGCACCACCAGCGTCGATTTGTCGAAAACCTATCTGGACTGGGCGCGGCGCAACCTGTCGCTCAATGGTTTTTCCGACAAGAACCGCTTGGAGCAGGGCGATGTCATGGCCTGGCTTGAAGCCAGTCGCGACGAGTACGACCTGATCTTCATCGATCCACCGACGTTCTCCAACTCCAAGCGCATGGAAGGCGTGTTCGACGTGCAGCGCGACCACGTCCAGCTGTTGGATCTGGCCATGGCGCGCCTGGCGCCGGGTGGCGTGCTGTATTTTTCCAACAACTTCCGCAAGTTCCAGCTCGAAGACAACTTGGGCGAGCGTTACGCCGTGGAGGAAATCACCGCCGGGACCATCGACCCGGATTTTGCCCGAAACAGCAAGATTCACCGCGCCTGGAAAATCATGGCGCGCTGACCGGCGGTCGATTGGATCCATGCAGGCCTTGAAATTCAAGGCTTGCAGGCGTTTTTGGGACTGGCAAAAGTAATGGCAAATAGCTATAACTTAGTGTGTGACCGGGGCTGGACCAATGCCTGGTCCTTTCTGAGTCATGTTTATGGCATTACATCAGGTGCGTCCCAGGATCCTGGGCTTTATCAGCGAAGATGTTTCAGCATGGCTAGTGGCTTGCGTCGTCCTGATGGCAGGCCTGCTGCTGACCGGTTTGTTGGCCTGGGGCACGTTGAAGCAGTTCAACCAGCAATTGCGCCAGCGCTTCGAATTGCTCGCCGAAGAACGCTATAGCCGCCTCGACGAGCGTTTCCAGGACCAGGAGCAACGTCTCGACAGTCTGAGGCGGTTCTTTGCCAACTCCGCGGGAGTGTCTGGCGCCGAATTCCATGGCTATACCGAAGCCCTCCTGCGGCGTACCCGGGCCTTTGCCTGGGCGCCACGGGTGCTGCGGGGTGAGCGCCAGGCATTCGAGCAACAGGCACGAGCCGAAGTATCCACTACCTTTACCGTTCGTGAACGAGACGAGGCCGGACTCCTGCGCCAGGCCCCTGAGCGGAATGAATACGCGCCGCTGCTGTATATCCAGAGCCAGCCATCCTATGGCGCGCCGCTGGGCCTGGATCTGCTTTCGCATCCACTGCGCCGTGCCACGCTGGAACGGGCGCGCCAGCGTAACGCCCTGGTAGTTTCCGAGCCCATTGATCTGATCGGGAGCGATCCGGCCTTTGCCCGAGGTGTCATGCTGGCGGCGCCCGTTCTCAAGCCTCTGGCCAGCGAGCCGTTCGGCTACGTGGTGGCGGCCATCAGCATGCGCCAGTTGGTCGCCGATGGGCTGCCGGAGGCGGAGGATGACAGTCTAACGATGCGTGTGATTGATTCCGCCCACGATACCCCTTGGGAAGTCCTGTTCGAAACATCCAACCGACCGGGTAAAAGCGAGCTGTCGGCGGTCCGGATGTTGCGCCTGGCCGATCATGACTTCCGCGTGGAGTTGCGGCCCAGTCTCGCGTTCCTGTCGAACAATCATTCCAGCGTCGTGAGTGTCACGGTGTTGGGCGGGCTGCTCAGCCTGATGCTCAGCGTCTTGCTGTATACGTTGGTCAGCCAGCGACAGCGGGCCTTGGCGCTGGTGGAGCAGCGCACCCTGGAACTGCACGCCCGGGAATCGGAACTGCGCGGCACCCACGGCCAATTGAAGGGCGTGCTCGACGCCGCGACGCAAGTCGCGATCATCGCCACCGACCTGCGCGGTGTCATCACCACCTTCAATGCCGGCGCCGAGCAGATGCTCGGCTACCGCAGTTGCGATGTCCTGCAGAGCATGACCCTGGAAAGTCTTCACGTTCCGCGTGAGCTGCAGCATCGGGCCGCACAGCTGGCCGTGCGTTTCGGCAAGCCAATCCCGACGTGCCATGCGATGCTGCTCGAAGGCGGCGAGCAGGGCGGCCAACAGGCTCGGGAGTGGACCCTGGTGCGCCGCGACGGCAGCCACCTGACGGTCAACATGCTGGCCACGCCCGTGCTCGACGACCAAGGGTTGTGGGTCGGGCACCTGGCAATCTGCATCGACGTCACCGAACGCAAGCGCGTCCACGAAGCCTTGGCCGCACGGGACCTGCTGTTGAAAAAACTCAGCGCCCATGTCCCCGGTGGCATCTACCAGTTCAAGATGGACTTTACCGGTGAGTTCAGCGTGATCTATGCCAGCGACGGCATCCGCGACATCTACGAACTGGAGCCTGACGTGCTGGTACGGCACGCCGAAGCGGTGTTTTCGCGCATCCATCCGCTGGACAGCGCGCGGGTGCGTGCTTCGATCCGCATCTCGGCGGATACATTGAGCCCGTGGCGCGAAGAGTACCGGGTGCAACTGCCGCAGCGCGGTCTGCGCTGGGTACGCGGAGAGGCCACGCCCGAGCAATTGCCTGGCGGCGGTGTGTTGTGGCACGGCTATGTCTCGGACATCTCCGACCTCAAGCGCGTGGAAGAAGAACTGCGGGCACTGTCGATCACCGACGCCTTGACCGGCATTCGCAACCGACGCTATTTCCAGGAGCGCCTGACTTCGGAGATGGCCCGGGTTGAACGGGGCTCTGGCGAGCTGGCGGTCATCATGCTCGACATCGATCACTTCAAGCGCATCAACGACCAGCATGGCCATGCGGTGGGTGATCGGGTGTTGCAGGCGGTCTGCCAGCGCATCACCCAACGGTTGCGCCGCACCGACGTATTCTGCCGGTTGGGCGGCGAAGAGTTCGTGGTGCTCTGCCCGGATACGGACAATGAAAGTGCCTACACCCTGGCGTTGGGGTTATGGGACGGCCTGCGGGGTTCGCCGATCGACGACATCGGCACCATCACCGCCAGTTTTGGCATCGCCAGCTGGCGCGTCGGCGAAGGTGCCGACGCGCTACTGTTGCGCGCCGACTCAGGTGTGTACGCGGCGAAGCAGGCCGGGCGGGATCGGGTCGAGGTGCAGTTGGGATAGCCAACTTCACCCCAAGACCCATCCGGCCTTGTGTTGGGGCTGGCTCAGAGCACCGACGCCGTCTGCGGCAGTTTCGGCTGGCGATACAAGTCCAGCAGCACCTGGTCCAGCACGGAGGAGGCGCCCCATGGCTTCGGATCGTTGAGGATCGCCACGACCGCCCAGGTATTGCCATTGATGTCCCGGCTGTAGCCGGCAATGGCGCGGACTGTGTTCAACGTACCAGTCTTGACGTGCGCTTCGCCGGCCATGGCGGTGGTCTTGAGGCGTTTGCGCATGGTGCCGTCCGTGCCGGCGATGGGCATCGAGCTGATGAACTCCGCCGCATACGGGCTGCGCCATGCCGCCTGCAGCATCGCCGCCATTTCCCGGGCGCTGACCCGTTCGGCGCGGGACAGGCCGGAGCCGTTTTCCATCACCAGGTGCGGCGCGGTGATGCCTTTCTTGGCCAGCCACTGGCGCACCACCCGCTGCGCAGCCTTGGCATCGTCGCCGTCGGCCTCGTTGCGAAACTCCGCGCCCAGGCTCAGGAACAGCTGCTGGGCCATGGTGTTGTTACTGTATTTGTTGATGTCGCGGATAATCTCCGCCAGGTCCGGCGAGAACGCCCGGGCCAGCAGTTTGGCGTTCTTCGGCGTCGCGGCCAGGCGGTCGTTGCCCTGGATGCTGCCGCCCAGCTCCTTCCAGATCGCTCGCACGGCGCCAGCGGTGTAGGTGGCATGGTCGAGCAGCGACAGGTAGGTCTGGGAGCTGCAACCCTCGCCGAGTTGGCCGCTGACGGTCACGGTCATGCTGCCGTCCGCCTGGGCCACCGGGTTGTAGCGCACGCCACCGGTGCATTGCTTGGAGTTGGCGGCCTTGACCACGTTCTCGATGCGGATGCTGGCGATGGGCGGTTCGACCGATATCAGCACCCGGCCAGCGTCATTGCGGGCCACGAAGCGCAGCGCCTTGAGGTTGACCAGCAGCGAATCGGGCTTGACCAGGAAGGGTTTGTTTTCGTCATTGCCGTCGTCGTTGAACTCGGGCAATTGCGGCTGGATGAAGAAGCTGCGGTCCAGCACCAGGTCGCCGGTAATCTGCTGCACGCCGTTGGCCCGCAGGTCACGCATCAGCAGCCAGAGCTTTTCCATGTTCAGCTTGGGATCGCCGCCGCCCTTGAGGTACAGGTTGCCGTTGAGAATGCCCCCGCTGAGGGTGCCGTCGGTGTAGAACTCGGTTTTCCACTGATGGTTCGGCCCGAGCATTTCCAGGGCTGCGTAGGTCGTTACCAGCTTCATGGTGGACGCCGGGTTCACCGAGACATCGGCGTTATACAGCGTCGGGGTGCCGGGGCCGTTGAGCGGTACCATCACCAGGGACAGGGCGTTGTCTTGCAGTTTGCTGTTTTTCAGGGCCTTTTGCACATTCGGCGACAGGGCGGTGTTGATGGTGGCGGCTTGGGTGGTGACAGGCAGGGCCAAAGGAAGAAGAAGGCTGGCCAGAAGCAATGGGCGCAAAGATTTGATCATGTGAAATAAAACCCTACAGGCGAGGGGGAAAAGAACGAGGACATGAAAATGAACGCCCTCAACGGTCATGAAAGTGTCGGCATTATGCCCCAAGGCGCAACGGCTTGTGCCGTGCCCAAGCCCAGCGAAGCGGTATTTTTTTACCGGCGGTAGGCGGACTTGCCCGATCAGTCGGGCAATCGACGCACCAAACTGGTAAAGTGCCGGCCGTTATTACTTATGAGGATTGTTCCAATGGCGACTAACCGTTCCCAGCGTCTGCGCAAAAAGCTGTGCGTGGATGAATTTCAAGAGCTGGGTTTCGAACTGAACCTGGATTTCAAAGAAGATCTGGCCGATGAGGCTATTGACGCTTTCCTCGACGCTTTCCTGAAAGAAGCCATGGAAGCCAATGGCCTGGGCTATGTCGGCGGTGACGACTATGGTCTGGTCTGCCTGCAGAAGCGTGGCTCGGTGACCGAAGAGCAGCGCGCTGCCGTTGAAGCCTGGCTCAAGGCCCGTCCTGAGCTGACCAGTGTTGAAGTCAGCCCGCTGATGGATGTCTGGTATCCGGAAAAGCCTATCAACAAGGCTTGATGGTCTGAAAAAACCGGCAACCCGTTTGGGTGCCGGTTTTTTTGTGCCTGTCGGTTGGGTAATTATTGTCCTTCAGGCCGCTTTCGCGAGCAGGCTCGCTCCCACCGGGGATGTGTGAACACCGACCCAATGTGGGAGCGAGCCTGCTCGCGAAGCTTTCAAGATTCAGGCACTCCGCCAGTTCAGGATGAGCAAAGTCACCACCCCCGCGACAATCCCCCAGAACGCCGAGCCGATGGAAAACAGCGTCAACCCCGACGCCGTGACCATGAAGGTAATCAACGCCGCTTCCCGTTCCTTCGCTTCGCTCATGGCGATGCTCAGGCCGTTGATGATCGAGCCGAACAGCGCCAATGCCGCAATGGACAGCACCAACTCCTTGGGCAGCGCAGCGAACAGCGCCGCCAGCGTTGCGCCGAAAACCCCGGCAAAGCCGTAGAAAATCCCGCACCAGACGGCCGCCGTGTAGCGCTTGTCGCGATCTTCATGGGCATGTGGCCCGGTGCAGATCGCCGCGCTGATGGCGGCGAGGTTGATACCATGGGAACCGAATGGGGCCAGCAACAGCGACGCAACGCCGGTGCTGGTGATCAATGGCGAGGCCGGTACGTTGTAGCCGTCGGCGCGCAGCACGGCGATGCCAGGCATGTTCTGCGAGGTCATCGCCACCACGAACAGCGGGATACCGATGCTGATGGTGGCCCCCAGGGAAAATTCTGGCGTGGTCCAGACCGGTGTCGCCACTTCCAGGGCGAAACTGGTGAAATCCAGAAGCCCGAGCAAGCCCGACAAGGCAGTGCCGACCAGCAGCGCGGCCAATACCGCATAACGCGGGGACAGACGCTTGACGATCAGGTAGGTGAAGAACATCCCCAGCACCAGGCCGGTGCGATGTTGCGCGGCGACAAATATTTCGCTGCCGATCTTGAACAGAATCCCCGCCAGCAGCGCGGCCGCCAGCGAAGCCGGAATGCGTTTGACCAGGCGCTCGAAGCTGCCGGTCAGGCCACAGATCGTCACCAGCACCGCACAGGTGATGTACGCGCCGATGGCTTCGCCATAACTCACGCCGCCCAGGCTGGTGATCAGCAAGGCTGCGCCGGGTGTTGACCAGGCGATGGTGATTGGCGTGCGGTAGCGCAGCGACAAGCCGATGGAGCACACCGCCATGCCGATGGAGATGGCCCAGATCCATGATGAAATCTGCCCGCTGGTCAGCCCCGCCGCCTGCCCGGCCTGGAACATCAGTACCAGTGAGCTGGTGTAGCCGGTCATCATGGCGATGAAACCGGCGACGATGGCCGAGGGCGAGGTATCGGCCAGGGGGCGAAGTGGCGCGGTGCTGATTTCGGTCATGGTGAGCGGTTGTCCTTGTTGTAGATTGGCTGGACTGGCGGAGCCACGGATTGCCGGATCAAGCCTAAACTCAACGCAGTTGTCGATTGCAATACAGCCATGCCCGCAAAGAGCCGTACAGTCGTGTTGCCATCAGAGGTTGTGTACAATCGCCGTGTTTATTACGCGATACTTGCCAGCGACCCGCTGTGCCGTATTACAGTCACGGTTAAATCGCCGCAGTTCTCCCGACTCGAGTGCCCATGAACGAACAGTTGCAACCCCTCAAGAAACAACCGCGAGCAGGCAAAGCCGGCCGCAGCGGAACCCAGGACGATATTGTCTACGCGCACATTTTCGAGGCCATCCTCGAACAGCGTCTGGCGCCTGGCACGAAGTTGAGCGAAGAGGCGCTTGGGGAGATTTTCGGGGTGAGTCGCACCATCATTCGTCGCGCGCTGTCGCGCCTGGCTCATGAAGGCGTGGTGCTGCTGCGCCCGAATCGCGGTGCGGTGGTCGCCAGCCCGAGTGTCGAAGAGGCACGCCAGGTATTCTTTGCCCGGCGCATGGTGGAGAAGGCAATCACTGAGCTGGCGGTACAGCACGCCAGCGCCGAACAGCTTGCCGAGCTGCGGCAAATGGTCAGCGACGAGCGCGACAGTTTTTCCCGGGGGGACCGTGGCGCCGGTATCCGGTTGTCGGGCGAGTTCCACCTCAAGCTGGCCGAGGCGGCAAAAAACGCGCCGCTGATCAGCTTCCAGCGCAGCCTGGTATCACAGACTTCGTTGATCATCGCCCAGTACGAAAGCGGTAACCGTTCCCACTGTTCCTATGACGAACACACCCAGCTGATCGACGCCATCGAGGCCCGTGACGCAGCCCTGGCGGTGAACCTGATGATGCATCACATGGATCACATCGACAGCAAGCTCAACCTCGACGAAGAAAGTGCTTCGGATGACTTGCATGCGGTGTTTTCGCATTTGTTGCAGAGCAAGAAGCCGGGGCGGTCGACAGCCAAGCTCTGATTGAGTTGAGTCAGCGATGCCGAGGCGCGCCCTTCGCGAGCAGGCTCGCTCCCACAGTGGATTTGTGTTGGTCACACTGATCCTGGACTGTCTCCAGAAAGTTGGACACCAATCTGGCTTCTGGGGTCAGGCAACCCTGTGGGAGCGAGCCTGCTCGCGAAAGCGGTCTGGCAGGCGCTGAAAGTTAGCGCTGGTGCACCAGCCGGCCTGCCGCATAAGTCTGCGCCACCGTCCGGTCATCCCCCAGGGTCATCAGTACGAACAACCGCTCGGCCATGTCCTTGGCCTGCTTCAGGCGATAGCTCAACAGCGGCGTGGCGTTGTAGTCCAGCACCAGGAAGTCCGCGTCCGTGCCCGGCTGCAACGTGCCGATCCGGTCTTCCAGGCGCAAGGCGCGGGCGCCGCCAAGGGTGGCCAGGTACAGCGATTTGAACGGGCTCAGTCGCGCACCTTGCAACTGCATGACCTTGTAGGCTTCGTTCAGGGTTTGCAGCAGCGAAAAACTGGTTCCACCGCCCACGTCGGTGCCAAGGCCCACATTGACTTTGTGCTTCTCGGCCATCGGCAGGTTGAACAGGCCGCTGCCCAGGAACAGGTTCGAGGTCGGGCAGAACGCGATGGCCGAACCGGTTTGTGCCAGGCGTGCGCATTCTTCGTCGCACAGATGCACGCCATGGGCGAACACCGAGCGCTCGCCGAGCAATTGGTAGTGGTCGTAGACGTCCAGGTAGCCTTTGCGCTCGGGGAACAGCTCCTTGACCCATTGCACTTCCTGCAGGTTCTCGCTGATGTGCGTCTGCATGTACAGGTCCGGGTATTCGCCGAGTAACTGGCCAGCCAGGGTCAGTTGCTCCGGCGTGCTGGTCGGCGCGAAGCGCGGGGTCACGGCGTAATGCAAGCGACCCTTGCCATGCCAGCGTTCGATCAGCGCCTTGCTCTCGGTGTAGCTGGATTCGGCTGTGTCGACCAGGTAGTCCGGCGCGTTGCGGTCCATCATGACCTTGCCGGCGATCATCCGCAGGTCGAGTTTCTCGGCTACCTCAAAAAATGCATTCACCGATTGCGGGTGCACACTGCCGAATACCAGGGCTGTGGTGGTGCCGTTGCGCAGCAGTTCCTTGACGAAAATGTCCGCCACCGCCTCGGCGTGGGCCGGGTCGGCGAACTGGCTTTCGCAGGGGAACGTGTAGGTATTGAGCCAATCCAGCAACTGCTCGCCATAGGCGCCCACCATGCCGGTCTGCGGCAGGTGAATATGGGTGTCGATGAAGCCGGGAGTGATCAAGGCGTCCTGGTAGTGCGTGATCTCGATATCCGCCGGAAGGGTCGGCAACAAATCGCTGGCGTGGCCGATAGCGCTGATCAGGCCATTTTCCACTACCAGCAGGCCATCCTCGAAATACTCATAGGACGCCTCGATACCGACTTCGGCCGGATCGGCGAGGCTGTGGAGCAGGGCGGCGCGGTAGGCTTTGCGTGTCAGGGGCATGGGAATTCTCGATAACAGGGTTAACGCTGGTTGCGGCGCGAAACCGGCAGCAACCTGGCGATGGGTTCGGCGCGGGAGGTGTGCTGGCCGAAATCCGCGTTATAGGTGGCGATGATTTCGCCGGCGATGGAGATGGCGATTTCAACGGGCAGCTTGCCTTTGACTTCGCCGATGCCCATCGGGCAGCGCATACGCTGCAGGGCGCCACTGTCGAAGCCGCGATCACGCAGGCGATGTTCGAACTTGACGCGTTTGGTCTTCGAGCCGATCAGGCCGAAGTAGGCAAAGTCGTTGCGCTTGAGGATCGCGGCGCTCAGTTCCAGATCGAGCTGGTGATTGTGAGTCATGACGATGCAGTAGCTGCCGGCGGGCAGCTCATCGACTTCGTCCAGCGGGTCTTCAGTCACGATTTTCTGTACGCCGTGGGGCAACTGCTCAGGAAATTCCGCTTCCCGCGAGTCGATCCAGCGCACCCGGCAAGGCAGGCTCGCCAGCAGCGGCACCAGGGCGCGGCCGACATGACCGGCACCGAACACGGCAATCTGCGCCTGGACCTGGCCCATGGGTTCGAACAGCAACACGGTAACGCCACCGCAGCACTGGCCCAGGCTGGCACCGAGACTGAAGCGCTCTAGATGGGTGTCCTGCTGGCCGCTGGCAAGCATCTGCCGGGCAATCTCCATCGCCTTGTATTCCAGATGACCGCCGCCAATGGTGTCGAATGTCTGGCGGGCGCTGATGACCATCTTCGAGCCGGCATTGCGTGGGGTGGAGCCGAGCTCCTCGATGATCGTCACCAGCACGCAGGGTTCGCCGCGGGTTTGCAGGTCGGCGAGGGCGCTGATCCAGTTGTACATATTCACCTCGACATCTGTGTTGTCTGTCAGGCCGCTTTCGCGAGCAGGCTCGCTCCCACAGGGGATTTGTGAACATCGACCCAATGTGGGAGCGAGCCTGCTCGCGAAGGCCGCGCCGCGGTCTAAAGCGGAGCCAGCTCAGCCTCGGCTGCCGCGGGCTTCACAGCCTTTGACTGGCGCATCTGCTCACATCCCCACAACACCCGCTCCGGCGTCGCCGGCGCGTCGATTTTCGGTTGCTGCCGATAATCCCCCAGGCTTGCCACGGCGTCCTTGATGGCGCACCACGCGGCGATGCCGAGCATGAACGGCGGCTCGCCCACGGCCTTGGAATGGAAGACCGTGTCTTCGGGGTTCTTGCGGTTTTCCACCAGTCGCACCCGCAGGTCCAACGGCATGTCGGCCACGGCCGGGATCTTGTAGCTGGCCGGGCCATTGGTCATCAGCTTGCCCTTGTCGTTCCACACCAGTTCTTCCATGGTCAGCCAGCCCATGCCCTGGATGAAACCGCCCTCGACCTGGCCGATGTCGATGGCCGGGTTCAGCGAGGCGCCAACGTCGTGGAGGATGTCGGTGCGCAGCATCTTGTATTCGCCGGTGAGGGTGTCGACGATCACCTCGGCACACGCGGCGCCGAAGGCGTAGTAATAGAACGGCCGGCCACGGGCCTGGCTGCGGTCGTAGTAGATTTTCGGGGTCTTGTAGAACCCGGTGCTCGACAGCGAGACCTGGGCGAAGTAGGCCTGTTGTACCAGCGCCTCGAAGGTCAGGATGTGATCGCGCACCCGCACGTGACCGTTATGGAATTCCACGTCTTCTTCGCTGACCTTGTATTGCCGCGCGGCGAATTCCACCAGGCGTTGCTTGATGATTTCGGCGGCATTCTGCGCGGCCTTGCCGTTCAGGTCGGCGCCGCTGGACGCGGCGGTGGGCGAGGTGTTCGGGACCTTGTCGGTATTGGTCGCGGTGATCTGCACGCGGTCCATTTCCACCTGGAACACCTCGGCCACCACTTGGGCGACTTTGGTATTGAGCCCCTGGCCCATTTCCGTGCCGCCGTGGTTCAGGTGGATGCTGCCGTCGGTGTAGACGTGGATCAGAGCCCCGGCCTGGTTGAGGAAACTGGCGGTGAAGGAAATGCCGAACTTCACCGGCGTCAGCGCCAGGCCCTTCTTGAGGATCGGGCTGCCTGCGTTGTAGCGGCGGATCGCTTCGCGGCGCTCGGCGTACTGGCTGCTTTCTTCCAGTTCAGCGGTCATTTCCTCGAGCATGTTGTGCTCGACGGTCTGGTAGTAGTGCGTGACGTTGCGCTCGGTCTTGCCGTAGTAGTTGGCCTTGCGCACCGCCAGCGGGTCGAGCCCCAGGTGCCGGGCGATGGCATCCATCACTTCTTCGATGGCGACCATGCCTTGGGGCCCGCCGAAACCACGGTAAGCGGTGTTCGACGCGGTGTTGGTCTTGCAGCGATGGCCGTTGATGGTCGCATCGCCCAGGTAGTAGGCATTGTCGGCGTGGAACATCGCCCGGTCGACAATCGAGGCCGACAGGTCCGGCGAGCAACCGCAGTTGCCGGCCAGTTCCAAGGCGATGCCATGCAGGCGCCCGGTGTCGTCGAAGCCAACGTCGTATTCGATATAGAAAGGATGGCGCTTGCCGGTCATCAGCATGTCCTCCACCCGGGGCAGGCGCATCTTGGTCGGCTGGCCGGTGAGGTGCGCGATGACGGCGCACAGGCAGGCCGGGCTGGCGGCCTGGGTTTCCTTGCCGCCAAAGCCGCCGCCCATGCGGCGCATGTCCACCACGACCTTGTTCATCGACACGCCCAACACTTCGGCCACCAACTTCTGCACTTCGGTGGGGTTCTGGGTCGAGCAGTAGACGATCATGCCGCCGTCTTCGGTGGGCATCACCGAGGAAATCTGGGTCTCCAGGTAAAAGTGTTCCTGGCCGCCGATGTGCAGCGAGCCTTGGATGCGATGTTCGGCGGTGGCCAGCGCCGTGGCCGAATCGCCGCGCTGGTGGGTGTGACTGTCGAGCACGAAGTGCCGCTTGCGCAGCGCCTCGACCACATCCAGCACCGGTTCGAGGTCTTCATATTCAATGATCGCGGCCATGGCTGCCTGGCGTGCGGTCTCCAGATCCCTGGCCGCCACGGCGAGTACCGGTTGGCCGACGAACTGTACGTCATCGATCGCCAGCAGCGGGTCGCCGGGCAACAACGGCCCAATGTCCTTCAGGCCGGGTATGTCCTGATGGGTAATGGCGATGCGCACCCCTTCGAAGGCGTAGCAGGGCGTGGTGTCGATACGCAGGATTCGCGCATGGGCGCGATCCGACAGCCGGGCATAGACGTGCAACTGGTTGGGAAATTCCAGCCGGTCATCGATGTACTGGGCTTCGCCGGACACGTGTTTTGCGGCGCTGTCGTGCTTGACGCTGCGGCCCACGCCCGTGGTCAGGTCACGAGCGAACAGCTCGGCCAGTTCGGCCTGGGTCTTCTCTACGGCGTGATGGTTAGACATAAGCGGTCACCCGAGTCTCGATGTGCGGCGTTTGCAGCTCGATGAAGTATTTGCGCAGCAGGTTGCGGGCGCTGAGCAGACGGTATTCCTTGCTGGCACGGAAGTCCGACAGCGGCGTGAAATCCTCGGCCAGGGCCGCGCAGGCGCGTTCGACGGTACTGTCGTTCCACGGCGCGCCGATCAGTGCGGCTTCACAGTGCCTGGCACGCTTGGGTGTTGCGGCCATGCCGCCGAAGGCGACACGCGCGTCCTCCACCAGACCGTTTTCAAGACGCAGGTTGAACGCCGCGCACACTGCGGAAATGTCATCGTCCAGGCGCTTGGAAACCTTGTAGGCGCGGAACGTCTTTTCGGCGCTGGCTCGGGGCACGATGATCTTTTCGATGAATTCGCTTTCCTGGCGGGCAGTTACCCGGTAGTCGATGAAATAGTCTTCCAGGGCCAGGGTGCGGCGGGTCTGGCCCTTGCACAGCACGATCTGCGCGCCGAGGGCGATCAGCAGGGGCGGGGAGTCGCCGATGGGCGAGGCGTTGCCGATGTTGCCGCCCAATGTGCCCTGGTTGCGGATTTGTAGCGAGGCGAAACGCTGCAGCAATTCGCCGAAGTCCGGGTATTCGGTTTTCAGTGCCTCGTAGCAATCGGAAAGCGCGGTGGCGGCGCCGATCTCCAAACGGTCCTCAAAACGCTCGATGCGCTTGAGTTCGGCGACGTTACCGACGTAGATCATCACTGGCAGGGTGCGGTGAAACTGCGTGACCTCCAGCGCCAAATCGGTGCCGCCAGCCAGTAGCCGCGCCTGCGGATAGGCGTCGTAGAGGTCGGCCAGATCGGCCACGGTCAGCGGCACCAGGCAACGCTTGTCACCGCTGTTGAGCTCGCCGGTTTCGGTCGGGGCGATGGCTTTCAGGCGGGCGATGGTCTGGGCTTCGCGGGCGTCGAACTGGTCCGGTTGTTTGCCGCAGCATGCCTGGTCGGCCGCCGCCAGGATCGGCCGGTAGCCGGTGCAGCGGCACAGGTTGCCGGCCAAGGCTTCGTGGGCCTTGTGGGCGTCGGGTTGTTCGCTGTTCTTTTGCAGGGCGAACAGTGACATGACGAAGCCCGGGGTGCAGAAACCGCATTGCGAGCCGTGGCAGTCGACCATCGCCTGCTGGACGCTGTGCAACTGGCCATTGTGCTTGAGGTCTTCGACGCTGATCAGTTGCTTGCCGTGCAGCGACGAGACGAAGGTCAGGCACGAATTGAGGCTGCGGTAGCGGATGCGCTCGCTACCGTTCGCGTCCGTTTCCAGTTCGCCCACCACCACGGTGCATGCGCCACAGTCGCCGCTGGCGCAGCCTTCCTTGGTGCCGGGTTTGCCAACATGCTCGCGCAGATAGTTGAGCACGGTCAGGTTCGGGTCCAGGGCGTGCTCGCTACGGAGTTCCTGGTTGAGTAAAAACTGGATCACGGAAGGCCTCGCAGATTCATTATTGTTGTATCGACGTGGGCTGAATTTAGCAGTTCTGACTTTTCGGTCAACGATTTTCTGACTTAAAGGTCAAGAAAAGCTGTTTTGTCGATACTCAACGTATTCAGTATGGTCCCTCTGTGGGAGCGAGCCTGCTCGCGAAGGCGCCGGTTCAGTTGAAGCATTCGCCGGCTGCTACGGCGCTTTCGCGAGCAGGCTCGCTCCTACAGGTTTTTTTTGCTTATATCGTGCCAAAAACCCGGTGCAGGCCCTGCGCCATGACGTATCGAGTGCGCTACACTGCGCCGCTTGTGCAGATCGAAGAGTTTGAAGGACAACCATGACGTTCAAGGCCCCGGACAGCCTCGCCGAGCAAATCGCCCATTACCTCGCCGAACGCATCATTCGCGGCGAAATGAAACCGGGAGAGCGCATCCAGGAGCAAAAGGTCACGCTGGCGCTCAATGTCAGTCGCGGCTCGGTCCGCGAGGCTTTGCTGATCCTCGAGCGGCGTCATCTGATCGCTATCCTGCCGCGCCGTGGCGCCCACGTCACCGAGCTTACCGAGCACAAGGTGCGCAGCCTGTGCGCCTTGATGAGCGAGCTCTACATCCTGCTGGGCAACGCGGTGGCTCATGGCTGGAAGGAACAGGCCGACATGGCCCCGTTCGTGGCGATCCAGCAACGCCTCCAGCAAGCTTACGAGCGCCAGGACATCCGCACTTTCGTCGATGAAAGCTTCAGCGTGATGCGCGCGGCCTATCCGTTTGCCGACAATCCGTATCTGCAAGAGACCGTCGAGAACCTGCAACCGGCGATGAGTCGCGCCTACTTCCTGGCACTTGAACAGCGCAAGGCTGAAATGAGCGAATTCCTCGACCTGTTCCAGCGCCTGCTTGTTGCGGTGCTGGCCCGCGATCTGCCGCAGATCCGCATCGTGCTGACGGCCTATGCCCAGCGCAGTTGCGATCTGGTGGTTTCGGCCCTGACGGCGGCCTGACGTGCGGCTCAAGTGCATCAAGCTGGCGGGGTTCAAATCCTTCGTCGACCCGACCACGGTGAACTTCCCCAGTAACATGGCGGCGGTGGTCGGGCCCAATGGCTGCGGCAAGTCGAACATCATCGACGCCGTGCGCTGGGTGATGGGCGAAAGCTCGGCCAAGAATCTGCGCGGCGAATCGATGACCGACGTCATCTTCAACGGCTCCACCAGTCGCAAGCCGGTGAGCCAGGCCAGTATCGAACTGGTGTTCGATAACTCCGACGGCACGTTGATCGGTGAATACGCGGCCTACGCGGAAATCTCCATTCGTCGCAAAGTGACCCGCGACAGCCAGAACAGCTATTTCCTCAACGGCACCAAATGCCGTCGCCGCGACATCACTGACATCTTCCTCGGCACCGGCCTGGGCCCGCGCAGCTACTCGATCATCGAGCAGGGCATGATCTCCAAGCTGATCGAGGCCAAGCCGGAAGACCTGCGTAATTTCATCGAGGAAGCCGCCGGCATCTCCAAGTACAAGGAGCGGCGCCGCGAAACCGAAAACCGCATCCGCCGTACCCACGAGAACCTTGCGCGCCTGACCGACCTGCGCGAGGAGCTCGAACGTCAGCTCGAACGACTGCATCGCCAGGCCGAGGCCGCCAAGAAGTATCAGGAATACAAGGGCGAGGAGCGCCAGCTCAAGGCCCAGCTTTCAGCGTTGCGCTGGCAGGCGTTGAACGAACAGGTCGGCCAGCGAGAGGCGATCATCGGCAACCAGGAAGTCAGTTTCGAAGCACTGGTGGCCGAGCAGCGCAATGCCGATGCCGCCATCGAGCGCCTGCGCGACGGGCACCACGAACTGTCCGAGCGCTTCAATCTGGTGCAGGGACGCTTCTATTCGGTGGGTGGCGACATTGCCCGGGTCGAACAGAGTATCCAGCACGGCCAGCAGCGTTTGCGCCAGTTGCAGGACGATTTGAAGGAAGCCGAGCGCGCGCGCCTGGAAACCGAATCCCACCTGGGCCACGACCGCACCTTGTTGCTGACCCTTGGTGAAGAGCTTGACCGTCTTGTGCCGGAACAGGAAATCACCAGCGCCGCCGCCGAAGAGGCCGCGGCAGCCCTGGAAGAAGCCGAGCTGACCATGCACGGCTGGCAGGAGCAGTGGGACAGTTTCAACCTGACTTCCGCCGAACCGCGGCGCCAGGCCGAGGTGCAGCAGTCGCGCATCCAGCAGCTCGAAACCAGCATGGAGCGTTTGGCTGAACGGCAACGGCGCCTGGCCGAAGAGCGGGCGTTGCTCGCTGCGGATCCCGAAGATGCTGCGATCCTCGACCTGAGCGAGCAGCTCGCCACCAGCGAAGCGACCCTGGAAGATTTGCAGGCCAGCGAAGACGCCCAGGTCGAGCGGCTGGAACAACTGCGCCAAGCCTTGCAACTGGCCTTGCAGAACCAGCAGCAGGCCCAGGGCGAACTGCAGCGCCTCAACGGTCGCCTGGCCTCGCTGGAAGCCTTGCAACAGGCCGCGCTGGACCCCGGCACCGGCACGGCCGAGTGGTTGCGCGACCAGCATCTGGCCGAACGCCCGCGTCTGGCCGAGGGGTTGAAAGTCGACGCGGGCTGGGAGCTGGCGGTGGAAACCGTGCTGGGCGCCGACCTGCAAGCGGTGCTGGTGGACGATTTCGCCGGCTTCGATCTCTCGGGGTTTGCCCAAGGCGATTTGCGCCTGCTCAGTCCGGCTGGCGATGGCGTGCGGATCCCTGGAAGCCTGCTGGACAAAGTCGAGGCCAAGGTTGACTTGTCGCCCTGGTTGGGTCAGGTCAAACCCGTGGATAGCCTGGAGCAGGCCCTGGCCTTGCGTGGTCAGTTGGCCGCCGGCGAGAGCCTGATCAGTCGTGACGGGTATTGGCTCGGCCGGCATTTCCTGCGGGTGCGCCGGGCCGGCGAGGCCGAAAGCGGCATGCTCGCCCGTGGCCAGGAAATCCAGCGTCTGGTCGCCGAGCGCGAAGAGCGCGAGGCCAGCGTCGAAGCCCTGGAAACCGAATTGCAGAACCTGCGGGCGCAACAGCGCCAGCAGGAAAACGGTCGCGAACACCTGCGCCGGTTGTTGCAGGACGAGGCGCGCCAGCAGGGCGAACTCAAGGCGCAGCTGTCCGCCGGCAAGGCCAAGGTTGAACAACTGGCCCTGCGGCGCACCCGTCTCGATGAAGAAATCGCCGAGTTGGGCGAGCAGCGAGCGCTGGAGTACGAACAGATCGGCGAGGCGCGCCTGCAACTGCAGGAAGCCCTCGACGCCATGGCGCTGGACACCGAACAACGCGAATTGCTCCTGGCCCAGCGCGACAGCCTGCGCGAACGCCTCGATCGGGTGCGCCAGGAAGCGCGCCAACACAAGGATCATGCCCATCAGTTGGCAGTGCGCCTGGGCTCGCTCCAGGCCCAGTACGATTCCACGCGCCAGGCGTTGGAACGTTTGGAAATGCAATCCGAACGCCTCACCGAAAAGCGCGAACAGCTGAGCCTCAACCTGGAGGAGGGCGAGGCGCCGCTGGAGGAGCTGCGGCTGAAACTCGAGGAATTGCTCGACAAACGCATGAGCGTCGACGAAGAACTCAAGACCGCGCAGATCGCGCTGGAGGACGCCGACCGCGAACTGCGCGACGCGGAGAAGCGCCGCAGCCAGGCCGAGCAGCAATCCCAGCTGATTCGCGGCCAGATGGAGCAGCAGCGCATGGAATGGCAGGCCCTGACGGTCCGCCGCAAAGCCTTGCAGGACCAGTTGCTGGAGGACGGCTACGACCTCAACGGAGTGCTCGCCACCCTCGTGGCAGGTGCCAACGAGAAAGAGGCCGAGGAAGAACTCGAACGCATTGCCGCGCGCATCCAGCGCTTGGGCGCGATCAACCTGGCCGCCATCGACGAGTATCAGCAGCAGTCCGAGCGCAAGCGCTACCTCGACGCCCAGAACGATGACCTGGTGGAGGCGCTGGAGACCTTGGAAAACGTCATTCGCAAGATCGACAAGGAAACCCGCAATCGCTTCAAGGATACCTTTGATCAGATCAACGGCGGTTTGCAGGCACTTTTCCCGAAAGTTTTCGGCGGCGGCAGTGCCTATTTGGAACTGACGGGCGAAGATCTACTCGATACTGGGGTGACAATCATGGCGCGTCCTCCCGGCAAGAAGAACAGCACCATTCATTTACTTTCCGGCGGCGAAAAGGCCCTGACCGCATTGGCCCTGGTTTTTGCCATTTTCAAGTTGAATCCGGCGCCGTTCTGCATGCTCGACGAAGTCGATGCGCCACTGGACGACGCCAACGTGGGCCGTTACGCACGTCTGGTAAAGGAAATGTCTGAAACGGTGCAGTTCATCTACATCACCCATAACAAAATCGCCATGGAAATGGCCGATCAGTTGATGGGCGTCACCATGCATGAGCCGGGTTGCTCGCGACTGGTGGCGGTGGATGTGGAAGAGGCCATGGCCATGGTTGATGCGTAAAGCATGTCTGTAGGCGCTTTGCGTAGGGCGTTGTAGGCCTTTTTACCCTTTTGGCTTGTCACTCAATTCACAGATTGGGCATAAGCCAATGCGACAGACGGTGTAAAGTTGTCTTTGGTCGTGCTAGTTTAATGTCAATTTTTCGTGTGCGTGGGCAAAACGCCATTCAGAACATAGAGTTGGCGCCACGTTTTAAAGCGGTTTGCAAATAGCTAAGCCCCTTATTTATCAGCATTTTTATAGAGGCACGGGATTACATGGAAATCGGTCTGCGCGAGTGGCTGATCGTCATCGGCATCATTGTCATTGCCGGTATTCTTTTCGACGGCTGGCGTCGCATGCGCGGCGGCAAGGGGAAACTCAAGTTTCGCCTGGATCGCAGCCTGTCGAACCTGCCGGATGAAGATGACAGTGCCGAACTGCTGGGCCCGCCCCGGGTGCTGGATACCCACAAGGAGCCGCAGCTGGACGAACACGACCTGCCGTCCATGAGCGCGCCGGCGCGCGAGCCACGTGAGTCGGGCTCCAAGCGCGGTAAGCGCAACAGCGAGCCGTCCCAGGGCGACCTGAACCTGAACCTGGATCTTGATGGCGGTCCAGGCTTCAGCAGCCGCGACGGTGATTTCCCGGACGAGAGCAAGGCCTCCGGTTCCAACGGTGACAAGGACCAGGCCCAGGCTGAAGAAGTGCTGGTGATCAGTGTGATCTGCCGCGATCCAGCCGGCTTCAAGGGCCCGGCGCTGCTGCAGAACATCCTCGAAAGTGGCCTGCGTTTCGGCGAAATGGATATTTTCCATCGCCACGAAAGCATGGCAGGCAATGGCGAGGTGCTGTTTTCCATGGCCAACGCTGTCAAGCCAGGCGTGTTCGATCTGGACGACATCGATCATTTCAGTACCCCGGCGGTGAGCTTCTTCCTCGGGCTGCCAGGCCCGCGCCATCCAAAACAGGCTTTTGATGTGATGGTGGCCGCGGCTCGCAAGCTGGCCCAGGAACTCAACGGTGAATTGAAGGATGACCAGCGCAGCGTACTGACCGCCCAGACCATCGAGCATTACCGCCAGCGCATCGTCGAGTTCGAGCGCCGGGCATTGACCCAGAAACGCTGAAGTCGCCAGAGTCTTTATGGCTAGGGCTTTTTGTGGCGAGGGAGCTTGCTGTGGCGAGGGAGCTTGCTCCCGCTGGAGGGCGAAGCCCTCCCAGAAAGTCTTGAAAAATGAGCAGCCCAGGCTGCTCTTTTGCTTTATGAGAGAACACCATGAACGCCGTCGAAACCCGCATCCTGGAGCTGCGCTCCGAGCTGGACCAGCATAACTATCGCTACCACGTCCTTGACGAACCCACCATCCCGGACGCCGAGTACGATCGCCTGTTCCACGAACTCAAGGCCCTGGAAGAGCAGCATCCGGAGCTGGTGACCAGCGACTCCCCGACCCAGCGGGTCGGCAGCGTGGCGCTGTCGGCGTTCAGCCAGGTGCGTCATGAAATCCCGATGCTCAGCCTGGGCAATGCCTTCGATGAAAACACCATGCGTGAGTTCGACCGCCGGGTGACGGAAGGTCTGGACTTGCCCACGGGCGATTTGCTCGGCGCTGGCGCGGCGGTGGAGTACAGCTGCGAACCGAAACTCGATGGTCTGGCCGTCAGCCTGCTGTATCAGGACGGCATGCTGGTGCGCGGCGCGACGCGCGGTGACGGAACCACGGGCGAGGACATCAGTGTCAACGTGCGCACCGTGCGCAATATTCCTCTCAAGCTGCAGGGCAGCGGCTGGCCACCGGTATTGGAGGTGCGTGGCGAGGTGTACATGTCCAAGGCCGGTTTCGAGCGGCTCAACGCTACGCAACTGGAGGCGGGCGGCAAGACTTTCGCCAACCCGCGCAACGCCGCGGCGGGCAGCTTGCGCCAGCTGGATTCGAGGATCACCGCCAACCGTCCCCTGGAGTTCTGCTGCTATGGTATCGGCCAGGTGACCTCGGACATCGCCGATACCCACATCGGCAACCTCAAGCAGCTCAAGGCCTGGGGCATGCCCGTCAGCCGCGAGCTGAAGCTGGCCCACGGCATCGACGAATGCCTGGACTACTATCGCGACATCGGTGAGCGGCGCAATTCGCTGCCCTACGAAATCGACGGCGTGGTGTTCAAGGTCAACAGCATCGCTTCGCAGCGCGAGCTGGGTTTCCGGGCACGGGAGCCGCGCTGGGCCATCGCGCATAAATTCCCCGCCAGCGAAGAACTCACCGAGTTGCTGGACGTGGAGTTCCAGGTCGGCCGCACCGGCGCCGTCACCCCCGTGGCGCGGCTCAAGCCGGTCAAGGTGGCTGGCGTGACCGTGGCCAACGCCACGCTGCACAACATGGACGAAGTGGCGCGGCTGGGCTTGATGATCGGCGATACGGTGATCATTCGCCGCGCCGGCGACGTCATTCCGCAGGTGGTGCAGGTCGTCACCGAGCGTCGTCCGGACAACGCCCGGGCGGTGCAGGTGCCTGAACAGTGTCCGGTCTGCGGTTCCCATGTCGAGCGCACGCAACTGATCAAACGCAGCAAGGGCCGCGAAACCGTCAGCGAAGGCGCGGTGTACCGCTGCGTCGGTCGGCTGGCCTGCGGCGCGCAACTCAAGCAGGCGATCATCCACTTTGTCTCGCGCCGGGCGATGGACATCGAAGGCCTGGGTGAAAAAAGCGTCGAGCAGTTGGTGGATGAAGGTCTGGTGGGCTCGCCAGCCGATCTCTACGCGCTGACGTTCGAGCAAGTGGTCGATCTGGAAGGTTTCGCCGAGTTGTCGAGCAGGAACCTGCTGGCGGCTATCGTCGACAGCAAGAAGCCGAGCCTGGCGCGCTTCATCTATGCCCTCGGCATTCCAGACGTGGGCGAGGAAACCGCCAAGGTCCTGGCCCGCTCCCTCGGTTCGCTGGAGCGCGTGCAGGCGGCCTTGCCCCAAGTGCTGACGTACTTGCCGGATGTCGGCTTGGAAGTCGCTCATGAGATCCACAGCTTTTTTGAGGATCCGCACAATCGCCAGGTGATCAAGGACCTGTTGCGCCATGGCCTGGAGATTCAGGACCAGGGCGAACTCGGCGCCGAGTTTTCCGCCAGCACCACCCTGGGCGGCTTCCTCGACAAGCTGCACATCCCTTCGGTCGGACCGGGCGGGGCGCAAAAACTGGCGGACAAATTCGGCTCCCTCGAAGCGGTCATGAATGCCGACTGGCTGGACATGCGCCAGGCATTGCCGGAAAAGCAGGCCAACGCCGTGCGGGAGTACTTCGCCAACGCCGCCAACCGCGAGCTGGCCGTGGCCGCAGAGCAGCAACTGCGGGATTTCGGCATGCACTGGCAGAGCGAGAAAAAAGTCGTCGAGGGTTTGCCTGAAGCGGGGCATACCTGGGTGCTGACCGGCTCGCTGGAATTGATGAGTCGCGACGTCGCCAAGGACAAGCTGGAAAGCCTCGGCGCCAAGGTGGCCGGTTCCGTGTCGGCAAAGACCCATTGCGTGGTGGCCGGGCCGGGCGCCGGTTCGAAGTTGGCCAAGGCCAATGAGCTGGGGCTCAAGGTTCTCGACGAACAAGCCTTCGTCGCTTTCTTGAAGGGGCATGGCATCACAGTGTGAGTGGGCAGCCCGCTCTTGTGGCGAGGGAGCTTGCTCCCGCTGGGTGGCGCAGCCGCCCCAACCGGAACGACGCACCCTCCAGGTGGAGCGCATCAGCCGGTTTACGACGGCTGCGCCGCCGAGCGGGAGCAAGCTCCCTCGCCACGGGTTGTGGTCCATGGCCAGAACGTGGGAACGATCATGCACGCAGGGTGATCTAGTCTTGCAGGCTCCAGGGAGAGATCGCCATGTACCGCTTCTTCGAACAACTGAGCTCACGCATCGCTGCGCCGTTCCTGGGCGACCGATCACGCAACAGCAAGATCTGGCCGTGTCGCTGCGGCCAGTCATTATTCTTTCGCAACAGCCAATGCCTGGCCTGCCTGGCGGCGCTGGGCTATCAGCCGGAGCAGAGCCGCCTGTCGTCCCTGCAACCCGGCACGCAACCGGATACCTGGACCCTGGATGTCGATCCGCAGGCGGGACTGTTTCGTCGCTGCGCCAATCTCGATACCCCGGCGTCGTGTAACTGGCTGCTGCCTGCCAACGCGCAAGACACGCTGTGCATCGCTTGCAGCCTGAACCGCACGATTCCCGACCTGTCGGTCCCGGAAAATCCCGAGCGCTGGCGCAAGGTCGAAACCGCCAAGCGTCGACTGGTAGCGCAACTGATCACCCTCGGTTTGCCGGTCCTTCCGAAGACCGTCGACGAGAATATTGGCCTGGCCTTCGATTTCATCGGCGTCGACCTCGACGGCAAGCCGCCTATGACCGGGCACGCCAGTGGGCTCATCACCCTCGATATCAAAGAGGCCGACGATGCTCACCGCGAACACGTGCGTCAGCAGATGCGCGAGCCATATCGCACCTTGCTCGGGCACTTTCGCCATGAGGTGGGTCATTACTACTGGGATCGCCTTATTGCCGACAGCCATTGGCTGGAACCTTTCCGCGAGCTGTTCGGCGACGAGCGCGCCAGTTATTCCGAAGCCCTGGAGCGGCACTACCAGCAAGGCGCGCCGGTGGATTGGCAGTCCCGTTACGTCAGCGCCTACGCCACCATGCATCCGTGGGAGGACTGGGCCGAAACCTGGGCTCATTACCTGCACATGATGGACGCGGTGGATACGGCGCTGGGCTTTGGCATGAGCGCGCGGGAAATGGATTTCGACTACCAGCCATTTCCCCCCGAAACCCTGTTCGACCCCGAGCACACCGGCGGCGCGGCGTTCCTGTCATTCGTCAACGCCTGGATCGAACTGGCCGGCATGCTCAACGAACTCTCGCGCAGCATGGGCCAGCCGGATTTCTACCCGTTCGTCGTGCCGGCGGCGGTGATCACCAAGCTGCATTTCATCCATCTGGTGATCCAGGAGGAGGGTGGCCGGGCGGATGAGGTGCTGTTGTAGTCTGTGGAAGGAGGCTGCCCCTATCTCGAATGTACCGACGCCTTCGCGAGCAGGCTCGCTCCCACCTTGGATACCTTATCTGTTCTGTGGGAGCGAGCCTGCTCGCGAAAGCGTCCGGCCCGCCTGCATCCGGGTTGATGTGTGCAGATCAGCCGAAGCAAGTGCTTGAGCTTAATCAGTTTTTAATCCCGCACGAACGGTTGTAACTTCTTGTCAGATAGGTACAATGGCGCGGCTCGCCGTCAGGCGGGCGTCGTTATGGTGACCCCATCGGTCCCCCCGCAACGATTACCCGTGAACCTGGTCAGATCCGGAAGGAAGCAGCCACAGCGGGAACATTGTGTGCCGGGGTGTGGCTGGTGGGGTTGCCTCCATAACGCCTCAGGCCTTCGTTCGCAAGGTTTGCCGAATACTACCTAGCCTTTTCTGTTGATCCATATAGATCGTCGCGGTCGGCTGTCCCACGCTTTGGTCTGCTCGACGATCGAATGAAAAAAGGAGCCAATCCGTCGAAAAACGACAGGTTGGGCTCCTTTTTCATATCCACCTCAAGACTTGCCCAGCGCCTGCTCAACCGCGGCAATCAGCTTCCCGAGATCCTTCGAAGTGGCTTTGTGAATGACATTGAACAGGTATGCCCGCTGTTCATCTTCCTCGCCCATGTCGGCAAAAAAAGCCTTGGGCTGTACGTCCAGCGCGTTGGCCAGCAGGAACAAGGCTTCGACGCTGGGCGTGTAGGTGCCGGTCTCGAAGCGGCTGATGGTTTTGGGGTCAAAACCGGTCTTTTCGCCAAGTTCAGCCTGAGTGAGCCCCGCTACTTTGCGGTAGCGTCTGATGGCCGAGCCCAGACTTGAAATTTGCATCGCTTAATTCCCATTCAGAATCAAGAACTTAACGATAGATTTTCGCATTAGGCAACCGCGCGTTCCATCACCTTGCTTTGCAAAATGTGATGCGTTTCGTAGAATCAGCCTTTGGCATGGGGATTTGGTGACCTGCTTCAGAAGCCGGGTGTGCGAAAAGACCGGGGCTCGCGCTTCTTTGCAGCGACACAAGGCGGGGCCTGGAGCATGCAGGTCGCACCGCCAGCGTCCGTGCTCCAGCTTTCTCAAGGTATTTGAGCCTAGTTGATTTTCGCCCGTCCGGGGGGCGGTGCAACCGCGCGCGACAAACGAGCCTGACTCATGGATGACTGCTTCGATGGATAAGAAGTACCGCAGGGCTGTTGACGCCGCCGCGATCTTTTCCGAAACCGATTTGAGCGGGCGCATCACCTACGTCAACGATCAATTCTGCGCCCTGTTTGGCTACCGGCGCGATGAGCTGCTGGGATCCAACCACCGGTTGCTCAACTCGGGGCAGCACCCCAGCGATTTTTTCACTGCGATGTGGCGCACCATCGCCCTGGGTAATGTCTGGAAAGGTGAAATCTGCAATCGGGCCAAGGACGGCACGCTGCATTGGGTTGATACCACCCTGGTACCGGTAGCCGACGAAACGAGCGGGCACATCGAGCGCTACCTGGCGATTCGCTTCGATGTCAGCGAAAAGCGCCGGTTGTTGCACTCGTTGCAATGGCGTGTCGGGCACGACGTGCTGACCGGGTTGCCCAATCGCACCTACCTGTCCGAGCTGCTGGACCAGGCCCTGGACTTTTCGCGGGGGGAAAGTCTGCCCCTGGCGGTGTGCATGCTCGATCTGGATGGCTTCAAGGCCGTCAACGACGGTTATGGCCATGCCAGCGGTGACCGATTGCTGGTGGAAGTGGCCCGGCGGCTGCGCAGCATTGTGCGCGGCGAGGATGTGGTGGCGCGACTGGCTGGCGACGAGTTCGTACTGGTGCTGCGTCATGTGCTTGGAATGGACGAGCTGCATGCCGCATTGAACCGGGTACTGATTGCGGTTTCCATGCCCTATGCGATCGACGGCAAGAGTATCAACGTCTTCGCCAGCATTGGTGTCACGTTGTCGCCATGGGATAACGAAGACGCCGATACGTTGCTGCGCCACGCCGATCAAGCGATGTATGTCGCCAAGCAGAGCGGCCGCAATCGTTTCCATCTGTTTGACGTATCCCGGGACAAGGAAGTGCGGGCCACTTACCAGATTGTCGATCGGGTGCGGCAGGCACTCGCCGGCGATGAGTTGCGGCTGCATTTCCAGCCCAAGGTCAATATGCGCAACGGCGCGGTAGTCGGTCTCGAAGCCTTGTTGCGCTGGAAGCATCCGCAACGAGGCCTGGTGCCGCCGCGCGAATTCCTGCCACTGGTAGAAGAGACCGACCTGATTGTCGAGATCGGCGAATGGGTCATGGGCCAGGTCCTGACGCTGCTTCAGCAATGGCAGCAGGCGGGGCAGGGCTGGCCGGTGAGCATCAATATTTCGGCGCGGCATTTCCAGCGGGCGGACTTCGTCGAGCGGCTGCAACGCATGCTGGAACAGCATCCGACGGTGCCGCCGCGGATGCTCGATCTGCAGATCGTCGAGTCGGTAGCCGTGGAAAATCTGGCCCATGTCAGTGCCTGCCTCCAAGCGTGCCAAGCCTTGGGCGTAGGGTTTTCACTGGGCGGTTTCGGTACGGGTTATTGCTCGCTCAATGACCTCAAGCACTTGCGCACGCAAACCATCAAGATCGACAAGACGTTCGTGCGCGACATCCTCGACGACCGGGACGACCTGGCATTGACCGAGGCAGTGATCGGCCTGGCCCGGGCGTTCGGCCGGCAAGTGGTCGCGGAAGGCCTGGACAGTCTCGAACATGGGCAATTGTTGCTACGCCTGGGCTGCGAAGTGGCCCAAGGTTACTTCATCGCCCGGCCCATGCCGGCCGACGAGATACCGGGCTGGGTAAGGGACTTCATCTCGCCACCACAGTGGCAGGCCCACCCGGGCAGTCAAGGGGAGGCGGCCTGCGACCCTTCGTTGCGGCCGGTATAAAGCTGGATGATCGCGTCGATTTCCCCGGACATCTTCATCTTCAGCAAGGTGCGCAGAATGCGTTGCGCCGGGATGTCCGGGTCATTGCGCACATAACAGCTCAGTTGCTGTTCCTGGAGGATGGCAACCTCATGCAGTTGCCGGTCGGCGCCATGCCGTTGATTGAACCAGTCCAGTGCCCATTGATTGCTGACCGCATAGCGGTAGCGGCCGGCCAGCAGTTTCGCCAGCACTTGCTCCTGGCTGCGCGCGTCGTCACGACGCAGATGGCCGCTGTCGAACAAGGGTTGCAGCGTCGGGTAGCGATAGCTGAGCACTGTGCCGATGGACTGCTGGGCGAGTGTTGCGGGGGTCACTCGGGCGGGGGCGCTGGCCGAGCCAACGAGCACATCGCGCTGAAAGAACAGCGGGACGCTCCAAAGGTAATCGCCCCCTTTATCCTTCACCCAGTCGGGCGAGACGTAACATCGCATGTCTATTTCGCCGTGTTCCATGGCGCTGTCCAATCGCGCGCGGGCAAGGACATGAAACTGTGCCGGTATGCCGACCTGAGTTGCCAGGCTGGTCATGACGTCCGGAAGAATGCCCTGGGTCGGACGGCCCCGTTCGATCTGTACCATGGGCATGGCCCAGCCATCGGTAATGGCGAAGCGCAAGGGCACTTCGGCGGCGAAACATCCTGTACCCAGCAACAGCAAAGCCCCCATGGCTGAGCGCATAAACTCTCCTGACTGTGCAAAACCGCGTCGACAACCGAGCCCCAACTCAAGCTTAGTCAGATTAGACGAGCACACCGGATGCAATTTCGGCCCTGCTCCGCTAGCATTAGCCGCTTATGTTCCTTCGTTGCGACGGTTTTCGATGAGTTATCAGGTTCTTGCACGTAAATGGCGTCCGCGCTCGTTCCGCGAAATGGTCGGCCAGACCCATGTGCTCAAGGCTCTGATCAACGCCTTGGACAGCCAGCGGCTGCACCATGCCTACCTGTTTACCGGCACCCGTGGCGTGGGCAAGACGACCATTGCGCGGATCATTGCCAAGTGCCTGAACTGTGAAACCGGTATCACCTCGACGCCCTGCGGCGAATGTTCGGTCTGCCGGGAAATCGACGAAGGTCGTTTCGTCGACCTGATCGAGATCGACGCCGCCAGCCGCACCAAGGTCGAAGACACCCGCGAGCTCCTCGACAACGTGCAATACGCCCCGAGCCGTGGGCGCTTCAAGGTCTACCTGATCGACGAAGTGCACATGCTTTCCAGCCATTCCTTCAATGCGCTGCTCAAGACCCTCGAAGAGCCGCCGCCCTACGTCAAGTTCATCCTGGCCACCACCGACCCGCAGAAACTTCCAGCAACGATTCTGTCGCGCTGCCTGCAGTTTTCTCTGAAGAACATGACGCCGGAACGGGTGGTCGAGCACCTGACGCACGTCCTGGGCGCCGAGAACGTACCCTTCGAGGACGACGCGCTCTGGCTGCTGGGCCGCGCTGCCGATGGTTCGATGCGCGACGCCATGAGCCTGACCGACCAGGCGATCGCCTTTGGTGAGGGCAAGGTCATGGCTGCCGATGTGCGCGCCATGCTCGGTACCCTCGATCACGGCCAGGTCTACGACGTCTTGCACGCGCTGATAGAAGGTGACGCAAAGGCGCTGCTTGAAGCGGTGCGTCACCTGGCCGAGCAGGGGCCGGACTGGAATGGCGTGCTTTCGGAAATTCTCAACGTACTGCACCGTGTCGCCATCGCCCAGGCCTTGCCCGAGGGTGTCGATAACGGTCACGGGGACCGCGATCGCGTACTGGCATTGGCCCAGGCGCTGCCGGCCGAAGACGTGCAGTTCTATTACCAGATGGGCCTGATCGGTCGACGCGACCTGCCTTTGGCCCCGGATCCGCGTGGCGGCTTCGAAATGGTCCTGCTGCGCATGCTCGCGTTCCGGCCGGCCGATACGCCGGACGCGCCGAGACAAGCGCTAAAGCCAGTGGGAATCAGCCAGGCCACAGCTGATTCCGCCAAGCCAGTGGCTGCCACGCCCGTTGTTGCGTCGGCAGCGGCTTCTGCCCCGGCAGCGGTGGCGGCCGTGGCCGAGCCGACAGCTGTCGTCGCTACACCCGAGCCTGTCGTCGAGTCGCAGCCTGAGCCGGCTGTCGAGGCGCCATCCGAGCCGGTCGCCGAAGCCATTGTCGACCTGCCCTGGAATGACCCGGTCGAGCCAGAAATCGTCCAGCAACCTGCCGTGGAACCGGTGCTGGAAACCGTCGCCGAGCAGCCTGAGCTGCCGCCGATGCCTATGCCCACGCCTGACAGCGTGGTGCCCGATGCACCCGAGTGGGTGGCCGCGCCGATGCCTGAGCCGACGGTGGCTGACGTTACTGTCGCCACGCCGGGCATCGACCTGGACGATGAGCCACCGTTGGATGAGGACTACATCGAGCCGGACATGGACTCGGCCTACAGCTACCTGGACGACCTGGCCAGCGAGCACGCCGCCGAGCCCGCGCCGGAGCCCGAACCGGAACCGGCGGCAATGCCGGCCACCGGGCTGGCGCTGCAATGGCTGGAGTTGTTCCCGAAGCTGCAGATCAGTGGCATGACCGGCAGCATCGCCGCCAACTGCACCTTGATTTCGGTGGACGGTGACCATTGGCTGCTGCACCTGGATCCGGCCCACAGCGCGCTGTTCAACGCGACCCAGCAACGTCGCCTGAACGATGCACTGAACCAATATCACCAGCGCACCCTGACGTTGACCATCGAGCTGATCAAGCCCGAGCAGGAAACCCCGGCCCAGGCCGCATCCCGCCGGCGTGCCGACCGCCAGCGCGAAGCCGAGGAGTCGATCCACAACGATCCGTTCATCCAGCAGATGATGCAACAGTTCGGCGCCGTGGTCCGTCACGATACTATCGAACCTGTCGAGGCCCCGGTTACCCAGGGCTCATAATTGAAAGCGCCGGCCTGAACGCCGGGCGCTGTGTTTATCCACGTACTTTCGAGGTGATTCCCATGATGAAAGGTGGCATGGCCGGCCTGATGAAGCAGGCGCAGCAGATGCAGGAAAAAATGGCCAAGATGCAGGAAGAGCTGGCCAACGCCGAAGTCACCGGCAAGTCCGGCGGCGACATGGTGACCGTGGTCATGACCGGTCGCCACGACATCAAGCGCGTCAGCATCGACCCGAGCGTGGTCGAGGGCTTGAGCGAAGACGACAAGGAAATGCTCGAGGCCCTGTTTGCCGCCGCCGTCAATGACGCGGTGCGCAAGATCGAAGCCAACAGCCAGGACAAGATGTCCGGCATGACCGCCGGCATGCAACTGCCGCCGGGCATGAAGCTGCCGTTCTGATTCGCCATCCCGCTCGGGATGGGCTACATACAATGCCAGGCATCGCGCCTGGCATTTTTTTTGTTTATGGGCCGGGTGCTTTGAGTGAATACCAGGCCGCCTTCGCGAGCAGGCTCGCTCCCACATGGATAGGTGGTTGCGATCAAAATGTGGGAGCGAGCCTGCTCGCGAAGGCCACACTGCGGACCAACTGAACAAACATCGAACGCCGCCCCCTCGGCAATGGTCTGCTCCCTATACGTGTCCACTCACCGAACAAGGAGACCGCCTCCATGTCACTGATTTCCAACCAGCGCATCGTCCTGGCCTCGCGCCCCCAAGGTGCGCCAACCCCGGAAAACTTTCGTCTTGAAGACGTGACGCTGCCGGACCTGGCAGACGGGCAGATCCTGCTAAAGACGCTGTACCTTTCGCTCGATCCCTACATGCGTGGCCGTATGAGTGACGCGCCTTCCTACGCCGCGCCGGTGCAAATCGACGAAGTGATGACCGGTGGCGCCGTCAGTCGTGTGGAGCGATCGATGCACCCGAAATTCCAGGAAGGTGATCTAGTGGTCGGCGCTACGGGCTGGCAGAGCCACTGCATCAGCGATGGCCGCAACGTTATCCCTATCCCGTCCGGACTCCCCAGCCCCTCGATGGCGCTCGGAGTACTGGGCATGCCGGGCATGACCGCCTACATGGGACTGATGGACATCGGCCAACCCAAGGCAGGCGAGACCCTGGTGGTCGCGGCGGCATCGGGCGCCGTGGGCTCGGTGGTCGGCCAGGTGGCGAAGATCAAGGGGCTGCGAGTGGTGGGCGTGGCCGGTGGCAGTGAAAAATGCAAATACGTGGTCGACGAGTTGGGATTTGACGCCTGCATCGATCACAAGGGTGCGAATTTCGCCGACGAACTGGCCCGGGCCTGCGACCAGGGCATCGACATCTATTACGAAAACGTCGGTGGCAAGGTCTTCGACGCGGTGGTGCCGCTGCTCAATGCCAAGGCACGCATCCCTCTTTGCGGCTTGATCGCGGCCTACAACGATCATCAGCCGCCAAGCGGTCCGGATCGCTTGCCGCAACTGCAACGCACGTTGCTGACCAAACGCGTGCGGATCCAGGGCTTCATCGTGTTCGACGACTACGGCGACCGCCAGCCGGAGTTTATCAGCGCGATGGCGCCGTGGGTGCGCGATGGCAAGGTCAAGTTCCGCGAAGATGTGGTGGATGGCCTGGAGAACGCGCCTCAGGCTTTCATCGGGCTGCTGGAAGGGCGCAACTTCGGCAAATTGGTGATACGCGTGTCGAAGGATTGAGTATTTGACGCTAAACGGAGGCGCGGGTATAAACCGCGTCTCGTTGTTATGTCGGACGTTTCCTCCATGAGCTTCAGCCCTTTGATCCGCCAACTGATCGATGCCCTGCGAACCTTGCCGGGTGTGGGTCAGAAAACCGCCCAGCGCATGGCGTTGCAATTGCTTGAGCGTGATCGCAGCGGCGGGTCGCGCCTGGCCCAGGCCTTGAGCCAGGCCATGGAAGGGGTAGGGCATTGCCGCTTATGCCGCACCCTCACCGAAGACGACCTCTGCCCGCAGTGTGCCGACCCGCGCCGGGACGACAGCCTGCTCTGCGTGGTGGAGGGGCCGATGGATGTCTACGCGGTGGAGCAGACCGGTTTCCGTGGCCGCTACTTTGTACTCAAGGGTCACTTGTCGCCGCTTGACGGCCTGGGACCGGAGGCCATCGGCATCCCACAACTGATGGCGCGCATCGAAGAGGCGGGCACGTTCACCGAAGTCATCCTCGCGACGAACCCGACGGTGGAAGGCGAAGCTACCGCCCATTACATCGCTCAGTTGCTGGGCAACAAGGGCCTGGTTGCCTCCCGCATCGCCCATGGCGTCCCATTGGGTGGCGAGCTGGAGCTGGTGGATGGCGGGACGCTGGCGCATTCGTTTGCCGGGCGCAAGCCGATCGCTCTGTAACCACCCTACAAAAGTCCTCCCTGTAGACTGTGGGAGCGAGCCTGCTCGCGAAAGCGGTGGATCAGTCAAAAAATCATGTACTGACACAGCGCCTTCGCGAGCAGGCTCGCTCCCACAAGGGATAGATGTTTTGTTGGCGGGGATTATTTTTCGCTAAGCGAAAACCGGGTCAGGCAGAACGTCGGTATTCCCATGTCCTCCAGCCGCCGGGAACCGAGCAATTCCGGCAAGTCGATGATCGCGGCGGCTTCATGGACCTTGGCGCCCATGCGGCGGATCAGGTTGGCGGCGGCGATCAGCGTGCCGCCGGTGGCGATCAGGTCATCGAACATCACCACCGAATCGCCCTCGCACAGGCTATCGGCGTGGACCTCCAGGAAAGCCTCGCCGTACTCGGTCTGGTAACCCTCGGCCAACACGTCGGCCGGCAATTTACCTTGCTTGCGGAACAGCACCAGCGGTTTGTTCAACTGATAGGCCAGGATCGAGCCGATCAGGAAGCCGCGCGCGTCCATCGCCCCGATGTGCGTGAAGCTGGCCTCGACGTAGCGATGGGCGAAGCTGTCCATGACCAGCCGCAGCGCGGTAGGGGACTGGAACAGTGGGGTGATGTCGCGAAAGATCACGCCTGGCTTGGGGAAGTCGATTACCGGGCGGATCAGGGATTTGATGTCGAAGGAGTCGAAGACCATCGTCGAGGTGTCCTGGCTGGCTGCAAACGCGGCAGTATAGCGCGGCGGCGGCAAAAGCCTCAGCCGCGCAGGCGCATCAGCCTTCGACCGAGCCGCCGGCCAGGGCGCAGAGCTGGATGGGGTCAAGGATATGGATTTCCTTGCCCTCGGCGGCGATCAGTTTGCTCTGTTGGAAACGGGTAAACACCCGGGACACGGTTTCCACCGCCAGGCCCAGGTAGTTGCCGATCTCGTTGCGCGACATGCTCAGGCGAAACTGATTGGCCGAAAAGCCACGGGCGCGGAAACGCGCCGAGAGGTTGACCAGGAAGGTCGCGATGCGCTCGTCGGCGGTTTTCTTCGAGAGCAGCAGCATCATCTGTTGGTCGTCGCGGATCTCCCGGCTCATCACGCGCATCAGTTGACGACGCAGTTGCGGCAGTTGCAAGGCCAGTTCGTCCAGGTGATCAAACGGAATTTCGCACACCGAGGTCGTTTCAAGCGCCTGGGCCGAGACCGGATGGGTCTCGGTGTCCATGCCCGACAGGCCGACCAGCTCGCTGGGCAAGTGGAAACCGGTGAGTTGCTCTTCGCCACCGTCGCTCAGGTTGAAGGTCTTCAAGGCGCCCGAGCGCACGGCGTAGACCGAATCGAAGGCATCGCCCTGGCGGAACAGGAACTCGCCTTTTTTCAACGGGCGGCCTCGTTTGACGATGTCGTCCAGCGCGTCCATGTCCTCCAGATTCAACGAAAGTGGCAGGCACAGAGGGGCCAGGCTGCAGTCCTTGCAATGGGCCTGGTTATGAGCGCGCGATTTGACTGGCTCGGACATTTCTTAAATCCTTGTGGGAAAACACACATAAGCCGTAAGGGTAACTCAGCACGCAAACACCGGCCAGTGTGGTATTGCCGTCAAATTGTCGCGCTCAGATGACGCGGGAGAAACGCTGCCGATTCTGCTGCTGCAGATACGCGTCGAATACCATGCAAACCGAACGCACCAACAGACGTCCGGCAGGGAGTACCTTGATGTGCGTAGCCGTCAGTTCAACCAGCCCGTCGTCGTCCATCGCCTGTAGTTGCGGCCATATAGAGCCGAAATACCCACGGAAATCGATATTGAAGGTGTGCTCGATCTCGGCGAATGCCAGGCTGAAATGGCAGATCAGTTGTTGGATCACCGCGCGTCGCAGCCTGTCGTCGGCATTGCACACAATGCCCCGGCTGGTTGCCAATTGCCCGTCGGCGAGGGCGTTCTGGTATTGGTTCAGGTCACTGCTGTTCTGGCAGTACAAGTCGCCGATCTGGCTGATGGCCGAGACCCCGAGGCCGATCAGGTCGCAATGGCCGTGGGTGGTGTAGCCCTGGAAGTTGCGCTGCAAGGTCGCTTCCTCCTGGGCGATCGCCAGTTCGTCATCGGGCAGGGCGAAGTGGTCCATGCCGATGTAGCGATAACCGGCGGCGGTCAGCTGTTCAATAGTGCCTTGTAACATGGCCAGTTTCTGCACAGGATTCGGCAGGTCCTGGCTGTTGATGCGCCGCTGCGGCATGAAGCGCTCCGGCAGGTGGGCGTAGTTGAACACCGAGAGACGGTCCGGTTGCAGGCTGATCACTTCCTCGACGGTGCGGGCGAAGTTTTCCGGGGTCTGCTTGGGCAAGCCATAGATCAGGTCGATGTTGATCGAGCGAAACTGCAGGGTCCGGGCGGCTTCGATCACCGCAAGGGTTTCGTCCAGGCTTTGCAGGCGGTTGACGGCACGCTGCACGGTAGGGTCAAGGTCCTGCAGGCCGATGCTGACCCGGTTGAAACCCAATTCCCGCAGCAGACCCATGGTCGACCAATCCGCCTCCCGCGGATCGATCTCGATGCCGTAGTCACCGCAGTCATCGTCCATCAGGTTGAAACTCTCGCGCAGCCTGGCCATCAACTGGCGCAGCTCGTCGTGACTGAGGAAGGTTGGCGTGCCACCGCCCAGGTGCAACTGTTCCACGCGCTGGGCCGGGTCCAGGTGGCAGCCGATCAGCTGGATTTCCTGCTCCAGGCGTTGCAGGTAGGCATGGGCGCGGCCGCGGTCCTTGGTGATGACCTTGTTGCAGGCGCAGTAGTAGCAAATGTTCGCGCAGAACGGCACGTGCACATAAAGCGACAAAGGCCTGCGGGCCTTGCGGCTGTCGCGCAGGGCATGGAGCAGGTCGAACGTGCCCACCTGGCCGGCGAACTGGGCCGCGGTCGGGTACGAGGTATAGCGCGGTCCCGCCAGGTCGTAGCGGCGGATCAGGTCTGAGTCCCAACGAATGGCGTCGAGCATGCGGGCGTTCCCCGGTTAGGCTGGCATGCTTGAAGTCTATGAGGCGAAGGGAAGGGGCGTGTTGATTTGCGTCAACGGGGCATGGGGTAGTCAGTGATCATGCCAGCCCAGGCAACTCAAAACCCGTGGCGAGGGAGCTTGCTCCCGCTCGGCTGCGCAGCAGACGCAATGTCAACTTATGAGCCCTGCCTGGGATCGTTGGGGCCTGCTTCGCAGGCCAGCGGGAGCAAGCTCCCTCGCCACAGGGTTGCCGGGCATTCCTCATTGTCTGTGAGCTTGTTCAATGCCCCATGAGCCAATGCTGATGCGGCCCCGGCAGTGTCCAGATGCCGAAGACAATCACCAGCAATCCGCCGGCCATGCGCACGCTGCGTTTGCGCAGCAGCGCCGTGACGCGCTCTGCCGCGAGGCCGGTGGCGAGCAGGACCGGCCAGGTGCCCAGGCCGAAGGCGAGCATCAGCAGTGCACTGTCCAGGGCGTTACCCTGGCTGGCGGACCACAGCAGGGTGCTGTAGACCAATCCGCAGGGCAGCCAGCCCCACAGCGCGCCGAGCAGCAGGGCCCGGGGCAGGCTCGACACCGGCAGCAGGCGGTTGGCGATGGGTTGGATACGCCGCCACAAACCACGGCCCAGGCTTTCGATACGGGTCAGGCCGCTCCACCAGCCTGCCAGGTAGAGTCCCATGACGATCATCAGTAAACCGGCCAGCACGCGCAGGATCATCGCCGCCGGGCTGTTCGCCACGGCCCAGCCGGCCAGGCCGATCAGCAGGCCGGCCGCGGCGTAGCTGACGATGCGTCCCAGGTTGTACGCGAGCAATAGTCGCAAGCGGCGGCTGCGTTGCTCCTTGGGAATCGCCAGGGTCAGGGCGCCCATCAGGCCACCGCACATGCCCAGGCAATGGCCGCCGCCGAGCAGGCCGAGGATGACGGCGGAAACCAGCATTGGCGCCAGGTCAAGCATGGGGCGGCGCCTTGTCGTCCGGTTTGTGGTCCGCGCTGCTGGCTTCCTCGACGGCCGCCTTGTGGTTCGGGTCCTGGTCGTCGAACAGGATGCTATGGGCCGGACCGTCGAGGTCATCGTATTGGCCGCTGTCCACGGCCCAGAAGAAAATGTAGACGGCGACGGCCACGATCAACAGTGCGGCCGGGATCATCACGTAGAGAGCTGGCATCTCGGAACTCCATGCCCGCGCGGCTCAGGCCGGCAGCGGACGGGTATCGGGCGTGGTTTCGCCAACCTGCGCTTGCGGTTGGCGGGTCAGCCGCAAGGCATTCAGCACCACGGTCAACGAACTGATGGACATGCCGACCGCGGCCCACACCGGCGTGATCCAGCCGAGGGCGGCGAACGGCAACATGAGGCCATTGTACAGCCCTGCCCAGAGCAGGTTCTCTATGATCACGCGGCGGGTACGCCGGGCCAGGCTGAATGCATGAATCAGGGCATCCAGGCGGTTGGACAGCAGCACTGCGTCGGCGCTGGTCTTGGCAAGGTCGGTGGCCGAACCCATGGCGACACTGATGTCCGCCGCCGCCAGCACCGGCACGTCATTCACGCCATCACCGAGCATCAGCACCTTGCGACCCTGCTGGTGCAACTGCTGGAGCACGGCCAGCTTGTCGTCCGGACGCAAGCCGCCGCGGGCCTCGTCGATGCCCAGCTCGGCGGCGACACTGGCCACCATCGGCGAGCTGTCGCCGGAGAGCAATAGCGTACGCCAGCCCCGCGCCTTGCAGGCGGCAAGCAGCGCCGGCGCATCAGCGCGCAGGCGGTCATCGAGGACGAACCAGGCCAGTGGCCCGATGTCGTCGCCCAGCAACAGCCATTGTCCGGGTTCGTCCGGCATCGGCGGTACGGCCGAGCCGCTCAGTTCGCAGACAAAACCGGGCTGGCCGATGCGCAGGCGTTGTTCGGCGACCAGGCCTTCGAGTCCCAGCCCTGGGCTGCTTTGTACCTGTTCGGCGGCCAACGGTGCGCGACCAAAAGCTCGGGCGATGGGGTGTTCCGAACGGTTTTCCAGGGCCGCGGCCAAGCCCAGGCACTGATCACCGTCGAGGGCGGCCAATGGCCGGATGGCGCGTAACGCCAGGCGACCTTCCGTGAGGGTGCCGGTCTTGTCGAAAATCACCGTGTCGATCTGGTTAAGGCCTTCCAGCACATGACCACGCGTCAGCAGCAGGCCGAGTTTATGCAGGGTTCCGGTGGCAGCTGTCAGGGCGGTTGGTGTCGCCAGGGACAGCGCGCAAGGACAGGTCGCGACCAGCATCGCCAGGACGATCCAGAACGCACGCGAAGCATCCAGCTGCCACCACAACAGGCCGATGGCCGCCGCTGCGACCAAGGAGAACAGCAGGAACCATTGGGCGGCGCGGTCGGCGATTTCCGCCAATCGTGGCTTTTCGGCCTGGGCCCGTTCGAGCAGGCGCACGATGGCCGATAACCGCGTGTCCTGTCCCAACGCCCGTACCTCGACCGTCAGGGCGCCTTCGACGTTGAGTGTGCCTGCCGTTACCGCGTCGCCTGCCTGGCGCGGTTGCGGCAGGTATTCGCCGGTCAGCAGCGATTCGTCGACGCTGGACTGGCCGTCGAGAATCGTTCCATCGGCGGGCAGGATCGCTCCGGGTTGGACCAGCACCCGGTCACCGGTGCGCAGTTCGCTGAGCAGGATGCGTTCGCTCTGGCCGCGCTCGTCCAGGCGCAGGCACGACGCTGGCAGCAGGTTGACCAGTTGGGCGGTGGCTGCAGCGGTGCGCTCCCGGGCCCGGCGTTCCAGGTAGCGGCCGGCGAGCAGGAACAGGGCGAACATGCCGACCGCATCGAAGTACAGCTCGCCCACTCCGGTGATGGAGGTCCAGATCCCGGCGATATAGGCGCTGCCGATGGCCAAGGACACCGAAACGTCCATAGTCAGGTGGCGGGTGCGCAAATCTCGCAGCGCACCTTTGAAGAAGGGCGCGCAACTGTAGAACACGATAGGCGTGGTGAGAAACAGTGCGACCCAGCGCAGGATGGTGTGCATCTCCGGGCTCAGGTCGATGTTGAATTCGGGCCAGGTGGCCATGGTCGCCATCATCGCCTGGAACCACAGCAGCCCGGCCACGCCCAACTGACGCAGGGCCAGGCGGTTTTGCGCGGCGAGCTGCTCGCTGGCCTGATCGGCCTGATACGGGTGCGCGGCATAACCGATCTGGCGCAGTTCGGCGAGCAGCGTGCTCAGCGGCAGTTGCGCGTCGGCCCAGCGTACGTGCAGGCGGTGGTTCGACAGGTTCAATCGCGCCTCGGCCACGGCCGGCAGGCTGCGCAGTTGCTTTTCGATCAGCCAGCCGCAGGCGGCGCAACTGATGCCTTCCATCAGCAGAGTGGTTTCGGCCAGCTCACCTTCATGGCGGACGAACGATTGCTGCACATCGGGGCGATCGTACAACGCCAGCTCGTCGGTCAATTGAACGGGCAAGGTTTGCGGGTTGGCCGACGCTTCGCTGCGGTGCTGGTAATAGTGCTCAAGACCGCCGGCAACGATCGCTTCGGCCACCGCTTGGCAACCGGGGCAACACAGCTCGCGGGTCTCACCGAGGACAACGGCGGTGAAGCGACTGCCGGGAGGTACGGGCAGGGCGCAGTGGTAGCAGGGCTGTGGAGTGGTCATGTTGTCGCGTGAAAACCTTTTGTGGCGAGGGAGCTTGCTCCCGCTCGGCTGCGAAGCAGTCGCAGTCTGAGTACAACAATACGCCTGAGGAATGCTGGATCAAAAACAGGGGCCGCTTTGGGGCCCAGCGGGAGCAAGCTCCCTCGCCACACAACAGCGGTTTACTTTTTCAGGTCTTCAGCGCCTTGCAGCGGCTCGTCGCCAAGCTGGATGTCCTGGCCGTGGCTGATCTGTTCTTCTTCGAACAAGCGCCAGGTCCGATCGTGTTCCACACCCAGCAATTCGACAAAACGCCGACCTTCGATCTTGTCCGCCAGTTGGCCGACGTAGCGTCCTGGTTCGCTGTCGTTGCGGGTCAACACGATTTTGCGGTCTTTCTCCGGCTGCGTTGGGGAGATCAGGCTCAGCTCCACGGTCTGGGGCCGGCTGTTGCCGTTCAGGCGCAGGCTCACTTCGCCGGTGAGGTCGTCCAGTTGCACGTTGGCATGTAGTTGCAGGGTCTGGGCCAGCAATTCGCGTTCCAGCGAGCGATTGATGCCCTTGCCGGCTTCGTAATAGTTGTCATTGACCAGGTTGTCCGGGTTCTTCACCGCGATGGTCACCATGGTCAGGCTCAGGGTCACCGAGCAAGCGAGGATCCCGATGATGATCCACGGCCAGAGGTGCTTGTACCAAGGGCTGGTGGCGGTTGCTGCAGGCATGTGCATTTCTCTCAACGAGTCTGTGGGCCGATGAACCGGCTCTTGGCTTCAACATGGACGCTGTCGTCATCGGCATCCTTGAGGATGAAGGTCACCTCATTGGTGCTGGACGGCAATTGTTCGGGTGCGCTGGACAGCTCTACCGGCTGGCTGTAGATATCACCGGCCGCGACCTTGATCTCCCGTTTACCCTGTAGCTTCAGATCCGGCAAACCGGTGGCTTCCAGCACGTAGGTATGGTCACGCTGGTCCTTGTTCATGATCTTCAGGCTGTAGACGTTCTCGATCCGGCCTTCGGCGTTCTCGCGGTACAGCACCCGGTCCTTGCTGACATCGAAGCCCACCAGCGAGCGCATGAAGAACGCGGTCACCAACAGGCTGATCATGGCCAGCAGCACCAGGGCATAACCGATCAGGCGCGGGCGCAGTTTATGGGTTTTCTGCCCCGAGAGGTTGTGTTCCGTGGTGTAGCTGATCAGGCCGCGGGGATAGTCCATCTTGTCCATGATGTTGTCGCAGGCATCGATGCAGGCTGCGCAGCCGATGCATTCGATCTGCAGGCCGTCGCGGATGTCGATCCCGGTAGGGCAGACCTGGACGCACATGGTGCAATCAATGCAGTCCCCCAGGCCCAGGGCCTTGTAGTCGATGCCTTTCTTGCGCGGGCCCCGGGCTTCGCCGCGACGCGGGTCGTAGGAGACGATCAGGGTGTCCTTGTCGAACATCACGCTCTGGAAGCGGGCGTACGGGCACATGTAGATGCACACTTGCTCACGCAGCCAGCCGGCGTTGCCATAGGTAGCGAGGGTGAAGAAACCGACCCAGAAATATGACCAGCCATCGGCCTGGCCGGTGAAGAACTCGAAGACCAGCTCACGGATCGGGGTGAAGTAGCCAACGAAGGTCATGCCCGTGACAAAACCGATCAGCAGCCACAGGCTGTGCTTGGCGAACTTGCGCAGGAATTTGTTGGCGCTCATGGGCGTTTTGTCGAGCTTGATGCGCTGGTTGCGGTCGCCTTCGGTGACCTTTTCGCACCACATGAAAATCCACGTCCATACGCTTTGTGGGCAGGTATAGCCGCACCAGACCCGACCGGCATAGACGGTAATGAAAAACAGGCCGAAGGCTGCGATGATCAGCAGCCCCGAGAGCAGGATGAAGTCCTGGGGCCAGAAGGTCGCGCCGAAAATAAAGAATTTGCGTTCCGGCAGGTTCCACCAGACGGCCTGATGACCGCCCCAGTTCAGCCAGACGGTACCGAAATACAGCAGGAACAGAACCGCCCCGCCGACCATGCGCAGGTTGCGAAACAGGCCAGTGAAGGCGCGGGTGTAGATTTTTTCCCGAGAGGCATAGAGGTCGACGCTTTTGTTGGCGTCCTTGGCAGGCGGGGTAACGTCATGTACCGGAATCTGGTTGCTCATCAATTGCATCCCACGGCAGTGGAAAAATGCCGAGGCCAGTACGTGCCGACCGCGGTCAGAAAGGGTGTTGCAATGGCGCAATGATACGCCTGTCGCTCTGGCTCAAGGCTGCGACCTTTGGTCGCGTTGGGCGTCGGCGCCGAATGGTGTAGCGGATGTAACAACTCATGACCCAGATCAATTGACTATAGCCATGTCATGGTTTCCGGCGCACGCATCTGTTACCTGGCTAGCTAACCCATGGGTTGATCAGCGCCACGCCGCTGCTTCTGAAATCCGCCACGTTGCGGGTCACCACGGTCAGCCCATGGACCAGCGCCGTGGCGGCGATCAGCGCATCGCACTTATTGCTGCGGTCCGGGACATGCAGGCGGGCGCAACGCAGGGCCACGGCGCGGTCGACCGCGAGGATCCTGCCGGCAAACGCGGGCATGACGTGGTTATCCAGCCATGCACGCAAACGGCTACCTTGCGCCGGGTCCTTGCGCTCAAAGCGCAAGATCCCGGTTTCCAGTTCCAATACGGTGATGGCCGAAACATACAGGCTGGGAGCGGGGACACTGCGCGCCCAGGCTTGTACGTTTTTATCGGCCTGAGGCTTGCGCAGCTCCGAGATGACGTTGGTATCGAGTAGGAACATTCAGGACAGGTCCACCGAGCGGGGCGTGATGACGGCGCGCTCGGGATCGAAGTCGATATCCGGCGCATCGGGCATGACCAGCAACTCGACGATGCTGGTGCCAGCGCCGGTCAGTTTCTGGTACTCCTCAATGCTTAGCAGCACATGGGCCGGCTTGCCACGGTCGGTGATGATGACCGGGCCTTCTCGGGTAGCTTTTTTGGCACCGCTTGTGTCGTGGTTGAACTCGCGGCTGGAAATGGTGGTGATGGACACGGCGGCGTCCCCCATTGAGTGTGAATGTAGGCACGTTACTACCGGCGCCGGATGCAAGCAAGGGTGAACAGGTGCAGCATGTTTCCCTGTGGACAAAAAAGGCCCCGCCAATGTGATTGGCGGGGCCTTCGTGTATCAGTTGCTTGCCTTACTGAGCGTCAGCAGCCGGAGCCTTTTCGCCGTGGGACAGGCTGTAGACATAGGCAGCCAACAGGTGGACCTTGTCGTTGCCCTGCAGATCGGCCTGGGCCGGCATCTGGCCTTGGCGACCGTAGCGGATGGTCTGCTGCAACTGAGCGAAGCTCGAACCGTAGATGAAACCGGCCGGGTGCGTCAGGTCGGGTGCGCCCATGGCGGGCGTGCCTTTGCCGGCGGGGCCGTGGCAGGCCACGCAGTTGGCGGCGAACAGCTTCTGGCCGTTGGCCGGATCGGCCTTGGCGCCTTCCGGCAGTTTGCGGCTGTGCAGGCCGGTTACCAGATAGGCAGCCACGTCGGCGACGCCTTGTTCGCCAACCACGGCAGCCCAGCCCGGCATGACGGCATGACGACCGCCCATGATGGTGGTCTTGATGGTCTCTGGCTCGCCACCCCAGCGCCAGTCGGCGTCGGTCAGGTTAGGGAAGCCGTAGGCGCCCTTGGCGTCGGAGCCGTGGCAGACCGAGCAGTTGGAGGCAAACAGGCGGCCACCCATCTTCAGGGCCTGCGGGTCCTTGGCGACTTCTTCAATCGGCATGGAGGCAAACTTGGCGAAGATCGGACCGAACCTGGCATCCGAGCGGGCCATTTCCTTTTCCCACTCGTGCACACCGGTCCAGCCGGTCTGGCCGTTGGCAAAGGGGGTCTGCTTTTCGGTGTCCAGGTAGTTATAGCCTGGCAGCAGGCCTTTCCAGTTGCCCAGGCCAGGGTAGAGCGCCAGGTAACCAAGGGCGAACACGATGGTGCCGATGAACAGCATGAACCACCATTTCGGCAGCGGATTGTCGTACTCCTCGATCCCGTCGAAGGAGTGGCCAACCGTTTCCTCGGTGGCTTCGCTGCGCTGGCCCTTGCGGGTCGACAGCAGCAGCCAGGTCAGGGCGAAGATCGTTCCCAGGCTGAGGACTGTGACGTACAGACTCCAGAACGTAGTCATTCTTTGTTACTCCTAGAAGCTTGCTCGACGTGCTTGATGGCTTCGGGATCATCCGCGAACGGCAGCAAGGTCGCGTCTTCGAACTCCGACTTGCGCTTGGGGCTGAACACCCACAGGGCCAGGCCGATAAAGGCCACCATCACAACGACGGTGCCCAGGCCACGAATCATCCCGATATCCATCCAGATCACCGTTTGCTTTTGATGATGGTGCCCAGGCCTTGCAGATAGGCCACCAGCGCGTCCATTTCAGTCTTGCCTTTCACGGCATCCCTTGCTCCGGCGATGTCTTCGTCGGTGTAGGGCACGCCGAGGGCACGCAGGACTTCCATTTTCTTGGCGGTGTCTTTGCCGTCGAGCTTGTTTTCTACGAGGAACGGGTAGGCCGGCATCTTCGATTCAGGCACTACGTTGCGCGGGTTGTACAAGTGCGCACGCTGCCAGTCATCGGAGTAGCGACCACCGACGCGGGCCAGGTCCGGACCGGTGCGCTTGGAGCCCCACAGGAACGGGTGGTCCCAGACGCTTTCACCAGCAACGGAATAGTGACCGTAGCGTTCGGTTTCAGCACGGAACGGACGGATCATCTGCGAGTGGCAGCCGACACAACCGTTGGCGATGTAGACGTCGCGGCCTTCCAGTTCAAGGGCGGTGCGCGGCTTCATGCCTTCGACCGGCTTGTTGGTGACATCCTGGAAAAACAGCGGAACGATCTGGGTCAGGCCGCCAATGCTGACGGCGATGACCATGAAGAAGGCCAGCAGGCCGATATTCTTCTCTACTGCTTCGTGCTTCATCAGTGAGCTCCAACTACGGCGATCTTGGCGGCGGCTTCTGCTTCAACCGGGTCAGAGGCACGAACGGTGCGGTACACGTTGTAGGCCATCAGCAGCATGCCGCTGGCGAAGAACGCGCCGCCCAGGGCACGGACGATGAAACCGGGGTGGCTGGCTTGCAGTGCTTCGACGAACGAATAGGTCAGGGTGCCGTCGTCGTTGATCGCGCGCCACATCAGGCCCTGGGTGATGCCGTTGACCCACATCGAGGCGATGTAGAGCACGGTACCGATGGTGGCGAGCCAGAAGTGCGCGTTGATCAGGCCGGTGCTGTGCATCTGCGCACGACCGAACAGTTTCGGGATCATGTGGTAGATGGCGCCGATGGAGATCATCGCGACCCAGCCGAGCGCACCGGCGTGTACGTGGCCGATGGTCCAGTCGGTGTAGTGGCTCAGGGAGTTGACGGTCTTGATCGCCATCATCGGACCTTCGAAGGTCGACATGCCGTAGAACGCCAGGGATACCACCAGGAAGCGCAGGATCGGGTCGGTGCGCAGCTTATGCCAGGCGCCCGAAAGGGTCATCATGCCGTTGATCATGCCGCCCCAGCTTGGCGCCAGCAGGATGATCGACATTGCCATGCCCAGGGATTGCGCCCAGTCCGGCAGCGCGGTGTAGTGCAGGTGGTGCGGACCGGCCCAGATGTACAGGGTGATCAGCGCCCAGAAGTGCACGATGGACAGGCGGTAGGAATAGATCGGACGCTCGGCCTGTTTCGGCACGAAGTAGTACATCATCCCCAGGAAGCCGGTGGTCAGGAAGAAGCCCACGGCGTTGTGGCCGTACCACCACTGGATCATCGCGTCGGTCGCGCCCGAGTAGGCCGAGTAGGACTTGAAGAAGCTGACCGGCAGCGACGCGTGGTTGACGATGTGCAGCATGGCGGTCACGACGATGAATGCACCGTAGAACCAGTTGCCGACGTAGATGTGCTTGGTCTTGCGCTTGACGATGGTGCCGAAGAACACCAGACCGTAGGTCACCCAGACAATGGCGAGCAGAATAGCCAGGGGCCATTCCAGTTCCGCGTATTCCTTGGTGGTGGTGAAACCCATTGGCAAGGTCACGATCGCGCCGACGATCACCGCTTGCCAACCCCAGAAGGTGAAGGCGGCGAGGCTGTCGGAAATCAGTCGCGTCTGGCAGGTTCGCTGCACGACGTAGTAGGAGGTGGCAAACAACGCACAACCACCGAAGGCGAAGATCACCAGGTTGGTGTGCAGCGGGCGCAGGCGTCCAAATGTCGTCCATGGCAGATCGAAGTTCAACTCCGGCCAGACCAGTTGCGAGGCGATGAAGACACCGAGCCCCATGCCAAGGATCCCCCAGACCACCGTCATGATGGCGAACTGGCGGACTACCTTATAGTTATAAGCAGTCGGACTGATTGCTGTGCTCATTCTAAGGTTCCACGGTTTGGGTATTTTATTAGGATAAAAATCGGCCGCAAGTATGGAGAAAGCGGGGGGTCATTGCAACGCGCCCTGACCTGCGTCAATGCTTTCCAACGCTGATTCTGCGGCCTTTCCATGCGCCGCGTAGGGACAAAAATCGCCCCCGACAAATTGTCGCGTCAAATGTACGAGGCGAGGGGCGCGGGTCGGTTGTAACGGGGTGTGTTCAAACGCTGCGTTCGGGGGGTGCCCAGGTGTGCTCGCAACCGTCGGTATCTACCTGACTTCGCGGGGTTTTTGTCGAACGAGCGGCAAACACATCGGGTCGGCTCGACCAGGTCCCGGCAGTCGCCCACATGCTTTGGGGCAAGCTTAGACGCGATTGCAGCGAACCGAAAGGAAGACCTTGGAAGGGTGCGACAATGCGTCGCGCAATGACATGGATCAGCCGCATCCGGATGAATGCGGCTGATCAAGTGGACAGGATTTATTCGTCTTCGCGTTCAGCTTGCAGGCGCTCGGTACCGGCGCCGTGGGAAAGGCTGTAGACGTAGGCGGCGAGCAGTTGCACCTTGTCGTTGCCGAGCAGTTCATTCTGCGCCGGCATATGGCCCTGACGGCCATGGCGGATGGTCTGCTGCAACTGGGCCAGGCTGGTGCCGTAGATGAAGCCGGCCGGTTGCGTCAGGTTCGGCGCGCCCATGGCTTCGGTGCCCTGGCCGTTGGCGCCGTGGCAAGCCACGCAAGTGGTGTTGAAGGCTTGCTGGCCGGCTTGCAGGTCGGCACCGCTGTCGGCCGGTAGAGGCAGGCCAGCCAGGTCGTGGCGCACATAGGCGGCGACGTTCCTGACCCCGGCGTCCCCGAGTACTTCCCCCCAGGCCGGCATCGCCGCCATGCGACCGCCCATGATGGTTGCCTTGATGGTCTCGGCATTACCGCCCCAGCGCCAGTTGCTGTCGGCCAGGTTCGGAAAGCCGAAGGCGCCCTTGGCATCCGAGCCATGGCAGACCGAGCAGTTGGAGGCGAACAGGCGGCCCCCCATCTTCAACGCTTGCGGGTCCTTGGCGACATCCTCCACCGGCATTGCGGCGAATTTGGCGAAGATCGGCCCGAACCTGGCGTCGGCCCTGGCCATTTCCCTTTCCCATTCGTGGGCGCCGGTCCAGCCATTCTCGTAGCCGGGCAGGATACCTTTCCAGTTGCCCAGGCCGGGATACAGGATCAGGTAGCCGACGGAGAACACCAGGGTGCCGGCAAACAGCAGGAACCACCATTGTGGCAAGGGGTTGTCGTACTCCTCGATGCCGTCGAAGCTGTGCCCCATGGTCTGGTCGACGCTGCCCTTGGTCTCGCCCTTGCGGGTGCCGATCAGCAACCAGGTCAGGCCGATGAGGCTGCCGAGGGTCAGTACGCAGATCCACGTACTCCAGAAAGTGCTCATGACCGGGTACTCCTTGGTGCGGGGTCTTGGGGGGTAGCGTCAGCGGGCGGCTCGTCGGCGAACGGCAGCAGGCGCGCCTGGGCGAATTCCGGGCCGCGCTTGCTGCTGAATACCCACAGGGTCAGGCCGATGAAGGCCACGAACACCACGACCGTGCCCAGGCCGCGAATCATTCCAGTGCTCATTTCAAAGAACATCGCGCTTACCTCTTGCTCTTGATGGCAGTGCCGAGCACTTGCAGGTAGGCCACCAGTGCGTCCATCTCGGTCTTGCCCTTGAGCGAGGCTGTCGCCCCCGCGATATCGTCATCGCTGTACGGCACGCCGAGGGTGCGCATGGCGCGCAGCTTGTCTTCGGTGTGGCTGCTGTCGACCGCCTGGGTCACCAACCATGGATAGGCCGGCATTTTCGACTCGGGGACGACGTTGCGCGGGTTGTACAGGTGGGCGCGATGCCAGTCATCGGAGTAACGCGCGCCGACCCGGGCCAGGTCCGGCCCGGTGCGCTTGGAGCCCCACAGGAACGGGTGGTCCCAGACGCTTTCGCCGGCGACGGAGTAGTGCCCGTAGCGTTCGGTTTCGGCGCGGAATGGACGGATCATCTGCGAGTGGCAGCCGACGCAGCCTTCGCGGATATAGATATCGCGGCCTTCGAGCTGCAGGGCGGTGTAGGGCTTCATGCCGTCCACCGGTTTGTTGGTCACGTCCTGGAAGAACAGCGGCACGATCTGGGTCAGGCCGCCGACACTCACGGCCAGGACCATCAGCAGCATCAGCAGGCCGACGTTTTTTTCGATTGTTTCGTGTTTCATGGCGGACTCCTCAAGCCATCTGCGCGGCAGCGGCGGCTTCGGCAGGCTGGTAGGCCCGCACGGTGCGCCAGGTGTTGTAGGCCATCAGCAGCATGCCGGCGAGGAAGATCGCCCCGCCCGCCAACCGCACGATGAAGCCGGGATGGCTGGCCACCAGGGTTTCGACGAAGGAGTAGGTAAGCGTGCCGTCCTCGTTCACCGCACGCCACATCAGGCCCTGGGCGATGCCGTTGACCCACATCGAGGCGATGTACAGCACGGTACCGATGGTCGCGAGCCAGAAGTGCGCGTTGATCAGGCCGATACTGTGCATCTGCGCCCGGCCGAAGACTTTCGGGATCATGTGGTACAGCGCACCGATGGAAATCATCGCCACCCAGCCGAGTGCACCGGCGTGTACGTGGCCGATGGTCCAGTCGGTGTAATGGGAGAGGGCGTTGACGGTCTTGATCGCCATCATCGGGCCTTCGAAAGTCGACATGCCGTAGAACGCGAGGGATACCACGAGAAAGCGCAGGATCGGGTCGCTGCGCAATTTATGCCAGGCCCCCGAGAGGGTCATCATGCCATTGATCATGCCGCCCCAGCTGGGCGCCAGTAGGATCAGCGACATCACCATGCCCAGCGACTGTGCCCAGTCCGGCAGCGCTGTGTAGTGCAGATGGTGCGGGCCGGCCCAGATGTACAGGGTAATCAGCGCCCAGAAGTGCACGATGGACAAACGATAGGAATACACCGGGCGCTCGGCCTGTTTCGGCACGAAGTAATACATCATCCCGAGGAAACCGGCGGTGAGGAAAAAGCCCACGGCGTTGTGCCCGTACCACCACTGCACCATCGCGTCCGTGGCGCCGGCATACACCGAGTAGGATTTGGTGAGGCTCACCGGCAGTTCCAGGTTGTTGACGATGTGCAGGAGCGCCACGGTCAGGATGAAACCGCCGAAAAACCAGTTGCCGACGTAGATGTGTTTGGTGTTGCGTTTGGCCACGGTGCCAAAGAACACGATGGCGTAGGCGACCCAGACAATGGTGATGAGGATGTCGATTGGCCACTCGAGCTCGGCATATTCCTTGGAACTGGTGTAGCCCAGTGGCAGGCTGATGGCCGCCAGAAGGATCACCAGCTGCCAGCCCCAGAAGCAGAACGCGGCGAGTTTCGGCGCAAACAGCTGGGTCTGGCAGGTGCGTTGCACCGAGTAGAACGAACTGGCGAACAGGGCGCAGCCGCCGAAGGCGAAAATCACCGCGTTGGTGTGCAGTGGGCGCAGGCGGCCGAAGCTGGTCCAGGGCAAATCGAAATTGAGCTGTGGCCAGACCAATTGGGCCGCGAGAAAAACCCCGAGGCCCATGCCGACGATGCCCCACACCACCGTCATAATGGCGAATTGGCGGACCACCTTGTAGTTGTAGGCGGTACTGATAGAAGTGTTCATGGTTCCCCATCCACGGTTCAGCCGAAGTGCGCCTGCGCAGGGCAGTGCAGCGATCTTCGCCTGGAGTTATAGGCAGACTGAAAGCGAGGCAAGCATGAACAAACAGCACAAGGCCAGTATTGACGGGGATCAATGGGCGGCATGTGTGACCGAGCGCGGCTGGTTGTGGACAGCCGCGAAACCCGGTGCTGGCGCCGAATTGCCGACGCTGATTTTGGCCCATGGTGCGGGTGCGCCGATGGACAGCGGCTTCATGAACGAAATGACCGCGCGCCTTGCCGCGCAAGGCGTCAATGTGTTGCGCTTCGAGTTTCCCTACATGGCCCAACGGCGCGTGGACGGGGGCAAACGTCCACCCAACCCGGCGCCTAAGCTGGTGGAATGCTGGCGTGAGGTGTACGCCACGGTGCGACCCTATGTCGCTGGGCGACTGGCGATTGGCGGCAAATCCATGGGCGGGCGCATGGCAAGCCTTGTGGCCGATGAGCTGGGTGCCGATGCGCTGGTGTGCCTCGGGTATCCCTTCTATGCCGTGGGCAAACCGGAGAAACCGCGGGTCGAACATTTGGCGGCGTTGAACACCCGGGCGCTGATTGTCCAGGGCGAGCGGGATCCGCTGGGTAATCGCGAGGCGGTCGAAGGTTATGCCTTGTCACCTGGCATCGAAGTGCTGTGGTTGGCGGCCGGGGATCATGATTTGAAGCCGCTGAGGGCTTCGGGATTCAGTCACGAGCAGCATCTGGAGGCGGCGGCGCAGAGAGTGGCTGGGTTTCTTTTTCAAGGCTGATGCTGATTGTTCCGGCCTCTTCGCGAGCAGGCTCGCTCCCACAGGGGGAGTGAACGCTGCAAATCCAGGGTGGGAGCGAGCCTGCTCGCGAAAGCGATCTTTCAGAGCGTAAAAAACCCGGAAGCTTTCGCTGTCCGGGTTTTCAGTCTTCCAATCTAAATCAGCGGTTGAACCGCTCCACCAACGAATACTGGGTATTGGCCGTTCGAGTCAGTTCTTCGCTGAGCAGCGCCGAGCTGTGGGCCTGTCCCGAGGTCTGGTCGGCCAGTTCCGAGATGTTGCTGATGTTGCGGCTGATCTCCTCGGCCACCGAGCTCTGCTCCTCGGTGGCAGCCGCGATCTGCGTGGTCATGTCGGTGATGTGGGCCACGGCTTCGCTGATCCCGACCAGCGCCTGGTCCGCTTCCATGACCCGCGCCACGCCTTCTTCGGCCTGGCGATGGCCAGCGTCCATGGTCTGTACGGCGTTGTTGGCGGTCTGTTGAAGCTTGGCGATCAGGGCATGGATCTGCCCGGTGGATTCGCTGGTGCGCTGGGCCAGTTGCCTTACTTCGTCGGCCACCACGGCAAAGCCGCGGCCCATTTCACCGGCACGGGCCGCTTCGATGGCGGCGTTGAGCGCCAGCAGGTTGGTCTGGTCGGCGATGCCCTTGATCACGTCGACCACACCACCGATTTCGTCGCTGTCCTTGGCCAGCTGGGTCACGGTCTGCCCGGTCTCGCCCACTACCACCGACAGGCGTTCGATGGCTTCACGGGTTTCTCCGGCAATGTCACGACCGCGACTGGTCAGGCGATTGGCCTCCTGGGTGGCATCGGCGGTGCGCTGCACGTGGCTGGCGACTTCCTGGGTGGTCGCGGCCATCTGATTGACGGCGGTGGCCACCTGTTCGGTTTCCACCCGCTGACGCTCCAGGCCAGTGGAACTGTCGTGGGCCAGGGAATTGGATTGCCGCGCTTGCGCGTTGAGATGTTCGGCGGTGTCCTGCAGGCGGGTCAGGCAGGTTTTAAGACGCGCTTCCTGGCTGAGAATCGACATCTCCAGGCGTGCCTGGACACCGCGGCTGTCGGTATACATCCGCGCGATCAACGGGTCGGAAGTGGTCTGTTCGGCCAGGCGCAGCAGGCGCTTGATCCCGCGTTGCTGCCATTGCAGGCCCATCAACCCCAACGGCACCGACAGCAGCGCAGCCAGGGCAAAACCCCAGGAAGAATTGAGGAACGCGCCGACGACGAAGCTCAACTGGCTGACCAGGATGAATGGCAGCCAGTCCTGCAGGATCGGCAGCCATTTGTCGCTGCCGGGTACCGCGGCCTTGCCCTGGTTGATGCGTTGATAGAGCGCTTCGGCCCGGGAGATCTGCTCGGCGCTGGGTTTGACCCGTACCGATTCGTAGCCGACCACCTGATTGCCTTCGAATACAGGCGTGACGTAGGCGTTGACCCAGTAATGGTCACCGTTCTGGCAGCGGTTCTTGACGATGCCCATCCATGGCAAGCCTTGTTTCAGCGTGTCCCACATGTGAGCAAACACGGCCGACGGAACGTCGGGATGGCGTACCAGGTTGTGCGGCGCATGGATCAGCTCTTCCTTCGAGAACCCACTGATTTCAACGAACGCGTCGTTGCAGTAGGTGATCACACCCTTGGTATTGGTGGTGGAAATCAATCTCTGCTGGGCCGGGAAGGTCCTTTCGCGTTGTGTAATAGGTTGGTTGTTACGCATGGTGGTGTAGTCCGCAAGGCTTTGAAAGGTTGTCGGCACCGTCAGCTTTTTGTTGAAAAAATTCTGCCCGGCGGCGTCACGCCAGCATCGGGTAAGTAAACAGGGCGAAATGCAGCAGGTTGAGGCCGAAATGTGTGGCAATCGCCGCGCCCAGGCCGCCAAACCGATAAGCCAGGCCGTAACCGATCCCGGCCAGCCCCGACAGCAATACCCACTGCCAGCCGGCACCGGCATGTACCAGGCCGAACAGCAGCGAGGCCAGCAGCAATGCGAGGTTGTCGCCATGGCGCAGATGTTCGAAGCGTCGGCTCAGGCCGCCCTGGATGTAGCCACGAAACAGTGCTTCCTCGACCAAGGTCACCAATAAAAGATTGTTGAGCACCCAGATCCAGGCCTGGTCCGGCCATTTCGGTGCCCAATGGATCATGCCCAGCAACATGGCCCCGCCCAAGGCCATTATCGCGCTTAGCGCAAGCCCCAGCGCCGTGCCGTAGACAGCGCCACGAAACGAGCGGCGGCCAACGATCCAGGGGCACGCCAGCAACAGCCAGAAACCGATCAGGGGCTTGTCCTGGTTCAGATACATCGCAAATCGCACGGCGTCATCGCTCAAACGTTGCGCCGCGATCGCCCGGCCGTTGAAGAAACCCGGCATCCAATGCAATGCCAACGCGACCGCCAGGACGATGAACAAGCAATGCCCGAGAAACTGCCCGACCGGCGTCTGCCGCTGGCGAACCGCGTACCCGGCGAACAGCAGCAGCGCGACCGAGATGATGGCAGTCCAGGCCAGATGGCCGTACGCGAGGGCCAGGCCATAACCGATCGAGAGAAGGGCCAGGTACGGCCAGGGTAGGGCGGGCATAAACGTCCTTGAGGGAAAATTCTGCAGTGAGAGGCTATCAGGGGCGGGAGTTTATAAGCAGATGAGTACAAAAACATCGACTTTGAAGTAATGGAATTTTCGTAGGGGGCGATTTCTCGCCCAAATGTTCGGAGGCCATGCCTGGCGCGCTTGATATCACAGTCTTGCCATATGGAGCTTCGTCGGCAGCATCCACAACTGTCAACTCTGACAGTTTCGATGCACGAGAAAAGCATGCTTACTTCAGCCAAGAGAGAAGCATGCCGGCGCGGTGTTGCCAGTCAAGCATCGCCTGGATTTCCGGCAATGTCAGCTGGGACGGCAATGGACGCTTTTGCGCAATGGAAACTCCAAGCTCAGCGGACATTAAATATGAACAGCACCGACGAAGCGGGTCCCTTTCTTCCACGCCACAGCGCTGAACGTGGGAGAGGCGTACCGAAGATTCAGGAAACCATTGCGACATTGGTTGCAGACCCGACACAACCTCGTAACCTTCATAACCCAGGGAAAACTTATTGCGAGGCATGGTTAACGTGGGATCCTCCTGTCGATTCATCGGATCTGCTTGGCTACGAAATTAGCTGCCCCGGTCGGGAACTGGTCAATACTACGTTATGTGAATACATTGATAGGGGCCTGACACCAGAGGTTGAATACGTTTATCAAGTCACGCCATACAGAGGTGACGGCAATCCACCAGGGACCCCGCAGTCCATTCTTGTGGTGACCCACGATAGAGTGCCTCCTACCAAGCCGAGGGCGTTCAAGGCTAGTGGAGTGACACACAATAGTGCAGAACTCAGTTGGGGGCCATCAGAGAGCCACAGCGGCGAAATTTTTTACTTGATTTATCTCAATGGCGTCCTCAGAGCAGAGACCAAACAGCTGACTTACACAATTTCTTGTCTCAAGGATCTTGCTGTCTACCACGTTCGAATAGGGGCGGTTATCAAGACTGGAACAAAGCGTGCTTCCAGGTTCGCCTCTTTGGAATTTAAGACGTTGTTGCGTCCACCTATACTGAAATTCAGCCAACGTAACGGAGTCGGCAGGCTGGCGTGGGCTCCATACTACTGGAATTTTCCGTCGCATGAGGGGACCATAAACGGCCACGCCTTTAGTACAGGTCCGGGTCGTTTGAGTTTCAAGTTCAAACTGGCGGACGTAACCTCAGGCCCCGTCCCGTTGCATTTAGAGTTTTCGGTTCGTGCCAAGCTGGGTGATAATTATTCCGAAGCGAGTAATTTGGAAGCAGTGGTCGACGACATTCTTCCCCCGAATCAGCCCGGGATCCCAGTGTTGAGTAATATAACGGACACTTCGGCGACGCTGGCGTGGGCACCGTCGAGCGATAATAAAGGTGTAACTGGTTACAAGATACGCTGCAATCTGGTAACTAAGAACGTATCGCTCACGACAACAACATTCACCCAACTGAAACGCGGTGTCTGGTACCTCGCCACCGTGCGTGCGGAGGATGAGGCTGGAAACGTCTCCGTTCCAAGTGAGGTTTGGTTCCAGACCACTGGGGTGGCGTCCAAGCCCCGCCCAACGCCGCCGATCGACATAGATGTCGTTCACACGTCGTCAACTTCAGTTGAAATCAACTGGTCATTCGAGCATGCAGGAACCGGGGCTCTGGGTGTGGTCATCAAAGTTGATGACGAATATCTGGATCCGGTTCTGGAGCCTCACTATCAAAAGCAACTGGAAAATTTAGTTCCGGGGACTGAGTATTCAATCACGCTGATTACTCTAAATTGGTTAAATGGCCAATTCTCCGAGCCCACTACTCTTACCTTTGAGCAGACGGACACTGCACCGCCGAGCGTTCCGGGCAGGTTACGGATTATTTCTTCAACCCCCGATTCAGCTACGCTGGCCTGGGATGAATCAACGGACGATATCGGTATGTATGGATATGTCATCTACAACAATCATGAATATGTCGACAGTACAACGCTTGGTCAGTACACCGCCGTCGATCTGGTACCCGGTTTCCATTTATTTGAAGTCGTGGCCGTGGATGCTTTTGGTAATACCTCCGAGCCAGCATTAGTTGGCAAAATCATTGGTGGTCCTGAAGACGTCACTCCGCCCAGTGTGCCGCGCAACTTTCGTGTAACTTTTTCAACGCCTGCATTGGCCGTCCTGACGTGGGAGGAATCAACAGACGACGTCTGCATGTGGGGTTATGCCGTCTACCTCGACAAGGTGCTCCTCAATACTCAGCGCGGTACTTACCGGCAATACGGTCCTTTATCTGGCGTTCACCTATTTGAGGTTCGCGCCTTGGATATTTTTGGGAACGCCTCTGAGCCGGCATCGGTGCAAACCCACACTTGAACTTGACTTCAAGTTACCCGGAAATTTTCAACCCGCGACTGAGCGAGCGAAAATTGTGCCAAAGGTAATCTGGCCTGTTCGGTGAAGTTATAGCAGCAGTTGGGGCGACGGATTCCGTCGGTCGGATTCCAAGGAAGGCAGCTTATTAAAACCTGGCTGCCTTCCGGATTTCGTCAGGAATCTTTCACGCTCCCAACATTTGCCTTAGGACAAAATGCAGGATCCCGCCAGCCTTGAAGTATTCCACTTCATTCAAGGTGTCGATCCGGCACAACACTTCAATCCGCTCCTGGCTGCCGTCCTCGCGGGTGATGACCACAGGCAGGTTCATGCGCGGCGTCAGCTCGGTATCGCTCAGCCCGAGGATATCAAGGGTCTCCCTGCCAGTGAGGTTCAGGCTCTTGCGATTCTGATCGAGCTTGAATTGCAGCGGCAGCACGCCCATGCCCACCAGGTTGGAGCGGTGGATGCGTTCGAAGCTTTCGGCAATCACGGCCTTTACGCCCAGCAGGTTGGTACCCTTGGCCGCCCAGTCCCGGCTCGAACCGGTGCCGTATTCCTGCCCGGCAATGACCACCAGGGGCGTGCCGGTGGCCTGGTACAACATGGCCGCATCGTAGATCGACATTCTTTCGCCGTTGGGGATATAGATCGTATTGCCGCCTTCTTCGCCGCCGAGCATCTCGTTGCGGATACGGATGTTGGCGAAGGTGCCGCGCATCATCACCTGGTGATTGCCCCGTCGCGAGCCGTAGGAGTTGAAGTCCCGCGGCTCCACGCCTTGTTCGCGCAGGTAACGGCCGGCAGGGCTGTCGGCCTTGATATTGCCGGCTGGCGAGATATGGTCGGTGGTCACCGAGTCCCCAAGCAGCGCGAGGACGCGTGCGCCCTCGACGTTCCTGATCACCGGTGGCGGCCCGCCGATGTCGTCGAAGAATGGCGGATGCTGGATGTAGGTCGAGTCGTCCTGCCAGACATAAGTAGCCGCCTGCGGCACTTCGATGGCTTGCCATTGTTCATCACCGGCGAACACGGCGGCGTATTCCTTGTGGAACATGCTGGTGTCGACCTGGGCCACGGCGTCGGCTACTTCCTTGCTGCTCGGCCAGATATCGCGCAGGTACACCGGATTGCCGTCTCGATCGTTGCCCAGCGGTTCGCTGCTGATATCGATGCGCACGGTGCCGGCCAAGGCGTAGGCGACCACCAATGGCGGCGAGGCCAGCCAGTTGGTTTTCACCAGCGGATGCACCCGGCCCTCGAAGTTGCGGTTACCCGACAGCACCGAAGCCACGGTCAGGTCGGCTTTCTGGATGGCTTTTTCGATGGGGTCGGGCAGAGGGCCGGAGTTGCCGATACAGGTCGTGCAGCCGTAGCCCACCAGGTCGAAGCCGAGTTTGTCGAGGTACTCGGTCAGCCCTGCGGCGTTGTAGTAGTCGGTCACCACCTTGGAGCCAGGCGCCAGGGAGCTCTTGACCCAGGGTTTGCGAGTCAGGCCTTTTTCCACGGCTTTTTTTGCCAACAGCCCGGCGGCCATCATCACGCTGGGGTTGGAGGTGTTGGTGCAAGAGGTGATGGCGGCAATCACCACCGCGCCGTTTTTCAGGCGATGGGTCTGGCCATCGAATTCGTACTCGGCTTCGCCGACCTGGTCGGCATTGCCTACCGCGACGCCTCCGCCGCCTTCGCTTTCCAGGCGGCCCTCGTCCTTGCTGGTGGGTTTGATCTGCAGGCCGAGGAAATCACTGAAGGCTTGGCCGACATTCGGCAGCGAGACCCGGTCCTGGGGACGCTTGGGGCCAGCGAGACTTGCCTCGACGCTGCCCATGTCCAGTTCCAGCGTGTCGGTGAACACCGGTTCCTGGCCAGGCAGGCGCCACAGGCCCTGGGCCTTGCAATAGGCTTCCACCAGTTTCACGGTTTCCGCGGGGCGCCCGGACAGGCGCAAGTAATCCAGCGTTACATCGTCCACCGGGAAGAAACCGCACGTGGCGCCGTATTCCGGGGCCATGTTGGCGATGGTGGCGCGGTCGGCCAGGGGCAGGTCGGCGAGACCGTCGCCATAAAACTCGACGAATTTGCCCACCACACCCTTCTTGCGCAGCATCTGCGTGACGGTCAGCACCAGGTCGGTCGCGGTGATACCTTCGCGCAGCTTGCCGGTGAGCTTGAAGCCGACAACCTCGGGGATCAGCATCGATACCGGTTGGCCGAGCATCGCCGCTTCCGCCTCGATCCCGCCGACGCCCCAGCCGAGCACGCCGAGGCCATTGATCATGGTGGTGTGAGAGTCAGTGCCGACCAGCGTGTCCGGGAAAGCGTAGGTGCGGCCGTCTTCCTCTTTGGTCCAGACCGTGCGACCGAGGTATTCCAGGTTCACCTGGTGGCAGATGCCGGTGCCCGGTGGCACCACGCTGAAGTTGTCGAAGGCACTCTGGCCCCAGCGCAGGAAGGCATAACGTTCGCCGTTGCGCTGCATTTCGATGTCGACGTTCTGCTCGAAGGCCTGGCGGCTGGCGAACTTGTCCACCATTACCGAGTGGTCGATCACCAGGTCGACCGGTGACAACGGGTTGATTCGCTGGGGATCGCCTCCGGCCTTTTCCACGGCGGCGCGCATGGCGGCCAGGTCGACCACGGCGGGCACGCCAGTAAAGTCCTGCATCAGCACCCGTGCCGGGCGATACTGGATTTCGCGGTCGGAGCGGCGCTCCTTGAGCCAACCGGCCAGGGCCTTGAGGTCGGCGCCGGTGACGGTTTTTTCATCTTCCCAGCGCAGCAGGTTTTCCAGCAGCACCTTGAGGGACATCGGTAGTTTATCCAGATCACCGAGGCTTCGCGCGGCGTCCGGCAAGCTGAAATAGTGATAAGTCCTGGCGTCGACTTGCAATGTTTTAAGGGTTTTCAGGCTATCGAGGGACGGCATTGAAATCACTCCTTTGAGTCCGCACGGCTACGGACTGACGGAACGGACAGAGCCTTTAACCTAGCCCTGTTTTGAGCGTATGACTAATCACTGGACTCTATGGACAGGTTCGCGGTTCCGAACTCCGCTATCATGCGGCGGTTTTCGTGACAGGCTTTGCTACGGAGTTTCAATGAACACGCTTTTTATGCACTGCCGACCGGGCTTCGAAGGCGAGGTCTGTTCCGAGATCGCCGAACATGCCGCGCGGCTGAACGTGGCCGGCTACGCCAAGGCCAAGCCGGCCAGCGCGTGCGCCGAATTCGTCTGCACTGAAGAAGACGGCGCCGAGCGGCTGATGCGTGGACAGCGCTTTGCCGAGCTGATTTTCCCGCGCCAGTGGGCGCGTGGCTCGTTCATCGAGTTACCGGAGACCGACCGCATCAGCGTCATCCTCGCCCACCTGGCGGCTTTCCCGACGTGCGGCAGCCTGTGGCTGGAAGTGGTCGATACCAACGACGGGAAGGAGCTGTCGAACTTCTGCAAGAAATTCGAAGGCCCGTTGCGCAAGGCCTTGAGTGGCGCCGGCAAGCTGGTGGACGATGCGCACAAGCCGCGCCTGCTGCTGACGTTCAAGAGCGGCCGCGAAGTGTTCCTTGGCCTGGCGGAAGCTGACAATTCGGCAATGTGGCCGATGGGTATTCCGCGGCTTAAATTCCCTCGGGAAGCGCCGAGCCGCTCGACCCTCAAGCTCGAAGAAGCCTGGCACCATTTCATTCCTCGTGACCAATGGGACGAGCGGCTGCACAGCGACATGACCGGCGTGGACCTCGGCGCCGCGCCGGGTGGCTGGACCTGGCAATTGGTCAACCGGGGCATGCTGGTGACGGCCATCGACAACGGTCCGATGGCTGAAAGCCTGATGGACACGGGCCTGGTGCAGCACTTGATGGCGGACGGCTTCACGTTCAAGCCCAAGCAGCCGGTGGACTGGATGGTCTGTGACATCGTCGAAAAACCCGCGCGCAATGCGGCGATGCTGGAAGAGTGGATTGGCGAGGGGCATTGCCGTGAGGCGGTGGTCAACTTGAAACTGCCGATGAAGCAGCGTTACGCCGAGGTGAAGCGTCTGCTCGAACGCATCGCCGAGGGTTTCAAGGCCCGGGGTATCAAGGTCGAGATTGGCTGCAAGCAGCTGTATCACGACCGTGAGGAAGTGACGTGCCATCTGCGGCGGCTGGATAGCAAGAAGCCGAAGTCTCGCTGAAAGTAAGAAGCGAGCTTTTGTGGCGAGGGAGCTTGCTCCCGCTGGGTTGCGAAGCAACCCCAATGTCCTGCTGGGCTCCTAAAAGCGACGACTGCTTCGCAGTCGAGCGGGAGCAAGCTCCCCCGCCACAGGGTTGATGTAGATCTGTTAAGAACGCCGGCATTGCGCGACAATAGCGGCCAGTTTCAGGAGTAGAGCATGAGTGAAATGAACGAAACGCCGGTCGACGGCACGCTGGACGCCACCGGCCTCAACTGTCCGGAGCCGGTGATGATGCTGCATCAGCATATCCGTGACCTGGCCCCCGGCGGACTGCTGAAAGTAATTGCCACCGACCCGTCGACGCGCCGTGATATCCCCAAGTTTTGCGTGTTTCTCGATCACGAACTGGTCAGCCAGGACGAAGTGGACGGCACCTACCGCTACTGGATCCGCAAGAAGCTCGCTTAACCCGTCGAGCGACTGAGGCGAATCTGCCCACGGGCACTGCGCGTCAGTCGGATCGACAGCATCAACGCCGCGCAGCTCAATCCCACGATCAAACCCTGCCACAATCCGCTTGGGCCGCTGGCGGTGCCGAGCCAGTCGGTCAGGCCCAGGGCGTAACCCACCGGCAAGCCGATGCCCCAGTAAGCGAAGAGCGTCAGGATCATCGTCACCTGGGTGTCCTGGTAACCGCGCAACGCGCCCGCCGCCGTGACCTGGATGGCATCGGAAAACTGGAACAGCGCCGCGTAGACGATCAGCATCGAGGCCACTTCGATCACCACGGGGTCGGCGGTATAGATCGCCGCGATAGGCCCGCGCAACGCGAACATCAGGCTCGCCGACAGGCAGGCGTACGCCAGGGCCGTGGCCATGCCGACACCCGCCGCAAAGCGCGCTTCCCGAGGCTGGCTACGCCCCAGCGCCTGGCCGACCCGTACGGTCACGGCCATGCCCAGGGAATAGGGGATCATGAACACCAGCGAGCTGAAATTCAGGGCGATCTGGTGTCCGGCCACCACCGTGGCGCCGAGGCTGCCGATCAGCAGGGCGATGACCGCGAAGATGCTCGATTCGGCAAACACCGCGATGCCGATCGGCAGGCCGATGCCGAGCAGGCGCTTGATGACCGACCATTGCGGCCAGTCGAAGCGGCTGAACAGCTGACTCGATTGATAGATCGGGCCCCAGCGTGTCCAGGCGGCCATGCCCGCCGCCATGAACCACATCACGATGGCCGTGGCCCAGCCGCAGCCGACACCGCCCATGGCGGGGACGCCCAGGTGTCCATAGATGAAGATGTAGTTGAGCGGGATGTTCAGGGCCAGCCCGCACAGCCCCAGCACCATCGCCGGTCGCGTACGCCCCAGGCCGTCGCTGAAGCAGCGCAGCACGTAATAGATTGCCACCGCCGGGAGGCCGCTGCCGATGCCGCGCAGGTATTCCATGCAAGGGCCGATCAGTTCGGGATCGACTTTCATGACATGCAGGATCGGTTCGGCGCTGAGCAGCGCCAACGTTGCGATCAGCCCCACCGCAAGTGCCAGCCACAATGCCTGACGCACCAATGGACCGATCTGTTCAAACGTACCGGCACCGAAACGCTGGGCCACCTTCGGCGTGGTAGCCAACAGCGTGCCGGTCATCAACAGGAATACCGGAACCCAGATCGAGTTGCCCAGCGCCACCGCCGCGAGATCCCGCGGCCCGACCCGGCCGGCCATCACCGCGTCGACAAAGCCCATGGCGGTGGTCGCCAATTGCGCCACCATGATCGGCAGGGCCAGGGCCAGCAACGTCTTGAGCTCCAGGCGCACCCGGGCCGGGCGGGAGAGAGTGGTGGGGGTGTCGATCACAGGATTCACAGGGCAAGCATCCGAAAAATATTAAGCGCAAGGCGGCGAATTCTACGCCTTGACGCATCGGTCAGGAAAAAACCTGTGTTGGGGATTTGTAATCGGGCAGTACGGCAGCTTTCGTGGCGAGGGAGCTTGCTCCCGTTCGGCTGCGCAGCAGTCGCTGGCATTTTGGGCCCGCTTCGCAGGCCAGCGGGAGCAAGCTCCCTCGCCACAATGGTACTGCTCGCTCCTGGTAATGCGCGAAGCAACCGGAACGCCTACACTGCCCATCCCGCCAAAGGAGCTTTGCCATGCTGATCGTTGCCGACGAAAACATTCCCCTGCTCGATGCGTTTTTTCAAGGTTTTGGTGAAATCCGCCGGGTGCCGGGGCGGGGCATCGACCGGGCGTTGGTCGAGCAGGCTGACGTGCTGCTGGTGCGTTCGGTCAGCCAGGTCAATCGGGCGCTGCTGGAAGGCAGCAAGGTGCGTTTTGTCGGCACCTGCACCATCGGCACCGATCACCTGGACCTGGAATATTTCGCCGAAGCCGGCATCCGCTGGGCCAGTGCCCCGGGTTGTAACGCCCGTGGTGTGGTGGACTATGTGCTGGGCTGTCTCATGACCCTGGCGGAAATCGAAGGTGCGGATCTTGCGCAGCGCACCTTTGGCGTCGTCGGCGCGGGGCAGGTGGGCGGGCGATTGATCAAGGTACTCAAAGACCTGGGCTGGGTCGTTAAAGTCTGTGATCCGCCGCGTCAGGCTGCCGAAGGCGGCGATTACCTGAGCCTGGAGCAGATTATCGAGCAGTGCGATGTGATCAGCCTGCACACGCCCCTGACCCGCGATGGCGAGCAACCGACCTGGCACCTTTTCGACGAGCAACGATTGAACAACCTCAAGCCGGGGACCTGGTTGATCAACGCCGCGCGCGGCCCGGTCATCGACAACATGGCGCTGCGCGAGGTGCTGCTGGAGCGTGAAGATCTGCAAGCGGTGCTGGATGTCTGGGAGCGGGAGCCGACAGTCGACGTCGATCTGGCCGACCTCTGCGTGATCGCCACGCCGCACATCGCCGGCTATAGCCTTGACGGTCGCCAGCGTGGCACGGCGCAGATTTATGAAGCCTTGTGCGGATTCCTGCAGCGGCCGGTGGAAGTCAGCCTGGCCGAGCTGTTGCCTCGGCCGTGGCTCGCCGGCCTCACGCTGGATGCCGCCACCGACCCGGCCTGGGCCCTGTCGGCGTTGTGCCGGAGCGTGTACGATCCGCGCCGTGACGATGCGGACTTTCGCCGCAGCCTGATCGGCACCGACAGCGAGCAACGTAGCGCTTTTGATGCCTTGCGCAAGCATTATCCGCCACGCCGGGAAATCGATAGCTTGAAGGTGCGGATCGAAGGGCAATCGCCGACGTTGGAAAATATCGTGGCAGCCCTGGGCGCCACCATCGCTTGAGCGTAGAGCGCCTTTGTGGCGAGGGAGCTTGCTCCCGCTCGGCTGCGAAGCAGTCGCCGACTGCAACTGTCCAGCCGGAGCAAGCTCCTTCACCCCGCAAGCCGGAAAATCAAAGGCATAAAAAACCCGACATCAAGGTCGGGTCCAGTTGAAGACGGGGCTGTATCACTTTTGTTCGGCAGGTTTGACCAGTCGTTTTTCCAGTTCGCTGCAGGCTTTCTGGATCATGTCTTCGGTGATCGGTACTTCGCGCCCTTGGGCATCGATGAACGAGCAGCCCAGGGACTGGTCCGGTTGCGTGCGGATAACTTGAATCTTGTCTTCGCTGCTGTGTTGCAAGGACATGGCCTGTCTCCTCATCAGGTTGCGTGCCTATAGTAATGTCGCCAGGTGACCGAGCCATGACACTCCTTGAAGGTTCACGGCGACAGCTCCACTCAACCAGAAACGCCGACGCATTTCCAGCCAGACTTTAGACCGATAACATCTAGGGGCTAATCTTGGCGGTCATATTTAACCTGACTCATTCTGATTCAAATTGGTTCCGCTGCGTTTCGGTGTCCCTGACCGACTCCTTTCCCGTTGCATTATCGGATGCTCTCGATGCTTTCTTCCCGACAACGCCGTGCCATACGCCTGGCCAGCGGCTTCATCGCTCCTTACCGCAAACAGGTCGTTGGCGCGTTGCTGGCCCTGATCGTCACCGCCGGCATTACCTTGTCCATGGGGCAGGGTATCCGGTTGCTGGTGGATCAGGGTTTCATGACGCGCTCGCCACATCTGCTCAATCAATCGATCGGGTTGTTCATGGTCCTGGTGGCGGGGTTGGCGGTCGGTACGTTTGCCCGTTTCTACCTGGTGTCGTGGATTGGCGAGCGGGTGGTGGCCGATATCCGCCGACAGGTTTTCAACCACCTGGTGTATCTGCATCCCGGGTTCTACGAAAACAACCGCAGTTCGGAAATCCAGTCACGCCTGACCGCCGACACCACGCTGCTGCAATCGGTGATCGGTTCGTCGTTGTCACTGTTTCTGCGCAACGCGCTGATGGTGGTCGGAGGCATCGTGCTGCTGTTCATCACCAATCCCAAGCTCACCAGCATCGTCGTGGTTGCGTTGCCGCTGGTGCTGGCGCCGATCCTGGTCTTTGGCCGGCGAGTGCGCAGCCTGTCCCGCGAAAGCCAGGACCGCATCGCCGATGTCGGCAGTTACGTTTCCGAAACCCTCGGCCAGATCAAGACGGTGCAGGCCTATAACCACCAGGTCCAGGACGAGCACCGTTTCGCTGCTACCGTGGAGCAGGCCTTGGACACTGCCCGCAAGCGCATCGCCCAGCGCGCCTGGTTGATTACCCTGGTGATCGTTCTGGTACTGGGTGCGGTGGGCGTAATGCTCTGGGTCGGTGGCATGGACGTGATCGCCGGGCGCATTTCCGGCGGTGAGCTGGCGGCATTCGTGTTCTACAGCCTGATTGTCGGGAGCGCTTTCGGTACGCTCAGCGAAGTGATCGGCGAGCTGCAGCGGGCGGCTGGCGCCGCTGAGCGAATTGCCGAGTTGCTGCGTTCGGAGAACATCATCCAGCCGCCGGCGACGGGCCTTGTCACGTTGCCGCAGCGGGTCAGCGGCGACCTGCGCCTTGAAGGTGTACGGTTTTCCTACCCGTCGCGGCCGGAAAGCTATGCGGTCGATGGCCTGGACCTGAGCGTCAACGCTGGCGAAACCGTCGCGCTGGTCGGTCCGTCCGGGGCGGGCAAAACCACCGTGTACGACCTGCTGCTGCGGTTCTACGATCCAGTGCAGGGGCAGATATTCCTCGATGGTGTGCCGCTGACCTTGCTTGACCCGTTGGACCTGCGTCGTCACTTCGCCCTGGTCTCGCAGAGCCCGGCACTGTTTTTCGGCACGGTGGAAGAAAATATTCGCTACGGCAATCCGCAAGCCACCGACGAACAGGTGCGCGAAGCGGCGCGGATCGCTCACGCCCATGACTTCATCGAGAAAATGCCCGATGGCTACCAGACCCATCTGGGTGATGGCGGCCTGGGTTTGTCCGGTGGCCAGCGCCAACGCCTGGCCATCGCCCGGGCACTGCTGATCGACGCGCCGATCCTGCTGTTGGACGAAGCCACCAGCGCGCTCGATGCACAAAGCGAACACCTCATCCAGCAAGCCCTGCCCAGCCTGATGAAAAACCGCACCACCCTGGTCATCGCCCACCGCCTGGCCACGGTGAAAAATGCCGACCGGATCGCGGTGATGGACCAGGGCAGGGTGGTCGCCGTGGGCACTCATCAGGAGTTGGTGGCGAGTAATGCGCTGTATGCGCGGTTGGCGGCGTTGCAGTTCAGTCAGCAGGGAGAGGATGTTTAATGAGTGCTGCTCACACCGAGGTGTTGGGGCATTATGTCGAACTGTGTGTCTGGCTTGGATAAGGTATGAGTCGTTACGCGCCACCGTTGACCCTGACGACTGGAATGCTGGGATTGATCGCGGATATCAGCGAGCAGATCGGCCAGCTTTCAGCTGTCGGCGAGAGCCAGCAGACACCGCAGCTGCGCCGGGGAAACCGGATCCGCACGATTCAAGCGACCCTGGCGATCGAAAACAATACCCTGACTGTCGAGCAGGTCACTGCGCTTCTGGCTGGGCAGCGGGTGTTGGGTCTGCCTCGTGAAATTCAGGAAGTGCGTAATGCTTTTGCTGCCTACGAAGCGATGTCGAATTGGCAGCCCGAAAGCCGGACCGACTTGCTCACCGCCCATGAATTACTGATGCACGGGTTGATTGATGATGCGGGACAGTTTCGCCGTGCGGGCGTGGGCATTTATCGAGGTGATCAACTGGTCCGAATGGCACCGCCGCCCAGTCGCGTAACACATTTGATTGACGATCTGCTGGAATGGGCCGGGTCGTGTGATTGGCACCCGTTGATCATCAGCTGCGTTTTTCATTACGAATTCGAATTCATCCATCCTTTTGCAGACGGAAACGGACGGATGGGGCGCCTGTGGCAACCATTGATACTCAGCCGGTGGCGACCTGTATTGGCTTACCTGCCGGTCGAAGCGGTGATTCGCGATCAACAGGATGCCTATTACGCTGCGCTATCGGCTTCGGACCGACTGGCCGAGGCGACCCCTTTTGTTGAGTTCATGCTGAGCTCACTTAATGTCGCGCTTGGAGAAGCACTTCATAGCGAACCTTTAACCGACCAAGTAACCGACCAAGTAGCCAGGTTGCTTCAAGCTTTACGTGGGGGTGGGACCTTCAAGGTCAATGAGCTGATGGAGCAGTTGGGGCTGGCGCATAAGGCCACATTTCGCAGCAACTACCTCAAGCCGGCGTTAGCTTGCGGTTTGATCGAAATGACCGATCCCGGATCACCCAGGAGCCCGGCGCAACGGTATCGGCTTACTCCATTGGGTAAGCAAAAACTGATGCGGTCTGGTTGAACCCCTGCAAAACGATGTGGGAGCGAGCCTGCTCGCGAAGGCGATAAGCCAGCAACATTGATGTTGACTGTCACGCCGCTTTCGCGAGCAGGCTCGCTCCCACAGGTTCTCTATCAGGGCTTTTGGTGATTACTGATCGTCAAAATAGCGCTCGTGCCAGTCCACCAACGGTTGTGGCGAGTTGAGTTTCTGGCCGTAGATCACCGAGTAGGACAGCACGTTCTGTACGTATTGGCGGGTTTCGTCGAAAGGGATGCTTTCGACCCAGACGTCGAAGCTCAGGTGGTCAGCGCCACGCAGCCATTGACGCACGCGGCCAGGGCCGGCGTTGTACGCGGCGGAGGCGAGGACCCGGTTGCCGTTGAACTGGCTGTGCACCTGGCTCAGGTAAGCCGCGCCGAGCTGGATGTTCTTGTCCGGGTTGAACACCTGCTGAGGCGATGCCAGGGGAATGTTGAACTTGCGGGCGGTTTCCTTGGCGGTGCCTGGCATCAACTGCATCAGGCCGCTGGCACCGACGCTGGAGCGGGCATCGTCCATGAATGCGCTTTCCTGGCGGGTGATAGCGAACGCCCAGCTTGGATGCAGGCCGCGGATTTTCGCTTCGCGTACCAGGGTGTCGCGGTGGGCCATCGGGAAGCGGATATCCAGGTCGTCCCAGTATTTGGCCTGGCTGATGGTGCGGATGGCCGGGAAGTACCATTTCAGGTCATAGGCCAGTTTCGCCTGGGCAACCATTTCGTCCCGGCTGAAATGACGGCTGACGTGATACCACTCGCGGCGGCCATCGACGATCTGTCCGCGCGCATGAAACTCCAGCGCGCGGCGCACTCCAGGGGTGTTGCGCACTTTGTTGATCAGCGCCTGGCTCATCACCAGCGGTTTGTTGTTGAGCGAATAGGGTGACTGGGACCGGTCGGCCGCGAGGAAGCCGTAGAAGTCACGCTCCCGGGCCAGTTGCTTATAGAGCGTCACCGCTTGCGGATTCTGCGGCTGCGCCAGTTCCAGGCTGCGGGCCTGCCAGTAACGCCAGCGGTTGGTGGTGGCGAGCGACTCGGGTAGGCGGCGGGTCAACTGATAGGCATCTTCCCAGCGGGCCAGGCGCAGCAGCAGGCGCAAACGCCATTCCGAGACAGTGTCATCGCGCAGCTCCGGGTCGTATTTGGTCATCACGTCGAGGGCGCGGCTGTCGAAGCGTTTGGCCAGGGTCAGACCGATTTCCCGGGCGATTGCCACTTTCTCGTCTCGAGAGAAATGCATGGTGCTGGCATACCCGTCCAGCAACGCCATGGCTTTTTCCGGGTCCTGGCGTGCCAGGCGTCGCAAGCCGAGGCTCACGACATCGGACATCGGTTCATCGGCGGGCGCGAAGCGCGAAGGCTGGTTGAGCAGTTCGGGCTTCTGCGCCACGTCGATCAACAGGCTGCCGCGAGGCGCCAGGGTGGTCAGGCCGCTCACCAGGCTGTTGGCCAGCGGATAGTTACGCGCCTGGGCGGCGAGCTTGGCGCGCTCCCAGCGTTTCTGTTCAGTCAGTTGGCCTTGGGCCGCCCACATGCCGAACAGCGCATCGCAGGCCGCCGGCTGGGATTTGCCGGTAAGCCAGAGTTTCTCGGCGTTGGCGTAGCCTTCGGCCTTGAGGCCATGGCTCAGTTGATATTGAGCATTGAGGCAATCGAGTTCGGTGAAGTTGAGCTTGGGGTCGTAATACTTGACGAAGGTCGCCCAGTCGCCACGCTCGGCCAGCCAGCGCAACCAGCGCAGCTTCATCCAGTTGGCCTGGGGCAGGTCGCCATGTTCGGCGAGGAATTTCTCGATCTCGGCATTGCTCGCGCTTTTCAGGCGAGCGGTCAACTCATCGTAGGCGAGGTAGGGCTCCAGCGGATAATCGCGCAGGGCCTGGCTGTAGCGCAAATAGGGGCCGGAATCACCTTTGGCCAGGGCGCGCTTGGCCTCATCGTAATACTGGCGCTGGGTGGAAATATCCACCGCCTGGGCGGTCTGAACGGCAGTGGCACACACAAACAAACAAGATAAGACACTGAAAAGGCGACTGCGCATGATACGTCCGGGCAGAAAAAACAAGACAAGCCCGGGGGGAAGCCCGGGGTAACTGTCTGTAGCTTAGCCTTTTGCCAGCAACCGGCGAAAGCTTTGCAGGGCCGTTCGCGCAAGTTCGCAACAATTGTTGTGCAGAGTGCTTCGGAGGCGAAATTGGCGGACCTTTGAGGCCTCTTCTCAGGTAGAATGCGCGCCCGGTTTTTGGAGAAGCTCATGACCCTGCTCAAATTCAGCGATGTGTCCCTTGCTTTCGGCGCGATGCCGTTGTTGGACAAGGTGTCCTGGCAGATCGCCCGTGGAGAGCGGGTGTGCATCATCGGCCGCAACGGCACTGGCAAGTCCAGCATGATGAAGCTGGTCAAGGGCGACCAGAAGCCCGACGACGGCTCGGTCTGGCGCGCGCCAGGCCTGAAGATCGGCGAATTGCCTCAGGAACTGCCGGTAGCCGACGAGCGGACGATATTCGATGTGGTCGCCGAAGGCCTGGACGGTGTCGGCGCGCTGTTGGCCGAATATCATCACCTGAGCCAGAACATCGTCACCGATGCCGACCTGGACAAGCTGATGCATGTCCAGCACGACCTCGAAGCCCGTGACGGTTGGCGCCTGCAGCAATTGGTCGACAGCACGCTGAGCCGCTTGCAACTGCCGGCCGACAAGACCCTGGCCGAGCTGTCCGGTGGCTGGCGTCGCCGCGTCCTGCTGGCCCAGGCCCTGGTGTCCGAACCCGACCTGCTGCTGCTCGACGAGCCGACCAACCACCTCGACATCGGCGCCATCGCCTGGCTTGAAGAGGCCCTCAAGGATTTCCAGGGCGCGGTGCTGTTCATCACTCACGACCGTTCCTTCCTGCAGAACCTGGCGACCCGCATCCTCGAACTGGATCGCGGCGGCCTGATCGACTGGAACGGCGACTACGCCAGTTTCCTGGTTCACAAGGAAGCAGTGCTGGCGGCGGAAGAAACCGCCAATGCGCTGTTCGACAAGCGCCTGGCCCAGGAAGAAGTCTGGATCCGCCAGGGCATCAAGGCCCGACGTACCCGTAACGAAGGGCGCGTACGCGCCCTCAAGGCCTTGCGCGTTGAGCGTAGCGAGCGACGCGAGCGCACCGGCAAGGCGAATATCCAGCTGGAAACCGCCGACAAGTCGGGCAAGCAGGTCATGGTGCTGGAGAACGTCAGCTTCGCCCACCCGGGTGGCCCGTTCCTGGTCAAGGACTTCTCCATGGTTCTGCAGCGCGGCGATCGGATCGGCCTGCTGGGCGCCAACGGTACCGGCAAGACGACCTTGCTCAAGCTGATGCTTGGCGGTCTGGTGCCGACCAGCGGCAAGGTGGAAGAGGGGACAAAAATCGATGTCGCCTATTTCGACCAGTTGCGCCACCAGTTGGATCTGGAAAAAACCGTGATCGACAACGTGGCCGAAGGTCGCGACTTCATCGATATCGACGGCCAGAGCCGCCACGTGTTGAGTTACCTCGGCGATTTCCTGTTCAGCCCGCAGCGCGCCCGTACCCCGGTGAAGGCGTTGTCGGGTGGCGAGCGCGCTCGTCTGTTGCTGGCCAAGCTGTTCAGCAAGCCGGCGAACCTGCTGGTGCTCGACGAGCCGACCAACGACCTGGACGTGGAAACCCTCGAACTGCTGGAAGAGGTGTTGCTGACCTTTAACGGCACCGTGCTGATGGTCAGCCACGACCGGGCCTTCCTCGACAACGTTGTCACCAGCACCCTGGTTTTCGAAGGCGAAGGGCTGGTTCGCGAGTACGTCGGAGGTTACCAGGACTGGCTGCGCCAGGGAGGCTCGCCACGTCTCCTGGGGGTGACCGAGAGCAAATCCGGCAAGGCCGACCTGAATTCGGCGGTCGTCAAGGCTGAGCCGGCTCCGGTTGCCGCCACTGCCGCGCCTGCCCCTGCGAAAAAGAAGCTCAGCTACAAACTGCAGCGTGAGCTGGAGGCATTGCCTGGCGATATCGAGGCGAAGGAGCAGCAGATTGCAGCGGTGGAGGCCGAGATGGCTGACGCCGGTTTCTACCAGCGACCCGCGGCCGAAACCGCCAAGGTGATTGCCCACCTGGAGCAGTTGCAGGCCGAGCTGGATGCGCTGGTCGAGCGCTGGGCTGAGCTGGACGCCTGATCCGTTGACGTAAAAAATCCCGGCACTCAGCGATGAGTACCGGGATTTTTGTTCGAAACGCTTGCCCTTGTGGGAGCGAGCCTGCTCGCGAAAGCGGTGTATCAGGCGACTTGAACGTCGGCTGTCATGGCGCTTTCGCGAGCAGGCTCGCTCCCTCCGGTTTGCCGTTTACGAGCGCTTGACCAGGTGCACCGCCAGCACGTCGCATGGCGCGCCATGCAATACGTCGTTGGCAGTGGAGCCCAGCAGCAGCGCCAGGCCGTGGCGGCCATGGCTGCCGACAACGATCAGGTCGCAGCCCTGCTCCTTGGCCAGGTGATGAATCTCCTGGCGCGGCTGGCCGTAGGTCAGGTGGCTGTTTTCCTTTTTTAATGCCGGGTATTTCACGATCAGTCGATCAAGGCGTTCCTTGGCCTGGTCAAATTGTTGCTGTTGCAACTGGGAAAGGTCCATTGGGACGTCGCCGCCGAAGGCCATGGCCATCGGCTCGACGATATGCACCAGCGACAGTTTGTTGTCCCGGCCTTCGCAGAGAGCGAGGGCTCGCTTGACGACAGGATCGCATTCTTCAGTAAGGTCGACGGCGACCAGGACGTGTTCGTAGTACATGAAAAGCACTCCAGAGAATGGCGATACGGTAAGTATGGCTGGTTTCAAGCGCATTGACGGCGATGCGGGTCAACGGGCTCATCAGAATTCGGGAGTACAGATATGACGGTCTGGATAGTGGTGTCAATCCTGTTGGTGGTATTGAGCCCCTTGGCATGGTTGCGGCCATCGCGTGTTCAGAGCGGTCGCATGGCCCTGCGCATGGAGGCGCGACGCCTCGGCCTGGCCATGCAACTGGCTTCCCAGGAGTGGCCCCACTGGCTCAGTCAGCCGCCGCCCAACCCTTGCGCTCAGTACCACCGGCCCCGACGTGGCAAGCAGCCGGCCCTCTGGAGCTACTGGCAGAGCGCCCCTGGCGTGTGGGTCAATCAGTGGCGCGAGCCCTGTCTGGACGAGTCGCTGCTGGCGCATTTCCACAAGCTGCCCGCCAACGTTTACAAAATCGAAGCCGACAAGCAGATGATCACCTTGTACTGGGGCGAAAAGGGCGAGGCGAGTGTTTTGCAGGATATATCCGCGGTGCTCAACGCATTGGCTTGAGGCGTAAAAAAGCCCGACAGATTCATCGGGCGGGTTGGCCAGGCAGGCCGGTAAACCATCTCCTCGGGGCGTTCATTCGAACGTCCTTTCTTCATTCGGCTCAAACGTCTTGTCACCAGCTTAGCCGGTTGAATACGGCGCGCTCGGAATTAGGGCGACTTTTCTAATTATTGATTCTATGAATGGCTGCCCATGCGGCGTCGTGTTGCGGATCCGCAGGGTACGGAAATGACCGTAAAGTCGCGTTCAAGCGCTTGTTTAGGGCGATTGACAATTGTCGGAAATTCCGTGAAGGTGACGTACCCAAATCAAACGGGCGTATGAATTGAGCGTTTGTATTTTCAGAACGTTCCTACAGAACCCGACGATCGCGTTGGCGGGTGTGCCTGGCGGATTGGCGTAGCATCGACGGTAATGTCCATGCCGAACCAGCGGTCAGCGTTCAACGTGTACTGTTCAGCTTCCATATCGTGGAGATCAGTTGATGATTTACGAAGGTAAAGCCATCACGGTTAAGGCTCTTGAAAGTGGCATTGTCGAACTGAAGTTCGATCTCAAGGGTGAGTCCGTCAACAAGTTCAACCGTCTAACCCTGAACGAACTGCGTCAGGCCGTGGACACTATCAAGGCAGATGCTTCGATCAAGGGTGTGATCGTCAGCAGCGGCAAGGACGTGTTCATCGTCGGCGCCGACATCACCGAATTCGTCGATAACTTCAAGCTGCCCGATGCCGAACTGATCGCAGGCAACCTCGAAGCGAACCGTATCTTTAGCGATTTCGAAGACCTTGGCGTGCCAACGGTTGCGGCCATCAACGGCATCGCCCTGGGTGGCGGCCTGGAAATGTGCCTGGCGGCCGATTACCGTGTCATGTCCACCTCCGCCAAGATCGGCCTGCCGGAAGTCAAGCTGGGCATCTACCCGGGCTTCGGCGGTACCGTGCGCCTGCCGCGCCTGATCGGTGCCGACAATGCCATCGAGTGGATTGCCGCTGGCAAGGAAAACCGTGCCGAAGACGCGCTGAAAGTCGGCGCCGTGGATGCCGTGGTCGAACCTGGCAAGCTCCAGGAAGCGGCCCTTGAGACGATCAAGCGCGCCATCAGTGGCGAGTTCGACTACAAGGCCAAGCGCCAGCCGAAGCTGGAAAAGCTCAAGCTCAACGCCATTGAACAAATGATGGCCTTCGAAACCGCCAAGGGCTTCGTCGCCGGTCAGGCTGGCCCGAACTACCCGGCGCCGGTCGAAGCCATCAAGACCATCCAGAAAGCCGCGAATTTCGGTCGCGACAAGGCCCTGGAAATCGAGGCCGCCGGTTTCGTCAAGCTGGCCAAGACCTCGGCTGCGCAAAGCCTGATCGGCCTGTTCCTCAACGATCAGGAGCTGAAGAAAAAGGCCAAGGCCTACGACGAAATCGCTCGCGACGTGAAGCAGGCGGCTGTGTTGGGTGCTGGCATCATGGGCGGTGGTATCGCCTACCAGTCGGCGTCCAAGGGCACGCCGATCCTGATGAAAGACATCAACGAACATGGCATCGAACAAGGCCTGGCCGAAGCTGCCAAGCTGCTGGTCGGCCGTGTCGACAAAGGTCGCATGACCGCCGCGAAGATGGCCGAAGTGCTCAACGGCATTCGCCCGACGCTGTCCTATGGCGATTTCGGCCATGTCGACCTGGTGGTCGAAGCCGTTGTCGAGAACCCGAAGGTCAAGCAGGCGGTACTGGCTGAAGTCGAAGACAAGGTCAAGGAAGATACGATCCTTGCCTCCAACACCTCGACCATTTCCATCTCGCTGCTGGCCAAGGCCCTCAAGCGTCCGGAAAACTTCGTCGGCATGCACTTCTTCAACCCGGTTCACATGATGCCGCTGGTGGAAGTCATCCGTGGCGAGAAGTCCAGTGAGCAGGCGATCGCCACCACCGTGGCCTACGCGAAAAAAATGGGCAAGAACCCGATCGTGGTCAACGACTGCCCGGGCTTTCTGGTCAACCGCGTGCTGTTCCCGTATTTCGGCGGTTTCGCCAAGCTGGTCAGCGCCGGCGTGGACTTCGTGCGCATCGACAAGATCATGGAAAAATTCGGCTGGCCGATGGGCCCGGCGTACCTGATGGACGTGGTTGGCATCGACACCGGCCACCACGGTCGCGATGTCATGGCCGAAGGCTTCCCGGATCGTATGAAAGACGATCGCCGTTCGGCTGTCGACGTGCTCTACGAAGCCAAGCGCCTTGGCCAGAAGAACGGCAAGGGCTTCTACGCCTACGAGACCGACAAACGCGGCAAGCAGAAGAAAGTCGCCGATTCGTCGGTGCTGGAAGTGCTCAAGCCGATCGTCTACGAGCAACGCGAAGTCACCGACGAGGACATCATCAACTGGATGATGATCCCGCTGTGCCTGGAAACCGTGCGTTGCCTGGAAGACGGCATTGTCGAAACCGCCGCCGAAGCCGACATGGGTCTGGTCTACGGTATCGGTTTCCCTCCATTCCGTGGCGGTGCGCTGCGCTACATCGATTCGATCGGTGTCGCCGAGTTCGTTGCCCTGGCTGACCAGTACGCTGATCTGGGCGCGCTGTACCACCCGACCGCGAAGCTGCGTGAAATGGCCAAGAACGGCCAGCGTTTCTTCGGTTAAGCGCCCAACGACTAGAGCGAGAGAACATTTATGAGCTTGAATCCTAGAGACGTCGTGATTGTCGACTTCGGTCGTACGCCGATGGGCCGCTCCAAGGGCGGCATGCACCGCAACACCCGTGCCGAGGACATGTCGGCGCACCTGATCAGCAAGCTGCTGGAGCGCAACGCCAAGGTCGACCCCAACGAGGTCGAGGACGTGATCTGGGGCTGTGTGAACCAGACCCTGGAGCAGGGCTGGAACATCGCCCGCATGGCTTCGCTGATGACCCAGATCCCTCACACCGCGGCCGGCCAGACCGTCAGCCGCCTGTGCGGTTCGTCCATGAGCGCGCTGCACACCGCCGCCCAGGCGATCATGACCGGCAACGGTGATGTATTCGTCGTCGGCGGTGTCGAGCACATGGGCCACGTGAGCATGATGCACGGCGTCGATCCGAATCCGCACATGTCGCTGTACGCGGCAAAAGCTTCGGGCATGATGGGCCTGACCGCGGAAATGCTCGGCAAGATGCACGGCATCACCCGCGAACAGCAGGACGCCTTTGGCGTGCGCTCCCACCAGCTCGCCCACAAGGCGACGGTGGAAGGCAAGTTCAAGGATGAAATCATCCCGATGCAGGGTTACGACGAGAACGGCTTCCTGAAACTGTTCGACTACGACGAGACCATTCGTCCGGAAACCACCCTGGAAAGCCTGGCGACGTTGAAGCCGGCCTTCAATCCAAAGGGCGGCACCGTGACAGCCGGTACCTCGTCGCAGATCACCGATGGTGCCTCGTGCATGATCGTGATGTCGGCCCAGCGTGCCCAGGATCTGGGCATCCAGCCGATGGCGGTGATTCGTTCGATGGCCGTCGCCGGTGTGGATCCCGCAATCATGGGCTATGGTCCAGTACCGGCCACGCAGAAAGCCTTGAAGCGCGCGGGCCTGAGCATCTCCGACATCGACTTCTTCGAGCTCAACGAAGCTTTCGCCGCACAGGCCCTGCCAGTGCTGAAAGATCTGAAAATACTCGACAAGATGAACGAGAAGGTTAACCTGCACGGCGGCGCCATCGCCCTGGGTCATCCGTTTGGCTGCTCCGGTGCGCGTATCTCCGGCACGCTGCTCAACGTCATGAAGCAGAACGGCGGCACTTTTGGAGTGTCCACCATGTGCATTGGCCTCGGCCAAGGCATCGCCACCGTCTTCGAGCGCATCTAAGCGTCACGTCGATGGAAGCCGGGGCCAAGTGCCCCGGTTTTTGTTTTTCTGGGTTTTCAACAAGAAAAATTTTGTTTTTATTTTGGAAAGATTCAGCGAGGGCCAAAGCATGCCGATACAACCTGGGCTCTACCAACATTACAAAGGCCCGCAGTACCGCGTATTCAGTATTGCGCGGCATTCCGAGACCGAGGAAGAAGTGGTCTTCTATCAAGCCCTGTATGGCGATTACGGCTTCTGGGTGCGTCCGTTGAGCATGTTCCAGGAGTCCGTCGAGGTTGACGGCGAACAGGTGCCACGCTTTGCTTTGGTGCAGGCCGAGGAGAGCATTTTTTCCAGGCCTTGAGGCCAACATGAGGGCGAGCCTGCCCTTGACCTCACCTTGCAGCCACTATATATAGCGGTGCCGCGTCAGGCGCCAACCGCCTTTCACTTTTTAGAATTCAGGAATTTTCTGATCCATGGGCAAATCGCTGGTCATTGTGGAATCCCCGGCTAAGGCCAAGACCATCAACAAGTATCTGGGTAACCAATACGTGGTGAAGTCGAGTATCGGCCATATCCGAGACCTGCCCACCAGCGGTTCGGCTAGCGCCAGCAAAGAGCCTGCTGCCAAGCGCGGCAAGGCTGCCGCCGGCGAAGCGCCAGCGTTGTCGCCGAAGGAAAAGGCGCGCAAGCAGTTGGTCTCGCGCATGGGGGTTGATCCGGAACACGGCTGGAAAGCCAAGTACGAGATCCTCCCGGGCAAGGAAAAGGTCATCGAAGAGCTGCGCCGGCTCGCCAAGGATGCCGACACCATCTATCTCGCGACGGACTTGGACCGCGAAGGGGAAGCCATCGCCTGGCACCTGCGCGAAGCCATCGGTGGTGATGACAGCCGCTACAAGCGTGTGGTGTTCAACGAAATCACCAAGAAGGCCATCCAGGAAGCCTTCTCCCAGCCGGGCGAGCTGGATATCGATCGGGTCAACGCCCAACAGGCGCGACGTTTCCTTGACCGCGTGGTGGGCTACATGGTCTCGCCATTGCTGTGGGCCAAGATCGCTCGCGGCCTATCCGCCGGACGTGTGCAATCGGTCGCGGTGAAGCTGGTAGTGGAGCGCGAGCGGGAAATCCGCGCGTTCATCCCTGAAGAATATTGGGAAGTCCACGCTGATCTGGGTACCGCCAAGGGCGCCACCGTGCGCTTCGAAGTGGCCCGCGAGAAAGGCGAGGCCTTCAAGCCGCTCAATGAAGCGCAGGCCATGGCTGCACTGGAGAAGCTCAAGGCTTCCAGCTACAGCATCGTCAAGCGCGAAGACAAGCCGACCAGCAGCAAGCCGTCGGCGCCGTTCATCACCTCCACGTTGCAGCAGGCCGCGAGCAATCGCCTGGGCTTTGGCGTGAAAAAAACCATGATGATGGCCCAACGTCTGTATGAAGCCGGCTACATCACCTATATGCGTACCGACTCGACCAACCTGTCGGCCGATGCCGTGACGATGGCGCGCACTTATATAGAAAGCGAGTTCGGCAAGAAGTACCTGCCGGAGACGCCGAACGTCTATAGCAGCAAGGAAGGCGCGCAGGAAGCTCACGAAGCGATTCGTCCGTCCGATGCCAATACCGAGCCAAGCAAGCTGTCGGGCATGGAGCGCGATGCCGAGCGTCTCTACGAGCTGATCTGGCGCCAGTTCCTGGCCTGCCAGATGCTGCCGGCGCAATACCTGTCGACCACGGTCAGCGTCGGTGCTGGCGACTTCGAGCTGCGCGCCAAGGGCCGCATCCTGAAGTTCGACGGTTACACCCGCGTCATGCCGCAAATCACCAAGCCTGGGGATGACGACGTCCTGCCGGACATGGCCCAGGGCGACGTGATGAAGCTGATCAAGCTTGATCCGACCCAGCACTTCACCAAGCCGCCGGCCCGTTACTCCGAAGCCAGCCTGGTCAAGGAAATGGAAAAGCGCGGCATCGGTCGTCCTTCGACCTACGCAGCCATCATTTCCACTATCCAGGATCGCGGCTATGTGGCGCTGCACAACCGTCGTTTCTATTCGGAAAAGATGGGTGACATCGTCACCGAGCGTCTGTCCGAGAGTTTCTCGAACCTGATGGACTACGGCTTCACCGCCGGTATGGAAGAGAACCTCGACGATGTGGCCCAGGGCGAGCGCGACTGGAAAAACGTCCTCGACGAGTTCTACGGCGACTTCAAGAAAAAACTCGAAGTGGCCGAAAGCCCTGACAGCGGCATGCGCGCCAACCAGCCGGTCATGACCGACATCCCATGCCTGACCTGCGGGCGTCCGATGCAAATCCGGACCGCTTCGACCGGCGTATTCCTCGGTTGCTCGGGCTACAGCCTGCCGCCCAAAGAACGCTGCAAAGCCACAGTCAACCTGGTGCCGGGCGACGAAATCGCCGCGGACGACGAGGGTGAATCGGAATCCCTGGTGCTGCGCGGCAAGCATCGCTGCCCGATCTGCAGCACGGCGATGGACGCCTACCTGCTGGATGAGAAGCGCAAGCTGCACATCTGCGGTAACAATCCGGACTGTGCCGGTTATGAGATCGAAGAGGGCACTTATCGAATCAAGGGCTACGAAGGCCCGAGCCTGGAGTGCGACAAGTGTGGCAGCGAGATGCAGCTCAAGACCGGTCGTTTCGGCAAGTTCTTCGGTTGCACCAACCCGACCTGCAAGAACACCCGCAAGCTACTCAAGAGTGGCGATGCGGCACCGCCAAAAATGGACCCGGTGAAGATGCCCGAGCTCAAGTGCGAGAAGGTCAATGACACCTACATCTTGCGCGATGGTGCATCCGGGCTGTTCCTGGCGGCGAGCCAGTTCCCGAAAAACCGTGAAACCCGTGCGCCGTTGGTAATGGAGATTGTCCCGCACAAGGACGAAATCGATCCTAAGTATCACTTCCTTTGCGATGCACCGCAGAAAGATCCGGACGGCCGCCCGGCGGTGATTCGCTACAGCCGTAAGACCAAAGAGCAATACGTGCAGACCGAGGTCGACGGCAAGCCTACCGGTTGGAAGGCGTTTTACGACGGCGGTAAGTGGACCGTCGAAGACAAGCGCTGATCGGCATGGCATGAGGGCCTTTGATGGCGAAGGAGCTTGCTCTCACTCGCCGACGTGGTCGTCGTCTTACACTTCAGGCAAAAAAAGGCCGCATGACAACCTATGGGTTTTCATGCGGCCTTGCTGTTTTTGGCTTGCAGTGGCCTCGGTTGATCCACGACACTGTCGCACCTGCGTGACGCTATTATTTCGTTGGGGAGATGCCGCCATGGCCCACGAACTCTATACCCGCACCAATCAGAAAATTTATTTCGCCGGCCTTTCGCTTGAAGCGCTAGCGCGGGCGGAGGATGGGCGTGCAATGAATTCCCCTGCGCTGATCCAGGCGGGACGCGAATCAGCGTTGTTTCATCTGTACGGTGCGTTGTTGGGCCTGTGCCACGAAATTGCCGGTTTTTATCGCTTGCCCCAGGCGAATGCGTCACGGGCCGAGCTGGTATTGACTCGTGAGGTGCTGGAAACCATCGCAATTCCGGAGCTGGCCGAAATGGTCGAGCTGGCGCAGAACCCGGAAACCTGGCTGGCCAGATTGCTGGCGGCCCACCAGGCGCTGTTCCAGCCACCACGGGCCCCGCGCAAGCCCAAGGGCGACGTGACCCAGCCGCTGATCGTGGCGGTCAATCTTGACGAAGAAGAGCCAGAGCAAGAGCTGAATCGGGAAGAGTTGGAGAGCTGGCGGCAGAATCTCAAGAACCTGGCCATTCGCTTTCGCGAAGGGTTGAACGAGTGCTGAGTTCAGTTCGTCCCGTAACGTTCGCTAACGACGCTTGGTCAAGATCCCGAGCGAAGCCTGGCCGATGACTATATAATCCCCGCCTTTCGTGGAGAACAGACTTTTATGCCTACGTCCTTTCTAGAAATTGTCGAGCTTCCTGATGGCCGCATCGAGCTGCGCCGGGCCGAAGACGAGGGGTCTTTGGTTACCCTGAACTTCTCTGAGGACGCCAAGGTATTCCTGCAAGGTCAACACGTTGAGGTCGCCAAGGCGATGCTGAGCGTGGGTGTCCAGATGGCCGGCCGCCTGGTTGAAGGCGAATTCAACAAGGAAGAGGGGCCACGGGTTCTTCATTGATCCTGTTCGGCGACTTTTGACGGTCCGGTAGCTGTTCCGGCTTCTCTGCCCTGGAGAAGCCCTGCATTTGTCTTAGCCCAATCGAATATTCAGGCTTTGTGCGTCCCCGGTGCGTGCGGCGCTGATCAACTGTTGGCGAGCTGTCGCGGTCAAGGGGTTGAGCCAGCTGACCACCGTATGACTGCGGCCCAGACGCAACGCTTCGCACGTCAATTGTTGGGCGCTCTGTGCGCCGCGCGGTTGCAATAGCAGGATCCGCTCACGATTAAGGCCGGCATCCCGCAACCAGGCCTGGGTAACGCTGGCGGGTGGCGCGATCAGCGTCAGCCAGCGAGCGTCCTGGTCCTGGCTCAGCTCTCGCAGAATCGGCGCAAGCAGGTTCAGGCAATTCCCGGCCGCACCACGCAACGACAATTCGCTGAAGGCCTCGGGTTCGACGCCCCAAGGCGATTCGATGACCTCTTTAAGCACTGGAACCAGCGGTTGGGCCATGAATGCCTCGAACAGCGGAAGCTGCGCGTGCTGTGGTGTGTGTGGGAATTGCATAAAGCCTCCTTTAGCGGCGAATGACGCCGACACTCAAGCCTTCGATGACCAGGTCCTGATCTTTCAGGTCCACTTCGATGGGGGCGAACTCAGGATTTTCGGCCATCAACCAGACCTTGCTGCCATCGCGCTTGAACCGCTTGACGGTGACTTCGTCGCCGATGCGCGCCACCACGACCTGACCGTTGCGAGCCTCACGGGTGGTGTGGACCGCCAGCAGATCGCCGTCGAAGATGCCGATATCCTTCATGCTCATGCCATGCACGCGAAGAAGGTAATCAGCCCGCGGGTGGAAGAACGAAGGGTTGATGTTGCAGGATTCCTCAACGTGCTGCTGGGCGAGGATCGGGGCACCAGCGGCTACACGACCGATGATCGGCAGGGTGGTTTCGTCAGCCTTGGCTTCGAAGCCCGGGATGCGAATGCCTCGCGAGGCACCGGGCGTCATCTCAATCGCGCCCTTGCGGGCCAATGCCTTGAGGTGTTCTTCCGCCGCGTTGGGCGACTTGAAGCCCAGTTCCTGAGCGATTTCCGCACGGGTCGGCGGGTAGCCATTGTCTTCGAGGCAACGTTTGATGAAGGCCAGAATCTCTGCTTGGCGTGGCGTCAGCTTTAGCATATCGATCGCTCTGTCTTTTTATACAGTGACTGGGATTATATACAGTGCGAGCCGCTTGGCAATGCCCCTTTTTTCGTGCGCCGCTCGACGGTCGTTTCGGCCGCTATGAAGGGCAGGGCTACAGCCCGGATGAAGGTGTGGTTAAATAGCTGACCGAGCGTTCGCAAAACGTCCCGGCAGGCTTGACAAGCCCAGGGCTGAAACGTATGTTTCAAACAAGTGTTTGTCAGGCGGAGTAGCCATGGCCCAGTCGGAAACCGTTGAACGCATTCTCGATGCTGCCGAGCAGTTGTTCGCGGAAAAAGGTTTTGCCGAAACCTCTTTGCGTCTGATCACCAGCAAGGCCGGGGTGAACCTGGCTGCGGTGAACTATCACTTCGGTTCCAAGAAGGCGCTGATCCAGGCGGTGTTCTCACGTTTCCTCGGGCCGTTCTGTATCAGCCTCGACCGGGAACTGGAACGTCGTCAGGCCAAGCCTGACGTCAAGCCTACCCTGGAAGAGCTGCTCGAGATCCTGGTCGAGCAGGCCCTCGTGGTCCAGCCACGCAGTGGCAATGATCTTTCCATCTTCATGCGCCTTTTGGGCCTGGCCTTCAGTCAAAGCCAGGGTCACCTGCGGCGCTACCTGGAAGACATGTACGGCAAAGTGTTCCGTCGCTACATGCTGCTGGTCAATGAAGCCGCGCCACGCATACCACCGATCGAACTGTTCTGGCGCGTGCACTTCATGCTTGGCGCCGCTGCGTTCAGCATGTCTGGGATCAAGGCGCTGCGGGCCATCGCGGAAACCGATTTCGGCGTGAACACATCCATCGAACAGGTCATGCGTCTGATGGTGCCATTCCTGGCCGCCGGCATGCGTGCCGAAAGCGGCGTCACCGATGAGGCAATGGCCGCAGCGCAACTGCGTCCTCGCAGCAAATCCGCCCCGGCGCTCGCCAAGGCGTAAGGCCACGGGTGGGCGCGGCTGCTTACATCCGCTAAGCTAGCCGCCCATGCCGATTCTCCCTTTGAGTTCGTATCAAATTTCATCGCCGATGCGCGACCTGCCAGGCCTGGAGCCTGGCGGCGTCATCGTGCATGCGTCGCCGTGCGCATCCATCGTTATTAAGGAATTGCTATGACTGCTGGCCTGCAAGGCTCGTTGATGGTGGACGTCGCCGGTACCTGGCTGACGGCCGAGGATCGCCATCTGTTGCGTCAGCCCGAAGTGGGCGGCTTGATCATCTTCGCTCGCAACATCGAGCATCCGCGCCAGGTGCGCGAGCTGAGTGCGGCGATCCGCGCCATTCGTCCCGACCTGTTGCTGGCGGTTGACCAGGAGGGCGGGCGTGTCCAGCGCCTGCGCCAAGGGTTCGTGCGTCTGCCGGCGATGCGGGCCGTTGCCGATAATCCGAATGCCGAATACCTGGCCGAACAATGCGGCTGGATCATGGCCACCGAGGTGCTGGCGGTCGGCCTCGATCTGAGTTTCGCCCCGGTGCTGGATCTCGATTATCAGCGCAGCGCCGTGGTTGGCAGCCGCTCATTCGAGGGCGATCCCGAACGCGCCGCATTGTTGGCCGGTGCTTTCATTCGGGGCATGAACGCCGCGGGCATGGCCGCCACGGGCAAGCATTTTCCTGGGCACGGCTGGGCCGAGGCGGATTCCCATGTGGCCATCCCCAATGATGAGCGCAGCCTGGAACAGATCCGCGCCAACGACCTGCTGCCGTTTGCCAGGCTGAGCAAGCAGCTTGCCGCCGTGATGCCGGCCCATGTGATCTATCCGCAGGTCGATGCCAGCCCGGCCGGGTTTTCCCGACGCTGGTTGCAGGACATCCTGCGGGGCGAGTTGCAGTTCGACGGGGTGATTTTCAGTGATGACCTGTCAATGGCCGGGGCCCATGTGGTGGGTGATGCCGCGAGTCGTATCGAGGCCGCATTGACGGCGGGTTGCGACATGGGCCTGGTGTGCAACGATCGCGCGGCCGCAGAGTTGGCATTGAGCGCCGCCCAACGCTTGAAGATCAAGCCATCAGCGCGGATCGCCCGCATGCGTGGCCAGGCCTTCGCCAGTACCGAGTATCGCCAGGATCCACGCTGGCTGACAGCGATCGGCGCATTAAAAGCCGCCCAACTGATCGATTAAGGACGTTTGTATGACCGTTTACGCAATTATCGGCGGCACAGGCCTGACCCAGCTGGAAGGCCTGACCATTCGCCAGTCCCTGGCGGTGGAAACGCCCTATGGCGCGCCATCGGCCGACGTGCAGATTGGCGAATATGCCGGGCGTGAGGTGCTGTTCCTGGCCCGTCATGGCCATCCTCATCGTTTTCCGCCGCACCAGGTCAACTATCGCGCCAATCTCTGGGCCCTGAAGCAGGCGGGTGCCGAGGCGATCCTGGCGGTCAACGCCGTGGGCGGGATCCACGCGGCGATGGGCACCGGACATTTCTGCGTGCCCCATCAGTTGATCGATTACACCAGTGGCCGCCAGCACACGTATTTTGCCGATGACCTGGAAGCGGTTACTCATATCGATTTCAGCTATCCCTACACGGAGTCGCTGCGCCAGAAGTTGATTGCCGCCCTGGCTGCCGAAGGCTGCGGCTACAGCAGCCACGGTGTCTATGCCTGCACGCAGGGGCCGCGCCTGGAAACGGTGGCCGAAATTGCCCGCCTGGAGCGTGATGGCTGCGACATCGTCGGCATGACCGGCATGCCGGAAGCAGCATTGGCTCGCGAGCTGGAGCTGGACTACGCGTGCCTGGCCCTGGTGGTTAATCCGGCGGCAGGCAAATCCACGGCGGTGATTACCATGGCCGAGATCGAGCAGGCGCTGCATGACGGGATGGGGAAGGTGAAGTCGACCCTGGCGCGGGTGTTGATGGCTGAATAGTGGAGCCGGCGAAAAAGCGGGGTAGAGGCGTCCCCCGATGGAAGCCCCGTTGATACACGGTTTCCGGATGGCTCCGACTCCCAGTTTCATTATCTTTCATAATGTCCTTGGCCATGATTGAATCGATTGCAGAACTTCTTGAGACTGAATGGGCGGATTCGTTCGGTCATCGTACGCTCGCTCGCGGGTTCGACTATGCCGAGGAAGAACGAGTCCGGATACTGCAGGTAGACAAACGAGCGGTTCACGCTGAGTGCGAAGGAGCCGGTACCAGTGTCTACCAGCAGATGATCGAGCTCGTTCGCCAGCGGGGTTATGACGATGTTCGTTACGAATGCTCATGCCCAGGCGGCGGCGACTGCAAACATTGTGTGGCGGTCATGTTCCACTTGATGTGGAATGAGCAATTGTTGCAGGCAGGCTCCGGCGGCGAGCGTCTGAGCCGCGATCTTGAAGCCTGGATCGAGCATATACCTGAGCAGGGACCTGATTCGGCGGCGATCGAAAAGAACACGGATATCCGGCTTCTCTACAAGCTCAAGAACACACACACCGGCCAATGGGTGCTGGAACTCTTCAAGGGGCGTCAGCTCAGTGATGGTTCCTTGCGAGATCTGAAAGCGTTTTACCAACTTGCGGACATGCTGATCAGTTTGCCGAACTACCTGTTCGACATTGACCAGCAAATCGGTCGCTTGTTGATCAGCACTCAACGTTTTCACGGGCAGATGAACAGCTATCCGCTGCGCGGGCGCAATGGCGCCGATGTGCTTGCGCTTGCCTTGCAGTCTTCCCGCCTGTTTCTCGAGCTGGAACCGCCGCAGCCGCTGCGGGCAGGGCCTCAGAAGTCGGTACAGTTTTCCTGGGCTGAGCAATCCAGCGGTAACTACCGGCCTGAGTGGCAAAGTGTCGATCAACTGCCGGGTAGGATTCTGGTGCTTGAGCCGCTTCATTATCTGGATGTGGCGCGCCAGGAGCTTGGCCGGCTCACCTATGAAATGGACGACAAGCTGGCCTGCCATTTAAGCCTTGCGCCAGAGGTGCCCGCTCACCAGGCAGCGCTTTTCAGCCATCGGATCAACGCTGCCGGCCTGGCAATCCCTCCCCCGAAAAAACTCACTGAACGCATCATCGACGATATCGAGCCACGGGCGGTGCTGACGTTGGGAAGTGCGCTCAATCTTCGGCACTGGAAATCGGTTCCAGAACATCGCGCGGCGTTGACCTTTATCTACGATGGTCATACTGCCGACGATAAAGCTTCCATCGATATCTCGATTCTGTCCGGGACCGAGACTCTGCGCATTCGACGCAAGCCGGATCTCGAACAGGCCTTACGCACCACTCTACGTAAGGCAGGATTCAAAAAGGCCAGCCGCAAAAGCCTCGCACTCGCAGGCAGCGTGGGTGAACTGTTCCAGATGCCGGATGACGCTGCCTGGTTGGCGTTCATGGATAGAGGCTTGTCCCAATTGCGAGCCGCCCATTGGCAAGTCGATATTGAAGATGGCTTTCACTTCGACCTGCAACCCGTAGAGCAGATGTACGCCGACATCGAGGAGTCTCCGGGGAGGGAGTGGTTTGATTTGCAGTTGGGCATTGTCGTGAATGGCAAGCGGCACAGTCTTCTGCCGATTTTGCTTTATCTGCTTCGCTCAAGTCCCGAGATGATGGAACCGGCCAATCTCGATCAGCGCAGTGATGAACAGTTGTTATTGCTTGAGCTCAACAGTGGAACGTTCATGGCAGGTCCCTCCGTGAGGGTCGCGTTGCCGTATGGGCGCGTCAAGCCGTTGATGGCTACCCTCGGTGAGTTGTACATGAGAGAACACCGGGGCGACTCGATACGTTTGAACGCCTTTGATGCGGCCAGGCTCAATGCGCTCGAAGGCGTGCCGTTGGTGTGGCAGGGCGGAGAAAGACTGCGCACATTTGCTAAAAGGTTGCATGAGGCGACCCATGTGCATGTCCCAGCGCCAGATGGGCTCAAGGCTGTGCTGCGACCCTACCAACTCGAAGGGCTTAACTGGATGCAAACCCTGCGCGAGCTGGAAGTGGGCGGCATTCTGGGTGATGACATGGGCTTGGGCAAAACTTTACAGGCCCTGGCTCATTTGCTGTGCGAGAAACAAGCAGGGCGCCTCGATGTCCCGGCGCTAGCGGTCATGCCCACGAGCCTGATTCCCAACTGGCTCGACGAAGCAGCACGCTTTACGCCTCAGCTCAGAGTGCTGGCACTTCATGGTGCGGCCCGGCAAAAAGACTTTGCCAGCCTTGGTCAGTACGATTTGATATTGACCACTTATGCCTTGTTGCCGCGGAATCTGGAAATATTGAAGCCTCAGGCCTGGAGTGTGCTGATTCTTGATGAGGCACAAAACATCAAGAATCCTGCCAGCAAGGCCGCCCAGGCTGCTCGCGACCTCGGCGCCCGGCAGCGTCTTTGCCTGTCCGGCACGCCGCTGGAAAATCACCTGGGCGAACTCTGGTCGTTGTTTCACTTTCTATTGCCCGGCTGGTTGGGAGATAGCAAAACCTTCAATCGTGACTACCGCACGCCCATCGAAAAACACGGCAATCAAGAGCGCATGCGGCATTTGATTGCCCGCATAAAACCCTTCTTGCTGCGCCGGAAAAAGGAACAGGTCGCGACCGAGCTGCCGCCCAAGACCGAAATCATCCATTGGGTCGATCTCAGCGACGGGCAGCGGGATGTCTATGAAACGGTGCGCGTGGCCATGGACAAGAAAGTCCGCGACGAAATTGCTCGCAGCGGCGTGGCTCGTAGCCAAATCATCATCCTTGATGCGTTACTCAAGCTGCGCCAGGTCTGTTGCGATCTGCGACTGCTCAATACTCCAAAGACCACCAAAACACCGCGCATTGGCAGCGGCAAGTTGGTCAGTTTGATGGAGATGCTCGAAGAGTTGCTCAGCGAAGGGCGCAAGATCCTGTTGTTTTCCCAGTTCACCTCAATGTTGGCATTGATCGAGGAGGAACTGCAAAAGCGCAGCCTTGCTTATTCGTTGTTGACCGGAAGTACAGTCGATCGCCGTACGCCGGTTAGGGATTTTCAGAGTGGCAAGGTGTCGCTTTTTCTGATCAGCCTCAAGGCAGGGGGGACGGGACTCAATCTGACGGCTGCCGATACCGTTATTCACTTCGATCCTTGGTGGAATCCGGCGGTGGAAAATCAGGCGACCGACCGGGCTTATCGGATCGGTCAAAACAAGCCTGTTTTTGTTTACAAGCTGATTGCCCGAGGTACGGTGGAGGAGAAGATACAGGCCCTTCAGGAGAATAAGGCTGCATTGACAAGCGGGGTTTTGGATGGCGGAACAACGGGCGGATGGAAGCTTGAGCAAAGTGACATCGAAGCGTTGTTTGCTCCGTTGCCCAAGGCCTGATCCACCGACACATTCACTGGTTATGTCACCTGATAGTCAGTCATCGCGAGCAGGCTCGCTCCCACATTGGAAGTGATGTGGGTTCTGGTTTTTGTGAGTGCTGCAAATCCCCTGTGGGAGCGAGCTTGCTCGCGATGACGGCTGCACAGTCAACATCTGCATCAACTGAACCACCCCTATCGCGAGCAAGCTCGCTCCCACAGTGGATCTGCGGTGAACACCAGGCTCATGGACACCCAACAAGATGAGTTGAGGGAGTGTCAGCGCTTCTCCAGCTTATCCGGCAGCGGTGCGAACAACGCCTCGATGTCTTCGTTCTGCAGTTTCCAGTCCCCGGCCACGCGCCCATCCAGCACGCCGGCCGCGAGGTCGGATTTTTCCTTCTGCAGCAGTTGAATCTTTTCTTCCACGGTTCCCCGGGCTATCAGCTTGTAGACGAACACCGGCTTTTCCTGGCCGATGCGATAAGCGCGGTCGGTCGCCTGGTTTTCGGTGGCCGGGTTCCACCACGGGTCGTAGTGAATCACCGTGTCCGCTTCCGTCAGGTTCAGACCCACGCCGCCGGCCTTCAGGCTGATCAGGAAGATCTGACGCTTGCCGCTCTGGAATTCCTTCACCGGAGTGCGGCGGTCCCGGGTTTGGCCGGTCAGGATGGCGTATTCCACACCGCGCTTTTTCAGTTCGTCTTCGATCAGCGCCAGCATGGACGTGAACTGGGAAAACAGCAGCACCCGCCGACCTTCTTCAAACAACTCCTCGAGCATCTCCATCAGGCTGTCGAGCTTGCCCGAAGCACTGCCTCGGGCTGGCAGGGCGGCGTCGCTGATCAGGCGCAGGTCGCAGCACACCTGGCGCAGCTTGAGCAGCGCCTCGAGGATGATGATCTGGCTGCGCGCCACGCCTTTGCGGGTGATTTCGTCACGCACCTTCTTGTCCATCGCCAGGCGCATGGTTTCATAGACATCCCGTTGGGCGTCGCTGAGTTCGACCCAATGGATGATCTCGGTCTTGGGCGGCAATTCGGTTGCGACCTGTTCCTTGGTCCTGCGCAGCAGAAACGGTTTTATCCGACCGTTAAGGTGCTGCAATCGTACGGCGCTCCCGCGTTTTTCGATCGGCACGCGGTAGTCGCGGTTGAAATCCTTGATGTCGCCGAGCCAGCCCGGCAACAGGAAATGAAACAGCGACCACAATTCACCCAGGTGATTTTCCAGCGGTGTCCCGGACAGGCACAACCGCTGTCGGGCATCGAGCTCACGGGCGGCCTGGGCGGCCTTGCTGGTGGGGTTCTTGATGTACTGGGCTTCATCCAGGATCAATACGTGCAGCGGTTGCGCTTTAAGGCGCTCGACATCCTTGGGCAGCAATGCATAGGTGGTCAGGATCAGGTCGTAATCGGCCAACCGCTCGAAATGTTTCTTGCGTCCGGCACCGTACAAGGCCAATACCTTGAGCTGCGGGGTGAAGTGGCTGGCTTCATCGAGCCAGTTGGGAATCAGGCTCGTCGGCATCACCACCATGCACGGCCTGTCGAGGCGGCCGGCGTTTTTTTCGCTGAGAATGTGCGCCAGGGTCTGTAGGGTTTTGCCCAGGCCCATGTCATCCGCGAGAATGCCGCCAACCTCCAGTTGTCGTAGCGATTGCATCCAGCTCAGGCCTTCGAGCTGATAGGGCCGCAGCGTTGCGTTCAAGCCTTCCGGTGCCGCCGCGGTGTAGTCCTTGATGTCGCGCAGCCGCTGGGCCAGGCCACGGATGTGTTCGCCCCCTTCCCAGCGCAGCGGCATGTCTTGCAGCGGGTTCAGGCGCAGGGCGTCCGCACTGTTCAGGCGCAGTTTGCTGGTGCCGGGTTCTTGCAGGTAAAACTCGCCGAGGGTCGCCAGCACCGGCTTCAGGCGTCCATAGGGCAGGGCGACTTGCTGCGGGCCGAATTCCGAATTGGGACGGTGCGGCAGGTTGACCAGGATGAGTTCGTCGTCGCGGCGCCGGGCCAGGCGTTCCGGATTGAACAGCTCGATGTGCGAGCGCATCAGGTTCAGCAGGATCGGCAGCAGGCTCAAGCGCTCGCCGTTGACGATGATCCCCAGTTCCAGATCAAACCAGTCTCGCTCCGGAGTTTCCTCGACGCTGGCGTACCACTCGTCCACAGCCGTCAGGTCGAAGCCGAAGTCTTCGTCGATCTGCAGCTCCCAGCCTTGGTTGCGCAGTTTTGGCAGGTCATTGAGGGTAAAGGTCAACCAGGCACTGTCGTTGACCATCTCATAAAGCTCGCCGGCGCTTTCCGGCAGCGCCTTGCTTTGCCGGGTGGCGACCTTGAAACCGAGGATTCGCAGTTGTTCGCGGTAGGACTGTTCCACGTCGGTCTGGCGTTTAATACGCAGCGTCTGGGTTTCCTGGCGAATCAGTACGTCAATGTTGCGCTGGCCGCTGACGTATTCGTCCAGATAGCTGAAGGACAGGGCAGCGCGGTGCTGGATGTAGCGCTGCATCTTGCCGTTGCGCGGCTCGAAGGCGCTGAACTCGATACTCGCCAGCCACAGGCGCGGCACCGGTTGCACGTTTTCCACGAGCACCTGCGGCGGGGCCTTGGGACTGCGGTTGTCGAGCACGGTCTGGAGTTTTTCCAGCAGATGCGCGTCTTTCTCGGCGGCTGGGTAGGCCAGGGTTTCCTGGACCTGCAACAAGACCGCCGCGCAATGTTTGCAGTTGATGCGCACCGGGCAGGAGCAGGCCGCTTCGAGCAGGATCAGCGTGCCCTTGGCTGACTCCTTGAGGCGAATGGTCTGACGATAGACGCTGCCGCCAGAGCCTTCGCAGCTGGCGATGATGGTGCTGTCTCCGGTCTCGACGATCCTGACGCGATTTTCCAGCGCGTATCGGCGTCCGCGCTCCAGGCTTTGTTCCTTGAATCGATTGACCCAGGAGGGTGCCAGGGGTTTGCTCAGGGGCGAGGGCATAGGCGCGCCGGTCAGTCCGGAATCGCTTCGGGCGCCTGCCGTGGCGCGGGCGCGGTCAGCGAGGTGATCTTGATCAGCAGGCCGAGGTGACCGTTATCGAGGAAATTCAGCTGGCCGTTCTTGGTGTGGCTCTGTTGCTTGAGGCGTTCGCTGGCGGTGACCAGGCCATTGGCGTCAATCTGGTTGACCCAGAAGTCGGCGTCGACGTCGGTAAAGCGGCCCAGTTTCAGCTCCAGGGTGCCCTCGATGGGGAACTGGCCGAACTGTTCGGTGCCGTCGCTGACGGCGACCTTGCTGCCCTGTTCGCCCAGGTTCTGTTGCCAGGCCTTGTGCATCAGTACGCTGTATTGGCCGCTGGCGTTGAGTTTCTCGACGATGTTGCCCAATGCTGGCGTGCGCTGGCTGTCCGGAGGCAGGCGTTGTGCGCCGGCGTCCCAGTCTTCCGGCGCGGCGCGACTGATAATGGCCGGTTCGGCATTCTGGCGAACCAGGATCATTTCCACCTGATACAGGTCGTCGGCGAAGGCCAGGGGGGCGACCAGGGTCATCAACAACGTCAAGGAGCGAAACAGGCGCATTGGGCGTCCTTCAAGCAGTGGTCGGAGTGAGGCGCTCGAACAGCGCCTCCACGGTATTAAAACGCTCTTCCGGGCGTTCCATGGGCACCATGAACTTGAACATCGTGGCGCCTTCGAACTTGTAGCGTTTGGGCTGGCCCTGGATCAGCTTGATCAATACCAGCGGATCGACCGGCGTCTGGGCTTCGAATTCGATGCGGCCGCCGTTGGGCCCACCGTCGACTTTCTTGATGCCCAGCTGCTCGGCCTTGAGCTTGAGCAGCGTGGTGCGCACCAGGTTCTTGGTCGGCTCCGGCAGCAGCCCGAAGCGGTCGATCATCTCCACCTGCAAGTCTTTCAGGCCTTCCTCGTCGGTGGCCGAGGCGATGCGTTTGTAGAGAATCAGCCGGGCATGGACGTCTGGCAGGTAGTCTTCCGGGATCAGCGCCGGCACCCGCAGGTTGATCTCCGGCCCGCCGCCCAGGGGCTGGTCGAGGTTCGGTTGCTCGCCCTTGCGGATCGACTTGACCGCGCGCTCGAGCATTTCCATGTACAGCGTGAAGCCGACGGCCTGGATCTGGCCGCTCTGGCCGTCGCCGAGCAATTCGCCGGCACCACGGATTTCCAGGTCATTGGTGGCCAGCACGAAGCCGGCGCCGAGGTCCTGGGTGTTGGCGATGGCCTCCAGGCGCTTTTCCGCGTCTGGGGTGATCTGCTGGCGCGGCGGCGTCAGCAGGTAGGCATAGGCCTGGTGGTGGCTGCGGCCGACCCGGCCGCGCAACTGGTGCAACTGGGCCAGGCCGAACTTGTCGGCGCGTTCGATGATGATGGTGTTGGCGCTTGGCACGTCGATGCCGGTCTCGATGATGGTCGAGGCGATCAGCACGTTGAAACGCTTGTGATAAAAGTCGCTCATCACCTGTTCGAGTTCGCGCTCGCGCATCTGTCCGTGGCCGATGCCGATACGGGCTTCCGGCACCAGCTCGGCGAGGTCGGCGGCACATTTCTCGATGGTCTTCACGTCGTTGTGCAGGTAATAGACCTGGCCGCCACGCAGCAGCTCCCGCAGTAGCGCTTCCTTGACCGTGCTTTTGTTCTGCTCCATCACGAACGTACGCACCGACAGGCGACGGGCCGGCGGCGTGGCGATGATCGACAGATCACGCATGCCCGACACTGCCATGTTCAGCGTACGCGGGATCGGCGTGGCGGTGAGGGTCAGGATGTCGACTTCGCTGCGCAGGGCCTTGAGCTGTTCTTTCTGGCGCACGCCGAAACGGTGCTCTTCGTCGATGATCACCAGCCCGAGGCTTTTGAATTTCACGTCGTCCTGGAGCAGTTTGTGCGTGCCGATGACGATGTCGATCTTGCCTTCGGCCAGGTCGGCCACGGCGGCATTCACTTCCTTGGTCGACTTGAAGCGGCTCATCACTTCCACGGTCACCGGCCAGTCGGCGAAGCGGTCGCGGAAACTGTTGTAGTGCTGCTGGGCGAGCAGGGTGGTCGGCACCAGTATCGCCACCTGCTTGCCGCCGTGCACGGCGATGAACGCGGCGCGCATCGCCACTTCGGTCTTGCCGAAGCCGACGTCGCCGCAGACCAATCGGTCCATCGGTTTGGGCGCGAGCATGTCGGCGCGCACGGCTTCGATGGTGGTCTGCTGGTCGACGGTTTCCTCGAACGGGAAGCCGGCGCTGAAGGTTTCGTAATCGGCTTTCGGGTCGGCGAACGCGTAGCCTTCGCGCGCGGCGCGACGGGCGTAGATGTCAAGCAATTCGGCGGCCACGTCGCGCACCTGTTCGGCGGCCTTGCGCTTGGCTTTCTGCCAGGTTTCCGAGCCCAGGCGATGCAGCGGCGCCAGCGCATCGTCGCTGCCGGTGTAGCGGGCGATCAGGTGCAGGTTCGCCACCGGCACGTAGAGTTTGGCGCCCTCGGCATATTCCAGGGTGAGGAATTCGGCGACCTGGTTTTCGATCTCCAGGGTCGCCAGGCCCAGGTAGCGGCCCACGCCATGGTCGATGTGCACCACCGGCGCGCCCTCGCGCAACTCGGTGAGGTTCTTGATGACCGCGTCGTTGGCAGCGTCTGCGCGCTTCTCGCGACGGCGACGCTGCATCACCCGCTGGCCGAACAACGGGCTCTCGGCGACCAGTGCCAGGGCGGGATCATCCAGGACCAGCCCGTCATTGAGCGGCGCGATGGTGATTGCCAGGCGCTCCTTGCCAGCGACGAAATCCGGCCAGCTGTCGACAGTCTTCGGTCGCAGCTTCAGGCGTTCGAGCAGCTCCAGCAACACTTCGCGACGGCCGGCGGACTCGGCGGTGAACAGCACGCGGCCAGGGAATTGGTCGAGGAAACCGGCCAGGGCCGCCAACGGTTGCGTGGCCTTGGCTTCGATCGCCAGGTCCGGCAGCGGTCTGGCGGGGAAGCGTTCGCGACCGACGCCGGTTTCCACGTCCTGTTGGCTCGCCACCACGCGCGGCCAGCTCTTGAGGCGGGCGAAGCAGTCTTCAACCGGCAGGAACAACTCGGCGGGCGGCAATAGAGGACGGGACGGGTCGACACGCCGCTCTTCGTAGCGGTTGCGCACGTCATTCCAGAAGTTTTCCGCCGCTTGCTCGATGCCGGGCAGGGAAAATACCTGGGTATCCTGGGGCAGGTAATCGAACAGGGTGGAGGTTTCTTCGAAGAACAGCGGCAGGTAATACTCGATACCGGCCGGGGTGATGCCGCTGCTGAGGTCCTGGAAGATCGGGCAGCGCCGGAAGTCCACGTCGAAGCGTTCGCGAAACCGCGCCTTGAAACGCGTCACCGCGTCTTTTTGCAGAGGGAATTCCTTGGCCGGCAACAGGCGGATCGACTGCACTTTGTCGATGGAACGCTGGTTTTCCGGATCAAAGGTGCGCAAGGTCTCGATCTCGTCATCGAACAGGTCGATGCGATAGGGCAGTTTGCTGCCCATCGGGAACAGGTCTATCAACGCGCCGCGGACCGTGAACTCGCCGTGCTCGTACACGGTATCGACGTAGCGGTAGCCGCTGGCCTCAAGCCGGGTGCGCATTTGCTCGACGTCGAGCTTCTGGCCGATGTCCAGCACCAGGCTGCTGCCTAGCAGGAATTGGGTCGGCGCCAGGCGATGTAGGGCTGTGGTAATCGGCACTACCAAAACGCCATGACTGAGCTCCGGCAGCCGGTAAAGGCTGGCGATGCGCTGGGAAATGATGTCCTGGTGCGGCGAAAAAAGGTCGTAGGGCAGGGTTTCCCAGTCCGGGAAATGCAGCACTGGCAAATCCGGGGCGAAGAAAGCCAGCTCCTGTTCCAGCCGTTCGGCGCTTTGGCTGTCGGCGGTCAGCAGCAGGGTAAAGCGCTTTGCAGCGCTGGCAGCCTCGGCGATGGCCAGGCTCAGGGCGGCACCGGGCAGGTTGCCCCAGTGCTGTTTACCTGCCGCGGCAGGGAGAAGCGGAAGACGCAGAACGGGCACGGAAGGTTGAGCTCCAGCGTTGCGACAAAGTCGACAATTGTAGCGGGGGAAGGGGGCTGCTGTCAGTCGCGGACTATGCTGCAGGAACGCAAAACCACGGCGCGACGGGCGCGCATTGCTCCGCCGATGACTCGGCGGCATAATGTAGCCCCTTTTTTCAGCCCCTACATGTGGAAGGTTACCGTGACTCAGAAGCCCGACCAGTGTCTTGGTGAATGGATTGATCGTGAAGCACTCGCAGAAGCGATGATCCCTCTCATCGGTCAGCTCTACCGCAATAACAACGTGGTGAGCTCGATCTATGGCCGCAGCCTGATCAACCAGTCTGTCATCGCGATCCTCAAGGCCCACCGCTTTGCTCGCCACCGTTCTTCCGACGACAGCGAACTCTCCGTCCACGAAACATTCCCCCTGCTCAAGGCGATGAGCGAGCTCAAGCTCGGCGCGGCCTCGGTGGACCTGGGCAAGCTGGCGTTCAAATTCCGTAACGAAGCCAATGGCCGTAGCGCCGAACAGTTCGTGCGCGAAGAAATGGCTGACGTGGTTGGTCAGCAGAACGCTTCGGCTCGTAAAGGTACCGACGTGGTCCTGTACGGCTTCGGTCGTATCGGCCGTCTGCTTGCGCGTATCCTGATCGAGAAAACCGGTGGTGGCGACGGCCTGCGCCTGCGCGCCATCGTCGTGCGCAAGGGCGCCGAGAACGACCTGACCAAGCGTGCCAGCCTGCTGCGCCGCGACTCGGTGCATGGTTCCTTCAACGGCACCATTACCATCGACGAAGAAAACAACACCATCACCGCCAACGGTAACCTGATCCAGGTGATCTACGCGAAGAACCCGACCGAGGTGGACTACACCCAGTACGGCATCAAGGACGCCCTGCTGGTGGATAACACCGGTGTATGGCGTGATGCCGATGGCCTTGGCCAGCACCTGGCCTGCCCGGGTATCGACCGCGTTGTCCTGACTGCACCTGGCAAGGGCAAGCTGAAGAACATCGTTCACGGTATCAACCACACCGAAATCACCGCTGACGACAAGATCATCTCCGCCGCTTCCTGCACCACCAACGCCATCGTGCCGGTGCTCAAAGCCGTGAATGACAAGTTCGGCATCATCAACGGTCACGTCGAAACCGTTCACTCGTACACCAACGACCAGAACCTGATCGACAACTTCCACAAGGGCGATCGCCGTGGCCGTAGCGCCGCGTTGAACATGGTCATCACCGAAACCGGTGCCGCCACTGCTGCCGCCAAGGCCTTGCCTGAGCTCGCTGGCAAGCTGACCGGCAACGCGATCCGTGTGCCGACGCCGAACGTGTCGATGGCCATTCTCAACCTGAACCTTGAGAAAGCCGCCACCCGTGAAGAGATGAACGAGTACCTGCGCTACATGGCGCTGCACTCCGACCTGCACAAGCAGATCGACTTCGTCAACTCGCAGGAAGTGGTGTCCACTGACTTCGTCGGTTCGCGCCACGCTGGCGTTGTCGACGCCGAAGCGACCATCGTCCAGGACAACCGTGTTGTCCTGTACGTCTGGTATGACAACGAGTTCGGCTACAGCTGCCAGGTAGTTCGCGTAATGGAAGACATGGCTGATGTGAATCCGCCTGCGTTCCCGCGCTAAGTAAGCTTTAGCTGCTGGTAAAAAACGCCCCGACTTGTCGGGGCTTTTTTTTACCTGGGGTTTTGTAGTGCCTGGGCTGGCCCCTTCGCGAGCAGGCTCGCTCCCACAGTTTACCGAGTTGTTGTTGATACATGCGGTCCAATGTGGGAGCGAGCCTGCTCGCGAAGGCAATCTGTCAGGCGCCACTCACAACGGAGGCCTGCGCCGTGCGCAGCTCATGCCGATTACCCTTGAACAGCACCAACGTCGCAATCAACCCCAACACCGCCGCACCACTGAGCCAGATTCCCGGTGCAGCCTTGTTATCCAGCACATGGATCAGATAGGTACAGGCCGCCGGCGTGAACCCGCCGAACGTTGCCGTCGCGAGGCTATAGGCCAGGGAAAAGCCAGTAGTACGCACCTCAACCGGCATGATTTCCGTCAGGGCGACCACCATGGCGCCGTTGTACGATCCATACAGGAACGACAACCACAGCTCGACGATCAGTAAATGGCTGAAGCTGGGGTTCGCCACCAGCCAGGACAGCGCCGGGTAGGCGGTCAGGATCGCCAGGATTGTCGCAGCCAGCAGCAGGGGTTTGCGCCCGATCTTGTCGGAAAGCGCGCCCATGACTGGCAGCCAGAAGAAATTCGACAAGCCGATACACACCGTGACCAGCAACGCATCCAGGTCAGACAGGTTGAGCTCAGCCTTGCCAAATGTCGGCGTGTAGGCCGTGATCAGGTAGAACGACACCGTAGTCATCACCACCAGTGCCATGCCGGCCAGGACAATGCCGAAGTTCTGGCCAATGGAGCGGACGATTTCCGCCAGGCTAGGGCGATGTTTTCTCGCCTGGAATTCCGGCGTTTCTTCCAGCGAGCGGCGAATTACAAAAATGACCGGTACGATCAGGCAACCGATCAGGAACGGCACGCGCCAGCCCCATTCGCCCATTTCCTGCGGGCTCAGCCAGTGATTGAGGCCAACCCCCAGCAGACCGGCGAAGACCACGGCGGCCTGTTGGCTGGCGGACTGCCAACTGACAAAAAAGCCCTTGCGCCCCGGCGTAGAGATTTCCGCCAGGTACACCGAGACCCCACCGAGTTCCACGCCTGCGGAAAAGCCCTGAAGCAATCGGCCCAGCAATACCAGCAGCGGCGCCGCCACGCCCAACGTGGCGTAACCCGGTACACAGGCGATCAGCACCGTGCCGGCGGCCATCATCGCGAGGGTGATGATCAGGCCTTTGCGCCGGCCGTGACGGTCGATGTAGGCGCCAAGGAAGATCGCGCCCAGCGGACGCATCAGGAACCCGGCGCCGAATGTCGCCAGGGACAGCATCAGCGAGGCGAAGGCACTGTCAGTCGGGAAGAACGTCTTGGCGATGGCCGTGGCGTAGAAGCCATAGACCATGAAGTCGAACATCTCCAGGAAGTTGCCGCTGACAACGCGAAAAATCGCCTTGCCGTTGCTCGTGTTGGAAGGCATGTGTAGGTACTCACTCTGGCAATCTTGTATGAAAGCACTGCAATCCCACAGGGTTTTTTTGCATGCGCTGTAGCCCATAATGGCCGGCGTGGTTTTGTGGGGAGATGAAGATTTGTTAACTGGACGATGGATTGGGCTTGTGATGCTGGCCGGCGTTGTGTCCGGCTGCGGCCGGGGCGATAACCTGGAACGCTTCGATGGCCCGACCATGGGCAGCCGTTATTCCGTCCAGTACGTCAGGCATGCCGCCACGCCCGGTCCGAACGTGGTGCAGGCCGAGGTAGGAAAAATTCTCGCTGAAGTGGATCGGCTGTTTTCCACCTATCGCAGCGATTCGGAAATCGAGCGCTTCAATGCCCTGCCTGGCGGCAGTTGCCTGACCATGCCGGGACCGGTGCTTGAACTTGTCCGGGTGGGTGAGCAGCTATCTTCGCAAAGCCATGGCGCGTTCGATCTGACGGTGGAGCCTTTGCTGAACCTGTGGGGCTTCGGCCCGCAATCCCGGCGAGAGGCGGTGCCCAGCGCCGAGGCCCTGGCCCTGGCGCGACGACAGGTTGGCCATGGCTACTTGCGGATCGAAGGCAATCGGTTATGCAAGGACGCCGCGGTGGAAGTCGATTTCAACAGCATCGCGGCGGGTTATGCCGTCGACCGCATCGCCGCGAAGCTCCAGGCTTTGGGCATCGACAGCTATCTGGCCGAGGCCACCGGTGAACTCAAGGCTGTCGGGCACAAGCCGGATGGATCGGCCTGGCGCATCGCCCTGGAAGAGCCTCGGAACGATCGGCAAATGGCTGAGCGTGTCATCGAGGTCAACGGCTACGGGGTTTCAACGTCGGGCGACTATCGTAAATATTTCGAGCAGGGCGGCAAGCGTTACTCCCACACCTTTGATGCGCGCACCGGGGCGCCGGTCCTACACAACCTGGCGTCAGTCACGGTAATTCATCCTTCAGCGATGTTGGCCGATGGACTATCGACGCTGTTGCTGATTCTCGGTCCTGAAGAGGGTTGGGACTATGCCCAGGAGCACGGCGTCGGAGTATTTTTTGTGCTGCGCGATGGGGAGCGTTTCGTCGTACGCACAAACGATGCGTTTGAACGGATGGTCGGCGGAAAAACCCAATGATGACGATGAGCTTGTTCAGCGCTGTGCTCGTGGCGAGGGAGCTTGCTCCCGCTTGAGTGCGAAGCGCTCACAAAAGGGGCCGCTGCGCAGCCCAGCGGGAGCAAGCTCCCTCGCCACGATGATTCAGTTGAACTTGAGATGATTGTCACGCAATGCTGACAGGGTTATGAAAGCCCACCTGTGGCGAAATAGCGCAGGCAAAACTAGCCTACGACGCGACCAAGGGGTAATGTGCGCGGCGTTGACGCTTCTATAGACTGTGGCCGGGCGCGTGAACCGGTCCCAAATTGTTCCTTCATGCCGCCGGCCGGCATGATTTAGCCGTCGGTGCCAACTGTGGCATCGCGGCCTGTTCTGAGGAGTACGCATGGCTGTCTACAACTACGACGTGGTGGTACTGGGTTCCGGCCCGGCGGGGGAAGGTGCGGCAATGAACGCCGCCAAGGCAGGGCGCAAGGTGGCGATGGTCGACAGCCGTCGGCAGGTCGGCGGCAACTGCACCCACTTGGGTACCATCCCGTCCAAGGCCTTGCGTCACTCGGTCCGGCAGATCATGCAGTTCAACACCAACCCGATGTTCCGGGCAATCGGCGAGCCGCGCTGGTTCTCCTTCCCGGACGTGCTCAAGAGCGCCGAGAAGGTAATTTCCAAGCAAGTGGCCTCGCGTACCGGCTACTACGCCCGCAACCGTGTGGACGTGTTTTTTGGCACGGGCAGCTTCGCCGACGAGCAAACGGTCGAAGTGGTCTGCGGCAATGGCGTAGTGGAGAAACTGGTGGCCAAGCACATCATCATCGCCACTGGCTCGCGTCCGTATCGCCCGGCAGACATCGATTTCAACCACGCACGTATCTACGATAGCGACACGATCCTGAGCCTGGGGCATACCCCGCGCAAACTTATCGTCTACGGTGCCGGCGTGATCGGTTGCGAATACGCCTCGATCTTCAGCGGCCTGGGCGTGCTGGTGGAACTGGTGGACAACCGTGGCCAATTGCTGAGCTTCCTGGACTCGGAAATTTCCCAGGCCCTGAGCTACCACTTCAGCAACAACAACATCACCGTGCGCCACAACGAAGATTACGAGCGCGTCGAAGGCGTGGACAACGGTGTGATCCTGCACCTCAAGTCCGGCAAGAAGATCAAGGCCGACGCCTTGCTCTGGTGCAACGGCCGCACCGGCAACACCGACACCCTGGGCCTGGAAAACATCGGCGTGAAGGTCAACAGTCGCGGCCAGATCGAAGTCGACGAGAACTACCGCACCTGCGTGCCGAACATTTATGGCGCCGGTGACGTGATCGGCTGGCCGAGCCTGGCCAGTGCCGCCCACGACCAGGGCCGCTCGGCCGCCGGCAGCATCGTCGACAACGGCAGTTGGCGCTTCGTCAACGACGTGCCGACCGGCATCTACACCATTCCGGAGATCAGCTCGATCGGCAAGAACGAGCAGGAGCTGACCCAGGCCAAGGTGCCGTACGAGGTGGGCAAGGCCTTCTTCAAGAGCATGGCGCGTGCGCAGATCGCCGGCGAGCCGCAAGGCATGCTGAAGATCCTGTTCCACCGCGAGACCCTGGAAGTGCTGGGTGTGCACTGCTTCGGCTACCAGGCCTCGGAAATCGTCCACATCGGCCAGGCGATCATGAACCAGCCGGGCGAGCTGAACACGTTGAAGTACTTCGTCAACACCACGTTCAACTACCCGACCATGGCCGAAGCCTATCGGGTAGCGGCCTACGACGGGCTCAACCGGCTTTTTTGAGCGGCTCCGGCCGGTGGCCTGAGCCGGCCGGGGAGACCGATTTCAGCAATTCTCGAGGGTGGCAGTGGCCAAACCGGGAAAGTCTGTAATCAGGCTGTCAGCGCCAAAGTCGGCGAGCCTGCGCATGAGCGCGGGCTCGTTGACGGTCCACACCGACACATGCAGCCCCTGGCGCTGCGCCTTGATCAGGCGTTCCGGCGTGCACAGGGTCCAGTTCAGCGCCAGAATCTCACAGCCATAGCTCTGGGCGACTTTCAACGGGTCGAGCCAGGCGTATTCGGCGACCAGCCCACGGGAAATGTCCGGAGTCAGGTCCAGCGCGGCCTTGAGCACTTCCCGGGAACTGGAAGTGATGGTGATCTTGTCCAGCAGGCCGAAGCGCTGGGCCATTTCCCGGATGCCCAGCACGGTGGCGGCGGCGCGGGTGCGTGAGGCGCTTTTCACCTCCAGTTGCCAGTGCTCGAAATCACACTTCTCGAACAACTCTTCCAGGCGTGGAATCGGGCACGGCTTGATCCAGCCCGGGCCGCCCTTGCGCGCGTCATAAGTCACCAGTTCAGCGGCGGTGTGTTCGACCACCTTGCCCCGGCGATCGGTGGTGCGCTTGAGGGTCGGGTCGTGGATGACCATTAACTCGCCGTCCATGGACAGGTGCAGGTCCAGCTCGCAACGGCGTACGCCGTGCTTGAGGCATTCCTGGAAACCGGTGAGGGTGTTTTCCGGTGCTTCGCCCTTGGCGCCGCGGTGGCCATAAATGAGGGTCACGGTTATTCCTTATCGATGCCAGATTCGTTCAGTTCCCGGGCCAGGCGCCGTTCCTGCGCCTGCTTCTGCAGGATGTAGCGGGCCAGCAATTGGCGCTGGGCGTCGGTCGGGTGCTCAAACTCGGTGCCTACGTCATAACCGTTGCCCTTGGGGTCGCAATGGGTGACGCGTGCGCGCAACAACAGCCCCAGGGCCTGGGGCATCAGCACCAGCTTGACCGAAAGGTGCGCGCCGACGGCAATGGCGCTGGGGTATTGGAAATCGATGCCGCCTTCGGAAATGATCACCGGCTGGGGATCGCCGATTTCGCCGAGCACCGTTACGGCGATGACCTGGCTGAGCAGGTCGATGCGTTTGTTCATAGCCTTGAGGTAGGCCGCGATGCTGCGCTCGCGCTCGCTGATCTGGCGCAACAGGTGTTGTGATTCGAACTCGCTCAGGTGCAGCTCGCTGAGCAGGTTGAACAGTGGGGACTCATCCTGCAACACTTCCTGGCTGGCTGCTTCAGGAATGGACAGGGGCCGAATTTCCAGTGCGATCGTGTCCTCGATACGGTAGTATTCGCGGCGATCTTCTTCATCTAATGTCGACATGGCGAACCCATGGTAGCGGCGGTGGTCTGAGTGTAAAGCTGGTTTGTGACCCCCGCCACAAGGACGTTCCTTTTCCCTCCGAACAAGCCCCGACATGTTCAGACCTCTCTTCGTATTCATCGGCACGCGTTATACCCGTGCAAAGCGTCGCAATCATTTCGTATCGTTCATTTCCCTGACGTCCATTATCGGCCTGGCCCTCGGCGTGGTCGTGATGATCGTCGTGCTGTCGGTCATGAACGGCTTCGACCATGAAATGCGCACCCGCGTGCTGGGCATGGTGCCCCACGCGACCCTCGAAACCGGCGAAGCCATCAGCGACTGGCCAAGCCTGGCCGCCAAGGTCAAGCAGAACCCGCAGGTGTTGGCCGTTGCGCCTTTCACTCAGATGCAGGGGTTGCTGACCAACGACGGCAAGGTCTCCAAGGTCTTGCTCAATGGCATCGATCCCGGGCTGGAGCGGCAGGTGTCGATCATCGACAACTTCATGCGGCAGGGCAAACTCGACGACCTCGCGCCGGGCAGCTTCGGTATCGTGATCGGCGACAAGGCGGCGACCAAGCTCGGCGTGGCCATCGGCGACAAGCTGACGTTTGTCGCGCCGGAAGTCACTGTCACTCCAGGCGGCATGTTCCCGCGCATGAAGCGCTTCACCGTGGTCGGCATCTTCCATGTCGGCGCCGGCGAGCTGGACGGTTACCTGGGGGTGACCAACCTTCAGGATCTCGCGCGTCTGCATCGCTGGAAGCCGGATCAGGTCCAGGGCCTGCGGTTGAAGTTCGATGATCTGTTCCAGGCGCCGCGCGTGGCGTGGAACATCGCCCAGCAGCTCGGCGAAGACCGTTATTACGCCCGCGACTGGACCCGCACCCACGGCAACCTGTATCAGGCGATCCGCATGGAAAAAGCCATGATCGGCTTGCTCCTGTTGCTGATCGTCGCCGTGGCGGCGTTCAACATCATTTCCACGCTGGTGATGGTGGTGAACGACAAGAAAGGCGACATCGCCATCCTGCGCACCCTCGGCGCCACGCCGGGGCAGATCATGCGGATCTTCATGGTCCAGGGCACCGTCATCGGCGTCATCGGCACGTTTGTAGGCGCCTTGGTCGGGATGTTCGCCGCACTGAATGTCAGCGCCGCGATTGCCGCCCTCGAAGGGCTGATCGGGCACAAGTTTCTCAACGCCGACGTGTACTTCATCGACTACCTGCCCTCGCAGTTGCAGGCCGATGACGTGTTGATGGTCTGCGGCGCCGCGTTGATCCTGAGTTTCCTCGCCACCCTGTACCCAGCCTGGCGTGCCGCGCGCACCCAGCCGGCGGAGGCGTTACGTTATGAGTGAGTCGGGCATGAGTGAAAAAGCAATCTTGAGCTGCCGCAACCTGGGCAAGTCCTACGAGGAAGGCCCGGAATCGGTGGTGGTGTTGTCGGGCCTGCAACTGGAGCTGCATCCCGGTGAGCGTGTGGCGATCGTCGGGACTTCCGGCTCCGGCAAAAGTACCTTGTTGAATTTGCTCGGTGGCCTCGATACGCCGACCGCCGGCAGCGTCTGGCTGGCGGGCGAAGAGCTTTCGGCGCTGAACGAAAAGGCCCGCGGCCTGTTGCGTAACCGCTCCCTGGGCTTCGTCTACCAGTTCCACCATCTGCTGCCCGAGTTCACCGCGCTGGAAAACGTCTGCATGCCGCTGTTGATCGGCCGCACCGCAATTCCCGAAGCCCGCCAGCGAGCTACGGCGTTGCTGGAGCGCGTGGGACTGGGCCATCGCCTGGAGCACAAGCCGGCCGAGCTGTCCGGCGGCGAGCGCCAGCGCGTGGCGATTGCCCGGGCCCTGGTCAACAAGCCTGGGCTGGTGATGCTCGACGAGCCGACCGGCAACCTCGACTCCCACACCGCGCAAGGCATCCAGGACTTGATGCTGGAACTCAGCACCTCGATGCGCACGGCGTTCCTGGTGGTGACCCACGACATGAACCTGGCTCGACAGATGGACCGCGTCCTGCATTTGCAGGAAGGTTGCCTGACGCCGATCTGACCGACCGAAACCCGGTAGCTGATACGGCGCCGGGTCTTTTATTTTCATACGGTGCCCAGCGAATGTTCAGACCGTTATCGATTTTCATCGGCACGCGCTATACCCGCGCCAAGCGCCGCAATCGTTTTGTCTCGTTCATTTCCATGACCTCGATGATCGGCCTCGCCCTTGGCGTGTTGGCGATGATTGTCGTGTTGTCGGTGATGAACGGCTTCCAGCGCGAAATGAGCTCGCGCATCCTCGGCATGGTTCCCCACGCCACTATCGTCGGCGTCAACCCGATCGACGATTGGCAACCGGTGGCCGCCGCGGCATTAAAAAATCCTGAAGTGACGGCTGCGGTGCCGTTCACCGAGATGGAAGGGATGCTGAGCCATAAAGGCTCGATGCAGCCGATCCAGATCAGCGGCGTCGATCCGGCCCAGGAAGGCAAGGTCTCGATCGTCGCCCAGCACATCGTCCAGGGGCGTCTCGATGCCTTGAAGCCTGGCGAATTCGGCGTGGTGATCGGTGAGATCACCGCACGGCGCTTTCGCTTGAATGTCGGCGACAAGGTCACCTTGATCGTGCCGGAAGTCAGCACCGCGCCGGGGGGCATCACCCCGCGGATGCAACGGCTGAATGTGGTGGGGGTGTTCAAGGTCGGCGCCGAGCTGGACGGATCCATGGCGCTGATTCACCTGGCCGACGCCGCGCAGATGCAGCATTGGCAACCGAACCAGGTACAGAGCGTGCGCCTGGCGGTGAAAGATCTGTACGCAGCGCCGAAAGTCTCCGGTGACATCGCCAGCGGGCTTGGCACGGCCTACAAGGCCGACGACTGGACCCACACCCAGGGCAGCCTGTTCAGCGCCATGAAAATGGAAAAAACCATGATCGGCCTGCTGCTGTTGATGATCGTCGCGGTGGCGGCTTTCAACATCATCGCCACGTTGATCATGGTGGTGAACGACAAGGGCGCGGACATCGCGATCCTGCGTACCATCGGCGCCACGCCGCGACAGATCATGGCAATCTTCATGGTCCAGGGCACGGTGATCGGCGTGGTGGGCACGTTGATCGGCGGCGTGCTGGGGGTGATTGCGGCATTGAATGTCAGTGCGTTGGTGGGCTGGCTGGAACGGGTCAGCGGCCAGCATATCTTCAGTTCCGACGTGTACTTCGTCAGCAACCTGCCGTCGGAACTGCAGCGTGGCGACGTGGTGCTGATCTGCTCCGCCGGGTTCATTCTCAGCTTCCTCGCCACCGTATACCCGGCCTGGCGCGCGGCGAAGATCGAACCTGCACAGGCGTTGCGGTATTCCTGATAACGCGGGAAGCCCCCATGGCGAGGGAGCTTGCTCCCGCTGGGCTGCGCAGCAGCCCCAAAAGCGGCGGGCTTATTATGGATGATGTGCAGACTTTCAGATTTTTTGGGAGCGCTTCGCACTCCAGCGGGAGCAAGCTCCCTCGCCACAGGGTTTTTTGTCAGGGCTGACCGGCCTTTGGCAACTCCACCACGAACCGCGTCCAGCCGTCGGCTGATTCGCAGCGGATTTCTCCGTCATGGGCGCGGATGATCGAGCGGGTAATGGCCAGCCCCAGCCCGGCGTGTTCACTGCTGCCTTCCTGGCGAGCCGGGTCGGCGCGGTAAAAACGGTCGAACAGGCGCGGCAGCAGCGCCGCCGGAATTTCCCCACCACTGTTTTCCACGTCGATGCGCACAGTCTGCGGCCCGTCGACAATCCGTATCCGCACCTCGCCACCACCGGGGCTGAAGCGCAGGGCGTTGTCCAGCAGATTGGACAGCGCGCGGCGCAGCATGCTGCGGTCGCCCTCGATACGTGCGTTCCCTTCGCGGCTCAGCTTTACCTCGGCGTCTTCGGCCAGTGGCGCGAAAAACTCCAGCAGCAGGTCCGTTTCCAGCGCCAGCTCCAGTGGTTCGCGCTGGACGGCCAGCAAGCCATGGTCGGCCTTGGCCAGGTAAAGCATGTCGTTGACCAGTTGTGCCATCCATTGCAGCTCTTCGAGATTGCTGTGCAGGGCTTCGCGATAGTCGCCCAACGAGCGTTCGCGGGTGAGCGTGACCTGGGTATGGGTCAGCAGATTCGACAGCGGCGTACGCAGTTCATGGGCGATGTCGGCGGAGAATGCGGAGAGGCGCTGGAAGGCATCGTCGAGGCGTCCAAGCATGTCGTTGATGCTGTGGGCCAGTTCCGCCAGTTCGGCGGGCATGTGTTGTTCTGGCAGTCGAGCATTGAGCGAACGTGCCGAGACGCTGCTGGCAATGGCGCCCATACGGCGCAGGGGGCGCAAGCCACGCCGGGCGGCCCAGGCGCCAAGCAGGGCGGTCGCCAGCGCCGAGAGGCCGACGGTCAGCCAGACCAGGCGCTGCATGCGTTGCAGGAAATGCTGGTGGTGGGTGATGTCCAGCAGCAGTGTCAGTTGGGGCGAATCCGCACGATTGGGATCCAGCGGCGCGTTTAATACGCGGTAGTCATTGTCGGTGTCGTTGAGGGTCGACAGGCCGGGCCGTTCAGGCACCTGGACCGGCAGGCGGATCGAGCTGTCATGCCAGCGCACGCCATCGCGGTCCTTGATGCGCAAGGCGAGGTCCGGCTGGCGGCTCAACTCGTCCGCCAGGCGCGCCTGGGGGTTGGGGCCATCTTGCAGGGCGCGGCGCACGCCGGTCAATTTGGCCTCGAGCAACTGCTGGTCCAGTTCGATGAAGTGCGCCTCGCTGCCGCGGCTGAACAGCACGCCGGCAAACAACGACACGATGGCGGTGCAGGCGGCGAAAAGCAGCGCCAACCGATTGCTCAGCGACCATCGGCGACTCACAGGTTGCGCTCTTCAAGGACATAGCCCATGCCGCGCACGGTGTGGATCAGCTTGTCGGGAAACTCGTCGTCAATCTTGATCCGCAGACGCCGGATCGCCACCTCGATGACATTGGTGTCACTGTCGAAATTCATGTCCCAGACTTGTGAGGCAATCAACGACTTTGGCAATACTTCGCCTTGGCGCCGCAGCAGCATCTCCAGCAGGGCAAATTCCTTGGCGGTCAGGTCGATGCGTTTGCCACCGCGCTCTACCCGGCGCCGGATCAAGTCCAGCCGCAGGTCCGCCAGTTGCAGGCTGGTTTCCTGGGCCGCCGAACTGCCTCGGCGCAGCAGGCTGCGCACCCGGGCCAGCAGTTCGGAAAAGGCGAAGGGCTTGACCAGGTAATCATCGGCACCCAGTTCCAGGCCATGCACACGATCCTCTACCGCATCCCGCGCGGTGAGAAACAGCACTGGCGTGTCCAGCCCGGCGCCGCGCACCGCTTGCAGAATCTGCCAGCCATCACGGCCGGGTAGCATCACGTCAAGAATCAACAGCGCGTATTCACCGCTCACGGCCAGTTGCTGGCCGGTGCTGCCATCAGCCACCAGATCGGCGTTGAACCCAGCTTCGCTCAAGCCTTGGCGCAGGTACTGGCCGGTTTTCAGTTGGTCTTCGACGATCAGCAGTTTCATGGTAGGGCTCAAGGCTGTGTTTGAACGTGGGCGTTATACCGTGGTGCATGGTGTCATGGGGCAAGCTGACAAAGTTGTAATGCAACTGTAAGCCAGTTGGCGGAGCAAGCGCTCAAGGAAACCGTAAAGGCTGGTAGAATCCGCTGATTCTTCAGTCAGGTTTCCGTTATGCATCCCGCAGCCGAACACTCGCCGCTGGGCAAATCCAGCGAATACATCGCCACGTACACGCCGTCACTGCTGTTTCCGATCCCGCGCACCGCGAAATGGGCGGAACTGGGCCTGACGGCCGAGACCTTGCCGTACAAGGGCGTGGATTTCTGGAACTGTTTCGAGCTGTCATGGCTGCTGCCGTCCGGCAAGCCGGTTGTCGCCATCGGTGAATTCGCGATCCCGGCGGATTCGCCAAATATCATCGAATCCAAATCCTTCAAGCTGTACCTGAACTCCTTGAACCAGACGGCATTCAACGACAGCGCGAGCCTGGAAGCCACGCTGCGCCAGGACCTTTCGGCCGCGGCGGGCAAGCCGGTAGGCGTGCGGATTCGCAACCTCAAGGATGTCGAGAGCGAAGGCATCGTTGAATTACCCGGTGTCTGCGTTGACGACCTGGACATCACTGTCGACTCCTACGAGCACCCGCGTCCGGAGCTGCTGCGTTGCGATGCATCGCGTATCGTCGAGGAAAGCCTGCACAGCCATCTGCTCAAGTCCAACTGCCCGGTAACCAGCCAGCCGGACTGGGGCAGCGTGGCGGTGGAGTATCGCGGCGCGGCGCTGGACCACGCCAGCCTGCTGGCTTACATCGTCAGCTTCCGCCAGCATTCGGACTTCCATGAGCAGTGCGTCGAGCGGATCTTCCTCGACCTGCAACGCTTGCTCAAGCCGGAGAAATTGACGGTGTATGCGCGGTATGTGCGCCGGGGTGGGTTGGATATCAATCCGTATCGCAGCACCGAGGATGTGCAACTGCCGAACCAGCGTCTGGTTCGGCAATAAAACTTCCTTGCTGATGAGTTCCTGTGAAAGAGCCCTTGTGGGAGAACTCTTGTGGGAGCGAGCCTGCTCGCGAAGACGGTCGTGCATTCAACACATGTGCTGACTTTCACACTGCTTTCGCGAGCAGGCTCGCTCCCACAGTGGATTGCATTTCGATTCGCAGATACTAAAAAGCCCTGTTGGCGATAGCAGGGCTTTTGGCGTCTGACGGGCTTAGATCCCCATGCTGCCCAAGGTATTCACGATATTGCGCAGTGTTCCGGCGATCGTTGGATGGTCCACTTCAAAACGTTCCACGGCCAGGTTCACGCCGTCGACCAGGTTGTTGTCCTGAAGTTGGTTTTCCAATTGGATCTCAGAGTCGATCTGCGCCATCAACTGGTGCAGGTTTTCGCGCTCTGACTCAGACAGCGGCGGGTTCTGTTCCAATTGCTCGCGCAGGGCATTCAGTTGTTCTTGCAATTCGCGGCGGGCAGGCATTGGCGTACTCCCTTTATTGATAGGCACTGCCATGGACCGCGACGCAGCGTCAAAAGTCCATGGCTTGCCTTAAGAGTAATCCACACTCAAGCGCCCTGCATGATCCTGGTCACGGCTTCTCGCCTTTGAGGCGACGCAGGCTGATATCGGCCAGGCAGGTATCGAGTTCGCCCAAGTGATCGATCACCGAATGCACGCCCAGGCCGAACAATTGCACGGTGGCCTTGGCCCGTTTGATTTCCCGTTCCTGCTGGCTCAAGGCTTGCCATTCGGCGGGCGTAAGGCCGCACAGCGAGCCGCAGGATGCCAGCCCGATGGTCCATAGACCGGCGTTTAGCCCCGACTGCAACAGCGTCGGTTCGCCGCTGACCAATACGCAGCCATCCAGTTGCCTGACATCCAGCGCCATAAGGGCTTGCCAACAGGCATGGGGCGCTGGCCACGGATTATTTGTTGCAGGAAGTTGCGGAGATTTCACCCATGCCGGCAGTGAGGCCGCCAACCCGTGGCTGATGGCGGGCGGCAATTCGTCAAGCCAGGCGCAGGGGATGTCGAGCTGCCGCAGGCGTTGCAGGCTTTCCAACGCCCCGGGTGTAAGTTGCGTGTGCTCGGCCGGCACAATCCCTGGCTGGCGAGCACGCGAGCCGAAATCAACCAGGCATCCGCTGAGGCCAAACAGGACGGCCGTCAGGCTGGGGGCGGGGAGGGGCTTGGCTTCGGCGCGGGGCATATGGACGTCCTTGAAATAACCCGCAGCCTAACGAGGCACGATGACAGTCCGGTTACAGTGAGATGAAGGCGGCCTGTATGGAAAATTCCTACGGAGAGCTTCCTTTTTCTGTGCTGCCTATCCACGCGTTCCGCCTTATACTAGCCACCTTACCGCCTGGGCTCGGCGCCCTTGCCTGAATAATCCAAGGAGTTTTTCCCTATGCGCTGGAGCCATCGTCTAGCTCAGCTGTGTCTATCTGCCAGCGTTCTGCTGGTGCCGTTCGCCGCTCACGCCGCCACGGAAGAAGATCCTTGGGAAAGCGTCAACCGTCCGATATTCACCTTCAACGACACCATCGACACCTACGCGCTGAAGCCGCTGGCCCAGGGTTACCAGTACGTGACGCCGCAGTTCCTCGAGGACGGCATCCACAACATGTTTCGCAACATCGGTGACGTCGGCAACCTCGCCAACGATGTGCTGCAAGCCAAGCCGGCTGCCGCCGGGGTCGATACTGCCCGGTTGATCTTCAACACGACGTTCGGCCTGCTGGGCTTCTTCGATGTCGGGACCCAGATGGGGCTGCAGCGCAACGACGAAGATTTCGGCCAGACCCTGGGATATTGGGGGCTGGGCAGCGGTCCCTACCTGATGCTGCCACTGCTCGGGCCGAGCACTCTGCGTGATGCGCCGGCCAAGCTGGTCGACAGCTACGCCACCCCATACCCCTACATCGACAACGTCTCGGTGCGTAATTCGATCTGGGGCCTGAACATCGTCGACACCCGCGCCAGCCTGCTGTCGGCCGAGAAAATGGTCAGTGGCGACAAGTATGTGTTCTTGCGCAACGCCTTTCTGCAGAACCGTGAATTCAAGGTCAAGGATGGCCAGGTCGAAGACGATTTCTGATTTCGGCCGGTTGAATGTGAAAGGCGGCCCGAAAGGCCGCCTTTCGTGCTTTGGCTTCTGTCCAGGGCCGGGATCAACCTTCCATTGAGTTACGCTTCGCTCGGTTCTTATAACTCTCTGTGCTTTGACAAATAAAGAGCTCGAGCGGGCTATCTGCATGAGCTTGAAACGCCCCGCGGATGGGAGTACCGTCTGCGCCTTAGAAGGGCACCTCTGATGTATATGCGTGTAGGGCAAAGGCCTGAAACCTGTACGACAGAGAGGCTAGAAAGCGAATCCAGTAGTGCGTGCCAGGCCCAGTTGCCCAGCCCCCTACGCCAACCTAATTCTGGCGCCGTTTGCCCACATGCCAAAAACCAGTGCCACGCTGCTGATAATCGATGATGACGAAGTGGTGCGAGCCAGCCTCGCCGCCTACTTGGAAGACAGTGGTTTCAGCGTCCTGCAGGCCAGCAACGGCCAGCAGGGTCTTCAGGTATTCGAGCAGGACAAGCCCGACCTGGTCATCTGCGACCTGCGCATGCCGCAGATGGGCGGACTCGAACTCATTCGCCAGGTCACCGAGCTGTCGTCACAGACTCCGGTGATCGTGGTGTCGGGCGCGGGGGTGATGAACGACGCGGTCGAGGCATTGCGCCTGGGCGCGGCGGATTACCTGATCAAGCCCCTCGAAGACCTTGCCGTGCTCGAGCATTCGGTGCGTCGAGCCCTGGACCGCTCGCGCCTGTTGGTCGAGAACCAGCGCTATCGCGAGAAGCTGGAAACGGCCAACCGTGAGCTGGAAGCCAGCCTGAACCTGTTGCAGGAAGACCAGAACGCCGGGCGTCAGGTGCAGATGAACATGCTGCCGGTCAGCCCCTGGACCGTCGACGGTTTCCGTTTTGCCCACCAGATCATCCCGTCGTTGTACCTGTCGGGGGATTTTGTCGATTATTTCCGGGTCGATGAGCGCCGAGTGGCTTTCTACCTGGCGGATGTTTCCGGACACGGTGCTTCGTCGGCATTCGTGACCGTACTGCTGAAGTTCATGACCACGCGCCTGCTGTTCGAATCCAAGCGCAATGGTACGTTGCCCGAATTCAAGCCTTCGGAGGTCCTTGGGCATATCAACCGAGGCCTGATCAGTTGTAAGCTGGGCAAACACGTCACGATGGTCGGTGGAGTCATCGACGAGGAGACTGGTTTGTTGACGTATAGCATCGGCGGTCACCTGCCGTTGCCCGTGTTGTACACACCTGACAGTGTTCGTTACCTGGAAGGGCGTGGCTTGCCGGTAGGCCTGTTCAACGAGGCCACCTATGAAGATCACGTGCTGGAACTGCCCCCGGCTTTCAGCTTGACGCTGATGTCTGATGGCATTCTGGACCTTTTGTCGGAACCTACACTCAAAGAGAAAGAAGCGGCCTTGCCTGAACGGGTAAGTGCGGCGGGCGGCAGCCTGGAAGGCCTGCGGCAAGTGTTTGGATTAGCCACGCTAGGGGAGATGCCGGATGATATCGCCCTGTTAGTGTTGAGCAGGAATCTTTGATGAGTACCGGTAGAATCCAGTTCGCCGAGCAGGACGGCACCTTCGTCCTGAAGTTTGTCGGTGAAGTGCGCCTGACCCTGTGTTCGGCGCTGGATGCGACAATCGAGAAGATCTTCACCGCGTTGAACTTCAACGCCATCGTGATCGACCTGACCGAAACCCGCAGCATCGACAGCACCACCCTGGGCCTGCTGGCCAAATTGTCGATCCTGTCGCGGCAAAAGGTTGGCCTGCTGCCGACCGTTGTCACCACCCACAACGACATTACCCGTTTGCTGCAGTCGATGGGCTTCGATCAGGTGTTCAATATCGTCGGCGATCCGGTGCCATGCCCGGAATGCCTGGATGATCTGCCTGATCAGGACCAGTCCGAAGAGGACGTGCGGATCAAGGTGCTTGAAGCGCACAAGATCCTCATGGGGCTGAACGACTCCAATCGTGAAGCGTTCCATGACTTGGTGAGTGCGTTGGAGCGGCCCTGATTCCTGGGTGTTGTAGACCGAGCTGAGGCCTTCGCGAGCAGGCTCGCTCCCACAGGGATCAAGGTTGGACTCGGTCAGAAACTGTGGGAGCGAGCTTGCTCGCGATGGTGTTTGTCGAACCGCCATATCTCTTGAGCCAAACAGAACAAAAAAGGGCGAACCCATCCAGGTTCGCCCTTTTTCATGCCGCCGGTTCAGCTCAAAGCTTGGCTTGCAGCAACGCTTCCAGCTTCTCCTGGTCCCGAGCGAACTGACGAATGCCTTCAGCCAGTTTCTCGGTTGCCATGGCATCCTCGTTGGACAACCAGCGGAACTGCGCCTCATTGAGGCTCAGGCGCGCTTCCCCGGCCTGGCCAGGCGCCAGTTTGCGTTCCAGCTTGCCCTCGTCGGCGGCCAGTTTTTCCAATAGTTCGGGGCTGACGGTCAAGCGGTCGCAGCCGGCCAGTTGCTCGATCTGGTTGAGATTACGGAAGCTGGCGCCCATGACCACGGTCTTGTAGTCATTGGCCTTGTAGTAGTTGTAGATGCGCGTCACCGACTGCACGCCGGGATCGTCGGCCCCGGTGTAGTCATTGCCATTGGCCTTTTTGTACCAGTCATAGATACGGCCCACGAATGGCGAAATCAGAAACACCCCGGCGTCGGCGCAGGCCGCGGCCTGGGCGAAGGAGAACAGCAGCGTCAGGTTGCACTGGATGCCTTCGCGCTCCAGTTGCTCGGCGGCGCGGATGCCTTCCCAGGTGGAGGCGATCTTGATCAGCACGCGATCCCGGCCCACACCGGCCTTTTCGTACAGGTCGACCAGGCGATGGGCGCGCTTCAACATGGCCTCGGTATCGAACGACAGGCGTGCATCCACTTCGGTGGAGATGCGCCCCGGGATCACCTTGAGGATTTCTTGCCCGACCGCTACACCAAAACGGTCGCTGGCCAGGCCCACGTCGCCCTTGCAGTCCGCCACGCAGGCGTTCAGCAGTTCGGCATAACCGTGAATGGCCGAAGCCTTGAGCAGCAGGGAAGGGTTGGTAGTGGCGTCCACCGGTTTGATGCGGGCGATCGCTTCGAAGTCGCCGGTATCGGCCACGACGGTAGTGAACTGCTTGAGTTGTTCCAGCTTGGAAGTCATGAGCGTGCTCTGTCCTATGGGTCCGTTGACATTACCCGAGGGCCGGCAGCCACTCAAGGGCGTGAAGAGGTATCGATGGCCCCAGCGGCAACAACCCGGAAACGGCTGTTTGAAAGGCCGGGGCAACTATCGGTAGATACGATGCCAAAACAGCGCTCAGGTTCAAAGCAAGTGATGGTTAGCGCCCTTCAAGCAACTGCCCGGCCTGATCCAGGAGCGCCAACGGATCCTTGGTCTTGTGAATGTCCACCGACAACAACTGCCGGAACCGCCGCGCCCCCGGAAACCCCGTGCCCAGCCCCAGCACATGCCGGGTGATGTGATGCATGGCGCCGCCAGCCGCCAAGTGGGCGGCGATATAAGGCCGCAATTGCGCCAGGGCCTCGGCGCGGCTGATGACCGGCGCAGTGCTGCCGAACAATTGCTGGTCCACTTCGGCCAGCAGATAAGGGTTGTGGTATGCCTCGCGTCCGAGCATCACCCCGTCGAACATCCGCAGGTGTTCATGACACGCCTCCAGCGTCTTGATGCCGCCGTTGAGGACGATTTCCAGCTCAGGGAAGTCAGCTTTCAGCTGCGCCACCACGTCATAACGTAGCGGTGGAATGTCGCGGTTCTCCTTGGGCGACAACCCCTCCAGAATCGCGATTCGCGCATGCACGGTAAAACTGCCGCACCCGGCCTCACGCACTGTCCCGACGAAATCGCACAATTGTTCGTAGCTGTCTCGACCATTTATTCCAATCCGGTGCTTCACCGTCACTGGAATCGACACCGCATCACGCATGGCCTTCACACAATCGGCCACCAGCCCGGGATGGCCCATCAGGCAGGCGCCAATCATGTTGTTCTGCACTCGGTCGCTGGGGCAGCCGACGTTCAGGTTGACTTCATCGTAGCCATGTTCCTCGGCCATTCGGGCGCAGGCGGCCAAGTCGGCGGGAACGCTGCCGCCCAATTGCAGGGCCAGCGGGTGCTCGGCTTCGTGGTGACGCAGGAAACGCTCGTGATCACCGTTGAGCAGGGCGCCGGTGGTGACCATCTCGGTGTAGAGCAGGGCATGTTTGGAGAGGATGCGCAGGAAGTACCGGCAATGGGGGTCAGTCCAATCCATCATCGGGGCAACAGAAAAGCGGCGGGAGAGTGGAGCAGGTTGTAGAGGCATTGGAGATCTGAGTCATCGGGGCGAATGGGTCGCAGTTTATCAGGGTTGCTTGTCGGGTACTTGGCGGGTTCTCCAGCCTCGCCACTCAATCTTCGGCGACATCAGACGGATTGCATGCTCGGTTAGGGTTCGACGCGCACCTTGTGTTGATGAATTATTGTGGATACGATAATTTCATGCAGATTACCTATGACCCAGCCAAAGACGCTCGCAACGTGGAAGAACGTGGACTCCCGTTTGCCCTCGTGCGGGGCTTTGAATGGTCTACCGCATTGATCCTGGAGGATGATCGATTCGACTACGGTGAGTGTCGTTATCGGGCGATGGGATACATAGGGGATCGGCTGCATGTCGTAGCGTTTACACCACGGAGTGACGCGGTCCACGTCATCAGCTTTCGTAAAGCCAACAAACGGGAGGTCAAAAATTATGACCAAGAAACCCAGTCCTGAGAAGGTCGACACGGCAAACCCTGAATGGTCGACCGAGGACTTTGCCAAGGCCAAACCCGCCAGCGAGGTGCTTGTGGGGTTGTTTGGTGGAGCTCAGGCAAAGGAAATGCTCAAGCCGAAGCGTGGCCGGCCAAAGTCGGCAGCCACCAAAGAGCACGTCAATGTTCGTTTCGATGCCGACGTGCTGGAGAGATTCAGAGCTTCAGGGCCGGGCTGGCAAACACGGATGAACGCCGCCTTGGCCGATTGGCTTAAGACGCATAAGCCAGAAGAACTGAAGGCTTAGGCGCTAAAATATGATTCCAAAATATTAGCCGCCGATGAGGCGGCTTTTTGGGGTCTGCTGATTGGATTTGTCTCGGTCGCCGTATAAATAGATCCGTCCCCTTTTTCTTGCTCGATTTCAAGGCCTGTAGGATTAGATGTTCCAATCCATCACCGATAAGGCCGTGGATTTTTTCCCTGACTGGCAACAATCGCCCAAAAGCTAACAGTCATAGTCGACAGAACCCCGCGTCAAGTCTTTATCCTTAGCTGGCTGCAGCGTCGAATTGATTGCATTCATCATAGAGAGCCTCTAACTCGAGGGCCGTTTTGGCGTTTAAACGGCACGCTAGCAAGCGAGAAGCATCAGCTAAGGAGATCGAACAGTCCTCCGACAAGCTTCGAGCTGCATCTACCATGCTGAAGTAAAATGTCTCCACCCCACTGGCCAGTGAGTCAACCTTCTTCCTTATCGAGTCGGCGTGTTTAGCTCGGGATTTTGCTCGAGCATAGAACTTGCGAGTCAGAACCTCGACGCGATCCAAGCCGCACTCATTGATGACCGCCTTACCTCCATCCGTTAACCCCGTGAAGGAAAAGTTTTCATCAATGCTGATGTGCGTGTCGTAACGTTCGTGGTGAGGATGGAACCAAATCAAACCTCTTGCTTGAGGGTAAGTAGGCAATGGTCTCGCTTGAGATCTATCAACTAAGCAGTCATGCATGCCCTTAAGGTTATTGCATTGCTTACAGCTGACAGCGAGGTTGAGTGGTTCGAACATGAATTCGGGATATCCAAGCGTTGCTCGCCTCTTGGAGGCGAGATTACTAGTGCCGCTCTTCTCCGTGCATCTTGAACTCTTCCCCTTTGGCAGAATGTGCTCAAGCTCCCTATAACCAATTTCCTCTGCTTCAATGGGGGCCTGGCAGTAAACGCAACGAAATTTCTGCAAGCTCAAGAGTCGATCACGAAGTCGGACAATCGGATTCAAACTCGTGGACCACTTGCCGACGCACGCTCTTACTTCGGCCAACAGATCGCTATCTGCCGCTGTGAACACGATCCTTGTGTATCGCGTCATTCACTGCCCTTTCTGCTGACAACGCGGGTTTGGGCCGATGTGCTGAGCCTTTGGATGATGCTTTCTAGAACATCCCGCATAGGATCTAACTGCGGCAGAGCCTTGCTATTTTCAGTGATTTGCTCGATCCATTGGTTTCGCTGATTGGGATTGATAGCCGCTCCAGCAGAAAGCTTTTTTAGTGCGGTGTTAGCGATCTCAAGAAAGTCAGGCGCTCTCGTCGACGACAGCCCAAATGGGCCATCGTAAACATCAGAGGCGCTCCAGCCGAACGCTGTAGGAACCTCCTCACTTCGGACGTATGCTCCTGCACGGCGAGGGCGGGTCAGAGTGCGAATGCTTCCCCACTCCTGTGACACCCCTGAGGCGATTAGTGGCGAGTGCGTCGCCACTACGACCTGGCAATTATCAAATCCAGAAACGATGGCGTGCAGCTCCCTGATGAACTCCTGCTGCCATCTTGGATGGAGGCTGTTCTCTGGCTCGTCAACCAAGATGAGGGAGTTATGTCGAATTTCAGCAACTAGAGATCCAAACGTTCCTAGCCATCCCCACTGGCCTGAACTAAGCATTTCACCAGAGATTGGTGCTTGGTTCTTGAGCTTATAGAACAGTGTGCTTGCCACTGCCACGCGCCCCATGCGTAGGAGGAGTTCCCACATCCCAATAGTGAACCCATACCTGCTATTGTAAATTCCGGTAGTAATGCCGAATTTTAGAGGTAAATTTTTCCTCCCGAACTTATTTAGAGTATTGAGGACTTCGGGGGCATTAGCCCTCATCTCCATGAGCGCTTTCCGCAGATCATCACGCCCAGAGTCACCCTTGGTCAAACCGACCTTTTCGAGTTCATACAGCGTCTCTTCCTCTTGAGAGCTAACACTTGGTTCCTTACCAGGAACCACCGCCAAGAAGACCTCTACGTAAGGATTAAGGTCGAGCAGTGAGAAGGCACGCTCAAGCAACTTCGCCCTTTCCTTAAGTAGGTGGCGATTCGTGATCAGCGATCCGACGAAGCTTCGCTCGCTTTGGGCCACACCAGCCATCCCGTTACTCGCGCGGGGGCCAAGGTAAACGAAGTCGTCGTTGTATCGACGACGCTTCGACTTTAGATCACGTGTTCCAGCCCGTGGAAAGCGATCTAAAGGGGTGCCAGATATGGCAATCACCCGATTAGGAAGCTCATTCGGAGGTAACAAAAGGATTGGCCTACCCCGTTCAGGCGTATAGCGGGACCTCCCCAGGGCCGCTTCTGTAAGGCACCTCAGCAAAAAGCTTTTTCGCCCCCCATTTTCAGCGAGAAAGATCGTGAACCAATTTTGGCCCTGTGAGCTTCGTGGGGCGATCGCAAGCTTACGCTCGAAACCGCCTCCACTCGATTCTAAATGAGTGAACATGGCTTTACGTTTGTGCGACTAAGCAGCCGTCACACGTTTTGCTCTCGACTATTTGTGTGCGGGCAGAGTACACCAGACAATTGCACCGAAGAAGTGGGCAAAAAAATAGGGCATGTATTGGTAGCTCAGAACACTGCTGAGCAGCTTCCACTTTCGTGGGCTCGTCAATTGACCCTTTCTGACAGTTACCTGACTGATGCCCAGCACGGGCTAGTCAGGAAAAAAGTGTGGGGCGAATGGAGTCGAATGGTACAGAAATGGTACGAGGTAACGATGAGTCAGCTATAGGCCTTTGTTTTAAAGGCGCTTTGGTTCAGTAGCTCCAATCCATCATGGGTGCAACAGAAAAGCGGCGGGACAGCGGAGCGGCGTGTAAAGACATTGGGAATTTGAATCAGAAGGGGCGGATGGGCGCAGTTTATCAGTGATGAAGTGCAACTGTCCGCGGCTCAGATCTGAATCATGTTCCCAATGCACTTCTCAAAAACCGCCTCCATGGGGCCCAGCACACAGTTATAAGCCGCGATATTGGCGTCGATCCATTCGTCTTTATCGATCCCCCACCAACTGATCTCGAATCCGGCATTCATGATGAGGTGTTCGAACAGGATGCGCTGGGCGCGGCCGTTGCCTTCGCGGAATGGGTGGATGATGTTGATATCGGAATAGGCATCTGCCACGGCGATGATCAGTTCAGTTCTGCTCAGTCCCTCGAACCAGTTCGACGCCGCCAGGTTGGCGAATATCTTGTTGGCTTCCTTTTCCATGTATTCAGGTTGGCAAAAACGCGTGGCTTGCTTGGCCATGCCAACGGTCCGCAGCGCTCCGGCCCATTCGAACAGGTCCGAGAACAGCGCTCGATGAATATTCTGCAAATAAGGCAGGCTGTAAGGAGGAGGGTTGAATTCGACATGGCTCGCAGCGATGGCCGAGAGCTGTTGTTCGGCTTCGCTCAGGGTCTGTTCATCGCGGATATCGAGTTTATTGCGCAGGACCGTAGAGCCCGGGTAACAATAGGCGTCTTCGCCGACGCCGTATTTGTCGGGCATCAGGCTCGGGTCTTGGTGAAGGTCTTCAAGACTTCCTCACGGGAAGGCAGCTTGTCTTCTCCGTCATGCGCAGACACCTTGAACCCTTCCAGACGCAGGCTGGCCGCGTAGTTGGACCGGCGAGTCCTGGCCGCGTAGGCCTTTTTTGTTTCCAGGCTGACAGTGCCCATCGGGGTGGACCTCGAATCGCGTTGGTTGGCGAATTATAGCCCATCGCCCCGGCGAGGCCTATGTCGCGGTCGGGATCAGTCTTCCATCGGCAAACGGATTGACCAACGGGGCTTGCATATCGGCGCATCTCCAAATACTGTTCATGCATCCAGTATTCGGGAATTCTCCATGCAGCTCATCGCCAAGCTCGGCATTCTTGCAGACGCCGCTAAATATGACGCGTCGTGTGCCAGCAGTGGGGCGCCCAAGCGCAGTTCGCGCGGTCGCGATGGGCTTGGGGCCACGGATGGCATGGGGATCTGCCACAGTTATACGCCGGATGGGCGCTGTGTCTCGCTGCTCAAGGTGTTGCTGACCAATTTCTGTCTATACGACTGCCAGTATTGCGTCAACCGTCGTTCCAGCAACGTGCCGAGGGCGCGCTTTACGCCGGAGGAAGTGGTGCGGTTGACGCTGGATTTCTATCGTCGCAATTGTATCAGCGGGCTGTTCCTGAGTTCCGGCATCATTCGCTCGGCCGATTACACCATGGAGCAACTGGTTCGCGTGGCGCGCTTGCTACGGGAGGAGCATCAATTCCGAGGCTACATTCACCTCAAGACCATTCCCGATGCCGATCCGCTATTGATCGAGGAGGCGGGTCGGCTGGCGGATCGCCTGAGCGTGAACATCGAACTGTCCTCCGAGGTGAGTCTCAAGCGCCTCGCGCCGGAAAAGCAATTGATCACGATTCGTCAGGCCATGGGCACCATCCATGACGGTCAGCAGGCGGTGGCTGGCGAGCCGCGGGCGCCGCGCTTTGCGCCGGCCGGGCAGAGCACCCAGGTGATCGTGGGAGCGGATGCCACCGACGACCATGCCATCCTGAGCAACGCCGAGTCGCTCTACCAGGGCTATGGTTTGCGGCGGGTCTACTATTCCGCCTTCAGTCCGATTCCCGACAGCCCCGCCAGTGTGCCGCTCGCCGCGCCGCCGTTACTGCGCGAGCATCGGCTGTATCAAGCCGACTTCCTGATGCGTGGCTACGGCTACAAGGCGGGCGAGCTGTTGAACACGTCCAGCAACCTGGACCTGGACATTGATCCGAAGCTGGCCTGGGCGCTGGCTAATCGCGATGTGTTTCCACTCGACCTCAACCGTGCCGAGCCGGCCCTGCTGGCGCGCATTCCCGGGATCGGCCTGCGTAGCGTGCAGCGCCTGGTGACGCTGCGCAGGGAGCGGCGGATTCGGTATGACGATCTGGTGCAGTTGCGCTGCGTGCTGGAAAAGGCCCGCCCGTTCATTGTGACCAGCGATTACCGGCCCGCTGACGCGCAAACGCGCAGCGGCTTGCTGCGGGCACGTTTGCGCGATCCGCAAAGGCCTGTACAAATGGGGCTGTGGGGATGATCGCGCTGGATTGCGATGACGATTTCGCCATCTGGCGCGACCAGGGCCGGACGTTGCTTGGTCATGGAATAGACCCCTGTGACGTGACTTGGGCCCAGGGCCCCATGGCCGATCTGTTGGCAATGCCGACGCCCTTGCCGCAAGGCCCGGGTCCGTTCCGCACTCGCGTCCCGGCAGCGTTGTTGAGCCAGTTGCAACAGGCCAGTCGTTATCACGGCGAACAGCGCTGGAACCTGTTGTACGAAGTGCTCTGGCGCGTAGCGCATGGCGACCGCACCGCCATGCTCGCGGGCGATCGCCTGGGCAGCGAGTTGCAACGGCGCATCAAGCAGGTCAGTCGCGAGGCTCATCACTTGCACGCCTTCGTGCGCTTCATTCCCTTGCCGCCAGCCGTGGCAGAACAATTGCAGTTGGACCTGGTGGCGTTCCACCAGCCGGCGCACGACATCCTTGAGAGCGCGAGCGGCCATTTTGCCGAGCGGCTTGGTCGGCAACGCTGGCTGATTGCAACGCCTCGCGACGGTATTCGTTTCGACGGCCAATCGCTGGATTACCAGCGCCACTGCCCCGCGCAATGGCAACAATGGGCCCGCCACGCCGAAGACCCCGGCGCCGAGTTGTGGCGTACCTATTACAGGCACATCTTCAACCCGGCGAGGCTCAACCCGACCGCGTTGCGCCAGCACATGCCCGGGCGGTTCTGGAAGCATTTGCCTGAAGGGGAATTGATTCCTCAACTGGTGGGGCAGGCGCGGCAGGGGAAGCAGAGGGATGGGCAGGCTTTGGAGGTGGGGGAGAAGATGGGGAAGCGGATTGTTGTAGGGGGCGTGGCAGAGGCACCGGGTTAAGGCGGCGCCTTGTTCCGAGTGAACCAGTGTTTCTCAGATCATACCGATGCCTTGGTCTTGCGGGGCTTAGGTGCATCCATCATCTTATGCAATTCATCAGTCATGGCGGCTAGCCTTTTCTCCAGATCCTTCACGTCGGATCGGGTGATACCGTTTGCATAGGGGTTGACTGTCCGCTCCCGCTTCCGAGCTGCTGCTGGTGCCAGGTTGTGGGCAGTTTCAGACACCAGGGCCTGACGCAGCAGATTGTTGATGAGGGTTTGATACCCAGTGCCAGCGCTTTCGGCGCACTCGCGAGCCGCTTCGATCACGTCGTCGTCAAGCATGATAGTGATGCGAGTCTTGCCTTTACTGCTCGCAACGGGCCCGCGCTTGGCGGTGCTGAAATCATATTCCTCTCTCATAGGTCACCCTCCAGGTACTGATGCAGTTCATTTTTGGACGCTATGCGAGCGCTGATCACGCGAACGAAATCCGGCTCGCGGTAGGTGTATGCAATGACGAGGACACGACCAGTTGCGTCTTGCCCCATGATAATCCACCGTTTTTCATCATGATCGCTGTCCTCCCGCTCAAGGGCCATATCGTCATAAAATACGGCTTCGGCGTCCGCCAGGCTTACTTTGTGTTTCCGTTTGTTCGCAACGTTTTTCGCCGGATCATACTGAACTCTGAATGTTTTCGTTATGCATATTCTATATGTATAAAAAAGACCCTGCGTCAGCTCTTTTGTCTGGTCAGCCAAGGCGATTGCCTCAACCATACGGCGAAGTGCGTGTCCTCGTTTCAGGGTTTTGAGATTCATCCATTTCAAGATCAGTCCATCGCTCGTCCGTAGCTATGCGACTATCTGCTCGATGTGATCGGCCTGCGCAACGCCGCAATGTCCCGCTTGGGCGGTGCACCGAACAGGCGGGCGTATTCGCGGCTGAACTGCGAGGGGCTTTCGTAACCCACTCGGTAGGCGGCGCTGGCCACGTCCAGGTGTTCGTTGAGCATCAGCCGTTTTGCTTCGTTTAGCCGCAGCCATTTCTGATATTGCAGGGGGCTCATCGCCGTGAGCTGGCGGAAGTGATGGTGAAAGGTCGGGGCGCTCATCTGCACCCGCGCCGCCAGGTCATCCACGCGGATTGGCGCGGCGTAGTTCAACTTCAGCCAGTCGATGGCCTTGGCGATCCGGTAGCCCTGGCTGTCGACGGACGCGATCTGGCGCAGCCGCGCCGCCTGGTCGCTCATCAGTAGCCGGTAATGGATCTCGCGCTGGATCAGCGGCGCCAGGATGGGGATCGCCTCGGGTTCATCCAGCAATGCCAGCAGGCGTACGAACGGCGCCAGGAAGTCCGCTGTGCTGGTGCCGATGCCCGCACCAATCCCGACCGGGCGCTCAAGACGCGGCGCCAGCCCGCCTTGGGCGACCAGATCGGCAACCATGCGCAAATCCAGCCTCAGGACCAGGCCCAGGCATGGCTGTTCCGGGCTCGCGACCATCACTTCGGAGTTCGCCGGCATATCCAGTGAAGTCATCAGGAATCGCCCGGTGTCGTAACCATACGCCTGGCCACCAATCCAGACCTGCTTCATCCCTTGGGCGACGAGGACGATGCTCGGTTCGATCATGCAGGTCGCGGGCGGGGCAGGGGCGTCGCGCCGGAAGAGGCAGAGGCCGGGCATCGACGTTTCGACGTCCCCCGATTCTGTGGTCCGGGGAGCGATGAGGTCCGCGAGCATCTTTTGCGGAGATTTGCCGTGGCTGGTCATGTCGATTGTCTGTCGGGGTGATAGTTATAGGCAGAACCTTAACTCGCCAAGCGAAGCGCTGCCTACGGCAAATAAGCAGGCTCACAGGATCGGGCAAGAACTTCAGCGAAATGTTCTACCGGCGAATGGCGCCGGTCCCTGAAACTGCCAGTCGAATTCAACTCAACAAGGAGTCATCTCATGCGTGTACAAGCCTACGGCGCCCACGCGGGCGACAAACCCCTTGAACCGATGCAAATCAATCGCCGCGCACCCGGCGCGCACGACGTGCAAATCGACATCGCCTTTTGTGGGATCTGCCACTCGGACCTGCACCAGGTGCGCGCCGAGTGGGCAGGCACTCAGTTCCCTTGCGTCCCTGGCCACGAAATCGTTGGCCGCGTGTCGGCGGTGGGCGCCCATGTTTCCGCGTTCAAGACCGGTGATCTGGTCGGCGTCGGCTGCGTTGTCGACAGCTGCAAGCACTGCGAGGACTGCGAAAGCGGCCTGGAAAACTACTGCGACGGCATGATCGGTACCTACAACTTCCCGACGCCGGATGAACCGGGCTGGACCCTGGGTGGCTACTCGCAGAACATCGTGGTGCATGAGCGTTATGTGCTGCGCATCCGTCACCCCGAAGAGCAATTGGCCGCCGTCGCGCCACTGCTTTGTGCAGGCATCACCACCTATTCGCCATTGCGTCACTGGAACGCCGGGCCGGGCAAGAAAGTCGGCGTGGTCGGTATCGGTGGCCTGGGGCACATGGGCATCAAGCTCGCTCACGCGATGGGCGCGCATGTCGTGGCGTTTACTACTTCGGAATCCAAGCGCGAGGCCGCCCGGCAGTTGGGCGCCGATGAAGTCATCGTGTCGCGTAATGCTGATGAAATGGCCGCCCACGCCAAGAGCTTCGACTTCATCCTCAACACCGTGGCGGCGCCCCACGACCTCGACGTTTTCCTGGTATTGCTCAAGCGCGACGGCGCGATGACCTTGGTGGGCGCTCCAGCGACGCCTCATTCGTCGCCCAACGTCTTCAACTTGATCCTGAAGCGTCGAACCATTGCCGGCTCGATGATCGGTGGGATTGCCGAGACTCAGGAAATGCTGGATTTCTGCGCTGAGCACGGCATCGTTGCCGACATCGAGCTGGTTCGTGCCGATCAGATCAACGCGTCCTATGAGCGGATGCTCAAGGGCGACGTCAAGTATCGCTTCGTGATCGACAACGCTACGTTGGCCGGTTGAATGTAAGCCTCAAAGCGTTCAGGCCCGATTGATGCGGGAGCGGGCCTGCTCGCGATCGCGGTGTTCCAGTCGCCTGTGCGTGGATTGTGCCGTCGTCATCGCGAGCGAGCTCGCTCGCCCAAGGGTTTCGAGCCCTTCCATAAATTTCAGGTTGTTATCCATGACCCATACTTTATCGCCCACCCCGCAGGGTAAGCCTGCGTGGGGCGCGGTGCTGGCCATGTCGTTGGCTGCCTTCGCGCTGGTCGCCTCGGAATTCATGCCGGTCAGCCTGCTGACACCGGTAGCGGCGGACCTTCATGTCAGCGAAGGGCAGGCCGGCCAAGGCATCGCCGTCTCCGGCGCCTTCGCCCTGGTCACCAGCCTGTTCGTCGCCTCGATTGCCGCCCGGGTCGATCGCAAATGGCTGCTCTCGGCATTGACACTGCTGATGATCGTTTCCGGCACAGTGGCTGCGCTGGCCCCCGACTACGTGACGTTCATGGTCGGCCGCGCCTTGATCGGCGTTGCGATTGGCGGCTTCTGGTCGCTGTCGGCGGCTACGGCCATGCGCCTGGTGCCGGCGGACAAGGTTCCCCGCGCATTGGCCATCGTCAACGGCGGCAATGCCTTGGCGACGGTAGTCGCTGCGCCATTGGGCAGCTTCCTGGGAGCAATCATCGGTTGGCGTGGCGCGTTCTTCTGCATCGTGCCTGTCGCCGCGCTCGCCCTGGCGTGGTTGCTGTTGAGCCTGCCCTCGCTGCCCTCGCGGGTGAAGCAGGACAGCGGCAATCCTTTCAGACTGATGACCCAGGCACCGGTTGCGTTGGGCATGCTGGCCGTCAGCACGTTCTTCATGGGCCAGTTCATGTTGTTCACCTATCTGCGTCCCTTCCTCGAAACGGTGACGCAGGTGAGCGTGCCGCTGTTGTCGTTCATTTTGCTGGTGATTGGCCTGGCCGGTTTGCTCGGAACCTTCCTGATCGGTTCGTTCTTGAGGAACGGCCTGTATCGGACCCTCATCGGCATCCCGTTGTTGATGGCTGCAATCGCTCTTGCGCTGGTTGCGTTCGGCGGGTCAGCGGTAATGACCGCGGTGCTGCTGGGTGTCTGGGGGCTGGTGGCAACGGCGGCGCCTGTTGGCTGGTGGACCTGGTTGGCCAGGACGTTGCCGGAAAATGCCGAGGCCGGCGGCGGATTGATGGTGGCGATCGTCCAGCTCGCCATTGCGTCTGGTGCCACGGTGGGTGGCGTCCTGTTCGACCTGAGCGGTTATCGGGCGACGTTTGAAACCAGCGCGGCCGTATTGGTCGTTGCGGCGGTGCTGACCATGCTGGCGGCCCGTGCCGCGGCTCGCAAGTCTTCGCAAGCGTCGAGCGACGCGACATATGGCGCGGTGCGAGAGTCAAACTGATCGAAACCAATGCAGGCTTCGTTGATCCATAAGCAGGGGAAAAAAATCCCTGATGTTATCGGGCAACCGAAGCTGGACGAGACCGTTGGGCGCCTACAGTTTGGTGGCATATTGATATCTTGGTAAGCTTCAGGCTCGTTACCTACCGAGTTGGTTAGTTGTGTCTACTGAAAGAATTTCCCAATTGGAGCAGGCGCTCCTGGCTGTCATTGCGGCCGCGGGCAAGATGGGCGTCAGTTGTGATGAACTTTGCGCGCAGGCTGTGGGCGGGCTGGTGTCCGAGCGCTACTGGGGCTGGGCGGAAGCCCAGCACGCTCAAGGCGCGGCTGACGAGATCGATAACGCCTTGGCGGTCCTGGTCGGCCGGCAAACGGCTACGCCTGGCAATCCCGTGCAAAGCGGGCCCGATGCAGCGTTTGAATCGGCTGCCGGCTGAACTTCCCGTCTACAGAAATGGGCGACTCAATAGGTCGCCCATTTGCTTTAAAGCCCCAACCCTTCCTCGATGATCAAGAGAAGAGCCCCTTCATCCAGCGCCAGGGGTTCGGTGTGTTGCCCGGCCGGCCGTAGCTGCCAAAGCGATTCGCCATGCTCGCCCACGGTGCGCAGGATGCAGTGCTTCACGCCTTGCATATGGATTTCGATGCATCCCTCTGCGCTAGTGGAGAAGCGGGCGATCGGATCGAGCGAGATGCGCCGGTGGTTGCCCTCGATCACCAATTGGTCAATGGCGTAGTTGTACGTCGAACCGCTGGAGTGGCGCTCGAAGACGTGGGTCGGATTGCGCCGGATAACCAGGCCCGCCTCACACACCGGCGCCAGCCAGGTTTCGATCTGACGGTACAAGTCGTAGACCTGGCCGGGCCAGTGTTCGATGGCCAGGTCGGCGCAGTTGTCGATGCCGGCTGGGGTTCGTTGGGCCTGCCTCAGCTTCGCCGCGAGTTCGTCTGCCTTGCTCATGTCGATTCCCTGTCGTGGTGATAGGTTGAGCGTAGCTGAAGGAGTGGGGGGCTCAGTTGCGCTGGGTCATGGCGCGGTTTCGTTTTGCGCAGCGAGCTGATTTCGGGTGTTTCGCAGCCATATGCGAGTAGCCTTTCGAATCTGGTGACCTATATGGCGAGGGCATTGATGACGTGTTCAGGGTCGTTATGAATAGCGCGCAACAGAGCTTTCGCGGGACCGGTTGGCTCGCGCCGCCCTTGCTCCCAATTGCGTAGCGTGCCCAACTGAACGTCGATCAATGCTGCAAACTTGGCTTGGGTCAGGCCGGTGGCTTTTCGTATCTCCTTCACCTGCAGCGCATCGACGATGAATTCCCGGGACGGCTGGCGCTCTCCTCGGACAATCTCATCCATCTGTTGCACGCTTTCCATCAGCTCATCGAAAAATCTGCTCATGGTTATCTCCATTGCTCGACGATCATTTTCAACGCCTTGCGTTGATCACCCGTCAAGTCTTGCTGTTCGTTTTTCGGATAGATCATCAGTAAGGCAATCTGTGAGGCCGAGTTGAAGTGATAGTAAATCACCCGAGCTCCGCCCCGTTTTGTACGCCATTGGCTTACCGGCGGACAATGCTATAGGACGCAGCTCCCCTATTCATCTGGTGAGTTGTAACGGCAATCTCCAACGTCTGCGTGGACTCAGTGTTGCGCCCGAAACGAGGGGGTGCTTTGCGTGGGGGTCCTCTCGTTGCCTCTGCTGGCCATCCGCTCAACCGCATCCGGCAACGAAGCCACATGCACCGCGCGTGACGGCATGGCGAAGCGCACGCCGATCCTGGCGAATTCTTCCATCATGCCCAGGTTGATCGCCTGCTGGATGTCCATGTAGACGTTGTAGCTGGGGTCCAGCACGATATAGACCGTTTCGAACTCCAGTGCGCTTTCGCCGAAACCACGAAAATGCGCGCGGTCGAAGCGGGTTTTTTCCTGGGCCTTGATGATCTTTTCGACGATGACGGGCACTTGCCGCAGTTGCTCTGTCGAGCATTCCTGGGGCAGGGCGAATTCGAAGACGATACGGCGCTCCTGCAGGCGTTTGTAGTTCTGGATGGTAGTGCTGATCATGCCGGCGTTCGCCATGACGATCTGCTCGCCACCCAGGCTGCGGATTCGCGTGGTCTTCAGGCCGACATGTTCCACGGTCCCGGCCAGGGAGCCGACGACGATGAAGTCGCCGACTTCGAAAGGTTTGTCCACGGCAATCGACAGCGAAGCGAACAGGTCCCCGAGGATATTCTGCACCGCGAGCGCCACGGCGATGCCGCCCACGCCGAGGCTGGCAACGAACGCCGTGATGTTCACGCCCAGGTTGGAAAGCATCGCCAGGAGCACCACCGCCCAGAGAAATACTTTCGCACCCCACAGGCTCAGGGTGGCCAAGGCGCTTTTCTGATGGATGTCGGAGTGGCTGTGGCGGGCGAAATAATGCATCAGCGCCAGGGCGATCGCTCGGTTTGCCCATAATCCCACTTGCAGGGCCGCCACCACGAACCAGAGGCTGCTGACTCGACTCAGCCAGCGTTCCGGCAAGTCCAGTACGCCAACGCCGATCAGGATCGAGGCCAGCAATAACAAAGTATTGCTGGTACTGGACAGTACTTCGACGGCGATGTGGCTGACATAAGCGTCGGGTTTTTGTGCCCGGGCACGCACGTTTTTCAACAGAAAACCGACGCCAGCCCTGGCGATGATGAAACTCACCGTCATCACGCTCAGTGCCAGCAGCCAATTGGCGATGGAAATGCCCAGTACCTGGGTGTCGGTAAAAATATCGAGGGAGCTTGAGTCCATGGATGGATCACCTGTGCCATTTCTGTTCAGGTTGTGCCCTGGCCGCACCGGCCGGGCCATGAACTTGGTTAGTTCGCAGGTGGCAGAGGCCCGTTCAATTTTCTTGCCGTCAGCGGCCCCGGGCATGGGCCGCTGATCCGACTCAAGCGCCTCTCTTAGCGCAGCAGGTGCACCGCCAGCCCGGCCAGGCCGCAGGCCAGCAGCACCTGGATGACGCCGCGTTTATAGCGGAACAGTGCAATGAACGCCGCGACTGCAAGAATTGCCGATGGCCAGTCCAGTGCTGCGTTGAAGCCCTTGGGCCAGAGCACGTGGTAACCAAAGAAGCAGGCCAGGTTGAGAATCACACCCACCACCGCCGCGGTGATCGCTGTGAGCGGCGCGGTGAATTTCAACTCGTCATGGGTCGATTCCACCAGCGGACCGCCGGCCAGGATGAACAGGAACGAGGGCAGGAAGGTGAACCAGGTCACCAGCGTGGCCGCAACCGCGCCCGCCAGAAACGCCTGTTCGGGGCCGAACACCTGAGTCACGTAACCCCCGACGAAACCGACGAACGCGACTACCATGATCAGCGGTCCCGGAGTGGTTTCGCCCAGGGCCAGGCCGTCAATCATCTGGGTCGGTGTCAGCCAGCCGAAATGTCCGACGGCGCCTTGATACACGTAGGGCAGAACCGCATAGGCGCCGCCGAAAGTCAGCAGTGCCGCCTTGGTAAAGAACCAGGCCATCTGCGTCAAGGTTCCTTCCCAACCAAACATCGCGGTCAACAGGCCTATCGGCAGAATCCACAGCAGCGCCCCGACGATCAACAGTCGGGCCAGGCGGGTGGCACTGAAACGAGCGTGTTCCGGGGTCGGTGTATCGTCATCGATCAGGGCAGGGCCGAACGACTTGTGCCTGGCATCGTGACCGCCCAGGCTGAACTTTGCCGGTGCCCAGCGACCACCGAAGTAACCGACGACCGCCGCCCCCAGTACGATTAGCGGGAAGGGTACGTTGAAGGCGAAGATCGCCGTAAACGACGCGGCGGCGATTGCCCACAGCCAGTTGTTCTTGAGCGCGCGCGAGCCTATCCGGTGCGCGGCATGCACGACGATCGCCGTCACGGCGGGCTTGATGCCATAAAAAATGCCGGCTACCACCGGCACTTCGCCAAAGGCGACGTATAGCCAGGATAATGTGATGAGAATGAACAGCGAAGGCAGGACGAACAACGCCCCGGCGATTATTCCGCCCCAGGTTCGATGCATCAGCCAGCCCAGGTACGTCGCCAGTTGCTGGGCCTCGGGGCCGGGCAGCAGCATGCAGTAGTTCAAGGCGTGGAGGAAGCGACGCTCGGAGATCCAGCGCCGACGCTCCACCAATTCCTGGTGCATGATCGAGATCTGGCCCGCCGGTCCGCCGAAGCTGATGAAACCCAGTTTCAGCCAGAACCAGAAGGCCTCTCGCAGGCTGACGGTCGACGGTCTGGCCTGTACCTGTTCTACAGTGCGCTGGTTCGGAGTGCTCATGGTCCGCGGGGCCTTGATATAAAGACCACCTACGTTATGGGGCGAGACACGTTTTAGATAGCCCCCGGTAAGGCTCGCGTGTAAAAAAAACGCGCCAAGGGGCGGCAGAATTGCCAAATGATGAGGGGGATTTTGGATCCACTGCGCCATCCATCGACTTCGCCCCACTGGCAAATTGCCGGCCTCCAAGCGGTACGCTAAGCTCACGAATATTGGGGGCTTTGAGCGTTTTGCTCATGCTTTGCCCTCTTCAGGAATTCGCTTGCCTATCCCCATCAACGATCCGCTCCATGCGCCCGGCGGCACCCTCAAGCGCCTGCCATTGCTCAAGGCTGCGGTGGCGTTTATTGCGGCGGTTTGCCTGTGCCTCTGCGGTTTGCTCTATCTGCAACTGGAGCAATCTCGTCGTCACGACCTGGAGTCGGCGCGGATTGCTTCGGCCAACCTTACCCGTGCCATGGCCCAGCAGGCCCAGGATACTTTCCTGCAGGCCGATCTCGTGCTCGGCAGCCTGGCAGACGGGATCCAGATCGATGGCTACGGCCCGGCCGTGCGTGCGCGCCTGCAGCAGACATTCGCCCGGCGCGTGCAATCTCTGGAACAACTGCATGGCCTGTTTCTGTTCGACAAGAGCGGCCAGTGGATCATCACCTCGTTTGAAAAGCTGCACCGGGGATCCGGTATCGCGGATCGCGAGTATTTCCAGTTTCACCAGGAGAATGCCTCGCTCGTCGCCCATATCGGCCCGGCGATCCGCAGCCGGCAGAACGGCGAATGGATCATCCCCGTTTCCCGTCGGCTGAATGACCGCAAAGGCAATTTCCAGGGCGTGCTGATGGCCGGGATCAAGATGTCGTATTTCGACCAGTTCCTGAAGAGTTTTAATCTCGATGACCAAGGCGAGATGGCCCTGGCGTTGTCCGATGGGACTTTGCTGGCGCGCCGGCCCTTCGACGAGGCGCTGATTGGTGCGTCCATGGCGCGGCATCATATTTTCCAGCACGATCCTGTGGTGGGGGCTTCCGGCGATGAGATGATCCGCTCCGACACCGATAATATCGTCAGGCTCTATGGCCATCGGCATCTGCAAGCCTACCCACTGGTGGTCGTTGCCGCGATGTCCGAGTCAGCGATCCTGGCGGGCTGGTATGACCGGGCGGTGCAATCGAGCCTGATCGTGGCCTTGGTGGTGCTGGGTATCTGTCTGTTTGGCTGGGTTTTCGTGCATCAGGTGCGTAACAGCGAGCGGATAGAAGCGGACCTGCGCAAGGCCCAGCAAGCGCTGGAACTGATCGCCACTCATGACAGCCTGACCGGGCTGGCGAACCGCCGGCTGTTCGAGCGGGCCCTGGGCATCGAGTTCGGCCGAGGCGCCCGCCAGCGCAGCCCCCTGAGCCTGATCATGCTCGACATCGATTTTTTCAAGCGCTACAACGATACCTACGGGCATGTCGCGGGTGATCATTGCCTGGCGGAGGTCGCGAAGGTGCTCAAGGACTGCTGTCACCGCAAGGCCGACCTGGCGGTGCGTTATGGCGGCGAAGAGTTTGCTGTCCTGCTGCCCGATACCAACCTGCACGGCGCCATGGCATTGGCCGAACAGATCCGCCGCCGCGTCATCGACAAGCAGATTACCCATTCGGCTGCCCCCTCCGGCTACCTGACGGTGAGCCTGGGTTGCCATGCCTTCGTGCCCAGCAGCCTGGACAATACGGAAGTCTTCATCCAGCGAGCCGATGCGGCGCTGTATCAGGCCAAACACAGCGGTCGCAACTGTGTCGCGGCGTTGTCCAGGGAAGACTCGTTCGATGCGCTGGAGCGTTCCGATCGCTGAGATTCGTCGGAATCATCGGCGGCGGATCGAGGTCCATTGTTCAACCCACAGGCGGCGCGTAGCCCTTTTCGTCAAACTCTGTAGGCTCGCCAACTGACGTGGCAGCGGCTGCTAAGGTTAAGAAAACCCAAGGGTCAAACGCAGTTCATGCAGTGAAGTTTGCACGGCGAAGCCAACGCCGAAGGACAGGAGCAGGTCAATGGACACCTCTGCCGATATCCCCCCTGACGTCACGCGTCATACGCCGATTACCCGTCGCCTGGTGGTGGCGGTCGGCGTGCTGTTCGTAATGGGTGTCCTGATGGCTGTCGCCGCGCTGTTCAACATTGCGCAAAAGCTGGACGCGGACGATGTGGGCAAGACCCACTTCTACATCGAGCGCGCGCTCGAGAATCGCATCACCGCGTCGAAAAACTACATGGCCAGTTACGCCTACTGGACCACCGGCTATGAGCGTCTTAACGGCGAGGTCGATGTGCAATGGGCCTATGCCGAGCAGAACATCGGCAAGACCCTGTTCACCAACGATGAATACGAAGGGGTGTTCGTCATCGACCGTGAACGCACCAAATATGCGGTGGTGCGGGGACAAAATGTCCAGGCAGAGGCGACGGCCTATATCGATACACCGCTGAGGGACCTTGTCGATCAGCTCCAGGCGCAACCGGACCTGACCCGGCCCATGATCCGCTCCACCTTGTTCGAAGGCTGGCCGGCCATCGTCACGGCTTCGGTGATCCTGCCCAACGACGAACGTCCTCAGGTCGAGGCCAAGGGGACGTCGGTGCTGCTTTTTGTCGACCAGCTAACGCCGGTCAAGCTTCGCAAGGTAGGCAAGAGCTACGGCCTGAACGAGTTGAACCTGGTGAAAGATACGGCGCTGGCGACCGGTCAGCCAGCCGTACCGCTGGATAGCACCGGTTACAGCCTGGTATCCCGGCTGGAGCGGCCAGGCCACCAATTGTTGTGGTCTCTGGTTCCGCCATTGGGCGGGGCGTTGCTGATCCTGGCGTTGCTCACCGCTTATTTTTTCCGCTATGCCATGCGCACCGCTCGACAGGTGGACGCCAGCTACGACAGCCTGGAAACCTCAAAGCAGGCGCTCCAGGCGAGCGAAGAGCGCTTCCGTGCCGTGGCGGAGGCGGCGTCGGACTGGATATGGGAAATCGACAGCCAGCGGCGCATCACCTATCTGTCGGGGCGTTTCAACACCGTTACCGGTTTTTCCGATCAGCAATGGCTGGGACAGGACATCGAACAGTTGCTGTATTGCGACACCACGCCGATTGCCTTGTGGCTGGGCAAACTGGTCGAAGAACAGAATGCCAGCAACCTGCGGTGTTCCTACCGCGACCATTCCGGACAGTTGCGATTTTGTCGGGTATCGGCGCGGCCGATCTACGACAAGGCCGTGGTAACGGGCTATCGCGGTACCGCCAGCGACATCACCGATGAAGTGGCCGCCCACGCCCAGGTCCAGCATCTGTCGATGCACGATGCGCTGACCGGCCTGCCGAATCGAAACAAGTTGGCCCGGCACCTGGACGATGCATTGCTTGCCAAGGAGCATTCCGTACCGCTGGCCTTGCTGATGGTGGATCTGGATAACTTCAAGCCGATCAACGATTCACTGGGCCACCCGGCCGGCGATGCGGTGCTGCTGGAAGTGGCACAGCGCCTGCGCGACTGCACCCGAGAGCACGATCTGGTGGCGCGCCTGGGTGGGGATGAGTTCGTGGTGGTACTCAGCGCAGTGGAGCACTCCACCGAAATCGACCGGTTTTGCGCACGGCTGATCGACAGCCTGCAGCAACCGATCCATTACGAGACCCATTCATTGCACATAGGCGCCAGCATCGGCATTGCCGTAAGCCGGCGCCAAGGTTATGTGCCGGGCGAGTTGATCCGTTGCGCCGACATCGCCCTGTACCAGGCCAAATCCGAGGGCAAGAAGACCTGGTGCTACTTCGCCTCGCACATGAACGACCAGATCCAGCATCGTCGCCAGCTGGAAAGCGACCTTCGCCAGGCATTGAAGAAAAATGAGTTTGTCCTGCATTTTCAGCCTCGCTATACCGTGGATGGCAAGACCATCGTCGCTGTCGAGGCGCTGGTCCGTTGGCAACATCCGACCCAAGGCTTGCTGGGCCCCGACGCGTTTATCCCGCTTGCCGAGCAAACCGACCTGATTGTCCCGCTTGGGCGTTGGGTGTTACGCGAGGCCTGCGAAACCGCGTTGACCTGGCCGGGCGAGCTGATGGTCTCGGTCAACCTCTCGCCTGCGCAATTCGAACGCAGCGATGTGGTCGAGGACGTGCGCCAGGTATTGATCGAAACCCACTTCCCGGCGAGTCGCCTGGAGCTGGAAATCACCGAGAACGTCATGCTGAACGATGTGGACGGTGCGCTCCAGGTCATGAATGCGCTCAAGGAACTGGGGGTGCGCCTGAACATGGACGATTTTGGTACCGGCTATTCGTCGCTCGGTTATTTGCGCACCTATCCGTTTGATGGCATCAAGATCGACAAGCGCTTCATCGCCTCCATGAGCAACAGCAGCAACGACCGCGCCGTGGTCCAGGCGATCATCAACCTGGGCAAGGCCATGGGCCTGACGGTCACCGCCGAAGGTGTCGAAACCCTGGCCCAACTGGGCACGCTGGGCTCGGATGAATGCCACGAAGTGCAAGGGTATTTTCTCAGCCGCCCCATCGACAAGCAGGCGTTCGCGCATCTGCTGGAAAGCGCTCCGCCCCTGTCGAAAACCGGCTCCTGAGCGGTTGTTGCAACCTCCGCGGCTTGTCATCGGTCACAGCTAGTACTTTGGTTTTTCGAGTTGCCTGCCCATGAAAAAGCTGCGAATCGCTACCTTCAATATCAACGGTATCCGGGCTCGGCTGCCCAACCTGCTGGAGTGGCTGGAGCGGGAGAAACCCGACATCGCCTGCTTGCAGGAGTTGAAGGCGGCGGACAAGGATTTTCCGGCGGCGGAGCTTGAGTCGGCCGGGTACGGGGCGATCTGGCACGGCCAGGCTTCCTGGAATGGCGTCGCGATCCTGGCCCGCGATGCGCAACCGCTGGAGAGTCGGCGCGGCCTGCCGGGCGGAGAGGAAGACAGCCACAGTCGGTATATCGAGGCGGCCGTGCATGGCGTCCTGGTAGGTTGCCTTTATCTGCCCAACGGCAATCCGCAGCCTGGTCCGAAGTTCGACTACAAGCTGGCCTGGTTCGAGCGGCTGATCGATTATGCCCAGGGGCTACAAGCCAGCGATCACCCGGTCGTGCTGGCGGGCGACTACAACGTCGTGCCCACTGACTTCGACATCTACAACCCACGCTCCTGGCTCAAGGATGCCCTGTTGCAGCCGGAAAGCCGCGAGCGGTACCAGCGCCTGCTGGATCAGGGCTGGACGGATGCGCTGCGACATCTCTACCCGCAAGAACGGATCTATACGTTCTGGGACTATTTCCGCCAGCACTGGCAAAAAAACTCCGGGCTACGTATCGACCACCTGTTGCTCAACCCTGCCGCCAGTGCCTACCTGAGCGAGGCGGGGGTGGATGCCTGGGTCAGAAACCAGCCACACCCCAGCGACCATGCCCCGACGTGGATTCGTCTGTCTTCGCGCAAGCGCCGTTGAAATCGCCAAATCATTGTCCACCCAGGGGAAATGCCTTATACCTGTGCCAACGGCGGGGTGCCTGCACAAGCCCTGCACCTGAACAGGAAAGGACACCCCATGAACCAACCTCGACTGAGTGATTGCGCTCGTTATCTGCGGCGCCTGGATTTCGACACGGCGCCACCCCCGACGCTCGATTCGTTGCGCCAGTTGCAGTGGCGTCATACGGCCGAGTTCCCCTTCGAAACCCTCGCGACGCTGCTGGGGCAGCCGGTGCCGATCGACCTTGAGTCGGTGGAACGAAAAATCTTCGAGCAAGGGCGCGGCGGTTATTGCTACGAGCTCAATCAGTTATTCCTGGCCCTTTTGCAGGACCTGGGCTTCGAGGCCCGCGGCATTACCGGGCGAGTAGTGATGAACGCACCTGAAGGCGCCTGGACCGCACGCACCCATCGCTTGAGCCTGGTGACGCTTGACGGCGTGCGCTATGTAACCGACGTCGGCTTCGGTGGCATGGTGCCGACCGCGCCACTGTTGCTGGACAGTCGCGAGGTCCAGGCGACTCCTCACGAGCCATACCGCATCGAGACCACTGAAGACGGCTACATGCTGAGCGCCAACGTAGGGGGCGAATGGCGGCCGATGTACCTGTTCGACCTGCAGCGCCAGGAAGAGATCGATTACATCGTCGGCAACTGGTACGTCTGCAGCCATCCGGATTCCCAGTTCAAGGACCGGTTGATGGTCGCCCGCACGGGTGACGGGTTGCGCAAGACCCTCAACGGCAACAGCTATGCCGTGCACCGGATCGGGCAGGAAAGTGAGCGACGCACAATCATGGACGCCGACGAGTTGATTGAGCTGCTGGAGACGGAGTTCGGGCTGCGGGTGCCGCCACGGGAACTGCTGCGGCCGGCGCTGGAAGGACTGATAACGCGAAGTTGAATGCAATCTGGTTCGGGATTTGCAACCTTGTCCGTGATCAATGCGCAACAAGTTGTATACAACTCTATAGACATTTGTCCTAAGTTTTGAATACAGTGTGCGCATAACAAAAAACAGGGAACCCCCGAACCATGAAAACGCCCCATGTTTCACTCCCACGGCCCGAGGACGAAAACCTTGGCGTCGGCGCGAATATGGCTTACGGCCTGCAACATGTGTTGACCATGTACGGCGGCATCGTCGCGGTGCCCTTGATCATCGGCCAGGCGGCCGGCTTGTCGCCGGCGGACATCGGTCTGCTGATCGCGGCGTCATTGTTCGCGGGAGGGCTGGCGACATTGCTGCAAACGCTTGGCCTGCCGTTCTTTGGCTGCCAGTTGCCGCTGGTGCAGGGCGTTTCGTTCTCCGGCGTCGCGACCATGGTGGCGATCGTTGGAACCGGCGGGGAAGGGGGCTTCCAGGCCATCCTTGGTGCGGTAATCGCGGCGTCCCTGATCGGCTTGTTGATCACTCCAGTATTCTCGCGCATCACCCGGTTCTTCCCGCCGCTGGTCACCGGCATCGTCATCACCACCATAGGCCTGACGCTGATGCCGGTGGCGGCGCGCTGGGCCATGGGCGGCAACAGCCACGCCGCGGATTTCGGCAGCATGGCGAACATCGGCCTGGCTGCGCTGACCCTGGTACTGGTGTTGGTACTGAGCAAAATGGGCAGTGCGACGATTTCCCGCCTGTCGATCCTGCTGGCGATGGTCATCGGCACCGTCATCGCGGTATTCCTCGGTATGGCGGACTTTTCGTCCGTCAGCGAAGGCCCGATGTTCGGGTTTCCGACGCCGTTCCACTTCGGCATGCCGACTTTCCACATCGCGGCGATCCTGTCGATGTGTATCGTGATCATGGTGACGCTGGTGGAGACCTCCGCTGACATCCTGGCGGTGGGGGAAATCATCGACACCAAGGTCGATTCCCGCCGTCTGGGCAATGGTCTGCGAGCCGATATGCTGTCGAGCATGATCGCCCCGATCTTCGGCTCCTTCACCCAGAGTGCCTTTGCCCAGAACGTCGGGCTGGTGGCGGTGACCGGCATCAAGAGCCGTTTTGTCGTGGCGACTGGCGGGATATTTCTGGTGGTGCTCGGACTGCTGCCATTCATGGGGCGGGTGATCGCCGCCGTGCCGACCTCGGTGCTCGGTGGTGCTGGTATCGTGCTGTTCGGTACGGTTGCCGCCAGTGGTATCCGAACCCTGTCGAAGGTCGACTATCGCAACAACGTCAACCTGATCATCGTCGCCACTTCCATTGGCTTCGGCATGATCCCGATCGCCGCACCGAACTTCTACGACCATTTTCCCAGCTGGTTCGCGACGATCTTCCATTCGGGGATCAGTTCTTCGGCAATCATGGCGATTATCCTGAACCTGGCGTTCAACCATTTCACTGCCGGCAACTCCGACCAGCAGTCAGTTTTTGCCGCCGGTACCGAGCGGGTGCTGCGCTACCAGGACCTGGCTGCACTGCGTGAAGGCGACTATTTCAGCGACGGAAAATTGCATGACTGCGACGGCAACGAGATTCCAGTAGTGGCGGAACTTGCCCACTCGCCGGAAGAGCACGGCCCGGTGCGGCTGAAGAGCAGCGAGCACGTCTGATCTGGCGATCGAAAGAGTAAAAAAAGCAGCCGGTGATCATCGATCACCGGCTGCTTTTTTATGACCCCTGAACGGACTACCAGCGACCGTAATGGCCGCGCGGCGGGCCATAGTAATAGCCCCGTGGTGGCCCGTAATACACCGGCGCCGGGCGATAGTAGACCGGGCGCTCGATGTATACCGGTTGCGGCGCGTAATAGACCGGTGGCGGTTGTTGCACATAGACAGGTTGTTGCACGTAGACCGGTTGTGGCTGGACATACACCGGTTGCTGGACATAAACCGGTCGGTCGCGGCTGATGAGTGCAGAGCCGACAATGGCCGAGCCGACGATCGCACCAAACACCGCGGGACCCTCCCAACCACCGCGACCATGGGCGGATGCCTGGCCGGTGACCGTGAGTGCCCCCACGAGCAGGGCGATAATGGGAAGTTTGCGTTTCATGGCGTTTCCTCGTTCCGGCCCCGGCGCCTGTGGCCTGCGACAGACCCGATAAGGGGCGCGGGGATACTTGCTCTGACAGCGATTTTCCCAGGATTTGCACCGCCGTTGGGTAAATATTGTGTAAGGTCTGTGGCTGATTTTTTTGCAGCGGATGGCGAGTCGCTGCGCTGCGCCCGAGGTCTGAGCATCGAACAGGACCGGTCGGTACGGCGATCGCGTTTTTCCGAAAGTGTTTCAAGGAGACGAGCATGCAGATGAACCCCAACAAAGACACCCAGCTGTGCATGTCACTATCGGGGCGCCCGGGCAATTTCGGCCTGCGCTTTCATAATCACCTCTACGAACAACTGGGCCTGAACTTCTACTACAAGGCGTTCAGCAGTCGCGACCTGCCGGGTGCGGTGCGTGGCATTCGCGCCCTGGGCATCCGCGGATGCGGCGTGTCGATGCCGTTCAAGGAGGCCTGCATCGCCTTGGTCGATGAGTTGGATCCTTCCGCGGCCGCGATCCAGTCGATCAATACCATCCTCAACACTGACGGCCATTTGAAGGCCTACAACACCGACTACATTGCCATCGCCCAGTTGCTGCAGACCCATGCGGTACCCAAGGATTCGACTTTCGCCCTGCGCGGCAGCGGCGGCATGGCCAAGGCGGTCGCCAGTGCCTTGCGCGATGGCGGCTATAAAAATGGCCTGATCGTCGCCCGCAACGAAACCACCGGCCGAGCCCTGGCCGACTCGCTGGGATACGAATGGCAAGCCGAGCTGGGCGATCGCCGGCCACAAATGCTGATCAACGTGACGCCGATCGGCATGGCCGGCGGTCCTGAAGCGGACCACCTGGCGTTCGAGCCCGATGCCCTCGAGGCAGCCGAGACGGTATTCGATGTGGTGGCGATTCCGTCGGAAACGCCCTTGATCGTCCGGGCCCGGGCAGAAGGCAAGCGAGTCATCACCGGGCTGGAGGTGATCGCGATCCAGGCCTTGGAGCAGTTTGTGCTGTACACGGGCGTGCGGCCCAACCTGGAGCAATTCGACAAGGCCGTGGCTTTCGCCCGGTCCTGATTACTCCAGGCGCGCCAGACGCTCCTCCAGCGCGGCGATCCGCGCTTCGAGCTCTTCAAGGCGTTCCAGTGACACGCCGCTGCCGGCGCCACCGCGTTCTACCGGGTGCTGGCGGGCGGCGAGGATGGCCTCGATGTCCGCGGGGTCGCCCATGGCGTGCACGTAGCGGTCTTCACGCTGGCCGGCCTGGCGTGGCACCAGCAGCGCCAGGCCTCGGGCGATCAGGCGCTCAAGCTGATGCACGACCTGCTCGGTGTCTTCGAAATCATGCATGCGGCCGCTGCGGGTCAGCAGTTCATTGACGGTCTGTGGGCCGCGCAGGAACAGCAATCCCATCAGGATCACCTGGGCCGGCACCAGCTCCAGCGCCTTGTCGACCCGATGCTCCCAGCGGTCGGCGCGGCTGCCCATGACCAGCCGGGTAAAACCGCGGCCTTCCAGGGCCCGCAAGCTCTGGCCGACCTGGCCCGGACTGAGATTCGTCACCGGTTCGCGACTGGTCTTCTGGTTGCAGGCCAGCACTAGCGCGTTGAGGGTGAGAGGGTAGGTCTCGGGGTTGGTGGCCTGTTTTTCGATCAGGGCGCCAAGGATGCGGATTTCCGTGCTGTTGAGCCGTGGTTCTTCGGCCTGGCTTTGTTCTTCGATGCTCATTGCGCGTTCCCTATGCGGTGGAAGCCGCCTAGCCTAATCCTTGCGTAATAAAAGACAAGGAGCGCAACAAGGCGTGGCTATAATCGTCCACGTTTGATTCGTTTCCTTCTATCACCCGCATGAGATCGCCATGACCATTTCCTTGTACGCCGCCTCCGTCCCGGTTTTCAAACAGATGCTCAACGCCCTGAGCGATGTGCTGAACAAGGCCGAAGCCCACGCCACCGCAAAAAACATCGATCCGAACGCTTTCCTGCAAGCACGCCTGTTCCCGGACATGTTCCCGCTGGTGCGTCAGGTGCAGATCGCCGTCGACTTCGCCAAGGGCGTGTCCGCGCGCCTGGCCGAGATCGAAGTGCCGAAATACGACGACAGCGAGACCACCTTCGCCGAGCTGCAAGCGCTGATCGCCAAGGTGCTGGCCTTCATCGACGGCATCAGCCCCGAGCAGATCGATGGCAAGGAAGGCATTGAAATTGTCACCCGTCCGGGCACCCCGAAGGAAAAACGCTTCAGCGGTCAAACCTACCTGCTGACCTACGGCCTGCCGCAGTTCTTCTTCCATGTCACCACCACTTATGCACTGCTGCGTCACAACGGCGTAGAAGTAGGCAAGCGCGATTACATGGGCGCGTTCTAAACCCGCGAGCATAAAAAAGCCCGGGACGGTGTGAGCCGTTCCGGGCTTTTTTGTGGCTGCCTGTCAGGTCATCAGCGCTTGTTGCGCCGCTTCGCGAGCAGGCTCGCTCCCACAGGAATCAATGATTGCGCAGGGACCTTGTGGGAGCGAGCCTGCTCGCGATGAAGACGCACGGTTTATGCAGTACGCCGCGCCCGCTCTTCTTCACCCAGGCAAGCCGCCGCCGTGAACAGCACATCCGTGGACGAATTCAGCGCGGTTTCAGCTGAATCCTGCAGCACGCCGATGATGAACCCGACCGCGACCACTTGCATGGCGATTTCGCTGGGGATGCCAAACAGGCTGCACGCCAGAGGAATCAACAATAGCGAACCGCCGGCGACCCCGGACGCGCCGCAGGCGCAGATGGCGGCGACGACACTGAGCAGCACGGCCGTGGGCACATCCACCACGATGCCCAGGGTATGTACGGCCGCCAGCGTCAACACGGTGATCGTAATGGCGGCCCCGGCCATGTTGATGGTGGCGCCCAGCGGGATCGAGACCGAGTAGGTGTCTTCGTGCAGGCCGAGGCGCTTGCTCAGCTCCAGGTTCACGGGAATGTTGGCCGCCGAGCTGCGCGTGAAGAACGCGGTGATGCCGCTTTCACGCAGGCAGGTGAACACCAGCGGGAAGGGGTTGCGACGCAGTTTCCAGAGCACGATGAGCGGGTTGACCACCAGTGCCACGAACAGCATGCAGCCGATCAGCACGGTCAACAGGTGCAGGTAACCGAGCAGCGCACCAAAGCCGGAGGTGGCCAGGGTCGAGGCTACCAGGCCGAAAATACCCAGCGGGGCGAAGCGGATGACCAGCCGAACAATCACGGTCACGCCATTGGACAAGTCTTCGAGTACGGTGCGCGTGGTTTCGCCGGCATGGCGAATGGCAATACCCATGCCGATGGCCCAGGCCAGGATGCCGATGAAATTACCGTCCATCAGCGCTCGAACGGGGTTGTCCACCACGCTGAGCAACAGGCTCTGCAGCACTTCACTGATCCCGCCGGGCGCGGTAACGGCAACGTCCTGGGCGCTCAACACCAGGCTCGAGGGAAAGAGGGTGCTGGCAATGACCGCGACCACGGCCGCAGCGAAAGTGCCCAGCAGATAAAGGAAGAGGATCGGGCGGATATGGGTTTCCTGGCCGTGCTTATGGTTGGCGATCGACGCCATGACCAGCACGAACACCAGGATCGGCGCCACGGCCTTGAGCGCCGACACAAAGACCTTGCCGATGAACGCCGTGGATTTCGCCACGTCAGGGGCGAGCCAAGCCAGGACAATGCCGGCGATCAGGCCGATGACAATTTGCGTCACCAGGCTGGTGCGTTTGAAGCGGTGCAGAAGGGAAGAGGACACAGCAGTCATGACGGTATCTCTGATTTTTTATGTGCAACGGTCCGTCAATCAGGGCAACAAGCGGGCAGGCCACATGATCGGGACCGAAAAGAGTGTGGAGCATTTGCAGGCCGCGGACTTTATCACAGCCCGGCGAAAAATCTGACGGACCTGTGACGATCCGTCACCTGGCTGTTTATCTGCGTTTTTCTGACGGCCCCAATCTGTTAGGCTTTGCAGCTCTCACCTCATTTGTTTTCCAGCGGGCCCTTGGGCTAACGCTGGTGTCGTCGTTTTGTTGGAGTTCTGCATGCTGTTGCCCATCTTCCTGTTGTCCGCCGCCGGCTTCACGGTGCTGACCACGGAATTCATCATTGTCGGCCTGTTGCCAGCCATCGCCCGGGACTTGCATGTCACCATCCCTCAGGCTGGACTGCTGGTGACTTTGTTCGCGTTTACTGTCGCGGCGTTCGGGCCGTTCCTGACCGCGTGGTTTGCCCGTGTCGAACGGCGTCGGCTGTTCATCAGCGTGCTGGTGATGTTCGGCCTGGCCAACACTTTGGCGGCGCTGGCGCCGAACATCTGGGTCATGGCCATTGCCCGGTTGGTCCCGGCTTTGGGTCTGCCGGTATTCTGGGCGTTGGCCAGTGAAACCGCAGTGGACATCGTCGGGCCGCAGTTTGCCGGGCGAGCCATCGCGCGGATCGGCTTCGGTATCGTCTGCGCCACGGTATTCGGCATTCCGGTCGGCACCCTGATCTCCGATGCATTCGGCTGGCGCAGCGCTTTTGCAATCCTGGCGGGCATCGCGTTCGCCAAGGCGCTGCTGCTGTTTATCTACCTGCCGAAAACCAATCTGCACCAGCATCAAGTGAGCTTTCGCTCGCAATTCAAGATCCTGCGCAGCCCCCTGATGCAGGGGCATGTGCTGCTGTCGATCCTGGTATTCAGCGGCATGTTTACCGCCTATACCTATCTGGCGGATATCCTCGAACGCCTGGCCGGGTTCGACGGTACGCTCGTGGGTTGGTGCCTGATGGGCTTCGGGGCCGTGGGCCTGCTCGGCAACTCCCTGGGTGGTCGCGCGGTAGACCGGCATCCGCTGATCGCCTCAATGGTGTTCTGCCTGTTCATGATCGGCGGCATGGTGGCGCTGGTGCCGAGCATTCATTCGACGCTGGGGTTGGCCGCCGCGATGGGTATCTGGGGCGTGACCCAGGCGGCGCTGTTCCTGGTTAGCCATGTGCGGCTGATGAAAGCGGCCCCTGAAGCGCCGGCGTTTGCTGCTTCGCTGAACATCGCCGGGGCCAACCTGGGCATTGGCCTGGGGGCGTTGGTGGGCGGTCGGGTCATCGATACCCTGGGCCTGGGCAGCGTCGGTTTTGCGGCGGCCGGATTCATCCTGGTATCGATCCTGCTGGCGCTGTTGCTGATGACGTTCAAGCCCCGCAATGCCTGCGCTGATTGCTAGGCGCTGAACAGCTCGCGGCGTGCCCCTTCGGCAATCGCGACGATGCCAGGGTGGCTGACCTTGCGTTCCACGGAAATGGCGTAGAACGACTCGCTCACTGCCTCGGTCTGGCCGATGACCTGCACCCCATATTGCCGCTTGACCTCTTCGGCAATCACGCTGGGACCGATAAAAATCCCGCTGCCTGACTGGCCGAATGCCTGCATCAACGCGCTGTCGTCGAACTCGCCGACAATCCGCGGCTGGATCTGCTGTTCGGCGAACCAGCGTTGCAGGCGGCTGCGTACGACGGTTTCCGGTCCCGGGATCAGCAGCGGGGCGTCATGCAGGCCATGGGGAAAATTCTGCCCATGACGATCGGCCAGCGCGGCGGTGGCAAAAAAGCTGATCCCGCATTCTCCAAGCTTCTGGCTGTAGCCCTTGATATCCAGGTGAGTCGGCATCGGGCTGTCGGAAATCACCAGGTCCAGGCGTTGGATTGCCAGGTCCGCCAGCAGCCGTTCGAGCTTGTCCTCGCGACAGGTGATACGCAGTGGCTCGCTCAGTTCCATGGTCGGGGCCAGCAGCCGATAGACGATGGACTTGGGCACGACATCCGCCACCCCGACCCGAAAAAGTGTCTGCTGCTCGTTGGGCTGGGCGCGCAGTATCAATTCCAATTCACCGCCGAGTTGGAACATGTGTTCGGCGTAAGGCAACGTCTGGCGACCGGCTTCTGTCAGCTCCAACTGGCGCCCGACGCGCTGGAACAGTTTGATGTTGTAGGTCTGTTCGAACAGGGAGATCTGCCCGCTGATGGTTTGCGGGGTCAGGTTCAATTGCTCACAGGCGCGCACGATGCTGCCGGTTTTTGCCACCACCCAGAAATAATGCAGCTGTCGATAATTGAGCATGGTTTTCGCCGATTCGTAAAAACCGAAGTATAGCCGCTGAAAATACGAATTTTCCTGAAGTATCAGCCTCTCTAGAATGCCGGGCCATCGGTGAGCCATCTTTGTGCTCCATCCATTTTTTGAAGAGGCACTGTCCATGACGTATAAATCCTTGGGTCTTGCAGCCTTCCTGTCGCTGTCATCGATAGCGCTCGTGGGTTGTGAACAAGCGGAAAAAAGCGCCCAGCAGTTGGCCCAGCAACTTAAGGAACAAGCAGTCGAAACGGCCAAGCAGGCAATCGACGATACTCACAAGGCTGCCGAACAGGCCATCAGCGAGGCTACCGGTGGGCTGATAAGCCCCAAAAAAGAGCCGGAGAAAGACGCTGAAGAATCCGAATCCTCCACCAAGACCATCTAACCCCGTCATATCGAGTCAGGACTGACCCATGGATTATCTGTTACAGCTTGCCGCCAGCCCCACCGCCTGGATTGCCTTGGCCACCCTGGTCGTCATGGAAATCGTGCTTGGCATCGACAACCTGATCTTCATTTCGATCTTGACCAACAAGCTGCCCGAACAGCATCGCGCCAAGGCGCGGCGGATCGGTATCGGCATGGCGCTGATCCTGCGCCTGGGCCTGCTGAGCACCATCGCGTTCATTGTGCAGTTGACGGAACCGGTGATCGAAATCCTTGGCCAGGCCTTTTCCTGGAAGGACATGATCCTCATCGCCGGTGGCCTGTTCCTGTTGTGGAAGGCGACCACCGAGATCCATCACAGCATGGACCCGGCGCCGAACGATCCCAAGTCGGCCACTTCTGGCGTGACCCTCGGGTTTGCTGCTGCGATCGGTCAGATCCTGATGCTCGACCTGGTGTTTTCCATCGACAGCATCATTACCGCGGTGGGTATGACCGAACACTTGCCGATCATGATCATCGCCGTGGTGGTTTCGGTGCTGGTGATGCTGCTGGCCGCCGAGCCGTTGGCGAAGTTCATCAATGACAACCCCACCGTGGTCATGTTGGCCCTGGGCTTCCTGATCATGATTGGCATGACCCTGATCGCCGAAGGTTTCGGTGCTCATGTGCCCAAGGGCTACATCTACGCGGCCATGGCCTTCTCGGCGGCGATCGAGGTGTTGAACATGCTGTCCCGACGCGCCAGGGAGAAAGCACTCGTCGACAAAGCCTGATACCAGGCAGACAAAAGCCGCCCGGGTCCAAGGCCCGGGCGGCTTTTTCATGCGCGGCGATAATCTCAGTGTGCGGTGGCGTGGCGCCTGGCGGGTTTGGAGGGCCGTTTCGCTTGAGGGGGAGGTACGTGATGATGGCGCCGGGCGATCCGCATTACGCCCCACAACATGGCCGTCGCTACGCTCAGCCAGCCAAATATCAGCATCAGAATAGTCGTCGTCAGGCTCATCTGTGCCTCCTTCAGCCCGGACTCGGGCAATGCACTCATTACAATGGACAGTCTAGCCGCTCGAGTGTTACGAGCAGTCGATCGCCGGCATTGGCGACGGATCGGTTCGTTCTATCGCGGTTGTGAAACTCTTGCTTGTGGCTATACCCAGGCGGGCGCGCACTTTATGATCGTCGGCCCAAGCCCGGCCCGGATGCCGGGTCTGCCTGAACAAGAGAGTCATTAATGGTGCCGGTAATTTCATCTTTTCGATCACTGGTAGTGGCGCTGACCTGTGCCGCTGTCCTGGTTGGGTGCGCGGGGGGCGTATCGCCGCAGATAAAGCGTCTGCCCGAGCGGGTCGAACTCAACAGCGTGCCGTTCTTTCGCGGCGAGATGTATCAGGGCGCGCCGCAATCATTGGCCGCCCTGTTGACCTTGCAAGGAACGGTCATCACGCCCGGGTTGCTGGAGAAACCGTTACACCTGCCCGGTGGCGAGGCGCGTTTGCAGCAGAGTCTGCAAACCCTGGCACGTGAATACGGACTGGTCGTCTATCCCCTCGACCAGGAGCTCGCGGCGTTGCTCGAACAGGTGGCGGCGGGTTATCCCGTGCTGTTGCGCTACACCGAGGGTTCGGCGTTCTGGTCCGGGCCACGCTACGCGATTCTGGCTGGTTACAACCGACAAAAACGTACCGTGCTGCTGCGGTCGGGGATGAACCGGCGGTCGTTGATGAGTTTCGATGCATTCGAATCGGCGTTCAAAGGCGCGGGCGGTTGGGCGGTGTTGATACAGCAACCCACGCAACTTCCGGCCAACGTTGACTCCCAGCGCTGGTTGAAGGCCGCTGACGAGTTGGCCGGGGCAGGGCAGGAGCAGGCCGCCGCGCGGGCCACCAAGGCGTTGGGCTCCGTACGCTGAGTCGCGTCCCCGTTCGTCAGCTTTCGGGCACGACCTCGCATGCCTCGGGTTCTTATCGTCAAGGCCTGGAATCTCCGGGCCATGATTCAAGGAGGCAACCATGGCACAGTCGAAAACACCTTCAGGGCCGCATTCTTCCGAGCATTCATCCGGTGATGATGACTTGGGGTTCGATCCGGACTCGCCGGATCTCGACGATCCGCAAGTGGACCCGGTAGGGCCGGCCAAGGCGCCCCGGGACGAGGAGGATGAGGAGCCACCTTCTTCGAGAGCCTATGACCCACTGGGTAACCTCAAGCCCTGACAAAAATAGCCCCGACGAGTCGGGGCTATCTGTTTGCGCCTGGCCGAATTATTTTGACGCTTCTACCACGCCACTCTGGCGGCTCTTGAGGTTCTTAGCGGCCTTGTATTGCAAGGCCACGGCCGGGACACTGGCGCTTTTGCCTGTCTCGACCCAGCTGCGAATACGGCTGGCATCGGCAAAATGAGTGTATTTGCCGAACGCGTCGAGAATCACCAGCGCCATCGGACGATTACCCATTTTTGTCACCAGCACCAGGCAATGACCGGCCTGGTTGGTGAAGCCGGTCTTGGTCAACTGAATGTCCCAGTTGGCCTTGTGGACCAGATGATCGGTGTTGCGAAAGCCCAGGCTGTAGGCCGGCTTGCGGAACGTCACGGTCTTTTCCTTGGTGGTACTCAATTCGCTCAGCAATGGATACTTGCGAGCGGCGATCAACAGCTTGGTCAGGTCCCTGGCGGTCGAGACGTTGTGAATGGACAGGCCGGTGGGCTCGACATAGTGGGTGCTGGACATGCCCAGCGCCTTGGCCTTGGCGTTCATCGCCGCAATGAACGCCGCGTAGCCGCCCGGATAATGATGGGCGAGGCTGGCGGCGGCGCGGTTCTCCGACGACATCAGGGCGATCAGCAGCGTGTCCCGGCGTGACAGTTCGCTGTTGAGCTTGACCCGGGAAAACACACCTTTCATTTCCGGCGTGTTGGCGATGGTCATGGAAATGTATTCGTCCAGGTTCTGCCTGGCGTCCAGGACGATCAGGCCGGTCATCAACTTGGTCACCGATGCGATCGGCACCACGACGTCCGGATTGCTCGAATAGACCACCTTGTCCGTCTGCAGGTCCAGCAGGATTGCACTGCCGGAGGCGACCTGCAGTTTTGAAGTGTCTCGTGGCGGGGCAATGGTTTCCTGCGCGCTGATGTTCTGCGTGATAAAGGTGCCCGTGAAAAGGAAAAACAGGCTGAGGATCGAAAGACGGATTTTCACGCGAGTAGACTCGATGGAGTTGAAGGTGCTGTCGAGCAGCGGCTTGTTAAAAAGCGCCGCATTTTAGGAGTATGGGCGACGTCAGCGCTATATGCCTGTGCCGTCGGGGCGCATCAATAAATAAAGTTTAATGAAGGCGATTCTGGCGAATCGAATCTGAAAAATTTGTAAATCGTCAGTCCGCCGAAGTGATCGATGCCAGGCGACCCAGTCCGGTCGCCAGAAAAACCTGTGGGAGCGAGCTTGCTCGCGATGGCGGTGTGTCAGTCAACTCGGATGTTGACCGGTCCACCGCTATCGCGAGCAGGCTCGCTCCCACAGGGTTTGTGGCTGAGTTGAAACGGCTAATCAGCTATGCAGCGTCTCGGCCGCATAAAGGGTGTTCTCCAGCAGGCAGGCCCGGGTCATCGGTCCTACGCCGCCGGGTACCGGCGTGATCCAGCCGGCGCGGGGCAGGGCGGTTTCATAGACCACATCGCCCACCAGCTTGCCGTCGTCCTGGCGGTTGATGCCGACGTCGATGACGATGGCGCCTTCCTTGATCCATTCGCCTTTGACCAGGCCCGGCTTGCCGGCGGCCACCACCACCAGGTCAGCCCGACCGACGTGGCCCGCCAGGTCCTTGGTGAAGCGATGGGTCACGGTGACGGTACAGCCAGCGAGCAGCAATTCCATGGCCATCGGCCGGCCAACGATGTTGGAGGCGCCCACGACCACGGCATCGAGCCCGTAAAGATCCACGCCAGTGCTTTCCAGCAAGGTCATGATGCCCTTGGGCGTGCAAGGGCGCAGCAATGGGATGCGTTGGGCGAGCCGACCGACGTTATAAGGATGGAAACCGTCGACGTCCTTGTCCGGGCGGATACGCTCCAGCAGTTTAGAGGCGTCAAGGTGTTCGGGCAGCGGTAGCTGGAGCAGCACGCCATCGATGTTCGGATCGTCATTGAGGCGGTCGATCAGATCGGCCAGCGCTTGCTGAGTGGTTTCGGAAGGCAGGTCGTAGGCCTGGGAAAGGAAGCCGACCTCTTCACAGTCTTTACGCTTGTGCGAGACATAAACCTGAGAGGCAGGATCGCTGCCGACCAGGATCACCGCAAGGCCGGGCGTGCGCAGGCCTTGCTGGCGGCGCTCGGTGACTCGTTGGGCGATCTGCTGGCGCAGGCTGGCGGCGATCGATTTGCCGTCGATAAGTTGTGCAGTCATTGCGCGTGGTTAACCATCGAGAGGGGAAAAAAAGAGAACGCATTCTCGCATGCCGAGGCGTGAGGGCAAAGGCGCTTGGTCTGCAAATTCCCCTAAGCCCTTTAATTAAATGAATTTTTTTTAAAAAAGAGTTGACGACCTATCGGGCCGTCTATAACATTCGTCGCACTTGTCGGGCACAGCCTAGCACTGGTTAAGAAGGTTGAGCGGAGTTGGTAGTTTAAACTCGGCAAAACTGAAAGCACTTAGTTTGTAATCGTCCAAGAATACAGATTAAAAAGGCGCCCGTAGCTCAGCTGGATAGAGCATCCGCCTTCTAAGCGGATGGTCGCAGGTTCGAGTCCTGCCGGGTGCGCCAATTAGGCAGCTTTGGCACAAGTAACGCTACAAGGCAATATGGTGGGCGTAGCTCAGTTGGTAGAGCACGGGATTGTGACTCCCGTTGTCGTGGGTTCGATCCCCATCGTCCACCCCATATTCTAGAAAGGCGCCAGATCTAACAATCTGGCGCCTTTGCTTTAAAAGCTTGATACGCGGATGTGGTGGAATTGGTAGACACACTGGATTTAGGTTCCAGCGCCGCAAGGTGTGAGAGTTCGAGTCTCTCCGTCCGCACCATACAAGTCGCTATTTAATTAGCAGAGAACGGCGCAGAACCTGAGAAGGGGCTGCGCCGTTTTTGTTTTCACCGGTTACGTGTCGGCGTCGGTCCTTGGGGCGGGCGCGCGGCGGGAGTGTTCGCGATTGTGTTTCGCGATGATACTCGGCATGCCCGTCGGTCTTTTTATAAAAGGCTGCATGCCAAGCGCGCGGTTGCGGTGCTTCTATATAGGAAGGTGCTGCGCAGAGCCTTGGCGGTGATCAACTGTATTAGCAAACCGGGCGGGGCATGAACCATGGCCCTGCTTATAAATTCGGCGTCTGTTTCCTGCGTGTTTTCAGTAGGGTGACTTCTTGAGTTTGACCTACTAGAATGCATGCCCTTGATTCTGGGGTCGGAAACGCCCGGCCAACGTCTGTGCAACGAGGAATATCCATGCAAGTTTCTGTTGAAAATACTTCTGCTCTTGAGCGCCGCATGAGCATCACCGTGCCAGCTGAGCGTATCGAGACTCAGGTCAACAAGCGTCTGCAGCAGACTGCCCAAAAGGCCAAAATCCCAGGTTTCCGCCCAGGCAAAGTGCCAATGAGCGTGATCCGTCAGCGTTACGAAGCTGATGCGCGCCAGGAAGCCGTGGGCGACGTGATCCAGTCTTCGTTCTACGAAGCGGTGGTCGAGCAGAAGCTGAACCCGGCTGGCGCTCCCTCCGTCGAGCCTAAAGTGCTGGAAAAAGGCAAGGACCTCGAGTTCGTTGCCACGTTCGAAGTGTTCCCCGAGTTCACCGTTGCCGGTTTCGAGTCCATTGCCGTCGAGCGCCTGAGCGCTGACGTTTCGGATGCCGACCTGGACAAGATGCTCGACATCCTGCGCAAGCAGAACACCCGTTTCGAAGCCACTGATCGTGCCGCCCAGAACGAAGACCAGCTGAACATCGATTTCGTCGGCAAGGTCGACGGTGAAGTGTTTGCTGGCGGTTCCGCCAAGGCTACCCAGCTGGTGCTGGGCTCCGGTCGCATGATCCCGGGCTTCGAAGACGGCCTGGTTGGCGCCAAGGCTGGCGAAGAGCGCGTTCTGAACGTGACCTTCCCAGAGGATTATCAGAACCTGGACCTGGCCGGCAAAGCCGCCGAGTTCACCGTGACCGTCAACAGCGTTTCCGAGCCTAAGCTGCCTGAGCTGAACGAAGAGTTCTTCGCCCAGTTCGGTATCAAGGAAACCGGTCTGGAAGGTTTCCGCGCCGAAGTTCGCAAGAACATGGAGCGCGAGCTGCGTCAGGCCATCAAGTCCAAGGTCAAGAACCAGGTCATGGACGGTCTGCTGGCCTCCAACCCGATCGAAGTGCCGAAGGCTCTGCTGGACAACGAAGTAAACCGTCTGCGCGTGCAGGCCGTTCAGCAGTTTGGTGGCAACATCAAGCCGGACCAACTGCCGGCCGAACTCTTCGAAGAGCAAGCCAAGCGCCGCGTCGTACTGGGCCTGATCGTCGCTGAAGTCGTCAAGCAGTTCGAACTCAAGCCTGACGAAGCCCGCGTTCGCGAGCTGATCCAGGAAATGGCCTCGGCTTACCAAGAGCCTGAGCAGGTAGTGTCCTGGTACTACAAGAACGAGCAGCAGCTGAACGAAGTCCGTTCGGTTGTGCTGGAAGAGCAAGTTGTGGATACTGTTCTGCAGAAAGCTAGCGTGACCGACAAAGCGGTCTCTTACGAAGAAGCGGTCAAGCCGGTGGAAGCTCCACAAGCCGATTGATGGTTCTGCGGTAAGAAATACACACCATAAGCCAGCCTTCGCGCTGGCTTATGCGTATTCAAGACATAACTATTTGGGAGTGACTGCGAGACATGTCCCGCAATTCTTTTTATCAGCAGAGCTCTGACATCCAGGCCGCAGGCGGCCTGGTCCCTATGGTTATCGAGCAGTCCGCCCGTGGCGAACGTGCCTATGACATCTATTCGCGTCTGCTCAAGGAGCGAGTGATCTTTTTGGTAGGTCCGGTAGAGGACTACATGGCCAACCTGATCTGTGCACAACTGCTGTTCCTTGAAGCCGAAAACCCGGACAAGGACATCCATCTCTATATCAACTCCCCGGGCGGTTCGGTGACGGCGGGAATGTCGATCTACGACACCATGCAGTTCATCAAGCCTAACGTTTCGACGACCTGCATCGGTCAGGCGTGCAGCATGGGTGCGTTTTTGCTGACCGCCGGTGCCCAAGGCAAGCGTTACTGCCTGCCGAATTCCCGCGTGATGATTCACCAGCCGCTGGGCGGTTTCCAAGGCCAGGCATCTGATATCGAAATCCATGCCAAGGAAATCCTCTTCATCCGCGAGCGCCTCAACACGTTGATGGCCAAGCACAGCGGGCGCACGCTTGAAGAAATCGAGCGCGATACCAATCGCGACAATTTCATGAGCGCTGAAGCCGCACGTGAATATGGTCTGATCGATGAAGTGATCAGCCAGCGCCCCGCTTAAAATAAGCAGCTCAAAATAAGGTTGATCGGCAGGTCCGATCATCTGCGGGCTTGAAAAAGCCCGCAATTGCCTTCATCTTGTGTTGCAAGCCTATCGGATTTGGATCGATCGAATGACTGACACCCGCAACGGCGAGGACAACGGCAAACTGCTCTATTGCTCCTTCTGTGGCAAAAGCCAGCATGAAGTACGCAAATTGATTGCCGGCCCCTCGGTCTTCATTTGCGACGAGTGCGTCGACCTGTGCAATGACATCATCCGCGAGGAGGTGCAGGAAGCCCAGGCCGAAAGCAGCGCGCATAAGTTGCCTTCGCCCAAAGAAATCAGCGGCATCCTTGACCAGTATGTAATCGGTCAGGAGCGCGCGAAAAAGGTACTGGCCGTAGCGGTGTACAACCACTACAAGCGTCTGAACCAGCGTGACAAGAAGAATGACGAAGTCGAACTCGGCAAGAGCAACATCCTGCTGATCGGCCCGACAGGCTCGGGTAAGACCCTGCTTGCCGAAACCCTGGCCCGTTTGCTGAACGTTCCGTTCACCATCGCCGACGCAACCACCCTCACCGAGGCGGGTTATGTGGGTGAGGACGTCGAGAACATCATTCAGAAACTGCTGCAGAAGTGCGACTACGACGTGGAAAAGGCCCAGATGGGCATTGTCTACATCGATGAAATCGACAAGATTTCCCGCAAGTCCGACAACCCGTCCATCACCCGGGATGTTTCCGGCGAGGGCGTGCAGCAGGCGTTGCTCAAGTTGATCGAAGGCACGGTCGCTTCCGTTCCGCCCCAAGGCGGTCGCAAGCACCCGCAGCAGGAATTCCTGCAGGTCGACACGCGTAACATCCTGTTCATCTGCGGTGGTGCGTTCTCCGGCCTGGAAAAGGTCATCCAGAACCGTTCCACCCGTGGCGGCATCGGCTTCAACGCCGAGGTTCGCAGCAAGGAAGAAGGCAAGAAGGTCGGTGAATCCCTGCGTGAAGTCGAGCCTGACGATCTGGTCAAGTTCGGCTTGATTCCGGAATTCGTCGGTCGTCTGCCGGTCCTGGCGACACTGGACGAGCTGGATGAAGCTGCGTTGATGCAGATTCTGACCGAGCCGAAAAACGCCCTGACCAAGCAATATGCCAAGCTGTTCGAAATGGAAGGCGTAGACCTCGAATTCCGTTCCGACGCGCTGAAATCCGTCGCCAAGCGTGCCCTGGAGCGTAAAACCGGTGCCCGTGGGTTGCGTTCGATTCTCGAAGGCGTATTGCTCGATACGATGTACGAAATCCCCTCGCAGTCCGAGGTGAGTAAAGTCGTCATCGACGAAAGCGTCATAGAAGGCAAGTCCAAGCCACTGTATATCTACGAAAACAGTGAGCCGGCTGCCAAGGCTGCGCCGGACGCATAAGTGTCCCGCTGTCGGAATAAAGGAGGGGCCTTCGGGCCCCTTTGCTATTAGCGCGTTTTAGACGTGTCTTAGCGCTTGTTTTTTTTGAAGGCTGCCCCCATCTTGGTTTCAAGCTTACTTCCATCTGTTCACGGCCTTACGGCCGCCGTAGAGGCGAAATCATGAAGACAACCATCGAATTGCCTCTCCTGCCATTGCGCGATGTCGTGGTATATCCGCACATGGTTATCCCGCTGTTCGTGGGGCGCGAGAAGTCCATCGAAGCCCTCGAGGCCGCGATGACGGGTGATAAGCAGATTCTTCTGATCGCTCAGAGAAACCCTGCCGACGATGATCCCGGTGAAGACGCACTTTATCGCGTAGGTACGATTGCAACGGTCCTGCAACTGCTCAAGCTTCCTGACGGCACCGTCAAGGTCCTGGTCGAGGGCGAACAGCGGGGGGCGGTCGAGCGTTTCAGCGAAGTGGACGGGCATTGCCGTGCCGAGGTGTCGCTGATCGACGAAGTCGAGGCGCCTGAGCGTGAGTCGGAGGTTTTTGTCCGCAGCCTGCTGTCGCAGTTCGAACAGTATGTGCAGTTGGGCAAGAAGGTGCCTGCTGAGGTCCTGTCGTCGCTCAACAGCATCGACGAGCCAGGACGCCTGGTCGATACGATGGCGGCCCACATGGCCCTCAAGATCGAGCAGAAGCAGGAAATCCTCGAGATTATCGAGCTGTCGGCGCGTGTCGAGCACGTACTGGCATTGCTCGACGGCGAAATCGACCTGCTGCAGGTTGAAAAACGCATTCGTGGTCGCGTCAAGAAACAGATGGAGCGCAGTCAGCGTGAGTACTATCTGAATGAGCAGATGAAGGCCATTCAGAAAGAGCTCGGCGATGGCGACGAAGGTCACAACGAAATCGAAGAGCTGAAAAAGCGCATCGATGCCGCTGGCCTGCCGAAGGACGCGCTCGCCAAGGCCCAGGCCGAGTTGAACAAGCTCAAGCAGATGTCGCCGATGTCTGCCGAAGCCACCGTGGTGCGTTCCTACATCGACTGGCTGGTCCAGGTGCCGTGGAAAGCCCAGAGCAAGGTCCGCCTGGACCTGGCGCGTGCCGAGGACATCCTCGATGCGGACCATTACGGCCTGGAAGAGGTCAAGGAACGCATCCTTGAATACCTCGCCGTGCAGAAACGCGTGAAGAAGATTCGTGGCCCGGTCCTGTGCCTGGTCGGTCCTCCGGGTGTCGGTAAGACTTCCCTGGCGGAATCGATCGCCCACGCCACCAACCGCAAATTTGTGCGAATGGCGCTTGGCGGCGTGCGTGACGAGGCGGAAATTCGTGGTCATCGCCGCACGTACATCGGTTCCATGCCAGGAAGATTGATTCAAAAGATGACGAAGGTGGGTGTGCGCAACCCGCTGTTCCTTTTGGATGAAATCGACAAGATGGGCAGCGATATGCGCGGTGATCCTGCGTCCGCGTTGCTTGAGGTGCTCGATCCCGAGCAGAATCACAATTTCAACGATCACTATCTGGAAGTCGACTACGACCTCTCCGACGTGATGTTCCTGTGCACCTCAAACTCAATGAATATCCCGCCAGCGTTGCTGGACCGGATGGAGGTGATTCGTCTGCCGGGCTACACCGAAGACGAGAAGATCAACATCGCCGTCAAGTACCTTTCGCCCAAGCAGATCCAGGCCAACGGCCTGAAAAAGGGTGAGCTGGAATTTGACGAGGAGGCGATTCGCGACATCATTCGTTACTACACCCGGGAAGCCGGTGTGCGTGGTCTCGAGCGGCAGATTGCCAAGGTCTGCCGCAAGGCGGTCAAGGAGCACGCGCTGGAAAAACGCTTCGCGGTCAAGGTGACATCCGACCTGCTGGAGCACTTCCTCGGTGTGCGCAAGTTCCGCTACGGGCTCGCCGAGCAACAGGACCAGATCGGTCAGGTGACCGGCCTCGCGTGGACGCAGGTCGGCGGCGAGTTGCTGACCATTGAGGCCGCCGTGGTTCCGGGCAAGGGCCAATTGATAAAGACCGGTTCCCTTGGCGATGTCATGGTGGAGTCGATCACCGCGGCGCTGACGGTGGTGCGCAGCCGCGCGCGCAGCCTGGGCATTCCCTTGGATTTCCATGAGAAGCGGGACACGCATATCCACATGCCGGAGGGGGCTACACCCAAGGATGGACCGAGCGCCGGCGTGGGCATGTGCACCGCCCTGGTTTCTGCATTGACTGGCATTCCGGTGCGTGCGGATGTCGCCATGACCGGTGAAATCACCCTGCGTGGCCAGGTCCTGGCGATTGGCGGCCTGAAAGAAAAACTTCTGGCAGCTCACCGTGGCGGGATCAAGATTGTGATCATTCCGGAAGAGAATGTCCGTGATCTCAAGGAAATTCCCGACAACATCAAGCAGGATCTTCAGATCAAACCGGTTAAATGGATTGACGAAGTCCTGCAAATTGCGCTGCAATACGCGCCGGAGCCCTTGCCGGATGTGGCTCCGGAGATTGTCGCAAAGGAAGAACAGCGAGAGTCTGACTCTAAGGAAAGAATTAGCACGCATTAATACGCATTTGCCTGGGGGGCTTCCTTGACAGTTTTTTAGAGCCCTTGTTATAAAGCGGCTCTTAAGTGTCTGCAGGCCATTCAGCACTCGTTTTTGCTTTCACCAAAAAAACTTAGAATCATCTCAAATAGATATAAGGGGACTTAGAGTGAACAAGTCGGAACTGATTGATGCTATCGCTGCATCCGCTGATATCCCGAAAGCTGCTGCTGGCCGTGCGCTGGACGCTGTAATCGAATCCGTCACTGGCGCTCTCAAGGCTGGCGACTCTGTTGTTCTGGTGGGTTTCGGTACTTTCTCCGTTACCGATCGTCCAGCTCGTGTTGGTCGCAACCCGCAGACTGGCAAGACGCTGCAAATCGCCGCTGCCAAAAAGCCAGGCTTCAAAGCTGGTAAAGCGCTGAAAGAAGCCGTCAACTAAGGTTTCATTGAGTTTATCCGGGTCGGGGTCATGCCTGGCTTGGCAGCGGAGCGGTAATGCAGCCGGCACAAACGGGCTGTCACGCCAGGGCTCGCGGGTTCGAGCCCGGTCCGCTCCGCCAGTTACGAGAAGGCGCATCCTCGGATGCGCCTTTCTTCTATCCGGATTCTACCCACGCTCCACGGTTGCCTAATTTTGAAGTTCAACCGTTTCTGGGGGACGCATGCTGCAGAATATCAGGGACAATTCACAAGGCTGGATTGCCAAGACCATCATCGGAATCATCGTCGCATTGATGGCGTTGACCGGTTTCGAAGCTATTTTTCAAGCCACCACCAACAGCAATGACGCGGCCAAGGTCAACGGCGAAAAAATCAGCCAGAACGAGCTGAGCCAGGCGGTCGATATGCAACGCCGTCAGCTCATGCAACAGCTGGGCAAGGATTTCGACGCCTCCCTGCTGGACGAGAAGATGCTGCGTGACTCGGCGCTCAAAGGGCTGATCGATCGCAAGCTGTTGCTGCAAGGCGCACACGATGCGAAATTCGCTTTCTCCGAAGCCGCGTTGGACCAGGTGATCCTGCAAACGCCGGAATTCCAGGTCGATGGTAAATTCAGTCCTGAGCGTTTCGACCAGGTGATTCGCCAGTTGGGTTATGGCCGACTGCAGTTCCGCGAGATGCTGGCGCAGGAAATGCTCATTGGTCAATTGCGTGCCGGTCTCGCTGGCAGCGGTTTTGTCACCGATGCCCAGGTGTTGGCATTCGCCCGCCTGGAAAAGCAGACCCGTGATTTCGCTACGCTCACCGTCAAGGCGGATCCGGCGGCCGTGAAGCTGACCGACGATGAGGTCAAGGCTTACTACGACCAGCACGCCAAGGAGTTCATGACGCCTGATCAGGTAGTCATCGACTATCTCGAGCTGAAGAAGGCTTCATTCTTCGATCAAGTCAGCGTCAAGGATGAAGATCTGCAGGCGGCTTACCAGAAAGAGATCGCTAATCTTTCCGAACAGCGTCGTGCTGCGCACATCCTGATTGAAGTGAACGACAAGGTCACCGAAGCCCAGGCCAAGGCCAAGATCGAGGAAATCCAGGCTCGACTGGCCAAAGGCGAGTCGTTTGAGGCGCTGGCGAAGGAATTCTCCCAGGATCCGGGCTCAGCCAACAACGGCGGCGATCTCGGTTATGCCGGTCCAGGTGTCTATGATCCGGAATTCGAAAAGGCGCTGTATGCGTTGAACAAGGATCAGGTCTCGGCACCGGTGCGAACCGATTTCGGCCTGCACCTGATCAAGCTGCTGGGTGTCGAAGCGCCTGAGGTTCCGAGTTTTGCGAGCCTGAAGGACAAGCTGACCCGCGATCTGAAGACCCAGCAAGTGGAGCAGCGATTCGTCGAGGCGACCAAGCAACTGGAAGACGCTTCGTTCGAGGCTTCCGACCTGGCCCAGCCAGCCCAGGACCTTAAGCTGACCGTCCATACGTCGGCACCGTTCGGTCGTGAAGGCGGCGAAGGGATCGCGGCCAACCGTGCCGTGATTACCGCAGCGTTCAGCCCGGAAGTGCTGGAGGAGGGGGCCAACAGTACCGCCATCGAGCTGGATCCGGAAACCGTCGTGGTGCTGCGTGCCAAGGAGCATCGCAAGCCTCAGCAGCTTCCGCTGGAAACCGTGACCGGTCCGATCCGCGCCCAGTTGGCCAAGGAACACGCCAGCGCTGCCGCCAAGACTCAGGCCGATGAGTTGATTGCCAGCCTGCGCGATGGCAAGACGGCGCTGGACAAGCCTGTCAACGGTCAAGGCTGGAAAGTCGTCGAGGCGGCGACCCGCAGCCAGGAAGGTATCGACCCTGCGGTGCTGCAGGCGCTGTTCCGCATGTCCAAGCCTGAGTCGAAGGACAAGCCGACATTCGCCAGCGTGACCCTGCCTGACGGCGGCGTGACGGTCCTGCGCTTGAACGGCGTCAACGAAGGTGCTGCTCCGACCGAGGAAGAAAAGGCCGAATACCGTCGGTACCTGGCGTCCCGGGTCGGCCAGCAGGACTTCGCGGCTTATCGCAAGCAATTGGAAAGCGAGGCAGACATCAAGCGCTTCTGACTTGATGCGTGACCCTGAAGACCCCGGCCGAAAGGTCGGGGTCTTTTTGTATCCGTGTATTGCCACGACGGCGATGTTCGTCGATTCATCAGGATTGCTTCTTTTTCCCGCTGGCATCCCCCCGTAGACTTGTAAGCCCTTTGAGACAAGATTACCCAAGCTGTCCGGCCGCATTCTGTTGCACAATACGCCCCGGACTGTTTTCCTCAGGATGTTCAATGTTCAGATCATTTCACATGCGCACCGTTGGGCTGGCATTGCTGCTGGTCGCCGCGACCGGTTGCTCTTCCAAGAAAGCGGCCATTTACGAGCACGAGAACTTCGATGATTCGGGCACGTTCTCGCGTACCTATCCGGTGACTGACGTGGCGACTTGTGAAGCAGGACGTCGTGCGCTGCTGAGCCAGGGGTACATCATCACCAGCAGCGATCCGAAGCTGGTCAGCGGCCACAAGAGTTTCCAGCAGACCGGCGACACGCACATGGAGATCAGTTTCAACCTGGTCTGTGCCGAAGATGGCGGTCCGGGCCACCGCGCCACGATCTTTGCCAACGCTCTACAGGACCGGTATGCCCTGAAGAAGACCAATAACTCCGCCAGCCTTGGCGTGGGTGTATTGGGGTCGGTGTCGATGCCGATTGGCTCGTCGGACGATTCGATGGTCAAGGTCGCCAGCGAAACGGTGTCCGCAGCCAAATTCTATGAGCGTTTCTTTGCGCTGGTGGAGGTGTTCCTGCCTCCCGAAGCGAAAAAAGCCGCTGGAAACGTCGACAAACCGAAAGCCGAACTGGGCATTCCAGAGCCGAAGGTGGAGCCGGCTGCCCTGGCTCCCGCCGCAACTCCAGCGCCCGCGACAATCCCGGCACCCGAGCCGACTCCTGCTCCCGTTGCGCCGGTCGAAGAGGCTGCTCCAGCACCTGTCGAAACCGCGCCGGCCGCTTCCGAGCCGGTCGCGCCACCTGCCGAGCCTGCGCCAATCGCTCCCAGCGAGCCGGAGTCCTACGCACCCCCGTCGACAGAGAGCATTACTCCGCCACCGCCCAGTTCCCTGCCGGCGCCAACCGAGCCGATCCAGCCGCTTCCTGCATCCTGAGCCTGTGGTCGGGCGGTAACGCCTTGCCACACCTGCGCTGATTAAATTCCCAATGCTGTGCTACGTTTAATTCATGAAGCCTTGGCTTCATGTTTTGTTCATCAAGCAGCTTTATGCTGATTCCAAGGCCATCAGGCATCGGTTTCAACGATTATTGGGAAGGACAGGCAATGGACGATTATCAGGAAGAGCTGCTCGAATATCAGGCTTATGAGCTGGACCCCCTGGAACCTGCCGAAGACGCCACGGAACTGTAGGTAGCAGACACTACAGTGCAGGCCGGGAGCCTGGTCTTCAAGTCGCTCTACGGCTACGCCGGAACTCTCCCGGCGTCTGGTTGTTCCAGCGCTTGAAAGCCCGTTGGAATGCCTCGGCCGAGGCGAACCCCAGCAGGTAAGCGATTTCGCCAAAGGCCAGCTCCGTGTCGCGGATGTACGTCATGGCAAGGTCTCGGCGAGTGTCGTTGAGGATCGCCCGGAACTGCGTACCTTCTTCCGCGAGCTTGCGGCGCAACGTCCAGGTCGGCAGCTTCAGGCGCATCGCCACTTCTTCCAGATTCGGCTCCCGTCCGCCATTGAGCAGCGGCCCCAGCAATTGAATGATTCGCTCGCGCAGGGTGCGGGTGCGAGTCAGCTGTTCCAGTTCTCGTTCACATAACTGAACCAGGTGACGCCAGGTGCTCGGGCAATGCTGTGGGTTGCGCAGGGCGAGGCTGTCCAGCCCCAGGCGCAATTGGTTCTGCTCGGCTGCGAACTGGATCGGGCCTTCGCCGAGGCTACGGTAGGCTTCGAGGTAAGTTGGCTCCTCGAATTCGATTTCGATACGTTCGGCCCGCAACACCACGTCGCAGACGCTGGACAGTTGCTGGAGCCAGCCGGCAATGATCGAGTCCACGACGAAGCGGTTGTAGGCGTTATACGGGCTGATGGAGTAGAACCGCAGCCACGCGCCCCGGGCGTCCTCGTGAAGACTCGATTGACCACGGTAATTGGAGCCGTACAGCGGCTCGAAGCGGATCATGCAGCGTGCGGCCTCGCGTACGGTGGGCGCCTGGGCCGCGGTGACGCCGGCCAGCCCGGCCTGGCTCAGGCGACTGAGCTGGCCCATGCGCAGGCCCAAGGCCGGATCCTGTGTCAGTTGGATGGCGGCATGGCCCAGGCGCATGTAGCGCGGGATCGACAGGCGCGCCCCGGGCTCAGCCAGGCGCGCGGCATCGAGGCCGTATTGTTCGAGCAATGGCTGTGGGTCATGGCCGTGACTGGCCACTGCGTCCGCCAGGCTATGGACGAAACCTACGGACAGGTCACCCAGGCGCATAGGCTTTTGCATATCTAAAGCCACAAGTTCAGCAGGCGTGCGCCACGGGCTTCACCATCGGTGAATTGCTCGCCGTTGTGGCTGATGAAGCTCTGGCCAGCGCTGCCTTTGTCCCAGAACTGCCCACGCAAGAATACGCTGACGCCGCCGCGGGCCTGGCTGATGGGCAACCGGCTGGTCAACGTCAGCCGACGCCAGGCCTGCCCCTCGCTCACCTCACCGGGCTTGAGGCTCACTTCGCTTGGCGTGGACAGGCCTTTGTAGCCGGCCCAAGGCTTGTTCCAGGCGTCGCGGCCGATGACAAAGGCGGGCACGGCGATCAGTTGGGCCCCTTGTTCGTCGAGTTGTCGATAATGAAGCGGATACCAACTGTCGCTGCCGATCAGCACGCCCAGGCGCCCGGCCGGCGTGTCAATGACGTGGGTGACGTCCGGCCGTTCGGCCCCAAGCACGTCCTGCTGGTCAAACACCGGATGTCGCTGGCGTTGTGGTTGGCCGATCGGCCGGCCGTCACGACCGAACACCAGGCTGCTGTTGTACAACGCGCCACCACCGATTTTCAGCTCGCCTTCGCTGACGCTGGGCTCGGGCAGTACGATGGAGCCGGCCACAAGCGTTACGCCGAACTCCCTGGCCAGTCCACCGAACAGTGCCTGGTAGTCATGGGCCATGCTGTCCGCCTTCATGCGCAGGTACGCATCGTCCAGCCGGCTGTCGCCCTCGGCCTCCGCCAATGCGCGGATAAAGGCCAGCGGATTGCTGATGGCGAGCCAGTTCATGGCCTGTTTGAGGGTAGTGGCCTGGTACACCTCGTCCTTTTCGCCGCTGACCATCAGCCAGGTGCCGATATGCTCGGGCAGGACCACGACGGTTTTTTCGTTGACGAACCCTTGGTCGCGGGCAGTCTGCAGGTACGCCGCTAGCTTGCGATGCAGGCGTTCGGGGCTCTGGTAGTCGGTGGGGAACAATTCCGGCTGGATGCCCAGCAGGTTGCCTCGATTGGCCGGCGTGCCCCGGTCGACCGCCAGGTTGATCCGCAGGTCTGACAGGTAATGGCCCGCCGGACGGTCTGCTGTCCACAGTGCATAAGTGATCAGGGCGGCTGTCAGGGCCAATGAGAACAGCAGGTACAGAAATTTGCGCATGGGGACAGTCGATGGCCGCGTACAGGTTCGTGATTTTCATCAGAAGTCACGCGGCAGGGTACGGTAAAACAACGGTTTAGCGAAAGGGCGCGTGCGTGCACTTCGGGAACCGTCTGCCGGCGCGGGCTCTGTGCATTTCGATCATCAAGTTGTCAGTTACGGCCATTGAGCGCTCGCATCCCGACTCTTACGCTGTCGGTCATGACTGATGGAAGCCGCAGAGCTTCCGCATTTTTCCGTGATCGCCCGTGGAGTTATCGATGACCGCCCCTCATTACCCGCATTTGCTGGCCCCGTTGGACCTGGGTTTCACCACGTTGCGCAACCGTACCCTGATGGGATCGATGCACACCGGCCTTGAAGAAAAGCCCGGCGGCTTCGAGCGCATGGCGGCGTACTTCGCCGAGCGGGCCCGGGGTGGGGTCGGCCTGATGGTCACCGGTGGAATCGGGCCGAACGATGAAGGTGGCGTGTACTCCGGCGCGGCCAAGCTGACCACCGAGGAAGAGGCCCTCAAGCATCAGGTCGTCACGCGGGCCGTGCACGAAGCGGGGGGCAAGATCTGCATGCAGATCCTCCACGCGGGACGTTATGCCTACAGCCCCAAGCAGGTGGCGCCAAGCGCGATCCAGGCGCCGATCAACCCGTTCAAGCCCAAGGAGCTGGACGAAGAGGGCATCGAGAAACAGATCCGCGATTTTGTCACCTGTTCGGTATTGGCTCAAAAGGCCGAGTACGACGGTGTCGAAATCATGGGCTCGGAAGGCTATTTCATCAACCAGTTCCTGGCTGCGCATACCAACCACCGTACCGACCGCTGGGGTGGGAGTTACGAAAACCGCATGCGTCTGCCGGTGGAAATCGTGCGCCGCGTACGCGAAGCGGTGGGGCCGAATTTCATCATTATCTTTCGCCTGTCCATGCTCGACCTGGTTGAGGGTGGCAGCACCTGGGATGAAATCGTCCAGTTGGCCAAGGCCATCGAACAGGCCGGCGCAACTATCATCAATACCGGTATCGGTTGGCATGAGGCGCGTATTCCCACTATCGCCACCAAGGTCCCGCGGGCGGCGTTCAGTAAAGTCACCGCCAAGCTGCGCGGCTCGGTGAGTATTCCGTTGATCACCACCAACCGCATCAACACCCCTGAGGTGGCCGAGCAGATCCTCGCCGAAGGCGACGCCGACATGGTGTCCATGGCGCGGCCGTTCCTTGCGGACCCGGAGTTCGTCAACAAGGCCGCCGCTGGCCGCGCAGACGAAATCAACACCTGCATCGGCTGCAACCAGGCCTGCCTCGACCATACGTTCGGGGGCAAGCTCACCAGTTGCCTGGTGAACCCGCGGGCTTGCCATGAAACCGAACTCAATTACCTGCCCGTAACCCAGGTGAAGAAAATCGCCGTGGTGGGCGCCGGTCCTGCCGGATTGTCCGCGGCCACCGTGGCGGCCGAACGCGGTCATCAAGTGACGCTGTTCGATTCGGCCAGCGAAATTGGCGGCCAGTTCAACGTCGCCAAGCGCGTTCCGGGCAAGGAGGAGTTCTTCGAAACCCTGCGTTATTTCAAACGCAAGCTGCAGACTACCCACGTCGAGTTGTGCCTCGATACCCGGGTCGATGTGGCGCAACTGGTGGCCGGCGGTTTTGACGAGATCATCCTGGCTACCGGCATCGCCCCGCGCGTACCGGCGATCCTGGGTGTCGAGCATCCCAAGGTGCTGAGCTACCTGGACGTGATCCTTGAACGCAAGCCGGTGGGCCGCAGTGTCGCGGTGATCGGGGCCGGCGGGATCGGTTTCGATGTGTCGGAGTTTCTCGTTCATCAGGGGGTTGCCACCAGCCAGGACCGTGAGGCGTTCTGGAAGGAGTGGGGCATCGACACCCAGTTGCAGGCTCGCGGCGGCGTGGCTGGAATCAAGCCCGAACCTCATGCACCGGCGCGGCAGGTGTTCCTGTTGCAGCGCAAGAAGTCCAAGGTCGGCGACGGGCTGGGCAAGACCACCGGCTGGATTCATCGCACCGGCCTGAAGAACAAACAGGTGCAGATGCTCAACAGCGTCGAATACCTGAAGATCGATGACCAAGGCCTGCACATTCGCATCGGCGAAGCGGGCGAGCCACAAGTGCTGGCCGTCGACAACGTGGTTATTTGCGCCGGCCAGGATCCGTTGCGCGAGTTGCAGGAAGGCCTGGAGGCGGCGGGGCAGACTGTCCACCTTATCGGCGGCGCGGATGTGGCGGCGGAGCTGGATGCCAAGCGCGCGATCAACCAGGGCTCGCGGTTGGCGGCGCAGTTGTAGCGCTCAACCTTCCGGGAAAGGTTTGCCCTTGTGGGAGCGAGCTTGCTCCCATAAGGGATGGTGTGTATCCGGATCCTCATACCGGCCGCCACCAAGCTGATAAGATCCCGGCACCTTCCCATCCGGTCTGCTGCAATGCTTTTGTCTGCCCTCGACTGGCATCCTCAACCGCGCCTCGAACTCCTTCACCTCGACTGGCTGGCGCGGGCCGGTATCGAGGTGGCGGTCTTGCGCCTGGACCGTATCGATCCGCTCATCAGCGGCAATAAATGGTTCAAGCTGCTTCATCATCTGCGTGCTGCCCATGCCAACGGCGCGGAGGGCGTGATGAGCCTCGGCGGCGCCTATTCCAATCATTTGCATGCGTTGGCTGCGGCGGGGCAGCGATTCGGTTTCCAGACGGTGGGATTATTGCGCGGCCATCCCCGGGAGACGCCTACGACGCTTGATCTACAGACGTTCGGCATGACCTTGCACTGGTTGGGTTACGGCGGGTATCGAGAGCGGCATGAGCCGGGGTTCTGGGCTCCCTGGCAGGCACAATACCCGCATTTATGGCCGATAGCTGAAGGGGGCTCGGGGTTGCCCGGCGCGCAAGGCTGCATGTCCTGGGTAACGGCCGCCCGCAGCCAATTGGCCACGTTAGGTTGGGAGGATTATCACGGTTGGTGGCTGGCCTGCGGCACCGGGACGTCGCTGGCGGGGCTGGTTCTGGCTGAAGCGGGCGAGCATCCGGTTCATGGTGTCCTGGCGGTGCCTGAAGACCATGGGGTGCTGCAACATGTTGAAAGCATTCTGGCAGAGGCGGGCATGGGCAATCCGCGTTATGAGTTGCTGGACGGCACTCGTGGCGGTTTTGCCCGGGTGGATACCGAGCTCCGCGAGTTCATCGAGACTACCAGCGCTATCGAGTTGGAGCCGCTTTATACCGGCAAGGCGCTGATGCTGCTCAAGGCCCGGATCGAGGCCGGGGTCTTTGGCGCCGGCACTCGCTTGATTTTTGTTCATACCGGTGGCTTGCAAGGTCGCCGCGGGTTTGAGTGATCGACCGCTGATTACATTTGGGCATCATCGGTAGCAAATGCTGTTGAGGAGTGCCGGGTTTGGCTGAAATAATATTTGTACGCTTTTTATAATTTGTAGGGGGCGGGGAATTTATTTATTGTTGTCCGCAAGTTCGCAGGATTGGCGAATTGACGATTCGGCTTGGCCGGGTCGTACTTGTTTCTAAAAGGAATTTAAAGATGAATAAGTCATGTGGTAGAGACGGCCGCAAAGGCATGGCAAGAAAGTTGATGGCAATAGGGCCGCCCTTGAGGCCGAGACCGAAACCAGCCCCCAAGCCGGTCGTTCCGCCGACGCCTAAACCAGTGCCCAAACCAACGCCTAAACCAGTGCCCAAACCAACGCCTAAACCAGTGCCCAAACCGGCCCCGAGGCCAGTGCCAAAACCCGCACCCAAGCCGGCCTCTCGGCCAATACCCAGGCCCAAGCCAAACGACGCACCACCAGCGCCTCCCCAGCCCAAGCCTAATCCAACGCCCCAGCCGACATCCGCACCAATGCCTTGGCCTGTTTTTAATGTCGCTGTTGATCCTCTCGCCATCTATAACCTCATCAAAGCGCCTGGAAGTGTCCAGAACAAAGACGGATCAACTTCTTTAGCCGATGACAGTGTGATTAATGCAGAAAACAATTCCGTGACGCGACCGGATGGAATTATTCAGTACGATGACGGAACAGTGAAATATCCTGACGGACGTATTGTTTTTGCCAACGGCCAAACTGAATATCCGGATGGCAGCGTGTTGTATCCCGATGGAGATTTACTGGATAAAGACGGCCATAAAATCAATTGACACCTTTATAACTTTTCGCGACCGAGCCGGGGCGGTACTGACGCATCGGGTGGGCATTATCGAAGGGGAGCCGCCGCCAGCAGCCCGGGCGTTCAAGGGGTAGGATCAGGAGGACTCAGCAGCCAATCCAGCAATAATCCAGTATCACGAGCGGGCGGTGTGGAAGGGCCGACGATTGGCCCGCCGACGTCGCCGGCGCCCGGAAGGCTGAATATTCCGGGGCATAGCACTGGCCTGTCGGGATCGCCGTCGAGAAAAGTCACCAGCACCTGGCTGCCAGCCGGCGGTACCTGGCAGTCATGCAAGGTCAACCGCGACAGAGGTAATGTGATGACTTCGCCCTCCCGGGTCCAAAGGCTGACGTTAACCTGGCCATGCCCATGCTGACCGTGCACATAGGCAAGATGACTGCCGGCGATGCGCGGCTTCGGGTGCTTGAGGGCCGGCCTGAACACCGTCGACCATGGGATCGCCAGGAACCGATTGCGATAGTGTCGGGACGCAGGAAGGAAGGAAGACGGGGCGTCGAGGACCGAAGGCTGCCGCCCGCGATGCGTGATCTCGGTAACCAACCATTGATCGTTGAACGTTGATATGGGATGGCCTTCGATCTGTACGATGACGGCGCTGCGCAGGGTTGGCTGGCGGCTCTGGCCGTGGATGTCGCTGTATGTGCAGCGCAGCCGCTCAAGGGTACGGCGACCCGCCTGCTGGGTATGTGCAACGTTGTGCCAGGCGGTTTCCAGCGCGGGGCCGATGAACGGGTGGTTAGCTGCCGAGGTTTCAAAAACCGCAACCGGCGCCCGATCCCTGGCGTTGGCCGGCAACGCCGGTGGCGTGAGGTGATGGCGCTGGTACAGTCGCGCTATTGTTGGCCGCTGGCCTTCCTCCTGATGCAGGTTCAACCCGACCGGCTGATCAGGGAAACTTGTCGCATCTTCGGCAAATACCACCACATGGCCGGTAGGGGCGTGCTCGAAGTGATAGTGGATGCCTTCTTCCTCACACAGCCGTTGCAACAGTTCGAGATCGCTTTCGTCGTATTGGACACAGAACGGCCGGCATGGGTAGTGCCCGTGTGGCAATTCAAACCGGTAACTGTGGGTGGGCAGTTGGTGTTCTTTTAGCAAGTGTTGCAGCACCTGGACTGCGCTGAGTCGGCCAAATACCCGGCGTCGCGGACTCTGCTCCAGCCTCTGCAGGTAAGGCACCAGTGTCAGGCGATAGCCTACGCATTGCCGGGAGTGGGAGGTCAGGCTGGCGCTGGCGATGATCCCATGCACGCCCGACTCGGCACCGAGGTGCAGGAACGCCTGTTGGCCGAGAATGATGTCGAGGTCGATCGGCGGCGTCAGGCCAAGCAAGTCGAGGTCGAACCGAAAAGGCTGGTTGAGGGCTTCTCGGCCGCCGAATCTCTGGACGTGAAGCTGCAGGTTGCTTTCGGTGAGTGTGAGGCTGAAGGAATAATCCGTGTCGTTGCGCATCGCAGCTCTTATTTACTGGGAGAGGGCGCTGAGGGTACGAAACCGCTGTGCACTAAGGTGTACCCGAACGGCACTTTCAGAAATCCCCTACATCAGATTGTGAAAATGTCGATCTGGCCAGCGCGATTTTTTGGTCGATCAGCCGGTTTAGGCCGTATAAACTTGGCGCCACAGCGCCGGCCGGCAGATGTCTCGGCGCGTCAGACAAGAGAGTGAGTAATGGGCGCACAGTGGAAGGTTAAACACAAAGAAGCGGCTGCCAACGCCAAAGGCAAGATTTTCGGCAAGCTGGTGAAGGAGATCACCATCGCGGCGCGTAACGGCGCCGATGTCGCTACCAATGCGCACCTGCGCCTGGTGGTTGAACAGGCGAAAAAGGCCTCGATGCCCCGCGAGACCCTGGAGCGCGCGATCAAGAAAGGCTCCGGCCAGCTCGGTGAAACCGTTCAGTATCATCGCGTGACCTACGAAGGGTTCGCGCCCCATCAGGTGCCGCTGATTGTTGAGTGTGTAACCGACAACATCAACCGTACCGTCGCCGAAATCCGTGTCGCGTTCCGTAAGGGCCAGTTGGGTGCTTCCGGTTCGGTCGCCTGGGATTTCAACCATGTCGGCATGATCGAAGCTGCGCCGGACAGCCCTGACGCCGATCCGGAAATGGCCGCCATCGAGGCCGGTGCCCAGGATTTCGAGCCGGGCGAAGACGGGGCGACGCTTTTCATCACCGAACCTGCCGACCTTGACGCCGTTCAGAAAGCGTTGCCGGAGCAGGGTTTCACCGTGCTGTCGGCCAAATTGGGCTATCAGCCGAAAAACCCGGTCAGCGGCCTGAGCGACGAGCAGATGGCCGAAGTCGAGGCGTTCCTGGAAGGCCTCGACAACCATGACGATGTGCAGGACATGTTTGTCGGCCTGGCCGGTTAAGCGACTTACCTTGTGGTGAGGGAGGCAGCTCCCTCGCCGCGGTCGCCGAACAAGCCAGCTATCTCGTCAAATCCCGGCCGCGCCAGTACGTCCGGCTGACAGCAGCGCGTCTCCAGCTGTCGCAACCGCTCAAGCGTCTCATCCGCGAGCGCCGGCTCGATCCGCGCCAGCAACTCCCCCAGCAGAATCCCGAACGCCCGCACCTCGATGCGTTGCAGGGCGCGCGTTTGCGGCGTGTCAGCCGTGGCATGGAAAGACGCCGCGCCGAAGTCGCCGAGCAGGCAATCGCCCTGGTCGTTGCAGAGGATATTGTGGCCGTACAGATCCCCATGGGTGATGCCCTGGCGATGCAGGTGCGCCGCCACCGACGCAACGCCTTGGGCGATGCGCAAGGCCGCCGCTGCGCTCAGCCGCAGCTCGTCGTCGTAGACGTCGCGGGTGCAGGACGCCAGGCTCGGCAGCCCGGCCAGGTTGCGGTAATCGGGTCCGATCAGGGCCATCACCAGCCCGACCTGCTGCTCGGGATGACCGCTGACCTGGCCCAATACTTCGATCAGGTTCGGATGCTTGCCGGCTGTGATGCAGGCATGCATTTCATGCAGTGGCGAGCCATCGCTGGTCATCTGGCCTTTGTACAGCTTGACCGCGACGTTTCGCGCGGGGCGGCCCGGTGCTTGCCACAGCGCTTGATGAATCACCCCCGAAGCACCTTCGCCGAGAGTGTGTTGCAATCTCAGTTGCAGCCAGTCGACAGGCGTGGCGGCATGCAGCGCGGCGGCCTCGGCCTGGGCTTCCAAGGGATTCCCGGCGTAGGCCAGCCAACTGAGGCTCGGCAGCTCCAACAACCAGGACGGCAATGCGGTCAGTTGATTGGCGGCGATGCGCAGCAATTCGAGGCGATGACACTGGGCGAGGCTCTCGGGCAGTTGCTGAAGACGATTGCCCGCCAGCATCAGCTTTTGCAGGTGCGGGCGATGGCCCAGTTCATCCGGCAACCGGCTGACGCGGTTATCGGTCAGGATCAGCCAGCGCAGCAGTGGCGGCAAAGCCTGAGCGGTCACACGCTCGATGCGGTTGGCCTTGAAGCCGATCATGGTCAACGCGCTGCAGCGTCCCAGGCATTCGGGCAATTCAGTGAAGCGGTTGTCGGAGCAGAACAGCACGCGCAGGCGCGGCAGCCGATACAGGTCGTCGGGCAGCGTATCGAGCTGGTTGCCGCTCAGGTCGAGAATTTCGAGGGAGTCCGCCAGGTTGAAAATTTCCCGGGGAAACTCCGTCAGGCCGCACGAGAGCTTCAGTCGGGTAATGCCTGACAGCTGGCCGGTGCGCAGTTGGGTGAGGGTGTGCATGGGCGGGTTCGCATAGAGGCCATGAGGAGAGCGCAAATATCGAAATCAGCACCGAACCCGTGGCGAGGGAGCTTGCTCCCGCTGGGCTGCAGCGCAGCCCCAAAAGCTGCAACTCCATCATCCTGACACACCGAGGTGCCAGGTTCGGGGTCTGCTTCGCAGCCCAGCGGGAGCAAGCTCCCTCGCCACAGGGTTCAAGCGCCGAGTTCGTTGGCGTTGTTGACCCGCATGATAAACAAAAAGACCGGCGCCTGTTGCCTAGCGCTCGATGCTGCGATTCCACCGCGCGTTCCAGGCCGGACGTTGCACATTGACCTGGTCCCAGTCCACCGCGATCGCGGTCTCCAGGTATTGCTTCATCGCTTCCACCTGGCCACGAGTCTTGTCGGTGGTCGGGGTGTTGGGGTTGGACGGGATCTGGTCGCCTTCCTCCAGGGCAACGGCCTGGGCTTCAGGCGTCAGCAGGAACGCGGCGAGTTTCTGCGCGAGTTCGGGTTCGCTGTTGTGGGCCACCGCGCATTCCGCGACGTTGAGCACCACTGCGCCTTCCTTCGGTTGTGCATACTCGACTGGCATGCCCTTGAGTTTCAAGGCGGTCACCTGGGTCGGCGTCAGCGGGAACAGCGCGGCTTCGTCGGTTTGCAGCATTTCGGAGATTTTCGCCGAGCTGGGAATGTACTCCAGCACGTTGCGTCCGATCGTGTTCGGCCAGGCCTTGAAACCTGGTTCGACGTCGGTTTCGCTGCCGCCCTGGATCCGGTTGAACATCAGGAAACCGTGCAGGCCGAAGGTCGACGACGCCATGGACTGGAACACCACCTTGTCCTTGAACCGCGGGTCGGCCAGGTCCATCCACGAGGTGGGCGTGCTCCAGCCTTTTTCCTTGAACAGCCGCGTGTTGTACGCGAGCCCGGTGACTCCGAGGCTGACAGCTACGGCCTGGTCCTTGATCCGGCCCTTGGCCGGAATCTGCGCCAGGGGCGGGCTGTCTTCAAGCTTGTCGCACAGCCCCATGGCGATGGCGCGGTACATGATGCCGTCGTCGAGGAACATCACGTGCATCTGCGGGTTGCCCTTGCTGGCCTGGACCTTGGCGAGGATGTCGGCCGAGGTGCCCGGCACGATCACTACCTTGACGTTGTTGGCTTTCTCGAAGGCCGGCAGGACCTTGTCGGCATACAGCCGCTCCATGGTGCCGCCGTTCATGCCCAGGTAAAGCGTCGGCTCGGCCAACGCCTGGGTGACCGGGAGCAGGGCGCCCAGGCAAGCGGAACCCAGCGAGCAGAAACCGAACAGTGCACTGCGTTTGACGTTATTCATTGGCGCGACCTTCCTCTATCAAGCAACGGAGATGGAGTGGAACCGGGTGATGGAAAACGCATCCAGCGGCGTCGTTGAGGCGCCGCAGCAGATGATCTCAGTGAGCGCCTGGCCCACCGCCGGGCCGATCTGGAAACCGGCGCCGGCAAAGCCGAACGCATGCAACAGACCGGATTGGGTACTGCTCGGGCCGATCACCGGTTGGCGATCGGGCAGGTAACCTTCGGTGCCGCTCCAGGTGCGAATCGCCTGGGCGCCCTCCAGGAACGGGTAGAGTTCGACGGCCTGGCGCAGGATCTCGATGACGGCGCTCTGGCCGGGGCGGGCGCGGGCGTCATCGAGGGCGAAACCCTGGCCGCCACCCAACACGCAATTGCCCCGGGCGACCTGGCGCGCATAAATGCCGCCGCCTTCCACGCCAGTGCTGGCGTCCATCACCACCGGCAGCGGCTCGGTGACCAGCATGGCCGGGTGCCCGGCGTGCATCGGTACGGCCTCGCCAAACTGCGCGGCGAACCGACTCGCCCAGGCCCCGGCGCAGTTCAGCAGCCATGGCGCGCGCAGTTCAAGGCCTGTCTCGGTGCGCACGACAAAGCGCTGGCCGTTGTGCGTCACCTGGTTGACCGGGCATTGTTCGTAAACCTTTGCGCCATGCCTGCGAGCCGCCTGGGCAAATGCCGGCGAGACCAGGCGCGGATTGGCGTGACCGTCGTCCGGGCACAGCGAAGCGCCGACCGCGACATCGCCGACCCAGGGAAACCGCCTGCGCAGTTCGTCGCGATCGAGCAATTGCAGATCCAGGCCGAAGCCATGACTGCTCGCGGCATAATCATGCAACGCACGCAGGTCATCGAGGCTGCGGGCCAGCTTCAGATGACCGCTACGCTGATACTCACCGTCGATGCCGATCAGTTGCGGCAATCGCGCCCAGAGCTCATGCGCGCGTTGCGACAACGGCAGTTGCGACAATGGCCGCCCCTGGCGCCGTACGCCGCCGTAATTCACGCCACTGGAATGCGAACCGCAGAAGTCCCGCTCCAGTAGCGCCACGCTCCGCCCGGCCTGGCTCAGGAACAACGCCGCCGAGGCGCCGACGATACCGCCGCCGATGACCAGCGCATCCACTTTGATCATGACTCGACCTCCAGGCCAAACGGGACCGGCTTGATCGGCGCCTGTGCCCGCAGACGGCCGATTTCCTGAACGTTGCGTCCACTTTCCCGAGCGATGATTTCCGCCGCCGCGGCACCGCACATCCGCCCCTGGCAGCGGCCCATGCCGACCCGGCAATGGGCCTTGACTCGGTTGATTTCCCAATGGCCTTCACCCACGATTTGCCGGATGTCACCGACGCTGACTTCTTCGCAGCGGCAAATCATCAGCCCATCAGCGGCGCGGTCCGCCCAGTCCTCGGGAAACGCAAAGGCGCGCTCCAAGCCTTGCCGGAAACGGCCGATGCGTTCGAGGGATTGTTCCAGCTGGGCGCAGCGTTGCGGGTCGACCTGGTAGCCGAGATCTTCGAGCAATGCCAGGGCTGCCCGTTCGCCGGCCATTTCGGCGGCATCGGCGCCCATGATCCCGGCGCCATCGCCGGCCAGGTAGACCCCTGGCGAGCTGCTGCGGCCGGCGCGGTCGCGCTGCGGCAACCAGGCTCGGTTGAGCGGGTTCCAGGCAAATTCACAACCGAGCAGATCGGCCAGCTGGGTTTCGCTGCGCAAGCCGTGGGCGAAGGCCACCGCATCGCAATCGAGCCGGTGCTGGCCTTTTCCGTTTTGCCATGACAACGACTGCACCCGGTGTTCGCCGTCGATGCGCGAAAGGCTGGCGCCTTGCTGCACGGCGATGCCCTTGGCCGTCAGCCAGGCACGGTAATAGAGGCCTTTGGCGAGGGTGGCCGGTTGTGCGAGCAGGCCGGGCAGGGCGCGGGCCTGGGCGCTCACGGGGGAGCTGTCGAGCACCGCGACGACATTGGCGCCGGCCTTGGCGTATTGGTACGCCACCAGATACAACAACGGCCCGCTGCCAGCGAACACCACTCGCTCGCCGATGGCGCAGCCCTGGAACTTCAAGGCGATCTGCGCCGCGCCCAGGCTGTATACGCCGGGCAGCGTCCAGCCAGGGACCGGCAGGATCCGGTCGGTGGCGCCCGTCGCGACGATCACGCTGGCATACGCCAGGCGCGCGGCGCGGCCTTCATGCAAGGTATCCAGCATCCCGCCCTCGGCGTTCCACACCAGCGTGCCGGGGCGATAGTCGATCTGCTCGCGCAATTCATCCACGGTCTGGTGGAGGGCGCTGGCCTTGTGCGCTTCGAAGCCATAGAGCTGGGCCGGCGTGCGCGTGAAGTTGGCCGGCTGGCGCCGGTAGATCTGACCGCCGCCGCGTGCCGCCTCGTCCAGCAGGACCGGGTACACGCCATGGGCAACCAGGGTTTGCGCAGCGCGGATGCCGGCGGGGCCGGCGCCGATGATGGCTATGGGGTTCATGGCCACCTCGTTGGCGATGCTTGGAGATCGGTGGAGTGGCTGATGCCGCCTTCGCGAGCAGGCTCGCTCCCACAATGGGGTTGTGATGATGCCGGCTCTTCTGTGGGAGCGAGCCTGCTCGCGAAGAGGCCGCGTCTGCCAAAGTCATTCATACCTTGCGCCCCGGTTCGCGGCTGATCTGCTGGCCGGCTTCGAGCAGCGTCGAGCAGGCGCGCACGCGGCGACCGTCGCCCAATCGGACCCAGCAGTCCTGGCAAGCGCCCATCAGGCAGAAACCGGCCCGGGGCTCGGCGCTGAAGTCGCTGCCGCGCAAGTGCTCAGCGCAGGTCAGCACGGCGGTCAGCACGGTATCGCCGAGCAGACCGCTGGCAGGCAAGCCGTCGAGCGTGAAGTCCAGGGCCGGGCGATCGCGCTCGGCCAGTCGTTTCAGCAGAGCCATGGCGCCCTCATTGTTTGCCCACCAGGACCCGATCCAGGCCGTAGACCCGATCGAGCAGAATCATCGTCAATGCAGTCAGCCCGATAACCAGCGCCGACACCGCCGCCATCATCGGGTCGATGGATTCGGTGGCGTACACATACATGCGCACCGGCAGGGTTTGCGTGGCCGGCGAGGTGACGAAGATCGACAGCGTGACTTCATCGAAGCTGTTGATGAACGCCAGCAACCAGCCTCCGGCCACGCCCGGCAGAATCATCGGCAAGGTGATCTGCCGGAACAGGGTGAAGCGCCCCGCGCCCAGCGATTGCGCAGCCTGTTCGGCGCTGCGGTCCAGGCCGATGGCCGACGCCAGCACCAGGCGCAGCACATAGGGCGTGATCACCAGCACGTGGGCGAAGATCAGCCAGGTAAAACTGCCGTTCACGCCCATCAGCGCAAACAGGCGCAGTAACGCGACGCCCAGCACCAGGTGCGGAATGATGATCGGCGACAGGAACAGGCCGTTGAAAAAATCCCGGCCAGGAAACTCCAGCCGGGTGATTGCCAGCGCCGCCGGCACCGCGATCAATGTCGCCAGCGACGCCGCGCAGAACGCCAGGACCAGGCTGTTGTAGAACGCATCGACAAAATCCGCGCGCTCGAACACGGCACGGAACCAGCGCAGGGAAAACTCCGTGGTGGGCAGGCTCAGGGTGTTTTCCGGGGTGAAAGCCACCAGGCAGACCACCACCAGTGGCGCCAGCATGAACACCACGACCAGGGCGTGAAACAACAGGGCGAAAGGACCGTTCCTGGACATGAAGAATTACCCCAATGATTTCTTGTAGCGGCCTTCGATCATGCGGTTCCACGAGAGCATGATCAGCAGGTTGAGCAGCAGCAGCGCGACGGCAATGGCCGCGCCCATGGGCCAGTTGAGTTCCGACAGGTACTGGTCGTAGATCAGCGTGGCGACCATCTTCAAGCGACGCCCGCCGAGCAGGCCGGGTATCGCGAAAGAACTGGCGGCGAGGCCGAACACAATGAGGGTGCCGGACAGCACGCCGGGCATGATCTGCGGCAACACGACCTTGCGGATCACCGTGAACTGGCTCGCGCCCAGGGACAGCGCGGCCTGTTCGGCGGCCGGGTCGAGTTTTTGCAACGAGGTCCACACCGGAATGATCATGAACGGCAACATCACATGGACCAGGGCGATGACCACGGCAAACGGCGTGTAGAGCAGCTTCATCGGCGAGCCGCCAAGGGCCTGCAACGTCTGGTTGACCAGGCCGTCGGCGCCGAGCAGCAGGCTCCAGCCGAAGGCCCGCACCACCACTGAGATCAACAGCGGCGTGAGGATCAGAATCAGGAAAATCGAGCGCCAGGGCGCGCCCATGCGGCTGAGAATGTAGGCCTCGGGCACGCCGATCAGCACGCAGAGCACGGTGGTCAGGGCGCTGATCCACAACGTGCGCAGGAAGATTTCATAAAAGTACGGATCGCCCAGCAGGCTGGTGTAATGCTCGAACGTGTAGGCCTCGCTGTTGATGCCCGAGCCGTAGTCGAAGACGTTGAACGACAACACCAGCGTCAACCCGAGGGGAATGACCAGCAGGCTCAGGTACAAGGCCAGGGCCGGGGCCGACATCAGGTAACCCTGGCGGCCGCGCTTGATGGCATCCATCAGCTTCATGCCGACACCTCGTCCACGCTCAGCACTCGCAGCAGCGCCGGATCCCAGTCCAGGCCGACGGCGGTGCCTTCGGTCAGGGGCGCCGAGCCGTCGTTGCGGCGCACCACGCTGAGCTCGCCCAGGTGGGTGCCGACGCCGTACAGCCATTGGCTGCCGAGGAAAAAACGGCTGGTGACAGTGCCTTGCAGCCGCCCCGCGCCGGCGGTGCACAGATCGATTTTCTCCGGGCGCAGGCTCAGGGTCAGCTCGCCTTGACCGGCGCCACAGACTTGCACGACGCCGGCGCTGTCCCGCTGGCCCGGGAGCAGGTTGGCTTTGCCAACAAAACCGGAAATGAACTCGGTGCGCGGATGTTCATAAAGCGTGTAGGGCGCGTCGATCTGGGTGATGCGCCCGGCCTGCATCACCACCACCCGGTCGCTGATCGACAGCGCCTCGGATTGGTCATGCGTCACCATCAACGTAGTGATGCCGACCTCGCGCTGGATGCGGCGGATCTCGAACTGCATCTCCTCGCGCAAGTTGGCGTCGAGGTTGGACAACGGTTCGTCGAGTAGCAGCACCGGCGGTTCGATCACCAGCGCCCGGGCCAAAGCCACACGCTGGCGCTGGCCGCCGGAGAGTTCCCGCGGGTAGCGCTCGGCGTGCTGGTCGAGGCGCACCAGCTTGAGTACCCGATCGACCCGTGTCTGCAATTCGGTGCTCGGCACTTTGCGCATACGCAAGCCGAAGGCAACGTTGTCCTTGACGGTCATGTGGGGAAACAGCGCGTAGCTCTGGAACACCACGCCCAGGCCCCGGCTGGCCGGCTTGGCGTGAGTGATGTCGCGACCGTCGAGGAGGATGCGCCCGCTGCTGGCTTCGACAAAGCCGGCGATCATTTGCAGGGTCGTGGTCTTGCCGCAACCTGAAGGCCCCAGCAGGGAGACGAACTCGCCTTTTTCCACCGAGAGGTTGGTGGCGACCACAGCGTCGAGGTCGCCGTAACGTTTGCTCAAGTTTTCAAGTTGCACGAAAGCCATGACTGCGCTCCACCTGAGATTGTTATGCGTCGCCGCGAGGCGCGCTTTTTTGTATGGGCAGATACGAAAGGATGTCGCGGGGTGCGTTGGCGCTCGAGATCAAGTCGGCTGCCGCTGTTGTTCGAATCGCCCCTGTATGGACGCAGAGTAGGACGAAGAATAGGATGGGCTCAATGGACTATTTCACTGAGACGACGACTATTTTCAGTTTCATCCGGTGAGTAAATTATCTGAAGAGAAATGACATGCATGATTCCACTGGGCGGAATATAGAAAAAGGTGAAGTTGGGGTCGGCTCGGTCTCTCGGCTGTTCGCGGTGCTGCGCAGCCTGGGCGAGACCGTTGAAGGCGGTGAGCGCGTGACGCAACTGGCCCAGCGCATCGGCCTGTCCCAGCCGACCACGCACCGCTTGTTGCGCAACCTGATGGACGAGGGCATGGTCGAGCAGGATGCGCGCAGCAAACGCTATCGACTCAGCCTGGACTTCTTTGCCCTGGCTGCCCGCGCTGGCAATACCGGTAACCTGCGTGAACTGGTCAGGCCCTCAATGTTGCGGCTGTCGGCGTCGCTGGGGGATTCGCTGTTTCTGCTGGCGCGCTGCGGTTTCGATGCCATCTGCCTGGATCGCAGCGAGGGGCCGTTTCCGATTCGCACGTTCACCGGCGACATCGGCGGTCGCGTGGCACTGGGCGTGGGACAGGGCAGCCTGGCGATCCTGGCATTCCTGCCAGAGGAAGAGCGCGACACGGTGATCCATTACAACCTGCCGCGGCTCAAGGATTTTCATTTGTACGATGAAGTCTTCCTGCGCACCGAGGTCGAGAACGTGCGGACACTGGGCTACGCCGGACGCAACACCGGTGTGTTGCAAGGCATGGCCGGGGTCGCGGTGCCCATTCTCGATCGTGAAGGCCGGGCCGTCGCAGCGCTGAGCGTGGCGACCATCAGCGACCGGCTCGGGCCGGATCGCCTGCCGACGGTGGTGGAGATGCTCAAGCGCGAAGCCGCGGCGATCGGTCCGCGCATCAACCCGTTCGACCCGCTGCTGCGCAGGCCTTCGCAGGTGTTCAGGCAGGGGTGAGCAGCGCTTGTTGGCCGTCGCTGATCTCTGTGGGAGCGAGCCTGCTCGCGAAAGCGGTGTGCCAGTCGACATCACCGGGGCAGATACGCCGTCTTCGCGAGCAGGCTCGCTCCCGCAGGGGGCCACAGGGGGCCCGCAGGCGGCAGCGGCGATCAGAAGTTCAAGGTTTGCTTGAGCTTCTGCGCCGCCGGCATATCACTCGGGATGACCATCGCATAGTTGTATCCCGGCCCGGACCAGTATTCGGCCTGCAATTCACCGTCGCGCCGGCTGCCACGGGGCAGCAGGTAGTTTTTCGGGCCAGGTGGGCGCACGTAGAAACTGATCTTCAGGCCGCTCGGGTCCTGATAGACCACCATCGCCGCGGCGCCTTGGTCAGTACTGAGCAATCGTCCGCTGACCGGCTTGAAGCCCGCCGCCGAGAGATCCGGCAGGCGGTCGGCCTGGGTGAAGTAGCGGTCGAGCCAGCCTTGCATGCTTTGCTCGTCGCCCGTCTGGTAGTCGGCGGGCAGGACGCCCTGCTGGGCAATCAAGCGGTAGGCCTGCAGCGCATCAGCCATGGGCGCTGCGGCGCTGAGCAGGGTCATCTGCCGTGCCTGCCATCCGCCAAATCCGCCGACCCCGACCGCCAGCACCAGCACCGCCGCACTGGCCAGCTGGCGTCGGGACCGATGCCTGAGGCGTTGCCGGATGATCGCCGGATCCAGGCCAGGGTTGTGTGATTGCTGCAGGGCCGCGCTCATGGCCGCGCGCAAATGCAGGGTGTCTTGCTGCCATCCGCGGACCCGCGCGGCGACATCGGGATGGCTGTCGAGGTAGATCTGCACCTGGCGTTGGTCGTCTTCGCTGAGCTGGCGATCGACATAGGCGTGCAGGTCGCTGTCGCTGGGGGGCATGCTGATCATTTGAGTATCCGCAGGGCAGGGCGGGCGATTTCGCCTTCGCTGAGTTGACGCAACGCTTGGCGCGCACGGGACAGACGCGACATCACGGTGCCCGTCGGCACGTCCAGGATGTCGGCCACTTGCTGGTAGCTCAAGCCTTCCACCGAGACCCATAACAGCAGCGCGCGTTGCTCGGTGGGCAGTTGATCGAAGGCCTGGAGTGACGATTGGGCGATGACACTGCGTTCGGCCGAAGGGTGCGCATCGTCGCGGCCGGTGAACAGTTCGAGCATCCGCGCATAACGTCGGGAGCGGCGATGGGCGTCGAGGAACTGCCGGTAGAGAATCGAAAACAGCCAGGCCCGCAGGTCGCCGTCCGGGCGCTTGTCGGTCCATTTCGACAAGGCCCGTTCCAGGCACGCCTGCACCAGGTCATCGGCATTACTGGGGTTGCGAGTCAGCGACACGGCAAAACGTCGTAGCCGTGGGATGAGCAGGCGCAACTGGTCGTCGAGTTCGTTCATGGGCGGGCAGCTTCGTTGGGCAATCGCTGAGTTGGGACTGGAAAGACGACCCGGGAACGAGATTATTCCAGCGCAGGAAAATTAAATACGCGACGTGGGAATAAACCCGTCGGGCTTTCGTCTGACAGGTCCTTTTCACAGATGGCCGTGTGCCCTGGAGTCTGCAAATGGTTGACCCTTCTTCTGAATCGAGTCGGCCGCCGTTGAGCGCTGCCAGCCTGGCGTTGCGCCTGACCGGCATCGCCGCGGTCGTCGCCGCGCTGGCCGGGGCATTCGCTTACGTGAACGGTACCCTGGACCCGCAACGGCTGACGCCCAAGGCCTTGGTCAACGTGCTGGAAACCAATAACGGGGTTCATCCGGGTTTTCGGCGCAATCACTCCAAAGGTGTCTGCGTTGCGGGCTATTTTGAGAACAGCGGCGAGGCGCGAGCCTACTCCAGCGCGCAGGTGTTCAGCGATGCGCGGACGCCGGTGGTGGGCCGTTTTGCACTGCCCAGCGGCAACCCCTACGCACCCGATGGCAGCGTGCCGATCCGCAGCCTGGCGTTGCGTTTTACCCAGTCCGATGGCCAGCAATGGCGCACGGGCATGAACAGCATGCCGGTTTTCCCGGTGGGGACGCCCGAGGCGTTCTTCCAGCTTCAACAGGCCCAGTCGCCGGATCCGGCCACGGGTAAACCGAACCCGGCGGCGGTGCCGGCATTTTTCGCCGCGCATCCCGAGGCGATGCCGTTCCTGCAATGGATCAAGACCGCAAAACCCTCGGCCAGCTATGCCACCGAAACTTATAACGGGATTAACGCGTTTTATCTGGTCAACCCCTCGGGGGAGCGCCAGGCGGTGCGCTGGGCGGTAGTACCAACGCGCCAGGACGCGGCTCAGACCACGCCGCCCCAAGGCGCTGACTTCCTTGAGCAGGACCTGACGAAACGCCTGGCTGCCGGGCCACTGCGCTGGCAGCTGAACATTACCCTGGCCAATCCCGGCGACCCGGTCAACGACGCCAGCAAGGCCTGGCCCGGCGACCGCAAGGCGCTCAACGCCGGTACCCTGGTACTGGAGCGCGCCCAGGCGCAGGACAACGGGGATTGCCGCGACATCAACTATGACCCGCTGATCCTGCCCAGTGGCATCGAAGGCTCGGATGATCCGCTGCTGGCCGCCCGCTCGGCAGCCTATGCCAGTTCCTATCTGCGGCGCACCAGCGAAGTCAGCCAATTGCCCGCTACCCAGGAGTCCCGTCAATGAAAGCCCCTCGACACTTCGCACCGCTGGCTCGGCTGCTGCATTGGCTGATGGCCCTGATGATCATCGCCATGCTGTTTATCGGCGCAGGCATGGTCGCCTCGGTGTCCGAGCGCCACGAATGGTTGCTCCAGCTGCACAAACCTCTGGGCATCGCGATTCTGTTGCTGGTGATCGTGCGCCTGGTGGTGCGCTTCACTCGCCGTACGCCGCCGCTGCCAGCCGATCTGCCGGGGTGGCAGGTATTGGCGGCCAAGGCCTCGCATGTCTTGCTGTACGCCTTGATGCTGATCCTGCCGCTGTTGGGCTGGAGCATGATTTCGGCAGCAGGCGACCCGGTGATGCTTAGCGAATCGCTGCGGTTGCCCTCCATCCTGCCAGCGGATGCCCAGACTTTTGCGTGGCTGCGCAAGGCCCATGGCTACCTGGCCTATCTGTTGTTCCTGACCGTGCTGGTGCATCTGGCGGCGGCGTTGTTCCATGGGTGGGTGCGCCGGGATGAGGTGTTGGGCAGCATGTTGCGCGGCAAGGACTGACGCATAACCCGTGGCGAGGGAGCTTGCTCCCGCTCGGCGGCGCAGCCGTCGTAAAACCGGCTGACGCGATATGTCTAAAAAACTGCATCGAGCCATTCGGGGTGGCTACGCCACCCAGCGGGAGCAAGCTCCCTCGCCACGGGGAGCGGGGCGCCGGGGAATCTCAGCGCAATTCGTCGATGATGTCCTCGACCGTGCTCAGCACGTCCTTGCCCAGTTGCATTGAGCGTTTGCCGGACCAGCCCGTGCGTGGGTTCGGGTGGTCGTCGTGGTCCTTGAACGGCATTTCCAGGGTCAGGGACAGGCAATCATATTTCTGGCCAACGGCGTTGCAGGCCAAGGTCATGTTGGCCTGGCCCGGTTCGTCGCGGGTGTAGCCATGGGCGGTCTGGAAGTCCTTGGTCTGGTGCTTGAGGTGGCTGCGAAAGCGCTCTTCGAGTTCGGCGATGCGTGGCGTATAACCAGGGTTGCCTTCGCAACCGGCGGTGAAGACGTGGGGTATCTCTTCGTCACCGTGGACATCGAGGAACAGATCGACACCGTACTTTTCCATCTGCTGCTGTACGAAATAGACCTCGGGGCTGATTTCCGTATTGGCGCTCTGCCAGGCCCGGTTGAGGTCCTGGCCCATCGCGTTGGTGCGCAGGTGCCCGTGGAACGCGCCATCCGGATTCATGTTCGGCACCAGGTACAGATCGGCCTTGGCGAGCAAACGGTTCAGCTGGGCGTCGTCCTGGTGCTGGAGACGTTCGATTACTCCCTCCATGAACCACTCGGCCATGTGCTCGCCGGGGTGCTGCTGCGCAATGATCCAGATCTTGCGTCGGCCCTCGGCACCGCTGCCTTTGCGCAGCAATTGAATATCACGGCCCTCGACGCTTTTGCCGGTCGCCAGCAGTTCGGTACCGGCCTTGTGCTGCGCCTGTTCGATCAGCCAGTCGTGACGGCCGCGGCTGTAGGGTTCGAAATAGGCAAACCAGGCGTGGGGCTGTTCGGCTTCCAGATGAAAGCGCAGGGCATCGCCCTCGAATTGCGTAGGAATACGGAACCAGTTGACGTGATCGTAGGACGCTACGGCTTGGTAGCCTGTCCACGCCTTGTTGTAGGACGATTGGCTGGCGTTGAGCAGGCGGAAGGAATATTCCTGGCCGACGTGCAGGCCACTGGCCTTGAAATGAAACCATTGGAAATGCGCGCTACGGGTGTCTGGCCTGATTTTCAGCAGCGACTGCAACGGGTTGCTGATGTCCACGACGTCAATATTGCCACTGTCGAAGTTGGCGCTGATATCAAAGGAAGATTTAGCCACGGTCACGGTTCCGGTAGAGGATCTTGTGGCCGTTACTTTACACGCAGGACGGGCGAACCGGGACGATTAGCGCCATGAAAAAAAGGGGGCGCCCTCCCTGGACGCAGAAGCAGATTAGACAGTCGCTGAATGATTCTCAAGTGCTGCCTGTCGTTCATTCATCTGTTGCAGCGCAGATGCTTTGGCGAGCGAAGTGCGTTTGCTATCATCGCCGTCATCGAATCAGCAGCATCCAAAGACTTCATTAGCCTGAAGCCATAAGCCGAAAAATCGGCAAAAAAAGACCCGGCAAAAAGCCGGGTCAAAAACCGTGATTAGCCTGATGAGGAGATATTCCAGAGGTCCGACCTAAGGTCCTCTGGGCTATCGACTGATCTCGCGACCAGCTGATGCAATAATAATCATTATCATTTGCAAGTCAAATGTTTTTATTGCCTCAATTGGAAATTATTTCTCGTGGCCCGCGTTCGCGGCGTCATTTCAAGCGTTGCGACTAGCGTGCCGGGTAGCCGTCCAGGGTCCGGTCGAGCATGACCTTGACCAGGTCGATCATATGCACCACCGAAAATGCCAGGTCACGGCTCGGGCCGTTCAATCGGCTGGCGGATTCGTGGGCGGTAGCGGCTGCACAACGTAGCAGGTCGCAAGCATGAACCAGGGCTTCCTCCCCACTGATGTTTCGGTTGACGTCGAAGAAGCGAAGTTCCGCCGGGTTGTCGGCAATATCCGGTTTCAGGTAGTGGTCCAGGGCGCGTTTGGCCGCCGGACAATCCTGAAGCGACGAAAATGGGTTGTTCGAGGGGGCTGCGGGCTCATCGTTGTTGGGCTTGTCCATGATGTCGAGTTTCTCCGTGCGGGTTTGGAAATCCTGATCCCAGCTTAGTACTCGGCGTAATTGTGACGATAATTTAAATACTACAACTTGTGTTTTGCTGGACGGCGTCAGCCACGTATCGTGCCGCTCATGGATAAATGGATAGAGTTGGTCAAGGCCAGGATGAAGGAGCAGCACATCACGCAAGTGGTGCTCGCAGAGCGTCTGGGGATGTCTCAGGGTGGGGTCGGCCATTGGCTGACCAAGCGCCGACAACCCAGTCTTGGAGACATGAACCGGGTGCTGCAGGAGCTGGGGCTGGAGTTCCTCGAGGTGGCTATGGTGATCCGCGAGCCGGACACTTCCACCGACGAGGGGATGGCCCTGGCGCAGAAGTACAACCCGTACTTTCGCTACCCGGTCAGTGACTGGCGCGACATCGGTCTCGTCCGCGAAGAGAATGTCGTGGACTACGGCCAGCCGCGCTATGAGCTGACGGATTACCATGCACGGGGCGACGCGTTCTGGCTGGTGGTGATGGGGGATGCGATGACGGCGCCAAGCGGCTTGAGCATTCCCGAGGGCATGTCGATCCTGGTGGATCCGGCGATCGAAGCGGTGCCCGGCAAACTGGTGATTGCCCGATTGCCAGGCAGCAGCGAAGCGACTTTCCGCAAGCTGATGGAAGAGAGCGGGCAGCGTTACCTGGTTCCGCTCAATCCGACTTATCCGAAAACCCTGTTTACCGACCAATGCCGCATCATCGGCGTGGTCGTACAGGCAACCATCAGATTCTGACTGGATCGGCCCGGAAACCGGGCCGAATGTCTATTCTTCCAGTTCCACCAGCGCGCTGCCCTCGCTGACCATCTCTCCCTCCTGGCAATACACCGCCTTGATCACGCCAGCCTTGGGCGCGCGGATGCTGTGCTCCATTTTCATCGCCTCCAGCACCACCAGTTGCGCGCCGGCTTCCACCGCCTGGCCAGCGCTCACCAGCACCCGAACGATGCTTCCATTCATGGGGGCGACCAGGCCGCCCTGCTGGCTGTGGCTGGCCTCGGCCGCCGCCAGCGGGTCGTAGGAGTCGACTCGATACAGATCGCCCTTCCATTGCAAGTAGAGACTGTCGCCGTGGCGAATGGCTCGATGTTCGCGGCGCACACCGTTGTGCTCGATGATCAAGTGCTCGCCCCTGAGCTCGGCGCCGCGACCAGCAACATCCAGCGTCACGGCGCGGTCCTGGCCATCGCAACTCAGGTGCAGGGTGATTTCCGCTGGCAGCCCCAGACGCAGCCCGGCGGTAGCGGCCCATGGCGAGTTGCTGTCATCGGCGCGGACACGTGGCGTCAGGCTCAAGGCGAAACCCTGGGCCGCAGCGCGCCAGAAATCGTCATCCAGTTCGCCCGGCTCCGGCAACAATTGCGCCTGGTAACGCGGGATGAAACCGGTGTCCAGTTCCGCCGCCGCGAAGGCGGGGTGAGCGATGATACGGCGTAGAAAACCGATGTTGGTTTTCAGCCCGCCGATGGCGAACTCATCGAGCATGGCCAACAACCGCAAACGTGCCTGTTCACGGTTTTCCCCCCAGGCAATCAACTTGCCGAGCATCGGGTCGTAGAAGGGCGAGATCTCATCGCCTTCGTCAACACCACTGTCTACCCGGCGACCTGGGCCTTCGGCCGACTCGCGATACAGCGACAAGCGCCCCGTGGCGGGAAGAAAATCATTGGCCGGATCTTCGGCGTACAGACGTACTTCGATGGCGTGACCCAGCAGCGGCACCTGCTCCTGGGTGATCGGCAATGGCTCGCCCTGGGCGACGCGGATTTGCCAGGCCACCAGGTCGAGCCCGGTAATCGCTTCGGTCACCGGATGCTCGACCTGCAGCCGGGTATTCATTTCCATGAAGAAGAATTCGCCTCGCGAATCCAGCAGAAACTCCACCGTACCCGCGCCGACATAGCCGATCGCCTTGGCCGCCCGTACGGCGGCTTCGCCCATCGCCCGGCGCAATTCCTGGCTCAGGCCCGGCGCCGGTGCCTCCTCCACGACCTTCTGATGGCGACGCTGGATCGAGCAGTCGCGTTCGTTGAGATACAGGCAGTTGCCGTGCCGGTCGGCGAACACCTGGATTTCCACGTGGCGTGGCTTGAGCAGGTATTTTTCCACCAGCATTCGCGCATCGCTGAACGACGACTGCGCCTCGCGCTGCGCGGAGGCCAATGCCTCGGCCAGTTGGCTGACCTCCTCGACGACCTTCATGCCCTTGCCGCCGCCGCCTGCCGTGGCCTTGAGCAGCACCGGATAACCGATGCGCTCGGCGGCGGCGCGGAACGTCTCCAGATCCTGGGCTTCACCGTGATAGCCGGGTACCAGCGGCACGCCGGCGGTTTCCATCAAGGCCTTGGCGGCGGACTTGCTGCCCATGGCTTCGATGGCCGAGGCGGGTGGGCCGAGAAAGATCAACCCGGCATTTTCGATGGCCCTGGCGAACCCGGCATTCTCGGAAAGAAAACCGTAGCCTGGGTGGATAGCCTGGGCGCCACTGGCTTGCGCCGCAGCGATCAGTTTGTCGATTTGCAAATAGCTGTCGGCGGCCTTGCTGCCGCCCAGATCGACACGCACGTCGGCTTCCCGGCTATGACGCGCGTCACGGTCGGTGGCGCTGTGCACCGCAACGGTGGTCAGGCCCATGGCCTTGGCCGTGCGCATGACGCGGCAGGCGATTTCGCCGCGGTTGGCGACCAGCAGGGTAGTGAGGGCAGGGGCGCTCATCGACGCGGCTCCTTGTTGTTGGACTCGGCTTGCCAGCTCGGCGGCCGTTTTTGCAGGAACGCCCGCAGGCCTTCCTGGCCTTCAGGGCTGACCCGTATCCGCGCGATGGCATTTTCGGTGTAGCGCCGCAACGCCGGGGTCAACGCACCGTTGCCGACTTCGCGCAGCAGTTCCTTGCTGGCGCGCATGGCCGCCGGACTGTTGAGCAGCAGGTTGTCGATCCACTTGCCGAGCTGATCATCCAGGGTCTCGGCCGGGTAACTGTCCGCCAGCAAACCGATTTCCTTCGCCCGTTGTCCACCGAAACGTTCAGCCGTCAGGGCATAACGCCGTGCCGCCCGTTCGCCGATGGCCTGCACCACGAATGGGCTGATCACGGCCGGCGCCAGGCCGATGCGTACTTCGGACAGGCAGAACTGCGCATCATCGGCACCGATGGCCATGTCACAGGCGCTGATCAAACCCAGCGCGCCGCCGAATGCCGCGCCCTGGACAACGGCGAGTGTCGGGATCTTCAGCTTGGCCAGGTTGTACATCAGCTCCGCCAGTTCCCGAGCGTCGTCGAGGTTGGTGTGGTAATCGAGTTCGGCCGATTGCTGCATCCAGGTCAGGTCGGCGCCGGCGCTGAAGTGTTTGCCACGACCACGGATCAGCAGGAAGCGCAGGGTCGGATCGCTGCCGACCTGGTCCAGGGCGAGGATCAGCTCGCGGATCATCTCGGCGTTGAACGCGTTGTTTTTCGACTCGCGGTCGAGCCACAAGGTGGCGAAGCCGCGCGGGTCCATCTGCAATTGGAGCGTGTTGTAATGATTCATGGGCGTTCCCCGGTTACATCCTGAACACGCCGAAGCGGCTCGGTTCGATGGGCGCGTTCAGCGACGCGGACAAGGCCAGGCCCAGCACATCGCGCGTCTGCGCCGGGTCAATGACGCCGTCATCCCACAGCCGCGCGCTGGAATAGTAGGGATGCCCCTGTTCTTCGTACTGGTCGAGGATCGGTTGCTTGATCTCGGCCTCCTGAACTGCGCTGAACGGCTGGCCGCTGCGTTCGGCCTGTTCGCGTTTGACCTGCACCAGCACGCCGGCCGCCTGTTCGGCGCCCATCACGCCGATCCGCGCATTCGGCCACATCCACAAAAAGCGCGGGTCATAGGCGCGGCCGCACATGCCGTAGTTACCGGCGCCGAAACTGCCGCCGATGATCACGGTGAATTTCGGCACTCGGGCGCAGGCCACCGCGGTCACCAGTTTTGCGCCGTGTTTGGCGATGCCGCCGGCTTCGTATTTCTGACCGACCATGAAGCCGGTGATGTTCTGCAGGAACAACAGCGGTATGCCGCGCTGGCAGGCCAGTTCGATGAAGTGCGCGCCTTTTTGTGCGGCCTCGGCGAACAGGATGCCGTTGTTGGCCAGGATGGCGACCGGGTAACCGTGCAAGTGGGCGAAACCGCACACCAGGGTCGTTCCGAACAGGGCTTTGAACTCGTCGAACACCGAGCCGTCCACCAGACGTGCGATCACTTCCCGCACGTCAAATGGCTGCTTCGCGTCGGCCGAAACCACGCCGTACAGCTCCTCACTCGAATACAGCGGGGCGATGGGCGCGCGTTGCTGCACATCACCGAGCTTGCGCCAGTTGAGGTTGGCCACGCTGCGACGGGCCAGCGCCAGGGCGTGTTCGTCGCTGTCGGCGTAATGGTCGGCGACACCGGAAATCTTGCAGTGCACGTCGGCGCCGCCCAGGTCCTCGGCACTGACCACCTCTCCAGTCGCCGCTTTTACCAACGGCGGGCCGGCGAGGAAAATCGTTGCCTGCTGGCGGACCATGATCGCCTCGTCCGCCATCGCCGGCACGTACGCGCCGCCAGCGGTGCAGGAACCCATGACCACGGCAATTTGCGGGATGCCCTGGGCACTCATGTTGGCCTGGTTGAAGAAGATCCGGCCAAAATGCTCACGGTCGGGGAACACCTCGTCCTGTCGCGGCAGGTTGGCACCGCCGGAATCCACCAGGTAGATGCAGGGCAGGCGGTTCTGTTGGGCGATGGTCTGGGCGCGCAGGTGTTTTTTCACCGTCAGCGGGTAATACGAACCACCTTTGACGGTCGCGTCGTTGGCGACAATCATGCATTCGACGCCTTCCACGCGGCCGATCCCGGCGATCACGCCGGCGGCCGGAACGTCTTCGCCGTACACCTCGTAAGCCGCCAGCGGACTGATCTCCAGGAACGGCGAACCCGGGTCGAGCAAGCGATTGATGCGTTCCCTGGGCAACAATTTGCCCCGTGAGGTATGCCGTTCCTGGGCCTTGGCTCCGCCGCCTTGCTGGACGTGGGCGAGCAAGGTACGCAGCGCCTCGACCTGGCCGAGCATTGCGTTGCGGTTGGCGCTGAATTCCGGTGAGCGTGGGTTGAGCTGAGTGTGCAGCGTGGCCATGGTCAGCTCCGTTAGCGGGTTTCGTTGAACAGTTCGCGGCCGATCAGCATCCGTCGGATCTCACTGGTGCCGGCGCCGATTTCATACAGCTTGGCGTCACGAAGCAGGCGCCCGGCCGGGAACTCATTGATATAGCCATTGCCGCCCAGGATCTGGATGGCATCGAGGGCCATTTGCGTCGCGCGTTCGGCGCTGTAGAGAATCACCCCGGCGGCGTCCTTGCGCGTGGTTTCGCCGCGCTCGCAGGCCTGGGCCACCGCATACAGGTAGGCGCGGCTGGCGTTGAGCTGGGTGTACATATCCGCAACCTTGCCCTGGATCAGCTGGAATTCGCCAATGCTCTGGCCGAACTGCTTGCGATCATGGATATAGGGCACGATCAGGTCCATGCAGGCCTGCATGATTCCGGTCGGGCCGCCGGACAAGACCACGCGTTCATAATCGAGGCCACTCATCAGGACCTTCACGCCACCATTGAGTACGCCGAGGATGTTTTCTTCCGGCACCTCGACGTCGTCGAAAAACAGCTCACAGGTGTTGGAGCCGCGCATGCCGAGCTTGTCGAACTTGTTGCTGCGGCTGAAGCCTTTCCAGTCGCGTTCGACGATGAACGCGGTAATGCCGTGGGCGCCTTTTTCCAGGTCGGTCTTGGCGTAGATCACATAGGTGTTGGCGTCAGGCCCGTTGGTGATCCAGGTCTTGCTGCCGTTGAGAACGTAGCGGTCGCCGCGTTTGTCTGCGCGCAGTTTCATCGAGACCACATCGGAGCCGGCGTTCGGTTCGCTCATGGCCAGGGCGCCGATGTGTTCGCCGCTGATCAGCTTGGGCAGGTATCTGGTTTTCTGCTCATGGTTGCCGTTGCGATTGATCTGGTTGACGCACAGGTTGGAGTGGGCGCCGTAGGAGAGGGCGACCGAGGCCGAGCCGCGGCTGATTTCTTCCATCGCCACCACATGGGCCAGATAACCCAGGCCAGCGCCGCCATATTCTTCCGGGACGGTGATGCCCAGCAGGCCCATGTCGCCGAACTTGCGCCACATATCGGCGGGGAACAGATTGTCGATGTCGATCTGCGCCGCCCGAGGCGCCAACTCTGCCTTGACGAAGGATTGCACCTGGTCGCGCAACATATCGATAGTTTCGCCGAGGGCAAAATTCAGGGATGGGTAGCTCATGGGACACCTTTTGGATTTTTTGTCGGGTGCGGGGAAGCGGCGGGAGCGCTCTCACCTTTACGTTAACGTAAGCGCGCGGCCCATGGCTGTCAATCGCTCTTTACGTTAACGTCAACTTGGGCCAGAGTTAGGCCGCTTGAACAGCTTTCGAAGTCGTGAGATTCCACCGATACACCCACTAATAAAGACAACAGGGGGCGTCATGGATCAACCCGGTTCGCATACGCAACTCAGCTATACCCGCGGTTCCCAGGCCAAGGCCTTGCTGGCCCAAACCATCGGCGAGGCGTTTGACCAGACGGTGACCGACTTTCCTGACGGCGAAGCGCTGGTGGTTCGCCACCAATCATTGCGCTACAGCTGGCGCGAATTGGCCGCGGCGGTCGATCTGCACGCCCGGGCCATGCTCGCGCTGGGTTTGGAAACCGGCGATCGGCTAGGCATATGGGCACCCAATTGCGCGCAGTGGTGCATTACCCAGTTTGCCAGCGCGAAGATCGGCGTGATCCTCGTCAACATCAACCCGGCCTATCGGGCCTCTGAACTGGAGTATGTGCTCAAGCAGTCCGGATGCCGCTGGCTGGTGTGTGCGGGGGCTTTCAAGACTTCGGATTACCACGCCATGTTGCAGGCATTGGCGCCGGAACTGGCAGAGCAATCGATCGGCCAACTGCGAAGCGAATGCTTGCCGGATCTGCGCGGCGTGATCAGCCTCGATTCCCAGCCGCCTTCAGGCTTCCTGCCCTGGTCGCAGCTGGCCGACCTCGGTGCAGCCATCTCGCCTGGGCAATTGGCCGAGCGCCAGGGCAGCCTGCATTTCGAGCAGCCGGTGAATATCCAGTACACCTCCGGCACCACCGGATTTCCCAAGGGCGCGACCCTCAGTCACCAGAACATTCTCAACAACGGTTACATGGTCGGTGAAAGCCTCGGCCTGACCGCCGGCGATCGTCTGGTGATCCCGGTGCCGTTGTATCACTGCTTCGGCATGGTCATGGGTAACCTGGGGTGCATGACCCACGGCAGTACCATGATCTACCCCAACGATGCCTTCGATCCGTTGCTGACGCTACGGACCGTGGCCGAAGAAAGAGCCACCGCGCTGTACGGCGTCCCCACCATGTTCATCGCCATGCTGGACCAGCCGCAGCGCGGGGATTTCGACCTGTCCAGCCTGCGCACCGGGATCATGGCCGGAGCCACCTGTCCGATCGAGGTGATGCGGCGGGTCATCAGCGAGATGCACATGGCCCAAGTGCAGATTGCCTACGGCATGACGGAAACCAGCCCGGTGTCGTTGCAGACCGGTCCCACGGATGAACTGGAGTTGCGCGTCACCACCGTTGGGCGTACCCAGCCGCAACTGGAGAGCAAGATCATCGACGGGAACGGCGAGGTTGTCCCTCGCGGCACCATCGGCGAATTGTGCACGCGCGGTTACAGCGTGATGGTCGGCTACTGGAACAACCCCAAGGGCACGGCCGAGGCGATCGATGCGCAGGGCTGGATGCACACCGGCGACCTGGCGAGCATGGATGAGCAGGGTTACGTCTGTATCGTCGGACGGAACAAGGACATGATCATCCGTGGCGGCGAGAATGTTTATCCCCGGGAGCTGGAGGAGTTCTTTTTCACCCATCCCGCAGTGGCAGATGTGCAGGTGATCGGCATTCCATGCCCGCGCTACGGTGAAGAGATCGTGGCCTGGATCAAACTCCATCCCGGCCACAGCGTCACCGAGGAGCAGTTGCAAGCGTGGTGCAAGGAACGCATCGCTCACTTCAAGACACCGCGTCATTTCAAATTTGTCGAGCAGTTCCCGATGACGGTTACCGGCAAGATCCAGAAATTTCGCATGCGCGAAATCAGTATCGAAGAGCTGCGCAATCACCAGGGCCAACCACAATCCTAGTGTGGGAGCGAGCCTGCTCGCGAAAGCGGTGTGTCATTCAAGCTGCCATGGTGTGACACATCGCCTTCTGAGCCCATGGAAGGAAACCAAACCCCAGACAGCACAAAGGGGAGCCGAAGCTCCCCTTTAATTTTGTCGTCGCGTGCTCTTTTTTTATTATTGAGGGGCGGCCTGTTGTTGTTTTTGGCAGCCGTGACCCTTTACCGCTGTTTTTGGCGATCCCCATCCGGGATCAAGAGCAAACGTATTTTTTTGAGCGCTGATCTGCTTTTTCGCCTTGCGATCCAACCGATTCGGGAGCTACCTGGAGGTAGTTTTATTATTCTCTGCCCGGTTGCGGGTTGCTCCTGGAAGCACCCTGAAAAGCACATCTTCTCCAAAAAAATCTGTTAGCTGCGTCTCTGCCGTGTTGTTTTTGTTATGTCAGAGTCGTTTCGTCTTGTTTTTATTGGGTTTGTCGCTTTTTTTTATTCTTGTTGTACTGGAGATATAGCAGGTGCCGTGCCAACTTTTAGAAATCCTTTTAAATCAATGGATTAGGTTATTTGGCTGAAAACTCGGCACGACGATTCCAGACAAATTGTTTCCGTGTTACTCGTTTCGCCCCCGTTACAAGCGGGGCGGTAACACCTCATCGCGCCAAGCGCGCCTTGGCCACGCGCGAACCGGTCGAGCGACCCAGCACGTCGCAGATCTGCCGGCCCGCGGCGATGAGTGCATCCAGATTAATGCCGGTCTCGATGCCGAGGCCGTTGAGCAGGTACAGCACGTCTTCCGTGGCGACGTTACCGCTGGCGCCCTTGGCATAAGGGCAGCCGCCCAGGCCGGCGATTGAGCTGTCGAACACGGCAATACCTTCCAGCAAGCTGGCGTAGACGTTGGCCATGGCCTGGCCATAGGTGTCATGGAAATGTCCCGCCAGTTTGTCCCGGGGCACGTCCGCGCCGACTACCTCGAACATCCTGCGCGTTGCACCGGCGGTGCCGGTGCCGATGGTGTCGCCGAGGGACACCTCGTAACAGCCCATGGCGTACAGCTCCCGTGCGACCCACGCGACCTGCTCGGGCTTGACCTCGCCCTCATAGGGGCAGCCCAGCACGCAGGACACATAGCCGCGCACGCTGACGCCGCTGTGCTTCGCCGCCTCCATGATCGGTGGGAAGCGTTCCAGGCTTTCCTTGATCGAACAATTGATGTTGCGCTGGGAAAACGCTTCGGACGCCGCGGCGAATACAGCGACTTCCTTGACCCCCGCCGCCAGTGCGTCCTCGAAACCCCGCAGGTTCGGTGCCAGGGCGCCATAGGTCACGCCGGGCTTGCGCTGGATCTGCGCAAATACCTCGGCCGAACCGGCCATCTGCGGCACCCACTTGGGCGAGACAAAACTGCCGACTTCGATATAACCCAGGCCCGCATCGCTCAGGGCGTCAACCAGACGCACCTTGTCCGCCACGCTGATGGGTTGGGATTCATTCTGCAGGCCGTCGCGGGGGCCGACTTCGATCAAACGTACAAAGGAGGGGAGGGACATGGGGATTGACCTGTGGTGAGTTGCCAACTTCCGGGACCAATGACAAACCCTTGTGGGAGCGAGCCTGCTCGCGATAGCGGTATGACAGTCAATTCGATGTTGCCGGTCATATCGCCATCGCGAGCAGGCTCGCTCCCACAGGGGACGTGTCGTATTACTGGGCGACTTCCTCGCCTTTGATCGTCTGCTCCAGCGCCTGGATGCAACGTTCTTCGGCGGTGTCGAGCTCCAGCTTCATCTGTTCGATATCCAGCAACTGCTGTTCGAGCTGTTCGCGCCGTTCGGCGATTTTCGCCAGCATGCTGTGCAGTTGTTTCTGATTGCCGCTGCTGGGGTCGTAGAGTTCGATCAACTCACGGCACTCGGCAAGAGAGAAACCGATGCGCTTGCCTCGCAGGATCAGTTTCAGGCTGACCTTGTCCCGCGGCGAGTAGATACGTTCCTGACCACGGCGCTCCGGGCGCAACAGACCCTGTTCTTCATAGAAGCGGATGGCGCGGGTGGTGATATCCAATTCGCGGGCGAGGTCGGAGATGCTATAGGTCTGGCTGCTCATGGAAGCGCTCGAAACGAAAGGGGTTGGCGCTAAGCTAATGGCAGGTTGACGTTCACGTCAAGCAATGAGCTGTCGACGAAACCTGTGGGAGCGAGCCTGCTCGCGAAAGCGGTAGTCCAGCCAATATGAATAGTGACTGATCCGACGCTATCGCGAGCAGGCTCGCTCCCACATTGGACGGGCTAAACCTTATCAAGCTTCTTCTCATGCGCCGTCACCTGCTGGCACAGCTCGATCATCTGCTCGCGCATCCAGCGGTTGGCCGGGTCCTGGTCGGTGCTTTCGTGCCAGTAGAGATGGGTTTCCACCGGCGGCACATCATTGACGGGCAACAGGAACGCATGCAGATCGTGGCGACGGGCGAAACGTTCGGGAACGGTCATGACCATGTCGGTCTGCTGGAGCACCTGGGAAGCCATCAGATAATGCTGCGAGCGCAGGGCGATCTTGCGCTGGATGCCCATCTTGCCCAATGCCAGGTCGACATAACCGAGGCCGTTGCGGCGGCTGGAGATATGTACATGGGTCTGCGCCAGGTAATCATCCAGGCTGAGTTTTTCCTTGCCCGCCAACGGGTGGCCCTTGCGCATGGCACACACGTAGCGATCTTCCATCAGCTTGACGTGGCGCACCTGCGGATCGGTATTGAGTGGAGCATCAACCGCGAAATCCAGGCGCCCGGCGGCCAGCTCCTTGGTGGTTTCCCGACGCTTGGACAGGAAACTCTCGATGGCCACGGTCGGCGCCAGGCGGCGCAGGCGCTGGAACAGCGGCGGCAGGATCACGCCCTCGGTGAGGTCGGTCATGCTGATGCGATAGGTCTTGACGGCTTGCAGCGGGTTGAAGATCCGGCTTTCCTGCACCGACACCCGGAGCAGCGACAGGGCGTTGCGCACTGGCCCGATAATATTCTGGGCCATCGGCGTGGGCACCATGCCTTGGGCAGTACGCACGAACAGCGGGTCGTTGAACGTCTCGCGCAAACGCGCCAGGGCATTGGACACCGCCGGTTGAGTGATGCCGACGATCTGCCCGGCCCGGGTCAGGTTGGCTTCGGTGTAGATCGCATCAAAGACAATGAAAAGGTTGAGGTCGACCTTGCTCAGATTCATGGCGCTGCACTCTTGTTCTTGGGCTTGTTGTGAGGTGCCGGAAGGCGATGCGAATCAGTGAACCATATATCGGTGATGAATGTTAATACACGCCGAGAATAGGTTAGGTAAATTTTCGTAGCTGAACTAGCATCGATTTCATGACCTAAAAACAACCTCTGCCAAGAAGGTGCTGCCCATGGATTTTGCCTACTCCCCCAAGGTTCAGGAACTGCGTGAGCGCGTCACGGCGTTCATGGATGCCTATGTCTACCCGGCCGAGGCCGTGTTCGAACGGCAAGTGGCTGAAGGCGACCGTTGGCAGCCGACTGCGATCATGGAGGAGCTCAAGGCCAAGGCCAAAGCCGAAGGGTTGTGGAATCTGTTCCTGCCCGAGTCCGAGTTGGGGGCCGGCCTGACCAACCTGGAATATGCACCGCTGGCGGAGATCATGGGGCGTTCGCTGCTGGGCCCGGAGCCGTTCAACTGTTCGGCGCCGGACACCGGTAACATGGAAGTGCTGGTGCGTTACGCCAACGAGGAACAAAAGCAGCGCTGGCTCGAACCGCTGCTGCGGGGCGAGATTCGTTCGGCCTTTGCCATGACCGAACCGGACGTTGCTTCGTCGGACGCCACCAACATGGCTGCCCGTGCCGAGCGTGACGGCGATCAATGGGTCATCAACGGCAAGAAATGGTGGACCTCAGGCGCCTGTGACCCACGCTGCAAGATCCTGATCTTCATGGGCCTGAGCAATCCCGACGCACCTCGTCACGCCCAGCACTCGATGATCCTGGTGCCGGTGGACACCCCCGGGGTAAAAATTGTCCGGCCGCTACCGGTGTTCGGCTATGACGATGCACCTCACGGCCACGCCGAAGTGCTGTTCGATAACGTGCGGGTGCCGTACGAAAACGTCTTGCTGGGCGAAGGACGCGGCTTTGAAATTGCCCAGGGTCGCCTCGGGCCGGGCCGGATTCACCACTGCATGCGCTCCATCGGCATGGCCGAGCGCGCATTGGAATTGATGTGCCAGCGCGCCATCAGTCGCACCGCGTTTGGCCAGCCGCTGGCGCGCCTGGGTGGCAACATCGACAAGATCGCCGACTCGCGAATGGAAATCGACATGGCGCGCCTGCTGACCTTGAAGGCGGCGTACATGATGGACACGGTCGGCAATAAAGTGGCCAAAAGCGAAATCGCCCAGATCAAGGTCGTCGCGCCGAACGTGGCCTTGAAAGTCATTGATAGGGCGATCCAGATCCACGGCGGGGCCGGGGTTTCCAACGATTTCCCGCTGGCCTACATGTATGCCATGCAGCGCACGCTGCGCCTGGCTGATGGTCCAGATGAGGTCCACCGGGCGGCTATCGGCAAGTTCGAGATCGGCAAGTATGTGCCGAAGGAGATGTTGCGTAGCGGGCGCTGAAGCTCGTTCACGCTGAGACTGCTATCGCGAGCAGGCTCGCTCCCACAGAGGTTCATCGGTGGACGCGTTATTTGCGCTCACCGCAAGCCCCTGTGGGAGCAAGCTTGCTCGCGATGGCGGCCTCCAGGTCAACGAATCAGCTCACTCCTTGACGCTCATATACTCCTCGGCCCAACGGATATATTCCTCGGGCTGGGTGTAGGTGTGGGTCAGTTCCGTGGCGCTGAGGTCTGACGCCTGGGTGAAGATCTGACGCTGTTCCCGCAGACTGTCGTAGGTAGCCTTGATCGCGGCGAAATACGCGCCGTGGCCGTCAATCGTGATCCTCACGCCCAGTTCAGCCAGGCGTTTATCGTCGCGCAGCAGCGGGTTGCCATAAGTCACGAGCATCAGCGGTACGTTCAGGTTCTCGCTGATTTGCTCCAGATGCTCGAAATCCTGCACGCCTACCATGCAAATGCCGTCCGCGCCGGCGCGCTCGTATTGCCGGGTGCGACTGATGATCTCCTGGACCGGCAGAATCCCCGCGTTCGTGCGGGCGACGATGGCCATTTCCGAGTCGACCCGCGCCTCCAGAGCCGCGCGAATCTTGCCGACGCCTTCGGCCACGCTGATCAGGTCGGTGGATTTGCGGCCAAATTGCGCCGGCAGCAAGGTGTCTTCAATCGTCAACGCCGCCACGCCGGCGCGTTCGAGCTCGATGATGGTACGCATCACGTTCAGTGCGTTGCCGTAGCCGTGGTCGGCGTCGGCGATCACCGGCAGTTGCGCGACACGTCCGATGCGGGTGGCCTGCTCGGCAAATTCGCTGAGGGTGATCAGGGCAAAATCCGGCGCGCCCAATACTTGCAGTGACGCCACCGAGCCTCCAAGGATGCCTACCTCGAAACCCAGGTCGGCGGCAATGCGCGCCGACATCGGATCGAACACTGAAGCTGTGTGGTAGCAATTTGTGGAAGCCAGCAATTGGCGGAAATTTCGACGCAAATCTTGATGGGAAAGCCTGGACATATGAGTTCCACCAATGGAATGGAAGGGCTTGAGCAAAAGTGTCAACGCCTAAGGATGGAAAGCTATCACGCGGGACGGCCAAGGATGATGACGAATTTACAGGGACAGGCTGGCCGAAGTCGATCCCGTGAGATATGGCAGGCGCCGCGCCGCTATGCCGCCACCGCCTGGCGATCCTGTTTGAACAGCAGCACGGCGCGCACCGTGTCACCCGGTTGTACTTGCAGGCGCTTGGCGGTCAGGCGATCGACCACCAGGCCCTGGCCGTGCAGGTGCCCCCGGGCGCTGGTGACGCGGCAGTTTTCCAGTCGCCTGTTATGAATCAGCCAGACCGGCGCCCGTTCGTCCGGGGTGCCTATGGTCAGCGTCAGCGACTGGCTGTCGCGGACGCTGCGGATGTTCGATACCGGCGCTTCGATCACCGGGCCGGCGTCGAAGATATCCACGTACCCTTTATGGGCAAAACCCTCATCGCCAAGGATCTTCAAGGCCGGCTCGGTGTTGGGGTGAGCCTTGCCGATCACGGCCTGGGCCTGTTCGGTGAGCAGGCAGGTGTACAGCGGTTGGCGGGGCATCAGCTCGGCGATGAAGGATTTGTTGCCCATGCTGGACAACTGGTCGGCGTGGCTGAAGTCCTTCTGGAAAAAGTGTCGTCCCAGGCTGTCCCAGAACGGCGAGCAACCTTGTTCATCGGCGTGGCCGCGTAATTCCGCGATCAGCTTATCGCCAAACAGCCCGGAAAACTCCGCCACGAACAGCAGGCGCGCCAGGGACAGCAGCCGCCCGTTATGGCCGCGACGGTGCTGGGGATGAAGAAACAACGAGCAGATTTCCGACTGCCCGGTCATCTCGTTACTGAGGAACAGCGTCGGAATATGCCGCTGGATGCCCAGCTCGGGCGCCGAGCTGACCGTGACCCCGAGCCGATAGTTGTACCAGGGCTCGCGCAGTCCGATTGCGCCAGTGAGAGCGCTGATACCCACTACCTGACGGTCGTCGTCTTCGAGCACGAACAGATAGTCGGCGTCCGCCCGTTCGACCTGTCCGGCGAAGGTGCGCTGGGCCCAGCGTACCCGGTGCGCCAGGCGCTCCTCGTTGGCCGGCAGGCTGGTGAACCCAGGGCCGGCGCAACGGGCGAGGTCCATCAATGCGGGCAAGTCGGTCAGGGCAACCGGGCGGACTACCACGAAGCGTCTCCTTCTACAAGCCGGGCGGGACGCTGCCGCACGATGCGCGATCGTATGCAGCTCATAAGCTGACCATCCGGATCCGGTCACCGTCGGCAACGTCTAGCGCTGCCAGCATGTCAGGGGACAGGCGCACGAAGCCTTCGGCGTCAAGGTCCAGGTCGGCGATGATGGCCCGGTAATTACCCAGGCCATCATTACTCACCAGGTAGCGCCCCGTGGCGTCAACCCGCTGGCTCGGACGCACGACGGCCGAGCGGCTATGAATGATCGAGCGGATGTTCGCGACCCGGGCATGCATCGTCGGCCCGCCGTCAAAGATGTCCACGTAATTATTGGTTTCGAAACCCTCGCGTTCGAGAATGTCGAAGGCTTCCTGGCCGTCGGGGTGGATCCGGCCGATACAAGCCTGGGCCTGGGGCGGCAACATAGGGACATAGATCGGGTATTGCGGCATCAGGTCAGCGAGAAAGGTCCGACTCTGCAGGCCGCACAGTCGTTCGGCTTCGGTGTAGGGCAGGTCGAAAAAGTGCTGGCCGATGGCATCCCAGAAGGGCGAATGGCCTTCCTCGCTGCTGTACCCGACGATCTCTGTGATCACCGAGTCGGCAAAGCGTTGGGGATGGGCGCCGATAAACATCAGCCGGGCGCGGGACAACAATTGCGATTGCGCCGTGTGCACGTGTGCGGCGTCGATATGAAAGCCGCGCAGCAGCGTCTGGCCATTCAGGTCCTGGCACAGCGACAGTGCCGGTACGCCATGCTGGATGTTCAATTCCCGGGACTCGCTGGAAAACGGCCGGTTGCGCAGGCTGTAGAACGGCCCGTCGCAACCGGTGGCCGCAACGATTTCCGAGCAGCCCAGCAGGCGGCCCGACCCCAGGTCCTGCAGGACAAAAAAGTAATTCTGGGCACCGGGGCGTTGCACGTCGGTTTCGAACGAGGCGCATGAGCTGAGGATCCTGTCCCGCAGGCGATCAGTGTCGTCGGGAAGCGAGGTGACGCCCACCAGGCTGTCGCGGGCCAGCTGCTGCAACTGCGGCAAATCGGTTAACTGAACTGGACGTAAAGCCAGCATGGATAACACTCCTGTTTCAAAGAGCCCGCCGAGAGGTGCCGGGCCTGACGATCACTGTCGATGTCCACGCGTTGAAGCTTGTAGCAGAGATTTGACACTGTCGCGTTACAGCAGCGGCGCGAGATAGGCACTCCAGGTCCGCACCGATTCGGGACTGCGCAACAGGTCGTTGCGTACTTCGATCAGCACCGAATCCAGGCCGCGGCCGTCGCCGTGGACTGGAACCGTCATGTCACTCAACGGGCTGACCTTATAGGGCTGATTGCCGGCGGCCCGCAGCGAATGGCGCGCCAACCCGTCGACGATGCGCTGGGCATATTCCCGGGCTTCGCCAAACAATACCCCGGTCTCAAGGGCCCGCGGCTGGCCGTAGAACACCGGGGTGAAACTGTGGATGCCGACCACTCGCACGCTCCGGTTGTCGGCCAGGCGTCGGTCGATCAGGGCGCGCAATTGATCATGGAATGGATGGAAGAGGTACCGTTGGCGATACGCGCGCGTAGCTTCATCCAAGGACTGGTTGCCAGGAATCTGGTAGATCTCGCTTTGCGCCGGAATGCTGTCGGCGACGTGAAGCGGACGGTTCAGGTCGATCAACAGCCTTGAATAGTTGGCCGACAGCAAGGTGGCGCCGAGGGTTTCGGACAGCCGCTCGGCCAGGGCCAGCGCACCGATGTCCCAGGCAATATGTTCCTGGGCGGCGGTTTCATCCAGGCCCAGGTCGTTCAGTGCATCAGGAATGTAGCGGCTGGCATGCTCGCAAACCAGCAACAATGGATGCTCGGAGTCTTCACGCAGCAACCGGAAAGCAGGCTTGGTATAGAGGCCCGATTCGGCACATTCAATGGATTCACGCATAGTGCTCACAAAGTTCGGCTGGTGACAGCGCCTGGGGCAAGGCGTCGGGCGGCGCCCGGCCATACAGGGCACATATGATCTTGTGTACCGAAAGCATCATAGCCAGGCATGGATCAGTGATCGGGTCTCTGAAGAGAGGCATCCGTGCTCCTTGCCGGGATGAGTGCTGGTTTCTTTTCTAGCGCCGAAAATAGTATTTGGGCAGCAGGTGCCGCGTGTCCAGAGGTTTTTACTTTCCGTTTAAAAAGCCTCAAGTCATGTAGAGGCCTTGTAGGGCAAGGGTTTGGTTGGAACGCCAATGTATGTCAGCTATCGCTCCCGTCTGTGTCAGACATACCGCCTTTTTGTCCGGGTTATTTGATTTCATATAAGGTGTTGTACAAGAAAATACGGGAGGGTTGCTGTGTTGAGCCGTCCGACAGCCTGAGTATCCAACGTGCAAGCCACTCGCCTGACCCTGATCTGCCATGCCCGCACCGCCGCCCAGAAAGATGCACGTTTCGGCTTGGACGAACCGCTGGACGCCGGCTGGCTGGCGACGCGTGCCGAGATCGGCCATGAATACCGGAACGTCCGCCGCCTGCTTTGCGGGCCAGAGCTGCGCACCCGCCAGACCGCGGCGCTGTTGGGCGACGATCCGCAGGTGGTCCAGGCGTTGGCCGATTGTGATTTCGGGCGTTGGCGCGGGATGTCTGTCGATGAGTTGCTCAAGACGGAGCCGGAATGCCTTCAAGCCTGGCGTGACGATCCGGACGCCGCGCCCCACGGCGGCGAGTCCGTCAGCGGGGTATGTCGCCGGGTCGACGACTGGCTGACGACGCTGCAACACACTCCGGGCCACTGGCTGGCCGTTACCCATCCGTTCGTGATTCGCGCTGCCCTGGTGAACGTACTGGGTTGCCCGCTGGGCATGTTCCACCGGATCGACATCGAATCGCTTTCCGTCACTGAGTTGCGTTTCAACGGGGTATGGCGATTTCGCACCCAGGGGCCTGGCCGGGAGCCGCAAGCATGAAGAGATTGTCGGTGATAGGCATCGGTGCCGGTGATCCCGATCACCTGACGATGCAAGCGGTGAAGGCCCTGAATCAGGTCGATGTGTTTTTCCTGATGGACAAAGGGCCCGGCAAGGACGCGCTGCTGGACCTGCGTCGCGACATCTGTCGCCGCTACATCACTGATCGCACCTACCGTTTTGTCGAAGCCGGCAGTCCCGAGCGCCAGCGCGAGGATCTGGACTACACGGCCAGTGTCGAGGCACTTAACCGGGCGAAGCAGGCAACGTTCGAAAGATTGATCAATGAGCAATTGTCTGACGGGCAGCGTGGCGGTTTCCTGGTGTGGGGCGACCCATCGCTGTACGACAGCACCCTGCGCATCCTGCAGGCGATCCTTGATTCGGGGCGCTGCGTCTTCGAGTTCGATGTCGTTCCGGGGATCACCAGCGTCCAGGCCCTCGCGGCGCGACACAAGGTGCCGTTGAACAGTATCGGCGGCTCGCTGGAGATCACCACGGGGCGCAGGCTGGCGGCGGGGCAGCTTGGCGATGCCGCGAGCACGGTGGTGATGCTTGATGCCGAGGATGCGTATCGCCAGGTCAGCGATCCTGATACGCAGATCTATTGGGGCGCCTACGTGGGAATGGCGGATGAATTGCTCATTGCCGGACGGCTGGGGGACGTGGCCGACGACATCGAACGCACCCGCAACGCGGCGCGACAGGCGAATGGGTGGATCATGGATACGTATTTGTTGCGCAAACCCTGATGGTGCGGATCAACCCGTGGCGAGGGAGCTTGCTTCCGCTCGACTGCGAAGCAGGCGCAAGACATTAGCCATCTTGTGCATCGGGGTTGCTGCGCAACCCAGCGGGAGCAAGCTCCCTCGCCACGGAGGACCTCGAAGACGTCGTCACCCTCGCCCAAACCGCTCCCGGTACACCGACGGCGCCAGCCCCACCACGTTGCGAAACGCTACCCGGAAACTCTCCACCGAACGATAGCCACACAGCTGGGCAATGTTGTCGGTGTTGTCTTGCGTGCTTTCCAGCAATTCCCGCGCCCGTGCCAGGCGCTCGTGTTGCAGCCAGGCCTTGGGCGACAGGCCGCAAGCCTGGGTGAAGCGACGCAGGAAGGTCCGTTCGCTCATGGCCGCGTGACTGGCCAGGTCGCGCACTCCCAGCGGCTCGTGGAGACGTTCCCGGGCCCATTGCATGACGCCGGACAAATCGCTGCGCGGCGTGCGGCTGACCGGCGAGGGAATGAACTGCGCCTGGCCACCGGTGCGCTGGGTCGGCATGACCAGCCGGCGCGCCACGGCATTGGCGACCTGGGCGCCGAAATCCCGCGCCACCAAGTGCAGGCAGGCATCGATGCCGGCCGCGCTGCCAGCCGACGTGATGATCTGGCCGGAGTCGACATAAAGTACGTCGGGATCGACTTCGATGGTCGGGTAGCTGTCGGCGAGTTCGTCGGTGTAGCGCCAATGCGTGGTGGCGCCCAAGCCGTCGAGCAGCCCGGTGGCCGCCAGGACAAAAGCCCCCGAGCAGATCGACAACAAGCGGGCGCCACGGGCATGGGCTCGTCGCAGGGCCTGGAGCAGGGCATCGGAGGGCGGTTCGCTGCGACTTCGCCAGCCCGGCACGATAATGGTTCGCGCGCTGTCGAGCAGCTCCATGCCGCCATCGGCCAATACCTGGAAGCCGCCCATGGCGCGCATCGGGCCGTCGTCGACAGCGACGATGCGGTGTTCATACCAGGGAAAATCAAACTCGGGCCGTGCCAGCCCGAATATCTCGACGGCGACGCCGAATTCGAACGTGCACAGCCCGTCGTAGGCGAGAATCGCGACGAGGCCAGGGGTAGGGTGCATTTGGCGGAAAATTCCCACAGAGTGTCTTGTACGCCACTGTAGCGGTTGGCGGCGGGTGGATAAAGTCTCTCCAAGCCCTTATCCGTCCCTGGAGTAAAACCGATGACCAGCCCTGTTCGCGAAGTGCCTGCCGCCCCGTCCGACATTGCCCTGCAGCATTTCAGTCGGCGCCTGATGTTCGAAACCGATTGTTCCGACGTACGTGCCAGCCAGGACGCCGCTGAGATCGATTTTGTCCTCGTTGATGTGCGCGGGCCGCAGGCCTACGCACGCGGGCACGTGCCGGGGGCGATCAACCTGCCGACCCGCACGCTGACCGCCGAGGCGCTTGCGGCCTATCCTAAGGCCACCCTGTTCGTGGTCTATTGCGCGGGGCCGCATTGCAACGGCGCCAACAAGGCTGCGGTGCGCCTGGCGACCCAGGGGTACCCGGTCAAGGAAATGATCGGTGGTGTCATGGGCTGGCTCGACGAAGGTTTCCGCCTGACCGGTTCCGTGGAGCGCGTGACGGAGCAGGCGGTCAGCTGCGATTGTTGAACGGTGCGTCCTCCTTGTGGTGAGAACAAGCTCCCTCGCCACAAGGGCTGATTGCTTTCGGTTTTGCAAATGCTTTCCATCTTTATAACTATTTGTCGCCTATACGCAATTCCGCTCCCGAGTGCCCCTCTAGACTCCCGCTCACTTCGGTTCTCGCTGACCGAACGCTGTTTCCGAATCTGCCCATAACGATCAAAAAAACCTGCGCACTCAGGAGCAAAAATGAAGAAGCTTGTCATGTTCGGTGCCCTGGCACTGTCCGTACTCTCCCTGTCGGCCGTGGCCGAAGACGCCAAGCCGATCCGCCTCGGGATCGAGGCCGGTTATCCACCTTTTTCGATGAAAACCCCTGATGGCAAGCTGACCGGCTTCGATGTGGATATCGGCGACGCGCTGTGCGCGCAGATGAAGGTCAAATGCACCTGGGTCGAGCAAGAGTTCGACGGGCTGATTCCGGCACTGAAGGTGAGGAAGATCGACGCGGTCCTGTCGTCGATGACCATCACTGATGACCGCAAGAAAAACGTCGACTTCACCATCAAGTACTACCACACCCCGGCGCGTTTCGTGATGAAGGAAGGTACGGACGTCAAGGACCCGCTGACCGAACTCAAGGGCAAGAAAGTCGGCGTGTTGCGCGCCAGTACCCATGACCGCTTCGCGACCGAAGTGCTGGTGCCGGCGGGAATCAACCTGGTGCGCTACAGCTCCCAGCAGGAAGCCAACCTGGACATGGTCGCCGGTCGCCTCGACGCCATGCTGGCCGACTCGGTCAACCTCGACGAAGGTTTCCTGAAAACCGCCGCCGGCAAAGGCTTTGCCTTCGTCGGGCCAACCTATGAAGACGCCAAGTATTTCGGCGGCGGCGCCGGCATCGCGGTGCGCAAGGGTGACAAGGCCCTGGCGGACCAGTTCAACGCCGCCATCAGCGAAATCCGCGCCAATGGCACCTACAAGAAAGTGCAGGACAAATATTTCGCTTTTGACGTCTATGGGCATTAATCGCTGAAGGAAACAGGTGGCCCGCCGCTGACCCGGCCGGCCACCTTTTTCATGGGCGATTGTTTTACCCTGAGCCTGTCGAGAACCGATATCTGGAGTGCCAATGCAACGCATCGACCATACCCTGCCGTGGAGCCACCTGGGCACGGAGCGCCGGCTCAGCGTGTTTCGTTTCGGCCATGGCCCGCGCAAGGCCTACATCCAGGCCAGCCTGCACGCCGATGAACTACCGGGCATGCGCACGGCATGGGAACTGAAACAGCGGCTCAGCGAACTTGAGTCCCGGGGCCTGCTCAAAGGCGTGATCGAACTGGTGCCGGTGGCCAATCCCATCGGCCTGGACCAGCATCTGCAGAGTGCCCACATGGGGCGTTTCGAGCTGGGCAGCGGGAAAAATTTCAACCGTTCCTTCGTCGAACTCAGTGCCCCGGTGGCGCAGCGCATCGGGGCTCGTCTGGGCGACGATCCGGCTGCCAACGTCACCTTGATCCGGCAAACCATGGCCGAGGTGCTCGACGAACTATCCGCGCCACCTTCGCAACTCGAAGCCATGCATCGGCTGTTGCTTCGCCATGCCTGCGACGCCGACGTCACTCTCGACCTGCACTGCGATTTCGAGGCCGCGATTCACTTGTACGCGTTGCCGCAACAATGGCCGCAGTGGCGCTCGCTGGCCGCGCGGCTGAGGGCCGGTGTGGCGTTGTTGTGCGAAGATTCCGGCGGCAGCTCGTTCGATGAGTCCTGTTCCACGCCCTGGTTGCGCCTGGCGAGGATCTTTCCGCAAGCGGCCATTCCGGCGGCCAACCTGGCGACGACGCTGGAACTGGGCAGCATGGGCGACACCCGGGTGGAGCAGGCCCGGGCCAATTGCGAGGCTATCCTTGGATTTCTCGCCGAACAGGGACTCATCGGCGGTGACTGGCCGGCCGCGCCGGCGCAATGCTGCGAGGGTTTTCCGTTCGAAGGCACCGAATACCTGTTTGCCCCGCACCATGGCGTGGTGAGCTTCCTGCGCGACGCTGGCGAGTGGGTGGAGCGGGGCGATGCTTTGTTCGAAGTGGTCGATCCGTTGAACGACCGAGTGACCACGGTCCGCGCCGGCACTAGCGGCGTATTGTTCGCCCTGGATCGCGGGCGCTATACCCAGCCGGGCATCTGGCAGGCGAAAGTCGCCGGGCGTGAGCCGATTCGGGCGGGGAAATTGATCAACGACTGATAAGTGCTGTCTACCTCACCGCACGGTCGTCACCGTGCGGTTATCCAATGCTGGAGGAAGACCGATGTTCAAAGCGTTCGCCCTGTTTCTGCTGCTGGTGTCTGCCGGAGCGCAGGCCCAACCGTCGCTGCATACCGACTTGCCACTCAACTACCTGGCCCGCGCCGATGAACAGGCCAGGAACCGGCCACTGGTGATTTTCCTGCACGGTTCGGGCAGCAACGAAGAAGACCTGCTGACGCTCGCCGACGAACTGCCCAAGCACTACAACTACCTTTCGGTGCGGGCACCCAAGTCGATGGAGCCGGGGCGCTACCAATGGTTTGCCAGGAAAGGCGAGGGCGCCTATGAAGGTGACACGTCAGACCTGAAGGCCAGCGGCCAGATGCTCCTGGAATTCATCGAGAAGGCTCGGGCCAAATACCCGACCGATGCGAGCAACGTCTATCTGGTGGGTTTCAGTCAAGGCGCGATGATGAGCTACGAGGTAGCCCTGAGACAACCCGAAGCCGTCGGCGGCATTGCCGCGATGGGCGGGCGAGTTCTTTCGGTGTTGCGCGCCGAACTGACGCCCGATGAATCGCGCCGGGATCTGGCGGTGTTCATAGGCCACGGCACGGTGGACCCGATCATTCCCTACCACGACGGCACCGACGCTGACACGTTCCTCAAGACCCTGGCCCTGGAACCGGAATTCCACGCGTATCCGGGGCTTGGTCACAACATCAGCGCGCAGGAGGTGAAGGACCTGCGGGCCTGGCTGGAGCGGCTCAACCCTTGATCCAGCCGGATCCCTGTGGGAGCGAGCCTGCTCGCGAATGCAGCAATGGGGTCCACCAGGCACACCGCACAGGCCCATCACTTCCCGCTGGCGATCTGCTTGACCAATGCCTCATGACCGGCCTGGTCGCTCGCCCTGGAGATGATCTGCACCACGGCCATGCGCGTGCCGGAAGCCCCTATCAGGGTAGTGTTCAACGTGGGCCCGCCACCTTGGGTGGCCCGGGTGTCGAGCTGGCGCAGGCCGAGGCCGGTGGCTTTCAGGGTCAGGCTCTTTTCCCCGAGGATCTTGGCATCCGGCAGGGCCTTGGTCTTCTGGACGGCGAAATCGGCGAAGGTCGTGTCCAGGAAGGCCGCGTCGTTATCGTTTACATTCGCCCCGTCGACCAGGGTGTTCTCCGCCGTGATCACCACCGTTTTGCGGGTGGCATTGCTGTACATCGTACCGCTCGCCCCGGCGGTTCCCTGCGCCACGTCCCCTGCGGACAAGGGCGTCGCCGTGAAGCCCGGGGGGAGGGTGAAGCTGAACTTGCCGCCCAGCAGCGAAACCTTCTGGGCCGGTGCTTGCGCCACGGGTTTCTTGGGCTGGGCGGCAAGGGCCGGGGATGCGACCAGGCTGGTGATCGCTGCCAGTAGCAGGGCGGCAGCTGGTTTACTCAGCAATGACATTAAAACGCTCCATGGGCTGGTTGGCTTGAAACTGGAACACGAGTCGTCCTTGTCGGTCATGGGTTCGATACGTTAACACCGACGGCACTGAAGCGCCGCGCCAGCGCCCGACGTTCGAAGTGCTCGGTAATGAAGTCGACAAAGACGCGGGTCTTGGCGGGCATCAGCGTACGACTCGGGTAATAGAGCGAGATCGCGCCAAGGTCGACATACCATTGCGGCAGCAGCCGCACCAGCTCGCCGCGCTCCAGCCAGGGCAAGACATCCGGCACCGTCAACAGCGCAACGCCCAGGCCCAGCAAGGCAGATTCACGCATCGCGACCGGATCGTTGAAGGTGATCGACTCCGGCAACGACACCGCGCACTCGAGCCCGGCGCTGTTGCGCATCATCGGTTGGCGCACACGGCCGGTCAGGCTTGAGCGCAGGACGATGTTAGCGTGATCGGCCAATTGCTCTGGATGCTGGGGCTGGGCATGAACGGCCAGGTACTGCGGGCTGGCGACGGCAATCAGGTGGGCTGGCGCCAAGGTCCGGGACACCACGCCGGGAGTCAATTTGAAACCGCCTCCAATCGCCGCGTCGAAACCCTCGGCAATCAAGTCGACCCGACGATTTTCGAAATGCCATTCCGGCCGGATCAGGGGATATCGACCGAGGAAAGCAGGCATTAACGGCAAGACGTGAGCCATGCCAAAGCTGGGGGAGAGGCTGACCCGCAACAGGCCGGCCGGCTCGCCACGTTCGGCGCTCACCGCGCCAATCGCAACCTGCAGGGCTTGAAGGTTGCCGCCGATGCTGGCGAGGAAATGTTCGCCGGTTTCGGTCAGGGAAAGCTTGCGGGTCGAACGCTGGAACAGGCGTACACCCAGGTTTCGCTCCAGCATCGCCACGTTGCGGCTGACGGCGGCGGGCGTCAGCGCCAGCAGCCTGGCGGCAGCGGAAAAACTGCCGGTCTCGGCACTGCGCACGAAACATTCGAGGTTGGCGAGGGTTTCCATTTGATGGGACCTGATAGTAATGCTTGAAGATAATTCAAGCCATTACCGACTAATCAGGGCGCAATGGCAAGCGCAATATGCACCTCAACGGCGGACATCACCGCACGGTTTTTCCAACCATTGAGGACATCACATGAACACCATCGGCATTATCGGCGCTGGCGCCATCGGCAGCGCATTCGCCCGGGCCCTGGCTCGCCAAGACATCAACGTGGTCATTTCCAACAGTCGCGGGCCGGAAAGCCTGACCGGGTTGGTCGCCGAACTGGGCCCGACCGTACGTGCCGGCACCGTGCAGGAAGCTGCCGCGCAACCCATGGTGCTGGTGGCCGTCAACTGGCAGAAGTTGCCGCAAGCCCTGGCAGGTTTGCCGGATTTCGCCGGGCGGATCGTGATCGACGCCAACAATGCCATCAAGGTGCCGGAATTCCAGGCCATCGATCTGCACGGGCGGACCTCCACCGAGGTGTTCAGCGAGTGGGTGCCCGGCGCACGGGTGGTCAAGGCATTCAACCACATGCTGGCGAAATTGCTCGAGGCTGATCCGGCGGCCGAGGGTGGCAAGCGTGTGCTGTTCCTGACCGGCGATGACCAACAGGCGCGTGTGGAAGTGGCCGGGTTGATCGAGCGGCTGGGATTCTTCGCCGTGGACCTCGGCCCGCTGAGCGCCGGAGCGCACCTGACGCAATTCCCTGGCGGCCCGTTGCCGGTGCTGAATCTGGTCAAGTTCGACTGAGCCCCACGCGGATCAAGGACGATCCCAGTAGGGCACTTCGCCGAAACACTCGAGGAAAAAATCGATCACCGTGCGCACTTTCACTGACAGGCGTCGGCTGCCGGGCCAGAGGATGGCGATTTGCTGGGGTTCGAGGCTGTTGGACGCTTCGTAATCGCCCAGGACCGGTACCAGCGTGCCGTTGCGCACGGCTTCGCCGATCAGCCATGACGGAAACATCACCAGGCCCAGGCCTTGTTCGGCGGCCTGGGTCAGGGTGTCGGCGTGGTTGCCGGTGATCGGCCCGCTCACGCTGTAGCGTATCCAGGCTTGACCTGGCTTGCGGAAAAACCAGCGCTGTTGCCCGGCTACGCCTTTGTAGGCCAGGCACTGATGGGCCGCCAGGTCTTCGGGTTTTTGTGGAGCGCCGTGGCGGGCCAGGTAGGCGGGGCTGGCCGCGATCTGGAAACGGTGTGGAGCGATGATCCGCGCCTGCATGCTCGAATCGTGCAACGAGCCGATGCGAAAGAGCAGATCGGCACCTTCCTGCAGCGGGTCGACGTAACTGTCGGTCTGCTGGAGATCCAACTGCAGCTTCGGGTAGCGCTCGCACAGTTGTCCCAGCCAGGGCGTCAGGTGGCGCTGTCCGAAGACTACCGGGGCGTTGATCCGCACGAGTCCGGCCGGTTCGCTGCGCTGTTCCTGCAAGGCTTGTTCGGCTTCCTCCAATTGCACCAGCAGCAAGCGTGCATGGTGCCCGAGCAGGCGGCCGGCTTCGGTGGGCGAAACGGCGCGGGTATGGCGATACAGCAACTGCTGGTTCAGCGCCTGCTCCATCAGTTGGATCTGCCGGGAAATCGATGAGGGCGCCAACCCCTCGCGCCGCGCGACTTCCGAGAAGCTGCCGTGATCGAGCACCGCGACGAACAATCGGAGTGCCTTGAAACCCAGTTCATCAAGACCGTGCATAGGAATCCGCTGTGCGTGTTACGCAAAAGAGTTGTCAGAATGCTCCCATTTATCGCACAACAGCGCCAGCCGATAATGCCCGTCGTTTCTTTTCAGGCAGGTTTATCTCATGCAATCAACATCCACCCCCTCCGCCGCAGCGGTAGCGGATGCCGCGCCACCCCGGACTTTCCTGCGCTGGCTCCTGCTACCCCTGGTGATCGTGGCGGGCATGGGGCTATCGGTGGAGGCCGGTCTGCTCGGGCCGCTCGGTCTCCAGGTCGGGCATCTGTGGGCAACGTTAAGCATCTTTGGCGTTGGCGCGGCGCTGTTGTTCCTGCTGTTGTTGCTCAGCGGTCCGCAACGAGGCCCGGCTCTGAATGAGTTGCCGCGCTGGCAATTGATCGGTGGCTTCCTGGGGCCGATCTACGTGGTGGTATTGACGCTCGCCACCCCGCACATCGGCATTGCCATGACCATGATCGCGATTCTCTCCGGACAGGTCGGCAAAAGCGTGCTGATCGACCATTTCGGCTGGTTCGGCGCGAGCCGCAAGCGTGTCAACCGCGAGCGCTGGCTGGCGTTGGCGTTGATTGTCGTGGCCCTTGTCCTGATTGCCCGAGGTTGATATGAGCGTAATCCTGTTATTGCTGGTGGTTGTCGCCGCCGGCGCGGTATTGAGCGTCCAGGCTGCCATCAACGGGCGTCTGGGCGAGACGGTTGGCGTACTGCGCAGCAGTCTGCTGACCTTTGCGGTAGGCACGGTGGTGACCGGTCTGTTGATCGTGTTTTTCGAGCCGGCCCATGCGGTAAGCCTGTTGGACGTGCCGAAATGGCAGCTCAGCGGCGCATTGTTTGGTGTGGTGTATATGATCGTGATGGTCGGCGCGGTGCCGAGAGTCGGCACAGCCGTGGCAACTGTCGCGGTCATCGTCGGGCAACTTGCCATGGGCATGCTGATCGACAACTTTGGCTGGCTGGGCAATCCACCTGTCGAACTGTCCGCCAGCCGCTTGTTGGCCATGGCCTGCCTGGCACTGGCGCTGGTGTTCATGTATCGCAGCAGTACGCGGCAGAGCTGAACGGCTCAGTCCGGTTCGACGTCCAGTTGCAGGCTGTCATCAGCCAGGCGCTCGGTACGTCGGACAATGCCGCTGATGCGCCGGCCTTCGACGCTGAACACCACGATCTGGGCTTTTGCCAGGTCTTCGGGCAGCGGTGGGCGTACATGCAGGGCGAACCATGGCGGCTCGCCGTCGTCGAGGCGCTTGACATCGAACTGGCAGTCGACGCTTTTGGTTTCGCGTCCGAACAGCGTGTCGAGGCCGTAATCAAGGTGGGTGTCCACGCGTGGGTTCAAGTCCATCGGCAATCTCCCGGATGAAGGCTCGGCTATTGAACAAGTGAGTCTGTTGGCAACAGAAAAATTCCGTCGGATGAGTGCCGACTGGTCGTGACCGGCAGTGAACGGCTGGCGTTGCTGCTAGAATCGGCCACCTTGACTTACGAGAGGTATGCCCATGAGCGAGCCGATTCGCCTGACCCAGTACAGCCACGGTGCCGGTTGCGGCTGCAAGATTTCGCCCCAGGTGCTGGAAGTGATCCTGGCCGGCAGCGGTGCGCAAAACCTTGATCCCAACCTGTGGGTCGGGAACGCTTCCCGGGACGATGCGGCGGTCTATGCCATCGACGAGGAGCGCGGCGTGGTCTCGACCACCGATTTCTTCATGCCGATCGTTGACGATCCGTTCGACTTCGGTCGCATCGCCGCGACCAATGCCATCAGTGATATCTATGCCATGGGCGGTGATCCGCTGATGGCGATTGCGATCCTCGGCTGGCCAGTCAACGTGCTGGCTCCGGAAATCGCGCGCGAGGTGATTCGCGGTGGCCGCTCGGTGTGCGACGAGGCAGGCATCCCCCTGGCGGGCGGGCACTCGATCGATGCGCCCGAGCCGATTTTCGGTCTGGCAGTGACGGGCCTTGTGCAAAAGCGCCACATGAAACGCAACGACACCGCCACCGCGGGCTGCCGGTTGTACCTGACCAAACCCCTGGGCATCGGCATCCTCACGACGGCGGAAAAGAAAGGCAAGCTGCGCGCCGCCGACGTGGGCCTGGCCCGAGACTGGATGTGCACGCTGAACAAGCCCGGCAGCCGTTTCGGCAAGCTCGATGGCGTGACGGCGATGACCGATGTCACCGGTTTCGGCTTGCTCGGGCACTTGGTAGAGATGGCCGATGGCAGCCAACTGACCGCGCGTATCCGCTACGACGCGGTGCCGCGCCTGCCAGGCGTCGAGTACTACCTCGATCAAGGCTGCGTACCGGGCGGCACATTGCGCAACTATGACAGCTACGCCAGCAAGGTCGGTCGCGTCCAGGAGTTGCACAAGCGGGTGCTGTGCGACCCGCAGACCAGTGGCGGCCTGCTGATTGCCGTCACACCCGAAGGGGAGAGCGAGTTCCTGCGGGTCGCCGTTGAACTGGGTCTGGCGCTGGAACCGATTGGTGAATTGGTCGAGCGACAGAACCACGCGGTCGAGGTGTCTTGATGCCCAACGACATCACCGATTACCGCGATATTTTCCTCAATGATCGCCCGATGATGGACACTCGCGCGCCGGTGGAATTTCTCAAGGGCGCGTTTCCCGGCGTGGTCAACCTGCCGTTGATGACTGACATCGAGCGGCAACGCGTCGGGACCTGCTACAAGCAGCAGGGGCAACAGGCCGCCATTTTCCTGGGGCATCAACTGGTCAGCGGCGAGACCAAGGCCCAACGCATCCAGGCCTGGGCCGAATTTGCCCAGGCCCATCCTGATGGCCTGCTGTACTGCTTTCGCGGTGGCTTGCGCTCACAGATCGTCCAGCAATGGCTCAAGGACGAGGCGGGCATCGAATATCCCCGAGTCGGCGGGGGCTACAAGGCGATGCGTACGTTCCTCTTCGGCACTATCGACCAGGCGGTCGCTCAGTGCGATCTGGTCCTGCTGGGCGGCATGACCGGCACCGGCAAGACCGAGGTGTTGGCGCAGCTCAATAACGGCCTGGACCTGGAAGGTTATGCCAATCATCGCGGTTCGAGCTTCGGCAAGCGGGCGACCGGGCAGCCTTCCAATATCGATTTCGAAAACCAGCTGGCGGTGGATGTGCTGAAAAAGCGTGCCGCCGGCATCGAGCAATTCGTGCTGGAGGATGAAAGCCGCATGGTCGGCAGTTGCGCCTTGCCGTTGCCGTTGTACCAGCGCATGCAGCAGGTGCCGATGGTCTGGCTGGAAGATCGCCTGGAGCGGCGGGTCGAGCGGATCCTCCGCGACTACGTGATCAACCTCTGCGCCGAGTTTGTCGAGGTCCATGGCGACGAAGGGTTTTCGCTGTTTGGCGAACGATTGCTGGCGAGCCTGGACAACATCCACAAACGCCTGGGTGGCGATCGCCATAGGCGATTGCTGGGCATCATGGAAGCCGCCCTGGCCGAACAGGCCGCCAGCGGCGCCGTCGACCTGCATCGCGCTTGGATCGAAGGCTTGCTGCGCGAGTACTACGACCCGATGTATGTATTCCAGCGGGAAAAGAAGGGCGGGCGCATCGAGTTGTCGGGGAGCAGGCGGCGGTATTGGAATATCTGCGTGAACGCGCCGCTCGGGAAGGATAAAACTCAAGTCTTGGCACACAACCTGTGGGAGCGAGCCTGCTCGCGAAGGCATCCGGTCAGTCACCCCCTCATTGGCTGACCCGCCGCTTTCGCGAGCAGGCTCGCTCCCACAAGGGCTCGCGGCTGCTCACAAGTTCTGCGTCCACCACCGATTTCCTGTGGGAGCGAGCTTGCTCGCGAAGAGGCCAGCACATTCAACATCTTCTTCGTCCGTGACGCCGCCATCGCGAGCAGGCTCGCTCCCACATGGATCTGCGGCTGCTCACAGATTCTGCGTCCACCACCGATTTCCTGTGGGAGCGAGCCTGCTCGCGAAAGCGCTGGGTCAGTTGGCGGGGATGTTGGATGTGCTGCCGTCTTCGCGAGCAGGCTCGCTCCCACATGGATCTGCGGCTGCTCACAGATTCTGCGTCCACCACCGATTTCCTGTGGGAGCGAGCCTGCTCGCGAAAGCGGTGGGTCAGTTGGCGAGAATGTTGGATGTGTTGCCGTCTTCGCGAGCAGGCTCGCTCCCACATGGATCTGCGGCTGCTCACAAATTCTGCGTCCACCACCGATTTCCTGTGGGAGCGAGCTTGCTCGCGAAAGCGGTGGGTCAGTTGGCGGGAATGTTGGATGTGCTGCCGCCATCGCGAGCAGGCTCGCTCCCACAGTAATCCTTGGCCGATTACGTCGGGCAGGTCTTCTGCCCGTTATCCAGGCCTTGCTTGTAGCTCTGGCTGGTGAGGCTGGCCTTGCCGTTGTGCCAGGTCAGGGTCAGTACGTACAGGGAGTCGAAATCGCTCGATGCCCAGTCGTCGGTGATGGTCTGCCGCTTGCCCACCGCTTCACCCGCGACCTTGTTGATCAGTTCAGGCAGGTAGCCGTGGGACCAGGCCGTGTAGATCGTGGAGTTGTGGTATTTGTCCTGCATCAATTCATCAGCCAGGTCACTGGTGTCGTTGGCTGAATACTCGATGTTTACCGGCAGGCCGAGCTTGATGGCGCTGGGGCTGATCGTCATCAAGGGGCGAATGTAGCTGTAGGAGTTATCCAGCTCACCCTCTTCAACGTTACGGGTCGGATTGGCCGCGAACACGTAGTCGGCTTCACCGAATCTTTCTGGCAGCAGGGTGGCCAGGTCGATGGCGCGGTTCAGCCCCTGGCAATTGAGTTGGCCGAGGCCACCGACCGGTTTTTCCGCGTGGCGCAGGAACACCAGCGTCTGCACGCCGTCGACGGGCTGGGCACTGCTGACGCTGGATTCCAGCGACAGCACCAGCCCACAGGTCACGAGCAGCGTCGGTAGCAGTAGCCACGGACGGCGTTTCAACTGGGCGAACTTCAGTGGGTTGATCATCGATATATGTCTTTGTCTTCTCGATTCAGGCTGACAAACCCCGGCACCGCAAAGCCTCTGGCTCCGGGTGTTCTCCCTGTCGTTATGGCCGCTTCGATTGCTCGGGGCATCTCTCAGAGTGCCCGCCGCTTCTTTGGTTCGATCCTGGGCGTTCAATCCTGATTGATGCCGGGCACTGTAGCGGCGTCCCGCCAAGGGACGCAGCGAATGTTAGCGACAGGATGTTGCGGAATTAAGAAAGAGGCCCTGTCCCTCAAGAGCCAAGGCTTGTGTTCAAAGGCCCCAAAGCCTGCTCAGCTGATTTATGCTTGGGCTTTCCGACTGATCCATGGAACCCATGCCATGCCCGACCTGACCCCTTTCCCCATCACCCAGAAATTGCCCGCCCAGTTCCCTGAATGGCTCCAGCTCTATTCCCTGCCGACCCCCAACGGCGTGAAGGTGTCGATCATGCTGGAGGAGATCGGTCTGCCCTACGAGGCGCACAAGGTGGACTTTGGCAACAATGACCAACTGTCCCCCGAGTTCCTCTCGCTCAACCCCAACAACAAGATCCCGGCGATCCTTGATCCCCACGGGCCGGGAGATCGGCCGTTGGCGTTGTTCGAATCGGGAGCAATCCTGATTTATCTGGCCGACAAGAGCGGCCAGCTGCTCGCGCAGGAATCGGCGGCGCGCTACGAGACGATCCAGTGGCTGATGTTCCAGATGGGCGGCATCGGTCCGATGTTCGGTCAGCTGGGTTTCTTCAACAAGTTCGCCGGCAAGGATTACGAGGACAAACGGCCGCGCGACCGATACGTCGAGGAAAGCAAACGCCTGCTCAAGGTACTCGATGGCCGTCTGGAAGGACGCGACTGGATCATGGGCGAGCGCTACACCATCGCCGATATCGCCACGTTCCCATGGGTGCGCAACCTGCTTGGTTTTTATGAGGCCGGTGATCTGGTAGGTATCCAGAACTTCCCGAACGTGACGCGGGTGCTGGAACGTTTCCTGGCGCGGCCGGCGGTGGCGCGCGGCTTGAAGATTCCGGAATGACCCGCTAATCGGGTGACGTGCAGCAACGGCTCGCTGACGTTGTGAGTGGATTATTGCCTGTCCGGTAACACTCTGTTCATGAGTCGGCGTTTGTGCCCTGCCTGGTCAGGGCATAAGCTTTATCTGGTGTCCCATTTCGCCTCCGGAGTCCCATGTCCAGTCAGTTCCCCGCAGCCCGTCCACGCCGTCTGCGTCGCAATGCAAGCCTGCGCAACCTGTTCCAGGAAACCGAATTGGCCTTGAATGATCTGGTACTGCCGATTTTCGTCGAAGAGGAAATCGACGATTTCGTGCCGATCAAGAGCATGCCCGGCGTGGTACGTATCCCGGAATCGAAGCTGGCCGGGGAAATCGAGCGGTATGCTCGTGCCGGTATCAAGGCGGTGATGACCTTTGGTGTGTCCCATCATCTGGACAGCGACGGCAGCGACACGTGGAGCGAGCGTGGCCTGGTTTCGCGCATGGCCGGAATCTGCAAGGACGCCGTGCCGGAAATGATCGTGATGTCCGATACCTGTTTTTGTGAGTACACCGATCATGGCCACTGCGGGGTGCTGCACGGTCACGAAGTCGATAACGACCGAACCCTGATCAACCTGGGCAAACAAGCGGTAGCGGCGGCACGCGCCGGCGCGGATGTCATCGCGCCGTCGGCGGCCATGGACGGGCAAGTCCAGGCCATTCGCAGGGCGCTCGATGATGCGGGCTTCAGCCAGACGGCGATCATGGCCTATTCTACCAAGTTCGCCTCCGCGCTCTACGGGCCGTTCCGCGAGGCCGGCGGCAGCGCGTTGAAAGGCGATCGCAAGAGCTACCAGATGAACCCGATGAATCGCCGCGAAGCCTTGCGCGAGTCGCTGCTCGACGAGCAGGAAGGCGCCGATGGGCTGATGGTCAAGCCGGCAGGGGCCTATCTCGACATCATCCGCGACATCCGCGAGGCCTCGAACCTGCCATTGTCGGCCTACCAGGTCAGCGGCGAGTACGCGATGATCAAGTTCGCCGCACAGGCCGGCGCCATCGACGAAGCCCGAGTCGTGCGAGAGAGCCTCGGCGCGATCAAGCGGGCAGGGGCGGACCTGATCTTCACGTACTTCGCGATGGATCTGGCGCTGAGCGGGATCTGAGCCAGCACTACTCCTGTGGGAGCGAGCCTGCTCGCGATAGCGGTCCATCATCGAGCATTTGGGGTGATTGACACACCGCCCTCGCGAGCAAGCTCGCTCCCACAAGGTTGTGCTCGCTTTGCATCAGTAGCCTCCACAGGCTTTTGATCGTATGGTTGCTCCCGAACAAGGGAACTGATGGAGCACCATGCATTTCACTCGATTGATGATCACTCTTGCCGCATTGCTGGCCCTGGCCGGCTGCGGCAGCCGTCAGGCCCAGGAGCCTGAGCGCCAGCCTGCCGAAGTCAAGGCGCAGATCGTGCGCTTATTGCCGGCCAAGACCGCCGATCGGGAAGGTTGGGCCACGGACATCTACGTGGCCTTTGCGGCGCAGCAGATCCCGCCAACGACCCAGAACATCTGTTCAGTGCTGGCGGTGACTGAGCAAGAGTCGACCTTCCAGGCCGATCCCGCCGTGCCGGGGCTGGGCAAGATCGCCCGGCAGGAAATCGATCGCCGGGCGGCGAAGCTACGCATCCCCGGGTTTCTGGTGAGCGGCGCCCTCCAGGTGCGCTCGTCCAATGGCAAAAGCTACAGCGACCGCCTCAACGCGGCGCGCAGCGAGAAGGAACTCAGCGCAATTTTTGATGATTTCATCGGCATGGTGCCGCTCGGCAAAACCCTGTTCGATGGGTTCAACCCGGTGCATACGGGCGGGCCGATGCAGGTCAGCATCGCCTTTGCCCAAGCCAATGCGCGCGATTATCCCTACACGGTGGATGGCTCGATTCGTCGGGAAGTGTTCAGTCGTCGCGGAGGGATGTATTTCGGCATCGCGCATTTGTTGGGGTATCCCGTCAGTTATACCGAGCCGCTGTACCGTTTCGCCGATTTTAATGCTGGCTGGTATGCCAGTCGCAACGCGGCCTTCCAGCATGCGGTGAGTCGCGCTTCGGGCATTACGCTGGCCCTGGACGGTGATTTGATCCTGCCTGATTCGATCATGCCCGGCAGCACGGAGCTGGCGGTGCGCACGTTGGGCAAGTCATTGGGCATGCGCAACCCGACCATCCGCGATCAGCTGGAACTGGGCGACAGCCTGGCGTTCGAGGACAGCAAGCTCTACAAGCGGGTGTTCGAACTAGCTGAGAAGGCCGAGGGCAAGCCGCTACCTCGGGCGGTGTTGCCGGGCATCGTGCTCAAGAGTCCGAAAATCACTCGCAAGCTGACCACTGCATGGTTTGCCAAGCGCGTGGACGAGCGGTATCAGCGGTGCATGACGCGGGCTTCGGGGCGCTGAATCTTCGGCCATGAAAAAGCCCGGCGGATGAGGCCGGGCTTCTACTGTGATGGCTTGAAGGATCTTGCAGCACGGTGGTAACAATTCATGCGCGGTTCTTGGCCAGATTATCGGAGCCACCTTCGGCAACGCGGCGTTCCAGCAGACGGTCGGCACCGCCTTCGGCAACACGGTTTTCGATCAGCTTGTCGGAGCCACCTTCGGCAACGCGGCGTTCCAGCAGACGGTCAGCACCGCCTTCGGCAACACGGTTTTCGAGCAGCTTGTCGGAGCCACCTTCGGCGACGCGGCGTTCCAGCAGACGGTCAGCACCGCCTTCGGCAACACGGTTTTCGATCAGCTTGTCGGAGCCACCTTCGGCAACGCGGCGTTCCAGCAGGCGATCGGCACCGCCTTCGGCAACACGGTTTTCGATCAGTCGGTCAGAGCCGCCTTCGGCAACGACGGGCTGGGAAGTGGCGGCGAATACGTTGGCTGCCAGAACGGAGAAAGCGAGGCTGAGGATGATTTGGCGTTTCATGATGGTGTGCTCCGGGGTGCGTTGGTTTGTGTGGGGCCATTGTTGCGCCGGGCACCGATCGTGAGAACTTCATTGACGTGATGGTGAACATCGATGGCGGTGATAGCTCGCCGGGTTGGTGTCGGCCAGGTTGATGGAACACTGGGGCACCGGTGCGCTCTACCGACCTGAATCCCTTTTGAAGGAGGCCAGTCCATGTATCAGTTATTCGGCCACAGCCAATCCGGTTCCTCTGCCGTGGAGGTCGCCTTGGATGTTTGCGGCGTGCCTTACCGGCGGGTAGATACCTATTCGACCGAGGAAAACGACGCGGCGAAGGAACTCGAAGCCCTGAATCCACAGAAGCAGGTCCCGACCCTGCAATTGCCGGACGGCTCGGTGCTCACCGAGGCGGCGGCGATCCTGATTCACCTGGGGCTGTCTTTTCCGGAATCGAAACTGCTGCCGGATGATCCGGCCCAACGTGCGCAGGTCATACGCGGCCTGGTGTATATCGCCGCCAATTGCTATACACCGATCGGCATCATCGATTTTCCGCAGCGCTGGCTGCCCGACGCCGACGACGCTGCTCGGGAGCGATTGGTGGCGGGCACCAAGCAACGTCTGTATCGCAACTGGGCGTTGTTTGCCGACCAGTTTCCTGCGAGCCCTTTCCTCGGCGGTGCCGAGCCCGGTGCATTGGATATCCTGGCGGCGGTGATTACCAAGTGGGTCGAAACCCGGGAAGCGATGCTCAGTGCCCGTCCTGAGTTCTACGCCCTGCTGGAGCGCATCGACCGCCATCCGCGAGTCGCGCCAGTGCTTTCATTGCACTGGCCCGAATGAATCAGGGACACGCATTGCGCGAGGCGGCCTGGCGGACGAGTTCTGCAAGCTGTCGAACGTTCTGCTGATGACCTTTCACCAGGTCGTCAATACTGCCGCCGGCCGGTGTCTGCAGGCTGCTGCGGCAGGTAAGGGCCTGAGCTTCGTTGCCATGGCTACGCAAGCGCCATTGCACGTCCATGCGCGCATAGCGGCCGGGGATTGAGTCGAAGCGTTGCACCTCCACCCGCAACAGCCGCCTGGGGGCCCCGGGGTTGCTCAATTGCTCGTCCAGGCTGCTGCGTAGTTCATCCGCCAGGCTTGAGCCCCACCATTCGGTTTCCAGGATCGCCAGACCGCTGTCGCCCTGACGAATCACCATCTGGGTGCGATCCACTTGCGGCGGGACGCTGAGTTGTTCGATCTGGATATCCACCCCTGCACGCGCCTGACCAGCCGGCTGGACCGGGCTCAGGGTGTGGTAGTGAATGGGATCGCTGCGGCAGGCACCGAGCAGCAGTGCCAGGGCGATCAACGAACATTTCAGCATCAGCGGCATCGGGCGTGCTCCTGTGATCATTCTTTCACCGGAAAGGTAAGGTTCTGCGCCGGAGCATCTTTCGGACGGCCACGAAGCAGCGACTCAGGGTGTCGGCTCAGGTAATCGGACAGCTCGCGCAGCGAACGCGACATTCGGCCCAGGTCATCCAGCGTCTGGGTCAATTGTTCGCGCTGCGGCGAATCTTCCGCCAGGGTCGAGTTCGCCGACTGCAAGGTCTTGCTTACGTCCTGCAAGGTGCTTTGCACGCCCGGGAGGGTCTTGCTGTTGAATTGCGACAGGCCCTTGCGCAGCTCCACGAGGTTACCGTCCAGGTTGCTGGCGATGCTTTCCAGCGGCAGCTTGTTGATGCGCTCGACTACCGTCTGCAATTGTTCCTGCAACTGCTGGAGGCTGCCCGGGATAGTCGGGATCCGCAGGGGGCGCGCGGCGAGGTCGAACGCGACTTTCTCGGCCTTGGGGTAGAAATCCAGGGAAATGTACAACTGCCCGGTCAGCAGGTTGCCGCTGCGGGCCTGGGCGCGCAGGCCGCGTTCGACGAAGCTGCCGACCAGGCGCGCGGCGGCGGCTTCGTCTTCCGGGTCATAGTTCAATGACTTGAGCAGTTTCTCGTGGGCCTTGCCGAGCAGTTGCGGGTAGATCACGATTCCTACGTTGACCGGGAACGTGCGCTGCTTTTCGTCGAAGTCCAGGTTCATGGAGACCACCCGGCCGATCTCGATCCCGAGGAATTCCACCGGGGCGCCGACGCGCAATCCGCGCAAGGCCTGGTCGAAGCGCAAGGCCAGGTACTGCGCCTTGCCACTGGGCGGGGCCAGGGCGCTTTGCTGGTCGGCGAACAGTTCGAAATCCTTGTCTTCGGCCGCGGGCGTGTCGTTGGGGCTGTATTCCGGGGCCCGGAATGCAATGCCGCCGACGAGCAGGGCGGACAGCGACTCGGTCTTGACCGCAAAACCGTTGGCGCCGACGTTCACGTCGACGCCGCTGACGTTCCAGAACCGGGTGTTCTCGGTGACGTAGGCGTCATTTGGCGCGTTGATGAACACCTCGATATTGACGCCTTTGCCATCGGCGTCCAATGCGTAGGACACCACCTGGCCCACCGGAATCTTGCGCAAATACACCGGCGAGCCGATGTCCAGCGAACCGAGGTCCTGGGAATGCAGGGTGAAGCGCTTGCCCGGTTCGCCGTAGGTGATCGGTGGCGGAGCCTCCAGGCCGGTGAAGGACTTGGCGCGCACTTTCGAATGACCGGCGTCGGCGCCGATGAAGTCTCCCGACAGCAAGGTGTCGATCCCGGAGATCCCGCCCGCGCCAATCCGCGGCCGGACCACCCAGAACACCGAATCTTCATGAGTGAAGGTGTCGGCGGTCTTGGCGAGCTTGACCGTGGCGGTCACGTTTTTCTGATCGTCGCTCAGTTGCACGTCGGTGACCTGGCCAATGACCACATTGCGGTATTTGACCGGGGTCTTGTTGGCGGTCAGGCCTTCGCCTGTCTTGAAGGTGATGGTGATGGTCGGGCCTTCCTGCAGCCAGTTGTTGACCACCAGGGACACGCCCACCAGCACCGCGATGATCGGCACGATCCACACCAGCGACACGGTCCAGCGGCGGGTGGAGACATGGGCACGGCCCGGTGCGGGTTGTCCGTCAGTGGCTTGTGACTTCATCCATGACCTCCTCGGATGGTTGGGTGTCCCAGATCAGCCGCGGGTCGAAACTCATGGCCGACAGCATGGTAAAGAGCACCACGAGGCCGAAGAACAGGATCCCCGGTCGCGGTTCGATGTCGCTCAAGGCCTGGAACTTGACCAGTGCCGCCACAAGGGCCACGACCAGCACGTCAAGCATCGACCAGTAGCCGATGACTTCAACCAGCCGATACAGCTTGGCGCGCTGCACCTGGGCCCAGGTACTGCGCCGTTGCACGGTCACCAGCAGCAACGTCAACACGACGAACTTGATCCCCGGCACCGCGATGCTGGCGATGAAGATGATCAGCGCGATGTCCCAGGCACCACTCTGCCAGAACTCGAGAACACCGCTGATGATGGTGCTGTCCGCACCGTCGCCGAGCATCTGCGTGTTCATGACCGGGAGCAGGTTGGCCGGGATGTAGAACACCAGTGCCGCCAGCATGTAGGCCCAGGTGCGAGTCAGGGTATCGGGTTTGCGCCGGTGCAGGGCGGCATCGCAGCGTGGGCAGGTGTCGGGTTCGTCGGTCATGTCGCAAGCCAGGCCGCAGCTGTGGCACAGGCACAGGTTCAGATCGCTGGCGCGGGGCGGATTGCCCGGCGTTGCGGCGTTCACAGGGTGTTCCACAGGTCGCGCACATCGCGACCGGCAATGCGGATCATCAACAGACTCAAGGCCGCCAGGGCGAACAGACCGATACCGGGAAGCACATCCAGCAACCCGGCAAGCTTGATGACAGCCACCAGGGCTCCCAGCAAGCACACCTCCAGCATGCTCCACGGGCGCAGGGTTTCCAGGCTGCGCATGCACAGGTTGAAGGCCGGGGCGCGTCGGTTGGAATGGGCGTAGCCCAGCACCCAGAGCAGCAGCGCCAACTGGAACGCCGGAGCGATGATGATCGCGACCGCGGCCACCAGGGCGATGAAGGTGATGGGTCCCTGGCTCAGGGCCACGACCGAATCCCACAGGGTCGCGCTGTTGCTCAGGCCCTGGAGGCGGATGCTCATCACCGGATAGACATTGGCGAAGGCCCACAGCACCGCTGCCGTGATGGTCAGGGCCAGGCGCTGTTCGATGGTCAGGCCGTTGTAGCGCTGGATCACTGCATGGCATTGCACGCACGAGGCTTTTTGATGCGGGGCGAGCGCAACCGGCTCGTACACTGCATCGCAATGTTCACAAATGATCAGTCGGTCGGTAACGGCCATGAGGATGCTCGGCGGGGGCAACTCCTTCAATATAGAAGTGAGTCGAGAATGAGCAACCCGCCCGAGCCAATCATTCGCCGCGAATGTATTGCTCCAGTTGTCTGATCAGGTCCGCCTGCTCGGCAATGGCTTCCTTGACCAGGTCACCGATGGACAACAGGCCGACCAGCTTGCCGTTTTCCACCACGGGCAAATGCCGCAGGTGTTTCTCGGTCATGATGCTCAGGCAGGTCTCGACGTTCTGGTGTGGATCGATCGTGATCACGGGCGAAACCATGATGTCGCTGACTTTCGTGCCCACCGAAGAGCGCCCGTGCAGGACCATTTTGCGCGCATAGTCGCGCTCGCTGATGATGCCCAGCACTTCATCGTTCTTGACCACCAGCAAGGCACCGACATTTTTCTCGGCCATGCGCATCAGGGCCTGCAAGACCATGTCGTCCGGGGAAATGGTGTGCACTTGCTGGTTTTTCTCGTCTTTTATCCGGAGCAACTGCGCGACGGTTTTCATGGGGAAGCCTCGGGTGTTGTTTGTGCGGGTGGTTCAAGAATCGTAGACCCAACGGCGCAGAGCAAGCGGTAAAGCGGCAGTCAGCCGTCCAAAACCGTCATGGATGGTGAAAAACCATTGATTTTATTGTGGCGCGCTGTCGTGGCTCGCCACGAAAGCAGATCCAAGGGCAGGTGAAGTCCCCAGGTCAGGTAGAATGCGTAACACGCAAAATTCGAGGTTTCAGCGGTGGATCTACAGCAGGGCTTCGTCCTGACCCGGCATTGGCGCGATACCCCGGCGGGCACCGAAGTCGAGTTCTGGCTGGCGACGGATGCCGGTCCCCGGCGCGTGCGCCTGCCGGTGCAGACGTCGGTGGCGTTCGTGCCGCAGATCCAGCGTGGCCAGGTCGAGGCGCTGTTGCAGGGCGAGAAGGATGTCGAGTTGCGGCCCCTGGACCTGCTGGATTTCGAGCACCGCCCGGTGCTCGGCCTGTATTGTCGGCAACATGCGCAACTGATGCGGCTGGACACGACATTGCGGCGGGCTGGCGTGGATGTATTCGAGGCCGACATCCGGCCGCCGGAACGCTACCTGATGGAGCGCTTCATTACCGCACCGGTCTGGTTCGGCGGCACGCCCTCAACCGATGGCTTGCTCCTGGATGCCCAGATGAAACCCGCGCCCGACTACCGGCCACCGCTGCGGCTGGTGTCCCTGGACATCGAAACCACCGCCCAGGGCGATTTGTATTCGATTGCCCTGGAGGGCTGCGGCGAGCGCCAGGTCTATATGCTCGGGCCGCCCAATGGCGATGATCGTGAGGTGGATTTCCAGCTGGAATACTGCGAGTCCCGCGCGGCGCTGTTGAAGAAACTCAACGAGTGGTTCGCCCGCTTCGATCCCGACGCGATCATCGGTTGGAACCTGGTGCAGTTCGATCTGCGCGTGTTGCATGAACACGCCCGCCGCCTGGCCGTGCCGCTGCGTCTTGGCCGTGGCGGGGAAGAAATGCAATGGCGCGAGCACGGCGCGCGCAACAACCATTTTTTTGCCTCGGCGGCTGGCCGGTTGATCATCGATGGGATCGAGTCCTTGCGCTCGGCGACCTGGAGTTTTCCTTCGTTCAGCCTGGAAAACGTCGCCCAGACCCTGTTGGGCGAGGGCAAGTCCATCGACAACCCGTACCAGCGCATGGACGAAATCAACCGCATGTTCGCCGAGGATAAACCGGCCCTGGCTCGCTACAACCTCAAGGATTGCGAGTTGGTCACGCGCATCTTCGCCAAGACCGAGCTGCTCAAGTTCTTGCTGGAACGGGCCAGCGTCACCGGCCTGCCGGCGGATCGCAGCGGCGGCTCGGTGGCGGCGTTCACGCATCTGTACATGCCGCTGATGCATCGCCAGGGTTTCGTCGCGCCGAACCTCGGCCAGCGTCCGCCGGAGGCCAGCCCTGGCGGGTTTGTGATGGATTCCCAGCCGGGGCTCTACGAATCGGTGTTGGTGCTGGACTACAAGAGTCTGTATCCATCGATCATCCGCACCTTTCTCATCGACCCGGTGGGCTTGATCGAAGGCCTGCGCCACCCGGACGACACCGAGTCGGTGCCAGGTTTTCGCGGGGCGCGGTTCTCGCGCACCGGGCACTGCCTGCCGGCCATCGTGGCGCGGGTTGCCGACGGCCGGGAAACCGCCAAGCGCGAACACAACGCGCCGCTGTCCCAGGCACTGAAAATCATCATGAACGCGTTCTACGGCGTGCTTGGCTCCAGTGGCTGTCGTTTCTTCGATTCGCGCCTGGCGTCGTCCATCACCTTGCGCGGCCACCAGATCATGCAGCGTACCCGGCAACTGATCGAAGCGCGGGGCCATGTGGTGATCTATGGCGATACCGATTCGACCTTCGTCTGGTTACGCCGCCCCCACGGCCAGGAAGAAGCCGCGGCGATCGGCCGGGAGCTGGTCGCTCACGTCAACCAATGGTGGCGTGATCACGTACGTGAAGAGTTCGAGCTGGAAAGCGCGCTGGAGCTGCAATTCGAAACCCACTTCAAGCGTTTCCTGATGCCGACCATCCGCGGCGCGGAGGAGGGCAGCAAGAAGCGCTACGCCGGTTTGGTGACCCGTGCCGACGGCAGCGACGAGATCATCTACAAGGGCCTGGAGACCGTGCGTACCGACTGGTCGCCCCTGGCCCGGCAGTTCCAGCAGGAACTGTATGGACGGATCTTCCATCGCCAGCCCTATCAGGATTACGTTCGCGATTATGTCCAGCAGACCCTGGCCGGCGCGTTCGACGAACGCCTGGTCTACCGCAAGCGCTTGCGTCGTCCGCTGGACGACTACGAGCGCAACGTGCCGCCACATGTGCGGGCCGCGCGGCTGGCCGACGAGTTCAACGAGCGCCAGGGCCGGCCACGGCAATACCAGAATGGCGGCTGGATCAGCTACGTCATCACCGTCGCCGGCCCCGAGCCGCTGGAAATCCGTAGCGCGCCGATTGACTATGACCACTACGTGACGAAGCAGCTGCAGCCGGTGGCGGATGCGATCCTGCCGTTTGTGGATGATGATTTTTCAACGTTGATCGGTGGGCAGATGGGGTTGTTCTGATCGACATTGTTGGCGGCAGGGATGCCCTTGTGGCGAGGGAGCTTGCTCCTGCTGGGCTGCGTAGCGGCCCTGAGTTTCTGGCGGTTGCTGCGCAACCGAGCGGGAGCAAGCTCCCTCGCCACAAGAGCGCGCCGCTGGAATAAGGGCGCGCTCATCACCACGGCGGTCGAGTGGACTAGACCATCGCCAACCGCTGCTTGCCCTGTGGCTGCGGGAACACCAGGTCCAATGCCGCCAGATCCTGAGGCTCAAGCTGCAGATTCGCCGCTTCGGCGTTCAGGCGCACGTGTTCAGCTTGCACAGCCTTGGGGATGGCGATGACGTTGTCCTGGCGCAGCAGCCAGGCGAGGGCGATCTGTGCCGGCGTCGCGCGGTGGCGTTCGGCGATCTGTTGCAGGGTGTGGTCCTTGAGCAAATGCCCGCCCTGGCCGACCGGACAATAGGCCATGATCGGCATACGCTGTTGCTGGCTCCAGGGCAGCAGGTCGAATTCGATGCCGCGTTCTTGCAGGTTGTACAACACTTGATTGGTAGCGCAGACCGGCGAGGCCAGCTCCTCCAGATCGTCGACGTCAAAGTTCGACACGCCCCAGCGGCCGATCTTGCCTTCTTCGCGCAGGCGCTCAAACGCTTCGACGGTTTCCTCCAGTGGGTACTGGCCGCGCCAGTGCAGCAAATAGAGGTCGATATAATCGGTGTCGAGGCGCCGCAAGCTGCGCTCGCAGGCCAACGGAATGCCTTTGCGGCTGGCATTGTGCGGGTAGACCTTGCTCACCAGGAACACCTGGTCGCGTAGCCCGGTGATCGCTTCGCCAACGACCTGCTCGGCGCCGCCCTCGGCATACATTTCGGCCGTGTCGATCAGGCTCATACCCAGTTCGATGCCCAGGCGCAGGGCAGCTACTTCTTTCTTGTGATGGGACGGTTCCTCACCCATCCGCCAGGTGCCCTGGCCGATTACCGGTACGGATACGCCGGCCAATTCCACAGTTCTCATGCACATCTCCTGTCGTGCTGGTCGATACAGCGTGTGGCAGCAGGATAGACCAGGCGTTCCAACCTTGATCGTTCCCGCGCAAAAGGCAGGAACGATCGGTTGGTGGCAGGATTACTCGGCCGAGAACTTCAGCACCATGGTCTGGGTGTAGGTCTGGCCCGGATCAAGTCGCGTGGTAGGGAAGGATGGCTGGTTTGGCGAATCGGGATAATGCTGGGTTTCCAGGGTAAACGCGCTCCAGTGCGGGTAGACCTTGCCTTGCTTGCCCTTGATCGTGCCGTCGAGGAAGTTGCTGGTGTAGAACTGCACGCCCGGCTCGCTGGTGTAGAGCTGCAGGCGCCGTCCGGACTGCGGATCCTGGACCTCGGCGGCGAGTTTGTTCACGTCGCCCTTGGCGTCGAGTACCCAGTTGAAATCGAAGCCGCCTTGTTTCGGTTCGGCAAATTTCAGCTGCGGATGATCAGCCTTGATATGCGTGCCAATGGGCGTGGGCTTGGTGAAATCCATCGGGGTGCCGGCTACTGGCGCCAGCTCGCCGGTGGGGATCAGCTTGGCGGTCACTGGTGTGTAGCGGGACGCGTGCAGCGTCGCGACTTGCTTGAGGATGTCGCCATTACCGGCGCCGGCCAGGTTGAAATAGCTGTGGTTGGTCAGGTTCAGCACGGTCGGCTTGTCGGTGCTGGCCTTGTAGTCGATGCGCAATTCGTTCTGGTCGTTGAGGCTGTAGGTGACGTCGGTCTTCAGGTTGCCGGGAAAGCCCATTTCACCGTCCGCCGACAGATACGTCAGGGTCACGCCTACCGAGTCCTTGTCGTTGCTCGGCTCGGCCTTCCAGACACGCTTGTCGAAGCCTTGCGGCCCACCGTGCAAGGAGTTGTCCTTGTCGTTCTGCGGCACCTGGTAACGCTTGCCATCCAGCTCGAACGCACCGCCGGCCAGACGGTTGCCGAAGCGGCCGATGGTCGCGCCGAAATACACGTTGCCGTTCTTCTGGTAACCCTGCACATCGTCGAAGCCGAGCACGATGTCTGCAGTCATGCCGTTTTTGTCCGGCACGATCAGTGACTGGAGGATCCCGCCGTAAGTGATGACGGTCGCCTCGACGCCGTGGCTGTTGCGCAGTACGTATTTTTCAACCGGCGTGCCGTCGTTGGTCTTGCCGAAGGCAACGCGTTCATTGGTCAGGCCGGCGGCCTGGGCAGAGGTGGCAATCATCAGAGAGACTCCGAGGGCCGTGAGCAGATGTCTGGATTCAAGCATGGTGTGACCTTCCTTTCCTGTTGTTTTGTTGTTGTTTTTAACGTGGTCGAGTCCGTTACCTGTCGGACAGCGATGAAGGTTTTTCTGTTCAGTAGTCTTTCTATTTGAGGGTAGAGAAGGGATTTATAGCTATAAATTGAGATTTATCAATTAAAAAGTAAGACTAATTGAGCGGAGCGAACCTTGGCCAAACGTGTACTCTCACGGCCGTTACCGCACTTTTACGGTTTTTGCCGCTCTATCCATGGCCAGGAAACGGCGATTCCCCACCGCTTCCCCATGCCCAGACCGAGATTCGATGGCCGCTGTCTTACATTCCGTGAGGGTCTTGCCACGTCGCTGCGGCTTGCTGCTGGCGAGCCTGTTGCTGATGCTCAGCGGCGGATGCAGCCATCAGCAAGGCCAGGACATGGTTACCCAGTTCAGCAATGCCAGGCCCCAGGAGTTCTTGCAGACCAGCGTCGACCGCATGGCCACGCTGTCGATGCATGACAACCTGCAGAGCCTTTACCTGCTGATGCACAAGCTCTACCTGCGCAACCCGGAAGAACTGCGCAAATCTGGCTTTCTCGATGCCCGTATCGCCGTCAAGCAAGTGCGCGAGGCGATTGAACAGCAGCAACCGTTGCCGGCCCTGGGCAACAGGAAGGACCTGGCAGCGCTGAGCTATGCGATGAGTCCCGAGTTTCTCGGTGACCGGGTCGGAGCGTTCATCTATGCCATTGGCAGCATGCTGGTGACGGCTCACGGCAACCGTCTCGAGTTCTACATGACCGACACCATCGATCCGCGCTTCGTCAGCAACTCGGCGCGCAACATCGAGAAAGCCACGTGGCTGTTGGGCCAGCGGCAGAACAAGGACGGCACGCCGATGCTGTTCTCCAATGAAATCTCGGAGGAGGGCAGCAACCTGAGCTTTGCCGTGGAGTTCGGGAAGATCGTCGCGCGCCTCGACCTGCTGACCCAGATGCTGGACGAGCGCTATCGGCGAATCGGCTTGAATTATGCGCAGAGTCTGCTGTTTCTCAATTTCCTGCCTGTTCAGTAGCTGCGTCGTGCAAATGGAATAAACATAGATCACATCGATATAGGGAGTTATAAGAAAAATCGCTATGCTCGCGGCCAGATTTTTCATGCGGTCGCGCTGAGACGGGTTTGATGGATTTCGGTAATGTCGGTTTAGTCGTAGCGGGACTGGTGGTCGGTTTCATCGTCGGGATGACCGGCGTCGGCGGCGGATCGCTGATGACGCCCATCTTATTGTGGTTCGGCATCAACCCCGCGACGGCGGTGGGGACTGACCTGCTGTACGCGGCGATTACCAAATCCGGCGGCGTGCTGGTCCATGCGAAAAACCGCAATATTGACTGGGCCATTACCGGTTGGCTGACTTTGGGCAGTGTGCCGGCGGTTGGGCTGACCCTGTGGTTTCTCAGCAGCCTGAACAGTTCTCCCGACGCGATGAACGCGGTCATCAAGCAAGCCCTGGGCTTTGTGCTGTTCGCCACCGCCCTGGCAATCCTGTTCAAGAAGCGCCTGCTGCAGTTTGCCCATGACCGCGCCGGCGGCCATTACAACCCCAGTGGCTCGCGGCTCAACCTGTTGACTGTCATCACCGGCCTGGTGCTGGGCACGATGGTCGCATTGACTTCCATCGGCGCCGGCGCCCTGGGCACCGTCGCGCTGTTCATCCTCTATCCGTTCCTGGTCACCAAGCGCCTGGTTGGCACCGAAATCGCCCATGCCGTGCCGTTGACCCTGGTCGCGGGCCTTGGCCACGCAAGCATGGGCAACATGGACTGGCACATCCTCGGCTTTCTGCTGATCGGTTCGTTGCCGGGCATCTATCTGGGCAGCCACTTGTCGGGACGCGTTTCCGACGAGCTCCTGCGCCCTTGCCTGGCGGTGATGTTGGCCATGATCGGTTTCAAACTCGCGTTCTGATTTGGTCGGAGTCATGGCTACCTCGGCATAGTCATACCTGTAAACCAGGTACTGATGAGGCCTCGATCCATGAACAGCCCAGCCAGAGATCTGCTGCAACGCCTGCGCCGTCGTCGCGCCGAACCGCGCACCGACATCGTCGACATCCTGCGCCGTCACGCCGAACCGCTGCCTGCCGAGGACAGCCCGAGCTTTGGCGAAATGTTTGATCGCTTCGCCGACGCCAAGGTCGTGCTGATCGGCGAAGCCAGCCACGGCACCCATGATTTCTACCGCACCCGCGCTGCTATTACCCGGCACCTGATCGAGCGTCACGGCTTCGGCATTGTCGCGGTCGAAGCCGACTGGCCCGATGCCGGACAGATCGACCGCTGCGTGCGCGACCTGGGGCCTTCGGCCTGGAAACAGCAGGCGTTCGCCCGGTTTCCCAGCTGGATGTGGCGCAACACCGATGTCCAGGACTTTGTCCGTTGGTTGCGCGGCTACAATCTCGGCCAGCCTGACGCTCATCGCGTGGAGTTTCGCGGGTTGGACGTCTACAGCCTGCGCCATTCCATCGACGAGGTACTCGATTACCTCGACAAGAGCCATCCCCACCTGGCCCGTGACGCCCGCCATCGTTATGGCTGTCTGACGCCCTGGCACGACGACCCGGCGCTGTATGGCCATTTCACCGAGCGCGGCAACCTGGCGACATGCGAAGACGCCGTGGTCGAACAGCTCAACACGCTGCTCGCCGAGCGCCTTGATCCGTTGATCGAGGATGACGAGAGCTTCTTCAGCGCGGTGCAGAACGCCCGCGTCGTGCGCGCCGCCGAACAGTACTACCGCGCCATGTATCGCGGCGGCAAGTCGTCCTGGAACCTGCGCGACCGGCACATGTTCGACACCCTGCAAAGCCTGCTGGAGCATCGCGGGCCCGATGCGAAAGCGATCGTCTGGGCGCATAACTCCCACATCGGCAACGCCGCCGCGACACGAATGGGCTGGGAGGGTGAGTTCAACATCGGCCAGTTGTGCCGCATGGCTTATGGCCGCGACGCGGTATTGCTGGGCATGGGCACCGACCGTGGCAGCGTGGCGGCAGCCGATGACTGGGACGCGCCGATGAAAATCAAGCAGGTGGTGCCGGCGCTGGCCGGCAGTTGGGAGCGGGAGTTTTCACTGGCCGGTGTGCGCGCATCGCTCACGGACTGGCGGACCGACCCGGACGAAGCACTGTTGGACGTGCTGTCCGAGCCGCTGCTCGAACGCGCCATCGGGGTGATCTACCGCCCTGAAACCGAACGCCAGAGTCATTATTTCGAAGCGGTACTGGCCGAGCAATTTGATGCCTGGCTCTGGTTCGAGCAGACCGAAGCCGTCACTCCGCTGCCCACGCCGCACACGCTGGAGCGCGAGGAAGACACCTTCCCGTTTGGCCTCTGAAGCCGGCCTGCCGTGGTTGCGCTATGAGTCCGTTGGCCTAAGCTTCAGGGCAGGCAATAGCGGTATCGGGCGACTCTCGCGGAACAATCGCCGCCATGTGCAATCAGTACAGCGTAATTATCAAAAGGAGAGGCGCATGCTTATTCGGTCGTTGACCTTCGCTACCTTGCTGGCCATCGCCGGCCCGTTGTTCGCTGCAGATGGCGACTCACCCCTGGTGGCGGAGGTGGGCAAGTCCCGGCCCGTGATTGTCATCGCGCCCAGCTCTGTCGATCCTGCGTGGGTCAGCCTGAAAAAAGCCTTGGACGAGCCGGCGGGCAAGCAGGGTTTCTCGGAGCGCAACATGGTGCTCTATACCGTGCTCAATACCATCGGCCAGCGTGATGGCAAAGACCTCGACCCGCAAAGCACCATGGCGTTGATCCGTTCCCTCAAGCTGGGAGCGGGAGCGCAGACCAAGATCATCCTGGTAGGCAAGGACGGGGAAAAGAAGCTTGAGCATTCCGGCGCGATCGAACTGAAGGCGCTGTTCGATACCGTCGACAAGCTGCCCGAGACGGAAAAACAAGCCACGGCGCCAACCCCACCGCCAGCGCCGGAACCCGAGCCGGCCAAGGACGCCAAAGGCACCAAGCCGGGCAAGGCAACAAAGCCTGCGGCTGCGCCGAAACCGTTGGATGACTGATTCCTGAAAGCAACGATACCCCCCGTGGCGAGGGAGCTTGCTCCCGCTGGGCTGCGTAGCAGCCCTATGCTTTTTCCGGGCTCATCGTCTGACAGATTTGGGGCCGCTGCGCGACCCAGCGGGAGCAAGCTCCCTCGCCACAAAAGCACCTCACCGCGCTTCTAATGCCATCAGGATCTGGTGCGCGGCTCTCACCCGTTCTTCAATCGGGTAGTTCTTGTTCGCCAGCATCACGATTCCCAAGTCCTCTCCAGCGACGAACGCTGCGTATGCGCCGAAACCGTTAGTCGACCCTGTCTTGTTGATCCAGGCGCCGTCGGGCGCGGGGCGCGGCGGGGTGAGCGGCTCGGCCTTTTGCGGCGTCAAAGCCATCTGTGGACTGTTGCCGGCGAGCAAGCCATCGACGGTGAGCGGAGGTAGGTAGAACTCCCAGCCCAGCCCCTGGTGCATCCCTCCAACCTTGTAGAAACCTGTTTGTGTCGTAGCAATGGCTCGCTGCAGGCCCGCGTCCAGTTTCCCGGGTTGCAGATTGACCTCGACAAACCGGATCAGGTCCGCTGAGCTGATCTTCACCCCATAGGCTTCGGAGGCCAGCGCGCCAGGCCCGACCCGCACAGGCTTGCCATCCTTGGCGTAGCCTTGGGCGTAAGCTCCCATTTGATCTTGTGGCACTTGTACGTAGCTGTGCTTGAGGCCCAGCCCGGGCATCAGCGTCTGTTCCATCACCTCATCAAACGGTCGACCCAGGCTGCGGGCCGCCAGGAAGCCGAACAAGCCGATGCTCGGGTTCGAATAGAGCCGCTGGGTGCCGGCCGGGTAGAGCGGTTTCCAGGATTTGTAGTAGCCGAACATCCGGTCGGGATGGTCGGCATCGTCGGGAAACTGCAACGGCAGGCCGCCCACGCTATAGGTGGCGAGATCGAGCAGGCGGGCGTTTTCAAGGGCACTGCCACGCAATTCGGGGGCATAGCGACCGGCGAGGTCTGACAGCTGCAGTTTGCCCTGGGCCTGGGCGTAGGCGCCGAGTGTCGCGGTAAATGTCTTGCTGATCGAGCCGACTTCGAACAGGGTCTGCTCGGTGACGGCTTTTTTCGTATCTTTGGAGGCAACGCCATAATTGAAGAACCGGCGCTGGCCGTTGTGCGTGATCGCCACGGCCATGCCCGCGATGTCCTGCTCTTTTATCAAGGGTTGGATAACGGCATTGACCGTGTCTTCAATGCGCTCCTGGGCGAAGCCCGGGGTCGTCCCGCAGGCCAGGACAAAAGTCCCGGCGAGTATCGATTTGGCAATGTGCATCTGGACCGCTCTCGTTAGCTCTCCTTGAGGGGGGTCAATCTAGGACGTTTTCCGCTGTCGGGCAATCCGAGGCCATCGAGTAGAGGCCAGGTTCAGAATGGTCCCACAAGGATGCGGGAGCATTCCTACAAAAAGCCCGGCGGCCTGACGCGACTGGCCTCAAGCCAAACCACACAAAGCGGCGGCCGCCGGGTAAACTCGCGGCTCTTTCCAAAGGAGTTCCCATGAGTTACTACCAGCCCGGCATTCTCGCCACCCCTGTTCCGCCTCAGGCCCGTCATCTGTTTTTTGCCCTGGAATCGGTCGAGGCACTGCCGGCTGCGATCGACAAGCTGTTGCTGCAACTGGATGGCCGCGTGGTAGTCGGCTTTGGCGAGTCGCTGGTCCAGGCGCTGGGCGCCAAGGTCGAGGGCTTGCGCGCGTTCCCGGCGCTGGCGGGCGTCGGCGTGGACAACCCGTCGACCCAGCACGCGTTCTGGTGCTGGTTGCATGGCGAAGATCGCGGCGAGCTGATGCACCGCAGTCGCGCCATCGAAGCGGCATTGGCGCCGGCACTGCGTCTGGTGCAGATGAACGAAACCTTTCGGCACATGACCGGCCACGACCTGACCGGCTACGAAGATGGCACCGAAAACCCTCACGACGAAGCGGCCGTGGCCGCCGCCCTGGCCCAGGGCAACGACGGGCTGCGCGGTGGCAGTTTTGCTGCGATCCAGCAATGGCAGCATGACCTGGACGGTTTCGCCGCGATGCAGCCCCATGAGCGAGACAACATCATGGGCCGGCGCCTGAGCGATAACGAAGAGCTCGAAGATGCGCCTGAGTCTGCCCACGTCAAGCGCACGGCCCAGGAAAGCTTTGCTCCGGAGGCTTTTGTCGTACGCCGTTCCATGCCCTGGATCGAAGGTGACCGCGCTGGCCTGATGTTCCTGGCGTTCGGTTTTTCCCTGGACGCCTTCGAGGCGCAATTGCGGCGCATGAGCGGTCTGGAGGACGGTATTACCGATGGCCTGTATCGCATGAGCCGGCCGATTACCGGTGGTTACTACTGGTGCCCGCCGCAGTTGGACGGGCGCCTGGACCTGCGGGCTCTCGCCCGCTAAGCAGCGTCCCGCCCCGACAGGCCGGTCGCGTTGTGCAAATCGTCGAGTCAACGCTATCCTTGGGCCCGACGTATTTGCCTGGAAACGGGAGAGCAAGCGTGGATAAAGTCATCGTCATCACCGGTGGCGGGCGTGGGATCGGGGCGGCCACGGCGTTGTTGGCGGCCGACCTGGGCTATCGGATCTGCATCAACTACCAGTCGGATGAAAACGCTGCCCAGGATGTGCTCGCCCAGATCCGTGCCAAGGGCGCGCAGGCCATTGCGGTGCGGGCCGACGTGAGCATCGAGGACGAAGTGGTCGGCCTGTTCAACCGCGTGGACACCGAGCTGGGCCGCGTCACCGCCCTGGTGAACAACGCCGGTACGGTTGCCCACAAGTCCCGACTCGATGAAATGTCCGAGTTCCGCATGCTCAAGATCCTGAAGACCAACGTGCTCGGGCCGATGTTGTGCGCCAAGCAGGCGGTGCTGCGCATGTCGCCCCGGCATGGCGGGCAGGGCGGCAGCATCGTCAACGTTTCCTCGGTTGCCGCCCGCTTGGGCGCACCGGGTGAATATGTCGACTACGCGGCTTCCAAGGGCGCATTGGACACCTTCACCGTCGGCCTTTCCAAGGAGGTCGCTGGCGAAGGTATTCGCGTCAATGCGGTCCGCCCGGGCTACATCTACACCGATTTCCATGCCCTCAGCGGCGATCCGGAGCGGGTCAGCAAGCTGGAATCGGCGATCCCCATGGCCCGGGGCGGACGTCCGGACGAAGTGGCCGAGGCGATTATCTGGCTGCTGTCGGACAAGGCTTCGTATGCGACCGGGACGTTTGTGGAGCTGGGGGGCGGGCGCTGATCTTGGTTTCTGGTTGTCTGTGCCGGCCTCTTCGCGAGCAGGCTCGCTCCCACATTGGCTCTCTTTTTGGCACCTATTTCAGGCGCGCAGCACAATTCATTGTGGGAGCGAGCCTGCTCGCGAAGGCAATCCCAAAGGCAACATCGCACTCAGAACGACCGGATAATCCGCCCCAACGTCTCCATGGCCTTTTCCGACACATCGGTCCAGGGCCCGCCATAGTTCAGGCGAATACAGTTCCTGAACCGCCGGGTCGCTGAAAAGATCGGCCCCGGTGCAATACTGATGCCTTGCGCCAGGGCCATCTGGAACAGTTTCAGCGAATCAATCTGCTCCGGCAGCTCCAGCCACAAGAAGTACCCACCCGCCGGCTGGCTCACCCGAGTCTGCGCCGGAAAATACCGGGCTATGGCGGCGAGCATGGCGCTTTGCTGTTCTTCCAGGGCGTAGCGCAACTTGCGCAGGTGACGGTCGTAGCCTCCATGTTGCAGGTAATCGGCGATCGCGGCCTGGGCCGGCATCGAGGCGCACAGTGAAGTCATCAGCTTGAGCCGCTCGATCTTCCGGGCGTAGCGCCCGGCGGCGACCCAGCCGATGCGGTAGCCCGGGGCCAGGCTCTTGGCGAACGAGCCGCAGTGCATCACCAGGCCTTCGGTGTCGAACGCTTTCGCCGGCTTGGGAGCCTGCTGGCCGTAGTAGAGTTCGGCATAGACATCATCCTCGATCAACGGCACCTGGTAGCGACGCAACAGTTCGACCAAGGCCTGTTTGCGCGCTTCGGGCATGGTCGCGCCAATCGGGTTCTGGAAGCTGGTCATGCACCAACAGGCCTTGACCGGATGGCGCGCCAGCGTCTGTTCCAGCACATCGAGATCAATGCCGTCGCGTGGGTGGACGGGGATTTCCACCGCCTTGAGTTTCAGCCGTTCGAGTACTTGCAGGCTGGCATAGAACGCGGGCGCCTCGATTGCCACCAGGTCGCCCGGCTCGGTCACGGCTTGCAGGCACAGGTTCAATGCCTCCAGGGCGCCGTTGGTGACGAGCAGTTCCTCCATGGGCAGCATCAGGCCGCCGACCATATAGCGCAGGGCGATCTGGCGGCGCAGTTGAGGGTTGCCCGGCGACATGTCGGTGACCACTACGCGCGGATCCATGTCCCGCGTGGCGCTGGACAACGAGCGGGACAGGCGTTGCAGGGGAAACAGCGTCGGGCTGGGGAATGCCGAGCCGAACGGTACGGTCGTCGGATCCTTGATCGAGTCGAGCACCGAAAATACCAGTTCGCTGACGTCGACCTCGGTGGACTCGTGGACCTGGCTGCTGGCGACCGGCTCGCAGAACGGGCTCGGCGCATGATGATTGACGAAGTAGCCGGAGCGCGGCCGGGCACGGATCAGACCACGTCGCTCCAGCAGGTAATAGGCCTGGAACACGGTGGACGGACTGACGCCGTAGGTCTGGCTGGCGTAGCGCACCGACGGCACCCGTTGGCCCGGCCCGAGCATGCCGGAGCGGATTAGTTCGGCGATGTCGTCGGCAAATTTTTCGTAGCGTTTCATGGCGGGTCCGGTCTTGAATCACGCGTGGTTTGCGCTTTTAACTGCGGAAGCGCGCTCGTTCCCACAAAAGCAAGGCATCTTAAGGCTTCACCGATTCATCGGTGCTACAAAACGGCTTTTTGCTTCGCTGTAAATGTCTGGCTCATCACTGTCGGCAACCTTGAACGTCATTTCCTGGGACCCGCTCTTGGGCCGTTCGCTGAGCATCACCACCGACACCGGAACATCGACGATTTCCCCGGGTGCCAGGCTCAGCTGCGCCCTGCCTTGCAGGACGAAACCAGCGCCGTCCGCCAGCGATAATTGATACGCCTGGCGTTGCTGGGTCTTGTTGATGATCTTCAGGCTGTAGATGTTTTCGATCTGGCCCTGGCTGTTCTCACGGAACAGGCCGCGGTCCTTGCTCACATCCAGCGACACCATTGGCCGCTCCACCAGTGCCAGGGCCAGCGCAGCGATCATGACCATCAGTACCGCCGTGTAGCCGACCAGCCGTGGTCGCAGCAGGTGAGTCTTGCCGCCTTGCAGCTGACGTTCGGAGGTGTATTTGATCAGGCCACGGGCGTAGCCCATCTTGTCCATGATCGAATCGCAGGCGTCGATGCAGGCCGCGCAGCCGATGCACTCCATTTGCAGACCGTCGCGAATATCGATGCCGGTCGGGCAGACCTGTACGCACATCTGGCAGTCAATGCAGTCGCCCAGCCCGATGTTGGCCGGGACCGCATCGCGTTTGCGCGGGCCGCGAATTTCGCCACGGGCCACGTCGTAGGAAATGGTCAGCGTGTCCTTGTCGAACATCACGCTTTGAAATCGCGCATAAGGGCACATGTGCATGCACACGGCTTCGCGCAGCCAGCCGGCGTTGAGGTAAGTGGCCCCGGTGAAAAAAACCACCCAGAACAGGCTGACGCCAGCCATTTGCAGGGTCAGCAGCTCTTCCGCCAGCGGCCGGATCGGGGTGAAGTAGCCTACGAACGTCAGGCCGGTGAGCAGGCTGATGGCCAGCCACAACGTATGTTTGGCCAAGCGTCGCAGCAGTTTGTTCACGCCCCACGGCGCGGCTTGCAGCTTGATCCGCTGGTTGCGCTCACCTTCGGTGATCTTCTCGACCCACATGAAGATCCAGGTCCATGAGCTCTGAGGACAGGTGTAGCCGCACCACACACGCCCGGCGAACACGGTAATCGCAAACAGGCCGAACGCGGCAATGATCAACAACGCCGAGAGCAGGACGAAGTCCTGGGGCCAGAAGGTCGCGCCGAAAATATGGAATTTGCTCTCGGAAAGATCCCAGAGCACTGCCTGGCGACCGTTCCAGTCCAGCCAAACCGTGCCGAAGAACAGCAGGAACAGGACGCCGGCACCGCTGATGCGCAGGGTACGAAACAAACCGCTGAAGCTACGGGTGTGGATCAGGTTGTCGGTAGTCCTGGCCCTGATTCTCGTGGGTGCGGGGTCGAAGGTCTGTATCAACTGGGCGGGGATTCTTTCGCTCATGGTCGGTCGCTCATCAGCCGCTATCTGGCCGGAGCACTATGACCATCGAACTGTTTGCATAACAGACTCAGGTAGCGGGATAAAAACCGGATCAGATACCGCGCGGCCCCGGCCCTGCGACACTTTGATGCACCCGGCAATGACCGAACAACGCTCAGTGGCAAGGGAGCAATCTCCCTCGCCAGCGTGGAGTCAGATCACTGAGTCGCTGTCAGTCGCCTTCAGGTTCTGCCGTCCGTCAGCCGCTCCGGCCACGGTCAGGGCATCCACTTCCGCCTCGGTCAGGTAGACCCGCCCGCCATTGAGCTCCACGGCTGACATGGCCTTGTCCGGGTCGGTAATGATCGTCAACTCGCTCGCCGGTCGCTGTTCCTGGCCGTTGGGGGTGTCGAAGTGGCAGGTCCGGTTGTCATCGATTCGTACAGTCATGTTGATGCTCCTTCCTTCAGTGTCTGAACGTTAGGTGGCGTGCCGCCGGCAGGGTTCGTTGCGGCTGATCAGCGGTCGGTCGCACGTCTCGCATCGCTTGTGGTCCATCATTTATCGAGTGAAGAGAGGAAGGTCCATGGAATCGTGGTGGGATGAAGTCTGGATAACTCTGCAAGCTGAATTCGCCGACATCACCGATACCGAGCAGATGACACGGGTGACGGTGCGCCTGGTAATGGCTGCACTGCTGGGGGGCATCCTGGGGTTCGAGCGTGAGCACAAGGGCAAGGCCGCCGGCGTGCGCACCCATATGCTGGTGGCGCTGGGCGCCGCGCTGTTCGTGTTGGTGCCGCAGATGTCCGGCTCCCAGGCCGACGCGATGAGCCGGGTGATTCAGGGCGTCGTCGCTGGCATCGGCTTCCTCGGCGCCGGCACCATCCTGAAAAACGACAATGGCGACGAAAGCCACGTAAAAGGCCTGACCACCGCCGCCGGCCTGTGGATGACCGCCGCCATCGGCGTTGCCGCCGGATTGGGCCGGGAAGCGACAGCGTTGCTCAGTACGGTGCTGGCGCTGGCGATTTTCAGTGTGATGCCGATGATTGTTCGGGCGTTGGAAAAAGACGAAAAGTTGTAACCATTCGCCGGACTGGGCATGGATTCTGTGGGAGCGAGCCTGCTCGCGAAGGCGGAGTAATCAGCACCACCTATGCTGACTGACACACCGCTTTCGCGAGCAGGCTCGCTCCCACAGGTTTATCACTGATCTGTCGAGTCAAACCCGCTCCGGCGGCGCCTCGCTCGGCGGATCTCCCAAAGGCGGTTGCGGGTCCAGCGGTGGGTCCTTCTCTGGAATCGGCTCGGGATCCGGACCGGGTGGCGGCAGGGTTGGGTCGTCGATGTTCGGATCGGGTGTTTCGGCCGGGATGGGAATGGTCATTCGATCGGGCCTCCGGGGTGGATGTGGCTTGAGTCGTGCTTGTCTGGTTGACCATGGCCCGACGGGTTTGATTCCCCGGTGCCGGCCAGTAAATCGTGCTGAACTTTTGGTCGCCGGTCCGGTTCGGAGCTTAAGTGAGTTAAATCAGGGACCCATTGGGCCTTTACCGCCACAAGTGCGTCCATGGGGCGTAGAAGGAGCGATGCTCGATGATTGCCGAACAGCCAAATGACCTGGCGAACAACCCGCATCTGCCGTTGTCCCAGGCGTTGTTATTGCCACGTATTGCGATTGAAAACACCATGCCGGTGATCGATGGCGGGCAGTTTGCCGCCAAGGCCCTGGCGGGGCAGGACGTGACGGTGACCAGCAAGGTGTTTGCCGATGGCCACGATAAGTTGGCTGTGCGGATCCGCTGGCGTGCGCTGGAAGACGATATCTGGAACAGCGAAGTGATGACCGAGCTGGGCAACAACAGCTGGCGCGGTCAATTTAACGTACCGGCCGTCGGCCGCTACGTGTTTTGCATCGAGGCGTGGTTTGATCAGTTCGCCAGCTTCCGCTACGAGCTGGAAAAAAAATTCGCCGCCGGGGTCCCCATCAGCCTGGAGCTGCAGGAAGGGCGCAATCATGTGCAACAGGCTGCCGAGCGCAGCGATGGGGAATTGAGCGAACAGCTGGCCGAGTTGCACCAGCAGCTTTCGAGTCTGTTGCCGGAAGAACAGGTCGCCCTGTTCCTTGAACCACGCAGCGCGGACCTGATGTCGCTGGCCGACCATCGGCCTTACCTGAGCATCAGTCCCGAATATCCGCTGGACGTGGAACGCGAACGGGCCGAGTTCGCAAGCTGGTATGAGTTGTTCCCTCGCTCGATCACCGATGATCCCAGCCGCCACGGCACGTTCAACGACGTGCATTCGCGCCTGGCGCTGATCCAGGACATGGGCTTCGACGTGCTGTACTTCCCGCCGATCCACCCGATCGGGCGCAGTTTCCGCAAAGGTCCGAACAACTCCCTGACCGCCGGCCCCGACGATCCGGGCAGCCCTTACGCCATTGGCAGCGAGGAGGGCGGGCACGAGGCGATTCACCCGCAGTTGGGCACTCGCGAGGATTTCCGCCGCCTGGTGGCCGCCGCAGCCGATCACGGCCTGGAAATCGCCCTCGACTTCGCCATCCAGTGTTCCCAGGACCACCCCTGGCTCAAGCAGCATCCGGGCTGGTTCAGCTGGCGGCCGGACGGCACGATCAAATACGCGGAGAACCCGCCGAAAAAATACCAGGACATCGTCAACGTCGATTTCTACGCCGCCGATGCGATACCGAGCCTGTGGACCGAACTGCGTGACATCGTGGTGGGCTGGGTCAACGAGGGCGTGAAGATATTCCGCGTCGACAATCCCCACACCAAGCCGTTGCCGTTCTGGCAGTGGCTGATCGCCGATGTGCGCGCGCAGTACCCAGACGTGATGTTCCTGGCGGAAGCCTTCACCACGCCGGCGATGATGGCGCGGCTGGGCAAGGTCGGTTATTCCCAGAGCTACACCTATTTCACCTGGCGCAACACCAAGGCCGAACTGGCGACCTATTTCACCGAGCTCAATGAGTCGCCCTTGCGCGAATGCTATCGGCCGAATTTTTTCGTCAATACACCGGACATCAACCCGGCGTTCCTCCACGAGTCGGGGCGCGCCGGTTTTCTGATTCGCGCCGCGCTGGCGACCATGGGGTCGGGCCTGTGGGGCATGTATTCGGGCTTCGAGCTTTGCGAATCAGCAGCGGTGCCAGGCAAGGAGGAATACCTCGATTCGGAGAAGTACGAAATCCGGCCACGGGATTTCACCGCGCCGGGCAACATCATCGCCGAGATCGCTCAGCTCAACCGTATCCGCCGCCAGAACCCGGCGCTGCATACGCACCTGGGCCTGAAGATCTACAACGCCTGGAACGACAACATCCTGTACTTCGGCAAGCGCACGCCGGATGGCAGCAACTTCATCCTGGTGGCGGTGAGCCTCGATCCGCACAACGTCCAGGAAGCCAATTTCGAGTTGCCGTTGTGGGAGATGGGCCTGCCGGACGATGCCCAGACCCAGGGCGAGGATTTGATGAACGGCCACCGCTGGACCTGGTACGGCAAGTACCAGTTCATGCGGATCGACCCGGCATACCAGCCGTTCGGGATCTGGCGGATCAGCGTGGCGTGAGGCGCGAGAACGGCTTTCGTGGTGAGGGAGCTTGCTCCCGCTCGGCTGCGCAGCAGTCGTGATCTCAGAGGGCCGCTACGCAGCCCAGCGGGAGCAAGCTCCCTCGCCACGTAGATATCGCCAGCCAGTCCAGCGGTTTTATCGAATTTTCAGGAGTTGCAAATGGCCAAGAAACCTCGGTCTGCCACCTTTATCAACGACCCGCTCTGGTACAAGGACGCGGTCATCTATCAGGTCCACGTCAAATCCTATTTCGACTCCAACAACGACGGGATCGGCGACTTTCCCGGGCTGATCGAGAAGCTGGACTACATTGCCGACCTGGGCGTCAACACCATCTGGCTGCTGCCGTTCTATCCTTCGCCCCGGCGCGATGACGGTTATGATATCGCCGAGTACCGTGGCGTCAGCCCCGACTACGGCACCATGGCCGATGCGCGGCGCTTCATTGCCGAGGCCCACAAGCGCAACCTGCGGGTCATCACCGAGCTGGTCATCAACCACACCTCGGACCAGCACCCCTGGTTCCAGCGCGCGCGCAAGGCCAAGAAGGGCTCGAAGGCGCGGGACTTTTACGTCTGGTCGGATGACGATCACAAGTACGACGGCACGCGGATCATTTTCCTCGATACCGAGAAGTCCAACTGGACCTGGGATCCGGTGGCCGGCCAGTACTTCTGGCACCGCTTCTATTCTCACCAGCCGGACCTCAACTTCGACAACCCGCAGGTCATCAAGGCCGTATTGTCGGTGATGCGCTACTGGCTCGACATGGGCATCGATGGCCTGCGCCTGGACGCGATTCCGTACCTGATCGAGCGCGACGGCACCAACAACGAGAATCTGCCCGAGACCCATGATGTCCTCAAGTTGATCCGCGCCGAGATTGACGCCAATTACCCCGACCGCATGCTGCTGGCCGAGGCCAATCAGTGGCCGGAAGACACCCAGCTGTATTTTGGCGATGTCGACGCTCAAGGCCTCAATGGCGACGAATGCCACATGGCGTTTCACTTTCCGCTGATGCCGCGCATGTACATGGCGCTGGCCCAGGAGGATCGTTTCCCGATCACTGACATCCTGCGCCAGACTCCGGAGATTCCAGCCAATTGCCAATGGGCGATTTTCTTGCGCAATCACGATGAGCTGACCCTGGAAATGGTCACCGACAAGGAGCGCGACTACCTGTGGAATTACTACGCGGCCGATCGCCGGGCGCGGATCAACTTGGGCATTCGCCGTCGCCTGGCGCCGCTGATGGAGCGCGACCGGCGCCGCGTGGAATTGCTCAACAGCTTGCTGCTGTCGATGCCCGGTACGCCGACTTTGTACTACGGCGATGAAATCGGCATGGGCGACAACATCTACCTCGGTGATCGCGATGGCGTGCGCACGCCGATGCAGTGGTCCATCGACCGCAACGGCGGTTTCTCCCGCGCCGACCCGGCGAGCCTGGTGCTGCCGCCGATCATGGATCCGCAGTACGGCTACCTCTCGGTGAACGTCGAGACCCAGGCCGGCGACCCGCATTCGCTGCTCAACTGGACCCGTCGGATGCTCGCGGTGCGCAAGCAGTCCAAGGCCTTCGGCCGGGGCACGCTGAAAATGCTGTCGCCGAGTAACCGCCGGATCCTTGCCTACACCCGTGAATACACCGGCCCGGATGGCAAGCATGAAATCATTCTCTGCGTCGCCAACGTTTCACGTAGCGCCCAGGCGGCGGAGCTGGACCTGTCGGCCTATGCCGGCATGGTCCCGGTGGAGATGCTCGGGGGTAATGCCTTCCCGCCCATCGGCCAGTTGAATTTCCTCCTGACCCTGGCGCCGTACGGCTTCTACTGGTTCGCCCTGGCGGCGGAAAACCAGATGCCGAGCTGGCATGTGGAACCTGCCCAGAGCCTGCCGGACTTCACCACGCTGGTACTGAAAAAGCGCTTGGAAGAATTGCTTGAGGCGCCGTCACGCACGACGTTGGAGCAGAGCATTCTGCCAAGCTGGCTGCAGAATCGTCGCTGGTTCGCCGGCAAGGATAGCGCCATCGAGAAAGTCGACATCGTCTATGGCGTGCGCTTCGGTGATCCGCAACGGCCTGTGCTGTTGAGCGAAATCGACGTGACCAGTGCCGGTCAGACGCTGCGCTATCAACTGCCATTCGGTCTGTTGGCCGAGGACCAGGTGGGCCCGGCGCTGCCCCAGCAACTGGCCTTGTCGCGGGTCCGCCGGGGGCGTCAGGTCGGGCTGATTACCGATGCGTTCACCCTGGAGAGCTTCGTGCGAGCCGTGATGCAAGGCATCCAGGCCAACACCGTATTGCCGTGCGCCGATGGCGAGTTGCGTTTTGAACCCACCGCAGGCCTGGCGGCGCTGAACCTTGGCGCCGAGCCGGAGGTGCGCTACCTGTCCGCCGAGCAGTCCAACAGTTCGGTGGTGGTTGGCGGCAGCCTGGTGCTCAAGCTGATCCGCAAGGTCGCGTCGGGCGTGCACCCGGAACTGGAGATGAGTGCTTACCTGACCGCTGCCGGTTTCAGCAATATTTCGCCGCTGCTGGGTTCGGTGATTCGCCGCGACGCCCGGGGCGAGGACGCGCTGCTGATGATCGCCCAGGGTTACCTGAGCAATCAGGGTGATGCGTGGGAATGGACCCAGAACAACCTTGAGCGCGCCTTGCGCGACGAACTGGCGGACGCGGTGTCCGAACAGGAACAGCACTACAACGCCCTGGGCGAGCTGAAGGACTTCGCCGGCATGCTCGGCCAGCGCCTGGGGGAAATGCACAAGGTGCTCGCCCAGCCCACCGACAACCCGGACTTCGCGCCGCAGGCCACCAGCGCCAAAGAGGCCCAGGCGATCGGCAAGGACGTCGTCGCCCAGGTGGAAAATGCCTTGCGTCTGCTCAAGCAGAACCAGGGGCAATTGAACCCGGCGGACCAAGCCATGGTCGCACGCTTGCTGGAACACAGGAAAACCGTGCTGGCCCATGTCCAGGAATTGGCCGGCAAGGCCGCCGGTGGCTTGCGTATCCGGGTGCATGGCGACCTGCACCTGGGGCAGGTGCTGGTGATCAAGGGCGACGCCTACCTGATCGACTTCGAGGGCGAGCCGGCGCGGCCGTTGCACGAGCGGCGTGGCAAGCACAGCCCGTACAAGGACGTCAGCGGTGTGCTGCGTTCCTTCGATTACGCGGCAGCGATGGCGGTCCAACTGCACACCGTGGACACCACGGCCGACGCCGATGCGGCGCGCAAACGGGTCGCCGACCGCTATTTGATTGAGGCCCGCCAGGCATTTGTCGAGGCGTATCGGCTGGCGGCAGCTAGTCTTGCCCATGAATGGAAGGATGCTGAAGGCGAGGACGCCGCGCTGGCGTTGTTCGGCCTGGAGAAGGCGGCCTATGAAGTGGCTTATGAAGCCGAGAATCGCCCCGCCTGGCTGCCCGTGCCGTTGCACGGTCTGTACGGGCTGTTGAGTGGGCTGCAACCCTTTTCCGATTTAGCCGGACCGATTTAGTGGAGAGAATCATGAGCGTCTCGAACAAGGAAACCCAGGGGCAGGCCAAAGAGGCATTGCTGCCGGCCCCCCACGACATCGACGCGCTGGTGCGCGCCGAACACCACGACCCGTTCTCGATCCTGGGCCCGCATGGCGACGGGGCGGGCGGGCAATTCATCCGCGCGTACCTGCCCGGTGCGTTGAGCGTGCATGTGCTCGCCCGTGACGGCGGCGAGGAGCTGGGCGAATTGCAGGCTACCGAAACGCCAGGCCTGTTCGTCGGCCATTTCGACCGCGCACAGCCGTACCTGCTGCGCACCCGTTGGGCGGGCGGCGAGCAGGTTGCCGAAGACCCCTACAGCTTCGGCCCGCTGCTGGGGGAAATGGATCTTTACCTGTTCGCCGAGGGCAATCACCGCGACCTCAGCGCGTGCCTCGGTGCGCAACTGAAGACGGTCGATGGCGTCGACGGTGTGCGCTTCGCGGTCTGGGCGCCGAACGCGCGCCGTGTGTCGGTGGTGGGGGACTTCAACGTCTGGGACGGGCGCCGGCATCCAATGCGCATCCGTTATCCGTCCGGCGTGTGGGAGATCTTCATCCCGCGGCTCGGTCCGGGCGAAGGCTACAAATACGAAATCCTTGGCGCCCACGGTATCCTGCCGCTCAAGGCCGACCCGGTGGCCCTGGCCACCCAGATGCCGCCGGACACGGCATCGAAGGTCGCCGCGCCGTTGAAAATCGAGTGGCAGGACGACGAGTGGATGCAAAGCCGACGCGAGCGCCAGCTACCAGGCGCGCCGCTGTCGATCTACGAGTTGCACGCCGGTTCCTGGCAGTGCGAAATCGACGAGGCGGGGGAGGTTTCCCGGCAGTACAACTGGCATGAAATGGCCGAGCGGTTGATTCCCTACGTCAAGGACCTGGGCTTCACCCACATCGAACTGATGCCGATCATGGAACACCCGTTTGGCGGCTCGTGGGGCTATCAACCGCTGTCGCAATTTGCCCCAACCGCGCGTTTCGGTTCGCCCGATGATTTCGCCGCGTTCGTCAACGCCTGCCACCAGGCCAATATCGGCGTGATCCTCGACTGGGTGCCGGCGCATTTCCCGACCGATACCCACGGTCTGGCCCAGTTCGACGGGACCGCGCTGTATGAATACGGCAACCCGCTGGAAGGCTTCCACCAGGACTGGGACACGCTGATCTACAACCTCGGGCGCACCGAAGTCCATGGGTTCATGCTGGCCTCGGCGTTGCATTGGCTCAAGCATTTCCACGTCGACGGCCTGCGGGTCGATGCGGTGGCCTCGATGCTGTATCGCGACTATTCGCGCAAGGCCGGCGAGTGGGTACCCAACCGCCACGGCGGACGGGAGAACCTGGAAGCCATCGACTTCCTGCGCCACCTCAACGACGTGGTTGCACTGGAGACGCCCGGCGCGCTGGTGATCGCCGAGGAGTCCACGGCATGGCCGGGTGTCAGCCAGAGCACGCAACAGGGCGGCCTGGGTTTCGCCTACAAATGGAACATGGGCTGGATGCACGATTCGCTGCATTACATCCAGCAGGACCCGGTGTACCGCGCTCATCACCACAACGAACTGAGCTTCGGCCTGGTTTACGCCTGGTCCGAGCGTTTTGTCTTGCCGATTTCCCATGACGAAGTGGTCCACGGCAAACGCTCGCTGATCGACAAGATGCCCGGTGACCGCTGGCAGAAATTCGCCAACCTGCGCGCCTACCTGAGCTTCATGTGGGGCCATCCCGGCAAGAAACTGTTGTTCATGGGCTGCGAGTTTGGCCAATGGCGCGAGTGGAACCACGACCAGCAACTGGACTGGTACCTGCTGCAATACCCCGAGCACCGGGGCGTGCAGAAATTGGTGAGCGACCTGAACCGGCTCTATCGCGAAGAACCGGCGCTGCATGACCAGGACGATGCGCCGCAAGGCTTCCAATGGCTGATCGGTGACGATGCGGTCAACAGTGTCTATGCGTGGTTGCGCTGGAGCAAGGATGGCCGGCCGGTGCTGGTAGTCGCCAACTTCACGCCGGTGCCGCGCGAGGCGTATCGGGTCGGCGTGCCGTTTGGCGGACGCTGGGTGGAATTGCTCAACAGCGACGCCGACACCTATGCCGGTTCCAACTATGGCAATGGCGGCGGCGCCTCCACCGAGGCGATCCCCAGCCATGGCCAGGCGCTGTCGCTGGAACTGAACCTGCCGCCGCTGGCGGTGCTGATCCTGCGACCGGAGGGATAGGCCCGGATTCATTTGGATCACATTGATCCAATGTGGGAGCGAGCTTGCTCGCGATGGCGGTCAGTCAGTCACAAAAGTGCTGACAGACACTCCGCTATCGCGAGCAGGCTCGCTCCCACAGTGCTGAGCTAAAAGTCCTCAGCCTCTCAGCGCACCAGGCACGGCTGCTTGTTGTTGAATGTCCAGCCCGGGATCAGATACTGCATCGCCACCGAATCATCCCGCGCGCCAAGTCCCATGCCTTTGTACAACTCATGAGCCTTGGCCAGCTGGTCCATGTCCAGTTCGATCCCCAGCCCCGGTTTCTTCGGCACCTGCACGCAGCCACCGCGGATCTGCAAGGGCGCCTTGGTCAGCCGTTGGCCATCCTGCCAGATCCAGTGAGTGTCGATGGCGGTGATGTCGCCCGGTGCGGCGGCCGCGACGTGGGTAAACATCGCCAGGGAAATATCGAAGTGGTTGTTGGAGTGAGAGCCCCAGGTCAGGCCCCATTCATTGCACATCTGCGCCACCCGCACCGAACCCTGCATCGTCCAGAAATGCGGGTCCGCCAAGGGAATGTCGACCGACTGCAACGTAATCGCGTGACCCATTTCGCGCCAGTCGGTGGCAATCATGTTGGTGGCGGTCTTGAGGCCTGTGGCGCGACGGAATTCAGCCATGACTTCACGACCCGAATAACCATTCTCGGCACCGCAAGGGTCTTCGGCATAGGCCAGCACCTTGTGCTGATCACGGCACAGGCGGATGGCCTCCTTGAGTGACCAGGCGCCGTTCGGGTCCAGGGTGATGCGCGCCTGGGGGAAACGCTCGGCCAACGCCGTCACCGCTTCGATCTCTTCATCGCCCCTGAGCACGCCGCCCTTGAGCTTGAAATCCTCGAAGCCATAGTGCGCGTGGGCCGCCTCGGCCAGACGTACCACCGCGTCAGCATCCAGGGCTTTTTCGTGGCGTACGCGGAACCAGTCATTTTCAGCCTGCGGTTCGCTGCGGTAGGGCAGGTCGGTCTGCTGGCGATCACCGACGTAGAACAGGTAGCCGAGCATCTTCACTTCATCGCGCTGCTGGCCTTCGCCGAGCAGGGCGGCGACCGGCACATCCAGGTGCTGGCCGAGCAGGTCGAGCAACGCAGCTTCCAGGCCGGTGACGGCGTGGATGGTGATACGCAGGTCGAAGGTCTGCAGGCCGCGACCGCCGGCATCACGATCGGCAAAGGCCTGGCGTACGCTGTTGAGGATTTTCTGGTAGGTGCCGATGGGGCTGCCGACCACCAGTGAGCGAGCGTCTTCGAGGGTCTGGCGAATGCGCTCACCGCCGGGCACTTCGCCCACGCCAGTATGCCCGGCGTTGTCCTTGAGAATCACGATGTTGCGGGTGAAAAACGGGCCGTGGGCACCGCTGAGGTTGAGCAACATGCCGTCGTGGCCAGCCACGGGCACTACTTGCATGCTGGTGATGATCGGGGCTTTGCTGGTTTCTTGGGTAGTCATCGTGTACGGATCCTTGAGTTATTGTTGTGGTCAGGCGTGACTGGTAGCCGGGTCGGTGGAAGGCTTGATGGTTTTCGGTTTGGGCGTATTGCGCGCGGCGAACACGATAATCGCGGCAATGATCGATGTGGCCGCCAGGCCATAGAGCCCGCCCTGGATCGAGCCGGTGTGCTGCTCAAGCAGGCCGAAAGTAGTCGGGGCGACGAATCCGCCGAGGTTGCCCACCGAGTTGATCAGTGCGATGACGCCGGCGGCGATCCGTGCGTCCAGGTAGGCCTGGGGGATCGGCCAGAACAGCGAAGAGGCGGACTTGAAACCCAGGGCGGCGAAGCAGATCGCAACGAAGGCGAAGATCGGCCCGCCAGTGGTGGACATGAACATGCCTGCCGCAGCGATCAACAGGGCAGCGGCAACCCAGGCCTGCTGGAACTTCCATTTGGCCGACAGCGAGGCGAAGGCGTACATGCCGACGATCGACAGCAGCCAGGGAATCGAATTGAACAGGCCGACCTGAAGGTCGCTGAGCTCGCCCATCTTTTTGATAATGCTCGGCAGCCAGAAGGTCGCCGCGTAGATAGTCAGTTGGATAAAGAAATAGATCAGGCAGAACAGGATGATCTGGCGGTCCTTGAGCAATTGGCCGATCGACAGTTTGATCGGCGTCGCCGCTTCACGGGCCGCCTGTTCATCGTCGATGGCATTGACCAGCGCATCCTGCTCGTCGCGACTGAGCCACTTGGCGTCGTGAGGCTTGGAGTCCAGCCAGAACCAGACGAACACACAGAGGCAGACCGAAAACATCCCCTCGATGAAGTACATCCACTGCCAGCCGTGCATGCCCAGGCCGTTGATCTGCAAAAGCAGCCCCGACAGCGGGCCGGATATCAGCGAAGCGATCGCCGAGCCGCTGAGGAAAATCGCGATGGCCTTGCCGCGCTCGACGCCGGGCAGCCACCGCGTGAAGTAGTAGATCACGCCGGGAAAGAAACCGGCTTCTGCCACACCCAGCAGGAAACGCAGGATGTAGAAGTGGGTTTCGTTCTGGATGAAGGCCATGCCTGCCGCCACCAGGCCCCAGGTGAGCATGATGCGGGTCAGCCAGATACGGGCGCCGATGCGTTGCAGGAGGATGTTGGACGGGACTTCGAACAGCGCGTAGCCGATGAAGAACAGGCCGGCGCCAAAACCATAGGCGGCTGCGCCGATGCCCAGGTCGTGCTCCATATGGGAACGGACGAAGCCGATGTTCACACGGTCGATGTAGTTGACGATGAACATGATGACGAACAGCGGCAGGATGTGGCGCTTGACCTTGGATATGGCCGAGGACAGCACCGGATCCGCGCCGGCATCTGCCTTGAGGCTGGATGAGTTCACTGGATTTTCTCCCACTGTTTATTTTTATGCGGGGCATCGTGCAGGTGCCGATGTTGATAGACATCATACAAGTTGATTTTTTTGTCTGACAAGCAGTTTTTGAGCACGATTGGATTGGTGCTGGGTCTTTTTTATGCTGGGTTTGTTGGCGTTGGTAAGGTTTTTGGCGGGGTGGTCCTGGCATTAAGCTGCCAAATGCCTGGTGAGCTTTGAGGATTAAACCAGTAGGCTACAGTCTGTTGTCATACAAGTTGGCTTGCATCGACAAACAACTCCGACGCGGCGGATGGTAGGATCGACGAGCCTGTTTTCAAGGAACCCGTGGCACATGCAGCAAGACACTCAAACGCCTCTGCGCAAGCGCACCCACAACCTGGCCCATGACCTGGTGGCGAAGTTGAGCCAGAGCATCCTGCTGGGGCAGTTGAAGCCCGGAGAGAAATTGCCGTCGGAGGGTGCTTTCGTGCGCGAGCATGGGGTCAGCCGCACGGTGGTGCGCGAGGCGATCTCCAAATTGCAGGCCTCGGGGTTGGTGGAGACTCGCCATGGCATCGGTACTTTTGTGCTGCAGCAGACGGGAGAGCAGGGGCTGAGGCTCAACGTCGATACTGCAGCGGGCGTGCGCGGGATTCTCGAATTGCGCCTGGGCCTGGAAACCCAGGCTGCGGCGCTGGCGGCCCAGCGCCGCAGTGAGGAGCAATTGCAGCAGATGCGTCAGGCGCTGGATGACTACCAGCGCTTGCTCAACAACAACGACAGCTGCGTCGAGGCTGACCGGCGTTTTCATTTGCTGATTTCCGAAGCCACGGATAACAGCTGTTTTGTCGAAATCATGCAGCACCTGGGCAGCGCGATGATCCCCCGCACCCGGGTGAACATGGCCGAACGCGGCCAGGCGGACCTGGGCAAGCTGGCGCAGTTTGCGAACCTGGAGCACGAGGCGATTTTCAACGCCATCAAGCGCCAGGACCCCGACGCCGCCCGCGCCGCCATGTGGCTGCACCTGACCAACAGCCGCGACCGGTTTGGCGCAGGGACCTGAAAGATCCGCGTCGCCTGGTTTGTCGCCTTCGCGAGCAGGCTCGCTCCCACATGGATCTTGGGTGTTATCGAGTTCCGCAGCTGCCACAGAACCTGTGTGGGAGCGAGCCCGCTCGCGAAGAGGCCGGCACATTCAGCATCGATGCAAACTGACCCACCGCCTTCGCGAGCAGGCTCGCTCCCACATTCGATCGCAGGCGCTGCCGAATTCGGCGCCATGGCGAATCCCCCGTGGCGAGGGAGCTTGCTCCCGCTGGCCTGCGCAGCAGGCCCCTTGCATTCCCGCAGTCTGATCGCGTCAGCCGGTTTTGCGACTGCTGCGCAGTCGAGCGGGAGCAAGCTCCCTCGCCACGGGGCCGGTGCAGGCAAAAAAAAACCGGCGCAACCAAAGTTGCGCCGGTCTGCTGCCAGTGGTCACGCGGATATCGTGGGTCCGCGCAGCCACCGTTTTGCCTGTTGCCGGTTACGCCCGCTCCAGTGCGAGAGCCACGCCCTGACCGCCGCCGATGCACAGTGTCGCGAGGCCTTTCCTGGCGTCGCGCTTGATCATTTCATGCAACAGCGTCACCAGCACCCGGCAACCCGATGCCCCGATCGGATGGCCCAGGGCAATGGCGCCGCCGTTGACGTTGACCTTGTCCATGTCCCATTGCAGTTCCTTGGCGACAGCCAGGGATTGGGCGGCGAAGGCTTCGTTGGCTTCGATCAGGTCAAGTTGATCCAGCGACCAGCCGGCCTTGTCCAGGCAGCGACGGGTGGCCGAGACCGGGCCGATGCCCATGATGGCCGGGTCGACACCGGCGTTGGCGTAGGCACTGATCTTTGCCAGTACCGGCAAGCCCAGCGCCTTGGCTTTTTCCGCGCTCATCAAGATCACGGCGGCGGCGCCGTCGTTGAGCGAGGACGCATTGCCCGCAGTGACGCTGCCGTCTTTCTTGAACGCCGGCTTGAGCTTGCCCAAGGATTCAGCGGTAGTACCGGCGCGGGGCTGTTCGTCAGTAGCAAAGGCCACCGGATCGCCCTTGCGCTGGGGAATCAGGATCGGCGTGATCTCATCGCCGAAACGCCCACCTTCGATGGCGGCGACGGCTTTCTGTTGGGACGCCGCGGCGAAAGCATCCTGCGCCTCGCGGCTGATGCCGTATTTGTCCACCAGGTTCTCGGCGGTGATGCCCATGTGGTAATCGTTGAACGCGTCCCACAGGCCATCGGTGATCATGCTGTCGATCATCTTCGCGTGCCCCATGCGCAAACCGGTGCGGGCCGCTGGCAACACGTACGGGGCCAGGCTCATGTTCTCCATGCCGCCGGCGATGATGACTTCGGCATCGCCGCAGCGAATCGCCTGGGCGCCCAGGTGCAGCGCCTTGAGACCCGAGCCGCAGACCTTGTTCAGGGTCAGTGCTGGTACGGCATGGGGCAGGCCGGCGAGGATCGACGCCTGGCGCGCCGGGTTCTGTCCGGAACCAGCAGTCAATACCTGGCCGAGGATCACTTCATCGACCTGCTCGCCGGAAAGACCGGTCTGTTCCAGCAAGCGACGGATCACCGCGGCGCCAAGTTCCGGCGCGGGAATGGCCGCCAGCGAACCCTGGAAGCTGCCGATGGCGGTACGGGTAGCGGCGACAATCACGACTTCTTGCATCGAATCTCTCCTCACTGGGCAGCGAACTGCATTTCAGGTACGTGGTCCGGCACGATCAGCTTACCGGCGGTCTTGGCGACGATTTCCTCGACGCTGACGCCTGGGGCACGTTCCTTGAGAATAAAGGCGCCGTCCTGGATTTCCAGATAGGCGAGGTCAGTCAGTACGCGCTTGATGCAACCGGCGCCGGTCAGCGGCAGGCTGCAGCGCGGCAGCAGTTTCGACTCACCGTCCTTGGACGCATGGGTCATGGTGACGATGATGTTCTCGGCACCGGCCACCAGGTCCATCGCGCCACCCATGCCCTTGACCAGCTTGCCGGGAATCATCCACGACGCGATGTTGCCCTCGACGTCGACTTCGAACGCGCCGAGTACGGTCAGGTCGATGTGGCCGCCACGGATCATGGCGAAGGATTCGGCCGAAGAAAAGATCGAAGCGCCGATGCGCGCGGTGACCGTCTGTTTGCCGGCGTTGATCATGTCCGCATCGACTTCGGCTTCGGTGGGGAACGCGCCCATGCCGAGCAAGCCGTTTTCCGATTGCAGCATGACTTCCATGCCTTCGGGAATGTAGTTGGCGACCAGGGTCGGGATGCCGATGCCGAGGTTCACGTAGTAGCCGTCCTGCATTTCGCGGGCGACGCGCTGAGCCATTTGTTCGCGGGAAAGTGCCATGGTGTTATTCCTTCATTCGGGCCGGGGGCAGGGGATCACTTACGCACGGTGCGCTGTTCGATGCGCTTTTCGAACGTGCCGCAAATGACCCGGTCGACGTAGATGCCGGGCGTATGGATGTGCGCCGGGTCCAACTCGCCGGGCTCGACGATTTCCTCGACTTCGACCACCGTGATCTTGCCCGCCGTGGCGGCCAGCGGATTGAAGTTCTGCGCGGTATGGCGATAGACCACATTACCGAAATGGTCGGCCTTCCAGCCTTTGACGATGGCGAAGTCACCGGTGATGGATTCTTCCATCAGGTACTGGCGGCCATGGAACTCACGCACTTCCTTGCCTTCGGCCACTGGCGTGCCGACGCCAGTGGCGGTGAAGAAGGCCGGGATGCCAGCGCCACCCGCACGCATTTTTTCCGCGAGGGTGCCTTGGGGGGTGAGCGCGACTTCGATTTCGCCACTCAACAGTTGCTGCTCGAACAGGGCGTTTTCGCCCACGTAGGAGGCGACTACCTTGCGGATCTGCCGGTCTTCCAGCAGCACGCCGAGGCCGAAACCGTCGACGCCGCAGTTGTTGGAAACCACGGTGAGATCGCGGGTGCCCTTGCGCTTGATCTCGGCGATCAGGTTTTCCGGGATACCACACAGGCCGAAGCCGCCGGCAATGACAGTCATGCCGTCCTTCAAGCCCTCAAGCGCTTCCTCATAGGAGCTCACGCGTTTGTCGAAACCTGCCATAGACACCTCTTTTATTCTTGAGTGGGGTCGCAATGAAATGCAGTGTTGCGCCAAGTCATATATTTGTTAAGTTGATTTTTACGTGGGATTGATTGATAAAACTCAATAGTTGCTGCCCTTCACTTGCAGCTTGGAAACTCATTGCTTGCCGCTGGGAGCGCAGCGACCATGACCCTCAAGCAAATCCGCGCCTTCCTCGCCGTGGCCCAGAGCCTGAGCTTCGCCGTCGCCGGCGAGCGGCTGCATCTGTCCCAATCGGCCCTGAGCCTGACGATCAAGGCCCTGGAGGAAGGGCTCGGCGGTCGCCTGTTCAGTCGTAACACCCGTAACGTAGCGTTGACGCCCGAAGGTGAATCACTGCTGCCATTGGCACGCCGCCTGGTGGCCGACTGGGAAAACGCCGAGGATGAAATGCGCCAGCGCTTCACCTTGCAGCGCGGTCGCGTGACGCTGGCGGCGATGCCCTCGTTTGCCGGAAACCTGCTGCCGCCGATCCTCAAGACCTTCCGCGCCCGGTTCCCGAATGTCAACGTCACGGTCAACGACGTGATCAACGAGCAGGTGCTGGAAATGGTCCGTGATCGTCACGTGGAACTGGGCGTTGCGTTCGAGCCGATGCAAAGTTCATCGCTGGCGTTCACGCCGTTGTACCTCGATCGCTTCGTCGCGGTGGTGCCGCTGGATTCGGCGTTGGCCAAGCTCGGCGAGATCCGTTGGCAAATGCTGCTGGAGCAGCCGTTCATCACCTTGCAACGACCCTCGACGGTACGGGTGATGCTCGAAGAGCATCTGCACGCTCGCGGCATGAAATTGCCGGTCGAGTTTGAAAGTCATCAGTTGGCGACAGTCGGGCGGATGGTTGCCAGCGGCCTGGGCGTGAGCGCCGTACCGGCCCTGTGTGTCGGCCAGATGCACGAGCTGGGCGCTCGCTGCATCACCCTCAGCGATCCGGTAATAGAGCGGGCTATCGGCGTGCTGACCAAGCCGGGTCATGAATTGTCGGCGGCGGCGCAGGCGATGTTCGATACGCTCAGGGATCAGGATATGGGCGCGCAGATGATATCGAAATGAGCGCAGTCCCCTGTGGGAGCGAGCCTGCTCGCGAATAGCGACGTTTCAGTCAACATCATGCAACTGATCCGCCCTCATTCGCGAGCAGGCTCGCTCCCACAGAGCGCACCGTGGTCTTTAGATCAGCAATGGCAACAAGTCTTCGCAAGCCACTTCAACCTTCAGATCCAACAGCTCATCGGCGCGGGTCTTGCCGCGGTTGATCGCAAGCAGCGGCTTGCCCTGATCCTTGATCGCCCGACATAGGCGAAAGGCCGAATACGCCATCAGCGATGAACCCACCACCAGCAATCCATCCGCCTGCCCGACTGCCTCGGTGGCGCGAGTCGCGGTAGCGGCGGCGACGTTTTCACCAAAGAACACCACGTCGGGTTTCAAGCGTTCGCCATCGCAATGCGGGCAACGGGGGATTTGAAAGCGGGCCTCGAAGGCCGGGTCCAGCAAGGTATCGCCGTCGGGCGCTTGCACCGCATCGACACCGGCCAGGTACGGGTTCTGGTCCTCCATCAACAACTGGATCTGCTGCCGCTCGCTCGGCTGGCCGCAGTCCAGGCACAGCACCCGATGCAGGCTGCCGTGCAACTCGATGACATCGCGGCTCCCGGCCCGGTCATGCAAGGCGTCGACATTCTGGGTGATCAAGCCGCTGATGCGCGCCTGCCCCTGCAACGCCGCCAAGGCCTCATGGGCCTGGTTCGGCCGTGCCTGGCGCAAGCGTGGCCAGCCCAGCATCGCTCGCGCCCAGTAGCGCCGTCGCGCTTCTGGCCTGGCGAGGAATTCCTGGTACATCATCGGTTGCCTGCCCCGTCGCACGCCGTCGCTGTCCCGGTAATCGGGTATGCCGGACGGCGTGCTGATGCCCGCTCCGGTCAGCACCAGGAAGCGCCGCCCGGTCAGGTATTCCTGCAATTGTTCGACGGGGTCACGGTGTAGATCGTCGGGCATGGGTGTACTCCGCTGGCCTGGATTCCTTGAGGGTAGCATCGGCTTCGCCAAGCGCCTTTCGTCGCCCGCCGAAGGTGATTGTTCAAACTTTCCCGACGCGCGCGACATCCACCTTATGTGCGGTATTTCAGCGCTCTCGCACTGCGGTGCGTCGACGAACACTGATTAAGGAGAAGGTAAATGGCAACCCCTAAAGAGAACCTGCTGGATTGGCTCAACGACGCTCATGCCATGGAACAGCAAGCGGAGAAAATGCTCAAGGCCCAGGCCGAGCGGCTGGAGCACTACCCGGTGCTCAAGGCGCGGATCGAACAGCACATCGAAGAGACGCTCGGCCAGCAGAAGCTGGTGGAACAATGCATCCAGCGCCTGGGCGGTAGCCCGTCGATGCTCAAGGACATGGCCGGCAAGCTGATGGCGTTCGGTCAAGCCATGGGTGGCATGGCGATGAGCGACGAAGTGGTCAAGGGCGCCATGAGTGGCTACGTCTTCGAGAACCTGGAAATTGCTTCGTACACGGTGCTGATCGAAGCGGCGAAAGTGGCCGGCGATGTGGAAACGCAAAAGGCCTGCGAGCAGATTCTGCCGCAGGAAATCGCCATGGCTGAATGGCTGCGCGATCATCTGCCGGAAATCACCCAGGCGTTCCTTGAGCGTTCGGCCAATCCGCATACCGAAGCCAAGCGCTGAGGTGCAATGCGAGGCGCGGCCCGGCACGGTTCGGCCGCGCCAAACCTGCCATCAACCGCAAAGAGGACAGGTATGAAGCAGACCACCGGTGAGGTTAGGGCCATCAATCGACAGAGTGCCAGGGTGGGCGTCTATGTGGCGGAAGAAGACGGCCATACGGTACTTGAGCTTGGGCCCGCCAATGATGTCGACATTGGCGATGTCATTGAATGGAACAGCGGAGCGGCCCTTGGCACGCAGACTTATCGCAACCTGACCAAAGGCTGGACCGACGAAGTGTATGTAGCGAAGCACGGGGTCGCGGCGGCCAACCTTGAAGTTCAATTACTGGTGGGATCCTGACGACAGCGGACCCCAGGAGGACAAACATGAGCGAACTGCAGTGTGGCTGCCCCGGCTGCCATTGCCAGGTAGATCCCGAGCGGGTGTTCAATCATGACGGCGAGGCCTATTGCAGCCAGGCCTGCGCAGAACAACACCCGAATGGCGAGCCATGTCCGGCGGCGGATTGTCATTGCGAACAAAGTGGCAAGGTCGGCGAGCGGGACATTACCAATAACCAACTGGATGAAGCGCTGGAGGAAACGTTTCCGGCCAGCGACCCGATTTCACCCTGAACATCGCTTTATCCGGGCATCGGCGACAGGGTGCCCGGACACCGCAAGCCGGTCAGTGCGGTGGTGCAAGACAACACCGGCAGCTCGCGAGTTTTGGCTTCCTGGAACGGCGCGCGGCCTGGGTGACGAGACCGGTGCAATGGGGTGCTGGCGCCATCCGGCCCTTGGCGGACAGCGTGGAAAGACACGCACTGTTTTTTAGGCTTTGAGTACGCCCTGTGGGAGCGAGCCTGCTCGCGAATGCTATTTATCATTCGATATGAATGTTGAACTTTCTACCGCTTTCGCGAGCAGGCTCGCTCCTACATTGTTTGGTAGTTGCTGTTGTTAATCGATCGCCGCTTGTTTGATAGCCAGTTTCAATACATACCAAGCGCAGCGGTGTATAAATAAGACGATGACCGTTCGTCGCCGTTTGAAGAACTTTCTTCAAACCTTGAACGGTTCAGGTTTTCCGAATAAGTACGAGCCAACGGGGTTCGCAAATAGCAACTAACGAGGTGAATGAAATGGCAAATACAGGCAATAACAACCCTGGCAATTTCGCTAACGATCGTGAGAAAGCATCGGAAGCCGGCAAGAAAGGCGGCCAGGCATCGGGTGGCAACTTCGCCAACGATCCGGAACGCGCAGCCGAGGCCGGCCGTAAGGGTGGCCATATGTCGGGTGGCAATTTTGCCAACGATCCGGAACGTGCCGCAGAGGCCGGCCGCAAAGGTGGTCAAGCCTCGGGTGGCAACTTTGCCAATGACCCTGAACGGGCTTCTGAAGCGGGCCGCAAAGGTGGCCAGGCGTCGGGTGGCAACTTTGCCAACGACCGGGAAAAAGCTTCTGAAGCCGGTAAGAAAGGCGGTGAAAACAGCCACGGTGGCGGTCGCAAATCGTAATGTCCCGTGGTCTCTGCAGGCCCCATGCCGTTGGCATGGGGTCTGTTCCGGCCACTATCGATTTAAATAGCGTCGGTCATGTCATGCCCGGCTCCGTTTGTTCACTTATATTAAGACGTGGATGAGTTTCTGTTGATTGAAACTACCATTCGTCTTCTGCCTTGAATAAAAAACAAATCTTATCCGTTTAACTTCTTCTGACTTTCATGGGCCTGCCGCCGGCAGTGTTCTCATGAGTGTCCTGATCGAGGAGTTCTACCATGTTCGTACATAACAAACGACTGCAATATACCGTGCGTGTCGCTGAGCCCAATCCAGGACTGGCCAATCTGTTGCTTGAACAGTTTGGCGGCGCCCAGGGCGAGTTGGCGGCGGCGTCGCGCTATTTCACCCAGGCCTTGTCCGAAGATGATCCGGGCCGCAAGGACCTGCTGATGGACATTGCCACCGAAGAGCTCAGCCATCTGGAGGTGATCGGTTCGATCATCGTCATGCTGAACAAGGGTGCCAAGGGCAAGATGGCTGAAGGCGTCGAGCAGGAGGGCCAGCTGTACCGGGAAATCAACGGGGCCGGCAATGACTCGCACATCACCAGTGTGCTGTATGGCGCCGGCTCCCCGTTGACCAACTCGGCCGGTGTGCCATGGACCGCCGCCTACATCGATACGATCGGCGAACCGACGGCGGACATGCGTTCGAACATCGCCGCCGAGGCCCGGGCGAAAATCGTTTACGAGCGGCTGATGAACGTCACTGACGATCCTGGTGTGAAAGAAGCCCTGGGTTTCTTGATGACCCGGGAAATCGCCCACCAGCTGTCGTTCGAAAAAGCCCTGCATTCCATCCAGCCCAACTTCCCGCAAGGTAAGCTGCCAGGCATGCCGGAATTCACCAACGTGTATTTCAACATGTCCCAGGGTGAACCTACCGTGCGCGGCCCATGGAACCAGGGCGACGATTGGGAGTACGTCGAGAACCCGACGCCAGCGGTCGATGGCGGCGATGGCCTGGCCAGCGTGCAGTTGAGTGAAAAGGACGAGGCACTGTTGATGGACATGAAGGCGCGGACGATGTCCAATCCTGAAAGCAATCCCACCACGGGCGCCGACTTGGGTTCGGGGATGCAAGGTGACAAACTGTAAGAAGTTGGCGAGGGGGCCTTGCCCCCCCGCCCGAAAATTCCGCCTGATCGTTCTGCCAATGCGCTCGGCGGTCGGGTATTGCACGGCCAAATCAACAAGGACCTTTGATGGACCAGCCCACCTCCCGGATCCGATCGCCCTGGCGTACCTGGCTTGATCCTGTGCAAAACAACCTGCTGCTGGGCGTGAGCTTCTGGCTGGGATTGGCACTGGTCGCCGTACTGCTGCTGTATAGCGGCTACAACGCCCTGGTGGGGGCCGATCGCCAACACCTCGGCTATGCGGCATTGGGTGGGATATCCGGTTTTGCCGCTACCGCGCTGGGGGCGATGATGGCGGTGGTGCTACGCGATATCTCGTCGCGGACCCAGGACATCATGCTCGGTTTCGCTGCCGGGATGATGCTCGCGGCCAGCTCGTTTTCGCTGATATTGCCGGGGATCGAGGCTGCGCAGATCATTTGCGGCAACCAGTTGCTTGCTGCCTTGGTGGTCGTTATCGGCCTGGCGCTGGGCGTCGCGCTGATGGTCGGGCTCGACCGCTTCGTGCCCCACGAACATGAGCTGAGTGGGCGCCGCGGTCCCGAGGCCAAGCGCATCAACCGGGTGTGGTTGTTTGTCCTCGCGATCACCCTGCACAACCTGCCGGAGGGCATGGCCATCGGCGTCAGCTTTGCCAATGGCGACCTCAAGGTCGGCCTGCCCCTGACCACCGCTATCGCGATCCAGGACATCCCCGAAGGCCTGGCCATTGCCATGGCGCTGCGTGTGACCGGGATCAGCACCCTGCGGGCCGCGCTTATCGCGGTCGGTTCGGGATTGATGGAACCGCTGGGCGCGGTGATCGGCCTGGGCATGTCCTCGGGCGTGGCCGTGGCTTACCCCATCAGCCTCGGGCTGGCGGCGGGGGCGATGATCTTCGTGGTGTCCCATGAAGTCATTCCGGAAACCCATCGCAACGGTCACGAGACACCCGCGACCCTGGGCCTGATGATGGGCTTTGCGGTGATGATGTTCCTCGATACCGCGCTGGGTTAAAGCGCACCCGGAACCCTCTGTCCAGGCGTGCACGGATTTTCTTGAACATCCGCATTTTGCTCCGGGTCAGTGTTGATGACAGGTGAAGCGGCGCTTCACCACTTCAACCCGAAGGAGGATGCCGAGATGGCCAGAAAAACCGTGACGGACCTGTTCATTCACGAACTGTCCGATGTCTACAGCGCCGAAAAGCAGATCACTCGTGCCTTGCCACGCATGGCCCGAGCCACCACCAATCCCTTGCTGGCGCAAGCCTTCAACGATCACCTTGAAGAAACCCAAGGCCAGATCGAACGCATCGACACCCTTGTCGAAGTGGCGGGTATCAAGCTCAAGCGCATGAAATGCATTGCCATGGAAGGGCTGGTGGAGGAGTCCAAGGAGCTGATCGACGAAATCGAAAAAGGCGCAGTGCTCGATGCAGGGCTGATCGGTGCCCAGCAGAAGATCGAGCACTACGAAATCGCCAGCTACGGCACGCTGATCGCCATGGCCAAGCACTTGAACCTGGGCGATGAAGTGGTCGGTTTGTTGCTGGCGACGCTCAAGGAAGAGAAAGCCACCGACGAGAAACTTTCGAAAATCGCCGAGCAGGGCGGCAACCAGGCGGCGACGATGGAAACCTGAGGCCGAACTGACGAGCTATCGTGGCGAGGGAGCTTGCTCCCGCTGGACTGCGCAGCAGGCCCAGGTTTTTGTATAGACGCAGGAGTTTTCAGGGCCGCTGCGCAACCCAGCGGGAGCAAGCTCCCTCGCCACGGGTGCAGTGTTGAATCGGGCATTGGAGTTCATCCCCAATGCCTTTTTTTAAGCGAAACCCAGCCAAACGCCCCCAACGACCGCACAGCGTCTGACAATAAAACTCGTTGGAACTACGCTCCCGCGCGTCCCGTCACTTGTTCTGAGAGGCACTTATCCAGGCAACGTTTCGGCGCTTGCCTGATGTTGAGTTTTTCATCACGGAGGCGATGGACAGACATGACTATCCCGGACAACAACACCGAGCGACAAAGCGGTAACGCAAACCAGGGACGACCTGAAGAATCCCTGAACCACATCAAGGAGGACGTTAACGAAGCCATCGGCAGCGCCCGCGAAAAGGCCGATGCGCATTTCGGCCAGTACCGCGATACCGCGGCGGACCAGATCGATGCACTGGCGCGTGGCGCGAAGTCCGCGATGTCCGAGCTTGAAGCCAACGACACCCTTGGCTTGTCGCATTATCTGGCGGACATGGCCGACAGCATGAGCGGCCTGGCCAGCAAACTGCGCAACAAGAGCGCTGAAGAGCTGCTGCACGATGGCTCTCGCCTGGCGCGGGATAACCCCGGCCTGTTCCTCGCCGGCAGTATTGCGGTGGGGTTCGGGCTTTCGCGTTTCCTCAAGGCCGGCACCTCGCCGATCACCACCGAAGTGCAAAGCCCTGCCTCCACGGAGTCGGATCCAGCCGCCGAAGGTTTCGGCGCCCAGCCCTTCGACGCCCAACCCTTTGACCCCGTGCCTGATCCTATCGGTCCGGGGGCAGGGACCAGCAGCGGCCTCGCCACCGGCGTAACCCCGACTTCACCCAGCGTTCAGGACCATCCCAGTGATTCCGCCACCGGCTCGCTGCCGGGCTCGGCCAATACCAGAGGAGAATTGTGATGAATCGACCAGACCCGGATATCCAGCGTTCCGCCGGCGCCTCGACGCCCGAAAACGATGCCTCGGTCATGGGCTTGCTGCGGCAACTGACCCATGAAGTCCCGTCGCTCTTTACCAAGGAGCTGGCGCTGGCCAAGGCTGAATTCCAGGCGAGCCTCAACACCCTGAAGGCAGGTATCGCCGGGGTCGCCGGCGGCGCCATGGTGCTGATGGCCGGCTTCATCATCCTCCTGATGGCAGTGGTGTATGGCCTGAGCACGATGATGGCGCCCTGGCTGGCCGCACTGATTGTCGGCGTGGTGGTGATGATCATCGGTTTTGTCATGGTCCAGTCCGGCAAGAAGCAATTCGAGCCTTCCCATTTCAAGCCTGACCGAACGCTCGATGCCATGCACAAAGACCAGGAAGCCCTGCGGAGGAAAGCCTCATGAAGGATGAATTGAAGACTGAAGCGGAGAAGAGCCCGGAGACCATCGAGCGCGAGATCGACGAACAGCGCGCCCATATCAGCCACATCGTCGATGCCTTGGGCAGCAAGTTCACGCCGGGGCAGATGCTTGATCAGGCCTTGGGCATGGTGAAAGGCAATGGCGCCGAATTTTTCGGCAACCTGGGCACGACGGTGCGCAACAATCCGGTGCCAACCGTGCTGACTACGGTCGGCTTGTGCTGGCTGATGCTCGGCCAGAACCACCCGCCCCGGGTCGGTTATCGCGTTGGCCCCGACCAGGACGCCAATGGCTGGAGCGAGGGGCTGTCCGGTGGCCTGGACAGCGCCCGCGGTCATCTGCATGACACCACCAACTCCTTGCGCGAAGGGTTTCATCAGCTCAAGGACAAGGCGTCGCATCTGGCTGATGGCCTGGGGGCGAGCGCCCGTAATGCACGGCATAGCGCCACGCAGACAGGCGACCGCCTGGCCCACGGTTCCCAGGATCTGGGCGATCAGTTCAGCCGCCTGCTCAAGAAGCAACCGCTGATGATGGCGGCAGCGGGTATCGCCTTGGGCGCCATGCTCGGAGCAGCCCTACCCAGCACGTCGACCGAACAGCGGGTAATGGGCAAGACCAGTGCGGGCCTGGCCGACAAGGCCAAGCAAAAGGCCCGCGACGGCTACGAAACGGTCCGCGATACGGTGAGCAAGACCACCGAGCACCGTGACGAGCCAAGCGCTGCGCCGGCCACCGGGCATGCGCATTCCGGCGCGGATCTGTCTGGCGGCCTGGGTACCTCGTAAACGGGCAATGATACGGCGCGGGGTGGCCCGCGCCGTATCATTCGGGATTCACGGCAGCCTTGGTTATTTCCATGCACGGTACACCGTCAAGGGGGCGGCACATGAACCATCAGGTTGCGTTCAGCGGCCACCTGGTCTTCATCGGCTTCGGCTCCATCGCCCGGGCCACGTTGCCATTGGTACTGGGGCAGGACCATATCGAGGTCAGGCAAATCACCGTGATCGCGCCGGTGATCGACCAGAACCTCTGGTTCAAGGATCGCGGGATCCGTTTTGTCCGCAAGGCATTGACCGAGCAAACCTTTGCGCAGACGTTGGATCGCTGGGTCAAGCCCGGTGACTTCATCGTCAATCTTTCGGTGGAAGTCAGCTCCCTGGCCATTATCGAATATGCCTGCGCCAAGGGCGCCCTATACTTGGATACCTGTGTCGAACCGTGGGCCGGCGGATATGACGATCCGCACCTGGATTTTTCCCATCGCACCAATTACGCGCTGCGTTATCAGGTCCTGAGCCTGCGCAAGAAATTGGCCGGAGGGCCGACGGCGGTGGTCGCTCACGGGGCCAATCCGGGCTTGATCACTCACTTGCTGAAGGCCGGCCTGGTGGAGCTGGCGGTGCAGTTGGAGCATCCCATACCTCAGCGCCGCGCCGGTGTCGATTGGGCACGGTTATGCATGGAATTGGGGATCAAGGTGATTCATTTTGCCGAGCGTGATACCCAGCGTTCCCGGAAACCCAAGGAGGACGATGAGTTCGTCAACACCTGGTCGGTGGAGGGCTTCATCAGTGAAGGCAGCCAACCGGCGGAGCTGGCATGGGGCAGCCATGAGCGAACCTGGCCAGCGTCTGCCCGGCGCCATCGCTTTGGCAGTCGCAATGCGATCTACCTGGCACGCCCGAGCGCCAGCGTGCCGGTCAAGACCTGGACGCCGTTGGGCGGGCCATGCCTGGGGCTGATGATCACCCATCATGAAACCGCTTCCACAGCCGACCTGCTTACCGTGAAAGACCAGCGTCGACTGATCTATCGACCGACCCTGCATTACGCCTATCACCCCTGCAATGACGCCTTGCTCTCGGTCCACGAGCTGATTGGTCGCGGCTGGCAAACCCAAGCCCGGCAGCGCATCCTCAACGGCGAAATCGACAGCGGCGGGGCAGATGCGCTGGGGGTGTTGTTCATGGGGCATGAGCTGAATGCCTACTGGTTTGGCTCGGTGCTGAGCATTGACGAAGCTCGCGCGCTGGTGCCTTTCAACAGTGCCACCACCCTGCAGGTGGCGGCAGGCGTGCTGTCTGGCATCGTCTGGGCGGTTGAGCATCCGGATCGTGGCATCGTCGAGCCGGAACAGCTGGATCATGAGCGGGTGCTGGAGGTCGCCAGGCCCTACCTCGGCACTTTGGTTGGGCAGCGCACCGACTGGACGCCGAGTGGCACTTCGCATAAACCGTCCGAGGACGGCGCTGCGGATAGCTGGCAATTCGAGCATTTCACCCGGTTTTAACTGACACGACCGCGATTCGTGGCGAGGGAGCTTGCTCCCGCTGGGTTGCGCAGCAACCCTAATGCAGGCGACCCGGTCAATTCGACTCATTGGATCGCCTGGTCGAGGGGCCGCTACGCGCCCCAGCGGGAGCAAGCTCCCTCGCCACGGTTTTTGGGTGTTCCGCCTGGTTCTGTTTCCATGGATCTATACTCAGCTCCGTGGATGACAGGATTCCAAGGTGGCGCAATCGTGCGGCGTTCGCTGATGCTGGCCGTGATGTTCGTTCTGGCGGGGTGCGCCACGTCGCAGCGCGGCCAACAGGTCGCCCCGGTGGTGATTGCGCCGGACACCTGGCGGCAGGCGGACCGGCAGATCATCGCCGCGTCGAAAAGCGCCACCGAGCAAGCCGAACTCTATGCGCGCGGATCGATGGAACATTGGCGAGTGCTGGTCTACGAGCGCACCGAGGCTGCATTCATCCCTTGGTTCAGCAGCTACTGGACCCAGGAGTGGCTGGCCGTGAAGGTCAGTTGGTATTCGGCAAGCGCCAAGGGCGAGGCGGACTCGTCGTCCAGGCGCCTGGCGGGTTACCTGCAGGAACAATATCGCGAGCAGGTGCTGGAACCGGTGGCGGTGGAAATCGATCCCGAGGCGATCCGGGCCAACGCGACGGGGTATTACCTGCGCCTGCTCAACCAACAGGTCCAGGTCATTGCGCAACGGCACCGAATCCCGCCCGAACTGATGAACCGGCGCCTGCACGCAATTACGGCCATCAACCTGGGACCGCCAGCGACGCGCAACGCAACGTTGTACGAAATGGTCCACACCGAACCGCTCAATACACTGCCGGCCTATGCGGCGCTGATCGATCATGTCGACAAAGCCGCCGACACCGGTTCCGGTCCGTCGGACGCCGTGATTGCCACGGTGGCGCAACGTACCAGTGAAAAAATCGAGGCGCAGTTCGCCACGCGAGGAGCGACCGGTGCGGCGGCGGCTGTCGCCGGGAAGGCGGCAGGGGCGCTGATTTCGGTAGGCGTGGCGGGCATCCGGGCAATCATCCATGAGGGCGAACGGCCGGAAATGGAAGCGCAGATCCGTAAAAGCCTGAGCGCGGCGTTCGACGAAGCGTGGTTCAAATCGCTCAAGCATCCCCTCAGCGGCGTCATGGCGGCGGTGTACTACCTGGCTGGGCAAATCGACGATAGCCTGGTGGCGGCAGACCTGAGCAACCGACCGGTGTTCCTGCCTGTCATCGAACCATGAGCGCGGTCACTCGGACCCGAGTGTGACCCGGCAGCCTTTGCGCTGACGGATCTGTTCGTCCGTGGGACGCTCCTTGATGAACTCGAAACGCGGCTCGCCTTCGCTGTAGACCACCAGCCAGCCCCATTCCAATTCACTTTCATCCTGCCCAGGCCGGGGCGGCGCGGCCCACCAGGGTTCCTTTTGCATAATCTGGCGCATCGGTTACCTCCTGCGGGTTGATTCTTGACTATAGACCGCAGGATTTCACCACAAGCGCCCACGCATCATTGCTTTTGTGGCGAGGGAGCTTGCTCCTGGCCACGGTTTTTTTCGGGCAACTCAGTGTGCTCTGACCCCACCCACCAGCGTCTAGCGTCTGTATCCCCGCACTCGAACGGGGAATGACCGGACCCCTGCGCACATGCAAGCACTGTTGAACGAGATCCTCGATGCGGTTCGCCCCCTGATTGGTCAGGGCAAGGTGGCCGACTATATTCCTGCCCTCGGCACCGTGGCGGCCAATCAACTCGGCATTGCCGTGTACAGCAACGATGGCGAGATCTATTGCGCGGGCGATGCCGAGACGCCGTTCTCGGTGCAGAGTATTTCCAAGGTTTTCAGCCTGGTGCAGGCCATCGAGCATTCCGGCGAAGCCATCTGGGAGCGCTTGGGCCATGAGCCGTCTGGCCAGCCCTTCAATTCCCTGGTGCAACTGGAATTCGAGCGCGGCCGGCCGCGTAATCCGTTCATCAACGCCGGTGCCTTGGTGATTTGCGATATCAACCAGTCACGCTTCGCCGCCCCGGCGTTGTCGATGCGCGATTTCGTCCGACGGTTGTCGGGCAATCCCCAGGTGATGGTAGACGGCAAGGTTGCCGAGTCGGAATACCAGCACCGCGCCCGCAACGCAGCGATGGCTTATCTGATGCAGTCCTTCGGCAATTTCCATAACGACGTGGAAGCGGTGTTGCGCAGCTATTTCAGCCATTGCGCGCTGCGAATGAACTGCATCGACCTGGCTCGGGCGTTCTGCTTCCTGGCCAACGATGGTTTCTGCAAGCACAGCGGTGAGCAGATCCTCAGCGCTCGCCAGACCCAGCAAGTCAACTCCATCATGGCCACCAGCGGTTTGTACGATGAGGCCGGCAACTTCGCCTATCGCGTCGGCCTGCCTGGCAAGAGCGGCGTGGGCGGCGGCATTGTGGCCGTGGTGCCCGGGCAGTTCAGCGTCTGCGTCTGGTCGCCGGAACTCAATACCGCCGGCAACTCCCTGGCCGGCATGGCCGCGCTGGAACTGCTCAGCCAACGGATCGGCTGGTCGGTTTTCTAGAAGCCAAAAAAGGGCCCGCTCCTGACGCAGGAGCGGGCCCTTTGTGTTGTGGAATGTCAGCAGAGGCGGTCGATGACCCGGACCTCGGCAGAGTTCTGCACCGACTGCCAGGCCTGGGTCAGCGTTTGCAGCACGCGGCCCATGAAGTCCTTGTCAGCGGCGGCTTTCTTGCCGACGTAGCCTTGGCCGCGACGGTACATCTTCAGCCGGGCACAAAGGTCTTCCTGGCTTTTCTCGAATTCTTCTTCCTGGGTGAAAGGCGAGAGGCAGTCCATATGGACCTGGCCAGTCTTGCTGATCCACAGGATATGGCTATCCAGGGTGTCCTTGTGTGCTGCGAACATGCGAGCCAGTTCATCAATAGATGGTTGATTATTCAGATTCATGTGTAAGCCCCTTGACCATTTGGTTGATCTGTCTGGTGGTTCGCAAAACTTCGCTGTTCGGTAAATTGCCTGCCTGCTACCGAAAACAGGTCGTCAGCGCTCGTCCGTCGAATCCGACGGGGTCGTGCATCGGTTGTGTAGTGTTATCGAAGGGCTGCTACGCAAATGCGCTACAACGATGAGAAACAGCGAAGAATCTTCAGGTCAGTGTCGACTTTTGACAGTCGAGCCCATGCGTCATGAGGATTGATCGCCAGCGTTTCTCGTCCTTGTTACCGGACGGTCTTGCCAGGTCAGCACCTTCAATCTGCCTTGTGGGCAGTCCCTTATCAAAAAAACAGCTCGGCGGTCAGACGAGCTTGCTCAAACATTTACCGTACTCCCGATCGGGGAGACGTCTGCATCATGCAAGGGCAAATCGGAGGCGTCAACGGTTTTGTAGTGATTATTTTTGGTCACTACATATTGTCGGACAAAATGGTTTGGGTATGAAAAACCGGCTGCGATTGGTTTGCCGTGGCGAGGGAGCTTGCTCCCGCTGGGGTGCGAAGCGGCCCTCAAAAAGGCACATGCGATATATCAGGAATAGCGCGTGTGGTTCCTTGGGGCTGCTACGCAGCCCAGCGGGAGCAGGCTCCCTCGCCACGAAGGGACTCAGTGGGTTCAGGTGGCCTTGGCCTTGGCCGCTTTGCGCGGTGCGCCGTCAGCCTTGCGCTTGGCTGGTTTGCGTTTTTTCTTCCACGGCGCCGCGCCACGTCCGGCGGGGCTGGCCGGGCCGTTGATGGTCAGGCTCATGCCTTGGCAGCGGGCGACGTGCTTGCTCATCCAAGCGGCTTGTCGCGTGACGAATTCTTCCAGGCTCATCTCACCGCTCTGCACCATGTCCAGGGCCTGTTCCCAGATGGCGGTGGTGCCGGGGTCGGCGATCGCCCGAGGCACCGCGTCGATCAGGCTGAACGCCGCTGGAGTGGAGGACAGGGCCTTGCCGTTTTTTACCAGGTAACCACGATCGAGCAGACCTTGGATGATCGAGGCTCGGGTTGCTTCGGTGCCGATGCCGGTGGTGTCCTTGAGCTTCTGCTTGAGCAGCGGGTCCTCCACCAGCTTGGCGACATTTTTCATCGCCTTGATCAGGTCGCCCTCGGTAAACGGCTTGGGCGGCTGGGTCCACAGATCCTTGGGGATCACCTCGTCCACATTGCAATCGCGGCCTTCGGCCAGCGGCGGCAGGGTTTGTGGCGCGGGGGCTTCGCGGCCGCGTGCGGGCGCCAGTGCTTCGGGCAGGGCGCGTTTCCAGCCGGGGTCGATGATCTGCTTGCCGACGGCCCGCAGGGCCTGGCCGGCACAATCGAAGTCGGCCTGGGTCCGGTCGTATTCATGGTTGGGCAGGAATTGCGCCAGATACCGCGCGCGAATCAGCGTATAGACGGCCCGTTGCTTGCCGGCGAGCTTGTCGACGTTCTTCGCCGCGGCCGTGGGAATGATGCCGTGGTGCGCGCTGACCTTGGCGTCGTTCCAGGCGCGGGATCTGCGTTGCGGTTGCAGGTGCTCGCGCAGCGGCGCAAGGCCCGGGTCGGCCTGGGCGAGGGCGGCGAGAATGGCGGGTGCTTCGCCGTGCTGGCTCAAGGGCAGGAAACCGCAATCGCTGCGCGGATAGGTGATGAGCTTGTAGGTTTCGTAGAGCGACTGGGCAATGTCCAGGGTTTCCTGGGCGCCAAGGCCGAGCTTCTTCGAGCAGACCTCCTGCAGCGTGCCCAGGTCGAACGGCAGCGGCGCGGCCTCACGCAGCCGTTCGGTGCGGACCTTGATCACCCTGGCGGTAGCGGCATTACCCATGGCTTGTGCCGCATCGCGGGCGAGGGCCTGGTTCAGGCAGCGCTCCTGGTCGTCGCAGGCATCCGGATCGGCGCGCCACTGGGCGGTGAAGGCCGTGCCGACGTGGCTCAGTCGCACGTCGATGGCCCAGTAGGCGACCGGGACGAAATCGGCAATGCTACGGTCGCGGTCTACCACCAGCCGCAAAGTCGGTGTCTGCACACGGCCTACCGGCAGCACGCCCTGATAGCCGGACTGACGCCCAAGGAGCGTGAACAGGCGACTCATGTTCATGCCGATCAGCCAGTCGGCCCGAGAGCGGCCCAGGGCCGAGTGGTAGAGGTTGAAGGTTTCCGCTCCGGGCTTGAGGGCGGCCAGGGCCTTGCGGATCGATGCTTCGTCCAGCGCCGACAGCCACAGGCGCTGGATGGGCCCACGATAGCGGCAATGCTCGACCAGCTCGCGGGCGATCATTTCGCCCTCGCGGTCGGCGTCGGTGGCGATGATCAGTTCGGTTGCCTCGCCCAGTAGGCGCTTGACCGCTTTGTACTGGCTGGCGGTCTTCGGTTTGACGGTCATCTTCCATTGCGCCGGCACGATAGGCAGGTCGGCCAGCACCCAGCGCTTGTAGCGGGCATCGTAGGCGTCGGGCGGGGCCGTCTCCAGGAGGTGACCGATGCACCAGGTGACCGTGACGTTCGCGCCCAGCCAGCAGCCGTCGCCGCGTCGCGTGGCGCCCAGTACCGCGGCGATATCCTTGGCCTGGGACGGTTTTTCACACAGGTACAGCCGCATAACGCCTCTTCCTAAGCAGGTTTCATGGGGCGCTAGCATGGTCAGGGATCGGCGTCGCGGCAAGCTTTATCTGTATGGATATACAGATAAAACGTTGCGCTGCGTTGCAACGGGCCGTTTGGCGCAACGCCCGGCGGTTGTCTGCACAAGCAGAATGAATTTCTCGCAAGGGCGTCGCTCATAACTTGCAGAGCGGCTGAAACCGCAAAGCAAGCTAATGGAATCAAGGAGAGTCACTTTCATGAATTCGATGCCGAAGGGCAACGGACAGGCGACCACACGTTTGATTCTCGTCGTTGAGGATGATCCGACCATCCTGGAGTTTCTGTGCGAAATCCTGGAAGAGGAAGGGTTTGTCGTCGAGCCTCGGGAAAGCGCAGATTCGGCGCTGACGTTCCTGGAGGAGAGCGCCGACTATGTGGACCTGCTGCTGACCGATATCACCATGCCCGGGGCGATGGACGGAGCGGACCTGGCCAACCTGACCGGGGACCGCTGGCCACAGATACCGCTGCTGATCATGTCGGGCTTCGAGACGCCGGAAAGCGCGGGGATCAAGCACCAGGCCTCGTTCATCGCCAAGCCGTGGGCGCTGGGACAGATGCTCGATCTGGTGGAGAGCACGGTCAAGAGCCACTCGGTACACTGAAAGTGACCACAGCACCTGTGGCGAGGGGATAGACCCCCTCGGCACAAAGGGTCCAATGGGTGCTCAGTTGGTATCGAGGTCCACGTTGCGAGTTTCCCGCAGGCAGATCATCCCCACCACCAGGCTCACGCCGGTGATCACCACCGGGTACCACAGGCCGTAGAAAATATCCCCGGTGTAGACCACCAGGGCGAACGACACGGTTGGCAGGAAACCGCCGAACCAGCCGTTGCCGATGTGGTACGGAAGGGACATCGACGTATAGCGAATGCGGGTCGGGAACAGTTCGACCATCAGCGCCGCCAACGGGCCGTAGCACATCGCCGAAATGATGATCAGCGCCACGATCAGGGCGACGATCATCGGCCGGTTGATCTGCTGGGCATCGGCTTGTTGCGGGTAGCCCGCCAGGGTCACCGCGCCGCGCAGGGCGGCTTCGTCGTAGCCTTCAAGTTTCACGTCGCCGACGCTGACCTGCACGGTGCTGCCGGCCGGTGCCGCGACGCTGGTGTAGGGCAGGCCTTGCTTGACCAGGAAGGTCTTGACCTTGTCGCAAGGGCTGTCGAAACGCGCCTTGCCCACCGGGTCGAACTGGAAGGTGCAGGTGGCCGGGTCGGCGACGACGGTGATCGGCGCCTGGCGGCTCGCCAAGTCGATGGCCGGGTTGGCGTAATGGGCGAGCGTCTTGAAGATCGGAAAGTACAACGCCGTCGCCAGCAGCAGGCCGATCATCAGCACCGGTTTGCGCCCGACCTTGTCCGACAGCCAGCCGAAGAAGATGAAGAACGGCGCGCCGATCACCACGCTGACAATCAGCAGGCTATTGGCAAGGGCCGGGTCCATCTTGAGAAACTGGGTGAGGAAGAACAGCACGTAGAATTGCGCGGCGTAGAAGGTCACCGCTTGCCCGGCATTGATGCTGAACAGGGCGATCAGCACCACCTTCAGGTTTTCCCATTTGCCGAAGGACTCGCGGATCGGCGCTTTGCAGCACTTGCCTTCTTCTTTCATCTTCAGGAAGGCCGGCGACTCGTGCAGGCTCAGGCGGATCCAGGTGGAGATGCCCAGCAGCAGGATCGACAGCAGGAACGGAATGCGCCAGCCCCAGACTTCGAACTGGTCACCGGTGAAGTAACGGCAACCGAGCACCACCAGCAGCGAGAGCAACAGGCCCAGTGTCGCGGTGGACTGAATCCAGCTGGTATGAAAGCCGCGCTTGCCCATCGGTGCATGCTCGGCCACATAGGTCGCCGCGCCGCCGTATTCACCGCCCAGGGCCAGACCCTGGAGCATGCGCAATACTACCAGGATGATCGGCGCGGCGATGCCGATGCTCGCGTAGTTGGGTAGCAGGCCGACGCAGAAGGTCGCCAGGCCCATGAGCACGATGGTTGCCAGGAACGTGTACTTGCGCCCGATCATGTCCCCCAGCCGACCAAACACCAGCGCCCCGAAGGGCCGCACGATGAAACCGGCGGCGAAAGCCATCAGGGCGAAAATGAACGCCGTGGTGTCGTTCACCCCGGCGAAGAATTGCTTGCTGATCACCGCCGCGAGGGCGCCGTAGAGGAAAAAGTCGTACCACTCGAACACCGTCCCCAGGGACGAGGCGAAGATGACTTTCTGGGTTTCCTGACTGGTGCCTGCGCTGCGCGTGGCTTCCAGGGGCTGAACATGTTCAGACATAGCGGTATCCCTCACAGTGATTGTTTTTGTTGTTCCACTGTCGACGCCGGGTTGGGGCGTCTCCTGATTTGACACACTTCCTTGGATCACACTCCTTTCAACCTGTGGGAGCGAGCCTGCTCGCGAAGGCGGTGTATCAGTCAATATTGTTCAACTGACATAACGCCTTCGCGAGCAGGCTCGCTCCCACAGAGAGACTTGGCGATTTCAGACCGTGGCGGGCTCCTTCTGCAGCGTAGCGCCCACGGTGGCCGGCTCAAGCATCATCCGCGCGGCCTTCTCGGCGATCATCAGCGTCGGCGAGCAGGTGTTGCCGGAGGTGATGCGCGGCATGATCGAGGCGTCGGCGATGCGCAGGCCCTTGATGCCGTGGACGCGCAGCTGCGCATCCACCACCGCCTCGCCGTCCTGGCCCATGCGACAGGTGCCCACCGGATGAAAAATCGTCGTGCCGATGCGGGCGGCGGCCTGATGCAGTTCTTCCTCGGTCTGCAGGCTCGGGCCTGGCAGGTATTCCACCGGTTTGAAGGCGCTCAGGGCCGGCGCGGCGACAATTCTGCGGGTCAGGCGGATGGCGTCGGCAGCGACCCGCAGGTCCTCGGGATGGCTCAGGTAATTGGGTTGGATCGACGGCGCCTCATGAGGATCCGCCGAGCGGATGTCCACGCGACCACGGCTCATCGGGCGCAGGTCACACACCGACGCGGTGAACGCCGGGAAGCTGTGCAGCGGTTCGCCGAAACGTTCCAGGGACAACGGTTGTACGTGGTATTCGAGGTTGGCCGAGGCCTGTTCCGGTCCTGAACGGGCGAACGCGCCGAGTTGGCTGGGGGCCATGGACAGCGGGCCACTGCGGTCGTACAGGTAACGCAGGCCCATGCCCATCTTGCCCCACAGGGTGCCGGCGATCTGGTTCAGGGTGCGGGCGTTTTCCAGCTGGTAGATCAGCCGCAGTTGCAAGTGGTCCTGCAAGTTGCCACCGACGCCGGGCAGTTCATGCACAACGCCGATGCCCAGACGCTGCAACAGGTTGCGCGGGCCGATCCCGGAGCGCTGCAAGATGCCCGGCGAGCCGACGGCGCCGGCGCACAGGACGATTTCCTTGCGCGCCCTGAAGCTCATGTTCTTGCCCTGCCAGCGGGCGCTGACGGCGTCGGCGCGGTTGTCACACAGCAACACCCGATCAACCTCGACGTCGGTCAGCACCGTCAGGTTGGGGCGATTGCCAATCGGTTTGAGGAAGGCCTTGGCTGCGTTCCAGCGCACCCCGGCTTTCTGGTTGACCTGGAAGTAGCCGCAACCTTCATTGTCGCCACCGTTGAAATCCTCGACGCTGGGGATGCCGCTCTGTTCGGCGGCGGTGCGGAAGGCATCGAGAATCGACCATGACAGGCGCTGGCGTTCGACTCGCCATTCCCCGGCTGCGCCGTGAAGCTCGGAATCCCCCGCGAAGTGATTTTCGCTCTGCCGGAACAGCGGCAACACATCCTTCCAGCCCCAGCCGACATTGCCTTCGGCGGCCCAGCCGTCGTAGTCCGCCGCCTGGCCACGCATGTAGATCATGCCGTTGATGGACGAACAGCCGCCCAACACCTTGCCGCGCGGATAACTCAAGGCGCGCCCTTGCAGGCCGGGTTGCGCTTCGGTCTTGAAGCACCAGTCGGTGCGTGGGTTACCGATGCAGAACAGGTAGCCGACCGGGATGTGGATCCACGGATAATTGTCCCGCCCGCCGGCTTCGAGCAACAGCACCCGGTGTTGCGGATTGGCCGAAAGCCGGTTCGCCAGCAGGCAGCCGGCAGGGCCGGCGCCCACGATTACGTAATCGTATTCATCGACGACAGGTTGCATTCGCGACCTCATTTTTTGTTCTTGTGGGACTCATCCTAGTTGTTAGTTTTCGTCAAAAGAATGTTAGTTTTTGCGCAGCGGCTGTGCGTTTATGAACAGTCATGACTTCAGGCGATTCAAGGATGGCTCATGTTCGACTGGAATGACCTGCGCTACTTCCTCGAACTGCAACGCAGCGGCCGCCTGCTGACGGCCGCGCGACGGCTCAACACCACCCATGCCACGGTGGCGCGTCACATCGAAGCGATCGAGAAAAGCCTCGGCACTGCGTTGTTTGTCCAGCACGCCCAAGGGTATGAATTGACTCCGGCCGGAGAAGCGCTGCTCAAGCATGCCGAGGCCATGGAGAACGTCGCGTTGCTGGCCCAGGAAGACATCACCCAATCCAGCGCGCCCCTCGGCAAGATCCGCCTCGGCGTGACGGAAGGGCTGGGCATCATGTTCCTCGCCAGTCGCATGGACGGCTTGTTCCAGCGCTATCCGGGGCTTGAAGTGGAACTGGTGGCCGTGCCGCGGTTTGTCAGCATCCTCAACCGCGAGGCGGAAATCAGCATTCACCTCGAACGCCCGGCGGCCGACCTGCTGGTGACCCGCAAGCTCACCGACTACAGCCTGGCGCTTTATGCCAGCCAGGCTTACCTGGACCGTTCGCCACCGTTACGCAGTCGCGAGGATCTGGCCCGCCATGCCTGGATCGGCTACGTCGATGACCTGCTGTTCAGCCAGGAGCTGATGTTCCTCAACAGCTTTTGCCGAAACCCTCGCGTGGTGTTCCACAGCACCAGCGTCATTGCCCAGCAACAGGCTGCGCGCTCGGGCTTGGGGATCGCCGTGCTGCCGTGCTACATGGCCAGCAGCGATCCGACGCTGGTGCCGCTGCTGCCGGACGAAACCATCCGCCGTAGCTATTGGATCAGCACTCGCCGCGAGCTGCACAAGTCCGTCCGGTTGCGGGTGTTGTGGGATTACGTGGTGCAGTTGTGCGAGCGCGAGCAAGGGCTGCTGTTGCCCTGACCCTGCTCTAAGGTTATGTCCAAACGGTATTTCTCAAGCATCGAGTGCTTTCCCTAAGATCACGTCATAACTCGTTATGACAAGTGACTTGCGACCCATGCCCGACAACCTTCTTTCCCTCAGCAGCGTGCCGCTGCACACCCAACTGCGCGACGTGCTGCGCGCGCGCATTCTTGACGGTGAATACCCCCAAGGCGGCCAGATGCCCTCGGAAAGCGAGCTCGGTACGCTGTTTCGCGTCAGTCGCATCACCGTGCGCCAGGCTTTGGGCGATCTGCAAAAGGAAGGGCTGATTTTCAAGATCCACGGCAAAGGCACGTTCGTCGCCAAGCCCAAGACCTTCCAGAACGTCAGCACACTGCAGGGCCTGGCCGAGTCCATGACCGGTCGCGGCTACGAGGTGATCAACCGCCTGCGCAGTTTCAAGTTCATCCCGGCGGACAAGTCGGTGGCCGAGCGACTGAAACTGGCGGAAGGCGACGTGGTAACGCAGATCAAGCGGGTGCGGCTGATCAACCGCGAGCCGGTTTCCCTGGAAATCACCTACCTGCCCAAGGCCCTCGGCGAGCGTCTGGAAAAAGCCGACCTGGTGACCCGCGACATCTTTCTGATCCTGGAAAACGATTGTGGCCTGGCCCTCGGTCACGCCGACCTTGCCATCGATGCGGTGCTGGCCGACAGCGACTTGTGCCAGGCACTCGACGTCGAGCCTGGCTCGCCGGTCATGCGCATCGAACGGCTGACCCATGACGCCGGCGGCCAGCCGCTGGACTTCGAATACCTCTACTACCGTGGCGATGCCTTCCAGTATCGCTTGCGGATCGACCGGCAAAAAGGGACGCAGGCATGACCCAGAGCTCCAGGAATATCCTCGAACAGGAATACGACATCGTCGTCATCGGCGGCGGCACCGCCGGCCCCATGGCGGCGATCAAGGCGAAGGAACGCAACCGCGACCTGCGGGTGTTGCTGGTGGACAAGGCCAACGTCAAGCGCAGCGGCGCCATCAGCATGGGCATGGACGGGCTCAACAACGCGATTATCCCGGGCCATTCGACGCCCGAGCAGTACACCAAGGAAATCACCATCGCCAACGACGGCATCGTCAACCAGGCGGCGGTGTACGCCTACGCCACCCACAGCTTCGAGACGATCGAGCAACTGGACCGCTGGGGCGTGAAGTTCGAGAAGGACGAAACCGGCGATTACGCGGTGAAAAAGGTTCACCACATGGGCGCTTATGTGCTGCCGATGCCGGAAGGTCACGACATCAAGAAAGTCCTCTATCGCCAGTTGAAACGGGCGCGAGTCAGCATCACCAACCGGCTGGTCTGCACCCGGTTGCTGACCGATGGGGAGGGCGCGGTGAACGGTGTGATGGGTTTTGACTGCCGCACCGCCGACTTCCATGTGATCAAGGCCAAGGCCGTCATCCTCTGCTGCGGCGCGGCGGGGCGCCTGGGGTTGCCGGCCTCCGGCTACCTGATGGGCACCTATGAGAACCCGACCAATGCCGGCGACGGTTATGCGATGGCCTATCACGCCGGGGCCGAGCTGGCGAACCTGGAGTGCTTCCAGATCAACCCGTTGATCAAGGATTACAACGGCCCGGCGTGCGCCTACGTCACCGGCCCGCTGGGCGGCTACACCGCCAACAACAAGGGCGAGCGCTTTATCGAATGCGACTACTGGAGCGGGCAGATGATGTGGGAGTTCCACCAGGAGCTCGAAGGCGGCAACGGTCCGGTGTTCCTCAAGCTCGATCACCTGGCCGAGGAAACCATCCAGAACATCGAGGAAATCCTGCACAGCAACGAGCGCCCCAGTCGCGGGCAGTTCCACGCCAACCGGGGCACCGATTACCGCACGCAGATGGTGGAGATGCACATTTCCGAGATCGGCTTCTGCAGCGGTCATTCGGCCTCTGGAGTGTGGGTCAACGAGCGGGCCGAGACCTCGGTCAAGGGTTTGTACTCGGCGGGCGACATGGCGGCAGTGCCGCACAACTACATGCTCGGCGCGTTCACCTACGGCTGGTTTGCCGGCCAAAACGCGGCGGACTTTATCGCTGACAAGGATTTTTCGGCACTGGATACTCAGCAGATCGAGCAGGAAAAAAACCGCGTCTACGCGCCGCTCGACCGTGCGCATGGCCTGCCGCCGGCCCAGGTGGAATACAAGCTGCGCCGCTTCGTCAACGATTACCTGCAACCGCCGAAGGTCAGCAAAAAAATGCAGATCGGCCTGCAACGCTTCAGCGATATTCAGCGCGACCTTGATCAGCTCAAGGCCCACAACGCCCACGAATTGATGCGCGCCATGGAAGTCAGCGTGATCCGCGATTGCGCCGAGATGGCCGCCCGCGCCTCGCTGTTTCGCGCCGAAAGCCGTTGGGGGTTGTACCACTACCGGGTCGATCATCCGCAACGCAACGACAGCGACTGGTTCTGCCATTGCCATTTGAAGAAAGGCGAGGACGGCGCGATGACCTCGTTCAAGAAAGCCGTCGAGCCCTACATCATCGCCCTCGATGCCGACGAACTGCAGGCCTACGACCGGCTTCGGCTCGGTGCCGACGCGGCGTGAGCCCTATACCCAGAGAGAACGCCCATGGCCTATCAACCCCAGGAAATCTTCTTCCGCTCCAATGCCCCCGTCACCGTGGACGAGGACAAATGCATCGCCCACAAGGGCTGCACGGTCTGCGTTGATGTCTGCCCGATGGACCTGTTGGCGATCAACCCGGCCACCCAGAAGGCCTACATGGCGTTCGATGAATGCTGGTATTGCATGCCCTGTGAAAAGGACTGCCCCACAGGAGCGGTGAAAGTGGAGATTCCTTATTTGCTGCGGTGACTGAGTAGACGCCTTCGCGAGCAGGCTCGCTCCCACAGTTTTTCAGCGGCGACTCGGTCCGATGTGGGAGCGAGCCTGCTCGCGAAGAGGCCACCACAGCCCCCAAAAAAGCCATCCGGCCACTCCGGACGCTAAAACCAGAACACCCCTCGTTTCCCACCGCGCCCTGATCGTGGCGGAGACGAACATCCAATCAATGATTCGAGGGGACACACCCATGTTATTGCGTGCAGCGCTGGCCGGTCTGGTACTGGCTTCATTGACCTTGCCTGCCCAGGCAGAAACCATCCGCATTGCCATCGGTACCCAGGACACCACCATCAACTGCGCCGCCGGCGGGTTGTTGATCCGCGAGCTCGGCCTGCTGGACAAATACCTGCCCCACGACGGCGCGTACAAGGACGCCGAGTACGACATCCAGTGGAAAAATTTCACCAGCGGCGCGCCGCTGACCAACGAGATGGTCGCCGGCAAACTCGACTTCGGCGCCATGGCCGACTTCCCTGGGGCGTTCAACGGCGTGGCGTTCGAGACCGCCGGCAAGCACAGCCTGTTCATCAGCGTGCTGTCGGGCAGCACCCAGGGCAGCGGCAACGGCATTGTCGTGCCCAGCGCCTCGAGCGTGCAGTCCCTCGCCGAGCTCAAGGGCAAGACGATTTCCGTACCGTTTGCTTCCACCGCCCATGGCATGTTGCTGCGAGCCGTCGCGGCCCAGGGCTGGGATCCGCTCAAGGACGTGAACATCATCGCCCAGCCGCCGGAGGTCGCCGGCTCGGCGCTGCAAGCTGGCAAGATCGATGCCCACGCCGATTTTGTACCGTTCGCCGAACTGTTCCCCAGCCGCGGTTTCGCCCGCAAGATCTACGACGGTGCCCAGGCCAGGACGCCGACTTTCCACGGCGCGCTGGTGGATCAGGCCTATGCCAGAAAGTACCCGGAAATCGTCGTCGCTTATTTGCGCGCGACCATCGAGGCCAATCAATTGCTGGCCGCTGAGCCTGAGAAATACAGCGAGCTGATCGCCAAGGTCACCGGGGTGGATGCCGAGGTCAATTACCTGTTCCACGGGCCGCTGGGCGTACAGACCCGCGACCTGACCTGGAAACCCGAATACCGGCAAGCCGTCGGCACCGCGATCGACACCCTCAAATTGCTGAAGAAGGCTGATCGCGGCCTGGACCTCAACACCTTCATCGACGATCAGTACATCCGCGCCGCGTTCAAGGCATCGAGCCTGGATTACGCCGCGCAACTGGGCAACTACGCCCAGACGCCCCTTGGCAACCCCGATGCCTTGACCGGCCAGCCCATTACCGATCCCCGCCATGTGGCGCAGATCTGGGTACGCGGCGAGCCGACAGTGCGTCATTACGCCTCGGCGCAATCGGCCTTCACCGCGCTGGCGAATCTCAAACAGGAAGGCAAGGGCATCCGCGCCGTCTACGCCCAGGCCAGCGACAGCGGGATCAAGCTGCTGGCCGAGCAGGCGTGGTTCGCCAGCGATGCCAAGGGCCAACTCAGCGCGTTCCTGTTGAAAGGGCAGGCTGAGCAATTTGCCACGGCCGAGGGCGGCAAGGTCCTCGATTTTACCGAAGCTACCACCCAGGCAGTCGCCGCCCGCTGACCTGACTCGACCGAAAGCAAACCTGTGGGAGCGAGCCTGCTCGCGAAGGCGTCAGATCAGCTGAAATTGATTTGATTGATACAGCGCTTTCGCGAGCAGGCTCGCTCCCACAAGGGATCTCCATGACTGAGGGGAAATCAGTGCATCCATCACCCAAACGCTGGCTCCTGCGAGCCGCTTCCTTGTTGCTCTGCCTGCTGTTCTGGCAGCTCGCCGCCAACGGCCATTGGGACCTCGGCCTGGTGACCTTCGCCAACGTCCCGGCCCCGCTGGCAGTGATCGAGGCCGCGCTCGGCCTGGGCGAGTCGGGCAATCTCGTTCGGCACTTGGGCAGCAGCCTGGGGCGGGTCTTCGCCGGGTATGGCGCGGCGTTGCTGGTGGGCGTGGCGCTGGGCCTGGCCATTGGCCGTTCCCGGTGGGCCGAGGACCTGTTGCTGCCACCGCTGGAAGTGCTGCGGCCGATTCCGGCGGTGGCCTGGATCCCGCTGGCGATCCTGATGTTTCCCTCGTCGGAACTGTCGATGGTGTTCATCACCTTCACCGGTGCGCTGTTCCCGATCCTGCTCAACACCGTGCACGGCGTCGAAGGAGTGGACCGGCGACTGGTCGCATCGGCGAAAAGCCTGGGGGCAGGGCGCCGGGCAATCCTGCTGGAGGTGATCCTGCCGGGCGCGGCGCCGAGCATCATCACCGGCCTCGCCATCGGCATGGGGACGTCCTGGTTCTGCCTGGTGACGGCGGAAATGATCGCCGGCCAGTACGGCATCGGCTACTACACCTGGGCGTCATACACCGTGCAGAACTACCCCGACATCGTCGTCGGTATGTTGCTGATCGGCGTGCTGGGCATGGGCAGCAGTTTGTTGATCAAGCGCCTGGGCGGGCTGTTCACGCCTTGGCACCGACCCCGAGGAAAAGCCTGATGAGCGCGATGCAAACCCCTGAAGGGCGGATCGATATCCGCCAGTTATCCATTGTCCTGGGCCAGGGCGCCCAGGCTTTCGAAGCAGTGCAGGGGCTGGATTGCCAGATCGAGGCCGGCCAGTTCGTCTGCATCCTCGGGCCGTCCGGCTGCGGCAAATCGACGTTGCTCGGCGCGCTCGCCGGGCACCTGCGACCCAGTGCCGGCACGCTGAATGTCGATGCGCTGCCGGTGGCCGGGCCGTCGCCCCAGCGCGGCATGGTGTTCCAGCAGCACACCCTGTTTCCGTGGCGCAGTGTGCGCGACAACGTCGCTTTCGGCTTGAAGATGCGCGGCCAGGGCAAGCTTGAACGATACCGGGCTGCCGATGAAATCCTTGCCCTGGTGGGCCTGGAAGGTTTCGCCGGACACTGGCCGGACCAACTGTCCGGCGGCATGCAGCAACGGGTGGAGATCGCCCGGGTGCTGGTCAACCGCCCGCGTTTGTTGCTGATGGACGAACCCTTCGGCGCGCTGGATGCATTGACCCGGTTGAACATGCAGGAGCTGCTGCTGGACATCTGGACGCGCATCCGCACCACCGTTGTCTTCGTCACCCACGACATCGACGAGGCGTTGTTCCTTGCTGATCGCTTGCTGGTGATGAGCCCGCGCCCGGGCCGGATCATCGAGGACCTGCGCCTTGATTTCCCCCGGCCACGAACCACCGACCTGGTCACCCGCCCTGAGTTTTCCCGATTGAAACGCCATTGCCTCGAGCTGCTGCGCCATGAAGACGGCCGGCAATTGCCGCGCCTCAATCCCCTCGGGCTTCCTCCTGAAACCTCCTTGCCGCGATTTGCCCTATGACTTCTCTATTCGAAAACACCGACAACGATGACATTCTTGCCCTGCAACCACGCCTGACGGACGACGACGCGGGGGTGCGCCGCATCGCCCTGATCGAACTGGCTGACCTGGAGGAACCCGAAGGCCTGCTGTGGCTCGTCGACCGTCTGGCCCGGGATCCCAGCGCCGAGGTGCGGGCCGAAGCCGCGCGCTTGCTCGAAGCCTGGGAGGACGCACCGGTGGTCGCGGCCCTGTGCCAGGCCCTGACCGATCCCTCCCCGACCGTGCAGGCCGCGGCTGCCCAGAGCCTGAGCCTGCTCAAGGGCGAGGCGGCGGGGGAGGTGATATTGCCTTGGACCACCCACGCAGATGCCCGCGTGCGCATCGCTGCGTTCCGGGCCTTGCGCGAGTTGCGCCTGGGCGCTGCCGCACCGGCTGCGATCGCGGCCCTGGTCGACGCCGATGCCGGCGTGCGTCGCGAGGCGGTTGGCGTGCTGGGCTGGCTCAAGCAGCTTGAGGCTCTGCCGGCCCTGGCCCGGCTCGCCAGCGCCGATCCGGACAGCGAAGTGCGCCGCGCGGCCACCGGCGCCCTGGGCCTGGCTGCGGATGCGCAAGTCTTGCCGGCGCTGCGCCAGGCCTTGCGCGACCCGGCCTGGACGGTGCGTGAAGAGGCCGCCACCACGCTGGGCAAAGTGGGTCACGCCGACGCCGGCCCGGCCCTGATCGATGCCCTGGATGATGATTACTGGCAAGTGCGCCTGCGCGCCACCCGCAGTCTTGGCCGCTTGCGTTATGTCCAGGCGTTGCCGGCACTGATCGAAACCCTGGGCCATCGAATCAGCAATCTGCGCAAGGAAGCGGCGTTGGCGTTGGGCGAGTTGAACAATCCGGGAGCGATCCCCGCCTTGCAGGCAGCCCGGGACGATGGCGACCCTGAAGTGCGCAAGGCCGTTCGCATCGCCTTGGGCCAGTTGCAATGAGTCCGTTGACGATCGGCAATTCCCGGGACAAGGGCCAGTTGCGGCTGAGTTGGCCCGATGGTCGCGAGCAACGGCTGGACCATGTCGAGCTACGCAGGCAATGCCCATGCTCCCAATGCCGGGCGTTTCGCCTGCAAGGGCTGACGGTTCAGGTCGATGCCCGGGTGCGGGTGGTTGAGGTCAATGCCCAGGGGTATGGGGTTCAGCTGGTGTTCAGTGATGGGCACGAGCGGGGGATTTTCCCCTGGGCTTATCTGGCGGGTTTTAGTTGAATCCAACTGTCCGCAGATTTTTTGTGGGAGCGAGCCTGCTCGCGAAGACGGTCTGATTGGGTACATATTCCATTTTTTTTGGTAACGGCCGCGTATGGTTCCGCTCTTACAGCGGGTCACTTTTGGAAGAGCGCCAAAAGTAACCAAAAACGCTCTGCCCCACCACTCGGCACCTCGCTTAGGCTCGGTGTGCCCTCACTCCGGCATTGCTCCGTGGGGCCGCCGCGAAGGGCCGTCCCTGGCCCAGCGCGGCTACCTCGGCATCCATGCCGAGGTGCCCACTGCGCAATGCCTGCGTTCGGCCAGCGTGGTTAACGGGGCGCCCCAGATCAAGATCAAGATCAAGATCAAGATCAAGATCAAGATCAAAAGCGAGGCGGCATATCTCTTCAGCTATACCCCGATCTAACTGTGGGAGCGAGCCTGCTCGCGAAGGCGGTGGGTCAGCTTGCATGGATGTTGAATGTGCTGAAGCCCTCGCAAAAATTCCTCCTAGGAAGAATGTTGTCATTTAAAGACGACGATGAACCCCGTGGCGAGGGAGCTTGCTCCCGCTGGGCTGCGCAGCAGCCCCAAAACCATTCAGCAGGATTCATCCGGACAACAGCAGGTTTTTTACGACTGCTGCGCAGCCGAGCGGGAGCAAGCTCCCTCGCCACGGGTTTATCCTTTTCTTGGGGAAAGAGTATTTCCTTGTGAAAGGTGTTCACCTTCAAACATCCATGCAATCTGACCCACCGCCTTCGCGAGCAGGCTCGCTCCCACAGGGAAATGCAGAACCCACCAAAATCAGGCCCATCAGCCATCCCATGAACTGACTGGCGGCGCTTGTCAGGCAAAACCGACAGGAGTACAAATGTACTCCATGACGACTCTCACTCCCCGCCGTACCGCCATTCTGACCTTCATCCGCGAACGCATCGCCGAGCAGGGCCAGCCTCCCAGCCTCGCTGAAATCAGCGAGGCGTTCGGTTTTGCCTCCCGCAGCGTGGCGCGCAAGCATGTGCTGGCGTTGACCGAAGCCGGTTTCATCGAAGTCAATCCGCACCAGGCCCGAGGCATCCGGCTGTTGAACCAGCCGCCGCGCCCCGAGCTGCTGGACGTGCCGGTGTTGGGTCGGGTGGCCGCCGGCCTGCCGATTGGCGCCGATGCCGAAGTCCACAGCCGCTTGTTGCTGGACCCGGCGATTTTCACCAAGGCGCCGGATTACCTGTTGCGGGTCCAGGGCGATTCGATGATCGAGGACGGTATCCTCGATGGCGATCTGGTCGGTGTACAACGTACGCCCCAGGCCGCCAACGGGCAGATCGTCGTGGCACGCCTGGACGGTGAAGTGACCATCAAGCGCTTCGAGCGAGTCGGCGAGCGCGTGCGCCTGTTGCCACGCAACCCGGCCTACCAGCCGATCATCGTCGAAGCCGACCAGGACCTGGCGATCGAAGGCGTGTTCTGTGGCCTGGTGAGACAAGGCTGATGGGCGCCGTCGTTGCGCTGGACACGCTGTTCAATGGCGGCCAGGTCTGGAGGGGCCGGCCTGCGCCGCCGGCCGCCAGCCCGCAGCCCACCGGTCATGCAGCGTTGGACGCGGCATTGCCCAGTGGTGGCTGGCCGGACGCGGCGTTGACGGAAATCCTCATCGGTGCGCCGGGCGTGGGCGAGTTGCAACTGGTGTGGCCGACCCTGGCGCGGCTGTCGGCGGCGGGGGAACGCATCGTGCTGGTGGCGCCGCCGTTCGTGCCCTATCCCCAGGCCTGGCGAAATGCCGGGGTGGACCTGCGCCAGTTGTCGATCATCCAGGCCGACCCACGGGATGCCTTGTGGGCCACCGAACAATGCCTGCGTTCGGGCAGTTGCGGCGCGGTGCTGTGCTGGCCGCGCCAGGCGGATGACCGGGCTCTGCGTCGCTTGCAGGTCGCGGCGGAAACCGGCCAGACCCTGGCGTTCGCCTGGCGCTCGATCCAGGAAGCGATCAACCCATCCCCGGCGGCCTTGCGCATCGCCATCGATGCCCGCCCGGCACAATTGCGGGTGCTCAAGTCCCGGGGTGGACTGGCCCGTTCGGCGCCGATTGCGTTCACCACGCACACGGGGCATTGAGGTTGCAATGCGCTGGGTCTGTATCCTTTTCCCGCAATTGGCGCTGGACGCCGCGCTGCGCCAGCGCCCCGATCCCGACGAGCCCCTGGCGCTGTTGACCGGTCCGGCCCAGCGCCGAATGTTGCAAGCGGTCAATGAGCCGGCGCGCGCCCTGGGCTTGCGGCCCGGCCAGACCATGACCGCTGCCCAGGCCCTGAGCAAAGGGTTCGCCACGGCCGAATACGACGCGGCGCAGATCGAGCACTGGCAACAATTCCTGGCGGCCTGGGCCTACCGCTTCAGTTCCCAGGTCAGCGTGCATTACCCGCGCACGGTGCTGTTCGAGATCGAATCGAGCCTGGGGCTGTTCGGGCCCTGGCCGGTGTTCGAGGCTCGGTTGCGGGCCGAGCTGACTGAACTGGGCTTCCGTCATCGCATCGTCGCCGCCCCCAACCCCGTGGCGGCGCGGATGTTGGCCAATGCCCATGACGCCTTGGTGGTGCCCGATGGCGAAACCTTGCAAGCGTACCTGGGGCAAATGCCGGTGGACCGCATCGGCCTGGCCGCCGACGTCGCCACGGCACTGTCGCGCATGGGCCTGCGCCGCCTGGATCAGATCCGGGCCTTGCCTCGGCACACCCTGGCGCGGCGCTTCGAGGCCGATGTGCTCAAGCACCTCGACGCGCTGACGGGCAGTCGTACCCTGGCGCTGTCGTTCTACCTGCCTCCGGACCGTTTTGATGTGCGCATCGAACTCAATTACGACGTGCAGTCCCATCAGGCACTGCTGTTTCCGCTGCGCCGGTTGACCGGTGACCTGTCGGCTTTCCTGTGTGGGCGCGACAGCGGTGTGCAGCGTTTCGACTTGCATCTGGAACACGCCGGTCTGCCGGACACGGTGATCAAGGTCGGCCTGCTCAGCGCCGAGCGAGAGCCTTCGATGCTGTTCGAACTGGCCCGTGGTCGTCTTGAACAGGTACAGGTCGAGGCGCCAGTGCGCGGCTTTCGCTTGTGTGCCGACAACCTGCCGAGCTTCGTGCCCCAGCGCCTGGAGTTGTTCGACGAGCGTCCTCAACAGTCCTTGCCCTGGGAACAACTGCGCGAACGGCTGCGGGCGCGCCTGGGGGATGACGCCGTGCTGGGGCTGGGATTCGGTGACGATCATCGACCTGAGTGCGCCTGGCAGATGACTCCCCAGCCGCGGCAACAGGCATGCCCGCTGCGCGAGGAAGTCCAGCGTCCCGGCTGGCTGCTCGGCGAGCCCCAGGCGTTGCCCGAGGGCCAGGCGCGAATCCTCATGGGGCCGGAGCGCATCGAGTCCGGCTGGTGGGACGGAGCCGACGTGCGCCGCGATTACTACCTGATCGAAACCCGCGCCGGGCAACGCGGCTGGGCCTACCGACCGGTGGGCGAGGGCGGGCCGTTGTGGCTCCAGGGCTGGTTCGCATGAGCATCGAATACGCCGAGCTGCATTGCCTGTCGAACTTCAGTTTCCAGCGCGGCGCCTCCAGCGCCCTGGAATTGTGTCGCCGCGCCAAGGAGCAGGGTTATGCGGCCCTGGCGATTACCGATGAATGCACCCTGGCCGGGATCGTCCGGGCCTGGCAGGCGGCCAGGGAGCTTGGACTGCAACTGATCGTCGGCAGCGAAATCCAGGTCGAGGACGGCCCGAAACTGGTGCTGCTGGTGGAAAACCTCGAGGGCTACCAGACCTTGTGCCGGCTGATCACCCGCGCCCGGCGGCGCAGCGAGAAAGGCTGTTATCGCATCGTCCGGGAAGACTTCGACGGACCTCTGCCGGGTTTGCTGGCGCTGTGGATCCCCGAAGGCAAGGCGCCCGAGGAGCAGGGGCGCTGGCTCCAACAGGTTTTCAACAGGCGACTATGGCTGGCCGTGCAGTTGCATTGCGGCCAGGACGATCGCCAGCGGCTGGCGGACTTGCTCGCGTTGGCCGGACACCTGGGCCTTCCCGCCGTCGCCACGGGGGATGTGCACATGCATGTGCGTGGTCGGCGTGCCTTGCAAGACACCATGACCGCCATCCGTCACCACGTCACCGTGGCCGAGGCCGGCCAGCGCCTGCACCCCAACGGCGAACGCCATCTGCGCAGCTTGCAGGCCCTGGCCGATCTCTACCCGCGTGCCTTGCTCGATGAAACCCTGGAAATCGCCCGGCGTTGTACGTTCGACCTCAGCCAGTTGCGCTACGAATACCCCCGCGAGCTGGTGCCCGAGGGTCACGATCCGGCGTCCTGGCTGCGGGAATTGACCGAGCGCGGCCTGCGCGAGCGTTGGGAGAACGGCGTGACAGACAAGGTGCGCGTGCAGATCGACAAGGAATTGAAGCTGATCGCCGAACTGGGCTACGACAGCTACTTCCTCACCGTGCAGGACATCGTCAGTTTCGCCCGCAGCCGCCACATTCTCTGCCAGGGTCGAGGCTCGGCGGCCAACTCGGCGGTGTGCTACGCCCTGGGCATTACCGAAATCGATCCGAGCCGGACGGACGTGTTGTTCGAACGCTTCCTGTCCCGCGAGCGCAATGAGCCGCCGGACATCGATGTCGATTTCGAACACGAGCGCCGCGAAGAAGTCTTGCAGTATGTGTTCCAGCGTTACGGCCGGCATCGCGCGGCGTTGACGGCGGTGGTCAGCAGTTACCACGGCGCCGGGGCGGTGCGCGATGTGGCCAAGGCCTTGGGCCTGCCGCCGGACCAGGTCAATGCGCTGGCCGATTGCTGCGGGCGCTGGAGCGATGAAGCGCCGCCCCTGGACCGCTTGCGCGAAGGTGGTTTCGACCCGGACAGCCCGGTGTTGCGCCGGGTGCTGAGCCTGACCCGGCAACTGATCGGCTTCCCCCGGCACCTGTCCCAACACCCCGGCGGTTTCGTGATTTCCCAGCAACCGCTGGACACCCTGGTGCCGGTGGAAAACGCCGCGATGGCCGAGCGCACCATCATCCAGTGGGACAAGGACGACCTTGATGCGGTCGGGTTGCTCAAGGTGGACATTCTCGCCCTGGGCATGCTCAGCGCGATCCGCCGCTGTTTCGACCTGATCGCGCATTACCGGGGTGTGCGGCATACATTGGCGTCATTGCCCAAGGACGATCGGGCGACGTTCGAGATGATCAGCCGCGCCGACACCATTGGCGTGTTCCAGATCGAATCCCGGGCGCAGATGGCGATGTTGCCCCGGCTCAAGCCCAAGGAGTATTACGACCTGGTGATCGAGGTGGCGATCGTACGGCCGGGACCGATCCAGGGCGGCATGGTGCATCCGTATCTACGGCGACGAAATGGCGAAGAGCCCGTCACTTATCCTTCGGAAAAACTGAAAAAAGTGCTGGGTCGCACCTTGGGCATTCCGTTGTTCCAGGAACAGGTAATGCAGATCGCTATCGTCGCGGCGGACTACACGCCCGGCGAGGCGGACCAGTTGCGTCGCTCGATGGCTGCGTGGAAACGTCACGGCGGCCTTGAGCCGCATCGCGAGCGCCTGGCGGAAGGTATGAAGAACAACGGCTACACGCCCGAGTTCGCCGCGCAGATCTTCGAGCAGATCAAGGGCTTCGGCAACTACGGCTTTCCGGAATCCCATGCCGCCAGTTTCGCCTTGCTGACCTACGCCAGCAGTTGGCTCAAATGCCACGAACCGGCGGCGTTCGCCTGCGCCCTGATCAACAGTTGGCCCATGGGTTTCTATAGCCCGGACCAGATCCTCCAGGATGCCCGCCGGCATCAGTTGCAGATCCGTGCGACGGACGTGCGCGCCAGCGACTGGGAATCCAGCCTCGAACCCCTGGAGGGCCGGCAACCGGCGATCCGCATGGGCTTGCGCCTGATCAAGGGCTTTCGCGAAGACGATGCCCGCCGTATCGAGACGGCTCGCAGACAGCGGCCTTTCAGCGATGTGGCGGACCTTGCCGAACGGGCTCGACTCGATGCCCGGGCCATGGAACAACTGGCCGACGCCGGCGCGTTGCGCGGTATGGCCGGCGATCGTCACCGTGCCCGCTGGGAAATCGCCGGGGTGCAAAAACAACTGGGCCTGTTCGCCGGTTTGCCCAGCGAGGAGGAACCGCCCGTGGTCTTGCCGACGCCCACGGTGGGGGAGAACCTGTTCGCCGACTACGCCACGTTGGGCACCACGCTGGGGCCGCATCCGCTGGCCTTGTTGCGTCCCGAATTGCGCGCCCGGCGCTGCCGCAGTTCGCGGGAATTGCAAGCGGTGGAACACGGTCGCAACGTCAGCGTCGCCGGGCTGGTCACCGGCCGCCAGCGCCCGGGCACGGCCAGTGGCGTGACCTTCGTCACCCTGGAAGATGAATTCGGCAATCTCAACGTGGTGGTCTGGCGCGACCTGGCCGAGCGTCAACGCAAGGTCCTGGTGGGTTCGCAATTGCTTCGAGTGGACGGGCGCTGGGAGAGTGTCGGCGAGGTTCGGCACCTGATCGCCGGGCGTCTGAGCGACCTGACTGGATTGCTGGCGGGCATCAATGTGCGCAGCCGCGATTTCCGCTGAACACCCATACCCTTAGTGTTCACCCTGTCCCCCGGACCAGACAGGACCGGCGCAGAGGCTTCTGCATGAACCAATTGCCAACCCCGCGCTCGAAGCACTAGCACAAGGGACTTGTGGTATGCCGCTTCCCTGCTGGTAGTTTGAGGTGAGAGTCGTTCCATGAAGTTCTTATCCCAGAGTAACGGGTGTCCCGGTTGGGACGGTGAGATGGCCCGACGTATCCGGGCCTACGATTGGAGTCGCACCGATCTGGGCGCGATCGAGCACTGGTCCGCCAGCCTGCGCAGCGCTGTCCAGTTGATGCTGGCTTCGCCCTTGCCGATGGTCATGTTGTGGGGCCGCCAGGGCTTCATGATTTATAACGATGCCTATGCCGAGTTTGCCGGCGGCCGTCACCCGTACCTGTTGGGGCGCGCGGTGGAGCTGGGTTGGCCGGAAGTCGCTGATTTCAATCGCCATGTACTCGACGTGTGCCTGGCTGGCGGCACCTTGTCCTACCGCAGCAAGGAACTGGTATTGCTGCGCGACGGCAAGCCCGAAGACGTCTGGATGGACCTCTACTACAGCCCGGTGCCCGACGATGATCATTCGCCGGCTGGCGTCCTGGCGATCGTCGTGGAAACCACCGAACTGGTGCTCAGCGAGCGGGCCCGACAAGAGGCGGAACGCAGCTACCGTGCGGTCAACGAGCGTATTCAGTTGGCCCTTTCGGCCGGGCCGTTGCTGGGCTCGTTTGTCTGGGATATCCCGGCCGACACACTGTCCGGCGACGAGCGTTTCGCCCGTACGTTCGGCTATCCGCCCGAATGTTCGCTGGATGCACTGCCCATCGAGATCGCTCGCCAGCGCATCCATCCGGATGATCTTGCCGACGTGGAGCAACGCGTCGACCTGACGGTGCGCACGGGCGCGCCCTACAGCGCTGAATACCGTGTGCGCCGTGGTGAGGGCGAATACCTCTGGGTGCTGGCCAGCGGCCGCTGCGAGTTCGATGCGTTGGGCAAGCCCCTGCGTTTTCCCGGTGTGCTGATCGACATCAATGAGCGCAAGACTGCCGAAGCGTCGTTGCTGAAGTTCACCCGCGATCTGGAACAACGGGTCGCCGATGAAGTACAGGCGCGGCTGGCGGCTGAAGAACAGTTGCGCCAATCGCAAAAGCTTGAGGCCATCGGCGGGCTTACGGGGGGCGTGGCCCACGACTTCAACAATCTGCTCCAGGTGATCGGTGGAAACCTGCATTTGCTGGCTCGCCACGAACCCGACAATCCCAACGTGCAACGGCGGGTCGGGGCGTCCATCGAAGCCGTGGAGCGAGGCGCCAAGCTGTCATCGCAACTATTGGCTTTTGCCCGGCGCCAGCCCTTGTCCCCGGCCGTCTACAACCCACGGCGCATCTACGATGGCCTGGGCGAATTATTGCAACGGGCACTGGGGGAAACCATCCGGATCGAGGTGGCGTTGCCGGATGAGCCTTGGTGCATCCATGTCGACCGCAACCAATTGGAAAATGCCCTGTTGAACCTGGCGATCAACGCCCGCGATGCCATGGGCGGCGAAGGGACTATCTGCCTGATTGGCGAGAATATCGCACTGGATGAGTCATCATGCGCCGGTAAAGGTGTTGCGGCTGGCGATTACGTACGGCTATCGGTGACCGATTGTGGCGCGGGCATGGCGCCTGAAGTCCTCAAGCAGGTTTTCGAGCCGTTCTTCACCACCAAGACCGACGGCCACGGTACCGGACTCGGGTTGAGCATGGTGTTCGGGTTCGTCAAGCAGAGCGGCGGCCATATCGAGATTTCCAGCCATCCGGGAGAAGGCACCCAGGTGCACATGTACTTCCCGCGCAGCCATAGGCCCGAGTCGGAGGAGCAGACGCACCACCGCACGCATCAGTCGGGCTTGCAGGAAACCGTCCTGGTGGTCGAGGACAACGATGACGTGCGCAGTGCCTCGGTGGAATTGCTCGAGCTGTCGGGTTATCGGACCCTGACCGCAGCGAATGGCGACGAGGCCATGAAACTGTTACTGGAGGGCATCTCGGTCGACCTGATCTTCACCGACGTGGTCATGCCCGGGCTGATCAAGAGCTCCGACCTGGCCGCCTGGGCCAAGGTCCAGTCCCCGCCGGTGCCGGTGTTGTTCACGTCAGGGCACACCCGCGACATCATCTCGCGCAATCATCAGTTGAGTCCTGACACCCATCTGCTGAGCAAACCCTATAGCCCGGATGCGCTGACCCGGATGGTCAGGTCGGTACTGGGCGGCTGAGCATGCTGCAAAAGAATGGAACCCAGCCGCCTTGCCACCTTCGAATAACCAAGGCCGTCGATTGAACCGGCCCTGTCATGAACGAGGTGTCCAATGAGCGATCCTGCAAATACCCAGCAACAAGGCCAGACGCAGACCCAGTCTTCGCGTAACGATCCGGCCGTCGATCCCCAAGCGCCGGGCAACCCGCCCGCCGGTCCGGCTGGAACGCACCAGGCTCACAGCGCTGCCAGCGAGGTCGATCAGAAACAACATCACCAGGACAACGACAACACCTACAGCCCTGGCTTCAAGCCAGAGCCGGATCGACCTGGCCCCGGCGACAAGACCGACGCCGACATCGATACCGCCGACAGCTAGCCAACAAAAAGCCCGACTCGAGAGTCGGGCTTTTTCATACATTGCTTTAAGTTATTTACTAGGATGCGCGGCCTGGAGCTTCTTGGCCATTTCCAGGTGATGCTGCAGGTCGGGCAGCATTTTCTGGGCAAACGCCTTGAGTTCGGTATTGCCGGGCTTCTTGTCGTCGGTGACGGTCTCGGCTTCCTTCTTGAACAGGGCGATGGTTTCTTCATGGGCCATCACCTGGTTGTTGGCGAAGGCTGGATCGAAGGACTCGTCACGCACATCGAGAATCTTGGCCTTGGCCTTTTTCATCAGCGTGGTGTCATCCGGTACTTCGATGTCGTGTTTTTGCGCCAGCGCCTTCAGCTCTTCGTTGGCTTTGGTGTGGTCGGTGATCATCTTGTTGGCGAACTCCTTGATGTCCGCCGATTGGCTTTTTTGCAGCGCCAGTTTGCTGGTTTCGATTTCCGCTATGCCATTGGCCGCCGCGTTATCGACAAAGTCGTTGGACGTCGCGGCCCATGCCATGCCCATGCTGGTACTCAAGGCAACTGCCAGGCCGAGTTGACGCAGGGTAAATCTGTCCATAGGTAAGTCTCCACACAGGTTGTACGAGTGTTCTTGTGGTCACTGTTCAATGGAGAGCGGGAAGGGGCCGAAGGTTTGATCGGAGCGCGGCGCGGCACGACGAACGGTCGCCGCTGGTCGGATTGGCGGTCGACAGAAGCCGACCGGCAAGGCCATGCTGGTGACAGGCAGTGCCATGAAAAGCACTCGCCACCGAACCAACTAAAGGAGGTGCTCCATGCCGGTGTCCCATGATCTTTGCCAGGATCTTGATTGCACAAAAGACCACATCCAGCAGAAGCGTAGCGAGGATCCGACGCTCGACGAATTGCTCAAGAAGTATGCGCGAATCGACGCCGAGGTCGTGAATGCCGAGAAGCCGCCCGTCACGCTGTCCGATCCTGCTTTGGAGACACTCAAGAAAGAACGCTTGCAGACCAAGGACAAGATCGCCGAATTGATGCGGGCGTAGTCCAACCAGGTTGTACGGGCCCTTTGTTCTGCAAAGGGCCTTCTGACAGTAAGCGCTTGTGTGGCGAGGGAGCTTGCTCCCGCTGGGCCGCGAAGCGGCCCCATCCTGATCTCTCAGCCCAGCGGATCCCAACGCTGGGACCAGTCACTGCCAGCCTTGACGATCCCCCGCAGCACCTCGAACGCCTGCTGCAATGCCGCCGAATCGCGGTCCCTGGAATACACCAGGTAGGTCGGGTAGTTGAACTCCGGCGCCTTGGGCACCCGCTCCAGAATGCCGCTGTCCAGGTAGCTCTGCACGACCCGGGTGCGGAAGTAGCCGCTACCGCCGTTTTCCAGAATATATTGCAGCGCCAGTGGACCAAGATTGAAGGTCACGGCGGCCTTGGCCTTGTCCGGAAGCGCCGTGTCGTGCTGGCGCCGGAAGTCCGCGCTCCAGTCGATGTACACGTAGGGCTCGGGGCGAGCGGCCAGGCGCACCAGGATGAGTTTTTCCTCCAGCAACTGCTCCACCTGCAATCGCGGCCAGTACTCGGGCTGATAGACCACCGCCGCATCCAGCAGACCCAGCTCCAGTTGCTGCAAGAGTTTTTCACCGTCGCGGATGTCCATGCGCAGGGCATGGCCGGGGATTTTCTGTCGCAGCTCCCCCGCCCAGGCAAGCATCAGGGGATTGCACAAGCTGACCTCGCCACCGAGATGCAAGACGTTGCGATAACCCTCGGGCAACGGCAGGTCCCGGCGGGCGGCCTCCCACGTCTGTACGAGCTGGTTGGCGTAGACCACGAAGGCTTCGCCATCGGCGGTCAGTCGCGCACCGGCACGGTTACGCACGAACAGCGCGCAGCCGAGCTGGCTTTCGAGCTTCTGGACCCGGGCGGTTATCGCCGTCTGGGTGACGTGCAGTTTTTGCGCCGCAGCGGCGAGGCTGCCGTGGCGGACGATTTCCAGGAAGGTACGGGCGAGGTCGATGTCCATGGTCGGGCCGAAGCGGGTGGAGCGGGCATTGTAAGAGCTGGCCCAGCTATCCGATACCATCCACATCCCTGTGGGAGCGAGCCTGCTCGCGAAAAACAAAAATCCCACCACAAGGGCGGGATCTGGTTACAGCCAGGGCGCGACCCGATCTCAGGAAGGGAACAGCTCGGACAGCTTCATCGACAGCATCATGTCGCCTTCAACGCGCAGCTTGCCGCCCATGAACGCTTGCATGCCGTCGGTTTCGCCGCTGACGATGCCTTTGAGGGTTTCGCTGTCCAGGACCAGTGTGCAGTTTGCGTCGGGGTTCTCGCCTTCCTGGATATCGCAAGTGCCATCCTTGACGATCAGGGCGTACTGCTTGTCTTCGTCAGTGATATTGAAACCAAATACCAGGTCCAGGCCGGCAGCGGCGGCTGGGTTGAACTTGGCTTGCATGGCTTTTACGGCGTCGGCTACGGAGGTCATTGTTTCGATCCTTATTTGAGTGGTACAGCAAGGGTCTGCAAGTAATCCGGCCTCAGCGGAAGGTGATGAGGTCCGGGGTCTTCAGCAGTTGCAGATGCGCATGACTGTTGAAGGAAGCCAGGGCCACCTCGCGGCCTCTGAATTTCAGTTGGTTGAGCGAGGTGTTGACGATCTGCCAGTTCAGCTCGAAAGCTTGCCGGGCAGGCATCTGGGTGATCAGGTGAAGCAGGGCGGTGATGGTCCCGCCGGAGGTGAACACGGCGATCTTGTGGGTCTTGTCGGCCTTTTCGAGGATGCGGTGCAGGCCGGCCTGGACCCGCTCGACAAAACCCAGCCAGCTCTCCAGCCCGGGCGGGTCATACTGGCCGCTGAGCCAGCGTTCGACGATCAACGCAAAAATGCGCTGGAACTCTCCGCGGTTCTGCGCCGCGTTGCGCAGGATATGCAGCGCTTCGGGCTCCTGGGGCAGCATGTCCGGGAGCAGCGCGCGGATCACCGCGTCGGCATCGAATTCGTTGAACGCCGCGTCGATTTCCACCTCGGGAACCGGCAGCCCGACAGCGGACATCGCGTCCAGCGTGCCGATAGCGGTGTCCTGCTGGCGACGCAGGTCGCCCGAGAGGCAGCGATCGAACACGATGCCGAGCTCCGCCAGGTGGCCGCCGAGCACTTGGGCCTGGCGTATGCCATTGGGCGAAAGGACATCGTAGTCATCCGCACCAAAGGAGGCCTGGCCATGTCGTATCAGATAAATGCTGCCCACGTCCGCGTCATCCCGGTACGTTGAAGGTTTGGCGAGGTTATGAGGATGGCGGAGGGCTGTCAACGAAAAAACATACGCTCGTTTGAAATGACCGTTACAGGCCCGTCCGGACTCACCCGCGTTACGGTAACAGCAGGTTTCATGGCTGGCAGCGGGGCAGGCGCATGGGTATGCTGGGACCGTTACGCGCCTGCGTTCAGTGGCGCATTGCATTTAAGGAGTCGCTGTGGAGTTTTTTGTCGAATACGCCGGTTTTCTGGCCAAGACGGTGACGCTGGTGATCGCCATTCTGGTGGTCATGGCCAGTTTTGCTGCGTTGCGTAGCAAGGGACGGCGCAAGTCGGCCGGGCAGTTGCAAGTCAGCAAGCTCAATGATTTCTACAAGGGCCTGCGTGAGCGTCTGGAGCAGACGCTGCTGGACAAGGACCAGCTCAAGGCGCTGCGCAAGAGCGAAGGCAAGGCTGAAAAAGCCGGGAAGAAACAGAAAGACAAACCGGCGGCCAAGCCCCGGGTGTTCGTGCTGGACTTCGATGGCGATATCAAGGCTTCCGCCACCGAGAGCCTGCGTCACGAAATTACCGCGCTGCTGACCCTGGCGACCCCGAAGGACGAAGTGGTCCTGCGCCTGGAAAGCGGTGGCGGCATGGTCCACAGCTACGGCCTGGCCTCGTCGCAACTGGCGCGGATCCGTCAGGCCGGCGTGCCGCTGACGGTGTGCATCGACAAGGTTGCAGCCAGCGGCGGCTACATGATGGCGTGCATCGGCGAGAAGATCATCAGCGCCCCGTTCGCAATCCTCGGCTCCATCGGCGTCGTGGCCCAATTGCCCAACGTCAATCGGCTGCTGAAGAAACACGACATCGATTTCGAAGTGCTGACCGCCGGCGAGTACAAACGCACATTGACGGTGTTTGGTGAGAATACCGAGAAGGGCCGGGAAAAATTCCAGGAAGACCTGGACATCACCCATGAGTTGTTCAAGAACTTCGTGTCCAACTACCGCCCGCAGCTGGCTATCGATGAAGTGGCAACCGGCGAGGTCTGGCTCGGTGTCGCCGCGCTGGAGAAACAGCTGGTGGACGAGCTCAAGACCAGCGATGAATACCTGGCCGAACGGGCCAAGGGTGCCGAGCTCTATCACCTGCACTATGCCGAACGCAAAAGCCTGCAGGAGCGCATCGGCATGGCGGCCAGCGGTTCGGTGGACCGGGTGCTGCTGAGCTGGTGGAGCCGCCTGACGCAGCAGCGGTTCTGGTAATCCACTGAAGTCGCACCAACATTGTCCCCTGTGGGAGCAAGCCTGCTCGCGAAGACGGCGGTGCATTCGCCATGGGTGCCAACTGATCCACCGCTTTCGCGAGCAGGCTCGCTCCCACAGAGGTTTCGAAGTCGAGACCAACAAAAAGCCCTGACCCGGTACACCCGGATCAGGGCTTTTTCATACTTCAACTATCAGCGGCGGCGAAACAGTGGCAACGGTTCGTCAGTGGCCGCCTGGTAGGTCACCGAAAAGTCCTTGAGGCTTTCGAGGGCTTCATAGGGGTCTTTGTCGGCACGCAGGGCAAAGGCGTCAAAACCGCAGCGGCGCATGTAGAACAACTGGTCGCGCAGCACATCGCCAATGGCGCGCAATTCGCCCTTGAAGCCATACCGTTCGCGCAACAGGCGCGCGTTGGAGTAGCTGCGCCCGTCGGTGAAGGCCGGGAAGTTCAGTGCAATGACTTGGAGCTGATTGGCGTCATCGCCGATTTCTTCCGCTTCTTCGTCGGCATCCAGCCACACGCCCAGGCCGCCATCACGGGCTTTGAGCGCATGGGCATGGTCGCGCCAAAGGGCGAGGGGCACGATCAGGTCGTCGCAGTTGGAAATGCCATCGAAGGTCGCGTCCTTGGGCAGCAAGTGCCAGGTTTCGTCGATGACCTCGTTGTTCTTAATGATTCGCTGCATAGACGCGTTCCTTGAAGAGGTCGATGCCGATACGTTGATAAGTGTCGATGAAACGCTCGTCTTCGGTACGTTGTTCGATGTACACGTCGATCAGCTTCTCGATCACATCCGGCATGTCGTCCTGTGCAAACGACGGGCCGAGGATCTTGCCCAGGCTGGCGTCGCGGCTGCCGCTGCCACCGAGGGAGACCTGGTAGAACTCCTCGCCTTTCTTGTCCACGCCGAGGATGCCGATGTGACCGACGTGGTGGTGACCGCAGGCATTCATGCAGCCGGAAATGTTCAGGTCCAGCTCGCCGATGTCGAACAGGTAGTCGAGGTCGTCGAAGCGGCGCTGGATCGATTCGGCGATCGGGATCGATTTGGCGTTCGCCAGCGAGCAGAAATCCCCGCCCGGGCAGCAGATCATGTCGGTCAGCAGGCCGATGTTCGGCGTGGCGAAGCCTTGCTCGCGCAGCTCGCCCCACAGGGTGAACAACTGGCTCTGTTCAACGTCCGCCAGGATGATGTTCTGCTCATGGGACGTGCGCAGCTGGCCAAAGCTGTAGCGGTCGGCCAGGTCGGCCACGGCGTCCATCTGCTTGTCGGTGATATCGCCCGGTGCGACACCGGTCGGCTTCAGCGACAGGGTCACCGCGACGTAGCCCGGTTTCTTGTGCTTGAGGGTGTTGCGTGTCCGCCAGCGCGCGAAGCCCGGGTGTTCCTTGTCGAGGGCGGCCAGTTCGGCGTCCTGGTTGTCCAGCGCCTTGTAGGCCGGGTCGACGAAATGCTTGGCCACGCGATGGACTTCGGCTTCGGTCAGGGTGGTCTGGCCGCCACGCAGGTGGACCATTTCGGCCTCGACCTTTTCGGCGAACACTTCAGGCGTCAGGGCCTTGACCAGGATCTTGATCCGCGCCTTGTATTTGTTGTCGCGACGCCCGTAGCGGTTGTACACCCGCAGGATGGCGTCGAGGTAGCTCAGCAGGTCCTGCCATGGCAGGAACTCGTTGATGAACGCGCCGACCACCGGCGTACGGCCCAGACCGCCGCCCACCAGCACGCGGAAGCCCAGCTCGCCGGCGGCGTTGTAGACCGCTTCGAGGCCGATGTCATGGACTTCGATGGCCGCGCGGTCCGAGGTCGAGCCATTGATAGCGATCTTGAACTTGCGCGGCAGGTAGGCGAATTCCGGGTGGAACGTGGTCCATTGGCGAACGATCTCGCACCATGGGCGCGGGTCGATCAGTTCGTCGGCCGCGACGCCGGCAAACTGGTCGGTGGTCACGTTGCGCAGGCAGTTGCCGCTGGTCTGGATCGCGTGCATCTGCACGGTGGCCAGTTCCGCCAGGATCTCGGGCACGTCTTCCAGGGCAGGCCAGTTGTACTGGACGTTCTGCCGGGTACTGATGTGGGCGTAGCCCTTGTCATAGTCGCGGGCAATCTGGGCCAGCTTGCGCACCTGGCGCGAGGTCAGTTGGCCATAAGGCACCGCCACGCGCAGCATCGGGGCGAAGCGCTGGATATACAGGCCATTCTGCAAGCGCAGAGGGCGGAATTCTTCTTCGCTCAGCTCGCCTGCCAGATAGCGTCGGGTCTGATCACGGAACTGCTTGACGCGGTCCTCGATGATCCGCTGATCGTACTCGTCATATACGTACATATAAGTCTCGTTCTCAGGCTTGGGCCGATCAGAAACAGCTGCAGGTTGGCTCGCTGAAATCGGGTTCTGCCTCGGCAATTCTGCGCGCACGGCCGCGCACTCCTAGAGGAGCCGGTGCAAGATACCTGTTTTGAGTTATGCGCAAAAGTGATGTTTGAGTATATGTAAAGAACCAAATCGACTAATGCCTTCGATTATTGGCTAACCCACATTTGTCGTACGGGCAATCATCGTCTTAACTGTGGTCGAGTCCCTATGCAATCACCTACAAAACCGACAAGAGGCGATGCAATGAGTAATCCGACCAAAGCAAGGAAAAGCGACAGTACCGTTGATGCCTGGGCCATTCTGTTCCTGATTATCCTGGTGGTGGGCACGGCGGTGTTCTGGGTCAGTCATCAATAACGTCCCAATCCACGCATAACCCATTGTGGGAGCGAGCCTGCTCGCGAAAGCGATGTGTCAGCCGACATGATCATCGACTGGCCTATCGTCTTCGCGAGCGGGCTCGCTCCCACAGGGGTATGTGTGTGATGTTGAAGGGCGTTACAACCCCGCCAGATGCACCACCAGCTTGACGATGCCAAACAGGGTCAAGGCGAAGATCACTGTGAACGCGATTCCCAGTATCACGAAGTGACTCGGCTTGCCGTGGGTGAAATCCCGGGCGCGGTTCTTGCCGCTCTGCACGCCGAAAGCGGCGGCCAGCACGCTGTGCATCATCTGCAACAGGGTCGGCGGCTTGTTGTCGACTGGATCGTCCATAAATCCCTCGTCTGCCATGGGTTTGGGACAAGCATAGACAACCCCAGGGAAAAGATCGCAGCGCAGCCTCGGCTGCGATCTTTTCAGAGGCGCCTGATCAGTTGTCGTAGCCCAGGTTCGGCGCCAGCCAGCGTTCGGTCACGCTCAGGTCCTGGCCCTTGCGCGCGGTGTAGCTCTGGACCTGGTCCTTGTCGATCTTGCCCACGGCGAAATACTGCGCCTGGGGATGGGCGAAGTACCAGCCGCTGACCGCCGCCGCCGGGAACATCGCGTAGTGTTCGGTGAGGAACACGCCGCTGCGTCCGGCTTTCAGTTCGCTGGCCTCGGAGTCGAGCAGGCGGAACAGGGTGGCTTTCTCGGTGTGATCCGGGCAGGCCGGGTAACCGGGGGCAGGGCGGATGCCGGTGTATTGCTCCTTGATCAGCGCCTCGTTGTCCAGGCGCTCATCCTTGGCATAGCCCCAATACTCCTTGCGCACCTGCTGGTGCAGCCATTCGGCGCAAGCTTCGGCCAATCGGTCGGCCAGGGCCTTGACCATGATCGAGTTGTAGTCGTCGCCGGCGTTCTGGTAGGCCTTGGCGACTTCTTCGGCACCGATGCCGGCGGTGGTGATGAAGCCACCGACATAGTCGGTCACGCCGCTGTCCTTGGGTGCGACGAAGTCGGCCAGGGAGAAGTTCGGCTTGCCGTCGGTCTTGATGATCTGCTGGCGCAGGTGATGCAGGCGCGCCAGTGGCTTGCCGTCGTCGCCATAGACTTCCAGGTCGTCGTCATGCACCTGGTTGGCCGGCCAGAAGCCGAACACGGCACGGGCGCTGATGAGTTTCTCGTCGATCAGCTTGCGCAGCATCGCCCGGGCATCGGCGTACAGCGCGGTGGCCGCTTCGCCGACCACTTCGTCGGTGAGGATGCGCGGGTATTTGCCGGCCAGGTCCCAGGAAATGAAAAACGGCGTCCAATCGATGTACTCGGCCAGGACGTTCAGATCGATATCGTCCAGCACCCGTGCGCCGGTGAAAGTCGGCTTGACCGGCTGGTAGCTGCTCCAGTCGAACTGCGGCTTCTTCGCCACGGCCGCCGGGTAGCTCAGGCGCTCGGTGCGGGCGCTGCGGTTGGAGGTGCGCTCGCGCACGTCTATGTAGTCCAGGCGGGTCTTCTCGACAAACGCCGGCTTGAGCTCCTTGGACAGCAACTGCGTCGCCACGCCCACGGCGCGGGAGGCGTCGGTGACGTAAATCACTGCATCATTGCTGTACTTGGGTTCGATCTTCACGGCGGTATGGGCCTTGGAGGTCGTGGCGCCACCGATCATCAGCGGCAGGTGGAAGTCCTGGCGCTGCATCTCCCGCGCCACATGCACCATTTCATCCAGGGACGGTGTGATCAGGCCGGACAGGCCGATGATGTCGCACTTCTCATCTTTGGCCACCTGAAGGATTTTCTCCGCCGGCACCATCACGCCGAGGTCGACCACGTCGTAGCCGTTGCACCCCAGCACCACGCCGACGATGTTCTTGCCGATGTCGTGGACGTCGCCCTTGACCGTGGCCATCAGGATCTTGCCCTTGGCCTCTGGCTTGTCGCCTTTTTCCGCTTCGATGAACGGAATCAGGTGCGCCACGGCCTGCTTCATCACGCGGGCGGACTTGACCACCTGGGGCAGGAACATCTTGCCGGCGCCAAACAGGTCGCCGACGATGTTCATGCCGGCCATCAACGGGCCTTCGATCACTTCGATCGGGCGGGCGAAGGACAGGCGCGATTCCTCGGTGTCCTCGACGATGTGGGTGGTGATGCCCTTGACCAGCGCGTGCTCCAGGCGCTTGTTCACTTCCCAGCCGCGCCATTCTTCGGTTTCCGCTTCCTTGACGCTGCCGTCGCCCTTGTACTTGTCGGCGATCGCGAGGAGGGCGTCGGTGCCTTCGGGTGTACGGTTGAGGATCACGTCTTCCACCGCGTCGCGCAGTTCCACCGGGATCTGGTCGTAGATCTCCAGTTGGCCGGCGTTGACGATGCCCATGGTCAGGCCCGCGCGGATCGCATGCAGCAGGAACACCGAGTGGATCGCCTCGCGCACCGGGTTGTTGCCACGGAACGAGAACGACACGTTGGACACGCCACCGGAGGTCAGCGCGTAGGGCAGTTCATCGCGGATGTAGGCGCAGGCGTTGATGAAGTCCACGGCATAGTTGTTGTGCTCTTCGATACCGGTGGCGACGGCGAAGATGTTCGGGTCGAAGATGATGTCTTCCGGCGGGAAGCCAACCTCGTTGACCAGGATATCGTAGGAGCGCTTGCAGATTTCCTTCTTGCGCGCCTCGGTGTCGGCCTGGCCGGCTTCGTCGAAGGCCATCACCACCACGGCGGCGCCGTAGCGCTTGCACAGCTTGGCGTGATGGATGAACTGCTCGACGCCTTCCTTCATGCTGATGGAGTTGACGATGCCCTTGCCCTGGATGCACTTGAGGCCCGCTTCGATGACTTCCCACTTGGAAGAGTCGATCATGATCGGCACGCGGGAGATGTCCGGTTCGCCGGCGATCAGATTGAGGAAGGTCACCATGGCCTTCTTCGAATCGAGCATGCCCTCGTCCATGTTGATGTCGATCACCTGGGCGCCGGCCTCGACCTGTTGCAGCGCCACTTCCAGGGCTTCGGTGTAGTTGTCTTCGCGGATCAGCCGGGCGAATTTGGCGGAGCCGGTGATGTTGGTTCGCTCGCCGACGTTGACGAACAACGAGCTGCGATCGATGGTGAACGGTTCCAGGCCCGACAGGCGGCACGCCCGGGGAATCTCGGGAATCTGCCGTGGAGCATAGCCAGTGACAGCCTTGGCGATAGCTTCGATGTGCGCCGGGGTGGTGCCGCAGCAACCGCCGACGATATTGAGGAAGCCGCTCTGGGCGAATTCTTCAATGACCTTGGCGGTGTCCACCGGCAGCTCGTCGTATTCGCCGAATTCGTTGGGCAGGCCGGCGTTGGGGTGCGCCGACACATGGGTGCTGGCCTTGTTCGACAGTTCTTCCAGGTACGGGCGCAGTTCGCTGGCACCGAGGGCGCAGTTCAGGCCGACGGAGATCGGCTTGGCGTGGGCCACCGAGTTCCAGAAGGCTTCGGTGGTCTGGCCGGAGAGGGTGCGGCCGGAGGCGTCGGTGATGGTGCCGGAAATCATGATCGGCAACTCGATGCCCAGCTCTTCATAGACGCCTTGCACGGCGAAGATCGCGGCCTTGGCATTGAGCGTGTCGAAAATGGTCTCGATCAGGATCAGGTCGGCGCCGCCTTCGATCAGGCCCTTGGTGGCTTCGGTGTAGTTCTCCACCAGCTCGTCGAAGGTCACGTTGCGGTAGCCGGGGTTGTTCACATCCGGCGACAGCGAGCAGGTGCGGCTGGTCGGGCCGAGCACGCCGGCGACGAAGCGCGGCTTGTCCGGGGTTTCGGGGGTCTTGGCGTCGGCCACCTTGCGGGCCAGGCGCGCGCCTTCCAGGTTCAGCTCGTAGGCCAGGCCCTGCATGCCGTAGTCGGCCTGGGACACCTGGGTGGCGTTGAAGGTGTTGGTTTCGAGGATGTCGGCGCCGGCATCCAGGTAGGCCTTTTCGATAGCGCCAATCACGTCGGGGCGGGTCAGCACGAGCAAGTCGTTGTTGCCCTTGACGTCGCTCGGCCAGTCGGCGAAGCGTTTGCCACGGTAGTCCTGCTCTTCCAGCTTGTAGCTCTGGATCATCGTACCCATGCCGCCGTCGAGGATCAGGATGCGTTCCTTGAGGGCTTGCTGGAGAAGATAAAGGCGAGCGCTGCGATCAGACATAGGACTACCTGGAAAAAAGACCATTACGAAGGCCGGAATGATAGCAAACCTGTGCAGGATTTGATCATGGAGGGCTTTTGCATGAATTTAGCTCATGTTCGCAAGCGGTACCGGCGCGATCTATTACCGGCTCTGGCCGGTGCAGGGGAAATCGTGCACAAGACCCACGTCACCTACGGTTTGAGCGTAGCGAAGATGGCGCGGATCAAGCGCGACCTCGCCCGGCAGTTGCTGCTTCGCGTCCTTGCGCGGTCGGCTGCTTTCCTGACAAAAATACTGGGACTTTGTCCGGCGCGATGATTGGCGTAAACTGCCGCCAAGCCTGCGAGGAGTTTCCATGACCGCCATTACCATTACCGATGCCGCCCACGATTACCTGGCCGACCTGCTGTCCAAGCAGAACACCCCGGGTATCGGGATCCGCATCTTCATCACCCAGCCCGGCACCCAGTACGCAGAGACGTGCATTGCCTACTGCAAGCCGGGAGAAGAAAAACCCGAAGACACCGCGCTGGGGCTCAAGAGCTTCACCGCGTACATCGACTCGTTCAGCGAAGCTTTCCTGGACGATGCGGTGGTCGACTACGCCACCGACCGCATGGGCGGCCAGCTGACCATCAAGGCGCCGAACGCCAAGGTACCGATGGTCAACGCCGACAGTCCGGTCAACGAGCGCATCAACTATTACCTGCAAACCGAGATCAACCCGGGGCTGGCCAGCCACGGCGGCCAGGTGTCGCTGATCGACGTGGTGGAAGACGGCATCGCCGTGCTCCAGTTCGGCGGCGGTTGCCAGGGCTGCGGCCAGGCTGACGTGACCTTGAAGGAAGGCATCGAGCGCACCTTGCTCGAGCGCATCCCGGAACTCAAGGGCGTACGCGACGTGACCGACCACACGCAGAAAGAAAACGCCTACTACTGATAGGTGCTAGCTGCGCGCAGAACACTGTGGCGAGGGAGCTTGCTCCCGCTCGATTGCGTAGCAATCGCAAGGCAACCCGCGCGTCTTCCGTGATTGACGCGTGAGTCGCCAAGGGACCGCTTCGCGGTCCAGCGGGAGCAAGCTCCCTCGCCACAAAAGCTTCTAGGGTCAGCATGCCATCTTGGAGGCGCCCCCGATCCCTGTGGAAGCGAGCTTGCTCGCGATAGCGGCGGGTCAGCTTGCGTTGATGTTGAACGTGCCATGGTCATCGCGAGCAAGCTCGCTCCCACAGGATCCGGGTCAGGGTCACGATTCCGGCGGGCATCATGTGGGAGCGAGCCTGCTCGCGAAGGGGCCGGCACATTCGACATCGTTGCCGGCTGATCCACCGCTCTCGCGAGCAGGCTCGCTCCCACAAGGGATTCCGATTGAGCCATATCGACGAGTCAGGGCCTGTACAGATGCGCATGCCCGGCGCGATACAGCGATGATTCGCTGAACACATCATTGCCCAACACACGCCCCACCAGTATCAGCGCCGTACGTCGAAAGCCCTTGGCTTGGACCTTCCCGGCGATATCCTCCAGCGTACCCACCACCCAATCCTGATCCGGCCACGTGGCCCGGTGAATCACCGCGATCGGACAATCCGCGCCGTAGTGGGGCAGCAGTTCCGCGACTATTTTTTCCAGGTGATTGACGCCCAGGTGAATTGCCATGGTTGCGCCATGCTGCGCCAGGCTGGCGAGTTCTTCCCCGGCGGGCATCGCGGTCTTGTCCGCGTAGCGGGTCAGGATCACGCTCTGGGACACGTCCGGTAGCGTCAGCTCGGCGCCGAGCAGGGCCGCGCAGGCTGAGGTGGCGGTGACGCCCGGAACGATTTCGAAAGGGATGTCCAGTTCCCGCAGGCAGCGGATCTGCTCGCCGATCGCGCCATACAGACTTGGATCGCCGGAGTGCACCCGGGCCACGTCCTGGCCGTTCAGATGCGCGATCCTGATCAGTTCGACGATCTGTTCCAGGTGCAGCTCTGCGCTGTTGACCACCTGTTCGGCGCTGTGGCCTTCGAGCACGGCCGCCGGCACCAGGGAGCCGGCGTAGATGATCACCGGGCAACGGTGGATCAGGCGCTGGCCTTTCACGGTGATCAGTTCCGGGTCGCCGGGGCCGGCACCGATGAAGTAAACGGTCATGACCGGTTCCTGTAGAAAAGGGCCTTGCATGAGCAGCGCTCATGATTCCGGCGGCGATTATCGAGGGTTACGAAGCTGCCGCCAATGCCAGAGTGGCTTGCGCACTTTTCTGACGGGTAATCAGCAGTCTCGCGGGCGAATCGCCCAGTTGATCGGCCAGGGCAAGGGCGGCGCTTTCGGCGACGCCGTGGCAGCCCGTACTCTCGAAGGCGACCCGGGAACGCTGGCTGAGCTGGGTTTGATAACCCGCCAACTGCTCGGCAGTGAAGCAGGTCAGTGGCAGCGCCAATTGCTCGGCCAGCTCCAGCAGGCCCGGTTCGTCGTGCTTGAGATCGATACTGGCCAAGGCCTGTACATTATCGAGCGCAATGCCATGGGCCAGCAGCGTCTGCTCAAGCAATGCCCGCAATGCACTGGCCGGGCAACCGCGTTGGCAGCCCAGGCCGACCACCAGGATCGGCCCGCTATTCATGCGTCGTGGCGAGCCTGGGCGCCACGGCGAAACAGCCAGGCGCTGATCAGGCCCAGGGCGAGCCAGAACGCGACATTGGTCAGTTGCGCAGCGATCTTGAACTGGCTTTCCAGCGCCTCGGGGGCCAGCATCGAATGGACTTCAGGCTGCGGCGCGCCGATGACGTGAGGCACCAGCAACGTCGCAACACCCAGCAGCTTCAGCAGCCACTGCCGGCCGAAGGCAATCAGGGCGATGCCTACCGCCGTGGACGCCGCCGTGCCGATCCACCACATCTGCCGCTGGGCCAGCTCAGCCGCCGCCGTACCAGGCAGTTCCGGTGGCAGGCCAAGCGTTGGCGCGAGGACGAAGGTGGCGTAACCGGCCAGGCCCCAAAGCAAGCCCTGGGACGTACGCGTCGGCTCGCGCAAGGTGTACAGGCCCGCCAGCATCAGGGCGAAACCCACCGCGACCACCAGGTTGCCGCCGGTGGTGGCGAGCAGGCGTTGCCAGCCGTCTTGCGGTTCCCAGGCTTCGGCGTCGTGGCTGTGGGCAGCGCCCGAAGCATGCTCATGGACTTCGCTGGCCGGGGCCTTTTCGTAGGTTTCGGCTTGCTGAATCAGCGGCGAGACCCACAGGCTTTGTAGAAGAGTCAACAGCAGGGCGGCCAGCAGCCCGCTGAAACCGGCAGTCCGAGCGATACGCTTGATCATGTCGTCAGGTCTCAGTGGCACGGGAACGCGGCGCTGTGCCGGGTGTCGTGGGCCGCGTTGTGCACCGCTTCGATGTGGGAGAAACCGGCGAAGTAGACCAGGCCCGCACCGAGGATCGAGGCGAGGACCGCCGCGCTCAGGCGCTGGCTCAGGGTGACAGTGCTGCTGGTGGTGCGGGCGGTGCTGCTGATGGTCGACATGGCGCTTCCCTCGGGTTTGTCGGCGGGGAAGCGAGCGCAATGAAAACCCGGGCGAGGGCTCGCCAGAATTCGAACAGCGCCCGCCCACCGCGGGTTTGTTGAGCTTGAGTCATGGGCCGGTCTCCGGGCTCGCGAGGGGCTGGGCCAAAGCCTTGCCTGCAAGCGTCACCTTCCCATGCCAAGGCACAGTGGATTCGACGCTTCGCTCGCTTACCGTTGCGGGGGCAGCACCGGACTGACGTGGCCTTGGAGTAAAGCACACGATTCACCGGTTTCCCGTTTCACCCTGTGAAGGGCACCCGTAACTAGGCCGACAGGAGACCATGGGCGAGGCCGGGGCGTCAATCGCGGCTTCGCGCCACCGATGCGGTGGATTATTTTTCATCTCGCCCTGCAAAAGCCGCAAGTCAGGCCGATAACGAGGTAGGCGTACACACAATTATCCCAAACGATACGCTGGCGGCATGGAGGCTCGACCATCACCCGAGGCTTCCCCATGTCCCTACGCAGTTTGAATATCGCCCCCCGAGCCTTTCTCGGCTTCACTGTCATCGCACTGCTTGTCGTCGTCCTCGGCGTGTTCGCCGCCAATCGCATGTCCGTCATTCGCCAGGCTTCGGTGGACATGGAACAGACCCAGGTGCCCAGCGTCAGCCATCTGGCCAGTGTGATGGAAAGCGTCTTGCGTATGCGGATCCTCTCGTTTCGCATACTGGTGAACCGTGACCCGGCCAGCCTGAACGAGGCCGACGGGCGCATCGGTGTGCTGGTGGAAAAACTGCACAAGGCCAATAACAGCTATGCGGCGCTGCCGGCCACCCCGCAAGAGGCCGAGCTGTACAAGACTTTTTCCGCGACGCTTGCAAAGTATCTCGAGGCCCAGCAGGAAATGCTCCAGCTGTCGCGTCAGGACAAGCTTGATCAGCTGCGCGCCCATATCAATACGCGGATCAAGGAAGGCACCGATCTGATGGGCGAACAGCTCAACAAACTCATCGAGTTCAACGTGACCAGCGCCGGCGAAGCATCGGCCAAGGCTGGCGACTATTACACCAGCGCCATCACCGGCATCATCGTCGTCTCGGTCATCGCCGCGCTGGCGACCGTGTTGCTGGCCTTGCTCCTGACCCGCAGCATCGTCACGCCGCTGAACCGAGCGCTCGAAGCAGCCCGGTCCATTGCCAGCGGCAATCTGGTCACCGTCATCATCGACGACGGCAAGGACGAACCTGCGCGATTGCTCCAGGCCTTGGGCGCCATGCAGGGCAGCCTGCGCCAGACCATCGAGCAGATTGCCGGTTCCGCCACCCAACTGGGCGCCGCCGCTTAAGAGTTGAGTGCCGTCACCCAGGAGTCTTCCCGCGGCTTGCAAAGGCAGCACAGCGAAATCGAGCAGGCGGCCACCGCCGTCAATGAGATGACCGCCGCGGTCGAGGAGGTTGCCCGCAACGCGGTGTCCACTTCCGAAGCCTCGAACCAGTCAACCCAGGCGGCCCGGGAAGGGCGCACGCGAGTGGTGGAGACCGTCGATGCGATCCAGACCATGACCCATGACGTACAAGCCACCGCCGCGATGGTCGAGGGCCTGGCGGTCCAGGGGCGCGACATCGGCAAGGTGCTGGACGTGATCCGCGCCATCGCCGAACAGACCAACCTGCTGGCCCTCAACGCGGCCATCGAAGCGGCCCGGGCCGGGGAGGCCGGACGTGGTTTCGCGGTGGTGGCCGACGAAGTCCGTGCCTTGGCCCATCGCACCGCGCAATCGACCCAGGAAATCGAAAAAATGGTGGCCGGCATCCAGAACGGCACCGGCGAGGCCGTGCAGTCGATGCAGCAAAGCAACCAGCGCACCCAAAGCACCCTGGAACTGGCCCGTGGCGCCGGTGTGGCGCTGGAACAGATCACCCAGTCGATCCACCAGATCAACGAGCGCAACCTGGTGATTGCCAGCGCATCCGAAGAACAGGCCCAAGTCTCCCGCGAAGTGGACCGCAACCTGATGAACATTCGTGACCTGGCGACCCAATCGGCCAGCGGCGCGCAACAGACCAGCGACGCCACTCACGAACTGTCGCGCCTGGCGGTGGGTTTGAATGCGACGGTGGCGCGCTTCGTTATTTGAGATAGGGTTGAAGCTGGATACCGCGCGAACAGGAGCAATGCATGCGCTTTTCAGCCTTGACCCAACGCATCACCGGCGACGGCGCCGCCGCCTGGCAGATCCATGACCGGGCGCTGGCCATGCGCGAACAGGGCAGGGAGGTGCTGTTGCTGTCGGTGGGCGATCCGGATTTCGACACGCCTCCGGCCATTGTCGAGGCCGCCGTCGCGAGCCTGCGGGCGGGCGACACGCATTATTCGGATACCCGTGGACTGCATGCGTTGCGCGCCAGCATCGCCCGGCGCCACCAGCAACGTTGCGGCCAGCCGGTGGGCGCCGGGCACGTTACGGTGCTGCCCGGCGCCCAGTGTGCGGTCTTCGCGGTCGCGCAATGCCTGCTCGACCCCGGCGACGAGGTGATCGTCGCCGAACCGATGTACGTCACCTACGAAGCGGTCTTTGGCGCCTGCGGGGCGAAAGTGGTCCCGGTGACGGTGCGTCCGGAAAACGCTTTTCGGGTAGAGCCGGCCGACGTGGCCCAGCTGATCACGCCGCGTACCCGCGTGATGCTGCTCAACAGCCCCAACAATCCCTCCGGCGCCAGCCTGCCGCTGGCCACCTGGCAAGCGTTGGCGCAACTGTGCATCGAGCATGACCTGTGGCTTATCAGCGATGAGGTCTACAGCGACTTGCTCTACGACGGCGAACATATCAGCCCGGCCAGCCTGCCGGGCATGGCCGAGCGCACCGCCACCCTCAACAGCCTGTCCAAATCCCACGCCATGACAGGCTGGCGCATCGGCTGGGCCATCGGCCCCGCGTCCCTTGCCGGGCATCTGGCGAACCTGTCGCTGTGCATGCTGTTCGGCCTGCCGGACTTCGTCCAGCGCGCCGCCCAGGTTGCCCTTGAGCGGGATCTACCTGAAGTGGCGCGGATGCGCGAGGAATATCGCCAGCGCCGTGACCTGGTGTGCGCGGCGCTGGAGGGGCGTGCGGGCCTCAGGCCGGTACGGCCTGATGGCGGGATGTTCGTGATGGTCGACGTGCGCCAGACGGGTCTCGCCGCCCAGGCATTTGCCGAGCGCCTGCTGGACGGCTATGGCGTGTCGGTGCTGGCGGGCGAGGCGTTCGGGCCGAGCGCGGCAGGGCATATCCGGATCGGCCTGGTGGTCGACCAAGTGCAATTGGCGGATGCGTGCCTCCGGATCGTCGAGTGTGCGGCGGCCTTGCTGCAGGTCGATTGGTGAAGTTTTGTAGACGCTATGTGAAATTGTGTAAGGGTTTTGCTCGACCACGGGCGCCGGCGTATATCCTAGGTGGCTTGAGATTTCTTGCGCCTGTGGGACCGCCATCGCGAGCAAGCTCGCTCCCACACGGTTTTTGCTGCGTACCGAAACCCCTGTGGGAGCGAGCCTGCTCGCGATGAGTCCCGCCCAGGCGCCACCGTATTTTCTGGACCAGCCCATGCCCAACATCCTCCTCGTCGAAGACGACGCCGCCCTTTGCGAACTGATCTCCAGCTACCTGGAGCGCAACGGCTATCAGGTCAGCGTCCTCAACCGTGGCGATCACGTCCGTGAGCGGGCACGGGCCAATCCGCCGGACCTGGTGATCCTCGACCTGATGCTGCCGGGCCTGGATGGCTTGCAGGTCTGCCGTCTGCTGCGCGCCGATTCGGCGACCCTGCCAATCCTGATGCTCACCGCTCGGGATGACAGCCACGACCAGGTGCTGGGCCTGGAAATGGGCGCCGATGACTACGTCACCAAGCCCTGCGAGCCGCGGGTATTGCTGGCGCGGGTACGCACCCTGCTGCGGCGCAGTAGCCTCGCTGAACCGCAAACGGTCAACGACCGTATTGTCATGGGCAACCTGTGCATCGATCTGTCCGAGCGCACCGTCACCTGGCGCGGGCAGCCGGTGGAGCTGTCCAGCGGCGAGTACAACCTGCTGGTGGTGCTGGCCCGGCATTCCGGCGAGGTGCTCAGCCGCGACCAGATTTTGCAGCGCTTGCGCGGCATCGAATTCAACGGCACCGATCGCTCGGTGGACGTGGCCATTTCCAAATTGCGGCGCAAATTCGACGACAACGCCGGCGAGGCGCGCAAAATCAAGACCGTGTGGGGCAAGGGTTACCTGTTCAGCCGTTCCGAGTGGGAATGCTGATCGATGTGGAAACTGCTGATTCGCCTCTATCTTGTGACCATCGTCTCCTACAGCGCGGCGATCTACCTGATGCCGGAACTGGTGATCCGCCTGTTCCATGAGCGCTTCCAGACTTACAACCTCGACTATTCCCGTGGCCTGCAAACCTTGATGGCCAAGCAGTTTCGCGCCGTGCCCAGCGCGCAATGGCCGGCGCTGGCAGCGCAGATGGACAAGGAGTTCGAGCCGCTGCACATCGAGCTCGCCGCCACCGATGATGCGGATTTCACCGCCGCCGAGCAGGCGCGTCTGCAGCGCGGTGAGAATGTGGTGCGCATCGGCGACTGGGGTTGGCGAACCCTGGCGGCCGCGCCGCTGGATGGGCGCACCGCGGTCAAGATGATCGTTCCCCCGGATCCGGCGGATGTCAGCTGGCTGTACTGGAGCATCAACGTGCTGATCGGCGCGACGATGCTTGGCTGCCTGCTGCTCTGGCTGCGGCCGCACTGGCGCGACCTGGAGCGGCTCAAGCGCACCGCCGAGCGTTTCGGCAAGGGCCACCTGGGTGAGCGCACGCATATCGCGCCGCGCTCCAACATCGGCAGCCTGGCCCATGTGTTCGACACCATGGCGGGCGATATCGAGAACCTGCTCAATCAGCAGCGCGACCTGCTCAATGCCGTATCCCATGAGCTGCGCACGCCTTTGACCCGGCTCGATTTCGGCCTGGCACTGGCCTTGTCCGAGGATTTGCCGGCGCCCAGCCGCGAGCGTCTGCAAGGGCTGGTGGCGCACATTCGTGAGTTGGATGAGTTGGTGCTGGAGCTGTTGTCCTATAGCCGCCTGCAGAACCCCGAGCGCCTGCCGGAGCGGGTCGAAGTGCCGCTGGACGAGTTCATCGACAGCATCCTCGGCAGCCTCGATGAGGACCTGGCGGCGCCGGAGGTGGTGATCGACGTTTTGCTGCACGGGGCGCTGGAGCGTTTCGAGCTCGACCCGCGCCTCACCGCCCGGGCCTTGCAGAACCTGCTGCGCAATGCGATGCGCTATTGCGAAAAACGCATCCAGGTGGGGGTGCTGGTCAGCGAGCAAGGCTGCGAAATCTGGGTCGACGATGACGGCATCGGCATTCCCGACAGCGAGCGTGAGCGGGTATTCGAGCCGTTCTACCGGCTGGACCGCAGCCGTGATCGCGCCACGGGCGGCTTCGGCCTCGGCCTGGCGATCAGCCGCCGCGCCCTGCAAGCCCAGGGCGGCACCCTGACGGTCGAAGCCTCGCCGCTGGGCGGGGCACGCTTCCGGCTCTGGCTACCCCCAACCTGCTGATCCCCTCCTGTGGCGAGGGAGCTTGCTCCCGCTGGGCCACAAAGTGGCCCCCCTTCAGCCAAACAACCCCGCCGCAATATTGATCGAAAACCCCAGGATCGCCGTGTTGAATACAAACCCGATCAACGACTGCGCCAACACGATCTTGCGCAGCTGCCGCGTCGCAACACCCACGTCCGAAGTCTGCACCGCCACGCCGATGGTGAAAGAGAAGTACAGGAAGTCCCAGTAGTTCGGCGTGGTCAGTCCCTCGGCAAAACGCAGGGCGGGCTCCTTGCCGGACCAGGTGTAATACAGGCGCGCGTAGTGCACGCTGAAAATTACCCCGATCAGTAGCCATGAACCGATCACGGTCAATGCAGTGAAACCGTAATGCAGCAGCTTGCCTGCGGTTTGCAGGTCGCGGCTGCCGGCCAGTTCGAAGGTGATGGTTGCCAGGCTCGCCAAGGCCGCGATGCAGACCATCAGCAGAACCAGCCCGGCATTCTCGTCTTCGATTTCGGCGATGCGCTTGACGTCAGGTGCCTTGGCTCGCACCGTCAGCCAGAACATCAGCGCCAGGTAGGTCCAGACCCCGACGTTCCAGCCGATCAGGACCTTGCCGATGATCGAATCCGCGGGGATCAGCAGGCCCGCCGCCAGGCCGATGACCGTGGCGCAGGAAAGACGCGGGTGAGTGCGGGTGAGGCGAGGCATGGGAGCTCACTGTGGCGGGGGAATGCCGGGGAGTATGAATCAGATCTTAGCCGAAGCAGTCAGGCTCGGGTTCTTCATTTGCGGCGACTGCCGCCTTCGCGAGCAGGCTCGCTCCCACATGAATTTGTGTATGGACGAGCTTGATCGTGATGACGAGGTGTCTTTCGTCGCAAATATTCCGCCGATGATGGCTTTTTGATGCTTGGTTCGTGCACCGCCGTACCAATTGTGTACAATCGCCGACTTTTCAACCAGGCATGGAAGCAGTTCGGCCTTTTGGCCACGAGAAAAATCCATGCTCATCGGCAGCTATTCCCCCGCCCTTGTTTCGATTTCCCTGTTTGTCGCGATCCTGGCGTCCTATACCGCGCTGGACCTGACCGGACGCATAACCACTGCCCAGGGTCGGGCCGTGCATTTCTGGATGGCGGGTGGTGCCTTGGCGATGGGGGTGGGCATCTGGTCCATGCATTTCATCGGCATGCTCGCGTTCAGCTTGCCGGTGGAGCTTGGCTACGATGTGGCGATTACTGCGTTGTCGCTGCTGATCGCCATCCTTTCCAGCGGCTTTGCCCTCTGGCTGGTCAGCCAGCCACAACTGCGGGCCTGGCAGCTGGTGTTCGGCGCGCTGGTGATGGGCACTGGGATCAGCGCCATGCACTACACCGGTATGGCGGCCTTGCGGATGCAGCCGGGTATCGATTATGACCCGACGCTGTTCGGCGCCTCATTGGTAATAGCCGTGGTGGCATGCGCGGCGGCGTTATGGATCGCCTTTCACCTGCGCCAGAACACGCCTCATGTACGTCTCGCTCGCGCCGGTGCCGCCGTGGTGATGGGCGCTGCCATCGTCGGCATGCATTACACCGGCATGGCCGCGGCGCAGTTCAGCGAAGGCAGTTTCTGCGGTTCCCTGGACGGTTTGAGCGGTAAGGGCCTGGATAACCTGGTGCTGATCACCACCTTGGCGGTGCTGGCGATTGCCTTGCTGACTTCGATCCTCGATGCACGCCTGGAAGCCCGTACCGCGGAACTGGCCAGGTCCTTGACCCAGGCCAATCGCGAACTGACCCAACTGGCCCTGCACGACCCCCTGACCGGCCTGCCCAACCGGGTCTTGCTGGCGGATCGCATCGGCCAGGCGATGCACCGGGTGCAAGAGCAGGGCGGTTGTTTCGCCCTGATGTTCATCGATCTGGACGGCTTCAAACCGGTCAACGATGCCTTTGGCCATCACATGGGTGACTTGTTGCTGCGGGACGTCGCGCTGCGCCTGCGTGAAGACCTGCGCAGCCAGGACACCCTGGCGCGGATCGGTGGTGACGAGTTTGTCCTGCTGGTGCAACTGGCCGAGCCGGACGACGCCTTGCGCCTGGCCGCGCGTCAGGTCGGGCTGATCGGTCGCACGTTCCGGGTCGCCGACCATGACCTGCAGATTTCCGCCAGCGTCGGCATCGCGCTGTACCCTGGCAATGGCCAGAGCGCCGATGAATTGCTGATGAATGCCGATGCGGCGATGTACCACGCCAAGGGTGCCGGCAAGAATGGCTACAGCTTTTTCGACGCCTCGATGAACAGCAACGCCCGCCGGCAACTGCAACTGCTGCAGGATTTGCGCATCGCGGTCGAACAGCGCCAGTTCAGCCTTTATTACCAGCCCAAGTTCGACGCAGCGAAAGGCCGCCCGGTGGGCGCCGAAGCACTGCTGCGCTGGAACCATCCGACCCAGGGCCTGCTGATGCCCGACACTTTCATCGACCTGGCGGAAAAGACCGGGTTGATCATCCCGATCGGCGAATGGGTGCTGAACGAAGCCTGCCGGCAGATGCGCGAATGGTACGTGTTGGGCTACACCGATTGGCGTATCGCGGTGAACCTGTCAGCGTTGCAGTTCTGCCATACGGGCCTGGTGCAGAGCGTGGCCAAGGCATTGGAGACGCACCACTTGCCGGCGAACAGCCTGACCCTGGAAATCACCGAGACCACTGCCATGAGCGACGCGGACGCGAGCATGACGGTGCTGCAACAGCTGTCGGACATGGGTGTGGACCTGTCCATCGACGATTTCGGCACCGGTTATTCGAGCCTGATGTACCTCAAGCGCCTGCCGGCCAACGAGCTGAAGATCGACCGCGGTTTCGTGCGAGATCTTGAGCACGACAGTGACGACGCGGCTATCGTCTCGGCCATCGTCGCCCTCGGCCAGGCCTTGGGCTTGCGGATCGTTGCCGAAGGCGTGGAGACCGATGTGCAACAGGACTTCCTCACCCAGTTGGGCTGCGATTCGCTGCAGGGGTATCTGCTGGGGCATCCGCAGCCGGCCGAACACTTCCTGAAGGACATTCGTCAGGCCCGACGCGTCGAGATGGCCTGAGGCGATCGTTCAGGGAACGATCTCGAACGCGGTACTGCCCAGCCGTTCGCCATTGATCAGCAGATGGACCGCATGCCGGCCCGCGTAGTGCCGGCGGGTGGTCAGCTCGCGAATCTGCTGGGAACGGCTGAGACTGGCAGAAGCCAGGGCGGGCAGGTCGAAGGTCTTGAGCTTGAACACTTTGGCTGACGTGCCGCCGGATGCTTTCACATAGTCGATCGCGTAATCGATCACCAGCCGCTGGCTTTGTCCGGCCGTGGACTGCACCTTGAACGACAAGGTGATGGGCTCGCCCAGGCGAATCACCGCTGGCGTCACTTGCAGCTCGGAAACTTCCACCTGCGCCCTGGCGCCCGCGCCGATAACCGCCAGCGCCCGCGGATTGCCTTGCTTGATCAGGCTGCGCAGCGCGTGTCGGGCAATCCATGCGCTATGGCGCTCGTGTAATGGCCAGCCTTCGATCCGCTCCAGGACCCAATCGGGATGCTGCTTGGTCACGTCGTTCAGGTGATTGGCGACGGATTTGCGCACGTACAGGCTGTCGTCGGCCTTGAGCGCATCAAGGATTCCTGCGGCGAGTTCCGGGTTGGCCTGGATCGGCTCCAGGTGAAACGACCAAGGCAAGCGCGGCCGGCTGCCTTCGCTGGCAAGGCGGCGGACGTGCTCGTTGGCGTCCAGCGCCCAGTCATGCATGATCCCGAGGGTGCGCGTCAGGTCGTCGCGCAGGAAATGCCGCACGGCAAACTCAGCGGAGCCAAACCGGGTGAAATACTTGAGCGCGTCCATCGACAGCTCGAAGGTTTGCCGACCGTAGGAGGCGACATAGTGCGGCAGGAACAGGCTGACGAACATGCTGTTCACACGCGGGGCCACGGCCCGCAGCACCTCCAGCGAGGCTTCGTAACTCAGCGGCAGGACCTCATGCAGGCACTCGCTGACCCGCGCCATGCGCTGCATGACCGACAATTCGGCCAATCCGTCGTTGGCCAGGTTCAAGAACGCCTTGGCATCGAAGGCCGGGTACACCGCGCGCATTTCGCTGGCGATGTGTTCAAGGCGCGCGGCGTTGAAGATTTCCTTGAGGGCGGGGGAAGAAGAGGTCATGGCGAGGTCCGTGGTCCAGGAGTTCGCCACTATGCCATGGCGGACCCGTGGCGAGGGAGCTTGCTCCCGCTCGGCTGCGCAGCAGTCGTAAGCGCGGTAAATGCAATGTCATTGAACGACCGCGCCGTCTGGATTGGGGCTGCTACGCAACCCAGCGGGAGTAAGCTCCCTCGCCACGGGGATGCGGTTCATGGAAAAAGGAATGATTCGCCGCCAGTGCAGTCCCAGATTCAGTACCTTGAATAACTGGAGTTTTTATGCGTAAACCAACCTTGATCGCCAGCCTGGTCCTGATCGCCGGCCTCGGAGCCTTTGGGCCCGTTGCGCAAGCGGTCGAGAAAACCGGCGACGCCCTTGAGCATTCGCCGAGCAATGGCCGCCGGCTGGTGGAAAATGACCGGGTACCGGCAGACTATCAGCGCGCGGACAGGGCCATGAAGGACTGGAAACAGAAGAAACTCGAACAGCCGACCGACGAGCAGCAATGGGTGCAGATCGACGACAAGTACCTGCTGATCGAAACCGTGTCCGGCGCCATCGTCAAGATCGTTCCCGCTACACGCTAGACCCTCAAAGCACTTCGCCCTTGTCCCACAAGTGGACCAGCTCGCCAGGTGCCCGGTCCTCGGGTACCTGCAGCACCATCTCGTCATCCTGATCGTTCGCCCGATAACGCACCTCGATCTGGAAATACCTTTGGTCGCCCCGACCCGGCGTGGAGGACGTGAGCGGCAGGCAGCCCTCCAGCACCGAGCAGATGCGCGAGCGCTGGTTGATATCGCACTGGGCGAATTCGATTTCCCGGGGGCGGGTCAGGGCATGGATGGCCGCCACACCACCTTGGCGTGACAGCTTGACCACGGCTTTATCGTCAAGGTCTGGAAGGGTTTTCATCCGTTCTCCTCGTTCAGGTCGACGCCCACCTGCGCCCAGCCATCCTGCACCGCTTGCACTTCCCGCTCACCGAAACGCTGGCGGGCATGCTCGACGGTCAGGCGGGCGAACGCACTGAAGGAGGCGTCGTTGGCCAATTGTCTGTCGCACAAGGTGTCATACCAGATCCGCCCGGCCTTTTCCCAGGCAAATCCGCCCAGGGTTGTTGCCACCAGATAAAAGGCCCGGTTGGGAATGCCGGAATTGATGTGCACGCCGCCGTTGTCTTCACGGGTGATGACGAATTCGCGCATATGCCCCGGTTGCGGGTCCTTGCCCAGCAGCGGGTCATCGTAGGCGGTGCCAGGGTTGGACATGCTGCGCAGGCCGTCACCGTTGATCCTGTCGGTGAGCAGGTCGGCGCCGATCAGCCAGTCGGCCTGGTCGGCGGTCTGGCCCAATACGAATTGCTTGACCAACACGCCGAACACGTCGGAGATCGACTCGTTCAACGCTCCGGACTGGTTGGCATAGATCAGGCCGGCTTCGCTTTCGGTGACGCCATGGGCCAGTTCATGAGCCACCACGTCCAGGGAGCGGGTGAAACGCTGGAAAATCTCGCCATCACCGTCACCGAACACCATCTGCGCGCCGTTCCAGAAGGCATTCTCATAACCTTGGCCGTAATGCACGCTGCCGACCAGGGCAAAGCCTTTGTTATCGATGGAATCGCGCCCGAGCACTTTCCAGAAAAACTCATAGGTGGCGCCGAGGGCGTCATACGCTTCGTCCACCGCCGGGTCGCCGCTGGCCGCCTGGCCTTCCAGGCGTACCGGCTGGCCGGGCAACTCCATGGTGTTCTGCGCGTCGTGCACGCTGCGCTGTGGATGACCGGCCTTGCCGGGTCTGGGCAGTTTCGCCGTGGCGGGTGGGTTGCTCGGCGGGCCAGGGTTGTGGCGCAGATTCTTGACGTGGGTCAAGGTGCCCAGGGCGCTGGAACGTTGCTGTTCGGAGCCATGGGCAATGATGCGATTGAGGATATAAGGCGGAATGAAACCGTGGAGCGGACGAGAGTCGATCATCAGAAGGTCCTTATCTGAAAATGCAGGGTCGATACCCATGTGAACCGAAGTGGCCGTTGCGGTTCCCCTTTGCCGCAAAAGGTTGCCTGTCGCGCGGATTTCTGCGAAAACCCCGCGCCTGGATCACACAGGAATAACGCCATGAATGAAGAGCTGCAAATCATCGACCTGGAACCGGGCGACGGCAAAAGCGTAGTCAAAGGAGCGCTGATTACCACTCAATATCGCGGCACCCTCGAGGACGGCACCGAGTTCGATTCGTCCTACAGTCGTGGCAAGCCCTTTCAATGCGTGATTGGCACCGGTCGCGTGATCAGGGGCTGGGATATCGGCCTGATGGGGATGAAAGTCGGCGGCAAGCGCAAGCTGCTGGTGCCGGCCCATCTGGCCTATGGCGAACGCTCCATGGGCGCTCACATCAAGCCCAACAGCAACCTGGTTTTCGAAATCGAGCTGCTGGAAGTGTTGACCCGCGACGATTGATGGCGCCTTTTTTCATCACCGATTGCTGAACAGCGGGATGCGCCCGTTGACCGAGGGGCGATAGCACCAGCTCAACCGATCCAGGCGTGGATTGCGCTCAAGGATTGTTTCCATGGTGGCCCGAGCGATATTCATGGCCAAGTCTTGGCCAGGGCATTCATGGCGGCCGCTGCCAAAGCTGAAACTGCGGCGGTTGGCGCGATCCAACAGCAACGCGTCCGGTTGCGGGTTGAGCTGCGGGTCGCGGTTGGCTGAAGCCAGCAGGACCAGTACCACATCTCTCGGTTCTAGCGCAGTGCCAAGGATTTCGCAGGGCATGGCGATGAAGCGCCGGGTGTTCTGCACCGCCGGGTCGAAGCGCTGCACTTCAGCCAGCAACACGCCGATCAGTTTGGGATCGTCCCGAACCTGTTGATGTAAAGCGGGGTCGTGAGCTAACGCCAATAGCCCATTGCCGATCAAGCCCGCCGTGGCTTCGTAGGTTTGCGAGAGCAGGCCGATCAGGTTGGCGATTCGGCTGTCCGGGTCGGCGCCTTCGAAGTCCTGGCATATGAGGCTCAGCAAGGGAGTGTCCTGTGCCTCGATCCGTTCCTGGAAAAGGCTCGTCAATTGCTCGCTGGCCCGGTGCGCGGCTTCAAGCTGCTTCACCTGGCTCAGGGGTGACAGGCAGGCGACGAAGTCTGCGGTCAATTCGCTGATCAGGCGGCTCTCCGCCGGGTTGAAACCCAGCAATGCCGCCACCACGCTGGCCGGTCCGACGAACTGCGCCTGGTGCAGACCTTCGGCGCCCTCCCTGAGCAAGCGTGCCCTGACCAATGCCTCGACCTGGCGCGGATCGATGTCCTGCAACCCCGGCGCAATCGCCGCCCTCGGACAGCGCTGCCGTTCGCCTTCGTTCATCCGCATCAGGTGTGCGAACACTTGGCCGGCGGGGCCATCGGCAATTGCCTTGGGCACCGGCTCGTCAGCAGGGCGCACATGGCAATCGGGATGATGCAGTACCGCGCACACCGCCTCGGCGCTGCTGGCGACCCAGAGTTTCAGATGCGCGTCGAAACCGAATCCTCCGTTGGCTTGCAGGCTGGCGTAGTAAGGGTAGGGATCAGCGTGAGTCGCGGCGGTGATCGGGTCCATGAAGCGCAGCCTCGTTCGTGGTGGAGAAAGTGTTGCTACTATCTCCAGTCGATGCATGGCTTGATTCGTCCGGGAGCGAAATATGAACGCAGAACACCATGACATGGGCGTGTCCCGGGTGGCCGCAGCGATTGCCGAACCGGCCCGTACCCGAATGCTCTGCGCACTGATGGACGGCCACGCCCGCACCAGCACGGAGTTGGCGGCGATTGCCGAGGTCAGCGCTTCCACCGCCAGTGCGCACTTGGCGAAGCTCAAGGACCTCGCCTTGGTGCGTTTGCACGTCCAGGGGCGCCATCGTTACTACAGCCTCGCCGACCAGCGCGTAGCCGAGGCTCTGGAGGCGTTGATGATGATTGGCCAGGGCGCCAGGCCGACCTTCACGCCGCGCACGCCGGATCGCTTGCAGTTCGCCCGCACTTGCTACGACCACATGGCCGGTACGCTGGCGGTGCGGTTGCATGATCGCTTGCTGGAAGCCGGGTGGCTGGTGGAGGTGGAAGGGCGGGGCTATCGGCTCAGTGAATCCGGCGAAGCGCTGTTTGAAGGGCTGGGCATGGACGTTTCTACGCTGATGCTTCAACGCCGCCGGTTCGCCTGCCCGTGCCTGGACTGGAGCATGCGCCGACCGCATCTGGGCGGAGCCCTGGGCGCGGCGTTGCTACAACTGGCGATCAAGCGCAAGTGGGTACGGCAGGACCTGGACAGCCGGGCCCTGACATTGACGGCCTGCGGACGCAGGGAAATGGCGGGGCGGTTCGGGGTCAATGCGGAAGTCGATGTCGTACCCACAGGCGCCATCGCGAGCAAGCTCGCTCCCACAGTGGATTTGAGGTGAATCCAGGATTTCTGGACACCGGCAATCCCTGTGGGAGCGAGCCTGCTCGCGAAGGGGCCTGCAAATCCAACATATCTGCAAGCTGACCCACCGCTTTCGCGAGCAGGCTCGCTTCCACAGTGGACCTGAGGTGAATCCAGGATTTCTGGACACCGGCAATCCCTGTGGGAGCGAGCTTGCTCGCGAAGGGGCCTGCAAATCCAACATATCTGCAAGCTGACCCACCGCTTTCGCGAGCGGGCTCGCTCCCACAGTGGATTTGAGGTGAATCCAGGATTTCTGGACACCGGCAATCCCTGTGGGAGCGAGCCTGCTCGCGAAGGGGACTGCACGTTCAACATCCTTGCAGGCTGACCCACCGCTTTCGCGAGCAGGCTCGCTCTCACACAAGCCTTTGCTACCGAGGTGTCCGGGTCAGACCTTGACGATCCAGCCCGCGGGTGCTTCCACGTCGCCGGTCTGTACGCCGGTCAGTTCTTTGTAGAGCTTCTGGGTGATCGGGCCGACTTCGGTTTCGCTATGGAACACATGCAGCTTGTCCTTGTAGCTGATACCACCGATCGGCGTGATCACGGCTGCGGTACCGCAGGCGCCGGCTTCCTTGAACTCCGACAGCTTGTCGATGAACACGTCGCCTTCGATCACTTCCAGGCCCAGGCGCGATTTGGCCAGTTCGATCAGCGACAGGCGGGTGATGCCCGGCAATACCGAAGGGGAGTTGGGGGTGATGAATTTGTTGTCGTGGGTGATGCCGAAGAAGTTGGCCGAGCCGACTTCCTCGATTTTCGAATGGGTCAGCGGGTCCAGGTAGATGCAGTCGGCGAAACTGGCCTTCTTGGCCTGGGAGCCGGGCATCAGGCTGGCGGCGTAGTTGCCACCGACCTTGGCCGCGCCGGTGCCTTGCGGGGCCGCGCGGTCGAAGCTGGAGATCAGGAAGTTGTGTGGGGTCAGGCCACCCTTGAAATAAGCGCCGACCGGGATGCAGAAGATCGAGAAGATAAACTCGGGCGCGGTGCGCACGCCGATGTTGTCACCCACGCCGATCACGAATGGGCGCAGGTACAGCGCACCGCCGGTGCCATACGGCGGGATGAAGCGCTCGTTGGCGCGGACCACTTGCTTGCAGGCTTCGACGAACTGCTCGGTGTCGACATGTGGCATCAGCAGGCGGGCGCAGCTGCGTTGCATGCGGGCGGCGTTCTGGTCCGGGCGGAACAGGTTGATCGAACCGTCCTTGCAACGATAGGCCTTCAGGCCTTCGAAGCATTGCTGGCCGTAGTGCAGGGCAGTGGAACCCTCGCTGATGTGCAGCACATTGTCGTCGGTCAGGGTGCCCGCGTCCCAGGCGCCGTCGCGCCAGTGCGACAGATAGCGTTTGTCGGTCTTGATGTAGTCAAAGCCCAGTTTGTCCCAATTGATGCTCTCGTTACCCATGACACCCTCTATTTCCTGACAACCGTCGAAACGGTTCAAGGCTTCTGACGTTTTTTAATGGGGACAACAATACTTCATTCCGGGGGTGTTTCGCAGCCCGCTCGATAAGGGGCAGACAGATAAATGATGGTGCTCTTGAAAATCGCGAGCAAGCTCGCTCCCACAGGTGATCTCGGTCGTTCATGCGAACGCAATTCCATGTGGGAGCGAGCTTGCTCGCGAAGGGGCCCTCGCTCATACCATCAATTCTCCTGAGTCACAGATGCAACGCATGCCCCAATGCCCGCAACGCCGCTTCCTGCACCGCTTCGCCCAGCGTCGGATGGGCGTGGATGGTCCCGGCGATATCCTCCAGGCGCGCCCCCATTTCCAAGGATTGGCCGAACGCGGTGGACAGCTCCGACACGCCGACACCGACCGCTTGCCAACCGATAATCAGATGATTGTCCCGGCGCGCCACGACCCGGACAAATCCGCTTTTCGATTCCAGAGTCATGGCCCGGCCATTGGCGGCGAACGGGAAGCTCGACACGATGCAATCGACTCCGGCGGCCTTGGCCTCGTCCGGCGTCTTGCCGACCACGACCACCTCCGGATCGGTGAAGCACACTGCCGCGATGGCCATCGGGTTGAATTCCCGATGCTCGCCGGCAATCAGCTCGGCGACCATTTCGCCCTGGGCCATGGCCCGGTGAGCGAGCATCGGTTCGCCGCTCAGGTCACCGATGGCCCAGACATTACGCATGCTGGTCTGGCACCGGTTATCGATTTTCAGCGCCGAGCCATTCATCGCCAGGTCCAGCGCTTCGAGGTTCCAGCCCTGGGTGTTGGGCTTGCGTCCGACCGCCACCAGCACGCGGTCGGTCTCCAGGTTCAGCGTGTCGCCGTCGGGATCGCGCACTTGCAAGGTGCTGGCCTGGGCATCGAAGCCTTCGACGCTGTGCTTGAGGTACAGCTTCACGCCCATTTGCTTGAGCGCCTCGTGCGCCGGTTGCGTCAGCTCGCCGTCGTAGGCCGGCAGGACCCGCTCCTGGGCCTCGACCACGCTCACTTCGGCGCCGAGCTTGCGATAGGCGATGCCCAGCTCCAGGCCTATGTAGCCGCCGCCGACCACCACCAGATGCTTGGGCACCGAGGTGGGGGCGAGGGCTTCGGTCGATGAGATGATCGGCCCGCCAATCGGCAGCATCGGCAGCTCGACACTTTTCGAGCCGGTGGCCAGCAGCAGGTGTTCGCACTGGATGCGCGTATCACCGACCTCAACGGTCTTGCCATCGATGACCTTGGCCCAGCCACGAATGACCTGGACCTTATTCTTCTTCAACAACGCCGCGACGCCCGTGGTCAGGCGATCGACGATGCCGTCCTTCCATTCCACGCTCTTGCCGATGTCCAGGGTTGGCGCCGACACCGAGATACCCAAGGCCGAGCCCTGGCTGTGGTGGCGGGTCTGGTGGAACTGTTCGGCGACATGGATCAACGCCTTGGACGGAATGCAGCCGATGTTCAGGCAAGTACCGCCCAGCGCCTGGCCTTCCACCAGGATCGTTTCAATGCCCAGTTGGCCGGCGCGGATCGCCGCCACGTAACCGCCAGGACCGCCGCCGATGATCAGCAGCTTGGTGTTCTGAGTCCGCATTGCCTGCTCCATTGATGATTAGTCCACAAACAAAGTGGCGGGTTGCTCGAGCAGGCCACGCAGGGCCTGGATGAATTGCGCCGCGTCCATGCCGTCGACCACCCGGTGATCGAAGGAGCTGGAAAGGTTCATCATCTTGCGGATCACGATCTGGCCCTTGATCACCACGGGCCGCTCAACGATTTTGTTGACGCCGACGATCGCCACTTCAGGCAGGTTCAGCACCGGCGTGCTGACGATGCCGCCCAACGCGCCGAGGCTGGTCAGGGTGATGGTCGAACCGGACAATTCGTCGCGACTGGCCTTGCCGTTGCGGGCCGCTGTCGCCAGGCGCGAGATTTCCGCCGCGCTATCCCAAAGGCTGCGGGCCTCGGCGTGGCGTATCACCGGCACCATCAGGCCGACGTTACTCTGAGTGGCGACGCCGACATGCACGGCGCCGGAGCGGTGAATGACCTGGGCTTCATCATCGTAACGGGCGTTCATTTGCGGGAAATCCCGCAGCGCCACGACCAGGGCGCGCACGAGGAACGGCAGCAACGTCAACTTGCCGCGACTGGCGCCGTGTTTTTCATTCAGGTGAACACGCAATTCTTCCAGGGCGGTGACGTCGATTTCCTCGACGTAGCTGAAATGGGCGGCGCGCTGGGTCGCTTCCTGCATGCGCTGGGCAATCTTGCGGCGCATGCCGATCACCGGGATCTGCTGCTCGTCGTGACGTTCGGCATAACCCGAACCGCCCTTGGCCTGGGACGATGGGCCCTGGGCCAGATAAGCCTCCAGGTCCTCGTGCAAAATCCGCCCGGCGGGGCCGCTGCCCTGGACCAGGCGCAGCTGGATACCCAGGTCTAGCGCGTGTTTGCGCACGGCCGGCGAGGCTAGCGGGCGCTCGTCGGGATCGCGGGCCACCGGCGCCTGTGCCGCTTGGGCCGGGCGGGGCGCGGCGACGGGTTTTTCCGTCACAGGCTCGGGTCTGGAAGCCTGTGCAGGCTTCGCGACGGGCTCAGGCTTGGCCACCGGTGCCGCCGATTGCGCCGATTCCTTCAGGTTGCCGGCGCCTTCCACTTCAATGCGGATCAGCTCGCTGCCCACCGCCATGACCTCACCCGGCTCGCCACCCAGCGCGATGACCCGGCCATGCACCGGCGAAGGGATATCCACCATCGCCTTGTCAGTCATGACATCGGCCAACACCTGGTCCTCGACCACCATGTCGCCAACCTTGACGTGCCACACCGACAATTCAACTTCCGCGATGCCTTCGCCGATGTCCGGCATCTTGATAACGTGCGTGCCCATTCAGACCTCCATGACCCGTTTCAACGCCGCGCCCACACGGGACGGCCCAGGGAAATACGCCCACTCCTGCGCGTGCGGGTAGGGGGTGTCCCAACCGGTGACACGCTCGATGGGCGCTTCCAGGTGGTGGAAGCAGTGTTCTTGCACCAGCGACACCAGTTCGGCGCCGAAACCGCAGGTGCGGGTGGCTTCGTGGACCACCACGCAGCGGCCGGTCTTCTTCACGGATTTGACGATGGTGTCCAGGTCCAGCGGCCACAGGCTGCGCAGGTCGATGACTTCGGCGTCGATCCCGGTTTCTTCGGCTGCTACCTGGGAGACGTAGACCGTTGTGCCGTAGGTGAGCACCGTCACGTCCTTGCCCGGACGGGTGATGGCGGCGACGTCCAGCGGCACGGTGTAGTAGCCGTCGGGCACTTGCGCCTGCGGGTGTTTGGACCACGGCGTTACCGGGCGGTCATGGTGACCGTCGAACGGGCCGTTATACAGGCGCTTGGGTTCAAGGAAGATCACCGGGTCATCGTTTTCGATGCAAGCGATCAGCAGGCCCTTGGCGTCGTAGGGGTTGGACGGCATGACGGTGCGCAGCCCGCAGACCTGGGTGAACATCGCCTCGATGCTCTGGCTGTGGGTCTGGCCGCCATAGATGCCGCCGCCGCAGGGCATGCGCAGGGTCATCGGCGCGGTGAACTCGCCGGCCGAGCGATAGCGCAGGCGCGCGGCTTCGGAAATGATCTGGTCCGAAGCCGGGTAGACGTAGTCGGCGAACTGGATCTCGGCCACCGGCCGCAGCCCATAGGCGCCCATGCCCACGGCCACGCCGACGATGCCGCTTTCGGAAATCGGCGCGTCGAATACCCGCGAGGTGCCGTACTTGTTCTGCAGGCCTTCGGTGCAGCGGAACACGCCGCCGAAGTAACCGACGTCCTGGCCGAACACCACGACGTTGTCGTCGCGCTCGAGCATCACGTCCATGGCCGAGCGCAGCGCCTGGATCATGGTCATGGTGGTAGTGGTCATGGCGGTGTCCAACGCAATATTGTTGTTGTGATCGTTCATGTCAGATCCCCAACTGCTGACGCTGGCGCTTCAAATGCTCCGGCATCTCTTTGTAGACGTCCTCGAACATGGTCGCGGCGCTCGGAATCTGCCCGCCGGCAAGGGTGCCGTACTGCTCGGCTTCTTTCTGCGCGGCGATCACCTCGGCTTCAAGCTCGGCGGTGACAGCGGCGTGTTCCTCTTCGGACCACTGGCCGATCTTCACTAGATGCTGCTTGAGGCGGGCAATCGGGTCGCCCAACGGGAAGTGACTCCAGTCGTCGGCGGGGCGGTATTTCGAAGGATCGTCAGATGTGGAGTGCGGGCCGGCGCGGTAGGTGACCCATTCGATCAGGGCCGGGCCGAGGTTGCGGCGGGCCCGTTCGGCGGCCCAGCGCGACGCGGCGTAGACGGCGATGAAATCGTTGCCATCGACCCGCAGCGAGGCGATGCCGCAGCCGACGCCGCGTCCGGCGAAAGTGGTGGCTTCACCGCCGGCAATTGCCTGGAAGGTGGAAATCGCCCACTGATTGTTGACCACGTTGAGGATCACCGGGGCGCGGTAGACGTGGGCGAAGGTGAGGGCGGTGTGGAAGTCCGACTCGGCGGTGGCGCCGTCGCCGATCCAGGCCGAGGCGATCTTGGTGTCGCCCTTGATCGCCGAGGCCATGCCCCAGCCCACGCCTTGGATGAACTGGGTGGCGAGGTTGCCGGAAATGGTGAAGAAACCGGCGTCCTTCACCGAATACATGATCGGCAACTGCCGGCCCTTGAGCGGATCGCGCTCGTTGGACAACAGTTGGCAGATCAGGTCCACCAGCGGCACGTCGCGGGCCATGAGGATGCTTTGCTGGCGGTAGGTCGGGAAGCACATGTCGTCGATGTTCAGGGCCAGGGCCTGGGCGCTGCCGATGGCTTCCTCGCCAAGGCTCTGCATGTAGAACGACATCTTTTTCTGGCGCTGGGCGACGACCATGCGGTTGTCGTAGATGCGTGTCTTGAGCATGGCGCGCATGCCCTTGCGCATGATCTCGACGGGGACGTTTTCAGCCCATTCGCCCAGGGCGTTGCCCTGGTCGTCGAGCACGCGAATCAGGCTGCGCGCCAGGTCGGCGGTGTCGGCGGGTTCGACGTCGATGGGAGGTTTGCGCACCGTGCCGGCATCGGTCAGATGCAGGTAGGAGAAGTCGGTCTTGCAGCCGGGACGGCCCGAAGGTTCGGGGACGTGCAGGCGTAGCGGTTCGTACGCTGGGTTCATGGCTTTCTACGCTCGATCTTGTGAATTTCTTGTAGTGGGCGCGCTAGCTGACGAATTTCCCTGGGTAGGTGGGAAATTGTCCTACAACAATCATAGGCTCGACGTAGGAGAATTTTTTTCTCTGTTAGCTTGCTGTTTAGATGATTTGCAGATAAAAAATCTGCACAACCATAAGAAACAGGAAATTTTGTCTCATGCGCAAATTGGATCGCACCGACATCGGCATTCTCAACAGCCTTCAGGAAAACGCCCGCATCACCAATGCCGACCTTGCCCGTTCGGTCAACCTGTCGCCGACGCCGTGCTTCAATCGGGTCCGGGCGATGGAGGAGCTGGGAGTGATTCGCGAGCAGGTCACCCTGCTGGATGCCGACCTGCTCGGCCTGCACGTCAACGTGTTTATCCATGTCAGCCTGGAGAAACAGGTGGAAGAGGCGCTGCAGCATTTCGAAGAAGCGATCTCCGACCGGCCGGAAGTGATGGAGTGCTACCTGATGGCGGGCGACCCGGATTACCTGATCCGTGTGCTGGTGCCGACCATCCAGTCGCTGGAGCGGTTCATGATGGATTTCCTGACCAAAGTCCCCGGGGTGGCAAACATCCGCTCAAGCTTCGCCCTCAAGCAGGTGCGCTACAAGACCGCGTTGCCGCTTCCGGCCAACGGGCTGACGCTGGGTACCTGAGTCACCCCAATCCCTGTGGGAGCGAGCCTGCTCGCGAAGGCGTCGGCACATTCAGCATCTGACAAGCAGACCCACCACCGTGGCGAGGGAGCTTGCTCCCGCTGGGCCGGTCCGACGCCTCGGGCGCAGCGGCCCCAAGCTGCTAAAGCTGATTGATCGGAATCTTCAGATAGGTCACGCCATTACCCTCCGCCGGCGGCAAATGGCCTGCCCGCACATTCACCTGGATCGCCGGCAACAGCAGCGTCGGCATCCCCAGGGTCTTGTCGCGCTGGGTGCGCATGGCCACGAACGCGGTCTCGTCGATGCCGTCGCGAACATGGATGTTGTGCTGGCGCTGCTCGCCCACGGTGCTCATGCACTGGGGCTCGCGACCCTCCGGCGGGTAATCGTGGCATACGTAGAGTCGAACGCCGGCAGGGAAGGCCAGCAGCTTGCGGATCGAAGCGTAGAGCTGACGGGCATCGCCGCCAGGGAAGTCGCAGCGGGCAGTGCCCACATCAGGCATGAACAGCGTGTCACCCACCAAGATCACATCGCCATCGATCAGGTAGGCCATGTCCGCCGGGGTGTGGCCGGGAACGTGCAGCGCGGTGGCCTTGAGGTTGCCGATAAAAAAAGATTCGTCGGCCGCGAACAGGTGATCGAACTGTGAACCATCCACGGCAAATTGCGCTTCGAGATTGAACAGCGTCTTGAAGACACTCTGTACCTGATGGATGGATTCGCCGATGGCAATCTTGCCGCCCAGTTTCCCCCGCAGGTAAGGAGCGGCGGACAAGTGATCGGCATGGGCGTGGGTTTCCAGCAGCCATTGCACCGTCAACTGATGTTCAGTCACGAAAGCGATCACCCGATCGGCCTGCTCCGTGCCGCTGCGGCCTGACGCCGGGTCGTAGTCGAGCACCGGGTCGACCACCGCACAGGACCCGCCAGCGTGTTCATAAACCACGTAGGTATAGGTCTTTGAAGCGGGGTCGAGGAAGCTTTGGATCTGCGCGGGCATGACAACGAACCTGTGCGGGAAGAACTCATGAAAGGGGCTGCTACGCGGCCCAGCGGGAGCAAGCTCGCTCGTCATATACCAATCTATGAATAGCGGGTTGCAACGCTTGGGACTTACAACATATGGTCCGCAGCTTAAGTGAGGGCCACCGCGTCCTGCAAATGCGATCACGCCTGACAACAGGCGTGCGCGGCTTGAGAGACGGTTATGTTACTGGCAAGTTTTTTTGGTGTGATCATGGGCCTGATCCTTGGCCTGACAGGGGCGGGCGGCGGAATTCTGGCCGTGCCGGCGTTGGTGTTGGGCCTGGGTTGGAGCATGACCCAGGCCGCGCCGGTGGCGTTGTTTGCAGTGGGCAGCGCCGCAGCTGTCGGCGCCATCGATGGGTTGCGCCATGGGCTGGTGCGTTACCGCGCGGCCTTGCTCATCGCGTTGCTGGGCGCGGTGTTCTCGCCGGTGGGCGTCTATTTCGCTCACCGGCTTTCAGAAAAAATCCTGATGATTCTGTTCAGCCTGCTGATGGTGCTGGTGGCGGCGCGCATGCTGCGCCGGGAAACCCCGCAGCCGGGACCCAGCGACCACGGCGCGGCCAGTTGGGGCCAGAAGAACTGCATGCTGGATCAGCAGACCGGGCGCCTGGCCTGGACCGCCCGCTGCACCGCCACGCTGTCGGCGTTGGGCGCGGTCACGGGCATGGTTTCGGGCCTGCTGGGGGTGGGTGGCGGTTTCCTGATAGTCCCGGCGTTCAAGCAACTGACCGACGTGCAGATGCGCGGCATTGTCGCCACCTCCTTGATGGTCATCAGCCTGATTTCGTTGATCGGCGTGGTGGGCGCGTTTCATGCCGGGGTCAGCATCGACCGGGTAGGGGCGGCGTTCATTGCGGCGAGCATCGTCGGAATGACTTTGGGGCGACGATTCTCCGCGAAGCTTCCGGCGCGCGGGTTGCAGGTGGGGTTTGCCGGGGTGTGTCTGGCGGTGGCGGGGTTCATGTTATTGCGGGCTTAGCGCAGGAGAAGGCTTTTGTGGCGAGGGAGCTTGCTCCCGCTCGGCTGCGAAGCAGACGCCCCGATTGACACCGCAGGGGCCTGCTGCGCAGTCCAGCGGGAGCAAGCTCCCTCGCCACGGGGATTGGCGCGCCTATAGTTCTCGGCATTGCATCGAAAACCCCAACGCCACCGACTGCCCTTGCTCCAGCAAGCGCAACCCCGGCCGTCCTGGCAGGTGATGAGCGTTGACCGGATGGCTGACCGGTTCGATGCAGAAGAAATCCAGACCGACGGGGCAGTACAGCAGGAAATATTCGCTGCCGCTGGCGCGACATTCCAGTTCGTAGCCCAAGTCAGGTTGCTGGATCAGACACTGCCCATCCCAACCGCCGAAACCGTTATCGACGAGAGTGTCGGGCAGTAGTCGAGGTTGCTGGAAATCCCACGCTGGGGGTACGCCCGTCAGTTCCGTTGGCAGTTTCGAGACGTCGCACATCCAGACTTCGCTGGCACGAGTTTGCAGGCGAGTGCCGGCGGTGCGTGGCAAATATGGATGCAAGCCCAACCCGTGCCAGGCGGCCTGTTCGGCCATGTGGGTGACGTGCAGCGCTATCTGCAGTTGGCCGCCACCGAGGCGGATGCGCAGGCTGGCGCAATAGGCGAACGGGGTTTGGCTGTCCAGCTGCAGCAAGGCTTCCTGGCCAGTTTGTTCGGTGACTTGCCAGGGCTGCTGCCAGGCACTGCCGTGGATCGGAAAGGGATCGTTGGGGCTATTGGCTTCCAGGGCGAGCCAGCCGCCCGGGCAGTCGAAACCGCCTTGGGCGATCCTGTTTGACCAGGGGATCAACGGGAAGCAGCCGAGTTTTCCTGGCAGGCGGTTTTCCAGCGCTTGTGGTGCGGGCGGGCGCAGCAACGGCGCACCGGTGCTGCGCAATGTCCATTCAACGAGGCTGGCGCCCAGGTGCGGAGCCAGGGTGAGGCGAGTGAGTTCGTCTTCGAGATGAAGGAGAGGTGGTGTCATGGCGGCGTCTTTTTTGTAAGGGCTGAAAGCTTTTGTGGCGAGGGAGCTTGCTCCCGCTCGGCTGCGAAGCAGACGCCCCGATTGACACCGGAGGGGCCTGCTGCGCAGTCCAGCGGGAGCAAGCTCCCTCGCCACAAGAGGGCTTGCTCACTGTTGGGGTTACAACACCAGATTCGGCAGCCACAACGAAATGGCAGGAACGTAGGTCACCAGCATCAGCACCAGGAACAGCATGGCGTAGAACGGCAGCAGCGCCTTCACGGTACTTTCAATGCTGACCTTGCCGATGGCGGAACCGACGAACAACACCGCGCCCACCGGTGGCGTGATCAGGCCGATACCGAGGTTCACCAGCATGATCATGCCGAACTGCACCGGGTCCACACCGATGCCCACGATCACTGGCATCAGGATTGGCGTCAGGATCAGGATCAGCGGCGCCATGTCCATCACGGTGCCCAACAGCAGCAACATCACGTTGATGCACATCAGGATCACGTAGCGGTTGTCCGACAGTGTCAGGAACGCGGTGGTGATCTTCGCCGGAATCTCCATCAGCGTCATGATGTAGCCGAAGCTGGCGGCGAAGCCGATCAGGATCATCACGATGGAGATGGTGCGTACCGTACGGTGCATCAGTTTCGGCAACTCGCTCCACTTGTAGTCGCGATAGATACACATGGTGACGAAGAATGCCCACACCACGGCAATCGCGGCCGATTCGGTGGCGGTGAACACACCCGAGAGAATGCCGCCAAGGATGATGAACAGGGTCATCATGCCCCACATGGCTTCCTTGCAGATCTTCAACGCTTGCTTGAGCGGAATCACTTCGCCCTTCGGGTAATTGCGCTTTTTCGCAAAAACCAGGCACAGCGCCATCAGGCACAGGTTCATCATGATGCCGGGGACGATGCCGGCCATGAACAGCGAACCAATGGAGACGGTGCCGCCAGCGGCGAGGGAGTACAGCACCGCGTTGTGGCTTGGCGGCGTCAGCAGCGCTTGTACCGAACCACTGACGGTGACGGCGGTGGCGTATTCACGCGGATAGCCCCGGCGTGTCATTTCCGGGATCAGCACCGAGCCGACCGAGGCGGTATCGGCCACCGAGGAGCCGGAGATCGCGCCGAAGAAACTCGAAGCCACGAGGTTGACCAAAGACAGGCCACCGCGCACGAAGCCTACCAACACACTGGCGAATGCCACCAATCGGCGGGACATGCCGCCCTCGGCCATGATCGCGCCGGCCAGGACGAAGAACGGAATGGCCAGCAGCGAGAACTTGTTCACCCCGCCCGTTACCTGAATCATCATGGCCTGGAACGGAATATCGATCCACCACGCCCCGATCAGGGCGGCAGCGCCCAGCGCGTAGGCGACCGGCATGCCGATCAGGATCAACAACAAAAAACTGCCCAGCAGAATCAGAGCGTCCATTAAGCGGCACCTTCGTTTTCTTCAACCAGGTCGAACTGCACGACCCGACGCTTGCTTTGATCACCCAGCAAGAGTTTTTCCAGGACAAAAATCAGGGTCAGGAAACCACCGATCGGGATCGGCATGTAGGTGATGCCGACGCGCAGGGTGGGGATGGCGCTCATGAACTGATTCCAGGTGGTCATGCACAGCTTGGTGCCCCAGACGGTCATGAAAATGCACACCGCCGCCATCAACAGTTGCGTGAAAACCGAAGCCAAGGTTTGCAAGTGCGGGGGCATGCGGCTGGTGACCATATCCACGGCCATGTGCGAGCCGGAGCGGTAGCTGGCAGCTGCACCGATGAAAGTGAACACGATCATCAGCAAGATGGCGGTGGGCTCCGGCCAGCTCGAGCCTGAGCCGAGCACGTAACGGGCAAACACACCCCAGGGAATCATCAGCGCAACTGCCAGGACAGAGAGGCCGGCCACCCAGATGCAAGTCATGTAAATCGTGTCGTTGATACGCAGCAGCAAATTCTTCATCGGGTTCCACCGTAACTGGGCGCGCCTTTTAACCGCAGGCGCGCCCAGCCTTTTCATGAGTACAGATTAAGAGGGTCTTACTGGACAGCCTCGATGCGCTTGATCAGATCGGCGTACGGAGCACCGTATTTGGCCCGGATCGGCGCGGTGGCGTCATAGAAGGGTTTTTTGTCGACGGTGATGAACTCGACGCCGGCGGCCTTGAGTTTTTCTTCACTGGCGGCGGACTTCTTGTCCCACAGCACGCGCTCTTCAGCCTGGGCTGCCTTGGCGGCTTTTTTCACCATGTCCTGTTGCTCCGGCGTGAGCTTGTTCCAGGTGATTTTCGACATCACGATCGGCTCTGGCAGGATCAGGTGGCCGGTCAGGCTGTAGAACTTGGCGTTCTGGTAGTGGTTGTGCTCAAGCATGGTCGGCGGGTTGTTTTCCGCGCCGTCGATCACGCCGGTCTGCAGGGCGCTGAAGATCTCGCCGGTGTCCATGGCGATACCGTTGGCGCCCATGGCGTTGAAGGTTTCGATGAACATCGGGTTGCCTTGGACGCGAATCTTCATGCCCTTCAGATCTTCGAGCTTGCGCACCGGTTTCTTGGTGTAGAGGTTGCGGGTGCCGCCGTCCATCCAGGCCAGGGCCACCAGGCCGAATTCGGAGTTGGTGATCCGGTCGAGGATCGCGTCGCCCACGTCGCCGTCGATGACGGCGCGCATGTGGGCCTGGTCGCGGAAGATGAACGGCATGTTGAAGACGTTCACGTCCGGCACCACAGGGCCGACAATGCCCAGGCTGACCCGGGACATCTGGATCGCGCCGGCTTGCATTTGCTCGATGACTTCTTTTTCGGAACCCAGTACGCCACCTGGGAAAAACTTGAACTTCAGTTCGCCCTTGCTCTCGGCTTCCAGGGCTTTACCCATGGACTCCTCGGCGACTACGGTCGGGTAGCCCTTGGGGTGGATGTCGGCGATTTTCAGGGTAAGTTCAGCGTGTGCCGCCTGGGCCAGAAAGGCCAAGGGCAAGGCCGCGATCAAAAGCGTGCGTTTGAAATTCATGGTCAATCTCCAGTGTTGTTGTTTTTATGTCTATCGATGTGAAGCGGCAAAGCAGATCAGTTCGCGGCGTGTTTCCATCCTCCGAAAGCCGGTTCAGCCAGGCCCTTGATGCCGGGGTTGAGGGCGAACACGCCACCGGCCAGGGATTGCGGATCATTGTCGTCACCCGGACGGATCGAGGTGACAAAGAGGGTATCGAGCTGGTCTCCGCCGAAGGCGCACATGGTCGGTTTTTTCACCGGCACTTCCAGCGAACGGTCGAGGCGTCCGTCCGGGGTGAAGCGGTGAATCAGCCCGGCGTCATTGGCGCAGATCCAGTAGCAACCATCGGCATCCACCGCTGCGCCGTCCGGCCGTCCGGCCAGGGGCATCATGTCCACGAACAGCCGCCGGTTGGACGGGGTGCCGCTGTCGATGTCGTAGTCGAAGGCCCAGATCTGCTGGATCAACGGGTGCGAATCGGAGAGGTACATCGTCCGTCCGTCGGGGCTGAAACCCAGGCCGTTGGGCACGATGAAACCGCTGAGCTGTGGCTCGACCGGGCTGCTTTGCCCGGCGTCAAAACGGTACATCCGGCCTTCGTCGGCGTTGGCGCCCATGTTCAGCACCATGCTGCCGGCCCAGAAACGGCCCTGGCGATCACAGCGGCCATCGTTGAGGCGCATGTCGGTACGGCTGTGCTCGACGCTGGCGCACAGCTCGCTGTCCAGGCTGCCATCGTCATTGGGCTGCAGACGGAAGAAACCGCTTTCCATGCCCGCGACCCAGCCGCCGTCCTGGTGACGGGCAATGCAGGCGAGCATTTCCGGTGCTTCCCAGCCCTGGATTTTTCCAGTGCTGGCGTTCCAGCGTTGCAGGCCGCCGCTGGGGATGTTCACCCAATAGAGGGCATTTTCCTCGGGGACCCACACGGGGCTTTCCCCGACGGCATTGCGTGCGTCGACAATCAATTCGGCTTGCATGGCGATTCCTTGGTTCGTGTGTATCCCATGAAACAGGCGAATCAGTTGTCGAACGGGCCGGCAGCAACAAAGGCGCCGCCCTGGTAGATCCTGGCCGGGTCATCCTCGGCCGGCATCGGCTGGGCTTCGACTTTGGCGCGGAAGATTTCCGACGTGTCCTTGGGCTGGTAGCCCAGGTGCGCGGCATGGCTGTTGTCCCACCAGACGTCGCGGTTGGCGGACATGCCGTAGACCACGGTGTGGCCGACCTTCGGGGTGTAGAGCGAGCATTCGATCAGTTGGGTGAGGTCGTCGAAGCTCAGCCAGGTGCTCATCATCCGGCGGTTCTGTGGTTCCGGGAATGACGAGCCGATGCGGATGCTCACGGTCTCGATGCCGTAGCGATCGAAGTAGAAACTGGCCATGTCTTCGCCGTAGGACTTGGACAGGCCGTAGTAGCCATCCGGACGGCGAGGGGAGAGGGCGTCGAGGGTCTGGTCCTGCTTGTAGAAACCGATGACATGGTTGGAACTGGCGAAGATCACGCGCTTGACGCCGTGCTTGCGCGCGGCTTCATAAATATGGAACACGCCGCTGATGTTGGCGCCGAGGATCTCTTCGAACGGACGCTCGACCGACACACCGCCAAAATGCAGGATGGCGTCGACGCCTTCCACCAATTGGTGCACGGCCTGTTTATCCGACAGGTCGCAGGGCACCACTTCTTCGCTTTCGTCGATGGCCGGTGCCATGTTGGCGATGTCCGACAGGCGAATATGGCGGGCGTAAGGCTTGAGGCGTTCGCGCAAGACTTTGCCAAGGCCGCCGGCGGCGCCGGTCAACAGCAAGCGATTGAAAGGGTGGCGAATCTGTGTGGTGGTCATGGCATTACCTGAGCAAACAGTGAGAGGTACAGTTGTTATAAGTTGTCGTACGACCGAGGGCGAATATCCTTATCCTTCTGCTGCCTTGTCAACGTTTGATCGACGAACCGCTCTGGAACGGCGTCCTTGCCGTAGATTGCCATGGGATGCGCCCAGGCTGAATCCTTCCGTTACAACAGCGAAATCGGGTAGCTGATGAAGATCCGGTTCTCGTCGAATTCGTTGGTGCTGAAGTCGCGACGAATCGATGCGTTACGCCATTTTACGTTAAGGCTCTTCAGCGCACCGCTCTGCACGGTGTACGCCAGCTCGGTCTCGCGGCCCCATTCCTTGCCGTCATCGACGGTGGCGGTGTGCACGTTGTCACCGCTGATATAGCGGTTCATCAGGGTCAGGCCCGGCACGCCGACGGCGGCGAAGTTGAAGTCGTGGCGCAACTGCCAGGATTTTTCCTTGGCGTTGTCATAGCTGGAGTTGTAGCTGTCGTTCGCCAGGGTGCCGCCGCTGGTGCCGTTGACGCGCATCCAGGCATCATCGCCGCCGACTTTCTGCAGGCCGACATAGAAGGTGTTGCCACCGTATTTGGCCGAGAGCATGGCGAACGCGGTCTTGTTATCCAGGTCGCCGGCCAGGGCGCTGCCGTCTTCCTTGCCGGTGAAGTAGCCCAGGTTGGCGCCCAGGGTCCAGTCGCCCATGGGTTGGCTGTGGGTCAGGTTGAAATACTGCTGCTGGTAGATGTCGGACAGTTCCGCGTACCAAACGCCGACCTGGGTGCGTTTTTCGTTGAAGGCATATTCGCCGCCGCCGAAGTTGAAACGGTCGGAAGTGAAGGCACCACGGCCGTTCATCGACATGTCTTCCATGCTCGCGTCGTTGCGCGGGCTGTTGCCACGGAACTGACCACCGTAGAGGCTCAAGCCGTTGATCTCGGTGGAAGTGACCTGGCCGCCCTGGAAGGTTTGCGGCAGGGAGCGACCGTCGTCGGAACGCAGGATTGGCAGCACCGGCATCCACTCGCCGACTTTCAGCTCGGTCTTCGAGACCTTGGCCTTGAGGGCCACGCCCAACCGGCCGAAGTCATCGGCCGGGCGACCGTCGTCGTGCACCGGCAGCAGCTGGGTACCGGCGGTGCCGCGACCGCCGTCGAGCTTGACCGAGTACAGGCCGAGCACGTCCACGCCGAAGCCGACCGTGCCTTGGGTGAAACCGGACTTGGCGTCGAGGATGAAGCTTTGAGTCCATTCCTCGGCTTTGCCTTGGGCGGCGGCGTCGTTGACGAAGTTGCGGTTGAAATAGGCGTTGCGCAGATTCAGCGTGGCTTTGGCGTCATCGACAAAACCTGCGGCGCTGGCTGTCATGGGCAGGAACATGGCCAGGCTGCTGCAACTGATCAGGCCCAGGGCGACATTCGATGGGGAAAAAGGACGGGTTGGACGGTTCTTGGGCGAAAAACGGACACGTGTGCTCACTCTGACGCTCCCTTGCTTTTTTGTTGTTTTTATCTGTTATACGTCGTCGTACAACATGGCAGGGATTATTTGGTGGCGGGTGATTCTTGTCAACTGGCCATTACTGCGAATTTTGCTTTCCGATAGCCGCTGATGGGTGGGCATCTCGTGGGGTTATGGGCGCACCTTAGGCTGGAAGGGCTTCGCTGTGAGGCATGCTGCGGTCTGAAGAATAGCTGCGAGCAGATCGGGTTGTGCGATGACTGGTCTAAGACATTAGTCGAATGGGCCTGCCTATAAAGCTTTTGTGGCGAGGGAGCAAGCTCCCTCGCCACAAAAGCATCGGCGGCGTTTCCAGTCATCGAACAGGCACAAAAACAGGCTGCCAGCGCAAAAAGGAGTAACCTGCCGCCCTGCTTTGATTCCCTTCCATGGACCCTCCTCATGTTTCCCAATGCCGAGCGCTACAACCATTCCACCGAATATGCCAACAAACTCGTCGACCGCATCGGCCAGACGCCGGCCTGGATTGCCTTGCGCATCGGCATCACTGAAAAACGTATGCGCTACATTCTCGCCGGCTCGCGCACGATCAAGGGCGACACCACGGAAATCCTCATGTCTTACGCCGAGCAGTTCTGCCTGGAGTGCCTGGCCGCCGAGGCCAAGGCCGCCAAGGATCGCGCCCGCTCGAAGGCGGCAGGCCCTGCCAGCGACGCCTGAACCATCACGATCCGTGGCGAGGGAGCAAGCTCCCTCGCCACGAAAGCAACTGCGGCACTTCTTGGCGGTCCTTGTCGTCGAACAGGCATCTGGAAAGTTACCAGCGGCCTATTGTCGTTATGTTCCCGCAAGGTTTTTGAATGGATCACTACACCCCGCGCGCCTGGCAGCCGCACGAACGGCCGACGCTGCCCGGTTCGCCCTCGACGCCGTTGCATCCCACGCCCAAGCGGCTTGCCTACGCGCTGGTGGGCGTGCTGGTGGCATTGACCGGGGGCTTGGGCAATTCGCTGGTGATCGCCAATCTGCCCTATCTGCAAGGGTCGCTGGGCGCCACCACGGCGGAGATGGCCTGGTTGCCCGCGGCCTACGTCATGACTAACGTCTCGATGAACCTGCTGCTGGTGAAGTTCCGCCAGCAGTTCGGCTTGCGCGCGTTCACCGAAGTGTTCCTGGCGCTCTACGCCCTGGTGACCTTCGGCCATCTGTTCGTCAACGACCTGAACTCGGCGATCGCCGTGCGTGCGGCCCATGGCATGGTGGGTGCGGCCCTCAGCTCCCTGGGCCTGTATTACATGGTCCAGGCTTTCCCGGCCAAGTGGCGGCTCAAGGCACTGGTGTTGGGCTTGGGCACTTCGCAGCTGGCGCTGCCAATGGCCCGGCTGTTCTCTGAAGACCTGCTGCAAATCGCCGAATGGCGCGGCTTGTACCTGTTCGAGCTGGGCATGGCGCTGCTGTCGCTGGGCTGCGTGCTGCTGCTCAAGTTGCCGCCGGGTGATCGCTTCAAGACCTTTGAAAAACTCGACTTCCTGACCTTCACCGTGCTCGCCAGCGGCGTCGCCTTGCTGTGCGCGGTGTTGTCGCTGGGGCGCATCGACTGGTGGTTGGAAGCGCCATGGATCGGCGTGGCCTCGGCGGCTTCCATCGTGTTGATCATGGCAGGCCTGGCGATCGAACATAACCGCAGCAACCCGATGCTGATGACGCGTTGGCTCGGCAGCGGGGTGATGATCCGCCTGGCCCTGGCGGTGATTCTGATCCGCATGGTGACCTCGGAACAGTCCACCGGGGCGGTGGGTTTCCTGCAAGCGCTGAACATGAGCAGCCAGCAGATGCACAGCCTTTATGTGGTGATGCTGATCGGCAGTATCGCCGGGCTGGTGACCAGTGCGCTGACGATCAACCCGGCGCACCTGTTCATGCCGCTGATCATTTCCCTGGCGTTGATGGCCACGGGGTCGGTGATGGACAGTTATTCGAACAACCTGAGCCGTCCGCAAAACATGTATTTCAGCCAGTTCCTGCTGGCGTTCGGCAGCACATTCTTCCTCGGGCCGACGATGATGCTGGGTGTGCGCAATGTGCTGACCAACCCGCGAAACCTGGTGAGTTTTTCCGTGCTGTTCGGGATCTGCCAGAGCCTCGGCGGCCTGGTGGGGGCCGCGGTGCTCGGCACGTTCCAGGTGGTACGCGAGAAATTCCATTCCAGCCATCTGGTGGAGAACCTGAGTCAGTTCGACCCTCGCGTCGCCGCGCGGGTGGACAGCGGCGGTTCGGCGGTGGGTTCGCTGATTGCCGATCCGGGCCTGCGTCACCTGCAAGGCCTTCGCAGCCTCGCCACGGCCGCTACCCGCGAAGCCAACATACTTGCCTATAACGACGTGTTCATGCTGATCGCGGTGATCGCCGTGCTGACCATGATCTGGATTTCCATTCGTGCCCTGTGGCTGATGAGCACCACCCAGCCCGCCGCCGCAGCGCCTGCCCCTTCGACACAACCCAGCGGTGCCACTTCTCCATGACCGAGCCGACCACCACGACCACCAACGCCATCGCCGATACGCCGGAAGACCAGGCGCCTCCTGCCGCTCCGGCGACAAAACCGCGCTCTCTGCGAGTGCGGGTGCTGTCATCCCTCGGATTCGCCGCAGTGGCGATTGTCGGCGTGCTGGTGGTGCTTTATGCCTGGCAATTGCCGCCGTTCAGCAGCGCCGTGGAAACCACCGAGAATGCTCTGGTGCGCGGGCAGGTGACGATTATCGGGCCGCAGCTCAGTGGTTACGTCCATGAAGTCCCGGTGCAGGACTTCCAGTTCGTCAAGGCCGGCGATCTGCTGGTGCGCCTGGATGACCGCATCTACCGGCAACGGCTCGACCAGGCGCTGGCGCAGCTGGCGGTGCAACAGGCGGCCCTGGCCAACGTCGTACAGCAGCGCAACAGCGCCGAGGCGAGCATCAAGCTGCGCCAGGCCGCGCTGGCCGACAGCCAGGCCCAGGCCCACAAAGCCGCCGCCGACCTGCGCCGCAACGAGGCGTTGATAAAGGACGGTTCGGTGTCCAGGCGTGAACTGGATATCAGTCGCGCCGCCAGCGCCCAAGCCACCGCGGCCGTCGCCCAGGCCCAGGCCAGCCTGGAAATTGCCCGTCAGGACCGGCAAACCGTCATCGTCAACCGCGGCTCCCTGGAAGCGGCTGTCGCTAGCGCCGAGGCGGCGGTGCAACTGGCGCGCATTGACCTGTCCAACACGCGCGTGTTGGCGCCACGGGACGGTCAGCTGGGGCAGATCGGCGTGCGCCTGGGCGCCTACGTCAATTCCGGAGCGCAGTTGATGGCGCTGGTGCCGAACCAGAAGTGGGTGATCGCCAACCTCAAGGAAACCCAGATGGACAAGGTACGGGTCGGTCAGCCGGCAAGCTTCACCGTGGATGCCCTCGGCCATCGCCGCTTCCAGGGGCATGTCGAACGCATTTCCCCGGCCACCGGTTCCGAGTTCAGCCTGCTGCAGGCCGACAACGCCACCGGCAATTTCGTCAAGATTGCCCAGCGCGTTCCGGTTCGCATCACCGTGGATCCGGACCAGCCCGAAAGTGAACGCCTGCGGCCGGGGATGTCGGTGGTGGTGAGCATCGACACGGCCGCCGAACAGCAATGACCCGCAGAAGAAAGCCGTTTCCTGCACAGGGAACGCGTCACTCGTGCAGGAGTCGTAACCTCCATGCGTTTCTGACCCCCACGGAGATCCAATGAATCTGGAAGTCCCGAGCACCGATACCAATCGCCGCCAACTGCTGCAGATCATCGCCGGGCTATCGGATGGCGTGATGCTGATCGAAGTCGACCAGACGATTGCCTGGGCCAACGAAGCGGCCTTGACCATGCACGGAGTCGAGGAGCTTGGCGAGTTGGGCGCCAACGCCAAGGAGTACGCCCGGCGTTTCAATTTGCGTTATCGCAACAACCATTCGCTCCCCGAAGACAACTATCCCATCGCCCGCGTCGCTCGCGGCGACGAATTCAGCGATGTGCTGGTGGAGGTCACGCCCGTGGCCGATCCGGACCGCACCTGGGTGCACCGCATCCGCAGCATGGTGCTGACCGACCGCAACGATGAGCCGGAATACCTGGTGCTGATTCTCAGCGATGCCACGGAATGGGCCAGCGCCGAACAGCGCTTCGAGAAAACCTTTGGCGCCAACCCGGCACCAGCGGTGATCTGCCGTCTCAGCGATTTGCGCTATATCAAGGTCAACGCGGGTTTCCTGGAAATGACCGGCTACAGCCGCGAAGAGGTGATCGGGCGTTCGGTGTATGAGCTGGATGTGCTCGAGGCTGCCGAAAAGCGCGATCTGGCCGTCGAGCGCCTGGGGCAGGGCGCGACCATCCCGCAGATGCAGGCCGAACTGCGCTTGCCCGATGGCACCAACAAACAGGTGATCGTCGCTGGCCAGCCGCTGGACCTCCACGATGAAGACTGCATGCTGTTTTCGTTCATGGACATGGAGCCGCGGCGCAAGGCCGAAACGGCGCTGCGCCAGAGCGAGGAGCGTTTTGCCAAGTCGTTCCGGCTGTCACCGGTGCCGACGCTGATCTGTAGCGCCGAGCTGCAACTGGCGGAAATCAACGAGGCCTTCCTCCAGGCGACGGGTTATGCCAGCGAAGAGCTGTTGGGCAAGACCGTGGAGGAGATCGGCTTCCTCGAGAAGGAAGCGGCGGCGACGTTGTTCGGGCGCCTGGAAAAGACTGCCACCGTGTCCAGGGTCGACGTCAAGGTGCACAAGAAAGGCGGGGAGCAGATCGACTGCGAAGTGGCGGCCGATACCGTCATCATCCAGGGCAAGCCATGTTTCCTGCTGGTGCTGATGAATATCACCGAACGCAAGCGCTCGGAGCTGGAGCTGGTAGCGGCCATCGAAGAAGTGATGAAGGACGCGTCGTGGTTCAGCCGTACGCTGATCGAAAAACTGGCCAACGTGAAGAGTATCAATGCGCAGACCCCGACGACGTCGTTCACTGAGCTGACCGCCCGCGAACGTGACGTACTGGGGCTGATTTGCGAGGGCCTGGCCGACAAGGAAATCGCCGCGCGCTTGAAACTGGCCCCCAACACCGTGCGCAATCACGTGGCGACGCTGTATTCGAAACTCGACGTCCATAGTCGTAGCGAGGCGATTGTCTGGGCGCGGGAGCGGGGCTTGTTCGCGAACGAATGGCGGATAAAGGCACCATGATAGCCAGTGCAAATGCACCTGGTATTCTGGTGCAAATTCAGGTTCTGCGCAGGCTATAACCTCCCTAGGCTGGAGGGGTGCGGCATTGCTGTTGAACGCCGCGTCCCCACGAAACAGTCAAGGAATACGCCCCGATGTGCAGCAAACCCTTCAAGTGTGAGATCGACAGGACGTCTATGGGAGCCAGGAGGCCGGCCACCGGTCATTTGCGACTTCGAAGCTGAGGTACACAGATGACCCATCTGGCTCCGTTACGTACCCGTCTCGAGCAAAGCTTTGCGCCACTGGCCTGTGAATGCAGCCTCAACGGTGACGGCACCCTGACCATTCGCCTGTACCGCCAGGAAAGCGGCGAGGTCGACCTGGTGGTGAGCGGCATGAGCGTCGACAGCATCCGCTCCGAGGAAGGCTTGAACAAGCTGATCGATGAACTGCGTTATGAGCTGTACAACACGCCGCTGCATCGCAGCGATCCGGCCTGACCCATAAGACCGACGCGATCCCCCGTGGCGAGGGAGCTTGCTCCCGCTGGATCGCGCAGCGATCCCAAACCTGTCGAATCGGCAGTCCCCAGGCACATCGCGTCTAACAGCTTGCGGCTGCTGCGCAGCCGAGCGGGAGCAAGCTCCCTCGCCACGGAGACCGCGTCATCAATAGGACTGCGTAATCAAAGCAGCGTCGCCCGACAATCGAGCGCCAACCGCGCCCCGCCCAGCTCGCTGCGATCCACCTCCAGCGTAAACCCGTGCAGCGTGACAATCGCCGCGACGATCGACAGGCCCAGGCCGAAGCCGCCGTGCTGGCTGCTGCCCTCGGCGCGGTAGAAGCGCCGGAACACCGCCTTGCGTTCCGCCTCGGGAATGCCAGGGCCTGAGTCGAGCACTTCGATGCGGCTGCTGTCGCCCTGGTCGACGCCCCGCAGGATCACCTCGCCGCCCGATGGGGTGAACTTGATCGAGTTGCTCAACAGGTTCGACACCGCCTCGAACAACAATGCCCGGTCACCGTTGAGCAAGGGCAGGGTGTCGGGCACTTCCAGCTTGAACACCAGCTCGCGTTCCTCGGCCAGCGGCAGATAGAAGTCATGCAGTTCCTGCAACAACTGCAACGGATCCAGACGCACGAAACCGGAGCGGCGCTGCTGGTCCTCCAGTTCCGAAATCCGCAACAGACCGCGAAACCGCGCCATCAGCGTATCGGTCTCGGCGATCACCTGATCCATCTGCAACGCTTCCGGGGAGCCGTCCGCGGCCTCCTGCTGGATGCGATAAAGCTGGGCACGCAGGCGCGTCAGCGGGGTGCGCAAGTCATGGGCAATGTTGTCGCAGACGCCCTTGACCTCATTCATCAGCCGTTCGATGCGATCGAGCATGGCATTGACGATGGCTGCCAGCATGTCCAGTTCATCGCGACGGCTCGACAGCGGCAGGCGATGGGTCAGGTCGCCGGCGACGATGGCTTCGGCGCTGGCCTGCAAGGCGCGGATACGCCGCAGCGGTCGACGTCGCAACAGGTGCCAGCCGGCGATGCCCGGCAGGATAGTCAACGAGACCCCCCAGAGCAGCGCGTGCAGGATGATGCGGGTCACGGCGAACAGCGAGCCGTTGTCCCGCGCCAATACCAGCCAGCGGCCGTCCTGGGTCCGGGTCGCGACCGCGTCGCAACTGTCGGAGGGGATCATCGGGTCGTCGGAATCGACGCAGCCACCGAGCATATGGATCTTGCCGTCCAGCGGCAGGTCGGCGGGGATTTGCTGGATCGGCCCGCTCAGATGGCGCAGCTGCGGGTCGAACAGGCCGTAGGCGTCGACGCCGCGTTCATCCAGCGACAGGCTGGCCATGAGCGCGTCTTCCAGCTGTTCGCCATGGATACGCGCGAACAGGTGCTGGCGCTGCATCAGGGAATGCTTGGCGAGGCTGTCGAGGTAGCCGAACACCTCGTAATACATGACCCCCATCAGGATCGCGCTCCAGATCACGAACAGCGAACTGTACAGCGCCAGCAGGCGGCTGCTGGAGGAGCGCCAGCCCTTAGCGGGGTTCAGCAATGACATAGCCGGAGCCTCGTACCGTGCGAATCAGCGGTTCCAGGCCCGGCGGGTCGATCTTCTTGCGCAGGCGACCGATGTGGACGTCGATCAGGTTGGTGCCCGGATCGAAGTGATAACCCCAGACTTCTTCGAAAATCATCATGCGCGAGAGGATCTGGCCACTGTTGCGCATCAGAAATTCCAGCAACTTGTATTCGGTGGGCAGCAGGCTCAGTAACTGGCCGTTGCGGCTGGCCTCGCGGCTGATCAGATTCAGCTCCAGGTCCGCCACTCGCAGCACGGTTTCCGGCTCGCGGGCGCCGTTGTTGCGGCGCAGCAGCACTTCGACCCGGGCGGCCATTTCGTCGGTGGCGAACGGCTTGGTCAGGTAATCGTCGCCACCGGCCCGCAAGCCACGCACCCGCTCGTCGACATCGGAGAGGGCGCTGATCATCAGGATCGGCGTGGCCACGCCCATGCTGCGCAGCTGGGTGACGATCACCAGGCCGTCGAGTTCAGGCAGCATGCGGTCGAGGGTGATCAGGTCATAGTCACCGCTGACAGCCCGTTCCAGGCCCTCCCGGCCGTTGTCGACCCAGTCGACGTCCAGGCCGTTGCGGGTCAGTTCGGCGACGATTTCACGGGCGGTCACGGCGTCGTCTTCGATGGTCAGGATACGGTTCATGGGCGTTACCGGTTGGGAAGTGGAGCCATTGCGCAGCATTCTGCCAAAGATTACCTGTCGGCTTTCTGAAAAAAAGTTCATGGGCGCCGGCAAATGCATTCCCTGGCCTGGATCAATACTTCGTCACAAATAATCCCTAACATATTCCGGCACGCACCATCATGCTGCGTCCCTCGCTGTGTTCCGCCGCGCTGTCGCTGGCGGGCACTGACGAGAAGCTGGTGGCAAGTGGCGCAAGGAGCCGAGACCTACTGAACCTTAAGGATGAGTCGCATGATCAACTCCCAGAATGTTCTACGCCGTAAATTCGATATTCAACCGCTGAAACGGGCCGACATGAGCGTTCGCCTGGACGGCCAGACTGTCGACGCCGCCGAGGGTGAGACCGTACTCACCGTCATCCAGGCCATGGGCCAACGCCAGGTGGCCCGCAACGACCACGGCCAGGTGAGCGGTGCCTACTGCGGCATGGGCATTTGCCAATGCTGCCTCGTCAGGATCGATGGCCGCCACAAGCGACGGGCCTGCCAGACGCTGGTGCGACCGGGCATGCAGATCGAAACCCGGGCCAATCGCATCGCCGCAACGGAGGCGCCATGAACCTCGATCCGGTGATTGTTGGCGGCGGGCCGGCGGGTATGGCGGCGGCCATCGAGCTGGCCGCCAATGGTCTGCGTTGCACGCTGCTCGAAGAAGCGCCACGCCTGGGCGGCGTGGTGTACCGCGGGCCGTTGCGCGATGGGGTGAGCCTGGACTACCTCGGGGCGCGCTACAGTGAGGCCCTGGCAAAGCTCCATGGGGAATTCCAGCGCAACGCCGGCCTGATTGATGTGCGACTGGGCAGTCGGGTCATCGGTGCCGAGGGCGTCCGGGCCCTGATGCTGCTGGACGGCGACGAGCGCTTGCGGGAAGTGGCCTATTCCCAGTTGATCCTGGCAGCCGGTTGTCATGAACGCAGTGTGCCGTTCCCCGGCTGGACACTGCCGGGGGTGGTGATGCTCGGTGGCCTGCAATTGCAGATCAAGAGTGGCGTGGTCAAGCCGCCGAGCCCGGTGGTGATTGCCGGCACCGGCCCGTTGCTGCCCTTGGTAGCCTGCCAGCTGCACGCCTCGGGCGTCACCGTGGCGGGTGTCTACGAAGCCTGTGCCTTCGGCAGGATCGCCAAGGAAAGCCTGGCGTTATTGAACAAACCGCAATTGTTTCTCGATGGCCTGGGCATGCTGGCGTACCTCAAGCGGCACCGCATCCGGGTGCGCTATGGTTGGGGCGTGGTGCGCGCCGAGGGCGCGGGTGAACTGAGCAGCGTGACCGTTGCGCCTTACTCCGCCGACTGGAAGCCGGACCTCGGACAGGCCGAACAGCTATCGGCCGAGACGCTGGCGGTCGGCTACGGGTTTATCCCGCGTACGCAATTGAGCCAGCAGATGGGGCTTGACCATGGCTTCAGCGAGGACGGCTACCTGCGCGCCGTGTCCGATGCCTGGCAGCGCAGCAGCGAGGCGCATATCCACCTGGCGGGCGACATGGGCGGGATTCGCGGCGGTGAAGCGGCCATGTTGAGCGGGCGCATCGCGGCGCTGTCGGTCCTGCTGCAGCGTAATGTCCTGGATGAGGCCACGGCGCTGGAGCGCCGCAGGCGATATCAGGCCCAATTGGACCGGATCATTCGTTTTCGCGCCGCCGTTGATCGCTACACCCGGCGCGGCGCCGGGCAAATCGCGCTGCCAGCCGCCGATACGGTGATCTGCCGTTGCGAACACGCCACCCGCGCGGACATCGACCGCGCCCTTGAACAGGGCGTGCAAGACATGGCCAGCCTGAAAATGCGCACCCGGGTGAGCATGGGCGATTGCCAAGGTCGCCTGTGTGTCGGCTACTGCAGCGACCGCCTGCGCGAAGCTACCGGACGGACCGATGTGGGCTGGCTACGGCCACGTTTTCCGATCGACCCGATTCCTTTCTCTGCGTTCCAGAACGATGACCCGGAGGCGGTATCCCATGATCAGGCACTATGACGTAGTGATTGCCGGTGGAGGGGTGATCGGGGCGTCCTGCGCCTATCAACTGTCCAAGCGCAAGCACCTGAAGATCGCCCTGATCGATGCCAAGCGTCCAGGCAACGCCACCCGCGCATCGGCCGGCGGCCTGTGGGCCATCGGCGAATCGGTGGGGCTGGGCTGTGGGGTGATTTTTTTCCGCATGATGTCGGCCAACCGCAAGCGCCAGGCCCGAGGCGCCGCCGTGGCGGTGGATGCCAGCACGCCGCATATCCTGCCCGACTCGTTTTTCGATTTCGCCTTGCAGTCCAATGCGATGTATCCGCAATTGCACAGGGAACTGATCGAGCGTCACGGCATGGATTTCAAGTTTGAAGAGACTGGGCTCAAGTTCGTGATCTATGACGATGAGGACCGCTCCTACGCCGAACACATTGTCGCCTGCATTCCCCACCTGGCTGATCAGGTGCGCTGGCTCGACCAGGCGGCGTTGCGCGAGGCCGAGCCGAGTGTCAGCCATGAGGCCTTGGGCGCGCTGGAGTTTCTCTGCGACCACCAGGTCAGCCCATTCCGCCTGGCCGACGCCTACACCGAGGGCGCGCGGCAGAATGGTGTTGATCTGTTCTTCAACACCGATGTGACTGACGTGTTGCGTAATGGCAGTCGGGTGACAGGGGTGAAAACCGCCGAAGCCGGCACGTTCAACTGCCGGACGTTGATCAATGCTGCCGGCGCCTGGGCGGCGGACTTGAGCGAGCAGGCGACGGGCGTGCGGATTCCGGTCAAGCCGGTCAAGGGGCAGATCCTGCTGACCGAGCGCATGCCGAAAATCCTCAGCGGATGCCTGACCACCAGCGATTGTTATGTGGCGCAGAAGGACAACGGCGAGATCCTGATCGGCAGCACCACGGAAGACAAAGGGTTCGACGTGACCACCACCTACCCTGAAATCGAGGGATTGGTGCAAGGCGCGGTGCGGTGTATCCCGCAACTGGCCGACATCAACCTGAAACGCACCTGGGCCGGCCTGCGTCCCGGCTCACCGGATGAGTTGCCAATCCTTGGGCCGATGCGCGGCGTGGAGGGCTACCTCAACGCCTGCGGGCATTTTCGCACCGGCATCCTGACCTCGGCCATCACCGGGGTGCTGCTGGACAAACTGGTGAACGACGAGCCGTTGCCGCTGGACATCACACCGTTCCTGGCGGACCGGTTTGAAGTGGCGGCGGTTGCAGAACCGAGGAAAATGCAACCGGCCTGAGAGCTGGCTCGAACCCAGTGTGGGAGCGAGCCTGCTCGCGAAAGCGGCGTGTCAGTCGATGCCAATGTCGATGCACTGGCGCCTTCGCGAGCTGGCTCGCTCCCACATTGTTTTTCGGCTGGTCGCAGGTTTTTCGTCAAGCACAAGTCCTGTGTGGGAGCGAGCCTGCTGGCGAAAGCGGAGTGTCAGTCGACATCAATGTTGATGCGCTGGCGCCATCGCGAGCAAGCTCGCTCCCACATTGTTTTTCGGCTGGTCGCAGGTTTTTCGTCAAGCACAAGTCCTTTGTGGGAGCGAGCTTGCTCGCGATAGCGTCAGGACAGTCGACATCGATGGTGACTGGTGTGCCGTCATCGCGAGCAAGCTCGCTCCCACAGGTTTTGTACTGTGGGAGGTTATTCCACCGGTGTACTGACAAACGCTTCCAGGCCTTCGGCATAAGCGGTAAACGCGCTGATCTGCGGGAAAGCCTTGCCTTGCACCTGATCGGCCACCAACAGGTTGGTGAAAGTCCATGCCACCGCGACGCTGATGCCGGCCTGGTCGAGCGAGCCATCGGTGGGCAATGGTTGTTTCACCAATGCCTTTTCCAACTCGCCATATGCCGCCAGCAACTGGCCCGACACCCGCGTGAGCCACGGCTCATGCTGGATTTGTGCTGGGCGCAAAGTGCGTTCGTAATAGATCTGCACCGATTTTTCGCACGCCGCCAATGCCAACCCGATCAGTTGCAACGATTGCAACCGTTGCCCCGGATCGCTCGGCATCAGGCTCTTCCCGGGCCCGGCCAAGGTTTCCAGGTAATCGATGATCAAGGTCGAGTCCATCAACACCGAGCCATCATCCAGCACCAGGGTCGGGGCCTTGACCACCGGGTTGATGCGCTGGAATTGCTCGAAATGCCTGAACACCGAAACCGATTGGTGTTCCAGGGCGATGCCCAGGCGCTTGGCGGTAATGGCGACGCGTCGTACATAGGGCGAGTCCAGCATGCCGATCAGCTTCATGGCTTCTCCTTCAGCGGTTTGTTTCAGGCCGGGCTCAATCTTCGAATCCGACCTGTTCGTGGATTTCATCAACCTTGAGTTCAAGCCGGTAGGCCACGGCGATGAACAGCGCCTGGCACAGGCACAGGGTGGCGCTCAACGAGCGAAAGGCGAACGAGCTGCCTTCGTTCACCAGCAGCACCGCATTGGCCCGCTTGGCCAGGGGCGACAGGTTGCTGTCGGTGATGATCAGCGTCTTGGCCTGGTGATGCTGGGCGATGCGCAGGCAGTGCTGGGTTTCCTTGCCGTACGGGGTAAAGCTGATGGCGATCACCAGATCATTGGCCCGGACGCTGCGCATCTGCTCGCGATAACTGCCGCCCAGGCCCGACACGAGGTGAATACGCTTGTTGGTGTGCTGAAGGTTATAGACCAGGTAATCGGCCACCGCGAACGAGCGCCGCACACCAACGACGTAGATGTTGTCGGCGTTGACCACCAGGTCGACGGCTTTTTCGAACGCCTCGTCGTCGAGTTCCAGCCCCAGGCGCTCGATGCCCGACAGGGTGGCGTTGACGCATTCTCGAGCGAGATCGCCGGCGCTGGCCTTCTGCGACTTGTTGGCGATCATGCTGCGAATGCGTTGCTGGTAGTTCTGCACCGGGGTGGTCTTGTGGGTATACGCCTCGCGAAACAACGCCTGCATTTCGCTGAACCCGCTGAAGCCGAAGCGCTGGGAAAACCGCACGATGGCCGAAGGGTGCACTTCGCATTCCCGAGCGATGTCGCTGATGCGATCGACCATGATCCGGTCGCTCTGCTGGCTCATGTAGCTGGCGATGCGTTTGAGCTGGCGCGGCAGGCTTTCGTATTCATCGGTGATCAGTTGCAACAGGCGCTCGGCATTGATCGGCGGGCTCGGGAGGGCGGGTTCGGACGCGCTCTCGGTCGGCGCCGGCAGATCATCGGGGCGGGTCATAGAAAATCCTTCTGGCTTGTTCTTATAGGGCGGCCCGGAAAAAGGCCGGCCCTCGACAATAGGTTGGCTGGTCGCAGTCTACAGCGTAGGCGCGGGGAAAATCATGGGCGAACAAATGTTGCAGCAGTGCTGAAACGATGCACTGTGTCTGGTTCGCCTGGGTTGTAGCGTATTGGAAAAAATATTCCACGTAAAAAATTTATAGAATAATTATTGATTATTGCCCTCGGCTCGTTTTAGTCTGCATTCACCAACAGCGTTGGCGCCGGTGTCGGCGACAAACGCAGGCTGATAAAAATAACAGGAGCCAGCATGGGCCAGACTCGTTTTGCCAGTGGGCGTCAATTGGATGTGATCTGCCTGGGGCGCCTGGGCGTCGACCTCTATGCGCAGCAAGTCGGCGCGCGCCTGGAAGATGTTTCGAGCTTCGCCAAGTACCTGGGCGGTTCCTCTGCCAACATCGCCTTCGGCACGGCACGCCTGGGGCTCCGGTCGGCGATGCTGAGCCGGGTCGGGGACGACCACATGGGGCGCTTCCTGGTGGAGTCCCTGGCCCGCGAAGGCTGCGATGTCAGTGGCATCAAGGTCGATCCCGAACGCCTGACGGCCATGGTCCTGCTGGGTATCAAGGACCGGGAAACCTTTCCCCTGGTGTTCTACCGGGAAAATTGCGCCGACATGGCGCTGCGCGCCGAAGACATCGACGAAACCTTCATTGCCGCCAGCAAGGCCCTGCTGATCACCGGCACGCATTTCTCCACCGATGGCGTCTACCAGGCCAGTATCCAGGCCCTGGACTACGCGCAAAAGCACCAGGTCAAGCGCGTCCTCGACATCGACTATCGGCCGGTGCTCTGGGGCCTGGCGGCCAAGGCTGACGGAGAGACCCGGTTCGTGGCCGACCAGAAGGTCAGCCAGCATGTGCAAGGCATCCTGCCGCGTTTCGACCTGATCGTTGGCACCGAAGAAGAATTCCTCATTGCCGGCGGTAGCGAAGACCTGCTGACCGCGCTGCGCACCGTACGCTCGCTGACGGCGGCGACCCTGGTGGTCAAGCTCGGCCCCCAGGGCTGCACGGTGATCCATGGCGCCATCCCGGCCCGGCTCGAAGACGGTGCGATTTACCCGGGTGTTCGAGTCGAAGTCTTGAACGTACTGGGCGCCGGTGATGCGTTCATGTCGGGCTTTCTTGCCGGCTGGCTGGAAGATGCCAGCGATGAACGCTGCTGCCAGTTGGCCAATGCCTGCGGCGGCCTGGTGGTGTCGCGCCATGCCTGCGCCCCGGCGATGCCGACCCGGGCCGAGCTCGACTATCTATTTCAAAGCCCGGTGCCGATCACCCGGCCCGATCAGGATGCCGTGCTGCAACGGCTGCACCAGGTCAGCGTGCCCCGCAAGGCCTGGAAACAGTTGTTCATCTTTGCCTTCGACCATCGCGGACAATTGGTGGAGCTGGCCCAGAAGGGCGGTCGCGAGTTGAGCAGCATTGGCGAGCTCAAGCAATTATTCATCCAGGCCGTGGCGCGGGTCGAAGCCGACCTGCGGCACCAGGGCATCGAGGCCGACGTCGGTCTGCTGGCCGACCAGCGTTTCGGCCAGGATTCCCTGAATGCGGCCACCGGGCGCGGCTGGTGGGTGGCGCGGCCGGTGGAGGTGCAGGGCTCGCGGCCGCTGGCGTTCGAACACGGCCGTTCCATCGGCAGCAACCTGATTGCCTGGCCACAAGAGCAGATCATCAAATGCCTGGTGCAATTTCATCCTGACGACGAACCGCTGCTGCGCCTGGAGCAAGAGGCGCAATTGATGGGGTTGTACAAGGCCTCCCAGGCCAGCGGCCATGAGTTGTTGCTGGAAGTCATACCGCCCAAGGATCATCCATCACCGCACCCGGACGTGCTCTATCGTGCCCTCAAGCGCCTCTACAACCTGGGTATCTTCCCGGCGTGGTGGAAGATCGAAGCCCAGGGCGCGGAGGAGTGGCAGCAGCTCGACGAGCTGATTCAACAGCGCGACCCGTATTGCCGTGGCGTGGTGCTGCTGGGCCTCAATGCCCCTGCCGCCGCGTTGGCCGAAGGCTTTCGCCAGGCCAGCCAGAGCAGCACTTGCAGAGGGTTTGCCGTGGGCCGGACGATCTTCCAGGAACCGAGCCGCGCCTGGCTGGCCGGGGAGATCGATGATGAAACGCTGATCCGGGATGTGCAGGACCGGTTTGTGGAATTGATCGAGGCCTGGCGCGCCGCGCGCAGTTAAAGGAAGTCAAAGATTGTGAACACTGAGCCTGTGGGAGCGAGCTTGCTCGCGAAGGCGTCGGGTCTGCGGCGTTGATGTGACTGACCCACCGCTTTCGCGAGCAGGCTCGCTCCCACAGGGGTTCGCCGCCCTGGTTATGTAAAACAACAAAAAGGTGCAGCCATGCCCGCTATTCGAATTGGCATCAACCCGATTTCCTGGAGCAACGATGACTTGCCGTCGCTGGGCGGCGAGACGCCGTTGAGCACTGCGTTGAGCGAAGGCAAGGAAATCGGCTATGAAGGTTTCGAGCTCAATGGCAAGTTTCCCAAGGACGCCAAGGGCGTCGGCGACGTGTTGCGCCCTTACGACCTGGCGCTGGTCTCCGGCTGGTATTCCAGTCGCTTGGCGCGTCGTTCGGCGGCCGAGGAGATCGACGCCATCGCCAGCCATGTCGAGCTGCTGGCGCAGAACGGCGCAACGGTGCTGGTCTATGGCGAAGTGGCCGATTCGATCCAGGGCCAGCGGATTCCATTGGTCGAGCGGCCACGCTTTCACACTGACGAGGCCTGGCAGGCCTATGCCGACAAGCTCACCGAGCTGGCCCGCTTCACCTTGTCCCAAGGCGTGCGCCTGGCCTACCACCACCACATGGGCGCCTACGTTGAATCGCCTTCGGATATCGACAAGCTGATGGCGCTGACCGGCAGCGAGGTCGGCCTGTTGTTCGATTCGGGCCATTGCTACATGGGCGGCGGCGAACCGCTGCAGGTGCTGCGCAAACACACCGAGCGCATCTGCCATGTGCATTTCAAGGACGTGCGCAAACCCGTGGTGCAGTTGGCGCGCAACAACCTCTGGAGCTTTCCCGACTGCATCATCAACGGCACGTTCACCGTGCCTGGAGATGGAGATATCGACTTCGCCGCGTTGCTCGACGTGCTGCTGGCCGCCGACTACCAAGGCTGGCTGGTGGTGGAAGCCGAGCAGGACCCGGCGGTGGCGCCGAGTTATATCTATGCCAAGAAAGGCTACGACACCCTGCGTGCCCTGTTGCAGGAGAGAACTGCGCCATGAGCCTGCTGATCAAGAGCAATCCCAGCGACCGGACCATGGTTGAACTGCCCCGCGACGCGCTGGAATACGTCGGTTTTGCCGCCTACCGCTTGAGCCTTGGCGAAAGCCTGCCGGTGGCCGCCGCAGACCGGGAATTGTGCGTGGTACTGCTCAGCGGCCGCATCAACCTCAAGGGCGAAGCACCGGGGCAGGGCGCCTTCGATTGGGACAACCTCGGCGATCGCCAGTCGGTATTCGAGGATAAATCCCCTTACGCCGCGTATCTGCCGCCCGGCAGCCAGGCCCAGATCACCGCGTTGAGCGATGTGCAAGTGGCGGTGTGCGCCGCGCCGGGCGGCGCGCCGAATGCGTACGGCCCACGGCTGATCCGTCCCGAGAGCATGAAGCGCAGCGTGCGCGGCAAGGGCGCCAATACCCGCTACGTCTGCGACATCCTGCCGGACAGCGAGCCGGCCCATTCGCTGCTGGTGGTGGAAGTGCGCACGCCGTCGGGGCATTCGTCCAGCTATCCGCCGCACAAGCACGACACCGACGACCTGCCGCACCAGAGCTTCCTCGAAGAGACCTATTACCACCAGGTCAACCCGTCCCAAGGCTTCGTGTTCCAGCGGGTCTACACCGACGACCGCAGCATCGACCAGGCCATGGCGGTGGAGAACAGCGACCTGGTGGTGGTCCCCAAGGGCTATCACCCGGTCAGCGTGCCCTACGGGTACGAGTCGTATTACCTGAATGTCATGGCCGGCCCGAAGCGGGTCTGGCAATTCCACAACGATCCGCAGCACAGCTGGCTGCTGGATCTCTGACCCCACAAATACGCAGGGAGAACAAGCACGATGAGCGACGCCCCGGTAGTAGGCCATTACATCAACGGTCAGGTGCAGGACAGCGACAACAGTCCGCGGTCCAGCAACGTCTTCAATCCGGCCACCGGTGCGGTGCAAGCCCGGGTGGCCCTGGCCGAACCGAGCACCGTCGACGCGGCGGTGGCCTCGGCGCTGGCGGCGTTCCCGGCCTGGTCCGAGCAGTCGTCATTGCGTCGTTCGCGAGTGATGTTCAAGTTCAAGGAGCTGCTCGATCGTCACCACGACGAACTGGCGCAGATCATCAGCCGTGAACATGGCAAGGTACTGTCCGACGCCCACGGCGAAGTCACCCGGGGCATCGAGATCGTCGAGTACGCCTGCGGTGCGCCGAGCCTGCTCAAGACCGATTTCAGCGACAACATCGGCGGTGGCATCGACAACTGGAACCTGCGCCAGCCCCTGGGCGTCTGTGCCGGGGTCACGCCATTCAACTTCCCGGTGATGGTGCCGCTGTGGATGATTCCCCTGGCGCTGGTCGCCGGTAACTGCTTCATCCTCAAACCTTCGGAGCGCGACCCGTCCGCCAGTTTGCTGATGGCCCGCTTGTTGACGGAAGCCGGCCTGCCGGACGGCGTGTTCAACGTGGTCCAGGGTGACAGAGTGGCGGTGGATGCGCTGTTGCAACACCCGGACATCGAGGCGATCTCCTTTGTCGGCTCTACGCCCATCGCCGAATACATCCACCAGCAGGGCACCGCGAACGGCAAGCGCGTCCAGGCCCTGGGCGGGGCGAAGAACCACATGATCGTCATGCCCGATGCCGACCTCGACCAGGCGGCGGACGCTTTGATCGGCGCCGCCTACGGCTCGGCCGGCGAGCGCTGCATGGCGATTTCCATTGCCGTGGCGGTGGGCGAGGTCGGCGACGAACTGATCGCTCGCCTGCTGCCGCGCATCGACCAGTTGCAGGTCGGCAACGGCCAACAGCCCGGAACTGACATGGGGCCGCTGGTCACCGCCGAGCACAAGGCCAAGGTCGAAGGGTTCATCGATGCCGGCGTGGCCGAGGGCGCTCGCTTGATCGTCGATGGCCGTGGTTTCAAAGTGCCGGGGGCGGAGCAAGGGTTCTTTGTCGGGGCGACGCTGTTCGATCAGGTCACTGCCGAGATGAGCATTTACCAGCAAGAGATTTTCGGCCCGGTGCTGGGGATCGTCCGTGTGCCGGATTTCGCCACGGCGGTGGCGCTGATCAACGCCCATGAGTTTGGCAACGGTGTGTCGTGCTTCACCCGCGACGGCGGCATCGCCCGGGCGTTCGCCCGCAGCATCAAGGTCGGCATGGTGGGCATCAACGTGCCGATTCCGGTGCCCATGGCCTGGCATTCCTTTGGCGGCTGGAAGCGCTCGTTGTTCGGCGACCACCATGCCTATGGCGAAGAAGGCCTGCGCTTCTACAGTCGCTACAAGAGCGTGATGCAGCGCTGGCCGGACAGCATCGCCAAGGGTCCCGAATTCAGCATGCCCACTGCTCAATAACCCATTTCCATGAATGCCGGAGGGAGAACAACAATGAACAAGCCCCTGCGTTTTGCCTTGAACCGAATGGTTGCCCCACGCCTGTCACTGCCCGCGTTCATCGACTTGGCCCTGGCGTTGAAAACCGATGCCATCGAGATCCGCAACGACCTCGAGGGGGTCGAGATCGAAGACGGCATGCCGCCGGCCCGCGTCCGTGAGTTGTGCGAGGCCCGCGGCATCAAGGTGCTGTCGATCAACGCCCTGTACCCCTTCGATGTCTGGAACGAGGAGCGCCGCGCCCAGGCCGTGCGCCTGGCCGACTACGCCCGCGAATGCGGCGCCGAGGGGCTGGTGATGTGCCCGCTCAACGACCGCGCCGACCCGCGCAGCGAAGCCGAGCGTGCGGCGGGGCTGCGTACCGCCCTCAGTGAACTGGCGCCGATCCTGCGGGCCTTCGGTATCTACGGTTTTATCGAACCCCTGGGGTTCGAGGAGTGCTCGCTGCGGCGCAAACGCGCGGCGGTGGAAGCGATCAAGAGCATTGGCGGGCTGGATGTGTTCCGCCTGGTGCACGACACCTTCCACCATCATCTGGCCGGCGAGCAGGAGTTCTTCCCCGAACTGACCGGGCTGGTGCACATCTCCGGCGTCGAGGATGCGCAGGCGCCGTTGGCGAGTATTCGCGACGGTCATCGAGTGCTGGTGGGCGAGGCTGACATTCTCGGCAATGCCGCGCAGATCGAGGCGCTGCGCGCGGGCGGTTATGAAGGCTACCTGTCCTTCGAGCCGTTTGCCGAGAGCGTCCATGACCTGGCCGATATCCGCCAGGCTCTGGGGGCGAGTATGAGCCACCTGCAAAGCTCGCAGGCCTGAGCCGATTTCAAAAGGATGAGTGGACCCTGTGGGAGCGAGCCTGCTCGCGAAGGCGGCAGTACATTCAACACTGATGTCGCCTGACACGCCGCTTTCGCGAGCAGGCTCGCTCCCACAGGGGATTGAGCAATTCTCCGGATTTGCATTCCAGACAAGGTGCAAGCATGACCACAACACGACTGACCATGGCCCAGGCCCTGGTGAAATTCCTCGATAACCAGTACATCGAGGTCGATGGCGTCCAGAGCAAGTTCGTCGCCGGGGTCTTTACCATTTTCGGCCACGGCAACGTGCTGGGCCTGGGCCAGGCGCTGGAGCAGGACAGCGGCGACCTGGTGGTCCATCAGGGCCGCAACGAGCAGGGCATGGCCCATGCCGCCATCGGGTTTGCCAAGCAGCATCTGCGGCGCAGGATCTACGCCTGCAGTTCCTCGGTCGGCCCTGGCGCGGCGAACATGCTGACCGCCGCGGCCACCGCCACGGCCAATCGCATTCCCTTGTTGCTGTTGCCCGGCGACGTCTATGCCAGTCGCCAGCCGGACCCGGTGTTGCAACAGATTGAGCAGTTCCACGACCTGAGCATCAGCACCAACGATGCCTTCAAGGCCGTGAGTAAATACTGGGACCGCATCAACCGTCCTGAGCAATTGATGACCGCCGCGATCCAGGCGATGCGCGTGCTGACCGACCCGGCCGAAACCGGCGCGGTGACGCTGGCGCTGCCCCAGGATGTACAGGCCGAGGCCTACGATTACCCGGATTATTTCCTGCAAAAACGCGTGCACCGCATCGAGCGCCGGCCGGCCACCGAAGCGATGCTCGGCGATGCCCTGGCGTTGCTCAAGGGCAAGCGCCGGCCGTTGGTCATCTGCGGTGGTGGCGTCAGGTATTCGGGGGCCAACGCCGCGTTGCAGGCCTTTGCCGAGCGTTTCGACATCCCCTTCGCCGAAACCCAGGCGGGCAAAAGCGCCGTGGTCTCCAGTCATCCATTGAACGTCGGCGGCGTCGGCGAAACCGGTTGCCTGGCGGCGAACCTGCTGGCCAAGGAAGCGGACCTGATCATCGGCATTGGCACCCGCTACAGTGATTTCACCACGGCGTCGAAATGGCTGTTCCAGCATCCCGAGGTGCAGTTTCTCAACCTCAACATCAGCCCGTGCGATGCCTTGAAACTCGACGGCGTGCAACTGTTGGCCGACGCCCGTTCGGGCCTGGAGGCCTTGTCGGCCGCGATGGGGGATTATCGCGCCGAATGGGGCGGGCAGATCGCCGATGCCAAGGCCCAACTCGACGCCGAAGTGGACCGGGTCTACCAGGCGGATTACCAGGCCAAGGATTTCGTCCCGGAAATCAACGACCACATGGACCCGGCGGTGTTTCGCGAGTTCATCGAGCTCACCGGATCCTGCCTGACCCAGAGCCGCGTGCTCGGCACCCTCAACGAAACCCTGGCCGATGATGCCGTCATCGTCGCCGCCGCCGGCAGCCTGCCGGGTGATTTGCAGCGCAGCTGGCGCAGCAAGGGCGTGAACACCTACCACGTCGAATATGGCTATTCGTGCATGGGCTACGAGGTCAATGCCGCCCTGGGCGTGAAGCTCGCCGAGCCGGACAAAGAGGTCTACGCGCTGGTGGGCGATGGCTCCTACATGATGCTGCACTCCGAACTTGCCACCTCGATCCAGGAGCGCCGCAAGATCAATGTGGTGCTGCTGGACAACATGACGTTCGGATGCATCAACAACCTGCAGATGGAACACGGTATGGACAGCTTCGGTACCGAGTTCCGCTTCCGCAACCCCGAGACGGGCAAGCTCGACGGCGCCTTCGTGCCGGTGGATTTCGCCATGAGCGCGGCGGCCTACGGTTGCAAGACCTACAAGGTCAAGACACTGGAGGAGCTGCACGCCGCGCTGGCCGACGCCCGACTCCAGACGGTCTCGACGCTGATCGACATCAAGGTCCTGCCCAAGACCATGATCCACAAGTACCTGTCGTGGTGGCGGGTCGGCGTGGCGCAAGTCTCAACCAGCGCGCGTACCGATGCCGTCGCCAAGACCCTCAACGAACGACTGGCCAAGGCCCGTCAATACTGATTGCCCCAACCCTACGAAAGGAGTTCCACATGTCTTTGAAGCTGGGCGTCATCGGCACCGGGGCCATCGGCCAGGACCATATCCGTCGTTGCAGCCAGACGTTGCTCAACAGCCAGGTCGTCGCGGTGACCGACATCAACCTGGTGCAAGCGGCGAAAGTGGTGGCCGACCTGAAGTTGACCGCCGAGGTCTATCCCGACGGCCATGCACTGATCAAGGCGCCGGACGTCGAGGCGATCCTCGTCACGTCCTGGGGGCCAAGTCATGAAGAATTCGTGCTGGCGGCCATCGCGGCCGGCAAGCCGGTGTTCTGTGAAAAGCCGTTGGCCGTTACCGCCGAAGGTTGTCGCCGGATTGTCGAAGCCGAAGTGGCCCAAGGCAAGCGCCTGGTACAGGTCGGGTTCATGCGCCCCTACGACGAAGGTTATCGGGCGCTCAAGGCGGTGATCGACAGCGGACAGATCGGCGAGCCGTTGATGCTGCACTGTGCCCACCGCAACCCCAGCGTGGGCGAAAACTACAAGACCGACATGGCCATCACCGACACCTTGATTCACGAACTGGATGTGTTGCGCTGGTTGCTCGCCGACGACTACGTCTCGGTGCAGGTGGTGTTTCCACGCAAGACCAGCAAGGCCCTGGTGCACTTGCGCGATCCACAGATCGTCCTGCTGGAAACCGCCAAGGGCACGCGCATCGACGTCGAAGTGTTCGTCAATTGCCAGTACGGCTACGACATCCAGTGTGAAGTGGTGGGGGAGACCGGCATCGCCAGGCTGCCAGAACCGTCCCAGGTGCAACTGCGCAGCGGTGCCAAGCTTTCCAATGCGATCCTGATGGACTGGAAAGACCGGTTCATCGGCGCTTACGACGTCGAACTGCAGGCCTTCATCGACGGCGTGCGCGCCGGCCAGGTGGGCGGCCCCTCGGCCTGGGATGGCTTTGCCGCGGCGGTGGCGGCGGACGCGTGTATTGAAGCGCAGCAGAGCGGGCAGATCGTCAAGGTCGAGCTGCCCGAACGGCCTCGGTTCTACGGCTGAGCACATACCCTTTGGGCATGCAATCAAACTGTGGGAGCGAGCCTGCTCGCGAAGGCGGTGTGTCAGGTCACACAATCCAGCTTGACCCGACGCTATCGCGAGCAAGCTCGCTCCCACGGTCGACTGTGTTATCCCAAGAGTACTCGGTCAAATTTGTGGGAGCGAGCTTGCTCGCGATGGCGGTGGGTCAGGCGATATTGATGCTGGCGGGCCTGACGCTTTCGCGAGCAGGCTCGCTCCCACAGGTGCCGGCGCCCTATACAGATAAGGAGCTTTCATGCGAATCGGATTAGTAGGCTACGGCAAGGGCGGGCGTTTTTTCCATGCGCCGCTGATCAGCAGCCTGCCGGGGGCTACCTTCATCGGCGTGGTGACCCGCTCCGCCGAGCGGCGCCAGCAGCTGGCCAGCGATTACCCGAAGGTCCAGGCGTTCGACACTCTCGAACAGTTGGTGGCGGCGGGTGTCGAGGCGGTGGTCGTGTCTATCCCTTTGGACGGTCGCCCGGCCATCGTGATGCAGGCGATCGAACTCGGCGTGGCGGTGGTCAGCGATAAGCCTTTTGCCCTAGACGCCGCACAGGCCGAAGCGATGGTGCTGACCGCCGAACGCCGCAACGTGCCGTTGAGCGTCTACCAGAACCGGCGCTGGGATTCGGATTTCCTGACCGTGCGCAAGTTGCTCGGATCCGGCGCACTGGGGCAGGTGATTCGCTTTGAATCCAGCGTCGAACGTTACTCACCGTCCTCGCTGGGCAAGGGCAGCGGCGGCGGATTCCTGCGGGATCTGGGCAGCCATCTGGTGGACCAGGCGCTGCAATTGTTCGGGCCGGTGACCCGGGTGTATGCCGAGCTCGATTATCGACAGCCGGGCCAGGCGTTCGATAACGGTTTCTTCATGTCACTGACCCATGTCGGTGGCGTCATTTCCCACTTGAGCGGCAATTGCGTGCAAAACGCTCCACGCCCACGTTTCCGGGTCAGCGGCAGCGAAGGCTGCTATACCGTCGAAGGCCTCGACGGGCAGGAAGCCTTGGCATTGGCGGGGTTGAGCCCGGCTACCGAAGGCGAACGCTGGGGCGCAGAGGAGCACCGCCGCTGGGGCTGGTTCGAACACGGCGCAGAGCGCGAGCGGGTCGCCTCGGAGCGGGGATGCTGGCTGGAATTCTACCAGCGCCTCCAAGCCGCGTTGCAGGGCAACGGCCCATTGCCGGTGGCGGCCCGCGATGCCTTGGCCACGACGCGCGTTCTGGACGCTGCCAGGCAAAGTGCTGAGCAAGGCGTGGTGGTGTGTTTATCCACGCCCGTAGGACATGGAACAAAAAACGAATAAAATTCTAAAATAAGTTGATATGGAAAATATTTTCCAATAAAGTCGATTCCAGGTGACCGACAACCCTGTTCGCGTTTATCCAGGCTCGGCTTGAATGAACGACGAACTAAACAAAAACAAGAAACACAGCCAGGTACCGTCGATGAAAACCTTCAACCGCTCTGCGTTTCACCTGCCACTGCCCTTGCGTCTGTCCGCAATCCTTCCTTTTTTCGAATCCCTGTGCATCCAGCGCAAGGGTGCCGTGGTGTGCTGCATGCCCGGCGCACCGATCGTTCGTTTGCCGCGTTCCTGAAGTCCGTCACGCCTTATCCATAAGACCAACAAAAATGTGGAGAAAGACCGTTCATGAAGACCAAGACCCGTATTGCCTCGCTGGCCCTGTCGTTGATGTTCGCCAGCGGCTTTGCCCTGGCGGACCTGAAAATTGGCGTCAGCATGTCCCAGTTCGATGACACCTGGTTGACCTACCTGCGCGAATCCATGGACAAGAAAGCCAAGTCCCTGCCGGACGGCGTTACCCTGCAATTCGAAGACGCGCGCAGTGACGTGGTCAAGCAGCTCAGCCAGGTGGAAAGCTTCATCAGCCAGAAGGTCGATGCGCTCATTGTCAACCCCGTTGACACCGCCGCGACCCAGCGCATCACCAAGGCCGCGGTCGCCGCCGGCATCCCGCTGGTGTATGTCAACCGCCGCCCGGACGATCTGAAATTACCGGAAGGGGTGGTCACCGTGGCCTCCGATGACCTGGAAGCCGGACGCATGCAGATGCAATACCTGGCCGACAAGATGGGCGGCAAGGGCGACATCGTGATCTTGCTGGGCGACCTGGCCAACAATTCCACCACTAACCGCACCAAGGGCGTCAAGGAAGTGCTGGCCAAGTACCCCGGCATCAAGATCGAACAGGAACAGACCGGCACCTGGTCGCGGGACAAGGGTATGACCCTGGTCAACGATTGGCTGACCCAGGGCCGCGACTTCCAGGCCGTGGTGTCCAACAACGACGAGATGGCCATCGGCGCCGCCATGGCGCTCAAGGGCGCTGGCAAAGAGAAGGGCAGCGTCCTGATTGCCGGGGTCGATGGTACGCCGGATGGCTTGAACGCCATCAAGAAAGGCGAGATGGCGGTCTCGGTGTTCCAGGACGCCAAGGGCCAGGCCGATGGCTCCATCGACACGGCGGTGAAAATGGCCAAGGGCGAGAAGATGCAATCCGTCGTGGTGCCCTATCGCCTGATCACGCCGGAGAACGTCGATCAGTTCAAGTGACGTCCCACCCGTTCCATCACAACAATAAACAGGCAAGGTCGCCGCGCCGATCTTGCCGAGGGAGTACCTGACCATGTTCGCATCAGCGACTGCTACGAGCGCCCCGGCGGCGACTTTCCAGCCGGGCGCATTACCTGACGAACCGTACCTGTTGGAAGTCGTCAACGTCAGCAAGGGTTTTCCCGGCGTGGTGGCCCTGTCCGACGTGCAACTGCGGGTGCGCCCCGGCTCGGTGCTGGCCTTGATGGGCGAAAACGGCGCAGGCAAATCCACGCTGATGAAAATCATCGCCGGCATCTACCAGCCGGATGCCGGTGAGCTGCGCCTGCGCGGCAAGCCGATCACTTTCGACACCCCGCTGGCGGCCTTGCAGGCCGGGATCGCGATGATCCACCAGGAACTGAACCTGATGCCGCACATGAGCATCGCCGAGAACATCTGGATCGGCCGTGAGCAGCTCAACGGCCTGCACATGATCGACCACGGTGAGATGCACCGCTGCACCGCGCGCTTGCTGGAGCGCCTGCGAATCAAGCTCGACCCCGAGGAGCAGGTGGGCAACCTGAGCATCGCCGAGCGGCAGATGGTGGAGATCGCCAAGGCCGTTTCGTATGACTCGGACATCCTGATCATGGACGAACCGACCTCGGCCATCACCGAGACGGAAGTCGCGCATCTGTTTTCGATCATCGCCGACCTCAAGGCCCAGGGTAAGGGCATCATCTATATCACCCACAAGATGAATGAAGTGTTCGCCATCGCCGATGAGGTGGCGGTGTTCCGTGACGGTGCCTACATCGGTCTGCAACGGGCCGACAGCATGGACGGCGACAGCCTGATTTCGATGATGGTCGGGCGCGAGTTGAGCCAGTTGTTTCCCGAGCGGGACAAGCCCATCGGCGATCAGGTGCTGTCGGTACGCGACCTGAGCCTGGACGGTATCTTCAAAGGCGTGTCGTTCGACCTGCATGCTGGCGAGATCCTCGGCATCGCCGGGTTGATGGGCTCGGGCCGGACCAATGTCGCCGAGGCCATCTTTGGCGTGACCCCGGCCACCGGCGGCGAGATCCTGCTGGACGGCGAGCCGGTGCGCATCACCGATCCGCACATGGCGATCGAGAAGGGCTTCGCCCTGTTGACCGAAGACCGCAAGCTCAGCGGCCTGTTTCCCTGCCTGTCGGTGCTGGAAAACATGGAGATGGCGGTGTTGCCCCATTACGTCGGCAACGGCTTCATCCAGCAAAAAGCCCTGCGCGCGCTGTGCGAAGAAATGTGCAAGAAACTGCGGGTCAAGACGCCGTCCCTGGAGCAGTGCATCGACACCTTGTCCGGCGGCAACCAGCAGAAAGCGTTGCTGGCCCGCTGGCTGATGACCAACCCGCGCATCCTGATCCTCGACGAGCCGACCCGCGGCATCGATGTTGGCGCCAAGGCGGAAATCTACCGACTCATTTCCTACCTCGCCAGCGAAGGCATGGCGGTCATCATGATTTCCTCGGAACTGCCCGAGGTGCTCGGCATGAGCGACCGGGTCATGGTGATGCACGAAGGTGACCTGATGGGCACCCTCGACCGTAGCGAAGCGACCCAGGAACGAGTCATGCAACTGGCGTCGGGCCTGTCCTGATTGCCCGTCCGCCCAGATAACGAAGGTAAATGGCTATGAACGCGATACTGGAAAACAAACCCGCGGCCGCACCGGCCAGGACGCGTCGACGGTTGCCGACGGAACTGAGCATTTTCCTGGTGCTGATCGGCATCGGGCTGGTGTTCGAGATGTTCGGCTGGATCATGCGCGACCAGAGTTTCCTGATGAATTCGCAACGCCTGGTACTGATGATCCTGCAAGTGTCGATCATCGGCCTGCTGGCCATCGGCGTGACCCAGGTGATCATCACCACCGGCATCGACCTGTCGTCCGGCTCGGTACTGGCGCTGTCGGCGATGATTGCCGCCAGCCTGGCCCAGACTTCGGATTTCGCCCGGGCGGTGTTTCCTTCCCTGACCGACCTGCCGGTGTGGATCCCGGTGGTGGCGGGGCTGGGGGTCGGTTTGCTGGCCGGCGCAATCAACGGCAGCATCATCGCCCTTACCGGTATCCCACCGTTCATCGCCACCCTCGGCATGATGGTCTCGGCCCGTGGCCTGGCGCGTTACTACACCGAAGGCCAGCCGGTGAGCATGCTGTCTGATTCGTACACGGCCATCGGTCATGGCGCGATGCCGGTGATCATCTTCCTGGTGGTGGCGGTGATCTTTCACATCGCCTTGCGCTACACCAAGTACGGCAAATACACCTACGCCATCGGCGGCAACATGCAGGCGGCGCGGACCTCGGGCATCAACGTCAAGCGTCATCTGGTGATCGTCTACAGCATCGCCGGGCTGCTGGCGGGACTCGCCGGCGTGGTGGCTTCGGCGCGTGCGGCGACCGGGCAGGCGGGCATGGGCATGTCTTATGAGCTGGACGCGATTGCCGCGGCGGTGATCGGCGGCACCAGCCTGGCTGGTGGGGTGGGGCGCATCACCGGGACGGTGATCGGCGCGCTGATCCTCGGGGTGATGGCCAGCGGCTTCACCTTTGTCGGTGTCGACGCCTATATCCAGGACATCATCAAGGGGCTGATCATCGTGGTCGCGGTGGTCATCGACCAATACCGCAACAAGCGCAAACTCAAGCGCTAGGTCACTGCCGATGCGACAAAGCGCCACGCCTGATCCGCGTGGCGTTGCCATTTGTCTTCTTAATACAGCCATTGAAGCGAATTTCTTGTTATAAACGCACTCCGATGGCCGGTAGAAGCCTGTCGAGGCAGCATTTGAAGCGGTTGTCGGACATTTTCCCCATGTTTTCGGTTGCTGACACCCCAACTCGGCCTTAGACTGCCGCCCCTCGTAAATTGAGTGCCGGGTGGCGCTTGGAATAAACGGCGCCTTCCCGATGAGCGTGGCGGCTCAGGACGGGTACGAGAAGTCACGCAGGCGCCTTTCGTACCAAGTCCGGTGCGGGACGCTCCATAATTCGCCTTAATGCACGTTTTTTTATAGAGATATCAATGACAAAGGAAAAGTTGCTGGCCATGCCGGCGGATGACTACATGAATGCCGAGCAACTGGCTTACTTCACCAAGCTGTTGCAGAACATGAAGGTCGAAACCCACGAGCGCATCGAACAGAACCGAATCGCCATTGAGAGCCTGGACACCCCGGCCGACCCGGCGGACGCCGCTTCCGTGGAAGAAGAGCGCACCTGGCTGGTCAACGCCATCGATCGCGACCAACGCATGCTGCCGCAACTGGAGCAGGCCCTGGACCGCATCAACGACCAAAGCTTCGGCTGGTGCGACGACAGCGGCGAGCCGATCGGCCTCAAGCGCCTGCTGATCAGCCCGACCACCAAGTACTGCATCGAAGCCCAGGAACGTCACGAACAGATCGACAAGCACCAGCGTCAGGCCTGATTCCGTTCCAGAAAAAGATCGCAGCCTTCTTTCGGAGGCTGCGATCTTTTTGCTTTCGCCTGTTCGCCTATGCTCATTGAGCTGATGCAAAAAACACGACTAATGGACCATGGATAATGGCCTTGTAGTGGCGTTTAATGCGTGCATAACAATGATAAATGTGGGTGACAAACATGGCGACAGACGGATCTCTGGCGGCGGCAGCGTCGGCCTCGGTGCCCGCGGCGGGTGGCACGGCGCGCTGGGTTGCGCCGACCTTGCAAAGCGTCGCGCTGGTTTTGCTGCTTTGCGGCATGACATTGGGCGGTTGGTCGTTGTATCTGGGCCTGCCGCTGGCGCTGCTCATCGTCTGGTTGCCACGTCTGCGCTCACGCCTGGCCAATGCTCCCGCGCCAGCGGCGAGCGACAGCCTGGCCGAGCTGACCCGCGATCTTTCCTACACCACCAGCCATAACGCTCTGTCGGCGGCGGGGGTGGCCTATTCGGTCAAGCAATTGGCCGGCAAGGTCCAGTCGCAGCTGGGCGCCGCGGCGCAGATCGTCAGCAATGCCGAGGCGATGATCGCGACCGAGCAGGCCACCTCGCACCTCAGCCAGCAGGCGCTGGGCGCGGCCAGCGAGGCCCATCGCAGCAGTGTCGCCGGGCGCAGCGAACTGGTGGAATCCATCAGCCGCATGCATCAGCTCAGCCAGCGCGCCAATGACAGCCGTGAGTTGATCGAAGCGCTGAGCGTGCGCAGCGACGAAATCCAGCGCGTGAGCCTGGTGATTCAATCGATCGCCAGCCAGACCAACCTGTTGGCGCTCAATGCCGCCATCGAAGCGGCCCGGGCCGGTGAGCATGGCCGCGGATTCGCGGTAGTGGCCGACGAGGTCCGCGGCCTGGCCGGGCGCACTGCCGCGGCAACCGGCGAGGTCGGGGTGATGGTGGCGGATATCCAGCAGCGCACTGCGCAGGTGGTTGAACAGATCCGACAACTGGCTGGCGACCTGGACAGCGGCGTGCAGCAAGTCGAGCACACCGGCCAACACCTGGAGAACATTGCCCGGCTCGCCGCGGGTGTCGAAACCCAGGTCAGCGCTATCGCCCAAGGCACCGATACCAACCGCGAGCAGCTCGACAGTCTGTTCCATGCCATCGAGCAGATGCGCAGCGATCTGGCGATCAGCGATCAACAGACCCAGCGCCTGGCCGAGGCTGCCGTACAGATGGAAGGCCAGGCCGAAACCATCAGCGAGCGTTTGGCCGAGGTGGGCCTCGATGATTACCACCAGCGGGTCTATGACCTGGCCCGAGAAGGCGCGAGCCGGATTGCCGCGCAGTTCGAAGTGGATATCGATCAGGGCCGTATCAGCCTCGAAGACCTGTTCGACCGCAACTACCAGCCCATCCCCAATACCCACCCGGCCAAGTTCCAGACCCGTTTTGACCGCTACACCGATCAGGTACTGCCGGCCATCCAGGAACCGCTACTCGCCCGGCATGAAGGCCTGGTGTTTGCAATCGCCTGCACCCAGCAAGGCTACGTGCCGACCCACAACAACGCCTTCTGCCAGCCACTGACCGGCGATCCCCAGGTGGACACCCTGAGCAACCGCACCAAGCGCAAGTTTTCCGATCGCACCGGGATTCGCTGCGGCAGCCACCAACAGCCGGTGTTGCTGCAAACCTATACGCGTGACACCGGGGAACTGATGCATGACCTGTCGGTGCCGATCATGCTCAAGGGGCGTCACTGGGGGGGATTGCGGTTGGGTTACAAGCCCGAGAAGCCGCGCTGAGCCTCAACGCAACGGTGCGAAGAGCTCTTGTGGCGAGGGAGCTTGCTCCCGCTCGGCTGCGCAGCAGTCGCAAATCATGGGCCTGCTGCGCAGGCCAGCGGGAGCAAGCTCCCTCGCCACGAAAGCGGTCTGGCGATGCTCTTGGGTTATTTACCGTCGTGCAAGCGCACATTCAGTTGATCCACCAGCACTGCTTCCTCACCGTCGGCGAGTAGCCATTCACGCAGCAGGTCTCTTTGCTGGTCCGACCAGAAAGGCGCATCGACCAACTTGGTGTTCGGATCCAGCGGGTGTGCCATGATGAAGTCGTCGATGGCACTGCCTTCCGAAGGCAGGCCCAATTGATCAAACAGGGTTTTGAGCTCGTGTGATGGTTGTTCCATGTTGCAGGACTCCTCTGGACTGCCGCCGTCATGGCGCCTCGGTTGCTTCCCTTATCTGAGGCCAGGCAGTCGTCAGGAGTTCGATCGATTTCACGCTTTCAACGCACCTTCATCCACGGCGAGCTTCAATGCCCTTGCCGCATCCCTGGCGGCTTCGGCAGCAATTTCCGTAGTCTTGAACCAGCGATCCTTCTCCACCTGGTGGTAAGTGACAGCGTTGGAAGGTGATTTGGCGCGCATCACAATGACGGCCTGGAACTCGCCTTCGACCTCTCTGGCTTCGCCCCGGATGAAAAATTCGCCGATATCCAATTCCGTCACGTCGCGCCTTCCCTTCAAAGTCATTTTATTGTGCGCAGGCCGCCAATGGATGGCGGCCTGCGCTGGGCGGCCAGTATGGCAGCAGTTGCCGGTCGGCGGCTGAGTTAAGTCATGGACGGGGTGCGGATAAAACGCAAGCGCTCTGTTCGAGGCGCCTGGCCAGGTAGCAGGCTTCGTTATGATCGGCGCGGAAACCTCTTACACGTCCAGTCGCCGTTTCTTCGATATGGAAAAAACACGTCCCGGCCAGCACGACTCGGTATCGTGGCAGGATCAGGGCCGTTGCGAGGTGGTTCTCGGCACCAGAGCGCTCATATGCTTGGGCAGTACGCGAATCAAGGGGGCGGAGCAACGTTGGGGAAGTACCCATGTGAATTCCTTTTCATGGTTTACCGACGAATTGCCGGTTGTTTCGAGTAGTCTGCGCGCCATCGGCTGCTCTAGAATCGACGGCGCCGTGTGGACGGCTGTGCCTATCTAAAGCAATTTTTTTTGCACTCGATGTCAGAAAAATGCTTTTTTAACTGAGAAATTTCCCTAAAGTTAGTAGTCCCACCTTTTCCGATGCGCAGAGTGGCGTTTTCCTTCAGCCTCTGACGATCACGGGGAAAGGCAGCGAGAGTGGCAATCCATTAGTCTTCTCTCGCTTGGGTCTGGGCGCGTCGTTCAATTCGAATTCAACTTCAGGTCATTGCGACCTTGCGGGTTCTCGTGGTCCGTCTTTCAGGGTGGGCCATTCAAAGATGGGGATGTTTCCTTGGCAGTAAGTAATCTCGACATGCACGCGTTATTTGTACTGGGTGACCTTCGGGCAAAGCTGGTCAAGCAATTCCAGTCACGTTTTGTCTATATCACCGAACAAACCGCCGAGGGCATCTATGTTGCCGAGCTCGATACGGAATCGGCGCTGGTGGTTGATGACAAGCCTCGGCTTGAACTCAAGGTCGGTGATCATTTTCGCGCGGCGGTATTGCCAAGTCGCGAGGGTGGCAAGTTTGAAATCCGTTTTCGTGAAATCAAGTTGACGGTCTATGGCCTCGGTGACTATGCCTTCGTCACGACTGCCGATGGCCATGCGATTCTGTTCAAGGAAGGCCACAGCGTGTTGACCGTCTTCGCGGCCCACGAACAGTTGCAGGAAGGTTTGACCAAGACGCTGAAAGCGGTCACCGCCAAGGCCGCCAAATGGCGCAAGGGCGAACTCGTGACGTTCAAGGCCAGCGAATAGTCAGTCCGCGCCCATTGGGAAATGGCGCATGGGTCTGAATCTTTTTCTGCCTTCCTCATACCTTTAATAGTTTTTAAAAGGCTGTTGCTGGAACCTTGGCTACAGTCAAATGACTGAACTATTCACAGGCTTGCGTTCGCTTCGCAACGCCGTTCGGTTATTGCTGTGTCCGGCATGAGGTATCAAGCATGAAACGAGTTCGACAGTGGCTGGCTGGCTGCGCCACTACCCTCGCTGTGTTGGTTTCGCCACTTCCGGCATCCGCTGCTGCTTCGGCGCCGATCCACTTTGCCGACCTGAACTGGGAAAGTGGCAGCCTGATCACCGACATCCTGCGGATCATCGTCGAAAAAGGCTACGGGTTATCGACCGACACGTTACCGGGCACCACCATTACCCTGGAAACCGCCCTGGCCAACAACGATATCCAGGTGATCGGTGAAGAGTGGGCGGGGCGCAGCCCGGTGTGGGTCAAGGCCGAGGCCGAGGGCAAGGTGGTTGCCCTGGGCGATACGGTCAAGGGCGCGACCGAAGGTTGGTGGGTGCCGGAATACGTCATCAAGGGCGACCCGGCCAAGGGGATCAAGCCGCTGGCCCCGGACCTGCGCAGCGTCGAGGACCTGGCGCGCTACAAACATGTGTTCAAGGATCCTGAAAGCCCCGACAAGGGGCGCTTCCTCAACAGCCCCATCGGCTGGACGTCCGAAGTCGTCAACAAGCAGAAACTCAAGGCTTATGGTCTTTCCGACAGCTACGTGAATTTCCGCAGCGGTTCCGGGGCCGCGCTTGATGCGGAAATTACTTCTTCGATCCGCCGTGGCAAGCCGATCCTGTTTTACTACTGGTCGCCCACGCCGTTGCTGGGGCGTTTCAAGCTGGTGCAACTGCAAGAACCGGCATTCGATGCCGAGGCCTGGAAGACCCTGACCGACGCCGACAATCCGAACCCGAAACCGACTCGCTCCCTGGCCTCGAAGCTGTCGATCGGTGTGTCCGTGCCGTTCCAGAAGCAGCATCCGGACATCGCCGAGTTCTTCGGCAAGGTCGACCTGCCCATCGAGCCGCTTAACAAGGCCCTGGCCGACATGAGCGAGAAACGCACGCCGCCCCGCGAAGCCGCCGAGGCGTTCCTCAAGGCCCACCCACAGGTCTGGCAGGCCTGGTTGCCCAAGGACGTCGCCGACAAAGTCGCGGCGGGGCTGTAAAACTTGGTGATGCCAGCCTGTTGAACAGCTGATCCCGGGCAAATCGTCATCCGCTGGAACCTGGCAACCTGAGCCCGTCCAGCGAAATGTCAGATTCAAGCTAGGATGATTGTTCAACCTTTTTCAGGAGGCTGGCGAATGACGCTTTTATTGGCTCGGTCGCTGGTCGCAGTGTTTGCGACCATCAGCTTGTTTCATTTGTATTGGGCCCTGGGTGGGCGCTGGGCAGCCCTGGCGGTGGTACCACAGGTTCCGGTGAAGCAGGGCGACACGCTGCGACCGGCGTTCAACCCGTCAGGATGGCTGACGCTGCTGGTGGCCCTGGCGCTGTTGATGATTGCGCTGCTGGTGTGCCTGCGGGTCGGGCTGATTTCGCCGCCCGTCACTCATCGCGCCTTGCAATGGCTGATCAGTGCGATTGCTTTGCTGATATTCGCCCGGGCCATTGGCGAGTCGAACCTGGTGGGCTTCTTCAAGGAGGTCAAGGGCTCGACGTTTGCCCGGCTCGACACCTGGGTCTATTCGCCGTTGTGTGTCGTGCTGGGGGCGGGGTTATTGACGGTGGCGTGGGCTTGAATACAACCACAACCCCGTGGCGAGGGAGCTTGCTCCCGCTGGGCTGCGCAGCAGCCCCAAAAAAGACTGAACACCGATCAGCCTGACTCACCGAAGTGACAGATCCAGGGGCTGCTGCGCACCCCAGCGGGAGCAAGCTCCCTCGCCACAAAAAGCCGGTTTGTCAGTCGTTCTTGCGACTACTTACCTCCGCCGGCACGTCATCGCCGGCCATACGCTTGCGGAACAATGCCGCCCGGGCCAGCAGCAGGGTGGTCACCGGCATCGTGATGGACAGCAGGATCGGTATCAACCACGCATGCAGCACCGGCCCGGACTTGATCGCGGAAAAGTAGATGATCGAGGCAAAGGCAACGCACCAGGCGCCCAGCGTCGACGCCAGGGCAGGGGGGTGCATGCGCTGGAAATAATCTTTCAACCGTACCAGCCCGATTGCCCTGAGCAGGGCGAACAGGCTGCTGGCCACCAGCAGGATTGCCACTGAAATTTCCACCCACATCGACAGCTCGACGTTCATTCGATCACCTCGCCACGCAAGAGGAACTTGGCCAGGGCAAACGAGCCGACAAAGCCGAACAGGGCGATCAGCAGCGCGGCCTCGAAGTAGGTGTCACTGGCATAACGGATGCCCAGCACCAGCATCATCAGCATCGCGACGATGTACAGGTAGTCGAGGGCCAGGACCCGGTCCTGTGCCGAGGGGCCCTTGAACAGGCGCACCAGGGTCAGGACCATGGTCAGGGAGAACAGGAACAGGCTCAGCAGGATGGCATTGGACAGCAACGGGCTCATTCGAAAATCTCCATCAACGGGCGCTCGTAGGTGGCCTTGAAGTGCGCTATGAATGCGCCTTCGTCCTCCAGATCGAACACGTGCATCAACAGGATGCTGCGGTCCAGCGCCAGCTCCGACCAGACCGTCCCGGGAATCACCGTGGTGATCATTGAAAGCACCGCCAGGCCATTGGCGTCGTGCAGGTCCAGCGGCACCTTGACGAAACGCGAGCGAGGCGGGCGGCGTCCGGCATTCAGTACGCCCCAGGCGACGGCCAGGTTGGATACCAGCACATCGCGCCCCACCAGCAGGAACAGCCGCAGCATGACCCAGGGCCGGCGGATGCGAATGGGCCGCGGCCGCAGTGGACGCATCATCAGTGGCGCCAGGAAGCCCAGCGCCGCGCCCAGCAGCAGGTGGCCGGCGCTGACGGACAGGTTCAACAGCAGCCAGAGCAGCCACAACGCCAGTGACAACCAGGGTGCGGGAAACAGCCGCTTCATGGCTGCACCGCCTGCACTGCGGTGTCGACTTGCGGGTTGGGTACGGCGCGGGTGCCAAGCACCGCCATCACATAATGTTCAGGTGTGTTCAGCGCATCGGCGGCGGACTGGGTGTAGCGCAGCAGCGGCTCGGCCTTGAAGGTCAGGGCGATTCCGAGGCCGAGCAGCACGATGATCGGCACGCATTCGAACGGTCGCAACAGTGGCGACGGCCGCTCCTGTGGCGTCCAGAAGCGCTGGATGCCCAGGCGTGAGAAGGCGATCAGCGCGGCGAGCCCGGACAGAATCAACAGCGCCAACAGGCCCCAGGCGGCGGCAGAGACGGGCGTGTCGGTACTTGCTCCGAGTCCTTGGGGGTTGAGCAACGCGTTGAGCAGCCCGAGTTTTGCGATGAAGCCCGAAAGCGGTGGCATGCCGATAATCAGCAGCGCACAGGCGATGAAGCTCAGGCCGAGGAAGGCCATGGTCCAGGGGATCACTTGGCCGACTACGGCTTTCTGTTCGTCGTCGAGGTTGATGCCTTTGGGCGGTTGCAGCGATTCCAGTGGGCGCGGCAGGCTGTCGAGATCGTCTTCCAGCGGCAGATCATTGGCCGAGCGTGAACGCTCGATCAACTCGGCCAGCAAGAACAGCGCGCACAGCGCCAGGGTCGAGCTCACCAGGTAAAACAGCGCAGCCCCCACCAGGTTTGGCTGGGCAAAGCCGATGGCTGACAACAGGATGCCGGCCGAGACCAGGATACTCAGGCTGGCCATGCGCTCCAGGCGTTGGGCGGCGAGGATGGCGATGGCCGCGCAGGCGATAGTCGCCAGGCCGCCGTAGACCAGCCAGTCAGCGCCAAAATAGGCCGAGGCGCCGGCCTGCCCGGAAAACAGCAAGGTCCACAGCCGCAGGATGGTGTAGACGCCGACCTTGGTCATGATCGCAAACAGTGCCGCCACCGGTGCACTGGCTGCACTGTAGGCCGGCACCAGCCAGAAATTCAGCGGCCACATGCCGGCCTTGGCCAGGAACGCCACCGCCAGGATCGCCGCGCCGGCGTGCAGCAGGCCGCGGTCGGCTTCCGGCACGAGGGGCACCTTCAGGGCCAGGTCGGCCATATTCAGGGTCCCTGTAACGCCGTAGATCAGGGCTGCGCCAATCAGGAACAGCGACGAGGCCAGCAGGTTGATGGAAACGTAGTGCAGCCCCGACGACACCCGCGCTCGGCCCGATCCATGCAACATCAGGCCGTAGGACGCCGCCAGCAGCACCTCGAAAAAAACGAACAGATTGAACAGGTCCGCCGTGAGGAAGGCCCCATAAAGCCCCATCAGCTGAATCTGGAACAACGCATGGAAACTCGCCCCGGCCCGGTCCCAACGGGCCATGGCGAACAGCAGAGCGCAGACGCCGATGATCCCGGTCAGCACCAGCATCAGCGCTGACAGTCGATCGACCACCAGCACGATGCCGAACGGCGCCTGCCAATTACCCGGCAGATAGACGCCAATGGACGCGGGCAGCGCCTGCTCCTGGGTCCAGCGCAACAACAGCACGGCGATGCCCAGGCCCAGCAGGCTGGAGAACAGATTGATCCGCGCCTTGAGCGGGCGGTGCTTCTCGCCGAGCATCAGCATCACCGCGGCGGTCAGCAACGGAAGCAGGATGGGCGCGGCAATCAAGTGTGGCGTCAACGTCATTCCTTCGGCTCCCGGCCGTCCACATGGTCGGTGCCGGTCAGGCCCCGGGACGCGAGCAGGACTACCAGGAACAAGGCAGTCATGGCGAAGCTGATCACGATGGCGGTCAGCACCAGGGCCTGGGGCAACGGATCGGTGTAGTGCAGCAGGTCTTGGGGAACGCCGTCCTTGATGATCGGCTCCTTGCCGATGAACAGGCTGCCCATGCTGAAGATGAACAAGTTGACGCCATACGACAGCAGGCACAGGCCCATGACCACTTGAAAGGTCCGCGGCCGTAGCACCAGCCAGACACCGGAGGCGGCCAGTACGCCGATTGCGATTGCGATGACTTCTTCCATCAGGCGTTGGCTCCTTTGAGAGGGGCGACGGGTTTGGCGTGCAGGCCCGGCTTGTGGGCGCGCACTGACTGGTGGGCCAGGGCAGTGAGAATCAGCAGGGTCGAACCGACCACCACGGCATAGACGCCGATGTCGAAGAACAGCGCGCTGGCCAGGTGAATATTCCCCAGCAGCGGCAATTCGAAATGCCAGGTGTGCGTGGTCAGGAACGGATAACCCGCCGCCAGCGCGCCCAACCCCGTGGCGCTGGCGAACAGCAGCCCAGTGCCCATCCAGCGCAGCGGCCGCAGGCTCATCTGCGCTTCGACCCACTGGGTGCCGGCGACCATGTATTGCAGGATGAACGCCACCGACATCACCAGCCCGGCCACGAAGCCGCCGCCGGGTTGATTGTGGCCGCGCATGAACAGATAGAACGACACCACCAGGGCAATCGGCAGCAACAGGCGAACGAGCACCGACGGCACCATCATGAAGCCCAGCGCGGTATCGCTGGCGTGGCGCGGGTTGACCAGGTCGGTGACCACGTCCGGCGCCAGCAGGCGTTGTTGTGCCGGCAGTTGCATGCTTTCCTTCGGTGGACGGAAGCGCCGCAGCAGGGCGAACACCGCCAGGGCCACCGCCGCCAGCACGGTGATTTCCCCCAGGGTGTCGAAGCCGCGGAAGTCCACCAGCATGACGTTCACCACATTGCTGCCGCCGCCCTCAGGCAGCGCGCGGCTGAGGTAGAACGAGGAAATGTCGTTGGGGGTCTGGCGCGTCAGCATGGCATAGGACAACAGCGCCATGCCGCCACCCACCGCGCCGGACAGCAGCAGGTCCCGCAGGCGCCGGATGCGCGCGCGCCGTTCGCTGTCGGGCCGGGGCGATACGTCCTCGATCCGTCGGGGCAACCAGCGCAGCCCCAGCAGGATCAGCACCGTGGTGACCACCTCCACCACCAGTTGCGTCAAGGCCAGGTCCGGTGCCGAGAACCAGACGAAGGTCACGCAGGTCATCAGGCCACAGACGCTGACCATCGTCAGCGCCGCGAGACGGTGATACTTGGCTTGCCAGGCCGCGCCCAGGGCGCAGGCGATTGCCAGTACCCACAGGGTGACGAACACCACGGAGCCGGGAATCTTCGGCCGGTCGCCCCAGACCAGCGTGCTGTGCAGCATCGGGATCAACCCGGCCAGGAGCGCCGCCAGTACCAGCAGGAACAGTTGCGCCTGCAGGCGCCGAGTGCTGATCTTGCGCTCCAGCCGGCGGCCGTGGCGCATCATCAGCACCAGGCAGCGTTCGAACAGGCGCTTGCCGCTGAGGCGGCCGATCAGCGGCGGATGCTTGATTTGGCCTTGCTTGAATCGCTTGCGCAGCAGCAAGTACAGGACGATGCCCGCGGCCATCGCCACCAGGCTCATGAGCATGGGCGCGTTCAGCCCGTGCCAGATTGCCAGGCTGTATTCGGGCAGCGGGCCGCCCACCACGGGGAGTGCGGCGGCGGCCAGCAACGAGCCGACCACCTGGGCCGGGAAAATCCCCACCAGCAGGCAGGTGAATACCAGCAGCTCGACCGGCGCGCGCATCCAGCGTGGCGGTTCATGGGGCGTGTGAGGCAGGTCGGTGGCGGTGGGGCCGAAGAACACGTCCACGGTAAAGCGCAGGGAGTAGGCGACGCTGAAGGTGCCGGCGATGGTCGCGATGATCGGCAACGCCAGTTCGACCCAGGCGGTGGCCGAGATAAACACCGTCTCGGCGAAGAACATCTCCTTGGACAGGAAACCATTGAGCAACGGCACCCCGGCCATCGCCGCGCTGGCGACCATCGCCAGGGTGGCGGTGAACGGAATCAGTCGCACCAGGCCGCTGAGCCTGCGGATGTCCCGGGTGCCGCTTTCGTGGTCGATGATTCCGGCGGCCATGAACAGCGAGGCCTTGAACGTGGCGTGGTTGAGAATATGAAACACCGCCGCCACCGCCGCCAGCGGACTGTTGAGACCCAGCAGCAGGGTGATCAGCCCGAGGTGGCTGATGGTCGAGTAGGCGAGCAGGCCCTTGAGGTCGTTCTGGAACATCGCGCAGTAGGCGCCCAGCACCAGGGTGCAGGCCCCCGCGCCGCCGACGATATAGAACCATTGCTCGCTGCCCGACAATGACGGCCACAGCCGTGCCAACAGGAAGACACCGGCCTTGACCATGGTTGCCGAGTGCAGGTACGCCGACACTGGTGTGGGTGCGGCCATGGCGTGGGGAAGCCAGAAGTGGAAGGGGAACTGAGCACTTTTGCTCAAGGCGCCGATCAGGATCAGCGGCAGCAGGATCGGGTAGAGGGCGTGGTCACGAATCAGGTTGCCGGCGGCCAGGACCCTGTCCAGGTCATAGCTGCCCACCACATGGCCGAGCAGCATCACCCCGGCCAACAGGCACAGCCCGCCGGCACCGGTCACCATCAACGCCATGTAGGCGCCGCGTCGGGCGTCGGCGCGGTGATGCCAATAGCCGATCAGCAAGAACGAGAACAGACTGGTCAGTTCCCAGAAGAACACCATCTGGATCAGGTTGCCGGAGATCACCAGCCCGAGCATCGCGCCCATGAACGCTAGGAAAAACGCGAAGAAACGTGGCACCGGATCGTCCGGCGACATGTAATAGCGGGCATACAACGACACCAGCGTGCCGATGCCCAGCACCAGCAACGAGAACAGCCAGGCAAAACCGTCCAGGCGCAGCACGAAATTCAGGCCCAGGCTCGGCAGCCAATCATATTGTTCACGGATTACGCCGCCATCGGCGATCTGCGGGTACCACAAGGCCACCTGAACAGTGCCGGCCAGGGCTACGAGGCCGGCCAGCAGCGATTCGGCGTTACGGGCGTTATGCGGTAACAGCGCCGCGACACAGCTGCCGATAAAGGGCAAAAGCAATAGAACTATCAGTGACATAGGCTTCTATTCGGCAAAGGTTGTCCGGGATCATACGTGGCGTATTCCGGATCACCAACCGCCAGGGTGTCGCAGAATCCTACAAGGTAGGTGCAAGTATCCTGTTTTGCGTTGTTTCAGCTGAATCTTTGGGGCTGCTGCGCAGCCCAGCGGGAGCAAGCTCCCTCGCCACGGGATTTTGCTCGATCTGCATCAGTCGGTTGTGAGGAATGCCTATTGCTCGCGCTCAAGCACCTTGTCCACTTCGACAACGGCTTTGCTTCGAGTCTTCAGCTCACTGACGATCACCGCCGCCACAATCAACCCGGCGCCCACCAGGGCAATCGCCGGCAACCGCTCGCCGGCCAGGCGCCCGGCAATACCGGCCCACACCGGCTCGCCGGCATAGATCAGTGTGGCGCGGGTCGGCGAGACGCTTTTCTGTGCCCAGTTCATTGCCACCTGGATCGCCGCGCTGGCGGCGCCCAGGCCCACGGCGCTGGCCAGCAGCAACATGGAAAAATCCGGGATCGCTTCCTGGGTCGGCACCACCATCAGGAACGCCAGCACCGCCGTGCTTGCCAGTTGCACCACGGTCACCCGGCGCACATCGACCTGGCCGGCATAGGCGCTGATCAGGATGATCTCGGCGGCGATCGCGATGGCGCTGATCAGGGTGGCGATTTCCCCCGGACTGAAATTCAGTGACGCGCCGGCCGGGCCGGACACCAGCATCAGCCCGGTGAACGCGAGCATGATCCCGATGCTCGGCATCAACCCTGGCCGGCGGCCCAGCACCAGCCATTGCAACAACGGCACGAAGGGTACGTAGAGGGCGGTGATGAAGGCCGATTGGCTGCTGGGGATGGTTTGCAGGCCGACCGTCTGCAGGCCATAGCCGAGCATGATCGCCACACCGATGAAGGCTCCGGCCTTGAGTTCGAACCAGGTCAGGTCGCGCAGGTGCCGCCAGGAAAACAGCGCAACGAATGCCGCCGCAGCGGCAAAGCGCAGGCCGACGAAAAACATCGGTCCGCTGACGGTCATCGCGTGCTGGACCAGCAGGAATGTCCCGCCCCAGATCATGGTGATCAGCACCAGCACGCATTCGGCCTTGCTGAACCGTGAGAAACGGGAGGAAGCTTGCGGGGAGTTCACCAATGCCATGATCTTGCGCGCCACTTGTAGGTGGACGCACAATGCGCCCGAACGAATAAGTTGGGCAGTATAATGCGCAACCCCGGCAGATGAGCAATATAGTGCACAAAGATAATGGCCAGCGGGCGTCCGTCCTGCAATACGTCAGCCAGAACGTCCGCCGTCTGAGGCATGCGGCGCAGCTCAGCCAGACGGCGCTGGCCGAGCTGTCCGGGGTCAGCCGGCGGATGTTGGTGGCCATCGAGGCCGGTGAGAAAAATGTCAGCCTGACCACCCTGGACCGCGTCGCCGAAGCGCTGGATGTGGCTTTCAGCGATTTGATCCAGGCTCCCGATGCCCGCGACCCGAGCCGTATCAATGAGCTGGCCTGGGCCGGCGTGATTCCAGGCAGCAAAGCTGTACTGTTGGCCAAGGCCACCGCCAATCGCGAAGTGGAACTTTGGGAATGGCGCCTGGAGCCCGGCGAGCATTATGTCTCGGAGCCCGACGCGGACGGCTGGAGCGAGCAGCTTTATGTATTCGAAGGTTGCCTGACGCTACTGCTGGGCAGCGAGGAGCGTCGAATCGAGGCCGGTGAATTTTTCATGTTTGCCAGCAACCAGCCCCATGCCTATCGCAACAACGATTTGGTGGCGGCGCGGTTTGTGCGCAATGTGGTGATCTGAACTTCCGTTGCATCGCGAGTGCTACCAAAGAACGCTTCCGGAGCATCAGGCGATGGCAGTAAGGTAGCATCTCGTCGTTCCGTTGCTTCGGCGCCCCGTCAGGGCCTTGAGCCGCGAACGATAACCGCTGTTTTCATGACGGAAGCGTTCGATGACTGACGTGCCAACCTCGATTTCCCGTTCCGCCGATGTGCTGATCATCGGCGGTGGCCTGAGCGGTGCCATGCTCGCGGCGCAGCTGCTGCGGCTGCCGGGCCGGCGCGAGGTGTTGATTGTCGAGCCGCGCAGCGAGTTGGGCCGGGGCGAGGCCTACAGCGCGGTGGAGCTGGGCCACACCTTGAACGGCAACGCGGCGCGCATGAGTGTCGATCCGGACAACGCCGACGATTTGACCCAATGGCTCACCGCATTCATTGAGGCAGGCGGCTGGCCCGAGTCGGATCAGCAACACGTGCCCATTAGTGAGTTGTTCCCGCCTCGCGGCATATTCGGCCTTTACGCGCAGCAACGCCTTGCCGAAGCGCGCGAGTTGGGCGCACAACACGGTTCGACCGCCGAGCATGTGCGCGGGGAAGCCGCGGACCTACGGCTTGCCGACGGTGGCGTGATGGTGACGCTGGGCGACGGCCAGGTCTTGCATGGTCGTTTTGCGGTGCTGGCCACCGGCATGTTCCCGGCGGCGCGCACCCCGCAGACCGAATCCAGCGGCTTGAACGCCGCAGCCCTCGATCCTTGGGATGTGGCCGCGATGCGCCAGCTCGATCCGCAGTCCACAGTGCTGGTCATCGGCTCGGGCCTGACCATGGTCGATGCCGTGGTGTCTTTGGAGCAGGCCGGGCACCGTGGGCCGATCGAAGTGTTTTCCCGCCATGGCCTGTTGCCTCACGTGCGTCGCCAGCCACCGGCCTGGGTGGATTTCCTCGCCGAAGATCACAACTTGCGTTCGCCTCGCCAGTTGATGCGGGCGCTGCGCGAGCAATGCCGTCAGGCGCAAGCCCAGGGGATTGATTGGCAGGCGCCACTGGATACCGTGCGCGCGCACATCGGCCGTTTGTGGAACCAGGCCAGCGACGTGCAACGTCGACAGTTCGTCCGGCATGTGCGGCCGTGGTGGGAAAGCCACCACCATCGTTCGCCGCCGTTGAGCGCGGAACTGGTGGCGCGTCTGCATGGGGAAGGGCGGTTGCGGATTCAGGCGGCGTCGTACAAGGGGCTGGTATCGGCTGGCGAAGGATCAGTGGCAATCAACATTCGCCGACGGGGCGAGGCTGGACTGGAAGTGGTGCAGGGCGCCGCATTGATCAACTCCAGCGGCATCGAATATGACTGGCGCCGTGTCGCGCTCGCCCTGCCGCAACAGTTGCTGGCCCGAGGTCTGGTCCAGCCCGGTCCCTTGGCACTGGGCATCGCCGCGCGTGCAGATGGCGCGGTGTTGGACGCCCAAGGCAACCCCGCCGAGCGCCTGTTCGCCATGGGCCCGCCATTGCGGGGGATGTGGTGGGAAAGCACCGCCGTGACGGATGTCGCGAGCCAGGCCAAGGCGCTGGCGGGGCGGTTGGTTGAACTAAAAGCTCAAAACTGAGCACCGTGGCGAGGGAGCTTGCTCCCGCTGGGCTACGAAGTAGCCCTAAAACCATTCACCTCGGTGTGTCAGGTCAACTACCTCCCAATTCTCTGGGGTTGCTGCGCAACCCAGCGGGAGCAAGCTCCCTCGCCACAGAAGCGAGTTTCATTGCGACTGCACTTGTACCCAACGCTCCTCCCGCGCCGCCACGCGTATTGCCGCCGCCAGTCGTTCCACTTCCCATGCTTCTTCGAAATCCGTCCCGTTGCCGCCATCGCCCGCGAGGGCCATGACCAGCTCCTGGACTTCCAATGTCTTCAATTCGTTGTACCCCAGCTGGTGCCCGGCCGCCGGGCTGAAGGCGGCGTAGCCCGGCAGGTCGGGGCCGGCCAATAGTCGCTGGAAACCTGCCTGGCCGGCGCGGCACAGGCGCAATTCATTCAGTCGTTCCTGATCGAAGGCCAGCGTCCCGAGGGTGCCGCTGATCTCGAAGCTCAAGTGGTTCTTGTAGCCGTGCTTGAGCCAGCTGCTGCTCACCGTGCCCCGGGCGCCGCTGGTGAAGCGCAGCAGCGCCTGGACCTGATCGTCAACCGCAATGACCCGTTGTTCGATCGCGCCGGCGCTGGCCGGACGCCGGTTGTGAACGGTCTGGCTGTCGGCACACACCGAATCGACAGCGCCCAGCAGGTAACGAGCCATCGCCAGCAAATGGCTGCCCAGGTCAGCCAGGGCGCCGCCGGCATGCTCGGCTTCGCAGCGCCAGGACCATGGCGAGGTCGGGTCGGCCATGAAGTCCTCGCTGAATTCCCCCTGGAAGCTGACGATCTGCCCCAGCTCGCCGCGCTGGATCATTTCCCGCGCCAACCGGATGATCGGGTTGTGCTGATAGTTGTAGCCGACGCGTGTCACCACGCCAGCAGCCTTGGCCGCCTGGTGCATCTGCTCGGCCTGTTCCAGGGACACCGCAAGGGGCTTTTCGCAATACACCAGTTTGCCCGCAGCCAGCGCGGCCATGGCCATCGGGAAGTGCAGATGGTTGGGGGTGGTGATGGCGACCAGATGAACCTTCGGGTCGTCGATCAACCGTTGCCAGTCGCTGTGGGCCGTTTCGAATCCCCAGCTCCGGGCGCATTGGCGCGCACGTTGCGGATCGGCGTCGGCCAGGGCGGCCAGTGTCAGGTTCAGGGGGAGGTCGAACACTGCCTTGGCATTGTGGAATGCCAAGGCATGGGCACGGCCCATGAAGCCGGTGCCAATCAGACCGATGCCGAGTTCGCGCATGAGAGGAGCCCTTTGAATTGTTATTTTCAGAAGGCTCTTTATGGAATAAATATTCGCTAATTGCAAGTGCTGGAATAAATATTCATTTTATTCTCGGTACTGATTCCTGTGGGAGCGAGCCTGCTCGCGAAGACAATAGTTCAGTCAACATTGAGGTCGACTGACCTGACGCCTTCGCGAGCAGGCTCGCTCCCACAAGGGAAATATCCTCAGGACAAGAACCCACCATCCACATTCAACGCCACACCCGTGGTGTAGCTCGACGCATCGCTGGCCAGGTACAACACCGCGCCGGCCATTTCGCTCGGGTCGGCCACGCGCTTGAGGGGGATCTGCGCCAGGGCGGTCTTCAGGATGGCGTCGTTCTTGACCAGTGCCGAGGCGAACTTGGTGTCGGTCAGGCCCGGCAACAGGGCATTGCAACGAATGCCGAACTGCGCGCACTCCTTGGCGAAGACCTTGGTCATGTTGATCACCGCAGCCTTGGTCACCGAGTAGATGCCCTGGAAGATCCCCGGCGAGATGCCATTGATCGACGCGACATTGATGATGCTGCCGCCGCCGTTCTCGCGCATCAGCTTGCCGGCTTCCACCGACATGAAAAAGTAGCCGCGGATGTTCACATCGACGGTTTTCTGGAACGCGCCCAGGTCGGTGTCCAGCACGTTGCAGAATTGCGGGTTGGTGGCGGCGTTGTTCACCAGGATGTCCAGGCGCCCGAATTGCTCGCGAATCCCGGCGAACACCTGGCTGATCTGCTCCATTTCGCCGATGTGGCAAGCGATCGCGGTGGCCTTGCCGCCAGCGGCGATGATCGCATCGGCGACGTGCTGGCAGCCGTCGAGCTTGCGGCTCGAAACGATCACGTGGGCGCCTTGCTGGGCCAGCAGTTTGGCGATGGCTTCGCCGATGCCGCGGCTGGCGCCGGAAACGAAAGCGATCTTACCGTCGAGGTCGAACAACTGGGTCTTGGACATGCTGTTTCCTTGTTATAGGTGCGCTCAGAGCGTGGATTTGCTGATGACCTGCAGGCTCATCTGCTCCAGCAGTTTGTTCATCTGAACGAACTGCGCGAAGCGTTTGTCCTGGGTCTGGCCATGGAAGAAGCGGTAGTAGATCTGCTGGACAATGCCGGCCAGGCGGAACAGCCCGTAGGTGTAGTAGAAGTCGAAGTTGTCGATGCGGATCCCGGCGCGCTCGGCGTAGTAATCGACGAATTCGCGGCGAGTCAGCATGCCCGGCGCGTGGCTTGGCTGACGGCGCATCAATTGCACCGGTGCCGGATCGCCGGCCTCGATCCAGTAGGCGAGGCTGTTGCCCAAATCCATCAACGGGTCGCCAAGGGTGGTCAGCTCCCAGTCCAGCACCCCGATGATCTGCATCGGGTTGTCCGGGTCGAGGATCACGTTGTCGAAGCGGTAGTCGTTGTGGACGATGCTCGACGTTGGATGGTCGGCAGGCATCTTGTCGTTGAGCCAGGCCCTGACCGTCTCCCACTTGGGCGCATCCGGGGTCAGGGCTTTTTCGTAGCGCTCGCTCCAGCCACGGATCTGCCGCGCCACGTAGCCTTCGGGTTTGCCCAGGTCGGCCAGGCCGCAAGCGTTGTAATCGACGCGGTGCAGCTCGACGAGCCGGTCGATGAAGCTCTTGCACAGTGCTTCGGTGCGGGCGGCGTCGAAGCCCAGTTCCGGTGGCAGCTCGGCGCGCAGGATAATGCCCTTGACCCGTTCCATCACGTAGAACTCGGCACCCATCACCGCCTCGTCGGTGCAATGCACGTAGGCTTTCGGGCAGTACGGGAAACCTTCGCGCAACTGATTGAGGATGCGGAACTCACGGCCCATGTCGTGGGCCGACTTGGCCTTGTGGCCGAACGGCGGACGCCGCAGGACGAACTCCTGCTCGGGATATTCCAGCAGGTACGTCAGGTTCGACGCGCCACCGGGAAACTGGCTGATCACCGGCGTGCCGGTCAAGCCAGGAATGTGGGCCTTGAGGTACGGGTCGATCAGGTTGGCATCGAGTTCTTCACCGTCGCGCACGCGGGTGGACTGATCAGTCACTGCCATGCTTATCCCTTCTGCTTATTTTGGAGGCCATCGATCATTGGCTAATCTAATGGCGCGTGGGAGGCGTCACAAGCACGCCGGGGTCTTATAGGTTAGCGTGTTGCTGGATAATCAGCGGCCTTGATGCATGGCGTCCGTGCGCAGCGGGCGCTTGCGAGCTAAGGTTTGGAGACTGTCGCCTCCAAGGAGCAACCGCGATGGGATGTCCGCAAGTCTGTGGCACCGCGACCCTGCAATGCAGCTTCGGCGTGGCGCCGGCGGTGCTCAATGTGCTGCCGGTCAATCGCCTGCTGACCGGCGGGATGCCGGCGGCCAATATCATGGATCATATTCCCTTGGTGAACATCACCACGTTCGGCATGTGCCAGAGCCTGGCGAATCCGACAGTGGCCGCGGCCACTGCGGCGGCGTTGGGCGTGCTGACGCCCATGCCATGCATCCCGGCCACCGCGACCCCGTGGATCCCCGGCGGCGCACCGACCCTGTTGCTCGGCAACATGCCGGCTATCGACGCCAACAGCACGTTGATGTGTACCTGGGCCGGGGTGATCAAGATCGTCATGCCGGGGCAGGTGCAGATGTTGATTCCTTGATGGCGCTAAAAAGATGACTCTTGTGGGAGCGAGCCTGCTCGCGAAAGTGCCAACTCGGTTGGGCTCGATGTTGACTGAACTGTTGTCTTCGCGAGCAGGCTCGCTCCCACAAGGGAAAGGGGTAAGGCAGAAAATTCAGGGCTGCGCCGGGTCATTCCAGCGCCTGAACCACCAGCGCACCCGGGAGATCGGCTTGCCCTCGGCGTCCAGTGGCCGGCCGTCTTCGGCGTAGGCCTGGGCCGGTTCCAGCAGTTGGCCGTTGAGGTAGCGGGCCTCGACTGCCGGGCTGCCGTTGGGGTGCAGGCGCCGATAATGGCCGTCACGCACGCCGTCGCGATAGAACTCGGCTTCGGCCAGTTTCCCGTCGGGAAAATAATTGTTCGCCTCACCGTGCAACAACCCGCGGCGGTAACTGGCCTGGCGTTGCAAGCCGCCTTCGGCCGCGTAGAAGCTTGCCATTCCCTGGAGTTTGCCTTTGACGAACGGCAACACGGCCGAGACCTTGCCATTGGGGTGATACAACGTGCTGGTGCCTTCCAGTTCACCCTGGCTGTAGTTGAGTTTCGCTTGTGGGCGCTGCGCTTCTTCAATCTGCAATGGACCGTCGAGCTTGCCATCGATCAGTTGCCCATTCAGTTGACTGTCACCACGCTCGACGTCCAGTTTTTTCGAGGCCATGGCCGCTTCCTCAGTTGACCTTCACCAGGCCGCCCTTGATGGTCAGCATGCCGCCGCCGTCCACGGTCTGTTCGGCGGCCGCCTTGTTCACCAGGCTGATGCCAGCATCGTTGGTCAGGGTGGTGCCGGCCTTGTTTTCCAGCGAAGTACCCGCCTGATTGCTCAAGGCGGTGCCGGCCTTCTGGCTGATGGACGTGCTGGCCTGGGCGGCCAGGTCCGCGCCGCTCTTGATGGCGAAGCTGCCGCCGCTTTGCAGGGTCAGGGTGCCGCTGACCTTGATGGTCAGGTTGCCGTCCACCGTCAGGCTGTAATTGCCGGTGACCTTGTGATCGTAATTGCCGCCGGTACTGTGGGTCTGGTCCGAGCCCACGGTGACGGTGCGTGCGTCCTTCACGTCGAGACTGTCGCTGCCGGTCTGGATGGTCACGCTGCGCTTGCCTTTCTCAAGCGTGACGGTTTCATCGCCGTCCTTCACCGTGCGCGTGCGGGCGTTCTGCACCGTGAGGGTTTCATCGTGGCCGACGGTGGCGGTGGTGTCGTTGAGCACGTTGATGTTGAAGTCCTTTTGCGCCTGGAGAAACACCTCCTCGGCGTCTTTCTTGTCTTCGAAGCGCAACTCGTTGAAACCGCCGCCGCCCTTGGAGGAGTTGGTCTTGATCCCGGATTGGGTCTGGTTCGCCGGTAGCGCATAGGGCAGGGCATTGTCGCCGTTGTAGACGCAACCGGTGACCAGGGGCCGATCCGGGTCGCCGTCGATGAAGGTCACGATGACTTCCTGGCCGATGCGCGGCACGAACTGCATGCCGAAGCCCTTGCCGCTCCAGGGCAGGACCACACGCACCCAGCAGGAGGAGGTCTCGTCGTTCTTGCCGGTGCGATCCCAGGGGAACTGCAACTTGATCCGGCCGTACTCATCGGTCCAGATTTCTTCGCCGGCCTTGCCCACCACCACGGCCGTCTGGGTGTGCATGCGCGGTTTTGGCGTGATGCGGGCCGGTCGATAAGCCGTGGCCTTGGGGATCGCTTCGAAGCGGTTGCGATAGCTGTCGTGGCTAGCTTCATGGCTGACCGACGTCACCACCCAATCGATATTCAACGTCGTGTCTTCATGGCCGGCGAGGGTGAACCAATACCCCGGGACCAGCCAGCGGCAATCGCTTTCGCCAACGAAACGTTTCTCCTGGCTGCGCAGCCCGTCCACCCGCTGTTTGGTCAGCGCGTCGCCCTGGGCCTTGGCGGTGTAGCCGCCCGGGTGCTCATACATCGAACTCGGCCCGGCCACGGCTTCGGCCTGGCTGAAGAGCGAGGTGGTCGGTGTGGTGAACTCATAATCGGTGGCCTGGTACACCCCGGCCACCGCTTGCAGGCACACCTGGCCCGAACGGATGCCGTGCAGTTCCCGCTCGCCCATTTTTTGCCCGAGATAGTTCACCGTCGGCCCATTGGGAATGGGTGCGAAGGCGTCGTTGCTGTCGGCCAGTATCAGCGTGTGCTTGCCGGCTTCATGGCTGAAGAACCAGAAAATTCCGTCTTCTTCCAGCAGGCGCGAGACGAAGGCCAGGTCGGTTTCGCCGTATTGCACGCAATACTCGCGGGGTGTGTAGCTACCGGTGAGCTTGAGTTGGAAGTCGGTGAAGCCGTGGACCTTGAAAATCGTCGTGACGATGTCCGACGTGGCGAGGTTCTGGAACACACGGTTGTTACTGGCAAGGCTCAGCCACCAGAGCCAGGGGCGGAGCAAAAGTTGATAGCGCTCGGCGGTGGCATCGGCGGGAAGTTGGCGGATTTCGGCGACCAGCCAATCCAGGGGGCGCAGCAAGGCGTCCTTGTGCAGCGTCGTGGTGACATGGCTGGCGACGGCCGTGGTGAGGTCCAGCGAGGCGCCGTCGTTGATGCCGGTGAGGATGTGCGAGCCCAGGGCATTGAGGCGTTCTTCGCCGGACAGTGAGTCAGGGTAGAGCGCCGACAGCGAGCTGGCGGTGAGGGATAGGGTGGTGTTGCTATCGGTGGCGCGGGGCATGGAACGTCCTCGACAGAGCCTACGACGCGAGCAGTGCTTGCCGATTCATTTGTAATTGGTTTTTAGCGGACTCTTTCCTTTTTTCTCGCGGTATTTGCTTTCAAAGGCCTGCCAGACCAAGCGGATGTCGTACCAGGGCTGCGATATTTTCAGCTCGGTTGTCTTGCTGTGCAATTTCGCCGATATGGCGCCAAGATCGTTGGTATCCTTGATGATCTGAATCAGCGTGTCGGTCTGGCTCATGCTCTTTTTTTGCAGGTGATTCATGCTGTTTGTTTTCTTTTCTTCCTGGACGATCGTGGGCTTGTTCAGTTCAAGATAAGCAATCGCTTTGTCCAGGTTGATCGTCGCGGCAGGTGATTCCGGTCCACCGGAAGGGCCTGATTCGTGACCGTGGTATTCATCTTTTCCGCTATAGCCCTCCAGGCATTCAATGATCTTGTGCTGCGATATGAATATACGGTCAAAGTCTTGGGCTTTGCTCGTACGGTACGACTGGATGCAGCTCCACACGGTTGTCGCAGACATTCAATAACCCTCTCTCTGGATATGGGGACGGGATACGTCCTTGGCTTCACTCCAACACCCACTCCGCCAATTTCCCCGTCACCTGCGTCATCAACACATTCTCGACATCCCGTGCCCCGGCCGCGCTGCATTTGGCCAGCACTGCCTTGACGATCCCGGCATCGAACTCAAATTGCTTGCCGGTCGCGGCCTTGTAGCGGGCACGCAATTTCTCCAACTTCGCCAACACAATCCCTTCCAGCGTCGCTTCATCCAGCGGCCGGTACGCCACCACCGTCATCCGCGCCAAAAACGCCGGGCGAAACGCTTGCAGCAGCACCTTGTGCAAGGCGTCGTTGAAGGCGTCGCTGCCCAGTTGCGCCACTGGCGTGTCCAACAGCAGTTCGGCGCCGACGTTGCTGGTGGCGAGCATCACGGTGTTCTTGAAGTCCACCACCAGGCCGGTGCCGTCTTCCATCAGGCCTTTGTCGAAAACGTTGTAGAAAGCTTCGAGCACGTCCGGGTGGGCCTTCTCGATTTCATCCAGCAACACCACGGAATAGGGTTTGCGCCGCACCGCTTCGGTGAGCACGCCGCCGCTGCCGTAGCCGACGTAGCCGGGCGGGGCGCCCTTGAGTTGGCTGACGGTGTGGGCTTCCTGGTACTCCGAGAGGTTGATGCTGATCAGGTTGCGCTCACCGCCATACAAGGCATCGGCCAGGGCGTAGGCGGTTTCGGTCTTGCCCACGCCCGTGGGGCCTACCAACAAAAACACGCCGACCGGTTTCTGCGGGTCGGTGAGACCGGCGCGGTAGGCTTGCAGGCGTTGGGCGATGGTATTCAGCGCGGTGCCCTGGCCCATGACTCGCTGCCCCATGCGTTGGCCGAGGGTGCGCACGGCATGGGCTTCATCGGCGAGCATCTTGCCCACCGGGATGCCGGTCCAGCCGGCGATCACGGCGGCGACGGTCTTGCTGTCGACCTGTTCGGGCACCAGCGGATCGTCCTGGCGAATGGCATCCAGGCCCGCCTCCAGGCGCAGCAGTTCGGCGGCCAGGTGGTCGATGCGATTATCGATCTCGGTGTCGGCTTTTTCGCTGTCGGCACGTTCGCTCAAGGCGAGCAGTTCGCGGCGGGTGTCGAGCAGTTCGCGCACGGCTTCGCGCTCTTCGCCCCAGCGGGTTTCCAGCTCGCGAATGGCCTGCACGTTGCTGCTCGATTCGCTTTCCAGCAAGGTGATGCGCTCGCGATGATCCAGACCGGTGGCCTGTTCCCGGCGTAGGCGTTCGACTTCATCCTTGAGGCTGTTCTGCCGGTGGCGCAGGCTTTCCAGCGGCGGCGGTACGTCGTGCTGGCCGAGGGCAACCCGGGCGCAGGCGGTGTCGAGCACGCTGATGGCTTTGTCCGGCAACTGTCGTCCGGAGATGTAGCGGTGGGACAGCTTCACCGCCTCGTGGATGGCAGCATCCAACACCTGCACGCCGTGGTGCTGTTCCAATTTACTCGCCACGCCCCGGAGCATTTCCACGGCAGTGAGTTCGTCCGGCTCCTCGACTTGAACCAGTTGGAAGCGGCGGGCCAGGGCCGGGTCTTTCTCGAAGTATTTCTTGTATTCCAGCCAGGTGGTGGCGGCCAGGGTGCGCAGTTCGCCCCGGGCCAGGGCTGGCTTGAGCAGGTTGGCCGCGTCGCTGCCGCCTTCCGCACCACCGGCGCCGATCAACGTATGGGCTTCGTCGATGAACAGGATGATCGGTTTTTCCGCGCTGCGTACCGCGTCGATCACGCCCTTGAGGCGCTGTTCGAACTCGCCCTTGACGCCCGCGCCGGCCTGCAACAGGCCCAGGTCAAGCACGCGCAGGGTGACTTCCTGCAAGGACGGCGGCACATCCCCGGCGGCGATGCGCAGGGCGAGGCCTTCCACTACAGCAGTCTTGCCGACGCCCGGTGCGCCCACCAGGATCGGGTTGTTCTGCCGGCGTCGGAGCAGGATATCGATGCACTGGCGGATCTCGCCGTCACGGCCGACGATAGGGTCGATGCGGCCGTCCCGGGCATCGGCGGTCAGGTCCTGGGTGTACTGGTCCAGCACAAGGTCCTGTTTCGGTGGTGCTTCGCCGGGTTTGGCCGGGCGCACGCCGCCGACATGCTCGCGGGAGCTTTCGGTCCATTCCAACAGATGGGCGCGCAGGGCATCGCGGGGAATGCGCAGCAGGGACGAGGCGCTGTTGAGCAGCAGGCTGCGACGTTCGTCACGGTCCAACAACGCCAGCAACAATAGCCCGGAGCGAATGCTGTCCAGGCCCAACACGCTGGCCTGGACCACGGCGTCCTCCAGCAGGCCGATGGTTTGTGCCGACAGGGCGGGCGTGCGGGTGCTGCCGGATTTGAACAGGTCCAGGGCCTTATTGGTTTCGGCGGCCACCGCGTCACGCTCCAGGCCGAAACGCGGCAGCAGGCAGGCGAAGTCACCGCCTTCGATGTCGAGCAGTTCCAACAGCAGGTGTTCAATTTCGACGTAGTGGTGGCTGCGTTGCAGGCAGCGTTGCGCGGCCCGTTCCAGGGCTCGGCGATTGTCCGGATTGAGGCGTCCGATCAGGCTGGCCAGTTCCATTTCAGGCGATCTCCGGCTGGCGAAGGCGGGTTTCGATGCGTTGCACGGCCAGGCTCGGCTGGCGTTGCAGGCCACCGTTCCAATTCAGCCGTGGCGCAGTCTGGCGACTCAACTGCAACGGGCCGGCACCACGAACCAGCAGGACCAATGTGCAATCCAGGTCCGGGCTGAAATACAGCGCATAAAGGCTGGCGAGCAGCGGATGGATTTCGCCAGTGGGCAGCAAGCCGCTGGCTTGGGGCGCGCTCAGCGGTCCCAGCGTCAGGCGCACGCCGGCATGTTCGTCCCAGACCCGAGTGCCGGCGACTGCGTTGCGGCCCAGGCGCAGGTTGCGTCCGTCCGGCTGCAAGCAACTGCGGCTGGCCGGCGGGATTTCACGCCAGCCACCTTCATAACCGCTCAGCTCCACAGGCAAGCCGAACTGTTCACGGACAATCGCCGCGAACCCCTCCAGGGAGCGCCGGCCATCGGCATACAGCGCGGTGCAGGCCAGGACCGCCGAGTCGGGTGCGGCCTGGCGTTCCTGCAAGGCCTTGGGCAGCAGGCCGGTCAACGCGCGCAGTTGTGCGTGTACGGCGGACGCGCCTGGCGCCGTGAAACCGAGGGCGATGCGATGTTTGCGCATCACCTTGTACAGCAGGCTGAGCAGGCGGTGCTGGAACAGGTCGAGGAATTCCGCCGGGGCATGGTCCTTCGCCCGCGCCCGTTGTTGCAGCCATTCCTGGTAGGCGTAGGGCAGCGGGCCGTCCGGGCCGCCGAGGCCAAAGATCGGCGTCGTCAGGGTCGGCGGCAGGCCGGGTTCCTGGCCCAGGCTTTCGACCTCACTGGCGGCGAACAGTGGCGTCAGCGGTCCACGCAGACGCACGGCCTCGGCCTGTGGCGCGGTGCCGCTGCCCAGGGGCTCGGCCTGGGGATGTTCGCGTTCGAGCAGCAACAGGGCCTGGAGCCATTCGAAGCGTTGCGGGTCGCGCCGCAGTCGCTCGCCCAGGTTCAGAGCGCGAGGGGTTTGCCGGCTTGGGGTTGCCATGTCTTCACCTCCTTGTCGGACTGGACCAGCACGGTGCGCACAAATCGATTGGCGGTGGCATACAAAGAAAAGAATTGCGCCAGCACGCCGGAGAACAGCACGGCGCTGCTGCCGACGAAGTGATGCGGATCCAGTTGCAGGCGCACCTCCAAGCCGTTGCGCCACCCGCGCCAGGCATCCTCGCCAACATGGGCGATGACCCGCTCACAGGTCAGTCCGGATACGCCTTCGATCTGGCGGCGCGCGCTGGCCTCGTCCTGCAGGTTGTGCAATTCGAGAATCTCGCGCAATGCGTCCAGCGCCTGGTGACCTTCCACCAGTGAAAGATGATTGAGGGTCAGTTGCGACACCAGTCGCCAGCGCGACTCACCGTCCAGGCGCGGCAGGCTCTGCGGGCTGGGAGGATTGCGCAGGCGCGCCCAGGCCACCGGTCCGGGGCGCTCGAAACCCAATGGCGTGCCGGCCGGCAGGCTCTGGGCCAGGTGGCGGTTGGTGCACAGCAGCTCGGCGGTGAGGCTGTAATCCCGGGATTCGGCCAGTGGGTCGAAGCGGGTGTCCACCAGGCTGACCATCACGTCAGTGCCCAGTCGGTTCGGGCTCATGCCGCTGACCCGGCGCGCATGCCAGTAGCAAGTTTGCTCGTTGCCATGCTGGCTGCCGTAATAGGCCGGCACTTTGCGCACGCCCTGGCTGGAGATGGCGCGCATGCCCCGGATGCTGTGGATCTCGACGCTGTTTTCCCGATGACTGTCGGCCACCAGCCGATACTCGCTGCGAGTGCCGTCCGGGCGCAGCGGCTCGGAGGTCCGGGGAAACAGATTGATCACCGGAGCGCAGCCCAGGGCGATGTCGCTGGCCTGGAGCGGCAAGCGGCTGGTTGGTGCCCGGTCGAACGCGATGTACAGGTACAAAGAAGCGTTGTCGCTGTGGGCGCCGGCCAGCGGCAGGTCGAAAAAGCCGAATTTGTCCGCAAAGGCGAAATACTCCGCCAACAGGCGCATGCCTGGGTGTACGCCGTCCTCGTCCGGCAGCAAGGCTTGGTCGCTGGCGAAACCGACGATGCGTGGCAAACCCGCCAACGGTTCCGGCACGCTTCCCGGCGCGCCGGCCAAGACCTTGATGGCGTGAGCGCCCAGCAGATCGTACAGCCCGGCGTTGATCATCGGTGACGCCGCCAGGTGCACCCGCAGCGAATCGATGCCCAGCGTCGACCATTGGCTTTTTCCCAGGCAACGCAACTCCAGGCGCAAGGCCGAGCGTGCCTGGACTACTCCGGTCAACGCCTGGGCCTCGTCACTGCCCAGCAGCAACGCTTCGCTCACTTGCAGTGGCCATAGATGCACGGCAGCAGTGGTGCGGAAATGAATGCTCTGGCCTTTGTCCGTGGTGACGAACAATGGCGTGTCGCGGGGCAGGGGATAGCCCTCGTTCAAGTTGCCTTTGCTCGGGTCGGGCTCGAACTGCACGATGGCGCACGATGGCAAGGGTCGCATGGCCAACGGGTAAAGTTGTTCGAGCAGGGCATCGCTGAATTCGGCGTAGTCGTCATCCAGCCGGCGTTGCAAGCGCGCGGCCAGCAGCGCGAAGCCTTCCAATAGTCGTTCGACGTGGGGATCGGGACATTCACCGGGGGACAATTCCAGGCGCCGGGCAACCTTGGGGTAACGCTCGGCGAAAAGGCTTCCGGCATGGCGCAGCCAAGTCAATTCGCGTTGGTAGTAATCCAACAGTTGCGGGTCAATCGAGTCGCTCATGGCGCACCTCAAGGCCGTCGCCGGCGTGCTCGATTACAAACGCCACGGGCCATGGGTGCGGGTCCCCACGCAGTTCGCCCGACAGCCGTATGCACAGTTGCTGCGGATGGCCCGGCACCGGGCAGACTTCTACCTCGCCCAGGCGCAGGCGCGGTTCGAAGTGGGTGATGGCCTGGCGAATTTCCCGGGTCAGTTGACGACGGTCATCGCTGCGCTGCTGTTGCAGCGCGGTCCAGTCGGCGATGCCGTAGTCCAGGATGCTCGGTGGTTCGGTCAGCGCCCGTAGGCCGCGCCGGGTATTGAACAGGCGTGACAGTTCGGCATGCACCGAGTCCTGCAATGCCTGTCGATCGAACACCCGCCCGGCATCGTCTGCCGGGCTTGCCAAACGTTCGAACAGGGGCGGCCGCAGCCCGAAGCCAGCCATGGCGCGGCTTCCCTACTTGGTCATTTTGTTGGCGGCCAAATCCCAGGTCGTGCCGGCCGTGCCTTCCTTGGTGCCGTCATCTTTCTGGGCGGTGAGCTCCCATTTGATCTTGGTGAAGTTCAGCGACAGGGTTTCCACCGGTTTGCCACCGGTACCACCGCTGACACTGACGTTGGACAGCACGACGTTGGTCAGGGTGTAGACGATGAACGGCATGATCTGGCCGCTGCCTTCGGCGGCGTTGCGGCCGATGGTGACGACGGCTTGCGGGATCGGCTTACCGGCGCAGCAATATTCATTGAGCGACGGAGTTGAGCTGTCGATGAATTTGGTCAGGGTGAACTCGCCGATGTGCGGGCGGCCGGAGGTGCGCTCCGAGTTGCTGACGTCGTTGGTGACCTGCATCGCCACGTTGTGGCTGTAGGACATGACCTCGATCTTGTCCGTGAAACCCTCCAGCAGGCTGTCGCCCTTGATGTCGCCGCCGAGGTCGAGAATGATTGCGTCCATTGTGTGGAACTCCTGAAGAAGACAAATGAGGTAGTGCCCGATACCGATGAATCAACCGTGGCGAAGGTGCTTGCTGTGGCTAGAGTTTGTTGTGGCAAGGGAGCTTTTGTGGCGAGGGAGCTTGCTCCCGCTGGGTCGCGCAGCGGCCCTGTTTTTTGGGACTGCTGCGCCCGAAGCGTCGGACCGGTCCAGCGGGAGCAAGCTCCCTCGCCACAAAAAGCTCTTTAACCACACAGCCACGCCGTGGTCAGGCAGCTACCGGCGGCGGCAGCGTCGCCACCAGGCGGATCGAGGCGGTCAGTTCCTCCAGTTGGAAGTGCGGCCGCAGGAACACCGTCGCTTTATAGGCCCCGGGCTTGCCAGCCACCTCGGTCACGTCCACCCGGGCCTCGCGCAACGGGTACTGCGCCTTGATCTCCTGCGGCGCGTTGTCGTTGATCAGCACGTAGTCGGCGATCCAGTTGTTGAGGTAGGTCTGGACGTTGTCGCGGGTCATGAAGCTGCCGACCTTGTCGCGCATGATCACCTTCAGGTAATGGGCGAAGCGCGAGGCCGCCAGCACATACGGCAACATCGCCGAGATCCGTGCGTTGGCGTTGGCCTCGTTGGTGTTGTAGACCTTGGCCTTGTTGGTGCTCTGGCCACCGAAGAACACCGCCACGTCACTGTTTTTCTTGTGGCACAGGGCGATGAAGCCGAGGTCATTGAGTTCTTTCTCGCGACGGTCGGTGATCGCCACCTCGGTCGGGCATTTGAGCGACAGGTCCCCGGAGCTGGTGCGGAAGGTATGGGCCGGCAGGCCTTCGACCGCACCACCGCCCTCGGCCCCGCGAATCGCCGCGCACCAACCGTATTTGGCAAAGGCCTCGGTGATGCGTTGCGACAGTGCCCAGGCGGCGTTACCCCACAGGTATTTGCTGTGGTCGGTGCCGTTGACGTCCTCGACGTAATTGATGCCTTCCACCGACAGCGTGTCCGGGCCGTACGGCAGGCGCAGCAGGAACTGCGGCAACACCAGGGACACATAACGCGAGTCTTCGCTTTCGCGGAAGGCGCGCCACTTGATCAGCTCCTGGCTTTCGAAAATTTTCGACAGGTCCCGGGGGATCGCCAGTTCGGTGAAGCTGGTCATGTCGAACAGCCGCGGGCTGGCGGCGGCAATGAACGGCGCGTGCGCGGCGGCGGCGACGTTCGAGAGTTTTTCCAGCAGGCCGATGTCCTGCGGATGCCGGCCAAAGGTGTAGTCGCCCACCAGGAGGCTGAACGGGTGCCCGCCGAAGGTGCCGTACTCTTCCTCGTAGATCTTCTTGAACAACGCGCTCTGGTCGAATTCGACGGCTTTCTCCAGGTCGTTCTGCAGTTCTTTCTGGGTGACGTTGAGCAGGCGCAACTTGAGCCGGGTACTGGTTTCGGTGTTCTGCACCAGCAGGTGCAGGCCGCGCCAGGAGGCCTCGAGTTTTTGCAGGTCGGGATGGTGCAGGACTTCGTTGAGCTGGGCGCTGATCAGCTCGTCGATCTGGCTGATGCGGTCGTTGATCATGGCCACGGTGTCCTTGTCGATGGCCATGCCTTCGTCGAGGACCTGGGTGGCGAACTCCGCCAGCATGTCGCGGGCGTAGTCTTGCTGGCTGTCGTCGTGGGCCATGCGGCCTTCGGCGATGATCTTGTCCAGCAAGGACAGGGTCTGGGTCGTGCTCTCGCTGGTTTGAGCGCTGGATGAAGCAGGCATGGCTTTATCTCCCTTGAATGAGGCGCGCGATCAGGCCTGTGGTTCGGCCGGGGCAGGGTCATCGTTGGCGGCGACGGTCGGCAGCTCTGGCGTCGTGTCCTGGGGCCGGGCCGACTTGATCTCCTGCAGGCCTTCGGTGTTGGCGATCACGTCACGCAGCAGCTTGTCCAGGTCATCGTTGCCGTCGAGCTTGGTCAACAGGTCCCGCAGGCGCTGCCGGGCTTCGAACAAGCGGCGCAGCGGCGTGACCTGCTCGACGACCTTTACCGGGTCGAAATCGTCGATGTGCCGGAAGTTGAGTTCGATATTGAGCTTGCTGTCGTCGCCGCTGAGGGTGTTGTTCACCTGCAGCGTGGCGCGGGGGGAGATGGAGGCGAGCACCTCGTTGAAATTATCCCGATCGATCTCGGTGAAGCGCCGCTCGTTGAGCTTGGGCAGCGGCTCCAGTGGCTTGCCCGAGAGGTCGGCCAGAATGCCGACGACCAGTGGCAGTTCTTTTTTCTCGATGGCGTTGCCGATTTCCACGTCGTAGGTGATCTGGACGCGGGGAGGACGGACTCTGTCGAGCTTGTGCTGGGTACTTTCTGCCATGGTGGCCGACTCCGATGCAGGTGTGGAAGCAATGCATCGGGAGTCCCGCTCATCGCATTCCCTTGCTGATCCGCAGGTTGCAAATGGACGGCAGAAAACCTGTCATTCCCTTGACGAACCTGGTCCATTCGACTGTGTGGGTCGAACTATCCAAGACGCTAGAACAGGTCTATAAAAATGCAAGCAAAAACAATTTTTGACCGCTGAGAAAAGGAAGATTCATTTTGCGTGGGTTTTTTCATGGATTTTTTTTGAGCCTGGCACTCACCGGTTGCTCGCTCTTTGCCCCCAGCGTCGACCTCGACAGCCTGACCCTGGACGTCGCGCCTCGGGCCAACGACGACACGCCGATCGCCGTGGATTTCATTGCGGTAAACGACCCGGACCTGCTCAAGCAACTCTCGGGCATCACCGCTAGCCAGTGGTTTGCCGAGCGCGAACAGTTCCAGCGTGACTATCGTCAGCTCATGTCGGTGTGGGGGCTGGAGCTGGTCCCGGGGCAATTCATCGACCGCCAACCCTTCCCGCTGGAGGGCCGGCGCGCCGCTGGACTTTTGGTCTTCGCCAGCTATAACACTCCGGGAGCCCACCGGCTTCGGCTGGACGATCAGCACGAGGCCTGGCTGAAGTTCGACAGTCGCGAGATGACCCTCGTGAATGATGATCGGCACAAGCAGCCTTGAGTGACCGCGGCCGCCTCGCGCGGCAATTTGGGATGTCGAAGGGAGTCGTATGAGCCTGTTACCTGACGCGGTGTGCTGGCACGAGGGCATGCAACTGTTGCCCCAGCATTTTCAGTTGCAAGGACTGCGCGCCGAGGCCCTCGCCGCGCATTTTGCCGGGGCTTGCAACCCTTGGTTCTGGGGCGTCAGCCAGTTGGAAGTCGATCCTTCGGCCCTGAGTGCCGGCCAGGTACGCCTGCTGCAATTGCAAGGCACCTTGCCGGACGGCTTGCCGGTCAATTTGCAGGCCGGTGTCGGGCCAACCCTGGAACTGGACGTCAGCGAGGCGATCGACAAGACCGACGACGCCACCGTGACCGTGTACCTGGCGGTCAGCCCGCTGTGGCGTGCCGGGCAGTTGCTGCCGCTCAAGGGACGTTTGCAATCGGTGGTCGGCGAGGCTTTGCCAGACCTCACCAGCGGCGAGTTTCCCGAGTCGATCACCGTCTGGCGGCCCAACCCGAGGTTGTGCACGCAATTGAGCAAGGCTGATTCGATCTGCTTGCCATTGCTGCGCATCCGCAAGGAAGGCGGCGGTTTCTGGCGCGTGCCGTATACGCCGCCAACGCCGATCCTGCTGCCTGAGTCGGCCCTTGGTCGACGGGTGGCCGGGGTGTGCGCGAGGGCCAGGGAAAAGTGCATGTTTCTCGCCGGTCGCTTGCGTCAGGCCCAGGCGGCTGGCAACCAGGACGATGCCATGGAGATCCGTCGGCAATTGACGGCCCTGTGGGCGCGCTTGCCGGAGCTCGAAGGGATGCTGAATACCCGGGTGGCGACGCCCCAGGCTCTCTACGGTTTGCTGCTGGGGCTGGCCGGGAGCTGGTCGGCGCTGGACCCGTTGGCGGGCGTCCCGGCTTTCGCGCCGTTGGATTTTCTCGAGTTGCAGCGCGGCTACGAGCCGCTGCTCGACTGGCTGGAAACCACCCTGGAATTGGTCCGCGCCGGCTACCGCAGCCTGGCATTCGAGCGCAACGAGCAGGTCTTCTCGATCCAGTTGCCTGATGACCAGCCCAATCAACGCCTGGTGATCGGTTTGCGCATGCCCAACGGCGCCGGCGAACAAGCGGCGGCGGAATGGTTGCGCGGCGCGATCATCGCGTCGGCGCCCCACATTGCGCTGCTGAGCCGCCAACGCATGAGTGGTTTGCCGCACCAGGCCATGAGCCGCAACGAGCAGGTGGCCTACAGCGTCGGTGACGACACCCGTTTGTTTGTGGTGGCCGCGAGCGGGCAATGGTTCGACGGGCAATTGCCGCTGCACATCGTGGCGCCGGCCTCAGCCCAGGCCAGCAGCCCGTGGCAAGTGGTGTTGTTCGTGGCGCAAGCCAGTGAAAATGCCTGATCGCAGAAGGGGAGTCGTATGCCTGACGGAAGTGGCGGGGTGGTTCGGAGTCTGCACGAGGCGCCGCTGAGCAGTGCGTTTCGTCAAGCCTGGTTGAAGTGGTCCCAGGACTGGCAAGACTTGCCCAAGGACAGCGACCCTGCGGTGCTGGTCAATCGGGTCGTGGAGTTTTCCGGTCGCGGCGCCCAGCGTCTCTGGCGGGTGGCCTATGCCACCGTCGGCGATGCCGCTTCCGAGCAGGTCAAGGCGCTGGTCTATGCCTTCGTCGCGCTGGTGGACGAGACCTTGCTGTTCAGCACCTGGCCCGGCCAACTGGCCTGGCAGCAGCATCCCCTCGAGTCACGCATGTACGCCAGCCGCCAGGCCGGCGAGCGCTTGCCCGCAGCGATCAAGAAACTGCTGGATGAGCAGATGCCGGGCACTCGGGACCTGGCGAATGTCTATCTGCAATGCCTGATCCTGGGATTCCAAGGGCGCTTGCGCGGCGAGCCTGGCCAGGTCCAGCACGAAAAATGGCGCGTGGCGTTGTTCACCTTTGCCTGGCAGCACGAACCCGATTACGTCGACGTCAGCCAGCGCCTGGCGATGTCTGCGGCGGCGACGCCCGCGCGTATGCCCGCGCAGCAATCCTTGCCGGACGGCTTTCGCCTGGGGTTAGCGATCGTGGCGATGGTGCTGTTGTTGACTGGCCTGGGGCAGGTCTTCTGGCGTGACATCCGCCTGGAGCTCGAACCTGTGTTGCAACTGAACGAGTCGTCAGGCCAGGAGCAGGATTCATGAATACCCTGAGCATCGTCGCCTTGGTGCTGCTCGCCATTGTCGTGGTGCTGGTGATCGCGGCAGCGGTCTGGTGGTTGCGAACCCAGGGCGGCGCGGCGGTTCGCAATTTCTACGGGGCGGTGCGCCAGATGGAGCAGGAGCAGGGCACCCGCGACCGCTATCAGACGCCTTGGCTGATGATGCTCGGCAACGAAACCGACGGCGCCCAGCTGTGCAGCCAATGGCGTTTGCAACCCACGGAAAAGGCGGGCTGGTTCGGGCGCTGGTTTTGCGATGCCGAAGGCGCCTTGCTGGTAGTGCCCCAGGCGTTGTTCCTGCCCGATGAAGGCATGAACCGGCAACGGGGCAACTGGTGGCGACTGCTGGGCCTGCTGTTGCGGCTGCGCAGCAAGCGGCCATTGGACGGGGTGATCTGGACAGTACCGTTCAGCAAGTTCGATGACATCGAGCACACCACTGAGCTGAGCCTCAAGGTCCGACGGGTTTTTATCGATTTGCTGCAACGGTTTGGCTTGAGCCTGCCGGTTTACGTGGTGATCACCGGGATGGAAGAGTTGCCCGGGTTCCAGGAATTGGTCAGCGCGCTGCCTGCCAAGGCGCGGGAGTCGATGCTGGGTTGGTCGTCGCCTTATTTGCCGGATGCGGCGTGGCAGTCGCACTGGAGTGACCAGGCGCTGGATGAGATCAACGCCGCACTGGCGCAATCGATCATCGAGATCGGTGCGTTGTCGGGACAGCTGAGCACCGATCTTTATGGCCTGCCAGAACGCTTCGAAGGCTTGCGACGAACCTTGCAGATCTTGTTGGAGCCGGTATTCCAGGGCAACGCCCAAGGCGAAGCGCCGCGATTTCGCGGCGTGTACTTCACCGCCAGTCAGGCACCGGCCGTCAGCGGCGACAGTTTGGCCGCCCATCACGATGGCCAGCGGCAAACGGTGTTTGCCCGGCAATTGTGGTCGCGACGTCTTATGGCCGAACGCGGCCTGGCCCAGCCGGTGCCTCGCTTGCTGCGCGTGCGCCAACGCGGTCATCGGCTGGCCGGCGCGGTGGCGTTGGTGGTGGGCCTGGTCTGGTTGGGAGGCATGGTCTGGGTCTGGCGCGATTCGGTGGAAAACGCCGAGGGACTGTCGCGGTTGGTCCTCAGTGCCCACAAGAACCACATTGTCGTTGACCCGGACCAGCCGCAACTGGAGCCGACCCGGCATAACGTGCAGAACTACTGGAACGTCTTGGAGAAAGCCCCGCGCTGGCGTTATGTCTCGGTCGTCTTCCCCACCTCCTGGTTTTCCTCCGTGGACACGCAGCTGGAGGATGGCTTGCGCCTGACCGCCCGGCACCATTGGATACTACCGCTGCGAGACTTGCTCGATTCCGACCTGGAACAGCTCAAGTCCATCCGCAACACCGAGCGGCGGGGCAACGTCGAGAACGACGATCCGGCGCAGTGGCAAAGCTACCTGAAGGCCAAGGCGCTGGTGGATCTGGCGGCACGCCTCGAGCAGCACAACCAGATGTTCAGCCAAGTGGTGAACGACCCCAAGGCGCCACTGGACGAACTGGTGCAGTTGAGCAACGCCGCGTTGTCCTTGGGCCTGAACACCGGGACTTTGAGTCGCCCACAGTTTTACAACCGGGTCCTGTTCGATGCGCGAAACAGTGATTTGCAAGGGCTGGACCTGAACGCCGCGCGCCCTGTGATTACCGATAATTTCACCGGCCTGATGCAACGCTGGCTGGACCATTACTTCCTGGCGGACAACTTCGTTCGCCAGGCCGGTTATCTCAAGTTGCACCTGCAAGGACTGGAGGCAGGCAGCGGCAACTCCTTGAGTGAGCTGGAAGACCTGATGGCGCTGATCGATGACCTGCAGACGCTGGTCAGCCTGACCAACTCCGCCTGGGGGCGGGGCAAGGGCCAGGACCTCGTGCCTGGCTACACCCAGATGCTGGACAAGGTCAGCCACAGCACTTTGCTTGGCCCGGATATCACACAGGACTTGGAGAGCCAGGCGGCGAAGTTGCAGCAAAGTTTTCGCGACCAGTGGATCGTCCAGAGTGGTTCCCGGGACAATCTGCTGGTGCAGCAGGGCAGTGGCTTGCTGGTGTTGCAGGACCATGTCACGGCGTTGGACGGCGCGGTGCAAGCGCTGTTCAAACGGGATTTCGTGGCGTTGGCGATGCAGAAGGATCCGTCGACCGGCAATCCGGATTCAATAGGCCAGGGCGATGGCAGTGATGATTTCAGCGTCGCCCTGAATTATTTCGCCAGCTACAAGAGCTATGCCAGCGAAGAGCTGTCGCGGATCCCGCCGGATTACCGTGACGCGCTGATGCAGGCCGCCGAAAGCGCCGCGGCACGGGCCATGTGGTTGAGCCTGGATGAAAGCGACGAGCCGTCGCCGGGCCTGGGCTTCAACGTACAGACCGCCCAAGCCGTGGCGCTGCAGAAAGCCTTCATGGACGTGCACCGGGGCGACCTGGCGATACGTTTCCAGCGCCTGCTCAATCGCCGGGCATTGGCGCAGATCAACAATGGCCTGGCCGAAATCGATGCCCAGCCGTTATTCAGCCAGCGCGCCGATATCGAGCGTTGGGACGGTTCGAAGAACTTCGGCTTGCAGCTGTATGGCGCCAACGATCCACAGGAACTGAAGCTGAACCTGAACCAGCAATTCAGTGCCATGCTGCAGATCGCCGAACAGCGCATGCCTGCCCTGGAATGGCTGATCGTCCAGCAGGACGACCTGTCCGCCCTGGAGCATGACCAGGTGGCGCGGTTCATGGCCCTCAACGACGAACTGCTCAAGTACAAGAATCAGAACCCGGCCAGTTCGGCTGCCCAGTTGGAACAATTGGTAAGTCGGGATTTCAATGCGATGGACACCGCGTCCTGCGCGCAGATCTTGCAGACCTCCAGCCTGTCCGGTGGGCGCGGCGACCTGGCTCGGCGCACGGTCGCATTGCAGCAGGGGGCGCTGCAGCGTTGCCTGTACCTGCGACAGAACCAGGCGGCAATGGCCTGGAATGACCTGGCCAATTATTTCAACCAGTACCTGGCGGGACGCTTCCCGTTTTCCCAGGACGTGCGGGCCAGTGATGCCGACCCGGCACGGGTCCGGCACCTGTTGGAATTGATCGAGACACGCGTGCCCCTGGCCCAGGCCGGGCTGACGCTGAGCCAGACGCCGGAGCGGTTGGCGGCCGAGGATTTCCTCAACCGCTTGAAGCAGGCCGGTGTCTGGCTCGGGCCGCTGTTCGTGCGGGACAAGAGCGGCATCCTGGGCGTGGAGATGGACGTGCGCTGGCGCACCGACCGCGAGGAAGAGCGCGGCGCCGACCAGGTCATCGCCTGGAGCCTGGACGCCGGCAACCAGCAGATCAACTACCCCGGTGAGGGCCAGCAGAACCTGCGCTGGATGGTCGGCCAGCCCGTGCGCCTGACCTTGCGTTGGGCCCGCAACGGCTACCAGCGCCCGGCCAACGACCCGTTGCAACCGAACCTGGTGGTGCGCGACCTCGAAGCCGGCTGGGAATACCAAGGGCCATGGTCGTTGCTGCGCCTGATGCGTTCGCTGGGCTCGGCCCAACGCCAGCCGAATGTCGACTACACCGATTTTCCCCTGGCCCTGCAACTGCCGGTGACCGCCCAGACCCAAGCCCGCACGGCGCAACAGACCTTGATGTTCGTGCGCCTGTCTTTGATGAGCCAGGGTTCCAAATTGCCGCTGTCGATCCCGCCGCTGCCGACACAGGCGCCGCGGTCACCTTTCCTCGCGCCTGCGTCGAGGCCTGCCATTGCCACCCGTGAGGAGGGCCTGTGAGTTTGCCGATAACCCCGTTGCCCGAATTGGTCAGCCAATTGCTCGAACCGATCAGCGCCGAGTCGCCCTGTGGCCAGGATCTGCGTTACGAAACGGAGTACGACCAGCTACGCGAATTGCGTCGGGAAGACGACACCAGCCTACCCACCGGCGTGTGGCAGTCTTCGATCAAGCGCGCGCTCTGGCCGTACCTGGAGCGGCTCGCGACCACGTTGCTGCTGGAGCGCAGCAAGGACCTGATGATCAGTGCCTGGCTGGGGGAGGCCTGGCTGCACCTGGCCGGGCTGGAAGGTTTGCCCGGCAGCCTGGCACTGGTGGCGGGGCTGTGCGAGCGCTATCCGGAACACCTGCATCCCCTTGCCGAGGATGGCGATCAATCGTGGCGGGTGATTCCGCTGGAATGGCTGGCCCGTCGCTACAGCGAAGTGCTGCTGACGCGGGTGCCGTTGCTTGATGGTCGTGACCCAGACTTCGCGGGTTTCAGCCTGGACGATTGGCAGCGCCTGCAGCGCCAGCAAGTGCTGGGCAACGACAGCAAGAATGCCAAGGCCTCGGCGGAGGCGGCGCGCAACGAACAAAAGAAGCTCAGCGAACTGATTCGCAACACCCCGTTGTCGTTTTGGTTGCACCGCCAGGGCAGCCTGATGTTGAGCCTGCAACACCTGCAACGGCTCGAAGCCTGGAGCGACGCCTATCTGGGTAACCTGGCGCCGGGCTACAAGTCCTTGCAGGACGTGATGCAAGCCATGTTGGCATTGGTAAAGGAGTTCATCGCGATGCATCCACAGCAACCCGCCGTCGTGCCCGCGCAAACGCCCACGGTGGCAACGACGCCGACCTCCCCGCCGACGGCGGCACCTGCCCAGGTCTTCCAGGAACCGGCCAATCGTGAGGAGGCCTATCGACAATTGCTGGTCATCGCCGGTTACCTGGCGCGCACCGAACCCCACAGTCCCGTGCCCTATCTGATCCGGCGCGGTGTGGAGTGGGGCAACAAGCCGCTGAGCGAGCTGCTGGGAGAACTGATCAGTGCCGATGCCGAGTCTCGACGGCTGTGGACGTTACTCGGGGTGCTTTAATGCTGCGCGTCGGGTAGCTCCACTGGCGTCAGCACCGGCTTGCCGGAAAAAAACGCGTTCAGGTTATCGCCGACCAACTCCACCATGGCGCGTGTCGCTTCCGGCGACAGGCCAGCCACGTGAGGTGTCAGCACGACGTTCGACAATTGCTTCAGGGCGTCGGGTACTTCGGGTTCATGGTCGAATACATCCAGCGCAGCCCCGGCAATTCGCCGATGTTCGAGGGCGTAGATGAGCTCGGTCGTGGCGACCACGCTGCCGCGGGCAATGTTGACCAGGAATCCGTTGGGACCCAGGGCGTCGAGGGCTTGCTTGTTGATTAACTGGCGGGTGTCCAGCCCTCCGGGCGTGGCGATAATCAGAAAATCCGAAACCCTGGCCAGTTCGGTGGGCGTTGCGCAGAAGGCGTAGGGCACGTCGCTGCGTACGCGGCGATTGTGGTAGCTGATGTTCATGTCGAAACCGAGGGCGGCCCGCTTGGCAATCGCCATGCCCACGGCGCCGAGTCCCAGCACGCCCAAGTGCTTGCCAGCGAGGGAAGGGCGCGTGCTTCGCGGCCATTCGCCCCGGCGCAGGGCTGCGTCGGATCGAGGCACATCGCGCACCAACGCCAATAACAGCGCCATGGCATGGTCGGCCACCGATGAAGCGTTGACCCCGGCACCGTTGGTGACAACGATGCCTCGGTCGCGGGCGGCTTGCAGGTCCACTTGTTCATAACCTGCGCCGATCACGCAGATGATCTTCAGGTTGGGCAGGGCGGCCATTTCCTCGGCGGTCAAGCCCAAGGGGCCGCGGGTCAACACCGCGCTGAACCGTTCACCGTGTTCGAAAACCGCTGCCTTGCGTTCGGCGGGCGTGGGCGCGAGTTCCAAGTGATAGCCTTGGCGCTCCAGGATCGGCAGGTATTCGTTAACGGTTTCAACCAGTACCAGAACGGTTGCAGTCATGCTGTGCTCCTGTGGGCGCGGGCGATTTTGATATTCAACCTGATTGTAGGGGCCGCAGGGAGGTGTAGCTTGGGCTTTTTGTATTTCATTTTTGGCTGGCGCATTTCCCCGTGGGAGCGAGCCTGCTCGCGAAGACGCTGGTTCAGGCAGTGAGGTGTTACAGGAAGGGCCTCTTCGCGAGCAGGCTCGCTCCCACAAGAATGTGGGGGACAATTTTTCTGTCCATGATCTGCTCCGGATAACCACTCCTCAGCTAAGTCTTTGCTTCTGTTCATGAATCCCGGACAATCGCGCCCCTGTTTCGGCCAGGGCGCTGCCTGTCGGGGTTTTCCGACTCGTCCTGGCCGGGTGCATGTGACCGGAAAGCGGAGATCCGACCGGATGAATGATCAGGCCAACAGCGTCGAAGAGCGCTTTGAAACGACAGCCCCAGCCACCCTCAGTCAATGGAGTCGCCACGACACGACGTGGATGCTGGGCCTTTTTGGTACCGCCATTGGCGCTGGCACGCTGTTTCTACCGATCAACGCCGGCCTCGGCGGTTTCTGGCCGCTGCTGATCCTGGCGCTGCTGGCGTTCCCCATGACGTTCTATGCGCACCGGGGCCTGACTCGTTTCGTGCTGTCCGGTCGCGACGGGGCAGACATCACCGAGGTGGTGGAAGAGCATTTCGGCATCAAGGCCGGCGCGTTGATCACCCTGTTGTACTTCTTTGCGATCTTTCCGATCCTGCTGATCTACAGCGTGGCGCTGACCAATACGGTGGGCAGTTTCCTGGAACATCAGCTGCACGTGCAGCCGCCTCCTCGGATTGTGTTGTCGCTGATGCTCATTCTCGGCCTGCTGGCCGTGGTGCGTTGCGGCGAGCAGGCGATCGTCAAGGCCATGAGCCTGATGGTTTACCCGTTCATCGTGGCGCTGCTGTTCCTTGCGGTGTTCCTAATGCCCCATTGGAACGGCGGGATCCTGACCACTGCGTCGACGCTGCCGGAGCCTTCGGCATTGCTGCATACCTTGTGGCTGGCAATTCCGGTAATGGTGTTTTCGTTCAACCATTCGCCGATCATTTCGGCATTTGCGGTGGACCAGAAACGTCGCTACGGCGATAACGCTGAAGAGCGCAGCTCACAGATCCTGTCGCGCGCGCATGTGCTGATGGTGGTGATGGTGCTGTTCTTCGTGTTCAGTTGCGTGCTGACCCTGTCCCCGGCACAACTGGCCGAGGCCAAGGCGCAGAACCTGTCGATCCTGTCGTACCTGGCGAACCATTTCAGCAACCCGACCATCGCCTTCGCGGCACCGCTGATTGCCTTCGTGGCGATCTCCAAGTCGTTCCTGGGGCACTACATCGGCGCCAGCGAAGGTCTCAAGGGCCTGATCGTCAAGAGCGGCCGGCGCCCGGCGCCGAAAACCCTCGATCGCCTGACGGCGGCGTTCATGCTGGTGGTGTGCTGGGTCGTTGCTACCCTTAACCCGAGCATCCTGGGCATGATCGAAACCCTGGGCGGCCCGGTCATCGCGGCCATCCTGTTTCTGATGCCGATGTACGCGATCCGCAAAGTCCCAGCCATGGCCCGCTATCGTGGCCAGGCGTCGAATGTCTTTGTGGTGTCGGTGGGCTTGGTGGCGATCACTGCGTTGGTCTATTCCCTCCTGGCCTGACCTGCGTTTATGTGGGAGCGAGCCTGCTCGCGAAAGCGGCGGTTCAGTTGGCAGGGATGTTGGCTGTGCCGCCGTCTTCGCGAGCAGGCTCGCTCCCACATTGGTTTTGGGTGTTTATGGCATTGCGTCCGGCATAAAACCCTGTGGGAGCGAGCTTGCTCGCGAAAGCGGTGGGTCAGTCGGCAGGGATGTTGGCTGTGCCGCCGTCTTCGCGAGCAGGCTCGCTCCCACATTGGTTTTGGGTGTTTATGGCATTGCGTCCGGCATAAAACCCTGTGGGAGCGAGCTTGCTCGCGAAAGCGGTGGGTCAGTCGGCAGGGATGTTGGCTGTGCCGCCGTCTTCGCGAGCAGGCTCGCTCCCACATTGGTTTTGAGGTGTTCACAAAAATTGTGTTCATGCTCGCTCCCACATGGGTTCCGGGTTGTCTGCCAAAATTGCAGCGGCCACAAAAATCCCTGTGGGAGCGAGCCTGCTCGCGATGGCGGTCTGTCAGCTTGCATCAAATCCCCAGGCATAAAAAAACGCCGCCCCTCGCAAGAAGGGCGGCGTTTCAGTGGTGCGCTTTAAGCTTTACGCTTGAACGACCGGGATGTTGGCGTTGGCAGCCGCTTCACGGAACTCGGCGATCTGGTCGAAGCTCAGGTAGCGGTATACGTCCGCTGCCATGCTGTCGATCTTGCCGGCGTATTCCATGTACTCCTCGACGGTCGGCAGGCGACCCAGGATCGACGCCACGGATGCCAGCTCAGCCGAAGCCAGGTAGACATTCGCGCCGTCACCCAGACGGTTCGGGAAGTTACGGGTCGAAGTGGAGACCACGGTGGAGTTCGGTTCCACGCGTGCCTGGTTACCCATGCACAGCGAGCAGCCCGGCATTTCCATCCGTGCACCGGCCTTGCCATAGATGCCGTAGTAGCCTTCTTCGGTAAGCTGGTGAGCGTCCATCTTGGTCGGCGGCGACAGCCACAGACGGGTTGGCAGTTGGCCCTTGACCTGGTCGAGCAACTTGCCGGCAGCGCGGAAGTGACCGATGTTGGTCATGCAGGAACCGATGAACACTTCGTCGATCTTCTCGCCAGCAACGCTGGAGAGCAGGCGGGCGTCGTCCGGGTCGTTCGGCGCGCAGAGCACAGGCTCCTTGACGTCGGCCAGGTCGATTTCGATGATTTCCGCGTACTCGGCGTCCTTGTCGGCTTCCAGCAGTTCCGGGTTGGCCAGCCAGGCTTCCATCGCCTGGGCACGACGCTCCAGGGTGCGGGCATCGCCGTAGCCTTCGCCGATCATCCAGCGCAGCAGGGTGATGTTCGACTTCAGGTACTCGGCAATCGATTCCTTGGACAGCTTGATGGTGCAACCTGCGGCCGAACGTTCTGCCGAGGCATCGGACAGTTCGAAAGCCTGCTCGACGGTCAGGGTTTCCAGGCCTTCGATTTCCAGGATGCGGCCGGAGAAGGCGTTTTTCTTGCCTTTCTTCTCGACAGTCAACAAGCCTTTCTGGATCGCGTAGTAAGGGATCGCATGGACCAGGTCGCGCAGGGTGACGCCCGGTTGCAGCTTGCCCTTGAAACGCACCAGGATCGACTCGGGCATGTCCAGCGGCATCACGCCGGTGGCGGCGGCGAAGGCGACCAGGCCGGAACCGGCCGGGAACGAGATGCCGATCGGGAAACGGGTGTGGGAGTCACCACCGGTGCCGACGGTGTCCGGCAGCAGCATGCGGTTCAGCCAGCTGTGGATGATGCCGTCGCCCGGACGCAGGGACACGCCCCCACGGGTCATGATGAAGTCTGGCAGGGTGTGGTGGGTGGTCACGTCGATCGGCTTCGGATACGCCGCGGTGTGGCAGAAGGACTGCATCACCAGGTCGGTCGAGAAGCCCAGGCACGCCAGGTCTTTCAGTTCGTCACGGGTCATCGGACCGGTGGTGTCCTGGGAGCCTACGGTGGTCATCTTCGGCTCGCAGTAGGTGCCCGGGCGAACGCCGGTCACGCCGCAAGCCTTGCCGACCATTTTCTGCGCCAGGGTGAAGCCCTTGGTGCTTTCGGCCGGCGCTTCAGGCTTCTTGAACAGGTCCGAAGGCGGCAGGCCCAGCTCGGCGCGGGCTTTTTCGGTCAGGCCACGGCCGATGATCAGCGGAATACGACCGCCGGCACGGACTTCGTCGAGCAGGACCGGCGTCTTCATTTCGAAGGTGGTCAGGACTTCATCGCTGCCATGCTTGCAGACTTTGCCGGCATGCGGGTACAGGTCGATCACGTCGCCCATGTGCATGTTCGACACATCGAATTCGATCGGCAGGGCGCCGGCGTCTTCCATGGTGTTGTAGAAAATCGGCGCGATCTTGCTGCCGAAGCAGAAACCACCGGCGCGCTTGTTCGGCACATACGGGACGTCGTCGCCGAAGAACCACAGCACCGAGTTGGTGGCGGATTTACGCGAGGAACCGGTACCGACCACGTCACCGACGTAGGCGATCGGGAAACCTTGGCCACGCATCTCTTCGATCTGCTTCATCGGGCCGGTCTTGCCTTGCTCATCGGGCACGATGCCGTCGCGAGCCATTTTCAGCATGGCCAGGGCGTGCAGCGGGATGTCCGGGCGGGACCAGGCGTCAGGGGCAGGGGACAGGTCGTCGGTGTTGGTTTCGCCGGTGACCTTGAAGACCCGCAGGCTGATCTTGTCGGCCAGCACCGGGCGGTTCTTGAACCACTCGCCGTCGGCCCAGGATTGCAGGACGGCCTTGGCGTGGACGTTGCCGTTCTTGGCTTTTTCCGCCACATCGTGGAAGGCATCGAACATCAGCAGCGTGTGCTTGAGTTCTTCGGCGGCGACCGGAGCCAGCTCGGCGTCGTCCAGCAGGTCTACCAGGGTCACGATGTTGTAGCCGCCCTGCATGGTGCCGAGCAGTTCTACAGCGCGCTTCTTGTCGATCAGAGGGGATTGGGCTTCGCCCTTGGCCAGGGCGGACAGGAAACCGGCCTTGACGTAGGCGGCTTCGTCGACTCCAGGCGGAACGCGATTGGTGATCAGGTCAACGAGGAAAGCTTCTTCGCCAGCCGGGGGATTCTTCAGCAGCTCGATCAGGCCTGCGGTTTGTTCGGCGTTAAGCGGCTGGGGAACGATACCCAGTGCTGCGCGCTCTTCGATATGTTTGCGGTAGGCTTCAAGCACAGTTATTACCCTCATCAGTGGTCCCAAATGGGTGTCCGGGACGCTCATCCAGAAACTCACGGCACTCATGCGCGTCAGGGGGCTTTTTGGGCCTCCACGCCAGAATTGCCGGAGTTCCTCACAGAAGCTGCTTTCAAAGTTTTACGCCTGCAGAACGGGAGCTGATGAGGGTTGGCGTTGGGCTTTCCCCGCTGGAAAGACCCTTCGCCAACACCGCTCTGAAGGAACGACTGTGCTCGTGACGCTTTGAAAACAGCTTCTAACGGACATTGGCGCCTTAAAAGGCTGGCTGATTCTACGGGAAAAAACAATTAAAGGTAAGTTGAGCCTGGAAGTTTGAGGGGTGATCAATCTTAGACAAAGGGCTAACATGCCGGCCTGTCCTGTTTTTGCGTGTGCGTTGCCTTATGCCCAACCAGCTCATCAAGACCCCCTGCGTCGGCCTCTGTTCCACTGTCTACGGCGACCTGGTGTGCCGTGGCTGCAAGCGGTTCCACCATGAAGTGATTCACTGGAACGGCTACAACGAAGAGGAGAAGCGCGCGGTGTGGTTGCGGCTCGAGCAGCTGCTGGTGCAGGTGATGGTGGCCAAGCTCGAGGTTTTCGACCCGCAGCTGCTGCGCCAGCAACTGGAATCGCGCAAGATCCGCTTCGTGCCGCATCAGTCGGAATATTGCTGGGCCTATCAGTTGATCGCCCGGGGCGCACGGGTGATCAATAACCTGGAAGCGTACGGCATGGTGCTGCTGCCGGAATTTCGCGACTGGGAGCTGCCCGACCTGCGCGATGCCATTGATCGGGAATTTTTCCTCCTGTCCGAAGCGCATTACCAGCGCTACATCGCGCCGGGGTTCTTGAAGGATGCGATTGGCGGCTGAAAGGCCCTCATCTGTGGCAAGTTGCTTTGTACCCAGTAGCTCTTGTGGCGAGGGAGCTTGCTCCCGCTGGGTTGCGAAGCGACCCTCGCTCTTGATCCGGATAATCTTGAACCTGAAAAACCCAGGCGTCTGCTGCGCAGCCGAGCGGGAGCAAGCTCCCTCGCCACAAGAGCTTGATCGCCCAAGGCTTTTATTCTTTTGCCGCCATCTCCACCAGATGGTCCTCCACCTCCTGCGGCTTGAGCACCAGCACATCGCTTTCCAGCGTATCGAGCACGGCTTCGGCGGTGTTGCCGATCAGCACCCCTGACAAACCCGAGCGGGCCACGGTGCCGATCACGGTGACAGCGGCCTGGAGCTTGTGGGCCATGTAGGGAATCAAGACATCCGCCGGGCCTTCCTGGATATGCAGGTGCTCGTCATCAATGTCGAATTCGGCCTGGAACGCCCGGCATTGCTCACGGTAGCGCGCCTCGATGGTTTCCTTGAGCTGGTAGGTCGGGTCGGCGGACGAGAGCATCGGCGACGGGTGGGCGCTGATGACATGCAGGTGCGCCTTGGCGAGGAGGGCGATGTCGTAGCCATGGTCGATAATCGTCGAGTGCAAGTGGCGGTGCTCGCCATCGGCATTGCCCACGTCGACGGCGGCCAGGATCACCCGGTCTTTCCAGGACCCCGACGTCTTGACCAGCAGCACCGGAGTCGGGCAATGGCGCAGCAGCTTCCAGTCGGCCGGGGTCAGCAGGGCTTTTTTCAAGGGGCTGTCGGGGAAGTGCTGCTTGATGACCAGGCCACAGCCTTCGGCCTGCTGCACGTCGATGATGGTTTCGTAGAGACTTTCGTTCCAGGCCTGCTCGGTGGTCACGCTGTAGCCGTCGGCCGCCAGTGCGGCCTTCAGGACGCTGAGCATCCCGGCATGGTCATGGTGTTTGTCGCAGACCAGCAAGTGCAAATGGGCCTGGGTCACGCCGGCGATCAGTTTGGCGCGCTTGAGTGCCAGGCTTTCCGAATGTTCGGGTTCGATGACCACGAGGATGCTGCGAATGGCTTGCATGATCGGCGTCTCCAGCAATGTAAAGGCACGGCGTTGCTCAACTATAGTTGTTCTGGACGGCCCGTCGACTTGATGCATATCAACGGCGGTGGCTGGTGGTCTGGGGGCAGGCCGGTATAATCGGCGCCCTTCGCTCGACTACCTTTGCCCGTGAGTCTCATGATCCTTCCCGAAATCCACGAATTCCTCGGCTGCCGCACCCCCGATGCCTGGGTCCAGGCGGCGCTGGCCGACCAGGAAACGTTGCTGATCGACCACAAGAACTGTGAATTCAAGGCCGCCAGCACTGCCTTGAGTCTGATTGCCAAATATCACTCCCATGTCGACCTGATCAATATGATGTCGCGCCTGGCCCGGGAAGAACTGGTGCATCACGAGCAGGTCATGCGCCTGATGAAAAAACGCAAGGTCGCCCTGCGCCAGCTCTCCGCCGGGCGCTACGCTTCGGGCCTGCGTAAAGTGGTGCGCAGCCACGAACCGGTGAAACTGGTGGACACCCTGGTGGTCGGCGCTTTTATCGAAGCCCGCAGTTGTGAGCGTTTCGAGGCCCTGGTGCCGCATCTGGACGAGGAGCTGGGCAAGTTCTATTTCGGCCTGCTGAAAAGCGAGGCCCGACATTTTCAGGGTTACCTGAAACTGGCCTACCAGTATGGCGACGCCAAGGATATTGCCCAGGTCATTGAGAAGGTCCGCGAGGCGGAGCGCGAGTTGATCGAATCAGTGGACGTGGAGTTTCGGTTCCACAGTGGTGTGCCGGCCTGATGGCGATGCTGCGCTGACGCCTTCGCGAGCAGGCTCGCTCCCACAGGTTTTGTGTGAACATGGATCTCAGGGCAGCCTGAATCCTTTGTGGGAGCGAGCCTGCTCGCGAAGAGGCTCTGAACAGCGGCACAGTGTCAAATGGTCAAACCCAGGCGTTCATGCCACTGGGCAATCGATTCTTCGGGATACACGTCGAACTGCTGGTCACCCGAGCGCGCCTCGACCTCTACCCATGGCGCCCTGGAACCCAGCATCAGATGGGTACGTTCGGGCGGCACCGGCAGCGGCGTGTCGATGGCGGAAGCAAATGGGTGGATCAATTCCGGCCATTCAGGGCTGAACAACCATAATCCCGAGCCGCACAGCGAGCAGAAATGCCGCTCGGCGCTGCTGCGGTGGGCGCGTTTGTCGCCCTCGTCCTTGAGCCGCGCATGGTAGATCGAGATGTGCTTGCGACCCTGCACCTTCAGGCTCGTGGCATCTCCCCCCAGGTTGATCGCAAATCCGCCGCCGCCCTGGGTCTTGCGGCAGATCGAGCAGTAGCAACGTTGGTAAGGGTAGGGGTGACTGCTGTCCAGGCTGAACGATACGGCGCCGCAGTGGCAGGATCCTTCGAGGTGCATGGGAACCTCCGGTGGATTGGAAATGGTTCAGTACAGCCTAGACGGTCGGCGTTTTTTGCCGGTTGGATTTATGTTGAATGTGCGGACGCCTTCGCGAGCAAGCTCGCTCCCACATTGGAATCGGGAGATCCACAAGTCCCCTGTGGGAGCGAGCCTGCTCGCGAAGGCGTTGGTACATCCAGCATTACTTGGGCACCCGCCACAGGTACCACGCCGCCACCGTCCGGTAGGGACTCCAGGCCCGGCCGATTTCGCTCATCTGTCTGGAGCTCGGTTGGGTTTCCTGCCCTTTGAGCCGCCGATAACCCTCGCGAACCCCAAAATCATCCGCAGGCAGGATATCCGGCCGTTCCAGGCTATAGATCAACAGCATCTCCACGGTCCAGCGTCCGACGCCGCGCAGGGTGACCAGGCGCTTGATCAATGCTTCGTCGTCCATGGCCTGCGCCGTGGCGTAATCCGGCACGATGCCGTCCAGCGTGGCCTGGGCGATACCCTGGAGAGTGGCGATCTTGCTGGCTGAAAATCCACAACCGCGCAATTGCGCTGCATCAGTTGCCAGTATCTGCTCAGGCCCGGGAAACGTCCCCGATGGGTACAGCCCGAGCAGCCGGCCAATGATCGCATCCCCGGCCTTGGCGTGCAGTTGCTGATAGGCAATCGCCCGCATCAGCGCCTCATACGGATCCCGGGCCGGTTTGGGTTGCAGAAGGCAAGGACCGATCGACTCGATATGGCGCCGCCAGTCTTCGTCCAGGCCTGCCAGGAAAGTGCTCGCTTGCTGATAAGACGCCGCCATCAGTCAAAACGCCAAAGGCAACGAAACCTGCACCGCGGCTCGCTCCAACCGTAATAGAAACGCCTTGCGCGGCTGTCCGCCGCCATAGCCGGTCAAGGAGCCATCCGCCCCAATCACCCGGTGACAAGGGATGACGATGGCCAAGCGGTTCTGTCCATTGGCCAGGCCCACGGCGCGGCTGGCGCCAGGGCTGCCCAGTGCGTTGGCGACGGCGCCGTAGCTGCGGGTTTCGCCGTAGGGGATTTTCTGCAGCTCGGCCCAGACCCTGGCCGCGAAGGCGCTGCCAGGCATGTGCAACGGGAGGTTGAAAACCGTGAGCTTGCCGGCGAAATAGTCGGCCAGCTCGCTTTCGATCTGTTGCAGATGCGCGTTGTGGCCCGGCGCAACCGTATAGCCGTAGCGTTGCTGCAGTTCCTCCAGCTCCTTGGTCAAGGCCGGGCGATCGAGAAACTCCAGCAATACCAGGCCGCGGCGCTCGGCCATGGCCAGCATCGGCCCCAATGGCGTGGTCAGGCGAGTAAACAGCAAGGGTTCGCTGAGGCCGGCGCGGCCGGGGGTGATGTGGAAGGATTTGACGAAGGCATCACGAAACCCGCTCAGCGATTCATAGCCGGAGTCGAACGCCGCATTGTCGATCGAGGCGCCTTCCTTTATCCCGCCCAGGGCGATGCCCAGGCGGCGGGTGCGCAGGTAGGCGTGGAAGGTCATGCCGAAATGCTGTTTGAACCAGCGGCGTAATTTCAGCGGTTCGATGCCTTGTTCCAGCAGCAGGGCGTCGGTCCAGCGCAGGTCTGGCTCGGCGTCGACGGCTTTGAGCAATGCCTGGATCCAGTCCGGGGCAATGGCGGCGGCATCCAGCGGCTTGCAACGCAGGCAGGCCCGATAACCGGCGGACATCGCCTCGTCGGCGTGGGCAAAGAACTCGACGTTCTCCGGTTTCGGCTTGCGCGCGGTGCAACTAGGGCGGCAGAAAATACCGGTGGTCTTGACCGCGGTGAAGAACACCCCCTCGTAGGTGGTGTCTCGTTCGAGCATGGCGCGGACCATCTCGGCGTGGGGCGGAAGCAGCGAGTGATGTAGGTTCATGGGCAGAGCATAGAACCGTGGCCGGGACGACTCCACCGAAAAATCGACAATGAATTCATGGTCATTTGGTCGGATGCCCGCGAACAAAAATTGAACCTTCAAGTCTTAGAGGTTCACCCGCTGTTTTTGTCTTTCGGAGACATCATGTCCAAACACAAGAAATCCCTCATCGCCGTAGCTGTCTGTGCCTTGGCGTTCGGCGCCTCGGCTTTGTTGCCTGCCGACCTGTCACCTATCGGTTCGAGCTATGCCGCGGGCGGTGGCGGCGGCGGTGGCGGCGGTAATGGAGGCGGTGGCGGCAATGGCGGAGGGAATGGCGGCGGCCACGGTGGCGGCGTGGGCGGCGGACAAGGCAGTGGCAGCGGTGGCAAGTCCAGCGACTCCAGCGGCCACGGCAAAGGACTGGCCAGTGATCACGCCGGGACTCGGACTCGCGATCATGGCCTGAGCGGTAAGCACACTGGTACCACCCGCACCGATCGCACCAGCAAGGCGTCGGCGACTTCCGCCATTGCCAAGGACCGTGATACTCGCGGCTTGACCAAGGCCTCGGCGATTTCCGCCGCTACGCCGGGCACCCATAACACCAAGGGCTTGAGCAACGCGACCCGTTCATCGATGAAGAACGACCGCTAATTGCTTGAATGAAATCGCGAGGCCTGTTTCCGGGCTTCGCGATTTTTTTCGTCTGCCGTTCAGTCCTGTTCGACGAGTCAGTACTTCCAGAACACCGGCGTGAACAGCACCAGCACCGTCAGGATTTCCAGCCGTCCCAGCAGCATGCCGATGGTCAGTAGCCATTTTGCCGCATCCGGCAAGGTCGAGAAGTTGCCGGCGGGGCCGATGATGTTGCCCAAGCCTGGACCCACGTTGCAGACGGCAGTGGCGGCACCGGTCAAGGCGGTCGTCCAGTCCAGGCCGATCAGGGCCAGACCCAGGGCGATGGCGCCGATCGTGATGGTGAAGAAGAACGAGAATGTCAGCAGCGAACGAACGATTTCCTCGTCGATGGGATGGTTGTTGTATTTCTTCTGGATCACCGCCCGGGGATGGATCAGCTGCTTCAAACTGCCCATCAGCAGCACCCTGGCGACTTGAAAGCGAAAAATCTTCAGGCCCCCGGCCGTGGATCCCGAACAGCCGCCGACGAACGTCAGGTAAAAGAACAGCAACAGGGCAAAGCTGCCCCACAGCGTGTAGTCACCCAGCGCCACGCCAGTGGTCGTGACGACTGAGGTGACGTTGACCGCCACGATGCGAACCGCGTCCCACCACGCGTGATCGCTGTTAAGGCTCAGCCAGGTACCCACCAGCAGCCATGTAACGACCAGGAAGCCGATGAAGCCCCTGACTTGCTGGTCCTTGAGCAGGGCGCGCCGATGGCCCCGCAATGTCGCGACATACAGCGTGAAGGGCAGCGATCCGGCCATCATGACGACCACTGACACCCAATGAACCGCCGGTTGCGGCCAGTGCGCCAGGGATGAATCGGAGGTGGAAAAGCCTCCGGTGGAAATCAGCGACATCGCATGGTTGATCGCTTCGAAAGGCGTCATTCCCGCAAGCCACAGCCCCAACGTCGAGAGGGCGGTCAAGCCGATGTAGATCCACAGGATGTAATTGGCCGCGACGTGAGAGCGCGGCGTGACTTTCTCCGACCAGTCCGAAGATTCGGTCTGGAACAGCCGCATGCCGCCGACCCGCAGCAGCGGCAGGACTGCCACGGCCATGCCGATAAAGCCGATTCCGCCGAGCCAGTGCAACATCGACCGCCAGATCAACAGGCCGGGCGATGCACTATCCAACCCGGTCAGGATGGTCGAGCCGGTGGTGGTGATGCCCGACATGGTCTCGAAAAATGCATCGGTGTAGCTGATGTGCTGGATGAACACCATCGGCAGGGCGGCGAATGCGCAGACAATTACCCAGCTGGCGGTGGTGAGCAGGTACATTTCCCTGGGACGCATCTGGACGTGGTCCGGCCTTCCACGGGCCACCAGTGCCACACCGCAGACGAAGGTGATCAGGCTCGACCATAGAAACGCCGACAAGTCATCGTTGCGCTCGTAGAACATCAGCGTAAACAGCGGAATCGCCATGCTGATCGCAAGGGTGATCAGGAAAATTCCGAGGATGAAACCGATGAGACGCAGAACCGCTATAGACATGGATGACGCCTGATTCAAAGAGCTGCCCAGTATCGATTTGGTGAATCGCTTACCGCGTAAAATTTGCGTAAAAAAATGAAGCGGAAGTGCTCGACGACCAAGGCAGTTTTCTTCAATACCCGAGCAGGCGGCCCCTTTACCTTGGGGCCTCTTTCCTGAACTGAAGAAGATATGTGATGAGCTTGATATTTTCCATGGCCACCTTTGCCCTGGTGGCTTCCATTACTCCGGGCCCGGTCAATATCGTCGCCCTCAGCTCCGGTGCCCGATATGGATTTCGCGCAACCTTGCGCCATGTCGCCGGCGCCACCCTCGGGTTCGTCCTGCTGCTGGTCTTGATGGGATTGGGGTTGCATGAAGTATTGCAGCGCTGGCCTGGGCTCACGCGTGTGGTGCAACTGGCTGGTGTGGCGTTCCTGTTGTACATGGCCTGGAAACTGGCGGTGGACAACGGCGAGCTGGGTGACCGGGACGAGGGGCGCGCGCCTTCAATGTTCCATGGCGCGTTGATGCAGTGGCTCAACCCCAAGGCGTGGCTGGCTTGCGTGGCGGGGATGGGCGCCTTCGTGGCCGACGGCGAGGCGCGGCTGGTGTGGCAGTTTGCGGCGATCTACCTGGTCATCTGCTATGTCTCGGTGGGTTGCTGGGCCTATGCGGGCAGCTTTCTGCGCACGTGGCTGGGTAACCCGGCGACCATGCGCCTGTTCAATCGATTGATGGCGGCGTTGTTGGTGGCGAGCGCGGTGTATCTGTTGTTGCCTTGAGTCTGACGAGGTGTCCAACTGGCAGAGCTTTTGTGGCGAGGGAGCTTGCTCCCGCTCGACTGCGCAGCAGTCGCCAGGTTTTGGGGCTACTGCGTAGCCCAGCGGGAGCAAGCTCCCTCGCCACGGAGTCAAGTGGCTACGTCAGCCGCGGTATTGCCCGGGTGTAGCCGCCAGGTGTTGCTTGAACGCCCGTTGGAAGTGCGCCTGATCGGCAAACCCGCTGTCCAGCGCCACATCGGCAATCAGCTTGCCCTCGCGCAGTTGACGGCGGGCGAACTGGATGCGCCGGTTGATCAGGAAGGCATGCGGTGTCATGCCGTAGTGGCGCTTGAAAGCCCGGCTCAAATAGGATGGCGAAAGCTGCGCGAAGGCGCAGATATCGTCGAGCTTGAGGGCTTCGGTGCAATGGTCGTGAATGAACTGCGCCGCCCGCATCAGCGCCGGGTGGCTGCCACGCTCCGGACGTCCGGCCGGGTTGAGGCGATGCTGGAGATCGGTGAAAAACACTTCGGCGGCGACTTGCTTGCCACTGGTATCGATATGTTCAGCCACCAGCGTTTCGTAGAGCCCGCACAGGCCGGAGAAAAGCGCGACATCACGGCTATGGGTTGTGCCGAATGCCTGGAAGTCCAGCGAGGGGTCAAAGCCGATACGGCGTTGCAGATCCCGCAGCCATTGGGTGTCGACATACAGCATCACATAAGACCAGGGCTGATCGTCGATCGGGTTGCAAGCATGGACGTCGCCGGGATTCATCAGCACTACCGTGCCGCTCTGGACCTGGAACCGCGATTGTTCGTGCAGGTAGGTGCTGCGTCCGGCGGTGATTGCGCCGATGGAAAAGTGATCATGGGAATGACGCGAATAACAGACCTTGCGCCCATCGGCGATGGCCCGGGCCTCGATGAAAGGCAGCGCCGCGTCGCGCCAGAAACGTGGGGCGGCGTCGTGGTTGGCGGGTTTCATCAGGCAATGTCCTGTTTTATTGGCTGTGCCTGAGTGTATGCGTCCGTGCCGGAAAATGCCCGTTCGAGTTTGCTCCGGTCTGCGCTAGACTCTGATGAGTTCCGCCAACGGAGTTACCGATGCTTGCGCCAGGCAAACCTGACAACGAAGCCGTTCGCCTCAAACAATTGCAGTCGCTCAAGCTGCTCGATACCCCACCCGAGGAGCGGTTTGACCGCCTGACCCGTCTTGCCCGGCGTCTGTTCAACGTGCCGATCGCCCTGGTGTCGCTGGTGGACGCCAATCGGCAATGGTTCAAGTCAAGCGCCGGCCTGGAAGCCAGTGAGACCCCGCGCGAGGTGTCGTTCTGCGGGCATGCGATCTTGCAGGACGAGATCCTGGAGATTTGCGACGCGGAACAGGACGTGCGGTTCCACGATAATCCGTTGGTCAAGGGCCAACCTGGCATCCGCTTCTATGCGGGGCATCCGCTGGGGCTGGATGATGGCAGCAAGATGGGCACCCTGTGCTTGTTGGACACCCGGCCGCGCACCCTCAACGACGACGAACGCGAGCTGCTGCGCGATCTGGCGAGCATGGCCGAGCAGGAGTTGGTGGCCGTGCAGATGGCCAGCATGGATGAATTGACGCTGCTGTCCAATCGGCGCGGCTTCATGACCCTGGCCCAGCACGCGCTGAGTGTCTGCAGCCGTCTTTCGCGGCCGGCGACACTGCTGTTTTTCGATCTCAACGACTTCAAGCCGATCAACGATCGCTTCGGGCATGCCGAGGGTGACGGCGCGCTGAAGACATTCGCCGACGTATTGCGCATTGCCTTTCGTGAAAGCGACGTGATCGGTCGCATGGGCGGAGACGAGTTTGTCGCCTTGCTCACCGGCGCTTCCCATGTCGAGACGACGGCGATCATGGCACGGCTCAGGGAAATGCTCGAAGAGCGCAACATAACGTTGCAGCGCGGCTATGACATCGATTTCAGCGTGGGCCAGATCGAATACGACCCCGAGCGGCATGAGTCGATCGACAGCCTGCTGGCAGAGGCGGATGCGGCGATGTATGCGCAGAAGCAGGGACGGCGCAATAGCCCAAACTGATTGAGTTGCCCCCCGACATCACCCTCAACTGACCCACCGTCTTCGCGAGCAGGCTCGCTCCCACACGGTCTCGAGTTGTGCCTGACACTCCGGATGGCGCAGAACCGCTGTGGGAGCGAGCCTGCTCGCGAAGAGGCCAGCCCATCCAGCATCCCCGTCGACTGATCCACCGCCTTCGTGAGCAAGCCCACTCCCACAGGATTTTGTGTTGTGCCTGGATGCTCCTAGTGGCGCAGCTCCATTGTGGGAGCGAGCTTGCTCGCGAAGAGGCCAGCCCATTCAGCATCCCCGTCGACTGAAACACCGCCTTCGCGAGCAAGCTCGCTCCCACAGGATTTTGTGTTGTGCCTGGATACTCCGGATGGCGCAGAACCACTGTGGGAGCGAGCCTGCTCGCGAAGAGGCCAGTACATTCAGCATCCCCGTCGACTGAAACACCGCCATCGCGAGCAAGCTCGCTCCCACAGGATTTTGTGTTGTGCCTGGATGCTCCTAGTGGCGCAGCTCCATTGTGGGAGCGAGCTTGCTCGCGAAGAGGCCAGCCCATTCAGCATCCCCGTCGACTGATGCACCGCTATCGCGAGCAAGCTCGCTCCCACAGGATTTTGTGTTTTGCCTGACACTCCGGATGGCGCAGCTCCACTGTGGGAGCGAGCCTGCTCGCGAAGAGGCCAGCCCATTCAGCATCCCCGTCGACTGATGCACCGCTATCGCGAGCAAGCTCGCTCCCACAGGATTTTGTGTTTTGCCTGACACTCCGGATGGCGCAGAACCACTGTGGGAGCGAGCCTGCTCGCGAAGAGGCCAGTACATTCAGCATCCCTGTCGACTGAAACCCCGCCATCGCGAGCAAGCTCGCTCCCACAGGTGATTTTGCAGGGCATAAAAAAACGCCGCTTGGCCTTTCCAGGGCAAGCGGCGTTTTATTGCAACGTGAAGATTTACTCTTCGATGTTGCCCATGGCGGTGGTGTTGAAGCCGCCATCCACGTACATGATTTCACCGCTGATGCCCGACGCGAGGTCCGAGCACAGGAAGGCGCCGGCGTTGCCGACTTCTTCGATGGTGACGTTGCGACGCAGCGGGGTTTGCGCTTCGTTGGCGGCCAGCATCTTGCGGAAGTTCTTGATGCCGGAAGCGGCGAGGGTGCGGATCGGGCCGGCAGATACGCAGTTCACGCGGGTGCCGTCCGGGCCCAGGGAGCCGGCCAGGTAGCGAACGCCAGCTTCCAGGGAGGCCTTGGCCATGCCCATGACGTTGTAGTTCGGCATGGTGCGCTCGGCGCCCAGGTACGACAGGGTCAGCAGGCTGCCGTTGCGGCCTTTCATCATCTCGCGACCGGCCTTGGCCAGGGCCACGAAGCTGTAGGCGCTGATGTCGTGGGCAATGCGGAAACCTTCACGGGTGGTGGCTTCGGTGAAGTCGCCATCCAGTTGGTCGCCCGGGGCGAAGCCCACGGAGTGCACGATGCAGTCCAGGCCATCCCACTTCTTGCTCAGTTCTTCGAAGACCTTGGCGATTTCTTCATCGCTGGCGACGTCGCACGGGAAGCACAGCTCAGGGCTCGAACCCCAGCCTTGCGCGAACTCTTCGACACGACCCTTGAGTTTGTCGTTCTGATAAGTGAAGGCAAGCTCAGCGCCCTCGCGATGCATGGCGGCAGCGATGCCGGATGCGATGGACAGCTTGCTGGCGACACCGACGATCAGTACGCGCTTACCGGCGAGAAAACCCATGTGTTGCTCCTCTTTCAGGTTATTCGGCAGTTGTCGGGGCCAGGAAAGCGGCCTCCAGCAACTGCTGTGTATAGGGGTGTTGCGGCGCGGCGAATATGCTGCGGGCATCACCTTGTTCGACCACTTGGCCATGCTTGACCACCATCAACTGGTGGCTCAGCGCTTTGACGACAGCCAGGTCATGGCTGATAAACAGGTACGTCAGGTTGTACTTGGTTTGCAATGACCGCAACAGCTCCACCACCTGGCGTTGCACGGTACGGTCCAGGGCCGACGTTGGTTCGTCCAGCAGAATCAACGCCGGCTTGAGCACCAGGGCCCGGGCAATGGCGATGCGCTGCCGTTGCCCTCCGGAAAATTCGTGGGGGTAGCGATTCCGGGTTTCCGGGTCCAGGCCTACCTCCTTTAATGCCGCGATTATCGCTTGTTCCTGTTCGGCTTCGGTGCCGATCTTGTGGATCCGCAGTCCTTCGCCGACGATCTGGCTCACACACATCCGCGGGCTCAGGCTGCCAAACGGGTCCTGAAACACCACTTGCATCTCCCGGCGCAACGGCCGGACATGCTGCTGCGACAGGCTGTCGAGCTGCTTGCCCTCGAAGCGGATCCCGCCCTGGCTGCCGATCAACCGCAAGATCGCCAGCCCCAGCGTGGACTTGCCGGAACCGCTCTCGCCGACGATGCCCAAGGTCTGGCCCTGGGGCAGGCTGAAGCGGATTCCGTCCACTGCCTTGATGTAATCCGTCGTGCGCTTGAACAGGCCTTTCTTGATCGGGAACCAGACTTTCAGGTCCTCGACCTCCAGCAGCGGCGGGCCGACCACGTTGGTCGCCGGGTTGCCGCTGGGCTCGGCGGCGAGCAATTCCCGAGTGTACGGATGTTGCGGCGCGCGGAACAACTCTGCGCACGATGCCTGTTCGACGATGCAACCGCGCTGCATGACACATACACGATGCGCAATTCTTCGCACCAGGTTCAAATCGTGGCTGATCAGCAGCAGCGACATGCCCAGGCGCGCCTGCAAATCCTTGAGCAGATCGAGGATTTTCAACTGCACGGTGACGTCCAGCGCGGTGGTCGGTTCGTCGGCTATCAGCAGTTCCGGCTCGTTGGCCAGGGCCATGGCGATCATCACCCGCTGACGCTGGCCACCGGACAGTTCGTGGGGCAACGCCTTGAGCCGTTTGTGCGGTTCGGGGATGCCGACCAGTTCCAGCAGCTCGAGGGAGCGACGGGTGGCGACCTTGCCGGTCAGGCCCTTGTGGATGCCGAGCACTTCATTGAGCTGTTTTTCAATGCAGTGCAGCGGGTTCAGGGAAGTCATCGGCTCCTGGAAGATCATCGCGATCCGGTTGCCACGGATATGGCGGATGGTCTTTTCCTTCAGGCCCAGCAGATTCTGGCCGGCGTACTGGATGGTCCCGGTCGGGTGGTGGGCCAGCGGGTAGGGCAGCAAGCGCAGGATCGAATGGGCCGTCACCGACTTGCCCGAGCCGCTTTCACCCACCAGGGCGAGGGTTTCGCCGCGCTTGATGTCGAAGCTGATGCCCTCGACCACGCGCTGGCGGCGTTCGCCAACGATGAACTCCACCGCCAGGTCGCGTACTTCGATCAGATTGTCCTGGTTCATTTCACTTCCTCGGATCGAAGGCATCGCGAGCGGACTCGCCGATGAACACCAACAGGCTCAGCATGATCGCCAGCACGGCGAATGCGCTGATGCCCAGCCAGGGCGCCTGCAGGTTGGACTTGCCCTGGGCCACCAGCTCGCCGAGGGATGGCGCTCCGGCCGGCAGGCCGAAACCGAGAAAATCCAGGGCGGTGAGGGTGCCGATGGCGCCGGTGAGGATGAACGGCATGAAAGTCATGGTCGAGACCATGGCGTTGGGCAGGATGTGGCGGAACATGATGGCGCCGTTCTGCATGCCCAGCGCTCGCGCGGCGCGCACGTATTCGAGGTTGCGCCCGCGCAGGAACTCGGCGCGCACCACATCCACCAGGCTCATCCAGGAAAACAGCAGCATGATGCCCAGCAGCCACCAGAAGTTCGGCTGGACGAAGCTGGCGAGGATGATCAGCAGGTAGAGTACCGGCAGCCCGGACCAGATTTCCAGGAAGCGCTGGCCGGCCAGGTCTACCCAGCCGCCATAGAAGCCCTGCAACGCACCGGCAATCACCCCGATGATCGAGCTGAGCACCGTCAGCGTGAGCGCGAACAGCACCGAGATGCGGAAGCCATAGATGACCCGCGCCAGCACGTCGCGGCCCTGGTCATCGGTGCCCAGCCAGTTCACCACCGAGGGCGGTGCCGGGGCCGGGACCTTCAAGTCGTAATTGATGCTCTGGTAGCTGAATGGAATCGGTGCCCACACGACCCAGGCGTCCTTGGCGGCGAGCAACTCGCGGATATACGGGCTCTTGTAGTTGGCCTCCAGCGGGAATTCGCCGCCGAACGTCGTTTCCGGGTAACGCTTCAGGGCCGGGAAGTACCAGCCGCCGTCGTAGTGCACCACCAGTGGCTTGTCGTTGGCAATAAGCTCGGCGCCCAGGCTGAGGACGAACAAGAACAGAAACAGCCACAACGACCACCAGCCACGCTTGTTGGCCTTGAACAGTTCGAAACGGCGACGATTGAGAGGGGAGAGGTTCATCTCAATGCTCCCGGCTTTCGAAGTCGATACGCGGATCGACGAAGGTATAGGTCAGGTCGCCGATCAGTTTCACTACCAGCCCCAGCAGGGTAAAGATGAACAGTGTGCCGAAGACCACCGGATAATCACGGTTGATGGCGGCTTCGAAGCTCATCAACCCGAGGCCGTCGAGGGAGAAGATCACTTCCACCAGCAGCGAGCCGGTAAAGAAGATCCCGATGAACGCCGAAGGGAAACCGGCAATCACCAGCAGCATGGCGTTGCGAAATACATGCCCGTAGAGCACCCGGTTGCGCGTCAGCCCCTTGGCCTTGGCGGTGACCACGTACTGCTTGTTGATTTCATCGAGGAAACTGTTCTTGGTCAGCAGCGTCATGGTGGCGAAGTTGCCGATCACCAGGGCGGTGACAGGCAAGGCCAGGTGCCAGAAATAATCGAGGATCTTGCCGCCGAGGCTCAGTTCTTCGAAATTGTTCGACGTCAGCCCCCTCAATGGAAACCAGTCGAAATAACTGCCGCCGGCAAACACCACGATCAGCAGGATGGCGAACAGGAACGACGGGATCGCATAACCGACGATGATCGCCGAACTGGTCCACACATCAAAATGGCTGCCGTGCCGCGTGGCCTTGGCAATCCCCAGCGGGATCGACACCAGGTACATGATCAGCGTGCTCCACAGTCCGAGGGAGATCGACACCGGCATCTTTTCCTTGATCAGGTCGATGACCTTGGCGTCGCGGAAAAAGCTGTCGCCAAAGTCCAGGCGGGCGTAGTTCTTGATCATGATCCACAGGCGTTCGGGGGCCGACTTGTCGAACCCGTACATGCGCTCGATTTCCTTGACCAGTGCCGGATCCAGGCCTTGGGCGCCGCGGTAGGAGGAGCCGGCCACCGACACTTCCGCGCCGCCGCCGGCGATGCGGCTGGTAGCGCCTTCGAAACCTTCGAGCTTGGCGATCATCTGCTCCACCGGCCCACCGGGCGCGGCCTGGATGATCACGAAGTTGATCAGAAGGATGCCGAACAGGGTCGGGATGATGAGCAGCAGGCGCCGAAAAATATAAGCCAGCATCGGGTTACTCCACGCTCACAGGGGCGGCGACTTGCTGCTCGATCACTTGTTTTTCCACTTCGTCGGCCGGTTTGACGTCCGGCTTCACCCACCATGTGGTGGTGCCGATGTCGTAGGTCGGGGTGACTTTCGGGTGGCCGATATGGTTCCAGTAGGCCACGCGCCAGGTCTTGATGTGCCAGTTGGGGATCACGTAGTAGCCCCACTGCAGCACCCGGTCCAGCGCCCGGGCATGGGCCACCAGGCTTTTGCGCGAATCGGCGTTGATCAACTGTTCCACCAACTGGTCGACGGCCGGGTCCTTCAGGCCCATGGTATTGCGGCTGCCAGGCTTGTCCGCGGCAGCCGACATCCAGAACTCGCGCTGCTCGTTACCCGGCGAGCTGGACTGCGGGAAGCTGCCCACCACCAGATCGAAGTCCCGGGAGCGCACGCGGTTGATGTACTGGGACACGTCGACGCGGCGAATAACCAGCTCGATGCCCAGGTCGCTCAGGTTGCGCTTGAAAGGCAGCAGCACCCGCTCGAATTCGGTCTGGGCCAGGAGGAATTCCAGCACCACCGGTTTGCCCTGGGCGTCGACCATCTTGTCGTCGACGATGCGCCAGCCGGCCTCTTGCAGCAATTGATAGGCCTTGCGCTGCTGGTCGCGGATCATGCCGCTGCCATCGCAGACCGTAGGCTGGAAGGTTTCAGTGAAGACCTGTTCCGGAATCTTGCCGCGCAGCGGTTCGAGAATCTTCAATTCGTCTTCGCCGGGCAGGCCGGTCGCGGCCATTTCCGAGTTCTCGAAATAGCTGCGGGTGCGGGCGTAGGCACCGTGGAACAACTGCTTGTTGGTCCATTCGAAGTCCAGCAACAGGCTCAACGCCTGGCGCACCCGCACGTCCTGGAAGATCGGGCGGCGCAGGTTGTAGACAAAACCCTGCATGCCGGTGGGGTTGCCGTTGGGGATCTGTTCCTTGATCAGGCGGCCTTCGCTGACGGCGGGAATGTTGTAGGCGTTGGCCCAGTTCTTGGCAGCCATCTCCAGCCAGAAATCGAATTGCCCGGCTTTCAACGCCTCTACGGCCACGGTGTTGTCGCGGTAGTAATCGGTGGTCAGTACGTCGAAATTGTAAAAGCCGCGGTTGACCGCCAGGTCCTTGCCCCAGTAATCCTTGACGCGCTCGTAGCGGATCGAACGCCCCGCCTTCACTTCGGTGACCCGGTAGGGGCCGCTGCCGAGGGGGATCTCCAGGTTGCCCTTGTTGAAGTCGCGGTTGGCCCACCAGTGCTTGGGTAACACCGGCAATTGACCGAGGATCAACGGCAGTTCGCGGTTATTGGTGTGCTTGAACTTGAACAGGACCTTGAGTGGCGTCTCGGCGACGACTTCGGCGACGTCGTTGTAATAACCGCGAAACATCGGTGCGCCGTCCCTGGTCAGGGTCTCGAAGCTGAACACGACGTCTTCGGCGCGCACCGGATGGCCGTCGTTGAAGCGGGCATCGGGGCGCAGGTAGAAGCGCACCCAGCCATTGTCCGGGGCCTTCTCGATCTTTTCTGCGATCAGGCCGTACTCGGTAAAGGGCTCGTCGAGGCCTTGCTTGGCCAGGGTGTCGTAGATCAGGCCGATATCATCGGCCGGTACGCCCTTGCTGATAAATGGGTTGAGGCTGTCGAAGCCGCCAAACCCGCCCTGACGGAATATCCCGCCCTTGGGGGCATCCGGATTTACATAATCGAAATGCTTGAAGTCGGCCGGGTACTTCGGCGGTTCGTTGTACAACGTCAAGGCGTGTTGCGGCGCGGCACAGGCCAGTCCGGCGAATAACAGGCCGCTGGCCTGCAGGAGCAGGGCGCGTAAAGGCTTCATTGATCTTTCTCCGAAGATTTCAGCCACCATGCGCTCAGGCCCAGGGTATAGGGCGGCGTAGTGACGAAGGCGAACCGGTTGCGGTACGCCAGGCGATGATAATTGAGATACCAGTTGGGAATGCAGTAATGCTGCCATAGCAGCACGCGGTCCAGGGCCTTGCCGGCGGCGACCTGTTCGTCGCGAGTCTGGGCGGCGAGCAGCTTCTCCAGCAGGTGATCGACCACGGGGTTGGCGATGCCCGCATAGTTTTTACTGCCCTTGATCCCGACCTGGCTGGAGTGGAAGTACTGCCATTGCTCAAGGCCCGGGCTGAGGGTCTGGCTCAGGGTCAGCAGGATCATGTCGAAATCGAACTGGTCCAGGCGCTGCTTGTACTGGGCGCGGTCCACCGTGCGCAGACGGGCCTGGACGCCGATGCTGGCGAGGTTCTCGACGTAGGGCTGGAGGATGCGCTCCAGGTTCGGGTTCACCAACAGGATTTCAAAGCGTAGGGGCTGCTTGTCGGCGTTCAGCAAGTGCTGGCCGTGGAGGGTCCATCCGGCTTCTTTCAACAGGCCCAGGGCCTTGCGCAGTGTCTCGCGCGGAACGCCGCGACCGTCGGTGCGAGGCAGACTGAAGGGTTCGGTCAGCAACCGGGGCGGCAATTGTTCGCGATAGGGCTTGAGCAGCAGCCATTCGTGCCCCACGGGCAGGCCCGTGGCCGAAAATTCACTGTTGGGGTAATAGCTGAGTGTGCGTTTGTAGGCACCGCTGAACAACGTGCGGTTGGTCCATTCGAAATCGAACATCAATCCCAGGGCTTCGCGCACCTTGACCTCGGCGAAGGTGCTGCGCCGGGTGTTCATGAACAGGCCCTGGGTCTGGGTCGGAATCTGATGGGGAATCTGCGCCTTGATCACATCGCCACGGTTGATCGCCGGAAAGTTGTAGCCGTTGGCCCAGTTCTTGGCCTGGTGTTCGATGTAGATATCGAATTCACCGGCCTTGAACGCTTCGAAGGCCACCTCGCTGTCGCGGTAGAACTCGACGACCATGCGGTCGTAGTTGTATTTGCCGCGATTGACCGGCAGGTCCTTGCCCCAGTAGTCCTTGACCCGTTCGAAGACCAGTTGGCGACCGGGCTGCACCTTGGTGATGCGATAAGGGCCACTGCCCAGGGGGGGCTCGAAGGTGGTCGCCTTGAAGTCGCGGTCTTTCCAGTAGTGCTGGGGCAGCACCGGCAGTTCCCCCAGGCGCAGAATCAGCAAGGGATTGCCCGCACGCTTGAAGACAAAGCGGATTTTCAGCGGGTTGAGGATATCGACCCGCAGCACTTCCTGCAGGTTGGTGCGGTATTGCGGATGACCTTCCTTGAGCAGCGTCCTGTAGGAAAACGCCACGTCATAAGCGGTGATCGGCACGCCGTTATGGAACCGCGCCTCCGGCCGCAGGTTGAACACTACCCAGCTACGGTCCTCGCTGTATTCCACGGATCGGGCGATCAAGCCGTAGCTCGACGTCGGTTCGTCGCCGGACGGTGCGTACTGGCCGGTGCCAACCATCAACGGCTCGTTCAATTCATTGATGCCGTATTGCAGGAAATTTGCCGTTGAAACCGGGCTGCTGCCCTTGAAGGTATACGGATTGAGTGTGTCGAAGGTGCCAAATGCCATGACCCGCAAGGTGCCGCCCTTGGGCGCTTGCGGGTTGACCCAGTCGAAGTGGGTGAATCTGGCCGGGTACTTGAGCGTGCCGAACTGCGCATAGCCATGGCTTTCGCTGATGGTGGCGCCGGCGGGGGAGCTCAAGGCCAGGCTGATCAGGAACAGGAGGAGGGGACGTATCAAGTCTGAGATCCGATCCAGGCGGCTTGGGCTTTTATGGCCTGTACAGTAACAGCTTGTATCGGCAGGAAAAAGGCGGGGGCTCAAAGCGCCAGATTACCTGGATCCGTGGCGAGAGTGCCTTTGTGGCGAGGGAGCTTGCTCCCGCTGGGTTGCGAAGCAACCCGTGAACCTGGCACCTCGGTGTGACAGGTGAATTGAGTCGCTGCTTTTGGGGCTGCTGTGCAGCCCAGCGGGAGCAAGCTCCCTCGCCACGGGAGCTCCGCTGTTAATGCGGGGAATAGACCGTCAGCATCTGTCCAGGCTTGAGCGCCTTGCCCATGCGCGGGTTCCAGCGCTTGAGGTGCTGCATTTCGACGTTGAAGCGCTTGGCAACGACGTAAAGCGAGTCACCTTGCTTGACCTTGTATTGGGTCTGCTTCTTCTGTTCCTTGCCCTTGGCGGCTACGACAGTGTTGATGCGTTTGCCGCTGGCCTTGGTTGCCTTGGTGGCCTTGACGTCTTGCATGACCAGGGTCTGGCCGACCTTGAGCTTATTGCCGCTGAGCTTGTTCCAGCGTTGCAGGTCCTTGGTCTGGACGTTGTTGGCCTTGGCGATCTGGGCCAGGTTGTCGCCGCGCTTGACCCGGTAGCTGCGCCGTACACCTTCCACTTCGCTGTCATCGGCGTTTTCGAAGACCGGCTTGAGCGAGCGCGGGCTGATCAGTTCTTCCGGGCGCATGGTTGACAGGCTGGCGGTCAGCAACTGTGCCTTGGAGGTCGGGACCAGCAGGTGTTGTGGGCCGTCGACGGTGGTGCGTTGCTTGAACGCCGGGTTGAGCTGGAACAGCTCGTCTTCGTCGATGTTCGCCACCGCTGCGACTTTTGAAAGGTCCATGCGCTGGTTGATCTCGACGACCTGGAAGTAGGGTTCGTTGGCGATCGGGTTGAGGTTCACGCCGTAGGCATCGGGGGCCAGTACCACTTGGGACAGCGCCAGCAGCTTCGGCACGTAGGCCTGGGTTTCGCTGGGCAGAGGCAGGTTCCAGTAGTCGGTGGGCAGGCCGAGCTTTTCGTTGCGCTCGATGGCCCGGCTGACCGTGCCTTCACCGGCGTTGTAGGCCGCCAGCGCCAGCAGCCAGTCACCGTTGAACATGTCATGCAGGCGCGTCAGGTAATCCATGGCGGCCGTGGTCGACGCTGTGATGTCGCGACGTCCGTCGTAGAAACGCGTCTGGCGCAGGTTGAAATAACGCCCGGTGGAGGGGATGAACTGCCACAGGCCCACCGCGTTGGCGCGGGAATAGGCCATCGGGTTGTAGGCGCTTTCGATCACCGGCAACAGCGCCAGCTCCAGCGGCATGTTGCGCTCTTCCAGGCGCTCGACGATGTAATGGATGTACAGGCTGCCGCGCTCGCCGGCGTTTTCCAGGAAGGAAGGATTGCTGGCGAACCACAGGCGCTGCTGCTCGATGCGCGGGTTGACCCCGGCGGTTTCCTGCAGCTGGAATCCCTGGCGCATGCGTTCCCAGACGTCCTGGGGCACTTGCGGGCTGGGTTTTTCCGTCAGCCAGACGGGTTTTTGCTTGGCTCGCGCGGCGATATTCGGCGTATGCGCGACATCGGCCTGCGGCACCTGGCTGGTGCTCTGGCAGCCGGCCAGCGTGGCGGACACAGCCACCGCGATGGCTTGAGCCAAGCGGGTCAATGTGTCTGACTGGACGGACCTGCGAATAGATGACGACATTGGCTGGAAGTAAGTTCCGGGCAAAAATGTCGGCCGATTCTAGGAAGCGCACCCCAACAGGTCAACCATTCAGAATTTTTGTATCAATTGATAGCGGGCTTAGAACTTATCTTTCCAGGCCCTCAAGGCCGCAAAAACCTCACTCGCCGTCTGGTTACGCTGGCCGTTCCGTTCGTCTGCTTTTTCTTTAACGGATGTTTCAGAGGTGCGCAAAAACGGATTGGTGAGCTTTTCCAGGGCCAGGGTCGACGGCAGGGTGATGACACCCTGGCTGCGCTGCTCGGTGACTTTCTCCAGGCGCGCGGCAATGTCCGGGTTGGCCGGCTCGACCGCGACGGCAAACTTCAGGTTGCTCAGGGTATATTCATGGGTGCAGTAGACGAGCGTATCGTCGGGCAGTGCGGCGAGGCGGCTCAAGGAGTGGTGCATCTGCTCGGGCGTGCCCTCGAAGAGCCGGCCGCAACCGGCGGCGAACAGCGTGTCGCCGCAGAACAGCAGGCCGCGATGGTAGTAGGCGATATGCCCAAGGGTGTGTCCGGGCACGGCGTGAATATCGAAGTCCAGGCCCAGCACGTTGACCTTGGCGTTGTCCTCCAGGGCGATGTCCCGCGCCGGGATGTTTTCGCTGGCCGGCCCGTAGACTGTGGCGTTCGTCGCGCTTTTCAGCGCCGCGACACCGCCGACATGGTCATGGTGGTGATGAGTGACCAGGATGTCGCTCAGGACCCAGCCCGGATGGGCGTCGAGCCAGGCCCGTACGGGGGCGGCGTCGCCCGGGTCGACCACGGCGCAGCGCTGGGTCGAGTGATCCTGTAACAACCAGATGTAGTTATCGGTAAACGCGGGCAGGGCACTGATCTGTATCATCGCTGAATTCGCCAAGCTCAAAACAAAGGCGCATCTTAGAACTTCCTGGCGCGTTGGAGAATGCAATGACCGATGAAGCGTTCGCTCAGGCTGATCCTGAATGGCTGGCATTGATCAGTTCCGCCCGTGAATGGCTGTCCGGCCCTGTCGGGCAATTCCTGCTGGAAGAAGAACGGCGCATGCTCGAAGACGAGTTGGGCCGGTTCTTCGGCGGCTACCTGGTGCATTACGGCCCCTCGGCGCAGACCCCACCGTCGGCCCCGCAGGTGCAGCGCAACGTACGCCTGGGCGCGCCGTTGCCTGGCGTGGAGATCGTCTGCGAGGAGCAGGCCTGGCCGTTGAGCGAGCATGCCGCCGACGTGGTGGTCATGCAGCACGGCCTGGATTTCTGCCTGTCGCCCCATGGCCTGTTGCGCGAGGCCGCCAGCAGCGTGCGTCCCGGTGGCCATTTGTTGATTATCGGCATCAACCCCTGGAGCAGTTGGGGGCTGCGTCATGTATTCGCCGGCGACGCGCTGCGCCAGGCCCGTTGCATCTCGGCTTCGCGAGTGGGCGACTGGCTCAACCTGCTGGGCTTCGCGCTGGAGAAACGCCGCTTCGGGTGCTATCGTCCGCCGCTTGCGTCGCCCAAGTGGCAGGCCCGTCTGGCCGGCTGGGAGCGCAAGGCCAGTGACTGGCAATTGTCCGGCGGCGGCTTCTATCTGTTGGTGGCGCGCAAGATCGTGGTCGGCTTGCGCCCGGTACGCCAGGCGCGGCGCGAGCCGGTGGGCAAGCTGATTCCCTTGCCGATGGCCAAGGTCAATCGCCGTCACATCGAGCCGTAACTTTTATTTCCAATGGTTCTGGCCGGCATTCGGTTTCGGGCGTCGAGCGGTCCCGGCCGGTGGGCCTTTGCATTTTTTCTGGATAGATTGGCATGAGCGATAGCGTAGAACTTTTCACTGATGGCGCCTGCAAGGGCAATCCGGGCCCGGGTGGCTGGGGTGCGTTGCTGGTGTGCAAGGGCGTGGAAAAGGAGCTCTGGGGCGGCGAAGCCAATACCACCAACAATCGCATGGAGCTGATGGGCGCCATTCGCGGCCTGGAAGAACTCAAGCGGCCATGCGATGTGCTGCTGGTGACCGACTCGCAATATGTAATGAAAGGCATCAACGAGTGGATGGCCAACTGGAAGAAGCGCGGCTGGAAAACGGCGGCGAAGGAACCGGTCAAGAACGCTGATCTCTGGAAGCTGCTGGACGAGCAGGTCAACCGCCACAACGTCACCTGGAAATGGGTGCGCGGGCACATCGGCCACCACGGCAACGAGCGGGCCGACCAGTTGGCCAATCGTGGGGTCGATGAGGTACGGGGGTATAAGCAGGCTTGATCCAAAAAGCGGTCCCGGGCTTATCCCACCGAATAGCGTGCTAACATTCGCGCTTTTGCAAGACTGCCCGTTTGAGAGCTGAACACTGATGGCCAACAGATCTGTAGTACTGGATACCGAAACCACCGGCATGCCCGTGACCGACGGTCACCGGATTATCGAAATCGGCTGTGTCGAGCTGATCGGTCGACGCCTGACCGGTCGTCATTTCCACGTTTACCTGCAACCGGACCGCGAAAGCGACGAGGGTGCCATTGGCGTGCACGGCATCACCAACGAATTCCTGGTAGGCAAGCCGCGTTTCGCTGAGGTAGCCGATGAGTTCTTCGAATTCATCCAGGGCGCGCAGTTGATCATCCATAACGCGGCGTTCGACGTCGGGTTCATCAACAATGAATTCGCCCTGATGGGCCAGCACGACCGGGCCGACATCACCCGGCATTGCACTATCCTCGATACCTTGATGATGGCGCGGGAGCGGCATCCGGGCCAGCGCAACAGCCTTGATGCCTTGTGCAAGCGCTACGGGGTCGACAACTCCGGTCGTGAGCTGCACGGCGCCTTGCTCGACTCCGAGATCCTCGCCGACGTCTACCTGACCATGACTGGCGGTCAGACCAGTCTGTCCCTGGCCGGCAATGCGTCTGACGGCAATGGCACCGGCGAAGGTTCGGGTAACCAGGCGAGCGAGATCCGGCGTTTGCCGGCAGACCGCAAGCCGGCCCGGATCATCCGCGCCAGCGAAAGCGACCTGGCCGAACATGCCGCGCGTCTGGAAGCCATCGCCAAGTCCGCCGGTGCCCCGGCATTGTGGACGCAATTGGTCGAGGCGCAGGCTGCCGCGAGTTGATGAGATATCTGTGGGAGCGAGCCTGCTCGCGAAAGCGCTGGGTCAATTGGCAACTGTCGAATGTGCCTACGCCTTCGCGAGCAGGCTCGCTCCCACAAGAGCTTTCCTCATGCAGTTTTCGGCGCAATCGCCAATACTTTCCAATTTAAAGTAAAGGCAGGCCATGGTTATCCGCGTGACGTGTGAAGATTCGACAAGCAAGGGCAATGGATGGCTTCGCGCCGTTGGTTGTCTCAAGGAATGAGGACCTTCCCCAGTATGCAACCGGTCATGAATCCCAAGCACCCCGGCCTGTCGGTGCGCGTCGCCGATGACGGCTTCGCCGCTTATATCTGGGGCAGCGATTTCAGTTTCGAAGTCAGCGTCTATGGCACGGCGCAGATCGGCCGGCCGGTGAGCCAGTGGCCGGTGACGCCGATCGTTCCCTACCGCAAGTGCTACGGCATCGACCCTGAAGAGTTCAGCAGTTTTCGCGATGCCCCGGACAGCGAAATCTTCATGGCCTACCTGGACGATCAACCGGTCGGCCATCTGGTCGTCAGCACCAATTGGAACGGGTATGCCCATATCGACGAGCTGGCGGTGCATGCACCGGCTCGCCGGCATGGGGTGGCCAAGGCCTTGCTCGACGTGGCCCAGTTCTGGAGCCGCAAGAAAAAACTGCCGGGCATCATGCTGGAAACCCAGAACAACAACCTGGGCGCCTGTCGGCTTTACGAGCGCTGCGGCTATGTGCTCGGCGGCATCGATCACCTGCGTTATCGCGGCATTGACCGGCACACCGCCGAGGTGGCGCTGTTCTGGTACCGGTTGTTCGACGATCCGCTGGGCATGACGGTCAGTGGTTCAGCAACGCCTCGGCTTGTTCCGTGATCCGTTCCAGCAACGACTGGATCGCCGGTGAAGGCGTGGCACCGTTCAGGCTCAATGCATAGAGGCAGATGGGCACGGCCGGCGATACCGGACAGATGTCCAGGTCGCCGCCCCTGGCCCCCGAGGCGGTAAACGGGTCGACAATCGCCAGGCCTTCGCCGGCCTCGACCATTGCCCGCATCATCTGATGAGTCTGCACGCGTATCTGCACCACCGGCGCCGGGCGCAGTGCGCCAAGCTTATGGTCGAACGCCGGGCTCAGCGGATCATGCCCCTCCAGCCCGACCAGCGACTGGCCCGCAAGATCCTGAACCGACACGTATTTCTGTCGTGGTTGCAGCCAGCCATGGGGCGCCAGCAGCTGCAGTTTGCCTTGGGCGATCATCTGGCAATCGATGTCGGGGTGTTCGGGATCGTGCAGGCTCAGGCCCAAATCGCTTTCACGCAGCAGCAGGCTCTTGACGATTTCCCGGGTCGGCTGGCTGAGCAGGGTGCACGGCGCATCCGGATGGCGCCGACGCAGGGCGGCAATGCTCAGGGGTAACAGCTGTTGGGCCAGTGGTGGGGTGCAGATGATGCGCAGGGGCGGCGCCTGATAATGCTTCAGGCTGGCGGCCATTCGCTGTATCGGTTCGAGGGTGTCGTACAGCCGCGTGATGCCTTCGCGTAATTCCAGGGTTTCCCGCGTCGCCTGCAAGCGTCCGCGCACGCTGGCGAACAGCATGAAACCGAGCTGGGCCTCCGCATCGCGCAGGATAGACTCGACTTCGGCCACCGGCAATTGCAGCCATTCGGCCGCGGTACCCAGGTGGCCAGTCTGCAGCAGCGCCTGGATCACTTCGATGTGGCGTAAACGCATGCAAGAGGTCCGTATTAGGCAGGTAAGCCATTGAGTGGCTGAATCCTAACCCAATTACGGGTGCGACTTCTGCTCATGCAAACAGTTATAGAGCGATCTGCGTTTCGACTGGCGCCTGAGGCTGCCGTGGCGTTTCAGGCTCGCGGGTCAGGTGGATGCCGGATTGCACCAGCAGGAACGTGTCCTCGTCGACTTTGTTGACCCGATCTCCAATGGCCAGCTTATAAGTGATGACATCCTTGCCAATGCCGTCTTGTGACGGGTCTGATTCTTGGAATTCATGCACCGAATAGACGCGACCTTCGGCGTCCCGTGCGTGAAATTGTCCGACAAGTACTGCTGCCATTGCTTGGAACCTCTGAAAATAGATCACTCGATTTGCGGTTCTGTAGACCTTGGTCAAGTGCGGTAAGTTTTCCTACAGTAAAAAAATAGTCCGGTTGGCAGGTTTTGGGTGATCCACTGGTCCAATTGTGGTGCCGATCATCTATAACTACAGGCTCCCTTTGAGCCGATAGTCGAGAAGCCTCTCATGAGTAATGTCTACACAGTGGCGGTTTTAGTGGGCAGCCTGCGCAAGGCGTCGATCAACCGAAAGGTCGCGTTGGCCCTGGCGGACCTGGCGCCGTCCAACCTGAAACTGGAGATCGTCGAAATCGGCGAGCTGCCGCTCTATAACGAAGACATCGACGTCTCGCCGCCGGCGGCCTATACCGCGTTTCGCCAGAAGGTCGGCGCGGCGGATGCGTTGTTGTTCGTGACACCGGAATACAACCGCTCGGTGCCGGCCCCGCTGAAGAACGCCATTGATGTCGGCTCGCGCCCCTACGGTCAGAGTTGCCTGAGCGGCAAGCCGGGCGCAGTGATCAGCGCCTCACCCGGTGCCATCGGCGGTTTTGGCGCCAACCACCATTTGCGCCAATCCCTGGTTTTTCTCGACGTGCCTTGCATGCAACAACCTGAAGCCTACCTGAGCGGTGCGGGAACGGCGTTCGACGAGGCGGGCAACCTGTCGGAATCGGTGCGGCCGTTTTTGCAGAAGTTCATCGATGCCTATGGCAAGTGGGTGGAGCAGCATAAGAAGGTTTGATATCACCGTGAAACCCGTGGCCAGGGAGCTTGCTCCCTCGCCACAAGTGCATCCATGACCGCATAAGCCGTTCAATTCCTGCTTTACCGAATATCCGAAACTCCCTATCTTCGCCGTTCGCTGGCGCAGTGGCGTCCTGCTGCTGGTTTTTTCTTTTCCTTTCAAGGCTGTAACGCATGCTCATCGCGTCATTGATTTTCCTGCTGACCATAACGCTGGTGATCTGGCAGCCCAAGGGGTTGGGCGTCGGCTGGAGTGCCACCCTTGGTGCGCTGTTGGCCTTGCTGAGCGGCGTGGTACAGGTCGGGGACATTGCCCTGGTGTGGCAGATCATCTGGAATGCCACCGGTACGTTCGTCGCGTTGATCATCATCAGCCTGTTGCTGGACGAGGCCGGGTTCTTTGCCTGGGCCGCGTTGCATGTGGCCCGTTGGGGGCGAGGCAGCGGCCGCAAGCTGTTTGCGTTCATGGTGTTGCTCGGGGCGCTGGTCTCGGCATTGTTCGCCAACGACGGAGCGGCGCTGATCCTGACGCCTATCGTGATTTCCATGTTGCTGGCCCTGCGGTTCTCGCCGGCGGCGACCCTGGCGTTCGTGATGGGTGCCGGTTTCATCGCCGATACCGCCAGCCTGCCTCTGGTGGTATCGAACCTGGTGAACATCGTTTCCGCGGATTTCTTCGGCATCGGCTTCAACCGCTACGCGTCGGTCATGGTGCCGGTGAACCTGGTCAGCGTTGCGGCCAGCCTGGCGATACTGCTGTGGATGTTTCGTCGCGATATCCCGCGCGACTATGACCCGCAGCAGCTGGAAGACCCGGCAAGCGCCATCCACGATACGGCAACTTTTTATGCCGGTTGGGTGGTGTTGGCGATCCTTTTGCTGGGCTGCTTTGCCCTGGAGCCGCTGGGCATTCCCATCAGCGCGATTTCGGCGGTCTGCGCTGCACTGCTGTTGGCGGTGGCGGCTCGAGGACACAAGATCTCCACGCGCAAGGCGATGAAAGAAGCGCCCTGGCAGATCGTGATCTTTTCCCTCGGCATGTACCTGGTGGTCTATGGCCTGCGCAACGCCGGCCTCACCGGCTACCTCGCCGCCTGGCTCGATGGCTTCGCCGGTTACGGGGTGTGGGGCGCGGCCATGGGGACCGGGCTGTTGACCGCGCTGCTTTCATCGGTGATGAACAATCTGCCGACGGTGCTGATCGGCGCTTTGTCCATCGATGCCAGCCAGGCCACTGGCGTGGTCAAGGAGGCGATGATCTACGCCAACGTCATCGGCAGTGACCTGGGGCCGAAAATCACTCCGATCGGCAGCCTGGCAACCTTGCTTTGGCTGCATGTGCTGGCGCGCAAGGATATCCGCATCGGCTGGGGTTATTACTTCAAGGTCGGGATTGTGCTGACGGTGCCGGTGCTGCTGGTGACGTTGGCGGCGCTGGCTGTGCGGTTGTCACTCTAGGCCGTGGCGACGCCTTCGCGAGCAGGCTCGCTCCCACAGGGGAATTGATTCCTCCAAGGGCATGCATTCCAGATGTGGGAGCGAGCCTGCTCGCGAAGGGCCCCTGACAGCCCCCCAAACCTCAACCATTACCCGGCACATCCGGCCAAAGATCCGCCACCAGGAACGCCCGCTCGGCTTCCTCCCATTCGCCCTCGGCATTTTCGGTCAGGCGCACCATCAGTTGCGCCGGTGCCATGGGATCAAGGGCGGTTCGCCAGGCCTCCAGTTGTCCGGCAGTCCAGGCCTGGTCAACCGGGTAATGGGCCGGGGCCAGCCAGGCCGCGCGGGGCAGGGGCTGCCAGCGCCCTGGCGGGCGCTGGGTGACGAATCCGGGCCAGTCCCGCTGGTGCAACCAGCGGCCGCGCAAATGCCGGGGGTGCGCACCGCTCGGCGGTTCGGCCTCGCCCGGCCAGGGATAGAGCAGATAGCCGCCGAGCCAAAGGTGCGAGCGAAACGACTCGATGCCCAGCGCTGCCAAGGCCTTGCGACTTTCCGGGCGTGCCGAGATCGGCAGTTGGTGCTCATGCAGATGCGTCAGCTTGCGGTCGAGTCGGTCATGGCAGCCGGGCCCAAGCCATTGCGCGGTATCTCGCCCGTTGCCTTGTTGCGGGCCCAGGTACAACTTGATCGCCAGCTCCAGGTGATGCACGCCTTCATTATCGCGTAGCAGCAGGTCCAATTCGCCCAGCGTATGGCCGTCGCGCCGGATCGGCAGGTTCGCCGCGATCAGTTCGATGCCCGGCGCATGCTGCACGGCAAATTGCCAGAGCCTTTCGTAATACAGCCCCAGGCGCCGCGTGCGCCCCTGGGACAGGCACTGCAACAACGGATAGCTGTCGCGGTCCAGTTCGCGCAACCAGTGTTCCAGGCGATGGGGCTGCTGCACCCAGCCGCTGCCCGCCAGCGGATGGCGCTGGGGCCAGGGCGTGTCGATGAGCATCGGCGGGGCGACGATCACCCACGCCAGGTCCCGTACTTCGGGATGGCGCAGGCGGCGGGGCAGGTCGAGCAATTCGGGAAACAGGATCATGTTGCGAGCATAGCCGTTGCGCTGAAGGCTTAAAGGATTTTGTCTACGGCGCGGTTTCGCCCATAATCGGGTTTTTCGCCCGTCGCAGACCTCGCAGGAGCCTCATGGAGCAATTTCGCAATATCGGCATCATCGGTCGCCTGGGCAGTTCCCAGGTGTTGGACACCGTTCGCCGTCTCAAGCGCTTCCTCCTGGAGCGGCACCTGCACGTGATCCTCGAAGATACCATCGCCGAAGTGCTGCCGGGCCACGGCCTGCAGACGTCGTCGCGCAAGATGCTCGGCGAAGTCTGCGACATGGTCATCGTGGTCGGTGGCGACGGCAGCCTGCTGGGCGCCGCCCGGGCCCTGGCCCGGCACAACATTCCAGTGCTGGGGATCAACCGTGGCAGCCTGGGCTTCCTCACCGATATCCGGCCTGACGAGCTGGAGATCAAGGTCGCCGAGGTGCTGGACGGCCATTACCTGGTGGAAAACCGCTTCCTGCTGCAAGCCGAGGTGCGCCGTCACGCCGAGGCCATCGGCCAGGGCGATGCGCTCAACGATGTGGTGCTGCACCCTGGCAAATCCACGCGCATGATCGAATTCGAGCTGTACATCGACGGCCAGTTCGTCTGCAGCCAGAAGGCCGACGGCCTGATCGTCGCTACCCCGACCGGTTCTACCGCCTACGCGCTGTCGGCCGGTGGCCCGATCATGCATCCCAAGCTCGACGCTATTGTGATTGTGCCCATGTACCCCCATACCTTGTCTGGGCGACCCATCGTGGTCGATGGCAACAGTGAGCTGAAAATCGTCGTGTCCAAGGATATGCAGATCTACCCGCAAGTGTCCTGTGACGGCCAGAACCATTTCACCTGCGCGCCGGGTGACACCATCACCGTCAGCAAGAAGGCGCAAAAGCTGCGCCTGATCCATCCGCTGGATCACAACTACTACGAAGTCTGCCGGACCAAGCTCGGCTGGGGCAGTCGTTTGGGGGGTGGAGGCGACTGATGCTCGATCCCGCGCGCAGTTACGATCTGATCGGCGATGTGCACGGATGCGCGTTGACCCTGGAACACCTGCTCGACCGACTCGGTTACCGCAAGCAGGCCGGGGTCTGGCGACATCCTTCGCGCATGGCGGTGTTCCTCGGCGACATCATCGACCGGGGCCCGCGGATTCGCGAGGCGCTGCACATCGTCCACGACATGGTCGTGGCCGGCCAGGCGCTGTGCATCATGGGCAACCACGAGTTCAATGCCTTGGGCTGGAGCACCCCGGCATTGCCGGGCAGCGGCCAGCGCTACGTACGCGAACACACGCCGCGCCATGCCCGCTTGCTCAACGAAACCCTGACCCAGTTCGAGCAGCACCCGGGTGAATGGAGTGATTTCCTCAAGTGGTTCTACGAGCTGCCGCTGTTTGTCGACGCCGGGCGCTTCCGGGTCGTCCACGCCTGCTGGGACGCGGGCCTGATCGAGCCATTGCGCGGCTTGTTCCCGGAAGGCTGCATCGACGAGCATTTTCTCCAGGCTTCGGCCGAATCGGGCAGTTTTGCCTGCACAGTGTTCGATCGCCTGTTGCGCGGCACCGACATGCGCCTGCCTCATGGCATGACCCTGACGGGCGGCGACGGCCTGACCCGCGCGTTCTTCCGCACCAAATTCTGGGAAGACAACCCGCAGACCTACGGCGACATCGTCTTCCAGCCCGACGCATTGCCGGAGCCGGTGGCCCGCACACCGTTGTCACCGGACGAAAAAAACAACCTGCTGCGGTATGGCGTCGATGAGCCGATGTTGTTCGTCGGCCACTATTGGCGCAGCGGCAAACCGGCGCCGATCCGCCCGAACCTGGCCTGCCTGGACTACAGCGCGGTGCTCTACGGCAAGCTGGTCGCCTATCGGCTCGACCAGGAAACCCGTCTGGACCCGCACAAGTTCGTCTGGGTCGATGTCGAGCGGCCGGAGATGGGGCGATGAGCGTCGTCGCCGTCCTGCGCCTGCCCCTGGCAGTGGACCTGAGCGGTTTCGTCAAGCTGCTGCAGCGCATGCAGGTGCCTCATCGCGTCAGCGAAGAGGCGGGCGAGCAGGTGCTCTGGGTGCCGGATGAAATCAGCGAAAACGTGCGTTCGTTGTACGAGCGTTTTCCCGCCGGCGATCCCGAGCAACAGCTGGAACTGCCTGACACCGGCAGCACGTCCCGGCGGGCAGGGTTCGTCCAGCAACTGGCCCGCAGTCCGGTGACGGCCCTGATATTGCTGCTGAGCCTGATCGTCAGTGCCGTGACCCTGCTGGGGGAAAATCTTCAAACCCTGCGCTGGTTGACCTTCCTCGAGTTTCGCGTCGTCGGCGACTACATCCAGTTCACGCCGTTGGCCGACAGCCTCGCGGCGGGGCAGTGGTGGCGGCTGGTGACGCCGATGCTGGTTCATTTCGGCTTCCTGCACATCGCCATGAATGGCATGTGGTACTGGGAACTGGGACGCCGGATCGAAGCGCGCCAGGGCGGGATCAACCTGCTCGGGCTGACGCTGCTGTTCAGCCTCGTGTCCAATTTCGCCCAGTACCTGTTCAGCGGCGCGACCCTGTTCGGCGGGCTGTCCGGAGTGCTGTACGGCCTGCTGGGCCATTGCTGGATCTACCAGTTGCTCGCGCCGAACCCGGCCTATCACTTGCCCCGTGGGGTGCTGGTGATGATGCTGGTGTGGTTGCTGTTGTGCCTGTCCGGGCTGGTTTCGCTGATCGGTTTCGGCGAGATCGCCAACGCGGCCCACGTCGGCGGGTTGCTCGTCGGTTGCTCCACGGGCTTGTTGGGCGGGCTGTTCGCTCGCCGTAAAATGGCCCTTTGACCGGCGCCTGTGCCTTTTGAGAATGCGCAATTGCGCGGAGAACCCATGTCTTCCTTCAACGAAATGATCGACAACATCACCCCCGACATCTACCGCAGCCTGAAACTGGCCGTGGAAATCGGTAAATGGGCCGACGGCAACAAGCTCACCGCCGAGCAGCGCGAGTTGTCGCTGCAAGCGATGATCGCCTGGGAAATCCAGAACCTGCCCGAAGAAGAGCGCACCGGCTATATGGGCCCGCAGGAATGCCAGTCGAAAGCCACCGTCGTGCCGAATATCCTGTTCAAGTCGGACGCCATCCATTGATCGAGATTGGCCGCGGTGCAATCAGCAAGATGTCGGCACGCCTTGACGGGCCGACCGTTCAATACGCCTTTCGCCTGGGCGATGTCGAGGTGCCGGTCAATCCGTTGATCGGCAGCAGGATCCGCCTGGAATACCTCGGTGCGATCCACTGTACCCATTGCGGACGGCGGACCAAGACCAGTTTCAGCCAGGGTTATTGCTACCCCTGCATGACCAGACTGGCGCAATGCGACCTCTGCATCATGAGCCCCGAGCGTTGCCATTTCGAGGCGGGTACCTGTCGCGACCCGGCCTGGGGCGAGCAGTTCTGCATGACCGATCATGTGGTCTACCTGGCCAACTCATCGGGCGTGAAAGTCGGCATCACCCGCGCCACGCAACTGCCGACCCGCTGGCTCGACCAGGGCGCGAGCCAGGCGCTGCCGATCCTGCGGGTCGCCACCCGGCAGCAGTCGGGTTTCGTCGAGGACCTGTTCCGCAGCCAGGTGGCGGACAAGACCAACTGGCGCGCCTTGCTCAAGGGTGACGCTGCGGCGGTGGACTTGCGGCAGATCCGTGATTCACTGTTTGAAAGCTGCGCCCAGGGCCTGCAGGGTTTGCAGGAACGATTCGGCTTGCAGGCGATCCAGACCATAGCGGACGTCGAACCCGTCGAGATCCGTTACCCGGTGCAGCAGTACCCGGCGAAGATCGTCAGCTTCAACCTGGACAAGGACCCGATCGCCGAGGGCACGCTGCTGGGAATCAAGGGCCAATACCTGATTTTCGACACCGGCGTGATCAATATTCGTAAATACACGGCCTACCAGCTCGCCGTGCATCAGTAGAAGGATTCGACCCATGCGCACCGAACAACCGAAGATGATCTACCTGAAGGACTATCAGGCTCCCGAATACCTGATCGACGAGACGCACCTGACCTTCGAGTTGTTCGAGGACCACAGCCTGGTCCATGCGCAACTGGTGCTGCGCCGCAACCCCGAGCGCGGCGCCGGATTACCGCCGCTGGTGCTCGATGGCCAGCAGTTGGAATTGCTCTCGATCAAGCTCGACGACGCCGACCTGGGGCAGGGCGACTATCAACTGGATGACAGCCACCTGACCTTGCAGCCCAAGGCCCAGGCGTTCACCGTCGATACCACCGTGCGCATCCATCCGGAAACCAACACGGCCCTGGAAGGCCTGTACAAATCCGGCAGCATGTTCTGCACCCAGTGCGAGGCCGAAGGCTTTCGCAAGATCACCTATTACCTCGACCGCCCCGACGTGATGAGCAAGTTCACCACCACCGTGGTCGCCGAACAGCACAGCTACCCGGTGCTGCTCTCCAACGGCAACCCGATTGCCAGCGGCCCTGGGGAAGACGGCCGGCACTGGGCGACCTGGGAAGACCCGTTCAAGAAGCCGGCCTACCTGTTCGCCCTGGTGGCCGGTGACCTGTGGTGCGTCGAAGACACCTTCACCACCATGACCGAGCGCACCGTGGCGCTGCGCATCTACGTCGAGCCGGAAAACATCGACAAATGCCAGCACGCCATGACCAGCCTGAAGAAGTCGATGCGCTGGGACGAAGAGGTGTACGGGCGCGAATACGACCTGGACATCTTCATGATTGTCGCGGTCAACGATTTCAACATGGGCGCGATGGAGAACAAGGGCCTCAACATCTTCAACTCCAGCGCCGTACTGGCCCGCGCCGAAACCGCCACCGACGCCGCGCACCAGCGGGTCGAGGCGATCGTCGCCCACGAATACTTCCATAACTGGTCGGGCAACCGCGTGACCTGCCGCGACTGGTTCCAGCTGTCGCTCAAGGAAGGCTTCACGGTGTTCCGCGACGCCGGGTTCTCGGCGGACATGAACTCGGCCACGGTCAAGCGCATCCAGGACGTGGCGTACCTGCGTACCCACCAGTTCGCTGAAGACGCCGGCCCGATGGCTCACCCGGTGCGCCCGGACAGCTTCATCGAGATTTCCAACTTCTACACCCTGACCGTGTACGAAAAGGGCTCGGAAGTGGTCGGCATGATCCATACCCTGTTGGGCGCCGAAGGCTTCCGCAAGGGCAGCGACCTGTACTTCGAGCGCCACGATGGCCAGGCCGTGACCTGCGACGATTTCATCAAGGCCATGGAGGATGCCAATGGCGTCGACCTGAGCCAGTTCAAACGCTGGTACAGCCAGGCCGGTACGCCACGGCTGGCGGTGAGCGAGTCCTACGACGCCGCGGCGAAGACTTACAGCCTGACGTTCCGCCAAAGCTGCCCGCCGACGCCGGACAAGGCCGAGAAACTGCCCTTCGTGATTCCGGTCGAGTTGGGCCTGCTGGACAGCAATGGCGCCGAAATTCCACTGCGCCTGAGCGGCGAAGCGGCGGCGAGCGGCACGACCCGGGTGATCTCGGTGACCGAGGCCGAGCAGGCCTTCACCTTCGTCGATATCGCTGAAAAGCCCCTGCCTTCGTTGCTGCGCGGCTTCTCGGCGCCGGTGAAGCTGAGCTTCCCGTACGACCGTGATCAACTGATGTTCCTCATGCAACACGACAGGGACGGCTTCAACCGTTGGGATGCCGGCCAGCAATTGTCGGTGCAGGTCTTGCAGGAACTGATCGGCCAGCACCAGAAAGGCGAAAGCCTGGTGCTTGACCCTCGGCTGGTCAGCGCCTTGCGCAGCGTGCTGTCGGATGAATCCCTGGATCAGGCGATGGTCGCGGAAATGCTCTCGCTGCCAAGCGAAGCCTACCTGACCGAAATCAGCGAAGTGGCGGACGTCGAGGCGATCCACGCCGCCCGCGAATTCGCTCGCCGGCAGTTGGCCGAAAACCTGTTCGAAGCCCTGTGGCTGCGCTACGAGGCCAACCGCGACCTGTCCCGGCGCACGCCGTACGTGGCCCAGGCCGAGCACTTCGCGCGGCGTGCGTTGCAGAACATCGCGCTGTCCTACCTGATGCTGACCGACAAACCTGAAGTGCTGAGCGCCACGCTTGAACAGTTCGACACCGCGGACAATATGACCGAGCGCCTCACGGCGCTGGCGGTGCTGGTCAACTCGCCGTTCGAGACCGAAAAGGCCAAGGCCCTGGAAGTGTTCGCGGAGAACTTCAAGGGCAACCCGCTGGTCATGGACCAATGGTTCAGCGTCCAGGCCGGTAGCCCGTTGCCGGGCGGGCTGGCGCGGGTCAAGGCGTTGATGGAGCACCCGGCGTTCAACATCAAGAACCCGAACAAGGTGCGGGCACTGGTCGGCGCGTTCGCCGGGCAGAACCTGATCAACTTCCACGCCGCCGACGGTTCCGGTTATCGCTTCCTGGCGGACCTGGTGATCCAGCTCAACGCCTTGAACCCGCAAATCGCCTCGCGGCAACTGGCGCCACTGACCCGCTGGCGCAAATACGACAGCGCACGCCAGGCCCTGATGAAGGGCGAGCTGGAGCGCATCCTGGCGTCCGGTGGGCTGTCGGCCGATGTGTTTGAAGTGGTGAGCAAGAGCCTGGCTTGACCTTGATGCCGCGGTCTGCCTGGCGGACCGCGGTGCCCCTTTCGCGAGCAGGCTCGCTCCCACAATGGATCCTCTGTGGACACATATTCTGTGATCGACGTGGATTCCTTGTGGGAGCGAGCCTGCTCGCGAAGGGGCTCAATTATTATCCACTTGAAACTCGCGCCATCACCCCGCCGAATACCCCGCCATTCACCCTTGTCACCAACCCCCCACGGTTAACAAAAGATAACGTGGCGCCGATTGTCAGACCTTTCGAAAGCCCGATAGGATAGGTCCAGCTTGCGAAGTGGCTCTAGATTGCAGGTTTCAGGACTATGCTTCAGGACTGCAACGTACCAAGCCATAACAATAATAAATGGGGGAAAGGTCTATGAATGAGCCTGTCATGGCTGTGGGCCGCTGCCGCCCGCCAGTGCTGCGCAGATTTGCGCTGCTGGTCTCGGCGCTCTCGCTGCTGGGCTCTGCCGTTTTGTCGGCGCCGGTGCTGGCGGTTGCGGCGTCGACGGCCGATGTCATCTATTCCGTCGAATCGGCCAAGGCCAGCAAAACCCTCATGCTCGATGTGGTCCATGCCGGCCAGCGCCTGGTCGCGGTCGGTGACCGTGGGCATATCGTCTTTTCCGATGACCAGGGCAAATCCTGGACCCAGGCCAAGGTGCCGACCCGCCAACTGCTTACCGCAGTCTTCTTCGTCGACGACAAGCACGGTTGGGCCGTGGGGCACGACGCGCAGATCCTCGCCAGCGAGGACGGCGGCACCACCTGGACCAAGCAGTTCGAAGACCTCACCCGTGAAGCACCGCTGCTCGACGTCTGGTTCAAGGACGCCAGCAGTGGCCTGGCGGTGGGCGCCTACGGTGCGCTGTACGCGACCACCGATGGCGGCAAGCACTGGGAGCAGGCCAGCGACCGCCTCGAGAATGAAGACCAATATCACCTCAACGCTATCGCCGCGGTAAAGGACGCCGGGCTGTTCATCGTCGGCGAGGCCGGCAGCATGTTCCGCTCCGCCGACTGGGGGCAGACCTGGGAAAAACTCGAAGGTCCGTACGAAGGTTCGCTGTTTGGCGCCATCGGCACCGCCCAACCTTCGACCCTGTTGGCCTACGGCCTTCGCGGCAATCTCTATCGCTCCACGGATTTCGGCGACAGCTGGGAGCAGGTCGAGCTGAAGGCGGCCCGTGGCGCGCTGGAATTCGGCTTGTCGGGCGCGACGCTGTTGCCGGATGGCTCGATCGTGATCGTCGGCAACGGCGGCAGCGTGATTCGCAGCACCGACGATGGCGTGACCTTCAGCGTGTTCAACCGTCCGGACCGCATTTCCGTGGCGGCCGTCACGGCGGCGGGCAACGGCAACCTGATCCTGGCGGGACAGGGCGGCGTTCGCGCTACCACGCCCACTGGCGCCGAACTGAGCAAATGAGCCGGGCCTGTCAGACGGGCACAATAACAAGAAGGCGGACCCCATGAGCAGTCATCACCAAGACAAGGCGACGTTCCTCGAGCGCCTGATTTTCAACAACCGCCCGGCAGTGATCATCATTTGCCTGCTGGTCAGCATTTTCCTGTTCTGGCAGGCCACGCTGATTCGGCCGTCCACCAGTTTCGAAAAAATGATTCCCCTCGAGCATCCGTTCATCGAGAAGATGCTCGAACACCGCAATGACCTGGCGAACCTGGGCAACACGGTACGGATTTCCGTGGAAGCTACCAACGGCGATATTTTCTCCAAGGAGTACATGGAGACCCTGCGCCAGATCCACGACGAGGTCTTCTACATCTCCGGCGTCGACCGCTCCGGCCTGAAGTCGCTGTGGAGCCCAAGCGTGCGCTGGACCGAAGTGACGGAGGAGGGCTTCGCCGGTGGCGAGGTGATCCCGCAAAGTTACAACGGTTCGGCCGACAGCCTCGACCTGCTGCGCAACAACGTGCTCAAGTCCGGCCAGGTCGGGCGCCTGGTGGCGAACGATTTCAAATCAAGCATCATCGACATCCCGCTGCTGGAGTCCTATCCCGACCCACAAGACCAAGGCAAATTGCTCGCCCTCGATTATCGGAAGTTTTCCCACGAGCTTGAAGACAAGATCCGCAACAAGTTCGAAGCGCAGAACCCGAATGTGCAGATTCACATCGTCGGCTTCGCCAAGAAGGTCGGCGACCTGATCGACGGCCTGGTCATGGTGGTGCTGTTCTTCGGCGTGGCCTTCGTCATCACCCTGATCCTGCTGTACTGGTTCACCAACTGCATGCGCAGCACCGTTGCGGTATTGAGCACCACCCTGGTGGCGGTGGTCTGGCAGCTGGGGTTGATGCACGCGGCCGGTTTCGGCCTGGATCCGTATTCGATGCTGGTGCCTTTCCTGATCTTCGCCATCGGCATTTCCCACGGCGTACAGAAAATCAACGGCATCGCCTTGCAGTCCAGCGAGGCGGACAACGCCTTGACGGCGGCGCGGCGGACCTTCCGCCAATTATTCCTGCCAGGGATGATCGCGATCCTGGCCGATGCCGTCGGCTTCATCACCTTGCTGATCATCGACATCGGCGTGATTCGCGAACTGGCCATCGGCGCGTCCATCGGCGTGGCGGTGATTGTGTTCACCAACCTGATCCTGCTGCCGGTGGCGATTTCCTACGTCGGTATCAGCAAGCGCGCGGTCGAGCGCAGCAAGAAAGACGCGACCCGCGAACATCCGTTCTGGCGCCTGCTGTCGAACTTTGCCAGCGCCAAGGTCGCGCCGGTATCGATTGCTCTGGCCGTGCTCGCGTTTGGCGGCGGCCTCTGGTACAGCCAGAACCTGAAGATCGGCGACCTTGACCAGGGCGCCCCGGAACTGCGTCCGGACTCGCGCTACAACCAGGACAACAACTTCATCATCAGCAACTATTCCACCAGCTCCGATGTGCTGGTGGTGATGGTCAAGACCAAGGCCGAAGGCTGTTCGCGCTACGAAGCCATGGCGCCCATCGACGAGCTGATGTGGAAGATGCAGAACACCGAGGGCGTGCAGTCGGCTATTTCCCTGGTGACTGTGTCCAAGCAGATGATCAAGGGCATGAACGAGGGCAACCTGAAATGGGAAACCCTGTCGCGCAACCCTGATGTACTGAACAGCTCCATTGCCCGGGCCGACGGCCTGTACAACAACAGCTGTTCCCTGGCGCCGGTGCTGGTGTTCCTCAACGACCACAAGGCCGAGACGCTCGACCGCGCCGTGACGGCGGTGCAGGATTTTGCCAAGGAGCACAACCGCGATGGCCTGGAGTTCATCCTCGCCGCCGGGAACGCCGGGATCGAGGCGGCCACCAACGAGGTGATCAAGGAGTCGGAACTGACCATCCTGATCCTCGTGTATATCTGCGTGGCGACGATGTGCATGATTACCTTCCGTTCCTGGGCAGCGACGCTGTGCATCGTGCTGCCACTGGTGCTGACCTCGGTGCTGGGCAACGCTCTGATGGCGTTCATGGGCATCGGCGTGAAAGTCGCGACATTGCCGGTGGTAGCCCTCGGCGTAGGGATCGGCGTGGACTACGGCATCTACATCTACAGCCGTCTGGAAAGTTTCCTGCGGGCCGGGTTGCCGTTGCAGGAGGCGTATTACCAGACGCTGAAATCCACTGGCAAGGCGGTGCTGTTTACCGGCTTGTGCCTGGCCATCGGCGTCTGCACCTGGATTTTCTCGGCGATCAAGTTCCAGGCGGACATGGGCCTGATGCTGACGTTCATGTTGTTGTGGAACATGTTCGGTGCGCTGTGGCTGCTGCCCGCGCTGGCGCGATTCCTGATCAAGCCGGAGAAGCTGGCGGGGCAGAAGGGTAATTCGTTGTTTGCTCACTGAAGCCTGGCAGAAATAAAAAAGCCGCAACCTGAGGTTGCGGCTTTTTTATTTGGGCTGTGCTTCAGGAAGGGTCGGTACCCAGCACCACATTCAGCGCGCTGCGAGCATCGTCCAGTTGCACCAGCGTGGCATGGCGGGCGCCGAGGGCATCGCGGTTCTCGATGGCGGTGAGGATCGCCTTGTGCCGTGGCATCGCCAGCTCGTGCAGGTTGGGCCGTTGGTTGGAGTGCTTGAGGGCTTCCGCGATGGCCACCGACAGCATGTTGCACAGGTTGGCGAGCAGGTCGTTGTGGGTGGCGTCGGCGATGCGGCTGTGAAAGTCCAGGTCCGGTTGCAGGAGGGCTTCCGGGGTCGGGGCGGCTTCCATGCGCTGGTAGGCTTCGCTGATGGCGGCGATGTCGGCGTCGGTGGCGAATTGCGCGGCGAGGGCGGCGGCGGCCGGCTCGATGATGCTGCGCACGCTTGTGAGCAGTCCGAAGAACTCGTTCTGCGGGCTGCTCTGCATCAGCCAGTGCAGCACATCGGGGTCGAGCATGTGCCATTCCCGACGCGGCTTGACCACCGTGCCCACTCGCGGCCGCGAATACACCAGGCCCTTGGCGACCAACACGCGCGTGGCTTCGCGCAGCACCGGGCGGCTGACGGCATATTCTTCGCACAGCAAGGCTTCGGCGGGCAGTTTGTCGTCGGGCTTGAAGCGGCCAGAGACGATCTGCATGCCCAGTTCCTGGACGATGCGCGCGTGCATGCTCTTGCGGTCGGAGGGTTTGCGGTAATCCATGGGGAGCGGCGCGATCCTGTGTGCGAGGGGTGCTGCGCATGATAGCAGGCGCGGCGAGGGCGGGTCGCTAGTGCGATTTCTTAAGGTCAGTGCAGGCTTCTTGTGGGAGCGAGCCTGCTCGCGAAGGCGGTGGGTCAGGCGGCATGAATGCCGCTGGTCCAACGCTTTCGCGAGCAGGCTCGCTCCCACATGAGACAGGGTCAATGGGAGTGACGCGGCACCTCGGCGCCGCGGCAGCCCACCAGGAAGTCGAAGTCGCAACCCTGGTCGGCTTGCAGCACATGGTCGATGTACAGCTGGCGGTAGCCACCGACCAGCAATTGCTGCGGTGGCGCCAGGTCGGCCAGGCGCGCGGCGAGTTCGGCGTCGGGGATGTCCAGGTGCAGGCGGCCGCTGGCGCAATCGAGTTCGATCCAGTCACCTTCTTTCACCGCGGCCAAAGGCCCACCGGCCGCCGCTTCCGGTGCCACATGCAGCACCACGGTGCCGTAGGCGGTGCCGCTCATGCGCGCGTCGGAAATACGCACCATGTCCGTCACGCCCTGGGCCAGCAGTTTGGCTGGCAAGCCCATGTTGCCGACTTCGGCCATGCCCGGATAACCCTTCGGCCCGCAGTTCTTCATGACCAGGATCGAGTCGGCATCCACGTCGAGCTCCGGATCGTTGATCCGCGCCTTGTACTCGTCGAAGTTCTCGAACACCACCGCGCGACCGCGATGCTGCATCAGTTCGGCGGTGGCCGCGGACGGCTTGAGCACTGCGCCCAATGGCGCCAGGTTGCCGCGCAGTACGCAGATGCCGCCGTCGGCGCGGATCGGGTTGTCCAGGGTGCGAATGACTTCGTCCTGGCCGTAGATCGGCGCGTCCTTGGTGTTTTCGCCGAGGCTCTTGCCGTTCACCGTCAGTGCGTTCGGGTGGGGGATCAGGTTGGCTTCGCCGAGGCGACGGAGCACGGCGGGCAGGCCGCCGGCGTAGTAGAACTCCTCCATCAGGAAGCGTCCGGACGGTTGCAGGTCGACGATGGTCGGCATGCCGCGACCGATGCGGGTCCAGTCGTCCAGGTCCAGCTGCACGCCGATGCGTCCGGCGATGGCCTTGAGGTGAATCACCGCGTTGGTCGAACCGCCGATGGCAGCGTTGACGCGGATGGCGTTTTCGAAGGCTTCCTTGGTCAGGATCTTCGACAGCTTCAGGTCTTCACGGACCATTTCCACGGCACGCATGCCCGACATGTGGGCCAGCACATAACGGCGTGCGTCCACGGCCGGAATCGCCGCGTTGTGGGGCAGGGAGGTGCCGAGGGCTTCGGCCATGCAGGCCATGGTCGACGCCGTGCCCATGGTGTTGCAGGTGCCAGCCGAGCGGGACATGCCGCCCTCGGCCGCGAGGAAGTCGTCGATGGTGATGGTGCCGGCCTTGACCTGTTCGCTCAGTTGCCAGACCACGGTGCCCGAGCCGATGTCCTGGCCCTTGTGCTTGCCGTTGAGCATCGGCCCGCCGGTGACGACGATGGCCGGCACGTCGCAACTGGCGGCGCCCATCAGCAGGGCCGGAGTGGTCTTGTCGCAACCGGTGAGCAATACCACGCCATCAATCGGGTTGCCGCGAATCGCCTCTTCCACGTCCATGCTCGCCAGGTTGCGGGTCAGCATAGCGGTGGGGCGCAGGTTCGATTCGCCGTTGGAGAACACCGGGAATTCCACCGGAAAGCCCCCGGCCTCGATCACGCCGCGCTTGACGTGCTCGGCGATCTGCCGGAAATGCGCGTTGCACGGTGTCAGCTCCGACCAAGTGTTGCAGATACCGATGATCGGCTTGCCATGGAACTGGTGGTCGGCGATGCCCTGATTTTTCATCCAGCTGCGGTACATGAAGCCGTTTTTGTCGGCGGTGCCAAACCATTGGGCCGAGCGCAGGGAGGGTTTCTTATCAGACATGATCGATTCTCTTATTGTATGACTATATTGTTCGAGCTGAAGCGTAACATAAGCGCAATTTACGCCGTTTGGAAGTGTTGTTGGGTAAATAGTATTACTATATAGTCCGATTTAACGGAGGGGTTGTCCTGGCGGTCATTCGCGAGAGAAATCCCCCGAGGTTCTATAACAACAACAATCGGAGACCGGTCCCATGAGCCAGGAATTGCGGCTTATACGTCGCATCACACTCAAACTGATTCCCTTCCTGATCCTGCTTTACCTGATCGCGTACGTGGATCGCTCCGCCGTGGGCTTCGCCAAGCTGCACATGGGCGCGGACATCGGCATCGGCGACGCCGCCTACGGCCTCGGCGCGGGCCTGTTCTTCATCGGTTATTTCCTCCTGGAGATTCCCAGCAACCTGATGCTGGAGCGCTTCGGTGCGCGGCGCTGGTTTGCCCGGATCATGATCACCTGGGGCGCAATCACCATCGGCATGGCTTTTGTGCAGGGGCCCTATAGTTTCTACGTGATGCGCTTTCTGCTGGGCGCGGCCGAAGCCGGGTTCTTTCCGGGCGTGCTGTATTACATCACCCAGTGGTTCCCGGTGCGCCATCGCGGCAAGATCCTCGGGCTGTTCATTCTTTCCCAACCCATTGCGATGATGATCACCGGCCCAGTTTCCGGTGGCTTGCTGGGCATGGACGGCATCCTCGGCCTGCACGGCTGGCAGTGGTTGTTCATCGTCATCGGCCTGCCGGCGGTGCTGTTGACCTGGCCGGTGCTGCGTTATCTGCCGGACGGCCCGCAACAGGTCAAATGGATGGACCAGTCCGAGAAGGACTGGTTGACCGGTGAGCTGAAAAAGGACCTGGAGGAATACGGCCAGACCCGTCATGGCAACCCGCTGCATGCGCTCAAGGACAAGCGCGTCCTGCTGCTGGCGCTGTTCTACCTGCCGGTGACCCTGAGCATCTACGGCCTGGGGCTGTGGCTGCCGACGCTGATCAAGCAGTTCGGCGGCAGTGACCTGGTGACCGGCTTTGTCTCTTCCGTGCCGTATATCTTCGGCATCATTGGCCTGCTGATCATTCCTCGCAGCTCCGACCGCCTGAACGACCGTTACGGTCACCTGGCCGTGTTGTATGTATTGGGCGCCATCGGTCTGTTCCTCAGCGCCTGGTTGACCGTGCCGGTGCTGCAACTGGCGGCGTTGTGCCTGGTGGCGTTTGCACTGTTTTCCTGCACGGCGGTGTTCTGGACCTTGCCGGGACGATTCTTCGCCGGTGCCAGCGCGGCGGCGGGCATTGCCTTGATCAACTCGGTAGGCAACCTGGGCGGCTACATCGGCCCGTTCGTGATCGGCGCCTTGAAGGAATACACCGGTAACCTGGCGTCCGGGCTGTACTTCCTGTCGTGCGTGATGGTGTTCGGCCTGGTGTTGACCGGCGTGGTCTATCGCTTGCTCGAACGCAAGCACGTGTTGCCGGCTGACCAGTTCGCGGCAAGCGCCCGCGGGGCGACGCGTAGCTGAATCTGAGGGCTGACGCTGATCAAGCTGTGGGAGCGAGCCTGCTCGCGAAAGCGGTTTTCCATCCACCAATAATGTCGACTGTCAGACCGTTTTCGCGAGCAGGCTCGCTCCCACAGGGGACTGCATAGAGGTCAAAATTTGTTTACAGGGAGAAACCCATGCGTTTAGTTCAGTTCGAATTGAGTAACGGCGAACGCCGCGTCGGTGTAGTTGACGGCGAGCAGGTGCGCGAAGTGCAGGGCGCCACGACGGTGCGCGACCTGGCGCTGACCGCCATCGAGGCGGGCTTCAAGCTTGAGCAACAGGTCGACGGCCTGGGCCTGGGAGCGAGCCATGACTATGCGCAACTGCTGAGCGAGTTGCGCATCCTGCCGCCGCTGGACCATCCGGACCCGGCTCACCTGCTGGTCAGCGGTACCGGCCTGACTCACCTGGGCAGCGCCTCGGCCCGGGACAAGATGCACCAACAGGCTGGCGACGAGAGCGCCATGACCGACACCATGCGCATCTTCAAATGGGGCGTGGAGGGCGGCAAACCCGCCGCCGGGCAGGCTGGCGTTCAGCCGGAATGGTTCTACAAGGGCGACGGCAGCATCGTCGTCCGTCCCGGCCATCCGTTCCCGCTGCCGCCCTTTGCCGAAGACGCTGGCGAGGAGCCGGAAATCAGCGGTCTGTATGTCATCGGTCATGACGGCAAGCCATATCGGCTGGGCTTTGCGGTAGGCAACGAATTCTCCGATCACGTCATGGAACGCAAGAATTATCTGTACCTGGCCCATTCGAAACTGCGCAGTTGCAGCTTCGGCCCGGAACTTCGCGTGGGCGAACTGCCTCAACATCTGTCCGGGACCAGTCGTATCCTGCGCAACGGCGAAGTGCTGTGGCAGAACGAATTCCTCAGCGGCGAGGCGAACATGTGCCACAGCCTCGAGAACCTCGAGTTCCACCATTTCAAGTACAGTCAGTTCCTGCGCCCCGGGGACGTGCACGTTCACTTCTTCGGCACCGCGACGCTGTCGTTCGCCGACGGCATCCGCACCCAGCCGGGGGACGTGTTCGAAATCAGCCAGGCCGAATTCGGCGCACCGCTGATCAACGGCATTGCTCCGGTAGACGCGGTGTTCAACCCAGGTACTATCGGCACACTTTAAAAGGAGACTTGCGATGAACCAGATCCTTGGCCACAACTACATCGGCGGCGCCCGCAGCGCGGCCGGCCAGACTCGCCTGCAAAGTTTCGACGCCAGCACCGGCGAGGCCTTGCCGCATGATTTCGTCCAGGCCACGGCGGAAGAAGTCGACGCCGCCGCCAAGGCCGCCGCGGCGGCTTATCCAGCCTACCGCAGCCTGAGCGCGGCGCGCCGGGCCGAATTTCTCGATGCCATCGCCGATGAGCTGGACGCCTTGGGTGATGAGTTCGTCGCCGTGGTCTGCCGCGAAACCGCGTTGCCAGCCGCACGAATCCAGGGCGAGCGCGGCCGCACCAGCGGGCAGATGCGCCTGTTCGCCAAGGTCTTGCGCCGTGGCGATTTCTACGGCGCGCGTATCGACCGGGCCTTGCCGGAGCGTACGCCGCTGCCGCGCCCGGACCTGCGCCAGTACCGCATCGGCCTCGGCCCGGTGGCCGTGTTTGGCGCCAGCAATTTCCCCTTGGCATTCTCCACCGCTGGCGGTGACACCGCTGCCGCGCTGGCCGCCGGTTGCCCGGTGGTATTCAAGGCCCACAGTGGCCACATGGCCACCGCCGAGCATGTGGCCGATGCGATCATTCGCGCGGCTGAAAAGACTTCGATGCCGGCCGGTGTGTTCAACATGATCTACGGCGGTGGCGTCGGCGAATGGCTGGTCAAGCATCCGGCGATCCAGGCCGTCGGCTTCACCGGTTCCCTGAAAGGCGGGCGTGCCCTGTGCGACATGGCGGCCGCGCGGCCGCAGCCGATCCCGGTCTTCGCCGAGATGTCGAGCATCAACCCGGTGATCGTCCTCCCGCAGGCGTTGCAAGCGCGCGCCGAAAGTGTCGCTCGCGACCTGACCGCTTCGGTGGTGCAAGGCTGCGGTCAGTTCTGCACCAACCCTGGCCTGGTGATCGGTCTCCGCTCACCTGAGTTCACTGCCTTCACCCAGCAGGTGGCTGCGCTGATCGGCGACCAGGCACCGCAAACCATGCTCAACGCCGGCACGCTGCAAAGCTACGGCAAAGGCCTGCAAAAATTGCTCGCCCACCCAGGCATCGAACACCTGGCCGGTCGCGAGCAGCAGGGCAACCAGGCGCAACCGCAATTGTTCAAGGCTGACGCCAGCCTGTTGATCAACGGTGACGAGGCGTTGCAGGAAGAAGTCTTCGGCCCGACCACGGTGTTTGTCGAAGTGGCGGACCAGGCGCAATTGAGCGCTGCGCTGCATGGCCTGCACGGCCAGCTCACCGCCACGATCATTGGCGAACCGGCAGACTTCGAACGGTTCGGCGAACTGACGCCGTTGCTGGAGCAGAAGGTCGGCCGCATCTTGCTCAACGGTTATCCAACCGGTGTGGAGGTCTGCGATTCGATGGTCCATGGCGGGCCTTACCCGGCGACGTCCGATGCGCGTGGCACTTCGGTCGGCACGCTGGCGATCGATCGGTTCCTGCGTCCGGTGTGCTTCCAGAACTACCCCGACAACCTGTTGCCAGAGCCGTTGAAGAACGCCAACCCGCTGGGGATCCTGCGATTGGTAGATGGCGTGCCGGGGCGCGAGGCGCTCTGAGGAGCTGAACAGGCCGTTGCATTCATGTTGAATGCGCCGGCCTTTTCGCGAGCAGGCTCGCTCCCACAGGGGATTTCTGGTGGGTATGAATCCTTTGTGGGAGCGAGCCTGCTCGCGAAAGCGATAGGTCGGCCAGCACCGCTTTCGAACCTTATGGCCCAAGCCCCACTCTGACATTGGGTTATCATGCCGCCTTTCCCAATGACTGACTGATCGCCATGACTGCCCCGACCAACACTCTGCTGCACGCCCTCGAACACTGCGACATGCTGATCATCGATGGGCTGCACGCTTTCGATTTTTCCCTCGACGAGCAGGATCAACTGCACGTCGAATGCATGAACGGCCGCACCCTCGAGCATTGGCGCTTCACGCCGGCACAGATGCAGGCCGCGACTTTCGACACAGCCTCGAAACATTGGGTCATCACCAGTGATTCGGGCGATCACCATCTGGAATGCGTGGAGGCGACCAGCGGCCACGACGACGAGGACTCCGAGCATGAAGATGCGTAGTTTCTGGCCATTGCTGATGGCCGGTAGCGTGGGCGCCATGGGCGTCCAGGCAGAAACCACCGAGCACTATCAATTGCTGGTGGGCTCCTACACGGCGGACCAGAGCCAGGGCATCTACCGCATGCAGTTCGACAGCCGGACCGGCCAGCTCGACGCCAAGCCACTGCAGGTGATCAAGACGGACAACCCCTCTTGGTTGACCCTTTCCAAGGACCTGAGCCGGCTGTTCGTGGTCAACGAAAACGGCCCGGGCCAGAAAGACCCGGTGGGCAAGGTCAGCAGTTACGCCGTTGACCCCAAGACCCATGAACTGAGCCTGATCAATCAGGTCCAGTCCCTGGGCAACGAGCCGACTCATTCCAGCCTGAGCCATGACGGCCAGCATCTGCTGGTGAGTAATTATTCCGTTCTGGAAAACCCGGGCGGCACCTTGGTCGTGCTGCCGGTGGGGGCGGATGGCAAGCTCGCGCCGGTGGTGCAGTCGGGCAGCCATCAGCCGAGCCGGGTCAACCCTGAGCGGCAGAAGTCGGGGCATGTGCATTCGGCGGTGCCTTCGCCGGACGGCAAGTATGTGTTTGCCAACGACCTGGGGGCGGACAAGGTATTTGTCTACCGCTACGACCCGAAAGCCAACCCCGAGCTGCCGCTGACGCCTGCCGATCCGGCATTCGTGCAGTTGCCGCCGGGCAGCGGGCCGCGTCACCTGCTGTTCAGCAACGATGGCAAGCACGCCTGGCTGACCATGGAGATGACCGCCCAGGTTGCGGTGTTCGACTACCAGGATGGCCGCCTTACCCAGCGTCAACTGGTCGACCTCGCCGTCGGCAAGCCCCAGCCGGGTAAAGCGGCGGCAGCGCTGCATGCGTCCAGGGACGGCAAGTTCCTGTACGTCAGCAATCGGGGCACCACCAACGAACTGGTGGTGCTTGCCATCGACCCGGCGGCTGGCACGCTGAAAGAGCTTCAGCGGCGCTCTGTCGAGGGCGACCACCCTCGGGAATTCAGCCTCGACCCGAGTGAAAAATTTGTCCTGGTGGCCAACCAGAAGAGCAACCAGATCGTCGTCATCGAGCGTGATCCGAAGACCGGCCTGCTGGGTAAAACCGTCCAGAAGCTGGCGATGGATGCGCCGAGCGACTTGAAATTCATGGTTCGTCAGTAAGCTGAAGGCCCCGATTCACGGGGCCTTCGCCGTTGTATCAACCAGACTGATAGTCGCTAGTATTACAAAGCATTTCAAGACGAGACGCCTCGGCGCGTAAGTTTGCTTCACGGCCCCACCGGGCAAATCAGCAAACTGAATCCGAGGACTACCGCCATGAATCTGAATCTCTTCTCCGTTATTGCCGCTTCCGCTATCTCTGCTACCGTGGCATTGCCAGCCAGTGCCAGCATCGAAATCAGCGACAAGAAAAACCGCACCCAGAGCTACACCGAGAAATACCTGCAACAGAGCGCCAACTTCTACGCCGCACTGGATCACAAGACCCAACACTGAATCACGTTGACCCTTGAAGCCTGCGATCTTTTCATTTCCTGCTGCATGCCAGCGGAGAGAAAAGATCGCAGGCTTCGTGCGTGGGCAGAAAAATCCCGTTGTGATATCACATAGCCATGTGTTTAAATTTGACGCTATTTAATTGACTCCTTACCAATAAGGATCGACACCATGGCGATGCGTCTGGCAGTGATGCTGCTGTTTCTCTACTCCACTCCGATTGTCTCGGCGGCCCAGCCAATTCCTGGAGAGCTGGAAGTGGCTCGCGAGCGATTGTTGAGCTTGGTCAACGACTGATTTCAGGGTTTCATCAATCAATAAACCTGATGGTGACTATGCATAATCGTCGCTATTCATAACGGTTTATTTGATTGATTCTGTGGGCATCGAAACATGCCCACGGAGAACCCCATGGCCCGCGCAATCCTTTCTTCCGCCAGACACGGCGCCTACATAGCCATCGGCCTTTACGTCGCATTGGTGCTGGTGGTCAGCGTCGGCGCCCAATACCAAGGCTTCGTTGGTTCGTCGCTGCATGCGTCGGTTTCCACTGTCGCCGCCGAACGCGGCGCAGGCAAAGGGGCTGTCGGCGCATGAGCAGATGCAAGTTCTGGGTGATTGCCTTCCTGGCGTTTATCACCAACGGGTTTTCGTTGCTTGGATTGGGGCAGGCGTCGGCGGGGTCGTTGGCGCGGACGATCGAGTGCAACCACAACATCGCCCATAACATTCTCACCGCCAGGGCATTGGGGGTGTTGGTGGGTAATCCGCCGTCGGCGCCGAGGGTGGCTGAGTTTGGGCCGTTTCAGGTTGATTGCGCGCTGGTGCGCATGTGCACCGTCGCCGCTTGAAGGGATCTACGGGCTTTTGTGGCGAGGGAGCTTGCTCCCGCTCGGCTGCGCAGCAGACGCCTTGGGTGTAGACCGAATGGGCTTGCTGCGCAGGCCAGCGGGAGCAAGCTCCCTCGCCACGACGGCGATGCAGCTCACTTGGCCATGATCGCTACGAACAGCTCGGAATCCAGGAATTTCTGCAACCAACCTTGCAATCGCGGATAGGGCGCCTCGGCAAACCAGTCGCGATCGACATGGGCGAACTGGCGTACGAAGGGCATCACCGCCACGTCGGCCAGGCTCTGATGTTCGGCCGCCAGGAACGGCCGGGTTTCAAGCAGTCCTTCCAGCTTGCGCAGAAAAACTTCGCCTTCGCTGCGGTAGTGTTCCTGCGTGTATTCGGGATGTCGCTCCGGGTATTTGTAGCGGTTCAGGTGAAGCTTGAATACCTGGTCGTTTTCCTCGATCAACGCTGCCGTCAATGCCTGGGCCTTGGCATCGTCCCGTAGCTGCCAGTCCTGCGGATCGTGTTGGGCCAAGGCCCAGTTGATGATCTCCAGGCTTTCGTCGATCACTCGGCCATCGACCTGCAACACCGGCACCGTGCCTTTGCTCGAGAGTGCAAGCATCTCGGCGGGCTTGGCCTTCAGGCTGACTTCGACGATCGTCAGTTCGACCGCGCTGTAACGCAATGCCATGCGTGCACGCATGGCATAGGGGCAGCGGCGGAAGGAGTACAGCGTGGCACGGCTCATTTCACCTCCAGCGTGCTCAGCCCATTGCCCTGGCGACGGACCTGGATCTGCACCGGGATTCGCTCGTGCATTTCCTGCACATGGGAGATGACCGCGACCTTGCGCCCCTGGGCCTGCAAGCCGTCGAGGGCGTCCATCGCCAGTTGCAGCGATTCGGGGTCGAGGCTGCCGAAGCCTTCGTCGATGAACAACGATTCGATTCTCAGCGTGCTGGACGCCATCGAAGCCAGGCCCAACGCCAGGGCAAGGGAGACCAGGAAGGTCTCGCCGCCGGACAACGAATGTACCGAGCGCAGTTCATCGCCCATTTCCGTGTCCATTACCAGCAGGCCAAGCATGCTGCCGCCGCGCTTGAGCCGGTAACGGCGAACCAGTTGGCGCAACTGGGCGTTGGCGTGGTGGACCAGCAAGTCGAGGTTGTACGCCTGGGCCAGTTTGCGGAAGCGGTCGCCGGTGGCCGAGCCAATCAAGGCGTCGAGGCGCGCCCAGCGCTGGTATTCGGCATAGGCCTGCTCGATCTGTCGGGCCAGGGCCTGGTTGGCGTGCTGCCGACGCTGGTCTTCAGCCTGTTCGGCGCGCAACTCGGCGCAGCGTTGTTCGCTGGCGGCAAACTGCTCCTGCAGTACCGCCAAGGCTTGGGTCAATTCTTCAGGCGGCAGGTTGCCGTTGTGTTGGGCCTGGTGGTTGTGCAGGCGCTGCTCGCGTTCGGTGAGCAGGACGCGGGCCTGCTCGATGGCTTTTTCGCTGGTGAGCAGGCGTTGCCGCAGTTGACTGACCTGTTGCTCGTCGAGGCCGAGCAGGGCATCGAGCGCGGCGTCGTCGAGTTCCGGATGAGAAGCGCGCCATTGGGCGATGCCGGCGGCGAGCGTCTGCTGTTCGGCCTCAAGCAACTGGGCCTGCTCATGCCGGGCCTGGAGCTCGGCAGCCAGTTGCACAAGGGTATTGCGCAACTCCTGTAACTGCTGACCGGCCGCTGCCTCGGCATGGCGGGCCTGTTCCAGGGCCTGGTCGAGTTGTTGCTGCCATTGTTCGGCACTGGAATGTTCGCCCAGCAGTTGCGTGAGCTTTTGCTGGCAGGTCTGCTGTTGTTCATTCAGTGCGTTGAATTGCTGCTGCGCCGCTTCGAGTTGTTGCACACGGGTCTGCTGGCGGTCCTGCTCTTTCTCCAGGGCTTGCTGGCGTTGAAGTTGTTCGCCGAGTTCTTCGCGTTGCTGTTCCAGTTGCGCCAGGCGCTGGGTGATCTGCTGGTCGAGTCGCATGAACGTCGCGGCGGGATCGCTGCGCAGGGCCTGCAAGGTATCGGCCGGCAGCAGCGCACTGAAATGCCCGAGCTCTTCGTCCAGGCGCTGGCGGTCGCGGGCCATTTCCTGTTGCTGGTTGCCCAGGTGCAGTGACGCCTGCTGGCTGGCGGTTTCCGCTTCGCGCAGTTGCTGCGCCAGGCGCGCGGCGTCCTGTTGCAGGGTGAGCAGGGCGGCCTGGCGTTGTTCGTCCTGGCTGATGCGCAGGTTCAACTGGCTGTTTTGCTGGGCCAGCCAGGCGTCGCGCCGGTCTGGCGCCTGAGCCAGCAACTGCTCCGACAACGGATGGGCTTCGAGGCTTGGCGCGAGGCCTTGTTGCTGGGCGGCGAGTTGTTCCTGCTGCTGTTTGAATTCCTTGAGCTGGGCAATGACCCCACTGTATTGCGCTCGCAGATCGATGACTTTTTCATTGAGCAGGCCGACGGCTCTGCGCGCATTGGCCTCTTCGCTTTCATCGAATCGGCCGAGGCTTTGCAGCAGCGCTTCGGGCTGATGGTACGGGTGTTCGACGCTGCCGCAGACCGGGCACGGCTGGTTGTCCTGCAACTGTTCGCGCAGTTGCTCGACGCTTTCGCTGCGAGCCAGGCGCTGGCGTTCCAGCAGTTCACGGGTGACAGTCAGGGTCTGTTCGGCAATGGTCAGCTCGGCCTTGGCTTCGCCGCCTTCGGACACCAGCCGGTCGCGCTCCTGCAAGGCTTGCTGCTGGCGTCGCTCCAGCTCCGCGCTGCGTTTGTCCAGCTCCTGCTGGCTGGCCCAAAGCCGGGCCAGTTCTTCGAATGCGCGCAGTTGCTTGCGATTGTCTTGCAGCAGGTTGCCGAGCAACTGGATCTGTTCCGCCACCGCTTGCGGTTCGGCCCCGGCTTCCTTGTAGAGCACTTCGAGGTTTTGCCGGCGGGTTGCCAGGTCATCGGCGGCGCGAGTGGCGCTTTGTTCCAGCAGCGCGAGTTCGTCCTGGCCCTTGTTCAGCCGGTTGCCGATCAACATCAACTGTTGCAGGCGATCGCGGTAGGCGGACCAGGCATCGCCCAGCGGTGCGAGATCGGTACTTTGTTCCAGTTCGCCGGCGATCCTTTGCAGGCGCTCATCAACCTGCCGTTGCTGTTCGAGCAGGGTGTCGATGCTGCGCTGGCCGTCGGTGCAAGCCTGCTGGACCTGTTGCAACTGTTCGGCGCCTTGGCCGGCTTCCCTGGCCAGGCGAGCGAGGCTGCTTTGTTCGTCGAATGCCTGGCGTAGCAGCGGTGCGTTATCCGCACTCTGCTGGCGGGCGGCGGCCAGGGCCAATTGCGCCACGCCCAGGCCTTTTTCCAGTTCGGCCTGTTGCTCATGCAACTCGACTTGCTGCTGGGTCAGTTGCTGGATCCTGACTGCCAGCGGCTCCAGCTGACGATCCAATTCCGCTTGGCGGATGAATTGGTGCCGCTGGGGCGCCAGTTGTTCCAGGCGTGTCAGTTTCAGGCGTTCGTCGGCCAGCGCAGCCCAATCGGCCTGGGCCCGTTGCAGTTGTTCGGCGGCGCTGGCCTGTTCGTCCTGCAATTGGCGCAGGTCCCTGAGCCAGGTGTGCTGCTGTTCCAATTGCTTGAGCTGTGCCTGCTGGGTCTTGAGCAATTGCTGGGCGTCGTTGAAGCGTTGGTCCAGCTCGGCGCGGGCTTCGGCGGCCAGCGGCGTGACGCCGGTGGCCTGGTCCTGCAACTGCTTGTGGGTTTCCCTGGCCTGCTTGGCCTTGTCGAAGGCGCGGCGGCCCAGACGCGTATACAGGGCTGTGTCGGTGAGTTTTTCCAGCAACTCGCTGCGGTCGTTGTCGTCGGCCTTGAGAAAGGCGCTGAACTCGCTCTGGGCCAGCAGCACCGCGCGGGTGAACTGCTCGAAATTCAGGCCCAGGGCGGCTTCGAGCTGGGTCTTGTACTCGCCTTTCTGGCTGGCCAACAGTTGGTCATTGTCCAGGTCGCGCAGGCTCTGGCGGCTGGCCTGCAATTTGCCGCCGGCTTTTTCCCGGGCGCGATTGGCCTCCCAGCGAGCCCGGTAGCGGCGCCCGTCGATACCGCGAAAATCCACTTCGGCATAACCGTCACCGGTGCCACGGCGCAGCAGCGTGCGCGGATCGCCCGTGGCGATCTCGCCATCGGCATCCGGTACCTTGGCGTCACGACCGGTGTTGTTCAGGCGCGGCACCGCACCAAAAAGCGCCAGGCACAAAGCATCGAGCAGCGTGCTCTTGCCGGCGCCGGTGGGGCCGGTGATGGCGAACAGGCCGGCGCTGGCCAACGGCTCGGCGGTGAAATCGATTTCAAATGGCCCGGCGAGGGAGGCGAGGTTCTTCAGGCGGATCGCGAGGATCTTCATGGCTGCTCGCTCTCCATCTGCACGTCTTGCAACAACACGGCAAAATCCTTGAGGGTCTGTTCGTCCACTTCGTTGCCGTAGGTGTCCTGCCAGGCACGGCTGAACAATTCGTGCGGGCTCAACTGGTCCAGTTCGACCAGCGCGGTGCCGTCCTCGAAGCCGCTGGAGCCGCCGTTGCCGGCGTACTCGGCGGCGATGCGCACCAGCCGCACGGCTTTGCCTTGCAACGCCGTCTCCACTTGATGGCGCAAGTCGGGCTGCGGCTCGTCGAGGCGTACTCGAACCTCCAGCCAGGGCTGGCGCTGCACGTCCGCCAGCAGGTCGATGTCCGGCAGGTCCTTCAGTTGCAGCAGAATATCGGCCAGCGGCGCCGGGCCCAGGCGCTGCAGGTTGACGGCGCGGGGAATCAGCCGGGGTTCGACGTTTACCAGGGTTTCGCCGTCCAGGGTGACGTCGAGGATCTGGTGCCGATAGCCGATCTCGGAGAACGACAGCGGGATCGGCGAGCCGCTGTAGCGGATGCGCTCTTCACCGTTGACCTTCTGCGGCTTGTGCAGGTGGCCGAGGGCAACGTAGCTGATGCTCGGGCCGAAGAGGCTGGCGGGCAGCGCTTCGGCATTGCCGATGATCAGGCTGCGCTCGGAGTCCTCCGATACCGAGCCGCCGGCCATGTGCGCATGGCTGACGGCGATCAGTGCCTGGCCTTTCTTGCGCTTGTCGTTGGCAGCGGCGATCAGCCATTCATGGACCTGGCCGATGCCGCGCAGGTAATCATCCCCCAACTGCGCGCCAGTGACTTCCGCCGGCCGCAGGAACGGCAGCGCCAGGCACCAGGCGCGGACCTTGCCCTTGGCGTCGGGCAGTGGCAGCAACAGGCGCTCGACGTCCAGTTGTCCATCATCCAGCCACAGCACCCGGCCCAGGGCATGGGTGCGCAAGCGTCGCATCAGCGGCGCTGGCAGTTCGATGCGTGAGCCGGAGTCGTGGTTGCCAGCAATCATGACGATGGTCAGGTTGGCGTTTTGTTCGTGGGCGCTGACGATGAAGTCGTACAGCCGCTCCTGGGCTTTGACCGGCGGGTTGACGGTGTCGAAGATATCGCCAGCGATCAGCAGCACATCGGGCTTTTCGCTGCCCAGCTGACGCAGCAGCCAATCAAGGAAACAGGCGTGCTCGAAGTCGCGATCCTGGCCGTGGAGATTTTGCCCAAGGTGCCAGTCGGAGGTGTGAAACAGACGCAAGGCAGACTCCAGAAAACAGACGGTGGCCGCGGGAAGAGAGGCGGCGCAAAAATGCAGAGTTTACTGGGAAACGCAGGGGAGGGGCTGCTCGACTTTGTCGGATGGACCAGCGCTGTGCTTGTGGCGAGGGGGTCGCCGCCGCTGCGTTGTCGCGCAGCAAACAATTATTCGGCCCAAGATAGGCGCTTGCTCACGAAGTCAGTCTGACAACTGGCCAGGATTATGGCCGAGTGCATATCCATCGATGCGGTAACGGCCACTTTGGGTTCCGCCCTGACGGCGGGTCACTTTCGAAAAGCGCGAAAGTAACCAAAGCGCTTCTGCCCCACCACTTGGTGCCTCGCTAAGGCTCGGCATGCCCTCACTCCGGCCTTGCTCCGTGGGCCCGCCGCGAAGGGCCGTCCCTGGCCCAGCACGGCTATCCCGGCATCCATGCCGGGATGCCCACTGCGCAATGCCTGCGTTCGGCCAGCGTGGTTAACGGGGCGCCGAGATCAACGTCCGTCGCGAGGCGGCCTCATAGCCGACCTGGCTCTTGCGGTCGTACTCCGGTCCAATTGTGGGAGCGAGCCTGCTCGCGAAGACGGTCTGATAGTCGGCCACAGATTCTGGGCGACCATATTTTTCGGTGGAAATTGGCCCTTTTCGCTACCGCGCAGCCTTGACCTGGAATTTGTTTAAAAAAAAATCAATGGTTCGCGTTTTGTTTGATAGGAGCTTGCTTCCTTGCCACAAAAGCCCTGCGCAACAAAACCGGGTTATTTGGGATAGAGCGGCGGCAGGCTGGAATCACTGGCAGCGTCCGGCGTTCCTTCCAGAGGCGGAATGGTCCGGATCGCCCGCCATAGGTCTTCACCTAGCCAATACTGGCCGGTTTCGCTGTAGAGGGCGCCGTTCAAGCCGTCGAGGGCGTCGGACAGTGGCACGAAACGCGCCGCCATGTCGGCCAGGGTTTCCGGCTGCTGTCGAGCCCAGGCGTCCAGTGCCTGTCGGGTGGCGTGCGAGTCGTTGGCCAGGCAGGCGCGCTTGAGGTCATCCAGCAGTGTGCGTGGGCTCGGCCCGGCCTGGGCCGAGCGCAGGATCGCCGGTTGCCAGCGCGCGCGCCACCACAGGCCGAAGCCGAGCAACGTCGTGCAGGCCAGGATCAACGTACTGAGTTGCCAGTACCAAAGGGTTTCGCTGTCGACAGTGGTGACGATCTGAGTGGTGCCTGCCGGTGTGTCGACCATCAGGCTCGGGTTGTTCGCCACTTGCAGGGTCCGGGCCGGCAGGCTGGTGCGGTCCAGGTGGTCTTCCAGGGTGTTCCACCAGACCACTTCCACGGGCGGCAGCTCGATGGTGCCGCTACGATTGGGCACCAGGGCTTCGCGGTCTTCGCGGCTGCCAACCAGGCCGCGCTCGCTGCTGCGGCTGCTCAGCACCGGCTGGTCGGGGTAGCGCCGCAGGCCATTGATTTCGGTAGGCGGAAGCGGCGGCAACTGGGCGCTGGTCAAGCCTTCCGCCTCCAGGGTCAGGCTGCGGGTGAGCGAATCGCCGACCTGGCTGTGAGTCGGTTCCGGGCTCCAGCTTTCGCTCAAGGACAAGCTGCGCGCCGGCAGCCAGGGGAGGTCGGCCGGGTAACTGGCGGGCTTGGGCTTGACGGTCAGTTGCAGTTGCGTGGAACTGACGCGCATCAACTGGCCGGGTTTGGCGCCCGGTGCTGCGGTGCCCTGGGCCGTTGGTTCAACCAGCGTGGCGCTGAAGGTCTGGGCCGGGATCGCCAGTTCGCCGCTGCGCTGCGGGTAGATGCCGTAACGCAACTCGATGACGCCGTGGCGCACATCGTTGATGACTTTTTCGTAGGTGCGCGATTCGCCCAGTTGCTCGGTGCGCGCATCGGGAATATGCAGCGGTGTCAGGCTGCTGTCGTCGTACAGCGACACCGAATGGTAGATGCGCAGCGTCAGGATGGCCTGGGCCTGCACGTACACCTCGCGCTGGTCGAGGCTGGCTTCGATGAACACCGGCGCGAGGGTGCCAGAGGCGTTGCGGGTTTCGCTTTCGATCACCTGCAAAGTGATCGGCTGGCTGCTGACTTCGCCCAGTTGCAGCGGCGGGATCACCACCGTGCCGCTTTGACGCGGTAGCAGCGTGACGATCCAGCGGGTAGTGGCGCGATTCTCGCCGTCAAGGGTGGTCAACTGGTTGACCTGGCGGGTACCGCGCACATCAAACAGTGCCTGGAGCGGGCTCAGGTCAGGTTTGCCGAACAGCGTGGCATCGTTGGACTCCAGCGTCAGCTCGACGGTCTCCCCGGAGTTCAGGCGACTGCGGTCCACGCTGGCAGTCAGCTGCGCGGCCTGGGACCCGGCAGCCCAGAGCAGCAAGACGAGGAGATAGGCGGTGAAGCGCGTCATTGGTGTTTTTCCTGAGCCTGGTGGCTTTGCTGTTCATACCAGAATTTTCGCCTGAGCAGTTCGCCCGGGTTGTCCGGGATCTGGCGCAGCCATTGTTCCAGTGCCTGGCGCTGCTCTTCGGCATTGCGCTGGCCCGCGGCCGGGCGCAGCGGCGGGGTGGTGGTCTGCTCGTCGGGCAGTTCGCTGCCGGGCACGTCCTCGGCGCGGGTCGGTGGCGCCTGGGACGCCGGGGATTGCTCCGGCGTCGCTGGCGCCTCGGAAGAAGGCTGGCCCGGCTCGGACGACTGGTTCGAGGTATCGCTATCCGGCGATTGCTCGGTGGGCGCGGGGTCCTGGTTTTCGTCGGGCTTGGCGGTGTCCGGTGGCGCAGCCTGCTCTTTCAGCAGGCTTTCCACCAAGGCCTTGTTGGTCTGCGCCGGGCGCAGGTCCGGCTGCAATTCCAGCGCTTGCTCATAGGCATCGATCGCGGCCTCCAGTTCGCCGCTGCGGGCCAGGGCATTGCCGCGATTGTAATGTGCGCGGGCATCGTTGCCTTCAGCGAAACGCCGGGCGGCCTCGCTGTACTGGCCGGCCTCGTAGAGGGCGACACCTTGCCATTGGCTGTCCTCGAAGCGAGTGGCGGCCTCGGCCGGGCGTTTCTGCTTGAGCAGGTGCTGGCCCTGTTGATCGGGGCGCAGCCACAGGTCCTCGAATTCGAAGGCATGGCTAGTCTGCGGCAGCGCAAACAGGAGCGGCAGGCAGAACAGCCAGCCCCGACGCCCGGCGCAGGCGGCCAGCAGCAGGAGCGGCAACAGCAGCCAATAACCCTGGTCGGCCCAGGTGTCCAGGCGCAGTTTCTGGCCATCGCTGCGCAGACGGCGCGGACCGTCCAGCAGGCCCAGGCTGCGCAGGTCGCTGTCGTCCAGGTGCGCGGGACGGTAACGGCCGTCCAGCTCATCGAGAAATGACTTGAGGCTTGGGCTGTCCAGGCGCGGCACCAGGATCGCGCCTTGGGCATCCTTCAGGTAACTGCCGTCTTCCTGGGCCACGGGCGCACCTTCACGCGTACCGATGCCGAGCATCAGCAAACGAGTGGCGGAACCGTCGAGCCTCTGGCTTATGCCAAGGCGTTCCTGCTCGTTCAGGGATGAACCGATCAAGAGGATCCGGCCGTGGCCGAGCCCGGCCTGGTCCAGCAGCGCCATGGCCTTGTTGACGGCCAGGTCGGCACGGTGGCCGCCTTGCGGCATGATCGATGGCGCCAGGGCTTCGAGCAGGTTGGCGCTGGTGGCTAGGTCGTCGGACAGCGGCACCAGCGTATGGGCGCTGCCGGCATAGACGATGATCGCGGTCTGCGCGTCGCTGCGGTTCTGCAGCACGTCGAGCACTTTGCGCCGGGCCTGTTCCAGGCGCGTGGGCGGGACGTCGGTGGCGAGCATCTCTGGCGTCAGTTCGAGAATCACCACCAGCGGATCGGCGGGTTTCTGGCTGGTCTGTTCGACCCGCGTCCAGCTGGGGCCGAGCAAGGCCAGCACCACCAGCAGCCAGCCCAGCCCGAGGGCGATCCACGGCAGCTTGCTTTCGCGACCACTGCCACCAGTGAGCAGCACGGCATGGAACGCCGGCGGCAGGATCATCTGCCAGCGGCCCACGCGTTTCTGTCGGTGCCACAGTTGCCAGAGCAGCCAGCCCAACAGGGGCAGCAGCAAGATAAAAGCGGGACGCAGCCAATGCGGCCAGAGCGCAATCATCGACGCCTCCGCAGTCGCAGGCGCTTGAGCCGCTGGCGCCATTCGGAGGTTTGCGAGGGTTGAAACAGCGGCTGGGTGAACAGGCGTTGCAAGGGGTTGTCCGGCCAGCGCTCACGAACCACCAGCAACATGCTCAACAGCAAGGCAACGGCCAGCGGCCAATGATAAAGCGCCTGGGCGGGACGGGCCTGGGTCGGCTGCTGGGTCACCGGTTCGAGTTGGTCGAGGGTGGTCTTGATCGCCAGCAACTGCTCGCCATCCTGGGCGCGGAAATACCGGCCGCCGGTGACCTGAGCGATTTCCCTGAGTGTCGCTTCATCGAGATCCAGGCTTGGGTTGACACCGAGAAAGCCGGTCGTGCCACTTTGCTCCGGATCGGCACCTACGCCGATTGGGTAGATTTTCACGCTTTCGTCGGCAGCCAGCTGGGCGGCCGTCAGCGGGTCGATTTCGCCGCCGTTATTGGCGCCATCGGTCACCAGGATCAGCACGCGGCTGTTGGCCGGACGTTGCCGCAGGCGTTTGAGGGCCAGGCCAATCGCATCGCCGATCGCCGTGTTTTTGCCGGCAATGCCGATGCGCGCCTCGTCGAGCCAGTGGCGTACGGTGCGGCGGTCGAAGGTCAGCGGCGCCTGCAGGTAGGCCTGGCTGCCAAACAGAATCAGGCCGACCCGGTCACCTTCCCGACCTTCGAGAAAATCCCCGAGCATGTGCTGGACCAGCGCCAGGCGACTGATGTCCTCGTCTTTCCACTGCATGTCAGGAAAATCCATGGACCCGGAGACATCCACCGCCACCAGCAGGTCGCGACCGCTGGCGGCAATCGGCAACGGCTCGCCCAGCCACTGCGGGCGGGCGGCGGCGATCAGCAGCAACAGCCAAAGCAGGATGAAAGGCGCCTGCTGGCGCCATGTCGGCAGATTGGCCCGGGCCCGGCGTCCGACCAGCCCTTCGAGGTCCTCGAGGAAACTCACCTTGAGTGCCGGTTCGCCACTATCTGCTGCGGGCAGCACCATGCGCATCAGCCAGGGCAGCGGCAGCAGGGCGAAAATCCACGGCCAGGCGAACTCAAACATGTTTGCGAATCCACGTCTCGACCGCTTGCGTCAGACCGGCGATGGCTTTGTCGTCAAGCTTGCATTCGGGCTTGTAGGCACCTTCTACAAGGATCATCCAGCGGGTCAGGCCGGCGGCCGGGCAGCGGTTGTCGAGGAAGGCCAGCCATTTGCGCCCGTTGAGAGTATGGCTCTGGCTGTAGGGATAATGGTTGCGGCACAGGCGCTTGAGCAGCCCGTTGAGTTGCTGCAGCCAGGCGCCGGCCGGCGCGCCGTCGTAGGGCTTGGGCAACCGCGCCAGCTCGGCCAGCGCGGCCAGGCGCACCGGATCCAGGGGTTGTTCGGCGCGGTCGTCAGTGCGCTTGGCGGGAATGAAACGGCGCAACTGCCACAAGCCCAGGCCCAGCAATGGCAATAACACCAACAACATCCACCAGCCCGGCGCGGGCGGCCAGAAACCGATGGGCGGCGGCGCCATCAGCGGCTGCAGCTGATCGAGGTTGCTCATCGGGTTTTCCCTGGGCGCTTGGGGTTCAGGTACTCGCGCAGTTGTTCAACCATGTCGCCTTGAGTGCTCAAGGGCAGCATCAGGATCCGCAGCTTCTGCGCCAGCATTTCCCAGCGCTCCAGGCGCGCCTCGGCCTGGGCGCGGTAGGTCTGGCGCAGTTCCAGGTTCAGCGTGTCGAGCTCCAATTGCTCACCGCGCTGGGCAAACCGCAGCAGGCCGGCGGCAGGCAGGGCGTGGTCCAGCGGGTCGGACAGCGGCAGCAGCAGCAGGTCGCAATGACGCGACAGCAGGCTCAACTGCTGCTCGGCACCGTCGGAGAGGGCGCGCTCGTCACAGATCACGATCGCCAGGCTGCCGGGCCGCAGGACTTCCCGGGCCCGGCGCAAGGCGACACCGAAGGAATCGCGGTCCGACTCGCCTTCGGTGTGCAACGACTGATTGACGCGCACCAGGCGGTTGAGCAGCTGCAGCAGGCTTTGTTTGCTGCGCCGAGGCTTGACCTCGTAGTGGCTGTTATTGCCGAACACCAGACCGCCGACCCGGTCGTTGTGCCCCAGCGCGGCCCAGCCGATCAGGCTGGCGGCCTGGGCGGCGAGCACCGACTTGAAGACCTGCCCGGAACCGAAGAACAGGCGGTGGCTTTGCTCGATCATGATGAAGATCGGCCGTTCGCGTTCCTCATGGAACAGTTTGGTGTGGGGCTCCTGGGTTCGGGCGGTGACGCGCCAGTCGATGGTCCGCACGTCGTCGCCGGCCTGGTAGACCCGCACCTGATCGAAGTCCACTCCGCGCCCGCGCAGCTTGGAATGGTGCAGGCCGATCAGCGGGCTGCGCTGGCCAGGGGTGGAGAACAACTGCACTTCGCGCACGCGATGGCGCATCTCGATCAGCTCCGAGAGGCTGACGCGGATGCCCGGGACGGGCGCCAGTGGGTTATTCATGATTCATGCTCAAGCGACAGCGACGACGTCGAGAATCCGCTGCACGACCCGATCCTGGTCGATGCCGGCGGCTTCGGCTTCGAACGACAGAATGATGCGATGGCGCAGCACGTCGAACAGCACGGCCTGGATGTCTTCCGGGCTGACGAAGTCGCGTCCGGCCAGCCAGGCGTGGGCCCGGGCGCAGCGGTCCAGGGCAATCGAGCCCCGCGGGCTGGCGCCGTAGGCGATCCACTCGGCCATCTCCGGGTCAAACTTGGCCGGGTTGCGAGTGGCCATGATCAGTTGCACCAGGTATTCCTCCACGGCGTCCGCCATGTACAACCCGAGGATCTCCTTACGGGCAGAAAAAATTGCCTGCTGGCTGACGCGACGCTCGGGCTTGGTTTCGCCATTCAACGCTTCTCCGCGTGCCTGCTGCAGGATACGGCGCTCGACCGCGGCGTCCGGAAACCCGATCTTGACGTGCATCAGGAACCGGTCGAGCTGTGCTTCGGGCAGCGGGTAGGTGCCTTCCTGCTCGATCGGGTTCTGCGTGGCCATCACCAGGAACAGTGGCGACAGCTCATAAGTACTGCGCCCGACGCTGACCTGCCGCTCGGCCATCGCTTCGAGAAGGGCCGACTGGACCTTGGCCGGGGCACGGTTGATTTCGTCCGCCAGCACCAGGTTGTGGAAGATCGGCCCTTGCTGGAACACGAAGCTGCCGGTTTCCGGGCGATAGATCTCGGTGCCGGTGATGTCGGCAGGTAACAGGTCGGGGGTGAACTGGATGCGATGGAACTGCGCTTCGATGCCCTCGGCCAGCTCTTTGATCGCCTTGGTCTTCGCCAGCCCGGGGGCGCCTTCCACCAGCATGTGGCCGTCGGCGAGCAGGGCGATGAGCAGGCGCTCGATGAGTTTTTCCTGGCCGAGAATCTGCGTTGAAAGAAAGGTTCGCAGCGCCAGCAGCGCTTCACGATGTTCCATCGGTGACTGTTCCTGGAAAGGGTGGCCCAGGCGTTCGGATAACGCCGGGGCTGGGGGCGATACTTTAATGCATGGCGGGGGGTGGCGACTAACGGGATTTTGATGGAGCGTGCGGATTTGTGATCGGCTTCGGTCTGGTGTGGGGGCGGATTTGCTCGCGAAGGCGGTCTGACCGGTGTAATGCTGTTCACTTAAGGCAATCGGAGAACCCGTGGCGAGGGAGCTTGCTCCCGCTGGGCCGCGAAGCTGCCCCAAAACCTGCCAAATACGTAGTATCAGACACACCGCATCCGCCGGTTTACGACTGCTTCGCAGCCGAGCGGGAGCAAGCTCCCTCGCCACGGATACATCATTTTGTTAAGTGAACAGCATTAGTCTGACCGGTGACAATTCTCAGCCTTTCCAGGCCCCCGGATTCACCAGATTCATCGGCCGCTCACCCACCAACGCCGCCAGCAGATTGTCCACCGCACAACGCGCCATCGCTTCCCGGGTCTCGTGGGTCGCCGAGCCCATGTGTGGCGTCGCCACTACGTTATCCATCTGCAACAGCGGCGAGTCCGCATTCAGGGGCTCGCGTTCAAAAACGTCCAGCCCGGCGCCACGGATCTGCCCGCTGCGCAGGGCTTCGATCATCGCCGCTTCGTCCACGACCTTGCCCCGGGAAATATTGATGAAGATGCTTTCGGGTCGCATCCGTGCAAATGCCCGTGCATCGATCAGCCCTTGGGTTTCAGCAGTCAGGGGCAAGGTCAGGCAAATGAAATCCGCTTGTTGCAGCAGTGTGTCGAGGTCGCAGTAGCGCGCATTAAAACGTTGTTCCACCGCAGGCTTGGGCGAGTGGCTGTGGTAGAGCACCGGCATGCCGAAACCGAAGTGGCCGCGCTGGGCCAGGGCTTCGCCAATGCGGCCCATGCCGACGATGCCCAGGGTCTTGCCATGGACATCGCTGCCGAAATGCCGCGGGCCGATACTTTGCTGCCATTGGCCGGCCCGAACCAGATTGGCCAGTTCGACGACGCGTCGGGCCGTAGCCAGGATCAAGGCGAACCCGGTATCGGCGGTGGTTTCGGTCAGTACATCCGGCGTGTTGGTGAGCAGGATCCGGCGTTCGGTCAGGTAATCGATGTCGTAATTGTCGACGCCCACCGAAACGCTGGCGATGGCCTCAAGATTCGGCGCCAGATCAAGCAACGAAGCATCGAGCTTGAGGCTTGCGCCCAATAAGGCATGGGCGCTGGGCAGGGCGTCGCGCAGTTGCGCGAGGCCCTGGGCGTCGAGGCGTTCTATGAGGGTGACCTGGGCCTGCGCTTGCAGGCGCTCCATCAGTTGCGCTGACAGCGTTTTGTACAACACCACGTTTTTTTTCATGGGAAGCCTCATTCAGGAACGTGCTGGCGCCGGGTTTGGCGTCGCGGTTTTGGACACGACCCGGTCACTGGCGCCGGGCTTGAGGGCGAGGGTCAGCACCACCGACAGCAGCAACGCGCCACTCATCAGCAGGAAGGACATGCCGGTGGAGCCGGTGGAGCCGTTGAGGTAACCCACCAGGTACGAGCCGCCGAACGAGCCCAGCGCGCCCATGCTGTTGATCAGCGCCATGGCGCCGCCGGCGACGTTGGCCGGGAGGATTTCCGGAACAATGGCGAAAAACGGACCGTAGGGCGCGTACATGCACGCGCCGGCAAGCACCAGCAAGGCGTAGGACCACCAGAAATGTTCCGCCCCGAGCAAATAGGAGGCGTAGAAGGCGATGGAGGCGATCAGCAGCGGCGGCCAGACAAAACGCTTGCGCTTCTGCACCTTGTCCGACGCCCATGAGACGATCAGCATGGCGATCACCGCCGCCAGATAAGGCAGCGATGACAGCCACCCGGCCTCGACCATGTTCATTTTCAGGCCGGCCTTGAGGATCGACGGCAACCACAGCACAAACCCGTAGACGCCGATGCTCCAGCAGAAAAACTGCAGGGCCAGGATGATCACCATGGGCGAGCGGAAGGCCTCGGCATAGTTTTTCACTGCCTTGATGCCGACCTGTTCGGCCGCCAGCACGGTTTCCAGGTCTTGTTTTTCCTGGTCGCTGAGCCACTTGGCCTGGGCCGGGCGATCATCGGCCAGGCGCCACCAGACAAAGGCCCAGAGCACCGCCGGCAGTCCCTCGATGATGAACATCCAGCGCCAGTCGAATTGCTCCACCAGATAGCCTGAGACCACTGACATCCACAACATGGTCACCGGGTTGCCGAGGATCAGGAAAGTGTTGGCGCGCGAGCGTTCGGCCCGGGTGAACCAGTGACACAGATAGACCAGCATCGCCGGCATCACGGCGGCTTCCACCACGCCGAGCATGAAGCGGATCACGATCAGCCAGTACGCGTTGGACACCACCCCGGTGAGGGTCGCCAGCGAGCCCCAGAGGATCAGGCTGACGAAGATCAGCTTCTTGACGCTGTGCTTTTGCGCGTAGATCGCTCCCGGCACCTGGAAGAAAAAATAGCCGAGGAAAAACAGTGCGCCGAGCAGCGAGGAAAGCCCTGGGGTGATCATCAGGTCCTCGGCCATGCCCGACGCGGCGGCGAAGCCATAGTTGGCGCGGTCGAGGTAGGCCAGGCTGTAGGTGATGAACACGATGGGCATGATGTACCACCAGCGGCGGGTGGCGAGATTGAGCGTTTGCATGTTGTGACTCCTGAGCTTGTTGTTTTTGTTCAGCAGGTGCGTTTGCGGTGGCTTTTTCGCGAGCGGGCTCGCTCCCACAGGGTCAGCGGCGGCCCTTGTGGGAGCGAGCCTGCTCGCGATCGGCAGTTTCAAATCCAGCCAATAATTCTTGGCGCGTCGGCAAGCCTTCCATGTCCCCGCGGCTCTGTACCGCGCGGCTGCCGATCCAGTTGGCGCGCTGTACCGCCTCGCTGACGTCGCGGCCTTCGAGCAACGCGCTGATCAGGCCGACGGCAAAACCATCGCCGGCGCCCACCGTGTCCACTACTCTGGACACCGGCACGCCGGCGACAAATCCCTGGTCCAGTTGGGTGCGGTAGTAGGCGCCGTCCGGGCCAAGCTTGATCACCACGACTTCGGCACCTTGGTCCAGGTAAAAGGCAGCAATGTCGGCCGGGTCGTCAAAACCGCTCAGCAACCGACCTTCGCCGAGGCCCGGCAAGACCCAGTGGGCGAGGGCGGCATGGCGGTTGATCTCGCTGATCATCAACGCTTCGCTGGCCCACAGGCTCGGGCGCAGGTTGGGGTCGAACGACAGGCTGCGGCCGGCCTCGCGCATGCGGCTCATCAATTCGAAGGACATCGCGCGGGCTGTGTCCGACAGCGCCGGGACGATGCCGGTAGCGTGCAGATGACGGGCGCGGAGCAGGGGCGGTGCGATGGAATCGATCGACAGGTGACTGGCCGCCGAGCCGCGACGGAAATACTCGACCTGCGGATCGCTGCCGTCATCGGTGCGGGACTTGAACTGGAATCCGGTGGGGTGCGCCGGATCGACCGCCACGTGGCGGCAATCCAGGCCCTCCTTCTCCAGCGTCTGCACCACGAAGCGTCCCAGGGAGTCGGCGCCGACCCGGCTGAGCCAGGCCACCTGGAAACCCAGCCGCGCCAAGCCGATGGCGACATTGCTGTCGGCCCCGGCGATGCGTTTGTGAAACTGGTCGACGCTGGCCAGGTCGCCGGTCTGGTCGGCCACCAGCATCGCCATGGTTTCGCCGAACGACAATACATCGAACTCAGGCATGGACAGTCTCCCGGCGTGATTGTCCGAGGCGGGACAGGGTGGCGACATGTTCAGCGGTCAGTTGCGCCAGGTCGTCGCCTTGCAGCGGATACTCGGCGGCGCGCATCACCCCGACGGGCATGTGCTTGAGCAATTGTTCCCACAGGTGCAGGTCTGCCAGCGCCGGGGGCACGGCGATCAGCTTGCCGTCGTCACGTCTGGCCACGGCCTTGCAGTGCACATACGCCACATGCCGCCCGAGTTGGCGCGCCGCCACGGTGGCCGATTGGTCCTGCCACTGCCAGTTGCCGATGTCGAAGGTCATGGCGACGGGCAACCCCTGTGCTTCAACTGCCGTGAAAAAACGCTGCAGGGGTTCGATCCGTCCGCCCTGCAGGGTCTGGTCGTTTTCCACCAGCAGTTGCACCGGGCTTGTCGCCAATATTGGCGCCAGGGCCGAGAGGTCATGGGAATCGGTGAAGTGGCCGAGGGACACTTTCAGCCAGGACGAGCCGAACGCCTCGCAACGTTGCAAGGCGATCAGCAGAGCTGGATTGGGCCTGGGTTGGCCGGGCAGCCAAAGTTCGAGCGGCGATGAATAGATGCTTGCCAGCCCTTGAGCCCGGGCGCCAGCAGCCAGCTCGTCGGGCTGTTCGTGGGTGAACAGTTCCTCTCGCCATTCGATGCGCGAGGCACCGGCGGCGGCCAGCAGTTCGACGAAGCTGCCTTGGCCGCGTTGGCGCACGAGGTCGGCGCCGAAGCTGGAGAGGCTGATGGAAACGTGTGGTCTGGTCATTGTTGTTGTACCTCTGAAACCGGTTTCATTTCTATTCAAAAAAAGGGTTTTGCTTCAGGGCCTTTCGCGAGCAGGCTCGCTCCCACAGGGATCTCCAGTGCGACGCCGATCCAGTGTGAGAGCGAGCCTGCTCGCGAAGGGGCCAGCCCGATCATCGCAAATCTCCCCGTGTCGATCCGCGCTCAATCAACCGCGCCGCAAAATCCAGGGTCTGCACCGGCCCGTTGTCACCGCGCAAGCGCTTGAGCAGGCATTCGAATGCACGGGCGCCGATTTCGGCGGTGGGTTGGGCGAGGGCGGTGATGCCGCTGCCCACCAACGGGTACCAATCCAGGTCATCCAGGGCGATCAGGCCGATGTCGTTGAACAAATGGCAATCGAGGTCGCGCAGTACCTGAGTGGCGGCCAGCGCGGCGATGCCGTTGGCGCAGAACAGCGCCTTGGGGCCCCGGTCCGGCTGGGCGAGAAAGGTCCTGATGCGCGAAAGGAGTTGATCGCCGGTTTCCACCACGGCTCCGGCCAGGGCTGGACGCCGTTGGATGCCGGTCTTGAAACTCTCGACCCGTTCGATCCGCGAGCTCGTGCCATCGAATGGCTCGGTCACCAGCAGCAGGTCGCGGTAGCCTTGCTGGTCAAGGTGATCGAGGGCCATCTCGACGGCGGCCGGGTTGTCCAGCCCGACCAGGTCGGTGTCGAGCCGGTCGACCTTGCGATCCACCAGCACCATGGGCATTTCGCTGCGCAGCTCGAACAGTTCGTCGCGGTGATGACCCAGGGTGTTCACGATCAGCCCTTCGATGTTGTAGGCGCGCAACAGCGCCAGGTGCTGGCGTTCCTGCTCGTCATCACGGTCGGTGTTGCACACCACCAGGCTGTAGCCGTGGCGACGGCAAGCGGTTTCCACGCCATGCATCACGGCAATCGAATAAGGGTTGCGGATATCGGCCACGAGCATGCCGATCAGGCGGGTGCGCCCGCGCTTGAGGCCGCGGGCCATCTGGTTGGGCCGGTAGCCCAGCTCGTCGATCGCCTGCTCGATGCGCCGGGCGATGGCTTCGGAGAGCAGGGCGCGGTCTTCGCCAATGAAGCGCGAGACACTGGCCTTGGAGACCCCGGCGCGCTCGGCGACATCAAGCATGGTCACGCGGCTGCGCTGGGCGGCGGAGAAAGAAGTCACGGATTTAAACCTGCTTATTGGATTTATTAGCGGTTCTGAAACCGGTTTCAGGAGACACCAGAAGCTCATCGGGCGTCAAGGGCGGCGCGTCACAGGAGCGACCAACGGTGCTTCGCAGCCGCGGGGCCGTGGCGGCGCTTCAGGCAGGTCTTGTCAGAACCGGGCCAGGCAGGCGATTTGCAGCGCGCCAGGCCTTGTGTTTAGCTGCCTGACGTTCCCAGCCCCTTGACTGCCGAAGCCACCATGAACCTTACCCAGCCTCGTTTGAGATTGCTGTCGATATTGAGTGTGATCGTATTGGTGGTAGGCGGTACGTCCTACACCCTGTTTCGTCACAGCGGCGCGCCGCAAGACGAAGGTTTTGTCGCCGGGGAACTCAACGAAGGGGGCGTGGAAGACATCGGCACGCTGGCGTTGCCCGAGGTGGAAAAGCGCCTCAACTATTTGCTTCAGGACACCGGGCAAACCCTGCGGTCCCTGGAGTTGGTGAGTGATGCGCAACTGAGCTTGTCCATCGAAACGAGCGAGTCTGCCGGCCAGCAGTCGTTGCAATACGAGCCGCTGTTTGTCCCGTTCACCAGCGCGCAGCTGAAAGCTGAACTGGCGACGATCCAAGGCCTGCGTTTTGCCCAGAGGCTGTTTGCCGATGGCTCCGAAGCAAGGCTCGACACCAGCAGCCTCGATCCGCTCTGGAAGCGCGCCGGCACCCCGGACGAGCCAGTGGCCGAGCGGTACCTGCCGCAACGCCTGCGCTTTCGTGATGGCAGCGAAAAAGCCTTCGCCGAACTCAAGGCACCCCCCGAAATTGAGTCTGACGACATGATCGCGTCCCATGACGCCTTCCTGATCGATGTCAACAAGCCATTGGCGAGTATCGGCCTGACGGTTGCTTACCGCAGCTATCCGGCGTTCAGGAAAGTGCAACTGGACAAGGATCAGCCGAAAGTGACGCTGGACGACGGTCAATCCTTCCAGCTCACCGCCTTGGGCGACGCGAGCGCCTCCGTGCGCTTGAGCACGCCGAAGTCGTCGACCTTCGTCGTGCAGGGCCTGGACGGGACGGGCAAGGCGCTCTACAGCAACGGCAGCAGTTCGCGGACGTTTCCCTCCGAGAGCGATATCGCAGCGTTGCAGGATTATTACCAAGCGCTGCAGCAGACCAAGGATGATCTCAAGCAACTCAAGACCGGCCAGGCGGTGCAACAGCAGCTGGAGCGCCTGACCGAAGCGCTTGTCGCCCAGGTGGGGCCGTTGAAAAACACCGAGGTCGAGTACCAGTTCGAGGCCACCCCGCAACGTATCGTCATTCATGTGCTCGAGCCGCTGGAAGACAACAGCGTTGAATTCGGCCAGGTCAACAACGTCCTTGCGCCACAGGCGCGTTACATCGCGCTTGACCGAGACACCGAGCGCTACGGCTTTATCGATGAGGCCGGCCAGTGGCTCATCAAGCCCCGTTGGGTACAGATACAGGACAGCCTGATGGCGGATGCCTACACGCTGTTTTCAGCCGAGAAGCCCAGCGACCCGGAGTCGGACGGGCAGGCGTTGCGCAGCCAGTTCGCCTATTTTCCCGCAGGCAGCAACAAGCTCGTCGATCTGCCATTCGAGTACATCGCCGAGGCATTGAGCGATGGCCTGCTGCTGGTGGAGCGAGAAACCAACGGCCCTTATGGGCTCTACGATGCCAGGAAGCATCGTTTCATCTTGCCGATGAATTTCGTCAACCCCACCGTGGCCGGCAAGGTGTTCATTGCCCGTCTCGGCAAACGCACCGATCTCATGGAAGGCCTTTACGGCGCCTATACCCTGGAGGGTAAGGAAATCCTGCCAACGCAGTTTTCCGGCATCGAGCACAGCGAGGGTTACCTCTACGCCAGCTCCGCCGATCGAAGCCGGCAGGATGTCTACAACCTGGACGGCAAGCGGATCAACCCCGAGGGATACAACACGTCAGGTCGCTTCGTGGGGCAGCAACCGCTGCTCGTGCAGGAGGTTAAAACCAAGAAGTTCGCGTTTATCAATCGCCAGGGCGCGCGACTGCCTATCAAGTTGCCCTATGACGAGGTGGAGCCGTTTTCCAACGGCATGGCGGTGGTCGGGCGCGATGGCAGCTACGGTGCCATCGACCTGGCCGGCACGCTGAAGGTTCCGCTGGAGTACGACCGGCTCAACGCCTTCCAGACCCGCTACGCAGCCGCCACCCGGGCCGGTGGTGGTTCTGCCCTGGTGTTGATCAGTCAAGACAACAAACTGTTCAAGAAACTGGGCTCCTATACCAGCATGAAGGTGCCGGATAACGGCAATGACGCCCGTTATTATGTAAGGGGACCGGGTGATAGCGATGAATATCTGGTGTATGACGCGGATGGCAATCTGGTGAAGGACGGCGAATAAAGCCGCCCCCCCTGTGGCGAGGGAGCTTGCTCCCGCTCGGCTGCGCAGCAGTCGCAAGTCGGCCGATGCGGGTTCCCTGGCAGATTTGTGATAGCTGGTTTTGGGGTTGCTGCGCAACCCAGCGGGAGCAAGCTCCCTCGCCACGGGGAGCTCAGAGCTGGCTGATGTAAGTACCGGTTCCCTTCAGGATGTTCTGCAACGTCAGTTCGACTTCCGCCAGATCCGTCACGTTTGCGTCGTAGGTTATCTCCAGCACGTCATCACCATTGAGCGCATCGGCATCCGCCGCGGCGATTTCGATTTTCAACAAGGTACGGCTGAGGGTGACCTTGACGCCTTCCAGCGTCGAAGGCTCGCCGTCCAGGGTGATCTCCAGCTCGTCTTCGTCGGGATAGCGGGTCATCAGGAACATGTCGCCCTGGTTGCTGTGGCAGCACAGCATGGCCATGTTGTCCTCTTCTTCGTCGCACGGGTTGGCGATCAGCAGGGCGGTGGTCATTTGCATGGGGAGGGCTCCTGGCTCGATGAGCCTTGCGGGGGCGAAAACGGGAATTCTGCCAGTCCGGACGATTTTCTGCAGGATTACCACCTTCGGGTGCCGTTTGGGCTCCAGGCTGCTAGGGTTGTTCGATGCGGAGCGGTCATAACGCTTGCCGATGACCGAATATGTCGCAGCGTTGCAAGCAGGCACATTGTCGCACTCGTTAAGCTGCGCAACGGATGTGCACCTGCAAAGGCCACCCGAGGGTGTTTTTTGCAGGTGTCCATGACATGGAATTACATGGAAAAGGATGTGACCTGCGGGTCTCGTCCAGCTTCACCCACCTGTCATCCTGTTTCCTCTGCCCGAGAATCAGGAACAGGATGGCCGACGGCCCCGAAAGGGGTTGCACGCGACGCTACCATCAATAACAAGCCCAAGCGGAGTACCACAGATGGCGTTCTTCACCGCAGCCAGCAAAGCCGACTTCCAGCACCAACTGCAAGCGGCACTGGCGCAGCACATCAGTGAACAGGCACTGCCACAAGTGGCGCTGTTCGCTGAACAATTCTTCGGCATCATTTCCCTCGATGAACTTACCCAGCGCCGGTTGTCCGACCTCGCCGGCTGCACCCTGTCCGCCTGGCGCCTGCTTGAGCGCTTCGATCACGCGCAACCGCAGGTGCGTGTCTACAACCCCGATTATGAACGTCACGGCTGGCAGTCGACCCACACCGCCGTCGAAGTACTGCACCACGACCTGCCGTTCCTGGTGGACTCGGTCCGCACCGAGCTGAACCGTCGCGGCTACAGCATCCATACCCTGCAAACCACCGTCCTGAGCGTGCGTCGCGGCAGCAAGGGCGAGTTGCTGGAAATCCTGCCCAAAGGCACCCAGGGCGACGACGTGCTGCAAGAGTCGTTGATGTACCTGGAGATCGACCGCTGCGCCAATGCCGCTGAACTCAATGTCCTGAGCAAGGAACTTGAGCAAGTGCTGGGCGAAGTGCGCGTGGCCGTGGCCGATTTCGAGCCGATGAAAGCCAAGGTCCGGGAAATCCTCGCGAGCCTGGACAACAGCGCCTACACCACCGATGCCGACGAAAAAGCCGAAATCAAGAGCTTCCTGGAATGGCTGGTGGGCAACCACTTCACTTTCCTCGGCTACGAAGAGTTCGTGGTTCGCGATGAAGCCGACGGCGGCCACATCGAATACGATCCTGAATCGTTCCTCGGCCTGACCAAATTGCTGCGCGCCGGCCTGACCGCCGAAGACCTGCGCATCGAAGACTACGCGGTCAATTACCTGCGCGAACCGACCGTGTTGTCGTTCGCCAAGGCCGCGCATCCAAGCCGCGTGCACCGTCCGGCCTACCCGGACTACGTGTCGATCCGTGAAATCGACGCCAACGGCAAGGTCATCAAGGAATGCCGTTTCATGGGCCTGTACACCTCTTCGGTGTACGGCGAAAGCGTGCGGGTCATTCCGTATATCCGTCGCAAGGTCGAGGAAATCGAACGTCGTTCGGGCTTCCAGGCCAAGGCGCACCTGGGCAAGGAACTGGCCCAGGTGGTCGAAGTGCTGCCCCGTGACGACCTGTTCCAGACCCCGGTGGACGAGCTGTTCAGCACCGTGATGTCCATCGTGCAGATCCAGGAACGCAACAAGATCCGCGTGTTCCTGCGCAAGGACCCGTACGGTCGTTTCTGCTACTGCCTGGCCTATGTGCCGCGTGACATCTATTCCACCGAAGTGCGCCAGAAGATCCAGCAAGTGCTGATGGATCGCCTGAAGGCGTCGGACTGCGAGTTCTGGACGTTCTTCTCTGAATCCGTACTGGCTCGCGTGCAACTGATCCTGCGCGTGGACCCGAAAAACCGTCTCGACATCGACCCGGTCCTGCTGGAAAAAGAAGTCGTGCAGGCCTGCCGCAGCTGGAAAGACGACTACGCCAGCCTGGTGATCGAGAGCTTCGGCGAAGCCCAGGGCACCAACGTGCTGTCGGACTTCCCGAAAGGCTTCCCGGCCGGCTACCGCGAGCGTTTTGCCGCGCACTCGGCCGTAGTGGACATGCAACACCTGCTGAGCCTGAATGAAACCAATCCGCTGGTGATGAGCTTCTACCAGCCGTTGGGCCAGGTGTCCGGCCAGCGTGAGCTGCACTGCAAGCTGTATCACGCCGACACGCCGCTGGCGCTGTCCGACGTGCTGCCGATCCTGGAGAACCTCGGCCTGCGCGTGCTGGGCGAGTTCCCGTATCGCCTGCGCCACACCAACGGCCGCGAGTTCTGGATTCACGATTTCGCGTTCACCGCCGCCGAAGGCCTCGACCTCGACATCCAGCAACTCAACGACACCCTGCAGGACGCCTTTGTCCACATCGTCCGTGGCGATGCCGAGAACGATGCGTTCAACCGCCTGGTGCTGACCGCCGGCCTGCCATGGCGCGACGTGGCGTTGCTGCGTGCCTACGCCCGTTACCTGAAGCAGATCCGCCTGGGCTTCGACCTCGGCTACATCGCCAGCACCCTGAACAACCACACCGATATCGCTCGCGAGCTGACCCGGTTGTTCAAGACGCGTTTCTACCTGGCGCGCAAGCTCAGCGGCGATGACCTGGAAGACAAGCAACAGCGTCTGGAACAGGCGATCCTCACGGCCCTCGACGATGTGCAGGTGCTCAATGAAGACCGCATCCTGCGTCGTTACCTGGACCTGATCAAGGCGACCCTGCGGACCAACTTCTACCAGACCGACGCCAACGGCCATAACAAGTCGTACTTCAGCTTCAAGTTCAACCCGCACCTGATTCCGGAACTGCCGAAGCCGGTGCCCAAGTTCGAGATCTTCGTCTACTCGCCACGGGTCGAAGGCGTGCACTTGCGTTTCGGCAACGTCGCTCGCGGTGGCCTGCGCTGGTCCGACCGCGAGGAAGACTACCGCACCGAAGTGCTCGGCCTGGTAAAAGCCCAGCAAGTGAAGAACTCGGTGATCGTGCCCGTGGGCGCCAAGGGCGGTTTCCTGCCGCGTCGCCTGCCACTGGGTGGCAGCCGGGACGAGATCGCGGCCGAGGGCATCGCCTGCTACCGCATCTTCATTTCGGGTCTGCTGGACATCACCGACAACCTGAAGGACGGCGCTCTGGTGCCGCCGGCCAACGTCGTGCGGCATGACGATGATGACCCGTACCTGGTGGTGGCGGCCGACAAAGGCACCGCGACCTTCTCCGACATCGCCAACGGCATTGCCATCGACTACGGCTTCTGGCTGGGTGACGCGTTCGCCTCCGGCGGTTCGGCCGGCTACGACCACAAGAAAATGGGCATCACCGCCAAGGGCGCGTGGGTTGGCGTACAGCGTCACTTCCGCGAGCGCGGCATCAACGTGCAGGAAGACAGCATCACCGTGGTGGGCGTCGGCGACATGGCCGGCGACGTGTTCGGCAACGGCTTGCTGATGTCCGACAAGCTGCAACTGGTCGCGGCCTTCAACCACCTGCACATCTTCATCGACCCGAACCCGGAGCCGGCCAGCAGTTTCGCCGAGCGCAAGCGTCTGTTCGATCTGCCGCGTTCGGCCTGGACCGACTACGACACCAGCATCATGTCCGAAGGTGGCGGTATCTTCTCGCGCAGCGCGAAGAGCATCGCGATTTCGCCGCAGATGAAAGAGCGCTTTGACATCAAGGCCGACAAGCTGACCCCGACCGAACTGCTGAACGCCTTGCTCAAGGCGCCGGTGGACCTGTTGTGGAACGGCGGTATCGGCACCTACGTCAAGGCCAGCACCGAAAGCCACGCCGATGTCGGCGACAAGGCCAACGATGCGCTGCGCGTGAACGGTAACGAGCTGCGCTGCAAGGTGGTGGGCGAGGGCGGCAACCTGGGCATGACCCAGCTCGGTCGCGTCGAGTTCGGCCTGCATGGCGGCGCCACCAACACCGACTTCATCGATAACGCCGGTGGCGTGGACTGCTCCGACCACGAAGTGAACATCAAGATCCTGCTCAACGAAGTGGTGCAGGCCGGCGACATGACCGACAAGCAACGCAACCAGTTGCTGGCGAGTATGACCGACGAAGTCGGCGGCCTGGTGTTGGGCAACAACTACAAGCAGACCCAGGCCCTGTCCCTGGCGGCGCGTCGCGCCTTTGTGCGGATCGCCGAATACAAGCGTCTGATGAACGATCTGGAAGCCCGTGGCAAGCTGGACCGTGCCATCGAGTTCCTGCCGACCGAAGACCAACTGGCCGAACGTGTCGCGGCAGGCCAGGGCCTGACCCGTGCCGAGCTTTCGGTACTGATCTCCTACAGCAAGATCGACCTCAAGGAAGCGCTGCTCAACTCCCTGGTGCCGGACGATGACTACCTGACCCGCGACATGGAGACGGCTTTCCCGCCAACGCTGGTGAGCAAGTTCTCCGAAGCGATGCGTCGCCATCGCCTGAAGCGCGAGATCGTCAGCACCCAGATCGCCAACGACCTGGTCAACCACATGGGCATCACGTTCGTCCAGCGGTTGAAAGAGTCGACCGGCATGAGCCCGGCGAACGTGGCCGGTGCTTATGTAATCGTTCGGGACATCTTCCATCTCCCGCACTGGTTCCGTCAGATCGAAGCCCTGGACCACCAGGTTTCCGCCGACGTGCAACTGGAGCTGATGGACGAGCTGATGCGCCTGGGCCGTCGCGCCACGCGCTGGTTCCTGCGCAGCCGCCGCAACGAGCAGAATGCTGCCCGTGACGTCGCTCACTTCGGTCCGCACCTGGCGGCGTTGGGCCTCAAGCTCGACGAACTGCTGGAAGGCCCGACCCGCGAAGGCTGGCAGACCCGCTACCAGGCCTACGTGGCCGCCGGCGTGCCGGAGTTGCTGGCGCGCATGGTTGCCGGCACCACGCACCTGTACACCTTGCTGCCGATCATCGAGGCGTCCGACGTCACCGGCCAGAACGCCGCCGATGTGGCCAAGGCCTACTTCGCCGTGGGCAGTGCGCTGGACATCACTTGGTACCTGCAACAGATCAGCGCCTTGCCGGTTGAAAACAACTGGCAGGCCCTGGCCCGTGAAGCGTTCCGCGATGACATCGACTGGCAGCAGCGGGCGATCACCATCTCGGTCCTGCAGGAAGGCGACGGTAGCCAGGACGTGGAAACCCGTCTGGCGCTGTGGCTGGAGCAGCACCGCGAGATGGTCGAGCGCTGGCGCGCCATGCTGGTGGACATCCGTGCCGCCAGTGGTACCGACTACGCCATGTACGCAGTCGCCAACCGCGAACTGCTCGACCTGGCGTTGAGCGGTCAGGCGGTCGTCACGGCCAACTGATACACCGCTGAATGAAGAAGCCCCGCCTCGAGAGAAGCGGGGCTTTTTTATTGGTTTTCAAACAGTTCGCACAAAGCTGAGTGTTCCAGCGTGAAGCTGATAAGATTTGGTTAACTCATTAACTATTTTTCCGCGAAAACATGTCATGCCCAAACCCCGGCAATCCCTGACCTTGACCCTGCTGCAGGCCCGTGAAGCAGCCATGGCTTTTTTCCGTCCATCGCTGAACCAGCACGGATTGACCGAGCAACAGTGGCGGGTCATCCGCATCCTCAGCCAGCATGACGAGCTGGAAATCAATCGCCTGGCCGAACTGGCCTGTATCCTCAAGCCGAGCATGACCGGCGTACTGGTACGCATGGAAGCAGCGGGCATGGTCGTGCGGCGCAAGGCCGAACAGGACCAGCGCCGCGTGCTGGTGCGCCTGGCCCCCCAGGGCCAGGCATGCTTCGACTCGATGAGCCAGAGCATGGAGGAAAACTACCAGCGTCTACAGGGGCGGTTGGGGGAGGAGAAATTGCAGACGTTGTTGGGGTTGCTTGATGATCTCAAGACAATCAAACGCTAGAAGGCGCGAGTGGTTCACCTTGTGGTGAGGTAGCTTGCTCCCTCACCACAAGGTGACGGTGAGTCAGTAGACACCCCCGGTCGATGGTTTTGGGGTGTTCTTGAATGTTGCAGCCAACGCCTGTAACCCACGCATCAGCACCGTCGTGTCCACGCCCACGGCGACAAAGGCTGCGCCGAGTTCGATGTAGCGTCGGGCGAGTGTCTCGTCGGCACTGAGGATCCCGGCCGCTTTGCCCGCCTGGCGAATGCGCGCGATGGCGTCCTCGATGGCGGCTTGCACTTGCGGGTGGCCGGGATTGCCGCGATGGCCCATTGATGCGCTCAAGTCCGCCGGGCCGATGAACACCCCGTCGACGCCCTCGACGGCGGCGATGGCGTCCAGGTTGGCGAGTCCCTCGCAGCTCTCGATCTGCACCAGCAGGCACATCTGCTCATCGGCGTGGTCGAGGTAGCCGGCAATGCTGTTCCAGCGCGAGGCCCGGGCCAGTGCGCTGCCGACGCCGCGTACACCGTGGGGCGGGTAATGCATGGCGCGCACCAGTTCGCTGGCTTGGGCGGCGCTTTCCACCATCGGCACCAGCAGCGTTTGCGCGCCGATATCGAGCAGTTGCTTGATCAGCGCCGTGTCGCCTATAACCGGGCGAATCACCGGTTGGCCGGGGTAGGGCGCGATGGCCTGGAGCTGGCCGAGCACGGTGCGCAGGTCGTTGGGCGCGTGTTCACCGTCGATCAGCAACCAGTCGAATCCGGCATTGGCTGCCAGCTCCGCGCAGTAGGCGCCGGCCAGGCCCAGCCACAGGCCGATTTGTGCTTCACCGCTGCGCAGGCGTTGCTTGAAGGTATTGACGGGCATGTCCATGAGAAGTCTCCGGTCAGACGAAACGGCAAGCGATGGAGCCGAGCATGTCGTAGTCGACATGGAAGGTATCGCCCGGATTGGCCGCCACCGGGCGGGTGAAAGAGCCGCCCAGGATGATCTGGCCCGGCTGCAGCGTGACGTCGTAGGCCGCCAGTTTGTTCGCCAGCCAGGCCACGCCCTTGGCCGGGTGATTGAGCACCGCCGCCGACACGCCGGACTCTTCGATCACGCCGTTGCGATAGAGCACTGCCGGCACTTTGCGCAGGTCGATCTCGGTGGGCCGCACGGCACGGCCGCCCATGACCACGCCGGCATTGGCGGCGTTGTCGGAAATGGTATCGAAGACCTTGCGGGTGACCTTGGTCTGCGGGTCGATCTGCTGGATACGCGCATCGATGATTTCCAGCGCCGGAATCACCCATTCGGTGGCATCAAGCACGTCGAACAGCGTCACGTTCGGGCCTTTGAGCGGCTTGCCGAGAACGAACGCCAGCTCGACTTCCACGCGCGGCACGATGAAGCGTTCGAACGGAATGTCGCTGCCTTCATCGAAAAACATGTCGTCCAGCAGCGCGCCATAATCCGGTTCGGTGATATTCGACGAGACCTGCATCGCGCGGGAAGTCAGGCCGATCTTGTGGCCGACCAGCTTGCGCCCGTCGTTGATTTTTTGCGCGACCCAGGCGCGCTGGATAGCGTAGGCGTCATCGATGGTGATGCCTGGATGGTCGAGGGAAAATTGCCGCACCTGTTCCCGGGAGCGTTCGGCTTGGTCAAGGCGCGCGGCGGCTTGCTGGATGAGGCTTTGATCGAGCATGACAAGGATCTCTATTGTGGATTGACGATGGCTGCCCGGGTGCGCAGCACCAACAGGCCACCCAGGGCGATGAGCAGTGCCAGGACATAAAGGGCCAGGCTGGCGCTCTGGGTGGTGTCGCGCATCCAGCCGATCAGGTAGGGCGCGAAGAACGAAGCGATGCTGCCGAAGGAACTGATCAGTGCGATGCCGGCGGCCTGGGTGCTGTTGGACAGGAACGCCGGTGGCAGTTGCCAGAACATCGGCAACGCGGCACTGGCGCCCATGCCGGCGAGAATCAGGCCGCCCAGCACCAGGGTCGGATTGGCCGGGGAAAGCCCGGCGACGGCAATGCCAGTCGCCGCCATCAACAGCGGCACGCACAGGTGCCAGCGGCGTTCGCGGTGGTGATCGGAGGAGCGTCCGCAGCCGATCATGAAGAAACAGCCGGCCAGGTAAGGCACGGCGCTGAGCAGCCCGACCTTGCCATCGCTGCCGATGCCGGCGCCATGGATCAGGGTGGGCATCCAGAACGCCAGGGTGTTGACCGCCAGCATCACCGCGAAATACACCGCCACCAGCAGCCAGACCTGCGGGTTGCCGAGAATGGCCGGGAACGAGGTAATGGATTTGCGCTGTTCTTCGTGGCTCAGTTGCTCACGTAGTTGCTGCTTGGCGTCGGCGCTGAGCCAGTTGACCGTCTCGAAGCTGTCGGGCAGGCACTTGAGCACCACCAGGCCGAGCAGGATCACCGGCAAGCCTTCGATGATGAACATCCATTGCCAGCCGCGCAGGCTGCCGAAGTCATGGAAATGTTCCAGTATGCCGCCTGACAACGGCCCGCCGATCACGCCCGCCATCGGCACCGCAATGGCAAACAGCGCCGTGACCTGGGCCCGGCGCCGCGCCGGGTACCAGCGGTTGAGAAAGACCAGGATGCCCGGAAAGAACCCGGCCTCGGCCACGCCCAGCAGAAAGCGCAACACGTAGAATCCGCTGGCGCTTTCGATGAGGAACATGCCGGTCGACAACGCGCCCCAGACCACCATCAGCGTGGCGATCCAGCGACGCGGGCCGACCCGGTCCAGGGCCATGTTGCTCGGCACGCCGAACAGCGCATAGGCGATGAAGAACAGGCCGGCGCCGAAGCCATAGACCGTGTCGCTGAATTGCAGGTCGGCGCTCATCTGCATCTTGGCGAAGCCGATGTTGATGCGGTCCAGGTGGGCAAAGAGGTAGCAGACCAGCAACAGCGGCATCAGCCGCCAGGTGATGCTGGCATGGGTGCGGTCGTGCGCGAGGGTGCCGGCGGTGTCGGCAGTATTGGCTGTGCTCATGATCTTGTACTTTTTGTCTGAGAGGCCGATGGGGCGAACGGGCTAGCTGGACTGGCCCTTGAGAAAGGCGTGGACGTTGTTGGCCTTGAAGTTGAGCTGCTCGTGCAGCTCGATCATCTCGAACGACAACGCCAGCAGGCGTTGGGCCTGCAGGTCGGCGAAGTGCGTGGTGATCAGTTCGAAAAGTTTTTCCGCGACCTTTTGCCGGGTAGCCAGGTCGCGACCATGGCCGACCTTGAGCGTCATATGGACAAAGGCGTAATCGTGCTTGCCGTCGGCCATGCGCCAGGTGTCCAGGCGTACGCCACGGCTGCGGATGCCGCCCAAGGGAAACACGCCGCTGTCGCCCAGCAAGAGGTGGACCTTTTCAAACAGGCCGGGCAGGTCGGCCTGCTGCTCGATGTTATCGGTGTATTCCGCGATGAAATGGGGCATGGGGGCCTCCTGCGTCGGCAGCTTCGAGTTGTAAGCGGCAAGCGGCAAGTTGAGGCGATCAGCTTGAGCTTGCGGCTGTTGTTCAGACTGGAAAAATCGCGTTGATCTGGCCGGTGCCAGAGCTGCCGAAGGGCTCGGTGATGATTTCGGCGGGTTTGGCGTAGTCCGGCCCCCCGAGCAGCCCCAGCAGCATCGCCGTGTCGTGCATCTTGCCTTCGCCGAAGCAGTGTTCGGCGTAGTCCGGCAGCATGGCGCAGAACTCTTTCCAGCGGCCTTCGCGCCACAACTTCACGACGTGCAGATCGACCTGTTTGTCGAATTCCCGCGTCCAGTTGTGGATGTTGGCTTCGGCGTTGCGGTCGTCGGAGAAACGGTGGGACAGCGAGCCGGAGGCCAGGACCAGGACCTTGCGGTCGCTCTTCTCGATGGCCCGGCGCACGGCGGCGCCGAAGGCAAAGCTGTCCTGCAGGCGGTGCCAGGCGCACCAGGCGGCAATCGACACCACGTTGAATTTCTGCTCCGCCGGTACATCCATGTGCATGTAGCGCATCGGCACCAAGGTGCCGTATTCCAGCTCGAGGCTGGGGATGTTGTGGGCCAGGGTCCTGATATCGGCGGAATTGGCTTCGGCGGCGATCAACTCGCCCAGCTCCGGGCAACCCGGGTATTCGTACTCCATGTTCTTGATGAAGTGCGGCAGTTCGTTGCTGGTGTAGATGCCTTTGAAATGCGCGCCGCTGTTGACGTGATAAGCGCTGTTGACCAGCCAGTGCACGTCGAACACCACGGCGGTATCGGCGCCGAGTTCACGGGCGCGACGGCCGATTTCCTTGTGCCCGGCAATCGCTGCCGCACGGCAGCCATGATGCTTGCCGGGCAGCTCGGACAGGTACATCGAGGGAACGTGGCAGATTTTCGCAGCCAGGACGACTTCGCCCATGATGATTCTCCTGAAATGTTGTTCTTGTTGATCTTGAAAGTGGTGAATCAGGTCTTGACCGATGAGCTCTCGTGGCGAGGGAGCTTGCTCCCGCTGGGACGGTCCGACGCTTCGGGCGAAGCGGCCCCATTTTTTTACGATCGCTACGCAATCGAGCGGGAGCAAGCTCCCTCGCCACGGGGCCATCGTCGCCAAAGAGGCTTGGGCTACACCCCCCACCGCGGAATGTGATGGCTGCCCATGGAAATGCACACGTTCTTGATCTCGGCGAAGACTTCGAAGCTGTACTGTCCGCCTTCGCGGCCGGTTCCGGAACCCTTTACGCCACCGAAAGGCTGGCGCAGGTCGCGCACGTTCTGGCTGTTGATGAACACCATGCCGGCCTCGATGCCATGAGCCAGGCGATGGGCCTTGCCGATGTCCTGGGTCCAGATATAGGACGCCAGGCCATATTCGGTAGCGTTGGCCAACCGCAACGCCTCGGCCTCATCCTTGAACGGAATCAGGCACACCACCGGGCCGAAGATTTCTTCCTGGGCGATGCGCATGTTGTTGTTCACGTCGGCGAACACCGTCGGCTGGATGAACTGGCCGCGACTCAGATGCGCCGGCAGGTTGGCCGGACGCTCCAGGCCACCAGCGAGCAGGGTGGCGCCTTCTTCGAGACCGATCCTGATGTAGCCGGTGACCTTGTCGTAATGGGCCTGGGTGATCATCGAGCCGACTTGGGTCTTGGGGTCCTGCGGGTCGCCGACGATCAGGCGTCTGGCGCGGGCGGCGAACTCGGCTACGAATTGGGGGTAGACACTTTCCTGGATGAAGATCCGGCTGCCGGCGGTGCAGCGCTCGCCGTTCAACGAGAAGATAGTGAACAGTGCCGCGTCGAGGGCACGGTCCAGATCGGCGTCTTCGAAAATCAGTACCGGTGATTTGCCCCCCAGTTCCATCGAGTACTTTTTAAGGCCAGCGGTCTGCATGATTTTCTTGCCGGTGGCGGTGCCGCCGGTGAAAGAAATCGCCCGCACGTCCGGGTGACGCACCAACGCATCGCCGGCCGTGGCGCCGTAGCCCTGGATCACGTTGAGCACCCCGTTGGGAATGCCGGCCTCGACGGCCAGGCGCCCGAGTTCGTTGGCAGTCAGGGGCGACAGCTCGGACATTTTCAGCACGGCGGTATTGCCCAGTGCCAGGCACGGCGCGGTCTTCCAGGTCGCGGTCATGAACGGCACGTTCCACGGCGACACCAAGGCGCAGACACCCACCGGCTGGTACAGGGTGTAGTTGAGCATCTGGTCGTCGACCGGGTAGGTGTGACCGTCCATCCGGGTGCAGACTTCGGCGAAGAAATCGAAGTTGTGCGAGGCCCTTGGGATCAGCACGTTCCTGGTCTGGTGGATCGGCAAGCCGGTGTCGAGGGTTTCCAGTTCGGCCAGTTTCGGCACGTTCTGTTCGATCAGCTCGCCGAGTTTGCGCATCAGCCGGGCCCGTTCTTTCGCCGGGGTGTTGGCCCATTTCGGAAACGCTGCCTTGGCCGCCGCGACAGCCTGGGCGACTTCCTCGGCGCCGCCGCTGGCGACTTCGCCAATGGCCTCGCCGGTGGCGGGGTTGTAGTTGACGAAGACGTCTTTGCTCTCGACCTCACGGCCATCGATCCAGTGTTTGATCATGCTGCTCAAGCCTCTTTCCGGGACGCGAAGAACTCGGCTTCGCTGACGATTGTGTTGACCAGGCGACCGACGCCTTCCACTTCCACGACCACTTCATCGCCCGGCACCACATCGGCCAGGCCTTCCGGCGTGCCGGTGGCGATCATGTCGCCGGGTTGCAGGGTCATGAAGCTGGACAGGTATTCGATGAGGTACGGAATGTCGAAGATCATGTCCTTGGTGCTGCCTTGCTGGCGCAACTCGCCATTGATCCAGGTGCGCAAGGTCAGGTTGCCGGGGTCGGCTACATCGGCAACGTCGACGATGTACGGACCGACCGGTGTCGTGGCGTCACGGTTCTTCACCCGCAGGTTGGGGCGGTAGTAGTTTTCCAGGTAGTCGCGGATCGCGTAGTCGTTGCAGACGGTGTAGCCGGCCAGGTAGTCCAGCGCGTCCTCACGCTTGACGTTGCGCGCCGGTTTGCCGATGACCGCCACCAGCTCGCACTCGTAGTGCATGTAGGCAACGTTGTCGGGCCGCCAGGTAACCTGGTTGTGGCCGGTGTAGGTGCCGGGGGATTTGATGAAGGCCAGTGGTTCGGTCGGCGGCTTGAACGCCAACTCCGCAGCGTGATCGGCATAGTTCAGGCCCAGGGCGAACATGCTGCCGGTGGCCGGGGGCAGCCACTGCACCTGGTTTTCGGCCAACAGCCGACCGTCGGCCAGGCGCACGGCGTTATCGTTCTCGACCGTGACGGCGTGGACCCGGCCTTCAAAGTGAATGCGTGCGCGTTTCATGAGGCGGCTCCTGTTTCCTCGGCCACGATGGTATTGACGAGTCGGCCGATGCCGCTGATGTCCACTTCGACGCGATCGCCGGGCAGTACATCGACCCGGCCCTCGGGCGTGCCGGTGATCAAGACATCGCCGGCATGCAGGGTCATGAACTCGCTGATCTCGGCGATCAAGCGGGGGATGTCGCGAACGAAATTGGCCGTGTTGTTCTGCTGGCGAACCTCGCCGTTGACGTACAGCGTGACCGCCAGGCTGTGGGGGTCGGCCACGTTGGCGCTGGGCACCAGGTCGGGACCGACGGTGCAAAAGCCATCCCGGCACTTGGCCTTGACGGCGGGGCGGTAGTAGCTGTCCTCCGGCAGGCTGAATTCATTGACCACGGTGTAGCCGGCCACATAGTCCAGCGCCTCGTCGGCGCTGACGCGACTGGCGGACTTGCCCATCACCACACCCAAGGCCGGCCCGGGTTGCAGGCGCTCGCCCTGGCCTGGATGAATCACCTCGGCCTCGTGCTGGTTGCGGGTGTTCGGCGTCTTGATGAACAGCACGGGCTTGAGCGGCGGCTTCTGGTAAGGCGCTTGCTCGAACTCGGCGAGGCGCTGCTTCAGCAGCCCCTGGTAGTTCAGCGCGACCCCGAACAGGGTGCCGGTCGCGACGTCATGCAGGGCACGGCTCATGCTTGTCTCCTGGGATGGCAGAGACCAGTGCTCTGCGAATATTGTTAATGTGTTAACAGTTATAATTAAGATGTTAACTATCGTCAAGCGTGGCAGAATCTTCCGGCACTGGTTGCCCTGCCGATTTCGGCGCAGCATGAGCGCAGGCAGTGGCCTGAATCAGAATAAAAACGAGTAATGAGTGATGACCGACCGGCAGCCGATCCCGAACATCAACATTGGCCAGGTGTACGACCAGCGCTACAGCGATGCCGAAGTGCATTACGACCGGCTCGCCAACCTGGCCGGCTTTTTTGGGCGCAACATGCCGGTCCATCGGCATGACCGGTTCTTCCAGGTTCACTACGTCAAGAGCGGCACCGTGCGGGTGTATCTGGATGATCGGCAGTACGTCGAATCAGGGCCGATGTTTTTTCTCACGCCGCCGACCGTTCCCCACGCTTTTGTTACCGAAGCCGACAGCGACGGACACGTATTGACGGTGCGTCAGCAACTGGTGTGGCAATTGATCGATGCCGATCCGAGCCTGGCGCCGGCGGGCGTGCAGATGCCGGCGTCCTGCGTCGCGCTGGCGCAGTTGGGGCCAGAGCAGACGGGGGAGGTGCGGCGGCTGGACTGCCTGTTCGAGGAATTGAGCGAAGAGGTGACGGCCGGGCGGCCGGGGCGCAGCGCGGCGCTGGACGGCTTGACGCGGCTGATCATGATCAGCCTGCTGCGGCTGTGCTCCAACTCCCTGGAAGCCAGGCCGGCGCGGCATGAAGACCTGAAGATCTTCCACCGTTTTAATGAGTTGATCGAAGCGCATTATTTCCAGCACTGGCCCCTGTCGCGTTATGCCGCGGACATTGGCGTGACCGAGGCGCGCCTCAACGACGTGTGTCGACGAATCGCCGACCTGCCTTCCAAGCGCTTGATCATGGAGCGCCTGATGCAGGAGGCCAAGCGGCTGCTGTTGTTCACCGGCAGCTCGGCCAATGAAATCTGCTACCAACTCGGCTTCAAGGACCCCGCGTATTTCAGCCGGTTTTTCCAGCGTTACGCCAGGCTGACACCGGGGGAGTATCGGCAACGGCAGTCGGGCATGTTGTTCAAATAGGTCGACTAACCCGTGGCGAGGGAGCTTGCTCCCGCTCGGCTGCGCAGCAGTCGTAAAGCCTGCCAATGCATTTCGTCCTGGACAGCGGGGTTGAATGGTTTTGGGGTCGCTTCGCGGCCCAGCGGGAGCAAGCTCCCTCGCCACAAAAGCGAGGCGCTTGCAGCAGCCTGCCGGCGACACTAAGCTGCCGACTCGCCCATCCATACAGTTAGAACATGGCCAACCCGAGACCCTCACTGACGCTGACTCTGCTGCAAGCCCGCGAAGCGGCGATGGCGTTTTTTCGTCCGGCGCTGAATCAGCATGATCTTACGGAGCAGCAGTGGCGAGTGATCCGCATTCTGCACCAGCAGGGTGAGTTGGAGAGCCACCAGCTCGCCCATCAGGCCTGCATTCTCAAGCCCAGCATGACCGGCGTGCTCACTCGCCTGGAGCGCGACGGGCTGGTGCGGCGGCAGAAATCCAGCCAGGACCAGCGTCGGGTTTTCGTTGGCCTGACCGAGCGCGGCCAGCAGTGTTTCGTGTCCATGAGCGAAGGCATGGAAAGCAACTACCGGCGGATCGAGGAACAGTTCGGCGAAGAAAAAATGCAGCAGCTGCTGGGTTTGCTCAATGAATTGAAAAACATCAAGCCCTGAACCCTGAAGCTTGAACCCTGGAGCTTGGAGCTTGGAGCTTGGAGCTTTTGTGGCGAGGGAGCTTGCTCCCGCTGGGCTGCGCAGCAGCCCCAAAACCATTCAACCCGGTTCTCCATGAAAAACCGGCTGGCAGGTTGACGACTGCTGCGCAGCCGAGCGGGAGCAAGCTCCCTCGCCACAACAGCGCTTTCATGCGGTGCTGCGTTCACGCAGCTCCTGCAACCGATCAGCCCCGCCTTCAGCCACGCGATTCTGAATCAGACGATCAGAGCCACCCTCAGCCAGCTGCTGCGCAGCCTGGCCATGGGAAGGGGAGTTCTTGGCCGAGGCCGCCGTCGACAAGCCGACACCGCCAACCAGCGTCAGGGCAATTGCGAGGGATGAAAGTTTCGAGAAATTGAACATGGTGATTCTCCTTGCGCGTTATTGAGTGGGCCGTGGCAGCGCCTGTGTGCTGCTGTCCGGTGTGTGCAGTTAAACGCGCAGGTGTATCGGCGATGTGTGCCGGGAAGGCGTGAAATCGCCGAATTCGTATCAATTCGCTGCCCATATACACAGCGATACAAATCCCCCCGTGACCAGCGGGTTAGACCCCGTAATCCACTGACCAGTGACCGATAATCGCACGCTAGTTCCGTCTTGATCCGTGCTCAGGCCCCGCAAGGTTATTGACCGGATTAACTGGGTAGTACATTTTAGCTGGCACTCAGCCTCGCCAAGCCCAGGCAAGGCCATAATAAAAAACAGAGGTCCTCATGCGCTCCCGTCCAATGGCTTTCGCCCCGTCCCACGCCTCCAGCTCCGGTATCTGCCGGGACGTTTCAGTTTCGATCCGATAGCGCACGCGTTTGCGCTCTGTCGCGCCGGATGCATGTCGGCGCTCGGTCAACCTGTGAGGTCTTCAAGATGACAAAAGTCGTCGATTTGTATTTCAAGCTGCTGAAGCTGCTGATTGTCCTGTGCATGGTCGCGATGATCGTGCTGGTGTTTGGCAACGTCGTGCTGCGCTATGCGTTCAACTCCGGCATCAGCGTTTCGGAAGAACTGTCGCGCTGGTTCTTCGTCTGGATGATTTTCCTCGGCGCCCTGGTGGCGCTCAAGGACCGCGCCCATCTGGGCATGAACAGCCTGGTCAAGCGCTTGCCGCCCGCCGGCAAGCGTGCCTGCCTGGCCATCAGCCATCTGCTGATGCTGTATATCTGCGGCTTGATCGTCAGCGGCAGCTGGCAACAGGCGGTGATCAACCTGGACGTGGTTGCGCCGGCTTCGGGTCTGTCGATGGCGTTGTTCTACGCCGCCGGCCTGGTGTTCGGCGTCAGCGCCACCGCCATTCTGCTGTATGAACTGTACCTGGCGCTGTTCGGCAAACTGGCGGATGACGAGCTGGTGATGGTCGAGGCCAGCGATGCCCCGGCAATCAACCACGACCCCCTCAAAGGTAGCCGCCCATGACCTTGGCCATTTTCCTCGGGTCGCTGATGGGCAGCATGGCGCTGGGTATGCCGATTGCCTTTGCCTTGCTGGTGGTCAGCGTCGCGCTGATGTTCTACCTGGACCTGTTCGATGCCCAGATCATCGCGCAGAACCTGCTCAATGGCGCTGATAGCTTTCCGTTGATGGCCGTGCCGTTCTTCATGCTCGCCGGTGAGGTCATGAATGTCGGCGGCCTGTCCAAGCGCATCGTCAACATCGCCATGGCGCTGGTGGGGCACAAGCGCGGAGGCCTGGGTTATGTCGCGATCATCGCCTCCTGCCTGTTGGCCTCGCTTTCCGGTTCGGCGGTGGCTGATGCGGCGGCACTGGCAGCGCTGCTGGTGCCGATGATGGTGCTGGCCGGGCACAACCGAGGGCGTTCGGCCGGGCTGATTGCCGCTGGCAGCACCATCGCGCCGGTCATTCCGCCGAGCATAGGTTTCATCGTTTTTGGCGTGGCCTCCGGGGTATCGATCTCCAAGCTGTTCCTGGCCGGAATTGTGCCCGGGCTCATGCTCGGTGCCGGGCTCGCCATCGCCTGGTGGTTCATCTCCCGCCGCGAGAATGTCGAGACGGCGCCCAAGCGCTCCCGTGCCGAGGTACTGCGCACATTGCTGGACGGCAGTTGGGCGATGGGCCTGCCGCTGATCATCATCCTCGGCCTCAAGTTCGGCATCTTCACCCCCACGGAAGCGGCGGTGGTCGCGGCGGTCTATTCGCTGTTCGTGTCGTTGGTGATCTACCGGGAAATGAAGATCAGCCAGCTGTACGAAGTGATCCTGTCATCGGCCAGGACCACCTCGGTGGTGATGTTGCTGGTGGCGGCCGCGATGGTCTCGTCTTGGCTGGTGACCATCGCCGACCTGCCGGGCCAGTTGGCCGACCTGCTGGCGCCGTTCATGGACAACCAGACCCTCCTGCTGCTGGTGATGATGGCGCTGATCATCCTGGTCGGCACGGTGATGGACATGACCCCGACCATCCTCATCCTCACGCCGGTGCTGATGCCCGCGGTGATCCAGGCGGGCATCGACCCGGTGTACTTCGGCGTGCTGTTTCTGATCAACACCGCGATTGGCCTGATCACGCCGCCGGTGGGCACGGTGCTCAACGTGGTCTGTGGCGTGGCGAAGCTGGAATTCGAGGAAATCGTGCGTGGCGTGTGGCCGTTCATGCTTGCGCAATTTGCGGTGCTGTTCCTGCTGGTGCTGTTCCCTCAGCTCGTCCTGGGACCGTTGAAGTTCTTCACCGGTTGATGCCGGTGCAATCCGTAGCAGCTCGAAACCAACAACAATAAAGATCGGAGACTGACATGCAAAAACTGATAAAAACCTTGCTGGCCGGGGCCTGCGCAACAGGCTTGCTGCTCGGCAGCGTGGCCGGCCACGCCGCTGAGATCCGCGAGCGTACCCTGCGTTTTGCCTTCCAGAACGTCAAGGAACATCCGCAAGGGCAGGGCGCGCAAAAGTTTGCCGACCTGCTCAGTGAAAAGAGCGGCGGCAAGCTCAAGGTTCGTCTGTTCCCTGGCGGAACCCTGGGCGGCGACGTGCAGACCGTCTCGGCCCTGCAAGGCGGCACGCTGGATATCACGGTGCTGAACTCCGGCATCCTCGCTGCCCAGGCCGCGGATTTCGCCATGCTCGATTTCCCGTTCCTGTTCAACAACGCCGAGGAAGCCCACGCGGTCATCGACGGGCCGGTCGGCCAGAAACTCGCGGCGCAGTTGGACAGCAAGGGCCTGGTCGGCCTGGGTTACTGGGACCTGGGGTTCCGTCACCTGACCAACAGCAAGCATCCGGTGGCGAAACTTGAAGACATGCAGGGCTTGAAGGTGCGCGTCATCCAGTCGCCGATCTATCTGGAAACCTTCAGTGCCCTGGGCGCCAACCCGGTGCCGATGGCTTTCCCGGAGGTCTATACCGGCCTGGAGCAACACACCATTGATGGTCAGGAAAACCCGTTCACGGTGATCGAAGGCAACAAATTCTACGAGGTGCAGAAGTACCTTTCGGTGACGGGCCACATCTTCAATCCGCAGTCGTTGATCATCAGCCAGAAAACCTGGAACCGCCTCAACGACGATGAAAAGGCGCTGATCCGCGAGGCCGCGAGCGAGGCGCAGAAGTTCCAGCGCGAAGTCACCGCGGCGAGCATGGACAAGGCCAAGGCGACGCTGGCGGGCGCCATGACCGTCAACGAAATCACCCCGGCCGAGAAAGATCGTTTCCGCGAACGCGTGCAGCCGGTGATCGATAAATTCGCCAAATCCCTGGACGGTGAGCTGGTAAAGATGATGTACGCCGAAATTGCCAAGGTGCGGGCGGGGCAGTGAGACCCCTTTAGAGACCCTGAACTGGACTGACCCCAAACTGTGGGAGCGAGCTTGCTCGCGATAGCGGTGTATCAGCAACGTCAATGTGGCAGATCTGACGCCATCGCGAGCAAGCTCGCTCCCACAGTCTGTTTTGGGTTGGACTCAGGATCTGCATGCGCCACAGATGTTCTTGTGGGAGCGAGCCTGCTCGCGAAAGCGGTGTGTCAGTCGATGAAGATGTCGACTGGTCTGACGCCTTCGCGAGCAGGCTCGCTCCCACAGTCTGTTTTGGGTTGGACTCAGGATCTGCATGCGCCACAGATGTTCTTGTGGGAGCGAGCCTGCTCGCGAAAGCGGTGTGTCAGTCAATGAAGATGTCGACTGATCTGGCGCCTTCGCGAGCAGGCTCGCTCCCACAATTTGTTTTGGGTTGGACTCAGGATCTGCGTGCGCCAAAGATGCTCTTGTGGGAGCGAGCTTGCTCGCGAAAGCGGTGTGTCAGTCAATGGAAAATGTCGACTGATCTGACGCCTTCGCGAGCAGGCTCGCTCCCACAGTCTGTTTTGGGTTGGACTCAGGATCTGCATGCGCCACAGATGTTCTTGTGGGAGCGAGCCTGCTCGCGAAAGCGGTGTGTCAGTTGATGGAAATGTCGACTGGTCTGGCGCCTTCGCGAGCAGGCTCGCTCCCACAGTTTGTTTTGGGTTGGACTCAGGATCTGCGCGCGCCAAAGATGCTCTTGTGGGAGCGAGCTTGCTCGCGATAGCGGTGTGTCAGTTGATGAAATGTCGACTGAGCGGACGCCTTCGCGAGCAGGCTCGCTCCCACAGTTTGTTTTGGGTTGGACTCAGGATCTGCATGCGCCACAGATGCCCTTGTGGGAGCGAGCCTGCTCGCGAAAGCGGTGTGTCAGTTGATGGAAATGTCGACTGGTCTGGCGCCTTCGCGAGCAGGCTCGCTCCCACAGGTTTTATATTTGCAGATACATCACTGGGCGCCGGGGACGGCCAGCCACTGTCCGATCACTTTCTGGTAGCTGCCATTGGCCTTGCTCAGGTGCAGCCACTGGTCGACGTACATTTTCCAGGTGTGGTCATCGCGCGGCAGCAGGTAGGCCTTCTCGCCGTATTGCAGGTACTGGGTCGGGTTGACGGCGCACAGGCCCGGTTTGAGTTTCTGCTGGTAGAGCGCTTCGGAGGCATCGGTGATCATTACGTCGGCGCGTTTTTCCAGGAGTTCCTGGAAGATGGTCACGTTGTCATGGAACGCCAACTGGCCCTTGGGCAGGAATGCCCGCACGAAGGCTTCGTTGGTACCGCCGGCAGGCTCTACAAGACGTACCGAAGGCTGGTTCATCTGCTCGATGGTCTGGTAGCGCGACTGGTCTTCGCAACGCACCAGGGGGATCTTGCCGTCAACGTCCAGGGTGCTGCTGAAATAGGCTTTTTTCTGCCGTTCCAGGGTCACCGAAATCCCGCCCATCCCGATGTCACATTTGCCGGCCAACATGTCTGGCATCAGGGTTTTCCAGGTGGTCTGGACCCATTGCACTTTGACGCCGAGGCTGGTGGCGAGGGAACGGGCCATGTCGATGTCGATGCCCTCGTATTCACCCGATGCGGCCTTGTAGGTATAGGGCTTGTAGTCGCCCGTCGTGCACACCCGCAGTTCACCTTGTTGCAGGACCTTGTCCAGATGCGAAGGGGTTGGCTCGGCCAGGGCGCTGCTGCAGAACGCCAGCAGGCCACAGAACGTCATCGTGCTTGTTATGGTTTTCATGGATCGGACGTCTCGCAAAGGGAGGGACAAGACGGGCGAGTGTAGTAAAAGTGTCGGCGGGCTGTCACCGGATCGTCGGGACGAGCAGTCAGCCTGGCGCGATCTCGACGGCTTTCTGCCGCAGACTCTCCAGATAGGCACAGAACATATCGGCCATGGCATCGGCATAGGCTCGGATTTCCTCGCCGGAGCGTGGCGTTGCCGAAAATTGCTTACCCACGGAACCGAGCGTGGTGATGATCAGGTCACCGGCCAGGGCGCGGGTCTGCGCGCTGGCTTCCGGCAGCACTTGTTGCATGAAAGCGTCCACCGATTGCTGCACCGAGATTCGCGCCGTCTGATGTTCGGGGGCATCGCGGTAGAGCGGGGCGGCGTCATTGAGGGCGATGCGTATCTGCGCCTCGTCGCATTCGGACTGGATGAACGCCTGCACCAGATCCCTCAATCGCTGCAGAGGCGGCTTGCCCTGGTCCTCGAGGATGTCCCGCAGCATGGCGGTGGTTTGTTGCCACTCGTCACTCTGCAACCGGAACAGGATCGCCGCCTTGTTCGGGAAGTATTGATACACCGACCCGACGCTGACACCCGCGCGCTCCGCCACACGAGCCACGGTGAAACGCGGGGCGCCGTGGCTTGCCAGAACCTGAACAGCCGCCTCCAGGACGGCCGCCACGAGTTCGGTGGAGCGGGCCTGTTTCGGCTGTTTGCGCGAGGAAATCTGCGGGCTTGGGCGTTCGGACATGAAGGTCATGCACCTCGAAAGGAATGCGAATAGGCAATGCGACGGATTATTCGTATCTTGAATGCGACTAATTGATCGCATTCTAGTCGGCTGCACAGACGCCGTTCAACTTCACTTCGCTTCCTTTCCATGGGTAGGGTCATGACTCAAGAAAATCTTCATCACGGCGCCGCATCGGCGCTCGGGGCAACCGTCGAGGCCAATCCGGCGCTCAAGCTGTTGCCGCTCACACTGACCGTGTTCGTCGGTTTCCTCACCATCGGCATGCAATTGCCGGTCTTGCCGCTGCACCTGCATGACACGCTGGGCATGGGCACGCTGGTGGTTGGCCTGGTGGTCGGGGCACAGTTCGCCGCGGCGCTGCTGTCACGGGCCTGGGCCGGCAATTTTGCCGACCTGCGTGGCGGCAAGCGCGCGGTCATGGCCGGGCTGGTGACGGCCGCCGTTTCCGGGCTGGTCTATCTGCTTTCCCTGGCGTTCGTTACCGCGCCGGTTACGTCGGTCTGGCTTTTGTCGGGCGGCCGCGTGCTGCTGGCGATCGGGGAAAGCCTCATCGTCACCGGAGCGATGGGCTGGGGCATCGGCCTGGTGGGGCCGCAGCATGCCGGCAAGGTCATGGCCTGGAACGGCATCGCCATGTACGGCGCCTACGCACTGGGTGCGCCGCTCGGTGTTGCGTTGAATGCCGGTTGGGGCTTCGTGGGTATCGTCCTGGCCTCGATGTTCGTGCCGCTGCTGGCCTTGGCGATTGTCGCCGGCGTGCGCGCCGTCGCCCCTACGGCGACCCGGCGTACACCGTTCTACAAGATGCTCGGCGCCGTCTGGGTTCCCGGCCTGGGGTTGGCGTTCTGCAGTGTCGGTTTTGGTGTCCTCACGGCGTTTATCGCCCTGTTGTTCGCGGCCCGGGAGTGGGGCAACGCTTCGTTGGCGTTCACCGCGTTCGGCGTGGCGTTCATCGGTGCGCGCCTGCTGTTCGGGCACCTTCCCGATAAGATCGGCGGCGCCCGTGTGGCACTGGTTTGTGTATTGATCGAAAGCGTTGGGCTGCTGCTGATCTGGAGCGCCGACAGCGCGACCAGCGCCTACCTGGGGGCGGCACTCACCGGTTTCGGTTATTCCCTGGCGTTTCCCGGCTTTGGCGTGGAAGCGGTACGGCGCGCACCACCACAGGCTCGCGGTCTCGCCATGGGCGCCTATGTCGCCTTTCTCGATATTGCCCTGGGCATCACCAGCCCGCTGGCCGGCCTGTTGGCCAGTGGCTGGGGCATTGGTGCGGTTTACCTGGGCGGCGCCATTGCCGTGGCGCTGTCATTTGTAGTGGCTTTGGTGTTGCTCGGAAGGCAGCCAGGCAAGCTCCCTCGCTAGCGGGAAACAAGTCCGTGATCGATCGCGTATTTCACCAGCGCCGCGGGCTTGTCGATATTGAGTTTGCGGCGGATGCTCAGGCGGTGGGTTTCGACGGTGCGTACGCTGATGTCCAATTCGCGGGCCATTTCCTTGTTGTTCAGCCCCTCGACCATTTTCGCCAGGACCTGGCTCTCGCGCGGCGTCAGTTCGCTGTCGGTGTTCGGGTCGGTGGCGAGGCGCTGGGCGATCTCGGCGCTGTAGAAGGTGCCGCCGCCGATGATGGCTTCGATGGCGGCAATGATCTCCTTGGAAGGGGAATTCTTCAGGACGTAACCGCTGGCACCGGCGCGCACGGATTCACTGATGTACTCATGATTGTCGTACATGCTCAGGATGAGGATCTTCAAGCCGGGGTATTGCTTGCCCAGCAGCCGGGTCAGCTCTAGGCCGTTCATGTCCTTCAGGCCGATGTCCATCAGCAGCAGGTCCGGCTGGCAGCGCCCGACCATGTCGATCGCTTGCGCGCCGTTCTCCGCTTCGCCGACCACGTCCAGGCGGGGCATGACGGACAGCAGCGCGCGAATACCGTCACGAACCAGCGAATGATCGTCGACCAGGGCGACGCGTATGGCGGGGGGCATGGTCATGGGCAGGTGCTCTTGTGGAAATGAACGCGCATCAACTTTCCGTGGCCGACAGGGTCATGGGCAACAGGATATCCAGTTCGCTTCGTCCCGGAACCGAGGTCATTTCCAGCCGCCCGCCAAAATGCTCGACCCGTTCGCGGATATTACGCAGGCCGATGCCGGTGTGACCACGCTCGACCTGCGGGACGTTGAAGCCCATCCCGTCATCCACCACGGTCAGGCGCAGGGATTGGCCCGAACCGAACAGGGTGATGGCGACTCGTTTCGCCCCGGCGTGTCGCTCGATGTTGGTCAGCGCCTCCTGGGCAATCCGGAACAGCGAGACCGGGGCGCCGTTTTCCAGGCGACAGTCGAACTCGTTGCTTCGGTAGGACACTTCCAGGCCACTGCGCTGTTCGAATTCGGCCGCGAGCTGGCCGATGGCGGCGGGCAGGCCCAGGGTATCGAGCAACGAGGAACGCAAATCATGGGAAATACTTCGGATTTCACCGATCGCTTCGCCCAGTCGATCGGTGGCATTCTTGAGGATGCCGAGGCCATTTTCCTGGCCGTTCTCGATGACATGGCTGGCCAGTTCGAACTGGAACTTGATCGAAACCAACAGCTGGCTGATGCCGTCGTGGAGCTCGCGAGACACCCGTGAGCGCTCTTCCTCCTGCAAGCTGACGATACGCTGGTTCAAGCGCTGCAGTTTCTTGTCAGCCAGGCGATGCTCGCTGACATTGAGGGTGATGCCGCCGGCAAACACCAGCAGCACCGCTACCAACGCGATGGCGGCGATCGCTTGCATGGTGGTGTGGATGCCCTGGGCCACTTCGGCGCGAGCCTGCTGGGTGGCTCGTTCGACGTCTTCCAGGTAGATCCCGGTGCCCAGCATCCAGCCCCAACGATCGAGCATCACGACGTAGGCGAGCTTGTCGGTTACCTGGCCGGAGGAGGGCTTGTTCCAGGCGTAGCGCTGAAAGCCTTCGCCTGATTCGGCGCTCTTGAGCAACGCCTGGATGACGGGCAGGCCCTGGGGATCCTTCATGTCCCAGAGATATTGCCCCACCAGCTCCGACTGGCGGGCATGCATCAGGCTGCGCCCCTGGCGGTCGTAGACGAAAAAATAACCGTTGATGCCAAAGCTGAGCTTGCGCAGTTCTTCCAGCACTTGCTGCTGCGCCCGCGCATCTCCCTGGCCGTCGTTGTACAACGGGGCGATCAGGCTCTGCGCCATCTCTACGTAGTTCTTCAGCTCGGCGCGTTTACTGGCCAGGATACTGTCTTCGATCAGCTGCGCCTGTTGGTCACCCAACTGGCGATTGAGCGAGATGACCAAGGCACCAATAACGGCAATCGCCAGGACCAGCGGCAGGATCCCGAGAGCGACGATCTTGTGTTTGAGCAGCATCTGTACTCCTGTCCGGATCCGGCGGGGAGGCGAATGGCGGCATCATATGCCAAACCCATGGGCGAAACATAAAACCTGTGGGAGCGAGCCTGCTCGCGAAGGCGTCGGGTCAGTCAGGATTATCGTTACCCGACACACCGCCTTCGCGAGCAGGCTCGCTCCCACAGGGGGACACAGGGAGGAAGGGGCATCTACGTAGTACTACGGATTTATTTATTGACGGCCAGCAGGGATATTGGGCCAGCTCCGAATTGCCGGGGCCACACTATAAAAACAATCGCCGCAATCCACTGGATATCGGCAGGAGACATGCAATGACAACCCGTCTGGTTAAACACCTCGCCTGGTTTGCCGTGGCTGTTCTGGGAGCGTGTGCGCTGAGCGTCGTGGCCCTGCGCCGCGGAGAGCCGATCAACGCCCTCTGGATCGTCGTCGCAGCCGTGGCCATCTACCTGGTCGCCTACCGCTACTACAGCCTCTTCATCGCCAACAACGTGATGCAACTCGATGCGCGCCGGGCCACGCCCGCCGTGCTCAACAACGATGGCCTGGACTACGTCCCGACCAACAAACACATCCTCTTCGGCCACCACTTCGCGGCCATTGCCGGCGCGGGGCCGCTGGTCGGGCCGGTGCTGGCGGCGCAGATGGGCTATCTGCCCGGCACGCTCTGGCTGATCGCCGGCGTGGTGCTGGCCGGTGCGGTGCAGGACTTCATGGTCCTGTTCCTGTCGACTCGCCGCAACGGTCGCTCGCTGGGCGACATGGTGCGCGAGGAAATGGGCCGCATCCCCGGCACCATCGCGCTGTTCGGCTGCTTCCTGATCATGATCATCATCCTCGCGGTGCTGGCGCTGATCGTGGTCAAGGCCCTGGCCGAGAGCCCGTGGGGCATCTTCACGGTGATGGCGACCATCCCGATCGCGATGTTCATGGGCATCTACATGCGCTACATCCGCCCGGGCCGCATCGGTGAAATCTCGCTCATCGGCGTGCTGTTGCTGCTCGGTTCGATCTGGCTGGGCGGGCAGATTGCCGCCGACCCGGTCTGGGCCAAGGCCTTCACCTTCACCGGGATCCAGATCACCTGGATGCTGATCGGCTACGGTTTTGTCGCCGCGGTGCTGCCGGTGTGGCTGATCCTGGCGCCACGGGACTACCTGTCCACATTCCTCAAGATCGGCACCATCATCGCCCTGGCGATCGGCATCCTGGTGACCATGCCCGAGCTGAAAATGCCGGCGCTGACCCAGTTCACCGACGGCACCGGGCCGGTGTGGAAGGGCGGTCTGTTTCCGTTCCTGTTCATCACCATCGCCTGCGGCGCGGTCTCGGGTTTCCACGCGCTGATCTCCTCGGGCACCACGCCCAAGCTGCTGGATAACGAAACCAACGCCCGCTACATCGGTTACGGCGGCATGCTGATGGAGTCGTTCGTGGCGATCATGGCGATGGTCGCGGCCTCGGTGATCGAGCCGGGCGTGTACTTCGCCATGAACAGCCCGGCGGCGATCGTCGGCACCGACGTGGTGGCTGTGGCCCAGACTGTCAGCAGCTGGGGTTTTGCAATCACCCCCGACGCGCTGCAAGCGGTGGCCAAGGACATCGGCGAAACCACCATCCTGGCCCGTGCCGGCGGTGCGCCGACTCTGGCGGTGGGTATCGCGCAGATCCTTCACTCGGTGCTGCCGGGTGAGAACACCATGGCGTTCTGGTACCACTTCGCGATCCTGTTCGAAGCGCTGTTCATCCTCACCGCGGTAGACGCCGGCACCCGTGCCGGGCGGTTCATGCTGCAGGACCTGCTCGGCTCGTTCGTGCCGGCCCTCAAGCGCACCGAATCGTGGACCGCCAACCTGATCGCCACCGCCGGCTGCGTCGCGCTGTGGGGCTACCTGCTGTACCAGGGCGTGATCGATCCGCTGGGCGGCATCAACACCTTGTGGCCGCTGTTCGGCATCTCCAACCAGATGCTGGCCGGTATCGCGCTGATGCTCGCCACCGTGGTGCTGATCAAGATGAAGCGCCAGCGCTACGTCTGGGTCACGCTGCTGCCGGCCAGCTGGCTGCTGATCTGCACCACCACCGCGGGCCTGATCAAGCTGTTCGACGCCAACCCGGCGATCGGCTTCCTGGCCTTGGCGCGCAAGTACAACGATGCCCTGGCCGCCGGCCAGATCCTGGCCCCGGCCAAGAGCATCGAGCAGATGCAGCACGTGGTGTTCAACGCCTACACCAACGCAACGCTGACGGTGTTGTTCCTGTTCGTGGTCTTCAGCATCCTGTTCTATGCGCTCAAGGTTGGCATCGCCGCCTGGGGCACGAAAGAACGCACGGACAAAGAAGCACCATTCCAGGCCCTGCCGGACGCTTGATAGGGGATTGCAACGATGTTCAATGACTTGAGTCGCCTCGGTAAATACCTCGGTCAGGCCGCCCGCCTGATGGTCGGCATGCCCGACTACGACAACTACGTCGAGCACATGCAAACCAAGCACCCCGACAAGCCGCTGATGGACTACGAGGCGTTCTTCCGAGAACGCCAGGAAGCCCGCTACGGTGGCAAGGGTGGCCCCAAATGCTGTTGAACTGAAGTAATCCCCTGTGGGAGCGAGCCTGCTCGCGAAAGCGGAGTGTCAGTCAAGGATGATGTCGACTGACTGGACGCCTTCGCGAGCAGGCTCGCTCCCACAGTTGTTTTCGGTTGGACTCAGGATTTGCGTGTGCCACAGATGCCCCTGTGGGAGCGAGCCTGCTCGCGATAGCGGTGTGTCAGTCAAGGATGAGTCGACTGACCTGACGCCTTCGCGAGCAGGCTCGCTCCCACAGTTGTTTTCGGTTGGACTCAGGATTTGCGTGTGTTACAGATGCCCCTGTGGGAGCGAGCCTGCTCGCGAAAGCGGAGTGTCAGTCAAAGATGATGTCGACTGACCTGACGCCTTCGCGAGCAAGCTCGCTCCCACAGTTGTTTGGGGTGAATTCAGGATTGTATGTGCGCAGAAAGGCCAATGTGGCGAGGGAGCTTGCTCCCGCTGGCGTGCGCAGCAGGCCCCGGCGGTTCTTCAGGCTGACCGCATCACCCGTCTTGCGACTGCTGCGCAGCCGAGCGGGAGCACGCTCCCTCGCCACAGTTGTCTGGCTTGATCCTTTGATCAGTCAGCCAGCAACACCGCCGCATCAAACCCCACCCGCAGGTTGCCCCAGTGACGGCCGCCAAAGAAGAACGGTACGTCGATTTCGGTCATGATTTCCCCGGTGTCGCGCAGGTAGGTCTGGAGCAGGAAGCGCTGGACGTTGCCCGCCGCGCGCAGGCCGATCGGGTCGTTGAAGATCCGCTTGTTGCGGCACACCGGCAGGTCGACCGCGCGGTCGCCGGTGGGTTGCTTGGACACCCAGCTGTTGTTGACCGGGCAATAGCCCTTCGTATCGACGATGAACGAGACCTTGCCGCCCGGCGTGCTGCGGGTCAGCTTGTCGCATTCTTCCTGGCAGACCCGGGCGAAGCGTTCGGTGTAGCTGGTCATGTATTGCTTGGGATCGGTGCCCGGGATCAACTGGTAATTCTGGTCGAACAGGTTGACGCCTTCTTCCTGCAGCGCCTGCAGCTGAACCTGGAGCGTGTCGCGGCATTCGCTGGCGCGGGTGATGGCGGCGTCCAGCTTGCCGTGGCCGAGCACGAAGCGGCCCAGCAGCGTCTGAACCTTCTCGGCAACACCGGAAAGATCGCGGGTGGCGGTCGCCGACTGCTGCATGCGCTGGTCGATCGACTGGCTGTCGGCATGGATCTGGGTGACGCGTTCGTTGATACCGGTGTTGGAGTCGGCGAACTGCTGGATGTGGTCGGCGATATCCGCCAGTTTGCCGTTGGTGGACTCGAAGTCGACGATCATGCTCTCGAAATGGCCAGAGGCGCGTTCCACTACCTTCTGGGTTTCCCGGGCGCTGTGGCTGATCTGGGTGGTCTGCTCGTGGGTGGAGCTGACCTCCTGGAGCATCGCGTCGATGTTGCGCGAAATATCGTCGGTAGCCCGGCTGACGTTTTGCGCCAGGGTGCGCACTTCATCGGCGACCACGGCGAAGCCACGGCCACTTTCCCCGGCGCGCGCCGCTTCGATGGCGGCGTTGAGCGCCAGCAGGTTGGTCTGGGCGGAAATCTGCTGGATCAGCCCGACGATGGATTTGATGCTCGACGAACGCTGGTTCAGCGCGTCCACCAGCGTGGCGAACTCACCCAGGCTGCTGGAGATCTCGCTGATGTTGCCGGTCACTTCCAGCAACTCGGCGTAGGAATCGCGGGCCATGTTCAGGTTCTGCGCGGTGGTGCTGGAGATGCCCTGGGTCTGGCGCGAGACTTCTTCGATACGGCCCACGGCGGTGTTGCTCTGGTCCATCACTTCCTTGGCGAAGCGCGCCTGGTGGGTCGCGCTGTCGCTGGAGTCGCTGATGTTCTTCAATGAACGGGCCGACTCCACGGCAATGTGCACCGTCAAGGCCTGGACGTTGCTGATGATCTCGCGCTGCTTGGCCAGGAAGCGGTTGCAGGTGGCGGCCAGCGTGCGGATCTCGTCATGGGTGACCAGCGGCAAGTCCTTGGACAAGTCGCCCTCGCCGTTGGCGATCTCTTCCAGCGCCTTGGTCATCACAGTGACGGGGCGCACGATGAGGTGGCGGAAATACCAGACCATGAAGCTGATCATGCCGAACGTCAGGAGCGCGCCGAAGAGCAGGGCATGGGTGAGGCTGTCGAGACGATCTTCGATCTGGCCCAGCAGCGCGGCGTCCAGTTGGGCCGTGCGCAACTGCACGAGAATATCGGCCCGGGCACTGACGGCGACCCAGTACAGCAGGCCACTGACGACGACCAGCAGGAAAAGGCTTGAAAGCTTTTTGGTGAGGGTATCGAAGAATTGCATCTCGATAGACTCGTACAAGGCCTTTAACGTCTGCATGCCGCTGCTCCTGGGCAAAAAAATCACTGAATGGAATACATTCGACCGCTGACGCCAAAGCTTTAGGGTAGCAGGGCGATTTGATATCACTTTCCACCATTTGACCTGACTCACTGCAAAAAACTGTGGGAGCGAGCTTGCTCGCGATATCGGTGGACCTGTTGCATCGAAGGTGAACGTACCGCCCTCATCGCGAGCAGGCTCGCTCCTACAGGGTGTATAGCGCTATCAATTTGATACAAAAGATTTACTGGGAATGATTCTCAAAGTATATTCGCTCTCATTCACATCCCCCCCATGAGTGCAGCGTCTTGAATCGTTCCACCCCCCTCGCTTACCGCAATGCCCTCGTCAAATGTGTTTTACCCGCGCTGTCCTGCTGTTTCATGGCAAGCCCCTTGAAGGCCCAGGACGCCCTTGAACTGCCCACCACGGATGTGCAAGGCAGTCGGATCATTCAGGACGAAGGCTACACGGCGACGCAAGCCAGCACGGCGAGCAAGAGCGATGTACCGATCAAGGAAGAGGCGCAGTCGATCAACGTGGTGACCCAGCAGACCCTGGCGGACTACCAGGTGCGCTCGCTGGACGACGCGATGAAGTTCGTCAGCGGCGTCAGCCAGGGCAACACCCTGGGGGGCTCCCGGGACTCGCTGGTCAAGCGCGGTTTTGGCACCAACGATGACGGTTCGATCCTGCGCGATGGTGTGCGTTCGAACCTGGGCCACAACTTCAGCGCCACCACTGAGCGAGTCGAAGTGCTAAAAGGCCCGGCCTCTATGTTGTACGGCGCGCTGGAACCGGGTGGCCTGATCAACGTTATCAGCAAGAAGCCCGAATACACCCAGAGCACCACGCTGAGCGGCTCCGCCTACAGCGAGGGCGGCGGCACCATGGCCCTGGACACCACCGGGCCGTTGGGCGACACCGGGTTGGCCTATCGCCTGATCGCCGAACGCGGCCATGAGGATTACTGGCGCAACTACGGCGTCAATGAGAGCACGCTGGTGGCGCCATCGCTGGCCTGGACCGGTGAGCGTGCTTCGTTGAACCTGAGCTACGAGTACAACGAATATTCCAACCCGTTTGACCGTGGCACGGTGTTCAAGAATGGGCATCCGGCCGACATCGACTATGACAAGCGCCTGGACGAGCCTTGGGCCAAGAGCGTCGGGATCCGCGAGACGGCCACTGCGCGGTTCGAGTACGAGTTGAGCGAAGCGTGGAAAACCCGGGTGACCTACGGCTGGAACAATGACCGCTACAGTCTTGCGATTGCCCAGCCCAACTCGCTGGTCGGCAATACTCTGCGGCGAGCCGCTAACGGCGCTCACTACGATGATGAAACCCGTTACGCCAGTTGGGATTTCATCGGCAAGCAGGAGCTGTTCGGCCAGCGCCATGACCTGCTGATCGGTGCCGATAATCAGGTGTCTGACCAGTACCGTGGCAAGACCTACCGCGGGCCAGTGCGGGGCGGCTTCGATATCACGGCGCCGGTGTACGGAGGTTTGGCGCAGCCCAGCGTCATCAACCCCGCCCAGAGCAACCTGAGTAACCAGCTGACGTCCAGCTCGGTGTACCTGAAGGACAACTGGCACTTGGATGATCGCTGGATTCTGGTCTTTGGTGGGCGTTATCAACACTACGATCAGTTCAGCAAGCAAGGGTCGATCACGAGCGTGCCGGTTCGCGACGACAACGGCGATGCCTTCGTGCCGTTCCTGGGCCTGGTCTACAAGGCCACCGAGGACCTGTCGCTGTATGGCAACTACAGTCGTTCGTTCAAGCCCAACGATACCGTGGATGACAACCTCAGCACCTTCAAGCCGGAAGAGGGCCGCAGCTACGAAATCGGGGCCAAGTACGATCCGCTGCCGGGGCTGAATATCAATCTGGCGTTGTTCGACATCGTCAAAAAGAACGTCGTCACTACCACCCTGGTCGGCGGGCAGAACATCGCCGAAGCCGCCGGCAAGGTCGGCTCCCAAGGCCTTGAGCTGGACATCACGGGACGTTTGGCCGAGCGGTGGGACTTGATCGGCACCTACGCCTACACCCACACCGAAATACTGGATGATCCAAGAAACGAAGGTCACCGTCTGGCCGATGCCCCCAAGCACAGCGCCAGCCTGTACCTGAGCCACCATCTGAACGTGCCGGCCGAATTCGGCGCCTGGCACGCCGGGGCCGGAGCGCGGTATGTCGGCGAACGCGCCGCCAACAACGCCAACGATTTCTGGCTCAGCAGCTACACCGTCGCCGACGCGTTCCTGCGCTGGGAGTCGCCGGTGTTCGGACAAAAGACCTCGTTGCAGTTGAACGTCGACAACCTGTTCGACAAGCAGTACTACCCGTCGTCCACCGGGAGCCAGTTGCAGGTCAACGTCGGCGAGCCGCGTACTGCCAGATTGAGCGCCAGCGTGACGTTCTGATCGCAGTGCTTGAATAAAAATGCCCGGGCATCAAATGTCCGGGCTTTTTTTTTCAGCTTCAATCCGCCTTCGCGAGCAGGCTCGCTCCCACATAGGCTGCGGGTGTTACAGACCCTGTGGGAGCGAGCCTGCTCGCGAAGACGGTGGCACATTCAACATTCATGCTGACTGACACTACGCCTTCGCGAGCAGGCCCGCTCCCACAGGATCAGCGAAACGCCGGCACCACCTGCTGGATGAACAACTCCAGGGATTTTTTCTTCTCGGCATGCGGCAAGCTGTTGTCGCACCAGAAACTGAACTCGTCCACGCCCAGTTCCTGGTAGTACTTGATCCGCTCGATGATTTCCTTCGGGGTGCCGATCATAGTGTTTTTGCGGATGTTCTCCAGCTGAAACTCCGGGCGCTCGGCGAATTTTTCTTCCGGGCTTGGCGCCAGGAAGCCATTGACCGGCACCTGCTTGTTGCCGAACCAGGCGTCGAAGGTGCGATAGAACTTCGAGATTGCCTGGGCACCGATCTTCCAGCCCTCGGGATCGTCCTCGGCGTGTACATGGGTGTGGCGCAGCACCATCAATTGCGGACGTGGCACGTCGGGATTGTTGTCCAGGGCGGCCTGGAATTTGTGCTTCAGGTCGAGGACTTCTTCATCGCCTTTCATCAAAGGCGTGACCATCACGTTGCAACCATTGGCGACGGCGAAGTTGTGCGAGTCAGGGTCACGCGCGGCGATCCACATCGGTGGATGAGGCTTGCGGATGGGCTTGGGTGTTGCGGCACGATCAGGTTCTTCACGGCGCCGACCATGATGGCGTGGTCGCCACCCTCGTATTCGCGCCACAGTTCGCATTCGATGATGGCGGTAGCGTTGCCCAACAACGGATTGCCCAGCTCGCGATTTGCCCGTCATCGTCCAGCGTGGTGATCACCGTCACGCCGGACGGGAACGAACCCATGACTTGTTTGTAGAGGTTGGCATCGATCATTTCGCAGTCCTCGCGCGCAGGCGGTTATGGCGCAGTGTTCTCAGGGGCGGGCAGGAGGTCTTGAGGATGCCAGGGACCCCGTGGCGAGGGAGCTTGCTCCCGCTCGGCGACGCAGTCGCAGCAAAGGAGTCCACCGGGTGTAACAGGTGAAATGGTTGCCGATGATGGGGCCGCTTCGCGCCCCAGCGGGAGCAAGCTCCCTCGCCACGATGTGCTTTCCCGCGAAATCTCGGCGCTTGAGCTATCGTTGGGTAAACCCAGCCATTTTTGCCGGTGGGTATAAATTTCCCCTTTTCAGGGCATCCGGGGCCAACTTCTCGCCCGACTGCACCGATTCGACCCGTTTGTGGCATCGACGCCGGGCATTGAAATAAACGTTTCAGCCAGCAAACCGATTTTTGCCGTCAAATAGAAAAGAAATTTCGCTTTTTCAGCGTTGCGCGCCGTTTTTTCCAGCATTGTGTGGATGTCTCCGCGCTTAGGCACAGCGTTTGCTACGGCTCAAAGACGCAAGAACCAAGAGGTGCTCCAAGGAACAGGCTCATCAAACAAGGCAAGGCCAGACTGGTGAAATGACGAAGTCATAAGAAATGCCGTGTACGACACGGCTGGGAGTTGGCTATGCCCCACGCTTTTTTCAATGAAATGTACGACGCACAGGGTGACTGCCGCCCGCATTACCAAGCCTTCTCGCGCTGGCTGGCGGATACGCCGCTGGAGCTGTTGGAACAACGCCGCCGCGAAGCCGACCTGCTGTTTCATCGCGCGGGCATCACGTTCACCCTCTACGGCGACGAGCAGGGCACCGAGCGCCTGATCCCCTTCGACATCATCCCCCGCAGCATCAAGGCCAGCGAATGGCAGACGGTCGAGCGTGGCTGCATCCAGCGGGTCCAGGCCCTGAACATGTTCCTGGCCGATATCTACCACGGGCAACGCATCCTCAAGGAAGGCATCATCCCGGCCGAGCAAGTGCTGGCTAACGAGGGCTACCAGATCGCAATGCAGGGCCTGGACCTGCACCGTGGCATCTACGCGCACATTGCCGGTGTCGACCTGGTTCGCGACGGCGACGGCAGCTACTACGTGCTGGAAGACAACCTGCGCACGCCCAGCGGCGTGAGCTACATGCTCGAAGACCGCAAGATGATGATGCGCCTGTTCCCCGAGCTGTTCGCCGCCCAGCGCGTGGCGCCCATCGACCACTATCCGAACCTGCTGCTCGATACCCTCAAAAGCTCAAGTCCACTCGACAACCCTACCGCCGTGGTGCTGACCCCGGGGCGTTTCAACAGTGCCTATTTCGAACATGCGTTCCTGGCCCGGGAAATGGGCGTGGAGCTGGTAGAGGGCGCCGACCTGTTCGTGCGTGACGACCACGTTTATATGCGCACCACCGCCGGCCCCCAGCAGGTGGATGTGATTTACCGTCGCCTTGACGACGCCTATCTCGATCCGCTGTCGTTCAATCCCGATTCGATGCTCGGCGTGCCCGGGCTGGTCGCGGTCTATCGTTCCGGCAACGTGGTGCTGGCAAACGCCGTCGGCACTGGCGTGGCGGACGACAAGTCGATCTACCCCTATGTCGACGAGATGATCCGCTTCTACCTCACCGAAGAACCGATCCTGAAGAACGTGCCCACCTGGCAGTGCCGCAAACCCCAGGACCTGTCCCATGTGCTGGCGAACCTGCCCGACCTGGTGGTCAAGGAAACCCAGGGTTCCGGCGGCTACGGCATGCTGGTGGGGCCGGCCGCCACCGCAGCGGAAATCGAGGATTTTCGTGCCCGTCTCAAGGCCCGGCCGGAGGCCTACATCGCCCAGCCGACCTTGAGCCTGTCCACGTGCCCGACTTTTGTCGAAAGCGGCATCGCCCCGCGCCACATCGACCTGCGTCCCTTCGTGCTGTCCGGCAAGGAAACCCGCCTGGTACCGGGCGGCCTGACCCGCGTGGCGCTGCGCGAAGGCTCGCTGGTGGTGAACTCGTCCCAGGGTGGCGGCACCAAGGACACTTGGGTAGTGGAGGACTAAGACATGCTTTCAAGAACCGCTTCGGACCTCTATTGGATGTCCCGCTACCTGGAGCGCGCCGAGAACCTGGCGCGCATGCTCGAAGTCAGTTATTCGCTGTCGTTGATGCCCCAGGCCGGGCGCAGCGACGGGCATGCCGAGCTGGCGATGTCGCTGCTGGCAGCCGGTACGCTGGACGATTACAACGCCCGTTATGACGCGCTCAACAGCGAGCGCATGCTGCATTTCTTTGCTCTGGATGAAGCCAACCCCGGCAGTATCTATAGCTGCCTGCGTGCCGCGCGCACCAATGCCCACGCCGTGCGCGGACGCATCACCGCCGACATGTGGGAAAACATCAACGCCACCTGGCTGGAGATGCGCAACATCGCCAGTAACGGCCTGGGCCGCTACGGCATCAGCCATTTCTGCGAATGGGTCAAGGAGCGTTCGCACCTGTTCCGCGGAGCGACGTCGGGCACGATCATGCGCAACGACGCCTACAGTTTCATTCGCCTGGGAACCTTCATCGAGCGCGCGGACAACACCTTGCGCCTGCTGGACGCGCGCTACGAGATGTTCGGCGAGGAGTCGGAGGAGGTCAGCGACAACTCGGCGCGCGGCTATTACCAATGGAGTGCCTTGTTGCGGGCGCTGTCTTCGTTCGAGGCGTTCAACGAGATCTACCGTAACGCGCCCAACGCCGAGCAGGTCTCGGAGATGTTGCTGCTGCGGGCCGACGTGCCGCGCTCGCTGCATGCGTGCATCGAAGAACTGGACCATATCCTCGCCAGCCTGCCTGGCAACAACGGTCGTCCGGCCCAGCGCCTGGCCGCGGAATTGAATGCGCGCCTGCGTTATTCCGGCATCGACGAGATTCTCGCGTCGGGCCTGCATCAATGGCTGACCGAACTCATCGGCCAGATCCGCCACCTGGGCCAGACCGTCCACGATGCCTACCTGGAGGTGGTATGAAATTGTCCATTCGCCACGACACGACCTACAGCTATGCCGACGAAGTCTGCACCAGCATCCAGTTCCTGCGCCTGACGCCCAAGGACAGCCCGCGCCAGCGCATTCTGCAATGGCACCTGGAGTTGCCACGCCTGGTGCGCAGCCAGCTCGATCCTTACGGCAACATCCTGCATGTCATGACCATGGACGAGCCTCATGGAGCACTGGTACTGACCGCTTACGGTGAAGTGCAGATCGACCAGGCCGTGGAGATGGAGCCTGACAGCCAGTCACCGCTGCCGTTCCTGCGCACCAGCCGTCTCAGCCAGGCCGATGAGAGCCTCAGCGCTTTCGCCGTGGCCCGGTGCGGGGCACGGCGTGATCGTTCGGCGCTGGCCGACTTGATGAATGGCCTTGCCGATCGCATGGCCTACCTTCCGGGCACTACCGCGGTCAGCAGCACGGCGGCCGAGGCGTTTGCCGGCGGTGCCGGCGTCTGCCAGGACCACGCCCATGCGTTCGTGGCGTGTGCCCGTAGCCTGGGCGTGCCGGCGCGGTATGTGTCTGGCTACCTGTGCACCGAAGACGAAAACCACCTGGCGAGCCATGCCTGGGCTGAAGCCTGGCTGGGGGATGGCTGGTACAGTTTCGACGTAACCAATCGCCTGACCCGTCCCGATCGCCACCTGAAACTGGCGATCGGCCTGGACTATCTCGACGCCTGTCCGGTGCGCGGCATGCGCCGGGGCGGCGGAGCGGAGCAGATGCACGCGCGGGTGCAGGTGAGCTCAATGGTGCAGGTGCAGCATCAGTAATTGATCCAATAAAGCCTGAGCCCCCTTCGCGAGCAGGCTCGCTCCCACGGGTTCACGGAGTCACGTACTCCGCAGCCGTCCCAAAACCGTGGCGAGGGAGCTTGCTCCCGCTGGGCTGCGCAGCAGCCCTGAAACCAAGCACCTCGGTGCATCAGGCAGAACGCATTCGACGATTTGGGGTTGCTGCGCAACCCAGCGGGAGCAAGCTCCCTCGCCACAAAAGCTGTGCTGGTGGGGCAATTGAGGCTGGGGAGCAGGATCCTTGGTGCCTTCGGTCCATTGTGGGAGCGAGCCTGCTCGCGAAGGTGGCGGCACGGTTCTTTTGCGTACGCAGCCGTGCGAACCTGTCATCATCGCGCTTCGCAACACCCCTTGATAAAGGAACAGCGCCATGGACGATGTACAGCAATTGGGCGAGATGCTCCGTCACTACGCCGACAGCGAAGCGCACAAGAAGCAGCAGCACCAGGCTCACTCGGCGGTATGGGCTGAGCGGATCGAGGCGTTGTACGGGCAGATCGAGCAATGGTTGGCGCCGGTCCTGGCGCCGAACCTGCTGGAGTTGAGCCGTGGCGCGTATGTCGCCCATGGGCCGAGTGTTCCTGCCGAGACGTCGGCCTTCAAGACGGAAAAACTGACGTTGTCCATTACCGGTAAACCGGTTGAGTTTGTGCCGGATGTGATGGGCGCGGGCGGGTTGATTTCCTTGTCCATCATCGGCCTGACCGCCACTCGCCACGGCAGCATTTCCCTGGTTTGCCAGCCGCCATCAACGCAGTGGCAATGGCGCAGGACCAACGGGTTGAAGGATCCGGACACCTACGTCTTCGATGCAAATTTCCTCGCTCAGCAGTTGCAGAGTCTTATACCGCGCGAGCGAAGCTGAATACGCTTGGTCGGGCAAAACCCCGCGCATTGGCTATACCTGTAGTTCCGCCCCCCGTCGGGTGTGGCTTACAGGAGTAACAGCATGAAGTTCGCCTCCATGATCGGCACCGTTTGCATTGCCTCGCTCGCGCTCGCTGGCTGCTCCAGCAAAGTCACCCAGCCGGACGAGTATTCCGGATTCCTGGGGGACTACAGCCGGCTCAAGGAAGAAAAATCGCCGTCGGGGGCCGAGGTGATGCGCTGGGTCGATCCGAAGATCGATCTGGCGAAGTACTCCCGCATCTATATCGAACCGACCCAGCTGTACCCCAAGCCGCAAGCGACGGTGAAGATCCCGTCGGCAACGTTGGCCGGCATCACCAGCTACTACGACCAGGCGCTCAAGCGTGAAGCCGGCAAGTCCCTGCCGCTGGCGACCAGCCCTGGCCCGGGTGTCCTGGTGGTGCGGGCGGCGATCACCGCGGTCAGCAGCAAGACCGAGGGCCTGAAACCCTACGAAGTGATTCCGATCGCCCTGGTGGCCGCCGCGGTCAGTACCGCCAGCGGCATTCGTGACCAGGAAACCACCCTGGGCACCGAAGCGGTGTTTCTCGACGGTGGCAATAATGCGGTAATCGCCCAGGTGGTGCGCAAGGGCACGGGTAAACCGTTGTCGAACGAGTCCCAGGTCATGAAGCCCGATGATGTCAAAGGGGTCATCGATGGCTGGGCGGCGGATCTGCATCAGTCATATTTGCAGCTCAAGGCTAAATAGCAGGCCCGGTCACTCGTGACTTTTTGTGTGCAGGCATAGGTCGGAGCACCATTTCATGGTTAACTCCGGCCTCACCATTTTCAAACCTGTCAGAAGGAATCCGTTCATGGCTCAAGTCACTCTCAAAGGCAACCCTGTCCAAGTCAACGGCCAGTTGCCCCAAGCCGGTTCCAAGGCGCCAGCCTTTTCCCTGGTTGCCGGCAATCTGTCGGACGTTTCCCTGAAGGATTTCGCCGGCAAGCGCAAAGTGCTGAACATTTTCCCAAGCGTCGACACGCCGACCTGCGCCACTTCCGTGCGCAAGTTCAACGCCCAGGCCAACGATCTGAACAACACCGTAGTGCTGTGCATCTCCGCCGACCTGCCGTTCGCCCAGGCCCGTTTCTGTGGTGCCGAAGGCCTGGAAAACGTGCAGAACCTGTCGACCCTGCGCGGTGCCGAGTTCATTGAGAACTACGGCGTTGCGATTGCCGACGGCCCGCTCAAAGGCCTGACCGCCCGTGCCGTGGTGGTGCTGGATGAAAACGATACCGTGCTGCACAGCGAGCTGGTCAAGGAAATCGCTGAAGAGCCGAACTACGACGCTGCACTCGCTGCTTTGAAATAACTGCTCTGAAATAAAGTATTTATTACAATTGTTAACGGCCTGGCCTGACCAGGCCGTTTTCATTTGTGTTTCAAGGCTTTAGCTAACCGGGCGGAATGTAAGCCCAAGGTAAATTGCCGGTAAAGGCGCTTTGCTAAATATCCGCCAGTGCTTATCGTTCAGCCTCCTGTAAAAGAAGCTCACGCGCCCAATGGTTGACCACTCCATGCAATCCTCTGTTTCCCGCAAATCCCGTCGTTGGCTGTTCGGCCTGTTTGTCGTACTGGTCATCGCGTTGCTGGCCTGGAAGTTCTGGCCCGCCAGTACCGACCCGAAAAACGGCGCAGAGCAGAAAGCCGCGGCTGGCCATGCGGGGCGCTCGGGCGGCATGCGGCCAGGGTTTGGCGGTGCGGCGGGGCCGATTCCGGTTCGGGTGGCGCCAGCGGTCACCGGGGATTTTCCCCTGTATTACAAGGCGCTGGGCACGGTCACCGCGCTCAATACGATCAACGTTCGCAGCCGGGTCGGCGGCGAGTTGGTGAAGATCGCCTTTGAAGAAGGGCAGATGGTTAAGGCCGGCGACCTGCTGGCGGAAATCGACCCACGTCCTTACCAGAATGCCTTGCTCCAGGCCGAAGGCACGCTGCTGCAAAACCAGGCCCAACTGAAAAATGCCCAGGTCGACCTGGAACGCTATCGCGGCCTGTACGCCGAAGACAGTATCGCCAAGCAGACCCTCGATACCGCCGCTGCGCTGGTGGGCCAGTACCAGGGGACGGTCAAGACCAACCAGGCGGCGGTCAACGACGCCAAGCTCAACCTGGAATTCACCAGGATCCGCGCGCCGATCAGCGGCCGCGTAGGTCTGCGTCAACTGGACATCGGCAACCTGGTGGCCGCCAACGACACCACGGCCCTGGCCGTCATCACCCAGACCCAGCCCATCGGCGTCGTGTTCACCCTGCCGGAAAACAACCTCGAAACCGTGCTCGCCCGCTATCGCAGCGGGGCGAAGCTGCCGGTCGAGGCCTGGGACCGTGGCGATGTGAAACTCCAGGCCAGCGGTGTTCTGCAAAGCCTGGACAACCAGATCGACGTCACCACCGGCACCTTGAAATTCAAGGCGCGCTACGAAAACCGCGACCAGTCGCTGTTTCCCAACCAGTTCGTCAACGTGCGCCTGCTGGCCGACACCCTCAAGGGCGTGGTCCTGGCGCCGACCGCAGCCATCCAGTTCGGCACCAACGGCACCTTCGTCTACGCCCTTGATGGCGACAAGAAAGTCACCATCAGGAAGCTCAAGATCGGTGCCAGCGATGGCGAAAAAACCATTGTCACCGAGGGCCTGGCCGCCGGCGACAGGGTGGTGCTCGAAGGCACCGACCGCTTGAAGGAGGGCAGCGAGGTGGAAGTGGTCAACGACAGCCAGGAGGTGCCGACCACACCGACCGAACACCTGCAAGGCAAGACGGCCGCGGCCCCGACTGAGCCGACCGCGGCCGACAAGGCGAAAAAGGGCGGCGCATGAATCTCTCGCGGCTGTTCATCCTTCGCCCGGTCGCCACCACGTTGAGCATGCTGGCGATTGTCCTGGCCGGCCTGATTGCCTATCGGCTGCTGCCGGTGTCGGCACTGCCCCAGGTCGACTACCCGACCATCCGCGTGATGACGCTGTACCCGGGGGCCAGTCCCGACGTCATGACCAGCGCGGTTACCGCGCCCCTGGAGCGGCAGTTCGGGCAGATGCCGGGCCTCACCCAAATGGCTTCCACCAGTTCCGGTGGTGCGTCGGTGATCACCCTGCGTTTCAATCTGGACATCAACATGGATGTCGCCGAGCAGCAGGTGCAGGCCGCGATCAACGCCGCCACCAATCTGTTGCCAACCGATCTGCCGTCGCCGCCGGTGTACAACAAGGTCAACCCGGCGGACACCCCGGTGCTGACGCTGGCGATCACCTCCAAGACCATGCTGCTGCCCAAGCTCAATGACCTGGTGGACACGCGCATGGCGCAGAAGATCGCCCAGATCAGCGGCGTTGGCATGGTGACCATCGCCGGCGGCCAGCGCCAGGCCGTGCGGATCAAGGTCAACCCGGAGGCACTTGCGGCCGCCGGGCTGAACCTGGCCGATGTGCGGACCCTGATCGGCGCTTCCAACGTCAACCAGCCCAAGGGCAACTTCGACGGCCCGACGCGGGTCTCGATGCTCGACGCCAACGATCAGCTGACCTCGCCCAAGGACTACGCCGAACTGATCCTGGCCTACGCCAACGGCGCGCCATTGCGGCTCAAGGACGTGGCACAGATCGTCGACGGCGCGGAGAACGAACGCCTCGCCGCCTGGGCCAACGAAAACCAGGCCGTGCTGCTGAACATCCAGCGCCAGCCCGGGGCCAACGTCATCGAGGTGGTGGACCGGATCAAGGCGCTGCTGCCGAGCATCACCGATAACCTGCCGGCCGGCCTCGACGTGACCGTGCTGACCGACCGCACCCAGACCATCCGCGCCTCCGTCACCGATGTGCAGCATGAACTGCTGATCGCCATTGCCCTGGTGGTGATGGTGACGTTCCTGTTCCTGCGGCGGGTCAGCGCCACGATCATTCCGTCGGTGGCCGTGCCGCTGTCGTTGATCGGCACCTTCGGCGTGATGTACCTGGCCGGGTTTTCCGTCAACAACCTGACCCTGATGGCGCTAACCATCGCCACCGGTTTTGTGGTGGACGATGCCATCGTCATGCTGGAGAACATTGCGCGTTTCATCGAGGAGGGCGACAGCCCGATGCAAGCCGCGCTGAAGGGCGCCAGGCAGATCGGTTTCACGCTGATTTCCCTGACGCTGTCGTTGATCGCGGTGCTGATCCCGCTGTTGTTCATGGCGGACGTGGTCGGACGATTGTTCCGTGAGTTCGCCATCACCCTCGCGGTGGCGATCCTGATTTCTTTGGTGGTGTCCCTGACCCTGACGCCGATGATGTGCGCCCGCTTGCTCAAGCGCGAGCCCAAGGAAGAGCAGCAGGGCCGCTTCTATCGGGCCAGCGGTGCCTGGATCGACTGGTTGATCGCTGCCTATGGGCGCAAGTTGCAATGGGTGCTCAAGCATCAGCCGCTGACCCTGCTGGTGGCGGTGGGCAGCCTGGTGTTGACGGTGGTGTTGTACCTGGCCGTGCCCAAGGGCTTTTTCCCGGTGCAGGACACGGGCGTGATCCAGGGCATTTCCGAAGCGCCGCAGTCAATTTCCTTCGCCGCCATGAGCGAGCGCCAGCAGCAGCTGGCCAAGGTCATCCTCGCCGACCCGGCGGTGCAGAGCCTGTCCTCTTACATCGGTGTCGACGGCGACAACGCCACGCTAAACAGCGGACGCCTGCTGATCAACCTCAAGCCCCACAGCGAGCGGGACGACAGCGCCAGCGAGATCATCACCCGCCTGCAACCGCAGCTCGACCGGCTGGTGGGCATTCGCCTGTTCATGCAGCCGGTGCAGGACCTGACCATCGAAGACCGCGTCAGCCGCACCCAGTACCAGTTCAGCCTGTCATCGCCGGACGCCGAGTTGCTCAGCCTCTGGAGCGGCCGTCTGGTCGAGGCCCTGGCCCAACAGCCGGAACTGACCGATGTCGCCAGTGACCTGCAGGACAAGGGCTTGCAGGTCTACCTGGTCATCGATCGCGACGCCGCCTCACGCCTGGGCGTGTCGGTGTCGAACATCACCGATGCGCTGTACGACGCTTTCGGCCAGCGGCAAATCTCCACCATCTATACCCAGGCCAGCCAGTACCGTGTGGTGCTGCAGGCCCAGGCCGGGGAAAGGATCGGGCCGCAGGCGCTGGACCAGATCCACGTCAAGACCACCGACGGCGGCCAGGTCCGATTGTCGAGCCTGGCCCGTGTCGAAGAGCGTCAGGCGCAACTGGCAATCGCCCACATCGGCCAGTTCCCGGCGGTGATGATGTCGTTCAACCTGGCGCCGGGCGTGGCCCTCGGGCATGCGGTGGAGGTGATCGAAAAGGTCCAGCAGGACATCGGCATGCCAGTGGGCGTGCAGACCGAGTTCCAGGGCGCGGCGCAGGCGTTCCAGGCATCGTTGTCGAGCACTTTGCTGTTGATCCTGGCTGCGGTGGTGACCATGTACATCGTGCTGGGGGTCTTGTACGAAAGTTACATACATCCGATCACCATCCTGTCCACCTTGCCCTCGGCGGCCATCGGCGCTTTGCTGGCGTTGATCCTCACCGGCAATGACCTGGGCATGATCGCGATCATTGGCATCATCTTGCTGATCGGCATCGTCAAGAAAAACGCGATCATGATGATCGACTTCGCCCTGGATGCCGAACGCAACCAGGGCCTGGATCCGCAGACGGCCATCTATCAGGCCGCGTTGCTGCGCTTCCGGCCAATCCTGATGACCACGCTGGCGGCGCTGTTTGGCGCGGTGCCCCTGATGCTCGCCACCGGCTCCGGCGCCGAGTTGCGCCAGCCGTTGGGCCTGGTGATGGTGGGCGGGTTGCTGGTGAGCCAGGTGTTGACCTTGTTCACCACTCCGGTGATCTACCTGTATTTCGATCGTCTGGGCCGTCGGTTTGCCCGGCCTGAGGAGAACGAGGTGCGGGTATGACGTCCGGACTCCATGGGTGCTTTCCGTGGCGAGGGAGATTGCTCCCGCTTGAGTGCGCAGCGCTCACAAAAGGGGCCGCTGCGCGACCCAGCGGGAGCAAGCTCCCTCGCCACAAAAGCCTGTTGGTTGAAAGCTGGAGCGGCGATCAGTGAACCTCTCCGGCCCCTTCATCCGCCGCCCGGTAGCGACCATGCTGCTGAGCTTCGCCATCATGCTGCTCGGCGGTGTGTGCTTTGGCTTGCTGCCGGTATCGCCGCTGCCGCAGATGGATTTCCCGGTGATCGTGGTCCAGGCCAACCTGCCGGGGGCGAGTCCCGAGGTGATGGCTTCTACCGTGGCGACGCCGCTGGAGCGTTCCTTCGGCGCGATCGCCGGGGTCAACACCATGAGCAGTCGGTCCAGCCAGGGTTCGACCCGGGTGATCCTGCAATTCGACCTGGACCGCGACATCAACGGTGCGGCCCGGGAGGTGCAGGCGGCCATCAACGCCTCGCGCAACCTGCTGCCCAGCGGGATGCGCAGCATGCCGACCTACAAGAAGGTCAACCCGTCCCAGGCGCCGATCATGGTGCTGTCGCTGACCTCGGATGTGCTGGAGAAAGGCCAGCTCTACGACCTGGCCTCGACCATTCTGTCCCAGAGCCTGTCCCAGGTGTCGGGCGTGGGCGAGGTGCAGATCGGCGGCAGTTCGCTGCCGGCGGTGCGCATCGAACTGGAACCGCAATTGCTCAATCAGTACGGCGTGGCGCTGGACGACGTGCGAACGGCGATTGCCAACAGCAACGTGCGCCGGCCCAAGGGCTCGGTCGAGGACGACCAGCGGATGTGGCAAGTCCAGGCCAACGACCAACTGGAAAAGGCCAAGGATTACGAAACACTGATCATCCGCTACCAGGATGGCTCGGTGTTGCGGCTCAAGGACGTGGCCAAGGTCAGCGACGGCGTCGAGGACCGCTACAACAGCGGTTTCTTCAACGACGATGCCGCCGTGTTGCTGGTGATCAATCGCCAGGCCGGCGCCAACATCATCGAGACCGTCAACGAGATCAAGGCCCAGTTGCCGGCCTTGCAGGCCGTGTTGCCCGCCAGCGTCAAGCTGAACCTGGCGATGGATCGCTCGCCGGTGATCAAGGCGACCCTGCACGAAGCGGAAATGACCTTGCTGATCGCCGTCGCCCTGGTGGTACTGGTGGTGTTCCTGTTTCTCGGCAATTTCCGCGCTTCGCTGATCCCGACCCTGGCGGTGCCGGTGTCGCTGGTGGGCACGTTCGCGGTGATGTATCTGTACGGTTTCTCACTGAACAATCTGTCGCTGATGGCGTTGATCCTCGCCACCGGGCTGGTGGTGGACGATGCCATCGTGGTGCTGGAGAACATTTCCCGGCACATCGATGAAGGCGTGCCGCCGCTGAAGGCCGCGTATTTGGGGGCCGAGGAGGTGGGCTTCACGCTGCTGTCGATGAACGCCTCGCTGGTGGCGGTGTTCCTGTCGATCCTGTTCATGGGCGGGATCGTCGAGAGCCTGTTCCGGGAGTTTTCCATCACGCTGGCGGCGGCCATCGTCGTCTCGCTTATCGTGTCCCTGACGCTTACGCCGATGCTCTGCGCGCGCTGGCTCAAGCCTCACGTGCCAGGGCAAGAGAACCGCTTGCAGCGTTGGAGCCAGGGCGCCAACGAAAGAATGGTCCGTGGCTATGCGCGCACGCTGGACTGGGTACTGCGCCATCGGCGCCTGACCTTGCTCAGCCTGCTGGTGACCATTGGCGTGAACATCGCGTTGTATGTGGTGGTGCCGAAAACCTTCATGCCCCAGCAGGACACCGGCCAGTTGATCGGCTTCGTGCGCGGTGACGACGGACTGTCGTTCAACGTGATGCAACCGAAGATGGAGATCTTCCGTCGCGCGGTGCTCAAGGACGAGGCCGTACAGAGCGTGGCCGGTTTTATCGGCGGCAACAACGGCACCAACAATGCCTTCATGCTGGTGCGCCTCAAGCCGATCAACGAGCGCGGGATTTCCGCGCAGAAAGTCATCGAGCGCCTGCGCAAGGAGATGCCCAAGGTGCCCGGCGGCCAGTTGATGCTGATGGCCGACCAGGACCTGCAATTTGGTGGCGGCCGCGAGCAGACCACCTCGCAGTATTCCTACATCCTGCAGAGCGCCGACCTGGCGTCGCTGCGCGAGTGGTACCCCAAGGTCGTCGCTGCGTTCCGCGCCTTGCCGGAGCTAACCGCCATCGATGCCCGTGACGGTGGCGGCGCACAGCAGGTAACCCTGATTGTGGACCGCGACCAGGCCAAGCGCCTGGGCATCGACATGGACATGGTCACATCGGTATTGAACAACGCCTACAGCCAGCGGCAGATATCAACCATCTACGACAGCCTCAACCAGTATCAGGTAGTCATGGAGGTCAATCCCAAATACGCCCAGGACCCCAATACCCTCGAACAGGTCCAGGTGATTACGGCCGATGGCGCGCGGGTCCCGCTGTCCGCAATTGCCCATTACGAGAACAGCCTGGAAGACGACCGGGTCAGCCACGAAGGCCAGTTCGCTTCCGAGGGCATCTCTTTCGATATGGCCGAAGGCGTGACCGTGGAGCAGGGCACGGCCGCCATTGAACGGGCGATCGCCAAGCTGGGGATGCCCGAAGACGTCATCGCGAAAATGGCCGGGACCGCCGACGCTTTCGCCGCCACCCAGAAAAGCCAGCCGTTCATGGTGCTCGGGGCGCTGCTGGCGGTGTATCTGGTCCTGGGCGTGCTGTATGAAAGCTACATCCACCCGTTGACCATCCTGTCCACGTTGCCTTCGGCCGGCGTTGGCGCGTTGCTGTCGATCTACGTGCTGGGCAGCGAGTTCAGCCTGATCTCGCTGCTGGGGCTGTTCCTGCTGATTGGCGTGGTGAAGAAAAACGCGATCCTGATGATCGACCTCGCGCTGCAACTGGAGCGCGCCGGCCAGACGCCGTTGGAGTCGATCCGCAGCGCCTGCCTGTTGCGCTTGCGGCCGATCCTGATGACGACGGTGGCGGCGATCCTCGGTGCCTTGCCGCTGTTGCTCGGCGGTGCCGAAGGTTCGGAGATGCGCCAGCCGCTGGGCCTGACCATCATCGGCGGCCTGGTGTTCAGCCAGGTCCTGACGCTTTACACCACGCCGGTGGTTTACCTTTATCTCGATAACCTGCGCCACCGCTTCAACCGCTGGCGTGGGGTGCGCACCGATGCTGCCCTGGAAACTCCGCTATGACCGACCGTTCGCTTTTCAACCTTGCCGCACCGCTGGCAGCCGCCCGTGGCTCGCGGGTATTGAGCCTGGCGCTGTGCGTTGCGCTGCTCAGTGCTTGCGCGATCGGCCCGGATTACCAGCGCCCGGAGGCCGCTGCGCCGGTGCAGTACAAGGAAGCCCAAGGGTGGCGCCAGGCCAACCCCAGCGACGCCTTGGCCCGGGGCGCCTGGTGGGAGCTGTACAGCGACGCCCGGCTGAATGAGCTGGTGGCAAAGCTCAACGCATCCAACCAGACCGTGGCCCAGGCCGAAGCCCAGTATCGTCAGGCCCAGGCGTTGGCGCGCAGTGCGCGGGGAGCTTTTTTCCCAACGGTCGACCTTACCGTCGGCAAGAACCGCTCCAGCCAAGGCACCGGCAGCAGCAGTTCGAGCCTGAGCAGTTCTTCCAGCGGCATTCGCGACACCTACAGCGCCCAGGCCGGGGTGAGTTGGGAAGCGGATGTCTGGGGCAAGTTGCGCCGCACCCTGGAAGCCGATGAAGCCAGCGCGCAAGCCAGCTTTGCCGACCTGGCGGCGATGCGCCTGAGCCAGCAGTCCGAGCTGGTGCAGAACTACTTGCAGTTACGGGTCATCGACCAACAGAAGCGCTTGTTGCAGACCACGGTCGATAACTATCAGCGCTCATTAAAAATGACCGAAAACCAGTACCGCGCAGGGGTGTCGGGCAAGGACGCGGTGGCCCAGGCGCAGAACCAGCTCAAGACCACCCAGGGCGACCTGATCGACCTGATCTGGCAGCGGGCGCAGTTCGAAAATGCCATCGCCGTGCTGATCGGCCTGCCTCCCGCCGAATTCAGCTTGGCCGAAACCGAGGACGTCCCGGCGCTGCCGCAGGTCCCGGTGGCGGTACCCTCGCAGTTGCTTGAGCGGCGTCCGGACATCGCTTCAGCGGAACGCTCGGTGATGGCCGCCAACGCCAACATTGGCGTGGCGAAGGCGGCCTATTATCCGGACCTGACCCTGAGCCTGAGTGGCGGCTACAGCAGCAGTACCTACGATAACTGGATAAGTGTGCCGAACCGCTTCTGGTCGGTCGGGCCACAGCTGGCGATGACGCTGTTCGACGGCGGCCAGCGCTCGGCGGAAGTCGACCGCAGCGTCGCGGCGTACGACCAGACCGTGGCGACCTATCGGCAGACCGTGCTCGACGGTTTTCGCGAAGTCGAGAACTACATGATCCAGCTCAAGGTGCTCGAAGACGAAGCCCGCGTGCGCCAGGAAGCCCTCGACGCGGCCCGCGAGTCCCTGCGCCTGACCCAGAACCAGTACCGGGCCGGCTTGATCGGCTACCTCGACGTGGTAACCGTCCAGGCCACCGCCCTGAGCAACGAACGCAGCATGCTGAGCCTGCAACAGAGCCGGTTGATCGCCAGCGTGCAACTGATCGCGGCGCTGGGCGGCGGGTGGGATGGGCAGTTGCAGGCGAGCGAACAGCCAGCAGCGGACTGATCGCCACTGCCCCTGTGGGAGCGAGCCTGCTCGCGAAAGCGGTGGTTCAGATTGCGTAAATGTTGACTGAACTGCCGCCATCGCGAGCAGGCTCGCTCCCACATTGGCTTGCGTCGTGTGGATGCAGTCCCGCTTTTGGCCGATGCGCTGCCTACGTCCCTTGACGATGGCTTGGTATAGTTCAGGCCTCTTTTCAACCGGTAAAGGATCACTGCCATGTCGCAATACCAAGCGTTCCACGTCGAACTTGCAGACAAAATCGCCCATGTGCAGATCAATCGCCCCGACAAGATCAATGCCATGAACGCCGCGTTCTGGAGTGAGATCATCGAGATCTTCCAGTGGATCGACGATACCGACGAAGTGCGGGTGGTGGTCCTGAGCGGTGCCGGCAAGCATTTTTCCTCGGGTATCGATCTGATGATGCTGGCCGGCGTGGCGAACGAACTGGGCAAGGACGTCGGTCGCAATGCCCGTGTGCTGCGGCGCAAGATCCTCGAACTGCAAGCCTCGTTCAACGCCGTGGACAATTGCCGCAAACCGGTTCTCGCGGCGATCCAGGGTTATTGCCTGGGCGGTGCCATCGACCTGATTTCTGCCTGCGACATGCGCTACGCGGCCGAGGATGCGCAATTCTCCATCAAGGAAATCGACATCGGCATGGCGGCCGATGTTGGCACATTGCAACGCTTGCCCCGGATCATCGGGGACGGCATGCTGCGTGAACTCGCTTATACGGGGCGCACCTTTGGTGCCGACGAAGCGCGCAGCATGGGTCTGGTCAATCGTGTCTACAGCGATGCCGCCAGCCTGCTTGACGGAGTGATGGGCATCGCCCGGGAGATCGCCGCCAAGTCGCCGATCGCCATAGCCGGCACCAAGGAAATGATTGGCTACATGCGTGACCACGGCATCGACGACGGGCTGGAATACGTCGCCACGTGGAATGCCGCCATGTTGCAATCGAATGACCTGCGCGTGGCCATGGCCGCCCATATGAGCAAACAGAAACCCGAATTTCTGGATTGATCGATCATGATTTCACGCTGGACCACCGCAGTACTCGACACCGACCTCGCGGGCGGCTGGGCCGTGGCCCGCAGCCCGGAGGGCTTTCTCTACGACGACAACGGCGCACTGTTTCCCCGCGAGTGGCTCAAGCGCCAGGATGTGTCGATTCTCGCCGAGCACGGCATTGGCCATCTCGACGGCGAGCCGGTCTACCTGCTGGAACTGCATAGCTCGCTGGAGATTCCCGGCTGCAACTGGAAAGGCCTGCGGGCCTTCATGCTCGAGGACGACCACACGCTGTTCAAGGTGCTGGGTTATGCGGCGCAGATCGGCACCTGGGCTCGCGAACATCGCTTTTGTGGCAGTTGCGGCCAGCGCATGATCCAGGTGCCGCGAGAGCGGGCGATGTACTGTGAGGCATGCGATCTGCGGCATTACCCGCGAATCTCGCCGAGCATGATCGTGCTGATTACCCGTGGCGATGAGGTCTTGCTGGCGCGTTCGCCGCGCTTTGTCACCGGTGTCTACAGCACCCTGGCCGGGTTTGCCGAGCCGGGCGAGTCGGCCGAGGATTGCCTGATCCGGGAGGTGCGCGAGGAGGTCAGCATTGAAGTGAAGAACATCCAGTACATGGGCAGCCAGTGCTGGCCGTTTCCCCATTCGATGATGCTGGGTTTTCATGCCGAGTATGCCGGCGGTGAGATCGTGCCCCAGGAAGACGAGATCGAGGACGCCCAATGGTTCAGCGTCCATGACCTGCCGCCGTTGCCGGCCTCGCGCTCCATCGCCCGCTACCTGATCGACCTGTATGTCGCCCGACGTCTAGGCCACGCTGAACCAGTGCTGCCAGGCTAGGCGCACGGTCAGGCCCAGAACCACGGTGATGAACACCGGGCGGATGAACTTCGCGCCGCCGCTGATGGCGGTGCGCGCGCCGAAGAACGCGCCGACCATCACCGACAGGCCCATGCTCAGGCCGATGATCCAATCCACCTGGCCCGAAAAGATGAACACCGACAGCGCCGCAATGTTGCTGACGAAGTTCATGCTGCGGGCCACGCCGCTGGCCTTGACCAGGTCGATGGGGTAGAGCAGCAGGCTGCTGACGGTCCAGAACGCACCGGTGCCCGGGCCGGCCACGCCGTCGTAGAAACCCAAGGTGAAACCCTGGGATGACTGCCACGTCTTCTTGATCGGCGCGTTGCTGTCCAGCGGCGCCTTGGGCGTGCCGCCGAACAACAGGTACAGGCCACAGGCAAAGACGATCACCGGCAGCATCTTGTTCAGCCACTCGGCGGGCAGGTAATGAGCAACGACGGCGCCGACCAAGGCACCGACCAGCGTGCCGACGAGGGCGTGGGTCCATTGTCGTGGGTGAAACAGCTTGCGCTTGTAAAAGGTAAAACTCGCCGTGGCTGAGCCAAAGGTCGAGCTGAGCTTGTTGGTGCCCAGCACCAGGTGCGGTGGCAGGCCGGCGGTCAATAGCGCCGGCGTGGTCAGCAGCCCGCCACCGCCGGCGATGGCGTCGATGAAGCCGGCGATGAACGCGACGACGGCAAGGATAGCGAGGGTGGAGAGGTCGACGCTGAGTTCAAAAGGCATGGAATGGGGCTTATTCGGCAGGGCGCAGAAAGACTGCGGGAAAGGCCGCTATGTTACCCATAATAACGCCGGGCCGCGACTGCCTCAAATCGTGGCGAGGGAGCTTGCTCCCGCTGGGCTGCGCAGCGGCCCCAGATTGCCGCATACGGTGTATCAGGCAAACCGCGCCCGCCGGTCTACGACTGCTGCGCAGCCGAGCGGGAGCAAGCTCCCTCGCCACGGTGATGCGTTGTATTTGCCAGCGCGGATCGACTGTAGCGAATTTGATCCTGCAAATAACAGCGGCGGCGAAGCTGCGAAGATACACGGGTGCACACCCGCTTTCGTGGCGAGGGAGCTTGCTCCCGCTGGGCTGCGCAGCGGCCCCAATTGCCGCACACGGTGTATCAGGCAAACCGCGCCCGCCGGTCTACGACTGCTGCGCAGCCGAGCGGGAGCAAGCTCCCTCGCCACGGTGATGCGTTGTATTTGCCAGCGCGGATCGACTGTAGCGAATTTGATCCTGCAAATAACAGCGGCGGCGAAGCTGCGAAGATACACGGGTGCACACCCGCTCTCGTGGCGAGGGAGCTTGCTCCCGCTGGGCTGCGCAGCGGCCCCAATTGCTGCACACGGCATATCAGGCAAACCGGACCCGCCTGTCTACGACTGCTGCGCAGCCGAGCGGGAGCAAGCTCCCTCGCCACGCTACTCGCTCAAACTACGTCGTCCACGATGATGTGCCGCTCATCCCTTGAACAGCGTTCGATCCGGGCCTGGACCCGGTACACGTTGCGCAGCATCTGCTCGGTGACCACTTCTTCACTTCGACCGCAGCCTTGCAGGGTGCCCTCGGCGATGACCAGCACCTGGTCGGCAAAGCGCAACGCCTGGTTCAGGTCGTGAATGGCAATGAACACGATGATCGAATGTTGGCGGGCGAGGGCGCGCATGAAGCTCAGGACCTGGACCTGGCGGTGCATGTCCAGGGCGCTGGTGGGTTCGTCCATCAACAGGACTTCGGGCTCGCGCACCAGCGTCTGGGCGATCGACACCAGTTGCTGTTGCCCACCGCTCAGTTCACCGAGGTTGCGAAACGACAAATCACTGATGCCCAGGGACGCGAGGATGCGGTCCACCACTTCCAGCTCATCGGCTTGCACTGTCCAGCCGGGCGCCTGCTGTTTGCGCGCGAGCAGCACCGATTCGTAGACCGTCAGCCGGGCGTTGGCGTTGAGGTTCTGCGGCATGTAGCAAACGCCCTGCTGGCCCCGGAGCGAGCCTTCCAGGCGAACATGGCCGGGGCCGTCGATGAGGCCGGCGATGCGTTTGAACAAGGTCGATTTTCCGGCCGCGTTGGGGCCCACCACCGCCACGACCTCGCCACCCGTGAGCACCGGCGTGGTGATCCCGTGCAGTATCGACCGACGACCATAACGAGCGCCGACACCTTGCAGCTCGATCGTCACCATGACTGTTTCCTGCCGCCCAGAATGAGAGAAATGAAGAACGGCACGCCGACCAACGATGTGACCACGCCGATTGGGAAGATCGCCCCGGGTATCAGGGTCTTGCTCACCACCGAGCTGGCCGACAGGATCAGCGCGCCGGTCAGCAGCGAGGCCGGCAGGAAGAAACGCTGGTCTTCGCCGATCAGCATCCTGGCGATGTGCGGCCCCACCAGGCCGATGAAGCCGATGGTGCCGACAAATGCCACTGGAAAAGCGGCCAGCAGGCTGACCATGACCAGGGTCTGCAAGCGCAATTTGCGCACGTTGATGCCGAAACTCGCGGCTTTTTCATCCCCCAGGCGCAGGGCGGTCATGGCCCAGGCGCGGCGGGCAAAAATCGGCAAGGTGACGAGGATTACCAGGCAAATCACGCCGAGTTTCGGCCAGGTGGCCTTGGTCAGGCTGCCCATGGTCCAGAACACCACGGCGGCCACGGCCTGCTCGGTGGCGAAGAACTGCACCAGCGCCAACAGCGCATTGAAGGTGAACACCAGGGCGATACCGAGCAGCACGATGGTTTCGCTGGTCATGCCCCGGCGCAGGCTCAAGACATGGATCAGCAGCGCCGAGAGCATCGCCATGATAAAGGCATTGAGCGGCACCATGTACTGGGCGATCACCGGCACCAGGGCCACGCCGAATGCCAAGCCCAGGGCCGCGCCGAAACTGGCAGCCGCCGAGATGCCCAAGGTGAATGGGCTCGCCAGCGGGTTGTTGAGGATGGTCTGCATCTGGGCGCCGGCCAGGGACAACGCGGCGCCCACGGCCACGGCCATCAGCGCCACCGGCAGGCGAATATCCCACATCACCACCCGCACCTGGGGCGCCGCGGCATCGGGAGAGAACAGCGCGCCCAGCACTTCATCCAGGCTGTAGCTGGCCGGGCCGAGGGCCAGGTCGAGCAGCACGCTGAACAGCAGCAACAGGGCCAGGCCGAGCAGGATCAAGCGTTTGCGCCAGACCTGCTCGCGGTAAATCGTGCCCAGGGCGATCCCCTCGATACGGCCATTCATGGTTGGGCCTGCGCGGGCTTGAGGCTGACGAAATAGCCTGGCTCATAGGGCACAGGCAAGAAGCGCTGGTGGAACTCGCGAAACGTCGCGTCGGGGTCCAGGTCGGTGAACAGCTCCGGATGGAACCACTTGGCCAGTTGCTGGATGGCGATGAACTGGTAGGGGCTGTTGTAGAACTGGTGCCAGATGGCATGAAAGCCCTGGGTTTGCTGAGCCTTGATCCCGGCATAGGCCGGGCGGGCGGTGTACCACTGCAATTTGCGCCGCGCCTCGGCCAGATCGGCACCGGGCCCGACACCGACCCAGTGCCCGCCCGGCGCAAAGGCCTCCCAGTTGGCGCTGGTGACCACCACCTGTTCCGGGTTGGCGACGATCACCTGTTCCGCGTTCAACTGGCCAAAGGTGTTGGGAATGATTGCGCTGGCAATGTTGCGGCCCCCGGCCAGCTCGACGAAACGGCCGAAATTTTCGTTGCCGAAACTCAGGCAGCAATCGTCGGTGTAGCCACCGATGCGTTCGATGAACACTTTCGGGCGGGGCGGCTGGCGGGCCTGGATCACATCGGTGACGCGACGGATCTGCTGGTTGCGAAAGGCGATGAACGCCTCGGCGCGTGCCTCTTCGCCGAACAGCTGGCCAAACAGGCGCATGGTCGGTTCGGTGTTCTGCATCGGGTTGTTGCGAAAGTCGACGTAGACCACCGGAATGCCCAGTGCATCGAGTTTCTCGATGTAGCGCGCGTCTTCGGTGGCGTGCTGGGCCTCGATGTTGAGGACGATCACGTCCGGTTGCTGGCTGATCGCTTGCTCGATGTCGAAGGTGCCGTCTTCGAAACCGCCGAAGGTCGGGATCCGGGCAATTGCCGGATACCGCCGCAGGTAGGCGCCGTAGGTGTCAGGGTCGGACTGGATCAGGTCCTTGCGCCAGCCGACGATGCGGCGGATCGGATTGTCGGTGTCGAGTGCCGCGACCAGGTACAACTGGCGACCTTCGCCGAGGATGACCCGTTGCACCGGAATGCGCACCTGGACCTGGCGGCCGAGCAAGTCGGTGACGGTGGTTCTGGTGGCGGGCAAGGTGTCTGAAAACACCAGGCCGCTCAGCAGCAGGGCGGCAGCACCCAGCAGCCAGGCGGTGAGCGATGAGCGCGTCAGAAGTGGAATCTGCATGGTTGGAGCCTTGTCAGGGATCGCCCCGCCAGCGGTGCACGCGCTGTCCGGGGCGAGGCGCAATCAAAAGTCGACCGTCGCTGAAAGCAACAGGGTGCGTGGCGCGCCTTGGGAGAACGCGCCGTAGGAGGCCACGCCGGACCAGTATTCGCGGTCGAATACGTTCTGCACCGTGGCGCGCAGCGTGGTCGGCCGGCCATCAAGTATCGTGCTGTAGCGGGCGCCGGCATCAAAGCGTGTCCACGGATCGAGCTCTTGGGTATTGGCCTGGTTGACGTATTGGCTGCCGGTGTAGATCGCTCCACTGGTCAACGTCAGGCCCTGGACCCAGGGGGTGTCCCATTCGGCCCAGAGGTTGGCCTGCACTTCGGGCACGCCCACCGGTTTGTTGCCGCGATTGGCGGCGGTCCCGCTTTTGGTGAGTTCGCCGTCGAGCAAGGTGACGCCACCGAGCAGGCGCGTACCCTCGCGCAGTTCGCCGAACATGTTCAGTTCGATGCCGCGGTTGCGCTGCTCGCCCTGGACCGAATACACGCCACCGGCCGTGCCGTTGGTCAATTCGCCGGCGGGCTTCTTGATCTGGAACAGCGCCAGGGTCGAGGTGAACGTGCCGTAGTCGACCTTGACCCCGACCTCCTGCTGGCGAGAGATGTAGGGCTTGAAGATTTCGCCCGAGTTGCTCGCAGTGGCCGGCGCGGTGTCGCCCTTGCTCAGGCCTTCGATGTAGTTGTAGTAGAACGACACATGTTCCCAGGGCTTGACCACCGCGCCGAACAAAGGCGTGGTTTCGCTTTCGTCATAGGCGCTGGTGACATTCCCGAGAGTGCTGTAGTTGTTTGATTTAATGCTCTGCTTGCGCAGGCCAAGCGTTACCTGGACCCGTTCATCGAGGATCGACAAGGTATCGGCCAGGGCCACGCCGGACAGTTCGGTATCCGAGACCTTCGCCACATCGGGCGACGCGATGGACGGTTTGTCGCGCGCCACCGGGTGATAGATATTCGAAAAGACCGGGGCGCCAGAATTGATTCCTCGGCGCAATTCATCGCGATAGCGGCTGGCCTGCAAGGTGGCGCTGTGGCTGACCGGACCGGTTTCGAAGCGGGCACGGGCACCGGCATCGACGGTGTAGCGCTCCACCTCGAACTTGTAGTAGCCCGGTATCGAGCGGGTGTCGCCGGCGCTGTTGAGAATCGTCGGGGTCTGGTCCGACAGTCGTGCCACATCGGACTTGCCGCCCCCGGCGTGGCCGAATACCGTCAGGTTGTCGCTCAGGTCATATTCGCCACTGAGCAGCGCCGACTTGTCGCGGGTTTCGGACCAGCCCCATTCCTGGGTCACGTTGCTGCGCCCGTTGGCCGCCGAAGGCACCTCGACACCGCTGGCGATGGCAAACGGCCGGGAGGGTGCGTCCCACTGTTCTTCCTGGCTGATCAGGTCCAGGCTGGTCCTGAACCGGTCGCCCTGGTAATCCAGGGAGATCGCACCGATGCCGACATCCCGGGACTGCTTGTCGATCGCGGTATCGCCACCCTGCAGGCTGCCGTTGATGCGCACACCGAAGCGGCGTTCCTCGCCGAAGCGGCGGCTGATGTCGACATGCCCGCCTGCCTGGGTGTCCATGGCGTAGCTGGCGGTAACGCGAGTCAGGTCCTGGTCCAGCGAGCGCTTGGGCACGATGTTGATCACGCCACCGACGCCGCTGTTGGGCGACATGCCGTACAGCAGCGCAGCCGGGCCCTTGATGACCTCGATGCGCTCGGCATATTCAGTGAACACCCGGTAGTTGGGTGCCACGCCGTACACGCCGTCGAACGCCAGCTCACCCAGGTTGCCTTCGCCCACAGGGAAACCGCGAATGAAGAACGAATCGACGATGCCGCCGGTCTGGCCGGTGGAGCGCACCGAGGAGTCGCGCTCCAGCACGTCGGCGGCGGTCACGGCCTGCTGGTCCTTCATCAGGGTCGAGGTGTAGTTGCTGACGCTGAATGGCGTGTCCATCAGGTCCTTGTTCCCCAGCAGGCCAACCCGGCCGCCACGGGCCACCTGGCCACCGCTGTAGGCCGCCGGCAAATCCCCGGGGCGCACCTCGGCGGCATTGATGGTGGTTGGCGCCAGGGCCAGCCCCCCGTCGCCGGCGGATTTTTCCAGGGTGTAGCTGCCATCGTCGCGGGCGACCAGTTCCAGGCCGCTGCCGGCCAGCAATCGGGTAAACGCTTCACGCGCGGTGAACTGGCCTGAAAGGCCCGGGCTGTTCAAGCCTTGGGTCAAGGAGGGTTCAAACGATAATGCGATGCCGACCTGCACGGCGAACGCCGACAACGTGGCACCCAAGGGGCCTGGCTGGATGTTGTAGGACTGGCTGGCAACGTTGTCCAGCGGCGCGCCCGGTGCCGCCCAGGTGCACGGGCTCAAGGTGGAAAGTGCAACGCTGAGCATGGCACTGCGAATCGCCAGATTCAGCTTGCGATCCGAACGCAGGGGGCGGGCAACGGGCATGGCGGGGTGATCCTGTGCAGAGGGTTTGCTCTCTAAGCCAGCCAGGATTGAAAAAAGTATCAGCCCCGCCCGATTATTTATTCAGGGCTCAAGCCGGCGCCAGCATGACCCAGTAATCGCCCAGGCGGGATGTGACGCGGATGGGGTAGGTTCGGGCGAGCATGTTCAGGGTCTGCCGGCTGTCGTTCAGGGGAAAGGCGCCGGATATCCGTAGGTTGGCGATCGCCGGGTCGCAACGCAGGACGCCGTTGCGATAACGGCTCAGTTCGTTGACGAAATCCGCCAGGCGCATGTTGTCGGCCATCAGCATGCCCTGGGTCCAGGCCAGCACCGACTTGTCGACAGGTTTCAGGGCGTCGATGCCCCGGGCGGTAAAACCGCTGCTCTGGCCAGCCCCGACCACTTGCTCGCCAATGCCCTTGACCTCGATGCGCACCGCGCCTTCCAGCACGACGAGGCGAGTATGGCCGGTGTCTTCGCGAACGCTGAAGCGCGTCCCGAGCGCCTGCATCCTGCCTTCGTCGGTCTGCACCCGGAACGGCCGGGCGAGCGCTGATGGGTCCGCTGCGGTGTGGACCAGTATTTCGCCTCGGCGCAACAGCAGCAGGCGCTGGTGTTCGTCGAAAAACACATCGATTGCGGTGTCGGTGTTCAACGTCAGGCGGGTGCCGTCGGTCAGGGTCAGGTCGCGCCGCTCGCCCACCGGAGCGCGGTAATCGGCGGTCCACTGTTGCCAGTCGTTGAGCTTCCAGCTGCCCCAGGCCAATGGCGCCAGGGCGAGCAGGGCGGCCAGCTTGCCCATGGCGGCACGCCGCGCCGGATTGCTCGGGCGGTCCAGCGCCGGCATCGCCAGCGCGGGCGGCAAGCCTTGCAGCTTGCTCAGCAGCAGTTCGGCCCGCGCCCAGGCCTGGCGGTGGGCCGGGCTGCTGGCACGCCAGCGTTCCCACTCCAGGCGTTCGGCGTCGTTGACGCTGCCTTCGCTCAGGCGCATCAGCCAATCGGCGGCTTCGTTGAGAATGGCCGGGTCGAGGGCGTGGCGGTCATGGGCAGGCATTCAGTCCACCAGCATCAGGCAGTGCAGGAAAGCCTGTTTCATGTAGCGCTTGACGGTGATCAGCGAAACGCCGAGTTGCGTGGCGATGTCGTCATATTTCAGGCCGTTGATCTGCGACAGCAGGAACGCACGCTTTACCAGGGGCGGCAGGGTGTCGAGCATGGCGTCGATTTCATGCAGTGTCTCGAGCACCAGCAAGCGTCGTTCGGGTGATGGCGCTTCGGGCTCGGGCAATGTCGCCAGTGCCTGGAGGTAGGCGCGTTCGAGTGCCTTGCGCTGGAACCAGTTGACCAGGATGCCCCCGGCGACGCAGCTCAGGTACGCACGCGGTTCCTCGATCACCGCCACCTTCGAGGCGAGGATGCGAATGAACGTGTCATGGGCCAGGTCGGCGGCGTCCAGCGCATTGCCCAGTTTTCGATAAAGCCTGGCGTACAACCAGCCATGGTGTCCGCTGTAGAGGTCTGCGACGGTGCGCAGGTGACAATCGTTGACCGCTGACCCTGGATCGCTCATGGCTGTTGTATTTTTTTGATAGTGAGAATTATTCCCAATAGTAGTGGAGGCGCTTAGTGCCGCGCAAGGTTGATAGGCGGGCATTTTTGGTTTGTGTCGCTATTCGCCGGCCCTGTCGGCCATTCCGAGTGGTTTGTGGCGCAGTAGCATCAAGGGCACCAGTGCGATTGCGTAGGCAAGGCAGACATAAAGGAAAATGTGCTCCAGGCCATACACCTGACTGAGCAATGCGCCAAGGGTGATGCCAATGATCGATGCCGTCTGTGAAACGCCCTGGGCCAACCCCAGCACCTGGCCCTGGCGACTGTTGTCGACGCTTCTGGAGATAAGCGCCGTCAGCACTGGCGTGGTTGCGCCCAACAGCAGGCCCCAGATGAAATAGGCGAGGGCGAAGACGACCGGCTGGCGCGTCAGGCTGGCCACGGCGGTGACGATGACCAGGCCGATGACAATGCTCGCCATGGCCTGCAGCGTTTGCGCCGGGTTGCGCCGTTCGAAGTAGCGCGACCAGGACGTCGCACAAAGAATGAAGCCCAGGGCTAGCAAGCCGTAGCAAAGCCCGACCATGGCATTGCTGACCTCGAAGGTCGCCCCCACGTACAAGGAAAACGAAGTCTGCGGCAGCATTCGCGCCAGCAGCAGGAGGCCCATGATGCCCAGCAGCCAGCTGATAGCCGGGTTCAACAGCCTGGGCGGCAGGGGAGGCTTGCCTGCCAGCGGTGCTTTTTTTACTGGCGCCACGTTGGGCAACGCCAGCGCCGCGACAACGGTACATACGGCGCAGAGGCCCGAGGCCACGATGTTGATCCAGAAAAACGTCGCATGATCGAGAATCAGCCCGCCGACCACCGCCCCGAGCAACGAACCGACGTTGGTGGAAATCTGCAGGAGCGCAAACAGCCTGGCCCGCCGCGACGGTGCCTCGATGCTCACCCCATAGGCCTGGGCCGGGGCGATATAACCGGCAAAGGCGCCTTGCAGGAAACGCAGGAGCAGGATCGTCCAGATATCGCTGCTCAATGCCAGCCCGAGCTGGGTCAACGAGAGCCCCGCCAGCGCGCGAATCATCATCAGCTTGTGGCCGTAACGATCACCGATCCGGCCCCAGAAGGCACTGGTCAGGATGATGCCCAGCATCGGGCCGACGTACACCGCCGTGCTGGCAAAGCTGAACAGCGCGTCGTTGCTGGTCAGCTGGCGCAAATGCACAGGCCAGAACGGCCCGCTCATTTCCATCGCGCCCATGGAAACCAGCTGGATGGAGAACAGCAGGAAGACGAGCAGGCGGACACTGGAAGCCTGGGGGAGACCTATACGCGGCATGGACACATTCGCAGGGCGACAAAGCTGTGTCTTATCCACCAGTGCGTCGATCCGGGCAAGGGGAAAATGCTCCGTGAGGAAATCGCGTGGCTGCGCATCCGCTTTCGTGGCGAGGGAGCTTGCTCCCGCTGGGCTGCGCAGCGGCCCCAGATTGCCCGACACGGTGCATCAGGCAAACCGCGCCCGCCGGTCTACGACTGCTGCGCAGCCGAGCGGGAGCAAGCTCCCTCGCCACGAGCTTCACTCCGGCCGAAATACCGCCCGCAGACAATCCTGGCGTTTTTCCTTGAACATCCCATAGCCTTCCACCGACTGCTCAAGCCCCATGGGATGGGTCAGCAGGTAGGACGGGTCCAGCTCACCGTTCTGGATGTGTTCGAACAAGCGCTTCACGTAGCGCTGTCCCGGTTGCTGGCCGGAACGCAGGGTCAGGGATTTGTTGACGATCGCGCCCATCGGGAATTTGTCCAGCAAGCCGCCATAGACCCCGACCACCGACACCGTCCCGCCTTTGCGACAGGCGCGGATCGACTGGCGCAGCACCGTTCCGCGCTCGGTGTGCAGGCGCAGCATCTGCTTGGTCTTGTCGTAGAAATAATCGACCTCGGTGCCGTGGGCCTCCATGCCAACGCAATCGATGCAGCGATCCGGCCCACGACCGCCGGTCAGCTCCAGCAAGGCGGCATGCACATCGGTGGTCTCGTAGTTGAGGGCGATGGCCCCGGCTTTTTCCTCGGCCAGGCGCAAGCGATCGGCAAAGCGGTCGATGGCGATCACCCGTTCGGCGCCCAGCAGGTAGGCGCTGGTGATCGCCATCAGCCCGACGCCGCCGCAGCCCCAGACGGCTACCGTATCGCCGCGCTGAATGTCGGCGTTGTCGGCGGCGAAATAGCCGGTAGGCACTGCGTCGGAGACAAACACTGCCTGCTCATCTCTGACGCCTTCGGGAATGCTGAACAGATTGACGTCGGCGTAGGGCACGCGGATATAGGTCGCATGGCTGCCGGCATAACCGCCGAAGGCATGGCTGTAGCCGATGATGCCGCACGCCGGTTGGCCGTAGGCAATGTCTGTCGCCGTGGGGTTCGGATTGGAATTGTCACAGCAGGAAAAGTCCGAGCGCTGACAGTGCTCGCATTCTCCACAGCCGACAATCGACACCGTGACAACCCGGTCGCCCTTTTTGAATTGCGTGACGGCCGAGCCGGTCTCCACTACCTCGCCCATGAACTCGTGACCAATGATGTCACCGGCCTGCATGGTCGGCACGTAACCGCCCAGCAAGTGCAGATCCGAGCCGCACACCGAGGACAGGATCACCCGCACGATGGCGTCACGAGGGTTTAGGATGGATGGGTCGGCGACCGTCTCGACCTGAAGCTTGTTGGGGCCTTGCCAAGTCAATGCGCGCATCAGACGGTTCCTCCGTTGAGTTCGGATTTTTCAGTGGATGAGTCATTGGCGGGTGCCTGAGTCGCGCGTGTGGCGGGGTGCACGAAGAGGAAATCCTGCGTCTGTTCCGGGCGCATCCTGTTCGTACTGACTTCTCCGGTTTCAAGCTGCTGCTTGATGCTGCGCAGCACATTCAACAAGGCTTTGTCCGAGAACCGGGAAATCGCCGCCGCCAGCGCGTAGCCAGCCGCGCCGAGCGGCGTCTGGCAAGCGACAATGACTTTGATCTGCGTACCGCGCCCGCCCGGGGCATCGCTGAAATGCATCTGGATATCGTGCTTGAATCGTGTGTCCGGCCCGGCGATCCAGTGCAGCTTGCGGTCTTCCTTGGGCTCGCACTGTTCGAGGTCGCAGTGCAACGTCTTGTCCATCGGGCCATGGGCGACCCAGCGATAAGTGCGTTCGCCGGTCTGCTCGATGGCGTCGATCCAGGGCATCAGCGCACCCAGATTGGCCGGGTCGCGACAGAACGCGAACACTTCCTCCCTGGGCTTGCCAACCGTGATGCTGCGGGAAATCACCTTGCTGCCGCCCCAGTCACGATCCTGTTCGAAGGTCTGCTCGAACGGACTATGAGTCAGCGCCCGTTTTACCCGGCACGTGCCGGAATAGGCACGCCAGGCAGCACACGCGCCAAGCAATACCTGAGGCCAGCCCTTGAGGCCGCCTTGGCGCAGGCCGTTGGCGATCAACAATGAACCGGCCGCCAGCGACATCAGCCGCTCCGGCTTGCCGAGATTAGGATGCGAAGGCGTGGGCACCGGAGCCCGGCTCGCCACGAGTTGTGGGCGTTCAGTCATGATGGTTCTCCTTTACTGATTCAAGGACGACATAACGAATGAACCGAGGGTGAAGGAGGTTGTTCCGTTTAAGTCGATGGTTTCCCGATGAGCAGGAGACAAGGGTCCAGCTCGTTGCGCTACCCCGTCGAAAAGCCGCTTTGGCCTGGCCATCAGGTAAATTTTTTTTGAAATCAAGGGGTTGTCAGCCTGGGCAAATGAGTACATAATTGCGCCCATCGAATGCATCGGAGCGTAAAAAACTTCAATGTTTTCAAGGAGATAGCGCGCTGTAAGCGAGCTGGGCTCCGATACAGTTTGTATGCGGTTGATGTGGTTGTAGTGCATCAGGCGTCTTGAGGCCGAATAGCAAAATGGTTATGCAGTGGATTGCAAATCCACCTACGCCGGTTCGATTCCGACTTCGGCCTCCACTTTTTAAAAGCTCTGTAGATTATTGATCTACAGAGCTTTTTTATTTCCAGGCAAGGAAAGGTTTTGTCTTGAAAAGGCCGATGCCAACCTTGCTTCACAGGGGAGGGATGTATATATTTCCCGCTCTGTTGCACTAGCCTGGATCCTGTCAGATGCACATTTGACAGTTCCACACGGCTTGACCGCGCTACCGCCCGAATGGCGAAACTGGTAGACGCATGGGACTTAAAATCCCCCGCTCGTAAGGGCGTGCCGGTTCGATTCCGGCTTCGGGCACCATTCAAGATCAAGGGTTTGCGAGCGAAAGCTAACGTAAACCCTTGTTCGTTTCTGGTCCGCAATTTTGACGATGGTCCGCAATTACTTGGTGGGCGATACCTTTTTGCCTATCCGGTTGCGAATGTACTGTTCGGTCATCACAACCGTCGTATGCCCAAGTTGATCTCTCGCCTGCAGAATATCACCGGTTGATTCGGCCTTGTCCGTGCCGGCTTTCGCCCGTAGATCCCTCATCTGAAATTCAGATTTCGCGACCCCGGCCGCTTCTCTGGCCAAGTCAAATCGCCTCCGCAACATGGCCACCGTCATCGGTGTTCCGGCCTCCGTGACGATCAACCGCGTCGATCGAACCTTGTGTTCCGATTTGCGGGTCATGATCCGGTCTATCAAAGCCTTCAGTTCCCCCGTCACTTCAATTCGAAGCTTCGCCTTCGTTTTGCCCTGCAGAACCCACAGCTGACCGCCTCGAACGTCCCGCTCGTCCATCAGCCTGGTGTCGGTCACCCGTTGGCTCGTCAGGTAGGCAAGATCCATCGCATCGCGCAGGCCGACGTCTGCTTTCTCGTAGACGCGCTTGAATAGCTCATCTTCGACGTAGGTGTTCCGGCCGGTCTCCTTGTTGCCCTTGATGCCGGCGCATGGGTTGGCGAGGGCTGTGTAACCTTTGTCCCTAGCGAAGTTCCATATCGCACTGAGCAGCGCCTTCTCACGGTTCGCCCTGACCGGCGCCGCCTTGCGCCAGGTGAGGTACTGCCTTACGTGGAGTGGCTCGATTGTTTCCAGCGGCGCCGGCGGATCGTCGAAAAAAGCCAGCAGGTTTTTCACCTCCCGTTGATTGTCCAGTTGCGTCAGCTTTCCTTTCGTCGGAACGACGTCGACCATGTATTTTTCGGCGACGTAGCGGAAGGTGATCACCTTCGAGACCAGGTCGGTCGCGGTACGATCACGCTCAAGCTTGGCGTACTCCATGATCGCAAGGCCGTAGTCGCTGCCGAGCGGTATTTCTTTGCGGTCCTTGCCGCCGGTGTCGTAGTAGTAATACACCCGGCCGCTGCGCTTTTTGCGCTCGCGCAGCCGGGCAATAGAGCCCGGTTTGCTCGGTCTTCGTCCCATGTCAGCTAGCCTTACGTGGTGTCCATATGGGTTTTTCTGCTTCAAAAATGCCAACGGCGGTCACGGCCATGGCGGTAACGCTCGGCCAGCCGTTCACCTTGATCGTGTGCCGAACGCCGTTTTTCTTCAGGTTTTGAATTTGCCCTGCCTTGGTCCGCGCGCCGGTGAGCTCGCAAACCTCCTCGTGGGAAAGAAACTGGATGCTCATGAGCTGCTCCATGCCGCGCGTGGCGGCAGAAGGTGGTGAGGGTTATTCGCTGGCCTTGGCCAGAACTGCGTCGGCCACCGCCATTGCTGCTTGGGCGTCGTCGACGTAGGCAGGATCGAACCCGCCGGCCAAGTGGATGGTTGCTTGGCAGGCGCGCAGGTTTTCTCGGGTGAGTTTCAGCGCGGCGACCAGCTCTTCGTGCAGTCCGCGTTCCTCGCGGCCGATATCCCAGAAGCGCTGGCCCCAGTGTCCGGCTGGTGGTGGGTTGGAGTTCTGCGCGCCCATGGCCAGCGCTCCGACCACTGCGTCCAGCAGGTCGCGCTTGTAGGCGTTGTCGCCGTCGATGCTTAAGCCCTGGCGGCGCAGAGCGTCGAGGGCACTGTTTAGGTTCGCCTCGGGCGAGGGCAGGACCAGGTCGAAGTCGTCCTTGCCAGGGCGGCACACCACCAAGAACATTTGGCAGTCAAGCGGAAGGTGCTGGGCGATATCGGATATCGCATCGATCGCCGCATCTCGCAGCAAAGATTTTTGATCAGGCATAGGAATTCCTCGCCTGCCATTAGCAGACAGGCTGTAAGAGTCGAAAGTTTTCGTGTCGACACGAGAGTTCGGTGTAGGCTGCAACGAAGACAAATGGAGGTGGAAATATGGATGCTTCTAAAATATTGCCTTGGATTGCGGTCCTGTTTGGGTTTTCAGGTTGGTTTAAAGTTTTTTTAGATCACTTATCAAACAAGCCAAAAATAACAGGTGAAATAATAAACGTGGTTAGAGGTCAAGCAGATATTGGTCTTGGTCAAATGGCTACCTTCCTCACTTATCCATACCTTCACAATCTTCGAAAAAACGCAATGCATATACTGGATTATAGGCTGCGGGTTAAGGTTGCTAATAAGTGGGTCGAGGTTCATCGTTTCTACGGTATTGAATTCGTGCCATCTATGAGTTTCACTAGTATTAATGGAACGGTTATCCAAATCCCTGATTTTGCGAAAAAATTGATCTATAAGAAAGATGAGCCTGTTGAGCAAGGTGTCCCTCTGCATGGCTGGCTATTGTTTGCAGGTAGCCTAGATCTATACGAAAGTAAAATTTCCGAATATGAGTTGATCTGTATTGATGTAAATAAAAAACTGCATAAAATTAGATCTAAGCCAGAAGGTATGAACGACTTGCTACTAGCGCAGTTTGCGGAGATCCAAGTTCCAAAAGATATGAGGCCAGATGTTCTCCACCTATAACTTGCACCGGAAGCAGAGCACGTCGATAAAGCCGGCCCCTTACAGATGAGCCGGGCCACGTAGAACAAGGGGAGTATCATGGCGGTGGCTCCTCTGCTTCCCACGGGTTTTCGAATAGGTGCTGTGTCACCTCGTCATAGACGGCCTGGGCAATGTGATCGTCGGACGGGCTGTCCTTGTTCAGCGTGAGGTTCAAGTACAGCGGTTCGCGCTCTTGGCCGTCTTTCTTGAAGTGGATTTCGACGTTCAGGCTGACTTTGCTCATGGCGTCACCCGCTTGAACTAGACGACCCAGACCCAGGGGTTAGCGTCCCAGTTTTTTTGACCGTTGATGCCTACCCAAAGGTCGTGGAAGGCCCATACGGGTGTCTTGAATCCGAACTGATGCCAGTCATCGACGTCGCTTGGGTTGTGCGGATGCCAGTGCCAGCCACCCCTGACGTGCGGAATGATGCCCTCGGCCTTGGCCTGCTCGTCGCTGATGTCCTGCAACCGCTCGACGCGGACGGCGGTGATCTCCAGCAGGATGCGACTTGCCCAGCGCTGCATGTGGATGCTTGGGCGGGACTTTCGCGGATAATCCCAGTGGGCAACAGAGCCGTTGTACTCGGGATCTCCGCAACCCGAGTGCAGGACTGGTTCCCCGTCGGCGGCGTATCGTGATAGCACGGCGCCGTTGGCGTAATCCGCCTCGGTGGTCTCGCGCACCCACAGCCGGTCGCCTGGTTTGCCATACGGGCAAAGTGCGCACTCTTCCAGTTCCTTGGCGCACTCCGCTTCGGTCGCTCCGAACACGCCGAAACCGTAGCGTGGATCGCGTTGGGCAATTGCCATCCAGCGATGGCGCTCGCCGGCGGCAACTGAAGTGTCCTCGGTCGGGATCTGTCCACCCTTTACCGGCCGCCGTGTGACCCTCTTCCGGTCTTCCAGGATGGCGCGCACCATCGGCGCCGAGAACAGGATCGGCCGTTCCTTTACTTGAGACATGAGTCGTCCTTGCCGCTATAGCGGCTGACTTTGAAGGGGGAGGGTTACGGGTAGTTCTTGCTGATGCGCTTGGCGATGGCGTCGAGCTTTTCGGCCATGTACCACATGTCGTTGTTGTCGCGGCGGGACGTCACGGGAGCGCGATGGACATTTCGGCCAATCAGGATCCCGGCGGCCAGCAGGATCAGCCAGGCCTCAAGCTTTCGTCGTAGGGCGTGCTTCATGGTTGCGCCGCCGGGTGTATGGCGTTCCAGCGCTCGAAGGCTTCCTGCGTGGTGGCGGCTTCGATCTTCTCGTCGCAGGTGTAGCAGTGCGCAACGCCGCCGGCCGCACCGACGTCTCGGTGACCTTGCTTGCACGGATGCATGCGCCAGTCTTCATCCTTGGCCGCTTCTGCCTCTGGATATTCCGGACGAGCAGGCGGATACGCCGGAGCTGTCATCGCCTGGTCAATGGCGGCGCGAAGGTTCTCGCTGTAGTTCTCGCCGATGACGCGCTCGAACGGCTTATCCATCCAGTGCCCGACGATCTCGATGCTGACGCTGCTGTCGCCGGCATCGCCGTTGGGGCTGCTGTCGAAGCGCACGTCCCAGCAATTGGACTCCAGCGCATCCAGCCGGGCCTTGTCGTGCGCCAGTTCGTCGTTCCGCTGATCCGCTGCGTTCAGGCGCTGCTGCAGGGCATCACGCTCGGCGCGGAATTGATTGATCTCCTCCTGAGCCTGGTCAACGACCTTTTGCGCTTCGTGCACATCGATCCAGTTGCCCATGGCCTGGTCTTCGAACTTTTGCACCGACTTGCCCGATGGTGAAAGCAGGAAGGCGTAGCGGGGCAGCGCGTTCAGCTTGTCCCAGAACTCAAAGCCTTCGCGAGTTTTGATGTTTCTCATCCTGCAATCTCCAATCAGTTGTCGGTACCGGTGTAGGTGCGCCATGGCACCTTCACGCCGTTTACGAGAAATCCCCAGTCACCGCGCCACTTGCTGGTGATGAACAGGGTGATGACGCCGCCGGGTGATACCTGGTCGATGCGGTGGTATTCGCCGTGCCGGAGTTCAGCGGTGTCGCCTGGCTTGCGGTTTTTCGTCGCCAGCTTGCGGATCTCGTCGTCTGGCAACCAAAACAACTGGCGCCTGGGCGTCAGTATGTCGACGGGGCTTGCCAGTTCCAGGCGCTCCTCCGTGTACCAACCGCGCAGGATGATCGTCCGAGCGTTCCAAGGGTGATCGTGCAGGTCTCGGTCAGCGTCCGGCCGCATGATGTGGTGGATGCGGAACGACCACGGGCACCACCACAGCGCCGGCTTGTGCGTCTCCCGACTGTAGGGGTTGAACAGCCACCAGCGGCCCATGTACATCTCGGCGCCGTCGGCAGACATGATGTGCTGGTACGGGGTGAGCTTTGCCCAGGCGATGAGCCAGTCGGCGATGGCCGGGCGCGCGAGTACCTTGGCGATGATTCGCCAGAAGAGATTGATCACGGTTGGCGTCCTTTGCCGGGGCATGCCCGGGCGGTGGAGTGGGGGAGTTATGCGGCTTCGGCTTGGCGCTCTGCTGCGCGCCACGGATCGTTGGCCCGGGCGAGTGCTGCCATCGGCGGCGGGCTGACGCTGTTGCCGCACATGTGCACCTGCTGGGTCTTGGTGAACGGCTTGCCGTCGGCGCCGTGGCTGATCACGTAGTCGGCGGGGAAGCCCTGGGCCTTATACAGCTCGGACGGCTTCAGCATGCGCAGGCAGATGTCGACGATCACGTACGGCGTGCCCTTCACCATCACGGTGACCATTGCCAAGCGATCCTTGGTGGTGATCGTCGGCGCCGGTACATCGCAGGCGCTGATGTTCTCAGTGCCGTAGTAGCTGACCAGGAACGCGGCTACCCGCAGCGCGCCGGCTTCATGCTCCGGCGACAACGTCAGTGAAACCAGCGAGCTTTTGCCGCCGCCACCCGCCGTGATGGTTGGCGCGGGCTCTTCCAGGCCCTGGCCTACGCTGGCGCCGAAGGCTCGCTCCATGAACGCGCTGACCAGGGCGTGGTGTTCGCCGCCGGCACTGATGGTGCGCAGAGGCTCTTCAGCCGCCCGGGCATCACAGTTTCCGCGCAGGTGCACCAGGTTGGCCGTGACCAGTTGCTGCTGGCTTCCGGTGTTAGTCACCGTGGTCAGCGGCTCGTCCATGCCCTTGGCGTCGGTGATGTTGAAGCCGCCATTCATCTGCGCCATGTAGGCGGTGGCCACCGCGCGGTGATTCTGAGTCATCAACGTGCCGACAGGCTGATCCGTCGCCGCTGGCTTTCCGCTGTATTCAGGCCCGCCGGCCCCGACCAGAACCGAACTCGTCAGGGCATGCTTGATGCCGCCTGCTACGACCGTTCCCAGTGGCTGACCCAGGCCGGGGACGCGCGGCTCTTGCCCGGGGCGCTCGCCGTAACCCGATTGGATCAACGTCGGGCTGATAAGCGTCAGCTCCCCACGGTTGGCGCATGTCACGGTAGGCAAGGGCTCCATGGGATCGTTGACCCTGACGCTGCCTTGATGCGTGGCGGGTGCAATGACCGGGCTCGCCATGGCGAATGAACCGCCGCGCGGCCAGCTGGTGATGGTGCGCAGCGGCTCCGCCGACGATTGCGCCAGTTCACCGGACCAGTTCGCAATCGGGACAATAAACGGCGCCGGATTGTCGATGACGAACTTCTTCATACCCTTGGCAACACGGCGCAGGGTGGCCGGGGCCAGGTCCTTCTTGCGCCCGAAGATGCTTTTGCCCAGATCGCTGAAGTCAATGCAGTCAGCGGCGGTCTTCCACTTCAGCTGGCCTTTGACCGGGTTCTTGGCGTGGGTTGGCTCCGGCCACACGATTGGCTGTCCGTCGCACCGGGCGATCATGAACAAGCGTTCCCGGCTGGTCGGGGCGCCGAAGTCGCAAGCCTTAATCACTCGCCACTCGACGGCATAGCCCAGGCGCTTCAACTCGGCGACAAACACGGCCCATGTCTGCCCGCGACGCTTCGGGTCTGGCACCAGGAACTGCTGGTGGACCGGCACGACTTCGCCAGGCTCGGCGATATCGCCGCCCAGTTTCACGACTCGGCCAGTGGTCTTGCAGCGCTTGGCAATCAGCGGCCCCCACTGAAGGATCTGCTTCACGTTCTCAAGGCTGATGACGCGAGGCTTCTTTTTGCCGCCCCACTTGAGGCCGATCCACGACAGGTTGCGGATCTCACGCTTGCGCGGCTGGCCGCCGGCGGCCTGGCTGTGATGTGTGCAGTCCGGCGACATGTGGAACCAGCCCACGGCCTTGCCGCCACACTCGGTGTCTGGGTCACCGTCGAAAACATCCGTGGTGAAGTGCACCGCTCCCGGGTGATTCACCGTGTGCATGCTGATCGCCTGCGGGCTGTGGTTCTTCGCGACGTTCACTGTACGACCCAAGCCCATCTCCAGCCCGGTACCGGCGCCGCCGCCACCGCAGAAGAAGTCGACAACGATCTCATCGTCCTGAGGATTGAAGCCGAGTCCGTATTGAGTTTTGAAATCGAAGGGGTGTTTCTTCTGTTGTGCGGACATAGGGGATCCTCGCCGGTTGGCGTGATTCGAGTTTGTGGGCTATTGGTTGATGGCCCGGCATGAGGCCGGATCAAGGAGACAGATGGTGGGTACGATTGAGCTCAGCGATCTGCGCGGGTATTTCAAGGAGCTTGCCGGCCCCGCTTTTGAGGAATTTTGGTTCGAGTATCAAGCCGACATCCAAGTCGACATCGGAAGGTTTATGCTCATCTACCGAAGGCTGGTGACGGCGATCTTTTTTTTGAACCACATGACCGATAAAGCGGCAAAGTTACGCGGCGCAAATAGCCCGGGCCACGTTATCAGCATGGTAAAGGCCTCGGATATTGACGCAGGGACGGCTCTCGACGTGTGCCGACAACTGACCAATGATGTGAAACATCCAAAGACGCAGCCTCAGTCATTCGGTGCTAGAAACCGGACAGCAGGTGATGAGGCAGGACTCAACCAATTGCCCTGCTGGATTTACACAGACAAGGCGGGCGCACAACACGAGTTGTGTGATATCGCCCAGCGCGCCTGGCGTTATTGGATCGATTACCGCCACGAGAAGTGAACGTCTTTCAGGCGCCGCCCTCCGTGACCTGTGGTGGCAATTTGGTTGGGGTTGGGGTATTACGGGTGACCGGCATGGAGCCGGATCAAGGAGATGTAAATGGCTAATGATCGTGAAATCGTTTTAGAACAGGCAATCGTTGCGTTGTTATGTGAAGCAAAGGAAGCCGGTGTGGACCTGGTAGATATCGCCGAAAAAGCCAAAACTGGCGTTCTCGAAAATAAGCCCTATACGTGGGTGGGGCCAGACCACAAGACGGGCGTCCGCGATGCAATCGACTACCTATTAACTCGTTTTAGTTGACTTCGATGTATGGAATAGGGTTGCTGATTCGCCTCGTTGCGGCCCAGGGAATTTAATCCCGTTCTCGCGAGCGATCAGCTTTGCGCGTTTCAGGTCCATGGCAATTTCCTTGGCCGCCTCGCCGAGGGTTTTGCCGGCCTTGGCCAGGGCCTGCAACCGCGGCGCATCTTTGTCGCGAGCTTCCCGCAGCTTCTCGCTGCGGGCGCTCTTGATCGGGCCACCACAGTCCCCGCTGACACCGCTGTCGATCAGCTCGACTTTGTTCCCGGCACCGAAGAACTGGTCCAGCTTCTGGTTCAGGTCCTGAATGATTGCGTCCCGCGGGTTGGGCATTGGCTCGCCGATCATTGCCGGTCACCCGAGAGCGTGACCTTGATGCCGTCGGCGCGCGACTCGAGCTGCTGCGCGAAGTTGACCGCTGCCTTGTAGCTGAAGCGGAAGCCCCGCACCTTGTTCGTTGCCAGCTCGACGATGTGGTATGCGCTCTCGCCCTTGGTGACGACCTGGTAGCGGATCTTCTGCACGGGTGGCTCCTTTCCGATCAAGGCGTAGAACGCGGCGGTGGCGACGGTTGAGCGAACGTGAAGGGCCGCAACCCCGTCGACTCGCTGTTGAATGGATGGATGCATGACAGTGCCTCTTGGGGGGGCGTTTATTCGTCAGCACTCTGCTCGACTGCCGTTTGCCGTGGGGCGCAGGGGAGAGTGCTGGCGGGTAAAGACAGGCGTAAAAAAGCCCGATCGAGACCGGGCTTTCGGTTGGCTCCACAAACGCCTCCGTATGTGAACGCCGGGTGCCTTCGTTGGAAGGGCTTGAGGTTGGCTATTTCATGGCGGTTATCCTCCGTTTTTCGCTCACTGGGCAGGCAGTGGCCACCTTTGAATCCGCATCGGAGATCGCTCGAATCTGGCTGGCGAGTAAACCGTCTTCGCCGCGTTGTTCGTCGCTCTGGCTCGGGTAAAGGTGGCCACCCTGCTATCTCGGGTCAGTCAGCCGAGCGATCTCCGATGCGGCCTGGTGCTGGGGAGTACCAGGTGCTCGGGCAGTTAACGACAGGCTGTCGTGGCGCTGGTTGTTCGGTAATCAGTGAGTGGCGAATCGATGGTTCCAGCGCTCAACCAGTTTTAGCGCCCGGTCTCGCGACCTGACAAACCGAACGGGCCTCATCTCATCTTCCTGTGCGCGGGGGAGTGAGCTGCACTCCGCATCACTCCAGGACCTAGAGATGGCCCAGCCCTTGCTGACGCTGTGACCTTCGCAGTAGAGCTTCATGCGGCAGCCTTGCAGTCAGCCGCCGTCATTCGATGGCCGTCTTCGCATTCAACGACGCGCACTCCGCTGGTGAGTCCACATTCAGCGTTGAGCCTGTTTGCCTCGCGGATGCAGGCGTCCAAGTCGTCATCGGCGAATACCTGCAGCTCTCCGCGCAGGGTGATGTGAATGACCTTATTCATCGTCTTGCCCTCGGTTGTCATCCCGCTGCACCCTGTCGCCAAGGTGCAGAAGTGATGCTTTCCGTCCAATTACCGCCGGAAGGGGCGGGGCGCATTGCATGCCGGGTCGTTCACTCGGTTCTGGCGTTTCACCATCGAGCAGCCGTCCAGGTTGTTCCTGTCGTTGGCAGGCTTTCGGGCCTGTCTGCTCGCCGGTCGCCGGTAGAGGCAATGCGGTCTGTTGTTTGTTGCGCTGGTTGTTAAAGAGCGGCGGGTCTGGGTGGGCCCTGGCAAGTCGCTGTGGCGTCTCGATGGATCAACAATAAGCCAATGCCTAATATCTTGTAAATAGGTAATGCCTTATTATTTTCATGTTTTTTTCCTTTCGAGAATTGCCCTGTGCGAGGGGTTACTTTTCGGTTCCACTGAGATAGGCTTTGCTAGAACTGTATGGATATACAGCAATAGGAGGTGTGGAATGGCGGAGCAGGCGGACAAAAAAGAAGCATCCCGGCGGGAAATGACCGGGCTAGAGAGACTCGGATTGAGGGTTTCGAACATGATCAATCACCCAGTTGCGCAGATTCAGCGCTGGGTGACGATCCATCGCCTGGACAGCGACGGAGACAGGGAGTGGGAGGAGGTTATGGGGGTACTATCCGAAACGGATGGCATAGACATGACGTTCAACGACGATGAGTCGGTGACGCTGAGGTGGGAGGCGTGCGCCGAAGAGGATCGGCCGGTAGAGGTTATCGAAAGGGCAGAGGAGCCGGCGCCTTTCTGAAAGGCAAAGAAAAGCCCGGCTCATGGCCGGGCGCTTTATTACTTCTACTTGGTCACCGGAGGGACTGGTGCTGCGGAAGGCTGCGGGGGAGGTGTCGGCGCGGATTCACTTTTCCCGGCTTGATACGCAGACAGCGTGGTAGCTATGGCGCTGAGAGTGTTTGCCTGAGTCGCAAAATACGCTCCCACGATGATCGCCGCCACAGCAAATAGCTGAACTCCGACCGCCGCCCAATAATTCGATTTTACGGTAGCCGCTTGCTTCGCCGCCTCTTCCGCACCCTCGGCAGCTTTTGTCACTCGTTCGGCGAGCAACTCATATCGCTTATCTCGCTCCGATTGCGCAGCTAGGAATCCGTCTATTTTCGAGGACACGGATTCTACCCTGGCATCCATCTTCACTTCGATGGTTTCCATCCGGGCATTGAATTCTTCGCGAGTGATGTCTGTCATAACTTCATTCTTGCTCAAAGCAACCGGAATGTCACCTTCTCCCAAAATCGCAGCAAGCCTCTGCTTTTCAGCGATCGCTTGCGATAGCTGCTCCATCTGTATATCGAGGAGACGAAAATCAATGGTCTGCATCTTCGCCTTCCTCGATGGCTTCGGGATTTATCAGGCGCACAGCTTTTTTAATTTTTGCTAATGCTTGATTTACGCTGTCTCTGGATCTCATCACTTCGGACACGAGAGCTTTTCTCTCGTCTTCACTGTCCATTTTTGACGCGAGCACAGCGGCCATATCGACGTTCAAAGACAAAATGCTGGCACTAGCCTGCCAAACCTCTAGCAGAGCACTGACAAGAGCAACATTTATTCGCTCCTGATCGACATTATCTGAATTGCTCATTGATTAATTCCGTTTGATCGTCGCTCCGGCAATTCACCGGACAAAATTTAGAAGATACGGCGCTGCCTCGTGAGCCACCCTCTGAACTAGCGTGAGCTTTACGGAAGCTTACACCGGCTGACCATTCCATACGTACAGCACGCGGGCCAGGATGTGCGTGTCATCCACTCGAATGTCCTCGGGGTCGTGGTGCTTGTTGTCCGAGATCATCTTGAAGAGATTCTTGCCTTTCTTCTGTAGGCGTTTCACGTACAGCATCTGATCGTGGGAAAAGAGATAGATGCCATCACCCGTGAACTCCCGAACCGTGATGTCAACGAGCAGGGGGTCGCGATCCTTGATTGTCGGGGCCATCGACTGACCCCAACCAGTGATCATCTTAAGATGGAAGTGCTCTTTAAACTTGACGCCCATCTCGCGCAAATGCTGGGGGCTCACTCGGATGTCCTGGAGCATTTCCGGATAGTCATGCGGGATTTGCCCACCGCCCATGGCCGCGCGAACGTCGTAGTGGGCGATCCACACCTCATCACCCACCGCACCTGGCCGGTAATGATCCAGCTCGATTACACCGCCACCATCATCAGCCTCGGCGGCAGCCAGCAGGCGACGACGAGACTCCTCCGAAAGCCCTTTCCCTTGCGACGACAGCATGCCGCGAACCAGTTCGGACGCAGAAAGAGCCGGGCCCTGGTCGACCGCAGCATCCAAATCATCCGGGATGTTTTCGTAGGAGAAGCCTGGTCGCAGACCCCAGTGCTCAGGACCCACTACATCGGCGAAGTAGGCGATCACATCCATCAGCTTCGACTTGTCAATACGGCCGTTTTTCACCCAGCCCTGCACCGACGGAGGCTTCACTTGGAAGTCGTCTGCGAGTCTTTTTTTGGATACGCCCTTGGCTATCCGCGCGGCCTCGATGGCGGCGCCTAAATCCGGTCCGGTAAGCATTGCCTAATTAGGCCTATCGGCATATCGGTTAGGCAATGGCTTGTTTGCGATAAGGTAATGCCTTATATTCATCCCAAATCTCCAGGAGAGAACTCATGAAATCAGCAGAAGCAGCCAAAGAAGCATCCCGCTTGCTGGGCAGCCAGGCGGAGATGGCGCGCCTGCTGCGGGTAACAGCACCCACCGTGAACCAATGGTGTTCCGGTGAGCGCGCAGTCCCGGCGAAGCGAGCCCTGCAAATCGAGGCCTTAACCGAAGGCCAGATCAAGAAGGCCGACCTTTGCCCCTCGTTTCCATGGGCGCAGATCAGTTCTGCGCCCAGCCAATCCCTTTCAGCTGCATAACCCTTTAGAACAACCAAGGAGCCTCACCAATGGCAGATGAACCACGAAAAAACCAAAAGCACGTGAACCAAATCAAGGTTCTTCTGGACGAGCAGTTCGAAGACCTATTGACCTGTGCTGCGCAGATTCACGGCACCAAAAAAGCCGTTCTTGCTCGTGAGGTTCTAAAGTCCTGGCTGCTTGATCTTGTTGGCAATTCTATTCGTGACGACCGGGCGGCCTGAAGCAAAACCGTAGGGACCCAGTAGGGACCGCGCAGGGACTGGAGGCGATATGCCAGAAGAAAAAGGCATGGACCTTTGGGAGTTACTTGATCCGGAAGAGATTCAGTTGCTGGAAGCTGAAGCAGCGAAGCGGGGCATGACCCCGATAGAGCTGGCAAAGCTTGGCATCCAGCAGGAGTTGACGAGAAGGACAAGACCCAAGGCCATGACTGGAACGATTCAAGCGTTCCGCCGGAAAGATTGAATTTCAGACACAAAAAAGCCGGGCTGCAACCCGGCTCTTCGAACAACTTGTAAATCACAGTGGGGCCATTATGAGCATGATCATCGCTCCGTGCAATACGCCTGAAAAACTCCAAGGAATCTCGTCGTGAGCGTTCAAGCTATGTCCTGGGCGCTTTCTCTGCCCGTTCAAACACTCAAGGACTCCAGCGCGCGCCACGTGCTGCTGTGCCTTGCCAACTATGCCGGTTCCAACGGCGCCGGTGCGTTCCCGTCAGCTTCAACGCTGGCCCAGGACACTGGCCTGTCCGAGCGCACTGTGCGTTACAAGCTGGACGCCCTGGAAGAGTCGGGCTTGATCAAGAAGGGAAACCAGGCTATCGCCGCGGTGCATATCGATCGCCACGACCGGCGCCCGGTGGTTTATGACCTTCAGCTTGTACGGGGTGCAAATCCTGCACCCCGTGTAGAGCGGGGTGCAGATGACGCAACGGGGTGCAACTCACAACAGAACGGGGTGCATCCTGAGACAGAACGGGGTGCAGAATCTGCACCCAATACGTCAATTAACCATCAAGTAACCGAACAGCAGCTGCAGCGCGAGATTTCCGATGTGGTTGCCGAGCAGGACGGCCAAGCCCTTGATGGCACCGATCCGCGTCAACGCTTTTCCATGTTCGCCGAATGGGCATACAACCCCAAGCAGTTGGAAAGCCAGCTCCACCTGATGGGCCTGAAATTCAACGCCGTCACCGATGAAACGGTCGGGTCCTTCAAGGGTTTTTTCATCGCCAAGAGCGAAACCCGCGACTCGGACAGTGGCTGGTGTTACCGCCTGGCGAAGTGGATCAAGCGTGACAGCGCCGTGAAACGCGGCGAGCCCTCCGATGACATGGACGGTTCCGGCGACTGGACTGCCAAGGGGGTGCGCTTGTGAAAACCCCAACCCACGTCAGCGAGCTGATCGCTACTCGCCGAACTGATGTGACCTACCAGCCGCCAAGCGATCCGGTTGTCGCTGAAGTCGACCCCGCGACGAAGGCCGTGATTGATGACCTTTTCCTGCGGTTGCGTGGAGCGTGCGGTGCCTGGCGTCAATCCTGGCCCACCGAGGCAGTGATGAACGCCGCGAAGCTGGAATGGCTGGGCGAGTTCATGCGTTCCGGCATCACCCGAATGGAACAGATTGATCACGGCATGCGGGTTCTGAGCGCGAGCAAAGTCGCATTCGTTCCCGCGCCGGGGGTCTTCGTCAGCTGGTGTTTCGCCCCTGAAGGCCTGGGCCTGCCCAGTGTGGAGAAGGCCTACGCCCAGGGTCTGCGCAACTGCCACCCGGCCATGCGCGCCTCGGCGAAGTGGATGCACCCGGCCATTTATCACGCCACGGCCGCCGCCGGCTTCCACAGCCTGCCGCTGCTGTCCCGCGAACTGGGTCTTGCCAGCTTCGAGCGGCACTACCTGGCCCAGTGCCGGAAGATTTGGAAAGGCGAGGCACTGGGGCCAATTCCCGCCGCTGAGCTCGCGGCACCAAAGCCTGAACGTAACCCTGAGGTGGGTAATTCTGCCCTGGCGGAACTTCGTGCATTGCGCGTCAAAGGAGGTGCCCGTGGCTAACTCCCGTCTCGCTCCTACAGATCCAGCGGAATACCGCTACGCCGTGCACTGCTGCGGCTACAAGTGGGAGCTTTCCGACAAGCCTGATCGCGCCGTCGCTCTGTTCGAGCACTCGACTGCCGCGCTGAAGTTCGGGCAGCTGATGTGGCCATCAAATTTTGAGGTGGTCGATCGCACCACCGGGGAGCGGGTATGCGCGTGACCTCGAAGAAACTCAGAGCCTCGGCCAACGGCCAGGACTGCGCCGTCCGTATGCCGGGCATCTGCAACCACAACCCGGATACCACCGTCCTGGCGCATTTGCCGTGCGGACAGAAGGGCATGGGCATGAAGGGCTTCGACACGGTCGCGGTCTACGCCTGCAGCGCTTGCCACGATGTCATCGACGGCCGGGCCGCAGGCGACGTTGAGTGGGCGGACATGCCGCGGGCCATTGCCGAAACCCACGAAGCGTTGATCCGGGCCGGGATCCTGACCGTAAAGGGTGCCGCATGAAGGCGTTTGGGTTGAAGCCGAAGCGCGCCAAGTCCGTCGACCGCGAAGGCCTGGAGCAGGCCGCTCTGCTGAAGGAGGTCACGCTGCGTTACCCGGCGGCCGCGAAGCTGATCTACCACGTCCCGAACGGCGGGCACCGCCACAAGCTGGTGGCGATCAAGCTGAAAGAGCAGGGCGTGAAGGCCGGGGTTCCTGACCTGGTGCTGCCCATGGCCCGTGGCGGGTACTTCGGGCTGTACATCGAGTTCAAGGCCATGCCGCCGTTCGATGCTGCTGTCTCGGCCAGCCAGGACGCGTACATCCAAGCGCTGACCGAGCAAGGCTATCTGGCCATCGTTTGCCGTGGGCACATCGACGCCCTGGAAGCGATTCGCGCGTATCTGCTCCAACCACCAACGAGGGTCGCTGCATGAACCATAACTTCAAACCGGGCGACCTGGCGCTGACGCTTGTTTCAGGATTCGGGTTTCCCGCAATGACCACGGTGAAGCTCGATATTTTCCTGCGCGAAGGGGAGACAGCGCAGGAGCCTGATGGCTGCCTTTGGACTCCGAAGTTCGACGGCTGGGCTGTTTATCGCGATGACGCGGAAGGTGCTGGGTTTTTCCGACCTGAGCACCTGATGCCCTTGCGCGGCGACTTCGTTCCAGAGCAGCAGAAGTCGCGGGAGGTGTCGGCATGATCACCGTAGCCGTGAAAATCTCCGATGCCGAGATCACGCGCCAGGCCGCGAACGCAGACGTTTACAGTCTCCGGGACCCGGGAAACCCTGGGCTCTATCTGCGATTCTCAACTGATCGCGCCCGGGGCTCCTGGTACCTGCTGGTCAAACGCCAGTGGTACAAGATCGGAGCGTACCCAGGGCTGAGCGCGAAGCAGATGATCGGCGCGCTGCCCGATATCCGCCTGCGGATTGCCAGCCACGGCGGGGCGGTGGCGTCCGAGTGGGGCACTGTGGGCGAGGTGCTGGCGTGGTTCGCTGAGCGCATGGCCAAGGACCGCAACCTGTCCGACAAGCGCAAGAAGACGGCCGCCTCGGCGATCAAGTGCCATTTGATACCGCGCCTCGGTGAAGTGCCGCTGGCTGACCTGGACCGCCAAACCTTAGACCGGCTGCTGATGTGGCCGCTTCAGGAGGTTCTGAAGATTGACACCGTGCGCCTGGTGTTTCAGCTGCTGGCATTGGCCTTTCGTCAGGCAATGGTCTTGCGCCTGATCGACAAGAACCCGATGCAGGGCATCAAGTTCAGCGACTTCTCCAAAGCGAAGGTGCGGGTCAAACCGTCGAAGCTTCGGGTCGCTCACCTGGATGACTTGATCGCGGGCCTGACCGAGGAGTACGAGACCCATCCCGAGGAGGCCTTGCTGGCCCTGCTGATGCTGTGCCATGGCAACCGCGTGGGGGAAACCCGCTTGGCCGAGTGGCCACACCTGAGCATCGCCGAACGCACCTGGTTCCTCCCACCGGAGAACACCAAGACCCGGGCTGAGCATTCCCTACCGCTGACAGACCAGATCTGCGCGCTGCTGGCCAAGCACAGGGCCAATCAACAGGCCGCCGGCTACACGGGTCGCTATCTGTTTCCGGGACGCAATGGCAAGCCGCTGAGCGAGAGCCAGGCCAGTGCAGTGTTCAGGCGCCTGGGGCGTGGTGAGTGGACCAGTCACGACCTTCGCAAGCTGGCTCGCACCTCCTGGGCGGATATCGGCGTGGACCATCTGATCGGTGAGCTGCTGATCAACCACGCCATGGGCCACAACGTGAAGGTGTACATCCAGTCCGACGTCATGGCTCGCAAGCGTGCCGCCCTGGAGCTGTGGCACGCCCATCTAGACAGCAAGGGTTTTGTCCTGATTCACGGTTACACAGGTGCTACATCTGCTGAATCCGATAATTCGCTGAAAGCCGCGCCGAATAAGGTCTGCGAGGCTACTCACGAATCAACCGTAGGCGAGGTTTAAAAATGGCTAATCAAGTACGTTTCACCCCGCTCGCAGAGCTGGTCCGGCTGGCTGCAACCGCGAAATCGAGTGGGTGTGAGTTGGCGGAAATCCTCGGTGATACGAGCCAGATGTATCCAGCGCAAGGCGCGCTGATCGAATTCTATGAGGCTGCCACACCCGATGCGTTCCTGGCTCTGGTGGCGATGAGTCGCGAGCATATGGAGGAGAAGCATGGAACCCAGGCTCGCTGTGCCCAACTTGAGGCAGAACTCTCTGATCTTCGCTCTCGGATGCTGGAGGTCAAATGAAGAGGTCCCACGGCCCAGCATTCCGCGCCGCCCAACTCGACCTGGCAAAGTGCCCAACGTGCCATGGGCGTGCGGTCATCAAGGGCGTCTTTCATGAACTTGCCTGCGTGCAGTGCAATGCCTCTGGCTGGCTCACCGCTGAAACTGGTGAGGCGCTGCCGCTTGAGGTCCTCGTGACGCAGTTGAGCATCCGGCTCCAGGCCGCCGAGCACCATATCGCGGAGCTCAGCTGCTTCAAGCCAGCCGGTGCTGAAGCGCAATACAACAAGAACAACCGCCGTGGCGCCGGCGGCACCAATTACACAGGGGATTGATCATGGGCATCTATAAAGACGTGATGAGCACACTTGTTCGGGTGCTTGCCGCCGACAACATCGATAACAGCACCAAGCAGTCCTGGCAGAAGCTGATCGACGCCGACCTGCGCCAGGGCGGCACTGGCAGCACGCTGTCAGTGCGTGACAAGTTCGATTACGACTGCTGCCTGTACGCGCTGCTGCACCGTCAGCTTGAGCCGGCTCAGTGGGATGTGCTGGTGGCCAAGTATTCGACCCACAAGGCCAATAAAGTCGCTGCCATTGGCAGGCTGGTAGCGCGCATGGTTTCGCCGGCACCGCAGCTGTTCATCTACAAGGCGATGACGGCCTGGGCTATTCCAAAGCTGAAGGGTGTGCAGGTAGGCAAGCGCTCCACCGACATGATCGTGCTGCCCGCCGAGTTCTACGACATGAACACCTGGGATCTGGAGGGATCGCCGGAGCGCACACGCCGTAACTGGCGGGGCGGAATCCACAAGCGGCTGGAGGCCCTGGAAGAGCAGGCTGTGGTACATGCCACCGAGATATTCGATCGAGAACAAATCTTTGTAGATGCCGCTTGACCGGCTGGCCGACTGGCCGTAAATTAGCCCCATCATGTCGATCTTGCGCGTTATGAGAGACGACCAAAAATTCTGAGCCCCGCCACCGTGCGGGGCTTTTTCGTTTCTGGAGTATCGGATGGATCCTACTGACCTCGGCCCAGGCACGGCTACCTGGCTTGGCGGTAGTGCCACCGTCGCGCTCGGCGGGCTGCTCTGGCTTCGAAAGTTCTTGTCGAAGGACGCCACCGATCGGGCAATGGATAACGCCGACATCGGTACCGTCCGGCGCTTGAACGAACTACTGGACACCGAGCGTGCACGGGCGAACGCCGCCGAGGCGCGAGCCGACCAGTTCGCCAAGGAGCGCAACGAGCTTGCAGCAGCAGTCGGGCGGATGGAGGGCAAGATTGAAGCGCTCACCAGCCAGGTCGCTCAGCTAACTGATCGTGTGACGCAGCAGAGCGACGAGATCAACCGCCTGCGAACCAAGCTGGGAGGAGTCGCCTGATGGACAGATGCGCAATCAACTTCATCGCACGCCACTGGTGGAGGCGAGCCGAGGTGTGGGTCATCGCGCTGTTGCTGGTAGCTGGCGGATCGATCCTTGGCTATCAGGCCGGTGTGTGGTCGGCCAGCACCGAGCAGACCAAGCAGCTTGCCGAGGTGCGCGCCGCTTACGACGCTGCGCTGGGCAAGCGGGACCGGCGGCTGACCACGTTGGCCGAGAAGACCCAGGACGCGGCAGTCAAGGTGCAAGAGGCATCAAACACGGCAGTCCAGGCGGCAGACACTGCGGCCAAGGCAGCTGATAAGGCTGATGAAGCGCTCAGTCGAGCGGCTCAGTAATGGCCTGCAGTGGATGCGCTGCCCGCCGCGCCAGGGCGGTCAAGTGGGTGAGGATCGCAGCAGAGCGTGCAGCCTCAGTTCTTTCACCAAAACCACACAACGGAGCGCCATCTGATGGGAAGGCTGAAGACCTTGGGGAACAGGGTAAAGACCCAGCCTGATCGTCTCGCTGCCGTTAACACCAACTCGTGGCGAGCCACGAAGGAAACCTCTGCCCAACGTGGCTACGGCTACAAATGGCAGAAGGCGCGCGAGGGCTGGCTCCATGCCCATCCGCTCTGCGTCTACTGCGAGCGCCTTGGGAGAGTGACAGCAGGCTCAGTTGTCGACCACATCGAGGCTCACCGCGGCGACATGGCGGTGTTCTGGGATCGCAACAACTGGCAAACCCTGTGTAAGCCATGCCACGACTCGGTCAAGCAGGCCGAGGAAGCGAGTGCTGTACAGTCCTGGTAGCCTTCCCTCAAATGAGAGAAATTCCCATTAGAGATGCACCAGAATGGTGCAATAGCGGGTTTCAATGGTGGGGGGGGTCTAAATATAGGGAGTGTATCGCTTCCAGACCGCGCCCGATCCCATTTGCACTTTTTTTCCCGACCCCAAGGTATTTTGTTAATGGTGTTAACAGACAAACAACGACAGTTTGTTGACGCTAAGGCCCGTGGTGCGTCAAACAAAGAAGCGGCTGAAGCCGCAGGCTGCAAGGCTTCGACGGCCTCCGCCGCCGGCTCGCGCTGGGCCAACGACCCAAAGATTTGCAGCGCAATCCTTGCTCGCCGATCCGAGCTGAGTGTTAAGCCTGAAAAGCAGCGCAAACAGAAACCGCCCGCCGACGACCATGCTCCTGAAGTGGAGGAGGCTGGTGGCGAGTACCTCGACTGCCTGCCTACCACCGAAGATCCTCTCGCCTGGCTGTTGGCTCTTATGAATGAGCCCAGGGCCAAAATTTTCGACCGGCGAAACGCAGCTCAGACGGCCGTTCCTTATGTGCACGGCAAGAAAGGGGAGGCCGGCAAGAAAGATCTCAAGGCAGAGGCCGCGAAAGAAGCGGGCAAAGGCAAGTATGCCGCGGGTAAGCCGCCGCTCACTGTAGTGAAGAGGTAGCCCATGCAATGGACAACTGCCTGCCCGGACTGGTGGCGGCGCCTCTCTGCCGGCGAATCGATAATTCCACCACCACTTTTCCCGGCCGAAGCTGAAGAAGGCCTCGAAGTCTTTCGATCACTGAAGATCGTCGATGCGCCAGGTTGCCCGACAATCGAGTCAGCATGCGCACCCTGGGTGATCGATTTTGCCGGGGCAATTTTTGGTAGTTACAACAGCGAGACAGGCCACCGCCTGATTAGCGAATACTTCCTCTGCATTCCGAAGAAGAATTCAAAGTCGACGATTGCTGCGGCGATCATGCTGACCGCGCTGATCCGCAACTGGCGGCTGGAAGCCGAGTTCATCATCCTGGCCCCTACCAAGGAAATTGCCGACAACGCTTTTAAGCCTTGCGCGGCAATGGTCAAGCATGATGAAGAACTGAGCGATCTGCTTCACGTCCAGCCGCACCTGAAACTGATTACGCACCGCGAGACCGGTGCCACCTTGAAAGTGGTAGCAGCGGATAGCGATGTGGTTGGCGGCAAAAAAGCCGTTGGCGTGCTGATCGACGAGGCCTGGCTGTTTGGCAAGAACGTCAAGGCCCCGGATATGATCCGAGAGGCTACGGGCGGGCTGCTGTCCCGTCCGGAAGGCTTCATCATTTGGCTGACGACTCAGTCAAACGAGCCGCCGGCCGGTATATTCAGGTCGAAATTGAGCTATGCCCGCGGCGTGCGGGAAGGTCGGATTGAGGATCCTCGGTTCCTCCCTGTGATCTATGAATTTCCGCCTGACATGATCGAGAGTGGAGAGGCCCGCCGGCCGGAGAATTTCCACCTGGTAAACCCGAATATGGGCTACTCGGTGGACAGGCCAACCCTCGAACGTCTGTTTATGCAGGCTGAGATGGATGGTGAAGCAGAAGTTCGCGGCTTCCTCGCCAAATTCCTAAACATCGAGATTGGCCTGGCGTTGATGTCGGACAGCTGGGTCGGTGCTGATTTCTGGGAGCCCCAAGCCGAAGCGGGTCTTACCCTCGACTCCCTGATTGAGCGTTGTGAGGTGATCGTCGTGGGTGTCGACGGCGGTGGCCTTGATGACTTGCTCGGTCTCGCGGTGATGGGGAGGGTTAGGGAGTCCAGGACCTGGCTGCATTGGGCTCACGCCTATGCGCATCCGTCAGTGCTTACACGGCGGAAAACCGAAGCGCCGCGGCTGATGGACCTGGCCGCGGTCGGCGATCTCACGCTCGTGAAAAAGATCGGTGACGACGTTGAGCACCTCGCCGCAACGGTGGCCCGCATCAATCAAGCCGGGTTGCTGGACAAAGTTGGCCTTGATCCCGCTGGCATCGGCGCCGTGCTTGATGCGCTGGCTGACGCGGGCGTCGAGGAAGACAAAATTATCGGCATATCTCAGGGATGGAAGCTCACCGGGGCGATTAAAACCACCGAGCGCAAGCTTGCTGAGGGCGCGTTTTTGCACTGCGGACAGCCGCTGATGGCCTGGGCCTGCGGTAACGCGAAAGGCGTGCCCTCGGCAAACGCATTTCTCATCACTAAACAGGCGTCGGGCACCGCGAAAATTGACCCACTCATGGCCACGTTCAACGCCGTTTCGCTTCTTTCGCTCAATCCCGAGGCGCTCGGCGGCATGGACGACTACCTCAATAACGGCTTTTTCGGACTAGTAGGCTGACCATGGCATTTCGTTGGTATAACCCCCGGACGTGGGGATTTTTCGGGTACACCGACCCGACCACAGGCGACTATGTCGAAGTGGATATGGAGGTCGGCGGCAAGCGCACCAAAGCCGGCGTCCGTGTGACCACCAAGACAGCCTTGTCGATCAGCATGGTCTGGTCCTGCGTGAAGATCCTGTCGGAATCCTTGAGCGGATTGCCACTGAAGCTATACGACGAGGCCGCTGGCACTCGAGCGGTGGTGAAGAGCAGGGATCGGGAGCTCAAGCTGCTGCGAAAGCCCAACCCCTACATGACGCTGCTGAACTTCTTGAAGTTCGTGGTAGTGAACATGGCGCTGCGGGGCAATGCCTTTGCCCTGATTGAGCGCAACCGCAACGGTGAGGCAATCGGTTTTGTGCCCCTGGACTGCAACACTGTCACGATCGATACAGATGACGAGCTGATCTACTGGGTAACCCCAAAAGACGGGGATAGGTTTCCCGTCTCACCTGAAAACATGCTGCATTTCAAATTATTCAGCCTGGACGGCATCGTCGGGCTGTCACCCATCGAATATCAGGCGGAAACGATGGGTTTGGCCAAGGCCGGACAGCAATGGTCCTCACGCTTCATGCGCAAGGGCGGATTTACCGGCGGATACGTGATCTACGAACAGTTCCTGACCAAGGTGCAGCAGGCGCAGGTCATGGAGAAGTTCCCGGACGTACGCCAGGGGGACGTGGATGACATCGGGAAGATGGCCATTCTGCAAGGCAACCCGAAGATCGTGCCCGCCGGCCTCAGTCAGAAAGATGCTCAGTTCATTGAATCCCAGCAGTTTCAAGAAGAGGCGTTGGCCGGTATCTACGGCGTGCCTCTCTGGCTGGCGAACAGGGCCGGCAAGACCTCGATTATGGGCTCGAACCTTGAGCAGCAACTCACCGGCTTTATCACCTTCGGCCTGAAGCCCTACATCGACGCCGTCGAGGATGAGCTCAACGACAAGGTTTATCGAAAAAACTCCCGATTTGTCGAATTTACCGTTGAGGGCTTGTTGCGGGCCGATAGCGCGGGCCGCGCCGCCTATTACCAGGCAGCACTTGGTGGTTCCGGCGGATCCGGGTGGATGACCATCAACGAAGTCCGCGAAAAGGAAAATCAAACGCCCCTGGATGGCGATGAATACAACCGGATTACCCGGTGGGAGATGCAGACCAATGTCAAAACTTGAAGTCCCGTTTGAACTCAAGACGGTGGACGACGCTGGCAATTTTGAAGGTTACGCAGCGGTGTTCAACAACGTTGATCTTGGTGATGACGTCATCCTTCCCGGTGCTTTTACTCGTGTGAAGTCCACCCGCGGTGGCAAGTTGAAGCTTGCGCTCTATCACGACCTGACGCGTTTGGTCGGCGCTGCCGACTACATCCAGGACGACCACGGCCTGCTGCTCAAAGGCCGGGTCAATCTTGCGGTCAGTTATGCGCGCGATGCCTATGAGCTGATGAAAGCCGAGATTCTCGACAGCATGTCGATCGGCTTCAACACCATCAAGGAAAGCTTCGAGGAGCGCGCGGGACGCCGTGTACGGATCATCAAGGAGGCAGAGCTCTGGGAGGCCTCCTTCGTACCCTTCGGGATGAATCCAGAGGCGCAAATCCTCAGTGTGAAATCTGACATTCGACTTTTCGAGAACGCCTTGCGCGAGCGCATCGGGCTTTCTCAGAAGGAAGCGGCGGCAGTCGCTTCGCTCGGCTACTCCGCACTACGCCGTGATGGCGGCAGTGAGGCCACGGTGATCGTGGATGAGCTGAAAGACATATCCACCTTGTTCGCCCACCATTTTGGAGTATCACCATGAGCGAAGTAAAAGAACTGAAGGAATCCCTCGATCTGCAACTTAAAAGCGGTTTCGAAGGGCTGCAAAAGAAATACGACGCCGCTATCGCGGAGGTTGAAAAGGGCAACCAAGTCACCTCCGACCTGAAAAGCCAGATCGACAACCAAAAGGGCGAGCTGCAGCGAGTTATCGACCAGGTTCAGGATCTGGAGCAGAAAGGCGTCAAGCTGCGCGGCCAACCAGGTGAAGGCAAAAGCTTCATCGACATGGTCAAGGGCGACGACAATTACAAGGGTCTGCAGCAGAAGAACGTCAGCACCGCGCTCATCGAAGTCACGAAGTCTGATCTGGCTTCGATGAAGGAAATGAAGGTCACCAGCGCTGGCGTCGTAGCGCCAATCTACGATCCGGTGATTCAACCCGGCATTCGCCAGGAGCTGCGCATCCGCGACCTGCTCACCACTATCCCGGTGACTGGTCAGAGCTACACGTATTTCCGCGAGAACCTGCACACCCGAGGCGCTGCGCCGGTGGCTGAAGGTGGCTTGAAGCCAACCAGCAACGTGACCTTCACCACCGAAACCGATCGCGTAAAAAAAATCGCGGTCTGGATGCCGGCTACCGACGAGGTGCTCTCCGACGTGCCTCAGATGTTTGCGTACCTGCAACAACTGCTGCGCTACGACCTCAAGCTCGAGGAAGAAGGCCAGATTCTCAAAGGCGACGGTACCGGCGAGAACCTCAACGGCTTGATGACTCAGGCCACGACCTACAACACCGCGCTGAGCAAGGCAGGGGACACCGCCATCGACCTGGTGCGTCGTGCTATCTACCAGGTACGCAAGCAGTCGCAGATGTCCGCCGACGGCGTCGTAATGACCGAACTCGACTGGATGAACATCGAGCTGCAGAAGGATGGCGAAAACCGCTACCTCTTCGCCAACTTGCAGGGTCTGGTCACACCAATCCTGTGGGGCCGCCCGGTCATCACCTCTGACAGCATGGACGAGGGGGACGTCGATACGGGTGGCGAATTCCTCGTGGCCAACTTCGCTCGTTCCACTACGTTGTTCGACCGCATGTCGTTCCAGTTCAAGATGGGCCTGATCAATGATCAGTTCATCCGCAACGAGATCGCGCTGTTGGTCGAAGAGCGTCTGGGCCTGGGCGTGCGTCGCAAAGAGGCGCTGGTCAAGGGTCAATTCCCAATCGCGCCGTAATTCACCAAACCCGATGAAGGCCGGCGATACGCCGGCCTTCTTTTTTCCGGAGGCAATATGAAAGTTAAAGCTCTGTGGGGCTTCGTTGGCAACGCTGAACTGCTTGGCGCCGACTCGCCAAAGGTCTCGCGAGGTCAAGAGTTCGATGTCGCTGACGAAGAGTATGCGCACGCCCTGGTCGGCAAAGGACTGGTCGTTGAGCTCGATGCCAATGGCAAGCCAAGAACTGCCAAACCCAAGGACAGCAAGCCTGCTGCGCCGAAAGAGGCTAAGTAAATGATCGAGTTGGCCACCTTGAAGATGCACCTGCGGGTCGATGGCGACGAAGAAGATGCCTTGATCGGTGGCTACCTCGAAGCGGCCAAAGCTCACATCGAGCAACACTGCGACCGGAGGCTGGTCGAGGCAAATCCGGTTGAGCCAGATGAAATGGGCCTAACCAGGGACGTCGAGCAGGCGCTTCTGCTCCTGGTCGGGCATTGGTACGCCAACCGTGAAGCGGTGGTGATGGGCGGGGGGCCGTCAGCCGTTCCTCTCGCAGTCGACAGGCTGCTCTGGTACAGGAAGCGATTCTAATGCAGGCCGGAAAACTCAGGCATCGAATTCAAATCCAGCAGAAGGTAACTGGACAGGATCCTCAAACCGGGGAGCAATTGACTGAGCAATGGGTGGATTTCGCCAAGGTTTGGGCTTCAGTCGAGGACTTGAGCGCTCGTGATTTCATTGCAGCGCAGGCCGTGCAATCCGAAGCAAAAACTCGCATCGTCATACGGTATCGAGAGGGCATAGCCCCTGCGATGCGCGTTGTACTGAGCACCGGTGCCATCTGCGGAATCGTTGGCCCGCCGTTGGCCGACATCAACTCACGAAAGGAATACCTGACTCTGCTGGTTTCGTCGGGGGTGAATGATGGGTGATTGGGTCACATACAACCTCAAGGGCGCCGATGCATTATCTGCCAAGTTCAAGGGCTTGACTGAGGAAATGCGGCGCAATGTGGTTTTGCCGGCCGCCAAGGACGCCATGGACATCGTGCTTCTCGACGCGAAGGATCGGGCGGCGCGGATCGACGACCCAGAAACGGCCAACTTCATCCCGGCCAACCTGGCCATGATCGAACGCAAGGCGCTGGGCCAGGAGGTCGGTGCAGTGGTCGTTTCCGTGGGTGTTCGCATGCGCAAGCGAGGGCAGAAGGGCGGCAACACGTTCTACTGGTGGTGGGTGGAGCTGGGCACGGAGAAGAACCGGGCCAAACCGTTTCTCAGGCCGGCTCTTGCCAACAACCGCGAGACGCTATTCAAGGAGTTTCTCGGTTCGGCCAGGTATCAACTGATCAAGCTGGGGGTGAACTGATGACGGCCCCCATCTTCACCGTGTGCGCCGCGGCACCATCGGTCACTGCGCTGCTTGGCGCCGGTCCAACACGCCTCTATCCGCATGGCGAAGCACCAGAGGGGACGGTCAAGCCCTATGCAGTCTGGCAGGTCGTCAGCGGCTCGCCGATCAACTACGTCAACGGCGTGCCAGACACGGATCGATATGGCCTCCAGGTGGACGTGTACGCCGATACCGCATCGTCTGCTGATGCAGTTGTGAAGGCGCTCCGCAAAGTGATTGCGCGGTACGCGTACATCACGGGCTTCGGTGTTGATGACCGGGACATGGACACGCACAACTACAGGAAAGGTTTCGACGTCGCCTGGCTCGTGAGCCAGTAGACCGCACCAGAAAGAACGCCCCGCCCCGGCGGGTTTTTTTATGCCCGTCAAACAGTGATTTCGCAGGAAATCGAGGAGTACCAAATTGACCATTAACACCCAAGGCACGGAGCTTTTCGCGCTGGATCCGGCTGACAACAGCGTCATCGATGTCGGTTGCTTCACCTCGCTGGACGGGATTGACACTGCAATCGCGCAGATCGACGTGACGTGCACAAAATCCAAGGCGCGCGAATATGAAGCGGGCTTGGCCGAGCCGGGATCTGCATCGTTCGGCCTGAACATCGATCCGAAAAACCCTTCCCATCTGCGGCTGCACCAGCTGAAGAAAGCGGGAACCAAACTCAAGTGGGTGGTGGGCTGGTCGGACGGATACGACTTCGAAGCAGAAACCGGTATTCCGCCCTTGGTAGGTGCTGAAGGCACGCTGGCGGGCATCGTGCTGAACTCTGCGGGCACGGATTACACCACGGCTCCAGCTGTTGCCATCACCGGCGGTGGCGGTAGTGGTGCGACTGCTACGGCCCAAATTGCCGACGGCAAAGTCACCGGTTTCACCATCACCAACGCTGGCTCTGGTTACACCACTGTTCCGGCCGTGGCCCTCACCGGTGGCGATGGTACCGGCGCTTCTGCTCGTGCATTGATCAACGAAAGCGCTGACTTCGACCTGCCAAATACCCGGACCTGGCTCACTTTCGAAGGTTACATGAACGCCTTCCCATTCACCTTTGGGCTCGGTGATGTCGTCAAGTCCAACGTCGGTATTCAGGTGTCCGGCGAGATCGAACTGATCGTGAAAACCTCTGCTTAAGGACTTCCCATGGATCTGAGTATCGCAGCGCTGGCAGCCGCCGGCGCATTCGCCGCACCGCCGGTTAAGAAAGAAATCCAATGGCATGCCGGTGGTGTGCTTCAGAAAGCCACGGTCTATGTGGCCCATGAGTCGTACATCTCTGTCACGCAGCGCTGGGATGCGCAGAATCAGGGCGTCGACATTACCGCTCAACGCATTGCGTCTTGCATCGTCGATAAGGACGGCAAGCCAGTGTTCACCGTGGCTGACGTCGTCGGCGGACCTGATACGGGGCATGGCGCACTGTGCGCTGAGCTTGCAATCGTGCTGCTCTCGGCCATTGGCGAAGTCAATAAAGTGCCGGAGGGTGCCCTGGAAAAAAAATCGACGCCGAGGAAGAGTTCTGGCACGAGCTCGTCCTCGCGGGCGTCGGCGGCCGCACGATCCGGGAAGCAAAGCAAAACCTGACGTATGTCGAGGCGCTGGCCTGGATGCGGTACGCCCAGAAGGCGGGCTCGCTGAACCTGGGGCTTCGCCTCGAGCATGGTTTTGCAATGCTGGCGACGCTGCTCAACAACGTGCACGGCGGCAAGGCGACCTTTGAAGACTTCCTTCCTGATCGTGGACAGAAGCCCGAGCCAAAAGCAGCCACGCCGCAGGATCTTTTAGCGCTGCTGCAGTCGGTCAAGAGGTGATTTATGGCTGTTGATTCACTTGGCCAACTGACGGTCGATCTGGTTGCCAACACTGGCGGCTTTGAAAAGGGAATGGACCGGGCTCAACGCTCCCTCAAGGCCGCCACTCGGCAAGCCAAGTACCAGGCGGACCAGCTGGATAAGCTGGTCGGCCAAATTGATCCGGTGATCGGGGCTTATGGCCGCCTCGATAAAATGGAGGAGCAGCTGCGCAAGCACCGCGCGGCAGGCCGGCTGGACAATGCCGACTTCACCATGTACCTCGATAAGCTGAAGGAACAGCGTGACGCGGTTGAAAAGGTGGACCGCGTCATGGCCAAGAACGGCCAGACTGCCAAGCAGTATGCGGCCAACTTGCGCGGGGTTCCGGCGCAGTTCACCGATATCGCCGTTTCGCTGCAGGCTGGGCAGAACCCGCTGACGGTTTTCCTACAGCAGGGCGGGCAGCTCAAGGATATGTTCGGCGGAGCCGGTCCGGCGGCCAAGGCTTTGGGCGGGTATGTTCTGGGTCTGGTGAATCCGTTCACCGTTGCGGCGGCTGCGGCCGCGGTGCTCGCGCTGGCGTACAAGCAAGGGTCCGACGAGGGAACGGCGTTTACTACCTCGCTGGCAATGACCGGGAATACCGCCGGCACTACGGCAAGCAGCTTGGCAACCATGGCTCGCCAGGTGTCGGGCGCTAGCGGTACGGTCGGCAAAGCATCCGAAGTGCTGGCGCAGTTGGCGGCATCTACGCGCATACCAGTGGCTGCGTTCGAATCCATGGCCGCCGCGGCGATCAAGTTCGAATCGGCTACCGGCATCGCTGCAGAAACCACGGTTGAAAACTTCAAGCGGATCGCCAAGGACCCGGTAGCGGAAATTCTGAAGCTCAACGAGTCGATGAATTTTCGGACGGCGACCACTTACGAAAATATCAAGTCGCTGCAGGAGCAGGGGAAGACCCTGGAGGCCGCCGCGCTGGCAACCGCCGCGTATGAAGACGGATTAAACCGCACATCCACGTCCATCAAGCAGAACCTCGGCGTCCTTGAGGCCAGTTGGGGGGCGGTGAAGAACGCCGCCAAAGGGGCTTGGGATGCGGCGTTGAACGTTGGGCGTGAGGAAACGCTTGATCAGCAGATCGCGAAACTGGATGAGCAACTCAACGCGATTTCCGACAGTGCGGCCCTTCGTAACAAGCGCGATCCCAGAGGAAGGCTCGCGGATCCGTTTAGCAATCTGACGCCCGATGACAGTTTCCGCAAGGACGCCCTTGAGCGTGAGAAAACCGAAAAGCTGGTGCTCAAGTCCGAACAGGATCGACGAGCCGCCGCGAAAGGCTTTCAGCAGCAACAACAGCAGCAATCGCTGGAAGACCAGGTGCGCCTGGACAAGCTGCGCAAAGAAACGGAGAGCAACTCGGTCAAGCGTGAACGCGACTTGGGGGAGTACCGGCTGCTGGTTGAGCGGCGCGTCACCCAGTCGAAGGCCTCGGGCGATAAGTCGTTGTTGATATCTGCAGAGCAGCAGGCGAAGGATGTCGCCGCTATCAACGAGAAATACAAGGATACCAAGGCCGCCAAGGCCCCGGCGTATCGTGAAGACGCTGGCATTAAGGCGCTTGACCAGGCGAAGCAGCAGTACGCAGTGCTCCAGCAACAGAGCGCGCTGATCGGTGATCAGTCGGCGGCGAGCCAGACGCTTGGTGCGAATGCGAAAAAGCTGGTCGAGTGGGAGCAGCAGCTGGCTGACATCAAGAGCAAGAAAACGCTCACTACCGAACAGCAGTCGCTGCTGGCCAACAAGGAACTGATCACCGCCCAGCTCAAGCGCAACGCCGCGCTCGAAACCGAGAACACGTTGCGTGAGAAAGGGCTGGAAACCCGCCGAAAACTGGCGGCGTTCGATGAGAACCTGAAGAGTCAGCTTTCCAGTGCACAACAGGGCCTCGACAACAACCTGGCCGGCATCGGTCTCGGTGATGAACAACGCAAGCGCTTGCAGGAGCAGCGAAGCATCCAGCAGGCTTACCAGTCGCAGCTGGACAAGCTGACTTCCGATTACAACAAAGGCAACAAGGACCAGTTCAGCACCGAGCTGTACGACAAAGAAACCCAGGCGCTGAGATCGGCGCTCGATCAACGCCTGGCCATGCAACACCAATTCTACGCCAGTGAGGATGAAGCCCGGGGTGACTGGACGCTGGGGGCGTCCTCGGCCTTCCAGAACTACCTGGATAAGGCGAACGATGTTGCTGGCCAGGCCAAGTCGGCCTTCACATCGCTCTATGACGGCCTCACTGATGCCGCGGTTGATTGGGCGTTCGGAGCCGACCAGAGTTTTGGAGAAGTGGCCATAAGCTTTGCGAAGATGATCGCCAAGATGGCATTGGAGTCGGCCGCATCGGGCGTCTTCAGCAGCATCGCGGGTAGCGCCTTGGGCACTGCTATCGGGAGTGCGTTCGGCGGCGGCAGTGCGCCGGTTTCGGCGGGGAGCACCGCCGCTGGCTATAGCGCCCAATATGGGTTTGATGATGGCGGCTACACCGGCCCTGGCGGCAAGTACGAGCCGGCCGGCATAGTCCACGGTGGCGAGGTGGTGATCCGCAAGGAAGTTGTGGATCGGCCAGGCATGAAGGAATACCTGGTCAATCTGAACAAGCGAGGGTATGCGGATGGCGGCTATGTGGGGTTGTCGGGCGGGTCGTCCGCCGCGCCGGCTGCGCCTGGGCAGATCGTCATCAATCAGTCCTTTGCGGTGCAGAGCGCTGGTGCCGGAGCATCCCAGCAAGAGTCTCAAGCCTTGGGCCAAGCCTACGCCGATGTCGCAAAACGCGGCGCACAGCAGGAAATCGTCAGGGAAACCCAGCCAGGCGGCAAAATCTGGAGGCTTGTGAATGGCCGTTGAAACGTTTGACTGGTGTCCGATGGTCGAGTCCACCAGCACGCCGGAATACCGAACCCGCTCTTCGAAGTTCGGCAACGGTTACGAGCAGATAGTCGGGGACGGCCCGAACAATCGGGTCGATTCCTGGCCGCTGACGTTTGTGGTTAGGGAGGCGGTGGCGCTGGAGATCAAAGCGTTTTTGGATCGCCACGCCGGGCACAAGTCGTTCTTCTGGACGCCGCCGCTTGGGGAGCTCTCCTTCTTCCGCGGCACTGCACCGTCGATCGCGCCGAAAGGCGCCGGTTGGTTCACCTTGACCACGACCTTCACCCAATCGTTTCTACCTTAAGGGGCAATCATGCCGCTGATCAGTGACATCCAGGTTCTCGAGCCTGGCAGCGAAGTGCTGCTTTTCGAATTGGACGGGTCTGACTATGGCGCAGACGTTTTGCGCTTCCATGGGCACTCGATCCCGCACACGCCGGCTGAGTTGATCGCCGCCGGCGCCGCCGCCCATGAGCTGCCGGCCAAGCCGATTTACTGGCAGGGCAACGAGTACAGCGCCTGGCCGATGCAGATCGACGGTATCGAATCCAATGGCGATGGCACGGCGGTTCGCCCCACTCTCTCGGTGGGGAACGTCAATGGCCGAATCACAGCCCTGTGCCTGGCTTTCGATGACCTGCTCGAGTTCAAGTTGACAATGCGGCACACGCTGGGCACGTATCTCGACGCGGTGAACTTCCCCGGCGGCAACCCAACGGCAGACCCCACCCAGGAGACGATCGAGGTCTGGTACATCGACCAGAAGACGAACGAGGACGGGGCGACGGTCACCTGGGAGCTTGCCAGCCCAGGCGACGTGGGCGGCGAGTCGATCGGGCGCCAGGCCACGACGCTGTGCCATTGGTGCCTGACCGGCGGCTACCGCGGGCCGAACTGCGGCTACACCGGGCCCTACGTGACGAAGGATGGCGTGGTCACCGATAACCCTGAGCTGGACGAATGTGATGCCACGCTGGGCCGGGGTTGCATCCCGCGCTTCGGCGAGGGCAACGCCTTGCCATTCGGCGGATTCCCTGCCGTTTCCTTGATCGCCCGGAGCTGACCATGCGCAAACACATATTGAGCGCGATCCAGGTTCACGCAGCGGCTGAGTATCCGAAAGAGAGCTGCGGGCTGCTGCTGGCTCTTGGCCGAAAGCAGCAGTATTTACCGTGCACCAACACCGCTACCGAGCCGAACGAGGAGTTTCGCATCGATCCAGAGGAGTACGCCGCGGCTGAAGACCTGGGGGAAGTTATCGGCATCGTTCACTCCCACCCGGACGCCACCAGCCGCCCATCGCCGCGCGACCTGGCTATGTGCGAAGCGACCGGGTTGCCCTGGCACATCCTGAGCTGGCCCGAGGGCGACTTGCGGACGGTGGTACCCACTGGCGAGACACCGTTGCTGAAACGGCCATTCGTGCACGGCGCCTGGGACTGCTGGCAGGTTTGCGCCGACTGGTACAAGCGCGAGTGTGGGCTAGAGTTCGAAGCCTTCAAACGTGCTGATGGCTGGTGGGAGAGCAAGGACAACGCCAGTCTGTATGAGGCGAACTACGAGGCTGCAGGATTCTACCGGGTCGACCAACCAAGGCGCGGAGACATGATCGTGATGGAGGTAGGCCGGACGGTTCATCCTAACCACGCAGGAATTTTTCTCGGCGCGGAGCCGGCGCTGCCCGGCGAGGATGCCCAGACGTTTGGACCAGGGCCGTTCCTGCTGCACCACCTGTATGGGCGGCCGAGCGAGATCATCGTCTACGGCGGTCCCTGGCATGACAGAACACGACTGATCCTCAGGCACAAACACGTCTGGGCGACCCACTAAGTGTGCCTACGGCACGCGTCGTAGATCGGTGAGATCAACACTGCAAAGGAAATTGTGTACCCATGAAATCAGATCCTTGTGAGTCTGAGCAGACTGAGCGCGCGGGTAAATCGTTATTAGAAATTGCGGCTCTTTTTCACGGAAGGAAAATGCCCGATACGTCCATTCCACATTACTGCGAAGCGCATCCGCCAGGCCCGGATATGCAGCGCAATTCGTCGCATTCCACTGGAGCCATTGAGGGTAGATTGCCTTGATGGCGTCTTCGTCACGGGCGATAGCGGGATCGCGAGGGGTGAATTCAATATAGGTGTAGTAAACCCCGTCAATATCGCCTGCAATACATCCTAACGTCATGAATGCCCGGCCTGGCTTGTTCATGGAGATGAGCAAATCCCTGAGACCATTTTCCTCAGTGGCCTCATGGATGATGTCGATCAGCTCCGGGTTGGCGACTAGGTCAATGCCACCATTATTTCTGTCACCATTTACCGATACCTCGGCGGATCTAAACGGCCAGATGGCATAGCTAGTAGAATCGTCATCCTTTTTCATTTCGGCTTTTACTGCCTGGCTAACTACCACATCGACCTCCAGGTCATAAACGCGCCGAAATTGGCGCAATCCCAGTCCTTGGGCTTGCAGGCGAAGGACCGGGAAATCCGTTGCTCAATTGCCGAGGTCCATAGATAACAGTTCCCTCATGAGGGAGCCTGGGGGCTCGCAGCCTGGGTCCACGTGTCGAGCTTGAAGATAGTCCGCGAAATCCATTGCCAATCTGGCTGAATTAGCAGGGCGCTCATTCGCGATGGGGGCGATCATGTCGAGCATGTCAGTGGTTCGACTGAACCGGTATGCAAGCCGATCAGGACCGCTCAACGCCTCCGCCTGTGACGGAGAAAGAGTGCGCCGAAAATTCTCGCGATCCATAAACGATTCAATTTCCAGCATCATCGCGTAACGAAGAGCTCGGACCCATTGCTCATCCGCGCGAGGCATGGCCGAAGCTTTTCTAATCATGTCCCCAGGAATCTTTCCCACCTTGCATCCCCTATGTGCTGTCCGTGCGATATAGCCAAACGCTACTACCGAATTGACGAGGTGCGTTACTGGGGATTCGTACAGCCGGCAACGGTGATATCTTGGTGCCATCTTCCACAGGAGTGACCCCATGAGATTGTTCGTAGGCGCGGTAGCTGTTGCTTTGCTGGCGGGGTGTGCGACCTCTCCCGTTCCTTCCAGTGAGGCTGACCCGGTCCCATCGTCCAGATTATTTGCGTTCCAGGCTCCGGCGCCAGGTGGTTCGACGCTCGTCGTCACTCGAGACAAGGGTTTCGTGGGCGGAGGCTGCAATACGACGGTGAGCATTGACGGCCGCCGGGCGGCAGAAATCGGTACCGGCGAGACCGCGAAATTCCGTGTTACTCCAGGTGAACACATTGTCTCGGCATCATCCTGCGGGAGCGGCCTGAAAGAGCGGGAAACCGAAATCAAGGCCGGCAGCACGAAGAAATTCAGGATATCCATAGACTCATCGATGAGCATGGACTTATCACCCACCATGCAATAACAAAAAGCCGCCTCTGGGCGGTTTTTTTACGTCCGGAGAAAAGCCTTGGCAGCCACGCTCAGCATCAATCCAGCCATGACCACCATTCTTCTTTCTGGTCCGCTCATCAAGCTGTTCGGCCGGGTTCACTATCGTGAGCTTGGCAGCAAGTCCGTAGGGGAGGCCTTCAAGGCGCTCAAGTGCACCCTGGAGGGATTTGAGGCGGCGATCAGGGGCCTTGAGCGAAAGGGCATGCGCTTCGCGATCTTCCGGAATCGGAAAAATGTGGCCGAGAAGGATTTTGTTCTCGGCGGAGCGCAAGAGATTCGCATCGTCCCGGTGGTATCCGGGAGCAAGCGGGCCGGTCTTCTCCAGACCATTATCGGTGCCGTGCTCATCGTCGCCGGCTCCTACTTCGGGCAGACGTGGGCCGTACAGCTTGGCGTCGGCCTCGTCGCCGGCGGCGTAATCCAGATGCTCAGCCCTCAGGCATCCGGCCTCAAGCAGAGTGCTGGGCCTGATAACGCACCGTCCTACGCCTTCGGCAGCGCCAAGAACACCACGGCCAGCGGTAACCCCGTCCCGATCTGCATCGGCGAGCGCCGGTGGGGCGGGATGATCATTTCCGCATCGATCTACGCCGAAGACAAAGCGTAACCACACAGCAGCAAGCAGGCCGCCCATGAGGCGGTTTTTTTTCGCCTGGAGGAAAGCATGGGCGCAGCACGCAAGATCGATATCCACGGCGAGAAGGGCGGCAGCAGCAAACCGAAAGCGCCGAGGGAAGCCAGCGACAGTCTGCGCTCGACAAACCTGGCAAAGCTGCTGATCGCGGTGGGAGAGGGTGAGTTCGAAGGGGTGCCTACGGCGGCCGACATCTACCTGGACAACACGCCGATCAACGACGCCAGCGGCAACGTCAATTTCCCGAACGTGAAATGGGACTGGCGCTCGGGCTCGGTAGATCAGACGTACATCCCCGGGATTCCGTCGGTCGAGAACGAAACCTCGCTGAATATTGAGCTGCGCAGCGATGCGGCGTGGGTCCGGTCTGTCACCAATACCCAGCTTTCAGCCGTGCGCCTGCGGTTCGCCTGGCCAGCGCTCCAGCGCCAGGACAATGAAGGCAACATCGGCGGCTACCGGATCGAGTACGCCATCGATGTCGCTACCGACGGCGGTGCCTATCAGCAGGTGCTGACCGACGCCGTTGATGGCAAGACCACCACCCGTTACGAGCGATCGAACCGTGTTGATCTGCCTGAGGCCACCATCGGATGGCAGATCCGCGTCCGCCGCCTGACAGCCAACCAGAACAGCAACAAGATCGCAGACACCATGCTGATTGCCGGCTTCACCGAGGTGATCGACGCCAAGCTGCGCTACCCGAACACGGCACTCCTCTACATCGAGTTCGACGCCGAGCAGTTCACCAACATCCCGGCCGTCACCGTGAAATGCAAGGCCCGGAAGTGGCAGGTGCCGAGCAACTACGACCCAATCGCCCGCACCTACACCGGCACTTGGGACGGCACCATGAAGCAGGCCTGGACCAACAACCCAGCCTGGATCACGTACGGCATTTGCACCGAGGACCGTTTCGGCCTGGGCAAGCGCATCAAGACGTTTATGGTCGACAAGTGGGAGCTGTACCGGATCGCTCAGTATTGCGACCAGCTTGTACCCGATGGCCTGGGCGGCACCGAGCCGCGCTTCCTCTGCGACATGAACCTGCAGGGCAAGGCCGACGCCTGGACGCTGCTGCGGGACATCTCCGGCATCTACCGGGGCATGACCTACTGGGCCCAGGGCCAGCTGATCATGCAAGCCGACATGCCGCGCGCCCAAGACATCGACTACGTGTTCACCCGGGCGAACGTCATCGACGGAAAGTTCTCGTACGGCAGCGCCTCGGCCAAGACCCGTTACACCCGGGCCCTGGTCAGCTACGACAATCCGGCCAACAACTTCGACACCGATGTCATTCCGTTTTCCGACCTGGACCTTCAGCGTCGCTATGGCGACCGGCCTACCGAACTGAGCGCCATTGGTTGCACCCGGGCATCCGAGGCCCAGCGCCGCGGCAAGTGGGCCATCCTCAGCAACAACCTGGACCGGACCGTCACGTTCAAGACCGGGATGGAGGGCGCGATTGCTCTGCCTGGGTACATCATCCCGATTGCAGACTCGCTGTTGGCCGGCAGGGAGATTGGCGGGCGGATCTCGGCTGCTGCCGGCCGGGTAGTCACCTTGGACCGCGACACACTGGCGAAGCCGGGCGATCGGCTGATCATCAACCTGCCCGGCGGCCGTGCTGAGGGGCGCACCGTGCAGAGTGTTGCCGGCCGCGCCGTGACGGTGACCGTAGCCTACAGCGAGGCGCCGCGGGCGCAGCTTCAGTGGGCTCTCGATGCCGACGGCCTGGCGATCCCGCTATACCGCGTGCTCCGTCGTCGCCGTACAACTGAGGGCGATTTTGAGTTCAGCGCTCTGCAGTACGAGCCGAGCAAATTCCCCTACATCGATACCGGTGCCCGCCTTGAGGACCGGCCGATCAGCGCGATACCGATCACCGTCGTTCCGGCGCCTGCGAGCGTCACGGTGGCGTCGACCTCTTCGGTTGTACAAGGATTGGCCGTCGCCACAATGACCATCAGTTGGCCCGCCGTGGAAGGCGCGGTTGCCTATGACATCGAATGGCGCAAGGACAGCGGCAACTGGATCAAAGTCCAGCGCACCGGATCCACCAACGTAGACGTGGTCGGCATTTATGCCGGCTCTTACGTGGCCCGCGTCCGCGCGGTGAGCGCTTTCGACATCTCGTCGATCTGGCGCAACTCGGTGCTGACCGAGCTCAAGGGTAAAGAAGGCCTGCCGCCGGCGGTCACCAGTCTGACGGCAACATCGCTTCTGTTCGGCATCGGCCTGAAGTGGGGCTTTCCTGCTGGCGCCGAGGACACCCAGCGGACCGAGATCTGGTACGGGCCAACCAACGTGCTGGAGAACTCCACCAAGCTGGCCGACCTGGCTTATCCCCAGAGCGACTACAGCATGCAAAGCCTGCTGGCCGGCGCCACGTTCTTTTTCTGGGCGCGCCTGGTGGATCGGACCGGCAACATCGGACCTTGGTACCCGGTGGGGAACGGCGTGCTGGGCCAGGCGAGTTCTGATGCGGGCCCGATTCTGGACATGATCGAGGGGCAGATCACCGAAACCGAGCTGGGCCAGGATTTGCTGGACGAGATCAACAAGATCCCAGGCCTTCAGGACCAGATCAACGCGCTCGACGGGCTTTCGGCCTACAAACCGGAAGAAGAGTATGACCCGGGGCAGATGGTCGTCGGGGATGGTCGGATCTATCAGGCAAAAATCCCTGTCCCGATCAACACGCCGCCGCCGAACACCACGTACTGGATCGATGTCGGCCAGTCCGTCGAGACAGCCAACGGCCTGGCGCAGCAGGTGGCGACCAACACCGCCGAGATCATCGAGCTTGACGGACAGGTCACTGCCCAGGCCACTGCCTTCCAAGCGCTGCGGGCCTCTTCTCGCGACGACAATGGCGAAGGGGAGCTGGCCGATGCAATCAAAGGATGGACAAGCACGGCGGCTATTGCCTCGGAAAGCAGAGTACGAGCGTCGGAAAACGAGGCAACAGCCCGCAGGCTGACGACCTTCGATGCGCAGATCGGGGAGAACACGGCGAACCTGACCACCCTTGAAGAGGTAGTGGCCACCAACGATTCGGCGACCTCGACGAAAATCAACCAGCTCACCGCGACAGTTGGCAGCAACAGTGCGGCGATTCAGCAAACCGCGCAAGCCCAAGCCTCCACGGATGGGAAGCTGGCGACCATCTGGTCCGTGAAGATGGAACTTACTTCCAGCGGTTATCAGTATGCAGCTGGATTCGCGTTGGGTCTCGAAACAGGCCCTGGCGGTACATCATCCAACTTTGTGGTCAGGTCTGACACCTTTGCGGTTATGAGCCCCAGCGCTCAGAACCCTGAACTGTTCTTCGCGATAACAGGTGGACAGACCTTCATCCGGTCGGCCTTCATCCAGGACGGCAGCATCACGATGCTGAAGATCGGCCAGTACCTGCAATCCGACAATTACGTCGCCGGCGTGCAGGGCTGGCGCCTGGATAAGGCGGGGAACTTGGAGTTCAACGGACCGGCACCTGGTGGTGGACGCCTGACCATGACGAACCGAGCCATCAAGGTTTTTGACCAGAACGGCGTTAAGCGGGTCCAGCTTGGAGATCTCGACGCATGAGCCATGGAATAAGGGTGTGGGGCCCCGACGGGGTCCTGCGGCTCGACGAGACCTCTTTCACAATGCGAGTGGTGCTTTCCGCCTTAGTTACCTTTGCTGATACCGAAAAGGCCATGCAAAGCTTTTCTGTCCCTGGATGTACAGCATCCAACTCTATTGCCGTGGTTATACCGAACGGACCTTACAATCAGTCGGTGAACAAGCAGTTTGAAACGGAAATGGTCTCTGGAGAGGCTCGAGTTTACAACTATATACGCACCCATGCAGCGAGCCTTTCCACCTCAGGCACCATGCGACTACTGGTTATAAGGTTCGCCACATGACATACGGACTGACGTTTACGAACAATGATAACGAAGTCGTCATTGACTCTGAGTTTGGACGGCTTAATGTTATTTGTAGTGGTCGCTATGCGCCAACTGAGGAGTTTAATCTAGGCTCGACCACAACTTTTCCGCTTGCTATCACCAGCGCTGAACCTCCCCTTATATTTTGCCGGCCAGATACTGGTGCTATTGCTGGTCTTGGGCAAATGCAAGTAATTGGAAGCCCAGGAAACTGGACCGGATTTTATGTTCGAGCCTACAACGACTCTACCGCACAGCCGAATGGTCGCTATTTTGCGGCTGCGTTTGGCTCACAGCCAGTCGCATCATTCGGCTTAAGGCTATGGGATGGGTCATCGAAACTGTTGTTTGACTCCGGAACGCCGAGTGCTCTTTTTGTAAGGGCATTTCAAAACTGGACATATCAGCGATTCGAAAACACCGGTTCTGGCGGAACAAGGAACTACTACACGGTTCCGTTCGCCTTTCCTGAGAATGAATACCTGCTCATAAATACGTTCAGCATGCTCATGGTTTCAGGGGCTCCACAAGGCCGTTTGGTTTATACGCTGTGGGATTTCGCAAGCGGAACGCTATATGCCGTAGCTACAGGGACCGCTAATCCGTTCGCGTTTTTCATGCCAGCAGTATTCGCAAAACTTGTCGCTTAATTAAACTAAGGAATTCGCCATGCCCTGGTATAAAACAGGAACGGTCTCTGTCACCCAAAATTCCAACGCCGTTATTGGCACGGGAACCGCTTTCATAGCAAACAGCCGCGTCGGCGACGCCTTTCACGGGCCTGACGGCAGATGGTACGAAGTGATCAACGTCGCCAGCGACACGGCGATGGCGATTTCACCGAACTATCAAGGCGCCAGCAACGCGGCCGGTGTTTACGCGCTCGCACCGATGCAGGGGTATGTAAAAGACTCTGCGGATGCTCTGCGTGCGCTCGTCAATACATACGGCGCCAAGATCGCAGCACTGGGCACGACCGGCAACTACGAGATCCTGCCGGTGGACAAGGGCGGTACTGGCGGGGATACGCCAGCAGAGGCGCGCGCTGGGCTGGAACTGGGCACATCTGCAACTCTAGATGTCACGACAACGTCGAGCGATTCTACCGCCGGCAGACTCATGAAAGTCGGTGACTTCGGAATTGGTGCTGCTGGACCGTTGCTAGCTCCAAATTCTGCTATAAAAAACGGCATGTACACTTTTGCGGCTGGAGCTGCTGGTGCGCCTCTTGAACTAGCCTCTGCGGGCGGCTCACTGATCGTAAATACGCTAGGGGGCAATTACATACAGCAACTTGCCATGTCTGTTCCTGGCAGCACCTCTAATCCATATTTTGGTATGCGGCATTTTGACTCTGCTGGAACGCCAGGCCCATGGAGAAAGTTTTTCCATAACGCAAACATTCTGGGCACCGTTTCTCAGGTCAGCGGAATTCCCACAGGAGCGGTCATCGAGTCAGGATCTAACTCAAACGGAACTTATATAAAATGGGCTGATGGAACCATGGTTTGCATACGAAATATCGTATGCACTGCCGCTAGTCTTAGCGTTATAGCTGCTCCGGTTCATGGCGTAGGCCCGTTCTTCGGGCAAACAGCAATGACTTTTTCTTCAGTTCCAAGCTACACCCAGCAGATACAATATTGCACCGGGCAACTTGGGTGGTACGCGCATGGCGCGAGCCAAGGTTCTGTGTCACAAGGCCCCAATTTCTGGATATACGGTCTTTCATCGGCTGGCATAACAGCTCATGTTTCGCAAATTGCGTGGGGGAGGTGGTTCGGATGAAAATTATTTTAAGTCCGCAGCGGCGCGATGACACTCTTGAAGTTATCAAGAGTGGGGATGTACTAACCATAAACGGCGAGAATTTTGATCTGTCGCCCATAGGTGAAGGTGACACCCTGCCAAGGGATGCAATAAGTTCTATTTGGTTTTCAGGCAATGTAGATCGAATTAACGGCGAATTGGTGCTGACTCTGCTGTTCCCGAATCCATGGAACTACAGCCAAGAGCAAGCTTTTCCTGTCCCACTGGAAAACGTTCCTGATGGGCCGGTTGTTTTCCCAGGTCCATTACCAGAACCACAAAACACGGAGGTGCCTTGATGAATATCGACTGGTCTCAACTCATCACCAAGGCCATGAAGGACGCCGCAGCGGCTGCCGCACAGCTGGCCGCTGCGAAACTGGATTTAGCAGGCAGGAACAGCAGAGCGGCCGAGCAGATCGCCAGAATCCAGGACCGGATCGATACGATCGGTTTCGGCATAGAGATCGGCGAGGCCACGCCAGAAGAAGAGGCGGAGCAGGCCGCATTGCTACTCAACCTCAAGGCCTGGAAAACGTACAAATACGCCCTGGGCAAGGTCACGGTTCAGCCGACCTGGTATCAGGCGCCGGTGTGGCCAGTTGAGCCGCCAACTCCTGAAATCATCGCCGCGCCGATGCTGGGCACCGCCGAAACCATCTGACCCGAACCTGCTACCGCAACCCGCCATCGAGCGGGTTTTTTTTGCCTGGAGAAAAGTTATGACCGCAACCGAGAAGGATCGCGACATCCTGGCCCGTACGCTGTGGGGCGAAGCCCGTGGCGAGAGTTTCGCCGGCCAGGTGGCCGTGGCCTGCGTGATCCGCAACCGCGTGAACGACGGCAAGGACCGTTCGTGGTGGGGCGAGGGCTACGCCGGCGTCTGCCTGAAACCCTGGCAGTTCAGCTGCTGGAACAAGAACGACCCGAACTATCCGTACCTGAGCGGCGCCAAGCCGATTCCGCCGGCGCAATTCGCCCAGGCGCTGCGGGCGGCTGATCTGGTGATCTCCGGCGCCGAGCCTGACATCACCAAGGGCGCGACGCACTACTACGCGACCACGATGCCGAAGCCGCCGGCATGGGCCAAGGAGGCGACCCAGACCTTCCGCCTGGGCAATCACATCTTTTTTAAGGACGTGCCATGAGCCCCGGAACTCCGAAGCTGTTGATCGCCGGTGTAGCCGTGGCGTTGATCCTGGTGATCGGCGCGACATGGAAGGTGCAGGACTGGCGGTACAGCGGTCGGCTGGCAGAGCAGGCCAACGCCCATCTATCCGACCTCGCCAAGATCGGCAGCGCGGCCGCGGACGAGGTTCAGGCGGAACAGCGCAAGCGCCTGGCCATGGAGCAGCAGCTGACCACCAGTGACCAAACCCACCACCGAGCCCTTACCGATGCCCAACGTGATCAAGATCGCCTGCGCGATCGCCTCGCTACTGCTGATGTACGGCTGTCAGTCCTCCTCGACCAGGATCCAGCCAGTAGCAACGCAGTGCCTGCCACCGCCAGCACCGGCGGCATGGTTCATGGAAGAACAAGAGCCCAACTTGACCCAGCGCATGCTCAAAGAATTATCGCCATCACCGACGCCGGCGACCGGGGGTTGATCGCGCTGCAGGCGTGCCAGGCATATGTCAGGGCATTGGGTCAGTGATAGGGCCGGGGAGACGGCCTATCATCGGCCATCTGTCATGTATCCAGGCGAACTCAGTGGGAGGGGAGGTGGTGACCACATACACGCGCCGGTTTTCCTCCTCGCCCAGCACCAGGCACTCCAGCCCGTAGCCTTCGTTCATATCGAACCAATGAGATACACGCTCGCCGTCCTTCTCCATGTATCGCTGCACCAGGCCCAGGGCCCGCTGTGGCTGATACTTCTCCCATCCGCCGCGCTCGACTGTCTCCAGCTTCGCCCATCCCCCTGATGGGCCTGTGCCTTTCTCCTCGCGGCGCCGGCCCCATCGCACCCACCCAAGATCCGTGCCGTCTTCAAGCACCACGGGAAACGCTGCCTTGGGATTCGGGAAATACACCTTGACCCGCTCATACGCCCGATTCTTGTCCGCTGCTTCAACTCCGCCGCACATTTTCATCCCCTGGTTCGCTGGCCGTGCTCGGTTGACCGTGGCACTGCGCTGGAAGTTTGCCCGGGCCGCGCGGTTTTTCGACAAACCCCAAGCCGTCGCACTGCGTGCAGTCCTCGCGCTCGCCGAACCGGTCTAGGCACGACGAACATTGAACAAACCCTGCCAGTTCGGCGAATGGCCGGAGCTTTTCCATCAACAACAGGTTCCGATTCTCGCGTGCGATTTGCACAGCATCGGTAAGCCAGCGATAGATATCAGGATCGTCAATGGCGGGGTAAACAATTCCGTTGATCATCCTGGACGTTTCGACCAGGTCGAACTGGCGCCCGTCATTCAGGGTGAGCACGAGCCCTTCAATTACGCCGTTTGGCGAGCCTCGGCAGACCAGCTCCAATTTCTCGCCTTGTCGGTAGACCTTCCCATCGTAGGCGTGAATGCGGTGGCTCTCGGTTCTCTCTGTGAATGTTGACTGGTGAATCGTGCCCAAGCTGGGCGAGCCGTCTCGTGAGACAAGAACGTAATGGGACGCGCCGTGATAGAGGACTTGCCTCGATTGCAGCTCTTCCACGGCGTGCCAGTACGCGGCGTTCGCCATTTCGTCCATCTCGAACTGTTGCATTCGATCAATCAGCCGTTCCTCGGCTAACCGCGCGCTTGCTTCAAGCAGGCAGGACCGGTGCGCCTCCGGGTTCTGCATCCTGAAATCGTGATCATCAAGGGTGTCGCGCCATCGCTGGATCCTCAGCGCCTTGGCCTGTTCAAAGTTCATGATGGGGTTCGCTTGCTTATTACTGTTTGGATATACAGTAATCGAGGCGATCGGCTCAGGCGAGGTTGAGCCGACGAGCAGCGCTATTTCACTCTGGTGCCATCAGCACAGCGAGCGTCAGCTTGATGAACTCCTCGTTCTGGTCAATGGTGTCCAGGGCGCCGCGCACGTTGTCGGCGACTTCGGGGGAGCCATGCTGCTCAACCCAATTTGACAGTTCCAGGATGGCCGCTTCGAGCGCCAGCTGGTTTTCGTTGATCTTGTACAGCAGGGAAGGGAGCAGGTCTGAGTTGGGCAATTGATGTCCTCCAAGGTTGAGGACAGGTTAGCAGTTGGGAGAGATTTTTCGGTAGGCAGGACGCCGTAGAGGTTATGCCGCATCGGCATAGAGATGGGAAGTGGGCCTTTCGCCGAAGTTGCTTACAATGCCTCCTGAACCCGGCATTTGATGGTCCGCAATCATTTCAAACTATGCGGAAACATTGGCCTTCATGGCAGGCAATCGAGGTAGATTGCGGACCATAAAATCTATCGCAAGGCACGTCCTGATTGATTTCCCCTCAGGACTTAAAATCCCCCGCTCGTAAGGGCGTGCCGGTTCGATTCCGGCTTCGGGCACCATTCAAGATCAAGGGTTTGCGAGCGAAAGCAGAGGCAAGCCCTTTTTCGTTTCCGGGAACTGTAAAAAGCAGCCCGGCTGATCAGCCATGGCTGTTCACCACAGACCCGTGGCGAGGGAGCTTGCTCCCGCTGGGTCGCGAAGCGGCCCCAAAACCTGCTGAACACCGAGCATCAGACACACCGCATCCGCTGGTTTACGACTGCTTCGCAGCCGAGCGGGAGCAAGCTCCCTCGCCACGGGTTTGTCGTTTCTCTTAAGTGAGCAGCACCAGGGCCACCAGCCGTTTTTGGTCCGCTCGTCGACGCCATAGCACCTCCCGCCCGAGCAAACCCTCTCAAAGGTATGCGCAGATCCTGCGCTCTATACGGGAGAACATCATGGTAATCGACAACAACGGTCCAGAAGCGCCATACCCGGGACCTGATGAAAAAACGCCTGAGACTGGCGAAGGTCATGATTCTGGCCTTGAACAGGCTGAATCCGAGCCAAAGCAGGGCACTGGCGAGAGGCCGGAAGACTGGAATCCACCGCCGGGAAACCCCGGTTCCGATCAGGACGCCCAGACGAACCGCCAGAATGGCGGGGCGAAATAGTTTGCAAAGGGCTTCACAAAACCCGGCCGCTGTGCCGGGTTTTTACAACCTGCGCCGAAACGCCTCGAGAATTTCCCGCATGCCCTTTTTCATCTGCAATTGGGCGAGGGCATCCAAGGGGTGCCACAGGCAGTCGCTGATTTCATTCTGCGGCCTGGCGCCCTTCGAGTCGTTGACCGAAGCCTCAAAGACGTGGTGTTCGGTGTCGCCATCGCTGATCCGCATCAGGTAGAGCAGGTTTTCGGCGCTCAGTCCGGTTTCTTCCGCCAGTTCTCTCAGGGCAGCATCGGCATGCGTCTCGCCACGCTCGACGGTGCCGCCAGGCAAGGCCCAGCGGCTTTTGGGCTTACGGACTAGGAGGATGTGGCGGTTTTCTTCGCAAATGACGGTCGCTCGTATCTTCATAAACGTTGCCCAATTACTGACTGTCATTAAATTGCAATATAACTGCAATATTTGAGCCTTGCGTCATCCGCACGTTCAAAAAGTATTTCGGCTCATACCGCTGGGACCGTGGGCAGCCATGAAAGGCTGCGTTTATTTCACCAATGGCTATCGGTGTTGCGCGGCATCGACCGGTCATCGCAAAAAATGAATCAGCGCCGGAAAAACGTATCAATGTTGGGTGGACGATCCGGTCCCGGTAATGGGGGAGCGAGAAGAGATGACCACCGTTGAAGACTTCAAAATCAAATCCCACGAACTTTTAGTCGAGCTCGACACAGCGACCTCAGAAATGATGGCGCTGATCTGTGTCCATCAAATGTCCGGGACTGCCTGGGATGAGGCCGTCCGGCGCCAACATGAGGCCTATGAGCAATGGGTCGCCTATCTGAATGAACGCTCGTAGCTGCATCGCCTCTCTCCGCAGGTAACAGGCAGATTCTTTGAACGGTCCCGCAGCGGTCATGCCTAATCCATAGACTGACAAGAGGATAAGGCCATGTCTGAACTAGCCAGTTATTTCTGGATCGCGGTTGCGGTAATCGTGTTGCTATTGGATCTGTGGGCGATCGTCAGCGTCTTTCGCAGCGACAAATCGGCCGGGACCAAGGCAGGCTGGGCACTGCTGCTGGTCATCCTGCCGGTGCTGGGCTTGATTATCTGGGGTGTGGCCGGGCCGCGAGGCATGAAAAATCCGCCTTCGTCGCCCGAGCACAGCAAGGGCTGACATCGGGACATGCGGGCCACCCCGGTCAATGGTTTTTCCATTCGCCGCCGGTGGTTTCGCAGTCCTTTTTCGCTTGCTGAAGCTGTTCTGCGCCGTAGTAGTACCGGGTGACCTGGGCATTGTCCGGAAGATTCGCCGAGCTGCCACTGCGGTCCTTGCTGGTGGAACGTGGATTGGCCAGGGCCTCCTGGGTCAGCCTCGCCTGGCAGGTGGCTACGTAACCCTCGGCGCAGCGTTCGACGGGTTTCTTCTCGGTGCTGAGCGTGCCCTTGCTTTCGTTACTGCACGACCAGCCGATGGCTTCGGCAGGAACACCCTGGTACTCATAACAACTGCGGGTTTCGATTTCCGGCACCGCTTGGCTCTGGGACCGGGTGGTGACTTCACAACCTTGCGCCAGGACAGTCGCAGGGCTGGCGCAGGCGATCAGAAGCAGGACCTTGGCATTCATGATGTTCTCCCTTTCAAGACGATTTTGCACCGATACCTAACGATATCGAGGCGCAAAAGACGTGCTCGTTCCATTGGTTTTGCAACCGTGGAACAGGGGAGGCCTGCCTGGGGCGATGGCTAACGGAACTTCGGCAGTGGCGGTTCCGCGGGCTTCAATGAGGACAGCGCGCTCTGGATCGTGGGGGCGTCCTTCTCGATATCATTGAGTCGGTCGCGGATTCTTACGGCGGCGGGGTGCCCGCCCTGGTGGTCGACCCAGTCGGCAATTTCCTTGCAGGCGGCTGTCAGCCGCGCCTGGCGCGATTCCAATAAGGTCAGCAGGGTGGTGATGGACTCTTTTTCAGACATGTCACACCTCCGTTAAAGGTCAGGATGGGGCAGCACAAAAGCCGCCAGTGACGGCGGGCCATGCTGCAGTTAAGCGTAGTTGAGATATTTCTGATCGGACGATATCCGGCGCACGACTGGACAATCGGTACGCCGGACGTGTTCATGTCTGTTTCAGCCTGACTCCCTGACCCATGACGGCGCGACGGAAGCTCGCCAGCGCACATCGGTAATGCCATATTTTTCTGCCATGGGTTTGGAGACCCGCTTGACCTTTTCCCTGCCGAATTTGGGTATACGTCCGACACCCGCATCGCAACTGGCCCAGTGCCAAGCTTCGGAGTTATTCATCACTTCTGCACGAATGATGAAAGACTTGGGCTCGCCATGGAGCACGTAGTCGATGATGTAAAGCGATGGACCGCCCATAAATCCTCCCTAATTGATCCTATACGGATGGATACGGAGGCGTTCGGAAAATTCCATCGAATTTCCGGACGGTCAAAATCGGGGCGGGCAGGGCTGCCGCGTGAGATGTATCACACGCCGTGAATGAAGGCGCTTATGGTGAGGAACCAAACCCGGTTAACCTTCTCCAAGGTGGGCTTCAACACCGGTGCCAGGGATCGAAGGCGACGCAGGTTTGGCACTGAATAAAGGCAGGACATGAATAAGATCGCCAAGGCACTGCTTGTGGTGCTGCTTGCCAACGGCCTGTCGGGATGCATCGGCTCGCCCATCGAGCTGACCGCGCAAACCGAGCAACGCTTGCGCGTCCAACCGCCGATCCGTTTCCTCCTGACATTCGATGACGGTCCCAGCGCCTCATCCTTCTGGAACCCGAGCCTGGACGTGCTCGACGCCCTTGCAGACAACCCGGTGCAGCCGGGAATCAAGGCGCTGTTTTTTGTCCAGACGCGCGCGCCACGGGCCGGTGGCAGCGACATCGGTCGTTCGGTGCTGCAACGTGAGCAGCGCGAGGGGCATGTCCTGGGTTTTCACACGGCCACCCATTGGCACACCAACCATCGATCTCTCGATCCCGATGAACTGGAGCTTTCGCTTACCCACGGTGCAGCCGACATCGCCGCGGTTACCGGGGCACCCCCGACCCTGGTCCGGCCGCCATTCTGGAGCTATGACCAGCGCACCTTCGCCGCCTATCAACGGCATGGCATGCATGTTTTGCTGACTGACTTGAGCGCCAACGATGGCAAGGTCTGGGGCATTACCCTGAGTCCTCGCCGGCGGATAAACCTGCTACGCCAGCTCTCGGAGGTGCGTGAGCGCATCGCCGCCGGGCAGTTGCCTGCGGTGGATGGAGTGATTCCGGTGGTGGTGACCTTCCATGACCTCAACCGCTATACCGCCCGTCATGCGCGGGAGTATCTGCAGATCCTGATCGACAGCGCCCAGGCCACCGGATTGAAGACCTACGCGAAACCATTCTATGACGATCGCCAGGCGCTAGAGCGCGCAGCGATGGCCCGGACCCTCAAGGACGCTACCCAGCCGGTGCGCCTGCCCGGTCTGTGGGATTGGTTATGGAAGCGCGATCCTGACTGACGGGCATTGACGAGCCAGCGTGGCGACGCTCGGTTGGCCCTTATGGGCGCACCGGGAGTAAGGTAGGCGCGGTAACCCCGTTTTCTTGAGGAGGTGACGATCATGAGTACTGCGATGCTGACCAAAATGCACATCAACGGCTATGACGTGCTCAGCGTGAACAGCGGGCCCTGGAGGGTCTGCACCCAGGCGGACCGGTTGGGTTCCTTTGCCTCGCGCGAAGAAGCGTTGGCCTATGCCGCCGCGTTGCCCGCCAGGAGACGCCGCAGCGCTGCGTCCGCGAACGTCAGGTAGACAGACGTTCCGTTGACTTCGCGGCGGGAATAAACGCTCGCCGCGAAGTCAACCTGTCTCAGGAAATTGCCAGTTCCAACGGGATTTCCAAAGTGAACAGGGCGCCTTGCCCCGGTCCGTCGCTTTCAACCTGCAGGCGACCGTTCATCTCCACCGCCGCCAGGGCACAGCTGTGCAGGCCAAAACCGTGGCCATCCTTGCGGGTGGTGAATCCGTGGTTGAAGATCCTCGCCTGATTTTCAGGCGCGATCCCTTCGCCACGATCCCTGACGCTGACGCAGAGCGTTGTCTGATCGACGATGCGGACCCCCAGGGTCATTTCCCTTGGCGGCTCGACGTTGGACATGGCGGCCTTGGCATTGCTGATCAGATTGATCAGGATCAGCAGCAGGCGATGCTTGTCGCCCATGATCATCGGAATGTCCTGATAATCCTTGATCACGGTGACCTGGTGTCGGCTGAGCGCACCCGAATTCATGCGCAATGCATCTTCGAACAGGTCGGCCACATTCAGCGGCTCGATCAGCCGCGCAGCCCCGGCATAGGTCTGCTGAGTCGTGACGATCTCCTTGATATGGTCGATGCTTTTGGTCAGTTGCGCGAGTTCTTCAATCAGCAACCCCTGTTCGGTGGCGATGGAATCCACCAGTTCATTGAAATACCGGGGCAACAACCTGCCTTTTTCATCCTCGGTGATGAACTGACCCAGGTCCGTGGCATGTTCATTCATCATCCTTACCGCTTTGCCCAGCCCTTGCGTCTTGCTGTTCTTCAACTTGCGCGTCACCAGCTCCGCCGAGATGTTGACGCTGTTGAGGACGTTGCCAACGTTGTGCAACACGTTCGTGGCGATCTCGGCCATGCCTGCCATGCGCGCCGCGTCCACCAGCTCACGCTCGGCCTCCTTCAACTCGCGCGTACGCTCCTGCACGCGTTGCTCCAGCTTGTCGTTGGACGTTTGCAGCTCATGGTTGATCTGGTTGATGAGCGAAGAGCTGCGCACCAGCCGTACGGCGAGGTAGATCATCAAGAGCGCCATCAGACTGGCGCAGATGGCCAGGTACATATGATATTTGCGATCGGTCGCGGCCGTCCTGCGCTGCGTTTCGTTGAGCAGCTCGTTGATGCTGTCCAGTTCCTGGGCGACGGGGATGACGCTGATGCGATCCAGCAGATCGTTGACCACTGGCTGTTCCTGGATAACGGTCTTGACGTGCCGGGTCAGTGAGGTGAAAGCCGGCCGATAGGGCGAGGGCAACTGGTCGATCCGATGTTCGAGTTCGCTTAGCTGTTCTTGCAGTTCGCTGGCTTTGTCCGAGGTGACATAAAGCGCGTACTCCAGTGTGGTCAGCGCCAGGTCGAGAACGCTGGAGGCTGCCGTCAGCCGAGCGATTTCTCCGTCATCCTTCATCTGTTGCAGCAGCGTCTGAATTTCATCCTCTACCGTCGGAAGTGCATCCAGGGAGGCGCGCAGATTGGCATTGTGCTGCTCGAACTGTTCCACCAACAGGGTCTTGTTCCTGACCGCGTCCATGTAACCGTTGCGTCTCGACGCCCAAAGTGCAGCCAGTGGACCGGAACTGTTCAGTTGCTCCAGTTGCTCCCATCGGCTTTGCGCGTCGGCTGGCGGAGCGAGTGACAGGTTGTTGCTGACGCCTATTTTTTTCCTGAGAATCTTCACGTTCCAGTTGGCGTCGGCTTGTTTGAGCTGACGGATGAAGTCGCGTGACTCGAAGAAGGTCGCGGTGTCGCCCGTGTAGGACTTGATCAGGAAGAATATCAGGGCTGAAAACACAACCAGCGCGGTGGCCAGCAGGGCGGGCCATTTGTATTTCTTGATAAGGGAGACGGGGTGTTTCGTCGAGCTGCTTTGGCCTGGGTACACGTAGAGCTCCCTGCTAACGTTCAAACGTCGGATGCGTCAGTGAGCAAAGTGTAGCGTCAACGAGGCGGACGGATGTGCTCCGGGCACACTGCGCTGCGAGGAGGCGCGGCCAGGACTGGCCGCGCCGAGGGGCATTACTTGTTGAGATCGATGAAGGGCAGCGCGGTGTTGGGCAGCATGGTGGTGGGGAGTTCACCGTTCCAACGCTCGGCCTTGGTCAGCTCAACCAGGTTCTGGTTGCTGGCCAGCGCCTGGGCGCGCGCCTTGATCGCCTCGGCTTCAGCCTTGCCGCGCAGCTCGGTGGCCAGCGCGTCGGCCTTGGCCTGGGCAACTTGCGAATCGGCTTCCGCCTGGGCCTGGGTCACCCGAATCTGAGCCTGCACCTGCTCGGTGGCGAGCTGCTGCTCACGAGTCTTGACCTGCACTTCAGCGGCCATACGCGCTTCGATGGCTTTTTCGTAGGCGTCGCTGAAATCGATGTTTTCAACCTGGACGCTGTCGATGATCACCGGCCCGGTGATCGTTGCCTTGATCGCCGCCGAAATATCATTGACCAGTTGCACGCGGTTCTGCACGGCGGCGACGGCGTTGAACTTGCCGAACACGTTTTCCACCTGAGTCGGCACCTGGCGGCTGATCATCCGGTCGCGAATGCCTTCCAGGTCCTTGAACTGGGTATAGACCTTCGCCACATCGGAAGGCGCGATATGCCAGGACACGGACACCTTGAGCTCGGCCGATTGCTGGTCCTTGCTGTACGCCTGCAGGTCGTCATAGGACGTCACCTGGCTCTGTGTGCTGATCAGGCGGACCGACTCGATGAAAGGCGTCTTGAACGACAGGCCCGGCTCAACCACCCCAACCAGCGCGCCGTTGCGCAAAAGCACGCCACGCTCGGTTTCATCAACCGTGTACCAGCTGCCAAAGAACACGCATAACAGGACCACGCCGATAATTGCCGCGACGATCGAACCGATGGTTTTGCTGGTCACTTTACTTTCCTTGAGTGGGGTAGGGGATGGCATGCACTGTTTCCTTTGTGAAGACCGTCACTGTTTTTTCAAACGCCAGACACGAAAAAGCCCTGAATGATCAGGGCTTTGACGTTAGAAGATGGCGGAGGCGATGGGATTCGAACTCATGGACCTGTTACAGTCGACGGTTTTCAAGACCGTTGCCTTAAACCACTCGGCCACACCTCCGTACTGCGTTGCGGGCGCCATAATACCCGAATGAAACACACTGTCAAACTCTCTACGTAGCTTGTTACAGAGCGTCTGTTATTATCCTTGCCACTGAATGTTTCAAACCCGGAGGAGTGTCGCCATGCGCGAACAGGATTACGCAGTGAACAACAGCGTGCAGGCTGAGCAGCTAGAGGTTAGCCGCGTCCTGCGCAACACTTATGGCTTGCTGGCTCTCACGCTTGCTTTCAGCGGTGTGATGGCCTTCGTCGCACAACAGATGCGTGTCGGTTACCCGAACATCTTTGTCGTGCTGATCGGTTTCTACGGCCTTTTCTTTCTCACCAACAAGCTCCGCGATTCGGCCTGGGGCCTGGTTTCGGCCTTCGCCCTGACCGGTTTCATGGGCTTTTTGCTCGGCCCGATCCTCAACCGCTACCTGGGCATGCAGGGCGGCGCCGAAGTGGTCAGCTCGGCTTTCGCCATGACGGCGTTGGTGTTCGGTGGTCTGTCGGCCTACGTGCTGATCTCGCGCAAGGACATGAGCTTCCTGAGCGGTTTCATCACCGCCGGTTTCTTCGTGTTGCTGGGTGCGGTAGTGGCCAGCTTCTTCTTCCAGATCAGCGGCCTGCAACTGGCGATCAGCGCCGGCTTCGTGCTGTTCTCGTCGGTCTGCATCCTCTACCAGACCAGCGCCATCATCCATGGCGGCGAGCGCAACTACATCATGGCAACCATCAGCCTGTATGTATCGATCTACAACCTGTTCGTCAGCCTGCTGCAACTGTTCGGGTTGATGAGTCGCGACGACTGATAGGGCGGTGACGGCTGTCATGGCCTGAGCTGTTCAATTAAAAAAACGGCGCTTTCCCGAAAGGGAAGGCGCCGTTTTTTTTGTATTCGGATACCGGCCCCTGTGGGAGCGAGCCTGCTCGCGAAGAGGCCAGCACATCCAACATCTTCATCGACTGTGATATTGCTTTCGCGAGCAGGCTCGCTCCCACAGAAATGCGGTCACTTCAAAAGCCCTCACTCCATCGGCGGCAAGCGCCGCTTGACCGGTGTCTTCTTGACGATCGCCGTATTGGTTTCGGCAAGCACATTCAACTTGTCCAACAGCACATCCAACTGCTCCATCGAGCGCACGTGCAGTCGCGCAATGAAACAGTCTTCCCCCGTCACCTTGTCGCATTCGGTGAATTCGCCGATGGCCTGGATCTGCCGCTCCACTTCCTGCAACTGCCCCGGTAACGGACGGATGCGCACGATGGCCTGAAGTTGATAACCGAAGCACTTTGGATCGACCTCGACGGTGTAGCCCTTGAGCACGCCACGTTCCTCCAGCCGGCGCAGGCGTTCGGCAACGCTGGGGGAGGAAAGGCCGCTCAGGCTCGCCAAGGCCTTCAGGGAACGTCGTGAGTCTTCCATCAAGGCGCTGATGAGGATCTGGTCGATGTCGTCAGTCATTTTCGCTCCGTTAGGCAAATGCTCGAAGTTGCCTTGATAAAAAAGGTCGAAAGCCAGTCTAGCCTTTTTCAAACCATGGAGAAGCACCCAGGCGGGTCGGCATACTGTGTCCATTCACTGAAGGAGCCTGAAGATGGACAAGACCCTACGCCGCGGTTCGCTCGAAATGACCGCCGCCATGCTGATTTCCGGAACCATCGGCTGGTTCGTGCTGGTGTCCGGCCTGCCGGTGCTGGATGTGGTGTTCTGGCGCTGCGTGTTTGGCGCCGGCACGTTGTTGCTGATCTGCGCCGGTTTCGGTTTCCTGCGCCGGGATATCCTGACCCGCACGACTTTCCTGCTGGCGGTGCTCAGTGGTGTTGCGATCGTCGGTAACTGGGTGTTGTTGTTCGCTTCATACTCCCGCGCTTCGATCGCCATCGGCACCGCCGTGTACAACGTCCAGCCCTTCATGCTGGTGGGGCTGGCCGCGCTGTTCCTGGGAGAGAAGATCACTGCGCAGAAGCTGTTCTGGCTGGCGGTGTCGTTTCTCGGGATGTTGGCCATTGTCAGCGCCCACGGCGAGCAGGGGCAGGGAGGCGAGGATTACCTGGTGGGCATCGCCCTGGCGCTGGGGGCGGCATTCCTGTACGCCGTTGCGGCGTTGATCATCAAGCGCCTGACCGGCACGCCGCCGCACTTGATCGCGTTGATCCAGGTCGCCACCGGTATCCTCTTGTTGGCACCATGGGCGAATTTTTCGGCCTTGCCGCAGCAACCCGAGGCCTGGGCCAGCCTGCTGACCCTCGGCATGATTCATACCGGCGTGATGTACGTACTGCTGTACAGCGCGATCCAACGCTTGCCGACTGCCGTGACGGGCGCTCTATCCTTTATTTACCCGATCGCGGCGATCTTCGTTGACTGGTTTGCCTTCGGCCATCGCCTCGAGCCGCTGCAATGGCTGGGTGTGGCGGCGATCCTGCTGGCGGCTGCCGGCATGCAGCAGGGCTGGGGCATCAAGTCGCGCCGCCCAGCCCTGAGTTGAGGGTCGGTGCTGATCAGAAGATGTAATCGGTGGTCAGGAAGTTCGAATCCCGCTCACGAATGATGTCGCTGATCAGCGCCTTGTTGTTGTCCTGGAACTTGGTCGCGACCAGGGTGCGGATCGAAAAGGTCCGCAGTGCGTCGTGAACCGACAATGTGCCCTCGGCGGAGTTTTTCCGGCCATTGAACGGGAAGGTGTCCGGGCCACGCTGGCATTGGGCGTTGATATTGATGCGTCCGACCTGGTTGGCGAAGGTGTCCACCAGCCTGCCGACTTCGGCCGGGTGAGTGCCGAAAATGCTCAGTTGCTGGCCAAAGTCGGACTCGAGGACGTAATCGATCACGGTATTGACGTCGCGGTACGGCACGATGGGCACGACCGGGCCGAACTGTTCTTCGTGATAGACCCGCATGGCGGTGTTCACCGGATAGAGTACCGCCGGGTAGAAAAACGAAGCCCGGGACTCGCCGCCGTGCTGGTTCATGACGCCGGCACCCTTGGCAACGGCATCGGCCACCAGCGAATGCAGGTAATCGACCTTGCCCGCTTCGGGCAATGGCGTCAGTGCGACGCCGTCTTCCCATGGCATGCCGGGTTTTAGCGCAGCAAGCTTTGCGTTGAATTTCTCGATGAACGCCGGAGCGATGTCTTCGTGGACGAAGAGGATCTTCAACGCGGTGCAGCGCTGGCCGTTGAAGGACAGCGAACCGGTCAGCGCCTCGCTGACGGCATTGTCCAGGTCGACGTCGGGCAGGACCAGGCCAGGATTCTTCGCGTCCAGCCCCAGCGCGGCGCGCAGGCGATGCGGGCGCGGATGGAGTTTCTTCAGGTCGCTGGCGGCCTTGTTGGTGCCGATGAAGGCGAATATGTCGATCTTGCCGCTGGCCATCAGGGCGCTGACGGTTTCCCGGCCGCTGCCGTAGATCACGTTGATCACGCCGGCGGGGAAGCTGTCGCGAAAGGCTTCCAGCAGTGGCCGTACCAGCAGTACGCCAAGCTTGGCCGGCTTGAACACCACCGTGTTGCCCATGATCAGCGCGGGAATCAGCGTGGTGAAGGTTTCGTTCAGCGGATAGTTATAAGGGCCCATGCACAGGGCCACGCCCAATGGCACGCGACGGATCTGTCCGAGGGTGTCCTGTTCCAGCTCGAAGCGGCTGGATCGACGGTCCAGTTCCTTGAGGGCATTGATGGTGTCGACGATATAGTCGCAGGTGCGGTCGAATTCCTTCTGGGAATCCTTGAGGTTTTTGCCGATCTCCCACATCAGCAGCTTGACCACCGCCTCACGCTGCTCGCGCATCCGCGCCAAAAAGGTCTCGACATGACGGATGCGTTCGGCGACACGCATGGTCGGCCATTGGCCCTGGCCGCGATCATAGGCCCGGACGGCAGCGTCAAGGGCCGTGAGGGCGGTCTCGGCATCCAGCAATGGCGTGCTGCCGAGAATGACCTGTTCATCGCCATCGGCGCCGGCCAGGTACACCGGGCTGCGCACCGTGGCGAGCGGACCCTGCCAGGTCTTCAGGACGCCATCGACCAGGTATTCACGCTGCTCCACCTGGCCTTCGAGGCGGTAGGCTGGCGGGATGTCGGCGGCACCGGGGAACAGATTGGCGAGGAAGGTGGCTGTGGTCATGTCGTTACTCCATCAATGAAATGAGCCATGGGCTGCGGCAGGCATGAATCGCTTTTAGCGTTATACGCCTTAATGGAGGTGTTTTTTAAGTGTGCCGGGACGCGAGGCCATGCCATTCACTCCGCCGAGCGCAATGCCCGCGTGGCGAAGATGCCGGTTTCTCGCCACGAGGGAGCGGGTGTGAACGGCGAGCACTTACCAGCGCATCCGCACGCCGAGGCTGGCAATGACGCCATTGAGGTCGTTGTCGTCGACGTCGCTGCTGTAGTCAGCGCTGACATAGAGGCTTACCACCGGCGTCACCCGGGCCACCAGCCCCAGGCCCACCTCAACGGTAGAAGACTTGCGGCTGCTGCTGATTTTTTCGACCTTGTCCAGGCTCAGGGTGTCGGCGCTCTGGACCGTGTGCCAGAGGTTCGTGCGCACGTAAGGCTCCACGCCCAGGCCGTTGACCTGGTACGTACCTTTGAGTTGGGCGCCGACGCGGCCGCTCCAGCTGTTGAGTTTGTTGTTGCCATTGCCGGCATTCGGTGTGTCGAGTGTGATGCGCTGGTTGATCAGTTGGGCCTGGGGTTCGACGATCCAGTTATCGCTGATGCCGATGGGAAATCCGCCCTCGACCGACAGCGTGACGGCGTTGCCCTCGGTGGCCTGGCGCTGGCCTTGTTCGGTCAGGCTGTAACCATTGACGCGTCCGCCGCTCGCGCTCAAATCCAGGTGCCAGCCTGCCGGACCGGTCAGGCTCCAGTAGGCGCCGAGGCTGGGGCCCTGCAGGTTCAGCGCATCCTTGCCGGGATCGCTCATGGCCGGTGTCACCAGCAGTCCGCCATGGTTGGCAGTGATCTGGTGTCGAGCGCTGATCAAACCCATCCGTTGGGTGTGACCGCTGTCGTTTCGCAGGGTAAGCAGGGCGGGGCTCCTGCCCGTTACGGCGTCGTTGTCCATCTGGCCGTCGGCTGGCATTCGGTCATACCAAAGGGAAGCCGGCCGCTCGGCGGGCTCGGCCTGGAGCTCCATGGAGGAGCACAGCAATAACGAAGTGGAGACGGTGCAGAGGGTAGCTTGAAGAGCTTGGGGGCGCTGGGACGTTTTCATGGGGGCCTGCCTTGCAATCGCATGTATCTCTCGCTCAGGGCGTCTCTCCTACCCCGAATGAGGGGCGACCGAATGGGTTGGGGCAAGCCTCTGGCAGCCCGTCGTAACGGGGTTCCAGAGGCCTGCCCCTGACTGTGTTTCCGGGGGTAGTACGTTGTAGTCAAGAGGACTGATGCGGGTGCGTCAAGAAAATGGCCGACCAGTGGCACGCTGAAATCAGTGGCCAGTAAATAACTGATTACAGTTGGTTATTTTTGACTCTTATCAGGCGTCAATTAGTCGCCATCCTCGATCACCAACTGATTCGCACGCCGACATTTCCGGCCACGCTGCGTTGCTGGTTGCTGTCGAGGTTATTGCCGTAGTCCACTCCGGCGTAGGCGCTGACCGTAGGCGCAAGGCTGACGATGACGCCCGCGCCCAGGTCGGCGGTTGAGCTGCGTTGTTGGGTCTCGATCCGTTGGGCGTCGTCGAATGTCACCGTGTCGGTGCCGGAAAACGTGTGCCAGACATTGGCCCTCAGGTACGGCTCTACCGGCGTGTCGCTGATCAGGTAGCGACCCTTGAGACGGGCACCGAGCCGTCCGGTCCAGGCGCTGTCGGAGTCGAATTCGACTCTGGAAATCCCATCATCCTGGGTGTCCAGGGAGATCTTCTGATGGATGATCTGTGCTTGTGGCTCGACGACCCAGCCACTGCCCACGGCAAATGGGTAGCCGGCTTCCGCCGAAAGGGTCAGCGCATGCCCGCGATTATCCAGCTTGAGGCCGCGTTCGGAGCGGTTGTCCCCATTCAACCGGGTGCCCATGACCACCGTGTCGATGTAACCACCGGAGGGAGCGGTCAGCGTCCAGTACAAGCCATAACTGTCGCCGTCGAGTTCAACCTTGCCGGCGCGCCGCCCTTCGAACCCCAGGTTGTAGCCGTCGACGTTGCCGTTCAATTCGCTATGGCCAACGAAAAAACCGATGCGCTGGGTCTGGCCGTCGAAGACCGGCGCGCTGTAAAGGTCGTTGCCGACCTGGAAGCCCTTGATGGAGCCGTCGAACCTCGGTGTCACCGTGCCGGCCCAGGTCTGATCGAGGTCCTTGCCATAGACTCGACCCCAACCGGCCCCGAAGGCGCCGGTTTCCGTCAGCAGGCGTTGGTCGCCCTGGCGATCATGGAACGTGCCCAGGGCCATCAGGGTCAGTTGGGCGGCGACGGGAGGCAACGCCGACCAGACGGGTACTTCCGGACGGTACAGCGCAATGGGCGCTGCGCCAGGCACGGCGACGGGCAAGGCCGGCAGCGTGGGGCTGGCCACGGCAATCGGACCGGCGACCACGGTCGAGCGCAGATACCAACTGTTTTCATTACCGGTCACGCCGCCCTTGAACAAACGGTAATCGAACGCGCCGGCCGACACCGATCGCGCCAATGAAAAAGCCCCGCTGTCGCTGACGGCGCCGCCCTGAGCCTGGACCAGCTCGATACCGTCGCGGGCAGTCAAGGCACCTGCACCGCCGATGTTCGTGACGGTGATGGCCGTGCTGCCGCCAAGCGTGCCGGCATTGACGATCAGCTTGTCGCTCGGCGAGTCGTCTGCACCAAGCAGCGTCTGCAGGCGCAACTGGCCGTCATTGCCGACGTAGTTGCCTTGTACGGTAAGGGTGTCGCTGGTGCGGGTGTTGCCTGCACCGAGGTCGATGGTTCCGGCATTTTCAAGCGTCGCCATCTGGCCGGCGGTGAACGGGCGAATGCTGCCCTGGCTGGCCGTCAACAGGCTGCTTGCGTCGATGTTCAGCGTGCCGGTGCCGGTGATACCGTCGCCCAAGACCAGCGTGTCGCCCAAGTCCAGGCGCGAGCCTTGGGTGACGCTGACCGATTCCCAGTTGAGGTAACGGGCGCCATCGCCGGTCGTGCTGGCCACAAAAGCCAGTGTGTCCTGGCCCAACCCCCCATCCAGGCTGGGTGTGGTGGCGAGCAGGGTTTTATCCAGGTTGCTCAACAGCGCCGTGTCGTTGCCTTCGCCCATGAGGATGGCGGAGCGGATGAGGCCGCCGCTCCACTGCAACTGGTCATTACCGAAACTGGCTCGAACCTCGCCGACGATCTCGCCCCCGCTCACGGCAATCCGGTCGTCACCGCCACTGACACTGACGTTTGCGCCGATGCGTCCCGCGCTAACGATAATGGTGTCCCGCCCAAAGCCGGTCACCAGATTGCCAAGAATCTGCCCACCTGACATGTCGAAAATATTATCGTCGAGTTTCATGTCGACCCGGCCGATGGTGCCGCCGGTCATTGTCGCCTGGTCTCCGTCTTCGAACGCGCCGACGATGGTGCCGCCGGTCATCAGGAACGTATCGAGCCCATCGCCCTGGGCCAGTGACTGGATGCTGCCGCCGCGCATGACAAAATCATCGGTGCCCGAGCCTTGTTGCACGTCGCCTGCCACGATGCCGTCGTGATTGATCTCGACGTAATCGGCTCCGGCGCCGAAGGTGATGTCTCCCTGGATCACACCGCTGCCATTGGCCGGCATCGTCAGGCGGTTATCTCCCGACAGGTCGCTTAATCCAGGGCTGGTGCCGCTGTCGCAGACATAACTGTCATTGCCTGCCGTCGGCGTCAGGGTGCATGCCGCCATGACGGGCGATGCGTCCAGCAACAGCGGTGTAGTCAGCCACAAGGCATTGAACAGCCGGTTGACGCCATGATTGCGCAAGCTCATCTGCTTTCCCTCAGCATCGGCATCCGTGGCATGCCGCAATCCAGCCTCGGTTGCTCTACAGAAGGCTCACGGGCCTCGCAACGCTTGCTGTATGTGGGGCACGCTAACAACGGGTGATGAGGGGCGCTACTGTCAGATCTTACAGGTCAGCGTCGGTGACCGCGGCTACAGGTGCACCTCCACCGACAGCGGCAAATGGTCGCTCAGGTGTGTCCAAGGTCGGTTGCCGAGAATCTGCGGAGCATGGCTGGTAGCGTTGCGCAGATAGATCCGGTCCAGGCGCAGCAGGGGAAAACGCGCCGGATAGGTCCTGGCCGGGCGGCCATGGTGGTGTTCGAAGGCTTCGTGCAGGTAGCGGCGGCGGGCGAGGGTGGTATTGCCGCGCAGCTGCCAGTCATTGAAATCCCCTGCAATGATGACGGGCGCGTTTTCGGGCAGCGAATCGAGTAGCTTGCAGAGCAATTGAAGCTGCAGTTGGCGATGGCTTTCGAGCAGGCTGAGGTGAACGCAGATCCCATGGACTTCCGCGTGCCCTGGCACGTCCAGTACACAGTGCAGCAATCCGCGCCGCTCCGGGCCGGTGATGGACACGTCCAGATTGCGGAACTGGCGGATCGGATATTTCGAGAGCAGGGCATTGCCATGGTGGCCGTCGGGGTAGACCGCATTCCGGCCATAGGCGAAATCGCTCCACATGCTGTCGGCGAGGAACTCGTACTGCGAGGTCTGGGGCCAATTGTCATAGCGTGACGCGTGGCGGTCGTGTTCACCCAGCACTTCCTGGAGAAATACCAGGTCGGCCCCCGTGCTGCGTACCGCTTCGCGCAGTTCGGGCAAGATGAAGCGGCGGTTGAGGGCGGTAAACCCCTTATGCGTATTGACCGTCAGGACCCGCAGCCGATGAACCGCCGCAGATGCATCCACCGCCGCGGGTTGCTCGGCCTGCCAGTTGGAATCGCCAGTCACGTTCACTCCTGAATCAGACGTATGTGTTCATGCGACTGACGACGGCTGCGGCAGTTCCGGATTTGTTGAATGTCGAGTCCGGGCCATCCAGAGCACCCAGGCACAACACAAAATCCTGTAGGAGCGAGCCTGCTCGCGATGGCGGTGTTTCAGGCGATGAGGATGCTGAATGGACTGGCCTCTTCGCGGGCAGGCCCGCTCCCACAGTGGAGCTGCGCCATCCGGAGCATCGCTTTAGACCTTGATCTTGATCTTGATCTTGATCTTGATCTTGATCTTGATCTTGATCTTGATCTTGATCTTGATCTTGATCTTGATCTTGATCTTGATCTTGATCTTGATCTGATCTTGATCTGGAACGCCCCGTTAACCACGCTGGCCGAACGCAGGCATTGCGCAGTGGGCAACCCGGCATGGATGCCGGGTTAGCCGCGCTGGGCCATGGATGGCCCTTCGCGGCGGCCCACGGAGCAATGTCGGAGTGAGGGCACACCGAGCCTAGGCGAGGTGCCGAGTGGTGGGGCGAAGCGTTTTTGCTTACTTTTGGCGCTTTTCCAAAAGTGAGCCGCCGTAAGGGCGGAACCCTAAGTGGCCATTACCGCAGCAAAGGATATGTACCCAACAATCCCCGCAGCCGTCAGCCCGTTATCGCGAGCAAGCTCGCTCCCACAAGGTTGTGGTGCCCCGGATAAACAGGCCCTAGCCACAGGACGGGGAACTAATCAGATGAAAACGATTTCGTACGGCATGCCCATGCGGTCGAGAATCACCCGCGGTACCAGCGGCGCGATACCGTTGGCGGGTTCACCGTTGAGCTGGCTGGAGTAGGCATGCATGGCGTGGCGCTTGCGAGCGGTGGTCCAGACATCCAGACGCAGTTTGCGAGCCCGATGCCAGGGGATCCTCTTCTGTTCGCGGACGGGCCAATGCCACGCCCATACCGGCAGTTCGTTGAACACCGCGCCGATCGCTTCGGCTGCCTGGGCCCCGGCGCGTCCGACAGTGTCGTGATCGCTGTCGCCGTCCTGGCGCCAGGTGCTGAATATCACATCACCGGGACGAAGATGATGACCGATGAACGCGGCCAGTGGCTCCTCGTGCTCGGCCAGGCTCTTTTCTGGAAAGCCGCCGCGCACCCATTGCAGGCCGTTGGGAGGCACACCCAGGCGATGCAGGGCGTCGACGCTTTCCTGAGGGTGGGGGCGGAACGTGCGCAGCCGCTCATCGTTCCATAATGGCGAACCCGGATGGCCGAGGCTGCCGTCGGTGACGGAGATCAGTAGCATGGGATGGTCCAGGTTGCTCAACAACTGGAGCAGTCCGCCGCAGGCACCGACCTCGTCGCCCGGGTGCGGGGCAAGGATGACCGCGCGGGAGCCGGCGGGTATGAGTGTCTGGGTGCTGATGATGGGAATGTCGGCCAGTTGCGGCGCGCTGTTCCATATCTGGGGATGCTGCCGGCCTTGCAAGCGGGAGGCGGGTTTCATATGAGGCTACGTCCTTGTGCTGTTCAATCGTTCAGTCATGCACCGGACCGACTGCCCGGCGTCGCCCCGCAGGGCTGACTGTGATTCGCGGCGCTCCGAGTCCTGGAACCGCCGTACGGGAAGTATTGACTATGCTGGCGGTTTCGTCGCGTCAGATTGCGTATCTGAACCGCTTTTTTTTATTCGAACTGCGTCGTCTGAGTGACCAGAAAAACCGCGTCCCTGCGGTTTTGTCGATTTGCCGTCTTATTCCTCTTCGTCGCGTTGCAGCTCGAACAACAGCAACGAGCGGCCGGTCACGGAGTATTCGGCATCAAAATCGAAGCGCTCCTGGCCGCGCACCGTCGGCTGGTTGGTGTCCACCATGCACGTCCAGAAACTGCCTTCCGGCACCTCCGGCAAGCGGAAATTGACGATGTCATGGTGTGCGTTGACGACCAGCAACAAGGTAGCGTCGCCCCCTTTGCGGCGGATACCGGTTTCCTGGGCGCGCCCGTCCATCAGCATGCCCAGGCAGCGGTTCTGGCCGTCCTGCCAGTGTTCAACGGTCATCTCGTTGCCATCCGGGGCCAACCAGGTGACATCCTTGACGCCGATGTCCTCGTTGTAATTGCCCACCAGGAAGCGTCCGCGCCGCAGGATCGGGTAAGTCAGACGCAGCTTGATCAGACGCTTGACGAACTTGAGCAGCGCCGCGCCATCCTCGCTCAGGTCCCAATTGACCCAGCCGATCTCGCTGTCCTGGCAATAGGCATTGTTGTTGCCATGCTGGGTGCGGGCGAACTCGTCGCCCGCGACGATCATCGGCGTGCCTTGGGCGAGCAACAGCGTTGCGAAGAAATTACGCATCTGCCGATGGCGCAGCGCGTTGATCTCGGGATCATCCGTCGGACCTTCGACGCCATGGTTCCAGGACAGGTTGTTGTTGCTGCCGTCCTGGTTGTTTTCGTCGTTGGCTTCGTTGTGCTTGTCGTTGTACGACACCAGGTCGTGCAAGGTAAAACCGTCGTGGGCGGTGACGAAGTTCACCGAGGCATAAGGGCGTCGACCGCGCTGGTTGAACATTTCGCCCGAAGCGGTCATGCGGCTGGCGAAGTCGGCGAGTTGGCCGTCGTCGCCTTTCCAGAAGGCGCGCACGGTATCGCGGAATTTGTCGTTCCATTCGACCCACCCCGGCGGGAACCCTCCGACCTGGTAACCTCCAGGCCCGCAATCCCAAGGCTCGGCGATCAGTTTCACCTGGCGCAGCACCGGATCCTGGCGACAGGCGACGAGGAAGCTGTGGCGTTCATCGAAACCGTCATGGTAGCGACCCAGGATCGTCGCCAGGTCGAAGCGGAAGCCATCGACGTGCATTTCGGTGGCCCAGTAGCGCAGGGAGTCAGTGACCATCTGCAGCACACACGGGTGGCTCAGATCGAGGGTGTTGCCGGTGCCCGAGTCGTTGATGTAATAGCGCTTGTCGTCGGGCATGAGCCGGTAGTACGAGGCATTGTCGATCCCGCGCATGGACAGGGTCGGGCCCTGTTCGTTGCCCTCGGCGGTGTGGTTGTAGACCACGTCGAGGATCACTTCAAGATTGGCCTCGTGCATGTGCGCGACCATTTCCTTGAACTCGGCGATCTTGCCGCTGGCCAGGTAACGCGGGTCCGGGGCGAAAAAGGCGATGCTGTTGTAGCCCCAGTAATTGGTCATGCCTTTGTGCAGCAGGTGCTGGTCATTGACGAACGCATGAACGGGCATCAGTTCGACCGAAGAAACCCCCAGCTTGCGGATATGTTCGAGTACATCGTCGACCATCAGGCCGCCGAAGGTGCCACGCAGGTTCTCAGGCACTGCGGGATGGCGCATGGTGATGCCGCGCACATGGGTCTCGTAGAGGATGGTCTTGTCCCACGGCACGCTGACGCGATGGTCGTTGCCCCAGGTGTGGGCCGGGTCGATGACCTTGCACTTGGGCACGAAAGGGGCGCTGTCGCGTTCATCGAAACTGAGGTCGCCGTCGGGGTGACCAATGGTGTAGCCGAACAAGGCCTCGGACCATTTCAGCTCTCCCACCAGCTGTTTCGCGTAGGGATCGATCAGCAGCTTGTTGGGGTTGAAGCGGTGGCCATTCTCCGGATCGTAAGGGCCATAGACACGGTAGCCATAGATCAGCCCCGGATGGGCATCGGGCAGATAGCCGTGGTAGATCTCGTCGGTGTACTCCGGCAACTCGATGCGTTCGAGTTCGACTTCGCCGGTGTCATCGAAAATACACAGTTCGACCTTGGTGGCGTTGGCTGAGAACAACGCGAAATTGACCCCCAGGCCATCCCAGGTCGCGCCAAGCGGAAACGGCAGCCCTTCACGAATCCGCGAAGCCTCGATAACCGGCGGCGGCGTGGTTTTTTTTGGACGGGTCATAGTTGCTCCTGCAAAAGACAGATTCGGTGATGCGGCGCACGCAGGACTGCGTGCCTTGCGCTTGTGGTGGGAAGATAAAGCCCCATGCCACAAGCAGGCCCCTTCATTGGAAGGAGCACGGGCTTGAGAACGATGAGTTTGCTGGATCAGACCGCCGGTGGTTTGCGCACCGCTCGTGGCTTTTTCGCGGCAGTCTTGTCGGCGGGCGGGACCACCGCGGCAGTCGCCGCGGAGGGTTTGGCCGCAGGCTTGGCCTTGGGCGTGGTGTTCTTCGCAGCGGTCTTGGTCGCAGCGCTCTTGGCGGGTGCCGGCTTGGTGCCGTCAGTCTTGCTGGCGGCGGTCTTGCTCGCTGCTTTTGGCGGCTTGCTAGGCGCTAGTGCCTCGGCTTCAGCCAGTTTGCGCGCCATTTCCCAGTGACGTTTTTCCTGCCCGGCGGGCTTACCCTCCGACTCCCAGATCTGATAGGCAAATTCACGAATGCGTTTATCGTCGGTACTCATCGCAGTGCTCCTGACTAAACTCAAGATTCAATAAAGACATTGACCGGGAAATCCCCCAGCGCGGCGCTGACCATCAGCTCCCTTTGGGGTGTGACTGCTGCGCTTGCAAAAAGTCCCTTCAGTTTTCCATCCTCGGCGGCGAACGGTAACGACACCCGGGTATCGCCCCAGTCCGATGCAGCCACGTGGGGCAAGGCACCGTTTTCCAGCAGGCGGGCGGCGTGCACCGGGACCACCACAATCGCCCGCTGCTGCTGGTATTCGCGCATGAATGCCAGCACCCGCCCGGCGTGTTCGCCAAGCACCGGCAGCGGTTGATAGCTGCCTTGGCGAAACAGCTGCGGGTATTCGGCGCGCAAGGCCAGCGTCCGCGCTATCAGTGCCTGCTTGACCCGACCGTCGCGCCAGTCGCGTACCAGCGTCGCCGGTGAGCTGTCGCCCTGTACCGCCTCACGGCGAGCATTAAAATCCACCGGGCGACGGTTGTCCGGATCCACCAGGCTGAAATCCCAGAACTCGTTGCCCTGGTACAGGTCCGGAACGCCGGGTACGGTCATGCGCAGCAAGGTTTGCGCCAGACTGTTGAGGGCGCCCGCCGGAGCGATGGCCTGGACCGCCTCGGCGATGGCGCTGCGCAACGGCAGGCCCTCGTCGCACAGCAGCAACCGCTCAAGGAACATCTGGGTGGCTTGCTCATAAGCGTCATTGACCGCCGCCCAGCTGCTTTGCAGCTTGGCTTCGCGCAGCGCCTTGCGTTGCCATTGCCACAGGCGTTCGCTGTATTCGGCCAAGGCTTTGGGGTCCTGCAGGTCGAGGTCCAGCGGCCAGCTGCCGAGCAGGGCCTGGTAGAGGATCAGTTCATCACCGGCCGATGGGGCCGCCGGGTCGCTGTGCAGCGACGGTGAGAGGATGCGCCATTGCTCCACGCACGCGGTGTACCAATCCGGGCGTTCGCTGATCACTGCCAGCCGGGCTCGGGTGTCTTCGCCGCGCTTGTGGTCGTGGGTCGCGGTGGTGACGAGGTTGTCGGGAAAGTGTTCGAGCCGTTCCCGGCACGCTTCATGGAATTCCTCGGCCGGGGCACTGAAGCGCTCGGTGTTGTAGCCCACGTCATTGCGTGAAAGCAGTACCGCCGAGCGATACAGTGCAGTGTCCTCGACAGCCTTGGCCGCTGCCGGCGACGTCAGTTGCTGGAAGCGCACGCAGGCGTGGCGCAGCCGTTTGCGCTCGCTGCCCCGAGGTCGCCTGCGCCACGGCATGCCACCGAGCCAGTCGGCCAGGCAGTCGAGCACCGGCCAATCGGCTTCGCTCAGGGTTTGCCGGGCGCCTTCCAGCGCTTTCTGGAAAAACACTTCATCCTCGGCGGAGCGCCCCAAAGGATTGATGTACGTGCGATACACCGGGAAATGCACGATCAACTCCTGCAACGCCCGACGAATCGCGCCCAAGGTCAGATCGCGGGTCATCACATCGTCCCGCGCGACTTGCAGCAGGGCCTGTGCCACGCTTTCGAAATCCCCGGCGAGGGAGCCGTTGAGAATCTGCTGGCGGGCCAGGCGGGCCTCTTCGATGAAGTGCGCCGGGCGCTCGCTGTGCCGGCTCCAGAACTCGGCGAGGGGCTCGGCGCCGGCCGGGTCGTGCTGCAGCAGCGAAATCTGGTTCATGAACTCGTAACCGGTGCTGCCATCGATGGTCCAGTCGCGGCGCAGGGTTTCGCCGTCGCCGAGGATTTTCTCGACGAAAATCGGCAGGTGCCGCGAGGGCGAAAGCGAGTCCACGCGACGGCGCAGCTTGCGGCAGTAACCGCGAGGGTCGGCCAGGCCGTCGATGTGGTCGATCCGCAGGCCGTCCACCAGCCCCGCGGCGATCAGCTCGAAGATCTTGGCGTGGGTCGCCTCGAACACCGCCGGACGCTCGACCCGCAGGCCGCCCAGTTCGTTGACATCAAAGAAGCGCCGCCAGTTGATATCGTCCGCCGCCGTGCGCCAGCTGGCGAGCCGGTAGCTCTGGCGCTCGAGCAGTTGGTGCAGGCGCTCGAACCCCGCGGGCTCGGTGGAATCGTAGCCGCGCAGGTTGTCTTCGATGGCGCTGAGGATGTTCGTTTGTTTGGCAAGGTCGCGCAGCTCTTGCTGGAGCGGGCGGGCGAGGGAGTGGGCGTCGGTCTGGTAGTTCAGCGTGGTGAAGCGCTCGGCCAGCGCCTTGAGCGCGTCGACCTGCTCGGGCTCCAGAGCGTCCGCAGGCTTGAGCAGCTCACCGTATTGCATCGGGCAGATAGGGAAACGGTGCTCGTAATGCTCGACATGGAAGCTGCCTTGCGCGGCATCGAAGCGCAGTTTCAAGGTGCCTTCCTGCAGCGCCACGCCATAGTCGCTGCCCAGGAATGGCAACAGCAGTTGGCCTTCCATCAGCGGGTCGGGGGAATGCCACTGGATGTCGAAGAATTCGCCATAAGGGCTCAAGCGTCCCCACTCCAGCAGGTCCAGCCACCAGGGGTTGTCGTTGCCGCCAACGGCCATGTGGTTGGACACGATGTCGAGAATCAGGCCCATCCGGTGCTCACGCAAAGTGGCGACCAGGCGCTTTAGCGCAGCCTCTCCGCCGAGCTCCGGGTTGACCTGGGTCGGGTCGACCACGTCGTAGCCGTGCATGGACCCGGCCCGTGCCTTGAGCAGGGGAGACGCATAGATGTGGCTGATGCCCAGCGCTGCGAAGTAGGGCACTTGCGCTACCGCATCGTCGAGGGTGAAGCCTTTATGAAATTGCAGGCGCAAGGTGGCCTGCAGCGGTTGGATCAGTGTCTGGTTCATCGGTCACGCTCGTTCGCCTGAAGTCTCGCGCAGGCGAGTATTTCCAGACGCCGTGCGGCGTCCGGGTCATCCAGCAGCGCGCGGCTTTCCAAAGCCAGGCGCCGCCGCCAGTTGGGGTGGGTGTCGGTGGTGCCGGGCAGGTTGGCCTGTTCGTCGATACCCAGGGCATCTTCCAGGGGCAGCAGCACCAGCGGCGCGCGGGTATGGCCGAGAAAGCGCACGCTGGCGTCCAGCACCTGGTCGGTTTCGCGGTGTTCTTCGCGAAAATTCTGCGGGTCCTGGTTCAATGCATTGCGTAACCCGTCACGCTCGCGTTGGCGGTGCCGGCGCCAGTCCATCTCGGTGTGGGAGTCGATCAGGTCCAGCCGGGCGTTCCAGTCGATGTCGTGACCGTGCCACCAACCGTTCAGGGTCGGCAGGTCATGGGTACTGGTGGTGGCCAGGGCGTCATCCGGCCAATCTAGGATCGGCTTGAAGTGGGTATTGTCCTGTTCGAACAACAGCACACGCATGCCGAGGATGGCGCGGGCCGCGAGTTTTTCCCGCAGGCCTTCGGGCACGGTGCCAAGGTCCTCGCCGAGCACGATGGCCCGGTGGCGATGGGATTCCAGCGCCAACAGCCGCAGCAGATCATCGATCGGGTAATAGAGGTAGGCGCCATCGGTGGGCGGGGCGTCGTTGGGGATCACCCACAATCGTTGCAGACCCATGATGTGGTCGATGCGCAAGCCGCCGGCGTGGGCGAAATTGGCTCGCAACATTTCTATGAACGCGCGGAAACCGTTGCGTACCAGCCCCTCTGGCGAGAACGCCGAGATACCCCAGCCCTGGCCGGAGCGGTTGAGAATGTCCGGCGGTGCGCCGACGGTGAGCGAGGCGAGCAATTCATCCTGGCGGCTCCAGGCCTGACTGCCGGCGCCGTCAGCGCCCACGGCGAGATCGGCGATCAGGCCGATGCCCATTCCACTGGACTTCGCCGCGCTCTGGGCGCGCTCCAGGCAGCGGGCAATCAACCATTGGCAGAAGGCGTAGAAGCCGATTTCATCTGCGTTCTCTTCGGCGAAACGGGCCAGCGCGGCGCTGCGCGGATCGCGCCATTCTTGCGGCCACTGGCGCCAGTCGAGGCTTTCGCCCCGAGCGGCGCGATCGGCCTGGAGGGCTTCGAAGCGGCAATGGTTTTCCAGGGCCTCGCCGCTGCTGTGGCGGAAACTGCTGAAATCCTCATGCAGCGGATGTTCGCCCTGGCTGAAGCCCTCGTACAGCGCGCGAAGAACCCGCTGCTTGGCTTCGGCAGCCACCGGCCAGTCGATCAGCGGCTGCTCTTCGAGGCTGCGCAACTGGTTGGTCAAGCCGGTGGCGTCGATGGCCGTGCGCAACGCACGCTCGCCAAGGATGGTGCCGGGCGCGGCGTACAGGCTGTTGAGAAAAAGCCGGCTGGAGGGCGAATATGGGCTGTAGCGCCCGGTATCGCTGCTGAACATCGCATGCATCGGGCTGATGGCCAGGGCGTCGGCACCACGTTCGCCGGCCACCCGGGCCAGTTCTTCCAGGGCCTGGGTGTCGCCGAAGCCGCCATCGCCAGGGCGGCGCAGGGAATAGAGTTGCGCGCTCAGGCCCCAGACCCTGGGGATCGGGTCGTCCACCGCATCCGCCACGCTGTAGCAACGGGCGGGCGCCACCGCCAGGGTGAAATGCTGGCCCTGGATGCTGACCTGCTGATAGCCCACCGGGACGATCCCCGGGAGCGTCGCGTCGGCGTCAAGTTTCAGATTCAGCGTCGCGCCATCTTCAAGCTGGATCTCGCACGGGGTCGCGGGTTCGAAATAGCGGCTCAGGTCAACATTCACGCCTGCGTCTGCGGTAAGCAGCGGCGGCAGGCGGTGGTTCTGTTGGTCTTCCTGCAACTGCAACAGGCTGGCGTCGATTTCCTGGGCAGTGCCGGCGGGATGCCCCAGGCCGGTGAGGACCGAGCGCAACACCGCGGGTGTAACTTTCTGGGCACGGCCATTGGCATCGATCCAGTCCACCGCCAGGCCCGCTCGGCCAGCGAGGATTTCCAGTTGCGCATCGCTCATAGGCGCTCTCCAGTGATATTGGGCAAGGTTGTCGCTTGCGTCAGACTGACCAGCGCGCTGTGGGGCGTGAGCACCCCTTGTTGCAACAGACCCATGGCCTGCGATGGATGTTCGAAAAGAATCTGCGCATCTTGCGGTGCGCTGTGTTCGACCGGTTTGTCGCTGAGGTTCAGGTCGATGCGCAACACGCTGCCGTCGCCCATCTGCCAGCGCGCGCTGACGGCGCCATGGCCCAGCACATCCGCGCCCAGGGCATGGGCGGCGGGCAGGCGCGGGACGATTTCCTCACGGCGGATCTTCAATAACTGGCGATAAAGGGTTTCGCAGGCCAGTTGTTCCGGTTGATGGGCTTCCAGGTTGGGGCGTGAAGCGTCGAACGTGCCGGCCGCGTTCGGGTCGGGAATCCGCTCGCGTTTCTCGGGGTCGGCAAAGGCTGCAAAGGCCTTGAACTCGTTGCGTCGACCTTCGCGCACCAACTCCGCCAGTTCGCCATGGTGGCTGGTGAAAAACAGGAACGGTTGTTCGGCGACCACTTCATCGCCCATGAACATCAGCGGGATCATCGGTGACAGCAGTAACAAGGCGGTCGCGGCTTGCAGCGCCTGTGGCGGGGCCAGCTGGTGCAGGCGCTCGCCCAAGGCCCGGTTGCCGATCTGGTCGTGGTTTTGCAGGAACAAGACGAAAGCGCTGGGCGGCAGGTGACCGCTGGCCTCGCCGCGGGATTCACCGTGGCGGTTGGTATGGCCCTGGAACACGAACCCCTGGCTCAGGCAGCGCGCCAGCTTTTCCGTGGTCTGCTCGGCATAGTCGGCGTAATAGGCATCGGTCTCGCCGGTCAGCAGCACGTGCAAGGCGTTGTGCCCGTCATCGTTCCACTGGGCATCGTAGCCGTGCTCCAGCAGGCTGGCCTGGTTGTGTTCGTTCTCGACGGTCAACCAGACGTAGCGCGTCGGGTCGACCTGTTGGCGCACCGTGGCGGCGAGCTCCTGGAGGAAGTCCGGGTCTTCGATTGCATGCACGGCGTCCAGGCGCAGGCCGTCGAAACGGTATTCGAGCAACCACATCAGGGCGTTTTCGATGAAGAAATCGCGGACCTCGCGGCGCCGGAAGTCGATCGCTGCGCCCCAGGGTGTGTGCTTGTCTTCGCGAAAGAAACCCTTGGCGTAGCGGTGCAGGTAGTTGCCATCGGGGCCGAAGTGGTTGTAGACCACGTCGATAATGACCGCCAAGCCATGGCCATGGGCGCTGTCGATCAGATGCTTGAGCTGGTCCGGCGTGCCATAGGAGGCCTGGGGAGCGTAGGGCAATACGCCGTCGTAGCCCCAGTTGCGATCGCCGGGAAACTGCGCCAGGGGCATCAGTTCGATGGCGGTCACGCCAAGCCCGGCCAGGCGTGCCAGTTGCTGCTCGACGCCTTCGAAGCCACCGAGGGCGCCAACGTGCAGTTCGTAAATGACCGCGTCGTACCAGGGGCGACCGGACCAGCTGGTGTGTCGCCATTGGTAGGCGTGAGGGTCGACCACCACGCTGTGGCGATCGATATCACCGTCCTGGGCGCGGGAGGCTGGATCGGGCACCTCCAGCTCGCCATCGATGTTGAAGCGGTAACGAGTGCCAGCGGGGCAACGGGCCTGGATCATGAACCAGCCGTTGGCCTGAGGCAGCATCGGTATGGATTCTCCAGTGTCGAGTTCGACACTGACGTAAAAGGCATCCGGGGCCCATAGCGCGAAGCGGGTGTGCTCGGAATCGAGCAAGACCGCGCCGTGGGTCCAGGTTTCAGGCGTCCTTGACGGCATCGGTTACCTCATTGTCTGGCCGATTTTCCCAGCGATTTAGCTACCAGTTGTTCATAAAGTTCGGCATAGGGCTCTACGGCCTTGGACCAGTTGAAGGGGGCCGACATCGCCCGGCAACGCATGGCATTGAGCAACTCGGGAAACTCGAATACCTTGAAAGCCCGGCTCAGGGCCTGCTTGTAGCTTTCCACGGTGGACTCGTCGAACAGGAACCCGGTGATGCCATCCTCGATGGTGTCCGCCAGGCCGCCGGTATTGCGCGCTACCGGCAGCGAGCCGAAGCGCTGGGCGTACATCTGGCTCAAGCCGCACGGCTCGTAGCGCGATGGCATCAGCAGGAAATCGCTGCCAGCGAACATCCGCCGGGCATCGGTTTCGTTGAAGCCGATGCGCACGCCGATCTTGCCGGGGAAGCGCAGCGCCAGTTCACGCATGGCCTGTTCTTCTTCCGGTTCGCCGCGGCCAATGATCGCGATCTGCCCGCCGGACTCGACGATGAATTCGGCGACGGCCTCGGTCAGGTCCAGGCCTTTCTGATACACCAGGCGCGATACCACGGCGAACAGCGGGCCGGTGGTGTCATCCAGGCCGAACAGGTTGCGTACGTGGGCAGCGTTGACCGCCTTGCCTTCCCAGTCGCCAATGGAGAACTGGCGCTGGAGATGTGAGTCGGTCGCCGAATCCCAGCTCTCGTCAATGCCGTTGGGGATCCCGCTGAGCAGGCCTTGTTGGGTTTTGGCGGCGAGGAACCCGTCAAGCCCGCAGCCGAACGCCGGGGTGGTGATTTCCTGGGCGTAGGTAGCACTGACCGTGGTGATGTGGCTGGAATAGGCCATGCCGGCCTTGAGGAACGACAGCTTGCCGTAGAACTCCATGCCTTCCTGTTGCAGCGCGTGCTCCGGGATGCCCAGCTCCGGGCAGGAAGCCAGGCTGACCACGCCCTGGTACGCCAGGTTGTGGATGGTGAACAGGGTCGGGGTACGTTGGCCGCGCCAGTGCATATAGGCGGGGGCCAGGCCGGCCGGCCAGTCGTGGGCATGGACCAGGTCGGGGCACCAGTGGATCTGCGCCAGATTGGCGGCGATGTCGGCTGCGGCCAGGCCCAGGCGGGCGAAGCGGATGTGGTTGTCCGGCCAGTCGCGGCCATTGTTGGCGCCGTAGGGCGAGCCTTCGCGGGCATACAGTTCGGGACAGATCAGGACGTAGATCACCAGACCGTCGGCCATGTCCATGCGGCCGATCTTGCACGGCGGCAGCGCTGCGTGGCCGCCCAGTTCACCGATGATATGGATCGGATTGCCGCTGTTCATGACTTGCGGATACCCGGGGATCAGCACCCGGACATCATGCAGGCCGGCCATGGCCCGGGGCAGGGCGGAAGAAACGTCGCCCAGGCCACCGGTCTTGACCAGGTCGGCGATTTCCGAGGTCACGAACAGGATCTTCTTGCGGTTGGGGTTCTGTCGAACGACAGGGAGCAGTGCCTTGCCTCCGGTGGCCAGCACCGGTGCCGTCGGCGATTCAGCCGCCGGCGGTAATTGAGAGCGGACTTGCTGTGGTTCCAAGGCAGCACTGATCATAAATAACTCCTATTTCTCGATCTGTTTCCGGCAAGCGCCAGAGCTGTTGTTTCATTGGCCGAATCCTGCGGCCAGGCGCACGAGCGCTACGCAAGGAGAGCAAAGCGCTGCCCAATGCGGCGAAGCGAATCAGGTGAGGGGGCCGTTGCAAGGAATGCTCCAGCAGTTGTTGCCCTTCCTCTAACCTGACCTGTCGCCGTTGTGAAAAGTTTCGACTTTTTTTCCTTCGGATGACCGGTCGGTTTTCCCCACGGAAAGGCAGTCTAGGTCAGAAGCTAGAGCGCTGCGGTTCGGTTCGTCGAATTGTCCGACAATCACGTCGATTGTCGGCAATGTCTTACACGAAGCAGGGGAATACGAACCGACGAAGTGCAGGTTGTTTGAAACATTCAGGGGTAGGAAGGGCGCGACGGTTCAATCGCGTGCGCGGTTCAACAGCGCTCCGCACCATAAGGGGGCGGGCTGGATGGAGGCGTTTTGATGGCTTCAGTACGGCGGCGACGGCCCCCAAATGTGGGAGCGAGCCTGCTCGCGAAAGCGGTGGATCAGACTGAAAATCCGCGACTGACACCCCGCTTTCGCGAGCAGGCTCGCTCCCACATGGGGCTACCAGGAAAATTTCACGAAGCCGCGGTCAGTACCCGGATCGGCTTGCCAGCCGCCCAGGCCTGCAGGTCCTCGATCATCTGGCCGTAGAACTGCTGATAATTCTGCCGGCTCACATAACCCACGTGAGGTGTGGCCAACACGTTGTCGAGGGTTCGGAACGGGTGCTCGGGCGGCAATGGTTCCTCGGCGAATACGTCCAGCGCGGCGCCTGCCAGGCGTTTGTGCCGGAGTGCGTCGATCAGGGCCGCCTCGTCGACAATCGGCCCGCGCGCGGTATTGACCAGCAGCGCCTCGGGTTTCATCCAGCCCAGGGTCTGGGCGTCCACCAGGCCCCGGCTGCGCTCGCTGAGCACCAGGTGGATCGAGAGGATATCGGCCTGCTCGAACAGCGCTTGTTTGCTCACGTATTGCACGCCGGCTGCGGCGGCTCGCTCGGCGGTCAGGTTCTCGCTCCAGGCGATCACACGCATGCCGAACACTTGGCCGAACTGCGCCACGCGCGTGCCGATGCTGCCCAGGCCCAGGATCGCCAGGGTCTTGCCGTGCAAGTCACCGCCCAGGCCCTGTTGCCACAGCCCGGCGCGCAGGGCGTTGGCTTCCGGTACAAGATTGCGGCTCAGGGCCATGATCAGCGCCCAGGTCAGTTCCGGCGCAGCGTGCTTGTAGCTCTCGGTGCCGCAGATCTGGATGCCCAGTGTCGCGGCAGCCTTGAGGTCGAGGGCGGCGTTGCGCATGCCGCCGGTCAGCAATAGCTTCAGGTTGGGCAGGCGGCGCAGCAGCTCTTCGTCGAAGCGGGTGCGCTCGCGCATCACGCAGATGACGTCGAAGCGTTGCAGGCGCTCGGCGAGGGTGTCGCGGTCGGCGGGGTAATCGTGTAGGAAGGCCACTTCACCAATGCTATCGAGCACCGACCAGTCCACCACGTCCTTGGCGACGTCTTGCCAATCGTCGATGACCGCTATTTGCACCGCCATGGAACACCTCTATCAGGGAATGGGTTTGTCCAGCCAGCCGAGCAGGGCCTGGTGGAACCGCGCCGGCTCTTCCATTTGCGGCGCGTGCCCCAGGTTGGGGAATTCCACCAGGGTCGACTGCGGAATCAGTCCGGCGACCTGTTTGCCCAGCACCTCGTAACGGCCCAGCCGGGCTTTCACGGCTGGCGGGGCAATGTCACTGCCGATGGCGGTGGTGTCGGACGTCCCGATCAACAGCAGCGTGGGGACCTTCAGGTCCTTGAACTCGTAATAGACCGGCTGGGTGAAGATCATGTCGTAGATCAGCGCCGAATTCCACGCCACGTGTGTATGTCCCGGGCCCTTGTTCAAGCCGGCGAGCATGTCGACCCAACGCTCGAACTCCGGTTTCCAGCGTCCTCCGTAATAGGTGTTGCGCTCGTAGTTGCGAATGCCCTCGGCGCTGAGTTTCAGCTCGCGCTCGTACCATTGGTCCACGGTGCGGTAAGGCACGCCAAGGGCTTTCCAGTCCTCGAGGCCGATGGGGTTGACCATCGCCAGGCGTTCGACCTGGTCGGGGAACTGCAAGGCATAGCGGGTGGCAAGCATGCCACCGGTGGAGTGGCCCAGCACGATGGCCTTCTGTACGCCGAGGGCCTTGAGCAGGGCCTGGGTGTTGATCGCCAACTGCTGGAAACTGTACTGGTAATGGTCCGGCTTGCTCGACGTGCAAAAACCGATCTGGTCCGGGGCGATGACCCGGTAACCGGCGTCACTGAGCACCTTGATCGAATCGCCCCAGGTGGCGGCGCAGAAATTCTTGCCATGCATCAGCACCACCGTCCGGCCGTTGGCCTTGCCTTGGGCGGGCACGTCCATATAGCCCATCTGCAGCGATTTACCCTGGGACTGCAAGGCAAAATGCTTGAGCGTATAGGGGTACTCGAAACCCTCAAGCTGCGGGCCATAGGCCGGGCCTTCAGGTGGGTTCGCGGCCTGGGCGAGCATTGGCAAGGCAGCGGTGAGGAACAGGCTGGGCAGCCAGCGGGCGGTCAAACGCGACATGAGCAATCTCCTTGAGGCGACCGGCCGATCCTGGAACGGCTCGATTATGGCGACATTAACCACAGGCAACCCAAGCGCAGGAACGTTCAACCCATCCAGCCGAGGGTCGCCCAGGTGAGCACGCCATAACGCAAGCCTTTGGCGAGCGTCACGATCAACAGGAAGCGCCGCCAGGGCTCACCCATCACGCCTGCGATCAAGGTCAGCGGATCGCCGATGATGGGCAGCCAACTGAGCAGCAGCGACCAGTAGCCATACCGTTGATAGTGCCGACGGGCCTTGTCCAGGTGGGACGGGCTGACCGGAAACCAGCGGCGATCCTTGAACTGTTCCAGGCGTGTACCCAGCCACCAGTTCACCAGGGAACCGAGGACGTTGCCCAAGGTTGCCACTGCCACCAGCAGCCAAATGGCGTAACGTTCGCTGAGTAGCAGGCCCACCAGCAGCGCCTCGGATTGCAACGGGAACAGGGTCGCCGCGCCAAACGCTGCAAAGAACAGCCCGATATACGCCTCGCCCATCAATGGGCCGGATAGTCCGCCACCACGGTTTGCGTCCCGTCTTTTTTCAGCCCGATCACCTGGTAGGCATCGCTCATGCCGTCCATTTCCATGCCTGGCGAGCCCATCGGCATGCCGGGCGCGGCCACGCCAAGCAGGTCGTCGCGTTTGCTCAATGCCAGCACCTGCTCGGCCGGAACGTGGCCCTCGACGAATTTGCCGTTGATTTCAGCGGTGTGGCAGGAACGCAGGTTGGGCGCGACGCCGAGGCGTTGCTTGACCGCGCTCATGTCGGCCTCGACATGGTCGTTGACCTTGAAACCGTTCTCCTGCAAGTGGGATATCCACTTCTTGCAGCAACCGCAATTGGCGTCGCGGTGCACATCGATGGTCGCCGGTTCGGCGGCCTGGGCCAGGGCGGAAATGAGCAAGGTACTCAAGGCGAGCAGGTGCAGGGGATGGGCCATGTGTATGGTCTCGTAGCGAACAGTTTGGAAGGAGGATAACAGAGTAGCGGCGAGCGGCTGACACGAGGCTGAGGCGCGGATTACAGAATTGTCAGCTCGGGAACGCAACTCTCGTGGCGAGGGAGCTTGCTCCCGCTGGGCCGCGAAGCGGCCCTAAGATTGCTTTATTATCAGCCTGACACACCGAGGCGAGGCCCAAAGGGGCTGCTGCGCAAGCCCAGCGGGAGCAAGCTCCCTCGCCACGGTGGGATAGATTCAACGAACCTTGAACCGCCCCATGATCGCATTCACCCGGCTGTTGGCTTCCAGCAGCTGGCGGGTGTTGTTCTGGCTGGCCAGGCCGCTTTCCACCAGTTCCTCGACCATATGGCGGATCTGCACCATGCTGCGGTTGATTTCCTCGGTCACTGCGCTCTGCTGTTCGGCAGCGGTGGCGATCTGGGTGCTCAGGCTGTTGATCTGGCTGACGGAGCCGGCCATTTCATCCAGGCCCGAGTTGACCCGGGACGTGGCGTCGGCCGCCGATTGGCAACTGGCCTGGGTGTTTTCCATGGCCGCGACCGACGAGGTTACGCCCTGGGTCAGGCGGGTCAGCATTTCATTGATTTCCGAGGTGCTGGCCTGGGTGCGGGCGGCGAGGGCGCGGACTTCGTCGGCGACTACCGCGAAGCCACGGCCCTGCTCGCCGGCCCGGGCCGCTTCGATGGCGGCATTGAGGGCCAACAGGTTGGTCTGCCCGGCGATGGCGCCGATCACGCCGAGAATCTCGGTGATGCGTTGCGCGTCTTGCTGCATGTCTTCGACTTTGCGCGTGGCGCTGGCCACTTCATCGATCAGCGCCACGACGCTGTTGGACGCTTCACCGACCACGACCCGCGAACGATCGGCATGCTCATTGGCGCGCTGGGTGAACGCTGCCGTTTCGGCGGCGTTTTGCGCCACGCTTTCGGCGGTGGAGCTCATTTCGGTGATGGCTGTCACGGTCTGGTCGGTTTCCGAGGCGTGGCGCATCAGGATTTCGCTGGTGTGGGCCGAACTCCGCTGCAGGCTGTCCAGGCCCGAGGCCATGGCGCCGGTGGCCTGGGTGACTTCGCCGATCATGTCTTGCAGATAGGCGATGAACCGGTTGACCGAATGGCCAATGGCGCCCAGTTCGTCTTCGGCACGGATGGTGATGCGTCGGGTCAGGTCGGCATCGCCAGTGGACAGCGCGTCGATATTGCCTTTGAGGACCTTCATGCGGTGGGTCAGTTGGCGGATGGCGTACAACTGCATCAGCACCAACAGGATCACCAGCGGAATCTGCAGCAGGCTCAGCGTGCTCAACACGTCGTCACGCTGGGCGGTGATCAGGCGGGTCGGCAGGGCAGTGGCGAGGAACCATGGGGAGCCTTCGATGGGGCGCATGAAAAACGTGCTGGCCTCACCCTTGTTGTCGAACTCGAGTCGTTGCAACGGCTGGTCACGGTTGGCCAGGCCTGCCTTGACCTGGGCGGCGAACGGCGAGGTAGCCGCCAGTTCGCTGATGTTTTTCAGCACGATCGGCCCGCTGATACGCGAGCTGTTGCTGATGATCTTGCCGTCGGCTTCGACGATCAACATCTCGGCGCTCAGTTCCGCTTCCTTGCGCGCGATCAGATCGTTGAAAAAGCCCAGGGTCACGTCAATGGTGGAAACGCCGTAAGGCGCGCCGTTCTTCTGGATCGCCATGGCGCAGTTGGTCCGAGGCTCGGCGCTGGCGTCGTCCTTGTAGGCAGCGGCCCAGGCGCATTTGCCGGGAGGGGTGGCCATGCCGCCCTTGTGCCACGGCTGTTCGAAATAGTTCGGCGCAGCGTCGCTGTTCCAGAAGGTGTTGACCGCCAGTTTGCCGGATGCGTCGCGGTGCCAGAACGTGCTGAACTTGCTGCGACCCTCGGCGCGCTGGTTGGGCAGTGGCCAGATCCCGCCGCCGAACACCTTCAATTCGCCGTATTGATCCACCAGGCCAGGCAATACCTTGTCGATGGCGTCGCTGTCGAGCAGCGGGATGGTCTGGGTGATGCTCCGCTGCTGCGCCTGCACCTTGTTCAGCTCGCCCTGGATCTGTTCCGCGACCTCTTCAATGCGGTTCAGCGCCACTTGCTCCTCGGTCTGGCGCAGCTTTGGCGCGACCAGATAGCTGATACCGACCACCGTCAGGATGGACAGCACCAGGATGAACAGAACCAGGAACAGCGTATAGCGGGCTTGAATGGTGCGGAATGCGGGCATGTAGAGATTCCTTGCACGATGGCGGCTTTCTAGAGACAAGTGGAACGGACGTACTTGTCTTTATCGGCCTATCGCCAGCGGTCTTGAACTCCATGGCGCACATTGTTGGTTCAGGACCTGTCGTAACTGCGCCAAAAACGCTCCGACGGCTGTACCATGGGCATCCGTTTGCGGCCTCGTCATCGCACCGGGCACGAGCCTGGCAGGCGCGCGGAAACAGCACGAATATATTCAGGAAATTGGCAAATGACTCATTCGCAACGTTTGAAATACTCGATCCTGGTGGTCCTCGTTGTCCTGGCAATCATGCTCGGGCTGTCATGGATGCAAGGTAAAGGCATGATCAGCGAGCAGCTGTTTCAATACATTGCTATTGCCGTGGCGGTCATCGTGGTGGTGATCAACGGGGTGATGAGGCGCAAGGTCAAGCCTTGAGCCCCGGCTACTGCTTGGCGTTGAGCACGGCCACCGCACTCGGGTGCAAGCTGTAGCTTTTATCCGGATGGAGGCTGACGACCCCCTCGCTGCACAGGCGCTTGAGCACCTCGCGCACACTGAGGAAGGACAACGGAATGTCCAGCCCCAGCAACTGGCTATGCACACCCCGCACCCCCAGTTGCCGATTCTCTTCGGCGGCCTTGACCAGCGCATCGATCACCTTCAGGCGGATCAGGCTTGTTCGCAGCCCGTAGCTCTTGAGCAGGCGCCTGATGTGGTCATTGCCGCCGCGTTCCGTTGGTTTGGCGAAGACGTTGTTGGTGGTGCTCATTGACATACGTGCCGATCCTGGCTTGCCCTCCATGGGCATTGGTGCGTTATGCATGTAAAGACTCCTTAACAGCCTGATCAGAAAAGGTCATGAAATGCTCTCCTCTATAAGACGAACGAGGAGGGCCAATCATGAAGGCGGCGATGTGAAAAAAATGCCTGGAAATCAGCAAAGCCCCGCAGTCAGGCGGTTGTCCGCGGTTAAATTTTTTTCATCCGGTTCGTTCCCAAGGGAGGCGTATTGGTTTTTGATCAGGAGTGAGCGTGAGAATGTCCGGGCAGTTATCGAGGTTTTGCCTTGCGGGTGCGTTGCTGGGGATGGCCCTGGGTGTCAGTACCGTTGTCAGCGCGCGAGGAGAGGTGGAGCAGGCCAGCGCCGAGATTCGCCGCACCAGTTTTGGCGTGCCGCACATACGCGCCCAGGATGAGCGTGGATTGGGCTACGGCATCGGGTACGCGTATGCCCAGGATAATCTTTGCCTGCTGGCCAATGAGATCGTGACGGTCAACGGCCAGCGCTCGCGTTACTTCGGCCCCGAACAGGTCACCCTGGAGCAGCGGTCCAACCGGGCCAGCGACCTGTTTTTCAGCTGGCTCAACACGCCGCAGGCCGTATCCGGTTTCTGGCAGGCCCAGACGCCCCAGGTGCAGCAACTGGTCGAAGGCTACGTGGCCGGTTACAACCGCGCACTGGCCGAGCGCAAGGCACAGGGCTTGCCCGCACAGTGCGCCAGCGAATGGGTGAGGCCAATTACTGCGCTGGACCTGGTCAAACTGACCCGGCGTCTGTTGGTGGAAGGTGGCGTCGGCCAGTTCGCCGAGGCCGTGGCGGGCGCGCAGCCGCCCAAGGCGACCACACAGGCCGACACCTCGATGTCCGGCTTCGAGGTCGCCGCGACCCGCCAGCAGCGCTTCGCCCTCGACCGCGGCAGCAATGCCGTGGCAATCGGCAGCGAACGTTCGTTCAACGGTCGCGGCATGTTACTCGCCAATCCCCATTTCCCCTGGGTGGGCGGCATGCGCTTTTATCAGATGCACCTGACCATTCCCGGCAAGCTGGATGTCATGGGCGCCGCGTTGCCCGGCTTGCCGATGATCAATATCGGTTTCAGCCAGCACCTGGCCTGGACCCACACCGTCGACACCTCCAAGCATTTCACCCTGTACCGCCTGCAGCTCGACCCGAAGGACCCGACCCGCTATCTGCTGGATGGCAAGTCAGTGCCGATGAGCCAGCAGGTGGTCACGGTGGACGTCAAGCAGGCCGACGGGCAGATCAAGCCGGTTTCGCGGGTGGTGTACGGCTCGCAATTCGGGCCGGTGGTGCAATGGCCCGGCAAGCTGGACTGGGACAACCGCTTCGCCTACAGCCTGCGGGACGCGAACCTGGAGAACGATCGGGTGCTGGCGCAGTGGTACGCCATGAATCAGGCGGTCACGCTCAAGGATCTGCAGGCGTCGGTCCAGCGGATCCACGGGATTCCCTGGGTCAATACCCTGGCGGTGGACGACCAGGGACAAAGTCTCTACATGAACGTTTCGGTGGTGCCCAACGTTGACGCGGCCAAGCTGGCGCGGTGCAGTGATCCGAGGGCCGGGCTGAAACTGATCGTGCTGGATGGCTCGCGCAGCGAATGCAACTGGAGCGTGGACCCCAAGGCCGCGCAGAAGGGCATCTATGCCGCCGACAAACTGCCGCAGTTGTCGCGTCGTGATTACGTGCAGAACTCCAACGATTCGGCCTGGATGGTCAATCCCGCTCAGCCCTTGTCCGGTTATTCGCCACTGATCAGCCAGCAGGACCAACCGCTGGGGTTGCGCGCACGTTTCGCGCTGGATCGACTGGGCCAGTTTGGCAAAGACGGGCCGGTGCAAGTGGATGAGTTGCAGCGCATGGTCATGGACGACCAGGTTTACCTGGCGGAACAGTTGATGCCGGACCTGCTGGCCTTCTGCGCCGGGGACCTGAAGGCTGATGCCGCAGCTCTGACCGAAGTATGCACCCGCCTGAAGGCCTGGGATCGCACGGCGAGCCTGGACAGCGGCGTCGGCTTCGTGCATTTCCAGCAGATCATGAAGACGCTGCAAGCCGTGCCTGATACCTGGCGCGTCGCGTTCGATCCGAAAGATCCGCAACACACTCCGCGGGGCCTGGCAATCGAGCGGCCTGCGGTGGCCGAGGCGCTGCGCCAGGCCATGCTGGCTTCACTGGAGTCGGTGAAATCGGCAGGGCTGGCGGCGGACAGCCGCTGGCGGGACGTCCAGGTTGCCAGTCAGGGCGGTCGCCAGACGCCGATCCACGGCGGCCCGGCGGAGCTGGGAATCTATAACGCGATCCAGAGTGTGCCGGGGGCGAACGGCAAGCGGGAAGTGGTCAGCGGCACCAGCTATCTGCAAGTGGTGACATTCGATGGCAGCGGCCCCCAGGCCCAGGGACTGCTGGCGTTTTCCATTTCCAGTGACCCGGCCTCGCCTTACTCGGCGGACCAGACCCAGGCGTTCTCGAAGCGGCAGTGGAGCACGCTGCCCTTTACCGAACAGCAGATCAAGGCCGATCCGAACTACCAGGCCAAAGTCATCCGCGAGCGTGATGAGGCGGGCAGGGTCGCGACGCAGTAAGGCAGCTTTGTCGTGAAGAAAAGCCGCGACCCGAATGGGCGCGGCTTTTTAATGTTTGGCCGGATGATGGCCGATGGAATTGAGGACCAGGTTGCCGTCCTGGTTCTGGGTCAGATAGATCGGCAGGACCTTGGGCAGCGAGGGCACGAGGTTCTTCACTTCGTTGAGGTTGTAGATGCCGCCGACACGCAGGGTGCCGGTAGCATGGTCGGCCAGCATGACGGGACGTTCGAGGTAGCGATTGATCAATGGCAGTGCGTCGGAAAGGGCCAGGTCATTCAGCACCAACTTGCCGTTGCGCCAGGCCAGGGAGCTGTCGCCGGGTTCGATCTCGCGTACCTGCGGCTGGAAATCGCCCGCCTTGTAGCTTGCCTGCATCCCCGGTGACAGTTGCGAGCCGCCCGCAGTGGCGTTCATGTTGCTGGTCACCCATACCGAGCCTTCCACCAGTGTGACCCGAACCTGGTCCTGATACATCCACACGTTGAAACGGGTGCCTGTCACACGCACCTGGCCCTGGCCCGCCCGAACGACGAAAGGATGCCGGGTGTCGTGACTGACATCGAAGAACGCCTCGCCTTTTTTCAGCGTGACCCGACGCTCATGCTTGTAGTTGGCGAACACCAGTTCGCTGCCAAGATTGAGCTCCACCTGGCTGCCATCGCCCAGCGTGACATGACGTACGCTCGCGCCGGCTTCCAGGCGCTGGTACGAGTCAGGCAGCCACCCCATGTTCCAACCGGTAATCGCGGCCAGGGGCAAGCCCAGCGCGATCACCGCGGCGGCGACAGCCAGACGGCTCCAGCGCGGCCGTGGCCGCCGGGCTGGCGGGGTCGGCGCGGATTCGACACGCGGCAGATGCTCGGCCACGCCCCAGATTTCCAGCATGGCCTGGTATTCGAAAGCGTGCAGAGGGTCGGCGTCATGCCATTGCTTGAACGCCAATCGGTCGGCATCGGTGCAGTCATCAGCGTGCATACGCATGCACCAATGCGCGGCCGCATCGCTGATGGCGTCGTATTCGGCTTCCGAGAGTATTCGTTCGGTCATTGGCTGTTCCTGGTTTGCCGCATTCTAACCTTCGACGGCAGCTGCCGAGAACAACCGACATGGCGATTAAGCATCAAATACCCTTGTTTTTAATGTGATAAAGCCGGGCGTTGCCCCGTATAGCCTTACCGTCGCACGAGCGGCGTGAAAAAAAGATCAAATCGACCCGCATTCCAGGAAGGGTGTACCCACTATGGCGTAGCCACCGGAGGCGGATCCAATTGTCGCCCCAGCTCACAAATGAGCAGCGTTATAGAGTCGGCATTTTTAAATATGACGTCGATCCGTCGATCCGCTGAGTTCAGGTTCAGGAATGCGTCGCGGGCTTGCTCCAGATTTGCAGTGCGGGTGATCTGCAGAATTGTTTTGACGGTGTCTTTGTGCCAGGGCAGGAGGTCGAGACTCTTGAGCGAGTGGGTTGCACGGTCCCAATCCGTGAACAGGCGTGCGCGCGGCGTGGTCCACGAAAAACCGTTGAGTTGCAGGTCCTTTTGTTCAGCGGCTTTTTCTTGTGCCAATGGAGTCACTGTTAAAATGAGGTCGTGGAATGGTAAGTAGGCGGCCAGGTAGACGATATCCAGTGTGTCGCGCAGCAGATGGGACAGTTCATGAATGAAGGTTGCGCCTTGGGCGTGCGCGTCGACATTGAATGTATCGGGCACGGCACTGCTGTACCAATCCGGCACCATGGCGAAAAACTCTTGGGTGAGATAAATCCTGCCGCCCTTGCCGCCCTCTAATACGAAGGCACTCGCATCATAGTGGGCGCTTTTGGTGATGCCGATTACGATGCGACTGCCGTTCTGCCGCAACCACAACGGATCTGCTAACGTCTGGCAGATGGGGGCGACAGCGCTGTGGATTTTTTTTACAAGGCCAGCGTCGATTGCCCTGACACCGAGGAAAAACTTCAGGAACGTGTCCAGTCGAGAACCCGCAGGCACGCCGCCTTTGACCTGTTCAAGATTTTGCAGCGCGTTGCAGGAGTAATGCCGTGCCGTCTCCAGGGCTTGCTCGATCATGTTGGCGCGGGAGGGGGATATCCGCCGTATCTGCTTCATGCCCCGTGCTTCAATATTGAGGACCTCCTTCGCGTTGAAGTCGCTATACACATCGGTCAGCGTCGACATCACTTTGCCGTAGCGGATGTGCTGCGAGTCTGGATCAATGGTCCACCGCCCGGACTCGGGCGAGCGCTTGAGTATCGGCCCTTCTCCATTCTGGTGGACGATGCGCCAATCGTGGGCAGCCTTTGCTACCTGAAAAACCTTGCCGAACACCGGGGCGTAGCGCTTGCCGGACGCCAGGGCCTCATGAGTACCGTCGCTTGCATGTTTCTTCAGGTCGGCCAGGCTGACCTTGAGATCTACGAAAGCCTGCAGGTCGGTCCGCGCTGCACCGGTCAGGCGCTGCCAATCAGTTGGTTTTTTTAGCGCAGGGTGCGGCAGGGCAGCGGGACCGACCGGATCGAGCAGGCCGAAGGTATCGTCCCGATTGAGCCAGCCCAGGGAGACCATTTCCGCCGCGCCGGAAATGAAGTTATGCAAGCCTGCTCCCCAGTCATTTTGCTGAAAGGCCTCGGAGGAGGCTTTGAAATCTTCATAGGCGTCCATGAGTGTCTCGATCAAGGCGAGTTTGCCCGGCAATACCCGACCAAGGGCCTTGATGCCGGTGCTGAAAAGATGCCCGACGGTTTGCCAGTCGAATTGGCGTGTCTCATCGGTTTGGGTTTTCAGCATGCCTGCCAGCAATGAGTTGTTGTCGTTGAACAACGTATTGAGGAGGCTGGAGATCGGGTTCGAAGCCAGGGTTATTTCCGAGAGTTCTCCAGCCGTGGACGCGAAGAGGTTCCGGAACGTGGCCTGCTGGCTTTCCGGAAGCCGGTGAATCAGCATGTCCTGAAGCGACCCTGGCCGGTTGAAAGCGGCGATGACGCTCGCTTCGCTCGCGAGCTCGGTGAAGACGTCGCCTTCATGGTAAGGCGAATACAGGATATGGGGGGCTTTTGCGTCGACGCTCGACCCGATCAGATAAAGCCCTGTCGCCTTGACGGCTTCGGCGCCTTGCGTCTTGATCAGCTCAATCGGGCGAATGGTTGCCTCGCCCCCCTCCGTTGCCAGCCGGGCGATGCTGTCCGGCATATCGAACACTTGGCTGATCAGCCTGAAAGCAACAGGAGAGAGACCCTGTTGCAAATATCGCTCGTGGGCGTGTTGCAGCAGTTGCCAGGGTAGTTGTCGATAAAATCGGCTTTTCCTTTGCTGGATGTCAGCAACGCTGTCGGAGAGCTTTTCCAGCACATGCGCCCTGTAGTGGGTTGAAGTACCCAGCGATAGCAGCGTTTGCCTGACGGCGGTCTCGGTCAAGTTGTCGGGGAGTTTTTGTTGTGACATCGATGAAATCTTGAAGCCGGGTCGCTGACGACTGTCGAGATGATTCAACGCGAACTCGGTCAGGCTGCTCGCCGGGCCTGCCAGCGCGAGATGGGGCGAAATCAGCAGCGTGGCGGGGTCAAGATCGATGCCGGGGAAGCGCGTTTTCAGCAGCGCTTTCAAGGTTCTTTCGACGTAGGCGCGTAGCGGTTCTATACCGTCCAGGTAGTCCTTGTCCTCGGTTACGCTGTTTCGATATTGTTCAAGCAACTCGATATGCAGGCGTTGATCCTCGAGCGAGGCGGCGCCCAGCCAGGCGGGAAGCTTTTGCTGAAACCTGTTGGAGTGGGCGATGCGCTCGGCGTTTGACAGGTTGGTCGGGGCGCCTTTTTCCAGCAGCGCTTTCAAACCTTCGAGCAATGCCGGCTCGGCCAGTCGCCAGTCCCCTATCTTTAAAGCACGCAGATACGCGTGTTCGGCCGCGAAGTGTTCGCTGAACGAAGTCATCCGATTCATCAGCACGTTGCCTTCGATCAGTTCAAACGCCTCGAGCTGGTAGCTGGCGTGGGGATTACGTTGCGCGGGCGTGAGATTGGACAGCACATCGAAACGCGACCGGGAGTCGGACAGGTATTGATTCAACTGTTGGCTGGCAAGGGCGACGGACGGAAAAACCTTGAGTCCGCAAATGGGGATCCACAGGATTGCCGTGCCGGAAAAAGGCGTATCCAGCCCGCCACGCTCGGTCAGCAGGAAGCAACTGGCCGGAGAAACGGCGGTCGTGGCGCCTTCCGTTGTGCAGGTCAACTTCAGCGAATATACGTCCGGGCGGAAACCTTTGACGCTTGGGCGTTGTTCACGGTCGGGGTAGTTTGCGTCGAAGGCAAACACGCTGTTGATCAGCTTGTGGACGTCGGTCGACAGCGTCCCGTTGAGCTGCCGCAGCTCGGCCTCCTCTCGGATGCCCAGGGAAAAAGCACTGCACAGCTTGGAAAGCAGCTTACTCAGCTCGCTACCCAGCAGCTCTGATTCGCTTGAATGGGGTAACAGCCGGAACTCGGTATCAATAGCGTCTTGCACGCTGGCATAGGTCTTGAGCTTTCTTTGCAGCACATCGGCGATGAAATTGGAGGGGCGCAGGTTTCCATAAAACGCCGGCCGCGCGCCCCAGTGCCCGTCTACCTTCTGGTCAAGCAGGCTGTTGTCGATCAGGGTGCGTATGTCCAGCGCCTTGTCCACCAGCGCATGGGTGTCAAACTCGCCCTGGCGGGACATTTCCAGCGCGAAGTGAATATTGTCCAGCTGTTTGGCAATGATCGCCTGGCCCAGGGACTCGGCTACGGGCAAGCCCACCTCTTTGCCGGAAACCTGCGGAGCATCGAAGCGCAGAAAACGGTTGCGTTCTTCAAGGCTCAGCAGCCCATAGAGGGCGTCCATTTGCGGGGCCGCGGTGGGCGGGCCCAGCAACGTATCCCTGAAGTCCAGATGATGGTCAACTTTCTGAATGCCTTTGCCAGGGGTGTAAAGGTAGTGGCCATTCGCGCTGATCATCAACGAGCCCGCCAGTTCGACGCTGTGGGTTGCATGGTCCCAGAGGCGAACCGTTTCGATGAACATCAACCTCTCGTCCTGGCGAGATGGCCGAAACAGGCGATGCAGCTCGCTGCTTTGTGCTTCTGTCAGGTAGCCTTTTTCGCGTTCGATAACGATCGCTGACCGCAGCTTGTCGTCGATGACACGGGACAGGAACTGTCGCCGTGAAATGTTCAGGGGACTCGCAGCGTCCCAGTAGGCCTTGAGACGATCAGTGAGATGGCGCACCAGATTCCTTGCGGTGAGCTTTACCATGGTTTGCCAGTGCAAGGCGTTTGCGGGCGACTCCTCGGTGGCGGGGTGAGTGAAAGCCGCCTCGTATCCGTCAGGCCAGCCTTGATGATGGAAGTAGATCAGCACTGCATCACTCAGTGGCATGTTCCGGGTCCACTGCTGTAACGGGACGTCCGCGCCCTTGATGAGGCTAAGCGAGACGCGTGCCTGCTTATGATCGAAGTTGTCCAACAGCTCCTGCAATATCTGGTCGAGCATCGCTGCCAGCGACGGAACCTGGAGCAACTCATGCACCATTGCCCGGGCGTTGAGTTCCTGGGCATTTCGGATCGATGCCAATCGTGTCTCGAGCGGATCTCCGTAGACTGTTCGGCGGGTTTTCTGGAAGGATGCGTCATTGAGTTCGTTGCGCTGGGAGAGCGAAAGGAGGCGAAACAGCTCATTGCGTTCCAGCGGTGTCGCCAGCATTTCATCAAGCTTGTGCTCGAGGGTTTCCGGGCTATCGAACTTTGCGATGCCGCCGTACGGTGTATAGAGGAATGCCGGGTAATCGCCCGGCGCGCTGAGCACCAGGCATCCGGCGAGCGGGATCAAGGGTTTGCCCTGGACATCCAGGGTGATCGTTTCGATCGTCATTGCGGGTGACTGCTCGCCGCGTTGCGTGTAGTTGGGCAGGGCAGCGTGATGCAGCCAGTCAAGATCTGCCTGGGTCAACCCGTGGGGCATGGTCAATTCATCCAGGCGCTGGGCTTTGAATATTTCGGGGAACAGCAGGGGCGTTTTTGCAATAGTCATCGTTGCTTCTCGATCAGGCGCCTCAAGGCGATACAGCCGTCAGTGAGGCGCCAGACTAGGCAACATGGAATGAAGAAAGGTGGTACATAGTTACCGCACGCAAGCTGCAAGCCTGTCGAACCATGATGCGGGCTTGGGCGGTTGACATGGTTGCCGTGAAGCGGTAATCAGCGAGCTTGCCTCTTCACGCTGTTGCTACCTCCAACAATCACTATGGAGCTTCAGATGTCCGCACCATCCAATCATGCAGGTTCTGGCAGCTTGTCCTTTGACGCTTTGGTGAGCTTGCTGGAGCGGATTTTCCTGCGCCATGGCACCTCGAACGACGTCGCCCGCACCTTGGCCGAGAACTGCGCCGGCGCCGAGCGTGATGGTGCCCACAGCCATGGGGTGTTTCGCATGCCCGGGTATGTTTCGACGTTGAACAGCGGCTGGGTCAACGGCCAGGCCGTGCCGATCGTCGAGGATGTTGCGTCCGGGTTCGTCCGGGTCGATGCCTGCAACGGCTTTGCCCAGCCCGCCCTGGCCGCCGCCCGCCCATTGCTGGTGAAAAAGGCTCGCAGCGCCGGTATTGCGGTGCTGGCGATACGCAACTCTCACCACTTCGCCGCGCTGTGGCCGGATGTCGAGCCGTTCGCTTATGAAGGCCTGGTGGCCTTGAGCGTGGTCAACAGCATGACCTGTGTGGTGCCCCATGGTGCGGATCGGCCATTGTTCGGTACCAATCCCATTGCTTTCGCCGCCCCACGCAACGGCGGCGAGCCGATCGTTTTCGACCTCGCTACCAGCGCCATCGCCCATGGCGACGTGCAGATTGCCGCGCGCAAAGGTGAGCGATTGCCTCCCGGCATGGGAGTGGACAGCCTCGGTCAGCCGACCTGTGATCCGAAGGCGATTCTGGAGGGCGGCGCGCTACTGCCGTTTGGCGGTCACAAGGGGTCGGCCTTGTCGATGATGGTGGAACTGCTGGCGGCCGCGCTGACGGGGGGCAACTTTTCGTTCGAGTTCGACTGGCACAACCATCCGGGAGCCAAGACTCCCTGGACCGGACAGTTGTTGATCGTGATCGATCCGAGCAAGGCCGCCGGCCAGGATTTCGCTTCACGAAGCGAAGAATTGGTCAGGCAGATGCACGGTGTCGGATTGCGTCGGTTGCCAGGGGATCGCCGACACCGTGAGCGCAGCAAGTCCAGCGAACAAGGGATTGTGCTGGACGAGCAGACGCTGGGCCAACTGCGCGAGTTGGCGGGGCTATAGGCTTTTTTGGCTGGGGCTTAACGGCGTCCCAGCAACAAGCCCACCACGAGCCCGAAACCTGCCGAAATCGCTACGGTCTGCCAGGGATGGCCGCCGATGTAAGCCTGTGTGGCGTCGACCATCGGGCGCGTGCGTTCCCGAGCGCTGGCGACCGAATCCAGGGCTTGGCGCAGTTTCTGTGAAATCTGCTCGCGCAGGTTCTCCGCGTCTTCGCCAACCAGGGCGGCACCGCTCTTGAGCAGCTTCTCCGACTCTTCAATCAATGCTTTCAGTTCGCTGAAGGCTTGATCCTTGATTTGCTCTCCGTTCGCTTGCGCGGCGCTTGTGCGAGCCATTGAAGTACTCCTTGAGGTTGATGGCAGTGAACAATGGAGTGTTGCGCTTGGGCAAAAGTTGCAGCAGTTGGCGTGGCCCGGGGGCGCTGGCAAAAATCATGGTTAAGACGTTTCTATGCAAGGTGTAAGATGGCGCCTATTTACGCAACAGGAAATTCCCCATGAGTTTCAATCTGGCTGACAAGCCCCTGGCCGAGCGCGCGGCGCTGGAAGATGAAAAATCCCGACTTTTCGAGCTGTGGCAAAACAACCTGGGCAAGGCCAAGGGTGACGCTGCGCGGTTGTTTGGCGAACGCTCCAAGCGCAAGGGCAAATGGGCTGAGTGGGTGCGCGCCGAGCTGGACGGCATGTCGCCTCCGGAGTACGCCAACATGGTGCGCAGCGAGGTCAATCGGCTGATGGCCGCGAACAAATAAACCTCAACTGAACGTTTCAATGATCGCCTCGCGCACTTTGTCCGCGGCAGGGTCCCGCTGCGCATGGGTCCGCCATCCTAGCTCGATCGGGTAGCGCGGCAACGCCAGCGGGCAGGGCAACAACGACAGGCTGCTGAGCGCCGCGATGGCCTTGGCGGCATGGTCTGGAATGGTCGCCACGGCCTGGCTGCCCTTGAGCAGGAAGGGCAGCGCGGCGAAGTGAGTGGTCGAGGCGCTCACCCGCCGGCGCAGACCGAGTGCGGCCAGTCCTTCATCAGTGATGCCGATGAAACCGCCCGATGAAACCAACAGATGCTCCCGCGTCACGAACGCTTCCATACCCAGGCCCTGCTGGCCCTCCGTCAGGCTGGCAGGGTCGACCAGGCAGGCGTAGCCGCCTTCGCCGAGAACCTGGCGACTCAATAGCCGTTCGGTAAATCCCCCCGCTGTGATCGCCAGGTCCAGGCTGCGCTCCATCAAGGCGCGACCGACGATCTGGCTGTGGGTCTGGCGAAAGATCAAGCGCAGCCCCGGCGCTCGTCGCGCAACTTCCTCGATCAATCGCCGGCCATAGGCAATTTCAAAATCATCCGACAGCCCGACGATGACTGAACGGCCCTCGTAGTGGCTGGCGCCCGGATCGATCATCGCCAGGCTCTGGCGGCATTTGTCCAACGCTTCGCTGATCACCGGTTTCAGTTGGTTGGCCCGCAATGTCGGCGCCAGGCCGCGGCCGGTGCGCACGAACAATTGATCGTCGTACACGCCTCGCAGCCTGCGCAGCGCGGCGCTGATGGCCGATTGAGTGACGCCCAGGCGCAGTGCGGCGCGGCTTGCACTGGATTCGTCGTGCAGGGCTTCGAAGGTCTTCAGCAGGTTCAGGTCTACATCAGCGATATTCATTTGCTTCATATCTTTTAGCAGCGGACAGGGCTTTATTCATGATCCGTCGGCACCTGAGAATCAGCAACACTTGAAATCACGGAGTTGAAGACCATGCCCAAATCCATTGTGGCTGCCCTGCAGATCGGCTCGCTGCCAGGCGGCAAAGGCGAAACCCTCACGCAGATTCTTTCCTACGAAGATGCCATTCGTGATGCCGGTGCACGCCTGGTGGTCATGCCCGAGGCGCTGCTGGGCGGTTACCCCAAGGGCGAGACTTTTGGCACCCAGCTCGGCTATCGGCTACCGGAAGGGCGCGAAGCGTTCGCCCGCTACTTCGCCAACGCCATCGACGTGCCCGGTGCGGAAACCGAGGCGCTGGCGGGTCTTTCGGCGCGAACCGGGGCAAGCCTGGTGCTGGGCGTCATCGAGCGCGCCGGCAATACGCTGTACTGCACCGCGCTGTACTTCGAACCGGACGCCGGCCTGGTCGCCAGGCATCGCAAACTGATGCCCACCGGCACTGAGCGGCTGATCTGGGGCAAGGGCGACGGTTCGACGTTACCGGTGATCGACAGCCAGGTCGGGCGCATGGGCGCGGCGGTGTGCTGGGAAAACATGATGCCGCTGCTGCGCACCGCGATGTATGCCAAGGGTATAGACGTCTGGTGCGCGCCGACGGTGGATGAGCGGGAGATGTGGCAGGTGAGCATGCGGCATATCGCTCATGAAGGGCGTTGCTTTGTGGTCAGTGCCTGCCAGGTCCAGGCCTCGCCGGCAGAGCTGGGTATCGAGGTGGCGAACTGGCCGGCGGAGCGGCCCTTGATCGCTGGCGGCAGCGTGATTGTCGGGCCCATGGGCGACGTGCTGGCCGGGCCGTTGAGGGGCTCCGTCGGATTGCTGACTGCTGAAATCGATACCGATGAGCTGGTGCGGGCGCGTTACGACTATGACGTGGTCGGGCACTACGCCCGGCCCGATGTATTCGAGCTGGTGGTGGATGAGCGAGCCAAGCCGGGCGTGCGCTTTATTGCATGATTCACCAGGTGGCCGCGGAATTTGGTAGATCAAGGGTTCCGTGATCGACGAAGCGCAGGGTGCCGAACAAGCCGCCGGCGAGTTTGCCCTTGAGCACATAGGGCAGGTTGTCCAGGCTCTGGGTCTGGCTCAGGCCGAGGGTCTGGCGGATCACTGAAAACGCCGAGATGCTCACCGGTATGCTCAGGATTGCTTCGGAAAAGCGTGGTATCGAGCCGCTCTGGTCACTGACGCCGGTCGCCAATGTGCGGCCGTTGACTTCCAGATCCAATGCCGCACCGCTGTAGTCGATGGCAGTTTCGTTGGGATTCTGCAAGCGCAGTTTCACCGCGAAGCGCATCTCCAGACCCTCGCTGGGCAGTGGCTCGATACCGACCACGTTGATATTCAGCGGGTCGCGGTGCGGGAAGAGGGCGCAGGCGCTCAGGCTGAGCAGTAAGAGGATGAGGGGCAAGCCGAGGATTCTGCGCATGGACGTTCTCGCATGTGGATTATTGGTTACAACCCTATCACCTGGCGACGCATGAGTCCGTGGCGAGGGAGCTTGCTCCCGCTGGGTTGCGTAGCAGCCCCAGGCTTTTGCGGTCGCTGCGCAACCGAGCGGGAGCAAGCTCCCTCGCCACAGGGATTGATGTCACGGCGGTACGGCTGCTGACAGTTTCTGACACCAGCCTCTGCTAATCTGCTTCATCTTTTCCCTGGATCCGCCATCGTGTCGCGAACCACTCGGCTGCTGACTTTGTTGCAAGTCTTGCGGGGCAAGCGCTGCCCGGTTACCGCCGCGACGCTGGCGTCCGAGCTGAAGGTGTCCGAGCGCACGCTTTATCGCGATATAGCCGAACTGACTGCCCTGGGCGCGCCGATCCAGGGCGAGGCGGGCATAGGTTATGTGCTGCGCAGCGGCCTGTTCCTCCCGCCGCTGATGTTCACCGCCGATGAAATCGAAGCCATAGTGCTGGGCTTGCGCTACGTCGACCAGCGTGGCGATGAGGTACTGGGCAAGGCCGCCGCCGACGCTTTGGCAAAGGTCGAGGCGGTGTTGGCCCCTGGTTTGCGCGATGCCTTGCACAACCCCACGGTGTTGCCCGGCCCACCGGGTTACGGTTATCCGCAGAACGCCGTCGAGCTGAATGTCTACCGCCAGGCCATTCGCACTCAAGCCAAGTTGCACATCGATTACGCCGACGTCAACAAGACCCCCACCCAGCGGTTGATCTGGCCGTTGGCCCTGGGCTTTTTCAATGAGGCGCGGGTGGTCGTGGCCTGGTGCGAGCTACGCGGTGCCTATCGGACGTTTCGTACCGACCGGATTGCCTCAGCCAGCGTCCAGGGCGAGCGCTACCCCGGCAGGCGCAGCGACTTGCTGCGAGCCTGGTTGGCGCTGATGAATCTCGATGAGGCGGGGCGTTTTACTCCTGACAAAAACTGACACAGCGCTGTTCTAGGATGGCTCCGGATCGATACAACAAGGAGCCCCTGACATGTCCAATCCCGTCTCTTCCCTGGCCCCGGCCATTGCCGGCTACATCGCTGCCGCGAATGCTCGCGACAGCTCGGCGGTGACGCGTTTCTTCGCCGAGGATGCCAATGTGTTCGATGAAGGCAACCACCGGGTCGGCACCCAGGCCATCGCCCAATGGATGGAAGATACCGCGCGCCGTTACCAACCGCGGGTGGAAGTCCTCAACGTGCAGCAACGCACCGGAAAGGTGCTGGTCCATAACCTGATCTCCGGAACCTTTCCCGGCAGTCCACTGGAGTTGCGCTATACCTTCCGGCTCGATGAGCAGGGGAAGATCAGTCGGCTGGATATTTCCGCCTGACTTTTGTGGCGAGGGAGCTTGCTCCCGCTCGGTTGCGCAGCGACCGCAAAGCTTGGGGCTGCTACGCAACCCAGCGGGAGCAAGCTCCCTCGCCACGGGATTTGTGGTGAATCATGAAATACTTCTCGGATCCTGCTGCATGGCATACTCCAAAACTTCGCCTTCCGGACCCGGGTCGCATGACTTTCACTTCCCCCTTGAGCGCCTGGCAGCATGCCATCGAACACGACGGCTTCGTCCAGGACGAAGCCCAGGAGCTGGCAATCATGGCATTGGAGCAGTGCCACCAGGCATTGCACGAAGGCCGCAAAACAATCAAGGGCGTTTACTTGTGGGGGCCGGTCGGGCGGGGCAAGACGTGGCTCATGGATCGCTTTTATGAAAGCCTCGAGGTTCCGGCCCGTCGCCAGCATTTCCATCATTTCATGGCCTGGGTGCATCAGCGCTCGTTCCAGCTCACCGGCACGCCAGATCCGTTGCAAGCCCTGGCTCGGGAGTTGAGCCGAGAGGTGCGGGTGTTGTGCTTCGACGAGTTGTTCGTGACCGATATCGGCGATGCGATCATCCTCGGCCGCCTGTTCCAGGTGATGTTCGAGCTGGGCATGGTAGTGGTCAGCACGTCCAACCTGCCGCCGGATGAGCTGTACGCCAGCGGTCACAACCGTGAGCGCTTCCTGCCGACCATAACGGCCATCAAGCAGTACATGCAGGTCGTGCCGGTGAATGGCTGGCAGGATCATCGCCAGCACCCGGGCGCCTTGCAGCAGCGTTATTGGCTGCGTGACCCGGCCCAGCCTGATCCGTTGGCGGAGGTTTTCGCCCAGTTGAGTGCCGGGCAGAAAACCCGCAACCAGGCGGTCGAGGTCGGCCATCGCCAGATCGTTCCGGTCCAGGCCAGCGATACAGTGCTGTGGAGCCGTTACCCCGATCTTTGCGAGCAACCGTTCTCGGCGCTGGATTTCATGGCGCTGTGCGATCGTTTCAAGGCCATTCTGCTCAGTGACGTACCCTGCCTGAGCGCCGAACAACGCGAAGGGCGTATAGCCCGAGGTACCGAAGACGGGGTCGAGCGGGTCGAGGCCGGTGATCGCGAGCTGCCGCAGCTGTCGATTCATGACGACGGCGTACGGCGTTTCATTGCCCTGGTCGACGAATGTTATGACCGCAAAGTGCCGTTGTACCTGTCGGCCCAGGTGCCGATGGACCAGTTGTACACGCAGGGCTATCTGCAATTCCCGTTTCGCCGTACTCTCAGTCGCCTTCAGGAAATGCAACTGCAACGTTTTGGTCAGCCCATCTGACCCGACCCTGCCGACGCCAAGCCGTCGGCCTTATCGAAACGAGATGGAAGATCATGGAAGAAGCCAAGGATATCCTTGTACTGCAAGCCAGCTACACCAACCCGGTCCACGCTGAAGCGATCTGCCATGTGCTCAACGGGTATGCCGAGGATCCGATGGGCGGTGGGCACTCGTTGCCGGCCGAGGTGCTGGCCCATCTGCCTGAAGAGCTGGCCAAGCGTTCCCACGCTTTCAGTGTGCTGGCATTCGTCAATGGCGAACCGGCGGGGTTGGTCAACTGTTTCGAGGGGTTTTCGACCTTCGCTTGCCGGCCTCTGGTGAATGTCCACGATGTAGCCGTGATGCCGGCGTTTCGTGGGCTTGGCCTGAGCCAGAAGATGCTGCAGAAAGTCGAAGACATCGCCCGCCAGCGCGGGTGCTGCAAGATCACCCTGGAAGTGCTGGAAGGCAACGCCGTGGCCCAGGCCAGTTATGCCAAGTTCGGCTTTGCCGCCGGCATGTTCGACCCGGCCCACGGGCGCATGCTGTTCTGGATCAAGCCCCTCTAGGGGCGTAATGCGGTTCACTTAAGAACCCGTGGCGAGGGAGCTTGCTCCCGCTCGGCTGCGAAGCAGTCGTAAACCGGCGGGTGCGGTGTGTCTGATGCTCCGCATTTGGCTGGTTTTGGGGCCGCTTCGCGGCCCAGCGGGAGCAAGCTCCCTCGCCACGGGATTGCCCCCAGTGAACCGTATAAGATGCGGGCTGTGGCTTTTCGACTACTTCTGCACGACCTGGCCAGCAGGGCCTTTTGGCTGCATCAGGCTGAAATCGATCAGCCCCTTGCGCTGGTCCTGGTAGGGGTTGCCGATCAACAGCGGCCGCGACTTGAAGTCATCGCTGACCAGGCTCTTGCTGCGATCGAGCTCATCAAAGCTCAAGCCCGCCATGTCCGCCCAGGTGTGAATCAGGTGCGAGCTGCTGTAGGGCCGCGACAGGTCGCCGGCGAAGTTCCAGTCATGGGTTTCGCGCCACTTCGGCGAGGCCCACGCCATGAACGGGATGGTGTACATCGGCGCTGTCGGCTTGGCCTCGTTGCGGCCCAGGGTGCCATGGCCCGGTGAATCGAAGACGTCTTCGCCGTGGTCCGACAGATACAGCAGGAAGCCGTTGGGGTCGCTCTTGGCGTAGTCCTTGATCAGGCTGGACACCACGAAGTCGTTGTACAGCACCGCGTTGTCGTAACTGTTGTAGGTCGGCACCTGATCGTCACGCACCCCGGCAGGCACGCCCTGGCGGTCGGTGAATTTGTTGAAGGTCGGTGGATACCGGTACTGATAACTCATATGGGTGCCGAGCAGGTGCACCACGATCAGCTTGCGCGGCGCGGTGTCGGCCAGGGCTTTGTTGAAGGGCTCGATCACGTCGCCGTCGTATTGTGCGGCGTTCTGGTTGCGGTTGTTGTTCAGGTAGACCTGCTCATCGGCCTGTTGCGAAAACGTCGTGAGCATGGTGTTGCGCTTGGTCATGGTCTGCTGGTTGGTGATCCAGAACGTCTTGTAGCCAGCCTGTTTCATCATGCTCACCAGCGATGGTGTGCTGAGATAAAGGTCCGGATTCTCCTCGTCGGCGAAAGTCAGTACCTGCTGCAGCGCCTCGATGGTATAGGGGCGCGGGGTAATGACATTGTCAAAGACCGAGAGCTGATCCTTGAGCTTGTCCAGCTCCGGCGTGGTTTCTCTCGGATAGCCGTACAGGCTCATGCGCTGGCGGTTGGTCGATTCGCCGATGACCAGCACCAGGGTGGCCGGCTCGTTGGCCATGGTGTCCTGAAGGTTGCGCAAGGGCGCAATCTTGCTGGTGCTGTGGAGCATGCCCTGCATGTTTTCCAGCTGTTCGGTGTAGCGGCGGTACGCTACCAGCATCTGCCAGGGCACCGCCGGCTCGACGCGGCTCTCGAACTTCTCGAAGCCCTTGGCCAGGGTGCCGGTGCGCAGGGTCTGCTTGGTCAGCGGGTAGCCGACCACGGCCACCATGATGACCAGCGCTGCCGCCCAGGCCTGGCTGCGTGGCAGGTAGACCGGGCGAAGGCGCGTCCAGAGGAAGTAACCGACCAGGGTATGCGCCAGGAACGCCGGCACCATCCACCAGGCAAAATACTGGGTCATGTATTCGCCAGCTTCGGACACGTTCGACTCGAACATGATGAAGATGACGCTTTGGGAAAATTCCTGCTGGTAAATGAAGAAATAGCCCAGGCTGGCCATGGAGCAAGCCCAGAGCACGATCCCGATGATCGCGGCAAGCAGGCGGGTGCGGGCAGGGAAGAGCAGCAGCGGTGCCAACCACAACGCACTCATCACGAAGGCCTGGCGAAACCCGGCGAACCCGGCAGTGCCGCTCGACAGGATCAGCAGTTGGGTGATGCCGGAAAAATACCAGAAGAACAGAAACAGCCAACCGAACCCGGCCCAATCGAAACCTTTCGCAGTCGTTTTGCTGCGTTTGAACACACTCATCAAGCGCTCCAGCGTTCACCGACGAGACTGCCGGCACCGGACTGGTGCGCACGGGCCGTCGCCGTAACTATTTGTGATTGCAGGATTATTACGGACCAGGTGTGAAAACTTCGTGAGTTTTTCAGCTACAAACGGTCGCGCGCACCTGGGGGCGGGGTTGCAGGGGCGATTCTGTGATGGGGAACAAGCTTCCTCACCACAGGTTGTGCGGTGTTTTTGTCAGCGTGACACCGGTTTGCCCGGCGTCACCAAAGTGTCTTGCCCGGAGGACAGGATCAGCGAGCCAAAGCCTGGCCCTGGTGTGAGAGCTGTGCGTGTTGCAACTGCATGCGCAACTGCGTCACTTCATCAAGCAGCAGATCACGCTCTTCCTTCAGCAGGCGTAATTCGTCGCGACGAATGGTCACATAAAGGGTTTGTGGAGGACGTGCGGTAACGACAGGGCCCATTGCTCACCTCGCAAATGGCTACATCAACTAGAGAGATGTCGTCAGTTTCTTGGCGACAATTCTTTATCGGCACCAATTCTGAATACTTTTGCCCGTTGATGGAACTTTTTTATTTTTCATGGTCCGCGTGTCTTCGGCCGGTTTTTGAACGTTATCCTTTGTGATCGGGCGATTTACCCGGAAACTATGCGGCAATGCTCTGGACTAACCTCCACAAGTCACCTTGAGCTAAACCTTTGACACACCTTTATTTGTAGTAGGGAGCATCAGCACATGCAACTCGGGATCATTGGACTGGGCCGCATGGGCGGCAATATTGCGCGGCGCCTGATGCTCAATGGGCACACCACCGTCGTCTATGACCGCAATGCCGCTTTTGTCGAAAACCTGAGCCAGGAAGGCGCGACGGGCGTCGCGGACCTGCCGGCGCTGGTCGCAGGCCTGGAGAAGCCTCGGGCTGTCTGGGTCATGCTGCCGGCCGGCGCACCCACCGAAGACACCATCAACGTGCTCAGCGACCTGCTCGAGCCAGGGGACGTCATCATTGATGGCGGCAACACGTACTACAAGGATGACATCCGGCGCGCCCAGGCGCTGTCGGAAAAAGGCTTGAACTACATCGACGTCGGTACCTCCGGCGGCGTCTGGGGGCTTGAGCGCGGCTATTGCATGATGATCGGTGGCGACACTGAAGTCGTGCGGCGCCTGGATCCGTTGTTCGAGAGCCTCGCGCCGGGCATCGGCGATATCCCGCGTACCCGTGACCGCAAGTCTGACGACGACCGCGCCGAACGTGGCTACATCCATGCGGGCCCGGCCGGTTCCGGTCATTTCGTCAAGATGATCCACAACGGCATCGAATACGGAATGATGCAGGCTTTCGCCGAGGGCTTCGACATCCTCAAGACCAAATCCAGCGAAAGTCTGCCGCCGGAGCAGCGTTTCGACCTCAACCTGGCCGATATCGCCGAAGTCTGGCGACGTGGCAGCGTGGTTTCGTCCTGGCTGCTGGACCTGACCGCTGATGCGTTGGCCAGCGATCCGAAGCTCGATGGCTTCTCCGGCGAGGTCGCCGACAGCGGGGAAGGCCGTTGGACCATCGAAGCGGCCATCGAGCAAGCGGTGCCGGTGCCGGTGCTGTCCAGTTCGCTGTTCGCCCGTTTCCGTTCCCGCCAGCAAGCCACTTATGGCGACAAGATGCTCTCGGCCATGCGCTTCGGCTTTGGCGGCCATGTGGAGACGCCGAAAAAATGACCTCGATCGGCAGGAAATCCAAGGCAGAACCGGCACCACCGACCACGTTGTTCCTGTTCGGTGCTCATGGAGACCTGGTCAAGCGTTTGCTCATGCCGGCGCTCTACCACCTGAGTCGTGACGGGTTGTTGGGGGATGGCCTGCAGATCATTGGTGTCGACCACAACGCTATCAGCGATGTGGATTTTGCAAAAAAACTCGAGGATTTCATCCGTAACGAAGCGGCGAGCAAGGGCGGCGACCCCGACCAGGCGCTCGATCCGGTGCTTTGGGCCAGCCTGGCCCAAGGCATCAGTTACGTCCAGGGTGATTTTCTCGATGACAGTACCTACGAAGCGCTGGCGGCGAAGATCGCCGCCAGCGGCACCGGCAATGCAGTCTTCTACCTGGCGACCGCGCCACGCTTCTTCAGTGAAGTGGTCCGCCGCCTCGGCGCGGCCGGGCTGCTTCAAGAGCAGGATGACGCCTTCCGGCGCGTGGTGATCGAGAAGCCGTTCGGCTCCGACCTGCAAACCGCCGAGGCGCTCAATGCCTGCCTGCTCAAGGTGATGAGTGAAAAGCAGATCTACCGGATCGACCATTACCTGGGCAAGGAAACGGTGCAGAACATTCTCGTCAGCCGTTTCTCCAACAGCCTGTTCGAGGCGTTCTGGAACAATCATTACATCGACCACGTGCAGATTACCGCCGCCGAGACCGTCGGCGTGGAAACCCGTGGCAGCTTTTACGAACATACCGGTGCTCTGCGGGACATGGTGCCCAATCACCTGTTCCAATTGCTGGCAATGGTTGCCATGGAGCCGCCGGCCGCGTTCGGCGCCGACGCGGTGCGAGGCGAAAAGGCCAAGGTGGTGGGCGCAATCCGGCCCTGGTCGGTCGAGCAGGCTCGAGCCAATTCGGTGCGCGGCCAGTACACGGCGGGTGAGATCAACGGCAACCCTGTCAGCGGTTACCGCGAGGAAACCAATGTCGCGCCCGACAGCAGCACCGAAACCTACGTTGCGCTCAAGGTCATGATCGATAACTGGCGGTGGGTAGGCGTGCCGTTCTACCTGCGCACCGGCAAGCGCATGAGCGTGCGCGACACGGAAATCGTCATTTGCTTCAAGCCGGCACCGTATGCGCAGTTTCGTGACACCGAGGTCGACGAACTGCAACCTACGTACCTGAGGATCCAGATTCAGCCCAACGAAGGCATGTGGTTCGACCTGCTGGCCAAGCGGCCCGGGCCGGCACTCGACATGGCGAATATCGAGCTGGGCTTTGCCTACAAGGACTTCTTTGAAATGCAGCCATCAACGGGTTACGAAACCCTGATCTACGATTGCCTGACGGGCGACCAGACCTTGTTCCAGCGTGCCGACAACATCGAAAACGGTTGGCGCGCGGTGCAGCCGTTCCTCGATGCCTGGCGGGAAGACGCAACGGTACAGCCGTACCAGGCCGGTGAGGATGGCCCGGCGGCCGCCGACGAATTGCTGACTCGCGATGGTCGCGTCTGGCATGGCCTCGGATGACTGAACAGTTGAAACGTCCCATCCGCTTCCTGCTCAGTGACATGGACGGCACTTTGTTGCTTCCTGACCACAGCCTCAACCAGCGCACTATCGAAGCCGTCCGCTCCTTGCGCGAGGCCGGCGTGCTGTTCAGTCTCGCCACCGGGCGTCCGCCCCGTGCGATGTTGCAGCAGATCGAAGCCCTGGGCGTCGACCTGCCCACGGCGGCGTTCAACGGCGGCACGCTGGTGCACCCGGACGGGACCTTCCTGGCTGTTCACTACTTGCCGCCCGAGGCGGCACTGACTACGTTGGCGCTGTACGCCGATCAGCCCGGCATCGAAGTGTGGGTGTTTGCCGACGGCGACTGGCTGGTGCGCGACGCCAACGGACCGATGGTGCCGGTTGAAACCCGCGGCCTGGGGTATCCGCCGGTGGAAGTGGAGAGTTTCGAGCCTTACCTTGAGCGCATCGACAAGATCGTTGCGACCAGCGCCAACACGGATCTGCTGGTGGAGCTGGAGGCGCGCTTGCATCCGCTGCTCAAGGGCCAGGCCCAGGTGTCGCGTTCGCAACCGATTTACCTGGACGTGACGGCGATGAAGGCGAACAAGGGCGAGGCACTGTCGACCCTGGCGGATTTTCTGGGCGTGCCGCTGGAACAGACCGCCGCCATGGGGGACGGTGGCAACGACCCGGCGATGTTCCATCGCGCGGGGCTGTCGATTGCCATGGGGCAGGCGGAAGAGGCGATCAAGCGTCAGGCGGATGTCGTTACCGCAGCCAACACCGAGGACGGTGCGGCATTGGCGATCGAGCGGTACATCCTGCCGCGCTAGATGATCCTGCACCGTTGTGGCGAGGGAGCTTGCTCCCGCTCGGTTGCGAAGCGACCGCAAAAAAGGGGGGCCGCTGCACCCGAGGCGTCGGACCGGCCCAGCGGGAGCAAGCTCCCTCGCCACGAAGCCATATCCATTCAGTCATGGCGTTACAGCCAGTAAGTCACCGCATACCAGCCCAGGCTACCCATCACCACGGTATAAGGCAGCGCCATCCAGACCATGCGGCCATAGGACAGGCGAACCAGCGGGGCAATGGCCGACGTCAGCAGGAACAGGAACGCCGCCTGGCCGTTGGGCGTGGCGACGCTGGGCAGGTTGGTGCCGGTGTTGATGGCGACCGCCAGGGTCTCGAACTGCTCGCGGCTCATGTGGCCGGCAACAAAGGCCTGTTTCACTTCGGTGATATAGATGGTGGCGACGAAGACGTTGTCGCTGATGGCCGACAACAGGCCATTGGCGATGAACAGCATGCCGGGCTGCTGATCGGCCGGCAGGGCCAGGACCCATTGGATCAGCGGTGTAAACAGCTGCTGGTCATGAATGACCGCGACCACCGCAAAGAACACCACCAGCAGCGCAGTGAACGGCATGGCGTCCTTGAATGAGCTGCCGAGTCGGTGCTCGTCAGTGATTCCGGTAAAGGCGGTGATCAGGACGATCACTGCCAGGCCGATCAGGCCGACCTCGGCAATGTGCAGGGCCAGGGCGACGATCAGGAGCAGCGCCGCGAGGCCCTGGACGATGAGGGCAGCACGCTGGCGTGCGGTGCGCTCACGGTTGTCTTCCTCGGCATAATCGGCCAATACCGCCCGGACATTATCTGGCAGCAGCGTGCCATAGCCGAACCAGCGCAGTTTCTCCAGCACCACGCAAGTCGCCAGCCCGGCCACGAGCACCGGTAGCGACACTGGCGCGACCTTGATGAAGAAGTCGACGAAGTGCCAGCCCATTTCATGGCCGATCAGCAGGTTCTGCGGCTCGCCCACCAAGGTGCATACGCCGCCCAACGCGGTGCCCACGGCGCCATGCATCAGCAGGCTGCGCAGGAAGGCCCGGAACTGTTCCAGGTCCTGATGGTGCAGTGACGGCAGGTTATGGTCTTCATCTACGCTGCTGTCCTGGCGCGGGTCATTGCCCGAGGCCACGCGATGGTACACCGCATAGAAACCCACCGCGGCGCTGATAATCACCGCCGTCACGGTCAGCGCATCGAGGAATGCCGACAGGAACGCCGAGAGGAAGCAGAACATCAAGGCCAATACCGCCTTGGACCGCACACCCAACAGCAGGCGCGAGAACAGGAACAGCAGCAGGTCCTTCATGAAGTAGATACCGGCCACCATGAACATCAACAACAGGATGACCGGGAAGTTGTGGACCAGTTCGTCGTATAGCGCTTTTGGCGTGGTCATGCCCAGCGCCACGGCTTGCAGGACCAACAGCCCGCCAGGCATCAGCGGGTAGCATTTCAAGGCCATGGCCAGCGTGAAAATGAACTCCAGGACCAGCATCCAACCGGCGACGACCGGGCCCAGCGTAAAGAACGCCAACGCATTGAGAATCAGGAAAATGATGATGCACGCTTTGTACCAGCGTGGAGAATGCCCCAGGAAGTTGTGCGCAAAAGCTTGAGCCATTTGACCGGACATTGGCTGCTCCTTTTATTTAGAAGCGCGCAACTTGCCGTAAGCCATGAGGAATATCAAGCGTAGGACTTGTTACCGCTAGCCGAAAGGTCGGAAATCAGGCGCTGTACCGCGTCAACACGGCCCTGGAGGTGCCCTGTAATGAATGCCCACCCACCAGTATTTTTTCGTCGGCCTGCACCGCCACGGCCGTCGCGGTATCGAGGCTGTAACCCAGTCGGGTGCGCAGCCAACCCTGGCCCTGGCCGAACGCCGGATCAAGATTGCCGTCCGGCAGGTGTCGAGCCAGGATGAAGTCGGCGTCGATGCCGCCGATGGTTGCGCCGGCCGTCACGACTTTTCCATCTGCCTGCAGCTGGGCGGCCGTCCACTGGCTGGCATGGTTGCCGATTGCCAGGAGGCGGCATTGGTTTTCGGCGTTGTCCGGCGTCGGTTGGCCGTCCCTGGGAATGCACACCGACAGACAATGCTTGGGGTCGCGACTGCCGCCAAAAGCATGCAGATCGCCGTTGGCGTTTTCAACGACCTGGCTGACCATCACGCTGCGTCCCTGGGCCGTGAAGGACAGGAAACCGCCGTCGCCGAAGCGCTCGTCGAGTTGGCCGCAGGCGTCGTAGCGAGCCATCAGGCCGCGCTGGGGCCAATCGATGGCACCGCCTACGACGATGTGGCCGTCGGCCTGCAGGGCCAGGCAGCTCAGCCAGCTGTTTTTCAACAATCGCCGAACCATCACGAAACCACGATGGTTGAACGAGTCATCCAATGAGCCGTCCGGCAATAATCGAATCAACACGCCAACGTGATCGGACGTCCGGAAGTGATGGTTGGCCAGGATGAATATCCTGCCATCGGCCTGTACGCGCATGTCACAGGCTTCGACCCCAGACACGCCGGGCGGTAGCCAAGGATCGCGCATGCCCTGGGAAAGGTTGCCGCAAAGTCGCACGACTTGTCGCCCGGCATCGCCAAAACCATGGACGGCATGACCGTGGGGATCGAACAGCGCCAGGGCAGGGAGGGTATTGTCGGCGCTTTCGTAGTGCAGGCCGGATAACAGGATATTACCGTCGCGCAGCTCGGTGACCTTGCCCGCGGTGGCTACGCAGCCCGGTGCAAACGCGTCGATCACGTAGCCGTTGATGCCAAAGTCCCTGTCGATCATGCCGTTCGGGGTAAGCCGGGCAAGACCGAAACGACTGCCTTGGGCGGTCATGACCCGCGCCGCCAATAAGATTCGGCCGGCATGGTCAACGGCCAATCCGGTGGTGAGTGTCGAGGTATTTCCTGGAAAACGAACCCAGGCTTTACCACCGTCGGCAAAGCCTGTATCGAGGCACCCGGCCTGAACCCGGGGTATAGGGAGTGCAAATGCGGATTGAACGGGCATGCGTGGCTCTCCTTGCGCATCGACCGGCCTGGATAAAGAGGCGGTGTTAGCATGAGAGCAACATTCAATCCATGAAACAGACAGTGCACAACTGTCAGGTCCTGCAGGCACGAAGACTATTCGTGCCTGAACAATGGCTTTGCAATCCAATGCCAAGCCGGCAAATAAACAACCGGCTTGTCAGGGCATTATTCAGGCATGGACCACGATTGCAGCTTGTAACCTTCCTGGCTCAACTCGGCACGGGCCTGCTTCAACAGGTCGGCAAGTTGCGCCGGGTCCGTATAGGCACTGCTGGGGATCTGGGTACGGCCAATGTGGGTGTTGGTGCGGTCGATGACGGTCAGGCTCAGTTCGCCGTTACCGTCTTGGGGGGCCCAGGCCACGCATTGGAAAGGACGGAATGCGCGGTCGGCAATCAAAAGAGCTTCGTTGATACGGAGCGGGGCGTTCATGGCGTTATCTCTCAATAGTGCCCAATCAAATGATCTGCCGTCGGTTGGGCGTACCGTGCGGCTGGTTACTTGTACTGATGTCCCGAACCCGGGAGCAGGTCACACAATCGATGAATAAATTTCGATTTTCTTTCAGACCAGGCTTTCGGACTTTTGTTTGAAAGGCGGATGAAAGATTCGCCGCGAGGTGAACTAACGAAACGCCCGCTTATAACCGGTTCTCTGATGTCCTGATAACTAATCGATACAAGCAAGTGTCAAGTTCTTGCTACTGTTACATGCAGGTTCGCCAAACGCCTGTTTCTAATCATATTTCCTTATTTTGGCGCCAAGGATCAGTCGTGATTGAAACCAGTGCGTTGCGTCGTCTGCTCGTGGTCGATCCCTGCGATGATTGCTATCGCCTGTTACCGGGCCTGCGCGAAATCGGTTGGGACGTCGACAGCTGCTCCCTGGAACACGCCAGCGACCGGACGTGTGACGTCGGCTTGTTGCGCCTGCAGCCTTTTCACCTGGAGCGTCCCGAGGCCGTCAAGGAATTGATTCGCCGCAGCGGCGCCGAGTGGATCGCCGTCCTCAGTCAGGAAGTGCTGCGCCTGCAAAACGTCGGCGATTTTGTCTGCGAATGGTTTTTTGACTTCCATACCTTGCCGTTCGATGTCTCCCGCGTCCAGGTGACATTGGGCCGGGCGTTCGGCATGGCGCGGTTGAGGGGGCGGGGCGCGGTTCACATCAATCAGCCTGAACATGAGCTGCTGGGCGACAGCAAGCCGATTCGCGAGCTGCGCAAATTATTGGGCAAGCTGGCCCCCGCCGAGTCGCCGGTATTGATTCGTGGTGAAAGCGGCACGGGCAAGGAGCTGGTCGCGCGCACCCTGCATTGCCAATCGCACCGGCGTAACAAGCCGTTCATTGCCATAAATTGTGGCGCGATCCCCGAGCACCTGATCCAGTCCGAGCTGTTCGGCCACGAGAAGGGTGCTTTCACCGGCGCTCATCAACGCAAGATCGGACGGATCGAAGCCGCTCATGGCGGCACGTTGTTTCTCGATGAGATCGGCGATCTGCCGTTGGAGCTGCAGGCCAACCTGCTGCGCTTTTTGCAGGAAAAGCACATCGAGCGTGTAGGCGGCAGCCAACCGATTGCCGTCGATGTGAGGGTGCTTGCGGCGACGCATGTCGACCTGGAGGCGGCCATCGAGCATCGGCGTTTTCGTGAGGACCTGTATTACCGCCTCAACGTCTTGCAGGTGCTCATGGCACCGCTGCGCGAACGCCATGGCGACCTGTCGATGCTGGCCAGCCACTTTGCCCATTTCTACAGCCACGAAACCGGTCGCCGGCCGCGCAGTTTCAGCGAGGACGCGCTAGTAGCGATGGGCATGCACGACTGGCCCGGCAATGTGCGGGAGCTGGCCAACCGCGTCCGTCGCGGCCTGGTGCTGGCCGAAGGGCGGCAGATCGAGGCCCGCGACCTTGGCCTTGTCGGCCAGCAGGGCGTCGCCGCACCGATGGGTACCCTGGAAGACTACAAGACCCGCGCCGAGCGCCAGGCGTTGAGCGATGTGCTCAACCGCCACAGCGATAACCTCAGCGTGGCGGCCCGCGTGCTGGGCGTGTCGCGGCCGACGTTCTATCGGTTGTTGCACAAGCATCAGATTCGTTAGAGCCGCGCCTGCGCAAAACCTGTGGGAGCGAGCTTGCTCGCGATAGCGGTCCTCCAGTCAACATTAATGCTGGCTGAGAGGGCTTCATCGCGAGCAAGCTCGCTCCCACATGGGACCTGCCTTAAAAGTAATACGGCAATTTCAGGCTGAAGGTGAAGTCCGGCGCATCGTCGGTCAGCCCGATGGACAGGTTGGGCACGATGGTCAGGTTGTCGCTGGCGGCCACCGTCATGCCGATGTTGAAGTATCCGGCGTTGGCGTCGCTGGAGACCACCGATTCCCAGTCCCCGCCGTCCTGCTTGAGCTTGCTTTTCTTCTGGATCAGGTCCGAGACCGAGAAAGACATGCTCATCTTCTCGTTCAAGGCAAAGGCGATGCCGGCGCCGATCTGGAAGCTGTCGCCGATACGCACCTTGCCTGGCACTTCCTGGTTGACGGTGGAACTGATGTCGTCGAACGACTCTTCGAAGTTGTGGGTGTAGGACAGGCTGCCGAACAGTACTGCCGGGTCGAAGGTCTTGACCAGGGATATCCCGGGCGTGATCGACCACACGCCGTTACCGGTGGGCAGGTCTTCCGGCACGAACAGGTTGGTGTTGGCCTGAGACTGGCGCAGCTTGATGCCGAACGGGTCCTTGCCGGTGGGTGCCTTGACGCGCAGGGTCACCACCGCGTCCGGGCTGTTGACCGATTCATCCATGAACTTGTACGCAATGCCGAAATTGACGTCGCCGATGGTGGGGTCGCGGGTCACCGTTTCTTCGCTGGTGACGCCGGCCGCGCCCTGGTTGGCGCCACCGGACTGGTAGGTGGACTCGCGGTAGATCACCGGCACGTTGAGGTCGAACTGCCAGCGATTGTCGAAGTTGTAGCGACCGGTAAGGTCCAGGGTCCAGGTGTCCGCCTTGATCCGGTCCAGGTTGATGTTGCCAAGGAAAATCGAATCCAGGGCCAGGAAGCCGTTGAGGATCAGTTGCCGGGTGTCGTAGCGCGAGTAGGTCACGCCGGTTTCGAAGCTGAATTTGCCGCCGCCGAAAAAGCCGCTGGCTTCGTCATACAGGTTGGAGACGCTCTGGGCCGGTTGCGAGTCGTCGGCCAGGGACTGCCCGTAGCCGCTGCCACCCGCCGTTGCCGCGCCGCTGCCGGCCACGCCTTGGTTGCCTTTCATGTCGGCGGGAGATTTGGCCAGGCGCTTGGGCGGCGGGGCGGCGGGTTGATCCTCGACCTGGCGGACTCGCTGTTCGAGTACCGCCAGGGCTTTTTGCTGGACCTCGTAGCGTTGCTTGAGCTCGAGAAGTTCTTGCTTCAGGGCCTCGATGTCCGCGTCGGGTGCCGCTTGCAGCACGGTCGCCGGAAACATCGTGCTTAAACACATCACAGCGCGCAACGATACGGATCGATACATGAAATATGCCGTCCCTAGTTAGCCCAATGATCGGAGATCAGCGTAGTTCAATATCCGAGGTTTCGAAGGCCACGCAGCTGCGTCAGGTTGCAGTCCAATGCCCCGGCGCTGGGGCCGTTGCTGTTCAGCACCACGTTGAGCTGGGTCATGTTGTTGACCAGGTTGCCGTTGCCCAGCAGGCGGGTGTTTTGCAGCAAGCCGCCCTGGGCCACCTGTTGCAGGGTGCTCCCCTGGTTGTGGTTGGCCTGGATTGCCATCTGCACGCCGCTGCCGGTGGCGGTGACCGCCACGCTGCCGGCGGCGTTGCTGCCGCTGATGGTCTGGCCCTTGTCGAGCAATTGGCCTTGGGCGGGCGCCAGGGCAGGTGCCTGGCTACTTTCTTTCACGTTGATGCTGACATCGTTGTACGCGCTGTTGCCGTCGCCCGCGGCGCGCACGCTCTGGGTTACGCCCTGGCCCGAGCCGAGACCGGCGCCGCCGGTGATCGTGCCGCCACCCTGTTCCGGGGCGCTGCCGTTGCCGATCTGCTTGATCGTGGAGACGTAGAACTGCGGTTTGACCGTTGCAGCCTGGATCTGCATGGAACTGGAAGCGCCGATCAGGTCGCCACTGGCGTTGCGCCAGGTGCTGCTCATGACGATGCCAAAACTGATGACTCGTCCGGGCATGACGTAGCGACCGCGCAGCTCGGCGAGCTCCTGGTCCTGGACTTCGATGGGTTTGAAACCGGCGTGGGCAAGACCCGACGTCGTTGCGGCCAGGCAGGCCAGCGTGAGCCAGTATGAGCGTTTCATCTGTTGCTCCCGGAGCGTCCTGCTCCTTTTGTATTTTTATTGGCAGTTGTTCGGCGATTAGAAAAAGTCGCTCTGGATGAAGCCGAAATCCATCAGTTCCGCGTCCTTGACCGGATTAAAACCGTCCAGCTTGTTGCGCGCTGTCAGAGGTTGCGGAGGGCTGCGCAAGGCGTTGGTCTTGTCATAGCCGGGGCCGACGATGGCGAAGACAATGCCGTTCCAGCCTTTTACGAATTCGTCATGGGCGTAGCGTTTGTGGCCCAGCACCGGGTCGGCGATATACACCCATCGCTTGTCCGCCCGCTGCAATACCACGAAGTGCTTGTAGCCACGAATTTCCATCAGGACCACGACCGGGATCGTCACCGCGGCGAGTTTTTCCGGTGGTATCCGATAGCCGCGGGCGCGCATGCCGATGGTTTCCACGTAGCGCTTCATGTCCAGCATGGAAAAACCCTGGGTGCGGACCAGATCCTGGTCGGCATTGACCAGCATGCCCTTGATGACATGTTCTTCGTCGACGTCCAGCCAATAGGCCTGGCGCAACACAGTGGCCAGCGCCGCGGCGCCACAACTGAAATCGGTCTTCTGCTCGACGATGTCGCTGAACTTGCGCTCGCGTACGCTTTGCACGGGTTTGTACACCAGCATGCCGCCAGGCAGGGCGGCGACCGGCATCTGCGCGGCTTCGGTCAAGCCGGCAAGCAAAACCAACAGGCAAAGGGCAGTCGCACGCATGGTCGATACGCCTAGTGATACCCAGGGAAAAGCCCCTGTGGGAGCGAGCCTGATCGCGATAACAGTGTGTCAGGCAACACAAAGGTCACTGATCCAATGCCTTCGCGAGCAGGGCTCGCTCCCACAGTGGTACTTTTTTACATGCAAGCCTTGCAGCCGGCAGCAATCGACAGCGAGTTGCTTTGCTGGTTGCCCACGCCCGCCGACACGTTGGCGCCGCCGTTACCGGAGAAGCCGTTCATGGAGTTGGTCATGGTGGCGTTGTTGTAGACCGGATTTTTCCAGCCGTCGCGAGTCAGCACCTGTTGGGTATTGCTGCCGGCAAGTTCGAAAGTGCCCACGGCGGAGAACTTGAACTTGTCGTCATCGTGACCACCACCGTAACCGCCCTTGTTGCCCCAGCCGCCGTCATCCTCGACGGTACCGGTGCCTTTGGCCTTGAAGGTGCCGGAAGCCTCGGAGGTGCTGGTGAGGGTGTCGGTCTTGTAGGTCCGCACGCCTTTGTTGTCGACGACAAGGCCGGTGGATGACTGGTCGGCCGCGGCGGAAGCCTGGGCGACACGACCGCCCGATACGGCGATGGCCAGGTTGTTTTTCTGCTGGTTGAAGTTGCCGGCGGTCACGTTGATGCCGATGTTGCCGGAGCCGTTGTTGCCCGCGCTGGTGAGCGAGGCGTTGTTCTGCGTCGAGTTGTTCTTCACATAGTTGTTGTTATTGACTTGTGTGGCGCTGGACGCTGCGACAGCCGAGCCGAAGATGAAGCTTTCGTCGGCGGTGGCCAGGGCGGCGGCATTGTCTTGCTGGTTGCCGTCGCCGGCGGCGATGTTGGCGCCCATGTTGCCGTTGCTGCCGTTGAGCGAATCAGTGGCTTCAGCGGTGTTGCGGGTGGCCTGGTTGGTCACCACGTTGCCATCGCTGTTCTGCTCGTCCAGCACCGTGGCCCCTGCGCCGGCGCTGATGGAAAGCAACTGATCCAGCGTTGGCCCTTGAGGGCCGTGGTTGCCGTGGCCGTTACCGTTTCCGCCGGCCTGCGCAGCCATTGCCATGACAGCGGCGAGAGCGAAAACCAATGGTTTGAGCGCCATTGTAGGTTTCATGGTGTTTCTCCTTGCGTGTCGTTGGTTAAGTGTCGGTACGTTCTTATCCACTGCGCCGGGTCAGTCTGCGACCCGGATGCTCAGGGTGTTGGCCATGCGGTTCCCCACCCCGGCACTCTGGTTCACCTGGATCACCCCTCGGCTGCCGGTGAAGGCCTGGTCGCTGGTGGCGACCTGGCGACTGCCGGTTGGGGTGTCAGTTGCTCCCGAGTTCGGTACCAGCGCCACGTTCTGTTGGGAAAGGGCACTGTCGTCCATGCTCTGCGGCTGGGCGCTGATGCCCACTCGCATGACATTGGCCATCTGGTTGTTGGCCCCGGCGGACTGGTTGACGCCCAGTACGCCGTTGCCATTGGTGAAAGAATTGCCGCCGATACGCGCGCTCGCGTTCATCGACGGGTTGGCCGGCGTATCGAGGCGCTGGTGCACGACGGTGCTTGCGTGGGCATCGGTGCCGATGGCGATGGCACGGGTGTTGGTCTGCTGCGTCTGGTCGCCGGCCGCCTGGTTGACGTTGAAATTACCGGTGTAACGACCGCCGGAATTTTCCAGGTCGGCCTGGTTGACCACCGCCACGCCCGGGGCGGCGAGCACGGTGGAGCTGCCGAGCAGGGCAACCCTGAGCCAGGTTGGATTCATCTCACTGTCCTCCCGCCAACCGACCCAGAGGGGCCAGGCCGGAACTCAGCGAGCGGTTGATGGTGCCCGAGATGGCGCCACCGCTGCCGCCACCGTGGCCGGCACTCATGCCCGGCATGCCGTTGGGGTTGGTCACGACATTGACGCCCTGCACGCCGGTGTTCGCAGTGATGGTGTTGCGGATTGTCGAGCCGCTGGCGACACCGGCAAATTCGCCGTCGCTGAGCTCGGTACTGGCGGTCGCCTGGTTGATCCGGACGGACGGATTGGCATTGACGGTGGTCGGGTAGGGGTCTTTGCCGCCATTGCGACCGAAATGAACCGGTTGCACGTCACGGTCGAGTACGATGACACCGTTACCCTCGGCCTGGGCCGGCAGACTGAGCGTCGTCGCACCGATGGCGCAGCCGATCAACAACAGACAGGTCAGATTTCTGTTGGAAGTCCCCATGACATCGATTCCTTCTTCGCTGGACGCTGGCCCTAGTCAGCGCTGCGAAGGGAAGAGCAGGTGTTGTGCCGTGTTTGGAAAAGACTTCGGATTCAATAGCTTGTGAGAAGGGCGCAGATCCGTTGGCGGGACCTGTTTCATCGCTGAGACAGGCTCGCGGCCCGCAACGGCCCGCCGCTGCCGCTGGGCTCCGGATCCAGGCATCGGAGGGCGGTGTATCAGTGACTTTACAGTCAGGGTCGCAACGGATCGGAGTGGCTTTGAATCCGGGCTCGGCGCATCAATGATGTTTCAACGATGAAACAACCTCAGGCCTGGAGGAGCCGCGCAACGGCCGCGAACACTTGCTCGCGCCGTTGCTCCCAGTCGCCTTCAATCAACAGGAACGGTTGTTGGTGGCGAACCAGCCAGTCCCTGATGGTCTCGAAAAACCTCATCCGTTCTGCCAGCTCCGGCTGGCAGCGCAAACCGTCGCCGACCCATTCGACCTGCTCGGGGCTGAGCAGCAGATGCAAATCGTAATGGCGCGCCAGCAAGGCGGGTTCGAGCCAATCCGGGCAATCATCGAACAGGGTCTGGCTCCAGAGGATATTGCTCAACAGATGGGTATCGAGGATCAGCAGCGCCGGCTGCCGGGCGCGAGCCGCGTCTTCCCAGGCGAGTTGCCCGGTGGCGATATCGGTGATGTCGGCCAGGCAGGTATCACGCTGGGTTTGCTCCATGAAGTGGCGCACGTATTCGTCCACCCGCAAACCACCGAAATGCGTCTGCAGTTGCCCGGCCAGCCAGCTTTTGCCGCTGGATTCCGGGCCGGTCAGTACCACTACTTTCATGTGCGCAGGGCCGGGTCGGCGCGCCATTCCCGCCAGCCTTGCACCGCCAGCAGAGTGAACAGCGCATAAAGCGCGGCGGTCAGGTACAGGCCCTTGTAGACGAACAGGCCGACGAAAATCACATCCAGGACGATCCACAGCGGCCAGCACTGCACACGCTTTTGCGCCATCCACCACTGGGCCACCAGGCTGAAACCGGTCAGCGCCGCGTCGAGCCAGGGTTGGGCGGCGTCGGTCCAATGCGCCATGGCCGCCCCGAGCATCAGACTGCCCGTCGCACCGATGGCGAGGCTGAACAGTACTGACGGCGTACCCAGATACGTCACCTGCCGACCATGGTGATTGTGTCCGGCGCGGGTCCACTGCCACCAGCCATACAGTTGCAGGATGGCGTAGACCATCTGCAAGAGCATGTCGGAGTACAACTTCACGTCGAAGAAGAACCAGCTGTACAGCAGCACCATGACCAGGCCGATCGGCCAGCACCAGGGATTCTGCTTGACGGTCAACCAGACAGCGATCACGCCGAGGGCTGCGGCAAACAGTTCAAGCCCGGACATGGCGGTTCCTTGGGGAAGACGAAGAGGGCGGGGATTGTAAACGTTATGGCGGGCGGAGCTCCAATCCTGGTGCTGGCTGTGCTACCGCCTTCGCGAGCAGGCTCGCTCCCACAGGGGATTTGCGGTGGGCACTAAATCCAGGGCCAACACAAAAACCAATGTGGGAGCGAGCCTGCTCGCGAAGGCGGCGGGTCAGCTTGTATCAGTGCTGAATGTGCTATTGCATTCGCGAGCAGGCTCGCTCCCACAGGGGATTTGCGGTGGGCACTAAATCCAGGGCCAACACAAAAACCAATGTGGGAGCGAGCCTGCTCGCGAAGGCGGCGGGTCAGCTTGCATCAGTGCTGAATGTGCTATTGCATTCGCGAGCAGGCTCGCTCCCACAGGGCGTTTTGTGGTGGGCACCAAATCTGGGGCCAACACAAACCCCTGTGGGACCACCAGCCTCAGACCCGAAACTGCTTGAGCAGGCCGTTCAGTTGTTCGCTCAGGCCTTTGAGGCGGGCGCTTGCCACGCTGGACTGTTCCGCGGCCATGGCGGTGCTGTGGGACAGCCCAGCGGCCTGGGTGACGTTCTGGTTGATGTCTTCAACCACATGCGCCTGTTGCAGGGTGGCGCTGGCGATGGAGGCGTTCAGGCTGTTGAGGTTGCGCAGGGCCTGGCCGATGGCGTTGAGGCTGGCGCCGGCCAGTCCGGCCTGCTCGATGGTCAGTTGCGAGGCACGGCTGCTGTCGCTGATGACTTTCACCGCGGCTTCGGAATGATTTTGCAGGCGTTCGATCATCGCCTGGATTTCAGCGGTGGACTTCTGCGTACGCTGGGCCAGCAGGCGCACCTCGTCGGCCACAACGGCAAAACCGCGACCTTGCTCGCCGGCGCGGGCGGCTTCAATGGCGGCGTTGAGCGCTAGCAGGTTGGTCTGCTCGGCAATCGAGCGGATCACTTCCAGCACGCTGCCGATCTGGGTGCTTTCGCTGGCCAGGGTGCGGATCACTTCCACGGCCTGGTCGATGGTCTGGGAGAGCCGGTCGATCTGCTGCAGGCTGCCGTCGATGTTCACCTGGCCCTGCTGGGCCTGGGATTCGGCGTCGCGCATTTCGCTGGCGGCGTGTTCGGCATTCTTCGCCACATCCTGCACGCCATAAGTCACTTCGTTGATGGCGGTCGCTACCAGCTCCATCTGTTGCGATTGTTGCTGGCTGCGCTGCTGGGCCTGGGCGGCGTCGTTGCCCAGGTCGCTGGACGATTGCCCCAACTCACTGGCTGAAACCTGCAACTGACCCACCACCTGGCGCAGCTTGGCGGTGAAGGCATTGAAGTGCCTGGCCAATTGCGTGACTTCGTCCTGGCCATGGGTATCGAGGGTGCGAGTCAGGTCACTCTCGCCGCTGGCGATGTTGGCCATGGCATTGACTGTCTCCTGCAAGGGCCGGACGATGCTGCGTACGATCAGGGTCAACAGCAGGCCCATGAACAAGGTGATCGCCAAGCCGATCAAGGAAGCCTTGATCAACTGGGACTGGAATTCCGCCTGTACATCATCCACGTACACGCCCGAACCGATGATCCAGCCCCAAGGCTCGAACAGCTTCACATAGGACGTTTTCCCCACTGGTGCCTCGGCGCCCGGCTTGGGCCAAAGGTAATCGACCATGCCGGCGCCCTTGGCCTTGGCGATGGCGACCATTTCGTTGAACAGGGCAAAACCGTTCGGATCGCGGATGGCCGAAAGATTCTGCCCTTCAAGTTTCGGGTTGGTCGGGTGCATGACCATGACCGGCGCCAGGTCATTGATCCAGAAGTAGTCATTGTGGTCATAACGCAGGCCGCGCACCGCGCTGAGCGCCTGCTTCTGCGCCGCCTCGCGCGTCAGGGTACCGGCGGTCTCCAGGCCATGGTAATAGCTCAGTACGCCGCTGGCGGTCTGCACTACATGTTGGGTTTTCTGCACCTTGGCCTGATACAGATCGATGTGGATCTGCTTTAGCATGAACGCGCCCAGCGTGAACAACATCACGATGGCCACGACCAGGATGAGCCACAGGCGTCGGCTGATCGATACACTGCGCAAGCTATTCATACGCTGTCACTCCGGTTTTTATTCTTGTCATTAACGACGGCGGCACTTTAACGCTCGACGTCTACGCGCGATTGACCTGGGTCATAACGCGGCAGCGTTATCAGGGCTTGTCTGATAGGATTTCGGCCCCGCAGCGCAAAACCTGAGTCGCTTCTGATTTTTCATTGGTTTTTTTTGCAAGGTCGCGGTTATCGTGCAGCCGCTGCGTGCACCTGCGTAACATTTGAATAGCGACAAGGCCTGAAACGACAGGCTTTTTTGGGGGATGAATGGATTTGTGGACGGCCTTTTCGGCATTGATTCTTGGCGTGGTAGAAGGGCTGACGGAGTTCCTGCCGATTTCCAGTACGGGGCACCAGATCGTCGTCGCCGACTTGCTCGAATTCGGTGGGGAACGCTCGATGGCGTTCAACATCATCATCCAGCTCGGTGCGATCCTGGCGGTGGTCTGGGAGTTTCGGCGCAAGATCTTCGACGTGGTGCTGGGCCTGCCGACCCAGCCCGGCGCTCGCCGCTTCACCGCCAACCTGCTGATCGCGTTTTTCCCTGCGGTGATACTGGGCGTACTGCTTGCCGACTGGATCCACCATTACCTGTTCAACCCGATCACGGTAGCCACCGCATTGGTATTGGGTGGTCTGGTGATGCTCTGGGCCGAGAGGCGCCAGCACACGGTGCACGCCGAAACCGTGGATGACATGACCTGGAAGGATGCGCTGAAAGTCGGCCTGGCCCAGTGCATCGCGATGATTCCCGGCACCTCGCGCTCCGGCGCAACCATCATTGGCGGCCTGCTGTTCGGCCTGTCGCGCAAGACCGCCACCGAATTCTCGTTCTTCCTGGCCATGCCAACCATGGTCGGCGCGGCGGTCTACTCGGGTTATAAATACCGCGAGCTGTTTGTCCCGGCGGATTTCCCGGTGTTTGCCATCGGTTTCATCACCGCGTTCATCTTCGCCATGATCGCGGTCAAGGGCCTGCTGCGCTTCATCGCCAGCCACAGTTATGCGGTGTTCGCCTGGTACCGGATTGCGTTCGGCCTGTTGATCCTGGCGACCTGGCAATTCGGCTGGGTCGACTGGACGGCTGCCCAGCCTTGAACGAATCGGCCAGGCGAGTCGCACGTAACACCGGCGGGGCCGTGCAGAACCTGTGCCTCAAGTTGACGGTATTTGCGATTCTGTGCGCGTTGCCGCTTTTTGGCTCGCTGCTGCTCGGATTGCGGGGCGAGTCGTGGGTGCCCATGACGGCTTACGGAGTCGTCAGTGCCGTGGCGTTCCTGCTTTACTGGAGCGACAAGCGCAAGGCACGCGCCGATGCCTGGCGCACGCCGGAGAACATCCTGCACGCGGTCGAACTCGCCGGTGGTTGGCCGGGCGCATTGCTGGCCCAGCAGGTGTTTCGCCACAAGACCCGCAAAGTGTCGTTTCAAGTGGTGTTCTGGTTCATCGTGGTGTTGCACCAGGGATTCTGGATCGACCAGTTGTTCCTGGGCGGCCATCTGTTGGCGTTGTTCTGATCGGTATGCGTTCCCTGTGGGAGCGAGCTTGCTCGCGATGACGCCGGTACATCCAACATCTTCACTGGCTGTGGCACCGCTATCGCGAGCAAGCTCGCTCCCACATTGGTATGCAGCGGCTGCAACCCGGCTGAGCCGCTACAGCAACAACCCAACCTGCGTGCGCTTGGGCAACTTGCTGACCACCAGCTGATGGGAACGCCGCAACAAACTGCGCAGCTCCTCATCGCCCAGCGGGTAGGGCGCTTGCATGATGACCCATTGGGCCCTGGCCAGGTACGGCGCCGGATGAATGCCGGGGCGGTCGCAATGGCCGAGAAACAGGTCCTTGTCGACCTTGAACGCCAACGAATCCCCCCGCAGGTTCTGCAAGGCGAACATCTTGTTGCCGGCGATCGAGAATACTCGCACGCCGCCCCATTTATAGTCTTCCCGGGCGCCCGGCAAGCCCAGGCAGAATTGCGCGACGTCCCCTTCGCTCAAGCTCATATCGTCCTGTCTCCACATTGTGCAAAAGCTTCCACCAGATGATCGATCCACGCACGCACCGCCGGCAGCATGCCGCGCCGGTGAGGATAGACCGCCTGGAGCCAGCCATCCGGTGATGACCATCCAGGCAACAGCTCCACCAGTCGACCGTCGCGCAGTTCTTCTTCGCAATACATGCTCGGCAACAGGGTAAAGCCCAGACCTGTCAGGGTGCAGGCGCGGCGCACGATAAAGTCGTCGATGCCCAGGCGCGCCTCCAGGGCCAGCTCGACGCTTTGCCCTGCGGTACTGAGCAGGCGCACATGCACCAGACGGTCCGCCTCCAGCGCTCCCAGCACCGGCAATTGCCTGAGGTCGTCCGGAGTTTCGATCCGCCTTCCTTCAATGAGCACCGGGCTGGCAACCAGGGTCAGGCGGGCCTGGCGCAAGCGCCGGGTCATCAGCAGCGGGTCTTCGTCGCCCAGGTCACGGACGCGCAACGCCACGTCGATGCCCTCGCTGATCAGATCCACGCGCCGGTTGAGCAGGATCATCTCCAACTGCACCTGCGGGTATTTTGCCAGGAAGCTTTCGATGATCACCGGCAGGAACTGGTGCGCCAGACCCACCGGGCTCGACACCCGCAAACGCCCACGGGGCTCGCTGGACATGCTCGCCACCGCTTCGTCGGCCATCTCCGCTTCCAGCAACATGGCCTGGCAATGACGCAGGTAACGTTCACCCACGGCGGTCAGCTTCAACTGGCGGGTGGTGCGTTGCAGCAGTCGGGCGTCAAGGCGCTCTTCGAGCTCGGCGATTCGCCGTGACAAGCGTGACTTGGGGATGCCCAGCAAGCGCCCGGCGGCCGCGAAGCCACCGGCTTCAACCACCTTGGCAAAGTAATACAGGTCATTAAGGTCTTGCATGTCGAATCGATTGTCCTGTCAGTGGAACGAACCATCACATTCTTGCAGACTTATCTCGGATTGGCTTCATCGATAGGATTGTTCTCAATTGATCGCCTGGTTGCGATCCTCACTTGGAGAGCATTCACATGAAACTGCTGCACATCGATTCGAGCATCCTCGGCGACAACTCCGCTTCGCGCCAACTGAGCCGTGAACTGGTGCAAGCCTGGAAAGCCGCCGAGCCAGCTATCAACGTCACCTATCGTGACCTGGCCGCTGACGCCATCAGCCACTTTTCCGCGCAGACCCTGGTCGCTGCCGGCACCAGCGCCGAATTGCGCGATGCCGCTCAACAGCACGAAGCTGACCTCAGCGCGTCGACCCTGGCCGAGTTCCTCGCCGCCGACGCGGTGGTGATCGCAGCACCGATGTACAACTTCAGCATCCCGACCCAACTCAAAGCCTGGATCGACCGTATCGCCGTGGCCGGCCAGACCTTCCGCTACACCGAAGCCGGCCCGGAAGGCCTGTGTGGCGACAAGAAGCTGGTCATCGTTTCCACCTCGGGCGGCCTGCACGCCGGTCAACCGAGCAGCGTGGGGCATGAACAATACCTGAGGTTGATGTTCGGTTTCCTCGGCATCACCGACATCGAATTTGTTCGCGCCGAAGGCCTGGCTTACGGTGACGACATGCGCACCAAGGCCATCAGCGAGGCCAAGCTGCAGATCAGCCAGCAGTTCGCCGCTGCGTAAGGCTTGCATCGAGGCATCAAGCTCTACGGGCAACCTCCGGAAAACCCTGTATTCTCGTCGTCATCGGATGGCTGGGGTGCAGGGTTTTCCTGCATTTGGCGCTGGGAAACATGGCGCAGGTCGTGCATGGCCGGAGCGGCGAGCGACGTGGCTCCTGGTGGGTGGGTGAAGGTGGACTATTCGATGATGCGTCTTGGTGCGCTGCTGCTGTTTTGCTGGGTGAGCGGTCTCGGTTCGGTGCAGGCCGCGCCGGCGCCACATCCGCATTGGAGCGCGGGCTTTCATGAGCTGGATTTTCCTGATCCGCTGGACCACCAGCCGATGCATGCCATCGCGTTTTACCCCTCCACCGCGAAGGAGCAATCCAGTCTATTGGGCGGCTATCAGATCGATGCGGCGGCGGATGCACAGATCGCCATCGGGCGGTTTCCGCTGCTGATGCTGTCCCATGGCAATACCGGCACGCCGCTGGCCCTGCATGATCTGGCCACGTCGCTGGCCCGCAAGGGCTTCGTCGTGGTGGCGGTGATTCATCCCGGCGATAACGCCCAGGATCACAGCCGGCTCGGTACGCTGAGTAACTTGTACGGGCGGCCGATCCAGATCTCCGAAGCCATCACCGCGACGCTGAACGACCCGATGCTGGCGCCCTTCGTCAACGCCGGGCAGGTCGGCGTGATCGGCTATTCGGCCGGTGGCGAAACCGCGCTCATCCTGTCTGGCGCCACGCCGGACCTCAATCGCCTGCGCCGTTATTGCCAGGAGCGACCGGATGACCGTGACGCCTGCAATACCCAGGGTGAGCTGATTGCCGACCGCGATGACCTGTATCCGGTGGCCGATCCCAGGGTCCGCGCGCTGTTGCTGATGGCGCCGTTGAGTTTGAAGTTCGGTCGGCACACGTTGGCCGATGTCCATGTGCCGGTGCTGCTCTATAGCGGCGACGGCGACAAACTGGTGGCTTTCGACAAGAACGCCGCGGCCCTGGCGCGCAAGCTGCCTACCGCGCCGGATTTCAAGACGTTGGCCGGGGCCGGGCACTTTGTTTTCATGGCGCCCTGTACGGACGAGCAGATCGCGGCGATGCCGGCGCTGTGCACCGATGCCGACGGCGTTGATCGCAAGGACATCCACCGCACCATGATCACCGAAGCCAGTCGCTTCTTCAGCCAGGCACTGGGAAAGCCGACCCGTGCGGGCCTGCGGACCGCCGATCAGTGATGCGGGCTTTCGGCTCGCCGACGCAACACGAGCGTCAGGCCCAGGCCGATGATCGACAGCAAGGCGGCGAAGAAAAAGATCGACGAATAGCCAAGGTTCAATGCCACCGCGCCCATCAACGGTCCGGCAATCGCCAGTGCCAGGTCAAAGAACACCGCATAGGCACTCAAGCCGGCGCCGCGGCTGCTGTTGGGCACCTGCTTGATGGCCTCCACGCCCAGCGCCGGGTACACCAGCGACAACCCGAAGCCCGCCAGCCCCGCGCCGACCAAGGCGAATGCGGTGGAGGGCGCCAGCCACAGCAGCACCAGGCCCAGGGTCTCGATGCTCATGCAGACAATGGCCGAACTGAAGCCACCGAAACGGGCGATGCTGGAGATGAACAGCAACCGTGACAGGATGAAGCAGATGCCGAAAACGGTCAGGCACCAGGCGGCGCCGGTCCAGCCTCGGCTGAGGTAGAACAGGGTGATGAAGGTAGTCAGGGTGCCATAGCCGATCGAGGCCAGGCACAGGCTCGTCCCGAACGGTGCAATGCGTCCGAACACGGCCCAGAAGGGCAGGCGCTCGCCGCGAACGACCGGCACCGAGGGTTTGTTGCGAATCAGCAGCAATGCGCCGCCGGCCAATAACGACAAGGCGATGCCCAGGCTGGCGAAGCCCAGGCCGCCGACCATGACCACCCCCAGCGGTGCGCCGATGGCGATGGCACCATAGGAAGCGATGCCGTTCCAGGAGATCGAACGGGCGGTGTGCTCCACGCCGACCTGTCCCATGCACCAGCTGATGGTACCGACGCCGATCAGGCCTTGGGCGACCCCGAGCAGCAAACGCCCGGCAATCAGGATCACCAGGCTGGGCAACGGAAAGCTTTGCAGCAGCGTCGACAACAGCGTTAGCACGCCACTGAGCAGGATGCCCACCAGGCCGTAGACGATCGCCCGCTTGGTGCCGACATTGTCCGACAGTCGCCCGGCCATGGGCCGGCTGAGCAAGGTCGCCAGATACTGCGAGCCAATGGTCAGCCCGGCCACCACCGCGCTGAAGCCCAGTTGCTCATGGACATACCCAGGCAACACGGCAATCGGCAGGCCGATGCAGAGGAAGGCGATGAAGGTATAAAAAACGATGGAGACGATCTGCAAGGTGATCGACAGGGAACTGGAAACGGGCTGGGGCGTTGGCATGGCGGCTCGTTCGCGGGCAGCGGTAAGAGTGCTTCATCATGGCGCGTGCGGGGGAGAAAAGGAAGCAGGCTAACGGTTCGCCATCAATGATAGCTTCATAGTCAGCTAGGTCACCCACTTTGATATGGGGACAGGGCCATTGTGGGAGCGAGCCTGCTCGCGAAGGCGGTGTGTCAGGCAATCAGATGCCGACAGCGATGGCCTCTTCGCGAGCAGGCTCGCTCCCACAGGGTGTTGTGTTTGCTGTAGGAATGAAAAAGCCCCATCACATGGACAGGGCTTTTACTTGCAGCTTTCAGCTTGAAGCTTGCAGTTGTTTTAGAACAACACGCCCTGGCTGCGCAGGTAGTCGTCATAGGTGCCGCTGAAGTCGACCACGCCGTCGGCGCTGAGCTCGATGATGCGGGTTGCCAGGGACGACACGAACTCACGGTCGTGGCTGACGAAGATCAACGTGCCCGGATAGTTTTCCAGCGCCAGGTTCAGCGCTTCGATGGATTCCATGTCCAGGTGGTTGGTCGGTTCGTCCATCACCAGCACGTTCGGCTTTTGCAGGATCAGCTTGCCGAACAGCATGCGGCCTTGTTCACCACCGGAGATGACCTTGACCGACTTGAGGATCTCGTCGTTGGAAAACAGCATGCGGCCCAAGGTGCCACGAACCAGCTGCTCGCCACCCTGGGTCCACTGGCCCATCCAGTCGAACAGGTTGACGTCATCCTCGAAGTCATGGGCGTGGTCCTGGGCGTAGTAGCCCAGTTCCGCGGCGTCGGTCCATTTCACGGTACCGGCATCCGGTTCCAGTTCATTGACCAGGGTGCGCAGCAAGGTGGTCTTGCCGATGCCGTTCGGGCCAATGATCGCCACGCGCTCACCGGCTTCGACGGTGAAGCTGAAATCCTTGAACAGCGGCTTGCCGTCGAAGCCCTTGGCCATGCGTTCGACGATGACCGCCTGGCGGTGCAGCTTCTTGGTCTGCTCGAAACGGATGAACGGACTGACGCGGCTCGATGGCTTGACCTCGGCCAGCTGGATCTTGTCGATCTGCTTGGCGCGGGAGGTGGCCTGCTTGGCTTTCGAGGCGTTGGCCGAGAAACGGCTGACGAACGACTGCAGTTCGGAAATCTGTGCTTTCTTCTTGGCGTTGTCCGACAGCAGTTGCTCGCGGGACTGGGTCGCCACGGTCATGTACTCGTCGTAGTTGCCCGGGAACAGGCGCAGCTCGCCGTAGTCCAGGTCCGCCATGTGGGTGCAGACACTGTTCAGGAAGTGACGGTCGTGGGAGATGATGATCATCAGGCTCGAACGCTGGGTCAGTACGTTTTCCAGCCAGCGGATGGTGTTGATATCCAGGTGGTTGGTCGGCTCGTCGAGCAGCAGCACTTCCGGGTCGGAGAACAGCGCCTGGGCCAGCAGCACACGCAGTTTCCAGCCTGGCGACACTTCGCTCATCGGACCGAAATGCTGCTCGATGCCAATCCCCAGGCCCAACAGCAGTTCACCGGCGCGAGATTCGGCGGTGTAGCCGTCCATCTCGGCAAATTCGGTTTCCAGCTCAGCCACGGCCATGCCGTCTTCTTCGGTCATTTCCGGCAGCGAATAGATGCGGTCGCGCTCGGCCTTGACCTTCCACAGCTCTTCGTGACCCATGATCACGGTGTCGATCACGGTGAATTCTTCGTAGGCGAACTGATCCTGGCGAAGTTTACCCAGGCGCACGTTCGGCTCGAGCATCACCTGGCCGCCGGACGGCTCGAGGTCGCCGCCGAGGATTTTCATGAAGGTCGACTTGCCGCAACCGTTGGCGCCGATCAGGCCGTAGCGGTTACCCGCGCCGAACTTGACAGAGACGTTTTCGAACAGTGGCTTGGCGCCGAACTGCATCGTGATGTTAGCTGTAGAGATCAAAGGTTTATCCTGCGGAACATTCAGAGTAGCTAAGGGTGCGGCAGTACCTGTTCAGTACCTGTTTGCGCAAGTCCCGACCGCGCAAGCGGCTTGGCGATCACTGGCGCAAGGGTCCATCCGGCATATAGAGGACAGCTGCATACGGAGCGCCTGGCCCGAGTGGATATGCGCCGAAGCCGGGATTGCCGGTGTCAGCCAGAGGGGGCGCTTGATAGTTGGCGGCGATTGTACTGATCTGGCCGCGTTAACGATAGGGTGTAACCCAGGCAAGACAGTTTTTCACAACGCAGGGATAACTTTAAATCGGCAACTGTGGCTAAAATGCCATCTCACTCTACGCCATCTCCCTTGCCGCTTGGCTGGCCCCGGAGAAGCAGCCTGTTCACTTCTGGACCCTGACCAAATCCGTGAAGCTCATTATTGTCGCAATCTACGTACTTTCCATTGGCTATGTGCACCTGCGCGGGCGCGTGCGGCATAAACTCGGGCGCCAGTTGAGCGATCACTCATCCTTCCTTGCGCCGATCAATTGCCTGCTCTACCTGTGTTCGAAACTGCCCAACAGGCCTTTCCTGAGCCCGGCCCAGTTTCCCGACCTGAGCCCCTTGCAGGTCCATTGGGAAGAGATCCGCGCTGAAGGCCAGAGCCTGCTGCAAGCGGGGGAGATCAAGCGCTCCGATCAATATGACGACGTGGGCTTCAACTCGTTTTTCAAGACTGGCTGGAAGCGCTTCTACCTGAAGTGGTATGGCAACAGCCATCCCTCGGCGATGAAGCTGTGCCCGCGCACCACCGAACTGGTGCAGAGCATCGGCTCGATCAAGGCCGCGATGTTCGCCGAGCTGCCGCCGGGTTCGAAGCTGGTGCGTCATCGCGATCCGTATGCCGGGTCTTATCGCTACCACCTGGGGCTGCAGACACCCAACGACGCCGGCTGCTACATCGATGTCGACGGCGAGGCCTATCACTGGCGCGACGGCGAGGCGGTGGTGTTCGACGAAACATTCATCCACTACGCCGAGAACACCACGGCGCAGAACCGCATCATCCTGTTCTGCGACGTGGAGCGGCCGATGAGATTTCGTTGGGCCACCGCCTTCAATCGCTGGTTCAGCCGTACCGTGATGGCCGCTGCTGGCGCGCCGAATGACGCCGGGGACCGGACCGGTGGCCTGAACCGGGCGTTTTCCCGGCTGTACAAGATCCGCCTGCAAGGCAAAGCGCTGAAAAAGCGCAATCGCAAGCTGTATTATCTGCAGAAATGGGCGTTCTTTGGCGGCCTGTTGGCGATCTTCATCTGGATCTGAATGGTTCAGCCGCCCGGTTTTTCAGCCTCCAACTGTTCCCACATCTTCGCCGTGATCCGTTGGCGATGGTTGTAGCCTTCCCACGGATCGGCGCCCAGGCCCTTGGCCCGTTCCAGCGCGGTATGGATATCCCATTGCTGCGCGTTGCGCAGGCCGGCGAGTTCGTCCCGGGCGATCGGTATCGAAACCGGCAGGCCCGGCCGGGCACGCACCGAATAAGCGGCGACGGTACTGGCACCACGGGCGTTGCGCAGGTAGTCAATAAAGACCTTGCCCACGCGGTTTTTCGGGCCCATGGTCGCGGTGATCCGTTGCGGCATCTGCCGGGTCAGGAACTGCGATATGGCCTTGGCAAAGGCCTTGGTGACGTCCCACCCCTCGCTTCGCGCCAGCGGCACGATGACGTGCATGCCTTTGCCGCCGCTGGTCTTGAGAAACCCCTGCAAACCCAGTTCGTCGAGTACTGACAGGGTCATGCGCGTCGCGTCGAGCATGGCGTTCCAGGGCAACGACGGATCCGGGTCCAGGTCCAGCACAAACAGATCGGGCGTCTCGATCCGGTCATGGGTCGCCGTCCAGGTGTGCAGTTCCACCGCGCCCATCTGCGCCGCGCCGACCAGGGCATGGATGCTGTCGATTTCCATCAAAGCCGCATGGCCCGGGTCCAGCGCCGGATCGAGTTGCCTGATATGGGGGATTTCCAGGCGATCGGCGTGCTTCTGAAAAAACAGCTCCTCGCCAATCCCTTCCGGCGCCCGTACAAGGGAGACCGGCCGCAACTTGAGATGCGGCAGGATCCAGGGGGCGATGTCCAGGTAATACTGGGCCAGTTCGGCTTTCTGCACACCGCTGACGCTGTCGACGACGCGGTCCGGGTGGGTGATGACCACGCCGTCGACTTTCGCGGTGTCGGCCTTGCCGCGGCGTTTGGGCTTGGCGGGCGTGGCTTTGATGGGCATGGGTTGTTCACGCGTCACCCGACTGACCTGCCGGTCGCCGGGCAGATCGAGGAACACCGCCTGACGCACCAGCCCGTCGCGGGTCCATTCGGCAAATTCGATTTCGCAGACCTGCGTCGGCTCGACCCAATGCACGCCGCGCGCCGGTGCGCCTTTGAGCGGCTGGTCGAGTGGCGACGTTTCACGTTCCAAGGCACATAGCTGTTCATGCAGTTGTTTGAGTTGGGATTGGCTGAAGCCCGTGCCGACCCGGCCGGCATAGACCAGCCCCGACGGCCCGTTGACCGCCAGCAACAGTGCGCCGAAGCCGTTGCGCGTGCCTTGCGGGCGGGTGAACCCGACGATGACGAAGCATTGGCGCAGCCGACATTTGAGTTTGACCCAATCGGCGTTCCGTCCCGAGGCATAAGGGCTGCCCAGACGCTTGCCAACCACGCTGTCCAGTGACAGGGCGCTGGCGCTTTCGAAGATGTCATGCTGGCTGGCGGAAAACGCCTCGGAGAACCGCAGGCGCTTGCTGGCGTTGCTCTTGAGCGCATTTTTCAAGGCGGCGCGGCGTTCTTCAACCGGTTTGTCGCGCAGGTCGACGCCATTGAGAAACGGTGCGTCGAAAAGGAAATACAGCATGTCGACGCTGCGGCCGATCTCGAAGGCCTGGCGCAGGGCAGGGAAGTCGGAGTGCCCGGTTTCATCGAGCAGCACCAGTTCGCCGTCGAGCCAGCTGTCGCCCAGATTCAACTGGGCCAGGGCGTCGGCGTGCAGCGTGAGGCGATCGGTCCAGTCCGCATGGTGGCGATTGAACAGCCGGACCTCGCCGTTCTGGATGCGCGCCATCAACCGGTAGCCATGAAACTGCACTTCATAGCGCCACTCACCGGCCGGCGGTTGCTCCACCGGTGTCGCCAATTGCGGCGACAGACGTTCGGGGATTCGCCCCGTGTCGGTCTGCGCATTCCGGCGAGTGCGGCTACGAGTCGTTGGTTCATCCGCCTCCACGGCGGACAGGCGGGCATATTCACTCTCGGCCTTGGCCATGACAGATTCCCTTGTATTACAGGCGCCCGGGGGTTAGCCCCGGGAGGCCTTGGTGGCTTTTTTAGCAGGAGCGGATTTGCGCGTCTTGGTCGATTTTGCCGCAGGCTTTTCGGCAGGCTTTTCCGCCGTCTTGCCCTTGCCGCCGAGGCTGCGCTTGAGCAGCTCGGTGAGGTCGATAACGTCGGCGGTTTTGCGCTGTTCTTCGCCGGGGTCGGTTTCCACCGCTTCGAGCCGGCCTTCGGTGGCTTTTTTCTCCACCAGTTCCATGATCTTTTCCTGGAAACTGTCACGGTATTCCTGGGGTTCCCAGTCGCCACTCATGTCTTCCACCAGCCGTTTGGCCATGTCCAGTTCGCCCTTCGCCAGCGTCGGGTTGGTGACTTCGTCGCCCAGTTCCAGGACGTCGAGTTCGCGGACTTCGGCGGGCCAGCGCAGCAGCACCAGCACCAAGGCCGATTCCAAGGGCATCAGCGCGGCCAGGTGCTGGCGGGTATGCATCACCACATTCGCCAGCGCGACTTTGTTGGTCTTGAGCAGGGTTTCGCGCAGCAGGGCGTAGACCTTGCCACCACGTTTGTCAGGTGCGAGGAAATACGGCTTTTCGATGTTCTGCAGGGGGATCTTCTCGCTGTCGACGAAGGAAAAGATGTCGATGGTCTGGGTGGACTTGGGGTGGGCGGCGCGAATCTCCTCTTCGCTGATCAGCACGTATTGGCCTTTCTGGTATTCCACGCCTTTGACGATGTCGTCCTTGGTCACCTCCTTGCCGGTAACCTTGTTGACCCGCTTGTAGCCCACCGGGTCCATGCTGCGTTTGTCCAGCCAGTCGAAATCCACGCCCTGGGACGCGGTGGCTGACACCAGGGCCACGGGAATGTGGACCAGCCCGAAACTGATTGCGCCTTTCCAGATAGCCCGTGCCATGGTGGAGTTTTCCTTGCCGGTGAATAGTCTCTCTGGTGACCCTTGGGTCTCTGGAAAAGTTTCCATTGGGCGCCGGCTGGCTGCGGTTGGGGTCCTCCAGGGGCGCTGAGTTGGAGACGCCTGGTTACATCTTCGTGAGGATATTTTGCTTAACAACGGCGAACCTGCGGCGTAGCGTGTTTTCGAAATGCGGGTGCCGTACCCATGAAATCAGGAAGGTCTCGATGAACAGGCTGATACTCGCCATCTTGGTGCTGCTGACGGCAGCCACTGCCCAGGCGGCTACGCCCGGCGCCGATCCAGTACTCGTGGCGCAGAGCCTGCCGGGCAACAACAATCCCTACAACAGTCCGATTCGCCGGGCCAACCCGAACAGCATGCAGGGCACCCAGCCCAACGTGCCAGGCCTACGGAACAACCCGACGGTTCCGGTTCCCCGACCGCCGACCCTGGAGAATGGCGGCATCGGCAACGGCTACCCGCGTTCCGGGCCGCCATCGGGGTCGCCACGCCCCACCATCGAGGCGCCGACGCCTCCCCGGCACACCAATAACGGCAATCGTTGAGACACCGTGCCGATCAACACCACCACAGAAGGAAGTGTGCATGTTGCGTAAAACATTCCTGGCAACACTTTGCGCCAGCGCTGTCCTGGCCCTTTCAGCGCCGGCCTCTGCCGCGCCAGTCCAGCAATTCAAGGCCGAGGATGGCACCGTCGAAGTCACCACGGTCACCCGGGGGCTGGAGCGGCCCTGGTCCGTGGCGTTCCTGCCGGAGCAGCAGGGCATGCTGGTCACGGAGCGTCCCGGTAACCTGCGATGGGTGAAGGCCGACGGGAAATTGTCTGCACCGTTGAGCGGGGTTCCCGAGGTCTGGGCCAAGGGGCAGGGTGGTTTGCTGGATGTTGTGCTGTCTCCGGACTTCAAACAGGATCGCACCGTCTACCTGTCGTATGCCGAGGCGGGCGAGGCGGGCGAGGCGGGCGAGGATGGCAAGGCCGGCACGGCGGTGGGCCGTGGGCAGTTGTCCAGCGACATGACGCGCCTGGACAACTTCGATGTAATTTTCCGCCAGCAACCCAAACTCTCGACGGGCAACCATTTCGGTTCGCGCCTGGTATTCGACCGGGACGGCTATCTGTTCATCACCCTGGGCGAAAACAACGACCGTCCGACCGCACAGGACCTGGACAAGCTGCAAGGCAAGATCGTGCGGATCTATCCCGACGGCAAGGTGCCGGACGACAACCCTTTCGTGGGACAGAAAAACGTCCGTCCCGAGATCTGGTCCTACGGCTTGCGCAATCCCCAAGGCGCCGCGCTCAATCCCTGGAATGGCACGCTCTGGGAGAATGAGCATGGCCCCAAGGGCGGTGACGAGCTGAACATCATCGAGCGCGGCAAGAACTATGGCTGGCCGTTGGCGACTCACGGCGACAACTATTCCGGCGCGCCGATTCCCGAGGCCCAAGGCAAGACCGCGAAGGGTACGGTCGGCCCCCATCACGTCTGGCAGGTATCGCCAGGGCTCAGCGGCATGGCGTTCTACGACAATGACCGGTTCAAGGCCTGGCAACGCAACGCGTTTGTCGGGGCGCTGGTTTCCAGGGACCTGATTCGCCTGGAGTTCGACGGCGACAAGGTTGTCCATGAAGAACGTTTGCTCGGCGAGCTCAAGGAGCGGATCCGCGACGTTCGCCAGGGGCCGGATGGTTTCCTCTATGTGCTGACAGACGACGATGACGGTGCGCTGTACAAGGTCGGGCTGAAGCAATAAGCATGTCATGAAGCTTTTTGTGGCGAGGGAGCTTGCTCCCGCTGGGCTGCGTGGCAGCCCCATGCAGGCAACGCGATGAGCCTGACACACCGAGTGTCCGATCTTGGGGTTGCTTCGCAACCCAGCGGGAGCAAGCTCCCTCGCCACAGCATCAAAAGCGTCCGAGGATCACGGAGGCCGGGGATTTCCGTTGACTTCCCGTTCCCTCGCGGCTAGTTTCCAACCATGACTTCCACCGTACTGCGCAGCCAGCCAAGCATTATTACCGCCATTCCTTATCTGGCGGGCTAGCTGACGACTGCACCCAACCCGCCCTAGAGGCGGGTTTTTTCTTTCTGTCTCCAGGGCTTTACCCGACCAGGAGACCGCCATGACCCCAACCAGCCCCGAGCAGACGCTACTGGAGCACTACGTCAAGAAGATCCTTGCCGCTGCGGTGTACGAACTGGCGGTGCCCACGCCGCTGCAAGCGGCTGCGGCGCTGTCCCAGGCCTTGGGCAATCGGATTCTGCTCAAGCGCGAGGACCTGCAACCGACGTTCTCGTTCAAGATCCGCGGCGCTTATAACAAGCTCGTGCAACTGACCCCCGAGCAACGCAGCCGTGGCGTGATCACCGCATCGGCGGGCAACCACGCCCAAGGCGTGGCGCTGACGGCTCAAGCGTTGGGTATATCGGCGTGCATTGTCATGCCGCGCACGACGCCACAACTGAAAGTACTGGGCGTGCGCAGTCGCGGGGCCGAAGCGTTGCTGCACGGTGAGAGTTTTCCATTCGCCCTGGAATTCGCCCTGGACCTGGCTCGGCAGACCGGGCGGGAATTCGTCTCGCCGTTCGATGACCCGCAAGTCATCGCCGGGCAGGGAACCGTCGCGATGGAGATCCTGCGCCAGCATCCAGGTCAGCTGGATGCCATCTTTGTTCCGGTCGGCGGTGGCGGCTTGATTGCCGGGGTGGCGGCTTACGTCAAATACCTGCGTCCGGAGGTGCGCATCATTGGCGTCGAGTCGGAACACTCCGCATGCCTCCAGGCCGCACTGGCAGCAGGGGAGCGGGTGACGCTAGCGAGCGTCGGCACGTTCGCCGACGGCGTGGCTGTCGCGCAGATCGGCGCCCATGGCTTCGATATCTGTCGTTTCTGCGTCGATGAAGTGATCACCGTCAGCAACGACCAGCTCTGCGGCGCGATCCGGGATATCTATGACGACACCCGCTCGATCACCGAGCCATCCGGCGCCCTGGCGGTGGCGGGGATCAAGCGCTACGTGACGGACAGCGGAGCGCAGGGCCAGACACTGGTGGCGATCAACTCTGGCGCAAACATCAACTTCGACAGCTTGGGCCACGTGGCAGAGCGCGCGGCAATGGCTGCGTCTTGAGGTGCTCCCGCGCACCATATTTTTTGAAGTAGCCGACGGGTGCCCGCCCGTGAAGTCGAAATAGTGGCTAATCTCCAGCCTGGCAAGTTGAGCGGCGCGATGCAGTTTGCATGGATAAAACACCGTTTCCTTGCATTTTGCATGGCCGTTGCGTTGGACCTGACTGCTAAGTAATTGATTTGTAACAGTGTCGCTGTACTGATTTACGGGCATATTTTTTGCGAGTTGATACCCGAGTCCGATGACGGGCTCCAACACCAGAAAACGCCAAAATGAACGAACGGCACGGCATTCGAAGTCCTGTCCGCAGGGAAGAATCGGACGAAAATACCGCCGTCGTGAACATGAATTGGCTGCCTCAAAAGGAGAGAGTTGCCATGTTTTTATCTGCCCTCGAAATGCGAAACATCATTGAAAGCAGCCTGCTGCCCAAACGCTCGCAATGCACCTTGTCACCTGATCTGTCCATGACCGTTAAAATCTACGACGACCACCAGACCGACCGCGTGGCGTTGGTCAAGAGCGATATTGACGCCACCAAGCTCACCGGCTGCCGCGCCATTAACGATCTGATTGCGGAACTGCGTACCGAACTCGACCGTGGCCAGGGTCACGGCCACGGGAACTATTTCCACCAGCAACACCGGATGAGCGGGCGTTAAGCACCGCCCGACCTTTGCAAACCTGACGACCGGGTCCGATATTGTTCGAACCCGGCGTCCAGCTTTCGATTTTTCCTAGACCAATTGCTGCCGATAGGGCAGGTCTGGCCCGACTTTGCCGCACGTCAGTGCCGCGGCGCGCATGGCGAAATGCAGCATCTCCCCGATCTGCTCCGCGCTCAGCGAATGCAAACCCTGCACATCATCCAACTGCTGCTCGGTCAGCCAAGCGATCAGCGCAGCCTGGAACGTGTCGCCCGCGCCCACCGTATCGGCAATCTGGACCGGGCAGGCGGGAAGCGACCATACGCCATGCTGACGGCTGAACACCGTTGCGCCCTGGCCGCCACGGGTGAGGAAGGCCAACTGACAGCGGTGCTCCAGCCAGCCCCCAATCACTTCATGTGGGTCCCGGTCAGGGTAGAGCAGGCTCAGGTCCTCATCGCTGACCTTGATCAGGTCGGCGTATTCCACCAGCGTCGCGATCCGTGAACGCCACAACTCGATGTCTGGCTGCGGATTGAGCCGCACGTTAGGGTCGAGGCTGATGAGGCGTCGGCCGCTTTCGCGTTGTACCAGTGCCAGCAGCGTATCGCCCACTGGTTGCACCACCAATGAGAACGAACCCACATGCAGGCCGCGCACTTGCGGGCCCAGCGTCGGCAAATGCTCCACGCGCAGTTGCCGGTCTGCGCAGCCTTCGCCACGGAAGCTGTAGTGGGGCGAGCCGTTGGCGCCGACAGCGACCATGGCCAGGGTGGTAGGGGCCTCGAAGTCCTGGGCAAATTGAATGCTGACGCCTTCGTCCACCAGCACCTGTTTCAAGCGCCGGCCCAGATAGTCGGTGGACAGCCCGGTGAACAGCGCCGACTCGATCCCCAGTCGACGCAAACCCACCGCCACGTTGAACGGTGAGCCACCGGCGAGCGCCTTGAAGTTAACTTGCGAAGCCGGAGTCTGCGCTTCGTTTGCGCTGAAGAAATCAAACAGCGCTTCACCACATACCAGATACATAATTGCCTGCTCTCAAAGGGTTGCGACGTGTTGCCGGTAACGTTCGTAGGCTTGTTGTGACGCCGCTACGTGTGCGGCGACGGGCCGGGTTTCGCTGGCCGGGTCGAGTTTGACGCAGCGCTCGCACAGGTCGGCCAGGGATGTTTGCCCGGCGCCATGACACCACGCCGCCTGGATCGCCCCGCCCAGGGCAGCGGCTTCGCTCTGTTCGGTGCAAATGACGGTAGTGTCCATGATGTCGGCGACGATCTGTCGCCAGACCGGGCTCTTCGAACCGCCGCCGATCAGGCGAATGCTCTGGGCCTTGAGCCCGTTGGCACGGAGCAGGTCGAGGCCATAGCGCAGGCCGAAGGTCGTGCCTTCGACCACCGCGCGGCAGAGGTTGGCCCGGGTCAGGTTGGTGGTCGTCAGGCCCAGCAGGCTGCCGGTGGCATGGGGCAGGGCGGGGACGCGTTCGCCATTGAGGAACGGCAACATGCACACGCCCTCGGCACCGATCGGTGCCTGGGTTATCAGGGTATTGAACGTATCGATGTCCAGTTCCAGCAGCTCGCGCAGCGCTCCGGTGGCGTTGGTCAGGTTCATGGTGCAGATCAACGGCAGCCAGCCGCCGCTCGACGAACAGAACGTCGCCACGGATGCTTGCGGGCTGACCACGGGCTCGGCGGCATACGCATACACCGTGCCGGAGGAACCGAGGCTCATGGTGATCACGCCGGGCTGGATGTTGCCGGTGCCGATGGCGCCCATCATGTTGTCGCCGCCGCCACTGGCGACCACCGCGTCGGGGTTGAGGCCCAGGTGTGCGGCGATCTCGGGCAGGATCCTGCCGACTGGCTGATGGGCCTCGATCAGCTCGGGCAAGGCCGATTCCAGCCGGCCGCTGGGGTCGATATGGCGCAGCAGCGCGCGATCCCATTGGCGGGTACGGACGTTGAAGTAGCCGGTGCCCGAGGCATCGCCATACTCGCTGCAATGGCGCCCGGTAAGCCAGTAGTTGAGGAAGTCGTGGGGCAGCAGGATGCTGGCGGTTCGCTCGAATACCTGCGGGTGCTGTTCCCGGGTCCAGAGCAGTTTGGACACCGTGTAGCCCGGCGCAATCACCACGCCGAGGCGTTCCAGGCTGCCTTCTTCACCGCCGAGATGCGCCAGGAGACGATCGTTTTCCGCGGTCGTCTCGGTATCGCACCACAGTTTTGCCGGGCGCAGTACCTGGCCCTGCTCATCGAGCAATACCAGGCCGTGCTGCTGGCCGGAGACGCCGATGCCGAGAATCGACTGGCCATCGACCTTTGCATCCGCCAGCGCTTGCCGAGTGGCCTGGGTGAACGCGTCGAGCCATTGCCGGGTGTCTTGTTCCCGGCGGCCGTTGGCACCGCTGATCATGTCGTGGGCGGCGGCGCCCTGGCCGAGTACCTGGCCGCTGATCGAATCGAGGATCAGCGCCTTGGTGCCTTGGGTGCCGCAGTCGATGCCCAGGAACAGTTGTTGGTTTGCCATGGAAATCCTCGGGTCAAAAGAACAGTCGATACAATACCTGCGGTTAACGGCTTACCTGTGGCGAGGGAGCTTGCTCTCGCTGGGCTGCGCAGCAGCCCCACCCAGGCAACGCGGTGAATCTGACAAACCCAGGGGGTCGCTTCGCAACCCAGCGGGAGCAAGCTCCCTCGCCACGAATGCGGGTTGCATCTAGCCTTGATCAGCCAGCACTCGCTCCAGCGTCTTGGTCACCCCTTGCTCGCGCAAGCTGTTGCAGCACCATTCGAATGCTGCCACGAACTCGGGCGAACGGGGGATGGCCGTGCCAAAAATTTCTTCCACTGCAAGCATTCTCTGGGTCACCAGCGCGTCGTCGGCCACCAGCGCCTGGCAGAACGCCGCGCGTGGATCGGGGATCGTATAGGTCGTGCCATTTTCATCTACCCCTTTGAGGTAAACAGCCCAGGCCGCCACCACCAGCGCCGCGCGGCGGGTCTGGCCGCCGTCGGCGATCAGGCGGTTGATGGTCGGCACGGTGAATTTGGGAAATTTCGACGAGCCATCCGAACACACCCGTTCCAACTGGTCGGCGATGGCCTGGTTGGAGAAGCGCTCCACCAGGGTGTCCTTGTATTCCGTCAGGTCGATGCCCGGCACGGGGGCCAGTTGTGGCGTCACGTCCAGGTCCATGTAGGCGCGGATGTAACGCACGAACAACGGGTCGTTCATGGTTTCGTGGACGAAACGATACCCCTTGAGGAAACCCAGGTACGTCAACGCGAGATGACTGCCATTGAGCAGCTTGATCTTCATCTCTTCATAGGGCGAAACGTCATCGGTGAACTGCACACCGACCTTCTCCCAGGCCGGGCGACCATTGACGAACTTGTCCTCCAGCACCCATTGCACAAAGGGTTCGCACACCACTGGCCAAGCGTCGTCGATGCCATGCTCGTCGTGCAGCTGCAAGCGGTGGGCGCTGCTGGTCATCGGGGTGATGCGATCGACCATGGCGTTGGGGAAGCTCACGTTCTGCTCGATCCATTGTTTCAGTCCGGGGTCTCGCAACGTGGCAAACGCCAGCATTGCCTTGCGCGTGACGGCGCCGTTGTGGGGCAGGTTATCGCAGGACATCAGGGTGAACGCCGGCGTCCCTGTAGCCCGGCGTTTGGCCAGCGCGGCGCAGAGGAAGCCGAACACGGTGTGCGGTTCGTCCGGATGGGCCAGGTCGTGCTGGATCTGCGGCAGATGGGCCATGAATTCGCCGTTGCTGTCGTCAATGCAATAACCACCCTCGGTGATCGTCAGCGAGACGATGCGGATCTGCGGGTCGGCCAGTTTGTCGATCAACGCCTGGGCGCCATCCTCGGCCAACAGCATGTCGGCGATCGCGCCGATGACCCGGACTTCGGTGTCGTCGGTATCGCCCAGTTCATACAGGGTGAACAGGTGGTCCTGGCCAGCCAGATCATCCCGGGCCCGGCGATCTTCCGCCCGCAGGCCGACGCCGCAGATCGCCCAGTCGAGGCCTTCGCCGGTGTTCATCAACGCATCGGTGTAATACGCCTGGTGCGCACGGTGGAAACCGCCGACGCCGATGTGGGCGATGCCCTGGCGGCGGTCGCCCATGTTGTAAGCGGGCAGGGCGACCTCGGCGTTGAGGTTGTGCAGGTTCTGTCGGTTGAGTTTCATCGCAAATCTCGGCAATCAGGCGGCAGCGCGCAGCGCGCGGGAAACCGCAACGCCTTCGGCATCGAATAAGTGGCAATGTTCGGCGTCCAGGTGCAGCTCCAGTTGCTCGCCGAAACGGCTCGCCAGGTCACCCCGCACGCGCATGGTCAGGGCTTCGCCGGAGGCGGTGACGACATGGCAGAAGGTGTCGCTGCCCAGGCGTTCGCTGACATCGGCGGTGACCCGCAGCGTGCAATCACCCGGTTGCGCCAGGTTCAGGTGTTCCGGGCGAATCCCCAGGGTTACCGCGCCGCCGACGCTCAGGTTGGCACCGCTGCGCGGCAGGCTGATGCGGGTGCCGGCGTCCAGCAGCACTTCACAACCCTGGCCGTCCAGGCCGGTGACCTTGCCCTTGAGAAAACCCATCTTCGGCGTGCCGAGGAACCCGGCGACGAACAGGTTGGCCGGCTGGTGATACAGCTCCAGCGGCGAGCCGACCTGCTCGATGCGCCCGCCGTTGAGCACCACCACCTTGTCGGCCAGGGTCATGGCTTCGACCTGGTCGTGGGTCACGTAGATCATGGTTGCCTGCAACTCTTTATGCAGGCGCGCCAGTTCCAGGCGCATCTGCACGCGCAGGGCGGCGTCGAGGTTCGACAAGGGCTCGTCGAAGAGGAAGATTTTCGGGTTGCGCACGATGGCCCGGCCGATCGCCACGCGCTGGCGCTGGCCGCCGGACAGCTGCTTGGGCTTGCGCTCCAGCATCGGCCCCAGTTCGAGGATGCGCGCCGCTTCGTTGACTTTTTTTTCCACCTCGGCCTTGGGCACACCGGCGAGGTCGAGGGCGAAGGACATGTTCTTGCGCACGCTCATGTGCGGGTACAGGGCATAGGTCTGGAACACCATCGCCAGGTCGCGCTTGGCCGGGCTGACTTCGGTGATGTCACGGCCGTCCAGCTCGATGGTGCCGTCGCTGACTTCTTCCAGGCCGGCGATCAGCCGCAGCAGCGTGGACTTGCCGCAGCCCGAGGGGCCGACGAAAACCACGAATTCGCGGTCGTTCACTTCAAGGTCGATGCCCTTGATGATGGAAAAGCCTTCGAAGCCTTTTTGCAGATTCTTGATTTTCAGGTTGGCCATGATGATGGGCCTCCACTTCTGATGACTGTGTAGGGCGCGTTACTTCACCGCGCCGAAGGACAAACCGCGCACCAGTTGTTTCTGGCTGATCCAGCCGAAAATCAGGATCGGCGCGCAGGCCAGGGTCGAGACGGCGGACAACTTGGCCCAGAACAGGCCCTCGGGGCTGGAATAAGAGGCGATCAGTGCTGTCAGCGGCGCGGCTTTGGATGAGGTCAGGTTGAGCGACCAGAACGCCTCGTTCCAGCACAGGATCAGCGACAGCAGCACCGTTGACGCGAGGCCGCCCTTGGCGATCGGCAGCAGCACGCGGACCATTTCCTGCCACAGGGTGGCACCGTCCAGGCGCGCGGCTTCGAGGATGTCGCGCGGGATGTCCTTGAAGTAGGTGTAAATCATCCAGACCACGATCGGCAGGTTGATCAGCGTGTAGATGATGATCAGCGCGAGGCGCGTGTCCAGCAGGCCGAACTGCTTGGCCAGCAGATAGATCGGCATCAGCACGCCCACCGGCGGCAGCATTTTGGTGGAGAGCATCCACAGCAGCGTGCCTTTGGTGCGCTGGGTTTCGTAGAACGCCATGGAGTAGGCCGCCGGCACCGCGATCAGCAGGCACAGGGCGGTGGCGCTGAAGGAAATCACCACCGAGTTCCAGGCGAAGCTGAAGTAGTTGCTGCGCTCGTTGATGTGCAGGTAGTTCTCCAGTGTCGGCGCGAAGATGAACTGCGGCGGCGTGGCGAAGGCGTCGATTTCAGTCTTGAAGCTGGTCAGCACCATCCAGAAGATCGGAAAGAAGATCAGGATCGCGATGGCCCAAGCCAACGTGCCCAGCAGCAGGCTTTGCAGGCGACGGGATTGTTGAAGAGTCATGGCGACGGCCTCAATGCTTGTCGGTGAGGTTTTTGCCGATCATCCGGACCAGGATGATGGCAGCGATGTTGGCGATCACCACGGCGATCAGGCCACCGGCTGACGCCATGCCGACGTCGAACTGCACCAGCGCCTGGTTGTAGATCAGGTAGGCGAGGTTGGTGGAGGCGTAGCCAGGGCCACCGTTGGTGGTGGTGAAGATCTCGGCGAACACCGACAGCAGGAAAATCGTCTCGATCATCAGCACCACGGCAATAGGACGCGCCAGGTGTGGCAGGGTCAGGTGCCAGAAAATCGCGATCGGTCCGGCTCCGTCCAGGCGCGCGGCTTCTTTTTGTTCCTGGTCGAGGGACTGCATGGCGGTCATCAGGATCAGGATCGCGAAGGGCAGCCATTGCCACGACACGATAATGATGATCGACAGCAACGGGTAATGCGCCAGCCAGTCCACCGGCTGCGCACCGAAGAGCTTCCATACCGAGGCGAGGATGCCGGAAACCGGATGGAAGATCAGGTTCTTCCAGATCAGCGCGCCGACGGTGGGCATGATGAAAAACGGCGAGATCAGCAACACCCGCACGATGCCGCGACCGAAAAACTCGCTGGCCTCCAGCAACGCGCTGATCAATACGCCGAGCACGATACTGATCAGCAGCACGCTGCCCACCAGCAGCAAGGTATTGGTGGCACCGGGCATGAAGCCCGAATCGGTCAGGAAGTAAGTGAAGTTCTCCAGCCCGACGAATTCGTTTTCACCGGGGTAGAGCAGGTTGTAACGGATCATCGAGAAATAGACGGTCATGCCCAGCGGCACGATCATCCACAGCAGTAACAAGGCGACCGACGGGCTGACCAGGAACCAGCCGGGGTTGGCCAGGCGGATCTTGCGGACTGGAGGCGGAGCAATCTCGACGGGGGCTTTGGCGGTTGTCGTTGAGCTATTCATGAGCGCTTACTCTTATGCAACACATTCCCTGTGGCGAGGGAGCTTGCTCCCGCTGGACCGCGCAGCGGGCCCATGCCCATAGGCAATCTTTCTGATCGCCAGGGCGGGCTTTGCCCGCCAGCGGGAGCAAGCTCCCTCGCCACAAATGGATATTTACAAGTCTTTACTTGGGATACCCGGCGCGTTTCATCTCGCGCTCGGTGGTGGACTGCGCGGCGGTCAATGCCTGGTCCACGCTCTGCTGGCCGGTCAGCGCGCCGGAGAAGAACTTGCCGACCTGGGTGCCGATGGCCTGGAACTCGGGAATGGTCACCAACTGAATGCCGATGTAAGGCACGGGCTTGAGCGTCGGTGCTTTCGGGTCGGCGACTTTCAACGACTCCAGCGTCACCTTGGCAAACGGTGCGGCCTTCATGTACTCGTCGCTGTAGGTCGAGGCGCGGGTGCCTGGCGGTACGTTGGCAATGCCGTCGGTCTTGGCGACCAGTTGGCCGTATTCCTTGGACGTTGCCCAAGTGGTGAAGACCTTGGCCGCGTCCTTGGCTTTGGAACTGGTCGGGATGGCCAGGGACCAGGAGTACATCCACGAGGTGCCCTTGTCGGTTTTTTCGTGGGGGGCGAAAGTGAACCCGACGTGATCGGCCACCTTGCTCTGGGTCTTGTCGGTCACGAACGAACCGGCGACGCTGGCATCGACCCACATCGCGCACTTGCCGCTGTTGAACAGGGCCAGGTTCTCGTTGAAGCCGTTGCTGGACGCGCCCGGCGGGCCGGATTTCTTCATGTTGTCGACGTAGAAGTTCAGGGCATCCTTCCACTCAGGCCCATTGAACTCCGGCTGCCACTTCTCATCGAACCAGCGCGCGCCAAAACCGTTGGCCAGGGTCGTGATCAGCGCCATGTTCTCGCCCCAACCGGCCTTGCCCCGCAGGCACAGGCCATACTGTTCCTTGGACTTGTCGGTGAGCTTTTGCGCGAATTCACCGATCTGGGTCCAGGTCGGGTGCTCAGGCATGCTCAGCCCGGCGTTCTTGAACAGGTCCGTGCGGTAATAGGTGATCGAGCTTTCGGCATAGAACGGCAGGGCGTACAACGAGCCCTTGACCGACAAGCCATCGCGCACGGAAGGGAAGACGTCTTCCAGGTCGTAGGACGCCGGCAGGTCCTTCATCGGCTCCAGCCAGCCCTTGGCTCCCCACAGTGCGGCTTCGTACATGCCAATGGTCAGCACGTCGAACTGTCCACCCTGGGTGGCGATGTCGGTGGTCAGGCGCTGGCGCAGGACGTTTTCTTCGAGCACCACCCAGTTCAGCGTGATGTCCGGGTGCTCGGCCTCGAAAGTCTTCGAAAGCTTTTGCATGCGGATCATGTCGCTGTTGTTGACGGTGGCAATGGTCAGGGTTTGCGCGCCGAAACTGACGCTGCTGAGGGTCATGCAGGTGGAGACAAGCAGAGCTTTTACCGAAGGTTTCATCGCGCACTCCTTTTCCGCGCCCACGGGCTGCAGAAGGACAGTTATTGTTTTTGTGTCTTCCGGATGAGAGGAAGAATGTGCGCTGATTACAGCCCTCAATGGATTGCATGACAAATCATTCGTCGCACTTTTACTGATACTTTTTTGCACTGAAGACGAGAGAGGGCTAACTGTGGCGAGGGAGCTTGCTCCCGCTGGGGCGCGCAGCGGCCCTGTTTTTTGGGGCTGCTTCGCAACCCAGCGGGAGCAAGCTCCCTCGCCACAAGGGTCAGGCCTGGTTCTGCTCGGTCAACCGCTGCACCGCCAGCCGCCGGTAGTGCGACGGGGTCATGCCCTTGAGTTGCTGGAAGCGTCGGTTGAAGTTGGAAATATTGTTGAAGCCCGACTCGAAGCACACATCGGTCACTGGTTTGTCGCCATCGGCCAGTAGCTCGCAAGATTTGCTGATGCGCAGGCGATTGACGAATTCGATGAAGCAACGCCCCGTGGCTTGCTTGAAAACTCGGCTGAAATAGGTGGGTTTCATGCCCAGGTGCTCGGCGACTTCTTCCAGGGGCAACTCCCGGGCGTAATGGGCAAAGATGTAATCCACCGCGCGGTTGGTGCGGTCGATGCTGTGCTCGTCCGCCGCGTGTGGTGTGGTGGCGCCGGAAAGCAGCTGGAAGTCGTCGCAGGCCGCCAGCAGCTCCATCAGGATAAAAAAGTAGCCCAGCCGGCTCATGCCCTGGGCGTCGGCGATGCGTTGCATCAACGTCATGGCCTGGCGGATGGTGCGCTTGCAGCGAAATTCGATGCCGTGCTGGGCACGCTCCAGCAGCGGTGCGAGGGCCTTGAGCTCGGCGAACACCTGGTTGCCGCTTTCAAACAGCTCATCGGTGAAGTTCACCAGCATGTCGCGCTTGGGCACCACTTCGTCCTCGGCCACCTGGCTGATCCAGTTGTGGGGCAGGTTGGGGCCGGTAAGGAACAGCGACTGCGGAGAAAAATTGCCGATGTAGTCGCCGATGAAGACCTTGCCCGAACTGGCGACGATCAGGTGCAGCTCGTATTCCTTGTGGAAATGCCAGCGCACCAGCGGGCAAGGAAAGCCGTGCTGGCGATAGATGATGGACAGCCCGTTGTGGTCGTCCATCAACTCGTAGGAAGGGTCGGTGACTCTGGCTGTTCGGGTCATGGGCCTGGCGCTTTTATTGTTATCGCCGCTGGATAATGCCCCCTTCGCCGCGCAGGTTCCAGCCCCGGAACGAAGGCCGGTCAGCTGTTGCGGTTCTTCTCTTCGATCCACTGGGACATGTACTGGGTGCTCTTGTGCTGGTGATGGCGCAGCATGCTGCCGGTGAAGTTGTCCCGGCGTCGGCGCGCCAGATCGGCACGACAGGCATTGATGCTGTCGGTCAGCGCGGGGCCGTGCACCTGCCGGCGAAAGCGCGCCGCCAGCAAAGCCAGCCCGGCGTCCTGGGCATCGGCCCAGCGTGCCTGATCGCTATACAGCTGTACGGCGGCGTTGGCGATGTCCTCGGCGCTCTGCGCGATGACACCGGGCCAGGGCATGCCGGCGTGCATGGCTTCGGCACCGATGGGCGTGGTGACGCTGGGCGTGCCGCAGAGCATGGCTTCGATCAGTTTGCCCTTGATGCCCGCGCCGAAACGCAGGGGGGCCAGGCAGATGCGCGCCGCGGACATGACCTGCAAGGCATCCTCCGCCCAGTTCATGATGTAAAAGCCTTGGGCCGGGTTATGCAGCGCTGCGGCCTTGGGTGGGGTGTAGGCGCCATACAGATGCAGCTGTGCACCGGGCAGTCGCTGGCGAATCAGCGGCCACACGGCATTTTTCATCCAGAGTACGGCGTCCCAGTTCGGTGCATGGCGGAAATTGCCGATGCTGAGGAAGTGCGCCCGTTCTTCGAACGGCACGAAGGCTTGCTCAGGCAGGTCGAGCATCAATGGGCACCAGAGCAACAGCTCACGGGGCACCTTGAAGTGCTCCACCAACAGTTCGATCTCGACTTCGGACACCATCAGGTTCAGGTCACACCGGTACAGGGCGGCAATCTCGCGCTTGGCCAGGTCGGTGTCGGCCATCAGCTCGAATTCTTCGCGCAGGGCGGGGGCGAACAGGTCGCTGAAATCCTCGCAGGTTTCATCGGCTTTCAAGCGATCCTTCAAGCGCTGATGCCGCGCGTGCCGCAGGCTTTGCAGGTCGGAGGTTTCCAGCACGCGCAGGGCGTCGGGGCAGTGCTTCTCGACTCGCCAGCCAAACTGTTCTTCCATCATGTACTGGTCGAACAGGACGACATCGGGGGCGAGTTCGCTGATGAATGCGTCAAAGCTGCTGCTATTGAGCTCGATCGGTACCTCGCGGATGCCGAGGGCGATCAGGTCGGCGCGGTTTTCCCCGGGCCTGGCGGGGCTGCTGAAAGTGATGTCCCAGCCTTGCCCGAGAAAAGCCTCCAATAACTGCATGACATGCCCACCGGCCGCCGATGAGCGTGGCTCGGGCCAGACATAGCCGATCACCAGGACCTTGGTGGCGGTGGGATGAGACATGAGGGACATTCCTTGAGGCGGGTCAGGCGCGGTCGGCGCGCGGGGCGCCGATAGTGACCAAGAATGCGCCTGGGCTCAAGAAAGAATCTTTTTGACCTTGTCGCGTAGTTGGTCGATGGAGAAGGGTTTGCCGATCACGTTCATGCCTTCGGGCACATCGATGCTTTCGGCATAACCGCTAGCGAACAGGATCGGCAGCCCGGGCCTGGCCAGTTGGGCCCGTTTCGCCAGCTCGCGGCCGTCCATGACCGGCAGGCCGACGTCCGTCATCATCAGGGCGATGGGCTGAGCGTCATCGTTCAGAAACTCAAGTGCCTGCTCGCAGCCGTCAGCTTCCAAAACCTTGTATTCCAGTTCTTCCAGCACATCGACAATCAACATGCGCACGATGTTGTCGTCTTCGACTACCAGGATGGTGGAGGGGGTGTCAGAAGCGGGGACGGACATAATAGACTTCTCGGAAGATGGAATCGGTAGGGGCGCGGCAAAAAGTAGCCGTATGCATGAGTAAGTAGCGAAGCGGTACAAGTTCCCGAGGTTGTACAAGAAAGGATCTATAGTACAAGAGCTGACAAGGATAGTCGCATCCTTATGACCCGGTCGTACCGTCAGGAAATTGTGGCATTGCCTTGTCAGATGTGTGGATCCAACCCGTATTTTTGGGCAAACTCCATCGTCTTCAATTGTCCACCAAGGCCTTTTCCATGACTCCTTCGTCTTCGGTCGACGAACAAAGTTTTCGCAAGCTCCTGAGCCGCAATATCAGCCTGCCGCTGGGCATGGGTGCACTCAGCGCGGTGTTTTTCATCGTGTTGATCACTTATCTGCTGTCGGTGATCCAGTGGGTCGGGCACACCGATCGCGTCATCAACAATGCCAATGAAGCGCTGAAGCTGAGCGTCGATCTGGAAACCGGCATGCGCGGTTACCTGCTGAGCGGCGACGAGCACTTCCTCGACCCTTACGAGGTGGCCAAGCCGCGCATCGCCGTGGCTCTGGATACATTGTTGGAATTGACAGCCGACAATCCCGTCCAGACCGATCGCCTGCGTAAGGTCCAGGCACTGCAAACAGAATGGGCCAACTATGCCCAGAGCATGATCGACCTGCAGCGCAGCAGCGGTGATTACCGCGGCGCGGTGAAGAAGGGGCGTGGCAAACGGTTGACGGACGAGATTCGCACGACCTTCGAAGACATCGTCGAAACCGAGCAGCAGTTGCGCGCCGAGCGCAACGACCAGGTGCGCACCACGACGCTCTGGAGCATTGCCCTGTATTTGCTCTTCGTCGCGGCCATCAGCGGGTTGCTGGCCTACGTGGGGCGGCGCGATCTGTTGGCCCTGTCGAGCAACTACAGCGCGAGCCTGAAAGTCCAGCAAGAAAGCGCCCTGCATCTGGAAAAGCAAGCGTGGTTGCGCAACGGCCAGACTCAACTGGCCGAGCAGGTGCTCGGCCAACTGACGCTGAATCTTTTGGGGCGCAACATTCTGCAGTTCTGCGCCCAGTACCTGGGCAGCGTCGTTGCCGCACTGTATGCGCGGGAGGAAAACGGCGTGCTCAAGCGCATCGCCACCTATGGCATGTCCCGGGAAGACGACGAACAGCACCAGATGGTCATGGACGGCGAAGGCATCGTCGGGCAGGCCGTGCGCCAAGGGCGGCTCATCCGTCTGGATGACGTGCCAAGCGATTACCTCAAGGTCAGCTCAGGGCTCGGCCAAGGGCTGCCCAACTGCGTGATGGTGGTGCCGACCCGTGACGACGACCGCATCAATGGTGTCATCGAGCTGGGCTTCCTGCGTCCCCTGGCCGGGCGGGACATCGAGTTGCTGGAACTGGTGGCCGGCAATATCGGCACCTCCATCGAAGCGGCCCGTTACCGTCAGCGTCTGCAGGAAGTATTGGCCGAAACCCAGCAACTCAACGAAGAGTTGCAGGTGCAGCAGGAAGAACTCAAGACGGCCAACGAAGAGCTCGAGGAACAGTCGCGCATCCTCAAGGAATCCCAGGCCCACCTGGAAGCCCAGCAGCAGGAACTGGAGCAGACCAACGAGCAGTTGGCCGAGCAGCGCGACGCCATGGACCAGAAGAACAGCGAGTTGAACCTGGCCCAGATCCAGTTGCAGGAGCGCGCCGAAGAGCTGCAGCGTTCGAGCAAGTACAAGTCCGAGTTTCTCGCCAACATGTCCCATGAGCTGCGCACGCCGCTCAACAGTTCGTTGATCCTGTCCAAGCTGCTGGCGGAAAACCCGCAGAGGAACCTCAGCGACGAACAGGTCAAGTTTGCCGAATCGATCTACTCCGCCGGCAATGACTTGCTGAACCTGATCAACGACATCCTGGACATTTCCAAGGTCGAGGCCGGAAAACTCGAGGTGCGCCCGGAAAACACCAGCGTGCCTCGCCTGGTCGAGGGGCTGCGGGACATGTTCAAGCCGCTGGCGGCAGACAAGGGCCTGAGTTTCGAGGTGCAGTTGCAGCCTGACGCGCCGTCGATGCTGTATACCGATCGCCAGCGCCTTGAGCAGGTGCTCAAGAACCTTTTGTCCAACGCGGTGAAGTTCACCGAGCAGGGTTCCGTCTGCCTGACCATCACCGGCCAGCCCGGCTCGGGTACCGCGTTCATGGTGCGCGACTCGGGGATTGGCATCGCCGCCGACCAGCAGCAGAGTATTTTCGAGGCGTTCCGTCAGGCCGACGGCACCACCAATCGGCGTTACGGCGGCACCGGCCTGGGGCTGTCGATTTCCCGCGACCTGGCGACGTTGCTCGGCGGCTCGATCTCGGTCTCCAGCGAGCCGGGGCAGGGCAGTGTGTTCACGCTGGTGATGCCTGGGCGTTATGTCGAGCCAGGGGAGGCGCCTGTCGCACCGATGGCGTTCACCCCGACGACCACTGCCCCGGCTCATGTGCCGGCTCCGACACTGGTCGCCGAGGTGGAAACCCCTGTGCCGCAATTTGCCGATGACCGGGACAAGGCGCCTTTCGCTACCCGTTGCATTCTGGTTATCGAAGACGAACCAAAGTTTGCCCGGATCCTGTTCGATCTGGCCCATGAACTGGGCTATCAGTGCCTGGTCGCCCATGGCGCTGACGAAGGCTTTGACCTGGCCTTGCAACTGAGCCCGGACGCGATCCTGCTGGACATGCGTTTGCCGGACCATTCCGGGCTGACCGTGTTGCAGCGGCTCAAGGAGCAGGCCCAGACCCGGCACATCCCGGTGCACGTCATTTCCGTCGAGGACCGTGTCGAAGCGGCGATGCACATGGGCGCGATCGGTTATGCCGTCAAACCGACGACCCGAGAAGAGCTCAAGGACGTTTTCGCGCGCCTGGAAGCCAAGCTGACCCAGAAGGTCAAGCGCGTGCTGCTGGTGGAAGACGATGACTTGCAGCGCGACAGCATTACCCGGCTGATCGGCGACGATGATATCGAGATCACCGCGGTCGGCCTGGCCCAGCAGGCGCTAGATCTGCTGCGCACGCATGTCTATGACTGCATGATCATCGACCTCAAGCTGCCGGATATGCTCGGCAATGACTTGCTCAAACGCATGTCCAGCGAAGAGATCTGCTCGTTTCCGCCGGTGATCGTCTACACCGGGCGCAACCTGACCCGTGATGAAGAAGCCGAACTGCGCAAATACTCGCGCTCGATCATCATCAAGGGCGCGCGCTCGCCGGAACGGCTGCTCGACGAAGTCACACTCTTTCTGCACAAAGTCGAATCGCGGTTGTCCCATGAACGACAGCGGATGCTGCAGACCGCCCGCAGCCGCGACAAGGTTTTCGAAGGCCGCAAGGTGCTGCTGGTGGACGACGATGTGCGCAACATTTTTGCCCTGACCAGCGCCCTGGAGGCGAAAGGCGCCGTCGTGGTCATCGGCCGTAACGGTTACGAAGCGATCGAACGGCTGAACGAAGTCGAGGATATCGATCTGGTGCTGATGGACGTGATGATGCCCGAGATGGACGGCTTTGAAGCCACCGCGCTGATCCGCAAGGACCCGCGCTGGCGCAAGTTGCCGATCATCGCCGTGACCGCCAAGGCCATGAAGGATGACCAGGAGCGCTGCTTGGCGGCGGGCTCCAACGATTACCTGGCCAAGCCGATCGACCTGGATCGCCTGTTCTCACTGATTCGCGTGTGGTTGCCGAATATGGAAAGAATCTAGTGGAACGAAACACTGACATCGAACTTCGTTTGTTGATCGAAGCGATCTATCTGAAGTACAGCTACGACTTTCGTGACTATTCCGGCGCCTCCATCAAGCGCCGGGTCCTGCATGCGTTGAATCAGTTCGAATGCAAGACCATCTCGGCCTTGCAAGAGCGCGTACTGCACGACCCGAGCGCGTTCATGCAATTGCTCCAACTGCTGACGATTCCAGTCAGCGAGATGTTTCGCGACCCTGCGCACTTCCTGGCCATTCGCGAGGAAGTGGTGCCGCTGCTCAAGACGTATCCCTCGATCAAGATCTGGATCGCCGGCTGCAGCACCGGTGAAGAGGTCTACTCCATGGCGATCCTGCTGCACGAAGAAGGGCTGTTGGACCGCACCCTGATCTACGCCACGGACATCAATCCGCGTTCACTGGAGAAAGCCAAGCAAGGCATTTTTTCCTTGGAGAATGTCCGGGCCTACACCCAGAATTACCAGCTCGCCGGAGGCCGGCGTTCGTTTGCCGACTACTACACGGCCGCCTACGATTACGCCATGTTCGACAAAACCCTGCGTCAGAATGTGACCTTTGCCGATCACAGCCTTGCGACGGACAGCGTGTTTTCCGAAACTCAGCTGATTTCATGTCGTAACGTATTGATTTATTTTAATAAAAAGCTGCAAGATCGCGCATTTGGACTGTTTCATGAGTCCCTCTGCCATCGTGGTTTTCTGGTGTTGGGCAGTAAGGAAACACTGGATTTTTCGGCTTTCGGCAAGCAGTTCGAGCCGTTGGTCAAACAGGAACGGATCTATCGCAAGTTATGAGCCCAATGACGGACAGATCCAGGCCCCTGATCGAGGCCATCGTAGTCGGCGCTTCCGCCGGAGGCGTCGAGGCGCTGCTCAACATCTTCACGCCGCTGCGCAAGGGCTTTAGCCTGCCTGTCCTCGTGGTGCTGCATTTGCCCGACGAACGTAACAGCCAGTTGGCCCAGGTGTTTCGTCATCGCCTGGCAATACCCGTCGAAGAAGCCCGGGACAAGCAGGACATACGCCCGGGCACGTTGTATGTCGCAACGCCCGGTTATCACCTGTCGATCGAGGCTGATCGCAGCCTGTCACTGAGCCTGGAAGCGCCGGTGCACCATTCGCGGCCATCGATCGACGTGTTGTTCGAGTCGGCCGCCGATGTCTATGGTCCTGGTCTGCTGGCAGTGGTCCTGACCGGTGCCAACAGTGACGGCGCCAGGGGGCTGGCCAGGGTGAAAGAGCTGGGCGGCATCACCGTCGTCCAGGACCCGAAGGAGGCACAGGTTTCCACCATGCCCGAAGCGGCGCTTACGTTGCATGAGCCCGACCATATCCTAACTTTACAGGGCATCGGCCAGTTGCTGGCCGGGCTGGAATGAACCACATGCCAAGAGATATTCAAGCCAAACTGCTGATCGTCGACGATCTGCCTGAGAATCTGTTGGCCCTGGAAGCGCTGATCAAGCGCGAGGACCGCGTGGTCTTCAAGGCCTTGTCGGCGGATGAAGCGCTGTCGCTGCTGTTGCAACACGACTTTGCCCTGGCGATCATTGATGTGCAGATGCCGGGCATGAACGGATTCGAATTGGCCGAGCTGATGCGCGGCACGGAAAAGACCCGCAGCATCCCGATCATTTTTGTCAGCGCCGCCGGCCGCGAGCGCAACTATGCATTCACCGGCTATGAAAGCGGCGCGGTGGATTTCCTGCACAAGCCGCTGGACACCCACGCGGTCAAAAGCAAGGTCAGCGTGTTCGTCGAGCTCTATCGCCAGCGCAAGGCGATGAAGGAACAAGTGCTAGCTCTCGAGCAGAGTCGCCGGGAGCAGGAGCAATTGCTCCAGCAGTTGCAAGCCACCCGTGGCGAGCTCGAGCAGGCGGTGCGCATGCGGGACGATTTCATGTCGATCGTCGCCCATGAGGTTCGTACGCCGCTTAACGGCCTGATCCTGGAAACGCAGTTGCGCAAGATGCACTTGGCGCGCGACAACGCCTCGGCGTTCACCCTGGACAAGATCAAGGCGATGGTTGAACGTGATGAGCGCCAGATCAAGAGCCTGATCCGCTTGATCGAGGACATGCTGGACGTGTCCCGGATTCGCACCGGCAAGTTGTCCATCCGTCCGACCCGCTTCAACCTGACGGCGCTGGTGGAGAACCTGCTGCGCAACTTCCAGCCGCAGATCGCTGCCGCCGAATGCTCCGTGAGTTGTATCGCCGAGCCTATGGTGGAAGGGCACTGGGATGAGTTTCGCATCGAGCAGGTGGTCTCGAACCTGCTGACCAACGCGTTGCGTTATGGCAGCAAGAGCTCGATCGAGGTGCGCGTCTACCAGACGCCCGACCACGCCTGCATCGAAGTGCAGGATCACGGTATCGGCATCAGCGAAGAGAACCAGAAGCGCATCTTCCAGCAGTTCGAGCGGGTATCGTCCAAGGCCGCCACCGCTGGCCTGGGGCTTGGCTTGTTCATCTCCGAGCAGATTGTCACTGCCCATGGCGGTATCATCACGGTCAATAGCCGCCTCAACGAAGGGGCGTTGTTTCGCGTTTGTCTGCCTTTTCAGAAAACTGGCGAACGGACGCAACCTCTGAGTGGCCCCAAGGTCGTATCAGCAGCTATTGATCCAACAAAGGCTTCTCATGAGTGAAGATGCGCAAGACGTTGTACTGATTGTCGAGGATGATCCGTCGATCCTGATGGTGCTGTCGGCCTACCTGTCTGGCGAAGGATACCGGGTGCTCCAGGCTGAAAACGGCGAGCAGGCGTTCGAGATTCTGGCGAGCAAGCCTCACCTGGACATGATGATTACCGACTTCCGTCTGCCGGGGGGGATTTCCGGGGTGCAGATCGCCGAGCCTGCGGTGAGGTTGCGTCCGGACCTGAAGGTCATCTTTATCAGTGGGTATGCTCAGGAAGTGCGCGAGACCGATAGCCCCATCACGCGTAAGGCGCCGATTCTGGACAAGCCGTTTGATCTGGATGTGTTGCAGAAGATCATGCAGGGGATGTTGTCGTAGTTCAGCCGGGCGGTTCGCTGTTGGGCTTGGGTGTATATCCATTTTTTGCGTGACGGCCGCTTAGGGTTCCGCCCTTACGGCGGGTCACTTTTTTCAGACGCCAAAAAAGTAACCAAAAAGGCTTTGCCCCACCACTCGGTGCCTCGCCAAGGCTCGGCATGCCCTCACTCCGGCATTGCTCCGTGGGCCCGCCGCGAAGGGCCGTCCCTGGCCCAGCGCGGCTATCCCGGCATCCATGCCGGGATGCCCACTCCACAATGCCTGCGTTCGGCCAGCGTGGTTAACGGGGCGCTGAGATCAACATCAAAAGCACAGCAAGAGCAAGAGCAACAGCGGGTACATGCAAGCATTTGCGTAGCTGACCCACCGCTATCGCGAGCAAGCTCGCTCCCACATTGGACCTTCGACAGACACAGGCCTCACGGCACACAGCAATCCCTGTGGGAGCGAGCCTGCTCGCGAAGGGGCCAGTCCATCCAACATCATCATTGACTGACCCACCGCTATCGCGAGCAAGCTCGCTCCCACATTGGACCTTCGACAGACACAGGCCTCACGGCACACAGCAATCCCTGTGGGAGCGAGCCTGCTCGCGAAGGGGCCAGCCCATCCAACATCATCATTGACTGACCCACCGCTATCGCGAGCAAGCTCGCTCCCACTTTGGATTTTGGGCAGACATAGGCCTCACGGCACACAGCAACTCCTGTGGGAGCGAGCTTGCTCGCGAAGGGTCCAGCCCATCCAACATCATCATTGACTGACCCACCGCTATCGCGAGCAGGCTCGCTCCCACATTGGATTTTGGACAGACACAGGCCTCACGGCACACATGGAATCCTGTGGGAGCGAGCCTGCTCGCGAAGGGGCCAGTCCATCCAACATCATCATTGACTGACCCACCGCTATCGCGAGCAGGCTCGCTCCCACATTGGATTTTGGACAGACACAGGCCTCACGGCACACAGCAATCCCTGTGGGAGCGAGCCTGCTCGCGAAGGGGCCAGTCCATCCAACATCATCATTGACTGACCCACCGCTATCGCGAGCAAGCTCGCTCCCACTTTGGATTTTGGGCAGACACAGGCCTCACGGCACACAGCAATCCCTGTAGGAGCGAGCTTGCTCGCGAAGGGGCCAGTCCATCCAACATCATCATTGACTGACCCACCGCTATCGCGAGCAAGCTCGCTCCCACTTTGGATTTTGGGCAGACATAGGCCTCACGGCACACAGCAACTCCTGTGGGAGCGAGCTTGCTCGCGAAGGGTCCAGCCCATCCAACATCATCATTGACTGACCCACCGCTATCGCGAGCAGGCTCGCTCCCACATTGGATTTTGGGCAGACACAGGCCTCACGGCACACAGCAATCCCTGTGGGAGCGAGCCTGCTCGCGAAGGGGCCAGCTCATCCAACATCATCATTGACTGACCCACCGCTATCGCGAGCAGGCTCGCTCCCACATTGGATTTCGGCAGACACAGGCCTCACGGCACACAGCAATCCCTGTGGGAGCGAGCTTGCTCGCGAAGGGGCCAGTCCAGCCAACATCTGTATTGACTGGCACTCAGTCTTCGCGAGCAGGCTCGCTCCCACATTGGATTTTTGGGCAGACACAGGCCTCACGGCACACAGCAATCCCTGTGGGAGCGAGCCTGCTCGCGAAGGGGTCAAACCTTGATCATCTCTCGCACCTTCGCCGTCAACAGATCAAACGTGAACGGCTTGGTGATCATCTGCATGCCAGGGTCGAGGAAGCCACCGCGCACCGCCGCGTGTTCGGCGTAACCGGTGATGAACAGCACTTTCAGATCGGGGCGGATCTGCCGGCCGATTTCGGCCAGTTGCCGCCCATTCATGCCGGGCAGGCCCACATCGCTGATCAACAGGTCGATGCGCTGGTTCGATTGCAGGATCGGCATCGCCGCGTTTGCGTCGCCGGCCTCGACGAAGGCGTAGCCCAACTCGCTCAGCACTGCGCTGACCAACACCCGCACCGCCGCATCATCTTCGACGATGAGCACGGTTTCGCCATCCTGCGCATAAGGCGCCTGCTGGGTGACGGCGGCTGGTTCGTGTATCTCCTCACCCACAAAGCGCGGCAGATAAAGGTTCACGGTGGTGCCTTTGTCGACCTCGCTGTCGATGGTAACGTGGCCACGGGACTGCTTGCTGAAGCCATAGATCATCGAAAGGCCGAGGCCGGTGCCCTGGCCGATCGGCTTGGTCGTGAAGAAAGGATCGAACGCACGGTGCATCACCGATTCCGGCATGCCGCATCCGCTATCCTGCACGCTTAACACCACGTAGTCCCCGGGCTCCAGGTTGGTGTAGGCGTCGGTGAAGCCGGTGTCCAGGTAACGATTGAACGTCTGCACCAGCAGTTTGCCGCCACCGGGCATGGCATCGCGGGCGTTGAGTACCAGGTTGAGCAGGGCGCTTTCCAGTTGATTGGGGTCGGCTTCGGCGATCCAGAGTTGCTCGTCCAGTTGCATTTCCAGGCGGATGCTCTCGTTGAGGCTACGCTGCAGCAGCTCGCCCATGGACAATACGAGCGTGTTCATTTGCACAGCCTTGGAGTCCAGCGATTGCCGCCGGGAAAAGGCCAGCAGCCGATGCGTCAGGCCTGCCGCCCGGTTGGCCGAGGTCACGCCCAGGTCGATCAGGCTGTCCAGGTCTTCGGTGCGGCCGCGGGCCAGGCGTCGGCGCAGCAATTCGAGGCTGCCAATGATGCCGGTGAGCATGTTGTTGAAGTCATGGGCGATGCCGCCGGTCAATTGGCCGACTGCTTCCATTTTCTGCGACTGGCGCAGGGCTTCTTCGTTATGACGCAGCTGGGCGGTGCGCTCCTCGACCTGTTGTTCCAGGGTTTCGAGGGTCGTCTGCAGGCGCAGTTCGCTGTTGCTCAGGTCGATCAGCCGGTCCCGCGCTTCGTATTGCCTGCGGCGTCCGCGCAGCGCGGTGGTCACCAGGCTGACGAGCGTCACCGGATGGAACGGACGCTCCAGGAACGTCACGTTGCCCAGCTGCACGCCGATGCGTGCCACCGGGTTCTGCTCCGGGCCACCGTGATGAGTCAGCAGGACAATTGGCAAGTCGGACCAGGCCGGCTGCTGTTCGATGTGCTGGAACAGGGTTTCCAGATCCGGTCCGACCAGGGCTTCCGATGAAATCACCAAAAGGCCTGCGCCTTGCCCCAATTCTTCGCATAAATGGCCCAGATGACTGCAAACGAGGCCGTTAAAACCGGCTTCCTTGAGAATCATCAGGGCAATCTGGCTGTCCCGTCCGAGCGGCGCGAGAATCAGCGCTCGCTCGGACAGTGGCTCGGCCGACGTCACGGAGTGCCATCCTCAAGCAATGGGTTGTCCGCACCCATATAGGTCGGTACGCCACGCAACACGCCCTGGAATGCTTCCAGCGGTTGGCCGATGGTCATGCCCAGCTTGCTGATGCGATATTCACGGATAGTCGACTCATGGGCGCCGGTGCGCTTCTTGATAACGGAAACCGCCCGGCGAACCTTGCCCAGCGCTTCGAAGTAACGCAACAGGATGACGGTGTCGGCGAGGTAGGTAATGTCCACTGGCGCCTGCATGTCGCCCACCAGCCCGTGTTGCGCGACGGTCATGAAGGTCGCCGCGCCTTTGCGGTTGAGGTAGAGCAACAGCTCATGCATATGCAAGACCAGGGCGTTTTCTTCCGGCATGGCGGCCTGGTAGCCGTTGATGCTGTCGATCACGACAGTTTTGATGTTGCCGTCACTGACGCAACGCCGCACGCGATGGGAAAACTCACCCGGAGACAGCTCCGCGGCGTCGACCTGCTCGATCAGCAGGTTGCCGGTTTTTTGCAATTCGTGCAGATCGATGCCGATGTTTTTCATGCGCTCGAACAGCAGCCCCAGCTCTTCGTCGAAGATGAACAGCGCGGCTTTTTCTCCGCGGCGTACCGCAGCTGCAGCAAAGATCAACGAGATCAGCGATTTGCCGGTACCGGCCGGACCGAGAATCAGGGTGCTGGAGCCGGTCTCGATGCCACCGCCCAACAGGGCGTCCATTCCGCCGATGCCGCTGGACAGCTGCTGACGCAGGTACTGGCCACGATGCTCGGCGGCCACCAGGCGAGGGAAGACATGCAGGCCGTCGCTCATGATGGTGAAATCGTGGTAGCCGCCACGGTATTTCTGCCCGCGATACTTGACCACCCGCAGCCGGCGCCGTTCGGCACCGTAGCTAGGGGTCAGTTCCTCGAGGCGAATGACTCCGTGGGCCACGCTGTGCACGGTCTTGTCCAGGGATTCAGTGGTCAGGTCATCCAGGAGCAGGACCGTGGCGTCATAACGCACGAAGTAGTGTTTGATCGCGAGGATCTGCCGACGATAGCGCAGAGAGCTCTGCGCCAGCAGGCGGATCTCCGAAAGGCTGTCGAGCACGACCCGGGTCGGCTTGATGCGCTCCACCACTTCGAAGATCTGCCGGGTCGCTTCCCCCAGTTCCAGGTCGGAGGAATACAGCAGGCTCTGCTGCTGATCGGCGTTGAGCAGGCTCTCGGGCGGGGTCAGCTCGAAGATGTGGATGCTCTCATCGAGCGTCCATCCATGGGAGGCCGCGCCCTGACGCAATTCACGCTCGGTTTCCGACAGCGTGATATACAACGAGCGTTCGCCGGCCTTGGCGCCGGCCATCAGGAAATGCAACGCGACCGTGGTTTTACCGGTACCCGGCTCTCCCTCCAGGAGAAACACGTGACCCCGGGACAAACCACCGGAAAGGACATCGTCCAGCCCTTCGATCCCGGTGGCGGCTTTTGCGCTGATCGACTCGTTAGATGTAATCAAAAATAACCCTCTCATGACTAGGGAAGTGGGCAGCAGGCGGGGTATCGCCTGAAAATGAACTGCCTGAACACTTGACCTTTGGCAGTGATGGCGGTTCCGCTTCCTTTGACAAAACGCGCACTGCTGCACAACTTTCCACCCGCGCAAATGGGCCTACAGGCCTTGTTGTATCGCCGGGTCGTCAGGGTTCAGTTGTTCCAGTTGGGCCAATAAAACCTGGACATGCTGCAACTGACCGGTCTCCTTCCAATAATTGATCAGCAATACCCGCGCCTTGCGATCGGCAGGGTAGCGCTGGACGATTTCCTGTAGCTGTTTCTGCGCGGCTTCCACCTCCTGCTCGGCGTGCAAAGTGGTCGCCAGGTCATAGCGGTAGTGCCGGTTCTCAGGCTCAAGCTCCACCGCCTTGGCCAGGCCAAGCACGGCGTATTCGGTCTGCCCGTGCTGGAGCAGCCACATGCCCAGCGCATGTTGCAGATAAGCCGATGCCGGCTGGGTTTGCAACTGCCGGGCGAGCAGTTGTCGTGCAGCTTCGGCCTGGCCTTGTCGGTCCAGCACATCGACCTGCATGACCAGCGCCGGCAGGTTGTCCGGCTGCAGGCGCAGGGCCTGCTCCAGCGCCTGCTGGGCTTTTTTCAGATCAGCGTTATGCAGGTACAGCCGGGCGAGCTGATAGAGCGACTCGGTGGTGGGCGGAGCGTCGCTGAGTACCTGCTTCCAGGTATCGGCGGCGATCTGCATCGCGCCGAAATACAGGCCCAGTTCGTCTGGCGAAAGACCCAGCAGGGCATTCACGGCGGCAAACCGGACGTCCGGCTCGTTGTCCTCCAGGAGCGGGCCGAGCAACAGGCTGCGCTGGGCGTTCGGCACCAGCCCGACGATGCTGTCAATGGCCGCGCGGCGCACCTGCGGCGATTCGCTGTGCAAGTCCGCTTGTGCCAGTTTCAGTGCCTGGGGGCTCGGATAGTTGGGCAGCTCGGCGTGCAAGCGTACGCGGCGCTTGGGCGAGAGGTCCGGGCGTCCGAGTTGCTGGTAAAGCATCCGCGCCGCGCCGGGCTGCCCGTTGCGGGCGTTGTCCAGGGCCTCACTGTAACCACGCTTGATTGCTTCGGGGATTTGCGGCGTGGTGCTGCGTAGCCATATCGCGACGAGACCGATGACCAGGACGACGGCGAGGCTGAGGAGCAGATAGCGGCGAGACGAGGACATTCAGGTAATCCATAACCAGAAGCGTGAAGTGTCGCAAGCTTCGGTCAGGTCCGGGCTTGAGTCAAACCTGAATAGCGGTGGGGGATCTGTGGGAGCGAGCCTGCTCGCGATGACGGTGGGACAGGCAATGACATTTCATCGCCAGGAACCCGATATATCAGACAACCCTGTGGCGAGGGAGCTTGCTCCCGCTGGCCGGCAAAGCCGGCCCTGGCTGTCTTCAGGCAGACCGCGTCAGCCGGTTTTGCGACTGCTGCGCAGCCGAGCGGGAGCGAGCCCCCTCGCCACGGGGTATCTGGGCTGGTCTCATCGCGAGCAGGCTCGCTCCCACAACAGGCTTTTCCAAGAGCGCTGGTCGATAAACAAAAAAGCCCCGCGACCGAATGAGACGCGGGGCAAAGGGATTGGTTGGTTGCGGCCAACCAAAGGAGCTCGGTTGGGGAGGGCTCAGTTGCTGGCGACGGTTTCCGGTTGCCAGCCGCCGCCCAGGGCCTTGTAGATCGCGACGATGCCGCGATACAGGTCCACTTCGGCCTGGGCCTGGCTGTCCTCGGCAGCGAGGCGTTCACGCTGGGCGTCGAGCAGCACGAGGAAGTCCTCGGTGCCTTCGCGGTAGCGAATCTCGGCCAGGTCGGCGGCCGCGCGGCTCGATTCGCTCTGGCGGATCAGCGAGATCAGCCGCTGTTGGCGTTTGCCGTAATCGCTGAAGGCGTTTTCCGATTCTTCCAGGGCCAGCAGCACTTGCTGTTCATAGTTCGCCAGGGCGCCATCAGCCTCGGCGCTGGCACCGCGCAAGCGCGCTCGCACACTGCCCAGGTCGAACGCGGCCCAGGTAATGCTTGGACCCAGCGCCCAGGCATTGGCCGCCGAGGAACCGATCTGCGAGCCACGCCCGGCGGTGAAGCCGAGGAAGCCGCTGAGGCTGACCCTTGGGAACAGGTCGGCCTTGGCCACGCCGATGCGCGCCGTGGCAGCCGCCAGTTGACGCTCGGCACTCAGGACATCCGGACGGCGTTGCAGCAGTTGACCGGGGTCGCCAATCGGCAGGGCCTTGGCAATCGCCGGCAGCTGTTTAGGGCTCAGGTCCACGCTCAGCTTGTCCGGACGCTCGCCCAGCAATGTCGCGATGCGGTTGCGTTGGCGCGCCTGTTCGGCTTGCAGTTGCGGCACGCTGGCTTCCACCGCGGCCAGGCGCGCATCGGCACGCACCACGTCGAGCTGATCGCCGACGCCGGCATCACGCAGGCTTTCGGTGATCTTGCGCGACTCCTGCTGGTTCTGCAGGTTGGCCAGGGCGATTTTTTCACGCAGTTGGGCGCCGCGCAGCTGGCCGTAGGCGTCCACCAGTTCGGCGATCATGCTCACCTGCAACTGATAGAGATCGGCCTCGGCGGCCTGCTGGTCGGCATCGGTCGCTTCCAGGTTGCGCTGGATGCGGCCGAACAGGTCCAGTTCCCAGGCCATGTCCAGGCCCAGGTCATAACGCTCGGAGTTGACCCGGTCGTCGGTCTGCCCCATCGGGTTCTGGCCTTTGCCCAGCTCGCTACTGGCGCGGCTGGTGATGGTCGGCATGGCGTCATTGCTGGCGTCGTCGCGAATCGCCCGGGCGGCCCGCAGGCGGGCGAAGGCCACGCGCAACTCGCGGTTACCGTCCAGGGAGCGAGTCACCAACGCGTTGAGGGTCGGGTCGTCGAACTGCTGCCACCAGATACCTTCGAACCGCGCGCGGTCGAAGTTCTTCTGACCGGCGGCGCCGTCGGTGGCGGCGGTGATGTTGGCCGCCTCCGTTTTCGGTGCCTGGTAATCCGGGCCCACGGCGCAGGCGCTTAACGCCAGGACCAGCAGGCTCGGCACGAACGCTTTCAAACTCATTGTTGCGCCTCCAGTTTCAAGGCCCGGGCCGCTTTGCGGGCCTCGCTGCGCTCGACGAAGTTACGGATCAATACGTAGAACACCGGGGTCAGCAGCAAGCCGAAGAAGGTCACCCCAAGCATGCCCGAGAACACCGCGACACCCATGGCGTGGCGCATTTCCGCACCGGCGCCGCTGGAGAACACCAGGGGCACCACGCCCATGATGAAGGCGAAGGAGGTCATCAGGATCGGCCGCAGACGCAGACGGCAGGCTTCCAGTACCGCAGCCAGCGGAGTCATGCCTTCGAGCTGTTTATCCTTGGCGAACTCGACGATCAGAATCGCGTTCTTGCAGGCAAGTCCCACCAGTACGATCAAGCCGATCTGGGTGAAGATGTTGTTGTCGCCACCGGAGAGAATCACCCCGGTAATCGCCGACAGCAGCGTCATCGGTACGATCAGGATCACCGCCAACGGCAGGCTCCAGCTTTCGTATTGAGCGGCGAGCACCAGGAACGCCAGCAGTACGCAGAGCGGAAACACGAACAGCGCGGTGTTGCCCGAAAGAATCTGCTGGTACGTCAGGTCGGTCCACTCGTAGGTCATGCCGTTGGGCAATTCGTCCTTGAGCAGTTTCTCGATGGCTTTTTCAGCCTGGCCGGAGCTGTAGCCCGGGGCGGCGGCACCGTTGATTTCAGCGGTGATGAAGCCGTTGTAGTGCATCACGCGGTCCGGCCCCGAGGTGTCGCTGACCTTGATGAAGGTCGCCAGCGGGATCATCTCGCCACGGTTGTTGCGCACCTTGAGCTGGCCAATCTGGTCCGACTCGAGGCGGAACTGCTGCTCGGCCTGGACGTTGACCTGGTAGGTACGGCCGAAGCGGTTGAAGTCGTTGGCATACAGCGAGCCCAGGTAGATCTGCAAGGTGTCGAAGATGTCGCTGACGGCTACGCCGTGGGTCTTGGCTTTTTCACGGTCGATGGCGGCATCGACCTGAGGCACGTTCACCGTGTAGCTGGTGAACAACCCGGCCAGTTCCGGCACGTTGTGGCTCTTGGTGATGATGTTCATGGTTTCTTTGTACAGCTCGTCGTAGCCCAGGTTGCCCCGGTCTTCGATTTGCAGGCGGAAACCACCGATCGTACCCAGGCCCTGTACCGGCGGCGGCGGGAAGATCGCCATGTAGGCTTCCTGGATCTCCGAATACTGGCCGTTCAACGCACCGGCGATGGCACCGGCCGACATGCTCGGGTCCTTGCGCTCATCGAAGGGCTTGAGGGTGACGAAGACGATGCCGGCGTTCGGGCTGTTGGTGAAGCCGTTGATCGACAGACCCGGGAAGGCCACCGCGCTTTCAACGCCCGGCTGCTTGAGGGCCATCTCGGACATGCGCTTGATCACATCCTCGGTGCGGTCCAGGCTCGCGGCGTCCGGCAGTTGCGCGAAGGCCACCAGGTATTGCTTGTCCTGGCCGGGCACGAAACCGGTCGGCGTGCTGGAAAAACCAAAGAAGGTCAGTACCATCAAGCCTGCGTAAAGGATCAGGGCAATGCCGCTGCTGCGGATCACGCGGCCGACGGCGCCTACATAGCTGTGGCTGGCACGGTCGAAGAAGCGGTTGAACGGTCGGAACAGCCAGCCGCCGAAAATCTTGTCGAGGAACCGCGAGAAACGGTCCTTGGGCGCGTCATGGCTCTTGAGCAATACCGCGGCCAGCGCCGGCGACAGGGTTAGCGAGTTGAACGCCGAGATCACCGTCGAGATGGCAATGGTCAAGGCAAACTGTTTGTAGAACTGCCCGGTCAAGCCGCTGATGAAGGCGGCGGGAACGAACACCGCACACAGTACGAGTGCCGTGGCGATGATCGGCCCGGTCACTTCGCCCATGGCGCGCTTGGTGGCTTCCACCGGCGTGAGCCCGAGGCCGATGTTCCGCTCGACGTTCTCCACCACCACGATGGCATCGTCCACGACGATCCCGATGGCCAGTACCAGCCCGAACAGCGACAGCGCGTTGAGCGAGAAGCCGAACAGGTGCATGACCGCGAATGTACCGATCAGTGACACCGGCACCGCCACCAGCGGGATGATCGAGGCGCGCCAGGTCTGCAGGAAGAGGATCACCACCAGCACCACGAGAATCAGCGCTTCGAACAGGGTATGCACTACCGCTTCGATGGAGCCGCGCACAAAGATCGTCGGGTCGTAGACGATGCTGTAGTCCATGCCGGCCGGGAAGCCTTTCTTCAGCTCCTCCATTTTCTCGCGCACATCATTGGAAATCTGGATGGCGTTGGAACCTGGGCGCTGGAAGATCGGGATCGCCACCGCCGGCTGGTTGTCGAGCAACGAGCGCAGGGCGTATTGGCTGGAACCCAGCTCCACCCGGGCGATGTCTTTCAGGCGAGTGATTTCACCATTGGCGCCGGAACGGATGATGATGTTCTCGAACTCTTCTTCGCTGACCAGGCGACCCTGGGTGTTGACCGAGAGTTGGAACGCCTGGGCATTCGGCGCTGGAGGCGCGCCCAGGGCACCGGCGGCAACCTGGCGGTTCTGCTCGCGGATCGCCGTGACAACGTCGGTGGCGGTCAGGTTGCGCGACGCGGTCTTGTTCGGATCCAGCCAGACCCGCAGCGAATAATCACCCATGCCGAACAACTGCACATCACCGACGCCGCCGAGGCGCGCCAGCTCATCCTTGATGTTGAGCAAGGCGTAGTTGGACAGGTAAAGCATGTCGTAGCGTTTGTCCGGCGAGGTCAAGTGCACGACCATCGTCAGGTCGGGCGACGCCTTGTCCACCGTGATGCCGATCCGGGTCACTTCCTCCGGCAACTTGGGCTCGGTGCGGGTGACGCGGTTCTGCACCTGCACCTGGGCGTTGTCCAGGTCGGTGCCCAGGGCGAAGGTGATGGTCAGGGTGATCTTGCCGTCGGCGGTGGACTGCGAGGACATGTAGAGCATGTTCTCGACACCGGTGATGGCTTGTTCCAGAGGCGCGGCTACGGTTTCACCGATGACCTTGGGGTTGGCACCAGGGAAGTTGGCGCGCACGACCACGGTCGGCGGCACGACTTCGGGGTATTCGCTGATCGGCAACTGGAACAGCGAGATCGCGCCGGCGATCAGGATCAGCAGCGAGAGCACCGCTGCGAAGATCGGCCGCGAAATGAAGAACTGGGAAAATTTCATCTTGGGTTCAGTCCCTTAGCTGCGTGGGGACGCAGAGGCCAGTTTGCCTGCCGAGCCGGACGCTGCCTTGTTGGGCGCGACCTGGGGCAGGTTGCTGGCTTCGAGCGCTTTACGTTGTTGTGCCAGGGCGGCGAGTGTCTGCTCGCTGGCCATCGGCACGGTTTCAGGCGTGACCGGCGAACCCGGACGGGCCCGCTGCAGTCCCTTGACGATAATGGTGTCGTCCTTGCTCAGGCCGTTGCGCACGATACGCAGGCCTTCGATTTTCGGCCCCAGCTCGACGGCGCGGTACGCCGGCTTGTTGTCGGCGTCCATCACCAGCACGAATTTCTTGCCCAGGTCGGTGCCGACGGCTTCGTCGTTGATCAGCACGGCGGAGTAGGTGCCGCTGCCCACCAGTTTCAGTCGGGCGTACAGGCCAGGGGTGTAGGCGCCGTCCTTGTTGTCGAACACCGCGCGGCCACGGATGGTGCCGGTCTGCGGGTTGACCTGGTTGTCGACGAAGTTCATCTGGCCCAGGTGCGGGTTGCCTTCCTCGTTGGACAGGCCCATGTAGACCGGCGTGGCCTGGCCGCGCTGGCCCTGGCGGGCGAGTTGGGTGTACTTGAGGAAGACGCGCTCGTCGGCGTCGAAGTAGGCGTAGACCTTGTCGGTGGAGACCACGCTGGTCAGCGGCGTGACGTCGGCGGTCACCAGGTTGCCGGCGGTGATTTCCGCCCGGCTGACACGGCCGTTGATGGGCGAGGTGACCCGGGTGAAGCTCAGGTTCAGCTTGGCCAGGTCCAGTTGCGCCTGGATGCCGGCCACGGCGGCGCGGGCTTCCTGGGCTGCCGTGGTGCGCGAATCCGCCAGTTCAGCGGAAATCGCATTGCTCAAGCGCAGGCGTTCGCCGCGCTGGGCCTCGTTCTCGCTGCGGGTCGCGGTGGCACGAGCCTGGGCCAGTTGGGCTTCGAGACGACGCACTTCAGCCTGGAACGGGCGCGGGTCGATCTGGAACAGCAGGTCGCCTTTCTTGACTAGCGCGCCTTCGGTGAAGGCCACTTCATCGATCTGCCCGGAAACGCGCGGGCGGATCTCGACGGTTTCCGGCGCTTCGAGGCGCCCGGTGAACTCGTCCCATTCGTTGACGGGTTGCTCCAGTACCTTGGCCACACTGACTTTGGCCGCCGGCATCGAAGCTGCCGTGTCGGGGGTCTTGCCGCACGCGCTGATCACCAGCACTGCCAACAGTGCCAGGGGAAAGCGCAATTTAGAAAGTGAATGTTCCATGGATAGCATCCGCCAAGTGTATTGAGATGGGCGGATGATGCGTGGCAAGGCTGAAAGGAACGAATCGAATGAAGCAAAGGTAACTATCATTCGGAATGATATAAGCCATTGATGAGCCATGGCATACGGCAACTGTGTAGTGGATCGGTGCCAGCCGGCTACTTAGTCAGGCAGATAAACCTCACGTATCCGCTTGATCGTGCCGTCCTTGCGCAGGGCCTCCACGGCTCCACGCAAGTCTTCGACAATTTTTTCGGAGCAGCGCCTGGAACACGCCAGATAGAGGTCGGCACTGCTGCCAACCGGGCTCATCAGCAGTTTGCGCCTGGACACCTTTGGCCAGATGTAGCGACTCTCCGGAACACCGTTGAACCAGGCATCGATACGTCCCATCAACAGCATCTGGGCAGGGTTGTCACCGATGGCCAGCGGATAGATCTGTTCGTCGCTGAAGCCTTCGGCGCGCAGGATGTCCTCTTGTGCACTGCCCAGGCCGACGCCGATCTTGCGGTAGGTTGCTTTCGCCTGGGCGAAACTGGTGACCTGCCGGTCGAGGCTGAAGAAGGCGCGCTCCATGGGCATGATCGAAGCGATCCAGGTGAAGCGATCCTCGCGCACAGGAATGCGCGACAAGGGAGCTATCAGGTAGTCGTGTTCTTCGCTGACATGTTTCTGTGCCCTGGCCCAGGGCAGCAGGTGGATCTTTGGCGTATACCCGGCCCGGGTAATCGCCTGCACCGCGACGTCACCGACGATGCCGTACCCCTTGGGGTCGTTGATGAACGTCAGCGGAGGTGCGTCCGGGATGTGCAGCTCGATGACTTGTGGCTCACCGTGCGCTGGTTGGATAACCCATGCCAGCAGTAACAGGCAGAGCCGGGCAAACACTTTGGGACGGCCATTCAATACGCGCGGGATCCGGCTCATGATCGATACTTCAGGCATTAAAAGGGGGGGGCGCCATCCTACCTGTCCGGCGCCGGGAACATGTCGCAGGCCAATGCACGGAGGCCACGTTTCCCTGACTGGTCAATCGTCTTGCCCGGGCGTCTCTTATTGTCGTCTGGCCTGGGCGCGTGTTCCTGTAGGTATAGATCATCCTGCCGGTAACGGTGGGTTCATGGGGGACGCAAACAGGTTAGTCTATTTTGATGTCGATCAAAATCAAAAATCTTGACGTCTATGATTATGGTCATCATCATAGGTTCGCCCGACACGCACCGATGCCGGGCCAACCAGGCAGCCGAGGAAAACTTCATGACCACCACTAAACCCGTAGCGTTGGTGACTGGCGCTTCGTCCGGCATCGGTGAGGCCATCGCCAACAAGCTGGCATCCGCAGGCTACACCGTCTATGGCACCAGTCGCCGCGGAACCCGCGGTGAGCATCAGCCCTATGCGATGCTGGCGCTGGACGTTACCGACGACGCCAGCGTCGAAGCCGCCGTCGCCGAGCTGCTGCGCCGGGAAGGGCGCATCGATTTGCTGGTCAACAATGCCGGCTTCGGGCTTGCTCCGGCCGCGGCGGAAGAAAGCTCGATCGAGCAGGCCAAGGCCGTCTTCGATACCAATTTCCTCGGTGTCGTGCGCATGACCCGCGCCGTTGTGCCCCACATGCGACGTCAGGGCAGCGGTCGAATCATCAACATCGGCTCCATTCTTGGTGTCGTATCCGTACCTTATGTAGCGCTCTACGTGGCCAGCAAACATGCGGTGGACGGCTATTCCCAAGCGCTGGATCACGAGTTGCGTACCCATGGCATCCGGGTGGTCGTCATCGAGCCCGGCTATACGCGCACGGCCTTCGAAAGCAACAGCCTGCAGGCTGACGCCAAGCTGGACGTGTATGAGGACATTCGGGTTAAGGTAACGAAGGTCGTCAACCAGGCGATGGCGACCGCCGAGGGCCCCGACGTGGTGGCTGACGTGGTGCTCAAGGCTGCTCGCGCCGAGCGGCCGAAGCTGCGTTACACCGCCGGCAAGACAGCCGCGCAGCTGCAGTTCATGCGTCGCTTCGCGCCGGCTGGCGTGCTGGACACGGGCATCCGCAAGGCCCTGCAGCTCGCGTGAATTGCCAGCCGGGCCAGCGCCCGCATTCGCTGCGTTGGCCCCGACCCGCTCAGAATGAAGAGGAAACCAACAATGACCTTCAAAGCGCTGCTTTGCACCAAAACCGCTGACGTGATTTCCACCAGCCTGGTCGACTTCAAGGATGAGGACCTGATGGCCGGCGACGTCACCGTCGCGATCGAGTACTCCACCGTCAATTACAAGGACGCCTTGGCGCTCAGCGGTCGCACACCCGTGATCCGCCAATTTCCGCTGATTCCTGGCATCGACTTTGCCGGCGTTGTCGAGAGTTCCAGTCATGCCGGTTTCCAGGCTGGCGATCGGGTGCTGCTCAACGGCTGGGGGCTGAGCCAGACCCACCACGGCGGCTTTGCCCAGAAGGCGCGCGTGAGCGGCGACTGGCTGGTGAAGGTTCCGGAGGTTTTTTCGACCCGCCAGGCCATGGCCATCGGCACCGCCGGCTACACCGCGATGCTCAGTGTGTTGGCCCTGGAGCACGGTGGCCTGACGCCTGAGCGTGGCGACGTTCTGGTGACCGGCGCCAACGGCGGCGCGGGCTCGGTTGCAATCGCACTGTTGTCCGGCCTGGGCTATCGGGTGATTGCCTCGACCGGCCGTCAGGAAGAAGCCGATTATCTGCGCGATCTGGGTGCCTGCGAGATCATCGATCGTCATACCTTGTCCGAGCCGGGTGCTCCGGTTGCCAAGGAGCGCTGGGCCGGCGTCATCGATTCGGTCGGTAGCCATACCCTGGTCAATGCCTTGGCACAGACTCGATATCGTGGCGTTGTCGCCGCTTTCGGCCTGGCCCAGGGGGCGGATCTGCCCGGCTCGGTGCTGCCCTTCATCCTGCGCAACGTGACCCTCGCCGGTATCGACTCGGTGAACGCTCCGCAAGATGTTCGCCTGCAGGCATGGGCGCGACTGGCCCGGGATCTCGACGTGAACAAGCTCGCCCGGACCACCCAGGTCGTCGGCCTGGCGCAGGTTCCGCAGGTCGCCGCTCAGGTGTTGGAAGGACAGGTGCGTGGCCGTACGGTCGTGGATGTGAACGCATAACCAAGGCCTCCCGCGGTGTCCGACGAGGGTTTGCAAAGCCGTCAGAGCATGCGGCGCAGCACGTCGCTTCGGGGATCGCGGTCGAGGAACCGGTGCTTGAGCGCGCCGGCAACGTGCAGCAGGATCAGGCCGAGCAGCGTGTAGGCGAGCACCTTGTGCAGCCACTGGAAGACGACGAACCAATCGTCATTTTTGCCAAGCAGCTCCGGGAGGTTCACGCCAAAGAAGAACACCCCGTCGCTCATCGTGTAGGTGCTCGACATCGAATAGCCCATCAACGGCACGATCACCAGCAGCGCATACAAGGTACGGTGGGCGAGTCTTGACGAAACCCGTTCATAGCGCGCCAATGATTCCGGCGGCTGCGGCAGCCTGGGGGTTCGCATGCGCAAGACGATCTGGACCAGGACCAGCAAGAATGCCAACACCCCGAACGATTTGTGCCACGGATAATAAAGCTCGTATTTGCTCGCCACCTCGTCATCCAGCCCGGTCATGTGCCAGCCTGCCCAGAGCAGGCCTGCGATGAGCACGGCGCGCGCCCAATGCAGGAGTCGCAGGGACGTAGGATACCGATCAACAGGTGTTTGATTTGCCGGATGCATCGCGGTCTCTCCATCGGTAACAAAAATGCACCTGAGCGACCCTCGGGTAATCAGCGCATCGAGGGTCGCGCGGTCAGTGCAGGGATGGCTATCAGGTGGGCAGCAATACGGTGATGACTTTTTCTTCGGTGTAGGCCAACGCGCCGGCAAATCCGCCCTCACGGCCAATGCCGCTGGCTTTCACCCCGCCCCAAGGCAGGTTGGCGTCCAGCGGGCTCCAGCAGTTGACGCCCACGGCGCCAGCCTTCACCGCCCCAGCCACGCGATGCGCCTTTGCCAGGTCATTGGTCCAGACCGTCGCCGCGAGGCCGTAAGCCGAATCGTTGGCCAAGGCAAGAGCCTCGTCTTCGCTGTCGAAAGTGATCACGGTGCCGACCGGGCCGAAGATCTCGTCCCGGGCGATCGCCATGTCATTGTGTGCATTGGCAAAGATGGTCGGTTGGACAAACCAGCCCCTTTCGGGCGTCGATACGCCGCCAGCCAACAGCGTGGCACCTTGCTCGATGCCCAGTTGGATGTACCGGTTGACGCGCTCGAATTGGGCTTTGTTGGCCACGGGGCCCATCTGTACGTCGGTTTGCCGAGGATCACCGACCTTGACCGCCCGTGCCGCATCGGCAAGCGCCGCGGCGAAGCGCTCGGCGATGCCGCGCTGGACCAGGATGCGCGAGCCGGCCGCGCAGATCTGTCCCTGGTTGACGAACAGGCCGAGCGAACAGCCGTGCAACGCATCGTCGAAGGGTGCGTCGTCGAAGACAATCTGCGGACTCTTGCCGCCCAGCTCCAGGGCGACGCGCTTGAACAGCACACCGGCGGTGCGCTGGATTTCGCGACCCGCTTCGGGGCTGCCGGTGAAGCTGATCTTGGCGACGTGCGGGTGTTCGCACAGGGCACGGCCGACTTCATCGCCGTAACCGGTGACCACGTTGATCACCCCGTCGGGGAAGCCCGCTTCCTGGGCCAGCGCCACCAGGTGCAGGGCCGATTGCGGGGTTTCTTCCGAAGGCTTGATGACCACCGTGCAGCCTGCCGCGAGTAACGCAGCGAGCTTCCAGACGGTGATCATCAGCGGCGAGTTCCAAGGCACGATGGCGCCGACCACGCCCACCGGTTCGCGCACCGTATACGACAGGGTCCTGGTGCCGAAATAGCCGCCGGAGGGGATGGTCCGGCCCTCCAGCTGATTGGCCCAGCCGGCGGCGGCGCGCAGATTCGCAACGGCGTTTGGGATGTCCATCCGGCGGGGTTCGAGGGGGGAGCGGCCGATGGCATTGGCGTCGAGGTCGGCGAGCTGTTCGGTGTCGCGCTCGACCAGGTCAGCCAGTTTCGACAGCAGTCGCGCGCGCTGGGCGCCGTCAAGTCGACTCCAGGCGCCACGCTCAAGTTGGTCGAGCGCAGCGTTCACCGCACGGTCGACGTCCTCGGCGGTGCCGCGTGCAGAGCTGCCGTAGGCCTGTTCCGTCACTGGATCGACGAGGGGGATGCGGCGGCCGTCGGAGGCTTCGACGGCCGCGCCTTCGATGAAGTGCTTGAAGTGCTGGGTCATTTTGCAGTCCGTAATAAGGTGAAGTGGACGGTCATGCCTTGAGGGTGGCCAGGGCGTCGCCAAAAATGTCCAGGGCCTTGAAGAACATCGAGCGTGGGATCGTCAGCGAAGGCATCACCCGCATCACGTTGCTGTAGCGACCGCAGGGAATCATCAGTACGCCGTGGTTCAGCAGGTAGCCCATCAGTTGACCGATCCTGGCCGGCGCCAGCGGCGTTTTGGTTACCGGGTCCTCGACCAGCTCGATGCCGATCATCAGGCCGCGACCGCGTACCTCGCCGATGAACGGGCTGTCGAAACCGCGGATGCGTTCCTGTGCTTCCAGCCCAAGCGTGTGGGCGCGGTTGAGCAGGTCGAGCTCAGGGTCCTGGAGGATGCTGATATTGGTCAGCGCCACTGCCGCCGAGAGTGAGTTGGCGGCAAAGGTATTGGGCACCGAGCCATCAGGAATCGCCGCCGCCAGGTCCGAGCGCATGATCAGGCCCGCCATCGGCAGGTCGCTGCCGATGCCCTTGCCGAAGGTGAGCATGTCGGGCTTCACGCCTGAATGTTCGACCGCCCACATCTTGCCGGTGCGTCCCGCGCCGGACTGCACTTCATCGACGATCAGCAACGCGCCACTGCGGTCGCAGGCCTTGCGCAACAATTGCAGGAACTCTGGCGACGGGGGCACGTAGCCGCCTTCGCCCTGGACCGGTTCGACGATCACCGCGGCCACGTCATCGGCCGCTGTGTAAGGGGTGTTCAGCAAGTAATCCACGTATTCGCCGGCGATCTGCTCGGCGCTTTTGTGCGTGGTGTCGAAGGGAAAACGATAGGCGTAAGGGTAGGGCGCATGAATGACTCCGCCCATCTGGGCACCGTAGCCCTTGCGGTAGGCGGTGCCAGTGGTCAGCGCGCCCGAGGCGTTCCAGACGCCGTGATAGCCACCGTGGAAAGCGATGATCTGGTGCCGCCCGGTAATGCGCTTGGCGAACTTGACCGCGGCCTCCAGCGCGTCGCTGCCGCTTTGCGTGAAGAACGTTATGCAATCGCCGCGCAAGCCGTCGGGGGCGATTTCGGCAATCTTCGCCGCCAGTTCGGTGCGCCGGGTACTGTTCACTTCCAGGGCGTGCATGAGCACTTCGGACTGTTCACGGATCGCTTGCACCACCTTCGGATGGCAGCGGCCTACGCTGCTGACGCCCACGCCGGCGGACAGGTCGATATAGATGTTGCCATCGGGGTCCTTGAAGGTCGCGCCAAAAGCCCGGTCCATGGCCACGGGCATGCGTCCGCCGCCGCGCGCCATCGACTCGGTACGCGCCGATAACGCCAGGGCCTCGATGGTCCTGGGGCCGGGAATGGCGGAGGTGATCCGCGGGGCATCCGCAAAATGCAGGGATTCAAGTTTGGCTTCACTCATGACGGTCTCTCAGGATGTCGGTTTCAGTGTCCCGATCATCCCCGTCGCCCGTGCGCGGCCGGTAGCCCGAATCGGCACATTGGCTGGCCGCCACAAGCGTTCCGGCATGACTGCTGAAAGCTAACCAAATAAATTTGCAGAATTCTCCTATCGTGAGAATATTGCGCACAAAGACGATCCCAATAACAAGAATATCGGCAGAGGCTTTTGTCATCATGAAAAACCACAACATCAGCCATTTCCGCGATATTCATGTCCACGCCGCTACCGTCCAGGAGTGGAATCAGGATTACAACCAACTGACCGCCGGCTCGGCCGAGAGCTCGCTCATACAGCTGAGCACCGCGCGCTGCCACGTATTTCGCGAGAAGATCAACCAGCGTGTCGTGCAGCACGGCGTCGCGCCCCGGGGCAAGATGTGTTTCGCCGTGCCCATCACGGTTCCGGGTTCGATCCGGATGCAAGGGCGGGAGGTCGACGACAGCAGCCTGTTCTTCCTGCACGGGGGCGAGGAGTTCATGTTCCATATGCCGATGGGCATGGAGCTGCTGGCCATTACCTTCGAGCGCGAATGGTTCGAGCAGGCGCTGGCACAAACCACCTCGGCAAAGGAAATCGGCCAACTGCTGCGTCAGCCGGTTATCAGGCTGCCCACTCAACGTTATGCCGACGCCCGCCGTCGCATGCTGGCGGCATTCTCCCTGGCCCTCTCAAGCGAAGAGCTCGACCCGACGCACGATCGCGAGCTGGCGCTGGAACAGGCCATGCTCGGCGAGTTGCTGCAACTGATGACCGATCCGGCCTGCGACAAGCAGCAGCGCACGCCAAGCTCGACGCGCAGTTACATTGTCGAAAAATGCCACCGCCTGGCGACCGCGGAACTGAACAACGTGCCCAGCGTGGACGACCTCTGCCAGCGCCTCCAGGTGAGCCGGCGTACCGTACAGAACAGCTTCCGCTCGGTTGCCGAGACCACGCCGCTCAACTATCTGCGCTCCGTCAGGCTCAACGGTGTGCGCCGGACCTTGATGTCTACCCGGGCGTCCCATCTGTCGATCGGCGACGCCGCCGCCCAATGGGGTTTTTATCACCTCAGCCATTTTGCCGCGGAGTATCAGGAGCTGTTCGCGGAATTGCCCTCCCATACTGCCCGCGCCGCCATTCCTGATTGCGCCCATGCCTGAAGGTTCTCCTGGCGCAATCGGCGGTGCGCTGGCGTCGATTCCGGGCGAGACGCTTCTCGCTTCTGATGGAAGGCGAGGTTATCGATTCATTGAGCATGGGCGTGTTTTTCCTTGTCCGATTTTTCGATCGCAGGTGCCATGCAGGAGGCAATGATGAAAACTGTTAAAGCCGGTGTTCTGGAAATCGCCTATCTGGAGGTCGGTCCGGTCGACGGGGCCCCCGTGGTGTTGCTCCACGGTTTCCCCTATGACGTGCATGCCTACGATGAAGTCGCCAGGATCCTGGCCTCAGCGGGAAAGCGATGCTTGACGCCTTACCTCCGTGGCTATGGCCCCACCCGATTTTTGGACGAGCAGACAATGCGCTCGGGAGAGCAGGCGGCAATAGGAGCCGACCTGTTGGCTTTTCTCGACGCACTGAAAATCGAAAAAGCTGTACTTGCGGGTTATGACTGGGGCGGAAGAGCGGCTTGCATCGTCGCCGCGCTATGGCCGGAAAGGGTAACCGGTTTGGTCAGCTGTGGTGGCTACAGTATTCAGAATATTGCTGAAGCGCACCAGCCTGTTTCTCCCGAGGCTGAGCACCTGCTCTGGTATCAGTACTATCTTCACGGTAGCCGTGGTCGCGCTGGATTGACCTCGAACAGAAGGGATTTCTGCCGCTTGTTATGGCGCATGTGGTCGCCAACCTGGGGGTTCACCCAGGAGGCGTTCGAAACGACCACTGCAGCGTTTGAGAACGACGACTTTGTTGACGTGGTAACACACTCGTACCGCCACCGTTTCGGATTGGTCGAGGGAGATCCAGCCTATCGGAACATAGAATCCCGGCTTGCCGCACAACCCAGGATCGCGGTGCCTTCATTGGTTCTGGAGGGTGGCGCTGATGCGGTTGATCCGCCTGCCGAGGAGGACCCATTCGCCCGTCAGTTTACCGGGTCGTATCGCCGGGAAATCCTGGAAAACATTGGCCACAACGTGCCTCAAGAGGCGCCAGGAAAATTTGCTGACGGGATCTTGAGCGTCGGTGGATGACTTCCTTGGCAGGCTGCCCAAGTCGTGAGACTTAGGCTCGATGCTGCTGGTCATCCCGATCCAACCCCAGCAACAACCCGGAACCAGCGCCCCCAACATCCTGGGCAAATGAGCAGTTAAGTAAGTTAGGCTGTTCGCGCGACAGGCCGTCGGTAGTCGACGGCCTGAAAACAAAGGCCTTATCAATGTCGAAGCATTTGCTGTTGGGCTGGACCCGTTCCTTGTGCGTGCTTGCTGCCTTGAGCGGCGCGGCCACCATGGCAGTTGCTGCCTCGCCTGAAGAAACCGCTACGGCGGCATCGGATACGCAAGCGGTGTCCCTGGCAGGCGGCAAGCTGAAGTTCGTGCTGAACGGCGTCGAGGCCCGTACCTTGAACAGCGATAACGGCGGCACGATGTACTTCGATCCGGAAAGCGAGCGGGCCATCATCGTTACCGAAGGTCCGGCGCCGACTGCGGGTACCACCCCGGACGCTGCGTTTCGCCTTGCCGTGGATACCGTGAAGGAAAAGCAGCAGGCCGCGTCAGCCAACTTTCGCATGACTGGCGAGAAGACCATTCAGGTGAACGGCCTGAAGATGTACCGCCTGGACGGCACCGACGATTTCAACGGCCTGAAACTACTGATGGCCTCGTTGATGACCATGAACGATCAGAAGATCACCATCATCGAAGTGATGTCCAGCGTAAACGACCCGGCCGGCCATACCGCTGCGTTGGAGAACATTCTGGGCCAGTAACCCGCAGGTTTCCGGATAGTTCGCTATTCCTGGCCAGTTAAGCCGTTGGGCCAGGTTGCTGATCAATCGTTAGGGTTGGAAATCCGAAACTGCGGCATGCTCAGTGTTTCTCGCGCGCGGGGAGGGTTGCCTCCAGGCTCAAGCCCTCGAGGTAATGCTCCAGATCATCCCCTTCGGTCACCTGAGTAAAGCGCCCGTGCTCAAGATCCATGATGCCGATTGAGGTCGCCTGACGCAGGGCCTCGATTTTGGCGGTGTCTTCGGCGACACGCTGCTCCAATAAACGTAAACCTTCTCGCATCACTTCGCTGGCATTCTGATAACGGCCGGACTTTACCAAGTCATGGATAACCTGTTCCTGGTGAGGGGTGAGCACAACGTTTCGCGTCGCCATAACTAGCTCCAGTTCTATGCAAACAGGTACTTTTGATTGTTGGCATTTATGCCATCTTCGCTCAGGAGAATAGCTTGGGGCCGATATCCAGCGATCAGGTGATGGCTGACTCGGCGCCAATCAGCAAGGTTCAAAGTCATCCGCCCATAATAAAGCGACCTGCAGATCAGTGCCCGCCGTTCCGCTGAAAGCTTCAGGCCGGCCTATCGAATCGCAGAGTGTCCGGTGGGAGGTATCCTCATCAATAGCCGACTTGGCCTTAGGCTGGGGGCATCCTTTTCAAACCATCCAAAGCATGCCCCCAGTTTTGCCCCAATTCGAACCGAGTGTGCGAGCGATCGCGAGTGACGATTTCTGCCGCTGAGGCCCTGAGTAACCAGATATTGCGCCTGAAGCCGCTGACAATAATTGACACCACGCAAACCAGGCGCCAGCTACCGACTGCGGAGACCGCTAAGGAAAGAGCAACTGACACAAGCTCGCTGCATGGTCAATCAAGACGGCGCCAGAAGGGATAGCGTTTAACTCCGATTTCGGTCAACTCTATTTCCTACTCCAGACTCCCGAGATAGTTATATAAGTTCATTGCTTCCGGTGACAGACGCGAGGCGTCAGCCACGCCGACATATAACGTACGCGTCGCCCAGGCCCCCTCCAGCGGTATCGCTCGTAGCTTCGATTCGAGCAGTTCGGGATGGACCGACCCGAGCGGCAGAATGCCAATGCCCAATCCAGCCTCGATCATGCGGCAGATACCGTCAAAGCTGCTGACTTGAATCCGTACTTTCAGCAGCCTCCCAGTGCTGGCAGCGGCGTCGTTGATGCGACGCAACAGTGAGCTCCCCTGATTCAAAGCCACGTAATCAAAATCCAGCGTGTCAGCCAGGGTCACGGCGGCACGCTGCGCCAACTCGTGGGCTTGGGGCACCAGCACCACGAGGCGGTCGCGTCGATAGGGCTGCATTTGCAGCCCGGGAGCAGGCGCATTGTCGGCAAAGATTCCTATCTCGGCCTGGCCGCTTTCCACCGCATGGATGGTGCTGTCGCTGAGCGCTTCCGCAAGCTCGATACGTACGTGGGGGTTGGCCGCCAGAAATATCGCCAGGTCATGTGGCAGGAATTGGATCACTGCGGAGGTATTCGCAAACAACCGCACATGGCCGCGAACACCATTCGCGTAGTCGGTGGCGTCGTGGGCCATTTGCTGTGCGACGTCGAGGATGGCCCGCGCATGTTCTGCCAGGCCGCGCCCAGCGGGAGTGAGCTGCAGTCCTCGGGGCACACGGGTGAACAAGGTGCAGTGGGTCACCCTTTCAAGTTCAGCTAACCGCTTGCTCGCTGCGGAAACGGTCATGTGCGCACTGTTTGCGGCCTGGGTCAGGTTTTCCGTGTTGGCGGTCAATACCAACAGGCGTAGCGACACCAAATCGAGCTGCAACAAATTGAACATATCCACCTCTGTGTTTCCAGTTTGGAAAGAGTAGTGGAAATCTTTGAAATTCTCACGCCGTGCGTTTGAGTGGATTATCCGACCATCACCTCCAACAAGAACGGAAAACGTCATGAGCCTACCGCTAGAAGGCATCAAGGTGGTCGAAATGGGCCAGCTGATTGCGGGGCCTTTCGCGGCCAAGATCCTCGCCGAGTTCGGCGCTGAAGTTATCAAGATCGAACCGCCGGTCACCGGCGACCCCCTGCGCAAATGGCGGTTGCTGCACAACGGCACCTCAGTTTGGTGGGCGGCCCAGTCACGCAACAAGCAATCGGTTACCCTCGATCTTCGTCAGGCCGAAGCCCGGGAAGTGGTCAAGCGGCTGGTCAAGGACGCCGACATCCTGATCGAGAACTTCCGTCCTGGAACACTGGAAAAATGGGGGTTGGGCTGGGATGAGCTGTTCGCTATCAACCCTGGCCTGGTGATGCTGCGGGTGTCCGGCTACGGCCAGACCGGGCCTTATCGCGACTTGCCAGGCTTCGGCGTTATCGGAGAAGCCATGGGCGGTTTGCGACATCTATCCGGCGAGCCAGGGCGCACACCAGTGCGGGTGGGGGTGTCGATAGGCGACTCGTTGTCCGCACTCCATGGTGTGATCGGGGTGCTGCTTGCACTACGCCATCGCGAACAAAACCACGGTGTCGGCCAGCAGGTAGATGTGGCTTTGTATGAGTCGGTTTTCAACATGATGGAAAGCCTGATTCCCGAGTATTCGGTGTTTGGCACGGTGCGCGAGCCGGCCGGTAGCAGCCTTCCGGGTATTGCGCCGACCAATGCCTACCGTTGCAAGGATGGAAAGTACGCATTGATCGCGGGCAACGGCGACAGCATCTACCGCCGCCTGATGGAAAAGATCGAGCGCCCGGACTTGGCCGAGGACCCGGAACTGGCGCAGAACGATGGCCGTGTGCGCCATGTGGCGCGCATTGATGCGGCAATTTCCACGTGGACGGCCGAGCGGAACCTTGATGATGCGCTCGCCGCGTTGAAGGACGCCAACATCCCCTCCGGCAAGATCTATGACGCCGCCGACATTGCCTCCGACTCCCATTACCAGGCACGCGACATGCTACTCGCCAGCCAGTTGGACGACGGCACTGCGGTCACCTTGCCCGGCATCGTTCCCAAGTTGACGGCCACGCCCGGCCGTGTGCGTTCGCGTGCGCCGAGTCTTGGACAACACACAGATGCGGTGCTTGAGAACATCGGTATCGATGCGCCGACCCGTACAGCCTGGCGCGCTCGCGGCCTCATCTGAAACCAGGAGTACCTCAATGAAACGCTTATACCTGCAGGAAGTCGCGACCCGTGACGGCTTCCAGAACGAAAAGACCTTTATCGACACCGAAAAGAAAATCGCCTTGATCGATGCGCTGAGCCAGTGCGGCTACGCCAAGATCGAAGTGACTTCCTTCACTTCGCCCAAGGCCATTCCCGCGTTGCGTGACGCCGAGGCCGTGATGGCTGCAATTCAGCGGCATAAAGATGTGGAGTACACGGTGCTAGTGCCCAACATTCGGGGGGCAGAAAGAGCGCTGGGGTGTGGAATCGACGAAGCCAACCTGGTGATGTCGGTGAGCGAACCGCATAACCGCTCCAACCTGCGCATGACACGGGAGCAGTCGTTTGCCCAGCTCCGAGATGTGGTGGGGGTAATTGGGCGCGGGCCGGTGGCGGTCAACGTGTCGCTGTCCACGGTATTTGGCTGCCCGATGCAGGGCGACGTGCCGGCCGACGATGTATTGGGTTGGGTCGGGCGTTTCGCCGAATTGGGCGTGCGTGGCGTCACCTTGTGTGACACCACCGGCATGGCCTATCCCTCGCAAGTGGAGGCGTTGTCGCGCCAGGTGCGCGAGCGCTTTCCTGAGTTGCAACTGACTTTGCATTTTCATAACACGCGTGGCATGGCCCTGACCAATACCCTGGCGGCGTTGCAGGCCGGCATCGACCGCTTTGATGCATCCCTGGGCGGCTTGGGCGGTTGCCCGTATGCCCCAGGTGCCAGCGGTAATGTGTGCATGGAGGACCTGGTGCACATGCTGGACCTGATGGGTTACGACACCGGCATGAACCTGGACCGCGTACTGGCGGCGTCCGCCCAGTTGCCCGGACTGATTGGTCACGACATCCCCAGCCAGATCCTCAAAGCCGGCAAACGCCTGGACCTGCATCCTATCCCCGATCACGTACACAGCCTAAGCAAGCAAGTGGCCAACCCTGAACTGGAGCGCACCCCATGATTGATCATCTAGACCATCTGGTTCTTACCACCATCGACGTAGCGGCCTGCAAAGACTTTTACATTCGCGTCATGGGCATGCACCAGGAGAGCTTTGGCAACGGCCGACTCGCGTTCCGCTTCGGCAACCAGAAAATCAATGTGCATGAGCGTGGACAAGAGTTCGAGCCCAAGGCCCATCTGCCGGTGCCCGGTGCGCTGGACCTGTGCTTTATCACCAGCACTTCGCTGGAGGAAGTGATCGCCCATCTGCAGGCCCAGGCCTGGCCGATCATCGAAGGCCCGGTGCCGCGTACAGGCGCCACTGGGCCGATTCGTTCGGTGTATGTGCGCGACCCGGACCTGAACCTCATCGAAATTTCTGAACAGGTGCGCGTATGAATATCGTGTTTCTCGACGGTGCAAGCTTGCCGTCGCCATTGGCGCGCCCGGCCCAGGCCAGCACGTGGACTGAACGAGAAAAAACCACTCCCGACCAGGTTGTGCAGGCGTTGGCCGAAGCCGATGTGGCCATTACCAACAAGGTACGTATCGACCGAGCTACCCTGGGACAACTGCCACATTTGAAGCTGATCTGCGTGGCTGCGACTGGCTACGACTGCATCGATATTGCGGCTTGCCGTGATCAAGGCGTGACGGTGTGCAACGTGCCGGCGTACAGCGCGGTCAGCGTGGCCGAAGCGGTGATCGGCTCGCTGTTTGCGCTACGTCGTCAACTCATGGCGTATCGTGCGGCGTCGACCAGGTTGTGGCCACAGTCATCCCATTTCTGCGTGCATGCGGCGCCGATCCAAGACCTGCAAGGCTCGACCCTGGGTATCATCGGCCGAGGTGATATCGGCAGCCGCGTGGCGCGCCTGGCCAAGGCCTTGGACATCACCGTGCTGTTTGCCGAACACCGTGGCGCGTCGCGGGTGAGGGAAGGCTACACGGCGTTCGACACGGTATTGGCCAAGGCCGATGCGCTGACCTTGCATTGTCCATTGACGCCGCAGACCCGTAACTTAATCGGTTCCGCCGAGATCGCACGGATGAAATCCGGTGCCTTGCTCATCAACACCGCACGCGGTGCACTGGTAGATGAAAACGCCGTGCTCGACGGGCTCGCCCGCGGCCGATTGGGGGGGGCTGCACTGGATGTACTTCAGGTGGAACCGCCCCAATCCGACCATCCCTTGCTGCACTGCGAACATCCCAATTTGCTGGTTACGCCCCACGTCGCTTGGGCCAGCCAAAGCAGTGTCGAGCGGCTCAAAGCCGTGCTGGCAGCCAATATAGCGGCGTTCGCCGCCCATCAACCGATCAACGTGGTGACTTGAACCCTCAGCTCCCCCAATCACAACCCCATAAGGCAGAGCCATGACAAAAATAATCAGCTCGTCGGTCGAATCCGTGGATGAACCGCTTCCACGGCGCAAAGCGTTTTACCAGCACCTCTACGTGCAAGTCCTCGCAGCGATCGTACTGGGGGTGATCCTCGGTCACTTCAGCCCCGGTCTCGGTGAGCAGATGAAACCCTTGGGCGATACGTTCATCAAGCTGATCAAGATGCTGATAGCACCGATCATATTTTGCACGGTGGTCAGCGGTATCGCCGGCATGCAGGACCTTAAGCGCATCGGGCGTATCGGTTTCAAGTCTCTGATTTACTTTGAAGTGCTGACCACCATAGCCCTGGTGATCGGCTTGATCGGGGTGAACCTGCTCAAGCCAGGTGTCGGCATGCACATCGACCCGGCCAGCCTCGACGCTTCGGCTATCGCGGGCTACACCAAGGCCGCCCATGATCAAAGCGTGGTCGGGTTCCTCACGCACATTGTGCCGACCACGGTGTTCGGCGCGTTTACTGAGGGCGATATCCTCCAAGTGCTATTCATCTCGGTGCTGTTCGCCTTCGGCCTGCAATTGTTGGGCGAGACTGGCAAGCCGCTGCTCAATACCATCGACCTGGTGGCGAAGGCATTCTTTCGCATGCTCAAGATCGTCATGTACCTGGCTCCCCTGGGAGCCTTCGGCGGCATGGCTTTCACTGTGGGCAAGTACGGCGTGCAGTCGCTCGGGGCCTATGTGAACCTGCTGGTGTGTTACTACCTTACCGGGCTGGTATTCGTATTCGTGGTGCTGAATCTGGTGGCGCGGCTGGCTGGTTTCAGCCTGTGGAAGTTCCTCAAGTACGTCCGCGAAGAACTGGTACTGGTCCTCGGCACTTCCTCGTCGGAGTCGGCGTTGCCGCGCCTGATGGGCAAGCTGGAGAAGCTCGGCTGCGAGAAGTCCACCGTCGGCCTCGTGGTACCTTCCGGCTACTGCTTCAATCTTGACGGCAGTTGCATCAACATGACGGTACTGGCGATTTTCATTGCCCAGGCCCTGGACATCGACGTGTCTCTTTATCATCAAGTAACGCTGTTACTGATCCTGTTGCTGACGTCCAAGGGCGCCGCGAGCGTGACCGGAGGCGCGTTCATCACCCTGGCGGCAACCCTCGGTTCGATCGATGTAATACCGGCGGCAGGCCTGGTACTGGTGCTAGGCGTCTACCGGTTTATCTCCGAAGGCGGCGCGCTGATCAATGTGATCGGTAACGGTGTCGCCACGCTGTTCATTGCCCGCTGGGATGGGGCTCTGGATCGTGAGCAACTCAGCCGTGAACTAGGTTAGGTTTAACGCAGAGACTCTTTGTTGTTGGCCACCACGCCTGGCTGATGCCCTGGAGGCTCTGCGTTTTTTCCGAGATTGAGTCATATGGCGGCAATATAAAAAGCCCTCACACTGCACTGTCGTGGGCAGGCCGTGAGGGCAACAGGGAAGACGTCCGGGCGGGGTCAGGATTTGCGCTGCAAGGTGTGGTAATTCAGTGCTGTTCTGGCGTCCCTGAGAGATTTGCCTCCAGCGAGCAAGGCACGAATACGCGATTCCACTTCTTCGATCGAGCGGGCGCAGGCGGCCACTTCACGGGCCCTTTCTCGAGGAACGATCACCACGCCGTTGGCATCGGCGACTACGATGTCCCTGGCGCAAACCCGGGCCTGGCCGATGGACACCGGTTGATTGACCGCGGCGACTTCGACCCGATCCTTGCCGGTGCGCATGAACCGGCCTTTGCTGAAGACCGGATACCCGTCGCCCAACGCCTTGCTGACGTCCCGGCACACACCATCGATCACCGTCGCGGCGATGCGTTTGCTGCTGGCATATTGGGTCATGATGTCGCCCCAGACTGTGCAGTCGGTGCGCCCGTCATTGTCGATGACCACGACATCGCCTTCGGCAACATCATCGATGAAGTCGCCGACCGTTCCCGGCGGGCTACTGGCGCTGACGTAGCGCACGGTGAATGCCGGGCCGATCACCACCTGACGGTAGTTATCCAGCGGCATGACCCCGAGACATTGTCCGGGCAGATCGAGTTTATCCAGGGCGTCGGACACACCGGGCGTATCCAGGCCTTCAAACAGGGCAACCAGTTCCTGGTCTTCGGGAGACATAAATAATTCCTCTTGTTCTTCAAATCAGCGCAGCTCAAGGCGCTGCGCACGGGTGGTTGGATGCGTCAATCGGCACGGGCGGCGGCGGGCCTTGGCTCGGCGATGGTCAGCAGGATGATGAAGCTGATGAACGAGCCGATCGCCAACCAGGCGAACACATAGTTCCAACCATAGTTGTCCAGCAACAGGCCGGTAATGAACGGCGTCGCGGCCGCGCCCAGTTGCCCGATCATGTTCACCACGGCGTTGGAAATGGGGAACGTTTTCTTGGTGGTAAGCCCCATCGGGTAAACCATGTAGGAGGAAAACCCGAGGCTGAGGACCACGCCGGTCAGCATCAGCAGCAGCCCATAGGGCAGGGGCTCGGCGGGGGAGTTGATCAGCAAGTACATCATGACCGAGGTGCCCAGCGCTGACAGGAGCATGCCGGGTTTGCGCCGACCGCCCATCAACCGGTCCGAGCAGAGGCCTCCGAGCAGGTTGCCTAGCACGGCGCCTACCCACGGTGCGGCCGACACCAGTCCCATGTTCATGATCGAGAACTGTTTGACGGTCATCAAGTAGGTCGGAATCCAGGCCAGTAGCACGCTAGAGACACCGAGCTGGAAACAATAGCTGGTGGCGCAGCCCCAGATATTCCACGACTTGAACACCTGCCGGTTGGTTTCAAGGGCAACCACATCACGGGTGCGAATGAACCGATCGAGTTTTTTGACCCACGCCGGCGGTTCCGGTGGCCGCACGGCCTCGGCGGCCTGGGCAACGGGTTTGTCGTCGGCGATGTAGTTGAGTTCGGCTTCGTTGACGAAGCGACTGCGGGACGGATGGTCCGCCACCATGAAATACCAGACCACGGCGAGGACGATGCCCGGTATGGCGAAGAAGTAGAAGATCTCTCGCCAGCCCCAGACGGAGATGATCACTGCGCAAAGTGGCGGCACGATCACCGGGCCGAATTTGACGGCAGACAGGAAGATGCCCGACGCCGTGCCTTTTTCCCGTGGTGGGAACCAGTTGTTGATGGTGGTCGTCATGCTGATCGGCAATGGACCTTCAGCCAGGCCGAGGCCCAGGCGATACAGTTTCAACGCCAGCAACGAACCAGCGGTGCCGACCAGACCGGTCATCACCGAGGTCAGGATCATCGCGCCTGGGAGAATCTTGCTGACGCCAAACCGTCCGAAGGCGAAACCGGAAGGAATCTGTGCCATGGCATAAGCCAGCAGGAACAGGCTCATCAGGCCGCCCGCTTCGGCGTTGCTCATCTCGAATTCTTTACGGATGAAAGGCAGCGCCACGCCGAGGTTGGCGCGGTCGGCGGCGGCAACGGTGTAGATCAGGAAAATCAGCGCGGCAACGACCCAGCGGTATCTGCTGCGCACCGCAGGCTTCAAGACTTCGGGCATGGACATGGAAGCGGACCTTGTTTTTATCGGTTGTCTGGTCAAGCGGTTCTTGGTGCGGCTGGGGGCATCGCCAGCGCACCGGTAAACCGGGCGTCAGTTCGCCAGCCCGGCTTTTTCCAGCACCCTGTCCAGCCAGGACTGATCAATCGCCCCGGTGGCGATTTCGGCTTTGACTTCCTGTTCATGGGCGTCGTGTTCGTGGGCCTTGCGCAGGAGCTCCTCGGCGACGTCTGGAGAAAACACCACCAGGCCGTCTTCGTCGCCGACCAGGATGTCGCCGGGGTTGACGATCATTCCGCCGATCGACACCGGCACGTTGATCTCGCCGGGGCCGCTTTTGTAAGGACCGCAATGCACCACGCTGCGCGCATAGCATGGGGTGTCCTGGAAGCTGGCGACGTCGCGGATGGCGCCGTCGACGACGAAACCGACACAGCCACGTTGTTGCGCGTAGAGCTTGATCAGCTCACCGATCACGGCGTTGGTGTCGTCTCCCTGGGCGTCGATCACCAGCACATGGCCCGGTTCGATCAGGGTTAATGCCTTGTAGATGTACAGGTTGTCGCCAGGGCGGGTTTTCACCGTGAGCGCGGTGCCCACCAGCTTGCCGGTGAGGTTGTAGCGCGTCAGGCCCCGAGCGCCGATGTGGCGTCCCAGGTTGTCGCTGATATGGGGCGTGACAACCGATCGGAATGCGTCCAGCAAGGAGCCCGGAGCCTGGGGCGGAGATGGATGGATGCGTGAACCGGGCAATGACATGGCGACCTCACTTACGAATAACCCTGGCGGGCGATAAGCGCATCTTAAGAAAGGTCGTTGGCCAGGATTAGCGATATTTATCTATGCAATCCCATCACTTTTTTTCTCCTTTCGGGTGCGGGATTACCAGACCATCTTGCTGAAATCACAGAGCTCGGCGGCCAGACGCGCGACCTCGACGCTCAGGCCCTGGAGCCGGTCGGCACGGTGTGCGGCGATGTAGTGGATCGGCGGCAACCCGGGCTCGGTTTCGATCACCTGCAACCGTCCCTGATCGACCAGCGGCGAGAGGCATTGGCGCGGCAAATAGCTGATGCCGACGCCGGAGAGGGTCAGGCCCAACTGGGCGATCAGGTAGTTGCTCTTGAGGGTGCGGTTCAGGCGCACGTCGTTCTGAGCAAGCCAGCGATCATAGATCAATCCCGTGCCGGAGCTGCCGCCCTGTGTTAGCACGGTGTACGACGACAGGGTCTGCATGCTCACACTTGCGTTGCCCTGATGCAGCGAGGGCGCGCACATCCAGGCGTTCTCCACCGAGCTGAGGGCGGTGCTGACAAAACGTGCGTCGGCGAAAATGTCAGGCACGATAATCAGGTCGAGCTGATCGTTCTCCAGCTTGGCCACCAGTTCAGTGCTGAGCTCCACCGAAGGTTCCAGCACCACTTTCGGGTAGGCGCTGCGAATGGCTTCGATCAGCGCCGGCAACCAAGTGATGGCGGTCAATTCGGTCACGCCAATACGAAAGCGCCTGACCAGCACTTCCTTTGCGCTGATGCGCTCAAGCAGAAAGTCGCGCTGACGCAGGATCTGCGACGCTTCCTCGAACAGCTCGGCGCCCTTCTCGGTGAGTCGGGCGCTGCGCCTGGAACGGTCGAAGATGGGCATGTCGAACACTTCTTCCAGTTCCTGGATACGCTTGGAGATGGCCGACTGGGACATGTTCAGCTTCATGGCCGCCGACTCGAAATTGCCCAGTTCGACGATCCAATAAATGGCTTCCAGTTGTTTGAAGGTAATCATGCGCAGTCAGACCCGGTAGGAAGTGATTCGATGCCGATCCGCCGAGTCTGTTCGTCCGGCCCGGTCAGCGCAAGGCCTCGCAAAAACGCCGGATTGCCTCGCACGCCTGGTGCAAGGAAGCATCATCCAAGGCGTAGGCGATGCGAAGATAAGGGCCGAGGCCGAACGCGCTGCCATGGACCACCGCCACGTTCGCTTCATCGAGCAAGGCGTGGGCGACGTCCTCATCCGTGACCAGCCGCCGCCCTGCAGGCGAGCTGCGACCCATCAGGCCGGCGCAGGAGGCGAACGCATAAAACGCGCCGCCAGGGCTGGCGCATTCCAGGCCCGGCGTGGCATTGAGCAGCGCGACCATCATGTCACGACGCTCCTGGAACGCGGCGCGGCTTTGCTGAATGAAATCCTTCGGGCCGCTCAGCGCGGCCAGTGCCGCTTGCTGGGAAATGGAGCAGGCCCCAGAGGTTTGCTGGCCCTGAAGCTTCTCCATGGCTTGCAGCAGCCAGCGCGGCCCGGTGGCAAAACCGATGCGCCAGCCGGTCATGGCGTAGGCTTTGGAAACGCCGTTCATGGTCAGGGTTCGCGGGGCCAGTCGCGGTTCCACCGCTGCCAGCGTATGGAAGACCTGATCGTCGAAGATCAGGTGCTCATAGATGTCATCCGCAAGTATCAGTACGTGGGGATGGGCCAGTAGCACTTGCGCCAAGGCGAGCAACTCGTCGCGGCTGTACACGGCCCCGGTCGGGTTGGACGGTGAATTGAGGAGCAGCCATCGCGTCTTTGGCGTGATCGCCTCGGCCAATGCCGCAGGCGTCAGCTTGAAGCCGCTGTCGGCGTGGCACGTCACGATCCGCGGCTCGCCACCGCACAACTGAACCATTTCGGGATAACTGACCCAATAGGGCGCCGGCACGATGACTTGATCGCCCTCGTCCAGCGTTGCGGCCAGCGCGTTGTAGATCACCTGCTTGCCGCCGTTGCAGACCAGGGTGTCTTGCCAGTCAACGTCCAAGCCATTTTCGCGGCGAAACTTGGCGGCCACCGCTTCGCGCAATGAGCGCACGCCGGCCACCTGGGTGTAGCGCGTGTGGCCTTGCTCAATTGCCTTGATCGCCGCTTCGCGAATGTGCCCTGGCGTATCGAAATCCGGTTCGCCGGCGCACAGGGAAATAATGTTCGCGCCTTGTGCCCGGCGTTCCGCCACCCGGTCCATGATGCGGTAGGTCGCCGAAGGCTGGGCACTCGCCAGGCGTGGATTCAAGCGTTGGATATCGATGTTCACGTCGACTGCCTCGTTTGTGACATTCATCGTGCGTGCTCTACCTGAATGGCTTCGAACTGGCTGTCATGCATGACCTCGGCGACCGAGCGGCCACCGCGGACGGCCTCGACCATACCGCCCTGCCGGTGGGCGATGCGTTCGCCCAGGTCGAGCACTTTTTCGATATGGGCCTGGGGCACGAAGACAGTCCCGCAACTGTCGGCGATGACGAAGTCGTCCTCGCTGACAGGCGCGCCGGCGATGTCGAGGGTCACGGCCGAATCGATCTGGATGACCCGATTGCGCGCGCTGACCATGGTCACGCCCCGGCCATACACCGGGTACCCAATCGTCGCGCTGCCGTCGATGTCACGGCTGTAGCCATCGATCACCGTGCCGCGTATCTGCTTGCCCACCGCCGCGTTGGCAAGGATGTCGCCCCAGCAGGACACACCGTCAAGCCCGCCGGCGATCACCAAAATCCGGTCTTCGCTGTCGATCCGTTCGATAACCGGGGTGATCAGGTGCACCGTCGGGGCGTTGTCGGTCTTTGCCGCCAGCAGCACGGTGCTGGCGCGGCCGACGATCTTCGGGCAGCTCCAGAGCGGGCGCAGCCCGACGGTGGCGCCGGGCAAACCGAGGAAATCGAGTGCATCGGACACGGTGTTGGTGTCCAGCAATGCCAGGCGTTGGAGTAAATGAGCTTGATTCATGGAGGAGCCCCTTGATAGCGGAGGAGCCCAGTGTCAGCGAGGGGATTTGATAGGTATATTACGAATCACGGATGTATTACATACGTTGAACCTATGGAACCCCATGATCAACTTTCGCCTGATTCGTCATCTGTGGTTGTTTCTGGCGGTGGCCGAGGAACAGAATTTCGGCCGCGCCGCCAAACGCCTTGGCATGTCGCAGCCACCGTTGAGCGAGCAAATCCAGATCCTTGAACAAGCACTCAAAGTCACTCTGTTCGAACGTTCGCGCCGTGGTGCCAGGTTGACCCCGGTCGGCGCTGCGATTCTGCCAGCCGTGCGCAAATTTGCCGACCAACTGCAGCGTTTGGAGCTCGCGGTGGAAGAGGCGGTGGCGGGGCAGTCCGCAATGCTGACCATCGGCGCGATTTCCACGGCGATGTTCGATGTTCTGCCTGGCGTGATCGAGCAACTGAAAACCCAGTATCCGCAGCTCACCGTATCCGTTCGGGAAATTGACAGCGTCGAGGCGATTCCGGCGCTGGAAGCGGGAGACATCGATCTGGCCTTTGCTCGCCTCGACGGTGACTTTGGCGCGTCGATCCAATCATTTCCATTAACGGAAGATCGCCTGATGGTCGCGCTGCCCGTCGATCATCCATTGGCATCACGCAAGCGAATAAGCCTGGCCAGCCTGGCTACCGAACCGTTAGTGATGTTTTCTCGCAAGGTCAGCCCGGTGTATTTCGACAGTCTGATTGCCACCTGCCGCGCCAGCGGATTTTCTCCACGGGTCCTGCACGAAGTCCGTTCGGTGGCATCGCAAATCGCGTTCGTCAGTTGTGGCCAGGGTATTGCGTTGGTACCGGCGTCGCTGAAGAAACTGGCGCCCAGCAACGTGGTATTGCGCCCGCTGAGCCAGAAACTCAATGTCGTCACGACTGCCGTGGCCTGGAATACGCTGCGTCCGAATCCGCTGGTGGAAGCGTTGGTCAACCAGCTGAAAGGCAGGGAGTGATACGTTCGGCCTATGGAAGCTCTCCTGGGTAAGGAAATTCAAGCGGGCTGCTAACTCTGGCGCTGCGCGCCTTGCTAGCAGCCATGCCTACTTGTTGCCTTGGTCCCCGACAAGGCTTTTAAGCACTTGCACAAGTGGCTCGCCGCAGTGGGCGACGCGCTTTCCAGAAGCCGAACCCGTACTCCTCGGCATGTTAGATCAGCGTTAGTGCCAAATAGCTTACACCGTCTGCGGCGGGCAGGACCGGTGACCGAAACCATTTGTGCCATCGCGGCATGTCTGAAATTCCATCTGGTCGCATTTCGCTGGCTTCCGGAAACCCCTAATTTAGACGCCTACGCATGTGATTGATGGAAGAGAGATGTTCTTCAAGTAGCGCGCGACTACTGTTGATCAACCCTGCGAAACGTTTGGCGTCCGGATGTGGAGTGCGCATACACGCTGTGACGACGTTGCGCGCTGCCTCGTAAATTGAATATCCGGTTAACGTGCATGAATTGATTCAAGGAAATGATCAAAAAATTATGCCTCACGTGGAATACCATTTTTGTTCTGCCGTCTTATATGGACTTTTAATTAAATGTCTATAGGTTTCATATTAAGAGAGCGCAGTAATGATCAGATTTAACGACCTAGCCATTTTTGTGCGTGTTGCAACAGTTGACAGTTTTTCCGCCGTGGCCAGGGAGATGGATCTCTTTCCTGCTCAAATCAGCGCCGCTATCAAGCGCTTGGAGTGCGAACTTGATACGCGCCTGTTTGCGAGATCAACACGAAGTCTGCGCCTTACCGCAGAGGGCGAGCGTTATCTGCCTTATGCTCGGGATGTGCTGAATACGCTCAGCGAGGGGAGAGCCGGGTTACAGCAGGACGATCTGAAACTCCATGGGGTTTTGCAGATCGCCAGTGCCTCGGACTTCGGGAGAAATGTGTTGCTTCCCTGGCTGATCGATTTTCGACGAGACAACCCTGGTCTGGTGCTCCGAGTGATGTTGTCCGATAGCGTCTCGGACATCTTTCGCGATCCTATCGACGTGGCCGTCAGGTATGGCACGGTGCAAAACGCCGACTTCATTTCGTTGCCATTGGTGCCGACCAATCGCCGTGTATTGGCTGCCTCGCCGGCTTACATAGCGCTACACGGCCGCCCCGAGTGCGTGGAAGACCTTAGAAACCATGCGTGTCTTCGCTTCCATATGAATGGGAAACTGTACGACAGATGGATATTTCCCAAGGTGCCGGAGAATGATGTTGTTATTGTCAACGGTCCTGTTCTCAGTGATGACGCAGATGTCATTCGACGTTGCGCCATCGCCGGTGAGGGGATCTTGTATAAGTCATGGATGGACGTATGTGAAGACGTAAAGGCAGGCCACTTGGAGGTATTACTCCCTGAGGTTTCAGGTGAGCTTTATCCTTTAAGTTTCGTCTGCCCACACAGGAAGCAGTTTACCCCGGCTCTTCGGTTGCTTTACGCGTACCTGAAAGAAAAGTGCGAGGCACTTCTAGTGACGCACGCCTAGGCGTGCGCCGGCAATCGCTCGATACCCCATGGCCGCCTGGTCATGCTCCACTTGGCCAGTCACCAAGCCCGGGATAGTCGGTGTATCCTTCCTTTCCTTGGCTGAACCACGTTGAACGATCCTCTTGCCTCAGTGGCAAGCGACGGCGAAGTACCTCTGGCAGCTGGGGATTAGCGATAAATGGACGTCCGAACGCCACCGCATCGGCAACACCCGCTTTCACAACTGTCTGGGCACGAGCCGAATCGTAATCGGAGTTAAGGATAAGCGAGCCTTTGAAGGCATTACGAATGACGGCGGCGCTTGGCGGGTATTCCGACACACCGAAACTCCCGTCAGCCGGCGGCTCGCGAAGCTCGAGATGGGCAATGCCGATCTCGGATAATACTTCAGCGGCGTGAATAAACAGAGGCACAGGATTACTGTCCCTCACGCCCTGGTCATGACTGCTGGGCGTCAATCGAATGCCGGTCCGATCTGCGCCTACGACGTCGGCGACCGCTTGCGTGACCTCCTTGAGCAGCCTGACCCTGTTTTCAATCGATCCTCCGTAAGCGTCGGTGCGAAAGTTGCCGCTGTCGCGTAAAAACTGATCGATCAGATAACCGTTGGCGGCGTGAATCTGTACGCCATCGAACCCGGCCAGCAACGCGTTCCGGCCTGCCTGGGCGAAATCGCCAATCAGCGATGGGATCTCTTCCAGCGGTAAAGCTCGGGCCTGGGAGTACGGTTGTTTCCCTGCGTAGGTATGGGCCAGCCCAGGCGCTGTTGTCACCGAGGGGGCTATGGGTTGGGCACCATCGAGGAAGCTGGGATGAACCACCCGGCCCATGTGCCACAGTTGAGCGATTATCCGGCCCCCGGCAGCGTGCACCGCGTCAGTGATGAGCCGCCACCCGGCAATTTGTTCGGCGGACCAGATGCCCGTTGCGTAGGCCCACCCCAGCCCTTGCTGGCTGATGCCTATCGCCTCGCTGATGATAAGGCCCGCAGTCGCTCGCTGGCTGTAGTAGTCGATCATGATGGGGGTAGGAACGTGATTCTGGGTTCCCCTGGCCCGGGTCATCGGCGCCATGATGATGCGGTTGGGCAGGGTAAGAGCACCCAGGCGAAGCGGCTCGAATAGTGTGGTCATGTGACCTCCTTTTGGCTAACGAAAATTGTCGGGTTTAAACCAGGCGTGCGCCGCCATCGACGTTGATCGTGGCGCCGTTCATGAAACCGTTGGTCATCAGGAAAAGCACCGCTGCAGCCGCTTCGTCGGCGGTGCCCAGGCGATGCAGCGGCAGGGTTTGCTCAAGTGCGGCGACAAAACCATCACGCGCCTCACCCATGGCTTTGGTGAGGATGGGCGTGTCGATAGGGCCTGGAGACAGGGTGTTGACCCGCACAGGCGCCAATTCCAGGGCGAGGCCACGGGCGAACGCTTCCATGGCCGCTGACGCAGCTGCGAGCACCGCTGTGCCATATGCATTGGGGCGGTCTGCCAGTGAGCCGGAAATAAAAGTCACAGACCCGTCTTTGGAAAGGCGGTCGCCAAGGGCCCTCAACGCATGTACCGAGGCCCAGATTCGCTCGTCGAACGCGCGATGCAAATAGGCAACGTCCGCTTCGAGTATTTTGCCGGCGACGAAAGTACCGGCCAGTAGCACCAGGTGGTCGACCTTTGGAATGTCGGCCAGAGCAGCCTGGATGTGTTCGGGCTGGGTGACATCAGCCGCACGCCAGCCATCCAGCTCATGGGTATGGGCGGCTTGCCGCGCCCGTTCTGGGTTGGAACCGATCACGAAGACCTTTGCACCAGCCGCCTTGGCCTGAATTGCAGTTGATAGGCCGATACCGGATGTGCCGCCGACGACTACCACGGTGCGATTGCGCAGGGTGTGGGGTTGTATGTCGCTAGGGCCAGTGCTGGAAATGTTAGGCATTGCTGTTGCTCCTCGGGGCATCGAATTGATGCTGTGGAGAACAGCGTATGCGCATCCATTCAGGTTGATAATAGGGTCTTAAGTGGTTACTCTTGTGCCATGAAAGCACAAATAGGTTTGGACCGCCTGACAGGTCTCATTGCGTTTGCCCGCACGGCATCGCTAGGCAGCTATACAGCCGCTGCACGGGATCTCTCCGTGTCGCCGTCGGCCGTCAGCAAAAGTGTTCAGCGACTGGAAGAGCATTTTGGCCTGCGCCTCTTCAGTCGTACCACCCGCTCGCTGACCTTGACCCCCGAGGGGCGCGAGCTGTACGAGCGTGCGTTGCGCGTGATCCGGGAAATCGAGGACATCGAGCAGGCTGCGGTTGCGTCCAGAGGTGAGCCGTCAGGAACCTTGAAGGTGACTGCGCCGCTTCCCATAGGGGTCAATATCCTCGCTCCGGCGCTTCCGGCCTTTCGTGAGCGTTACCCGAAGGTGGTGGTGGACCTGCGACTCGGCGATCAATTCTCCGACATAATCGAGCAGGGGATAGATGTTGCGATCAGGGTCGGCAATCTGGCTGACTCCCGACTCGTTTCCAAGCCTCTGGGACCTCATCGAATTTGCGCCTTTGCATCGCCCGGGTACCTCGCCAGAAAGGGTAAGCCTCGCAACATCGATGATCTCGTAAACCATGATTGCATCAATTTTCGTTACCAGAGTTCGGGGCAGGCGCTGCGCTGGCCGTTCCAGGTGGGGGAGCGAGTCGTCGAGATCACCCCCGACGCCACCATGACCATTGATGTGAGCGATGCCGTGGGAATGGCGCTCGCGGCAGGCGGCGGTATTGGTATCTCTCCGACGTACGTTGCCGCACCTTATGTGCAGCGTGGTGAGCTGGTACCTGTGTTTCCCGAATATGCGGTGGACAGGTTCATGATCACCGCTCTTTGGCCCGAAAGCCGAAGGGGCAATCCAAACGTGAAGGCCTTTGTAGACTTTCTCCAGGACGTGTTTCCAACGCCTGCTCCCTGGGATTTGATAGTCGAATCAGCTGCCAATGCCCAGCGTTAAGGGGAGGCCGAAGACCTTGAGCTTGCTCAGGCATAAAGCACATCCCAAAGCCGTTTCAGCTTGGGCGTCATGTTCGCTTCAGATACGCTCTGGAGTGTTTCGATTTCTTTGAAGTATTTGGCGTAAACCGCTTCAGTGACATGCTGGGTTTCGCCGCGTTCATCCAGCTCGACATCGGAAAATCGCAGGATGCCAACAGGCTCGAACCCTGCACGCTCGGTAAATTGTTGCATCGCTTTTGACTTCATTGTTACGTACGAATACGCCATTGCGATTCCCATCGGTTGAGCCAGGGCGTCCACAATGTAAGCCGCAAAAAGTGTCGCGCCAGTGCCCCGATGCTGTGGAGCACACACGCCATAGCGGCTATGCAGGGTCAGCGCGTCTCGATCCACTTCCAGACACAAGGCACAAACAATTTCCTCGGCGTGTCGACCGATGTAGACGATGACGTCCTTTGTTTCTTCACCTGGAAAGTAGACTTTTGTTCCGTAAAATTTGGGGTCAATGTACTTTTTCCCCGAGCCCACACTGATGTCCGGGTACCACGACTTGATCAGTTCGCATAAAAGCTCGATATCGCTGCGCTTCAATTGTTCGTAGCTATATTCAGCCGGCGTAATGGTGTTTTTCGGCAGCTCTGTAAGTGGCGGCCAGGATGGGTGCTTTATCATGTCGCTCTCTCGATGCGTTAGTGTCCAGGTGTGATGGCTGCTGACAACATGAAAGCCGCTATCTGCGACTGCATGACGTTGCCGTGGGAACGGCATGCAGGTCGCTGGAAGTTTATTGAGTGACGCTGGTTTGCACTTGCGCCAATGGACCAGGTTGGTCCGGTTTGCCGGCCAGAATTACCAGGAAGCGGCGCTGCTCTTGCGCATCGTCCTGCACGATCTGGCGAATAGGACCGGTGGTGTTCACGATGGCGGAGCCAGCCAGATTGGTCATGAACATTGCGAGCGGTTGCAGCCTGCCGCCACCGTCGGGCTTTTCAGCCAACGCCAGGGTATAGGGTTGTTTTGGTTCAAGGCCTGTCACCGCTGCTTGCAATACCTGGGTCAGGCCCTGGTTGAACAGCGTCACACTTGTAGGCGCCTTGTCTGCAGGGCTGCTCACCGAACCAAGCGTCAGGTGCGTGGCCTGACCGGCTGTACCCAAAGGCTTGAGATTGTCCGTGCCCTGACCTTGCGTCACTGCATTCGGCACATAGGCGATGGCTTGTGGCGCCTGCCCAATCGGGATGGTCGCAATGACAGTGTTTTGCAGCGTATCGATAACTGCGAATGCGTCGGCGTTCTCCAACCCCACATAGATGCGAGTTCCATCCCCCGATGGCCAGATGCCGTGAGGTAGATCTCCCACTGCAATCGTCGCGACCTTTTCAAAGGTGTCGGTGCGATATACCTGCACCTCGTTCAGCCCGCCTACGGTGATGTAAGCGAAGGATCCATTGGCATTCGTCACCAGGTTGACGTGGTTGGCGATTGGGCCGATGTCCAGTGTCTTGATGAGCCGAAACGGTGGTGTTGCCTCGAATACCTGCGCTTTGCCGACATCCTTGAGCGTGAACCAGACTTGCTTGCCGTCCGGCGACGCCGCGATGTTCGGGCAGAACGGGCTTGCTTGTTCGACATGACCGACGATTTTGTGAGTCTCTACCGAGACCACTACTGTTTCAGGATTGAATGACGAGCAAACATAGCCGTACTTACCATCGGGCGAAAAAATCTGCATGCCGGGGCCGGCCGGCGTCTGGATGCGCAGTTTCTCTTTGTAGGTGTGAGCGTCCAGGACCGCCACATAGTCTTCGCCGCGCACGGTCACCCAGACTTCCTTGCCATCTGGTGTAAAGAAGGCTTCGTGCGGCGCCCGGCCTACGTAGGTTTTGTGCTTCACGGTGTTGGTGCGGGTATCGATGAACGAGACTGAGTTGGTGCCGATGGATACCACCGCCAGCGTTTTATGATCCGGCGAAAACCCTAAGCCGTGTACCAAGACTTCACCGCGATAGAGCGGGCTTAAGTTGCCTGGCTGCATATCACCCAGGCTGATGACCCCGAGTAACTTGTTATCAACTGGATCGGTGACCGACAGCGTGTTGGAAAATTGCTCTGCTGCGTAAACGCGATCTTGATGGCTGATTGGAATGTCTTTCGAAGATGCTTGGCCGGGGGCTTGGCCTGCAAACACGAATGCCGGGCCGGTAAGCAATGCACCGGCGATGAACGCAGTGGGTAGTCTCATGTGAGTACCTTTATGGCCGTTAACAGAGGATTACGGTTTGGAAACCAATGGTTGTGTAGGCGACGCCACTGAAGGTGGCAGGGGATCTCCCAAAGCCTGGCGCATCGCCGCAATTTCCTGTTGTTGGTCGACGATGATTTCCTGTGCCATACGCTTGAGTTGTTCGTTGTGGCCGTACTTGAGCAGGGTCACTGCCATGTCGATGGCGCCTTGATGATGGGCAGACATGCTGGTGACAAAGTCACGATCAATGTTGCCAGTGGGCGTTGCGCCCATGTCTGCCATCATCTTTTCCATGGCAGTATTATTCTCTGCAATGAATAAGGCTTCAGCTGTTACTGCGCTGTCCTGCAGCGGCTCGTGGAGCTCATGGGCGTGCACTTTTAAAATGCAGCCAGTAAACGCCAGGGCGAGACAACACAGCAGTTTCTTTTCAAACATCGACACGTTGATTTCTCCAGTTAAGTCTCGATAAGGAAGACGTAGCAGGGCGCCTGTTATTCCATCGCTCACGAAATGGCTCAGTGGAGCCTCAACCATTTCAGAAAACCTCCGGGCATCGCCGTCGGTGCTTTCTGCAAAAGAATGGAGCGGGCATGCTGATGACGTACCATTTGCAGGCGGGTCAGAGACGTGCGTAGTTGCGATCTTTCGCCCATGCACTGACGCACCTCATCCCGATGCAGTTGAAGGACCTTCACGACTGAGAGCGCGATGAACTGGGCTCCGTTTGGCTTGTTATCCATGACGCCTTCTTCACCCAATACTTCTCCTGGTCCCATTCGCGCGACTTCGACCCAGTTGTTCCCACTGCGTAACTGGACGGACACCACACCACTGCCGATGACCAATAGCTGTTCACTGATCTCATCGGCTTTCAACACAAAATCGCCGGCCGCCAGATAAGATGATTGCAGGTTCATTGCCAGACGATCTTTGTCCTCTGTCGTGAAGCTTGCGAAGATGCGCACGTCGTCCAGGACGAAGCGCGTCATCTTGGATGCAGGGATCTCCGTGGCGTCGGCAATATCAATTCCGGATGCACGCAAATGCCTATAAGTGATGTCGTAAAGGCGATTGCGTGCGGTGATTTTTTCGGCAGGCGTGCCGACAAAACCGATGACTTCATACTCCAGTAAGCCTTCGGTGATGCCTTTGAGGATTACCTTTGGCGCAGGAGCTGGCAGTAGGGCGGAATAACCCAGCAGCGCCTGCTCCAATATGTCCTGGATGCGCTCAGGCCGAAATCGAAGGGGCAGATGCAGGCTTATCGTTACCCCGTGTTGATCTTCAGGCCGGCTCATGTTTTGTATTTTGGTTTTCGCCGCAACCGAGTTTGGGATGACTACGGTGCTACCTTGGGAGGTCAGCAACAACGTCGCCCGCCAATCGATATCGGTGACCCGGCCTTCCATGCCATCGATTTGAATCCAGTCGCCCACTTGATAGGGCCGAGTGGCATTCAGGACGATCCCGCTAAACACATCGCTGAGTGTGCTTTGTAACGCCAGGCCGACAATAATGGCCAGCGCACCAGAAGTGGCCAGCAGCCCTTTTACGGGTAATTCCAGTACATAGGCTGCAGCCGCAACGGTGGCGACCAGGAAAATCAGGGCGCCGAGCACTTCCCTGATTAGGCGCCCTCCGCCTTCGGTCCTGGATATCAGAATTGCGCCGAGCAATTGCGTCAGCATCCGGGCACTTAAAAACCACCAGACAATCATCAACAGCGAAGCAGTTAACTGCCAGGAGCCGGAATCAGCGTCGCGTACCGGTTGCAGCGGTGAGTAGCCTGAAAGAAGGATGGATGCGCTGTAACCGGTATAGAGACAAATGCCAATGCCCGCACGCAGACCGGGCAGCCTTCGGGGAACAACCCACCAACCAATGATATCCGCGATTAATATCGCCCCGAGGAGGGCGCACAGCCATTCAATGTTCACAACGTGGTCCTCCAGGCCGGTGGTGTATTCGCGCTTTCACCTGCGCTGCGAAACAGGTGGTCAAGTGGCTAAGCCACGCCAGAATTGGTGGAGCTCGGCGCTGATAAATTCAGGCTGCTCTTCGAATACCCAATGTCCGCACTTCTCGATGACGCCACCTTTTGCAGATGAAGCGATGTGTTGAGCGCAGGTATGGCAATGGTCACCAAAAGAGACTTCGCCACCCCACGCCAACATCGGAATTTTCAGTTTTTCCCGGGTCAATTGCGCGGTCTGTTCTGACATTTCGGGGATATATCCATAATGGTTCAGGCTCGCGCGAAGATTGCCCGGCTGCCGCATCTGCATAACGTAATAGTCAATGTCGCTCTCGGGCATCGCCGTTGGGTTGTAGGCAAAATCCCTGAAAAAATGCCGCAGATAGATATCTTCCCGGCCTTCAATAAGCGCCCGGGCGATGTCCATGTTCATGTGCATGCTCAGATGCCAATAAGGCACTCGAGGATCGACATACCCTGGAAAATCCAGGCCGAAAAAAGGTGTCTCGATGGTTGCCAGTGACAAGGCACGTTCAGACGCCAGGTAGGCCAGGGCGACCGAGGGTGGACCTCCCAGGTCGTGACTCAGAATGTGGAAGCTATTGACCTGTTCGACGTCCAGCAGGTCGAGCATGTCTTTGGCGATATTGATGGGGTCGTAACCCTGGTAAGGCTTATCGCTGTCGGCGAAACCACGCAGATCAGGGGCGATGAACGTGTAATGTTGGGCAAGCCTGTCGATGACAGGCATGAACTCTCTATGATTTTGTGGCCACCCATGCATGCAGAGGACTACCGGGCCTTTGCCGGCAACTACATAGCTGAGCCGAACACCGTTAACGTTGGCGCGTTTGTGCGTCAGGTTGGTCATGGTGAGTGCCTTTTTTGTACCGTCTTATCCAGGCCGTTCAAGCCTAGGACCATGTGACGGTTGTGCAATGGGATGCATGCCGCACCCGACCGGGTGAACGGCATGCGGTAGGCTTGCTTAGTTGAGGTGAGCCTTGAGTTCTGTACCCGCCTGCCTCATGGCAGCCTTGACTTCGGACACCTGACTCAAAGGGTTCAGCAGGCCATAGTCATGGATCATGCCGTTGTAGCGAACCGCCGTGACATCGACCCCGGCCGCGTCTAGCTTCTGCGCGTAGGCTTCGCCTTCGTCGCGCAACACGTCCAGCCCTGCGGTTTGCACCAGGGCAGGTGGAAGTCCTCTCAATTGATCGATGCTGGCCTTGAGCGGGGAGGCATGAATCTCGGCCCGGGCATTCAGGTCGGTTGTGTAGCTGTCCCAGAACCAGGTCATCATGTTCTTGGTCAGGAAATGGCCTTCAGCGAACTGCTTGTAGGTGTCCGTCTCGAAGTTGGAGTCGGTGACCGGCCAGAGGAGCAACTGGAACCGAATTTTTGGGGTGGCTTTTTCTTTAGCCATCAGGCTCACGACGGCGGCCATGTTACCGCCGACACTGTTGCCGGCCACCGCCAGGCGCTTGCCATCCACGTTGATCTGTTTGCCGTTTTCGGCCACCCACTTGGTGGCGGCGTAAGCCTGGTTAATGGCAGTAGGATAATGTGCTTCAGGGGACGGTGTGTAATCGACGTACACCGCAACGGCGCCGGAAGAGACGACCAGATCACGAATCAGACGCGCATGCGTTGGGTAATCCCCCAGAACCCAGCCTCCACCATGAAAGAACATGAAGGCTGGAAGCTCGCCTTTTACTTTTTCAGGCCGCACCACCGTCAGTTTGATGGTTTTGCCATCGGCGGTAATGGTCTTGTCACTCACCTCAACGCCCGACATATCGACCTTTACCGAGTTTTGTGCGCCCGTAAGAACCGCGCGGGCTTCTTTGGGGCTCAACTGCTCCAGAGGTTTTCCTCCTCCTGCCGCCAGTGCATTCAGAAAGGCTTGGGTTTGATGTTCCGGTACTGGGGTTACAGCGGCCATTGCGGACCCAACCGATAGGGCGATCATCGCCGGCACTGCTTTCGCTACGTGTTTCATGTTGCCTCCTGAAGCTATTGGTTTATATGAAGTATGTAAGGAGGAGGGCGGCTATCGGCGTCGCCCACTCAGTCTTATGTGGATGGGTTACTGGGCGAGATAGCCGCCATCTACGGCTAGACTCTGTCCCGTTACGAAGCTGGCTGCGCCGGAGGCGAGGAACAGGATCGTCTGAGCCACCTCCTCAGTGGTCCCAAGACGTTTGGCAGGTATCAGGCCGCTCAATGCTTCTTCGGTGAGACCCACCTCGGCCAACCTGTGAAGCATTGGCGTGTTCGTAGGGCCGGGAGCTACGCAGTTGACTCGAATGCCGGTCGCGGCGACCTCCAGCGCGGCAGACTTGGTCAGTCCCTCCACTGCGTGTTTGCTGGCTGCATAGAGGGCGCTGCCGGGAAAGCCGACACTTCCGCCGATTGACGACAAGTTGACGACGCTGCCAAAGCCCTGCCGTTTCATGGCGATCAACTCGTGCTTCATGCTGAGCGCCAGCCCCAGCACATTAGTATCGAACACCTCGCGGTAGATCTCTGTGGTGATCTGGTCGATGTCAGTGAACGTACCTTCGATGCCAGCGTTGTTTACGGCAACATCCAGGCGCCCGTATTTGGCGTCTACAAATTCCACAGCCGTCACCACGTTGTTCTCGAATCGAACATCGACGTTAACGAAGTCAGCATCTGCCGCCCCTGCCTCGAGCAGTTCTTTACGCAACGATTCGCCAGCTTCGGCTCGCCTGCCGGTCGCCACGATTGATGCACCGTTGCGGGCGAATGCGAGGCAGACGGCTCGACCAATTCCGGTTAATGCTCCGGTCACAAGAACGACATTACTCATCATGGTTTCCTCTTTCTAATACGACATGGCGACGTCAGCACGACGCAGCGCGTGGGGTCTCTCGACGTCAAACCAACCGCGAACCGCCATCGACATTGATCGTGGCGCCGTTCATAAAGCCGTTGCTCATCAAAAACACAACGGCTGCACCTGCTTCGTCCGCCGTGCCGAGGCGATGCAGCGGCAGGGCTTGTTCCAACGCGGCGACATAGCCATCGCGGGCATCGCCCAAGGTTTTCGTGAGAATCGGCGTGTTTGTCGGACCCGGAGACAGGGTATTGACCCGAATGGGCGCCAGTTCCAAAGCGAGGCCGCGGGCCAGTGCTTCCATGGCCGCTGATGCAGCAGCGAGCACCGCGGTGCCGTAAGCGTTTGGTCGATCGGCCAATGCACCTGAAATGAACGTCACGGAGCCCTGTTTGGAAAGGCGATCACCGAGCGCCCGCAAGGCATGGATCGATGCCCAGATTCGCTCGTCAAAAGCGCGCTGCAAATACGGGATGTCCGCTTCAAGCACTTTGCCGGCGACGAAGGTACCGGCCAACAGCACCAGGTGATCGACTTTCGGGATGTCTGCCAGCGCGGCGCGGATTTGTTCGGGTTGGGTGATATCTGCCGAACGCCAGCCATCGAACTCATGGGTCTGGGCGGCTTGCTCTGCGCGCTGCGGATCAATACCCAAGACAATGACTTTTGCACCGAGGGCCTTGGCCTGAATCGCTGCAGCCAAGCCAATGCCGGAGGTCCCGCCAAAAACAATAATATTCTTGCCTGCTAAATCGCCGGTTATGGCGCCCTGCGTGAATGTAATAGAGCTCATGTCTTAATCCTCTTGCTGATCGCGGGTGGTATATGTTTTGAAATCGACGCTACTTAATGGTTTGTCGGGGGGACGTTCGGAGCCAGATCGATACGGCGTGTGCAAAAGCTTCCACATCTTTTCCGTTGCCGGTAATGACCCATTTCAATGTCACAACATCATCTGGAATAAATATCGTGCCGTAGCTTTTCAGCTTAATCACCAACTCCACCGAATTGGCGGTGGTTGCCTCTTTGCCAACCAGAACTCCTGCTTGTGCGAGCACTATCGAGCCCAGGCCAATCCCGGCAACCAACTTTCGGGCTTTATCGAATTTTTGTAGCTGGGCGATAACGTCGATGTTGTCCCACAGGTACTCTTTAGTTCCAGCTCCGTCCATAACAGCGATGGCATCGAAACATTCGCTATGCATTTCTTCGAGGTCATGCGCCTTAATGTTTTCAAAGGCCATTCCGTCCGTATTACGGACGTCGACGGAAAAGATCCTCAGGTTGTATTCTTTGCGCCATACACCCAGACACGACATGAGCATCGGCGCGTCAATCCGTCTTGGCGGAATAATGATCGCTAAATTTTTCATAGTGGATCCTGGCAACGCGGCTAATTAGAGGTGTCGGATAAGAAACAGGTGCAGATGGGCTATCGCCTTTACCTGTCAGTCACTGCACCGGTTGCAGGCCTGTAATTAGCATCAACCAGTCGAACTTGAAAATACAGGTGCGCTGCGGATTAGGACCTACACCCCAAGGATGCAAATCAATTAGCGCCCCGGTTTCAAAGGGCTGGCGGTATTCGCGCTAAATTCGTGTAAGTCCTAAATGTTGGCGTGCGTTCTCTTTTCGGCGACGCACAAATATGATTCAACGACAAAAGGGTTCACTCACTGATCAACCTGCAGAGTGATCCTTCTGCAGCGGCTTATTGTCAATTGAATGCGTAAGAAAATCTGTGAGGTGTTTAATGAATCAGCCATCGGAAGAGCAAGGTTTCGAAAGTTACAGTCAAATCAGGGTGCACTTTCATGTGTGCCCATCTCTGCCTTGCCTTGAAGTACAAGGCGCCCTTGATCGCCTCGCATTGCTTCCCGGATGCATTGATTACACTTTAACGTATTGGCAGCAAAATGCATTTCAATGGTCCATTGCCGGCGTATGGACTAATGAGGAAGACCGCAATCGTCATTACTGCGGTGAGCAAATTCAAGTTCTTTTCAAATGCCTTATTCAGCGAAGTGCCTCGTTGATCATCTGCAGCGAAGGGCAGATTTTGCACCCCGAGACAGAGAACATCTGAGCGTCACACATCCGGGAGGATAAATGGCATGAGCCTCGAAAAACGCTATCAACCTTACCTCGGCCCCGCAGCAGGATGGGGAGCACTGGTATCTGTTGCGAAATACTGGATGCGAAGCGGAAACGCTATGAAGAATGTCCGCGCGCTTCTGAAGGTCAATCAAGGAAACGGTTTTGATTGCCCCGGTTGCGCCTGGGGCGAGAGCCCTGAAAAGGGCCCAGTCAAATTCTGCGAAAACGGTGCGAAGGCGGTGAACTGGGAGGCAACAACCCGGCACGCGGGACCGGCATTTTTCAGAAGGTATAGCGTTTCCTGGTTATCCGGCCAAAGCGATTACTGGCTGGAGCACCAAGGGCGCTTGACGCACCCAATGCAGTTCGACGCGGCTTCCGGTCACTACGTTGAAGTGAGCTGGGATGAGGCATTTGCCTTCATCGCCCAACAGCTAAATCAGCTGAAGTCCCCAGACCAGGCCGAGTTTTATACGTCCGGCCGGGCCAGTAACGAAGCCGCATTTCTGTACCAGCTGTTCGTCCGGTCCTATGGCACGAACAACTTCCCGGACTGCTCCAACATGTGCCATGAAGCCAGCGCCATTGGAATGTATGAATCTTTGGGCGTGGGGAAGGGGACGGTGACCCTGGAGGATTTCGCCAAGGCCGATGCGATTATCGTGATGGGGCAGAATCCCGGAACCAATCACCCGCGGATGCTAGAGACCCTGCGCGAAGCGGTTACTCGAGGTGCTCAGGTTGTCGTGTTCAATCCCCTAAAGGAGCGCGGCCTCGAACGATTCCAGCATCCTCAGCATCCACTGGAAATGTTGAGCAATGGATCGAAGCCGACCAGTACAGCGTATTTTCGTCCAGCCTTGGGCGGCGATATGGCGGCTATGCGCGGAATGGCGAAATTCCTTTTGCAGTGGGAAAGATTGGCGCAGGCGACCGGCGCAGAGCCGGTTCTCGATCAACGCTTCATCGAAGAACATACCTCGGGTTTGGAAGAGTATGTGGAGACCGTCGAGTCGACGCAGTGGGACGAGATTCTTGCGTTGTCGGGCATGACGCTGGAGGACATAGAGGCGGCTGCGCGCGTCTACCGGAAGGCGAGCAATGTGATCGTTTGTTGGGCCATGGGCTTGACGCAGCATGCCCATTCGGTCGCCATCATCCAGGAGGTGATCAACCTGCAACTGCTGACCGGGAACATGGGACGCCCCGGCGCTGGCGTATGTCCTGTGCGTGGCCATAGCAACGTTCAGGGCGATCGCACGATGGGGATCAATGAGCTTCCACCTGAATGGTTGCTGGATGCCATTGAAGCTCGCTTTCATTTCAAGGTACCGCGTCATTCAGGGCATAACACGGTGGCCGCCATCAAGGCGTTCGAGGAAGGCAAGTCGAAAGTCTTTATTGGTCTGGGCGGAAATTTTGCGCAGGCAACGCCGGACACGTCTCGTACTCATGCAGCGCTCAGGCGCTGCGAATTAACCGTGCACATCTCCACAAAGCTCAATCGCAGTCATCTGGTCACTGGCAAACACGCTTTTATCCTGCCTTGCCTGGGGCGGACTGAAACCGACATGCAGGCATCGGGTCCACAGGGCGTCACGGTCGAAGATACGTTCAGCATGGTTCATCTATCTCACGGTCCTTTGCGCCCCCAGTCGTCTAAACTCAAGTCCGAACCGGCGATAGTTGCGGGACTGGCGAAAGCGGTATTAGGCACGCATCCAATAGATTGGAGTTGGGTGATAGAGGATTACGGTCGGATTCGTGCGCTGATTGCCGACGTCATTCCCGGATTCGTCGGTTTCAACGAGCGACTTAAAGCGCGTGGCGGATTTCACTTAGGCAACGACGTTGCCCTGCGTATCTGGCGCACTTCGACGTCCAGGGCACGCTTCATTTCGAATCAGTTGCCGGGCGACCTGATTACTTCTCTCGCAGAAAAAACCGGCGATCGGGCAGACCTTCTCCTGCAAACTCTTCGTTCTCACGACCAATACAACACGACTGTTTATGGGCTCGATGACCGTTATCGCGGTGTTCACGGTACTCGCCAAGTCATATTCGTAAACGCTGAGGAAATCACTCGGCTAGGATTTGAACCGGGAGAACAGGTCGATATTGTCTCGCTGTGGCCGGATAAGCGAGAGCGTCGGGTGACCGGTTTTACACTCATCGCATACGACATACCTCCAGGCCAGGCCGCTGCTTATTATCCCGAGACCAACCCACTTGTCCCATTGGACAGTTACGGGCATCGAACCTTCACACCAACGTCCAAGTCTGTCGCCATAAAACTTGTAAGGTCAGCCGTTGAGGCGGGTGGCCCCTTGATTTCTTATGTGTCGGTTCCGTGATATCGCGGAAAACCAAAAGGACACCGCCAGGCACACGTCAGAATTACCAAGAAGCCCAATTGCTCGCGGAGCTGGGCCATCTCGGGGCTGGGGGCATCCTTTTCAAACCATCCAAAGCATGCCCTCAAATATGCCCCCAACGCAGCAATCCACTGGAAGTGAATGGAGTTCCATGGTTGGTGGAAAGGCAAAAATGATCACATGAACAGCCTGCCCGACGACGCCTAAAGACTCTCAGGGTCGCCAAAAAACATTTTGACTGGGCTCTAGGACGGTATTTTCAGGCGGAAAAAATTCAAATGTGCCCCCAATTTTGCCCCCAGTGCATCAGGTTCGCGAGTGACGATTTCCCACAGAGCCAGATGGATTCAGATGGCTTTCAGTAGTTCATAAGTGCGGGGGAGTGGCTCACGCTGCCTACCTCTCAGTCGGGAATGACCAGCGGCGTTGGATGGGGCTGTCTACAGTGCTGCGTATCTTTCAATCCGACGCTGATTGACCTACGAACGAGTGGATATTTATACAGCTGTTACGCAGACTCCGACGATTTGTACCAAAAATTGTCTCCGATCTTGTTTACCGGTCCTGTCAATCACGCTAACTTGCGGTAACGCTAGCACAGTGCCGCTATCGGTCATCATCCCTGACTAGATCTCACTCGCGCGCACAGCTGCTCAGCTAGTGCCTACCCTTAATCAGGGCGGGATCATTGATCGCGCGCAGCAACCGCAAGAGGATTCTGCGGTTTAGTGTTTGTAGGAAGTGTTATGGATGGCGTGAGCTTCAAGCAGGTAGACCAGTATGCCCTGTGTTGTGTCGAGAATTTTTCTGATGAGCTTAAGCTCGCGCTGAGGAAAAACCTCACCCGTATCTGCCATGGTGCTGATCAGGCCAGCAAGGACAGGGCGATCTACAAATACCCTGCGACGATTAAGCACTTCTGGAACGAGCGCTATTCCAAGAAAACTTGGGAAACCCGGATTGGTATGCTGGGTGAGCTCCTGTCTCACGTCATCATTCTGAAGCTCTTCCCCAACTTCGATGTGGTCTCCCCGTTCTTCAATATGGAAGAGAAGAGTATCCGGAAGGGCTTCGATCTCCTCCTATACGAGACCTCAACCAACAACGTCTGGATCACCGAGGTCAAGTCGGGCGGCAGAGGGGCGGACAAGACTTCTTGCTCGGCCACAAGTGCGCAATTGCGTTTGGCTCGGGATGACCTCAAGAGGCGTTTGGCTGAGCCGGAGCTCAATCACTGGCTCAACGCGATCAATGCCGCGAAAAATGCGATCCACAACAAAGCTAATTACCGGGACTCGGTTATTGAGATCTTGGAGATGGAAGGTGATTTAGCTGAAGAAGACGGGGCGAGTGCTTCGGACAACAATGTGTTTCTGGTCTCTGCCCTGTTCAGCGAAGTGTCCCAGGCTATCGCCGAAAATACCGTGTCAAATTTCACCACCAAGCTGGTAGCTGAAGCTGTGTTCAAAACGGTGTGGGTGCTGTCCCTCCACAAAGGCACCATGGAAAAGCTGGAAGAGTTTTTGAGGCAGGAGGCGGAGCAGTAGCATGGAAGAGCTGACTATCAGGAAACTGGGCAACACCAAGTTCAAGGATCTGTATTTCCAACTCCTCAAGGGAGACGAACTGGGTAACACAGAGATTGTGAAACTTTTGGCGATCGCCGTGCTGCTCCTTAACCACAAGACCCTCGAAATTCGGCGTCTCGGCTACCGCATTATCCTGTTTTACGGTAACGCTTCGGGTCAGTACCAGGCGCTGTACGATGTAGCACTCAACAGTGGCCTGCACCCTGTCTCAGCAGTGATCAGCAGCTACTTTTCCGAGGATGACCACCGCAGCGAGTCGTTCATCCGAAACATCGTGGGCAGCTACATCGATACCTTCCGTGATCAAGGCATCGTGCTGACTGAGCAACAGGATGCCCTGCGGACATTTGTTCAGTCGGAGTACCGTAAGTCGTCAGTCGTGGTTGCTCCGACTAGTTACGGTAAATCTGAGCTCATCATCCAATCGGTGAGGGAAAATCCAGGGCAGCGGATCCTGATCCTCGTGCCCTCTAAGGCTTTGCTGGCCCAGACGAAAAAGCGGTTGATCTACGCGGACATTGAGGGGTTGGGCAAGGTGGTGACCCACCCCGAGATGTATTCGGTTGAGCGAAAGAACAGGGCATTTGTCCTGACCCAGGAGCGGCTCAACAGGCTCTTGAACGAGAACGCCGGGCTGAGCTTCGATATGGTCTTCGTCGACGAGGCCCACAACCTGCTGCAGAGCGACCGCAGAAGTGAGTTACTGGCTGCCATGCTGTGCATCCTGGGGGCTCGTAACCCGGAAACATCGTTCAAGTTCCTGACTCCCTTCCTGTGCGATGAACTCAATGTCCGTGTGCGCTTCCTGGACATGATCCCGAGCGGATTCAAGATCGACGAGTACATCAAGTCTGAGCGCTTCTACATCAAGGATTTTAGGGCAGGGAGGGGCCAGACGAAGCTCAAGCTCTATGACCATTTCCTGAATGACTGGATGGAGTTCGATCGGAGGTATGCCAACTGTTTCGAGCTCATCAAAGGCGAAGCACTGTCCAAAAACATCGTTTACGGCAACAGGAAGAAAAGCATTGAGTCATTTGCGGTTGAACTGGCAGCCGTGCTGCCGCTCGTAGACTGTCCGCTGATCCAGACAGCCTGTGCCGAGCTAGAAGAGCTTTTTGACCGACGCTACAAACTGATCGGCTGCTTGCGCAAAGGGGTTATGTACCACCATGGTTCGATCCCTGACACCATCCGTCTTTACTTGGAAAGCCTGTTCAGCAGCTCCAAGCAGATGAGGTTTCTTGTCTGCAACTCCACGCTTCTGGAAGGGGTGAATCTGCCGATCGAACGACTCTTCGTCTTTGATTTTTTCAAAGGGAAGCAAAAGCTGACGCCATCTCAATTCAAGAACCTGGTCGGACGCGTCAACCGGTTCAGTGAGGTCTTCGCGCCTGGAGCTAAGGCTGCGTTGAGAAAGCTGGAGTCCAGCGTCTACCTGTTGGGCGTAAATGGCTACACACGCGACAATGCAGCGCTTGAGACTTTCTACGATAAATCCGTCAACGTCTCAAAGGTGGTCAAGGACACTGTCAGCAACGTTCTGCTTGAAGCCACCAAGATCATCGATGGGAAGGTGTCGGTTCTCTACGACGACGCCGTGGCTCGTCTTGAGAATCTGCATCCTGGCGTGGTTAAAGATCGGGAGTGTCGGTACGTTACCACCCAGGTGGGCAAGCTCCTCATCGCGAACAGTGTCAGTGAAATTGACGTGTTCTCAGAGGAGGAGGCTATTGAGCGGAAGATCAGGCGAGGCATCGAGGCGAACGGCGTCATCAACACCGTTGACAGGCTGATGCTTGCGATCTCAAAATCGTTCGTCGATCACTTCGACAACAGCCGAGAGTACAGCGACCTGGTGCGTCTCAAGCAAGAGCCTGCCCGGAATTTCTACGCCATGATCCTGGATTGGAAGCTTAAGAAACTCAGCGTCAAGCAGACGATCCGACAGACGCTCGCGTACTGGAAAAAGCTGGTCGAGACTAGCCATAGCGATCACGTGTTCGTGGGTAAATGGGGTGATACCAAATATCGCGACAGCAAGTACGAGAACTGGGTAAGGATCTCCCAAAAGGATGACGGCGAGCGTATTAACCTGGCAATCGTCCGTCTCAAGGACGAGGACGATTTCTTCGACAACAAGATCTTCAAGTTCGTCGAGGTGCTGAATGGGGTAGGTGCCCTGGATCCAGGGTTCTACAAACTCATCAAATACGGTACTGCGGATGACACCAAGATCAAGCTCATCCGCGATGGCTACAGCCATGGCCTGGCGGATCTGATGCTCGAACGGTACCCCGAAACTGTGCGTGCGACGTTCGGCGGCGAGATCGAAGTGAGCCCTCGCCTAGTCAACATGATGATCAACAACGAGGAAAGCGATCTGCTGATCTTTGAAGCCAAGATGAACCTCAAACCCATCTGATTGAGGATCTTGATGGCCAGCAAGGGTTGGTTGACTACAGCCCTGCGGCTGCCCTAGCTGTCTATTGGTTGCAAAAAAATACTTTCCGACGTTGAACGTCGGTAAGCGCACGGCAAACCGTCTTGCACGATTAAGTCGGATGCCACCTATGTCGCAACAGCGCTGTAATCTCACTCGGCCGCTGCGTAGGCAGGCGCGTCAGCACATCCTTCAGGTAGGCATACGGATCGTGCCCATTGTTCCGGGCCGACTGGATCAAACTCATGATCGCAGCGGCGCGTTTGCCGCTGCGTAGCGACCCAGCAAAGTGCCAGTTCTTGCGCCCCAGCGCCCAAGGCCGTATCTGGTTCTCACACCAATTATTATCAATGGGCCGAGGTAGCGCGACAGCGCCGTCCAGCATTTCAAGCTGTAATCCAAGGCTTTGCCAATGGCCGAACAGTTGTGCACGATATCGCGCTGGGCGACCATCCAGGCATGCAACGCATCCATCACTGGTAACGCCTTTTCTTGCCGTATTCGAAGGCGTATGTCCGGCTCCAGATCCACAAATACCACGCTTGTCTCATGGCAATTTGATGTGGCGAAGGCTCTATTTCGGGGTTATATGATTGGATCCACTTTACATCACAAGTAATTTTGATGTAAAACGTTCCTATTCGGCGCTCCTTAATGGTGCATCGAACAGACAAGGAGCGTCAGCAATGAGAATCATTCCCTGGGTTATCTATTCCAGATTTTTGACCGCCGGCATGATGCTGGTCGTCCCGGGCCCACAGGTCCGGGCCGTCAAAAATACAAATAACATGTCAGCGGAGCTCGACACGTCATTTGTAACCGCTATGGCTGTGCGACTGAAATGACATACGCTTCGGTCTATTTCAGCGCATGGACCCTCACAGAAATCGCCCGTCAATCCGTCGCGCCTGGCATGATCGAGCGCGCTGGAATCATTCACGGACAAAAGCTTTCGTTGTATGGCTCGGCGACCAATACCACTCACCTTCCCCGATATTTCAAAAAAGACCAGTCTGTTCAGACCTGTCTCAATCTGGCCGCGCTATTGACCTGCTGGGTGGGCCTGGGCTCTGTTACTAACACTATTGCTGCATTGGCATTACCGACGATGTCGCGCTCCAACATTTGAATACTTAAATTCAATGGCGTACAAGGACTAATAACGCCTGCATTTTAAGTCGTATATGGCGGTTCTTGACTAATACTTTGACGAGGCCAATACATGGGGTTGAAAGTATTTTATTGCCTGCCAATTAGGGCTTTCTAAGGATGGTTATGTCTGGAAGAGATTTGTATTTTGAACCCGGCACAATGCCGGAAATTATTAAGTTGAGTGTTCAAACACCTGAATGTATTGTTGTCATTGTTGGGGATGACCCGACGTCAGTTATACACGGTGCAGAACTGCGTGATGACAGACTGAAGCACAATGACAAAGACGTCAGGCTAGCCATATCGAATTAATCATTGGCCACGGAAGGATTGCCACATGAAACTATGGGATGCGAAGCTATTTGACACCGCGTTAAAAGTGGGAGGATTTGAAGAAAATGACCGCTTGCTGGCGGGACTGAAGGAAACTGTACCGGTTGATATACAGGCAATATCTTCTGCCGCCACCAGGCTGTGTTCATTGATCTGCTCGACTTTGAAAAATAATTACAAGTCGGATCTGCACGCCATGGCCACGGCGATAGGATTCAGACCCGAAGCGGCAAAATTAATGCGATATTTTTCTGAAGAAATTACATCGCGAGTCTTTTCCCGGGTGGATCTGTTTGTTGAGCAGGATGGATGGAAATTTCTAGAGTTTAATATGGGGAGCCTGATGGGGGGTATGCAGTATGCATCGCTGCCTCGATTATCTGGATTTGAACAGCCGGGCGACGTTCTTGAACGTTGGGCTCAAGGAATGAAAGATCACGGTATCGGACCGAACTCGCTTACGTTGTTTCTGGTAGACGAGTCAATATTTGAAGAGGCCTGTCACCCATTGACGGTTTTTTCGCAAGCACTGCAACAGGAAACCGGGAGCGAGGTGATTATCAGCTCGCCGTGTTCTGTCTCATGGGATGGTCATCGCCTGCGCTATCAGGGAAGGGCAGTGGATAACGTGTATTGCCGGTTTGATCAAGAACAATTATTGCACGGGATGGATGATTATCGCGACTTTCTTTCGGCACTTGAGGCGAAGGCGGTTAATTGTCCATTTGGACTTGGTTATAACGTACTTGCCGGGAAAGGTGTCTGGGCGTTGCTTTGGCAGTTGTGTTCGGAAGACAAACTTGGCATTGAAGATCGTTCTTTGGTGGAAAAGCACTTGCCCTATACTTTTTGGCTAGTCGATTCCTCACTGGATATCGCGCTAAAACAGCAACAGAAGTGGGTGCTTAAACCAACAGACGGTTACGCTGGACGTGACGTCGTATGTGGCAGGGAAGTGACAGGGCAGCAGTGGGAAGACGCGTTACATGCTGCGCTGTCGGTCGGGGGCAAGGCATTTATTATTCAGGAGTATGTTGAGCCTGATCCCCGATGGGTGGCGACGTACGATGTGGATGGACATCTGGAGGAGTATCAGGCTCGGGTCGTATGGGGGCTTTATTTTCTTGACGAAAAATATTTGGGCGGACTGTTACGCGCGCTTCCCGTTACGCATTCAGCCGTCATCAACTATGCAAGCGGCGCGGCAACCGGCCCCATGATGAAAGTAGAGTGATCGAGGAACAGGTATGAACAAATTTACTAATTTCAGCAAAATGATTCAAATTAGCGAGCCTTCTTGGGAGGTTGCGGAAACTGAAGGATTAGCCGGTCTGGCGGTCAATTACCAGAACGCGCCCTTCCTCAAACATGAGGATGTGAGCTTTATCAATATGTGCGGTTGTTCATATTTGGGCCTGGATACACATCCGGCCATTTTGCAGGGCGCCGTCGAAGGTGTGCAAAAGGCTGGAACTCTTCACCTGACGACAGCGCGGACCCGTTTAAAAATATCCATGCTGGATGAACTGGAAGGGCGCCTGTCCGATCATTACAAAGGTTACACGGCCTCCTACATCACCTGCTCGGCAGCGACGGCAGCGTTTCTTCCTATCTATGCATCCGGAACCTTCACACAAGGTGTGAAACCAACGATGGTGTTTGACAAGTACGCACATTTTTCAATGAACCATGTGAAGCCAATTTGTGCGGACGAAACAGAGGTTTTAACCTCTCCTCACAACGATCTTGATTATCTGGAAGACGTGTGCCGAAACAATAACAAAGTCGCTTATATTGCAGACGGCACTTATAGCGTGGATGGCTTTGCCCCGATAAAAGACCTCATCTATCTGCAAGATCGTTATGGATTATTTCTCTATCTTGATGATTCACATGGTTTTTCAGTTACCGGAAAAAAGGGTGAGGGAATCGTGCTTCAAGAGATGGGCGGTATCAATGAGAATACCGTAGTCGTCGCTTCTCTGGCAAAAGCATTTGGTGCTTGTGGCGGCATGCTGCTGAGCGGGCGAAAAGACATGGTTGAGCGCGCCGTGCGCTACGGTAATCCATGGTCCCAGTATCTCAACTCGGCGGGTATTGGTGGTTGTCTTGCATCGTTGGATATTCATAACAGTCCAGAGTTGGCTATTCGGCAACAACGCTGGCGCAAAAACCTCCAAATAATTGATGATAGTTTTACTGTAACTAACAGTGGCACGGAGTCGCCGATCAGAGTGGTCTTGTTAAAATCTCCGGAGGCTGCGGTAAAAAGTGCCAAGCTGCTATTTGACCTGGGTTATTACACGTCCGCTGTGTTTTTTCCAATAGTGCCGAGAGATAAGGCGGGTCTGCGGATCATGCCGAGTGCAAATCTGTCAACTGAACAGATGGTTGATTTTTGCAACAAGGTTAAGGAGGTTTGTAAAGGACAGTTGCTTTTGTCTCATTGAAATACATGGAGTGTGATGTCGTTGTTACCCTGTAAGGATGCAGAATGAGTATGTATACGCTGAAGCAGATTGTATCGTTGGCGAAAGAAAATTCTCCGATTTATCGTGAGCTGTATAAGGATATTAATCTCGACCTCATAGCCCTTGAAACATTACCGATCCTGACGCATGAGCAGTTGATGAGGATCGTTCAAGACAAAGATGCCATTCGCTTTTTTAGCAGTGAATACAATGATGGTATCGTCTATCAGTCTTCCGCGACCACCGGCCAGCCGAAAGCGACTCTGTTTGGCCGTGATGAATGGCAGACAACGGTAAAGTTATTGGCTGTTAATCATTGGCGTTCGGCTACGCTACAGGCCAATGATGTTGTCGCTAATCTTTGCGTTGGTGGAAGCGCATCGTTCATGTTCGTACACGGCACGATAGAGAACTTTCCTGGTCGATGCTGTGAGTTGCCTCTGGGCAGCGATCATGATTTCGATTACCTGATCAATTCGTGCAAAAAATTCTCGGTTAATGTGCTGGCAGGGATCAACTCCACTTTTATCGGACTTGCCCATCATTTGTTAGCCCAAGGACAAAGCGCGCCAGAAATCAAACGTATTCTCTGTGGTGGTGAGCTTTTTTATGGCAAGCAACTGGCATTAGTCAAAGCCGCATTTCCTGACGCCGACATTATTCCCTTTATGTTTGCTACCACTGAAACAGGGCTGATTGGCTTGGCAGAACCAGGCTTCGCACAGAACGTGTTTTGCGTTTGCCCGGAAGCTTGTTTGCTGGAAATCGTGGATGCCGAAACCAAAGAGGTGATTACTGAACCTGGGAAAATGGGATTGGCGGTTGTGACCAGCCTTTTGCGCAGTGCAGCCCCCGCGATTCGAGTGGAAGTGGGCGACTATGCGCAATGGATAGATTCGCCGGGTACAGCGCGCCGTAAATTCAGTATCCACGGGCGGCGCTATCTTAAGGAGCATCCGTTTTACAATACGAATATTACTGAAACGGATGTTTACAAGATTATTGAATGTCTTGAAAAAGACGTTGATCTGCTCAAACTCAAGCTGGAGCTTCATGAGCGTGGTATCAGGTTTATTGTTGCCTGCGATGGCACAGACACTGATGTGAAAGCTGTTGAAAAAATAGTCACGGACGCCTTAAGAGTTGTCAAGCCAGATGCAATTATTCCTTGTGAAGCTGTGCATGTAGTACTGGTCGATTTCCCATATTTTATTGAAGGTATTCGCCGGAAAGGACGAGTGATTTCCGATCTGCGAGCGCCGCGATAAATATTCATAATCTTAAAGGGGATGAGAAATGCGAACACCCGCGACCTGGCTATACGTTCCTTCTGTGAAGGAGCGAATCATGCATAAGGCGATTGCCTCTTCGGCAGACGTGATTATTTTTGATTTAGAAGACTCCGTGCCCGAGTCGGAAAAAGAAAGTGCCAGAAATAATATAAAAAACATATTCAGCAATACCGATAGGAATTATCTGTCGTGCATTAGGGTCAATCAGGTTTCGACGACAGAGGGTGTTGCTGATTTGCTTTTTTTGCGTGAAAACAATATTTGTCCTGATTATATTTTGCTACCAAAAGCGGATATGGAAAAGGACGCCTGGTTCGCAATGAACCTACTGGGTTTTTTCGAAAAACCGCCACGCTTATTCCTGCTGATTGAAACAGTTTCATCGTTTGTTCAGTTTCGTAATCTTTCAGAGAAGCCTGAACATGTTGAAGGGGTGTTTTTTGGATCTGCCGATTTCTCGGCAGATCTGTGTGTTAGCCCAGCAGACAATGAATTTCTGTGGGCTCGGCAAGAAATTGCGCTTCAATCACGCCGGTTGAACATCCCAGCCATTGATACACCTTGCTTCAATATCCATGATCGAGAGTCGAACAGTCGACACGCAAGACAAGCAAGGGATATGGGGTTCGTAGGATTGCAACTCATTCATCCAAAGCAACTGGAGGATATTGATTTTTCATTTTCGCTTGACCCGTCTGAATTTAAGGAAATGACGACGTCAATTGATGATGCCCGACAAAATGGCGATTGCGCTGTTCAACGGTTTGATAACTTTGTTTTTGGCCCTCCCTTGTTGCGTTATGTTCGCAATATGGAAAAACGAATGGATAATGAAAATGCTGACTGATACGTTGGAAGTTATCAATAAAAACGGCATCGCGATTAATGATGATTTGCTATCGCCCGAGTTGCTGGTTGAACTGCAGGATTTTTTTGAAAAAAATGTCACTTGGACCTTTGGTTCTCAGTCCGACCGAAAAGAGATGCAATTGGGTCATTGGAATTATGACTTTATCAATGCATTACCAGGTAGCCAAACCAACTATGAACAAGCCCTGTTTGAATTGGAACATGGCGAAGTACTGACCAAGGTTTGGTTGCAGTTGAAAGACACTTTGTTAAAAGGGCACCAATTGGTGCGTTTCTACGCCAATGCGCACACCTATGGCGTGGAGGGTTATCCGCATATTGATAACCGCACCGATAATAACTACTCCACGGTCCTGTATCTAAATCCTGAGTGGGATATTGAATGGGCTGGTGAAACCATCATTGCGAATGAGTTTAAGGATGTCACCCATGCTGTGCTGCCTAAGCCTGGGCGTGCGGTCACCTTTAACGGGCGACTGTGGCATGCCTCACGTTCCGTCAGTCGGCGTTGTCCGGCATTGCGCGTCTGCCTGGTGATCAAGACGCGACTGCAGCCGGGCAATGAAAAAGAGCGCTTTCACGAACATCTTTCTTTTCTCGCAAAAACCGGGGCTGCGGATCAAGTGCATAGCGGTCGTAGCTCCCTGCAAGACCACCTCTTAGGCACCGCCACCATCCTGAGCAAGACAGGGGCGGGGGACGATGTTCAATTGGCCGGAATGTACCATTCCATTTATTCCACCCAGTCTTTTCACCACGTGACTATTCCTATTGAGGATAAAGATCAGGTCGTGGGAATGATTGGTCCCGCCGCAGAAAAACTGGTGCGCGCATTTTCGGTGTTGCCCCGTCCCGCAGTCCTGAGTCAGGCCTTGATCGAGAAGGGTGAGCATTGGATTGAGCATCTCTGGCCTTTAATCGTTGATTACCCGCAGTTACGGGACCTGGAAAAAAATGATTTGTCAGGACTGCTGCATTTGGAGTTTGCAAATCTGGTCGAGCAAAAAGGCTTGCACCTCTATCCCGTGATTGGAAAGTATGCCGTTAAGCATGGCTGGTTGAGTGAGAACGGATATTTAAATAATTAAATTCATTTTTCAAAGGATGGGAAGGTGATGAAAAGCCGATTTTTTACGACCTATTACTGGGGCTACAAGACGCTGTCCGAAGGCGATATCCTGAAAATGAGTGCCGTCGAACGTGTTTTTGTTATTGATCGCCTGAGCGAGAAAGATAATCTGGAGTATTCCTTTCCAGCAAAACAGAATGAACAGAAGAGCGAGCTGACTCATGAAAAGGTTAGCTGATAAGACTGCGCTCATTACGGGTGGGAGCAAAGGGATCGGACGAGCGATTTGTAATGCTTTCTCCCAGCAAGGTGCGAACGTTATCTTTACCTATGCGCATGATAAATTTTCTGCCGACACGCTATGTGAGGAGATTCGCGAGCGAGGAGGGGAAGCGCATGCCATTTGTATTGATCATACATCGCCGGACTGTGCCGAGGAAATTCACGCCCAGGCCTTTAAAAAGAATCAACAGATTGATGTGCTGGTCAATAATGTGGGGATTTTCGATCGTACCTCTTTTCTGAGTATTACAAAGGAACAGTACGACAGTGTGCTGGATGCGAATTTGAAGGTGCCTTTTTTTCTGTGTCAGTTAATCGCTCGATCGATGGTGCGGCAAAAAATTAACGGCAGCATTATTAATGTTTCCTCGTTAAGTGCATTGCTGTCGCGTAGTTGTATGACGCATTATCAATGTAGCAAAGCGGCGCTTACCACTCTTTCCCGTAGCTTGGCACTAGAACTGGGTGAGTACGGAATACGTGTGAATACTATTTCGCCCGGCTTGACCGCCACCGATGCAAACAAATCACAGTGGGAAGGGGATGACAACGCCTGGCAAGGAAGAAGTGCCGGTATTCCCTTGAGGCGTACCGGCGTACCTGATGATCATGCAGGTGCTGTTGTATTTCTTGCCTCGGATGAGGCCCGATGGATTACCGGTGCCGATATCATTATTGATGGCGGAATGTCGGTCTATTAAGAAGATATGATGACTAATAAATTTATACGTGTTCTCGAGCTCCTCGGTGAGCAACGTTATCGTGAATGTTACGGTATGCATTACGATAACTTTTCCATCGGTGATGTTTATGAACATTGGCCAGGCAGAACGATCACGGAATCTGATTGTTATTGGCAGACACATCTTCATGCTAATCCGCACCCGTTACATTTCGATAATGATTATGCGGCGCAAACAGAATTTGGGCGGGTGGTTGTGTCCAGCTTGGTAACGCTGCCGCTGATTCATTCCATGACCGTTGCAGCAACGAGCGTGAACGCGATCGCCAACTTGGGGTGGGAAAAAATTCGTCTTTCCGCCCCTGTATATGTCGGCGACACGCTATACGCCGAAACCGAAGTGCTTGATAAGCGCTTATCTGACTCGCGCCCCGGTCAAGGCGTTGTGACGGTATGCACGCGAGGTTTTAAAAGCGGAAAAGAACTGGTGATGACGTTTGAGCGTTCTTTCCTAATTGCTCAAATGGCAACAGAAAAGGGCTGCTAAGACATGACTGTTTACTACGGTTACGATGAGTTGATGGCACAGGTCTCTTTACCTGAGTTAGTTGACTGTATGGACCTTGCACTCCGACAGGGAACTGAAGCGCGCAGTGATGTGCCGCAGCGCAGCATGATTTACAAAGACGAAGGGCGTTCCGCCTATTTTTCCATGCCGGCGTTTTCCGCCGACATGCAAATCTTTATCACGAAAGTCGCGACGTTCAAGGCGAGAGCGGCGGACGATAAATTCCCGTCGATCCAGTCAGTGGTTGTGGCTTTCGAAAGCGAGAACGGCGAGCTCTGTGCTTTGCTGGATGGTGCTGCGATAACCAATATCAAGTGCGCCGCAATCTCTGCATTGGTGACTCGTTATTGTTCGCAGGACAAACCCCATCATCTGGCCGTTTTGGGCAGCGGTGTTCAGGCTCGCCAGCAGTTATGGGGGCTCTCAAGTGTCCGGTCCATTGAAAAGCTGTCGATATGGTCACGCTCGCGTAGTAACGCTTTGCGTCTTGGGCAGGAAGCCAGGGAGCTCTGGTTACCCGATTGCGAAATTCGGGTGGTGGACGATGCTGAAGAGGCAATTCAACAGGCCAGCTTGATAGCGACAACAACGGCCTCTTGTCAGCCAATAGCCACTTTTAAATCGCTCAAGCACGGTGTGCATATCAATTGTATGGGTGCACACACACCTGATTCACGGGAGATCCCCCGCGAAGTCCTCGAGCGTTCGGTCCTGATTGTTGAGAATCGGGCCACGGCGTGTGATGAGGCGGGCGAATGGCATCGCCAGGCAACCGAAGTCTCGTCGCTGGTCAACGGACCTTCACGGGTGGAAGATACGACGATTTTCAGCTCCACGGGATATGCATATTACGACTTGATAACCACGTCTTACTTGTTGCGTAAGTTGCGAAATATCACTGCTTAAGGATAAGCGTCAGATGAAGAATGATTCGGTTGTTTGGCCCCAGGAGATGGTTGACTACGGCGCTACCAAGGCGATGGTGGGAGAGCCGATTATTATCGGTGGCCCTGAAATGGCCCCCGAAGAACTTATGCAGGCGAGCGATTCGATCGCCCGTGTAATTACCTTGCTGGCATCGTTACCTGCGCGCACGGGAAAAACACTCCATGAAACAGCCCGCTGGCTTGGTTTTTCGCCTGAAGAGGCGCAGGCGTTAACCGAAGGTTGCGATCAGCTGGACGCAAACGCCTATGCCCGGGCAGACGTGATCCGCAGCGAGGGCGGCGTCAAACTGGTTGAAATCAATATGGGGGCCGTAGTGGGCGGTGCTATTGAAGGTTCGCTGCCCTGGCTCTCTGGCTCATACCAACCCCACAACCCAATGTGCGCATGGATCGAATATCTTGGGCGGGTCATCCCACGTAACGGGCGCGGGGTGCTGGTTTACGATGGTCCGGACGGATCGGAGTGGAACGCACATATTCAGATCATGGCAAGTAAAATGGCTCAGATACTGGGTATTGAAATCGTTGCTTCATGTCGCCCCTCGATAACATGGGATGGCGTGCATTTACGTGATGAAAATGGATCGTTCGACTGGATTTATCCTGTCTATTTCCCGTGGCAGGTCACGGCAAATCCGGACTACTACCGCCCGATTCGCGCGGCTATCAGCAGTGGAGCTGTTGCGGTACCGGTTCATCCTTCCACGTTGTTGCTGGCCAGCAAAAAAATGTTCGCTCTGGTCTGGCAGTGTTTGGAAAACGGGCTGTTGTCTGATGAAGAAGCCGAACTGGTCAAAGCGATCGTACCATTTACCTGCTCGTTGTCCGAAGAAACCCTCGCCTACGGCATCCAGCATCAACAGTCATTGGTGTTAAAACCGAGCAATGGGCATTGTGGATTAGGTGTGGTCGTCGGATATGAAGTTTCTGCTGATATCTGGCGGGATGAACTTGAACGAGCAATGTGTGACACCGATGATGATTATCTGCTTCAGCAGTGCTGCGAGCCGGTGTTGGAGATGGCCATTACGATCGACCAAGAGGGGCGACGCGAAGAGTATTCGGGGCGATATATTTGGGGGATGTTCGTTGCGCAAGGGGAGTTTTGCGGTACGCCGTTTATGCGATGCCGTTCTCTTGAAGGTTCGTTGGTTATTAATTGTGCCAATGGGGCCGCGTGTGGCCCTTTATCCCGGACGTCGTCGCTATGGTAAAGGCGTTGGCAAAACATTTCGGCGTGTTTGTCCTGCGTACTCCATTGTTTGTGCCAGCAGAGATCGAGATCTTACAGGCTGAGTTGCGCAAGATTCATCCGGACTGTCGGGTACTTGCGCAGCATGTCCTGTTTAATGAGGCTTTGTGGCTGGCAAGTCAGCGACTTCACGGCCTAGTTCACGCGAACCAACTGGAAAAGTATCCCGATGCGATTCTGGCGTTGGAAAGGTACTTGCTGAGGATGAGTCAGCGAGCGACACCCTTCGGCATTTCTGCGGGAATTTGTGCGGGTGTATTGGGCGATAAAGCCGTTGTGAAATCCCCTGATCGATCAAATGCGCGGCGGTATGTCCGTCTTGATGCAGGCTGCGCGCTCGGGCTCAAAGCGCATATGTTGCAAACGCCAGCGTTGCGCCGATTGTTGACATGGCACTGGAATGACGCCCGATGCGTATTGGGTCAGGCGGAATTGTTCATTGCGGGGCCTGACGAGGAACAGCCTCATCGCCACCAGCATAGCTTTATGCCGGATAACTCATTAGTTGGACGCTTGCGTAAGCGGGTCGAGGGGAGGTTTCAGGCTGATACAGTGCTGACGGCGATTCGAGAAGTGTTGTGCTGTGATCCAGATGAGGCTGATCAGGTATTTGATTACCTGACCCGTCAGGGGCTGGCGATTCCTGAAATAACTCGCCTGTCCAGAAATCATAATGTGCTCAATGCACTGAATGATGCATACGACGGGAAAGACGATGATGCACTTCCTTTTATCAATAGCCTGAATGACATCAGTCAGCAACTCATATCCGTAAATCGGACCTTGGAGCAGCCAGTTCTTGCCGGCTATCAGCATATCAAGCAGCACTTGGCAGGCTTGGTTCCAGCCGCCGCGCTTAAGAATCCGGTCCATGTTGATTTAATTACACCCTATCCAACTATCACGCCGAGCACGGATCAGGCTAGCCGTCTGGTAGTCGACGTTCTGAAAATCATGCAGTTCTCGGCATCCCCCGGTGAAGTGTTAGAAAATTTTATCGGGCGATTTGTTAATAGATACGGCTCAAAGGAAGTGCCGTTGTTGCTGGCATTGGATAAAGATTTGGGTGTCGGTTATGGTTTTACCTGCTATGGAAAAGAGGATCTATTGCAGGATGCGAGTTTCATTTATGGAGCGAATAAACCGCGCCCAGAGGTTGTCGTTGACACCTTGAATCAGTACGTCATCGAAACTCTGTTGGTGAAGGGGAGGGACGTGCAGGATTTATTGTTACCTGAGAGATTATTCAATGCTAATGTAGAACGGGTATTTCCCCAAGGCGATACGCTCGCAGCAGTAGGCACCCTGCTCGAAACAGAAGCGGAAAGTGGTGACTTCAGCTTCTTGTTACGACAGTTGAAAGGCCCATCTGCCGTCACCTGGCTTGGTCGTTTTTGTGAGGCTGATGAGGACATTGCAAAAATAGCCGCTACGCTTGCCGAAGATGAACAGCACAGCCTGGGTGATAAGGGCATTGTTGCTGATGTGATATATGCGGCGCAGGGGCGCGATGCTAATGTCACGCAGCACTCCCCGGTGCGGAAGTATGAGATCGAATATTTCTTGCGCTCAGAACTGCAGGGCGACCGTGCAATTACATTGGATGATATTGTTGTCAGTGTGAGACAGGGGGAAGTTATTTTACGATCAGTAGCACTGAATAAACGGATCTTTCCACGCCTGTCTTGCGCACATAATACGCGCCGACTACATCATCCGCCGATCTATCAGTTTTTTGGCGATGTATTCATGCAAACAGGGCATTACACATTGCCCGATTTCAGCGCCGCATTAAGAATGACGAAGAAATTGCCACGAATACGTTTCGGTAGTCTGGTTCTGCAGCCCGCCGTGTGGTGGATTGGCGAAAATGATAGAGAGACCATTCAACGAGAAGCTGTTGTGGCGGGCGTCATTCCTGCCATCAACAGGCTACGGGAACAACGTTCTTTACCCGCCAATGTCTCTGTTGGGGAGGGGGATCAGTTACTGGAAATTTCTTTAGACGATCCTTTGCATGCCAAGATTTTGTATGAGTTTATTGTAACGGATAAAATATCAACGATTAGAGAAACACTTTCTTCATTCGGCTCTGATGCAAACAGTGAGCGGAGTCATCATGAAATATTTATTCCTTTCAAAACCTTGGGCGAACGAGGTAAGAATAAGGATGTTTCATTCATCAGGCTACCCCAGCCCCTCGTTGAGCAAATGGCCCACTACACTACTAAGAAAACGCATGGTGGAATAATTACCTCTCCCAATATCTGTTCGGCTGAGCAGATTTCACAGCACGCAAGCCAGTGGGTGTTTACTTCAGTTTGGTGCGGTAGAGGTTTAGTCGACGCTATTCTTACGCAGTATATTTTGCCTTGGACAGTGTCGGCTGAAACTGAGGGTTACCTTAACCAGTGGTTTTATGTCCGCTATGATGATCCGCGCGCTCATATCCGGCTGCGATTCAAGGGCGATAAGGCCCAGATAAGGGAACATTTACATTCGGAGCTGCAAAGGATTAATGAAGTATTCGCAGGGCAGCTTTCTTTTTCTGAAGAATGTTATGAGCCGGAGTCCATTCGCTATGGCGGTCTGGTAGGCCTGCAGTTTGCAGAGGATATTTTCTGTCTTGATAGTATGTCGGCAGTCAACTTTTTAGCGAAGCGGTGCACCTCTAACCATGATGAGTTGATGACCGAATATTGTTTGAACTCCATGGATTCACTTTTAAGCGTCCTGGGTCTGAAAGTTGAGCAAAAGTACCTTGTGATGAATGAAATTTGTAGGAAGTATTACGCCGAATTTGACGTTTCAGGTCAAAGAAAAAATAGCCTTGATAAAAATTTTCGGCGAATTTTGACGAGGTCAACGGTGCTGAAAGAACTGGTTCGTCAAGGTGCTTCCGGCGTCTACGAAGAGTGCATTGACGTTCGAAACAGAAACATAGGCGCGCTGTTAAGTAACGCTGTTAACGCGCGGCAAAAATGGTTGCGACATGCAGACGTCGTTACGTTTATCCCGGCCTATTTTCATATGTGTCTAAATCGTCTATTTAGTGATAATCGTCGGCTCAAGGAAATGATGATCGGCGATTTATTGAGACGCTCATACGAGAGCCATCTGGCTAGAAAATACCCGCAGAAGAAAAAAGGAGTTTTTTCGTGAGTTTCTGGAGCGGCGAAATTGCACGGAAGGCCCGCCAGCTTTCAATTGTGGGTAATAGTGAAGCGGTCATTGTAGGCTCCCCTTTATTATCCGAAGGCCAGCAGTTAGAGGTGGGCGCCTTAGTGAGCAGGCTTTTGCGTCTGCTTGTGGACTTGCCTGGTCGGCTGGAGAAGAGTTATCTGGCATACGCCGTGGATAAGCTGAAGATGCGTGAAGAGGCGGCGCGTATAGTCCTGTGCCAGGATTTGTTGTTATCGGAAGATGTATTCGCACGTGCAGACATTGTCCGGCAGGAAGGTATTTGGAAACTCTTGGAGATGAATGTCGGAAGCACTGTAGGTGGTATGTTCTATGCCTCGTTGCCTCGTCTAAGTGGTTTTTCTCAATCCCATGATGCGCTAAGAACATGGGCGGAAATTATCCATCGGAATTATTGCCAAGGAATTCGCCATATAGCGATCGTCGAAGACGCGGCGATAATCGAGGCATTGCGTCCGCAGTTTGCTGTGTTGGCCAACGAGCTAAGTGAGCAGGTGGGTATCACCTGTTCCGTCGTCAGCGCTGACGAACTCTGGATTGATGGTGAAACACTTAACAGCCGGCGCGGCACGGTAGACTGTATATATCGTTTTTTTAACGAGAAAGACGTACTGAGAAACCCCGATCAATATTTCTCGTTGATGAAAGCTATCGCGAACAAAATAGTTTCGGTGCCAATGGGGTTTTGCACGCAGTTGCTGAGTAATAAAGGCGCGCTGGCGTTATTGCATGAACTTGTCGAAACCTCATTGCTCAGCGATGAAGAAAAACAATTAGTCACGGCATTCGTGCCTTATACCTGTCATGTCACGCCGAATAATATCCATGCCTTGAAGAAGAAACCAGAACAGTGGGTAATAAAGCCTACTGATAGCGCCTGCGGATATGGCGTGAAGTACGGAGGAGAAATGACGAGCGAGAAATGGAATCACCATCTCGAATATATAGCTAATACGCCATCGGAGCCTTATATCGCTCAATCATTTTGCGAGGCGGAATACGTACCTACAGTATTCAGTCTCAGTGACGGGGAGAACTTTACCGAAAAATCGAGTGTTGTCTGGGGCGTTTATGTATTCGGTGATCGGTATCTGGGAACGCTGGTACGTGCGAAGCCTCACCAAGACACGATCATTATCAATCATGCGGCTGGCGCAAGTGTTGGACCGCTGAGTGATAACGCAACCTGTGCGATCCATGGAATGGTAAATATCAAGGAGTCAGTATGAAGGCATGGCCGTTCGAGATCATTGAGACAGGCAGGAGTTGGGGGTTTGTTGATGATGACGATGTCATTATCCTCGGAGTCGAACAGGCACTGCCGAGTGATATCCCTGCCGTTTCTCACCAAGTGACAGCGTTGTTGAATCTGCTGTGCTCTCTGCCGGAGCGGCTTTTTGGCGGGAGTCTTATTCGCATGGCGCAAGAGGTGGGGTGTGATAGCCAACTCTTGTCCTATTTAAACTTAGTGCCAAGTACTCTATCTGCAGATGTTTTTGCTCGTGCCGATCTTTTTATTGATGGGTCGGGGTGGAAGCTTCTAGAGCTGAATATCGGGGGCTCTATCGGTGGCATGCATATGGCGTCGTTGCCCCGCCTGGCAGGTCATCCACTTAAGTACGATGCGCTGGCCGGGTGGGCGCATCATTCTATCTGTCATCTTGATGACAGAGAAGGGAAGATGCTCTTTATAGTTCCCGGTAATGAGATAGACGCGTTACGCAAACCCTTGAGTGTACTGCTGGCTGAACTCAGTCAATGGTCAAATAAAGGTGTCTCAATTGCCAGTCCTAGCGAGTTGGACGCCAGCGGCAGTGAATTGTTTTGGAAGGGTGAGTCAGTAAAATACCTGTATTTTCGTGACGAACAACAAGCTTTTGAACTGACGGAGACATGCGTGCAGCTCAGAGCATTATTGGCCTCCGGCGCAGCGTCAATTCCGATGGGGCCCGAATATGGTGTCATATCCAGTAAAGGTGCCTTGGCCATACTCTGGAACAGTTGCAAAAACAAGCTGCTTAATCAGGAAGAAGACGCGTTGGTAAGGAAGCTTGTCCCTGAAACGTTCTGGTTGACTGAATCCACGTTGGCGGATGTTTTGGACGAGCCGGCCCAATGGGTGCTCAAACCCGCCAATGGTTTTGGTGGGTACGGTGTCATATGTGGTTGTGAGGTAAGCGAGGAATATTGGCGTACGTCGCTGCATGGCGCATTGTCCATCGGACGGAATCAATACGTTCTTCAACGCTATGTCAGTTCGGTGACATCAGATTTCTTTGTGGCTACTTCTGCAGGAGAGCAAACAATTCAACATGGGCGAGTGGTGTGGGGACCTTATATTTTTGGTTCAGACTACTTGGGCACGCTCATACGGGCACAATCTGTCGAACATTCAGCTGTCATCAATTACGCCAAGGGAGCAGCCTGCGGCTTTATTGGTATGGACCATGCTTGAAGCATAAGTGAATGACTTCAGTGTCTTAACGATTTTCGGATCGACCCAAGACCGATCTTAGTAATTGAAGGAAAAAAATTGAAATCTATCTACGTTACTACACCGATCTATTACGTTAACGATCGGCCGCATCTGGGGCATGCATATGCCAGCATTCACGCCGATGTTTTGGCGCGTTATTCGCGTTTGGCAGGGAGGGATACATTCTTTCTGACCGGGGCTGACGAACATGGTGAAAAAATTGCCAAGGCAGCTATCGAGAACGGAGAAAAATCCCAGGATTTTGTTAATCGTAATGCAGACCTGTTCATAGCAGCGTGGAAGGAACTGGGTGTTGAACCTTCCCAATTTGTCAGAACCACGCTGCCTGGCCATAAGAGTTATGTCTCTAAGGCTCTTCAGTCTTTGTATGAAAAAGGTGATATTTATCAAGCCGAATACGAGGGGCTGTATTCAATAGGTCAAGAGCGCTTTGTTACCGAGAAAGAGTTGGTTAACGGGAAACTTCCGGAGGACAAGGATCCTCCGCAGTTGAGGAGAGAAGTTAATTATTTCTTTAAAATGGAAAAATATCGAGGTTGGGTAAAGGATTTTATCGAGTCACACCCTGGTGTGATTCAACCAGAAAATTACGCAAAAGAGATGTTGGCGCTACTCGATGAGCCTATTGGGGATCTCAGTATTTCGCGCCCTGCAAGCCGCCTTTCCTGGGGCATTCCTTTGCCTTGGGATAATGAACATGTCACCTACGTCTGGTTCGACGCGCTTTTGAGTTATGTCTCTCCATTAACCACCCTCGAAGGCGGTTTTGAGCGCTATTGGCCTAGTGTTCGTCATATCATCGGCAAAGACATCTTGCGTCCGCACACATTGTTTTGGCTTGCCATGTGTAAAGCCCTGGAACTGCCACCTTATAAAAAGTTGTATGTGTCCGGGCATCTTTTAGGCAGTGATGGTCGCAAGATGAGTAAGTCGTTGAACAACGGAGTAGACCCATTGACTGCGGCGAGGAAATACACCAGCGATGTGTTGCGATACGTGCTGGTACGTGAAGTCCCTTTTGGCGTAGACGGAATTGTCAGTGAGCAGGTGATAGAGAATCGCTTGGACAAAGACTTGGCGAACGAATTGGGTAACTTGGTATCACGGACACTCACCATGATCGGACTGTACTGTGATTTCAAGGTCCCTACGTCGCAAGCCTACGGCGCTGAAGAGCAGGCATTGATGGAACAAAGCCGGGAACTGCAGGAGGGCATTATGGGCTGGGTCGATGACATGAAGATCCGGATGGCCATGGAAAATATCATGGCATTCGTCCGAGAGATGAATCGCTATGTCACGGCGCGTGCGCCATGGAAACTCGCCAAAGACTTGTCACAGCGCGATGAACTTAACGCTGTTTTACAAACGTTGCACGAGGGGCTCGTCGTTGTTTCTACGCTCTTGGGTCCTGTTATGCCCGAAAAAATGAGAGGGTTGCGCAGCGCTTTGGGCGTAGCCGAACATTCAGAAAGCTTGAACGAAGCGTGGCAGTTGGACAGAGGTGTTCAGGTAATTAACGTTCCTTTCATCATGTTCGCCAAGATTAACAACGAAGGCTGAATCCCCGGCAGAGTTTCGTGAGTTTACGGGCTCCGACGGGTGTCAAGAGCGGCCGCTGTTTAATGCGCGGTCGTTCACTTTAACGATAAGGAGAGCCCGCTACGCGGGTATCAGACCTAATGCTCTACCGTCATTTTGAACAACTGATAGATATTTTCCGCGATGCGCCCACAGCGAATCCTCCGGACCGGGTCTTGCCTTTCTACTTCTATTACATCAAGCAGGTCTGGCCAAGTTTCGCGGCTCTGTTGGTGGTCGGGCTGTTTGTCGCCCTGATAGAGGTTTCGCTATTCAGCTATCTCAGCAAGATTATCGATTTGGCGCAAGGGGCCCCGAACGTCGATATCTTCAAGACCCATGGCTTGGATCTGGCCTGGATGGCGATGGTTGCATTGATCTTTCGACCCTTGTTCGTCGCCCTGCATGGTCTATTGGTGAATCAGACCATCGGCCCCTGCATGACCAGTCTGATTCGTTGGCAAAACCATCGCTATGTACTCAAACAAAGTCTGAACTTCTTCCAGAATGATTTCGCAGGGCGCGTAGCCCAGCGCATCATGCAGACCGGCAACGCGCTGCGAGAGTCCACTGTCCAGGCCGTAGATGCGTTGTGGTATGTCCTGATCTATACCGTCAGCGCTCTGGTGCTGTTCGCCGAAGCCGACTGGCACCTGATGATTCCGTTGCTGGTATGGATCGCCTGCTACGTTGGCGCTTTGTATTACTTCGTCCCCAAAGTCAAGGAACGTTCGGTGGTGTCGTCTGACGCCCGCTCGAAACTCATGGGACGAATCGTTGACGGCTACACCAACATCACCACCCTCAAGTTGTTTGCCCACACACACGTCGAGCAGAACTACGCCCGCGATGCCATCGCCGAGCAGACTGAAAAGACTCAGCTTGCTGGCCGTTTGGTAACCAGCATGGATGTGGTCATCACCGGCATGAACGGTCTGCTGATCGTCGCCACCACTGGCCTTGCGCTGTGGTTGTGGACGCAGTCGCTGGTCTCGGTCGGGGCCATCGCCCTGGCCACTGGCCTGGTGATCCGCATCGTAAATATGTCCGGCTGGATCATGTGGGTGGTCAACGGCATCTTTGAAAATATCGGCATGGTCGAAGATGGCCTGCAAACCATTTCCCAGCCATTGAGTGTGACTGACGATAAGCAAGCCCAGCGTCTTGCTGTGGCCAGCGGCGAAGTACGTTTTGAACACGTCAAATTCCACTATGGCAAGCGCAGTGGTGTGATCGACGACCTGAACTTGGTCATCAAACCGGGTGAAAAGATCGGTCTGATTGGCCTATCCGGGGCGGGTAAGTCGACGCTGGTCAACTTGCTGCTGCGCCTCTACGACCTCCAGGGCGGACGAATCCTGATCGACAATCAGAACATCGCGCAGGTCAAACAGGACAGCCTGCGCGAACGCATCGGCATGATCACCCAGGATACCTCCCTGCTGCACCGCTCGATCCGCGACAATTTGCTTTACGGTAAACCGGGCGCCACCGACGATGAGATACAAGAGGCGGTGCGCAAGGCTCGCGCCGACGAGTTCATCCCGCAGCTGTTTGACGGGCAGGGTCGCACTGGGTTTGATGCCCTGGTCGGCGAACGCGGGGTGAAACTCTCCGGCGGCCAGCGCCAGCGTATTGCGATAGCCCGGGTGCTGCTCAAGGATGCACCGATCCTGATCATGGACGAAGCGACCTCGGCGCTGGATTCGGAAGCAGAAGCCGCGATACAGGAAAGCCTGGAAATCCTGATGCAGGGTAAAACCGTTATCGCCATTGCTCACAGGTTGTCCACCATCGCCCGAATGGACCGCTTGGTTGTGCTGGAAAAGGGACGTATCGCTGAAAGCGGTACCCACAATGAACTGCTGGCCCAAGGTGGATTGTATGCACGTCTGTGGCGGCGCCAGACCGAGGGCTTTGTCGCTATCGATTGAGGTGTGGCCCCCAGCCACGTCGTCTGTTCGGACTGCTACTGATACTGAAAAGCTAACGTGAACAGAGGGGGCGCAGCGATTGTACGCAGCCTTGGCCAAAAGCGGAGGTTTCGTAATGTTGCTTCGAGATTGACTTGTCCGGCCATCCACAGCACTATCCGCCCATGATTTACATACGCCGAATGAACATGATGTGTTCCTCTATGACCGCCTCTGGCGGGCCATGAGGTCATGCGTGCTTAGAATTTGCGTGTTACCCCAAGCCCCGCCAGAGATGGACGGGGCTTTTTAGTTCTCCGTCCGAACATGGTTGACGGAGAGTGAAATGTTCGAGATTAGACGAGCCGGCCACAGTGATTCCCAGAAAGCGTTCGACATTCGCCTTCTAGCGATACGGCATCAATGCATCGGGCCCTATACCGAGACGCAGCTATTGGCCTGGACGGCTGGTGCGGCCGAGGATGGATATTACAAACTGATGGAGAAGCACTTCTATCTGGGCTGTATTGAAGGAGAGCCTGTGGCGACAGGAATGCTTGACCTCGAGAACAGCGAAATCGGCGCGATCTTTGTGCATCCTGGTTTTATGCAACGAGGTATCGGCAGGAGAGTCCTGGATCACCTCGAACGTCTGGCACGAGATTTGGGCCTGGAAGAAGTCAAGCTTGATGCTACTTTGAATGCAGCTGACTTTTACCGACGCTACGGTTTCGTTGGTGAGGAGCCTGCGATTTACCATTCTCCTTCGGGGCTTCAGCTAGCGTGTATTCCTATGGTGAAGGGGCTTTGACTGGTCTGATTTGATGCTCAGGAATTGGAGCATCAAATGATGCGATCGCAGTTTTCTGAAGATTCATCATGCCCCATACGCAAAAACGGCACCCGAACAGACTGTGTGAAACTTAGCAATCTGCGCGGTGCATCATAGAAAAATGCTCCGTATCGAAAGATACGGAGCATTTTTCGTTTTGGCGTACATCCAAGGAGCATCCCACAGCCAGACCAGCCAGTTACCGGTCTCGCTGGAATAGTTGATCCCCGAGGACCACCTCGTTCGTGTCATCAATCTATACTTCGGCAAGCTGAATCTCGCGCTGCTGGGCTTTGATAAAGCGCCACCCAAAAGCACCGGGCGCCCCTCTTATGATTCGGCCGATCAGCTAAAACTTTTCCTTTACGGCTATTTTTCCAGTGGATCTGCTCTTCGCGGCGGCTCGAAGCCGAGTGCCAGAGCAACAGTGATTTGGCTGATCAACCGGCTCCAGTTTTGCCGCGTGGTGGGTTTGATCGCAGGCGAGTTCGTGGCAATTGATAGCAGCTCGATGGGTTTTCTTCTCGCCTGGCGCGAGCATTTGCACCGGCATTTCATCAACGTGCACAACGTTGTGCTCAAGCATCACTTCGCGTAGGGCATCGACCAATGGCAGCAATTACACACCGCAAATACCGACCCAGCTGGCCAGCGTTGAACGAGGAATCGCAAGTTTTACAATAGAGCAGGTGAGCCTGAGGCGCGTGAGGGCTTCGTGCAGTTCGGGGTTGGGGTAATTAGGGGGGCTCGCGAACCTGCATCCAGTCGAAAAAGTCTTCGAATGCAAAGCCGACGCTGCAGTTGGCGTCGAACCGCTCGTTGATTCTGATGAGAGTCATCCGCTTAGCTTCTTGTGGTGAGGTCGGGAAGAAAGCTCCACCAGGTTCGCTGTGCATGAAGAAATCGCCGAGTTTTGCTCCGCAGTTTTCGCAGTGATTCATCAGGTAACAGCTGCCTGTCGTTTTGCTGTAGGCCTGCTTGAACTTGTTGGTGAAGTGATGGATCTGCTTCGTGACCAAGGGGGAGAGGCTGTGGACGTTGGAGACCGTTCCGCGATACCCATGGCACTTCCATTCGCCGAGGTTGCTTGTGAGCGCGAAATCTTCGTCCTCATCCTCGTAGTAATCGAATTCTTCGTGTTGCTCGGGTAGCTTGAACGAGAACACGCGGGTCAAATTGGAGCAGCCCCAGCAGTCGGACACCGACTCTATGACGTAGTAATACGGTGCTCTGACGCTAAATTCAGGCCCGTGCTCCAGGTCTGCGTACTCTGTTACGGGCAGCCATTGAGCCAAGGGGCTGATGTCGACACCCTCGGGGATGTACCAAGTCTTCAGGCTCGGGTCCCATCTGGCACCGAGTGATTTCGCTTCATCTTTTTCTGAGAAGGGGACTTTCAGATCAATCCTTGCCATTTCTGTATCCGTACGTATTGCTCATCAGTAAGCGCAGCTTTAACCTGAAGCGACTTATGGAATCTTGATCCCCAACGCATTCAGCGATGGTGTATCCATCCGGCCATTCACGGTCAGCCCACTGTCCATCTGAAAGGCCATCAACGCACCACGTGTTGCTTTGCCCATCACCCCATCAATGGAGCCTTGGTAATACTGGCGCACCATCAGCGCGGTCTGCACACGGGTTACCAGGTTGCTTTTCTGCTCATTGGTCGCGCGGCTCTTAGAAGTGCTTGTCCCGCTGGTAGTGCCAGACGACTGATAAAGGCTGTTGCTGCTTGGAGGGCTGCTCGAAGCACTCGGCGCGCTGTAGCCTCGGGTACTAGTAGCGGGTGGGCTGTAGTAGCGAGGTGCGCTATAGCCACCCGAGCCGCTGTAGTGAGAACTGTGCGAGCTGTGGGACCGGTGAGAACTGTGCGAGCGATGCGCCGCATAGATGTTGACGGTGTTTGGCGCATTGAGCGTATCGGCAAATACCGGGGGCTGTAGCTTGTCGTTGGGTTGCCAGTTCGCATCGGCGAGTGGCAGATGGCCCGCCTGTGCCAGGGTGGTACCTGCTATTGGCAGCAGGCTGATCCCACTGATCAGGACTTTCCAGCGGTCGAGCAATTTCACTGTGCACTCCTTGCATAGGCGCTAAAGGCCTCGGTCGATAGTAGTTGTACGCCGCGGCTCTGCCAGCGGTAGGTGTGGGATTTGAAGAAGCCAGAGCAATGTTTGACGGCAGCGCATTGTTGGCAGGTATCGATGAACAGATTCTTCCAGTCCGAGATGCTCTGGCGGGCGAAACGCGAGAGGTGGGCCGGGATCAGGCACAGGGGCAAGTTGTAGATCGAAACCGGCACTCCGCGGTTGAACAGGAAATACACGGCCTGGCTCAACGACTCTTGATAGTCCAGCGGGTCAATCCACAGTTCTTCGTAGTTTTTCCTGGCCAGGCCGGTGCTTTCGATACCCATCAGCGCAACATGCCGCACGAAGGGCAGGTTCCTGAACACGTAGTGGGCGAGCTCGGGCAAGCGTGGCGTGGTCAGGCGATTGAGTACCACGCGTATCTCGATGATCTGGTTGGCGCGCGCCAGGTTGTAAAGACCTTGCAGGGTTTCGCTGAACGCGCCTGGAGCCTGCACCACATGGTCATGGTCTTCGGCATTGTCGGCATACAGGGGGATGCCCCAGCTCAACTGAGGGTGGCTGATGGCAGAGAGCGCTGCGATCCAGCTCGGGTCTTGGAACAGACGCCCGTTGCTGAGTACATGAATGGATTTCTGTGGCAAAACGGCTTTGCACTTGGCCAGGATTTCAAGCAGGCCGTCGCGATAAAGCGTGGGTTCTCCGCCGCTGATTCCCAGATTTTCCTCGCCCGAGTCCATCAGGTCGATCAGCCGTAGGTTCTCCTCGATGTGCCAACGGTCATCGATATCTTTGGGCGGCTGCGAGCACATCAGGCAGAGGCTGTTGCAACGATCGGTCATGAACAGCAGGTTGCTGTCTGAGCCTCGTCGATAGAGCACTCGCACCAACGCGCTGCCTGGTGTGACGGCAATGACATCGCCGGGCTGCACGACATCCGCATCTTTGGGGGTGTGCAGGTATGGCCGCGCGCTGTCGAAGTCGCCGATCACTGGCTCCGGGATCAGGAATCCTCCCACTGGTAATGAGAGCAGATGCGGGCTCCGTAGCCGTTCTTCGTTTGGCAGCCAAAGCAGCAGGTCACCGAACTCAGCGCTTCCGGCACAAACAGCCAGGCCTTGTTCGATGAACTCATCCAGAGTGATGACCTTGAGCAGTTTCGGCTCATTCAGGTGATGGATTTCGAAGTGGGTATCTTTGCGCAGCATCCCTATCAGCCCCTGTAACCCGGGAACCGGACATCGTTGTAAGAGCGCCTGCTCAACCAAGACAGCAGCACCCTCTGCACGTTGTCGTCGCCATCGCAAAGCAGGCCGAAAAGATGCTTCAGCAGCCCCATGTTCTTCTTGCAGAAGCTGCTGAACACTCGGTGTCCGATCGGGTCAGCTTGGCGGGCATAGTGTTCGACGGGGTCAGCACCACAGTACGGGACAAGTGCGCAGTCGGAGCAGCCCGGCAGCGCCTCTGCTACACCACTGGCGAGCAACGCATTCATAACGGGCGATGCGAGTAATTCAGACAAGGGTTGCTGCACGGTGCCGAGCCTCAAGCCGTCTTCACCCATCTCCAGCAACATTCGGGCTTCGTCCGAGGGATAGACGTAACCGTCATAGTTGTAGACCAGCGCCGCAGTGCCTGCGCCAGCGGGGGAGCGCAGGTCTACATAGCCGGAGGAGAAGGGTGTCAGAATAGTCTTCAGCAACAGGCTCGTATAACTCTCTGAGAGGTATACGCCCTGTTGGTTGATATGCAGCAAGTAGGCCAGTGCCTTCTTGTAGAAGGCCAGGTATTGCTCAATAGGGTAATCAAGTCGATGGGCACTCTTGGTGGCGAATCCATAAGGGCTCAGAGGCCGAAGTGAGATGCTGGAGAAGTCCTGGCTTACATACTCATCGATGATTGCTTCAGGTTGTTCGAGGCTTCTTGAAGTCAGCGTGGTCAACGCGGAAACTGCATCATGGCCAAGGCGCTCACGGACCCATTGGATGCCTTTTACTGTGCGTTCGTAGGAGTCTCGTGACGGTGTAGGGCGGTTCGCATTGTGCAAGGGCGCCGGCCCATCGAGCGAGGTCGAAAACTGGATGTGATTTTGTTCTGCGAAGTCGAGTATTTCCTCCGTCAGGTGGTGCAGCGTGGTGGTGATGACGAACTGGATATCCCGTTGTTCGACCACGTTCCGTTCAGCGACCCATTCGACAATCTGGCGGACGCGCTCGAAAGCCAGAAGCGGCTCGCCACCCTGAAATTCTACAGTGAGGGCGGGAGCGTTCGATTCGAACAGGCGATCGACCGCCGCCAGTGCATCCGCTTCCGACAGGTCGTGGCCGGATCCTCCCAGAGGGGCCCGCGACACCTGGCAGTACTGGCAGGTGTGGTTGCAGCGCAATGTAACCACGAACAAGTGAAGTGCAGGGCCCTGGAAGAGGAAGTCCTTGCGGCTGCGATACTGCGCGGCCATTTCCGGGAGCGGGTCGTGGCGGCCTGGTTCGTAGATGAAGTGACGGGCCAGCAGGTCCTTGTAAAAAGACGTACTTGCTTGAACGTCGAAGTAACTGAGGGCTCGTAATTGCGCGTCGTTCACGTGCATGTACTCACCGGTATCGGAGGTGAGCAGGATGTCACGGTCATGTCCCGTGTTCATGCGCATGAATCGAAAAGGCAGCAAGCGGTAGTGCTTGGCGTCTGTCGCTATCAGTGTCACTGCGAAACCCCACATCCAGTGAGCGCAGCTCGGGCCAGGATCTCACGTAACCCTGCTGTTTCGCGGTTGATATGGTCGCGTAGGGCGAAGTCGTTCAAATGCTGAAAGATCAGCGATTGAGCCTGCTTCGGGGAAAGCGTTAGCTTTGCTTCAGCGGGGTGGGCCGTGAGGCTTATCTGATTGGCTTCAATACCGACCTGGATCGTGACAGTGTCGGCCAGGGAATAAGCGGCGCGTTGCACCACGCTGAGCGGGTAGGCTGCGCTGTCGAGCTTCAGCGTGACTGGCCATGTCATCGGAACCGCTCCTTCAAATCCGTTGGGAACGTGTGGATATTGATGGTTTCCGAGGCATTATGCCATCATAATTTTTTATATTTGCACGCATCTATCCAGCTGATGGCGGAGAATCAGTCAAATGTTCATCGGCTGCATGTTCACCGTTCCGCTGCGGTATAGCGACTCGCAGAAAGTCCGGTCGGAGCTATCCTCATCAATAGCCTGCTTGGCCTTAGGCTGGGGGCATCCTTTTCAAACCATCCAAAGCATGCCCTCAGATGTGCCCCCAATGTAGCAATCCACTGGAAGTGAATAGATCTCCATGGTTTGTGGAAAGGCAGAAATGATCAGCCGAACAGCCTGCCAGACGACGCCTAAAGACTCTCAGGGTCGCCAAAAAACATCTGAATCCGCGATCTCAACCAGCGTTCGCCCGGGTCGTTGTCCTGGGAGCCGCGCCAGGCCATGTGCAGTTCGAAGCTGCGCACCGGGATCGGTGGGTCTTCAGCGCGCACGCCGCCGGCGGCGGTCAGTGCTTCGGCGGTGTAGTCGGGCACGGTGGCGATGATGTCGGTGCCCGACAGCAGCGTGCTCAGGCCGTTGAACTGCGGTACGGCCAATACCACATGGCGCTTGCGGTCGAGCTTTTCCAACTCTTCATCAATGAACCCGCTCAAGTCGCCGGCAAAGGACACCAGTGCATGGGGGCGGGCGCAGAATTCGTCCAGCGTCAGACGTCCCGGTGCGGTGTCGGCGCGCAGCACTTTCGGCGAGCTGCGCCGCAAGACCTTGCGCTTGGCGTTGGCCGGCAGGTCGTCGGTGTAGCTGACGCCGATGGAGATTTCGCCAGAGGCCAGCAAGCCCGGCATCAGGATGTAATTGACCCGGCGCACCACCAGCACGATGCCTGGCGCTTCGGCCCGCAGGCGCTTGAGCAGCATCGGCAGCAGGGCGAACTCGGCGTCATCCGACAGGCCGATGCGAAAGACCGAGGTGCTGGTGGCCGGATCGAATTCCGCCGCCCGGCTGACCGCCGTGGAGATCGAGTCAAGGGCCGGAGAGAGCAGGGCGAAGATTTCCACCGCCCGCGCGGTGGGCTCCATGCTGCGCCCGGTACGCACGAACAGCGGATCGTCGAACAGGCTGCGCAGGCGCGACAGCGCGGCGCTGATGGCCGGTTGGCCGAGGAACAATTTCTCGGCGGCGCGGGTCACACTGCGCTCATGCATCAATGTTTCGAACACGATCAACAGGTTCAGGTCGACACGACGCAGGTCATTACGATTCATCTGGGGTCCTGGCAGATTCGGCAAGCTTGACGTGGGCGGCCATATGGGAACAATGGCCGGCATGAATCTTACGGGGAAAGGCTGGTACTCTGCACCGGCTAATTGCATTTTTCAGGGCGGGGTCCTACAGGGCCGGTTCAGTTTTCTTGCTGCGGAATCAATGACAGGCATGTCGACTATTAATAGCCACTGATGGTCTTGGCTACAAAGCCCGGATAGAGTTCATGGCATTAGAGGTTACTTTGACGAGGTTTGCGATGTCCCGCACGATCCGTTTTCACAAGTTTGGTGGTGCCGAGGTGCTCAAATGCGAAGAGCATGCGGCGGCTCTTCCTGCGCCAGGAGAAGTGCAGGTCCGCGTCGAAGCGATCGGCATCAGTTGGTACGATACCCTGTGGCGCCAGAACCTGGCATCGTCCCAGGCGCGCCTGCCTTCAGGCCTGGGCCATGAAATGGCCGGCGTGGTGACAGCCGTCGGCGACGGGGTCGATGACTTGGCCGTGGGCGACAAAGTCGCCAGCTTCCCCGCCGAGAGCCCGAACGATTATCCGGTGTACGGTGAGGTCATCGTCCTGCCGCGCACCGCTTTGACCCGCTATCCCGACGTGCTCAGCCCGATCGAAGCCGCGGTTCATTACACGCCGCTGCTGATCGCCTATTTCGCCTACATGGACCTGGCAAGGGTCAAGCCCGGGCAATTTGCGCTGGTGACCGATGCCAGCCATTGCGCCGGTCCTTCCTTCGTGCAACTTGGCAAGGCGTTGGGCGTGCGGGTGATCGCCGCCACCAAGACGGCTGAAGAGCGTGAATACCTGCTGTCGCTGGGCGCCGAAAAAGTCATCGTCACCGAAGAGCAGGACTTGTTGATGCAAATCAACAAGCTCACCGACAGCCGTGGCGTCGATGTGGTGTTCGACGGCTTGGGCGGGCCGCAGATGTCGCTGCTCGGCGATGTCCTGGCGCCCCGTGGCAGCCTGGTGCTGTATGGCTTGCAGGGCGGCAACCAGACACCGTTTCCAGCCTGCGCGGCGTTCCAGAAGAACATCCAGTTCTTTGTCCACTGCATCGGCAATTTCACCGGCAAGCCGGAGCTGGGCATTCTCCAGGACCAGGTCGCGTTGCAACGGGCGTTGCGTGATATCAACCAATTGACCGCCGACCGTGTCCTGTTGCCCCTCAAGACTCGGGTGTTTCCGTTCTCCGAGTTCGTCGAGGCCCATCGGTACATGGGCGAATGCCCTTGCCGTGAACGCGTTGCCCTCCAGGTAGTCGACCCCGCCTGATTTCCTCTCTTGCGCAAGAGTCATCGTTTCGACTCTTGCGCTGTTTTCGGCCGCCCTGGCCAGTCTTTTTGACCGTTCTGTGTGTCTGTCCTTCAGCAAGCCTGCGCATAACTGCGCACGAATCAACGACCCTGTTTACTCTCGTCTGTCGAAAGGCGGCATCTTGCAAAAAGCAACTGAACTGGTTTTTGCCGCCAATCTGTATCTTTTAATCATTACTCAAGTCTTGATAATTGAATACTGACTTTCGAACTCAAGGAGGAATTGCTGCGCAGCACTCGTTTGCGCGGCCGTCTGCTGTTTCTTGTTCCTATTTAAAGTGTCCGGGGTGTTGTTTGCCCTGGGTCGCCTGCTGCCTTGAAGAAGATTATTGGCAAGAGGTAAAGCGTCGCTCGGCATATTCCTTGTTTTCTGTCTCCATTGTCTGTGGGACGCTGTAAGAAATCTCCTAGGACGGTTTGGTAGGTGGGCGAAGACCAATGAATACGGGTGCTTTGGGCTGAAAGACAAAAGCAGGGGGGCACGACCCATACATGTGTGGATTAATTACATCGCGCGAAAGCAAAGTGTATCGTCAATACTCTTAATAAATGGCAAAGGCATTCACCCGACTGGCGCGTCGAGCAATCAAGTGGTGTGGGTGCGACGTCGATAAACGGATTTTAGGTAAAAGTTATGAGTGCAATTCATCAGCAGGCAATGACTTACGTATATCAACAGGTATTGCAACGCTTGTTGGAATTTTATTCCCGTGCGGAACGGACCGCACTGCAGCTTCTAGTCCAGCGATTGATCGTCGCCGCTGGCGGTATTGAACGAATTGGCACCTATCGGGTGCTGGTGGCCCAGAATGGCAGTCGGGAGGGCTTCTATGCGCTGACGGCCCTGCGCGCCGCGCAGTTGAGCATTGCTGGCCGGCATCCGACGACTTTTGACCTGCGCGTCGCCACGCCACGCCTGGGCGAGATGACCCAGGCCACCCTGGAGAATATCCACTGTTGCTACAGCGCTCTGTTTCTCTACGACGATCCACGGGTAGAGTTGCTGATGGCGGACAATCGAGAGGTGGTGCCGTTTGATCGCTCGAAGCCGTTATCGGCGCAAGGGCGCGAGGCCAATCGCACTGACATGCTGATGCTTGGGCACCTGCGTTCCTCCGACAGCCTCCTGGGCGTGGGCGACGAAGGCTACCTGGCGATGGCGGAGTTCTACAAGAACATGGCTCGCTGGGATGCGGGCGTGGATTCATGGGTCAGTTGCGACACGCCACGCCAGCAAAAGCAGTTCCTGTCCGGGTTGCGCCGGGCGACCCGCAAGATCGGTCTGGTGTTTGAGCCCGTGGGTGGATTCGACGGCCTGTTTGCCCAACTCGATTTCCTGGGCAGTGACCTGTTCCGGCGTTTTTATGGCCAGGAGCACCTGGGTGTCTGGCAACCCGAAGGGCGGCTGGAGGCCTGCCGGCAAGTGGGGCACATCCGTATTGATGATCTGATCACCGAGCGGCTGGAGGAAAGCAACTGGGCGTTGTTCAGCGAATTCCTCGGCGTCAGCTCCGATGAGCTGGTTGCGCCATCGCTTGAGCATGAATACCTGAGCCCGTACCTCTCGGCCCACCTATGTGGCTTGCAGGCCTGTCATCAGCAGGAACGCGGCTATGCGGCTGGCTACACCGATTATGTGCAACGCATGATCATGGTCATGCACCGCAAGCGTATGCCGGAGCCCGTCTGCCAGCAGGTCCAGGGGCTGTTGGGTTCACCGTCGGAGATTCCCGACCGTCGAACCGTGATCGCCCTGGAAACGGAAAAAAATCTGAATCTGAACGAAACGCAACTGGTGTGCATGCTGTTTGCGCCCTTCGTTGAAAAGGGCGCCGGCCTGGAGCATTTCCTGCGGTGCTGTCATCCCGGCATGCTGGTGGGCATGCCCGATCTGCACAGGGCGTTGCGGGGCGGCCCGGTCACGGATCAGGTGGCGCATTGGATGGTCGATGTCAGTGGCCTGCCCGTTACGATGCTGTGCAAGTTGTACCGGGCCCGAATCACCACGCCGGAGCCGGAGATCATCCGGGCGGACCCGCAAACCGCTATGGAGCGCGCTGATACGGACCAGGGCGGGCAGGGCGCCGATGATCCCGGCGAACGTGCAGCGCGGCGCTGAGGGACGGGGTTTGACGTATTTTGTCGCGATCGCCCGGGCCCGGTTGGTGAAAGTTCGGTTCGGCGGCCCAGTCTCATGAAGGGCCATCGTGAAACAGACTTCACCTACCAGGCGGTTTATCGGTACCTGACGAACCTGATCAATGAGCTGGGCGCTGATGCTCGGGTGCGTCTGCCGTCATTGCGGCAGTTGGCCGAGCGCCTCAATGTCTCCATATCCACCATCCAGTACGCTTATTCCCTGCTGGAAAAGGAAGGGCGGGTCTATTCGATTGCCAAGTCCGGATACTACGCATTGCCGATGGTCAGCGTGTCCACTCTTGGCGATGGCGATGATTTGCTGGAGACCCTGTACGTCAACGCGCGTCGCCCAGGCATGCTGGTGCTCAGCGGTGATGAACCGGCTTCGTTGCAGCCGCTCGACAGTCCGCTTCTGTTGCTTGAACGCGAGCTCCTGCGCCAGTACCCGCGCGCTTCACAACATCCGCTGCAGCCCTGGGGAGAGCAGGAGTTGCGTACCGCACTGGCGGCACGCTACACCTCTTCACCGTCGCGATGCTGGAGTGCCGATGACGTCTATATCGGCGCTGACTTGCGCGGCGTTCTGGAAATCCTGATTGCAGTGCTGGCACTCAAGGGCAACACGGTGCTCGTGGAGTCGCCCTGCGAATGGACCGTCCTGCGTTTGTTGCAAGCGGCCGATATCCGCGTCATCGAGCTGCCCTTGCTGGCCGAGGGGGAAATCGATATTGAACAGTTGGAGCGGTTGCTGGCGAATGAAACGGTATGCCTGATGGTGGTGTCTTCGGTGTTGAGCATGCCCAGGGGCAGGTTGAAAAGTGCAGCCGACCGGCGAGCACTGGCGCGTCTGCTGGAACAGTACGGCACGTGGGTACTGGAGAACGACAGCCATACGGAGTTGGTATTCGAGCCCGGCGCGTTGCCTTTTCGAGAGTGGCTCGACCCGGACCGGCTGATCGTGTATTCCACCTTCGAGACAACCATAGGGGCCGAGGCGCCCTACGGTTATGTGCTGTCGCGTCAGCTGACGCTGATGTTGCAGCGTCATTTCCTGTTGCGCGCATTTCGTCTTTCGCCGATTCGCCAGAAAGCGATTGCGCGTTTATACAACAATGGCCGGATCGACCAGCATCTACTGGTATTGCGACGCCTCCTACGTGAAAGCGCCGCGTCGGCGACGCAACTGTTGCGCGAGCGAGTCGGAAACTGCCTGGAATGGGAGGAGCCCGAGGGCGGCGCAACAATCTGGGTACGCTCTTCACGCCAGGTCGATCTGCGGCGGGTTTTCCAACGGCTGCTCGCCCGGCGAATCGTCATCGCGCCGGGAGAGCTGTTCAGCACCCAAGGACGATATGACCAGCATTTTCGGTTGGCTCATGCTCTCGACGGCGTGGGCGGCCGGGAAGCGGTCTTCTGCGCACTGGCCGAGGCCTTGAGGCTCGAACAATCCTGATCGCGGGGCGATGGATCGAACCCGTCGCGTGATGGTCGAACTGTCAGTAAACTGCCTTCATTTTTCCGAGCCACTCCATTCCGAGGTTTTGCATGACAGTCAGTCCATTTGCGGGCAAGCCGGCGCCGGCAGAGTTGTTGATCGATATCCCGCGACTGGTGACGGCGTATTACACCGGCCGGCCCGACGCCTCGATTGCGACCCAGCGCGTCGCGTTCGGCACTTCCGGGCATCGTGGCAGTTCGTTCGATCTGGGGTTCAACGAATGGCACGTACTGGCCATCAGTCAGGCGATCTGCCTGTACCGTGAAGCCCAGGGCATCGACGGACCGCTGTTTGTCGGTATCGACACTCATGCACTGTCGACTCCGGCGGGAGCCAGCGCGTTGGAAGTGCTGGCCGCCAATGGCGTGACCGTGATGATCGCCGAGGGTGACGAGTACACCCCGACGCCAGCGATTTCCCACGCCATCCTGTGCTACAACCGTGGCCGGACCACTGGGCTGGCTGACGGCATCGTCATTACGCCGTCGCACAATCCGCCACAAAGTGGCGGCTACAAATACAACCCCACCAATGGCGGTCCGGCCGATACCCATATCACCAAATGGATTGAAGCCAAGGCCAACGAGCTGTTGGCCAACCAGTTGGCCGGCGTCAAGCGCATCAGCTACGAACAGGCACTCAAGGCCCAAACCACTCACCGTCACGATTACCTCAATACCTACGTGGCAGACCTCGGCAACGTCATCGATTTCGACGCGATCCGTGGTGCAGGGCTGCGCCTGGGCGTAGACCCGCTGGGCGGCGCTGGCGTGCGCTACTGGCCCGCCATCGCCGAGCACTATCGACTGGACCTGGAAGTGGTCAACACCCAGGTGGATTCCACCTTCCGCTTCATGACGGTCGATTGGGACGGGCAGATCCGCATGGACCCGTCCTCCAGCCACGCCATGCAAGGGTTGATCGGTTTGAAGGAGCGCTTCGACGTGGCCTTCGCCTGCGACCCGGACCATGACCGCCACGGCATCGTGACGCCGAGTGGCGGCTTGCTGGCGCCGAACAATTACCTGGCGGTCTCCATCGATTATCTGTTCCAGAATCGGCCGCAATGGCGTGCCGATGCGGCGGTCGGCAAGACAGTGGTCAGCAGCGGCCTGATCGACCGCGTGGCCAAGCGCCTGGGCCGCCGCCTCTATGAGGTGCCGGTGGGCTTCAAGTGGTTCGCCGACGGCCTGTTCGATGGTTCCCTTGGCTTTGGCGGTGAAGAAAGCGCCGGAGCCTCGTTCCTGCGCAAGGATGGCGGCGTATGGAGCACCGACAAGGATGGGCTGATCCCGGCCTTGTTGGCCGCCGAAATGACGGCTCGCACCGGTCGCGACCCAAGCCAGGCCTATCGCGCCCTGACGGACGAGCTGGGCGAGCCGTTCTCGGTACGTGTCGATGCCAAGGCCAGCCCGCAGCAGAAAGCGCTGCTGAGCAAGCTGTCGCCGGATCAGGTCCAGTCCACTGAACTGGCGGGCGAAACGATCCAGAGCATCCTCAGCCACGCCCCGGGTAACGACCAGGCCATCGGGGGCCTGAAAGTCATGACCGAAAATGGCTGGTTTGCCGCGCGTCCGTCCGGCACCGAGGACATCTACAAGATCTACGCCGAAAGCTTTATTGGCGACGAGCACCTGAAACAGCTGGTGGTCGAGGCCCAGGCGCTCGTGGATGGCGCGATTTCCGGGCAGTGATCGAGTCCTTTCGCGAGCAGGCTCGCTCCCACAGGTAATCTGACTGTGGGAGCGAGCCTGCTCGCGAAGGGCCTAGTCCCCTGAAATAGCGCAATGCCAACCTGCCATATCACTTTCATTTCATCGTCTAAATAGCTGACAGCAAAGCTTTTGGCTGGAATCCGGCTGCAAATCCAGACACCATAGCCCTCATGGTTCTGAACACCGGAGTCCTTCAGCGTGTCGCAACACACTCCCGATCTTCCTCCCGAACTCCTGCCACTGGCCCAGATGCCCTGGCTCAAGCGCCTGGCTGCGCGATTTTTTGGTCATGGCCTGACGCGCCTGCGCGCCCAGCATCGGGCGTCCTGGTTGCATGGCCAGGCCGATGGCTTTCGTAGCGGGCACACCGCGGGTTTTGATTATGGTTTCAAGGAAGGCAAGGCCGAAGGCCTGGAAGAGGGGCGTCAGGTCCTGCTGATCAGGGATTGGCGCAGCACCGAGCATCCGGGGCCCAAGGTCGACGATCTGTTGTTCGATGACTGGCGCCTGCCGCTTACCGCCGAACTGAAGAAGCGCATCAAGGCCGACGTCGCGCGCCTGCTACCGGCGCATGCGCAACCCAGCAGCGCGCAGTGGAAGATGATTTTCAGCGACACCCCGGCGACGTCGGTCGTCGCGGGGGCAGGCGCAGGCAAGTCCACAACGCTGGTACTGCGCATCGTGCTGCTCTGTCATTACTTGGGGTTCGAGCTGGATTCGATGACCGTGGTCACGTTTACTCGCGAATCGCGCAAGGACTTTATGCAGAAGCTCATCGACATGTTTGCGCTTTGGGGGCGTACGATCAGCCTGGCGCAGGCACGCGAGCTGGTGCGCACGTTCCACTCACGAATCCTGCCCATGGTGCGCAGCCTGCCTGGATTCGAACGGCTCCAGGCCTTCGAGGCGCTGAGCCTTCGCGCCGGGCCAAGTGACGATGGCGCCTTGGCCAGCCCATTCGACTTGCGCATCAACGAGGTCCAGCGCCAGCACCTCAACGCCTGTTATCACAGCCTCTACAAGCGTGACGAGCGTTTCCGCGAGCTGATCAAGCCGCTTTCCCGGCACGCCTTGCAGCTCAAGACGCTGGAGCGCGATCACCCGGATGTGCAGAAGCGGATAGCCGTGACTGAACTGGCGGCCCAGCGCGACGAAGCACTGTGCGACGCGATCGAGGATCTCTGGTTCAAGGCGGGCGCCTGGCCAATCAAGGGGATCGAGCCGAAACGCCAGGCCTTCGAAGTTAATGGTTCCAGGTTTCATTCCCACGGTTACGTTCCGTCGCTGGACGCTTGGGTAATGCTGGGTTTCGATCCACGTGAAGATTCTCAGCTCAGCCGGCCCGGCGCCAAGCTGAGCCTGCGCGCGGAATGGGCTGTAAAGCGGACCCTGTTTCAAGCTTTCTGTCGTAAGCCATTGATATGGCTCGACAGTTATGAGGAATCCAGACGCGTATTGGCCTCGTTGGCCGGGGATGCCAGTGCCGGGCCGGGGTTCGATTACAAGGTCAAGGGAGAGCTGGGCTCCGCCCCTTTGCTGGACTGTTTTGTCGCGGCGGCAGGGTTCATCGAGAATCTCGGCTTGGATGTCCCTGATGCCGTGGGCCAGATGAGTTTCTCCCATGACGATCCCGATCGGTATTTCTTCGAAGCGTTGAGCCGCTTCTGGCGCGCTTTCGAGGATCATCTGCTCGACCAGTCGCCGCCGGTCATGACCTACAACCGCATGTTTGCGCTGTTCAGCGAGCATTCAGAGGAAAACTTCAAGCTGCTCGATGACGCGCTGTTGCGGCCGATGGCCCACTTGATGATCGACGAGTTCCAGGACGTTTCGCCGCAGATCGTCTCCTGGCTCCGAGCGAGCCTGCGCGAAGTGCGCAGGCGCGGTACCGCCCTGCACGTGGGGCGCGCCGCCCAGCGTTCTTCGCTGTTGTGCGTGGGTGACGACTGGCAATCGATCTATGGCTGGCGGGGCAGTTCGCCGAGTTTCTTCATGGCCTTCAACAAGCAATTCCCGTCCCCGGCCAGCACGCGGGTGATGCTCACCGAAAACTACCGCAGCCATCAATACATCATCGACGCCGCCGAGCATGTCGTGCGCGCGGCGGCGGCCATGCCTGGCAAAAAAGCCAAGGCCAGCGGCGTGCCACGAACGCCAAGTCCGGTCAATGTGCTGGATCGGGATGACGAAGGGTTGGCGCGGCGGCTTGATGAGCATTACCGGAAGGGTGATTCGATCTTGATGCTGTATCGAAGAAGTAGCGACAAGTCATTGTTAGAAAAGCATATTCAGCCAATAGTTAATGTTGATTCTAGCTTGCCGATGCCAATGAGACGCTTCAGGCAAATGACTTATCACAGCGCGAAAGGCCTTGAGGCGGATGCGGTATTCCTTCTGGGTGACTGCCAGCATCTGACCAGTTCGCCGTACAAGAACCAGGTCTACCGGATGGCCGGGCTGGGCCAGGACGGCGACACCGAACCGTACGACACGGCGCAAAAAGATGAGATTTTGCGCCTGGCCTACGTGGGGATCACGCGGGCGGTGCAACATTGCTACTGGTATGTGGACGGCCAGGACAGTCAAGCCGCCAACGCGCCCAGAGCCTCGGACCGTGTCGCGGCGGGCAAGCCATTCTTTGTCGATCATCGCCGTGCGCGCGGCTGATACGTGTCACAGTCGATAATCACAAAAAAGCCCGTGGCGAGGGAGCTTGCTCCCGCTCGGCTGCGGAGCAGTCGTAAACCTACGGGTGCGGTGTGCCTGATACTCCGCATTGGCAGGTTTTGGGGCCGCTTTGCAGCCCAGCGGGAGCAAGCTCCCTCGCCACGGGTTTGTCGATTGCCTTGAATGAACCGCATCAGTGAATGTGGGTTTTTTTGTTCAGGAAGCGAATCGTCGCAAGCCAACCGGCGGTACGAAGGCTTCAAGCTCGGCTTCCACCGCTTCGATGATCCGCTCCACATCGGGCGCGTTCATCACGGTGGCGCAGGGAATGCCTGCAATCGCGATCATGGTTTCGCCGCTGGCACGGTCGAACAACCGCGCAACCATGCTGCCCGGCGCATCCATGCTGGCCTCGAAGCCCATGGGATGGAAATGCCAGCGCATCAATTGGCAGGCGTTGGGGAACGTAACCTTGCTGAAAGATCCTTTATTCATCTGTAGCCCGCCTTCTTCATCAAGCGCTTCCGTTTGCTCATGTCAGGAAGGAAGAGCCATCATGGCCCTACCAGTGAGAATTAAAATAGCACCGGAAAATGAAGCTGATGTGGATTTTTTCAGTCCGTTTGGCGATTGGTTCAGTTTTTTTGATCTGGATCATGACTTAATCGGGAATGTTCAGAATGCCATCATCGGTTGCATGAGGTTTATTGCCGTTGGGACGACGGCTCTGGATCGCGGTATTTCAGCGCAATCAGCAGTGCCAGGCCCGCCATTGCGAGGGCAATGGCGAAGGTGACGTGCAAGCCGTGGGCCGCAGTTTCGGGTGTTGTAGCGCCGATACCGTTCGTCGGCAAAGCGCTGGCGAAGACTGCACCTAGCACCGATGCGCCAGTAAGGAATCCCAGGTTGCGCGACAAGTTGAGCAAGCCGGCAATGGCACCCCGCTGATGGGCGGGGAGCTCGGCCATGACCGATGTATTGTTGGCCGTCTGGAACATCGCATAGCCAAGTGTCGTGACTACAATGGCCGCGGCATAACCGGCTATGCCCAAGGCGGGAGGAACCAGCGACAGCAGCAGACAGCCGAACATCAGGGTCGTCAGCCCGACAAGACGCATGAGGCGCACGCCGAAACGGTCCGTCAGCCGCCCGGCGGGCATGCCGGCGAGGGCGGCGACACACGGCCCTGCCGCCAACACCAGGCCCACCGTTGTCGGAGGCAACCCGAGGGCGATGGCGAGATAGAACGGGCCGACCAGCAGGGTCGCCATCATGATCGCGGCGACCAGCGCGCTTGTAGCCAGGCCCGAGACGAGCAGGCGGTCGCGAAACATCGGCAGCGGGATCAGCGGCGACGCGAGTCGTTTCTGCGTCCGGACGAACCATCCGCCGCTCAGGACCGCCGCCAGCAACAGGCCGATATTCAATGCGCCAAAGCTCCCACGTCCGAGTGTCATGGCCAGGGCATAAGCGCCCAGTGTGAAAGCCAGCAGGAGCGTGCCCAGGCCATCGAAACCCACGCGCCCGGTCTTTTGCGCCGGGTATCCGGCAGGCAAAAAGCGCCAGGCCAGCAACAGCGTCAGTAATCCGAGAGGAACGTTGATCAGAAACAACGCCTGCCAGCCGAACCCGCTGATCAATATGCCGCCAAGGGACGGCCCGAGGGCGGTGCCGACCGCTGACAGCGTGGCGAGCAGACCCATGGCGCTGCCGGTCCTGGCTTTGTCGACCGTTTCGCCGACGAGGGCCAGGGTCAACGTCATCATGATGGCCGCGCCCACGCCTTGCAGGGCCCTGGCAGCGATCAGCAGCCACAACGACGGCGCCAGGCCACACAGGGCCGAAGCCAGCGTGAACAGCGCGATGCCCGCCAGCAGCAGCTTGCGGCGTCCGATCAGGTCGCCCAAGCGTCCGAGGCTGACGATTAGCGTGGTGATCGCCAGCAGATAGGCGAGGACCACCCACTGGACCAGTTGGAAGGACGCATCGAATGCCTGGGCCAGCACCGGCAAGCCGACGCTGGCGACGCTGGCGCCCAGGGATGCGAGCAGCGTTGCCAGTGCAAGGCTGGCCAGGGCTCCATGTGCCTTGCGCTGCGGTGGATTGTCGGCATTTGTTGACAGGTGATCTGCAGTAACGGGTTTCATCGTGTCCTCTCTGTCTGCGGCTCCTTCGGCGCAGCTGTCAGAACGGTACGCCGAGGCATAACATGGCGGAAGACGCAGCGGTTGCATGTTATAGCTGCACACAACGCCACCTGTGATCGAGTCCCGTCAATGTCCGCACCCGATTTGAATTTGCTCCTCACCCTGGATGTGCTGCTGTCCGAAGGCAGCGTGGCTGGTGCGGCGCGCCGGCTGCGCCTCAGTCCTTCGGCCATGAGCCGGGCATTGGCGCGGTTGCGCCAGGCCACTGGCGACCCGTTGCTGGTGCGGGCCGGGCGGGGTCTGGTGCCAACTCCGCGCGCGCTGGCGTTGCGCGAGCAGGTCAGGCAACTGGTCCAGGACGCCCAGGCCGCGCTGCGCCCGGAGCAGGCGCCGGATCTGCGTCGAGTGATCCGAACCTTCACGCTGCGTACCCGCCAAGGCTTCGTGGAGAATTTCGCGCTGGAGCTGATTGCCCGAGTCAGCGAACAGGCGCCAGGGGTTCGGCTGTGTTTCGTCGACAAGGCCGATAAGGACAGCACCGCGCTGCGCGAGGGCAGTGTGGATCTGGAAACCGCCGTGGTGGATGAGCGCACCCGTCCGGAGTTGCGCACGCAGGCGTTGTTTCGAGACCGCCTCATCGGCGTGGTTCGCCCGGGGCATCCGCTGAGCCAGATCGAGGTGAGCGCTGCCGACTATGGGATGGGCGCGCACATCGGCGTGTCCCTGCACGACCTCGATCAGGGACCGATGGATCAGGCATTGGGGGCATTGGGTCTGTCCCGTGAAATCATCACCAGCGTCCCGGGCTTTTCCGCTGCGCTGGGGCTCGCCCGGTCCAGCGACCTCATCGCCAGCGTGCCGGAGCGCTACACCACCCGCTTGCGCACCGGCATGCACAGTTTCGCGCTGCCGTTTGCGCTGCCCGGGTTCACTATCGCTATGCTCTGGCACCCGCGTATGGATGCCGATCCGGTGCATCGCTGGTTAAGAGGTTGCATGAGAGAGGTTTGCGCGGATCAATACGCGCGCAAAAAACCTGGGGGGCAATAAGCCTGGAGGAAACGGTTCAGTCTTCCTTGCGAATCGTCGCCACTTCATCGGCGCGGACCCGGACTTTGCGGCCAGAAATGTCTTCGAATTCGTAGAAGCCATCGGCGGTGCGGGTGTTCGGCGTGTCCTCGGTCAAATACTGGGTACCGTTCTGCAAGGTCACCACGGTCGGAGAGGCGCAGCCGGCCAGCGCAAGCAGCGCGGTGACGACCAAGGGCAGGCCCAGAAACCTGATGTTCATATCCATAACCTCTTTCGAAAGGACGCAGCCCGGCTGATTCGACCGGGCCATCACTGAGTTAACCGCCATTGGTCTCGCTTGTTGTAGGAAAGTTCATCGCACAGGGAAGGATTTCTCCTTTAAATATAGGCGACCGCTCATCTTTTGCAGTTGCCTGGGCGGCGAGTAGCTGATATCTGTACGCATAACCAGTATTTCAGCATGCGTGGCGCTTTTTTCCGTGACAGCCAATCCCCTTGACGACCCCTTTTATTACCTGAACAACTTCCAGCGGGTCCTCGCCTGGTTGACGCAACGCTATGCAGACGTATTGAGTATCGAAGAGCAGCGGTTTATCGATGATTTCATCGCTTTGCCGCGTCCGGCCCAAGGCTTGCTGGTGCGGATGGTGATGCGCAAGGGCCTGCACTTTCGTCACACCAAGCTGCGCTATGCGGAAATTGGCGACATCGCCGACGCCGTGGCGCCGTTGTTGGCGCTGGGCTGGGTCGAAGAGCAGGCGTGCCTGAGCCTTGTCGAACTGTTCGATATGCTGCTCAAGCCGGAAATACTTCTGTGCCTGGGGCATCTGATCGAGCAACCCAAGGCACGCAAATCCGAATGGCTGCACACTCTGAGTGATCAGGACGGCCAGCCGCAGCCGTTTCGCGCCTGGTGCCCGCAACTCGAAGAGCGGCTGTACAGCCTCACGGTGATGGGGCTGTGCGACCGTTTGCGGTTGATGTTCTTCGGCAATCTCTATCAGGACTGGTCGGAGTTCGTGCTGGCGGACCTGGGTATCTTTGTCTATGAAGCCGTTGAGTTCAGCGCCGAGTCCCGGGGGCTGCGCAGCCGTGAGGACATCGATGCCTGTGTCTTCCTGCATGAATGCCAGCAACGCTTCGACGCCGGCGAACCGCTCGAACCGATCATCGCCCGGGTCAATGCCCTGGAGCTGGACAATCCCTGGCTTGAGCGGCGCCGGGGCAAGCTGTTGTTCCAGATCGGCCAGCATTGCGAACGCATCGGTGATTTTGCCCAGGCCCTGAGTCTTTATCGCGGCTGTACTTACCCCGGCGCGCGACTGCGAATGATCCGCGTGCTGGAGCGCATCGGCGAATATGCCCTGGCCCTCGAACTGGGTGAGGCCGCGGCCCAGGCGCCCCAAAGCGCTGCCGAGCGCCAGGCCTTGCTCCGGATCGTGCCCCGACTGCGGCGCAAACTCGGCGGCCCGCCGGTGGCCCGCGCCGTGGCCAGGGAGGTCGAACGACTGGACTTGCATCTGCCGCGTGTCGACCCGACGTTGTCGGTGGAATATTACGTCCAGGCTCACCTGCATGACGAAGCTGCCCCGGTGCATTACGTCGAGAACAGCCTGGTCAATTCGCTGTTCGGCCTGTTGTGCTGGCCGGCGATTTTCGCGCCGCTGCCGGGGGCTTTTTTCCACCCGTTCCAGCGCGGGCCGGTGGACCTGCTGAACGAAGATTTCCATGACCGTCGCGCCGAACTGTTCGCGGCCTGTTTCGCCGAGTTGGACGACGGGCGCTATCGGCAGACCATCCGTCAACGTTACGCGGAAAAATGGGGCGTGCAGTCACCGTTCGTGTTCTGGGGCGCACTGTCCGAAGACCTGCTGGACCAGGCGCTTGACTGTCTGCCGGCCGAACACCTCAAGCACTGGTTCGGCCGTCTGCTGCTGGACATCAAGGCCAACCGCGCCGGCATGCCCGACCTGATCCAGTTCTGGCCGCAGCACAAGACCTACCGCATGATCGAAGTCAAAGGCCCCGGCGATCGCCTGCAGGATAACCAACTGCGCTGGCTGGAGTTCTGCCACGAACACCGGATGCCCGTCGCCGTCTGTTATGTGCAATGGGCGGAGCAGGGCGCGTGACCGAGATGCCGGGCTACAGCATTGCCGTGCGGGCGTTATGCGAGTTCACCGCGAAGGTCGGCGATCTCGACCTGCGTTTCACGCCGTCACCCACCGCCCTGGAAGGTATCGTCGGCCACCGTACCGTGGCAGCGCGGCGCCAGGAGGGCTATCAGGCCGAAGTCAGCCTGGAAGGCGTCTACCAGACCTTGAAGGTCAAGGGGCGGGCCGACGGCTACGACCCGGCCCGCAATCGTCTGGAGGAAGTGAAGACCTATCGGGGCGACCTGAGCAAGCAACCGGACAACCACCGCCAATTGCATTGGGCCCAGGCGAAAATCTATGGCTGGCTGCAGTGCGACAAGTTGCAGTTGCCGCGCATAGACGTTGCCTTGGTCTACTTCGACATCGTCAGCGAAAAGGAGACCTGCCTGACCCAAAGCTGCGAAGCCTCGCAGCTCCAGGCGTTCTTCGAGCAGCAGTGTGCTCGGTTCCTGGCGTGGGCCGAACAGGAAATGCGCCATCGCCAGGCGCGTAACCTGGGCGCCCAGGCGCTGACGTTTCCCCACGCCGGCTTTCGGCCGGGGCAACGTCACCTGGCTGAATCGGTGTTCAAGGCGGTCAGCACCGGGCGCTGCCTGATGGCCCAGGCGCCCACTGGCATCGGCAAGACCGTCGGCACCTTGTTCCCCATGTTCAAGGCCTTGGCGCCGCAGCGTCTGGACAAGGTGTTCTTTCTCACGGCAAAAACCCCCGGACGCAGGCTGGCCCTGGATGCGGCCCGGCTGATCACCAACAACGCCCCGGCGATGCCGCTGCGGGTATTGGAAATGATCGCGCGGGACAAGGCCTGCGAGCATCCGGACAAAGCCTGCCACGGCGAATCATGCCCGCTGGCCCGGGGGTTTTATGATCGCCTGCCGCTGGCCCGGGCAGCGGCGAGCCAGGTCACGCTGCTCGACCAGGCGGCGTTGCGCGATATCGCCTTGAGCCATGAAGTCTGTCCGTACTACCTGAGCCAGGAAATGGCCCGTTGGGCCGACGTGGTGGTGGCGGACTACAACTACTACTTCGATTTCAGCGCCTTGCTCTTCGGCCTCGCCCAGGCCAATGGCTGGACGGTCGCGACCCTGGTGGACGAAGCCCACAACCTGGTGGAGCGAGGGCGCCTGATGTACAGCGCGAGCCTGGACCAGCTTGCGCTGGCGACGGTGCTGAAAACGGCGCCGGAGCCTTTGAAGAAAGCGTTGCGCAAGGTCAGCCGTCAGTGGAACGCCTTGCACGAGCCGCAAATTGCCGCCTACCAGGCGCATGAAAAACCACCGGAGAAACTGCTTCAGGCACTGGGAACGTGCACCAGCGCCATCGGCGATTACCTCAATGACCATCCCCAAGGGCTGGACAGTCAGCTGCAAGCGTTTTATTTCGATGCGTTGCAGTTCGCTCGCGTGGCGGAGGCATTCGATGAGCGTTTCCTGTTCGATATTCACAAGCGCGAATCCGGCCGCCAGCGCAGCCTGTCGACGCTGTGCCTGCGCAACGTGGTGCCGGCCGGTTTCCTGCGACCCAGGTTCACGGCGTCGCGCAGCAGCGTACTGTTCTCCGCGACCCTGAGCCCGCGGCGCTATTACGCCGATTTGCTGGGGACACCCGCGGACACGGTATGGATCGATGTCGAATCACCGTTCCAGGCCGAACAGTTGGATGTCCAGGTGGTCAGCCGGATCTCCACCCGCTTCGCCCATCGCCAGGGCTCCCTTGAGCCGATCGTCGCGCTGATGGCTCGCCAGTTCTCCGAGCGTCCCGGCAACTACCTGGCGTTCTTCAGCAGCTTCGATTACTTGCAACAGGTGGCCGGGTTGTTGGCCGAGCGACATCCGCACATTGCGACCTGGACGCAATCGCGCGGAATGGGGGAGGCGCCGCGGCAGGCGTTCCTCGAACGCTTCATGGAGCACAGCCAGGGCATTGGCTTCGCGGTGTTGGGCGGCGCGTTCGGCGAGGGCATCGACCTGCCAGGCTCGCGGCTGATCGGAGCGTTCATCGCCACCCTCGGGCTGGCGCAGTTCAACCCGGTCAATGAACAGATCAAGCAGCGCATGGCGACGATCTTTGGCGACGGCTATGACTACACCTACCTGTATCCCGGCCTGCAAAAAGTCGTGCAGGCCGCTGGCCGGGTCATCCGAACCCAGCAGGATCGCGGAGTGGTGATGCTGATCGACGACCGCTTTGGCGAGGCCAAGGTGCAGCGATTATTGCCGCAGTGGTGGACCGTCAGGCAGGAACGAGATACTCCAGCTGTGGGAGCGAGCCTGCTCGCGAAGGCGTCGGACCCTCTTGCACCTTCGCTGGCTGGCTCAACCGCTTCGCGAGCAGGCTCGCTCCCACAAGGGTCTGCATAGCCCCACATAAATCAGGTTTTTACTCGGGCTACAGTTGTTCCATACTCCGCACAAATCCCCATGATCCCTCGGCCAACATGCTTGAGAACAACCCAAAGACTACCCGCATCAACGAAGAGCAGCGCTTCCGGCTGCTTATCGATGCCGTGGTCGACTACGCCATTTACATGACCGACCCGTCCGGCATCATCACCAGCTGGAACTCTGGCGCTCGACGCTTCAAGGGCTACGAGGAATCCGAGATCCTCGGCCTGCACTTTTCCCGGTTCTACACCGATCAGGACCGTGCCGCCGGGCTGCCGCAACTGGCCCTCGATACGGCCGTGCGCGAGGGGCGTTTCGAAGGCGAAGGCTGGCGGGTGCGCAAGGACGGCACGCTGTTCTGGTCCCATGTGGTCATCGACCCTATCATCGACAGCCAGAGCGGCGAACTGCTCGGTTTCGCCAAGATCACCCGGGACCTGACCGATCGCAAGATGGCCGAGGAAACCCTCAAGCAGAGCGAGCAACAGTTTCGCCTGCTGGTGCAAAGCGTCACCGACTACGCCATCTACATGCTTGATCCGGACGGGCAGGTGACCAACTGGAACCAGGGTGCGCAGCGGATCAAGGGCTACCTGCCGGCCCAAGCGATCGGCCAGCACTTCTCGATGTTCTACACCCCCGAAGACCGGGAGGCCGGGGAGCCGCAGCGGGCCCTGAGCATCGCCGCCAGCGTCGGCCGTTTTGAAAAGAAGGGTTGGCGCGTGCGCAGGGATGGCACGCGCTTCATGGCTCATGTGGTTATCGATGCGATTCGCAGCGATACCGGCACACTCCTGGGATTTGCCAAGATCACCCGCGACATTACCGATGCCACGCAGGCGCAACAGGCCTTGGAGCAGGCTCGCGAGGCACTGTTTCAAGCGCAGAAACTGCAAGCGATCGGCCAGCTTACCGGCGGCATCGCCCACGATTTCAACAATCTGCTGACAGTGATCCTCGGCAACCTGGAAATCATGCGCAAGCGCATGCCCAGCGAACCAAAACTCACCCAACTGCTGGACAACGCCGTGCAGGGGGCGCTTCGCGGTGTTTCCCTGACCCAGCGCATGCTGGCGTTCGCCCGTCGGCAGAAGCTCAGCTCCGAACCAGTGGAGCTGGCGACGCTGGTGCAAGGCATCAGCGGCCTGCTGCAAAGCTCGATGGGCCCGTCGATTCATATCCAGACCCGATTTGCCGAGGCGTTGTCGCCGGTGCTGGCCGACGTCAACCAGCTCGAACTGGCGATCCTCAACCTGGCGACCAATGCCCGGGATGCCATGCCCCAGGGCGGCAGGATCTTGATCGAGGCGCAGGAGCGGCTGGGTAGCCAGGCCGGTGGTCCAGGAAGGCCGTTGGGCAACGAGCGATACATTTGCCTGTCGCTCACCGACGAAGGCGATGGCATGGACGAGATGACGCTGGCCTCGGCCGTGGATCCTTTTTTCACTACCAAGGGCGTGGGCAAGGGCACCGGCCTGGGACTGTCCATGGTGCATGGTCTGGCCGAGCAACTGGGCGGACGGCTGATCCTCAAGAGCGAAAAAGGCGTAGGTACCACCGCCGAGCTGTGGTTGCCGGTGGCTGATGAGTCGACCACGGACAAGCCGCCCGCAGTAGAGACAGCTACGCCACCTGTCCACGCGCTGCTGGTATTGGTGGTCGACGATGACAGCCTGGTGATGACCAGCACGCGGTTGCTGATCGAAGACCTGGGCCACCGGGTGCTTTGCGCGCTGTCGGGCCCCCAGGCGCTGGAGTTGTATGAGCGCAACCCGGATATCGACCTGGTGATCACCGACATGGCCATGCCCCAGATGGACGGTGCGCAGTTGGCGAAACTGCTGCGCGACCGTCAGCCGACGCTGCCGATCATCCTGGCGACTGGCTACGCCGAGCGCCTCGAAGGCTTCGCCACGCAGTTGCCACGGCTGACCAAGCCGTTCAAGCAGATTGATCTGGTGCAGGTGATTGGGCAGACGATGAAATAAACCGTCTTGGGGTCGCTGCGCAACCCATCGCGAGCAAGCTCCCTCGCCACCAAAGCGACTTGCGCAGCTACTGGGTATTTTTCTTGAAGCCCCGCAGGTTCATCGCACACAGGCAGAACTGCAGGACGATCAGCGCATAGGCATCGGTGTGCAGACCCCACACGACCCAGAGAACGTTACTGACGATAAAACAACTGAACCCAGCGACCCGCCGGCGGGGTTGGCGTGAGCCGATCAGCCACGCGGCCAATACCGTTACCGCCATCGCGGGCCATTGGACCCATCCCAGATAATCCACGCATTTCTTCCTCTTGCCGTTGATGCTCTACAGACCTTGGCACGGGCGTGGAATTCTTTTTTTCAAGCACAGGGCCGTTCTCAATTGAACGGGATATCTTCCAACCTCAGCAACGTTTCTATCCGCGCCGGACTGAAAGGCGGGCGAGGAGCAGGCGGCGTCCAGCCAAGCAGATGCTCCAGCGCCGCACCACAGACCCGGCCCTGACACGCCCCCATGCCGCAACGACTCGCCAGTTTCGCCTCACGCCAGTTCTCAAAATCGCTCAGCTCACCATAGGCCACGTCTTCACAACGGCAGACCAAGGTGTCGCGTTGGGGCAGGTTTTTCAAATGGGCATCAAGGGCAAAGGCAGCGTTCAAGGCCCGGGCAAAACCTTGCCAGCGTGCACGACCAGGCCACAGACGCTCGGCGGCCAGGGTATCGCCGACAGCGGCGTGGCCAGCGATGGCGCCCTCCACCAGGGCCAGTTCGCTGCCGCCGAAACCGGTGCATTCACCTGCGGCGTAATGATCAACGCGAGTCGTGGCTTGCCGGGCATCGACCGCAAGCGCTTGTCCATCAAGGCCACAGCCTAAAGCCTGGCCCAGCTGGGTATTGGGAATAAGGCCGAAGCCACAGGCCAACCGGTCGCAGGCCAGTTCAACGGTTTTGCCGTGTTGCAGCAGACGCACACCTTCGAGCTTGTCCGTTCCCAAGGCCTCCAGCACGTAGGCGTCGGTGCGGTAGTGAGAATCGAACAGGCTGAACGCCTGCAACAATTTCCCCGGCCAGCGCGGCAGATTCGCGGCGAAACCCGCCACGGCGGCGCGGTTGGCTTGCTCGGCGATTCGCAGCAGTTGCGCCCCGTGATGTTTCGCCGTGGCCGCACTGGCAAGTAGCAGCGGCCCGCTGCCGGCGATCACCAAACGTTCGCCACGCACCGGCAGGCCGCCCTTGATCAACGCCTGCAGGCCGCCGGCGCCGGTGACACCGGGCAGCGTCCAGCCAGAGAAGGGCAGCAGCAGTTCACGGGCTCCGGTGCACAGGATCAAGCGGTCATAGGCGATCAGCCAACCCTGCTCGGCGTCTTCTACCAGCAGGGTTTTATCGGCGGTGCTGGCGATCACGCGGGCGCCCATGCGCCAGGACACATTGGTGCAAGCGCGCACACGTTCCCGCAAGCGCCGTGCCTGCTTGGGCAGGTTGGCCTGGGGGCCGTCGCGCCAGATCTGTCCGCCGGGGACCGGGTTGTCGTCGAGCAGCACAATGCGCGCGCCGCTGCTGGACGCCGCCAGCGCCGCCGCCATTCCGGCAGGGCCGGCACCGATGATCAGAATGTCAGTGGATTCATTCATGCCCGGGTGTCCACTTGCATGCCATCACGGCACAGCGTCTGGCAGGCCAGGCGCCGGCGGCTGTCGATCAGCACCCGGCACTCCTGGCAGATGCCCATGCCGCACAAGGGCGCGCGTCGCTGGCCGGTCACCGAGGTTCGGCTGCAGCCGTCGGAGCCCAGGGCCAAAGCCGCGGCGACGGTGGTGCCTTCAGCGATCGAGAATTTACGTCCATCAATGCAGAGTTCAGGCATGGTCTCTTACCCTTCAGCCAGATAGAGCCTGGAGCAACCCACCGTGGCGAGGGAGCTTGCTCCCGCTCGGTGGCGCAGCCGCCGCAAAACCAGTACACGCGGTGTGCCTGGGTAACCTGCTAGCAACGTATTGGGACCGCTGCGCAGTCCAGCAGGAGCAAGCTCCCTCGCCACGGGAGAGAGGTTCAGGGCTTCAGGCATGGGCAGGTTCTCCCAGGAAACGTTGCGGCAGATAAGGTTGTGGGGCCAGCGGCGCGGTTTCGTTGAACAGTTGCGCGACCAGCAGGTCGGCCGTCGCCGGCGCGGTGGTGACGCCGAGTCCTTCGTGACCCACCGCCAGCCACAGGCCCTTGCGTTGCGGATGCTGGCCCACCAGCGGCAGGCCGTCGGGGCTCGCCGCGCGAAAACCGGTCCAGGCGCGGATGCCGTTGAGATGCGCCAGGCCAGGCATGTAGTCGACGGCGCGCTTGAGCATCTTCGCCAGCATCCAGCCCTCGACCTGCGGATCGATGTTGCCAAATTGCCGAGAGGCGCCAATGAACAGTTGTCCGGTCGGGCGCGGCTGGATGTTACAGGCCACCGATGGCCCGCTGGCGTTGTGGGCGCTGGTGACATAACCCAGTTCGACCAGGGTGTGGGTGACAGTGGCGGGGTAGCGATCGGTGATCAACAGGTGGCCTTTCTTGGGTTCGATCGGCAGCTCCGGACACAAGTCGGTGGCCTGGATGCCGTTGGCGAGCACCACCGCTTCGGCACTCAGCCAATGACCGTCACTGAGTCGTACGCGGAGGCCGTCCACTTCGCTGACCTCGGCACGTTGCTGGCGAATGTTGTCGTGATCGAGCATCCAGCGGGCGGCGGCGGGCGCATAGAGAATGCCGTCGCCCTTGATCAGCAGCCCGCCTTCCAGTCCCGTCCGCAGTTCCGGTTCGCGCTGCTGCAAAGCGGCCCGGCCAAGCAGTTCGCAGGCTTCGCCGTGGGCCATCAGACTCAGGTACTTGTCGTGGGCCACGGCCATCTCTTCGGCGTTGGCGGCCAGCCACAGTGTGCCGTTATTGCGCCAGGCGCAGCCCTCAGGCAAGGCGGGGGCCAACTCGCGCCATCGCCGCAGGGAATATTGACTCAGGGCCAGCTCCGCCGGGTTGTCGTCGAGCACCAGCAGATGCCCCATGCCGGCCGCCGTGGCGCCGTGCCAGCCGGCGTCGAGCACCAGCACCCGCAAGCCACGCAGGGCCAAGGTCCGGGCGCAGGCCGCGCCGATGATGCCGGCGCCAATGACGATGACATCGGCGACAGGACCCTCGCTCACGGACGAATGCCCCAGGCGAACGGGTCGTCCGGATCGATGATCAACGTAGTTTCGGCGCTGATGTAGGCGCGGCCGCGGATGGTCGGGACGATGCGCTCGCCTGAACGCTCGTACGAGCCTTCGAATTCACTGCCGATGACACTGGCCTGACGCCAGATCTGTCCCGGTTGCAACTTGCCGTCGGCGGCCAGGCACGCCAGTTTGGCGCTAGTGCCGGTGCCGCAAGGGGAGCGGTCATAGGCCTTGCCGGGGCAGAGCACGAAGTTGCGACTGTCGGCATCGGGATCATCGGCGAACAGTTCGATGTGATCGATCAGCCCGCCGTCCTCGCCCCGAAAGCCCTGCTGTTCCAGAGCCTGGTGGACCGCGAACGTGTAGGCGGTCAAGGCATCGAGATTGTCGCCCGCCACCCGCTGGCCGTGGTCGGCGATCAGGAAAAACCAATTGCCGCCCCAGGCCACGTCGCCCACCACCGGACCGATGCCGGGCACTTCCAGGCGCAACGCCTGGCGATAACGGTAGGCCGGCACGTTGCGCACGCTGACAGAACGATCCTCGTGCAGAGTGGCCTGCACCGTGCCCACCGGCGTCTCGATGTTATGCACGCCGGGGCCGATCCGGCCCAGGTGCGCCAATGACACCACCAGGCCGATAGTGCCGTGGCCGCACATGCCCAGGTAGCCGCTGTTGTTGAAAAAGATCACTCCGGCACAGGCCGTCGGGTCCACCGGTTCACACAGCAGGGCGCCCACCAGCACATCGCTGCCCCTGGGTTCCAGCACGCACGCGGTGCGCCAGGCATCATGCTGTTCGGCCAGGCGCTGCCTGCGCTCGGCCATGCTGCCGTGGCCCAGGTCAGGGAAACCGGCGGTGACCAATCGGGTCGGTTCGCCGCCGGTGTGGGAGTCGATCACAGTGATGCGTTTCATGGCGCCACGTCCGTTCAGGTGAGTGAACGCAAGCGTGGCCCGCGCCGAGGGTTGGCGGCTTGAGGGTTTTATCTGTCGCTCGTGACGAAATCGGCACAGTGCGAAGGCATCATCGGCTCGACGGCAGGAATTCGAACAGTGTCTGGCAGACTCCGGCGATGTGTTCGTCCAGCAGCTTCACCGCGCGTTCGACATCACCGGCCCGGCAGGCGTCGAGTATTTCCCGGTGCTCGTGGTCGGCGCGCTCCTTGCCCGCCGACAGGCTCATCTGCATGCGCAGATAACGTTCCAGCTTGTCGTGGACCGAGCGGATCAGCCCGACCATGAACGGCCGTTGCGCCGGTTCGTAGAGGCAGGCGTGCAGTTGCCAGTTGAGCTCGGCCCAGCGGCCGACGTCATCTTCGCCGATGAACTCGCGACAGATGCTGTCGGCGCGGGTAAAGGTCGCTTCGGTCATGTTGGGAATGGCCAGGCGCAGGACCTTGTCCTCGAGCAGCATCCGCACCTCGAACATCTGCGCCAGTTCCGCTTCGGAAATCCGCGTGACCATCGCCCCGCGGTTGCGCTGGAACATCACCAGGCCTTCGGCCTCCAGGCGCTTGAGCGCCTCGCGCACGGGGATCTTGCTGACATTGAACTGCCGGGCGATGTCGTCCTGGCGGATCGGCTCGTCTTCGGCAAAATGCCCGGCCACGATGGCATCGCGCAGGTGACGGGTGATGATTTCCGAGGTGGAGGGGGTGTTGCCCAGGTCGGGCAGGTTGAACTTGGATAATGTCACGGCGGCGAGTCGTTCGGGCTGAGTTGGGGATATGGTATACGACTTTGCCTGCGGCGATGTCGAGCGCTGGTGTGGCGAGGTCAGCCATGGGATGGCTGGGCGATGAAAGCTTCGCTGCGAACGATCAGCAAACCGGTGACCGCTGCGCCCGCCAGCAGTGCCAGGCCGAACACCAGCAGCGCCATGTCAGCGCCGAAACGATCGGCCAGCAACCCGGTCACCACCACCGGGATGCTGAACCCGACGTAGGCGAACAGGAAAAAACCGGCGCTGACCCGGGCTTTCTGCGCACCGGCCATGGCGGTCACTGCCGACAACCCGCCGAGATACAAAAATCCATAGCACGCACTGCTGGCGCCCAGGGCCCCGAACAGCACCGCGGCCAGGGAGCCGATGCTCGCGCCCCAGGCGAGCAATGCATAGCTCAACGGCAAGACCAACAAGCCCAAGCCGGTAGCTCTGGCCGGATGCATGCGTCGCACCCAGGGCTGGAAGAGCAGGCCGCAGCTGATGACAGTAAACGTCGACAATCCCGACCAACGCTGCAAATCGTGGCTGGCGAGCACCGACGGCAGGATCGCGATCACCAGCCCGGAAGTGGCCCAGGCCAGCAGCATGGAAAAGCTGTAGGGCAGGCTCCCGGCGGGAAACAGCGGCAGGCGCAGCAGCGGCGCCTGCTCGATTCGCACCGCGGGGTCGGGCAGCCGCCAGACGACGATCAGCGCCAGGCCAGCCAGCACCAACTGCAGCCAGAAACTGCCAGGGGTAACGCTGGGACAGGCGAAAAGAAACAGGCTGGTCAGCGCCGCGCCCAGGCCAAAACCCAGGGAGGTGCTCGCCGTGACCCGGTTGGCCGGTGAACGGCTGTCGGCGGTTGCCAGCAGTTCCGTCATGTAGGCGGTCGCGGTCGCCGAGGCCAGCCCGGTCCCGACGCCCATCATCAGGCGCGCCACACCCAGGGCGATCAGGTTGGGCCAGAGCACGGTGACCAGCGTCGCCAGCATCGACAGGGCAAGCGCCGCGATGATCAACGGTTTGCGGCCCACCCGGTCGGCCAAGCCGCCGAAGGCCAGCAGCACCGGCAACACCCCCAGCACATAACCGGAGAACGCCACCGCCGTGGCGCCGGCTCCGTAGCCGGAAAGCTGCGCATAGGTGGTGTACAGCGGCGCCTGGAGATTGACCGCCAGGGTGATCAGGCACAGTCCGAATGCCAGGCCCCATGAGTGTCGTTGCGATGCGTTCAAGAGCGTTCCTTGAGGGTGCGGAGTCTCGGCGAACTATCGCGGCCGTCCCGCAGGCAAACAAGGAACAGACGGACGCCTTTTATGTTTAACTGTTTGCGCGAAATTCAAGAACACTTGGAGAGAGCCCGTGTCATGGACCTGAACATCAATCGCAACGCTACGGGGTCCCTGGTCCGGCAACTCGTCGCCAGCGTCAGCGACTGGATAAACGCCCACGGCATTCGCCCTGGCGCCCGCATGCCTTCGATCCGTCAACTGGCGACGGAAAATGGCTTGAGCCTGTCGAGCGTGATCAAGGCCTACGACCAACTGGTCGCCAGCGGTGTACTGGAATCCCGGCATGGGTCAGGGTTTTTCGTGGCGCAACGCCGCCCCGAAGCGTTGGCCCCGGAAGCCGAGGAGGCTGTCGCCTGGAAACTGTTCGATAATCCATCGATCCAACTCAAGCTGGGGTGCGGCTGGCTGCCGGACGTCTGGCGCGACGACAGCGATCTGGGCCAGGCGATCCGCCAGGTGGTGCGCTGCGACAGTCACGCGTTGTTCAACTACAGCACTCCGCTGGGCTCCGCTCCTCTGCGCCTGCAGATCCAGAAGCGCCTGGGCCTGATCGATATTCACGTCGATCAGGCGCAAATCATCACGACCCAGGGCGCCAGTCATGGCCTCGACCTGCTGGTGCGCACGTTGCTCGAACCCGGCGACCTGGTACTGGTGGAAAGCCCCGGTTACTACAACCTGTTCAACCTGCTGAAGCTGCACGGGGTCAAGACGTTGGCGGTGCCAAGGACCGCGCAGGGCCCGGACGTCGCGAGCCTGGAGCGCTTGCTCGGCGCGCATGAACCGAAGTACTTCTTCGTCAACAGCATGTACCAGAACCCCACCGGCACCAGCCTGGCGCCGAGCGTTGCTTATCGCCTGCTGCAACTGGCGACGCTGCATGACTTTCGCATCATCGAGGACGACATCTACGCCGACTTCCAGAACGGTCCGACCTCACGCCTGGCTTCCCTCGATGCCCTGGACCGGGTGATCTACCTGGCGAGTTTTTCCAAGACCTTGTCCAGTTCATTGCGCGTCGGCTACGTAGTGGCCCAGCCGGAAATCATCAACCGCCTGGCTGAAATCAAGATGGTGACCGGCATCGGCTGTTCATTGCTGGCGGAAAACGTCGTGGCGACGCTGTTGGCCAACGGCGCTTATCGCAAGTTGATCCAACGCTTGCGCCTGCGTTTGAACAAGCAGATGGCAAACACGTTGCGCCAGCTTGAACCGGCCCTTTGGGAGGTGTTTGCCGAGCCCTCGGGTGGCCTGTTCATCTGGGCGCGGCCTCGGCATGTGCCGGCGGCGCGCGTGCAAAGGATCGCCGAGCAATTGCAGGTGCAGTTGTCCCAGGGCTCGACGTTCCTGCCGAACGGGGAGGGCAATGACTGGTTGCGCCTGAACGTGGCGTATACCCAGGATGCTCGTGCCCAGGCTTTTTTCCGCGAGATTGAACGGGAGTCGACTGTTGGGACGTCAGTGCTAATGGGAATAGATATCAAATAGGAATGAGTTGCTGTATCTTTCGCGACCTATTCCTGCCGGCCTTCAGGCTGGCGTTCTTTCGTTAGGATTGTGTGTCGATGCGTCGGATACTCGTTTCTCTGTGTGTGCTCCAGGCTTATTCCATTTCCACCTGGGCAGAAGAACCCGGCACGACGGACAGGGCGCCTTTGGAGCTGCAAGCCACCGATATCGTCGGCACCTCGGACTTCGAGACCGCGCAGGGGCCGGTGAAGGGCTACCACGCGACCCGTTCGGCCAGTGCCACGCGTACCGACACCGCGATTCATGAAACCCCACAATCGATCTCCGTCGTCTCCCGCGACGTGGTGGAGGACCTAAGCGCCACGCGTCTGCAGGATGCCCTTGATTATGCCGGTGGCGTCGGCAGGGCCAACAACTTCGGCGGCCAGGGCCTGACCACCTTTACAGTGCGCGGCTTTACCACGGGCGAGTTCTACCGCAATGGTTTCCCGATCAACCGCGGCTATCCGAACATGCCGGATGCCAACACCATCGAGCGGCTGGAGGTACTGCGCGGCCCGGCGACGATGCTGTATGGCCGTGGCGACCCGGGTGGCACGTTCAATATCGTATCCAAGCAACCGCTGGCCGAGCGCACGGTGACCCTGGGCAGCCAGGTCACTGACCAGGGCATGCGTCGCGGCACCCTGGATGCGTCGGGGCCGCTGGATGAAGAAGGGCGCCTGGCTTATCGCCTGAACGTGATCGGCGAGGGCGGCGATACGTTTCGCGATCACGTCGAGACCGAGCGTTATGGCATCGCCCCGGTGGTCACCTGGCAGGTCAACGACACCACGCGCCTGACGTTCGAAGGCGATTTCATGCGCAACAACCATCCGCTGGACCGTGGCTTGACCCGTTATCCCGGTCAGCGCGGCACGGCGTCCCGCGATACCTTCTTCGGTGAGAAAGACGCCGGCAAGCTGCACAACGACAACAGCATGCTGCAGGTGCGTTTCGAGCACATGCTCAACGACGACTGGACCCTCGCCGGCGGCACCCAGTGGCTCGACGGTACGTTGCAGGGCAACGCCGTCGAAGCCAACGGCATCGGCGCCGATGGGCGGACCCTGGGGCGCAACTTCAACTATCGCAAACTGGAATGGACCGACCGCGATACCCAGCTCAATCTCACCGGGCATTTCTCCACCGGCGGGTTCGAGCACACGCTGTTGACCGGCGTCGAGTATGAAGACTACGACTATAAGTCGATCATCCAGCGCTCTGCTGCCGGTGCCGGTGCGTATCCGATCGACATCTTCGATCCGGTGTATGGGCAGCCGCGCCCGGCGTTGACCCGCACGCCCACCAATGACCAGGAAAACCTCAAGACCTTCGGCTTTTTCATCCAGGACCAAGTGGCGTTGACCGAGCGTCTCAAGGTGCTGGCCGGTGCGCGGTTCGAGCGGTTCGAGCATGAGTACGAAACCTTCGTTCCCCAGGCGCGTCCCGGCAGCCGCAACTGGGACGTCACCGACAACGCCGTCACCCCACGCCTGGGCGTGATCTATGACTTGACCGACACGGTCGCCGTCTATGCCAACACCGCCCGTTCGTTCAAACCCAACAACGGCGCCAGCCGCGAAGGGGGCGGGTTCAAGCCGGAGGAAGGCAAGTCTTACGAAATGGGCATCAAATGGGAGGCGCTGGATCGTCAGTTGAGCGTCGATGCGGCGATATACCAGATCGAAAAACGCAACGTGCTGACACCCGATCCGCTGGATTCGACCTTCAGCGTGGCGGCCGGCGAGGTGCGCAGCCGTGGTTTCGACCTGAACGTGGCGGGCAACCTGACGCCGGAGTGGCGCGTGATTGGCGGCTACGCCTATGTGGATGCCGAAGTGACCGAGGACGTCAGCATCCCCACGGGGACGCGCTTGCTCAACGTGCCGAAGAACTCCGTCAGCCTGTTGAACGTCTACGAGTTCCAGGACGGCGGCCTCAAGGGACTGGGCCTTGGCGTGGGCGCCAGGTACGTCGACGAGCGGGCTGGCAACACCGCGGCCACCACCTTCACCATGGACGATTACACGGTGGTTGACCTGCTCGGCTACTACAAGGTCAACGAGCGCATTCGCCTCAACCTCGACCTCAAGAACCTGTTCGATGCGGATTACGAGGAGGGCGCGTTTGGTGGTGTGTACGCCTATCCGGGCGCGCCGCGCACCGTGCAGGCAGGTATTTCCTACACGATGTAAACAAAAGGCCTGACGAAAAACCCGAAGGTTTTGCCTTCGGGCTTTTTTTTACCACTTGCCGGTGCTCATCCCACCGTCCACCGGCAGGATCGCGCCGGTGGTGAAATCGGCACCCGCCAGGTACAGGACCGCTTCGGCAATCTCGTCGATGGTGCCTACCCGACCGGCCGGGGCCAGGTTGTTGAGGAAGTCACGATTGGCCGGGTCATGCATCGGCGTGTCGATTATGCCTGGCGCTACCGCGTTGACCTTGATGTTGTGCGGCGACAGTTCGAGCGCCAGGGCACGGGTCATCTGGTTGACACCGCCCTTGATCAACACCGGCAGCGCTGCCGGCACCTGAATGTTCGGTTGCAGGGCCACCGAGGCGGAGATGTTGATGATGAAACCCTGGCGGCGACTGATCATGTGTGCGGCAGCAGCCTGGCTGGCGTAGACGAGCCCCTTGAGGTTAGTGTCCAACAGCGATTCGAGGTCTTGGGGGCTGTATTCGATGAAGGGTTTGGGCAGGAAGAACCCGGCGTTGTTCACCAGCCCGTCCACCGCGCCGAAGACTTCGATGGCTTTGCCGACGAGGGCGGTAGAAGTTGCCGGGGCGGCAATGTCACCGGCCACGCCGATGAAGCTCGCCGGGTGACCGAGCTGGCCGGCCGCGTCATCCAGGCCCGATTGCGAGCGGGCATTGCCCACCACGTTATAGCCGCGAGCGAGGAACGCCTTGACCAGGCCAAGGCCGATGCCGCTGGACGCGCCGGTGATAATGACGGTTTTCCGATTGCTCATGATGTTGACTCCTGATCACGTTGGGTTAGAACCGCTGCGCCTGGGTTGGCGGGGTTGAGATCAGGTTATTGATGCGCTCGGGTTTGATAAATGGGGGTTCTGGTACTTGAGTTGATACTTGGTGTAATCAATGGCTGCGATTGGCGCAACTTTCCCTGTGGGAGCGAGCCTGCTCGCGAAGCGATCGGACAGTCGATATCAATATGCCTGATAGGCCGCTTTCGCGAGCAGGCTCGCTCCCACATGGATCCTGTGGCGCATACACATCCAACGCCTGGCCCATTCCAGTGTAGGAGCGAGCCTGCTCGCGAAGGGCCAGCACATTAATATCCTCATCGCCTGATAGGCCACTTTTGCGAGCAGGCTCGCTCCCACAGGAGGTGGGTTAGCGCAGGCAGAAAAAAGCCCGGTCATTCGGACCGGGCTCGTCAGGGATGAAGCGTCATTCCTTGGGCTTGCTTCGATACTCGGTTGTCGTCATGCCCGCGTAACCCCAGTTATCCGTGTCGACTTCCTCGATCACGATATGGGTCAGGTGCGGGTCCTTGCCCAGCACGCGCTGCAGCGTCTCGGTGATTTCGCTGATGACCTGGGCTTTCTGCTCGCGGGTAACGCCGTCGCGGGTGATACGAACATTGACGAAAGGCATGATGCACTCCAGTTGAGGAACGTGCGCAGCAGATGCCGCGCAATCGATGACCACTGTATTTATACGTCACGGGCTGATAAACAGGCATCGGGAATCTTCTGTTGATACGCGGTGTAATGAATCATGAAGCGGCATTTCGAAGATTTGCAGTTGGGCAGCATCGAATTGTTCTGCCTGGCGGCCGAGGCAGGCAGCTTCACGGCGGCCGCCCAGGTGGCCGGGGTAACTCCGGCGGCGGTGAGCCGGTCAATCTTTCGCCTGGAGGAGCGCCTGGGTTCGCGGCTATTCGTGCGCACCACTCGAAGCATCCGGCTGACCGACGCCGGCCGGACCTATTTTGAGCAATGCCGCCAGGCGTTGACGCAACTGGTCGAGGCGCAACAGGAAGTGATGGGCGCGCAAACGGTGCCGTCCGGGCAACTGCGCATCAGCGTGCCCACGACTTATGGTCATCATCGCATCCTGCCGCTGCTGCCGGCATTTCGCGCGTTGTACCCGCAGGTCACGGTGGATGTCCACCTGAGCAACCGCAACATTGACTTCGTTGCCGAAGGTTATGACCTGGCGATACGGGTACGCGCCCAGCCGGATTCTTCGATGATCGCCCGGTTGCTGGAGGACGCCGGGTTGGTGGTGGTTGCGTCCCCGGAGTACCTGCAACGGGCCGGCACGCCGCTCACCCTGGAAGACCTCGACTTACACGAATGCATCCAGTTCGAACTGCCCAGCAGCGGGCGGCGTATCTCCTGGCTGTTCAATGTCGAGGGCAAGGAGAGGGAGGTGTTCGGGCAGGGCGGGTATTGCTGTTCCGATGATGTGCTGGGCGGCGTAACGCTGGCCAGGCATGGCGCGGGATTGTTCCAGACCTACAGATTCATCGTGGAAAAGGAATTGGCGGACGGGCAACTGGTGGAAGTGCTGGCGCCGTTCGCGGGACGCTCGCGCCCGTTCACCTTGCTGTACCCCCACGGCCGTTACGTGCCGCAACGGGTGCGGGCGTTTGTGGATTTTCTGTTGGGGTATCGGCAGCAATGGGCCGAGGGTTGAAAGCACCCCCCCGGCCTGGCTGGATCCCCCGTGGCGAGGGAGCTTGCTCCCGCTGGGCCGGTCCGACGCTTCGGGCGTAGCGGCCCCTTTTTTGCGGCTGCTTCGCAACCGAGCGGGAGCAAGCTCCCTCGCCACGATGGATCACCATTACCTCAAATAACGCTACCCGCGATCAGAACCGAAACGCCTGACGCCCGATCAGCAGCCACTTCCCATTCTGCTTCTGCCAGATCTGGAAGTTCTCGATTTCCGTCGGGATCACTTCGGTGCCCTTGAGTGCTTGCGCGGAAAAATGATTGCGCACCAGGGCCACATCGCCTGACAGGGTGATTTTCTGATTCTTCATCTCCAGGGTCTTGAACGCGCTTTTGCCGGTTTCGATGTCGGCGATGAAGGCTTTCTTGTCCTGGATGTTGCCGCTGGAATGGCCGTAAGTCAGGTTCTCGGCGGCGAGCGCCTGAAGCTGGGGAATGTCCTTGTGCAGCATGGCCTGGGTCAGGTGGTCGACCGCTTCGGCAACCTCTTTTTCAGCCGAGGCGGGGGCGGCTGCGGCGTAGCCGCTGAACAGGCACAGGAAGCCGATGACCGATAGCGCTTTTTTCATGAGAATTTCCTTGTTGTTGTAGGTATGCAGGAACGAGGCGTGAGCTCTCGTCGGTCATCGTACAACGTGGCGTGGCGGCACGGGAATAGCCAACTCGCAGTGCGTCGTAAATTGATAGAGAAGGTTGCAGTCAGGTTACTTGGACGCGCCCAGCCGTTATTATTTCGGCGACTGTCGCTGCTTGGACGCGAATGAAACTAAAATGGAAGGAATCAGAATGGCCCTGACACTTTTGGACCGCTATCGCGGATGCCTGCTGGGCTTGGCGTGTGGCGACGCCGTTGGCACTACTGTTGAGTTCAAGCCACGGAATTCCTTTCTACCTGTAGCCGACATGGTCGGTGGCGGCCCCTTCAATCTCCAGCCAGGCCAATGGACCGATGACACCTCCATGGCTTTATGTCTCGCGGAAAGTCTGTTGCAAAAGGGTGGTTTTGATGCAGCTGACCAGATGGGTCGGTACCTTAATTGGTGGCACTGGGGTTACCTGAGTTCCACTGGTGCTTGTTTCGACATCGGCATGACCGTTCGCGACGCACTGGAGCGCTATCAAGCTCATGGCGACCCATTCGCGGGTAACACCGATCCACAGACGGCTGGCAATGGCTCGCTTATGCGCCTGGCACCGGTTGTGCTGTTCTTTTATCCGGATCGCAACCGTATGCACGAATTCGCCGCGATGAGTTCACGGACGACTCATGGGGCAAGCGAGGCGGTGGAGTGCTGCCAGGTGTTGGCCGATATTATCGGCAACGCGTTGAGCGGTGATTCAAAGACGGACGTGTTGCGTATATCGTCCGAACAACTGACCGAGGCCAAAGTAATCGCGGTCGCCCAAGGAACGTATCAGCGAAAGGCCCGTAGTGAAGTGGCGGGCACTGGCTATTCGGTAGCTTCCTTGGAAGCGGCGCTGTGGTGTTTTTCTCACACGGACAATTTCGCTGATGCAGTACTGGCAGCAACGAACCTGGGCGACGACGCTGACACCACCGCAGCCATTGTCGGGCAAGTGGCCGGTGCCTTTTATGGAATACAGGGTATACCCTCCGGTTGGTTGCAAAAGTTGTGGATGCGACAGGAGATTGAAACCATGGCCGATGCGCTTAACCGTAAGGCCTGAGCCGCTTTTCGAGTTCATGCTCCTATTGCGGAGTCAGCCGATAGCGCGAGCATCTGGCTCCGTCCTCACAACCCCTCCCGAACCGCCCCGCGAATCCCCTCCAACAGCATCGTGAACGCCGGATTGTCGTTATCCTCCCGCCACACCAGATGCAGTTCGCTCTGCACGCCTTCGCCCAGGTCGATCTCGCGAAACACCACCTGCTTGAACACCACGCTGGTCGCGCATCGGGGCACCAGCGCCACGCCCATGCCGGCGTTGACCAGTGCCAGGATGGTCAGCGATGAACCGAGCCATTGCACGAACTGTGGGGCGACGCGGGCCGAGCGCAGCATGCCGGTGAGCAGTTCGTTGAAGGGTGGGTAGGCGGAGTGGGAGTACATGAGGAACGGTTGTCCGTCCAGATCCTGCACGCTGACAGACTCGGCGCTGGCCAGCGGATGGCCGGCCGGCACGGCCAGGACGAACGGCTCGCGTACCAGGCATTCGGTCGCGTAGCCGGTTTCCAGCAACGGCGAACGAACGATGCCGAGGTCGATGCGCCGGGCGCGCAAGGCTTCGTGCTGTTGGTAGGTGTTCATCTCCGCGAGAACGATCTTGACCTGTGGCTGCTTGAGCCGCGCCTCGGCAATGACTCTGGGCAGGAATTCATACACCGCGCTGCCGACGAAGCTGATGGTGACCGAGCCGATATCGCCCTGGGCAAAACGCTTGGCGGCCTCGGCGGCTTGTTGCGCCTGTTGCAGCAGGTTCTGCGCTTCGATGAAAAATGCCCGGCCGGCTGCGGTGAGGGCGACGCTGCGGGTGCTGCGGGTAAACAACTCGACGCCGAGGTGATGCTCCAGCAACTGGATCTGTCGACTCAAGGGTGGCTGGGTCATGTTCAAGCGTTCGGCGGCCCGGCGGAAATTCAGTTCGGTTGCCACTGTGGTGAAGCAGCGCAGTTGGGCCAGTTCAAACATTGATTCAATCCTGGTATCAATCAAGTGCCAAGTTAGATTAGACGGGAACAATCCCTCGCGTCCATCATCAATCCGCTCCTCGCAAAAGCAGAAAGCCCCACAAAAACAAGATTGGGAGGCACCCTTGAATCACGTATCGGACTCGACCCTGGCCACCGCCGCGGCCAAGGTCAAACGTCACGTCCTGCCGTTGGTGGTGGTGATGTTCATCGTCAACTACATCGACCGCGTCAACATCGGCTTCGTCCGCAGCCACCTGGAAACCGACCTGGGCATTGGCGCTGCAGCCTATGGCCTCGGTGCCGGGCTGTTCTTCATCGGCTACGCGCTGTTCGAGGTGCCGTCCAACATGCTCTTGCAGCGCTACGGCGCCCGGGCCTGGCTGACACGCATCATGTTCACCTGGGGCGCGGCGGCCATGGCCATGGCGTTCGTGCGTGGCGAAACCAGTTTTTATGTGTTGCGCTTCATCCTCGGAGCGGCGGAGGCGGGGTTCTTTCCCGGCATCATCTATTACTTCACCCAATGGTTGCCGGCCAACGAGCGCGGCAAGGCGATGGCGATCTTCCTCAGCGGTTCGGCGATCGCCTCGGTGATTTCCGGGCCGGTATCCGGCGCCTTGCTGCACATCAGCGGGCTGGGCCTGCATGGCTGGCAATGGATGTTCCTGATCGAAGGCGGCGCGTCCATCGGACTGTGCGGGTTTGTCTGGTTCTGGCTGCAATCGCACCCCAGCCAGGCCAAATGGCTGACGGCTGAAGAAAAAACCGTGTTGATCGCCGCCATCGCCGAAGAGCAGCGGGCGCGGGAAGCCGCCCAGGTCATCAAGCCTTCAATGTTCAAATTGCTCGCCGACCGGCAGATCGCGCTGTTCTGCTTCATCTATTTTTCCATTGCCCTGACCATTTATGGCGCCACGTTCTGGCTGCCGAGCATGATCAAGAAGATGGGCAACCTGGGGGATTTCCAGGTCGGCTTGCTCAACTCGATTCCGTGGATCATCTCCATCGTCGCGATGTATGGCTTTGCCGCCCTGGCCGGCAAGTGGAAGTTCCAGCAGGCCTGGGTCGCGGTGACGCTGGTGATCGCCGCGTTCGGCATGTTCATGTCCACCACCGGCGGGCCGATCTTTGCCTTCGTCGCCATCTGTTTCGCGGCCATCGGCTTCAAGGCCGCCTCGGCGCTGTTCTGGCCGATCCCCCAAGGCTATCTCGACGCCCGCATCGCGGCGGCCGTGATCGCCTTGATCAATTCCATCGGCAACCTCGGCGGCTTCGTCGCCCCGACGGCCTTCGGATTCCTGGAGCAGACCACCGGTTCCATCGAAGGCGGCCTGTATGGGTTGGCGATCACCTCGCTGGTTGCCGCCGTGGTGATCTTTTTCGCCCGGACCCAACCGGGGCGCGGCAAACCTGGCGCGCTGTCCGGCCAGCCTGAAAACTCGGTCGAAGCTGACCTGCTGAACAATTCTCAAGCCCTGAAACCTGGCCCATCGGGAGCCGCTGCATGAAGATCAAACGCGTTACCGTGACCCCCATCGCTTTTCGCGATCCACCTTTGCTCAACGCCAGCGGCATTCATGAGCCGTTCGCGCTGCGCTCGATCATCGAGATCGAAAGCGACAACGGTTACATCGGCCTCGGCGAGAGCTACGGTGATGCGCCGGCCCTGGCGATCCAGCAGCAGGTACAGAGCCAGTTGATCGGCCTCGATCCGTTCAATCTCAACCAGTTGCGCGCTGTCGTCCAGGCCACCGTGGCTGCCCACAAACCGGCGAGCGTCGCCGGGGCGGAACTGGCGCCGGGCTCCCATGCGAGCAAGGCGGTGAGCAATGCCTATTCCGCTTTCGAAGTCGCTTGCCTGGACTTGCAGGCGCATTACCTGAATGTGCCGCTGGTGGATTTGCTGGGCGGTGCGATCCGCGACGAAGTGCCGTTCAGCGCCTACCTGTTTTTCAAGTACGCCGAGCATATCGACTCACCGTATCCCGCAGACAGTTGGGGCGAAGCGCTGAATGAGCAGCAGATCGTCGCCCAGGCCCGACGGATGATCGACGAGTACGGTTTCAAGAGCATCAAGCTCAAGGCCGGGGCATTGGAGCCGGAGCATGAAGTGGCCTGCATCAAGGCCTTGAAACAGGCTTTTCCGGGATTGCCGCTGCGCATCGATCCCAATGGCAACTGGTCGCTGGAGACCTCTATCCGCATGGCCGAGCTGCTCGGTGATGACCTGCAATATTACGAGGACCCCACGCCCGGGCTCGAAGGGATGGCCGCGCTGCACAAGCGCACGGGCCTGCCGCTGGCGACCAACATGGTGGTCACCGACTTCGACGAGTTCCGCCGCAGCGTGGCGCAGGACAGCGTGCAGATTGTCCTGGCCGACCACCATTACTGGGGCGGGCTGCGCGATACCCAGATGCTCGCGAAGATGTGCGAGACCTTTGGTCTGGGCGTGTCGATGCACTCCAACTCGCACCTGGGCATCAGCCTCATGGCCATGGCCCACGTGGCGGCTTCGGTGCCGAACCTGGATTACGCCTGCGATACCCATTACCCCTGGCAGGAACCGGATGAAGAAGTGATCAAGGGCGGCAAGGTGGCGTTTGTCGACGGCTGCGTGAAGATCACCCGGGCGCCGGGCCTTGGCCTGGAGCTGGACCGCGATCAACTGGGCAAGCTGCATGAGCAGTTCCTCAGTTGCGGCATTCGCCAGCGCGACGATGTGCGGCAGATGCGGCGTTATCGGCCGGACTGGACCACGGTCAAACCGCGGTTCTGATCCGAAGCCCGAGGCCTGCTGCGCAGGCCAGCGGGAGCAAGCTCCCTCGCCACAAGAGCTGGGTATGGCTTCAATCTTGAGGACGGAAGCAATCCCGTGGCGAGGGAGCTTGCTCCCGCTGGGCGGCGTAGCAGCCCCTAGACCAGACAACTCGGTACCATTGCCCAATGAACTGATCTCCCAGACCACCCAGCGGCCCCCACCCAAAGTACCGCGCCCGCCAGCCTCGCCGTCTTACACCCAAACTGCCGCGCCGGGCCGGCGCTGCCAAAGCAGCCGGCAATCCCCTCCAAGGCAGCGTATGACGCGCCCGGTTGCCTTTCGATAATCGCCTCCGACATCCCGTCCCCTGTTGCGGAGCGCGCCATGCACAACAATAAGAATACCTGCCTGCGTTTTTTGCCTGCGGTCATCGCCGGCCTGTCGAGCCTGGGCCTGACGCCCTGGGCGCAAGCCGAAATCATGCTGTACGACAAGGACCAGACCACTTTCTCCACCGATGGCTACATCAACGCTTTCTACGTCAACAGCGACGTGGACCGGGCGGGGGAGCAGTTCGATCGGCGCCAGTCGCGGGTCAAGATGGGCTTTTTGCCCAACTACCTGGGCTTCAACATGGGCAAGCAGGTCGATGACCTCAAGCTCGGCGCCCGCGCCTCGTTCTGGGTGACCATCAATGACAGCGAAACCAACGGCACCGACACCGCCATCGACGTGCGGCAGTTCTACGGCACCGTCGCCAATCCGGAGTGGGGCGAGGTGCTGATCGGCAAGGACTTCGGCCTGTTTGCCCGTTCCAACATCTTGCTTGATGAGTTGCTGGCCGGTTACGGCCAGGTCAGCGACACCCTCGGCCTGGTGGACGGCGGCGGGGTGTCGTTCGGCAATATCGGCAGCGGCTACCCATACCCGTTCCCAACTTCGCAGATCACCTATCGCACTCCGGTGATGGACGGGTTGCGTGTGGCGGTGGGCATCATGGACCCGGTGGACACCAACGACAGCAGCGCCACCGGCAAGGCCTACCAGGAAAACCCGCGTACCGAGAGCGAGGTCACCTACCAATTCGATCTCGGCGGCGCGAAGATCTACAGCTGGCTGAACGGCAGCTACCAGACCTCGGATAACACCGATACCAATGTCGAATCGGTCACCTCCAAAGGCCTGGGTTATGGCGTGCAAGCGAAGATGGGCGGGCTCTCGCTCACCGGCTCCGGGTTCCAGGCCAAGGGCATCAACCCGTTTTTCACCAATAACGCCGGCGAGGCCACGCTGCGCAACGTCGACAGCAAGGGTTATCTGCTGCAGGGTTCCTACAAGCTCGGCAAGAATCGCCTGGCGCTGTCCTACGGCAAGACCGAGGACGACGGCAACGGAGTGGTCGGCAGTGGCGCCGACTACGAGACTCGCGGTGTCGCGCTGTTTCATGACATCAACGACAACCTCAAGCTCGTCGCCGAATACAACCAGTTCGAAATCAACGGCCACGACACCAGCGCGCAGAACGAAGACACCGACACCTTTGCGGTGGGGGCCGTGCTGACCTGGTAAGGCCGCACCGGCGTGGCGAGGGAGCTTGCTCCCGCTGGGGTGCGAAGCAGCCCCAAAAATCTGACTGAATGAGCCTGATATACCTCAATGCCAGTTCAAGGGGCTGCTGCGCAGCCCAGCGGGAGCAAGCTCCCTCGCCACGGTTGCGAACAAACCCTCGGTTCTCCTCCCATGGAAGTGTCCACCCGCTACCCAAGTAGCATTCGTCCGCCGGGCGCGGGTTCGTACACTCAGGGCTCTATCACACACCGTCGGAGGCGCAGATGCAGCAGGCCCAGAGCGAAGGTGTGGTCAGCGCCATGTCCCAGGCAACGGACGTCGAGCAAGTGGCCCGGGAACTGGCGCGACAGCTGTTGCACCCGTACCTGGGTTTCGTGCTGTTTTTCTGTTCCGCCGAATACAACTTGCCGGCCCTGGGCCAGGCGCTGTCACGCAGTTTCGGCGGGATTCGCCTGGTCGGTTGCACCAGCGCCGGGGAAATTACCCCGCAGGGCTACGGTCGTAACTGCGTGACGGCGGTGGGGTTCGATCATCGGCATTTTTCCATTGCCGCCGAGCTGATCGGCGAGATGGAGCACTTCAGCCTGATCGACGCCCAGCAGATGGTCGAGCGACTGGCCGGTGGCTGTCGCAGCAACGTCCTGGCGCCGATCAAGGGCCACAGTTTTGCCTTGACCTTGCTCGACGGCCTGTCCAGTCGCGAGGAAATGGTACTGGCCGCGTTGAGCGCAGCCTTGGGCGACATCCCGCATTTCGGTGGCTCGGCCGGCGATGACAATTACCTGACCCACACCCACGTCTACTTTGAAGGCCAGTTCCACAGCGGCGCCGCCGTGGTGGTGCTGATCAATACCTGGCTGGAGTTCGAGGTGTTCACCACCCATCACATCCTGCCTCGCCAGGAGAAGCTGGTGGTGACCGGCGCCGACAGCGCCTCGCGGCGGGTCTACGAGCTCAATGCCGAACCCGCCGCCGAAGAATACGCCCGGCATATCGGTGTGCCGGTCAGCGTGCTGGATTACCGGATCTTTGCCGCCCATCCACTGGCCGTGCGCATCAACGATCAGTACTACGTGCGGGCGATCCAGCAAGTCCACTCGGACCTGAGCCTGAGTTTTTATTGCGCCGTAGAGAACGGCATCGTGCTCACGGCCATGCGCCCGGGGCCTCTGCTGCATAACCTGCAAGCGCTGTTTGACGGCTTGCAGGAGCGCCTGGGGGACCTGTTGTTGACCATCGGCTGCGACTGCTTCCTCAGGCGCCTTGAGCTGGAAGACAGCGCTGGCCTGGAGCAGATCGGCCAGTTCCTGCGCGAACAACGGGTGATGGGGTTCAACACCTATGGAGAACAGTTCAATGGCATGCACATCAACCAGACCTTCACCGGAGTTGCCATTGCCCGTCATCGCGTCCCCGGTCATCGCTGAACTGCAGGCACAGATCGCCGCCCTGCAACACGACAACCATAAGCTGCGGCGCATCAACGCGGCGCTGATCGAGCGGGTCGAATCCGGCGTGACCCGTGGCAGCGACCCGTACGCAGCGTTCCAGCATTCGGTGGTGCTGGCCGAACAGGTCCGCGAGCGCACCGACGCCTTGAACCAGGCGATGGCCGAGCTCAAGGCCGGCAACCATCTGCTGGGCGAAGCCCGGCTGCGGGCGGAAACCGCCCATCGCCATCTGATCGATGCGATCGAGAGCATTTCCGATGCGTTCGTGCTGTTCGACGAACAGCAACGCATTGTCCTCTTCAACAGCCGTTTCAAGGCGTTCTGGGCCCACAGCCGGGTGCGGATCATCGCGGGGATGCGCCTTGGCGAGGTCAAGCGCCTGATGACCGCCAATGGCCTGTTCAGCGAAGAAACCCGCGGCCAGCCCGATGAGCCGGTGCTGTACCGATTGCAGAACGGTCGCTGGCTGCAGGTCAGCGAACGGCCGACCCAGGAAGGCGGGCGGGTGTTCCTGTTTACCGATATCACTGACGTCAAACTCAGCGAAACCGTACGCCGTGAGCAAGCCATCGCGCAGAAATCCCACTTGCTGCAGCGCGCGGTGGACAACCTGTCCCAGGGCGTAGCGATGGTCAATTCCCAGGGCATATTGGAATTGTGGAACCGGCGCTTCCTGGAACTCAGCGGCCTGGCGCCGGTGGCGGCTCATCGGCCATTCAACGAGGTGATCGCCGACAGTGAGCTGCAACTGCTGACGCCGGCCAGTCGCGACGGCAATGGGCGGTCGATCCAGGAGTGCGAACAGCGCCTGTCCGATGGCCGGGTCCTGGAGATCCGGACTCATCCGCTGCCGACCGGCGGCTACGTCAATACCTTCACTGACATTACCGAGCGCTACCAGCATGCCGAGGCACTGAGCGAAAGCGAGCGCTGGATCCGCTTGATCACAGATCACGTACCGGCACTGATCGCCTACCTCAACGCCGACCTGGTCTACGAATTCACCAACAAGGTCTATGAGCAGTGGTATTGCTGGCCGCGGGGCGTGATGCTCGGCCAAAGCCTGCGCGAAGCCCACAGCGAGCAGCATTACCAGCGCCTGGAAGCCTACGTGGCCCGAGCGTTGGCCGGGGAGAGCGTGACCTTTGAATTCGCCGAGACCAACATCAACAACCAGGAGCGCTACATGCTGCGCTCCTACGTGCCCAATCGGCTGGCCAATGGCGAGGTGGTGGGCATCTTCGTGCTGATCCGCGACATCACCGAACGTCGCCGCACCGCCGAGGCCCTGCATCAGGCCTACCAGAACCTGGAGCAGCGCGTGCAGGAGCGCACGGTCGAGCTGACCACGCTCAACGACCAGCTGCTACGCGAGATCGACGAGCGCAGCCGGGTCGAGCTGCGCCTGCGCGAAGCCAAGCGCGAGGCCGAGCGGGCCAACCTGTCGAAAACCAAATTCCTCGCGGCGGTCAGCCATGACCTGCTGCAACCGTTGAACGCGGCGCGGCTGTTTACCAGCGCCTTGCTCGAACGCCGCGAACCGGTGGCGAACGCCCAACTGGTGCGCAACGTCAGCAATTCGCTGCAGGACGTGGAAAACCTGTTGGGCACCCTGGTCGATATTTCCAAGCTGGATGCCGGGGTGATCAAGGCCGACGTGGCGCCGTTCGCCCTCAGTGAGCTGCTCGACACCCTGGCCGCCGAATACCTTCAGGTCGCCCGTAGCGAGGGCCTGGCGTTGCGCTTCGTGCCTTGTTCGGTGCTGGTGCGCAGCGACATTCAGTTGCTGGCGCGGATCCTGCGCAACCTGTTGAGCAACGCCATTCGCTACACCCCCAGCGGGCGGGTGGTCCTGGGTTGCCGGCGTCACGGTAACCGTGTCTCGATCGAAGTCTGGGATTCCGGCATCGGCATTGCCCAGGATCGGCTGGAGGAAATCTTCCAGGAATTCAAGCGTGGTGACGTCCAGCGCCCGGACCAGGACCGCGGACTCGGCCTGGGATTGGCGATCGTCGAGAAGATCGCCGGGATTCTCGGGCATCCGATCCAGGTCCGCTCCTGGCCGGGCCAGGGCTCGGTGTTCGCCATCGAGGTGCCGCTCAGCGCTACCGCACCCAAGCCGCTGGCGTGCCTGGATATGAGCGAGCCGATGCTCGAACGCCTGCGTGGCGCGCGGGTCTGGGTGCTGGACAACGACGCGGCGATCTGTGCCGGCATGCGCACCTTGCTCGAAGGTTGGGGCTGCCGCGTGGTGACTGCACTGTCGGAACAGGACCTGGCACGCCAAGTGGACGATTACCGCGCCGAGGCGGATTTGCTGATTGCCGACTATCACCTGGACCACGATCAGAATGGCATGGACGCGGTGGCCGGGATCAACGCCTGCCGCACCTCACCGATCCCGGCCATGATGATCACGGCCAACTACAGCAACGAACTCAAGCAGCAGATCCGCGAGCGCGGGCACACGCTGATGCACAAGCCGGTGCGGCCGATGAAGCTGAAGATTGCGATGAGTCATTTGTTGGGCCAGGCAACCAGCCGTTGAGAAGAACCGCTTTTTGTGGCGAGGGAGCTTGCTCCCGCTGGGCTGCGCAGCAGCCCCCATCCATTCAACTCAACCAGACTGACACACCGCGTTGCCTGGGTTTGGGGCAGCTGCGCAGCCCAGCGGGAGCAAGCTCCCTCGCCACGGGCGATCTTCTCCAGGCCGCGGTTCAACGCCGCAGGTAAGCCCCGAAATCGATATCCCCCGCACTGAGAATCGCCTGCACCCGGTTATGCACGTTGAGCTTGCGCAGGATCGCCGAGACGTGGGCCTTGACCGTGGTTTCGGCGATGTCCAGCGTGTAGGCGATCTGCTTGTTCGACTCGCCTTTGGTCATGCGTTCGAGCACCAGCAGTTGCTTGCGGGTCAGGGCCTGGAGCAGTTCCGGCGGGAACGCCGGGGTCTCGTTCAGGCGCCGGCCCGTCGGGCTCTTCTGGGTGCGGATGATGTCTGGCGGCAGGTACACGTTGCCGTTGAGGATCTGCTCGATGGCGTCGGTCATCTGCGCGCGCGGCGACGACTTGGTGATGAAACCCACCGCGCCATAGGTGATGGCCTGCAGGACGATCTGCTTGTCCTGCTCGGCGGACACGATCACCACCGGGATGGTCGGTGCCTCGTTGCGCAAGTTGATCAGGCCATTGAGGCCGTGCATGCCGGGCATGTTCAGGTCGAGCAGGATCAGGTCGAGGTCATCGTGTTCGCGAGTCAGCGCCAGGGCGCTGTCCAGGTCAGCGGTTTCCATCACCTCGCTCCCGGCGAAACCGTCGCTGATGACGTTGTGGATGGCTTCGCGAAACAGTGGGTGATCGTCGGCTATCAGGATTTTATACATGGCCATTCACCTCGTTATTGTCGTGTTGGGGCAGTTGCATGGCTCTCGGCCATTCAGGGCAAGGGTTCGGGGCGGGCCGCTTGCAGGGGCAGGTTGGCCGCCTCCCAGGCATCCAGGCCGTCGCGGTACCAATACAGATGTTTATAGCCCAAGGCGGCGGCGCGTTTTACCGCGTTCCAGCTCAACCAGCAATCGGAGCGGCAGTAAAAGACCAGCGGTTGATCGGCCTGGCCGGCGGTGGCTTTGCGCAGGTAAAACGTGAAGTAGTCCTGCCAGGTCGCGTCCAGTTCGCCGTCGCCGGTGTTGGCCAGCCACAAGCTGCCGGGCAGGTTGGCATGGGGTTCGGTGTCGATGAACCGGCCCTGGACCCAGGGCCGGCGGTAGACGTCGATCAGCACTGGCGCGGGCGTTTGCTTTAGCAGGCGCTGCAAGGCTTCGGTGTCGACGGTTTGCGCGCTGTCTGCGGAGGCGGGCGTCGGGCTGCGGTATTGAGTGATGCGAAAGCCCTGCGGGGAAAACAGCGAGGTGTCGGCCTGCGCGACATTCAGCGACAGGCCCAGCAAGACGATCGCGAGCAAACGAGGCATAGGTTTTATCCTTCTTGTTATGCGCCCATTACATGCCACGGTCGAGGTCTTGTGAATGCGACCATAGACAGGAGAACCGGTACTAAAGTAGTAATTTCCCAATTATGGACGTACACACCAATCCCTTGTGGGAGCGAGCCTGCTCGCGAAAGCGGTCATCCAGCCGCCATTGATGTATCTGATCCACCGCCTTCGCGAGCAGGCTCGCTCCCACAGGGATATTTGCCAGGTAGCTTTAATTCGCCTTGCGCAACGCCGCATGCTGCGGATTGAACGTCCACACCGCCAGCAACGCCAACACCAGGCTCAGACCCACGCACACCGACATTGCCAGCAGGTTGAATTGCCCATACAGGGCGAAGCGCACCAGCTCCACGCCGTGGGTGAACGGGTTCACCGCGCACAGCCAGTACAACCACGGACTGGCCTCGAGCATTTTCCACAGCGGGTACAGCGCCGAAGACAGGAAAAACATCGGGAAGATGACGAAGTTCATCACCCCGGCGAAGTTCTCCAACTGGCGGATCGCATTGGACAGCAACAAGCCGAGGGCACTGAGCATCAAGGCCACCAGCAGCAACGTCGGAAGCGCCAGCAGCAAGCCCGTGGCTGGAGGCTGGACGCCATACAACCAGGCGATGGCGAGAAAGGCATAGACCTGCATCAGCGAGATCAGCGAAGTCGCGAGCAACTTGCTCGCCAACAGGAAGGCCCGGGGCAGGGGGCTGGTGAGCAGTACGCGCATGCTGCCCATTTCCCGGTCATAGACCATCGACAGTGAGCCCTGCATGCCGTTGAACAGCAGGATCATGCAGGCCAGCCCCGGCACGATGTACACCTCATAAGGAATGTAGGTGTCGTAGGGCGCGATGATCGCAATGCCCAGGGCGGCCCGGAAGCCGGCGGCGAACACCAGCAGCCATAACAACGGCCGTACCAGGGCACTGAGCAACCGCGTGCGTTGCAACACGAAGCGCAGCCATTCGCGCATCACGATGCCACTGAAACATTGCCAATACGCATTCATGCGGCCACTCCCGGGGTGGTCAATCGATCGAAGGCCGAGCCGAGGCTGCCGCCATGTTCCAGGCTCACCGCCTCGGCGCGACCGCTGGCGACCAGCCGCCCCTGATGCACGATCAGCAAGTCATCGCGAGGCTGCACTTCGTCCAGCAGGTGCGTGGTCCAGAGCACGCTGATGCCCTGTTCGCGGCACAGTTGGCGGATATGCTCTCCAAGGGCCTGACGGCTGGCCGGATCGAGGCCGACACTCGGCTCATCGAGCAATAACAGGCGCGGCTCATGCAGCAGCGCGCGGGCAATTTCCACCCGGCGCCGATGCCCGCCGTTGAGGTTGCGCACCCGCTCGTGACGCCGTTCGGTCAGGTGCTGGCGAGCCAGTTCGAGCTCAATCCGGACGTCAGCCTGGCGCCGGGCAAAGCCGTGCAGCGCGAGGTGATAACGCAGGTTCTGTTCGACGCTCAGGTCCAGGTCCAGGGTGCTTTGCTGGAACACCACCCCCAACTGGCGCAAGGCCTGGCGTGGCGCGCCCTGCAACGAGTGGCCGCCGACCCGGATCTCGCCGCGTTGCACGTCGTACAGGCGCGTCAGCAAGGCAATCAGCGTCGACTTGCCGGCACCGTTGGGCCCGAGCAGCGCGGCGAAGCGTCCGGCGGGCAGGCTGAAGCTGATCTGGCGCAGGGCTTCGCGCGCGCCGTAGGCAAAGCTCAGGTCGCTGACCTCCAGGGCGTTCATGGCGTGACCACCACGCCCCACGGATAACGTCCGACTTTCACTGACTTGAACACTTTGCGGCTCTGCACGTCGATCACCGAGACATCGCCGCTGACGCCATTGGTTGCCAGCAGTTGCCTCTGGTCCGGGGTGAATGCCAACTGCCAGACCCGTCGACCCACCAGCAGGTAATCCAGCACTTCGAAGGTTTGCGCGTCGATCACCGCGACATGGTTGGCCGGGCCTAGGGCGACGAATGCCAGCTTGCCGTCGGCGCTGAGCTTGATGCCCACCGGTTGGACCTTGTCCGGGTGCACGCCCTTGATCTGGAAGGTCAGGGTCTTGAGTACCTGGCGGGTGGCGACGTCGAGAATGCTCAAGGTGCCGCCGATCTCGGCCGAGGCCCAGAGCTGCGTACCGTCGCGGTTGAATTCGACGAAGCGCGGCCGCTGGTCCACCAGGGTGTTGTCGGCCAATGTCTGGGTGCTGGTGTCGATCCAGTGCAGCATGTTGGTGGTCTCGCTGGTATTGACCGCCCACTTGCCATCGGGACTGACGGCCATGCCTTCGGGCTCGACGCCCACAGCGATCTGGCCGAGTACTTCGGAGGTTTCGGTGTCGATCACCGTGACCAGGGCATCGTCTTCGTTGGAGACATAGAGCCAGCGATCGTTGGGGTGCAGGGCGAACTGTTCGGGGTCCTTGCCGGAGGGCAACTCCTTGATGATCTTGCGGGTGGCAACGTCCATCACCTGGACGCGATCCGAATCGCTGGCGCAGATGTACAGCAGGCGATTGTCATGGGACAGCAGCAGACCCCGAGGGCGCTGGCCCACCGGCAGGGTGTCGACGACTTCCAGGCTCTGCATATCGATCAGGCTCAGGCTGTTGTCTTTCTCGTTGGAGACCCAGGCGATGGCGGCGACGGCAGGGCCCGCCGCGATCAACGCAGCGCCGAAGGCGAGGATCTGGCAAAGCAGGGAGCGGCGCATGGCGTTTTCCTTGTTGTTGTTATTGATCAGGGGTAGCGGCAGCTGACTTCGGGCCGGTCGTAGCCCAAGCTGTCCATTTCGTTACTGGGGTGCAGGAACCCGTCCTGGGGCGAGGTACTGACCAGGGCGCGTGGCTGGACCAGCGCAATCGGTTGACGCAATTGGCCGTTCCAGGGGCGATAGCTGAGCTTGCGGCCCTTGAAACCGTCGAGCGGCAGTTGGTCGCCGAGGGCCAGTTGGCGGATGGCGAACGGGTCATCCTGACGCAGTTTGCCGACGGCGGCGGCGATGCTGCGCACGGCGATCCAGGCGGCGAAGTCGCGGTCGTTCATCCAGCGCCCGGCCAAGGCTTCGAAGCGTTTTTGCAACTGCGCCGCACCGTAGGTCTCGACGGTCTTGTGCCAGCCGGTCGGGGTCAATCCCTGGGTGCCGGCTACGGGGCGCGGGTACCACGTCTGGTAGGGCACGTACTCGCCAAAATCGCCGCGCTCGTCGGCCACCAGCACCACGTCGTATTCGGCGGTCTGGGTGAACAACGGCATGTCGGCCTGGGCACTGCGGCGCTGGTCGTTGTCGAACTGCCAGGGTTTCTCGGCGACGATCTTCATGCCGAAACGCTTCATGGCCCGGCGCAGTGCGGCGGCGTAGGCCTGGTCCGCGGGTGTCTGGCCGACGATCAGCAAGGCGCGCTGCCATTTGCGCACAACGCTGAACTGGATCAGCGCATCGGCGAGTGTCGCCCGATCAGGCAGGGTGTGCAGCACGTTGCCCAGGCAGTCGCTGGTGCGCAGGCTGTCGTCGGGGCTGCCGGCGTTGAACAGGAGGCTGTCGGGCAGGGCGGCGCTGAGCTGGCGCAGGCTGGTAGCGGGTGCATTCACCACGAACAGCCGCAGGCCCCGATCGTGCTGGGCGCGGGCGGCCTGGAGCAGCGCTTCGGGGCTGTCTACGCTGGCGCTTTCGAGGCGGTAGTCGTGCTTGAGAAAACGTCCGGTGCTGTTGCTGTCGACAATCGCCAGCTCGGCGCCGCGCAGCCCGGCATCGGTGGGTTCGGCAATCACATTGGACAGCAGCGGGCCGGGATCGGGGCGATAACCCAGGTAGCCGATGCGCACTTGCAACGCCACGGCATCGCCGGCCTGAGCGGTGGTCGTAGCCAGCAGATAAACCAGGGCAAAACGTGCGAGCCGGCGCATGACATCCTCCATTGCAGGTAGCGCCAGCATAGGAAGGCCACGAGCGCGGGGAAATATGCAGAAAGTACCGCCGGGGCAGTACCAAGGTAGTAGCTCGGCGCGGGCGTCGGGGTTTTAGGATGGCGATAACGTCATTCATCAGGGAGCGGACGGATTGTGCGGATACTCAAGACGCTGCTGTTGCCGTTGTTGCTGATCCTGAGCCTGATCGGGGTTAGTCGCCCCCCATCTTTACCGGTGGGAGCGAGCCTGCTCGCGAATACGGCGGCCCAGCCACCCATGACGTCGCCTGGGCGACCGCTTTCGCGAGCAGGCTCGCTCCCACAGGGGGCCGGTGTCCTACAGGAGGCCGGTGTTCCACACGGGGCCGGTGTAGACAAAGGATCGGGGCGCTAGCCATGTCCGCCCTCTGGCGAATCAACCTCTGGGTCACGGTGTTCTTTGCCCTGGTCGCCGTGGCCTGCGCAACGCTGCTGCTGCACCAGGCCACCGCCGATGTGCAGCGCGAACTGCAATCGGCCGAGTCGGTGGTGCATTACCTGCGCGAAACCGCCGAGCGTGATCCGACCAGTCTTCAATCGCGGCTCACCGGCAGCCTGCGTCACGTGCGGGTGCATTGGCTGGCGCCTGGGGAGAACGCCCCGGCGAACGATCCCGGGTTGCAGGCCTGGCTGGGTCGCCAACTGTTGGCCGACGGCCCGGCTGCGCAGATGGTGGTCCTGCAGGATGGACGTCGGGCCTGGATCGCTGTTGATCCACGGGATGAAATTGACGAGATTCTCGATTCCCTGGCGCAACTGTTTGGCGTCTGCCTGATGGCACTCTTCGTCAGTTTGCTGGTGATTCGCTGGGCGGTGCGCCGGGGCGTGCGTTTGCTGGATGAATTGCTCCACGCGATGCGCCAGGTGTCCGCCGGGGACTTGCAGGTCAGCCTGCGCACCGAAGGCGTTTCGGAAGCCCAGCAGTTGGCAGAGAATTTCAATCGGATGACCGCCGCCCTGGCCCAGACCCGCGCGGACAACGCCCGGCTGACCCGGGCACTGCTGGCAGTGCAGGAGCAGGAGCGCACGCGCCTGGCGCAGACGCTGCACGATGACCTTGGCCAATACGTGGCCGGTATTCGCGCACGGGCCTGTCTGCTGCGCCTGGTCATCCATCAGCCGCCAGCCTTGGAGCAGACGGCAAACGAACTGGAAGAACACTGCGATCACCTGCAAAAAGGCTTTCGCGCGTTGGTCCACGACTTGTATCCGGTGGTGTTGCAGCACCTGCCATTGTGCGAGGCCATCGGGCTGCTCGCGAGGCAGTGGCAGGACAGACACGGGATCGCCTGTCAGTTGCGAGTCGATGGAGCGTCGCCGTCGATAACCGGGCCTGACAAGGCCCACCTTTATCGCCTGTTGCAGGAAGCACTGACCAACATCGCCCGGCACGCCAACGCCAATCAGGTACGGATTCGCTTGCAGCACCGCAGCGGCCGCCTGCGCCTGCTGGTGCGCGATAACGGACGTGGCGCGCAGCAACCGGCCCGGGCGGGTGTCGGCCTGCATTCGATGGCCGAACGGGCCCGCAGCCTTGGTGGTGAGCTGCGCATCATCAGCCAGCCCGGCGCCGGGTGGGCGCTGGCCTTGAACATTCCCCTGGAGGCTTCATGAACATCTTGTTGGTGGACGATCACGCTGTGGTTCGGCAAGGTTATGCCAGCCTGTTGCGAGCGTTGATGCCGGAACTGCTGGTGCGCGAAGCGGCCTCGGGCGAAGAAGCGTTGAGCCAGGTGCAGGAACAGGTGCCGAACCTGGTGATCATGGACTTCGGCCTGCCGGGCATCAGCGGCTTGGAAACCACCCGCCGCCTGCGTCAACGCTTGCCGCAACTGCGCGTGCTGTTTTTCAGCATGCACGACGAACTGCCATTGGTGCGCCAGGCGCTGGACGCCGGCGCAGCGGGTTACCTGACCAAAAATTCGGCACCGCAAATATTGCTGGAGGCGGTGCGCCGGGTGCTGGCCGGCCATGCCTATATCGAGCAGGCGCTGGCGACCCAACTGGCCTGCGCCAGCACCCGGCCCGATGCGGACCCGCGCCTGCAATCGATGACCCAACGCGAACTGGAGATCTTCGTCATGCTCGCCAGGGGCACCCCGGCGCGGACCATCGCCGAACAGCTGTGCATCAGCGCCAAGACCGTGTCCAACCATCTGACGCTGCCCAAGAGCAAGCTGCAGGTCAGCTCCCATGCCGAACTGGTCCACCTGGGAATCGATATGGGCGTGGTGCGCGTGGCTGGGTGAAATGCTGATCCGTGGCGAGGGAGCTTGCTCCCGCTGGGCAGCGAAGCAGCCCCAACAAGCTCGATTCAATGAACCTGACATTCCGAGGTGTCTGGTTTTGGGGGCGCTTCGCACCCCAGCGGGAGCAAGCTCCCTCGCCACGGTCTCAGTGATCCCAACTTGTGGGGCAACCGATGCAGTCCTGCATATTCGCATCCTGGAAATTCCCGTAATGCTGGCGCGAGCCATTCAGGTTGGCCTGTTCCAGGTTGCTTTCAGCGAGCTTGACCTCTTGCAGGTTGGCATCGCGCAGGTCGGCGCCCTTGAGGTCGGCCTTGCTCAGCCAGGCCATCTCCAGGTCGGCGGCTTGCAGGTTGGCCTCGTGCAGGCGAGCCCCGGACAAACGGGCGAACTGTAGGTAGGCACCGCTCAGGTCGGCCCGCTGGAACTGTGCGCCCTGGGCGAACAGCCCCCAGCCCTGGATTGCCTTGAGCGTGGCGCCGCTGAAATTCGCCAGGCGCAGGTTGCTCTGTTGCAGGCTGGCACGGTTCAGGTTGGCGCCCTGGAGCTGCGCCTTTTCAAGGTTGGCCAGGTCCAGCCGCGCATGACGCAGGTCGGCATCGCGCAAGTCGGCACCGGCGAGATTCATCTTGCGCAGGTCCTGGCTCGCCAGGTTGGCGCCCCGCAGGTTAGCGCCAGGGCATTGACTGGATTCGGCGATGAGGCAGCCGTTGATGGTCAGAGGGGTGTCGGGTTCGTCGGCATGGGCAATGGCGCCAACGAACAGAAATAGAAGCGGCAAGCATTTCATGTCAGGAACTCGGTCAACTGTGGGAGCGAGCCTGCTCGCGAAAGCGGTGGTTCAGCCTGTATTGATATTGACTGGCACTGGGCTTTCGCGAGCAGGCTCGCTCCCACAGGTATTGTGATGTAGGTCAGATCCCAATTGGCTCAGGATTATTTCTGCGCCGTCGCTTTATCCCAACTCGGAATCTTGAACACCCAGAACGACCCGCCCTGGGCCACCGGTTTGGTCAGTTCGGCCATGTCGCCGCCCCACAACGGCACGGCGCCGCCATAACCGACGGTCACACCGATGTACTGCTCGCCGTCCTGTTCCCAGGTGATGGGCGGGGAGACGATGCCGCTGCCGGTCTGGAACTTCCACAGCTCCTTGCCGGTTTTCGCGTCGAAGGCCTTGAAGAAGCCGTCACCGGTGCCGGTGAACACCAGGTTGCCCTTGGTTGCCAGCACACCGGCCCACAACGGCAGCGGCTCCTTGTGCTCCCACACCACCTTGCCGGTGGTGGGGTTCATCGCCCGCAGGCTGCCGACGTGATCGTCGTACATGCGCTTGATGCGAAAACCCATGCCCAGGTAGGCCGAGCCTTTTTTGTAGCTGACCTCCTCGGTCCAGTACTCCTCCTTCCACTGGTTGCCGGGCACATAGAACAGCCCGGTGTCCTGGCTGTACGCCATGGGGTTCCAGTTCTTGCCGCCGAGGAACGGCGGCGAAACCTCCACCGGTTTACCCTTGGTTTCGCCTGGCAACGGCTTGGCCGGACGCTGGCCGGGGTTCTCCACGGGACGCCCCGTCTTCAGGTCGATGTGGCTGGCCCAGGTGATGTTGTCGACGAAGGGGAACGCGTTCTGCAGCTTGCCGTTGTTGCGATCCACCACGTAGAAAAAACCGTTGCGGTCGGCGTGGGCGGTGGCCTTCACCTGTTTGCCGTCCTTGTCCTTGTAGTCGAACAGCACCAGCTCGTTGTTGCCGGAGAAATCCCAGGCGTCATTGGGCGTGTGCTGGTAGAACCACTTCACTTCGCCAGTGCTTGGATCGACTCCCACCTGGCCCGAGGTGTAGAGGCTGTCGTAGTCATGCGGGTTGCCGTCCTTGGCGGTGCGCGCCCAGGTGTTCCACGGGCCGGGGTTGCCCGCGCCGACGATGACGGTATTGGTCTCGGGGTCGAAACTGGCGCTCTGCCAAGGCGCGCCGCCACCGTGGCTCCAGGCCTCGACCTTACCGGTCTCGGTGGTTTTGTCGTCAGGCCAGGAGGGCGCCTTGACGTCGCCGGTCGGCGTGCTGTCCTTGCCGTTGAGGCGGCCCATGTGGCCTTCGACAAACGGCCGCATCCAGACCTCTTCACCGGTGTCCGGGTCGCGGGCGAACAATTGCCCGACGACACCGAACTCGTCGCCGGAGCTGCCGTGGATCAGCAGGACCTTGCCGCTGGTCTTGTCCTTGATCAGCACTGGGGCGCCGGTCATGGTGTAGCCGCCGGCGTGGTCGCCGAATTTCTTGTTCCAGACCACCTTGCCGGTGTTCTTGTCCAGGGCAACCACCCGTGCGTCCAGAGTCCCGAAGTAGATCTTGTCGCCATAAATGGCCGCGCCACGGTTCACCACATCGCAGCACGGCCGGATGTTGTCTGGCAGGCGGTGGTTGTAGGTCCACAGACGTTTGCCGGTCCGGGCGTCGAGGGCGAACACCCGGGAATAGGATCCGGTGACATACACCACGCCGTCGCTGACGATCGCCTGGGATTCCTGGCCGCGCTGTTTTTCGTCGCCGAACGAGTAGGACCAGGCCGGGGTGAGCTTGAACACGTTCTTGTCGTTGACCTGGGCCAGCGGACTCCAGCGCTGGGCGTTGGTGCCCATGCCGTATTGCAGCACGTCCTTCGTCGTCAGGTGATCGTTGGCAATGTCTTCCCAGGTCACGGCGGCGTGCGCCTGCGGCCCCAGGGACAGGCCGCCGGCGAGCAGCAAGGCAACGCTCAGGGAGGAGAGGGCAGGTAGCGTTTTTATTGTCATGGTGGGATTTCCCAGTGAGGTTTTGGCCTGACTAGGGTCAGGTGCCTGCACCCGTGTCGGATACGGAAAAAGTCCCGCCCTTGCCGGGAAGACTTCCCAAAACGCCTGTCTTTGCGACTTGCGTCGTATGGCCCGCTACCAAGGAACTAGACCCCGGCCACCAAAGCAGCATTCGGCCGGCGGCGGGCGCTTCCTAAGATGACGGCACGGCCTCTGTGAAGAGGTCTTGCGTGCAATTTCGAGGGCATAACAATGACAACAAAACGCAACGCCATCATCGCTAGCGCATTGCTGATAGGGCTGACTGGCGCAGGCTCGGCATGGGCCCATGGCAACGTAGTGCCCCAGGCAGTGGAAACCCAAGGGCTGACGCCGATCAAGGACACCAACCTGCCGTTGGATGCCGACGGCTGGGCGGCACAGAACCCGTATCGCAATTCTCCCGAACGCGAAAAAGCCGTGGAGATCGGCGCCTCGGCCTACAACCAGAACTGCGCGGCCTGCCATGGCCTTGAGGCCAAGTCCGGCGGTATCGCCCCGGACTTGCGCATGCTCGACGCCGCCGAGGCTGGCGATGAATGGTTTGTCGAACGCGTGCGCCATGGCGCGGTGCGCGATGGCCGGGTGTATATGCCAAAAATGGCCGATTACCTGAGCCAGGAAGCGCTGTGGGCGGTGCGTACCTACCTGGACAGCGTGCACGTCGAGGAGTGATTGTCATGCGCCTGTTCGCGTGGGTGATGTGCAGCCTGCTGCTGTGTGGCCAGGCGGTGCAGGCGCAGGTGCGCAGCTATGACCAGATGATTGCCGCCGGTGAATTGAAGGTCGCGGTCTACAAGGATTTTGCCCCCTACAGCTTTGAAGACCAAGGCCAGCCGCGGGGCGTTGACGTGGAGCTGGCGCAGGCCCTGGCCAAGGCCCTGGGCGTACGGCTGAAATTGCTCTGGGCACCGCCCGGCGAGAAGCTCGACGACGACTTGCGCGACTACATCTGGCGCAGCAGTCCACTGCACGATCGACAACTGGCCGATCTGATGATGCGAGTGCCTTATGACCATGACTATGTGCAAAGGCGCAACGACGTTGGCGAGCTGGAGAACGCCCAGGTCGTGATGTTCGGTCCGTATCAGCAGGAATGCTGGCAAGTGGCGTACGACCGGCGTCGACTGGACTCGGTGGGCAGCGTTGCGGTGTTCCAGCAACACCCGATTGGCGTTGAAGTCGACAGCGTGCCGTCGTTCTACCTGACGTCCGTGTTCAACGGCATGCTCAGCGCCAAGACTCGCCATTACCCCAGCGTTGCCAAGGCCTTCGGCGCCATGCAGGCCGGGGAGGTTGATGCCGTCATGGCGATGCGCGGGGAAATCGACTGGCAAGTGCGCCGGACGGCTGATCCGCAATTGGCCCTGGCGGAGAACGCTTATCCGAACATGGGCAAGCAGCGCTGGGAAATCGGCATGGCCGTGCACGAAAGCAACCGGCAACTGGCCTATGCGGTGGAGGAAGCCTTGGAAGCGTTGATCCGCGACGGCAGCCTCAAGGCCGTGTATGCCCGCTATGGCCTGCGCTACGAAGTGCCGGACATGTATCAATAGGAGCGCAGCGATGAACTGGCGAGCGTGGGGCCTGCTGTGGTGTTGCCTGCCGTTGATGGCGAGCGCGATCGAGCCGGGAAAGGACCCGGTGCCTTCCGTGATGTGGGCTTTCTATCACAAGCAACTGCTGGCGGACGCGCCGTTCGTGTTCGACGAGCGAGTCCGGCTGCTGGCGCCACCGTTTGCCGAAGACGCGCGCCAAGTGCCGCTGGAAATCGATGCCCGCGCCTTTACCGGCGACGTCGTGCGTATATTGGCCTGGGCCGAATTGAACCCGCTGCCGAAGATTATCGACTTCCAGCCCACGGAACGGGTGCTGCCCTGGCTGTCGATCCGTATTCGCATCGAGCAAGCCACTCCATTGCGTGCGGCGGTGCAGACCCGCGACGGGCTGTGGCACGTCGGTTCGACGCTGATCGACGCGGCGGGTGGCGGCTGCACCGCGCCCAGCGTCGTGCGCACCCAACCGGGTTGGGAGGAGCACTTGGGCGAAGTGCTGGGCGGTCGCTACCCGCGGGGCGATTCGAGTCGCCTGCGTCTGCAGGTTGCCCACCCCATGGACAACGGCCTGGTCAGCGGCATCCCGGAGTTTTTCATCAACCAGGCTCGGCTGCTGGATGCCGACGGCAAGCTGTTGGCGCGCCTGGAGCTGTTTCCGGCGGTCAGCGAAAACCCCTCCCTGGGCTTCGACATCCAGGGCCCGGGACAGACCCGCCTGTTGCTGCGCGACACCAGCGGCAACGAGTTCGAAGCTGCCATTCCCTGACCACAAGGAGCACGCCATGCGCTGGTTGTTGCTGATCTGTCTTGGGCTGTGCCTGCCGGCCTGGTCCGCCACCGAGTATTCGCTCAAGCCACGGCAGATCGCTGAGGGCACGTGGCTGCTGGAAGGCAGCACGGATAATTTTGCCAAGGCCAACGGCGGCAATATCGTCAATACCGCGTTCATCGTCACCGAGGCCGGCGTGGTGGTCATCGACACCGGACCGTCGAAGCGCTACGGCGAGGCGCTGCGCCAGGCCATCGCCGCAACGACTGACAAGCCGGTGGCTCAGGTGCTGCTGACTCATCATCACCCTGACCATGTATTGGGCAACCAGGCCTTCAGCGATGTGCCCATCGGGGCGCTGCCCGGCACCACCGATCTGCTGCGACAGCAGGGCGACGCGATGGCGGAAAACATGTACCGGCTGGTGGGCGACTGGATGCGCGGCACCGAGGTGGTGCTGCCGACGCAGGCGTTGAGCCCCGGCACGCTGCGGGTGGGTGAGCATTCGTTGCGCTTGCTGGCGCTGGCCGGGCATACCGGGGCGGACCTGGCGATCCTTGATGAAACCACGGGTGTGCTGTTCGCCGGCGACCTGGTGTTTTATGAGCGAGCGCTGACCACCCCGAACAGTCCCGGCCTGGAGGTATGGCTCAAGGACCTGGACACCTTGCAGGGCCTGCCATGGAAGCAGATCGTGCCCGGACATGGTCCGCTGGCGGCGGATGCCCGGCCATTCGCGCAGATGCGAGATTACCTTGGCTGGCTCGACCAACTGATGCGCGACGGCGCGGCCCGGGGCGACGACATGGCCGAGATGATCCGTAGCCCCATCCCCGAGCGCTTCGCCGCGATCAGCCTGAGCCGTTATGAATTGATTCGCAGCGTCAGCCATCTTTACCCGCGTTATGAGCGGGCGGGGATGAGGCGGGTGGACACCCAAAACCCTGACTGATCACTCATCCCCGTGGCGAGGGAGCTTGCTCCCGCTGGGCTGCGCAGCAGCCCTTCTGTTGTCACCCTGGTTATCAATGTTGACCGGCTATCTTAGGGCCGCTGCGCGCCCCAGCGGGAGCAAGCTCCCTCGCCACGGGGGACATGTACCAAGGAACTAGAAAACTCAACATTGCGGGCAATTGTTGGCGACGGCGCCGAGCCCAAGAATCTGTGGCAGACCGGGAAAATTTCCCGGGTATAACAATAACCGCAGAGGTAGCCGTCATGACTCATCCCGCACGTCGCCAATCCTTCGCCGTGAGCCTGCTGCTCAGTGCCATGCTGCTGTCCGGCTCGGCCTTGGCCGCCGTGACCGACCAGGAAATTCTCCAGGACCCGAAAAATCCGCAGCAAGTCGTGACCAACGGCCTCGGTGTGCAGGGCCAACGTTATAGCCCGCTCGACACGCTTAATGTGAACAACGTCAAGGACCTGCGGCCGGTCTGGGCGTTTTCCTTCGGCGGCGAAAAGCAGCGCGGCCAGCAGGCCCAGCCGATGATCAAGGACGGGGTGATGTACCTCACCGGCTCCTATTCGCGGGTGTTCGCGGTGGACGCACGTACCGGCAAGAAACTCTGGCAATACGATGCGCGCCTGCCCGACGACATCCGTCCCTGCTGCGACGTGATCAACCGTGGCGTGGCGCTGTATGGCGACCTGGTGTTCTTCGGCACGCTGGACGCCAAGCTGGTGGCCTTGAACAAGGACACCGGCAAGGTGGTGTGGAGCAAAAAAGTCGCTGACCACAAGGAAGGTTATTCCATCAGCGCCGCGCCCATGGTCGTCAATGGCAAGCTCATCACCGGCGTGGCGGGCGGCGAGTTTGGCGTGGTCGGGCAGATCAGCGCCTTCGACCCGAAAAACGGCGAACTGCTCTGGACGCGGCCGACCGTGGAAGGCCACATGGGCTACGTCTACAAGGACGGCAAAGCCGTGGAGAATGGTATTTCCGGCGGCGAGGCCGGCAAGACCTGGCCCGGCGATCTGTGGAAAACCGGCGGTGCCGCGCCTTGGCTGGGCGGTTACTACGATCCGGAAACCAACCTCCTATTGTTCGGTACCGGCAACCCGGCACCGTGGAACTCCCACCTGCGCCCTGGCGACAACCTCTATTCCTCGTCGCGCCTGGCGCTGAACCCGGACGACGGCACCATCAAGTGGCACTTCCAGAGCACGCCACACGACGGTTGGGACTACGACGGCGTCAATGAACTGATCTCGTTCAACTACAAGGACGGTGGCAAGGACATCAAGGCGGCAGCGACGGCCGATCGTAACGGTTTCTTCTACGTGCTCGACCGCACCAATGGCAAGTTCATCCGTGGTTTCCCGTTCGTCGACAAGATCACCTGGGCCTCCGGCCTGGACAAGGACGGGCGCCCGATCTACGTAGACACCAGCCGCCCGGGCGCACCGGGCAGCGAAGCCAAGGGCAGTTCGGTGTTCGTCGCCCCGGCGTTCCTCGGCGCGAAGAACTGGATGCCGATGGCCTATAACCAGGACACCGGTCTGTTCTACGTGCCGTCCAACGAGTGGGGCATGGACATCTGGAACGAGGGCATCGCCTACAAGAAAGGCGCGGCGTTCCTCGGGGCCGGGTTCACCATCAAGCCACTGAACGAGGATTACATCGGCGTGCTGCGGGCCATCGACCCGAAGACCGGCAAGGAAGTCTGGCGCCACAAGAACTTCGCGCCGCTGTGGGGCGGGGTGCTGACCACCAAGGGCAACCTGGTATTCACCGGTACGCCTGAAGGTTTCCTGCAAGCCTTCAACGCGAAGACCGGGGAAAAAGTCTGGGAGTTCCAGACCGGTTCCGGCGTGCTCGGCTCGCCGATTACCTGGGAGATGGACGGCGAGCAGTACGTCTCGGTGGTCTCCGGCTGGGGCGGCGCGGTACCGCTGTGGGGCGGCGAAGTGGCCAAGCGCGTGAAGGACTTCAACCAGGGCGGCATGCTCTGGACGTTCAAGTTGCCGAAAGAGCTGGTGGCCAAGCGCTAAAGCAGTTTTGGCAGATGTAGAACCTGTGGGAGCGAGCCTGCTCGCGAAGGGGCCAGAACATCCTGCATTGATGTTGACTGATCCGCCGCCTTCGCGAGCAGGCTCGCTCCCACAGACCTACGACCAAATAACGAGAGCGCCCCCTGCCAATGACGCATTCGTCCATCGCGCGGGGCTCTCTACCATCGGCCTATCGCCTGTCCCGCGACAGGCATCGACCAGGCAGAGGCCCATCATGATTTACGCACAACCCGGAACCCCAGGCGCCGTCGTTTCCTTCAAGCCGCGCTATGGCAATTTCATCGGCGGCGAATTCGTTCCGCCGGTCCACGCTGAGTACTTCACCAACACGTCGCCGGTCAACGGCGAAGTCATCGGCGAGTTTCCGCGCTCCAGCGCCGCCGACATCGACAAGGCCCTCGACGCCGCCCATGCCGCTGCCGACGCCTGGGGCAAAACCTCGGTCCAGGATCGCTCCCGGGTGCTGTTGAAAATCGCCGACCGTATCGAGCAGAACCTGGAGCTCCTCGCCGTGAGCGAGACCTGGGACAACGGCAAGGCCGTGCGCGAAACCCTCAATGCCGACGTACCGCTCGCGGCTGATCATTTCCGTTATTTCGCTGGCTGCATCCGCGCCCAGGAGGGCGGGGCCGCCGAAATCAACGAATTGACCACGGCCTACCATTTCCATGAACCGCTGGGCGTGGTCGGGCAGATCATTCCGTGGAACTTCCCGTTGTTGATGGCCGCCTGGAAACTCGCCCCGGCCCTGGCGGCCGGCAACTGCATCGTGCTCAAGCCGGCGGAGCAGACGCCGCTGTCGATCACCGTGTTCGCCGAGCTGATCGCCGACCTGCTGCCAGCCGGCGTCCTGAACATCGTCCATGGCTTCGGCCGCGAAGCCGGTGAAGCCCTGGCCACCAGCAAACGCATCGCCAAGATCGCCTTCACCGGTTCCACCCCGGTCGGCTCGCACATCATGAAATGCGCCGCCGAAAACATCATCCCGTCCACCGTGGAACTGGGAGGCAAGTCGCCGAACATCTTCTTCGAAGACATCATGCAGGCCGAACCGGCGTTCATCGAAAAAGCTGCCGAAGGCCTGGTGCTGGCGTTCTTCAACCAGGGTGAAGTCTGCACCTGCCCATCCCGGGCGCTGGTCCAGGAGTCGATCTACGACGAATTCATGCAAGTGGTGCTGAAGAAGATCCAGCAGATCAAGCGCGGCAACCCGCTGGACACCGAAACCATGGTCGGCGCCCAGGCGTCCGAACAGCAGTACGACAAGATCCTTTCGTACCTGGACATCGCCCGGGAAGAGGGTGCCGAATTGCTCACCGGCGGCGCGGCGGAACGCCTTGAAGGCGACCTGTCGAGCGGCTATTACATCCAGCCGACCCTGCTCAAGGGCCACAACAAGATGCGCGTGTTCCAGGAAGAAATCTTCGGGCCGGTGGTGGGCGTGACCACCTTCAAGGACGAAGCCGAAGCCCTGGCCATCGCCAACGACACCGAGTTCGGTCTCGGCGCCGGCCTCTGGACCCGCGACATCAACCGCGCCTACCGCATGGGCCGGGCAATCAAGGCCGGACGCGTCTGGACCAACTGCTACCACCTGTACCCGGCGCATGCGGCGTTTGGTGGCTACAAGAAGTCCGGCGTCGGGCGTGAGACGCACAAGATGATGCTCGACCATTATCAGCAGACCAAGAACCTGCTGGTGAGCTATGACGTCAATCCGTTGGGGTTCTTCTGATCCTCGCCGCATCCATTAACTGAGCCCTGTGGCGAGGGAGCTTGCTCCCGCTGGGCCGCGGAAGCGGCCCCCTTCTTCAAGGCAAAGCATTGATTGTGTAGCGGCTATTTTTGGGGCTGCTGCGCAGCCCAGCGGGAGCAAGCTCCCTCGCCACGGTAATCGCTGTTGCTAATACCAACGCACCCCGTGCACTCCTTCGAAAGTAGCATTCGGCCCCAGGCCGCCCCGTGCATTAATGAACCTGCCGGAATCGCCCGGTACAAGAAGAGGAAAGACCCATGTGGACTAAACCCGCGTACACCGACCTGCGTATCGGCTTTGAAGTGACGATGTACTTCGCCAACCGATGAGTGCCGGCCCGGCCTGACGCGTTCGGGCCGGGCTACCCATTGGTCGGATTGCATTCACGGCGCGATGCTTTAGGCTCAAGGTATCCCACGACAATAACAACAGGCTTACCGATGAGCCCCCCTGAAAAAATGAGCCTCAGCCCGCTGCGCAAGTTCGTTTCTCCTGAAATCATGTTCGGTGCCGGCTGCCGGCACAATGTCGGCAACTACGCCAAGACCTTCGGCGCCCGCAAGGTGCTGGTGGTCACTGACCCCGGGGTCATCGCCGCCGGTTGGGTCGGTGATGTCGAAGCCAGCCTGCAAGCCCTGGGCATCGATTACTGCATCTACAGCGACGTTTCGCCCAACCCACGGGTCGAGGAAGTCATGCTGGGCGCCGAGACGTACCGTGAAAACCACTGTGACGTGATCGTCGCGGTCGGTGGTGGCAGCCCGATGGACTGTGGCAAGGCGATCGGCATCGTCGTCGCCCACGGTCGCAGCATCCTCGAATTCGAAGGCGTCGACACCCTGCAGGTACCCAGCCCGCCGCTGATCCTGATCCCGACCACGGCCGGTACCTCGGCCGATGTGTCGCAGTTCGTGATCATCTCCAACCAGCAGGAGCGCATGAAGTTTTCCATCGTCAGCAAGGCGGCGGTGCCGGATGTGTCGTTGATCGATCCGGAGACGACCCTGAGCATGGACCCGTTCCTTTCGGCCTGTACCGGTATCGACGCGCTGGTGCATGCCATCGAGGCGTTCGTCTCCACCGGCCACGGGCCGTTGACCGATCCTCACGCGCTGGAGGCGATGCGCCTGATCAACACCCATCTGGTGCAGATGATCGCCAACCCGGCCGACGTCGCCCTGCGCGAGAAAATCATGCTCGGCAGCATGCAGGCCGGGCTGGCGTTTTCCAACGCGATCCTCGGCGCGGTGCATGCCATGTCCCACAGTCTCGGTGGCTTCCTCGACCTGCCCCATGGCTTGTGCAACGCGGTGCTGGTGGAGCATGTGGTGGCGTTCAACTACAACTCGGCGCCGGAGCGTTTCAAGGTGATTGCCGAAACCCTGGGCATCGATTGTCGCGGGCTCAACCATCGACAGATCCGCACGCGGCTGGTGGAACACCTGATTGCCCTCAAGCACACCATCGGTTTCCACGAAACCCTCGGCTTGCATGGGGTGAGTACCTCGGACATTCCATTCCTGTCGCAACACGCCATGCATGACCCGTGCATCCTTACCAATCCACGGGAGTCGAGCCAGCGGGATGTCGAGGTCGTCTATGGCGAAGCCCTCTGACGAACAGCAAAAGGCTCTCGCCGGGCTGCTGGGATTGGGCAATCATTCGACGCGCAAGAGCCATTACCCGGAGCTGGCGGCGCGTCTCGCCGAACTGGAACAGGCCCGCCGGCATCTGCAGCAACTCAACGACCAACTGGAGCAACGGGTAGCGGAGCGCACCGATGCGTTGCTGGAGGCCAACCACAACCTGCAACAGCAGATCGCCCAGCGCGAGTTGGTCGAGCAACAGCTGCGCGATGCCCGGGACGCCGCCCAGGCCGCGAACCGCAGCAAGGACAAATACCTGGCCGCCGCCAGCCACGATCTGCTGCAACCGCTCAACGCCGCTCGGTTGCTGATTGCTACATTGCGTGAACGCCAGATGCCTGCAGCCGAGCATTTGCTGGTGGAACGCACGCACCAGGCGCTCGAAGGCGCCGAGGACCTGCTCACCGACCTGCTGGATATTTCCCGGCTCGACCAGGCCGCCGTAAAACCCGACCCGGCGCCGTATCGGCTGGATGAGCTGCTCGCGCTGCTGGTGTCGGAATTCCAATCGGTGGCCGGCGCCGCGGGCCTGGAATTGCGCGTGCGATTCGCCGATGAAGCGGTGCTGACCGACCTGCGGTTGATGACCCGCATCCTGCGCAATCTGCTCAGCAACGCCTGTCGCTACACCGACCAGGGCGGCATCCTCCTGGCGGCGCGGCGACGGGGAGGGCGCTTGAGCCTGGAGGTCTGGGACACAGGCAGGGGCATTGCCGGCGATTGCCTGGAATCGATTTTCCTCGAGTTCAACCAACTGGATGTCGGCCGCGCGGCGGACCGCAAGGGCGTCGGCCTGGGGCTGGCGATCGTCGAGCGTATCGCTCATATCCTCGGCTACCGGGTGCGGGTGCGTTCGCGACCGGGACGCGGCTCGGTGTTCAGCATCGAGGTGCCATTGTCTGCCGAAAAGCCACTGCCCCTGACCCACGCGCCTGCTCAGGCCGTCGCCGGAAACCCGTTGCCCGGGCGCCGGTTACTGGTCATCGACAATGAGCTGAGCATTTTGCAGAGCATGGCGGCACTGCTCGGCCAGTGGGGGTGCGAAGTCCTGACCGCCACCGACGAAGCAGGCGCCTTCGATGTGCTGCAAGGCCGCGCACCGGAGCTGATCCTGGCGGATTTTCACCTCGACCACGGGGTGGTCGGCTGCGAGGTGGTCAAGCACCTGCGCGAACATTTCCAGCAAACGATCCCCGCTGTGATCATCACCGCCGACCGCAGCGACCAGTGCCGCCGTGCCTTGCGCAAGCTGAATGCGCCGCTGCTCAACAAACCGGTCAAGCCGGGCAAGTTGCGGGCGGTGTTGAGCCAGTTGTTGGGATAATCAGTCCGCACACAAAACCCTGTGGGAGCGAGCCTGCTCGCGAAGCCGTTGGATCAGCTGGACTTATTTCGCTGACACGCCGCTTTCGCGAGCAGGCTCGCTCCCACAGGGTTCAGGTTATTTGTGGTATGTGTTATGTTATTGCCTTTCTTTTGGCAGGAATTCTCATTCCTGATCCTGCAACGCCCCGACTCCTGAGTACCGCCATGAGCCTATCCCCAAGCGCGACAAGCCCGTCCGCTGTCATCGCTCCAACCCTCGCTTCCAGTACCGCAACAACCGCGACGCGCCTGCTCGCCATCGATGCCTTGCGGGGTTTTGTCATGTTGCTGATGCTGGTCGACCACGTCCGCGAAACCTTCCTGCTGCACCGCCAGGTCACTGACCCGATCGATGCATTGAGCGTGACCCCGGACCTGTTTTTCACTCGTTTGCTCAGTACGCTCTGTGCGCCAGTGTTCATCTTCCTTACCGGTTTGTCGGCCTGGCTCTACAGCCAGAAACACACCGCCAGCGAGACTTCGGTGTTCCTGCTCAAGCGTGGTCTGTTCCTGGTATTCCTGGAGCTCACCTTCGTCTGTTTCGCCTGGAACGCCGAGTTTCCGCCGAAGACTCTGTGGCTGCAGGTCATCTGGTGCATCGGCATCTGCATGATCGCCCTGGCGGCGTTGCTGCACTTCAAACGCAGCTGGCTGATCGTGCTGGGCGTGGCCGTCGTTGCCGGGCATAACCTGCTGGATGGTGTGGTGCTGGGGCCGGACTCGCCGTTTTTTGTGCCGTGGTCGATTCTTCATCAGCGGTCGTTCATCGAGATCACCGAGTTCACCCGGGCACGCACCACCTACCCGGTGTTGCCATGGATCGGCGTGATCCTGCTGGGTTGGGCGATCGGGCCATGGTTCGGCAAGGACATCGAAGCGGCCACGCGAGTGCGGCGCCTGCTCAAGGTCGGCATCGGCTTGCTGGTGGCGTTCATGTTTATCCGTTATCTCAACGTCTACGGTGACAAACCCTGGGTCCAGACCGGAGATGCACTGCGCACCGTCATGAGTTTCATGAGCGCGACCAAGTACCCGCCGTCACTGATGTTCCTGATGCCGACGCTGGCGGTGGGCCTGATCCTGCTGGCGCTTTTCGAAAAAGCCCAGGAGAAGGGCGGCATCGCGATTCTGGCCATTTATGGCGGCGCGCCGATGTTCTTCTACCTGCTGCACCTGTACGTGCTGAAGGCCATGTATCTGGTGGCAGTGTTTATCTGGGGCACCAATCAGGGCGCTTATTTCGGCTTCGATCACTTGCCGATGGTCTGGTTGTGGAGCGTGTTGTTGAGCGTCGTCCTGTTTTTTCCAACGCGTTGGTTCGCAGCGTTGAAACAACGTCGGCGCGACATCGCGATCCTCAAGTACCTCTGATTTCGGGGCAAAGCGCGTATCCACTGCGCGCAACCGAGCCATTAAAACGCCGTCATTTGGTCGGCGTTTTTACCTCGAATGCAAAAATGCGCTTCGGTCTGCTTATTTCCTTCTGTAAACTCCCCCGCTGCGACAATCGGGCACGGCCTTGGCAGGCCCGATCCAGACCGTTTTGCAGTGTCCCTCACCCAGCTGAAGCCAAGACCTACAAGAAGTCAGCGCCGGAGAGACATAAATGTGAGGCCGATATTGCTCGGCCCCTGTAGGTCCTTCCTCCAGTCCATCGATCCCCGCCCGCTGGCCATGCCGGCATGGGTGCGGACCCTGCTCGAACAGGATTGGGGGACGGAATGGCGTTCCACCCTAGGGATACACACATGTTGAAGAAAACACATACGGCGCTGCTGGGCCTGGCGATGGCGATGGGTCTTGCGACCACGCACGCCGCCGAGCCGAAAAAAGTGGATGTCTTGCTCATTGGCGGCGGCATCATGAGTTCGACCCTCGGCGTCTGGCTCAATGAGCTGGAGCCGGGCTGGACCATGGAAATGGTCGAGCGCCTGGACGGTGTTGCCGAAGAGAGCTCCAATGGCTGGAACAACGCCGGTACCGGGCACTCCGCCCTGGCCGAGTTGAACTACACGCCGGAAGACAAGAACGGCAAGGTCGACATCTCCAAGGCTATCGAAATCAACGAAGCCTTCCAGATTTCCCGTCAGTTCTGGTCCTGGCAGGTCAAGAACGGCGTGCTGAAGAACCCGCGCTCGTTCATCAACTCCACACCGCACATGAGTTTCCTGTGGGGTGACGAGAACATCGCATTCCTGAAGAAGCGCTACGACGCTCTCCAGGCCAGCCCGCTGTTCGCCGGCATGCAGTATTCCGAAGACCCTGCGCAGATCAGCAAGTGGGTTCCGCTGATGATGCAAGGGCGTGACCCGAGCCAAAAAGTCGCGGCCACCTGGAGCCCGCTGGGTACTGACGTGAACTTCGGCGAAATCACCCGCCAGTTCGCTGCCCACCTGCAAACCAGGCCGAACTTCTCGCTCAAGCTGTCCAGCGAAGTGGAAAACATCACTCGCAACGAGGATGGTTCCTGGCGCGTTTCGTACAAGAACCTGAAAGACGGTACCGAAACCGAGACCGACGCCAAGTTCGTGTTCATCGGTGCCGGTGGCGGCGCGCTGCACCTGCTGCAGATGTCGGACATTCCGGAAGCTCGTGAATACGCCGGTTTCCCGGTGGGCGGTTCGTTCCTGGTAACCGAAAACCCGACCGTCGCCCAGATGCACCTGGCCAAGGCGTACGGCAAGGCTTCGGTTGGCGCGCCACCGATGTCGGTTCCGCACCTGGACACCCGCGTGCTCGACGGCAAGCGCGTGATCCTGTTTGGCCCATTCGCCACGTTCTCCACCAAGTTCCTGAAGAACGGTTCGTACTTCGACCTGCTGACCAGCACCACGACCCACAACGTGTGGCCGATGACCAAGGTCGGTATCGAACAGTACCCACTGGTTGAATACCTTGCCGGCCAGCTGATGCTGTCGGATGAGGACCGCTTCAACGCGCTGAAGGAATACTTCCCGGACGCCAAGCAGGAAGACTGGCGCCTGTGGCAAGCCGGCCAGCGCGTGCAGATCATCAAGCGTGACGAAGAGAAGGGCGGCGTGCTGAAACTCGGTACCGAAGTCGTCGCTTCCCAGGACGGCAGCATCGCCGGTCTGCTGGGTGCCTCGCCAGGCGCCTCGACCGCTGCACCGATCATGCTGAGCGTGCTTGAGAAGGTCTTCAAGGACAAGGTAGCCACCCCGGCCTGGCAGGAAAAACTGCGCCAGATCGTACCGAGCTACGGCACCAAGCTGAACGACAATCCTGAGCGTGTCGCACAGGAATGGGCCTACACCAGCGAAGTCCTGCAACTGGACCCGCCACCGGCTATCGGCAAGCCAGGCACCGCGGTAGCACCGGCCCAACCGGCTGCTCCTCGCGAGGCCAACCCAGCGGCCGACATGGCGCTGTAAACCGGACGCTGTCTGGTGAGGTACAAAAACGCCGCTCATTGAGCGGCGTTTTCATTTGCAGGCTCGCCCCCCCTGTGGGAGCGCCTGCTCGCGAAAGCGTTGTGTCAGTTTGCTTAAATGCCGAATGTGCTGCCGTCTTCGCGAGCAGGCTCGCTCCCACAGGGATCAGTGGTGAGGCTCGACCTCGTGGGCGCCCCGAAACCGCGCATCAAAATCCTCGGCCAACTGCGCCAGGGTAATGCTGCCCAGACGCTTGAGCAGCAACGCCTGGGCCTCGTCGAAGGCGTCCGTCAGCGCCGCATTCACCGCTTGTTCCACCAGGCATTGCGGGTGGTCGGTCGACAGGCCAAGCGCAAAGATCGATGTGCTGCCCAACGCTTGATGAATATCCAGCAGCGTCATCTCCGAGAGCGGCTTGGCCAGGGCCCAACCACCTCGATGGCCTTTTTCCGACGTGACGTAACCCTGTTCCTTGAGCAATGCCATGGTCCGGCGCACGACCACCGGGTTGGTGCCGAGCATCTGCGCGAGGGTGTCGGAGGTGGCGGATTGCTGGTGGCGCTCCATGTGGATCAATACATGGAGCATGCGGGACAGGCGTGTGTCGTTTCTCATCGGGTTGACAGATTCCATGACTGGGGCGGGGATGAGTATTACCCGTAATCGCAAAAGTTACGAGACTGTTGACAGTGGCTTTTCAAGAAACTTACGATGTGTCGAGACTTGCCGTGCCATCGAAACCACTCTTGGAGATCGCCCATGGAATACGACGTCATCATTACAGGCGGCAGCTATGCCGGTATGTCCGCGGGTCTGCAACTGGCCCGCGCCCGGCGCAAGGTGCTGGTGATCGACGCGGGTGAGCGTCGCAACCGCTTCGCCGCGACATCCCATGGTTTTCTCGGGCAGGACGGTCGTGCCCCAGGCGATATAGCTGGCGACGCCCATGTTCAGCTCATGGCGTACCCGACAGTTGAATGGGTTCGCGACACCGCGACCCAAGCCAGCAGGGATGCCGAAGCTTTTATTGTCGAGACCGCAAACGGCCTGCGTTACCGTTCTCGCCGGCTGTTGCTGGCCACAGGCGTGATTGATGACTTGCCCGACGTGCACGGGCTGACTGAGCGCTGGGGCAAAAGCGTCTTCCATTGCCCGTATTGCCACGGCTACGAGTTGGACCAAGGGCCGATCGGCGTTCTCGCAACCTCGCCGATGTCACTGCACCACGCCCAGATGCTGCCCGACTGGGGGCCGACGACGTTCTTCACCAATGGCGTGCTGGAGCTTGATCCGGAGCAACAAGCGAGCCTCGATCAGCGTGGCGTCACCGTGGTGACCGAGCGAGTGGCGCGTATCGAAGGCGAGCGGGCCGACGTGGTACTGGTCAACGGTCGGGTGGTCGCCATCGACGGCCTGTTCGTCTTGCCGCGTACGCGGGTTGCCAGTCCACTCGCGGCAGCCCTGGGCTGCGCGTTTGAAGAGGGTCCGCTTGGCGCGTTCATCCAAAGCGACGCGATGACCCGGGAAACCAGCGTGCCGGGCATATTTGCCTGCGGCGATGCGGCCATGCCGTTCGGCTCGGTCGCGCTGGCCGTTGGCGATGGGGTGAGGGCGGGCTCCGGGGTACATCGGTCGCTGATCTTTCAAGCCCACCCTTGAGTTTCACACTTGAACAGCCCCGGTTGCCACGGCAAAGGCGAGCATTACCAGGCTGACGCCCCAGGCCCAGAAAAACGTGTAGGCCATGTGCTTGCGTAATTCTACGCCGGACAGTGCCAGGGCCAGATACACGCTGGGTACCACCGGGCTGATTGAGAAGCCGGTGTTCTCACCGATCAGCATGGCCCGGGCCACCGCTTCGAGAGGAACGCCAGCGGCGATGGCGACGTCCTTGATCACTGGCAGCAGGGCGAAATAGTAGGCGTCCGGCGAGAAGATCATTCCAAGGGGGACGCCGAAGAACCCGACAATCACATGCAGGTATTGGGCAGCACCGGCGGGCAGGATGTCGATCAGCGCCAAGGCCATGCCGTCTGACATCTTCGCTCCGGAGAGCACGCCCAGCAGCACGGCGGCGGCCATCATCACCAGAACCATCTGCAACGCATCGGACGCGTGGGCCTTGAGGCGTTCGGCCTGGGCGTCGAGGGATGGGAAGTTCAAGGGCAGGGCGATGCCCAATCCCACCATGAAACAGGCGTACAGCGGAAAGATACCGGTGAACAGGCACAGCAGAATGCCGCCGGTCAGGGCCACATTCAGCCAGTAGCGCAGCTGCCGGGGAGACAGACTGAATTCGCGGCTTTGCATTTGCAGGTCGTCCATGTCACGCGTCGCGGCCGCGCCCAGCGACATCGGTTGGCGCCGCTGGGCGCGCGACCCCAGTATTGTCGCCACCCCGAGCATGCACACCAGGCCCACCATCTGCACCGGCAGCAACCCCAGCCACAGCTCAGTGGCATCGAGCCCCGACACGGCAGCGGCCCGCGCAGTCGTCCCGCCCCAGGGCACCATGTTGATGACCCCGGCCGTGGTACCCACCAGGCACAACAGCATCGTCGGGCTCATGTTCAGGCGCTTGTACAAGGGCAGCAGTGCCGGGATCGTCAGCAGGAACGTCGCGGCGCCGACGCCATCCAGATGCACCACTGAAGTCACCAGAACGGTAACCAGCGCCACCGCCAGGGGCTTGCCGCCCGTGCTGCGGATCAACAGGTTGACCAGCGGATCGAACAAGCCACGGTCGCGCATGATGCCGAAGAACAGGATGGCAAACAGAAACAGCGCGGCGGTCGGCGCGACGGTGACCAGGCCGGCCTTGATGAACTCGCCGATCTGCGCGAGATTGAAGCCGGCGAGCAGGCAGACGACCACGGGAAGGGTGGTGAACGCCACCACCGGACTGATCCGGCGCAGCAATATCAGCCCGATAATGGCAAGCATCATCAGGAAACCCAGGGTTGTAATCATGTTGCAGCCTCTCTTTTTATTGTTGTCGGATGGTGATTTGGGCGGCGAGTCGGTCAGTCTTCCGGTCCCGGCAGGCGCAAGGCCAGGAGCAGGTAGCTCAGGCTTTTCCCATGGCGGTCGAGACCGCAGCTTCGATTCACGCCGCCTTCCAGGGCGTCCTCGAGCACAAAGTTCAACGCCTTCAGGTTCGGCAGTTCATAGCGATGCACCTTGGAGGGCTGGCGCGTCGCGAACTGCTCGGCGACGCGCTCGCAGGTCAGCACCCGGAGCAGCCAGGGATAATGGGCCGGGTCGTGGGGAAATACCGCGATGCTGAGGATGTTGCCTTTATCGCCGGCACGGGCGTGGGCGAAGTCGGCGAGGGTTACCAGGCTCATCAGTACCACTCCAGGGCTGTATGGATTTCATCACGCGGCAGCAGGAAGCTGCGGGTGGTAACGGCTTCCGCGAGGTGGCGCCGGACGCCACCGCCGCCAGCCGGTCCGTTGGTGTAGAGCGACTCGACTTCTGCCAGGAGGGTTTCGAGCAGCGATCGGTCGGTGTGGGTCAGGCCGATACGCACCCGCACGTCCTCCAGCAAAGGCGCCTGGGCCAGTTGTTCTTGCAGATAACGGCCACCCTGGTCGTTGAACAGGCTGGCGACTCCCGACAGGTCGATCCAGGGCTGTACACCAGGCGCCAAACGATCGAAACGCTGCAGCAGGATGTCGCGCGCCAGGGCGGCACGCGCCACGGCACCGGGGCCTGCATAGGAAATCTCGGCCTCGCCGAACCAGAGTCCGCGCATACCCGCCAGGCCCTTGAGGGTGTCGGGGCGCGGATGGCCGATCACGCCAGTGACTTCCACCCGGTCGTTTCCCAGGTCCTGTACGTGGGCCGCGCCCAGATCCAGCACGACGTCCGGCGTCAGATAACGTCGCGGGTCATGGACTTCGTAAAGCAATTGCTCCTTGACGGTCTGCTCGCTGACTCGTCCGCCGCTGTTGCGCGTCTTGCCGATGATCAAGCGGCCGTCCTGGTGAATTTCGGCGATCGGGCAGCCAAGGTTGGCCGGATCCGGGATGTCCTTCATTCCGGGATGGGCGAAATAGCCGCCGGTGACCTGGGCGCAGCATTCCAGCAGGTGTCCGGCGGCGGTCGCGACGGCCATTTTTTGCCAATCGTCGGCCTTCCAACCCAACCCATGGCGGATCGCGCCTACCGCCAGGGACGGATCCGCAACCCGGCCGCACAGCACGATGCCAGCGCCCTCGGCCAGTGCCAAGGCGATGCCGTCGGCCCCGGTGTAGACGTTCACCGAAACAGGCTGTTCATCGGTACTCGACGACAGCCATTGTTCATAGCGCGGAGGCGTTTCTTCGAGCAGGTCGTCGCCCAGTACGCAGGCGATTTTCAGCGCCGGGAAACGGCCGGCCAATTCGTCGCGCAACCGTTGCGCGGCGGCCCTGGGGTTGGCTGCGCCGCCGTTGGTGATGATCGCAATGCCGGCTTCGATGCAAATGTCCAGCATGGGTTCGAGGAAGTCGAAGAGGCGCGCGGAGTAGCCCGACCGTGGATCGAGGCGCTTGCGCAATTGCGCCTCGGCGAGGGTCCGTTCAGCCAGCAGCTCCAGCATGATGTAGCGCTGGCCGCTGCGTTGCGCCAGGTCCTGGGCCAGGCGTAGCGCGGCGTCGGGCCGATCATTGGCAAAACCTGCGCCACACCCGACGAGAATTGTTTTTGTCATGTTCGTGTTCCACTGAAGGGTGGCCCCATAGTGGAGAGACAGAATTAATCTGTGAATTTTAAAGATAGAATCAATTGATCCAGTAATTTTATGAGCCGGTCATGAACGTTTCTTTCCGACAGCTTCGAGCCTTCATCCTCATCGCCGAGACTTCAAGCTTCACCCGCACCGCGGAACAGCTGCATCTGTCACAACCGGCGCTGAGCTACAGCATCCGCAAACTGGAAGAGAGCATGGGGTTGCAGCTGCTTGCGCGTAATACCCGCAGCGTCGAGTTGACGCCAGCCGGCGAGCATTTCCTGCCCCAGGCCAGGCGCATGCTGCGGGACATGGACGATGCCGTGCGCGATGCTCGCGACACCTTGAGCCTGAGTCGCGGCACGCTTCGGCTCGCGGCCTTGCCCACGGCTGCCGCGTCGTTTCTGCCGATCGCCATGGCTGCTTTCCAGCGTGAAAACCCCGGTGTGACGGTGAGCCTGCTGGATGGCCGCGCCGGAGAGATTCTCGGCTGGGTACAGCGCGGCGAGGTAGACGCCGGCATCAGTTCGCTGCCTGACGACCTGTCCGGACTGAGCTTCGAGCGCCTGTTGGATGACAATCTGGTACTGCTGAGCCACAGGCGCTCGCAGGGTGACGGCCAGGATGAGTGGACGCACCAGCCCTACATTGCCCTGACGCCTGACACGAGCATCCGGCCTTTGGCTGACGCGGCGCTGCGCTATTTGAACGTGGATGCAATCCCAGCCTGGGAGGTGGCGCATATGAGCACGGCCACGGCGCTGGTACGTGAGGGGCTGGGATTCTCTTTGTTGCCGGCCAGTTGCACGGCGGTGTTCAACATCGGCGAACAGTGCGCTGTAACCCCGATCGATCAGCCGGCCAAGCGCTCGATCGGGCTGTTGCAGCGCAAGCCGGTGGCACAATCGCCGTCGTTGAGCCAGTTCATGGGACATCTGCGGCGGGTTTTGCGGGGGGGTGAGGCGGGCGCTTGATGTGGGGCCGTCTGCCGCCTTCGCGAGCAGGCTCGCTCCCACATTGATTGCGGCGCACGCGGGTTCTTCGTTCACCCGGACCCTTTGTGGGAGCGAGCCTGCTCGCGAAGGCGCAAGCCCGGTCAGCACCGGTCATTGAGTACCGAACATTGCCGTCCAGTAGATCCCCGCATCACTTTTCGGGTCCACCGCATACCCGGCTCCCAGTTCGCGAAATTGCGGGTTCATCAGGTTGGCGCAATGCCCGGGGCTGGCCAGCCAGCCGTCCACCACCTTCAAAGCCGTGTCTTGCCCGGCGGCGATGTTTTCGCCGATGGCCTGGCCCAGGTAGCCGGCCAGTTCGGCGCGGTCGCCGGGCGTGCGGCCATCGCGGTCCTTGTGGTCGAAAAAGTTGTTGTTGGCCATGGCGCGCGTGTGATTTACCGCCGCCAGGGCCAGGGTGGCGTTCCAGGCCAGCGGAGTGGTCGCGGTGTAGGCCTCGGTGCCGCAGCGGCGCGGTTGCGCGCGGGCGCTGTTGATGAGTTTGAGCAGTTTCTGGCCCTCGGCTTGCCAATCGCCCAGTCGCGCCGACAACAGCGGGCGAGCCAGGACGATGCGCCATTCGCGGTCCAGTCGGCTGACACCGACGTCAATGAACTGCGGGTCCAGCACGACCTGGCAGAAACTTTCCTGCACGGCCTTCATCGCCGCTTGCGCGTCGCGCGGCCCGGACAGGCTGATCGCTTGCACGTTGACCATCGGATAGGCCGCCCGGGCCAACGCCTGTTGCAGATCGCCGATGCCATTGGCCGACAGGATCAACCGCGAATCCATCGCCAGCGGCGGCAGCTCCAGGGACGCCTGGCCGGCGCAGCTCTGGGACTGGCTGCGGTAGAGGTTGATGGACTCGACCAGTTTCGTCTCTTCGGTGGCTACCGCACTGACGGCGAACGTCAGCCCCAGCGACAGCGCGGCAAGACGCATGGCGGAAAAAATGGCACGCATGTAAATCTCCCTTGAGCGGACGGCGCCTATGATGCGCAATTTTTGCCCCGCTGGGGCAACGGTATTCACGCTCTTTTGAAATCCCAGGGACGGCACCGTTTGGTACCGTTCGGGACGCTCCTCACGTAGTGGGATCAATTTTCAGGCGAATAGGTCCATTTTCATCGTCTTATTTCCGGCTCGCCACATCCAGACACGCAACCGCATTCGACAAATCCTCGCTGAATCTGCGTTCATGCCCAGTGTCGAAATTGTGAGCCGGCAATCAAGCGCGGCTCGTCATTGAACAGAACCGCGACCATGCACGAGAAAACCTACGAACTGCTGGAAGTCGCCAACGGCAAGCCCATCAAACTCTGGACCCAGGGCGTGCCGGTGGAGGCCGAAGCTCGCCAGCAATTGCTGAACACGGCAAAAATGCCATTCATTTTCAAACACCTGGCGGTGATGCCCGATGTGCACCTGGGCAAGGGCTCGACCATCGGCAGTGTCATCCCCACCGTAGGCGCGATCATTCCGGCGGCGGTGGGGGTGGATATTGGTTGCGGCATGATCGCCGCGCGCACTTCGCTCGATGCCGCCGATTTGCCGGACAGCCTCCAGGCCCTGCGCAGCGCTATCGAAAAAGCCGTGCCCCATGGGCGCAGTCTCAGCCATGGCGGACGCGACAAGGGCGCCTGGAGCAATGTCCCACGCGAGGCTGACCAGGCGTGGGTCGCGCTGGCCGCGCGCTTCAAGGCGATTACCGACAAATACCCGAAGCTGGCCCGGACCAACAACCGGCAGCATCTGGGTACGCTGGGCAGCGGTAATCATTTCATTGAAGTGTGCCTGGATGAGGCCAACCGGGTCTGGTTCATGTTGCACAGCGGCTCCCGGGGCGTGGGCAATGCCATCGGCAATCTGTTCATCCAGTTGGCCCAGGCCGACATGCGCCAGCACCTCGCCAATCTGCCGGACCGTGACCTGGCCTACTTCGAGGAGGGCAGCCGGCATTTCGACGATTATGTCGAAGCGGTGGGCTGGGCCCAGGATTTCGCCCGGCAGAATCGGGCTTTGATGATGGACGCGGTGATACGCGCCGCCCGGCAGGTCATCGGCAAACCGTTCGAAGTGGCGCTGGAAGCGGTGAATTGTCATCACAACTATGTGCAGAAAGAGCGACACTTCGGACACGACGTACTGGTAACACGCAAGGGCGCGGTGTCGGCCAGGAAAGGCGAGTTGGGTATCATCCCCGGTTCGATGGGCGCCAGGAGTTTTATCGTGCGCGGCCTGGGCAACGAGCAATCGTTTTGTTCGTGTAGCCACGGTGCCGGCCGGGTCATGAGCCGGACCGAGGCGAAAAGGCGTTTCAGCGTCGAGGATCAGGTCCGCGCGACCGCCCATGTGGAATGCCGGAAAGACGCTGCGGTGATTGACGAAATTCCGATGGCATACAAAGACATAGACAAGGTAATGCATGCACAACGTGAACTTGTCGAAGTGCTGCATACGCTGCGTCAGGTCGTGTGCGTGAAAGGTTAGCGGAGCCAGCATGTTGAGCATTGTCGAGCAGGCAGCCAGTGAAGCGTTGCGCCAGCGAATGGAGGCGGCCGGTTGTGCTTTCGAATTCCTGGTACTTGCTCCCGAGGCGGATGCAGTCGTCGATCAGTCGCTGCACCGCCAGGCCGTGGACCGGCTGTTCCAGTACATCGAGGCGCAATGGCTTGAGCGTGATCGCCAACTGCGCCTTGATCCGCGCTATGCCGATATCGCCCCACCGAGCATGCACTGGGACCTGAGCAAGGCCGTTCCCAAGGCGCTGGGTCAGGACCAGGTCATTCGGCTCATGCGCACGGGAAAGACTGAACGCAACCCGCAAGCCTATGCCTTGTACGACGCGTTCTGCGAGCCGCCCTACAGCACCCGCTTCGTCAACGACACGCCCCAGGCGCTGTTCAAAGAGTGGCTTGAACTGCTCGGGCTTGTGCCGGATAGCGGCGTGGTGGTGCTGGATTGGGTCGACAACTTCAACTTCAACGCAATGGCCAGCGACGAGCCCGATCCCGCCCTGGATCCCTGGAGCGACTATTTCGCTGATGGCCTGGAGTGGTGGGGCGTGTGGTGCCTGAGCATCTGGAATCCCGAGCGCCGGACCCTGGGTGTGCTGACGGCGAGCACCACGGATTGAGTGCTTCCAGCGCCGGCCAGTATTGGACTGACAAAAAACCGTGGCGAGGGAGCTTGCTCCCGCTCGGCTGCGCAGCAGTCGCAAAGAGGCTACTGCGGTCTGCCTGAAGAAATGCAGGGGCCTGCTGCGCAGGCCAGCGGGAGCAAGCTCCCTCGCCACGGGGTTTGTGGCCGATGTCTTCGCGAGCAGGCTCGCTCCCACTGAGCCTGTTTTACTCGTCGATATTGCGTTGGTGTTTCTTCAATCGGTAGGCGAACTGCGCCCGGCTCAAGCCCAGCGACCTGGCTGCCGCCGCCAGGTTGCCGCTGTTCAGTTGCAGGGCTTCGTTGATCAGGCGCGACTCCAGGCCATCGATGGAGAAGTCCGCGTCCCATTGGCTCAGGGACGGCAACAACGGCGCCTTCGCCGTGGCGTCGCTCGCGGCCGGCGCCAATGACGTGAGCCCGCCATTGCCGTCCACCGAATACGCATCCGCCGGCAATCGCTCGTCGCGAAACAGATGCACCAGATCAATGGCCTGGCCTTCTTCACTGGCAATCAAGCCGCGCTCGATGAGGTTCTGCAGTTCCCGCACGTTGCCTGGGAAGTCGTAGCGCAGCAGCATCTTCAAGGCGCGCATGGTCAGGCCCACCGGTGTACGACCGTATTCCCGGCAGAAGCGCTTGAGAAAGGCATTGATCAGCAACGGTATGTCATCGCGGCGATCGCGTAAGGGCGGGAGGGCAATGGGATAGACGTTGAGCCGGTAGAACAGGTCTTCGCGAAACTCGCCTTGCGCCACGGCTTTGCGCAGATCGAGGTTGGTCGCCGCGACCACTCGCACGTCGACCTTGATGGCATGGCCGCCACCGACCCGCTCGATTTCGCGCTTCTGCAACGCGCGCAAAAGCTTGCCTTGGCCGGCCAGGCTCAGGCAGGTGATTTCATCGAGGAACAACGTACCGCCATCGGCCCGCTCGAAACGGCCGGGGCGTGAATGGGTGGCGCCGGTATAGGCACCGCGCTCTACGCCGAACAGCTCGGCTTCGATCAGGTTGTCCGGTATCGCCGCGCAGTTGAGGGCGATGAACGGCCCCTGGCGGCGCCGGCTCAGTTGGTGCAACTGACGGGCGAACATTTCCTTGCCCACGCCAGACTCGCCGGTGACCAGCACGGTGGCCGGTGTCAAGGCGACCCGCTGCAGAGCCAGCGTCGCCGCGTTGAACGCCGCACTGGCGCCAATCAGCGGTTGTTCGCTGTCAGGCAGGGGATCACTGGCAGCCATTGGGTCGGGCCTGGCGCCGGACGACAAAGGCGCCGCCGGCTGTGAGGCATTCAGGTAGCTCAGGTCGCGCTCGTTATCGCCCCATTGTTCGGCGGTCTTGCCGACGACACGACAGCGCTCATGCCCCATGCCCCGGCATTCCACTTCGCGAAAGACCACCAGTTGCCCGAACAACCCGCTGACGAAGCCGATCGCATAACCCAGCTCGGTCCAGCACACCGGATCCTGCCCGGTGCCATAGGCGGCGATATGTTCGTCGGCTTCGCAGGAGTGGTGCCAGAGAAATTCCCCCTCGTAGAACCCCGATTCCGCATCGAACTTGAAATGCAGCGGCTCGACCTTGGTCATGCCTTCGAGGGTATGCAGGTGCGTGCCTGCGCGAAACACCGCGGCAGCGTCGGCGTGGGGCCAGCGTTCACGAATCAGCCGGGCGTCCCGGGCGCCGGAGCAATAGCCGGTGCGGGTGAGCATGCCCCGGGCCTGCTCCAGTCCCTGGCGCTCGATGATTTCTCGACGCAACGCGCCGAACGACGAACTGTGCAGCAACAACATGCGTTGGTCGTTGAGCCAGATACGCCCGTCATCGGGGGAGAAAAACAGGCAGTTGGTCAGTTCTGCCGGGGTTGGCGAGCTGCTGTCGCTCAGTTCCTTGCTATCGCCGCGTGGACGAAAAGGCTCGGCAGCGATCCGCTCCGGCAGCGGACAGTGGGGATTATTCATTGTTATTGCCCCTGATGGTGGTAGTCGAAATGAACACCTGGCCAGATAGTTATTAAGCATAACTTTATCAAATGAACAAGTGGCGATCGGCCAGCGGCTGGTTCGACGCCAGCGACGTTGCCCTTTGCTAGCCGGGGAGCCTTGATCCAGAGCCTTGCGACAAGTTTGTGCAGGACCGCGGGTGAATTCGGCACACGGCTTGCTCAGCCACTCCTACGGCGTTTGCGCCAGCGTCGGCAAGGCGTGGCAAACGATGACAACAACAAAGAGCCGGGAGCTTTAAATGTCTGCATCCGAAAACCACTTGCTAGCCCAGGTGATCGCGTCCGAATGTGTCTTCAACGGGAACTGGGTGCCTGCCTCGGGCCCGTTGCTGACTATCATCGAGCCGGCCACCGGTGAGGCGCTGATGCGCAGTGCTTCGGCCGATGCGGCCGATATCGCCAAGGCCAGTCGCGATGCGGCCCTGGCGCAACCGGCCTGGGCTGTCCTCGGTCCACGGGAACGGGCGGCGATCTTTCGCAAGGCGGCTGACGTCGCCGAACGCTCCTTCGCGGAACTGGCGCTGTATGTCGCACGGGAAACCGGCGCGGCATTGTTCAAGGGCCAACACGAGGTGCGCGAGGCGATCGTGCTGTTGCATCAGGCCGCCGGCATGCTGTCTCAAGCCCATGGCGTGGTGCTGCCCAGCGAGGCCGGGCGCCTGTCTTATGCGCGGCGCTTGCCCCATGGGGTGATCGGCGTGATCTCACCGTTCAACTTCCCGCTGGTATTGTCGATGCGCTCCGTGGCACCGGCCCTGGCGGCGGGCAATGCGGTGGTGCTCAAGCCGGATCCGCAAACGCCGGTCAGTGGCGGTTTTCTGATTGCCCGTCTCTTCGAAGCCGCAGGCCTGCCCAAGGGCTTGTTGCAGGTATTGCCCGGTGCGGCCGACGCCGGGGAAGCGCTGTGCCGTGATCCCAACGTGAAGATGATCGCCTTCACCGGTTCCACCGGCGCCGGTCGCAAGGTGGCCGAAGTGGCCGGGCGCAACCTCAAGAAAGTCGCGCTGGAGCTGGGCGGCAAAAACCCGTTGATCGTCCTCGAAGACGCCGACCTGGACCTCGCCGCCCGCAATGCCGCCTGGGGCGCCTGGTTGCATCAGGGGCAGATCTGCATGGCCACCGGGTTGATCCTCGCCCATGAGTCGATTGCTCAGGCGCTCATTCAGAAACTGGTGGATAAGGCCCGGGCGTTGACCGTCGGCAACGCCGCCCGCGAGGAAGCCGCGCTCGGACCGTTGATCAACCAACGCCAGTTGCAGCGCGTCCACGACATCGTCAATGACAGCGTGCGCGCCGGGGCGAGGCTGGAAACCGGCGGAAACTACGACCGTCTGTTTTATCAACCGACCGTGCTCAGCGGCGTGAAGCCGGGCATGCGTGCCTTCGAGGATGAAGTCTTCGGTCCGGTGGCGAGCGTGGTCAGTTTCGCCAGCGACGAGGAAGCCATCGAGCTGGCCAATCGCAGCGAGTACGGCCTGTCGGCGGCGGTCATTTCACCGTCGGTGGGCCGGGCCATGGCCATTGGGGAGCGGTTGATGTGCGGCATGCTGCACATCAACGACCAGACTGTCGCCGACGAGTGCATCAACCCGTTCGGTGGGCGCGGTGCTTCGGGCAATGGCGGCAGCGTCGGCGGTCCGGCGGACTGGGACGAGTACACCCAGTGGCAGTGGGTCACGGTCAAGGACAAGGCGCCTGTCTATCCGTTCTGACCGGTCGGTTTCAACGGGGCAGATAAAAATAACAAGAGGACTCAACATGAAACTCGACAACAAGATTGTGCTGGTGACCGGCGTCTCGTCGGGCATCGGTGCCGCCACGGCGAGCCTGCTGCGTGCCCACGGCGCCCAGGTGATCGGCGTGGACCTCAAGGCGCCGCACCAGACCCTGGACGGTTTTGTGCAGGGCGACCTGAGCAGCGCCGAGAACATCGACCGCCTGCTGCCGCAGCTACCCGCACGGTTCGATAGCCTGTGCAATATTGCCGGCGTGCCGGGAACCGCCAATCCGCAACTGCTGGCGCGGGTCAACTACCTCGGGTTGCGCCACTTCAGCCAGGCGTTGCTGCCACGCATCAATGCGGGCGGCAGCATCGTCAATATCGCCTCGATCCTTGGCGCCGAATGGCCGCTACGCGTAGAGCAGCACAAGGCGCTGGCGCGCAGCGAAGGGTTTGCCGCCGGGCAAGCCTGGCTGGCTGACCACCCGGTGCCGGACCAGACCTGCTACCAGTATTTCAAGGAAGCCTTGATCGTCTGGACCTACCTGCAGGCCCAACCCTGGTTCCTGGAGCATTCGGTGCGCATGAACAGTGTCGCGCCGGGGCCGGTCTTCACGCCCATCCTCGACGACTTCGTGAGCATGCTCGGCGAGGCCCGGACCCAGGCCGATGCCCATCGCATGAAACGTCCCGCCTACGCCGATGAGGTAGCGGCGGTGATCGCCTTCCTGTGTGCCGACGAGTCGCGCTGGATCAACGGCGTCAACCTGCCCGTCGATGGTGGATTGGCCTCCACCTACGTCTGAGAACCCAAGCCGCCACCCGAGCGGGTTGCGGCAAAGCCATGCCAAACAATAACAATAATGAGAGCACCCCATGGACAACCTCAAAGACAGCTTTGGTTTCAAGCATTGCGCGCTATTCCTGGCGCTTTGCAGCAGCGGTGTGATGGGCGAGAGGGCCGAGGCCATGCAAATGGACCTGGGCGACTCCGACTGGAAACTGCGCTGGGATAACACCATCAAGTACAGCCAGGCCTGGCGCCTGCACGGACAGGACAGCCGTCTGGTCAACGCACCGACCGCCAACGGCCTGTACCCCTCGATCCAGAGCCAGGGCGACAAGAATTTCAGTCGCGGGCTGGTCTCCAACCGTCTCGACCTGTTTTCCGAAATGGACCTCAGCCGGCAAAACTACGGGCTGCGGGTCAGCGGCGCGGCCTGGTACGACGATATCTACAACCAGGACACCGACAGCAGCGAGCAGCCACATTTCCCCAGCGAAACCCGCGAACTGCATGGCCGCGACGCAGAGATTCTCGACGCCTTCGTGTTCCTGCGCGGAGACCTCGGGGATGACTCCCAAGGCGTGGCGCGTCTTGGACGCCACAGCCTGATCTACGGCGAAAGCCTGTTCTACGGCGGCAACGGCATTGCCAATGCCCAGGGGCCGACCGATGTGGTCAAGTTGCTCAGCGTGCCGGGCACACAGTTCAAGGAGATCCTGCGGCCGGTCAATCAGATTTCCGGGCAGTTGCAGATCAACCCGCAGCTGTCGGTGGGCGCCTACTATCAGTTCGAGTGGGAACGTTCCAACCTGCCCGGCGCCGGTAGCTACCTGAGCGACGCCGACGCCATCGGTTACGGCAGCGGTCCGCTGCGTGAGGTATTCGGCAACGACACGGTGAATGGCGGCGACCTGAAACCGCGCAATTCGGGGCAGGGCGGTATGCAGATCCGCTTCAAGCCGGCCGGCACAGAGCTGGAGCTGGGTTTCTACGCGGCCCAGTATCACGACAAGGCGCCGATCGGCTTGTATGCCTACCTGGACGGTCCGGCGGCTGCGGCCAGCGGACTGCCGATCCTCGGCTCCTATCGCCAGGTCTACGCCGAAGACATCAAGACCGCCGGCGTCAGCTTTTCTACCGCTTACGGTCCGTTCAACTTTGCTGGTGAATCGTCGGTGCGCTGGAACGCGCCGCTGGTGAGCAACCTGCAAGTAGTGACCCCCGGTATGCAGGCCGATGGCGGCGACGATGCGCTGTTCGCCCGAGGCAAGACCGCGCACGTCAATCTGTCGGCGATCTACCTGCTATCGCCCAGCGCTTTCTGGGACGGCGGCTCGGCCCTGGCCGAGCTGGCCTGGAACCGCACCCTGAGCGTGACCGAGAACGCAGCGGCGCTGGATTCCAATACCACCCGGGATGCCACGGCGTTGCGAGTATTGATGGAACCGGCGTACTTCCAGATCGTCGACGGGATCGACCTCACCGTGCCGGTCGGCATGGGGATCGTGCTTGATGGACGTTCATCGGCAGTGAACAAATCCGGCTTCGGCAATACCCATTCCGGCGACTGGAGCGTCGGCCTCAAAGCCACCTACCTGCAGCGCTGGGATGTCGGCCTCAATTACGTGAACTTCTTCGGCGCACCCAAGGCCGGGCTGCGCGAGGACGGCAATTTCAGTTACGGCCAGTCGTTGGCCGACCGCGACTTCGTCTCGCTCTATGTGAAAACCTCATTCTAACAAGGTGGATTCGCCATGCAGAACACAGCATTCCTGAACACCTGCGTCCTCGCCCTTGCCCTGGCCGGCATGAGCCTGGCGCAGGCGGCGGTATCGCCTGAGCAGGCCGCGCGGTTGAAAACCGATCTGACCCCCTTCGGTGGTGAGCGCGCCGGCAACGCCGATGGCAGCATCCCGGCCTGGCAGGGCGGTTATACCCAGGTCGCGCCCGGCTACAAAGCGGGCGACAAGCGCCCTGATCCATTTGCCGGCGACAAACCGCTGTACTCGATCAAGGCGTCGAACATGACGCAGTACGCCGGCCAACTGGCCGAGGGCACCCAGCTGCTGCTGAAGAAATATCCGGACTATCGCCTGGATGTGTACCCGACTCATCGCTCGGCCGCCGCGCCGCAATGGGTGTACGACAACACCAGCAAGAATGCCACGCGCGCCGCACTGGACGTGGACAGCGAAAAAGTCTCCAACGCCTATGGCGGCATCCCGTTCCCGATCCCTGAGAACGGTGCGCAGGTGCTGTGGAACTATCGGTTGTCCTGGCAGGGCGGCGACACCATCAGCTCGCCGTTCGATACCTGGCTGATGACCGCCGGTGGCAAGAAAGTCCAGGCGACCCGGGCCCAGTACACCTACCAGTTTCCCTACTACGTCGAAGGCGGCAGCCCGGAAAACTATTCGGGCAAGTACCTGCTGGGCAAGCTGTTCACCGAATTGCCCTCGTCCAAGGCCGGCGAGGGCCTGATGACCCATTGGGACCTGGACCCGGCCAATCGTGCGGCCTGGCAGTACCTGGTCGGTCAACGCCGGGTTCGTCGTGCACCGAACATTGCCTATGACACACCGGACTTCGTCACCTCCGGCGTCGGCCTGTTCGACGAGGCGTTCATGCTGTTCGGGCCGACCGATCGTTATGACCTCAAGCTGGTGGGCAAAAAAGAACTGATCGTCCCCTACAACAATAACCGCGCCGCGCTGGCCAAGAGCGACGAGCTGGTCAAGGTCGGCTTCCTCAATCCTGACCTGGTGCGCTGGGAAAAACATCGGGTCTGGGTCGTCGAGGCCACGCTCAAGTCTGGCAAGCGCCATGTCGTGCCGCGTCGCACTTACTACGTCGACGAAGACTCCTGGCAGATCCTGATGGCCGACGGTTATGACGCCCAGGGCAAGCTCGGTCGGCAAATGTATTCGCTGACGCTGCTGGCACCGGACCTGCCGGCCCTTACCGCACAGGTCATGTGGGGCAGCTACAACCTCGATACCGGGGCCTACTTCCTCAATTCGTCGAGCAACGACCTGACAGTCCAATACCAGAAGGTCGCGAAGCCTTCAGCGTCCTATTTCACGCCGGATGCCATGGCCAACGAAAACATGCGTTGAACCAGCGGTGGCCGTGACGAGGGAGTTCGGCGCGGCCACTGACGATTTTCCAGGCGGGATGACGATATGAACGTTGAAAAAATCTTCGCGAGCCGCGGTCCGCTATGGGCAGTTTGTGCCCTGGTGAGTTGCCTGTGGGCGAGCGTGCCTTGGGTCGCGCAGGCCACGACCTTGGCCGTACTGCAGCAACCGGCGCTGCCAACGGCCAAGGCGCCGCGCGCGGTATTGCTCGGGCTGGCCCGGGCCGGTGAGCGCCTGGTGGCGGTCGGTGAGCGCGGGATCGTGCTGCTTTCCGACGATGCCGGAATGAATTGGCGCCAGGCCAAGGTGCCGGTCAGCGTCAGCCTGACGGCGGTGCAATTTGTCGATGCCGAACAGGGCTGGGCGGTCGGTCATCTGGGCGTGGTGCTGCACACCCGGGACGGCGGCGAAACCTGGGAAAAGCAACTCGACGGTGAGCGTGCGATCGCCCTCGCGATGCAGGTTGCAGAGCGCGATGCCAATGAACCCGGCGGTGCCAGCCAGTTGACGCAGGCTCGGCATATGCTCGCCGACGGGCCGGATAAACCGTTCCTTGACCTGTACTTCATCGATCGCCTGCACGGCTACGTCGTGGGGGCCTACAACCAGATCTACCGTACCGACGACGGTGGGCGTAGCTGGCAGCCGTGGATGCGTCATGTCGACAACCCGCAGGGCTTGAACCTGTATGGCGTCCGCGGCGTGGGCAAGGACCTGCTGCTGGCGGGAGAGCGCGGCCTGCTGTTGCGTTCGAGCGATGGCGGACAGTCGTTCCACGCCTTGAAGTCACCTTATGAAGGCAGTTTTTTTGGCCTGCTCGGCACCCGCGATGGGGCCTTGATTGCCTACGGTCTGCGTGGCAATGCCTGGTGGTCGGACGATCGAGGCAACAGTTGGCGACGCCTCGAAACCGCTATCGAGTCGACGCTGGCGGCAGCGCTTGAGCTGCGCGACGGCAGCCTGTTGTTGGCCAGCCAGGGCGGTGAGTTTTTATTCAGCCATGACCAGGGCCGCAGCTTTGACAAGCGTCAGAGCCGCAGCGGTGGCACGGTTGCCGCCGTGCAACAGGCGGTCGATGGCAGCCTCACCAGCGTCGGTTTGAGCGGCGTGGCCGCCGACCAGGATCCGCGAGGCTCCAGTAAACCTTGAAACTTCACGGTGTAGCGCTATCGGGCCACGGCTCGTGCAACAGGAGTCAAACTTGAAAGACGACAGAATCCAAACCGTGATCGGCCGCCAGGAAGACTTCGACCGGGCGTCGGGCAATTTCGCCGAGCGGGCGATTTTTAACCATCGGCCGCTGGTAATCCTGCTGTGCCTGCTGGTGACCCTGGTGCTGGGCTGGCAAGCCACGCGCATCGGTATCAATGCCAGTTACGAGAAGACCATTCCCACCGGGCATCCCTACGTCGCCAACTTCCTGGAGAATCGCAGTGAGTTGAGTGGCCTGGGCAATTCGCTGCGTATCGCCGTGGAGGTCAGGCAGGGCAGCATTTTCACCAAGGACTATCTCGATACTCTGGCCAGGCTCAATGATGAGCTCTATTTGCTACCGGGCGTCGACCGCCCCTATATGAAATCGTTATGGACCCCGACCACCCGCTGGACCGCCGTGACGGAGGAGGGGCTCGATGGCGGCACGGTGATCCCTGACGATTACGACGGCTCGGCCAGCAGCATCGAACAGGTGCGCACCAACGTGGGCCGTTCCGGTGAAGTCGGCCAGTTGATCGCCGGCAACTACAAGTCCAGTGTGATCTTCGTGCCGCTGCTGGAGATCAACCCGCAGACGGGCAAGGCGCTGGACTATGGTGAGTTTTCCCGGCAACTGGAGGCGTTGCGAGACAAATACCAGACCGACGACCTGCGGATCCATATCACCGGCTTTACCAAGATCGTCGGCGACCTGATCGAGGGAATGACCCAGGTCCTGCTGTTTTTCGTGGTGGCGGTACTGGTGACGGTGATGGTGCTGTTTGGCTACACCCGTTGTGCGCGCAGCACCCTGGTGGTGGTGACCTGTTCGCTGGCCGCCGTGCTTTGGCAGCTGGGGCTGCTGGCACTGCTCGGTTACGAGCTGGACCCATACTCGGCACTGGTGCCGTTCCTGGTGTTCGCCATCGGCATGAGCCACGGCGCGCAGAAGATGAACGGCATCATGCAGGACATCGGCCGGGGCACCCACCGGGTGGTTGCCGCGCGTTATACCTTCCGCCGGCTGTTCGCCGCCGGCATCACCGCCTTGCTCTGTGATGCGGTGGGCTTTGCGGTGTTGCTGCTGATCAACATCCGGGTGATCCAGGACCTGGCGGTCACCGCCAGCCTCGGGGTGGCGGTGCTGATCTTCACCAACCTGATCCTCTTGCCGATCCTGCTCAGCTACATCGGCGTCAGCCCGGCAGCGGCGCAACGCAGCCTGAGTGCGGAAACCATCGAACAGCAAGCGCAGATCAAACATCCGCTGTGGCGCGTGCTCGATCTGTTCACCCAGCGGCGCTGGGCCATTGGCGCCATGCTGGCTGGCTTGCTGTTGGCCGCGTCTGGTTTTGCCGTGAGCCTGCACCTGAAAATCGGCGACCTGGACCCCGGCGCTCCGGAACTGCGTGCCGACTCGCGCTACAACCGCGATGCGCTGTTCATGACGCAAAACTATGCGGCCAGCTCGGACATCTTCGTGGTCATGATCAAGACCCCGGAGGATCAGTGCACCCGTTACGCCAGCCTGTCCGCGGTCGACGCGCTGGCCTGGCAACTGGAGCAATTGCCCGGCGTGGAATCGACCACCTCGATGGCGGCGCTGAGCAAGATCGCCACGGCCGGATATAACGAGGGCAATTTCAAATGGTATGAACTGATCCCCAACGACGGCGCGCTGGGCGCCGTGCAAACCCGCGCGCCGCGAGAGCTGTTCAACCAGGGCTGCTCGATGTTGTCGTTGTACGTCTACCTGGCCGATCACAAGGCTGACACCTTGAACCGCGTGGTGGAGGCCAGCGAGCAGTTCATCGCCGGACATCAGCTGCCAGAGGTCAAGTTCATGCTGGCGGCCGGCAGTGCGGGGATCGAAGCGGCGACCAATATCGTCGTGAAGAAATCCATGCGCGAGATGCTCTTCTGGGTCTACGGCGCGGTCAGCCTGTTATGCCTGCTGACGTTCCGCAGCTGGCGCGCCACCCTCTGCGCGATGCTGCCGCTGATGCTCACCTCGATTCTGTGCGAGGCGCTGATGGTGGGGCTGGGCATGGGCGTGAAAGTCGCGACGCTGCCGGTCATCGCCCTGGGCGTGGGCATCGGCGTCGATTACGCGCTCTATGTGCTCAGCGTGATCCTGGCGCGCATGCGTGCCGGCGACACCCTGGCCCAGGCGTACTACCAGGCGCTGTTATTCACCGGCAAAGTGGTGTTGCTGACGGGCATGACATTGGCGGTGGCGGTGTCGACCTGGGCTTTTTCGCCGATCAAGTTCCAGGCCGACATGGGGATTTTGCTGGCCTTCATGTTCCTGGTGAACATGCTTGGCGCCCTGATCCTGCTGCCGGCCCTGGCATGGTGGCTATTGCCGCGGAAGGTGTTTGAAAAGAAGCCTGAACTGAGCCGGCGGGAGCGCTGGGTGAGGGGCTGAAGCGGTGATCCTGTGGGAGCGAGCCTGCTCGCGAAAGCGGAGCGTCAGTCGATAAAGAGGCTGAGTGTGCAGGCCCCTTCGCGAGCAGGCTCGCTCCCACAAAGGAACCTGGCGTAGACCTTCGTCATGACCGCCGAAAGTGCGATGTGGAAGCGATAGCCCCTGTCAGGATTTCTGCGCCACCGGCTCTGCCGTGCCCAACCGTGGCCGGGCCGAACGGCGGATCACGCTGAGGATGGCCAACGTCGCCACCACCAATCCAGGGGAGGTCGCCAGCAATACCGCAGTGGTCCCGCCGCCGGCCGCGAGGATCTGGCCGGCGGCCAAAGGCCCGGCCACCGAGCCCAGGCGCCCGATGGCAACGGCTGCACCGACGCCGGTTGCGCGCACCGCCGTAGGGTAGGAGGGCGGCGCCGAGGCATAAAGCACCAGTTGGGCCGCCATGACGAACAACCCGGCGGCAAACCCGGCGATGCCCATCGGCATGATGCCCACCGACAAACCGACCCCGGCCAGGGCGCTCAGCAGGCCGGCATAGACAAACAGCACTACCTTGACGGCGTTGAAACGGTCCAGCAACAAACCACCGATCAACGATCCCAGGGCCCCGCCGATGTTGAACAGCATCTGCACCAGGCCGGCCTGGGGTTTGCTGAAACCTTGCTCCACCAGCAAAGAAGGCAGCCAGTTGAGCAGCATGTACATCACCGTCAGGGTGAAGAAATAACTCAACCAGAGACCCAACGTTGTCAGCCCCCGGCCTTCGCCGAACAGCGCCTGACCGGTCGAACCACGGACCTCGCCCGCGACGTGTCGTATCTGCTTGAATGCGCTGGACTCCGGCAGCCACAGCAGCATCAACGGCACCACCAGCAACGGCGCCAAGCCGCCGATGAAAAAGGTCATCTGCCAGTGCTCGCCAAAGGTCATGGCGACCACTGCCGCCAGCGCGCCACCCAGCGGAACCCCGGCATACATCACGCTGATGGCGGTACCCCGGCGTTGTTCGCCCACGGCTTCAGCGCACAGGGCGATGAGGTTGGGGAGGGCGGCGCCCAGTCCCAGGCCGGTCATGAAGCGCACCAGCAGCAGGCTGGAGAATTGCTCGACAAACGCGGTGCCGAGGGAAAACACGCCGAACAGCAGGACAGCGGCAATCAGGATTTTCTTGCGGCCGATGCGATCGGCAATCCAGCCGCCGAAAAACGCACCTGGCAACAGGCCGATGATCCCCGCGCTGAAGACCCAGCCCATCATCTTCGGGTCCAGGGCGAAGGTCTGTCGCAAGCCGGCAGCGGCGGTGCCGGCCGATTGAAGATCAAAGCCTTCGATCAGCGCGACGATGAAACACAGGGCAATGGTCAGCGTCGCACGACGCGGCGGATGGTTCATGGCGAATCCTCTTATTGTTTTTGTCGGGACTGCGGCTCGAAGGGAACCCCGCAGCGCGGGATTAAGATTAACAAAGCTAACTAAAAAATGAATCGCGAGGAGCAAACCCGCGAAATCTTCGGTTTCTCTTGGAAATTCAGCAGTTTGGTATCTATAGGACGAACAGTCGCCATATTGATTAATCATATTAACGTTCGATTATCGGACATTGCCGATTGACGAAGTACCGGGCCGTTTCCATTCTCTGTCCGCACAGCCCTCCACTCAGGGCTGCCTCGATAGAAAACAACAACAAAAAGCGGACATCGAACATGCCAGATATCATCCGGGACGCCCAGGCGGCGATCCCTGTTTCACCGCTCGTTCACTGGTTGGCCGGTGCCGGGCTGAGCCTTCTTTGCAGCGTGGCGCTGGCCGAAGGCTTCATCGACGACAGCCACGGCACGTTGACCCTGCGAAATTACTACATGGATCGCGATTACAAGGACGACGGCGCCAAGACTGCGGCCCGGGAGTGGGCCCAAGGCGTGTTCATGAACGTCGAGTCGGGATTCACCCCGGGTACGCTCGGATTTGGCCTGGATGTGAGGGGGCTGCTGGGCATCAAGCTCGACTCCTCGCCGGACCGCAGCGGCACCGAACTGTTGCCGGTGTCGAGTAGCGACAAGCGCGCGGCGGATGAATATTCGCGGCTGGGCGTGACCGGCAAGTTGCGTTTCGGCCAAACCACGGTAAAGACCGCCGATGTCTCGATTTTCCTGCCGTTTGCCTTCGCCAGTCCGTCGCGGCTATTGCCGCAGACCTTTCGCGGGACAACCCTGAGCTCCAAGGACATCGACGGATTGACGCTGAACACCGGTTACATCGATCGCATCGCCCGGCGCGATTCCACCGATTACCAGCCCATGAGCATCGCCTCGCCCAATCGTCGTTTCAACGGCGCGGCTACCTCGTCTCACATGGCGTACGTGGGAGGCGATTATCAGGTCAACAAGGATCTGGGCCTGCGCATCTACCACGCCGAAGTTGCCGATCTGTACCAGCAGAATACCTTGGCATTGCTGCACAACCTGCCATTGGGTGATGGCGTGCTGACCACCGATCTACGGAGTTTTTTCAGCAGCGAGGAGGGCGCCGCCAAGGCTGGCAAGGTGGATAACCGCAACGTCTCGGCGCTGGTCGGTTATCGCCTGGGCGGGCATCGCGTCAGCCTGGGCTACATGCATTCGAGCGGCGATACGGCCACGCCCTATGTGTCCGGCACCGAGCTGATGGGTTTGAGTGAAATGACCATGAGTTCGGACTTTCTTAATGCCAAGGAGCGCACCTGGCAAGCGATCCACGATTATGACTTCGCCGCCGTTGGCGTGCCTGGCTTGCGGACCCGGTTGCGTTACGTGCGTGGCGACCATATCGAGCTGGCGGCCCTCAATTTCGAGGATCGCAAGGAGCGTGAGTTCCAGATGGAGTTGGGTTACGTGATCCAGAGCGGCCCGCTGAAAAACGTCGGCCTGCTGGCGCGCAAGTCGATCTACCGAAACGACTTCCCGGGAACGGCGGCGTTTCGCGATGAAAACCAGACCCGGTTCCTGGTGACGTACAGCGTGCCGATCTGGTGAAGCCAGTGAAGCCGTCATTGACGAGCTTTCGTGGCGAGGGAGCTTGCTCCCGCTGGGCTGCGCAGCAGCCCCAAGCTATTGGCCGCGGCGCTTCAGGCAAACCGCGTCCACTGTGTTGGGGTCGCTGCGCAACCCAGCGGGAGCAAGCTCCCTCGCCACAGGGAGGAGTGAGGTTCCTTACTGGTAAACCTTCTTCAGCAACCGCAGCAGCTCCCCGCGCTCCGCACCATTGAGAGCGGCGGTGGAGTCCAGGTCGCTCTGGGCGGCGATCTGCTTGAGCTCCTTGAGCAGGGTTTCGCCGGTCTTGCTCAGGAAAATCCCGTAGGAGCGCTTGTCCGGCTTGCAGCGCACCCGTACGGCCAGGGCGCGGCTTTCCAGTTTGTTCAACAAGGGCACCACTTGCGGCGGCTCGATGGCCAGCGCCTTGGCGAGGTCTGCCTGCATCAGGCCGGGGTTCTGGTCGATGATCGCCAGGGCCGAGAACTGGGCCGGTCGCAGGTCGTGGACAGCAAGACGGCTGATCAGGTTCTGGAACAGTTTCAACTGCGCGCGACGCAAGGCGTAACCGATCAGGTCATCCAGCGCGGAATCCAGCGGCGCCTGCGTGTCGGTACCGTCGGCCAGGGGCGCGGCGGCGGCTTCGGCAAGCTTGGAAGACTTGGCCATCGAAAGGTGCATCCTCAAGGTCAGTGATTAACAAGGCTATCCAGTTTGCCGGGGTTGCCGCGCGGTGGCTACGGTCGCCGGTATTTTTGTTCTCCAGCTCTGGATCCGGGCCGTCAGGAAAATACAGATAAATCGATTAATAGTTAATTGACATAACTAATATTCGAGGTTAGTTTTTCTCCATCTTCAGCCAAGAACAAGAGAGCACCCGCCATGAGCAACTACGAAGGTCGCTGGACAACGGTCAAGGTCGACATCCAGGAAGGCATCGCCTGGGTAACCCTCAATCGCCCGGAAAAACGCAACGCCATGAGCCCGACCCTCAACCGCGAGATGATCGATGTGCTGGAAACCCTGGAACAGGATCCCGCCGCTGGCGTGCTGGTGCTGACCGGTGCGGGGGAGGCCTGGACCGCCGGCATGGACCTCAAGGAATATTTCCGCGAAGTGGATGCCGGGCCGGAAATCCTCCAGGAAAAAATCCGTCGCGAAGCCTCGCAATGGCAATGGAAACTGCTGCGCATGTACGCCAAACCGACCATTGCCATGGTCAACGGCTGGTGCTTTGGCGGCGGCTTCAGCCCGCTGGTGGCGTGCGACCTGGCGATCTGCGCCGACGAAGCCACCTTCGGCCTTTCGGAAATCAACTGGGGCATCCCGCCCGGCAACCTCGTGAGCAAAGCCATGGCCGATACCGTGGGCCATCGTCAATCCCTGTACTACATCATGACCGGCAAGACCTTCGGCGGGAAAAAAGCCGCCGAGATGGGCCTGGTCAATGAAAGCGTACCTCTCGCGCAACTGCGTGAAGTCACCGTGGAGCTGGCGCGCAACCTGCTGGAGAAAAACCCGGTGGTGCTGCGCGCGGCCAAGCATGGTTTCAAGCGTTGCCGCGAGCTGACCTGGGAGCAGAACGAGGACTACCTCTACGCCAAGCTGGACCAGTCGCGCCTGCTCGACACCGAGGGCGGCCGCGAGCAGGGCATGAAGCAGTTCCTGGACGACAAGAGCATCAAGCCGGGCCTGCAAACCTACAAACGCTGAGACGACAGCGCGGCGGGCGCCATCGTGGGCCCGCAGGTTGTTCGTCCAAGGCCCTCGGCGCTACTGTGAACGTGTTCCCGATAAAGACAATAAAGAGGAATCACCATGCTGGACGTGCCCCTGTTGATTGGCGGCCAGTCGTGCCCGGCCCGCGATGGCCGGACCTTCGAGCGCTGCAACCCGGTGACCGGTGAAGTGGTGTCCCGTGTGGCCGCCGCCACGCTGGAAGATGCAGACGCCGCCGTGGCCGCCGCACACGCTGCCTTCCCGGCCTGGGCCGCGCTGGCGCCCAATGAACGTCGCACCCGCCTGTTGCGCGCGGCCGAGCAGTTGCAGGCGCGCAGCGGCGAATTCATTGCCGCCGCTGGCGAAACCGGCGCCATGGCCAACTGGTACGGCTTCAATGTGCATCTGGCGGCAAACATGCTGCGCGAAGCCGCCTCCATGACCACGCAAATCAATGGCGAAGTCATCCCTTCGGACGTGCCCGGCAGTTTCGCCATGGCCTTGCGTCAGCCCTGTGGCGTGGTGTTGGGCATCGCCCCGTGGAACGCCCCGGTCATTCTCGCCACCCGCGCAATCGCCATGCCCCTGGCGTGCGGCAACACCGTGGTGCTCAAGGCCTCGGAAGTCAGCCCGGCCGTGCACCGCCTGATCGGCCAGGTGCTGCAGGACGCCGGTCTGGGCGATGGTGTGGTCAATGTCATCTGCAATGCGCCCACGGATGCGCCGGCCATTGTCGAGCGCCTGATCGCCAACCCGGCGGTACGGCGGGTCAACTTCACGGGCTCGACCCACGTCGGCCGCATCGTCGGCGAACTGTCGGCGCGTCATCTCAAACCGGCATTGCTGGAGCTGGGCGGCAAGGCACCGCTGCTGGTGCTCGATGACGCCGATCTTGACGCAGCGGTGCAGGCGGCGGCGTTTGGGGCCTACTTCAACCAGGGCCAGATCTGCATGTCCACCGAGCGCCTGATCGTAGACGCGAGCGTGGCCGATGCCTTTGTCGCCCGACTGACCGCGAAGATTGCGACCCTGCGCGCCGGCGATCCTGCCGCGGGTGATTCGGTGCTGGGCTCGCTGGTGGATGCCAGTGCCGGACTGCGCATCAAAGGCCTGATCGACGATGCCCTGGCCAAAGGCGCCAGATTAGTCGCCGGCGGCCAACTGGACGGCAGCATCCTTCAGCCTACCTTGCTCGACGGCGTCACCCCGGACATGCGCCTGTACCGCGAAGAGTCCTTCGGACCGGTAGCGGTGTTGCTGCGCGGCGACGGTGACGAAGCGTTGCTGCGCCTGGCCAACGATTCCGAGTTCGGCCTGTCGGCGGCGATCTTCAGCCGCGATACCAGTCGCGCCCTTGCGCTGGCCCAACGAATCGAATCCGGCATCTGCCACATCAATGGCCCGACCGTGCACGACGAGGCGCAAATGCCCTTCGGCGGGGTCAAGTCCAGCGGCTACGGCAGCTTTGGCGGCAAGGCCGCCATCGAGCATTTCACCCAGTTGCGCTGGGTGACGATGCAGAACGGCCCACGGCATTACCCGATCTGAAAATCCGTCGCATCGCCGGCGAAGGGCCGCCCGAGCCATCGCCCGATGCAGGCCAGACATGACAATCACAAGGCCGCAGCCAGACGCTGCCACGCTCCGCTCGCGTCAAGCGACCCGAGTGTGCCTTGATGGAGGAGATGCACCGTGAGTTCCGAGTTCAGATCATCCTCCCGGCCCGAACCCGCGCGCTATCGCCAGGTGTCGATCGGGCATCCAGCCGTTGAAGTGAAGGAAGAGCAGGGCATCCTGCACATGCGCTCCCTGGAGCCCTTGGCGGCGTTGCCGTCGCGCCTGCTCGATCGCCTGGTGCACTGGGCCCGGGTGCGACCGGACCAGACGTTCATTGCCGCTCGCGAAAACCAAGGCGATTGGCGTCACGTCAGCTATGCCGAAATGCTCGACAGCGTGCGGGCCATTGCCCAAGGCCTGCTTCGTTATGGCCTGTCGGCCGAAAAACCCCTGGCGCTGCTCTCGGGTAACGACATCGAGCATTTGCAAATGGCCTTGGGCGCGATGTACGCCGGGATTCCCTATTGCCCGGTGTCGCCGGCCTATTCGTTGCTGTCCCAGGATTTCGCCAAGCTGCGGCACGTCTGCGACCTGTTGCAGCCGGGGCTGGTATTTGTCAGCGAGGCCGCGCCGTTCGAGCGCGCGATCAATGCGGTATTGCCTATGGATATCCCCCTGGTCAGCGTGCGCGGAGAAATACCCGGCCGCGCCAGGACAAGCTTCGCCAGCCTGCTGGCGCAGCCGGGCGGCAGCGAGGCCGAGCGGGCCTTCACCGCCACCGGTCCGGACAGCATCGCCAAGTTCCTGTTCACCTCCGGCTCCACCAAGCTGCCGAAGGCGGTGATCACCACCCAACGCATGCTTTGCGCCAACCAGCAGATGCTCTTGCAGACCTTCCCGGTGTTTGGCGAGGAACCACCGGTGCTGGTGGATTGGCTGCCCTGGAACCATACGTTCGGTGGCAGCCATAACGTCGGCATCGTGCTGTACAACGGCGGCACCTTCTATCTGGACGATGGCAAGCCCACCGTCCAGGGCTTCGCCGAAACCTTGCGCAATCTCAAGGAAATTTCCCCAACCGCCTACCTGACCGTGCCCAAGGGCTGGGAAGAATTGGTCAGCGCGCTGGAACAGGACGCCGAGTTGCGCGCGCGTTTCTTCAAGCGCATCAGCCTGTTCTTCTTCGCTGCGGCGGGGCTTTCGCAGAGCACCTGGGATCGCCTCGACAAGGTGGCCGAGCAGCATTGCGGCGAGCGCATCCGCATGATGGCCGGCCTGGGCATGACCGAAGCGTCGCCGTCCTGCACCTTCACCACCGGGCCGCTGTCCATGGCCGGCTACATCGGCTTGCCGGCGCCAGGTTGCGAAGTGCGGATGGTGCCGGTGGACGGCAAGTTCGAAGGGCGCTTTCGCGGACCGCACATCATGCCCGGCTACTGGCGCTCGCCGCAGCAGACCGCCGAGGTGTTCGACGAGGCCGGTTTCTATTGTTCGGGCGACGCCATCAAGCTCGCCGATCCCGCCAACCCGCAGTTGGGGCTGATGTTCGACGGGCGTATCGCCGAAGACTTCAAATTGTCCTCCGGCGTGTTCGTCAGCGTCGGGCCGTTGCGCAACCGCGCGGTGCTGGAGGGCACGCCGTACGTCCAGGACCTCGTGGTGACGGCGCCGGACCGCCCGCACCTGGGCGCGCTGGTATTCCCGCGCCTGCATGACTGCCGGCGCCTCTCGGGCCTGGCGCAGGACGCCAGCGACGCCGAGGTCCTGGCCAGCCCGCCGGTGCGCCAGTGGTTTGCCGACTGGTTGCAGCGCCTGAACCGCGAAGCCAACGGCAACGCCAGTCGTGTGGAGTGGATTGCACTGCTCGACGAACCCGCTTCCATCGACCGTGGCGAAATCACCGACAAGGGCTCGATCAACCAGCGCGCCGTGTTGCAATGGCGCGCGGCGAAGGTCGAGGCGCTGTATCGAGGCGAGGACCCAACGATCTTGCGTGCCGGCAATTAACACCAAACCCTGTGGGAGCGAGCCTGCTCGCGAATGCGGTGTATCAGCGAGAATTGGATATTGCTGAACCACCGCTTTCGCGAGCAGGCTCGCTCCCACATTTGATTGCAATTACTATGGCGGCTCTCTCTTCTCTGGATATCACCTGAATGAGTAAGCCCGGCCAAACGGTGCTGGTCGCGTTGCGTCGAATGATCGCTTCAGGCGAACTGGCGGCGGGCGAGCGCTTGATGGAAATTCCAACGGCGCAACTGTTCGGCGTCTCGCGGATGCCGGTGCGCATGGCGTTTCGCACCCTGGAACAGGAAGGGCTGCTGGTGCGTTTTGGCGGGCGGGGTTTCCAGGTGCGCTCGGTCAGCGCCGAGGAGATTGCCGGGGCGGTGGAAGTGCGTGGGGTGCTGGAGGGCCTGGCCGCCCGGCAAACCGCCGAACGCGGCTTGTCCGAGGAGGCTCGCCGGGCGCTTGAGCAGTGCCTGGTCGATGGCGATGAACTGTTCGCCAAAGGTTATGTGACCGAAGAGGACCTGGAGGTCTATCACGACCTCAACATGCGTTTTCACCAGGTAATCGTCGAGGGCAGCCACAACCCGGCCATCGCCGACGCCCTGGCGCGCAACGATCACCTGCCGTTCGCCTCGGTCACGGCCCTGGCGGTCGATCGCCAGAACATGGCCGGCGAATACCGGCGCTTCAACTATGCCCACATGCAGCATCATTCGGTGTTCGATGCGCTGGTCAATCGCCAGGGCGCCCGGGCCGAGGCGATCATGCGCGAGCATGCCAACGCGACCCTGCGCTACGCCGAGGTGTTTGGCTCGACGCTGGCGGATGAGCGGATGAAGGTAATCCTTAGAACTGAATGAACCTCTACTGTGGGAGCGAGCTTGCTCGCGATAGCGGTCGTTCAGCATCATTAATATTGCCTGACACACCGCTATCGCGAGCAAGCTCGCTCCCACAGGGTAGTGTTTTAGAGACCCCCGCATAGGATTGGTACTCAGAGATCCAGCACCAACAACGGCGTCCTCGACCTCGAACAGCACGGCGTGAACTGGTCGTTGCAGGCTTGCTCGGCTTCGGTCAGGAACATGTCCCGATGGTCCGGCACGCCTTCCAGCACGCGGGTCAGGCAGGTGCCGCACACGCCTTGCTCGCAGGAAATCGGAACCTCGATGCCATGGCTTTCCAACACCTGGACCACGCTGCGGTCCGCCGGCACCTCGAAAACCTGGCCGCTGCTGGCAAGCTTCACCGAGAAGCGGCCATCGGCCGTGGTGTCGATCGGCGCCGCGGCGAAGTATTCCCGGTGCAGATTGGGTTCCTGCCAGCCCTGGGCCTTGGCGGTGTCGAGGATGTGCTGCATGAACCCGCCGGGACCACAGACATACAGGTGCAGGTCGGCGCTGGGCGAAGCCAGTACCCGAACGGCATCCAGTGCCGTGGCGGGTTCTTCATCGAAATGCAGGAATACCCGGTCGGCGTAAGGCGACTGCTCCAGGCGTTCGATAAAAGCGGCGCGGTCCCGGGACCGGGCACAGTAGTGCAATGCGAACGCAGCGCCGCTCTGGGCCAGGTGCTCGGCCATGCACAGGATCGGCGTGATGCCGATGCCGCCGGCAAACAGCAGGCTGCCCTGGGCCGCAGGGGCCAGGGCAAACAGGTTGCGCGGTTCGCTGATCAGCAGCCGCGCGCCCGGCTGGATCTGTTCATGCAGGCTGCGTGAGCCACCTCGTGACGAGGGGTCCCTGAGCACGCCGATGAGGTAGCGATGCCGTTCTTCCGGGTGATTGCACAGCGAGTACTGGCGAACCAGCCCATCGGGCAAATGCACGTCGATATGGGCGCCGGCGGTAAACGCCGGCAGTGGCTGACCGTCGATGCTGGTCAGCTCGTAGCTGCAGATGTCCGGGGTTTCAATAGTGCGTGCCGCGACCTGGACTTCGATCATGGCCGTTGCTCCGCGTGTTGCGGCTGCTGGGTACTGGCGATCAGGGCGGCCTGTTGCTCACGCTCGCGGGCGATCCAGCGTTCCAGTACCCGACGCGACTGCACGCCGCCGGCATCGATGTTGAGCTTGAGCAGATTGCGTTGCGGATGGTCCAGCAGGTTGCGCTGCTGGCGTTCGAGCATCTCCAGGTCTTCGCTGAAGATCTTGCCCTGGCCCTCGCGAATACTCGCGGTCAGCGCGTCGTCCTGAGGCTGGAAGTGGCGTGCCATGCCCCAGAAGTACCAGATGGAGGTCTCGGTTTCCGGCGTGATGAAATCGACGACGATGCTCGATGCCTTGTATTGCGGCGCGGCGTGATAGCCACCGTGGCCGGCATGGGCCACGCCGACTTCGATCATTACGTGGCTGGGCGGGGTGAATCGGCAGATCTGCCAGCGATCCACCGGCACGTCGTCGGCCAGGTTGTTGCCGCGCAACGCCATGCGCCAGAAGGGCGGAGCCATGATGTTTTCCATGTGGCGGGCGGTGACCACCTCGTCGCCTTCGACCGTGGTCACTGGCGGTGCCTCGTCGATTTCCTTCTGGCCGATGCTCGAGGCATGCACGTAGGTTTCGTGGGTCAAATCCATCAGGTTGTCGATCATCAGGCGATAGTCGCAGTGGATATGGAAGAGCCCGCCGCCATACGCCCATTCCTGGTTCTCCGCCCATTCCAGAGGATGGATCAGCGAGGGGTCGGCCAATGCCTGTTCACCCGGCCAGACCCAGATAAACCCGTAGCGCTCCTGCACGGCAAAGGTCTTGTTGCAAGGAAATCCCCGCACCCGTTGCCCGGGCATCTCGACAGTCTTGCCGTCGTCGCCCATGACCAGCCCATGGTAGCCACACACCAGGTTGCCATTCTCGACATAACCGAGCGAGAGCGGTGCGCCTCGATGGGGACAGAAGTCCTCGACGGCGGCGACTTTGCCGGCTTGCCCGCGGTAGAAAACCATTTTCTCGCCACAGATCTGCCGACCCAGCGGCTTGTCGGCAATCTCGTCCGGGGTGCAGGCAACGTACCAGGCGTTCTTGGGGTACATGAGAGGGATCTCCAGGCTGGTTTTGTTATTATCAGTGGATCCATTAACTCTCTTAACTAATTTGCTTGTCAACGATTTTGGTGGCTGTGCAGATGATCGGTGTTTCTCAATGGATCCATTGCTCGCTTTAAAACCGATAGGCCGCCGGCACTTGCGCCTCGATGAATCGCTGCATGTGTTCGAGGAAGCGCGCCTGCAGTTTCGACAGCGGTCCATGGATTGGCAGCAGCATGCTGAAGTCCATTTCGATCGCCGGTTCGAAGGCCCGGAAGACGATGCCGTTGCCGCGGTATTCAACGGCACTGATGGCGTCCACCAGGGCGACGCCCAGGCCTTGCTCAACAAAAGTGCACATCGGCTGGGACAATTGGGTTTCCAGGCGCAGCTCACGCTCGACGCCGTGAGCGGCGAAAATCGCGTCGATGTGTTGTCGGGAGCCGATGGATTGCGGATAGGAAATGAACGGTTCGCCCTGCAGGTCTTCCGGCTTGATGGACGCGCGGTCCTGTAGCCGATGGCCGGCGGGCAGGGCGCAGAGCATGCGCGTAGCCAGCAACTTTTCGGCACGGGGACTCGGGTAGGTATTGGGCAGGACGATCAGGCCCAGGTCACAGCGCTGGCCTACCACCAGGTCAACGACTTCCCGCGAGGAATGCACCACCAGCGAGATCTGCACCTGCTCATGCTCGGCCATGAACGCGGCAATCGCCCGCGGCAGGAACGACAAGCCCATGGCCGGCGCGCAGGCAATGTGCAGCGAACCGCGCTTGAGATTCCGGATGTCCTGGGCCGTGCGCGCGATCCGCTCCACCCCCAGCAGCGAGCGCTGCACCTCCTGATACAGCGTCATGGCCTCGGCGGTCGGTTGCAGCCGGCCCTTGATACGGTCGAACAGGCTGAAGCCGATGTCTTCTTCCAGGCTGGCAATCAGCCGGGTCGCGGCGGGTTGCGAGATGTGCAGCATTTCGGCGGCGCGGGTCACCGTCTGGCCGAGGATCACCGCGCGAAACGCTTCCAGCTGGCGGAGGTTCATAAGGATGCTCACCCATAACAAAAAGACATGAGCTATCAAAAATAAAGCATTTTTAATGAGCGTGGCAGCGTCCTAGGATCGATCGCATGAACTCGCCCGGCCATGAAGCGGCGCTTCGCCGTACTTCAAGGCCTCTGGAACAGCGATATAGCAGTCATGCAAAAAACTGATGTGATCATCGTAGGTGGCGGCCTGGTGGGTATGTCCATTGCCTATGGCCTGGCCCTGCTCGGCCGCCAGGTGAGCGTGCTCGACGAGGGCGACGACGCGATTCGCGCCGCCCGTGGCAACTTCGGTTTGCTCTGGGTCCAGGGCAAGGGCTACGGAATGAGCCCGTATGCACAATGGACCCGTGATTCGGTGGCGCTATGGCCGCGCTTCGCCGAAGCGCTGCAAGCCGACACGGGTATCGATATCCATTTGCGCCAGCAGGGCGGTTTCCAGTTGTGCCTGAGCGATGCGGAAATGACCGAGGAGGCCGCGCGCCTGGCCTGGCTGCGCGAGGCCCTCGACGGTGATTATCCCTATGAGCTGCTGGACAGAGCACAACTGCGCGGCCGTCTGCCGGGTATCGGCCCCGACGTGGTGGGCGGCTGTTTCTCGCCCATGGATGGTCACGTCAACCCACTCAAGCTGTTGCGTTCGCTGCATGCGGCCTGCAAAGCGCGTGGCGTGACGTTGATCAATGGTCACCGCGTCGAGGCCATCGAACCGCACGCCACGGGTTTGCAACTGCGCGCCGCCGATCAGCGCTGGTCTGCCGCGCAGGTTGTCCTGGCCGCGGGCCTGGGCAATCGGGCATTGGGCGAAAGGGTCGGATTGGACGTGCCCGTGCAACCCAATCGCGGGCAGATCCTGGTGACCGAAAGACTCAAGCCGTTCCTCCATTACCCCACGACGTATGTGCGCCAGACCGACGAGGGCACCGTGCAACTAGGCGATTCCCATGAGTCGGCGGGCTTCGACGACAGCACCGGCAGCCAGGTCATGGCCGCGATCGCCCGACGCGCCGTGCAGTGTTTCCCACTGCTGGGTGACGTACGCCTGGTGCGGGCCTGGGGCGCGTTGCGGGTGATGAGCGCCGACGGGTTTCCGATTTACGAAATGCCCCAGGGCTGCCCGGGCCTGACGGTCGTCAGTTGCCACAGCGGCGTGACCTTGGCCGCTGTTCACGCCCTGCGCCTGGCCCCGTGGATTGCCGGCGAGTTCGATGACCCAGCCGTCAAGCCATTCGGCCTGCAGCGCTTCAATTCGCCAACCGAGGTGCGTCATGTCGGCTGAAAGCCTGTTCCGGCCTTTGGCCGTCTCGCAGAACCAGGTACTGATCGAGTTCGACGGCAAGCCCTTGCGCGTGCCGGGTGATGTCTGCCTTGCGGCGGCGCTGCTCGCCAGCGGAGTTCGGCATAGCCGTGAAAGCGCTGTCAGCGGCAGGCCCGCTGCGCCGTACTGCCTGATGGGCGTGTGCTTCGAATGCCTGGTGCAAGTGGACGGCCAGGCCAACGTCCAGTCGTGCCTGGTGGCGGTGCGCCCGGGCATGCGCGTAAAACGCCAACGCGGCGCCGTCAGCCTGGCGCCGAACGAGGAGGGGACCGATGAGTAACGCCGTGATCGACTTGATCATCATCGGTGCCGGACCGGCCGGCATGAGCGCCGCCATCGAGGCCAGGGACCATGGATTGACGGTTGTGGTGCTGGATGAGCAGGCCAGTCCTGGAGGGCAGATTTATCGCCAGGTGCTTCAAGCCGATGCCCGCAGCCGCGCGGTGCTCGGCGAAGACTACAGCGCCGGTGCGCAGCTGGCGGCGGATTTTCTCCGATGCGGGGCTCGTTACCTGCCCAACGCGGCGATCTGGCAAGTCACCCCCCAGCGTGAGGTGCACTACCTGATCGACGGCTGCGCAGAGGTTTTGCGCGGGCGCCATCTGCTGATCGCCACGGGCGCCTTCGAACGGCCGATGCCAATTCCCGGCTGGACCTTGCCTGGGGTCATGACGGCCGGTGCGGGGCAGATCCTGCTCAAGAGCGCGGCGCTGGTACCGGCGGGGCCGGTGGTCCTGGCGGGTTGCGGTCCGCTGTTGTACCTGCTGGCGGCGCAGTACCTGCGCGCCGGCATTGCCGTCGAGGCGCTGGTCGATACCAGCCACCGTCGCGAGCTGCTGCGGGCCTGGCGACTGATTCCCGGTGCGTTGCGCGGCTGGCGCGACTTGTTCAAGGGCGTGGGGCTGCTGGCCGAGTTGAAGCGTGGCGGCATCCGCCATTATCGCGGTGCCCGCAATCTGTGCGTCGACGGTGAGGACTGCGCCAGCGCACTGAGCTTCGACAGTGGAGGCCAGCACGTGCGCGTGCCCGCCGGATTGATTTTATTGCACCAGGGCGTGGTGCCGCACACGCAGATCAGTTGGTCGTTGCGCCTGGAGCATGACTGGAGCGAGGCGCAACTGTGCTGGATTCCACGGCGCGATGGCTTTGGCCAAACCAGTGCACCGGGCATTTTCATCGCCGGTGACGGCGCTGCCATCGGCGGCGCGCAGGTGGCGCGGCTGGAAGGGCGACTCGCTGCGATGGCGATTGCCGGTGTGTCTCGGGGAGCACGCAGCCTTAAGAAAGGCCTGCGTCGTGCTCGTGCTGCGCGGCCCTTGATCGATGCGTTGTATCGCCCCCCGGCAGAAAGTTGCGTCCCACCCGACGACGTCATCGTGTGTCGCTGCGAAGAAGTCACGGCTGGCGCTATCCGCCGCTACGTCGACCTCGGCTGCCTGGGTCCCAACCAGACCAAAGCCTTCAGCCGTTGCGGCATGGGCCCGTGCCAAGGGCGCCAATGCGGCTTGAGCGTCACCCAGATCATCGCCGCCCAGCGCCGCGTGTCGCCCGCTGAAGTCGGTTACTACCGCATCCGTCCCCCCCTCAAACCCATCACGCTGGCCCAACTGGCCGGCGAACGTCACTGCGTCGAGGAACCGTCATGACCATTCAACGTATCGAAAGCAACCCGCGCCTGAGCCGCAGCGTCGTGCACAACGGCGTGGCCTGGCTCAGCGGCATTGTCGCCGCCGATTGCAACCAGGACATCCAGGGCCAGACCCGCCAGGTGCTGCAGCGGATCGACGAATTGCTCGCCGCGTCGGGCAGCGACAAGCGCCGCCTGCTCAGCGTGCAGATCTGGATGAAAGACATGGGCCGCGATTTCGCTGCGATGAACACAATCTGGAGTGACTGGGTCGACGCCGCGCACACCCCGGCGCGAGCCACCGCACAGGTGGCGTTCGATGACCCGCAGATCCTGCTGGAACTGATCGTCACCGCGGCAGTGTAGGACCGCCGGACACTGCTGTGCCGCTATCGGGCAAGACCACCGCCAGAGTGGTCGCCCGCGCTTGTTCAGATTGCTGCTGCCATAACGGACGACTTCCCGTGGAGCGTCCGAAATCAATAACATCGCATCCGGAGCTAATGAATGAACGTTAAACGCATTGCACTCAAGCTGGGCTTCGTCTCGCTGCTGGCATTTGGCGCCAATCTGCACGCCGCCGAAACCTCGCTGCGCATCGGCATCGAGGCGGCATACCCACCCTTCGCCTCGAAAACCCCGGACAACGCCATCGTCGGCTTCGACTATGACATCGGCCAGGCCCTGTGCGCCGAAATGAAGGTTCGCTGCGACTGGATAGAACAGGAATTCGACGGCTTGATCCCGGCACTCAAGGTGAAAAAAGTCGACGCGGTGATTTCTTCCATGTCGATCACCCCGGAGCGGATGAAGTCGGTGGATTTCACCGACCGTTATTATCGGATTCCGGCGCGGCTGGTGTTTCGCAAGGGCAGTGGCATCCAGGATATTCCCGCGCAGCTCAAAGGCAAGCGGATCGGCGTGCAACGGGCAACCAACTTCGATCGTTACGTTACCGACAAATTTGCCCCGGCCGGGGCCGAAGTGATCCGTTATGGCTCGCAAAACGAAGTCTTCCTCGACCTGCTGGGCGGACGCCTGGACGCGACGATGGCCAGTTCGGTGGCCATCGACGAAAGCCTGCTCAAGCGTCCTGAAGGCAAGGATTTCGAATTTGTTGGCCCAAACTTCGTCGAAGAACAATACTTCGGCACGGGCATTGGAATCGCCGTGCGCAAGAATGATCCGCTGGCGGGCCGTTTCAACCAGGCGCTGGCGACCCTTCGCGCCAACGGCACCTACGAGCGGATTCGCCAGAAGTACTTCGATTTTGATATCTATGGCGAATGACCGTCGCCGTGTCCATCGCCCGCAGCTTCGGCTGACGGGCCTCACGCTGCACAGCATGGAGTGATTCATGAAAACCAAAGCGGTACTCACCGAACAGGACGTTGCCCAGTTGCTGGTAGCAGCCAAAGAGCTGGCCCACCAGCGTCAATGGGCCGTATCGGTCTGCGTGGTAGACGATGGCGGGCACCCCTTGGGGCTGCTGCGCCTGGACGGGGCCTCGCCATTGTCGGCCTACATCGCCACCGAAAAAGCCCGCACCGCCGCCATGGGCCGGCGTGACAGCAAGGTTTTTGAAGACATGATCAATGGTGGCCGCATCGCCTTCCTCAGTGCGCCGCACTTGCAAGGCATGCTCGAAGGTGGCGTGGCGATCCGTCACGACGGTCAGTGCATCGGTGCCATCGGCGTGTCCGGGGTCAAGGCTGAGGAAGATGCGGAGCTGGCGCGATTGGCGGTGGAGACGGTGTTGCCGGTGATCACGCCGGATGCCTAAGGGCTGGCGCGAACCCTGTGGGAGCTAGCTTGCTCGCGATGGCGTCGGCACTCTCGACATCAATGCAAGCTGATCCACCGCATCGCGAGCAAGCTCGCTCCCACATTGGATCTCCGTTAGCCCGCTAGCTATTGTGGGAGCGAGCCTGCTCGCGAAGAGGCCAGTACATCCGGCATCTTCATCGACTGATACACCGCCTTCGCGAGCAGGCTCGCTCCCACAGGAGGAACACAATGCCGGATTGAAACTGCACAAATCTTCCAGACCACCCCATCCAAGTCGTTTAATCTCAGCCAGCCGATACATAAACGAGACAGCCCATGACCGCGCGCAACTGGATCGATCTCAAGCAGGACGCCACGTCCGGCATCGAGACCGTGCGCGCGCATTTCGAAGGGCATGCCTACGATCCGCATTGGCATGATGCGTACCTGGTGGGCGTGACGGAGCAGGGCGTGCAACAGTTCCATTGCCGTCGGCAGCAACACAACAGCACGCCGGGCAAAGTGTTCCTGCTCGAACCCGGTGAATTGCATGACGGAAACGCACCCCACGAACACGGTTTCACCTACCGCACGTTGTACCTGGAACCGCATTGGCTCGAGCGCGAGCTGCGCTCCCTGTTCGATGAAGCGCCGGACAATGCCCAGCTGGGCTTTGCCACCACTCTGAATGATGACGCGCGTCTGGCGAGCGCCACCGCCACGGCTTTCCATAGCCTGCATGAGCAAGACATCCTGATCGTCCGCCAGACCGCCCTCGACGCGCTGCTGGCGAACCTCACCCAGCACTTGCACTGGCGCGCGCGGATCAATCCCGACCCGCGCCTGCCGCTGGTTGCGCAACAGGCCCGCGACTACCTGCACAGCCACTTGAGCGAAGACGTCGGCCTCGACGACTTGGCGCGGGCCACCGGTGTCGACCGTTTTCGCCTGAGCCGTGCATTCAAGGCCGCTTTCGGCCTGGCGCCCCATGCCTACCTGATCCAGCTGCGCCTGGCCCGGGCGCGGCGTCTGCTGGCCCATGGCGAAAGCGCCGTGGCGGTGGCCGCCATGCTCGGCTTTGCCGACCAGAGTCACCTCGGCCGCTGGTTCCAGCGCGCCTATCGAATGAGCCCGGTGGACTACCGCAAGCGCTGCTCAATTGTTCCAGACTGAGCCCGGCTGCAACGGGATGATCAGGTTCACGATCATTCATCGAGAAGTTGCGCCATGGATCAGTTGTTGCCGTTTGCCTTGTTTGCGTTTGTCGCCTCCATCACCCCGGGTCCGACCAATATCCTGGTGCTGAGCCATAGCTCGCGCTTCGGCCTGGCAACCACCTGGCCGATCATCTTCGGCGCCTGTGCTGCCGCCGCGTTGCTGGTATTGGTGGTCGGCACCGGCTTGGGGGACGTGCTGGCCCGACACGCGACAATCCAGACCGTGTTGTCCTGGGCCGGCATCGCCTGGCTGAGCTGGATGGCCTGGCAGATCTTCAGCGCCCCCGCCGAGGCCATTGACCCCGACAAACCCGTGGAAGGCCCCCGGCTGGGCCTGGCGGGCGCCGCCGGGTTGCAACTGGTAAACCCGAAGACCTGGATGATGGCCCTGGCGGTGGTCAGCGTATTCGCCGGCGCCGAGGCAGACCGTACCGTGCGCGTGCTCTGGCTGTCCCTGGCGTTTTTTGCGATATCCATTCCTTGCATGACGGCCTGGGCCTACCTGGGGCGCGGGGCCGCAAGGTTCTGCCGTTCCGCCGTGGCGATGGGGCGCTTCAATCGCGTCATGGCGGTGTTGCTACTGGTGTCGGCGTGGTTGACGCTGGTGGTCTGATCCACGATGCAGGAAGACCGGCAGGGCCGGACCAGCTGACGAAAATGTAATTTTTCTTTTGAAACCCGCGGTTCATGCGTCAAGTCGCACGCTTATACCTGCCTAGAACAGGCGGTATGTATTTTTTGATCGACCTTCAAAAAAGGAGAGTGCCATGAACAGCCGTTATCAAACCTGCATCGACGAGTGCCTGGCCTGCGCCATGGCCTGCGAGGCCTGCGCCAGTGCGTGCCTGCAAGAGCAAAACGTCCAGATGATGGCGCGTTGCATCGAGCTGGACCGTGACTGCGCCGACTTGTGCCGTCTCGCGGCAACGCTGATGCAGCGCGACAGCCGGGTGGCGACGGATCTTTGTATCGTCTGCGCGAGCATCTGCCGTGCGTGTGGCGAAGAATGCGCGAAGCACGAAGCGGGTCATTGTCAGGATTGCGCCAAGGCCTGCCAGTCTTGCGCCGAGGCCTGTGAGCGGATGGCCGCCTGAGACTCAACCGGACCGGCAGCAACGGCAGGCATCACTCGATGACTGCCGTTGCACCACCGTACCGTCGAGCACGATCATCAGCACGCCCAGGCACAAGACGATCAATGCGCGCCAGCGCTGGCGCGGGTCGGAAATGTGTAATCCCGGCACGAAGTTCTCAGCCGATGGCCGAGTCGTCACGCCTGAACACCAAGGCCTTCAAGCCACAGGCGGGGTCCGCATCTGGAAACTCCGGAGGGTTTGCCAACCGCTCTTCGAACGTCAGGCCAGGCGCCTCGCGCATGACGCCTTCGATGAGGAAGCCGGGGCCGGTCGCCGGGTCGTTGCTACACGCCAGGACCGTACCAGCGGCGGTCAGCAGCTCCGGCAGGCGGCGCAGCACTCGCTGATAATCCTTGGTCAGCAGGAAGCTGCCTTTCTGGAACGTGGGCGGGTCGATGATGACCAGGTCATAGGGCCCGCTGTTGATCACCTTGCCCCAGGATTTGAACAGGTCGTGCCCCAGAAAGCTCACTTGGCCCAGGTCATGGCCGTTCAGGCGATGATTGTCACGACCACGGCTCAGGGCTGCGCGGGACATGTCCAGGTTGACCACGTGGCGGGCACCGCCGGCGATGGCCGCCACCGAGAAACCGCAGGTATAGGCGAACAGGTTGAGCACGCGCTTGCCTTGGGCGTGAGCGCGCACCCAGTCGCGGCCATAGCGCATATCGAGAAAGAGGCCGTTGTTCTGCTTCTTGCCCAGGTCGATCCGATAACGCAGGCCGCCTTCGGTCAGGGTCCATTCATCGATCGGTTCGCCCACCAACCATTGGGTCAGGCTGTCGGGCAGGTACCGATGTTGCACCGCGAGGGTGTGGGCGCCGCTGTGTTGCCAGGCGGGCAAGGAGGCGAGGGTGCGCAGCATGGCGAACAGGTCATCGAGTTGCGTAGGATCGGGTTCCTTGAACAGCGAGACCAACACCACGCCTTGCAGCCAGTCGACGGTGATCTGTTCCAGCCCCGGCCAGCAGCGCCCGCGGCCATGGAACAGGCGACGGGTTTCGTCGGGCGCCGATTCCAGCGCCGTCAGCAAAAGGCTCTGCAATGTTTGAAGGGCTTGAGGGTTCATCAGATAAAAACGCCAGCAGCTCGAAAGGCCGGCATTTTAACCACGAACCCATGCACTGCAATCCGCTTTATCAGCCCCCGCTGGTCGCGAGGATGCTCGCCACCTGCTGCGGCTGGCAATTGAGATAGGGCGAGCGCTTGAGCCACGCCGGGTCCGGGTACCAGGAAAACATGAATTGCCCGCCCTTGAGCTTGTCGATCACCTGGCGCGCTACTTGCGGGCGCACGGCCGGGCAGCCCTGGCTGCGGCCGATGCGCCCCTGGCGCACGCTCCAGAGCGGGTTCACGTAATCAGCGGCGTGGATGACGATCGCCCGGTCGCGCGCCTGGTCATTGAATCCGGGTTCCAGGCCGTCCATGCGCAGCGAGTAGCCGTGGGTGCCCTGGTAGCTTTCCTGGGTGCGGAACAGCCCCAGGCTGGATTGATAGCTGCCCAGTCGGTTGGAAAACTGGGTGGCGAAGTTTTCCCCGGATTTCTGCCCGTGGGCCACGAGATCACGCAGGACCAGCTTTTTCTGGCGCAGGTCGAAGATCCACAAGCGCCGGGCCGTCGAAGGTTGCGAATAATCGATCACCGCCAGGTGGCGAGCCTGTCGAGCACCGTTGGCAACTGCGCACTGCATCGCACTCAGGGCACTTTTCAGCGCTTGGGGATTGAGTTCCGGCGCGGCGTGGGCGAGGCTGTTGTAAAGAGGCTGGGTGTTGAGTTTTTCGGCCAGCGCCGGGCTGCACAGGATGCCAAGGCCAGTCACGACCAGGCAGAATCGGCGCAAGAAGGCCGATACAGGTGAAGGCAGCTTGCGGTGGCGTTCGTTTGCGGCATCCCGTCCGGTTTCGTTTGTCTGCATGATGGCGGGTCGTACCTGTCGCAAAATTCACCGTCAACGAGACGGCCATGGATTGGAGTAAAGCAGTTGTTCAAAAAGTCCGCATGTTACCTGAGCCTTTTATTGCTCGTTGCGCCATTGGTCGCCACGGCCGAGGACGGCGATCCGGCTCAGGCGCAAACCACACTGGCGCAACTGTCGGTCAATTGCCCCGAACTGGCCGGTGGCGTCGACTTTCCGACGGTCATGAGCCTGCAGGCCTTGTACCAGCAAAACGCAGGCCAGGCGATCTGGGCGGACGACGGGCGGTTACAGGCGTTGCAAGCCCAGCTACAGCAACTGGCCGATGACGGACTCGATCCGGCCCGCTACGACCTGCCGGGCGATGGCCGTTACGTCAACGTGGCCTGTACCGACATCGCCATCAGCCAGCGCTACCTGCAAGCGCTGCATGAGCTGCGTTTCGGCTACCTGCCGCAGAACCGCCTGGAGCCGATCTGGAAGGCCAATCCCCAGTTGCCGGACCGTCAGGCCATGGTGCTGCACTTCGCCGTCGCCGGCTTGCACGACCCCGCCGAGGCGTTCGAGCAGGCGCGGCCGCCGTTGGACCTGTATCGCAACCTGCGCGAACTCTACGCCCGGCAACGCCAGCTACCACTGGCTGACTGGCAGTCAGTGCCGGCTGGCCCATTGATGCAACCCGACAAACGTGACGCCCGCGTGCCCGCACTGGCGCGGCGCCTGTTCAACGAAGGCTACCTGAGCGTGCCTCCGCTGGAAGCCGATGAGCACTACAGCCCGAGCCTCGTGGAGGCGATGAAAAGCTTCCAGCTCCACCATTCACTGCAAGCCGATGGGGTAGTGGGGCCGTGGACGGTTACCGAGCTGAACATCAGCCCGGCCATGCGCCGCGAGCAATTGCGGATCAACCTGGAGCGCATGCGCTGGCTGGCTCAGGATCTGGAGCCCGACAGCGTGCTGGTCAACGTGGCGGCGGCGCAGCTGACGGTCTACCAGGCTGGCGCCCCGGTATGGCAGACCCGGACCCAGGTTGGCCGCGCCGAACGCCAGACACCGCTGATCAAGTCGCGTATCACCCGACTGACGCTGAACCCGACGTGGACTATTCCGCCGACGATCATGCGCGAGGACAAACTGCCCGAGATCCGCCGCGACCCGGAGTTTCTCACCCGGCATAACCTCAAGGTGATCGATCGGGATGGATTGCCCCTGGCGGTGGAAAATATCGACTGGGATCACCCTGGCAATCTAATGCTGCGCCAGGATGCCGGTGCGAAAAATCCCTTGGGCAAACTGGTAGTCCGCTTTCCCAATCCGTTCTCGGTGTACCTGCATGACACCCCCAGCCAGGCGCTGTTCAGCAAGGGCCCACGGGCGTTCAGTTCGGGCTGCGTGCGCATCGAGCAAGTCATGCATCTGCGCGACCTGTTGGTGACCCCTGCCGAACGCACGCGCACCGACACCTTGCTGGCAAGCGAGTTGACCCATGAATTCAGGCTGGCCAAGCCGATGCCGATCCTGCTTGGATACTGGACAGTGCAAGCGGACAGCCAGGGGCGGGCGGTGTATATCCCGGATATCTATCAGCGCGATGTGCCCCTGTCTGCCGCCGACCGTCGAGCACTCTGATCATGCACACGCGGCGTTGGCTTCTACGGGTGTGGTCTGCTCGATGGCCGAGAACACCCGCTGGCCGAGGGCTCGGGCCTTCTGCAGATGCACGTTCGGATCAAGGGTTTCCGAATCCAGCAAGCGTTCGGAGCTCACCACGCGGGCACCGCAGTAGCCGAAGATGCCGTGGTCGATCTGCGTGACCATCGCCTGGTCGTAGCCGTGGCGTTGAAAACTGTCGGCGTCGGCTCCACCGAGGGCGACCAGATGGACCCGCAGTTGCTGCAGTTTTTGCACAAAGAACTCGTCGAGCTTGAAGTCGAACGCCCAGCCATTGGAGAACACCCGGTCAATCCAGCCCTTGAGCAGCGCCGGCATCGACCACCAGTAGATCGGGTAGACCAGCACCAGGGCGTCGGCCCGTTCGATCCTGGCCTGCTCGGCCAGCACGTCGGCAGGCGGCAAGGCCTCACGGTGGTGGACGGCATGGTCGGCGAAGCCGAAGCGCGGGTCGAAGCCTTCGGCGGCCAGGTCGGCGATTTCGAAGGTATCGCTGGGATTGGCCTGGAGAATTCCATTGCCAATGGCCTGGGCAAGCGCATGGGTCAGGGAGCGGGGGTCATGGTGAGCAACGACGATAAGGGCGTGCATGGCGAATCTCCTTCTGGCATTACCCGAGGTCAAGCGAGTATGCTGGGTTAAGTTACGGTTAGTAAGTTACGGTTGGTAAATTTAACATGTCAAGCACAGATGAAAATGCACCGCCCATTGCCGCGCCTCGTCGCCGACTTTCCCGCGCCGATCGGCAACGGCAATTGCTGGATGTCGCCTGGCGCCTGGTTCGGGAGGAGGGCAGCGAAGCGTTGACCCTGGCCCGGCTGGCCGACCAGGCAGGCGTCACCAAGCCCATCGTCTACAACCATTTCATTACCCGATCCGGGCTGCTGGCGGCGCTCTACCAGGATTTCGATGCGCGCCAGACGGCGCTCATGGATGCTGCACTCGACGCCAGCGAGCCCACGTTGCAGAGTCGTTCACGGGTGATTGCCGAAGCGTTCGTCGAATGCGTCCTGCTTCAGGGCCGGGAGATTCCGGGCGTCAGTGCGGCGCTCTCCAGTTCACCTGAACTGGAGAGCATCAAAAGGGAGTATGAAAGGCTGTTCCTGGATAAATGCCGGGCGGTGCTGGAGCCGTTCGCCGATAACCGGGGCCTGTCCCAAGCGAGCCTGCGCGCGATGCTGGGGGCGGCGGAGGCGTTGTCCGATGCGGCGGCCAACGGGGAAATCAGTGCAGAGGAGGCCAAGGGAGAGCTGTTCATCAGCATGGTGGCGATGGTCAACCGGGCCGCTGGCATCGCCTCCAACTGATCGGGCGATTCGCGAGCAGGCTCGCTCCCACATGGGCGGGCCGATCCTGAGGCAGGGACATCGGTCTGACTTGATATTTGTCGCGCCGGAGCAGGTTAGCGTGGCGAGGGAGCTTGCTCCCGCTGGCCTGCGAAGCGGGCCCCAGCAACCTTTCAGGCAGACTGTATCCGCCGGTTTGCGACTGCTGCGCAGCCGAGCGGGAGCAAGCTCCCTCGCCACGGGTTCTGAGTTGGTCAGGCTGACGCTTTCGCGAGCAGGCTCGCTCCCACAGGGGACAGGGTTCACAAAGGTCCACTGTGGGAGCGAGCCTGCTCGCGATGACGGCGGCACATCAAACATCTCTTCCGCTGATTCACTCCCCATCAAGAAAAAACGAACCACAAGCCCCTTTTCCGGTTCTTAACTGATGTCCCCTGTCGACAGGGGCATCAGGCGGGGCTGCGGTCTTGCCCACCACACACTGCGATCAGAGGAGGCGACATGCCCAACTCCTTCCCTTCGCCCTGGTGGAAGAACGCCGTGATCTACCAGGTTTACCCTCGCTCCTTTGCCGATGCCAACGGCGATGGCGTCGGCGATCTTCCCGGTTTGACAGCGCGCCTGGACCATCTACAACGCCTTGGCATCGATGCGTTGTGGCTCTCGCCAGTGTTCCGCTCGCCCATGTGCGACGCAGGCTACGATATCTGCGACTACACCGATGTGGATCCGCTGTTCGGCAACCTGGCCGACCTCGATGCGTTGATCGCCAAGGCCCACGAACGGGGCTTGAAAGTGCTGCTCGACTTCGTGCCCAACCACACCTCCGACCAGCACCCCTGGTTCGTCGAATCGCGCTCCAGCCGCGACAACCCCAAGCGCGACTGGTACATCTGGCGTGACCAGCCGAACAACTGGCGAGCCTCGATCGATGGCGGCAGCGCCTGGACCTGGGACGAAACCAGCCAGCAGTACTACCTGCATTTCTTCCTGCCCGAACAGCCGGACCTGAACTGGCACAACCCGCACGTCGTGGCAGCCATGCATCAAGTGCTGCACTTCTGGCTCGAGCGTGGCGTCGATGGGTTTCGCGTCGACGTGGTGCATTGCGTCGGCAAGGACCAGAGCTTTGCCGATGACCCGCGCTGCATGGCCGGCGAAACCATGGTCAAGATCAATGACCAGCCCTACAGCCACGAAGTGCTGCGCGGGCTGCGGCGCCTGGTGGACAGCTACCCCGGCGAGCGGGTGCTGATCGGCGAGGTGAACATCCGCTCCACGGCGCAGGTGGCGGCTTACTACGGCGCCAGTGACGAACTGCACATGTCCTTCAACTTCCCGCCGCTGGACGCGCCCTGGGATCCGGTGGTGTTTCGCATGTGCATCCGTGAGGTGGAAAACGACCTCGGCCCCTTGCAGGCCTGGCCCACTTGGGTGCTGTCCAATCATGACAACAGCCGTCATCGCACTCGCTACGGTGGCTCATTGCGCCGGACACGGGCCGCGGCGGTGATGCTGCTGACGCTGCGCGGCACGCCTTTCATCTATCAGGGCGAGGAGCTGGGCCTGGAGGACACGCAAGTGACCGCCCAGACCCGCGTCGACCCCGGCGGACGGGACGGCAGCCGCGCGCCGTTGCCGTGGACCGAACAAGCGCCTCACGGCTGGTCGGGACAGGTGCCATGGCTGCCTTTCGCACCCGATGCGGGGTTGCTGTCGGTGCAAGCGCAGGAGCGTGCCGATGATTCGGTGTTGGCGCTCTACCGACGTTTGCTGGCCTGCCGGCGCAACAGCCCGGCCCTGCGCCTGGGCGGCTGGGAAGAGCTGCCATCGCACCCGCAGGTGTTGGCGTATCGACGTCGTTGCGACGGCGATGAGCGCCTGGTCTGCGTCAACTTTGCCGACCATGAGCACACGTTTCCCCTGGCCGGCCCCTGGCGCGTGGAGATCGCCAGTGACAGGGCCGATGAAGGCCGGCCATTCAGCGGCCGACTGGCCGCCGAGCAAGCCGTGATCCTGTGTCGATGAGGAATGACTGATGAAAGCCAACTGGCACCGAAACACCTTGATCTACCAGATCGACCCTTCCTTGTTCTTGGACAGCAACGGCGACGGTCGGGGCGACTTGAAGGGCGTCATCCAGCAACTCGACTACTTGCAAGCGTTGGGCGTCGGTGCGCTCTGGCTGATGCCGTTGTACCGGTCTCCCTTCAAGGACGCCGGTTATGACGTCAGCGATTTCATGGCCTTGGATCCGCGTTTTGGCAGCGAGGAAGACCTGCGCCAGTTGATCGTCCAGGCTGGGGAGCGCGGCATGCGCGTCATTCTCGAACTGGTGGTGCAACACACCAGCGACCAGCACCCGTGGTTCCTTCGGGCGCTACGGGACAAGGACAGTGTCTACCGGGATTACTACCTGTGGTCCGACACGCCGGTTGACGACGGCAACCAGCCGATCTTTCCCTCGGTGGAAGACAGTATCTGGCAGTGGGATGAGCAGGCAGGCCAATACTATCGGCATCTGTTCTATCGCCACGAACCGGACCTGAACCTGGCAAACCTGCGGGTCGTCGAGGAGATCGAGCGGATCATGGATCACTGGCTCGAACTCGGTATCGCCGGTTTTCGTCTCGATGCCGCTTCGCACCTGGTTGAGCAGGCCGGTGGCGGCGATGAAGAGCAAGGCGTCTGGGTGCTGGACCGATTCTATAAATGCATGACCCGCATCAACCCTGAGGGTGTGCTGTTGGGCGAGGTGGATGTCGAGCCGGAGCGCTACAGCCATTATTTCGGCACGGGCGAGCGCTTGGGCCTGGTGCTGGATTTCTGGGTGAACAACCACCTGTTCCTGGCCTTGGCCCGCGGCGAAGCCGAACCCCTGCAACGGGCCATTACCCGGCGGCCGGCACCGCCCGACGGCGCGAACTACGCGGTGTGGCTGCGCAACCACGATGAGCTCGACCTGGAACGCCTGAGCGAGCAGGAGCGCGAAGAAGTGATGCAGGCGTTCGCCCCGGAGCCGGACATGCGCTTGTATGGCCGAGGTATCCGCCGACGCTTGGCGCCGATGCTCGACGGCGATGTCCGGCGCCAGGCGTTGGCCCAGGCATTGTTGCTGTCGCTGCCCGGCACGCCGATCGTGCGCTATGGAGAGGAAATCGGCATGGGCGACGACCTGTCCCGCCCCGAGCGCCTGTCGGTGCGCACGCCCATGCAATGGAATGACCAGGCCAATGCCGGATTTTCCTCGGCCCAACGTTTGGCCGCCCCGGTGATCGATGAAGGGCCGTTTGCCTATGCGCATTTGAACGTTGCAGGCCAACTGAAGGACTGCGAATCACTATTGAACCGGGCACGTCATTTGTTGCTGACCCGCGCGGACCTGAACGAAGTCGGTGACGGCAAGGCGCAACTGCTGACGGTCGATCATCCCGCGGTGTTCGCCATCGCCCATGCCTGCGAGGCCACCTCGGTCATGCTGGCGAACCTCGGCAACGAAACGGTCACCGTGCGGTTGCGGGAAATGGACCTGGAGGGTTTCGAAGAAATGTTATCCGACAGTCCATACCCGGCCACGACACAATCGGGCCTGACGTTGCACGGGTACGGTTATCGGTGGTTCCGCCGCGTCGACTCAAAACAATAGCAGCACGACCGCCAGCAACCCGCCGACGGCGAACAGCAAGGCCGATACCTGCGTCGAACTCAGGGCCAGCGCAGAGTCCCGCGCGCGACCGCTGAACCGCCCACGGGTACGATGCAAGGACTCCTGCGATTCGAACAGGTTATCCGGACGCTGAGGGTCGTCGTCCTCGTTGGTCAGCTGTCCTGAATAGGCGCTACGGGCCATCAAGCGATCGAGCAGCCCCGGCATCAGGCAAGTGCCGACGATGGCCTTGAGCGAGGCCGCACCCAGCCACAATTCCCTGGGTGTGCGCTTGACCACGCTGAATACCGCCCGGGCGGCCACGTCCGGGTCATGAATCGGCGGCACGGGTTGCACGCGCTTGCCCAACTTGTTGCGCGCCCAATCGAACTGAGGCGTATTGATCGCGGGCAATTGCACCATGCAGACCTTGATGTCGCTGTGCTCGTGAAGCAGTTCGCAGCGCAAGGAATCGGTGAAACCTCGCACCGCGAACTTGGCCCCGCAATACGCCGCCTGCAGCGGAATGGCGCGATAGGCCAGTGCCGACCCCACCTGGATGATCACCCCGCGGTTGCGCCGGCCCATGATGTCCAGCGCCGCGAGCGTGCCGTGGACAGTGCCCAGGTAAGTCACCTCGGTTACCCGACGGATTTCCTCGGCGCTCAGTTGGCGGATCGGCGAAAACACCGTGACCATCGCGCAATTGACCCACACGCTGACCGGCCCCAATTCCCGCTCCATTCGCTGTGCCGCTTCAAACACCGCTTCGGCGTCGGCGACATCAACGCTGATCGCCACGCATGTTGCGCCCAGTTGCTTGAGTTCTTCTTCCGTGGCCGCCAAGGCTTGTTCGCCCCGGGCCAGCAGCCCGACCCGATAGCCTGAGACAGCGAATCGGTGTGCGGTCGCACGCCCGACGCCGGCGGTGGAACCACAGATCACCACCACAGGTGGGTTTCGCTCATCCATTGTGCTTGCTCCGCAGCTCCTACCAAGGGTCAGTGGGGTTGCGCGACGCCGCGCAGCAGGTTTGCGCTGACCTTGTCGGCGTTGCAACTGGCGACGTTGGCCAGCGAGACCATGCCCACCAGGCGCTTGTCACGGTTCACCACCGGCAGGCGGCGTTTTTCGATCTGGGCCATGTTCTTGGCGACGTGGTCGATTTCCTCGTCATCGAAGCAATAGCGCACCTCATCGCTCATGATCCGGCTGACCGGGGTGTCCATGTTCATGCCTTCGGCCATGGCCCGGATCACCAGGTCGCGGTCGGTCACCATGCCGGCCATGCGGTCGTTCTGATTGATCACCAGCGCGCCGATATCGGCCTGGCGCATGATCTGCGCGACTTCGCGCAGAGGGGTATCAGGCGAGATCGTGCGGACTTCCCGACTCATGATTTCATTGATTTTCATCGTTGAATCTCCTTCGTTTCGGGTTGGACAGCAAGCCACTGTCCGGCTGTCGCGGGTCACTTGTGCGGCCACCGGACTGGCTCCTCACTTATTGTGAAAATCGGGGCTGACGATGGTTCAGGATTTTTGCCGGCGGGTTTGAAGGGGTGCACTTTTATGAAGCCGCAGGTGGGTTGCCGCACCATCGCAAGGCAGATGGTGGTGTTAGCGAGACGGTAGCCGGCGCCGGTCAGCTTGAGGTGGCAGGGCGGGCGTCTTCGCGGGCAGGCCCGCTCCCACAGGGGATTAGCGGTGGCTATGCGGCGGCAGATCAGCTGCGGATGAGGATTGGCACGCTCGCTGCAAGACGTTGTCCAGGCCCACCGCGAACACAATCGAGTGGGCAGCCCCGTCGGTCAACGAAGATCGAGTGCCAGCAGGCCGGGGATATTACGGTAGGTCAGGGCGCAGTCGCCGGATCGATACCGCACAGAACAGGCAAAGACGCCTGGAACCGCAAGGTTTCAGGCGTCTTTTTTTTGCTTTCAAAAAACCGTGATGGGCTTTTGTCGGGTGCTTTTATGAATTCCAACGTTGCTTCCCTGAACAAGCTGCAAACGCTGATCGTGATCGGCAATGGCATGGTCGGCCATCACTGCGTCGAGCAATTGATCGAGCGCGGTGCCCTCAATCATTACCGCGTGCATGTGTTCAGCGAAGAGCCGATGCGTGCCTACGACCGTGTGCATTTGTCCGAGTATTTCTCGGGCCGCGATGCCGAGTCGCTGGCCCTGGGCGAAGCCTCGTTGTACCAGACGCCCGGCGTCACGCTGCACTTGGGCGTGCCGGTGGTGGAAATCGATCGCCAGGCGCGCCAGGTTGTCACCGCCACCGAGCGCCTCGGCTACGACAAGCTGGTGCTCGCCACCGGTTCGTACCCCTTCGTGCCGCCGATCCAGGGCGCCGAAGGTGACTCATGCCTGGTCTACCGCACCCTTGAAGACCTCGACGCCATCCGCGCCGCCGCGAACGATGCCCGGCGTGGCGTGGTCGTCGGTGGTGGCCTGCTGGGCCTGGAAGCGGCCAATGCCCTCAAGACCCTTGGCCTGGAAGCTCACGTGGTGGAATTCGCCCCACGGCTGATGCCGGTGCAACTGGACGAGCAGGGCGGCCTGGCCCTCAAGGCGCGCATCGAAAAACTCGGTGTCGGCGTGCACCTGTCCAAGGGCACCCAATCCATCAGCGCCGGTGAGCAATACCGTTACCGGATGAACTTCGCCACCGACGACTTCCTGGAAACCGACCTGATCGTGTTTTCCGCCGGTATCCGCGCCCAGGATGCCCTGGCTCGCCAGTGCGACCTGCAGATCGGCCCGCGCGGCGGCGTGGTGATTGACGACCATTGCCAGAGCAGCGACCCGGACATCTACGCCATTGGCGAATGCGCGGCCTGGAACGGCAGCATCTTCGGCCTGGTCGCGCCGGGCTACCAGATGGCCCGCAATGTCGCGGCGCGCCTGTGCGGCGAGGCTGGCGAGGCGTTCACCGGCGCAGACATGTCCACCAAGCTCAAACTGTTGGGCGTGGACGTCGGTTCCATCGGCGACGCCCATGGCAACACGCCGGGTGCGCGCAGCTTCCAATTCATCGACGAAACCAGCGCCAGCTATCGGCGCCTGGTAGTGGACGCCGACGGCAAGCGCGTGATCGGCGCGGTGCTAGTGGGCGACAACAGCTACTACGACACCCTGCTGCAATACATGCAGAACGGCATCGCCTTGCCCAAGGACGCCGCCAGCCTGATCCTGCCATCGTCCGAAGGCGCACCGACACTGGGCCCGGCCGCACTGCCCGAAGCGGCGACCATCTGCTCGTGCCACAACGTCACCAAGGGCTCGATCTGCGCGGCCATCGACGGCGGCTGCAGCGATCTAGGCCAGCTCAAGTGCGACACCAAGGCCGGTACCGGTTGCGGCGGCTGCGCGGCCCTGGTCAAGCAGGTATTCGAGCACGAGCTGATCGCCCGTGGCGTCAGCGTCGACAAGAGCCTGTGCGAACACTTCGCCTATACCCGCCAGGAGCTCTACGCACTGGTGCGGGTGGAAGGGATCATCAGTTTCGAAGAGCTGCTGGCCAAACACGGTCGCGGCCATACCGGTTGCGACCTGTGCAAGCCGGCGGTGGGTTCGATCCTGGCGTCGTGCTGGAACCAGCCGATCATGGACGCGCACCTGGTGCCGTTGCAGGACACCAACGACACCTTCATGGCGAACATGCAGAAAAACGGCACCTATTCGGTAGTGCCGCGCATTGCCGGTGGGGAAATCACCGCCGACAAACTGATCGCCATCGGCGTGGTCGCGAAGAAATATGACCTCTACACCAAGATCACCGGCGGCCAGCGCATCGACCTGTTCGGCGCGCAGTTGCACCAGTTGCCGGACATCTGGGCCGAGCTGATCGAAGCCGGTTTCGAGACCGGCCACGCCTACGGCAAATCGACGCGTACGGTGAAGTCCTGCGTCGGCAGCACCTGGTGCCGCTATGGCGTGCAGGACAGCGTGCAGATGGCCCTGACCATCGAGGACCGCTACAAGGGCCTGCGCTCGCCGCACAAGCTCAAGTTCGCGGTGTCCGGTTGCACCCGTGAATGCGCCGAGGCGCAGAGCAAGGACGTGGGTGTGATCGCCACGGAGAAGGGCTGGAACCTCTACGTGGCCGGCAACGGCGGCATGCGTCCACGCCACGCCGAGCTGTTCGCCACCGACCTGGATGACGCCACGCTGATCCGCTACATCGACCGGTTCCTGATGTTCTACATCCGCACCGCCGACAAGTTGCAACGCACCTCGGTCTGGCGCGAGAGCCTGGAAGGCGGTCTGGACTACCTCAAGGACGTGATCATCCACGACAGCCTGGGCCTGGGCGCCGAGCTCGAAGCGCAGATGCAACTGGTGGTCGACCGCTACGAGTGCGAATGGGCCAACGCCTTGAAGGATCCGGAAAAACTCAAGCGCTTCCGGACCTTCGTCAACGACAAGCGCGGCGATCCGGACGTCCACTTCGTCCGCGAACGCGGCCAGCGCCGGCCGGTGCATGCCGGCGAACTTCACCTGATTCCCGTCACCGAGGAGGTGCTCTGATGAGCCAGTCAAACGTCGTTCGTATCGCTCAAGAACCCGTCCAATGGCGCACCCTGTGCAGCCGCGAGGACCTGGTGCCCAATTCCGGCGTGGTTGCCTGGCATGACGGCCGCCAAGTGGCGCTGCTCTACCTGCCGGAGCATACAGACAAGCCGCTGTACGCCGTCGACAACCGCGACCCCAAGTCCGGCGCGAACGTCATCGGTCGTGGTCTGCTGGGCAGCATCAAGGGCGAACTGGTGATCGCCTCGCCGATGTACAAACAGCATTTCCGCCTGGAAGACGGCCATTGCCTGGAATATCCCGAACAGCGCCTGCGGGTCTGGCCGGTGCGGTTGAACGGGGATCTGGTGGAGATTGGCGCGGACTGACTCACTCCAGTGGATGAGTTGAAAAATGCATGAATACCTGTGGGAGCGAGCTTGCTCGCGATAGCGGTACGTCAATCACTATGGATGTGGCTGACCCGACGCTATCGCGAGCAAGCTCGCTCCCACACAGTAATTCGTTGACTGTCAGGCCTGGGTTCAAACATGCCTTTCGCTGAATGTGGGGATGGAAAATGAAAACCGCCGCTCAACTGGTAAAGCTCAAGAGTGTGCAGAACCGGCAGGTCCACAGCATCGCGCCGGACCAGACCGTGCTCGAAGCGCTGCAGATCATGGCCGAGAAAAACGTCGGCGCGCTACCGGTGATCGAGGCCGGCGAGGTGGTGGGGGTGTTCAGCGAGCGGGACTACGCGCGCAAGATGGTACTCAAGGGGCGCTCGTCAGTGGGCACCACGGTACGCACCATCATGAGCGCGCCGGTCATCACCGCCAGCAGCCAGCAGAGCATCGAACGCTGCATGGAAGTCATGACCGAGAGCCACCTGCGCCATCTGCCGGTGCTGGATGACGGCCAGTTGATCGGTCTGCTGTCCATCGGCGACCTGGTGAAGGAAGCGCTGGTCGAACAGGCGGACCTGATCCGCCAGCTGGAGCATTACATCCGCGGCCACTGAACCCACCCGTTGCAGGGAGGCACAGCTCTTGTGGCGAGGGAGCTTGCTCCCGCTGGGCTGCGTAGCGGCCCCAAAAATCTTACGGTCGCTACGCACTGGAGCGCCAGCCCGGCCGAGCTGGAGCAAGCTCCCACGCCACGCTACGCTGACGGCTCGATGCGCTGGTCAGCCGTCCCTCGATGCTGGCGCAACAATTCGATCTGCTCGGCGGGAATCAATGTACGCAGCGATTTGTATAGGGCTCGGGTTTCCAGCAGATTCCAGACCCGCAGCATGGTTTCCAGGGCGTCGAGGGGCTTGCTGATGAAGTCCCGGGCGCCTAATGCCAGGGCCCGCAGGCGGGTGTCGCGCGTGGCGTCGGCGGTCAGCACCAGGATCGGCAGGTAGTCATTGGCCGGGATGCGCCGGTTGAGCTGCTCCAGCACGGCAAACCCGTCGAAGGCCGGCATGTGCAGGTCGAGGATGACCAGGTCCGGCTCAAAACTGTTGAACAGGTCGAGTGTGCGCAACGGCTCGGTACTGCTCAGCACGTTGTGCAGCCCTTCACGGGCCAGCAGCTGTTCCATCAACTCAAGGTTGGGGCGCTGATCGTCGATAATCAGGATGCGCAGATCGCGATTCATGCGGACTCCGGTAAATAACGTTCAAGGTGGCCGAGGAAGGCCTGGATATGAATGGGCTTGGTCAGGATCGCCGTGGCGCCTGCCTCGTGCAGGGCGCGGTGAGTGAGGTCGCTGGCATCCGCGGTGATCATCAGCACCGGCGTGGACGCGGTTGCCGCCGACTGGCGCAACCGACGCAGGACTTCCAGCCCCTCCAGGTCCGGCAATGTCACGTCGAGCAGGATCAGCTGCGGCGCGTGCTGGCGCGCCAGGTCCAGGCCCAACTGGCCTTGCATGCTCGATAGCAGCTGGATGCCCGGGCGACGCTGCATCAGGGTTTCGATCAAGGCGAGGCTCGACAGGTTGTCTTCGATGCACAGGACCTTGCCGTCGAACTCGGTGCGCGGGCGGGTGATTTCCAACGCCGCCAATGGCGGCAACTGGGCGCCTGATACCTGGGCAGCGGGCAAGCGCAAGGTGAAGCAGCAGCCTTGTCCCGGTTCACTAAGTACCTGAAGGCTACCCTGCATCATCTCCAGCAGGCTTTTGCTCAGGGACAGTCCCAGGCCTGTGCCTTCGACCTGCGGGTCGGCGCCCAGGCGTTCGAACGGCTTGAACAACTGGTCCAACTGTTCGGGGGCGATGCCGTGCCCGGTGTCGCTGACGGCAATGCCCACCTGATGGCCCTCGACGCTCACTTCGATACGCACCTCGCCGCCGGGCCGGTTGTACTTGATGGCGTTAGAGAGGAGGTTGAGCAACACCTGGACCAGGCGTTGGCGATCGGCAAGCACGCCACTGCCTTCGGGCAGCGCGGGCAGGGCGGCCAGATGAATTCCTGAATCCGCGGCCATCGGCGACACCAGCGTCAAGGCTTCGTGCAGCACGGTCGGCAGGGCGATTGGCTCGATGTTCAGGGGCAGCCGGCCGGCTTCGATCCGGGCGATGTCGAGCACTTCGTTGATCAACGCGAGCAAATGCTGGCCGGCGCGCAGGATGTGGCTGACCTGCGGGCGCTGGCCGGCGACCGAGTCCATGTCCAGCAATTGCGCGAAGCCGAGGATGGCGTTCAGCGGCGTGCGCAACTCATGACTCATGCGCGAAAGAAATTCGCTCTTGGCCCGGCTCGCGCTTTCCGCTTCCTCACGGGCGGTACGCAGGGCGATTTCAGCGGTGCGCCGGTCGGTGATGTCGCGGGTGATCTTGGAAAAACCACGCAGCGCGCCGGTGCTGTCGTATTGAGTGGTGATGACCACGCTGGCCCAGAAGCGACTGCCGTCCTTGCGGCAACGCCAGCCTTCTTCCATGTAATGGCCGTCGCGGGTGGCCTCGCGCAGGGCCATTTCGGGGTGGGCCGGGCACTCTTCGGCCAGATAGAAAAGCGAGAAATGCCGGCCGAGTACTTCCTGTTCGGTATAGCCCTTGATCCGCTCGGCCCCGGCATTCCAGGTGATCACATGGCCCTTGGCGTCGAGGGCGAAAATGCCGTAGTCCTTGACGCCATCGATGATCAGCCGCAGGCGTTCCTCGTTATCGCGCAGGGCGCGCTCGCGTTCGGCGAGCAACTGCCCGGCCTCCACCAGACGGGTGCCCAACTGGCCGATTTCGTCTTTCTCCGGCGGTTGCGGCAACAATGGCTGGCCCAGCGCCAGGCGCTGGGCGTTGCCTTGCACCTGCTGGACCCGGGCGACAATGCCCTTGGACAGGAACAGCACCGCGACAATGGCCCCGAACAACCCGCACACCGCCGCCAGCAACGTCGCGAACAGCAGCCGCATGCGCGTGGCCGACGCGGCGGCGCTGCGGTCGGCGAGCAGGGCATCCTCGCGGATGCGCATGGCGCTGATCTGCTCGCGCAGTACGTCGAGCACCTGTTTGTTTTCGATCAGGATCGCGGTGATGGCCGCGGTGTCGTCGGCCTTGCCGGTGCGCAACGCCTGCAACCCGGCAAGCTTTTCGGTAATCAGCGGGGTAATGGTCTTGAGGTGCTCGCGCATCCTCGCGTCACGGATATTGTGATCCAGGCGTTGCAATGCAGCCTGGATCCTCGGGGTGGCCTGTTCGTAGCCGGGCAGGAAATCTTCACGCCGGGTCAGCAGGTAACCGCGCACGCTGGCCGCGGCCTCGGCCAGCAAGGTGTGCACGGCCTGGATGTCGCCCTGGACCAGCAGCACCCGGCGCACATCCTCTTCGGCACGGGCCGTCTGGCGTTCGGTGATGTAGATCAGCACCAGCGACAGCAGCAGGACCACCAACGGCAGCGAGATCACCACCAACGCCTTGCCCCGTAACGGCAAGTCGGCCCATCTCCGGGCGGCCAGAAACCTCATGGCCATTGTCCGCTGGGCTGCGCCACCAGCCCCAGGGCAACGCCGCGCACCGCCGCCTGGGTCCGGTCGGCGGCGCCGAGCTTGCCGATGACCCGCTCCACATGCGCTTTGGCCGTGCCGGGGGCGATGCCGAGCTTTTCACCGATCTCGCGATTACTGAACCCACCGGCCACCAGCCCGAGTACCTGGCGTTCGCGCGCGGTCAGGGCCTGGACGGGCGGCGCACCGTTGGCGCCGCGTTCGGCCATGCGGCGCAACAGGCGGGCGCTGACCGAACTGTTCAGTGCCTCTTCTCCCTGGGCGACCCGCCTGAGGGCCTGGAGCATCTCCTCGCGGCTGGCATCCTTGAGCAGATAGCCGACGGCGCCCGCACCGATGGCCGCTTCGAGGTGGTCGGGGCTGTCGTCCATGGTGAAGATCATCACTTTGATCTGCGGCTGGCGTTGTTGCAGGATGCGCGCCGCGCCGAGGCCGTTGAGCACGGGCATGCGGATATCGAGGATGGCGATGTCCGGCTGTAGCCGTTCGCACAGGTCGAGCGCCTCCTGGCCGTCGCAGGCCTGGGCGACAACTTCGAACCCTTCGGTACCGGCGAGCATGGAAATGAACCCGGTGCGGGTCACTTCGTGATCATCGGCCAACAGCAGGCGCAAGGGACGATTCATGGCTGTGCTCCGTGGGCTGGCAACGGCACGCTGGCCAGCAGTCGAGTGCCGCGGTCGGGTGCGCTACGACAGTTCAGTTGGCCGCCCAGCAGGCTCGCGCGCTCCTGCATGGCGGCCAGGCCGAGGTGGCGGGTGCCATTGGTCTCGATGGGTTGTTCCAGGGCGAAGCCGCAGCCATCGTCCTCGACCCGCAGCCAAGCCTCGCCGTCTCGTACCGCCAGCCCGAGGGAAACCTGATTGGCCTGGGCGTGCTTGAGAATGTTGTTGATGCCTTCCTGGGCGATGCGAAACAGCGCAATCTCGGTATTGCCCGGCAGGCGCGCGATGCTGTGCTCGACCCAATCGACCCGAAGCCCGGCGTCACGCAGACGATCGGCCTCCTTGTCGACGGCTTTGTACAAGCCGAAATCGTCGAGCACATGCGGACGCAGGCCGCCGATCAGTTGCCGACCTTCGCCGACGCAGCCCTGGGCCAGTTCGAGAATGCCCCGCAGTTCATCGGCCAGCGCCGCCGGCAAAGGCGGGCAGCGACCGGCGAAGCCCTGGAGGCGTTGATGCAAGCCGGCGAGGTTCTGCGCGAGGCCATCGTGCAGGTCATAGGCGACGCGCTTGCGCTCGTCCTCCTGGGCGCTGAACAACCGATGGACCAGCTCGGACATGGTCCGCTCGCGGGCCTGGAGCGTTTGCAGCAGGCGGCTGTTCTCCAGGTGCGCCGCCAACAGCGTGGCCAGCAATTGCAGCGATTCGATGTCTTCATTGTCAGGGGCGCCCAAGGGCACACTGTTGCCCAATAGCAGCGCGCCGAACGCAACGCCGTCGGACCCGCGCAGAGGGATCCGCAGGATCTGCGGCAACGGCGTGCCGGGGCGATCCATCCACTGCGAAGCGGGCGAGGGCGGTTGGGCCAGCTCGGCGAGCAGCTCGAGGCGCTCGCCGCTGCCGTGGCTGGCGACGGTCTGCAACAGGCTGTCAGCGTTCCATTCCAGCAACAGACCGTGATCCATGGCGACGAACGCGCACGCACGTTCCACCGCGCGTTGGCGCATCTGCGCCAACGGCAAGCGGGTCAGTTCGTGCCCGGTGCCCAACAACAGGCCCAGGCGCGCCGCCCGGCTTTGCGACTGGCGGTACTGGGTGCGGATCGCCAAGGCGCTGCCAGGGTCATGGGGTGGGCTTTGCATGGGGAACTCCAGCGTGGAAGGGGAAACCGGCGCGGTTGGTGATGGTTTCATTAAACCCTGTGATCGACACCCGGCCTATCTGCCGAATGGCATAGGCGATCGGCACCGGTTGGCCGATGGCGAGGCCTGCGAAGGCCGGCACAGTGGGCTCATTGAAACCCAAAGGAACGCTACGATGAAAATGAAAACCTGTGCCATTGCCGCTTTTCTCCTGCTGGGCGCACCCCTTGCCCAAGCGCTTGAGACCACGCCGTTTGTCTACAGCACCGTGGCCGAGCAGCCGCAGAACGCCAACGACCGTGAAATCGCCGGGCTGTTCGACCGCTGGAACGCTGCGTTGAAGACCGGCAGCGCCGTCGCGGTCACCAGCCTGTACGCCCCGGATGCGATTCTGCAACCGACCGTATCGAACAAGGTGCGCAGCACGCCGGCGCAGATCCAGGACTATTTCGTGCACTTCCTGGCGGCCAAGCCGGTCGGGGTGATCAACTACCGGGAAATCCGTCACCTGGGGCCTGACGCGGCGATGGACAGCGGAGTCTATACCTTTACGCTGACCCAGGCCGACGGTTCCAAGCGGGAAGTGCAGGCGCGCTATACCTTCCTTTACGAGCGACTCGACGGTCAGTGGAAAATCATCAACCATCACTCGTCGGCCATGCCGGAAGTACCGAAGACCCTGCAGGCCAGCCACTGACCGCAGGCAATATACGGCGCGCCCTGGGTGTCCAAGGGCGCCTGCTTCGCCAGACGTTTTGACCGTCGATGAATTAAAGCCTTGGATTCACCTGGGAACATTAATTAGAATCAGTCTCATTTAAGACATTCTTGCCCAGGGCCACTTCACATGCTTGATGCAGCTAAGCCGGCGGAGCACGCCCTCGACGCGTTATACCGTGACCATGGCGGTTGGCTGGAAGGCTGGCTGCGACGGCGCATGGGCAATGCGTGGGATGCCGCCGACCTGCGCCAGGATACGTTCCTGCGCGTACTGTCCAGCGCCCAGTCGCTGGCTGACCTGCATGAACCGCGCGCCTACCTCTTGACGGTGGGCAAGCGCTTGTTGAGCAATTTCTACACGCGCCGCCATCTGGAACAGGCTTATCTCGACGCGTTGGCCAGCCTCCCCGCCGAATGCGTGCCGTCTCCAGAGCAGCGGTGGCTGCTGCTGGAAACCCTGCAGGCCCTGGACGAGTTGCTCGACGGCCTGCCGCCGGTGGTGCGTCGGGCGTTCCTGTGGAGCCAGCTCGAAGGCCTCGGTTACCGCGAGATCGCCGAGCGCCTGCAAGTCTCCGAACGCACGGTGAAGCGTTATATGGCCCAGGCCTACGAACATTGCCTGTTGGTGGACTTCTGATGCGCCAGGCTCCGTCGGCCGAAGCCCGTGAAGTCGCCCGGGCGGCGGCCCGCTGGCTGGCGCTGATCGAGTCAGGCGCCGATGAATTCGATCATGGCGCGTTGCAGCGCTGGCGCGAAAGCAAGGCCGAGCACGAAGCGGCCTGGCAGAAAGCCCAGCGCCTGCGCCAGCGGTTTGCCGAGGTGCCGTCATCGTTGGGCCTGGCCACCCTGGATCGTCCCGCACTGGCCCGTCGCAGCGTACTCAAGCGCGCGTTGGGTGTCGCCGCGCTGGTACCGACCGCGTGGTTGCTGGGACGTGAACTGCCGCTGGAGGCCTGGCGCGCCGACCTGCACACCGCCACCGGGGAACGCCGTCGGTGGACGCTGGCCGGTGGCAACGTTTTGCAGTTGAACACCGATAGCGCTGTGGACCTTGACCTTGAGGCGCGCCGCCTGATGCTGCTGCGCGGCGAGATCGCCCTGAAAGTCGTCGACGTCCCCTTGGCGGTCCAACTGCCCTACGGTGAGGTGAGCGTCGGCCGAGGCGAAGTCTGTATTCGGCTGGATCAACGCAACTGCCGGGTTTCGGTAGTCAGCGGCGCGGTGCAACTGCAACCTGCGCAAGGGCCAGCGCGGAGACTCGCAGAAGGCCAACAGGTCGACCTAAGTGCCACTGGCGCGGCTGCGACCAGCACGTTCGACGCCGGGCAGATGGGCTGGCGTGAAGGCGTGCTCGTGGCGCAGAACCAGCCGCTGGGGGATTTCCTTCGGGAGCTGGACCGCTATCGCCCCGGCGTGTTGCGCTGGGACGAAGGGCTGGAAGCGCTCCGCGTCACCGGCAGCTTCCGCCTGGAAAACACCGACCGGATCCTCGCGCTGCTCTCGGCCAGCCTGCCGCTTGAGGTGCACATGCGTACCCGCTATTGGGTCACCTTGACGCCGCGAAAAAATATCGCCTGAAGCCTGTCCCCTTTTTTTGTCTCGCTTGTCATTCAAGGCAACTGAACAAAAAACGAGAGTTGCTCCAATGCCCGCAGCAGTATCTTTACGTTTTCGTCCGGCCCTTGCTGGCTGGCGCCCGTTGCTGAACCTGAGCCTCATGCTGAGCCTGAGCTCCGGTGCGTTTTTCATCTCGCCCAGCCAGGCCGAGGAAAGCGCCCGGCGCAGCTATCAGGTTCCCGCCGGCAGCCTCGGCGCCGCGCTGACCCGGTTCGCCGGCCAGGCTGGCGTCAACCTCTCGGTGGACCCGGCCCTGGTGAGCGGTCGCAACAGTGCCGGGCTCGCTGGCGAGTTTGGCGTGGAGGAGGGATTTGCCCGGCTGCTGCAGGGTTCTGGCCTGCAGTTGCAACCGGTGGGAGAGCAGGCTTACATGCTCACTCCTGCGGCGCAAGGCAGCAGCCTGCAACTGGCGCCGACCTCGATTTTCGGCGCCACCGGCGCGACGCAAGGCGATCCCTACGCAGGGGGGCAGGTGGCACGGCGTGGATCCCAGGGATTGCTCGGCTCCCGTGACTTCATGGAAACGCCGTTCAGCATGACCACCTACACGGGGGAGACGGTCAAGAATCTGCAAGCACGGACCCTCGGTGACCTGGTCGCCAGCGATCCCTCGGTGCGCGCCACCAACCCGGCGGGCGGGCGTTATGAGCAATTCACCATTCGTGGCTTGAGCCTGTTCAACAGTGACGTGGCCTACAACGGCCTTTATGGCGTGCTGCCGACTTATACAATCGACATGGAGATGGCCGATCGCGTCGACATCCTCAAGGGCCCGACCCAACTGATCAACGGGATCTCGCCGCGAGGCAGCGTCGGCGGCGGGATCAACATAGTGCCCAAGCGGGCCACTGACAAGCCGATCACATCGTTGACCGGCAGCTACGCCTCCGACAGCCAGCCCGGCGCTGCCGTGGATGTCGGCCGCCGTTTTGGCGAGGACAACCAGTTTGGCGTGCGTTTCAACGGCGTCAAGCAGGCCGGCGACACCGACTGGGATCATCAGCGCGTGGATCGCCAGATGGCCGTGCTGGGCCTGGATTTTCGTGGCGAGCGCCTGCGTCTTTCTACCGATATAGGCCACACCGAGCGTGACACCGACGCACCGCAGGAGCGCGTCCAGGTCGGCGCCGCCGCGCCGGTACCGCATGCCAGCGATGTGCGACGCAATTACGCGCAGCATTGGAGCAAGGCGCGTACCGAGGACACTTTCGGCGCTGTGAACGGCGAATTCGACGTCAGCGATTCGGTCATGCTCTACGGCGGTGTCGGGGCGCGTAAAAGCAACCACGACTTTCTGCGGCACAACGTGTCGGTCACTAATGCGGCCGGCGATTTCACCGTGTCGCCCCGCGACTTTACCCGGGACGAGAATGTGCGGACGGCCAATGCCGGGGTGCGCAACTGGTTCCAAACCGGCCCGGTGAGCCATGAGCTGAACCTGGCGGCCAGTTATTTCTACATGGATTTCGAGAACGGCGGCGCCCGTTATGCCAACGGGCGCAGCAACCTCTATGACCCGGTGCCGACACCGACGCCGAACACCCCCACACGGCCGGACCCGAAGGTCTACACCGAGAACCACTTCAGCGGCGTGGCGCTGTCCGACACCCTGGGTTTCTTCGATGACCGCCTGCTGCTGACCCTTGGCGCCCGCTGGCAGCGGGTGGAAGTTGACGACTGGTCCGATGGGATCAAAGGTCCCACCGCCTATGACGAGGAAAAAGTCTCGCCGTCGGGCGGCATCCTGTTCAAGGCCACCGACAAGCTGTCCCTCTACGCCAACTACATGGAAGGCCTGAGCCAGGGCAAGATCGCGCCGACGTCCTCGGACAACAGCGATGAAATCTTCCCGCCGTTCATCAGCCGCCAGGTCGAGGTTGGCGCCAAGTACGATGCCGGCGCACTGGCCGTTACCGCCGCCGTGTTCCGGATCAAGCAACCGGCCTATGCCACCGACGCCACGACCAACGTCTTCGGCCCGAACGGCAAGCGCGAGAACACCGGCGCGGAAGTCAGCGTATTCGGTGAACCGGTCAAGGGATTGCGCCTGCTCGGTGGCGTGATGTACATCGACAGCGAACTGACCGACACCACCAACCCAGCGTTTGACGGCAACCGCGCGCCGGCGACACCGGAGTACAACGTCAACCTGGGCGCCGAATGGGACGTGCCGACTGTGCAGGGGTTGACCCTGACCAGCCGCGGCATCTATTCCAGCTCGCAGTACCTGGACCCGTCCAATACCAAGGAAATCGATTCCTGGGAGCGGTTCGACGTCGGTGCGCGGTATGCCTTCAAGGTCGATGACAAGCACATCACCTTGCGCGCCAATATCGAGAACGTGGCGGACAAGCGCTATTGGAGTTCGGCCGGGGCTTCGGACGACAGCGAGCCGGGGCTGACCCTGGCGACGCCGCGCACTTACCTGGTGTCGGCGACTGTCGATTTCTGACCGGAGCTGCTGTTTATCCTGTGGGAGCGAGCAGCCATGAAATTCTGGTCGCCCAATCCAACTGTGGGAGCGAGCCTGCTCGCGAAGAGGCCGGTACATTCAACATCTTCATTGACTGTGCTACCGCTTTCGCGAGCAGGCTCGCTCCCACAGGGGAACTTCGGCAGCCATAAAATTCGGGTCGCCAGGGGGATGCATTGGCCTTTTAAAAAGACAATGTCAGGCGTCGCGAAACAGGTCGTGGGCATCCAGCAGCCGCCAGGCGATTTCAGGCCGTTTGTCCAACCCCCGACGGATCGCCGCCGGAATCGACTGGCGGATCTTGCGGCACAGGCCTGGCTGGTCCTGGAATTCGATAGCGATGCCGCGCATGGTCCGCACTTCGTTGTAACCCGGCTCGATGGTTACCCGTACGCCGAGGTTTTCATACAACCGCTGCTGCAAGCGTTCAAGCTCGTCCAGGCTCTGGATGTTTTCCAGTCGCTCAAGCAGGCGTTTTTCTTCCTGACGATTCAGGCAAAGGATGCGCAAATCGCTGCCTGGGGTTTGCAGCAACGCATCACGCCCGCAATCACAGACGCCGGGCGGGCAGGGGGGACGAATCGGCATCGACGCGGTCATGGGCTCCACAAGCTCTGCGACACAACAAAACCGCCTTTGGGCGTAGGGGCGACCCCGGCAATGTGATGCCTCGCGGCGCGCTGGTCAACCCTCCCTAGAGGCCACTGGTCCGCGACCGGACAGGGGCCGCTCGTCTGTTTTGCCGCAATCCGATCAAATTTTTCAGCACCGCGCGGGCTCAAGAAGACAAACACGTCGCGGCTCGCTCCGACAACTGGGCCGCTCCCGGAAAAAGGAGAACCCATCGTATGCAACCCGATCCGTCCACCTTACCGCTGCTGGAAGAATTGCTGATGGCCCGTGGGCCCGGCGGGCAGGAGCATGAAGTGCGCGACATCTGCCTGCGGGAACTGCGGCCGCATTGCGACGAGACCCGGGTCGACCCGGCCGGTAATGTCATTGGCCTGATCAAGGGCACACGCCCGAGCGGCAAGGCGAACCAGCCCATCCGGATCATGGCGCACCTGGACGAAATCGCCATGCTGGTCAAACGCATCGAGCCGGACGGCACGTTGCGCGTGGTGGCATTGGGCGGCGCCAATCCGATCAATTTCGGGGTGTGCCCGGTGGACATTCTCGGCGACCAGGATTTCATTCCCGGCGTACTGTCGTTCGGGTCGATGCACAGCACCGGTGAAACCCATCAGGGCGCCGATGTGCTGTCGGGGAACGTTAATTGGGGCGATGTCCATGTGATCACCCGGTGCTCCGGTGAGCAGCTGCAAGCGCACGGCGTGCGGCCCGGTACCCGGGTAGTGCTGAGCCAGCATTGGCGACGTCCGTTCCGGGTCGGCGATGCCATAGCGGCGCATTTCCTCGACGACCGCGCGCCGATGGTCGCGACACTGCAAGCCGCAAGGTTATTGGCTGAGCGCCGCGAAGAACTGGCAAACGACGTTTATTTCGTCTTCACCACGCAAGAGGAAGAATCCAATGCCGGTGCGCTTTATGCCGCCAGCCATCTGCCGGGGGATGCCACGGTAGCGGTTGAAGTGGGCCCGATCATTTCCGAATACGCTACCCGACTGAGCGTCGATCCGATCATCAACACTGGCGATAAAAACGGTTGCTACAACCGCGAGATCGTCGACCAGCTGTACCAGGCCGGCAAACGTCGCGGGTTGACGCCTCAGTTCGCGCTGCTGGTGGATTTTGCCAGTGACGCCAGCGCGATCATGAGCAGCGGCGTGTCGGCCCAGGGTGGCTGCATTGCCATCCCGACTGAAAACACCCACGGTTACGAGCTGATCCTGGAAGGAAGTATCGAGGCCTGCGCGGTAACGTTGCTGGAATTCCTGCTGGATCGCGGCCACGACTGACACGCCAAAAATCCCTGTGGGAGCGAGCCTGCTCGCGAAAGCGGTTTCACAGCCGATGAAAATATCGACTGTGATGGCCCCTTCGCGAGCAGGCTCGCTCCCACAAGAGGGACAATTACAGGCCCAATTCGGACAGTCCCGGATGATCATCCGGACGACGACCTAGCGGCCAATGGAATTTACGCTCGCTTTCCTTGATCGGCAGGTCGTTGATGCAGGCGTAGCGATTGCACATCAAACCGTTCTCGTCGAACTCCCAGTTTTCGTTGCCGTAGGAGCGGAACCAGTTGCCTGAGTCGTCGTGCCATTCATAGGCGTAACGCACGGCGATGCGGTTGTCGGTGAACGCCCAGAGTTCCTTGATCAGCCGGTAATCCAGCTCCTTGGCCCATTTACGGGCCAGGAAGGCCTTGGCTTCTTCCCGGCTATGGACGAACTCGGCGCGGTTACGCCACTGGGTGTCGAGGGTGTAGGCCAGCGATACCTTCTGCGGATCGCGAGAGTTCCAGCCGTCTTCGGCCAGGCGAACTTTCTCGATCGCTGTTTCACGGCTGAACGGCGGCAGCGGCGGGCGAACTTCAGCAGAGGACGACATGGTTAATCTCCCGATAAATGAATGATGAATTGCACTATTGCCTGTCTCAACGGCAGTCTGTCTCAACGACGGTCTTGCGATACGCGTGTTGCTTATTCGATAGCCAGCAGGGTTTTCAGAACGTGCTGTGCCTGATCGGCTGCATTGTGATCGCCCATGACCAGTGCAACGGTGATGGCCCCATCGATCAGGATAAGCAGCTTCCCCGCCAGCACTTGCGGTTGCTCGATGCCTTGATCGCTGCACAGGCGGGTTACATAGTCGAGCAGCTTCTGCTTGTGCATCTTTGCCACCTGGCGGACCGGGTCCTGCGGGTCGCCGGTTTCGCCGCTGGTATTGATGAAGGCGCAACCGCGAAAACCTTCGCTGTCGAACCAGCCCTTGAGCACCGGAAACAGGTTCAGCAACCGCGCGAGCGGCGTCGGCGCCTTGTCCACTTCGCTGCAGAACCAGTGCATCCAGCGTTCATCGCGGCGCTTGAGGGCGGCGACAACCAGGTCCTCCTTGTTGGCGAAGTAGCGGTAGATGCTTTTCCTCGAGACGCCGGCGGTTTTCACCAAAAGGTCCATGCCGGTGGCGGCGATGCCACTTTTGTAGATCAACTTTTCGGCGACATCGAGGATGATGTCGCGTGTTTCATTGCTAGTGATTTCGTTCATGGATCGAACAGTAGAACGATCGTTCTCCTTGGTCAAATGTTTTTTCGTCGCGAAGGGGAGGCCCAAACCCGCGCGTCATGGTGTAAGCTCATCCGTTCTTCGGATTCGACCTTTTGCGAGCCCTATGCCGTCGCTTTTCAAACGCTCCCTGCTGCCCAAGCTGCGCAGCTTTCCACTCACCGCCGAGGCTGTGACCATCCTCGACGGCGCCGCCGAGTTTCGCCGTTGCCTGCTGGAGAAAATTGCCCAGGCGACCCAGCGCATCTACATCGTCGCGCTCTACTTGCAAGAGGACGAGGCTGGCCAGGAAATTCTTGACGCCTTGCATGCCGCCAAAGCCGCGCGCCCCGAGCTGGACATCGCCGTGGTGGTGGACTGGCTACGGGCCCAGCGCGGCCTGATCGGCGCCAAGAAGCAGCCGGGCAACTCGGCGTGGTACCAGCAGCAGACCCGCGTCCATGACAGCGAAGTGCCGATCTACGGCGTGCCGGTGCAGACTCGCGAGCTGTTCGGCGTGCTGCACTTGAAAGGCTTTGTGATCGATGATTGTGTGCTCTACAGCGGCGCGAGCCTGAACAACGTCTACCTGCACAAGTTCGAAAAATACCGCTACGACCGATATCACCTGCTGCAGAACAGCGCGCTGGCCGATTCGATGCATCATCTGGTGCAACATGGCCTGATCGCATCCAGGGCGGTGCATCGCCTTGACCTGCCGAACCTGCCCAGCACCCGCAGCTTGCGCAAGGACATTGGGGACCTGCGCAGCCGCCTCAAATATGCAACCTATGACACCACGGCTGGCAGCCTCGACAAGGACGGGCTGTCGGTGAGCCCGCTGCTGGGCGTCGGCAAGAATAATCCGCTGAGCAAGGTGATCAGCGAGCTGATCGCCAGCAGCCGTCAGCAACTGACCATCTGCACGCCCTATTTCAACCTGCCGCTGGCCGTGACCCGGGACATCAACCGTGCCCTGGCGCGCGGGGTACGGATCGACATCATCGTCGGCGACAAGACCGCCAATGATTTTTATATCCCGCCCAGCGAGCCGTTCAAGATCATTGCGGCGTTGCCCTATCTGTACGAGATCAGCCTGCGCCGCTTTGCCAAGCGGCATCAGCGCTACATCGACAGCGGCCAGTTGAACCTGCGTTTGTGGCGCGACGGTGATAACACCTACCACCTCAAAGGCATGTGGGTCGACGAGCGCTACACCTTGCTCACCGGCAACAACCTCAACCCGCGGGCGTTTCGCCTGGATCTGGAAAACGCCCTGTTGCTCGACGATCCCAAAGGGGAGTTGCTGGGGCCGCGGCAGGCTGAACTGGAGCGGATCTATCAACACACCCGGCGGATCGAACGCTACCTGGACCTGGAGACCCTGCCGGACTATCCCGCCGCGGTGAGCAAGTTCCTGAAACGGGTCAGCCGGGTGCGAATAGAGCGACTGCTTTACCGGATCCTGTGAACCGCCGCGCCATGTCGGAAAAAGACACCATCTCCATCCAGCTGGTGCGCGAGGCGCTGCTGCAAAGCTGCGCCCCTGGAGCCGCTACCGAAGAAGTCCTGAGCAAGGTCGGTATCGACCCCGCATGGCTCGACGAGCCCCAGGCGCGCGTGCCGGCCCATGCCTATGCGCGACTCTGGCGCCTGCTGGCAAGGCGGCTGGATGACGAGTTCTTCGGCATGGACCCGCGCAAGCTAAAGTCCGGCAGCCTGGCCTTCCTGTGCCAGTGCGCCATGGCCCAGCCGACGTTGGCGACCGGGTTGACGGCGGGGCTGGGTTTCCTCTCCTTGATGCTTGAACACCTGCCGGCGCAGTGGGTTCGCCAGCAAAGCCTGGCGGAAATCGTCCTGCTCGAAGACGACCAGGACCCGCGCCGGGCCTTTACCTATTTCACCTATTGGATGATCGTCCATGGCGTGGCCTGCTGGCTCGCCGGGCGGCGCATTCCAATCCTGTCCGTCGAGTTGCGTTGCCCGGCGCCGGATTTCTGCGATGACTATCGCGTGATGTTCTCGCAGAACCTGCGCTTCGACCGGCCCCGTACGCGGATGATCTTCTCCGCCGACTGCCTGGACCTACCCATCCGCCGCAGTCCGGAGGAGCTCAAGCGCTTCCTGGCCCAGGCCCCGGCGAACATCCTGGTCAAATACCGCGACCCGCAAAGCCTCGCCAGCCGTATCCGCCATGATCTGCGCCAGCTGCCTGCCGAGCAGTGGCCGGAAACCGAGACCCTGGCTCAACAACTCTGCGTTTCCGCATCGACCCTGCGCCGCCGCCTGGCGGATGAGGGCCAGACTTACCAGGGCCTGAAAGACAGCGTGCGCAAGGAACTGGCGATCGCCTGGCTGGCCGAGCCCTCCATCAGCTTCGTCGAAATCGCCGCGCGGCTGGGTTTTGCCGATGCCAGCTCGTTCTACAAGGCGTTTCGCAAGTGGTCCGGGTCCAATCCGGGGCACTATCGCAGCCTGATTCTCAACGAGGCTGACTGATCCGGGTTCCTGGTTGACTGGGCTGCCGTCTTCGCGAGCAGGCTCGCTCCCACATGGGACGGTCAATTTTCAATGTGGGAGCGAGCCTGCTCGCGAAGAGGACCTCACTGACAACACACCCCCCGAACCATGGCCAAACCAGTCAAGCAACTTGAAAGCTTTGACCATTGCCCCGCAGCCCCTTCGGCGCGAGTATTTCCCTGCTATTCACGGTTCCCCCACCAATAAAAAGTACAGAGGGATTCTGGTCATGCGCGATTATTCGTCCGCCACGTCGCAGTTCGATTACCTGCACACCGCCAATGCCGCTTTGCACGGTTCGCTCGAGGCGCTCAACGCCTGCGTGGAATGTTGCGACCGGCATGCCTTGCCGGGGCGCATCGCCTTGTTCTGGGAGGGGCGTGACGGCAGCGATGCGACGTGGACTTACCGTGACCTGCAGGACAACGCCGCGCGTTTCGCCAACTTCCTGCGCGCCCAAGGTGTTGGCAAGGGTGACAAGGTCGCCGGCCTGCTGCCGCGCAACGCCGAACTGCTGATCGTGGTGCTCGCCACCTGGCGTATCGGCGCGGTTTACCAGCCCCTGTTCACCGCATTCGGACCCAAGGCCATCGAGCACCGCCTCGGCAGTTCCGGCGCGCGTGTGGTGGTCACCGACGCCAGCAACCGGCCCAAGCTCAACGAAGTGCTCGGGTGCCCCACCATCGTTACGGTCGGCGGGGCGAAGGGCCAGGGCATCGTCCGCGGCGACTACAGTTTCTGGGCCGAACTGGCCAACCATTCCGACCAGTGCGAACCGCTGATGCTGACCGGCGAAGATCCGTTCCTGCTGATGTTCACCTCCGGCACCACCGGGCCGGCCAAGGCGCTGTCGGTTCCGCTCAAGGCCATCGTCGCGTTCCAGAGCTACATGCGTGACGCCGTGGACTTGCGCCCCGAAGACGCGTTCTGGAACGTCGCTGACCCGGGCTGGGCCTATGGCATCTATTTCGGCGTGACCGGGCCTCTGGCGCTGGGGCATCCGATCACTTTCTACGATGGTCCCTTCACGTTGGAAAGCACCTGCCGGGTGATCAACAAATACGGCATCAGCAACCTGGCGGGCTCACCAACGGCCTACCGTTTGCTGATCGCTGGCGGCGAGCAGTTCGCCCGCTCGATCAAGGGCAAGCTGCGCATCGTCAGCAGCGCCGGCGAGCCGCTGAACCCGGAAGTGATCCGCTGGTTTGCCGAGAACCTGAACGTGGTGATCCATGACCATTACGGCCAGACCGAGCTGGGCATGGTGCTGTGCAACCACCACGGCCTCGACCACCCGGTGCATTTGGGCGCGGCCGGTTTTGCCTCGCCGGGCCACCGCATCGTGGTGCTGGATGAAGATCAACGGGAGTTGGGGGTAGGGCAGCCAGGCATTCTTGCCGTCGATCGCAGCCAGTCGCCGATGTGCTGGTTCGCCGGTTACGAAGGCGAGCCGACCAAGGCGTTTGTCGGCGATTATTACTTGAGTGGCGATACCGTCGAATTCAACCCGGACGGCAGCATCAGTTTCGTCGGCCGCAGCGATGACGTGATCACCACGTCCGGCTATCGCGTTGGCCCGTTCGACGTGGAAAGCGCGCTGATCGAGCACCCGGCCGTGGTGGAAGCCGCGGTCATCGGCAAACCCGACCCTGAGCGCACCGAGCTGGTGAAAGCTTTTGTGGTGCTCAGCGCTCAGTACCGCGCAGCGCCGGAGCTGGCCGAAGAATTGCGCCAGCATGTGCGCAAGCGCCTGGCGGCCCATGCGTACCCCCGTGAAATTGAATTTGTCAGCGACTTGCCGAAGACCCCCAGCGGTAAGTTGCAGCGCTTTATCTTGCGCAACCAGGAGATCGCCAAGGCTCAAGAGGCCTTGGCGCAGAACGTTTCAGCTTGAATCCAAGGAAACCATGATGCAGATCGACAACAAGATTTTCCTCGTCAGCGGCGGTGCTTCCGGCCTCGGCGCGGCCACCGGCGAAATGCTCGTCAAGGCCGGCGCCAAGGTGATGCTGGTCGACCTTAACGCCGATGCGGTGGCCGCCCAGGCGCAAAAGCTCGGTTGCCGGAGCGTGGTCGCCGACATCAGCGACGAAGCGGCAGCCGAAGCAGCAGTCAAGTCCACGGTGGATGCGTTCGGTGGCTTGAATGGCCTGGTCAATTGCGCAGGCATCGTGCGCGGCGAGAAGATCCTCGGCAAGAACGGCCCTCATGCGCTCGCCAGTTTCAGTCAGGTGATCAACGTCAACCTGATCGGCAGCTTCAACCTGCTGCGCCTGGCTGCAGCGGCCATTGCCGAAACCGAGGCCAACGCCGACGGCGAACGCGGCGTGATCATCAATACCGCCTCGGTAGCAGCCTTCGACGGTCAGATCGGCCAGGCCGCCTACGCGGCGTCCAAGGGCGCGATTGCCAGCCTGACGCTGCCAGCCGCCCGTGAACTGGCACGCTTCGGTATCCGCGTGATGACCATCGCGCCAGGGATCTTCGAAACGCCGATGATGGCCGGCATGACGCCGGAAGTACGTGACTCCCTGGCCGCCGGCGTGCCGTTCCCGCCGCGCCTGGGCAAAGCCGCCGAGTACGCCGCGCTGGTCCGGCATATCATTGAAAACAGCATGCTCAACGGCGAGGTGATCCGTCTCGACGGCGCCTTGCGCATGGCCGCCAAATAGGAGGATTTGTCATGTCCAACGATCCGATTGTCATTGTCAGCGCCGTCCGCACCCCGATGGGCGGCTTCCAGGGCGAACTGAAAAGCCTCAGCGCGCCGCAGCTGGGTGCTGCCGCCATCAAGGCCGCCGTGGAGCGGGCCGGCATTTCGCCGCAGGCGGTTGAAGAAGTGCTGTTCGGTTGTGTGCTCGCCGCAGGGCAGGGCCAGGCGCCGGCACGCCAGGCGGCGCTGGGCGCCGGGCTCGACAAGTCGACCCGCTGCACCACGCTCAACAAGATGTGCGGTTCAGGCATGGAAGCGGCGATCCTCGCCCACGACATGCTCATCGCCGGCAGCGCTGAAGTGGTGGTGGCTGGCGGTATGGAAAGCATGTCCAACGCGCCGTACCTGCTTGATCGTGCCCGCAGCGGCTTGCGCATGGGCCATGGCAAGGTGCTCGACCATATGTTCCTCGACGGCCTCGAAGACGCCTACGACAAGGGCCGCCTGATGGGCACTTTCGCCGAAGACTGCGCCGAGACCAACGGCTACAGCCGTGAGGCCCAGGATGCCTTCGCCATCGCGTCCACCACCCGTGCCCAGCAGGCGATCAAGGACGGCAGCTTCGACGCCGAGATCGTGCCGGTGCAGGTCATGGTCGGCAAGGAACAGGTCACCATCCGTCACGACGAGCAGCCGCCCAAGGCGCGGATCGACAAGATCGCCACGCTCAAGCCGGCGTTCCGCGACGGTGGTACGGTGACGGCGGCCAACGCCAGCTCGATTTCCGATGGCGCCGCCGCCCTGGTGCTGATGCGCCAGAGCCAGGCGCAGCAGCGCGGTCTGAAACCGCTGGCGGTAATTCACGGCCACGCCGCGTTCGCCGACGCCCCGGGCCTGTTTCCCACGGCACCGATTGGTGCGGTGAAAAAACTGATGAGCAAGACCGGCTGGTCGCTGGGCGACGTCGATCTGTTCGAAGTCAACGAAGCTTTCGCCGTGGTCGGCCTGGTGACCATGGACAAGCTGGAAATCCCCCATGACAAGGTCAACGTCCACGGCGGCGCCTGTGCCCTGGGCCACCCGATCGGCGCATCCGGCGCGCGGATCCTCGTGACGCTGCTCTCGGCCCTGCGCCAGAAAGGCCTCAAGCGCGGTGTCGCGGCGATCTGCATCGGCGGCGGCGAAGCCACGGCCATGGCCGTTGAATGCCTGTACTGAGGAATCACAATGCTTGCCACTGATGAACAGACCCAGATCCGCGACATGGCCCGGCAATTCGCCCAGGAGCGCTTGAAGCCGTTCGCCGCCGAATGGGACCGTGAGCACCGCTTCCCCAAGGAGGCCATCGCTGAAATGGCCGAACTGGGCTTTTTCGGCATGCTGGTGCCGGAGCAGTGGGGCGGCTGTGACACGGGTTACCTGGCCTATGCGATGACCCTGGAGGAAATCGCCGCCGGCGACGGCGCCTGCTCGACCATCATGAGCGTGCACAACTCGGTGGGCTGCGTGCCGATCCTCAAATTCGGCACCGACGAGCAAAAGGCCCGTTTCCTCACGCCGCTGGCCAGTGGCGCGATGCTCGGCGCTTTCGCCCTGACCGAGCCCCAGGCTGGCTCCGACGCCAGCAGCCTGAAGACGCGGGCGCGGCTGGAGGGCGATTATTACGTGCTCAACGGGTGCAAGCAGTTCATCACGTCCGGGCAGAACGCTGGCGTGGTTATTGTGTTTGCTGTCACCGACCCGAGCGCCGGCAAGCGTGGCATCAGTGCGTTCATTGTGCCCACCGATTCGCCGGGCTACAGCGTCGCGCGGGTCGAGGACAAACTCGGCCAGCATGCTTCCGATACCTGCCAGATCCTTTTCGACGACGTGAAGGTGCCGGTGGCCAATCGTCTCGGGGAGGAGGGTGATGGCTACAGGATCGCCCTGGCGAACCTCGAAGGCGGGCGAGTCGGCATCGCGGCGCAGTCGGTGGGCATGGCCCGCGCGGCGTTCGAAGCCGCTCGCGACTATGCCCGTGAGCGCCAGAGCTTTGGCAAGCCGATCATTGAGCATCAGGCCGTGGCGTTCCGCCTTGCCGACATGGCGACCCAGATCGCCGTGGCGCGGCAGATGGTGCACTACGCCGCCGCGCTGCGCGATGCCGGCCAGCCGGCGCTCGTAGAGGCGTCCATGGCCAAGCTGTTCGCCTCGGAAATGGCCGAGAAGGTCTGCTCCATGGCCCTGCAAACCCTCGGTGGCTACGGTTACCTCAACGATTTCCCGCTGGAGCGCATCTACCGCGACGTGCGGGTCTGTCAGATCTACGAAGGCACCAGCGACATTCAGCGCATGGTCATTTCGCGCAACCTTTGAACAGGAGTCCCGCATGAGCTACGAAACGATTTTATTGGAGATCAAGGACCGTGTTGGCCTGATCACTCTCAACCGTCCCCAGGCGCTGAACGCCCTGAATGCGCAGATCGTCAGCGAGCTGAACCAGGCACTGGACCGCCTGGAGGCGGATCCGAAGATCGGCTGCATCGTCCTGACCGGCTCGAAAAAAGCCTTTGCCGCTGGCGCCGATATCAAGGAGATGGCCGAACTGACCTATCCGCAGATCTACCTGGACGATCTGTTCAGCGACAGCGACCGGGTTGCCAATCGCCGCAAGCCGATCATCGCGGCGGTGAACGGTTTTGCCTTGGGCGGCGGCTGCGAACTGGCCCTGATGTGTGACTTCATCCTGGCCGGTGACAACGCCAGGTTCGGCCAGCCGGAAATCAATCTCGGCGTGCTGCCGGGCATGGGCGGCACCCAACGCCTGACCCGTGCGGTGGGCAAGGCCAAGGCCATGGAAATGTGCCTGACCGGGCGCTTCATCGACGCGGTGGAAGCCGAGCGTTGCGGCATCGTGGCGCGCATCGTTCCGGCTGACGAGTTGCTGGAAGAAGCCCTGAAAACCGCGGCCTTGATCGCCTCCAAATCGGTGCCCATCAGCATGATGGTCAAAGAGAGCGTCAACCGCGCCTTCGAAGTCAGCCTGTCCGAGGGCGTGCGTTTTGAGCGCCGGGTATTCCACGCGGCGTTCGCCACGCTGGATCAGAAAGAAGGCATGGCGGCGTTCGTGGCCAAACGCGCGGCGGAGTTTCAGGACAAGTAATGCGGCGTTGAACCGATCCTCCGTGGCGAGGGAGCTTGCTCCCGCTCGGCTGCGCAGCAGTCGCAAAACCGGTCAATGCGATTTACCTGGAGAAAGCAGGGGCCCGCTTCGCAGGCCAGCGGGAGCAAGCTCCCTCGCCACAGCGGATGGTCTCCAGGCTGATGCTCCCACATGAACCCTGTGGGAGCGAGCCTGCTCGCGATGGGGCCAGAACATTCAGCATCGCCGGGACAGACATACCGAGTTCGCGAGCAAGCCCGCCCCCACACAAGCCCGCCCTCACAGCATTGCGATACTGAACCGATCCTCCGTGGCGAGGGGGCTTGCTCCCGCTCGGCTGCGCAGCAGTCGCAAAACCGGTCAATGCGATTTACCTGGAGAAAGCAGGGGCCCGCTTCGCAGGCCAGCGGGAGCAAGCTCCCTCGCCACAGCGGATGGTCTCCAGGCTGATGCTCCCACATGAACCCTGTGGGAGCGAGCCTGCTCGCGATGGGGCCAGAACGCTCAGCATCGCCGGGACAGCCATACCGAGTTCGCGAGCAAGCCCGCCCCCACACAAGCCCGCCCTCACAGCATTGCGATACTGAACCGATCCTCCGTGGCGAGGGGGCTTGCTCCCGCTCGGCTGCGCAGCAGTCGCAAAACCGGTCAATGCGATTTACCTGGAGAAAGCAGCGGCCCGCTTCGCAGGCCAGCGGGAGCAAGCTCCCTCGCCACAGGGGATGGTCTCCAGGCTGATGCTTCCCCTGAGCCCTGTGGGAGCGAGCCTGCTCGCGATGGGGCCAGAACATTCAGCATCGCCGGGACAGACATACCGAGTTCGCGAGCAAGCCCGCCCCCACACAAGCCCGCCCTCACAGCATTGCGATACTGAACCGATCCTCCGTGGCGAGGGAGCTTGCTCCCGCTCGGCTGCGCAGCAGTCGCAAAACCGGTCAATGCGATTAATCTGGAGAAATGCAGGGGCCCGCTTCGCAGGCCAGCGGGAGCAAGCTCCCTCGCCACAGGGGATGGTCTCCAGGCTGACGCTTCCCCTGAGCCCTGTGGGAGCGAGCCTGCTCGCGAAGCTTCTGGCATCACACCAGGTGGTGCCTGAGCTCCCGAGCAATCACCATCCGCTGAATCTCGCTCGACCCTTCGTAGATCTGGGTGATCCGCGCGTCGCGGTAATAGCGCTCCACCGGGTAATCCTCAAGATAGCCATAGCCGCCATGGATCTGAATCGCCGAGGAGCAGACTTTCTCGGCCATTTCCGAGGCGAACAGCTTGGCTTGCGACGCCTCCGACAGGCATGGCTTGCCGGCGCTGCGCAGCCGCGCGGCATGCAGGATCAGCAGGCGAGCGGCGTTCAGGCGGGTGTGCATGTCGGCCAGCAGATTGGCGATGCTCTGGTGTTCGATGATCGGTTTGTCGAACTGCACCCGATCCCGGGAATAGGCCAGAGCCGCTTCGAATGCCGCACGGGCGATGCCCAGGGCCTGGGCGGCGATGCCGATGCGCCCGCCTTCGAGGTTGGACAGGGCGATGGCCAGGCCTTTGCCCCGTGCGCCCAGCAGGTTGGCTTCGGGAATGGTGCAGTTGCTCAGCGTGACGGCACAGGTATCCGAGGCTCGAATACCCATCTTGTGTTCGGTGCGGTCAACGATGAAGCCGGGCGTGTCGGTGGGCACCAGGAACGCCGAAATGCCTTTTTTGCCAAGGTCCGCATCCGTCACGGCAAACACGATCGCCAGCTTGGCGCGCTTGCCATTGCTGACGAACTGCTTCGCGCCGTTGATTATCCATTGACCCTCTTTCAGTTCCGCCCGCGTACGCAGGTTGTGCGCCTCGGAGCCGGCCTGTGGTTCGGTCAGGCAGAAGCAGCCGATGGCCTGGCCGCTGGCGAGATCCGCCAGCCAGGTCTGTTTCTGCTCATCGCTGCCGAAATTCAGTACCGGCCCGCAACCTACGGAGTTGTGGATGCTCATCAGTGCTCCGGTAGCACCGTCACCTGCCGAGATTTCCTCCACCGCCAGGGCGTAGGCCACGTAGTCGACATAGGTACCGCCCCATTCCTCGGGCACCACCATGCCCAGCAGGCCCAGTTCGCCCATTTTTGCCACCAGCCCATCGTCGATCCAGCCGGCTTTTTCCCAGGCCTGGGCGTGGGGCGCGATTTCACCGCGGGCGAAATCACGGGCCATGTCGCGGATCATCACTTGTTCTTCGGTCAGCTCAAGGTCGTGCATGTTCAATTCCCGTGGTAGTCGAAGCCGTCGAAGAAACTCGCCACATGGTCGGCGTCCAGCGCCTCCAGGGTCGGTGGGTTCCAGCGCGGGTTCTTGTCTTTATCGATCAGCAGGGCACGTACGCCTTCGATCAGGTCGCCGCGCGCGAACCATTGCCGGTCCAGGTGCAGCTCCAGGGCAAAACAGTCTTCCAGGCTCAGGTGCCGGCCGCGTCGCAGCATTTCGAGGGTCACCGCCATCGCCAGGGGCGAGCGGGTTTCCAGCAGCTCGGCGGTCTTTAGCGCCCACTCGTGGCTGTTGGCGACCGTGACCTGGCGCAACTGCTCGACCATGCTCGGTACATCCGGCAGGGCGAAGAAATGATCGATGGCCGGCCGCAAGTCGGCCAGGGGCGGGGCAGGCAACTGTTGGACCGCCATTTTCGCCAGCAGGCTTTGCAGGTCCTTGAGCGGTGAATCGCGCCAGTCCAGGCGGTCGAGACGTTCATCGAGCTGGGTCATTTTCTGGCTGTCGAGATACCAGTCGGCCAGCCCGCAGTACAGTGCGTCGGCAGCGCGGATCTGCACCCCGCTGACGCCCAGGTAGATACCCAGTTCACCGGGAATGCGCGGCAGGAAATAGCTGCCACCGACATCCGGGAAATAACCAATGCCGACTTCCGGCATGCCCAGTCGGCTGCGCTCGGTCACCACCCGCAGGTCGGCGCCTTGCACCAGACCCATGCCGCCGCCCAGCACGAAGCCGTCCATCAAGGCGAGGATCGGTTTGCGGTAATGGTGGATAGTCAGGTCGAGGGCGTATTCCTCGACGAAGAAATCTTCGTGCAGGGTGTCGCCCTGCTTGTGGCTGTCGTACAGCGAGCGGATATCGCCGCCCGCACAAAACGCCTTGTCGCCGGCACCGCGCAAGACAACGGCGCGGATCTGCGAATCGGTGGCCCAGCTATCGAGTTGCTGCTGCAAGCTGCGCACCATGCCCAGGGTCAGGGCATTCAGGCCGGCGGGGCGGTTCAGGGTCAGGTGGCCGATGTGGTTGCGAACGTCGACCAACACCTCGTAAGGCGCGGTTTCGATGCTGCCCGCAGCTTGGGATGAAACCTGAACTGTCATCGCTAACTCCCTGCTTTTATTGTTCTTTATAAATTTTTAAGCGCGTACCCGGTCGGGATCGTAACAGCGCAAATTTGCATTGCACAACCGGGATACGTGCAGGTCCTGTCTGCATATTTATAGCAGCCACAGGCTCAGCCGCGACCCGACAGCACCTCGGTGATGCTGCGACGCTTGGCATGCCGCTCGCTGGCGTGGATCAATTGTTCGAGATCTTCGGGGGTTACGTCGAAGAATGCTTCCATTTCCTCAAGCGCAAGTTTCAAGTCTCCGGCGGTGATCGCCTGGCGATCGACGGGGGGATGGTCGGCGGGAATTACCGCTACCGGCTCGCTGGCACGCTTGGGATAGCGCACCCGCGTGAGGTTGTTGTAGGCCAGCGCGAAGACGAGCAGGCCGGAGCCGGCCAGCATGGCGGCGCCAAGCGCCTGCCAGTCGAGGGCGACGATGGTTGCGTCTGCCAGCACCAGCGTCGCCGCCAGGGCGCCGGCCGGTGGATGCAGGCAACGCAGCCAGCACATCAGCACCAGCGCCATGCCGGCCGCCAGGCATGCGCTACCCAGCGTGCGGCCGAGCACATGGGCGACCAGCAACGCCACGACCGACGCGCACAGATAACCACCGAAGATCGACCAGGGTTGGGCCAGGGCACCCGATGACACCGCAAACAACAGCACGGCCGAGGCGCCGAGCGGGCCGATCAGGTGTTGCGCCACTTCAAGACCGAATACCTGGCCACAGAGCCAGACACTGAACATTGTTCCAAGGGCCATGCCGATGGCGGCGCGACTCCATTCGGTGGGGCGGGTATTGATAGCAGCGGGGAACCAGCGAGCAAGCATCAAGCGAACATCCAAAAAACGAACAAAAAAAGGGGCTTACGGGAGAATCCCTGAAAGCCCTTTAAGTGTTCCAACAATTGGGGGAGGAACGGTACACAGTGTGCCGCTCGCCAACCTTGCTTACAAATTCATATTAATGCTGGTTGAGTGCATTTATTTTGAAGCAACCAACGTCAGGCACTTCTGGCTCGCGGCCACGACGGCTGCGCGATGGGTAATTCGCGGGATTGCCCCCGGCCCATCGGGAAATAGCTGAAGCCTTTGTCGGCCATGCGATCCGGGTCGTAGAGGTTGCGCCCGTCAAAAATCACCGGCGCCTTGAGGCGTTGCTGGATCAACTGGAAGTCCGGCGCCTTGAACGACTGCCATTCGGTGCAGATGATCAACGCGTCGGCCCCGGCCAGCACCGATTCCGGTGTGCCCATGAGCATCAGTTTCGCCTCGTTGGGATAGAGCAGTTGGGTCTGTTGCATGGCCTCCGGATCAAACGCCCGGACGCTGGCCCCGGCGGACCACAGCGCTTCCAACAGGGTGCGACTGGGCGCGTCGCGCATGTCGTCGGTGTTGGGCTTGAAGGCCAGGCCCCACAGTGCAAAGGTCTTGCCCCGCAGGTCACCCTGGTAGAAGGCCTGGATGCGTTCGAACAACTTGTGTTTCTGCCGCTGGTTGATGGTTTCCACCGCTTGCAGCAGATCGCTGGAGCAACGCGCCTGCTCGGCCGTGTGGATCAAGGCGCGCATGTCCTTGGGGAAACATGAACCGCCGTAGCCGCAGCCTGGGTAGATGAAGTGATAGCCGATGCGCGAGTCGGCGCCGATACCCTGGCGCACCGACTCGATGTCGGCGCCGAGGTGTTCGGCCAGTTCGGCGATCTGGTTGATGAAGCTGATCTTGGTCGCCAGCATGCCGTTGGCGGCGTATTTGGTCAGCTCCGCGCTGCGCACGTCCATGAACAGGATACGGTCGTGGTTGCGGTTGAACGGCGCATACAGGTCGCGCATGGTTTCGCGTACCTCCTCACGCTCGCAGCCGATCACGATGCGATCCGGGCGGCGGCAATCGGCGACCGCCGAGCCTTCCTTGAGAAATTCGGGGTTGGAGACAATATCGAACTGCAGCAAGCGCCCTGCCTTGAGCAGGCATCGATCGATGTGCGCCCGCAGGATGTCGCCGGTGCCCACCGGCACGGTGGACTTCTCCACGACAACAATGGGCTGTTCGCGATGGCGGGCGACCGCCTCACCAACGGCGAGGACTTGGCGCAGATCCGCCGAGCCGTCCTCCCTGGAGGGTGTTCCCACGGCAATAAACAGGACCTGCCCATGCTGCACCGCAACCTGTTCATCACAAGTAAAGCGCAAACGCCCGGCTTCCAGCCCCTCGCGCACCAACGTCGCCAGGCCCGGTTCGAAAATGCTCACCTGGCCCTGACGCAAGAGCTCGATCTTCTGCTCATCGATGTCCATGCACACCACGTCATGACCGACCTCGGCCAACACGACGGCTTGCACCAATCCAACGTAACCACTGCCGAACACACTGATTTTCATGGCGGACTCCCTGGACCATCCCGAGCGGGCGCCGGCAGCGGTTCGCCGCGGCGTGCTCATCCGAGAATAAGTCCGGGATGTTGCAGTTCACTGACAGCTTGCAGGAGGCTCGCTCACCACCAACCGGTACGGCGCTGGCAGTTGCCCCACGTAGTCGTCCACCACCTCCCGCGTCAGGCTGACGATGTCTTCGACACGCTCCATGCCGGCGCCGGTCCGCCAACTGGCGACGATGTCCATGACCGACGGCAGCGGCACGCCGTCCACCAGCGTCAAGCTGCCCTGGTTCAATTCGCCTACCACCAGCGCCGCCGGCATGGCGCCGATACCAAAGCCGTCACGAACCAGGCGGGTGATCGCCGAGGCGGAATTCACGCAATTGATCCGCGGCGAGACGATGTTGGCCGAGTGCAGCATGTTCAGGAGATCCTGATGGGGCCGGGAGTTGCGCGAGAAGGTCACGATGCGCTCTTGGGACAGTTCGTCCAGCGATGCATAGTGACGGTCATAGGATGAGCCGCTGCGCACCACCCAGTGCATTGGATAACGCGTCAGGAGCGCATTGCGCACGCTGTCGAGGCGCAGGATGTCGGTCTGGAAAATGATGTCCTGGTAGCCTTTCTCCAGTTGCGTGCACAGGTTGCTCGCGGTGTCGGCCGACAGTTCGATTTCCAGCGCCGGGTAGCATTCCATCAGGCGCGTGACCAACGGGCTGAGCCAGGTATGGATCACCGTGTCCATCGCGCCGATGCGAATCCGCCCGCGTACCTGGCGCGGGTCCTTGATCACGGCTTTCATGCTGTGCATGGTGTCCATGATGCGCTCGGCGTACTCCAGCACCCGCTGGCCTTCGGAAGTCAATGACACGCCCTTGGAATCACGCACGAACAGACGCACGCCCAACTCGTCTTCCAGGGCTGCAATTCGGCTGGAAATCGACGCCTGGGTGGTGAACAGCTTTTCCGCCGTGAGGCGAAAGCTCTTCAGGCGGGCGACCCAGACGAAGGTTTCCAGAAACTTGATATTCATGGGCGGCGGCTCCTGAAACGGGCGGGGCTAGGTATTGGATTGTCCGGTAGCGCCGGTGATCAACCGGTCCTGCAATCCCTGGACGAGAGGTATTGGACCACGTCTTCAAGCGCCCTTGAATCCGGCACCTCGCCGAGGACCGCAGCGGCGTCGCACCACGGATATTCCAGACCCGACACCCAGGCCATGACTTCCGTAAGCTCGGCTGCCGGCAGGGTCTTCATGTGTTCGATGGTTATCGTGAGCCCCTCGGACAGCCCGGACTCGGAGCTGAATCGCCAGTCGTAGCGGCCACAACCGACCCTGACCTCACCGCTGTGTTTATCCGACATCGCGACCAACCATTTACACTCGTAGGTGCGGACGTTGGCATGAGGAGGGTTGCCCAGGCAGAACGTGTAGACGTTTTCGAACGCCTGGTTGAACCGGCTTACCAGCACGTCACCGATCGCGCCACGACCTTCGACATGCTCCGGGAAGGCGATGGAGCCGGTGCGGACCACCATGTCCAGGACTGCGTCCTGGATGAAGGCCTGGTCCAGCAGGTGAGGGCGGTTGCCGTCCTTGGCGCGGATGTAATGTTCGATTGATCGCTGCGGGCTGTTCATCAGATCTCCATTTCAGGTCGGGTATCACAACGCGCTGTTCAAGACGTCGGTCACCAGCATACAACCCGGCGCGTGAGTGATGCACAGCGGCGGTCGCGAAGCCTGCACCACCGATTGCGGCGTCACGCCACAGGCCCAGAACACCGGGATCTCGTCGGCTTGCACCGGCACCGCGTCGCCATAGTCCGGCGTGTCCAAAGAATGAATGCCGATCAACGACGGATCACCCATGTGGACCGGGGCGCCATGGACGCTGGGCATGCGTCCGGTGATCTGGATCGCCTGGATCGCCGCGGCGGCCTTCATCGGGCGCATGCTCACGACCATTTTGCCAGACAGGCGCGCGGTGGCGCGCGTGTCGATGTTGGTGCGAAACATGGCGACGTTGCGCCCCAGGTCGATGTGTCTCAGGCGTATACCGGCCTCCAGCAGGGGTTGCTCGAACGAGAACGAGCAGCCGAGAGCGAAGGTCACCATGTCGTCCTGCCACAGGTGTTCGATGTCCATCGGCTCTTCGCTCAACTCGCCGTGACGAAAGACCCGATAGCGCGGCACTTCGTGGCGGATATCGATGGGCGCGCCGAGGTTGCGCAGGAACGGATCCCCCGGTTCGCTCACGTCCAGGACCGGACACGCCTGGCGGTTGAGCGTGCAGTAGCGCAGGAACTCGTCGGCCCAGTCACCCGGCAGGATCACGATGTTGGCTTGCACCCGGCCCTGGCCCAGGCCGCTGGTGTGGCCGTGGTAGCGACCGGCCGCGATGTTCTGGCGCAGGGCCTGGGCCGAACACTGCTGCAGTTGTTCGAATGTCAGGGCGGACGGCGGCATCTGGGATCTCCATTGGTTTTTTGTTAGAGCTTCTTTGTAGAAGCCCCGGACGACGGCGTCCAACAAGGAAAACTGGTACCCCCTGACAACAAAAAGTTATCCGACGCTCAAGGCAGCGAAGTCAGACCAGCTGCGACCCGCCATGCATCAGATTTTTTTATGCCCGAGCCGGCTTTTTTCCCGTTTGACGCTGTCCAGCGCCGGTGGGAAGAATCTGCCCCGACGTCAAGGTTGTTCGCTTGAACGATTGATATCCCGTGGCGAGGGAGCTTGCTCCCGCTTGAGCGCGAAGCGTTCATAAAATGGGTCTGCTGCGCAGCCCAGCGGGAGCAAGCTCCCTCGCCACGGGTTCATCGTCTCTCTTGCGAGAACGTCACGCCGCCTCCATGGGCGACGTTCAAGACACTGCCCCAAACAATAAGCGAGGCGCGCCAGCCGTCCCCGACGGGAACACTCGCGCCCATAAAAAAGGAGCACGCCATGCACCGCTTCATCGCTAATCATTTCAACCGTAAACCCGTGGGCACCTTGCTCGGCCTCGGTCTGATGAGCGCGTCGAGTGCTCACGCCGATGTCATCAGCGACAGCAAGGCCAGCCTGGAAGCCCGCAACTTCTACTTCAACCGCGATTTTCGGCAGGAGGGCGCGCGGGACAAGGCCGAAGAGTGGGCGCAAGGCTTCCTGTTGCGCATCGAGTCGGGCTACACCGCCGGGACCTTGGGGTTCGGGCTGGACGCGTTGGCCATGGCCGGTTTCAAACTGGATTCGGGCGGCGGCACGGCAGGCACCAATCTGTTGCCGGCAGACTCGTCCGGGGGTTCCCAGGACCGCTACGGCGAACTTGGCCTCACCGCGAAGGCACGCTTGTCCAACAGCACCCTGAAAGTGGGCACCCTGCAAATCAAGGACCCGGTGGTCAATTCCAACGATACGCGCCTGCTCCCCGGGACCTTCAAGGGCGGGCTGTTGAGCGTGCAGGAAATCGACCGTCTGAAGCTGACTGCCGGGCAGCTTACACAGATCAACTTCGTCGACTCCACCCACTATCAGGACATGACGGCCAACCGCATTGGAGGGATCAGCGACCACTTCCAGTTCGCCGGAGCGGACTACCAGTTCCTGCCGAATCTCACCGCGCAATACCGCTACGGCAAACTGGAGGACATCTACCAGCAGAACTACCTGGGCTTGGTCCATAGCCTGGACCTGGGCGCGGGCCAATCATTGAAAAGCGACGTGCGTTATTCCCGCAGCACCGAGGACGGCAGCTTCCGCGCTATCGACAACCAGGCGTTCGGCGCGATGTTCACCTATAGCCTCGATGGGCACGCGCTGGGCCTGGGTTACCAGCGCATGAGCGGCGACGACCCATTTCCCTACATCTCGCGCAGCGATCCGTATTTGGTCAACTTCGTCCAGATCGGTGATTTCGCCAATGTCGACGAGCGCTCCTGGCAGGCCCGTTACGACTACAACTTTGCCGGCCTCGGCGTGCCGGGACTGACGTTCATGACCCGCTACATCAGTGGCGACAACGTGCAACGCAGCGCGCCGGGTGAAGGCAAGGAATGGGAGCGCAACAGCGATATCGCCTATGTGATCCAGGACGGCACGTTGAAGGGGCTGGGGCTCAAATGGCGCAATGCCTCGGTGCGCTCGAACTTCGGCAATGACCTGGACGAAAATCGCCTGATCGTCAGTTACTCGATGGCGCTGTGGTGACGGCGCGCCGGGCAGCCGTCAGGCCTTGACCCAGCGCTGGCGGCTCCAACTGCTCAGGGTATCGACTATGAAGACCAGCAACAGCATGGCCAGGATCACCGTGCTGCCTTGGGCTTCCTGGAACAGGCTGAGGCTGACATAGAGCATCTGGCCCAGGCCGCCGGCGCCGACGAAGCCCAGCACACTGGCCATACGAATGTTGTTCTCCCAGCGGTAGAGGGTGTAGGCGAGCAGCTGCGGCATCAGGTTGGGCAGGGTGCCGTAGCAGAAAGCCGCGAGCGCGCTGCCACCTTGCAAACGGATCGCATCGGCGGGCTGCGACGGGGTGTTTTCCAGCGCCTCGGCGAACAGCCGGCCGAGCACGCCGATGGTGTGCAGGGTCAGCGCCAGCGTACCGGCATTGGGGCCGAGCCCGGCGGCAAACACCATCAGCGCCGCCCACACCAGTTCCGGAACCGCGCGCAACGCGTTCAACACCAGGCGCGAGACGCTTTGCAACGGCCAGCCAAGGCGCCCGGCGGCCGGCAGTGCCAGTGCCAGCCCCAGCACCGCCGCGAGCAATGTGCCAATGGCGGACATGGCGATGGTTTCCAGCGCGCCGTGGCCGATCGCCTTGAGGTACGCCGGGCTCAGGTCCGGACTGAGGAAGCGTTGCGCATAAGCGGCCATCTGCTTGAGGCTCGCGCTGTCACCCAACGCGCCCAGGTCGATGCCCAGATAGCCGAACGAAGCGACGACCGCCGCACAAATGCCCAGCAGCAATAGCACGTTGAACAGCCGACTCATGCCAGTCTCCAGCGCAGCAGGCGGCTGAGCTGATCGGCGAACATCACCAGCACCAGGAAGGTCAGCAGCAGGCTGGCCACTTCACCGCCGGCGAACATGCGCAACGACAGGTCCATCTGCTGGCCCAGGCCACCCGCGCCGACAAAACCCATCACCACTGACGCGCGGATGGCGCATTCCCAGCGGTACACGGTGTACGACAGCAGCTCAGCGGCGACGTTGGGCAGGATCCCGTAGCAGAACGCCGCGAGCCGGCCGCTGCCGGCCTGCATCAAAGCGTGTGCCGGGCGCTGGTCGACCGATTCGAAGATTTCCGCATAGACCTTGCCCAGCATCCCGCTGTAAGTGATGGCGATGGCCAGCACCCCGGCCGTCGGACCCAGGCCGACAGCTCGCACGAAGAGCAAGGCCCAGACGATTTCCGGCACGCTGCGCAGGAAGATCAACAGACCGCGTATCGGCCAACGCAACCATTGACCGAGATTGCCAGGCCTGCCGGAGCGGTAGGCGGCCGACAACGACAATGCGCGACTGGCCAGCAGGCTGGCGGGGACCGCCACCAGCAGCGCCAGGGCCATGCCGGCGGTGGCAATCGCCAATGTCTGCAGGGTGGCTTGCAGCAGCAGGTCGACAAACGTTTCGTCATGGGCCGGTGGCCAGAACGCCGCGACGAACCGGCCCATCTCACTCTGGCTGTCGCTGGCCAGCAGCACGCCGAGGTCGACCTCGCTGAAACGAATGCCCGGCCACAGCAGGGCCAGGGCCAACAGGGTCAGGAGCAGGCGAGGGCGGCTGGCGGGGTCCCGGGCGTCACGCTTCAGCATCGCGGAATCTGCACGCTCGTAGGGAGTGGAGGGCTCGACATGGACTCCAATTGCTCGTTGGCATAAAGCGTGTCGAGCAGTTGGCGGTCGACCGCTTCGGTCGGCAAGTCGAACAGAATCTGCCCGTCACGCAGACCGATGATCCGGGAAAAATGCGCCAGCGCCAGCTCTACCGCGTGCAGGCTGGTGACCAGGGTCACGCGGTGCTCCCGGGCATGCTGGCAGAGCACCGCAAGTGTGTGCTCGGCCAACACCGGGTCCATCGCCGATACCGGCTCGTCCGCAAGTAATACCTCGGGCGCCTGGTACAACACGCGGGCAATGCCGACACGTTGCAGCTGCCCGCCGGACAACTGCTGGCATTGCGCGAACAGCTTGTCGCCCAGGTCCAGCCGGGCCAACGCTGCCCGAGCCCCGGGAATGTCCAGCGGGTGCAGCAGGTTCAGCAGGCTCTTGCCCAGGCCCCACTGGCCGAGCTTGCCGGCCAGCACTGCGGTGACCACCCGTAGGCGCGGCGGCAGGGGAGGCGCCTGGTGGACCAGGCCGATGCGCGCGCGCAGACGCTGCCGCCGGCGCGCGGACAATTGCCAGACTGGCTCGCCCAGTACCTGCACCTCGCCAGCGCCCGGCCGCAGGGCGGTTGCGAGCACATTGAGCAGGCTCGACTTGCCCGCGCCGGACGGGCCGATAATGGCGACCTGTTCCCCCGCGCCAATGTGGAGATCCACGCCACGCAGCGCCTGCGCACCGTTGGTGTGGATGACGCTGGCTCGGGTCAGACGTAATGTCATTTCAGCAGTTCGGCGGCGCGTGCGGCTTCTTCGATGCCTTTGTAGTTCTCGGGCTTGGTCTCGATGAAGCGGCTGGCGGCCTGCAGATCAAGGATTTCCTTGTCCTTCGGGTTCGCCGGATCGAGGTCCAGGAACGCCGCCTTGATCTTGGCAGCCAGTGCCGGGTCGAGCGTGCCGCGCACGGTCCAGTTGTAATCGAAGTAGGCCGGGGTAGTCGCGAACACCTTGACCTTGCTGGTGTCGACCTTGCCGGACGCCACCAGTTTGTCCCAGACGCTGGCGTTGAGCACGCCGGCATCGACCTTGCCCGCCTGGACCCAGGCGGCCGTCGCATCATGGGCGCCCGAGTAGCCGACGCGGCTGAAATAGGTTTCCGGCTTGATGCCGTCCTTGAGCATGAAATAACGCGGCATCAGGCTGCCGGAGGTGGAAGAGATCGAACCGAAGGCAAAGCTTTTGCCCTTGAGGTCGGCCAGGGATTTGACCGCAGGGTCGGCGCTGATGAATTTACTGGTGAACTGGGCATCCTGTTCGCGCTGCACCAGCGGAATGGCGTTACCCGTCTTCAGGCGGGCCTGCACGAAGGTGAAACCGCCCAGCCAGGCCAGGTCGATCCGGTCGGTCGCCAGCGCCTCGACCACGGCGGGGTAATCGCTCACCGGTACGAACTCGACTTTCATGCCGATTTTCTGCTCCAGGTACGCCCCCAGCGGCTTGAACTTGCGCAGCAGTTCGGTCGGCGCTTCATCGGGAATCGCGCTGACCTTCAAGGTATCCGCCGCCTGCGTCAGAAGGGAGCTCAGGGACAGGGTCAAACCGACGGCCAGTGCCAGGGTACGCTTGAGCATGTAAATCTCCGGTGCATGTAGGGCGTGAGTGTTCAAGCGCCAGGCACGCTTTGAGGAGCCGCGTTGGCCTGGCGCATTGTGAGGGTAGACGAACAGGTGCAATCTTGATCGTTTCTGCCGACCAGGTAAATCCTGGCCCGTTTCGATGCGGGGATGCTACAAGGTCAAAGCCGCGATGCAAGCGTAATGCTGTTCAACCAAGACAATCGACAAACCCGTGGCGAGGGAGCTTGCTCCCGTTGGGCCGAGATTCGGCCCCAAAACCTGCCAGATCGGAGTATCAGACACACCGCACCCGGCGCTTTACGACTGCTTCGCAGCCGAGCGGGAGCAAGCTCCCTAGCCACAAATAGATCATTTTTCTCAAGTAGATTGTCCCGTCACTTTTCTGGAGCGTCACAACATGCTCAGCGCCGAGCTGAAGTCTTTCCACATGGTCGCTCGCCTGGCCAGCGTCACCCAGGCGGCCAAGAAACTCGGGCTCAGCCAGCCGACGGTGACCACGCAGATCCGCAGCCTGGAAGCCCAGTACGGCGTCGAACTGTTCTATCGCGGCGGGCGCCGCCTGACACTCAGTGACCAGGGCGCGCAGCTGTTGCCGATGGTGCAGAAACTGTTGCAGCAGGAGGCCGACATCGAGTTTTTCCTGCGCAACAGCGGCCAGGTGCAAGGCACGTTGCGCATCGGTGCCACCGCGCCGTATTACGTGCTGGATATCATCAAGGCTTTTCGCGAGCAGTTTGCGTTGTGCGAAGTGACCCTGGAAATCGGCAACTCACTGCAGGTCATCGAGGCGCTGGAGGAGTATCGCGTGGACCTGGCCGCATCCTCGCAACTGGTCGAGGATGCGCGCCTGACCCGGCTGGTGCTGGGGCACGATCCACTGGTGCTGGCGGTACATCGCGAGCACCCATTGGCCAGCCACGACCGGGTCGCGCCGAGCGCCCTGGCCGGGCATTGCCTGCTGATGCGCGAAACCGGCTCCACCACCCGCGCGCTCACCACAACGCTGCTGCGCGAGGCCGGTGTGGCGACCGGGCCGCTGCTGGAGATCGGCAGTCGCGAGTCGATTCGCGAAGCGGTCCTGCGCAACATCGGCATCAGCATCATCGCCCGTCACGAGGTGCCGGAGAATCCACAGCTCAAGGTGGTCGAGCTGGAAGGCGCGCCGCTGATCGCCGAGTATCTGTACTGCCTCAAGGAGCGCCGCCAGGCCCGGCTGCCGTCGGCATTCCTCGGCCTGGCACGAGAGACCAGCGCATCCTGAATTCGCTACACAAATCCGCTGATGCCACTATCGGCAGCTTTTAGCCAACTGCAATCAAGCCTTCGTACTGCCTGCCTACCATGACCCCCGTCGAGCTGACAGCTCATCGAGGTTATGTCATGACAAGAACACCTTCCGTAGACCTGCAGATACGCGACATCCATAAAGGCTTCGGCGCCTTCAAGGCGTTGGACGGGGTATCGCTGGAAATCGCCGCCGGTGAGCTGGTGTGCCTGCTGGGGCCTTCCGGCTGCGGCAAGACCACCTTGTTGCGCTGCATAGCGGGCCTGGAACGGCAAGACCGCGGCACGATCATGATCGGTGCGCGGGATGTCTCCGCCCTGGCACCGCAGGCTCGCGACTACGGCATTCTGTTTCAGTCCTATGCGCTGTTTCCCAACCTGACCGTGGAGCAGAACATCGGCTACGGATTGGCGGGCAACCACCGCGAGACGATCCGCAGCCGGGTCGGTGAGATGCTGGAACTGGTCGGGCTGTGTGGCAGCGAGAAAAAATATCCCGGCCAGCTCTCCGGCGGCCAGCAGCAGCGGGTGGCGTTGGCCCGCGCCCTGGCTCCGGCGCCCTCGCTGTTGCTGCTCGATGAACCGATGTCGGCCCTCGATGCCCGGGTGCGCGAGCACCTGTGCGGCGAGTTGCGTCAGCTGCAGAAACGCCTGGGCATTACCACGTTGATGGTCACCCACAACCAGGACGAGGCGATGCTGATGGCCGATCGCATCGCGGTGATCAATCAGGGCCGCGTCGAACAGTTCGCCAGTGCGCAACAGATCTACCGCGCGCCGGCGAGCGCCTTTGTGGCTGATTTCGTCGGCCAGGGCAACTGGCTGCCTTTCGAGCGCGGGCACGACGGACAGGTTCGCGTCGGCGGGCTCAGCCTCAGCGTGGAGGCCGCTGACGTGGGGCGCAGCGGTCGACTTTTCTGCCGTCCGGAAGCCATCCGGATCAACCCGTTGACGCCCGAAGCCAACCTGTTCGATGCGCAACTGCGCGAGCTGACGTTCCTCGGCAACCGCTGCCGGCTGAGCTTCGAGCTGGACGCATTGCCCGGCCACACCCTGCTCGCCGAGCTGGAGCCTCAGGCCATGCCCGGGTTGCCCCAGGCGCGGCTGAAAATCGCGCTGCCGGCCCACAGCCTGCAGGTGTTCAATTGATATGCAAAACACGATGATCCTCAAGCCGGCCGTCGTGCAGGCACCTCTGGTGCCCGGTGACCTCGCAGACCGATTGTTCATACGCGGCGGTCAGTGGCTGCTGCTGGTGTTGCTGGTGCTGGCGGTATTGCTGCCCTTGCTCGCCATGCTGTGGCGCGCCTTCAGCGGCGATGCCAGCCAGGGTGGCGGCCTGCAAGCGGCGTTGACGCTGCTGGCCAGTGCCAATTTCCGCTGGCTGCTGGGCAACAGCCTGACGGTTTCAATGACCGTCGCGCTTATCGTCGTGCCGCTGGCCTATGCGTTCGCCTACGCATTGCAGCGCACCTGCATCGTGGCAAAGCCGGTGTGGCGGGGCATCTCGCTGCTGCCGCTGCTGGCTCCCTCGATGCTGCCCGGCATTGCGCTGATCTATCTGTTCGGCAACCAGGGGCTGCTGCGCGATTTCAGCGCCGGCAACATTTATGGTTTCTGGGGCATCGTCCTGGGGCAGGCGATCTACACCTTTCCCCACGCCATGATGGTGCTGATGTCGGCGCTGGCGCTGGCGGACGCACGGCTGTTCGACGCGGCCTCAAGCATGGGCGCCTCGCCATGGCGGACGTTTTGCACCATCACCTGGCCCGGCAGCCGGCAAGGGGTGTTCGCGGCTTTCTGCCTGGTGTTCACCTTGTGCATCACCGATTTCGGCGTGCCGGTCACGGTCGGAGGCGACTATCAGGTGCTGGCGCTGGAAGCCTACAAGTCTGTCGTTGGCCAGCAGCAGTTTGGTCGCGGCGCGCTGATCGGCATGATTCTGCTGCTACCCGCATTGCTCAGTTTCGCCGTGGACATGTGGCTGCGCCGTACTCAACGCGAAGCCATGGGCGGCCGCGCCCAGGTGTTTCACCCGCAACCGTCGCGGGGGCGGGATGCAGCCTTCCTGAGCGTCACGGCACTGATCGGCGGCGTTCTGCTCGGGGTGTTCGGCATGGCAGTCTACGCATCGCTCGTGCAGTTCTGGCCGTACGACCTGTCCTTGTCCCTGGACAACTATGCCTTCTCCGAACTGCCCGGCGGTTGGCTGGCCTATCGCAATAGCCTGCTGCTGGCGGTGTGCAGCGCGGCGTTCGGCAGCCTGGCGATCTTCACCGGTGCCTACCTGATCGAGAAGACTCGGCAGAGCGCATTGACGCGCACCCTGCGGCTGCTCAGCTTCGTCCCGATGGCCGTGCCCGGGCTGGTGCTGGGCCTGGGCTACGTGTTCTTTTTCAATCTGCCGGGCAATCCGCTCGGCAGCCTCTACGGCAGCCTGGCCTTGCTGGTGGTCTGTACGGTCGCGCACTTCCTGACAACGGCGCATATGACGGCCAGCACCGCCTTGCGCCAACTCGACGATGAGTTCGAGGCCGCCGCCCTGGCGCTGAAAGTCCCGCTGGTTCGCCACTTCCTGCGGGTGACGCTGCCCATTTGCCTGCCGGCATTGCTCGACATCGTTCGTTACCTGTTCGTGTCGGCGATGACCACGGTCTCAGCGGCGATTTTTCTCTACAGCCCTGACAGCGTCCTGGCTGCGGTGGCCGTGCTGAACATGGACGACGCCGGCAACGTTGGCGGGGCCGCCGCGATGGCGACGCTGATCCTGCTGACCTCGGCCAGCGTATCGCTGCTGCTGGCGCTGCTGTCGCGCCGCCTGCTGCGCCGCTCCCAGGCCTGGCGCCAGCCGGCGCCGGGCCTTTGAAAACTTTTTTGGAGATTCTGATGCACTACCAAACACCAACTCGCCTGCAGGCAGCGATTCTCGATTGGGCCGGGACCGTGGTGGATTTCGGTTCGTTCGCGCCGACACGGATTTTCGTCGAAGCCTTCGCCAGCTTCGACATCGAGATCAGCCTGGAGGAGGCCCGGGGCCCGATGGGCATGGGCAAATGGGACCACATCCGCACATTGTGCAACCAACCGGGCGTGGCGGAACGGTTTGCACGCCGGTTCGGGCGCGCACCGAGCGATGACGACGTGACTGCTATTTATGAGCGCTTCATGCCGCTGCAGATAGCCAGGGTCGCCGACCACTCGGACCTGATTCCCGGCGCACTGGAGAGCATCGCCGCATTGCGCCAGCGCGGCCTCAGGATCGGCAGTTGCTCCGGCTACCCCCGGCAGGTGATGGACAAGGTCGTCGAACTGGCCGCCGCCAAGGGTTACAACCCCGATCATGTGGTCGCCACCGACGACGTGCCCAAAGGCCGGCCAGGCCCGGCGCAGGCATTGGCCAATGTGATTGCCCTGGGCCTGGACGATGTCGCCGCCTGCGTGAAAGTCGATGACACCGAGCCCGGCATCCTCGAAGGCCGCAGGGCAGGGATGTGGACCGTGGCCTTGAGGTTTTCCGGCAATTTTCTCGGCCTCGACTGGGGGCAGTTCCAGGCTCTGTCGGCGCAGCAGCTGGCGGCCGAACGCGAACGCATCGACGGCTTGTTTGCCGCAAGCCGTCCGCATTACCTGATCGACACGATCGCCGAACTGCCCGCCGTGATTGACCACATCAACACACAACTGGCCCGCGGCGTATTGCCGTCCCATTCCTGAAAAACTTCACTGACTGACACGGAGCCGTACCATGTCCAAACGCACTGCCTGGGCCGCCGGCCTGCTTGCCGCCTGTGTGCTGCAGGCCCATGCCAATACCGAACTGACCGTCTACACGGCCCTCGAAGTCGAGCAGCTCAAGGCCTACAAACAGGCCTTCGAGCAGCAAAACCCGGACATCGAGATCAAGTGGGTGCGCGATTCCACCGGCATCGTCACCGCCAAGCTGCTGGCGGAAAAGGACCGCCCGCAAGCCGATGCGGTCTGGGGTCTGGCAGGCTCGAGCCTGGCGATTCTCAAGCAGCAGGGCCTGCTGGACGCCTACAGCCCGGCGAACCTCGGCCAGATTTCCGCCCAATACCGCGACGCCGACACGCCGCCCACCTGGGTCGGCATGGACGTCTGGGCCGCCGCCATCTGCTTCAATACGGTGGAAGCGCAAAAGCTCGGCCTGCCCAAGCCCACCCGCTGGGAAGACCTTGCCAACCCCGTGTACCAAGGCAAGATCGTCATGCCCAATCCGGCGTCGTCCGGCACCGGTTACCTGGACGTCAGTGCCTGGCTGCAGACCTTCGGCGAGACCAAGGGCTGGGCCTACATGGACAAGTTGCACGCCAATATCGGCCAGTACACACACTCCGGCTCCAAGCCCTGCAAGCTGGCCGCCGCCGGCGAGTTCCCCATCGGCATTTCGTTCGAATACCCGGCCATCCAGCTCAAGCGCAAAGGCGCGCCGCTGGACATCGTCCTGCCTGCCGAAGGCCTGGGCTGGGAAATCGAAGCCACCGCCATCATCAAAGGCACGCCGAAGCTGGCGGCTGCCAGAAAACTCGCTGACTTCTCCGCCAGCTCCGAGGCGATGCAGTTATACAAAGCGAACTTCGCGGTCCTGGCGCAACCGGGCATCGCCGAACGCCTGCCGGAGCTGCCGACGGACTATGAACAACGCTTGATCCGCAATGATTTCGCCTGGGCGTCGGAGAACCGCGACAAGGTGCTGGCCGAGTGGCGCAAGCGTTACGACGGCAAGTCCGAGCCGGTCGCCAAATAACCTTCTTTCTTTGCTGCTCACAGGCCCGGCCGTTTCGGGCGGGCCTTACCTGATGATTGTTTTCAAGGAGTTTCCATGTCTGAGCACGACTGTGACCTGCTGATTGTCGGCGCCGGCATTCTCGGCCTGGCCCACGCCTGGGCTGGCGCCAGGCGCGGCCTCAAGGTCAAGGTGTTCGAGCGTAGCCATACACCCCTGGGCGCCTCGGTACGCAACTTCGGGCAGGCCCTGGTCGGCGGCCAGGCGCCGGGTGTCATGCTCGACCTGGCACGCCAGGCGAACGGTTTGTGGAAAACGCTGGGCCAGGCTGCCGGGCTGCACATGCATCAGCAAGGCTCGCTGCTGTTCGCCCGTACGGAAGCCGAAGAAGCGCTGCTCGAAGCGTTCGTGAGCGGGCGGGGCGCAGCATTGGGTTATCGCACCGAGCTGTTGCGTGGCGACGCGTTGGCGGCGCTTTACGATGGCCGTTTTGCCCATCACCGCGCGGCATTGCTCGGCCTCGACGATCAACAGTTGTATTCCCGCGAGGCACTGCCGCAAATCGTCGATTACCTGGCCCGGGCGTTGGGCGTCGAATTCCATTTTTCGACGCTGGTCCGCGATGTCGAACCCCACCGTGTGCTCACCAGCGCCGGACGCTTTACCGCGCGGCACGTTGTGGTGTGCTCGGGTCATGACTATCAGACGCTGCTGGCCGAGCAAATCGCCGGGCTCAACCCGCAAGTGTGCGGCTTGCAAATGCTCCGCGTACGGCCGCGCCAGCCCCTGGCGTTACGCCACGCATTGCTCACGGGCCTGAGCTGCGTGCACTACGGCGCGTTTGCCGACCTGCCTGAAGCGCAGGCCATCCGCACGCAGATCCGCACGCACCAGCCAGAGCTCGAAGCCCATGGCATCCATCTGCTCATCAGTCCAACCCCCTACGGTGACTTGATCATCGGCGACTCCCACGTCTACGGCAGCGACATTTCACCGTTCAACGCCGAGCAGGTGGACCGCATCCTGATTGACCTGGCGCAGCACACCCTGGGCGGCGAGATCGATGTACTGGAACGCTGGCAGGGTGTATATGGCGCGCGGGGGCCGGGACCGTTCAGCGTGATCTCGGCTGCGCAGGGCGTCACTGCGGTGCTGATGCATACCGGCTTGGGCATGAGCGTGGGACTGGCGCTGGGCGAACGTACGATCGCCGCAGTGCTGGGGGAGGGGCCGTGGCAAAGCTCGGCGGCTTGACGTCGCCGAGGAGGGCGCCTCGTCGAGGCAAGGCGCCGGTCTGGCTGCCGATTCAGAGCCAGTAACGCAGGCCCAACATCACCGATTGGGCTTCATATTCGGTGCTGACATCGCCTTGGGGCAGCCGTTCGATGTCGCCGAAGTGCGCCTCGCGCGTTTTCAGGCAGCGGTAATCCAGGGACATCGACCAGTTTTCGTTCAGCTCGTAACCCACCCCGGCACCCAGTTGGTATGCCGAGACGGTGTCGCGGTGAGTACCGCCGAACTCCACGCCACCGGCTTCCAGACCGCTGACCGTGAGGGTGGCGTAACCCAGGCCGCCGCCCAGGTAAGGGGTAAACCGGTTGAAAGGCGCGGGCAGGTTCAAGACGTCGTACCAGAGGTTGACCATCAGGCTGGCGGCTTTCTCTTCGCCTTCGCCATCGATGCTCCCGCCGCCCTCATAGACCCGGTTGTTGAACTGGGTCAGGGTATTTTCGCGATAACCGAGCTCCACCTCCGGGCGTAGCCCGACCGGGAAGCGCCAGCCTAACGCCAAGCCGGTGGCGTAGCCGGAATGGAGCGGCTGGTTGAATTCCATCTCGACGAAATCCAGGTTATTCTGGTTGAGGTCCTGCGCCGATACCCAGTTCAGGCCGCCCATGAGGCTGGCGTAGGGGCCCAGCGCGTCGGCGAATGTGGACGCCGGGGCGACAGCGCCTACGCCGATGATGCCCATCACCAGGTATTGAGTGTTTTTCAGTAAGTTCATGCTCGGTCCGAAGTGTGCCGTTATTCAAAAGATTGCGAGAGCCGGCGCGCGCGGCGCTGACGTCGCGAACAGGTCATACGAGGTGCAGATGTGCTTGCGCTTTGTCGCGCTCCGGGGCGTCGACAGCGTTGGCGCGTTGTTCGGCAAGGGCTCTGAGATTGCCCAGCGCCGTGGTCATCGCCGTCGTCAGCATTTTGCGCAGCAGCCCGCGGTACACGAAGCTCAACGGGCCGGAGATCCTGGCGCTATGGATGACCTGGGTTTCGTCCGGAGACAGCCTGCGCATCCGGTGGTCGAATTCGAGCCTTATCCAAAGCAGTCTCGCGCTGTTGCGATAGCTTTCCTGCGGTTCCACGGCCAGCAGCCTCAATGGCATTTTCAAGCCATTGCTGAGCACACACTGACCCGCGGTTCCCGCCTGGAACGGGCCCTCGAGTTGGCAATGGCTGACGTCGGTATCCCAGAGCGGGACTTCCTGGAAATTGCTCCAGATCTTCCAGATTTCCGACGGTGGTGATTTGACTATGAGTTGAACCTTGACATCGTTCACGGCGACACCCTGTCTGTTGCGGGCACACTTGTGCCCCTGAGTTTGATCAACGCCCGGCCTCAGGCAGCAGGCGCGGCCTGGCTCAATACTTGAGCGGTGATATTGGCTTGGCCGATCTTTTCGCCCCGGTTGAACAGGTCGATATGGATACGGTTGGTCTTGAATGATTGAAGCTGCGTCCCGAGGCTCGCTTGCGGAGCGAGTGACAACGGGCTGTTCCTCGGAATTGGCCGGTCCAGGGTGAAACTCAGGGCCAGCAGGTTCATCGGGGTGTTGAGCGGAATACGCAGATGATTGTGGGCAATCTGCATGTAGCACTGGCGGGCAACCTCGAGGAAATACACCATCGAGAAATGCTCGGGATCGCCCTCGTGGAAAAAATGCCCATCCGGCAGGCTGACCGTGTCCACGCTCAGCCCCTGGGCGAGGCTGCTCATGGCGCTGACGATGACATTTTCCTCCCGAGCCTTGTGCAGCAGGGCCTTGTCGACACAGCGCGCGGCCGTGAACTCAGCCGCCGGCGAGGTCTCGAAGGCCGAGCTGTAGGCCATGCCCAGAACGCAGGTGCACATGACTTTTCCAGCCTGCGTGACGGTTGCCTGAAACTCCTGGCCATCGTGGCCTTGCTCCAGGCGCAGGTCGATCACGTCCTCCTTCTGGACGTATTGCTGGAACTTGATGCTGAGCGTCTTCACGTAGGCGACGCGACCATTCAGCGGGGGCATGGCCAGTTCGATCAGTTGCATTACCCCTTCGAGCAACAGGATGCCGGGGATGTGATCCAGCGGATGGTCGAAGAAATACGGGTGACCTTCGTCTACCACCAGCCGTGCCCGCAGCGAACGCGGCTCGCGCTGGATGTGGGAAATCACCACGTGTTCCGCTCGACGCTGCCAGGGCGCCGGGCACTGGGTACGAGCCCCCCGGTGCAGGGCGAACAGCCCCTCCATGGCCCGGACTCGCACCCGCAACCCGGCCAGAACCGTGCTGGTCAGCATGTCACTGAGTTGCAACACATCGACACCGTCGTGTTGTGGCTCGCGGACGATTTCGCCGGCATGCACCGGCGTGATGACCTGCTGCAGCTCATGGGGCTCGTGGGCAAAGCGCAACGTGAACGGGTGTTTGATCGCAGGGGCGGGGCTCGCCGTCGCGGGGTTCCATTCCCGCAGTTTTTCAGTGAACAGCCACATCACAACCTTGCCGGCCTCACGCACCTCGATCACCGTGTGAGCCGCCGAGCTCATCGTCACCGACAAGAGCGTTTCGATGCCGCAGGCTTCAGCCAGAAAACCGGTCATCTCCTGCAACGCCCCGTCCACAAGGGTGTTATCGGGCTGCAACTCACAAACCTCGACCACCGCGTACTGGGCGCGCTCCTTGCCGGCCAATCGGCACGCTTCGTCCAGCGAAGCCGCGGCATGGGCGAGAACCGCAGCGCGAATTACCAGCAGCGGCGTGTCCGTTGAACCCGCTCGATAAGGACGCAGCGCAAGCAGCCCGAGCCCTTCACCTTGCGGCGTAGCGCTGCGGCGAGCACGGTCGACCTCGATCTCGCCGCTGATGAAGCGGCCGGCTCCGAGCAGCAGCGTCGTGATGCCGTCGTCGAACCATTGCCGGGACGCCAGCAGGGTTTGCCAGAACAGTCCTGGTGAGCCGGCCAGGGTCTGATGGAAGCCCTTGAAATCGAAAATCTGCGTCGGGTAGCCGGACAACATGTTCGGCAACATGGTTGCCACGTCGGTCACTTCCACGCCCGGCGGGCTGCCTTGGGCCCGTGAATAGAATTGCTCGGCACTGCTGTAGGCATTGCTGAACCGCTCCCCGCCCATGTTGCAGCACATGACCATTGCCGTACCGGCGGATCGGGCAACGCCTGGCAGGCGCCGCAACAGGTGATTGACGCGGTCGGTGATCAACAATTTGAAGGGGTCGACGTGGGCCAGGGGCTTTGGCCCCATGCCAAAACCGTCGATATCGATCACGCGGTCCTGGTTCAGGAATCTCCCCGACAACGGCCCGGCCGAGGCCCCCTTGCCATCGACGAAACGCCCGTAAGGGAAAGCGACCGGTGGGCTAGCCGGTTGCTCAAGCCGCCGTTTGAACGAGTGCAGTGAATCGCAACCGCCCAGTGCGGCTTCCGCCTCGACTATCGCGAGGTCCAGGATCTGCACGCCTGAAGCCACCGGCTTGGGGGCAGGGAGGCCATCGGGCACATATTCATCCACCACCAGATGGGCGTTGGCGCCACCGAAGCCGAAGCTGGAAATGCCTATGCGGATCGGCGATTGACGATCCTCCAGTGGCTGGACTCGCTGTGTCGCCAGGCGCAGGCAGGTGTCGTCGACTTTCAGACTGGGACGGTAGTCCGGCTGGGGTGGGATGCCCTTGTGGCGCAGGATCATCAACGCCTTGGCCAGCGAAGCGCCTCCCGCCGCAGCCAAGGGATGGCCGATAACGGACTTGATCGAACCGATGGCGATTTTCTCCTCGGCGCTGCGATGGGCAGCGAAGAAGCTGTTCAGCGAGGCCAGTTCGGTCGCATCCCCTAACGGGGTGCCGGTGCCGTGGGTTTCGATGTAATCCACGCGGCCTGGATCAAGGTCCATGTAAGCCCGTTGATAGGCGCGATACTGGGCCTGCCTGCCCGGTGCAAACACCGACCCTTCGGCACCATCAGCAGAAAGCCCCAACCCTCTCAGCACGCCCAGCGGCCGGCGTCGGGCGTTCAGGGCATCGGCTACGGGCTCGACCAGAAAAGCCGTGGCGCATTCGCCCGGCACAATTCCGTCGGCATCCTCGCCGAACGCCTGCATGCTGGCCCGGGCGGAAAAAGCCGTCAGTTGGGAGAAACCAAGGAACAATGCCGGGGGCAGAACGGTGTTGAGCGCCATGATGATCGCCTTGTCCGCCTGGCCACTGTTGAGCAGAGCCTTGGCCATGTCGATGGCATAGGGGAACGAACTGCAAGCGGTGTCCACCGATAAGGCCGGGCCGCCCAGGGCAAAAGCGCGCGCCAGCCCGGCCACCTGTTCACCGGGCGTGAAACCGGATGGCGTGTCGGTACCGCCGGGCACTGCCGTGGCGAAATAACTTTCATCGCTCCAGGACGTCGCGACCACCAACGCGGTTCGCTCGGTATCCAATACCGTGCCTTGCGCCGCGAGTTCGGCAAAAAGCGTCCGGAGCACGTTCTTGCCGATCGCGACCTGCCGGCCTTCATGACGAGAAGGCGTCGATGGGTCATCTGAAAGGCAGAATGCGCTGTCCAGGTAGACACGATCCTTTTCGCCGGCCTTGCTCGAAAATATCGACGCCTTCTGCAACTGCCAGCGCGCCGGCATTGCCTGGATAGGCGCTATGCCGCCCTGCGAGAGCAAGTGCCAAAGTGCGTCGGTGGACGAAGCCCCTGGAAATTCGCCGGCCATTGCGCTGAAGCACAACTCGCCCGCTGTCGTTACCGCGCCACTCATACCCTGTCTCCTGATTGCCAAAAAGCGGGGTGACCTGGCGATCACCCGGTGTCCATTCCATGTGCGGGCAGCGTGTGCCGTCGGGCCTCAGCCCATTCTTGCCAGAAGCGCCAATGCGTCTTCCGGGGTACGACGCGACATCAATGCCTCACCAGCAAACTCACTGACGGGGCACTCCTGCGCCATTGATTGGCAAAGGGCTTGCCGGTCGAAACCGTTGAGTCCCAAATCGGTAAAAGCCGTATTGACGTCCAGTGGCTGCGGTGCGTCCGAAACCAGCGGTGAGAGAGCGTTGAACAGCACCGCGCCGAGCTGCGTCTGCGCATCGGCGGAGCCAGGCATCGGCGCCTCGGAAGGTGCGGCAGACGGCTTCGGATCGGTTTCAAGCCTGGCCAGCAGTGCCGTAGGGGTCAGGGCATCGAAGAGTTCCGAGGTCTGTTCTTTCTTGTCCGGGAAGTGCTGGGCCAACGACTCGAAAATATCGACCAGCCCTAGCGAGTCGATGCCCAGGCTTTCGAAACTTCGTTCGAAGTCGATTTGCTCGTTCTTGAAGCCGGTGACCGAACTGATCTCGGCGCGCAACCATTGCTCATAGCCGAGGGCGACAGGTTGCTCCGACGACGGTGCCGCGGCCAACACGGTCGAGTGTGCAGGCACGGGCTCCAGCGTTGCGACGCTTCTACCAGCAGCCGCCTCGATGCCATGGGCATAGAGGCCTTCCAGCACCTGCTGGTGGGCATTGAAATAATGGGCGGTGACCGATTCAGCCTGTTCCAGCAGGCGCATCAGGATCGATTCCTTCGCCATGTTGGATTCGCAGAGTGAATCGATGATTTTTTCCGAGAGGGAGAAATAGCTATGGGCTATTTTCCCGTTGGACACGATGAATTCCTGCACAACTTCATTGAGTTGCAAGCGCATGAGGTTCTCCTTAACCGTAAATCGGTAGGTGTTTTAGACGAGCATCGAAAGTCGTGGGCCCGGGCAGGGCGCCGTCAAGCAATCAGTCAGTGAGCGGTTGCGACTGGCCGCTGGATTTGCACTGCCTCGCTTGTCGGGGAGGCGGTTTCCCTCGGGGCCTTGAGCAATCCGGACCTCACGCTCAGGTACGTCACGAGTGTCATCGCGTCGGCGCCCTGGAACGCGATGTACCCGTCAGGACGAATCAGCATCAGCGTGCCTTCGCCGGCGTGATAACGCTTGTGCAGCCTCCAGTCGGGGTCCAGCAATGTCGAGTGCCATGCCGGCAGTTCCGCGCTGTTGAGGGCGTCGATCACGCAGTAGGCCTTGATGCCCGGATAATCTTTTTCTACTGACTCGGCCAGTGCATAGTGGCCTGGCAAGATGGAAGAAAATTGATCCGCCGCGGTGAAGATCAACAACGTGTACGTCCCGTGGAACAGGTCGATCAAGCGCGCCGGCAGCGCCCCTTGCTGTTGCCAAAGCTCGACATCGGGTGCCAGTTGCCCCGCGCGAGGCACCGGCGGCTGGAACGCCGTCCGGGCTCCTTTCCTGGCCCAGTTGCGGCGCTGCTTTTTCGTCAGCGCCTCCTGGATGCAGTCACTTTTGGCGTAGTGGTACTGATGGCCGGAGATCATCGAGGGCAGTTTGCGCTGGATTTTGGGCCTGCTGCTCAGCAGTGGCAGGACGTTATCTCGCAGCCACACCAGGGCCCGTTGCCTTACGGTGATCAACCCGGTCAACCGATGCGCGGTCTTCTCGACTTCCAGGGCCACCGGATAACGTTCCTCGTTGTAGCTGTCGAGCAGTGACGGATCCGCCAGGCCTTGATCGACATAGGCGATCTTCCACGCCAGGTTGTAGGCCTCGGAGATTCCCAGGTTCATCCATTGGCCGCCGATCGGGCTGCCGATATGCGCAGAATCGCCGACCAGGAACACCGAGCCCTGCTGCAATGACTGCACCCGGCGATGCTGGAAAGAGGCAATGGTGGTGGAGGAGATGTTCGACAGGGTCATGTTCTGCCCACGTCCCTCGCACAGCCGCTGGAAGTTCTCCAGGCTCAAGGAGGGGCGCTCGCCTTCCGGTGGCAAGTCGTAGGGCATCTCGACGAACAGCCGATAACGCGATTGTGCGCTGATCGGCGCAACCGCCACGTACCCATCCTGCGCGCCAAGAAAAAAAGCGCCTTCGTCCTTGCTGCCGGACCACTCGATGTCAGCGTCGGCGAGCATGAAAAAGCGATCGTAGGACGATCCCTCGAAAGTCATCTCCAGGCGTTTTCGGATGTTGCTGCGAGCACCGTCACAGGCCACCGCCCAGCGGCTGGTGCAGGATTCCTCGCGACCGTCGCCATGACGCAGCGTGACCCGTACGGACTCGGGCTGGTTCTCGATGTCCACCAGCTCGGTGTTCCATTCGACTTCCACGCCCAGCTGAGTCAATCGTTCCAGCAGGATCTTTTCCGTTTGCGGCTGCGGCAGGCTGAGGAGCAGGGGATAGGTAGCATCCAGGCAGGAAAAGTTGTAATTCAGTACCCGTCGGGCGTTGGACTGCACCGAAAACTGATTGATGGTAAAACCATCGTTGATGGCCTGGTCGGCGACGCCTAGGTCGCGGAAAATTTCCAGCGTCCTGGAATGGATCGCCATCGCCTTGGTCGCGGTGGAGGGACCGGCGTTTTTCTCGATGATACGAAAAGCGACGCCCCATTCCTGCAACATGATCGCCAGCGACAAGCCGATAGGGCCAGCGCCTACGATCATTACCGCCGGCGCCTTGCCCGGTTGTTTGTTATGCACGGGGACGAAAGTGCTCAGAGTATTCATCTGTCAGTACCAGTTTCTATAGAAGGGAGAGTTGGCAACGCTGAGCAGGGCCTCGTCGCCTGACGAGTCGCCATAGGCGTAGATGTAGAAATCTTCAAGGTTGCCGACGCAGCCTTTGAGGCGCCTGACTTTCTCCCCATCGACACAGTTGGCCCCCGATATGCCCCCGGTCAACTTGTTCCGGGCCGTCGCCAGGCGCGTGCCGCACACGTAGTCGAAACCAACTGCCTGCCCCCACGGGATCAGGTAGTTCTCCGGCGAATTGCTGACCAGTGCTGTGACGTGTCCCATGGATTGATGCCATTTCAACCGACGCAGCGCTTCGGGCCTGAGCCAGAGCGGCAGCTGTTCGCTGATGAAGTACTTGGCATGTTCGCGCTCCTGCTCGACGCTCAGGCCTCCCAGATAGCAGGCGATAAACGCCAGTCGCGCCTGCATCAGCGGTGTGATTCCCAGGATCACGTTGAGCATTTTTGGCAGCAGGGGGATGATCCTGAGCCAGAAGGGCCGGGTTCCGACGATAAAACGCATGTAGCGCCAGAAGGTGTGCCTGTCGGTCAATGTGCCGTCGAAATCGAAAACGGCCAGCACCGGTCGCGTGTGATCAGCGTGCATGGATCTCTTCCTTGAGCGGGACAATCTGTATGTTCCTGGGGAGTTTGAAGGCGGAAAGGTAACGGGCGAGCAGGGTGGATACGCTGTCCTGGCTAAGCTCTGCGCTACCTTCCACAGACAAGTGGAGTACGTTGATGGCTTTATGGTCCGGGACGATGTAGGCCTTTGCCCGCACTGCACCGGGGTGCCTGAGGGCAATGGACTCGATTTCTTCCAGGTCGATCATCTGCGCTTTGATTTTCGAGATGCGCAGGCGCTGGCAGCAGAAAAATACGTGCCCATCGTCGTCCTGCCAGACCAGGTCGCCGGTGTGGAACCAGCCGTCACGGAAAAACCGGGCATTTATCTGCGGCGCATCGTCATAGCCTGGGATAACCATCGGGCCGCGTACCAGCAGCTCGCCGATACGCCCCACGGCCACGTCGCGGCCCTGACCATCGACAATTCGCAACTCGACACCACCGATCGGTTGGCCCATCGCACCGCGATGCACCTCGCCGACCGAACTCTGGACAATCACCGGCATGCTTTCCGTCAGCCCGTAGCCTTGCAATACAGGGCCGCACCCCAGCAAATCGCCAAGCTTTTGCGCTTCATCCGCCGGCAGATGGCTGCCGCCGGAATAAATCATCAGTTGCGGATGCAGCGGCAGCCGTGGGCCCTTGCGTTTGGCCAGTCGGGTATTGAAGTAGCGGATGACATCCGGCACCAGGCAGGCAAAGGACACCTGGTGCTCGGACAAGACTTGCGTCAGGTCCCTGTTGAGCAGGCTGTTGGTCATCAGCAGCGTAGCGCCGATGCTGAGCGGGAAAACCATCATCACGGACAGGCCGAAGATCGCGTACAGCGGCAGGGTCACCAAGTGGACCGACCCAAGGCCTTGAGGGTGAAACTGCTCGTGCAAGCCATCGCTTGACTGCGTCAGGTCCAGATAACGATGAGAAACAGCCAGCGGCATGCCAACGCCCCGATACGTGAACTGTACCGAAACGACCGGGTTGCCTTCAGGCAGCGACAAGGGCCAGAGCTGATGCGGAAGATCAGAGGCGGCCGTTGCGTTTTCGGGCAACGACAACGGTTGCTCATCGGCGGTGCGGACGACGAGGCAACGGACCGACTGAAAGACTTCGCGGTGTTGCTCGAACAACGAATCGGTCGTGACGGTCAATGCGGGCCCGGCGAGGCCCAGCACGTTGCTCAGTTCGTACGTCGTCAGCTTGTGGTTAAGGATGACGGGGATAGCACCATGGCCAATGATCGCCAAATAATACGCGATGAAATCCACCCCATTGGGCAAGACAAGCGCAACTTTCTCTGCGGACGACACCCCAAGGGCATGGAGTAAACCGTTGCACGCTTCGGCCTTGTTCAGCAAGTCGCGGTACGTGAAGGTTTCTTCCGCATCGAGATTCCTGATAGCGATGGCGTCGGGGTGCAAATCCGAAAAACCGACAAAGCGATGCAGGAAACCTTCTTTACAGGTAAGGCTTTTCATTCCACCAACCTCTCAATCCTTGAAGTCATGGCCAGATAAATAAGTACTGCAGAGGCAGGCTAATTTTTCAGTTGAGCTTTATGTAGTTATTGTTCCGATACCAGTCCAGCGTATCGGTCAGGGTTTCAGTAACCGGGCGGAACGCGCATTTCAGCTCACTTGAACTTTTGCTGTGGCTGAAATGAGTCCTCCCTTGTTCCTGCTCAATGAGCTTGACCGTGGAAGTACTGATAAGCACCGGCTTTTTAGTAACCCGGTAATAAATTTCATAGGCGAAAGCGATAAGACGCAGCATGAACAACGGAACAGGCCGTTCCGGTGCCTTTATCCCGCTGACGTTGGCCAGTGCCCGAAAGATAGTCTTCATGTCCATATGATTGCCGGCAGCCAGATAACGCTCTCCCGATCGGCCACGTGTTATCGCCGCGATTTGATGTTCCGCCACGTCACGGGCGTCCACGACTGAAAAACTCCCAGGAAGAACCCCCGGCAATTTTTGTCCTACGAAATCCAGCAGGAACTGACCTGACGACGTAGGACCGATGTCGCCTGGGCCAAACATCCAACCGGGTAAAACCATCGCGACGAACATGTCCGGATGCAGCGACAAGAACTCCTGAACCTTCTGTTCAGACAGGATCTTGCTCAGGTAGTAATCGTCTGCCTCGGACTCGTCGCGCGACATGGTCTCGTCGATTACCTGATCGCGGTTTCCCTTCAGGACCGCGATGGAGGAAGTGTGGACCGCACGGCGAATGCCCGCGGCATAGGCGGCCTGCAACAACCGCTCGGTGCCGGTTACATTGGTATCGTAGAGCTTTTGCCAATGCTTTCCGCCTTTATAGCTGTCGCGAAAATAGGCCGCTGTATGAAACAAGGCATCACAGCCTTCAAGGGCATGGCTGAATGCATCAACATCAAGCATATCGCCCTGGACAAGTTCGACGGGCAGGCCGCCGAACTGCTTCTTGGCTTTTTCAATGGAACGTACCAGCGCCCTTACTTTGATGTCTCGTTTTAAAAGTGCATGGACGACATTGTTCCCAAGCAGGCCTGTAGCACCTGTAACAAAGGCATATTCCATTAAAATCCAGCTCCTGTGAGATAGCCTGCTCGTGCAGCTTCGTCGCTGAACAGGCGTTGGATGACCCAACGGCGCCAGTAAAAACCATTCGGTATCTGGAAATCAAGCGGTATTTCACTATCGAGTGAAACCCGAGGTGTCTGGTACGGGCCTGAGACGCAATGTCTCAACGAATTCGCCAGGCTGATGACGCCATTTTTCCGGCATGTACGCGGTTTTTTCCCCAAAGGGGGCAGGGCAGTGGTCGCTCTGAATCCGTTGCATTTTGATGAAAACCGTCACCTTGCTGTCGTCCGATCCTGCCAAAAATAGGCGGCGATTACATGCCATATTTAAAACTTTAAATGCAAAGGACGGGTACGGATGGTAAGGTGCAAACAGCTGATTCACTGAACTGTTTCATCTAGTTACAAACAAACATATTGGGCCAAAGGAGCCGAGGGCGTGATTAAAAAAAGATTAGGTCGCGAGGAAAGCCAACAAATAACACGAGACAAGTTATTTGATACCGCCACTGACCTCATGATCAAAAAAGGCTTTCACGCCGCCAGTGTCAATATTATCTCTGAAGAGGCAGGTTATTCGAAAGGTGCGTTCTTTTCCAACTTCTCAAGCAAGTCGGAACTGCTCCTGCAACTGACCCAGCGTTTCAAACGGGTTGAAATAGACCGCTTGGGCGAGACGTTGGCCGCGGGTTATACCGCAGAGCAACTCGCGCACGGATTGAACGCCTACATCGATACACTTAAAAACAATACGAACTGCGCCATCCTCGACGCCGAAATGCAACTGATCGCGTTACGCGATGAAGAGTTCGCAAAGCATTACTACGATCTGCATGAAGAAAACAGCGAGGCGCTGGGCAAGCTGATCACTATCATTTTCAACCATGCCGGCAAGAAACCTCCGTTGGCGTACGCAGCACTAGCGAAGACTTTCACGGCGCTGTCGGAGGGTTTGATATTGCAAGGACATAAAGATCCGGCGGCGGAAATCAAGCTGGTGCTCAATTCGCTCATCGAAACGGCGGAGCCATTGTAGGAATGCAAGCTGGTCAGGCAGTCGGCGATCAGCGTGAAGCTACTGCACGAAGAGTTGGCAGGCCGTCTTTTGCGGAGCGTCTTGAGCCAGATGGTCCGGGTTCAGGTTGCGGGAAAAGCCAGAGCTGCCGTGGGTACTGAAAAGGAGCCCGGCATGGCCGCCATGGCGAAACATGTTGTTACGCATAATGTATATTATGTTAAATCATGTGTCATGGAGGTGGGTGCCCGATGAAGCTGATTCAGTGCCGTTTCCTGCGACTGCGGAAATTTGAGTTTTTTTCTGCGAAACTCACGCTAATCACTGCCAGACGTGCGCAAATTTAGAACAATGTCGCCCCAAAATGCTCAATTTCGAAATTTCCTCGCCTGGCAGCCCTATATTTCGAACGGCCCTTAGCCAGAGCTTGAGAAACCTCTTCGGAAATGTGCCAGTTTTTCCCCCATTCAACACCTATATAGGCGTCTCTGCATGGAAGTATGCGCGGGCTACACTCGGTAGGAATACTGTGAGCGAACTAAAGCTACGGAAATTGCATGTCGAGTGAAGTGTGAAAGCGTAACCGGAATGTGCCAAGAGAATGCAATGACGCGCTCAGAAGTAAGCGTTGTCGATATAATCCTAAGAAAAATCCGCCAATGCCTTCCGCAGCCACTTGTGCATCTTGCAGTCCATCAGTTTGCTAAGTTCCTCAGCGCTAAGCGAACTGAGGATCTTGCCGACGATTTGCTGAGTCACCCCCTTTTGTCCAAGATACAGCAGCGCACTCAACGCTAATCCTGCTTGACTACCAGCTTGCTGGAGACGTTGCCAAGACGAATGACGCAACCGCACCGTCGCGTTTCCTATCTTAATTTCGCGTGTCGTCCCGCTGGTGTAATAAGTCGGTAGAACCTGCATCTGAGTGCTAATTCCTAGCCTGCGAGCAGCTTCTGCACCATGGACTTGGATAGTCTCGCCCCTACTCCTTGCGACTGCTCTCATGACTGTTATTGGGTCAGCTCGAACCTTCTTACCTGTGTACTCACTCAGTTTAGGGCGCATATAGATGCCGCGAGCAACGCGTTCTAGGACGCCGCTCTGCACCATCCGAGACAGTGCTTTATCAACCGAGGTGCGAGATCCCATCTCTGCGAACGCGGCACTAGTAAAAGGCTTGCCCTTTCGCATGCATTTGATCCGCTTAGAAATACACTCAGGGACAGACATGAATGACTCCTACCCTTTGTTAATTCGGCCCTTACCAATTTTTACACAAAGCAATAGCGTTAAAAACAAACATGTCTTGTCCCATGGTGCCTGGGTCTGGGGTACTGGCGTTATCGGCCACCATCGGAGGCCCAACAAGCGCTGGAGGAGACCTAACAAATCTTACGCTCCCAGGTGATGCGACAGATGCAGGGCCAGGGATAGATTTGTGGGGATTCCTCAGGCTCTGATCCCATTGATCGTCGCCCTCCGCATGCGTCTTGCGATCACGCCATTCACCGTATCCCGCAAGTGGATGATTCAGGACAGACAAACATGCGATTTGTATGAAATCAAGCTAGGCTAGCCTGATTCGTCACCGCCAAAGTGAATCACATGGCCCCACGTATTGCTAATAGAGTTGTCTCAACGGCATTGGATCGTAAACCTACGGAACATCTTACTCACGCCAGAATTGAGGAGCTTAGCGAGCTCCATGTTTTTTTGCTCGTGAGGGAGGGGTTTGCACTGACAGACGTCCAAGCAATGATCGCGCTTTCCGAGCTTTATTTGTCATCGAAACTCATCGATCGTATCACTGGTAAGCCAAGCCGACCTAAGCAAGGCAAAGTCGCCGAATCGACGACCGGTCGACTGAGTCCCATTCAGAGCGCGATAGCCTTTCAATACGCAAAGGTACTGGAACACGCAACTACTGTTTTTGGCACCTTGCGGCTTGCTGAAGAATGGCTAGCTAAACCCTGCCGGCGTTTGGACGACCATAGCCCTCTAGATCTGGCGGGCAATCCAGTCGGGTTTCAAGTTATCGAGAACTACCTAGAACGTATTGAACTGGGGATTTATCAATAAGGCTCCTCCATGAGCTTCGTAAGGTCACTCCCACTCGCGACGGCACCAGGCGTACATGCACTTGAATCAAGGGCTGCGAGTTACAGGAGCCCTCCCTTCCCTCCCCCCGCTTTTCTTGGTCAGATCCAAACTTCGGAAGCTGCTAGCGCTTCCCGTGGCGCTTTGGTTCGACGGAGCCCGGCGTGTGGACCTAGCCATAAGACCCTCGCACCGGAAAGGGTTAAAGGTCCTTCCGTGGCGATGAGTTTCCCCCTTCAAAGTTTCTTATTGAGGACAATTCATCCTTGATGGTCTGAAACAGAGCATCAACGTCCTGATGGCTTTCCTTACCGACGTATGTGGCGACAAGGATGCTGAGCGGGTGCACGTTTAAAGCTCCCGCCAGCTGGTCCACCTTTTCTAGCGTTGGGCTTTTGAGGCCTCGTTCCAGCGTGCTGAGGTAGGTGCGACTACTTACAGTAGCAAAATCTTCTTGGGTAAGATTTTTACTGCTTCGGATCTGTTTCAGCGCTTGGCCGAACGCGATATTGAGTTCCAATTTGCTGATCCCGCAAAAGGAACGATGAAGCGCTATCGAATCTTATAGGACTACAATCTATAGTGTTCATTTTCGAGGTTCGCCATGTTTACCACCTACCCAAGGGCCGAAATCACCTTCGAATCGCCCGATGCCACCAGCTCGCATGAGGGCCAGCGAGTTTGGAGCTTCGTTGAGCAGGAACTGCTGCTGCCTTGGTTTTACCTCCAAGTAGTGCGCAAGGTTGGCCGGGAAAATTACGCGAGCATGCTTATGATGTATCACGTTCATGAGCTCAAACAATTTATCGATGCGCAGTCAAATCGGGTGTGGGTCGAGCAGGTTCAGCTGGTTACACCTCCCCATATGAATGGCCAATCTATCTGGCTCATGGAGCCTCTGACGATGGCTGGAATCGTTATGGATCCCCGGGACGAATCGCAATTTTTCGTTTATCAGGTCGCAGGCGGGGCGACCTACTCATTACGAGACGATGCTGATGCGAATTTGAAGCCGTTCAGAGTCCTATTTTCAGGTGAGCGTGATCTTCGTAGCTCAACGCCTGGCCACGACTAATGTCTTTGAAAGCGGGCATGACTTGGGTACATCCCAAATTCGTTCGAGAGCCAACGATAGCGGCGCCTAGGAGCAATCTTGACGTCCGAAGAACAGGCACCACGTTGCGCAGATCTAAGGACTGCTTCATCAGATTTGATTCCGGGCGAGGCCTCTTCCTTTCTGCTTGGCGGTGTCTGCCGCCATGTGCTGGAATGCCTCCCGACGAACGTTGCCTCACCAGTTGACGGAGAAATTGCATGTGGCTGTGTACAGAATGGAAAATCGACTGGGACGCTGTAGCGGCTGTGGCGACGGCTGCTGCTGCAATCATTGCACTTATTATCTGGAGCTTTGATAAAGCTCAAAGAAAACGTGAGCGGTTCGCAAGCGCAAAGCTTCTAGCTCAGATGATGACTTCACCCCTCGGAGATACCCAGATAGAGATCGCGAAATTCAGATGCTATGTAGTACCTTCTGATGGCGATCAAACCTATTTGGTGGATTTGCTAAATGATGAAAACGCACGGAAAGATCTGGCTGCTCAAGCCACGAAGATCACGATCGAACTTCCATCTCAATTCTTAGATAAAGCTGACATTTTCAGTGAGACTGTCAACAACAGGCTTGCCAATGCTTTCTTACAAGTGAACCGCCTAAAAAAGATGTCAAGCCTCCTAGCTGATCTACCAAGTTCGGCAATGGAAGATGAAATCTCTCAGCACCTTATGGCTATTCTCAACCAAATCAAAGAATCAGAACAAGCCACAATGGAAGCTTTCCAAGCCCTTTTACAGGCCGGGAAGTGATCTTGAATTAGATTCACGTCCCTTCTCGTTAATTACGATGTGGATATAAATATAATAAACATTCATTAGTTCAGTTAGATTTAAAAGCAGGTTATTCCTGCCCTTCCTCCTCAGGAAACGTTTGGATAGGGCCAATGCGGTCGGTACTGCATTTAGATCTACAAAATCCCCTCTCGTGTTGCTAAAAAATCGATAACGAAAGGGCCGTACGGGCCCTTTTGTTTTCAACAATAAATCACTTGGTCAGCCAAGACTCAACGGTCGCAGAGCCGTGCTCTGCTTTCCACTCCTTCAGCGTTTTGTGATTACCGCCCTGGTTTCTACGAATTCTTCAGTGTGCGGATTTTTATATACCTTCAACTGGCGAGGCTTGCGACTACCGGTTTTAGATTCAGCCGCTGCTGCACGACGACCGGCTTGCGGATCAAGCAGGTCGACTACGTCCTTCAAGCTATAACCGTATTAGCGAGCAAATCGCGCAGCTTGGTTTCGAACTCAATTTCTTTCTTGAGAGCGTGACCCATTCAGGCACATCCACAAGTGGCATACGCGAGCCATAAGCGCGGTTCCCTGCACTATGTATTCAACCACCCACTGCCGACGCTCAATCCGTTCGCGATCATGAATCGTTCTCGGTAAGCCTAGCCTAATGCATTTTATTTATCCGGCTCTTCCAGGCCATGTGGCGATTTCCTGATCGTGCACAAGAACGTCGCAGACTCATACGCACTTGTTTTGGAATTTGTTGATTGGTACGTGTCAGGCAGCACCGTCGTTGGCTGATCGACATCGTCGATCTGTTTTCCCTGTGTTTGATGCCAGCCATAAACCGAATACAGCGACGCCGGAATCCAGACACAAAACAGCAAAATTAACACATCTTTTTTCATACTTAACTACGCCTCCCAGGCGAACGCATTAAAAAGATAGCCTCTGCCCCAGATCGTCTTGATGAGCTCTGGATTTCGAGGGTTGTCATTGAGCTTTCCGCGCAATTTACTGATGTGAACATCGACGCTGCGGTTGATCCCGTCGAAAGGAATGCCGCGGATACGGTTGAGGATTTCGTCGCGAGAAAAAAGTGTGCCCGCCGCGCTGGCCAGCAAGGACAGTAGTTCGAACTCCATGGTTGTCAGATCGATTCTTTGATCGGCCAGGCTCACTACCCGGGCACTGCGATCGATCGACAGCCGACCGAATTCAAGGATGTCGAGCGCTGTCGGTTGCTTCGCGGGGATATGGCGTCGCAGCAAAGCGCGCAACCGAGCCAGGAATACCGATGGCTTGACAGGCTTGACTACATAGTCGTCGGCACCGGATTCCAAGCCGAGAACCTGATCCCTGTCATCTCCCTTCGCAGTCAAGATGATGATGGGGACATCAGAAGCATCACGAATCCGACGGCACAGGTGCAGTCCGTTCTGATCCGGCAGCAGAAGCTCAAGTACGACGATTTGTGGCTTGAGCTCAACGACGGCCGCCAATGCCTGGTCGTCCCGGCGGACGACTTGCACCGCAAAACCATGCCGGGCCAGGAATTTATTGATGAGTTTCGCCAGCCTCTGATCGTCCTCTACTAGCAGTGTTTTAACGAGACCTAGGTTTTCCATAAAAGCTCAGTATAAGGACCTTGATTAAATGTGTGCAGCCTCAGACCCGCGTCGCGGTTGAGCGATCGATCATCAGCGAGTGATCACCGGGGCCCCGCCGCAGAGCGTCTGCATAGGCCTCCATTAATAATAACATTATTAAAATAACGACCGTTGTGTTTAATCGGGTCGCCTGCTAGCATCGGAATCGCCAAGTGGCATTTTTTCGAGGAGAAAGCTCTCATGCAACTCTCTGTGCGAAAGGCGTTCCTGGAAGACGGGGCCGTCCTGATCAAAGGTTTTCTGAACAAGGACCAATTGGCCGAGTGTCGGGCGGCCTATGAATGGGCTGTCGAGAATCACGGCCCTCATGCGACTCGCATGTTCGACGGAACGGAGCAACAGTCGCACGTCGACAATGCCAATCCCGTCGCCAAGGCCCGTCTCGAAGAACTGGTGGCCTCCCTGCCCTTTGGCCAGTTGTTTGCGCAGCTCTGGGGCTCGGAGAACGTGTGGTACTTCGCCGAAGAGGTGTTTCTCAAAGCTGGTGGGCGCGGATCTCGCACGCTTTGGCATCAGGACACGTCTTATCTGCCGTGGGCTGGAAACCACTGGGCCAATGCTTGGATCAGTTTTGAATCAGTGCCGAAGAAAAACGCTTTGGAAATCGTTCGAGGTTCACACAAAGGACCACGCTACGACGGCACCACGTTTCGCGATCCGAATGATCCGACTCAACCGCTGCATGGCGGCGATGCATTGCCACGCCTGCCGGACATCGAGGCTTTGCGGCAAAACGATCCCGAGGCATTCGAGATCATTTCGTGGGCCACCGAGCCTGGCGATATCCTCCTGCTGCATCCGGGTTCGCTGCATGGCGGCGCTCCGGTGGATGAGGCCTTCCCGGACCGTCACACCTTCGTTTTCCGTTTCTTTGGCGACGACGCCACCTTTCATCCCTTGCCAGAACACAGCGCCGGCGGTTATCCGCAGCAAGGCGTGCTGTTCACTGAAGAGCTGTCGACGCTGAAAGCGGGAGACGTCTTCCGCCACCCAACGTTCCGCCAATTAATATGAGAGGAGCACCGCGATGAGCACTCAAGAACTGCAGCGTCAGTCCTTCAACCCTGGTCACACCCAGGCGATCTACGACAACTTCCACTTTTCCCAGGCCACACGCGTCGGCAACATGATCTGGGTGTCCGGCCAGGTCGGTATCGACGAAGCCATGGTTCCAGCCGATGGCATTCAGGCGCAATCCCATCTGGCGTTTCAGTACTTGCGGACCATCCTCGAAGCTGCGGGCGCAAGCCTGGCCGACGTGGTCGAGCTGATGACGTTTCATACCGATCTGCAGGCCGAGGTGCACGCCTTTGGACAGGTAAAGGACGAATATTTCCCTGAGCGTTATCCAGCTTGGACCGCTGTCGGCATTTCCCAACTGGCAATGCCGGGCTTGCGCGTGGAAGTCCGTGCCGTCGCGGTGATTGGCAGCGGTCGACTCTGAACGATTGCATGATCGCGACGTGCCAAGCCAAAATGGCGTTCGCAGCCACTGTCGGCTCAACGCCTTCACCCAACGGAATCACCTCTCTTATGCATGATGCTCAAGCGCCTTCCACGGATAGTCAGCACTCCATTGACAGTGATTCCGCGCCCGCTCCACGTCGCGGTCGTCCGGTAGGTAATCGACTGGAAAAACGCGGTGAACTGTTGACCGCAGCCATCGAAGTCATTGCCCTGGAAGGTTATGCCGGGACGTCTCTGCGCAAGGTTGCCAGTCATGCCGGCTGCACCACGGGCGCCGTGACCTATTACTTTGCCAATAAAGAAGAAATGATCACGGCGGCGGCGCAGAGTCTGTTCGACGAGTTCGACCATTTGCTGGATGCCGATCAGGAAAAAGTCGACGTCAGGGCAATGATCGGGCAATGGTTGAACCTGACTCAAGCGAACGACTCGGCGCGTTGGCTGGCCCTGTTTCAGATGCTTGCCCACGCCCGGCACGAGCCGGTTTTTGCCGACGTGATCCAGAAACGTTATTCGCGCTTCCGCGAGGATCTTGCAAGCATTCTGCGTAAGGGACAAACCCAAGGCATCATTCGCAAGGACATTGCTGCCGATCTGCTTGCCGATCAGCTCAGTGCGCTGAGTGACGGCTGGATGATGTTGTTGCCAATCGAGCCTGAGCGATTTGAAGCCAAACGCAGCAAGGCCTTGATGGATGCGGTCATCACGCTGATCAGCCCCGCTCGCTAAACCCTGCCCTGCCCTCCGGCATCAACAAGTTTCGCTTCATTTGCGCAGCGAACCCTGCTTTTTCGCGCCCGCCTTTCATTCAAACCCACGGTTAATCGACATCTCGCCGATTTCACCTTGCTGAATTCCTGTTCTGTCATATACACACATAACATCTGTGATTTTAATAAAAGACGGAGGTAAAGATGGGTGCGGATCTCGATGAACTGTCGACGCAATCACGACAGCAACGATTGTTATTGCAAGCGATCGGAGGCGCAGCCCTCGCCGGAGGACTCGGTGTCACCGGTCGTGCGATGGCGCAAACCGAAGCTGTAGATACCTCAATACTGGATGTGGTGATCATTGGCGCCGGGCTTTCCGGGCTCACCTCCGCCAGAGACCTCCAGGCCGCTGGCTGCGAGTCGTTTGCCGTGCTTGAAGCCCGCGACCGCGTCGGTGGTCGCACGCTTAACCATGATCTGGGCAATGGCGTGATTTCCGAGGCCGGTGGCCAATGGATCGGCCCGGGGCAAACGTCGATCGCCGACATGGCCAGACAGCTCGATGTTGCCACCTTCCCCACCTACTACAAGGGCAAGGCGGTGTATCTGATCGACGAGGTCAACATCCAGGAAGATCTCAGCGACGGGCCGAATTCCAATACAAAAGTCGTCGCAAAACTGAACAAGCTCGCCGAAGGCGTCCCCAGCAAAGCGCCGTGGAAAGCCAAGGACGCGGCTGAGCTGGACAAACTGTCGATTGGCCAGTGGCTGGCCGGACAAGGCATCAGCAACGCCGACAAGATCGGCTTCAAATGTCCGTGAGCCTCACCTTCGGTACCACGCCGGCCGGCATGGGACTCCTGCATTACCTGGCGATGATCAACTCGTCGGACTGCCGCCTTGAAAAGCTCGAAGGGGTCCAGGGCGGTGCGCAGGAATCTCGGTTGGCTGGCGGCTCGCAAATTCTCAGTTTGAAGATGGCGCATGCTCTCGGAGATAAAGTCCGGTTGGCGTGCCCAGTGCGCAAGATTGTCGGTTGGGATCGTGATGTCGTCGAGTTGCACACCGATCAGGGCATCATCCGCACGCGGCAGGTAATTGCTGCGCTGAGCCCGGCGTTGTGCAATCAGATCGTCTTTGATCCGCCCCTGCCGTCCGGGCGTGCCGAGCTGCAGCGGCATTGGCCGGCCCATGCACCGACGCGCAAGACCGTGCACGTCTATGAGCGCCCGTTCTGGCGCGACCAAGGCCTCAACGGGCAGATTGTGCCAGTGGACGGTCCGCTGATCTAGGCCTTTGACAACTCCCCGGCGGACGGCAGCCTTGGTGTGCTGAGCGGCTTCGTCAGGACCGGACAATTACCCCATGACCCGAAAACGGCGCAGGGCACCCTGTCGGCGATTTACGCCAGCGCCATGGGCGAACAGGCCCTACACCCGATTCAGTTTCATGATCTGGACCAGGGCAAGATCGATTCGTGGAGTTTGAGTTGTATATCCCCCATGCCTCCCGGTTTCTGGACGCAATGGGGCGAGTATCTGACGCCGGCGGTCGGTCGCCTGATCTGGTCGGGTACCGAGACTGCGGAAATCTGGGCCGGGGCAATGGACGGTGCGGTCCGCGCCGGACATCGCGCGGCAATGGAAGCGTTGCAGGTGCTTCAACCACGGAGGAACGCCTGATGAAGCGGACTATGGTGTTTGGAGTCATCACCGTGAGCGCGGCGTTGGCCGGATCAATAGCGACTTACGGTACTGTGGGGGGCTATCGTTTCATGCAGGCCGTGGATCAGCGCGACGCTGCATACCAGGCCAACGGTGGTGCGTGGCCACAGTTGCAGGACACCTGCGCGCTTTGCCATGGCGCCAGCGGTCAACCCCGCGACGCTCAATACGCAGCGCTTGCAGGGCAGCCTACTGCATACATCGAAAACCAGTTGCGCGCGTTTGCCGAAGGGCGTCGCCACAGTGCCCAGATGCAGCCGCTGGCGGCCAATCTGACCGACGAGCAGATCAAGCGCCTGGCCAGTTATTCTGCCGAACAGCAACCCGGCGTGACTGAAGCCCCGCCAAGGATGATGCGCTGGACCAGCGCGGCCAGCGCGTGGTCGCCGCCAATGGTTGTGCAGCCTGCCACGGCGAAAAACTCTCTGGCGGCTCCCTGGCTCCGCGTATCGCCGGACAAGGGCAGCTTTATCTGAGCGATCAACTGAGCGCTTTCAAACGTGGCCAACGCACCGATCCGACGCAGGCCATGAATGCCATGGCGGGCACCCTGTCCGATGAGGACATCAAGGCCGTGGCGCATTATCTGGCCAAGCTGTACCCTTGATCCTGCCCGGGCAAGGATGCCCACCGCCCTACTCCGCATCACGCAAAAAAGCCGCCAGAACGGCGGCTTCGAGCACTTCAACTCTCCCTCAGCGCGTTTGCAGAACTGCCATGGCGCCCTTCGCGCGCTCCAGCGCGCAATACGCGTAATACAGGTGCACCAGCAGATAAGCCCAGGTCGTCAGTGCAAGCACGTAGAAGTTGAGCAGCACATTGCTGTCGTCGCCGGGGATCTTGTAGAAGTCGTAGATGCAGGCAATGGTCAGTGAGGCGAGCATGCCAAACATCACACCGATCGCATGCAATGACTCTCCGGCATTTGCCAGGCGTACCGCGAAATACACCAGGTAGACCGAAAACATCACCCACATCAGCACGTAGAAATACGGCAGGAGCGTGACCAGGACCTTGGTAGAGATCAACGCGAGCGTGCCCAACAGAGCGCCGGCAAACATCATGAGCTCCTTGCTCACGGAGGGCTTGTACGCATGCGTTACCGCCATCAGCCCGAGCACGGTAATCAGTGGAATCCCGAAGGCTCTGGAGAACGCGTCGCAGAAGTATGAAATCAGGTACGCATGCTCCGATCCTGTCAGGAAGAAGATCAAGAAGTTTGTCGCGGAAAACGCAACCACAAACCACTCCAGAGCCAGTAGCAGGTTTCTCTTCTTCAGAAACCTGATGCCAAAGGTCAGACCATTGGCAAGCAGCAAGAAACAGGCAAGGCACAGCACAATATTTCTCGGTTCCATAACGATAGCCTCGGTACAGCTGACAGAAAATTTGATGGGTTAGCGGGATTGAGGAACCAGTGCGGCCAGGTAAGCCGCAATCGCCTGGCGCTCCTGCGCTGACAGCGCCGCTGCCATGGCTTGCATCGCGCCACTGGGCTCAATGCGCTCGCCGCTGGCAAAAGCGTTGAGCTGGGCCAAAAGGTAGTCCTGACCTTGTGCAGCCAGGCGCGGGAAGGCGTCGTGGCCCATCAGCTCGGCACCATGACAGGCGGTGCAACCGCGGATTTGCACCAGTTGTTTGCCCTGATCCTTCAGCCCCTCGTCAGGGCTGACAGCCGCATGAGCAACGACCGATTGCCGGGCGTAGAACTTCGCCAGCAGATCAATTTCATCCGGGCTGAGGGTCATCGCCAGCGGCCCCATGTTGGGCGCAAGCCGTTGCCCGCTCGCGAAGTTGCGCAACTGGGCAGACAGATACGCGGCGGGTTGCCCGGCCAGGCTCGGATACGTCGGGTTCAGCGAGTTACCGTGGCTGCCATGGCAACCGGTGCAGGCATCGGTCAGGTGTGGCCAGTTTCCGCGTTCGGCCTGATAGGCCTCCGTGGAGGTCGTGATGTAAGTCTGCAGCCGATACAGGTCGAGCAGATCACGGCCGAAAACCGCCACCAGCACCACAATGACCGTGATGACGCCAAGCGCTATGATTTTTTTCATTGTCGCCTCCTATGCCCGACGTAACGCGTTGAGCACCTGCAAGGCGCTGTGGCGTCCGGCGCGCACGGCACCGTCCATGTAACCTGCCCAGATGTCAGCGGTTTCGCTGCCCGACCAGAACAGATTGCCGCACGGCGGACGCAGTGCCTCGCCATGTGTCGACCAGAAACCGGAGGGAATCGGCGACACGCACGTGATGGTCCACGGGTCGTAATGCGCCCAGTCGTGATCGTGGTAGGAAACCGGCTCAAGCGCTGCATCCCCCAGGGCGCATGCATAGATTTCGGTCTGCACACGCTTCGCGGCTTCGGGGTCGGTGGGAGCTGCGGCATTCAGAATGAATGCATTGATCACGCCGATTTCGCCGTTTGGCGGCGAGTTGTCGTAAGCCCAGATGACTGGCCCGCCGACCTGAATGATGTGACCGTTCAAACCCTTGTCGCGCCAGAAAGGCCGCTGGTAAACCATTGCGGTCTTGCGTGCCGGCGAGTGCGCTGGCCAGGCCCGTTGCAGGGCGGCGCGAGCTTCGGGCAGCGGTGGATCGAATTGCAGGCGTTGGCACAGCGCGGGATGAATCGCCATGATCACCCGGCGGGCGCGGATCTCGCCCTGATCCGTTTGCAGTCTGACGATGTCGCGGTTCCAGTCAGCAATTTTGCGCACCGGGCACGACAAGCGAACCTTGTCGCCCAGCAATTGCGCCATTTTGCTGCTGAGAACCTGTGAACCGCCGACGATCCGCGTGCCTTGCGCGCTGTCCTTGATCGAGTCGAGCCGCATGTATTCGCTGCCGGCCGAATTGATCATCGACAGAAAATGCAAGAAGCCCATCTTCGCCGGCGTGACACCGCAGGTCAGGAGGAAGCTGGCATTCCACCCTGCGCGGTCTTCCGGCTTGATGTTTTGCTGAGCGAGCCAGTCGCCCGCCGAGAGTTTGTCCAGTTCGGCCACCCGGGGGGATTTCCATGGCGCCCCGCACGGCACATCACGCGACAGCTCGCTGAGTTTTGCCGAGACGCTTTCGTCGGTACCGAAGGTGCCTTTCAAATCAACGGCGACACGTCCATCGCCCCCGAGGATCACGGTTTCCCCGTCATAAAAACTGGGAAAGGTACCGACCTCAAGCTCACGGGCCAGATCCGCTACGGCGGTTTGTCCTGGACCGATCCACTGACCTCCGGCTTCGGAAATGTAGCCGGAGCCCAAGTCATGATTGAGGGTGCGGCCACCGACACGATCGCGCGCTTCGAGCACCAGAAGCGACTCACAACCTGCCAGATGCAGATCACGGGCGGCGGTCAAACCAGCCAGGCCGGCACCGATGATCACCACATCAAACACATCGTCCGGACTGTCTTTTTGCAGCGCATCGGCGGCATTGGCCGGGCCAAGGTTCAAACCGATCGATCCCATGGCGGCGGTGGCACCGGCCAGTTTGAGTAATTGTCTTCGCTTCAGATCGGGAGGGGCGTCAGTGCTCATGTTCGAGGCCTCACATCACGTTATTGTTGGATTGAACGCCCGTGGCCGAGCGTGGGTGCGGCAGTAAAAAAGTGGCGACGAAAACGCAAACATTCGTTTGTCTTTCTGCAGGCGAACGCCTGCCGGACCCAGGACTCCAAGGTCAGCGTCACCACGGAAAATCAGCGTGTTGGTTCTATAAGCCTCAACCGTCAGGCATGAGGGCGCGCAACTTTGCGGTTGGTGTATTCGTCCAGCAGATGTGCTCCCCCCAGCGCCACATTCACGGCGCACCACTGCAGTGGTTCGGGCAGGGTTTTCGGGGTTTTATGCCGCAGCGCGGCGAGCAGCGGATGCTCGATACCGCCGATTCTTTCCGCCAGCAGATGGCCGATCAGCGACTGCGAGGCGACACCGTGTCCGGAGCAACCCGCGGTGTAGAGAATGTTGTGGTGCGACCCAGTTTCGCCCACCACCGGCAACGCGTCGTAGGCCATGCTGACGTAACCACTCCAGCACGCTTGAATGCCGACACCGCGCAACATCGGGAAACGCACGCCAAGGTTGTCTTGCAACGCGCGGTAGGTCGCCTCATCGGGAATGTTCGGGGTTTTCGAGCCGTAGGCATAACCTAGCCGTTTGGTGGTCATCAGCAGCGTATTGCGTGCGGTTAGGCGATGGCTTTCCATCACCAGGTGCGGCGTGGTCAACCCTTCCCGCCCTGCCCAGCCCAGCGATGCCAACTGCTGTGGTGTCAATGGCTCGGTTTCGACCGCCGATACCCGAAACGGTACGACTTTGTCGCGCAGAAGACCGAGTTGCGGCGTATAGGCATTGGTTGCCAGCACCACTATTGGCGCGCTCGCCCGACCGCGTGGCGTCCGGCAGGTGATCGTCGGCCCGTCGGAGTACGACTCAAGCGTGGTGTTTTCATACAGCCTCACCCCCGCCTGGAGTGCAGCGCGGCGCAGGCCCATCACGTATTTGCCAGGGTCCAGGGTACCGCCGTGGCGTTGCAGACAGCCAAACAGAAAGGCCGGTGGAATCCCCCGCGCACGCATTTGTCCCTGATCCAGAAATTCGGTTGGCGACCCCAGGCCGTGGCCCACGGCCATGCTTTTGCGCAGCCTTTTCTCCTGCGACGGATGGATCCCCGCCCTGATGATGCCCGAGGCGTTGTAGTCGCAGTCGATCCCCAGTTCGCGCAACCGACCTTCGACGTAGGCGACCGCTTCGTCATAGAACCTGACGATGTTTTGCGCTTTTTCCTTGCCGACACGTTTCAAGAACAACTCGAACTCGATGCCGATGCTGCCACCCAGATAGCCGGCGTTCCGCCCGCTGGCGCCGAAACCGGCAAACGCCTGCTCCAGCACCACAACCTTGGCCCCCAACGCCGTCAGTTCCAGGGCGGTGGACAGCCCGGCGAAACCGGCACCGATCACGATGACGTCCGCGCTGACATCGCCCTCGAGCTCGGGTTGCAGATCCGCCGGGGTTTCGACCCAGCCACCCAGCCGACGGAAATGCCCGCCGGCGAAGTGGCTTTCCAGCTCTCGTGATTGGTAGGTCATGGACATGTGATGCGCTCCTATCGACTCAGGATGTGAATAGCGACGGCGGCTTCCTCGACACCCTGCAGCCCGCCACCGTTTTCCTGGATGGCATGCCGCGCACCGGGTACCTGGCGTGCACCGGCCTCCCCGCGCAACTGCGTGGTCAGCTCGTACAACTGGCCGATCCCTGTCGCACCCAGCGGATGGCCCTTGGATTCCAGGCCGCCAGAGGGGTTGATCGGAAGGCGACCACCCAAGGTGAAATCGCCGCGTTCGGCACACACCCCACCCTCCCCCAGCGGCGCAAGCCCGAGGTTTTCCGCCTGGATGATTTCGCCCATGGCCGAGGCGTCGTGCACTTCGGCCACGTGCATGTCCTGCGGGCCGAGGCCGGCGACTTCATAGGCTTCACGCGCTGCCAAAAGGCTGACGTGCTTGTGCGGCTCGTCGAGCCCCCGCAGGGTAAAGCTGCGGATCACGCTGGCGGCAATCCGCACACAACGTTTCGGGTCGGCACCGATGCGTTTCAGTCCCGCCTCGGTACAAAGAATCGCAGCGGCCGCGCCGTCGGATAACGGCGCACACATCGGCAGCGTGATCGGATAGGTGATTGGCGGCGCGGAAAGCACCTCCTCGATGGTGAAGGTCTTGCGAAATTGCGAATACGGATTGTGCACCGAGTGTTGATGGTTCTTGGCGCATACCGCCGCAATCTGCCGCTGAGTGGTGCCGTAGGTCTTCATGTGCCAGCGACACATGGCGGCATAGATGGCCATGAACTTGCTGTACGGACGATCAGATTCCGAGCCTGGTGGCACCACGATGCCCTCGCCCATTTTCACCAGCGTCGCGTAGTTTTCTTCGGCGGTGGAAACGTCCCAGCCGGTTTCGAACAGGGCCAGCGCCCGCGCCTTGTCCGGCACATTCATTTTCTCCGCGCCCAACGCCAGGGCCACGTTGGTAGCCCCCGAGCGCAAGCTCTGCACTGCCAGATGAACCGCGGTACTGCCCGAGGCGCAGGCGTTTTCGACGTTGTACACCGGCACTCCTTCGAGGCCGATCTTGCTGCACAGCACCTGCCCGGGAATCGACAGCTGTCCTTGCAACTGACCGTTGGTGATGCCGGCGTAGAACACCGCACCGATATCGGCGCGCAAGGCGCCGGAATCGGCGAGTGCGCCCTGCAAGGCTTCCAGCGCCAGATCCTGGAGACTGCGGTCGAGGTGGCGACCGAACTCGGTCATGGCAATGCCGGCGATGTAAATTGGTTCCATCAGATCATTCCCCTCAGATACGCCGCTCAACGTTTTGCCAGTAATGGGCACGCAGATCTTTCTTCAGCACCTTGCCGACCGGGCTGCGCGGCAATGCATCAATGAAATCTACGGTTTTCGGCGACTTGACCGAGCCGAGCCGGCTTTTGCACAGCTCGATCAACTCCTCGGCGGTGACGGTATGCCCAGCGCTCAACTCGACCACGGCTTTCACGCCCTCGCCCCATTGCTCATCCGGCACACCGATGACCGCGCAGTCCTGCACCGCCGGATGACTCCACAGCACTTGCTCGACTTCACTGGGATAAACGTTGAATCCGCCGGAGATGATCATGTCTTTCTTGCGGTCGGTAATGTGCAGGTAGCCGTGCGCATCAACGTGGCCGATGTCGCCGGTGTGCAGCCAGCCATCGATGATGGTTTCTGCGGTTTTCTGCGGATCTTTGTAATAACCCTTCATCACCAGATCGCCGCGTACACAGATTTCGCCGGTTTGACCCTGACCGAGGATGTCCCCGGCGTCGCTGAGGATTTCCACGCGCACCAGCGGATTAGGCCGGCCCACTGAAGACAGTCGCTCGTCCGATGCCAGGCGCCCACCGTGCAGATGCTCGGCGGGCGGCAGGTTGGAGATCGAGGCCGGGGCTTCGGTCTGTCCGTAACCGCCGGCCATCACCGGGCCGAAGGTCTCGATGGCTTGCTTGAGTTTGTCCACCGACATCGGCGCCGCGCCGTACAAGAAATACTTCAGCGAGCTGAAATCGACCTTCTGCGCCAGATCCGGCACATCCAGCAGTCGATAGATCACGGTAGGCGGCAAAAAGGTTTCGGTGACCTTGTACTTCGGGATCATTGCCAGCATCAGCGCCGGATCCGGTTTGGTAATGATCACCACCGTGCCACCGCGCGAGGTGCACGGCAGCGACAGCGTGCCAGCGGTGTGGGTCATCGGCGCCGCCGCCAGGTTGACTGGCGGATGGTCATCCCCGTAAGGGAAATTGATCATGAAGTGCGCGCAGAACGTCTGGATGCTGCGATGAGTGTTCATCACCCCCTTGGGCAGCCCGGTGGTGCCGCCGGTTGGCGAGAGTGCCACGACATCGTCCAGTTGATACTCGACCTCCGGTGCCGTGACCGGCTGATCCTCAATCCAGGATTTGAGCGAAGGTGCGCCCGGCAGGTGCTCGTCGATGCAGATCCACAAACGGATTTTCGGCAGACTCGGACGCAAGGCGTCGATGATCGGCGCGAACTCTCGCTGAAAAAACAGCACCTCGCAGTCGAAGGCATCGAGCACGTGCCGGTTCTCTTCGGCGCTGTTGCGTGCGCCGACGGGAATCCAGCACAGGTTGGCGCGCCAAAGTCCCAGGGTGCAGGTCCAGGCCACCGCGTCGTTGGCCGACCAGACCGCACCCTTGGTGCCGCTCGGCAAACCGGCCGCCAGCAACGCGTTGGCGATCCGGCAGGACAGATGGCGGACTTCGGTGAAGGTGAACACCCGATCGTCCTGGATGTACGCCGCGCCGTGCGGATTGATCCGCCAGCCACGGTCGAAGAAATCGATAATCGCCATGTCGGTCACTTCACAGTTGAGTAACGGTTGCGCGGGCAAGGCCACGCTGTTCAAGGAAACCCAACAGGTAGCGATGACCGAAGGCTTTCGAGGACGAGGCGAACCCGGTCCTGGCGGTGTCGTTATTCAACAGCTTGACCACGGCAGCGGCGTGCAAGGCGCCGGTGGCGATGTACGGCGTGATGCCATGCACGGTGGCACGCACCGCTGTCAGTTGACCGCGGCCGATCGCGAAGTCGACGGTGCGTTGCAGGGTGCTGCGCTCACGCGGCGGCATGCTCGGGGTGGTCGATTGCACGAGGCTCTGAATCACCGCGTCCTGCTGTTCCTTGGGCAGGTGCTTGTATTCGGCTTCCCACTTCTCGCCCAGGCCGTGGACCATTTTCATCACCGGGTTGTCGTAGAAGCCGACACAGGACATGCAACTTCGCACGCGGCCATCATCTTCGAAGAACACCGGCAGCGAGGTGCCCCCCCAAGGGAGGCAGAACACCGCTTCCAGTAGATCGGGGCAGACCACGTTGAAGCTGGCGTTCGGTGCATAAGGCACCAGTTCCTTCTCCCACAGGTAGGCACCGGGGTAACGCACGCCTTCGAAAATGGTCGCCGTAGAACCGACAGTCACCCCGGCAGCACCGGTGCGCGGGCCACGGGTCAGGGTCGCGGTTTCCAGCGAATCGACACCCGGCGTTTCCAGGGCCAGTTCGGCGGCGATCTCGGCGTAGGTGTACATGTACGCCAACGATGGCGACAGCAGCAGCCCGGCCTGGCGATACAGCTCACCGAACTGGTCGCGCAAGGCCCGGATGTGCGCCTGCTCACCGGCCGGATCCAGGTAATGGCAGCCAGCTTTCAAGGCCGCTTCCACGGCAGTCAGGCCAAAATTGATGAACGGGCCGACCGTGTTGCATACCACGCGCGCACCTTTGAACACCGAGACCAGCGCGTCGACCTCGTGGGCGCATTCAATGATTTCGTAAGTGGCCGACTCCAGACCGACGACGCGTTGCGCCATCATTTCCTGAGCCCGCGCGGCGTTGCGTGCAACGGCGGTGAACGGGATGTGCTGGTCGATCAACCAGTCCATGATCAGCATGCCGGTGTAACCACTGGCGCCGTAAACAACGACAGGATATTTGGCCATCGGGATTTACCTCATTTGTTGTTTTTGGATGAGTGATGTCGGGTGAATGCAGAATCAGTTGTTGGCCCAACCTTCGGCGTACAGTTGCTGGGCAAGCAGCCCCAGGCGCATGGTCAGGACGCGGTTTTCGCCGTCCTCGATCAATGACGACTGGGTGTCACGCAAGAGTTTTTCGATCGGGTATTCACGGGTGGTGCCATTGCCGCCGAACAGACGGAAAGCTTCCTGCACAACGGCCATTGCCTCTTCGGTCACCGTGACCTTGGCGGAGGCGGTAGCGTACGGATGGGTTTGCGGTGAAAGGCGCGCGAAGCTCAGCGAACGGCGGGCGACCGCACGGGCCGTTTCGACCCGACGCAACATGTCGCCCAAACGCAGGCGGGTCATCTGGTGGTCGATCAACGGATGCCCGCCCTGGCGGCGTTCATGGCAGTACTGCAGGGCCATTTCGAAGGCGGCACGTGCGACGCCGGTGAACACCTGCCCCATGTGGGTGCCGGCGAACGACCAGGAAGAACTGACGGCGCCGTAGTAGTTGTCGCGCTCGGCGATAGCAAAGCGCCGGGGCACTCGTACGCTGTCGAAGTAGATTTCGCCTTGGGGCAAGGAGCGCTGGCCGATCTTGTCCAGCGGCTTGCCCTTGGACACGCCCTTGAGATCGAGCGGAATAATCAGCGCAATCCCGTGCGGCCGGCCGTTCTCATCGTAAAACCCGTCACCGTAATCGGCACAGATCAAGCCCAGTGCCACTTGGGCGATGACGCCGTTGGAGACCCACGCCGAGCTTTGGCCGTTGAGGATGACTTCATCGCCAACCACTTTGGCGGTCAAGTTGCCGATATTGCCGGGCTTGCCCGCTGGCCAGTCTCGCGCCATGTCGAAGATCTGGTTGTCGCTGCCACGGTCGGGTTGGGTGGCCATCCAGCAGCCGATCCGGCCCTGGCAGAGTTCGACCAACTCGGCATTGCCGGCGGCAACGGCCATTTGCAGCGGGAAACCGGCGCAGCCCAAAGAGATCGCCAGCCCGGCATCACCCCAGCCGAGTTCTTCACCGATCAGCGATTCGATCCGCACCGCCATGTCCGGCGGCAGCTGCGCCAACAGCGCCGGGTCGAGGCCGAGTTTGGCGAATTCGGCAAACAGCGAGTAGTAAGGCGAGCCGGGGGCAACCACCTCTTCGGCGGTCATGCGATCCAGCTCGCGACCCAATGGTCGCAACACTTCTTTGGCGAAGCGGTGCACGGAGGCCTGAATCGCAGCCTCCTCTTCTGTCAGCGGGGTTTCGAAACCGGTGAGTCCGGCGGCTGGCAGGGTGAGTGTCGACTTGAGCGAGATCATCAAAGTACCTCCATCGAGAGTGGCAACCGCTGCGCTTGCAACGTGCTGCGTCTTGTTATTTGTCATCGACTCTAACAAGCAAAATTATTTAACGCAACATACGTTATGTTTATTATTTCGAGCCTGCAAAGACTTCTTCAGGCGCGGGAAAACCGGCCGAAAATCAGCAGTTTGTTTGAGAAAAAAATCGCGCTGAACTGCCGGGAAACCGGCATGGCGCCGGCCTCCCGACATCCACCCGGGTATCAGCGCCGAGAAACGACGCCTCTACGGGAAAACACGATCGGCGAGCCATCCCCGTTCAGCAGTGTCGCCGTGAGCGAAACCCCGTCGCCGCTGGGTTGCTCATGGAAACTTTGGCCACCGTCGTCACTGCGCACGAGCAAGCCGTCGAGCCCTACCGCAATGACTGTCTGCCCGGAAACATCGATGGCGGTGACCGAGCTCTTGCTCTGCAGCGGTACGCGCTGCCAGCGTGCGCCGTCGGCGGAGCCGTGCAGCAACGTGCCGCGTTGCCCGCCCACCAGCAGCGAGCCGTCGCCCAGCACCGCTCCCGTCCACAAAGTGCCGCTGTAACCGGTATCCATGTAGCGCCAGTGCTTGCCCTGATCGTCCGAGTGCAATAACTGGCCGCGTTCGGCGGTGGCGTACAAGCGCCCTTCTCGATCGGCAAACAGCCCCATCAGGTTCAGATCGGCGCGCTTCGATCCTGGCGGAGCTTCAAGTTGCTGCTCGGTCCAGGTCTTGCCGCCGTCATCTGTGGTCAGCACCAGCGACCACAGCCCCACCGCCACCCCTTGCTGCGGATTGAAAAAGTGCACGGTAAACAGCGGCCGATCTTCCGCACTGGACAGGCGTTGCACCTGCCAGGTATCGCCGCCGTCAGTAGTGGCCAGAATCGCCCCCCAGTGACCCACGGCCCAACCCTGACGGGCGTCGACGAAGGACACCCCGGTCAGAGGCGTGGACAACGGCACGGACGCAGCCTGACGGAAATGCCCGCCGTGATCGTCCGACAGCAGCACCACACCGTGATCACCGACGGCAACGGTTCGCTCCCCGGCGCGGGCAACGCTCAACAGCGTCGCGGCTGTGGCGCTGGCCGTCACGGTCGCCGGAACCGCCGGCAAGGATGACGCCTGCAACAGCGTCGGCAACATCAGAACCAGTAAAGGCATCAGGTTTCGCATGGCTATGTCCTCAATGCACCAGTGAGCCGATCAGACGCACTGGGCGCCGCCGCGGGAATGTCCGCTCCAGCCATACGGCGAAGGCTGGGAGAACGGTCATGGCCATGATCATATTGACCAGAAACATGAAAGCCAGCAGCTTGCCCATGTCTGCCTGGAACTTCAGATCGGAAAACGCCCAGGTGGCGACGCCCACCGCCAGGGTGATGGCGGTAAAAATCGTGGCGACGCCGACCTCCAGCAACGCGTGCTCGACAGCTTTGGTGATCGGCTGGCCGAGGGCCTGATGCAACTGCAAACGGTTGTAGATGTAGAACGCGTAATCCACGCCGATGCCGACGGCGAGCACCATGACCGGCAAGGTGGCGATGGTCAGGCCGATCTGCAGTTCTTTCATGAACCAGTAGCCGATGAAGGTGCCCAGGGTCAGCGGCAGGCAGCAGACCAGCACGGCGCGCCAGTCGCGATAAACGACAAACACCAGCAGCGCGATTGCGCCGTAGACGTAAAGCATCATCGGCAGCTCGCTGCGTTCCACCTCTTCGTTGATCGCCGCAATTACGCCGGCATTACCGGACGCCAGACGTACGCTCACTCCGGGCTGAGTGAACTGGCTGCGGAACGCCTTGGTCGCGGCGATCACCCGGTGAATTGTGGTCGCCTTGTGATCGGCGAGAAACAGATGCACCGCGGTCATACTGCAATCGGGCAGCATCATGCCGGGCACGCGAGCCACCTCGGCGGCCATCGACGAGTAGTTGGTCGGGTCGATGGGCACCGCGTTCATTTTCGGATTGCCCTCGTTATAACCCTCGTTGAACTGGCGTAGGCTGTTGGAAAACGAGGTCACCGAGACCACACCAGGCACCCCTTGCATGGCCCAGACGAAGCGGTCCTGATACTGGCCGAGCGCAACGTTTTCGCAGTCGTTCGCGCCGCCCTCGACCTTGACCTCGAACACCACACTGAGCCAGTCCAGACCGATGTCGTAATGGCTGGCGATCGACAGCGCATCCCTATTGAATCGCGCATCCTCGCGCAGTTCCGGGGCGCCGGCCTGCAAAGAACCGACGACTCGATCATGGCTTTGCCAGGCGGCCGTGACAAAGATCAGCACCGCCATGCCCAGCACCCAGCGCACGTTGTGCCATTCGCTCAAACGCGCAAGACCGTGCAACCAACGAGCGCGGCGCTGGCGAGAAACTTCCTCGGCGGCAGCGTAACCATCCTGCACGCTGAGCATCGAGGCCACCACCGGCAGCATCACCAGATTGGTGACGATCTTAAACGCGACCCCCAGTGACGCGGTGATTGCCAGTTCCCGCACCATGGGGATCGGGATCAACAGCAACGTCACGAACGATACAAATGCGGTGACCAACGCCAGCGTGCCCGGAATCAGCAACCCACTGAAACTCGCCCGCGCTGCGCCCTCCACTGATTTGCCGCAGGCGATCTCGCGAATGATGAAGTTGATCTGCTGCACGCCATGGGACACGCCGATGGCAAACACCAGAAACGGCACCAGCACCGCCAGCGGATCCAGGCCGTAACCGAGCAGACGCAAGGCGCCGAACTGCCAGATCAGCGACACCAACGAGCACCCCACCGCCAGCAAGGTGAAGCGCAGCGAATGGCAGTACCAGTACACCGCAGCCGCCGTCAGCAACAAGGCCAGCAGACAGAACTCGAGAACCGCTGACGCACCCACAGCAATGTCCCCGATCTGCTTGGCGAAGCCGATGATCTGGATCTCGAAATCCGTGTCCTCGAACTGACGGCGAATCTGCTGCTCCAGCACCTGGTTGTACGCCACATAATCCAGGCGCTGGCCGTTGGCATCGAATTCGTTGAGATCGACCGTGATCATCGCGCTGCTCTGGTCGCGAGCCACCAACGTCCCGATAAAACCGCCCTGCGCTGTCGAGTTGGCGATCATGGCAATGCTCGCCTCATCGAGACTTTCCGGGGTTACCGTCCCCGGTACCAGCGGGTCCGCACGAAAGCCCTCCTCGGTGATTTCATTGACGAACGCGTTGGGCGTCCACAACGAACGCACGCTGCTGCGCGACACGTTGGGCAGAAATATCAGCGCCTGGGTGACGTCATAAAGACGCTTGAGCCCTGCCTGGCTCCAGATCGTCCCTTGGCGCGCCTTGACCACCACCGTCAACCGGTTCGCGCCGAGCAAGTCATTGCGATAGGTCTCAAAGGTTTCGATGTATTCGTGGCCGATGGGTAACTGCTTTTCAAACCCGGCTTCCATGCGCAACTGCACCGCAAACCAGGCCATGCCCAGGGTGAACAGCGCCAGACCCGCCAACGTCAGCAGGCGGTGCGAGAACAGCCATTGTTCGATGCGCGGCAGGACGCCGCGCACAGGGTTTTGCTTGAGGTTCAGGGAACTGTTCACGGCGCGCCTCACAGGGTTCGGGAAACCACAAGGCCGACGTAATCGCGATCACGCAGCAGTTGATCGTAAGGGGTCTTGCCACCCATGAATTTTGCGTAGTTGACCGAGATCTGCCAGCTCGCCGGGTTGCGCACGAAATTGAGGTACAGGTTCATGCTGCTTGCATCTTCGGTGAAGGTGGCCGACAGGTTCGGGGTGCGTCCGTTGATCGAGCGCGAATAGAACACGCCCGGCGTGACCTGCCAGCCGGGAATCAGCGTGTTGTCGTAGGTCAGGCTCAAATCGAGGCTGATGCCGGAGGAGGTTTTGTTGCCCTTGGCGCTTGGCGCAATGGCCGGATCCAGTTGCCAGGTATTGAGGCCGGCGGCGATCGGTTCCCCGGCGTAGTCGTTATGCAGGCCGGGGTATTTCACGACCACCAGTTCGCTCAACAAGGTGCCGGTGCTGGCACCGGTGAATTCAAGCAAGGTCGGAGAGTTGGACGGCGTCATGCTGTAGATGCCGGTCAGGTGCCATTGCAATTTCTTTGCGTCTTTCCAGCATTTGCCACCGTTAGCGGCACAAGCGTCGATGACCGGGTTGAGTGGTACCGCATCCTTGGGACGGTAGGACAACTCGGTGCCCAGTGCCCAGTCGCCGACCGGCATGTTGGCGCTGATGCCGTACATCATTCGGTCTTCCGGATATTCCCAGGTCGGCGACACGGCGAAGGTTTGCGGATCCACCTGCACGCTCAGTGACGGCAGTTTGTCGTGATAACGCATCACGTACAGACCCAGGTTGAGATCGGTGTTGTCAGGCTGCCAGCGCAGCGACACGCCCCATTGGCCGCCGTTGCGCGCCTCTTTTTCATCGTACCCGTAGGCACCCCTGCCCTCGCCCAGCGCATGGGTCGTGGACCAATAGCTGCCCACTGGCGGCAATTCGCTTTTGTTCCAGTTGAACTGCCAGTACGCCTCGATATTCACCCCGGCGCCAAGCCCCGACGCGAGGCTGAGCATCGGCGCCGGCAGCAAGGCTTCCTTGAGCTGGGTACCGGGGCGCGACAAGGCCATGACATCGTAGGCGTTGGTGTTGTTGATGCCGCCGGCCGCGAACAGACTCTCGCCCCAGTTGATCACCTGATTACCCAGGCGAGCGCGGACCCGCTGGTCACCGACATCAAAGCTCTTGCTCACCCACAGATCCAGCAGCCGCGCCTTGAACTCCAGATCGTCGCGCGCGCTGCTGGTCAGGCCGTCGCTGCCGACGCCTGCAGGGCGGTCGGTCGACAACGCGCCGCTGGTGTCGGTCGCGGCAAAGTCGCGGATCCAGCTGCCGCGCGCCATGAACGTGTAGTCCTCGGGAAATTTCAGCACCAGCTCATGGGTGCCTTTTATGTAATTGGTGAAGAGGTCGCCCCGGTCGTAATTCAAGTCGCCCTGATCACCAATCCCGGCGCTGGGCGCCAGACAGCCACTGGGTGGATTGTGCCCGCCGGGGCTGCTGATAATGAGGTTGCAGCCACGCGATTCAGTGCGCAGTCCCATGCCCACAGCGAGGGTGGAATCGAATGAGCCGCGAATGTTTTCGGTTTCAAAGGTGAACGCCATGGCAAATGGGGCTGCACACGCGATGACAAGACCTGAGGTTCTACTGATTATTTTTTTCATGTCTGTTCCCGAAAGCCGCTGTCAGCGTTCGCTGGTGGCGCGCAGGTTGTCTGAGGTGTAGAAGTCACGTTTCAGGCGCGGATTGCTCGCCCCGTCGGTCAGCCAGCGATGGTCATTCTTGCCGGTGCCGATGGAGGTCATGTCGTACAGGTAGCGACCGTCAACCAGGTTGTATTGCGCCTGGGCTTCCATGTCGCAGGTGCCGGTCTCGTACACCGGGATTGTGTAGCCCTCGCGGACTTTCCAGATTTGCCCCTGCTTGTCGTAGTCCACCGCCATCAGCGCGTTCCAGCTGTCTTCGTCGATGTAGAACAGACGCTTCGGCGCCTGGTGACGCATGCCTTGGCGAACAGTGGCCTCGACCACCCACACGCGGTGCAGCTCATAGCGACGCGACTTGGGAGCGATGAAGTCGCGCTTGGCCACGTCCTCAATCTTCGCCGAGTTGTCGTAGGCCCCGAACGAGTTGTAGGGCACGAGCATTTCCTGCTTGCCCAGCAGCTTCCAGTCGAAGCGGTCCATGGGGCCGAAGAACACATTGGATTCATCGATGGTGTATTGATTGTCCAGACCGATTTGCGGCGCGTCGTAGGAATACGCCGGCATGCGCCGCACGCGGCGCTGGCCCGGGAAGTAATAGAACGTGGTGGCTTGCTCGCCAGCCTTGGTCGTGACCACTCCGGCTTGTCCGGCCAGTGCGGCGGGGTCGGTGTAGCTGAAGTAGGTGGCGACTTCCAGACGATCGAATGACGAGAACAGCGCGCTGCCCTTCACGCCCCATGGCGTGTACATGAACCAGTCGGTGGAGGTTCGCAGCCAGTCCTCACTGCCCTTGCGTGGCGAAATGCCGGACACGGTCTTCGACATATCGAAACCCACGCCGCGATAGCGCATTTTCATGTTCCACATGACCTCGGCGCCCGAGGCTGGAAATGGAAACGGAATGCCCGGCACGTAGGCTTCCTGCAACGCTAGGCCGTCGCCGTCGAGCTTGGCGAAACCGACGTTCTTCTTGGTGTTGTCCGCGACGAAATCCGGCACGCCGCAGCTACGTCGCGTCGGGTACACGTCCATGCGGTAGCCCGGAATCTTCTTGAACATTTCCACCTGGCCCGGTGAAAGCTTGCTGGCGTACTTCGCGACGTTGCCCGAGTCGATACTGAACAGCGGTTTGTCATCCTTGAATTTCCATTGCTGGCCGCGCACCTGGCCGTGGCTCCAACTGCCACCTTGAGGGCCGGGCGCCGTCCAGGCGGGAATCACCCCGTCGGCGCTGGCCGCGGCCTCGCCTCCCAGCGGGGTCAGTTTGCTGCCGAGCAAAGCAGGATCCTTGTCTGCCGCCTGTGCCGTACAGAAAAACGCCGAGGCGGCGACGGCTGCGACCAGGTGCCGGATTACGACGCCGGTAGAAAAATTGTTATGGGGGCGCTCAATCACTGTGTTCATGGGAGGGATCCTCGTGGGCCTTGGTCAGCAACGGGGCCGTCTTGACGGTGGCAACCCGTTGCCTGCGCTAACCTAATCAACTGACTTGATCAGTTGACCAAGTCGTGTGATCAAAGCAAGCCCGGTGCCAAGATTCGCGGGACCGGAATTAGTCGTTTCTTATCAATCGATTGCGCGCTCATCGGAACGACGGTGCGGGGAAACTGCCGGAGAATGTTCTCGTTTGTTTCGTCGGAACGCACCAATACGTGAAATAACGAAACAGTTGTTACCATTATTGGTGCAACCGTTTCACGTACCGTTTTCATTCATGACGTCGTGCGATTTGTTGATGTAGGATCCGCAAGCGTCGACATCGCCCTCTTCGTTTTCGGGGGCGCCAGGAATAAGGGAGATTGCTGAACCATGGCCAGAATGGGCGCTGAATTACGCCGGCAGGATTTCGTCGAAGCAACGATCAGAGTGATCGCCGAGCACGGCGTAGCCAATGCCACGACCCGCCGTATTTCGGCGCAGGCCGGCTGTCCGTTGGCCTCGTTGCACTACGTGTTTCATACCAAGAACGACCTGTTTTATGCCGTCTACGAATCGCTGTTCAGCCTGCCCCCGCAAGCGCTGGAACGGGTACCGGCCGGCACCACTGCGGCGGCGACGACTGCCGAAGTTCTGCGCCAGTTGATTACTTGGTTCATCGATCATCCGGATGCGGCCAGGGCGCAGACCGAGTTGTTCTTCTGGGCAGTGCGCAATGACCCGCAAATGGCCAGCAAGATTTACTCGGTGGCGATTGAAGCCACCGAGCAGGCGCTGCAGCGGGCCATGGGAACTGAGTTGGACGAAGCGTTTTTAAAGGCGACCAGTCGCTTGTTGATCCAACTGGTAGACGGGCTGACCATTGCCTGGTCGGCCCACGGTGATCTGGATCGATTGCGAGCCGAAACCGAGACTGCTTGCACGGCGCTGGCCTTGCTGGTGGCCAGTCACTGAGTCGATCATCACATGCTGCTGACCAGATGGCCGCCATCCACCGCCAATACGCTGCCGGTCATGAACGCCCCGGCATCGCTGGCCAACAGCAAAAACGGTCCGGCCAGTTCGTGCAACTGGCCCAGGCGCCGCATGGGAATCACGTCGCGGATGTAGTTGTTGCCCTTCTCGCCTTCAAAAAAGGCCTGGTTCATCTCGGTCTTGAAGTAGCCGGGCGCAATGGCGTTGACCCGGATGTTATACCGCGCCAGTTCCAGGGCCAGGGATTTGGTCAGTTGGACAACCCCGGCTTTCGCGGCGCTGTAATGGCTGTAACCGGTGCCGACGCGTAATCCAAGAATCGACGCCACGTTGACGATGCTGCCGCTGCGCCCGGCCTTGGCCAGCCGTTGAGCGGCAACCTGGGCCACACGCCAGACGCCGTCCAGATTGGTCGACAGCATTGCGCGCCACTGCTCTTCGCTGATCTCCAGCGGGCGCTGACCGTCACCGATTCCGGCGTTGTTGAGCACCACGTCGACCAGGCCGAAATGCGCTTGGGCCGTATCGAACGCGGCTTCGACACTGCCGCGATCGGTCACGTCGAGTTCAACCGACAGCGCCTGCCCGCAATCCCACTCAATGTCCTTGGCCACTTGCGCAAGCTTTTCCACGCGCCGCGCAGTCAGCACCACCCGGGCGCCGGCATGTGCAGCGACCCGCGCCAGATGCGCACCAATGCCGCTGGAGGCGCCGGTGATCAATACCGTTCGGCCGGCGAGGGAAAAGTTCTGGGCGAAATCGTAAGTCATCAGTGCACCTCGATAAAATTGGACTCGGCAGCGTTGCCGCACAAAACCGGCCGTTTTCCGATACGCCGGACGATCTCCACGACGGCCGTTACCGCATACGCCGCTGTGGCCTGGCAAGGCACAATTTCCACTTGGCACATGTCGGAGGCCGGGCTGAAGAAACGCAGCCCGACCACAGCCTGTGGCCGCGAAACCTTGTTCGCCAGCGCTTCGATATCCAGCGACGACGTATGGGGCGCGAAAATAGCGCCCGCTTTGCAGACCTGATCCAGCGCGAGAAACACCTGGTGTTTGCTCTCCAGCTTTTCGCACGTCGCCTCGATGATCAGGTCGGCATCCGAAAGATCTGCGTAGTCGAACGTGGTGAATAACAGCTCCATCCGCGGCTGTACTTGTGCGGCGATGAGCTGGCCGCGCTGAACGTGGAGCTGATAATTTTCGTGGATGCGTCGAAGGCCACGGTTCAGCGTGCGCCTGTCCACATCCATCAGCGCCACGGCAATGCCGACATCGGCGAAGCACATCGCGATGCCGCCACCCAGCGTGCCGGCACCGATCACCGCCACCTTATTGATCTTGCACGGCGCACGGTTCAGAGCGGACAGCGCAAGGCCGTATTCGAAACGGTAATAGACCTGGTCAGACATGGCGTATCTCAAAACTTGCGGAATACCCGCCGATGCTGGCAACCGGCAAACCAGGCTGCGCGCGCGCCGGCAGCGTCGAACTCACCGCGCTGAACGCGCCGTACGAGCCGGTCGAGTAAAAGCTATAAATCGAGTAAATGGCGAGTGAGACGAGAGTCACGGTCAGGCAGGAAAAAACAATTGGGCGCATCACTAACCTCCGTCATCTGGCTGGGGCCAAATGCAGTGTCTTTTGTTATTGAGGGTTTTGATTCTGGGTAGCGCGCGCCGCAAAAGCTTGGCAGATCGCGCCAGGTTTTTTGCAGTTCATGACAGTCGAACGCTCTGTAATTCGACCTGCGCGATGAACAGAAATTGTCTCAAATGAACTAATTTTCTCTATTTCAGTGGTTTTCGTTGCAGTAATGAGCTTTTCCGGCACAATTCAGCCTATTGAAATTCGATTCGAGACCAACTGATGTCCCTGACTCCTCAAGATGAACGACTCATCAAGGCGCTGGCCTTGGCCATCGTTGATCGCCCCCGGGCGACGCTCAAGGAACTGGCTGAAGCGGCTGGCGTCAGCAAGGCTACTCTGCATCGCTTTTGCGGCACCCGTGACAATCTGGTTCAGATGATGGAAAGCCATGGTGAGACGGTGCTGAACCAGATCACCACCACCACTGACCTGTTGCACGGCGAGCCGGTGCAGGCGTTGCGCAGTCTGATCAACGAGCATCTGGCGCATCGGGAAATGCTGGTTTTCCTACTCTTTCAGTACCGCCCCGACACGTTTGCGGTCAATGGTGAGGGCGACCGCTGGCAGACTTATGCCGATGCACTCGATGCCTTTTTCCTGCGTGGCCAGCAATCGGGCGCGTTCCGCATCGATGTCACCGCAGCGGTGTTCACCGAACTGTTCCTGACCATGATCTTCGGCATGGTCGATGCCGAGCGCCGTGGACGCGCGGCCAGTGCCAACTCGGCCAACGTGCTGGAACAGATGTTTCTGCACGGCGCCGCCACCGCTACGCCCGCCCCCTGATCCTCATTTTTTCCCGCAAAAAAAGCCCCGTGACCTATCGGTTCACGGGGCAAAAAAAGGTTGGATGCGCCAACCCAAAGGAGCTCCGGTAGGGCGTTACCTGACGGTTGTCGGCGTGGACCATCCTCCGCCCAGCGAACGGAACAGATCGACCAAAGCGATCTGCCGTTGCGTGCTGATCTCAATAAACGCTGTCTCGTTGACGAAGCTGGTGCGCTGCGCATCGAGATAACGCAGGTGGCTGTCGATACCGCCTTCATATCGAGCCCTGGCCAGACTCAGGGTTACAGTGCTGGTGTTGGCCAGTGCTCGGCGCGCGGCCTCCTCCCGGCGCAAGGTGTCGGTGGCAGCCAATGCATCGGCGACCTCGCGGAACGCCGTCTGAATCGTGCCTTCATAGGCCGCCACAGCTGAATCCTTGCGGGCTTCGGCCAGACTCAGCCCGGCACTATTGCGACCGGCATCAAACAACGGCAGCGAAAGGTTCGGCACAAAACTCCAGGAGCGCGAGCCACCGTCGAACAGACCGGACATTTGCGCGCTGGAAGTACCAAAGCTGCCGGTCAGGCTGATACGCGGAAAGAACGCTGCCCGTGCCGCGCCGATATCGGCATTGCGCGCTTGCAGTCGATGCTCGGCCGCAAGAATGTCCGGCCGGCGCTCGATCAGCGTCGACGTGGTGTCCGGGGCGATGTCCTGAACCAGCATCGGCTGCGTCGTCAGGCGCTCGGGAATCACTTTTCCTGCGTCCTTTGTCCCCAGCAGCAAAACCAGCGCGTTGAACGCCTGCTGCTTCTCGCGCAGATTGCGTTCCTGCTCGGCCCGCGCCTGCTCCACCAGCCCAAGCGCTTCCTGATAATCCAGCGCAGTCGCCGTACCGCTGGAGCGGCGCTGGCTGATCAGCGCGAACGAGTATTCGCGGCTGCTCAGTGTTTGTTGGGTCAAATCCAGACGACGCTGGGCGCCGTCATGAACCAGATAGGCCTGACTGACTTCGGCGATCAGCGCGATCTGCGCGGCGCGGGCGGCTTCTTCGGTGGCCAGATATTCCTGCAGCGCAGAGTCGCTGAGGCTTTTTACCCGGCCAAACAGATCCAGCTCGTATTCGGGCAGCGACAGGCCGACCTGATACTGGCTGGCCACTCCTGCCCGGCCATAGCTGGCCAGGCCCGAGGGCAAGCGCTGGCGATTGCCGGACGCGCTTGCATTCAGCCCGGGAACCCGATCGGCCCGCTGAATGCGGTACAGCGCCCGAGCCTGCTCGATGTCCAGAAGGGTCTGGCGCAATGAGCGATTGTTATCCAGCGCAACCTCCACCAGACGGCGCAGGTCGGGATCGACGATGAACGCCTGCCATGCTAATTGGTTGATCGGAACGCCTTGTTTCAGCGACTCGCCCGCCCAGTTGTCCGCGACCGGTGCAACGGGCCGATCATAGGTCGGCGCCAACGAGCAACCGGCCAGCAGTATGGCGATCACCAGCGCAGAAAATCCTGAAATACGCATGTGTCACTCCTGAGTCAAAGCGGGTTGTTCAATGGGCGCTGGTTTACTGCGCAACATCGACAGCACCCAGACAAAACAGATCGGGACAAACAACACCCCCAGCAGCGTCGCGCTGAGCATGCCGCCGATCACCCCGGTACCGATCGCCCGCTGACTCGCGGCCCCTGCCCCGGTCGCCAGTGCCAGCGGCACCACGCCGAGAATGAACGCCATGGACGTCATCACGATTGGTCGAAAGCGCAGCCGTGCGGCCTCGATCGCGGCGTCGCGCAGGCTGTAACCTTTCTCCCAAAGCTCCTTGGCGAACTCGACGATCAGAATCGCGTTTTTCGCTGCCAGACCGATGATGGTGATCAAGCCAACCTTGAAGTACACGTCGTTGGGCATGCCGGCGACCATCACCGCAAGTACCGCACCGATGGCGCCGATCGGCACAATCAGCATCACGGTCAGCGGAATCGCCCAGCTCTCGTACAGCGCCACTAACAGCAGAAACACCACCAGAATGGCCAGCGCGAAGAGTTGCGTGGCCTGACCGCTGGAGACCTTCTCCTGATAGGACAGACCGGTCCACTCGTAGCTGAAGCCGGCCGGCAATTGCGCGGCGATACGCTCCATTTCCGCCATGGCTTCACCGGTGCTGTAGCCCGGCCCCGCATCACCGACGATGCGCACCGACGGATAACCGTTGTAGCGCACTACCTGCACCGGACCTTCCTCCCAATGCGTGGTGACGAAGGCACTGAACGGCACCAGATCGCCCGCGGTGTTGTGTACATACAGCTTGAGCACGCTTTCCGGAGTCATCCGGTCGCCCTGCTCGGCCTGCACCACCACGCGCTGCTGGCGGCCAGCGTTGGTGAAGTCGTTGATCACCTCCGAACCGAAGGCGGCAGACAACGCACTGCTGATCGATTCAAAACTCACCCCCAGGGTGCGCGCCTTGTCACGGTCGATCACCACGCGCAATTGCGGCGACTCGGCCAGCCCTTCCATCATCGCGTAGAGAATTTTCGAGTTGCCGTTGGCCTGGCCAAGCACCTGATCACGGGCAGCGAGCAATGCTTCACGGCCCAGACCGGCACGATCCTGCAGGCGCAAGGCGAAACCACCGGAGTTGCCCAGCCCGTCAATCGGCGGCGGTGGCACGGCCATCACCGCACCGTCGTTGGCCACGGCAAATTGCTCGTTCAGCGCATTGACTTCTGCCATGGCCGATTGATCTTCGCCACGCTCTGACCAGTCCTTGAACACCGGGAACGCCAGCGCTGCGTTATCGCCCATCCCGGAGAAGCTGAAGCCGGACACCAGAAACGTCGACTGAATCCCGTCGCGGGTAGCCAAGTAGCGCTCCAGTTGTTCGCCGGTCGCTTCGGTACGGGTGCGGGTCGCACCCGGCGGCAGCTGGACGTCGACGATCATGTAGCCCTGATCCTCCACCGGCACGAACGATTCCGGCAGGCGCAGGTAGAAGAAACCGAGCATTGCGATAATGCCCAGGTACACCAACATCATCCGGTCGGCACGCGCCACCAGTCCGTTGTTCAGCACCGAGTAACGTTCGGTGAGATTAGCAAAACCACGGTTGAAGGCGCCGAAGAAGCCACGCTTTTCATGGTGCCCTTGTGGAATCGGCTTGAGCAGCGTGGCGCATAGCGCCGGGGTGAACGTCAGTGCGAGGAAACCGGAGAACAGAATCGACACCGCCAGTGATACCGAGAACTGCTGGTAGATCACACCGACCGAGCCGGACATGAATGCCAGCGGCATGAACACCGCCGACAGCACCAGGGTGATACCGATGATCGCGCCCGATACCTGCCCCATGGCTTTCACCGTGGCGTCGACCGGCGACAAGCCCTCTTCGGCCATGATCCGCTCGACGTTCTCCACCACGACGATTGCGTCGTCCACCAGAATGCCGATGGCGAGCACCATGCCGAACATGGTCATCATGTTCACCGAGAAGCCCAGCACGTACATCATCAGCAGCGTGCCGAGCAGACACACAGGCACCACAATCGACGGAATCAGGGTGTAGCGGATGTTCTGTAGGAATAGGAACATCACCAGAAATACCAGAACCATCGCTTCGATCAGGGTATGAATCACCTTCTCGATCGCGACATCGACGAAACGCGAGGTGTCGTAAGGAACGGAATATTCCACGTCATCCGGGAAGTAGGCCGACAGTTCGGCCAGGCGCTGCTTGACCGCGGTTGCGGTCTGGATCGCGTTGGCGCCGGGCGATAACTGGATCGCCGCTGCCACGGCGGGTCTGCCATTCAGACGCGAGTTGAAGTTGTAACTTTCCTGACCGATTTCCACGCGGGCGACGTCGCCCAGTTTGACTGTGGAACCGTCCTCGTTGGCACGCAGGACAATGCGTGAGAATTCTTCCGGATTGTCCAGCGTACCTTTCACCGCCAGGGTGGCGGTCAGTTCCTGCTGGCTGCTGGTCGGCGTACTGCCGAAGCTGCCGGCCGGCACTTGCACGTTCTGGCCACGGATGGCCGCGCTGACGTCGTCGATCGACAGCCCGTATCCCAACAGTTTCTGCGGGTCGAGCCAGACTCGCATCGCTGCTTCAGAGGAGAAGAACTGCAGCTTGCCGACGCCCGGGACCCGGCGCAGCTCGTTGTTGATATTGCGCGCGGCGTAGTCGCCCAGAGCGGTGGTGTCGCTGTGCTGAGTGCCTTCCTTATAGTTCAGCGCATAGATCAGCAGGAAACCGGCACTGGTCTGCTCCACCTCCAGACCTTGGGTGAGCACGGCTTGCGGCATCCGCGCTTCGGCTTTTTTCAGACGGTTTTGCACGTCAACCTGGGCGAGCTGCGGGTCGGTGCCTGGCTGGAACGTCACTGCAATCTCGGCGATACCGTTGGAGTTGTTGGTCGACTCGAAATACAGCAGGTTCTTCGCACCGTTGAGCGACTCTTCGATCACGCTAGTGACCGAGTCCACCAGCACCTTCGCAGAGGCACCGGGATAGGTCGCCGTCACCTTGATTTGCGGCGGCGCGACGTTGGGGTACTGTGCCACCGGCAGCATCGGAATGACCAGCAGACCGGCCAGAGAGATGAACAACGCTACCACCCAGGCGAAGTTCGGGCGTTTGATGAAAAACTGAGACATCGGAATATCCTCGCGGCGACGGCGCCCTTACTGTTTCGACTCAGGCGCCTGCGCCTGGGCTTGGGGCTGACCCGGCACGACCTTGGCGCCTGCCTGCAGGCCACTCAGGCCGCTGACAATCACCTGATCGCCAGCCTTCAGACCTTCACTGATCTGCCAGCGCGAACCCTGCATGGAACCGGTCACCACATTGCGCGCTTCGGCGCGGCCGTCGGTGCCGACCAGCATGACCTGCGCGCTGCCATCGCTGCCGCGCTGCACCGAGCGCTGCGGCACGAGAATGGCCTGGTTGTCGGTGCCTTGAGGTGTGCGCACGCGCACGAACATGCCCGGCAGCAACACACCGTCGCTGTTGGCGAACTTGCCACGCAACGAGACTTGGCCGGTGCCGCGGTCAACGGCGACATCGGTAAACATCAGTGCTCCCTGACGCTCGTAAGCAGTGCCGTCGACACGAATCGACAACGCCTTGTTGTCGTCGGCGGAGAGTTTTCCGCCTTTGAGCGATTCGCGCAGACGCAACGCGTCAGCGGCCGATTGGGTGAAGTCGACATACACCGGATCCAGCTGCTGAATCCGCGCCATCAACGTTGCGTCACCCTGACCGACCAAGGCACCCTCGGTGACCAGGGCGCGGCCGACACGCCCGGAAATCGGCGCGGTTACCGAGGCATAACCCAGGTTCAACCGGGCGCTTTGCAGATCGGCCTGGGCCGAACGCGTGGCCGCCTGTGCACTGCGCAAATCAGCCATGGCGCTGTCGTAGTCCTGCTGACTGACCGCCTCGATCTTCACCAGCGGTTCATAACGCTTGACCCGTGCCTGAGCCTCGAGTGCAACGGATTGCGCACGGGCCAGTCCACCCTCGGCGCGAGCCAGGGCTGCTTTCAGAGGTGCCGGGTCGATCTGGAACAGCAGGTCGCCGGCTTTGACATCAGCGCCCTCTTCAAAACGCTTCTGCATTACGATGCCCGGCACCCGCGCACGCACTTCCGCAACGCGCATCGGTTCCACCCGGCCCGGCAGCTCTGACGTAAGTGCCAGAGGTTCGGTCTTCACGGCTAATACTTCTACCGGGCGCGCCACTTCGGACATATCCGCCTGTTCATTCGCTGGTCCACACCCGGCCAGCGCAATGGCAACTGCCAACGACCCCGCCATCCCTACTGCACGCAAATTGCCCATAACTCACCCGAGGCTTGATTGAATTTGGCGCGAATGCTACTTTCCAAACTCCAATGAGTCAACGAAGACTCATATGAGAAAATATTGAATCTTACGTGACGGTCGCTTGAGGCTTGGTGATGAACCTTATTTACCAGGAAGAACGCCTGCTCAAATCGTTGACCGTGGCGGTCGTCAACCGGCCGAGGGCAACCATGAAAGAACTGGCGCAATTGGCAGGCGTGAGCAAGGCCACCCTGCACCGCCATTGCGGAACACGGGAAAATCTGGTGCAGAGACTGGAAGAACACGCCGAAGCAACGCTCAATCTGATTATCCGCCGCGCCGGTTTGCAGCATTCGCAGGCGCTGGACGCGTTACGTCGATTGATACGCGAACACCTCGCCCACCGCGAGTTGTTGGCGTTTCTGATGGCACATTACCGCCCCGACTTTCTCGATTTCGAACGGGGCGACACACGCTGGCAGTTTTACCTGGAGGCGCTGGACGGATTTTTTCTGAGAGGCCAGCAACAAGGGCTGTTTCGCATCGACATCACCGCCGCGATTTTCACCGAGCTGTTCATCACGCTGGTGTATGGCCTGGTGGATGCCGAACAGCGCGGGCGAGCCGCCAACGCCGATTCGGCACGCACCCTTGAGCAAATGTTCCTGCATGGCGCGCTGGCCGGTGGTCAATTGCGCGAGCAGGCCTGCGTGCCGGAAAAAATGTTCTAACGCTTAGAAATGGGTGAAGGCATCGCTGATGCTGGCGACCGGAGGGTGACTGGAATGATGGACAACCGTATGGCCAACTGGCCGGTGCTGCGAATACAGCGCACCCGAAACCAGTGCGACCGCGAGCAAAGCAAACAGGAACCGGCGCATCGAACACCTCCATCATCCAGCCGCGGGCTGAACGCAGTTTTATTGTTGTGGGCGCTTCGAGTCTGGCCCTCTAAGCGCGGTGAAAGCTTTGCAGATCGCGCCAGCGATTTTGCAAATCGTGCCAGTTCTTTCCGGCCAGCGGCGGCCGGTCATTCTGAGGGTTGAGCGGATGTCCACCATTCGGGGTACTGCGCTGCTGGGGTTCAAGGCATTTTGTGCCAGTCAGGGCATCGACCCGGAGTCGGCGCTGGCTGTGGTAGATCTGCCTGAAGACCCGCTGAATACTCGACTGTCCGGCGCGCAGTTCAATACCTTGATCGACTTGTGCGCTCAGCGCTCGAACAACCCGCTATTCGGCGTGCAGTTCGGCTTGCGCCAGGGCACGCAAAGTCTCGGCACCCTGCTCTACGCCATGCGCAGTTCAGCCACAGTCGGCGAGGCGCTGAATTTGCTGACATGTTATTTCCATATCCATAGCGACGGCGCGCTCGTGCAGCTTGAGCGTCAGGCCGGCAACGCCCTGCTGCTATATGACGTCACGGATGGCACCTTGATTTCGGTCCGCCAGACCGTGGAACTGGCGATGGGTATCGCCAGTTGCCTGCTGCGTGAACTGCTCGGGCATGCCTGGCAACCAAAAGCGCTGCTGTTGCGCCACAGTGCTCCGGACAACCGCCTGACCTATCGCGCCTTGCTCGGGGTGGCTCCGCGTTTCGACAGCCTGGTCAATGCCTGGGTGTTTGATGAGTCATTACTGACGACACCGCTGGGCACGACAGACGCCAGATACCAACAATTGTCTCGGCAACATATCGACGAACTGGCCCGTGTGACGCTAGAGGAATTGCCGTCTTACCTGCAAAAAAGGCTGCGCAATGAACTGGCCCGCGGCCCGGTCACGCTGCGTGACATGGCGGAATACATGATGATCAGTCCACGCACCTTGCAGCGCTATCTTCGAGCGCAGGGCTCGGGATTTCAGGAGTTGCTGGACCAGACGCGCCGAGCGATGGCCGCGCGAAACCTCTGCGATTCGTCGCTCAGCCTGACGCAAGTAGCTGGTCTGTTAGGTTACGCCGACCTGAGCGCGTTTTCCCGGGCATTCACGCGCTGGAACGGGGTCAGCCCGCAGCAGTGGAAACAACGCATGCAACACTTACCTCGGTAACTCGACATGGCTTGCAACCCGTTCATTCGCGCCATCAGCCTGACAGGTTTCGATCCATTCGCCCGGCGTCAAGGATTGGAGCCGAACGGAATGCTGCGCCAGGCGGGTCTGCCCGTCGCGTCACTGCAGCGCCTGGAAGACATCATGTCCTTTCGCAATTACTGCCGCTTGTTGACGCTGTGCCGGCAGTGCTCGAATAACGCATTGTTCGGTCTGGAGTTCGGCCTCCATCAGGGAGTCAACGTCTTCGGTGACATGTTTTTCCTGATTCGCAACACCCGCACCGTCGGCGACGCGCTGCGCGAACTGCGTGCCAATTTCGCCCTGTACAACGGCGCGGCGCATCTCTATCTGGAGGTGGCCGACGGCATCGCGTTACTGGGTTATCGAGCCAATGAGCAGGAGATCGACGGCCTGGCGCAGGCCGAAGAGCTGGCGTGCGGGGTCGGTCTGCGCCTGATGCAAACCCTCATCGGTGAACAATGGCAACCCGAGGCAATCATGCTCCGCCATGCGCCTTTGGCGGATGAAGGCCTCTATCGGCAGGCGCTAACCATCACGCCGACGTTTTCAGCCGCCCACACGGGATTGCTCTTCAACACCAGTGTGCTTGCGCAGCCGCTGGATTGCGCCAGTGAAGCCCTGCATCAGCTCATCGCTGAACATTTGGCAGGCATCGAACGCCTGTCGACCGACGCCATGCCGGGCTACGTCAGGCAATTGCTGCGCAATCTGTTGCCCAGCGGCCGTGCGACGATTGACAGAGTGGCCGACTGCATGGCCGTCACCCCGAGGTCCTTGCAGCGCCACCTGGCTGAGGAAAACACCTCTTTTCAGCAGTTGCTGGACGAGACGCGCCAGCAACTGGTGCGCAAATACCTGCAGGTCCCGACGATCAGTCTGCCGCAAGTAGCGCACCTGCTGGGCTACGCCGATGTCAGTACATTCTCGCGGGCTTTTCATCGATGGTTTGGGGTCTCGGTGCTGGAGTGGTGCAGGCAATCCGGAGTGAACAGACAGCCCTTATTGCTTCGCATTCGAGTGAAACAGCGACCTTGAATGTATTTACATGGAACTCTTTTGTGTTGGAAATCAGCACTACAGCAAAATGATTGTAGTAAGTAGCAGTCATCGGCCAATAGCTGTCAGCAGGAGCCATGCGGACGTAGGATGTGGGCTCACCACATCATTTCAACGAGGGTCTCTCCCTTATGAGTGAATCTGTATAGACAATCGTGACAAGCTAAGATCCAGGTGATGGGAGCGGACGTCATTATCGATTTCCCATCGGAGTCAGCGAATGGGGCGACACGCCGGTTCGCATCTGCAAACCGTCGAATTGTATGTTCGCCAAGCAATTTCTCTAAGGATTCCGAATGACCAAACATCCGTCAGCGCAGGAGCCTCTCTGGATATGGAGCAGTATCGATCCGCTAGTCTGCTTCGCTTCATACACTTTAATCTCTGCCCAAAGTGCTCGGTCAGGGAAACCAACTGCCGAGGCGTCCCAGCAGCTAGCCTGTTACGGACCTTAGTAGCACCCACTATGCTTGACCGACGGCCCGGCCGAGCCATCGATCACCCTCTGCTAGCCGGGAACCGACTCGAACTGCCTTGTAGGTGGATGGCTTGCCATATCATGATCGCAGCGGGTGAGTTGGAGCACGAGGCCCTTAAGTTCGTCGAGGTGATTTTCATACAGGCCACGCGGTGTCGTACCGATCTTGTTGCATAGGGCAGCCGCAGCGGCGACTGCAACGCCATGCTGTGCGCCGTTGCCCATGAATTTAGTCGCAGAACCAGCGACATGCGTGACACTGATGTGCTTCCCGGCCATCATCAGGTTCTCGATGTTAGCCGAGTAGAGGCAACGGTACGGGATCTCGTACGACTCCTTGTCACGTGCGTCGAAGATCCAGTCCTTGAGGCGGAAATTGTACTTGCCCTCGCCCGGTCCCCAAGCGCAGTGTATGCAGAACGATCCGTCATTGGCGATCAACGTGTCGGGGAATTGCTTATGGTCGCGGATGTCTTTTTCCGTGAGGATATAGTCACCGAGATATCGCCTGAACTCTCCCTGCGCAGTAACATGGGCGATCCACTCCAACTCAAGGTTCGCGTATTTCCTGGGCTCAAGATTCTTGACATTCGAGAACGTCCCATAGAGCGCTCGAAGTAGATAATCGCGGATATGCTCTCCCTCAACGTAGGGGTCGAGCCACTGGCCGTATTCCCAGAAATGGGTCGCAGGGAAAGTATCGGAGGATCTGCCAAACCTGAACTCCGGTGTGTCCGGATTTGCTCCGGCTTTCGGGCCAGGACCGTTTTCAATACCTGCCACAACCAACTGCCCACTGAGGTTTGCGTAGTCTTTGGATACTTCGGTCGCCCAAGGTACCTCTGGAAACGGAGCTGAGTGTTCAGCAATCCGTGTACGGAAGAACAATGTGTTGCCATGGTGCATGTCATCCCCGACGTCAGGCGCATAGTGCTCATTGAAATCTGACTTTGCCTCCCGTCCGAACATGGTCTGCGCCCCTGCAAGAACGCCCAGCATTGCCGTGCCAGTACAATCAATGAACACCGCGCCTTTGAAGCAGCGCTCATGGCCACCGCGAGCCTGAACGGCGTTGACCGAGACGATCCTCACGCCATCGGTGGCGACAGCGACAGTGCGATGTTCGAGGTACACTGTCGCGGTCGGCTCAGCTTCAAGCAATGTAAAGGCCACCAGGTCACCATCAGCGGTTCGCGCAGACAACTCCTTGAGCAGGGCGCCCTGAGTACCGCGCGGCATCAAACCAATCTCTTTGCTTGCATTGCCGCCGAGAACTGGGCGGTCGTGAATCAGCGCAACGCGCTGACCGAGACGCGCGGCGGCGAGCGCTGCTGCACAGCCGGAAATGCCACCGCCAACGACGACCACATCGTACTCTCCCGCATCAACCGGGTTGTCCGGAAGACCGCGCAGGGCCCTACGCCAAGCTCGGCTGGCCTCATTAACGTCGTTTGGCGGCAGCATTCCATCCACACGGAGATAGATTGCATCACAGCGCCCCTCGAAGCCTGTCAGGTCGTGTAGCGCCAAGCTCACATCGCCCTGCGGAAGCGAAACCTTTCCGGCGCACTGCCAGGACCAATCCTGCCCATTCGCGCCGAACTCCGTTTCGAGCAGAATGCCGTTGATCGACAGAGCGAACCGGCCGGGATGATGCGCAGGCACCCAGTCCTTTGCGCGCACCCACACCTCGTATTCACCAGCATTGGCGATAGCGACAACCGTTGTTGCATCGGACACTGGGCGACCAAGGCCATGGGCAAGCAAGTAGGGAGAGCCCATCACCGTTTCAAACTGGGAATCGAGGACCCAACCACCGTAGCTATCGAAATCTTCGGCTTCGATCAGGATTCCCGTTCCAGATGGCACTTGAGTGTGTTCTACATTGCTCATTGTTCTGACTCCGTTTGCTGGTGTTCTTGCGACGCCCTCTGCAAAAGAGCTCAGCTCTTATGTCGAGCCGGAGGCAACCAGTCGCACCTAACCAAGCCATCGCTAGCGATCGTTTCTTTTCTCGGGGTGACGAACCGTCTAGAACCAGGGGTAGAACGGCGGCATGCTGGACGCCTTGGCGGAGAAGCGCGCAGGCCGCTTATCGCGGAACGCCTGGACCCCTTCCCTGCCATCGGCCTGGCTGGTGTAGAACATGGCCAGCGACTCCACCTCATGCGCAGCGAGCGGGTGCGCCTGTGCGCTGTTTCGCCACAGCATCTGGCGTATGAGCCCTATCGATACCGGCGAACGGTCCTTGACCAGCGCAGTGGCGAAGGCGCGGGCCTCGTCCACCAGCGTTTCAGCGGGCAATATTGCCCGGATCAAGTCCTTTTCCAGCGCCTCGTTGGCGTCGAAGATCTCGGCCCGATAAAACCACTCCAGCGCCTGCTCCAAGCCCACAAGGCGCGGCAGGAACCAGCTGGAACAGCCCTCGGCAGTGACCCCTAGCTTGCCGAATACGAAGCCGAAGCGTGCCCTGTCGGAGGCAAAACGGAAATCCATGGGCAGCAACATAGTCGAGCCGACACCAATCGCTGGACCATTGACCGCGCCGATGATTGGCTTCAAGCAGTCGTACATCGCCAGCGTCACCCGCCCACCAGTGTCGCTCACGCCCTGCAGGACCTCCGGCGTATCCCGACGTTGGCGCACGTCCTCCAGCGTAGGAGTCAGGCTCTCATCCAGCCCGAAGACATTGCCGTCGACCGAGAGATCCATGCCCACACAGAAAGCTCGGCCATCCCCAGTCACGACGATGGCGCGCACGGTATCGTCGCCACTGGCACGCCGATAGGCATCGGCCAGCTCGCTACACATATCAACGGTGAAGGCGTTTAGTTGCTCGGGTCGCGACAGGGTGAGCAGCAGGATCCCGTCGTCCCCCACCTCATAGCGGATCGTCTTATAGGACATGGGCGCTCTCCTGCGTCAGCGCAGCGCCGCGAGCGATGGCCTGGCGACAGTCGCTCACCATGCGTTCGACGAGTTCGGCACAGCTCGGCACGTCCTTGATGAGGCCGATGCCCTGCCCTGCCCAGAGGAGGCCGCCATCCACTTCCCCGCCCTCCAATGCGGCACGCCCGCGCGCCCCCGCAACTAGGGCCCTGATATCCTCGTACGTCGCCCCTGGGCGTCGTTCTAGCGCCACCACTTCATCCGAGACGGCATTGCGGAAGACCCGGCCCGTGTTGCGGAAAACGCGGAAGATGAGATTCGTATCCAACTCGCTACCCGCTGCGACCGCATCCTTGATAGCGGCGTGGATCGGTGCTTCCTTCGTCAGCATGAAACGCGTGCCCATGTTGATGCCTTCCGCACCAAGCATCAGCGCCGCCGCCATGCCGCGGCCATCGGCGATGCCGCCTGAGGCAAGGATCGGAATCCCCAAAGCCGCCGCCGCAGCCGGGATAAGGACGAGGCCCGGCACATCGTCCTCGCCGGGATGACCCGCGGCCTCGAACCCATCGATGCTGACCGCATCCACACCCGCCCGCTCGGCCGACAGGGCATGACGGACCGCGGTGCATTTGTGGATTATCTTGATGCCTGCGGTTTTGAATCGCTCGATGAAGTCGGCGGGACTGCGCCCCGCCGTCTCCACCACCTTCACCCCGCTTTCGATGATGGCCGTCACGTAGTCCGCATAGGGTGGCGGCGTGGTGGTCGGCAGGACGGTGAGGTTGACGCCAAATGGCTGGTCGGTCATCGACCGGCACCGCGCAATCTCCGCTGCCAGCGCATCGGGCGTCGGCTGGGTCAGCGCAGTCAGTATGCCGAGGGCACCAGCGTTGGAGACCGCGCTGGCCAACTCGGCCCGACCGACCCACTGCATTCCCCCCTGAACAATCGGATATCGCGTACCCGTCAGCTCGGTAATTCTTGTACGCATTTAAACCCCCTTTGGACCATCAAGAAAAGGACATCGCAGATGCAATTGAGCGATCTGACGCCCCATAACTGTGCAGCACAAGATCGAAGCGCAAATTAACCTAACACACGTTACCTTAATGTTGCATGTTCGCCGCTTGCAACAAATTTCATCCAAGTACCGACGGCGGATTCGAAATGGCGCAGAAAGTTGCTCGGGCTGGGACGATGGAGAGCCGGACGACTAGGTAGTCGCTCGAAATTCCCGACAGGCCTCGCGTAGCCAGTTGAGCCGCTACGGCCTGGGCGCGCGACCGCTTTCCCCGCGTTGTCCGGCTGCGGATCGCAATGTTGAAATAGCTGATTGGTTTTCCATGCATGCTGACCGACAGCGACTCTTCGCACTCTTGCGCCTGGGGAAACAAAAAGTACTCGAGCTTAGTCGCCTGCAACGACTCGAAGCATGGCTAACCTCTCAATAACCCATTAGCTGGTTTGGCGACGCAGCCCCAGTCCCATGGCGAAATACCTGATGTATCGTTTCCTCTGAGAGCAATGGATATGCGCAAGAAACCCCGATCTTGGTTTGTCCGCTTTTGATCGTTTTCGCCGTTCTGTGGGCGATCGGGAAAAAGGAAACTCCTACATCTCAGACTCAGCCCGCAGCCCTCAGCACACCGGGTAAATCGACATCCGCACCGGCTGCATCTACCTCGCCAATAGCTGCACCACCCGACCAGTACGTGAGCACCGACAAGCTCAACATCCGGGATCAACCCGGCGGAAAAGTCATTTCGAAGCTTCAGCGCGGAGATAACGTGCAGGTATTTGAAAAACGAAACGAATGGGTACGCATAAGCATTGATGGCCAGCCGGCTAGATGGCTTTCCTCTAAACGTCTTTGCAGCGGATCGAACTGCTACGTCAGAACCCAGCCGAAATCACTACGACCCGCGCCACAACCTGCATATCGACCTGCCACCGAATACAGTTCTTCTTGTCCCTGCTCGTCCGGGAACGTTTGCATAGGCCCCAGAGGTGGTAGATATTGCATCACCTCAGGCGGAAACAAGCGTTACGGCGTATAGAATATTAGCGAACGGCTATTTCTTATTGAGCAGGCCACTAGGCGGCGTACGGCGTCGCTCAAACTCATCCCAGCTGTTTGCAGGGCGTTGCTCACCACAAATCACGCACGCATAAACGTCACTTGGTATCCCGAGGTAATACCCCTTACGAATATACGGGTGGATACACTTATTCGCTGATTCGTTGAGTTCAGTTGCGGGCCTCATCGCGCACCTTGCCTTCCAACAATTCCGCAAACGAGAACTCACTCGCGCGGAAGAGTTAAAAAGCCCGCACAATGTGCGGGCAAAAGGAGAATTTACATGAGCAGCCTGCAATGCCGTGGCAGGCATATATATTGGAAAGCATGGAAATGGGAGCCGTTTCATTTATTTCGACTTGGCGGTCGCGCGTCAGACAAACGGTTTCTGAAGCTCTCAGCTACCAGTAAGCCCAGCGTGGCGGGTGCGGTGCGCTAGCCAGGCTTGTTCATGGGCGACAGGTTGAGACGAGAACATCCGTGCAGCAGCATCCCTACGATGATCAATACACCTGCCCGCGTCCACGTTTCCCAACTCTGCTGGCTCAGCAGCACGAGACACGACGCGATGGCTAGCACCGGGACAAATGTAGGGACTCGGAAGTGACGCTCGTCGACTAGGTCGCGACGCAATACCAACACCGCGACGTTTGTGCTGAGAAAAACGAACAGCAAGAGCAATACGACCGTTTGCGCCAGCGTTGCCAAGGTACCAGTTAACGTCAGGGCAATTGCCACCACGGTGGTTGCGATAATCGCCGCCCATGGGGTTTGTCGTTTCGGCAGAACCGCACCCAAAATGCCTGGCAACAGTCCGAGGTTTGCCATGCCATATGTCAAACGACTGGCCATGATCATGGTTAACAGCGCACCGTTGGCGACAGCGATCAGCGCAATGAAGGAGAACAGTGTCGGCGGAATTTCGAGAGTCGATGCGCGGACAACTTCCAGTAACGGCGCCGACGTGGCGACCAACTTCTCGGTAGGCAGAACCGACGAGGCAGCCACACCCACCGCCATGTAAACCACGCCAGCGGTAAGCAAAGCCGCGAACAAAGCGCGGGGGTAGACCTTCCGCACATCCTTAATTTCCTCGGCCAGATTGGCCGAGGTTTCGAAGCCAACGAAGGAATAGAAAGCCAGCAATGCCGCCCCCAGCACGGCAAGCATGGGACTGACGCCAGGTTTGAACGTAAGCGTTCGCCCCAGATCCGCCTCGCCTGTGCGGAAATACCAGATGGCCGCCACGATCACCAAAATTAGCCCGGATAGCTCAATCACGGTCATCACCAGATTCGCGCCAAGCGACTCCTTGATCCCCTGCGCATTGAGCAGGCCAATAGCCAAGAGAAACACCAGAGCTGCAATTTGCGGCGATACGTCAACGAAGGCGTTGAGGTAATCCCCTGCAAATGCCAGCGACAACCCTGCAGCGCTGGTCATCGCGGCAGCCAGCATGCAAAAACCTACGAGGAAGGAAACAAGCGGTGACTTGAACGCCTTTTCAGCAAAAACCGAAGCCGCGCCGGCGTGGGGATACTTCGATACCAGCTCTGCGTAGGAACCCGCCGTCAACATGGCGAAGAATAGTGCAATCAGCAGCGGCACCCATATTGCGCCGCCCACCTCTCCCGCGATCGTGCCGGCAAGTGCATAAACGCCGGCGCCGAGTACATCGCCAAGAATAAACAGAAACAGCATCGGAAAAGTGATGGCCCGGCGCAGAGAAGTTTTATGAGTGGTAGCAGTCACGTTCATTCCTTAGTTCAGGTGTGATAGTCAGCTTCGGCGCGCGGAGCTGGATGCTTGTCACCTCAAACAATGGAAAATGTCGCGCACAGCAAAGTTCAATGCACGTCTCTGGGATAAACGGGTACGAAGTGGAAGATAATTTCCATCGCTGAGTCGGCGGCACTATTAGCGACTCGTGTTATCGCCACAAGCGCTCCTTTCACCCTAGAACACGCACACCACGCTCCTTGCTCCGTCTTTTTTTTGAACTTATACCGCGCTGCCGTCCGTCCGGTCAGAAATCTAGAGCAGGAAATTTTTGTTTATTCCCCTCCTCACAAATTATGCATGCGCCAACGCCAGCATTGGTGATCGCGCGAAAGCTAAGCATGAGGAAATCTGAATGTTTATTCATAACAAGCGACTTCAGTACACCGTTCGCGTTGCCGAGCCAAATCCAGGTCTTGCGAATCTGCTACTCGAACAATTCGGTGGCGCCAACGGCGAATTGGCAGCGGCAGCACGTTATTTTACTCAAGCGTTAGCAGAGGAAGATCCAGGGCGAAAAGATCTTCTGCTGGATATTGCCACCGAAGAATTGAGCCACTTGGAGGTTGTCGGCTCCATTATTGTGATGCTCAACAAAGGTGCGAAGGGTCAGCTCGCCGAGGGCGTCCAAGAGGAAGGAGAGCTATACCGAGCCCTAAATGGCGCCGGTAATGACTCGCACATCACAAGTCTGCTTTACGGCGCAGGCGCACCTCTCGTCAATTCGGCAGGTGTGCCTTGGACGGCGGCGTATGTTGACTCGATCACCGAACCTACAGCCGACTTCCGCTCGAACATTGCGGCGGAAGCAAGGGCAAAAATCCTCTACGAACGCTTGATCAACATTACTGATGATCCAGGTGTAAAGGAGGCGCTTGGTTTCTTAATGACGCGGGAAATCGCACACCAAAAGTCGTTCGAGAAAGCTTTGCATGCGATCCAACCGAACTTCCCGCAGGGCAAACTTCCGGGTATGCCAGAGTTCACCAACAAGTATTTCAGTATGTCGGGCCAGCCGAACGTACGAGGCCCGTGGAACGAGGGTGATGCTTGGGAGTACGTGGAAAATCCCGAACCGGCGGTAGACGGCGGCGATGGCCTGGCGTCGGTCAACCTTCCTGCCGAGGATGTAGATGTGTTGGAGGCGATGAAGACACGCACGGCCTCAGATTCGCTCAGCGAACCGGTTACCGGTGCTGACCTAGGCTCCGGTTATGTCCAAGGCAAAGACGTCTGAAAATAATAAGGCGGCCTCATGCCGAGGCCGCCACAAACTCGGATGACCGTAATGAAAAACTACAAAGTATCCTCGCTGACTACTGACCCTTTCCAGCATTTGATGGAGGCAGCTTCTGCTGGCTTTGAACATGACTGTCGGCAGGCCTGTCGAGGTTTAAGGGTGAACATGGCAGTAAATGCGTTCGGTATGGGGAAGCTAATTCCAAACAACCTTGCGAGCGAGGGCTACCCCGAACCCAGTGCACAGGAATTAACGAGACCGTACCTACGTTGACAATATAGGTTCGCGGTCTTACGGCGGCAAGAATACCGTATCGGATGGGGCTGATTAGCTCCCGCAAGAGGAAACTACAATGAGATTTACGAAGAATTCGGGATTTAACATCAGGGTCGTAAATGCACATAGACCTACATTTTTATTCGGTAGCGCAATCTTCTTAGCCGGCACGCTGATGATGTTTTCCGATATTGTAAGCATCGTTTTAAAATCCATGTAGGCAGGCGTGCCCGCCCAAGCCGGATGTGACCAATGCACGCTCAAATCACGAAACTAAGCCTCTACCCGATTCCGCCCTTTAGATTTCGCCGCGTACAGCAAACGGTCAGCTTTGATCAGAAACTCTTTTGGACTCTCCTCTCCTGTTCTAGAGGTCGAGACTACACCTGAGCTTATGGTGACTATTTCGAAGGGGCTCGCTGAATGTTGAAGATTTGCATTCGATAGGGAAAGCCTAATATTTTCTGCAACCATGACCGCACCTGCCAGTTCAGTGTCCGGAAGCAAAACTACGAACTCCTCCCCACCGTAGCGAGCAGCGATATCACCCGGTCTGTTGACGTTGGCTGCAATAAGGTTCGCTACGTGTACAAGACAATCGTCGCCGCTTAGATGGCCGTAACGGTCATTATATTGTTTGAACAAATCTATATCCAAAAGGATTACGGATATGCTTGTCTGATTTCTCGTGGCACGCTTCCATTCTTTATCCATAGCCAAGTCAAAGCTTCTCCTATTTGCTAGAGAAGTAAGACCATCTGTATGGGCTATCACTTCTAACTCCTTTCGGATTATTTTTAGCTCGTACTCTGCAACTAGCAGCTGTTGGATCTGCCGATAAAGCAAGCTACCTAAAACTGCCAACGCCAGTATGATGGAACCTACCAGTGCAACCGATTGGTAAACATATGACCACCAAGGGGCAAATACATGCTCGTACGACACGCCAGCTGCTGCGACGATGGGCAGCCCAGCCAGACGACGATAGGCGTAGATCCGCTCGATACCATCCACGATAGATTTAATGACTGCAGTCCCGCTATCGCTCTCAGGTAGATACCTGCTAAAAATTTCGCCTTTGGAAAGATTAGTTGTCATCAATGCTGCGACGGTCGGGCGTCGCGCGAGGAGTTCGCCGTTATCGAGTGCTAGGAAAATTACCCCTTCGTCGTCCACGGCCATACGTTTGAAAAAGCTTTGAAAATATAAAACCGGAACCGTGGCTAACGCAACCCCTGCAAAAGCTCCATCGGCTGTTTGGATACGCCGACTTATAGGGATCACCATATCCCCTGTCGTTCGACTTTCCACTATCGAGCCAACGTGGATGGACTGGTCATCGTGCTCACGGTGATATCGAAAGTAAGCTCTGTCGCCGTTGTTTTTGGTTTGCAAACCTTCGGAAAACGAATTGGCCATCCAATTGCCTTGAGCATCGAAGATGAATAGGCCCTGAACGCCTTCAATGTCGTTAACTTGGCGGGCCATCAGCTTCGCCAACCGCTCCTGTTGATCAGGGCCGCTTCCATCGTGCGCCACACGCTCAGCAAGATCCCGCAAGGTATTGTCGGCCTGCAGCATCGTGTCACGGGCCTGCTGTTCAGCGGCAAGTACAATGTTCGAAACAGTTATTTTGGCCGCGTCTACTCGCTCACCGGACGACTGCACAATCTGCCAAGCAGTAGCAAGGATCAACGATAAACAAACTAGAAGAACGAAACCTATCAGCGAAAGGGACAGCGCTTTAGGTGTCAGCCTTGCGTAGATCGGTAAGGAGAGCGTCATATATACGTCTTCAAATTAGCGGTGGGCTCAAACGAGCAATTTTTATACCGGCGTGGAAATTAAAGCGTTCACCCGCAGCTTCGGATCTCTGAAAATCTGCGCAGACAGGCGTTATTTCTTCACATACCCCACCGCAGATTCCCACCTACACACCTAGATGCTTCATAAACCTATCGATTGAAGATTGCGAATCGCAGCGACCCCCACTTTCTTCATCGTAGGAGGATCACCGTCTTGGGTACCTCAGACCCACGAATGGGCATGATGGCGTGAATCGTTCCGGGCTTTCAGCACAGGTCACTGCCACCCTAACCTTGAAATGATTTCTCGCCGGTAAGGCGTATCGATCTGCGGCGGCACTTGTTTGATGTAGTCGCGCGCGTTCTCAAGTGTTTCTCCGCTTAAGCCGGCGAGATAGCCAATAGCGTCCTCGGCTGCGGGGACGAGCCCCTCAACGCCTCCGAATCTTGGTGGCAGTCCTGTCCAAACTACCGCGTCCAATCGGCGGGCGATCGCCCATTCAGCGATGATTCCCGCTGCGTTCGTACCGACCACGAAACTACCGATGCCATCCTCCCGGTCTTGAGGAACCCCCTCCCGAATTATAAGAGCCTCGCGTGCCTCATCAAGGTTGTCCAGATCCAATACCGTCCAAAGCACTTTGCACCCAGGTGCGTTTGCGCAGATGGCTGTCGTAAGATCGCCGTTATCACTGACCCGCGCGAACTCGATGGGCAACACGGGGCCGTCCATAAACCACTCGCTCGCAAGCGGTAAGGCGCCTGGTTTCCAGATCAACGATCCCCATCCTAGACATGCGATCACCATGATCTGCACCTGAGTTAGAAATTAAGTTCACTTGAAATGCGGCGAGACCTCCGGTCGGCCGCATTCACAGCATTGCGGCGCAATGGGCACCGCACCTCCCTGGGCAGGTGGTCTGTTTACCCTTTCGTTTTTCTAGGATCTGCTGAACGAGGAAATGTACGCTCCTCTTGGATCGTGCCGTCCTCTTTGTGGATTTTGAGAGAGGCTGTCTTGCCCTGAAGAAATTCGCTCGCTATCTCGGTGATTTCTGCTTTGGTAGATGCGGTCTTGGAGGCACGTTGCGCGCCCTCTTTGACGAGCTCCCAAAGTTTTTCCGTTTTTTTGATGTGATAGTTATCCATTGGCTCACCTCTGACATGACGATCAATACCTGTCAGGTTGACCATAGGAGAAGCGAAGAGTTTGAACGGATTGGCGGCATTCTGGATGCTTACGAAAATCCTCTTGAGTTTCCTCGGGACGTGGGCGCAACGCCCGAAGCATGGGACTAGCCGCTACACAGCAGTAAGAGCTTTAGCATGGCAAAGCTCAAACAGTCCTGGTTCGCTGTAAGCGTGGCTTTCTGGCGCGGTTTGAGATCTCGGGCACTGGGCCTTCGCCGTTCTGCTGCCTACAAAGAAATTCACGTATCAAGGCAGCAGTTCGCCCGGCACTGGTCACTACGAAGAAATGCCCCTCGCCCTTAAGCACGCGGAGTTCGGATCGTGGAATTGAGCATTTCAGGATGTGCGCGTTGTAAGGTTGTACCACGGTGTCACGGTCGCCGATCAGAATAAGCGTGCGCGAGCGCAGACGGAATAACCGCAGCAGACTTGTCCAGCCTACCAAAGCGGCTAGCTGGTGATGATAGGTTCGCAGGCGTACGGTTAGCATTCGCTTTACAACACCGAAACGCAGCAGCGCCTGTGTCGAACTGGCTGAACCATCTCGTTCGGGCTGTTTGCCGCCTGCGCTCCCTCTAAAAAATTCCAGGATGTCGGCGGGCTTTACCAGTAGCACCGGGCCCGCAGAGGTCGCCGCCAAGATAAGCCTTCGTACCATGGTGGGATGACGAAGAGCCAACTCTTGCGCCAATGCACCGCCCCAGCTCACGCCGAATACATCAATATGGTCGATGCCCAGTTGCTTTAGCATTTCGGCGATCAGATCGGCATGGCTTGGCAAACGCATCGGCCAGCGAGGCATCTGCGATTTGCCGACACCAGGCACGTCCAGCGTGATCGTCGTGTAGTCGCTTAGTTCGTCGCGCAAAGCATCGAAGGTTTTAATCAAACCTCCCAAACCGTTGAGTAGGAGTAAGGGTGGGCCTTGGCCGGCGGTTGAGACATTCACCTGCAAGTCTTTAACTGTCATCATTCGGCTCGGCATGGATACCTCCTCTGTCATCCGTTCAGCAGTCTAGATGAGCTGTAAAAACTCGATTTTTTCGGCAATAGACAGCCTGATAGATGCTTCAAACTAACTTTCGAACATCTTCACCGGAGCCGTACACGTTACTGGGCGCCACAATAAAAGAACCCGAGTCGGCGCGGGTTCAACCGGGACGTAAGGATGAAACCAATTCTCGAAGAGTTGCCTTGTGGCCTTCGAGTCCCTCACTTGCAAGTTCGTATTCTCGTAACGCGCCCAAGCGCCCGCCATCTCTGCTGCTCTGAACGAGCCGACCAAGGAGCAACTGTTTTTCATGCAACGCTCTAATGGCCACCCAGAGTGCTTCCTCAATCGTTTCATCCTGCGCATGAAATAATGCGGCGGCGGTATAGGCATGACCGGTATGGCAGCGAAACCGGGGCGATGACGCGTGTACCTCCCACAGAGCGCCTCCGCACTCAGGACAGGAGATGCCTGCGACTCGGCCGATCTCATCCAGCGCGGAGGTACCTCCCTTACTGAAGTCCTCAGCCAGATCATTCTCCGTTGCGAATGGCTCGATACGTTTTGACTCAGAAGCCGCTGTCGCCTCCGCTGTACGCTGATTGATGACCTGTACGAGCCTCTTACTCAACTCGGTGAGCGGCAAGCATCCGTCCACGGTCACATGCCGGAGAGCGTTCGTTGGCATTGAGGGCGCTTCAGCAGTCTCAGGATCTTGTACGAAGGCCAGTCCGCCATAGGCTTTTATCGCCTGAAGCCCAACTACACCGTCATCAAGCTCGCCGGTCATCAACACCCCTATGACACTGCTTCCGTAGCTGATGGCAGCCGATCTAAACATTGGATCAATCGCGGGCCGCGAGTGGTTTTCCTTGGCGCTTCGAGTGATCTGAATAGCTCCTTTTTTGACAAGGAGATGCTTATCGGGAGGGGCTATGTATACACGACCCGTCACTACCTGCTCTTGGCTCAAAGCGAAGCCGACGGGCAATTGGCTCGACTGGGTTAGAAGGCTAGGGAGAGCACTAGGTTGGTCTCCGATGTGCATCGTGACGAAGACAGCCGCATTAAAATCAGACGGAAGCTCGGCAAGAAACTCACGCAGTGCAGCGAGTCCGCCGCTGGACGTTCCGATGACTATAACTGGGTGGTTGTGGTTTTCTTGCTGCATGGATCGATCCTGGTTGCTAGCTGTCGCACGCTCGAATTTGACTCATCTGCCTCAACTAATTCGCGATAAGTGCTTGCCGATCTTCCCCGGTGATGCGCTTACCCTGTTCCTAGTTTCGATAGATACCTCTGAAGGAAGGTTCGAAAAATTGAGCAATGTTTGATCTAGATCAAGGGATTGCTACGCAGCATTCATAGCCTCAAGCGCACAACTGGAGATGAATTCCATGCTAGCGCAGGAGATCAGAACGCGAGGCGCCACACGCTCTTCAATACGCTGCGAGGACATCTGTGGGGACTTGACCTGCGTCGAGCGTCCCGGGAGCTCCACGCGTTTTCACGGCACACGCGGCATTTTCGCTTACACTCATGCACCGTTCCGTTTGTTTGGTCGGTCGGGCTCTCTGTTTAGAGGAGGATTGTTTGAACGTAAATTGGGAAGGATTGCTGCCGATTCGCGGCGAGGTCATCGTCATTGAGGACGACCCAACTCTGCAGTCGCTCATGACCGATATCATGGATGAGATTGGTGCGAAGACTGTCCCGTTCGCGACAGCGGATGATGCGTTGACCTACCTGCTCGAAGCACATGGTGAATGCGTCCTTGTGATCGCCGATCACGGCGTCCCCGGCCAAGTCCAAGGCATCGAGTTCATACAGATGGTCAAAGGCAGATGGCCTCACATCGCTGCGATACTTACCTCGGGTTATCTGATCGAGAGCACCGAAGTGCCAGCTCAAACTATTTACCTGCACAAGCCTTGGTCGCTGGATGAGATGGTTGTGGCAGTGGCGGAGCTTATGCAGCCCGGAAACCCCATAAGTAAACGCTAAGCCTGGCTTCGAAATCGTGAGGCCATGCCGGATTTGGTTGGTGCTCAGCGGATGAAGCTGGATCTCCACTGCCCTGAATCAATACAAGGGGTGAAGTCCCTGAATTTTTTGAATTTTTCCGCGATCGATGACTCCGTTAGATCAGAGCAGACGGAGTAAGTCATGGAAAACAACCTATTCGTCATCAATTACAAGCTTCACGGTGTGCCCAAGTCCTTCATCATCCGTAGCAAATCGATGCAAAACGCTGATGCCTGGCACTGGGCTAGTTGCGATGCGGGTGTAGCACCCATTCCCAGACCTGGTCGCCCGCCGCTGAAGATGGTGTCCAAACCTCAAGCCGAAAGATTTGGCATTACCGATGTCACCTGGCGAGCCAGCTCAACGTAGCAGTGCGTGGTATGGCGCGGGCTATTGATGAATCCGCTTCATGTCGTAACAGCCCGCAAAGTCCGATTATCCGCTGAATATTCCGACATCAGCTTTTGAAACCAACGCTGATTCGATCCGTAGTCCACTCTGAAAATACAATCGAGGTCACGATGTCGCCTTTCGATATCCAGCGGATGCTGATAGACGAATTTCCCTTAACGTTTTTGCTGGAGGTAGGTTTCAGGGCCACTTTCGCGTTCCTCGCAGTGTTTCTTTTTTTGAAATCCAGCGGTCGACGAGGGATCAGACAGCTTTCACTTTTTGAGCTGGTCGTGATTCTGACATTGGGCTCAGCGGCAGGAGACGTGTCTTTCTACCATGACGTTCCGCTATTGCCGGTTGCAGTGGTCTTTCTCACGCTCCTGCTTCTGTACCGGCTTACCGTTCTGGTGATGACGAAGAGCAAGAAGTTCGAAGCCTGGATGGATGGGCTTCCGGTAACGGTCATTCGTGACGGTCTCTACGAGCTCAAGTCTTTAGAAACGTTGAACATCTCATCTAACGAATTGCTGATGGAGTTACGACAGCAAGGGGTTGAACATCTCGGACAAGTAAGGCTTGGGCTCGTTGAGACCGACGGCGACGTCAGCCTTTATTTTTTCGAACAGAAAGATCTGCGCCCTGGGCTGTCCGTCCTGCCATTAGAGCATCGTGCCGAGTTTGAAACTGCGCCTGCATCGGGTTCGTATTGCTGCGTAAATTGCGGTTTCCCCCAGCACATGGTGGAGGCTCAACGAGCAGACTGCCCTCGGTGCAACCACAGCATTTGGTCAACTGCCCTCAACAGTCCACGCTGTCGGTGACGCGTCCCGCAATGTCGGTCGCCCTTACAGCACGCGCAACGCTGCGACTCCGCGCCCGACGTAAAAAAGAGCCCCGTAGGGCTCTCTTATCTCAACGCATAATTATTTGGTTAGCCATGACTCAACGGTTTCAGAACCGTGCTCCGCTTTCCAGTCTTTGAGGCCACGATGGTTACCGCCCTTGGTTTCGATTACTTCACCAGTGTGCGGATTTTTATAGGTCTTGACTTGGCGGGGCTTGCGCCGCCCAAAGTTTGATTGGACAGCGGGTTCGCGACGACCAGCTCGTGGGTCAAGCACGTTGATTACGTCTTTCAGGCTGTAACCGTATTTCGCAAGGAGATCACGCAGCTTATTCTCAAACTCAATTTCTTTTTTAAGATCAGCGTCACCTTTTAGCGCTTCCAACGCCTTGAGTTGTTCTGCGAGATGTCTTTCTAATTGGCGGTATTCTGCGAGCTTGGACATGGACATTCTCTTTGGACGGTTGGTGAAGGTCTTTATGAAATAATATCTCAGATTTATAGATGGATAATCTAGCGATGATCATCACTGCGTGCAGAATCAACCTTAATCTGGCCCGATTCACCTAACGTGCGGTATTGCTCACGAAGTTTTCTGAGTTCACTCGATCCCATTTGCTCCAAACCGAGCGTGGCATTCTGCGCATCGTGAGTAGCTCGTATAAGCTCATCAATCTTCAGATGCAGGATGTCGTTGTCACGGTTCTGGGTGTTCTGAATCAGGAACACCATCAGGAAAGTAATGATTGTGGTCGACGTATTGATGATGAGCTGCCATGTATCGTTGTAGTGGAAGTATGGGCCGGTCGCCGCCCAGGCGATGATCAACAAAATTGCGCTCAAAAACGTCTTCGGGCTGCCAGCCCAATTGGATAGCGATTGGCAGAAAAGGGAAAATCTCATAACACACACTCTGGATGAACACAGTCTGTTGACCGCATAGAAGCCAGAAATACTTTATTACATTTTAACCGTCTGTCGGTTTCGAGTTTCCCGCACGGCCTTCCTTCAGCACTAACAAAATTTGAACGCCTGATTCCACCGACTGGTCATTTCTTCATGCAGCCCACATGCGTGGACATGCAAATGACGCGTCTCGACACCGAGACTTATACAGTGGAGAGGAGAAATAAGATGGCTAGAAAAACTGTTGAAGACCTGTTTATCCACGAACTTTCCGATATTTATAGCGCTGAGAAACAGATCACTCGCGCCCTCCCGCGCATGGCACGCGCGGCGACCAATCCTCTCTTGGCTGAAGCCTTCAATGCGCACCTGGAGGAAACCCAAGGACAGATTGAGCGGATTGACCAGCTCGTCGAATTGACTGGCTTAAAGCTCAAGCGCATGAAGTGCGTAGCGATGGAGGGACTGGTCGAAGAATCGAAAGAGCTTTTGGAGGAAATCGAGAAAGGTGCCGTTCTCGATGCGGGACTTATTGGCGCCGCGCAAAAGGTCGAGCACTACGAGATCGCCAGTTACGGCACGTTGATCGCTATGGCGAAGCACTTGAACTTAACTGATGCTGCCAAGCTCCTCAGCGCAACACTTGCCGAAGAGAAAGCTACGGACGACAAACTGTCGAAGATCGCCGAGCAAGGTGGTAATCAAGCGGCAACCATGGAATCAAAGTAACGCACGACCTGGTGACATGGGCGAAGTTGTGAAAACAACATCGCCTTTTTTCTACAGCGTTCTTTCAGAGATTTCTCCCCCCTCACCTTGCCTGTTCGTCGCCGCGGCCTCAGTGCGCCCCGTGAACGCATGCATACCATGTCAGCAGCACGGACGCGCTGAACGCCAAACACCGACGCACGACGAAAACTTTCGTGGCTCACAGGCAAGTGCTGGCAGTGCTAGCCGCGTTTCATTTGCGGTGATCGACATTCAGCTAATGCACAAGGATTCGCCCTATCCCTCCCCGCCAGAAAAAGACGATATCTCGGGAAAATTAATCGTAAACGTTGTGCCCTCGTCGGCAGTCGAGTGCACAGCGATATCGCCTCCATGTGCAATAGCAATTTCCCGGACTATGAAGAGGCCAAGCCCCACGCTACGGTTCTGACTATCCTGGTCTGAACCACGGGTCATCGGTTCGAAAAGCTTGGATCGAGCGGACTCAGGAATCGCCGCGCCGAAGTTGTGAACCGAAATGCTTGCACGGTTAACATCAAGGCTGGAGATGACAGTAATCGGTTTTTTCTGGTCGCCGTACGCCGCACTGTTGGCGACTAGGTTACCGATGATCTGTTGTATACGGTCAGCGTCGAGTTCGACATTTCCCCGCCCAACCGTTTGGTGCTGAAGATCGACATCTGGAAAGGCAACTCGTAGCTCTGCGACGCTCTTAGCTACTACCGAATGTAGGTCAATGGCTGAACGCGAGACAGATATACCTCGTCCGACTCTAGCTAAAGCAAAATCCAAAAGGTCAGTTATCATTCGATGCGCCCGATCCGTGGAGTTGCTGATGTGGTTCAGCATGAGCTTTTCCTTCCCGTCAGGCATTTTCCGACCGAGAATCTCTGCCGCCATTTTGATTGCCGTCAATGGGTTCTTCAGGTCATGGCTAACGATCGCAACCATTTGCTCCGCGAATAACGCGCGACGCTGAGCTTTTTCATAAGCTTTGTTTAGCTTCGTCTGCGCCTGCGACAACGCTGCATCAGCGGCCACTTTATTCGCGAGAAGCTCTTCAGCGAGTTGCTTGGCTTTCAATAGCTCACGTTCGTAGTGATCCCGGTCGGTGGTACAGAACAACGCCAGTTGATAAATAACGCCGGAATCATGCTGCTGACGAATACCATTGAGCAGCATTGAAATTAAGGTTTTGTCGCGGTGAACCACATCCAACTTTACCTCGGCCACCGAGCCCTGCATCTGTATCAGTGGCGCCCAATGTGTTTGGTGGAAAATTCGTCCGCCCATCGTGAGGAGATCTTGAAAGCGCCGGCGCTCCAGGTCGGTTTTCTCCCAACCGATCCAGGTACAGAAAGTTTTATTGGCGCTCAGGATGCTGCCGTCTTCCCGAGTAACGACCAAGCCGCAAGGCGCGTTGTCGAAAAGCGACTGCGAATCGGGAATTAGGGACGGTTCACCGGCCATCGCCGCCTTCCGTCCAGGGCGAAAGGAAGCTGTCCATCGCTTCAGAGCATGCACTGGGCACACTCATATGCGGACAATGACCAACATTGGAAACTAGACAGAGGGTGCTATTGGGCAGGATCTGATGCAGGTACTCACCTACGGCGACCGGGGCGATGATGTCATCCGTGGATTGCAATATCAGCGTCGGAGTTTCTAAACCGACTACGTCATCCCGGTTATCCGACATGAACGTCACTCGGGCAAATTGCTTCGCGATCTCCGGATCAGTACGGCAAAAGCTGTTCGTCAGCTTCTCACCAAGAGCCGGTTGGCCAGGAGCGCCCATGATGACGGGTGCCATGGTGCTCGACCAGCCGAGATAATTGCTGTCGAGGGTATCCAGCAATGAGTGGATGTCCTCAAGCTTAAATCCCCCGACATAATCCCCGGAGTCGACATAGCAAGGGGACGGGCCAATCATCACGTGAGCGTCGATGCGGTCGCTGTGAGCCCTATCTGCCAATACGCCGATCATGGCACTGACGGAGTGACCGACCGCTATGACTGGGCCACTGGCGAACTCGTTGATGACTTCAGCCAGATCTTGCGCATAACCGTCTAACGAACTGTACTTTTCCGAATCATAAGCCGTGAGATCAGACTGTCCCGCGCCGACAAGATCATAAAGAACGACCCTGAATCGATTCGTAAAATGGTCGACGAGGTAACACCACATGCTTTGGTCGCAACCAAATCCGTGGGAAAAAACGAGAGTTGCCGGGCCATTACCGAGCACGTTCACATTATTGCGATGTTGGGCGGACATGCATGACGCTCCGGACGGCCAAAAGAATTTCAGGCGCAGCACGCAGTGTAGCTAGCTAAGCACTACAGGTCACGAATAGGATCGATTCCAGAGAATCCTCTTACGCTTACCAGCTGCATCTATGAGACTTCGCGCTTTAGCCTCGTCATGAGTCGATATAGACACGATGGTTGATGCAAGCGAACCAGCTTCGCTTTTGGTTCACGCGTATGGAGCATGTAGGGGGCTACAGATAGTCTTTTGCAGACCATCCTGGCATTGAGGTTGTGGGTGCAACCGCCCCGTTCCTAGCTCGGCACTGATCGTCAATTTCGTCCAGAAAAGCTCGCCATTGATATCTGTCGATTACGCCGATAATCAATAGTGCCTCGCAATAGCCGAGGAGATAAGCATGACGTTTGTCAAAATTGCTTCGGCTTGAAGCTCTTCGCAAGCCAGCGAGACTTTGTCCGAGATGTATGAGCGCCGCGTCGGTAGTCATAGGCATGGGAGCGCCTCCTGTTCTTTGCAAGTCCAGCGCTGCACAGTGGTGTTGCACTCTATAAATACAATCAACAAGCTTGAACTTTCACACTACGTTCGTCATTGGACAACTGAATTGCGGTCATGTCACGGGCTAATCAGTCGTCGAGGTCTGACGCCAGTGAAAGCGGCTGAATCAAATGTGAGCCCTGATTACGAACGTTTCCCACCTCCTTGCTGACCTTGTACCAATGAAAACCTGTAGCGGGCCTGCATTGCTCCATCGCTAGTTCGCGAGCTCGCTCAGGTGAGGTATCCGGGTCAATCCATTCACGCGCATGCTCCGGCGATAAGACTAAGGGCTTGCGATCGTGGATATCGACCATGCCTTCATCACTCGCAGCGGTGATGATGACAAAGCCGTCGCGGTCATCCGGCTCCGTACCTTCGTGCACCTCGGCCAACCCCGCGAAGAACATGGGAATTTGCTCTTTCAGAGTAATGAAATACGGCTGCTTTTTCTTCGGATCCTCTTCCTTTACCCATTCGAACCAGCCATTCGCCGGAGCAAGCACGCGTCCGTTTGGCCAGAGCCGATTGAAAAATTTGCCGGTGATGACGGTCTCGACTCTCGCGTTTATTGGATCAGGACGCTTACCCTTCGCCCAGAATGGCGCCCATCCCCATCTGACCTTATCAATGCTCAAGCCCTCTCGAACCGGCCGGATGATTTCGACCCGCGTCGACGGCGCGACGTTGTATCGCTCAATGGGCCGAAGGTCATAGCCATTGATAACTAGCTGCTTTGGCGCAAGCTCCTTGAGGTAGTGATCCATCGATTCGTAGATCGAGTAGCGTCCGCACATGCTGTCACCCGTCGAAATGTCGTGCCTATGAGATTGACCGCAAGCGAACCAAATCATTAACTGTATGCATGTACAGTTAACCTCCTAAGGCTTGCATCATGAGCATCACCCTCCTCGGCCCACTCGCTACTGGCGGTAAGCAGCTGCCCCTTTATTCATCCAAGGTACCGGCGGGCTTCCCTTCCCCTGCGGCTGACCACATCGAAAAGCACATTTCCCTGGATGAGCTGTTCGATATCAGGGCGCCGCACGTGTATCTGGTGAGGATTGATGGGGATAGCATGCAGGGCGCGGGCATCTATTCCGGGGATATGGTGATCGTCGATCGAAGCATCGAAGCGGTCAGTGGCGATATCGTTATCGCCGCGTTGAATTCGGAACCATTCTGCAAGCGTCTGCTTCTGCGCGAGAACGCCGTGATTCTCCTATCGGAAAACCCGAAATATCCGGCTAGACATGTCATGGAAGGCGATGAGCTTGTGATCTGGGTGGTGGTGAAATACAGCGTGCGCGATCATGACAACACGTGAGCCTGTCTTCGTCCTGATCGACTGCAACTCGTTTTACGCGAGCTGCGAGCGAGTCTTTAGACCGGACCTCGCCAAGATACCTGTTGTGGTGCTGTCCAACAACGACGGCTGTGTGATCGCGCGTAGCTACGACGCCAAGCCTTTCGTGAAGATGGGCCAGCCGTACTTCCAGATCAAAGACCATCTACGCCGGCATGGAGTGGTGGCATTCAGCAGCAATTACGCTCTGTACGGTGACATGAGCGAGCGCGTCATGACGATCATCGAATCGATGGTGCCGGCACTTGAGGTCTACAGCATTGATGAAGCATTTGCTGATTTGACGGGCATGCCTGGAGATCTGTCCGCGTTCGGCAGGCACATGCGCTCCACCCTTCTCAAGCGCACAGGCATTCCAGTCGGGGTGGGCATTGCCGGCACCAAGACGCTGGCGAAGCTCGCAAACCATACCGCCAAAAGGCTGCTGAATATCACCGGAGGTGTGGTCGATCTCTGCGATCCGTTCAAACGGGACTGGACGCTGCGCAACACCAATGTCGGCGAAGTCTGGGGCATTGGCAAGCGCATGAAGGCTCACCTGGGAACGATGTGCATCAAGACCGCCATGGACTTAGCGAAAGCCAATCCATGGATGCTTCGCCAGAAATTCAGCGTGGTGATCGAGAAGACTGCTCGCGAACTGGCCGGTACCCCATGCTTGGAACTGGGGGCAGCAGACCCACCGAAGCAGGAGATTTGCTGTAGCCGAATGTTCGGCATGCGGCTCACGCAGATCAAGCCGATCAAGGTAGCGGTCGCCACCTACACCCAACGCGCAGCGGAAAAGCTCCGAGCGCAAAACTCGCTGTGCAAGAAGATTCGCGTGAGCATTCGCACCGGCATGTTCAAGCCCGAGAAAGCGAAATATGCGAATGGCGCCTTGGTGGAATTGCCGTACCCAACCAACGACGTGCGGCTGATGACGAAGGCTGCGACCGAAGCGGTCAATCGCCTCTTCCGCCCAGGCTACAAATACGGCAAAGCGGAGGTTTCGCTGACGGATCTGCGCCAGCCCGGCGAATTCACTGGCGACCTCTTTGCGCATTCGCAGCCTGCTATGGCGGACAAAGTGATGGAGCTGTTGGATGAGATCAACAGCCAATGGGGAGAGGGAGTTATTCGATTGGCCAGCGTGCCGGCTGCACCTAGTTGGGCGATGCGTCGCGAACTGATGAGTAGAAGTTACACGACGAAGATAGATCAGCTGTGAACGGTGAGAGCAAAGTAGCGCCGAACAGATGGGCCTCTACCGCCGCAGAAACGGGCAGCCTTGAACGGCTGCTTACGGCCAGAAGCGGACGTTCCACGTCTTCTAAAGTCGATCCAAAAGGGACATCGGGGGTGTCGATCGTGGCCTCAGCACAGATTTTCAATTTCTATAGCGACCTGGACAGCGTGATGGCAGTTTACTAGCCTGCATGAAGCCGTCCACGCCTTGCGTTGTATGGGGCATCCATGGACTTTATCAGTGCTTTTTTGGAGGTCAGGATGACTTTTACAGCAATTCGTGGCGGTACTGATTTAGCGGATGAAACGGAGCTTGAGGCACATCTCGCTTCGCTCCTGAGACTTGAAAACATCGGCCTCCTTCTAGGCGCCGGCGCATCGGTTGCTGCTGGTGGCCTTACGATGATCGCGCTTTGGACTAGGTTTGTAACAGAGTGCCCAGAAGACGCTGCCTGGATGGTTGAGCATGGATTCATTCGCGGGGACGCCACCACACTTCCAAGACCCGCTACACCCAACTTTGAGCATTTAATCGATAGCCTTGAAATCGCCCTGTCCGACTGGACTCGGCAAATGGGCATGTTCAGTGATGATGCGATTGAATACGCGCCAGGCGAGCGGGATCTGGAGGAAAACCTCAGCGACCTGAAGAAGGTAAAGGCAGCGCTTTTAAGAACCGTTGTCAGCGCTGCCGTGCTCCGGCAGCAGTGGTGGCTCTCACCCAGCGGCGTTGAGTCGGACGACGATGGTCTCGCAAGCCAGCGGACAATTCTTCAGAAACTGGTTTCCGCTCGCCAACCGGGTCAGTCATCACCTTGGGTATTCACCACAAATTATGATCTAGCTATCGAGTGGGCAGCGGAATCCATTGACCTTCAAGTCTCGAATGGCTTCCTCGGCACTCATACCCGGCGCTTTTCCCCACAGAGCTTCGACCTTGGCTTCCGAAACACCCAAGCCCGGGGCGAAGCCAGATTCGGCGTCTACAACATTTATCTCGCAAAACTGCATGGGTCATTGACCTGGAAACAGGAATGCGGCCAGGTATTTGAGGTGTCTGCGCCGCTTGCCCATCAACGCATTGAAGCGTTCATGGCTGAGCGGGACGGCGAGGACTTGGGGCTGATGGTTATGCCGAGGGCAGCGAAATACATGGACACCATCGGCTACGTTCTAGGTGAGCTTTTTAGAAGGTTTGCAGAGTTTATGTCCAAACCGCAGAGCTGCTTGATCTTATGTGGCTACGGGTTTGGGGATGAACATATCAATCGGCTGATTAGGTCGGCTTTGCTCAATCCCACGCTTCAACTGGTCATTTACTCCTCCGGGTTTAACGGTGATCCGGCGGATCAAACCTTGCCTCCAGCATTGCGAAAATTACTTTCGCTGAAAAACCCACGCATCACCTTGGTGGGTGGTGGTTCCGCTCACGCTTACATTGATTCGCTCGCGCGGAATCTGCCTGACCCTCTCATATACGACGAGGACATGCGCAAATTTGAGAAGGCTTTGAGGGAGCCGCGAGAACTTCAAGGCGAGGCAGCAGCACCGAGGATGGGGGAATGAGAGGGCGCCTTCCTGTCGGGTATGTGGTAAGAATCGAAGGCTCAGACGTCACCCTCAATTTGCTTGATATGCACCGAGGTCAATTAGCATCGCATGCCCAAGGAATATCGTCAGTGACGGAGATCGGTAGTCTCTTAGTGCTGGATGCAGGAAGTCGGGCCTTGGTAATGAAGGTTGTCTCACTTAGCTTCGACGAGCCTCGCGAAGCCCATCGACTGGGGATAGGTTCTAGCACCCATCAAACTGAGCCGCTGCGTAACATTTCAGGTGCGGTTGTCGGACGGCTGTCCAGAAAAGAGGGCAAGGCGCGCTTTACCAGCGACTCACTTGCAACCCCTCCTCTTGGGGCTGAGGCCTTTCCTCTTAGCACGGAGGAACTGGCCGCAATCCTGTGTTCTGACGATGAGGACGATGTCCCTCTTAAGTTGGGTGATGACTTACGTGGGGGCGGAAGCTTGAAAGTGGGGCTCAAAAATTTGATCTCCAGGCATGTCGCGGTGCTGGGCAGTTCGGGCCAAGGTAAGAGCTGTTTTACAGCAGCAGTGCTCCAGCAAATAGTGAAACTACCCCGTGCGCGGATTGTTATCTTCGATATTAATGGCGAGTATGAAGCCGCGCTCAACGTTCCAGAGCTTCCAGATGGTGCCGTGAAATGCACGACCGTTGGAGGGCCGGGACCGGACACCTTTAAAATTCCGTATTACGCACTGGGGCGGCACGGCCTCAACAGGCTTTTGATTCCTAGCGAAAAAACACAGCGGCCAGCGCTAACATTCGCACTGGAACACCTCCACCAAGTCCGGTGGTTTCCCCAACTGAGGGGGGCTGGTTTGACAAATGACACAACGCCTTTCCTATTCGACGATTGCCGTCAGGGAGGAGCCGCTGATGCTGATAGCCGGATTCGGCAGATCCGCAATGGACAAGCTGGCGCAGCGACAATTTGGCCTCATATGGCCGCTCTCGCGTCACTAGTAGCTGAAAGCCACGGGATACAACCCTCTCAGAGGAATGGGGCGGAGAGAAATGCCTTCAGCTATTCGAACGTTTCGCCACTCATTACCAGGATCAATCGGTTCGCTGAAGATCCTATGTTCCGCTCTGTCGTCGATGTAGATGGTGGAGTAGGTACTGGGACTTCGCTCAATTGGGCGCATGAATCCACCAACCTAGTGGAGCATATCTTTGGCGGTCAGGATGTGCCATGGCGGGTACATATCATAAACCTGAGACATTTATCACACGATCTGACCCCATTCATTCTAGGCTCTCTCTTGGAGCTTTACGCCTACGAGCTTTTTCGGAGAGGGCAGGAGAACAAAATCCCAACCTTGCTCGTTCTAGAGGAGGCACACCATTATCTGCGCCCTATCGGTTCCGGCGACGATGCAGGTGAAAACGCACTTGCATATGAACGGCTTGCAAAAGAAGGGAGGAAGTTTGGCCTTGCGCTTTGGTTGAGTACACAAAGGCCATCAGAGATATCTCCTACGGTTCTCTCGCAGTGTAACAATTGGGTGTCCTTCAGGCTGACATCTGAAAAGGATTTGGCTGCGATTCAATCGGCCAGTGAGTGGGCTGATCGACGGGAAATCCGTCGTATTGCGGGTTTACCAAGGCAGACAGCGATTGTTTTCGGCGGGAGCATTGCTATGCCAACACTCATTCGAGCTGCTGATGCCTCACCTACGCCTCATTCCGGCGATGCTGATTTCAGTGGCTGGGCAACCGGAAGGCCTGAGGCACCACCACCACCACCACCACCACCACCACCACCACCACCACCACTTCCATGGAACGAACCGCCGCCAGAACCCGCTTACGATGATGATGTACCGTTTTAGGAGCTGACGGGTCTTAGCTCTAGACTTCCATCTCTCAGTATTCACAGTCGAAGTAAGCTGTTAAGAGGCGAGCGCGGGCCGCATTAGTCGTTCCCTAATCGTGGAGCATCCTGCGATCTTCAGTTGGCTCGTTGCGGTGACGCTCTGAGCTTAGCGTTCCGGCGTCTACGGTTCGAAGGTTTTGAGGTCATTGGCGAATGTCTCCTTTTGGCCGAAAGCGGCCGCCTGAGAATAGCCACTTTCTAGCCGATTAATGACAGTCTCAACGATTCCTAGCACCCCCGTAATTTCATGATTGCCTCTGTTATCGCTTTTGCGTTTGCATCCAGTGCCCCCAAAGCAGCGACGGCGTTATCCGCAACAATGTCTGCGCCATCCCCTGAAATCCAATGAGTGATCTCTTCGATAGCCGCACCGAGCGCATGCTGGTTGTGCAGCAGCAGCAGCGTCAGCGCATCGGCAGTGGCGACATTGCAATCCGAGTTATTTGGCATTTGTATCGTCCTTGACTGATAGGTCCGGAAGCTAATTCGTGTTTACCAGAACAGATTAGCCCAAGCATATTCACTGGATTAACGGAAGTGCTTTTAGTTATTTGTAATTGATATCGGATTTTTTCGGGCTCTTGGCTTACGCTTGGTCTCGGGAATCTGACGAATCTGAATCAACTGCTGTTCCAAGGTTTCAGCACGGGCTAGCTGCGCCGCGGCATGCTGCTGTGCTTGGCTCAGTTCGCTCTGGGCCAACTCCAGCTTTCGTTGCAGGTCGTCATACTTTCGGCTGGCGGCCTTTAACTGGTTTACTGCGGCTTTCCCCTCCTCCCGGGCGCGATCGATCTCGCGATGGGCGCGATCCTCAACCCCACGCAGATAACTGTCCTGAGCTGTTCGCTCCTGTTCATGCTTCTGTCGTAACGCCTGGAGATGTTGCTGAAGTGCCTGGTTTTGCTGTTGGGTATCATGCCGCTCGCGCGACAACACGTCACGCTGCTGCTGCAGCTCCTCGATCTGCGTCTGCCGCTGTACCAGCAGCAGATCCAGGTCAGCCAACCGCGATTCGACCGCCTGACGCTCGGTCACGGCCTCTGTGACCTGTTGGCGTCCCTTTGCTAGATCCTGTCGCACTTGATCCTCGACCGTCGCCAGTCGTTCACGCTCGGCCTCCAATACTTCGCGCTGCTGAGCCAAAGCTTGTTCGGCCACACCTTGCGCTAAGTGAATCGCCTGTTGCCACACGGCAACAAAGGCTTGTGACACTTCACCGGGTAATGTCGGCAGTCGCGTTTCGCCATTCAGACGTTCGGCCAAACGCGCCCACCAAATATCCAGTAGCCCGCCGACTCGCGCCGGGCTACCTCGACCCAGTTCCAGGCGTACACGTTCGACCGTCGGCCGCTCACCGCGGGCCAACACTGCGTCCGCGGCGGCAAAAACGTCGTTTTCCGGTACCCCTACTGCCATGGCTCACCTCGGCGTATATTAGGTCTGATAATTTAATGTTATCCGACATTATTTTTTAAATATTGGAATTATCATACGTTGAACGTATTAAATATTACAGATCAGTTGACACTGGTCGACGAAACGCCCCTAGACCCGCAAACCCTAGCGCTCCACACCCAGGAAGCTGCGGCGGCGTTTATCGCCGCTGGCACCGCAGCCAATACCGTGCGCAGCTATCGCAGCGCCCTCGCCTACTGGTCGGCCTGGCTGCAATTGCGTTACGGCCAGGCATTGGGCGATGCGCCGCTCCCAGCGGCCGTGGCGGTGCAGTTTGTCCTCGATCATCTGGCGCGGCCGTTGGCCGACGGCACTTGGGCACACCTGCTGCCGCCAGGCATCGACGCCCTACTGATCGCTGCCCGGGTCAAGAGCAAGCTGGGACCACTGGCGTTCAACACGGTGAGCCATCGCCTAGCCGTCTTGGGCAAATGGCATCGGATCAATGAGTGGGGCAGCCCGACCGAGGCGCCGGCGTTAAAAACGCTGCTGCGCGAGGCACGCAAGGCGCAGGCACGCCAGGGCGTGAACGTGCGCAAGAAAACCGCGATCGTGCTCGAGCCGTTGCAGGCACTGCTCGCCACCTGTGACGACGGCGTGCGCGGCATACGTGACCGCGCCCTTCTCTTGCTGGCCTGGAGCGGTGGCGGTCGGCGTCGCTCGGAAGTGGTCGGCCTGCAGGTCAGCGATGTGCGTCGACTGGATGCCGACACCTGGCTGTACGCGCTCGGCGCGACTAAGACCGACACCGGTGGCGTTCGTCGGGAGAAGCCGCTGCGAGGTCCTGCAGCGCAGGCCCTCGCCGCTTGGCTGGCCGCCGCTCCCGCCGACAGCGGTCCGCTGTTTCGCCGGTTGTACAAGGGAGGGCGGGTCGGCGCGAGTGGCCTGAGCGGCGACCAGGTTGCGCGGATTGTCAAACGCCGCGCCGCATTGGCCGGGCTCGACGGGGACTGGGCCGCGCACAGCCTGCGCTCAGGCTTCGTCACCGAAGCGGGACGCCAGGGCGTGCCGCTCGGTGAGGTGATGGCGATGACCGAGCACCGCAGTGTGAGCACGGTGATGGGCTACTTCCAGGCCGGTTCTTTGCTTGGCAGTCGGGCCAGCCAATTACTCTCCGATCCGTCGGTAGCGGCTGCGCAGCCTGATGAGGGGGCGTCGTTGGTTGTGCAGAGCGACTTAACATCCTAGCGCTACCCAATCCATGCATCGGGCTGCCATACGATCGACGCACGGCTTTCCACGAAGTAGGCGCGCTAGAGTTCTACCGAGTCGACGGACAAATTCCCGAGCCGCTTGCAGGTAGCGCAACCTCTTGCAGTGAATGCTCGTCAAGATGTTTGCTAGACTGCAAGTAGAGGGTCGTCGGGCACAGCGCAGGGAACCCTACCGAGCGTCAGTGTACTCAATGAAATTACCAGGGCGGGACGGGATGGCCTTCTTGGGATGACTGCCTCATGAGTTGTTTATAGGAACTTTGGGGATCTTGCCAAGCGGCGGCTGCGCGTCTATCTGGAGTGCATCACCAAGCCCGCAAGCAGGCGCGGTGATTGATCAAGGAAGGCCTGGTTCAAGGCGCTGCGCTTGATCAGCGCAGGGAGAAACCGTGGTATTGGAAGTCCCCGTGTAGGGTTCATCCATGATGATTGCCTGTCGGAGCAGCCCATGGCAATACTGCAAAAAATCTATTTCATTCCCAGTCTGGGTCAGGAAATCACCGATTTTCTACTGAGCACCATCCCCTTGCGCAGGCAGCGCAAAGTGGCGCGCTATCTTCAGCACTTTGACTTATGGTTGCGCCATACACAGTACAAATCACTCAGTGAGAGCCTGCTGCCGCTAGAGGCCTACGTGTATTTTTATCTTTCACATATCAGTGTCTACCCGGGTGAGCCCACAGAGCCCAGGAACTACTATCTGCCTGTATACATCGACGATTTGCTCATCCAACGTCAACTGAAGGGCTTGGGTCGACTGAGCAGCCGCCAGGCCGCTTCTAGAATCGCCGCCGTCATGCGTTGGCAGGAACATCGCTTCGGCAAAAATCTGGCCCCCTTGCGCTCCCAAATGAAGAAGCTCTACCGTCAAGCCGCCCACTTTGTCCGTACCACTGAGCTCACAGCGCATGCAAAGCTGTACTCAGGCGAAGGCCTGGAACTGATAAGCGCCACCTGCCGGGGGCTGGACCACTGGGTGAGAGATCTGGCCATGCTTCGCGTATTGCAGGAAACGGGATGCACCACCTCCGATCTCGCCAAAATTCGCTGCGCTGATTTGTTTTCCGAAGGCGCCGATTTCTGGTACCTCCAATTCGATAATGGAAAAGAAGCCCACCTGGCTGACGATACGGCCATACTCCTGCAGGTACTGCTAGGCCGGCATCATCACCTGGCCAAGTACCGCTGTAATCATGACCATTTGTTCAGCATGGGGGATGCTCAGGTTGAGTTCACCATGGACGCTCATGACATAGAGACCGTCTTGGAGCGCCGCTATCGCTTCTCGCTCATGGTGACGAGTGTAAACTGCGCTCAGGCAGTCGACCTTTACTGTCACGACGCAGAACCCTTTCCGAATGGATTTGTCAGTGTAGGAACGGAAGTAAACTCCATCGATGAAGCACGCACAAAAGTTGTCAATCTCCAGTTTTCGCCCGAGGTTGACAATAGACTGACGCGTGGGGCATCGACAGCGCTGGATGACCAATATTGCTACGTAGATTGGGATGACGCGATCCGTAACTCCAGGATAGCTTCGGACGCTGCGAAAGATACAAGCCCTTCTGGCATATCCGCCTCGCTGTCGCGTACCAATTTCAGTAACGGTCAGGTCTTTATTACCGAAGACGATAACGACAACTGAGTCGCTGGTGAATGAGGCACTAGTTTCTTTAGTCTGCAGAAGACTAATGCGACAGAGCTGCGATTGCCGCACGCAGCTCTTCAGCAGTCATACACGGCCGGCCCATTCCAATCAGCGCGCAACGAGCGCAAAAATGAAATGTACAAGTTGCGTCAGTTGCCAGTACTACCACTGCCCATGCAGCAGGGCCGACGGTACGGTGATAGACGATGCCGCTTGATTCGGGGTCGCCGGCATCGGGCTCGGGGGCTGATAACGATTGCAGTTGCATGGCCATGAAGTGAGCGACCTCATGCGCGAATATTTTCATTATCAGCCAGTGCTTTTCGGGCTTTCCTTTTAATAGCGTAAACACTTCGTGTTCCCGCTTGGAGTCAAGCCAGGCTCTAAGCTTACTGGTTAGAGAGCGCCGCGCTTTCGAACGCAAATCCGCGGGCGCTTGTATGTCATACCAAAAGCAGAGCCAGTCAAGATAGCCGGCCAGCCGATACCCTGACCGAGGAATTTCAGTCCCCTCAATGTTTCTCCACATTCCAGCCAAGCGCCGGTTGCTCAGCCGGATGCCCGGTAACACGCGCTTTCTTATCTGCCGAAAGATACTTTTCAGCGCAGGAACAAGAGCGGCGACCGCCTCATCGCTCAGCGCCTCCTCAAGGATTACACAACGGCCGGTGTTGGTTGTCCGGTAAAAGCCAGCCCCAGGCCCGCCACGACCTGCGGTAACCCAGCTTTGAACTTCTTTATACAGTGCGCGTTGGCGCACGACAAAATCGTGGGTGACAGCGGAAAATTGCACAGTATTATCGAAATACAAATTCGTAGGCTGACTGATATCAAAATAGATCCTCCGGCCTCTGCCACGCTCAAAGATCCGATGCGCCAACGTCAGGCGATTGAGCCCAGATTTATTTAGGTACGACCATCCACTGCTGCTTTCTTTGTACCACAGCAGTCGTCCGCAATGGTGGCAAGCGTATGCCTCCTGGAACAACCTGCTGTTCAGTGAATAATCCATGGACCCACCACAAGTTCGGCAGGTTTGGGTCAGCTCGACTTGATGGACTGGACACTGCTGGATGAGCAGGTACTGGAAGATGGAATAATGCACACCACGCGCCAGGCACAATGGACAAACTCTTAGTGTGGTGGCGACGTGTTCACTGAAAGGCTGTGCTGATGGGACTAAAAAAAGAGCATCTTGTTGTGCGCCATCCAGGCTAAAGCATTCTTGGAGCGCCACAGGATTAACGGACGCGCTATGGGCAAGGTTTAACCATCGGCTACGCCTACCCCCTTCCGGATTCTTTACCGGGGCGAAGACCTTGACCACAGCATCGCCACGGATGACGTTGTACAGCGCAAACCGGCTAAGAATAGAATAGGCAGACTCGTAGACTATGTACCGAGGAACTACAGGGCAGTAACTAGGTACAACGCTGAGCGTTTTCGCATCAGGGACAATGATCATCGTCAGGCATTCTGGTCCGCAGTCTTCGTGTTGAGCGTTGCGGCTAAAAACCACGATTCTCGGATCGACCGCAAGCTGAACTCCCTGGTGATGGTGTACTCCGGCTGATCCAAGTCCACACTGTCACGCAGAATAATCTCTATGGTTTTGCTGAAATACTGCATGGGTATCTCCATCTTGCTTTTCAGCTTTAATTCCTGATAGCTATCACAGAAAGCATCCCACAAGATGTCCTTAACATGCGCTAGTCGAAAACCATTGGCATAGGCCTGCGGTAAAAAGAATTTGGTAAAGGTCCAGGAGGTAGTGGCCGGATAGGGGGTGCTGTCAAAAAAGCCGAGGCAGGTCGCGAAGTCTTCTTTCTCGCGTATGCCGCGGAAAGGATGCTCATAAAGCATGAATCTATTGACGATGGCTTCACCTTCCACACCGGACTTGAGGAGTGCTTTTTTCTGGTCCAACAACTGCTGTTGACCGACAAGAATTGGCAACAGAGTCACCCCTTTCAGCCTCAGGTCGTTGTAGATGTCTTTGATCCAGTCATAATGCGGCTGCTGGAGTCGCTGCGCTTCATCCACGAAGAGAATGTAGACTTGCCGCGGATCCTTGAGTGCTGCTTGCTCCATAAAATTCACGAGCCGCAGATGTTTTTTTGAAATGCTGACGTTGTCATTCGATTGCTTGTGGCCAACGACCGCCAGCAATGAGTTGTAAAAATTACCTTTGGTGGCGAACACCTCTCGCTTTGCGTTGTAAATGACCACCGGGAAATCCGGAAAATCCTGGACCAGGCATTGCTGGCAGTACATCATCGCCCACGTCTTGCCGTAGCGAGTATGCCCCCAAATCACTAAACCCGAGTCTCTGCGCCGGATAACTTTAAGCACTAATGCATAGGTTTCTCCAATTGAGAAAGTCGGTATTAAATAACGCTGATTACAAACGGGGTGGAGCTCAACCTCGATGGGGCGGGTATCCCGAATGTCCATTGCGGTCTCCTTATTAGAAAGTGAACACTTTGGAGAGCTTTACGCGGTCATGTTGTGGTTCAGGTTCCATAGGCAGCGTGGTTTCTTCAACGGGCGGCCGTAAAGAAGCAGCCCCGACATGTTTGTAGAAACTTGTGGCACTTGCCCGGCTTATTGTGTTGCCTTTCAACTGAAACCTCAGGACTGCTTCGATGAATGATTCATTGTCCGAAAATCGAAACTGACCATCTTTAACGGCTTTTGAGATCTCCGTTTGCAATTTGTAGCTGTGCGCCGTGGTGGAGTAAGGCGGCGGCGGTGTCAGCACGCCAACGAACTTCCCAAACTCATCCAACAAATTGATCGAAGATACATCCCTACGTGAATACTCGATGATCATCTTCTGCCCGGCTGAATTACTGCGCAGCACGTCTGGATTTCGATATTTTTGGTATGCAAAATTGATGAAAGCCCCTCCATATTTCGCATTGGTCTTCACTGTCTTTATCTCACGAACTTTCGTAAAAGCCGCCTCCTGCTGGAAGCGGACAGGCAGCGTGTTCGGTGGTAGCGCTCTAGCGGACAAGCGCAACAGGTAGAGATCCAGGGGGGTATGGTTCTGAATGGCCGAATGGGGCCGGCCATTATAATCAGAGATGACTATATCTAATGCACTTTCCAACTCATCGAGCGACAACAGCATCTTTAGCGGATTTTTTGATTTTGGTGATAAGCGCGCTTTTATTTCATCTTTAGACTCACTGCCAGTAGTGCCGATTACGCGATGAGAGAAGTTTTGCACCAAATAGAGGAAAAAACGCTCTACGATAGGGCGGTCATTTGGGGTATGCGGCCTGCCAAACTCCACCACACAACCTAACCTATCCGTCAACACATCAATTACATGCTTTGCCTTATGGGCCCACGCGTTGTCCAGTTTTAATGTAGACCAGGTCTGCCAAGCGCCGGCCGTTTCTGAGGGGAATCCCCCTTGATCGTGATAACAGGTGTCGGGTATACGGACAGGTGGACGCGTGTGCGGACTCAAGGCACGGTAGATTGCCGTAAGCAGATCCACCTGATCATAGTTATGCCCTAACGCCAATGAGTAACCCAGTACACACCGTGAAAACTTCTCAATCAGGGCAATCAGCCAGACCCTGAGAATTTCATACTCTACCGGCTCTCCGTAAGCGTTCACATCACGAATGACCAGCCGTATGTCCAACTTGTGCCCATCTGCTTCAACTTGTTCTAAGATATCAGAGGGGTCGATATCCCGGACATTTTCATTGGACGCGTAGGATCGCAATTCTTGCTCCGCCTGTAACTCCTGATGCTTATCCTTCAGCCACTTTCTGAGGCCGCTAATGCCTTGAGTTTTCTGATTTAGTGGATACTCATCCTCTTTCACGCCACACTCAATACACTCTCGCATGAACGCTTTATGGATTGCTATGAAGTAGTCGCCGCCCGATTTTCTGGGTTTATATTTACTTGCTTGCGCCGTCAACCAATCCGCCAAACGCTGGTATTGTTCGACGAGTTGAGTGAATACTCCCGAGTACCCCTGCTGAGATGACGAGCCAGCAGGAGCTATCCGATGGTACTTTTTTTCACCGCTGCGCATGTAGGGAATAGCAGCCGCCCAGCCGACCGGACTTCCGTTCTTATCAGGCGCTTCGCATCGTTCTATCGCACGGTAGAGTGTCGAACGGGGTATGCCGTACTTTATTTGGATTTCATTAAGCGAGGCGCCCTCCTTTAAGAAGGCTCGGATCGCCTTTATCCGGTTCTCTGTCTGGCCTCGAATGCTGTCCGGCAAAACCATTAAATCAATTGAGGCCCAGTGATCACAGTCATAGCCGTCACGTACGCGCTCTGATCTCGAAAAGCGCTGTTCACTCATGCAACGCGTCTCCATGGCTCAACAGGGAGGTGCCACTTAACTTAGTCGAGACTAGATTTTTTACCGTCAACCGTCCTCTTCTGATCAGTTCAAACACTAACGCTGCACCTGACTCTGAAAATTCCGGTTCGACTGCCTGCATGGCATCGCTCAGCGATAGGTCTTGGCGAGGAAGGCACTTCAGCATGCCGCGTAGATTTCGCTCTGTAAGTGACTCCCTATGTTTGTTTATGTATGAAAGCATCAGCAGATAATTTTCGTAACGCGTGTGATCGTGTTTTAAATACTGGGAATCTAAAATTTCACACAAGAAGCCATTATCGTCGGCATATTGTTGAATCTGACTCGACGAGCAAGTACCCAGGCTTAGCTTGGAGAATACGAGCACGGAAGCGTGCCTGCTTTCGAACGCGAGGGCCACTGGAGCGCTTCCCTCGTCGAGATAGATCACGCGCTGGTTCACGCTCACCTCTTTCACCCAAGGGTCAAACTCTACCTCGGCAAAGCGCCACAACGTAGGCCTACAGAACAAGCTAACTTTCTCATTCTGCTTATGACTGAATACGACAAATTCTGGAGCGCCGGCTGGTCTTGAAGGATGAGAAAGTGGATCCATGCTCTAATCCTTAGATTTCCTGATAAAATTCATCAGGATACAAAGTTTTAAATTTGCACACGAACTACAGAGTTTCAAAATTACAGTAGCAGTATGGGCGGGAAGCCATTTGACGCTATATTATTTCGATATAAAAATCCGACATTGCATCACTTTAAATAATAGCCGACTGGAAGATATGCGCTATTTGGAGCTTTTTATAGCTAGACGTTATCAAAATAAAGTGCACTGGAATTATTTTTAAGCAAGTAGATCTGCAAATAGAAAGTTTCAAATTTTAAAAGTTTCTATTTTCCAATGTCGCAAGCGTTTCTCTTCCGGTCAATGCGTGCCGCTGCCCATACTCGTTCCGTTCATCTACGTTCAACTCAAGCTCAGGTACCGCGCTTACAACACTGCTGCGGCACATCTGCGCGGGATCCAGGCTTTCTATACCTATGCCAAAAGCCGTGACCTCAATATTGATGACGCCATCTTGGGCTGCCACGCTGGACGGTTACGCCATCTGCTCCAAAGTGGCCGTTAAGCCGAGAATTTGATCGGCCGAATCGGCACAGCTGCAACGGCACCTTTTCGCAGATCGATCCGCGTACCCGGGACATTACCTGCGGTTGCTGAAGCTGTACCTGTCCTGGTGTGTTACCCGTTACATCCCGCGCGCCTGTCAGAATTTCCTGAACAGCTGAATAGGGTACAGATCCCTCTGCTTGAAAAAGCAGTCCTGAACTCACTGAGACAGCCTCTAAAGTTCTATTCTTCTCAAACTCAGAAAATACGTAACTCATATGCACCCCTATTTTATTGCGTTAGAAAGATAGTTTTCTATGTGTGGCATTGCTTGTGCAGCTTCGTTTAACTTATAAATATTCAATGTCAGCCGCCCTCCCCCAGCACGGAAACGGAAAGAGGGAAATTCTAGTACGCAATAACTTCTATTATTTGAAAAATCAATGTTGCTTAGTTCGGAAAAATTCATTTCGCTCATCTGATCTATTTTTGTCTCACTGGGTCGACTGACGCTTTTTGACCTTAAACCGTGGCATTCAAATATTCTTTGCGCCGTGCCATTCGTTGTCTTTTCTTCATACTCAAGGATATGCAAAGCGTCGCGATTCGATGCGCTAGGAGGGGGCTGATTTAAATGAAAACTAAATCCTGGATAATTGTTAAGATTTACAATTACACTGTTTCTATACGCTTGCGGCTCGCTTCGGGCTGACTTCTTCAAGCAAGTCGTCAAGTCGCTGCACCCCTTATCATCTCCAAACGCAAGTAGCACTGTAAAATAACTAGGTTCTTCTGGCCTTATACTCACCTTGAGGCCATTTGGATATGCTTTCTCTCCATCCCACACGATCGTTCCTTCTAAATATTGCAAGTAACACTTACCTTTATCTCGACCGAAAGCAGCATGCAAATTTCCAAGGGCATCCTTTCTAATGCTTAGTCCGGATTTGAGCGGCCATTCGTCAAGCCCTGCCAGTTCCTCGTAACAATTGCTTTCTTTTTTAACGTCGGCCGCATGAACATTGCTCACAAAAAATAAACTGGCGGCTATTAGTATTTTTATCAAAAAAATTCTTACTTGAGAGAGCATGGCAAAAACCTCATTTTATAAGTTTTTTACTGCGCGGGTGCGCTATAAAAAAAGCGATAGTCAAGCGCCGTTATCAAATGCATTGCAGGACTTAGTACAGCATATCCTCCTCCAGGTCGCTTTCTCATTTCTATATGAATTTTTTTTCAAAAAATCTATCTCAGTATGTCGGATGTCACCGTCGTCCCGCATCAATCCCCCGATGCCACTCCGTGCTCTAGTCGCAAAAGGTCGGATTCGGCCAGACGAGCGGGAAACCCCGTTGAGGAACATAAATCGATGAATAAACGCATTCGTTCTGAGCGTACTGAGCCAAGTACGGCGGGATTAAGAGCGGCTTATGAATATTTGACATCGCCCACTTGTTTGCAGCATACGTTCAGGATCCGGATCCGCCCCCCCCTGCAACTAATCCCCACCGCACCGGTCTCTAACCTCGCCGAGGTTGAGTCAATTTCGCCGAACCTCACATCGAAAAGACTCCCCCGTGACTGCCCACCTGGATCGCCGCAAAAACCTGTCGCTGGACAGCCTCAACTTCTTTCTCGCCGACGTGCGCGACGGTCTCGGGCCGTATCTGGCGATTTACTTGCTGGCGGTGCATCAATGGGACCCGGCGAGCATCGGCGTGGTGATGACGATTGCTGGCGTCGCGGCCCTGATCACGCAGACGCCCGCTGGAGCGCTGGTGGACAGCAGCCGTGCCAAGCGCGCGCTGATTGTGATGGCCGCGCTGGTCGTGACCGCCAGTTGCCTGGTGTTGCCCTTCGTCTCGTCATTCAGCCTGGTGGCGCTTACGCAGGCCTTGAGTGCGGTAGCAGCATCGATTTTTGCCCCGGCCATTTCGGCGATTACCCTTGGCATCACTGGTCCTCGAGCATTCACGCGGCGAACCGGGCGCAACGAAACTTTTAATCATGCCGGCAACGCCTGCGCGGCGTTGCTGGCCGGTTTGTCTGCTTACCTGTTCGGCCCGGTAGCGGTGTTTTACCTGATGGCGGTCATGGCGCTGGCAAGCGTGTGTGCCGTGGCGTTCGTCTCGGCTGAAGCCATCGACCATGATCTGGCTCGCGGTCTCGAACCTCGTGGCACCGATCACCCTCAGCCCTCCGGGTTTACCGTGTTGCTCAGCCACCGGCCGTTGTTGATGTTTGCGGTTTGCTGCGCGCTGTTCCACCTCGCGAATGCCGCCATGCTGCCGCTGGTGAGCCAGAAACTTGCGCAAGCCAATCTGCATATGGCCACCCCGCTCACTTCCGCCTGCATCGTCGCGGCGCAGCTGGTCATGGTGCCGATGGCGCTGTTGGCTGGCGCCAAAGCCGATCAGTGGGGCCGCAAGCCGCTGCTGTTGGCGGGTTTTCTGATCCTGCCGTTGCGTGGTCTGCTCTACACCTTGTCGGATGATCCGTACTGGTTGGTTGCGGTACAGCTGCTCGACGGTGTCGGCGCCGGTCTTTTCGGCGCGTTGTTCCCGGTTATGGTCAAGGACCTCACCCTCGGTTCCGGCCATTTCAATATCAGCCTCGGCGCACTCACAACGGTGTTTGGCCTCGGTGCGGCGTTGAGCAACGGTCTGGCGGGATTTGTGGTTGAAGCGGCGGGATACGATGCGGCATTCCTGACACTTGCCGGGGTCGCCGGAGCGGCGTTTTTGCTGTTATGGGTTGGGGTTCCGGAAACCATGCAGCGTTCAGAAGGCATCAAAGTTGATCGAGTCGAGATGAGCCCAGGCGCCTAGAGCAGTCAGACCGGAGCCTTCAGATCCACGCCCAGCGCCTCTGCAAACGCCTTGACCAGCGGGCTGCGCACCGTGTTGTGACGCAGCATCAGACTGAACGGGGTGACGATGTTGATCAGATCCGGCCGTACCGCGCGAAACTCGCCCCGCGCCACCATCGGCGCGGCGTAATGCTGGGGCAGGAATCCCAAAAAACGCCCCGTTTTGATCAGCAGCGCAACGGCCTCCACTTGGGTGGCCGAGGCGGAAAAACTGTCGTAGTGAGCAAACTTCAGTTTGTCGCGATGAATCGCGTAACGATGGTTGATGCACTCGTGGGCCTTGAGCACATCCTCGCCCATGTCCGCCTCCGCCATGCTGAACAACGGGTGGCCGAGGGCGCAATAGACTTCCGAGCGTTCTTCGTACAGCTCGTAGTAGTCGAACTCCTCGCGTTTTTGATAGATCGGCACGATTCCCGCCACCAGCCGCCCCTCGACGACGCCTCTTTCAACCTCGTCGAGTTGGCTGGCCTGAAGTTGAAACCTGACCTTCGGCGATTGTTCGTTCATGCGCCTGAGCGCGGCAACTAACGGGGAGTTTTCGTCAGAGATCGTATTATCAATAACGCCCACGCCCAGGTCACCGACAAGTTCGTTTTGCGCTGAACTAAGGCGATCGCGAAAGTTGTCGACCGAGGCAAATAAATCGATTGACGCCTGATACACCAGGCGCCCCTCTTCCGTCAGGTGAAAGCCCTCGCGACCGCGTGTGCAGAGGCGCATGCCGATGCGGATTTCCAGGTCGGAAATCTGCTTGCTGATGGCAGCCAATCCCACATTCAGCTCATTTTGCGCTGCACTGAAGCCCCCTGCCTCGACCACGGCCTTGAACACTTTGAGCAGTTTGAAGTCCAGCCCGCTGAGGGCTAGCGGTGCCCGTTGCGGCATTTTCGGCGGCGGGTTTCCGGAATTGGAAAGTGGGGTTTCCATAATGCTTATTTACCTCTGACGCCCAATTCAAGAACCTGTGCCCACAACAAAAACACGCTGGCCTAATAATAATGAACACAGAAAACCAGGCTTGGCAACCGCCAATAAATCCAGAACATCAGTGCCAAGGCGCTGATCGCAAAACATTAAAAGCTGACACTTCGATCAGCACTCGCACCGATGCAACTGCCCTCTTGAAAACTGCTCTGGCCTGACTTCGTTCGCTTGTTTTGTGGCGATGTTGCGGCCTGGAGTACCCGTTTCAGTTCGCGTTACCGACGAGGAAAACAACAATGTCCCAACCCACCGACCGTCTCTGGGGGGCGCGTTTCAAAAGCGGCCCTTCCGAAGCCTTGGCGGCCCTCTCCCGTTGCCCTGAACGCTACTTTCGGCTCACCCCGTACGACCTCGCCGGCTCTAAGGCACATGCCCGGGAATTACAGCGTGCCGGACTGCTGAACGAGCAAGAAACCCTGACCATGCTCGACGCGTTGGAGCGCATCAGCACGGACTACCGCGCTGGCATCATCGCCCCGACCCTGGACGATGAAGACGTCCACACGTTCATCGAGCGGCTGCTGACCGAACGCCTCGGTGCACTCGGTGGCAAGCTGCGGGCCGGGCGTTCGCGCAACGACCAGACGGCTAACGATCTGCGGCTGTTCCTGCGTGACCACGTACGTACCCTGGCCGTTGAAGTGCTGGGCTTGCAGCAGGCGCTGGTGAACCAGGCCGAGCAGCACATCGAGAGCATCTGCCCCGGATTTACTCACCTGCAGCAGGCACAGCCGATCGTGTTTGCCCATCACCTGCTGGCCCACGCCCAATCGATGCTGCGCGACGTGCAGCGCCTGGTGGATTGGGACGCGCGCACTTCGCTGTCGCCACTCGGTGCGGCGGCCATGGCCGGTTCGGCGATCGCTCGTTTACCTCAGCAGTCGGCAAGGGAGATGGGCTACAGCGGTGTATGCGAGAACTCCATCGATGCCGTGGCCAGCCGCGATCACGTCGCCGAGTTCCTGTTCATCGCCAGCATGCTCGGCATCAACATTTCGCGCCTCGCCGAAGAGTTCTGCCTGTGGTCGTCGCGGCAATTTCGCTGGATCGCGCTGGACGATGCCTACGCTACCGGCAGCTCGATCATGCCGCAGAAAAAGAATCCTGACATCGCCGAACTGGCACGGGGCAAGGCGGGTCGCCTGATCGGCAACCTCACCGGGTTGCTGTCCACGCTCAAATCCTTGCCACTGTCCTACAACCGCGACTTGAGCGAAGACAAGCACGGCGTTCTCGACAGCGTCGACACCTTGCTGCTGGTGCTGCCGGCCATGGCCGGAATGGTGGCGACGATGAAGGTCGACGTCGAAGAGTTGCGTCGCCAGGCACCGCTGGGTTTTACCCTTGCCACCGAAGTCGCCGACTGGCTGGCGGTGCGCGGCGTGCCGTTCAAGGAGGCTCACGAGATTACCGGTGCGCTGGTCCAGGCTTGCGAGAAACACGCTATCGAACTGTGGGAAGCCTCCCCGGCACTGCTGGCGGAAATCGACCCGCGTCTCACCCCCGAAGTACGCGAAAGCCTGACCTTGGAGGCTGCCATCGCCGCCCGCAGCGGCTGGGGCGGCACCGCGCCAGAACGGGTGCGTGAACAGCTTGGTCGGCTGAAAAGCGCCCTCGCCGCTCAGCAAACGTGGACCGAGGAGTATCAAGGGTTCCGCCTTTAGTTCATGACGCAAAACCTGTGGGAGCAAGCCTGCTCGCGAACGCGGTATCCCGATCAAATCAATGTTGACTGACCCACCGCATTCGCGAGCAGGCTCGCTCCCACAGGGGAATGTGGTGGATCTGGAAAAAGCGTACGGAGAACCAACATGAGCCAGACACAGGCAGAACGACTCCAGGCGGAGCGCAAGCTGGCGGAAAACCAGTTCGACATCACCCAGTACGATCATGTGCCCCGGCGTTATTACGGGCGGATCTTCTTCGCCACGGTGATCGTTATCGCACTCATCGGCCTGGTGCGCGCCTTCGCCGAAGGCAAGATCGAATGGTCGTACATCGGCCAGTTCCTCACCTCCGAGGCGATCATGTGGGGGCTGCTAAACACCATCGTCATGGCGGTGCTGGCGATGGCGCTGGGTATCGTGTTCGGCGTGATCACCGCGATCATGCGCATGTCGGCCAACCCGATCCTGCGCTACGTGGCGCTGACCTACACGTGGCTGTTTCGCGGTACGCCGCTGATTCTGCAGTTGCTGTTGTGGTTCAACCTCGCGCTGATCTTCCCCACCATCGGCATCCCCGGCGTGTTCGAAATGGACACTGTGAGCCTGATGACTCCGTTCGTCGCGGCACTGTTTGGCTTGAGCATCAACCAGGGTGCCTACACCGCCGAAGTGGTCCGTGCCGGCCTGCTCTCGGTGGACACCGGGCAGTACGAAGCCGCCAAGTCGATCGGCATGCCGCGCCTGCAAGCGCTGCGCCGGATCATCCTGCCCCAGGCCATGCGCATCATCATCCCACCGGTGGGCAACGAGTTCATCGGCATGGTGAAGATGACCTCGCTGGCGAGTGTGATCCAGTACTCGGAACTGCTCTACAACGCCCAGAACATCTACTACGCAAACGCCCGCGTGATGGAGCTGCTGATCGTCGCCGGGATCTGGTACCTGGCCACGGTCACCGTCCTGTCCTTTGGCCAAAGCCGGCTGGAGCGTCGTTTCGCTCGCGGCGCCGGCAAGCGTTCTTGAGGAGCCGCACATGAGAAGCATCGTCAAGGCCGTGAGCCTGAACAAATACTACGACCAGTTCCACGCCCTGAAGGACATCAACATCGAGGTCGAGCAAGGCGAAGTGCTGTGCATTATCGGCCCGTCCGGCTCGGGCAAGAGCACCTTGCTGCGCTGCGTCAACCAGCTGGAAAAAATCGACAAGGGCGGCCTGTGGGTCGATGGCGAGCTGGTGGGTTACCGAATCGTCGGCAACAAGCTGCACGAACTCAACGAAACGCAGATCGCCCGCCAGCGCCTGGCCACCGGCATGGTGTTCCAACGGTTCAACCTGTTCCCGCACATGACCGTGTTGCAAAACATCATCGAAGGCCCGTGCCAGGTGCTCAAGCGTTCGCCCAAAGAGGCGCATGAAGAAGCCCTGGAACTGCTTGCCCGCGTCGGCCTGGCCGACAAGCACCACAGCTACCCGATAGAGCTTTCCGGTGGTCAGCAGCAACGCGTCGCCATTGCCCGCGCGTTGGCCATGCGTCCCAAGCTGATGCTGTTCGATGAACCCACTTCGGCACTCGACCCGGAACTGGTCGGTGAGGTGCTGTCGGTGATGCGCGATCTCGCGCAGACCGGCATGACCATGATCGTCGTCACCCATGAACTGGGCTTCGCCCGCGAGGTTTCCAACCGCATGGTGTTCATGGACGGCGGGCAGATCGTGGAGGCTGGAAGCCCCGAAGAAATACTAATAAGTCCGCAAAACCCTCGCACCCAGAGCTTCATTTCTGCCGTTCGAACCTAGGCGCCCGTTGGCGCTCACAACACTCATAAGAGAACGACCATGAAGAACTTCGTTATTCCAGCAGTACTCGCAGGCGTTATGGCATCCGGTTTTTCCTTCGCCGCCGAATTGCCGGCCAGCATCAAGGCCAAGGGCGAAATCGTCGTAGCGATCATGCCGAACTACCCGCCGATGGATTTCAAGGACCCGGCCACCAACACCCTCACCGGCTTTGACTACGACCTGGGCAATGCCCTGGCCGAACGCCTGGGTGTGAAGATCAAATGGCAGGAAACCGGCTTCGAGCAAATGATCAATGCGTTGACCACCGACCGCGTGGACATGGTGCTGTCGGGCATGACCGACACCGCCGAACGTCAGGCCAGCGTGACCTTCGTCGACTATTTCACCAGCGGACCGCAGTTCTACACCCTGCAGAAAAACAAGGACACCAACGCGATCATCGACCTGTGTGGCAAGAGGGTCGGCACCAGCCGCCGCACCACTTTCCCGGCGGAGATCGCCGAGTGGAGCAAAGCCAACTGTGAAGCCGCCGGCAAGCCTGCAATCAACGTGGTCGGCACCGAGGGTTCGGCCGATGCCCGGGCGCAACTGCGCCAGAGCCGCATCGATGCGGCCATGCAGGGCAGCGAAACCCTGCCCTACCTCAAGACCCAGGAAAAGGACATGTACAAGACCGTGGGCCTGCCGATCTCCGAGCAGTTTACCGGTATGGGCGTGAGCAAGAAAAAACCTGAGCTCAGTGAAGCGGTGAAGGTTGCGTTGCAGAGCATGATCGATGACGGCAGTTACCAGGCGATCCTCAAGAAGTGGGACCTGGAACTGGGCGCGATCAAGACTGTGACTATCAACGCCGGGAAGTAATCGCACAGGCAACCTCAATCCCCTGTGGGAGCGAGCCTGCTCGCGAAAGCAGTATCTCATTCGACATCAGTGTTGGCTGAACCACCGCATTCGCGAGCAGGCTCGCTCCCACAGAGGCTGTCGGTTTATTTGAAGATTATCGGAGCACCACAGATGTCTTCTTCACAGCTACCCACCTGGCCCGGCCCGCACAAGGCTTGTCTGGCCCTGGCCTTCGACCTCGATGGTCCGACCGGTGATGCCATGCTCAACGGCTCGATCTGGCGCAAGCCCGAGTACTTCGGTTTCGGCGGCTATGGCCCTTATCGGGCGCTACCGCGGCTGCTCGACCTGCTCGACGAGTTCAAGATTCCGACGACATTCTTCGTCCCGGCCTGGGTCGTGGAGAACTGGCCGAGACAGTGCCAGGCGATCGTCGAGCGCGGGCATGAGGTGGCTTATCACGGCTACAGGCACGAGTCCTTTTATGCCCTGACGCTGGATCAGCAAAAGGACGTGATGAATATCTGCCGCGAGGTGTTCTGGAAGCATCTGAACATCCGCGCCGAAGGCTTTCGTACGCCGTCCGGCGACTGGCGCGCCGAAACCCCGGCGATGCTGGTGGAAGCCGGCGTGCGCTATTCCAGCAGCATGCGCGGCGATGACCGGCCATACCTGGTGAACGTGCCGGGGTTCGACACGCCGCTGGTGGAAATTCCCGGTCGCTGGGAAATGGACGACTACGCCTCCCTCGCGTACACCCGCGCGCCGAACTTCCCTTCCGGGCTGGACCGCACGGCCAGCTACGCTCTGACCCTGGATAACTGGTGCCGCGAATACGACGGCGCAATGAACGAGGGATTATGCTTGACCACACTCTTCCACCCCAAGATTACCGGTAAGCCGGGACGCATCCTGCTACTGGAAAAACTCTTCGAGCACATGCGCACGCGCGACGACGTGTGGTTCGCTACCTGCCGCGACGTTGCCCAGTGGTGGCTGAAGGAGCATCACCATGGCTGACTCCCCTCTCTGGCCGAAAGGCTATCGCTGCGCGGTGGTACTGACTGTCGACTACAACGACATCCACGGCATCCTCACCCAGGCCCCGGAGGTCGCCGGGCGCGACAAGACCCTGTCGGTGTGGCGCTACGGCACCCAACGTGGCGTCGAGCGATTGCTCGGCCTGTTCAAGCAGCTCGGGGTGTCCGCCAGCTGGTTTGTCCCCGGTATCGTTGCCGAGGAAAACCCCGCACACGTTCAGGCGATCCAGGCCGACGGCCATGAAATCGCCTGTGCCGGCTATCGCCATCAGGACTACGACAGACTGGACCTGGCCGCCCAAAGCGACGATATCGCCAAAGGCTGCGAGACCCTGGCCCGGCTGACCGGCCAGCGCCCGACCGGCTTTCGAATCCCGGCGGGCAACGGTGCTCCGGGTTTCATCGAAGCCTTGAGGGATCAGGGCATTCGCTGGTCGTCGTCGTGGCGCGGCGATGACCTGCCATTCGCTCACCCGACCGCACCCAGTGTCATTGAAGTACCGCTGCACTATGAGCTGGAGGACGAGCCTTACTTCGCCTTCAACTTGAGCCCGGCAGTGCCACCCGCACAATCGCGGATCGCGTCCTATAGCCACACCTTGGGCAACCTGCAGATGGACTTCGCCGGCTTTCATCGGTTCGGCCTCTGCTACGTGCTGCGCCTGCACCCGGAAATCATCGCTACGCCGGGACGGATAGGCGTGTTGCGCGAACTGATCGAGGGCATCCAACGACACAATGACGTATGGATCGCCACCGGCGCCGAGGTTGCGCAATGGTGGTCAGACACCGCGGGGCCAGTCGCCGAGGATCATCCCGCGGCGGTTCATGAACGGCATTATCGGGATCACGTTTGATCTGAATAAGGATATTTGCACCACCGTGGCCACTTACTCACTCGTTATTCGGCGCCTGATGATGGTTTCCCTGACCATCGTGGTCAGTCGCGCCATTACCAGCCCGTTGCTCACGCTATTCTTGAGCAACAAGCTGGGCCTCAACCAACAGGACGTCGGTTTGCTGCTCGGCATCGCGGTGTTCATCGCCACCTTGCTGGCCCTCTATGGCGGCTATGTCATCGACCGCCTGGAGAAGCGCCGACTGCTGATCCTGGCGATGCTTTCCAGCGCCGTCGGTTTCGTACTGCTGACCTTTGCCGAAAACCTCTACCTGACCACGCTGACCGTGGTGATCACCGAGACCGCGTCAGCGCTGTTCCTGATCGGTTCCAAGGCGATTCTCAGCGAGAACCTGCCTATCGGCCAGCGCGCCAAGGCTTTTTCCCTGCGCTACACCCTGACCAATATCGGCTACGCCACCGGCCCGATGCTCGGCGTGGTGATTGCCGGTGTCTACCCGATCGCCCCATTCCTCATTGCTGGCGGCATCGCGTTTTTCAGCATCTTCCTGATGACCGGCATCCCCAGGGCAGCGACACCGGCCATTGGCCCAGCGCCAAGCTTTCTCAAGACCCTGATCACCCTGAAAAACGACCGCACCCTGATCATGTTCACGTGCGGCTGCCTCTTGAGCACGGTGGTGCACGGGCGCTTCACTCTTTACCTGTCGCAATACCTGCTGGTGACCCATGACTCCAGGCGCGCGCTGGAAATCATGGCCGCCCTGCTCGCCTGCAACGCGATCACCGTGATCCTGCTGCAGTACCAGATCGGCCGGTTCCTGGATCGCGAAAAGCTGCGCTACTGGATTGCCGCAGGCACCAGCCTGTTCATTGTCGGCCTGATCGGCTTCAGCCTGGCGGACGACATGCTGAGCTGGTGCGTGGCGATGTTCATTTTCACCCTCGGGGAGATGATCATCTACCCGGCCGAATTCCTCTTCGTCGATACCCTGGCCCCGGAAGAACTGCGCGGCAGCTATTACGGCGCGCAAAACCTGGCAGCCCTCGGCGGCGCCCTGAGTCCGGTGATCTGCGGGTACCTGCTGCTGCACACCCCGGCCCCGACGATGTTCTATGCCTTGAGCGCACTGACCGCCATGGGTGGATTCTTGTGTTTCATGAGCGGTCGTCGGGTGGCTGGCGTGCAGAAGTGATGTGTCGGCTGCTCCAGTGAACAGCCATCGCCCTCGCCTACTCCACCGCCTCGACCACGCCCTGATCCTCACCCAGAAAGCCGCCGCTCTGGTGATGCCACAGCCGAGCATAGGTGCCGTTCTTCCCGAGCAATTCGGCGTGGGTGCCTTGCTCGATGATCCGCCCTTCATCCATGACGATGAGCCTGTCCATCGCCGCGATCGTGGACAGCCGATGGGCGATGGCGATTACGGTCTTGCCCTGCATCATTTCATCGAGGCTTTCCTGGATGGCCACTTCGACTTCCGAATCGAGTGCGCTGGTGGCCTCGTCCAGTAATAGGATCGGGGCGTTCTTGAGCATGACCCGGGCAATGGCGATGCGTTGACGCTGGCCACCCGAAAGCTTGATGCCACGCTCGCCCACCAGGGTGTCGTAACCGTTATGACCTTGCTTGTCGCTCAGTTGGTTGATGAACCCATCGGCCTGGGCGCTGGCTGCGGCACTGCGTATTTCCTCATCGGTGGCGTCGGGGCGACCGTAGGCAATGTTGTCGCGGATCGACCGGTGCAACAGGGACGTGTCCTGGGTAACCATGCCGATGGCGCTGCGCAGGCTGTCTTGCGTGACATGCGCGATGTTCTGCCCGTCGATTCGAATCTCACCGCTGTCCACGTCATAGAAGCGCAGCAGCAGGTTGATCAGCGTGGATTTGCCGGCACCGGAGCGACCTACCAGGCCGATTTTTTCTCCCGGCCGGATGTTCAGGCTCAGGCCATCGAGCACCTGGCGTTCGCCGTTGTAATTGAAGCTGACATTGTCGAAGGTCACCGCACCACCGGTGGTAACCAGCACGCCGGCGTCCGGCGCATCCTGAACCTTGGGCCCGCGCGTCAAGGTTTCCATGCCGTCCTGCAGCGTGCCGATGTTTTCGAACAGCGAGGTCATTTGCCACATGATCCAGTGCGACATCCCGTTGATACGCAACGCCATGGCGGTGATCGCCGCCACGGCGCCGGTGCCTACTTCGCCTTGGTGCCATAACCACAGGGCGTAACCGCCGGCCCCGAGGATCAAGGCAACCACCAGTGCCTGATTGACGATTTCGAACTGGCTGACCAGGCGCATCTGGCGAAAGCCGGTTTGCTTGAAATCTTCCATGGCCGCGCGGGCGAAGTGTGCTTCGCGTTTGGAGTGGGAGAACAGCTTCACGGTGGTGATGTTGGTGTAGGCGTCCGAGACCCGCCCGGTCATTGACGACCGCGCGTTGGCTTGCTCCTGCCCCACTTTCTCCAGGCGCGGCACGAAGTAGCGCATGGCCAGGCCAAACAACGCCACCCAGGCAATGAAAGGCAGCATCAGCTTCAGGTCAAAGCCGCCGGCCAGGGCGATGATCGCGATGAAATACACGCCGATCCCGGGGACGATCTCGATGAGGGTGAACAGCACCTCGCGCACCGACAGCGCCGTTTGCATCACCTTGGTGGTGACCCGGCCAGAGAATTCATCCGAGAAGAACGAAAGACTCTGCCGCAGCATGAGCCGATGAAAATCCCAGCGCAGCCGCAACGGCAGGTTGATCGCCAATACCTGGTGCTGCACCATCGTGCGCAACGCGACCAGGCCGATGCTGGTCACCAACATGATGCCGATGCCCCACAGCACCCGACTCTCCTGCCCCGCCGCATCGCCGCCGGCCTGCCAGGTCGAGAGCAGGTCGACGACCTGTCCGAGAAACGAAAAAAGCCAGGCTTCGTAGATCGACACACCGGCACTGAGCAGCGCGAAGGCAAGGATATAACCGCGGGCGCCCCGCGTGCAGGCCCACAAAAACCGCGCCAGGCCGTCTGGTGGCGGTGGCACTTCGTCAGGCGGAAAAGGGTCGAGCCGTTGTTCGAATGCGTGAAGCATGGTGATCTCCAAAACGATCTAACCAGGAGATTCTGGCAGCTAAAGTTGCTTAGGGGTTTTTTGGATGGGAGCAGGATCATTTGCGCAGGATTTTTTCCATGATGATCGTGCGCTCCGCGCCGTGAAACTCGTCCCGGACTTTCTCGAAACCCAGAGAAGAATAAAAGCCTTGCGCGGTGATCGAGGAAGGAACTCGTAGCCGCTCCACACCACTGCGCACGGCCCCCGCCTCAATCGTTGCCATCAGCTGGTGCCCTATGCCTCTGCCCTGACAGGCAGGCGCAACGAACACGCTTCGGATGACGTTTCCATCAAGACTCGCTGTTGCGACAACCTCACCGTCCCTGCTTGCGACATATACCTCTCGCTTACCGAGAAAGTTCAGGATCGCTGCTGGTGAAAAGTTCTGCTGCACCTGCTCGATGATCTCCGGCGAATAATCTTGAGCGTTGGATTCGCGCAGTGCCGCTGCGACGACCAGGCTAATTGCCGTGGCGTCGGCACTCGTTGCCTTTCGGATGATGCAATCCATTGAGCGCTGTTCCTTGCGTTGGTTCATCTGGATATCGGCGAGAGCGGTTCCGGCCCCGTCGCAGGGGCCGGTTTTGTTTTCGGGGAAGTTCAACGGAGGTGGTTCAGACTGTCGAGGGGAGGATCACCCAAACTGCTCAGGCGCAGCGACCCCAAGAAGCTGTAGCTCGGTAAAAGGCTCATCACCCGAAGCGAAGATAAAATCATCGTCTCCAAGCTGCGCCACCACATCGCCTTGCAACGTGATTTCGAACCGACGGCCCTGTTCGTCGGCGCTGTAGCTTTTCAGGAAGGTTCGCTGGCCATCCTCACTCAGCACGGCCGTCAGCGTCGCGTTGTAGCCGTTCCCTAGCCCGGTGAAGCCTAACGCAGAGACGTCTATCTTGTCGGTATCCGGGTCGAAGTCGACAATCCGGTCCTGGAAATTTTCATTCGCGGTACGGAAGCTGTCCTCCAGGGATCCATAGCGGAACACATCGGCCCCCTCACCCCCTGTCAGCACGTCTCGCCCCGATCCTCCATCAAGGACATCGTGCCCAAAGCCGCCCGAGACGACATCGTCGCCGCCGCCGGCGATGAGCACGTCGCCCGCCGCCGAGCCCTTCAGCTGATCGGCCGACTCTGTTCCCTGGATCAGGCTGCGGGACAACACCACGTTGGTTTCGTTGAGAACCTGAGAGAGATCGCCGTTGAGTGCCAGTTCGAAACGATGGCCTTGTCCGTCCGCTTCAAAGCTTTTCAGATAGGTGCGGGTTCCGCTGTCATTGACAGAGACCGCCAGGGTACCGTCGAGCCCGTTGCCCAGTCCGCTGAAGCCCAAAGAGGACAGGTCGATAAGGTCCTGGCCGGGGTCGAAATCAACGATGCGATCACTGACGGCCTGAGAGTCGGTGCGATAGCTGTCACCGATGGAGTTGATTCGGAACACATCGGCGCCGGCGCCGCCATGAAGAACATCGCGCTGCCCTCCTCCGTCGAGCAGGTCGTTGCCGTCATGTCCGGTGAGAAATTCCGGGACGTAGGAGCCATAAAGAACATCGGCGCCCGCGCTTCCATCAATTTGCGGCAACACACCGGCCAGCGCGCCGAAGGTGGTGTCCAGGGTTCCGTCAGGATTCAGCCTGATGATGCTGAAGTCATCGTTACCAAAATAATTGCTCTGCCCGGCTACCAGGATCTTGCCGTCCGCAAGCACGGTGATGTCCCGGGCCGTATCCCTGCCACCGGTCAGATCGAGTACAGCGATGCCATTGTTGCCAAAACCTGCGTCGAAGGTTCCGTCCTGGTTCAGCCTGATGATCTTGAAGTCGAATCCGGTTCCCTCCTCCTCGTTGTAACCCGCTACCAGTATCTTGCCGTCGGCCTGCACGGTAATGGATTTCGCCATGCCAGCTACTTCAATGTCGGCCGTGCCGTCCGTGCCAAAACCTGTGTCGAGGGACCCGTCAGGATTCAACCGCGCGACCACAAACGCGCCGTTGTAGCCTGGCACGAGGATTTTCCCATCGGCCTGCAGCGTCAGGCCAAAGCCTTCCAATGTGCTGAGGCCCGGAACAGTGAACTCCACGGCACTGCCGTCGTTGAAACTGGAATCGACCGTACCGTCGGGGTTGAAACGATTGACGGAAAAAATCTGGTCATAAGAGTCATGATTCGCCACGAGGATCTTGCCGTCAGGCTGTACCGTCGCGCTGGCGGAATCACCCCATGCTGCCGGAGCGGTGGCCGTTCCATTGACGCCGAAGCTCTGATCCACCGAACCGTCGGTGTTCAGGCGGATCATGACGATGCTCGGCGCAGAAAAATGTGGATAGACGATCAGGTACTTGCCGTCGGCCTGTACGGCTGCGCTATAACCTTCGCCCGGGTAGATGTCGCGAGGCAGCAAGGTTTTACCATCGTCGCTGAAAGTGCTGTCGAGCGTGCCGTCGGCGTTAAGACGAACCAAAGAAGTCCTGTAGCCTTCGTACTCCCACTGGCCGGTTTCCACCCAGGTCATCCCGGCAAGCCAGATCTTGCCGTCCGGCCCCACGGCTATCTTGGCGGTGTCGTTATAACCGTCCAGGTCCACGAAGGTTTTGCCGGTACCGGCACGTAGCGCCGCGCCAACGCTGATGTTTGAGCTGGTCATGCTGAGCCTCACAGTGTCGATGGGATTCCCCGAAAATTTTGCCTTCTACAACGTAGCCGTTTACTTCAAATCCGCCAGCCTGGATGCGATACCTGGACAGCCGTCTCTGCGTATCTGACGCCTTTGCTCGGGCGTGGTTCTCGCGTCCCGCGTTCACGTAGCGTGCCTCGCCGTTTATCGCGTTGTTATTGATCCGTGCAAACAAGATTTGAACTTGTGGGGTTTTCTTTCAACCGAAAACATCAACAGGTGCGCAACGAGATGACTTGGTGGAGCGTACCGACCCCACCCAGGAGGTAGATCAAATGAAAGCGTTACGCTGGCATGGAAAAAAGGATATTCGCTGTGATGACCATCTCCCCGACCCGACGATAGAACACCCGCGAGACGCGATTATCAAAGTCACTTCGTGCGCCATTTGCGGCTCGGACCTGCACTTGTATGACGGTTTCATGCCCGGTATGAAGCATGGCGACATCATGGGCCACGAGTTCGTGGGCGAAGTGGTGGAAGTCGGTTCGGCCAACAAGAAGTTGAAGATCGGCGATCGCGTGGTGGTCCCCTTCACCATTTGCTGCGGTGAGTGCGATCAATGCCGGCGGGGTAATTTTTCAGTGTGCGAGCGCAGCAACCGCAACAAGGACCTGGCCGACAAGGCCTTCGGTCACACCACGGCGGGCCTGTTTGGCTATACCCACCTGACCGGCGGCTACCCCGGTGGCCAGGCCGAATACGTGCGTGTGCCTTACGCGGACTTCACCCCGGTGGTCATCCCGGATGGCCTTACCGACGAGCAAGTGCTGTTTCTTGGCGACATCTTTCCCACCGGTTGGCAGGCCGCCGTGCAATGCGATATCCAGCCAACCGACACCGTGGCTATCTGGGGCGCCGGCCCGGTAGGCCAGTTCACGGTGCGCAGCGCGGTGATCCTCGGAGCCAGGCAGGTGGTATGCATCGACAACGTGCCCGAGCGCCTGGCCATGGCCAAGGCCGGTGGCGCCATCACCATCAATTTTGATGAAGAAAGCGTGCTGGACCGCCTGGCCGAGCTGACGGGAGGCAAGGGGCCGGAGAAATGCATCGACGCGGTAGGGATGGAGTCCCACGCAACCCGTTCATTCGACTCCATCTATGATCGGGTCAAGCAAGCGGTAATGCTCGAGTCGGACCGCCCCCACGTGCTGCGGGAAATGATGTACGTCTGCCGCCCCGCTGGCACGTTGTCGATCCCCGGCGTCTATGGCGGCTTGATCGACAAGATTCCGTTCGGCGCCGCCATGAACAAGGGCCTGACCTTCAAGATGGGCCAGACCCATGTGAACCGCTGGACCGATGATCTGCTCCAGCGCATCCAGGAGGGGCAGATCGACCCAAGCTTCGTCATCACTCACACCGTGAGCCTTCAGGACGGCCCGCAGATGTACAAGACTTTCCGGGACAAGAAAGACGGCTGCGTGAAGGTGGTGCTGAAGCCTTGACCTTCGGGAACCGCCTCCAACCTAGAACGACCACGCCAACAAAACCTGCCCGTAGAGATTAGTGGCGCTGTTGCCGACTTGCGTCCCGCCATTTGCGGCACTTTGCTTCGGCTTGTAGAGGCCCACCAAGGGCATGAGGGTCCAATGCGGGTCAATCGACCATTCGGCGTAGAGGTCCGCCTCGTCGGCATCCAGTTGGTTACGGCTCGCGTCGAGGGTGCGGAAAGTGTAAAGCAAGATGCCTAGCTTGAGATCCTCGGCGGGAGCGAGTTTCAATCCTACATGCTGCACAGTGGCGTTGCTGTTGAACGGGCCCGCATAGTTGGCAGCGACTTCACCTTGGAACCAGGTACCGAGCGCGCGGCCATTGCCATAGAAAAGCGGGTCGTAGCCTTCGGAGAAACGACTGTATCGGTAGTTGATCGAAGGCGTGCCGGGAACATCGTCAAACGTCCAACCGGCTTCAAGATACCAGGCGTTTTCCCTGGCGTTATCTTTCTGCTCCCAAGCGTACTCACCGGCCAGGAACAGCCCGGAAACCCCTGCATTACCCTGTCCGCGAACGCTGTAGAGCTGCATACCCTTGCGATCGGGAAACAACAGGTCCGCCATGGCCTGGTCGGTATCGGTGACTTTCAGATAAGTCAGGCCCAGGGTGCCCTGCTCGCTGACATGCTCCAGCGTACCCAGTGCCAATTCCGGCCTGGCCTGGGCCGGGTTGTCGGACTTGAGCCACATAAGATCACCCCGCCAGCCTTGCTGGCCACCCAGGCGCAGTACGGCCGTGCGATCAAAAGCCTTGCGACCGGTCAGGTAGTATCCCCCGCCCCGATTGGCTTTGCCGTCGACAAACTCCTTGCCGAGATTCAAGGCATCGCCACTGACCAGAAAGCCGTCGCCGATCACGATGTTTTGCCGCCCGAACGATATGTCCACGCCGTTCTCGCCCATGACATCGAACCGTGTGCCGGAGCGCCAACCCACGAAAGCGTCCTCGATTTTCGTGGTGCGCTCATCACCTGAAGACCAGCCGGCCGGGTCGCCATCGCCAAAGGTGGCGGAGCTTACCCAATTCAATGAACCGTACAGTTGCGACCCGGCGTCGAGACTATGGCGCAGGTCGAAACCGTATTGCAGGACCGCCTCTTGCCACCGGCTGGCCCCCTCTCTACGTGTTCCCGATTGCGAGTAGTTTTCCCGGCTGTGGAAGGCGCCAGCCAACGCGAGCAAGCGCGCATCGACTTCCGTGGCTTCATCCTTGTAAAGCGGCTGCGCTGCTGCTGGAACACAGACGCAGGCGAACGAAAGCGCGATTATTGTTTTTTTACAGGCGAGCATGGGCCGTACTCCGATATGCGAAAGGAGAAGCAGTGGCGCCGTCAGTCAGCGCCAGTCAGGTCATGGGTAAGGCGATATCAGCGGCGACCGTTGCGGTAGCCCGCCAGCTGGTGGCTGGCCTTTCCAAGGGTGCAGATAAGGTTGCGCCAATGATCCTTGCCGGCAATACGCGTACGCGGGATCGCACTCATCACATCCCAATGCCGTGAACCGCCGGTCATGCCATCGGCAATGACACGGCTGACCACATGACTCGGCGTCACGCCGAAGCCCGAGTAACCCTGGACGAAATAGGCGTTGTCGCGCCCGGGCAAGGTACCGATCTGTGGGAACAGATTAGCGCTGCACTCCATCGGCCCGCCCCAGGCCAGGTCGATTTTCACGTGATCGAGGTAGGGGAAAACCTGGAGCATCAGATTTCGGTTCCACGCCTTCAGATCGTTGGGAATGTACTCGAGCAGGCGCGTCGCCGAACCGAAGAGCAGACGGTTTTCATTGGTCACCCGGTAGTACTCGATCACCGGACGAATATCGCTGAAGGCACCTCGTATCGGACTGATCTGTTCGATCAGCGCAGGGGGAAGCGGCTCCGTCACCAATTGGAAGGCGTAAGTGCTCACCATCGTCTTGTGCAATTCAGGCTCAAGCCGGTCCAGAAACGCGCCGCAGGACCAGAGGATCTTCTTCGCCCGAACCGAACCTTTCGCCGTACGCAAGGTAATGGTGTCGCCATAGGTCACCTCCAGCACGGGGGTATTTTCATAAATGCGTCCACCCAGGCCCACCAAGGCCTTGGCCGACCCCAGGAGCATGTTCAACGAATGGATATGACCGTTGCCCATGTGCTTCAAGGCGCAGCTGTATACGTCCGAGCCGACGATGCTTTGGACCTCGGCGCCCTCCAGGTAGGCAATTTCGTGATCCGGATTGAGCTGTTTGTATTCTTTTTCCCATGCTTGTAGCAGCCGACCCTGGCGCTTGTTGAAACCGAGATAGCCGTAGCCGTGGCAGAAATCCGCATCAATTTGATAACGCTGGATGCGGTTCTGGATAATCGAGGCGCCCAAGTCGCTGATCTCGAAAATCGCTTTGAGCCCCTCCTCGCCGACGCTTTTGCGAATCTTCTCCAGATCGTGTCCGATCCCGGCCATCACATGACCGCCATTGCGCCCCGAGCCGCCGAAACCCAGGTAACGGGCTTCCAGCACGACCACGTCGGTGAATCCGCGCTCGGCGAGTTCCAACGCAGTGTTGATACCGGAAAATCCACCTCCGATAACGACGACTTCGGCCTCGACATCGTGCTCCAGGTCATTGAACTTCAAGTCATATTTGCGAGTGGCGGTGTAATAGGTCGTTGGTGTTTCAACGGACAGCATGCCTGCACCTCTTGGTCAGTTTTCTTGTTGTTGTAAATGCAGCTCAGTGTGGGGAGACCGATGGCAAGGCCGGGGCACGGTCTTGCACGAGTCGTCGATAGGCATACAGCAGCAGCGAAAACATCAGGATGCCCAAGGCGATCAGCACCTCCTTCGCACCGCCATAACCGGCCAGCTCGGCAGATGCGGCCCCGACCACGACCACCACGCCAGTGAACACGCTCAGCAGCCAGGCCACCGGCAGCCAGCCGCGTCCCAGACGCACCGGGCGCGGGTGCAACGGGGCGTCCTTGCGCAGCAGGATAAAGCCCGAAAGCGCGAAGAAGATGGCGGTCAGATAACCAATATTGGCCGTCACCAGAATTGCCAGGGGCGATGACAGGAAAAAGATCATCGCCAGGTTCACCGCCACCGCCACGCTCATGCAACGTCCGGGTACCTGGTGTTTGTTGAGCACACCCAATTGTTTGATGGTCAGTCCTTCCAGCGCCGTGCCGTACAACGCCCGCGAGCCATCGGCCAATGCCGCGTTCAACCCCATGAACAGCCCCACCAACAACGCAATCACGAAAAAGCTGCTCCAGCCCGTGCCCAGCACCGCGTTGAAGGCCGCAATGTAGAAACCGCTGGGGTTCTCCAGGGCCGCTTGCGGATCCACCAAGCCGCCCAGGCCGAAAGCTACTGCGGCAAACACCAGCACGGTGTAGCCACCTGAACTCATCAACGCCAGGCGCATGTCCCGCTCGCTGCGATATTCGGGCCCGAAGGCTGCGCACATTTCGGTGCCATAGGCGCTCCAGCTGACCAGGAACATCCAGACCAACGCGGTGCGCAACGACTCCCAACCGAACGCCTCTCGCGCCTGCCAGGCCGATGCGAAGCGCTCCATGCTCCAGCCATGAGCCAGCAAAGGCGCCACTGCCAACACCAGGATCGGCACCAGCAGCAGCGCCCCCATATATTTTGAGACCGATGCGGCCAGATGGATGCCGCGACGATTGAATTGCCAGAAAAGCACGATCAAACCCGCTCCGATCATCTGGGCCAGGCCAATGCTGGCCAGACCTGTATCGAAGCTCCAGGTTTGCGAGGGAAACCACTGCGCCTGAATCAACGCTCCGGCGCTCACGCCAATGATCGACAACACCGCCGACCAGCCAAGCCAGTAACCAAAGGCGGCCAAGGGACCGACCCAGGCACAGCGTTTGCGCCAACCTTCGGCCGCGATCATTGCGATGCCGCCAGGTTTATCCGGAAACATTGCGCTGACTTCCAGGAAAATCCAGTTCTGACAGGCCCCGATGGCTGCCGAGCCCACCCAGAGCATTAGCGCGGCTACCGGACCGAGTGCACCGAGGGCGAAGCCGAAAGAAGCGAAGATCGAGCCTGACACCGCCATTGACAGTGCGAATGCATCGCTCCAGCGCAAGGTTTTCTGCAGGTGCGAAGCCGAGGCACAGGTATTGTTATTGGTTGTATCCACGGGAACAGACTCCAGCCGGGTAAGAAGCACAATCCCATTAGACGCCTCCCTGGCTGGCCAGGAACATGGTTGAGAATGTCGTGCACATGTCTGTCACTGCCATCGATAGGGAGATACTTGTCTTTTCAACATGCGTGCTACTAAATACTGCCGGTGTCGGAAGCGTGTCGACGGCCGATCCAATATAAAAACAAAACCGGCGTGCAGCCGGCAGCCGAGGTAACGATGTACAACACTTGGCAAACAGAACCGCTCTATACGGGCGCCCAGGGCTTCGAGGCCTGGCAACACGACCTCGGTCAGAAATGCGGAACCTTTCACGCCGAGCCGCCTTCCGGGCCCGGCCTCGCGAGCTTTACCGGCGCGATGAAAAATCTGACGGGCACAGATTCCGCGTTGGATGGCTCGCGCATCATCAGCAATTGCCAGCACTTGCACCGCGCCCGCAGCGATATTCGGGCCGATGACAAAGATTTTTTCTACCTGGTGCTGCAAGTCGGTGGTAGCGCATTGATGTGCCAGGCTGACAATCGCGCCCGCCTGGACAAGGGCGACCTAGTGTTGCTGGACATCACGCAGCCTTGCGATTTTTTACTTCGATGCCCTGAGCGACCAGATGTCGCTGATCATTCCCCGCCAAGCGCTGCACCAACGCTTGGGGCAGAGGCAATTGATATTCAACCGTCCCTTGGTTGCCAGCAGCGCTTTGGGGGGCATGGCCGGCCTGATGACCCAACGGCTATTCGATTCTTCGAACCTGCTACCGCAAGAGAGTGCGGCATTGTTCGACGCATTGCTGATGCTGTTGCGCCCTGGGGTGAGCAGTGCAATCGAGGGCGGAGACTCCAGCGGCCAGGCGCAGAAACTGATCAAGGCAAAAATCCTGATCGAACGGCATCTTTGCGATAGCGAGTTGTGTGCCGAGCGTCTGGCAGAAGCCATCGGTACATCGGTCAGAAACCTGCATCGGCTCTTCGCCCAGCAAGGCACCACCATCGGTCGGCACATATTGGAACAGCGACTGCAACGCTGTGCCGAGACCATCAGCCAGGCAGCCGCCCATGAAAAAATCACCGCCATCGCCTACGCCTGGGGCTTCAATGATGTGAGCCATTTTTCCAAGGCGTTCAAGCTGCGATTCGGCATTTCTCCCCGCGACTATCGCCATCAGTTTTCAACCGAATGCAATTGACCCTCCGGCTTGTTGGAAATGTGTCACTCCAGCACAAGCGATGGCACTCGGCGCCAAGACATTGATTGCGCCCACTCCTAGGATGAAACCTCAATCGGAACCGGCCGTAAACGAGGAGACATCGTGAGCTATCAGATCGAACAAGAACTGAAGAACCAACCATTCGTGCCTGAAGAGCAATGGCCGACGCTTGAGGAAATGGCCGACGGTTTTAATGAGTACAAATACGCTCCGTCCCTATTTCTGGCAGGAAAAAAAGCCAACCTTCGCTTTGCCAACGGTTGGCTGATCGAGCACCATTTTGTTGATGAGAATACGTTGACCTGGACCATCCTGGAGGGCGAAGGCATCGGTGAATCCGAAACAGAAACCTACGAAGCGGTGGAGGTTCGCCCCGGTATCTTTTTCATCGACTTCCTCAAGCCCGAACACCAGGAGTCGGCGACCCTGGTCTGGAAATACGAAACCGGTGATGTACTGGCGGCTGTCTCCCTTTTTTATGACAGAGGAGGCGAAAAACGTACGCGTACAGATTTCGTGACTGCCGTGGTCGATGGCGAGCCTGGGGGCGCGCCCATCGTTCAAGGGGCCGGCCTGGTCGGTAAGCGCGTGCTGTACCGCTACAGCGCGGACGATTGGTATGAGCACGTCTACTTCGGCGCGCAAACCATGGCCTGGCACTGCGTGAACGGGGCTGAGAAAGGTCTGGCCGACGTCGAGCGGTGCGCTTATTTCGATGTCGCCGATGACCTCTACGTGTTGTTCTGGACCGAAACGGTCATGCCTGTGGAATCGGTTATCGTCGTGGACCTTGCGCAGATGCGCTCCGTGGGTCGGTTCTTCTGTTGGGACCCGAAGCCAAGGAAACTGATTCACCTCACCTTTGGATCAAAAGCGACTGTGCTGAACGAAACGTCTTATCCCGTCGCCTTTTGAACGTAGGGATGTAAAAAAACCACTCATCGAGTGGTTTTTTATTCGACTCTATCGAGTTCATTCCAATCAATGCGCGGCTGCGCCATGACCGGCATATCTTTCGCCCTGCGGAAAGCCATGCACCCGCGCTCGGAGCGCGAGCGCCAGGCTGGCGTGCAGCAACACCAACAGCACCCAGGGAAAAGTGCTGACGCCCCATTGGCCAAGCAACACCCCGCCCAATAACCCGCCGCCGGCGATTGCGCTGTTCCACACCACCACGTCATCGACAGCGCAACGTCGGCGCCCTCGCCTGCTGCGTCGGCCAAGGCCGCTCGCTGAGGATAGTAGACTGATCGTCTAGTAGAGAATAAGATCGCCCCCATGAGCAGCCCAAAGACCCGCGAAACCTCCGACGTCCGCCAGGAAATCCTTGATGTAGGCCAACGAATCATGGCCGCCAAAGGCTATTCCGCCGTGGGCCTGAATGAAATCCTGGCCACTGCGGGTGTGCCAAAAGGATCCTTCTACCACTACTTCGGCTCAAAAGACGCCTTCGGCGAGGCATTGCTTGAAAGCTATTTCGCGAGCTATCTGGCGGAACTGGACGAGGTTCTCGCCCTGCCTGGCCTGACGATGGCTCAGCGTCTGATGAAGTACTGGGACATCTGGCAACAGACTCAATCGTTCCAGGATTGCCAGGGCAAATGCCTGGCGGTGAAGCTGGGCGTGGAAGTCGTCGACCTTTCAGAGGCGATGCGCGCAGTGCTCAAGCGCGGCACAGCGGGTATCACCGATCGCCTGGCCGTGGCGATCGAGAGCGGAATCGCCGAAGGCTCCCTGGAGTCCGTTGCCGAGCCTCATGCGGTCGCGCAAAGTCTCTATCAGCTGTGGGTCGGTGCCAGTGTCATGGTCAAGATCACCAAGAGTGTCCAGCCTTTCGAGACGGCAATGACGACGACTCGCCAGATTCTCAGCCTTACCTGATCGGTACCGCCGCCTCCTTCATCAAAATCTGCCTATCCTGCCCCCCTCCAAAAAAAGCCGTGATGCGAAAAAAACAAAAATATTACTAGACGACTGGTCTAATTTGAAATTAAGGTAGCCACACGTTCTACGCATCGCAAAGCAGCAGCTCGTGAAAGCCAACCACTCAGAGGTTTGGGCGATGCCTTTTGCAGCTTGATTTTTTTGCCCAGGTGCTAGACGACTGGTCTATTCAAGCTAATGCAGCACACTCTCAAACAGGAAAACCGAAATGAAAGTTCTCATGGTACTGACTTCGCACGACACCCTCGGCAACACCGGCCGCAAGACCGGCTTCTGGCTCGAAGAGCTGGCGGCGCCCTACTACGCCTTCCTCGACGCCAAGGCCGAGATCGTTCTGGCGTCGCCTGAGGGTGGGCAGCCACCGCTTGATCCGAAGAGTAACGAGCCGTCCTTTCAGACTGACCTGACCCGGCGTTTCGAAGCCGACCCTGAAGCGACCGCCTTGCTTGCCAACACCGTGCGCCTGGACAGCGTCTCGCCAGACGATTTCGATGCAGTTTTCTACCCAGGCGGCCACGGCCCACTGTGGGACCTGGCCGAAGACCCGGTCTCGATCCGCTTGATCGAGTCTTTCCAGGCCGCCGGCAAGCCTGTCGCCTTGGTGTGCCACGCGCCTGGCGTGCTGCGCCACGTAAAAAAGCCTGACGGTACTCCGCTGGTCCAGGGCAAAAAAGTTGCCGGCTTCACCAATACCGAAGAAGCGGCGGTAGGCCTGACCGATGTCGTGCCGTTCCTGGTCGAGGACATGCTCAAGGCCAACGGCGGCCTGTATTCGAAAGGCGCCGACTGGTCCTCCTACGTGGTGCGTGACGGTCTGCTGATCACCGGTCAGAACCCGGGTTCGTCAAGCGAAGCCGCGCAGGTCCTCATCGATCTGCTGAACGAGGCTTGAGGCTGTTGCCGCGGGAGACGTCGCAGGTCTCCCGCCCTTATCGCGCCGACAGCTCGGCACCAAGGGATATTTTCATGAAACACAGCTCGCTGTTCGAACACACCTCGCTAGGCCCATTGACGCTGAAAAATCGCATCGTCATGCCGCCCCTGACCCGTCAACGCAGCGGCCAGCCCGGTGACGTGCCCACAGCCCTCATGGCCCGCTATTACCAACAGCGCGCGAGTGCCGGCCTGATCATCAGCGAAGGCACCCAAATCGAACCCCGTGGCAAGGGTTATGCCTGGACGCCGGGCATCTACAGCCAGGCGCAGATCGATGGCTGGCGCACCGTCACCGAGGCGGTTCACGCTGAGGGCGGGGTGATTTTTGCCCAGCTCTGGCATGTCGGTCGCGTGTCACACAGCGCACTGCAACCGGACAACGCCGCCCCTGTCGCTCCGTCGGCGATCCAGGCGAAAAAGGTCAAAGCCTTTATCGAAACCGGTCCCGGCATCGGCACACTGGTCGAACCCTCCACTCCGCGCGAGCTGAGCGTCGCCGAGATCAAGGCGCTGGTCGAACTCTACGCCCAGGCCGCACGCAACGCCCTGGCGGCCGGTTTCGATGGCATCGAGATCCACGCCGCCAACGGTTATCTGGTCAATCAATTCATTTCCGCCCATGCCAACCAGCGCACCGATGACTACGGCGGCTCGCTGCACAATCGCCTGCGTTTCCTGCGCGAAGTGGTCCGGGCCGTCAGCGCCGTGGTCGGGCCCGACCGCGTGGGCGTGCGCTTCACGCCGCTGTTCACCAGCACCGAAGAAGACCGCGTGTACATCGGCTTCGTCGAGGACGACCCGCACCAGACCTACATCGAAGCCATCAAGGTGCTTGAGCAGGCAGGCATCGCCTACCTGTCGATCGCCGAAGCCGACTGGCCGAATGCGCCGGACCTGCCCGAGGCGTTTCGGCGCGAGGTGCGAAGCACTTTCACCGGCCGCATCATCTATGCCGGGCTGTACACCGCTGACCGCGGGGCGCGCCTGATCGAGTCGGGCCTGGCCGATCTGGTCGCATTCGGCCGGCCGTTCATCGCCAACCCCGACCTGCCCCAGCGTATCGCCAATGGTTGGCCGCTCAACGCTCTTGATGCCACCGGACTGTACGGCGGTAATGAACAAGGATTCACCGATTACCCGCGGTATTCCCCATCCACAGTTGAACGTGAGGAAGCGGTCCCGGCGTTCTGACTCTACTGATTCAAGAACCGTGGCGAGGGAGCTTGCTCCCGCTGGGCTGCGTAGCGGCCCCTTTCGTGAGCGCCGCGCATTGGAACGCCAGCCCCTCCCTCCCCACGGGTTTGCCGATGCCTTGAGATTTGAAAACTAGTCCTTGTCCCTCTTCAGGCTTTCAGGGCTGCCCGCGCACAGGCCATCCATGACCAGGTCCATCAACCTGGAGAAACGTGGGTGCCATTCGCTCTGGCAATCCATTTGCCAGATTCCGGCAGTGGCCAGGAAAAAGTCGTCGCTCGTCACCCCGCTACGAATCGTTCCAGCCTTTTCATTCGCTCTCAAAAGCAATTCTGCCGCCGCCAGCATCGGCGCGTATCCCGACTTCCCGGGAAACTCATAGGCAGAAGCGGCCTGGCGTATCGCACTCGCAAGTCCAGCCTTGGTCATCGCATATTCGGCGAGGCGGTCCATCCATTCCCGGAGGGCTTCCTTCGGTGGTTTCGTGGCGAGCAGTTGTTCCGCCAACGAAGCCACCTGCAGCATTTCGAATTGATAGACCTCGAATACCAATTTTTCGCGGGTGGCGAAGTGGCGATAGAACGTGCCCTGTCCTACCCCGGCCTTCTTCGCGATCGTGCTCAGCGGGACCGCGGGATCGAGGGTCAGCTCTGTTACGGCGACCTCCAGTATCCGTTCACGGTTTTTCTTGGCGTCAGCACGCATCACCAGTTCGTCAGGCATGAGCAAAAATTTTCCTTGAATGCATTGCTAAGCGGACATCTGTCCGGTACGTTGCGTAAGTGGACAGCTGTCCGCTTGAATTTCATCACCGGAGTTTACTATGAACCGCACTGGCAACACGATCCTGGTCACTGGTGGCACTTCAGGCATAGGCCTTGGCCTTACGCTCAGGCTTCACGAGGCGGGAAACAAGGTGATTATCGCGGGACGTCGCAAGGCGCTGCTCGACAAGGTCGTGTCGGAACATCCGGGTATCGAATCGATATTGCTGGATGTCTGCGATCCACAATCCATCCTGCATGCCAGCGAGACCCTTGCGATCAGCCATCCGAACCTGAACGTCCTGATCAACAACGCAGGCATCATGCAATGGGAGGACCTGACTGCGCCGGACAATCTGAGCACCGCCGAAGATATCGTGACCACCAACCTGCTCGGCACGATTCGCATGGTGTACGCGTTTGCGCCGCATCTGGTCAAACAGCCCAGCGCAACGATTGTGAATGTCAGCTCCGCCCTGGCATTCGTCCCGTTGCCGGCGACGCCGACCTACAGCGCAACCAAAGCGGCCGTGCACTCCTTCACTCAAAGTCTTCGAGTACAGCTGGAGGCGTCCTCGGTCGAAGTCATCGAGCTTGCGCCGCCGGGTGTGCGTACCACTTTGCTTGGGCAGGAAAACGACGAACACGCCATGCCTCTGGAACAGTTCCTGGATGAAATCTTCGAACTCCTCGCCATCACTCCAACGCCACAGGAACTTGTCGTCGAACGTGCCAAGCCATTACGGTTTGCTGAAGCGAACGGCACGCATGACGAGATTCTGAAAATGCTGGCGGGATACAAAGCGCCAGCTGAATGATGAAAAATTTGAAAGCTCTTTACGCGAGGCCATCGAAATGAAGATCGGAATTATCGGCGCGGGCAACATTGGAGCCACCCTTGCCCGCAAGCTCGCTGCGTGCGGCCATGAAATCAAGCTGGCGAACTCGAAGGGCCCTGAAAGCCTACAGAAACTCGCCAGCGAAATCGGTGTAAAGGCAGTGACCAGGGAAGAGGCTGTGTCTGGGGTGGACGCGGTTATCCTCTCGATCCCATTCGCAAAATACCCCGAACTCAGGCAGGCATTCAGTAACGTCCATGAAAAGACCGTCGTCATCGACACCTCCAATTACTATCCAGGCCGTGACGGGGCGATCAAGGACGTCGACGACGGCAAGCCCGAGAGCATCTGGGTCAGCGAACAGCTTGGCCGCCCGGTCATCAAGACCTGGAACGCCCTGCTCGCCGCCACGCTCGCCGACAAAGGCCAGCCAGCCGGGTCCTCAACACGCATAGCGTTACCTGTGGCAGGGAGCGATCCCGCCGCTTTGGCGGTTGCGCAGGATCTTGTCGAAGACACCGGCTTTAGCGCCTTTGTCGCTGGCAGCCTTGAAGACTCTTGGCGTCAGCAGCCAGGCACACCGGCTTACTGCACCGAGTTGACATTGCCGGCGTTGAAATTGGCGCTGGACGCGGCTGACAAAACTCGGGCGGCGCAAAACCGCGACGCGTTGATCGCCCGGTTCATGGCGCCCGGCAGTCAGTTTTCACATGAGCAAATCGTTGCCTTGAATCGCGCCATGACAGCCTGACTGTCTCGCCTGTCCTGACGGGCTCAAGATGTTCCTGAACCTCTATCGTTCCAGCCACTCGGGATGAAGCTGAACAAAGTGCGCTTGCAGCCATTCGAGAAGAACCTGCACTTGCGGCGCCAGGTGCGTCCGGCTTGGGTATAGCAACGACACTGGGCGAGGAGCTGGTCGACAGGGCCTTAGAATCTCCACCAAAGCGCCGCTTTCCAAATACCCGGCCACAGCGATGCCTGGCGCCTGGATTATTCCGAAGCCCGACACACCGCACTGCACGTACGCATTCGATTCAGTGACGGTGATGGCGGGGTTGCTTACAAACGCTCGATCCTGGCCTTCCACCATGAAATGCCAGGGCAATGGCCTGCTGCTCTGACCGGACAAGAAGTTCACGCCTCGATGGGCGACCAAGTCGCCGAGTGTCTCGGGTTCGCCGTGCCTGGCGAGATATTCGGGCGCCGCGCACGTCACCATCGTCGCCAATGCAACCGGGCGAGCGACTAATGTCGAGTCCGGTAGATCGCCTATGCGCAACGCACAGTCTATGCCCTCTCCTATCAAGTCAACGGCTCGGTCGGTCACGCCCAGTATCACGTTGATGCCTGGGAAGGTGCTGGTGAACGCTTTCAGGCTTCTGATGAAATCCATTTGCGCGAAAGCGGTCGGGATATCGACGCGAAGTCGGCCCGTAAGCGTTGCCCCGGTGCGGTCGAACATCGAAGTTGCGGCAGAAATGTCCGCAAGAATCTCCTGTACCCGCCCATAGAATCGTTCGCCCTCGGCGGTGAGCGCCACCTTTCTGGTCGTGCGCTGGAAAAGGCGCACACCCAATGATGTTTCCAGCTCCTGAATGGAACGGGTGACCTGCGGCCGCCCTATATCCAGCGACTCGGCAGTTTTTGTGAAGCTGCCGAGTTCGGCAAGCCTGGCGAATAGGCGCATCGATTGCAGCAATTCCATGATGTCAGGCCCGGGGAACGCTATTGTTGCCGCAGAATATAACAATCATGTCTTTGTTCACGCATTTATTGCGCCTCTCCAAAAGCGAACCATGTGCACAAGGCGAACCCTTTGCGGTTTGCCGTCACTGACTCGTTTGGAGATTCACAATGAAAGCCTGGCTATTAACAGACTTCGGACTCGACAATCTGCAACTGGAAGAGACGGCTACCCCACGCCCGGGGCCCGGCGAATTGCTGGTCAAGGTTGGCGCTGTCTCGCTCAATTTTCGCGACAAGGCCATCGTTGACGGCATTTATGAGCCGCATAAGGTGCCCAAGCCCCTCATTCCCGTAAGTGATGCGGCCGGAACAGTGGTCGCAATTGGCGATGGTGTGACGCGCTTCAAGATCGGTGATCGGGTCAACTCGCACCTGTACTCCCGTTGGCTGGATGGCGAGCCCGGACCCAATGAGCCGGATTACTGTTTTGGATCACCATTGCCCGGTGGCTTGGCCGAGTACATGATCATCCATCAGGAAAGCGCCGTGGGTGCGCCTGACAACATGAGCGATGAAGAGGCCGCTACGCTGCCGATTGCCGCGCTCACGGCATGGTATTCACTGGTGGACTTCGGGCAGATTGAGCCTGGACAAACCGTATTGGTCCAAGGCACTGGCGGTGTGTCCATATTTGCCGTGCAGATCGCAACTGCGCTTGGCGCCAAGGTGATCGCAACGTCGAGCAGCGACGAAAATCTGCAAGCTGTGAAGGGATTGGGGGCCATAGCAGGCGTCAACTACAGGAGTACGCCAGACTGGGCAGACGAAGTGCTAAAGCTGACCGAGGGTAAAGGCGTGGATCTGCTGCTGGATGTAGCCGGAGGCAGCGGCATCAATCAATCGATCGCAGCGACCAAGGCATCCGGGCGGATTGCGCAGATCGGCTTTTTGACCGGCCAGACTGCAGAACTCGAACTGATGCCTCTTATCTTTCGCCAGACAACCATTCGCGGTATTGCGGTGGCGCCGCGCTCATCGTTCGAGCGGATGAATGCATTTCTCAACCAACACAGGATTCGCCCAGTGATCGATCAGGTGTATCCGTTCGAGAAAGCCCGGGAAGCTTACGAGCACCTGTCAAAAGGAGCATTTGGAAAGGTTGTAATCAAGATCGCCTGAACCGCTGAGGCGCCACCATGGCGCCTTTTTTTGCGGTAATGCGGGCATCGCATCAAGACAAAGAAGCTTCCGCACGTTGCTGCGCGGCTCCTTTGGGCCTGAACATCTGCTGCCACTCAAGCTGCGCCTGGACAACAGCGACCGCCTCCAGCACCTTCTGCGCCCAGCCCTCGTCCTCCGGATGCACCACGACGACGCGAAAGCCATGGTCATCGCCTTCGAGCTGCACGCCTTCGGAGTCATCGACATGCAAGTCGATATCGAACGCCGGCGGGTACTTGGAGGGTGAGTTCTCCAGCCCATGCACCGTCAGGGCACGGTTGTGCAGGACGCTGTTGACCACACCGTCGACGCGGATGCCGTACAGCAGCAGCCAACGGCGGATATAGGACGGCGTGCGGCCGGACGAGGTGTAGACCCAGATGCTGCAATCCTGGCGACGCAATTCCCGGATCAGCGAGCGGGTGCCCCGGCGCAGCGGCTCACCCAGCCAACGGTGAATGCAGGTCGGCAGCCGGCTTTGCTCGACTTCGCAGTGGTGGAGTTGGCAGGCGAGCGTGTCATCGATATCAAACGAAATCCGTATGCGCTGGCGCTTGAACAGCTGCGTCGGCAATGCGCCGCGGATGGCCTGCCCTACCCGGCCGCTGAATGTTCTGCATTTGACGTCCATCAGTGGCCACCTTGGGAAAGCGGCAAAGACTCGCCTTTGAGAAAAAACTTCATTGGATCGGGTGCCTGTTCTTCTAAAAACGCTGCGTATTTTTTCTTGATCTTGGGCAATTCGTACAACGCCTTGACGCCATGCTTGGCAGAGTTTCGTATCACCGAGGATGGGTTGAAATAGCCTTCGGCATTTTCCAGTGTCAGCACAAACGGCGGCAAGCCCGCGCGCATCAGCAGATAGCTGACAATAAGCGACCCACTGCGGTTGTTACCTTCGATGAACAACTGTGGCTTGCTGAGAATCCGTACATAGACGCCCGCCGCGCGCTTCCACACCGACTCGCTGCGATAGGCACAATACCAGTTGTACAAATCCTTGATGCCTCCTTCAACATTGTTGAAGAAATGCGCCTCGGTCGCTGCCAGGTGATGGGCGTATTCCAACCGGCGCCCCGGATCCCGGCCACACAGCACCGTGGCGTTGATCTCCAGCATCAGGTTCAGTTGCTGCAGATCGAACAGGTCGACGCCGCGGGCAACATATTCGTCAACCAACGCATAACCTTCAAGCACATTCTGCAGCACTTCATCGGTTAACGGGTCACGCGGCTCGGTGAAGTGCCGGCTGAGCTGGGCGAAGCGGTCCTGCACTTCCCGTAGTGCGCGTTCAATCGCTGGCAAATCAAGGCGATGCGTAGCAGGCATTGGTGCTCCTTGGAAAACGCTTGGTAAATGTCTACCGGATGCCCGCCAAATCCATTTGGCTTCTGCAGGGATGCGGCCTTGACCTGATGTGTGGCTTAGCTGAACTTGCCGCTGATGTAATCGCCGGTCATCTGTTCACGCGGGTTGTCGAAAATCTGCGTCGTCGGGCCCATCTCGACCAGATAACCGGTGCGCGTGCCCTGGGAAATATCCACCGAGAAAAACGCCGTGGTGTCAGCCACGCGGATGGCCTGCTGCATGTTGTGGGTCACCAGGGCGATGGTGTAGTCCTTCTTCAACTCGACCATCAGCTCCTCGACCCGCCGGGTAGCGATCGGGTCGAGTGCCGAACACGGTTCATCCAACAGCAGCACTTCCGGCTCGGTGGCGATGGCGCGGGCAATGCACAGGCGCTGTTGCTGGCCGCCGGAGAGCGACAGGCCGCTGACCTTGAGCTTGTCCTTGACTTCGTCCCACAGCGCGGCGCCTTGCAGCGCATGCTTGACCCGGTCACCGATGTCGCCCTTGTAGCGGTTGAGGCGCAGGCCAAACGCGACGTTGTCGAAAATGCTCATCGAAAACGGGTTCGGCTGCTGGAATACCATGCCGATGTAACGGCGCACGACCACCGGGTCAACACCCTTGCCGTAGACGTCCTGTCCGAGGAAATGCACGTGGCCTTCGAAACGGAACCCTTTCACCAGGTCGTTCATCCGGTTGAGGCTGCGCAACACGGTGCTCTTGCCACAGCCGGAAGGACCGATGAACCCGGTGATCTTGTTTTTCTCGATCGGCACATGGCTGTCACGGACCGCCATGAAGTTGCCATAAAAAATCTTGTCCAGTTTGCAGTCCATGACTACAGGTGCCTGGGTGACAAACGGAGCGGCTATTTGCGCAGTGGATACGTTCAAGATCAGATGCTCCCGTTCTTAATACTTGGGCTTGCCGAAAATACGGCTGATGATGTTCACGAACAGCACGATCATCACCAGCACCAGTGAGGCCGCCCATGCGAGCTCGAGCTGGTTGTCGAAAGGCATCCCGGAGAAGTTGTAGATCAGCACCGCCAGCGAGGCCGTCGGGTTCATGACCTCGAGATTGCCCTGGTGGTAAATCCAGTAGTTGCTGAACAGCGCGGTAAACAGCAGCGGCGCGGTCTCGCCCGCGGCACGTGCCACGGCCAGCATGACGCCGGTGAGGATGGCCGGCATGCCGGTCGGCAAGACGATTTTCCAGATCACCTGCGAGCGGGTGCAGCCCATGCCATAGGCAGCATCCTTCATGATCTTGGGCACCATGCGCATCGACTCTTCCGCCGTCAGCACGACGATCGGCAGCATCAGCACGGCCAGTGCCACGCCGCCCGCCGGCGCCGAATAAGTACCGGTGGTCATCACCACCAGGGCGTAGGCAAATACCCCGGCCAGGATCGACGGCAGGCCGGTGAGCATCTTCGCCGCAAACCGCGCGGCGTTCCCCAACTTGCTGTCCGGCCCCAGCTCAGCCAGGAAGACGGCGGCCATAATGCCGATCGGCACCGCGATGGCTGCCGCGATACCGACCATCACGAAGGTACCGGCCATGGCGTTGCCGAAGCCGCCACCCATCTCGAAGCCGGTCGGTGGCAGTTCGGTAAAGACTTCCAGGTTCAGGCGCGCGCCACCACGGGTGATCAGCATGTAAAGCACGGAAATCAGCGGCACGCTGGCGAGCAGCGCGCCGGTCCAGACCAGGGTGGTCAGGATCAGGCTGCGCAACGCGCGGCCTTCGAACTTGCGCTGCAGGCTGGGCATCGCGCCCGCTGGCGCGGTCAAGTCTGTTGCGGCAGTGAGGTCTGTCATCACTTATTACCCCGTTGGGCATACATCATGATCATCGAACCAAAAATGTTCACGATCAGCGTAATCAACATCAATACCAGGGCGGCATACATCAACACCTCGATCTCGTTCGGCCCGGCCTCGGGGAAGTTCAACGCCAGCAGGGCTGCAAGCGTGTTGGCCGGAGCAAACAGCGAGAGGGAAATGTTGTTGGCGTTGCCGACCAGCATGGCCAGCGCCATCGTCTCGCCCAGGGCGCGCCCGAGGCCCAGCACCAGGGAGCCGAAGATGCCGGTGGCGGCAGAAGGCACCATCACCTTGAGAATCGCTTCCCAGTGAGTCGTCCCCATGCCGTAGGCGGCCTGCTTGGTTTTCATCGGGACGCCGGTGAGCGCATCCTGCGAAACGGCGGCGATGGTTGGCAGAATCATGATCGCAAGCACCAGCGCCGCCGGCAGCAGCCCGGGCCCGCTGAGGGACGTGCCGAAAAAGGGTATCCAGCCGAGTTCGCTGTTCAGCCAGGTTGTCAGCGGCCGGATCGCCGGGATAACCACGTAGATCCCCCACAGGCCATAGACCACGCTGGGGATGGCCGCGAGCAGTTCAACGATGGTGCGGAAAATCGCGGCGAGCTTGGGCGGCAGGAAATCCTGGGTCAGGAAAATTGCCATGCTGACGCCGAAAAATCCGGCGATCAATAGCGCGATCAAGGCGCTGTAGAGCGTGCCCCAGATAGCCGGCAGGATGCCGTATTTGCCCTGGTTGACGTCCCAGACGCTGCCCAGGAGCACGTCGAAACCGTGTTTTTCCATGCCGGGAATTGCCTTGCGGCCCACCTCGAACACCAGCGCAAATACCAGCGCCAGAATCAGCACCACGCCGATGCGCGCTAGCGCACGGAAAGTGCGATCAACCAGGAAATCCTTCGTCGAGGGTGGCTGGCAGGCAGAGTCCGGATTAACCGGTACGACAAAAGGTTTGTTCATGGGCTAAGTCCGGAACAGGGGGAAAACTCTCCCGGCGTGGCGCGGAGGCACACACCGAGAGAGACCTCACGGTGTTACTGAATGTTGGCGGATGCCTTGCGAACCTGCTCGACGACCGACGCCGGCAATGGGATGTAACCCATCGAATCGGCGATCTTCTGCCCTTCGGTCAGGCTGTATTCGACCATTTCACGCATGGCCTTGGCCTTGGCCGGGTTGCCGTTGTCCTTGCGGAAGATCATCCAGGTGTAGGACGTGATCGGGTAGGACTTGGCGCCGTCCGGATCCGGCAGCCAGGCCACCAGGTTTTCCGGCATCTTCACCGCCGCCAGGGCCTCTGCACCGCTCTCCGCGTTCGGCACGACATACTTGCCGGCCTTGTTCTGCAGTTGGGCGAAGTCGACCTTGGCGAGCTTGGCGAAGCCGTATTCGATATAGCCAATCGCGCCCGGGGTCTGACGCACGGTAGCGGTCACACCGTCGTTTTTCGGCGACTTGATGAACTTGTCACTGGCCGGCCAGTTAACGGTGTTGCCCTCGCCCAGTGCCGTCTTGAACTCCGGGTTGATGGTTGCCAGGTGCTTGGTGAACACCGCGGTGGTACCGCTGGAGTCCGCACGTACAACGACGGTGATCGGCGTATCGGTGAGTTTCAGGTCCGGGTTGGCGGCAACGATCTGCGGATCGTTCCATTTGGTGATCTTGCCCAGGAAGATGTTCGAGTACACATCGCGTGGCAGCTTGAGGCCCTTGGGATTGCCCGGCAGGTTGTAGGCCAGCACGATTTCACCGGCGGTCATCGGCAACAACTGCACGCCTTCGGCAACCTTGGCGATGTCTTCTTCTTTCATCGCCGAGTCACTGGCGGCGAAATCAACGGTCTTGTTCAGGAAGTCCTGTACGCCCGCACCGCTGCCCTTGGATTGGTAATCCACGGTGACACCGTCGGATTTCTTGCTGAAATCCTTGAACCAGGTCAGGTAGATCGGAGCTGGAAAACTCGCCCCAGACCCCGTCAGACGGACATTCTCTGCAGCGAAGGACGCCGAGGTGGCACAAAGAGAAACCGTAACGGCGAGCGCAGCAGACTTCATCAAACTTTTCATTAAAAGAAATTCCTTGTGATGACGGGCCGGGGAACTCTGCAACATTCTTGTTACGGTTTTATGAATACGCGGTGGCAAAGTGCACTTATGTCCGTCAGATATCGCCAACACCATGGCGGCGGTTGTAATCGCCTCGTAACAAATTGCGACTAACACTTCGCCATCTCCTACGACGCGAGCCCACAACCATGTCCTCGACAGACGACACCTTGATACAGCGCATCCACCGGGAACTGCTCGATCACAGCGATGAAGAACTGGAGTTGGAGCTGGCCGAAGACGGACACGACCTGGATGCCCTGTTCGATGGACAGGCTCCAGAAGGATCAGAAAAGGAAGCTCGGAGAATCTATTTCAGCGAACTGTTCCGCCTGCAAGGCGAACTGGTAAAGCTGCAAAGCTGGGTGGTCAAGACGGGCCACAAGGTGGTGATCCTCTTCGAAGGGCGCGACGCGGCCGGCAAAGGCGGAGTCATCAAACGTATCACTCAGCGGCTCAACCCTCGGGTCTGCCGGGTGGCCGCCCTGCCCGCCCCGAACGACCGCGAACGCACCCAATGGTATTTCCAGCGCTACGTTTCACACTTGCCGGCGGCCGGTGAAATCGTCCTGTTCGATCGCAGCTGGTACAACCGCGCAGGCGTCGAGCAAGTCATGGGTTTTTGCAACGACGATCAGTACGAAGAGTTCTTCCGGACCGTGCCCGAGTTCGAGCGCATGCTGGCCCGCTCAGGCATCCAGCTGATCAAGTACTGGTTCTCCATTTCCGACCAGGAACAGCACCTGCGCTTCCTCAGCCGTATCCACGACCCGCTCAAGCAATGGAAACTCAGCCCCATGGACCTGGAGTCCCGGCGGCGCTGGGAGGCGTATACAAAGGCCAAGGAGATCATGCTTGAACGCACCCATATCGCCGAGGCGCCATGGTGGGTGGTGCAAGCCGACGACAAGAAAAAAGCGCGACTCAACTGTATCCACCACCTGCTCGGCCAGATGCCCTATGAAGAAGTCGAGCTCCCGGTGATCGAACTACCGGAACGCGTCAGGCAGGAAGACTACTTCCGCAGTCCGACGCCGCCAGAAATCGTCGTTCCTCAGGTTTATTGAGATAACCGGATGGGGCGCCCGGCGCAGGGCGCCCCCTTCTATCGCCTGACATGTTCCTGTCAGCCTCCCGTCACCCTGACGTCAGATCGTCCCGCCTAAAGTAACGCCAGGATTGTTCCTGCGGCGCCAGCGCCAACCTGTGGGAGCGAGCCTGGCTTGAGCAAGGATTTGAATCCGCCGTTGTTTTTTTGCTGGAGCTCTTGTCATCAGCCGGAAGGAGACACGCAATGAACCACCCTGACGGGCACGACAGTGCACTTGACCACTTCATCTGGCCGATGACGCCAGACGGCATTCTGAGCCGCAGAGACCTGTTGCTTCGCCTGGGCGCTGAACACCGGCTCATGGTCGCACAGGACCCTACGTGCAGGTGCGATCAACGTGACTACCTGCTTTCGCTGATCGATTCGGCCTCGACACTGAACCACGGCGCTGGGCAATGCTCGGGGTTCGACGCCCAGCGAATGCGTAACGTCATCACCGAAGCGGCCGCGAAAAGCCATTGGGGCAAGCCTTCAGGAGGTCGCCGAACGCAGGGCATCGCCGCCCACTACGATGCGCAGAGCTACATGGCCGCGATACTCGATGTCGAGCTGAGCGACGAGGGTCGCCTGATTGTGCATGACACGGTGTTTGTCGCGGACCTGGGCGCTGTAGAAAACCCCGGCCGCCTGCGCGCTCAGCTGGAAGGCGCGTGCCTGATGGGCGTCGCGTTCGTGGCCTCTGCTGAATTTGGCGCGACGGCCGCTGATCTGTGCCCGACCCTCGCGCAGCGGCCCCGCTGGCCACTCGTCTCATGGTTGCCAGGGCACATCGCGGTACACCTGATCAACCCCACGGGTGTGCTCCAGGCCTGCCAGCCCAGCCAGGTGAGCTACGTACCCGTCGTCCGGGCCATGTGCAATGCAATCGGCAAAGCCTCGGCCAACCGCACCAGCGATTTGCCGCTCAGAAGCCGGTTGCTCGAAAGAACGGGCGGACGCTAAGTCACTGCCGGCTTCAAATCAAACCCAGCGTCAGGGCCTTCAGCGTCGCCGCCGCCCGGGTGGTGCATTGAAGCTTGCGGAACACGCTTTCGACATGGGTGCGCACCGTGCTCGGGCTGATACCCAGCTGGCGCGCCACCTCCTTGTTGCTTCCCCCGGTACTGATGCGCCGAAGAATCTCGGTTTCACGCTCGGAGAGCAGTCCACCGCCCGGCTTGCAGGCTGTCATCGTGGTCTCCCCGCGTGACGCCGCCATTACCGCCTGGCAGGCCCGATGATCGAACCGTCCCTGATCCGCCTCGGCCATCAACAGGCAACTCGCTTCGTTGTGACTCAAGGCCGGCCGCCACGGCCGCTCGCTGAGCATCGCCTGCCAAGCCAGGGCCGCGGCGAGCAAACGATGTTCGGTTTGCAATGTGTCGCCGCCCAGGCTGCGGAAGTAACCGCTGCCATCCAGGCGCTCATAGGCATGCGCCGCCAGCTGACCCGGCACCGCCAGGGCGGGTATCTGGCCACAGGCTCGCGATGTCCAGTAAGGCACCAGCCGCACTTGCTCAAGATCCCCGTCGAGCAAGGCTCCCGGAGTGTTCCAGAGGCGATTGGGCACCGCCGCGCGGCCGATGCCATGGATCAGCGCCGCCTGGCCGAGATGGTCAATGGCCGGCGCCGACAGCCCGGAAAGCCTGGCGGCCTCCCGAACCAGCTCCGAGGCACGTCGCGAGTACCCCGCCAGCCACGGCAGCTTTAGATCGATCACATCAGCAACCAGGCTCAACGGCACCTGTGCCGTGGCTACCTGCGGATCAACTGACTGCGGCGTGCGCAGTTGATCCAGCCAATCTTCGGCGTTTTGCAGCATTTCAGCGGCAAGCGCTGCCGGATAACGGCGATCGCGCTTGCTGGCAATCCATTGCAATGCGCTCTCCAGCCCATGCGTACGGGACAGAATCTCCAGGTCCCCCGCCAGCAACACTTGATAAACCACCTCTGGCACCTGCGGATGTCGCAGGCCGGATGGCCTTCCCTCACCGTCGTATTGCTCGAACACATGACGCAGACCCTGTTCGACTTCGGTCTTCAAACCCAATGTGTGAGCGATATCACCGGACACTTCGCAATGAATCTGGGCCAGCGGCGTCGACCGGCGCATCGCCCGCTGCCCCGCCTCGCTGAGGGTATGCGTCAGCATTGCGTTGCGGCCCTCGACGTCATCGCCCAGCAGCCGGGTGAAGCCCTCGGCATTGGCGGTGCAGCCTGACCAGCGCAGCAAGGCCACCTGGCGTCCGGTCTCGGTGTGCTCGCCAGCACCGTTGCAAGTCTGCGCGAGCATCTGCACCAAGCGGGCGGTGCGACGCGACTGATCGAACGGCTGGCCCATGCTCAGGTCGCCGACCATGGACAACGCCAGGATGGCGTCTTCCACTGCGATACAGTCAGCTGTCGTCATCTCGTTTCCTCCGCGTATCCGATTGAATGTTGATGGCCTCGGATAAACGACCGATACCCGGGCCGCCGAGTATCGCCGAAACTGCGCTCACCCCAAACAGGAGATCGCATCATGTTCAAACCCAAGGCCCTTGCCCTCACACTCGCCATGACCGGTTCATTGTTCGGCGGCGCCGTCCATGCCGCGCCGCAACAGCCTTCAGTCGTGATCGTCCATGGCGCTTTCGCCGACGGCTCCGACTGGGGCAAGGTCGTCCCGCTGCTGCAGGCGGAAGGCATCAAGGTCACTGTCGTACAAAACCCGCTGACTTCGCTGGCTGACGATGTCGCCGCCACGCAGCGTGTACTGAACAACCAGGAGAGCAACGTCGTGTTGGTCGGCCATTCCTGGGGCGGCACCGTCATCAGCGAGGCCGGCACCGACAAGAAAGTCCGCAGCCTGGTGTACGTCGCCGCGTTTGCTCCGGATGCCGGTCAAGCCGTCAAGGACCTGGGCAAGGAATACCCGGCTCCATCCGGCGTGAAAGACATCGCCGCCGACAAGAACGGCTTCCTCTACATGACCACCGAGGGCATGGCTCGCGGTTTTGCCCAGGACCTTCCCCCAGCACAAACCGCGGTAATGGCCGCGACGCAAGGGCCGATCCGCGCCTCGGCCTTCGATGACAAGACCAGCGCCGCTGCCTGGAAAGGCAAGCCAAGCTGGTACATCGTGGCCAAGGAAGACCGGATGATCCAGCCGGATCTGCAAAGGGCTTTCGCCAAGAAGATCGGTGCCAAGGTCAGCGAAATCGAAGCCAGCCACGTGCCACAGCAATCACGCCCGGCAGACGTCGCAAAAGTCATCATCCAGGCCGTACAGAAGAGCCAGTAACTCAGGCCGCTGCTGCGCTGAACTCGATAACAGGAACCCTGCAAAGGAAGCCCGCTCATGCCCGTGAATCCCGCCCTGAAGAAGCACCATTACGACTTTATTGTCTGCGGGGCGGGGACTGCCGGCTCCGTCGTTGCCGGACGGCTGGCCGAGAATCCCGAGGTCCAGGTATTGCTCATCGAGGCCGGCGGTGGCGATGAGCATCCACATGTGCTGGAACCGCAGCATTGGCCGTTGAACCTGGGCAGCGAGCGCGATTGGAACTTCGTGGGTGCAGCCAACCCTCACCTCAACGACAGGAAGATGCCCTTGAACATGGGACGCGGGTTGGGCGGCGGGTCCAGCGTCAATGTCATGCTGTGGGCCCGAGGCCACAAGAACGACTGGGAAGACTTCGCCGTCGACAGCGGCGATCCTGCTTGGGGCTACGCCTCGGTCCTGAAGATCTATCAACGCGTGGAAGACTATCGTGGCATCGCCGATCCGCTGCGTCGCGGCAGCGGCGGGCCGGTTCATGTTGCGCCTGTCCAGGACGCGCAACCGATTGCCAACGCCATGCTCAGTGCAGCTGCCGCAATGGGTATCCCCACCTTTGAAAACCCCAACGGCGCCATGATGGAGGGCCGCGGAGGTGCGGCCTTGAACGATCTCATCGTCAAGAATGGCCGGCGTCATTCGATCTACCGCGCCTACGTCGCTCCACGCTGTGGCCAGCCCAACCTCACCGTCTTGACCGATACGCTTGTCAGCCGGGTGCTCTTCAGCGAGCAACGCGCCATCGGCGTGCAGACCATCAGCAATGGCCAAGCCGAGTGTTTCTACGCCGATCACGAAGTCATTCTTTCCCTGGGCGCGGTCAATACGCCCAAGGTCCTGATGCAATCTGGCGTGGGGCCGGAGGATGAATTGCAGCGCCATGGCATTGCGCTCGTCCAGCACCTGCCCGGCGTCGGCGCCAACCATCAGGATCACGTGTCCTTTGCGGTTATCTTCGAATACGCGAGGCCACAACCGGTGGGTTACGGCGGCTCGGAGGCGACGCTCTACTGGAGCAGCGAAAGCGCCTTGCATCTTCCGGACATGTTCCACTGCCAGGTTGAATTTCCAGTGCCCAGCGCAGAGACCGCCGCACTCGGTGTTCCCGCCCATGGCTGGACGATGTTCGCTGGCCTTGCCCACCCGCAAAGTCGCGGGCGGATCACGCTCAGCGGCCCGGACGTGAGCGATGCCCCGATCATTCAACCCAACACCCTGTCGCACCCGACCGATCGGCGCAACGCCCTGGAAAACATTCGTTTCGTCCAGGAGCTGGGCACCCAGACGCCGTTCAAGGGCTTGGTAAAGGGCGAAAGCCTGCCTGGAAAACTGCACACCCAAGCGTTGGAACACTATGCTCGCAACGCTGCAGTGACCTATTGGCACCAGTGCGGTACGGCAAAGATGGGCCGGGACGCGATGTCCGTGGTGGACGGTCAATTACGCGTCTACGGAGTCCAGGGCCTGCGCATTGCCGATGCGTCCATCCTGCCCCATGTCACGAGCGGCAACACGATGGCGCCCTGCGTCGTGATCGGTGAGCGGGCCGTGGAAGCTATCCGCGCCACCTACGAGCTATAAGCATCGACGCTGGCGCTAGCTTTGCGGCTCACCTTTTTGACAAGGGCCAGGATTCAACCCGGTTCTTTCCAGAACGCTTGGCCGCGTAAAGCGCCGAGTCAGCGGCTTTCAACAGTGCATTCTGATTGGCCCCGCAGGTTTGTGTGGAGGACACTCCGAAAGAAGCAGTCGCAGTGAGCGTCTGGCCGTGATCAACCAGACTCATCTCTTCCAGAGAGACCCGTATGGATTCGGCTCGGGCCACAGCACCTTCGGGCGGACAGTCCGGAAGGATGATAATCAGCTCCTCCCCGCCAAATCGGCAGGCAATGTCGGAGGATCTCAGCGATTGCACGATCAAGGCGGAAGCCGCACGCAGCACGGCGTCGCCTGCCGAATGGCCGTAAGAGTCATTCAACTGCTTGAAGTTATCGAGGTCGATCATCACGACACTCAGGCACGCCCCGTTGCGCTCGGCGCGCACCAGCTCGCGGTTGAGCGTCTCGTCCATGAAGCGGCGGTTGTACAGCCCGGTCAGCGGGTCCTTTATGGACTGGGTTTCCAACACCTGGCGCATGCGGCCATTCGCCAACGCCAGCGCCGTTTGTTCCGCTACGGCTTCAGCGATCTGCAGACCCTCCTCGGACAGGTCGCGCAAGCCGACTTGACGGATATGCAACAGGCCGAGGATTTCACCGTAAGCCATCAACGGAAGACAGCAATCAGTCACTGGGTCAGTGCCAGACGCTGCTGGGTAATGAGGGCAGCGAAGATCGTGGTTGTGCACCGACAAATGCCAGCGTCCCCGCCTGATTGCCCAGCAATCCTTGGGGCTGAGTATCGCATCGATGCCCTTTTCGTCGGCCTGTCCCCACGCTGCGGCGTGTTGCAGGACATCAGCCGAGTTGCGATAGAGGAAGAACTCCCCCTCGCTTGCAGGTATCAACTTTTGGCAGTAAGTACTGGCCAACTGAAGCGTTTCCTTCTGGGACAACTCCGTCTGCATCAGCCTGGCCATTTCCGCGAGAAGCCCAATCTCGCCATTTCGGCGTTTCAAACGCGCCAGGCTCAGGCTCAGTTGATCGCTGGCCAGGTTGGCCGCCACGGCAGACTCCGATTGACGGCGGACGCTGCTGCGCATGGACAGGTAGATGAAACGCCCCAAACCCAGGGTAACGATGAAACTGAGGATTGAAATCGCGACCGCCCAACGAATGTTGCTCAAAAGCCGGCGTTCGAGCGCCACAAGCTCCTCTGTTTCGTCAGCAATGAGCTCCGCAGTCAAGGCGCGCACGGTGTCCATCAGTTCCTTGCCGCCACCCGCGGCGATCTCGGCCTCTGCCGCATCATTGCCGCTATGGCTGACCAGCTTCACGACCCTGTCCAGGTGGACCATCTTCAGCTCGGCGTGCCGGATGAATGCTTCGACACGCGCAATCTCTTCGGCCGGATCCCCTTGATAGGCAATTCGCAGGCTCTTGATGGCAGGAGGCAAGTGAGACACGGCGACATAGTACGGCTGTAGAAAGTCGTCCTTTGCCGTCAAGGCGTAGCCACGCTCGCCGGTCTCCGCGTCGACCAGCAACCCCTGGACGTTACGGATTCGGTCGATCTGCGACTCGACCACGTTGCGCTCCAGGCGCGTCTCATTGGTCCAGAACAACGTGATCGGCCCCACCGCCGCGGTGACGGCCATGACGGCAGTCGCGGCGGCGGCGGCAAAAAGAAGGCTGGCTTTACGATCAGGCATTGACGATTGCGCTCTTGGCTATCAAACGATGTCGGCCTGATGAAGAAAATATGTAACGAAACAGAACCGAAAAACGGTTTATCGCATTACGCCATAGGGCAGGCAAGTCGTATCGCCAGTTTTAGCTGACATACCGATATCAGCGAAAGCGCCGGGGCGGTCGAGGATGGTATTCGCTCGGGCCGTCCCAATCTCATCGAATTGCCGATCACGGCTTGAAGCTGCTTTGGCGCGAATCCAAGTGGATCAAGCCCGGAACCATTCCCTGCGCTCATCCAGCGTGTGGCGGATCAGTTCGATGAGCATCTGCACCTGCGGCATTGGCCGGGCCTCGGTGCTCGCCGCCATCCACAGGTGCCGCTGCATCGGCTGCTCCAACAACCCCGGCAAGGCGACCAGGCCGCGATCGAAATGGCTCATGTACTGCGGCAACAGGCCAATGCAGGCGCAGCAGCGGATCATTTCCAGCATCAGCTCATAGGATTGCACCTGCACCACGCCGGCGCGGCGTTGCTCGACGAGGGTATTCCACGGCGTGAAACTGCCCACCTGGCTGTCGGCCTGCCATTGCACCAACATGTAGTCGTCCAGCTCTTCCAACCGGCGCGGACGGCTGGCCGGGCGGGAATAACGCTTGGCGATGTGCGGCAGATAGTCCAGCCGCGCCAGCTGCTCCGGCGGCTGTGTCGCACCGCTCGGCGCCGGCGTTGATTCCTGCCCGTCACTCAGCCACAGCACCAGGTCGGCACTGACCGCCTGCAGCGCCAGTTCGCTGTCCAGCGTGATGATTTGCAAGCGCACGCTGGCGTTGCGGCGCAGCAATGAAATCAGGTCACGACCCAGAATGTCGTGCAGGATCGACTCGGCCACTGCAAGGCGAATCAACGGTTGGTCGGCCAGCGCTGGCGGATCATCCTCGCCCAGAGCGAGCAAGCGCGCCTGCAATTGCCGTCCTTCGCGGGTAAGCGCCAGGGTGCTGCCCTGGAAGCTGAACAGTGATCGCTGCAAGCGAGCTTCCAGTTGGGCCAACTGCTTGCGCAGCCAGGTGGCCTTGACGTTCAGGCTGCGGGACGCCTGCATGAAACAGCCGCAACGGGCGCTGACCAGAAAACACTGCGCCACCTGGGGCTCGATGCTGGCGGCCAAGGCCAACCAGGGCTCGGGTGCGCGCAAGGGCGCGCGGTATGCGGTGACAGCCTGGCGTCCTGCGGGCTCTATGAAAGACATGAGTGACTCCCTGTCATTTAAAAACCGATTAAGCGTGGCGAGGGAGCTTGCTCCCGCTGGACTGCGCAGCAGTCCCGATAAACCAGCTACCGAACCTCCTCCAGCACCTTGCTCAACTGCGCGCCATCAATGCTCAACGTCGCGGTGTCGAGCATGCCGTCCAGGTAGGCCTTGGCGATCTGCTCCTGGCGCTGGGCACGCAACGCCTGGGTCAGGCGCTCGCGGACTTCATCCAGGGTCGCTTCCCGCGCCGGTTGCTGCTCGGTGAGCTTGATCACGTGAAAGCCCGCAGCGCTCTGCACCGGGTCCGATACCGTGCCCACCTTCAACCGCACCACTGCCTCGCGCACCGTCGGCACCAGTTGCTGCAACGGTTGGAAGCCACTGTCGCCACCGCGCTCGGCACTGGCGCGGTCCTGGGAATAACGGCTGGCCAGCGCGGCGAATTCAGCCGGCGCGGCCTGGGCCTTCTTGCTCAATTCCGCGGCTTGGCGGCGCACCGCCTCGACGGTCTGTGGCTCGGTCGCGGCGAGGAAAATCTGGCTCACCCGGTACAGCGCAGGTGCGGTCCAGTTGGCTTTTCCCGCTTCGTAGGCCTGTTTCAGCTCATCCTCGCTGGGATACCCGGCCGGCACCTGGCTGACCGACTGCAGATAATCCCGAAAGACAATCTGCTCGGTCGCAGCGCGCATCTGGCGCTCCACCTCCGGGCGCTGACGCCAGCCTTGGGCATCGGCCTGCTCGAGCACGGCTTTTTCTGCCAGTCTTGCGCGGATCCAGCCCTCCAGTGCGGCGCGGTTGCCGCGCATCTGCTGGCGAACCTCGGGGGCAAGCGCCGCTAGCAGCGCCTTGAGTTCTTCCGGACTGACCTGCTGGCTACCCAACCGCGCCAGGCTTGGCGACTCGCTTGTCGCCACGCTGACCGATTGCACCGCTGCCACCGGATCGTTGCCGGGACGCAAGCCGAGGACAACAGCCACGGCAACCAGGCCCAGCGCCGCAGCGCTGATGACAAACGTTGGCTTTTTCACAGTGCGGCGGCCTCCTCCGGCGCGGCCTCAGCAGGCTCGGCGCCGGTGTGCAGGCGGGCGGCGTTCTGGCTGAACTCGCGCAGGTAGACGATGAATTCCTGAAGCAACCGGTCCCACAGTTCCAGGTTGCTGCGCAGGTGCTCGGCGCTGACGCCGGCCGCCACCACCACGTCCATTTCCATCACCAGGAATTCGCCCTGCACCGACAACCGGGCAAAGCGTCGCGAGGCGTTCCACAGCTCCGCCAGCCCGGCCGGCAATTCACCCTGTACGCGCAAGGCACAGCTGAAGGTGAAGTCCAGGTATTGGCCCGGCGTCGGTGTCGGATTGCCGAAGCGCACGGCATAACCGATGCCTTGGCTGGCGCTGAGCAGTTGCACGATACCGTTCTGCTCGGTTTCGTTGACCCGATAACCGGCGGCTTGCAACACCTCGGTGAGGGACGCGGGCGTGACGTGTTCAATCAATGAAGTCATGTTGGTTCTTCCTTGCGCTATCAATGGGTGATCGAGGCCTGGGGCGCATCGAAACGGTTCTTGTAGAGATCATCGCCAAAACCCTGGGCCAACTCTTCGAAACGTACCCGGGCCTTGCCGGCGAACGGCTGGCGGATCTTCATGACCTCGGTCACGTCGATGGTTTCGTAGGCGTGCAGCAGTTCCTTGGCGACGTCGTACATTTGCTGATTCTTGACCGAACATTGCTGCACTTGTGTGTCACGTTCCTGCAACCGGGCTTCGAGACGGGCCCGTTCGGTTTCCTTGCCCCGGGCCATTACCAGTAGCTCGTCGTAGGCCTTCTTGAACTTGCCGATCTGCTCATGGCTGGCCGCGGCCTGTGCCTGGGCCTGGCTTTGCAGGCTTTCCTGGCGCCCGGCCAGTTGTTCGGCCAGGCCTTGCGCCTTGGCCAGCTCGGCGGTCAGCCGCTTGACCTGCGCCTCGGCTTCCTTGGCGCGGTTTTCCGCCGCCTGGCGGGCGACACTGGCCTGGGCCTGTTCGCTCTGCAACGTCTGCAACTGGGCGGTGGTGCTGCGCAGTTGCGTGCGCAGGCGTTCTTCCAGGCCTTCGCCGTAGGCGCTGCCGATCAATAACGGACTGAGCAGCAGGCCCAGCAGCAACGCGGCAGGACAAGGGTTGATGGCTCGCCTTTTCATGAGGCCTCCCGGCGCTTAGAAGCGCGTGTTGATTTCAAGCTGCAAGACATCGATGTCGTACGGCGCGCCGTACACCGCTTCGGAACTCAGCCAGCGCCCGGTGGCGAAGACGTTGCTCGCCAGGCCGTAGTTGCCGCCCAGGAAATAGCCCTTGGCGTTGGTGCCGCCCAGGTGGAACGAGGAATCGTTGAAGCCGTCCGGCAAAGCGTCCGGCTGGATGTACTTGTAGCCGGCGAACATGTTCCAGTCGCCCTGGCGCTTGAGCTCCAGGGAGTTACCCAGGGTGAACTGCAGCATCCAGGCGTTGGCGCCGCTTTCCACCTCGCCGTTCTCATCGAGGTTGTTGGCGAACTGCCCTTCCGAACGTTTGCGCATCTCACCTTCGTCATAACCGAGGTTGTGCACGTAATGCGCCTGGCTGCGCAGCTTCAGGTCTTCCGGCAGATCGGTGTCCCACGCCAGGTTCAGGTCCAGCAGGTTGAACTCCGAGGCCAGGCCGACGTATTGCGGCTGGGGCGTGGCGGACGGGTTGAGCGGGTTGGGCGTGATGTCGCGCAGCAGGAACACCGTGTTGCCCTTCTGCATGAACGCCACGCGCGAGCCGTCGCTGTCGCAACCCGGGTCACCGGCCCAGGGCTCGCACGGCGACGAGCGCTGGCCTTCGATGTCGTCGAAGCGGTAATAGGCCAGCGCACCCTTGACGCGGTTGCCGTCGTTGATTGCCCAGTTGGCGCCCAGTTGCGCGCCGTACAGCCACTTGTTGTCGCTCTCTTCCTTGTCCGTGCCGTTGCTGGTGCTGGTGTCGTTGGTGTACTCCACCGGGAACGCGCCGACGGTGCCGAACAGGCCGAAGTCCTGGCTGAGCTTGCGGTTGAAAATCGCCGCCACGCCATCGAAGTTCAGGTCGCCGGAATACAGCAGGTCAGTGGAGTAGAACGGGTTGGCGATACGCCCGCCGGTCAGGGTCAACTCATCCGAGGGCTTCCAGGTCAGGTAACCCTGGTCGAGCCAGATGTCTTTCTTGCCGAAGCCGCCACCCAGGGTCTGAGTGGTGGAAACCGGATTGTTGTCCGAGCCGGTGCCGATACGGATGCCCGCGGTCCACTCGGGCGCGATCACCGCCTTCATGCCCAGGCGCGCCCGCAGGCGGAAGAGGTTTTCACGGTCCTCGCGGGTATTGAGCAAGGGCGGCAGGTTCGAGCTGCTGTTGGGGTTGACGTCGTAGGGGCCGCGGTCGTTGAGGCGAGCGAAGTCGACGATCTGGTTGCTGTTGGTGCCCGAGTAGTAGCGCGACTCGTCCCGCAGACGGATATCGCCATCAAAACTGATGCGCGAGACCCAATCCGGAAAGGTGTTGGGCTGGGCCCAGTTTTCCTGTTTGGCCGTGGCCATGACTTCGGCCTTGACCTGGTCGCGGATCTGCTCACGCACGATGTTCGGCACGTACTGCACCCGCACATCCCCGGGCGCGCCGGCGGGTGCGGCGGCAACGGCAGTGGCAGCCTGACGGGCCTGCACGGCTTCGCGCTCGGCCTGGGCGATCAGGCCATCGGCCTGGTCCTGCTTCAGTACGCCCTGCTGCACCAGCAGGCGGATCAGATTGATCGTGGCATTTTCCGAAGGCGCCGGGGCTGCCGACGCATGCCCGGCCAGGCTCAAGACAACCAGGCCGACCGCCCACGACAATCGATTCACATTGGCAATCATCTGCACACAACTCCTGTTGGCAAACTTTGAAGAATTCGGGTTAACCCGGACGCCGTCCCTGCAAGGACAGGCGCACGGGCAAGGTCAGGGAGGCCGGAGGCCGTTCACTCAGATGCGGCGCGGCACGCAGGGCGGCGATCACTTGCTCATCCACCTGCGGGTTGCCGCTGGACTTGACCAGCTCGACGCGGGTGATCTCCCCCACCGCGCTGAGCCAGACGTCGGCCTGCAGCGAAAACGCCAGGCTGCGCAAGTCCGGGTTCTCCCGCAGCAAGCGCTGGAAGGTGAACGCCAGAAACTGGCTGTAGGTGCCGTTACCGAGGCGTCCGCCCCCTGCCCCGGCCATGCCGCCACCCTTGCCCGCGCCAATGTTGAAAGCGTCGTTGCCGGCCTGGGCGTCACCGTCCATCTGCATCGGATTGGCCAGGTCATCCACCGGCGACGGCGGCGCTTCTTCCTCAGGCTTGACCGCTTCGGGTTCCGGGGTCGGCTCGGGCTCGGGCACTTTTTCCTCGACCTTGGGTTCCGGCTCCTTGGGTTTTTCCGGGGGCGGCGGCGGTGGTGGCGGCAGCGGGATAATCGTCGGCACCTTCGGTGCTTCACGGCGCACGCCGCTCATGTCGTTGGCCCATTGCCACAGCAGCCACGCTGCCAGGCCAGCCAGCGCCAGGCCGGCGGCCCACTTGAGCAGGCGCAGCGGCGAGCGCTTCACGGGGGGCGGGTTGACGGGAAGTCTGGCGGTCATGATCAGCCCTGGCTCGGTTTGCCGGTCACCAGACCGACTTGGGACAGTTCCAGGCGCCGCAACAGGTCCAGCACTTCGATGACTTTCTGGTACTGCACGGTGGCGTCGCCGCGCACGATCACCGGAAAGTCCGGGCTCTGCGCTTTCTCGATGCGCAGGCGCTCCTCCAGCTCGGCCAGGGTCACCGGGTAGGCATCGAGGAATACCTGGCCGCCGTCATTCACCGAAATCGCCTTGGTCTTGGCCTCCGACAACGACACCGAGGCGCTGGCCTTGGGCAGGTTGATCTGAATGCCCGAGACCTGCGCCGTGGCGGTGAGGATGAACATCACCAGCACCACCATGAGCACATCCACCAGCGGCGTGACGTTGATGCTGTCGACCGCTGCATCATCGTCGTCATCGTGTGACGTATTTACGCTAGCCATGGCGATGCTCCTCAGGCCGGTACGGACGATTGGACGTGATGGTCACGGCGATGAGCCGATTCGCCGGACTGGCCTTCGCCGTGCATTTCCGCCAGGCGCGTAATGAACTCGTCGACGAACACCCGCATGTCGGCGCTGACTTCCTTGTTGCGGGTGATCAGGCGGTTGTAGCCAAACAGCGCCGGGATCGCGACGAACAGGCCCATGGCGGTGGCCAGCAACGCGGCGGCCATGCCCGGGGCGATGGCGTTGATGTTGACGTCACCGGCCATGGCCGTGCCAAGGAACACCACCATGATCCCCAGCACGGTGCCGAGCAGGCCGATGTACGGGCCGCCGGCGATGGCGTTGGACAGGGTCGAGAGTTTCGAGCTCAGCGCCTGGTTTTCGCGGGTGCGTACGCCATCCATGGAGCAGCGGATCGCCTCGATGGTGGCGGCCGAGACGGTGGAGGTGTCGGCGCCCTGATCGCGGCGGGTGCGGATCTCCTTGACCGCCACCAGGTACAAGCGCCACAGCGACGAGTGTTGCAGGCGCTGGGCAAGTTCCTGGTCGTCGGCGAACATTTCCAGGCGCGTGCCGATCCGGGCGAACTGCTCGCGGAACGCTTCGTTGGCAGCGCTGAGACGACTGACCATGCGGTTCTTGCGGATCATGATGACCCACGACTGGAACATCATCAGCACCAGCACGGCGATGATCACCCAGGCGTCCAGCGGCACGGCATTGAGCAGGAAACCGAGGCTGCCGAAACCGAAGCCGGACTGTTCTTCATCAACACCGTAGGCCACCAGTTTCGATTCGGCGCCCTGGGCGTTGGCATCGGCCAGGAGCAGCGGCGCGGGCCGGGCGACCTTGGACAGGCGCGCCTCGTCCATGACCCCGCTGAACGGCGCGTAGGCGCCGGCGGTAACGTCTGCCCCCAAGGCGATCGGCGAATTGAACGCCGGCATTGCCAGCGCCAGGCTCGCGGCTTCGCGGCCGTTGACGTACAGCACGACTCGATCACCCGAGGCGGTCAGTGCCAGGTGCTGCCATTGGCCGGGGTTCAGCGGCTGGGTCGAGACCGCACGCTGATCATTGATCGCTACGAACGGCACCCCTTGGTTGACCCCCACCAACAGACTGGCGGCAGCTTCGCGACGGGCCAGGACGATTTGCTCACCGCTGGCCTGGTCCTGGCGCAGCCAGGTACTGAAGGTGAACGCGGCGCCGGCGGTGTGTTGCAGCGACGGGCTGGCCGGCAGCAACAGTGGCTGGCCGTTGAGCTGCAGGGCCCGCCCGATCACGCCGTCGATGCTCACGCCAGCCGCGCCCTGGGCGTTGTTGCCGTAAGCCGTGGTGTCCCGTGGTGGTATGCCGGTGGCGCCATCGAAGTGGTACAGCGCGGTGTAGTCCGGATCGAAGGCCAGTTGGCCGCTGGCGGTGGCCGGGGCTTTCTGGTTGCCGTAGTACATCCACAGATCCTGGCGCTGGCCACCCTCGACGTTTGGCACATCGACCCAGATCAGGGCCATGCCCATCAACGGGTCGAAGCTTTCGATCTGGTGATTGAGCACGGTCTTGTCGTCGGCACTGACGAAGCGCAGGTCCGAACCATCCTCCTTGACCCCGTCAAAGGTGAAGTTACCGGTGTGCAGGCGTACCAGCAACGCCGTGCGGCCCAAGGCCTGGGCGATGGCCGCGCCTTGCGGCGTGGTGTCCACCGAAATCTGTTTGCGGTAGTGCCAATCGTCCTGCCACCAGGCGTTGGCGGTCGCCGGAAGCAGCAGCCCCAGGCAGATCAACAGCGGAATGAATAAGCGTTGCATGGACATGACTCCTGGGTTCAAAACGTCGCTTGCAGGTTGAAGTGCAGGCGCGATTCCTGTTTCGTGGTGTTCGGCCCGTCGAGCAGCGGAAAGCCCCAGTCGAGGCTCCCCGACAGCCATTTGCTCAGGCTCGCGCGGGTGCCGAGGCCGACGCTGGCGAGGCTGTAATCGGGATCCTGGTCGGGCAGTTCGTCGCGCAGGTACAGCTGCGCACCCTCGGCGAAGGCATAGAAGCGCCACTCCTGGACATAGCTGCCGAGAAACCTGGCCAGCGACGGCGTGCGCAGCTCCTGGGACAACAGGTAGCCGTCGTCAGCGGTGCGCTCGGCGGCCAGGTAGCCGCGTACCGACGTGGCACCGCCGGCGGAGAACTGTTCATTGGAGACCAGCGGCCCGGAGGCCAGCTGGAAGGCGGCTTTAGAGGCGGTCTGCCAGTCGTTGCCGAAGGTGAAGGTGTAATTGCCGTCGCCCTTGAGCACCGCAAAGCTTGGGCTGGCGCGGTAGCGCTTGTAGTCGAATTCCTCGTCGTCGCTGCCATAACCCAGCAGGCTACGGGTGCCTGCCACCAGGCTCAGGCCGAGGCCCAATTGGCTGGTTTCGGTGTAGCGGAAACCGTTGTAGGCGAAGGTGAACGGCGCGTACTTGAGCGGTGCCTTGTCGCTGGCGCCGCCCAGGTTGAGTTCTTCGTCGAAGTCCTTGAAATCCACTCCGACCGAAAAGCTGTTGGCCCATGCGCCACTGGACGGCAGGCTGTAGATCGCCGACACACCGTAGGAGTGGCCCTTGCCCAACACGTTGCTGCCGCCGACGGTCGCCACGTTGCTGTCGGACTGGTAACCGGAGAACTGCACGCTCCAGCGCTCGCTCAGTGGCGCGGTGTAGGAACCCGACCAGACCTTGGCGTTTTCGGTGTCCTGGGGCGCGGTGAAGAAGGTCAGCGAAATACTGTGACCCAGTTGCCAGAGGTTGTTGTAGCCGAGGCTGGCGACCGTGCGCAGCTTCTCGGTGTCGGCGCTGTAGTCGTTGTTCAGACCGAGGCTGGCCTGCCAGGGATCCTGGTCTTCTACCTGCAAGTCCACGTCCATGGTGCCCGGCCGCTGGCCTTCGCGTACCAGCGGCATGACCTGGCGCCCCGGGGTCTTGTTCAACTGCGCCAGCTCGGTCTGGACCTGGGCGAAGTCCGGTACTTCGCCTTCCTTGAGCGCCGGCACATCCTCGCGGATTTCCACCGGCGAATAGTGCTTGGCACCAACGACCCGCACGCGGCCGATCTTGGTCTCGCTGACTTGCAGGTAGACGATGCCGTCTTCGACTTTCTGCTCCGGCAATTCGACGAAAACCGATTGGTAACCGCGAGCCTGATAGACCTTTTGCAGCGCCTCGCGGGCGCCTTCAATGTCGTTCAAAGTCTTTTGCGGGCCAAGGAACGGATACACCGCTTCCTCGATCGCGCGGGCATCCAGCACAGTGTTGCCCCGCACGAAGTACTCGTTGACGTCCACCAGGCGAGCCGGCGCCGCTTCGGCTTCCGGTGCTCCTTCTGCTGCGAATGCCGACGGCCCCCCGACCGCCAACAGCAGCCAGCCCCACAGCGCCGGCCGCGATTTGAAAAAATGCTCCACACCACCCCCTGAATTCAAAGTACGGCTCAATTGCTTGCGGTCGATGTCGTGGCATGCCGGGCCAGCCAGGTATGCAGCAGCGCGAAGTTCAAGGAGAACTCGGGCATTTGCAGCAAGGCGCCACAGAACACTTCACCGATGATTTTCTGGATAAGCCGCACGGCCCGCGCATCGCCCAGCAGCGTGGCGAGGTCCTTGCTCAGCACGTTGAAGCTCCAGACCTTCTGGTTCAGGTCCAGGCCGACGAACCAGCGGAACAGCAGGTTGTAATTGAGTTGTTCGTAGAGTTGCTGCTCACTGGGCACCGAATAGAGCAATTGCAGCAGCAGGATGTGCATGGCCGTCTGCGGCGCGATGAGCATGCCGGCATCGGCGTTGAGGCCCTGCAGCACGTCGCGGTGTTCGGCCAGCAGGTCGTCGATCTGTGGCCGTAACAGCACCAGGGAATGACCCTGGGGGATGTAGCTGGACACTTCCTTGAGCGCGCCCTGCCAGTCATCCTGGGAAACGATCCAGACCCACGGCGCACCGTAGCGATACACCGAGACCGGCTGCTTGCGCGCCGCCTCGACGATCTTCGATAGCCGCTGGTCCAGCTCCTGCATGCCCACTTTCGAATAACGTTCCATAGTCCCCATCGCCTCACTCCCGGCTTCGCGCCCCGGCTCCAAACGACCTGAGAGGTCCCCTCGAACACGTCACACAGGCATGACGGGAATGGCGATGTGCTACCGAACTTTTGTCATGAAAGCTTCATTTGAGAGAGCGCCGCAGCTGTGGCGAGGGAGCTTGCTCCCGCTGGGGTGCGCAGCAGCCCCAAAAAGGCTGATGGATACCTACCTGACACACCGCGGTGAATGACTTGGGGCCGCTTCGCAGCCCAGCGGGAGCAAGCTCCCTCGCCACGGGGTAATGGGTGCCCGAGGATGCCCAGGCACAACATCCCCTGTGGGCGAGAGCTTGCCCGCGATAGCGGCCCGACAGCCGCCACATGACTGACTGCCCCTAACTTTCTGTGGCGAGGGAGCTTGCTCCCGCTGGGCTGCGCAGCAGCCCCAAAAAGGCTGATGGATACCTACCTGACACACCGCGGTGAATGACTTGGGGCCGCTTCGCAGCCCAGCGGGAGCAAGCTCCCTCGCCACGGGGTAATGGGTGCCCGAGGATGCCCAGGCACAACAACCCCTGTGGGAGCGAGCTTGCCCGCGATAGCGGCCCGACAGCCGCCACATGACTGACTGCCCCTAACTTTCTGTGGCGAGGGAGCTTGCTCCCGCTGGGGTGCGCAGCAGCCCAAAAAAGGCTGATGGATATCTACCTGACACACCGCGGCGAATGACTTGGGGCCGCTTCGCAGCCCAGCGGGAGCAAGCTCCCTCGCCACGGGGGTAATGGGTGCCCGAGGATGCCCAGGCACAACAACCCCTGTGGGAGCGAGCCTGCTCGCGAAGGCGGCAACTCGGTTTACAAGCTCAACCGCCCCCGCTCCTCCTCGGTCAACCGCTGCCGCGCCTGCTCGTCCAACGGCCCGGCACCCAGCACCTGCACCGGACTGGCCGGATCATAGGTGCGTGGTGCTTCACGGCTGGCGCCATCACGCGAAGGCGCCAGTTGCTCGGAGCCGAAACTCACCACCTGCACGGTAAACACCGAGGCCTGGTTCTGCCGCGCCGCGTTCTGCTGCTGGCGCGCCACGTCTTCCGCCGCTTGCGTGGCCGAGGACGCCGCCGAACTGGCCGAGGTGATCGCCCCGGTGTTCACCGAAGCCGCCAGCGGCACGCCGCTGGATTTGCCCTGGGTCTGGATGTTGGCCGCGTTGACCACGGTCAACGCGGCGATGTTGACGTTACCCGAGACCCGGATTCCCGCCTCGCCCGCATCGATGGTGCCCAGCGGCGCGATCAGGTCGATATCCCCCGGCGCTACCTCTGGAATCGGGTTGAGAGTGGCAATACCAGCCCCTGTGCTCGGCACCGACGGCGACAGCGTCACGTTGCCCCAGGTGTCGTACAGGCGCTTGGGCGGCGTGTAGACCACGGTGGTCTTCGAACCACGACCGGCGTTGATGTCGCCTTGTGCTGACCAGCCGAGGATCGAACCACCAAAAGTGGTCATGATCCGGCTCTGCCCCAGCAGGATGCTGTTCTTCGCATACAACTGGATATCGCCCTCACCCTGGGTGATGACCCCGGCGGTGGACGGCGGCGTGTTGCCTTCGATGCCGAACGTCTGCCCGCCACCGGGAGTGAGCATCTGAATGCCGCCACCAAAATCGGTGTGCACCCCTGCCCCGCCGAACATGGTGATGTCGCCCTTGTAGGTGATCGCATTGCCCGCCACGTCCTTGCTCGGGAACAACAACTCGATAGCCTCTCGTCCGCGCAGATAGCTGCCCTGGCGCACGCCGCCCACTTCGTTGTACTCACGGCCACCGGCCTTGAGCTCGGCAAAGTACACATCGCGGGCAAACACCCGTTGCTGCTCCGCCGGCAACGCCGCGAAGAAACTGCGAGCCTGCTCGGTATCGCCGCTGAAGCCGAAGCGTTCCTTGAGCCACTTCACCAGCTCCGTTTCGTAGGTCTTGGCGACCTTGCCATCCTGGTCCGCCAGGGGCACACCGGCCAGGGCCTGGTTCGCCGGGTCCAGGTAGGCCTTGACGAAGCGCTGGTAATCCGCACCGTCGAGGCCGGCGCCGGCTTGCAGCACCAGGCTTGCGCCAGGGCGCGAATCACCCGGCACCACCGCGCCAATGCTGGTGATGCTGACCTTGTCGTCCATCAGGATGTTGCGCCCGGCAGTGATCTCCAGCAAGCCGGGGCCGGCGACGTTGAAGGTGCTGTAGAGGATGTCGCGCCCGGCTGACACGATGGAAATGTCGGTGGGGTTGTTGTGGATGAAGAGGTTGCCGGCGCTGGTGTAGTCCCCCGCTTCAGCGTTATCACTGCGCGATCCGGTCAGCGGTATCCCGCTGCTGACGATATCTCGCCCAGCCATCATCCGGACAGCTCCAGCGCCTTCATATGCAATTCGCCCCGGCCATTTGGCCGTGGAAACCGATGTCATTGACCGCCCGGTGGTGACTGCCAGCAAATCGCCTTCAAGTGCATAGAAGCGAGCAGGATCGGCATTGAGGGCCCATTCGCTGGAAGCGCTGCTGGTGTCGAAGGCAAGCAGCGGCAGCATGTTCGAACTAAGGCGCACGGGATTACCGTCGGCCGAAAGATTGCTGACTTTGATACTGATGCCGTTATCGACAGAAGCGACATAGGCTGGCCGCAATGGCGTCGCCAAAGCGGTCGATGCGGCACCGGAACGACTGACCGACATGTCGCCGCCGTAAATGGAATCGCCGGCGAGGAATTGCAATTCGCTATTGATGCCGGGAGCAAGCAGCAGGGCTGGGCGATTATCTCCGCTGTAGCCTGCTTCATATACTGCTGAAGACTTCCCATAATAAAGGCTGCCACTGGCCGCCACCGCTCTGAGGATAGACGGGTAGACCACCGCCAGATCCGTTGCGGTACTGGAGGTGAACGGCGTCAGGTTACCTCCGGACGACCACAAGTCGATCGCAGTATTGGCCGTCCATAGCGTGAACCAGCTCAGTCCCGATCCGTTACTGTCACCGTCCTTGAAGCGAGAGGCGCTCATCATCGGCGCCCGGCCCGGGTCGGCAACATCCATCACGACAAGGTCGCCCGACGTTGTCAAATCGAAGGTGGCATCGCCCGGCATGAGGGTCAGGCCACCGGTAGCGAATCCTCGTGTGGACTTGAAGGAATCGTAGGCCCGCGTTTCTCCCGGGGATTGCGCCGAGGTAGCGTTACCGTATTGAAGGTCAATACGACCGAGGGCACCGCTATCGATCTGTGCGTGACCTCGCAGGTTGATTACCGCACCGTTGAGATGCCCGTCCACGAACAAACTCCCGGGATTCAGAGCACCGCCCACATGCAGATTGAGATCGCCGCCGCCGGTCAATTGCAGACTGCCATCGGCACCCACACGCCCGGTACTGCCTACGGCAAGCACCAATCCTTGACTGCGACCGTTGCCGCGAGTCTCAAGACGGCTCCCTGCCATCTGATCGATCACCCCGGCATCGCCCGCGACCTGGACATTCAGGTTACCGCCGCCCAAGGTACCAAACCCCGTAAATCCAACCATCAAGTCAGCCTTGCCATCCTGTGCTGCGGTATAGCTCCCGAAATTGATCCACCAGGCAGTGGGTTGTGCCTGGGTACCGGTATAAACCGAACCGTTGCCTTGGCGCCACAGCCAGTTTCCGACATTCGCAGTGTCATAACCCAAATCGCCGGGATTGGGTCGCGTATTACCGCTGCTAGTCACCACGTCCATTGTATTGCCGGTCAGGCTACCGCCAACATTCAGAGTCAGGTTGCCGCCAAAATCCGGGTACCAGGCGCGGTAAAGACTGTTGCTACCGCCATCGACAAATTGCTCGTTTTCACCGAGTGGATCGTTAAGCACCTTATCCGCTGCCCCCAGCGCCTTGGGCTGGTTGTAAGGATCATTGGCAAAAGTCGTGCTCGCCGAGCTACCGGCGGTATAGACGCCGTATAGCGAATCCATTTCCAGATCGCCTGCCGAGAACAGCTCAAGATCTGCTGCTCCGGTACGAATCACGCTCCAGCGTTGGCTGCCAGCTTTGTAATCGGCTTGTCCGACTGCTTGGCAATAAGAGGGATTTTCGGTACACAATTCCGGATACCCGATGGCACCCAAATCAATCGGTTGGCCGGCGAGACTCGGGTCCCCCCATTCGATAGCCCCTACTTCAGTCCAGATATATCCACTGCTGACCTTACAAAAATCCGGTAAATCAGTACATAGCCCTGGGTAACCAATCGCCTCGAAGTCAATCGGTTGGCCTGCCATGCTGGTGTCGCCAAAAAAATCCAATGACCCTGCTTCGGTCCACAATATCTCGCCAGCCTTAGGCACACCAAACATACCGTAATGACTATCCGCCAAATGAAGATCCCCGCCAGCCGTCACAGGCTTCACGACCCGGCTGTCCGCCGCCTGCGTGTCGGCACCCGCCACCAGGCGCAACGACCAGGACTGCGACCCCTCGGCCAGCATTGGCGCAATAGCCCAGTTGCTGCCCGCCACTTCCGGACGCAACTGCACCGACTCGACACCCGCCGGCAGCTTGATGTCGGTACCTGAAGGAATTTTCGAACCGACATTCAATGCCAGGGGACCGCTGAGACGCACGACGTTGGTCAAGCCATGGGTCGCGTCCGCAATGCCTGGCAGTGCAACGCCTTTAGGCCAGATCAGGCTGCCAATGGTTGCGCTGCTGCCCAGCAGGCTCCCAGCCCCCAGCACTGTGCCCGCATCAAGGGTCTGAGTCGAAGCCAACAAAGTGCCGGCGGCGAACAACAGATTACCCAAGGCGTCATGCACCGCCGCGGCAAGCACCGTGCCCGCAGGCAGTACTAAAGGTTGATCAAGCGTCGCGGCTACCGGCAGCCGCGTCCCCGCCGCCAGAGTGGCGCCCTTGAGCGGCACGTCGAAGTTGAGCACCGAGCCGGCCGGAAACGCCGTGTCCTCCGCCAGGGTCACGCCGGTACCGGGCACGACGATATCGCCCGCCGCAAAATCAATACCCGGCAACAGCACCCAGCCCTTGTCGTCGTTGCTGGCCGGCGGCTGGGCGAAACCGTCGGTGATGCTGCCATAGATATTCAGATCACCCCCGGCGCGCAACGTCAGGCTCGCGGATTCGCCGGAGCCATAGACATTGTCCAGTTGGTTATGCGGATTGAGGCTCTCATAGCGATAGCGCGACAGGTCCAGGTCGCCTTGGACCACCAGGTCGCCATCGGCCGTCGCGCTCACCACCTCCACACCAGGGCGCAGATGGAATACATCGCGATAGCGGCTGTTGTTCAGTCCGGCGAGTTTGCGCTGCAACAGATCGTCGTTGTCGTGGGCCTGAGTGATGAACGCGGTGTTGTCGTCATGCACATCATCCAGCCACGCTTGATTGATGACCTGATAAGGCTTGCCGCTGGCTGCCGGTACGTTGACCAGCGGTGCATCGTCGTATTGCCACATGGCCACCAGCGCGATCGAACGGGCGCCTTGGACATCCACGGCGCCGCTGGCATCGATTGCCACGTCGCCGCCTGAAACCCCGCCCAGTCGTGGTGCGTTGAGTTGCAATGTGCCGCGGGCGCGACCGTCATTCATGCCCGGCTTACTGCCCTGCGCCACCTCGGTGCCATGGCGCAGGTCGATACGGGCACCATTGCCCAGGGTCAGCAGCCCTTGCCGCGCGGTCAGGTCCACGATGGCGCGGTTCGGTGAGTCGATGATCTTGCCGTAGCTGTCCACCCGCAGGCGTCGGCCATGGGCATCAAGCACCGCCGTGCTGCCCAGGGTCAGGGCATTGCCGGCGGCCAGATAAATACTGCCAACACGCTCACCGCTGGCGTCCACCTTACCGTTGACCAACAGGCTGCCATTATCCACCGACACATTGATCGACGAAGCCTTGAGCCCGTTGCCGATCACCAGGTCGCCCTGCTTGAGCTGGAACCCACGGGCGCCGAACACCTGCCCATCGTTCAACCGCTGGTTCAGCGCCGCGAACTGCTCGCTGAGGCTGCCGCTGTCGTCCAGGCGCTGGGCCTGGATCTCCACACTGCCGGCCAGGTACGGCATGGCGGTGCCGCCGGCGTCGTATTCGCCCGTGCTGCTGCCGAGAATCCGCCCTTGCAGGTCCACCACGCCCGCCGCCCCGTCCAGCGCCACGGCGCTGAGTCGGCCGGCCTGGTTGTTGCGGGCCGAGAAGTCGATGGTCGAGCCATCGGCCTGGCGGATGTCGCCGTCCTGGCTTTGCAGAATCACCTCGCCACCGGCGCTGTAGCGCGTCACATCGTTGAAGGTCACCGTGCGGCCCGCCACATCGATCAGCGCCTCATCGGCCAGGGTCAGGTCGCGGGTCGCGCTCAGGGTGAGCTTGCCGCTCGGCAACACCACCGCACTGGCCAGATTGACGCTCGCGCCCTTGAGAGATAGCTCGCCGCCGAGCCCGGAGACAGCGCCCGGCTTGGCGCCCGCGCCCGCCACGTTGATCGCCCCACCCGCGCTGATGCGGTTGATCGAACCGGCTTCCCCGGTCAACAACGGAGTGAAGATATTCAGGTTGCCGCCGCTGTAGGCGAAACCTGTTTTCGGGTCGTATGCACCCTGGGTCTGATAGACCGCCAGGCTGCCTTTGTGATTGGCGGTCAGACGCTCGCTGGCGCTGAAGTTGACGTTGGCAAAGCCCAGGGCCAGACGGTCCAGGGAAGTGACCGAGCTCGGCTGGGCGAATTCACCGTAGCCAAACTCGATGCGCTGGGCCTGGATATCCAGGCGACCGGCGCCGGTGCCGGCCCCGCCGGCGATGACCGAACCCGGCGCGCCGACGGCACCGTTCCAGATCAGGTTGGCAGTGCGGATGGTCGCTACGTCGCTGGCACCGCCTGCGCCATAAATGGCCGGGGTGCTGAGCATCAGGTTGGCCAACCGCGACTTGCCCGTCGCCGAGTCATAGGTGTCGAGACTGACAGTGCCGTAGAAGTTCAACGCCTCACGAGCCGACAGTTCAAGAGTTTCCAGGGCCGGGGCACCGTATTCGGTGTCCCCGCGCAACAGGCGATCGAGTACCGTCTGGCTCAGGGTCAGACCGGCCGGCAAGACATTACGCGCCGCTGCGTCGCTCAATGCCGGGGAGGTACCGACGTTGATATTGCTCAGGGCCAGCGTCAGGTGGCGGGTGCCATAGCGCACTCCATCATCCAGTTCCAGGCTGCCCCCGGTAGCGGCGGCGATGCTGCCTTCGGAATGAATCCGGGTGACGCCACTGCAGGGCGTCAGGCTGCATCCACCGATGTTGATCGTGCCGTTGCTGCCCGATGAGGGTGCCAGCACGTTGAGCAAGCCGTTGGAGGCGGCCAGCAAGCTCAAATTCTGGCCGTTCACATTGAGGTCATAGACAAAACCGTCACGGGCATCGTAGGCCGCCGCGCCACGGCCGATGGTGTTGATGGCCGCGCCTTGTTCCATCGACAACTCGCCGTTGGCCAGCAGGAAAACTTCCGGTGCCGCTAGCGTCGCGCCTTCACGCAAGATCACCCTGGACGACGCTGCAAATGTCGGCGTGATGTAATTTCCGCCCTGACCATAGAGCGTATAGAACTGGCCGCCAATCACCTGACGCGATGCGTTCAACGCATTGAGGCTTTCGGCATTGAGTGTCACACCCTCGAAGCCAGCCGTAGCCCCGCGTCCATCAGCCACTACCTCCAGCGCGCCCCCCACATTACCCACTACCGTGACAGTGCCGCCGTAGCCACCTTTCTGGGGCGCGAACTTACCAATGCCCTTGAAGGAGAACGCTTGGTCTCCCGCCCCTGGGGCCAGCTTCAACTTCAAGGTCTTGGCGTCCACCGGCAATAGGGCCCGAGGCACGCCCAGGCGTGCGGCGTCGGCTACAGCGAACTGGGCATAGCTAGTTTCGTTGTACTGCGAATAGCGACGCAGCACATCGCCTGAAGTCAGGATGATCTGGCTGGCCAGACGGTTGCGATGCTCGGAATTGGCCACCGACAGCACCCCGGCGGTGGTCCAGGAGCCGTTGCGCATCTGCAACGCACCCGTCGTGGAACCCTGACCCGCGAGGCCGTTGACCTCTACCCGGAACGCCCCAGGCAACAAGGCATAGGTGGACGGCATCAGTGTATAGGTACCCGCGGCCAGCCCCGGCACACCGGCACCGATGGTGATTTGCTGGCCGACCCTCGGGTCGACGGCGCCGCCCTCGGGCGCCACTGGCGCGTATGGACTTTGATTACCCGGCACAATGGCATAGACCGGGTTGCTGGACAGGCCAGGCAACGTAAAGCCGCCGTTGGCACCGATTTGCACCAGCGGGTTGAAGCGCGCATCGGTGGAACCACCACGGCCGGAGATGAAACCGGCGCCGAGCAGATCACCGCCACCGGAAAGATCGAGTACCGAGCCTTCCTGGGCCATTACAGACTTTCCGCCCAGAATTACGCCGATGTTCAGATCACCGTTGGCAGACGGCATAGCCCCTTGCCCCAGGAACACCACCTTCTTGACCGCGTACTCATAACTCTGACCATCGACGGTACCGCCATAAGGCAGCACCAGACCGAGGCCACTGACTGAAGTGAGACTGTTGGGCAGCAAATCCACCCGGGCAGTGACGCCAGTGATGTCATTGGTGCCGATTTCAATTAATCCCAACGGCGCCCGAACGACCCCACCCTGCTCGATCTGCGCACTGCCCAGTTGCAAGTGACCGAATGCCGAATAAGGCACTTGTGGTATGGCCTTGGTGGTTCGCCCGATAACCAGGCTGCGCGTCGGATCGTAAAGAGAGGTGCCGTTAGATGTGCCCCACCCATACCCCGCCAATACCCGAGCCCCAACCCCGGTCGCCGGATACAACTGGGCCGCTTGCAACAGCATATCCGAAGGGGTCAGCAACTGAGTGGTAAAACCCGTAGGCATATCGGCGCTCGAGAACCCGGCCAGGAATCGCAAATCACCCCGGCTGCTCAGCTGGACCTGATCGAAACCTGCGCGCTCAAGTCCCACTGTGCTGCCATCGGCCTGCCTCACTGTGCCTTTGCTGCTGAACATCACATTGCCTTGCACATCCAGCAGATCGGCGTTGACGGAAAACACCGCCTTGTTCGCCGATAGAGACACCCCGCCACCATCGACCACTGGCCGGATGTAAGGCTCAAAACTCGGTCGAGTGGTCGCCAGCCCTGTCGCAGTAGACAGCAACACATGGGGTGCATTGAACTCGACCCGGGTATTGGCTGGCGCGGTTGCACTCAATCCAAAGCTGCGGGCGTACAGGCTCAGGCTTTGTCCGAGGGACATCGACAGGTTGCCATCGACGCTCATCAGTCCGTTGCTCAACAAGGACAAATTGTCGAAACCACCAGCCTGGACTTGATCGACGCCTAGCCGACCGTGTCCGTAGACCAGCGAATCCGCCGATGTTTCAGCCGTGTCGCCAAGCCGATGTGCCTGAGCCACCTGTTCCAACACCAGTTCACGCACGTTCAGCACCCGGCCATCGACTGCGCTTTTCAGGTAGTAGGGAGTTTCCAGCGCCACCGACAGGCTGCCCCCCGCCGCCCCGGCACCTCCCGAACGGGCGCTTAATGCGCCGTCCAGATACAAGCCATTGGCCGACGCCAGGGAAATGCTGCCGCCGTTGCTCGCCACTGACGTGCGCCCCTGACCAGCGACATCCAGCACGGCCTGGCTGCCATCCGCTTGCAGACGGGCACCGTCGCGCACTACCACAAACAGCTCGGAGGCAGACGTCGATCCTTTCGCGGCATCAATCTGGCCACCGATGACAATCTGCCCGCCATCGCGCACCAGGCCATAGGTCTGGCCGCGCATATCCTGAGCGGTCATAGCCCGGCTCGATACATCGATCAGCGCCTGCTCGCCCAGCCAGATGGAACGACCGTGGCCCTGGGCATTGACCTGATCGCGAACCGCATCATCAACGCTCAACTCGGTAAGGCTGACCCGCCCGCCCCAGGCGTTAAGCGTGCCGTTGGCGGTCAATTGCCCGCTGCTCCGGACATCGATGCCCTGGCCTGGATCAACGGTAATCACACTGCCCTTGCCCAAGCTCAATACCGTGCGCGCCATGTCGGCGGCGCTGGAATTCGCGGTGCCAGCGGTGAGGCTCAGGCTCGCACCACGACGCTGGGTCAGGACACCTTTGACCGCATCTTCCTGATACAGCTCCGGCGTCCAGCGCTGCAAGGCAGCGGCCGGCTCCGCGTCGCTGCCGGTGTTCAACGCCTGCTCACCAAAACGGTACACCGGCATCGTCACATCGACCCGGGCCCCGTCGGCCACAGTGAGGCCTTCGTTGCCGGTGATGTCATAGGCGGAGAAACCCTTGTCGAAGAAATCGCCGCCCAGTTGCAGAGTGCCAGGTTCGAGGGGGGTGCCGCTGTTGCCGATCAGCACTTTGCTGGCCGCCAACTTCAAGGTCCCGCCGCCGCTCACGCCGGTACCGCGCAGTTCACCTTCGAGGTTCAAGTCACCGTTACCGGACGATGCACCGGTACTCGCGGTCAAGGTCAGGTCACCGCCCTTGCCGCCGCGAGTCTTGCCATCGGCCATCACGGCAGCACCGGAGCTGACGTCAATCAGGCTGCCCTGCTGCACATCAATATCGCCACTGCTGCGCACGGACACGCTGCCGCCGTTGATGAACGGCAGGCCTTGGCGGTCGTTGCCGTCGAGCAGCAGATTGCTCCAGCGCCCGGCGGTGTTCAGCTTGACGCCTTCGCCCAAGGTGACCGTCGCCCGCTGTCCCGTGGCGGGTGAAAGTGTGACGTCTGCCATCTGGAAATTATCCGTCCTGACCTGTTTGAGCACGTTACCCAAGGCAATGCGACCGCTGCGGGCCGTCAGGTCGGCATTCACCTCGACCTGCGGTGCATAAAGCGTGATATCGCCGCCATCGGCGACCTTGAGTGCCCCATCGACCTTGATGCCTTCAGCCGCCGCTACCTTGACCGCGCCGAGCTGGAAGCCATTGAGCAACGCATTGTCCAGCACCAGCGTGCCTTGCCGGTCAGTGCCGACCGCCGAGGTCAGGTCCAGCCCCGCAGCAAGCTTGTCGCTCACCTTGCCAAGGGTGACCTGATCGAAGGTGGGGTTCAGGCCACTGTTGATCACGCCACTGGCCTTGTCATAGATCGGCGTGTAGCTGCCCACCCATAATTGCGCCCGACGGGCTACGGCGTTTTGCGATTGCTGGTAGCCGTCGAGGTTGAGGTTGGGCGCCTGTGTCTGGCGTTCGCCCTGGTAGACCTCGCCGACGATCTGGCCGTCCAGCACGGCGTTGCGGGTCGACACCACCAGCTTGCCGGCATCGCGCCCGACGGTGTAACCGGCTTCAAAACGTTCGCGAGGGGCAATGAGCGGGTTGTAGTAGTAATCGGTCTGGCCCCAGCGCTGGCTGTGGTCTTCGTAACCCTTGTAGATGCCGGTGTAGAGGATGTCGCCCGGGGCCTTGGACAGCTCATACAGACGACCATTGGCGCCCTTGAGCCAGGATTGGCGCAAGTACCCACTCTGTACATCCAGGGTACCGCCGGACAGGTTCAACTGAGCCGCCTGCTGGGTCACCACGTCGTTGCCAGTGAACGTCAGGGTACCGCCCTGGGCCGCCCACTCCCCGACGCTGTGCCCACGGGTGCCGAGATAACCGCCAACCTCCAACAGACCTCCCGCCGTGTACCAGCGGTCAGTGGCGTAGCCGTTGGTGCCCGCCGGGACGTAGACCAGGTCGCGCACGTCCACCCACACATCGTTGTTGGTCAACTTACCGCCTTCGCGGTTGATCGGCGCATCCCGTTGTTCGTTACCTTGGACGTTGACCTTGATGGAATTGGACTCCATCGCCACCTTGACACCGATGGCGCCGGACACGTCGATCACCGCGCCATCGCGCACCAGGCTGCGACCGGCAGCGCTGACCGCAACCTGGCCGCCGGTGGCCAGGGTGATGGAGCCGTTCTGGAAGTCGACGCTGCCGCCACTGACGATCTCGACCCGTGACTGGTCGGTGCGGTCGACCACGCTGCTGAGGTTGTTGAACTGGCCGCTGATCAGGTTGTTCGGTGTGCCATCCAGGCCGGCGGGTCCGGCATTGCGCTGACTGTCCAGGGCACTGCCGCCCGCGGCGTCGAGCAGCACCGCCGTGGCGCTGCCCTGCCCCAGGGCCACGCTGCCGCTGCTGTCGCTCGCGGCGTTGAGTAGGTGCACGGTGCCGCGCGTATCCACCGAACTGCTCGCGACCGCCACGCCGTTCTGCTGCACGTGATGTCCAGTGAGGGTGATGTCGCCGGTGCTGGCCTGGATCAGGCCACTGTTGATCACGGTGCCGGCGCTGCTGCCTGAATTGAGTGACGTCGCGACCTCGTTGCCACGGGTGGTGGAGCGCAAGTTGCCGCTGGTGCCCTGGCCCCGGCGGATGTAGAAGCTGTCGCCCGCCGCCAGGGTGGTCTGGCCCTTGGCGGTGATGATGGAGCCGGCGTTCTCCACTTCCGAACCCAGCAGCAAGGCATAGCCACCGCCTGCGGTTGAAGTGGCGGCGCGGTGGGTTTCAATTTGCGCACCGCGTTGCACTTCGACCTTGCCGGCGGCATCGGTGAAGGTTGGCTGGGTGCCGGTGGCATCGACGTACAACCCGCGCTGGCTGAACTGCTCATCGCTGATGTTCGCCGCCACCGCCGCCAGGTTGCGCACGTTGACCTGGCTGCTGCCGCTGAAAATGATGCCGTTGCGGTTGACCAACATCACCGTGCCGTTGCCCTTGATCTGGCCCTGGATCTGGCTCGGTCGCGCCTGCGGGTCGTTGACCCGGTTGAGCACGGCCCAGTCCGATTGCTGCTGGAAATCCACCGTGGTGTTGCGCCCGACGTTGAAGGTTTCCCAGTTGAGAATCGCCTTGTCAGCGGTCTGCTCGATCTTCACGGTGGTCTTGCCGCCGTCCTGGGTCTGCTGCGGTCCTTTGGCGTTGAGCCAGCCCTGGGTCAGGCTGTTATCGACCTTGAGCCCGCCCTCGCCCAAGCCGTCAGGCACGACCTGTACCTGGCCGAACGCGGCTTGGCGCCCGGCGGCCTGGGCCGCCTGCTGAGCCGCGATGGCGGCCACGGTGTTGTTGAGGTTGGTCAGCGAACGCTGCAACTGCGCATTGGCCCGTTGTTGTTGGGCCAAGGGCGGCGGCATGCCTGGCTGCGCCGTTGCAGGTCGCACCGCACCGCCGGCCTGAGGCGCGCCCTTGGCGGCAAACCAGGCCGAACTGAACGCCGTCGCCGCGTGGGCATTGCCGGCCACCATCAACAGGGCAATGGCCTGGGCCAGCGGCTTGAGTCGCAACATCGACAACTCGCCATCGCGACGTGGGGCATTCAGGTTCGTCTGGGGTTTGCAGCGCAGCATCCTACTCATCCTTTCGGGTTCGCTCTAAGGGGGCGCAACGCAGTGCTATCAAGCTGCCAGCGTTGGTTATAGGGGATAGGCGGTTACAGCCGCTCGGGACCGAACGGTTGTCATGAAAATTTCATGTGGCTGTGTCGGTACGGGTGTTGGGCAAGGATCAGCAACGACTGCGCCGTCCTGATCGATATCCTGGGTTGCTCCCGGCATAGTTTTACAGCGGACGACCAATGCCATTGCATACGTTAGGGTTACCGATGCTCAAGGTGTCGGCAGCCGTCAAGAAGCTGTTGCGGATTGCGGCTTTCCAGGCAACTGGTAACGGCAGCAGACGATTGGCGCTGATAGCCGCGTCGTGATTGACGGCAGAGGAAGCGTTGTAGTGACGGACAAAGAAGGTACGCACCTGTGCACTCTGGCCGATATCGGCATAGCACTGACTGAAGATCACGTTGGTGAAGCCAAGAATGGGGTAGCCGGTGGTCGGGAAAGGCACCACGCTTGGGTCAAATGTGTCGGTAGTTGCGCCGAATACCGGCACCCAGGCGTTTGGATTCGAGCGATTACCGGTGGCAGGGACAGCGATTGCGGCTATAGCTGCCGAAATATTCGCTGGCGCAGGAGACACGCCGGCAACCCGGGCCACCTTTGTGGCGTCATCCAGGCCAGCCAAGGTCGATGCTGCATACGCCGGGCTCATATAAGTGATAGCACCTTGAGTCGCATTCATTGCATACATGGCGCCTTCACTATGAACGGCCGCTAGCGCACGGGCCGGCGGCCCGCCGCTGTAGCTGGAGGCGAAGTGGGTGGTGACAGAGAAGCTGCCTGTTTCCGCGCACTTTGCGCGCAGGAAGCGGGTGAACAATTCCGTGGTTCCGCTGCTCTCGGCACGGTAAACCACAGTGATTGGACCGGTACGGCCAGAGCCGTTGATCTGGCTCCAGTCGGTCAGGCGACCGGAGAATACGCCGCACAGCTGGTTGACACTCAAGTCGATGCCCGCCACGCCGGCCTTGTTGAACGGAATGGCGATTGAAGTGGCAGCCGAAGGCACCTGGATCAATGGACCCCAGGCCGCGCCATGAGCGAACGCGTAAGCATTCAATTCGACCGGTCTGAGCTTTGAGTCACTGGCGGCCCAATGCACGTTCCTGGTAACGCCATCGACGAACTTGCTGTAATCGTTATTCAGAAAAGCGACTTTGCCCGCACCGCTGCCCACACCGATATAGGGCGCAAAACCGGTCGTCAACACGCCGGCTGTCTGGTAAAGCGGCTGAGCCAAAGTACTGCCGCCGCCATTGATATCCGCCATCGCCAACGGCGCGCAGAGGCCGCTGCACAACAATGCAACCGTTCGGGAAAGATGCTTGAACATGACAAGACTCCTGTCTTGAAATGCTGCGCCCGATCCGAGTCGTTCGGGCTGTAGCGCAGCTGAGGGGGACAAAACGACCACCATTGACTACGAGGAAATCAGCAACGGCTTGCGCCGTTGCTGATCGGTGTTGCGTGTCGCTCAGGCGTGGTGTTACAGCGGACGACCAATGCCGTTGCAAACGTTGGTGTTACCAATGCTGAGAGCGTTGGTGCTGGTGAGGAAGCTGCTACGAACGGCTTGCTTCCAGGCCGCTGGCAGCGGCACGAAGCGGTTTGCAGTGATGGCAGCATCGTTGCTACTGGCCGCAGTAGCATTGTAGTGACGGGTGAAGAAGTCACGAACCTGCGTGGTTTGTGCAGCATCGGCATAGCACTGGCTGAAGATCACGTTGGTGAAGCCCAGGATCGGGTAGCCGGTAGTAGGGTAAGGCACGACGCTTGGATCGTTAGGGTTGGCAGCTGCAGCGAACACTGGTACCCAGGCGTTCGGGTTGGCGCGGTTGGCAGCAGCTGGAACGGCTACGGAGCCAATGGCGGCCGACACGTTGGCAGGTGCTGGGGAAACACCGGCAATGCGAGCAACTTTGGTGGCGTCATCCAGGCCGGCCAGGGTGGTAGCAGCGTAATCCGGGCTCATGTAGGTGATGCGACCTTGGGCAGCATTCAACGCAGTCATCACGGCCTGGCTACCAGTGGCGGCCACGGCGCCGGCTGGCAGGCCACCGCTGTAGCTGGAAGCGAAGTTGGTGGTGATGGAGAAAGTGCCTGGGACACTTGTACCGCACTTGGCGTTCAGGAAACGGGTGAACAGTTCCGTGGTACCGCTGCTCTCTGCACGGTAAGCCACAGTGATCGTGCCAGTACGGCCCGAACCGGTGATCTGGCTCCAGTCAGTCAGTGTGCCGGCGAACACGCCGCACAACTGAGCGACGCTGAGGTTAACGTTGGCAGTGCCAGTCTTGTTGAACGGAATGGCTACCGAGGTGGCAACCGAAGGCACCTGGATCAGTGGGCCCCAGGCAGCGCCGTGGGCAGTGACGTAGTTGTTCAGCTCAGTGGTGCTGAGCTTCGAATCGCTGCCAGCCCAGTGCACGTTCTTGCTGGTGTTGCCAGCCACGAACTTGGTGTAGTCGTTGTTCAGGAAAGCCAGTTTGCCGTTGCCGCTGCCCACGCCGATGTAGGGGGCAAAACCGGCGGTCAGAACACCGGAAGTCTGGTACAGAGGCTGAGGCAAGGTTGCACCACCGCCGTTGACATCAGCCATGGCGGCCTGAGCGGCGCAGAGGCCGGCGAGGGTCAGGGATACCGCGAGAACGTTGCGCTTAAACATGAAGAATCTCCTTTCATCGTGTTCGTACGTAGGTTGGGTGACGCGTGCTTGCCGTCATGGCGCTCGGTCCTGTGCCGGTGGCGATGGGGTGAGGCCATGGGTTAGAAATTCGCAGCTTCCGGTGACAGATAAAGGAAAAAACCTCGGGAGCTGAGGGCTGTTTTTCGGGTTTTTTTCTCGGGTGTTCGAGGGCTCTGGGTTGAGGGTCCGGGCTGGTTTTGCGGGGGTACGGCAAGGGTTGCCAGCGAAGTCGGCGGCAGGCGGTCGTGCGGCGGAGAAACATGACAGAACGAGGAACCCGAGTTTGGCGCGGGCATGACACGGGAGGTGTTGTGGCAGTGCAAAAATATTCGCAGCTTTTGTGGCGCGTCTTGCTACTGCACCAACTGATTGATCTCGATGATCGGCAGCAGCACGGCCATGACGATCACCAGCACCACCCCGCCCATGACCACGATCATCAATGGCTCCAGCAGCGCCGTCATGCCCATGGCGCGGCGTTCGATGTCGCGGGACAGCGTTTGCGCGGCACGTTCGAGCATGGGTGGCAGGCAGCCGGTTTTTTCGCCACTGGCGATCAGGTGGATCAGTACCGGCGGAAAGACTTTTTCCACCCGCAACGCCGCTGCCAGGTTGACACCTTCGCGAACCTTGGCCGTGGCATCGCTGACGCTCAGGCTCAGGCGGTCGTTGGAGAGGGTCTGGCGCGCGGCCTCCAGTGCTCGCAGCAAGGGCACTCCGGCGCCACCGAGGATCGCCAGGGTCGAGGCGAAACGCGCGGTATTGAGGCCCAGCACAAATCGCCCGATCAGCGGCAGGCGCAGCACCCGCGCGTGCCAGTTCAACCGCGCCGCCGGCTGGCGCAGGTAAAGACGCCAACTCCAGAACCCCCCGACCAGGACGCAAAAACATAGCCAGCCCCAGGCCCGGATGAAGTCGCTGGCGGTGAGCATCGCCAAGGTCAGCCCGGGCAAGTCCTGGCGGGCCTGGGAGAACGCGCTAACAACCTGGGGCACCACGTAGCTGAGCAGGAAAATCACGATGGCGACCGACACCAGTCCCACCACGCCGGGATAAATGAACGCCGTGAGGATCTTGCCCCGCAGGTTGTTGCGCTCCTCGATGTAGTCCGCCAACCGCTCCATCACCTGGGCCAGGTCGCCGGACTCTTCGCCGGCGGCAATCAGCGCCCGGTAGATTTCCGGAAAGTCCCGTGGCCGCGCCGCCAAGGCTTCGGCCAGGCGCATGCCACTGCGCACATCGGCGCGCACGGCGCTGAGGGTCTGGGCGATGTGCTTGCGCTCCGCCTGCTCCACCGTCGCACTCAGCGCGGCCTCCAGCGGCAGGCTGGCGCCCAGCAGGCTCGCCAGTTGCCGGGTGGCCCAGGCCAGGTCGTTATCCGAGAGTTTGGCACTGAACAGACCGCCGCCGTTGGCCTGCGCCGTGTTGCGCTCGAGCTGCACCTGCAACGCCGTCAGCCCGCGACTGCGCAGCAGGCTGAAGGCAGCGCCCTGGCTGTCGGCTTCCAAGTGCCCGGATTCGATCTTGCCCTGGGCGTCGGCGGCTTCGAAACGGTAGCGATTCATCAGGCGTCCCGTGTTACGCGGAGGATTTCTTCAGGCGCGGTGGCGCCACTGCGCACCCAGCGTTCGCCGTCTTCGCGCATGCTGAACATGCCGGCCTGGCGGGCCGCGGCGCGCAGCGCCTGCTCCCCTGCCCCTTGATGGATCAGCGTGCGAATGTCGTCGTCGATGCAGAACAGTTCATGAATGCCGGTGCGGCCGCTGTAGCCGGTCTGGTTGCAACTCGGGCAACCCACCGGGCGCCAGGTGCCAGGCGAGGCCGGATCGGCTTGTTTGCAGTGCGGACAGAGCCTGCGCACCAGCCGCTGGGCCAGCACGCCGAGCATCGACGAGGCCAGCAGGAAGGGTTCGACGCCCATGTCGATCAGACGGTTGATCGCCGACACCGCGTCGTTGGTGTGCAACGTTGCCAACACCAGGTGACCGGTGAGCGAGGCCTGCACGGCAATCTGCGCGGTCTCCAGGTCGCGGATTTCACCGATCATGATGATGTCCGGGTCCTGGCGCAGTATCGCCCGCAGGGCCAGGGCGAAGGTCATGTCGATTTTCGCATTGACCTGGATCTGGCTGATGCCCGGCAGGTCGTACTCCACCGGGTCTTCGACGGTAAGGATGTTGTGTACGCTGGCGTCCAGCCGCGCCAGGGCGGCGTAGAGGCTGGTGGTTTTGCCGCTGCCCGTAGGGCCGGTGACCAACACAATGCCGTGGGGCTGGCGGATCAGGTGGTCGAGCTTGCCGAGCACGTCCGGGTCCATCCCCAAAGTTTCCAGCTGCAAACGTCCGGCCTGTTTGTCCAGCAGGCGCATCACCACCCGTTCGCCGTGGCCAGTGGGCACGGTGGAGACGCGGATGTCGATCGGCCGCCCGGCGACACGCAAGGCGATGCGGCCGTCCTGGGGCAGGCGTTTTTCGGCGATGTCGAGCTGGGCCATGATCTTGATCCGCGACACCAGCGCGCCGTGCAAGGCCTTGCGCGGCGAGACCACGTCACGCAGCGTGCCGTCGACCCGATAGCGCACCACCGAATGGCTCTCGTAGGGTTCGATGTGGATGTCGCTGGCCTCGTCCCGGGCGGCCTGGGTCAGCAGCGCGTTGATCATGCGGATCACCGGCGCGCCGTCCTGGGTGTCCAGCAGGTCGGTTATTTCGGGAATGTCCTGCATCAACCGGTCGAGGTCCACCTCGTTTTCCGCCGCGCCGACCACGGCGGCAGCACTGCCGGTGTCGGCGTAGGCGGTATTGAGCAGGCCGTCGAGCTCCTCGTCACGCACCCGCTCCAGGCGGACCTCGCCGAACTGGCGACGCACTTCGCTGATCGACCAGCCCGGCGTCGACGGGCACACCATCAGCACCGCCTCTTCCCCGGACTGGCGCAATACCAGGCGCTGGGCCTTGGCCCAGGCGTATGGGAGGGTGTTCATGCCGACATCTCGGGTTCATGAGTCGTCTGGGCACCCTGTGGGAGCGAGCCTGCTCGCGAAGGCGGTGGGACAGCTGCATTGATATCGGCCAGACCGCCGTCATCGCGAGCAAGCTCGCTCCCACAGTGTCTTGGGGTGAACTCAACATTGCTCTCACCGCAACTCCCTTGTGGGAGCGAGCTTGCTCGCGATAGCGGTGGGTCAGTTTGCATGGATGTCGATCGGGTCGCCGTCATCGCGAGCAGGCTCGCTCCCACAGGGTTGGTGTCCATCAGCGAGCGCCTCCTTCGACCGGCACCGCCTTGATCACCGCCCTCGGCGTTTGCAGCCCGGCGGGCGTGGCGCCTGGAATCGCCCGGGCCGAGGCCGGCAGTTGCGGCGCCTGCACGTCCGGCAGCGCCCAGCTGCGCTCCGGTTGCAGCAGGCCTTGGGCGCGGCGCATGAAGTCGTAGCGGTTCAGGGTGATTCCGCGACCCGCCGCCGTGTCGCGGATGATGTAGGGCCGCAGGAAGACCATCAGGTTGGTCTTGGTGACCTGGCGCCGCTCGTTGCGAAACAGCGCGCCAATGCCGGGGATCGTCGACAGCCACGGCACCGCATCATTGCTCTGGCTGTAACCGTCCTGCAGCAGCCCGCCGAGGACCATGATCTGCCCGTCGTCCAGCAGGATGCTGGTGTCAATCGCACGTTTGTTGGTGACGATCCCGGTGGTGCTGGAGGCGCGGTTGTCGACACTGCTGACCTCCTGGTAAATGTCGAGCTTGACCGTACCGCCCTCGGAAATCTGCGGTCGGACGTTGAGCTTCAGGCCGACCTCCTCACGAGTCACGGTCTGGAACGGGTTGTTGCTGGTGCCGCCGCCACCGGTGACGTAGCTGCCGCTGACGAACGGGATGGTCTGGCCGACGAAGATGCTCGCCGCTTCGTTGTCCAGGGTCAGCAGGTTCGGCGTCGACAAGACGTTGGTGCCGCCCTTGCTCTTCAAGGCCCGGGCCAGCACCTTGAGATCGAGGATCTTGCCGATGCCGGGAATGTCCACGGTGCCGTTGACCAGGCCCAGGTTCAGGCCCTGGGGCAACACGTCGATGCTGGTCTTGCCGTTGAGGTTGAGCCCGGTGCCACCGAGGTTGACCCCGCCAATCACGCCGCTGCCGCCGAGGTTGCCGGTCTGCCATTGCACGCCGAACTCGCTGGCATCGTCCTCGCCGACTTCGACGATCAGGCTCTCGATCACCACCTGGGCGCGGCGCTGGTCGAGCAGGTCGATGACCTCGCGCAGGTTGCGATACAGCGGGTCCGGCGCGGAAATCAGCAAGGTGTTGGTGGTGGCATCGGCCTGGATGGTCACGCCACCGGCGCTGAAGGCAGTGTTCTGCTCGCTCTGCGTCGTGCTGGAGGTTTGCCCGCTGCTGCCTTGGCCTTGGCCATAGCCGCTGCCGCTGCCCGAGGTGGTGCTACTCACGGGGCTGGCTGCGCTTTCGTTGCCCTGCCCGCTCTGGCCGTTGGTGCTGGCGCCCATGCTGCTGAGCACCGAGCGCGAATTGTCGTTACCCTCGCCTTCGCTTTCCCCGGTGAGCAAGCCGCGCAGGGCCTGGGCGAGTTTGGCGGCCTGGGCGTTGCGCAGGTACACCACGTGCAGGTTGCTCGGGTTGTTCTGCGCGTTGTCGAGCTTGTAGATCAGGTTGCGCGCCAGCTCGGTCCGCTCCGGGCTGCCGGCGCGGATGATGATGGAGTTGGAGCGCGGGTCGCCGATCACATTGATCTTCTGCGTCTGGTCGCCGCCCTGGGTCTCCAGCAGGTCGGAAACCATCTGGGCGATGTCCACGGCGATGCCGTTCTGGATCGGCACCACATCGGTATCGATAGCACTCGGAGTGTCGATCCCCTCGATGAGCTGCGCGACGCGAGAGAGGTTCTCGGCGTAATCGGTCACCACAATGGTGTTGTTGCCGGGGTACGCGTTGATCGGGTTGTTCGGTGAGACGATCGGGCGCAGCACCGGGATCAGGTTGACCGCGTTCTCGTATTGCAGGCGAAAGGTGCGAGTCAGCATGCCGTTGCCGGCCGGTTTGTCAGCATTGTAGATCGGCCCACCCAGCAACTTGGCATCGGCTTCCGGGACCACTTGGGCGACACCGCCGACATCGACCACGCTGAAGCCCTGCATGCGCAAGGCCGCGAGCAGCATTTCATAGGCCTGGCGGGCGGGCACCTGGCCTTCGGAGACCAGGGTCAGGTTGCCTTTGACTCGCGGATCGACCAGGAACTGCTGACCGGTGGAACGCGACAAGGCGCGCACCACCGCCTGGATATCGGCCTCGACAAAATTCAGCGTCACCGGTTGATCACCCAACGGATTGCTCGCAGGGGCATCGCTACGCGGCGTGCGGGCGCGGGCGGTCAGGTCGACCTGATGGCGCACCGGCGGTTTCTGCTCGCGGGACGCCTGGGCCCGTTGCCGGTCCAGCAACGCGTCACCGCTGCGCTGGGTACTGCCCAGCGGGATGCCCAGTTCGCTGTCCACCAGCAACGGTGGCTGGGAGGCCGGTGGCGTGCTGGTGCACGCGCCCAAAGCAAGCAACAGCAGCGGCGCGGCCTTGCGCCAATGTCGCGGGTATCTGGACCCCTTCATGAAGCTTCCTTAGCGCTTGACGCGTGGTTCATGCGAACGGTTCCGGACAGAGTGCCGGGGGTTGGGTCGGAACTGGCCGGGGCCGTGCGCTGCAAGCGGGCCTCGATCACTTCCAGGGAAAATTGTGGTGGACTGCCCAGCAGCCAATCGATCACCCCGTCCGCCGGCGCTTCGGTGAAAGTGAGTTGCCACGCGTCCGGCGCCGCGGTGCCCGGCGGTTGTAACTGGTAGCGCTCGCCCAGGCCGCTGGCATCCAGAGTCTGGCGCAGGGCGACTTCAAGGGATTGGCCCCGGGCAGGTCCGCCAACGTCGCGCAGCAGCACTTCGAGGGCTTCGGTCTGCGAGCGCAGCTTCGGGGTCTCGGTTTGCCAATAAGCGATGGTTTTCAACGCCGGCTCGATCAAGGCCAGCCAGACCAGGCCGCCACCGAACACCAACGCCGCCAGGGCCACGGCACGTTGCTCGCGGGCGGCCAGGCCCTGCCAGGCCGTGCGAAGGTTTTGCCAGCGCGCCTTCAGCTGTGCCGCGGTCGGCTTATTCATCGTTTGCTTCCTGGTTTTCGTCGGGGCTGTCTTGCGCTTCCTGCCCGGCGGGAGCCACGCGCAACGTCCACCCCTGGTCAATGGCCGCGACCTCGATGCCGGCCTGGGCCAGGGGCATTTTCCAGTCGTCACCCGCCGCTACTTTCTGCGCTTCGGCGCCGAGCTTGAGGCGCAACTCAGCGTTTTCGAACACCAGTTCCTGCACATTGCCGCTCATGAACGGCATGGCGCTGCCCGCCTGCCTTACCAGGCTGGCGAAGCGCTGCCCAGGCTCCGCCAGCGAACCGCTCTGGCGCGCGGCGATTTGCTGACGGGCCTGCTGCAAGGGGTTGAGAATCACCGGCAGTTGAGGGAACGCCTGCTTCACCCGTTGGCTCATCTGCGCCTTGAGCCGCTGCCCCTGGGCCGCTTCACGGCTGGCATACAGATTGAGCCCGACCACCCACACCGCCACCGCCAGCGCGCAGATGCCCGCCGCCCGCCCCCAGCCGCCGCGCCCGGCACGCCCCTGCGTCAACCCGGCATGCAGGCCCCAGCCCGGCGCGACACCCGTCCAGCGCTGGGTGACGGGCAAACTGTCAGTCGTCACTTGCGGCGGCGACTCGCCCACCCAATGCAGGCCGCTGCCCATCTCCACAAGCCACTCGTCCAGCGCATCGTCCAGCAACGGCTGGACCACCGCGTGCTGCAAGCCATGGCGCACCAGCACGTGCCCGTCTTCGATACATGCCACTGGCCCCGACAACACCGGCAAGGCGTAGGCGGCCGGATACAGGCCGCGCAATTTGAGGCCGGCCTGCTGCAGGATCTGACCCAATAGGTTCAGCGACGCACGGTCCAGCCAGGCGACCGCTACCTGCCCGTCCGCATCGCGCGGGCCGTGGGCCACTTGCATCTGTTCGGTGGCGCCGAGCATCAGCGCCTGGGCCGCGCAGGTCACGGCGGCGGTGGTTTTCGCCGCGGACAACGGCGGCAGCTCCAGGCGCGCCAGCAAGCTGTCACGCGGATGCAGGAAACATTCGACCGCCTGCTTCTTCGTGCCCTGGCCAAGCGCCCGGAGTGTGCTGAGACCGGCATCACGCACCTGCCCTTGGCGATCCAGCCAGGCAAATGCCACCGGGCTATCGAGGCCGAGACGATCCAGCGGCGCCAGGGCGATGCGCAAACGGCTCATACACCCACCCGCGACCAGATCACCTGAGGCAAGCGGTCCTGGCTGCATTGGAGCAAGGCATCCAGTTCGACCCGCCGTTGGCCGCTGCGCACCTGGCCCCGCAGGCGGAACCAGTCGCTGGCGATGCCGACCTTGACGGTGCTGACGTCCAGTTCGGGCATGCGCAGGCGGTTGACGAAATCCCCGCGATTGATGAACCAGTGGCCACCGTCGCGTTCATTGATCAGCGCCTGGGCGCGTTGCAGCGACAACCCCGGCACGTAGGCGGCGAGCACCGCGGCGCTGGCGGTGTTGCCGTTGAGCCAGGTGTTGGCCGGCAGGATCGTGACGTAAGGGGCCAGCGTTTCCAGCAGTGCCGGGGTGACGCCCTTGACGCTGAGCAGGTCCTGCAAGGTGCGCAGCATCGGCCGGGTCGGCGCCAGCGTGTCGGAGGCGTCCGGTGAGGTGCTGCGGCCGCTGTCGAACGTGCTGCTCGTGGACGCCTGGCCCGCCCGCGGCAGATTCAACAGACGCGGGTAGCCAGCAATCACCCGCTCGACGATACGCGCCCGTACCGTGGCGGCGACACCCAACTGCTCGCACAGCCGCGAGAAGGCGCGCAGCTGTTCCTGGTCCACCTGGTCATCGACCACCAGATTGCGCAGGTTGAACTTGCCCTGTTCATCCTCCAGTTGCCCTTCGAATGGCGTGTCGACCTGGCCGGAGCCCGGCATCAGGATAGGTTTCGCCCAAGGCTGGCCGAAGCGCGTCAAGGGATCGCGCTGGCGAACCTCCCAGAGCAACTGGCGACTCACCTGCAGGCCGCCCTGTAACCGCGCCGCGCCCTGGATGCGCAGTTGCTCGGCTTCCAGGCTGCGGGTGAACAGGGTCTGGCGGGTGAGCATGCCGCCGGCGATGACGGCCACCACGGCAGCAATCAGCAAGGCACTGATCACCGCCATGCCGCCCTGCTTCGCCGCTGTCGGCGAATTCGTGCGCATCACGGCCCTTATAACTGCCAGGAGCCGATGTCGGCGTTCACACCGTCGCCGTCAGGCTGGCCGTCGGCACCGAGGGAAAAGATATCGACCTCGCCGTTCGCGCCAGGATTGAGATAGTTGTAGGGGCGGCCCCACGGATCATTGGGCAAGCGGTCCAGGTAGGAACGCCAGGTGCTGTTCTTGGCATCGGCCGGCCGCTCCACCAATACCTTGAGACCCTGGTTCATGCTGGGATAGCTGCCGTTATCGAGGCGATAAAGCTTCAGGGCCTGCATCAACCCGCCGATGTCCTGCTTTGCCGCCGTGGCACGGGCCTGGTCAGGTCGATCAAGAACCTTGGGCACTACCATCGCCGCGAGAATGCCGAGGATGACCACCACGACCATGATCTCGATCAGGGTGAAGCCCCGCTGCGCGCGTGGGCCTCGGGAACGGGCGTAACAAGGGGCGATGTGCATCTCGACAGTCCTTCCTGGATTCGATTCGAGGCGCAGTGTTGCAAGAAAATATGTCAGCGATATTGAAATTGCTCAGGAGCTTGCGTCGTCAATCTGTAAAGAACATTGCTCAGGCTTGGGTACTGCTTTCGCCCCCTCGAGCCGACCGATGTCACGCCCAGCCCCACAAGCCGGTTTCACCCTGATTGAAGTGCTGGTGGCCCTGGCGATCATTGCCGTGGCCATGTCTGCCGCGGTGCGCGTGGCGGCGGTGATGACCCAGAGCAACGGCTTGCTGCGAGACAAGTCCATCGCCTTGCTGACGGCTCGCAGCCAATTGGCGCAATTGCGCCTGGAGGGACACGTGACGCCGGGGATGAAAGTTTTTGAATGCGATCAGGGTCGCTTGCTGCTGCGTTGCGAGCAGAACCTGCGCCCGGCGGAAAATGGGCGAATGCTGCGGATCGAGCTGAGCGTATCCGACCGCAACCGCGAGGCGCCGCCCTTGGCTCGGCTGGAGACCTTGCTCAGTCGGGAAAAATAACCGGTTGCACACGATCTTTCTGTGGCGAGGGGATTTATCCCCGTCGGGCTGCGTAGCAGCCCCTTTTCAGGCCGACAACCGAGTGGATATTCAGTTTTGGGGCTGCTGCGCAGCCCAGCGGGGATAAATCCCCTCGCCACAAAGTTCAGCGGAGCAGCGACGGTAAACTCACCGAATCCGGCAGCCGCGCCAGTTCCAGCCGGGTCTGTTCGCCGCCGCGTTCGATCACCACGGCCTGCGCCTCGATCGCTACCAGCCTTACCCCTTGGGCTACCCGCTCGCCGGCCAGGAAACTGCGCGGTGGTCCGTCGTTGAGACTCAGGATCGCCACCGCGCCGCGGGCGCCGGCCATCACCCCGCTGACCTTGATATCCACCGCCGCCGGTTGGTTGGAAAACCACTGCAACGCAGGACTGTCGGAACGCTCGGCCAGGCGTTGCGGGGCCACGTCCGGGGTGCGCGACTCGGCGGATGTCAGCAGCAGAGAAGACCAGGTCGCCACGCCGGCCAACGCTGCCACCAGTCCCAGCGCCTGGACGATATGCGCCGGGGAGACTCGTTCCGTGAACGTCATGTCCTGATCTCCTTGTTTGATTCCAGCGTCCAGCGTACGCGTCAATTCTCTCCGTTTTATTTCACATCCTTATCATCTTCAGCGTGCACGATGATCACTAACGCAAAGGAGCGCGCCCGGATGCACGGCAAGCAACGCGGTTTTACCCTGATCGAATTGATGGTGGTGCTGGTGATCGTCGGCATCGCCAGCGCGGCCGTGAGCCTGAGCATCAAGCCGGACCCGGCGAAGCTGCTGCGCCAGGATGCCGAACGGCTGGCCCAGCTGCTGCAACTGGCCCAGACGGAAGCCCGCGCCGACGGGCGACCGATCACCTGGCGCTGGGACGCCAAGGGCTTCGGCTTCAGTCGCCGCCCGGACCAGGGCGCAGGACTGGACCGCTTCAATGAAGACCCGCAGCTGCGCCCGCGACGGTGGCAAAGCCCGTCCATGGAGGTACGTGTGGAACCTCGGCAACGCGTGGTGCTCAATGCCGAATGGATCGGCGTGCCGCTACAGATCCGCTTGTCAGACGGCCAGAACAGTTTCACTGTGCAACGCAGCGCCGCCGGTCGGGTATGGGTTCAATGAGCGGCCGGGAGGCAGGCTTCACCTTGCTTGAAGTCATGGTGGCGATCCTGCTGATGGCGGTGATCAGCCTGATCGCGTGGCGCGGGCTGGACAGCGTGACCCGCGCCGACAGCCACTTGCAGGCCAGCACCGAGCAGACCGAAGCCTTGCTGCGGGTACTGAACCAGCTGGAGCGCGATGTGGCCCTGCGGGCTGGCGTCGAGTTGAGCGAACCGCTCAAGCCGGGTATCGACAACGAGCCCTCGACCGCCCCGCCCGCCCTCACCCTGCGCAGCACCGAAGGCCAGGGTTTTCGCCTTGACGTTATCCGTGAGGCCGCCGATCAGGGCGGTGGCTTGCAACGGGTACGCTGGTGGCTCAAGGGCGACACACTTTATCGCGCCCAGGGCCAGGCTCGCAGCCGCTACCCTCTACCGGCGCCGGGTGCAGGCGTGGCTGTGTTGAGTGAAGTCAGCGATGCGGGGCTGCGATTCTGGGACAGGGAAAAGGGCTGGCGCAAACTCAGCGGCAACCGGCAGGAAGATCCACTGGGCATCGAGATCAGCTTGACCCGGCAGACACCGCAAGGGCCGGAGAAATATCGGCAGGTGCTGGGGCCGTTGGAGTAGCCCGCCCTTCGAGATTGTTGGAGCGGGGTTGCTCGCGTTTCCCTGTGGGAGATTCTATGGTGCGGGACTAGCCCCTAAATGCCTTTTGGTAAGTATTCGCTCTGGTTCTTCAACAGAGCGAATACCACTCGGGCAAGCTTGCGGGCCAGCGCTACCAATGCCTCGGTTGTGCTGAGCCCTCGGGACCTCAAACCCTCGTAAAATCCCTTCCACGCCGCCGTGCGACTCGCCGACATCGCGGCGTTGTGCATCAATCGGCGTGCCTCCGGATCACCTCGCTTAGACAGGCAGCGGCGTCCCTTCTTTTTTCCCGAGTCCGATATGCGCAGGTCCAGACCCAGAAAAGCGATGAAGGCATCGGCATTTCTGAAATCTCCACGTTGAAACGACGTGAGCAAACGGGCACCGCTTAACAGACCGATGCCTTCGACTTTCATGCAGCGCTTGAGCTGACTGCCCAAACCGGCTGCATCCAACTGCGTCTGGATTGTTTTCTCAAGCAAAATCTCGAGTCTTTGCATTGCCTTTATCTGGTTCTCAAAGGCCGTTTTGAGCAACGGTTCGTTTGACCAGCTTTGCTTGAGGCTGACACGCGCCTGAACCAAGGCTGCCCGTCGCCGGAAAAGGCTTATAAGCCTGCAATACAGGGGCGATGGCGGGGACCAAGGGTGCAACTGGTGGCCTTCGTTGTTCAAGTAGCGAGCCAACAACCGAGCATCCAGCGCATCGGTTTTAGCGCGCACTTTCACACCTTTGCGGTAATGACTGAGTTCGTAACCGCCGATCATATAAATCACACAGCCATGCGCATAAGCCAGATCGGCGAAGTCCTGGTGATAGATATTAGTGGCTTCGATGGCGACATCCACTGGCGCAGGTAATGCCTTGAGCCACTTTTTGATATCAGCTTTGGTGTTGGGGATCGTTTCGAGTCGATCGGATTGGGCGTGATAAATCACCAACTCATCTTTGGCGACATCCACACCTACGATCGGCTGGGCGGTGGCGACGGGCATTGCCATTGAAAATCCTCCGGGCTAAGGTTTGAACACTTGAAGGGTTCACCCAGAGGCGCAGGCTTGTTCCTATCGTCGGTCTAGGCCAGATGCATTCTTTATCGGCGCTTGGGTGAAAGGAGGAGGGGTGAAATCTCCCACGGTCTGTACTGCGGCTAACAGTCAGAATCGAGCCTAGTCCCTCCTCCTCCCTTCAAGTCCTACCATACAAGCGAGCTTGCTCGCGATGGCGGCCTGAGAGTCGGCCAGGGTTTCGTTGACTGGGTACATATCCGTTGCTGCGGTAACGGCTGCTTAGGGTTCCGCCCTTACGGCGGGTCACTTTTGGAAAGAGCGCCAAAAGTAACCAAAAACGCTCTGCCCCACCACTCGGCACCTCGCCTGGGCTCGGTGTGCCCTCACTCCGGCATTGCTCCGTGGGCCGCCGCGAAGGGCCATCCATGGCCCAGCGCGGCTATCCTGGCATCCATGCCAGGATGCCCACTGCGCAATGCCTGCGTTCGGCCAGCGTGGTTAACGGGGCGTCTCAGATCAAGATCAAGATCAAGATCAAGATCAGGATCAAGAGCGAGGCGGGCTGGTAGGCAGCCTGCCTCTTCTGCTTTACCCCGATCTAACTGTGGGAGCGAGCCTGCTCGCGAAGAGGCCGGCACAATCAACATCTTCATCGACCATGCCACCGCCTTCGCGAGCAGGCTCGCTCCCACAGGGGGGTTGTGTCGCCTGCAATTGCTTGGTTGAACGCGAGCCGACTGTGGGAGCGAGCCTGCTCGCGAAGAGGCCGGCCCAGGCGCCGCTGAACTAACTCAACACCACCACCCCACCCGGCAACTCGGTGCACTTGGCACCATAGGCATCGCGAATCAGCAGCGCCACCCCAGCCAGTTGATCGAGGCGGAAACGGGCCTGGACCTTGCGCAAGCCCAGCTCGCGATTGAGTAACAGCAGCATGCCCGGCCGATAACGGTTGATCTCGTCGATGACGCTGGCCAGGGTCGCATCGTTGAACACCAGCACCTGTTCGCGCCAGGCAACGGCGGCGGATACATCGGCGGCCTGTGGGCTGCTGACCTGGCGGGTGTCGTACGTCAATTGCATGCCCGGCTCGAGGCGAAACAGCCGGCCCTGCACCTGGACCTGCACGACGCCCTCCAGACAGGTTGCGCAGACGCTCTGATCGATGTAGCGAAGATTGAACCGGGCCCGCGCGGCGCTGATCCAACCGGCGCCGGCCTGGACGTTGATCGTCGCGGTGCTACCGCCGGACACTTCGACTTCGCCGGCGAGCAATTCCAGGCCCTGCCCGCCCTCGGCCAGCGCCAGGCGGCTGAGGCGAGTCTGGGTATTGAGTTCCAGGCTCACGCCATCGCCCAGCTCGACCCGGCGCTGTTCGCCCACTTCGGTGACGTAGTCCGCAGCGAGCCCGGAAACGCCACCCGGCACCGTGGCGCGGATCAGCAAGAAGCCCGCGGAGGCGGCCAGCGCGCCACCGAGCAACGCCCGACGGCCAAAATGCCGAGGCCCCTGCACCGCTTCGGCGGCCGGTCGCAGCCCATGCCACAGCGCCTTGGCCTGCTCGAACGCCTGCGCATGTTCGGCGCTCTGTCCGCACCATTGGCGCAAGGCGCGGGCATCGGCGACGGTGGCGCGTCCCGAGGTCAGCAGGATCAACCAGTCATGGGCCTCGCCGGCCAGTCTGGCCTCGGGCGTATCGTCAGGGGACGCGATGCTGAAGATGTTCAAGCGCACACACACTCATGAATGGGTCGGGTCTCTACTCTCAAGACGGTTTTCCCGCGCCGGGACCGAACCGCTGAATGACTTTTCTTTCCAGGCGCAGGGCGCAATGCCCCAACGCAGCCTTGATTTCCTTTTCCACCATGCGCGTGGAAATACCGAAACGCTGGGAGATCTCCAGGTGCGGGGCCTCTTCCAGGCGCGCGGCAATGAAAATCCTGCGGCGCCGCGCCGGCAACTCGTACAAGGCCTTAAGCAGGGTCTGCAACTCTTTCTGGCCACCCACCACCCGAGCCGGGTCCAGCGCTTCGTCGCAGATTTGCAGCAGCTCTTCGATCTCGCTGCCGGTGAGCAGACGAGCATCGGACTGCCGGCGGTCGGCGGCAATGTTCAGGGCCATGCGATAGAGGTAGGCGTTAGGCTGGACGATCTCCGGCGTGTCGCCCATGCGGTCGACCCGCAGGTAGGTTTCATGCAGCACATCGTTGGCCAGTTCCTCGGAACCCAGGCGCCTGCGCAGGCGCACCTTGAAATCCTCATAGGAGGTGAGGAACAGCTTGACCATCGGGCTGCGGCCAGCGTCTTTCATTGCCCGAACACCTCTTCCCCTGCTGTGCATTCCATGCTTTTTCCTGATGAATCGGGTAACAAAAGCAGGGTCACCGGCTGGCGCAGCGAACTGGGCGCCGGACGGTCGATCCTGAGGTTCTGCAAACTGTTGACCAAGGCTTTGTCACGCAACACATCACCCGTGGAACTGACCAGCCGACTGTTTTGCACCACGCCGTCGCGTCCGATCCACACTTGCAACAACGCGCGAAAACTGCCCGGTCGGGTCAATGGCGAACGGCACAGGTTGCGCTGGATGACCGCCTGGATCGTTGCCGCATAGTTGTTGTCGCTCAATCCGGCTGTGGCGCCCGGCGGTAATGGCACCTCGCGAACCTGTACCGGTTGCAAGGTGAATGCATCCGCACGGGCATACTGCGCCGCCAGCCCGGTACCACTGAGCAGAACAGTCAGCCCTTGGGCAGGCGTGAACAGCCCCTGGACGCCCATCGTCTGGCGCCGGTTCGACAAGGCGTGATCCACCAGCACCGCCATGCCTGTGGCCCGACTGAATTGCTCCAGTGCCGGGGCCAGTTCCTGAGGCGCAATGTCCAGGTCCACCATGCCGACTGCCTGGGCCGGCCCGGCTAGCAGACACCACGCCACCATCAGCCACCCCAAGGGCGCCCTGGCCAATCCACGCCTGCGTCCGCCCCCGGTTATGCCCTGCTGCACGACTGACGTATCCGTTGAAAAACGTCATCCTGATGGGTGTTTATGAATGTCGTATGACACCCGACACAAATCCCGCGCGCGGCACTAGACTGGTGTCGAAACGATGAGCCACCACCGTGGCGGGCCAGGAGGTCAACGATGAAACAGTGGATGAGCATGACAGCCGGAATCGGCTTGCTGATGACTTTGCCCGGGGTCCAGGGCGAAGAAGCCCCGGCCTGTATCGAGGTGACTGTCGGCGGCTACAAGACACCGGATTACAACTGCCTGAGCCGCCAGATGGGCAACGACCCCGAGACCGCCGCCGCTGCGCAACACGCGCAGGACAGGCTGGATGTGCCGGTCGACAGACGCGCACCGAACAGTGTCGGCCTCGCGACGCCGGCAGCCACCGGCGTACGCATGGGCAACACTTTTGGCACGTCGGTCAAGCCCCAGCGACCGCCTGCTCCCGTACCTGATTCGCCGCTGCCCAGATAGACGCTTTTTCTGAAGCGACAGTTTGCCTGCGCTCGCTTGCGCAGTGGCCGCGACGCCACGAGTCGCCATACGCATAGAACAGCTGTCCTATGTGCGTTATTCAGAATGGCTGCTATAACCAATAAGACTAAATGGATAGCCTCCACTTATCGATACGGTGGAGGTTTGGATGATTCGCGTAAAAGGATCCATTGCGCGTTCGCTTTGGCTGGATAGATTCAAGGCCGATATGGAGATCCCCCTGTGGTGTATGTACAACTATCTGAGCAAAGCGCCACACCCCTTGATTCTGCCTGCCTGGCTGAGGACGCTGCCCAGTCTCCTGAACGGCTGACTGCCGCTCGCACGTGAGCCAGGGGACGCCGTAATGGCAATCACGCAAAACAACCGGTTGGTGCAGGTCGACAGTCCCCTCGGCGGCGATGTCCTGCTGCTGCAAAGCATGGACGGCAGCGAAGAGCTGGGGCGGTTGTTCCATTACGAGCTGGACCTCACCTCCGAAGACCGGGCGATCAAGTTCGACCAGTTGCTGGGCAAGCCGATGGGCCTGACCCTCGAGCTCTATGACGGAGGCAAACGTTATTTCCACGGTATTGTCAGCACCTGTCGACAGCTGACCGGGCACGGGCAGTTCGCCGGGTATCGCGTCAGCCTGCGGCCCTGGTTCTGGCTGCTCACCCGCACCTCGGATTGCCGGATCTTCCAGAACAAGACCGTGCCGGACATCATCAAGCAGGTATTTCGCGATCTCGGCTTCTCCGACTTCGAAGACAGCCTGAGCGGCAGCTACCGCGAGTGGGAATATTGCGTGCAGTACCGCGAGACCAGCTTCGATTTCGTCAGTCGGCTGATGGAGCAGGAAGGCATCTATTACTACTTCCGCCATGAAAAGTCCCGCCATGTACTGGTGCTGGCCGATGCCTACGGCGCTCATTCCACGGCGGCGGACTACGCGTCGGTGCCCTTCTATCCGCCCGATCGGCAGATGCGCGAGCGCGACCATTTCTACGATTGGCAGATGGCCCGTGAAGTGCAACCCGGCTCGCTGGCGCTGAACGACTATGACTTCCTGCGGCCGCGCGCCAGCCTTGAGGTGCGCTCCAGTGTGCCGCGCAACCACAGCAATGGCGAATACCCGCTCTTCGACTACCCCGGTGAGTACGTCCAGAGCAACGATGGCGACCACTATGCGCGAACCCGCATTGAAGCCATCCATAGCCAGTTCGAGCGCGTGCAGCTACGTGGCCGCGCTCGCGGGCTGGGTTCCGGCCATTTGTTCACGCTGACCGGTTATGACCGCGCGGACCAGAACCGCGAATACCTGATAGTCGTCGCACGCTACCAGATCCGCCAGGAAGCCTACGAAAGCGGGCAGCAGGAACAGGCTGAACAGTTCGTCAGCGAGTTGGACTGCATGGATGCCAGCCAGGCGTTTCGCCCCCTCCCCGTCACGGCCATGCCGATTGTCCGCGGTCCACAGACCGCGGTGGTGGTGGGTCCCAGTGGCGAGGAGATATGGACAGACCAGTATGGTCGGGTCAAGGTGCATTTCCATTGGGATCGCCATGATCAGTCCAACGAAAACAGCTCCTGCTGGATTCGCGTCTCACAGGCCTGGGCCGGCAAGAACTGGGGCTCGGTGCAGATTCCTCGAATCGGCCAGGAAGTCATCGTCAGCTTCCTCGAAGGCGACCCGGACCGGCCGATCATCACTGGCCGCGTCTACAACGCTGAACAGACCCTGCCTTACCAACTGCCGGCCAACGCCACTCAGAGCGGCGTGAAAAGCCGATCGAGCAAGGACGGCACGCAGGCCAACTTCAATGAAATCCGCATGGAAGACAAAAAAGGCGCGGAGCAGCTGTTCATTCACGCCGAGAAGAACCAGGACATCGAGGTCGAGAACGACGAAACCCATTGGGTCGGCCATGATCGCAGCAAGACCGTCGACAACGATGAAACCGTGCAGGTCAAACACGACCGTACCGAAACGGTAGGCAATAACGAAACCATTTCCATCGGCGTCGACCGCACCGAGGATGTCGGCAGCAATGAAAAGATCAGCATCGGCGCGAATCGCACCGAACGGGTCGGCAGCAACGAAACCATCACCATCGGCGCGGACCGCACGGAAAAAGTCGGCGCGAACGAAAAAATCAGCATCGCCAGCAACCGCACCGAGGACGTCGGTGGCAACGAGACCATCGACATCGCGGGCAACCGTAATGAAACGGTGCAGGGCAACGAAGGGGTCGAGATCAACGGCAACCAGAGCACCCGGATCGGCCAGAACGAATCCCGCGACGTTGCCCAGAACCGCAGCACGGGGATCAAACAGAACGACAGCCTGGATGTGGGCAAGCATTTCGTGCTCAACGCCGGCGACTCGATCAGCCTGACTACCGGCGCCGCCAGCATCACCATGAAGAAGGACGGCAGCATCGTCATCAAGGGCAAGAACATCACCGTCGATGGCTCTGGCGCCATCAACATCAAGGCCAACAAGAATGTGGTCGTCAAAGGCCAGAAAATTCTGCAGAACTGAGCCACGGAGCAGGCGTCATGACCGTTGAATATCATCTCCCCGTATCTTCCACCGCCACGCCGACGCGCGTGGATGGCGTCGTGATCGGGGTGCTGCTGGACGTACCCACGCCGGACGCTCCGGTCGTGGCCTTCCCCGGCTGTCCCGGCGAAACCGGCCTCGCCGCGCGCACCACCACCGCGCTCTGTCGTGACGACATCGGCGCCCAGGTCGCGCTGATGTTCGAGGCCGGTGACCCGGCCCGGCCGCTGGTGATCGGCCGCATCCAGCGCCTGCCGGCAAGCGCAACGCCAACGGTCGCCCACCTCGATGGCGAGCGGCTGGAGTTCAGCGCGAAACAGGAGATCGTCCTGCGTTGCGGCAAGGCCAGCATCACCCTCACCCGCGCGGGCAAGGTGATCATCCGGGGCACCTACCTCTCCAGCCGCTCCAGCGGGGTCAACCGCATCAAGGGCGGCTCGGTGCAAATCAACTGACAGGTAAGTCGCCTCATGGAACTGCTCAACGCCAGCAAACTGCAGGCTGCCTATACCCTGGGCATGGCGAGCGACGGCCGCGAATCCCTGGTCGTCGTGGCCAAGGGCACCTTCGATTTGCCGCTGGACGGGCGTGCCGCGACCCTCGCAGACATCCAGCAACCGCTGCTGATGGCCGACACCTTCTTCGGCGAGCCGGGCCTCAGCGCGCCACGAGAGGAAATGGACTTCGCCCCGATCAAGCCATTCTGCGACGTGCTGGTATCGGGCAAAGCTTATGCACCGGGTGGTCGGCCGGTGACGCAGTTGACTGCCGGTATTCGTGTCGGTCGGGTGAGCAAGGCTTTTTCAGTGTTCGGTCCCCGGCAGTGGCAACTGGGAATCTCAGGTATTCATGCCGGCTCACCGCAGCCTTTCACCGTGCAGGCTATCTCCTATGCCCAGGCTTTCGGCGGTTCTCATCCCATGGAGAACATCCCCGACATGCGTCATTGCTACCAGGACAACCCGAGCGGTTGCGGCTGGTATCCAGACAGTTGCGACGACGCTGACATCGTCGGTCGACCGATGCCGAACACCGAGGAACCGGGCAAGCCGATCGACAGCCCTTCTGGCGATTTCCGCCCCATGGCCCTCGGGCCAATTGGGCGCAGTTGGCCGCAACGTGCGCGCTTCGCCGGTACTTACGACGATGCCTGGCTGGCCGATTGTTTTCCGTTCCTGCCTGGGGATTTCGACAACCGCTATTTCCAGGCAGCGCCTGAAGACCAGCAAACCGATTACCTGCGCGGCGGCGAAGAGGTGTTGTTGCTGAACCTAACGTCCCAGGAGCGGGCAGGCTTTCGCATTCCCGAAATGGCTGTGCCGGTGACTTTTTTTATGAAAAAAGGCGGCCATGAAACGGTCTCGGCGGTGATCGACACCTTGCTGATCGACACTGACGCCCGCCAGGTGCAACTGACCTGGCGGATTTCCCGTCCGCTACGGCGCAACATTTTCGAGATTGCCCAGGTGCTGGTCGGGACGATGTCCACGGCTTGGTGGCGTGCGCGTGAATTAGGCAAGGAGTACTACCCGTCGCTGGGCGCCCTGGTCAAGGCCAAACGTGCTCCTGAGGAAACCGATTGATGAGTGCTCTGTGCGTCATCGGTTCGGGGATGGTCAGCGCTGTTGGCCTCAGCGCACCGGCCAGCTGCGCGGCGATCCGCTGCGCCATCGACAACTTCCAGGAAACCCGCTTCATCGACCGCGGCGGCGAGTGGATCATTGGCGCCAGCGTACCTTTGGAACAGCCCTGGCGCGGTCGCACCAAGCTGATCAAGATGGCTGCCGGTGCCATTGGCGAAGCATTGCAGAGCATTCCCGGCGTCGATCCGGAAAAGACGCCGCTGTTGCTGTGCGTGGCGGAAGCCGAGCGTCCCGGACGCCTGAGCGGCCTGGATAAGGGGCTGTTGCAGGCCATCGAAACGGAGCTGGGGCTGCGCTTCCATCCTGACTCCAGCGTCATTGCCCGGGGACGGGTCAGTGCTGCCGTGGCCCTGCTCGATGCGCGCACGCTGATCTACCAGGGCGGTCGTCGCCACGTACTGGTTGCCGGCGTCGATTCCTTTCTGGCAGGAGCGACGTTGACCGCCTTCGAAGCGCGCGAGCGCCTGCTCACCAGCCAGAACTCCAACGGTTTCATTCCCGGCGAAGGCGCCGCTGCCGTGGTGCTGGCCGCCCCGGTCGCCAGCGAAACGCCGCAGTTAACCTGCATCGGCCTGGGTTTCGGCCTGGAACAGGCCACGGTGGAATCCGAAGACCTGCCGCTGCGCGCCGAAGGCCTGACCCAGGCTGTACGCGCAGCGCTGAACGAAGCGGGCTGCGGCCTGGAGCAGATGGATTATCGCCTGACGGATATTTCCGGCGAACAGTACTACTTCAAGGAGGCTTCCCTGGCCTTGAGTCGCAGTCTGCGGGTGCGCAAGGAGTTCTTCCATCTCTGGCATCCGGCGGATTGCATCGGCGAAGTCGGTGCGGCCATCGGCCCGGCAATGCTCGCCGTGGCCCTCGCTGCCAGTCGCAAGGGCTACGGCGAAGGGCCGAATATTTTCTGCCACCTGGGCAACGATGCCGGCGAGCGCGCGGCCGCACTGCTCAGCTACCGGATTGTGAGGGCTGCCTGATGGCCAACGAAGTCTTTGCCAACAACATGGAAGTTTCCTGCAAGGCGGCCGACGGCAAGTCGATCGCCTGTTTCCCGGATGTCTGCTTCACCCCTCCGCAGGCCCCGCCCACCCCGCTCGGCGTGCCCATCCCCTACCCCAACACCGGCATGGCCAAGGACACAACCAAGGGCAGTCGAACGGTCAGGATCAGCGGCAAGGAAGTGATGCTCAAGGACAAGAGCTTTTTCAAGACCAGTTATGGCGACGAGGCTGGGAACGCGCCCAAAAAAGGCATCGTCACCAGCCGGAACAAGGGCAAGGTGTATTTCACCTCCTGGTCGATGGATGTGAAATATGAAGGCAAGAATGTTGTTCGGCACATGGATCTGACTACTCATAACCATGCTTCTCAGCCCGGGAATACGGTGCCTTGGCCTTATGCTGACCGAATGGCATTGGCCGAGGAGCTGGGGCAATGCGAAAGTGAAAGAGCGCGAGCAAACGAGGCTTGCAAGGGCACCAACAAGGAAACGAGCTGCCCGGATACGGACAAGCTGAAAAACGCCATCAAGGCCCGCAGCGATGCGAAAAAAACCGCCGGCGACAGCTTTAAAACCGACCCAGCCTATCTGGCGGCACACACGGGAGTCCAAGGTGAATATTCGTCCTTGGCGACGTCGATCAATGCCAACGATTGCCAAAAGGCGTTGCGCTGTTTCCTTGCCCCGTACAAGCCCAACAGGTGCTGCCCGGGACAGACAGGTGACCACCTCATCGACTCCGCGTCTTTTACCAACGGGCCGGCGTCCGTCGGGCAGCCCAGGAACCAGCACCCGACAAAAGATGGCTGGAGCAAATACAAGACCGACAAGGCCCCGGTGATGTGCGTCGAGGGGCCCAACCAGACCACTGCCACCCACGGCCAGATGCACACCCGCCGTGGCGTGGTGGCTTTGCACGAGGCTGATGCAAAAGGTGAATGGTCGAGGGCCAAAGCCACAACCACAGGGGCGCTGGCTGCCAGGAGAACCTTCCCGGACTCCGAATGTTCTCAGGAGTGCTTGGAAGCACAGTTGAACAGGTATCACGATGAAGCCAAGGACGACGGTGTGGAGAAACCGATCAACGCCAGCGTTTCAATGACCAGCGATCCACTTGAGCGCGCAAAGGCTGCGGCCGAGATGATCGGAGTCGTATCCCGCCGTTAATCTACTTACATCAGAGGATCAACATGGACACTCAAGACTCGCCCTTCCAAGGACTCAGCATCGGCACAGGAGTTGTGCGCTACTCGGACCTCGGTTATTTGATCGCAACGCACGACGTCGCTATCAGCGAAGGCTACCTGGATTCAATATTAATCACTTTGGATTGTGGAGCCTGGGGCGCAGCTGCAGTGCCGTGGCTTGCCTGTTCCGGGACGGTCTGCCATGTACCGATCGAACGGTACCTGATGCTCGGCACCGATGGAACTGTAGAAGCCAGTGGCGGCGGTACGGTTAACACTGAAAGCATCGCGAGTGGCGGCGTCGACCCCAAAAAACGCGGCCCTCTGCGCGAAATCCGTGGCATCGCCAAAGGCCGCGCCTACGCCGTAGGCACCTGCCGCCAAGCCTACGTTCGCGACGGCGAGGACCAGTGGCGCTGCATCGACCAGAGCGCCCAGGTGGGCGACACGCCCATCACCGACACCAGCTTCGAATCCATCGACGGGTTCAGCGAGCAGGAAATCTATACCGTCGGTTGGGAAGGCGAAATCTGGAAATACGACGGCTCCGTCTTTACGCAGCAGAACAGCCCGACCAACCTGGCCCTCTACAAGGTTCGCTGCGCGTCGGACGGTTTTGCCTATGCCTGCGGCCAACTCGGGACCTTGCTGCGCGGGCGCAATGACCAATGGGAAGTGATCGACCACGAAAGCACCCGGGAAGACCTCTGGGGCATGGAGTATTTCGACGGCCATCTGTACGTGTCTTCCACCCATTTCATCTATCGCCTGGAAGATGGCCAGCTCATCCCCGTCGATTTCGGCGATGACGCACCGCGCACCTGTTATCACCTGAGTGCAGCCGACGGGATCATGTGGTCCATCGGGCCCAAGGACGTGATGGAGTTCGACGGTACAAACTGGAAACGGTGCCTGCAAATTGACTGACCCGACCCGCCCAAGCCTCGGCGGCGACGCATGATGAAGACATTGCCCGTCGTCCTTGACCTGCACGTCGAGGAAGCCGCGTTCCTCGCGATCCTGCGCGACTACGCATTACGCGCCCCCCACTATGACCTCGACGACCTGGGCAAACTGGAGGAGCGCATCGAGGCTCACCTCGATGGCTTGCGGATCGCCGGACCAACCGGCCTGGAAATCCTGCTGGCCCAGCTCGGTCCCGACGCTGTCGGCGAGATGTTCGCCAGCGTGGTGCTGGCCTTCGAGGCGGCCGAGGCCAAGGTGCTGTCGCGGCTCAGCGAGCATCTGCGCAGTGCGGTGGAAACCGAGCGTGGTTATCTGATGGCCCTGGGGTGGCTGGACTGGCAACAGCTATCGCCCTGGATCGAGCGCATGCTCGCCGCTCCGGAGCCGCTGTTCCGTCGTCTCGGCCTGGCCGCCTGCGGCATGCATCGCCGCGATCCTGGCCCGGCCCTGCTTGCCGGACTGTCCGAGGCTGAGCCAAGCGTGCTGGCGCGTGCCGTGCGCACGGCTGGCGAGCTGCGACGTCGGGACCTGCTGCCGGAAACTCGCGCCCACCGTCTGCATGAGGACGCGGCCACGCGCTTCTGGGCCAATTGGGCCACCGCCCAGATGGGCGACCAGCAGGCCCTTGAGCCTCTGCGTCAATTTGCCGAGCAACCGGGCGAGTTTCAGTATCGCGCGCTTTGCGTATTGTTGGCCTGGCAGGACCGCGAACCCAGCATCGCCTGGATACGCCAGTGCGTGCAGGATCCCAGGGATAGGCGCTTGGGCATCCAGGCCCTGGGACTGCTGGGCGATCCGGTCAGCATCCCGTGGTTGATCCAGCAGATGAACGACCTGCCTTACGCCCGGGTCGCTGGCGAAGCTTTCAGCCTCATCACCGGCGCCGACCTGGCGCTGCTCGACCTGGAGTTGCGCAGCTCACCGGACTTCGTCGCAGGGCCGAACGATGACCCTGAGGACTCGAATGTCGCCATGGACCCCGATGAGAACCTGCCCTGGCCCGACCCGTCGGCAATCGAGGCTTGGTGGCAGGCCAATGGCGGACAATTCCAGGTGGGGGCTCGTTACATGCTGGGGCTGGCCCACAGCGAACGCAGCTTTGAGCAAGCCCTCGTCCGGGGCCAGCAACGCCAGCGCGTAGCCGCTGCCTGCGGCCTCGCCGGCTTTCGACCGGATGAAGTGCTCTTTCCAACCAGTGCACCGGTCTTGCGGCAACAAAGACTCTTGAAAATTACCCCGTGACCCCGTGGCGAGGGAGCTTGCTGATCGAGCTACATCACAGCTGAAGCTGGCGAAGCTCACCCCCCTCCTGCTCCAGACGCCGCAGATACGCGCTGGCGTCCAGCAGTTGATAAGGGAAATAAAGCCCTGGCGGCGTCGATGGTTGGCCGTCCAGACCGAGCAGACGCTCCAGGAGCATTGCCACACTGAGGCCGGTCAGCGGTGCAGTGCCCGCTGGGTGAACGACGGCATGACGGGTGCGCAGCGGTTTGCCGTTGAGGTCTTCGCCGGCAAGTTCGATGAGTATCTCGGTGGACATCGGCCTGCCTTGACGTCGGGTTGAGCTGACCCCGATGCCAATGTTGAATTGAACATCAGGCGCACCTGTAGCGGTGGCCAGGCCGGCGACATCAATCGACGAAAAGCCTGAGGCCTCGATCTGCGTACCATCCACAGCGTGGAAGCCGGCCTTGGAGTCCTCGCCTTCGCGCCAGACGAACACCCCGTCGCGTCGCGTCAACGCGGCAGGCAACATTTTGTTCAGGTGTTCAAAGTCGCTGGCGACGGTCGGCCCGCCGGTGTCCTGTTCATCGACCAGCGCGTTGATGCTGATCTCCTGGACTCGGCTGAACGCCTGGGCACAGCTCAATGTAGCCACCGTCGTCGCGCCTGCCATCCATTCGTAGCCCAGGACTATGGGCGAAGCATCGGGCATGTGCATGTACGTGGCGATTTCCGGCGCGATCTCGAAAATTCCGGAAGAAATGCTGAGGTGCGGCACCCCACGCTTTTGTGCATAGCGCAATCCGGCCATCGCGTGGTCCATATAAAAGACCACAACCCCGCTGACCGGGCGAGCGCCAAGTCCCAGGTCGTCCGCAGTGGAATCGATCACCACGCCCTGCGCCCCGCCAATTTCCTTAGCGGCCTGCCGAGCCTTGGCAAGGTCACGGCCGCCGATCAACAGCGGTACGTCGGGATGAGCGGCGCGCAGCGCTCGGGCAGTCTGGTGACCAATGGCGCCGGAACCACCCATGAACAAGATAGGATCAAGTGACATCGTGAGTTCTCCTCGTTTCTGGACTAAAACCTACTGTTAGTAGGTAAACTATCACGCTCTCACGCCTTGTCACCTACCATTGGTAGGTTTTATTGATCTGGATGCGCCACCGTGCAGAAACCCATTAAAACCGCTACAGGCAACTCCCCTTCCCGCCGACTCTCGAAAGCCGAACGGCGCCGGCAGCTGTTGGACACTGCGTTATTGATCGTGCGCGAGGAAAACGCCGACAGCTTGACCCTCGGCCGCCTGGCCGTCCGCGCGGGCGTGTCCAAACCGGTGGTGTACGATCATTTCGCTACCCGCTCGGCGCTGTTGATCGAGCTGTACAAATGGATTGATACCGAGCGGGTCCGCGCTTTTCGCGAGGCCATGAGCAGGACTGCGCGAAGCCCGGAGGAAACCGCTCAGGTCCTGGCCAGCGCCTATATTCAGTGCGCAGCAGACAACACCGATGAGTTCCATGCGGTCGGCGCGGCCCTGGCGGGCAGTGAAGAGAAGGCGGCGGTTTTCCAGGAACTGCTCGACAACTGCGTACGGATGTTCGTGAGCGTACTTGCGCCTCACGCGACGTTGGCAAGCGCAGAACTTGAGCGCTGCTGCACCGGTCTGGTCGGTGCGGGGGAAGCACTTGCCGGCGCCCTGGTGCGGGGGCGACATGCCCAGGATGAAGTGATTGAAGCGTTCGCCGCGTTGATTCGCGGCGTGTTGAGTCCGCCTGAATAAATGTTCATGTTCCAGCAATAAGCAATTGCCTACAGATACTCAGCTATGTCACTCGACGGTGACAAAAATCTTGGATCCAATTCCTGGAATCGCCTTGACAGGCTAATGGAGCCGATGAAATATTTCCCTCCGCTACGGTTCAGCTTCAATCATCATTTGGCGCGGATGCCATAACAATAATCAAATGGAGTTCATGATGGTTTTCCTCAGTACAGTTCCATCGGTTATCCCGTCACTCTCCTTCAGTTCCTCGTTTCCCAACTAATCGCTCTATTCGGCGCCTTGGCGCTGAAGGGACTGTTGTGCAATGCCCATCGTCGTCGGCAGAGGATAACCATGAAAATAGTAGACAGTTCGGTTCTGAAGGAATGGTACGACAGCGAATACAGCGCCTGTAATAACGGTGCTTTATTTGGTGAACTACGCGAAGAGTTCAAACAGTTTTTATCCACCCTGCCTGACGGCCCCGGCGATGCCCTTGAGCTCGGCTGCGGAGACGGTCGCAACCTTACCGCCCTGGCGCGCAAGGGCTATAGCCTGAGCGGCGTGGACATGGTCGACAGCACCGTACAGAGTCGCCAGCTCAATCCCTGGCTAAAGGATCTGAATTTCCAGCAGGCTGACATTCTGACGTACGAGCCGTTGCGTGAAAGTTACGACGTACTTGTCTGTTCCGAAGTTCTGCATTTCTTCAATAAAGATGAACTTCAGACGGTAATGGCCAAGATTATCGGTGCGGTAAAGCCTGGCGGATATATTTTCCTTGATCTGTTATCGGACCTGTCGCGGTACTTTCAAGCGAGCGGAGAACCCTTCATCTGGGACAAGGAAGCGGGCTTGTCTGTCCAGGACAGCGAAGGGTTATTTGATGCCTGGCTGGGTGATTTCGACATTTATGCGTCGCGGCATTTCTTTGATAAGCAAAGTTGGCCATTAAGCGATTCGGCAAACTTGCCAATAGCTCCCTATACCTGGCAAGGCACCTACGTCTCGGTGTGTGCGCGAAAACGTAAATGACTTTGCGACATTCAGCTTGAAAAGGATATTGAGCCATGCAGCTTTTCCATCAGGTTATCGCCAGCAATGCAAGAAAATACCCGTCCAAGCCAGCCATCGTCCTCGACGGGCAAGCAACTTCCTATCAGCAACTGCAGCAGCGCGCGGATGACATTGCCTCGGTGCTCCCCCTGCTCGGCATTGCTCCCGGTGACCGGGTGGGCCTGTACGCGCCCATTTCCGTCGATTTGATCGCAGGTTACCTGGGCCTGCTGCAGGCTGGAGTGATCAGCGCAGCGACGCACCACACCTTGAGTCGTACCAAGCTGATCCATCAGCTCAAGCACTCGGGCGCCCGGGTACTGATCACCGACTGTACGGATGATTTGCCTGGCCTGATTGACGAGGCTGGCCTGGAACTGGTCCTGCTTACCGTTCCAGCCCAGGTTGCGGTGCCCAAGGTCATGCAGCTTGCCGATGCCGTCGCTGCGCTCGGAGGAAAGAAGTCCGCGCCCTCCTCTCCGTTGCCCGCTGACCCTGAACGCCCCACCTCGATCTTTTATACCTCGGGGTCATCCTTCAATCCGAAAGGCGTGCTCGTCAATCACCGTATCATGTTGGCGGCCTGTCGCCGGGTTACTGCGTATCTGCAAATCAGCCCCGATGATCGTGTCCTCAGCTATTCCACGCTGGCATCCGACTACGGGGTGTACAACGTGATGATGCCGCTGTATGCCGGGGCCACCAGTGTCATCGAAAGCCGGCCGGCCAGCAGCGCCGAGGAGGTGCTCGCGGTGGTCGAACGCGAGGGGGCCACGGCAATGCATGTGTTTCCCCCCGTGTTCTTCCTGTTGGCCAATACGGGCCCGCACTGGCAGGCGCGCGTGCCTGGCTTGCGCTACATCTCCAGCAGCGGGCAGGCCCTCTACAGTCGTCATATCCAGCGGATCCGCAAAGCCCTGCCCGCGGTGCGGATTTTTTCCAACTACGGGCTCACCGAGTGCAAGCGCGTGAGCTACCTGCCGCCCGAAGAAATCGACCAACGACCGACCTCGGTGGGTAAGCCTTTGCCGGGAGTCAGCGTGTACCTGGTAGACGAACAGGGCCAGCGTATCGAGCAGCCTGGACAAATAGGCGAGTTGCTGGTGACCAGCGACTACCTGATGCTTGAGTACTGGAACATGCCCGAAGCGAATGCCAACGCCTTTGTCCACGATGCCTTCGGCCATTCGCGCCTGTATCGAACCGGGGATCTGTTCAAGCAGGACGCCGAAGGCTACCTCTATTACGTCGCCCGCAAGGACGACGTTTTCGCGCGCAATATCTGGAACGTCAATCCGCGAGAAATCGAGCAGTGCCTGGCCGCGCATCCAGCGGTCGCCGAGGTGCTCGTGGTGCCGGTTGCCGACGAGTCGGCCGGGCACGTGCCCAAGGCTTGCATCGTGCTTGATGCCGATCATGGCCAGACCAGCGAACAGGCATTGCTCGATCACTGCAAGGCGCATCTGGACTGGCACATGGTCCCGGCCCAGTGGGCATTCCTCAAGGCCTTGCCGAAAACCGATTCGGGCAAGTTCACCACCAAAGGACTGATCTGACAGCAGGAGCCATGTCATGAAAACTTCCCCGCAATCCATGGATGACACCGACCTCGACAGGGACCTGCAAAAAAGCGCCATGCTCAAGCTTGCCGCGCACTTCCATAGCCTGGCGACAGGCGCCAGCCAGGTGCCCATGCAGTCTCTTGGCAGCCACTTGCGCGGCGAGATCCAGGATCCGCTGGTTCTCGATTACCACGATCGCCTGATCGAAGGGGCAGGACCGTTGTTCTCCCACTTTCTCGCCAGCGTGCCGTACATTCTCGAGGAGTTGTCCAGGATCGGCGCAGCCCTGACGCGCCTGGCTGAGGCCAATATCCGAGAAACAGGCCAGACCTTCAGTCTCTTCGAAGTGGATGCCTTTGATGGCAGTAACGGCCGCGCCGTTGCTGGCCATTCCAATGGACTGATCCGCAGTTTCACCTCATCGCCGAATCGGGCCAACCAGGTTGCCTTCGACCGGTATGCCGACCCGGCGCTGTCGCGGTTCTATCCGCAGTCGGTGTTCAAGGTGACACCGGACCTGCTGCAGCAACCCGAATACAGGCTTTTCAGCCAGGGCTTCGACTTCATCTACGAGATGGCCGCGTTCCAGTTCTACAGCCGCGACCGTGACCGGCAGATCGCCCATATCCAGCAATTTCTCAAGCCTGGCGGCCTGGTGTTTTTCCTTGAAAAGCTTAACCACCCGGACCCGGAGGAATACCTGCGCAGGGAACGGGTCAAGGATGAGCAATTCAAGACCCGCTACTTCAGCGAGGAAGAAATCCACTGGAAACGCCAGCAGATGCTTGAGCAAATGCAGAATGGCCAGGTCACCTTCGAAGAATTGGCAGGCGCCCTGTGCGCCCGGTTCAAGTGCGTCCATCTGTTGTGGAACAGCAGCAATTTCTGTGAGTTCGTCGCCTCCGACGATCCACAGCAAATCGAGCGATTGGTTCGGCTGTTGGGCCCGGTGGTGCAACCTGCGGACTTCTGTTTCGAGGGCTCGCGCCTGGGCGCGGTGGCGACGCTGCGCAGTGCCGGGGGGCAAGACGATGCTTGAGCTTGCCGAGCAGGCGTTCCATCCGGCCGCACAACCCTCGCTGTGTCAGCGAGCCGTCGAGCACTTGCCCGGCTGGCGCGAGCGGGCCGCCATGGCTGAAGCGAATCGACGGCTGAGCAACAGCACCTTCGACGAATTGTTTGCCGGCGGCTGGCTGGATCTGTTGACGCCGCGCGCGCCGGTGACGAGCAGCGGACACTGGCCCACACTGGTGGAAAGCGCGCGGATCGCCGCGCGGGCGTGCGCCTCCACGGGCTGGATGCTCGCGCTGGTGGGCGGCCACGGCGCCATCGCCCGACGACTGCCGCCTGCCTGCACGGACCAGCTCTACACCGATGGCCCACGACAGCTCTTCGCCTCAGCCTCCATCAGTGCCGATAGCCGGCTGACCTTTGACTCCGCCGGGGTACGGATCGATGGGCGCTGGCGCTTCGGTTCAGGGATCGAGAACGCGACCTGGCTGATGCTCAACGCCCCCTGCCCCAATCACCCGGACGCGGCTCACACCCCACGTTTCCTGGTGCTGGTCGCCGCCGATGAAGTCGAAAGACTCGACAGCTGGGACAGCTGTGGTATGGCGGCGACCGGCTCCCATGACGTACTGACCCGCCAATTGCTGGTGCCGCATGCTCGCGTATTCGCGCTGCATGAAGTGTTTGCGCAGGCCACGCATGCACCGGCGGCCGACTACATCGACCGTATGCCCCTGGTGCCTTACCTCACCACGTCGATCATCGGTCCGCTGCTCGGGTGCGCCGAGGGTGCTCTTGGCGCTTTTGTCACTGGGCTCAACGGTTCGTTGGCGGTGAGCGATCCGCGGATCGCCGAACAGGCCGCCCACTCGGCAGCACAGCTGTACAGCGCCGGGTTGTTGTATGACTCGCTGATCACCCGACTGCATGACGCCGGTATGAATGACCGGCCGCCAGACACGCGACAACTGCTTCAACTCAAGCGCGACCGCGCCTATCTGGCGGGCCAGTGCGTGCAGGCCGTGCGCCGTCTGGTGGAAAGGCTCGGTGCGTCGTCCCTGGTCGCCGGCAACCCGCTCCAGCGCCACTGGCGTGATATCCAGGCCATGGCCGCGCATCGGGACGTTGCCTGGAACGAGGCGATGCTGGCCAGCGGCGATGCGCTGCTGCGGCCCGTCGCCGCCGGCACTGCAAAGAACTGATTTGTTTTCCATCGACTATTTCAAAGAGGTCCCCATGTTCATTCGCAACATATCCGAGGTCGAGAAAACCCCTTACTTCGTCGAGTGGGGTGCCGGCACGAGTCATCGCTTGCTCACTGAACGTGACGCCATGGGCTTTACGCTATGCCATACCGTCGTGCGTGCAGGTACAGAGTCGCTGTTGCAATACCGCAATCACCTGGAGGCCTGTTATTGCATTGCCGGAGAAGGTGAAGTCGAAGACATGCACGGCAATGTCTTTGCGATCCGGCCTGGCGATGTCTACGTGCTCGATCAGCATGACCGGCATTTCCTGCGCGGTGGCAAGGACCAGGACCTGATCCTGGTCAGCGTCTTCAATCCGCCACTGCGCGGTGACGAACGACACAATCTCAACGACAGTTCAGGGTCGGCCTACTGATGATTTTCTTCGCCGCCACGCCCCGTCGCTTATCCGCAGGAGGTTTCCATGCGTAAGGATTACCTCGCTTTTTTCATGTCGTTGTTTCTGTCGCGGCTGGCGGATCAGATCCTGCTGTTCATCGTACCGCTGGTAGTGTTCCAGACGACCAACAGCGCGTCCTGGGCCGGGCTGGCGTTTTTCGTCGAGTCGCTGCCGCGATTCCTGGCGTTTCCGTTGTGTGGCGCCCTGTGCGACAAGTATTCGCCCATCAGGATCCTGCACATCAGCCAGGTCTACCGGGCCCTGCTGTGTGTCCTGGCGATGGCGCTGCATGGGGTCTTTGGTGGCATCGCCTGGGTCGTCGTGCTGTCAGCGGTGTGCGGGGTGCTGACAACGCAAGGCATCATGGCGCGTGAAGTGCTGATGCCGCACATCTTCCAGCACTACAGCTACACCAAGACCTTGTCTTACTCGCAGATCGCCGACCAGACCGGGCTGGTGCTCGGGCCATTGGTGGCGGCCCTGATGCTGGAAGTGTGGGCCTGGCATTGGGTGGTGCTGTGGATCGCCGGGTTGTTCCTGCTGGCCGATCTGAGCATGCTGGTCTGGCAACGCCTCAGCCGTATCACGCTGGAGGTTTTCGAGCAGCATCAGGACATCTGGTTGCAGCCGCTGCGGATTGCCTTCGGGCATATCCGTAACCTGGCAGAGCTGAAGAAAATCATCACCCTGGCGGTAGGCGTCAACCTGGTCGTGGGTGTCACTTTGGCGACCTCGGCGGCCATGGTGCTTGGCGAGTACAGCGCCGGCAAGGACGACTACGCGGGCCTTCAGGCGGCTGGCGCGGTGACAACGATCGTGATCCTGTTCTTTCTCGCCCGGGTCGCCCTGCCTCTGCGCGTCTCGGGAGGCGTCGGCTATTCGATGATCGCCGCGGGAGGCTTCATCAGTGCCCTGAGCCCGAACCTGGTCGGCTACGTCGTGGGCTTCCTGTTGATCGTCGGCTTCGACAAGATGTTCAACGTCTACATGCGCACGATCCGGCAACAGGTGATTCCGCCCAAGGACTTCGGTAAGACGGTGGGCGTGATCACTTTGCTCAACAACCTCTCGCAGCCGTTGGCCGGCTTGTTGGTAGCAGTGCTGGCGGCGCCCTTGGGCACGCAACCGGTGATCCTGATTTTGGCTGTGCTGGCGACGCTCCTGGGAGCCGCGGCGTGGTGGTGGTTTGCAAAGACGCGAAGCCCCCTCACCGCATCGATTCTGGCGGAGCAGGAAGTCGGCAAGTGAAAATGGCTGGCCAGCCGGCGGCGGGTCGTCTCGCCACGTCAACTCGGTTGCTCAAGCAGTAGCAGTGTCTTGCGATCCGGCTCGCCCGAATAAAACCGGTCAAGCGCCTGTTGGTACAGGGAAGATCCCGGTTGGACGCTCTTGAACAACGTCAGGCAGGAACGAAACTTGAGGTCGTCGGGTGAGCCAAAGATCTGCCCGGCACTCTTCCCGTGATGCAGCAGAACTGTTTCCACACAATCCTCCAGTCGCGGGCCAAGCACGTCGTGCTGGAGATACGCACGGGCCTCGGCAATGCCGGAGATGGCGAAACGCGCAGCCATTTCGGAACGCCCGAGGCCCTGCAACTGAGGGAAGATGAACCACATCCAGTGGCTCGTCTTGCGGCCTGCGCGTAACTCGTCCATGACTCGATCGAACACCGGGTTCTGGGCCTCGACGAAGCGGGACAGGTGGTAGATGTCTTGCATGATCCCCTCTCTTCAACCGTAAGCACCTGGGCACTCCGGGCTTCGCCGCTAGTTGTCCGTCCTGCGCCGATTGCCCAGCGGCCCTGCGTCTTTTATCTGATCGATGTTCTCAAGGAACATTTTCAGGATAGGTGACGGATTGTCGGTCCGATAACCCACCGCCAGATCAATGGTAGGCCGTGTTCCCTTGAGCGGCCTGCTGACGATCGTCCACGGCAGCAGCGGCTCCACGTAGGCTGGCAGGATGGCAACGCCCCGCGTGGAGCTGATCAGGGAGATCCCGGTGCCGTAGTCGTCCAGCCAGTAGGATGCGTTGACCTGCACGTTGCAACTGGCGAAATACTGCGCGATGACATCGCGTAGTACATGGGGAATCTCCGAACAGCCGATGAACGTCTCGCAGGCCAACTCGGCAGGATCGATATCACCCATCGAGGCCAGGCGATGGTCGTTCGGCATGATGACCAGCAATGGCTCTTTCGCGACAACCTCATAACTGACATCCGGCCGCGGCTCCACGCGCAGAAAGCCCAGGTCGACGTCGCCGCGTTGAATAGCGTCGGCCAGCGAGGGCGATTGCAAGCTGATGACCTTGAATTCGATGTTGGGCAGCTCATGCCGAAGCAAACGCGTCACGCTGGGCAGCCAGTCCACCTCCTGCCCCGTCAGGAAACCCACCGAGAACACCTTCTTCGCCGGCCTTGCCGCTCGCCGAGCCGCCGCCACGGCTTCTTCAGCATGACTGAGCGCAAGCCTGGCCTGATCAAGGAACGCTATTCCGGCCGGCGTCAGTTCGATGCCCCTGGCCTTGCGGACAAACAGCTGCGCGCCAACCTCCAACTCCAGATCGCGCAGCTGGCGGCTAAGGGATGGTTGCGCGGTATGAAGTCGTCGGGTCGCGGCAGAGGTCAGGTTGCCCTCTTCGGCAACGGCAACGAAGTAACGAAGGTGACGCAGCTCCATCAAGCGATACCTCTAAGGCATGGGTTCGAGCATATAAAGTCTTTTTAAAGCAGCTGCGGTTTGCCTACAGTCTGCCCGACTGATAACAGAATCCTTAGCGCGGGGCAAGCTCATCGCCGTGCTCTGCCATGCTTATCGGCTATCGACAAAAAGCCGCTAGCGAAATCGCAGGTTATTCCAACTCACCAAGAGGTATTTCCAATGAACAAGATTGCGCTCATTACCGGCGCCAACCGTGGCCTGGGCCGCAATGCCGCTATTGCCATCGCCGAAAAGGGCAACGACGTCATCCTCACTTATCGTAACGGCGAGGCCCAGGCCCGTGATGTAGTCGGGGAAATCGAACGGCTCGGGCGCAAAGCCGTTGCGTTGAAAGTCGATGTGAGTGACGTCTCCAGCTTCGGCACATTCGTCGCTACGCTTTCCGGCGCCCTCCAGCGAGGCTGGGGTCGAGCCGATTTCGACTTCCTCCTCAACAACGCGGGTCACGGCGCGATGGCGGCGTTTGCCGAGACCACCGAAGAGCAGTTCGATGAGCTGTTCAATGTGCACGTCAAAGGTGTTTTTTTCCTGACGCAGGCGCTCTTGCCACTGATCATCGATGGCGGTCGCATCGTCAACTATTCATCCGGGCTGACGCGTGTTTCCTTTCCCGGTTTCTCGGCGTATGCCGCCGCTAAAGGCGCGATCGAAACCCTCACGGTCTATATGGCCAGAGAGCTGGGCGGCCGCGGAGTCACGGTAAATACGGTGGCCCCTGGCGCGATTGCCACGGACTTCCTGGGCGGCGCAGTGCGCGACATGCCGGATCTGAATGCGCAATTTGCTGGCATGACTGCCCTTGGCCGGGTGGGCGTCCCGGACGACATCGGGCCAATGGTTGCGAGCCTGCTGGCGGAGGACAACCGGTGGGTTACCGGGCAGCGCATCGAAGTTTCCGGCGGGCAGACAATCTGACTTTGTAGAAAATCCAGTGTGGGAGCGAGCCTGCTCGCGATAGGGTTATCACGGTTATGAAATCGTTGAATGAACCGGCCTCTTCGCGAGCAGGCTCGCTCCCACGGGTCAGCGGTGGGCTCAATGGCGCAGTAGTCGGCGCAACGGCACTCCATCCTTGAGCACCGGCGATTTGATGACGATGTAACTGAAGTATTTGGAGATACCGATGTTCTTGTCCAGCAACCCTTCGATCACTTCCTGATAATGCTGGATGCTGCACGTCATGAAGCGCACCAGATAATCGTAACCGCCGCTGATCAAGTGGCACTCAAGTACTTCGTCGACCAGACGAATATTCGATTCAAACTTGGCGAAGTCTTCCCGTTTATGGTCGCTGAGGGTGATTTCGGTAAATACCGTGACCGAGTCGGTGATCTTTGCAAGGTTCAGATGCGCCCTGTACCCGGAGATATAACCGGCTGATTCGAGGCGTTTGACCCGCTGCAGACAAGGGCTGGACGACAGTCCCACGGCATCGGCGAGGCTGACATTGGTCATCCGACCGTCCTTTTGAAGTTCAACAAGGATACTGATATCAATTCGGTCTAGTTTTATTAAACCTTCCATCGGGTACCCCTCGGTCGTCTTCAGGCTGACAGTGGTTTTAGCAAATTCAACGGCGCAAAGATAGCTGATGCTGAGCGACGAGGTCGGCCATGCTGGTGATGTAGAAATCGGCGGAATATTCTTGATTTTCAGGCTCATGGCCACGGCGGATCAGGCACAGGCCAGCCGATTTTGGCGGTTGTGCGGGCGGTCTGGACACTTGCATGATCGTTGCAGGCTCTAGTTGGTTCTGCAGCAACCATGCCTCATCCTCCAGTGGATTGCTGGCTCGCGAATGCAGGTCCTCGGGTGGAATTCCCAAGCGTTCGCAGAGCTGGTCGCGATCCTCGGCATCACGATCGCAGTAAACCAATAACCGGTAGAATTTGCGCAGATACAACATGGCACCTGGTGCGTCCTCGAACAGCGACCAGTTGCAGGCCGAACGGGCAAAGCTCATGCCCTCTTCCCAGCTGACCTTGAGCCCCAGGCGCTCCGCCAACTGGCGATGGGCAAAACACAACAAGCCGCTGAAGCCGAGATCGGAAAAACGTGGATAGAGCCCGCGTACCGCCTCGTCGAATTCCGCCAATACCTGTTCCTTGCCCGGCATGCCCGGACGGTTTTCGAGCAACGGTTGCAGGGCCGTCCAGACACCGGAATCCCGATCGACCAGGACTTCGTCGCAATCGATCAGCAGCGCACGATAATCAGTCAGGTGCATGTGTCGCCTCCCATGGTGCGTTTATCAATCCTTATGCCTGGCTGCCTCGGTCGACAAAATCGCCAACTTGCCGACCGAGACCTGAGACTAATCCATTACCCGCAGCAATGCGGCATCCAGGATGGCCAGTGCTTCGTCGATCTGACTTTCTTCGGTGACCAGGGGAGCGAGGAAGCGCAGGACATTTCGGTACACCCCGCATTTGATCACCAACAGCCCGCCTATCCTTGCCTGATCGATCAGGCGCTGGGTGAGCTCGGCATCCGGGCTGCGGGCCTCATCGTCTTTGATCAGTTCGATTGCCAGCATGAAGCCGGTGCCGCGCACATCACCGATGCGCGGGTGGCGGGCCTGCAAGCGCAGCAGGCCCTGGCGCAGCCGCTCCCCCAGGACCTGGCCACGCTCGAGCAGATGCTCCTGCTCATAAGCCTCGATCACCGCCAATGCCGCGGCGCACGCCAGAGCGTTACCGCCGTAGGTGCCGCCAAGGCCACCGGGCAATGGCGCGTCCATGATGTGCGCGCGCCCCACCACGCCCGAGATGGGCAGGCCTCCGGCCAGGCTTTTGGCGACGGTGACCAGGTCCGGCTGGATGCCGGCGTGCTGAAAACCGAACCATTTGCCGGTACGACCGAAACCGGTCTGGATTTCATCGAGGATGAGCACGATGCCGTGCTGCTCGGTCAGGACTCGCAGCGCCTGGAGAAATTCTGGTGGCGCGCTGAGGAAGCCTCCATCGCCCTGCACCGGCTCGATGATAATCGCCGCGACCCGATCCGGAGCGACTTGGGTCGCCAGCAATTCGTTGACTGCCTGCAACGCCATATCACTGCTGAAACCGCGATAGGCATTCGGGTATGGCGTATGGTAGACCTCCGGCGCCAGAGGTCCGAAGTTCTGCTTGTAGGGCTGGCTCATGCCCGTCAGCGTCGTACCCAGTAAAGTACGCCCATGGAAACCGCCCCGGAAGGCAATGACGGCGGGACGATTGGTATGCGCGCGGGCGATCTTCACCGCGTTCTCCACTGCTTCCGCGCCGGAAGTGAACAGCGCCGCCTTGCAGGCTTGCTGCCCACCCACCAAGGCACACAGGCGCTTGACCAGATCGATATACGGTTTGTAGGCCACCACTTGGAAACACGCGTGGCTGACCTTCTGCAATTGAGCCTGCACCGCCGCGATCACCTTCGGGTGATTATGACCGATGTTCAACACGCCGATGCCGCCGACGAAGTCCAGATAACGCGCCCCATCCACGTCCCACACCTCTGCCCCCTGGGCCCGGTCGATGACCAGCGGATGCGCGGTGACCAACCCTCGTGGCACGAATTGATCGCGTTGGAGGAGCAGGCTCGGGGTTTCTTCGACTTTACTGTTCATGGCATCTCCCACAGTGAACCAGGCAACCGGGAAACGGCTGCGATGTGTTCCACAGGTTAAGCGTTCGACACAATTGTCTAAGCCGAACTTGGCCTCTGGGAAATTCGGATCGACTGTTTTCACCCCGGCAAACAGCAGAATCCTTCAGCCGACTCCAGCCCCATGGAATCTGCCGGCAGACGCCCTGTACAAAGCAGTGTCCGGTGATTACGCAGGTTGTTTCGATACATCCTGCTTTGCCACTCGGGCATGCTGGATGTTCCCTATCTTGCACGAGAAGTGACCCATGGCCCTGTTGTATAAAGCCGACCCGGTACGCGGTGAACAATGGAAGCGTCTATTCGCCGAGCACGCTCCGGACATCGAATGGCGCGCCTGGCCGGACATCGGCGACCCGAGGGACATTCACTTCCTCGCCGCCTGGCAGGCGCCGGATGACCTCGAAACACTCTTGCCGAACCTGCAAGTGCTGTTCGCTTTGTCGGCCGGGGTCGATCAGCTTGATCTTGATCGCTTGCCCACCTCCCTGCCGGTGGTCCGTCTCCTCGATCCCGGCATCACCCGGGGCATGTGCGAGTACGCCAGCTTCGCCGTGCTCAGCCTGCACCGGGATATGCTCCGTTATCGCCAGCAACAGATTGCCCGGTGCTGGCAGGCGCACTTGCTGCAACCGGCGGCCCAGCGTCGGGTCGGGGTCATGGGGCTCGGCATGCAGGCCCGGCAGATTCTGGCCACCTTGCAGACCTTTGGCTTCGCCTTGTCAGGTTGGGCACGCAGCGAGCATCACATCGCCGGGGTGAATTGCTTTGCCGGTGACGAACAGCTCCCGGCCTTCCTCGGCCAATGCGACATCGTGATTTGCGTCCTGCCATTGACCGAGCAGACCCAAGGGATTCTCAGCCGTCAATTATTCAGACATCTGCCCGAGGGTGCTGCCCTGGTCAACATGGGCCGTGGTGGCCACCTGATAGAAGAGGATCTGCTCGAGGCCCTGGCCAGCGGCCAACTCAGCGCGGCGGTGCTTGACGTCCTGCAACAGGAGCCGGCAGCGCCGGATCACCCGTTCTGGCAGCATCCGCAGATACTGCTGACGCCGCATATCGCGGCGATGACTCAACCCGAAAGTGCCTTCGGCGTGTTGCTGGACAACATCCGTCGGCATCAGCACGGTGAACCGATGCTCGGCCAGATTGACCGCCAGCGATGTTATTGAGCGGTGCGTGCTCACGCAGCTACAAAAAGCACCGGCGAAAAATCCGCTGATATTTGCTGCTGAGCCTGCTGTCGATTTGAGCAATAACTGCGGTGCGTGAAGCCGCAACTGATGCAATCTACCGAATCAATCTGCGCCTCTTGTCAGGTCTGGCGGCAGGTGAGATATCAGTCCTTTCGGCGGAGAAATCCGCCAGGTCACGCTCCCTTGAATACGGAGATGTTCATGTCCAGTTCGCAACGCCCGGCGTATGCCTATCGCCCCATGACCGCTGCCGATGTGGCAGCGGCCCATGCCTTATCCGTGCAGTTGAAGTGGCCCCATCGCCTGGAGGACTGGGCCATGCTGCAGCGCGTCTCGCAGGGTTTTGTCGCCGAGGACCACGGCCGCCTGATCGGCACCGCGTTCACCTGCCCGCAGGGTGATTACGCCACGATCGGCCTGGTGATCGTCAGTGACGAATACCAGGGCCAAGGCATCGGTCGCAAACTGATGGAACAGGCACTCCAAGCGTGTGGAACGCAGACCGCCATGCTCAACGCGACGCTGGCCGGCGCGCCTCTTTATGCCAGCCAGGGATTCGTTGACTTTGGTCATATCCAACAACATCAGGGGAACGTATCGCCTCCGGCCCCCAAGGACCTGCCATCCGGTGAGCGCCTGCGCCGCCTGACCGAAGCGGATCGAAACAACGTGATCGAACTCGCCAACGCCGGCAGCGGCCTGGACAGGCATGCCGTGCTCAATGATCTGTTCGACAGTGTCGAAGACGTCGTGGGCATCGAGCGCGATGGGCACCTGCGTGGGTTTGCCATTCTGCGTCCATTCGGTCGTGGTCGTTACATCGGCCCGGTCGTTGCAGAAAATCCACAGCAGGCCAAGCACTTGATCGCGGTGCTGTTGGCTCAAGTGCCGGATGCTTTCGTACGCTTGGATGTACCGTCCGACAGCGGCCTGGGTCCCTGGCTGGAAGAAGCCGGGCTGAAGCAGGTCGACACCGTCGCCCAGATGGTCCGTGGTTCCCCGCCCCAGGCCAGGGGCGGCGTAAAGCAGTTTGCGCTGGTGAGCCAGGCCATCGGCTGACGCCCCTGCATCACCGCTACATCCCCTACTTTCCCGGAGAAACACCCTCATGCTAGAGCCCACTGCCGTGCTGTTGGCCCACGCCAACGGCACTCCCGCGTCAACCGCATTCACCGGCGGCTCATTGGGAGCCAACGATCCGTTCGACAGGCAGATTGCCTATCTCGGGACCCAAGACATTGCTGCCGGTATCGTCCAGGCGAGCGGACAGTTCAGCGTCGATGCATATCCCTACAGTGAAACGATCGTGGTCCACGCCGGACAAGTCATTCTGCAAAGCGAGGAACACTCGCTGCAACTCGATCCGGGTGACAGCGCGGTAATTGCCCGCGGCACATCGATTAGGATCGAGGCGCAACCTGGTTCGCTCTGGGCATTCTGCGCCGATACCCAGCCTGTTGAAGCGGGCATCGTCGGAGTGACCGCACTCCCCCGGCACACCCTCCTAGCACCCTCGACGCCACCGAGTGAAGAATTCCTGCTGAGCCCGACACCGCAATGTCGCTCGAACAATCTGTTCGTCGAGGAGACGACAAACCTGCGCATCGGCGTCTGGGATTCGACGCCCTATAACCGCAGGGCAAGGCCGCACACGATGCACGAACTGATGCACCTGATCGAGGGCAGCATCATTCTCCAGCTCGGCGATGGGTCGGCGCTGGCGGTGAATACTGGCGATACGGTGTTTGTGCCCAAGGGGGCTCCTTGCGCCTGGAAGAGCAGCGTCTATGTGCGCAAGTTTTACGTCTGTAAGTAAATTGACTGACACACCGCCTTCGCGAGCAGGCTCGCTCCCACACTGGATCGTCGGCAGATGCAGGTCTCACGGCATACCGAGGAACCCTGTGGGAGCGAGCTTGCTCGCGAAAGGGCCGGTACAACCAATATCTTCATTGGCTGACACACCGCCTTCGCGAGCAAGCTCGCTCCCACACTGGATCAGCGGCAGACGCAGATTTCACGGCATACCGAGGAACCCTGTGGGAGCGGGCCTGCTCGCGAAAGCGCCAGAACATCCAATATCTTCATTGACTGACACACCGCCTTCGCGAGCAGGCTCGCTCCCACACTGGATCATCCGGCAGACGCAGGTCTCACGGCATACCGAGGAACCCTGTGGGAGCGAGCCTGCTCGCGAAAGGGCCAGCACATCTAATATCTTCATTGACTGACACACCGCCATCGCGAGCAGGCTCGCTCCCACATTGGATCAGCGGCAGACGCAGGTTTCACGGCATACCGAGGAACCCTGTGGGAGCGAGCTTGCTCGCGAAAGGGCCGGCACATCTAATATCTTCATTGACTGACACACCGCCTTCGCGAGCAAGCTCGCTCCCACATTGGATCGGCGGCAGACGCAGGTCTCACGGCATACCGAGGAACCCTGTGGGAGCGAGCTTGCTCGCGAAAGGGCCGGCACATCCAATATCTTCATTGACTGACACACCGCCTTCGCGAGCAGGCTCGCTCCCACATTGGATCAGCGGCAGACGCAGGTTTCACGGCATACCGAGGAACCCTGTGGGAGCGAGCCTGCTCGCGAAAGCGCCAGAACATCCAATATCTTCATTGACTGATACACCGCCATCGCGAGCAAGCTCGCTCCCACATTGGATCGGCGGCAGACGCAGGTCTCACGGCATACCGAGGAACCCTGTGGGAGCGAGCTTGCTCGCGAAAGGGCCAGCACATCCAATATCTTCATTGACTGACACACCGCCTTCGCGAGCAAGCTCGCTCCCACATTGGATCATCCGGCAGACGCAGATTTCATGGCATACCGAGGAACCCTGTGGGAGCGAGCTTGCTCGCGAAAGGGCCAGCACATCCAATATCTTCATTGACTGACACACCGCCATCGCGAGCAGGCTCGCTCCCACAGTTGTGTCGGAGCAGGACCGGAGCACAACTCCCAGTTCAAAGCGCCCCCGCAATAGCCAGACCAACCTCCTGAGTCGACGCCTGTCCGCCAAGATCAGGCGTAATCGGCCCCTCTGCAATAACCCGCTCGATGGCCCTGAGAATTCCGTCATGGGCCGCGCGATAGTGTTCATCGCCATTACCCAGGAAGTCGAGCATCAAGGCACCGGACCAGATCATCGCAATCGGGTTGGCGATATTCCGTCCATAGATATCTGGCGCCGAGCCATGGACCGGTTCGAACAACGAGGGAAATCGTCGCTGTGGATCAAGGTTGGCCGAAGGGGCGATGCCGATGGTGCCGGCGCAGGCAGGTCCGAGGTCGGACAGGATGTCACCGAACAGATTCGACGCCACGACCACATCGAAACGGTCCGGCTGAAGCACGAAGCGTGCACAGAGGATATCGATGTGTTGCTTGTCCCAGGTGACGTCCGGGTACTGCTGCGCCATGAGCGCCGTGCGTTCGTCCCAGTACGGCATGCTGATGGAAATGCCGTTGGACTTGGTCGCCGCCGTCAGGCGTTTGCGCGGCCGGGTCTGGGCCAGGTCGAAGGCGAACTTGAGAATCCGGTCCACACCGCGTCGGGTGAATACCGACTCCTGCAGCACGAACTCGTGCTCGGTGCCTTCGAACATCTTGCCGCCGACCGAGGAATACTCGCCCTCGGTGTTTTCGCGAATCACCACGAAGTCGATGTCCCCGGCCTCGCGTCCGGCCAACGGACACGGCACGCCGGGAAACAGCCGCACCGGACGGATGTTCACGTACTGATCGAAGTCCCGGCGAAACTTCAGCAGCGAACCCCACAGGGAAATGTGATCCGGTACCTTGTCCGGCCAGCCCACGGCGCCAAAGTAGATCGCATCGAAGCCCTTGAGCTGTTCGAACCAGTCGGCGGGCATCATCTGCCCGTGTTCCAGGTAGTAATCGCAGTGGGCCCAGTCGAGCACTTCGATGCTCAGATCCAATTGCCATTTCTTCGCCGCCTGCTCCAATACCCGCAGCCCCTCCGGCAAGACTTCCTTACCAATACCGTCGCCAGCAATCGCGGCGATTCTGAATGGTTTGCTCATCAACCGTGCCTCCTCTTCAAATCGCTGACCGCATCACAACCCGCCGACGTGGAAGGCTTTGACTTCAAGAAATTCATCCAGGCCATACTTGCTGCCTTCACGCCCAAGGCCCGATTGCTTGATGCCGCCGAAGGGCGCGACGTCCATGGAAATGAGCCCGGTATTGAGGCCAACCATGCCGAACTCCAGGGCCTCGCCGAACCGCCATGAGCGGCGCAGATCCTGGGTGAAAAAATATGCCGCCAAGCCATAGGGCGTAGCGTTGGCCAAGGCGAGCGCCTCTTCTTCCGTGCTGAAGCGCATCAGCGGAGCAACCGGACCGAAGGTTTCTTCGTTGGCCAGCAGCATCCCGGCATGCGTCTCCCCGAGCACCGTCGGCTGGACGAACCGGCTGTCGCCCGTGGGGATTTCGCCACAAAGCAGGCGAGCGCCCTGGCTCAACGCCTCGTCGATGTGTCGAGCGACCTTGCTGACCGCCGCCGCGTTGATCAGCGGACCGATGTTCACCTCGGCCTCGAGGCCGTCGCCAACCTTGAGTTTGCCCACCGCCTCCACCAAGCGCTGGGCGAAGCGCTCGTAGATCCCATCCTGCACCAGAATGCGGTTGGCGCAGACGCAGGTCTGCCCGGCGTTGCGGAATTTGCTGAGCATGATGCCGGTCACGGCCTGCTCCAGGTCCGCGTCGTCAAACACGATGAACGGAGCGTTACCGCCCAGCTCCAGGCTCAAGCGCTTGATGTGTTCCGAACTCTGACGCATCAGCAGGCGTCCGACAGCGGTAGAGCCGGTAAAGGAAAGCTTGCGCACCGTCGGGTTGCCGGTCAGTTCCTCACCAATGCCGGCGGGCATGCCGGTCACGACGTTGTACACCCCGGCCGGAATCCCGACCCGCTCGGCCAGCACCGCCAGGGCCAGGGCCGACAGCGGGGTCAGGTCCGACGGCTTGACCACGATCGTGCAACCCGCGGCCAGGGCCGGTGCGCACTTGCGGGTGATCATCGCATTGGGGAAATTCCACGGCGTGATCGCGGCGCAAACGCCCACCGGCTGTTTGAGGGTCATCAAGCGTCGATCACCGCTGGGGGCCGGGATGGTTTCGCCGTAGATCCGTCGAGCTTCTTCGGCAAACCATTTGACGAAGCTGGCACCGTAGCGGATCTCGCCCTTGGCTTCCGCCAGCGGCTTGCCCTGCTCAAGGGTGAGGATCAACGCCAGGTCGTCGAGGTTGTCGATCATCGCCTGGTACCAGCGATCGAGCAGCGCCGCCCGTTCCGCCGCCGGACGTGCACGCCAGGCCGGCCAGGCACGGTCGGCAGCTTCGATGGCGCGCCGGGTTTCGCTGCCGTGTATCGCCGGTACCCGGGCAAGCACCTCGCCGGTGGCCGGGTTGATCACGTCCAGGGTGGCGGCGTTGTCGGCGCCGACCCACTGGCCGTCGATGTAAGCGAGTTCTACCAGCAGGCTGGGGTCTTTCAGGCGATTCTTGAGCATGACGTCGGGTCCTGTTCTGAGACAGCCTTCAGTCTATTGAGTCGCCCTGAACGAGGATGCTGAAAACGCCGGCGCTACAGCCACGAATGCTGAAAATCAGCCTTCGACGGCATAATGCTGTTCATTAAGGCAATCGGGGAACCCGTGGCGAGGGAGCTTGCTCCCGCTGGGCCGCGAAGCGGCCCCAAAACCTGCCAAACACTTAGTATCAGACACACCGCATCCGCCGGTTTACGACTGCTTCGCAGCCGAGCGGGAGCAAGCTCCCTCGCCACGGGTACGTCATTTTGTTAAGTGAACAGCATTACCTTCGACGGCAGGCTTTACTGCTGCACGATCAAATGCGCATCGAGCCCAGCAACCCTTGCAGAAAGTACTCACCCGCCTCCATCTGGCTGATCTCGATGTACTCGTCAGGCTTGTGCGCCTGTTCGATCGAACCCGGGCCGCAAACCACCACCGGTACATCCAGGCGTTGCTTGAACAAACCACCCTCGGTGCCGAACGAGACTTTCGCGGTGCCCGTGTCCGGGGCGGCAAAGTTTTTCAGGAACCGTACTGCTTCGACGCTCGGATGGGTGTCGAGACCCGGGTAGACGTTCAGGGTCTCGATTTCAATCGCAGCCACGCTGGAGAGCTTTTGCGCCTCGCGCACGATCAGTTCGGCCCGTTCGCGCATCTGCTCGAGGAAGCCGTCCAGGTTGTCCGCCGGCAAGTTACGCACTTCGAAATCAAGGGTGCACAGGTTGGGCACGATGTTCAGCGCCTTGCCGCCGACAATCTGCCCGACATGCACCGTGCTGTAGGGCACATCGTAATCGGTATCCCGGGCACCCTGCTCTTGCAACTGCTGTTGGCTCAGGCGCAGCGCGGCGATGAAATCGCAGGCCACATGAATCGCATTGACCGAGCGTGGCGCCAATGATGAGTGCGCCTCCAGCCCACGACAGTACGTACGGTAGGAACCCTTGCCCTTGTGCCCGAGAACGAACTGCATATGGGTCGGCTCGCCGATGACGCACAGAAACGGCCGGACCGGTGCCAGGTGCAACACATCCAGCAAACGCCGTACCCCCACGCAGCCGATCTCCTCGTCATGGGACAGCGCCAGCTGCAGCGGCCTGCTCAATGGCTGCCCGGCGGCATCGAGCATGGCGTCGATTGCCAGGGCGATAAAGCCCTTCATATCGCAACTGCCGCGGCCATAAATCCGTCCGTCCCGCACCGTCGCCGCAAATGCCGGGAAGGTCCAGGCCTGCCCCGCCGCCGGCACCACGTCGGTATGACCCGACAGCAGGATCCCCGGCACATCCCTTGGACCGGTACTGGCAAACAGGTTGGCTTTGTTGCCGCTGTCGTCCCGCACGATCAAGGACTCGATGCCCTTGGTCATGAGCAGATCGCGCACGTATTCGATCAAGGCCATATTCGATTCCGAAGAGACGGTGTCGAAGGCCATCAGCCGTTTGAGAATCTCCAATACACGGGATTTCATGCGTACGCCGCCACGGTCGGAGTGTTCGGTTGCTGGGTTTTCATCAGTTCGGCGCTGTCGTGGTGGCAAAGGATTTCGCTGCCACCGACTAACATCCGTCGGTCCGGCGCGACGCGGTTGCACAGCCCGTCGACCCGCACCGGGCAGCGACTCAGGAAGGTGCACAGCCCTGGCACAGCGGCTTTCGGGCCAATCGGCGGCAGCGTCTGGCAGGTCGTTGCCCCGCAGCTTTCCAGCCAGCCCTGGCGCAGTTCCGGTACGGAGTGGATCAACAGATCGGTATACGGATGGAACGGAGCCTCGGCATAGGATTGACGCGTACCGGCCTGGACCTTGTGCCCGCTGTACATCACCACGATGTCGTCACACAACGCGCGCACGGTGGAGATGTCGTGGCTGATGAACAGGTAGGACACTCCCAGCTCCTGGCGCAAATCGCGCAGCAATTCGAGAATTGCCGCACCGACCACGGTATCCAGCGCCGAGGTCACCTCGTCACAGAGGATCAGGTCTGGCTTGGCCGCCAAGGCCCGGGCCAGGTTGATCCGTTGCTTCTGTCCGCCGGACAGTTCGTTCGGACGCCGGTCCGCCATCGTCCGGGGCAAACGCACCAGGTCCAGCAGCTCGCCGATACGCTCGCGCAACGCCGCGCCCTTGAGGCCGAAATACATCTTCAGCGGGCGGCTCAGGATCGTGCTGACGCTGTGCATCGGATTGAGTGCGGTGTCGGCATTCTGGAAGACCATCTGTATGCGTCGGAACTGCTCCTGGGTACGCGACGACAGGCTGCCGCCCAGGGGTTGACCATCGAAGGACAACCCGCCAAGGGCTGGCTGCAACAACCCGGCCACCACCCGTGCAAGGGTCGATTTGCCCGACCCCGACTCACCGATGACGCCGATGGCCTGGCCTCGGCGAACCGTCAGGTCGATGCTTTCCAGCACGCGAATCGCTGGCATGCCCTGGGCATTCTTGTTGCCGTAGCCGGCGGTCAGCCCCTGGATGGTCAGCAACGGCGTGTCTTGCGCGATGTCGCTGGGCGGACGGATCGTCGTGTCCGGCCGCGCCGCCGCCAACAGGCTGCGGGTGTATTCGTGGGCCGGGCCCTTGAGCAAAGGTGCCGTGGCGCTGTGTTCGAAGATCTCGCCGCCATTGAGCACCACGATCTGATCAGCCATCTGCGCCACGACCGCCAGGTCGTGGGACACATAGACGGCCGTGGCCCCACGCTCGCGGACAACCCGTTTGAAGGCCCGCAGCACATCGATCTGGGTCGTTACATCGAGGGCCGTGGTCGGCTCGTCGAGCACCACCAGCAATGGATCGCTGATCAGCGCCATGGCCGCCATCACCCGTTGCAGCTGCCCGCCGGACACCTGATGAGGATAGCGCTGGCCGATACGCTCCGGGTCTGGCAAGGCCAGGTCACGAAACAGCTCGATGGCCTTCGCCTCAAGCACCGCCCGGCTACCCAGGCCATGAATCAGCGCGCCTTCCACTACCTGGTCGATGAGTTTTTTCGCCGGGTTGAACGCCGCTGCGGCGCTCTGGGCGATATAGGACACGCGGTTGCCGCGCAACTTCTGCAACTGGCTCTCGCTCAACGCCAGCATGTCATCCTCGCCGATTTGCACCACGCCGCCCGCCAGCCGGCAACCGCGTCGGGCATAACCGAGCAATGCCAGGGCAATGGTGGTCTTGCCGGAACCGGACTCACCGATCAACGCCAATACTTCGCCTTTTTGCAGGGAGAAGCTGACCCCCTTGACGATGTCCACCTCCTCGCGCTCGCCGCAGGCGACCACGCGCAGGTCCTGTACCCGAATCAATTCGCTCATTTCAATGACCTCCCGTACGTCGGCTACGTCGCGACGACAACCGGTCGATGAACAGATTCACGCCGATGGTCAGGGTGCCGATGGCCAGGGCAGGAATCACGATGGCCGGCGCCCCCTGATTGAGGCCGCCGATGTTCTCGCGCACCAGCGAGCCAAGGTCGGCATCCGGTGGTTGCACGCCCAGCCCGAGGAAACTCATGCCACTGAGCAGCAGCACGATGAAACCAAAACGCAGGCCCAGGTCCGCCAGCACCGGATTGAGGATGTTCGGCAGGATTTCCACGCAGGCGATGTACAGTCGGCGCTCGCCCCGGGTACGGGCCACTTGCACGTACTCCAGCGCTTCGATATTCACCGCCATGCTGCGGGCGATGCGGAAGGCACCGGGGGTGTAGCTCAACACCGCCGTGCAGATCAGCAAGGTGACCGAGGAGCCGAAGGCCGAGACCATGATCAGCGCTAGCATCTTGCTCGGGATCGAAATGAACGCGTCCATCAGGCGGCTGATCAGCTCATCCAGCCACTTTGGCGACACCACCGACAACAGCGCCAGACTGGTTCCCAGGGTGCTCGACAGCACCGCGGCCACCAACGCCAGGCCGACGGTGAAACGCGCGCCGACAAGAACCCGGCTGAGCATGTCGCGGCCCAGGTAATCGGTGCCGAACGGGTACGTCGCGCTGAGGCTGTCGAAGACATTGTCGGAGACCACTTCGCCCACCGGATGCGGCGCCAGCCACGGGCCGAAAATCGCCACCAGCAACCAGATCACACACATCGCGGCGCCGGCCAGGCCAAGCCAGGACTTTGCGTGGGCGTCTTTGCCCAACCCCAGCGCAGCGGCCGCCGTCGGCGATTTCACAATGAGGTTGTTCATTGGTTTCTCAGCCTCGGATTGGAAAGAATCGCGCACAGGTCGGCGATCAACACCAACGCCAGGTACGCCGTACAGAACAACATGGTGCAGGCTTGAACCAGGGCCATGTCGCGGTTGGTCACGGCATCGACCATCAGGCTGGCAATGCCGGGATAGTTGAAGATCGTTTCGACGATCACCACCCCGCCCAACAGGTAGGACAAGCTCAGGGCGATGGCATTGGCAATGGGGCCGATGGCATTGGGCAAGGCATGCCGGAGCACGATACGGATATTGCTCACGCCCTTGAGCCGGGCCATTTCCACGTAAGGGCTGTCGAGCTGATCGATCACGGCTGCGCGGGTCATGCGTGACATTTGCGCGACAATCACGCAGCACAGCGTCATCACCGGCAATGCGTAGGTGCGCATGAATTGCCAGGGGGACGTGATGTCACTGGCGTAGGACAGCGCCGATAACCAACCCAGGTTCACGGCGAATATCAGCACCGCCAAGGTGGCGACCAGAAACTCCGGCACGGCCACCATGGTCAAGGTGAAAAAACTCAGGAAGCTGTCGAGGCGCCCGCCTCGGCCCATGGCCGAGCCGATGCCCAGGGTCAACGCCACGGGCACCGACACCAGGGCCGTGGCAGCGGCGAGCATCAAGGTGTTGGGAACCCGGCCGGCCATCAGCTCGATCACCGGCGTGGCGTTGGACATCGACATCCCCAGGTCACCGCTGAGCAGGCTCGTCAGCCAATGCAGGTAACGCAACACACCGGGCTGGTCCAGGCCCATTTTGGTCCGCAGGGCCGCCACCTGTTCCGGCGTGGCGAACTGTCCCAGCGCCTGCTGCGCCGCGTCCCCCGGCAGCACCGCCGTGATGGCGAACACCACCATGGAGACAATCAACAAGGTCACGATCGCCGCCCCCAGACGGCGGCCGATCAACCACAGTGTGTTGCTATTCATCATCCGACCCTCGTGCAATGTGGCCCAAACCGACCTTCATCAGGCATCCAGCCAGATCTGCTCGGCGAACATGTAGCCCATGAAACCGCCCAGGGGATTGGCGCCGTAGCCTTTTACACGCTGGTCGGCACCGTCGATGTTGCTGATGAACACCGGTACGCCGATGCCTCCGTGCTCATGCACCAGCACTTGCATGTCGGCGTACATCTTGCCGCGCTTGGCCTCGTCGGTTTCACCGCGGGCCTGTATCAACAATTGGTCGAACTGCTCGTTTTTCCAGCCTGATTCGTTCCAGGGCGCGCTCGACTGGAAGAACTGCGAGAACAGCATGTCGGCATTCGGTCGCGGATTGATGTTGCCAAAGCTCAGCGGGTGCTTGGCCCAGTGGTTGGACCAGTAGCCATCGCTCGGCAGGCGGTTGACGTTGAGCTTGAGCCCGGCCTCCTTGGCGGACTGCTGCAGCAGCACCGCGATGTCCACCGAACCGGTCGCCGCGGGCGAGCACATCAGCGGCATGCTGATGCTTTCCATGCCGGCCTTCTTCAGCAGGGATTTGGCCTGCTCGGGATCGTAGGCCCGTTGCGGCAAATCGGCGTTGAAGAAGCGTGCCCCGGGCGCGATCGGATGGTCGTTGCCGACCCGCGCATAGCCACGGAAGATCGCCGACTTGATCTGTTCCCGGTCCAGCAGCAACTTCATCGCCTGGGTGAACTCCGGGCTTTTGCCGGGCATCTGGTCCTGACGGATGATCAGGTCAGTGTAGTTGCCCGACGGCGAGTCGATGACCCGGTGCCTGGCGCTGTCCTTGATGCGGGTCGTCGAACGCGGGTTGACCTCGTTGACGATGTGCACGTCCCCTGAAAGCAAGGCGTTGATCCGGGACGATTCGTCGGCAATGCCGATGAATTCGATCTCGTCCAGGTACGGCAGGCCGGGCTTCCAGTAATTGCTGTTGCGCACGCCGACGGAGCGCACCCCGGGCTTGAACTCCTTGACCTTGAACGGACCGGTACCGATGCCCTGGCTGAAATCGCTGGTGCCTTCCGGCACGATCAACATGTGCGAGACGGCAAGGACCGACGGCAGTTCAGCGTTGGGGCCGCTCAACTGAATCTGCACTTCATGGGTGCCAACGGCTTTGACGTCGGCGAACTGCGACGCCAGCGGCAGGACCTTGGAGCCGGTGATCGGGTCCTTGTGCCGCAACAGCGAAAACACCACGTCGGCGGCGGTCAATGCCTTGCCGTTATGGAAGGTCACTTCCTTGCGCAGGCTGATCACCCAGAGCGTGGCGTCCGTGGTCTCGATACGCTCGGCCAGTTCCAGTTGCGGCACCATGTGGCTGTCAAAACGCGTCAGCCCGTTGTAGAACATGTAATGGCGTACGTAGTCGGTGGACGACGAACCTTTGGCCGGGTCCAGGGTGTCGGCGGTGGAACTGGTCGAGCCGGCGACGCGGATCCGCCCGCCAGGCTTGCCTTTGCCTGGGCTGGCGGCCTCCTCATCGGCGAACAGCTTGCCGGCGGCGCCGAACAGGCTGCCGGCGCCCGCCACGACCACCCCGGCCAACCCGAGCATCTGCAATGCATTGCGGCGTGACATGCCGCGATTGAGCCCTTCGAAAACGCGCAGACTTTCCGTACCTGTTATCAGCTGGGTATCGATACTGTTTTTTTTGTCAGTCATGTCGGTTCTACCTTTCGCAAATGATAAGGCTCGATTGCTCGCGCTATACGCAATGTGATGAAACCTGAAGCGTCCCTCGCCACTCAGTGCAAATAGTCTTGAAGACGGTAATACGCACCTACCAGCGGCAGGAACCAGGGCTTGCCAAAATGTCCGGGGATCGCCGGCCAGTCGAGTTCGCGCCAAGGGTTGGCCTCGACCTTGCCGGCCATGACGTCGGCCATGACCTGGCCCATGTGCACCGACATCTGCACGCCATGGCCGCTGTAGCCCATGGAGTGATAGACGCCGCCGTGCTGGCCGGCCCGGGGCAGCCGATCGGAGGTCATGTCCACCAATCCGCCCCAGCAATACTCGACCTTGACGTGGGCCAGCTGCGGAAGCATCTGCACCATCGCCGCGTGCAGGACTTTGCCGCTCTTGGCATCGGACACACTGTCGGACATGGCGAACCGCGCCCGCCCGCCAAACAGCAAGCGGTTGTCCGGCGTGATCCGAAAGTAGTTGCCGATCATCCGGCTGGTGACATAGGAGCGGTGTGCCGGCAGCAAACTGTCGATCAAGGCCTGCGGCAACACCTCGGTGGCGATCACAAAACTGCCCACCGGCACGATTCGCCGCCGATACCAACCCAACCCACCCTGCTGGCAGGTGCCGGTGGCCAGCAGGATCTGCGTGGCCTGTAGCGAACCCTTGGTGGTATTGACCCGATAGCCACCGGCGCTGGTTTTCCAGTCGGTTACGGATACGCCTTGGAAAATCAGCGCGCCGTGACGGGCGGCGGCTTCGGCCAACCCTACTCCGAAGCGTCCGACATGCATCTGCACGCCGTTACGCTGCAGCAAGCCGCCATGGAACTGGGCCGAGTTCACTTCAGCCCGGGTTTCTTGCGCAGACAGCAACTCGACCTCGGCATCGACCTCGCGCCGGATCAATTCGCAAGTACGTGCCAACCCTTCGTAGTGCAGGGGCTTGGCCGCCAACTTGAGCTTGCCATTGCGCTTGAAGTCGCAGGCAATCTGCTCTTGCTCCACCAGCGAGACGACACTCTGCACGGCGCTTTCATAGGCCTGGTAATAGGCGCGCGCCTTGTCGGCGCCGAGGCTGGCACTTAATGACGCGTAGTCCTGGGCGACGCCGGTGTTGCACTGGCCGCCATTGCGCCCCGAAGCCTCGCCAATGACCCGCCCGCCTTCCAGCACCACCACATTGGCGCCCTTCAAGGCCAGGGACCGGGCGGCCGCCAGGCCAGTGAAACCGCCACCGACGATGGCCACATCGACCTGCCCGGGCAACGCACCGAGCTGGGCACCGGTAAATGCCGGTGCGGTATCGAGCCAATAAGACTCACTGCCCATGTCTAACCCCTTATGCCTTGAAGCGTGCAATGAGACTCAGAGACCGACCAGACCGGCCAACCCGCCGATGTCCGGGATCTGGTGGTAACCAAAGGCCGCGTTCGCCGGTTGCTCATGACCCCGGGCCACGAAGGCTTTGTGCTTGATCTTCATGTCATGGGCCGACATCAGGTCGTAGCGGAAGCTCGAAGACACATGCAGGACATCCTCCGGCCCGCAGCCGAGGTTATCGAGCATGTACTCGAAGGCCGCCAGACGTGGCTTGTAGGCTTGGGCCTGTTGAGCCGTGAAGACTTTATGAAAAGGTGCGCCGAGCTTGTCGACGTTGGACATGATCTGCTCGTCCATCGCATTGGAGAAAATCACCAGGGGAATCTTGTCGGCGATTTTCGACAGGCCTGCCGGTACGTCGGCATGTGGGCCCCAGGTCGGTACGGCATCGTAATAGAGCTGGCCTTCGCCTTTGTATTCGACACCCCAACGCTTGCAGACCCGGGCCAGGGCAGTCTTGAGAATTTCATCATAGGGCCGCCAGTCGCCCATCACCTGGTCCAGCCGGTAGGCCGAGAAATCCTTGACGAACTGATCCATCTGCTCGGCTGGGACCCGATCGGCGAACAGCTCGCGCGTCATGGTCCCCATCTGAAAGTTGGTCAACGTGCCATAGCAGTCAAAGGTAATGAACTTGGGGCGAAGGAAGCTCATGAGTGCGGTCCTGAGTGATGGTTGAGGTCATGAGGGGCAAGCGGTTGCTCGTTCTTGAAGCCTGGCTGCAACGCTGCATCACGGTTTTATTACAGCATCATGAGACCGCGCATAAACGGTTAAAAGTATAGGCCGCTTGGCACAAACCACCGTTTTTCGGGGCCCGCTCAGCAGACTGTGCGGGATGCGCCAAGCCCGGGCATCTGCACCTTTTTCAGGGTGTTCGCGGCCATTTATGGTGCGCAAAAAACCAGTCGAACCGCCGCCAGCGGCAGAATCCACCCCGCCAACGAGAACGGGCGCATTCCCTGAGGATGCGCCCGTTGCTTGTGTTGCCGGTGAGATTTGTACTGGCCTCAGAACTCCGCGACTTTGCCCCAGGCTGAAGACTGGAATCGATCTGGGTGATAAGGACGCGGGTCAACCAGGGGAGGCATGTCGCTGACAATGTCGGCGATCAAGTGGCCCGCGCCAGGGCCAATGCCGAAGCCATGGCCACTGAACCCCGCCGCCAGCACCAGGCCAGGCAGGCTCGCTATTTCGCCAATGCCCGGGACGCCATCAGGCGTGCTGTCCACATAACCTGCCCAGGCAGCGGTGACTGACGAGTTTTTCAGCATCGGGATCAGGTCGACCGCGCGCTTGTAAGTCAGCTCGACAACCGATGCATCGGCTGCAGGATCGAGGATGCGCATCCGCTCCATCGGGGTTGGCTGGTCCAACCGCCAGCGGCCCAGGCCTTCATGCCCCGACTGGAAGCCTTGCAGACCACCGGGCGCCAGCTTGCGCCAGCGGCGCTGGAACATCGGCAGGAACTGCGGAGCGAACCGCAACAGCTGCGGGGTCGGGTCAACGCGCCCTCTGCCACTGATGGCCAGCGTGAAACCGCCATCAGAGCGACGGGTCATGGAGACCTCGTCCGTGTGGAGTGCGTCCGGTATCTCTTCGGCGCCCTTGGAGACCGACAGTATCGTCTGGCGAATGGACGCCTGGGGAAACCGGATGCCGTACTGACGGCAGAACGAGGACGCCCATGCGCCACCGGCCAGCACCGCGAGCCTGGTGCGAATGGTGCCCTTTTCGGTAACGACCGCGGATAGCCGGCCGCCTTCGGTCTCGATCCCACGCGCGGCGCAGCCCTGATGCACCGTGCCGCCCAGCTTGATGATTGCCCGCGCAACCGCCGGGGCGGCACGGGACGGGTCCGCCGTACCGTCGGTCGGCGAGAAGACCCCGCCTTTCCAGGACTTGCCAGTCACCCGGCCATGTTCTGCAGCCTGTTCCGCCGTCAGCATGTGCGTTGTGACATTGACGGTACGGGCAAACTCACCCCACTTTGCCCAACCCGCCAGTTCTTTCTCGTTGTTGCTCAGATAGAGCAAGCCACACCTTCTGAATCCGGTGTCCTCGCCGGTCTCCGCGGCGAACTGTTCCCACAGCTCCAGGCTCTTGGTCGACAGCGGCAGCTCACGAGCGTCCCGATTCTGCTGACGGCACCAACCCCAGTTTCGACTCGATTGCTCCGCCCCCACGCGCCCCTTCTCCACCAGCGCGACCTTCATGCCGCGCTTGGCCAGGTAATAGGCCGTGAAGGTTCCGATAATGCCGCCGCCGATCACCACAACGTCAGCGTGCGTCGGCAGTTCAGAATTCGTCTCTACGGAAGTTAACGGTGCAGGCATTTTGGGATGTCCATTGAAGGGCGGTGAGCGGTGGCGTTATTACAACACCATGAAACCGTGCATAAACGGCTAAAAGTATAGGCCGCCTGGTACAAAGCACCGTTTTGCGCGACCTGTTCAGCAGACTTTGCGGGACGCTCCGAACCCGGTCGTTGCGGTCGGAAACGTCAGAGCCTGGCAGGCCATGGTTAATGGGAAGTTAGCCTGGCAGATACGGCAGATTCTCCTTTGGGCACTTGAACAACGGCATATTTTGTCCGGACCGCTTTGTTAGCTTATTGAGCAGACTCGACATGCCGCTCTAAAGGAACGCCCTGGATGACTACTCAATCTTCGAATCGCTACAGTGTTGATCCGCAATCGGCTCAGCGGTTTTATATCAATGGCGGTTGGTCTGCGCCGGCCAGCCCGGCCAGCCTGCCGGTGATCAACCCGGCGACCGAAGAAGTGGTCGCCCAGGTTGCCAGCGGTTCTGTCGAGGATATCGATCGGGCGGTAGCAGCGGCGCGCGCCGCGTTTGCCGGTTGGTCTGCCACCTCCACGGCGTCGCGCGCGCTGCTGCTGGACAAGATCCATGAGCTTATCCTTGAGCGAAAAGAAGCGTTTGCCCAGGCGATCTCCCTGGAAATGGGCTCGGCCATCGCTGCCGCACGTGCTATGCAGGTGCCCCTGGCGGCCGAACACGTTCGGGTCGCGCGCGATCTGCTGTCCACCTATCATTTCCAGACGCTCGAGGGCACGACCGCAATCCGACGCGAACCCATAGGCGTCTGCGGCTTGATCACGCCCTGGAACTGGCCGCTTTACCAGATCACAGCAAAAGTCGCCCCGGCACTGGCGGCCGGATGCACGGTGGTGCTCAAGCCCAGTGAGCTGTCACCGCTGAGCGCCCTGCTGTTTGCACAGGTGGTGCATGACGCGGGCCTGCCACCGGGGGTTTTCAACCTGGTGAACGGCAGCGGCCATGTGGTCGGCGCGGCGATGGCCGCACACGCTGATATCGACATGATTTCGATCACCGGCTCAAACCGAGCGGGCACGCTGGTGGCACAGGCGGCCGCCCCGACGGCGAAGCGGGTCGGCCAGGAACTGGGCGGCAAATCGCCGAACATATTGCTTCCCGATGCGGACTTTGCCAAAGCCGTCCCGGCCGGCGTGCTGGCGGCGCTGCGCAACGTCGGACAATCCTGCAGCGCCCCGACCCGCATGATCGTTCCGAAGGACCGACTGGCTGAAGTCGAAGCGCTGGCGGCCGCAACCGCCAACGCGATCATCGTTGGTGATCCGCAATCGCCGGAAACGGTACTCGGCCCGATTGCCAATCAAGCCCAGTTCAATCGCGTGCAGGCGATGATCGAGAACGGCCTGCACGAAGGCGCAAAACTGCTTTGCGGCGGACTTGGACGCGTGCCCGGTTTTGAAAAGGGCTACTTCACCCGCCCGACAGTGTTCTCCGAGGTGGATAACGCCATGCGCATCGCCCAGGAGGAAATCTTCGGGCCGGTGCTGTGCATCATTGCCTATGAAACGATCGACGAGGCGGTGGCTATTGCGAACGATACGGTCTACGGGCTGGGCGCCCACGTCCAGTCACAAGACCTCGACCTGGCGCGCGCGGTGGCTTCTCGAATCCGCGCCGGGCAAGTGCTCCTGAATTACCCCGCCTGGAATCCCATGGCGCCCTTCGGTGGTTACAAGCGATCGGGCAACGGGCGTGAGTACGGCGTCTTCGGGCTTGAGGAATACCTGGAAACCAAGGCGATCATCGGGTTCGGCTGATCGCCCTATGCCGTCGCCCGAATGGTTTCAGTACGACAGTTTATTCAAGAAAAAAAGACCCCGTGGCGAGGGAGCTTGCTCCCGCTGGGTCGCGAAGCGGCCCCAAAACCTGCCGAATGCGGAATATCGGAGTCACCTTGACCACCGATTCACGACTGCTGCGCAGCCGAGCGGGAGCAAGCTCCCTCGCCACGGGTTTGTTGTTTGCCTTATGGGCAGTTGAGTGAACCTGACTCAACCCGCCTGTTCCGCCTCCAACCGCTTGAGCAACGCCTTGGCAGCCGCTTCGGATGAGGCGGGATTCTGCCCGGTGATCAGATGCCCGTCCTCGACCACATGGCTGCCCCAGTCCGCCCCTTTGGAATACTCGCCGCCCTTGGCCTTGAGCATGTCCTCGACCAGGAACGGGACCACTTGGGTCAGCCCCACCGCCTCTTCTTCGGAATTGGTGAAACCGGTGACTTTTTTACCCTTGACCACCGGCTGGCCGTCCGGGGCGTTGACGTTCTTGAAGACTCCGGGCGCGTGGCAGACGGCCGCGATGGGTTTATTCGCTGCGTAAAACGCTTCGATGAGGGTCTTGGAGTCGGTGTCCTCGGCGAGATCCCAAAGAGGGCCATGACCGCCGGGATAAAACACCGCATCGAAGTCATAGGGGTCGACCTCGCCCAGCGGCAAGGTGTTGGCCAACGCCGCTTGGGCCTGGGTGTCGGCGCCAAAGCGACGGGTTGCATCAGTCTGGGCGTCCCCTTCATCGCTCTTGGGGTCCAGCGGTGGTTGCCCGCCCTTCGGCGACGCAAGCGTGACCGTGGCCTTGGCATCGACGAACACGTAATAGGGAGCGGCGAATTCTTCCAGCCAGAAGCCGGTTTTTTTGCCGGTGTCGCCCAACTGATCGTGAGATGTAAGGACCATTAGAATCTTCATGTGAACCTATCCTCCGCGCGGTGAATGGGCGACGTGCGTGCGCCCTGTAATAGTGTCAGAGGCTGCGTTGAGGGAGACGTTCAAGTGGGTGTAGGGAACGCCATGATTTCGTCATGCCCCATTTCCGCCCGCGGCGCAGGCCAAGCCACTACCAAAGCGCAACATCGTAGGTCAGGTAGAGACGATTACTGTCACGGCCCCTGGCAAAATCCGAGCGATAGACATAGTTGCGCAGTTTCACACCCAGCCCTTTGAAAGAGCCCTGCTGCACGACATAGGCCACTTCTGCATCACGCTCCCATTCCTTTACCGCGCTGTTGGGCTTGCCATCGTCACCGCTGAGATAACGACTGGAAAACGTCAGGCCGGGAATGCCAAGGCGCGCGAAGTCGTAGCCGTAACCGAGCATCCAGGTCTTCTCGTCTTCCTCGATGAATTTGCCGATCCCGGCATTGCTGAAGGAATAGACCGTCGCCCCGCTGATATAAGGCAAACCCCCTTCGCCGCTGAGTTTCTGGTAGCCGGCGCTGAAGGTGTGGCCGACGACGGCATAGGACAGCATCCCGCTGAGCATGTCGTTATCGATGTTCCCGCCATAGGCCGAGCCGGAATCGGCGCTGTTGAAATAGCGCAAATCGCTGGTGAGAACCCCGGGGCCAAGCGGCAGGTCGTGCTGGATGCCAGCGAAGCTCTGTCGATAGAAGTTCTCCAGCTCGCCATAGAAGTAGCTCAGGCGCAGGGTCTTGCCCAACTTGTAGTCGGCGCCGGCGTAGCTGAAGTCGCCTGACTGATCGCCACCATAACCGTCGGGCACGATCGGCATGCTGTCGCTTGAATCGCGCAGTTTGAAACGCTGCAGATGCCCGCCAATCAGGCTGAGATTGTCGATGTCGCTGCTGCTGATCTGGGTCCCCTGGTAGGTCTGCGGCAACAGGCGCGCGTCGTTGTAGATCAGCACCGGGTTCTTCGGCAACAGGGTGCCGTGCTTGAGGATGGTCTTGGCCACCCGGGCCTTGGCGGTCATGCCGGCGCTGGCAAACTCGTCGGCGGCGCGCCCGTCGTCATGCACCGGTAGCAGGCCCGTGCCGCTGCGCCCGCGCCCGGAATCAAGCTTGACCCCCAGCAGGCCCAGGGCATCGACGCCGAAACCGACGGTACCCGGGGTATAACCTGACTGGTAATCCAACAGGAAACCCTGGGCCCATTCGGTGCGCTCGCTCTTGGCGGTCCTGGCGGCCCGCGCGCTCATGCCATGTTCGTCGCGAAAGTTTTCGTTGAAGTAGACGTTGCGCAGTTGCAACTTCAACTTGCTGTCGTCGATGAACCCTTCGGCGCTGGCCATGGGCAGCGGCAACAGGCCGAGGATCGGAAACCACGCCGCGCGGGTCAGGTAATTGCTCATGTCGGATTTCTCATTGTTGTTATTTGGCGCGCAGGCCAGCGCACTCCCCGTGTGGGGAGCGTCAGGCAAGCAACAAGGTTGTCGGGTGACTCAGGAGAACAGCGTCAGCGCCCCGGTCAGCAGGGCCAACGCGGTAATCACCAGGGAGGTGAGCACCGCCCATTTGAGGGTGACTTTCTGGAAGTCGCCGAGGTCGCGGTCAACCATGCCCACCAGCAACAGGGTCGAGGCCACCAGCGGACTCATCAGGTGCACCGGCTGGCCGAGAATCGACGCCCGGGCGATTTCCACCGGATGAATGCCGTAGGCGGCAGCGGCGTTGGCGAGGATCGGCACCACACCGAAGTAGTAGGCATCGTTGGACAGCACGAAGGTCAGCGGCATGCTGGTAATCGCCACCACCAGCGGGAACAGATGGCCCCAGGATGGCGGGATCCAGTCGACCAGGGTCTGCGCCAGGGCATCGACCATTTTGGTCCCGGAGAAGATCCCGGCAAAAATGCCCGCCGCGAACACCAGCAAGACCACGGTCATGGCGTTGCCCGAATGAGCGAGGATGCGCTCCTTCTGGATATCCAGTTGCGGATAGTTGATCACCAGCGCAAGGACAAAACCGATCAGGAACAGGATCGCCGAATGCATGAGCCCCATCACCAGCGCGACCATCACCGCAATCACCAGCAGCAGGTTGACGTAGGCCAGCTTCGGACGCTTGTGCGGCGTGTCTTCAAGAATCGCCTTGATGTAGCAGTCGCCGCCACCGCTTTGCAGCTGGATATTGCCAATGCGCTTGCGCTCGGCGCGGCCCAGCAGGTACGCGGTGAACACCACCCAGGCGGCACCGCCGATCATGGTCGGCAGCAGCGGGACGAAATACTCGCCGGCATCCAGGCCCAGAGCCGCGATGGCGCGGGTCGCCGGCCCACCCCAGGGTGTCATGCCGCTCATGATGCTCAGCGACAGCATCGAGACAGTCGCCAGGATCATCGGATTCATGCCGATGCGCTTGTACAGCGGCAGCATCGCGGCGCAGGTGATCATGTAGGTCGTCGTGCCGTCACCGTCCAGGGCCACCAGCAATGACAACAGTGCGGTGCCCACGGCGATCTTCATCGGGTCGCCATTGACGCGTTTGAGAATCTTGCGGATCAGCGGGTCGAACAGCCCGGCGTCGATCATCAGGCCGAAAAACAGGATCGCGAACAGCAGCAGCGCCGCCGACGGCGCGACCATCTTCAGGCCGTCCAGCATCATCTTGCCGGTGGTTCCGCCAAACCCGCCCAGTATTGCGAAGACGATCGGCACGATTGTCAGGGCGACGATCGGCGACAGCCGTTTGGTCATTATCAGGAAGGTAAAGACCACCACCATGGCCAAGCCAAGTAAAGCGAGCATATGTCAGATCTCTTGTTGTTATTGAGTCGCTGATGCAATGACAAAAACGGCCTGGACTATCCGGCCAGGCGCCGGGAAACCGTGGCGTAGACGAAACCCGAGAAGAGCCGGCGGGCGGTGCGGACCACCGACGCACGGATGGTCTCACCCTTTTCGCCGGTGTAGGACAACACCACGTCGATGCCGCCGCTGGGGTGCTCGATGCGAACCCGCTGCAAGCGCGGCTCGCTGGCGCCGCCAAGCAGGTTGGCGGCGACGCTGCCGTCGGTCACGCACGCCGTCGCCAGGCCGATCGAGCCGGTAATCGCCAGCGCGCGGTGGCAGTTGTGCGGCATGAAATAGCGCACTTGAATCGTCCCGCCGCTCTTGGCCGCGGAAACCAGCACCGGCTTGGGAATCACCTTGTCGCTGACGTCGCCCAGGCCCATCGCGAGCCCGGCCTTCAGTCGCAACGACTCCAGGCGTTGCAGGAAGGCCTTGTCGGCGTCCAGTTCGGCCGGGCTCTCGTCGCCACGCTTGCCCAGTTGGCTGGCCTCGATGATCAGCATCGGCATGGCCATGTCGATACAAGTCACCGGGACGCCGTCGATCAGGTCAAGGGCTTTCCCGGTCGGGAAAAGTTTGCCGGTCTTGCTACCCGCGGCGTCAAGAAAGGTCAGTTGCACTGGCGCCGCCGTGCCGGGCACGCCATCGATGGCGGTGTCGCCCTCATAGCTGACCTTGCCTTGCGGAGTCTGCACCTCGGCGTTGACGAAGGTGCCGGTGTTGAGGTTGCGGATACGCACCCGGGTCAGCTCGCCTGTCGCCTTGACCAGGCCCTGCTCGATGGCGAACGGGCCGACGGCGCAGAGCATGTTGCCGCAGTTGGGTGCGGTATCGACCCGCCGCTGGGACACCATGACCTGCACAAACAGGTAATCCACATCGGCCTCCGGATGCAGTGAAGGACTGACGATCGCCACTTTGCTGGTTTGCGGGCTGCCACCGCCGATGCCATCGATTTCCAGCTCGTGACCGGAGCCCATCAGGTTGAGCAGCAACTCGTCTCGTTCGGCGAGCACCGCAGGCAAATCCCAGGCGAGAAAAACCGGACCTTTGGACGTGCCGCCACGCATGAGTACACAAGGAATTCGTTGCATGACCACTAACTCTTGTTGATCAATCTGGATAATTGATGTTCTGGACACAAGAGTGGCAGGGTTTAAAAAGTGATTCCAATGCAAAGATCGGAGCGATTATTGCGTTTCACAAAAGAATTATTCTACGATCCGGGGCGTGTCCACTGCCCCTTCCCAGCGAGATAAAACATGGAATATGAACTGCAGGACATTCGATCTTTCGTGAAAATCGCCGAATTGGGGAGTTTTCATGAGGCTGCCGATGCGCTGCACCTGTCCCAGCCGGCCCTGAGTCGGCGCATGAAAAAACTGGAGGAAGGCCTGGGAACGGCCCTGCTTGATCGCACCACGCGCAAGGTCAGCCTGACCAGCGTCGGGCGGGATTTCCTGCCCAAGGCGCGACGCCTGCTGGATGATTTCGACGACTCGATCCTCAACATCCGCGAGTTGGCGGAACGACAGATCGGCCGAGTGACCCTGGCCTGCATCCCGACGGCGGCGTTCTACTTCCTGCCCTCGGTAATCCGGCTCTACAACGAGCGCTACCCGAAAATCCGCATCCGCCTGCTGGACCTCAGCGCAAACGAAGGACTGGAGGCGGTACTGCGCGGCGAAGCCGATTTCGGCATCAACATGATGAGCGGCCAGCACCCGGACATCGAATTCGTGCCGCTGGTCAACGAACCCTTTGTATTGGCCTGCAGGCGCGACCATGAACTGGCAGGACGCAGCGCCGTGACCTGGTCGGAACTCAGCGACTATCGGTTGATCGGCGTCGGGCGCCTGAGCGGCAACCGCATGCTGCTAGATCACGCGCTGTCTGGCCTGAGCTGGCGTCCGCAGTGGTTCTATGAAGTGCAACATCTCTCCACGTCACTGGGCCTGGTCGAGGCCGGCCTCGGGGTGTCGGCGATGCCCAGCCTGGCAATGCCTGCCGGGGACCATCCGACGCTGGTCAGCGTGCCGCTGATTGAACCCGTGGTGAACCGATCCCTGGGCCTGGTTTATCGACGAGGCGCTTCGCTATCGCCTGCCGCAGAGAAATTCGTCTCGATCCTGCTGGAGCAGTGGCCGCAGTAGAGTGCTCTTTGCACTGGCAAATCGATGCCATACTGACCGACCACCATCCTTGGAAGACTGCCATGCCAAACGCAATCGGACTCAACCCTGTGGCGCTCGTCAGTGGCGTTGGCAGCGAGACGGGCATCGGCATGGCGATCGCCCGCAGGCTTGGTGCCGCCGGTGCCAGGCTGATCGTCACCGCCAGCAGCGCGCGCATCGAAGAGCGCATCGAGGAACTGCGCGCCGAAGGGTTTAAAGTCGCAGGGCAGCCCCTCGACCTCACCGATGAAAACCAGGTACGCGAGTTCGGGTCGTGGGCAGAGTCCGTCTGGGGCCGGATCGACATCCTCGTGAACAACGCCGGCATGGCCATGCAGGGCAGCCCGGAGTCTTTCTCCGAGGTGGCAACCATGGACCTGGCGCTGTGGAATCTGTCGCTGGCGCGAAATGTGACCACGGCTTTCCTGCTGACCCGCGCCGTCCTGCCCGGTATGCAGTCGCGCAATTACGGGCGCATCGTCAATATCAGTTCCACCACTGGCACCCGGTGCAGCAATCCTGGCGAGGCGGCCTACAGCGCCGCGAAGGCCGCCATGGTGGGCATGAGCATGGGCCTGGCGCTGGAAGTGGCCCGGCAGGGAATCACGGTGAACTGCGTCGCACCCGGCTGGATCGCCACCGGCTCGACCACCGCCGAGGAAGCCAATGCCGCGCGCTACACCCCGATGCGCCGGGCCGGTCGCCCGGAGGAAGTCGCCGCGCTGGTCGCCTTCCTCGCCTCTGCCGAGGCGAGCTACATCACCGGGGAAGTGATGGTGGTAGACGGCGGCAATTGCCTGGTCGAGAACAAGGCGCCGGACCGGTCACTGGACTGACCGCATGACCGGTCGGCGTCGTCATTTAGGCGCCAAAAGCGCCTTTCGATCGGCCTTCTCTTGTTTCATCGCCGCGATCTCACGCTCGCAGGCTTGCACGTCGAAGGAATTGTCCCACTTGGCGATGGCGATGGTGCCGATGCCATTGCCGATCAGGTTGGTAACGGCCCGTGCTTCATTGAGGAATCGGTCGATGCCGAGCAGCAACACCAGCCCGACCAAGGGGATGGAATGAATCGTGGTGAGTGTCGCGGCGAGGGTCACGAAACCGGCACCGGCGACACCCGCCGAACCTTTTGATGTGAGCAGGAACACACCCAGCAGGATCATCTGGTCTATGAACGTCAGCGGTGTATTGGTGGCCTGGGCGATGAAGATAGCCGCCATCGTCAGGTAGATGCAGGTGCCATCGGCATTGAAGGTGTACCCGGTGGGCAAGACCATGCCCACGACTGACTTTCTGCAGCCGAGTTTTTCAAGCTTGACCATCATTCGCGGAAGCACCGCTTCGGTCGAGCAGGTCCCCAGCGTGATGAGGATCTCGTCCTTGAAATAACGAAGGAACTGCATCAGCGGCATCCCCGACCATCGGGCGACCGCGCCCAGCACGACGACGATGAAAATCAGCGTCGTGACATACAGAGCGACCAGCAACTGGCCCAGCGACAGCAAAGTGCCGATGCCGTATTTGCCAATGGTGAACGCCATGCCGGCGCCCGCGCCGATTGGCGCCAGGCGCATGACCATCGCGACTATCCTGAACAGCCCCTGCAGGAACAGATCGATGGTGTTGATCAGCGGCTTGCTGGTTTCGCCCATTTGCACCAGGGCGACACCCATCAGCACCGACAGCAGAATCACCTGGAGCATGACGCCATTGGAGAATGCGCCGACGAACGTCTGCGGGATGATATTGAGAAAGAACTCGACGGTACCGCCCTGCTCACTCGCCGCCTGGCTGTACTTGCTGATGGAGCTGCCATCAAGGGAGTTGGCATTGATGTTCATCCCGACGCCAGGCTTCACGACGTTGACCACCACCAGGCCGACGACCAGCGCAATGGTCGAAAGGATCTCGAAGTAGATCAACGCCTTCACACCAATCCTTCCGACCTCCTTGATGCTGCCCATCTTGGCGATACCCACGACCACCGTGCCGAAGATGATCGGCGCCAACAGCATCTTGATGAGTTTGATAAAACCATCGGCGAAGGGCTGGAGCTTGGCCCCGACATTCGGGATGAAGTAACCGATCGCTGCGCCGATCACGATGCCGATCAGTACCTGCACATACAGCTGGCTGTACCAGCGAGACTTGGAGATTTCCACGAGAGCACCTCATTTTATTGTTGTGATGGGCATGTGGCAGGCGTCTGCGCGACGCCCGATGCCGCAGCCTCGTTGGAGGCCGCGGCGATGAGGACGATCAGCCCTCGCCCAGCTCGCGCATGACCGCGTACAGGGCGGACTTGGCTTCGAAACCGACGCCAGGAATATCCGGCAGGCCGACGTAGCTGTTTTCCACTCGAATGCCGTCAGCAAAACCGCCAAACGGCTGGAACACATCGGGGTACGATTCGTTGCCGCCCAGGTGCAAACCGGCAGCGATGTTCAGGGACATCTGATGGCCGCCGTGGGGCACCACGCGGCGCGAAGACCAACCCATCTCTTCCATGACTTTCAGGGTGCGCATGTACTCCACGAGCCCGTAGGACAGGGCGCAATCGAACTGCAGGTAATCGCGATCCGGGCGCATGCCGCCGTGTCGCAGCAGGTTGCGCGCGTCCTGGTGGGAGAACAGGTTCTCACCGGTCGCCATCGGCAGTTCATAGTGATTGGCGAGCTCGGCCTGGAGCGCGTAGTCCAACGGATCGCCGACTTCCTCGTACCAGAAGAGGTTGTACTGCTTGATGGCTTCGGCGTACGCGATACCGGTCTCCAGATCGAAGCGGCCGTTGGCATCAACCGCCAGTCGCCGCCCGTCCCCGACCACTTCAAGCGCCGCTTCGATGCGCCGGATGTCTTCGTCCAGTGGCACCGCGCCGATCTTCATCTTGACCACGTCATAGCCACGATCCAGATAACCCTGCATTTCTGCCTTGAGCTTGCTCTGGTCCTTGCCGGGATAGTAATAACCACCCGCCGCGTAGACCCAGACCTTGTCATCCGCCACACCGCCGCGATAACGGTCGGCCAGCAGGCGGTACAGCGGCTTGCCTTCGATCTTGGCGACAGCATCCCACACGGCCATGTCGATGGTGCCGACGGCCACTGAACGCTCACCGTGGCCACCCGGTTTCTCGTTGGTCATCAGGGTTTTCCAGATGGCGAACGGATCCAGATTGGCGTGTTCCTTGTCGATCAGCGTTTCCGGGTCGGCCTCGGTGACTCGCGCCAGGAATCGATCACGCATCAGCGCGCCCTGGCCGTAGCGACCGTTGGAGTTGAAACCGTAACCGATCACCGGTTTGCCATCGCGAATCACATCGGTGACAACCGCCACGACCGAGCAGGTCATTTTCGAAAAATCGATATAGGCGTTGGCAATGGGAGAGGCGATGGAAACGGTTTTTTCGCGGATGTCGACGATACGCATGAGGGGTTCCTCTTGTTGTGGTTGACCCCACGTTATGCTTTGCGACGAAACCCGCCCAATGCTATTAATGCCGCGCCCTATGCACAGGAGGCATTGCCCTTGGAACTCGTCTGGCTAGAAGATTTTTCAGCACTCGCGGAGTACGGCAGCTTCGTTCGCGCCGCCGAAGCACGCCACGTTACGCAGCCGGCTTTCAGTCGCAGGGTCCGTTCGCTGGAAAACTGGATGGGCGTGGATCTGTTTGTGCGCACGCCTCAAGGCGCGACGCTGACCGAGGCTGGAAGGCAGATTCTGCCTGGCGCCCAGGAGGCTGCGAGGCGCCTCTACAGGCTGCGCACCGAGGCCCAGGAAGTCGCCGGAGTGGCCGCCAAGACGCTGCAATTTGCAGCCACGCATTCGCTGTCGTTCACGTTTTTCCCGCGTTGGCTGAGAAGCGCCGAGCATGGCGCGCCGATAGATGCCGTGCGCCTGCACTCCGACAGCATGGCGGTGTGCGAACAGATGCTGATTCATGGCCAGGTGCAGTTCCTGCTCTGCCATCGGCACCCCGACGTACCGCCACTGTTGGCGCCTGATCAATTCAGCGGGAAAAAAGTCGGCGAGGACGTCCTCATACCCTTGGCGAGTGCCTCGGCCAATTTCGGTACCTCACCGGCGACGTTGCCCTACCTGGCCTACACCGAGGAATCGGGGCTCGGGCGTATCGTCGCTCACCGACTCCACGGCAAGGAGGAATACCTGCACCTCAAGCCGCTTTTCAGCAGCCATCTCGCCGCGGTGCTGATGTCCATGGCACTGGAAAGCAAGGGCGTCGCGTGGCTGCCCAAAAGCCTGACAGAACAGGAAATGGCCGACGGGCGCCTGGTCCGGGCCCTGGATGAAAGCTGGGATATTCCATTGGAAATCCATCTCACCCGCCCAACCGCGCCGATCAGCGCAGCGGCAGAGGAGTTCTGGAACAGGCTGAAGGGTTAGGGCGATTCAACTGCCCTGCTCTGCCACTTGTAAAACCCCACGAATCACCCCGGACTGCCATTCGAAATAAGGATTGTAGGTCAGCCGTGCGTGGATCTTCCCCGGCTCGCTGTACCCCCAGTCCGAATACCAGACCTCTTCCCCCGCTTCGCACCGGGCCACTTCGTCGGCATTGCGGCTGTTGCGGCAGAACCGCAAGGTGCCCGAACGACCGTAGAGCGGGTTGGCTGGCGAGAAGAGGATGCCCATGTGGGAGAACTGGCTGATGCGTTCATCGGCGATGCGGTCGCTGCGCGTCAGGATGCGCCGCTCCTGCGCAGCGCCCTTGTCACCGGTCGGCTCCGCCTGGCCATACCAGATCAATCGGCTCGCGGCATGGGTGAAGCGCCGTTGGAACAGCTCCCGCACGTAGCGCACGTCGACGACTGAATCCTGCTCAGTCAGCACGATAACCACCGGCCGATCGAAGTTTTGCTGCTCGATGAGCCGGCGAACCGCTACGCTGCTGCGGTAGAACTGGGCAAAGCCGTTGGTGGGTACGTTGTGGTAGCGCACGGGCGACTGCTGCGGCCGGGAATTGTCGGGCGCAAGGATCCAGGTCTTGAAATGCGCCAGCCAGGGCGTGGCCCAGTCGTAGGACTCGCTCGAGCGAAAGGCCGGGGAAAACAGCACCAGGCCCTTGATGTCCGGGTCCCTGGCGGCATAGGCCAGCGCCAGATTGGCGCCGGTCGAGAAACCGCCCAGGTAGACGTTCGCGAACTCCTTGTGCAGCAACGCAACCTGCTGCTCGACCAACTGTTGCCACTGTTCCAGTTGCACATCGATCAGGTCGGCCGGCTTGGTGCCATGCCCGGGCAGCAATGCGACGCGCACCACGTAGCCTTGCGCGGCCAGATCCCGGGCGATATCGACGAAGGACCAGGGTGAGTCCCCCAAGCCATGGAGCAAGAGAATGGCCTTGGTGGAAGGAACATCGGGGCGCACTTCATAAGGTGCGTTCCAGGCCAGCTCATCGGCGTGATTCTCGGTCTGGAACAGACGCTTTTCCTCGATCCAGGCCCGGGATGCCTGGGCATACGCCTGGAAATTTTCCGCTTCGGTCATGGCATCGGCCGCGCTGGGTTGCCGCGCGCAGCCTGCCGCCATTGCAATGCATGCCAAGGTCGCGGCGACTCCCAGCATGAGCCGGCGCCAAGGCGACGGCACATTCCTGATCTTTGCTGACACTATCAATTGATCACTCCAGCGCTTCGCTGCGAGAAACGTTACCGGTGCGTTTGTACAACCACTTCGCCCCATCGTCCACATAGGAAAACACCACGGGTATGACCAGCAGGCTCAACAGCGTTGACGTGACAAGCCCGCCAATCAGGACGATGGCCATCGGTGCGCGAAAGCTCGGGTCGGCCCCCAGACCCAGGGCGATTGGCATCATGCCTGCGCCCATCGCGATTGTCGTCATGACAATCGGCCGAGCGCGTTTGCCGCAGGCGTCGAGGATCGCTTCCTGGCGGCTCAGGCCGTCGCGTCGACGCGCGAGGATGATGTAGTCGACCAGCAGGATCGAATTTTTCGTCGCGATGCCCATCAGCATGATCAAGCCGATCATCGAGGGCATGGACAATGTCGAGCCCGTCACGAACAGCGCCACGAAGGCCCCAGGCACCGAGAGCACCAGGGCGGCGAGGATCGTCAGCGGTTGCAGGAAATCCTTGAGCAACAGCACCAGGACCATGTAGATGCATAACACTCCGGTCAACATCGCCACGCCGAATCCGGAAGCCAGTTCGCCCATGGCCTCGGCATCGCCTACCGAGGTTCGCACCAGGCCTGGCGGCAGGTTCTGCAAGCCTGGCAAGGCCAGAACAGCCTGCTCGATGTCGCCCAGCGGTTGACCGTTCGTCTCGATCTCGATGTTGACATTGCGCATCCGGTCGAACCGTTCGATTTGCGCCGGGCCACTGGTGATCTCCAGCGTCGCCACGTTTTCCAGCGCTACCGGACCACGCGCGCCGGGCACCGGCAGACGTTTCAGCGTCTCGAAGTCCGCGCGGGCGGTGTCGCTCAGCCGCACCACGATAGGCACCTGGCGGTCGCTGAAATTGAGCTTGGCAAGCTCCTGGTCATAATCTCCCAGGGTGGCCACGCGGAGCGTGTCGGCAATCGCGCTCGCGGTCACGCCCAGGTCGGCGGCCCTGGCGAAATCCGGCCGAACCACCAGTTCAGGGCGCATCAGGCTGGCGGTCGAGATCACCGCCCCCACGCCTGGCACGCTACGCAGCTCTCGTTCCACCTGCTGCGCGTGCCGAGTGAGCAAGCTAGCGTCTTCACCCGCGAGCACCAGCACGTAGCTTTCCGACTCTCCCATACCGACCTTGATACGCGCGCCAGGCAACACGGCGAGCGCTTCGCGCAGCTGGTTTTCGAGCTGCTGCCGGGTCAGTCCGGGACGCTCGTTGCGGTGCGTCAGGTTAAGCGTCAGCACCGCCGTGCGGACATTCGCGACATCACTGCCGGCCGGTTCGATCAGGTCCGCGCCGGCGCTGCCATCCCCCACCGCGGTGTAGACCTTTCTGACGTGCTGATTTTGCGTGACTATCTGCCGCGCTTGCTCAGCCAACGCCAGCGTGTCGCGCAGTTTGCTGCCGGGCGCAAGCGTGAGGGTGACCTGGGTCTGCCAGTCGTCATCCGGCGGGATGAAGGTGCCCGGCAACACGGCCGCGAGCATCAGTCCCCCGGCGAAAAAAGCCACCGCGCCGAGTGTGGTCACCGCGCGATGGCGCAAGCACCAGCGCGCCCAGGACAGGTAGCGGTTTATCCACCCGGGCGCATCGTGGGCCGGCCTTTTCGGCGCGCGCATCAGGTAGGCCGCCATCATGGGCGTCAGCAAGCGGGCGACGACGAGGGAGAAAAACACTGCGGTTGCGGCCGTCCAGCCAAACTGGACGAAGAACTTACCAACCGTACCGCTCATGAAAGCCGTGGGCAGGAACACCGCGACCAGCGTGAATGCCGTGGCGACTACCGCCAGGCCGATTTCATCGGAAGCATCCATGGCGGCTTGATAAGGTTTCTTGCCCATCTGCAAATGGCGCCCGATGTTCTCGACCTCGACGATGGCGTCGTCTACCAGCACGCCGATGACCAGCGACAGCGACAATAGCGTCACGGTGTTGAGGGTGAACCCCATCCAATGCATCACGGCGAATGTCGGTATCGCCGACAGCGGCAACGCGACGGCGGAAACGAAGGTCGCGCGCCAATCCGGCAGAAACAGGAACACCACCAGCACCGCGAGCGCCGCGCCTTCATAAAGCAGGTGCATGGAGCCCTGGTAATTTTCGATCACTGGGTCGACGAAGTTGAAAGCCTGGGTGACGGTGATTTCGGGGTGACGGGTCTTGAGCAACTCCAGGGCGGCGCGTACGCCTTCATCCACCTCGATTTCGCCGGCCCCTCTGGCGCGCGTGATTTCAAAGCCGACCACCGGCTTACCGTCGAGGAACGCCGCCGACCGGGGTTCGCCGACGGTATCGGAGACCGTGGCCAGCTGGTCGAGCCGGACACGCCGGCCGTCGCTCAAGGTCACGTCAAGCAAGGCGATTTCCGCGGCCGACTGCACCGTGGCGAGGGTGCGCACCGTCTGCTCGGCGCCGCCAAGGTCCACGCGTCCGCCCGATGCCTCTTGCTGGATCAGGCGCAGCTGGCGGGAGACGTCCAGGGCCGAGGTATTCAGCGCCAGCAGACGCGCGGGATCGAGGTCGATGCGGATTTCCCGGGCCACCCCACCGACCCGAGTGACGGCCCCCACGCCAGGCACCGCCAGCAAGGCCTTGCTGACGCTGTTATCGACAAACCAGGACAACGCTTCGTCGTCCATCCGCTTGGCCGAAACCGTGTAGGTCAGGATCGGCGAACCGGCGAGTTCGATCTTGCGGACCACCGGGTCGCGCAAGTCGGCGGGCAGGTCGGCCCGGACCCGGGAGACCGCATCACGCACGTCATCAAGCGCTTCCTGCGTGGGCTTGTCGAGGTGGAACTCGATCGAGATAGCGGCGTTGCCGTCGGTCAGGATGCTCTGGATATGCTTGACGCCCTGCACGGTTGCGAGCGAGTCCTCAAGCTTGCGGGCCACGTCGTTTTCCAGTTGCGCGGGCGAAGCCCCGGGCAGCTCGGCCGACACGCTGACCATGGGCAGATCAACGTCAGGGAAGTTCTGCACCTTCATCTTCCAGAAGCCCATCAAGCCGGCGAAGGTCAGCAGGATGAACAACAGGACCGAAGGCGTCGGATTGCGGATCGACCAGGACGACAAGTTGAGGCTCATTGCGCGCTCCCGCGTGCTGGGTGGTTGTTCATTGGGTCGGTGCGCGCCTGGACAACCCGGACGAGGTCACCCTCGGCAAGAAAACCGCCTCCGGTTTCGACCACTGCGGCGCCAGCGTCGATACCCGCGGTTATCTCGATACGGTCGCCGACACGGCGGCCGACCATCACCTTGACCTGGCTCACCTTCAAGTGCGGTCCTACCTGCAGCACGTAATCGAAGCCGTCACGCTGCAGCACCGCGCTCTGGGGCAGCGTCATCATCCGCTCGGCGGCCACTTCGAACTCGCCACGGGCAAACATCCCGGCACGCGCCGCCGTGCCCGCGGGCAAATCGACATAGACCAGGCCGTTGCGAGTCTGCAGGTCGACCGTCGGCGCAACCCTGCGCACCCGCCCCTCTATCGCCCCGCCATTGACCGGAGTTACCTGCGCGAGCTGGCCGGGGCTGAACTTGACAAGGTCGGGGGCCGCGACTTCGGCGCGCCATTCGAGCCGTCCGTTGCGAATCAAGCGAAACAGCTCCTGGCCAGCGGGCAGTACCGCGCCCACCGTGGCACTGCGCGCCGAAATCACCCCGTCGTCGGGGGCCAGCACCTGGGTCTGGGCCAGACGCAGGTGCTGGATACGCTCCAGCGCCCTGCCCGCCTCCAGCCGCGCCTGAGCCGTGCGTTCGGCCGTCAGCTGTTGGTGAACCTCCTGCTTCGACAGCGCCCCGCTCGACTGCAATTGACGGGCGCGCTGCGCATTGGCTCGTGCCTCGGCAAGCGTCGCTTGCGCTTCGGCGGTGGCGGCGCGACGCTGGGCGAGTTCAGTGGCCATCGTCTCGGCGCTGAACGTGGCAAGTACCTGGCCGCGCCGGACCACATCGCCCACGTTGACCATGACCTCGGCCAACCGCAGGCCATCGGCCTCGGTGCCGACACTGGCTTCCTGCCAGGCGACAATGTTGCCGTTCGCCTGGATACGGATCGGCAGCATGGACGATTGCAGTCGGGTGACGGCCACCGTCAATGCCGGCCTGGCAGGCACCTCGACCTCGGCCTGGCGAGGGCCGGGCGAAACAGCAATCATCCCGACGGCGATGGCGCAGGCCATGGTCACGACAAACAGCACGACATGCCGTGTTTTTCTTTTCATAGGGTTCGTATTCCTGCGCAAGAAGCCGCGTTTGCTTGAGGCGGCAACTATCCGCCAGGAAACCTTGCGCAAGTCTTACCGGCAAAAAGGCGCTTACCCGGGCGAACCGTAAGTGTTCAGTAAGAAGAAGTTCTCAACGATAGGGACGCTTTCATCCCATTGATCCGGAGACTTCCATGCCCCTGTCCATTTCGAAAACTGCAATTGCGATCCGGTTGACCACCGCCGGCACGGCGTTCGTGCTGGGCGTGTGCGCGTCGATGGCGGCCAGTGCCGACCAGCCTGAAGGCTCCGCCTGGGGGCTTGGCGTGGGTGCGGTCAGCAGCCAACAGCCGTACGAAGACATCGACCGTGACAGCGAGGTCCTGCCGCTGATCTATTTCGAGAATCAATACCTTCGTGTCTTCGGCCCCACCGCCGAAATCAAGCTGCCGGGCCTGGAGATCAGCGACACCCAGCAGCTCGATTTCAGCCTCGTCGGCGAATACGATTTCAGTGGCTACGATGACGACGACGCGCGAATCCTGGAGGGCATGAGCGATCGCAAAGGCGGATTCTGGGCGGGCGCCAAGGTCCAATGGCGCAATGACCTGGCCGACGTCAGCGCCGAGTGGCTGGGCGACGTTTCGGGCAACAGCAAGGGCCAGCGTTTCACCCTGGGCCTGGAGCGATCCTGGCGGATCGGTGAACACATCATGCTGACGCCACGGCTGGCGGCCATCTGGCAGGACGAAAAATACATCGATTACTACTTTGGCGTTCGGGAAAATGAAGCTCGCATCGATCGGGCGGCCTATGATGGCAAGTCCGGCATCAACACCGAATTTGGCGTACGTGGAAACTATATGTTCGATGACCATCACTCAGTGTTCCTGGACCTCAAGGCGACGAGCCTTGCCAATGAAATCAAGGACAGCCCGCTGGTCGACCAGTCCAGCGAGAACAGCGTGCTGTTCGGCTATCTGTACCGTTTCTGATGAGCCGCATTCTGCTGGTCGAGGACCACGAACGCCTCGCGCAACTGGTGTGCAAGGGCCTGTCGAGTGCCGGTATCGCTGTCGATGTCATCAGCCGCATCGACGCGGCGTGGGCGGCAATCCAGCAAGTGCCTTACCAGGCGCTGGTGCTTGATCGCGGCCTGCCGGACGGCGATGGGCTGCTGTTGCTGGCGCGTTTGCGTAACGCCGGGCTGGGCCTGCCGTGCCTGGTCCTGACCGCGCGTGACGCGCTGCATGACCGGATCGAAGGCCTCGACGCCGGGGCGGATGATTACCTGCCCAAGCCGTTCGCCATGGACGAGATGGTCGCGCGCGTGCGAGCCCTGCTGCGTCGCCCCGCAGAGCGGCGTTCGTTGGCGCCTTCCCATGGCGACCTCAGTGTGCAGCCCGACACAGGCCTCATGTGCAGCGTCGAAGGTAGCATTCCGCTAGCGCCGGCGGAGATGCAGATCATGCTGTTGCTGCTGCGCAAACCTGGCGAAATCGTCCGGCGCAGCGCCATCGAGGCGGCGGCATGGGGCCTGAGTGAAGCCGTGACGCCGAACGCCCTGGACGTGGCCCTGCATCGGATTCGCCGCAAGCTGCTGGCGATCGGTTCCCACCAACGGATAGTCAACCTCAGAGGCCTGGGTTATGCCCTTCGGCAAGACGATCTGGCGCAATAGCATCAGCTTCAAGGTACTGGTCGCCTACGTCGCGGGCGTGGGCTTGAGCATCCTGCTGATTGCACTGGGCGCGTTCGCGCTCATCACGTCCAAGAGCGATATCCTGCTAACCACCGACGTCGCCGAGCGCACCCATGAGCTGGCCGGCAAGCTGCAGTTCGACGCGGCGGGCCGACCCACCGGGTTCGACAACAGCGAGGGCGATCGCGTCTGGACCTTCAACAGCCTGGGCGAGGAAATCGGCTATCGGGTGCTGGATTCAGAGGCAAACGTCCTCCTGGCTTCCACTGACGAGGCTTTCTGGGCTTCGGCCGCAACGGTTCGCCCCGCGGAACAGGGGCGCTTCAAGTTCGAGCGCAAAGGCATCACGATGTACGCCGCGACCGCTCCGGTGGAGCAGGTCGACCACACCTTGTACCTGCAATTCGCGGTCAGCGAACGCCTGATGGACCTGCTGCACAAGGGCTTTGCCTGGCCTTTCATGGGCGCTGGAATCGTCCTGTTCAGCCTGGTGCTGCTCTTCGTCTTTGGCACCTGCGCCTATTTCACGCTGGGCTACACGCTCAAACCGCTGCGCGAGGTCTCGGAGTCGGCGGCCGCCATCTCCCCTCGCTCCCTGCACTCACGGCTGGATGTCAAAACCGTGCCGTCCGAGGTAGCGCCGCTGGTGACCAGCTTCAACAGCGCGCTTGAGCGCCTGGAACACGGCTACCGGGTCCAGCAGGAATTTCTCGCAACCGCCGCGCACGAACTGAAGACGCCACTCGCGCTGATCCGCGCGCAGCTCGAACTGATGGCGCCAGACAAAGGCCGCGACTCGCTGCTCAACGATGCCGAGCACATGACGCGTCAGGTCCAGCAACTGCTGCTGCTGGCCGAGACCAGCGAGGCGCATAACTACAGCTTCGCCGCCGTGGATGTCATGGAGGTTGCGCGGCAAGCGGCAGGTTATCTGCAACGCATGGCCGACGCGGCCGATGTGCGCCTCGTCCTGACTGGCCCGACGGGTGTGGCAGAGCCTTGGCAGGCCGACCGTAGCGCCTTGTTTACCCTCCTGAAAAACCTCCTGGAAAATGCCATCCAGCATGCGCCTCGTGGTACGCAAGTATTGTTGGAGCTCAGCGGCGACGCGCTGACTGTGCGCGACTGGGGCCCTGGCGTGACGCAGGACCAGGTGGTGCAGATATTCACCCGTTTCTGGCGCGGGGCTCATCGCCGCGATCATGGCGCCGGGCTGGGCCTGACGATTTGCCAGGAAATTGCCCGGGCCCACGGGTGGAGCTTGATTGCACAAAGAGCGGAGCCCGGGTTGTCGTTTTTTTTGTCTCGCTGAACCGTGAAATCTGCGTCTGTCGAGGATCCAGTGTGGGAGCGAGCCTGCTCGCGAAGGCGGTGTGTCTGCCGATGAAGAGGTTGAATGGACTGGCCCCTTCGCGAGCAGGCTCGCTCCCACAAGGGGTCTGTATGTGCCGTGAAATCTGAGGCTGTCGAGGATTCAGTGTGGGAGCGAGCTTGCTCGCGATAGCGGTATATCAGTCGATGAAAACGTTGAATTTACTGGCCTCTTCGCGAGCAAGCTCGCTCCCACAGGGTTCCATGTGAACCCTGAAATCTGCGGCTGCCTAAGATCCAATGTGGGAGCGAGCTCGCTCGCGATAGCGGTATATCAGTCGATGAAAATGTTGAATTTACTGGCCTCTTCGCGAGCAGGCTCGCTCCCACAGGGTTCCATGTGAACCCTGAAACCTGCGGCTGCCTAAGATCCAATGTGGGAGCGAGCTTGCTCGCGATAGCGGTATATCAGTCGATGAAAATATTGAATTTACTAGCCCCTTCGCGAGCAAGCTCGCTCCCACAGGGTTCCATGTGAACCCTGAAACCTGCGGCTGCCTAAGATCCAATGTGGGAGCGAGCTTGCTCGCGATAGCGGTATATCAGTCGATGAAAATGTTGAATTTACTGGCCTCTTCGCGAGCAAGCTCGCTCCCACAGGGTTCCATGTGAAACCTGAAATCTGCGGCTGCCTAAGATCCAATGTGGGAGCGAGCTTGCTCGCGATAGCGGTATATCAGTCGATGAAAATGTTGAATTTACTAGCCTCTTCGCGAGCAAGCTCGCTTCCACAGGGTTCCATGTGAACCCTGAAACCTGCGGCTGCCTAAGATCCAATGTGGGAGCGAGCTTGCTCGCGATAGCGGTATATCAGTCGATGAAAATGTTGAATTTACTGGCCTCTTCGCGAGCAGGCTCGCTCCCACAGGGTTCCATGTGAGTCCTGAAATCTGCGGCTGTCGAGGATCCAGTGTGGGAGCGAGCTTGCTCGCGATAGCGGTATATCAGTCGATGAAAATGTTGAATTTACTAGCCTCTTCGCGAGCAAGCTCGCTCCCACAGGGTTCCATGTGAGTCCTGAAATCTGCGGCTGTCGAGGATCCAGTGTGGGAGCGAGCCTGCTCGCGAAGGCGGTGTGTCTGCCGATGAAAAGGTTGAATGGACTGGCCCCTTCGCGAGCAGGCTCGCTCCCACAAGGGGTCTGTATGTGCCGTGAAATCTGCGGCTGTCGAGGATCCAGTGTGGGAGCGAGCCTGCTCGCGAAGGCGGTATATCGTCGATGAAATGTCTGCGGCTGTGGAATGCCGGGATAGCCGCCGATCAATAATCCCAGGAGCCCGCCACCCAACGAAACGCGTCCCCGTCCACCGCCACGCGCCCCACGGAGGGAAACTCAAGCGGTTTTTCACATCCTCGACAAGCAGTCCTCCGATGTGGTCCATGTGCATGTGGGTGATCACCACATCGGTGATGGACGACAGCTCGATCCCGGCAGCCACCAATCGCCGGGGGAACTGCCCGGCACGCGGGAAACCGGGGAACTGCCCGCCCAGTCCGGCATCGACCAGCAACGTCTGCTCGCCGCTGCGCACCACCAGCACATTCAACGCCCAGTCGAACGCATCCGGGCCGAGGTACATATCCTTGAACCAGGCGGCACGGGCGGCCGGGTCGGCATTGGTCGACATGGTCGAGGTCGGCAGCGGCAGCACGCCATCGCTGACCACCAGCACATCGACGTCGCCGACCTTGAGCGCATAGCGCGAAGGCACCAGTTCCTCGGTCGCTGACCTGCTCAGGTTTGTCGGGTCTTTCTGCGCAGTCTGTTGCAGAACCATAGTCATGCTCGCTCTCCTGTTTTCGATGAGGCGATCGCGCTGTTCAATACGAAACAGCTGATCACCTGGAGAACGAGTGTGCATCGCGGCGCAGCGCGCTCGATACCATACGCGGGTATGGCCGGCATACATCTTGGCGTGGGCGTTTCAAACGAAAGGACGGTGGATTTGCAAGATTGGGCAATCATCGGACCGGATCGTGCAAGCTTTCCCCGCCGATGCTTTCTATAGTAATCGGTGCCAAACCATCTGGAGCTGGTCCGACTATGAGCGCCCTCAATATCAATGGCCGTGAACACACGGTTGACGTAGATCCCGGCACCCCGATTCTCTGGGCCCTGCGCGACACGCTGGGCATGACCGGCACCAAGTTCGGCTGCGGCGCAGCCCTGTGTGGCGCCTGTACCGTCCACCTGGATGGCCAGGCCATTCGCTCCTGCGTGACGCCCGTTGCCGCCGCGCTTGGCAAGAAGATCACCACCATCGAGGCGGCCACCGACGGCAGCGACCCGGTGGGCAGTGCCGTGCATGACGCCTGGGTCAAACATGACGTGGCGCAATGCGGTTACTGCCAGAGCGGCCAGATCATGAGCGCCACGGCGTTCCTCAAGGCGCAGCCCAAGGGCAAGCAACCCACGCCAGCCGAGATCGACTCGGCCATGGCCGGCAATATCTGCCGCTGCGGCACCTACGCCCGCATTCGCGCCGCGGTGGCCGATGCCGCCAAGACCCTCGCCTGACAGGAGCTCGCCATGCTGAACGAGATTTTTCCCAACGAGCTTCCGCGCGCCTTGCAGCACCTGCTTGAACGCGACGACAGCGACGGCCCCGCCACCCTGCCCCGGCGCAGCTTTCTCAAGATCGTCGGTATCGGCGGCCTGGCCTTGGGCGCGTTTCCTCACCTGGCCTTGGGGCAACAGGCCAACGGCGCTGGCGACGGCGCGCTCAAGCCGACTCAACAACCTTCGGCCTTCGTGCAGATCGCGCCGAATGGCGAAGTCACCGTAACGATCAACCGCCTGGAGTTCGGCCAGGGTGTCCAGACCGGCCTGCCGATGATCCTCGCCGAAGAGCTCGACGCCGACTGGAGCCTGGTGCGCACGCGTAACGGCAGCAACGACTCGGCCTACATGGACCCGGCGTTTGGCATTCACCTCACCGGCGGCTCCAATTCGATCAAGAACAGCTACACCCAATACCGCGAACTGGGCGCCCGCGCCCGCGCCATGCTGCTCAGCGCTGCCGCCGCGCGCTGGAACGTCGATGCGGCGAGCCTGACCACGCAAAACGGCACGGTGCTGGGGCCTGGCGGCCGCAAGGCTAGTTACGGCGAGCTCGCCGAAGCGGCCATGGCGCTGCCCGTTCCGGAGAGGGTCATGCTCAAGGATCCGAAGGATTTTCGCATCGTCGGCCAGGCCACCACCCGCCTCGATGCGAAGGCCAAGAGCAGCGGCCAGCAGGATTTCGGCATTGATGTGAATCTACCGGGGCAACTGACCGCCGTGGTCGCCCGGCCACCGGTGTTCGGTGCCCGGATCGCGTCCCTGGACGACAGCGCCGCACGGGCGATCAAAGGCGTGAAAGCCGTATTGCGCGTGCCGCTGGACGGCGGCGCCGAAGGCGTTGCGGTGGTTGCCGACGGTTACTGGCCGGCGAAGCTGGGGCGCGATGCGCTTAAAGTCGAGTGGGACGTGGCCAAAGTCGAGAAAGTGGACACGGAAAAACAGCTGGCTCAGTACCGGGAACTGGCCGGCAAGCCCGGCCTGGTCCACTTTGATGCTGACATGAAACCACTCGCCACGGCGCCGCATCAGCTGGAGGCCGAGTTCATTTTCCCTTACCTGGCCCACGCGCCCATGGAACCGCTGAACTGCACCGTCCAGTTGTCCGAGGGTCGCGCCCAGTTGTGGGTCGGCACGCAATTCCCCGGCGGCGATGGCGCAGCGGCGGCCAAGGTGCTGAATCTCAAGCCCGAGCAAGTCCAAGTTAATGTACAGACGGCGGGCGGCGGCTTCGGCCGGCGTGGTGTGCCCAGCAATGATTTCGTCGTGCAGGCTTGTGAAGTGGCCAAGGCCGCCCGTGCTGCCGGCATCGATGCGCCGGTGCGCACGCTGTGGAGTCGAGAAGATGACATCAAGGGTGGCTACTACCGCCCGATGCACCTGCACCGTGCGCGCATCGGTTTTGACGACAGCGGCAAAGTCCTGGCCTGGGACCACGCCCTGGTCGGGCAATCCATCCTCACCGGCACGCTGTTCGGTGGGCAGATGAAAAATGGCATCGACCCCACCGCGACCGAAGGCATGCGCGATCCCTACCCGCTGCCGATGCGCTTGTCCGTGCATCATCCCAAGCTCAACGTGCCGGTGTTGTGGTGGCGCAGCGTGGGTTCCACCCATACGGCCTTTGTGATGGAAACGCTGATCGACGAAATCGCCCGCGCGACGAAACAGGACCCGGTGGCGTATCGCATGAACCTGTTCGGCGATCAAAGCCCACGCCATCGCGCCGCGCTGCAACTGGCGGTGGACAAGAGCGAATACGGCAAGCGTCAACTGCCCGCCGGACAGGCCTGGGGCGTGGCGGTCCACGAGTCGTTCAGTTCGGTGGTGGCCTACGTCGTGGAGGCGTCGGTGCAGGATGGGCGTGCGGTGCTGCACAACGTGACCGCCGGGGTCCATTGCAACCTGGTGGTCAATCCGCGCAGCGTCGAAGCCCAGGTCCAGGGCGCGGCCCTGATGGGCCTGTCGATGTGCCTGCCGGGCGGTGCCGTCACGCTGAAAGACGGTGTCGTGCAGCAGAGCAACTTCGCCGACTTCAGCGTGCCGCGCATCACCGACATGCCACAGATCGCCGTGCACATCGTTCCCAGCGCCGAACCGCCAACCGGCATGGGCGAACCCGGCCTGCCCGCCCTCGCCCCGGCGTTTGCCAATGCGATTGCCAGCCTGACGGGCAAACCACTGCGGCAGTTGCCGTTCAACCTGGCGTAACCGCCAGCAAGTGACAGCCCGTGGCGAGGGAGCTTGCTCCCGCTGGGCTGCGTAGCGGCCCCAAGTTTTGCGGTCGCTGCGCAACCGAGCGGGAGCAAGCTCCCTCGCCACAGTTAGCGGTGATCGGCGATCAATTATCCTGGTCGCACCCCTGGGCCAGAGCGCTGTAGTCCAGCGCCCGGATCGTCCCGGTGGAGTCCAGATAGGTCATGCGCGATTCAACGACGCCGCAGCCCGAGCCCGCCCCTTGCTTGACCGACAGCACCTTGGCGATGTCCAGGTGATCGCCGTACATGTAGGTGTGTGGCTTGACGCTGTCCTGGGCGTTGGCGGTCAGGGCGCCGAGGCTGAGGACGGCAAACAGTGAAGCGAGGCTGAGGTTCTTCAGGTTCATGGTGATGTCTCCGGCGTTTGAGTGAGGTCCTGAGACGGCATGTGCTGTCTCGATGGGCTCATTAGACGCCGGCGAGGTATCCCGGGTGTGTCAGCAACGGGCTTGAAGGAATCAGTTCGTATCGACAGCGGGGCTGGATACACAGCGATACATTTGTATCGAGGCTATTTTCGCTGAAGCTGCCGGTCGGTCCCATGAAACGCCTGCCCCAGCGCCGCCAGCCGCTCCGCCAAAGGCGGCAGGCATTGGCTGCTGCGGGTCAGCACACCGATGTTGTCGGCGTTGCGCTCGGCCACGGCCTGTACCGTTTGCAAGCGCTCATTGATACCCATCGACGCCGCGGACTGTTGCTGGGTCGTGCTGGCGATCAGGTCGTTGAAATGGTTGATCACCGCGATGTCTTCGACGACAGCATGCAACAGTTGCGAGGCCTGCTGGCTGGCGGACACGCAACGCTCGACCCCTTCACGGCTGTCTTGCATGGCGATCGCAGCCTGACGGCTGCCCTGTTGCAGCTTGGCGATGATCTGCTGGATTTCCGTGGTGGAAGTCGAGGTCCGTTGGGACAGCGTCCGGACCTCGTCGGCCACCACGGCGAACCCACGCCCCTGCTCGCCGGCCCGGGCCGCCTCGATGGCCGCATTGAGGGCCAGCAGGTTGGTCTGTTCGGCGATGCTGTTGATCACGTCCAGCACCTGGCCGATCTGCTGCGCCTGCTCGGCCAGCAGTTGCACGGTTTCATTGGTCAGGTTGATCCGCCCCGCCAGTTCGAGAATTTCTTCCCGGGTCTGGTCAACCGTGGTGCGCCCCCGGTTGACTTGCTCGTTGGCCTGCCCAGCGCGCTGCAGCGTCTGGCCGACGTGGCCGGTAATACTCTCCATGGCCTGCATCAGCTGGCCGATCGCGCCGCTCATCTGCGCCACTTCGTCCAACTGGTGCCGGGCACCGTTTTCCAGGGTCTGGCCGACCTGGGACAGGTCCTGGCCGAGGTCCGACAGGTCACGGGTGTCGCGCACCACACCGTCCACCAGGTTGGTCACTTGCAGGAGGAAATGGTCGAAACGCTCGCCGGATGAGACTTTCACGCCCTGGCTGCGTTGTGTGTCGGCGTCACGACTCAACCGCGCGGCGGCGGCCAGCACCTTGTCGAGCACGTCCTGGTTGTCCGTCGCATCGGCCAGGCTCTGGTTCGCCAGGTAGATCAGAATCACGCTTTCGACGACAACATAAAAGGCATGCACAAAAATCATCGTCCACCCGCCGTGGGCATCCATCACGAACACCGGGTAGCCCTGATGCTGGAGCCAATGAAACCCGACGTGGTGAACGGCGATGGTACCGGCGGCCACGACGATCGGCAGCCAGTCGCGATAGAACGTCAACACCGCCAGCAGCACGAAGATGCCGAAGTGGAACTCGATCACGCCTCGGGTCTGGTTGATGTGCAGCGCGGCCATGACCATCAGCGCCATGGCGATGATGCAGCGCATCGCACGGGTGCCGCCGATGCCCCGGTAGAGCAGCGTAGCCAGCAGGCACGTTGGTGCGCCGATCAGCAGCGCCTGGGTGAAGGTCGAATGGAGAAATGCCAGGCCCAGCGAATACAGGAGCGTGAGCCAGAGCAGCCCGAGCATGATGCGATCGGCTTTGCGGTAGTGATCGTTAAAGCGCAGGGGCGATTTCATCGGGCTGTCCTTGTCATGAACGGGGCGTCCGTCGGCGGCGTATCGACGTCTCGGGACGAAACTGTAGCGCATTGCAGCAAACTAATGGCAATTAGCTACCAATCTTTTTGTACAGCCTCTTTGCTTTATGATGGCCCGATTCTGTATCCCTGACTGATGGAACCACCATGACTTTCGATTTCGACCAGGTGTTCGAACGCCAAGGCACCGGCAGCACCAAATGGAGCCGTTACCCGGCCGAGGTATTGCCGATGTGGGTGGCCGACATGGATTTTGCCGCCCCGCCAATGGTGATCGATGCGCTGCACAAGCGCCTTGAGCATCCGATGCTGGGCTACAGCGTGGCCCAGGACAGCCTGCGCGCCGCCATCGTCGCCGATCTCTGGAGCAAGTATGGCTGGCGCGTCGAGCCCCAGCAGATCCTGTTCCTGCCGGGGGTCGAGCCAGGTTTCAACATGGCTTTGCATGCGTTGGTCGAGCCGCAGCAGAACGTTGTGGTGCAGGTGCCCAACTACCCGCCGCTGCGTCATGCGCCGGGCCATTGGAACCTGAACAAGGTGGAGCTGCCCTTCACCCCGCTCGACGGAGAGTTCCACACGCCCCTGGGCGCATTGCGCGACGCCTTGCAGGGCGGCGGCGCGCTGCTGCTGAGCAATCCACACAACCCGCTGGGCAAGGTGTTCGGGCGCGACGAACTCAAGGCGGTGGCGGACATTTGTGTCGAGCAGGACGCCTGGATCATTTCCGACGAGATCCATGCCGAACTGTGCTTCGATGGCCGCGTGCACATCCCCACCGCCAGCCTCGGCGCGGAGATTGCCGAGCGCACCATCACGCTGATGTCGGCCAGCAAGGCCTACAACATCGCGGGGCTGAAAACCTCCTTTGCGATCATCCAGAACGCCAGGCTGCGCGAGCGGGTCAACAGCGCCAGGGCGGGCATGGTCGACAGCGTCAATGCCCTGGGCCTGGAGGCGACTCGTGCCGCCTACAGCGAAGCGGGTCCGTGGCTTGAGGCATTGAAGGCCTACCTGCAAGCCAACCGGGATTACCTGGTCGACGCGGTGAAGAACCGCTTGCCGGGCGTGACCATGACCGTGCCCCAGGGGACCTACCTGGCGTGGCTGGATTGCTCCGGGCTGGGGCTGGACGATCCGCAAGCCTTTTTCCTGAAGGAAGCCAAGGTCGGCTTGAGCGCCGGGATGGATTTTGGCGATGATGCCGGGCAATTCGTGAGGCTGAACTTCGGTTGCCCGAGGGCCCTGCTGGAGGAGGGTCTTGCGCGGATGGAGCGGAGCCTGAAGGCCCGGAACTGACCAGGTCCCCTTGTGGCGAGGGAGCTTGCTCCCGCTCGGTTGCGTAGCGACCGCAAGATTTTGGGGCTGCTACGCAGCCCAGCGGGAGCAAGCTCCCTCGCCACAACAGCGGATCATCTCAAGAGCGGATGACCTCACGAGCGGATCACCCCAGGAGCAGATCACCTCAAGATCGGGTCAATCATACATATCCGGCGTATGCACAAAGCACAACTTGTTGCCCTCCGGGTCCCGGCAATAAGCCCCGAAGTAATCCTTAGAATACTGGGGCCTCGGCCCCGGCGCGCCTTCGTCGAAACCGCCCATCGCCAGGGCCATGTCCCAGGCGGCGCGCACGGTCTGCGGCGAATCGGCGGCGAAGCTCACTTGCATGCCATTGCCCCAGGTTGCGGGCAGGCCATTGATCGGCACCTGGACGAACACCTGCGGCCAATGCCTGCCGGGTTGATGCCAGCCTTCCCCGGGCGGGCCCGAGTCGTCTTCGCTGTCCATGCGCACCAACCCCAGGCACCCCAGGACGGCATCGTAGAACGCGACCATTTTCGGTAGATCCCGCGCACCAATCTGAATGTGACTGAACATGCCCTTCTCCTTATGAAGCGTTGTTGTCATTGGAGAGCATGACCGTGTCCCCGTTCAGCCGAACATGAACACGGTCGACAAAACGCTCGCTCATCGACCGATGGGAAAGTCCGACCGAACTCTGCCTGAAACGCCACAGTCCACCCTCCATCGCAACCACCTGCCATGGAGAATGAAAATGGCCGATTACCCAACCCCACCCTTCCCCAAACAAAGCCAGCCCGTCCCCGGCAGCCAGCAGAAGATGGACCCGTATCCAGACTGCGGTGAACAAAGCTACAAGGGTTCCGGTCGCCTGGCGAACAAGATTGCCCTGATCACCGGCGCCGACAGCGGCATCGGGCGAGCGGTAGCCATCGCCTTCGCCCGCGAAGGCGCTGACGTGGCCATTTCCTACCTGAACGAGCACGAGGATGCCAAGGAGACCGCTCGCTGGGTCGAACAGGCCGGCCGGCAATGCCTGTTGCTGCCCGGCGACCTGGCGGACAAGGCCCAATGCCGCAAGGTCGTCGATGAAACCGTGGCGCGCTTCGGCCGCATCGACGTCCTCGTCAACAACGCCGCGTTCCAGATGACTCATGAAACCCTGGAAGAAATTCCGGACGAAGAATGGGTGCGCACGTTCGATATCAACATCACCGCAATGTTCAGGATCTGCCAGGCCGCGGTGCCGCACATGCAGGCCGGGGGATCGATCATCAACACCACCTCGGTCAACTCGGACATGCCCAAGCCGACGTTGCTGGCCTATGCCACGACCAAAGGCGCCATCGCCAACTTCACCGGTGGCCTGGCGCAGATGCTCGGGCCCAAGGGCATCCGGGTGAACAGCGTCGCGCCAGGGCCGATCTGGACACCGCTGATCGTTGCCACCATGCCCGAGGAAGAAGTGCAGAACTTCGGTTCGCAGACACCACTGGGGCGCCCCGGCCAGCCCGTGGAAGTGGCGCCGATCTTCGTGCTGCTGGCCTCGGATGAGTCCAGCTACATTTCCGGCTCGCGGTATGCGGTGACCGGGGGCAAGCCGATCCTTTAAAGCTCGTCGCAATCCCGCGGACCTGTGGTCCCTGGGCTCCGGGCTCCGGGCTCCGGGCTTTTGACTCTGTGGCGAGGGAGCTTGCTCCCGCTCGGTTGCGTAGCGACCGCAAGATTTCAGGGCCGCTTCGCAGCCCAGCGGGAGCAAGCTCCCTCGCCACAAAAGCCCCGCCACTACCAAGGATCACTCCTTGGCAATCACCGAAATCTTCCCGTTGCGTTCGATGATCGCGAACTTGATGCGATCCAGGGTCTCGATGCCCTGGCTCGAGCGCGCCGCTTCCATGATGTCTGCCTCTATCAGCCGAGCGTGACGCATGCGTCCCTGCAAGATACGCCCATCCTCGACGATGATGGTCGGACCACCATCGATCAGCCGCGAAACCCAGTCGGAGCGCAGCTTGAGCAGCGAAAACCCGACATCGATGGCAATCAGCGTGACGATGACCATGAACGAATTGGTCATCGAGAAATCGTCCCCCAACAATGCCTGCTGGGTAGCCTCGCCAATGATCATCAACAGGACGAAATCGAAGGTGGTGATCTCCGCCAGCGAACGTCGCCCGGCGATCTTGAACAACACCAACAATACCGCGTACATAGCGGCGGCTCGCAATACCGAATCCATACGTCACCTATGGAAAGATGAATTGATTGAACCTGACCTCGGCGCCATTGGGCGTTGCGATGCGGCTTTTATAGTTACCGAGGCCTTCACCGAGCAGTGACAGGTGCAGGTTGGCCCGCCCCTGCCCGTCGGCCTGGACCCAGACCTTCATACCCTGCCCCGCGGCGGCCGAACGCACTGGCTGCGGTTGCACGCTCTGCACATCGAACCCCTCCAGCCAATCGCCGCCGAGCTCCACCTCCAGCACCGCGTTGGACGCGCCTTGCAGACGGACGACCAGCGGATTGACCGAGCCGTTGCGATGGAACATCTCGTATTCGACGCCAATGCTGCCGTCCGCGCTTTGCGCTTCGCGGCTGCTCAGCGGACCACGGGAAAACAGCCCGAGCAGGGTCAGGATCACCAACAGCACCAATACGTACCAGCCGACCCGCTCGAAGCGCCAGACCTTGTGCTGGAATGCCATGTCCTCTTCCACCGGGAACTGGCGGCTGCGGTGGTCGTCTTGTTCACGCTGATCGATCATGGGGCCGCTCCTATCGAAGTTCACCGGCCAAAGCACGCTGGTGATAGCCGGGCAATTGCCGCAAGGCGTACTCGCTGGAGAGCAACTGCACCTGGCGCCGGTCGCCAAAGAACCGCTCCTGGCGGCTGAACAGCGCACGCTGGCCGTTTACCTCGAACGCCCAGGCAAAACAGACCGTGCCAGCAGGTATGCCGTCCTTGTCGTCCGGCCCGAGCAGGCCGGTGGTAGCGACCGCGACGTTGGCGTCGGCGTCGCGCAGCGCGCCCAGGGCCATTTCCTCGGCGACTTCGCGGCTGGTGAGATTGAAGGTATCGATGGTGCGCGGCTTGACGCCGAGCAAGCGCTGCTTGGCTTCGGGGGAATACACCACATAGCCGCTTTCGATCAGCGAGCCACTGCCCGGCACTTCCGCCAACAGGGTGACAATCAGCCCGGCGGTGCAGGACTCGGCGGTGGTCAGGCGCAGTTCATGTTCTTGCAGATAATCAACCAGGGATTGGGCAACAGTCATGGCATACAGTCCTTCATGGATGCTGATGGGTTGACCCCCACGGTTTCGAATCATTCCCTTTATCGCGCCGTCGCCCGGACACGCCAAATAAATGAAACCCCTGGCCGATCCTGTACCTCATAACGGTATGAGCCTCATGCAGAGGCTGTCCTGATCAGGAGGTCGTCATGTCTGTGCTTTTCGTCAAGCTGTTCACCCATCCGGAATTTGCTTGGGGGGACATTCGCGAGCAGGAGCAGGCTCACCCTCACCATTACCTGGCCCATCTGCTGTTGCTCGCGCTGATTCCGGCGGTGTGCCTGTTCGTCGGCACCACCTGGACCGGCTGGAGCCTGGCCGAAAACGAGACCGTGAGGTTGAGTCAGGCCAGCGCCTTGCAACTGTGCGCCCTGCTCTACCTGACCATCGTGATCGGCGTCTCGCTGATGGGGCTGTTCATCCGCTGGATGTCGCGGACCTTCGAGGCCCGGCCCACGGTCAACCAGTGCATCGGTTTCGCCGCCTACACCGCAACCCCGTACTTCCTGGCCGGCATCTTCGGGCTGTACCCCAGCCGCTGGCTGGCGGTGGTGGTCCTGTTGCTCGCCTCGGTCTACTCGACATTCCTGCTGTTCGTCGGTCTGCCGAAGTTCATGGGCCTGAAGAAAGAACAAGGGCTATTGTATTCGGCGAGCGTCTGGGGCGTCGGTTTACTGGTGCTAGTCACGATCCTGGTGGAAATGATCCTGCTGTGGTTCAACTACCTGCAACCGGAATACCTTCGCGTGCCAGTGGGCTGAGCCCGCGTCGAGGCGCACAATGACGGAAGCCGCGGTCAGGCGAACATCCACTTCGCAATCTTCGCCTAACCCGACTATCCTGCGAGTTTTTGCACCCTGAATATCGAGGCGACAGCGCTGGACCGCTGCGCCGCCCTTCCTAAGGCCAATGTCATATGTCTTCACCAAGCAAACGCTCTCCCAACGTGCCACAGCGACGAGAGCTGAGCCCCAGCAGCCTCGAGTTTCCGGTAGTAGGAATCGGCGCCTCCGCGGGTGGCTTGCAGGCCATCAAACAGTTTTTCGAGCACATGCCCAAGGACAATGGCATGGCTTTCGTGATCGTCCTGCACCTGGCTCCAGACCATCAGAGCATTGCCGACAGGATCATCCAGGAATCGACCAAGATGCCGGTGCTTCAGGTGAGCGAGACGGTCGCTATCCAGAAAAACCATGTCTATGTCATTTCCCCTGCCCATCATTTGTCGATGAACGACGGATATCTGAAGGTCAAGCCGGCCGAGCCCCGCCTCGGCGGGCATGTGGCTATCGACCTGTTTTTCCGTGACCTGGCCGACGTACACAAGGAGCGGGCATTCTGCCTGGTGCTGTCGGGCACCGGCTCCGACGGTGCCGTGGGCCTGTCGCGCATCAAGGAACAGGGCGGCGTGACCATCGCCCAATCGCCCCAGGACGCCGAATTCGACGGCATGCCCCAGGCCGCCATCGACACCCAGATGGTCGACCTGGTGCTTCCCGTGGTGGAAATGCCGCAAAAACTCCTGGAGCTGTGGCGCAATTCCCAGAATATTCGCCTGCCGACGGCCAACGACCCGGAAATCAAGACCCAACCGCCAACCTCCGAGCGCGAAGCAGTCGCCGCCGAGCAATCGCTGCATGACATCCTGGTGCAGCTGCGCGCTGGCACCGGGCATGACTTCAAGCATTACAAGCGGGCCACCGTGCTGCGGCGTATCGAACGGCGCATGCAGGTCACCGCCCAGCCAGATCTGGGCGCCTACTACGCGTATCTGCAGAATCACCCCGAAGAAACCAAGGCGCTGCTGGGCGACCTGCTGATCGGGGTGACCAATTTCTTCCGCGATCGCGAAGCCTTCGAAGCCCTGGAGCGCGACGTCCTGCCCAACCTGTTGAAGCCGGTCGAGCCGGGTAGCGTGCCGCCTGAGGAAATCAGGGTCTGGTCGGCCGGCTGCTCCACCGGCGAAGAGGCCTATACCCTGGCCATGTTGCTCAGCGATCAGTTACAGCACGATTCGAGCAACGCCAAGCTGCAGATATTCGCCACCGACATCGACGAACGCGCCATTACCGTGGGGCGCGGCGGCGCCTACCCGGAAGCGATCATTACCGACGTGCCGCCCACTCGCCTGCGCCAATATTTCCTGAAGGAAAGCACGACGTACCGTGTGCGCAAGGAAATCCGCGAGCGCGTGCTGTTTGCCAAACACAGCCTGCTGTCGGACCCGCCCTTCTCGCAGATCGACCTGATCGTCTGCCGCAACCTGCTGATCTACCTCGACCGCGAGGTGCAGCGGGAAATCCTGCAGATGTTCCACTTTGCCCTGCGCCCGGGAGGCTACCTGTTCCTCGGTTCGTCGGAGTCGGCCGATGCCTGCAGCGAGCTGTTCAGCCCGGTGGACAAGCGCAACCGGATCTTCCGCGCCAAATATGGCACTGCCGCCAGCCGCCGAACCCCGACCATGCCCCGTGGCGGTTACGTGCGCAGCACCTCGTCCCTGGCCGCGCCGCAAATCATCGCGCCGCGCAAGGTGTCGTTTGCCGATATCCACTTGCGTGCCATCGAACGGGCCGCGCCACCGAGCATAATTGTCGACAGCAATGGCGACATCCTGCACATGATCGAAACCGCCGGCCGCTATCTGCGCCACGTTGGCGGCGAGATGTCGCGTAACCTGCTGACGCTGATCAACCCGCAGCTGCGCCTGGAAATCCGCACCGCCTTGTTCCAGGTGAACCAGAACGGCCAGCCGGTCAAGTCCCGCCAGGTCAATATGGAGCGCGATGGCAAGCGCTTCCTGGTGGACCTGCTGGTCCAGCCGTATCGCGACGACGAATCCGATGGCGAGTTTGTCCTTGTCGTGTTCGAGGAGGAGGAAGTCGACCCCAGCCAGCAGGTTACCGCCATCACCAGCCAGACCGAAAACCAGGTGCTGGCCAATCTGGAGCGGGAGCTGCAGCGGACCAAGTCGCACCTGCAGGACACCATCGAGCAGGCCGAGGTCTCCAGCGAGGAGCTCAAGGCCTCCAATGAAGAAATGCAGGCCATCAACGAGGAACTGCGCTCGGCCACCGAGGAGCTGGAAACCAGCAAGGAAGAGCTGCAATCGATCAACGAAGAGTTGCTGACGGTCAACTACGAGCTCAAGACCAAGGTCGAGGAAACCGACAAGATCAACGACTACCTCACCAACCTGATCGCCTCCACCGACATCGCCACGGTATTCGTCGACCGCAGCATGCGCATCAAATGGTTCACCCCGCGGGCCACGGAAATCTTCAGCATGCTCCCGGTGGACACCGGCCGTTCACTGCTCGACATCACTCACCGCCTGGACTATGTGGAGATGGCTGCGGACGCCACCCAGGTGTTCGAGTCGCTGAACATGATCGAGCGCGAAGTCAGCAGCAAGGATGACCGCTGGTACATCGCCCGCCTGCTGCCCTATCGCTCCAGCGAAGACCACATCGACGGCACAGTGTTGACCTTTATCGACATCACCAAGCGCCGTGCCGCTGAAGAAGAGTTGCGCCTGGGCGAAGAGCGCATGCGCCTGGTGGCCGAAAGCACCCGTGACTACGCGATCATCCTGCTCGACGAACATGGCGTGATCACCAGTTGGAACACCGGCGCGCAGCTGATTTTCGGCCATACCAAGGCCGAAGCCGAAGGCGCTTATTACGACTTCCTCTTTACCCCGGAAGACCGTAGCTACGGCGCTCCTGAAACCGAACTGAGCACCGCTCGTGCCAAAGGCCGTTGCGAAGACGAGCGCTGGCATCAACGCAAGGACGGCAGCCGCTTCTTCTGCAGCGGCGAGGTCACGCTGCTCAGTGGCGACTACTTGCAGGGCTACGTGAAGATTGCCCGTGATCTCACCGGGCATAAGCGCCTGCACGAAGAACAGACCCAACGGCTCATGGAAACCCAGAACAACAGCCACTTGAAGGATGAGTTCTTCGCGGTCATGTCCCACGAGCTCAAGCACCCGTTGAACCTGATCCAGCTCAATGCCGAGTTGCTGCGCCGCCTGCCGGTGACCAAGACCGTCACCGCGGCTGCCAGGGCGGTCAACACCATCTGCGACGCTGTTACCAGCCAGGCGCGTATCATCGACGACCTGCTGGACGTAGCCCGGGTACGCACCGGCAAGCTAAAGCTCAAGCGCCTGGCGGTCGATCTGGGTCGCGTGCTGCAAGACATCTACACCGTGGTGATCAACGACAACCATCCCAACAAGGTCACCTTGGAACTGCCCGAAGGGCCCGGCAGCGAGCTGATTGTCAACGCCGATCCGACCCGACTGGAGCAGATCATCTGGAACCTGGTGAACAACGCGCTGAAATTCACCCCGAACGGCGGCCGCGTGCAGTTGATCGCCAGCCAGGACGGGCGCATGGTTCGCCTGGACGTCAAGGATTCAGGCGTCGGTATTGCCGCGGAACACTTGAGCGAAGTGTTCGACTTGTTCGGCCAGGCCGAGACCCAGCACGCGACCCATCAGCGCGAAGGGCTGGGAATCGGCCTGTCGCTAGTACGGCAGTTGACCGAAGCCCACGGCGGCAGCGTCGAGGTCAAGTCCGAAGGGCTGGGCAAAGGCTGCACATTCACCATTCGCCTGCCCTTGAGCAACGCCGAACTGGCGCCCAAGCCGCAAGCCTGCGAAGAGCAATCCGGACGCCTGAGCGGCTTGACGGTGCTGTTGGTGGACGATTCCCCCGACGTGCTCGATACCCTCAAGCTGCTGCTGGAAATGGAGGACGCCAACGTCGTTGCGTTCGATCAACCGTTGCAAGCGCTGGAAGCGGCCCGGGACGCCCGTTACGACGTGGTGATCTCGGACCTGGGCATGCCGGTGATGAATGGCCATGAACTGATGCAGGCGTTGCGCGAGTTGCCCCACATCAAAAACATCCCGGCCATCGCCCTGACCGGGTACGGTGCGTCTGTCGACATGCACAAGTCGCAGCAGTCGGGTTTTGACCAGCACATCGGCAAACCGGTGTCCTATGACGAGTTGATCGAAGCGATCGAGCAATTGCGGCGGGCGCGGGTTTATTAGAGAGGCGGCTGGCCAGGGTTGGGCCTTCCAGCTGGATAATCCCTTTTGTATCAGAGGTGCCTCTAGTGGAAATGGCCTTTTTGTGGCTAGAGGCGCTCTCCAGTGGCAACTGCTTTTGTGGCGAGGGAGCTTGCTCCCGCTCGGTTGCGCAGCGACCGCAAAAAGCTCAGGGCTGCTGCGCACTGGAGCGCCAGCCCGGCCCAGCGGGAGCAAGCTCCCTCGCCACGAAGGCAGTCCAGCTCCAGATAATGAGTCCGCCTTCAGCTACTTGGCGGTGGTCTTCATCCCAATCCGCCGACGCATCTCGGCCGTGATGCCCTGGCGGGTTTTCTTCAGGTCCGCCCAAGGCGCATGCCCCACCTCGGCCAGCCGCTCATGCACGTTGTGCACGTTCCACAGGTTGGCGCCCTTGAGCTCGGCCACTTCTTCGCGATAAATCGGCACCGACACCGGCAGCCCTTCACGGGTGCGGGCGGCATAGGCACAAATGGTCGTGGCGCCCAGGCCGTTGCGCAGGTAATCGATGAAAATCCGCCCCACCCGGTTTTTCGGTCCCGATACCGCCGAGAAGCGATCGGGCAACAGCTTGGCCATGTGGCTGACAATGGCGTGGCTGAAGCCCTTGACCTCGTCCCAGCCCAACTTGCGGGTCAGCGGCACCACCACGTGGATACCCTTGCCGCCGCTGGTCTTGAGAAACGCCTTCAGGCCCAGTTCATCCAGCACCGACAAGGTCAGTTGGGTGGCTTCCACCATGCTTTTCCACGGCAGCGCCGGGTCCGGGTCAAGGTCGAGGACAAAACGGTCGGGCTTGTCCAGGTCTACCGAAGTGGCGTTCCAGGTGTGCAGCTCCACGGTACTCATCTGCACCGCACCGATGAGCGCTTCGGCGTTGTTGATGATCATCACCGGTTGCCCGGTCAGGTCCTTGTCCAGGCTGGTGATGCCGGGAATCGCCAGGCGCTCGGGGTTCTTCTGGAAGAACAGCTCGCCGGCGATGCCATCCGGCGCGCGCACCAGCGCCACCGGACGGTCGGCCAGTTCCGGCAGGATGAACTCGGCAACGCTGGCGTAGTATTCGGCCAGTTGCATCTTGGTCGTGCCACTGCTGGCATCGATGATCCGGTCCGGGTGGGTAATGCGCACCTTGCCGTCCAGAGTCGGTGCCTGGGTGGTCTTGGCCTTGGCTTTCGTCTTGGGCTTGGCCGGTGCCGGCTCCTCCTTGGCGGCGGTTTTTTTCCTGGCGGGCTTCTCTATCGGTTTCGGCAGTTCCTGGGTAATCGCCTTGGCCGGCTTGTCGTTGCGCAAGCCATGGAACACCGCGTGGCGTACCGAACCTTCCTTGGTCATTTCAGCAAATGCCACCTCGGCCAGTAATTCCGGCTTGAGCCAGTGCACGCCCTTGGCCTCGTAACCAGTGGGGGGGTTGACCACGGCGGCTTTTTTCGTTTCCAGGGGCAACAGCTGCTGGTAGATGCTTTTGAGCGTCGTCTCGTTGAAACCGGTGCCGACCTTGCCGGCATACCGCAGCTCACCGCTGTCTACGTCATGCAGGCCCAGCAACAAGGCACCGAACGCGCTGCGCGAGCCCTTGGGCTCGCTGAAGCCGACCACGACAAACTCCTGGCGATTCTTGCATTTGAGCTTGATCCAGTCGCTGCTGCGCCGGGACACATAGGCGCTGCCCTGGCGTTTGCCGATCAATCCTTCCATGCGCATCTGGCAAGCGCTGTTGAGCAGTGCTTCGGGGGTTTCCTCGAAGGCGTCGGAAAAACGCAGCAACGGATCTTCATTCGCTTCAAGCACCGCTGCCAGCGCGGCCCGACGCTCCTCCACCGGCACTTTGCGCAGATCCATGCCGTTGAGGTAGGGCAAATCGAACAGGTAATAGGCGATCTTGCCACTGCTGCCGACATCAAAGGCGTTTTGCAGGGCCTGGAAATCCGGTACGCCTTGCTCGTTGGCAACGACCATCTCGCCGTCGAGCCAGGCCGATTCCAGCCCCAGCGCAGCCAGGGCCTCGGCCTGTTTCGGCAGTTTGTGGGTCCAGTCATGGCCGTTGCGGGTGATCAAGCGCACATCGCCGTCGTCGATACGCGCCATGACCCGGTAGCCGTCGAACTTGATTTCGTAGAGCCAGTCGCCATCGGGCGCGCTGTCCACCAGCGTTGCCAGTTCCGGCTTGAGGGTCTCGGGAATCGGGCCGGCAACGGCGCCGCTGAGGGTGGTCTTCGCGGTTTTTCTCGACGACTTCGGCGGCGCGGCTTTTTCCGGTTGTTTTACCGCTTTGGCGGCAGCGGCCTTGCCTCGACGCTTGGGCACGATCGTGCGGTCGCTGAGCACGCTGTCCGGCTCGGCCTGGACCACGTCATACTCGCTTTCCGGACGGGCCGCGTCGTCCTGGTGCTTGATCAGGAACCATTGCTCCTGTTTACCGGGCATATGGGTGCGCACCAGGTTCCACACGCCGGCGAGTTTCTCTCCGCGCAGTTCGAACTTGAGCCGGCCCTTCTCATAGGCTTCGTGTACGTCGCCCTGGGGAATCCACACGCCCCGGTCCCAGACAATGACATCGCCGGCGCCGTAATGCCCTTCGGGAATGCTGCCCTCGAAGGTCGCGTAATCGAGCGGATGGTCTTCGACATGCACGGCCAGGCGCTTGACCTTCGGATCCAGGGACGGGCCCTTGGGCACTGCCCAGCTCTTGAGCGCGCCGTCCAGCTCCAGGCGAAAGTCATAGTGCAACCGCGTGGCATCGTGCTTCTGGATGCAGTACTGCAAGGCATGGGCGGTTTTCGCCGCTTTGCGCGAGCGTTTCGCCGCCGGTTCCGGGGTGGCGGCGAAGTCGCGCATGCGGTTGTAGTCTTCAAGGGTTTTGCTGGTCATGGGCCACCTGCAACTTGCGCAAGGGTCGGATCGGCCACGGGCATCCCGGCGGTTTCCGACAGCAACTGATCAACGACCCGACTCAAGGCCTGTTCGATGGAGTCCCCCAGCAGCAAGCCTTGTTCATACAGTACGACCTGGCGATCAGCACTGGTGCCCTCCTGGACGATCCGGCGGGCCTGCTTGAACACGTCCTGTACACCCAGCGCTGTGGCGGTGTCGGCGAAGGTCTGCTCGGCCAGGTTCAGCCATTCGCCAATGAGCATGGGTTGTTCCTGCCCCTCGATGATGAACTCCGCCAGGATGCCGTGGCGCTTGGCCCGGTAGCGGTTTTCCTTGAGGATCCACTGCGACATCAGGCTGTAATTGGCCCCAGGCTTGGGCTGGGCGCAGGCATGGGCAACCATCAGGCGAAACAGCGAAACCAGGCACAGAACGTCGTCGATCCGCGGGCAGGCATCGCAGATACGCAGCTCCAGCGTCGGGTAACGCGACGACGGCCTGAGCACCCACCAGCAATCGCTGGGCTGGCGAATGGAGCCGGTGCGCGTGAGCATGTCGACGTAGCCGTTGAACGCGGCCTCGTCGGCGAAGAACTCCGGCACGCCCATCCGCGGCCATTCATCGCAGGCCACCTGGCGATAACTGCTGAAGCCGCTGTAGCCGCCGTTCCAGAACGGCGAAGACGCACTCAGCGCCAACAACATCGGCAGCCACGGCAACACTTCGTTCATGACCTTGACCCGGTCCTGATCGCCCGGTACTTCCACGTGTACATGCAAGCCCGATAACACGCTGCGGCGCGCCACTCGCTGGTAGTCGTCGAACAATTGCTGGAAATGCAGCTCGTCGGTGGGCTGCAAGCCGACCGTGGTCATCGGATGTGAGCCCGCGCTCAACAATCCCAGGCCGTGGGGTGCCAGGCGCCGCGTCAGGCCGCTACGCACCTGGGCCAGGTAATCGGCGGCCTCCGCCAGGTTCTCGAAGATGGGCGAAGCCATCTCCACCTGGCTCAGGAACATCTCGTGGGCGAAATGCTCACCCAGCTCCTCCCGGCATGCCGCAATCGCCGCCGCGGGCGGCTGGTCGGGCATGTGCCGGGTTTGCAGGTCGGTGACGAAATATTCCTCTTCAATGCCGAACTTCAGACGCCTGTTCATCGATGTTCCCTCCGATACCCGCACCCGTGCGGGTGACAACCAACGCCACCACGGCGATCCGTTCCACGTCCTGATAACCCGGGGTCAGCAATTCCTCGCCGAAGACATCCGGGTCCAGTTCCCGGTAAGTCCAGGCGTACTGCGCCGAATCGCGCCAAGGGCCAAGCGACTCCAGGAACGGATCGCGACCGTCGACCATCGCCACGCCGGTGTAGAGCACCAGCGAGCCACCAGGCGTAAGCCGGGGCAACGCCTGCTCGACGATACGCAGCGACAGGCCGGCGCCCAGCGCGCCACCCCCATGGCGATAGGCACGCTCGGCCGGGTCGGCCATGTACGGTGGGTTGGCAACGATCAGGTCAAAGCTGCCCTCGACTTCCCCGAGAACATCACTGTGGGCGACCTCGACGTTGGCGACCTCGGCCAGCGCGGCGTTGACCGCGCACAGGCGCAGGGCCAGGGGATTGATGTCCACGGCCAGAACCTCGGCCTCGCGCCGGGCGCGGGCAATCACCATGGCCCCAACACCGGCACCGCAGCCGATGTCCACGGCCCGATGCACCGCGGTGAAGTTCTGTTGCAGGTGGGTATGGATCAGATGGGCGAACCGATAGCTGTCCGGGCCGAAAAATACTGCGTCATTGGCCTGGGTGGGAAATTGCGAATGGGCGAACAGCATGCCGTCCAGGCTCGACCAGCGCACGCGGCTGTACAACAGGCCGTCACGTTCCTCCAGCACCTGCGCCTCCTGCAACTGACGCTGCTCATCGGCGGAAATCAGCCCAGGCGCGAACGGCCGCGACCAGCCGAAAACGTCCCGCAGGGTCTTCGAGCGCTCGTTGCCGGGCCGCTGATTGACCCGTTCATGGGTCAACGGTGTCGGGGTGATGAAACGGTAGCCGTCGGCGTGCAGGCGGCGACCCAGTTGCAGCAGCGCCAGGTCGGGTTCGGACAGGCGATCTTCCTGATTCATGCAGGGCTCCTAACGAAGGGCGGATTTGAGTTCGATGAACCGGCGGGTCGCCAGCAGCCCGGCCGGATGGCTATGGGCGCGCGGCGAAAGCCAGGGCATGAGGATCTGCATCTGCGCATCGGGCGCCTTGCCCCGCAGTAATTGCTGCAGGTTCTGCACGTCCGGATCCTGCGTCGGTGCCTGGGTATCCTGCGCCGCGCCAAGGCTGCGGCGGGCGCCGGAGCGACCGCGCCCCTCCAACCAGTCACCGGCGATCCAATCGTGCAACAGCTGCTTTTCGTAAGGGCTGAAGACCCCGAACATCGCCGCGCCAGCGCCTTCGATCAGAGTCCAGAAGCGGCTGTTCTGCGGATCTTCGTGGCGCCGGATCCAGCCTTTGCCTTGCATGGCCTTGAGGAAACCTTCCAGCTGCCCCGGCTCCGCCAGCCATTGGTTGACGGTCTTGCCTTCGAATTTGCAGTAATCGGAATGCATGTGTTGGCCAAACGGGCGCTTGCGCTCGAGCATGTCGAGGACCTCGCGTTCCAGGTCAAACGACTCGATGACCGCCCGGCTGCCCTGCCCCAGGTCGTTGAGGCGATAGCCCAGGGTGACCCGACGCCAGAAGGATTCGCGATCCGCCTCCATCGGCATCAGTTGCAGCAGCGACTGCACAGCCTTGTGGGCATGGCCGGTGCTGGCGTTGTCGATGGTCACATGGAGAGTGAAGTAATACGGGTCGATGTCGAGTTCGCTCAGCTCGTACGCACTGATCAGCAAATGCAGTGGCAGTTGTTCGTAGCCAAGGTTGTAGCCGATGACCTCGGGCAGATACTCGTCGCCGGCATAACCCAAAGCCAGTTGCACCGCACCTTGCAGATAGCGGTCATCGTGGATGTCGGGCATGTCCGACAGGCCATGTTCAGCCAGCAGCTTGCGGTAGAGCACCACATGGTTCTGGGCCGGCACACCATCGCCGAGCTCTTCCAGATAGGTACACAGCAGCCCTTCGAAACGGTGGTCATGCCAATGCCTGAGCACGCCGTACAACCAGGCGCCATCCACCAGTTTGGTCGGCGCCACGGCCTGCAGGAAGTACAACGCCTGGGCCTTGCTGTGGAAGAACTCCCGACGACCGCCACTCTTGCGTCGTTCCAGGTAGTCGGCGTACTGCCGGGCCACGCCGGCGCTGTGCTGTTCTACCCAGGCAAGCAGCGCCGCCGGATCGTCGGGCATCTCCTGGGGCAACGCCGCGGCCTGCTCCAGCAAAGGCTGGAGAAAGGCTTGGGCATCGGCTTGCTTGTCGCTGTCGTCGGGGCCCTGCAGCAGCCGCTCGTAGCATTGACGAACGTTGCCCGCAGTGGTGAATGGCTGCGCGGTGGCAGGCCTGGATTGGAGGGATGTCAGCGCAGTCATAAAGGCCTCTTGGGTTTCTCGACGGGACGCTCGATCAGCACGTCTCTTCCATTGCAGAGCCTCGCGCACGGGAAAAAATTCCCCTGGATCGAAAAGCGCCCGGATAAACGGGAGCCTGCCGATATGCCGGGGAACCCTCGCTTCGCTAACACCCTCGAACGCTAGGCAAGGCGGTTTTTCGTGGCGAGGGAGCTTGCTCCCGCTGGGTCGGGCTGGCGCTCCAGTGCGCAGCGGCCCCCAAAGAAAGGCCGCTGCGCGGCCAGCGGGAGCAAGCTCCCTCGCCACAAGGAAATGAGTGGTCACAATCCAAGGAGCAACGATGATCTTCACAGTGTGGGTAGCGGTGCTCGGTGCCGTTTTGCTGACCCTGGCCCTGACGTCGTCCTACCTGCGCTGGATGCCGGTCACCACCTCGGCCGTGTGCCTGGTGCTGGGCGTCGCCATTGGCCCGGCGGGGCTGGGACTGCTGCGGCTGGGGGTCGACGATTCGTCCGTCTGGATGGAGCACCTGACCGAAGTCGCCGTGGTGTTCTCGCTGTTCGTCAGCGGCCTCAAGCTGCGCCTCCCACTGAAGAACCGCAGCTGGCGCGTGGCCTACGGGCTGGCCGGTCCGGTGATGATCCTGACCATCGCCGGCCTGTGCCTGACCTTGCACTACCTGTTTGGCCTCGGATGGGGCGTGTCCATGTTGATCGGCGCGATGCTCGCACCCACCGACCCGGTGCTGGCGGCACTGGTGCAGGTCAATGATGCCCGCGACGATGATCGCGTGCGGTTCGGCCTGTCCGGGGAAGCCGGGCTGAACGACGGCACTGCATTTCCCTTTGTCATCCTTGGCTTGCTCATGCTGCAGGAAGACGGCAGCGGATTCCTCGGCGAGTGGGCCTTGCGCAACGTCTTGTGGGCCGTACCGGCGGGGCTGTTGATCGGTTACTGGCTGGGGCGTGGCATCGGCCGGCTGACCTTGTCGATGCGCATCAGGAACGCCGACAGTACCCTGTCGCCAAACGATTACCTGGCCCTGGCCCTGATCGCCCTGGCCTACGTGGCGGCGGAGTCGGTGCAGGCTTATGGCTTTCTTTCGGTGTTCGCCGCCGGCCTGGGATTGCGTCAGGCGGAAGTCGAGTCTACCGATGAAAACGCGCCGCCGGCCGAGCATCTGGTGCAACCGCTGGTGGGCCATGAAGCGGTAGAACCGGAGCAGGCCGTGCACGGCGACACCCAGGCCCTGGACGACGGCCAGGTGGCGGCCGGGGTGATGATGAGCGACATGCTGGCGTTCGGCAGCCTGGTGGAGCGCTCCATGGAAGTGTTCCTGGTCACACTGCTCGGCGTGGTCCTTGCCCATCACTGGGATTGGCGGGCCTTGGCCATCGGTGCCTTGCTGTTCGCGGTGATCCGGCCGTTGAGCGTGTTGGCGATGCCTTGGGGGAGATTGCTGGATGGGCCGCAACGGTTATTGATCGGCTGGTTCGGCATACGCGGCATCGGCAGCCTGTTTTACCTGTTCTACGCCTTGAACCATCACCTGCAGCCTGAAGTGGGGCAGCTGTGCATTGACCTCACACTGTCGGTGGTGGCGCTGAGTATCCTGGTGCACGGAGTGAGTACCCAACCCGCACTGGCGTGGTATGAGCGCCGAAAAAAGTGACAGTCAGCCACCCGGATCGGTCACTTGGATGAACACCGAATACACCCCCAGCAACACCCAGAACGCCGCGAAGATCCACGGTGTGCGCACCGAAAACAGCAGCGACTTGCGATAGCCCTTGTGGGTCGACTCGCGCTCGCTGAACAGCGGCGAATCATCGTAGGCCAGGCCCATCAACGGTTCACTGCGCAGCAGTTCGCTTTGTTTGAAATGCCAATGGTCGATGATCTCGTAGGCAGCCCGAATCCCCGGCCAGGCGTTGAGCGAACTCAGGAAACCGAGCAGCGCCAGAAATGGCGGCACGATCAGCGTGAAGAGCTTGCCCCACTCCGGATTCAGGTTGGCCATGCACGACGCGAAGGCAATCACCAGGAAAGACTGTGCGGCCAGATACGCGTCGGTTCGATTGGCGAGAATACTGGTTTCGTACTGGATTTCCCGCCGGTAGAAATCCAGCCGCTCCTTGGGTGAGCCAAACAGCTTGGCATTGTGCTCGGTCAGATCTTCTTCGGGCGTAGGGTAAGTCAGGATTCTGGGCATTGCGCAGGGGGTTCCTCGGCTTGATTGAGGTGCATCTAGAAGGGATCGCCGTGGCTGAGTTCAAAGCAATGGACCGAAGGTTCTTTGGATCCAAATGACTGAAGGCAGACCTTGCTCCGTGGGCCGCCGCGAGGCGGCCTAGTAGCCGACCTGGTTTCGGTTGGTTCGCGTTTCCCTGTGGGAGCGAGCTTGCTCGCGATGGCGGACTGCCAGCCAATGAAGATGTTGGATGGGCTGGCCTCTTCGCGAGCAGGCTCGCTCCCACAGGGGTTCTCTGTATGCCATGAAATCTGCGTTTGCCGAAATCCAATGTGGGAGCGAGCCTGCTCGCGAAGGCGGTAGGACAGTCGCGTGATGCCAGTATGTGCCCGGCTCTTGCTCTTGCTCTTGCTCTTGCTCTTGCTCTTGCTCTTGCTCTTGCTCTTGCTCTGCTTTTGACTTTGATCGCAGCGCCCCATTAACCACGCTGGCCGAACGCAGGCATTGCGCAGTGGGCAACCCGGCATGGATGCCGGGTTAGCCGCGCTGGGCCATGGATGGCCCTTCGCGGCGGCCCACGGAGCAATGCCGGAGTGAGGGCATGCCGAGCCTAGGCGAGGCACCGAGTGGTGGGGCAAAGCGCTTTTGGTTACTTTTGGCGCTCTTCCAAAAGTGACCCGCCGTAAGGGCGGAACCCTAAGTGGCCGTTACCACAGCAACGGATATACACCAATAGACAGCCCGAGACAGATAAAGCCAGACCGACGACGGAGCACGTGACAATCGCATCACTTCCATCCGACACTCCCTGCCTCACAAAAAAACGACACCGCCCATGTACCCCTCACTCGCCTCCCTGCCCCCCTGCGACCTCGACACCCTGCTCCAGAGCCTGCAACCCATCGCGCCGCTGCTCGACACCCTCACCGACACAGTGTTCTTCATCAAGGACAACCAGGCCCGTTATGCCTTCGTCAACCAGACCCTGGCCCGACGCTGCGGTTTCAAAGAGCGCAACGACCTGCTCGGCCTCACCGCCGAACAGGTATTCCCGGAACGCTTCGGCCCGCTGTACACCGAACAGGACCGCCGAGTGCTCGCCAGCGGAAGAGAACTGGCCGACCAACTCGAACTGCACCTGTATTACGGCAACCAGCCAGTGTGGTGCCTCACCCACAAACTGGCCCTGCACGACCTCACTGGCCGGATCGTCGGCCTGGCCGGAATCTCCCGTGACCTGCAACTGCCACAATCGAGCCATCCGGCGTTCCAGAAGCTGGCGGCGGTGGATGCTCACATCAAGCGCCACTTCGCCCGTACCATCAGCCTGGCCGAGCTGACCGCCATCGCCGGGTTGTCGGTGGCGCAACTGGAGCGACACTGCAAGCGCATCTTCCAGCTCACGCCCCGGCAGATGATTCACAAGGCGCGCCTGGAAGAAGCCTCGCGCTTGCTGCTGGAGCAGGACTTGCCCATCACCGAGATCGCCCTGCGCTGCGGCTACACCGATCACAGTGCGTTCAGTCGCCAGTTCCGCGCCCTGACCAGCCTGTCTCCCAGCCAATATCGGGAAAACCAGCGCTGATTGCTGTTCCTTTATCGGGCGTGCGCGAGTACCACTGCTCCGATCTGTAACACCGCACCTGACGCGCCTGCTCGCCAACGTCAGCTAGCAGCATCGGAAACCCTCGGTATATCAAGCGCTTACCGACGATTTATCGGAAAAACAAAAACAGGCACGTCGATTGCTTATTTAATATCGTATACGAAATCCTCAATACGATATTTCCCAGCACTTATTCGACAGCGAGGCATTTATGAAAAACCCTGCATTGGCCGTAGCCCTCGGCGTGGCCCTGTTTCCCCTGCTCATCCTTCCCGCCCACGCCGACAAACTCGACGACATCATCGGCTCGGGGAAACTGCGTTGCGCCGTGACACTGGACTTCCCTCCGATGGGCTTTCGTGATGAAAGCAATAAACCGGCAGGATTCGACGTGGACTATTGCCACGATCTGGCGAAGGTTCTCGGCGTCGACGCGGAGGTTGTGGAAACGCCATTCTCCGACCGAATCCCCGCGCTGCTCTCGGGCCGCGCCGATGTCATCGTCGCCTCCACTTCCGACACCCTGGAGCGGGCCAAGACCGTCGGCCTGACCGTGCCCTACTTCGCTTTCCAGATGGTCGTGCTGACCCGCGACGACACCGGCATCAACGGCTACGCCGACCTCAAGGGCAAGAAGCTCGGCAACACCAGCAGCACCTATGAAGCCATTGCCCTGGAGAAAGACCAGAAGAACTGGGGCAGCGGCAGTTTCCGCGCCTATCAATCGCAGAACGACACACTGCTGGCCGTCGCCCAGGGCCACATCGATGCCACCGTGGTGACCAACACCGTCGCTGCCGCGACCATCAAGTCGGGCAAGTACAAGGGCCTGAAGATCGCGGGAGACGCGCCTTACGTCATCGACTACGTATCCCTCGGCGCCAAACGCAACGAATACGGCCTGCTCAATTACCTCAACCTGTTCGTCAACCAGCAGGTGCGGACCGGCCGCTACAAGGAGCTCTTCGTGAAGTGGGTCGGCAGCGACATACCGCCGGCCAACCTGACCGTGCCGCAGGTTTATTACTGAGGATCGCGGCATGCCGAGCACGCCTATCCGCCTGCAGGGCCGCAGCCTGGTCGAGGGTGCCGCCGAGGGCAGCCTGTTGTTCGCCGATGTCGGCCTGAGCTTTTGGGGCGGGGTTGATCCGGCCACGGGCGAAGTCATCGACCGACACCACCCGCTCAGTGGCGAGCGCCTGGCCGGGCGCGTGCTGGCGATTCCCAGCGGGCGTGGCTCTTGCACCGGCAGCAGCGTGTTGATGGAACTGATCAGCAACGGCCATGCACCGGCGGCACTGGTGCTGGCCGAAGCCGATGAAATCCTGACCCTGGGCGTGCTTGTCGCCGAGGTGGTTTTCCGGCGCTCCCTGCCGGTGCTGTGCATCGGCAGCGAAGCATTCAGCGCTTTGCGCGGCCAGGGCTTCGGGCGTGTCGAGGGCAACCGCCTGACCTTGTCCGGGCGTCGGCCCAACGACCAATGGCGTGGGGAAAATACTTGCGCGCAGCCGTTCCAGCCCTCCACTGTCCGTTTGAACGAACGGGACCAGGCGCTGCTTGACGGGGTCCATGGCAAGGCTGCCCAGGTGGCGATGCAAATCGTCTTGCGCATGGCCGACATCCAGGGCGCCGAACAATTGCTGGACATCACCCAGGCCCACATCGACGGCTGCATTTATACCGGCCCGGCCAGCCTGCGTTTTGCCGAACAACTGGTGCAGTGGGGCGCAAAGGTATGCGTGCCCACCACCCTCAATTCGATTTCCGTGGACCAGCGCCGCTGGCGTGAGCTCGGCGTCGATCCGGCCCTGGGCGAGCCGGCCAGTGCCTTGGGCGACGCCTACATGGCGATGGGCGCGCAATTGAGCTTCACTTGCGCGCCCTACCTGCTCGACACCGCGCCGACGGCGGGTGAACAAATCGTCTGGGCCGAGTCCAACGCGGTGGTCTACGCCAACAGCGTGCTCGGTGCGCGGACGCAGAAATACCCGGACTTCCTCGATATCTGCATTGCCTTGTGTGGCCGCGCGCCGCTGGCCGGTTGTCATCTCGACGACCAGCGCAAGGCCGCCCTGATCGTCGAGGTGCCAAGGATCGAATCAGCAGACGACAGCTTCTATCCGCTGCTCGGCTATCACGTTGGCGGCCTCACGGGGCGGCGTATCCCGCTGATCCGAGGGCTGGAAGACTCCGCGCCGACCCTGGACGACCTGAAAGCCTTCGGCGCCGCGTTCGCCACCACCAGCGCGGCGCCGTTGTTCCACATCGCCGGGGTGACGCCGGAGGCCATGGACCCGGCCCAGGTCCTGGATCACGACGCCGTGTTATCGGTGAAAACCGTGGACGCGACGGGACTGCTCGCCAGTTGGCGCGAACTCAACAGCGCCCGGCACAGCCATGTGGATGTGGTTTCCCTGGGTAACCCGCACTTCTCCCTGAGCGAATTCGCCACCCTGGCGAACATTTGTGCGGGACGAACCAGGCACCCCGACGTGGCAGTGGCGATCACCTGCGGTCGCGCCGTGCTGGAGCAGGCTCGCCAGGCCGGTTACCTGGAGCCCATCGAGGCTTTCGGCGCGACGCTGGTCACCGACACCTGCTGGTGCATGCTGGGTGAACCGGTGATCCCTCCGGCCGCCACGACCCTGATGACCAATTCCGGCAAATACGCCCACTACGCACCCGGCCTGGTGGGGCGCAGCGTGCACTTCGCCAGCCTCGGGGATTGCGTCGAGGCCGCCTGTACCGCCACGGCCAGCGGCCAGCCGCCGCAGTGGTTGCAACCTATCGCACGCAAGGGAAACCCGAGCCATGTTTGACTACAGCTTCCAATGGCGCCCGGCCCTGCGCGCGCTGCCCGATATGCTCGCCGGCGCCTGGGTGACCTTCGAAACGGCCGTGCTGTCGATGATTTTCGGCGTGCTGATCGCCCTGCTCCTGACGGTGATGCGCCAGGCCCGCCATCCATTGTTGCGCGGCGTCGGCAACGGCTGGGTATCGATCGCCCGCAACACGCCGTCGCTGTTCCAGATCTACATCCTCTACTTCGGTCTCGGCTCCCTCGGCCTGCACGTCAGCTCATGGTTCGCCTTGCTGGCCGGTATCACCTTCAACAACGCCGGCTATCTGGCCGAGAACTTTCGCGGCGGACTCAAGGCGGTGCCGGGCACGCAGATGCGCGCCGCCCGCTCCCTGGGCATGAGCGCGTTCCAGGCCTACCGGATGATCATCGTCCCGCAATTGCTGCGCATCGTCTTCTACCCGCTGACCAACCAGATGGTCTGGGCGGTGCTGATGACCTCCCTGGGCGTGGTGGTCGGCTTGAACAACGACCTCACCGGCGTGACCCAGGAATACAACGTCAAGACCTTCCGCACCTTCGAATACTTCGCCCTCGCGGCGCTGCTGTACTACCTGATCGCCAAGCTGATCGTCGGGCTGGCCCGGCTGTTGTCCTGGCGGCTGTTTCGTTATTGAGGGCTGGTCATGTTTTCTACAAGCCTTACCGTTAATGACGTGCTGTACCTGCTCGAGGGTGCCTGGGTCACGGTGCAATTGACCGCCTGGTCGATCCTGCTGGGCACCGTCGCCGGGTTGCTGTTCGGTTTGCTACGGGCGTTGCTGCCCCGCGCCAGCCTGCCGTTGGCCTGGGTATTGGACGTGTTTCGCAGTGTGCCGTTGCTGATCCAGTTCGTGCTGTTCAACTCCCTCAAGAGCATCGTCGGCCTGGACCTCAGTGCCTTCGCCGTCGGTTGCATCGTGCTCGGCGTCTACGCCGCCGCGTACTTCACCGAGATCGTCCGCGGTGGCGTGCTGGCGGTGCCGCTGAGCACCCGGCGGGCCAGTCGTTCCCTGGGCCTGAGCTACGTGCAGGACTTGCGCTTCATCGTCCTGCCGATCGCCACGCGGGTGGCCTTCCCTGGCTGGTTGAACCTGGTGCTGGGGGTGATGAAAGACACCGCCCTGGTGATGTGGATCGGCATCGTCGAATTGCTCCGCGCCTCGCAGACCATTGTCACGCGGATTCAAGAACCCCTGCTGGTGCTGTGCATCGCGGGCCTCATCTACTACGTCATGAGCCTGGTGGTCGCCCGCCTCGGCGCGCGCCTGGAAAGAAGGTGGCAGGAAAATGATTGAGATCGAAAACGTGCACAAATCATTCGGCAACCTGGAGGTGGTCAAGGGTGTCAGCCTGACGGTGGACAAGGGCGAAGTGGTCTCGATCATCGGCGGCTCCGGCTCCGGCAAATCGACCCTGCTGATGTGCATCAATGGCCTGGAGCCGATCCAGAAAGGCAGCATCCGCGTGGACGGCGTGGAGGTCCACGACAGCGCCACCGACCTCAATCGCTTGCGACAGAAGATCGGCATTGTCTTCCAGCAATGGAACGCCTTTCCCCACCTCACCGTGCTGGAAAACGTCATGCTCGCGCCGCGCAAGGTACTGGGCAAGAGCAAACAGGACGCCGAGGCGCTGGCGGTGCGGCAGCTTGAGCACGTCGGCCTGGGCGACAAGCTCAAGGCCTTTCCCGGCAAGCTGTCCGGCGGCCAGCAACAACGCATGGCCATCGCCCGGGCGCTGGCGATGTCACCCGACTACATGCTGTTCGACGAAGCCACCTCGGCGCTGGACCCGCAACTGGTGGGTGAGGTGCTGGACACCATGCGTATGCTCGCCGAGGACGGCATGACCATGGTGCTGGTGACGCACGAGATCCGCTTCGCCCGCGACGTCTCCGACCGGGTGGCGTTCTTTTGTAATGGTCGAGTTCATGAGATCGGGCCGCCGGACCAGGTGATCGGCAATCCGCAGCAGCCGGAGACGGCGGCGTTTCTGAAATCGGTGAAATAGCGAATGGCCCTTTCGCGAGCAGGCTCGCTCCCACCCGGACTCGTGTACACCATTGAACCCTGTGGGAGCGAGCCTGCTCGCGAAGAGGCCCGACCAGACAACACAAGGATCTGATCCATGCGCTCATCAAAAATCATCCATGTAGTCAGCTGCCACGCCGAAGGCGAAGTCGGCGATGTGATCGTCGGCGGCGTCGCGCCGCCACCCGGCGCCACCGTTTGGGAACAGTCACGCTGGATCGCCCAGGACCAGACCCTGCGCAACTTCGTCCTCAACGAACCCCGGGGCGGTGTGTTTCGCCACGTCAATCTGCTGGTGCCGGCCAAGGACCCGCGGGCGCAAATGGCCTGGATCATCATGGAGCCGGCCGACACGCCGCCGATGTCCGGCTCCAACTCGCTGTGCGTCGCCACCGTGCTGCTGGACAGCGGCATCCTGCCCATGAGCGAACCCCAGACGCGGTTGGTGCTGGAAGCACCGGGTGGCCTGATCGAAGCCGTGGCCGACTGCCGCGACGGCAAGGTGCAGCGGGTCGAGATCAAGAATGTGCCCTCGTTCGCCGACCGCCTCGATGCCTGGATCGAAGTCGAAGGCCTGGGTTCGCTGCAAGTGGACACGGCCTACGGCGGCGATAGCTTCGTCATCGTCGACGCCCAGCGCCTGGGCTTCGCCATCCGGCCTGACGAGGCGGCCGAGCTGGTGGCCGTGGGGCTGAAAATCACCCGCGCGGCGAACGAGCAATTGGGCTTCGTGCACCCGTTGAACGCCGACTGGTCGCACATATCTTTCTGCCAGATCGCCGCACCCCTTGTGACGGAAAACGGCATCGCCACCGGCGCCAACGCCGTCGTCATCCAGCCCGGCAAGATCGACCGCTCTCCCACTGGCACCGGCTGCTCGGCGCGCATGGCGGTGCTGCACGCCAAAGGCTTGATGCAACTGGGCGAGCGGTTTATCGGCCGCTCGATCATCGGCTCCGAATTTCATTGCCGGATCGATTCACTGACCGACGTGGCCGGACGCCCGGCGATCTACCCGTGCATCGCCGGACGGGCGTGGATTACCGGTACCCACCAGTTGTTGCTCGACCCAAGCGATCCGTGGCCGCAGGGCTATCGGCTTTCGGATACCTGGCCCGGGGCATGATTTCCAGCTTCACCCAGAACCCTTGTGGCGAGGGAGCTTGCTCCCGCTGGACTGCGAAGCAGTCCTGAAGGCTGACAACTCGGTGTGTCAGTCAGATCCTGGGGGCCGCTTCGCGACCCAGCGGGAGCAAGCTCTCTCGCCACAAAAGCAACCACATATACCCGTATACGAAATACCAAAAGGAGACACCCATGAGCAAACGCATCAACTGGAGCGGCGTATTCCCCGCTGTCACCACCCAATTCAACGACGACTTTTCCATCAACCTGGAAAAAACCCACCAGGTCATTTCCAACGTCATCCGCGATGGCGTTTCCGGCCTGGTGGTCTGTGGATCCGTGGGGGAAAACACCTCCCTGAGCGCCGAGGAAAAAATCGCCGTGACCGAAGTGGCGGTGGACGCCTCCCGTGGCCGGGTGCCGGTGATCTGCGGCGTGGCCGAGTTCACCAGCGTGCAGGCCGCCAAGGTCGCCAACGCAGTGCGCAAGGTCGGTGTCGACGGGGTCATGCTGATGCCGGCGCTGGTCTACGGCTCCAAGCCGTTCGAGACCGCCGAACATTTCCGCTACGTGGCCCGGCATGCCGACGTGCCGCTGATGGTCTACAACAACCCGCCGATCTACAAGAACGATGTCACCCCGGACATCCTGATTTCCCTGGCCGACTGCGACAACGTGGTGTGTTTCAAGGATTCCTCCGGCGACACCCGCCGCTTCATCGATGTGCGCAACGAAGTCGGTGATCGCTTCGTGCTGTTTGCCGGTCTCGATGACGTGGTCCTGGAAAGCCTCGCCGTCGGCGCCGAGGGCTGGGTCTCGGGCATGTCCAACGTGTTCCCGAAAGAAGGCGAAACCATCTTCCGCCTGGCCCGCGCCGGACGGTTCGCCGAAGCCATGCCGATCTACGAATGGCTGATGCCGATCCTGCACCTGGACGCCCGCGCCGACCTGGTCCAATGCATCAAGCTGTGCGAAGCCATCGCCGGTCGCGGCAGCGCCCTCACCCGCCCACCGCGCCTGGCCTTGCCGGAAGAAGACCGCGTGTACGTGGAGCAGATCATGGCCAAGGCCCTGGCCAATCGGCCGGCGTTGCCGGATGTGGGGCTGTAAAGCCGCAGCCGATGAAAACCCTGTGGGAGCGAGCCTGCTCGCGAAAGCGGTCTGCCTGATTCGAAGGTGCTGGATGTGCCGCCGTCTTCGCGAGCAGGCTCGCTCCCACAAAGGTTGCGCTCTGTTCGTAGGGCCAACCGACCAGCAACACGTCGCCACCGCCAGTCTTTGCTACGCTTTCGCCCGGCGCAACAACGCGAACGGGAGGCGTTCCATGAACTATTTCCTGGCCCAGGCCCTGAACAACCAATGGGCCAACCACCGGCTGCTGGGCGCCTGCGCGCAACTGAACACGGCCGAATACGAAGCCTACCGCACCAGTTTTTTCCCCTCCATCCAAGCCACGCTGTGCCACATCCTTGAGGTTGACCGTTATTACCTGACTGCCCTGGAAGGCGATGTTGACGGCCAGGAACGGGATTTCTACCAGACCCTGGCTTTCGCTGAGCTCAAGGAAAACCAGGGCAAGACCGACCACCGGCTGGTGGCTTTCTGCGAAACCCTGCGGGAAACGGACCTTGCCCGCTCCATCGACCTGGTGCGCGCCGACGGCAGGGTATGCGAGCGGATCGACCGGTTGCTGTTGCACCTGTTCGAGCACCAGATCCACCACCGCGGCCAAGTCCATACCATGCTCAGCGCCACCCACGTCGAGCCGCCGCAACTCGATGAATTCTTTCTCGACTGCGACCGACGTTTCCGCGAGGTCGAGGAACAGCTGCTCCAACTCGACGGGCAGCGGGTCTGGAGCGAATATCATCCCAATTGAACCGGAGAGCTTGTCATGAACCTCACCCTTCGCTGCATTGGTTTATCGTCGCTGCTGGTCGCCACGGCGGCGTTTGCCCACCATGGCTGGAGCGAATACGACGCCAGCAACCCCTTGACGCTGGAAGGCACGATAAAGCAATCCGGTTATTCCCATCCCCACGGCACCGTGCGCCTGCAAACCACCGACAAGACCTGGACCGTAGTGCTGGCGCCGCCCTCACGCATGGAAAGCCGCGGGCTGACCAAGGACATGCTCAAGGCGGGTAACTCAGCCACCGTGGTCGGCTATGCCAACCGCAACAAACCCGATGAACTGCGCGCCGAGCGCATCACCATTGATGACAAGACCACCGAGTTGCGCTGATGCAGGCCGCGGGTCCGGCCGCGCAAGGCTGGATGGACCGGCTGGCCGACTCGTCGCTGGCATTGGCCATGCGCGACGAGCTATGGCTGTACCCGCTGGTGGAGGTGCTGCACATCATCGGCTTTTCGGTGCTGGTGGGCGCGGTGGTGATGTTCGACTTGCGCGTCCTCGGCCTGTCCAAGGCCATCGCCGTGACCGCCCTCGCCCGGCACCTGCTGACCTGGGCCGTCGGGGCCCTGCTGCTGATCGTACCGGCCGGGCTGATGATGTTCAGCGCGCACCCGCAGGATTTCGCCGGGAATAACGTCTTTATCCTCAAGCTCAGCCTGATTGCGGCGGCGGGCATCAACGCCCTGCTGTTTCATGTCGGAACTCACCGTTCGGTCGAACAATGGAATACCGGTCAGAAGGCCCCCGGGCTGGCACGTGTCCAGGCACTGGTATCGATCGCGCTATGGATCGCGGTGATTCTCTGCGGTCGACTGCTGGCCTACACCTGAGCTACACCTTGAAAAAAGGCGATTGCCGCTGAGGGGCTAGCGTCGCGCCAACGCGTGACGCACGCATTGTTCGTAATAGGTCTGCTTGACGGCGGCAGGCTTGAGCCGCGATGCGCTGTTGTAGGTCTGCTCGGTAATGCCCAGGGCAGTCATGCGCATCCATGGCCGCGCAAACTTGCGCACTTGCAGCTTCTTGCGCGCCCCATACAGGCTGACACCGGACAGCTTCGACGCCTGGGCGCCCGCCGCAATGTCCGAACCCCAGCGACACACCGACTGCTGGTTCGAGGTAAGCGCCCTGGCCTGGGCTTCAAGCGAGACAGCGGTCAGCAACATGGCCGCCGCGATCCATATAGAAACGCGCATAGGTTTGTCGTCCAACATTCTGAAATGAAAGAAGTTTGACTTGGTGTGAATGAGCAAGGGGCCAGCATTTTCACTTTGCTCCCGGCCTTGGCGACGTAACTTAGAACTAACTGCATGAAAATCTTATAAGCCATTAAACTTAAAGCGTTTTTCCCAGTAACGAGTAGTCATACAGCAGTTCTCCGTTCTGGAATCCACATATAAACCCGTGGCGAGGGAGCTTGCTCCCGCTGGGCCGGGCTGGCGCTCCAGCGCGCAGCGGCCCTAAAAAAGCACAGACAACTCGGTGCGTCAGCCAGAGACTGGGGGGCCGCTTCGCAGCCCAGCGGGAGCAAGCTCCCTCGCCACGGGTCAGTTGCTGGCCTTCGCTTGTTGCAGCAGTTGTTGAATCACTTGCTCCTGCTCTGCATAACGCCCTTCGCCAAAGTGGCTGTAGCGCACCTGCCCCTTGGCATCGATGAAGTAATGGGCCGGCCAGTACTGGTTGTTGAAGGCGCGCCAGATCGAATACTGGTTGTCGATGGCCACCGGGTAATGGATGTCGAGCTTGCGCACCTGTTCGCGGACGTTATCGATGATCTTCTCGTAGCCGTATTCCGGCGTATGCACGCCGATCACCACCAACCCGTCCTTCTCGTATTTCTTCGCCCAACCATTCACGTACGGCAGCGTGTGCTGGCAGTTGATGCAGTCGTAGGTCCAGAAATCCACCAGCACCACTTTGCCCCGCAGTGACTCGCTGTTCAGGGGTGGCGAGTTGAGCCATTGCACCGCGCCTGCCAGCGAAGGCATCGCGCCCTGAGCATCCAGGGGCGGCAGGCTGCTGGCGTCAGCCTTGCTGACCACGTAATCGATGGCCTTGGGCACGTTCTCCAGCAGGCTTTTTTCCAGGCTGGCGGACTGTTCGGAGGACGTCGCCGCCAACAACCGGTCATCTGCCCCGCTGCCGATCGCCACGGCCGCCAGCAACACCAGCCCGCCCGTCGCCCGACGCAGCCACGCGGTGATCGGCAGCGAGGGTTTCAGCCGACCGATCAGGCCACGCCCGGCCAGAATCAGCGTACCCAGCGACAAGGCGCTACCCAGGCCGTAAGCAAGCAACAGCAGGCTGGTCTGCGCGCTGGCACCTTGGAGCATCGCCCCGGTCAGGATCACCCCAAGGATCGGCCCGGCGCACGGCGCCCAGAGCAGCCCCGTGGCGACGCCGATCAGCAGCGACGCCAGCGGCCCAGCCATCCGTCCGGCTCCGGCGTCGAGGCGATTGCCCAGGCTGACCAGCGGTCGCGCGAGCCAGGTGCCGACCCGGCTGAACATCAGCGACAAGGCAAACAGCACCATCACCACCAGGGCGACTTGCCGGCCGACGCTGCTGGCGCGGATGACCCACTCGCTGCTGACCACCGCAAGGCTCGACACCAGGGCGAAGGTCAGCACCATGCCGGCCAGAGTCAGCAGCACCGAGCCACGCGATTGATTGGCGCGGGCGAACAGGAATGGCACCACGGGCAGGATGCAAGGGCTGAGGATCGTCAGGACCCCGCCGAGAAAAGCGATCAGAAGCATGGCAACACCTCAAAATGAAAGTTGGCGGAAGAACCCGTGGCGAGGGAGCTTGCTCCCGCTGGGCGCGGAGCGCCCCCTCGTTTCTGCCTGACACACCGAATGGTCAATGCGTTTTTGGGGCCGCTTCGCGGCCCAGCGGGAGCAAGCTCCCTCGCTACGAGAGAACGTCAGTTCTGGTTGGTGCAGTGATCAGAAAACTTGCGATAGTCCAGCGCCTGCTCGTGTCCCGCGGAATCCAGATAGGTCATGTGGGCATTGACCACGCCACAGGCCGGTTGCGGGTCTTCGGTCAGGGACAGCACTTTGCGCACGTCCAGGTGGCTGCTGTAGCTATAGGTCTGCGGCTGAACGTTGCTTTCGGCCCGCGCCGACAAGGTGCAGATGTTCAGCGCGGCAAACAGGCAGGCGGCGTAGATGGCTTTGGTGTTCATGACGATGTCCTCGATTCAATGGTTTATCGCAGAGGCCCGTTGTGTTGCCTCGATGGATGCCATTGAATGCCGCCCTGGTATCGCGCCTGTATCGGGCCAGGGGGCTTTTTGCATCGCTGTGTATCCGCCGCGCGCCAGATACACTGCAATACAAACCGTCGCGGGCCAGGCCGGCTGGTGCCTGTAGACTGGCCAACAACAAAACGCCAAGGGGCAGAACAGCATGGATCATGTCGATCATGTGTTGATCGTCGATGACGATCGCGAGATTCGAGAGCTGGTGGGCAACTACCTGAAAAAGAACGGCCTGCGCACCACCGTGGTCGCCGATGGCCGGCAGATGCGGGCCTTCCTGGAAACCACCCCGGTGGACCTGATCGTGCTGGATATCATGATGCCCGGCGATGATGGCCTGGTGTTGTGTCGGGAACTGCGCGCCGGCAAGCACAAGGCCACGCCGGTGCTGATGCTCACCGCCCGCAACGACGAAACCGACCGCATCATCGGCCTGGAAATGGGCGCCGACGACTATCTGGTCAAGCCTTTCGCCGCTCGCGAGCTGCTCGCCCGAATCAACGCCGTGCTGCGCCGCACCCGGATGTTGCCGCCCAATCTGGTGGTCACCGAGAGCGGACGCCTGCTGGCGTTCGGTCGCTGGCGGCTGGACACCACCGCCCGCCACCTGCTGGACAGCGACGGCACCATGGTCGCCCTGAGCGGCGCGGAGTACCGTCTGTTGCGGGTGTTCCTCGATCATCCGCAGCGCGTCCTCAACCGCGACCAGTTGCTGAACCTGACCCAAGGCCGTGACGCCGATCTGTTCGATCGCTCCATCGACCTGCTGGTCAGCCGCTTGCGCCAGCGCCTGCTGGACGATGCCCGTGAGCCGGCCTACATCAAGACCGTACGCAGCGAAGGCTACGTGTTCTCGCTGCCGGTGGAGATCCTCGAGGCGTCGGTATGAAGCTGTCGCTGCGCTGGCCACGTACCCTCGCCTCGCGCTTGTCGTTGATCTTCCTGATCGGCCTGGTCCTGGCCCAAGGCCTGTCGTTTGGCGTCCAGTATTACGAACGCTACGAGAGCGCGAAGAACACCATGCTCGGCAACCTCGAAACCGACGTCTCGACGTCCGTCGCCATCCTCGATCGCCTGCCAGCCGCCGAGCGAGAGGCCTGGCTGCCGAAACTGGCCCGGCGCAACTACGGCTACGTGCTCGACGAAGGCGAACCTGGCATGCCGATGTTGCCCGACAACGCACCGATATCGGTCAGTTCGATCCAGCAAGCCCTGGGCGAAGCCTATGCGCTGACCTATAACCAGATCCCTGGCCCGAAGATGCACTACCAAGCGCACCTGCGGCTGAAAGACGGCAACCCGCTGACCATCGATGTACGTCCGGCAATGGCGCCACTTTCGCCCTGGCTGCCCGCGGTGCTGCTCGGGCAACTGGCGCTGTTGATCGGCTGCACATGGCTGGCCGTGCGCATCGCCGTCAGCCCGCTGACCCGGCTGGCCCAGGCCGTGGAAACCCTCGACCCCAACGCCCACGGCGTGCGCCTGGACGAAAAAGGCCCGACCGAAGTGGTACACGCGGCAAAGGCGTTCAATGCCATGCAGGACCGCATTGCCGCCTACCTCAAGGAGCGCATGCAACTGCTGGCGGCGATTTCCCATGACTTGCAGACGCCCATCACCCGCATGAAACTGCGCGCCGAATTCATGGACGACGGCATCGAAAAGGACAAACTGTGCAGCGATCTGAGCGAGATGGAACACCTCGTGCGTGAGGGCGTGGCCTACGCTCGCAGCATCCATGGCGCCACCGAGGCCAGTTGCCGGATCAGCCTGGATGCGTTTCTCGACAGTTTGGTGTTCGACTACCAGGACACCGGCCAGGACGTGCAGTTGTCGGGCAAGAACGCCGCCGTGATCGACACCCGTCCCCATGCGTTGCGGCGGGTGTTGGTCAACCTGGTGGACAACGCGCTGAAATTCGGCGGCGCGGCGCAGATCCAGGTCCAGCCTGCCACCCATGGGCAACTGGCGATCCAGGTGCTGGATCGCGGGCCCGGCATCAGCGAGGCAGAACTGGCCGAAGTGCTCAAGCCGTTCTACCGGGTGGAGAGCTCGCGCAATCGGGAAACCGGCGGCACGGGCCTGGGACTGGCCATTGCCCAACAACTGGCGAGTGCCATGGGCGGCTCGCTGACCTTGAGCAATCGCGATGGCGGCGGCTTGTGTGCCGAGTTGCGGTTGGCTTGCAATACCCCATCCGGAAGCTGATCAAGCCTGTGGGTTGCGTTAAGTGAACAGCATTACCCTGTGGGAGCGAGCCTGCTCGCGAAAGCGCTTTGACAGTCGACATCACTGTTGGCTGACCTGACGCCTTCGCGAGCAGGCTCGCTCCCACAGGGTTCGGCATTCGGCTTGATGTTGGGTTTGTATATCAGTGTGTCAGCAGGCACATGACATACACAAACTTGCACACCAGCGTCATTCCCGACACACCCCGCTTACACCCGCTTGAAAGACTCCTTGTGTCCCCGGCCACCCTGACGGCCGGGCCATGAATTCAAGGAGCCTACCCATGCCTGCCACCACCGCAACGCCACCTGCTTTCCGTTTCCAGGGCTGGTCGCTGTTCAGCCTGATCGCCGTCCTGGTGCTGTTGATGACCGCGCTGATCCTGGCACTCAACCCGGACCTCACCGAAGGCGTTCGCAGCGCCATTCGCGCCACCGCCCGGTCATCCTTTGCCCTGTTCCTGCTGGCCTTCACCGCTTCGGCGTTTGCCGTACTGGTGCCCTCGCCCCTGAGCAAGTCCCTGGTGCGCGAACGGCGCTTCATCGGCTTGGCCTTTGCCTTTTCGCACCTGGTTCACGCGGTGTTGATCTATTGGTACGGCCAGCTCAACACAGAGTTCTGGCCCGGCCGCACGACCGTCGGCAATCTGCCCGGCAGTGTGGGTTATGTGTTCATCCTGCTGCTGGCCCTGACCTCGTTCAAAAGCACCACGCGGCTGATCGGCGCCACCGCCTGGAAACGCCTGCACACCACCGGCATGTGGGTGTTGGCGGCGATCTTTGCCTACTCCAACTTCAAGCGCATTCCGATGAGCGCCTGGTACGTGCTGCCCTTCGGCCTGATCTGCGCCGCCACGGCGGTCCGCCTGGTGGGCAAGCTCGCCCAGGCCAACAAGCGCCACGCCCTGCAACGTGCGGCCTGAGTAAGGGAGATCAAACATGTACGCGTCTTTTTCGAAAGCCTTGAACGGCCTGCACCTTAACCTCGACCACGCCGGCTCATGGCTCGCACCGCTGGGGCTGCGCCTGTTCCTGGCCTGGGAGTTCTTCGAGTCGGGCCTGGAAAAATGGCACGGCCAGAACTGGTTCGCGGAAATCCAGGCGGCCTTCCCGTTCCCTTTCAACCATGTGCCGGCCAGTTGGAACTGGGAACTGTCGATGTGGGCGGAGCTGATCTGCGCCATCGCCCTGCTGGTGGGCCTGGGCACACGTGTTTCGGCGCTGGTGCTGATGATCGTCACGGTGGTCGCGACGGCGGCCGTGCACTGGCCGGCGGATTGGTCGAGCCTGAGCGAACTGGCCCAGGGATACGCCATCACCAACAAAGGCTTTGGCAACTTCAAGCTGCCATTGATTTACCTGGTGGCGCTCCTGCCGTTGCTGTTGCAGGGCGCCGGAAAATTGAGTGTGGATGGCTTGCTGAGGAAGCTGCAATCGATAAAAAAATCGAAACCTTGAGCGGCTTGCGTCGGTCCAGTCCTGTATGAGCCACGGCGCTGCGTACCGCTGCCCAGGGTCGCAGCCCGACAAGACAGCCCATCAGGACGAGGAACAGACATGAGCATGACCGTCGGCGATTTTCTGGTTGAGCGCCTTTACGAGTGGGGGGTTCGCCGTATCTACGGCTACCCGGGCGATGGCATCAACGGCGTGTTTGGCGCCTTGAACCGGGCCAAGGGCAAGATCCAGTTCATTCAGGCGCGTCACGAGGAAATGGCCGCATTCATGGCCTGCGCCCATGCCAAGTTCACCGGCGAGCTGGGGGTCTGTATCGCCACTTCCGGGCCAGGGGCGTCGCACCTGATCACCGGCCTGTATGACGCGCGAATGGACCACATGCCGGTCCTGGCCATCTGCGGCCAACAAGCGCGAAATGCGCTTGGCGGCCATTACCAGCAGGAACTCGACCTGGTCAGCCTGTTCAAGGATGTAGCCGGCGCGTTCGTCCAACAAGCCAGCGCACCGGCGCAGGTGCGCCATCTGCTCGACCGCGCCGTGCGCACGGCGGTAGGCGAGCGCCGGGTCACCGCGCTGATCCTGCCCAACGATTTGCAGGACATGGAATACACGGCGCCGCCCCACAAGCACGGCACTCTGCATTCTGGCGTCGGTTATCGCAAACCCAAGGTCGTGCCTTACGAGGAAGACCTGCAGCGGGCCGCCGAAGTCCTCAACGCTGGCAAGAAGGTCGCCATCCTGGTGGGCGCCGGGGCGCTGCATGCCACGGATGAAGTGATTGCCATCGCTAACAAGCTCGGTGCCGGCGTCGCCAAGGCCTTGCTTGGCAAAGCCGCGGTGCCCGACGAGTTGCCGTGGGTCACCGGCGCCATCGGCCTGTTGGGCACCGAACCCAGTGACAACCTGATGGCCGGTTGCGACACGCTGCTGATGATCGGGTCCGGCTTCCCCTATGCCGAGTTTCTGCCCCGGGAGGGCCATGCGCGTGGCGTGCAGATCGACCTGCAGCCCGACATGCTCAGCCTGCGCTACCCCATGGAAGTCAACCTGCAGGGTGACAGCGCCGACACCCTGCGAGCCTTGTTGCCGCTGATCGAAGAAAAGACCGACCGCGCCTGGCGCAAGAAAATCGAACACTGGCGTGCGGACTGGGACAAGACCCTGGAAAAACGCGCGCTGGTCTCGGCCAAGCCGATCAATCCGCAACGGGTCACGTTCGAACTGTCCCCACGGTTGCCGGACCGCGCCATCATCACCTGTGATTCCGGCTCCTGCGCCAACTGGTATGCCCGGGACCTGCAGATCCGTCGGGGCATGCTGTGTTCGCTGTCCGGTGGCCTCGCCTCCATGGGCGCCGCCGTGCCCTACGCCATTGCGGCCAAGTTCTGCCATCAGGATCGGCCGGTCATCGCCCTGGTGGGCGACGGTGCCATGCAGATGAACAACATGGCCGAGCTGATTACCGTCGCCAAGTATTGGCGCAGCTGGACGGACAGCACCTGGATCTGCGCAGTGTTCAATAATCAGGATTTGAACCAGGTGACCTGGGAACAGCGGGTCATGGAGGGCGATCCGAAATTCGAGGCCTCGCAGAACATTCCCGACGTGCCCTACCACCTGTTCGCCGAATCCATTGGCCTCAAGGGCATCCTCGTCGATCAGGAAAGCGACGTGGCCAGCGCCTGGGAACAGGCACTTGCCGCCGAACGCCCGGTGCTGATCGAATTCCGTACTGATCCCGACGTGCCGCCGCTGCCGCCACACATCAAGCTGGAACAGGCGAAAAAATTTGCCTCGACTCTGCTCCAGGGCGACCCGAACGAACGGGGCATCGTGGTCGAGACCGCCAAACAGGTGCTGGGCGCACTGCTGCCCGGCCAGCGCAAGGATAAAGAGTAAGCATGCCGATCCGAGCAAGCCGTTACGAGCTGATCCTGCTGGGAAGTTTTATCGCCCTATGGACGGGGCTGGCTATCGCGCCGGTCAAGCGCAGCGACTGGCTGGCGGAAAATCTGCTGGTGTTTGCGCTGCTGATCGTCCTGGTGGCGGTCCATCGGCGGTTCAGCTTCTCGCGTCTGTCGGCGACGCTGGTGTTCGTTTTCCTCTGCATCCATGAGGTCGGCGCTCACTACACCTACGCAAAAGTCCCCTACAACCAATGGTGGCAAGCCCTGACCGGTGGCCAGCCGCTGGACCAGCTCCTGGGTTTCCAACGCAACCAGTTCGATCGCCTGGTGCACTTCAGCTATGGCCTCCTGCTGGCCTATCCGGTACGCGAGGCGCTGCTGCGGGTAATCCCGGCCCGTGGTTTCGCGGGTTATTTCCTGGCGTGGAACCTGATCCTGTCGTCATCGGCCATCTATGAGCTGATCGAATGGATCGGCGGCGCTTATATGGGCGGCGACACCGCCAAGGCCTTCGTCGGCGCGCAACATGACCCGTGGGACTCGCAAAAGGACATGGCGCTGGCGGGCTTGGCCGCGTGCTTGACGTTGGTGGCCGCCGCCGCGGTCAACTATTTCCAGCAACGGGACTTTGCCCTGGAATGGGCACTGCGCAAGAAAGCCAGCACGTGAAAGGGACCGGTCCTCGGAAAAATGATGCAACTGGTCAGCATTTTCTCACTTTTATTAAGTTAATCAGGCAGTCAGCCGATACAAAGCCAGTGCGGGGTATTCTCGCGTTCAGCAGATGGCTTGTTTTTATGATTGAAGATGCTGGCAATGGCTCCTCCGTGATTTCCGGCGAGCGGCCAACCCGAAGTTTCACCCGCCGCACTTTCCCGGCCATCATGCTGTTGCTGTTCATCATGTCCGCTTTGGCCATCGCGGTGCTGCTCAACGTTACCCAGACCCAGGACGAGCAGGCCCGAGAACAAAGCGTGTTTTTTGCCCAGCGGGCCATCGAAGGCATGCGCACGGGCATCGGTCGTGATCTGAGCGACTACTCCAAATGGAGCGACGCTTATCGCCATCTGCACGTAAAGGTCGACAAAGACTGGGCCTACGACCAGGAAAATGTCGGCAGCAGCGTGTTCTCACTCTATGGCTACCAGGCCGTGTTCGTCATTTCTCCAGCCGGCAAGACGGTTTATTCGGTCATCGATGGCGAGATGAGCCAGATGGCGGCCGACACGTGGTTGACAGGTGACCTGCGCGCACTCGCCAGCAAGGCCAGGGCGGCGGAAAACCGCGATGAAGTGATCGTCGAGCTGTTGCATCACGAGGACGCGCCCGCCTTCGTCGCCGTCTCGGCGATTACCACCGGCACCGACAACAGCGTGGCCGAAATTCCGGGGCCGCCCAGCCTGCTGTTATTTGTCAAAGTCCTGGACCGTGGCGCGCTGCAAAGCCTGTCCCGGGACTTCGCCCTGCCCGACGCGCATATTGCCCGCACGCCAGGCCCCAAGGACACCGCCCAGGTCTTGCTCAACGACCTGACCCGCGAAGCTTTGGCCTGGCGCCCCGCGACTCCCGGCAAGGATCTGCGCAAAGTGCTGCTGCCCTTGCTAGCGCTCGCATTGCTGTTTCTTGCCGTCATGGCCCTGGCGGTGTTGCGTCATGCGCTGATCATGCTCCGCGCCCAGGAGCAGCAATACGCCAGCCTTCTCGCCCACCGCAAGGCATTGGAGCGCAGCGAGGAGCGCTTCCGGGACATCGCCGAGGTCTCGTCCGACTGGCTGTGGGAGGTCGACTCGAACGGAACATTGACCTATCTGTCGGAACGCTTCGAACAGGTCACGGGCTTCAACCCCAGCGAGTGGTTGGGCAAGCCGTTGCACCGACTGTTGCATCCGCACAACGGATCGATCTCGATCGCCCATTGGCTGCTCGCCGGTGCCGACAGCGCTTGCTCTGCGCCGCTCCTTTGCGAATACACCGCGCGCAACCAGCGCATACGCACCTGCAAACTCTCGGTACGGGCCATTGAAGCCGGCGCCCTGGGCTTTCGTGGCACCGCCACCGACATAACCGAAGAGTTGCGGGCGCTGGCGCAGATCAAGCACCTGTCGCTGCACGATCCGCTGACCGGGCTGGCCAACCGCAACCGCCTGTTCGATTGCCTCAGCCAACACCTCGACCAGGCGCGAGATACGCCACTGGCAATACTGAACCTGGACATGGACCGGTTCAAACCGGTCAACGACTCCCTGGGCCATGCCGTCGGCGACAAGGTGCTGAAGGAAGTTGCCCATATCCTGCAACAGAACGTGCGCGGCAGCGACCTGGTGGCGCGCCTGGGTGGCGATGAATTCGTCATCATCCTGCCGAGCCCGGGCGGCGCCGATGATCTCAACCAATTGTGCTCGCGCCTGATCGAATGCATGCAACGGCCTATGCACCTGGACGGCAATACGCTGTACCTGGGCGTGAGTATCGGGGTTGCCTGGTCGCAGCCCGCTGAGCAGCGTGCCGAAGAGCTGTTGCGCCAGGCCGACATCGCCCTGTACGCGGCCAAGGCCGCGGGACGCAATACCTGGCGCGTATACGAAGAGGCCATGGGCAATGTGGCCCGCGACCGTCGACGCTATGAGCAGCAGTTGCGCGATGCGATGCAGCAGGGCCAGCTCGAATTGCGTTACCTGCCCCGTTTCGATGTGGGCGCCGAGCAGCTGTATGGTTTTGAAGCACAGGCCTTCTGGCACCATCCTGAGCGCGGTGAGCTGGGCGGGATCGACTTCATCCCGGTCGCCGAAGCATCCGGTCAACTGGAGGACCTGGGCAGCTGGATGCTGATCAACGCCTGTGACGAGGCGATGAGTTGGCCCACCCCGCTCAATGTCTCCATCGCTGTTTCGCCTCGCTGGTTCAGCAGCAGTTTCCTGTTCAATCAGGTGCACAAGGCTTTGGAAACAAGCGGCCTGCCCGCCCAACGGCTGACCCTGGAAGTGGCCGAAGGCGTCCTGCTGACTGACCATAAAACGCTCGCCAGAACCCTTCATGCTTTAAAGGCGCTGGGCGTGCGGATCAATATCGACAAGTTCGGCACCAACATAGCGTCCCTCCGGGAAGTGCTTGACCAGCCATTCGACGGCATCCGCTTCGATCGTAATATCCTGGCGCAACTGGGCCTGGAACATGACAAGGAAGGCGTGCTGGCAATGATTCGGTTGAGTCGCAGCGTCGGGTTGATGGTGACGGCCGAAGGTATCGAGAACGCCGTGCAGTTCAGCCAATTGCGCAGCGTCGCTTGCGATCATGTGCAAGGCCCGTATTTTGGCGCAGCCCTGGCCCGCTCGGAAATGGCCTCATTCTTTACCACGCCTCGCTGGCTATAGCATCTGCAATGCCCCTGTGGGAGCGAGCCTGCTCGCGAAGGCGACGGCACATCCACGACTGATGCAAACTGACCCACCGCTTTCGCGAGCAGGCTCGCTCCCACAGGGGGCTTTGTTGCGTATGCAGATGCAATGAATACCGGTGATCAGGGTGGGAGCGAGCCTGCTCGCGAAGGCGGTCTGACGGCCGCCGCATGAATAGCCGTTTAACCCCCGGGGCTCTGGCGAAAGCTCACCGCGAGGCGGTTCCAGCTGTTGATGGTGCTGATCGCGAGGGTCAGGTCCACCAATTCTTCTTCGCTGAAACTGGCGCGGGCCAGGGCGTAGACGTCGTCTGGCACTTGGCTTTCGGCCAGCAGCGTGACGGCTTCGGTCCAGGCCAGGGCGGCTCGTTCGCGCGGGTTGAAAAACCCGCTGTCGCGCCACACCGCCACCGCGTAGAGACGCCGCTCGGTCTCGCCCTGGCGACGGGCATCCACCGAATGCATGTCGGTACAGAACGCGCAGCCGTTGAGCTGCGAGGCGCGGATCCTGATCAGTTGCAATAATGCCGGTTCTATACTCAGCCGGCTGGTCAGCGCCTCCAGGCCAATCATGGCTCTCATCGCCGCGGGGGACGCACTGTAGTAATCCAAACGCGGGCTCATGGCGGGCTCCGTAGTGATCGATGCATCCACCGTAGGCCGTCGAGGCCGCGCGTGACAGGTCCAATCCGCCGAAAAACGCCCACGCAACTTCTCCGCCACAGCGCATTGCGAGTAATCTCGCGTTCTCCCCTTGCCGCAAAACGATCACCCAGGAGCCCGCGGGTATGGAACTTCATGTCGTCATCAACGGCCGCAAGGACCTGACGGGCCAGTTGTACCGACAACTTCGCAGCGCCATCGAAGGTGGTCGCCTGGCGGCCGGCACGCAGCTGCCGCCCAGCCGTCTGCTGGCCGAGCAACTGGGCATCTCGCGCAAGACGGTCTCCGACACCTACGCCCAGCTGACCTACGAAAACTTCCTCACCGGCGTCATTGGCAGGGGCACCTATGTCAACGCCCGACCGGCCAACATCGTGCGCAAGCAAAGCCACCGCGAGCTCGCCGGGGCGGACGTCGTCGAGACCTGGCGCAACATGCCGGACCTGCTGCGTCACCCGCTCCCCGAAAGTGCGTTGCGCTATGACTTCATCGGCGGCGCTACCGGCAAGGGCCAGTTTCCCCTGGATGACTGGCGCCGGTGTACGGCCCATGCCCTGCGTCAGATCGCCAACGCCAAGGGTTTCTACAGCCAGCCCGAAGGGTTGGCGGCGCTGCGCAATGCCATCGCCCGGCATATCGCGTTCTCTCGTGGGGTCAACTGCCAGGACGAGGACGTGGTGGTGTGCAACGGCGCGCAGCAGGCGCTGGATCTGATTTCACGGGTGCTGACCCGCCCCGGCAGCCTGGTGGCCATGGAAGATCCCGGGTATCCGCCGGCACGCCTGCTGTTTGGTTCCCATGGCGCCACGGTGGCCGGGGTGCCGGTGGATGAGCAAGGCATGCGCGTGGACTTGATTCCCGATGGCACACGGCTGATCTACGTGACACCCTCCCACCAGTTCCCCCTGGGCATGCCCATGAGTCAGCCCCGGCGCGAGGCCTTGCTGTCGCGGGCCTATGAACTGGGGGCGATCATCATCGAAGACGACTACGACAGTGAATTTCGCTATGAAGGCCGGCCCACCGACTCGCTGCAAAGCATGGATGAGCGCGGGATCGTCGCCTACGTCGGGACGTTCTCCAAGACCTTGTTGCCGGAGCTGCGGCTCGGTTATGCAATCCTGCCACCGGCGATCCTCGAAGCAGTGATCCTCGCCAAGCGCCTCACCGACCAGCACACCTCCACCCTGCCCCAATGGGCGCTGGCCAAATTCATTGCCGAGGGCTGCCTGCTCAAGCACATCCGCCGTTGCCACGCCCTGTACGCAGGCCGGCGCGAGCGAATCCTGGCCCGCATGGGCGACGATCTGGCGCCTTGGTTCGAGGCCGTGCCGACCACCGCGGGTTTCCATATGGCGGTGTTGTGCAAAGTGCTAATCGACCTGCCGCTGGTGATCGAGCTGGCGAAAAAAGCCGAGGTCGGGCTCTACAGCCTCGACGGTTTTTTTCATGCCGCACCGGTACGCTCCGGCCTGATGCTGGGCTTTGGCGCCATCGAACTGCTCGACATCGACGTCGCCCTCGACCGTTTGCGCGACATTCTCCAGCAGGTCGCCTGATCGATTGGACTAGGATTTATCCGCCCATTGGCTGTTTTAGCCGGGTGCCGGCAGGCCTATTCTGCTCGGGTGTCATCGCGTATCGGAAGCACTCCCGTTCGACTTGATTCAGGAGCCAGGACAATGTCTCGCCAAGTGATCAACACCGTACAGGTGCAAGCCGCCGCCGGGCGCTCGGAAGAACTCGGCCGGCAGTTGCAGCAAATCGTCGAAACCCTGCGCGCCTTGCCGGGCTGCGATGCTTACATGGTCGACCGTTGCCCGGAGCACAGCGACCGTTGGAACGTCAGCGCCCGCTGGCAATCGGAGGCGGCCATGCAGGCCCATTTCAATTGCCCCGAAGTCCAGGGTTTCATCAGCCTGATCGAAAGCCGCCTGGCTCGCAGCGTCGACTTCAACAGTTTTCCGCTGGTGTGAATCCCTTCTCCCTGTGGCACTGAAAGCTTTCGTGGCGAGGGAGCTTGCTCCCGCTGGGTCGCGCAGCGGCCCCCAGCTTTTCGCATTGTGCCAAAAAACCTGGGCCTGCTTCGCAGTCCAGCGGGAGCAAGCTCCCTCGCCACAGGGGGCCCTCCGCGTGTGGCACTCATTGGTCTACCTGTCTTCCGAAAGATTGGACGTTTGTCCGCAACGTCTCGGGGCTTAGGGTGGAGCCATCGCCACAGCGCGAACCCACTCCCACCACAAAGGTCCCGCCTCGATGAAAACCCTCTACTTGATCGCTGCCCTTGGCCTGCTTCCCGTCGCCCCGCTCTACGCTCATGAAACCGCGCCTTCGGAAAAGATCCAGGTGTTGCAAGAGAAACTGCTGAAAAACCTGCCCGACAAAAAAGCCATGATGCTGGCCGTCGACTATGCGCCGGGCCAGTCTTCCATCGCCCACAAGCATGACGGCACGGCCATGGCCTATGTGCTTGAGGGCGCCATCACCTCCCAGGTCAAGGGCGAACCGGCGATCACCTACAAGGCCGGTGAGTTCTGGTACGAAGCCGCCGGCTCCGAGCACCTGGTGTCGAAGAACGCCAGCGCCACCCAACCGGCGAAGCTGTTGGTGTTCATGGTGATGGGCAAGGACGAAGCGGTGCTGATCCCGTTGAAAGACTGACCGCCGCCGCGACTGTGCCGGGCTTTTGGCCCGGTGCAGCTCAGGCGCCCTGGATGATGCCCTTGAGCACCGTCTTGAAACTCTCGAGTTGTTTATCGCTGAACTGGCCGAACACCTTGTCCTGCTGCTCCTTGGCAATCGCCCAGAGGCCTTCGGTTTCATCGATGCCCTTGACGGTAAGGCGCACCCGATCACCATCATCGGTGACCAGCCCCTTGCGCCGCAGATTGGCTACCGCCTCTTCGATCTCACGCACCGGCATCGCGACTTCGCGCTGCAGATCGGCCATGTTCAGGCCGGCGTCGTTCTCCAGCACCATCAACATCCGCGCCTCGCTGGTGCGCAGTCCGGTGGACAACTGACGCGGCTGGTAACTGGCCTGGTAGGCCCGTAGAGCCTGGGTCATCAGGTAATACAGGTTATGACTCAAGCGACCCTGGAAATGACTGCTCGGCGGCTGGCCTTCGCCGCGCTGGGTCATGCGCGTATGCGGCAGGACCATCGAATAGGCGCCCTGATGGTAGAGCAACGGCGAGCGCCCGAAATCATCGAACGCGACGACTTTGCCGATCATGATCCAATGATCACCGCCATCGACCTGCTGGAACTTCTCGCAATGGAAACGCGCCGAGCAATCGACGAACACCGGCGCCCCCCCTTCCCCGGCCTCGAACTGGATTTCGGCGAAGCGGTCATCCTTGGGCCGGGCGAAGTTGTTCGACAGGTCGATCTGGTCGGCGGCCAGCACGTTGACGGCGAAATGGCTCGCGGCTTCGAATACACCGTGGCTGCTGGAACGCTTGTCGATGCTCCAGAGAATCAGCGGCGGGTCGAGGGATACCGAATTGAAGCTGTTGGCCGTCACGCCGACCTTGCGCCCATCCTCGGTCGCGGCGGTGACCACGGTCACGCCGGTGGCAAAGTTGCCCAGGGCCCGGCGGAACGCGCGGGTGTCGAAAGCAGTTTCACAGATATCGGACATGCAAGACTCCCGGCCGCCTCAGTCGACGGCCTCGATTGTTGTTATTGGAACCGGGTTTGCCGGGCAGACGATCAGACCATGCTGGGATCGGGCTCAAGACCCATCAATTCCCGGCCCAGGATCTGCGCGCAGACGTCATAGTCGGTGTAGGCATGGGCGCCGGTCAGGTGCGCATCGCGGAACAGCCGTTGCAGTTCATTGGTTTCGAACCACGCGCCGCCGCCCGCGGCTTCCATCAGGCGATCCACCGCCTGGATGCACATCCTGGTCGCATAACCCTGGTTGGTCCGCCAGAACGCCAGGGTCTCGCGGCTCGGGTATTGATGCCGCTCGCTGTGCTCGGCGTGGTCCTCCCAGGTTTTTTCGAGGAAAGCCCGAGCCGCGGCCACCTGGTGGGTGGACTCGGCCAGGCGCATCAGCGCTGGCGTGGCGGCGCCGACCGCGGCACCGGTGTAGGCCCGCACGCGGGTCCGGGTCTTCTCGCGAAAGACCTCCAGCATGCGCTCGGCGACGCCCAGGCTGACGGTAGAAAAGCCGCTGGCGAAATACGGACGATACGGCGCATAGAAAATCTTGCTATCGGGGTACAGGCCAAAGCCGCCGGACTTGCCTTCCATCATGTCCTTGGCTTTCTGGATCCGGTGTTCCGGCACAAAGGCGTTATTGATGATCAGAGTCTTGCTGCCGCTGCCGCGCATGCCGACCGCGTACCAGTCATCGCGGATCTCATAATCGCGGCGAGGCAACACCGCAAAGCAATAATCCTGGGTGCCTTCGGCATTCTTTCGGCGGAAACCGACAATGGCCCATTCGGCGTGGTCGCAACCGCTGCTCCAGCCCATTTCGCCGCTGAACGTCACGCCGCCCTCGACTTCCTCGGTGCGGCCGAAAGGCGCGATGCTGCTGCTGGCGGTGGCGTCGGGGTCGTCACCCCAGACCTCCTCCTGGGTCTGGGCCGGAAACAATGCCAACTGATGACTGTGAGTGCACAACAGGCTCATGGCCCAGGCGGTGCTTGCGCAAGCGCCGGCCAGCAGGGCGATGCAATCGGCGAACTGCGGCAAGGAAATCTCCATGCCACCGTATTTTTTCGGCTGGAAGGCCCGGTGCATACCTATGCTCTTGAGCAGGGCAATGTTCTCGACGGGAACGGTACGGTCCTTCTCGGCCTGGAAGGCGTTGGCGGCGATGACCGGCAGGATTGGCTTGAGGTCTTCGAGCAGCGGGTTTGGCTTTTTCATGGACGGGCTCTTTTATTATCTGGCGTCTGCCGATCCCGCCTTTGCCCGCCGGCCAGGCGGCTACGCAAACAGCGGGATCAATGATTAAGGCCGGTCCAGTATGGGTTCACCAGAGCCGCTGAAAAATGCACCTTCCAGATCCAAGATTGTACTTTTCATGGTGCGCGATACCGCGATGGCGCGCTCGGTCAAATAACCGGCACGGATGATCAAGACAGCCGCCCCCCCCAGGCCCCTTAATAGAGCCATCCCTCGCAGCGCCTGGCTCAGGCCCTGCAAGCGGAGCTTTCCTTCACTTTGTCAGGTTGCGTCATGATCAATATCGAAACGCCCACCTATTACACGGCCACCAAGAAGTACAACCTCAGTTTTGCGACCCTGGAACAGGACGTGGAAGCCGACGTTGTGGTCATCGGTGGCGGTTTCTCCGGCATCAACACCGCGTTGGAGCTGGCGGAGAAAGGCATTACCAACATCGTGGTGCTGGAGGCGCGTTACCTGGGCTTCGGCGGCACCGGACGCAACGGCGGCCAGATCATGGCCGGCATTGGTCATGACCTGGAAAAAATCAAGAAGGACGTCGGTGAAGAGGGTCTGCGCCAGGTCTTCGAAATCAGCGACCTGGGCGCCGACATCATCAAGGACCGCATTGCCAAATACGATATCGATGCGGACTTCTGCCATGGCTATGGCTACATGGGTTTCAACGCCCGCCAGGAAAAGACTCTGCGGGCCTGGGAAAAAGATTTCAAGTCGATCAACAGCAAGCACGAGATCCGCTTTCTCGGCGGCTCCGACGTCCGGCAGATCATTGGGTCCAACGCGTACGGCAGCGCATTGCTGCACATGGGCGGTGGGCATGTGCACTCGCTGAACCTGCTGTTGGGCGAAGCCAAGGCGCTCGTCAGCCACGGCGTGCGGATCTTCGAGAACAGCCCGGCGCTAGAGGTCAGTTATGGCGAACGCATCACCGTGCGCACCGGCCGTGGCTCGGTCAGGGCCAGCAAGCTGCTGTGGGCCTGCGACAGCTTCCTGAACAAGCTGGAACCGGAGCTGCATCGCTCGACCATCAACACCTACGCGTTCCAGATGATGACCGAGCCGCTGTCGGATGAGCTGATCCAGCGCATCAGCCCGATTCGCGGCGCCTACAGCGACATCCGGCCGGTGATCGACTACTACCGCGTCACCAACGAGAACCGCCTGCTGTTCGGCGCGGCAACCCCGTTAGTCGAGCATATCCCGCAGGATCTGAAGGCGTGGAACCGGCGCCTGATGCTGAAGATTTTCCCTTACCTGAAGGATGTGAAGATCGACCTGGCCTGGGGCGGCCCCATGGCGTGCAGTCCGAACCTGTTCCCCCAGGTCGGCACCCTGCCCGGTCGCAGCAATGCGTTTTTCGTCCAGGGCTACTCGGGTTTTGGCGTCACGCCGAGCCACATCATCTGCAAGGTGCTGGCCGAAGGCATGAGCGAAGGCTCGGCGCGCTACGACCTGGTCAGCTCGATCAACCGTCCGACCATCATCGGCAAGGACGCGATCCGTCCGCTATTGCTGACCGCCGGCAAGTCCTGGCATCAGTTGTCGGGTTACTGGAATGGTCGTCGTTGACAACACCCTGATACAGCCACTGTGGGAGCGAGCCTGCTCGCGAAGACGGTACGACAGTCGACATTGATGTCGCCTGACTCAACGCTTTCGCGAGCAGGCTCGCTCCCACAGAGGGCACGCTTGACCCGGATTGAACATACACCCCGACTTTTATCAGGAGATATCCCATGCCGCTTACCACCCTCGAAAAAAACATCCAACTGTCCGACCTGGACGCCTGGGGCACCGTTGCCGACCTCGGTTCGCAGATTCTCGAAGGCGAAGTCAAAGCCTTCGGCAAGATGACCTTCGGTGCGCCCACCGACCCGGTCAGCAGCGCCTACTTCGGCACCACACAAGGCAAGTTCCGCATGGTCTATCCGTTCGCCGAACAGGCGACCGTGGTCACTGGCGAAGTGGTCCTCACCGACGAAGCCACCGGCCAGAGCACCCGCTACAAGGCCGGCGACAGCTGGTTCGTGACCAAGGGCACGCCCGTCCTGTGGGAAGTGGTCAGCGAAAGTTTCGTGAAACACTACTTCGCGGTAGCCTGACCGATTCCGGCTGCCGGCCCCCGTCGGCAGCCTCCTGGCGGAGTCTGGAAAATGAATGTCATCGCTGTACAAGACATCGCAAGTCATTGCCTGAACGCCTTCACGCAACTCATTCCCGCCAGCCGGGCTGCGTTCTATCGCGTAGACCGGCATTTGCAGGCCTACGACTTCAGCTTGCACGGCATGAGTGGCGAGATGCACCAGGACTATCTCGACCATTACTGCGCGTTCGATCCGCTGCGCCCGCGAAACTGTCTCTCCAGTCCGAGCGTCGTCCCGCTGAGCCTGGCCATGGCCCGCCAACCGGTCCGCGACAATCATTGCTACCAGCGTTTCCTGCAGCGCTATGGCGTGGTGGATGTCGTGGAAGTGTTCGTCCACCGAGCCGGCCAGCCGCAAGCGGCGATTTCAATGCTGCGCACCGCCGAACAAGGCGCGTTCACCGGCCAGCAATTGAGCCAGCTCAGCGCGCTGCAAACGTTGCTGCATCTGGCGGTGGCCCAGTTGCCCTGCGCGGACGACGGTCTCGGCCAGCTGACGCCCAAGGAGCGGCAGATTGCGCTGTTGCTGCGCGAGGGCGCCAGTAACAAACAACTGGCCCGAGCACTCGACATCGGCTTGCCGACGGTCAAGACCCACCTGATCAACCTGTTCCGCAAGACCGGCGTGAGCAATCGTACCGAGCTGGTCAGCAGCCTTTTCCTGTAACACCGAGCCGGTGGCACCGCCCCGTGGCGAGGGAGCTTGCTCCCGCTGGGCTGCGCGGCGGCCCCAGGAAGGGCGACTCGATCTGTCTGACAAATCGCAATAACCGATTTCAGGACCGCTGCGCGGCCCAGCGGGAGCAAGCTCCCTCGCCACAAGAGCTTTGCTCAACCCTTTGGTTGATAGGCCGACGCTCTGCCAGGCGCCATGATCCGAGTGGCACATTCAACCACCGGAGCCTTGCAATGAGTACTTCTTCAGACTGGATCACCGTCGGCGCCCTGGCCGATGGCTTTGCCCCCGAAGCCTTCATCCTGCCGAACCTCGCCGACCTGGACGGCAAGACCTTTACCCTGCACTTTGCCAATGGCTGGCAGATCGAACATCGCTTCGAACAGGACGCGCTGAGCTGGAAAGCAGCCGATGGGCATTCCACCGGCACCGCGCCGTATCGAGCCACGTCGGTGCGTCCGGGCCTGTACCTCGTCGACTTCATCAAGCGCGAAGATGGCCAGACGTGGTCGGTGAGCCTGGTGCTCGATACCGTCAGTGCTGCGTTCACCGCCGTGATCGGGCGCATGCCCGCCGAGGCGCAAACCCGCGATGGCCTCTACAGCCGCGCATTGGCCGGCAAACCATTGACCTCGGTGGAAGTCGAGTTCCTCCACGGCACGCTGGATCGTCCATGGCAACCGGGCCTCTGCCCTCACGCACCGACGAGCGAACTGGTGGGGCTGCGCAATCTGTATCGCTACAGCCCGAGTGAAGTCTACGAACACATCTACCTCAACCAGCGGTTTTATTCCTGGCAGTGCCTCAAGGGCGTTGAACAAGGCCTGTGCGACACCGACCGCTGCGACACCTACAAGATTGCCGATCAGCTGTACCTGTTCGTTTGGCGGGAGAAGATCATCCCGACCCTGGGCCTGGTGCTGATCGACCTGCAGCAGCACCGTAGTGACGGCAAGATTTTCGGTTACGCCGGCGCATCCTTCGACGAGTTCTCGAATTTCCCGGTCAGCTCCTATTGCCAGGTGCTCAACCAGACGGAGTATCCCGATGCCTGAGCCAAGCACTGTGGTGATCACGGGTGCCGGCACCGGCATCGGTGCCGCTTGCGCCCGCCTGTACGCCGCCGAGGGCGCCAACCTGGTGCTGATCGGCAGGCGCCGCGAGCCGCTGGAGCAACTGTCAGAGGAAATCGGCGGCCTGGTGCTGGTGGGCGACGCGGCGTGCCCGGCGACGTGGGACGGTTTCGTCGCACAGATACGCCAACGCTTTGGCCGACTTGACGTGCTGCTGGCTTGCGCCGGCGGGCTGGGCCAGGGCAGCGTCACCGACACCAGCCCGTCGGCGTGGGAAGCGGCGCTACGCAGCAACCTGGACAGCGCCTTTTACAGCGCTCGTGCCTGCCTGCCGCTGCTGATGGAGAGCGCCGGCAATATCGTGTTCGTCGCCTCCATCGCCTCCCTGGCAGCCGGACCGCAGGTCTGCGGCTACACCACCGCCAAACATGCGCTGCTCGGCCTCAGTCGCTCGCTGGCGCGGGACTACGGACCACGCGGTATGCGCGTCAACGCGGTTTGCCCCGGTTGGGTACGCACGCCGATGGCCGATGAAGAGATGCAGGCCTTGATGCAGTTCCATGGTGAGAATCTGCAACAGGCCTATGCCCGGGCCTGCGCCGATGTGCCATTGGGCAGGCCCGCCAGCGCCGAGGAAATCGCCCGGGTTTGTCGTTTCCTGGCCTCGGCGGATGCTTCGATCATCACCGGCGCGACGCTGGTGGCCGATGGCGGATCCAGCATCGTCGATGTGCCGACACTAGCCTTCAGCCGAATGGAGCAAGCAAATGCCTGATGATCTGCATTTCTCCGGCAAGACAGTGCTGGTGACCGGCGGCGCGCAAGGCATCGGCCGGGCCATCGTCGAAGGGTTTGCCTGGCGTGGGGCGCGAGTGGTCATTGCCGACCTGGACCTGGCGGGGGCCGAGGCTGTATCCAGCGACTTGCGCGCCAGCGGTTACCCGGTGGATGCCATGGGCGTCGACCTGGCCGACGCCACGGCCATTACGCAGATGATCGCCAAGCTGGAACAACGCACCGGCAGGCTGGATGTGCTGGTGCACAACGCCGGCTATTTCCCCCTGACGCCCTTCGCCGAAATCACGCCAGCCGTGCTGGAGCGAACGCTGGCGGTGAATCTGTCAGCGTTGTTCTGGCTGACCCAGGCCGCACTGCCGATGTTCCGTCGCCAGGGTCAGGGCTGCGTGCTGGTGACCTCTTCGGTGACCGGCCCGCGCGTAGCCTACCCGGGCCTCAGCCACTATGCGGCGTCCAAGGCCGGGGTCAACGGCTTCATCCGCAATGCGGGGCTGGAGCTGGCGGCGGAAAATATCCGCGTCAATGGCGTCGAACCGGGGATGATTGCAACACCGGCCATGGCCAACCTGGGGGACGCCCAAGTCAACCACGACATCGCCCGCCGAGTACCGCTGGGGCGACTCGGCAAACCGTCGGACATCGCCGGAGCCATGCTGTTCCTGGCCTCGGACCTGGCCGCCTACATCACCGGCCAGACCCTGATCGTCGATGGCGGCTCAACCTTGCCTGAGGTTTGAGCCCTGTTCGCGATAGCGGTGGGTCAGCGGGCATCGTTGCTGAATCAACCGCCGCCTTCGCGAGCAGGCTCGCTCCCACGCTGTTTTGTGTCGATCAGCTGATCCGGAGTCAACCCGGTCACCTGTGGGAGCGAGCCTGCTCGCGAAGGCGGTGGATCAGGCCACCCCTTGCGCCTGCTGCAACTGGCTGGAGCGGAACGCCTTGGGCGACTGTTCGAATTGTTTCTTGAACGAACGGCTGAAGTGTGCCGAATCGGTGAAGCCCCATTTGTAGGCAATCGAGGTGATCGACTCGTCCCGCAAGAAAGGATTGGCCAGGTCATCGGCGCTGCGCTTGAGGCGGGCGCGCTGGATGTAGCGGCACACGCTGTCATCCTGCTCTTCGAACAAGCGGTACAGGTGTCGCACCGAGATGTTCAAGCGGTTGGCCAGGCCGACCGGGTTGAGACCGGGTTGGGTCAGGCATTCATCAATGACTTTCTGTACGTAGCTGCGCAGATGACTGCCTTGCAATCCGACGCTGTCGCCGCACAGGTCGGTTTCATGCTCCAGCGCCGATCCCAACAGCGAGACAAAGGCGTTTTGCAGGGCTTCGCCCTCCCCGGCGCTGCTTTCGCCCTCCGGGGTGTCCTTGCAGAGCTGGTCCACCAATACATGCAGCATTCTTCCGCAAGCCTTGCTTGAAGAAATCTTGCCGAAGGTCTTGCTGTCGCCGCCCAGTCGCCTGGCGACGTCGCGCCGAGATAACGACAACACGGCATGCTCGATCAGGCCGAACGGGCTGATTTCAAGAGAACCCACCGAATCCATCAGCAACAGCTCGCCGGGAGCCAGCTGGATACTCGTGCCATTTTGGGTGATACGCGAATAACCGCTGCGCTGGCTGACCAGGAAACAGTCCTGGTCATCATCGTGATCCGGTTTGCATAGCTGGCGCCTGATGGAACCGGCATTGGTGCGCAGGTTAGCGAGTGAGAGGCCGCCGCGCTGAAAGGTCGACACTTCGCCAATGAACAACGCGCGATTGAAGGCCAGCTCCGTCTCGAAATGGCCGCATGTCGCACGCAGGTCCCGATTCCAGGTGTCCAGCCCGCCTTGCCCAGCCTGTTGCATGCTCATGGCGCTCTCCACAATGGCTTATTGTTTTTGTGCGGCAATAGTTAACATGTTATCTAAATGCGCGCAACAAGTACCTGATCGCCAGAGCAGTAGCAGGAATGATGCCAGGCAAAACGAAAACTCAGAACGTCGAGAGTACCCTCCGCAGCCCACCCAGCGTTGCGAACAAGGCCTCGCGCTGCAACGGGCTCAGCGCGATGTAGCGGCGGAACGCGGGCATCCGGTTGACCACCTCGCTGCCGCCTACATGCTCCAGTCGCACAGACCATTGCCGGCCTTGCAACTCGATGTCCAGGCGCTTGAAGTCCAGCGGCATCAGGGCGGCGTAAAGCGCACGATCACCTTCGATGGCCGTCCGCAGCCGAACCGACAACGCGTCATCTCCCTTCAACTGGCGGCAATGAATGCCGCTGCGCCGAATGGCTCCGCCATGGTGCAATTGCAGGCGCGCGCTGCCCTCTCTCGACGCAGGCACGTGCAACACGAACTCGGTCGTTACCACGTGCATCAACAACTGCGACTCGGTGCGTTCAACGATCTCCAGTTGCAGGCTCCCATCGTCGGTGACCACCGTCGCCGCCCCCGGCATCGACAGCTCGAACCGCGCCAGTGCGAGGTTGCGTCGCAAATGCTCCAGCGTTACCCCGGGTCGATAACCGGCCGGGGCGCGACGGGCGCTGAACAGCTCAGACAGCTTTTGCAGCAGGCTCGATAAACCCGCCGACAGGTTGCCCTGGCTCATGGGAAAACTCCTTGGCCAGCACGTCTTCGACGGTCGCCGGCTTGAATGGATTGACCTTCTGCACCACCAGGGTCCAGAACAGGGCGTAGGCCGCAGTACCGCCAAGCATCACGGCGAAGGGCACATAAATGTCCGCCGGATTCATGCCCGGCGGCGTGATGAACCACATGCCCAGGACGATGCCGACGCTGGACAGGATCTGTGGCAGCGGGAAAAACGGCGAGCGGTAGGCCCGGGGCAGATCGGGACGGCGGACGCGCAGGCTGATCACCGAAATCGTCACCAGCAGATAGGCAAAACTCCAGGCGCACACCGCCGCCAGTACCAGATGCATGATGTTATCGGTGTTACCGCCGAGCCACAGCGCATGCAGGCAAGGGATCAGCATCGCCACCAGGATGCACAGCAACGGCGTCTTGAAACGGGGATGCAGGTAGGTGAAGACCTTGGGCAGCGCGCCATCCACCGCCATGCCGTAGAGAATGCGCGGCACCCCAGCCATCAGCGTATTGATGGTCGCGGCGCCGGCAAACAGGAAGCCGATCCCCAGCCACATCGGCCCGATGTCGCCCATCACCTGCTCGGCGAAGCGCGGAATCGCCATGGGCGTGTCCAGCAGGTGAACCCCGCTGGTGGCATCGAGCAGCACGTTTTCCACCTGGCGCTTCATCGCCGCGCCATAAATGAACATGCAGGCCGCGACGCTGAACAGGCCCAGCATCATCGCTCTAGGCATGGTCCTGGCTGACTGGCGCAGGTCCGGCGCCAGTGGCGTGACGAATTCGCACCCGACGAACATGAACATTGCCATGCCCACCAGCGACAGCACCGTGACCAGGTCGGTCCCGACCACGGACGCGCCGAACCAGCCCTCAAGTTCTACCGCCGGCGCGGCGATCAGCCCCAACACGCCGAACACCATCAGGGTCATCCACATGCCGAAGGTCAGGATGATTTCGGCCCGGCCAAAAGCACTGACGCCGAATGCGTTGAGTACACCAAACACCACCACGAAACCCACGCCCAGCAGCCAGGAACCACCGGCCGATTCGACCAGGGTATTGAGGTGTTCGAAGTTCACCAGGGCCATGACCCCGGCCAGGATGGTTTCCGCCGTTCCGGCAAACACATGGACAATCAGGTACGCCGACAAAGTGCCGGTAATCGCGAAGAAACGCCCCATGCCGCAGTTGATGTAATCGTAGACCGAGCCGGTGGTCGGCAAGATCGATGCGGCTTCGGCGAACGTCGTCGCCTGGGCCAGCATCATCACCACCGCGATCAGCATCGCCATGGCGAAGGCGCTGCCACCGATGCCGAACCCCATGGTGGCGGTCAGGATGACCGGGCTGGCCATGATCAGGCCAATGGTGCTGGCCAACGCAGTGGGAAAACCCACCGTACCCCGGTTCAGATGCTCGGTGAGCCTGTCATTGATCGACATGGTGCGGATCCTCGAAAAACGGACTTTTAGTATGGTTGCTACCGCCGTCCGGGCACTGGCGTTCAAGCCTTCCCCAGCCAGTCCCTGATTAAAACGGCGTTGCGTGCAGGATCACTGTGCGCCGCCTCGCCCCGAGCGTCTTGCCCATGCCTGCCGCCGGTCTTGTAGCTGCCTGCCACTGCCACAGCCATGGCGGCCAGGGTCAATACCTTGGCAGGCTGGTGAAAGACTTCGCAGCCCAGGCTCTCCCTAATGCGCGCTCCGCTGTCCTATCGCACTGGGGAAAACACCATGCAGCACACTCGTCAATCACGCCTGCCACGCCAGGCCATCGGCCTGGGCATCGCCTTGCTGGCGGCAGGCTCATCGGCCCAGGCCTTCGAGCTTTATGCCGACGATGACACCACCGTCACCGGCAACTTCCTCGCGGTCTACGGTCTGTTCAACAGCCGCAAGAACTACGACGGCAGCGCCGGCGGTTCGAGCTGACGCGAAGGTTTCATCAAGTATGGCCTGAGTATCGAGCAGACACTCGACGGCCGCGGGAACCTCTACGGGACCGCCAACCTGGTCAGCTCCGGCACCTGGGGCGATGGCGATGCGGCGGGCCTGAGCGACGGCTCAGAACGCACCACGAAATTCGACGAGGCCTTCGCCGGTTGGCGCTCCGGCGATCTGTTCCCGCTGTTGGGCAAGGATGGCGTCGACCTGTCCTTCGGTCGCCAGGTGATTACCCTTGGCGACGGTTTCATCATCAACGACGACGGCCTGAACGTCGGCAAGGGCGTGGCCGATGGCGAACTCAATCGCGGCGGCGCCTATTACCTCGCCGCCCGGCACGCCTTCGACAAGACCGCGGTGCTGCGCCTGGGCGACAAGGACGGCGTGCATGGGAGCCTGTTGTGGTTCAAGTCCGACAATCGCGCCCAGGCCGATACCGAGATGGCCGCCGCCACCCTGGAATACACCGCAGCACGCGGCACCCTCGGGCTGACCTACATCCATGGCATCGACGTGGATGAGCACTACGCCAGTGACTTCCAGAAACAACGCGACGGCATGGACATCTACAGCCAGTTGGTGGTGGCGGTTCCGTTCTGAGCATCAGCCCCGGAATTGGCAGCCACAGACATGCGACGCGGCAGGCACGGTCAAGCCCACCCGGCCTCCCAAGGGTTAGTCTCGGGGCTTTCCCTTGCCTGCGAACAGGAACTTCCCATGAGCGATATTGCCCTGCTGCCCGAGGTCCAAGCCTTCCTTGGCCGACACCACGCGCTGTTCATCGACGGTGCTTATGTCGAAAGCCAGAGCCGACAGACGCTGGACGTGATCAACCCGGCCACGGGCCAGGTCATCGCCCAGGTCTGCGACGCCGGTCCTGGCGATATCGATGCGGCGGTCGAGTCGTCCCGGCGCGGTTTCAAGCAGTGGTCCCAGGCCGCCCCGGCGGTCCGCGGGCATGTATTGCTGAAACTGGCGGACCTGATGGAGCAACACCGCGAGGAGCTGGCACAGATCGAAACCTGCCAATCCGGCAAGATCATCCATATCTCCCGCGCCTTCGAAGTCGACCAGGCTGCGCACTTCTTGCGTTACTACGCCGGCTGGGCGACCAAGATCAGCGGCCAGACCATCACCCCGTCGCTGCCCTCCTTCGCCGGTGAACGCTACACGGCGTTCACCCTGCGCGAACCGGTGGGCGTGGTGGTCGGCATCGTGCCGTGGAATTTTTCGACGATGATCGCCATCTGGAAACTCGCCTCGGCCTTGGTGACCGGTTGCAGCATTATCATCAAGCCCAGCGAGTTCACTCCCCTGACTATCCTGCGCATCGCTGAACTGGCCATGGAGGCCGGTCTGCCGGCGGGCGCGTTGAACGTGGTGACGGGTGGCGGCCTGGTGGGCAAGGGCTTGATCGAGCATCCAGGCACCAACAAGGTGTCGTTCACCGGCTCGGTGCCTACCGGCATCGCCGTGGGCCAGGCGGCGATGGGCGCCGGACTGACCCGGACGACACTGGAACTGGGTGGCAAGAATGCTGCGGGATTCCTGCCAGATGTGGATCCCGAGGTGGCGGTCAATGGCATCATCGAGGCAGGTTTCCTGCACTCCGGGCAGATTTGCGCGGCGGCCGAGCGGTTCTTTGTCCACCGCTCGCAGATCGAACCGATCATGCGCAAGCTCGCAGAACGCCTGAGTCAGCTCAGCATCGGCTCGCCGCTGGATGAAGCCACGCAATTCGGTCCGGTGACCAACCGTCAGCATCAGCAGAAACTCGGCGAGTATTTCGCCAGGGCGCGGGCACAGAACAACAGGATTGTTCATGGTGGCAAGCTGATCGACAGGCCTGGCTGCTATGTCGAGCCGACCATCATCCTCGCCAACCATCGAGATGATGCGCTGCTCAATGAAGAAACCTTCGGCCCGATCGCCACCTTCCTGCCCTACGACACCGAGGAGGAACTGCTCGACCTGATGAACGACTCGCCCTACGGGCTGAGCGCCAGCCTTTGGACCAACGACCTGGGCAAGGCCCTGCGCATGGTGCCCGCCATTGAAGCCGGCACCGTCTGGGTGAACATGCACACCCTGCTCGACCCCGCCGTGCCATTCGGCGGGAGCAAGTCTTCGGGTATCGGCAGGGAGTTCGGCAGCGCGTTCATCGATGACTACACAGAGCTGAAGTCGGTAATGATTCGGTATTGAGCTCCGGTTGCATTGATTTGCCCATGCTTGCTGCTCACAAAGCCCCTGTGGGAGCGAGCTTGCTCGCGATAGCGGACGTTCAGTCAAAGAGGATATTGAACCTGACAACGCATTCGCGAGCAGGCTCGCTCCCACACAGGTTCCGCCGCGCCGCCACCATCCCCGCCCGACACTCATCACCTGTGGGAGCGAGCCTGCTCGCGATAGCGGACTGTTAGTCAATAAATGATGTCGAACCTGACGACGCCATCGCGAGCAAGCTCGCTCCCACACAGGTTCCGCTGTGCCCCCACCATCCCCGCCCAGCTTCCACATGAGGTGTGGGTGCAGTTTTCATCCGCGGTAAGCATTGACCGGCGGTACACGCCCGCGCCATGGCTGGGCGCGTTCCAGTTGGGCGGCCAGGGCCAGCAAGGTGCTTTCTTCGCCGAACCGCCCGGCAAAATGCGCGCCCAGCGGCAGGCCGTTTGCGCTCCAGGACAACGGTACCGACATCGCCGGCTGGCCGCTGGCATTGAACAGCGCCGTGAACGGTGAGTAGCTGTGGAATCGTTCGATGAGCGCTTCAAGGCTCATGCAGACGTCGTCAACGTTGAGCTCGCCAATCATCACCGGTTCGCGGGTCAGGACCGGAGAAAGGATCACGTCGTAATCCTGCATGAACACCGCCAACTGGCGGCCCAGCGCATGAATCCATTCCACCGCGCCGACGTACTGGGCGCCGCTGACATCGCCTTTGTCCCGCAGGATGATCCGGGTGCGCACTTCCAGTTCCTCCGCCTGCACCGCAGACCCACGCATCTGGCCCAGCAGGTCGACATAACGGCGCGTGCTTGCGCCAATGATGGTGAAAACCTGATCATAAAAATCAGGCAGCACCACCGGCAGTTTCACCGGTTCGACGCGGTGGCCCAAGGCTTCACACAACCTGGCGGCCTCGTTCACCGCCTGCACGCTTTGCTGGGAGGTGGCCCAGGGGCCGAGCTGTTCGACCAAGGCAATACGCAACGGCTTCGGATCACGCAGCAGCGCCGTCACATAAGGCTGGACCTGGACCGGTGCGGCATACGGCGCTCCCAAGTCGATTCCGGCGGTGGCATCCAGCAGCGCGGCGCTGTCACGCACCGACAAGGTGATAACGTGGGGCGTGCCCATTCCTGCCCAGCCCTCGCCCATTATCGGACCTGACGGCATCAGGCCGCGGCTGGGCTTGAAGCCGAACACCCCACAGCAGGACGCCGGCACCCGCAACGAACCGCCGCCATCGTTGCCATGGGCGAACGGCACCACCCGGGCCGCCACCAGCGCCGCCGCGCCACCGCTGGAGCCGCCCGCGCTGCGCTCGGTGTTCCAAGGGTTTCGCGTGGCGCCAAAACGTGTCGATTCGGTGGAATAGGACGTGCCAAACTCAGGCGAAGTGCTGGTGCCCATCATCACGCATCCAGCCTGTCTCAGGCGTGTCACCACTTCCGATTCAAAATCCGCGCGGCAGGCGCCCAGCGAGCGGGAGCCGTTGGTCATCGCCGCGCCCTGGACCGGCGAAAACAAATCCTTGATCAAGGTTGGAACGCCCGCCAACAGTCCCTGCCGGACTTGCGGTCCACACACCGCCTCCCGCGCCGACTCGTACAGCCGTTCCGCCACGGCATTGAGCTGTGGCTCGACCTGTTCCAGTCGTTCGATGCCCGCCTCCAGCAGTTCCCCGGGCTGGACCTCGCCACGCCTGACCCACTCGGCCAGTGCAACGGCGTCTTGGGTGTCCATCAATTGATGTATGTCTTGCAGACTCATGGTTCAGACTCCTTGTTTCATGACGATTGACGTGATCCGGCGACGTTCGCCCGGCCGTGACTACGCGTGCGCAAACCGACGGCCACCCATAGCAGCGCCGCCGCAAGACTGGCGAAGGCCAGCCATTGGATCGATTGACGAAGGTCCCCGGTAAATACACCCACGCAAGCCACCACCAACGGGCTGATGAACTGGCCGAAATAGAGAAACGAGGTGAAGCCGCCCAGGCCCCGCCCGCGGGTGCTTGCGGTCAAGGCGTTCATCACCGGCGCCATTACGTTCGGCACCAGCAGCCCGGCACCCAGCCCCTGGACGAATACGGCCAGCAGCACCGCGTTGTAGCTTTGCGCTCGAACCAGCAGGCACAGCCCAAGCCCCATCAACGCCAGCAACAGGGCGTTGCAACCGGCGATGCCGAATCGGCGGCGCAGCAACGGCCAGGTCAACGAGCCGACGAGGGTTGCCAACAGGCTCAACCCCGCCGCCAGGCCGATCAGGGTGCTGGACGTCACACCGAGGCTGACCAGCAACGTCGGCGCCTGGATCGGCATGACAATGGTCAGGACCATCCCGCAAACAATCATCAGATAGCCAACCAGCAGTTGCGGCACCGCGACCTTGGTCGGTGCCGCCTCATCGAGGCGCTCGGCCGTTTTCAGCTTGCTCACCGGCGGTTCCCACAAGACTTTCATCATGGCCGGCACCAACAACAACGGCAGCAGGTACAGCAGGAACGGCGAGCGCCACGAATGTTCCCCGAGGGCCCCGCCGACGACGAAGAACAGCGCCCCCACCAGGCCTATCGTTACCACTTGCCGGTTGACGTAGCGCAAGCGTTCCTCGCCATGCCAATAGTCGGCAATCAAAGTCGCGCAGCAGGTCATCACCGCCGCCTCCGCGCAGCCAAACAGCAAGCGCGCGCCGACAATCGCCGGCAAGTTGTCGAGCAGCGCCGGCAACGCGCCGAGCAAGGCGTAGAGCAATGTCGCTACCACCAGCAAGGCCTTGCGTCCGACCCGGTCGGCCAACCAGCCGGCCAACGGCGCGCAGAGGGCAATCGCCAGGGCCGGCCCGGTGATTGCCAGCGGCACCAACAAATCGGCGCGAGGCTCGACGGGGCCGAACTCGGCGGCCAGCCGAGGAAGAATCGGCGTGACCATTACCGAGCCCATGATGGTCAGGCTGCTGCCGAGCATCAGCACCAAGCCTTCGCGCCGGCCAACTGCCTGACGCGGCGACGCCGTTGAAATGGAATTTGATGAGTTCATGACGCCCCCTTCAGAAACTGTGAGAAATGCGCAGGGCCGTGGTGTAGCCCTCGGCACGGTTTCGCGCGTCGAATTCCTTGTAGACGTGCAGCCAGATCGGCGGCACGCCGGGCTTGAAATAACTCACCGCCGGCCCGACCGCGAGCACCCGGGCGCGATTGCCCGACTCCAGCCCCGGAGCATCGTCGTCGGTGAACTGGCGGTAGTAGTAGCCGCCCACACCCAGCGTCCAGGGGCCGACATGCTGGCCGACGGCGAATTCATGGCGATACTCGACGCCGCTTTTGTAGTCGGTGGCAGGGTTGCGAGTGTTCACATCGACTTCGATACTGGAGGACACCTCGAAGCCAGTGTCGGAGATATAGGTCGCGTTGAGGATCGGCGAGAACGTCCAGTGGTTCAGGCCCGGCGAGATCAGCCGGTCCTCGTCGTAATCGCCGGTCGGGGTCTGGATCTGGAATTGCGCGTTGACGAACAGGTTTGGCGACAACGTCCATTGCAGGATGACGGGCAATACCTGGATGTCGGCCATGCGAAACGGATCGGCTTCGAGGTTCAGCGGACCGACCGGCGTCTGCACCCTTACCGAGGCGTCCATCTGGAAGAACGGCACTACCGCGCCATAGCCGTACTTGGCGCCGAGCACGGTGTAATCGGTCATGTGCATGTAGGCGACGCCGATCGACAGCACATCGAGGGACAGGTTGTTGTCCACCGAGCGACCATGACGGTCTTTCTGCACATTGGCCGAATAGAACGCAGTACGCAGCCCGACCGTCCCGAAGGGCGTGGCCGGCGGCATCATCCCGGCACCGAAGTCGTAGACGCCGAACGCAGTGGTCGGCGCACCGTTCTCGGTAGCGTTGGCCACGGCGCAGGCGCCGAAAAGCCCCAGGGTGAGCCACGTAAAATGCCGCAGGTTTTTCTTTTTATTCTGATTCATCGAATGCCCCATCCCAACCATGTGGTGATGGGGTCATCCTAGGGAGCCGGTCCGCCAGCCGTTATCCGTTTTCAGCACAGATGCGTGCGCCGCAGGGTTTGTGAAGGGGTTTCGCCGAACAGGGTCCGATAGTCGCTGGAGAAACGGCTCAGGTGCCAGAAGCCCCAGCGTGCCGCCACCTCCTGCACGCCCCTGGCCTGGTCGCCAGCGCGCAGCTCCCGGCGCACGGCATTGAGGCGCAGCGCCCTTAAATAGGCCACCGGATTGATGCCCAGGGTTTCCTGGAAGCAGTACTGCAATTTACGCCGGCTGGCGCCAATGTGGTTGCACAGGTCGAGGATCGACAGCGGCTCGTCGACATGGGCCAGGGCATATTCCCGGGCCCGGTCGACCATGCGCTTGCGGGCCGTCGGGGTCAGCGGCGGCGCCTGGTCGGGCGCCACCAGCTCCAGCAGGTGCAGCATCACCGTATCGCGCAGGCCACGGCGGATCGACTCGAAGCCCAACAATGACTCATGCCCCTGGCCGCCCCCTTCGAGTTCGTCGAAGAGCGCCGCCAGCTCAGCGGGCAAGGTCGAATCGCCGAGACGGTAACACTTGGGAAGATCGGTAATTCGAAAGTCGCTGCCCTGGCGCTCCAGCAGGTGCTCCAGGGCCTGCTCCTTGACGGCAACGCCGAGCAGGTCCAAGTGCTGGGGGGTGCGCAGGTCGGGCAGGTTGCGGCCATGGGCGACCATCAGGCTCGGCTCGACAATCGGGTGCCCGCAGCAGAATACCGGCCCGTCAGCGCGCAACGGTACGCTGAAGGTAATCGCGCCCTCCCACGCCATGCCGCGCTTGGTCATGGCCTGATTAGAGCGGTCGCGCACCAGTTGCATCCAATCTGCACGGAACTCGATCAACTCGCCTTCGAAGCGTCCTGGCGTCAGTTGGTCGTAGCTCACCTGCCAGCCGCCCATGTTCCGCGCGTGCTCGTCGATGTCGCCGGTGCGGAACCGATTGATCGGCCGCGTCGGCAACCCGTCCGCCATGTCGTCGTTCATTCACCCGACCTTCGCTGATTCCAGGGTTATGGATCGAAGATCAGGCAAGTTCCATTCCGTCTCCCGGGTGACTCGCTCGATTGTGCCGAAAACGGCTAGTCAGCTACCTGCGTCGCCGTGGGCTTCTTCAAAGAAGTAGTCCTTCCAGCTGTCGGCCTTGTTCTTCAATACACCCAGCTCATGCAGTTTGTCGGCGTAGATATAGGTGCGTTGCGGGACCACGGTGAAATCGATTTCCGGGTCGCTGACGATCTTCTCCACCAGGGGCAATGGCAGCTTGGATTGCTCTACCCGGATGTACGTCTGGGCGGCGGCAGGTTTGTCGGCCTTGATGATGTTCTGGGCTTCGACCAGCGCGGCGTAGAACGCCTTGTAGGTCTTCGGGTTTTCGTCGTGGAATTTCTCCGTGGTGTAGAGCACGTTGAACGTGGCCGGCCCGCCGAGCACGTCATAGGAGCTGAGGACTTTGTGCACGTTGGGGTTCTGCAACGCCTGGTACTGGAACGGCGGGCTGGAAAAGTGCGAATTGATTTCCGACTTGCCCGCAATCAACGCGGCCGTGGCGTCCGGGTGCGGGAGGCTGACCGAGATGTCGTCGAATTTCTTGTAGCGCTCGTTGCCGAACACCTTGGCCGTCTCGATCTGCAATGTGCGCGACTGGAAGCCGACACCCGCCGCCGGGACCGCGATCCGGTCCTTGTCGGTGAAATCCTTGAGCGTCTTGATCCCGGGGTTGTTGGTCAACAGGTAGTTGGGCATCGAGCCCAGCGAGGCGATGGCCTTGACGTTCTGCTTGCCCCGGGTCCGATCCCAGATCGTCAGCATTGGCGGCACCCCGGCCGACACCACGTCGAGGGCGCCGGTCAGCAACGCTTCGTTCATGGCGGTGGCGCCGGAGATGCTGTTCCAGTCCACTTTGATATCCAGGCCCTGGGCCTTGCCATGTTTCTCGATGAGCTGCTGGTCACGCACGACGTCCAGGATCAGATAACCAATGCCGAATTGCTGGGCGATGCTGATCTTGCCTTCGGCATGGGCCAGCGGCCCGACCAGCAGGCTCGCCGCCAGGGAAAGAAAAAGTACGGGACGCTTGAACGCCATGGCCGTGGCCTCTTATGGATAAATTCAGGCGCCGACTTTAAAGCTATAAAAAATAAAATTTAAATACCTGTATCGCATAACGATAGCACCTGAAGATTCAACGCGGCCGACTTGACATTGTCCGGGCGGAGGATTAATCACCCAGGGACACCGAGGCGCAGCCGCTGCCCCCTCCGAACCTGCCCATTCTTGAAACGAGCCGCGCGACCATGAACGAGATGACCTGTGACATCCGCATTGCCGCCGAGTCCGTATCCCAACCGCGCGCGCTGGTATTCCTCGCCTATCCGCAGATGGGCCTGCTCGACCTGACCGGCGCCCAGACGGTGTTCTGGGCGGCCACCAAAGCCATGACCGAACGTGGCCTGCCCGGCTACCGGATGCACACCGCCAGCCTTGAAGGCGGCCTGATGCAGACCGCCGAAGGGCTGGTCGTGCAAACCTGCGCCCTGGGCGAGTTCGACAATGCCGTCATCGACACGCTGATCGTGCCTGGCGCGCCGAACATCCGTCAGGCGATGATCGACTGTGTCGAACTGGTGGACTGGCTGCGCGCGGCCTCGACCAAGGCCCGCCGCACCGCTTCGGTGTGCAGCGGGACCTTCCTCATGGCCCAGGCCGGCTTGCTCGACGGCCGCCGCGCCGCCACGCATTGGGCCATGTGCGAAATGCTCAAGAGTGGCTTCCCCTTGATCGAAGTGGACCTCGACGCGATTTTTATCCAGCAGGACAGTGTCTGGACCTCGGCGGGCGTCAGCGCCGGCATCGACATGGCCCTGGCCTTGGTGGAAGCCGATTGTGGTCGCGATGTCGCGCTGCAAGTGGCCCGGGAACTGGTGGTGTTTCTCAAGCGCCCCGGGGGGCAGGCGCAGTTCAGCCAGTTGCTGCTGGCACAGACCCAGGACAGCGCCGGGTTCGATGAACTGCACGCCTGGCTCGCCGAGCACCTGGATGAGGCCGACCTGAGCATCGAGCGCCTGGCCCGGCAAGCGCGCATGAGCCCGCGCAACTTCGCCAGGGTCTACAAGCGCCAGACCGGACGCACCCCGGCCAAGGCCGTCGAGATGTTCCGGCTCGAAGCGGCCAGACGACTGCTGGAGGACTCCGAGCGCAACATCGATCAGATTGCCCGTTCGTGCGGCTTCGGCGACGAAGAACGGATGCGCTACACCTTCCAACGCCACCTCTCGATTTCACCACGGGACTATCGCAACCGGTTCTCCCGCTGAGCTTGAACCGCGCTGTCGCGTCAGGCTACGCGCCTGGCTTGAGCCTGTGCTTCGGCCTGCTCGCCGATGAACGCACAGCAGCGTGAACGGAGCCAGCGTTCTCCCGGGTCATTATGGGAAGTCCCTCGCCAGACCATCGACAGCTCGCGCTCGGGCAACCGGAGCGGCGCCGGTTCCGCGCGCAAGCCGGTCGTTTGGGCCATTGCCCGAGCGACATAGTCGGGCACGATGGCGATCATCTCGCTGCGCGCCAACAACACCGGCAAGGCGCTGAATTGCGGCACGCTCAGGACCACACGCCGTTGCCGCTCCATCTGGCTCAGGGCCCGATCGGAATCATCGATGACATGTCCCATGGATGAAACCACCGCATGCGGGCGGCGGCAAAACTCATCCAATGTCAGCTCGCCCGGACGCGAATCGGCGCGCAGCAACATCGGCCGGATCGGACGCAGCGCCTTGCGCCGGGCATTGGCCGGAAGCTCCAGGGTATGGCTGATACCGATGGTAATTTCGCCGCTCGCAAGCAGTTGGCACATCTGCCATTGATCGGCCCGGCGCACCACCAGAGTCGTGCCCGGCGCCTCGATACGCAGTCGGTGCAGCAGGTCTGGCAGCAGCGCGTATTCGACGTCATCGGACAGGCCGATGTGGAACGTCGCGTCGCTGGTGGCGGGATCGAACGCCTGGCAGCGGCTCAAGGCAGCCGCGATGCCATCCAGCGCCGGCGACAGGTTGGAAAAGATTTCCTGCGCCCGGGAGGTCGGTTCCATCACCCGGCCCGCGCGGATGAACAAGGGGTCGTCGAACATCAGGCGCAACCGCGCCAGGGCGGCGCTGACGGTCGGTTGGCCAAGAAACAGCTTCTCGCTGACACGGGTGACATTTCGCTCATGCATCATGGTTTCGAAGACAACCAGCAGATTGATGTCAGCACGACGCAGGTCATTTCTGTTCATCATGGTAGCCATTCCAGGCGCAGGGCCAATGAGGCGGGAAAGAAACGTCGTGCCTGGGCCGCTTTGCGCGGCTCGACAGCGACGGCGTGCCTGGAAGGTTATGCCACGGCCCATCCGGCGTCTGTCGTACGGGAGGACGCTGCGTTGACGCTTTGGGTCCACCGATTGATACCTGGGTATACAGGACGAGTGCCAGGGTCTGGCAGGATTTCAGGGTTTTATGTCCTACCCCGAGGCAAGGGGCAGCTTTTAAGATTCAAGACGATGCCCCCGTGTCCACCGCCACCGGGACCGGACCGACAAGACAAAAGAAAGGTTGCAGCGTGCCCACACCCGCCATGATGTTCAAAAGCATCTACGACAGCCTTCGGTATCAGCCGCCTCCGAAGGCATCGAGCCCTTCTATGGGCATCAGCTCTCACCCGCTGGTCAACGCCCTGGGCTGGGCGGTCGGCCTCGTCGTGGCCTGTGGGATTGTCATCATCAATTCCGAAACCCATTCCGACCTGGCACCGACGCTGCTGTACATCACCTTGCTGCTGATGGCGGCCAACCTGTTTTCAATCAACCTGGTGATCACCGTTGCGCTGCTGTGCATGTTCCTGCTGACGGCGATGTTCCTGTACAACGGCGGTTACCACCGCTGGGAATCGATCACCGGGTTCTTCCGTTGCCTGACGGCCCTGTCAGCCATCGCGTTTCTCGCACTGCGCAGCAAGCATGCCTCGGACCGCCTGCGGCATAACCAGGCCTACCTGATCGAAGCCCAGGCGCAGTTGGCCCATGCCACGCGGCTGACGTCCTTGGGGGAAATGGCCGCCTCCATCGCCCATGAAGTGAACCAGCCGTTGACGGCCATTACCAGCAGCGGCGAAGCCTGTCGCCGCTGGCTGGACCGTCCAGTGCCCGACCTCAAGGAGGCCCTCGACTCGCTGGACCGGATCGTCGCCAACGCGTGCCGCGCCAGTGAAGTCATCAATCGGACCCGGGCGATGGCGCGCAAATGCAACCCTCTGCGTCGGCCCGAACGACTGGACGAAATCGTCAGCGAAACACTGGATCTGGTGCGCCACCAGCTGGCTCAGCACCAAGTCAGCCTGAAGGTAGACCTGACGGCGGCAAGCCTGGTCGACGCTGATCGGGTCCAGCTGCAGCAGGTGATCATCAACCTGGTCTCCAACGCTTGCCACGCCATGGAAACGCTCCCGGTGCGCGACCGAATCCTTTACGTGCGCACCTGGACGCACGCGCACGACGTGCTGCTGGCGGTGACGGACCGGGGAATCGGCATCACGGCCGAGACACTGCCCTCATTGTTCAACCCGTTTTTTACCACCAGGGAAAACGGCCTTGGCATAGGCCTGTCGATCTGTCGCTCGATCATCGATTTCCATGACGGCAGAATCTGGGCTACCAGCGAGGCAGGCCAAGGTACCTCGTTCACCTTTTCGTTGCCGTTGTTAGCCAAAGCCTGACTTGTTGCGGACTCCTGCCATGAACCCAAGCCACGCCATGCCCCCTGCTCTCGCCCATGAACCGATTGTCTACGTGGTCGACGACGACGCATCGTTACGCGAAGCCCTTCGCAGTCTGCTGCGGTCCATTGGCCTGTTGGTCGAACTGTTCGACTCGGTGACGGATTTCATGGGCCATCCACGTCCCGACGCACCCAGTTGCCTGTTGCTGGATGTGCGCCTTCGCGGCACCAGCGGGCTGGACTTCCAGCAGCAGTTGGCGAACGCCGGAGTTCCTCTGCCGATCGTATTCATGACCGGGTATGGCGACATTGCCATGACCGTGCGGGCCATGAAGGCCGGTGCGGTGGATTTCCTGACCAAGCCGTTTCGCGAACAGGACCTGATCGATGCGGTGTCCGCCGCCCATCAGCGCGACCGACTGCGCCGCGAGGCCGAGCGTGGCCAGCAGGCGCTTCAGGACCGTTACGCCACGTTGACCGCCCGGGAGCGCCAGGTGATGGCACTGGCAGCGTCGGGCCTGATGAACAAGCAGATCGCCGGGCAAATAGGCCTGAGCGAGATCACCGTCAAGATCCACCGAGGCCAGGCCATGCGCAAGATGGCTGCGCGTTCGTTTGCCGACCTGGTGCGCATGGCCCAAGCCCTGGAACCGAGCCGCGATCGTTGAAAGTTCATACCCACGTATACTAGGCGCGGCTTTTGGACCGCGTATCTTGCAGCGATAGGGGCGCTTTAATAGCGACCTGATATTACTGCCAGGTTTCGAAATGTCCGACACTGCACTTATTTCTGTTATCGATGACGATGAATCGGTTCGAGTTGCATTGGATGGTTTGCTGCGCTCTCACGGGTATCGCGTCAGGACTTATGCCAGTGCCGTCGCCTTCCTGTCTTCAGCCGGGTTTGAAAACACCGCGTGCGTGCTGTCGGACATACAGATGCCGGGCATGACGGGCATTCAGTTGTGCGATGAGCTCTATGCCCGAGGAATCGACATTCCGCTTGTTTTCATCACGGGCCTGCCTGTTGTGCCCGCGCTGGCCATACCGGGGGGTTGCGGTCCCGTGGCGGTTTTCCCCAAGCCGTTCAGGTGTGGGGAGTTGGTTGCTTGCATCGAGTCGATTCTTGAACGGTCGGTTTAGATTGGTGTGTATATCCCCGCGATGGCAGTAGGTCAGCCAATGAAGATGTTGGATGGGCTGGCCCCTTCGCGAGCAGGCTCGCTCCCACAGTGACTCAATGTGGGATATGAAATCTGTGTTTGCCAAAAATCCAGTGTGGGAGCGAGCTTGCTCGCGATGGCGGTGGGTCAGCCAATCGAGATGTTGATGGGCTGGCCTCTTCGCGAGCAAGCTCGCTCCCACAGGGGTTCTCTGTATGCCATGAATCAGCGTTTGCCGAAAATCCAATGTGGGAGCGAGCTTGCTCGCGATGGCGGTGGGTCAGCCAATGGAGATGTTGAATGGGCTGGCCTCTTCGCGAGCAGGCTCGCTCCCACAGGGGTTCTCTGTATGCCATGAATCTGTGTTTGTCGAAAATCCAATGTGGGAGCGAGCCTGCTCGCGAAGGCGATGGGTCAGTTGCATAAGTGCCAGCATGTGCCCCGCTCTTGCTCTTGCTCTTGCTCTGCTTTTGATTTTGATCTCGGCGCCCCATTAACCACGCTGGCCGAACGCAGGCATTGCGCAGTGGGTAACCCGGCATGGATGCCGGGTTAGCCGCGCTGGGCCATGGATGGCCCTTCGCGGCGGCCCACGGAGCAATGCCGGAGTGAGGGCATGCCGAGCCTAGGCGAGGCACCGAGTGGTGGGGCAAAGCGCTTTTGCTTACTTTTGGCGCTCCTCCAAAAGTGAGCCGCCGTAAGGGCGGAACCCTAAGTGGCCGCGACTGCGAGAACGGATATACACACATACCTCCGTATACCCCCCTCACACCCACGCATACCCCAACTGACCCTATGTAGAAGTGTCGAACCCAAAGCCACCCCCTACCATCTCCCACAGCGAACCGAAGCTGAATGCGCCCGATGATTTCAACCATCAGGCCCCACAGCTTCGGGTACCTCGCAACACGGTCACGCTGAAACCTCAAACAATTCAACGTATCGATTTTCGTCTTCGGGAGCTCATCATGAAACAGCACATCTTGATTGTCGGCGCCGGTTTCGGCGGCGTATGGAGCGCACTCAGCGCCGCCCGCCTGCTCGACCAGCATGATCGCAACGACGTACAGATCAGCGTCCTGGCCCCCCAGCCGGAACTGCGTATCCGCCCGCGGTTCTACGAGCCGAACGTCCATACCATGATGGCGCCGTTGGGCGCGCTGTTCGATGCGGTCGGCGTGAACTTCGTCCAGGGCGTGGCCGAGAACATCGATGTCAGCCGCAAGCAGATCAGCTACCGCGACCTGTCCGGCAGCCTCGCGAGCCTGGGCTACGACCGACTGGTAGTGGCCGCGGGTAGCAAGCTGGTTCGCCCTGACCTGCAAGGCATGCTTGAACACGCGTTCGATGTCGATGAGATCGAACAGGCAACACGCCTCGAAGCCCACCTCAATTCGCTCGGGAACCTGCCGGACAGTCCCGCACGCAATACCGTGGTCGTCGCAGGCGGTGGTTTCACCGGCATCGAAACCGCCACCGAAATGCCCGCCCGCCTGCGCGCCGTCCTCGGCAGCGATGCCGATATCCGCGTGATCGTGGTCGACCGCGGGCCGAAAATCGGTGCGGCACTGGGTGAGGGAATCAGCCCTTCGATCATCGAAGCGTCCGAGCACCTGGGCATCGAGTGGATCCTCAATGCCTCGGTCGAATCGGTGGATGCCGGCGGTGTCACCCTCTCGGATGGCCAGCGCATCGAGTCCAGCACCGTTATCTGGACCGTAGGCTTTCGCGCGAGCCCTCTCACCGAACAGGTGCCCGCAACCCGCGACCGCCAGGGCCGTCTGCATGTCGACGGGCATTTGAAGGTGCTCGGGCAGAACGATATCTACGCCAGCGGCGATGTGGCCTATGCCGCCACCGACGAATTGGGCAACTACGCGGTCATGTCCTGCCAGCATGCCATCGCCCTGGGTCGTTATGCGGGCAACAACGTTGCCGCCGACCTGCTCGGCGTCGCGCCGATGACCTACAGCCAGCCCAAGTACGTGACGTGCCTGGACCTGGGCGCCTGGGGCGCGGTGTACACCGAAGGCTGGGACCGCCAGCTCAAACTGGTTGGCGAGGAAGCCAAGGAGCTCAAGACCCAGATCAATTCGGTGTGGATCTACCCGCCCGCCGCCGATCGGGCAACCGCCCTGGCGGCTGCCGATCCATCGATTCCCGTAGCCTGATTCCTCTCGCCTGATTCACGCGCCCGGCCCGGCCAGTCCTTCTGCGCCGGTCTTTCCCAGACGCCTGCCAAGGTTTTTTCGGCGGGCGTTTTTTCTACCCGCGCGGCAAGCCAGCCTGCATATCGCCACTGCCCAGCAAAATCCGTTGCAACGTCCATCGCCCTGCATGAGCGACACACGGTAAGGTAGGCAAAAATCCGGATCGAGGTGTGTCGTGGCGTCCTACTCCCTGCGTCAGTTGAAGTACTTCGTGACCACCGTGGAATGCGGCAGCGTCGCCGAAGCCTCGCGCAAGCTGTACATCGCCCAGCCATCGATTGCCACGGCGGTAAAAGGCCTGGAGGACAGTTTCGGCGTGCAATTGCTGATCCGCCATCACGCCCAGGGCGTCTCGCTGACGCCCGCCGGTGCGCGTTTCTATCGCAAGGCCCAGGAACTGCTGCGCATGGCCCGGGAGTTCGAACAGAACGCGCTGGCGGACAACGATGTGGTCAGCGGGCAGATCGACATCGGCTGCTTCGAGACCGTCGCCCCGCTCTACTTGCCACGGCTGATCGCCGGGTTCCGGGAGCGTTTTCCCGGGGTGGAAATCCGCGTACAGGATGGCGAACAGCAGGAGCTGGTCCAGGGCTTGACGGGGGGACGTTTCGACCTGGCGATTTTTTATGAGCACGATCTCGACAGCACCATCGAAACCGAAGCGCTCACCGCGCCGCAGCGGCCCTATGCGTTGCTGCCGGAGGGGCATCGCTTCGCCGATCAAGGCCAGGTGTCGTTGCGGGACCTGGCGCTCGAACCGATGATCCTGTTGGACGTGCAGCCCAGCCGGACCTATTTCGTGAGTATCTTCGAAGAACTGGGCCTGACGCCGAACATTGTCTTCAGTTCGCCCTCCATCGAGATGGTGCGCGGCATGGTCGGCCAGGGATTCGGCTTCGCCGTGCTGGTCACGCGACCGCAATCGAGCTGCACCTACGACGGGCAGCGAGTGGTGTGCGTCAACATCGCCGAGGACGTGACAGGTTCAGCGCTGGTGGCCGGCTGGCTCAAGCGCGCGCACTTGACCAAGCCGGCGCAGCTGTTCGTGGATTATTGCAAGGAGCAGTTCGGCGAGTGGCTGGCGTAGCCCACCCTTGCGCCCAGCCGCTCCCCCGTGGCGAGGGAGCTTGCTCCCGCTGGGCTGCGAAGCAGCCCCAAAAAAGCCTGACAGGGTCCACCTGTTACACCACAGGCTCAAACAAAGGGGCTGCTGCGCACCCCAGCGGGAGCAAGCTCCCTCGCCACAAGAGCGGTTCGCCAGGAATTTCAGTGCCTAGCGAGCCGCCCAGGCATTGAAGCGCTGCTCAAGCTCTTCACCATGGTCCACCCAGAACTCGGCATCCACCGCTCGCGCTTGCGCCAGGTTGGCCTCGGCGGTGGGCAGTTGCTCGCGTATTTCGGCGGGCAGCAAGGCCAGCGTCTGGCGATGCACCGGTCCGTAGGGAATGTTTTCCGAGAAGACTTTCTGCGTCTGCGGCTGGCTGGCAAAGGCAATGAATTTCTCCGCCAGGGCCTTGTTCGGCGTACCTTTGACCACCGCCCAGTACTCTGGGTCATACAGGCTCTGCGGCCAGACGATGCTCAGTTTCATGCCTTCCTTCTGTGCCGAGGCGATGCGCCCGTTGTAGGCGGCGCTCATGGCAACGTCGCCGGCCACCAGCCATTGCGCCGGCTGCGCACCCGCCTCCCACCACTGGATGTTCGGCTTGATCTGATCGAGCTTGGCGAAAGCACGTGTCACCCCTTCCGGCGTGTTCAGCACCTTGTACAGATCCTCGGCCTTGACGCCATCCGCCAGCAAGGCGATTTCCAGGGTGTACTTGGCACCCTTGCGCAATCCGCGTTTACCCGGGTACTCGCTCACGTTCCAGAAATCCGCCCAGGATTGGGGCGCCTTGGCGAGTTTGCCCTGGTCGTAGGCCAGGACCATCGACCAGACATACGTCGCCACGCCGCATTCAGTAAGCGCACCCGGAACAAAATCCGCAGCTTTTCCGATCGCCACCGGGTCGAGTTTTTCGAACAGACCTTCCTCACAACCGCGCAGCAGCTCGGGACTTTCAACCTCGACCACATCCCAACTGGTGTGCCCGGCCGCGACCATGGCCTTGATCTTCGACAGCTCGCCGTTATATTCGCCGGCGACGATGTTTCCTGCACCGCTGGCGTTGAAGGGTTGGAAATAGGCCTTGTCCTGGGCCAACTTGGTGGCGCCGCCGAATGAGATCACGGTCAGGCTTGGTGGCGCGGCCAGGACGCTGCTGCTCAGCAACGCCAGGGCACACGCAATGTTGCAACGCAAGGATATGGACATGAAGCGGTTCCTCGAAAATGCCGGCTCGCCCGCACGAGCCAGCGATGGGGCTCAGAGGCGACCGTAAGCGCGGGCGGTGCGGTCTACAGCGATAGCAAAATCGTTCATCCTGGACTCCTTTTTTCGGTCACAGGCCATCGGGTTCGCTCAAATGCTTCGCCAGGCGGTCCATCAACCGGTCGCAGGCAGCCATTTGCTCAACGCTCACGTATTCGTCGGGCTTGTGCCCCTGGTCCATGCTGCCGGGCCCGCAAACCACCGTCGGGATACCGGCCTGATCAAACAGCCCACCTTCGGTGCCGAACGCCACGGTGCCGAAGGCCTCGCTGCCGCACAGCCGGGCTATGAGACGCGCGGCTTCGCTGTCCGGCGCAGTCGCCAGGCCCGGGTAGGCGGACAGGTGTTCGAAACGAATCGCGGTGTCGGCGCTAACCGCGCGCATCCTCGGCAGCAGCGCCTGTTCGGCGTAATCCTGCAATTTCTCGACCACCCCCTGCGGGGCAAAATCCGGCAAGGCGCGCACCTCGAAATCGAAGCGGCAGTCGGCCGGAACGATGTTCAGTGCGGTCCCGCCCTGGATCACGCCGACCTGCACGGTCGAGTAAGCCGGATCAAAGCGCCCATCGTGTCGCGACGGTTCGGCCAGCTCCGCACCGATCTCTCCCAGGCGACCGATCAGGCGCGCCGCCTGCTCGATGGCGTTGACTCCATAAGGCGCGTAGGCCGAGTGACACGGTGCGCCTCGGACGTGGCAGCGCATCGCCAATTTGCCTTTATGACCGAGCACCGGTTGCAGCTCGGTGGGCTCACCGATCAGGCACAAGGCCGGCTGAGGGATGCGTTGCGGCAGCACCTCCAGCAGACTGCGCACGCCCAGGCACCCGACTTCTTCGTCATAGGAAAACGCCAGGTGCAGCGGGCGTCTGAGCGGGCTGGACAGGAATGTCGGCACCGCCGCCAGCACCGAGGCCAGGTAGCCTTTCATGTCCGCCGTACCGCGCCCGAACAGCTTGCCGTCCATCTCGCTCAGGCAGAACGGATCAACCGTCCAGGCCTGGCCGTCCACCGGCACCACGTCGGTATGCCCGGACAACACCACACCGCCAGGCACCGACGGGCCGATGCTCGCCAACAGGTTGGCCTTGGTGCGCTCGGCGTTGTAGATCAGCTCGCTGCTTACCCCCAGGCCTTGCAGGTAATCGCCCACGAACTCGATCAGCGCCAGGTTCGAATCACGACTGACCGTGGCAAAGCCCACCAGCTCGGCGAGCAATGCGCGACTGCGCAACTCACTCATCGCCCGGCACCCCGTAGCTTGGTGCCAGGGTCGGGTTGAGCGCGCGGGTCAGGTAGTCCTGCAGTTGCGGTTGATAGGCGAGCCAGAGTTTTTCCAGTTCGCCGATGGGATTTTCGTCGGCCCAGTCCACCCGCAGATCGACGATGGGCCAGGTCAGGTCATCCACCACCGACAGCGCTGCCGAATGCACCGCACCGGCCTCTCCACCTGCGGCCTGCCCAGCCTGCAACGCCCCAAGCAGGCGTGACGCGAGACTGCCCTCGCCCTGCTCGAACGCCGCGACCATGGCCGCGATGACTCCGTCGCTCGCCAGCAGATTGCCGGCCGCCACACACTGCTCACCTGGCTGGGCGCCGTGAATACCCAACGCGTGGCGACCGCTGAAGACCGCCGTACGTCCCTGGGCATCCACCACCGCGACCTGGCGATATTCGCTATAGCCGTTACGCGCCAAGGCATGATCCAGCGCCTCTTGCGCCGTCTGGCCGGCGGCCAGTTCATCAAGAATCAGCGGCCCCAGGGCCGGCAAGGTGATGTTCTGGCTCGACACGGCACCGGCACCGGCCCGCAGCCAGGGGCAACGGGCGCCGACGGCGATGCTCGATGAGCTGATGGCGATGCCCAGCTGGCCGGTCTCGGCGCAGCGCCCAACGATGGAAAACGTCATGTCGTGCTCCTCATTCGGGAATGACCGCAATCACGTCGATTTCCATCAGCCATTGCGGCTGGCCGAGGGCGCTGACCACCAGCCCGGTGGAAATCGGGAACACGCCCTTGAGCCATTTGCCGACCTCCTGGTACACCGGCTCGCGGTAGCGCGGGTCGATCAGGTAGGTGGTGGTCTTGACGATATGGCTCAGGTCGCTGCCGGCTTCCTCCAGCAGTTGCTTGACGTTGCGCATGGCCTGTTCGGCCTGGGCCCGTGGGTCGCCGAGGCCCACCAGTTGACCGCTGAAGTCAGTGCCAACCTGACCGCGCACATACACGGTATTGCCGGCGCGAACCGCCTGGCACAGGTCGTTGTCCAGCGTCTGGTTCGGATAGGTGTCTTTGGTGTTGAACATGCGGATGCGAGTATGAGTAGGCATCAGCGGACTCCCATGAGGCTGGTTTTCGAAGGTTGCGACTGGCGCTGGGAGGCATCCCGGTAATCGAGATAGGTGCGCTGCTTGATGATGTGGTCGCTGATGTGCCGGGCGTCGTGCCACACGCCCCAGATGAACGCCGAGCCCCGCCGCGACAGCCATGGCAGGCCGACGAAATAGAGGCCCGGCTCGCTGCAGACCCCGCGCTGATGCCGTGGCTTGCCGTTGGCTTTGAACGCATCGACTTTCAGCCAGCTGTAATCCACCGAATACCCGGTGGCCCAGATGATGGTGCTGATGCCCGCCTCGATCAGATCCAGTTCCAGGATCGGCTGGGTCATGCATTCGGGGTCGGGCAACAACCGACGTGCCTCGGGCTCGGGCGGCAGGTCCAGGCCGTTGCGCGCGATGTAGGCATCGGCGGCGTCAAGCAGTGCCAGGTAGTTTTCATCGCCACGGGCAATGTTTTCATTGAGGTTGGGTTCAAAACTCACCGTGCTGCCGTTGAACGCGCGGGTCAGTCCCACCAGCGTGATGCCCTCATGGGCCAGCCGCCGGAAATCCACGGTGTGCCCGCCCCGCGCGCCACTCACGGCGATGGTCACGTGCTCCTTGCCCGGCTTGACCGCTTCGGCGTCCCACTCGCCCAGCACCCCCAGCCACCAGCAGAAATCGCGGTTGCGATAGGCCCGCGGCGGACGATCATGGGCGCCCACCGAGAGGTAGACCCGCTTGCCGGCGCGCTGCAATTCATCGGCGATCTGCACCCCCGACGACCCGGCGCCGACCACCAGCACAGCGCCTTCGGCCAACTGCGCGGGGTTGCGATATTGCGCCGAATGAATCTGCGTCACCGTGGCCATGTCAGGCGCGATGGGCGGGATGACGGGCCGCTGAAATGGCCCGGTGGCGACCACCACGTTGGTAGCCTCGATCCGGCCGTCCGACGTTTCAATGGCGAAGCCCGGGCGACCGGCATTGCGCTCGACGCTGCGCACCTCCACGCCGGTGCGGATCGGTGCGTCGAATTTGCGCGCATAGGCTTCGAAGTACTCGGCCACCTGGTCCTTGGAAGCAAAGGCGTCCGGATCGAGCCCTTCGAATTCCAGTCCTGGAAAGCGGTCATGCCAGGCCGGGCCATTGGCAACCAGCGAATCCCAGCGCGCCGTGCGCCAGGCTTCGGCAATGCGGTTGCGCTCCACCACCAGATGCGGCACGCCCTGGCGGCTCAAATGTTCACTCATGGCGACACCGGCCTGGCCGGCGCCTATTACAAGCGTATCGATAAGTAGGGTTTCAACGGGCATGTCTGGGCACTTCCGGCAGAGGGTCTGGTTCAGGTCGGCATGGCGCCGCCTCGGGTTCTGGTTTCTTGTTGTTCGAAACGAGCTGTCGAGGCGATTGTGTTGGCAGGTGGGGATTTGCGAAACGAGGCTTTTTATTGCGGCTGGGAAGGAAAAAACTGGCAGGCAAAAAACTGCGCCAAGCAAGGGCGGCGCGGGCAAAAACGGGTAGATAAAAGCGCTTTAACGGTGCATTCAGACCGGTCGAGCCGCAAACGCCTTGAGCTCAGTTTCTCGTGTTGGCGTTGAACGGCTGGGTATCCAGCCACGCCTGAGTAAATTGTACTAAATCGCAAAATACTTATACAAAACGCTTTAACTCGTACAATCCATGCAGTACGCTCCGAAAACTTGTACATGAACAACATTATGTACAACTTTCGGAGCCTGACATGTCCGCATTTCTCAAGGGTTTCGCCCACGTCTTCGCCGCATTGGACGCCAGTCGCCTGGACCAGCTCGACAGGCTCTACAGCGCCGACGTGCTGTTCCAGGATCCGTTGCACCGGATCGAAGGCCTGCCTGCCCTGCGCGAATATTTCGCGCAGCTCTACGCCAATGTCAGCGACCTGCACTACGACTTCCATGGATATGACGAAATCGCTCCCGGCGAAGGTTACCTGCGCTGGACCCTGCGCTTTCGTCACCCACGCTTGAACGCCGGCGCGCCGGTCGAATTGCCCGGCTGCAGCTACCTGCGCTGGAATGATCGGGTCTATTCGCACCGGGACTTCTTTGATGCCGGCGCCCTGCTCTACGAGCACTTGCCCGTGTTCGGGCCGCTCATTCGCTGGCTCAAGCGGAGGCTGGCATGAGCCGCATCTGGCTGACCGGCGCCAGCAGCGGCATCGGTGCCGAACTGGCGAAGGTGTTGCTTGAACAAGGTCATCGCCTGGCGTTGAGCGCGCGGCAAGCCGGCCCGCTGCAAGCATTGGCCGACCGTTATCAGGATCAGGTCCTGGTGCTCCCGGGCGACTTGACCGACCGGGATCAGGTAGTCGCGATCATCCAGCACATCGACCGGGAATGGGGCGCCCTCGATCAGGTGATTCTCAATGCCGGCACGTGCGAATACCTGGAGCCGGGACACTTCGACGCGCGCCTGGTGGAACGGGTGCTCAATACCAACCTGCTGGGCACCTGCCACTGCCTGGACGTCGCCCTGCCCTTGTTGCGTCGAGGCCAGAACCCGCATCTGGTCGCGGTGTGCAGCGCAGTGACCTGGCTGGCCCTGCCGCGCGCCGGTGCCTACGGCGCATCCAAGGCCGCGTTGCGCTACCTGTTTGAATCGTTGCGCATCGACCTGGCAGACGAGGGCATCGACGTCACGCTGGTCAGCCCCGGATTCGTTGATACGCCGCTGACCCAGCGCAATGACTTCGCGATGCCCATGTGCTGGCCGGCCGAACGCGCGGCCCGGCACATCGCACGGCGACTGCCTGCCCGCCCTCTGGAAATCGCGTTTCCGGGGTTGTTCATCGTGGTCATGCGTCTGCTCGGGCATCTGCCCGCACGCTGGCGGCTGGCGCTCGGCCGGCGCCTGGCGCGCAAATCCGGGGAGGCTTGAAGCATGCGCATCGCAATTATCGGCAGCGGTATCTCGGGCCTCACCTGCGCCTATCTATTGTCTCGCCAGCATCAGGTCAGTCTGTTCGAAGCCGACAACCGGATCGGCGGGCATACCCATACGGTGGATGTCGAATGGGCGGGCCAGCGCTATGGCGTAGACACCGGCTTCATCGTGTACAACGACTGGACCTACCCCAACTTCATTCGCCTGATGGACCAGTTGGGCGTGGCTTCGCGCCCGACGGAGATGAGCTTTTCGGTGCATGACCCGGCCAGCGGCCTGGAATACAAGGGCCACACCCTGGGCAGCCTGTTCGCCCAACGACGCAACCTGCTGTCGCCGGGGTTCTGGGGCATGCTCCTGGATATCCTCAGGTTCAACCGGCAGGCGACCGCAGACCTGCTGGCGCAGCGCATCGATGCCTCGACCCGGCTGGGAGATTACCTGCACGCCCAAGGTTACGGCCGACGTTTCATCGAGCAATACATCCTACCCATGGGGTCGGCGATCTGGTCGATGTCACCGGCTGGGATGATGGAATTCCCGCTGCAGTTTTTCCTGCGTTTCTGTCACAACCACGGCCTGCTGTCGGTTGACCAGCGTCCACAATGGCGGGTGATCGAAGGCGGATCGCGCGGCTATATCGAGCCGTTGTGCGCGGGTTTGCGCGAGCATATCCACCTCGATTGCCCGGTGCGCCGGGTAAGCCGTGACGCCGATGGGGTCACCGTGCACAGCCGTCGTGGTATCGAACGGTTCGACAAGGTGGTATTCGCCTGCCACAGCGACCAGGCCCTGGCTTTGCTGGAAACAGCCAGCGTCGCTGAAGCCGAGGTGCTCGGTGCGCTGGCCTACGCCCGCAACGAAGTGCTGCTGCATACCGATACCCGCCTGTTGCCGCAGCGCCGAAATGCCTGGGCGAGCTGGAACTATCGGCTTGGCGGCCCGCGCGAGGCGCCGGCCGCGCTGACCTACAACATGAACATCCTCCAGGGCCTGGATGCCCCCGTGACGTTTTGCGTGAGCCTCAACCAAAGCGAGTCGGTGGACCCGGCCCAGGTACTCGCGCGCTTCGACTACGCCCATCCCCAATACAGCCTCGCCGGCGTGGCCGCACAGGCACGCCAGGGCGATCTGCAAGGACGCCAGCACAGCTATTTCTGCGGTGCGTACTGGGCCAACGGTTTTCATGAGGACGGCGTGGTCAGCGCGCTTGCCGTGGCGCGGCATTTCGGAGAAACCCTTTGAACAGCAGTCTGTGTCACGGCTGGATCGGCCACCGGCGCCAGACGCCACGGGTGCACGCGTTCCGCTACCCGATCGGCATGCTTTACCTGGACCTCGCCGAGCAGGAACAGGTGCTCGGCCTGTCGCGCTTGCTGCGCCCGTGGCGCATGGCCCCGTTGTGCTGGCGTGAACGTGATTACCTGCCGGCCCTGACCCGTGAAGGTATTCCGCTGATCCAAGCGGTGCGGACGATCGTCGAGCAGGCTCTGGGATCGGCTCCCAAAGGCGCGATCCACCTGCTGACCCAACCGCGCAGCTGGGGCCTGTCGTTCAACCCGGTGAGCTTCTATTTCTGCCACGAAGCCGACGGGCGCCTGGCGGCAATTCTCTGCGAAGTGCGCAACACCCCCTGGCGCGAGCGCCACCATTATGTGTTGCCGGTAAGCCCTGGCGAGGCCCATGCGTTCCAGGTCGCCAAGGCGTTCCATGTTTCACCCTTCCTGCCACGGGACATGGATTACCGCATGCGCTTTTTGATCCAGGACACCTGCATCCGCGTACGCATGGAGAACTGGCGTGCCGGCCACAAGGTGTTCGAGGCCGACCTTGCCTTGCAACGTGCGTCCCTGGACGCGCCGGCATTGCGTCGTTATTTCCTGGCCTTCCCGTGGATGAGCCTGCGCACCGTTAGCGCCATTTACTGGCAGGCGCTGCGCCTGCTTTTCAAACGCACGCCCCTGCACGACCACCAGGCCAGCCATGGCGACCTGAGTGTCGGCGAACCTGTCCATGAGGATCCTGACGATGTCCGAACCCACCCTGAGCGTCACTAAGGCCGGCGGTACCTGCCCATTGAGCGGCGGTCTGTTCAAACAGGCCGTACTCGCGCAACTGCGCCGTTTGCGTCATGGCCACCTGCGCCTGATGCTGGAGGGCGAGCCCCTGAGCTTCGGCGACGCGACCAGCCCATTGGTGGCCGACATCGAGATACTCGACAACGCCGTTTGGGGCATGGTCGCTGGCAACGGTTCGATCGGTGCCGCCGAGGCTTATATTCAGGGTTACTGGCGCAGCAATGACTTGACTGCCGTCACTCGCCTGTTCGTCGCCAATCTCAGCGTGCTCGACGCGATGGACAGCGGCCTCGCTCGCCTTGGGCGGCCGTTGCTGCGCGGATTGCACTGGCTCAACCGCAACAGCCGTAAAGGCTCGCGGCGCAACATCATGGCCCACTACGACCTGGGCAACAGCCTGTTCGAACGCTTGCTCGACCCGACCATGATGTATTCGGCGGCCATGTTCGAAAATCCCGACCAGAGCCTCGAACAGGCGCAGATCAACAAACTCCAACGCATTTGTCGCAAGCTCGACCTGCGCCCAGGTGACCATCTGTTGGAGATCGGCACCGGTTGGGGCAGCCTGGCTATCCATGCCGCCACCCACTATGGCTGTCGGGTCACCACCACGACGCTTTCCGAGGAGCAGTACGCGCACACGTGCCAACGTGTCGAGGCGCTCGGCCTGCAACAGCGCATCGAAGTGCTGCGCAAGGACTACCGCGACCTGGAGGGACGCTTCGACAAACTGGTGTCGATCGAGATGATCGAAGCGGTCGGCCATCGCTACCTGCCCGAATACTTCCGCTGCTGCGCCGCGCTGCTCAAGGACGACGGGTTGATGCTGTTGCAAGCCATCACCATCCGTGACCAACGCTACGAGCAGGCCCGCCGCTCGGTGGATTTCATCCAGCGCCACATTTTTCCAGGCGGCGCGTTGCCCTCGCTGTCGGTGTTGTTGCAAACCGCCAGCTCCCAGACGCCGCTCAACCTGTTGCACCTGGAGGACTTCGGCGAGCACTACGCGCGCACGCTACGGCACTGGCACGACAACTTCCGGCAATCGCGCCAGGCCTTGCTGGAGCTGGGTTATGACGAGACGTTCCAGCGCCTGTGGGAGTTCTACCTGTGCTACTGCGAAGGCGGATTCCAGGAGCGTGCGATCGGTGTCGCGCAACTGCTGTTCGCTGCGCCAGCGGCTCGCCCGGTGCCCTTGCAGGAACACCTGCAAGGATGAAGAGCCGCAGCTGGTTGATAGGCAATGCGCTCTGGCTGCAATTGGGCTGGTGGGGCTGTGTATTGGGTGCGCAACAGCCCGCATGGCTGCTGGCGGTCGTCGCCGGGTTAGGCGTCCACCTGGGGTTGTGTCCCGATCCGAAAAGCGAGTGCCAGGCGCTGTTGCGTGTCGGGGCGAGCGGGATGCTGTTGGACGGGAGCCTCGGCGCCCTGGGCCTGTTCGGGTTCAACGAGAGCCCCTTGCCCTTGTGGCTGGCCCTGCTCTGGCTGGTCTTCGCCACGGGTTTACGGCATAGCCTGGCCTGGGCAGGAAGACCCGTATGGCGTGGCGCCCTGGCGGGCATGCTCGGTGGCCCTCTCGCCTATTGTGCCGGCGCTCCGCTGGCTGACGTGACGCTGCCGCTGGGCGTAACCGGCACCGCGTTGATCCTGGCACCGTTATGGGCGATGTGGCTGCCATTGGCCGTGCGTCTGGCCGACCCGCGCTGATCCGGCGCGGCGGTTCTTACCAAGGCTCATCGAGGAAAATCGGCAACCGTAACGGCGCGATCGGCTCTTCACGCTGGCCGCACATTTCATCATGGACGACCTGCTGCACCAGCATGCAAGGCAAGCGTGGAACGTCACGCAGCAGCTCGCGCAGATGCGTCGTGGAGCGCACATGCAACGTACGCCCCGACTCATCGAGCAATGTGCGTGTTTGTCCATCCAGCTGAACTCGCAGCAGGTAGATGCCGCCCTCCAGCGACAGCAGCTCCAGCCCGACGACTCGCCCCTCCACAGCCAGCGCAACCAGATCCTTCAGGGTCATGGCGTACTGCTCCTGGCGCGGGTTGGATCAAGCCCGAGCAAACGCTGACGCAGTTCGGGTTCACGGGTACGAGGATCAAGCCAGATGGCAAAAAAATGTCGGGCAAACAGCGGATCGTTGACCTCTTGAGATAGGCGCCCATCGACATAAAAGCGTGCCCCTTTTCCAGGCAGGTTCAGCCCGGTGATTCGGGTGCCAGGCTTGACGTCGACAAAGGCCCGCCGCATATGCGCCGCCCAGGCGTCCATGCGCTGCGCCCCGAAGGGCGTAGCGCTGACGCGCTGGATTTCTTCGAGACTGGTTTCAACCAAGGCGTGCCGGGGGATCGTGCGTCGGTAAACCAGTTCCAAGGCAAAAGGAGTGTCCAGGCTCGGAGTAGGCGCCGCGCTCCAGAGCCGGGCCTGATAGAGATCAAAACCATACCAGCGAAACTCCGCCTCACCGACCAGACGGGCTTGGGGCAACTCAGCCCGCCAATCCGCAGCGGCGTGGTTGGCGCACAACGCCAAGGCGAGACTGACGATAGCGAGCAGCCCTCTGTCGGCTGCGAAAAAGCTGTGCATTGACGAATTTCCGGATTCTCAGAGGTCTCCGATAATTGTACAAAATGCACAACTTGTACAGATACTGTATAAAAATTGCAGAACGCTTCGCTAAACGCTTTCCTGCACATCAACCTGAAGCGGAACCACTCTCCTGGTCACCGGCCCTGTCGGCGCGGTTGTTGCGGCCTCGACCAAGGCATCGACAGCCTGTTCGGCCAGCGTCACCACCGGGTGGGACAACACTGCCTGGACCAAGCCGGTTTTCAACGCTTCGCGCGTGAGCGGCGTGAGGTCATGACACACCACGACGGGCAGGCGCTGTTGCTGTGCCTGGAAGCTGCGCAAAGCCCGCAGCACTCCGGCAATGCCGCCGCCCGCCACATAAAGCCCCGCCAGATCGGGCTCAGCCGTGAGCAAGTCGAGGGTGTTGCCATAGGCGAACTCATCGTCTTCCAGGGTCAGGCGCGAGGCCAGCAGTTCCCATTCGCTCGAATGCTCCACCAGATAGCTGCGAAAGCTCAGCTCGCAGAGTTCCTGGCACTGGAAGCGCTGGCTGCTGAGCATGACCACCGCCGGTCCGGGCTGCCTGGCGAGGCGGCCGATGAACCAGCCCGCCGTACGGCCCGTGAGGCGGTTATCGAGACCGGCATAACCGGTGCCGGCGGTACTCGACAATTCCGACAGCAGCGCAACCACCGCAATGCCCGTCTCGCGCAGCTGGCCAACGGCCTCGCGTACCCGAGGATGGTCGACTGCCACCACCCCCAGGCCGTCCACCTGATCGCGCAGCGCCAGGATGCGTTGCGCCACGTTGACCGGGTCGAGATCGTCGAGATAACCGATGACCACGCGAATCCGCGCGCGGGTGCAAGTCGCGGCGGCGTTTGACAGCGCGTGAGCCAGCCCCTGGTAAAAGGGCACGCCGCTTTTTTGCAACAAGAACCCCAGACGCAACGTGGGACGGTCGTTGAGCACACGCTGCTCGATCACGCCCTTGGCATGGAAGCCCAGTCGTGCGGCGGCGGTGGCGATGCGCTGGGCGGTATCGGCCCGCACATCGGCACGCAGGTTCAGCACCCGATCGACGGTAGACAGGCTGACCCCGGCTTCGCGAGCGACATCGGCCATGGTGGGACGCAGTTTGCGCCGTGGATTTTCTGACATGTCTTGACACCTCTGCCCGGCATCATGAGGGGTTTTGACAGATTAAGCCACGCCCCCATGGCCGCCCTTCCGGCAACCCAATAGCATCAGGGCCAAGCCAATAAAAACAATGTCGCCGGAGTGCTCCATGACGATCCACATCTGCACCGCGCCTTGCTGCTGGGGCGTCGACGACGTCAACAACCCGTTCCTGCCGCCATGGCAACGCGTGCTCGACGAGGCCGCCAAGGCCGGTTATCGCGGTATCGAGCTTGGGCCCTACGGATTTCTGCCGCTGGACGCCGGCATCCTCGAACCAGCCTTGTCCAAGACTGGCCTGCAAGTGGTCGCGGGAACGATTTTCGATGATCTGGTGAGCCCGCCCAACCTGCCCGAACTGCTGCGCCAGACCCATGGCATCTGCACGCTGCTCAAACAATTGCCGCCGATGAAGCAGCAAGCAGGCCAGCGCTTTGCCGGTCCCTACCTGGTGATCATCGATTGGGGCCACGACGCGCGCGACTACGCCGCCGGACACTCGGACCGCGCGCCCCGCCTGGACGATGCGCGCTGGAGCGCAATGATGACGCACATTCGCGCCATCGCCGAGATCGCCTGGCACACCTACGGCATCCGTGCCGTCATCCATCCTCACGCTGGCGGCCATATCGAATTTGCCGATGAACTGGCGCGCCTGGTGGATGACATTCCCCATGAAACCGCCGGGCTGTGCCTGGATACCGGCCATCTCTATTACGCAGGGATGGACCCGGTCGCATCGCTGCGCACCTACGCCCATCGCCTGGACTACCTGCACTTCAAGGATATCGACCCGACGGTTTTCGATCAGGTGCTGAACGAACACATCCGTTTTTTTGCCGCCTGCGCCCGTGGCGTGATGTGCCCCATCGGGCGTGGTGTCATCGATTACCCGGCGTTGCACAGCCTGGTGCAAGAGCTGGGTTACCACGGCTGCATCACCGTTGAACAGGAACGCGACCCACGCAACGCCGCGGCCAGCCTGGACGACGTGGCAGCCAGTCGCGCTTACCTCGCCAACATCGGCTTCTGACCCGCACAAGGACCTCTCTCATGATCAACGGCAGCAAAACCCTTGCACGGCCTATCCGCTGGGCCATGGTCGGCGGCGGCGAGCACAGCCAGATCGGCTACATCCACCGCTCGGCCGCCCTGCGTGATCGCCACTTCGAGCTGGTTGCCGCCGCGCTGGACATCGACCCCGACCGTGGCCGGGCCTTTGGCGAACAGTTAGGCATCGACCCAGCGCGCTGCTACGCCGACTACCTGAGCCTGTTCGAACTTGAGGCGCAACGGCCCGATGGCATCCAGGCGGTATCGATCGCCACACCCAACGGCACGCATTACGCCATCACTCGCGCCGCGCTTGAAGCCGGTTTGCACGTGGTCTGCGAGAAACCGCTGTGCTTTACCCTGGAAGAGGCCGAAGCGTTGCGAACCCTGGCGCGATCCAGAGGACGCATCGTCGGCCTCACCTATGGCTATGCCGGGCACCAGTTGATCGAACAGGCCCGGGCGCTGATCGCCGCACAGGAGCTGGGTGAAATTCGCATGGTGCACATGCAGTTCGCCCACGGTTTTCACAGCGCACCGGTGGAGGCGCAGAACCCGGCGACCCAGTGGCGCGTCGACCCGCGCCAGGCCGGGCCCAGCTATGTGCTGGGGGATGTCGGCACTCATCCGCTGTACCTGGCGAAGGTGATGCTGCCCGAGCTCAGGATCAAGCGCCTGATGTGCAGCCGGCAAAGCTTCGTCGCCAGCCGCGCGCCGCTGGAAGACAACGCCTACACCTTGATGGAATACGAAGGCGGCGCCATGGGCATGGTCTGGTCAAGCGCGGTCAATGCCGGTTCCATGCACGGCCAGAAGATCCGCGTGATCGGCTCGCGGGCAAGCCTGGAATGGTGGGATGAGCGCCCCAACCAGCTCAGCTTCGAAGTCCAGGGCCAACCCGTGCAAACCCTGGAGCGCGGCATGAGCTACCTCCACCCAGACGCCCTGCTGGATGACCGTATCGGCGGTGGCCATCCCGAAGGGTTGTTCGAGGCCTGGTCGAACCTTTATCGGCGGTTCGCCCTGGCCATGGACGCCGCCGACCGTGGCGACGCCGAGGCGCTCGCCGCCCTGCGCTACCCCGGCATCGACGCCGGCGTGGACGGCGTGCGCTGGGTCGAACGCTGCGTGGAATCAGCCAACCAGGATTCAGCCTGGGTTGCCTATTAACCCCCCGTGGCGAGGGAGCTTGCTCCCGCTCGATTGCGCAGCAATCGCAAAAAAAGGGGCCGCTGCGCAGCCCAGCGGGAGCAAGCTCCCTCGCCACGGGCAACCGGTGTTACCTCATGGAGAACAACAATGAAAATCGCCCTCGATCCCTACATGCACCGTCACCTGAGCCTGCCGGACCTGTGCCGCAAGACCGCCGAGCTCGGCTTCGAATACCTTGAACTGTCGCCCCGGGAAGACTTCCTGCCGTGGTGGGTCCGCCCACGCGCCCACAAGGAGCGCATCGCCGAATTCAAGAAAGCCTTGCGCGACCATGATCTGCACCTGGCGTCGCTGCTGCCGATGTACCGCTGGGCCAGCCCCCACGAGGATGAGCGCCGGGCCGCAGTGAACTACTGGAAGGAAGCGATCCAGGTCGCCGTGGAGATGGGTTGCACGACGATGAATTCGGAGTTCGGGCGCGGACCGTCGCCGGATCGCGGGCACAAGGTCAGTTGTTGCGGCGGCGTACACAGCCATGAGTCCAGCGAAGCGGCCTGGTGGCGCTCCATGGAAGAATTGGTGCCGATCCTGGAATCGGAGGGGGTCACATTAAACGTCGAGCCTCATCCGGAAGACTGGTGCGAGACGCTGCACCCGGCCCTGGACATGCTCAAGACCCTCGGCTCGAACAACGTCAAGTTCCTCTATTGCACGCCGCACACGTTCTATTTCGGCGACGACATGAAAGCCATGATCGCCGAAGCCGGATCGATGATCGCCCATGTCCACATCGCTGATACCTACAACCACAAGGCTTCGTCGGGGCTGCGCTACATCGTCAACCCGCCCGGGGCGAAAGTGACCGTGCACCAACACATGGACATGCACCAGGGCGAGATCGACTGGGACCTGTTCTTCGGCGAGTTGGCCAAGACCGGCTTCGACGGCATCGTTACAGCGTGCGTGTTCGGCTGGGAAGAACGCGCGGATGACTCGGGGCGGTTCATGCGCCAGGAAATCCAGGCGTACGTGGACAAGTACTTCAAGTAGTCCGGGCCGATCAGGCGAGCAACGGCACGATACGCGGCTCGATCGCCTGTTCGCTTACCTCCAGCAACGCCAGCGTCACCGGCAGCTTGAACCGCCGCCGGCCGGCGCTGCCAGGGTTGAGGTAAAGCCGCTCGCCGCGCCATTCGATCAAGGGTTTGTGCGAATGGCCGGTGATCACCAGCCTCACATCGGCATCAAGCAGCGCCGGCACATCGGCGATGTCATGGACCAACAGCACCTGCCACCCGCCGAGTTCGAATTGCAGGCTGTCGGCGATATTCCCTGCCCAATCGGCACCGAGGTCGTTGTTGCCCCGCACTACGTGCAGCTCGCCAATGGCGGCCAACGTCTCGAGGATCTCCGGGCTGCCGATATCACCGGCATGAATAATCCGCTCGCAGCCTTGCAGCGCGGCCGTTGCTTCGGGGCGCAGCAGGCCATGGGTATCTGAAATCACGCCCACTTTCATGAAACCTTCCTCCCCTACGGTGTGTCGTCAGCTGTAGCTGCCTCGTCGCAGTTAGCTAACGTGCTGAAATCGAATAGGATAGGCTGCGCGCTGAAGCGCCAAGCCCTGTCGTGTAGAAGGATATATCAATGCTCGGACGCAAACGGCCGGAGCCCGGGATTGAAAGCCCCGATCAAGCCTTTTCCCCGCAAGCTGTGCGGGCCGGGGCTGCATTTCGGCTGACCGTGAGTTTCATGCTCGTGGTAATCGTGGCTTTCCTCGCGGTCGAAGGCTGGCGCACCTGGCGAGACTATCGGGCGGCTTTTGCATCTGCCCGCGATTCGGTGACGAACCTGGCGCGGGCGACGGCCCAACACGCCGAAGACACCATCCGACAAGTGGACGTGGTCACCGCCGCCCTCGCCGAACGCGTGGAAGGCGACGGCCTGCAGAACATGGACATCCCGCGCATTCATCGGCTGCTGGTGCAGCAGGCCGCGATCATGCCGCAGTTGCACGGACTGTTCATCTACGGCCCGGACGGCCAATGGCTGGTGACGGACAAGGAAGTGATTCCGGAAATGGCGAACAACGCCGACCGCGACTACTTCCAGTACCACCGCACCCACGAGGATCGAGGCGTACGTATTGGCGATGTGGTCAAGAGCCGATCCACCAACGACCTGATCATCCCCATCTCCCGCCGCTTGAACAACCCCGATGGCTCGTTCGCCGGGGTGATGCTCGGGACGGTCAAGGTCAGTTATTTCGTCGACTACTACGGCGACTTCAAGATCGACGGCAAAGGCGCGCTGGTCCTGGCCAAGCGCAGCGGTACGATCCTGGTCCGCCGGCCTTTCGTCGCGGCGGTGATCGGCAAGAGCCTCGTCAACAGCGTGATCTTCCGGGAGCATCTGCCGACTTCCAACCAGGGCGTCGCCGAAGCCAGGGCCGTCGTCGACGACACCGAGCGTCTGTATGGCTACCGGGCCCTGACCACCTACCCGCTGGTGGTGGAAGCCGGCCTGTCGCGGGAATCGATCATTGCCCCGTGGCGTCGTGACCTGCTCAAGACCGGCCTGGTACTGGTATTCCTGATCGCGATTCTGGTCGGCTTCGGGCTCATCGTCCTGAGCCAGTTGCGCTACCGCATGACCATGGAAACGCAGATTCGCAGCGCCCACCAGGCCATGCGTGACATGGCGTTGACCGACAGCCTGACCGGGCTGGGCAATCGCCGGCGGCTGGACATTGCCCTGGCCGACGAGCTACGCCTGGCCAAACGCCAAGGCTCGTCCCTGGCCCTGATCATGCTCGACGTCGATTACTTCAAACGCTACAACGACAAGTACGGCCATGCCGCTGGCGACGATTGCTTGCGGGCGATTGCCGGCGCGATCGGACAGACCATCAAGCGACCGGGAGACCTGGCCGTCCGCTATGGAGGTGAAGAGTTCACCGTGCTGCTACCGAACACGGACAGCGCAGGTGCGGCCAAAGTGGCGCAGCAAATCCTTGAATCCGTCAGGGCCTTGAACATTGAGCACGGCGACCACCCGCTGGGGATCGTGACGATCAGTGCCGGCATCACCACCTGCCAGCCGAGCAGCGAGGACGTCAGCCCTGCGATGCTGATCAAGGCCGCCGACGCCTTCCTGTACCTGGCGAAGAACACCGGGCGAAACCGCTGGTGCAGCGCCGGCGCCTCCCAGGCCTGACCGCATATCGTCGATTTCAGCCAACACTGGCCTGCACAGGTGCCGATCCGGCGGCTGGCGGCTACAATGCGCGCTTCGACCGTGACCAGCCTGACTAAAAAAACATGTCCTTGCCTAAACATCATCTGGAATTGCTCAGCCCCGCCCGCGACGTGACCATCGCCCGCGAGGCCATTCTGCATGGCGCCGATGCCGTGTACATCGGTGGCCCGAGTTTCGGCGCGCGTCACAACGCCTGCAACGAGGTGAGCGATATCGCCGGGCTGGTGGAATTCGCCCATCGCTACCACGCCCGGGTGTTCACCACGATCAACACGATCCTGCACGACAACGAGCTGGAGCCGGCCCGCCAGTTGATCCATCAGCTCTACGACGCCGGCGTCGATGCGCTGATCGTCCAGGACCTCGGCGTGATGGAGCTGGACATCCCACCGATCGAGCTGCACGCCAGCACCCAGACCGACATCCGCACCCTGGCCCGGGCAAAGTTTCTCGACCAGGCCGGTTTCTCGCAGCTGGTATTGGCCCGCGAGCTGAACCTGCAGGAAATCCGCGCCATTGCCGACGAGACTGATGCGGCCATCGAGTTCTTCATTCACGGCGCGCTGTGCGTGGCGTTTTCCGGCCAGTGCAACATTTCCCATGCCCAGAACGGGCGCAGCGCCAACCGCGGCGATTGCTCCCAGGCCTGCCGCCTGCCCTACACCCTCAAGGATGACCAGGGCCGGGTTGTCGCCTATGAAAAACACCTGCTGTCGATGAAGGACAACAACCAGAGCGCGAACATCCGCGCCCTGGTCGAAGCGGGCGTGCGCTCGTTCAAGATCGAAGGTCGCTACAAGGACATGGGCTATGTGAAGAACATCACCGCCTACTATCGCCAGCGCCTCGACGATGTCCTCGAAGACCGCCCGGACCTGGCCCGCGCCTCCAGCGGCCGCACCGCGCATTTCTTCGTGCCGGACCCGGACAAGACCTTCCACCGTGGCAGCACCGATTATTTCGTCAGCGAGCGCAAGATCGACATCGGCGCCTTCGACTCCCCGACGTTCACCGGCGTGCCGGTGGGCGTGGTGGAAAAGGTCGGCAAGCGCGACCTGCAAGTGGTGACCTTTGATCCGCTGTCCAACGGTGACGGCCTCAACGTGCTGGTCAAGCGCGAAGTGGTTGGCTTCCGGGCCAACATCGCCGAACCCAAGGGTGAATTCCTCGACGAGGACGGCAAGCAGCGCTACCGCTACCGCGTCGAGCCCAACGAGATGCCGGCCGGCCTGTACCAGTTGCGCCCCAACCATGCGCTGAGCCGCAACCTCGATCACAACTGGCAGCAAGCACTGCTCAAGACCTCCGCCGAGCGTCGCGTCGGCCTGGCCTGGGTCGCTCGTCTGAGCGAGGAACGCCTGGAGTTGACCGCCACCAGCGAAGAAGGCATCAGCGCCAGCGTCGCCCTGGACGGTCCCTTCGGCCTGGCGAACAAGCCGGAGCAGGCCCTGGAGCAATTGCAAGACCTGCTCGGCCAATTGGGCACCACCGAATATCACGCCACATCGATCAAACTGGATGCGCCCCAGGCTTATTTCATTCCCAATTCCCAGCTCAAGGCCCTGCGTCGCGAGGTCATCGAAGCTTTGACCGTAGCGCGTGTCGCGGCGCACCCACGGGGCGGACGCAAGGCCGAGACTATGCCGCCGCCGGTATACCCGGAGTCGCATTTGTCATTCCTGGCCAACGTCTACAACCAGAAGGCCCGGGACTTCTACCACCGCCACGGGGTCAAGCTGATCGACGCGGCGTTCGAAGCCCATGAGGAAACCGGCGAAGTCCCGGTGATGATCACCAAGCACTGCCTGCGGTTTTCCTTCAACCTTTGCCCCAAGCAGGCCAAGGGCGTCACCGGCGTACGCACCAAGGTTGCGCCGATGCAGTTGATCCATGGTGATGAAGTGCTGACGCTGAAGTTCGACTGCAAACCCTGCGAGATGCATGTGGTGGGCAAGATCAAGGGGCACATCCTTGACCTGCCGTTGCCCGGTAGCACGGCGCAGCCGGTGGTCGGTCATATCAGTCCGGAAGACTTGCTCAAGACGATTGTGCGTGGAGCGCATTGAGCCAGATGGATCTCGATTGACTGTGCTGTTCTGTTCGCGAGCAGGCTCGCTCCCACAGTAGCCTTGAGCTTCTCCCGGACTGCCCCCTGGTTGGTGTCCAACTTTTTGATGGCAGTCCACCCTGTGGGAGCGAGCCTGCTCGCGAAAGCGGTGAGTCAGCTTGGAGAAATTCTGAATTTGCAGCCTCATCGCTCGCTCCCACAGGGGATTTTCATTTCTGCGCCGTTTTCGCTTTGTCGGGCGACAGATTCTGTTCAAAGGGCTCCCCTATCGCGCATTCATGATGCTAGGTTGTAAGTGATTGTTTCATACCGTCACTTTTTCCCTGCAAAGGAATGCCTCCCACCATGAACTTCCCGTTCAAGCGTCTCGCTATCGCCACCCTCGTCCTGTCCAGCCTGTCGTCTTTCTCGATGTCGGCCTACGCCAACATTTCCGCGCAACAGAGCGCGACCCTGGTCAAAAATTTCACTGATAGCTCGGTCAACGATTTCCGCCAGTTCCTCGCAAGCGTCGCCAATAGCGAAGTGGCAAAAACCGCCAACCTCGGCCCGGCCATCAGCGCCTTCCAGGGCAACAAGACCCTGTCGGCGGAACAGCAGAACGAAATTCATCGCCTGCTGGGTATCTACGCCCGGGTAAAGTACGGCAAAGCCGCCACCGAAACCTTGCGCCAATTGGTGGAAATCCCGACCTATCGCAAGGACGGCGTTGCCCAGCATGAGAACCCTGAATTTCTCAAGATCGCCGACAAGATCAAGAGCCTGGCCGAGTTCTTCAACCTGAACTTTCGCAACATCGACAACCGCGTCTACGAGATATCCCTCGAAGGCTCGGGTGACGAAGTAGTGGGCATTCACGCCCATGCCGATGTAGTGCCGGTCACGCCGGAAAACTGGGTGCTCAAGGACGGCACCAAGCTTGATCCCTTCAAGGTCACCTTGGTGGGTGACCGCATGTATGGCCGCGGCACCGAAGACGACAAGAACGGCATCGTCGTGGCGCTCTACGCCATGAAGATCATCAAGGAAGAAAAACTGCCACTGGCGCGCGACTTCAAGCTGCTGGTCGATACCACCGAGGAAACCACCGGCGACGCCATTCCTTATTACTTCGAGCGTAACCCGACCCCGAACTACAACCTGGCGCTGGACGGCAGCTACCCGGTGGTGATTGCCGAGAAAGGCTATGGCACGGTCATGGCGAATTTCCCGCGCCGGGCGGCACAGGGTCAAGGTGCCGAGATCACGGCGTTGACGGGCGGCATGGCGACCAACCAGATCCCGTCGACTTCGGTGGCAACCTTTACCACGGACAAGCCCGCCGAGCTGGCTGCCAGCCTGGTCAAGGCGGGCACCGACTTTGCCAAGGCCAATGGCGGCGACTTTCAAGTGGCCAGCGAGGTCGTCGATAACACAGTCAAGCTGACCTTCACCGGCGTTTCGGCACACTCCTCCGAGCCCGAGTCAGGCGTCAACCCGGTCGCCAGGATGCTGATATTCATCAATGGCCTGAACGGCACCGTTGGACTCAAGCACAATCACATCACCGACGCCGCCCGCTATGCCGCCGACAACTGGGGCCTGGATTACCTGGGGAAAAAACTCGGCATCGGTTTTTCCGACGCGTTCATGGGTCCGCTGACCGCCTCGCTGACCTACGTCGGGATGGATGACAAGGCCTTCAAGCTCGCGGTCAACCTGCGGGTGCCCGTGGGCAAGCCGACGCAAGCGCTGAAGACTGAAATTGACGACAGACTTTCGGCCTGGGCGAAGAAATCCAAGGTTGCCGTGGCCTTCGAAAACTCCATCGATGAGCCGATGTACCGCAATCCCGAAGGTGAATGGGTCAAGGCGCTGCTCGCCGTTGCCACCGAAAATCTCGGCATGGAACACAAGTTCGGCACGTCTGCCGGCGCCACCTCGGTTCATGATCTGCCCAACGGCGTACAGTTCGGCCTGGCCATGCCCGACGTCAAGTACACCGGGCACAACGATAACGAGTTCAAGACCGTCGAGCAGTTCCTGCTGGACCTGCAGGTCGTGACCGAGATGATGGGGCGGATCGGGCAGTTGCCGAAGCTCTAAAGATGCGTGGCGAGGGAGCTTGCTCCCGCTCGGTTGCGCAGCGACCGCAAGATTTTTGGGGCTGCTGCGCAGCCCAGCGGGAGCAAGCTCCCTCGCCACGGGGTTCTCCTTGATCGTTCAAGCTGAGCCAGCGCTTTTCGCAAGCAAGCTCACTCCCACTCGCCACACCACAACGCCCCGAAGCGCACCACGACATACTCAAGGAATACCCGATGCCGCCACGCTCCGCCCCCGCTTCAACTGCTGCCTTGCCCGCGGGTACCGGTTTCGTCCGGGTGCGTGGCGCCCGCGAACACAACCTCAAGAACGTCGACGTGGACATCCCCCGCGATGCCCTGGTGGTGTTCACCGGCGTGTCGGGTTCCGGCAAGTCATCGCTGGCCTTCTCCACGGTTTATGCCGAAGCCCAGCGCCGCTATTTCGAGTCGGTCGCGCCGTACGCGCGGCGTTTGATCGACCAGGTGGGCGTGCCGGACGTGGACAGCATCGAGGGCTTGCCGCCGGCGGTTGCCTTGCAACAGCAACGCGGCACGCCCAGCGCACGTTCCTCGGTGGGCAGCGTCACCACGCTGTCGAGCCTGATCCGCATGCTCTACTCCCGCGCCGGCAGCTACCCGGCGGACCAGCCGATGCTGTACGCCGAGGACTTCTCGCCCAACACCCCGCAGGGCGCCTGCCCGGAGTGCCACGGGCTGGGACGGGTCCATGAGGTGACCGAGGCGTCCATGGTCCCCGATCCGTCGCCGACCATCCGCGAACGCGCCGTGGCGGCCTGGCCCATGGCCTGGCAAGGCCAGAACCTTCGCGACATCCTGGTGACCCTGGGTTATGACGTCGACGTTCCCTGGCGCGACCTGCCGAAAAAGCAGCGCGACTGGATTCTGTTTACCGAAGAGACCCCCACCGTCCCGGTATATGCAGGGCTGACCCCAGCCCAGACCCGCGAAGCGCTCAAGCGCAAGCTCGAACCCAGCTATCAAGGCACCTTCAGCGGGGCCCGACGCTATCTGTTGCACACCTTCATGCATTCGCAAAGCGCGCAGATGCGCAAGCGCGTGGCGCAATACATGCGCGCCAGCCCCTGCCCGATGTGCGAAGGCAAGCGCCTCAAGCGTCAGGCATTGACCGTCACCTTCGCGGGCCTGGACATAGCGCAGTTGTCCAACCTGACGCTGCTGGAACTGGCCGAAGTGCTCAAGACCGTCGCGGCCCCTGACTATCTGGAGCAACCCGAAGAGCCGGGCGATGTGCTCACCCACAGCCAGACCCGAGAGGCCCGCGAGCAACGCGCCGCCCGCGGCGACAACCCGCACGCCGGCGGGCCGGATGCGCGCCACACGCCGAACCGGTCCCTGGAAAAGCGCCTGGCGGCCCAACGCATCGCCGCCGAATTGTTGGAGCGGATCGTCACGCTGATCGACCTGGGCCTTGGCTACCTGGCCCTGGAGCGCAGCACGCCGACGCTGTCCTCCGGCGAATTGCAGCGCCTGCGCCTGGCCACCCAGCTCAATTCCCAGCTGTTCGGGGTCATCTATGTCCTGGACGAACCTTCCGCCGGCCTGCACCCGGCCGACAGCGAGGCGCTGTTCGGCGCCTTGCAACGCCTGAAGGCCGCAGGCAATTCCGTGTTCGTGGTCGAACACGACCTCGACACCATGCGTCGCGCCGACTGGCTGATCGACGTCGGCCCGGACGCCGGTGAGCAAGGCGGCAAGGTCCTCTACAGCGGACCACCCGATGGCCTCGGTCAAGTGCCCGAGTCCCGGACCCGCGCCTACCTGTTCGGCGAAGACCGCGCCACTGCGCGCATCCCCCGCGAACCCGAGGATTGGCTGCGCCTGGAAGGCATCACCCGCAACAACCTCGACAACCTGAGCGCAGCGTTTCCACTCGGTTGCTTCACGGCGGTGACCGGCATTTCCGGGTCGGGCAAGTCCAGCCTGGTCAGCCAGGCCATGCTGGACCTGGTCGGTGCCCATCTGGGCCAGGCCAGCCCCAACGCGGAAGCCGAGGAGCAGAGCCTGGAAGACGAACCGGTGCAAACCAGTGGCGGCCGGGTCAGCGCCGGGCTCGACGCAATCAAGCGACTGGTGCAGGTCGACCAGAAACCCATCGGCCGCACGCCGCGCTCCAACCTCGCCACCTACACGGGGCTGTTCGACCACGTACGCAAACTCTTCGCCGCCACCGAACAGGCGCAGGCGCTGGGATTCGATGCCGGACGGTTTTCCTTCAACGTCGCCAAGGGTCGTTGTGAAACCTGTGAAGGCGAAGGCTTCGTCAGCGTCGAGCTGTTGTTCATGCCCAGCGTGTATGCGCCCTGCCCGACCTGTCATGGGGCCCGCTACAACCCGCAGACCCTGGACGTGACCTGGCAGGGGCTGGACATTTCCCAAGTGCTGCAACTGACGGTGAACCAGGCTCTAGAAGTGTTCGCCGAACAAGCGTCGGCCAGGCGCTCGTTGCAAGTCTTGCAAGACATCGGCCTGGGTTATCTGCGCCTTGGCCAACCGGCCACCGAGCTGTCCGGAGGCGAGGCGCAGCGGATCAAGCTGGCCACCGAGCTGCAACGCAAGGCTCGGGGCGCGACCCTTTATGTATTGGATGAGCCTACCAACGGTCTGCACCCCCAGGACGTGGATCGCCTGCTGGTGCAGTTGAATCGCCTGGTGGATGAAGGCCATACGGTGGTTGTGGTGGAACACGACATGCGCGTGGTGGCGCAGAGCGACTGGGTCATCGACATCGGCCCGGGAGCCGGGACACAGGGCGGGAACGTGGTGGTGTGCGGTGCGCCAGAGGTCGTTGCGGACTGTGACGAAAGCCGTACCGCGCCGTTCCTGAAACGAGCTTTGCAACCCGCACGATGAACCGTGGCGAGGGAGCTTGCTCCCGCTGGGCTGCAAAGCAGCCCCACAGGCAATCACTTCATTTCGCCAGGCACACCGCAGCGCCTGGTTTGCGGCGGCTGCGCCACCGAGCGGGAGCAAGCTCCCTCGCCACGAAAGCACTCTTCACATGGCGCAGCTAGCGCCTCATCACCCTGTGGGAGCGAGCCTGCTCGCGAAAGCGGTGTGTCAGCTTGCATCGAAGGGCCTGGAATAGCGTTTTCGCGAGCAGGCTCGCTCCCACAGGGAACATCGTTCGCACCAAAAAGCGTCAATGAAACGTTACACATCGACAACCCACACAACCGTCTATCAGTTTTTTGACACTTCGCCGATATGCGGTCACAACTTTTTCGCTCCGCTGGGTCATAACACGGTGGTCGCCGATGGAATATTGGCAGTCACTTAGGTTTTTAGCCTGATACGGAGATAAGTCCATGATTTTCAACGTACAAGATTTTGGCGCCAAAGGAGATGGCGTCACCGACGACACGGCGGCCATTCAAAGCGCGATCGATGCGGCAGCGGCCGCAGGCGGTGGCCAGGTGTACATGCCCACCGGCACCTACATCGTTTCGGGAGGCGAGGAACCCTCCGATGGCTGCCTGATGCTCAAAAGCAACGTCTACCTGTACGGCGACGGCATGGGCGACACCACGGTCAAGCTGGCCGACGGATCGGACACCAAGATCACCGGCATCATCCGCTCGGCCTATGGCGAGGAAACCCACGACTTCGGCGTCAGCAACCTCACCATCGACGGTAACCGCGATGCCACCACCGGCAAGGTGGATGGCTGGTTCAACGGTTATATTCCCGGCGAGGAAGGCTACGACTCCAACGTCACCCTCGACAGCGTCGAGATCAAGGACTGCTCCGGGTACGGCTTCGACCCGCATGAGCAGACCGTCAACATGGTCATCAAGAACAGCGTGTCCCACGGCAACGGCCTGGATGGCTTCGTCGCCGACTTCCTCAGCGACAGCACCTTCGAAAACAATATTGCCTATGACAACGACCGCCACGGTTTCAACGTCGTCACCAGCACCCACGATTTCACCATGACCAACAACGTCGCCTACAACAACGGCGGCAACGGCATCGTGGTGCAGCGCGGCAGCGAAGATATTCCCTCTCCCAGCAACATCACCATCACCGGTGGCGAGGTCTACGGCAACGGCGCCGAAGGCGTGCTGGTCAAGCTGTCCAGCGACGTGACCGTCACCGGCGTCGATATCCATGATAACGCCAGCGCCGGGATCCGCATCTACGGCAGCAACCATGTCGAGGTCATCGACAACACCCTCAACAACAACTCGTTGGGCGGCGCGGTGCCGGAAATCATCATCCAGTCCTACGACGATACCCTCGGTGTGTCCGGCAAGTACTTCAACGGCAGCGACAACCTGATCCAGGGCAACGTCATCAGTGGCAGCAACCTGTCTACCTACGGCGTCGCCGAGCGCAACGAAGACGGCACCGATCGCAACGCGATCATCGCCAACACCATCAGCCACACCAGCAAGGGCGCAACGCTGGTCTATGGCGATGGCAGCTATGTCAGCGCCACCGTGCCGATGACCACCGTGCAAGGCACGGCGGGCAACGACGTCCTCACGGGCACCGCCGCCAGCGAAATTTTCTACGGCGCGGCCGGCAACGACACCATCAATGGCGCGGCCGGGAGCGATATCCTGGTGGGCGGCGCGGGCGTCGACAAACTCACCGGTGGCACGGGCGCCGATACGTTCCGCTTCACCAGCCAGTCCGACAGCTATCGCAATGCAACGGCAAGCTTCGACGACACCATCACCGATTTCGACGTGACCCAGGACAAGATCGATCTTGCCGGCCTCGGCTTCACCGGCCTGGGTAACGGTCGCGGCGGCACCCTGCAAGTCAGCTACAACGCCAGCAGCGACCGCACCTATATCAAGGACTACGACGCCGATGCCAGCGGCAATCGCTTCGAACTGATTCTCTCGGGCAACCTGGCGAGCACCCTGACCGCGAGCAACTTCATCTTCAATCGGGTCATCACAGGCACCACCGGCAGCGACTCATTGTTGGGCAGCGACGCCGCCGATACCTTGCTCGGCCTGGCCGGCAACGACAGCCTCAGCGGTGGCGCGGGCGACGACAAGCTCGACGGTGGCGCCGGCATGGACACCCTCACGGGCGGCGCCGGGGCGGACACCTTCGTGTTCGCCAACCGGCTGGACAGCTACCGCAACTACAACACCGGTGGCGCCAACCTGGGCGATTTGATCACCGACTTCAACATCGCTGCCGACAAGATCGATCTCTCCGCCATGGGCTTCACCGGCCTGGGCGACGGCAAGAACAATACCGTCTACCTGGTGCTCAACAGCGCCGGCACCAAGACCTACATCAAATCCCTGGAGGCCGATGCCAACGGCAACCGCTTCGAAGTGGCACTGGACGGCAATTACCTCAACACCCTGACCAGCGCCAACTTCGTCTTCGCGACAACATCGCCGACCAACCAGGCACCGGTGCTGGCCACGCCATTGCTGGACCAGAACGCCAGTGAAAAGACGCCCTTCAGCTACGTGGTGCCGGCCACCAGTTTCACCGATCCGGACAATGACAGCCTCAGCTACACCGCCAAGCTGGCCGATGGCAGCGCCCTGCCCAGCTGGCTGACGTTCGATGCCGCCACGCGCACCTTCAGCGGCACGCCACCCGACACGGCATCGGGCACTTACTCGATCCGCGTCACCGCGACCGACGGCAGCAACGCGACCGTCAGTGACAGCTTTACCCTGGCGGTGCAGGACGTGCCCGGCTCGGTGGTAATCAACGGCACGCCGAACAACGACACGTTGACCGGCACCGTCGCCAACGAACAGATTTTCGGTGGCGCGGGCAACGACACCCTCAATGGCGCAGCGGGCAACGACATCCTGGTGGGCGGCACGGGCGTGGACAAACTCACCGGAGGCACGGGCGCCGATGTGTTTCGCTACACCTCCAAGCTCGACAGCTACCGCACCGGTTCCACCAGCGCCAGTGACCAGATCCTCGATTTCGACGTGGCCGCCGACAAGATCGATGTCGCGGCGCTGGGCTACACCGGCCTGGGCAACGGGCTCAACGGGACGCTGCAAGTCAGTTACAGCTCGTCAACCAACCGCACGTACCTGAAGGACCTCACGGTCGATGCCAACGGCAACCGCTTTGAAATCTCCTTGGCGGGAAATTTCGTCAGCAGCCTGACCGCCAATCACTTTGTCTTCGCCGACCAGAACACCCCGACCAACGTGGCGCCGGTGGTAGTCACTCCGCTACTCGACCAGAACGCCAGCGAAAGCACGCCGTTCAGCTACACGGTGGCCAACAACAGCTTCAGCGACGCCAACCAGGACGTGCTGACCTACACCGCGACCCTGGCCAATGGCAGCGCCCTGCCCTCATGGCTGAGCTTTAACGCCAGCACGCTGACTTTCAGCGGCACGCCCACCAGCACTGCATCCGGCAACTACGACGTGCTGGTCAAGGCCACCGATCCGTCCGGCGCATCGGTCAGCGACAGCTTTGCCCTGGTGGTCGCCGATGCGCCCGCCAACACCATCACCGGCACGGCCAATGCCGAAAGCCTCAACGGTACGGCAGGCGCCGACCTGATCCTCGGCCTGGGTGGCAACGACACCATCAAGGCTGGGACCGGTGCCGACATCATCGACGGTGGCGCCGGAAGGGACTCGCTGTATGGCGACGCCGGCGCTGACACGTTCCGCTACAGCAACCTGTCCGACAGCTACCGGGACTACGACACCGGTGGCGTCACGGCCACGGACACGATTTATGACTTCACCGTCGGCGTCGACAAGATCGACGTCTCCGGGCTGGGTTTCCTCGGCCTCGGCGACGGTAGCAACGGCACGCTCTACATGACGTTGAATGCGGCCGGCGACAAGACCTATGTCAAGTCCAGCCAGGCTGATGCCGATGGCAACCGTTTCGAGATCGCCCTGAACGGCAACTACCTCAACACCCTGACCGCCAGTGATTTCGTCTTTGGTGAACGCGCCCAGCAGGACATCCTATATCTGCCGACGCTCGGCCAATCCAACGCACGCCTGCTGCGCATGAGCGAGGATGACGATCAGTCCGGCACCTCGATGCTGGTCAATGACCTGAACAAGTACACCACCTATGACGTGCGCAGCCAGTTCAGCGACGCCGACGGCAACGGCATTGACATCGCAGTGGGTGGCAGCACGGTCAACGGCTTGTCGACCCTCGGCGCCGAGGAGCTGAAGTTGTGCTGGTGGCTGACCGACACCAACCAACCCGGGCCGGCATTGCTGCGCGCCGTGACGTTGTTGCGCGACCAGCTCACGGAACTCAAGGCCATCGACAACGTGACCATGGGGATCATCTGGGGCCAGGGCGAGGAAGCCGCCCAGGAAATCGCCCGCTCCACCGACAAGGCAGCGGCTGCGGCGGCCTACAAGGCGTCGACGCTGAAGGTCTTCGATTACCTGCACGCCCAACTCGGCAATTTCAACGTGTACCTGATGGAAACCGGTCACTACGAGCAGGACGCCGCGCGCGCCCGTGGTTACTCGGAGGAAAAGATTGCTTCCATCGTCGAGGGTGTGGGCTACGTCCGCGCCGTCCAGGAAGCCATCGCCGCCGAGCGCGCCGATGTGAAACTGGCGGTGGACTACAACGACCTGCCCTTGCGTTATGAAGTCGATCCGTTGGTGTATCCCGACGATGTCTGGCACCTGCACGAGGAGTCAGCGGAAATCGTCGGCCAGCGCCTGGCGGACTACATCGCCAATGACCTTGGCTTCCAGGGCAACCCCAACGACAACAACAGTGTGCAGGACATTTTCGACGGCGCGCAGAACGAGGGCGGGAAGATTTCCGGCACCGACCAGGCCGACACCCTGGTGGGCAGCTCCGGCAACGACATACTGGACGGTGACCTGGGTGCCGACTCGTTGACCGGCGGCGATGGTAACGACATCTACGTCGTCGACAACGCGTTCGACAGCGTGGTGGAAACCAACACCTCGACTTCGCAGATCGATACGGTACAGGCCTCGGTCAGTTGGACCCTGGGCGCCAACCTGGAAAACCTGGTGCTGACCGGCGTGTCGGACATCGACGGCACCGGTAACGAACGGCGCAACTTCATCACCGGTAATGCCGCCAAGAACGTGCTCGATGGCGCAGTGGGAGCGGACAGCATGAGCGGCGGCGACGGTAACGACACCTACTACGTCGACAACGCCAGCGATACCGTGATCGAGACCAGCAGCAACCCGGTGTCCGGCGGCATCGACGGCGTCCACAGCAGCCTCGCTACCTACACCTTGGGCAACAACGTGGAGAATCTGTACGTCGACAGCGCCGGGGCCGCCAACGGGATCGGTAATGCGCTGAACAACACGCTGTTCGCAGGTACGGGCGACAACATCCTGGACGGACGCGATGGTAACGACACTGTCTCCTACGACCGGGCCCTGGCCGGGGTGACCGTGAACCTGTCGACGTCCGCGCAACAGAACACCGTGGGTTCCGGGCTCGACACGCTGAAGTTCATCGAGAACCTGACGGGCAGTGCCTACGCGGATACGCTGTCAGGCAACAGCGCCGGGAACATCCTCAACGGCGGTGCCGGCAATGACACACTGGTGGGCGGCTCGGGCGATGACCGGCTGATCGGCGGCGCCGGCACTGATAACCTCACCGGCGGCACTGGCGCGGATACCTACGCGTTTACTGCGCTGTCGGACATGGGCGTCGGCGCCGCGCGGGATGTGATCAACGGCTTCAAGACGGCTGAGCTGGATAAACTGGACTTCACCGGCCTGGACGCCAACCCGCTGACCGCCAGCATCGATGCCTTTACCTTCATCGGCAGCAACGCCTTCGACGCCACCAACGCCACCGGCCAGCTGCGTTTTGTCGATGGCATCCTCTACGGCAGCATCAATGCCGACGCCACCGCCGAGTTCGAGTTCGATCTGGTGGGCGTCAAGGAGCTGCACGCCAGCGACTTCACCGCCTGAGCGAACGAGGGGGCTGCTGCGCAGCCCAGCGGGAGCAAGCTCCCTCGCCACAACAGCACTGATGAAGCAAATCCTTGTGGGCAGGAGGCATTGGGCCCCAGGGCAGTGCCCCTTGTGGGAGCGAGCCTGCTCGCGAAAGCGGTGTGCCAGGCTGAACGACATTGAATGTACTGCCGTCATCGCGAGCAGGCTCGCTCCCACACGGTGCATGCCAATACATCCGTGGCGAGGGAGCTTGCTCCCGCTGGGGTGCGCAGCAGCCCCAAAAAGGTTGATGGGGTCCAGCCTGACACAGCGCGGTGATTGGCTTTGGGGGCGCTTCGCACCCCAGCGGGAGCAAGCTCCCTCGCCACAACAGCACTGATGAAGCAAATCCTTGTGGGCAGGAGGCATTGGGCCCCAGGGCAGTGCCCCTTGTGGGAGCGAGCCTGCTCGCGAAAGCGGTGTGCCAGGCTGAACGACATTGAATGTACTGCCGTCATCGCGAGCAGGCTCGCTCCCACACGGTGCTTCCGTGGCGAGGGAGCAAGCTCCCTCGCCACAACAGCACTGATGAAGCAAATCCTTGTGGGCAGGAGGCATTGGGCCCCAGGGCAGTGCCCCTTGTGGGAGCGAGCCTGCTCGCGAAAGCGGTGTGCCAGGCTGAACGGCGTTGAATGTACTGCCGTCATCGCGAGCAGGCTCGCTCCCACACGGCGCTTGCCAATACATCCGTGGCGAGGGAGCTTGCTCCCGCTGGGGTGCGCAGCAGCCCCAAAAAGGTTGATGGGGTCCAGCCTGACACAGCGCGGTGATTGGCTTTGGGGGCGCTTCGCACCCCAGCGGGAGCAAGCTCCCTCGCCACAGAAGCGATGCGGCTCGGCCGGTTCCTTAGAACAGGCTTTGCACCTGTTCCAGCACTGCGCGGTTCATCTGGCCGGTGTGGGTGTGCAGGCTTACATAACTTTCGAGCATGTCCAGCTTGGTATCGAGCAGGTCGCGGCGTGCCTGGAACAGGCGTTGCTGAGCATCGAGGATGTCGACCGTCGAGCGCACGCCGCCCTGGAAACCCTTCTCGGTCGACGTCAGCGCCCGCTGGTTGGATTCCACCGCCCGTAGCATCGCCTTGCTCTTGGCGAAGCCCGCTACCACGCCCAGGTAGTCGGTTTCGATAGCCTCGGCCAGTTCCTGACGCTGCACATCGTAATCGGACTGGGCCCCGGCCAGCTGGGCCTCGGCCTTGGCCACCGATGCACGCACCGCGCCGCCGCGATACAACGGGATATCCAGCTGCACCCCGACGTAGTAAGTGTCCTGGCGCGGGTCAAGCTCCTGGTACTGGCGGGTTTCCCGACGGGTCAACTGAGTAGTGAGCGACAACGTCGGATAATGCCCGGCGCGCTGGCTGTCGGCCTGGGCCTCGGCGACTTTTACCGCCGCCAACCGCGCCGCCAGCTCCGGACTGGCCTCACGGGCAATGGTTGTCCAATACGGCAGATCCTGCTCCGGCGGGATCGGGCTGCCGGCGGGGAGTTCTTCGCGCATCGCCTGGATGTCGTCGATCGGCACGCTGGCCCGCCCCGACAGTGCTCGCAGCGCAGCCACGCGGCGGGCCTGGGCTTCGGTTTCCTGAGCCTCGACCAGATCGAGCCGGGCCTGGGCCTCGTCGATGTCGGTGATCGCCCCCTGGCCGCCCTCATAGAGCTTTTTGCTCTGGAGGACCAAGCCACTGATAGCGGTTTTCTGCTGGGCGATCAGCTTGAGTTCGTTCTCGGCCCGGGCCACGTCGAAATAGCCCTTGGCGACCCGATCGAACAGGGTCTGGCCGGCCACGTCGAATTGCTGGCTACCCAGCGCCCCCCGCGCCTTGCCTTCCTGATAAGCCGCCCAACGCCCCTTGTCATACAGCGCCTGCTGCGCCGCCAGGGTCACACTGTTCGCCTGGTAATCGTTGCTGTTGACGTAACTGCTGTCGTCGCCGCCATCGGTACGCCCGCCATAGCCATAACGCGACGACAGCGACACTTGCGGATAAAGACCGCCACGGCCGATCGCCTCCTCCTGCCGCGACGCATCGTAGGCGTGGGTCGCTGCCTGCAAGGTCGGATCGTTGAGGCGCGAGGCATCGTAAGCGGCGATCAGGCTCAGCCCGCCCTCCGCCGCCCAGACGGGGCCGATCACCGCCCAACTGGTGCACAGGCTCAACAGCACACGGACGCCATAACGGCAACGGTCGGTCATGCTCATTCCTCTTTGAAGGCCGCCAGCAAGCGTTCGCGCAAAGGTTTCATCAGGTAGTTCATCAAGGTCCGCTCGCCGGTCACCACGGTGACATCGGCAAGCATGCCGGGGCGCACCAGCAGCCCGGCGCCCTGCAGCGAAACGACCGTGTCGGCGGGAATCTCGACCTTGGCGGAGAAGTACGGCTGGTGGGTCTGCTGGTCGATCAACTGGTCCGCCGACACGGTGGTGATCGTGCCGGTCACCGTCGGCGTGTCCACCCGTTGCAACGCAGTAAAATGCACGTGCACCGGCAGCCCCGGGCTGAGCTTGTTGGCCATCAGCGGATCAAAACGCGCGGTGATCGCCATCGGCGCATCCAGCGGCACCACCTGCATCAGCGTCTGCCCAGCCTGGGCGACCCCGCCGACCGTATGGATCGACACGTCCATGACCTGCCCCGCCACCGGCGCGCGGATCGCCCCGTTATCCACTTCAAACTGCAAGGCGCGGATCTGATCGGCATAACCGGCGGCCTCGGCCGAGACCTCGCTGAGTTGGGTTTCGGCATCGCGCCGGAATTCCTGCTGCGCCTGCAAGGCCTTGAGCCGGCTTTCGTTGATTGCCTGGCGCGTGCGGCCGACATCGCCAATGCCGGAAGCGATCTGCCCGGCCAGTTGCGCCGCGTTGCGCTCGGCCTCGAAGAGTTTGTTGCGCGGCACGTAGCCTTCCCGGGCCAGCTCGCGCAAACCTTCAAGCTCTTGCTGCTGAAAACGCATCTGCGCGTCGTAGTTGCGCTTGACCCCTTCATAGCCCTGCAACTGTTGCTGCAAGGCGCCGACTTCATGTTCGATGATCTGCAGGCGGCTGCCCAGTTCGGCACGGCGCGTCAGGAACAGTTGCTTCTGCAGCGCCATGGCCGCCTTGACGCGCGGCTCCTCGGCGCGCTCCAGCAATTGCGCCGGCCACTGGATTTCATCGGCGCCGAGGCGCTCGGCCATCAAGCGCGCCTCGATGCTGCGGTCATTGAGCAGCTTGCCCAGGGTCACGTCCAACTGCGCTTGGGCCTGCACCGTGTTGAGCTGCACCAGCAACTGGCCCTGGCTGACGCGGTCGCCGTCGCTGACCAGCAGCTTTTCCACGACCCCGCCCACCAGCGATTGCACCGCCTTGCGCTCGCCCGCCACCACCACCGTGCCGCTGCCGACCACACCCTGGTCGAGCGGCGCCAGGCACGCCCAAAGCAGGAAACCGCCCAAGGTCAGGGCCAGGAAGACCACGCCGTAGCGCGCCGCGCCGCCGGCATCGGTACTGGCGTTGGGCAGCGTGTTGCTGCTGAGCACGCTCAAGCCGTGGTCGCCGTGGGCCGGAGTCGCCGGTTTCAAATCACGCATCTTTACCCGCCTCCCGCACGGCCGTCGGCCTCGGGCCTGGCATCAGCGCCTTGAGCACCCGATCGCGCGGGCCAAACGCCTGCTGGGTACCGTCCTTCAGCACCAGGATGTGATCAACCACCGCTAACACGTTGGGCCGGTGAGTGATCAACACCACCGTGCTGCCGGCGCCCTTGAGCACGCCGATGGCCTGCACCAGCGCGAGTTCGCCGGCTTCGTCGAGGTTGGAATTGGGCTCGTCGAGGACGATCAGCGAAGGGCTGCCATAAAGCGCACGGGCCAGGCCCAGGCGTTGCTTCTGTCCGCCGGACAGGCCAAGCCCGCCGGGACCCAGCGGCGTGTCGTAGCCCTTGGGGAATCGCAGGATCATTTCGTGAATGCCCGCGTGACGACTGGCGGCGATGATCTTGTCGGCGTCCTGCTCGCCGAAACGGGCGATATTGTCGGCGACACTGCCATCGAACAGTTCGATGTCCTGGGGTAGATAACCGAGGTACGGGCCCAAGGCGTCATGGGACCACTGGCTGATCTCGGCATCGTCCAGCCGCACCGAGCCACCCATGGCCGGCCACACGCCAACCAATGCCCGAGCCAGGGTCGATTTGCCGCTGGCGCTGGGCCCGACCACCGCCAGTACCTCGCCCTTGTCCAGGCTGAAATTGATGCCGCGCAGGAGCGGCTGCGTCGCGCCGGGTGGCCCCACGTAGAGTTGCTCCAGGCGCACCGCGCCCGTTGGCGGTGGCAATGGCATACGCAGGCGATCGCGAGGATGTTGCGCGAGCAGCTGGCTCAGACGTTGGTAACTCTGGCGACCGGCGTTGAATTGCTTCCACGAACCAATGGCGATTTCCACCGGCGCCAGGGCACGCCCCAGCAACAACGACATGGCAATCATCATGCCCGCCGACAATTGCCCTTCGAGTACCAGCAGCGCCCCCAGCCCCAAGGCCAGGGACTGGCCGGAAATCCGCACGAAACGGGTCGCCGAGGTGATACGCGCACCGCGATCACTGGCATGCGCCTGCGCCGCGATGATCCGTTGCTGCAGCAGGCTCCAGCGCTGGCGCAGCGGCCCGAGCATGCCCAGGGCCTGGATGACCTCGGCATTCTGCAGGGTGCTGTTGACGTAGATCGACGATTGCACGCCCAGCCGATTGGCCTCACCCAGGCGCGTGCGGGTCGCCAGCTCGCCCCACAGTGCCAGGCCGACCAGCAACGCTGCGAGGATCAGGGTCAGCACGCCGAACCAGGGGTGGATGATGAACGCCACCAGCAGGAAAATCGGCAACCACGGTGCATCGAGCAAGGCGATCAGCCCCTGGCCGGTAATCAGTTGGCGCAAGGTGGCCAGGTCACTCAGCACCTGCGCCGGGTTGGCGTTGTGCTCGCGCAGGCTGCGGGCGAACGCTGCATCGAAAATCCGCTCGCCCAAGGCATCGTCCAGCCCGGCGCTCATGCGGATCATCACTTCGCCACGCACCCACTCGATCAACGCGCTGAACATGAACAGCCCGAGAGCGATCAAGGTGAGCATGAACAGCGTGGTTTCGTTGCGACTGGTGAGGACCCGATCGTAGACCTGCATCATGTACAGCGATGGCACCAGCACCAGCAGATTGATCACGCCGCTGAAGAGGGCCAGGGACCAGAATACCCGGCGATAACTCAACAAAGCGGCGTCGATGTCATGCCGAGGATCAAGAAAAAAACCCATAGAGAATCAACCCGCAAAAGGAATAAACGGTCCCGGCGCAATCCATTGCGAGCTATTTGCCTTGAGGCGTCAGAAAAAAAGCGCCATGTAGCTGACATTGTCGCCATCGGTGGCGAACGTCGGCGCTACGGGCGCCAAGTACTGACAACGTAAGCAAGGGTTAGTTGCTGGAGGGAGTTTGGGTTTTTAGGGATCAGTAAAGGAAGGGGCTGCTGCGCAGCCCAGCGGGAGCAAGCTCCCTCGCCACGGGAATGTCTTAGGCCGAGAGTCTAGGGACGCTAGCCGAGGGAAACCGCCTCTTCAGGCTGCGGCGATTGCCGCGAAGTCACCAGGCCGACAAAGGAAATGACCAAGGCCAGGCCTAGGGTGGTGCTCACTTCGCTGCGGTGCTCGGGAGTCACCATCATCACCGCCAGGGCCGCGCAGATGAACACGATCACCGCCCAGGTGAGCCAGGGAAACAGCCACATGCGAAAGCCCAGCTCGACGCCTTGGCGAAGCAGCTTGCGACGCATACGCAACTGGGACACGGCGATCGCCAGGTACACCAGCAAGGCGATGGCGCCGGAGCTGGCGAGCAGGAACTGGAACAACCCGGCCGGCATGAAGTAGCTGAACACGGTGATGCCCAAGCCCAGTACCGTACTGGCTATCACCGCTGCCCGGGGCACGCCAGCGGACGAAGTCACTTCCACCGCCCTCGGCGCATCACCACGCCGGCCGAGGGAATAGAGCATGCGTGAAGCAATGTAGATAGAGGAGTTCATGCAACTGGCTACGGCAATCAATACCACCACGTCCACCATGAATTTGGCGTGGGGAATGTTCATCAACTCCAGTGCCCGCTGGTAGGAGCCCACCGAGGCCAGGAGCGGATCGTTCCAGGGCACCACGGAAATCACCACGAAGATCGACAGCAGATAAAACACGCCGATGCGCCAGATCACCGAGCGCGTGGCCTTGGCGATGTTCTGTGCCGGGTTGCTGGATTCGGCGGCGGCAATCGTTACCGCCTCCGTGCCAATGAAACTGAACATGATGGTGATGAATGCCCCGACCACGGCGGACAAGCCATTGGGCGCGAACCCGCCATGCTCCTCCATCAAGCGACTCAAGCCGCTGGCTTCGCGCTCGGGAATCCAGCCCATCAGCACGGCGAATCCCAGGGAGATGAAACCGATGATCGCGATCACCTTGGCCATGGCGAACCAGAACTCGAACTCGCCGTATTTGGACACGCTGAACAGATTGGTCACGGCCAGGGCGATGATCGACACCGAGGCAAACAGCCAGGCATCAACGGAGGGAAACCACTGGTTGAGTACATGACCCGCGGCGAGCGCCTCGATGGGAATCACCAGCACCCAGAACCACCAGTACAGCCAACCGATGGTGAAGCCTGCCCAGCGCCCGATCGCCTGGTCGGCGTAGGTGGAGAACGAGCCGGTGTCTGGCCGGGCTACCGCCATTTCGCCAAGCATGCGCATGACGAGCACCACCAGCAGACCGGAAAAAAGATAGGCCAACATGACGGCCGGACCGGCAGCGGCGATCGCATGGCCTGAGCCGACAAACAGGCCGGCGCCGATGATCCCGGCGATTGAAAGCATGGTGACGTGACGAGGCTTGAAGCCCTGCGCCAAGTGGCCGTTCGAATCCTTGAAGCTCGGGCTGGTCATGGTTTTTTATTCTCTTGTCGACATTGAGGCGTGTCGAGGGACCTTCGGTGCTGCTGGTTTCGCTCCTCCTCAAAGCGGCACACCCTGGATGTCTGATCCGTCCCTCGCGAATTGGGCTCTGCAGTAAAGTTGAGCCACGTTACCCGCCTACACTCCCGAGTTAGTTACCTATGAGCGCCGCCTTTTTGCCTGATCTCGCCAAACCCGGTCCTGCGTAAGGCTCTGCGGCTGACGACGAAGGCGGCCCATCGCCTTAAGCATATAACTCTATGTTATTTGTTTTATTTTTTTTAGATCATTTAGATTAAGCCTTAAGCCCAATGGCTTCGCACGGTGATACCACCAAGGAGCGTTGGTCCTCACCCAATCATCACCGCACTCTCATAAACGGGCCACCGTCATGCAGCTTCTTACGCTTCCTCCCTCCCCCGGCCTGGCTACCTCGATCCGCGCCACGGCCCAAGTGTTCGCCGATCCCAGCTCCCAGGCACTGCTGACGCACTTGCAGCAAGTCGCGCCCAGTGACGCCAGCGTGTTGATCATTGGCCAGACCGGTACTGGCAAGGAGCTGGTCGCCCGCCACGTCCATAACCTCAGTGCTCGACGCGACAAACCGTTCGTGGCGGTGAACTGCGGGGCGTTTTCCGAGACGCTGGTGGAGGCCGAGTTGTTCGGCCATGAAAAAGGCGCGTTCACCGGCGCCTTGACCGCCAAGGCCGGGTGGTTCGAAGAAGCCGACGGCGGCACGCTGTTCCTCGATGAAATCGGTGACCTGCCCTTGCCGATCCAGGTCAAGCTTCTGCGCGTTCTACAAGAGCGCGAAGTGGTCCGCCTCGGCTCGCGCAAGCCCATCAGAATCAATGTGCGGGTGCTGGCGGCCACCAACGTGCAACTGGAAAAAGCCATCAACGCCGGGCATTTTCGCGAAGACCTGTATTACCGACTGAGTGTGGTCAGCCTGGTGCTCAAGCCGTTACGCGAGCGTCCCGGCGACATCCTGCCGCTGATTCGCCATTTCATCGCCGAGTACAGCCGCCGGCTCGGTCATGGCGAGGTGACGCTGGATGCCCAGGCCCAGCGCAAACTACTCGACTACTCGTGGCCAGGAAATATTCGCGAACTGGAAAACGTCATCCATCACACCTTGCTGATCTGCCGTAACAAGGTGATCGGCGTGCAGGACCTGCACCTTTCGAACTTTCGCATCGAGCGCCAGGACGCGTCCCAGGACAACACGCCGCAAACCACCGAGGCACTGCTGGAAAAGGCCTTCGGGCAACTGCTTGAGCAAGCGCACGGCGATGTCTATGAAAAAGTCGAAGCGGCCCTGCTGCGCACCGCCTACCGCTACGCCAGTTGTAACCAGGTCCACACCGCAAGCCTGCTGGGCCTGAGCCGCAACGTCACCCGCAGCCTGCTGATCCGGATCGGTGAGTTGGTGGTCAACCGACGCCGTGGGGCACTGAGTACGCGGGATGGTCGAGTGGTGAACCTTTCAACCTGAGCCAACGTTCACCTGTGGCGAGGGAGCTTGCTCCCGCTGGGCTGCGAAGCAGCCCCAACCTGTCGCTGTGATGTCAGATCCACTCAATCAGCTGCATTGGGGGCGCTATACGCCCCAGCGGGAGCAAGCTCCCTCGCCACGGGTTCGCTGTCTGGACGAAACGCCATCACCACGCCGGGCGGCTTTCGCAAAAGCGACCCAAGTCGTCAGGATTCCTTGCTGCAATCGCGCGGCGTGATGCCTTTTTCCTTGGCGTATTGCTGCGAAGACGCTTCGATGATCGGCCGCAGCAACGCGCGGTCGGCCTGCACCCAGTCACTGATCAGCTTCCACTGCGTGCCGTCCCACTGCTGGAAGCGCACCGCGCCGCCGCCCTCGTGGTCCGAGCAGGACAATTGCAACGGCTGCACCAACCCCAGCGCCCCCAGCTCCTGGAGACGTGCATCATCGAGCTTGAGATTCTCGAAGCCCCAGCGCACCTGCTCGCCGGTCAACGGTTGCTGGCCGAACTTCTGCTGGGCAATGCGCAGCGCCTCGACGTTGAGGATGCCGTTGACCACGCCGAGGTTGTAATACACCGTGCCGAAACGCTTGGGATCAGCCAGGTCGCCATGGCCGGCGTCGACCACGTCCTTCTTGATGCCTTGCAGCACCGGGAAACCGGTGCCTGACGGGTGCGTGGTGATGGCGATGAAACCCTTGGCCGCGGCACCGGCCGGCGCGGCGTCATCCTCGGAGTTGCTCCAGATGTTGCCGATGATGTGATCGGCCGGGAACCCGACTTTCTGCGCGGTTTTCAGCGCCACCGGGTTCATCACGCCCCAGCCGCGCAGTATTACCCAGTCGGGTTTTTCCCGTCGGATATTCAGCCACTGCGACTGTTGCTCGTTGCCCGGATGCGGCACTTCGAGCAAGGTCAGCGCAAAACCGTATTTATCCGCCAGGGTCTGCAACACCTCGTTGGTTTCCTTGCCGTACGGCGAGCCGTGGTACAGGGTGGCGATCTTCAGGCCCTTGAGCTTGTCCAGCCCACCGGCGCGCTGGCCGATGTAGTTGATGATCGCCGACACTTCGGAATACGGGTTCAATTGCAGCGGGAAGACATAGGGAAATACGCTGCCATCGGTGGAGTCGGTGCGGCCGTGGTTGATGGTGATCAGCGGCAGTTTGTCGGCGGTGGAGCGCTCCAGCGTGGCGTAGGCAATGCCCACTGACAGCGGGTTGGTCGCAGCCGCCGGTGCGCCATTCAAACCTTTCTTCAGGCGCTCGTAGCACTCGACGCCCTTCTCTACCACGTACTCGGTTTCGCATTCGCTCCAGGTCAGCCTCACCCCGTTCACGCCGCCGTTGGCGTTGACGTACTTGAGGTAGTCGATGAACCCGCCAAAAAACCCCGTGCCGCCGGCCGCATAGGGACCGACGCGATAGCTTTGCAGCGGGAAATATTGCTCGTTGTCCGCCTGCACGGTGAACGCGGCGGCGGTGAGGCTCAGGGCCAGTGCGAGGGCGCTGGCGATTGATCGTTTGAACATCGGATTTTCCTTGTTATGGAGCCATAGAGAAGTCAACGGTGGCGCTGGTCAGTAGCGCAGCGGCCACAGCCGCGCACGCTGGCGAAGTCGTTGCCAGAGGCGCGCAAGGCCCTCCGGTTCCTTGATCAGGAACAGGATGATCAGCGCGCCGAAAAACATTTTTTGCAGGTTTTCCACCTGGCCGGCATCGATCAGCCCGCCGGGCAGCAGCGACACCAGGTTGGAAAGCAGCACCGGAAACAGCACGATGAAGGCCGCCCCGAGGAAGTTGCCCAGCAAGCTGCCGAGCCCGCCGATAATGATGATGAACAGGATCTGGAATGAGCGATTGAGATCGAAGCCATGGGGTTCGACGGTGCCCAGATAGGCGAAGGCCCAGAGCGCGCCGGCCACGCCGAGGTAAAAGCCGCTGATGGCAAAGGCCAGCAGCTTGGTTTTCGCCAGGGGAATGCCGATCACCGCCGCGGCCGTGTCCATGTCGCGCACGGCCATCCACTGGCGTCCCAATTCACTGCTTACCAGGTTCTTGCCCAGCCAGAACAGCGCCACCACCACCGTCAGGGTCAGCAGATAACGGCCGGCCGGCGCGTCCAGGTTCACGCCGAAAATATCCAGGCGCGGCGCGCTGATCACCCCCGACGCGCTGTTGTTGGAAAACCAGCCAAAACGGGTCAGCGTCCAGGTCACGAAGAACTGCGCCGCCAATGTCGACACCAGCAGATAGAAGCCCTTGATGCGCAGGCTCGGCAGGCCGAACAGGAGCGACACCAGCGCCGCCGTCAGCCCGCCCAAGGCAATGCTGAACAACAACGGCAAACCGCCGACACGCACTTCAAGGTTGTAGGTGGCGAACGCCCCCACGGCCATGAACGCCGCAGAACCCAGGGACAACTGCCCGGCGTAACCGGTGAGCAGATTGAGCCCCAACCCGGCCAGGGACAGCACCAGAAACGGAATCAATATCGCGCTGAGCCAGTAGTCATTGCCCAGCCACGGCACCACGACGAATGCAACCAACAACAGCGCCGCCAGCCCGTGGCGATCCTGGCGCAAGGCAAAGATCCGGCGGTCTCCGGCATAACGGGTGTTGAACTGGCCTGCTTCTCGATAAAACATGCTGTTCTCCTAGACCCGTTCGATGGCGCGTTCGCCAAACAGCCCGGCCGGACGCACCAGCAGGAACAGCAGCGCCAGTGCGTAGGGAAACCAGTTTTCAATGCCGCTGCCGATGAACGGCCCGAGATACACCTCCGCCAATTTTTCCGAAGCGCCGATGATCAGCCCGCCGACAATCGCCCCGCTGATCGAGGTGAACCCGCCGATGATCAACACCGGCAAGGCCTTGAGCACCACCAGCGACAACGAGAACTGCACCCCCAGGCGAGCGCCCCAGAGCAGGCCGGCGACCAGCCCGACGAACCCCGCCACCGTCCACACCACGACCCAGACCCGCTGCAAGCGAATACCCACGGCCAGCGCCGCCAGCGGGTCATCCGCCACGGCTCGTAGCGCCAGGCCCAAGCGGGTCTTGTTGAACAGCCAGGACAGCAGCGCCACCAGTGACGCGGCGGTCAGTGCGGCGAAAATATCGAACTGCGACAGCAGCATTCCGCCCAGTTCCAACGGTTCATCACTGATGCCCAGATCCAGGCCATGCACCTGGGCACCCCACAGCGCCTGGGCGAACCCTTCGATGACATAGGAAAGCCCAAGGGTGGCCATGAACAGCGTGATCGGCGATCGATTGACCAACGGGCGCAACACCACACGCTCCACTGCCACGGCGATCAGCAGCATCGCCGCCAGGCTGATGAGGAACGCCAGCCAGAACGGCACGCCGCGCTCCAGCAGGCTGACGAAGGTCAGCGCCGAGAACAGCACCATCGCCCCCTGGGCGAAGTTGAACACCCCGGAGGCCTTGTAGATCAGCACAAAACCGATGGCCACCAAGGCGTACATCACCCCGGCCAGCAGCCCGCCAATCAATACTTCAAAGAAAAATTCCATAGCGTTTCCTGTTTTGCGGGCGCAGCTTGCCGACCCTTCCTGACGGAAAGGCGTCGAATTGCAAAAATCAGTGTCGGGTGCCGAGGTAAGCCGAAATGACTTCGGGGTTCTGCCGCACCACATCCGGGGCGCCGTCGCCGATCTTGCGACCGTAATCGAGCACCACCACGTGGTCGCTGATGTCCATGACCACGCCGATGTCGTGCTCGATCAACACCACCGTAGTGCCCAGCTCACGGTTGATGTCGACAATGAATCGGCTCATCAGCTGTTTCTCCTCGGCGTTCATGCCCGCCATGGGCTCGTCGAGGAGCAACAACCGCGGCTCCGCCGCCAGGGCGCGGGCCAGCTCCACGCGCTTCTGCAAACCGTAAGGCAAGGTGCCCACCCATGCGTCGCGCCACGGCTGCAAACGCAAGAACTCGATGACCCGCTCGGCCGCTTCGCGCTGGCTGTCGTCCTCCTTACCGGCCCGCCCGATACGCAACGCCTGCTCGATCCAGGTACTGCGACGCTTGAGGTTGCGCCCGGTGAGCACGTTGTCGAGCACGCTCATGCCCTTGAACAGCGCGATGTTCTGGAACGTCCGGGCGACGCCCCGCACCGCCACGTCGTGGGCGCGCATGCCGCGGCGCTCGCGATTGTCGAAACGTATGCGCCCTTGCTGGGGTTGGTAGACCCCGCTGATGATGTTGAGCAATGAACTCTTGCCGGCGCCGTTGGGACCGATCAAGGCGCAGATCTCGCCGGCGGCAACGCTGAAGCTGATGTCGGTGATCGCTTTGACGCCTTTGAATGAGAGCGAAATGTTGTCCAGCTCCAGGAGCTGCGTGGCGGCCGTTCGGGTCATGTGGTCGCCTCCTTCCAGGCGCGTTTTGATTGGCGTTCGTCCCGTTCGTTGGTAGTGGACGCCTGCGAAATCGTCGGCACCTCCCAATGGGCCGCACCCTCCCACTGGCGGACGTTGATACCCAGGGCGTCAAAAAATGCCTGGGTCTCAGGCTTTAGCGCATCACCCACAAGCAACGGTGCGTGGATTCGTGAAAACCCAAGCACGTCGCGCAGAGGCCGGCGCACCAGCCAATGACCGATGAACCTTCGCAACGGCCCCGGACGTGCCGCCAGGGCCCAATCCACCAGTCTGCGTGCCCCATCGCCCGGTGCCGGCAGGCGCTCCAGCACATAGCCGTGCAGACGGTCGTAGGTTTCCGGGGTGCCGGCCACCAGCGTCGGGCCCAACTCACGTCGGTCGCGGTCACGGGTCGCCAGGTTTTCCGGGAAGTTCAAGCGAAAACCGGCGATCAGCCAGGGCGCGAGCAGATACCGCGCCTGGTCGCCCGAGGCGAAACCGCGCGCCGCCAATGCTTCTTCCTGCCGTCGCAGTCCTTCGCGCTGTACCAGTTGCTGCCCGTGTTGCAACAGCTCGGCGTGGCTGATGCATTGTTGCTCGATGGCTTGTGGCCCCCGGCGATAGAAAACGAACGCCGTTTGCTGCGCATGTGCCAGCGGGACGCCTTCATCGAGCATCCTCGCCTCGATCAACGTGGCGTAATCCAGCGCCTGATCAAACGCGACCGAGCCTGACAGTCCGCGCTTGTCCAGGTAAATCACCACGCCGGGGGCCACCTGCGCCGCGCCTAGACGCGACAACTCTTCGTACCCCTCGGCCAGCACAAAATCCGGCTGCAAATCGCCGAGCAGTTCGACCTGCCCCGCGACTCCGTCCAACGGGTCGAACAGGCTCGCCGTACCACCCAGCCATTGCGCCGCCAACGCCGCCACGATCGCCTGTGGTGTCGGGCGACTGATGATCGTCAGGGTCGCGCCGACCGAGAATTCCCGAGCTTGCAGGGCACTCGCCAGGCGCTGCACCTCATCGGCCAGCTGCCGCCAGGTCCGCACCTGCCAGACGCCCAGGTGCTTGTGGCGCAGGGCGACGTCCGTACCGTGCTCCAGCGCCTGTCGATGCAGCCAATGAGGCAACGTGTCGAAGGATTCAGTGAGCGTGCCCATGCTGCCTCCCCGCCTAAGCGACCGCCGCCGTCTTGACCGTCATTTTCCCCTGCTCCAGCTCACGCACCAGCGGCAGGACCCGCTTGCCGAAATACTCGACTTCCTCCTGGAAATGCAGGAACGCGGCCAGTACCAGGTCCACTCCCACGGCTTTCAAGGCGACGATGCGCTCGGCAATCTGCTGGGGTGTGCCGATCAGGTTGGTCTTGAAACCGTCGTTGTATTGCACCAGGTCTTCGAAGCTGGACTTGGCCCAGTTACCCTCGCCTTCGGGGCTGGCCTTGCCGGCCTGTTTTGCCGCGTCGCCAAAAGCGTTGACGGCTTCCGGGTCGGCCTGGTCGATGATCTGGGCCAGCACCGCGCGGGCCTCTTCCTCGGTATCGCGGGCAATGATGAAGGCGTTCACGCCGACCTTGACCGTGTGGTTGTTGGCCGCCGCTTTGGTCCGCAGGTCATCGACCTGGGCCTTGACCCCTTCCACTGTGTTGCCGTTGGTGAAGTACCAGTCGGACACCCGCGCAGCCATGTCCCGCGCCGCCCGTGAGCTGCCGCCCTGGAAAATTTCCGGATGCTGCTGCAGCGGCTTGGGCTTGAGCGTGTAGTCGCGAAAGCGATAGAAATCACCGGCGAAGGTGTAGTTGTCGGTGGTCCAGATGCCCTTGAGCGTGGTGATGAATTCCTCGGAACGGCGATAGCGTTCATCGTGCTCCAGCCAGGGCTCGCCGATGGCGGTGAATTCGCCCTTGAACCAGCCGGACACCACGTTGATCGCCACGCGGCCGCCGGTGAGCTGGTCGATGGTTGCGATCTGCTTGCCCAGCACCGAAGGCGTCCACGGCCCTGGCAAGACCGCCGCGATGACTTTCAGGCGCGTGGTGGCCGCCAGCAACGCGTGACTGAACGCCACCGATTCGTGCTGGTATTCGGCGCCATAACCGGCGGTAAAACGGATCTGGGTCAGGGCATAGTCGAAGCCGGCATCCTCGGCGATTTGCGCCAGCTTGCGGTTGTAATCGATCCCCCAGTCGGTGCGCTGCGGGATCTTGCTGACCACCAGCCCGCCGCTGACGTTGGGCACCCAGTAGGCAAACTTGATCGTGTCCTGGCTCATTGCGTGTACTCCCGGCTCGTTGAGATATAGGCGTCGTCGCCTTTGTACAACGGCTAGAGCAGCAACCGTGCCACTTGGTTTTTCCCTTTATTTTCAGCCACTTAATTCGCCTGCTCAGTTTTGCCACTGTCGTGCGGCGAGCAAGCTGCTGGATCGCTGTTGCACAGCCAACACCCGGCGTACTGCCGCGCAAAAGGTGGACTGTTGCCTGCCGAACAGTCGCCGGACAGATTGCTCGCGGGACGACAGCATTTATGCCGGTAAACCCGGCGAACCCCTTGTTTTCATTGGCTTCGAGCAGCGGCATGGAGCGTGCAATGGCTGTCGGCAACGGCAGGCCTTGGCCTTGCCCGCCCTCTTTTCCTCAGAAGGAACACCGCCATGACCGCACAGCAACAATACCTGCCGCATGTCCTGTCCACCGGCACCCACTACGAAGCCCTGGCCGAGCGCTTCCGGCCGATTTTCGCGCGTATCCAGGCCGGGGCGCTGGAACGCGAACAGACCCGCAGCCTGCCTTTCGAACAAGTGAAATGGCTAAAGGAAGCGGGCTTCGGCGCCGTAAGGGTGCCGGTCGAATATGGCGGCGCAGGCGCCTCGCTGCCGCAATTGTTGCAACTGCTGATCGAACTGGCCGAAGCCGACTCCAACCTGCCCCAGGCGCTGCGCGGACACTTCGCCTTTGTCGAGGATCGCCTCAACGCCCATGCCACCCGCCCACAGGATGTCTGGTTCAAGCGCTTCGTCGACGGTGACCTGGTGGGCAACGCCTGGACCGAAATCGGCGCGGTGAAACTTGGCCAGGTCATCACCCGGGTTTCCCGCCAGGGTGACCAATGGGTGGTCAACGGCACCAAGTACTACAGCACCGGCAGCATCTTTGCCGACTGGATCGACCTGTATGCCCAACGCGACGACACCGGCGCCGACGTGATCGCCGCCGTCAGCGTTCATCAACCGGGCGTCAGGCAAAGCGATGACTGGGATGGTTTCGGTCAACGGACCACGGGCAGCGGCACGTCAGTCTTCGAGAACGCCGTGGTAGAAGACGAAAACCTCATCGACTTCTCCACCCGCTTCAAATATCAGACCGCGTTTTACCAGTTGGTATTGCTCGCCGTGCAGACCGGCGCCGGGCGCGCCGCCGTCCGCGACATCAGCGAACAGGTGCGCCAGCGCACGCGGGTGTTCAGCACCGGCAACGCCAGTGAAGTGAGCCAGGATGTGCAAGTCCAGCAAGTCATCGGCAGGGCCTCGGCCCAGGTCTACGCCGCCGAAGCCACCACCCTGCGCGCCGCCGATGCCTCGCAGCGGGCCTATCAAAGTCGCTTCGACCTGGACGCCGAGAAGGAACACACCGCTAACCTCCTCGCCGAACTGGAATCGGCCCAGGCCCAGGTGGCGGTCGCCGACCTGACACTGCGCGCCACCAGCGACCTGTTCAACGCACTGGGCGCTTCCGCCACCAGCACCAGCAAAGCCCTCGACCGCCACTGGCGTAACGCCCGGACGGCGGCTTCGCACAACCCGCTGATCTACAAGGAACGCATCATTGGCGACTGGGAGATCAACGGGACGGAGCCGCCGTATGTCTGGCAGATTGGTGGGGGGTCGAAGCAGCGTTGAGCCGGGCCGTGATCCAGTCCCGACTCTGCTTGAGCACGCGCTCGGCGATCGCCGTCGGGAAATGAATGAACCCGTGGGGGCAGGATGGTAGAAGATGCGCTTCAACCGTAGCGGCCTTGCCCCACAACTCAGCCAGGCCAAGCGTGTCGTCCCTGAGCGGGTCCAACTCGCCAGTGAACAGCAGCGCCGCTGGCATCCCCGTGAAGTCACCATAGAGCGGCGACAGCGGCGCCTGGCGTCGCTCCTCATCGCTCAGGCCCGGCGTCAGCAGGCGCAAGGCATCGACCATACCGGGCCCGTCCAACACCAGCGTCTCAGCGCCGGCGGCGTGGACGCTGGGGGTCCCGGCCAGATCGTAGACGCCGTAGTACAGCACCGCACCGCGTATGCGCCCAAGCAAATCCGGCCATTGCTTGAGCGCCAGCAGCGTTGCCACGGCCAAGTGGCCTCCAGCCGATTCACCCACAACGATCACCGGCAGATCGGCGAATTCCTCCTTCTCGGCCAACAGCCAACGTGCTGCTGAGAGGCAATCCTCCATCAGGCCTTCCACCTGTGTGCTGACCGCGAGCCGATAATCCACCGAGACCACCGCGACCCCGCATTCTTGGACCATGGCGATGTTGAACGGGTCATTCATCTGGGCATTGCCGATGACCCACCCGCCACCGTGGAAATCCAGCACGACGCCTCTGGCTTTTCCTTTCGGCCGGATTATCCGCACTGGGACCGCGACGTCGCCCTCGCCTATCCGGCGTTTTTCAGCCACCAGCCCATGCTTGTTCAACTTGCCGTCGCCGTTGATCTGACTGGCACGCAACAGCGCTTGAATGAGGCGCGGGGTGACACGATTGCGGATGCGAAAGCGTGGCAGCCACGCCAGTTTCCTGTTGAAACTGCGCACCTGCGCCAGCTCATTTTCGTCTGCTGGCCATAGCTTTGCGGTATTCAACGGGCGACTGCTCATCAGCGGTTATTGCGCAGGATCGAGAAATTCAAGGCAGCGGCTACGCAAAGCCACGCCAGGTAAGGAAACAGAATCAACCCGGTGATCACGTCCAGGCGCAACGCCAACACCACCATCACGGCCACGACCAGCCAGAGCAGCGTGATCACCGCCATACCGGCCAGGACCTGATGGGCGCCGAAAAACACCGGAGTCCACAGAGTATTGAGCGCAATCTGCGCCGCCCATAAAGCCAATACGAATTGGCTCCCCGGGATCAGGCTCAAGCGATATCCGGCCCAGGCAAGCAGCAGGTAGATGACTGTCCAGGCCACGGGAAACAACCAGTTGGGGGGTGTGAAGCGGGGTTTGACGAGGGATTCGTACCACTGGCCCGGTTTGAAAATGACACCGGTGCTTGCCGCAGCGCAGCAGGCGAGGAGGAAAATAAAGAAGGTCATTGGGCGTCCTTGGCTGGGGTCAGTTATCGAGGGGTGAGCATGATCGGCAGCGATTGGTTGCGATTCATCGCCATGTCCTTCTCAAAGACTCGCTGGCCTTGGTAAAAATTCAACGCGTTCGGGGCAGTTGTATCAGGAAGGAAGGTTGAGCGCTGGGCCAGGCGCGATCAATTGCCGCGAATCCGGCAAATCGCCTACGCTAGGCCCATGACTGGGCGGGCAGCTGCCACCCACTTGGGAGCAAGAAATGTTCGCCAGACCTTTTTCCATCGACATTCCTGAAAGCGCACTTGATGACCTGCGCCATCGCCTGCAAAACACTCGGCTGCCGGTGCCACTGGCCGGTCAGGGCTGGAGCGAAGGCATGGACATGGACGTGCTTGGAGAACTCCTCCGCCAGTGGTCAATAACCTTCGACTGGCGTGCCCAGGAAGCCGCGCTCAATCGCCTGCCGCAATTTGTCGCCACGCTCGGCGAGCAGCAGGTTCATTTCGTCCATCAGCGCGGCGTCGGACCCAATCCGATGCCGCTTGTGCTCACCCACGGCTGGCCCGGGTCGTTCATCGAGATGCAGCGCATCATCGAACTGCTGACGGATCCGGCCAGCCATGGCGGTGATCCAGCCGATGCGTTCGATGTGGTGGTGCCGTCCTTGCCCGGCTACACCTTTTCCGCGCCGTTCAAACAGGCGGGTTGCGGGCCTTTCGAGGCGGCGGGTTTGTGGAGCGAGCTGATGACGGGGCTCGGCTATGAGCGGTTCGGAGCCCAGGGCGGCGATGTCGGCGCGGCTGTAACCAGTTGGTTGGGCATGCGCTTTCCCGAGCGACTGACCGGCATCCACCTCAACTACATTCCCGGCGCCTACCGCCCGCCCCTGGGCGAAACCGATCCGCCGTTGAGCGAAGAAGAAACCGCTTACCTGCAACGCGCCGCGGCCTTCAGCGAAGCCGAAGGCGCCTATGCGCACATCCAACGGACCAAACCGCAAACCCTGGCCGTGGGCCTCAGCGGCTCTCCGGCGGGGTTGCTGGCCTGGATGGGAGAAAAGATTCTCTCGTGGTGCGATACGAGCCCCGCCATCAGTCATGAATGGCTGCTGACCAATGTGACGCTCTATTGGCTGACGAACTGCATCGGTTCGTCGTTTCGCCCGTATGTGGAAGGCAGCAAGCGGCCCTTGCTGTTCAACAGCGGCGAGCGGGTGAAACCACCGCTTGGGGTCGCGCTGTTTCCCAGGGAACTGCCGCTGCCGCCACGCAGTTGGGTGGAGCGTGGCTATAACGTCAAGCGCTGGACGCCGATGCCGCGCGGTGGTCACTTTGCTGCGTTGGAGCAGCCGGAGTTGCTGGCGGAGGATATTCGGGCGTTTTTTCGGGACTACCGTTAAGCACCTCGAGCTTTGCGATGAGCAGGGCAATCTCCCAACCGGGCTTGCCCTTCGTCGGCTCACGTCTTATCGCAACCAATGCGACTCAGTCGTCCACCCCAGAAAAACGCGCGCACCTTCAATGGTTCGATCCTGTTGCGGCAAGCGACGTCCCGCTGTTGCCAGACGCAGCCCAACCATTACAGATCGGAACTTTTCCTGAAAAGCAGCCGGCTGGCTAACGAAATGCGCTTCGATGCCTTCGATAGCAGACCCCATTTCAGACTCGTCGAGCATCGACAGGTAAAAAATCATTTGGCGCCAGGCATACGCCGTGTTCTTGAGCATGATCAAGCGCCCGTGATAATGCTCGATACGCATCTGCTGGCGTCTGCAAATCCATTCAAAACAGGCCTGGGCGAGTGAGCTCAAGCGTGGGTGCAACAGTGTTTTCAGATCGAGCTCGCAAAACAGCATCGAGAGGTTCTGCGTGGTAACTATCTGTTGCTGTTCAATGATGGTGCCGTTGGTTGCGGGACGCCAGGTACCCAGCTCTGCGTTTGCGCGCCGCGCGCACAGGGTCGTCAAGGCGTCGATGTTTGTTGACGAGCGCCGCCAGACGGGTTGGCTCGCCCTCGACTTGGGTTTGTCGGGAAGCGTCGCGAGGCTGTGGGTATCGATATCGTAGTAACGGGCGTACAGGGTATCTGCCAGCGCCCTGCCCGCCCGCCTGGCGACGTCGATGAACTTGTTGGAAAACTCTCCCATGAATATGTCCGAAGCGACTTCGTCCACGAATGGCAGATCCAGCCCGGCTGTTTCGGCGAGGGCACGCAGTTCTTTGAGCAGCTTGTTGGGCAGGATCGCCTGGGGAAAGGCAGTCAGCGTCAGCGCTGATGCTTCGATAAGCGCCTGCCGAGCGATGTCCGCGTCGAGAGAGTGACGTTGGCGCTGGCCTTCCATGAGCGCCACCCAGGGCAGTTCGTCCAGCCTGACCTGACTTTGCAGATCGACTAATAACAACGAGCGGCGCTGGCGAAAAGCACGATACGTACCGGCGTATAGATTGCCCAAAATCGGATCGCGAAACCCGGCGCTACGTATTTCAGCGGTCATTACCGGCAATACCCGCGCAACGGTGTCGCCCGACGTAATCAAGCCGCGTTCGATCAGTTCGGCAATGGTACCGCTACCGCAGCGCTCCGCGCGCCGGCAAATCGATGGTGGGAGATCAGCCCCTTCGGGAAGGGCGAATATGTCTGCCTCCACTGCGGTGATCGGCTCGAGCAAGGAGGTCAAGTCCGATACGCCGTCATTGGGAGGATAATGCTCCATTCGCTTGGCAACAGCTTCGGCAAACACCTGATGCCATGGCGCGGCTACGTCCCGGCGCTGTTTTGACCGATACTCACGATGACTGTTGGAGTCGGGCAGACCATGCTTGCGCACAAAATCGCCAATGATCTGACGAATCCGGCCGACTTGACGGCCCGTAAGCGAGCTTGGATCGCCTGAGCATTGTTCGAGCAGTTTGAACAGTTCCGAGAGGCGTGGTTTCGAAGTTCCAATAGCATGCCCTTCAGCTTCCTGGACCGCATTAAAACGAGCGCAAAGCGAAGCGGCCCGTGCGTGCCATCCCTCCGGATACACCCTGCACGGCCACTCGTCATGGTAAGTCAAAAGGAAATGGGAGACGGCGGCGTCGTACAGTGGCAGGCAGATTTCGATCACCTGCTTCTGCACCGCCAGACGTGGCTGAGCCCGCAGCTTCAAGAGCCGTTGGCGAATCTCACCAACGTTGAATACATGGACTTGCGCCGAAGAAGTTTGCGGTTCTGCGCAAGGCGATGGAAAGAAGCGCAAGCGATCGAAGAACGGGGTGATGGTCTCGATGAGTGCCCAGGCCTCATCCACTTGATGTTGATCAAGCAGCCACGCCACGCTCAGCAGGGCCGACTCTTCCGGAACATCGACGCGGTAATTGCCCGTCCCCAGATACCCCCGCAAGACGTCGAGCCCTTCATCCGTCAGATACCACGCATTGAGATCCAGACGTTCAAAACCCGGACGGATGCCCGGGATCGATGCTGCCAGTAGTTGCTCGTGCTCATTCAGCTCACCACCGGCCAGCAGATGCCCCGTGGCAAACCCGCCCGTGGCGACCTCCAACGTCACCCAGACGGGAATATCCGCCATCGGCATGCGGGCGCCGTACCGCAGAGTCCCCTGCGCGGCGTGCGCTAATACCTGCTCCCAACGGGCGATCCGCTGAGCCAACTTGGCCTGGGCTTCTGGCCCGGGATCGGCGCTTTGGGCGACGAGTGCCTTGGACAATTGGAAGGCAGCATAGCCCACGCCGATGCCCTGTGTTCCGTCAGATTCGGTGTCGTCCTTGAGCATACGCGCTGATGACCCTGCGAATAATGGGTCCGGGGGCTGGGTTCGAACCAGCGCCCACCCGGTTAAGAGCCAGGTGTTCTACCGCTGAACTACCCCGGAGCAGAGCGGGCATTGTCGGCCAGCATCGCCGAGATGTGAAGCGTCTTGGATGACAGGATATGTGGCGCGATTTTGCGGTCTGCAAATCTTGTGGGAAATGTCTTCTCGTGGCGAGGGAGCTTGCTCCCGCTGGGCTGCGAAGCGGCCCCAAATCAGCTGCGCCATTTCGTCAGGCACGCCGCATCGCCTGGTTTTGCGGCGGCTGCGCCACCGAGCGGGAGCAAGCTCCCTCGCCACGGGGTCGGTGTGCGTCCTACGGGTCGGTTGTGGGGGTTGGGATCGACTTCTATAGTTGGGTCGTCGCTGGCTTTGGCTGGTGGCTGGGTTTCGCAGCCCGAGTGAACAATCTGGATACCGTCAAATGATTTCAGGCAAACTTGCCCGTGTTCATTTTATGGCGGTTGCGCGCGGGAGATCTTCGGGTCTGCCGAGTTTTGGATTCGTTCCTCGGTCTGCGAACCCTCGCGCAACTGCCACCCATATGATTCGCAGCAGAAAGGTGGCTATTCTTCCTATCGAATGAGTTCAACCTAATGACAACGAATCAAGCATCTTCCCGCTACACGCCCCTCACCCCGATCGCCACTACCTACCCGGTCCTGCTGATCGACACTCACGCGCCACTGCCCGAGCTCCACGCCTGTGTCAGCGAGCGGCTGCACGCCACGCTCGATTACCTGACGCTGGTGGCTTGCTCCAGCCTGCGGGACTCATCCACCAGTGATATCAACACTCTGACCAACGTTGCCCGGATCCTCGTGCAGGACGTGGCCGACGTGTTCGGCGTCATTGAACGACGCGGTCTCGAAGGCTGATTCCATTGTGGGAGCGAGCTTGCTCGCGATGACGGTGCCAAGTCAGACACTTTCGTCACTGAACGACCGCTATCGCGAGCAAGCTCGCTCCCACACTGGATTTTCGACAGACACAGATCTCACGGTACACATAGGACCCTGTGGGAGCGGGCTTGCCCGCGAAGAGGCCAGCCCATCCAACATCTTCATTGCCTGACATACCGCCATCGCGAGCAAGCTCGCTCCCACACTGGATCTTCGACAGACACAGATCTCAAGGTACACATAGAATTCCTGTGGGAGCGAGCCTGCTCGCGAAGGCGCCGGCAAATTCAGCATCTTAATTGGCTGACAGTCCGCCTTCGCGAGCAGGCTCGCTCCCACAGTTGGATCGGAGTACGACAGCAAGAACCAGGCCGGCTGTCAGGTGGCACCCTCCGGCTCCTTCAACGCCAGCAACACCAACGGATGCAAAACCGCATCCGGATGCTTCTCCTCCCAACCCTGCAAATCCCTGCGCATGCCCGGCGTCCAGAAGTTCTTGATGTGCTGGCGGATGCCGCTCACCGCCAGCGACTGATCAGGCTCCGTGGCGAAGTAGCGGGCAATCTCGTTGGCCATCTTGATCAGGTTCTGCGAGCTCATCGGCGCACCTCGGCTTTCTCGGCGTGACGACGTTCCTTCAGCAGGCGCCGCTGTTCATCGCTGAAGGCCTGATAACGCTTCTGCCATTCCGAAGGCTGGCTGACCCGCACGATTTCCACCGCCGTGACTTTGTATTCCGGGCAGTTGGTGGCCCAGTCCGAGTTGTCGGTGGTGATCACGTTGGCCCCGGACTCGGGAAAGTGGAAGGTGGTGTAGACCACCCCCGGCGCCACCCGCTCGGTGACCCTGGCGCGCAGCACTGTCTGCCCGGCGCGACTGCTGATACCGACCCAATCGTCCTCGGCGATGCCGCGATTCTCAGCGTCGGTCGGGTGGATTTCCAGGCGATCCTCCTCGTGCCACGCCACGTTGTCGGTGCGCCGGGTCTGTGCGCCGACGTTGTACTGGCTGAGGATCCGTCCGGTGGTCAGCAGCAGCGGATAACGGCCATTGACCTTCTCCTCGGTGGGCACATAGCCGGTGAGCATGAAGCGCCCTTTGCCGCGCACAAATTGGTCGATGTGCATGGTCGGCGTGCCGTCCGGCGCGGCATCGTTGCACGGCCACTGCAAGCTGCCGTGACGCTCCAGTTCAGCGTAGCTGACACGACTGAAGGTCGGCGTCAGGCGGGCGATTTCATCCATGATTTCCGAAGGGTGGTTGTAGTGCATCTGGTAGCCCAGGGCGCCAGCCAGGGCAATGGTGGCTTCCCAGTCGGCCTTTCCGGCCAACGGGTCCATGACCTTGCGAACGCGGGAGATACGGCGTTCGGCGTTGGTGAAGGTGCCGTCCTTCTCGAGGAACGAGCTGCCCGGCAGGAACACGTGGGCGAACTTGGCCGTTTCGTTGAGGAAGATGTCCTGCACGATCACGCATTCCAAAGCGGTCAGCGCCGCAGTCACATGCTGGGTGTTGGGATCGCTCTGGGCGATGTCCTCGCCCTGGCAGTAAAGCGCCTTGAAGCTGCCGTCCAGCGCCGCCTCGAACATGTTCGGGATGCGCAGGCCCGGGTCGGGTTGCAACGTCACGTTCCAGGCCTGCTCGAACTGGGCCCGCACCGCTTCATTGGAGATGTGCCGATAGCCCGGCAGCTCATGGGGGAAAGAGCCCATGTCGCAGGAGCCCTGGACGTTGTTCTGCCCACGCAGCGGGTTCACCCCGACGCCCTCGCGGCCGATATTGCCGGTGGCCATGGCGAGGTTGGCGATGCCCATCACCGAGGTGCTGCCCTGGCTGTGTTCGGTGACACCGAGGCCGTAGTAGATGGCCGCGTTGCCGCCGGTGGCGTAGAGCCGCGCGGCGGCGCGGATCTGCTCGGCGGGCACGCCGCACACCGGGCCGAGGATCTCGGGCGCATTTTCCGGCAGGCTGACGAAATCGCGCCAACGGGCAAAATCTGTCGCCTCGCAACGCTCTTTGACGAAAGGCTCGTCAACCAGCCCCTCGGTGACAATCACGTGGGCCAACGCGTTGAGCATCGCCACGTTGGTGCCCGGACGCAGCTGCAGATGCAGCTCGGCACGGGCGTGAGGCGAATCCACCAGGTCGATGCGCCGCGGGTCGATGACAATCAACCGCGCGCCTTGGCGCAGGCGTCGCTTGAGCTGGGAGCCGAACACCGGGTGCGCATCGGTGGGGTTGGCGCCCATCACCATGATCACGTCGGCTTTCATCACCGAGTCGAAATTCTGCGTACCGGCCGACTCGCCGAGCGTTTGCTTGAGGCCATAACCGGTCGGCGAATGGCAGACCCGCGCGCAGGTGTCGACATTGTTGTTGCCGAACGCCGTGCGCACCAGTTTCTGCACCAGGTAGGTTTCTTCGTTGGTGCAGCGGCTGGAGGTGATACCGCCGATGGAATCGCGCCCGTACTTGAGCTGGATGCGCCGCAGTTCGCTGGCGGCGTAGGTGACCGCCTCCTCCCAGCTGACTTCCTGCCACGGGTCGCTGATGTGCTTGCGGATCATCGGCTTGGTGATGCGGTCCGGATGCGTCGCGTAGCCCCAGGCGAAGCGGCCCTTGACGCACGAGTGGCCGTGGTTGGCCTGGCCGTTCTTGTCCGGGACCATGCGCACCAGTTGTTCGCCTTTCATCTCGGCGCGGAACGAGCAGCCCACGCCGCAATAGGCGCAGGTGGTGACGACGCTGCGCTCCGGCTGGCCGATTTCGACGACGCTCTTGTCGATCAGCGTCGCTGTCGGGCAGGCCTGGACGCAGGCGCCGCAGGACACGCATTCGGAGTCGAGGAAGTTGTCACCGCCGGCCGCTTCGACACGGGAATCAAAGCCGCGTCCGCTGATGGTAAGGGCGAAGGTGCCCTGGATTTCCTCGCAGGCACGCACACAGCGGCTGCAAACGATGCACTTGCTCGGGTCGTAGTCGAAATAAGGGTTGGACACGTCCTTGGCTTCGGCCAGGTGATTGGCGCCTTCGTAGCCGTAGCGCACCTCCCGCAAGCCCACCTGCCCGGCCACGGTCTGCAACTCGCAGTTGCCGTTGGCCGGGCATGTCAGGCAGTCCAGCGGGTGATCGGAGATGTACAGTTCCATCACGTTGCGACGCAGCGTGGCGAGCTTTGAGGTCTGGGTGCGGACCACCATGCCGTCGGTCACCGGCGTGGTGCACGAGGCCGGGTAACCGCGCATCCCGTCGATCTCCACCAGGCACATGCGGCAGGAGCCGAAGGCTTCCATGCTGTCGGTGGCGCACAGTTTCGGGATGGTAGTACCGAGCAAGGCCGCCGCGCGCATCACCGACGTGCCGGAGGGAACGCTGATTTCACGGCCATCGATGGTCAGGCTGACCTGCACGTCGCTTACCCGGGCCGGGGTGCCCAGGTCGATGTCGCTGGCGGGATCGAAGATGTTGATCATTGGTCGGCCTCCGTGGTCGCCAGACCGAAGTCGGCGGGGAAGTACTTGAGGGCACTGGCGACGGGGTAGGACGTCATCCCACCGAGGGCACAGAGCGAGCCGTATTGCAGGGTGTCGCAAAGGTCTTGCAGCAACGCCGCCTGTTCCTGGCGGACGTTGGCATCGGTGCTGGCGATCAAGCGATCCACCACCTCGACGCCACGGGTCGAACCGATGCGACACGGCGTGCATTTGCCACAGGATTCCTCGGCGCAGAATTGCAAGGCGAACCGGGCCATCCGGGCCATGTCCAGGCTGTCGTCGGCAACCACCACGCCACCGTGCCCGAGCATCGCGCCCATGGCGGCGAACGCTTCGTAGTCCAGCGGTGTGTCGAACTGCGCGGGTGGTACCCACGCGCCCAGCGGGCCGCCGACTTGCGCGGCCTTCAACGGCCGACCGCTGGCGGTGCCGCCGCCATACTCCTCCACCAACTCGCGCAGGCTCAGGCCAAATGCGCGCTCCACCAGCCCGCCGCGACGAACGTTGCCGGCCAGCTGGAACGGCATGGTGCCCAGTGAGCGGCCCATGCCGAAGTCGCGATAGAACTGCGCGCCCTTCTCCAGGATTACCGGCACCGAGGCCAGGGTCACCACGTTATGAACCAGCGTCGGCAAGCCAAACAGGCCCTGCAACGCCGGCAGCGGCGGCTTGGCACGCACCATCCCGCGCTTGCCTTCGAGAGATTCCAGCAGCGCTGTTTCTTCGCCACAGATATAGGCGCCGGCGCCCACTCGCACTTCCAGCTCGAAGGCGCGGCCACTGCCACCGACATCGGCGCCCAGGTAACCGGCCTCGCGGGCGATGTGCAGCGCTTCGTTCAGCGTGCTGACGGCGTCGGGGTATTCCGAGCGCACATAGATGTAGCCCATGGTGGCGCCAACGCAGATCCCGGCGATGACCATGCCTTCGATCAGCAGGAACGGATCGCCTTCCATCAACATACGGTCGGCGAACGTGCCGGAGTCGCCTTCGTCGGCATTGCAGACCACGTATTTTTGCGGGCCCTGCGCGTCGCGCACGGTGCGCCACTTGATGCCCGCCGGGAACGCCGCGCCGCCCCGGCCGCGCAGGCCGGAATCGAGTACTTGGGCAACCACCTCGGCGCCGTCCATCCGGATCGCCCGGGCCAGGCCGAGAAACCCGCCCTGAGCCCGGTAGTCATCGAGAGACAAGGGCCGGGTGATGCCGGCACGCGCAAACAACAGGCGCTGCTGGCTTTTCAGATACGCAATGTTCTCCACCAGCCCCAAGGCTGAAGGATGCCCGCCCGGGTCGTGGCCAAGCGCGTCGAGCAGGCCTGGCACGTCTTGCGCGGTGACCGGGCCAAACCCCAACCGCCCTTCGGGCGTTTCAAGCTCTACCAGGGGTTCCAGCCAATACAGCCCGCGAGAGCTGGTGCGCAGCACCTCAAGCGGCAATTGACGACGCTCGGCCTCGCGCACCAGCGCATCCGCCACCTTGTCCGCACCGACGGCGCGGGCCACTGAATCACGGGGAATGCAGAGGGTCAGCATGGGCCATCCTCCAGGCAACCGTTCACCAACTGGCGCAGGCGTTCTGGGGTCAGCCGTGCGTGCAGCTCCCCATCCAGCTCCAGGGCCGGCGAGCACACGCAGGCGCCCAGGCAATAGACCGGTCGCAGGCTGATCGCCCCGTCGGCACTGGTGCCGTGATCGTCCAGCGCCAGTTGTTCGCGCAACTGCGCAGCCAGGCCTTCGGCCCCCATGCTCTGGCATGACTCCGCCCGGCACAGGCGCAGGGTATGGCGCGCCGGCGGCGTGGTGCGAAAGTCATGGTAGAAGCTGATTACCCCGCGCACTTCAGCCTGGCTGAGATTGAGGGCATGGGCGATTTCAGGGACCGCGGCGTCGGGAACGTACCCGCAACCTTCCTGGATGGCATGAAGGATGGGCAACAAGGCACCGGGGGTGTCCTTCTTGCGCGCCAGCACGCCGTGAATCAGAGGCAGGTGAAGCGTCTCATCAGGCATAAACGTACCTCGGCATCTCGAACGACACCACCGCGTGGCGGTAGTCGTCCGGAGTCTTGGCTAGGGCGTGCGGCCCACGTCACGGTAGCGTGGCAAATCCGATCGCCATTCCTGCTCTCCGGCCAGGTGTCTTTGGCGCACCTGGTCCGGGGCATCTTCACAGCTTGCCACTCCCGGGGGGCGGCGATTGCACGTGGACGACGAAACGTGTCCTGAAAGCGACTATTGGTTAGCTTGCTTTTCGAAAAAACCGTTCCTGACAAGATAGACGATGCAACGACTCTCTGACGGACCCGAGCGCCTGCCAGTGTCAGTTGATATTACGCAATGCATTGGCAACCAGGGTAAACGCGGGCGACGGTTGCCGTCGGCTGGGGTAATAAAGGTAGTACCCGGGAAACGGCGCGCACCAATCCTCCAGTACGCGCACCAGCCGGCCCGCCTGGAGGTGCGGTTCGAATTCTTCTTCAGGCAGGTACGCCACCCCCAATCCGGCCAGCGCGGCTTCGACGATGTGGGTCGATGTGTTGAAGATCAACTGCCCATCCACCCGGACGTTCACTTCCTTGCCGCGCCGCTCGAAATCCCAGACATATAGCCCGCCCGACGTCGGCATACGCTGATTGATGCAGCGATGGCCGAGCAGGTCGCGCGGGCTCTTCGGAATGGCGCGACTGGCGAAGTATTCAGGTGAAGCGACAGCCGCCATCCGCAACGCAGGGCCTATCGGCACGGCCACCATGTCTTTGTCGATGGTATCGCCCAGGCGCACCCCCGCATCAAAGCGATCCGCGACGATGTCCCGGAACCCGTAACACACATCGAACTCGACGTTGATGTCCGGGTACTCGTGCAGCAATCCGGTCAGCTTGGGCAGCAAGGTCGTGCGTAATACGTGATCGCCACAGGTGATGCGCACGGTGCCTGCGGGCTTGTCGCGCATTTCCGTAAGCCTGTCCAGCTCGGTTTCTATTTCATCGAAACGATTACCGATGGCTTGCAGCAACCGTTCGCCGGCGATGGTTGGCGATACGCTGCGGGTGGTTCGCGTCAGCAAGCGGATCTGCAAACGCGCCTCCAGGCCACTGATCGCCTGGCTCAGCGCCGACTGGGTGACACCTAACGCACCGGCAGCACGAGTAAAACTGCCCTCCCTCGCCACGGTGACGAAAGACAGCAGATCGTTGAGATTGCGTTTGACCATGGCGAAGCACTTCAAGAGCTATTGATTAGCCATTCTTATAGCCTTGTTAAGCACTCATTAGCTAGTCGCATCAGTGCTCGCGCGTCACCATGGGCCCCATGAACAGAACCCGACACAGAACCCCGATGCGCTCTGCCAGCCTTGGTTTGCTTGCCTCTTTGCTCCTGCTGGGCAGCTGCATGGCCGGGAGCGATGCCGCATCGGCCTCTTTGACAGCGGAGAAACCTGACATGTGGATGATCGTCGGCGAACAACGCTTTGCCATCACTCTGGCCGATGCCACCGCAGCCCAATCGCTTGCCGCGTTAGCCCCGCTGACACTGGAGATGAGCGATCTCAACCGCAACGAAAAATACGCCACCCTCCCCCGAGCGCTGCCCGTCAAGGCGAGCCGGCCGGGAACAATCCGCAACGGCGACCTGATGCTGTACGGCAAGGACACCCTGGTCGTCTTTTACAAGGACTTCAACTCAACCTACGCGTACACGCGCCTGGGCCACGTGAACGACACCTCAAGACTGGCTCAAGCGCTGGGCCAGGGGACGGTGCAAGTAGCGTTCTCCCACGATTGATGCCTACGCATCGGCAGGACCTCCCATGAAAAAGATCCTCGTTTTATTGACCCTTCTCGTCAGTTCGCTCTCAGCGATAGGAGCCGATATGTCCCAAGGCGCAGACAATTTTTATAGCAGTGATGAAGTGACCGTACAGAAGGTCAACTTCAAGAACCAATACCAAATGAACGTGGCGGGCAACCTGTTCATTCCGAAAAAGCTCAATGGCAAGACCCGCAATCCGGCAATCGTCGTCGGCCATCCGATGGGAGCGGTGAAGGAGCAAAGCGCCAATCTGTATGCCACCAAGCTGGCGGAAAAAGGCTTCGTGACCCTTTCCCTGGATCTGTCGTTCTGGGGCGAAAGCGAGGGACGACCGCGCAATGCAGTCTCGCCGGATATCTATGCCGAGGACTTCAGCGCGGCGGTGGACTTTCTCAGTGCCCAGTCCTTTGTCGACAAGGAACGCATTGGCGCTCTCGGCATCTGTGGCAGCGGCAGCTTCGTGATCAGCGCCGCCAAGATCGATCCGCGTATGAAAGCCATCGCAACCGTGAGCATGTACGACATGGGCGGCGTCAATCGCAACGGATTGAAGCATTCCCAAACGCTGGACCAACGCCGCGCCATCATCGCCCAAGCCACCCAGCAGCGTAATGTCGAATTCGCCGGTGGCGAAACGCTCTACACCAGCGGCACCGTGCATCAACTGGATGAAAACACCCATCCTATCCAGCGTGAGTTCTTCGATTTCTACCGCACGCCCCGCGGCGAGTTCACGCCCGCCAGCTCTTCCAGGGACCTGACCACGCACCCGACGCTGACCAGCAACATCAAGTTCATGAATTTCTATCCGCTCAATGACATCGAGACTATCTCGCCTCATCCGATGCTGTTCATTGCCGGCGCCGATGCGCATTCCAGGGAGTTCAGCGAAGAGGCCTACAAGCTTGCCGGTCAACCCAAGGAACTGGTCATCATTCCAGGCGCCGGGCATGTCGATCTTTATGACCGGGTCGATCTGATTCCTTTCGATAAGTTGACGAGTTTCTTCAAGAGCAATCTGAAGTGATGATATTTGCTCGACCGTCCTTGTCGGCTAGCCCCGCTTAAGCTTGCTGAACGCCAGCGGCTCCCACACTCGCATTGCCAGCAACAGCGCAGTACCGCGCTTCTCGGACAGTGGCGCGCTCAACGATTCGTTGTGGAGCGCCGCCAGTTTGCTGCGCAGCTTTTGGATCTCGCCTTGCAACTGGGCGTAAGCGGGCTGGGTCAGCATCCCATGGGTGAAATGCAGGGTTTCATCAGCAAGGTCGAATCGACTGGCCATGAAGTCCGGCAGGCCCTGTTTCAGGAAGAACCCTCGGATAGGGCCGTCCGGTAGCCAGTCGAAATCCCGCGCCACCAGCAACCTGATGCGATTTCCCGGTTTCAGGTCTGCCAGGCCCATCCGCTCCAGCACGATCAAGTGGCCGATGCACTCGGCTTTCGATATGCAGTAGGCAGACACAATGTCTTCCAGCGTCCAGTGATTCACCGCACACACCGCTACCAACAACAGCTTTTCGTTTGAAACCAGTTGCGCTTCCTGTTCACGCGTCAGCATGTGCAAGCGCGGGGTCAAACGCTCCGCCTCCTGGAGCAATTCAGCCATCGTCATGCCCAGCAACTCACAAAGCTGGGCAAGGCGTTCGACCGTCAGGCGACCGCTCGCCAGCAGGCGCTTCACGCTAGGCTCTGACAGATCAAGCGCCTGGGCAACATCACGATAGGTCAGGCCGGCGGCTTTCAGCCGTTGCTTGATGGTGATGATGAGTTGAGAAATCTGGTTCACGAGTATTGATATCCGATACCTTTGGTATCAGTTTAGCGAAAAATCGACGAAGACGTTGCGAATCACGCCACCTGCTCCGCATGCTTGGCTCTCAAAAAAACCGAGAGCTCAGCATGTTTATCAAAAGCGTGACGCCCGTTTCCCCAACATCAGGCGAATCCTTCGCCGGAGATCTGCGGATTGGCGATATGGTGTTCATCCGGGTCCCCGCACGGCCCTTCCGAGAGGTTGCCAGCGCGACAAACTCTTGGACGAACCATGTCGGTGTGGTGGTCGACGACCATGGCGATGAGCCGCTGATTGCAGAGAGTACCTTTCCGCTTTCACGAACCACCTCGCTCAGCCGTTTCCTCAAGCGCTCCGAACAGGGACGCTGCGCCGTCGCCAGGCTCACGCACCCTCTTACCGACACGCAACGCGAGGCGCTCAGGAATGCAGCTGATCATCGGCTGGGCCGATTTTATGACACAGGCTTCAACCTGGCCTCGCGACGCCAGTTCTGCTCCCGTTTCGTTCGTGAAGTCATCGATGAAGGGGCGAACATCCAAGTCGGTAAAGTGGAAACGTTCGCGACGTTACTACAAGATAACGCCGAGCCGAATCTCGCCTTCTGGCGGCTGTGGTTCTTCGGCCGAATTCCTTGGCAACGTCGTACCGTCACCCCGGAAAGCTTGCTTCAAAGTTCGGAGGTGCGCATCATTTTCGACTCCCAGGCGAGTGGCACGGCATGATCCAACCAGGACCAAACACCATGGATGAACACCAGGAAGCCATCAAGAACAAGATCCGCGCCGCAGTAGCAACCAGCGATTCTGACGAGATCACCTATCGCTCTGAGTGGCTCGGTTACATGCCCTTCCCGGTTTTCCGATGGGTTGAACATCGAGGAAAGGATTTTTCCGGCGACTTTCCTGCCGATTGGACCCTGGAGGATCTGGCGAGTCTTGAGCGCGCGGGGTTTCTGGAACTGCTTGAAGCCTACGAGAACCCGGAAGACACGTTTGATCGGGATATCAGGTATCGCGTCTTGATTGAATAAATCAGAAAGTACCAAAGACGTCGGTCTGCGCTATCTACACAGGACGAACGCAGCAACCGTGGCGAGGGAGCTTGCTCCCGCTGGGCCGGTCCGGCGCTTCGGGCGAAGCGGCCCTGAACCAGCATCTCCGTTTTACCAGGCACACCGCATTGCTCGGTTTTGCGGCGGCTGCGCCACCGAGCGGGAGCAAGCTCCCTCGCCACGGTGGGTGTATTGGCATCGGAGGGTCAGCCCCGGGGCCGACAGCGGCAGCCAATATGGGGCCTGACTGCGCGCTTTTGAGCAAAAGCGGCTAGGCACGCTCTGCGCGTATAGTCGACTCTAACGCCGACCGCACCTCCAAGAGCCTTCCTCCGTGCCTGAGCTACCGAACGATTTTGCCTACAAAAAACGCTTCGGCGCTGTACTGGCGTACATCGATGCCAATCTGGAAGGTGATCTGTCGGTAACGATGTTAAGTCATGTGGCGAATTTCTCGGCATTTCACTTTCACCGCCAGTTCACGGCGTTCATGGGCGTGCCTGTTTCGCGCTACGTGCAACTGATGCGGCTACGACGCGCGGCACATCGCCTGGTCGCGTTTGCCGATTATTCGGTACTGGACGCCGCGCTGGATGCGGGTTTCAAGAGCCCCGAGGCCTTCTCCAGGGCGTTCAGCCGGGCGTTTGGCGCCGCGCCAAGCGCGTTCAGGAAGAATGCAAACTGGCAGGTCTGGAACACGGTTTTCGCCGTCCCTCATTTTTCCAGGACACTTCTCATGCAAGTACGCATCATCGAAATTCCTGAAATCAACGTAGCGGCGCTTGAGCACCGCGGGCCGTCCGGGCTCGTCAATGCGAGCGTCCGTCAGTTCATCGAATGGCGCATGCGCAGCGGACAGTCACCGGTGGCATCAAGCCGCACGTTCGGCATTCCTTATGGCAACCCCGATACGACGCCTGCGCACGCCTTTCGATTCGCGATCTGCGGTGAGATTCACGAGGACGTGACACCGAATGAGTTCGGCGTACGCCCGCTCGTCATTCCCGGCGGTCGCTACGTGGTGGTACGCCATGCTGGATCGCCCGATCACATCGGCGAAACGATCTACCCGATCTACCGCGACTGGCTCCCCGCAAGCGGTGAGGAACTGCGTGACCAGCCATTGTTTTTCCACTACCTGAGCGTCTTTCCCGAGACGCCACAGGAGCAATGGCAGACTGACGTTTATGTTCCGCTGCGATAGCCGATGAGCAGCCCGTCTCCCATGTACCCGGATGATCGGGTCCCCCGTGTTCTAATCGCCAACACGTCTTAAGCAGCCCGGCAAACTGATAGTTCTGACAGGTCACACGTCCGTTCGAGCGGCGCATATATCTCGGACCGGCTAAAGGAAGCAACCGACTTCCTTCATAGCCCACCTCAAGGACCGTGATCATGAACATACTGCGTGCCGACGAAATCACTGCGCCAAGAATTCCAGCAAAAGGCGAGTACACCGAAGCCGCCCGACAGGAGCGCCTCGCGTTCCTGAGGCGGCAGACCGGGGCCGGCCTGGAACAGATCGCAACCATCAGTTTCGAAAGTGAACGCGTAAGGCACAACACCGAAGCACTGATCGGCTCGGTTGAAATTCCAATCGGTGTCGCGGGGCCGCTGAAGATCAATGGTCTGTTTGCCAAGGGCTTCTTTTATGCACCCTTGGCGACCACCGAAGGCGCGCTGGTAGCCTCCATTTCCCGCGGTGCGACAGCGTTGACCCTGGCAGGCGGAGCCAATGCTGCGTTTCTGGGCCAACGCATGATGCGGGTGCCGAGTTTCGAACTGGACACCCTGGGTGATGCCCTGCATTTCAGCGCTTTCGCTGTCGGCCAGTTGAGCGTCCTGCAAGCCCTCGTCAAAACGTTATCCCGACACGGTCAGCTTGTCTCCCTGGAACCGCAGGTGATGGGACGCATCGTCCACGTGCACTGTGTCTACGAAACGGGGGATGCCGCGGGTCAGAATATGACGACCACCTGTACATGGCAGTTGGTTCAGAAGCTTCGAACGGACTTCGAGCAATACTGCGGCAAGGCCGTCAGGAATTACTTTATCGAGTCCAACCTGTCCAGCGACAAGAAAGCCTCTTTCCAGTCATTGATACGCGGCCGGGGGGTACGGGTCGTAGCAGATTGCATCTTGCCTGGAGACGTCGTACGCAACGTGCTGCACACGACGCCCCAGAACCTCATCCGTTGCTATCAACGTGGCGCCAGCGGGGCCATTGCCGCCGGCACGCTGGGGTTCAACATGAACATCGCCAACGCACTCGCCGCCCTCTTCACCGCAACAGGCCAGGACATCGCCTGCGTGCACGAATCGGCAATCGGCTATCTGAATCTGGAACAAACCGACGATGACAACCTGTACGCAGCCTTGATCCTGCCAAGCCTGGCCATCGGCACGGTAGGCGGTGGCACCGGTCTGCCTCAACAACAGGAATGCCTTGAACTGCTGGGTTGCGTCGGTCAGGGAAGCAAGTCGAAGCTGGCGGAAATCCTGGCCGGGTTCTGCCTGGCGCTGGATTTGTCGACGTTGTCCGCCGTGGCTTCCGACGAGTTCGCAAATGCCCATGAACGGTTGGGCCGTAACCGTCCGACGTAGGCCAGGTGGGCTTGCATCAAGCGCTGGGTGCTTGCACTCGATCTACGTGTGCACACCTTATGTGCGACTGACGGACCGTCGATGAAACGCTGGTTTAGTGGTCTCGGGGGAATAGTTCAGACAACCAAACACCTGACAAATCTGCTAGCTATACAGCTCTGGTAAACAGGCAGATTGTGAGGTTTCGATAACTATTCCCCCGAGCTTGGCACATGAACGAACCACGTAAAATCACCGCCAACGTCTATGTTTACGACCCCTTGGATCGGTTGGTGAACGCTCACTCGACTCAACGGTTCTACAAAGGCACCCGTATCGCGACTGAGATTCAGGGAGAGCGGAGAACCTGTTTTTTCGAACATGAGGCCACGCCCCTGGCAGAGTTACACCCCGGCGATGTTGTCAGCTTGCTTGCCACGGATCAGCAAAGATCGGTGCTGCACGGTGTCAGTCATGCAATTAGCCAACCGCAGAGTTACGCCCCTTACGGCCATCGTCCAAAGACGAATGGGTTACTTAACGTACTGGGATTCAACGGCGAACGGCCAGACCCAGTCACGGGCCATTATCTGTTGGGACAAGGCCATAGATCCTACAACCCCATACTGATGCGTTTTAATTCCCCTGATTCTTTAAGTCCTTTTGACGAGGGTGGCATTAATTCGTATGCATACTGCTCAGGAGACCCTATAAATTACATCGACCCCACCGGCACCAACTCAATCTTCAGCTTGATCTCCGACGGACTTAACTTATTTAGAAACCGAACAACCAGAGCCTATTATAAAAGCTCTGGAAAATTAAGGGCCAGAGCATCTTCATCTCTCGCCAACGTTGAATCAGCACCTCGAACAATAGCCGGTGAAGATGTGGTGTTGAAATGGAATATAAAATACAGTAAAACGTCAATAAAAACCATATCCAAAAAAAGTGACTTGGGGATCCTGGAGCAGCCTGGGCGGGTGAACAAGTATGTGTTAAACAAGGATAACACCCTTGTTGTGGGATCAATTGCAGATGATATGGATGAAAGCATAGTCCCTTCGCATGCAAGCATAATAAAATACGCAGCCACCCACGATAACGTAAGCCGCGAAGTGGTAAGTGCGGGCTATATCATAAGGTCTGATGACGGATACATCGTCACCAACCATTCCGGTCATTACATGCCAAAACCCAAAAGAACAACGCTCGCCAAGTTCAAATTAAGAGCTTTAGGCGTTAGAGCCAGCTCTGAAAACGTAGACTTTACTTAGATGGCATAGACGCAATCGATCGTGGTGCATGATTAGTCGCCATGCCCTCTCATTCCAAGCATGGGTTCACTCTGCTTGAGAATCAATCCGCTCCACCAGCCGCGCCTGCAACGCTTCAAGCTCCTGCGGATCGGCCTTGCCCCGTCCATGAGCCTCGGGCGCCTCGCCGTTCCAGCGCGGGATGATGTGGACGTGGATATGGAAGACCGTTTGCCCGGCGGGCGCGCCGTTGAACTGCGCGATCTGCACGCCATCCGGCTGCAGCTCGTCGACGAGGATGCGAGTGAGGCGTTGCGTCGCCGACATCATCTTGCCCAGCACCGCGGGGTCGACATCAAGAATATTGCGCGCCTGGGCCGCCTTCGGGATGACGAGCACATGACCGCGCGACTGCGGAAAAATATCGAGGAAGGCCAGTACATCGGCGTCTTCGTAGATTTTATAGCAGGGCGCTTCGCCGCGAAGAATCAGCCCAAAGATGTTCTGCGGATCGTATTGGCCGTACAAGCTCATGGTTGCTCCTCGCAAATACTTCAACTTTTCAGCGTCAGCGCTATCTTCAGCTGCAATTCGTTTTCGGAAAAGGGCTTGTGCAGAACCGGACACTGAGCGAAGTCAGCGGGCAGGCCGCTGACGCCGTATCCGGTGCTGAACAGGAAAGGAACGTTACGTGCACGTAGGATATCAGCCACCGGGAACACTCGTTCACCAGCCAGATTGACGTCCAGAATTGCCAGGTCAACCTCCAGGGTGTCCGCTTTTTCCCGAGCCTGGGCGAGTCGTGGGACTGACGCCACCACCGTGCAGCCCAGCTCTTCGAGCATTTCCTCGATCAACATGGCGACCGCGCCTTCGTCCTCGACAAGCAGAACCCTGATACCAGCAAACGGGGTCATGCAGATTGCTCAACGACCATGAACGAGAAGCGACAGAGAACGCCCTCAGGTGCAAAAGTCAGGACAAAGATTCCGCCAAGATCGCGCTCGATGCAGCGCTTCATCAACCGCGAACCGAGCCCTTCACGTTCCGGCGGAAACACCGGAGGGCCGCCCTGCTCGCGCCAATCCAAGGTCAGCAAGGTGCCGTTCGATTGCGGCTGGACGTTCCAGTTCAGCGAAAGCCTGCCCGTCTCGACCGACATCGCGCCGTACTTGAGCGCATTGATCGCCAGTTCGTTGAGGGTCATGGTCAGGCCGAGCGCGACCCGGGTATCGACGTCGATGGCATCACCCTCGATGGTGATACGGCCAGGGTCGGCCCCGAATATCGGCACCAGCACTTCCCGGGCCAGGGAGGCCAGTGGGGTCTGGCCCCAATGCCGCCTCGTCAACAGATCGTGGGCGCGGGACAACGCGAGAAGCCGGGCTTCGAAACGGTTGTAACCATCCTTGGCATCCACCGCATTGCGGGCGGTCTGGGCTGCCAGGGATTGCACCGTGGCCAGGGTATTCTTGACCCGGTGGTTAAGCTCGTCGATCAGGGTTTTCTGCCGGTCTTCGGCCTGCTTGCGCTCGGAGATGTCCACCAGCATGTTGATGGCGCCAACCAGGTTGCCCTCCGCGTCGTGTAGCGGCGTGGGATAAGGCGCGAACGGGACCCGGCTGCCGTCGGGACGCTCCGCGACTGCCTCCACCCCGCGTATCGGCCGGTTTTCCTTCAAGGCCACTGCCATCGGGCACTGATCGTGGGGCAGGAAATTGCCATCGGTGGTGAACAGTTTCCAGGTCACGCACCAAAGGTCGCCCAGTTCAGGCGTACGCCCCGACAACTCGACCGCTGCCCGGTTGAAAAAATTGATCCGGCCTTGCGCGTCCGTGGTATAGACCGCCGCGGGCAGCGCCTCGAGCAGGTTGCGCATGTGCCGTTCGCTTTCGAGGATCTGGTTTTCCATGCGCCGCGCCTGCGTGACGTCCTGGATAACCCGCACGCCATAACGAAACACGCCTTGGGAGTCCCGGACCGATGAGCTGTGGATGTCCAGGTAGACGGTTTCGCCGTCAGGCTTGAAGGCGCGTTTGCGCAGCACGTAGTTATCCAGCTCGCCAGCCACCTGGCGAGCATACAGCGCGGCGTCTTCGTCGGTGCTGTCGGAGTGGGTATACCCCAGGAAAGTCATGTTCAGCAGTTCTTCGCGCGAGCGCCCGAGCATGTTGCAGAGCGCATCGTTGACCCGCAACAGACGGCCATCCGCCCCGGCTTCGGCAATGCCGATCGTCGCCGCCTCGTAGGTCGCGGACAACCGGTCGTCGCTCTCCTGGCGCGCCGTCTCGGCCGCATGGACCGAGGTCACGTCCACGGTGAAGCACCGGGTGTTGAAAAGCTTGCCGTCCTCGAACCGCCCGTTGGAGGTGATGGTGACATGCTTGATCGAACCATCCTTGGCTCGAAGGCGAGCCGGATAGTCTTCCAGGCATTCGCCGTTGCTCAATTTGCTCAGGATGTCGCCGATGACCAGCTCATCGACATGGAACTCGGTGATGTGGCGGCCGATGTACTCCTGCGCCGAATAACCGAGCAAGGCCAACTCAGCCTTGTTGGCACGCACAATAGTGCCTTCGCCGCTGACGATGTGCAGGCCCACCGCACTGTTTTCGAAGAAGTCTTCCAGGTCGGCATTCTTGCGCCGTAGCTCTTCGGCCATCGCGTGGTGCGCCGAGACGTCCTGAAAACAGTTGATAGCCCCTTGGATAGTGCCCTGCTCATCCCTCAGGGCCCGGATGTTCACCAGCGCGACGATCCGCGAGCCGTCCGGACGCTCGATGAATACTTCCTGGTTGCGCGTCGCCGTACCCGACTCCAGCGCCCAGGCCATCGGGCAGTCCTCCAATGCCAACGGCGTACCGTCGGCCAGGAACAGGCGATAGGAACCGCAGAAACGGTCGCCGCCCTCTCCCAATATCGGCGCTCGTCCCCACAAAGTGGCCGCCTCGCTGTTGTAGCGGACCAGCCAGCCGTTGTGATCACACAGATACACCGCGCCAGGAATGGCGTCGAGCGCGTTTGCGCCCATCGCCAAGAGTCCTTCATATTCGCTCGGTGTACGCGTCTCCCTGGGAAACGCTTCAATATTCGACATTTCTATCCCCAATCCGCCTGGCTGAATGCGCCTGCTACACAACGACCCGGTATCCCCTGAGTCGGCGATCCCAGCCCGGACTATTCCTTTACATGCCGGAGCGGATTTTTTCATGCAGCTGCAATGGATACTAGATCCTTATTCAACCGGCGAGTTCAGGAAAATTGCGCGGTATGGCACGCCAGTCTCAGAATCGGAACAAGGCGCGGGGCGTTTCTACCATAAGCGCGCGCATAAACGGCAAAGAAATCTGCAAATCCTGCAGCTGGCGCATCACCGTATCGAAGCCGATGACTGCCTCGTGTTGTGTATGCGGCCAATCACTGCCCCATACCAGGCGATGGGCGCCGAAACTCTGCTCCAGCAGGCCCAGTGCGGACCTGGCGAATGCCAGATTCTGCTGCTCGGTGCCCGCCAGCCGATAGATGCCGGAAACTTTCATCCAGACTTGCCCACTGGCGCCCAGCGTCATCAGCTCGGGATATCCCGGTTGATCAAGGCCCGAACGGGCATCGGGGCGACCGAAGTGGTCGACCACCAAGCGCACGCCGAACGGCATCAACTGGCGAATCAGTCCCGGCAGATGTGCTACCGGGGCATGCAATTCGACATGCCAATCCAATTCGGCAAGGTGGCCAAGGAAGTCTTTCCACAGGGTTTCGCGAAAGTCGGGCGAGGCCGTGCCCATCAGGTTCAAGCGAACGCCGACCACGCCCAGCCGCGCCATCTCCTCCAGCTCGACTCGGCTGATATCCGGTTCCACCACCACGACCCCGCGCAGTTGCTCCGGCGCCTGTTCCAGCGCGGCGAGCAGGTAGCGGTTATCGGTGCCGAGAAAGCTCGGCTGGACCAGAACCCCATGGCTCAAGCCATGGGTCTGCAGATGGTCCAGGTATTGCGCAAGCGTAGCGTCATAGTCCGGTGTGTAACGCCGCACGGCAGCCAGCTCCAGCTCACGGCTGAACACGTGGGCATGGCAGTCGATGCCGGTCATCGACGTAGTACAGGAATCAACCATGGTTCTCATCTATCAAAATTAAAGTGATCAGGCCCGGGCGCTCTCGCTGGCAGATGCCACGGCGGGCGCCGGTGACGCAGATGCCTCAAGGCTACGGCCGCGGGTTTCCGGCAGGCAAAGCGCCGCGAGCACAGCCACGCCGTAGGCGATGCCGGCGTCGATGCCGATGGCTGATCCCAGGGACATGGAATCGCTCATGTGCCCCACCAGGAACGGGAATACCGCCGACAGCACCCGGCCGAAGTTGTAGCAGAAACCGACGCCGGCACCGCGTACATCCGCCGGGTACAACTCGTTGAAGAACGCCCCGAGGCTGGCCGGAATGCCGGCTGCGAAAAAGCCGAGCGGGAAGCCCAGGAACAACATCTGCGTATTGCTCAGCGGCAGGAATACGTAGCACTGCACGGTCACCACACAGCACAGCGCGAACAACAGGATGTTCTTGCGCCGGCCGATGCGATCGATCAGCAAGCCACTGACGACACAACCGCACCAGAAGGCAAAGATGATCACCGCCAGGTAGCCGCCGGAATTGAGCACCGACAGGTTGCGCTCGGTCTTGAGGAAGGTCGGCAGCCAGGTCATCACCGCGTGATAACCGCCGTGGGCACCCAACCCCAGCAAACCGCCGAACAGGGTCACGCGAATCAGTTCGGGGCGAAAGATGCCGCCCAGGGACTTGAAGAAACTCTGTGGAATCGCCTGTTCCTTTTGCAGCCGCTGGAAACTGTCCGGCTCCTCGACGTTACGCCGCACCCAGATGATCAGGAACGACGGCAGCAGGCCGACGATGAACATCACCCGCCAGGCCATGTCCTGCGGCACCAGGGAGTAGATCAGCGTAAAGACCCCGACAGCCAGCCCCCAACCCACCGCCCAGGCGCTCTGGACCGTGCCCATGACCTTGCCGCGGTATTTCGGGTTGATCGTCTCGGCCATCAGCACCGCGCCGGCGGCCCACTCTCCGCCAATGCCAAAGCCCTGCAATGCCTTGACGATCAACAGTTGGTGAAAGCCCGTGACGAACGCCGACAGGAAGGTGAAGAACGAGAACCACAGGATCATCCATTGCAGCGTGCGCACCCGGCCATAACGGTCGGACAGCGTCCCGCCGACCCAGCCACCCAGGGCCGAGGTCACCAGCGTAACGCCGCTGATCAGCCCCGCATCGCCCTTGGACAAGGCGAACGCGGCGATCAACGCCGGTATCGCCAGGCCGAACATCTGGACTTCCAGCGCGTCGAGCGACCAGCCGCCAAAACACGCCCAAAACGTCTTGCGCTCCCGCGAAGTGATCTGGCGATACCAACTGAACATGATTCTTATCCTTATGAGTGGAACAAAAGGCAGCCGAGAGCGAACCGCGCCGCTACAGGGCCAGTCAGGAAAAACACACAGGGCAAGGGCAGCGGCGTTCGAGACGCCGCTAGCCCGCCGAAGTCAGCGGATTTCGACGCTGTAGCGGAAATGCTCGGCATGCCCGCGCGAACGGCGCCATTCCAGGGGGTTGCCGGCGTAATCGCGGGCCAGGCGCTCGATCACCACCACCGGGCTGTGGACCGGAACCTGCAACAAGCGCGCATGCACCTCGTTGACCGATTCGGCCGTGAGGGTTTCCTGCGCATAGGCAACCACCTGCCCGCAGATTTCCTCGTAGATGGGATAAAGCAACGGCCCTTTCTGGTTCAGGTCGATCTCTAGCAACGGCTGGAATCGGCCACGTGGCAGCCAGATTTCTTCGGCGAGCACCGGCTCGACTTCCAGCAGGCGCACCCGGACGATGCGGATCACCGGCGCATCGACCGGCAACCCCAAGGCCTGTGCGACCGCCGATGGCGCCGCCACCGGCTCGACAGACAGAATGCGACTCTCCGGAACCCGGCGTTCACCGGACGCCGACTGAAAGCGAAAGAAACGAAACAACGATGACTGGAACTGGGGACGACGAATGAAGGTGCCCCGCCCTTGCTGGCGCTCCAGGATGCCCTCGCTGACCAAAGCATCAATTGCCTTGCGCACGGTTCCGGTGGACAGCTGGTATTCGGCTGACAACGCCGCCTCGGTGGGAATCGCCTCCCCCGGACGCCAGCGATTATTGGCGATCTGCTCCGCCAACTGGTCACGCAAACGTTGATATAGCGGCAGGCGGGCGTCGCTGGACAGGGCGTTCATAGGACTATATTCACCTTGTTATCTAGTCATATATATGAATTTGAGCCGAGTATTTGCTTCGCCCCGCCGTATTGTCAAGACGGGGCCTGATACTTTGCAGACCAACGGAAACAGCAAGCGCAGCGAATCAGTGCGTTGCGTGACGAGGCAATGCCAACGAAATCAGGGCAGCGAGCAACACGAATGCACTGGAAATCCACAGGCACGCCGCCAGCCCGTACCCCTGGTAGACCCAACCGGAAAGCAGCGTCCCGGCCAGCCGGCCGATGGCGTTGGACATGTAATAGAAACCCACGTCCAGCGACACGCCGTCCTCCTTGGCGTACGACACGATCAGATAACTGTGCAGGGAAGAATTCACCGCGAACAGCACGCCAAAGACCATCAGCCCGCCCAACAGCATCGCCTGTTGTGACAGCCCCAGGGCCATCGCCGCTGGCAAGCCCGCCAACGCCAGCGCCCAGAGGAACGCGGCGCGTCCATCCGGCACCTGCCCGCGTTTCTTGCCGGTGATGTTCGGCGCCAGGGATTGCACGATGCCGTAGCCGATGACCCACGCGGCGAGAAATCCGCCCACGGTCGAAAAATTCCAGCCGTAGACACTGCTCAGGTAGACCGGCAGGGCCACCACGAACCAGACATCCCGGGCGCCGAACAGGAACATTCTCGCGGCCGACAAAATATTGATCGCCCGGCTCTTGGAAAGGATGTCGCGAAATCTGGGCTTGGCCTTGGCCTTGCCCAGGTCCTTCTTCAGCAGGATCAGGCTACCGCCCCAGATCAGTGCCAACACGGCGGCCATCGCCAACAATGCGCCCTGGAAACCGATCCATGCGAGCAACGCCCCGCCGAGGAAAAAGCCGACGCCCTTGAGCGCGTTCTTCGAGCCGGTGAGGATCGCTATCCAGCGATAAAGCCTGCCTTGTTCACCGTCAGGCACCAGAAGCTTGATGGAGCTCTTGGCGCTCATCTTGTTCAGGTCCTTGGCGATTCCCGAAAGCGCCTGGGCCATCATCACCCAGGCGATGGTCAGCCAGGCGGACGGAACGGTCAGCATCAGCAGTGCCACCACTTGCAGGCCCAGGCCGATATTCATCGTCCGATTCAGGCCCAGCCGGGCACCGAGGTAGCCGCCCAGCAGGTTGGTGATCACGCCGAAGAGTTCGTAGAACAGGAACAGCGCGGCAATCTGCAACGGGCTGTAGCCCAACGCGTGGAAGTGCAACACCACCAGCATGCGCAGGGCGCCGTCGGTCAGGGTGAAGGCCCAGTAATTACCGGTGACGAGCAGGTACTGTCGCACTTGCGGCGCTAAGGCTGACACGGCTTTCATCACGATTCCTCAGACGGCCAGGCCAACCATCCGGGCCAGTTCGACGGTGCGGTTGGCGTAGCCCCATTCGTTGTCGTACCAGGCATAGAGCTTGACCTGGGTGCCGTTGACAACCATGGTCGACAGCGCATCGATAATCGACGAGCGCGGATCGGTGCGGTAGTCGATGGACACCAGAGGGCGCTCCTCGAAACCGAGGATGTCCTTGAGCTCGTGCTCGGCTGCGTCCTTGAGAAAACCGTTCACTTGTTCGACCGTGGTGGCTCGCTCGACCTCGAACACGCAATCGGTCAGCGACGCATTGGCCAACGGCACCCGCACGGCGTGGCCATTGAGGCGCCCGCGCAGCTCGGGAAAAATTTCGGCGATGGCGGTGGCCGATCCGGTGCTGGTGGGAATCAAACTCATACCCGACGCCCGGGCGCGACGCAGGTCCTTGTGCGGCTGGTCGAGGATGCTCTGGGTATTGGTCAGGTCATGAATGGTGGTGATCGAGCCGTGACGGATGCCGAGCTTCTCGTGGATTACCTTGACCACGGGTGCCAGGCAGTTGGTGGTGCAGGAAGCCGCCGTCACGATGCGATGCCGGTCCGGCTCGAACTTCTGGTGATTGACGCCCATGACGATATTCAAGGCGCCTTGCTCTTTCACCGGGGCACTGACCACCACGCGCTTCACGCCCTGATCGAGATACGCCTGGAGCACCGCGACCGTCTTCATCTTGCCGCTGGCCTCGATCACCACATCGCAGCCCGACCAGTCGGTGTCGGCAATCGCTTTGTTGGCTGTGACCTTGATGCGCTGCCCCTCGATGATCATGCTGGCGCCATCGGCGTCGGCCTGGCGGTTCCAGCGGCCGTGCACCGAATCGAAGTTCAACAGATGCGCATGGGTCGCCGCGTCGCCCGCCGGATCGTTGACCTGCACGAACTGGAATTCCGGCCAGCCCCAGGCCGCACGCAAGGCGAGGCGACCGATGCGTCCGAAACCGTTGATGCCTACTTTGATCGTCATTTTGAAGGGGCCGTCTATTGGTGTTCAGTCGAATATATGTGTTTGCGAATACAAGAGGAAATCGAAAGTGGCGCCCCCCGTGGCGAGGGAGCTTGCTCCCGCTCGGCTGCGCAGCAGGCGTAACAACTGTCTGCTGGGATTGGGGCCGCTACGCAGCAGCGGGAGCTTGCTCCCTCGCCACGGAGTCCGTTGTTATTTCAGAAGGGAGAGTGCTCCGCTCACGCTCTCGTAGTACAGTCTGCACCCGATATCAGCCCCAATTTGAACGACATCAGGCGTCTGGGAATTTTGCTTGAACAGACCCGTGCCTCATGTTCTTCGTCAGCCGAAGCGGTAACAGCATGATTGAAATCACCGAAGTCTCCATTGCCCAGCTCCGGGCTGCGCTGGAATCCGGCCAGACCACGGCGGTCGAGCTGGTCCAGGCCTATCTCGCCCGGATCGACGCCTATGACGGTCCCGACACGCCTACCGCCCTCAACGCGGTGGTGGTTCGCAACCCTTCTGCGCTGGACGAGGCCAAGGCGTCCGATGCCCGGCGGGCCAAAGGCCAGACTCTGGGCCCCCTCGATGGCATTCCTTATACCGCCAAGGACAGTTATCTGGTGAAGGGGCTGACCGCTGCGTCTGGAAGCCCGGCCTTCAAGGACCTGGTTGCCCATCGCGACGCCTTCACTATCGAACGCCTGCGTGCCGCCGGGGCGATCTGCCTGGGCAAGACCAATATGCCGCCGATGGCGAACGGCGGCATGCAGCGCGGTGTTTATGGCCGCGCCGAAAGCCCTTATAACGCGGATTACCTCACCGCGCCTTTTGCCTCCGGTTCGTCGAACGGCGCGGGCACTGCCACCGCTGCCAGTTTCGCCGCCTTCGGCCTTGCTGAAGAAACCTGGTCCAGCGGACGCGGCCCGGCCTCCAACAATGGCTTGTGTGCCTACACGCCCTCGCGCGGGGTGATCTCGGTACGCGGCAACTGGCCCCTGACGCCGACGATGGACGTTGTGGTGCCCTACGCCAGGACCATGGCCGACCTGCTGGAAGTGCTGGACGTGGTGGTGGCGAACGACCCGGACCCTCGTGGCGACCTGTGGCGCCTGCAACCCTGGGTGCCGATTCCGTCCGTCGATTCGGTCCGTCCCGCCTCGTACCCGAGCCTTGCCGCCAATCCCGAAGCGCTGGCCGGCATCCGTTTCGGCGTGCCGCGCATGTACATCAATGCCGACCCCGAGGCGGGCACCGCTGAAAAACCAGGCATTGGCGGCCCGACCGGGCAACGGATCATCACTAGCCCGTCGGTGATTGCCCTCTGGGAAGCCGCGCGCAAAGCCTTGGAGGCCCAGGGCGCCGAAGTGATCGAGGTGGATTTCCCGCTGGTATCCAACTGCGAGGGCGATCGTCCTGGCGCGCCGACGGTGTTCACCCGCGGCCTGGTGTCCAAGGAGTTCCTGCACCATGAACTCTGGGACCTGTCGGCCTGGGCGTTCGACGATTTCCTGCGGGCCAACGGCGATCCGAAACTCAATCGCCTGGCCGACGTCGACGGACCGCTGATTTTCCCTCACGACCCGGGCACCCTGCCCAATCGCGAGGATGATCTTGCCGCCGGCATGGACGAATACGTGAAGATGGCCCAGCGCGGCATCACGCCGTGGGACCAGATCCCGACCTTGCCCGATGGCTTGCGCGGCCTCGAACAGACACGCCGGATCGATCTTGAAGACTGGATGGAGCGGCTCGGGCTGGACGCGGTGATCTTCCCTACCGTGGCGGACGTCGGGCCCGCCGACGCGGACGTCAACCCGGAGTCAGCCGACATTGCCTGGAGCAATGGCGTATGGGTCGCCAACGGCAACCTCGCCATCCGCCACCTGGGCGTGCCTACGGTCACCGTGCCGATGGGCGTCATGGCGGACATCGGCATGCCGGTCGGGCTGACGTTCGCGGGTCGTGCCTATGACGATTCGAAACTGCTGCAACTGGCCTCGGCATTCGAGTCGACGGGCTCGAAACGGATGATCCCGGCGCGCACTCCGCCGTTGTCTGGTGACCATCCGCGCGCGTGATCGCGGCGGGTACATGAAACAGGAAAGCAGGCTCACCGCGTCAATAGCGTGTGAGGCCTGCGTCATCAGCGCCTGCTGCTGGCTAATCGAACCTGCCCACCGCAAGCCGCCCCGTCTCGGGCCGCGCATAGAGATACCCCTGCATCAGCTCGATGCCCAACTCCAGCAGCGTCGCGCTTTCTTCTCGCGTCTCGACGCCCTCGGCGATGACGGTAATCCCCAGCCGGCCGGCGACCAGGATGATCCCCTCGACAATCGCGCGCCTGACCGGATCCTGGTCGATGCCTCGGGTCAACGCCATGTCGATCTTCAGCACTTGGGGCTGGAACAGCGCAAGCAGATTGAGCCCCGAGTAGCCAGAACCGAAATCATCGATTGCGGTAGTGAAACCCTGACGTTCGTACTCCAGAAAGATCGACTTGAGGTGCTCGGGGTCGTCCACCCTTTCGCCTTCCGTGACCTCGAACATGAGCCTGTCCGGCGGAAAGCGGCTTTGACGCGCAGCCTCCAATGTCGCCCGTATACAGGTCTCGGCCCGGTACACGGCGTTGGGCAGGAAGTTGATGCTGAGCAGGCAATCGGGAATGTCGAGGATACCCAGCCTGGCAGCCTCCTCGATCGCTTTTACTCGGCAGGCCTGGTCGAACCGGTAGCGGTTGCCGTCATTCACAAGCCCGAGGATATAACCTGCCGATTCGCCGTTTACGCCTCTGACCAGTGCCTCATAGGCAAAGGCCGTGCGCGTGCGGACATTGAAGATCGGTTGGAACGCCATGGTGAAATCAAATCCCAACGCCGAATGGTCGCGACACTCGGCGCAACCAAGGGATTTGAACGTTTGAGGAGAAGAAGATGCGGTCATATCAGTGTTCCGTCGCGGCAGCGGGTGTCCCTGTGTTGCAGAAACTATAGGCAATCTCCCTTGAATCGGCACGGGTCGCGCTTTCTGGAGTGCGGTCGGGCCCGCGTTACGCAATTAACAACGTTTAACTCGCCCCTGCGCGCGACCTCACCAAGAATGGCGCTCTGCCCAGGCCTTGGTTCACACGGAAAAGACGCATGTCGCCCGCATCCACAAACATGATTGTCCCCGGGCCAGCACCGGTCGCCCTGAAGCCGATCTGGCTGCTGGCTTTGCTAGCGGGAAGCGCACCCGCGCTGGCAGGACAAACCGCCGAGGGTTTCTTGCAAGGGGCAACATTTGAGGTGTTGAGCCGCAACTTCTACCTCAACAATGACTACCGGTCCCCGACCCCGGCGGGCAAGAGCTACAAGGCGGAATGGGCCCAGGGCTTCATCGCCACGTTCGAGTCCGGCTTCACGCCCGGCATCGTCGGTGCAGGCATCGACGCCCATGGGTTCGTCGGTTTGAAACTGGACGGCGGCAAGGGCCACTCGGGGACGGGATTGCTGCCGCTGGATCAAGACGGACGCAGTGAAGACGAATACTCCAGCGCCGGCGCTGCGCTGAAATTCAACACCTCGCGAACCACCCTGGCGCTCGGCGAAATGACCGTGGCGACACCAGTATTCGATACGGCTGACAAGCGCCTGCAACCGGAATACGCCAGCGGCGTGTGGCTGTCGAGCCACGAATTCGATGAGGTCGATGTGCAGGCGGGTCATTTCAACGCCTTCAAAAATCAGGATGCCTCCACCGCCAAAGGCGATTTCTCTGGTTATGGCGCAAGTACCCGCCACGGCAGTATCGACTTCATCGGCGCCGACCTGTTCAGCGGCCGCACGGTGGGCGGCGCGCTCTATGCTTCCGAGCTGAGCGACACCTGGCGCCAGTACTACGCCAATCTGCATTCGACGCTGGGCCAGTTGTTCCTCGACGGTAACGTCTACTACACCCACGACCATGGCCAGGCCAGCGCAGGCGCCATCGACAACACGGCTTTCAGCCTGTCCGGCAAATATCGACATGAAGCCCAGGCACTCACCTTGGCGTACCAGAAAATCAACGGCGACACGCCTTTCGATTTCGTTGGTGGTGACTCCATCTACCTGGCCAACTCGATCAAATACGCTGATTTCAATGGCCCGGGCGAGCGCTCCTGGCAAGCTCGCTATGACCTTGATCTGGGCACCTTGGGCATCCCCGGCTTGAGTTTCATGGCCCGCTATGTAACCGGCAACGGGATAGATGGCAGCCATGCGCCAAGGGGCGGCGCCTACAACCCGTTCGACAGCGACACCGGAACCTACAGCCCGCAGCAGGGGGACGGTGGCCGTCATTGGGAGCGCGACCTGGACCTGCATTACGTCGTGCAATCAGGGCCGGCCAAGGACCTGTCGCTGCAACTGTCCCACGTCACCCACCGCGCCAACAGCGCCCAGGCCGGCGATGACATCGACAGGCTGTACGTCGTCCTCCAGTACCCGCTGAAGCTCGGGCCGTTCTGAAGCCCCCCTCTGTGGGAGCGAGCCTGCTCGCGAAGGGGCCGGTACATCCGACATCTTCACCGACTGACTTGCTGCCATCGCGAGCAAGCTCGCTCCCACAATGATTTCCAGCGGACATAAAATTCATATGCACTGCAGAACCCATGTGGGAGCGAGCCTGCTCGCGAAGGGGCCGGTACATCCGACATCTTCATCGACTGACTTGCCGCCATCGCGAGCAGGCTCGCTCCCACAATGATTTCCAGCGGACATAAAACTCACGTGCACTGCAGAACCCATGTGGGAGCGAGCCTGCTCGCGAAGGGGCCGGTACGTCCGACATCCTCATCAACTGACTTGCCGCCATCGCGAGCAGGCTCGCTCCCACAATGATTTCCAGCGGACATAAAACTCACGTGCACTGCAGAACCCATGTGGGAGCGAGCCTGCTCGCGAAGGGGCCGGTACGTCCGACATCTTCATCAACTGACTTGCCCCCATCGCGAGCAGGCTCGCTCCCACAATGATTTCCAGCGGACATAAAACTCACGTGCACTGCAGAACCCATGTGGGAGCGAGCCTGCTCGCGAAGGGGCCGGTACATCCGACATCTTCACCGACTGACTTGCTGCCATCGCGAGCAAGCTCGCTCCCACAATGATTTCCAGCGGACATAAAATTCATATGCACTGCAGAACCCATGTGGGAGCGAGCCTGCTCGCGAAAAGGCCGGTACGTCCGACATCTTCATCAACTGACTTGCCGCCATCGCGAGCAGGCTCGCCCTCAGAGTAGCCACAGGGGTTTTACGCTTGTTCATGACGGTTCTCCTCTGTTGGCTCAGCCAGCGGTGACAGTCATGCCGCCATCAGCCATGACCACCGAGCCGACCATGAAGCTGGCGCGGTCCGAGGCCAGGAAGGCGACCACCTCGGCGATTTCTTCAGGTTGCGCGGCCCGGCCGATGGGGGCGGCTTCGCCGTGCTGGGCGAGAAACTGCGGGCCGTCCTCGACCACGTCATTGAGGATATTGGTGACCACATCGCCAACGCCGACCGCATTGACTCGGATGCCATGCTCGATGGCTTCCAGCGCCAGCGTGCGGGTCAACTGCGCCAGGGCGCCCTTGGACGCGGTGTAGGCGGCGATGGTCGGGAAAGCGAAATAGGATGCATAGGAGGCGATGTTGACGATGGCCCCGGACTGGTTGGGCATCATCGCCTTGACCGCTTCGCGTGAGTGCAGGAACGCCGCGGTGGCGTTGACGGCCTGGATGCGTTCCCAATCCTGGCGCGTCATGTCGACCACCAGTTTGTTGATGATGATGCCGGCGTTATTGACCAGGATGTCCAACCGGCCGAACTGCTCGACCGCCAGGCCCACCGCGCGCTCGGCGGCGCCGTCCTCGGTAATGTCAGCCACCAGCGGCACCAGTCCCGGGCGGGCCAGCTCGTTGACGGCGGGGTTGATGTCCTCGGCGATCACCTTGGCGCCACGGGCATGCAGCAACAGGGAAATGGCCTTGCCGATACCGCTGGCGGCGCCGGTGACCAGGGCGACCTTGCCTTCGACTTCGTGGGGAATGTTGTGTTTGATACCGCTCATGGTAGCTCTCCTCGTTGACCGACCGACGAGACATTCGCCGGTGCGCTGTCGTGATTGACGGCTTCACTGTCGCGCAACGAGGGTTACCGGGCTTTGGTGATGTTGCGGGGACTGTCGGGGTTTTGCGCGAACGTGCAAAACCGGCGGGATTACCCGGGACGGCAGCGCGTCCCGGGCATCGGGTTCATGGCTTGCGAGTCACCCGCCACACGGTGTTCGCCAGGTCATCGGCGATGATCAACGCACCGCGCGGATCAACGGTCACACCCACGGGCCGCCCACGGGTCTTGCCATCGTCGCCGCGGAAACCCGTGGCGAAGTCCACCGGCTCACCAGCGGGACGACCGTTGCGAAACGGCACAAAAATGACTTTGTAGCCCACCGGCTGGTCGCGGTTCCAACTGCCGTGCTCACCCACGAAGGCGCCTTCGGCAAATTGCTCGCCCATGGCCGGGATGGAGAAATCGACACCGAGTGCCGCGACGTGGGACCCGAGGCTGTAGTCGGGTTTGACCGCAGCGGCGACTTTTTGCGGATCCTGCGGTTGTGCGCGCGGATCGACGTTCTGCCCCCAATAGCTATAGGGCCAGCCATAAAACGCACCTTCGCGCACCGATGTCAGGTAATCCGGTACCAGGTCGGGACCCAACTCGTCGCGCTCGTTGACCACCGCCCACAACTGTCCGGAGCCAGGCTCGACCTTCAACGCCGTCGGGTTGCGCAGACCGGTCGCATAGGGTTTGTGGGCGCCTGTCTCGGCGTCGATCTGCCAGACCATGGCCCGGTCGATTTCGACTTCCATGCCGCGCTCGGTGACGTTGCTGTTCGAACCGATGCCAACGTACAGCGAGCGTCCGTCGGGACTGATGGCCAGCGCCTTGGTCCAGTGGTGGTTGATCTCGGACGGCAGGTCGGTAACTTTCGTGGGTGACCCGCTGGCCTTGGTCTGGCCCTCTTCATAATCGAAGCGCACCAGTGCGTCCTGGTTGGCGACGTACAGCTTGCCGTCGGCAAACGCCAGGCCATAGGGTGCGTTGAGGTTTTCGGCGAAGACCGTCTTGAGCTCGTAGGTGCCGTCACCGTCAGCGTCGCGCAACAGCGTCAGGCGGTTGCCGCCCTTGACCTGGGTGTTGCCCTTGGCCTTGATGACACTGGCGATGACGTCCTTGGGCTTGAGCTTCGCAGCGTTTCCGCCACGGCCTTCGGCCACCAGGATATCGCCGTTGGGCAGTACCAGGGTCTGGCGCGGAATCTTCAGGTCGGTGGCGATAGCGGTGATGTCGTAGCCTTGCGGCACCGTCGGTTTCTGCTCGCCCCAGGGCACCGGCTCGGCGATTTTCATGCTGGGCAACAACCCGCGCTGGGGCTCCGGCAATTTGGGGTCCGGACCGCGTGCCTGAGTGGCGTCCCCTTCTCCTCCGCAGGCGCTCAGCAACAACGCCAGGCTCAAGGCTGTCAATGCGATGCGCGGTTTCATTGCTCACCTCCGGAACGCAGATTGGTCAGCCCGACCCACGCCGCAGCGCAGGCCAACACGGTTACGACGACCGACAGAACCAGGCCCTGGGGCATGATGGCCCAGGCGTCCTTGGCATGTTCGAAGGCATTGATCAGCCCGAGTACCCAGGTCACCAGCAATAGCAGGAAATACACCACCGGACGCCCGCCCTTGCGCTCCGCACGGATCAGATTGACCAGCGCAAACAGCAATGCCAACCCACAGAACAGCAGTCCGCCGGCAATCAGCCAGGAGGCGAAATTGCTCCATTGGATCTGGTAGGTCTTGTAGTACGCGATGTCATTGAGCAGCGCCCCGAGAAACAACGGAACGGTGCCGGCGAGCAGGACCGCGTGAAGCGGACCTGGCGTGCTTCGGTAGAGGGGATGGGTGGTAACGGTCATGACAGCTCCTTATCGTTCAGCGTCCCGTGGCGGATTCCGTGAGATCCGGGCCGTCGGGGTCGCGTTGATTAACGCCTAGGGAAATGATCGTGCCGCCAAAGCGATAGTTCCGATTTTTCGCTTGGGATAAGGCGGCAGTTCCCAGCGTTTTCATGACAAGGAGTACGGGGCATGCCGATACAAACCGTGGCGAGGGAGCTTGCTCCCGCTGGGCTGCGTAGCGGCCCCAAGCCCTATCACCGAGGTGTGCCAGGCTGATCCCGAACAGGCTTTTTGGGATTGCTGCGCAATCCAGCGGGAGCAAGCTCCCTCGCCACGGGGGACCGGTCTTCGAGATGGTTCGTGTTAAACCCGCACCATCAGGGCCTCGTCCGCATCCGCCGCGCCATGCAGCAACTCGATCAGCCAATCGATGAACACCCTCACCCTCGGCGACAGCTGTCGATGAGGCGGGTAGACCACTGAAATCGGCCATGACGGCACCGGATGATCGCTCAATACCTCGACCAACCGCCCCTCGGCGAGTTGCCGTTGCACGTGGTAACGCGGCGCCTGGATCAGGCCGAATCCCGCCTCGCAAGCCGTCACGTAGCCGTCGGCGTTGTTGACGGTCAGCTCGGATGACATTTGCAGCTCTCGGACCTGCCCTGCCACTTCGAATTCGAACGGGAAATAACGACCGTTACCGGACGCGAAACCGATGGCGCGGTGCTCTGCCAGGTCCTCCAGCGCCACAGGCGTACCTGAACGGGCCAGGTAGCCAGGGCTGGCGCAAGTCACTTGGCACAACCGCACGATCGGTCGCGCAACCAGCGCCTGGTCGCTGATGACGCCGGCCCGGATGGCGCAATCGACGCCTTCTCGCTGCAGATGAACCAACCGGTCATGAAACCCCAGGTCCAGTTTCAATTGCGGATAGCGCCGATAGAAGTCCGCCAGGTTCGGCACGATCCATGTGCAGCCGAAGGCGATGGGCATGTCCACGCGCAGGGTGCCGCGAGGTTGGCTGCGTTGCGCGGACAGCGAGGTTTCCAGGTCGTCCAGTTCATCCAGCAACTGGCCGCAGCGCTGGTAATAGGCTTCGCCATCCAGGGTTGCGCGCACCTGCCGCGTGGTGCGCTGTAGCAGTTGCACCCCCAGATGCCCCTCCAGTTGCTGGATCAACAGGCTGACGGTAGCCCGGGGCAAACCCAGATCGTCGGCCGCCTTGCCGAAACCGCCCAGTTCGACGATGCGCCGGAACACCTGCATAGCCTGAAATCGATCCATGATTCTTGCTCACTATTCAGAAATCACGAATAGTTAAACCAAAAACAGCGGCTTTATCCAGAAAACCGTTTTACGGAGACTGATCGCGTCACTTCAATCCAAAGGAACAACCTCATGATCACTCGTCAACTTGGCCATCAAGGTCCACACGTCAGCGCCATCGGTCTGGGCTGCATGGGCATGTCGGATTTCTACACCACGGGCACCGACGAGCGCGAATCCATCGCCACGCTCCACCGCGCCGTCGAGCTGGGCGTGACCCTGTTCGACACGGCCGACATGTACGGCCCGCACACCAACGAAGAACTGCTCGGACGCGCCTTGCGCGGCAAGCGTGAAGGTATCTATCTGGCGAGCAAGTTCGGCCTGGTGCGCAGCGATGATCCGCATGCCCGGGGCGTCAATGGTCACCCCGAATACGTTCGGCAGTCGATCGACGGCAGCCTCAAGCGCCTGGGTACCGATTACCTCGACCTCTACTATCAGCATCGCATCGACCCACAGGTACCCGTCGAAGAAACCATCGGCGCCATGGCCGAGCTGGTCAAGGCCGGCAAGGTCCGCCACATCGGGATTTCGGAGGCCAGCGCCGAGACCATCCAGCGGGCCCATGCCGTGCATCCGTTGGCAGCGGTGCAAAGCGAATACTCGCTGTGGTCCAGGGAGCCGGAACACAACGGCGTGCTCGACACGTGCCGGCGCCTGGGCATCGCTTTTGTCGCTTACAGCCCCTTGGGCCGCGGCTTCCTGACGGGCGAGTTGAAGACTCCGGACGATTTTGCCGAAGACGACTACCGCCGCTTCAACCCGCGTTTCCTGGCCGACAATTTCCAGCGCAACCTGGCCTTGGTCGAACGGGTCAAGGCGATGGCTGAGCAGAAGCAGATCAGCGCCTCGCAACTGGCCTTGGGCTGGGTCCTGGCCCAGGGCAGCAATGTGATCCCGATCCCGGGCACCAAGCAGCGCAAGTACCTGGAAAGCAACGTCGCCGCCGCCAGCGTCTTCCTGAGCGCCGAGGAGCTGGCTCAGCTGGATGCGATTTTCGGCACCCGAGGCGCGGTGGCCGGCGAACGCTACAGCGCCGAGGTGATGACCTTGCTCGACGGCTGATCAGGCCGGGCTTTTTACCAGCAACGGCACCGGGGACATTCGTCCCCCGTGCCACCCCGGCACGTTTTCGATCCGATTCTTGACCAGCGGCGCCAAATCCCGCTGCGATATTCTGGCTTACTGCGAATCCTCTGCTATAGCTTAAGCCCTTCACTTCATGCATGTGGGGCAAGGGAATGTCAGTCGCCAAGAAGATGAGTGTGAGCCAGCTGACCATGCTGACCGCCGTCAACATGCTGGGGTCCGGCATCATATTGTTGCCGACCAAACTCGCCGAAGTCGGCGGCATCTCCATCTTGTCCTGGCTGATCACCGCCACGGGCTCGCTGGCATTGGCCTACGCGTTCGCCCGCTGCGGCATGCTCAGCCGCAAGACCGGCGGCATGGGCGGTTACGCCGAATATACCTTTGGCAAATCCGGCAACTACATCACCAACTATACCTACGGCCTTTCGCTGTTGATTGCCAACGTGGCGATCAGCATTACCGCGGTCGGCTATATCCAGACGTTGTTCGAGATCAAGCTCGATTCCCTGCAAGTCGGCCTGGCGACCATCGCGCTGTTGTGGCTGACCACCTTCGCCAATTTCGGGGGCGCAGGCATCACCGGCAAGATCGGCGCCGTGACGGTGTGGGGAGTCATTGCCCCGGTGGTGCTGGTTTCCACCGTCGGTTGGTTCTGGTTCGACAGCAGCGTTTATGCCGCCGGCTGGAACCCTCACGACAAGACCTGGTACGAAGCGGCAGGCGCTTCGGTGGCGATCACGCTCTGGGCATTCCTCGGGCTCGAATCGGCCTGCGCCAACGGTGACGCGGTGGAAAATCCCGAGAAGAACGTGCCGATCGCGGTCCTCGGCGGGACCCTTGGTGCCGCAGTGATCTACATTGTTTCCACCAACGTCATCGCCGGCATCGTCGACAACGCCGAGCTGGTCTCCTCCACCGCGCCGTTCGGCCTGGTGTTCGCCAAGATGTTCACGCCGCTGGTGGGTGACATCGTCATGGGCCTGATGGTGCTGGCCTGCATCGGCTCGTTGCTCGGCTGGCAATTCACCGTGGCACAGGTCTTCAAGAGTTCGGCGGATACCGGCTATTTCCTGCCGATCTTCGCCAAGGCCAACAAGCATGGCGTGCCGATCATCAGCATGCTGATCTTGCTGGCGATGCAGACAACCATGGCGCTGCTGACCATCAGCCCGGACCTGGCCAAGCAGTTCGATACGCTGGTGAATCTCGCCGTGGTCACTAACCTGGTGCCCTACATTCTCTCCATGGCGACACTGGTGACCCTGCAAAAGGTTTCGAATGTCCCGGCGAACAAAGCCCTGGTCACCAATATCGTCGCGGGCATCGCCGCGGCCTACAGCTACCTGGCCCTCTACAGCTCGGGCGAACAAGCCTTGATGCTCGGCGGCGTCGCGGTGATCTTCGGCTATACGCTGTTCGGTTTCGTCAACACCCGCCTGATCCGCCTGGAGGCGTTGAACAACAGCGTACCGACCCAGACCGTCGCGGCGCAGCACATCGTTGGCGAGCCCGTTCCCGTCAACCACCTGAAGGCAGCTAACCTGGAGCCCTTGCCATGACGGAACATCGAAATCTGTTGGGGATGCTGGCCTTGCTGGTCTCCAATGCGCCCGACAAACGCAGCGTATTCGGTCGTGCCCTGATCCAGCTGATCAGCGACGTGGAGGACCGCGCCGTGAGCGTGCTGACCTCCGAAACCCTGAGTGATGCCAAGTCGATCCTGAGTTCCGACCCGGCCATCCAATGCGTGTTGCTCAGTTGGGAAATCGACACCAGCGACGACCACCGCGAATGCATCGACCTGCTCACCGCGCTACGCGAGCGCAACACCCGCGTACCGGTGTTCCTGATCAGTGATCGCAGCACGGCGTCCAACGTGCCGTTGATCGTCATGCAACATGCCGATGACTTCATCTGGTTGCCTGAAGACACCAGCCGTTTCCTCAGCGGGCGGATACTGGCGGCTATCGAGCGCTATCGCCAGGCAGTGCTGCCGCCGATGTTCGGCGCGCTGCTGAAGTTTGCCCGCAGCTATGAATATTCCTGGCACACACCGGGCCATGCGGGCGGCACGGCGTTCTTGAAAAGCACCGCCGGCCGGGCATTCTATGAATTTTTCGGGGAGAACCTGCTGCGTTCGGACCTGTCGATTTCCGTCGGCGAGCTGGGTTCCTTGCTCGACCACAGCGGCCCCATCGGACAGGGCGAGCGTTATGCCGCCAAAGTGTTCGGCGCGCACCGCACCTATTACGTCACCAACGGCTCATCGATGTCCAACCGCGTCATCCTGATGGCCAGTGTGACCCGCGACCAGATTGCACTTTGCGACCGCAACTGCCACAAATCCGCCGAGCATGCGATGACCCTCTCCGGGGCCATTCCGACCTACCTGGTGCCGACCCGCAACCGCTTCGGCATCATTGGCCCGATCCTGCCGCGGACCCTCAGCGCCGAGGGGGTGAAGGCCGCCATCGCGAGCAATCCGCTGGTCAAGAGTCACATCGACCCGACGCCGGTGCATGCGATCATCACCAACTCCACCTATGACGGCCTGACCTACAACGTCACTCGCGTCGAAGAGTTGTTGGGGCAAAGCGTCGACCGCCTGCATTTCGACGAAGCCTGGTATGGCTACGCGCGTTTTAATCCGCTGTACAAGGATCGCTTTGCGATGCATGGCAGCCCGGACGATCACGACCCGTCGAAACCGACCGTGTTCGCCACCCAGTCCACGCATAAGCTGTTGGCGGCGCTGTCCCAGGCCTCGATGATCCATGTGCGCAACGGCCGCAATCCGATCCCCCATGGGCGCTTCAACGAGTCGTACATGATGCACGCCTCGACTTCGCCGAATTACGCAATCATGGCCTCCTGCGACGTCAGCTCGGCGATGATGGAGGCGCCCAGCGGGCAGATCCTGACCAGCGAGGCGATCGAGGAAGCCATCGCTTTCCGTCAGGTCATCTCGCATATGCAGAACGAAATGCGCAGCCATGACGACTGGTTCTTTTCCTGCTGGCAGCCGCCGTCAGTGCAGGTCGACGGGTTGTCGATTGCGTTCCACGAAGCCGACCCGGCCAGGCTCAAGGTCGATCCAGGCTGCTGGGTCCTGCACCCCAATGAGGTCTGGCACGGCTTCGGTGACATTGAAGACGGCTACTGCATGCTCGACCCGATCAAGGTCTCGATCCTCAGCCCCGGGATGGGCGACGACGGCAACCTGCTGGACTTCGGTATTCCGGCCTGTGTGCTCAGTGCCTACCTGGGCACGCAAGGCATCGTGGTGGAAAAAACCACCGATTTCACCATCCTGTTCCTGTTTTCCATCGGCATCACCAAGGGCAAGTGGGGCACGCTGGTCAACGCGCTGCTCGACTTCAAGCGCGACTACGACGCCAACCTGGAACTGGAACTCTGCCTCCCCGACCTGTTGAGCGCCAACCAGCAACGTTATTCCGGCATGGGGCTCAAGGACCTCGCCGAGGAAATTTTCGCCGCCATGAAACAAACCAGGACCACTGCCGCCATGGCCCAGGCGTTCGGCACACTGCCTGAGGCGCACTTCAGCCCGGTGGAGGCGTACGAGAAACTGGTCAAGAACGAGATCGAGCAAGTCACCCTCGAAGAAGCGGCCGGACGCATCGCCGCGACGGGTATCGTGCCGTACCCACCAGGGATTCCCTTGCTGATGCCGGGAGAAAATGCAGGGCCATCGGAAGGACCGGTGCTGACCTACCTCAAGGCGCTGGAAAGCTTTGACCGATCGTTCCCCGGGTTCACCCATGACACCCATGGAATTGAAAGCGAAGCGGGCACTTATCGATTACTGGTGCTGAAACAGTAGTTCAAGCCGGGATCAGTCCGGCCTCCTGGTAGCTGAGGATCAGTTCGTCGAACAGGTTGATGTCGAGCCGCGTCCGGGCGATCAACTGGGCACCGGCGACAGCGGTGTAAATGGCCAGGGCGCGGCGTTCACACTTTTCCACGCTACCCGTGCCGGCGGCTGCCAGCACCTCGGCCAGCCACGCCACGTTGGCGTCGGCGAAGGCCTTGACCTCGCGCTTCACCGGCTCAGGCAAGTCTTCGTGCTCGGCCGCCATGAAGCTGGACAGGCAGAGTCTGTTGCCGTCTTCCAGTGACTTGCGAAAGATCGAGGGGTACAGCCGCAAGCAACCATGTGGGTCGGGGTTCTCCTCACGGATCGTCTTCAGAACGGCGACCGCGTCCTGCCAGTAGCGTTCAGCTACCGCCGCGCCCAGATCGGCCTTGCTGGGGAAGTGGTAGTAGATACTCGCGTTCTTGATCCCCACCGCTTCGGCAATGCTTCGAAAGTTGATTCCGCTGTAGCCATGGGTCTGCGCAGCGCTTTTAGCGGCTGCCAGGATGGCTTCCCGAGCGTTTTCGCTCACGTCCCGTTCCTCATTCTGAATGGCTGAAACCTGGCTGATTGTACCCGCAGCCAGTTTACCTGCCAAGTGACAGGTAGGGGTTGACAGCCGAAGAATTGTCGCCCAATCTTTTACCTACCAATTGACAGGCAGGTAACTTGATCATGACTCTTCCCCACTCCCACCACGACGTTTCCGAACTCCCAATGATGAAAATCCATGACTGGTTTGACGGCCCCTATCCGGCGCGAGTACGCATCGCCCTGGCAGAGAAAGGTCTACTCTCGAAAACCGAATTCGTCTCGGTCAATCTATGGACAGGCGAACACAAGAAGCCGGCGTTCCTCGCGATCAATTATTCGGGAACGCTGCCGGTATTGGAGCTGGAAGACGGCACGCTCATCGCCGAATGCACGGCGATCACGCAGTACCTGGACGCCCTGGTTGGCCCCCCTGCCCTGACCGGTGAAACGCCTTTGGAGAAAGGCCTGATCCAGATGATGACCAAGCGCGCCGAAATAGAATTCCTCGATGCGGTCAGCGTGTACTTCCACCATGCGACGCCGGGGCTAGGGCCGGAAGTCGAGTTGTACCAGAACGCTGAGTGGGGCATGCGCATGCGCGACAAGGCGATCAGGGGCATGCGTTATTTCAACGACCTGCTGAGCCAACGCCCTTTTGTTGCAGGCGAGCGTTTTTCGATGGCAGACATCGCGGTATTGGGCGGCATGATCTTCGCCTCGCTGGTCAAGTTGCCAGTGCCCGAGGAATGCCAGGCGTTGCTGGCATGGCATTCGAAGATGCAGGCAAGACCCAGCGTCCAGCAATGGCGAGCGATGGTCGAGCGCGGTGCAGCGCAACGTTGAAGGAAAAGCGCATCCGCCATTCGATGTAACGGCGGCGGATGCGCCTTGTCAGCCAGTCGCGGAACAGCTCGAGCGGCTCACGCCAACAATTCGCTGATCCAGCGAATTTGCCGTGCGATCTCCTGCACCTTTTCCTGCGCTACGCCCTGCTGCGCCCGGGTGAGGTTAGCCAGGTTTTTGTGTTTGAAGCGCAGCATGCGCTCCCACTTGTCCAGGAATACCGGGCTGCGAGCCTGCATCTGCAGCGGGCCGAAGTACAGTTCCTCGGCGCTGTACGTCACCGGCCCATCGCGCTCGGCGACGATGATTTCGTAGTAGAAGCGGTTTTCCCGCAGCATTTCCTCATGAAGGATGCGGTAGTCGTGGGCCACCAACCATTGGCGCAGTGGCTGCTCGCCGCCGTTGGGCTGCAGGATCAGCCGTTCCCGGCCGTTCAGGCGGGACTTGCCGGCCTCGAGAATGTCGCGAATCGTCTCGCCCCCCATGCCGCACAGGCTGATCGCCGTTATGCCGTCGCCGGGTTCGATCGCCCCCAGGCCGCTGGCCAGGCGCACGGCAATCGTGTGTTCCAGGCCGCTTTCGCGCACCGTGCGTTCGGCCGAGCGGAACGGCGTCAACGCCACCTCCCCGGCCACAGCGGCGCTGATCACACCACGACGTAGCAATGCCACCGGCAGGTAGCCGTGATCGGAGCCGATATCGGCAAGCCGGGCACCCGCCGGCACATGCGCTGCCACGCGCTCCAGGCGCATGGATAATGTCTGTTCGTTCAAACTTCCAGTCCTATTCTCGCCAGGCAGGCCCGGCGTCTGTAGCCACGGTCAGGCGCGACACTGTACCAGCGACGGAGGCAGCCAGGCTTGTGAACCCTCGCGCAGCCGGCACGGCACGGCACGCAACTGAGGGATCGTTCTCATAACGGAGCCGCAGCCGTCGTCAGGCACGTGTTTGGGTCTATGCTTGTCTTGGGTTCGCTCAGGAACGGCGAACCGCCTATCAGGAGAACATGTGAAGCATTCGATGCCTGCCGCAGCGCTGCTCTGTCTATTGCTCGGTTCAGGGGCCGCGGCCGAGCCATATCAGGTCGTGACCGAGGAATGGGCACCCTACAACTACGTCGAAAACAGTCAGCTCACCGGTATGACCACGGAAATCGTCCGAGCCATCATGACCCAGACCGGGGACGACTTCGAAGTCGTGCTGCAGCCCAGCATGCGGGCCACGCAAATATTGCGGACCCGGCCCAAGACCATCATGTACTCGCTGTTCCGCACGCCGGAGCGCGAACCGTTGTACAAGTGGGTCGGGCCGATTGTCGAAGAATCCATCCACGCCTATCAATTGGCAGACGCGCCGCCGATCACTTCGCTGGAACAACTGCTGCGCGCCCCGCAAATCACCACCCGCCATGCCGGCCTGGTGCCCCAGATGCTGAAATCGCTGGGCTTCAACAACCTGGACAAGAGCGCCACCGAGAGCAAGCTGCTCTACCGCATGTTGCTGGCCGGGCGGACGAATATCATCGTCGGCGATACCGATGCGGGAGTGGCGTATTACAGCCGCCAGTTGAAAATACCCGCCGGAACATTGCGCAGGATTCCCATCGAACTCTACCGCTCGTCGCTGTACATCGCCTTCAGTGTCGACAGCGACGAGCAGGTGATTGCCAAGTGGGCCAGCGCGCTTGAGCATCTGCGCCGGTCCGGTGAACTGGCGCGCATCCAGCAACGCTACGAGCAACCTGCCGAACGCTGAAGCACATCGGCTTCACGACGCGCCGGCAACCCGCCTGACCCGGTGACAATCCCACGGTTCGAGTTTCCGGCCGCTCGATGAACGAACCTCGATCGGCATCAGCGGCTGCCCCGACTCGTTGTCTACCAACAGCGACCTTGTTTCCTGCGGGGTGAACAGGAACCTTTCGCCCCACTGCCTCAAGCTGACCACCAGCGCAAAAGTCGCCTGGCCTTTTTCCGTCAGGACGTACTCCTTGTAGGCGCTCCCATCCGAGGCGGGCCGCACCTCGAACACGCCGACCTCGACCAGGGCCTTGAGTCGCGACGCCAGGATGTTCTTGGCCACCCCCAGGTTCTTCTGAAACTCGCTGAAGCGGCGAAGCCCATCGAAGGCGTCGCGGATGATCATCAGCGACCAGCGATCACCGATGACTTCCAGCGTGCGTGCCACGGGGCATTCGCGGTTATGCGACACATCGTTTTCAACCATCTTGTTTACCTTCGGACGGGCTGCGGTACGCCGTTTACTCGTCGCTCAGTCTCGCCCATGTGGTTGCAATTTAAAACCCAATCCCGCATAAATCGCAAACAGGTTTTCAATTGAAACCAGAATAGCCCACGGAGAGGAACATGAGCGCATTTACCCCCTTGGAACGAGGCTTGTCCAAAACGCTGACGTTATTGTTTTCGGTGACTTGCGCACTGGCCGTTGCCAATGTCTATTTTGCCCAGCCGTTACTCGCCTCCATCGCACAAAGCCTCGGCGTGACGCCCGGATCGATCGGCATCGTGGTGACGGCCACTCAGGCTGGATACGCGCTGGGGTTGCTGTTCATCGTGCCGTTGGGCGACAAGGTCGACAGCCGGCGGCTGATCCTGACGCTCGTGACCTTGTCGGTGCTGGCGCTGGCGGCCGTCGGTGCTTCCCGGCACTGGCTGGTCCTGTTGGCAGCCATGAGCCTCACGGGCTTGATGGCGGTGGTCGTGCAGGTACTGGTCGCCTACGCCGCGCTGCTGTCTCCACCCGCCCAACGCGGGCAGGCCGTGGGAGCCCTGACCAGCGCGATTGTGCTGGGCATTCTCATGGCTCGGTTCACTTCAGGGCTGATCGCCGACCTGGCGGGCTGGCGTGCGGTTTATTTCGTTTCGTCAGGACTGATGCTGACGATCGCGGCAGTGTTATGGAAAATAGCTCCACCCGCCAAACCGCTACGTAACCAGCATACCTACCCAGGGCTTATTCGATCGCTGTTCAAACTGTTCCTGACTGAACCGGTCCTGCGCAGCAGAGGCCTGTTCGCCCTGCTGATCTTCGCGGCGTTTTCCGTGCTATGGACCGCCATGGTACTGCCCCTCAGTGCCGCGCCGCTGTCGCTTTCACACACCGCCATCGGCCTGTTCGGCCTGGCCGGCGTTGCCGGGGCGCTCGCCGCCAGGAGGGCCGGCCGTTGGGCTGACCGAGGCTGGGGGCAACGGGTGACCGGCCTTTCCCTGGGGCTCCTGGCGCTCTCCTGGTTGCCCATCGCCTTTGCCGAGTCGTCGTTGATCGCGCTGGTCGTGGGGGTGATCCTGCTCGATTTCGCCGTGCAGGCGGTGCATGTCACCAACCAGAGTTTTCTTTTCGCCGCGCGGCCCGACGCCCAGAGCCGCATGGTTGGCGCGTACATGTGTTGCTACTCGGTCGGCAGCGCGCTGGGGGCGGCAGCTGCCACTCAGGTGTATGCGCTTTGGGGCTGGCAGGCGGTGAGTTTACTGGGCGCCTCGATCAGCCTAGCGGCGCTGGTTGCATGGTATTTCTCGGCGCGGAGCTAGGCCTTTTTGACCCCTGGCAAAAACTATCGATAACGGCGTTTTCGCCAATATATTGGCGACAGAAACGGCAGTTTTAAAAACATTCGAAAAAGCGACAATATTCCGACAAATGGCACTGGCGTGCCATTGCTGAAGGTTCGATGAAGCGCTCATCATCCGCCTCATCGGCCCTGCCTGTTCAACTGAACAGCGGCAGGCGCTGAGGTAGTCAATCGCATCGCCCAGCGGAGCAATACAAGGATGATGACCGTATATTTTGTCGTTATGACGATTTGCAGTGGCTTCGAGGGCTGCGTTGAAGAACGCAGACCGGGGCCGACCTACGCTTCAAGGCAGATCTGCCTGGAGACGACCCGGGAGATGACGCCGCGCAAGGGCGTGAAGTTCAAGTGCCGCAGCGAGCGTTCCAACGTGATTTTCACCGAGGCGCCGCATCCGGAAAGTTACGAGAGTCTCGTCTCGACCAAAGTTCAGGGACAGCCTTGACCTCGAACCTGTTCCCGCGCTAATCGGGTTTTCCATGGCCCAGCCGTTTGACGCCTCGTTTCAGCAGGCGCCCTGCCCCAGCAACCATTCACTGAATGCCCGCACCGCTGGCTGCCGCTCCCGTCCCGGTACGCACACCAGGGTATAGCGCGCGCCCGCCAGGCGAACCTCCGGCCGATAAGGCACTAACTGCCCACGGGCCACAGCCTCTGCAACCAGGACCTGGCTGGCGAGCACCAGACCGTGGCCGACGATTGCTGCCTGCAGCGCGTGTTGCTCTTCGTCATAGCCCCGCACGCGGGCATTATCCAGCCAGACCGAAGTGCCGGCCCGGGCGCACCAGGCCGGCCAATCGACCGCGACATCGGAACTGCTCAGCCACGGCACGTCGATCAACTCGACGGGAGCCCCCATTGCGGGCGGCTGCCAGCCGGGGTGGCAGTAGACGGCAAAATATTCATCCAGCAATGGCTGCTCGAACAGTTGCGGATCCGAGGTGAACACGGCGCGAATCGCCAGGTCGATGCTGGCGTCACGCTGCAGGTCGACGACGTCATTGCTGCTGTGCAGTCGGACGCTGATGTCCGGGTGCGCTCGATAAAAATCACCGAGCCGCGGGATCAGCCACAGGCTGGCGAAGGCCGGCGTCGTGCTCACCACCAGTGATTGCGCGACACAAGGCGGCGCCAACGTCTGCAAGCCGTGCTGGATCTCCGCCAAGGCCCGGTGGATATGCGGATAAAGCCGCTCGCCATCGAGGCTCAGGCGTACGCTCTGGCTGGAGCGTTCGAACAACCGCACACCCAGAAACGCTTCGAGGCTCTTGACCTGATGGGAGATCGCCGCGGCGCTGATACTCAGCTCTTGGGCCGCCGCCTTGAAGCTGCCCAGCCGTGCGGCGGACTCGAAGCCGCGCAAGGCGGTCAGGGGCTGTCTGGCAAACATGGCGGCAAGCATTACTCAGGTTGAGCGAGGCTCAATTTAGCTCAATTGTGCGCCGCCGCTCAACTCGCCAGGCTGTGGTCCTGCCCCCCTTCCCAGGAGACCACCGATGCAAGGCGCACCTCGAAAAATCCTTCAAGCCATCCTCTACGAAGCCGGCGGCGTGCTGTTCGTGGCCCCCGCACTGGCGCTGATCTACCAGCAGGGCATGGGTTATTCGACCCTGCTGTCGTTGCTGATTTCTTTCGTCGCGCTGGCCTGGAACATGCTGTTCAATGGTTTGTTCGAAGCCTGGGAGCGGCGCCAGGACAATCGCCAGCGCAACTGGCGGCGGCGCCTGTGGCATTCGCTGGGATTCGAAGGTGGCCTGACGCTGATCCTCACGCCAGTGATTGCCGCGTGGCTGGACATCAGCCTGTGGCAGGCATTGGCGACAAACCTGGGGCTCTTCGTGTTTTTCTTTTTCTACGCCCTGGTTTTTCAGTGGGCATTCGACCGGGTGTTTGATGTTCCGCTTTCGGCGCAGCCCGACCAGGCCTCGCCCTGCAAGGCCAACGCCGCCTGAAACAGCCCGCCTACAGTCGAAAACGCTGCTGCATGGCCTGGCCAAGCAGGTCTACCGCTTCATTGCCGCGTGACGCCTGGGAGCGCATGAACACCACTGCATGGTCGGCGATCACCGGCAGGCCATCGAGAATCCGCATGTGCTCGGTCACGCGGGCACGGTCGATCAGGCTGATCGCCAGGCCGGCTTCGACACAGGCCTTGACGGCCTGGTTGGACGGGCTTTCCAGAACTACGCGCAGCCGGTAACCGCTCTCCCTGAGCGCCTGCATCATGGCTTGCCGATAAGGGCACTGCGCTGCATGCACAGCCAACGCGAGCGGCTGCGCCGGGTTGGCCATCGCGTGAATCGCGCCGACCCAGACCGGCGTCGTGGTAGTCAACACCTCGGTTTCCTCCCTTGGCTGATCCATCGGCTGAGCGAGCACGGCCGCTTGCAGTTTCCCGCGCTGCACCTGCTCACGCAGGGCATAACTGGGGGCCGTCCTGAGCTCGAGGATCACGTTAGGCCAGGCTGCGGTGAATGTCGGCAGGATGTCGCGGATGACGTGGTCGGCGTACTCGTCCGGCACGCCTAACGTGATGCGACCCGCCAGCCGCGTGCCGTGCAGGTCGGCCAGCACCCGATCGTGGGTGGTGAGCAACTCGGTGGTGGAAAGCAGCAAGCGTTTGCCCAGCGCGGTCAGGGATACCGCCTGATTGTCGCGGTTCAGCAAACGGCCGCCAGCGACCGCTTCCAATCGCTGGATATGCATGCTCACCGCCGCCGGGCTTTTGTGCAGCTGCTCGGCTGCGGCGCTGAATTTGCCGATGCGGGCGACGGCGTGAAAGGTCCGTATCAGCTCGATATCCAAAATGGCGGGCATGATTCATCTTTCCTGAACGACTGCTGCAAGATATTTTGATTTATTAGATTAGGCTGCTTTCGTAGCCTGTGACCATGAACCTGCCCAAATCGATCACTTGCCCTTTGCCGTCCAGCGTTTATTGGCTGATCCCCTTGCCTTTGCTGGAGGCCGCCCTGCTTCTGGCCTGGAGCTCCGGGTTTGTCGGTGCGCGATTCTCCATTGATTACGCGCCGCCACTGCTGGTGGTGTTCTGGCGCTGCCTGGTAGTCACACTGGTGCTGTTTCCTTTTGTCGCCGGGCAGTTGCGGCGAGCCTCGCGAGTCACTTTGTTGAAAAACGCCGGCGTCGGCCTGCTCGCGATGGCTGGGTACCTGGCTGGCATCACCCAGGGCATCGCCTTGGGCGTGCCGGCCGGGCTGGCGGCGTTGTTCGCCGATCTGTTGCCGATAGGCCTGGCGTTGCTGGCCGCCGGTGCGCTGGGACAGCGCTTGGCGCCGCGAGTCTGGGCCGGGCTGATGGTCGGCCTGATCGGCGTTGCGCTTGGCACCCACGGCGCGCTGGCTTGGGGCCACGCGCCACTGTGGGCGTACGGGCTGCCATTGCTGGGAATGTTTTCGCTGGCTATCGCGACCCTCTGGCAAAAGCAGCTGCCTGCCTCGCAATCGCTCGGCCTGCTGCCTAACCTCTGGCTGCAATGTGGCGTCTCTGGCCTGGCATTCGCCGTGATCGAGGGCACGCAAGGCAGCCTGGCGCCGATACCGAGTACGGGGTTTGCGCTGAGTGTGTTGTGGACGGCAGGTTTGTCGACAATGGGCGGTTACGGGCTCTATTGGCTGTGTCTGCGCCGGGCGTCCACCACCCGCGTCGCCAGCGTCCTGTACCTGAGCCCACCGATCACGATGCTGTGGGCCTGGGCGATGTTCGACGAACCGCTTTCATGGCAGATGGCACTGGGGATGGCAGTGTCCGCCATCGGGATCTGGCTGGTGGTGCGTGAAGAAAGCCGAGAAACGCGACGTACTGAAAACCGGCGGGAGTCATCGCGAGTTCGCTGAGTCGGGCGGATAAATCAATTTGAGCCCGATCACAGTGCTACAGTCGCGCACCAATTACGAGGGACCGCCATGCGCATCGTGGGAATTGCTTTGACCATCGCACTGCTGACAGGGTGCGCGACGGCCAACGAAACCTTTGGCACCGGGCAGCTTTGCGGTATTCATCCTTATTGCGGCGTGTCCGTCGATCTCCAGGTGCTCAAAGCGACGACCGAAGATAACGCGACCATCGCACGCGCACTGGCGCCGTTCGCAGTCATCGACCTACCCCTCAGCTTCGTCGCCGATACGCTGATCCTGCCCTATACCATTTTTCATATGAGACCGGCTGTGGAATAAATCCACTGTCCAGGGTGTTGAACACGCAGGCCCCTTCGCGAGCAGGCTCGCTCCCACACTTGAATGGGCCAGGCGTTGGATGTGTATGCGCCGCAGGGCCCATGTGGGAGCGAGCCTGCTCGAAGGCGGCGTGTCAGGCGATGAAGATGTTGGATGAACTGGCCCCTTCGCGAGCAGGCTCGCTCCCACACTGGAACGGGCCCGGCGTTGGATGTGTATGCGCCGCAGGGCCCATGTGGGAGCGAGCCTGCTCGCGAAGGCGGAGTGTCAGGCGATGAAGATGTTGGATGGACTGGCCTCTTCGCGAGCAGGCTCGCTCCCACACTTGGAATGGGCCAGGCGTTGGAGATGTATGCGCCACAGGATCCATGTGGGAGCGAGCTTGCTCGCGAAGGCGGCGTATCAGGCGATGAAGATGTTGGATGGACTGGCCCCTTCGCGAGCAGGCTCGCTCCCACACTGGAATGGGCCAGGCGTTGGATGTATATGCGCCGCAGGCCCCATGTGGGAGCGAGCTTGCTCGCGAAGGCGGAGTGTCAGGCGATGAGGATATTGGATGTGCTGGCGAAGGAACAAGCGCCAGCGCCGCACGCTAGACCTCCAGCACCAAAGGCTCGCTGCCCTGGGCCGGTACGGCGCAGCAGATCAGCACTTCGCCAGCGGCCACGGGCTCGGCCGGCTGGGTCAGGTAATGCACCTGGCCCTGGGTCATGCGGGTCTTGCAGGTGCCGCAGGATCCACCGCGGCAACTGAACTCCGGATTCAGACCCCGCGCCTCGGCCAATTCCAGCAGCGTCCCGCTTTCCGGTTCCCAGCGGGCCTCCTTGGCCGAACCGGCGAACAGCACCTTTACCGCTTCGGTGGCCGCCGGCACTTGCTCGGCCGCCGGTATGCTGACTTCGATGTCACGCACCAGCGTGGACGGACCGAAGGTTTCGGCGTGAATGCGATCATCGGGAATGCGCAGCTTGCGCAAGCCGTCGTACAGCGCCTGGGTAAAGCTGCCCGGCCCGCACAGGTAGTAATCGTAATCATCGAGGGGCAACAGTTGCTTGAGCAGCGTCACTTCGATTCTGCCGGCCACGTCGTAGCCTTGCCCGACCGTCCCGTCGGTGGGCGGCTGGCTGACCATGCGCAGCACTCGCAATTTGTCACCGGCACGGGCCACCAGTTCATCGATCTCCTCGCGAAAGGCCAGGTCGGCCACGTGGCGAGCGCTTTGCACCAGCCAGACCGGGCGCATCCGGCTGATGCGTTTCCCCTGGTAGACCACTTCGCGCAGCATCGACAACAGCGGTGTGATACCGACGCCCGCCGCCAACAGTACCAAAGGCCGGCGCTCAGTCGAATTCACCGTGAAATGACCCTGAGGCGCCCGGGCGTCAATCTGGTGGGACGCCTGGATCTGCTCATGCAGGTGCGAAGATACCGCGCCGTCACGCTTGACGCTGATGCGCAGAAAATCGTCCGACGGCGCGCTGGACACGCTATAGGTCCGGATCGATGGCACTTGCTGTCCTTCCAGCGTTATCCGTACGGGTAGATGCTGCCCGGCTTCGAACCGGGGTAAACCGACGCCGTCGTTGGTTTGCAGGTAGAAGGACCGAATGTCGTGACTTTCGTCCACCACCCGGGTGACCTGCAGCGCCCGCCATTGGCTGCGCAGGGCCTCGGCCTGCAAGCGCTCGGCGGTCTGCTCCCAGCTGCCGGTCATCAATGAATTGGGCGAGTCACCCTCGTCCTGGTCCTTCCAGCGCAACGGCAGCGCCGCCGGACGATGGACAATGCGCTGCGGAGTAAACCGCAACAGCCGCTCGGCGCCCTGGAACGCGGCGATCTGCGGATCGTCCAGCAACACTTGCGCCGATCCGCTCATCTGCAGCAAATCGCCCGTTTGGAAATCAACGAAGACCAGGCCCGCACGCGGGTTCAGCAGGATATTGCCCAGCGTATTGAAGAACAGGTTTCCAGAGAAATCCGGAATGGTCAGCGTGCCGTCCTCGTCCATGCGCACAAAACCTGACTTGCCGCCGCGATGGGACGCATCGACTTGCCGCTCGCCGTCGCGTACCACGTAGGTGGCGATGTAGAACGAATCGGCCGCGGTGACCAACTGCCGGACCAACGGGTCGGCCGCCTCCAGTTGGCGCGATTCGGCGGGCTGCTCATCGACGAAACGGTACTGGCGCAGGTTGATGTAGCGTGGGCAGTTGCCATAGGCCTGGCTCACCGAGATCTCCAGCCCGCGCTCAAGCCGGCGGCGCACGACGCCGTTCATGCGGTTGCGGCGACGGGTATGCAACTCGATGCCGAGCATGCCGATGGCATCGCCCTCGCCCATACCTTGCTCGGCCGGGTCTTCGGGCTCAGGGTCGAAATGGATGTGCAGCGTTTCCGGGTCCGGTGAATTCATGAAGCCGGGCTGCCCGGTGCGCAGGGTCGCCCAGACATCACCCTGGCGATCCACCGCGCCCAGCACCACGAAAGGCAACTGAGCGTAGAACTCGCGGTGCTGATCCGGCATCCAGCTACGCGCCAGTTGCCGCTGGCCGACACCCGCCATCATTTCTACTGCCCCGACGGTGCGCTGCAAGGCCAACTCGCCTTCATGCCAGGGCGAAGGGGCTACTTTCGAGGCTTCGTTCATCGATCACTCCTTGCGCCTGCGGCATTGCTGCCTGGGTCAGTGCGCTACGGTCAGGGTTCGTCCGTCACCCCCTTGATCGGGTGTGTGGGCGGGTGGAGTCATCTTCTGCCCAATGCGTCGGCGCAAGAATACGCACGGATTGAAATCCATTGTTTCATCAAATGAAATGACCGTTGACCCTCGGCATTATTTTCGACGGCCCTTGTCTGCCTGACAGAGCGCCCATAGATTAGAGTCCATGTCCCCGACCTGAGCCATAGCGCAAATGTGCTATGGCTTCGCTTCAGGATCAGCGCATTCAAACGATAAGGTACGTCCCATGAGCCAAGCGTCTTACGTCCCGCCCAAAGTCTGGAAGCACGAAGCCCCCTCGGGCGGCCATTTCGCCAGCATCAACCGCCCTGTCGCCGGGCCGACCCATGAAAAAACCCTGCCGATCGGCGAGCATCCGTTGCAGCTCTATTCGCTGGCAACGCCCAATGGCGTGAAAGTGACCATCCTGCTCGAAGAGCTACTGGCGCTCGGGCACACCGGCGCGGAATATGACGCCTGGCTGATTCGCATCGGCGAAGGCGACCAGTTCTCCAGCGGTTTCGTCGAGGTCAATCCGAATTCCAAGATCCCGGCCCTGCTGGACCGCAGCGTCGAACCTGCGATCCGGGTGTTCGAGTCCGGTTCGATCCTGCTGTACCTGGCGGAAAAATTTTCTGCGCTGCTGCCGAGCGATCCGGCCGGGCGCACCGAAACCTTGAACTGGCTGTTCTGGCAGATGGGCTCGGCGCCTTACCTGGGTGGCGGCTTCGGACATTTCTACGCCTACGCGCCGGAGAAACTCGAATACCCGATCAATCGCTTCACCATGGAAGCCAAGCGGCAACTGGATGTGCTGGATCGTCGCCTGGCTGAAAACCGCTACCTGGCCGGCGACCAGTACACCATTGCCGACATCGCGGTCTGGCCCTGGTATGGCCAGTTGGTGCGGAACAACGTGTACTCGGCGGCCGAGTTCCTGGCGGCCCACGAATACACCCACGTGCAGCGTTGGGCGGAGGAAATCGCCAAGCGTCCCGCCGTGGCGCGCGGACAGCGTGTCAACCGGACCTGGGGCGACGAAACGAGCCAGGTGCCAGAGCGGCATAGCGCGCAAGACCTGGACTGAATGACGCGCGCAACCTCCTGTGGCGAGGGAGCTTGCTCCCACTCGGCTGCGCAGCAGTCGTCAGCCGGTCAATGCGATATGCCTGAATGACTGCGTTGGCTGGGTTGGGTCTGCTGCGCAGACCAGCGGGAGCGAGCTCCCTCGCCACGAGAGCTTTCGCCAGCGCGTTAGCTTCCGGGCCCGATCAGCACGCTCTCGATCTGCACGCCGGGCATCATCGACTGCAACCCTTCTATCAGCCTGTCGCCCGCTTCGGTCAGCGCTTCGAGCGGCATCGCCGGCAAGCTTTCGAGGATGAACCACATCTGCCGGGCCTCCGCGTCCAAGCGGGTCCTGACGCCCTGGCGCCAGTTCCAGCGACGGCACGTCACGCCCTGGTCGTCGCGCCAGACCACTTCGCCGGCGTCGGGATATTCATGGGCAGGCGCGCCCTCTTTCATCGTATCGAACGGTTCGCCACCCTCGGCAATCACCAGTCGCGGCGAGCCTGCGTAGGCCTCGATATTTTCCCCGCCCACCGGGATCGCATATTCGAGACTGATGGCGTTGTAGAGGTCAACGACCGGATCAAGGCTCGGCAAACCGCCGTCGCGCAGCACCCGCTTGCGCAACGCTTCGGCTGAACAAGGTGTGCGTTGCGGCTTGGCACCGAACAGTCGGAACGTTTGGGCCCACTGCTGCAAATGGGCCTCCGCCCAGGCCGGCCCGCCCGCCAGCACCGATTGACAGGCCCGCTCCAGCGCCGCGCGGGCGACGTCGGGATCGGTGAGCGGCGCAGCTTGCGCGACGATGCTCAGGGCCCTGAATCCCGGCGCCAGCTCGGCAACGGCTTGGTCGATCAACGGCTGTACCGACAGCATCAGCATTCTCCAGCAACTCAAAATCGGTTTTCATGCTAGTCACCGCCGGCCGCCAAAGTCAATATATCGACTTTTTAGTCAGCAAAGTGCGATGAGCCGATTGACGCCGTCCCCGGCAAACGCCGAGAATCCCTGGCACATTTATCGCGATCCTTGGTGACGCCCCTGAACAGCCCTCTATCGACCGTCCCTGGTGCGGACGCCCACGCGGTGAGCCTGGCCGTTGCGCGCACGCTCAAGCAGGCGCGCAAGGCTCAGAAAATCACGCTGGACGAACTGTCCCGGCGCTCGGGCGTGAGCAAAGGGATGGTAGTGGAAATCGAGAAATGCACGGCCAACCCGAGCATCGGCATTCTGTGCAAGATCGCCGCGGCGCTGGGCCTTTCGGTGGCCGACATTGTCAACGTGGCGGAAGCGCCCTCGGCCCATGTCATCGACAGCCAGGACATTCCCACGCTCTGGACCGGAGAGTTGGGAGGCAGCGCGCGCCTGCTGGCCGGCACGCCAGGCCCGAACATGATCGAGCTGTGGCGCTGGGAAATGTTTCCCGGCGAAACCTTCGCCTCGGCCGGACACCCTCAAGGTACGCTTGAGCTGTTCCATGTAGAAAAAGGCACACTGAAATGTGTGGTGGGAGAAACGGAACTGGTCGTCCCCGCCGGTAGCTCGGCGGTCGCGAAAACCGACGTGGCGCACACGTATTCCAACGCCGGCAAGTCGAAGCTGATCTTCACCATGTCGGTTGCCGAAATACATCAATAGGCAGGCCGCGGGCCCATCCCCCATGAGGATGGGCCCGCTCGCCATTCAGTCGTAGAACGGCTCGACCAAGGTCCGGCTGCCGACGAAAAAGCTGTCCGCAACCAGGCGCAGCGGTTGCAGGTCCAGGTCACTGGCCTTGTTACCGATCAACTGCTGGAAGCGCCGGTACACCGCCGCGTACTCGCCCTCCTCCGACACTGACTGGCGCACGCCGTCGATGCTCAACAACGCACCACCGTTGTCCAGTCGCAAAACGCCTTCGGCGCAGCGAATCTCGATGCTCCAGAGCTCATCATGACCATGGTCGAAATCGAATTCGGCGCGGATATCGAGATGGCGGGCATCCGACATCCTGATGCTCGCGGCAATCGGTGACTGGCAATTGTCGGGAACGCGCAACTCGGCCGACTCGACGAACAGCGACAGCGGCAGCAGATGGGTGACGATCGACAAGGCGTTGATGCCCGGATCAAAGACCCCGAGGCCACCCGGTTGCCAGATCCACGCCTGGCCGGGGTGCCATTTGCGCACGTCTTCCTTCCAATCGATCCGGACGCTTTGCAGCGTGCGACTGGCGAGCCAGTCCCGGGCAACCTCGATGCCCGGGGCGAAACGCGAATGCCAGGCGAACAGGCCGCTGACGCCTTGCTCGCTCGCCTGCTCCACCAGCGCCATCGCTTCGCCCAGGGTGGCACAGGGCGGTTTCTCCACCAGCACATGCTTGCCGGCAGCCAGCGCCTGCCGGACCAGACCGAATCGCCCTTGTGGCGGCGTGCAAAAGGCAATTGCATCGACGTGCGGGCCGTTTTCCAGCAACTCACCCAAGGATTGGAAATTCTCCACACCGGCGCAGGGCTTGCCTTGCGTGGCGACCGCTACCAGTTCGAACGCGGGGTTGGCCTGGATGGCGGGAACGTGTTGATCCTGGGCGATCTTGCCGTAGCCCACCAGGCCGAGACGAATCGGTTGCATCGATGACTCCTGACTTTTGTACTTATGATGGGCCAGCAAACTAGACGTAAATCGTCTGGCGGACAATGGGTCGAATCCCCTTGCCTTGCGTTATTGCTGCTCGACCGCCCTCACGACTTTGGAGATTCGCTCGAAAAAGGGGCCGAGTCGCTCTTGCGGCGCGTCTTGCTCCACCACCAGCGTGGTCACCTCTTCACAAGAAGCCACTTGATAATGAGCGACGCTGGACAGCTTCTGGTTGGTCACCGCCACCACCACCTGACCGCTGGCCGCGACCACCGCGCGCTTGAACTCGGCGTCGTCCAGGCCAAACGCCGTGACGCCATTGTCCGGGTCGATGGCGCAGGCCCCGACAAAGCACAAGTCGAAATTGAACTGGCGCAATTGCTGGACGGCGGCCAGACCGATCGCCCCGCCTGCGACGCGGTTCATGCGACCGCCGAGCAGGATGACCTCGGCGCGGGGCAGCTTCATCAGTTCCACCGCGATCAGCGGGGAGTTGGTGCTGAGCGTCAATTGCAGCCCCGGGTCGATGGCACGGGCAATGGCCAGGTTGGTCGAGCCGGCATCCAGGAATACATGCTGGCCTGCGCTAAGCAGCGCGGCTGCCGCCTGGCCAAGATTATCCTTGCGCGCTGGATCCTGGTGGATCCGCACATCGATCGGCGCTTCGGCGGCCGGCAGGCGAATCGCGCCGCCATAGACGCGCTTGCACAAGCCCGCCGCCGCCAATGTGCCCAGGTCTCGGCGTATCGAATGTTCAGAAACGTTGAATTCAATGGCCAGATCAGCCGCGATGACCCGGCCATACAGGGCAAGCCGCTCGCTGATCAAGCGTTGGCGTTCGCCGGGAAACACTTCGTGGGTAGCACTCATGACAGCTGAACCTGCATAAACGAGCATAAATATACACAACCGAGCACAATATGCCGCGTCTCCCTCGGGTCGTCAAACCCTCGACGTTGCCCAAGGGCAAGGCTGCCTTTCGTCACTCTCCGCCGCCAGGTCGCTGAACAGTCTTTTCTTCATGCAGGTCAACACAAGGTCGGTAGCGTCAATTGGTCAACGAGCGACTCCTCGGGTCGCCGAGGATGGAACTATGAACAGAATCATTATCGCGGTCCTGCTGGGCGCTGCGCTCTTATCAGGCGTCAACGGGGCCCAGGCGGCGGAAACGAAGAAGGTCGACGTGCTGCTGGTAGGCGGCGGCATCATGAGTTCGACGCTGGGCATCTGGCTCAACGAGCTTGAGCCTGGCTGGTCGATGGAAATGGTCGAACGCCTGGATGCGGTAGCCGAAGAAAGCTCCAACGGCTGGAACAACGCCGGCACCGGGCATTCGGCACTGGCGGAGCTCAATTACACGCCGATGGATGACCAGGGCAACGTCAACATTTCCAAGGCCATCGAGATCAACGAAGCCTTCCAGATCACTCGCCAGTTCCTGGCCTGGCAGGTGCGCAACAACGTGTTGAAGAATCCGCCTTCATTCATCAATTCCACCCCCCACATGAGTTTTGTCTGGGGCGACGACAACATCAAATTCCTGAAAAAACGCTACGAGGCGCTGCAAGCGAGCCCGTTATTCCGGCCGATGCAGTATTCAGAGGACCCGGAGCAGATCAGGAAGTGGGTGCCCTTGATGATGGAAGGCCGCGATCCGAACCAGAAGCTCGCGGCCACCTGGACGCCGATCGGCACCGATGTGAATTTTGGCGAAATCACCCGCCAGTACGTCAGCTACTTGCAGAGCCGGCCCAACTTCAGCCTGAAGCTTTCCAGCGAAGTGCGCGACATCACCCGCAATGACGACGGTACCTGGCGCGTGGAATACAAGAACCTCAAGGACGGTGAAACGACCACCACCGACGCCAGGTTCGTATTCATTGGCGCCGGCGGCGGCGCACTGCATCTGCTACAGGAATCGGGCATCCCGGAGGCAGACGACTACGCCGGGTTCCCGGTCGGCGGCTCGTTCCTGGTCGCCGAGAACCCTGGCATTGCCGAGCGACACATGGCCAAGGCGTACGGCATCGCTTCCACTGGCGCGCCACCGATGTCGGTGCCGCACCTGGACACCCGCGTACTGGATGGCAAGCGCGTCATCCTCTTTGGTCCGTTTGCGACCTTCTCAACCAAATTCCTCAAGGAAGGCTCGTACTTCGACCTTTTCACCAGCATGACCCCGCACAATATCTGGCCGATGACCAAAGTAGGCATCGAACAATACCCGCTGGTTGAATACCTGGCCGGCCAGCTCATGCTTTCCGATGATGATCGGTTCAAGGCCCTGCAGGAATATTTTCCCCAGGCCAGGAAGGAAGACTGGCGCCTCTGGCAAGCCGGCCAGCGCGTGCAGGTCATCAAGCGCGATGAAGAAAAAGGTGGCGTGCTCAAACTGGGCACCGAAGTAGTCGCCTCCCAGGACGGCAGCATTGCCGGCCTGTTGGGCGCGTCCCCTGGTGCCTCGACGGCAGCCCCGATCATGCTGGAAGTGATGCAGCGGGTCTTCAAGGACAAGGTGGCCTCGCCGGCCTGGCAGGAAAAACTGCACCAGATCGTTCCCAGCTATGGCACACGGCTAAACGATGATCCTGATCGTGTCTATGAGGAATGGAAATACACCAGCGATGTGCTAAAACTGGCGCCGCCGCCGGACATCCGTGGAAACGCCGAATCGAAGGCCCCGACCAACAGCGATCCCGTGGGGCAGAAAAACAGCGATTCCGACCCGGATCTGGCGTTGTGAATGCTTCGACTGACAAGGATGGGAAACGTGGACAAGGAAGCCATCAGGATTCGTACCCTGCAAGTCGCCGATACCGAGTCATTGCTGGCGTTTGAAGTGGATAATCGCAAGTGGTTCGAGCAGCACATCGATGCGCGCGCGCCGGCGTTTTATTCGTTGCAGGGGGTCAGCGAGCACATCGGCGATTACCTGTCCGGCTTCGCCGCCGGGACCTGGCACCCATTTGTCATCGAGGACGCCGGCGGAATGATCATCGGACGAGCGAACCTCAAGGACATCGACACCAGCGAGCGAACGGCGCAAGTCGGCTATCGAATCGCCCAACACGCTTGTGGCAAGGGACTGGCGACGCTGGCAGTGAAGCACTTGATCGAGCAGGCCCGGTCACGCTGGCGACTCGAACGGTTGCTCGCCGAAGTCTATGTACAAAATGCCGGCTCGGTGAAAGTGCTCGATCGTTGTGGTTTTGTGGTGGAGCCTACCCAGGCAGAGGCCAACGGGCAGCATCATTGGTACTCGCTTTCAATCCAGCCCCGGTAGTTCTGGACGTCCGATGAGCGACTTTCTCATCGAGCCACAAACGGATAATGCTCGATACGGCAAGGATAGTCGTTGCCGTCGCCCTTGCAGATCCCATCCAGATAGCGGTACTTGATCCGGATCGCCTGGCCTTTCCCGGGCCATTTGCGGCGTGGCAGGGTGGCCTGGTAGTCGGCGGTTTCCGGAATGAAGCTGATCACCGCGCCCTCTTCCGGGCATTCCACACTGGGCGAGGCCGGGCGCGCCTTCAGGACTTGGGCCTGGAGCTTCGGCGTGGGCCGTTTCACCACTTCGGTGACGTGCAGCTGGATTTCGCAGATCTGCCACGTCGCGGCCTGCGCCGGTGCGCAAAAGGCTGCAAGCGCCAGGGCGAATGGCGCGGAGTACGCTGGGAGCATGGTCATTTCAGTCCTTTTTTCTGCGGCGGATTTGCGTCCGCCATCCTCTCACACCAAGGTATGTGAGGTCCCCGGACAAAAAAAGCCCCGCGACCGAAGACGGTGCGGGGCAAGGGAATTGGTTGGTTGCGGCCAACCAAAGGAGCACGGAGAAAAGCGTTTACGGGCCGGTCAGATGCATTCCTGTGCGGCGCGCTCGAAACTCGAAGGCAGGAGATTGGACGCCAGCAGGTGGCGCTCGTAGACAAACACCTTGCCGCCACTGCCGGCCTTGTAGGCTTCCAGCACGTTGTCCGCCGAAATCTTGCTCGGCACGACGATGCGGTAGCTGCGCTGGCTCTGCGAGACCATCGGGTGCAAAGCGCTGCCTTGCAACTTCGGCACGACGCATTCAGCGTATTCGGCCGGGGTCTTGCTGGTCTGCAAGGTCAGGGTCGGATCGTTCGGTGCCGAGGCACATCCCGCCAATAACAGCGGGGAAAACGCCAGGGACAGTAGAAATAAAGGGCGCATGGATCGGTCCTGAAAATAAAAACGTTGGGCTGCGTCTCGATGGCGCTGATTTTCCAATGATTGCCCGCAAAGCAGAACTTGCATTTGCTAATGGTCACTATTACTCATAGCAATAGTTGCAAGCCGGATGATGATGAGGAACGGATGAGAACGTTTGACTTGATTCGTGACGCGGTACTGCCCGACTTCCGTGAGCGGGTGGCTGAGTACCTGGTCCAGTACGAAAGCGTGCTGTTGAGCAATGCCGAAATCGCCCCCCAGCTCAAGCGGGACACGGCCAATCAACTGCGCGGTTACCTGCGCGGGTTGAACACTACCCGGGTGTTGGGCATGGCGGACTGGGAGGAACTGGATCGGCGGGTGATGAGTACCTGGCTATCCGACTGACTGGCGAAATCCCCGAGGCGTACAGCCGAATTCGCGGCGAAACACCGTGTGCAGGTACTGCGCCGACTTGAAGCCGCAATCGCGGGCGATATCGGCAATTGCCAGCTCGGTGTTCTCCAACCCGCTGGCCGCCGCCGCCAGCTTGAAGCGCAGGATCTCGTCGTGAACGCTGCAACCACGCTCCTTGCGAAAATGCGACTCCAGGGATGAACGCGACACGCCGACATACGCCGCCACTTGCGCGGTCTTGATGCCCTGGCAGGCGTATTGGCGAATGAACAACAAAGCCTGCATGACATAAGGATTGCCCAGTGGCTGGTGCAGGCTCGACGCTTGCACGTTGATCGCCTCGGGCGGTATCAACACCTGGGTGCCGGTGGAAGGCATGCCGTGCAGCATCTGATGAAGCAGGCGCGCGGCGGTCCGGCCCATGGTTTCGGTGCCCTGCACCACCGAACTGAGCGGCACCCGGGTCAGGCTGCGGGTCAGCGGGTCGTTGTCGATGCCGATCAACGCGACTTGCTCCGGCACGGCGATCCCGGCTGTCAGGCAAGCTTGCAACAACTGCCGGGCCCGCGCGTCGCTGACCGCGATGATGCCGATGGGTTTGGGCAGGCTCTGCAGCCAGGCGATCTGCTGCTCGACCGCGCTGTCCCAAAGCGGCGCGCTGGTGCCCATGCCCCGGTACACCTGCGCCGGCAGGCCATCGCGCTGCATCAACTGACGAAAGGCCTTTTCCCGTTCCTGGGCCCAGCGATTGGCCTGGGCTTCGGGCAGGCTGAAACAGGCGAATTGCGTCAACCCGGCTTCGATCAGATGCGCGTAGGCCAACTTGATCAGCGCGTGATTATCCGTAGCGACATATGGAATACCCTTTGGATAGGCGCGCTCGTCCTGATACGAGCCCCCCACCGCCACCACGGGCAGCTTGATCCCGGCCAGCGCCTCGCCGATCAGCGGGTCATCGAAGTCGGCGATGATTCCATCGCCCTGCCAGCGCTCGATCCCTTTCAACCGGCAGTGAAAATCCTCCTCGAGAAACAGGTCCCAGGACGCGCGCGTGCTGCTCAGGTAGTTGCCGATGCCGCTGATGATGCCGCGGTCGTAGATCTTGCTGCCGTTGAACAGCAGGGCGATGCGGTGAACGGGCGGGACGATTTTCATTGTTTTTACCCTGGGCCGATGGACACAGACTAGGCGCGCGAACGGCGAATCTCAATACTCAAAATCGAACTGCCGATTGGTGATTTTCATAATCAGCAGCCTGCGGGCCGGCGGTAGTATCGGGACACCGCCAAGAATAAAAAGGAAACCCGCCCATGTCGTACTTTCCCGATGTCGAGCCGATTCGTTATGAAGGCCCCGGCAGCGACTCGCCGCTCGCCTTCCGCCATTACGACGCCAACAAGCTGGTGCTCGGCAAACCCATGCGCGAGCACCTGCGCATGGCCGTCTGCTACTGGCATACGTTTGTCTGGCCAGGGTCCGATGTGTTCGGCGCCGGGACCTTCAAGCGCCCGTGGCAGCACGCCGGGGACCCGCTGGAACTGGCGATAGGCAAGGCCGAGGCGGCGTTCGAGTTCTTTTCCAAGCTGGGCATCGACTACTACTGCTTCCACGACACCGACGTCGCGCCGGAAGGACAATCGCTGAAGGAATACCGCAACAACTTCGCGCAGATGGTCGATCACCTGGAGCGCCATCAGGAACAAAGCGGAATCAAGCTGTTGTGGGGCACCGCCAATTGCTTCAGCAACCCGCGTTTTGCCGCCGGCGCCGCCAGCAACCCGGACCCACAGGTCTTCGCCTGCGCCGCCGCCCAGGTGTTCAGCGCCATGAACGCCACTCAACGTTTGAAGGGTTCCAACTACGTATTGTGGGGCGGCCGTGAAGGCTATGAAACCCTGCTCAATACCGACCTTGCGCGCGAGCGCGAACAGTTGGGCCGCTTCATGCGCATGGTGGTCGAGCACAAGCACAAGATCGGCTTCAAGGGCGACCTGCTGATCGAGCCCAAGCCCCAGGAGCCGACCAAGCACCAATACGACTACGACAGCGCCACCGTGTTCGGCTTCCTGCAACAGTTCGGCCTGGAGAACGAAATCAAGGTCAACATCGAGGCCAACCACGCGACCCTGGCCGGGCACAGTTTCCATCATGAAATCGCCACGGCGGTCTCCCTGGGAATCTTCGGCAGCATCGATGCCAACCGTGGCGATCCGCAGAACGGCTGGGACACCGACCAGTTTCCCAACAGCGTCGAGGAAATGACCCTCGCCACCTATGAAATCCTCAAGGCCGGGGGCTTCGGCAACGGCGGGTTCAACTTCGACTCCAAAGTCCGCCGCCAGAGCGTGGACGACGTCGATCTGTTCCACGGTCATGTTGCCGCCATGGACGTGCTCGCCCTGTCCCTGGAGCGCGCGGCGGCCATGGTGCAGAACGATCAACTGCAGAAATTCAAGGACCAGCGCTACGCGGGCTGGCAGCAGCCGTTCGGCAAGGCGGTTCTGGCGGGGGACTTCAGCCTCGAATCACTGGCTGAGCACGCGTTCACCAACGAGCTGAATCCGCAGGCCGTCAGCGGTCGGCAGGAGATGCTGGAAAACGTCGTCAACCGGTTCATCTACCCCTGACGGCAGGCAACCTTCGTGGGCGCAGGGAGGTTGTTACATTCGCGCGACAAATCTGCGCCCGGAACGCCGAACAAGTCTCTACAGTTCTACCGGCATCATGTTCATCGTCAGGCAGTGTCTTTCAAAAAACAATAAAAGGACGCACCACCATGAAAACCTTCAAACGTACCCTGCTCGCCGGCGCCCTCGCCCTGCTGTCGCTTCCGGCCATGGCCGACGCGACCCACCCGAAAATCGGTTTTTCCATTGATGACCTGCGCCTGGAACGCTGGTCGCGCGACCGTGACTACTTTGTCGCGGCGGCGGAAAAACTCGACGCCAAGGTCTACGTGCAATCGGCGGACGCCAACGAGCAGAAGCAGATTTCCCAGATCGAAAACCTCATTTCCCGGGGTGTCGATGTGATCGTCATCGTGCCGTTCAACGCTACCGTACTGACCAACGCCGTCGCCGAAGCCAAGAAGGCCGGGATCAAGGTGGTGTCCTATGACCGGCTGATCCTCAACGCCGACATCGACGCCTACATTTCCTTCGATAACGAAAAAGTCGGCGAGATGCAGGCCGGCGGTGTCCTGAAGGCAGCGCCGAAGGGTAACTATTTCCTGCTGGGCGGCGCCCCTACGGACAACAACGCCAAGATCCTGCGCGAAGGCCAGATGAAGGTACTGCAACCGGCCATTGACAAGGGCGACATCAAGATTGTCGGCCAGCAATGGGTGAAGGAATGGAACCCCACCGAAGCCCTGAGCATCGTTGAAAACGCCCTGACCCGGAACAACAACAAGATCGATGGCATCGTCGCGTCCAACGACGCCACCGCCGGCGGCGCCATCCAGGCTCTGGCCGCGCAGAAGCTGGCCGGCAAGGTACCGATCTCGGGCCAGGACGCCGACCTGGCGGCGGTCAAGCGCGTGATCGACGGCACGCAGACCATGACGGTCTACAAGCCGCTGAAACTGATCGCTTCCGAAGCCGCCAAGCTCTCAGTGCAACTGGCGCGCAACGAGAAGCCCACCTACAGCTCGCAGTACGACAACGGCAACAAGAAGGTCGACACCATCCTGCTCACGCCCACCGCACTGACCAAGGACAACATCGACCTGCTGGAAAAAGACGGGTTCTACACCAAGGCGCAGATTGCCGGGCAGTGATCAAAGCGCACCCCGGGGACTTTTTGCCAAACAGTCCCTGTGGGAGCGAGCTTGCTCGCGATGGCGGCCTGACAGTCAACATTGGTGTCGGATGTGACGGCCTCATCGCGAGCAAGCTCGCTCCCACAGGGCTGGGTGGTGCTCCTCAACGCTGCCTGTGAGCCCTTTTTTACGAGCCCTCGCCATGTCCGAATACCTGTTGCAAATGAACGGCATCGTCAAGACCTTTGGCGGTGTCAAAGCCCTCAACGGCATCGACATCAAGGTCCGGCCCGGGGAATGTGTCGGCCTGTGCGGTGAAAACGGCGCGGGCAAATCCACGTTGATGAAAGTCCTCTCGGCGGTCTACCCCTTTGGCACCTGGGAGGGCGAAATCCTCTGGGACGGCCAGCCGCTGAAAGCCCAATCGATCAGCGAAACCGAGGCCGCCGGGATCGTCATCATCCATCAGGAACTGACGCTGGTCCCCGACCTGTCAGTGGCCGAAAACATCTTCATGGGCCACGAGCTGACCCTGCCCGGCGGGCGCATGAACTATCCGGCGATGATCCATCGCGCCGAAGCCCTGATGCGTGAACTCAAAGTGCCGGACATGAACGTCTCGCTGCCGGTCTCGCAGTACGGCGGTGGCTACCAGCAACTGGTCGAGATCGCCAAGGCGCTGAACAAACAGGCGCGTCTGCTGATCCTCGACGAGCCCTCCTCGGCCCTGACCCGCTCGGAAATCGAGGTGCTGCTGGACATCATCCGCGACCTCAAGGCCAAGGGTGTGGCCTGCGTGTACATCTCCCACAAGCTCGATGAAGTGGCGGCGGTGTGCGACACCATTTCCGTCATCCGCGATGGCAAACACATCGCGACCACCGCCATGGCCGATATGGATATCCCGAAAATCATCACGCAGATGGTCGGGCGGGAAATGAGCAACCTCTACCCCACCGAACCCCACGAGATCGGCGAGGTGATTTTCGAGGCGCGCCACATCACCTGCTACGACGTCGACAACCCCAGGCGCAAACGGGTCGACGATATTTCGTTTGCGCTCAAGCGCGGGGAAATCCTCGGCATCGCCGGGCTGGTGGGCGCCGGTCGCACGGAACTGGTGTCGGCCCTGTTCGGCGCCTACCCCGGACGCCATGAAGGCGAGGTCTGGCTGGACGGCCAGCGGATCGACAGCAGCACACCGCTCAAATCGATCCGCGCCGGCCTGTGCATGGTCCCCGAAGACCGCAAGCGCCAAGGCATCATCCCGGACCTGGGCGTCGGCCAGAACATCACCCTGGCGGTGCTGGAGAACTTCTCGAAGATGACCCGGATCGATGCCGAGGCCGAACTGGGCAGCATCGACCGGGAGATCTCGCGCATGCATCTGAAGACCGCAAGCCCGTTCCTGCCGATCACCAGCCTGTCCGGCGGCAACCAGCAAAAAGCCGTGTTGGCGAAGATGCTCCTGACCAAGCCACGGGTGTTGATTCTCGACGAGCCCACCCGAGGCGTGGATGTGGGTGCCAAGTACGAGATCTACAAGCTGATGGGCGCGCTGGCGGCCGAAGGCGTGTCGATCATCATGGTGTCCTCGGAGCTGGCCGAAGTGCTCGGGGTGTCCGACCGCGTGCTGGTGATTGGCGACGGCCAGTTGCGCGGCGATTTCGTCAATCGTGAACTGACCCAGGAGCAGGTGCTTGCGGCCGCGCTCAGCCATCCCGAAGCCCCTGACAACAATGATCGGAAATCCGCGTAGATGAATCAGGTCAAACAAGTGTTCACCCGCTACAAAATGCTCGCCCTGGTGATTGCCGTGGCAGTCATCTGGCTGTTCTTCAGCTGGCAGACCGAGGGCGGATTCCTGACTCCACGCAACCTCTCCAACCTGCTGCGGCAGATGTCCATCACCGGAATCCTGGCCTGCGGCATGGTGCTGGTGATCATCAGCGGTGAGATCGACCTGTCGGTGGGTTCGCTGCTGGGCTTGCTCGGCGGGCTCGCGGCGATTCTCGATGTGGTCTATCACATTCCGCTACTGGCGAACCTGAGCCTGGTCGCCCTGTGCGGGCTGGTCATCGGCCTCGCCAACGGCTACATGACTGCCTACCTGCGCATTCCCTCGTTCATTGTCGGCTTGGGCGGCATGCTGGCGTTTCGCGGAATTCTGCTGGGCATCACCGGCGGGACCACGATCGCCCCGGTATCGCCGGAGCTGGTTTATGTCGGCCAGGGTTATCTGCCCCATGCGGTCGGCACAGGCCTTGGCGTGGTGCTGTTTGCCCTGACGTTGTTCCTGACCTGGAAACAACGCCGCAATCGCGCCTTGCACGGCCTGGCCGCCCATTCACTGGTGCGCGACGTGGTGCGGGTGGTGTTGATCGGCGCAGTGCTCGCCGGCTTCGTCTACACGCTGAACAGCTACGACGGGATTCCGGTTCCGGTGCTGCTGCTGTTGGTCCTGCTGGGGGTGTTCAGCTACGTGACCAGCCAGACCGTGTTCGGCCGGCGTGTCTATTCCGTGGGCAGCAACATGGAAGCCACCCGCCTGTCCGGCATCAACGTGCAAGCGGTGAAGCTCTGGATCTTCGGCATCATGGGCGTGATGTGCGCCCTCGCCGGCATGGTCAATACCGCGCGCCTGGCGGCCGGCTCCCCCTCGGCCGGCAACATGGGCGAACTGGACGCCATCGCTGCCTGTTTCATCGGCGGCACCTCCATGCGCGGCGGCTCCGGGACGGTCTACGGTGCGCTGCTCGGCGCGCTGGTCATCACCAGCCTGGACAACGGCATGTCGATGCTCGACGTCGACAGCTACTGGCAGATGATTGTCAAAGGCAGCATCCTGGTCCTGGCCGTATGGGTAGACGTCAGCACCCGCACTGGACGACGTTGATGGCCGCCCCTTGGGTGATTGATCACGACTCGTGTGCAACGCCTTCACTTTTGCGTGCTTGATGCTTTCAGGGCGGGGCATATGCTGTTCACAGCAAGCCCCGCCAGGACAAGAAGCGCGCGAAAATGAACAGCCCGAGAACGCTTTATCAGAAACATATCGACAGCCATACCGTTTGCCCGCTGGATGATCAGGGCCATGTGCTGCTGTACATCGACCGTCAGGTCGCCAACGAATACACCAGCCCGCAAGCGTTCAGCGGCCTGCGCGAAGCCCACCGCAACGTCTGGCGCCCCAGCGCAACCCTCGCGGTGGTTGACCACGTCAACCCGACCACGCCCGAGCGTATCGCGGCCATGCCGGACGCGGGCGGCGCCCGGCAGGTGTCCTACTTTGCCGAAAACTGCCGAGACTTCGGCATCGAACTGTTCGATGTGCTCGACAAGCGCCAGGGCATCGAGCACGTCGTCGCTCCCGAGCAAGGCTTCATCCTGCCGGGCATGGTCATCGCCGCTGGCGACAGCCATACCACCACCTACGGTGCGCTCGGGGCGTTCGGTTTCGGCATCGGCACTTCTGAAATCGAACATTTGCTGGCCACCCAGACGCTGGTCTACAAGCGCCTGAAAACCCTGCGCGTCACGGTCGATGGCGCCCTCGGCGCGGGCGTCACCGCCAAGGACGTCATCATGGCGCTGATCGAAAAAATCGGCGCCTCGGGCGCTACGGGCTACGCAATCGAATTCACCGGCCCGGTCATCAGCGCACTGAGCGTCGAAGCGCGGATGACCATCTGCAACATGGCCGTGGAAGCGGGTGCGAGAGGCGCGTTCATGGCGCCGGATGACAAAGTCTTCGCCTACCTGCAAGGCAAACCCCGTGCGCCTCGAGGCGAGCTGTGGGAACAGGCCGTGGCCAAGTGGCGAGACTTGCGCAGCGATGAGGGCGCGGTATTCGATCGGGAAGTGAGCCTCGATGTCGCTGCGCTGGAGCCGATGGTGACCTGGGGCACCAGCCCCGACCAGGCAGCGCCGATTGGCGGCCAGGTACCGGATCCGGCGGCGCAGCCCGACCCGATCCTGCGCCAGGGCCTGCAGCGGGCGCTGGACTACATGGGGCTGAGGCCAGGGATGCCCCTTGGCGAAGTGCAGATCAGCCATGCCTTCATCGGCTCCTGCACCAATGCGCGCATCGAAGACCTGCGCGACGCGGCACGGGTCGTCCGCGGCAAGCGGGTCGCGGCCCATGTGCGGGCGATGATCGTGCCCGGCTCCACCGCGGTGCGCGACCAGGCCGAAGAGGAAGGACTGGCTGCGATCTTCCGTGACGCCGGTTTCGAATGGCGCCAGTCCGGCTGCTCGATGTGCCTGGCGATGAACGACGACGTGCTTGCACCAGGCGATCGCTGCGCATCCAGCACCAATCGCAATTTCGAAGGACGCCAGGGCGCAGGCGCGCGCACTCACCTGATGAGTCCGGCCATGGTGGCCGCCGCCGCGATAACCGGTCACCTGACCGACGTCCGCTCACTGCTCCCGGAGGCCTGAAGATGCAACCCTTTGACACCGTAACCGGCATCGCCGCCCCGCTGCTCGCCGCCAACATCGACACCGACGTCATCATGCCCAAGCAGTTCCTCAAGGGCATTGACCGCCAGGGGCTGGACCGGGGCCTGTTCTTTGACCTGAGATGGCGCGAGCCTGGCGTTGCCAATCCGGATTTCGTGCTCAATCAACCTGGCTGGCGCGATGCGACGTTCCTGGTGGTGGGCGAAAACTTCGGCTGTGGCTCAAGCCGTGAGCATGCGGTCTGGGGCTTGAAGCAGGTAGGGATCAGGGCGCTGATCGGTACGAGTTTCGCCGGGATCTTCTACGACAATTGCCAGCGAAACGGGGTGCTGCTGATTGAGCTTGCCGAGGTCCAGTGGAAAAAGATTGCCGAACTCGTTGGCCGTGCGGATACGGCCGCTATCACCGTCAACCTTCCCGAGCAGCGCATTGAGCTGGCGGACGGCAGCGTTATGCCGTTCGAGATCGACAGACTGCGCAAGGAGTCGTTGCTGCTGGGGTTGGATGCCATTGGCGCAACGCTCCAGCGTGCCGAGCAGATTCGCCGGTTCGAGCGTCGGCACCTGGCCGAGAATCCCTGGTTGTAGGGGTTGGGTTTGACCTGGTTTGGTAGGTTCGGGCTTCCCCTGTGGGCTGTGAAATCTGCGCCTGTCGAAAATCCAATGTGGGAGCGAGCCTGCTCGCGAAGGCGGCGTGTCAGCCACTGAATGTTGGATGGTCTGGCCCCTTCGCGAGCAGGCTCGCTCCCACAGGGGGTCCGTGTATACGTGAGGTCTGTGTCTGTCGAAAATCCAATGTGGGAGCGAGCTTGCTCGCGATGGCGGCGTGTCAGCCACTGAAGATGTTGGATGGGCTGGCCCTATCGCGAGCAAGCTCGCTCCCACAGGGGTTCCGTGTATACCGTGAGATCTGTGTCTGTCGAATATTGCAATGTGGGAGCGAGCCTGCTCGCGATGGCGGCGTGTCAGCCACTGAAGATGTTGGATGGGCTGGCCCCATCGCGAGCAAGCTCGCTCCCACAGAGGTTCCGTGTATACCGTGAGGTCTGTACCTGTCGAAAATCCAATGTGGGAGATTCTATGGTGCGGGACTAGCCCCTAAATGCCTTTTGGTAAGTATTCGCTCTGGTTCTTCAACAGAGCGAATACCACTCGGGCAAGCTTGCGGGCCAGCGCTACCAATGCCTCGGTTGTGCTGAGCCCTCGGGACCTCAAACCCTCGTAAAATCCCTTCCACGCCGCCGTGCGACTCGCCGACATCGCGGCGTTGTGCATCAATCGGCGTGCCTCCGGATCACCTCGCTTAGACAGGCAGCGGCGTCCCTTCTTTTTTCCCGAGTCCGATATGCGCAGGTCCAGACCCAGAAAAGCGATGAAGGCATCGGCATTTCTGAAATCTCCACGTTGAAACGACGTGAGCAAACGGGCACCGCTTAACAGACCGATGCCTTCGACTTTCATGCAGCGCTTGAGCTGACTGCCCAAACCGGCTGCATCCAACTGCGTCTGGATTGTTTTCTCAAGCAAAATCTCGAGTCTTTGCATTGCCTTTATCTGGTTCTCAAAGGCCGTTTTGAGCAACGGTTCGTTTGACCAGCTTTGCTTGAGGCTGACACGCGCCTGAACCAAGGCTGCCCGTCGCCGGAAAAGGCTTATAAGCCTGCAATACAGGGGCGATGGCGGGGACCAAGGGTGCAACTGGTGGCCTTCGTTGTTCAAGTAGCGAGCCAACAACCGAGCATCCAGCGCATCGGTTTTAGCGCGCACTTTCACACCTTTGCGGTAATGACTGAGTTCGTAACCGCCGATCATATAAATCACACAGCCATGCGCATAAGCCAGATCGGCGAAGTCCTGGTGATAGATATTAGTGGCTTCGATGGCGACATCCACTGGCGCAGGTAATGCCTTGAGCCACTTTTTGATATCAGCTTTGGTGTTGGGGATCGTTTCGAGTCGATCGGATTGGGCGTGATAAATCACCAACTCATCTTTGGCGACATCCACACCTACGATCGGCTGGGCGGTGGCGACGGGCATTGCCATTGAAAATCCTCCGGGCTAAGGTTTGAACACTTGAAGGGTTCACCCAGAGGCGCAGGCTTGTTCCTATCGTCGGTCTAGGCCAGATGCATTCTTTATCGGCGCTTGGGTGAAAGGAGGAGGGGTGAAATCTCCCACGGTCTGTACTGCGGCTAACAGTCAGAATCGAGCCTAGTCCCTCCTCCTCCCTTCAAGTCCTACCATACAAGCGAGCTTGCTCGCGAAGGCGGCGTGTCAGCCACTGAAGATGTTGGATGAGCCGGCCCCATCGCGAGCAAGCTCGCTCCCACAGGGTTCCATGTATACCGTGAGATCTGTGTCTGTCGAATATTGCAATGTGGGAGCGAGCCTGCTCGCGAAGGCGGCGTGTCAGCCACTGAATGTTGGATGGTCTGGCCCCTTCGCGAGCAGGCTCGCTCCCACAGGGGGTCCGTGTATATCGTGAGGTCTGTGTCTGACGAATATTACAGTGTGGGAGCGAGCTTGCTCGCGAAGGCGGCGTGTCAGCCACTGAAGATGTTGGATGGGCTGGCCCCTTCGCGAGCAGGCTCGCGCCCACAGGGGGTCCGTGTATACGTGAGGTCTGTGTCTGTCGAATATTACAGTGTGGGAGCGAGCCTGCTCGCGAAGGCGGCGTGTCGGCCGCTGAAGATGTTGGATGAGCCGGCCCCTTCGCGAGCAGGCTCGCTCCCACAGAGGACGCCGCTACGTCTGACCAACCGACAAATCCCGGAAGCACTCCTCGAGAAACTCGACACATACCCGCAATTTGGCCGACTGACTGAGCCGGGTCGGGTATACGGCCCAGACATTGGCGCTTTGCGAATAGTCTGGCAGCACCTGGACCAGCCGCCCCTGCTCCAGCAGCGGCTTGACGTCCCACATCGAGCGCAGCAGGATCCCGCCGCCGCTCAACGCCCACTCCAGGACGATCTCGCCACTGTTGGATGATAACGGGCCGCCGACGCGTACCGTTGCCTCCTCGCCATCCCGGGTCAGCGTCCATAGGCCGAACGCGTTATTGCGCTCTTTGAGCACCAGGCAATCATGGGCGTCAAGCTCTTCCAGCAAATGCGGGATGCCCCGCCGTTGCAGATACTCCGGGCTTGCGCAGAGTATCCGCCGATTGCTCGCCAGCTTGCGCCCCAGGTGTTGGTCCGGCAGGTCATCACCGACGCGGATCTCCAGGTCGAAGCCTTCGCCGACGATATCGACGACGCGATCGAATACGTCCAGGCGGATGTCGAGCCGGGGGTACGCCTGCGACAGTTTGCCGATGGCCGGTGCGACGTGGTTGCGGCCAAAACCGAAACTGCTGCAGATGTGCAGAGCCCCGCTGGGCTGATGTCGCGCCTGGGCGATTTCACCGACAAACTCCTCGAAATCCCCCAATAGCTTTTCGGCCCAGACCCGCACGCGCTCGCCATCGTCGGTCAGGGCGATGCGCCGGGTGGTACGGTGCAGCAAGCGGGTGGCGAGCGTCGCTTCCAGCACCGAAATGCGCTTGCTGATATAGGCCGGCGAATAGCCCAGCGCTTGCGCGGCACTGGCAAAGCCGTTTTTTCGAACGACGGTGAGAAAGACCTTCAGGTCCTCCGGTAATGGAAACTGATCACGACTCGTGTTCATAAGCCCCACGGCAGCGCTATTCTTCGCAGATTTTGCGAAGAATAGCATCGATCCCGCCCGGCTCAACCGCCGTATTTATTCATCAGCTTCAGCGTTACCCCGTTCGTCCAGCCGAAGCCGTCCTGCAGTTCGTATTCGCCGCCCCCACCGCCGTCGCCCTGTCCGGACACGTCGTACTTCTCGACCAATTTGTCCTCTTTGAGATAAAGGTCTTGGACCTGCTTCAGAAAGCGGTTGCCAACATCCCGGGCCAGTTCCGTTTGTCCGTAGCGGTCCAATCCTTCGACCGCCACCCATTGCAACGGCGCCCAGCCATTGGGCTCGTCCCACTGCTGGCCGTTATTGACCTGGGTGGTGGCGATGCCGCCCGGACGCAACAAACCTCGACGCACCGCATCGGCGGCACGATCGGCGCGTTCGGCAGAGGCCAGGCCGGTGTAGAGCGGGAACAGCGTTGCGGCAGTCAATCCCGGCCGTTGCCGGTTCTGCTGCCAGTCGTAGTCCACGTAATAACCACCCTCGGCGTTCCACAAGTGCGTCTCGATGGCGCGCTGGCGTTGCTCGGCACGCTGCCCATAGGCCTGGACGCAAGGCGTGTTCGCCACCGTCTCACAGGCCTTGGCGATGGTGCGCTCCAGGTGGAACATCAGGCTGTTCAGGTCCACCGGCACAATCGACGTGGTTCGGATGGTCGCCAGGTTCTTGCCGTCCCCCAGCCAGCGGGAGCTGAAATCCCAGCCGCTTTCGGCCCCGGCGCGCAAGTCGCGCCAGACCTCCTCCTTGGGTCGCTGTGGCGCCTGTTCGGCGGTCTTCGTGTCTTGCAGCCATGACTCCTGCCGAGGCGTAGCGTTGGCATCCCAATAACGGTTGAGCACACTGCCATCGGCGAGCTTGACGACATGCTGCACCGCCTCACCGGCCTTGAGGGCCTGCGCCCCGTCCATCCAGTAGGCATATTCCTTTTGCAGCTGGGGAAGGTAGCGCCCGTAGGCCTGCTCGCCTTCGATGTGCGCCTGCAACTCGACCATGTAAGCAAAGAACGGTGGCTGCGAGCGGCTCAGGTAGTAGCTGCGGTTGCCATTGGGGATATGGCCGTAGGTGTCGATCATGTAGGCAAAATTGTCGGTCATCTGGCGAACCTGCGCCTTGTCGCCGCTTTGCTCCAGACCGAGCATGGTGAAATACGAGTCCCAGTAATACATTTCGCGGAAACGTCCGCCTGGAACTACATACGGTTGCGGCAACGGCAGCAGGCTGCTGTAGGGCGGCACGTGGGTGTAGGTTCGGCTGAGCACGGGCCAGAGATTATCGATGTGCTCCTTGATCGGCGCACCCGGTTCGGGGGCAGGACTTTCAGCCTGGCCGGATTCGATGAAGTTGTCCTTTATGAAGGCATCGAGATCGAAATCGGCGCCCTCCCGACGGGCCAGGTAATCGGCACGGATCTTCGCCGGGTCACGCTTGGGCAACGCATCGACGAAATGCTTCTGGTCGGTGAACACCTGCTGACGCTGCACGGCTTCGAACAGTTCGGGGTACATCTGGTCGGGCGGCTGATTGGCCCGGTCCCGGGCGTCGGCATAACTCCACATGGCGGCAGGTTGGCTTGAACAGGCCGTGCACAGCACGACAGCGAGAGACAGGCTGGGGAAATACAGCGGTCGCATCGGCGGCTCCATCATTTGTCGTTCCTGACCAACGAGTGACAGAACGAGGTGGAGCGCGGTTCACTCGAAATGCCTTTCCTCACCTCGACGGAACCCCTGCCTGACCCCTGCTCTCTATCGCAGGACCAACAGGACGGAGGTGTTGATCATGATTGCCCCAGCAACCGGCATGCGGCACGGTGAGCGTTACGCCGTTGAAAGCATCGAGCGCGCGCCTCACTTCCCGGGTTTTTTCCTTGATGGAAAGTATTACCTGGGCCCTGAATTGAATACGGCAGTGGGCTGGCTGGAAGGCCAGACCTTCCTCTACGACCAGCTCGACCCCGAGGGCGAGCCGGTGTACCCCGGCAGAGTGGCCGGCACCATCGAGGACCTGACGCTGATAATGGCCGATGGCGTGCGCCTCAAGCTGACCCCCTTGCAGCCCGACATCGACCGGCCCACGGGCCCCGCCGCTACCGCCGCTCAGACAAAGTCGTATCCCTTGGCGGAAAAACTCGTGGTTATCACCGGAGCGTCCAGCGGAATCGGCCGTGCCACCGCCCTGGCGTTTGCCCGGCAACGGGCGCGCCTGGTGCTGGCGGCACGTGATCGGGAGGCGCTCGCCGAAGTTGTCGACGAATGCCAGGCCCAGGGCGTCGCCGCATTGGCGGTGTGCACCGATGTCACCCGCAGCGAACAGATGCAGGCGCTAGCCGCCGAGGCCGCCGCGTTTGGCGACGGCCGCATCGACATCTGGATCAACAATGCCGGCGTCGGCGCGGTGGGCAGTTTCGAGCAAACGCCGCTTGAGGTACATGAACAGGTTCTGCAAACCGACCTGCTCGGCTACCTGCGGGGCGCCTATGTGGCATGGCCCTATTTCAAGGCGCAGAAGCGCGGGATCCTGATCAACACCCTGTCGCTGGGCAGTTGGGTCGCCCAGCCCTATGCCGCTGCCTACTCGGCAAGCAAATACGGCTTGCGCGGCTTGTCCGAAGCCTTGCGCGGTGAACTCGGCGAATACCGGGACATCCATGTCTGCGACATCTACCCCGCCGTCATCGACACGCCGGGCTTTCGCGACGGCGCCAATTACACCGGCCATGCGCTCAAGCCACCGCCTCCCGTCTACGACCCGCAGCGGGTTGCCGAAGCGATGGTCAGCTGTGCGCTCAACCCCAAGCCCAGCACCACCGTGGGCAGCGCGGCGGTACTGGCGAGAGTCGCCCATGTCCTCTTGCCCGGCTTCCCGCAACTGTCCGGTTGGTTGACGCGTCTGGCCCTGAACCGCAGTCCGGCGTTGGCTTCATCCTCGGGCAACCTGTTCAACCCGCCCAGCGGGCCGCGTAAAATCGAAGGCGGCTGGCGCAAGCCTGCGCGACGGCCATCGCCCGTGCTGGTGGCGGGCGCGGCGCTGTTGCTTGGCGGGTGCCTGGTGGCATTGGGTCGAGAGCGTGACCGCAGGTGACCGCACAGCGAGGCGATCGGGTCAGTCCTGCGCCGAGCGGAACGCTTCGACGTTGAGCCCGAACCGGCTCATCTTGTTGTACAGCCCGCCCCGGGACACATTCAACTGGCGGGCGGCCAGGCGGATATTGCCGCGCGTGTCCCGCAGGGCGGCGATGATCGCATTCATTTCGTGGGTATCCAGATCGACGGCCGCCCTGGGTTCCGGAGTAGCCTCGCGGGCCGAGGGCCGTCCGCCCTGCCTGACTTCCAGGGCCAGGTCATTGGCTTGGATGAGTTCGGTGGTTGCCAGGTTGGTCGCGCGCTCAATGACGTTTTCCAGCTCACGGACGTTCCCCGGCCAATGATAGGCATCGAGAACCTCCAGCGCCTGTGGTGACAGGTCTCGTATCGGCTTTCGCAGCGACCGGGCACACCGCGCAAGAAAATGTCGCGCCAGCAAGGGCACATCCTCCCGCCGCATCCGCAGCGGCGGCACCGTCAGGCTCAGCACATTGAGGCGGTAATAAAGGTCCTCGCGAAAGGCCCCGTCGGCGACGGCCTGGCTCAGGTTGCGGTGAGTGGCGGCAATGATCCGCACGTTGACCCGCAGCGATTTTTTCGCCCCCACCCGCGTCACTTCGCCTTCCTGCAGGACGCGCAGCAGGCTGACCTGCGCATCAAAGGCCATATCACCGATCTCGTCGAGGAAGATCGTCCCGCCATCGGCCAGTTCGAATCTGCCCGCCGAGCCACCGCGAGCCGATCCGGTGAACGCACCTTCGACATGGCCGAACAGTTCGCTCTGCACCAGATCCCGGGGAATGGCCCCGCAATTGACCGCCACGAACGGACCGCCACTGCGTTCGCTGGCGTTATGGATGGCCTGGGCAAACAGCTCCTTTCCGGTGCCACTCTCACCGAGAATCAGCGTGGTCGAGTCACTGCGACTGGCGATCCGGCCCAGTTGCAAGGCGTCCTGAATGGCCCGTGAACGACCCTGGATGATTTCGAAGGTGTAGCTGGCCTGGGTGCCGATGAGGCGCCGGGTAATCTCACGGATGCGCCGATTCTCGCGCAGCGAAACGATACGACCGCCCTGCTCCAGAGGGCAGACAGATACCAGGCAGGCCAGATGACTGCGGTCATGCAGCTCGAAGGTGCAATCCAGGTCCCTTGCCCCTTCGCCATCCCTGCGCAGGATCTCGCCGCTTTGCTCGGTCTGCCCAAGGCTCTGGAACGGCTTGCCCAACCAGTCACGATCGACGCGGAACAATTGCCGGGCGTAATGGTTGAGGGCCTTGATGCAACCCGTTTCATCGAGTACCACCAAGCCCTCGTTGAGCACTTCAAGGACTGTCTGTTGTTCTTCCAGCAGTGCCTGCAGCGCCATTTGCCGGGAGACCGCTTCAGCCGCGGCCTGGACGGTGCCCAGGGTATGGAAGTGAAACCAGCCGGGCTCGGCGGTCAGGGTCAGCATCGCCAGGGTCCGGCCATGAGCATCGCGGATAGGCGCGGCGGCACAATGCATACGCCGCTGGCGCAGGCCTATGCCGAAATTTTCCTCGGCCAGCACATACACCAGCCGGTCCTCGACCAGCGCCAGCCCGGTGCAATTGGTGCCCTGCACCGATTCGAGCAACCGGCTGCCGATGGGCGTGAGGTCCAGCCCGCAGAAATACAGGGTCGTGCCTTCGGCATCGGTCAGGTTGATATGCCCGTTGGGGTTGTAGGCGAGCAAGCCGCGCATGACCTGTGCGGCGGCGGCAATCAACAGGCGATTCGCCGTCAGCGTGGCGGTCAGCTCGGCGGGCGCGACAAAACGGTACTCGCCGTCCTCCGGATCCAGCCCGGCATCGACGCTGCGCCGCCAGGAATTCCAGATCACTTGCCTGACACCGGCGGGACGCTCGGTGCTGGCGTTCAGGCATGCTCGCCAGGCCTCTTCCAGCGCAGCGTTTGATCCTCCATTCAACGACGCGGGGCCGAGGGCGGTCAGATAGTCACGGTCTTCAACGCTCAGGGCCATGGGTTGTGCATTCATTGTCGGCTCTATGTTCAGGTTTTCGACATGTCAGTGTAGACATGTCCACGAAATGAACATCCCTCTTTCAAGATCGCAGAAAAAAACCTTTAAATTCAGCTCGTTGAATATTGGCACAGCAGTTGCTCCCCGCTGTATAGCGACACCGGCGTTCCAGCCAGCGAGTCGCGAACAACAATAAAAGGGAGTCATTTCATGAGCACCTCGAAAACCATTCGCCTGGGTCTTATCGGCGCTGGCCGCATGGGCAGTTTTCACGGCCTGACCGCCGCCCGGCACATCCCCGGCGCCTGCCTCGCCGCCATCGCCGACCCTACTCCCGGCCAGGCCGCGCGCCTGGCGGCGGAGCTGGATGTGCGCAAGACCTACGCCGACCCGCAGCAACTGCTGGACGACCCGGACATCGACGCCGTGCTGATCGCCGCCCCGGCACGCAGCCATGCCGAGCTGGTGATCAGCGCGGCCCGGGCCGGCAAAGGGGTGTTCTGTGAAAAACCCATGGCGATCACGCTGGACGAAGCCGACCGCGCCATAGCCGCCACTGCCGATGCCCGGGTGACGCTCCAGGTCGGTTTCAACCGGCGCTTCGCCAGGAGTTTCCGCACAGCTCATCTGGACGTGGTCGCCGGCCGGATCGGCACACCCCAACTGCTGCGCTCGCTGACCCGCGACCCGGCGCTGAACAACCCCGCCGCCTCGCCGCAATGGGTGATCTTCCTGGAAACGCTGATCCATGACTTCGATACCCTGCGCTACCTGAATCCGGGCGCCGAGGCGGTCGAGGTGTTCGTGATGGCCGATGCCTTGATTGCACCCGCCTACAAAGAGAAAGGTTTCCTCGACACGGCAGTGGTCACGATCCGTTTCGACAATGGCGCCATTGCCACCGCGGAGGCCAACTTCCAGGCCGTCTATGGCTACGACGTCCGGGGCGAAGTGTTCGGCAGTGCCGGCATGCTGACCATGGGCAGCGTCAACGACTCCGACTTGCTGCGGTATCTGGCCAATGGGGTCCAGGCCGATACCCAACGCCTGGACACCGACTTGCTGCGTGATGCGTACGTGGCCGAGCTCAATCACTTCGTCAGTTGCGTGCGCAGCGGCGAGAAACCGCTGGCCAGCGGTGAAGATGCCCGGGCCGCCCTGGCCATTGCACGGGCTTGCATCGAGTCCTTCCAGCAGGGTAAAGCGGTACGTGTGCAAGGAGCCTCGTCATGAGTTTCATCCCCTTCAAGCTGGCGGTCAGCGCCGAGATGGTCTTTCTTGACCTGCCCTTTGTCGAACGGGTCAAACGCATCCACGCGCAGGGTTTCAGCGTCGAGATATGGAACTGGTCGAGCAAGGACATCCAGGCCCTCGCGGCGACTGGCGCGGATTTCACCTCGATGACAGGTTACATCTCGGGCAACCTGACCGATCCCGAGGCCGTCCGGCAACTGCTCGACAGCGCCGGGGAATCCTTGGCCGTCGCAGCCCGGTTGAACTGCCCGAGCCTGAACCTGCACGGCACCGGCCTGGGTGATCAGGGCTTGCCGGTCAAATCGGTAGCCCGTACCACCGGACGCATGTGGTTGAGCGCCTGCAAGACCCTGGAAAAGATCGCCCGCCTGGGCGAAGACGCCGGCCGGGTGTTCCTGCTGGAAAATCTCAACACCGAAGTCGACCATCCCGGCACACCGTTCGCCCGCGCCGACGATACCCTGGCGCTGATCGAAGCCGTGGGCAGCCCGCACCTGAAAATGAACCTGGACCTTTATCACGCGCAAATCGGCGAAGGAAACCTGATCGAGCTGATCCAGCGCGCCGGTGACGCCATCGGCGAAATCCAGGTCGCCGATGTTCCGGGTCGCATGGAGCCCGGCACCGGTGAAATTCACTATCCGGCCATTGCCCGGGCGCTGTTCGGCATGGGATACAGCGGTGTCGTCGGCCTTGAAGGCTGGGCCAGTGGTGACAGCGAAACAGCACTGGAGCGTTTCAGACAGGCTTTCACCCTGGATGGGTGAGCGCCTCGCGGACTCCAGACGCGCAGCAATATTTCCATCACTTGATGACGTTCACTCCATAACAACAAAAGGAAAACCATCATGCGTCGTTGCTCACTGCTTTTCGCCACATTGCTCGTGCTGTTCAGCCAATGGGCCGCCGCCGATTATCGCATCGGCGTCAGCATCGCCAGGGTTGACGACAACTTCATGACCTACGTGCGTAACGGCCTGGACGAGGCCGCCAGAAAAGAAAACGTCCAGATCCAGTTCGAAGATGCCCAGGGCGACGTGGTCCGCCAGCTCAATCAGGTCCAGGGCTTCATCAACCAGAAAGTCGATGCGGTCATTGTCCTGCCGGTAGACACTTCCGCCACCGCCAACATCACCCGCGCCGCGGTCGAAGCCAAGACGCCGCTGGTCTACGTCAACCGCCACCCGGACGAGCGCACCTTGCCCAAAGGCGTAGTTACGGTGGCGTCCAACGACATCGAAGCCGGCCAACTGCAGATGCGCTACCTGGCGGAAAAACTCGGCGGCAAAGGCAACCTCGCGATCATCATGGGCGACCTCGCGCAAAACGCGACCCATGACCGCACCGAAGGGGTCAAGCAGGTGCTCAAGGACTTCCCCGAGATCAGGGTCGTCGAGCAGCAGAGCGCCGAATGGCAGCGCAGCAAAGGGATGGACCTGACCAGCAACTGGCTGCTCGCCGGCAGCCGTTTCGATGCCATCGTCGCCAACAATGACGAGATGGCCATCGGTGCGGCCATGGCCTTGCAGCAAGCCGGCAAAGCCAAGGGCGAGATTTCGATTGTCGGCATTGACGGTTTGCCTGATGGCCTGGCGGCGATAAAACGCGGGATGCTGGTCGCGTCGGTATTCCAGGACCCCAAGGCCCAGGCGACCAGCGCGGTGCAGGCGGCGCTCATGATGATCAAGGGCGAGCCGGTTGAACCGGAAATCTGGGTACCGTTCCAGTTGATCAAGCCTGAGCAACTGGCGGTGTTCGAGCAGCGCTACAAGTAGCAGTAATCACCTGAGAAAAATGATGGCTCCGTGGCGAGGGAGCTTGCTCCCGCTCGGTTGCGTAGCAGCCGCAAGACTTTTGGGGCCGCTGCGCAGCCCAGCGGGAGCAAGCTCCCTCGCCACGGGTCGATTGCCTCACGTCAACAGCCAGCGCCTGCTCAGGCGATGTGCAACGCCCTGCCCTTGGTCTCGGCGATGGCATTGTTCAAGGCCACCCGGAACAGCTCGACCAGCACATCGATTTCCTCAGCCTGGATGATCAGCGGTGGCAGGAATCGCACAACGGCGCCATGGCGCCCGCCCAACTCCAGGATGACGCCCAAGCGCAGGCACTGGCGCTGGATGGCCTGGGCCAGTGCCGTATCCGCGGCGGGCACACGGGTATCGCTCGGCGTATCGCTGACAACCTCTACGCCCACCATCAAGCCACGACCACGCACCTGGCCCAGGCAAGGGTAATCGCCCTGCAACTGACGCACCTGTTCCATCAGGCGCTGCCCCATGACCTCGGCGTGCGCTGACAGGTGTTCGCTGATGATATGGCGCAACGTCGCGGCGCCCGCTGCCATCGCCATCTGATTGCCACGGAACGTGCCGGCATGGGCACCGGGTTTCCAGGTGTCCAGCTCTTCGCGATACACCATCACCGCCAGTGGCAGGCCGCCGCCGATAGCTTTGGACAAGACCAGAATGTCCGGCTCGATGTCGGCGTGCTGGAAAGCGAACAGCTTGCCGGTACGCCCCAGGCCGGTCTGTACTTCATCGATGATCAGTGCCACGCCGTGTTTGCGGGTCAATTGGCGCAAACCCTGGAGCCAACGGACCGGTGCCGGGATCACCCCACCCTCGCCCTGCACGATTTCCACGACCACCGCTGCCGGTGGCAGCACACCCGACTCCGGGTCGCTCAACAGTTGTTCGATAAAGTGCAGCCCGGCATCGATGCCGGCTTCGCCGCCGATGCCGAACGGACAGCGGTAGTCATAGGGGTACGGCAGGAACTGCACGTCGGCCATCAACGAGCCCAGCCCCTGTTTTGGCCCCAGGTTGCCCATCAGGCTCAGTGTCCCCAGGGTCATGCCGTGGTAACCGCCGGAGAACGTCAGGATCGGTTTGCGCCCGGTGGCGATCCGCGCCAGCTTCAAGGCCGCCTCGATGCCGTCGGCACCGGTCGGTCCGCAGAACTGGATGCGCGCGTGACGGGCAAAGTTTTCCGGCAAGGCGTTGAACAGGTCCTCGACAAAACGATCCTTGACCGGTGTCGTCAGGTCCAGGGTGTGCAAGGGCAGGCCGGAATCGAGTGTCTGGCGCATGGCCGCGATGGCCACCGGATGGTTATGGCCCAGCGCCAATGTCCCCGCACCCGCGAGGCAGTCCATGAACAATTGGCCTTGGGTATCGCGCACATAAAGACCATGGGCTTCTTGCAAGGCCAACGGAATGCGCCGCGGGTAAGAACGGGCGTTCGACTCCCGGGCCGCCTGGCGTTGCAGATACGGGTTGGTGTTCAGTTCACGCGGCGCTTGCTGGCGAAACTGCTCCAGCGTGAAGGTTGCGCTGGAGGATGAACGGGGCTGGACACTTTCCATTTTGACTCCCTGAGTAACCACTCGGTTGTGGGCGATCAGCCCTGTCCTTGTACCTGCATGGCCTGACGCAGGCTCAGCGGGCGCATGTCGGTCCAGACTTTCTCGATGTAAGCCAGACACTCTTCCTTGCTGCCCTGCATGTCCGCGGTGCGCCAGCCGTCGGGCACGCTGCGGTAGTCCGGCCAGATCGAGTACTGCTCCTCTTCGTTGACGACAACCAGAAACCGCGTATCCGGGCTATCCAAACTCATTGCTTGCTCCTTTGACTGGCATGACGGAAAAGATCGCTACGATACAATACTAATGGTAGCGATTCTCATTAATATTATAAAAATCTTACGTTGCGCACATATTTCATTGCTGGCGGGCAGTCGCAAGACAGCAGTACGCTGTTTATACTTCGCCCCTGAACGATAACCTCTCTCGATTCGCGGTCACGGATGAGTCAATGATTCCCAGCCTTGCTCCGCTGTTCATCGGGCCGCTCGCAGCCTTTGAAGAGAAACTGCAACTGCGCAGCCTCCCGCGCACCGATCTGCCGGCCGCCGTGTTCTTCCAGCACGAGACGTTCAGTGCATTCGTCGACGATCTGCTGGCACGCTACAAGACCGATGAGCGCCTGGCCCTGGTGTCGCTGTGGTCCAAATGGTATTTCAGTACCTTCCTGGCGCCAGTCATGGCCGCCAACCTGCTCCAGCAGCGCGAGCTGCCGCTCGCCCTGGCTGATGTCGGCTTGAAACTCGGCGATGACGCCAGGCCCCAGGCCCTGCATTTGCGCGACGATGGCCAGATACTCCCCCGGTGCACGGCCTTCGAGCGGTTCCATACGCTCGTCGAATGCCATCTGGAACCGGTCATCGAGATTCTTGCCAGTGTCAGCCGGGCATCGCCCCGGTTGTTCTGGAGCAACGCCGCCAACACTTTCGAATTCGTCACCACGCGGATCGAACTGCACCCGCTGGCTGATGCCTCCAGCACCCTGCCGGCCAGGGAGATCCTCACAGCCCGGCTACGCCCCGATGGCCGCCGCAACCCGCTGTTCGCGCCCGTGCGTTACCACGACATCGGCGAGGACGAGCCGCAGCGCCTGAGGCGCATCTGCTGCATTCGCTACCGCCTCCCCGGCGTTGGCTATTGCAGCAGCTGCCCCCTCGATGAATCCAGACGCCAGGTTCAAGGCGCCTGAGCGCAGCCGTCATTTCACCAACTGAAAGGGGTTCTCCGTGGCCCGGTCGTAATCAACGAGGTGGCCGTAGTCGAGGCGATAGACCCGGTCCGCCACATCGAAATAACGATCATCGTGAGTGATCGCGATGACAGTTTTGCCGGCGGCCTTCAGCTCGGGCAGCAACTCGTTGTAGAACACATGGCGGAAGACCGGGTCCTGGTCCGCCGCCCACTCATCCAGGAGGAACACTTCCCGGCCTTCCATCATCAGCAACAGCAACGCGAGGCGTTTGCGCTGCCCCTGGGACAAGGCAGTGGTGGACAGGCGCCCGGCGGCGAATTCGACCTTGTGGGCCAGCCCCAGGCGCTCCAGATAATGGTCCACCCGGGCTTCGAGCCCTTCATGGTCTCCCGCCTCGCCCAGCACATCGGCGAATAGATAGAAGTCGGCGAAGATCGCGGCGAAATGCTCCCGGTGCCACTCACTGGTAGTGGCATCCAGTACCACGCCATTGAGTGACACCTCCCCGGAAGCGGGCACGTAGAGGCCGGTCAGCAGCTTGGCCAGGGTCGACTTGCCGCTGCCATTGCCACCGACGATGAAAATCAGCTCGCCACGGCGAATCGTCAGGTCGATCGGACCCAGTTCAAATGCAAACTCCTCGTTCTTGCCGGCATAACGGTAATGCACGTTCGCCAGGCGCAGTTCGCGAAACGGCTGCGCCGCTTGCGTCGGCGTCTTGAATTCCACCGTCTCGCCCAGCGCCAACGTGTCGATGGCCTGCAACGCGACATGACCGCGGATCACTGCGGGAATGGCGTCGAGGATCATCGAGATGGGCGTGCGCAGGAACATGATCGCCAACACATAGCCGACCACCACCTGCTGGTCCAGCAACCCCAGCCCCTGGCCTAGGAAAAACAGTGTGCCGATCAACATGAACACCAGCAGTGTCGTCCAATTGAGGTTCACCGCCCAGAGGGTGTCGGCGCGCACCGAGGCGTCCAGCGAGGCGCGCGCGATGGGTTCCAGCTTGTGTTGATAAAGCAGATGCCGGCGCTCGCGGCTCAGGCCCAACTCGCAGCGCCCCTGGATCGTGGCTTCGAACTGCTCGGTCAATTGGTCGTCCTGTTGCCGGACAGCCTGCATCAAGGTCTTGACCTTGCGCCCCAGCAACACATCGAGACCAACGCCAGCGGCGATCACCGCCAGCGTCAGGCAAAAGAACGGCAAGCTCAACCAGCCCATGTAGGCCAGCCCCGCCAACAGCAGCAGACCGTTGTACAAGGAGATCGGCAGTTGCTTGAACGCCGTGGCGACGGTGGTAACATCCTTGGTCAGCGCGTTGTAGATACGTGGGCTGCCCAGCCGTTCGACGCGTTCGAGCGCGGTGCCCAGCACCTTGCCCACCAACCGCAGGCGCAGCTGGTAGACCAGGCGATGACCGATCTGCACCAGCAGCCATTGCGAGATGACCCCGCTGATGAACAACAGCACCAACAGGCCACCGAACAGCAGCAAGCCCCGACCGAGGTCATCCAGGCCTTGTTCCAGGCAACGGTTGATGTAGCCGATCAGGCCGATACTGGTGGCCGCGCTCAAGGCACTGCACAGCACCGCAAGGAAGATGCGCCATCGCGCATCATGCAGCAGTTCTTTCAATAACATCATGGGACCGGCACCACCTTGGCAGAGTTTTGCAACAGTAAAGGCAGCAGGTTTTCGACCAGTCGCGGCTCGCCGAGCATTTCATGATGCCCCACGTCCAATGTCCACTGGCTGACTGGTTGCAAGGCATGGCGTTGCCACGGCGCGCGCAAATCGCCGTGGGCATTGCCGCGCCAGAGCCACACCGGTACATCGATGGTCGGCAAGGCCTGCTCGTACAAGCGGGTCTTGATCGCGCGATATTGCGCCATCAACGCCAACAATTCCGCGTCGGCCGATTCCCATTGCAGATGCGCGCGCACCTGTTCGTCGTCCAGTAGCCGGGCGACACCCTCGGCATAGTCAAGGCCGGCCAACAGGCCCGTCAACCGCTCCCGTAGCGACTCGCCGAGCGGCTGGGCGTGGCTGCGGCAATAAAAAGCGAAATCAGCAATCAACTGGCCGGCTTCATCACCCTCGCCGGCCAGGCTGCGCTGCGCATCGTGATCAAGCACCACCAACCCGGCGACACTGAAACCACTTGCTTGCAGATGCGGCACCAGCAACACGGCCAGGCGCGCGGCGAGGCTCCAGCCCAACAGCACCAGCGGACGCTCTTTGAGCTGCGCCGGGATACTCGCCACGTATCGGCGCAGCAATGCATCCATGTCGCCTTCGGCCCAGCCGCTTTCAAGCGCGGCGAGGCCAAACACCGCGACGTCGTCGCGCAGGTTGTCCACCAGCGGCTGGTAGGCCTGCAGATGCCCTTGCGCCCCATGCACCAGCAACAGCGCCGGGGCATGCGGATCGGCAGTGTTCAGGACCTTCCACGGACCAACGCCGATCTCGCCCAGGCCTTGGACGAGGTCACGCACGGTATGGCGTTCGAACAGCAGGTTGGTCGGCAGGTCGAGGCCCAACCGTTCGCGAATCAGCGACACCACCTTGATCGCGGCCAGCGAATGCCCACCGACATTAAAGAAGTTGTCGGTGACGCCAAGGTCATCAACTCCCAATACTTCGCACCAGATGGCGAGGATCGCCGCCTCCAGCTCGCCGACCGGTGCCACGCGGGTATTGTGCAAACGCTGCCGGGCGCGTTCGAGCAGGTTCTTGCGATCGAGCTTGCCATTGCTGTTCAACGGCATGGCCTTCAGCGCCAGTACAGCGCTGGGCAGCATGTAGTCCGGCAACTGGCGGGCCAGGCTGGCGCGCAACTGATCCGTTCCTTGCGAATACGCCTCCTCCGTGACCACGAAGGCCAGCAATCGGGCGTGGTCACCTTCGCCGTCCAGCAGCACAGCAGCCTGCGAGATACCTGGCTGGGCCAGCATTGCCTGCTCGACCTCGGCCAACTCGAGGCGAAACCCACGGATTTTCACCTGTTGATCGTTGCGCCCCAGGATGCGCACGGCCCCATCGGCCTGGCGCATGGCCAGGTCGCCCGTACGGTACAGACGATGACCAGTGGCAGGCTCGACAGCAAAGGCGTTGCCGCCGACATTGCCGACATAGCCTCGACCAACGCTGGCGCCGCTGATGCACAACTCGCCGGCCTGGCCTGACGGTACCGGCCGCTGCCGCTCGTCGAGCAGGTGGATACGGTTGGCACCCAACACCTGGTCCAATGCGCAGCCACTCACCCCCTGTTCCAGATCGATCGCCCGCCACAACACCCCTACCGTGGTCTCGGTCGGACCATAGTGATTGTAAACACGGCAGGTCGGTCCGGCCTGCGCCAGGCGGGTCAACAGCGCCTCGCCGATCGGCTCTCCGCCCAACACCAGGACCTGGCGTGGAAGGACGTCGGCGGCCTGCTCGCCCATCAGTGCTTCGAGGTGCGAAGGTACGATCTTGAGCACGTCCAGTGGGTAGCGCCGAAGCTCATCGGCAAACGCCCGCGCATCGGTCACGGTCGTCTGCGCCAGGACATGCACGCAGCCGCCCCGCAGCCACGCCGGGAACAGCACGGTGTTGCCCAGGTCTGCGAGCAACGAGGACACCAGCCCGTAATGCCCGCCCTCGGGCAATTGCAACGCGTGGATCACCTGGGTGGCGTAGTGACGCAGTTGCCCTTGTTCGATCTGCACACCCTTGGGCTTGCCGCTGGTGCCCGAGGTATAGAGCACGTAGGCCAGGTCCTGCGCTGTGCCGGAGACTGGCGAGGCGAACGCCGGCCCGTTGCTCGCCTGCGTCCAGCACAGGGTCCGCACCGATGTCTCGGGCAACAGCCCTTCCAGATGCAGCAACAACGCCGGTTGGGCGTCGTCGAGTATGCCGGCCAGACGCAGCGGTGGTTGCTGTGGGTCCAACGGCAGATACGCGGCCCCCACCTTGAAGCAGGCCAGCATCGCAATCAGCATCTGCGCGCCACGCGGCAGATACAGCCCAACGACCTGCTCGCGGCCCACGCCAGCCTCGTTCAGGCTGCCGGCGACACGATCACTCAGGGCATCCAGGTCAGCGTAGGAAAATACCTGCTCGGCATACCGCAGCGCCGGATGCGACGGTTGTGCCTGGGCATGGCGGCGCAAGGTCGCGATGATATCGAGGTCCGGTCCAAGGGCAGCAGTCTGCGCCGAGGCCAGCCGTTCTTCAGGCAGGCGCGCGTCAACGTCAGCGATGAGCCCGTCGGGCGATTGCACCACTTGGCCAAGCCAATGGGCAAAACGCTTGAGCAGCGTCTGCATCTGCCCCTCGCGATACAGGCCGAGGTCGTAGGCCAACGCCAGCTCGCCGTGGCCCTGGGCATCGAGCGTCAATTGCAGTTGCAGTTCGACCGGTGTGTCGAAAGACAGCCACTGCGACATGTCCAGTTGCGGCACGGGCGAGACCCGCAGGCCTGCCTGGAAGCTGGCCCGCCACTCGGGCAACAACTGTGCCTGGCCGACATATTCCTGCCAGTCCACGGCGCTCTCCAGTTGCCGGGCCAGTTGCCGGGCCAGGTTGGTCAGCGTGCTGTGTTCGGACACTTGCAGGACCATCGGTAAAGTCTGCTCGAACAGCCCATACGCGCCGGACAATTCCTCGTAGTTGTCACGAGGATCGTGTTGCAACCCCAACTGTCCCTGCTGCTGCCCGTTGAGCCTGCCGAGCAATGATCCCCAGGCGGCCAGCACCCACTGCTCGACGGCCACGCCTTCACGATCGGCCAGTGCCGTGAGCGTCGTCGGCAAGCGCTGCTCAACTTCCTGGCGGACGACCGCGTGACGTCCGCTGGCGATGCCATAGCGCTCGACCAGGCGCATGCCGGGAATGTCCTGCAAGGCCAGGTTGCGCCAGAACTGCGCGCCCTGCTCGGCGTCTTCATCCAGTTGCAGGCCGTTGATCCACTCGACATAGTCGGCGTACTGCATGGGCTCGTCGTCAAGCGCTGCGGCACGCCCGAGCAAGTGTTCCTGCAAGCCGATCAGGCTGCGCTGGTCCAGTGAGTAGACCGGGACTGCCAACAGCAACAGATCGTCGAGCTGCCAGGCGAGAATGTCGGGTTGCTCGGCGTCGCAACGACGCCGGGCCGCCTCCAGCCACGACTGTCCATCGTGACCGTCGGCTGCCCGCCCCTGGCGCCAGTCCAGCCGCAGTGCATCAGGTTCGATAACCCGCTGGCGCAGGCCGGTGGCGCCCAGTGGGCGCTCGTAACGCAGGCGCAACGCCTGATGCTGCGCCAGGGCGTCGCGCAAGCGTTGCTCGACGATGCCCTCGGGCACGCCCGCCAAGCGCATGCGGACCCAGCGCCAGGCTTGCGGATTGGCCTGGGCCAATTGTTTCTGTTGCGGTGAAAGCGTCAGTCCAAGATCCATCATGGGGTCAACTCTGCGGAATGCTCTTCGGTCTGCGCAGGGGCAGCCATTACCTGGTGACGACCATAGATCTCGCCCATGGCCACGACAATCTTGCGCTCGCCCTCGAACGGATCCCGGGCATGCGCCGCCAGCATGTTATCGAGCATGACCACATCGCCCTGTTGCCAATCGAAACGCACGGCGCAGCGGTCATAGGCGGCATTGATGGCATCGATGGCGGCCGGCTCGAGGTCCGAGCCGTCACCGTAGAACACCTGCCTGGGCATGGCGGCTTCGCCATCGCGCAGGAACTGCTCGCGGATATCGGCATCGAGAAACGCCGGGTGGTACAGCTGGATCTGGTTGAAGAAGCTCTCTTCGCCCGTCAATGGATGCAGGATCACCGCCGGGCAAACCTGGCGGGTGTGCAGGTCGTTGGCGCCGCGCCATTGGAATTCGATGTTGCTCTCACGGCAGATCCGCTCGACCTCGGCCCGATCCTCGGTCTGGAAGAAATGCTGCCAGCTGACGTCCAGGCTGGCGCTGAAATTGCGCACGTACATCAGCTGTTTGCGCCGCAGGTTTGCCTGCAACCAGGCCGGCAGTTCGCGGTAGACCTGGCGGCTGTCGACGATCGGCGTCGCGCCACCGGAGGTCGCTGGCGTCTCGCAGTAGAACCACTGGCGGCGCGGCCAACGGTGCTGATGCGCACTCTCGTTATGGAACAGGATCATCCGGTCCTTGGGGTATGGCGTGGACTTGTAGATGTTCTTGCCACCCTCTTTCTTCGGCAGGTCGCCGTACTGTCCATACAACTGCGGGCACAGCGCCTGACAGAACGCCTCGAAATCCGCCGGTGTCGGCAGGTCGAACCCACGGAACAGAATACCCCCATGCTCGCGCAGCCAGTTTTCGACCTTGTCGCGGTTGGCTTCGGCCCAGATAGCCGGGGCCAGTTCACGGTCACGCAGCGAGACCAGCAGCGGAAATTTCGCCTCCTCTCGCAGCGGCCGGGCTTCGATGGACTCACGGGTCGCCGCCGATCCGCTCTGGCGCATCTTGCCCAATTTGCTCATTTTGCGTTGCAGCGGGTTGTCCGTGGACATTGCAGCGGCTCCCTTTACAGTCGGAATCAAGGTATCGATGGGATTGTCCGGCGCGCCGAGGGCCAGCTCCAGCAGTGACTCGAAGGCATGGCGCAAGCGCTCGACGGTGGCCTGGCGGAACAGGCTGGTGCGGTACACCCAGCGCAGGCTGATGGCATCAGAGTCTTCGCTGGCGAACAGAGCCATGTCGAACTTGGAATGGTGTTGCTCGCCGGCCAGCGGCTCGACCTGAAGATCGCCCAGCTGACGCTGCTGGCGTGGTGTGTTGTCGAGCACGAACAAGGTCTGCAACAGCGGGTGGACATTGGCCACGCGCGGCAGCTCGAGGCACTCCACGACCTGTTCGAACGGCGTGTCTTGCCAGGCGAACGCTTGCAGGCAAACCTCACGCACCTGGAGCGCCAGCTCACGGAAACTCAACTCCGGTTGCAGGCGGACACGCAAGGCCAGCAGGTTGACGAAGAAGCCGATCAGCGATTCGGTGGCCGGATGGTCGCGGTTCGCAACGTCCGTACCGATCACCAGATCGCGACCCTGCGTCTCGCGTTGCAGAACCGCGGCATAACAAGTCAGCAGCACCATGAACGGCGACGTGCCACTGTCCTGGGCGAACCTCTTAAGCCGACCGACCATGGCGGGCGGCAACTGGAAATCCACTGCGGCCCCGGCGCCACTGTCACGCTCCGGACGCGGGAAATCGAACGGCAGCGGCACTTGCGCCGGAATGCCGGCCAGGGTCCGTCGCCAGAAGTCCAGGCCTTCACGCTGACGCAATCGGACCGCGGCCGAACCTTGCCATACGGCGTAATCGACGTACTGGATCGGCAACGCTTCATGGCTCGGTAGCACGCCGGTGCTATAGGCCTCGTAGCCCTCGATCAGCTCATCGACCAGAATAGCGCCGGACCAGCCATCGGAGGCGATGTGGTGCATGATCATTTGCAGCACATGATCCTGTTCGCCGAGGCGATACAGGACCACCCGCAGCGGAGCCTGGCGAACCAGGTCGAAGGGGCGCAGTGCCCTGTCCCGGGCTTCAACCGGCCACTGCGCTTGCGTCGACGCGACGGTTTCCAGGGCCACTGTCGATTGCGAGTGGATGCGCTGGCGCGGTTCGCCGTCCCGCTGGTGATAAGTGGTGCGCAGGATGGCGTGGCGGCTTACCAGCCGCTGCAATGAACGGTCCAGAGCCTGAATGTCGAATTGCCCGCGCAAACGGACATTACTGCTCATGTTGAAACTGCTGTCGGCAAGGTCCATCTGCTGCATCAACCAGACCCGCTGTTGCGCCGAGGACAAGGGTTGCTCGACCTCATGATCAACCGGCGAGATCGTCAGCGAAGCCAGGTCCTGCTGCCCCGCAAGCCCTTCGATTCGCTCAGCCAGTTGCGCCAGCACCGGCGTCTCGAACAGCCAGCGCAATGGCACGTCAAACCCCTGCTCGCGCAAGCGCCCACGCACCTGAGCGGCCATCAACGAATGCCCGCCCATCTGGAAGAAATGGCCATCAACCGGCACGTGTTGCACGTGCAACACCGAGGTCCAGATCTGCATCAGCAAGGCCTCGCTCGCCGACAATGCGCGCTCGGTAGCGGGGGCACTGTCGACCACCGCGAGCAGGCGCGGCAGCTGCTTGCGATCGACCTTGCCGTTGGTGTTGAGCGGCAGCCGCTCCAGCGCTTGCAGGTGCGTCGGCAACATGTAGATCGGCAAACGTGTCTGCAGATAATCGCGCACAGCCGCCTCGTCAGGTGCGTTTTCAGCCTCCGCAACCCAGAACGCCGCCAGATGCTCGCCTTGCACGGCCACGACCGCCTGCAGCAATTGGGGATGGCTGAGCAGAACCGCCTCGATTTCTCCCAGTTCGATGCGGTACCCGCGCAACTTTATCTGGTCATCGGTACGCCCGAGGTAGTACAGCTGGCCGTCGGGCTGCCAGCGCGCCAGATCGCCAGTGCGATACAAACGCCCGCCGTTACCCCCGAACGGGTCGGCAATGAAGCGCTCGGCGGTCAGCCCCGGCTGCCCGGCATAACCGCGGGCCAGGCCGTCGCCGGCGATATAGAGTTCGCCCACGCAGCCAGGCGGCACTTCGCACAGGTGTTCGTCGAGAACATGACAGCGCGTGTTCAGCAGCGGTCGGCCAATCGGCGCGACGGGCAGTTGCAGCGCATCGATCGGCGTCTGGGTCGACCACACCGTGGTCTCGGTCGGGCCATAGACGTTGATCAGTTGCGCCACGCACTGCTTCAGCTCGTGGGCCAATTCGGCCGACACTGCCTCGCCACCGGCCAGGGCCATGCGCCCCTTGAGCACCTGGCGATCGCCTTGCAGCAACATCGCCCAGGTCGCCGGTGTGGCCTGGATCAGGTCGACATTTTTTTCCTCGATCAAGCGCGCAAGCAGCAGCGGATCCTGGCGCTCGTCATCGTCGGCGAGGACGACCGCACCGCCACGCACCAGCGGCAGGCACAGCTCCAGGCCACAGATGTCGAAGGTGACCGTGGTCAAGGCCAGATAGCGCTGCACATTTGCCAAGGGCAGCGCCTGTTCCATGGCCAGCAGGAAGTTGGCGAAGTTGCCGCGACTGATCTGCACGCCCTTCGGTTGGCCGGTCGAGCCCGAGGTATAGAGGGTGTAGGCCAGTTGCCCAAGATTGGCCGCCACTTCCGGCGCCTGGGCCGCGAATTGCCCCAGCGGCAGGTCCGCCCATGGGCACACGCGCAACGGCGCCGGCAGATCGACGCTCGGCGAATCGCAGAGCAGCAGATGCGGCTGCGCCCGGTCGAGGATTTGCGCCTGGCGAGCCGGTGGATGGCCGGGATCGAGCGGCAGGTAAGCCGCCCCGGCCTTCTGAATGCCCAGCATGCACACCAGCAACCGCTCATCCCGAGGCAGGCAGAAGGCAACCATCGATTCGGCGCCCACGCCTTGGGCCAGTAGCCAATGAGCGAGGCGGTTGGCCTGGGCATCCAGCGTCCCGTAGCTTATCTGCCGATCAGCGCAGTACACCGCGATGCGCTCGGGATGCGCAGCGGCTTGCGCTTCGAAACGCGTCACGAAATCCGCTTCGCCGGACAATTGCAACGGCTCACCGGCAGTCACCAGGGTCGCAACGGAGCGCAGCGGGATTTCCAGCAAGCGTGTCTGAAGATCAACACCCGCCAGGCTGGCGAGCAATCCCTGATAGTCCTCCACCAGCCGCCGGGTGGTGCCCGGTTGCAGCAGTGCGGTCGCGTATTCGACGATCAACCCGGTACTGGCCTCGGCACCACGCCCTTGGGTAAACAGGTTGAAGGTCAGGTCGAACTTGGCGCTCACCACCCCGCCCGGCAATGCCAGGGCCTGTGCGCTGACGCCAGGCAGGTTCAGGCTGCGGGACTGCTGGTGGTCGACCTGGTAGTTGAACATCGTCTGGAACATCGGCGTGCGATCCAGGCTGCGCTCGACATTCAGCACGTCGAGCAATTGCTCGAACGGCAGCGCCTGATGGGCCAGGTCCTCGCTCAGTCTGCCGTTCAAGGCCTGGACGAACGTTTGCAGGCTCCGGCGAGCATCGACCTGCACCCGGTGCGCCAGCGTGTTGACGAACAGGCCGACCAGCGCCTGGCTCTCTGCCGACTCGCGTCCGGCCACTGGAACGCCGACGGCGAAGTCACTGCGTCCGCCATGACGCCAGATCAGCAATTGATACGCAGCGAAATACACCACGAACGGTGTGACGCCTAGTGCCCTTGCCCGCGCCTCCACAGCGGCACTCAGCGTACCGGGCAAAGCGAACTCGTCCCGCGCACCGGCGTATGCCTGCACTGCCGGCCGAGTGGGTTGTCCGGGCAGTTCCAGAGGCTCGTTGCCCAAGCCTTCCAGGCGTTGCCGCCAATAAGCCAACAGCGTCTTGCCGTGGTCCCCTTCCAACTGCTGCCGCTGCGCATTGATCAACGGCAGCAGAGCGCTTGTCGAAGACAGCGTCCGGTCCTGATAGAGCGACGTCAGATCCTCGACCAGCAGGCCCATGGACCAACCGTCCACGGCAATGTGATGCACATTGAACAGCAAGCGGTAGTCAGCGGGTGCGACACAAAACACATCGACCGCCAGCAAGGGCCCCTGCGTCAGATCGAACACCCGCTTGGCCGCACTGGCGATGGCCGCATCCTGCTCCGCCCCGGTCAGGCCACCGATGTCATGGACATTGAAGATCGCCGCGGGCGTATCGTCCAGGCGCTGCCAGACTTGCCCTTGCTCTTCGAAGAAGCGGCAGCGCAACGCATCATGACGGGCGACCAGCGCGTGACAGGCACGTTGCAGACGCGGCACATCCAGATCGCCGCGCAAGGCCAGCAACTGGGTGACGTTGTAGGCGGTTTCAGCCGGATCGAGCTGCTGCATGAACCACACCCGTTGCTGGGCGTGGGACAGCGGCTGTGGTTGCTTCGCCACGTCACTCGGCTCGACCGCCGCGACGACAGGCGCCACGACCGGCGTCAGCGCCTTGGCCAACTGCCGAGGGGTTGGGTTCTCCAACAATTGCCGAGGCATCAGGCGCAGCTCGGCCTGACGCAAGCGCGCGATCAGTTGCAGGCTGAGGATCGAATCGCCGCCCATGGCAAAAAAATCCGCATCCGCGCCCAGCGCGGGTTGGCCGAGCAGCTCGCGAAAGGCCGTCAGCACCGTGCGCAAGGCGGGCTCGGCGCGGCAATCGATGCACAGCGCCATGGCCGCCAATGTCGGATGCTGCAAGACATCGCGAGGTTGCAGCCTCAGCCCTTCTCGTGAAGCCAGGCCGATCAATTGCAGGCTGAGAATCGAGTCGCCGCCGAGGGCGAAAAAATCATCCCCGCGCCCGACTTGCGCGCAACCGAGAATCTGGCACCACAGTAGTGCCAGGCGCTGTTCGGTCGCACCGCTCGGTGGCTCGGCGGCTTCAGCGCTCGGCTCATCCGTTGCGGGCTCGGGCAATGCGCGCCGGTCGAGCTTGCCATTGGCGGTCAGCGGCAGTGTCCCCAGGGCCAGCCAATAGGCCGGCAACATGTGTTCCGGCAGTTGGCGCTTGGCCTCGGCTTGCAGCATCGCCAAGGCTTCGGAGGTCATCGAAGAGCCGATCCCGGGAGTGAGGTATGCCACCAGTTGCGTGCGTCCTTTCACTTCGCAGGCAAGCACCGCCCCCTCGCGCACCTGGGGTTGGGCGTTGAGCCAGGCACTGACCTCGCCCGGTTCGACACGAAAACCACGGATCTTGACCTGATCGTCCTGGCGCCCGAGGAATACCAGCCGCCCGTTGCGGTCCAGGCGCACCCGGTCACCGCTGCGATAGAATCGCTGCCCCTGGGCCGTGCAACCGAACGCGCGCGCCGTCAACCCGGGTTGCCCGAGGTAGCCCTGGGCAACCTGGGGCCCGCCAATCAACAGCTCACCGGCAACCCCGAGCGGTACGGTTCTGTCATTGCCATCGACGATGCGCAACTCGCAGCCGGACAAAGGCTGGCCCAACGGCAAGTATTGACCCGCTTCGAGTGCGTCGGACCCGGTGATTTCCCCGCAGATCACCCCAACCGTGGTTTCCGACGGGCCGTAGTGATTGAAGATACGCAGTTGCGGCGCCAGTTCATGCACCTTGGCGAACAGGGCCTGATCGAACCCCTCGCCGCCGAGGATCAGTATGTCCTTGGGCAAAACCCGACGGGCATCGTCCAATGCCAGCAAGCCGCGCAGATGCGAAGGCGCGATCTTCAGGCAATCGACGGGATTCTGATCAAGAAAGTCAGCCCAGCCGGGTGGATCGAACGCCAACGAAGCCGGCGGCAAGACCAGCGGGTCGCCAGCGGCGAGCGCGGCGAATACCGAGGTCAGCCCCAAGTCCGCGGCGACGGTCGCCAGGGTCGCCCAACGGCTGCCGGGTAAGGCGTGCAAGCGCTGGCCGACTGCGCTCGCGTAATGCGCCAGGTTGGCATGGCTGACCAGCACGCCTTTGGGTTGGCCGGTCGAGCCCGAAGTATAGATAAGGTAGGCAGGCAATTGCGGCTGGCTGAGGCTTTCGCCCTGCCCGGCATTGGCATCGGCCGACCAGTCGGCGTCGCTCATCACCAGATGCGCGAGGCCCACGCCGGCTTCAGGTGCGTGCGCCAGCGTCACCCACAGGCTCGCCCTGCTGTCTTGCAGTAACTGCGCGAGGCGCTGCGGAGGTTGCGCCGGGTCGAGGAACAGGCAGGTCGCGCCACGCTGCCAACAAGCCAGGGTCGCCAACAGCTGTTCAGCGCAGCGCGGCATGCACAGGGCAACCACCTGCCCAGGTCCGATGCCCTGCCCGGCCAGCCGCGCGGCCATCGACCGACTGGCGGCGCCGAGCGTGGCGTAATCAAGGGTCCGCCCAGCGCTGCAGAGTGCCGCAGCGGACGGCGTCTGATTGGCCCAGTGCAACACTTGCCGGTCCAACGGCAACGGCGCCGTATCTGGGGCGGGGCCATGCAACTCGCTGGGTGGCGAAACCAGTTGCAGATCCGCCAGGCGTCGCTGCGGATGCACCGAGCCCTCGTGCAGAATCGCCAGCAAGTCGTCGAGCATCTGCTCGACCGTGGCCGCATCAAACAATTCGTCGCTGTACTCCAGCTCGCAGCGCAGCCGCGCGTCAGCGCTACGTACCATGCGCAGCGTCAAGTCGAAACGCGCATGCCGTTGCGGCGGGTCGAGCACCTCGACCGCCACACCGGGCAAGGACAGGGTGCGGCTTTCGGGTAGATCAACCTGAACGAACATGACCTGGAACAGCGGGCTCGAACGCGGACGCTCAAGGCTTTCGAGGATATTTTCGAAGGGCAACTGCTGATGGTCGAATGCGGCCGCGACCGTATCGCGGGTCCGCAGCAAGGCGCTGCCGAAGTCCGGGTTGTCCTGCAGACGCTGGCGGACCACCAGGGTATTGAGCAACGGGCCGATCAGCGGCACCAGCTCCGGACGGTCACGTTGGGCCGCCGACGTGCCCAGGCACAGATCGGTCTCGCCGCTGTAGCGCGACAGCAGGCAGGTAAAGGCCGTCAGGCCGTAGATATACAGCGTCACCCCCTGGTTGCGAATGGCCGCCTCCACCGTTGCGGTCAGTTGCGGCGATAGCTCCCGGGCCAGGATCGCGCCACTGTGGCGACGTTGGGTGGCCGCAGGGCGCGGCCGGTCCAGTGGCAACGCCAGGGGCGCCGGCGCGTCCGCCAGTTGGTCGCGCCAGAAGTCGATGTGCTGCCGGCAAATGTCGCTGTCCAGCCACTCGCGTTCCCACGCGGCGTAATCGGCGTATTGAATGCTCAACTCGGGTTGTGCGGCAGGCTGGTTCGAAGCGAGCGCCCGATAGGCCTCGGCCAGTTCAAGTGTGAGTTGCTGGGCCGACCAGGCGTCATAGGCGACGTGATGGATGGTGAAAAACAGCCAGGTGGATTGCTCCTGGGCGTCACTGAACGCTTGCCAGCGCCAAGGCATCGACTGAGCCAGGTCAAACGGTTCGGCAAGTTGGCGGGCGTACTCATCGGCGCACCATTGCGCCTGGTCAGACGCCGCCAACGTCAACCGCTCGACGGCTGGCAAGCGGACCTGTTGCGGCTCGCAATGAGGCTGCAATTGCCCGTTGGCATCCGTGGTGTAGCGAGTGCGCAGGATCTGGTGGCGATCGACGACTTGCTGCATCGCCTGCTGCAGACGCTCGCCGTCCAGACGCCCGTCGAATCGCAGCACCGAGCACAGATTGTAGAGGGCCCGGCTGCTCAGGGCTTCAGCCGACAGGAAGCGCCGCTGCGCCTGCGCCAGCGGCCTGTGCTCGCCTTCGCCGAGCACGGCGGGGACGATCGGCAGGCGCCAGCTGTCGATGCCCTTCTCGGCCAGGCGCTGGCGAAAGACTTTTTTCTTGTCCGCGGGCAAGGATGCCAGCCGCTGCGCAATCTCCAGGAAAGCTTGTTGCGTCATCGTACTCATCCTTACTCTTCCATCTCTGATAACAGGCGCTGCATTTCGTCCAGGGCTTCGTCGGTCGAAGGCCCCTGGGGCTTTTCGATCTGCTCGGCGAGCGCCGCGATCGTCGGGTTCTGGAACAGGCTGCGCAGCTCAAGCTTGACGCCGAAGCGGCTTTCGACCTGGGTCATCAAACGCATCGCCAACAACGAATGCCCGCCCAGCTCGAAGAAGCTGGTGAAGACCCCGACTTGCGGCAACTCGAGCAGGTTCTGCCAGATGTCCGCCAGTTGCTGTTCCAGTTCATTGCGCGGTGCCACGCCCTGGATCGCCACGGGCTGCGGTGCCGGCAATGCCTTGCGGTCGATCTTGCCGTTGGCGTTGAGGACAAAGCGCGGTTGTTCGATGAAGCCGGCCGGAATCATGTAGCCCGGCAGCACACCTTCGAGATACCGACGCAGCGCCGCCTGATCAACCGGGTTCGGCGTTTGCAGCCAGGCGAACAGGCTCTGGCTGCGCGAATCGATCATCACCACGGCTTCTTCGACGCCTGGGTAACGGCGCAGCAGCGATTCGATTTCGCCCGGTTCGATGCGGAACCCGCGTACCTTGACCTGGAAATCACCGCGACCGACATAGGCCAGTCGCCCGTCGTCGCGTCGGCGCACCAGGTCGCCGGTGCGGTACATGCGGCTGCCGGGTTCGCCGGTATAAGGGTCGGGCAAGTACGCCGCCGCCGTGATGGCGGGCGCGTGTTGATAACCACGGGTGACCCCGGAGCCGGCGATATACAGTTCGCCAGTGGCGCCCAGCGGAACCGGGCGGAGCATGTCGTCGAGCACGTAGCAACGGGTGTTGAGCAAGGGCGCGCCGATGTCGGCGACGCCGGACGGCACGTCTTGCAACGCCTGGGTGGTCGACCAGACGGTGGTTTCCGTCGGGCCATAGGCGTTGATCAACGTCACGCCTCGGCCGCGCAATTCGTTCACCAGTTCACCCGGCACCGCCTCGCCACCGATCAGCCCACGCAACGGTGGCCAGTCAGCCTGGCCGGTCTCCAGCAGGATCTGCCAACCGGCCGGTGTCGCCTGGAACACCGTGGCCCGACGCAGCAGCGCGAACAGCTGGTGCCCATCGACCACCTGCTCGCGCCGCGCCAGCAGGATCGCGGCGCCGTTGACCAGCGGCAGGAACAGCTCCGGCTTGCACATATCGAAGGCGTACGTGGTGCTGGCGAGCCAGACATCCTCGGCACCAAGCGGCAGCAAGCGATCGAGACCGGCCAACAGATTGCTCAGGTTGCCACGGGTCACCTGCACACCTTTCGGTGTGCCGGTCGAGCCCGAGGTGTAGATCACATACGCGCGCTGCCGCGGGTCCACCGCCAGCGTCAGGTTGGCGTCGCTGCTGGCATCCAGCGGCAACTGATCGAGCAGGACGTGATCGACGCCGGCCAAGGCCTCGGCGCAGAGACTTTCGCCGAGCACTAGGGCTGGACGCGCGTGATCGATGATGAAGCGCAGTCGTTCACTCGGGTGTTGCGGATCCAGCGGCAGGTACGCCGCGCCCGCCTTGTGAATCGCCAACAGGGTTGGCAGCAACCACGGGCCGCGACTCAGGCAAACGGCAACCAGATCATCAGTGCCGACATTGCGCGCACGCAGCCAATGGGCCAATCGATTGCTGATGGCGTTGAGTTGCGCGTAGTTCAGTTGTCGGTCCTGGCAATCGACGGCCAGCGCTTCAGGCGTCAGGGCAGCTTGCCGTTCGAAGCGGGCAATCACGTCCATTGCGGCGGTCAAGGATTGCGCGGGCCGGTTCCACGGCCGCTCGGCGAGCGCATGGTCGGCATTCGCCAGGTCGATGTCCCAGAGGCGCGCCTCGGGTTGCTCGAGCATGCCTTCGAGCAGGTAACGGAACTCATCGGCGTAACGCTGTGCGGTATGTGCCAGGAACAGGTCGGTGTTGTATTCCAGCACGCACTGCCAATCCTCGCCCTGCTGTTCGATATGCAGGCCGATGTCCACCAGGGCGCTGTCGCTTTCGACGTTCAGGCGCTGTGACGGCAGCCCGGCGAAGCGCTGTTCGAGCGCTGCGTTGGCATCCCGCTGGATCAGGTTGAACAACGCCTGGAACAGCGGCGTGTGGCTGAGATCGCGGCGCACCTGCAACGCTTCCACCAAGCGCTCGAAAGGCACGTCGGCATGCTGTTGCGCCGCCAGGTGAGTGGCTTGCAATTGTTGCCAGAACTGCTCGACCGATTGTTGCGGGTCGATGTGGCTACGCAGGACCTGGGTGGTGGCGAAGTAACCGATCAGGTTATCCGTGTGGGCCTGATGGCGATGGGCGACCGGTAGGCCGACCCAGATTTCGCGCTGTCCGGAGTGCCTGGCCAACAAGGTTTTCCAGGCCGCCAGCAACGGAGCAAAAGCGGTCAAGCCGTGACGTTGTGCCGTTTCGCGCAGGCGCCGGACCAGCGCAATCGGCAGGTTGAAGCGCAGCCGCTGGCCGTTGTAGCCCTGCTCGGCGGGCCGCGGCATGTCGGTCGGCAGATTCAGCACGGGCGGCTCGCCCGCCAGGGCGTCACGCCAATACCCGAGCTGCGCTTCGATTCGCGCGTGCCCGGCCGGGCTCTGCCAGCTGGCCGCGATATCGGAGAATTGCAGCGGCAGCGGTGGCAGGCAAGCGTCGCCCCCTTCCAGCAAAGCCTGGTAGATCAGTTGCAGTTCGTTGAAGAGAATCTCCAGCGAGCGTGCATCAGCGATGATGTGATGCACGGTCACTTGCAGCACGCTGCGGTCGTGGCCTTGGTACACACGCACGCGCCACAGCGGCGGCGCGGTGAGGTCGAACGGACGCTGCGCCTCATGGCTCAGTTTTTGGGTGAAAGCGCTCGATTGCTCATCATTTTCCAGTGGCTCGAAGCTCAGCGGCATGACGTCGAGAGCCTCGACACGCTGGCGCGCACCCTCGGCTGTTTCGCTGAACAGCGTTTGCAGGCTGTGTTGACGAGCAACCAGTTGCGCCAGCGCCTGCTCCAGCACGGCCGGTTGCAAGTTGCCAGCCAGGCGCAGGGCCAGGGACAAGTGATAGGCCTGGGTATCGCCCTGCAGGCGATCAAGGAACCACAAGCGTTGCTGGGTGAAATGCAACGGTGCCAAGGTCTCTTCGAAAGCACGCAGGATGCCGTCGGCCTCGGTGCTTGCCTGGGCCAGCGTAGCGGCCAGGTCACGCAGCAGCGGTTGCTCGAACACGCTGCGCAATGGCAGGCGCCGGCCATGCTGTTCGGCGATCCGCGCGACCAGTCGCGCCGCCAGCAGCGAGTGTCCGCCCAAGGCAAAGAAGTTATCGTCGGCGCCCACCTCGGTGCATCCCAGCAGCTCCTTCCAGAGCTCGGCCAAAGTCAGTTCCCACTCACCCGCCAGCGCGCCATGCTGGCCGTCACGCTGTCGTGGTGCCGGCAGGGCCTTGCGGTCGACCTTGCCGCTCGGGCTCAACGGCAGCGTGTCGAGACGCACAAACTGGCTGGGCAGCATGTAGTCCGGCAACTGAGCGCCAAGGGTGTCACGCAGCAGCGCTTCATCCAGCGCATCGCCTGCGTAATAGCCCACCAGCCGCGCCGACTCACCGCTGCCCAACAACACGACAGCCGCCTCGCGAACCCCATGGATGCGGGACAACAGCGCTTCGATCTCACCCAGTTCGATACGGAAACCCCGCAGCTTGACCTGGAAATCCAGGCGTCCCAGGTAATCGAGACTGCCATTGCTGTTACGCCTGACCCGGTCGCCGGTACGGTACATGCGCGCGCCGGCCACGAAAGGATCCGGCAGGAACGCCGCGGCGGTCAGGCGCGCAGCGGCGAAATAACCCCGGCCCAGGTTGGCCCCGGCCAGGTACAGCTCACCGGGAACACCGGCGGCCACCGGTTGCAAGTCGGCATCGAGAATGTACGCGGCGGTATTGGCCACCGGCTGCCCGATCGGCACCTCGGCGCCGGCTTCGTTGCCGCTGCGCACTTCAAAGGTACTGTAGACGGTCGCTTCCGTCGGCCCGTAGCCGTTGATGACCTCGGCTCCCCTGCCCTCGATGGCTTCGGCCAATGCGCACGGCAAGGCCTCGCCACCGGAGATGGCGCGCACGCCTTGCCAACTGCGCGAAGTATGCGCCACCAGCATCCGCCAGGTGGCCGGCGTGGCCTGCATGACGGTGGGTTGCCCGGACAGCAACAACTGGTCGATGGCCTGCGGGTCCCGCGCCTGTTCGCGATCGGCCAGCAGAATACTGGCGCCTCGGGCCAGGGGCAGGAGCAACTCGACGATGGCAATGTCGAACGTCGCAGTGGTCAGCGCCAGGACCCGGTCCCGGGGCGTCATCGGCAGGACCTGCTCGACAGCCAGCATCAGGTTCATCAGGTTGCCACGGCTGATCGCCACGCCTTTGGGCTGGCCGGTGGAACCCGAGGTATACAGCACGTAGGCGAGCTGACCGGCGACGCAGGTCACTGCATTGAAGGTGTCGGTTGAAGCGCTGGCATCAATGTCGAGCAACGGCAGGCCGCTGTTCCACTGCGCCAACACACCGAGACTCGCCGCCGTGCCCAGGCACAACGTGGGCCGGGCCGCTTGAAGAATGTAGCGGCCACGCTCCGGTGGCGTGTCCTCGGCCAAGGGCACATACGCAGCACCGGCCTTGAGCACCGCCAACATGGCCATTGGCAGGCGCGCGTCGCGAGGCAGGCTCAGCGCAACGCGGTCTTCGATACCGACGCCCTGGGCCTGCAACTTCGCCGCCAACCGCTCGGCGGCCTGATCCAGTTCGGCGTAGGTCAGCTGTTTATTGCCTGCCACGACGGCAATCGCCGCGGGCTGGCGGGCAACCTGAAGCGCAAAGGCCTGGAGGATGTCCTGATGACCGTTCACCGTGCGACCATCAATCCGCGCAAGATCCCGCTCGGCCGGCTGCCATGCCAGCTCACCCAACGGCTGATCGGACTGCTCGATCAACGCGTCGAGCAACGCCAGGTACTGTGCGGCCATCGCTTGCACAGTCTGTTCGCGGAACAGGTCGCTGCTGTACTGCAAGCTCAGGGTGATGCCGTGCTCGCTGTCGCGCACATCCAGGTGCAGGTCGCACAGCGCGCTGTCCGGACGATTGTCCAGCGGTTCGGCAATGACGTCGGTGAGGTCGAAACGCTCCAGGGCATTGCCTGGGAAATAGTTGAACATGACCTGGAACAGCGGGTTGTAGCTCACCTGCCGAACCACGCCGAGTTGTTCGATCAGGTAATCGAACGGCAGATCCTGATGGGACTGGACCGACACGGACAGCGCCTGCAATTCGCTCATCAGTTGCAGCAGGCTGCGCTCCCCGGAAAGTTTCCTGCGGTACACCAGCGTGTTGACGAAGCAACCGACCAGAGGCTGCAACACCGCATGGTGCCGGTTGGCCGCTGGAACACCGACCAGAATGTCGTCTTCGCCGCTGCGACTGCGCAACAGCAACTGGAAAGCGGTCAGCATCGGGATGAAGTTGCTCCAGCCGTGCCGAGCGCTGAAGGCCTTCAGGCGGGCTGCCAGATCTTCGGGCAAGCGTCGCTCGACGCGCCCTCCGGCCTGGCTGGCCTGGGCAGGTCGGGCAAAATCGGCCGCCAGGTCGAGCACTGGCAGTTCACCGGACAGTTGCTCGCGCCAGTAGGCCAGCTCTTGCGCGCACGCCTTGCTGCCCATCCACTGGCGCTGCCAGACAGCGTAGTCAGCGTATTGCATCGCCGGGGCGAGCTGTTGAGTCGCCTGGCCCTGGCGGCGGTTGCGATACTGCTCGCACAAAGCGTCGATGATCAGTTGCAGGGACCAGCCATCGGCAACGATGTGATGGCAGTTCAGCGACAGGACCAATACCTGCGGCGCCAGGCGATACAGCCGGGCGCGCAGCAACGGCGCCGCTTCCAGCGCAAACGGGGTCATTGCATCCTGACGCAGCCGATCGTGCAGCGCGTCCTCGCTTGCCACATCGATCAGCGGCAAATCAACTTCGGTCTGCGCCAGGATCACCTGGCTCGGCCCTTCGGCCCCGCTGACAAAGCCGCTGCGCAGCACCTCGTGCTGGTCGACTACCGCTTGCAACGCCGCACGCAGATCAGCGACATGCAACTCGCCGGTCAGGCGTACCGCGCCCGCCAGGTTATACGCCGGGCTCTGCGGATCGAGTTGCTGCAAGAACCAGAGACGTTGCTGGGCAAACGACAGCGGCAGCTTTTCCGGCCGCGGCAGCAGGGTTGGCGACGGTTTTACCGTACCGGCCTGGCTTTCCAGCCAATCGGCCATGGCGGTGATGGTCGGGCGCTCGAAGACCACGCGCAACGGCAAGTCCTTGCCTGTGAGTTTGCCGATCAGGCCAATCAGTTGAGTGGCCAGCAGCGAATGGCCGCCGAGTTCGAAGAAATTGTCCTCGACGCCCACCTGTTCGAGCCCGAGCACGCTTTGCCAGGCTTCCACCAACTGGCCTTGCAACGCGCTGCGGGGTGCCACATAGCGGGCCTGGCTTTGCGCGGCGAAATCCGGAGCGGGCAAGGATTTGCGATCGATCTTGCCGTTGCCGTTGAGCGGGAAACGCTCCAGCAACACGAATGCACTCGGGATCATGTAGGCCGGCAGATTGCCCAGAACATGCTCGCGCAACGCCTCGATGCTGCACGCGACCTCAGCCACGACATAGGCCACCAGCACCTTGGAGCGCTGCTGGTCATCACGGGCCACCACCACCGCTTCCCGTACCCCTGGGTAACGGGTCAGGCAGGCTTCGATCTCGTCCAGTTCGATACGGTGGCCGCGGATCTTGACCTGATGGTCGGTGCGTCCGACGTATTCCAGGTCCCCATTGGGCAGGAAGCGCGCCAGGTCGCCGGTGCGATACAGGCGCGAACCGTCGTTGGCGATCGGATCCGGCAGGAACACCGCCGCCGTGCGCGCCGGGTCGGCCATGTAGCCGCGCCCGACGCCGACACCGGCGACGAAAATCTCGCCCACTGCGCCAACCGGTATCGGTTGCAGATCAGCATTGAGCAGATACAGGCGATTGTTCAGCGTGGCGCGCCCGATCGGCACGTTGATGCTTTGTTCCGGCAAACGCTCCAGCAGCGGGTGGAAGGCGACGTCATCGGAGCATTCGGCCGGACCGTAGGCGTTCATCAGCGGGATCGCCGGATAGCGCTCGAACCAGCGTCGCGCCAAGGCTGGCGGCAAGGCCTCACCCGTGGCAAGAACCCAGCGCAGGGGCGACGTCTCCAGGCCGGCGTCAAGCAGGCTTTGCATCAATGACGGCACCGCTTCGAGGATGCTGACGCCATGCCGGCCGATGGCCGTTGCCAGCGCCTCGGGGTCCTGTACCACACAGTCACCGAGAATCACCGTGCGTGCGCCCAGCACCAGGCCCGCGAGGGTTTGCCAGACCGAGATGTCGAAGCACTGCGGCGCGGTCTGGGCGATCACGTCATTCGCATCGAGCCCCAGCCCCGGCAGTTTGCCCAGAATATTGTTGAGCATGCCCGCCTGGGCCACCATGGCGCCCTTCGGCGTGCCGGTGGAGCCGGAGGTGAAGATGCAATAGGCCAACGAGTCGCCGTGCACCGCGATGTTCAGGTTTTCATCGCTGTAGCCGCTCAGCACCGAGGGGTCATAACGCACGGCCTTGGGCCGCTGTTCGAGCAGATCCAGTGCCTGCATGGCCAACTCACCCTGCCCCGCGCTGTGCACCAGCAACGGCGTGCGGCTTTGGCGCAGCACCTGGGCCAGGCGTTGGGCCGGGTTGCGTGGATCGAGCGGCAGCCAACCGGCACCGGCCTTGAGCGTGGCGACAATCATCACCACCAGGTCCAGCCCGCGCTCATCGAACACCGCGATCAGATCGTCGCTGCTCACACCTTGCGCACGCAGGTGCCGGGCCAGCCGGTTGGCGGCGCGGTTCAACTGATCGAAGGTCAGGCTGTGCTCGCCATGCACGACGGCAATGCGCTCGGGCGCCTGGCGAACCCGTTGTTGAAAGCGCTCGATGAACAACGGTTGCAGCAGCTGTTCATCGGCCGCCAGGCCTCCACCGGCCCAGACCTGGTGCTGATGGCGGATTTCACTTTCATCGAGCATCGCCAGTTGATGCAAGGGCGTCGCGGCGTTCGCGCCCAAGGCCTCGCCCATGTTCAACAGCAGGGCACGGAAATGCCGCAGCATCTGCTCGACTTCTTCACGCAGGAACCAGTCAGTCTGGTAGGTCAGTTGCAGGTGCAGGCGTTCACCCGGCACGATGACCACCGTGATCGGGTAATTGGTGTGGGTGCGGTTGGCCATGTCGCTGATCAGGTAGTCCAGCTGCCCCTGGCGCACGTCGGCGGCAATGGGCGCGTTCTCGAACACGAACAGACTCTGGAACAGGTCCTGGCGCTGCACGTCGCTCCAGCGCTGGATGTCGGCCAGGGACACACTCTCGTGTTCACGCAGGCTCAGGTTCTCGGTCTGCAAGGCTTTCAGCCACGGGCCAAGCGCGTCATCCGGGCGCCAGCTCCAGCGCAGCGGCAAGCTGTTGATGAACAGGCCGACGATGCTTTCCATACCTTGCAGGTGGACCGGACGACCGGCGACGGTGATACCGAACACCAGGTCGTGATCGCCGCTGTAGCGCGCCAGCAACAAGGCCCAGGCGCCCTGCACCAACGTATTGAGGGTAAGACCGTGCTGCGCCGCGACGTTTTGCAGCGCCAAGGTCTGCTCAGGCTGCAGAAACTCGACACAATCCTCGACCGGTTCACTGGCGCCCTGGATGCGGCCGACATGGCCGAAGCCGAACTCGTTTGGCGTGTCGAAACCCGCCAGGCGTTGTTGCCAGAAGGCCTGGTGATCCTCCGGCTTCTGGGTTTCCAGCCAACGAATGAAATCGCGATAGGGACGGGGCGCCGGCAGGTTCAATCGACGGCCTTCCTGAGCGGCACGGTAACCGTTGAGGAAGTCCATCATGATGATCGAGAAGCACCAGGCATCCATCAGGATGTGGTGGTAGCTGCGCACGAACTGATAGGTGTCGGGCGCCAACTTGTACAGCCTGACCCGCATCAGTGGCGCCTTGGTGAAGTCCAGCCCTTCAGCGCGTTCCGCGCTGAGCAACTGCTCCAGACGCGCGTGCTGTTCGGCGTCGCTCAGGTGCGACCAATCCTCATAAGTGATCGGCAGTTCGACCTGCTTGTGCACCACTTGCATCGGGCGCTTCTGCTGCTTCCAGACGAAGGAGGTGCGCAGCAGTTCATGGCGTTCCACCACTTGCGCCCAAGCCTGGCGGAACGCCGCCAGGTCGAGGTTCGGCATGACCATGACGTGCCGGTATTGCAGCAGATACATGCCCTTGCCCGGGTGCATCAGGCTGTGGAACAGCAATCCTTGCTGCATGGGAGCCAGCGGGTAAATAGCTTCGATGTTGCGCGAAAGAGCTTTGACCTTGTCGTTCATGCTGACGGTATCCGAACCTGTAATGTTTGGGGACGCAGAGGTTTCACTGTTCGAGTTGTTCGAGCAGCCCCAGGAATTCATCGTCGGACAAGCCGGAGTCGGCGAAATCCGAAGCCGTGGCGCGGCCAACCGAGGGCGCCTGGCAATGCTCCAGCAAGGCTGTAAGGCGCTGCTGGAACTGCCGCGCCAACTCGCCCACCAGCGCCGGGTCATGGACCTGCGGCGCATAACGCCACTCCACATGCAACTGCCCTTCGTTGATCAGCGCCGTCACGTCCAGCCAATGCGTGCGACGCGTGCTCCCGGCGCGCATGCCTGGACACACCGGCCGCGCCAGGCGCCAGAGGCGTGAAGCGCCGATCCATTGGTCGACCCGCCCCAGGTAGTTGAACGTCAACAGCGAGGCCGCAGCCAGGCCGTGCGCCGGATCCTGGCGCAACAGACCGTAGCCGATGCCTTGCTCGGGTACGCGGCGCAGGGCTTCCTTGGCCGCGATGATCGAGGGCTCCAGATCCCAGGAAGTGTCGACCGCCAGTGGATAGCGGCTGGTGTGCCAACCGATCGAGCGGGACAAATCGGGGGCCTGCTCCCAGCCGCTGCGGCCATGGCTTTCCAGCTCAAGGGTGACGCGCTCGCGACCCTGCCACTGGCCGACGACGCCGGCCAAAGCCGCCACCAGCAAATCCTGGACCTGGGTGCCGTAGGCGGCGTGGCAGTCGCCCAGCAACAACTGCGTCTGCTCCGATGAGAGTTGCGTGTCCAGCGTGCGGCTTGCGCCGTAGGTATTCGCCTGTTCGGGGACAACGCCCTCTGCACGCAGTTGTTCGTGCCAGTAATCAACCTGGGCCAGCAAGGCCGGCTCGCGGCGGTGCTGCTGCAGGGCCTCGCTCCACGCATGGAAACCCGCCGAGACGGCCGGCAACGCCAGGTCCGGTTGCAGGTAGAGACTTTCCAGCTCCTCGAGCAGCACCTGCCACGACACTGCATCGACGAGCAAGTGATGCGCCGTGCACAGCAGCTCCCGGCTCTGGGAGAAATACACCCAGCGAATCAACGGCGCCGTTGCCAGATCGAAGCCTTGCTGCCACTGCTGCAACAGCGCTTCGCTCAGGGGTTGCTCCTCGACATGGAACAACCCGTTGACCTGGGATTGAGAGAACGCCTGGTAACGTTGTTGCCAGCCCTGCGCCGAGGCTTCGAAGACCAGGCGCAAGCTGGCGTGACGCTGCAACAGCGCGCCCACGGCCTGGGTAAACCGCGCCGGTTCCAATGGCTGGTCCAACGCCAGCAGCAACGACTGGTTCCAATACCCGGGCTGGTTTTGCTCCTGGGCGAAAAACCATTGCTGGATCGGCGTCAGGGCAAATGCCGCAGTGGGCTCGAGCTCGGAAGGCTTGGCACCCTCCTTCGCCGCGCCAAGGTCAACCACGTGTTCGGCCCAGCCGCGTACGGTCGGGAACTCGAAAATCTGCTTGGGCTTGAGCTGCAGGCCCTGCTGCTTGGCGCGGGCGATAATCTGTAAACTCAGGATCGAGTCGCCACCAACGCTGAAGAAGTTGTCATCGACCCGCAGCTCCGGGTTATTGAGCATCTCCCGAGCGATGTCGAGCAAGCGCTGTTCGAGACTGCGCTGCGGTGTCTGCACCACTCGCGCCAAGGCGCGCACGGTCTGTTCGGCGAACAGCTGCTTGGGCGTCATCAGGATGTTCTGCTGGCGCGCCAGGGCAATGATCTGCAAGCCGAGGATTGAGTCGCCGCCCAAGGCAAAGAAGTTGTCATCGGGCCCCAGGTCGGAATTGCCGAGCAGCCCGCGCCAGATGTCCAGCAATGCGCTTTCAACCGCGTCCAACGGCTGATCGAGCGATGTCTTCGCCGGCGCCTGGGCCGGCGCCTGCTCGTCCCATCGCAGCAATGCCTGGCGATCGACCTTGCCGTTGGGCAGCAAGGCGAAACCCTCGAGACAATGCCATTGGGCCGGTTGCATGTAGTCCGGCAGTTGCGCTTGCAGGGCAGCTTGAATGTCGGGCAGCGCGGCAGCTGGCGCGACCAGAAAAGCTACCAGGCGATTGCCGGTCAACGGCGAAGGGCTGTTCAGCACCTGCACATCGCCGACCTGCGGCATCGCGCGCAATCGAGCCGCGACTTCGGCCGGTTCTACCCGGTAACCGCGGATCTTCACCTGCTCATCGAGCCGACCGAGAAACTCCACCTGCCCTTGATGATTGATTCGAACCCGATCGCCGGTGCGATAGCCGTGCCGGCCAAAGCGGGCCCGGTCTGCGTCGGTCGCGCTGAGGTAGCCCAGCGCAACGGTCGCCCCCTGGACGTACAGCTCGCCACTGACGCCTGTCGGCAAGAGTGCGCCGGCGGGCGAACGCACGCTGACCTGGACATTCGGCAGGGGTCGACCCAGCGGCGCTGCGCCGCGGGTATCGACCTCATGGGTCAACACCCCGACGGTGGTTTCGCTGGGGCCGTAGTGGTTGACGATGCGCAAGTCCGGCTGCAAGGCGCGCAAGCGTGAAACCAGTGCCTGGCCCAGGGCCTCGCCGCCGGTCACCAGGCACTGGCGCGGCAACAAGCGCTGCGGATCATTGGCGACCAGCAAGGCGTTGAGGTGCGACGGCACGATTTTCAGCAGGTCCACGGGCTCGCGCTCAAGCACCGCAGCCAGCTCCTCGGCATCGAAAGCCAGCTCCTCGGCCAGCAGGCGCAGGCGCCGACCACTGAGCAGTGCACCGAACAACGCCGTGTGCCCCAGGTCGGTGGCGCAACTGGCCAGGCTTGCAAGGCTGGCATCGGCGGACAGGTCCAGGCGTTCAATGCACCCGGTTACGTAATGAATCAGGTTGGCCTGGCTGACCGCCACGCCCTTCGGCCGTCCGGTGGAGCCGGAGGTATAGACGACGTAAGCCGGCAGGTCTGCGGCCACGGCTGCGCGCAATGGCGATTCGCTGGCCAACAACGCGGTTGGCAACGACAGCCACCGTACCGGTTCAGGCAGCCATTCGGGACGCTGGCCCTCGCCCACCCAGACCCGGGGCGTGGCATCCTCGCAGATGTCCTGCAAACGCGACTGTGGCCACTGCGGATCGAGGGCCAGGTAGGTGGCGCCGCACTGCCAGGCCGCGAGCATGTGCATCACCAGCTCGCGGCTGCGGGGCAGGCACAAGGCGATGCGAGCACCCTCCAGGTTCGCGCCTGTCTGCAAGCGCTCGCCACGGGCAACCACCGCTCGGCCCAGCTCGGCATAGCTCAATGTGCCTTGTTCGTCTTGCAGGGCAATCGACTCAGACTTGTGGGCGCACTGCTGGGCGAACGCCTGCCAGGCGTTGCTGACCGGGACCGGTAGGTCCTCGCCACTGAGGATCGATCGTTGCACGGACGGTAGCCAGTCGAGCTGGGCAAAAGGTACGTCCGGCTGGTCGATGACCGCGTGGACCAATGCAACGAACTGGTCGCAATAACCCTGGACTGTTTCGTGACGGTACAAAGCCTTGCTGTAACGCCACCGACAGAGGAAACCCTCCTCCTCATCCACCACAACCATGTTCAGTTCATGGGCCGCTCCACGCTGTTCCGACAACACCGGGTCCACGTACTGGTGAAAAGGCGCGGCACGTTCCTTGTTGAGCGTGAACATGTGCTGGAACAGCGGCGCCTTGCCCGCCTGACGCTCAAGGTTCAACTGCTTGACCAGGCGCGAGAACGGGTAGTGTCGGTGCGCGAGGGCCTGCTTGACGGTGGCGTCTACCTCACGGGCCCAGTCTCGACTTGAAAGGTCTGGCTGCAAGCGACAGCGAACCGGCAGCGAGTTGACCAGATAGCCCGGCAAATTGAGGTGTTCGCGTCGCAAGCGCAGACCGCCGGCCGTACCCAGCACAAAATCGTCTTGCCCGGACAACACCCCGAGAAACTGTTGAAACAGCGAGAACCACCAGACGTAAGGCGTCACGCCCCATTCACGGGCCCGGGCCCTCGCCCTCGCCGTGGTGGCGGGATCGAAGCGAACCGGCAGCTCCATCCCTTCGAATGAGCGGTTACCGCCAAAGGCGAAATCCGTCGGCAACTCCAGCGTTGGAGCTTCGCTCAGTTGTGCCTGCCACCATGCCAGCTCCGCATCTTCGGTCGCCTCGCTACGCACGTGCAGCTCACTGTTGTAGTTGCGATAGGCATCAGGATTGATTGCAGGCAACGGCTGACCATCGACCTGTGCGAACAGCTCGTTGAGCACGATATGGAACGTGGCCGGATCGGCAGCGATGTGATGGATCACCAGCAGCAGCGTGAGCTCGGTATGACCGTCCCGGGCGTTGCTCAGCACCACACCTCGGCTAACTTCACCGGCCTGGAGATTGAAAGGCCGGTCGGCCAGTTCGGCAATGCGTTGCTGCAAGGTATCGGTGTCCGCCGCCTGCAAGGCAACCCACTGCAACGGCTGGATATTTTCGCTACGACTCCACTGCACCAGGTCGCCGTTGCGTTCACCGTAGGCCGTGCTCAACACCGGGTAACGCCGCTGAATCGCGGCCCAGGCGTCTTGTAGGCGCCGAGGCAAGTCCTCCGTTACGAACTGCGCCTTGATTCGTCCTGCGTAAGCAAGGTTATAGGCACAACTGTCGGGTTCCAGTCGCTGTAGAAACCAGAGAGCCTGCTCATTGTCGGTCAGTGGCCGCGCATCAAGATAATCGGGATGCAGGGCCAGCCATTGCAACACTTCGTGCTCTCGCGAACGGAGCTCAGCTTCAAGTTCATCCGTCAAAGCACCTTGCGACCCGGGCACGATGTCCAGTTGACCTTCGGCTTCCGATAGGCGAATTCCACGCAGCCAGCAGCGATGCATCAGGCGATCGAGCATTTGATGTCCTTCATTTTGCTTGTTTGGAATAAGCCACCCAATGCGGCGGCTTAATGCAAGAGCGTCGGGCTCAACCCGCCGAAGCAGGCTCGGCCATGGCGACCACGACCTTTCGCGCGCCCTGGAATGTCGAGCGGCCGTGAGCCACCAGCATGTTGTCGAGCATCAGCACGTCGCCCGCCTGCCAGGGGAAAGTCACCTGGCAGCGCTGCAGTACGCCGCGCACATGCTCCAGGGCTTCCAGCTCGATGGGTGAACCGTCCCCGTAGAAAACATTACGTGGCACACCCTCTTCGCCAACGATGGAAATCAGCGTCTCGCGTACCGGCGCAGCGAGATTGGAGATATGAAACAGATGCGCCTGGTTGAACCATACCCACTCCCCGGTCACCGGATGCTGGGCCACGGCCTGGCAGACCTGGCGCGTGGACAGCTCGCCGTCGTCCGTCCATTGGAACTGGATGTGGTTGGCGCGACAGAATTGTTCCACCTGCGAGCGATCTTCGGTGCTGAACGCCTGCTGCCAGGGCAAGTCGAGGCCGTTGCCGTAGTTGCGCACGTACATCAGGCGTTTCTCGGCGAAGCGCTGGCGGATCGCCGGATCGAGTTGCTGGTAGACGCTGCGGCTATCGGCGATCGGGGTTTCACCACCCACAGGAGAAGCCTGTACGCAGTGGAACCAGATCTTCATCGGCCAATTGAGCGAATAGGACTGCTCGTTATGCAGCGGGATGACCTGGTGGGCAGGGTATTCAGTGGAGGTGTATACGCGGTTATTGAGCTTGGTGCGCGGCGTGGAGGCGTAGTCGTAGGTCAGCAGCTCATGGCCAAAACCGCGGGCAAACTCCTCGAAATCAGCTTCCCCGTTGAAGGCAAACCCGCGGAACAGGATGCCGCCGACATGCGGCAACTCGGCCTCGACTGCCTGCAGGATCTGCGCTCGGCTATCCTGCCAGCGAGCCCCCGTGGCGGGCGCTTCGAAAATGAACGGCAAGGTCTGCTCGTTGCCCGGTACGCCTTCCATGGATTGAACCTGTGCACGCGCCAAACCAGTTTCCATTTGTAATCCCTCGCCATTCCGATGAGCGTATTTTTCGAGAGCACAAACTAATACAAACGAGTAACAACCGCAATAGAGAATGATTGTCATTAATGACGATAGTATGACAGCTGCTACGATTCACTTGCCCTGGAGCACACTCTCGCGCTCAGCGATATGGGACATCAGCAGGTAAGCGGACCCCAGCAGGCCTTGCATCGTATCGGCATAACGACTGCGGTTCAGGTAGAGAAACTGACGGTTCTTCACGGCGAACAGGTTCCGCCATTGAGGGGACTGGCGGAAAGCTGCGGTGCTGGTTTCCGAATCGAGCAGCTCCTCATAGGTGTCGATAATGAAATCACTGTCGAAGTCACCGATTCGCTCCAGGCTGTAGGGCACATTCTGCCGCGCCTCACGATACGCGGCGACACGCCCCAGCCCGAAATCAGCGATAACGTCATCCATCCCGCCACGGCCGATCAACTGGAAACCATCGGTATAGACTTCCAGCGTGGTGACAGTGATGCGCGCAGGGTCCTTGACGCGCTTCTTGAACTCGCTGACCACCCATTGGTATTCGCGAAGCATTTCTTCATAGCGCTGTTGCTTGCCGACCAGGTCGGCGAGTTCCTTGGCGTAGGTCTTGATATCGCTCTCTCGCGACGGCAACAGAACGACCGGGGCGATCTTGCTGAGCTTGTCCTTGAGGTCGGCGTGATAGGACAGGCCGATGATCAGGTCAGGCTTCAACGCCGCAATGGCTTCGAGGTCAGGCGACTGGTGCGAGCCGATGTATTGAATGCCCGCCACATCGAAGCGCTCCTGCGCGCCACGAAACAGCACATCCGAAAACAGCTTTTTGCGCCCTGTCGAGCCGCAGGGCTTGATACCCAACTCCAGCAACTGGGTGGTCAGGCTGAAATCATGCAAAGACACGATGCAACGCGGCGAAACGGGCACTTCAACCCGGCCGAAACTGTTCTCGAACACCTTGGTTTCAGCCGCGCCAGCAGGCATGGACAGCAATGCCAACGACACACACAGCATGCCGAGCAACCCTTGGAATACTCCCTTCACCCTTCCCCGCACGCGCTTGCCTCCAGATAACTTCAATATGAGCGTCGCTGTGTTCTCAGCGACTCCGTTGACGCGCCAACAAGACGATCAGATAAGGCGCCCCGATGATCGCGACCACCAGCCCTGCCGGTAACTGCAACGGTGGGAAAAGCCCCCGCCCCAGTGTGTCGCCCGCCAGCACCAGCAGCGCCCCCGTCAACGCGGATAAAGGCATCAGGGCGCCGTGGCGATCACCCGCCAGTTGGCGCGCCAGGTGCGGGGCCACCAGGCCGACAAAGGTCATGGTGCCGACATTCGCCACCGCTGCCGCCGTCAGCATGACGCTGCAAAGCAACAGGAAGGCCATGACACCCGTCACATTCAGGCCTCGGCTGAGGGCGACTTTTTCACCCAACTGCAACAGGTTCAACTGGCGATGAAAAAACAGCAGCGGCGCCCCCGCCAGCAGCAACCAGGCGGCGAGACTATGGACCTGGGCCCAGCCGGCCCGATGCAAGCTGCCGCCCAGCCACATCAAGGCTGACTCCACCTGGTCGATATTGCCGTATGTGATGAGCAGGTCGGCAACCGCACTGAGCATGGCGGTCAGCCCGACGCCGACGAGGATCAGGCGCAGCGGCGAGATGCCCTGGCGCCACGACAGCAACGCGACGAAGAACGCCACGGCCAGCCCACCGGTCAGTGCCGCCAACGGATACAGCTCCAGCGGCAGCAGCGTGGGCCAGAGCACGATGATCAACAACATGGTGACGCTGGCGCCCGACTCCACGCCTACCAGGCCCGGCGCCGCCAGGGGATTGCGCGTCAACGATTGCATCAACAGGCCGGCCAGCGACATCGCCGCCCCGGCGAGGATCGCCAGCAAGACCCGCGGCAGGCGCAACTCCCACAGCAGATTACGCGTCGTCGGGTTGGCCTGGTCAGGGGCTGCCAGCGCTTGCCAGGCCTGGGCAACATCCAGTGAATAACTGCCGACCGTCAGTGCGTACAGGGCCAACGCAACCAAGGCAAGCAGCAACACCAGCACCGAAATCAGGTCGATCGGCCGGGCCACCCAGGGCAGCAACGGCAGCATTCTGGGCAGGGTCAGCCCCAAGCGCATCATCGGACTTTCCTCAACACCAGAACCACGAAGATCGGCCCGCCGATCAGCGCCGTGACGATCCCGGTATTGAGCTCGAAGGGACGCACCACGGTCCTCGCGGCGATGTCCGCCAGGATCAGCAGCAGTGCGCCAAGCAAGGGCGCGGCCAGCAGCAACCGACGGTAGTCATCGCCGAACAACAGGCGCGCGGTGTGAGGCACCACCAGCCCGACAAAACCGATCGGCCCCGCCAGGGCCACGGCGCAGCCTGACAGCAGAACCACCGAAGCCAGGCCGAACAGACGCATCTTCAACAGGTTGACGCCCATGCCGGCGGCGGCCTGCGGACCCAGCCGATGCGCGTTCAACGCGCGGACGTTGACCAGGCAGAGGAACATGCCCAACACGGCATACGGCCAGACCCACGCCTGCATCGAGCCTCCGGTCACCCCGATCGAGCCGGTGAGCCAGCGCCGCAGGCTGTCCAGCCCCTGCTGATCAAGCAACAGTAAAATCGAAGTGATAGCACTGAACAACGCCGCGATCATCGCCCCGGACAACGTCAGTCGAATCGGGTTGTGGCCCCTGCCCGCCAGCAGCAGAACACCAACGGCGGCGACCAGGGCGCCGCTGAAAGCAAACAGCGGGATCATCGACAGATCGTGGCCCGGTAGCACCAGCAAGCCGAACACGACGAACAATGCCGCGCCGCTGTTGATGCCGAGGATCCCCGGGTCGGCCAATGGGTTGTCGCCCACCGCCTGCATGATCGCACCGGCCAGACCGAGACTCGCGCCCACCAGCATGGCCACCAGCAGGCGTGGCAGGCGGCTGCCACGAATGACGCTCTGGTCGGGGCTGTCTGGCGAATAGGCGACCAAGGCCTGCCACGCCTCGCTCCAGGGGATGCTCTTGGCGCCCACCGCCAGATGCAGCAGCGCGGCCAGGGCAATCGCAATCAGCAGGCCCAGCCACACCGGCAAGCGCAAACCGTGGATCACATCGCCTCCCGCACAGCCGACGGCTGGCTACGGGTGGTTTGCGGGACACATAACGGATCGCCGGAATAAGGGTCGGTAATGATGTGCGCGTCCAGGTCAAAGACCGCCTTGAGGTTTTCCCGGGTGAACACCTCGGCAGGCGCGCCCTGGGCCAGCAACCGACCCTCGCGCATCATCACCAGGTGATCGGCGTAACGCGCGGCCTGGTTGAGGTCGTGCAGCACCGCCACGATGGTCTTGCCTTGCTCACGCAGATCCACCAGCAATTCGAGCAATGTGATCTGGTGCGCGATGTCGAGAAAGGTCGTCGGTTCGTCCAGCAGGATCACCGGAGTGTCCTGGGCCAGGGTCATGGCAATCCAGCAGCGCTGCAACTGCCCGCCCGACAGGGTGGCCAGCGAGCGATCCAGCAAAGGCCCGATACCCGCCAGGTCGATGGCGCGATCAATCGCCTGCTGGTCCTGGTCGGACCATTGGCGCCACCAGCTCTGCCAGGGGAAGCGCCCCTGCATCACCAGCTCCCGCACGCTCATGCCGGCCGGCGACGTGGTGCGCTGGGGCAACAACGCCATTCGTTGCGCCAATGCGCGGCGAGAATACTGTCCCAACGATTTTCCGCCCAGGTGCACGTCACCCGCGCTCGGCCGCAACATATGCGCCAGTACATTAAGCAGCGTGGTCTTGCCGCAGCCGTTGGCCCCGATCAACGCGGTGAAACAACCTTCGGGAATATCCAGGCTGACACCGTTGAGAATCTGTTGCTCGCCATAGCTCAGCCGCACGTTGCTGGCTTTCAGCATGACCGTCCCTCCAACGCCCTAGAGGGCCTGATCGTTTCGTCCATCGTACAGATCCTCCCGGATCATTTCCCCCTGACAACACAGGGAAATCCACCAAGGGCCAAAAAAGTGGGGCACAGAATATGTCGAAACCAAAATAATTTCGCTATAAGCCTGACAATATTAATGCAAACCCTTATCATTCACAGTCAGATTATGGCCAGTAGACACTAACCTCGTTCGTCTGCCCGATGCCGCTGGACCGGGACAGCAGGCCTGCGAAGACAAAAACAACCCCAAGGACTTCCTCGATGCTCGTCAGAAAAACAATAGTTGGCACCGAAAAACGTTACGTCTCGCGTCATCCTGCGTTTCACCTGAGCACGCTGGCACTGGCTTTGGGGAGCATTTTTTCAGCACAGGCGATGGCCGCTCAAGAAGAGGCCGCCGACAAGGCCCCTCTTCAACTCGGCGAAATCAACATCAACGCCGCCGCGGTGGAAAACCCGACGGCGCCGCTGGCCGGCAAAGTCGCCTTGCGTAACGGCAGCGCCACCAAATCCAACGCAGCCATCACCGAAACGCCGCAATCGGTTTCCGTGGTGACCGCCGATGAAATGCGTGATCGCAAGTCCGACACTCTGGCAGATGCCCTGAGCTATACCCCGGGTTTCACCAGCCAGCCAAGCAGCTTCAACCGCACCTCCGACCGGTTCCGCATGCGCGGATTCGACGTCGAATCCGCCACGGGCGGTTCGCTACGCGACGGCATGCGCTTGCAGTACAACTCTTACGACGGTGTGCAGGAACCCTATGGTCTGGAACGCGTGGAGGTCGTGCGCGGCGCGGCTTCGGTGTTGTACGGCCAACTGTCGCCCGGTGGCTTCGTCAACGGCGTGAGCAAACGCCCGACCGAAACCCCACAGCACGAGCTGGGCATGCAATACGGCAACCATGACCGCAAACAACTGACCGCCGACTTCAGCGGGCCGCTCGGCGACAGCGAAGTCCTCAGCTACCGCTTGACCATGCTCAAGCGCGACAGCGACACCCAGCAGGACTACATCAACGACGACAAGCTCTACATCGCCCCGGCCCTGACCTGGCGCCCCAATGAAGATACGTCGCTGACCCTGCTCTCGTTCTATCAGAAGAGCGACACCCGTTTCTCCGCCCCGCTGCCCTATCAATTGGTCAAGGGCGTGGGCAACGGGCCGGTCACCATCGGCCGCCACGATTTCATCGGCGAGCCCGATTACGACGACATGAATGGCGAGATGTCCGCCATCGGTTATGAGTTCGAACACCGCTTCGATGAGCACACCCGTATCAGCAACAAACTCCGTTACTACGAAGCGGATGTGAAGTGGAAATACATGCAGGCACAGACCAGCACGGCAGCCATCAACGGAGCAGCCAATACCGGCGTCCTTCGTCGTCAGTACAGTGACCGGCGCGAGCGTTCCCGGGCACTGGCCAGCGACACCAACATCGAGACGCGCTGGAACATTGGCGGTATTGAAAACACCTTCCTCGTCGGCGCGGATACTTATGATGCGTCGTATGACTCGCACAATTTCCGCGCCAACTCGACATCGATCAATATCGGTGACTACAACTACGGCCAGCCAGTTGTTGTAGACAAGCGCCGGAACCGTGACCGTGGTTCGCAGATCGATACCTTCCAGACCGGCATCTACCTGCAAGACCAGATCAAGTTCGATGATCACTGGCTGCTGCTGTTGGGCGGTCGCCATGACTGGGCCGACCAGGACCAGGAAGGCTTCGCCACCGGCCAGAAGCTGAGCCAGGACGACGAATCCACCACCTGGCGCGCCGGCTTGGTGTACGAGGCCGATAACGGCTTGGCCCCTTACATCAGCTACAGCGAATCGTTCTTCCCGGTAGCGGTTGCCGATGCTCCTGGCCAGACGTTCGAGCCGACCGAAGGCAAGCAGTATGAAATCGGTATCCGCTACCAGCCTCCTGGCAGCAATACGCTGTTGAGCGCAGCGGTTTATGAGCTGACCCAGGAAAACGTCGTCAAGCGCGACCTCGCCGGTAACAACCCGCAGCAGATCGGCGAACAGCGCTCCCGTGGCCTCGAACTGGAAGCCAAGAGCGACGTCACGCCTCAACTGACAGTCATCGCGACGTATGCCTACACCGATTCACGCATCACCAAAAGCGTAATCCAGAGCGAAGTCGGCCAGCGCAGCGAAGATACGCCTTACCACCAGGCCGCGCTGTGGGCTGACTACAACTTCGCGCTCTTCGGCGTGCCACAGCTGAAGGTGGGCGGCGGCGCGCGCTACAAAGGCACCACACAGGCGTCGGGCATCGATTCACAATTGCCCGCCTACACCCTGTTCGATGCCATGGCCAGCTACCAGATCGACAAGAACTGGGACGTCTCCCTCAATGCGAACAACGTGACAAACAAGAAATACGTTTACTGCGAAGCAGCCATCTGCCGCTACGGCGACGAGCGCGAGCTGGTGACCTCCGTCAACTTCCGCTGGTAAAACCCCTGGCTCGGTCGGCGCCGACAAGCGCCGACCGAGCCATTTCGCGCTGAACGAAAACCTTTTCAAGCCCGCTGCCCCCCCTTCATCGCACCCGCCACTCTGAACTCTCTTTTGACTTGACGCATCAGATGTCGATCGTCATATTACGATCATCATAAGACAGACAATAACCGGCCAAGAGGGTTGATCCATGGAAACTGGAAGTGCATCAGCGATTGCGCAAGCGCAGCCAGAGGCATCGCGTCCAGCCCTGACCGGTCGAGTCGTGGCCCTGCTCGCAGGCCTCGCGGCGATCGGCATGCTCTCCACCAACATCATCCTCCCCGCGTTCCCGGTCATTGGCGATGACTTGGGCGTGACCGCCCGCGAACTGGGCCTGACGCTCTCCAGCTACTTCGTCACCTTTGCCCTGGGCCAGTTGGTGGTCGGGCCGCTGGCCGATCGTTATGGGCGCAAGAAGCTGGTGCTGGGCGGATTGTCGGTGTTCATGGTCGGGACCGTCATCGCAGGGCTCGCCACCACGCTCGATGTCATGATCGCCGGGCGCATCGTCCAGGCATTGGGCGTGTGCGCTGCCTCGGTGCTGTCGCGCGCCATCGCTCGGGATCTGTTCGAAGGCGAGACGTTGGCCCGCGCCCTGTCGTTGACGATGGTCGCCACCGCCGCCGCGCCGGGTTTTTCACCGCTGGCCGGCAGCCTCCTGACCGTCACGCTCGGCTGGCGCGCCATCTTCATCCTGGTGGGATTGGCCGCCGTGGTGCTGGCGTTTTTTTATGTTCGTGATCTTGGTGAAACCCATCCCGCCAATCGCCGGGCGCCGCACTCCACCGGCAGCGTCGTGCGCGCTTACGCAAGGCTGATGGCGGACAAGCGCTTTATCCTCCCCGCCCTGTCGATGAGCCTGCTGCTGAGCGGCTTGTTCGCTTCTTTCGCGGCCGCCCCGGCGATCCTGATGAAAGGCATCGGCCTGACGTCAGTGCAAGCCGGCCTGTATTTCGCCTCGACGGTGTTCGTCGTGTTCGCCGCCGGCATGGCAGCCCCGCGCCTGGCGCACCGCTACGGCACGCGCACCATCGCCTTGCTGGGCATTGCCTGCGCCATGCTCGGCGGTGGCCTGCTCGTGGTCGGGCCGGCTGACCCAGGCCTGGGCTGGTATGCCGTCTCGATGGTGACGTTTCTCTGGGGCATGGGCCTGGCGAACCCGCTGGGCACCGCCATCACCATGGGGCCTTTCGGCAAGGAGGCCGGCATGGCCTCGGCGTTGCTGGGATTCTTGTCCATGGGCGCGGCGGCGCTGACCACTTGGCTGGCCCGTATTGAGCTTTTCGCCCATCACCACGCTGGGCGCGATCCAGGCGCTGACCTGCCTGATCGCGCTGCTGCTGTTCTTCTTGCGCCGCTGAGCCGACGTCAGTCTTCCCAGCGACGGAACAGCACGCTGGCGTTGACGCCACCAAAGCCGAACCCATTCGACAGGGCGTGGGTGATCGGCATCTTCCGCGACGTCAGCCCAACCAGATCGAGCCCGCTGGCTGCCTCATCCGGATGAAGCAGGTTCAGCGTCGGCGGCACGATCTGATCACGAAGCGCGAGCACGGTGAAAATGGCTTCGATGCCTCCGGCGGCGCCCAACAGATGCCCGGTGGCGGATTTTGTCGAGGTGATCGCCACACCGGAGTCCACGCCGAACACCGCGCGAATCGCTGCCAGCTCACCTGCGTCGCCAACCTGAGTGGAGGTCGCGTGAGCATTGATGTGCTGCACCTCGGCGGGGCTGATACCGGCTTGGCGCAAGGCTTGCTCCATGGCGCGGCGAGCACCGTTGCCGTCCTCCGGCCCTGCGGTCAGGTGATAGGCATCGGCACTGGTGCCATAACCGACCAGCTCAGCCAGGGGCTTGGCGCCACGTGCCAACGCATGCTCCAGCGACTCGATCACCAGCAAACCGGCGCCTTCGGCCATGACAAAACCGTCGCGATCACGATCAAACGGCCGCGAGGCCTCTTGCGGGCGCTCGGCGAACCCGGTAGACAGCGCGCGAGCTGCCGCGAAACAGCCCAGTGTCACGCGGTCTATCGCCGCCTCGGTACCACCGCAGATGGCAATGTCCGCCTCGCCACTCCTGATCAGCCTGGCCGCGTCGCCGATGGCCTGTACGCCGGCGGCGCAAGCCGTGACGGGTGCGCCCAGCGGCCCTTTGAACGCATGCCGGATCGACACCTGCCCGGCCGCCATGTTGGCCAGGAAAGCCGGCGCGGTGAACGGCGACAGACGACGCGGGCCACGACTGTCCGTGGTGCGCACGGCATCGGCAATCGTGGCGAAACCACCCACGCCCGAGGAAATGATCGTGGCGGTCCGCTCCTGATCGATGGCCTCGACGGGATGCCAGCCGGCCTGCTCCAGGGCTTCGTGAGCCGCCACCAGGGCGAACTCGATGAAGCGGTCCATCTTCTTGCGATCCTTGGGCGCGATGAGGCGCTCCGGGTCGTAACCGGCAATGCCGTCCTCTTCAAGGGTCGGCACTTGCCCACCCACCGCGACGCCGGTGCCTTCGGTGACGTCGGCGGACAGATTGCGAATGCCGGAATGCCCGGCCAGCAATCGCTGCCACACCTCATCCACGACGCAACCCAGCGGCCCGACCATGCCCACACCGGTGACGACGATTCGTTTCAGACCTTGGTGATTTTTCATGCTGCCCTCTTCGTCTCGGGACGGATCTTGAACCAGATGGAATACATCGCCGGCAGGAATACCAGCGTCATGATGGTGCCGACGAACGTGCCACCGATCAGGGTGTAGGCCAGCGTTCCCCAGAACACCGAATGGGTCAGCGGAATGAACGCCAGGATCGCCGCCAGCGCCGTGAGCAGCACCGGCCTGGCTCGCTGCACCGTGGCTTCGATCACCGCGTGGAACGGATCGAGGCCTTCATTGGCGTTGTGATGGATCTGCCCGATCAGGATCAACGTATTGCGCATCAGGATGCCCGACAGCGCGATCAGCCCGACCAGCGCATTGATGCCGAACGGCTGATTGAAGATCAGCAGCGTCGGCACCACGCCAATCAAGCCCAGCGGTGCGGTAAGGAAGACCATGATCATCGCCGAGACCGAACGCACTTGCAGGATGATGATCAGCAGCGTCATGGCGACCATGATCGGCACCAGCGGCACGATGGCCTTACCGGCCTTGCCCGACTCCTCGATCGCGCCCGCCTGCTCGATACGGTAGCCGCTGGGCAATCTGTCGATCACCGGTTGCAGTTGCTTGATGATTGCGCTGGAGACATCCGGAGGTTGCAGGCCTTCGGCGATGTCGCCGCGCACGGTCATGGTCGGCGTGCGATCACGTCGGCGCAGGATCGGGTCCTCCATGCGCACATCGACTTCGCCCACCTGGGACAGCGGAATCCGCTGGCCCGTCGCGCCCACCAGGGTAAAGCCCTCTATTTTTGCGGGGTCGAGGCGGATATCGCCGGCAGCGCGGCCGACCACCTGCACCGAGCGGATGTCCTCGCGGACCGCCGTGATCGGCACGCCCGTGAGCAGGAACTGCAGTTGCTGGGCGACTGCGCTGGACGTCAGCCCCACCGCCTGCAAGCGGTCCTGGTCGAGGTTGAAATGCAGCGTCGGCGCCAGCGGCCCCCAATCGGTGTTGACGGTCCTCATCAGTGGGCTTGCCTGCATGATGCCCTCAACCTGGCTGGCGATCTCGCGCAGTTTCGCCGGATCCGGCCCCATCACCCGATAGGCCACGGGGAACGGCGAGTAAGGGCCAAACACCAGCTGGGTCACCCGCACCCGCGCCTCTGGGGCAAGCCCTTCGGCGACCGCTTCACGCAGACGGAACTTGAGGGCTTCGCGCGCCTCCTGGCTGTCGGTCAGGACCACGATCTTGGCGAAGGACGGGTCGGGGAGCTCCGGCGCCATCGCCAGGTAGAAACGCGGCGCGCCTTGACCGATATAGGCGGTGACGATCTTCGCCTCTTCCTGCTGTTGCAGCCAGGCTTCGACCTTCGCGGTGGTGGCGCTGGTCTGCTCGATGGAGGTGCCATAAGGCATCTGCACTTCCACCAGCACCTCTGGGCGGTCCGAGGTCGGGAAGAACTGCTTCTTCACCAGGCCCATGCCCACAATCGCTACGAAGAACGTTGCGATCACCGTCCCGGCCACCCACCACTTGCGTGCGATGACACGGCTCAGTATCTGGCGGAAGCGGTTGTAATGGCGGGTGTTGTAGATGGCCGCGTGACCACCCTCGACCTGCTTGATGTCGGGCAGCAGCTTGACACCCAGGTACGGCGTGAACGCCACCGCGACCACCCAGGAAGCGATCAGCGCAATGCCGACGATCCAGAACATGTTGCTGGTGTACTCGCCGGCGGTCGATTGGGCGAAGCCATTGGGCATGAAGCCGATGGCGGTCACCAGGGTGCCGGAAAGCATCGGCGCGGCCGTGTGGCTCCAGGCATAGGCGGAGGCCTTGATCCGGTCGTAGCCCTCCTCCATCTTCACCACCATCATTTCAATGGCGATGATGGCGTCATCCACCAGCAGCCCGAGCGCCAGGATCAGCGACCCCAAGGTAATGCGGTCGAAGTTCTTGCCGGTGGCGGCCATGACCACGAACACCACCGCCAGGGTCAGCGGCACCGCTGCTGCGACCACCACCCCGACGCGCCAGCCCATGCTCAGGAAGCAGACAAGCATCACCACCAGCAGCGCGACGAAGAACTTGACCATGAACTCGCCGACGGCCGAGTCGATATTCACCGATTGGTCGGTGACCTTGGTCAGCGTCATGCCCAGTGGCATGCCCGCATTGATATTGCTGGTTTCCACATCCAGCGCTTTGCCCAGGTCGAGGCCGTTCCAGCCCTCGCGCATGATCACGCCCAGCAACAGCGCTTCTTCGCCGCCGTTGCGCACCAGGAATGTGGCCGGGTCTTCGTAGCCGCGCTCGACGGTCGCCACGTCCGACAGCTTCAGCGAGCGACCTTGTACCACCACCGGTGTATCGCGAATCTTCTGCAACTTGTCGAAGGCGCCGTCCAGGCGCAGGAAGACCTGCGGCCCGACGGTTTCGATCGACCCTGCTGGCGTGAGCATGTTCTGGCCGTTGAGGGCGGCAAAGATTTCCTGCGGCGAAACCCCCAGGGTCGCCAACCGATCATGGGAAAAGGACACGAAAATCCGTTCGGCCTGCTCGCCAATGATGTTGACCTTTTTTACACCCGGCACGTGCAGCAGCCGTTGGCGCAACGCCTCGGCGTCACGCACCAGCAATCGCTGCGGCTCGCCTTTGGCTTTCAGGGCGAACAGCGCAAAGGTCACGTCGGAAAACTCGTCGTTGACCATCGGCCCGATGACACCGGCCGGTAGCTTGATGGCTTCGTCGGCGAGCTTCTTGCGCGCCTGGTAGAACTCCTCCTGAACCTGGGAAGGCGGCGTGCGGTCGACCAGCGACACCATGGTGAACGCGAGCCCCGGGCGCGTATAGGTTTCCGTGCGGTCGTACCACTTCAATTCCTGCAGGCGTTTTTCCAGCGGCTCGGCGACCTGGTCCTGCATCTCCTGGGCCGTCGCCCCTGGCCAGGCGGTGATGACGGTAAGTTGCTTGACGGTGAACGGCGGATCTTCCGCGCGGCCCAGCTGGAAGAACGCCAGGACACCCGCGACAGCAATCAGGAACAACAGGAACACCGTGATCGAGCGCTCGCGAACGGCGAGCGCCGAGAGATTGAAGCTCATGGACGATTCTCCGCAACCTTCACATCGCCCGGTTGAGCCAGCCTCACCTCTTCACCCTCGCGTAGCAGATGCGCGCCCAGTGCGACGATCCGCTCGCCGACTTTCAGCTCGCCCGAGACTTGCGCAGTGTCGTCGCTCAGGCCCAGTAGCTGGAGCGGACGCCAGGAAACTTTTGCCGGTTCACCGGCGATCACCCAGACGCCGGCACCTTTGCCCGAGTCGTGCAGCGCGGCGATCGGCACTTGCAGCGCCTGCCCCGACCGGGTGCCCGGACTGATGCGCAGCATCACTGTCGAACCCAGCGGGGCATTGGCCAGCGCGCCCTCCAACACATAACGTGCCTCGAAGGTGCGTGTCACCCGATCGGCGGAATCCGACAGCCACCTGAGCTTGGCGTTAACCGTCGCGGCGGCGTTGCCATAAAGCCTCGCCTGCGCGGTTGCGCCGGGGCCGGGCCGCAGGGTCTCGGGCAACTGCACAGCGGCTTCGCGCTGGCCTGCACGCGCCAGTCGCACGACGATTTGGCCAGGGGTGACGACTTGTCCGGGCTCGGCCAGGGTCTCCATCACCACGCCATCGGCGTCGGCCAGCAGCACCGCATAACCGGAGGCATTGCGCGCTACGTCAGCCTGCGCCTGGGCGGCGCTGAGTTGCGCTTTCGCGGTGTCGGCGGCGGCCTTGATCTGGTCGTAGCCCGAGGCGGAAATAGCGCCCGCAGCGACCAGGTCGCGATACCGCGCCTCGTCATCCGCGGTCTGCCGGGCCCGGGCCCGGGCCGCGGCGACGGCCTCCTGCTGCGCGCGTGCCTGCAAGCCGAGATCGATGGGATCAAGGCGCATGAGTGGCTGGCCCCGCTTGACGGTCTGGCCAGTGTCGACCAGACGTTCGAGCACCTTGCCGGAAACCCGGAAACCCAAATCGCTCTGGACGCGGGCGGTCACCACGCCGGTGAAGGCGCGCGAGGTATCGGACGCCGCCGATACCTCGGACACCCGCACCAACGGCGCCAGCGTGCGCGGATCCTTGGTGGTGGAGGGCTCACCGCACGCCGTCAGAACGAGCGGCAACAAGCAAGCGGCAATGGTGACAGGTCGGCGCCGGAGCATAGGGTCCCTTACTTGAACGCTAGGATGGAAGGCGCATTCTCAATGCTTGTGACCATTTCTGTCAATCGTCACTACAACACCAATTGATCGGACGCCCTTCTTCTGAGCACTGTACGTTCTGGCCTAAACGACGAGATAAAAACCGCTGCGAACAAGATGATTTGACTTTAAGTGACCAATAATTAGTATGGTCACAAATAATCTCCACTCAAGGAAATACGATGCCTCCCCTGCGCCCCATTGCTCTTCTGGTGAGTGCCAGCCTCATGGCAGGTTGCGCGGTCGGCCCGGATTACCAACGTGCCGCCGCGCCGCTTTCGAGCCGGTACCTGGGCCAGCCTGCGGTCGAACAGCGCTCCACGGCCGCACCGACCCTGCTGGTCAACTGGTGGGAAGGCTTCGCTGATCCCACCCTCACCGCCTTCATCCAACAAGCCCTGGAACAGAACCTGGACCTGGCGCAGGCGTCGGCGCGCGTCACCCAGGCACGGGCCGGCCTGGGCGCGGCCAACGCCGCTTTGCTGCCCTCGGGCAACATCAGTGGCCAGGCCGCGCGTTCATACCAATCGGTCGAGACCCCGCTCGGCCAGGTGCTGGACTCGACGCCCGGCTACGACCGATACGGAAACTTCTACGAGCTCAACCTCGGTGCCGGCTGGGAGATAGATGCCTTCGGCGGCCTGCGCCGCGGGCGCGAGGCGGCGCTGGCCGAATACCAGGCGTCGGAGGCCGGTGCCGTCGCCACGCGCCTGGCCGTCGCAGCGCAGGTCGCTGACATCTACATCACCGTGCGGGGTCTACAGACCCGGCTCGACATCGCGAACCGCCAGGTCAGGACGCAGCAGGACCTGCTGGAAAAAGTCCAATTGCTCTACAGCAAAGGCCTGGCCGCCAGCTATCAGGTCCGCCAGACCGAGGGACAATTGTCAGAGGTGCAGGCCACCGTGCCGGTTTTGCAGGCCGGGTTGGACGCGGCCATGAATGCGCTGGATGTGATGCTCGGCACGCCGCCTGGCACCCATCGCCCGCAATTGGCTCAGGTGGGCGATATTCCTCTCGCCCCATCGATGGCGACGACAGGAACCCCTGCGGACCTGCTTCGACGTCGACCTGACCTCATCGTCGCCGAGCGCCGCCTGGCGGCCTCCAACGCACGCATCGGCGAGGCCGTCGCCGAGTATTATCCGAAGTTCTCCCTCAGCGCCTTGCTCGGCAGTGCCACGGCGGTGTCCGGCGGCAATCTTTTCAGCGGCGGGGCCAGCCAGTCGGCGGGTGTGCTGGGGCTGCGCTGGAGGCTCTTCGATTTCGCCCGCATCAACGCTCAGATCGAACAGGCCAAGGGCCAGGAAGCCGAAGCGCTGGCGGCTTATCGCCAGTCGGTGTTGCGCGCCACCGAGGAGGTTGAAAACGCCCTCAGCGCCCTGGTGAACCGCGAAGCCCAGGCGACGACCCTTGCTCAAGGGGAAACGTCGCTGACCCAGGCTCGCCAATCGACGTTTATCGCCTACCGGAAAGGTACCGCCAGCCTGATCGATGTGCTCAATGCCGACGAGACCCTGCTGCGCACGTCCGACACCCGAGCGCAGGCGCGAACGGAATCGGCACGGGCGGCAGTCGCGGCCTTTCGGGCGCTCGGCGGTGGCTGGCAGCCACCTGAGGAAACGCCCGTGGCAACCCGGTGACCACTCCTTGAACGGGTCACCCATTGGCAATATCAGGTAAGACTATTCATGAGGAGTTCACCACCCCCGTGGCGAGGGAGCTTGCTCCCGCTGGGCTGCGCACCAGCCCTTTTTCTGTGAACCTCTAGCTCAGGGCATAAGACTGCGCAGGATCAGGTTGGAAGTGAGCGTGGGCGCTTCCTCGACGAAATCGAGGTTGTACTGCAGCAGCAACGGATTGACGAACGGCCGCAGCGCCAGGTGAATGGCTTCGACGGTTTCGTCCAGTGGCGTCTTGCGCTCAAACTCGCCGAGCTCACGACCTTCCCGGACGATCTGCAGCACGAAGCTCTTGATCTGCTCGTTGTAGATTTGTGAACTGGGCCAGCGCTCCGAGGCCGAGAACGCAGCGATGTCGTAGAGCTTGCGCTCATTGAAGAACAGGTCCACGCCCGTCGCGATCACGGTCTTGACCAGCCGGCGAAAACGCTCCGTCGCCGACAGCCCTTCTTCCTGGATGGCTGCTTCGACGGCCGCAACGATTTTCGACAGGCAATTGGCGCAGATAGCCTCGCCGATCGCCTGCTTGGAATCGAAGAATTTATAGATGTACGCCTTGGAAAAACCGATGGCCTTGGCCAGGTCGGAAACCGTGGTCTTGCCATAACCGTACTGGCTGAAGTGTTCATTGGCGGCGGCGACAATCTGATCGCGAATATCGTGATCGACGGGGCCGCGGGCGCTGGGTGAGGTAATGGATGGCTGGTTCATGGGGGCAGCTTACGCACCCGAAAGGTCGCTGACAACTCATGACCTTTCCGGAATAGAGTCACAAAAGGCTCCCTTCGAGGCTAATGCTGTTCACTTAAGGCGATCGGGGAATCCGTGGCGAGGGAGCTTGCTCCCGCTGGGCCGCGAAGCGGCCCCAAAACCTGCCAAATACGTAGTATCAGACACACCGCATCCGCCGGTTTGCGACTGCTTCGCAGCCGAGCGGGAGCAAGCTCCCTCGCCACGGATAGATCATTTTGTTAAGTGAACAGCATTACCCTTCGAGCCGGCCATCCTTTGGCTGTCAGCCAATCACATCGGCATACACCGCCCTGTCGACATTGCCCCCGGACAGCACCACCCCGACCTTCTTCCCCTCCATCAACCCACGCTCCTGGATCAGCCCCGCCAGAGCCGCGGCGCCGGCACCTTCGGCGAGGTTATGGGTGTCGGTGTAATAGACGCGCATGGCCTCGGCAATCTCCTGGTCACTGACCGCCACGATCCGCGCCGCCGCGGCGCCGTAGATGGCCAAGGCTTCGGGAATCGGCCTGCGCACGGCAAGGCCGTCGGCGAAGGTGTTGGCCGAAGCGGTTTCGCAGATTTCTCCGGTTTCAAATGACATTTTTGCAGCCGTTGCCTCGGTAGACACCACGCCTACAACCTGGGTCTGCAAGCCCAGGGCATCGCGCGCGGCAATCACTGCGCAAATCCCCGAGCCACAGCCGATGGGTACGTAGACGGTGTCTAGGTCGGGCACAGCCTTGAACAGCTCAAGGGCATAGGTGGCGACGCCCTTGACCAGCTCGGTATGAAACGGCGGCACGAGAAACAGCTCCTGCGCTTGCGCCAGGCGTGCCGCCTCCTCCCGGGCCTCATCGAAATCGCGGCCGTATTCGATCACTTCGCCGCCGAAGCCGCGCATGGCATTGTTCTTTTCGATCGAGTTACCCTCCGGCACCACTATCAACGCCTTCAGCCCCGAGGCGCTGGCCGACAGCGCCAGGCTCTGGCCGTGGTTGCCACGGGTGGCGGTGACGATCCCCTTTGCTTGCGGGTGCTCACGCTTGAGCCAATGCATGAAGGTAATGCCGCCACGCACCTTGAAAGCCCCGGTGGGGGTATGGTTTTCGTGCTTGACCCACACCGTGCATCCCAGCCGCTGCGCCAACAAGGGCCAGGCGTACTGGGCGGTGGCGGGCATGACTTGATAGACCTGCCGAGCCGCTTGTTCAATCTCGTCGAGCGTCAGTGTGTACATGAGAATGGCCTCCTGGAATTTCGTCCAGTCTAGCCAGGGGCGCCGAGCCCCGGCTTTCAAAAAACCGACCTGACTTTTCCGGCGTCGCTTTACTACTATGAACACCATGAGCCATCGCAACCGCCCACAACCGCCGCGCAAGACTGAATCGACCCGTCGCATCGAAGCAGGGCCGTGGGCGATCGAATTGCTCCCCGGCTGCGCCTATGCAGCGCGCTACATCGCGAGCCAGTCGGCGATCGGTTTTGCGTTCGACAGCCAGCGCGGCTTGCATGCGATCGGCAGCGACCGGGTGCAGCCCTTCAATGCGCTGCCCAACGGGCTGGCGTTCGTCCCGGCCCAGTGCGACGTGTATTCACAGTCACCTCATGGCGGCGAATACCTGCGCCTGATACGCACCGATGGATTCGTGCTTGAGGGCGATCATCCCTTCAACAATCGCATCGACCCTTGGGCCATTGCGCTCGCGCAGCGCATGCGTCGCGCGCTCCTGCACGGCTCGATCGACGACGATTGGGAGGCTTGGGCCCTGGCACTGGCCGAATGCGCGGCAGCGGAAAACTCCAAGTCGGCAAGGCCCCAAGGTTCCCTCACCGACAGCCGGATGCGCTTGCTGGATGAATTCATCGACGCAGGCCTCGATCAGCCATTGGCCGTACCGGCGATGGCGCAGCTGCTGGGGCTGTCAGAGGGCTACTTCATGCGTGCGTTCAAGGCCGCGACAGGCAAGAGCCCCCATGGCTACCTCATCGACCGACGCCTCGCCAGGGCCCGGGCGCTGATACGCGATTGCTCGGCCACACTGCCGGAAATCGCCCTCGCCTGCGGTTTCAGCTCACAAGCGCACATGACAACGACGTTCAAGCAGCGCCTTGGTGTGAGTCCGGCGCAATTGCGTCAAATGACGAAGTGCATTTGACGTCCTTGACTTAATGGTCCAGTTTTCAAGGACAGCATCTCACCGGACGTTGTGCTGGATACACCCCATTCGTGAATCAGAGGACCGCTGCCGCCTATGATCGATGTACGAAGAATCTGCGCCGTTAAGTCTTGTTGGGTGCCCCTGTGTCGCTGATCCCGCTGGTTGTGTGCGACGACTCCACCATGGCGCGCAAGCAGGTGTTGCGTGCGCTGCCGCAAGATTGGCCGGTTTCAGTCACCGAGGCGGTCAACGGTCGCCAGGCGATGGATGCCATACGCCAGGGCCTTGGCCACGTGGTGCTGCTCGACCTGACCATGCCGGAGATGGATGGTTATCAAGTATTGAGTGCCTTGCGCGCCGAGGGCTTGAAAGCGCAGGTCATCGTGATTTCCGGCGACGTCCAGGACGAAGCGGTACGCCGGGTGCATGAACTGGGCGCGCTGGCGTTCCTGAAAAAACCTTTCGACGAAAACCAGTTGCGCCAGACGCTCACCGGGCTGGGTCTACTGACTCAACCCGGCCAGGCACCGCTGCAAAATCGACCGGCACCGAACGCGGCCATCAGTTTCCAGGATGCGTTCCGCGAGACGGTCAACGTTGCCATCGGCCAGGCCGCGGCGCTGATTGCCAAGGTCCTGGGCGTCTTCGTGCAATTGCCGGTGCCGAACGTGAACATCCTCGAAGTCGGGGAACTGCACATGGCGCTGAACGACGTCGGCAGCTCCCAGCAACTCACGGCCATCTGCCAAGGCTTTATCGGCAGCGGCATCGCCGGTGAAGCACTGCTGATATTCCATGACTCGGAGATCGCCGACATCGGGCAACTGATGCAGCGCGAGAGCGCCGACTATTCGGACCTGGAGATGCTGGTGGACCTTTCCAGCATCCTGATCGGTGCTTGCCTGAGCAGCATCGCCGAACAGATCGACGTGATTTTTTCCCAGGGGCATCCGCAGATCCTGGGTCAGCATGCAGCAATCGATGAATTGATCCGCGCCAACCGCGTCCACTGGAAAAAGACCCTGGCGGTGGAAATCAGCTATGGCCTGGAAGGCCAGGATATCCGCTTCGACCTGTTGCTGCTGTTCACGGAAGACTCTATCGAGCGGCTTACCCACAAACTCGCCTACCTGATGAACTGAGCCATGAGCGAATCCATCGATCTGAACGAATTCCACTGGTTGCTGGCCATCGTTCAGAGCATCGACGTCGGCGTGGTGGTACTTGATCGCGAGTACCGCGTACAGGTCTGGAACACCTTCATGGAGAACCGCTCCGGCGTGCAGCCCAAGGATGCCCAGAACCGCAACTTCTTCAGCCTGTTTCCTGAAATCGATCGCCCCTGGTTCAGCCGCAAGGTCGAGAGCGTCGCGACCCTCGGCACGCCGGCATTCACGGTCTGGGAGCAGCGCCCGTACCTGATGCGGTTCAAGAGCTACCAGCCGATCACCGGCCAGGAAGAGTTCATGTACCAGAACACCACGCTGCTGCCCCTGCGCTCGCCCGACAACCGGATCAATCACATCTGCCTGGTGATCTACGACGTCACCGACGTCGCCACCAACCGCCACCAGATCCAGGCCGCCAACGCACAACTGCAACTGCTGTCCAGCACCGATCGCCTGACCGGCTTGTACAACCGTGGTCATTGGGAAGCCAGCCTGAAAGCCGCCTACGCCCGCCATCAACGCTACGGCAATGCGCTGAGCCTGGTGATGCTCGACATCGATCACTTCAAGCGGGTCAACGACACCTACGGTCACCAGGCCGGCGACAAGGTCATCGAGCAAGTCGCCCGACTGTTGCACGAGCATGTGCGCGAATCCGACGTCGCCGGGCGTTACGGCGGCGAAGAGTTCGGCGTGGTGCTTTCGGACACCGACTCGGCCGGCGGGCAGATTTTCGCCGAGCGCCTGCGCAAGGCAGTTGAAGAGTCGCTGGTGCAGTACAACGGCCAGGACATAAGTTTCACCGTCAGCCTGGGCGTGGCCGACCTGAGCCAGCCCGCCAACGACCACGCCGAACTGATCGCCAGGGCCGACCAGGCGTTGTACACGTCGAAAAAGACCGGACGCAATCGCGTGACGGTTCACGGGCACTGAGCCACCGCCCCTTCCTCCACAGGAAATTCCTGCCCAATCAAATTGTGGGAGCGAGCCTGCTCGCGAAGGCGGCAGCACTTCAACATTATTCTGGCTGATAGATTGCTATCGCGAGCAGGCTCGCTCCCACAGGGGAATGGCGGTGGTTTCGAAGTTTGTGCCCGCCCATAACTGGTCTGTCCAATCTACTTTTTATCTGATTGGTCTTGCCAATATTTTTTCCGCCGTGTAGTTTCGAGCCAACATCAGCGGCGCAGCTCACTGCGCGCCTACAACAAGAAAGAGTGTCTCGGTTCCGGCAGCCGTGCGCTCACTCCCCTCCTACCGCGCGCAGCCATCCATCGCCTGCGCGCCAGCCAAGGAGCATCAACATGCTGACTGTCGTCTGTAACGAACCCGGTTCTCTAACCGCCATCGAACGTGAAATGCCCGTCAGGAAACCGCGAGAGGTCCTGATTCGAGTCAAGCGTGTCGGCGTCTGCGGCACCGATCTGCATATTTTCAGCGGCAACCAGCCCTTCCTCGAGTACCCGCGCGTCATGGGTCATGAGTTCTCCGGAATTGTCGAAGCCAGCGACGCCTCCAGCGACCTGGCTGTCGGTGATGTCGTCTACGTGATGCCCTATCTCTCCTGCGGCACTTGCGTTGCCTGCCGTCAAGGCAAGACCAACTGCTGCACCCGCATCCAGGTCCTGGGCGTCCATTGCGACGGCGCCTTCACTCAATACCTCAGCGTTCCCCAGGAGTTCGTGCACAAGGCCGTGGGGATTTCCCTGGACCAGGCGGCGATGATCGAATTTCTCTCCATCGGAGCCCACGCCGTACGTCGCTCGAACGTCCAGGCAGACAAACACGCCCTGGTGGTCGGCACCGGCCCGATCGGCATGGCGGCGGCGATTTTCGCGAGCCTGCGCGGGGCGAAAGTCACCGTACTGGATACCCGCCAGGATCGCCTGGCGTTCTGCAAGGAACATCTGGATATCCACGCGGCCGTGCATATCGGCGAAGGCGACAAGCAGGCCTTGGCCGAACTGACCGGGGACGATTTTTTCGACGTGGTATTCGATGCCACCGGCAACGCCCGGGCGATGGAGCGCGGATTCGAATTCATCGCCCACGGTGGCACCTACGTGATGATCTCGGTGGTGCGAGATTCGATTACTTTTTCCGATCCTGAATTCCACAAGCGCGAAGCCACGCTGATGGGCAGCCGCAACGCCACCCGGGAAGATTTCCAGTACGTCGAGCAATGTTTGCGCGAGGGCTTGATTCCCGATGCAGCCCTGAACACCCATCGGTTGCTGCTGAGCGACGTGGCCCGTTCCTTCTTCACATTGCTCGACCCCAACCAAGGAGTGGTCAAGGCAATCATCGAGTGCTAGGCAACGGAGGACACCGTATGAACCCGCCTGCTTCCACCTTGCTTGTCCTGGCGTCCGGTGACGATGTTGCCGTAGCCCGGGGCGACATTCCCGAAGGTCAAAGCCTCAACGCCGATGGCATCACGCTGACCGCCCGACAACCGATTCCATCCGGTCATAAAGTCGCCCTGCGCCCGGTGTCGGCCGGCCATCGGGTACTCAAATACGGGCAGACTATCGGCCAGGCAACCCGAGACATAGAGCCCGGCGATCACGTCCACGTGCACAACCTGGACATGTCTGCGACCAATGCCGAACACAGCGTGCAGAACGTCTATGTGCCCACATTGCCGAGCAGTCACCGCGCTACGTTCGAAGGTTATCTGCGTGACGATGGACGCGTCGGCACGCGCAACTACATTGGCGTGATTGCCAGCGTCAACTGCTCGGCGACCGTCTGCAAGCACATCGCCAAGGCCTTTTCATCCGAGCGGCTGAAAGGTTTCCCCAACGTCGACGGCGTCGTCGCAATCACCCATGGCAGTGGCTGTGGCATGGGGGCCAAGGGTGAAGGCATCGACATCCTCAAGCGCACCTTGCGTGGGTATGCCGATCACGCCAATTTCGCCGGGGTGCTGTTGATCGGCCTCGGTTGCGAGGTCAACCAACTCACCCCGCTCATGGATGAACTGGGTGATCGCCGCGCTGCACTCAGGGCCAGCCTGATCATTCAGGACGAAGGCGGCACCCGAGAAGCCGTGCAACGGGGTATTGCCGCTATTGAGACGATGCTGCCCATCGTCAACCAATGCCGGCGCACGACCGTAGCCGCCAGCCACCTGTGCGTCGGTCTGCAATGTGGCGGCTCGGATGGCTACTCAGGCATCACGGCCAACCCGGCGCTCGGCGCGGCCGTGGACCTGCTGGTGCAACAGGGCGGCACCGCGATCCTCTCGGAAACCCCGGAAATCTACGGCGCTGAACACCTGCTGACAGCCCGCGCCGCGTCCGCCGACATCGCGGCGAAACTGATGGAGCGCATCCATTGGTGGGAAACCTATGTGCAACACAACGACGGCGACATGAACAACAACCCATCACCGGGCAACAAGGCCGGAGGCATTACCACCATTCTGGAAAAATCGCTGGGCGCGGTGGCAAAAGCCGGCTCGACCGGGCTGATGGGGGTCTATCACTACGCTGAAAAAATCGATACCCGGGGCCTGGTTTTCATGGACACCCCCGGCTACGACCCGGTGTCCGCGACCGGCCAGGTGGCGGGCGGCGCCAATCTCATCTGCTTCACCACGGGTCGCGGCTCGACCTACGGCTGCAAGCCCACGCCCTCCCTGAAGATCGCCACCAACACCCGCCTGTTCCAGCACATGGAGCTGGACATGGACTTCAACGCCGGTGGCATTGTCGACGGTGTGGAGTCGGTGGCCGAGGCCGGTGAACGGTTGTTCCGGTTGATGCTGCAGACCGCCTCCGGAAGCCGCACCCGCAGCGAGGAAAACGGTCTGGGCGATAACGAATTCCTGCCCTGGCAGATCGGTGCGGTGATGTGAGTCGTTGCACTCTTTTCCACATCAATGAACACGATCAAGCGGCTATGGTAGCCTTTGCGGACCCTCAGATGGACGCCCACCCATGGTCTCACCGATCAACGCCACCGAACGCAAGCCGTACCAGAAAATCGCTGATCAACTGCGCAACTACATTGCCGAGGGGGAATTCAAGACGGGCGCAAGGCTTCCCCCCGAGCGCGATTTGACCCAGCTTCTCGGGGTTTCCAGGCCGTCCCTTCGCGAGGCGCTGATCGCCCTGGAAATCGACGGCGACATCGAGATCAAGATGGGCTCCGGCGTGTACGTACGGGCCAGGTCCGGCGATGCAAAAAAACCGAGCATGACCTTGGGCGAGAGTCCCTCGGAACTCATGCAGGCTCGTGCCTTGATCGAGGGCGAGTCGGTGATCCTGGCGTGTCTGCATGGCAAGAAAAGCGACTACCGCTACCTGCAGGAATGCATCGATGCCATGCGCGCGAGCATCGCCAGTGGTCTGCCGCCGTTGGAGGATGACCGCAGATTTCATCAGCGCCTGGCGAAAATGAGCGGCAACTCCGCCCTGGTGCGGATCATCACCGCCCTGTTCGATGAACGTCACAATCCGATTTCGGCGCACCTGAGCAAACACGCGGAGAACGCACTGACGTGGGAGGCGGCAGTCGTCGAACATGAAGCAATCCTGCACGCCGTGTCCACCAAGGACGTGCTCGGAGCACAAACCTCGATGCGCCAGCACCTGAGCCGCTCGGAAAACCGCTGGCTGCGGGCGCTCGAACCTGAAGCCCCCGCCGACTAGGCCACACATTCAATCTCTGAACAAAGAACTATTGGTCCGGGGACATGGTGGAACCTGTGGCGAGGGGATTTATCCCCGCTGGGGTGCGCAGCGCCCCCAATCCGATTGAACGCGATTTGCCTGATGCACCGAGGTGTCTGTTTCAGGGCTGCTGCGCAGCCCAGCGGGGATAAATCCCCTCGCCACAAAAGCCCCGGCGTCCTGACGCTTGCCTCGATTGATGCTGGTACCCGCTTTTGTGGCGAGGGAGCTTGCTCCCGCTGGGGTGCGCAGCGCCCCCAATCCGGTTGAACGCGATTTGCCTGATGCACCGAGGTGCCTGTTTCAGGGCTGCTGCGCAGCCCAAACCGGTTGAATGCGATTTGCCTGATGCACCGACGTGTCTGTTTCAGGGCTGCTGCGCAGCCCAGCGGGAGCAAGCTCCCTCGCCACGGGTTCGTGTAGGCAGTTGGGTATGGTATGCACCGACGCGTCTGCACTCCTGCCTCGTTTCCCTACCGGTACCCGCTTTTGTGGCGAGGGAGCTTGCTCCCGCTGGGGTGCGCAGCGCCCCCAAACCGGTCGAACGCGATTTTCCTGATGCACCGACGTGTCTGTTTCAGGGCTGCTGCGCAGCCCAGCGGGAGCAAGCTCCCTCGCCACGGGTTCGTGTAGGCAGTTGGGTATGGTATGCACCGACGCGTCTGCACTCCTGCCTCGTTTCCCTACCGGTACCCGCTTTTGTGGCGAGGGAGCTTGCTCCCGCTGGGGTGCGCAGCGCCCCCCAAACCGGTTGAATGCGATTTGCCTGATGCACCGACGTGTCTGTTTCAGGGCTGCTGCGCAGCCCAGCGGGAGCAAGCTCCCTCGCCACGGGTTCGTGTGGGCAGTTGGGTATGATATGCACCGACGCGTCTGCACTCCTGCCTCGTTTCCCTACCGGTACCGCTTTTGTGGCGAGGGAGCTTGCTCCCGCTGGGGTGCGCAGCGCCCCCAATCCGGTTGAATACGATTTGCCTGATGCACCGAGGCGCCTGGTTTCAGGGCTGCTGCGCAGCCCAGCGGGAGCAAGCTCCCTCGCCACGGGTTCGTGTGGGCAGTTGGGTATGATATGCACCGACGCGTCTGCACTCCTGCCTCGTTTCCCTACCGGTACCGCTTTTGTGGCGAGGGAGCTTGCTCCCGCTGGGGTGCGCAGCGCCCCCCAAACCGGTTGAATGCGATTTGCCTGATGCACCGACGTGTCTGTTTCAGGGCTGCTGCGCAGCCCAGCGGGAGCAAGCTCCCTCGCCACGGGTTCGTGTAGGCAGTTGGGTATGGTATGCACCGACGCGTCTGCACTCCTGCCTCGTTTCCCTACCGGTACCGCTTTTGTGGCGAGGGAGCTTGCTCCCGCTGGGGTGCGCAGCGACCCCAAACCGGTCGAACGCGATTTGCCTGATGCACCGAGGTGTCTGTTTCAGGGCTGCTGCGCAGCCCAGCGGGAGCAAGCTCCCTCGCCACGGGGTGTTGCTTGGGTTTAGTGTGCTGTTTGGTCCAGTTGTCGGCGCACGGCCAGTTCCACGCCGCGGATTTCTGCCAGGCCCTTGAGGCGGCCGATCAGGGAGTAGCCGGGATTGCTCTTGCGATGCTGGTCGTCGAGCAACTGATGCCCATGATCTGGACGCAGCGGCAAGCGCGGGCCGCCTTCGCGCTCGCGCCGGCGCTCTTCGGCCACCAGGGCGCTGATGACCCCGACCATATCGACGTCTCCAGCCAGGTGATGGGCTTCATGAAAGCTGCGTGGATCGGCTTCCCGACGGGTCGAACGCAGGTGAGTGAAGTAGATGAACGGCGCAAAGTGCCTGGCCATCGCCACCAGGTCGTTGTCCTCGCGCACGCCGTAGGAGCCGGTACAGAATGTCAGGCCATTGGCCGGGCTTGGCGCGGCGTCCAGCAACCATTGAGCGTCTTCGGCGGTAGAAAGGATGCGCGGCAGCCCAAGCAATGCCCGGGGCGGGTCGTCCGGGTGGATCGCCATGCGCACGCCCACCTCCTCCGCAACCGGAATGACCGCGCGCAAAAAATACCCCAGGTGCTCACGCAACCTGGCCTCGTCGATGTCGGCGTAGGTACGCAGCAACTCGCGGAATTTGTCCAGGCTGTAGTGTTCTTCGGCGCCGGGCAATCCCGCGATCAGGGTATCGACCAAAGCTTCGCGCCCGGCCGGCGACAGTTGTTCGAAATAGCCCTTGGCCTGCTGGATATCCTCGGCGCTGTACTCGTCCTGCGCTCCCGGCCGCTGGAGGATGAACAGGTCGAAGGCGGCGAACGCAGTCTGGTCGAAGCGCAAGGCCCAACCGCCATCCGCCAGTTCATACGTCAGGTCGGTGCGGGTCCAGTCCAGCACCGGCATGAAGTTGTAGCAGACGATATCGATGCCGCAGCTCGCCAGGTTACGCACGCTTTGCTGGTAGTTGGCGATGTACTCGTCACGACGTCCGCAGCCGCGCTTGATGTCTTCGTGCACCGGAATGCTTTCCACCACAGACCAGGTCAAGCCGGCGGCTTCGATCAGCGCCTTGCGCGCCGCGATGGCGTCCACCGGCCAGACCTGGCCATTGGGAATCTCGTGCAACGCGGTGACGATGCCGGTCGCACCGGTCTGGCGAACGTCCGCCAGGGAAATCGGATCTTTGGGGCCAAACCAACGCCATGTCTGTTCCATGTTCTTCTCCTTGTTATCAGTTGGGTACGGCAAAGGTGTGCAACAGGCTGTCGACGCCATCGCGGCTCAAGGCGGCGTAAGCACGGTGCACGGCGTCGCGAAACGCGGCGCGAGCCGACAGCGCCGGCGGGAAGACTTCTCCAAGGTCGAGAAAAGCATCGACCCGCGATGCGCCGTCGAAGCGTCCCGCAACGTCGGCAAAGGTTGCGCTCAGCGGGTCGTCGACCACATGCGCCGGTCGACCGGGCAACGGCTGCGTGCAGTAATGAATCCAGGCGGCAATTCCCAGCGCGGTGCAGTCGATGCCGCGCCCTTGGTCGAGCAATTGCTCTGCGCCGAGCAACCAGCGCTGCGGCAATTTTTGCGAACCGTCCATGGCAATCTGGCGCAAGCGGTGTTGCAGGCTGTCGTTGGCGAAGCGCGCCAGCAGGTCGCGACCGTAAACCAACAGGTCGATCCCTGCCGGCATGTCCAGCGTGGGCGCGGCTTCCTCGGTCATGTAGCGCTCGATGAAATGCGCCAGCCTTACATCGCTGACGGCCTCGAAGACTGACTCATGCCCGGCCAGCAGCCCCACATAGGCCAGCAACGAATGGCTGCCGTTGAGCATGCGCAATTTCATGGTTTCGAACGGGCGCACATCGTCGACCATCTGCACGCCTTCGGCTTCCCAGTCCGGTCGGCCAAGGGGAAAGTGGTCCTCGATCACCCACTGGCTGAAGCTTTCACAGACCACGGCGGCGCGGTCGTGGCAGTCCAATTGTTGCGCCAGCCGGGCGAAGGACTCCTCGTCCATCGCCGGCACGATGCGGTCGACCATGGAGCTGGGAAAGGCCACCTGTTGCTCGATCCACTGCGCCAGCGCCTGATCCTGCAACGCGGCCAATGCGCTTACCGCCTGGCGGGTGCGCTGGCCGTTGTCGGGCATGTTGTCACAGCACAATACGGTAAACGCCGGGACGCCCGCGGCGCGACGACGACGCAGGGCTTCCAGGACCATGCCGGGCGCCGAACGCGGCGCCTGCGGATGAGCGATGTCATGAGCAATTATCGGATCCTCACGGCGCAACTGCCCTGAAGAAGGGCTCAGGCAGTAGCCTTTTTCAGTGACGGTGAGCGTGACGATCCGCGTCTGCGGCGCGGCCATGCGTTGCAACAACTGCTCCAGTTCCTGACCGCCCTCGCCCGCATACAAGGCCTCGCGCAACACCCCGATTTCCCGCAGCGTCACCTGCTCGCGGTCACGATACTCCGCCACATGGTAACGACCGTCCTGCTCGCGCAATTGCTCGACCAAGGCTTGATTGGAGCGCAGGTTGGCGCTGCACAAGCCCCAGTCGCTGTCGCCGTGGCGATTGAGATTGCGTTGCAGGTACACCGCCTGATGCGCCCGGTGAAAGGCCCCCAGGCCCAGGTGCACGATGCCGATCTCGCGGGCCTGGCCGGTGGCGGGAACGCGTTGGTTGAGCGACATGGCTATCCTCCTTCAGGGATGGTCGAGGGCTGGACGCGGCTGGACGCCTGCATCGGCCTGCGGCGCGACACCTGCTACCGCCAGCGGCTTGACGTAACGCGCCACGCACAGCGCACCGATGATAGTCAGCAGGCCCGCCAGCAGGAACGCGCTGGTGAACGAGCCGGTGAACTGGACGATGAACCCGGTCAGGGTCGGCCCGATGATGCCCGAGGTGTTGGCCAGGAAATGCATGAAGCCACTGACGCCGCCGACACGCGCCGCAGGCACCGTATCCTGGATGATCGCCCAATAGATCGCGCCGGTGAGGTAGAGGAAAAACACCGCCAGCGCCACCAGGATCACGGCCGGATATAGCGTCTTCACCACCCCGGCGACGCCGATGCAACCGGCGCAGGCCAATAGGCAAGTCACCAGCACGACTTTGCGCGAGAACATGATCCGCCCGGTCTTCTTGAACACGAAGTCGGAAATGAACCCACCCAATGCCAGACCCAGGAACCCCAGCAGCCAGGGGATGACCGTGGCGATGCTCATGTCCTTGACGTTCAGGCCGTGGGCCATGGTGAGATAACTGGGGAACCAGGTCAGGAAGAAGAACAGCGTGTAGTTATAGGAAAAGAACGCCAGGGAGGTGAACAGCACCGTCGGCTGCTTGAGGTAGAACCGCAGCGGGAATACCGGTTGCGACGCCAGCTCGCTCTGCCCCTCCGCCCGCAGGATATCCTCGGCGCCCTCGCCCTCGGGCTTTTCCTTGACGAACTTGTACCAGATTGCCGCCCAGATCAGGCCGACCAGCATGATGATGATGAACGACACCTTCCAGCCGTAGGTGACCGCAATGAAGCCCACCACCGGACCGGAAATCGCCCCGCCCAGCGGCGTGCCGGACATCGAGGCGCCGAGGGCTCGCGCCCGGCGCTTGGGGGTGTACCAGTTGTTCACCATCTTGCTGGTAGTGACGCTCAGCGGACCTTCGCCCATGCCGAACAGGATCCGGATGAGCACCAGCGACGCGAAGCCCACCGTCAGCACCGTGAGGCCGCTGAATAACGACCACAGGACCATGGCCAGCAGCAACGTGGTCTTCGCGCCATAACGGTCGGCGGCCCAGCCACCGATGAAGTTGAAGGCGGCATAACCGACGAAAAAGCTGCTGAAGATCATGCCCATCTCACCCGTACTCAGACCGTAGTCCTTCTGGATGAACGGCGCCGCCACAGACAATGCCGACCGGTCGAGGTAATTGATCACCCCGGCCAGGAACAGCATGATGATGATTAAGCTACGTCCTTGACCAAACATGGTGGAACCTCCCGCTTGTTGTGTTTATTCGGTGAGGGTGCCCATGACAGGCACGATGGAACCGGTGATGCAGACGGCTCAGTGAAGGGCGCTCGTCAGCTCCACCAGGACTTTTCGGGTTTGCTCGGGGTGCTTCTCGATCAGGTCGATGGCGCCGGGCATTTCATCGAAGCTGACGCGATGGCTGATCAGGTCCTGGACCTGCAATTTGCCGCTGGCGATCAGTTCGATCACCTGGGGGAACTTGCGGTTGTTGAGCCTGGAACCGACCAGGGTCAATTCCTTCTTGATCATTTCCAACTGCACCAGATCGCTGGGCGTGGCATTGAAGCCGAGCAATCCGATGCGCCCGGCCGGCGAGGCCAGGCGCACCATCTGCGGCATCAGCGCCGGAATGCAGGCAGCATCGACGATCAACGGCACACCCTCGCCCTGGGTGTGCTCACGCATCAGCGCTTCGACATCGACTTGCTGGCCGTTGAGGGTCCGACTGGCGCCCAGCGCACGCGCTGTCTCCAGGCGGTTGTCAATGACATCGGTCACGGTGATGTCGGTCATTCCCAGCGCCCGGGCCATTTGCACCAGGGTCAGGCCGATCACGCCGGCGCCGTAGATCAACACGCTGTCACCCGGCTGCGGCTGCATCCGATCGAGCACGTTCAGGGCAATGGAATAAGGCTCCACCAGGGCGCCGTGGCTGAGGGACATCAAATCGGGCAAGCGGTGAGCGTTCTCGGCCGGGACGCAGACCTGCTCGCTGAAGCCGCCGTCACGGTGCACGCCGATCACTTGCAGCCGCGTGCAGACGTTCGGCCGCCCAATGCGGCAGGGATAACAGGTGCCGCAACTGATCACCGGATCGATGCAAACCCGGTCGCCTGTCTGGAGGTGCTCGACACCTTCACCGACCTGCCGGATCACGCCGGAGAATTCATGGCCGGTGACCCTGGGGAAACGCACGAATGCGTTCTGCCCGTGAATGATGTGCATGTCCGAGCCACAGATGCCGGCATACGCCACATCGACCAGCACCTCGCCACGAGCGACCTCGGGGCGGTCGACCTGGGCCAGGCCGAACTCGAAGGGTGCTCTTACCTGGAACGCTTTCATCGGAAGACTCCTGGCGGGACATTCGTCCCGTTTCCTTGAATGGGTTGAAACCGTTTCACCAATGCCACAGCGTGCCGTCTTCAAGACGGTTGACCGGCAAGCTGGCGCGTTTGTAGGGGTATTGGCGGGCAAGCTCTTCATCGATATCGACGCCATGCCCTGGCGTTTCGCCCGGGGTGAAATGGCCGTCCTCGAAGCGATACGCATGAGGGAAGACCTCATCGATGCGGTCTTCGTGAGGCATGTGTTCCTGAATGCCGAAGTTCGGCACCCACGTATCGAAATGCAGGGCCGCGCCCATGCACACCGGTGACAGGTCGGTGGCCCCGTGAAAACCGGTACGCACCTGGAACAGCGCGGCGAAATCGGCAATTCGCCGCACGTGGGTAATGCCGCCGGCATGCACCAGCGTCGTGCGGATGTAGTCGATCAACTGTTCCTGGATCAGCTCGCGGCAGTCATGGATCGAGTTGAACACCTCGCCCACCGCCAGCGGCGTGGTGGTGTGCTGGCGGATCAGGCGGAAGCTCTGCTGGTTTTCCGCCGGCGTGCAGTCTTCCAGCCAGAACAGGTTGTACGGTTCCACGGCCTTGCCCAGGCGCCCGGCCTCGATGGGCGTCAGGCGATGATGCACGTCGTGGAGAATGTGCAGGTCATCGCCAAAACGCTCGCGCACGGCGGCGAACAGCTTGGGTACATAGTTGAGGTATTTGGCGGTGTCCCAGACGTGTTCCGCGGGGAGGTCGCTGTCGGCCGGCTCATAACGCTCGCCACTGCGTTTGGCGACCCCGTACGTCGTGGCAATGCCCGGGACTCCGCATTGCACCCGCACGGCCTTGTAGCCCAGCTCGACGTGACGGGCGACTTCGTCCAGGCAGCCTTCGATGTCCTTGCCGGTGGCGTGCCCGTAGACCATCACCCGCTCACGGCTCTTACCGCCGAGCAATTGGTACAGCGGCATGTTCGCGGCCTTGGCCTTGATGTCCCAGAGCGCCACGTCGACGGCGGCGATGGCCGTCATGGTCACCGGCCCCCGACGCCAGTAAGCGCCGCGATAGAGGTACTGCCAGATGTCCTCGATGCGATGGGCATCACGGCCGATCAACGCGGGAAGAACGTGCTCTTCCAGGTAGGCGACGACGGCCAGTTCGCGGCCATTGAGCGTTGCGTCGCCAATGCCGTAGATGCCTTCCTCGGTGACAATCTTCAACGTGACCAGGTTGCGCCCCGGGCAGGTAACGATGACACGCGCTTCAACGATTTTCATAAGTCAGACCTGTTCGACAAAAGGAAATGAGGACGTGCCCATGCTCGGCATGGCCGCCTGCGGAATCAGCGCGCCCCGGTACTGGACGACCTCGGCAGCCAGGCGATGGCCCCAGCGGGCGGCCTGCTGCGGATCACCACCGCGCAGATGGCAGGCCAGGTACGCAGCGTTGAACGAATCACCGGCAGCGGTGGTGTCGACGACCTGCGCGACGGCCTGCGCGGGCACTTCGAAACGCCCCGCGGGACACTGGATCAGGCAACTGGCCGCGCCACGCTTGAGGGCGACTTCGCGGACTCCCGCCTCGGCGTAGGCACTGAACAAGGCATCAGGGTCGTGGTAGCCGAACAGGCTCGCGTCGTCTTCCCAAGTCACCAGCGCCAGGTCGCTCAGGTGCAGCAGATCGCGATAGGCCTGCCGAGCCGTTTCAGGGTCGGGCCAAAGGTGGGGACGGTAGTTGTTGTCGAAGACAATGCGCGTGCCCGCCCGGCGAACCCGATGCAAGGCATGGATCAGGCGCTCGCGCCCCTCCGGCAGGAGGATCGCCAGGGTGATGCCGCTCAGGTAGACATAGTCGTAATCGGCCAGCGCAGCGAGCATGGCCTCGGCCTCGGCGCCTTCGAACATGCGCCGCGCCGCGGCTTCCCCGCGCCAGTAGAGGAACCGCCGCTCGCCGTGTGGATCGGTCTGGATGAAGTACAACCCCGGCAGCGCATCCTCGATCACCCGGACATGCTCATCGCCAATGCCTTCGTCCAGCCAGGACTGGCGCATGGCCGCGCTGAATGCGTCGTTGCCCACCGCGGTCATGTAGTCCACGGCGACGGCGCCACGTGGATTCAATCGGGCCAGGTAGACCGCGGTGTTAAGCGTATCGCCACCGAAGGTCTGCGTGATCTCGGCATCCGGCCCGCCGCGCACCTCGATCATGCACTCACCCACCAGCGCGACCTTCAGCGGTCGGGGGAAGCGGGTGTCCGGGCCATGGTTGAGTGTCAAATCCATCACTACGCGCCTTTCTTGTTTTTAAAACGGCGTTTCATTTTTATCTCAAGGCCCGAGTCTAGTCAGATTTCCGGCCTCGTCAAGCAAAAATGAAACAGCGTTTTGTTCTGCTTGCGTATATCCTTGGGTTTTACTTTCACGTTGGAGCCTTCATGGACAACAGCGTCATTCCCAACAACGATCTGGTGTCGGCGGTTGGCCGGACCATGGCCGTGCTCGAAGCCCTGGCCGAGCATCCGGAAGAAAGCGGCGTGTCGGAAATCGCCACCAAACTGGACATGTCCAAAGCCACGGTTTATCGCTTCCTGCAGTCACTCAAGGCTCGCGGGTATGTGGTGCAGGATGCCGAAGACCGTTATCGCCTCAGCGTCCGGCTGTTCGAACTGGGCGCCCAGGCCCTGCCCCATCTGGACATCGTTCGCGAAGCGGAGCCGGGGATGCGCCGGATCAACGAGCTGACCGGCGAGACCGTGCACCTGGGGATCCTTGACGAAGGCAGCATCGTCTACGTGCACAAGATCGACTCCAAGTACAACCTGCGCATGTATTCGCGCATCGGCCGGCGGGCGCCGTTGTACTGCACCGGGATCGGCAAGGTGCTGATGGCGTGGCTGGAAGAGGAAGAGCTGCTCGCGCACCTCGCGCAGGAAAGCTTCGAGCGTCGTACGGCCAATACCTTGACCAGTGTCGAGGCGTATCTGCAGGAGTTGGAGATTGTTCGCCAGCAGGGCTATGCCGAGGATCACGAAGAATTCGAAGACAACATGCGCTGCCTGGCGGCACCGATCCGCGACCGGTTCGGCCATGTGATCGGCGGGATGAGCGTTTCATTCCCGTGCTTTCGCTTCCGGGAAGAGTTGAAGCAGGACTACGTCAAGCAACTGATGCAGGCGACGCAGCAGATTTCGAGCCAGTTGGGTTGGCATGGGCGCTGATCGCCGTCGAACCCGTGGCGAGGGAGCTTGCTCCCGCTCGGCTGCGAAGCAGTCGTGAACCGGCAGGTGCGGTGTGCCTGATGCTCCCCATGCGGCAGGTTTTGGGGCCGCTTCGCGACCCAGCGGGAGCAAGCTCCCTCGCCACAGATCCACCGTTGTTCTTAAGTGAACCGCATACCTGTGGGAGCGAGCCTGCTCGCGAAGGCGTCGGCACATCCGATATCACTGCAAACTGATCCACCGCTTTCGCGAGCAGGCTCGCTCCCACAGGGATAGTGAGTGTTCAGCCTTGCATTCAGCTTGCTTCCACAGTCTTTAACGCCCAGCCATTATTTCGCGAACAACTGGCTCATGTCCTTGAACGCCTTGAACTCCAGCGCATTGCCGCATGGATCGAACAGGAACATCGTCGCCTGCTCGCCGACCTGGCCCTTGAAGCGCACGTAGGGTTCGATCACGAATTCGGTACCAAACGACTTCAATCGCTCGGCCAGTGCTTCCCATTCCGCCCAGCCCAACACGACGCCGAAGTGCGGCACCGGCACATCGTGCCCATCCACGGCATTGCTGTGCGCGTTTTCCTGGGAAGCGGTCTTCGGATGCTCGTGGATCACCAACTGGTGCCCATAGAAGTTGAAATCGACCCACTGCTCGCTTGAACGACCCTCCTCCAACCCAAAGACTTGTCCATAAAAAGTGCGGGCTGCCGCCAGGTCATACACCGGAATCGCAAGGTGGAAAGGTGAGAGGCTCATCTGGACTCCAAGGACGTTATCTATCGGGATACGCAACGGCGCGTGCAGCCCATCCTAGGCGCGCACGCACAACAAAAAAATCAATATAAATTTCTTAGAAACACAACTAATGTTGATCAATGATCAAAGAACTCAAGACCCTCATCGCCGTGGCGCGCGAAGGCACCTTTGCCGCCGCCGGGCACAGGATCGGCCTCACCCAGGCGGCGATCAGCGCGCAGATCCAGCGTCTGGAAGCCGAACTGGGCTTCGAGCTGTTCGACCGCAAGGGACGCTCGGCCCACCTCAACAAGCGGGGCCAGCAGATACTCCTGCAAGCCCAGGAGCTGATTCGCCTTTACGAGAATCTCGGCTCCACGACGCCCGGGCTTCCTCCCAGCGTACTCGTGAACATCGGCGCGATCGCCTCCGTCCAGCGCTCCTACCTGCCGGACGCCCTCGCCAGGTTCCACCAGCAATGTCCGCAATGTCGCACGCGTGTGGTGCCGGGCCTGTCGGTCGAGCTGATCAACCTGGTGGACGCCGGCGAAATCGATCTGGCGGTGATGATCCGCCCGCCGTTCTCGCTGCAAAGCGACCTGCGCTGGACGACCCTGGCGCTTGAGCCCTACCGGTTGATCGTCCCCCGTGGAATGCTTGGCGAGGACTGGTCGACGCTGCTGTCCAGCCAACCTTTCATCCGCTATGACCGGTCGTCCTTCGGTGGCAGGCAGGTCGACCGTTTCCTGCGGCAGATGCACTTCACCTTGCGCGAAGTGTGCGAGCTGGATGAACTGGACTCGATCATCAAACTGGTGGAAAAAGGCGTCGGTGTCGCCCTGGTGCCGCAGACATCGGCCCATCAGCCATGGCCGAAAGGTGTGCGGGCGCTCGACTTGGGCCAGCACACCTTTCACCGCGATATCGGCCTCATCCATCGATCGCGACAGAGCCTTGCCGACCCCGTCGCGACGTTAGCCGAACTGATTCAAGAGCAGGCCGGCGGTGGGGTTGGATAACGCCCTCTGCAGCGGCTACCAGACCGCGATATGCGAATCCGCCCGCGGTTCGGTCCCGCCACACAAGACGCCAGTGACCGGATCGCGCAGGATGATCTGGCCGCGCCCGTAATCGGTCAGGTCGCTGGCGACCTGAACCTCGTGGCCGCGGCGTGCCAGGGCATTGATCAGGTCCCGTGAAGCGCCCTGCTCGATGCCGACCTTCATCTCGCCCAGCCACTGCCAGCGCGGCGCATCCAGGGCCGCTTGCGGGTTCAGGCCGAAATCCACCAGGTTCATGACCATTTGCACATGTCCCTGGGGTTGCATGTAGCCGCCCATTACGCCGAAGGGGCCGAGGGGCTGGCCATCGCGGGTGAGGAATCCGGGAATGATGGTGTGGAAGGTCTTCTTGCCGGGGGCCAGGCAGTTCGCGTGAGTCGGATCGAGGCTGAACTCCTGGCCGCGATTCTGCAGGGCGATTCCGCTGTCGGGCAGCACCACGCCGGAGCCGAACCCGTGGTAGTTGCTCTGGATGAACGAGACCATATTGCCCTCGCCGTCTGCGGTCGCCAGGTACACCGTGCCGCTGGCGTGGGGATCGCCGGGCTTCGGCGGTTGGGCCTGCTCGCCGATCTGTCCGCGACGGCGGGCGCTGTAGTCATCACTGAGCAAATCGGCCACCGCCACGCGCATGTGCAGGGGGTCGGTGATGTGATGCAGGCCGTCGCTGTAGGCGAGCTTCATCGCCTCTAACTGGCGATGCCAGGTCTGTTGGCTGTCACGGTGATCGAAGTCGAAGCCTTCAAGTATTTTCAACGCCATCAAGGCCACCAGGCCCTGCCCGCTCGGCGGGATCTCCCAGACATCGACGCCACGGTAATTGACATGGATGGGGTCGACCCACTGGGCGCGATAATCCCTCAGGTCCGAGGCACGCAGGTAGCCGCCGCTGGCTCGGGAATGGGCATCCAGGCGCTCGGCCAATGCGCCGCGATAGAGGCTTTCGCAGCACGTGTCGGCCAATTCCTGGAGCGTGTGGGCCTGGGCCGGGTTGCGGAAAATCTCCCCGGCCCGTGGCGCGCGACCTTCGATGAGAAAGGTATCGAACCAGGCCTCCAGGACCGGATCGCGATGAGGCGTGAGCTCGCTCACCGCGACCTGCCATTGATGGGCAACCACCGGCGACACTACAAAACCGTCCCGCGCCAGGCTGATCGCCGGTTGCAGCAACTCGGCGAAAGGCAGCTTGCCGAAGCGCCGAGACAGCTCGGCCCAAGCCGACGGGCAACCGGGAACGGTGACGGGAGTCCAGCCATACACCGGCATCTGTTCATGGCCGGCCGCCCTGACCGCCTCGATGCTCAAGGCCGCCGGTGCATGGCCGTTGCCGTTGAGCCCATGCAACTGACCTTTGCACCAGACCAACGCGAAGGCGTCACCGCCGATACCGCAGCCGGTGGGCTCCACCACCGTCAGCGCCGCCGCCGTGGCGATGGCGGCGTCGATGGCGTTGCCACCTTTTTGCATGACCTCGATGCCGGCCTGGGCCGCCAGGGGCTGGGACGCGGCGACCATGCCGCGACGGGCAAAAACGCTCTGGCGCTGCGACGGATAGGGGTATTCGTGGGCAGAAAATTTCAACATGGCAAAGGCTCTTCAATACGGGGAATTCATGGCCGGGGAAAGGTCACAGCACGCGACTGAGAAAGGCCCGGGTGCGCGGGTGGATGGGGTGACAGAAAATCTGCTCCGGCGGCCCTTGCTCGATGAGCTCGCCCTGATCGAGCACCACCACGCGGTCCGCCACTTCGCGGGCAAAGCCCATCTCGTGGGTCACCACGACCATGGTCATGCCCTCCTCGGCCAACTCCTTCATCACCTGCAGGACCTCGCCAACGGTTTCCGGGTCGAGGGCGCTGGTCGGTTCGTCGAACAGCATGGCCTGGGGTTTCATCGCCAGCGCGCGGGCAATCGCCACCCGCTGCTGCTGGCCGCCGGAAAGCATCGACGGGTAGTGATCAGCCTTGTCCGCCAGGCCGACCCGCTCCAGCAAGCCGCGAGCCTGTTCCAGCGCAGCGGCGCGAGGCACGCCGAGCACCTGGATCGGCGCCTCGATGATGTTTTCCATCGCGGTCATGTGGGGGAACAGGTTGAAGCGCTGGAACACCATGCCAATGTCCCGCCGCTGTCGGGCGATGTTGCGCTCCGACTCACGCACCAGGCTGCCGTCGGCCCGCTCGCGGTAACCCATGGCCTGGCCATTGACGCGAATGCGTCCGCCCTGGATGTCTTCCAGCAGATTGATGCAACGGATGAAGGTGGTCTTGCCGGAGCCTGACGCGCCGATCAGCACCACCACTTCACCGCGCCGCACCTGCAGCGAGATGCCCTTGAGAATCTGCAACTCACCGAAGGACTTGTGCACGTCCAGCGCCTCGATGATCAGCTCTTCACTCTTGTGCGCCATGGTCAACGTGCCCTCAGCAGGTTCAAGGTGCTGCGACCAAACATCCGCAGCGACGCCGGCGGCGGTGACGACGGCCGGTCCGACTGGCCGAAACGGCCCTCCAGCCAGCGCTGGAAAAAGCCCCACAGGGTGGTCAGCAGCAGGAAATAGATCGCCACCACCAGGTACAACTCGAACACCCGGAACGTCGCCGACGTGACCATCTGGGTACTGAGCAGCAGTTCCTGCACGCCGATCACGCTGACCAGCGTGGTGTTCTTGAGCATCACGTTGAACTCGTTGCCCAGCGGCGGAACGATGACCCGGAACGCCTGGGGCAAGACAATGCGACGCATCAGCTTGGCGAAGGTCATGCCTAGGGAACGTCCGGCCTCGTATTGGCCCTTGTCCACCGCACCGATGCCGGCGCGAATGATCTCGGCCATGTAGGCGCCCTCGTTGAGGCCCAGGGCGATGATCGCCGCCTGGATATTGCCGGGCACCACCAGGCCGAACAGTTCGATGTCTTCGAAGCGGAAAATCCCGCCGGCAGCCAGCGCGGTGTAGAGAAAGACGATCTGCACCAGCAGCGGCGTACCGCGCATCAGCCACACGTAGAAGCGCACCGGCAGGTGCAGCAACGGGTTCTTCGACAACCGCAGCAGCGCGGCCGCCAGCCCCAGGACACAGCCGAGCAGCATCGCCAGCACGCTGATCAGGCAGGTCAGCCACAGCCCGGTGAGGTACACCTCACTGGGCTGCAACAGGTACTGCCAGAACACATCCCAATTGAAATTCATCGACGGTTCACCTCAATCAAGCGTGTCACTGGCGACATGCCATTTGCCGAGCAGTTGGCTGTAGCTGCCGTCGCTGCGCATGTCGCTGACGACTTGCTGCACGGCGGCGGTCAGTTGCGGATCGTCCTTGCGAATACCCAGGCCGGTGAGAATCCGGCTGAAGGCCGGCACGCCTTCCTCGAACAGGTCGGGGGCCATGGTGGCGTAGTAACTGGCGGTTTCCACGGTGGTGCCGTAGGCGTCGACCTGGCTGATGCGCAGGGCCTGGAAGGCATCGGTGTCGGAGTTGTAGACCACCAGCTTCATCGGCGGCTTGCCGGCCTTGGCCAGGGTTTCGTTCTCGGCGTCGAGCAGGGTCTTGATGGTCGAACCGTTGAGTACCGCGACCTTGTGGCCGGAGAGACTCTGCAGCGTCTTGAGACCCTTGGGGTTGCCCTTGGGCACCACCACCGCCTGGCTGGAATACATGTAGTTGACGATGTCGATCACCTCGCGGCGCTCAGGCTTGTCGAACAGCTGGTCGACGATCATGTCGCACTGCCGGGCCAGCAGCGCCGGGAGCAGTCCCGAGAAGGGAATGACCCGCCATTCGACCTTCTTGTCGCCCAGGCGCTTGGCGATTTCCAGCCCCAGGTCCACGGTCAGTCCCTTGGGTTTCTGCGCCGCATCGAAGGACACCAGCGGTGGCGAATCCATGCCCGAGCAGTAGACGAGTTTATCGGCCTTGAGCAGACGCTCCGGGACAACGGGCGCAGCCGCCGCCCATTGCGCGAAGAAACCCAAGGATAAAGCGGCGACCAACAGGCGAGGCTTATGCATGACCAGACACTCCAGTTCAGTAAATGACGGCAGTACTCAAAGTCAAAACACGGGGCAGGCTTAAAGCCTGCTCTCGTTATTTTTTCGATTGCAGAAACTCGATCAATTCAGGAACGGTGCCCTCGATGTGCGCACGCACCACCGCCTCGGCCTTTGCGGCATCGCCCGCACGCAGGGCATCGAGGATCAGCGTGTGCTCCTGGCGCGCACTCAGGGGCTTTTCCACGTGCTGCAGCCACAGGCGCATCGGCGCTTCGATCAGCGAATAAAGCGCGCTGATCTGCTTCAACAAGCGCGGCCGACCGCTGAGGCTGCATAGATATTCATGGAACGCGCGATGGCGGCTGACCCACTCGGCGCTCTCTTCGCGGTAATCGTCCATCTCGTCCAGCAGGCGTTCCAGGGCGGCCAGTTGACGCTCGCCGATTTTCGCCGTGGCAACGCGGACCGCCAGGCCTTCGAGGGCGCTGCGCATTTCAAAGACTTCGTGCAGTTCGTCAATGTCCAGGCCACTGACCACCGCGCCGCGATTGGGCCGCAGGGTCACCAGGCCCTGGGCATCCAGACGCCTGAAAGCCTCGCGCACCGGCATGCGGCTCATGCCGATCTCGTTGGCGATGTCCTCGGCGATCAGCCGGTCGCCTTTGCGCAGGCGCCCGCCGCAAATGGCCTCCAGCAAAAAATTGTAGGCTTCCTCCTCGGCAGTGATGGGCGGACGTTCAGCGTAGGTCGGGGCAAACTGCATGGCAGCACCTTCTGCATTTTTGTATCCAATTATCCATGGATTCACAAAAGCAGAATGCGTGCCAACCGCACCGCTGGCTGTGCAAGGGATTGATTTTGAGGAAGTTGTCGAGGAAAACGGCGGGCGCGCTACAGGCTGGGTCGCACCGGGTGTGCTACCAAACAGCTCAGCGGCGCCTTTTATGGGTGCAGGGGGGATGGTTTGGTAACACCGCAGCCCATCAAGCCGGTGCCCGGGGTGTGTCCGAAGGCGACTCACCAAACAGTGCCCGGTAATGGGTGGCGAAGTGGCTCAGGTGGAAAAAACCCATCGCCACGGCGATCTCGCTGACATTCAGCGCGGTCGCACGGGTGCTGATCAAACGGCGACGCACCGCATTGAGTCGCAGGTTGCGCAAGTACTCCACCGGACGCATCCCGGTGACCGCCTGGAAGCTGTTCTGCAAGGTCCTGCGGCTCACGCGCAATTGTTCGCACAGGTCCAGGATGCTCAATGGTGCTTCGGCGCTGGCCATGACCAATTCCTGGCAGCGCTTGACCAGGTAGGCATTGACGGCAACGTTGCCGCGACGCCCACGCACCTCGTCCGAGGCATGGCTGAACAGATCGAGGAAAGCATTGAGCAGGACGTCTTCGAGGATTTTTTCCACGGTGGGATTGGCGGCGCCCGCTTGTTCCAAAAGGTGACGAAACAGCGGTTGGATCTGCTGCTGGACCCTCGACAACACCGCTTCATCCACGCTGATTTGCGAAACGCTTTTCAGGCGTTTGAGCTGTTCGTCCGCCAGCTCATAAGCTGCCAGCTTGGCAAAACGCACCGTGTCGACATTGGCCGCGAAGAAATGCATGCCTTCCGGGGCGTGCAAGATGAAGTCTTCGCCGTCGCGCAACAGCACGACGCTGTGGGCGCCGACTTGGTGCCCTTGGACCACCGGCGCATTGCCCAGCGACAGGGCAATGCACAAGCGCCCTTTCGGCGCGCTACCGCGCTGCACCACGCGTTTGTCCAGCACCTCCTGGAATATCTGGAAGCGCTCGGCGCACACCTGCCGCAGCTCGCTGGAAAGGCAGCCACGGCCGAGTTGGTCATAGACCTGATGCCAGCCGAGGATCGAACCGGCGTGTTGTTGAGGATCATTGAAGGTACGAACTTCGGCGAACATGATCGTTGTTCCTCGGTGGCCCTGCGCTCATTGCCCGATGCTGATATGCAAGGAAATCGATAAACCCCGTGGCGAGGGAGCTTGCTCCCGCTTGACCGGGCTGGCGCTCCAGGGCGAAGCGCTCACAAAAAGGGGTCTGCTTCGCAGCCCAGCGGGAGCAAGCTCCCTCGCCACGGGCTCATCGCGTCCTTGAGAGAATTGTTCTTATCGGTGGAAAACCAAAGCCAGTTCCGTGCCAAGCATGTGCAAGCGATATTCGCCGGGCCTGATGTCCAACGGCGCCAACAACGACCCGGAAAGCACCACCTGCCCCGCCTCAACGCATTGCCCATCGGCCAGTAATCGCCTGACCAGCCAACACAAATTCGACACCGGCGTGTCCTCGCGCGCCAGCACGTTTCCTTCTCCGCATGCCACCCCGTCGCATTCCAGCCGGTAGTTCACGTGGGGCAATTGATCAGGACTGAACCCCACCCGTGGCCCCACGCAGTACAGCCCCGCGGCGGCATTGTCGGCCAGGAACGCGCCGACACCAAAGCGCCAGCCCTGCCAGCGGCAATCGGCGATCTCGAACGCTGGCGCGACCTCCGACACGGCGGCGAGGATGTCCTCGTCGCTGTGAAAACCAGGCTCCAGCGCGCGCCCGAGGACAAACGCCAATTCGATTTCCAGCTTCGGCTGGATCAGCCGTGCAAGCGCCACCGCACTGCCGGGCTCCACGGCCATGGCATCGGTCAAGCCGCCCAATACCGGCTCATCGAGCCCGAAGCGTTCCTGCGCCGCACGGCCAGCGAAAGCGACTTTCCACCCGCTCAACTGCTCACCGGCGGCCTGGCGTCGGCGCAACGCCTCGCGCTGCAAGGCGTAGCCCTTCGGTAGATCGAAAGCCTGTGATTCCAATGAAGGCAAGGCATGTACCGCCTGCGCGGCATCGTGAAGCCGGACCAACACATCATCTTCACGCCTCATGACAGTTGCTCCGCCAGTTTGCGCAACACGCCTTCGAGCCGCTCGGGCGTGGTGATCGCCGCGACAAACCGATCCGGCCGCACCACCACGATGCAATCGCGCACCCTGGCAAACCATTCGCCCAGACGGTTATCAACGTCTTCAATGCATATGGCGCCTTCGGCCGCCAAGGGCTGATTGCGCCCCACGCCACTGCGCGAACGATTGATCTGGATGAAGCGCGTCTCCCAGCGCGCCCACCAGGCCGCGGTTTCTTCGCCCAGGTGCGCGGCCGGATTGACCCGATAACCGAGCACCGCGTAGGAATGCCCCAGCACCTCATCCAGCTGTCGACGCTGCCCTTGGGCATCTTCGATTGAAGGCTGGATGAACAATTGCCCGACCAGATCATCCTCGTGCAGCTCCGCGCGCTCGTGGTAGACCAGGCCTTTGGTGATGGTCGCCTTGGGTTTGAACTTGAACTCCAGCAAGTGCGAGCGAAGGTTGTCGACGCTGTTCACCGCCTGGAACAACCAGTCCCGCACGCCGGCCATCAGTGGATTGGTCAGGCCGAGGACCGCGCCCATGTTATCGGCCAGCGCGATGAGGTCCGTCGCGTGACCGCGGCGCTCCTGGTCGTAACTGGCGAGTATCGCCGGTGATGCCCGGCCCTGGAGGATCGCCGCCAGTTTCCAGGCCACGTTGACCACGTCACGCAGGCCCGAGTTGAGTCCCTGCCCGGCCCAGGGCGGAGAAATGTGCGCCGCATCGCCCACCAACGCCACGCGGCCGGCGACAAACCGCGCCGCCACCCGCGAGTTGTGGGTGTAGGCGCGGATCCGGATGATCTCCAACTGATCGACCGCATCGCCGATATGACCACGGATCAACTGTCGGATCGTTGTTTCTTCGCACATGCGGGCCTCGTCCTCGTCTTCCAGCAGCATGAACTCCCAACGTCGTTGCTGGTACGGCAAATAGATGCACACGAAGGGCCGCTGGGGATCGGCATGCAGAGCTGTGTACGGCGCATCCAGGGTGTCGTTGGCCGTGTCGACCACCACCCATTTGCGCGGATGGGTCAGCCCCAGCAGCTCGATACCGAGTTTCTTGCGCACGCTGGAGCGGCCGCCGTCGGCACCGATCACGTACTGTGCGCTCAACTGATACAGCTCACCCTGGGCGTCGCGCACCTGCAAGGTCACGCCCGCTTCATCCTGCTCCAGGTCGAGCATTTCATGGCCTTGACGCAGCTCGACGCCCGCGTGCTTGCCCAACTGCTCACGCAAGGTGCCTTCAAGCAATTGCTGCATGAAGATGTTGCGCATCGGCCAGCCATAGTGGGCCGTGCTCGGCTTGACCTCTGCAAAGCACACACCGCGTGCGTTGTAGTAACGCAGGGGCACGTTGCAGATCATGTCCCGCGCCGCCAGTTCCGCAATGCCGATGCCTTGCAGCACGCGCAGCGCCTCATCGTCCATGCCCACCGCCCGGGGATACGGCAGGATGCCCTCGGCCAATTCGAGGACGATGCAGTCGATGCCGTACAGCCCCATGTAATGCGCCGCCGTGATCCCGTTCGGGCCGCCGCCCACGATGACAACCTGGGTTTTGTCCTGCTTCATCGCTATCCACCGCTTTATTGTTGTAGTTGCAAGAGTTGATCACGCAGGTAATCCGCGACGACCCGGTTGAACACGTCGCCCTGATCGTCATGGACATAATGGCTGGCGTCGGCGATTTCCGCTGTCTGCACCCGCGGATTGGCCTCGCGCATCGCCTCCAGGGTTGCCAACGGAAGAAAATCCGAACGTGCGCCGCGGATGAACAGCGTCGGGCAGTCCAGCGCCCGCACCGCGGGCCACAGATCAGTCGGGGTGATGCTCAGGCGCGCCTCGGCAATGCCCTTCTGATCATGGCGCCATTCGATGCCCGTCGGCGTCTGCTTCATGGAAAAGCGCAATCGGGACGCCAGCGCATCGGCCGACAGACCCGGTCGCGACTGCCGCCAGAATTGCGCGGCGCTGTCCCAGTCGGGAAACACCAGCGGCGTCTGGCTCATCTCGCGGCGGATACGTTCGGCGCCCTCGCCACGGGTCGACGAACCGGGGCCGATGTCCTCGATTACCAGCGCGTGCAGTCGCCCGGGATTGAGCCGGGCGTATTCCAGCGCATTGGTGCCGCCGAGGGAATGGCCCACCAGGACAAAACGCTCCAGGCCCAGATGAGCCACCCAATCTTCCAGGTCGCTCACATAACTCTCGGTGCGATAGCTGGACGCCTCGGCCCAGTCACTCTCGCCACGGCCGCGCTGATCCAGCGCATGGCAGGCATACTGCTCGCCCAGCGCAGCGGCCAGCGGCGCCCAGGTCTGGGCGTAGGAGCGCAGCCCATGGAGCAGCAGCAGCGGAATTGCTGACGGGTTGCCCCAGCGCACATAACGCAGGCGCATCCCCGTCCGATTGGTGAAGAACTGGCTGTTAGCCGACATACGTTTGCTCCCGCGATCAGCGCGCTTCAGTACAGGCCGTCGTTGCCCTTGACGTCCGCTGCCCGGAGGCCGCCCAGACGCGCATGCAGGCGTCCGCGCGTGGCGAAGGCCCAGATGATGATCAACTCGTCCGCGGAAGGACCGTCACCGAACGAAAGCGAAATGCTGTCGTAGTGCGAACGCACATACAGCGCATCCTTGTGGGCCAGCGGCACATCAATGGTCGTACCCGGCCCACCGCGCTTGCCGGTGGAAGGCACCCAGGATTTGCCGCCGCCCAACGCCACACGAATCGGGTCCGCCGCCGGGTTGGTCAGTAGCGCATTGCCGTGTTCGTACTCACCTTGGCTGCCCACCAGGCAAGCCTTGCCGTAGCTGATGATGTGCCGCTCGCCCGCCAGTGCCTGGATGCGCCGGCCGAATTCCTCGCCCAACAACGGTGACGGTTCGATCAGCTCGGCCAGGCTCTCGCTGAAGCGTCCGGCATAAGGATTGGCGATCACCGCGCCGATGGCATATTTGAACAACGGCTCGCCATCGGCGAGCTGGCCGGTTTCGTTGGCCAGGGTTTCCTCGACGAAGCTGTACCATTTGCGGATGTGGTAGCTGGAGAAATTCGCGGTTTTCATAACGGAAGCCTCTTTCAAAGTGGGTCGAGATCGAAGTGCCGGCTGGGCGCGCCAGCGGCCTTGAAGCGGGCCTTGCCGCGCTCGTCGTCGTGTTCGGACTCGAGGAAAAATTCCATGCGATTGCCATCGGGGTCGTTGAAATACACGCCGTTGCCGATCTCGTGATCGGTGATTTTCACCACCTCGACGCCCTTGTTCAGCAACATGCCGTAGAGCTGGCGCAGGGTGGTCATGTCACCCGCGATCTCCAATCCGTAGTGCTGCAATCCCAGGCCGCCCTGATGGGCCCCCGGTGCTGCGCGGATCAAGGCGATGTCGTGGTGCTTGGCACCGAAGGCCATCATGATCCAGCTTTCACCGCGGGCACTTTCATGCATGCCCAACACGTCGGCGTACCAGCGCGCCGACACTTCAGGGTCACTCACGAACAGCGACAGATGAGTACGAACGACCTCGACTTTCATCGCGCGATACCTCAGTTTTTCTTGACGATGGATTGATGCCCGGACTTGATCTGCGCCACGGCGGGCGTCCAGAGCACATCAGCGATTTCGCTGAATTCACGCCACTGCTTCTGCCAGCCATCACCGCCGTTCTCGGAGGTGAACAGGTGTCCGTACTTGGTGCCGGCGACGATCTGGCGAGGATCAGCCGGGTTGAAGGCAATCGCCCAGACACACGAGTTGGGTTGTTGCGACAGCGGCAACACTTCCCAGCTCAAGGCCGCGTCCCGGGAAACCAGCACCTTGCTTGTGGTGCCTGGCGTGCCGTCGGAGATGCTCAGGTACAGGGTATCTTCGCTGCCCAGCGGCGCGTTCATGGCGCGCACGTAATACAGGCCGAAGGTTTCCCGGGCGACGATGCCGGTCCAGGTCTGCCCCTCGTCGAGGCTGCGGTAGACGGCATTGACACAGACCACCACGATGACTTTTTGCCCATGGTTGGGCAGGACCAGGATGTTGTGCACATCCGAGTTGTAGTCCCACAACAAGCGGTCATCGACGCGGGTCCAGCTGTCGCCGCCATCGCGGCTATGGAACAGCCCGCCCTCTTCCAGGCCGAACCAGAGCTGGTTGCGATCCGTCGGGTCGTAGGCGAAGGCCAGCAAGCGTGGACGACTGACGCCGTCGCAGAACTCCGGGATTTCCACCGGGGCACGATCCCAGCTCTGGCCACCGTCGAGGGTGCGCCACAGCACCGCTCGGGAAGGCGCGCCGGTGCCGACGAAAATGCGTTGTGCGTCCTGCGGATCCACCGCGACCTTCCAGACGGTCTGGCCATTGAACGGCGAATCCACCCGCTGCCAATAACCACCGGCATCCCGGCTGATGCACAGGCCGACGTCGGTGCCGGCGTAGATCACTTCGGGAGTGCCTGGGTGGAAACTCAGGGACCGGGTGATTGCATCGAATTCCAGGTCCTGGCCCAGGCCCAGGCGATGCCAGGTGCGGCCATCGTCGGCGCTGCGGATGACCGCCTGCCCTACGGTGGCGACTAAAAGCGTTCCGTTACTCATCACTGCTGCTCCTCAAATGAAGATGCCACGGGTCAGGCCGCCATCGATGCCGATTGATTCGCCGGTCACCGCGCCGGCCTTGGGGGACGCGAGGAAACCGATCAGCCAGCCCATTTCAATCGGCGCCAGGGTGCGCCGGATCGGCGTCGCGTCGATGTAGCCCTGCTCCACCTGCTCGGGCGTCTTGCCCTGCTTGACCCCTTCGCGCTCGTACAGCTCCTGGATGTGCGGGGTGTCGACCACGCCGGGGTGAATCAGGTTGACCGTGATGCCGGATGGGCCCAACTGATCGGAAAGGGTCTTGGTCATGTGGGCGATGGCCAGGTTGCGCATGCCCGAGAGCACCTTGCTGCCGCGCCCGGTCAGGCCACCGATGTTGATGATGCGACCGAAGCCGCCGGCCTTCATGTGCGGGGTCACGGCCTTGGCGCAACGGAAATAGCCGATCACCTTGGTGTTCAGGTCCGAGAGCAATTCGTCGTCGCCGGCATGCTCGATGTCGTTGCGCACCACGCCGGACGGGGCCGCGGCGCCGTTGACCAGGATGTCGATCCGGCCGAAGTGCTTGTGGGCGGCCTGGACCATGTCGGACACGGCCGACATCTGGTTGGTGTCACAGAACAGCGGCAGCACGTGGTTGCCGGTTTCGGCGGTGATCTCCTCGGCGGCTTGCTGGAGATACTCCATGCGCCGCGCGCAGATCACCACCTTGCAGCCCTCCTGGGACAGAAAACGCGCGACTTCCTTGCCGATACCCATCCCACCGCCGGTGACGATTGCCACGCGGCCTTGCAATTCCAGATCCATAGCAGTTCCTCTTGTGATTATTCGCTCAGGCCAGATCGACAAAGACACTTTTGGTTTCGGTGTACGCATCGATCACGTTCTTGCTCATTTCCCGCCCCCAACCGGATTGCTTGTAGCCGCCGAAGGGCGACGCCGGGTCGACGACGTTCCAGCAGTTGATCCACACCGACCCGGCCTTCAGCTGCGCGGCCACGCGATGGGCGGAACGCAGGTCACGGGTCCAGAGGCCGGCCGCCAGCCCGTACGGCGAGTCGTTGGCGCGCAACACCAGCTCGTCGATTTCGGTCCAGCTCATGACGGTCAGCACCGGGCCGAAGATTTCTTCCCGGGCGACGCAGGCGCGCTCGGCACGGTCGAGAAACACGCTGGGGCGGATAAAGTGGCCGCGTTCAAGATGGGCCGGCCGGTCGCCACCGCAGATCAGTTCGGCCCCCTCCTCCTGGCCCCGTTGCAGGTAGCCACGGACCGTGCCCAATTGCCGGGCCGAGACCAGCGGGCCCATGCTGCTGGCCGGATCCAGGCCTGGCCCGAGGACATGCGCGGCCGCGTGGCGCTGGAGTTCTTCAAGCACTTGGTCGAGGACGCTGGCGTGTACGTAGAGACGCGAGCCGGCGGTGCAGACCTGGCCCTGGTTGTAGAAGATGCCGTCGGCGGCACCCTTGGCGGCGCGGACGATATCGGCGTCCGGCAAGATGATGTTCGGCGACTTTCCACCCAGCTCCAGGGAGACCTTTTTCATGTTGCCGGTGGCCGCCTGGGCGATCAGCCGGCCGACCTGGGTCGAGCCGGTGAAGGCGATCTTGTCGACGTCCGGATGCCCGGCCAGCGGTGCGCCAGTCTGGGCACCGAGGCCGGTGAGCAGGTTGACGACGCCGGCCGGGAATCCGGCGGCCTCGATCAACTGCACCAGGCGAATCGCAACCAGGGGCGTCTGCTCGGCGGGCTTGAGCACCGCGACACAACCGGTCGCCAATACCGGGCCGAGCTTCCACACGCACATGGTCAGGGGGAAGTTCCACGGCACGATCAATGCGCAGACGCCCACCGGTTCGCGCAGGGTGTAGTTGAGCATCGGTGCGCCGCTGGCGGGCGACACTGGCAGCGTGCTGCCTTCGATCTTGGTCGGCCAGCCGGCGAAGTAGCGAATGATGTTGGCCGCGCTCGCCGCTTCTCCACGGGCCGTGGCAATCGGCTTGCCGTTTTCCAGGGTGATCAGTTGCGCCAGCTCTTCGCGATGCTGATCGAGCAGCTCCGCCAGACGAAACAGCAACAGGCCGCGCTGGGCCGGCGACTGCTGTGCCCAGCTGCCGGTGAAGGCTGCGCGGGCGGCAGCGACGGCGGCGTCGACGTCCCGCTCAGCGCCTTCGGCCACTTCGGCCAGGGTCTGTTCGGTGGCCGGGTTTTCCACGGCGAACTGGAGGCCGCCGGCGGCGTCCTGCCAGGTGCCGCCAATGAACAGGCGCCCCGGCTGCGACAGGAACTGCTCGACGGCAGGTAACAATTGGATCTGGCTCATATCCGCTCCTTCACAGCGCCATTTCGATCAGGCACGGGCCGCCGTCGGCCTTGGCGTTTGCCAGGGCGCGCTGCAACTCGCCATTGGTATGCACCGTGCTGGCCGGCATGCCGTAGCCTCTGGCCAGGGCTTTCCAGTCGATGCGTGGACGGTCCAGCACCGTCAGGCTCAAGGCCTCGGGGCCCAGCTCGGTCATACCGAAGCGGCGCAGTTCGTTCTGCAGGATCGCGTAGCGATGGTTGGCCGCGATCAGGATCACCACCGGCAATTGTTCGCGGGCGATGCTCCATAACGTCTGGATGGTGTACTGGGCGCTGCCGTCCGATTGCAGGCAGAACACCTTGTTGCCCCGCTCGGCCATGGCGGCGCCGAATCCCACCGGAATCCCCTGGCCGATGGCGCCGCCGGTATTGGTCAATACGCGATGCCGCGCGGCATGGGCCGAGGCGGTGAAAAACGGATAACCGCACGTGCCGCCTTCGACGGAAACGATACTGTCGTCCGGCAGCGACGCGGCCAGCACCTGCCCGACCGACTGAGGCGTCAGTTCAGCCTCGGCGGCGGGCAGCTCGATCCCGATCGGCGTAGGTATATGCGCCGGCGCCTCAAGCGCATCGGCCAGTGCGGTGAGCGCTCCGGCAACGTCGTCGCCCACCTCGGCCAGGCACAACAGCCGCTCACGCTCCGCCAGCCGCGACGCAATGCCTTCGTAGCCAAAGTAACTGATGGGCTCCGGGACGCCGGCGCAGACCACGGCGTCGTATTGGTCGAGGATTTCGATGGCCACTTCGGGAAAGTAAGGCAGGCGATCCAGGTCCGGCAGGCCACCGCCGCGATAGCTCAAGCGCGGGAAGGTTTCGGCGAACATCCGCACGCCGGCCAACCGGGCCAGGCGCCCCGCCGCTTCCAGGCCGGCAACCGAGAGGCCCTGGTCGCCAACGATGAACACCAGCCGCCGACCGTCACGCAGCGCCCGCGCTACTGCCTCGACCCGATCACCGGCAAAGCGCCGGACCGGCGCCTGCAAAGAGCTGAAGGCTTTTTCCCGCTGCACCGGGCTGGCTTGCAGATCCATCGGCAGTATCAGGCTGGCGATCTGGCCCTTGGCTTGCCAGGCGGCGCGCACCGCTTCCTGGAAATCTTCGCCGATGCCCGCTGCCGTGCGCGAGGTGCGCACCCAGCCGGACACGCTCCCGGCCAACGCCTGGATATCACTCGCCAGCGGCGGATCGTAATTGACGTGCCATGAAGCGTGGTCGCCGATGACGTTGACGATCGGCGTGTTGGCGCGACGGGCGTTGTGCAGGTTGGCGATGCCATTGGCAAAGCCCGGCCCGAGGTGGGTCAGGGTCATCGCCGGCTTGCCGGCGATCCGGCCGTAACCGTCGGCGGCGCCGGTGCATACCCCTTCGAATAACGACAACACCGGCTTGAGGGCTGGCGCGCTGGCCATGGCCGCCACCAGGGGAATCTCGGTCGTCCCGGGGTTGGCAAAGCAGTACTCGATACCGCTTGCCACCGCCGCCTTCACTATCAGTTGCGCACCATTCATTTCCAGCCCTCTTCATCGAGCGTTTGCAGTGGCTGAGATTTATCACACATGAAAATCGACAAAACAAGTTATTTTTTAACATTAAACTCGTATTTTGAGATTTGCGTGATTTTATCGAGCTTAAACGTTTGCCTCGAGGCTTGTATTTCTCAGGTATTGGGTTACCTTGGCAGCGCACGCATGGACGACCGCGCAGGCTTTTCATCAGCGACGCGCCTACCTATAGTGCTCACCCAAACGGCCACCTACGCGCCACTCCCCTTTTAGGAGCGAAATGAGCAGCCTGAGCAAAATGCTGAGCGTCCTGGACCTCTTCGGCCCGGATCGACTGAAGATCGACCCCGACACCATCGCCGAACGCATGGGCCTGTCGCGGGCGACCGTGTACCGCTACGTCAAGGACTTGTGTGATGCGGGCCTGTTGACCCGGGTGGATGCCGGCAGCTACGGCCTGGGGCCGCGCATCATCGAGCTTGACTGGATGATGCGTCAGTACGACCCGATCCTCGTCGCCGGGCGCGAGCTGATGCACGAGCTGTCGGAACAGACCGGCCTTGCCGTGTTCGCCAGCGTTTTTTATGACGGTCACATCATCAATACCTACATCGCCGACCCGAATGACACCTACCAGTTCTCATTCGGCCGCGGCCACCCGCTGCCGTTTTTTCGCGGTGCCCAATCCAAGGTATTGATTGCTTTCCAGAAAGGTCGACGGCTGCAGCGGCTGTTCGACGAGCACCTGGCCAACGACCCGGCGAACACCTACGACTGGGCGGGTTTTTCCAAGGCGACAAAAAAGATCCGCAAGGACGGCTATTGCCTGACGCACGATGAGCTCAACCAAGGGCTGACCGGTATCGCGGCGCCGATCATCAATCCCGGGCTCGATGAGGTGGTGGGCAGCCTTTCGGCCGTCGGCAGCACCCACAGTTTCAAGCTGCTGCGCCAGGAAACCGTGGTTGAAATGGTCATGGAGACTACTCGGCGGATTGCCGAGCGGATGCAACATCCGCCTGCTGTGGGCTAGAAAGGGATCTTGCGCCATACCGACCACTTAAAAAAACACCCAACCTGTGGCGAGGGAGCTTGCTCCCGCTGGACCGGTCCGACGCTTCGGGCGTAGCAGGCCCAAAAAAGAGGGGCCGCTGCGCGACCCAGCGGGAGCAAGCTCCCTCGCCACAGGGTTTAGCGAATAGCCCCTGCCTCAGAACGGCACTGCCACCGTCACCTGGCTGTACACGTTGGTGCCGTTACCGCTCACTTGATTGCCCCCTGTCGTTGCATCCCGGTCCGGCTTGTAAAGGCCGATCAGCGGCGTGACGATCAAATGCTCGTTCACCGCCCACTCGGCGTACAGGTCCAGCTCCCGGGCATCCAGGTTCAGGGCGTTGTCCTTACGCACCGTGTTGAAGTCGAAGTACAACGCACCGAGGGTCAGGTTCTCCAATGGCCTGGCGGTCAGGCCGAGATGGTGGATGCCGGTATTGCTGTTGAACGGGCCGGCATAGTTCCCCGCGACTTCGCCCTGGAACCAGGTGCCGTAACCGGTGCTCTGGCCGGTGAACAGCGAGTCCCATTTCTGCGAATAACGGGTGTAGCGGTAGGTCAGCTTCGGCGTCCAGGCGATATCGGCAAAGGTGTAGCCGGCCTCGGCGTACCAGGCGCTCTGCGGGCCGGCGTCCTTGTCTTGCCAGGCGTATTCGAAGGCCAGGCTGGCGTTCTCGATGCCGGCATCGCCCTCGCCGCGAACACTGTAGACGTTCATGCCCTTGCGCTGGCGCTGGAAATCACTGGCCCAGCGGTCGTTCACGTCCATGCCATGCACCCAGGTCAGCCCCAACGTACCGGCCTGGGTGGTGTAGTCCAGCGTGCCGGCGGCCAGTTCGGTTTCGGCCTGGGCGCGGTTGTCGGACTTGAGCCACAGCACGCTGCCATGCAGCCCATCCTGCCCGCCCAGGCGCAACACGGCGGTTTGGTCGAACGCATGCCGGGCGGCCAGGTAGTAGGCGCCACCGCGGTTCAAACGTCCGTCCGCCGGGCCTTTGCCCAGGTTGGGCCCGTCATCGTTGATCAGGAATCCCCGGCCCAGCTTGACCACCTGGCGGCCGCCGGAGATATCGATACCGTCCCGTCCCAGCACCGGGAACAGATCGGCTGAGCGCCAGCCCAGGTAAGCGTCTTCGATCTTCGTCGTGCGCTCGCTGCCCAGCGTATTGCCGGCCGCGTCGCCATCGCCCCAGGTGGCCGAACTGACCAGACTGAACGCGCCGTAGGCGGTGCCATGGCCGGCAAGACCCTGGTCGCCGCTTAATCCGTACTTGATGAAGCCCTCACGCCAGGTAGAACCGCCGGACCTGCCGTCGTAATTCTTGCGGCTGTTGAAATGGCCGAACACCGCCAGCATGTCGGCGTTGAGGTGCGTGTCGTCATCGGCATACAGCTCATAGGCCTGGACCTGGCTCGCGGCGCAGAGCGCCAGCGTGCAGGCAAGACCGCTGCCGAAAAATTCCATACGCGCTAGGGACCGCATGGCTGAGCTCCTTGTGGTGCGCCTTTGCAGGCTGCTTTTTTATTTGGGGAGCCGGCGCAGCACGCTACGCCGGTGGACCGGGTCAGCGGCAGTTGGCGAGCGCGTCATCCAGCGCGTCGACCATCAAGCCGGCCTCATCGGAGGTGAGGGTCAGCGGCGGTGAGAGGACGATCTTGTTGCCGATCGGGCGCACTAGCACGCCGGCGCGGCGCGCATGCTCGGCGATGCGCGAGGCCAGCCCGGTGGCCGGGTCCAGCGGTTCACGGGTGGCCTTGTCCGCCACCAGGTCGAGAGCGATCATCAAGCCCTTGCCGCGCGCTTCGCCGACCACCGCGTGACGTTCAGCCAGCGGTTGCAGTTGCTCCAGCAACTGGGCGCCGACCTTGCCGGCGTTGCGCGGCAAATCTTCGGCCTCGACGATGTCCAGCACCGCCAAAGCCGCGGCGCAAGCGGTCGGGTGTCCGCTGTAGGTGTAGCCATGCATGATCACGCTGCTGAAACCCGGCCCGTTCTCGATCGCCTCGACGATACGCCGATTGAACACGGTAGCGCCCATGGGCACGTAGCCGGCCGTGATGCCCTTGGCCAGGCACAGTACGTCTGGCGCGACGCCCCAGCCACGACTGCCGAGCATGCAGCCGGTGCGGCCGAAACCGGTCACCACTTCATCGGCGATCAGCAGGATGCCGTGGCGATCGCACACCTCGCGCAGGCTCTTCCAGTAGTTGGCCGGCGGGACGATCACGCCGCCGGCGCCCTGCACTGGCTCGGCGATCAGCGCGGCGATGGTCTGCGCACCGAGCAAGGCGATCTGGTCCTCCAACTGACGAATGCAGTGGGCGGTGAGCTCCTGCGGGTCGCGGCAGTCCCAGGGGTTGCGGTACAGCCAGGGCGTGTCGAGCAAATGGCAACCGGCCAATAGCGGCCCGTGGTTGTAGTGATAGACGCCATTGCCACCCACCGAGGTGCCGCCCATGTGCACGCCGTGGTAACCGTTGCGCAACGACAGGAAGCGCGTCCGTCCGGGTTCGCCGCTGGCGATCCAGTATTGGCGGGCCATTTTCAACGCGGTCTCGACTGCGTCGGAACCGCCGGAACTGAACAGCACCCGCTCCATGTTTTCCTCGGCAAACATCGACGTCAGCCGCTCGGCGAGATCGAACACCCGAGGATGCGCGATGCCGTCGAAGGTCTGGTAATACGCCAGTTCATCCATCTGCGCGGCAATGGCCGCCTTCACCGAAGCACGGTTATGGCCGACGTTCACGTTCCACAAGCCGCCGACACCGTCGAGCATGCGATGGCCTTCGATGTCGGTGATGTAGTTGCCGTCGCCCCGGGCAATGACCAACGTCTTCGAGCGGTTCGCGGGGGCCGATGAACTCATCGGATGCCAGAATTTCTTTTGCGCTGTCTTGTAGTGCTCGTACATGGTTGCAGTCCTCACTGTGTTTCACGCTTGCGTACGTACAGCAGTTGCTGGCCGGTGAATTCCAGCAACCCTTCAAGGCCGAACTCGACGCCGAACCCGGACATCTTGCTGCCGCCAAACGGCGTATTCGGCTGGATCTGCGCGTGGCAGTTGACCCAGGCCACGCCGCTTTCGAGGCGACTGGCCAGTGCTTGGGCTTGCTCGATATCGCTGCCCCAAACCGAGCCACCCAAGCCCATGTCGCCGGCATTGGCGCGGCGCAGGACATCCTCGACGTCCTGATAGGCGATCAATGGCAACACCGGGCCAAACTGTTCCTCGTCCACCAGGCGATGGCCATCGGTGACGTCGGCGACCAGGGTTGGCGGGTAAAAGAAGCCCGGCCGGTCCAGTCGCGCACCGCCACACAGCACCCGCGCGCCATGGCCACGGGCGTCGGCTACCAGCGCCTCCACCAGCGCCAATTGTTCAGCGTTCTGCACCGGGCCGAAGGTCACCTCGGGCTCCAGGCCATCGCCCACTACCTGGCGCGCCGCAATGCCCGTCAACGCATCGGCAAAGGCCTCGTATTGGGATTGATGGACGTACAGACGCTTGAGGGCGGCGCAGGTCTGGCCCATGTTGAGGAAGGCCGCCTGGAAAATATCCTCGGCCACCGCCTCGACCGGCGTGCCGGGCAGCACGATCGCAGCATCGTTGCCGCCCAGCTCCAGGGTCAGGCGCTTGAGGTTGGCGGCGGCGCCGCGCATCACACTCTGGCCGGTGGCGGTCGAGCCGGTGAAGACAATCTTCTGAATGCCGGCGTGAGAGGTAATCGCGCGGCCAAAGCCTTGTTCACCGGTCACCACATTGATCACGCCATGAGGCACATGACCGGCGATGATTTCCACCAGGCGCAGGGTGCTCAAGGGTGTCAGGCTTGAAGGCTTGCTGATCACGCAGTTGCCGGCCCGCAACGCCGGCATGATGTGCCAGACGGCGATCATGAACGGCCAGTTCCACGGTGTGATCGAGGCCACCACGCCCAAGGGTTTGCGATGCAGCTCGATGCGCTGGGTCGGGGTCTCCTCCACCAGGTCGACGGGAATCTGCTGCTCGGCGGCATAGCGGGTCCAGGCCGCAGCGCCCATGACTTCGGAAAACGCCAGCGCCAGCGGCTTGCCCTGCTCCAGGACGATGAGCCGGGCCAATGCGTCGGCCTCCTGCTCGATATCATCGGCGATATCCAGCAAACGTCGGCGGCGGTCTTCGTGGCTGCTGTGTCGCCATTCGACAAAGGCCGACTGCGCCGCTTCGACAGCAAGGTCCAACTGGGCCAGGGAACCGGCTGGGCAACGGGCGAACGCGGTACCGGTGGCCGGATTGAGCACATCGAAGTGGCCATTTTCACCGTTGACCGGGAGCCCATTGATGAGCATTTGATAATCGTGCATGGAACCTTCCTTTCACGCACTGCCGAACCGTGCGGAACGGCAGCGAACGGGTTATCTGGGTGATTGGCGTTGCCGGGTTGGCGCCCTAGAGCTTGTGGCTACCCAGTGCGCTGTATCGCTCGGGCGCGACCTTGCGCAGTCGGGCGGCGAGGAACACGCCGACGATCAGCGCGACCGGAATTACGGCGCACAGGCCGTAGGACAAGAGCTGGCTGGCGCCGGTCAGCACATCGAAATGCAGCACGGCAAGGACTAGCACCGCGAGTAACGCCAGGCATGAAAAGCCGGGAAGGATCCGACCGCGCCACAGCCCGAGTTTCAGTTCCGGGTGTTTGCGGAAATAGACCAGCACCGCAGCCGAAGTGAGCGCCATGAGCAGGATGACGCAGAGGGTGGCCAGGTTGGAGAACCAGGCGAACAGTTGCAGGATCGGGTCGGCGTCCAGCGCGGCGAAAATCAGCACCACCACCGCGGCAATCAGGCTTTGCAGGACCGAGCCCATGTGTGGGCTCTGGTGTACGCGATGGGTCGTCCCCAACCGGCTATGCAGCAGCCCGTCCCGGCCGATGGCGTAGAAGTAACGCGCCGCGGCATTGTGGAACGCCAGCAGCCCGGCGTAGATGCTGACCATGAACAGCACGCGTATGACCTGGGTCAGCTGCGGGCCGACAAAATGATCGGACAGGCCGTAGATGAACGTGGTCGGATCCTGCAGCGCCTGCAGGGTCGGGACGATCTTGTCGGCCCCGACGCCGATGACCATGGCCCAGACCGACAGCGCATAAAAACCACCGATCAACAGCACCGACGCATAGGTGGCAATGGGAATCGTGCGCTGCGGGTTCCTCGCCTCCTCCCCGTAGATGGTCGTGGCCTCGAAGCCGATGAATGCGGCAAAACAGAACAACAGGCCGATCGAAGGCGTGCCGCTGAATACGTGGCTGCGGTCAAACGAATCGAGGTTGATGCCACTGTCGCCACCGGACTTGAGCATGGCGAAGTCCAGCGTCAGGATCGCCAGGTATTCGGCGATGACCACTACCGACAACACACGGGCCGACAGGTCGATCTTGCGATAGCCGAGAATCGCAACGCTCGCCATCGCCAGCAGCGAATAAGCCCACCACGGCAATTCCAGGCCGAACATGCTGGCCATCGTGCCACTGACCACACCGCCGAACATCCCGTACAGGCCGACCTGGAGAATGTTGTAGGCAAACATCGCCAACACGCCTGCCGCCCCGCCCGCCAACCCACCGAGGCCACGGGAGGTAAAGGCGTAGAAGCCGCCCGCATTGGTCATGTGCCGGGACATGGCGGTGTATCCCGCCGAAAAGGCCAACAATACCAACAACGCCAGAAGCAGCAGCGCGGGCGTACCGGCGCCGTTGCCGAGCATGATGCCGATGGGAAAGCCACCGGCGATCACGCTCAGGGGGCTCGCCGCCGAAATCACAAAGAAGATGATGAAGCCGACACCCAGGGCGCCGCGCTTCAACTCCGTCGAGCTATTGATCGGGAAAGATACGCTCATTGTTCTTGACCTTATTGTATGAGGCAGTGTTGCGGGATCGGGACGGCCAACGGCGCCGTTCGCCAAAAGCTTATTGTTCTGGTTGTACGCTGGAACCGATGCTATGCCCTCGCCAGAACCCTGCGCTATCCCAAAACGGCAGCATCCGAAGCGATGCCCCAAAGTGGCTCAGCCCCTGTGGCGAGGGAGCTTGCTCCCGCTGGACCGGTCCGGCGCTTCGGGCGCAGCAGGCCGAAAACTGGGGGCCGCTTTGCGACCCAGCGGGAGCAAGCTCCCTCGCCACAGGGATTCGGCGTGTTCATGAGTGATGCGTATTGGCTCAATGACGACGCGCAGACGCTGCCGATTCGGGATAACCGGGCGACGTTTCCTGCCGCAAGATAGTCTGGCCCGCCGTTCGAACGCTGTTGGGCCCAAAACAATAAAAATCCCCAAGCGCAGGAAACCTCAGCATGTTCTTCGCTCGTCTCTCTATCCAATGGCGGATCACGCTGTTGAGCGGTCTGTGCCTGCTCGCCGTGGTCGGGGCATTGACCGCTGCCTCGCTGTATCAGAACCAGCAAGGCGCGACGCTGCTGAAGCAGCAAAGCAGCCAGCTGCTAGGACAATCGGCCTTGGAAGGCCTGCGGGCACAGGCCCTGGCACACGGTCAGCGGGTGGAGCGTTTTTTCAGCGAAACAGCGATTTATGGCGAAGGTTTTGCCCAACAAGTGCTTCAGCTGCGCACCCAGGCATTGCACGGGCGACTGACCCCAGGGCAACTGCGCCAGGACCTGATCGCCGCAACCCGCCAGGCCCTTGCGAAGCGCGAAAAAATCCTCGGTTTCTACGTGGTGCTGCTTCCCGACGCGCTGGTCGGTTCAGACGCCGGTTTCGCCGGGCAGCGCGACCTCGCCGGCAATGAAAACGGCCGCTTTGCCCTGTACTGGTCACAAAGCCAACCCGGCCATCTGGTGCAAGAAGTGCTCAGCGAAGCCCAGATCAGCGCCAACACCGCGCCACCGGGCAGCGAGCCGGAAAACGCCTGGTACATCTGCCCGCAGACCCAGGGGCGCACATGCGTGACAGAGCCCTACGCGATCGAAGTCGAAGGCCGCAAGACCCTGATGAGCAGCATTTCCATACCGCTGCTGGACGAGGGCAAAGTCATCGGTATCGTCGGCATGGACATCAGCCTGGATACCCTTCAGCAACTCGCCGCCAGCCTTGCCGATGACTTGTACCCCGGCCACAGCGAGATCAGTATTCTCTCCCCCTCCGGGCAGATTGCCGGCCACAGCGGCGCCGTGGCGGGCGCTTCGGTCGATGTGCAGCAAACGGTGCAAACCGCTCCGGCCAACAGTCCCTGGCAATTGCAGATACGCGTGCCGGAAGCACTGGTGCAGGCGCCCGCCTTGCACATGCAGGCACAACTGGACGACAAGCAGCGCCAGTCCAACGGGTTCAACCTCAGCCTCGGGTTGCTCTGCGCCGGGCTGGGCCTGTTGCTTGTCTGGCTCAGCGCATATGGCGTGACCCGGCCACTGCTGAGGGTGGCGCATATGCTTGATGCGATTGTCGAAGGCGACGGTGACCTCACCCAGCGGCTGCCCAACACCCGGCACGATGAACTGGGCCGACTGGCCGACGGCTTCAATCGTTTTCTCGACAAACTGCAACCGATCATCCGGGATATCCAGCAAGCCTCCCTCGACACCCGTGAGACGGCCAACACCTCGGCGCGGGTTGCCCGCGAAGTCAGCACGGGCATGCAGCAGCAATACCGCGAGGTAGAACTGGCGGCGACGGCTTTGCACGAAATGAGCGCCAGCGCCCAGGAGGTTGCCCGCCATTCCCACCAGGCCGCCGATGCCGCAACGGTAGCCGAGAATGCCAGTCGATCAGGGCAGGAAATGTTCGCCAATGCCGTCAACAGCATCGATGCCCTGGACCAGCGCCTGGAGGCAACGCTTGGGCAGGTCAGAGTACTGGCGGACAACAGCCAGCAGATCAACCAGGTGCTCGACGTCATCTGCGCCATCGCCCAGCAAACCAACCTGCTGGCCTTGAACGCCGCTATCGAAGCGGCCCGCGCCGGCGAACAGGGGCGCGGCTTTGCGGTGGTGGCTGACGAAGTCCGGCATCTGGCGAGCAACACGCAGAACTCGGTCGAGCAGATACGCACGGTGATCGAAGCGTTGCAGCAACTGAGCCAGGAGGTGGTGCACAGCACCCAGTCGAGCCGCGAGCTGGCCAGGGGCAGTGTGGTCCAGGTCGAGCAGACCCACGGGGCACTGCAACGTATCACCCGGGCCGTGGAAGTGATTGAACAGATGAACCAGCAGATCGCCAGCGCAGCCCTGGAACAAAGCTCGGTCGTGGAAGGCATCAGCCATCGGGTGAGCGGCATTCGTGGCATCAGCGAAACCTTGAGCGGCCAGATGCACGAAGCCTCCGAGGCTAGCCACTCGCTGCATGCCATGGCCAACCATCAACAGCGGTTGGTGGAACACTTTCGGATCTAGCGCGGTTACACAATTTCACAGAGCGCCTACAAAGCTTCACCCCTGACCTTGGCTCCGGTCCCTACCATGGGCGGTTCAATATTGGGGAAGCACCATGTCCAAGATTCCTTTCGTCACACTAGGCCTGTTGGTCGGGGCATTGCTGAGCGGCTGTGACAGCGCCTCGACCCCGGAAGAATCCGCGCCGCTGGCAAGCGTGCGTATCGAGACCGTCCAGGCCGGGCCACTGTCGATCAGCAACGAACTGAGTGGCCGTATCGCCGCGCCACGGGTGGCCGAGGTCCGTGCCCGGGTAGCCGGCGTGGTCTTGCAGCGAGTGTTTCGAGAAGGCCGCGACGTCAAGCAGGGCGACGTGTTGTTTCGCATCGACCCGGCGCCGTTCAAGGCCGACCTGGACAGCGCCGAGGCGGCGTTGCGCAAGGCCGAGGCCAATGCGTTCCAGGCCCGGTTGCAGGCGCAGCGTTATGCCCAGTTGATCGATGACCAAGCGATCAGCGGCCAGGAATATGACAATGCCCGGGCCGCCGTGCGCCAGACCGCAGCCGACGTCGCCGCCAACAAGGCGGCCGTTGAACGGGCGAAGCTGAACCTGGGCTACGCCACGGTGACCGCACCGATTTCCGGGCGCATCGGCCGGGCCCTGGTGACGGAAGGCGCGCTGGTGGGGCAGAACGAAAGCACGCCACTGGCGCTGATCCAGCAGTTGGACCCGATCCACGCCGACCTCACCCAATCGACCCGCGAACTCAATGAGCTGCGTCGCGCGTTCCGTGCGGGGCAGTTGCAAGCCGTCGGCCAGGGCCAGGCCAAGGCCACCTTGATCCAGGACGACGGCAGCCCTTATCCGCTGCCAGGCAAGTTGCTGTTCACCGACCTCAGCGTCGACCCGAGCACCGGCCAGATCACCCTGCGCAGCGAGTTTCCCAACCCCGACCTCGATCTGCTGCCCGGCAGCTTCATTCGCGTGCGCCTGGAACAGGCGGTCAACCGCCAGGGAATCACCGTGCCGCAACGGGCGATCCTGCGCGACAGCGCCGGCGTCGCGCAGGTGCTGCTGTTGGACGCCGAGCAGAAGATCAGTCAGCAACCGGTGCAACTGGGCGCGGCGCAGAACGATCGCTGGATCGTCACGCAAGGCTTGAAGCCGGGCGATCGCATCGTCGTCGAAGGCCTGCAGCATGCCCGCCCCGGTGAACAGGTCCGGGTCGACGACGCCCCTCTCCCCCTCGCCCAGGTTCCCGGGCCACAGGCAGGACACTAAGCCATGCCGCATTTTTTCATTGACCGTCCGGTATTCGCCTGGGTCGTCGCGCTGTTCATCCTGCTGGCCGGGATCCTGGCCATTCCGCAACTGCCGGTGGCGCAGTACCCGGTCGTGGCTCCGCCGCAAATCGAGATCTACGCCGTGTACCCGGGCGCTTCGGCGCAGACGGTAGACGAAAGCGTGGTCAGCCTGATCGAGGAGGAACTCAACGGCGCCGACAATCTGTTGTATTTCGAATCCCAGAGCAGTCTCGGCAGCGCGACGATCACCGCGACCTTTCAACCGGGGACGAACCCGGAACTGGCCCAGGTCGACGTGCAGAACCGCCTCAAGGCCGTGGAGTCGCGCCTGCCGCAGGCGGTTACCCAGCAGGGCCTGCAGGTGGACAAGGTTTCCGCCGGCTTCCTGCTGCTGATCACCCTCACCTCCAGCGACGGCAAGCTCGACGACGTGGCGCTCAGCGATTACCTGGCGCGCAACGTGATGAACGAGATCAAGCGCCTCGACGGTGTCGGCAAGGCCCAGCTGTACGGTGCCGAGCGAGCCATGCGGATCTGGATCGACCCGCAGAAGTTGCTGGGCTTCAACCTGACCCCGGCCGACGTCAACGCTGCCATCGTGGCGCAGAACGCCCAAGTCTCGGCCGGCAGCCTCGGCGACCTGCCGAGCCGCAGCACCCAGGAAATCACCGCGACCATCGTCGTCAAGGGCCAGCTCTCGACCCCGCAGGAATTTGCCGACATCGTGCTCAAGGCCAACCCCGACGGCTCCACGGTGCGCATCGCCGATGTCGCGCGGGTGGAAATCGGCAGCCAGGAATATCAGTTCTCCACGCGCCTGAACGGCAAACCTTCCACCGCCGTGGCCGTGCAGCTGTCGCCGGGCGCCAACGCGCTGAACACCGCCACCCTGGTGCGCGCGAAGATGGACGAGCTGTCGCGCTACTTTCCGGCCGGCGTGGAGTACAAGATTCCCTACGACACGTCGCCGTTCGTCAAGGTCTCGATCACCAAGGTGATCTATACCCTCGGCGAGGCGATGTTGCTGGTGTTCGCGGTGATGTTCCTGTTCCTGCAGAACATCCGCTACACGCTGATCCCCACCCTCGTCGTGCCGGTGGCGCTGATGGGCACCTTCGCGACCATGCTCGCGCTGGGGTTCTCGATCAACGTACTGACCATGTTCGGCATGGTGCTGGCCATCGGCATCCTGGTGGACGATGCCATCGTGGTGGTGGAAAACGTCGAGCGCATCATGGCCGAGGAAGGCCTGTCGCCCAAGGAAGCGACGCGCAAGGCCATGGGCCAGATCACCGGGGCGATCATCGGCATCACTCTGGTGCTGGTGGCGGTGTTCATTCCGATGGCGTTCATGCAGGGTTCGGTGGGCGTGATCTACCAGCAGTTCTCGCTGTCGATGGCGACGTCGATCCTGTTCTCGGCCTTTCTCGCGCTGACCTTGACCCCGGCGCTTTGCGCGACCTTGCTCAAACCGATCACCCAAGGCGATCACCACGCAAAACGCGGTTTTTTTGGCTGGTTCAACCGTGGCTTCGACCGGTTCGGCAACCGTTACCAGGGTTGGGTCGCCTACGCGATGAAACGCAGCGGCCGCTACCTGTTGATCTATGGCGTGCTGCTGGTGGGCATGGGCCTGCTGTTCAGTCGCCTGCCCTCCTCGTTCCTGCCGGTGGAAGACCAGGGCTACACCATCACCGACATCCAGCTGCCGCCGGGCGCCAGCAAGAATCGTACGGTACAGGTGGTGGAACAGATCGAGGCGCACAATGCCGGCGAGCCTGGGGTCGGCGACAGCACGGTCATCCTCGGCTTCAGCTTCTCTGGCAGCGGGCAGAATGCGGCCCTGGCATTTACCACGCTGAAAGACTGGTCGCAGCGCGGTGGCGACGATTCGGCGGCGTCCATCGCCGATCGCGCCAACCAGGCCTTCGGTGGAATCAAGGACGCCATGGTGTTTTCCGTGCTGCCACCGCCGGTGGACGGTCTCGGCACCTCCAGCGGTTTCGAGTTCCGCTTGCAGGACCGCGGCGGCCTCGGCCACGCCACGCTGATGCAGGCCCGCAGCGATCTGCTCGCCGCCGCGGATAAAAGCCCGGTGCTGATGAATGTGCGTGAAAGCGCCCTGGCGGAAGCGCCGCAGGTGCAACTGGAAGTGGATCGGAAACAGGCGAATGCCTTGGGCATCTCCTTTGCCGACGTCGGCAGCGTGTTGTCCACGGCGGTGGGCTCAGCCTACATCAATGACTTCCCGAACCAGGGCCGCATGCAGCGGGTGGTGGTCCAGGCCGAGGGTGACCAGCGCAGCCAGGTCGAGGACCTGCTGAAGATTCACGTACGCAACAGCAGCGGGAAGATGGTGCCGTTGTCGGCGTTTGTCCAGGCGCGCTGGACCCAGGGGCCGGCACAGTTGACTCGCTACAACGGCTATCCGGCGGTGAGTATTTCCGGAGAACCGGCGCCGGGCTACAGCACCGGGCAAGCCATGGCCGAGATCGAACGGCTGGTGGCCCAGGGGCCCAAGGGCATGGGCCAGGAATGGACCGGCCTGTCCTTGCAGGAGCGCTTGTCCGGCAGCCAGGCACCGATCCTGCTGGGCCTGTCGCTGTTGGTGGTGTTCCTGTGCCTGGCGGCGCTGTACGAGAGCTGGTCGATCCCGACCTCGGTGTTGCTGGTGGTACCGCTGGGCGTGCTCGGCGCCGTAATGGCTGTTTCGTTGCGTGGCATGCCCAACGATGTGTTCTTCAAGATCGGCCTGATCACCATCATCGGCCTGTCAGCGAAGAACGCCATCCTGATCATCGAATTCGCCAAAAGCCTCTACGACGATGGCCATGACCTGCTCGACGCCACGCTCCAGGCCGCGCGCCTGCGCCTGCGGCCAATCATCATGACCTCGCTGGCGTTCATCCTCGGCGTGGTCCCGTTGGCGATCGCCACCGGGGCCAGCTCGGCGAGCCAGCAGGCGATTGGTACCGGCGTGATCGGCGGGATGATCAGCGCCACGCTGGCGGTGGTGTTTGTCCCGGTGTTTTTCGTGGTGGTGATGAAGCGGGTCGCGCGCAGCAAAACGCGTTGAGGCTGGCGACGCTAATTGCCCTGTGGCACAGCCTGGCTCTCGACGCTGGCCAGGGCTTTGTCCGCCAGGCGTCGTACCCAACCGGCATCATCAGCATTGACCACCGCATAACGGTCCGGCGGGAAAAACATCCAGTGATGGGCAATCTGCGCGAGTCGCTTGATCTCATCGGCGGACATCCAGTAAGACGTCTGCGTCATTGGCAAAGGCGCACCGTCGAAACGCCGGCCAAGCGCCAACTGGGTGCCGGGAGCGAAGGCAATCGCCAATTGCTGCCGGGGTTGCATCTGCTTCTCCGGCGCGGGCATCTGCCCTACCCGTCGGTAGCAGAAGTCGCCGGGAAATTCCTCCTTGAGCACCAGCCAATGGCCGGCCGTGGTCATCGCCAGGATCCACTGCGACACGCCGGAGCTTTGCACCCGCACCAGCTTGTCGTTTTTCCATAACATCAGGCTGCTGCAATCGGGATCAAAGTCGTTGGCCCACAGACTGATGGCCGAGATCAGCGTATGACGCTCAAGCTCGACCAGCCCTTGATCGGGCATCGATTGCCAGTAGTGCTTGGTCGGGTCGCGCGAATCGCGCAGGTAATTGGACAGTATCCACGCCGCCACGAAAAGCAGCGTCGCCAGCGCCAGCCAGCCCAAGGAGTCGCCGACGATCCGATCAACGTCCAGGTCCGGGGCGAACAACTTCTGGACCAGGCCCAGGCCCGCCAGGAACACCACGCCCGGCAGCACCGGGCCCATGCTCAATGGCGGCAGCAGTACGACCAACCAACTGAAGTCATGCATGGACGCACGGTCCCGCGCCCAGGCCAGCTCCTGCGCAAGCATCGGTGCCTGCTCTCGCGGACCGATGGCTGGGTCGGGGGTCTGGAAGCGGAAGAACTGCGTGTGGGAGTCGTCGCGCATGGAGGGCGTCATTTCTCTTGAAACGGTGGCGCATCTTCGGCGATTTTTACTGGCACGAACAGTCTCTCCAGAGTTCCCATTCCTGTGTGGCCGGACCCGCGTCTTCGCGAGCAGGCTCGCTCCCACAGGGAGGCGGAGATTCTGTGGGAGCGAGCCTGCTCGCGAAGACGGCGGTAAAGCCAGTGATCAGTCCGCCTGCACCGTCACCTGACGCTGTTCACCCAAACCTTGAATGCCCAGGCGCATGGTCTGGCCCGGGCGCAGGAACACCGGGTTGGGCTTGATGCCCAGGCCGACACCCGGTGGCGTCCCGGTCGAGATCACGTCGCCGGGCTGCAGGCTCATGCACCGGCTCAGGTAGGCAATCAGTTGCGGCACGCTGAAGATCAGCGTCCGGGTATTGCCGTTCTGATAACGATGCCCGTCGACTTCCAGCCACAGATCAAGCGCGTGGGGATCGGCGATTTCGTCCTTCGTCACCAGCCAGGGTCCAAGCGGGCCGAAGGTGTCGAAGCCTTTGCCCTTGTCCCAGGTGCCGCCGCGTTCCAGTTGCCATTCGCGTTCCGACACATCGTTGATGACGCAATAACCGGCGACATGCTCCATGGCGTTCGCTTCGTCGATGTAGCGCCCGCCCTTGCCAATGACCACGCCGAGTTCGACTTCCCAATCGGTCTTGAGCGAGCCACGGGGAATCTGGACATCGTCGTTCGGTCCGCAGATGGCGCTGGTCCATTTGTTGAAGATGATCGGTTCCTTCGGCACCTCCATGTTCGATTCGGCGGCATGGTCGGCGTAGTTCAGGCCGATGCAGATGAACTTGCCGACCTGCCCGACGCACGCGCCGATCCGCGGCTGGCCGCCCACGACCGGCAGGCTGCGCGGGTCGATGGCGGCGAGTCTTGCCAGGCTTTCAGGAGCCAGGGCTTGCCCGGCGATGTCTGGCACGTGGCCCGACAGATCACGGATCTGATCGTCATCATCCAGCAGCCCGGGCTTTTCCGAACCTTTTTCGCCGTAACGCAACAGTTTCATGAAGTGCTCCTGCTCAAGTGAAAATTCAGAGGCTCATGCCACCGTCAATGACGTGTACCGTCCCGGTGGTGTAGGCAGATGCGTCGCTGCCCAGGTACAGCGCCAATTGCGCGACCTCCTCGGTGTTGCCGATGCGGCCCATGGGCTGGCGGTCGAGAAACTGCCGGTAGACCTGTTCCTCCTCGACCCCCTGCTGCGCCGCCTGGTCGGCAATGCGCTGGCGCAGCGAAGGCGAGTCGACGGTGCCGGGGCATATCGCATTGCAACGGATACCCTGGCTGACGAAGTCGATGGCGACGGACTTGGTCAGCCCGACTACCGCCGCCTTGCTGGCAGCATAGGCGAAACGATTGGGCACGCCCTTGATACTGGACGCCACCGACGACATGTTAATGATCGACCCGCCGCCACGCGCCAACATACCCGGCAGAAACGCGCGGATCATGCGGTACATGGCGCTGACATTGAGGTCCATCGAGCGCGCCCAGGCGGCTTCGTCGCAATCGAGAATGGTGCCGCTGTGCACGTAGCCGGCGCAGTTGAAAAGCACGTCCAGCTCGCCAATCCGCTCGCGGGCAGCGTCGATGGCGCTGGCCGAGGTGACATCCAGGAGCATCGGTGTGACCCCCTCGATGCCCGTCAGCGCGCGAATATCGATGTCACTGGCGAACACCTCGGCGCCGGCCTGGGCGAAGGCCACGGCGCTGGCCAGGCCGATGCCCTGTCCCGCCGCCGTCACCAGCACCCGCTTGCCTCGCAGGTTCATGCAGTCTCCAGTTGCGCGGCGGTGGGCGCGGTCTTGGGCGTCCTGCCGAGCATCGAGGCGGGGATGGCCAGGATCAACCCGCCGCTGACCAACAGGCACAGCGCCAGGACGTACGTACCGTTGTTGATATTACCCGTCAGGGTTTCCGCCACGGCCGTGATCATCGAACCGGTGAAGCCCGACAGGTTGCCGATCGCGTTGATCATGCCGATCCCGGCTGCGGCGGCAACGCCCGACAGCACAGTGCCCGGCAGGGTCCAGAAAATTGGCATCAGGCTGAGGATCCCCGAGGCGGAGACGCTGAGGAACAGCACCGACAACACCAGGTTATCGGCAAAAAACGCGCTGAGGATCAGCCCGGCGCCACCAATGAATGCCGGGATGGCTGCGTGCAGGCGCCGTTCGCCGGTGCGGTTGGAGTGCCGTGCGTTGAGCAGCATCGCCACGATTGCCACCGAGTAGGGAATGGCCGTGAGCAAGCCGATGTGCAGGCTGTTGGTGATGCCGGTGCTCTTGATGATCGACGGCATCCAGAAGGCCAGGCCGTAGAAACCGGTGTTGAAGGTCAGCAGGATCAGCACCAGCAACCAGACGCGAGGGTTGAAGAACACTTCGCTCAAGCGCGAAGCCTTGCCCTGGTTGTCGGTTTGCAGGTTGGCCTTGAGCAAGGCCTTTTCCGCTGCCGACAGCCACTTGGCCTTGTCGATGTTATCGGCCAGGCAGATGATCACCACGAAGGCCATGATGATCGACGGAATGCCCTCGATGATCAGCATCCACTGCCAGCCGGACATGCCTTGCACGCCTTGCATGCTGTTCATCAGCCACCCGGACAGGATCCCGCCCAGTGTCAGGCTGACCGGCAACGCCAGCAGGAACCCGGACATCACCCGGCTCTGCCGGTGGGTCGGGAACCAGTAGTTGAGGTAGAGGATCACGCCGGGGAAAAAGCCTGCTTCACAGATACCTAGCAGGAAACGCAGCACATAAAACATCGTGCTCGATTCGATGTGGAAGAACGCCGCCAGCGGCACGGTGTAGGCCACGGCCATGGAGATCACCGCCCAACTGAGCATGATCCGGGCGATCCAGAACCGCGCGCCCAGACGATGCAGTAACAGGTTGCTGGGGACCTCGAACAGGAAATAGCCCCAGAAAAACATGCTGGCGCCCAAGGCGTACACGGTGTTGCTGAACTGCAACTCGGCGAGCATATCGAGCTTGGCGAAGCCGATATTGACCCGATCGAGGTATGCCGCCATGTAGCACAACAGCAGCACTGGCAGGATCCGCCAGATCACCTTGCGGTAGGTCCGGTCTTCGAAATCCATTTCGCCGGCTTGCGCCTGGGCAGGCAACGGCTCGGAGATGGTTTGCATGAGGTAACCCCTGATTGTTGTTATTGGGTCACGTCGAATGAGCGGCTCATCCGGCGATTGAACGAGGACTCTACTGTCGTGGATCGATTCATTCCCAATGGCATTTTTGGATTAGTTGATAACCAGTTGTTATCGGAATCCGAGGGGCTACTGCGTAGCCCAGCGGGAGCAAGCTCCCTCGCCACGGGGTTTGGTGCTGGCTGGACCCATGTCTTCGCGAGCTGGCTCGCTCCCACCGGGCTGTGATTTACCTCAGTAGAAATCCAGTGTGGGAGCGAGCCTGCTCGCGAAGGCGGCGGCACTGTCAACCACTCTGGCGGGCGTTGTCCTTGAGAATCTCGGCAAACTCCAGCGCCGCGCCCACCAGCGGCTCGTCCTTTCGCGTGAGGATGCCGTAATCCTGCGGCACCAGGTGCAAAGGGGTGTCGAGGGTCTTGAGCTGGCCGCTTTCCAGCAGCGGATCAACCATGGCATTGGGCAACATGCCGATCATCGGGCCGCGTTTCAGCACCTGGAGGAAGGTCTGCATGGAAATCGTATCGATGGTGTTGCGCGGCATCCGCACGCCCGCTTCGGCGAACGCCAGTTCCATGCGGGCGCGGATCGGCGTGCCGACCGGGTAGAGAATCCACGGCAAGTCGACCAGTTGCTGCAGCGATATCGGCCCGGCGTCTGCCAGCGGGTGCCGGTCGTTGACGACGATGCAGAACGGTTCCGGAGCCAGGGGCTGGAAGTCGTAGCGCTGCTGCTGGCTCTGCTCGGTAAACCGCGCCACGGCCAGGTCGAGCTTCTTCTCTTCCAGCATCTTCATCAGGTGATTGCTGGTCTGCTCTACCACCTCGATGGACAACAACGGCCAGCGCTGCTTGATCTGCAAAATCGCCTCGGGCAGGGCCACCGCGGTCGCGGCAAAGATCCCGCCGACCTTGAGATAACCATGGCCGCCCTCCCGCAGGCTGCTGATCTGTTCGACGAACGAGCGCGCGTCATTCAAAGCGATCTGTGCGTAGCGCAGCACATGCTCGCCCAGCGCGGTGGGCGGCATGCTGCGCGGACGCCGCTCGAACAGGGCGAAGCCGAGCAGGCTCTCGATTTCCTTGAGCATCTTGCTCACCGCCGGCTGGCTGAGGTTCATCTGTTCGGCCGCCAGGTGCATGTTGCAGGTGCGGCCCAAGGTATCGATCAGCAGCAGATGGCGGAATTTGAGCCAGCCGCAGAAGCTGGAAAAGGACAGATCGGACATGGGCAACCCTCACGATGCAATAACCGGACGTTATCAGATACTGAATATATCTCATTGGAGTTCATCACCAGCGCGCCCTAGCTTGAAAGCTTTACGAACCAGGAAGACTGCCCATGTCGCTGATGCTTACCCCCGAGAACACACTGCCGGTCGATGGCCTGGCCGGCACCCTGATTGGTCGTGCCTGGGTCCCTGGGCGGATCGCCGGGCCTTCGCCAATCGTACTGCGCAGCGACGGAGTGTTCGACCTGTCGGAGCGTTTCGCGACCTTGAGCGATTTGCTGGAAGCGTCCTCGCCGCTGACAGCGGTCAGGCAAACGCCGGGCACGTTCATCGCCAGCGTCGACGCGCTGCTGGCCAACACCGGCATGCATGCTGACCCGGCCAGGCCCTTCCTGTTGCCGCCCTTGGACTTGCAAGTGATCAAGGCCGCCGGCGTGACCTTCGCCGCGAGCATGATCGAGCGGGTGATCGAGGAGCAGGCTGGCGGTGACGCGGCCCGGGCCGAAGCCGTGCGCGCGACGGTGCACAGCGTCATTGGCGACAACCTGCGCTCGATCGTCCCGGGCTCCGAGCAAGCCATGCGCCTCAAGGCCTTCCTTATCGAACAGGGCATGTGGTCGCAGTACCTGGAGGTCGGCATCGGGCCGGACGCGGAAATCTTCACCAAGGCGCCGGTGCTGGCCGCCGTCGGCAGCGGCAGCCAGATCGGCATTCATCCAGCCTCGCAATGGAACAACCCGGAACCGGAAGTGGTGCTGGCGGTGAATAGCCGCGGCCAGATCCACGGCGCCACCCTGGGCAACGACGTCAACCTGCGGGACATCGAAGGCCGCAGCGCGTTGTTGCTGAGCAAGGCCAAGGACAACAATGCCTCGTGCGCCATCGGGCCGTTCATTCGGCTGTTCGATGAACACTTCAGCCTGGACGACGTGCGGGCCTGCGAGGTCGATCTCCAGGTACACGGCGAAGACGGTTACCGCCTGCACGGCTGCAGCTCCATGAGCCAGATCAGCCGCGACCCGCAGGACCTCGCAGGCCAGACACTCAACGCCAACCACCAATACCCGGATGGCTTCCTGCTGTTTCTCGGTACCCTGTTCGCCCCCACCGAGGATCGCGACCACGCCGGCAGCGGTTTCACCCACAAACTGGGCGACCGGGTCAGTATCAGCAGCCCGTTGCTCGGCAGTTTGCATAATCAGGTGACTCACAGCTGCGAGGCCGCGCCCTGGACCTTCGGCGTCGGCGCCTTGCTGCGTAATCTCGCCGCGCGGGGGCTGCTCGATCGCTGAGCCCGACAGATCGTCGATTCATCCAATTACAAGAGAGAAATGAATCATGAGTGACACGCCAAAACGCCGCCTGCGTAGCGAGCAGTGGTTCAACGACCCGGCTCACGCGGACATGACCGCCCTGTATGTCGAGCGCTACATGAACTACGGGATGACCCGCGAAGAGCTGCAATCGGGTCGGCCGATCATCGGCATCGCCCAGACCGGCAGCGACCTGACGCCCTGCAATCGTCATCATCTGGAGCTGGCGCAACGGGTCAAGGCCGGTATTCGCGACGCTGGCGGCATCCCGATGGAATTCCCGGTGCACCCGATCGCCGAACAGTCGCGCCGGCCCACTGCCGCCCTGGACCGCAACCTGGCCTACCTGGGCCTGGTGGAAATCCTCCATGGCTACCCGTTGGACGGCGTGGTGCTCACCACCGGCTGCGACAAGACCACCCCTGCCTGCCTGATGGCGGCGGCGACCACCGACCTGCCGGCCATCGTGCTCTCCGGCGGGCCGATGCTCGACGGCCATCACAAGGGCGAACTGATCGGCTCCGGCACCGTGCTCTGGCACGCACGCAACCTGATGGCCGCCGGCGAAATCGACTACGAAGGCTTCATGGAAATGACCACGGCGGCATCGCCCTCGGTGGGCCACTGCAACACCATGGGTACCGCGCTGTCGATGAACGCCCTGGCCGAAGCCCTGGGCATGTCGCTGCCCGGTTGCGCGAGCATTCCGGCGCCCTATCGCGAACGCGGGCAGATGGCCTACGCCACCGGCAAACGCATCTGCGAACTGGTGCGCCAGGACGTGCGCCCATCCCGGATCATGACTCGGGAGGCGTTCGAGAACGCCATCGCCGTCGCCTCGGCACTCGGCGCATCGAGCAATTGCCCGCCGCACCTGATTGCCATCGCCCGGCACATGGGCGTCGAGCTGAGCCTGGACGACTGGCAGCGGATTGGCGAAGACGTGCCGCTGCTGGTCAACTGCATGCCGGCCGGCAAGTACCTCGGCGAAGGCTTCCACCGCGCCGGTGGCGTGCCGGCAGTCATGCATGAACTGCAAAAGGCCGGACGCCTGCACGAAGACTGCGCCACGGTCAGCGGCAAATCGATTGGCGAAATCGTCAGCAGCAGCCTGACCAGCAACGCCGATGTCATCTACCCGTTTGCTACCCCGCTCAAGCATCGCGCTGGATTCATCGTGCTCAGCGGCAATTTTTTCGACAGCGCGATCATGAAGATGTCGGTGGTCGGCGAGGCGTTTCGCAAGACCTACCTGTCCGAGCCCGGCGCTGAAAACAGCTTCGAAGCCCGGGCCATCGTGTTCGAAGGGCCGGAGGATTACCACGCGCGGATCGACGACCCGGCGCTGGACATCGACGAGCGCTGCATCCTGGTCATTCGCGGCGTTGGCACCGTGGGTTATCCCGGCAGCGCCGAGGTGGTAAACATGGCGCCGCCCGCAGCGCTGATCAAACGCGGTATCGACTCCCTGCCCTGCCTCGGCGACGGCCGCCAGAGCGGCACCTCGGCGAGCCCGTCGATCCTCAACATGTCCCCTGAAGCGGCGGTGGGCGGCGGCCTGGCGCTGCTGCAAACCAACGACCGGCTGCAAGTGGACCTGAACACCCGCACCGTCAACCTGCTGGTCGACGAGGCCGAAATGGAACGGCGCCGTCGCGAATGGACACCCAGCATCCCGCCCTCGCAAACGCCCTGGCAGGAACTCTATCGGCAACTGGTCGGGCAGTTGTCCACCGGCGGCTGCCTGGAGCCGGCCACGTTGCATTTGCGGGTAATCGCCCGCAGTGGCGAGCCGCGGCATTCGCACTGATTCGGAGCGCCCGGTCGTGAGTGGCCGGGCACTTCAGAGCACTTAAAGAAGCGTCCTACGTCACCCGTCTCCTTGTCTGACTTATTTCCCTAGCCTTCCTCGGCAAAGTCTCGCGCACCCGATTTTTCGCGAGACGCCTGCCCATGTTCGACCGATTTTTCCTGCCGGCCTTTGAACAAGCCGCTTCCTGATGGATCAGGTGCGCCGCATCGAGGCGGAACTCGACAGCTTCAAAGACAGCCTTTCCCTCTACCGCGAACAACTCGACCGCTGGTACGCCCGTGCGGCGGACCGGGCCAGCCAGGCGGCCGACTTGCCTTCGCTGATGGGCATGGAACGGGTGCTTCTTTTTGGTGGCAGCGCCACGACGGTCAGCAGCCGCGACAGTGATTTCCACTCGACCGTGGCCCGGTGCCCCAAGGGTGGGGTCCTGACGATCGAGAGCAAGCTCGAATCGGTGTACGACATTCCGCTCGGCGACATCGTGGTGGATGTAGTGTCGGTGGACAGCGGCGAGGTCACCCCCGTCCAGCTGGATGCTCAGGGTGTCGGGACCTTCAAAGGCGAAGCGGGTCGCTACTACCGGGTTCACGTTCAAAGCGAAGTCACCCCCAGGCAGATCGAGGACCTGTTTTCTTCCTACAACGGCCTGACTGCTGATCTGACGGACTGGCTGCGTAGCGAATGGCAGGTTTTCAAGCCGCAATGGGCGCAGCAATCGTCGGCGACGTCGGCGGCCGCGGTGGGCAATGGCCTGCTCGCCGGCGGTTGGGCGGCCATCGAGGGCGTGTGGGACAGCATCAGCTTGCTCTCGGACATCCTCAAGGACCCGAGCCGGTTTGGCGATCAGTTGGGCAGCGGTGCGGCGGACCTGGTCGAACTTGCCGAGTCGTCCCCGCTGGTGATGGCCAAGCTGCAATTGCTCGCCAGCGACGAAGCGGCGCTGTGCCTGCTGGTGCGCACCGCGAGTCTCTGGCTGGACATGCTGCCGCCCAGCGAAGTGGCCGGCGGCACGGCCAAAGCGTTGTCCATGGTGGTCGTGCAGTTGGTGATCGACCTGCTGATCGGCGTGGTCCTGACCTTCGCCGGGGCGGGCGCCGGGATTGCCTACCTGTCGCTGCGCCTGGTCCGGCACAGCGCCCGGCTACTGGACGCCGTAACACGTTTCATCCGGGCGATCTTCGCGGTGGTGAACGGGTTCATGGCCTACGTGGACCGCTACAAAACCGTGGCGGCGCGAGGCATTGCCGCTGGCGTGAAAAAAGGCCGGATGCAATTGCGCTGGGACGCGCAGCGCAACACCACGCTGAAAAAAGACGAACCCCACGACGACGCCCCGGCCCCCTCGAAAAACCCCAACGGCGACCCCGCCGACAGCGCCGCCCAGACCCGCACCGACGGCTGCCCGGTGTCGATGGTCACCGGCGAGGAACTGCTGACCCTGGAGGATGGCACCCTCGACGGGCGCTTGCCCTTCGTCTTCACCCGCCTCTACCGCACCAGCGCCGCCGGGCTGGACATCGGCCTCGGCCGTGGCTGGAGCCATGGCCTGGCCCATCGCCTGGTGATCGAGGGTGAGCAGGTGATCTGGATCGACAGGAAAACCGCCGCACCACCTTTCCTCGCCCCAACCTTCAGCGCCCGGCGATCCACAACAGCCTGGCCCGCGCGGCGATCTACCTGAGCCGCGAGCCGGACGAACTGATCATCGCCCAACCCGGCGAAGACGCCCCTTTCCTACACTTTCGCGACGGTCATCTGACGGCGCTGAGCGATCGGTACGACAACCGCCTGACCGTCCAGCGCAACATCTATGGCGACATCAGCCGCCTGGACAACGGCGCCCGACGCGGCCTGCGGTTGCGCTACGAGCATCGTCACCTGGTCGCCATCGACTATCAGAGCTTTGACCCGCAACAGCATCCGGACGAAGCCTGGCGCACCGAACAGACGCTGGTGACCTACCGCTACGACGGCCGTTTCCGACTGATCGAGGCGACCAATGCCGCCGGCGAAAGCGAGCGCTACGACTACGACGACCAGCACGTCATCCTCCAGCGGCAACTGGCCGGCGGCGCGAGTTTTTACTGGGAATGGCAAGGCCTCGGCCCAGCGGCGCGCTGCGTGCGGCACTGGGCGTCCTTCGCGCAGATGGACAGCCACTACAGCTGGGGCGAGGACGGCAGCGTCACGGTCCGGCATCGAGATGGCAGCCAGGAGGTGTACGTCCACGACGACCGTGCACGGTTGGTGCGCCAGGTCGATCCCGCTGGTGGCGAACAGCTCAAAGCCTATGACCAGCAGGGCCGGCTGACCGCCGAGCAGGATCCTTTGGGCGCGGTGACCGAATACCGCTACGACGAAGCCGGACGGCTGGTGGCGTTGATTCCGCCTGAAGGCGAGCCGACGTCCTACGAATACCGCAACGGCTTCCTGCACGCCCGACAGCGCGGCAAAGCCGTGTGGACCTACCGGCGCAATGCCCAGGGTGATGTGATCGAGGCCATCGACCCGGATCGTCACAGCACCCTGTACGCCTATGACGCCCAAGGGCAACTGCTCTCGATCCGCTATCCGGACGGCGGCACCCATCATTTTGTCCGCAACAGCCAGGGCCAGCTGACCGAAGAAACCCTGCCCGACGACAGTCAGCGGAGTTTTTCCTACGACACGTTGGGACGGCTGCTGACCCGCCGGGACGAACATGGCGCGATCACCCACTACCAGTGGGACGCCGTCGGCCGCCTGCTGGAAACCACCCTGCCCACCGGCGCCACCCGCGCCTGGAGCTACAACGCCTACGGCAAGGTCACCGCCGAACGCGACGAACTGGGGCGCATCACCCGCTACGAATACGCCGACGACCTGCACCTGATCAGCCGGCGGCTCAATCCCGATGGCAGCGAACTGAAGTATCGCTACGACTCGGCGCGGCTGTTGCTCACCGAAATCGAGAATGAATCCGGCGAAAAATATCAGCTGGCCTACACGCCCAACGGATTGATCCGACAGGAAACCGGCTTCGACGGCCAGCGCACCGGCTACGCCTACGACCTCAACGGCCACCTGCTGGAAAAGACCGAGTTCGGTGCCGATGGCAGCCAGCGGCTCACCGCTTATCAGCGCGACAGCGCTGGCCGCCTGTTGCGCAAAACATTGCCCGACGGCAAACCGGTCGAGTACCGCTACGACGCCCTCGGCCGGCTGGTCAGCGTCGACGACGGCCACTGGCCGCTGGCCTACGAATACGACAACCAGGACCGCCTCGTCGCCGAACATGAGGGCTGGGCCACCCTGCACTATCGCTACGACGAGGCCGGCCGGCTGACCTACTGCCGCCTGCCCGACCGCAGCACCCTCAATTACCGCCACCTCTATGGCGGCGCGCTGCTGGCCATCGACCTCAACGGCCAGTGCCTGACCGAACACCGCTTCACCGGTACCCGCGAGCGCCAGCGCCAGCAAGGCCTGCTGCTCAGCGACTACAACTACGACGAACAGGGCCGCCTCAAGGCCCAGACCGTGTGGCAGACCCAGCAGAAACAACTGTTCTGGCGCGATTATTCCTACAGCGCCAACGGCAACCTCGCCACGCTGTCCGACACCCGAAACCGACGCGCCTACCACTACGACCCGCAAGATCGCCTGCTGCGCATCGACTACGCCCACAGCCAGCCCCCCGAGCACTTTTCCCACGACCCGGCCGGCAACCTGCTGCTGCACGACCGCCCCGGCCCGACCACGCTCAAGGGCAACCGCCTGCTGATGGAGGGCGATCGCCACTACGACTACGACGCCTACGGCAACCTGGTCCGCGAGCGCCGCGGCAAAGCCCAGTGCCTGGTCACCGAATACCGCTACGACAGCCAGCACCGCCTGATCGGCCTCACCACCCCGGACGGTAACGAAACGTCCTACCGCTACGACGCCTTCGGCCGACGCATCGAAAAGACCGTGGACGGCCAGACCACCGAATTCATCTGGCAAGGCGACCAGCTCATCGCCGAAAGCAGCGATCACCATTATCAAAGCTACGTCTACGAGCCCGGCACCTTCCGCCCCCTCGCCCTGCTCGAAGGCCAAGGCCCAAACAACGCCACGCCGTTCTACTACCACAACGACCACCTCGGCACACCCCAGGAACTGACCAGCCACCAGGGCGAAATCGTCTGGGCGGCGCGTTACACCGGCTACGGCAAACTCACCAAACTCGCCCACGGCGCCGGCAAACAACTGACCCAACCGTTGCGCTTCCAAGGCCAATACCACGACCTGGAAAGCGGCCTGCATTACAACCGGCATCGCTACTACAATCCGGACACGGGGCGGTATCTCACGCCTGACCCGAGCAAGCTGGCGGGTGGGCTCAATGGGTACCGGTACACCCTGAACCCGACGGGGTGGGTGGATCCGTTGGGGTTGGAAGGCTGTCCGGGCGACGGGTGTAAGAAGCCGGCGGTTGGCGAGCAGGATCCGGCGGCTAAGGTTGGAGTGGATGAGGGTGAGCCTTCGTCTCCTATTATTCAAAATGTTGATCCGACGTTACTGAACCGAACACATGCAATATCAGGCAAGACGTCGAGAAAAATAGTAGAGACTCTCTCTAACAATATGCGCAAGAGTGGTTACGATGACAGTTTCCCTATTGAGGTCGCCGAGCATAACGGCAGTCTATATATTTTGGATGGTCATCATCGAGCCGCCGCTGCAAGACAAACAGGAACCAAGGTCACCTTGATGCTTATCAAAGACATTGCTGGCCACAAAACCACACCAAACAGCATTGATGACGTTATCGACTCGGCAAGAAGTGTTGGTTTTGATCGACTGGAGCAGCGTAGAAGATGAAAGATAAAGAAAACCTAGGGGAGCTAGCTCTTGACTTCCTCTCAAGCGTCGATGAAGCCACTTCTTTGCTCGAAGAGAAGTTTGGCTCACGGTCTATTTTACGGCTATGGCGCAGCGGACAAATAAAACGCTGCGGGATTGTAAAGAAAAAAATAACCTACGAACTTCACGGTGCAGGGTGTGCTGTGAACCTACCGCATGTACTCGTAAACTTCGATTACGGTCCCGGCGGTAGAATAGATGGTTTTGATGCATGGCGTCTTTATCTTTACGCCACCGAGCTGCCAAAAAAGTATCCTAGGTATCAAAGCCAAGAAGTTCTGGAGCTGGATTTTCGGGAATATGTCGCATCAGGTCGATTTGAACCAATGCCCGAGGACCGAAGCGGCCTCTATTGCTTATCGAAAAACAATTGAGAAAAACGGGGACAGATTTATTTTTAATAGATCCGCCCCTTTCAAGGCGTTAATAAATCCGTCCCCTTTTCACTTAATAAATCCGTCCCCTTTTCACACCATACCCAAAGAATCATTTAAAAAGTACACCAAGAAAAAATAACCGATGAACACTCAGAAAATATACCAGCTTGGCGGAAAGATAACATTTGATGATATTTCGCATTTAAATCAAACAAAGGAGCTATCACAGCTCATAGACGACCTGAAAGAGGATTTATTTCAAGCCAGCTTCCCTTCGGATCAAATTTTAGATATCGGGTGGTACCCGGAATTTTGTAAAGAGGGTCACTTTAGAGTCGTTCTGTTATCAAAATCCAACTGGGACACCCCAGTACACTCTGAAAACGCAAGAAACTGGATAGAGCTGGAAAAAGCATTAGCAAATGCGTTGAATAAAGTTAAAAAATAGGACATCGGCGACAGACTTAGGAGTGAATTGATGCTGACTTATAACCGCTTTCGCGAGCGGGCTCGCTCCCACAGCGGACTGGATATGTCATCAGAACTACCAATCAGCCAGACACACCGAGGGCTGTTGAGAGGGGCTGCTACGCAGCCCAGCGGGAGCAAGCTCCCTCGCCACGGGGGTTGCAGGAATATGTAAGCTACGGGGAAAGCCCAACAAATAACTCTGCCAGTAACGCTCACAGATCAATCTTTCAACACCCCCTACTCACATATTCCCAACCATCTCCCACAACGACGCCCCTACCCCGGTAATGCTCTCCCCAGCAATCAACCCCGCCGCTGCCGTAATAGCGAAGCGTTCCGTGAGGCTTGGCCAGCGGCAGCTCACCAGCCAGGTGAGCACGGCGCCGAGGGCCATCATCAGCGATACCGAGGCCGGCAGGACAAAGGCCAGGCCCAAGGCCGCCGTGCTTGGCAGGTAGCGGGCCCGATGGGCCGGCAGCAGGCTGTCGAGGATGCCCAGCAGCAAGCCGGCGAAACCACCGATGAAGATCGCCCAGCGGATGCTCGCCGACAACGAGTCCAGGCCATGGGTCAGGGTTTGCGCCACGGCCTTCCAAGTGGCGACCGCCGGGGCCGGCCATTCTTCGGTGAGCAGCATGGTTTGCGGGTCGGGGATCAACGCCAGGTAAGCGAGCACGCCGACGATGCTGCCGATGAAGATTCCCAGGGTCTGCGCCTGCAGTTGTTTGCGCGGCGTGGCGCCGATCGCTCGGCCCACCTTGAAATCGTTCATCAAGTCCGTGCATTGCCCGGCCGAACCGCCCGCGGTATTGGCGCTCATCAGGTTGATCGGCACCTGGCCCGGGGCGACGATGCCAAAACTCAACTGGGACAATTGCCCGATGGCACCGATAGGCGGAATACCCGTGGCGCCAACCACACGGGCCGCCACCGCCGCCAGGCAGATGGCCAAGGGGATGGTCAGCAGCGCCATCCACGGATTGATGCCGAACAACAGCGCTTGCAGGCTTACCACCAGAAAGATCGACAATAGGAAACCGAGGGCGGGGCCGGCCTTGGGAATCACCCAGGTCGCCGCGCCGCTGGCCTTGGTGGAACCGTGCAAGGCCCACAGGCGAATCGCCAGGGAAGCCAGCGTCGAGCAGACCATCAGGCTCACCCCCGGCCACAGCAGCCACTCCACCAGCACCGCAAATTGCGGTCCACTGCTGCCGGGCGGTAACTGCACCAGGCCATTTTCCAGCAGCCACGGCGCCAACCCGCCCCACGCCAGCAGCGCGCCGAGCAGCAGGGTCAGGCCGACGCGGATGCCGATGATGCCGCCGAACCCCACCAGCAACAGCGAAGGGTCTGCGGTAAAGGTCAGGCGCTCCAACTGGGCGTTCGGCGACCAACGCGGGATGGTCCACCAAAACGTATCCACCCACTTGGCGAGCCCGGACAGCAGCGCCGCGCCGAGCAGCACCTTGAGCCGCGTCGCGGCTTCCTGGCCATGGTTGTAGATGTGCAGGAGGGTTTCCAGGGTCGCCATGCCTTCGGGGAACCTCAGCGCCTTGTCATTGAGCAATGACGGCCGCAGGTACCAGGCAATCCAGATGCCCAGGAAGCTCACCGAAAACACCCAGGCAACCATCGGCACAGCGTCCAGTTGCTGGCCGGTCAGCAAGGTGTACGCCGGAATGGGCGCGACCAGCCCGCCGGAGATGATCGACGCCGCTGCCGACGCAACGGTCTGGTTGATGTTGCTTTCGTGCAACGTCCACGGCAGCCCCGCCGCCGAGCGTTTGGCCAGGCCCTGCCAGATGCCGTAGCCGACCAGCAAGGCAATGATCGACATGTTGAACGACCAGCCGATTTTTAGTCCGGCATAGACATTGGAGGGCGTTAGGAGGATGCCAAGCACGATCCCCGTGATGACCGCGCGCGGGCTGAATTCGCGTTCGACGGGGAGGACATGCGGGCTCGAAATCTGGTCCATGCGAATTCCTTATCGGCAAAAAACAGTCGCCTCAGCCGAGGCAACTACCTGACAAGTGAGTACTGTATCGACGCAAGGTTCACCTGCGATGGTTCTGGCGACCACGGGATAGAGCCGTCAGCCCCGACAATCGAACGCTCTCCTCAAGCAGCCCTCCACCTGGCCGATAACCTGTGTGACGGCGGCCCTCCGGCCTCGTCAGGCTCTGCTGGTCGCATAGGGTGATGATCAATGGCTTTGCAGCTTAACCGCTTACTGATGTTTGGCGTCCTGGTGCTCCTGCTTGCAGGTGGGTCGGCGTTGGCCATCGCGGCTGAGCCGCCGCTGCGCATCGTCACGGAGGAGTTGCCGCCCTACAACATGACGCAGAACGGACGCGTGACCGGCATGAGCACCGAGGTCGTCGAGGCCGTGCTCAAGGAGATCGGCGTCCAGGCGTCGATCCAGCCCATGCCCTGGGCCCGCGCGTACGAGTTGGCGCTCAACGAAAGCAACGTCCTGATCTATTCGATCGTCCGCACGCCCGCACGCGAAGCGCTTTTCCAGTGGATCGGCGCCATCGCCCCGACCCAGTGGTACATCTACTCCCTGGCTGAGCGGCCAGTGAAGCTCAGCTCCCTGGCCGATGCCCATGGGCACCAGATCGCGACCGTCAATCAGGACGTCGGCGAGCAATACCTGGTCTCGAAGGGGTTCCGCATCGGCGAGGATCTGCAATCGAGCACCAAATACGAACACAACTACCGCAAGCTCAAGGTCGATCATGTGGAGTTGTGGATTTCCAACGAACTCAACGCGCTGTACCTGACCCGGCAGAATGGCGAAGACCCGGAAAAGGTCCTCATCCGGTCATTGCCGCTGCCCGAACTGAGCAGCGCCGACGGCTTGAACATGGCATTCAGCCGCAACACGCCGGCGCAAACCGTCGAGAAATTCCGCGCCGGCCTGGAGGCCATTCGTCGCAACGGCGTCTACGATGCCATCGCGCGCAAGTGGTTATGAGATGGACGGCAACTTCGCCCCGGCGCCCTTTCAACGACCACAGGCCAAGGCCCTCAGCTCCCTGGGGCGTCGACTGGTGCTCGCGACGCTGCTGTTCTGCCTGATTTTCACCGTGGCGATGGTGACATGGCGCACCTGGCTGGCCTGGGAAAGCAACCTGGCGGAAATGAATTCCGAGCTGGGGCTGATTGACCAGGTGTTCCAGGACACCCTGGCCCACGCCATCTGGGAAATGGATCGCGAGTCCCTGGACAAGCAGCTCAACAGTGTCGCCAGTGCAGCGCCGGTCGGACGCGTGGTCCTGAATGTCCTGCGGCCCGGCCGCTCACCGGAAATCATCGAACTCAACCGCTACACCACCGGTAACGCCGGCTCGGCACCGGTGTTGCAGCGCCAGCTCATCGCGCAACCCTATCTCGGCGCTCATGAAAAAGTCGGCGAGCTGATTATCGAGGGCGATAATCAACTGCTCTGGAAGCGCCTGTGGGGCGAAGCGCGCACCATCGTCATCACGCAAATCATCCAATCGATGCTCCTGGCCGGGCTGGTCATGACCATGTTCAACCGTCTGGTGACCATCCATGTGGTGCATATCGCCCGGCATTTGGGTGAGCTCGCTCCGCAAACTCTCAAGCGTCACCTCAAATTGCAGCGCTCGGTCAACCGCCAGGACGAACTGAGCCTGCTCGAAACCCAGGTCAACGAACTGCAGGACAATCTCCACGCGCACCTGGAACGCCAGCGTTCGGACGAACTGGCGATCGCCGCCAGCCGCGATCAACTGGTCGAACTGGTCGAGGCGCGCACGGCGGAACTCAAGGCCGCCAACCAGGCCCTCGAAGCCCTGTCCCGCCACGACGCCTTGACCGGCCTGGCCAACCGTCGCCACTTCGACGAACTGAAGGAAGTCGAATTCCGCCGCGCCATGCGTCATAGGACGCCGCTGGCGGTGCTCATGTGCGACGTGGATTTTTTCAAGATCTACAACGACACCTACGGCCACATGAACGGCGACCTGTGCCTGCAACAGATAGCCGAAACCCTGCGTGACGTGTTCGGGCGCTCCGGCGAGCTGACCGCACGGGTGGGTGGCGAGGAATTCGTCGTCGTGCTGCCCAACATCGACGCGCAGCAGGCCTGCGAGGCAGCCGAGCGGCTGCGCGCCGCCCTGGCCGAACGCAAGCTGCCCCACAGCGGCTCATCGGTCTCGCCCTTCGTCACCCTGAGCATCGGCGTCGCCGAGCTGGACCCCGAGACCATGGATCATTTCGATCCACTGATGCAACGCGCCGACCAGGCGCTGTACCGGGCCAAGCACCAGGGACGCAACCGCGTCTCCCTCTGAAGACCCATCAACGTCGAGGTCTGTATGCGCCACTCTCTGATGCTCTGCTCCTGCGTACTCCTGGCCTTGATCAGCCTCACAAGCCAGGCCGAAACGATCGAGGTCGTGACCGAGGACTCGCTTTACGCGTATCTGCGCGACGACAAACTCGTCGGCCCCGGCATCCATATCGCGTCCGACACGCTGCAACAGGCCAACCTCAGCGATTTCCGCATGGCCCTGTATCCCTGGGCGCGGGCTTATGAGATGGCCTTGCGCGAACCCAACGTGCTGATTTTCCCACTCGATCGCACCCCGGCCCGGGAACAGCTGTTCAAGTGGGTCGGTGAAATCCATCGTTCCACCAGCCGGCTCTACAAGCTGCGCGACGCCGACCCCATCACTGTCCGCAACCTTGAAGAGGCCAAGCAGTACAGCATCGGCGTGATACGCAATGACGCCAAGCAGATCTATCTGCAAGAACGTGGCTTCAGTCGTCTGGTCGTGTCGGCGAACAACCACGACAACTTCCAGAAACTGTTGAACCGTCAGGTCCAACTGGTGCCGATGCCGGAGAACACGGCACGCCTGATGAGCCAGGATGCCCAGATGGATTTCAATCAGCTGGAGGAAGTCTATGCCCTCGACGAACAGCCCCACCGGGTCTACCTGGCTTTCAGCCTGAGCACACCGGACGAAACGGTCGCCCGTGCCCAGCGCGCGTTCGAGGCGCTCAAGGCGTCGGGCGAAGTCGAGCGGATCATGAAGGAGAAGCGTTGACGAGCGGCACCGGTCAGCGACGTTGAACTCTCGCATCGCAAACATCGTCTAGCCCATTAGATTCTGTGGGAGCGAGCCTGCTCGCGAAGACGGCGGCACATTCGACATCAATGTCGTCTGTCACACCGATTCGCGAGCAGGCTCGCTCCCACATTCCTGGGTTCGGCTACCGCGATGGAGATGTATCGATGAGCACACTGAACTGGGTATCGGCGTCCATTCAGACCCTGATGCTGGAACGCAACGATTGGGTACCCAACCATCCGCGCCTGCCGGTGATCATCTACCGTGACGCGATGGCTGCCCAGGCAGGTGATCTGGCCGCCCATCTGGAAGAGATGTTCCGCAGCAACGGCTGGCCACCGCAATGGCGCTACGGGATCTACGATTTCCACCATTACCACACCGAGGGCCACGAAGTTCTGGGCGTCGCCAGCGGTCAAGCGCGCTTGATGATCGGCGGCCCCGATGGCCAAGTGATCGACGTCCAGGCAGGCGACGTGTTGCTGCTGCCTGCTGGCACCGGGCATTGCAACCTGGGTTCCAGCGAAGATTTCCTGGTCGTCGGAGCGTACCCACCGGGCCAGCAGGCCGACATCTGTCGCGAAGCGCCGAGCGCGGCGCAACTGGCAAACATCGACGCGCTACCGTTTCCTGATCAGGATCCGGTGCAAGGCGCCAAGGGTGCTGTCAGTCGATATTGGCGGAGCCAACGCTGACATTTCGCAGCCTTTCGCAACGATCCACGGTCAACGACCGTAGACCTTCTGCAACTGCTCTTGGGACAGCGCGTCTTCGAAAGGGACCGGCACCGACTTCACCGCGCCATACAGGTTGCGATAGCGCCAGTAGTTACCGTTATTGGCCAACTGGTAGCCGCGCTCGACCACACGCTGGCCGTCAAGCACATAGCGCAGGGTTTCCTGGGCCGCCTCTGGTGGCACCGGTAACATCAGGTCGGTTGCCAGCACCCGCATCGACTCGTCGATGCATTCGTCGAGCACTTGGGTCACTTGCACCAGATCCAGCGAGCCGTCGTCAATACAGCGTTTGCCACAGCGCCTGATCGGCTGGCTGGAAACCTCGATGCGCATGCGATACAACGCGGAACCCGCGATGTCCTGGACCTGTACCTGATTGATCAGCACGAAACTGCCACGGTCAGGCGTAAGCATCAGTTTGGGCTCGATCACCAGGCGAGCGCTGACCGGCCCCTGCCCCTGCTTGAGTCCTGCCACCAGCGACGCTTGCTGGAAGCGCTGTTGCAACCGCTCCTGCAACGGCTCGCCGGCAAGCAGGTCCGCCAGCGGGCGCGACTCCTTGGCGGCGGTATTTTCCGCATCGCGCTGCAAGCTGCCACTGCCCATCTGGGTATTGATCAGGCTGGCAACCAGCAACCCGGCAAGCCCGGCGCTGTTACCGGAGCTTGCGACCAGGGTATGACTGGACGACGCTGCCTTCTGCGCGGCCTGCGCGTCGACCACCGTGCTGGCTCCCACAAACGCCTGCGGCAATTGCAGGTCCACCTTGACTCCATGGGCCTTGACGTAGGACACCGCGTCCTGCGATTTGAAACCGGCCTCAGGTGCCGGTTTCTGCGCGCATCCCATCAGCATCAACAGGGCCACTGAGGTGACCGCGATCAATTCACGCTTCATTGTTCGAACGGCGTGATCATTTGCTGACGGCTCGTATCCATCGCCTGGTAGAAGGCATTGGTCAGATTGGTATAGTTCGGCTCGTCCCACTCGCCCTGGGCGGCCTGCACGACGGAAAAGGGTTTGAACCACAACAGTCTGTTATCGGCCAGATCGATCAGCATGCCCTGTCCGAATACTTGCGCCATGGGTACGCTGGTCGGCACGATACTGTAGTAACTGCGGGTGGCTCCGGTCCCTGTCACGTTGACCAGCAGCAGGCGATCGACACCGTAGGTGGCCTTGATCGATGTCAGGTCGCGGACGGTGTAGCCTTCACGGAAACTCGTCTCCTTGAACTTGTTCAAATCCACCGGCTCGTTGATGCGCTTGGCCTTGTAACCCTTGGCTTGCAACTTGGCGACAATGGCATCCGGCAATGTGTTGAGATCGCGCACTTGCCATTTTTCGACATTATCGCTGAGCTTGCTGTTGACGCCTTTGTTGATGGCCAGGTCCAGCAGACCCTGGTTGCCGGTCAGCGCCAGGACGGGTTCCGGCACCACGTTGATCGCCACGCCAACTGTGGTCTCCTTGGCATCCCAGAATTGATGGTCCAGCGGTACCGGAGGCTGGACATGAGCGCAGCCGGTGAGTGTCAGGCAAGCAACAACGGTCAGTGCTGCCAGGGTGCGAAGCGTATGAAAAGACATGTATCAAGTCCCTATGATTAAAAACGATGCTGCTTATGTCGGCAGCGACGGCAGTAACAATAGCGGCACATTGATATTTATTTTTTCAATCCTTTGATCTTCCATACGCTTCTTCGCTTGCTGCTCCCTAGATCATCGGCGAACTGCTCACCACCCGCAGCGCCAACCCCTCGAACGCATCCAGAGTAATGGTGAACTCACCCTCGGGCGTGAGATCCCCTTCGACCCGCTCGTTGATGATGTCCACCACTGGCCCCGGTGCGATACCGGGCAGGTGCAGGGTTTCGGTGATCGGCGTCGAACCGAAGTTCAGCGCGGTGATCTGCGTGCCTTTGCCGGCCGGCAGTTCGTGAACCATGATCAGCAGCCCCGGATGCTCGACGTCCGGGATGAGGATCTGGCGGCTCGCCGCGATGTCGTAGGCGCGGCGCGCGGCCAGGATCCTGCGCAGTTGCGAGGCGAACGAATCCGGATCCTTCAACTGGCTCGGCAGGCTGCCGTACAAAGTCTTTGGACGCGGCATCTGCCCGGCTGACAGCGGCGCTTCCGGGTTGAGGTCGACCAGGTCGTAGGCACCACGATGAATCCAGCGCGTGTCGCCGTCGCGCATCAGGTGCTCGACCTGTTCCGCCGGCAACGGCAACGCTCCCACCAGATCCCAGCCAGACAAGGCGAACACGCCCGGTTGCATGGCGTTGAACATCACCAGTAGCAGATGCACCTGGCGAATCTGCTGGATATCGGCCGCTGTGATCGCGTCGAGGTCGCGAATGCCCAGGGCGGCGGTGATGATGCTCGCCGTGGTGCAAGACACGCCGTTGGTGACGAATTTCAGGTTGTAAGGCGCATGCTCGCCGGACAAGCGTTCATACATCTGCTCGCGGATGTGCTCGCGCAGGATACTGCCGGGAAACGTCTGGCCTTGATACAGGTAGGTGTCGTGGGCATGCAGCGTCCAGAAATGCACCAGCTCCAGGGTCAGTTCATCGTGATTCTGCAAGGCGTGGATCAGCGAGCCCGGGTCGATGCCGAAGCTGTGCATCTGGCGCAGCATCAAGCGCAGGAATTCGGTGTCGCCCATCAGCAGGGCGTGCTGGTAGGCCGGTCGAGTGATGAAGTCGTAAGACAGGTCTGCCCCGCCGTGGGACATGGCGGCAATGTCGTCGAGGGTCAGGTTCAATTCCTGGAAGCTGAAACCGCCCGCCTTGCGAATCGCCCCGCCGAGCAACTGGTTGCCGGTGATCGACAGCGGATGGCTTTCGGACCAGGCGGTGCCATCGAGCTTGCGCTCCACGCCGAGAAATCCGTTGGCGTCCAGCCGGAGGATCTTCGCGCCCATGACATCGATGGCGTGCAGCGCATCGCCAATGATCATTTGCTGCGCGGCAAATGTCGGGTCCAGCCAGTTCAGCGACGGCTGCCCTTCCTTGAAATAGTGCAGATAAACCCAACGCCGTGGCTTGCCGTCGACGCCCATGATGATCGGCGTCGCGCTCCAGTCGGTTTCCTTGACGCCAGGCTCGAAGAAAATCACTCGCTGCAACTGACCGACGATGTAGTGCTTGTCCCGCAGGGCATCCACCTGCTGCGCGGTGAGGTTCTGGGCATCACGCCCCTCCCCGACCTCGGGCAGCAGCGGCCAGTCTTCCTCGCGGATTTCCACCATGTGGTAGAGGCCCGGATAGTCTTCGTAAGCCATCTCCGCCAGGCGGAAATCAGCGCCCTTGCCGGTGTGGGACGGGATGACGTCGTCGATGACCACCGCGTTGTGCGCAGCGGCCATGCGGGTCAGTGCCTGGAGTTGAGCGTCGGTGCCCAGCTCAGGGTCGATGTCGAAGCTGATGCGGTCGAAATTGCCATCGATGGTTGGCGTGTAGTCAGTGCCGCTCAGGCCGCCGGATCTTTTCAGCGGACCATTGTGGATGCCCTGGATGCCGATTTTCGACAAGGCGTGCCACAAGGTTTCGTCGCCCAACGCCTCGAGCACCGTGCCATTTTCCCGGGTGACGATGGAGGCTGGGTATGCGGTAAACCACACTGAGGAAAGCGCTGAAGCATCACGGGGCCGGGTGTGCGCATAGGGCTGCTGCCACAAGCGTCCTTGCCCCGAATAGAGCTTGGCCCGCTGCCGCGCCGCGTGGAGCATCGATTGTTCGACCAGCCAGTCGACATGATTTTTCTCAGCCATCGTCATAAAAATCCCTGTCGTGAAGAAAAAACCGGACCGGCTGCCGACATCAGCGGCGCCGCTTATTAGTCATATGAGGCTCTGGCCCGGTATTCGTTGCATTGAGGCACGAAGCGGTGGGTATTCGATGGGTGAACCCGAACCAAGGTGGGAGCGAGCCTGCTCGCGAAGGCGCCAGCCCAGACGCCTCAAAACTCGTGGCGAGGGAGCTTGCTCCCGCTCGGCTGCGCAGCAGTCGCAAAACCGGTGGATGCGGTCTGCCTCAAAGACTGCCGGGGCCCGCTTCGCAGGCCAGCGGGAGCAAGCTCCCTCGCCACGGGGGACCTGCTCTGGCGTGGCGGCTCGTGTTCAGGCCGATGTCCCGCCGCAAATCGGACTGATCCAACCCTGTGGGAGCGAGCCTGCTCGCGAAGGCGCCAGCCCAGACGCCACAAATTCCGTGGCGAGGGAGCTTGCTCCCGCTCGGCTGCGCAGCAGTCGCAAAACCGGTGGATGCGGTCTGCCTGAAAGACTGCCGGGGCCCGCTTCGCAGGCCAGCGGGAGCAAGCTCCCTCGCCACGGGGGACCTGCTCTGGCGTGGCGGCTCGTGTTCAGGCCGATGTCCCGCCGCAAAACAGACTGATCCAACCCTGTGGGAGCGAGCCTGCTCGCGAAGGCGCCAGCCCAGACGCCACAAATCCCGTGGCGAGGGAGCTTGCTCCCGCTCGGCTGCGCAGCAGTCGCAAAACCGGTGGATGCGGTCTGTCTGAAAGACTGCCGGGGCCCGCTTCGCAGGCCAGCGGGAGCAAGCTCCCTCGCCACGGGGGACCTGCTCTGGCGTGGCGGTTCGTGTTCAGGCCGATGTCCCGCCGCAAATCGGACTGATCCAACCCTGTGGGAGCGAGCCTGCTCGCGAAGGCGCCAGCCCAGACGCCACAAATCCCGTGGCGAGGGAGCTTGCTCCCGCTCGGCTGCGCAGCAGTCGCAAAACCGGTGGATGCGGTCTGTCTGAAAGACTGCCGGGGCCCGCTTCGCAGGCCAGCGGGAGCAAGCTCCCTCGCCACGGGGGACCTGCTCTGGCGTGGCGGTTCGTGTTCAGGCCGATGTCCCGCCGCAAATCGGACTGATCCAACCCTGTGGGAGCGAGCCTGCTCGCGAAGGCGCCAGCCCAGACGCCTCAAAACTCGTGGCGGGGGAGCTTGCTCCCGCTCGGCTGCGCAGCAGTCGCAAAATCGGTGGATGCGGTCTGCCTGAAAGACTGCCGGGGCCCGCTTCGCAGGCCAGCGGGAGCAAGCTCCCTCGCCACGGGGGACCTGCTCTGACATGGTGGTTCGTGTTCAGGCCGATGTCCCGCAGCAAATCGGACTGATCCAACCCTGTGGGAGCGAGCCTGCTCGCGAAGGCGCCAGCCCAGACACCTCAAAATCCCGTGGCGAGGGAGCTTGCTCCCGCTCGGCTGCGCAGCAGTCGCAAAACCGGTGGATGCGGTCTGTCTGAAAGACTGCCGGGGCCCGCTTCGCAGGCCAGCGGGAGCAAGCTCCCTCGCCACGGGGGACCTGCTCTGGCGTGGCGGTTCGTGTTCAGGCCGATGTCCCGCCGCAAATCGGACTGATCCAACCCTGTGGGAGCGAGCCTGCTCGCGAAGGCGCCAGCCCAGACGCCTCAAAACTCGTGGCGAGGGAGCTTGCTCCCGCTCGGCTGCGCAGCAGTCGCAAAATCGGTGGATGCGGTCTGTCTGAAAGACTGCCGGGGCCCGCTTCGCAGGCCAGCGGGAGCAAGCTCCCTCGCCACGGGGGACCTGCTCTGGCATGGCGGTTCGTGTTCAGGCCGATGTCCCGCCGCAAATCGGACTGATCCAACCCTGTGTGAGCGAGCCTGCTCGCGAACGCGCCAGCCCAGACGCCACAAATTCCGTGGCGAGGGAGCTTGCTCCCTCGCCACGGGGATTTGCTCTGACGTGGTGGTTCGTGTTCCACAGCCTGCGTTACCGCCTTCGCCAGCAGGCTCGCTCCCATAGACTCAGTCGTCGTTGAACGGTGCTGCCACGTCACTTTCACCTGGCGCACCGGGTTTCCGCAGGTTGGAGCAATTGGAAGCGTAATTCTGTCCATCGAACCACGCGTCGACAAAGGCAAACACGTCATCCAGCGAACCATGCAACACCCCGTCATGCCCCAGGCCTTCATACGTACGCCACGTCACCGGATTGCCAGCGGCACACAACGCCGCCGCGACCGCGTATTGCCGCTCCGGCGTAATGGTATGGTCCGCCTGGCCCGTGGCAATGAACAACGGGAAGGCTATCGACGCCTGGGGCATATCGGTCGTTGGAATGCGCGCAGCGTTCAACGCCTCTGGGGTGATCGTGAACAGCTCGGCAAACGAACCAATCTGCAACGCCTTGGACTTTTGCCCAATATCACGGGTACAGCCTTGCCGGGCGACGCTCAGCAGTTCGAGCCCCTTGGCCGTCAGGATGCCTTCGATCGGTGGCCCGTCCTCACGCAACGCGCCTGACGCCAGTGCCAGGAACACCGTATTGGACTGGCGCGGCGGCAGCTTGATGGGGCCTTCGGGGAATGTGCTGTTCGGTGCCGTGAGCACCGCGCCCAGAATGGGCAGTTCCGGTGCATAGGTACCAGCAAGGATCGCCGCGCCCAGCGCCGCCCCACCGCCCTGGGATTGTCCGGCCAGGACCACGCGATTGGCGATCAGGCCTGGCTCGAAGGCTTGAGCAGCAAGAATCGAGTCCAGGACCGAGCGTCCCTCGGCCTGCCAGAACGTATAGGGATGAGGTCCCGGCCCTCCCAGGCCTTGATAATCGCTGGCCACCACGGCGAAGCCGCGCGCGAGCCAGCGATTGATATACGCCGCGTCACGCTCACGCAATCCCGCCCAGGAAGGCGCACAGGCATCGGCGATGCCCAGCGTGCCGTGAGCCCAGGCCAGCAGCGGCCAGCCTCCGGCCGGAGGATTTCCTGCCGGCAGATATAACGCCCCGCTGACCGGAACGAGGCCGGACCGCCAGCGCTGATCGATGGAGCTGTAGAGCAGACGCAAGGCCCGCGCGGCGGCAGGCATTTGAGCCTGAACCGCCATGGCCTCGCTGCGCAGCAGCACGCCAGGCTGCGCAGGCATCGCGTCAGACCAGCGATAAAACGGCGACAGCTGCATGTCTCCGGCAGCGGGACCGACGGGAAGCGTGCCGGCCGCCATCGCGTTGGCTGCCACGACGATGACCGCCCCCACGCAAATTCCTCTGAAGGCTTGGCGGATACTCATGGAAAGTTTCCCCGACCGGAAAATGCCTTGCGCAAGGCGTTGCCCTGCGCAGCGATGACGTTGCGTGCGACAGGAGCCACCTCATTGAAGCGAATGAACCCGTGAGGCATGTTCGCGAGTACTTGCAGATCTGTTGCCACGCTCGCGCTTTGCAATCGACTCGCCAGCTCACGGTTTTCGTCCACCAGCGGATCCAGTTCACCGACCACCAATCGCACCGGCGGCAGGCCCGCAAATTCACCAATGATCGGCTGCACCCTCCAGTCGTCCTCGTCATTGGCCAAGTAGCAGGCCCAGTAAGCGCCCATGGTCTCGACCGACAGATTCTGGCCGCCGTAGCCGCCAAGTCGCTGCCAGGAATCGGAGGTCAGGTCCCGCGAGTAGCTGCCGTAGAACAGCAATAACTGCCGCAACGCATCGATTCCCGCGTCGCGTAGTGCAATGGCGACGCCCAAGGCGAGATTGGCGCCTGCCGAATCGCCGCCCAGGGCATAGCCGCGTACCGGGCAGTCGGTGATAGCGCCGAGCTTGATGACCCGGCTGACGATCGCCGCCACCTCGTTGAACGCCACCGGAAAGCGATGTTCCGGCGCCAGCGCATAGTCGATGGAGAGCACCGCCAGGCCACTGTCGCGCACCAACTGGCGCAAAGGTGCGTCCCAGCCGGCGAGCGAACCGTGGCGGAATCCGCCGCCATGGCAGTAGAACATCAGGCAAGGCGTCTCATCGCCCTCCGGCCAATAGAGTTTGCAGGGCACCGTTCGCCCATCAACGGCAAAGCCCAGGGTGCGCTCGTAGGACAGCGGCACGCTGCGTTGCGCCGCCCAGGCATTGATCCGTTCCAGATGCGCCCGGACGCTGTGCACGTCCCCATGAACGACGGGCAGCAATCCCTGCTCCCGGAGCGCGTCGACCACGGCCGCCAGGTCGGGATGCACCGGCGGATTTTCATCGCGACTCATGGCCGGTTATCCACGCGGCTCTCGCAGCCGACAGCTCGACGTCCGTCCGCAATGACGCAATGGCTGGGCGGGCTGCGTCCTTCCAAGACGGCCACCGCGCATTGGGCGGCGATCAGATTGGTGCGATTGAGCCCCTCCACCGTGGACGCGCCGACATGGGGCGTCACGATCACGTTCGGTAGCTGGATCAGTTGTTCGGTCACCGGCAAGAGCGAGGGGTCCGACTCGCTTTCAAAGACGTCGAGCCCTGCCCCTGCGATTCGCTTTTCGCGCAGGGCCCGCCGCAGATCGTCATCGCGCACCAACCCGCCCCGCGCGGTGTTGATGAGCACCGCGGAACGCTTCATCAGGTTCAGTGCGCGCTCATCGATCAGTCCTTGGGTTTGCGGATTGAGCGGCGCGTGAAGGGTGATGAAGTCGCTTTGCCTGAGCAGCGTATCCAGGTCAACAAAATCACCGTCGGCCTCGGCGCCGCCTGGATGAGGCGTATAGATCAGCGGCCTGACTTCAAACCCGGACAAGCGCTGCAGGACACCCCGGCCAATCCGGCCCAACCCGACGATGCCAACCGTCTTGCGGTACAGATCACCGCCCAGGGGAATCGACCAGTCATTGCCCGACAAGCCCATCTGGCAGCGCTTGAGTTGACGGCAGACGGCGAGCATCAGCGCAACGGTGTGGTCGGCGACGCTGGCATCGTTGCCGCCAGTAGCAATGGTCGCCACCTTCCCTGCCGCTGCCACCGCTGCCGTATCGACCCGCTCATAACCGACGCCGCGACGGGCGATGACTTGCAGGCGCGGCAGTGCATTCAGCAGGCTGGACGTGACATTCGCGTGCCCGACGATCCAACCGTCGGCGTCTGCCAGCAGGTCGATCAGTTGCCGTTCACTCAGATCGCCATCGGCTTGTCCGGGCGCCAGCTCCGCGACAACCACCTCACAGCCATGGTTCTGCAGAAAGTCGCTGGCCATGGAGTCGAAAAACCGCTGTGTAACCACTATTTTATGGCGATGATCAAGCATCACGGACCTCTTGATAGAAACGTCCAGCATTCAAAATGCGTAATCCAGATACACCCTGGCCTCCGAGCCGCTGACCACGTTGTCGGGTTGTGCGGATATCAATGCGACAAAATCCTGGTCAATGCGGTAATCGATATAAATCAAGCCGACTGAGAGCCCGGCGTATTCCTTTTCATCGAAGCGATAATAGAGACGGTATTCATTCTGTCGCTCGGTCACATCGGTGCGGCGGCCGTTGAATGGATCGGTGGCGTCAAACTGACCTTGTTTATAAATAGTCATGACTTTGAAACCGTCCAGCGAAGCCCCCAATAAAGAATGTCCGCTCAAGTCATATTCGGCGCCGATTTGCCAGGTTCGCTCGCCATCGTTATTGAAGTCGTTGCCGGAGCGTGTCCAGGCATCCATCCTGCCGTCGACATTGTCCGCATGATCAAAGTAGGCATAACCGAGCTGCCCATTGCTCAACTCGGCCTTGGTCTCGGAAAACGAAACACCCAGGCGAAGTTTGTCGAGCAACAAACCAACGTTGATATTCAACCAGCTCGCCTCATCGTCATAAGCGGCCTGGCCGGCCTGCCAATCACGTTCCCAGATTCGCCCGGCCTTTTCGAACTCATAATATTGAGTGTCCAGTACGATCCCGGCTTTATCGCCGAGAGGCGCTTTCAACGTGAGTCCGTATCGAGTGTTTTCATTGAAGTCCCGCGATACGCCATGGTCGTAGCCAAGTTCGATGGCCTTCAGGTCGTATTTGACGCCGTAGGTGTACAGGTCTTTTATTTCCTCGCCCGACTGACTCGACAAGTGCTCGAACTCTTCTCTGTCCCGAGGCGACGTACGGTTGATATAGGCCGTTTCGAACCCCAGCGTGCCGGGAAGCGGACCAATGCCCATCTCGGTGAAATTCAAATGAGCCCGGCCTCCCTGGTAGGACCCAGGGACAATCCGCGTGTCGAGCGTGACCAATGTTCCCGCATCGAACCGACCCCGCCCCATCTGGGAATCGACGTTCCAGCCATCGCCCTCATAACGCAGCTTGAAATAACTCTGCCCGACTTTCGCAAAACCGCCATTGGTCCCATCGGTATCGTCGAACAAGTCCCGGCCGTTATCTTTGGAGTCGATCATTGCCACGCCATACAGCGAGGCGTCAAACCCTACGACGCCGGCCCAATAACTTGAGTTGTAATCCAGAATGGCACCGATTCCGGTACCGCCCAGCTTGTTGCCGTCCGGAAAACCGCCAAAACGGTTTTCGATCAAGTCGTTGGATATTCGAGTATTGATATAAACCGAGCGCAGATAAGCATTCAACTTTCCTTCATGCTGGAACCGGTCCGGATAACTGATCGTTGCTGAAAGAGCCACTTCAGACACAAACATTGTCGACAGCAACGTCATAGCGACGGCGTTAATCGATTTCATCGACCACCTCATCTATTATTTTTATTTTGACGTGAGCGGACGCAACTCGGCGTCCTTCAAACTTCGGCGCTACGCGTTAATGAATCAGATAATCGCCCGGGTAATGACCGCGGTTACAATCAGGACAAGGCTGCTGCCGATCGCCCAGAGCAGGCAATAGCGTTGCATGTCGCCCATGTCCCGCTTGATGATTCCGCTGATCAGATAAACCGCCGCCACCAAGGGGCTTAGTGCGTGAACCGGTTGGCCCAGCACCGAGGCCCGCGCTATGTGCATCGGGTCAATACCGTATTCGACGCCCGCCGCGCCCAGTACCGGCAAGATGCCAAAGAAAAACGCGTCATTGGATAACAGGAAGTTGAGTGGCAAGGCGACGAGCGCGGTAATGATGCTGAAATATTGGCCGTGGTCGTCGGGAATCAATTGCACAATCTTTTCGGACATCCCATCAACCATGCCGGTACCTGACAAGATCCCGGTAAACGCACCTGATGCAAATATCAGGGCGATGACCATCAGGACACTTTCGGAGTGCGCCGCGACTCTGGCCTTCTGTTCCGCCAGGCGTGGATAGTTGATCAGCAGCGCCAGGGAAAGCCCCACCATCATCAACATCGGCAAAGGCGCCAGCCCTGTGGCCATCGCATACATGAGCCCAGCGGTGAGCGCGAGATTGACCCAGAAAAGCTTCGGCCGATGCGTCTCGGAATGCGCGGTGGGCAAGACGACATCTTCCGGCGCGGCGTCCTTGGCAGCGGCCGTCCAGCCCAAGCGACGGCGCTCTCTGCGACCGATCCAGAACGCCACGACAAACGCATAGGCAAGGCCCGCGAACATGGCCGGCACCAACCCCAGGAACAACTCGGCCACATCCAGGTGAAGCGCACTGGCGGCGCGGGCCATCGGCCCTCCCCAGGGAATCAGATTGACCACGGTATTGGTCAACAACAGCATCAACGCCAGGATCAGCGGGTTCATGCCGAGGCGAAGGTAAAGCGGCAGGAACGCAGTGGTTACAATCAAGACCGTCGTTGCGCCATCACCATCGAAGGAAATGACCGTGGCCAGCAATGCCGTGCCCAGAACCACGCGCAGAGGATCGTTGCCCACGTAACGCAGAATCTTTCGTACAGCGGGTTCAAAGAGCCCGGCGTCAAACATGATTGCGAAATAGAGGATTGCAAACATCAACATCAGCGCGGTGGGCGCTACTTGCTTGACGCCGTTCATCACCATCGCGCCCAGTTCCGGTCCTGCTCCACTGGCCAGGCCAAACGCGACCGGGACAAGAATGAGTGCCGTCACAGCGGAAAGTCGCTTGCTTATGATCAATGCCATAAACGTGACGACCATTGCGAAACCTAACCAAGCCATGCGTTTCACCTTTTCGTTTTTATTGTTATCGATCTTCGAAAATCAATGTGAACAACTCTTGCGCAGCCGAAATCTACATAGGGGCTGAAACGCTGTAAATCTTGATTTTTTCCGTCAACATCCCTGTTGGATAAGACTCGTCAGACGCAGCCTGGGTAGAAAAAACAAAGTTGAAACCCGGCGCCGATACACATTGACTACAGGACGGTAAATCCAATAAACATGTATACCTCTCCATCAATTCGATTGGACCGGTCATGCCAGAACAAGAAGGCCTTTACCTCTCGGCAGAAGAGGCGGCAGCCATACTCCGGGTCAGCCTGCCGACGCTGTACGCCTATGTCAGCCGCAAAAATATCCGCTCCATCAAGATTGCCGGCTCGCCCAAGCGGCGTTACTGGGCAGAAGACATCCAACGACTGGTGAAAGTACCGGCGCAAGACAAGCCCATTGCCAAGCGTACGACGCCGTCGGACAGCGCGATTACGCTGATAACGGACGATGGCCTGTTTTATCGCGGCCACAATGTCGTCGAGCTGGCTGATCGTTCAACCGTCGAAGAAGTCGCCGAGTTGATCTGGCAGGTGCCTTCGGCGTTCGGCACGTCGCTGCCTCGCACCCCGAAGGACACTGCCAAGCTGTTGAAGATCTATGAACACACGTCCGCCCAGGAAAAAGCCATCGCCCTGTTCCCCCTGGTGCAGCGAGAAAATCCCAAGGCCTTCGACCTTTCCCCTGACAGTTACGCCCGTACCGGCGCCGATGTCGTGCGCTGGTTTGCCGCGTTGGTCGTGGGGGCGACCGAACCGAGCAACCAGCCCTTGCATGAGTTCATCACCCAGGCCTGCGGCGCCCCGCCAGCACATGCCGATCTGATCCGGCGCCTGCTGATTCTCAGCATCGATCATGAGCTGGACCACACCACCCACAGTGTCCGCGTCGCCGCCACCACCGGCGCTACCCCCTATTACGCGGTCATTGCAGCGCTCGCCGCCGCGCGAGGCCACAAGATCGCCTATGGACGAAATGAAGCCGCCAGCCGGATGATCGAGGAAATCTGTACGGCCGCGGACCCTACTCGACCGATCCTGCAGCGCTACAGCCAGGACGGACACATCGTCGGGTTCGGCCCCAATGTGCATTCGATCAACGACCCGCGAGCCAGCAACCTCATGGCCGCGTTGACTGCAGTATTTGATGGCGACAGTGAATTCATCAGGTTGCAGAAAGCCTTTTCGGTGGCCTCGGAACTCGTTGCATACCCGCCTGAATTCATTCTCCTGGTGAGTTTCATCGGCAGGAAAATGGGACTGCGCGGACAGGAAATTTCATTGGCCGGCGTCGGTCGCTCGATCGGCTGGATCGCCCATGCCAGCGAGCAATACAACCAGCACCACGAGGGCCGGCCTCGCGCTCGTTATACCGGGACGTTGCCAACGGCGACCGACATGGGGCGCCGTTGAAGTCCGCTCCGGGCGCGCCTGCGGACGAAAGATATTCTCGCCTGTGAGGCCTGTTCGCGAGCAGGCTCGCTCCCACAGTAAGCTGCGCCACCCAGAACATCCAGGCACGGCACATAATCTGTGGGAGCGAGCCTGCTCGCGATGGCGGCGTTTCAGGCGATGAGGATGTGAATGGACTGGCCTCTTCGCGAGCAGGCTCGCTCCCACAGCAGATCTGCGCCATCCAGAACATCCAGGCGCGACACATGACCTGTGGGGGCGAGCTTGCTCGCGATGGCGGCGTTTCAGGCGATGAGGATGCTGGATGGACTGGCCTCTTCGCGAGCAGGCTCGCTCCCACAGTAATCTGCGCCATGCAGAACATCCATGCACGGCACATAACCCTGTGGGAGCGAGCTTGCTCGCGATGGCGGCGTTTCAGGCGATGAGGATGCTGGATGGACTGGCCTCTTCGCGGGCAGGCCCGCTCCCACAGTAATCTGCGCCACCCAGAACATCCAAGCACGACACATAACCCTGTGGGAGCGAGCCTGCTCGCGAAGCTTCTCAAAGGCACAGTGCAGCCGGTTTCTGGTCCGCAATGGGTGCGACAGCCATCGCCGCAAACAACGAATGGAACTGCGTCTGCCGCTCAAGCCCGGCGACGAACCCAAGCACCAGGTCCTGTGCCGACGCGTCGATATGCGGCATCGTCATGCGCCGGAATTTCCGCTCGAAATCCCCATCCGTCATCGGCGTTTCGACTGACCCGGGGCCGGTGATCACCTCGCTCACCACCTGTTCACCGCAGACCAGCGTCACACTGACACGATTGGCAAGGTGCCGTGGAAACAGCGCCGTCAACGCCGGATCCTCCGTGACGCTGACCTTGTCCATCAAGGTAATCGCCGCAGGGTCGGCGATTTTTTCCGCGGAATACGAAGCGATGGTGATATCCCCGTCGAGCAACGCCCGAGCCACGTTATAGGGCAGGCTGTGGTCCGCAGTCTCGCGGGTTTTCGGCAACCATTTCTCCGCGGTGTCCGCGAGGACACGACGGTTGAATTCGGACGTTTCGATGCTAATGGCAGCGATGTCATTCACGTTGTCGATGCGCTTGCGGATATCCAGCGCGGCCCAGACGGCGGTGTGCAGCTCGCCGTTGGTGGGGAATGTCTTGGTCAGCGAGCGTCGTATCGCATAGTCGCCGTTGTCGGGCGTAGCAAAACGATCAGTGTCCAGCTCGAACGGCCCTGAAACCAGCTTGAAGAACCCCATCTCGCCCTCGAAGACCGGCGACGGCCCGGTCATGCCATGGCGCGCCAGCTGGGCCGCAAAAACCGCGTTGCGCGCGGCATTGGCGGCCGAACAGCCCTTCCAGTCGGACAAGGTTCCACTGCGCACCTGGCGCATTGCCAAGTGCCCGCTCAAGGCGATGTTGATGGCTTGCTCGGTCTGCGCAACGTCCAGCTTCATCAGGTTGGAAGCCGCCGCTGCCATCGCGACGTTGATGTAATTGACGTGGTCCCAGCCATGCCTGTTCAAGCTTGCCGCATCCTGCAAGCGCATCTGGATCTCATAGGCCAGGACGATGGCCGAAATCAGTTCGGCGCCGGTGGCGCTCTCGGCTTGCGCCACGGCGAGGCAGGCCGGGATGTTGTCACTCGGATGGCCCGGCTCCAAGCCCATGTAGCCATCGTTGTAATCGAGGAAACGAACCATCAGGCCGTTGGCGAAGGCAGCAATTTCCGCTGTCGTTTGCAGGTTCGAGCCGAATATGCCGGCGGTAGTCGCGGGGTTGGCAGCCGCATAACCCAGCGCAGCCTTTACCGGGGCCGCCCCGTAGGCGCCCAGCACGCAGGCCAGGCTGTCGATGAAGCGCTGGCGCACCAGGTGAATGATTTCATCGGGCAGGCGCTGTTTCCTGAATGCGTGGGCATAGCGTGCCAGCCGCATCGCAACGGTGGAATCCGTCATGATTACCTCGGGTAAATGGGTGGTCAGTCCTCGTCCATGAGGCGAACAGAGCAAGGCGTGAACGGGCCTCAGTCGATGGTCACATCAAGCAGCCGGACGTATTGCTGGCCGGCATGCATGTCGCGCTCGACCATTCCGCCCTGGGGCGTCGGGCGGGGAAAAGAAATCTTGACCATTTCCAGGTCCGCCACCGGGATGTGCTTGACCCGCTCGGGATCAGTGCCGTAGAGCTTCGCGAATTGCGCCGGGGAAAGTGCCGCGCAATCGGAATAACGCTCGAAATTCTCCCGCCCGTTGAAAAAGATATCAAAGGTGATCCAGAACGGCCCCGCTTGCTTGGATCGGACATGCCGGCATACATCACGCAACTTGGTCATTGTGCAAGCTCCTTCCTGGCCACCGAGGTAGCCGATAAATCAATCCACTCCAGACGAACCAACTCCATGGGATCCTCAAGTTCCACCACGTGATTCAACTTGAACTCGAAAATCTGCCCACGCGGTATATCAGCCGGGGTAAAGGCAAATCCATACGACGGCAGTTCCTTGCCCATGACACTCGGGTAATGGAAGAAATAGGGATTACACGCGTGGGCAATGGTATTGGCGATTTCCTGGGTTGCGGCAGTTGCCACAAACAACATGCCTAGTTCCGGCGGCGGTAATGTTCCCGCAGGCGGCGTTACACCGGTGACGCCGTTCCACCCATACATGCGCAGGGAAATATGAAACTCGCCCAGTTCCTCGGCGGGGATGGATTGGCGGGTTCTTGTATAAAGCGCTTCAAGTAACCGATCATGGAAACCGTCGATATCCTTGAGTACATCGGGGTCTTGAATGCCCACCAGCATGATCGTTTGATATAAACCGGCCGCGGCGCCTTCCAACTTCATGGTGTACGGCATTTCCTCCCAGCGCGAACCTTCGACCCGGACAGCACGGCCATTGAGATCGGTGTAACGTGCCTCGGCTACATTCAAGATGCCACCGGGCTCGACCAACCGGAACGGGTCGCTGTTTTCGTAGAGCATGTGGGCCGAAACGCTATGGGGCGTGCACCGGTTGTCCTGGCTCAACGGCTCGACTTCGAAGCCGTTCGCATCGATACTCAGCAGGATTCCCGAGCCTAGCGTGGGATTGACGGCACACTGCACGCCGCATTCGCCGGTCTTGCCAGCGTGCCACGAAGGCCCCCAAGGCGCGCCTTTCCAGATCGGATAACAGGCGATGACCGCGGTATCGGTGGAGCGGCCGGCCAATATGATATCGGCACCGGCCTCCAGCGCAGCGAGAAAGGGCTCCACCCCCAGCGCGGCGACAATATGTTCGCAAACGTCCACCGTTGCGTCGTCCAACGCAGTATGTGGCGACAAGGGTTTTATACGCCCCTCGGCGTTCAAGTTCTTTATCGTGTCCTTGTCCTGCTCGCAATAAATGAGCGCAATCTTTGGCGCCACGCCCAACTCTTCGGCTATTTCCAGGGCGATATCACGCGTCCAGTTCAAATTAAGATCGCCTCCCGCCTGACCGGCGGTACCGACAATGATCGGCACTCCGGATTGCGCCTGGGCTTTCATTAATATCATCAAGTCACGCTTGACCGCGCCTCGGTTGTTCTTCGATTTACCCAGTGCAAGATAAGCCGCGCCACTGTCGGTTGAACCGGCATCGGTGGCGATAACTTGTGCACCGGCGGCCAATCCATAGGCTATTTCCTCTTCCCGCACGCCCGCTCCCAAAGAACCGCAGGGAACAATGACTTTTATACAATCTTGAAATACCGTTCGCATAAATCCCTCTTCTTTTTTACTTCTTCTTTGAGGCGATGATAAGGCTTGCAACGGTGTTGACAAGTGGACAGATTTTGTCCATATAACTACGCCAACGCTAACTTCGCCGCTGTGAAAAATTCGCAGCGAGTTGAGCGATATCAAAACTGTTTTCGAAGTGGATTCAGCAGGCAAAAGGACTTCATTGATGGAGCAACACATGCGCCAGACCGGACCGGATGAACCGCCGCAGAACGCTCCCCAGCGCATCAGCGCCGAGTCGATGGCGCATTTCATGCCGGGCACGCCGCAAGTCGTGCCGATGCGTGCGCAGGTCCAAGAAATGGTGATGCAGCTGTTCAGCCACCCTACGGTAGTCGAGCCGATCCTGGTGCCCGCGGTGGTCGAGCCTCTGCTCGTCCTGGTGCTGACCGGGGGCGCCCGGATCGAGGAACGTTCGCTGGGCGGCGAATGGGAAGCCGTCGATGTTCAGGCCGGTGATTTCTACCTCACCAGCACGAACGAGCCTTACGAGATGCGCTGGCAAACGCAAGGTTGCGACACCTTCGAAGTCATGCACCTGTATCTCGGTTTGCCGTTGATCGAGCGCGCCGCGCGCGACGTGCTCGGGGAACGGGCCGGTCCTGTCACCTTTCGCGATATCTCCGGAGCCCGGGACCCGCGGGTGAGCTTCATGCTGGATCAGTTGCGCAACGAGCTGGTCGACGAACGCCAGCCCAGCCCACTGTTTGCACAGAGCCTGGCCCAGGCACTGGCGGTGCACCTGGTGCGTACCTACCTCGCGCCCCACAGCGGAGCCTCGCGCAGCAACGCGCTGCAGGCGTACAAATTGCGTCGGGTCCTCGATACGATGAACCAGCGCCTCGTCGATGATTTCAGCCTTGCCCACCTGGCCCAGGTCGCGGAGCTGAGCGAGTATCACTTCAGCCGAATGTTCAAGCGCGCCACAGGCCTGTCGCCTTCGCAGTATTTCATACGCCTGCGCATGAGCCGGGCCCGGCAACTGCTGCTCGAAACGGACCGCAGCGTCATCGACATCGGATTGGAAGTGGGTTACTCAAGCCCAAGCCATTTCTCCCAGGTCTTTCGTCGGGAGATAGGCGTGACGCCCAGCGATTATCGCCAGGCGTGAGGACCGTTCACCCACTCGCCAGCGCCCTGCTCACTCGTTGATGTAACGTTCACAGCGCGCAGACAGGAAGGCCCTGAGCACCTGGACCGACGGCGTCAGCGAGGTTCGATGGGCGCACACCAGTTGCAGCGGCGCTGGCTGGCCATACTCCGCTGGAAAAATCTCCACCAGGCGACCGCTGCGAAGGTCGTCCATTACATCGAGCTTCGATTTGTAGACGATCCCCTGGCCCGCCACGGCCCAACGCCTGGCAATATCAGCGTCATCACTGATGCGATCGCCAGCGACCTGAACCGTTTCCAGCCCATTCGCTGTCTGGAAGATCCAACGCTCGTAGGTTTGCTCACCCATCACGTAACGCAGGCAATTGTGCCCGCTCAGCTCACCCGGCGTCTTTGGCAGGCCGTGCCGCGCGATGTAGTCGGGTGAGGCACACACGGTCCTTCGGTTGGATGGAGCCAGCATCAGGGAGACGAGGCTCGAATCGGCCAACTGACCATAACGAATGCTCGCGTCGAGATGCTCCCCGAACAGGTCGGCGACCTGGTCGCTGACCCGCAGCTGCAACAGTACCTTGGGGTGCATCTGCTGGAACTCGTCCAGCCACGGCAGCAGCAGGTTTCGCCCGATGTCCGAGGGCACCGACAAGCGCAGCGTCCCGGCCACTTCGTCACGTCCCTCGGCCAGGGCGAGCTCGCCATCCGCCAGCACCTCCAATGCCCGCCGGGCATGGGCCAGATAGCGCTCACCATCATCCGACAAACGCAGCCGCCGCGTAGAGCGCACGAACAGCCTCACCCCCAGGCTTGCCTCGAGTCGCTGTACCGCGACGCTGGCCAGCGCTGGAGAAATATCCAGCAAGCGCGCCGCCGCGGAAAAACTCCCGGCGTCAGTGGTCGTCACGAACACCTGTAGATCATCGACTCGAACTATCTTCTTCACGCTGCGCGATTCTTTACCTGGACAGGAGCTTTTCAGCGTAATGGGAAAAGCGCTCATTGCACAGGGCAGCCGAGGCACAGCCGATCAAGGTTCTCATGCGCTCAAACCGATCCAGCCGTGGATACCCACATACATGCCGACTGCAATTATCAACATGCTCGACAGATAAGGCGCGCGCCGGGCAACAGTGCCCAGCCACGGCCAGCGATTGGAGGCCTGCCGAGCGCCAAGGGCCGCGGCTGCTCCCACCGTAACCAGGGTAATTGCCAGGCCGATGCTGAAGCACAAGACAAGCATGCCGCCGAGCGCAACTTCCTTGACCTGCAGGCAGAGCAGCAGGACGGTTATCGCCGCAGGACACGGGATCAGCCCACCCGTCAGGCCAAACACAATGATCTGGCCCGTGGTGACGTCTCGATTGCTGAAACGCTTGCGGATGTCGTTGGCATGCGCCCGTTCATGAGCGTCCTGGTAACCCTCCGATGACAGCGCCAGTTCCGGATGCGCATGATCGTGATCGTGATCGTGATCGTGATCGTGATCGTGATCGTGATCGTGATCGTGATCGTGATGAGCATGGCGATGCCCGTCACCGCTCTCAAGCTTGAACATCTGTTCGCCACGCCAGGTACGCCAGAGCATCCACAACGCGATCGCAATGATCAGCACCGCAGAGGCGAGTTGGAAGTACGGTTCCGTAGTCTCGGCGTCCAGCCCCTGGCCCAGGTACATCCCGCCAATCGCCACCAGCCACACCACGGCGGTGTGCGAAAGCGTCGCGGCCAACCCCAGCAACACCGCCTGCTTGACCGAGCCGCGAATGGCCACGATGAACGCCGCCATCATGGTTTTCGAATGACCAGGTTCCAGCCCGTGCAAAGCGCCCAGCAAGATCGCACTGGGGAAATACAGCCAGGCGTGAGCGCCCCCCTGTTGCAGCAGTTCAGCAAAATTCGGCATGTCGAGGCCTAGAGGTACTTGGTGATTTGTTTGAAGGCTTCCAGCGGCGCGCGCTCGCCCCTGTCCAGTGCCGAAACGGTGTCTTCGAGGCAATGATCGATGTGATCCTGGATCAGTGTGCGCTTGGCCTGGCACACGGCTTTCTCCACCGCATGCAACTGCTGGGCGATGTCCACGCAATCACGACCCTCCTCGATCATGAGGATGATGCTGCGCAGGTGACCGTCCGCCCGCTTGAGGCGCTTGATGATCGCTTCATGGCTTTGGTGGACATGGGGATGATCGTGGTTGAGTTCACTCATGGACGAGGCTCGGATCGCTATGGAATGCGCCGGATCATATCCCCCCCAGGGGGATATGACAAACAAGCGCTCCCCGTATGATGCACCGCGCATCATTGCGGCTTCGTCAGATCCTGTAATAAATCGCTTCACATGAAGTACCGGGAACCGTTGTAGGATTTCTTCCCGAATTATTGCCAGGCCCGTATGAACACCCTCCAGGAACCTCCCAGTCGCTTTTCAAGAAACACGGTCTCCCCCGCTTCAGCGCCGCGCACATCGCGGTTGCAGCCCTCTTCCCTCGCATTGAACGCCCGAGGGAGCGAATAACCCATGGAATGGATCGTTGACCCCACGGCATGGCTCGGCCTGCTGACCCTGATCGTGCTGGAGCTGGTGCTCGGCATCGATAACCTCGTATTCATCGCCATCCTGGCGGACAAGCTCCCCCCCGCGCAGCGCGACCGTGCCCGAGTCATCGGCCTGTCCCTGGCGCTTCTGATGCGCCTGGGCCTGCTGGCGAGCATCTCCTGGATGGTGACCCTGACCAACCCGCTCTTCGAAGTGTTCGGCAAGACGTTCTCGGGCCGCGACTTGATCATGCTGTTTGGCGGCGTGTTCCTGTTGTTCAAGGCAACCATGGAGTTGCATGAGCGGCTCGAGGGCCACGTGGCGCAACGTTCCGGCAACGCCGCCTATGCGCTGTTCTGGCCGATCGTTGCGCAGATCGTGGTGCTGGATGCGGTCTTTTCCCTGGATGCGGTGATCACCGCCGTGGGCATGGTTGAACATCTGTCAGTGATGATGATCGCGGTGATCTTCTCCATCGGCCTGATGATGATCGCGAGCAAGCCGTTGACGAAATTCGTCAATGGCCACCCTACCGTCATCATGCTGTGCCTGGGCTTTTTGATGATGATCGGCTTCAGCCTCACCGCCGAGGGCCTGGGTTTCCACATTCCAAAAGGTTACCTGTACGCCGCGATTGGCTTCTCGATCCTGATCGAGCTGTTCAACCAGTTGGCGCGCTCGCGGCGCAAGAAAAGCCTGCGAGGTCTTCGGCCGATGCGCGAGCGTACCGCTCACGCGGTGTTGCGCCTGCTGGGCGGTCAAAAACTGGGGGCCGATGAAGTCGGCGAAGAAATCGCCGACCTGCTGGAAGGCGAGGAGCCCGAGCAGGTTTTCCATCGACGCGAACGGGTGATGATCAGCGGCGTACTGCAATTGGCGGAGCGCCCGATACGCAGTGTGATGACCCCTCGCGCGCAAATCGACCAGCTCGACCTGGCAAACACGCCGGAAGACATCCGTACGACGCTGATGCACTCGTCGTATTCGCGCTTGCCGTTGATTCGCGACGGGTGCGTGGATGAGCCGTTGGGTTTCGTCCACAAGAAGGAGCTGCTCAAGGAAATACTGGCGGGCAATCAACCGAATCTGGAAGCCATGGCGCGCAAAGCCATCAACCTGCTCGACAGTTTCACGATCCTCAACGCGCTGGAGCAAATGCGCAAGGAGTCGACCCACATCGCCTTCGTGGTCAACGAATTCGGTGACTTCGTCGGCCTGCTCACGATGACCGACATCCTTGAGTCCATTGCGGGCGAATTGCCCGACGCCAGTGAAATCGACGGGCCGAATATTGTTGCGCAAGAGGACGGTTTCCTCGTCAGCGGGGCCCTGAACCTCAGCCAGGTTCGCGAACACATCGGTTTTCAGGCGTACGCGACGGAGGATTACCAGACCCTTGCCGGTCTGGTGATGAGCTTGCTGGATCGCTTGCCGATGATTGGCGATACCCTGAATTGGCAGGGATGGAGCATGACCGTCATGGAGGTTGAAGAGCGTCGGGTAACCAGGGTCTTGCTGCGTATCGAGGAACAGGCATGACCTGCTAGCTGCCAAATGGTGCTGGCGCCACAGCATATGAAACGTATATCCTCGATATACGAAACATATGGAGCCACACATGGGCATTGTCAACATCGACGACGAACTTCACGACCAGCTACGCAAGGCCACCAAGGTCTCCTGCCGTTCGATCAACGCGCAGGCGGCCTTCTGGATCAAGGTCGGCATGCTGTGCGAGACCAACCCTACCCTCAGTTTCAACGAGATCATCCAGCGCGAACTCAGCGACGCCGGCGTTACGGCGCAACCGTTGGAGGCGAACTGGCAATGATCAAGCGACCCGAAGAACTGGCCCTGATGGCCGAGTCCGGCCGACTGCTCGCCTTGGTGTTCGAACGGTTGGATCAAACCAATTTGATGGGGCTGTCAACGCTGCAGATCGATGCAATGGTCGAGGATTTCATCGTCCGTGATCTCCATGCGCGCCCCGCCAGCAAGGGACAGTACGGGTACGGTTTTGTACTCAACTGCTCGATCAACGAAGTGGTCTGCCATGGTGTGCCCTCGCGCTCGCGAGTGCTTCAAGACGGTGACATCGTCAATCTGGACATCACCCTGGAAAAGAACGGCTATATCGCGGATTCGAGCAAGACGTACCTGATCGGCAACGTCGACCCAGCCGCCAGGAAGCTGGTCCAGGTCACTTATGAAGCCATGTGGAAGGGCATCCGCGCCGTCCGCCCGGGCGCTCGCCTGGGCGACATCGGCTCGGCCATCCAAGGCCATGCGATACGCAACGGTTATTCGGTGGTCCGTGAATATTGCGGCCACGGCATCGGCCGGCAAATGCACGAGGAACCCCAGGTGTTGCACTTCGGCACAGCGGGAACGGGCCTGGTCCTGCGCGAGGGCATGGTCTTCACCATCGAACCGATGCTCAACCAGGGCAGATCGGACGTCAGGACCGAAGCCGACGGCTGGACCGTGGTGACCCGGGACGGCGCGCTCTCCGCGCAGTTCGAGCATACCGTGGCCGTTACGGCGTCCGGTTTTTCGGTGCTGACGTTGCGGCCGGACGAATCGGACAAGATCACGGGCACGCTTTGAACGACTGTTTATTCATCCTGTGGGAGCGAGCCTGCTCGCGAATGCGCTACCACAGTCGATGAATATGCTGGATGTGCCGATCTCTTCGCGAGCAGGCTCGCTCCCACAGAGTCTTTCGAATCCGCCGGGCGAACAGCTCGATGGATGCCTAGGTTTCGGCAACGCCAGCTTCCAGCTCCAGTTCATCACGGCGATGGTCAGCCTGCCGTCCCAGTCGCCATCCAAGGCCGGCCCACAGCAACGCACACCCTGCGCCGATCAACGCGACCAGGCCGGCGCCCTGCCCCAGCATGTCGAGCGCCGTCTTGATCCAACCGCTGACCGCATCACCGCCGCGATAAACCACCGTGTCGATAAAGTTCTTGGCTTTGTATTTATTTTCCGCGTCCAACGGCGTGAACAGCATTTCCCTGCCCGGCCTCACGAACGCGTACTCGCCGATCCTTCGCACAATCATCAATGTCGCGAGGATCGCAAAGCTTGGCGCCAGTGCCAGACCGACGAAGCCGATGCACATGATCAGCGGGACGATCGCCAATAACGCACCGATGCCGAGCTTCGGGGCGATGCGCCCGGTGATGAACAGCTGGGACAGTAGCGCGCCCGCCTGCACAATAAAATCGATAGTGCCGAAGACGCGTACCTGGGCCTGGCGGTCCGGAAACAGCTCGGCCACCAGACGTGCCTGCTCGAAGTAGAGAAAGGTGCTGACCGTTGCCAGCAGCACGACGAAACCGGCGATCCCCAGCAGGTACGGCGAACGGAACACCGCCGTCATGCCGCTGAACGGATTGCCAGTCAGGGGCCGCTGCGGGCTTTGCGTGGGTGCCGCGCCGGGACGCCCGGCCCCACCGGTTTCACGCCAACGCATCAAGGTTCGTTTCAACCCAAGCGTGGCCCCCAGCAACACGGCTGCCACGAACATCAACCCCGAGGCACCGAGGCTGTCGATCAGCAGTGCACTCAAGGCCGGCCCGAGCAGGCCGCCGGTGCTGGCGCCGGCCGCGATGAAGGCGAACAGGCGCTTGGCCTGCTCGCTGTCGAATACATCGGCCATCAGGCTCCAGGCCACGGAGACGACGAACAGGTTATAGACCGAAATCCATACGTAAAAAATACGCGCCAGCCAGACGTTGTCCGAATCGAACTGGAACAGCTCGACGAACATCAGCAAGTTCAAGACGAAGAAGCCATACACCCAATCGACGAGGCGCAGGCGCGGCACTCGCGCGCTGAGCCAGGCGAACAACGGCACGGCCACCAGCATGACGAGAAAGGTCGCGGTAAACAGCCATTGCAGATTCTCCACACCCGCGGCGATCCCCATCGACTCACGGATCGGACGCAACATGAAGTAGCCGGTGAACAGGCAGAGGAACAACAGGAACCCGCACATTGCCGGACGCAGTTCATCGTCACGGGCGTTGAGGGCCAGGCTCAGCCGATGCAAATAGGAAGGGGTACTCATGGAAACTCCTGGGAAACGGCAACAAGCCGGAGGTCGAGCGCGGGGACGAATGCCCGCGCCCAGGCTGCGTCAGCGATAGGTCACGCCGGTCAGTTGCTCGGAGATGGCCCAGAGCCGTTCGGCATCCGCCTGCGCGTTCGCGGCAGGCGGCGTCTTGGCGAAACCCAACGGACCGCGCCTTTCATCGTCCCCAGTCGGGCCGTAATAAGCACCGCCCACGGCTCGCACAGCGGTAGCGGCATACAACGTGGGCAACGCGCCTTGCGCCGCCGAGTGGTACGCGTCGCGATCCTTTGCCCAGCGCTGGCCGAACTCGCTTTCGAGGCCGGGCCCGCGCGCGACCAACTCGGTGACCGCTACCCCGGGGTGCGCCGCCATGCTGCGAATACCCCAGTTTTCGGCATCACTGCGCCGCTGCAAGGCAAACGCCCAGTGCAGCACCGCCAGTTTCGATTGCGCGTAGGCCGCGTACGGGTCGTATTTGCGCTCGAACTGCAGGTCATCAAAATTCATCGTGCCGCGCGTCGCCGCAATACTTGAAACGCTCACAACTCGGGCGTCCTGGCTCTGGCGCAAGAGCGGCACCAGCAGGCCGGTCAGCGCGAAGTGCCCCAGGTAATTGGTCGCCAGTTGCAGTTCGAAACCGTCGGCAGACATACCGCGCTCTGGCGGCGCCATGATGGCGGCATTGTTGATCAACACGTCGAGGCGCGGCAGCTTGCTCTGGAGACGCTGGGCCAGCGCGCTTACCGATGAGAGATTGGCCAGGTCCACGGCCTCGAATTGCACCTTGGCATCGGGCACGGACTCGCGGATACGGGCGATGGCCTCCGCGCCGCGCTCCGGGTTGCGGGCGGCGATAATGACGTCGGCACCGGCACGCGCCAATGCCAGCGCATCTTCATAACCCATGCCGCTGGTGCCACCGGTGATCAGGACAATCCGGCCTTTCTGCGACGGTATGTCGCTGGTGGACCAGTCGGGTTTGGGTGCAACGCGAGCCGATGCTTCGACGCTGATGGCGCTGAACAGCGCTACGCCCGCAGCGAGCGTCCGGGCCAGCGTGATGATCCGGCCCAGGTTGGGCGAAAGTCCGATTGCGGGGATTGTTGTTCTATTCCACATGACTGGCTTCTCTGGTGGGGGTGATGAAGGGGTATGGCCAGTGTTCACTGGATGGAGCACGCATCGGCCAGCTGCAGGAAGCTGACGTGCCGGAGTTCACCCTGGGTATCGACATAGGTCATCTTGGCTCGCACCACCTCGCACACCGACGGGCTCGGCGCCTCGATGCGAATGGCCTGGGCCACGTCCAGCGGCATGCCGTATTCGTAAGCCGGGGGATTGGTTTGCTCTTTCGCATAGAGCGGCGCACCGCCTAATGCGATGACGGCCAACAGACTGGCGATCGACAGGTTCTGAATGTTCATAGTGGTCTCCACAAATGCCCTTACCGGGATAGTGGTTGCACTTTATGAGGGGGACACTGACGTCAAGGTGACCGGCGACTGACAGGAACATGTCAAACGCCGGCGCCGGGAAAAACGCGGTGGCTCAGCCAACGGGATATTGATGTGCGGCCTCTTCGCGAGCAGGCTCGCTCCCACAAGAAATCGGCGTTTACCCGGAATTCTTCGGCTGCTGGAGATCCACTGTGGGAGCGAGCCTGCTCGCGAAAGCGCCGTCTTGGCCGACGGCGATATTGACGCTTCGCGAGCCAGCGCCTATCGCGCTGCCTGGCTCGTCAGGGAAAAGCCGAAGGTGTTGAGTCCGTCCTTGCTGTGGGCGAACACCCGCCCACCGTGCATCGACGCCACCGCCCGCACGATGGAGAGCCCCAGGCCATGGTGCGCGTCACTTCGGGCCCTGGCGACGTCAGCTCGATAGAAGCGTTCGAACAGATGCTCCAGGTGCACGCTTTCGATCGGTTCGCCGGCGTTGGAAACGCTCACCCTGGCCTGCATGCCATGGTTTTCCAGACTCACCGTGATGGTGCTTGTCGGCACCGCGTAGCGCGCCGCGTTTTGCAGCAGATTGGCCAGGGAACGGTGGAACAGACGCCGATCGATGCACACGCGCATGTCGCCCTGGATCACCACGCTCAACTGTTTGTCGTGCAGGACCGGCTCCAGGTATTCCACGGTCTTCGACGCTTCCTCGTAAAGCGAGACATCGCTCAGCTCGGTTGCCCGCTGGCCGCTTTCGGCGCCCGCCAGGAACAGCATGTCGTTGACGATGGTGCCCATCCGTTCCAGTTCTTCGAGATTGGACTGCAACAGGTCCTGAAGCTCATTCACGTCCCGCCCGTGGGCCAATGCGACCTGGGTCTGCCCGATCAGGTTGGTCAGCGGCGTTCGCAGCTCATGGGCCACATTGGCGTTGAACCCTTCGAGCTGGCACCAGGCGGCTTCCTGGCGCGCCAGGGCGCCGTTGAACGACACCGCCAGCTCCTGCAATTCGCCGGGCAGCGCCTGCGTGTCGAGTCGCTGCTTCGAATCCCCCGGCGGCAGGCTGTTGGCCTGCCGGCTCAGGCGCCGGACCGGGCCCAGGCCAAAACGCGCGATCCAATAGCCGAGCAGCGCCACCAGCACGACCCCCAGCGCAGAAGTCAGGATCAATATCCTCGTGAAATCATCCAGGGTCTTCATGAACGGCGTCGAATCCAATCCCACGATAAAACGCAATTCCGGACGGCTGCCCATGGCCGCAATGGTCTCGACCATCAGCACCATCGGGCGGTCTCGGTCGGGCAGATCGAGGGTGGCGAAACCATCCGGGCGCTTCGACCAGTCCAGGCCGTCCGGCATCGGCCCGCCATAACTGTAGGCCGGGTCGTCGACCACCACCCAATAACGCACGCGCTCATCCGCGGGCGTCAGGCCATCGAGCTTTTGTCGCAAGCCGACCCAGAACGCCGGCGAATCGTATTTGGCGAGCACCGGATCGAGCACCGAATGGCGCAGGATCAGCTCGTTCTGCATCTGCTCGTCGAGCGACTGCTTCAACGAACAGCGCAACAGCGTCGCACTGACCGCGGTGATCAGCGTGACTGCAAGCGCGAACATCAACGCCAGTCGCTTGGCTATGGATCCCTTCATCACGCTGTACCCGCTTGCCTGTCACTGAGTTCACGGCTCTCCAGCACATAACCCATGCCGCGCACGGTATGCAGCAACTTGCGCGGATACGGCGCATCCACCTTGGCCCGCACCCGCTTGATCGCGACCTCGACCACATTGGCGTCGCTATCGAAATTCATGTCCCAGACCTGCTCGGCAATCATCAACTTGGAGAGAATCTCACCCTGGTGTCGCGCCAGCAGGCTCAACAGGCAGAACTCCTTGGCGGTCAGGTCCAGGCGCAGCCCGGCCCGGGTTACCTTGCGCGCCTGCAGATCGACCTCCAGGTCGTCGATGCGCAAATGCGTCGGGTCGGCGGCGTCATCGGCACGCCGTCGGATCAATGCCTGGACCCGCGCAACAAGCTCGGCGAAGGAAAACGGTTTGCCCAGGTAGTCGTCAGCACCCTCGCGCAGCCCTCGGACCCGATCATCCACCGTGCCCCTGGCCGACAACATGATCACCGGCGTCTTCTTGTGCAGGCGCAAGCCCTGCAACACGCCGTAGCCGTCCTTGCCCGGCAGCATCACATCCAGGATCACCACGTCGTAATCCATTTCCAACGCGTAATGCAGGCCATCGATACCATTGGTCGCGACATCGACAATGTAGCCGAGCTCGCTCAAGCCACGATGGACATAGGAAGACGTTTTTTCTTCGTCCTCGACGATGAGCAACCGCATCGGATATTTCCTCCAGCAAAGGGGTGCGCTGTACAGGCGCTCATGCATCTTTCAAGCGGCCCGGGCAGACCGGTACAGCGTCCAGCAGAGTATCGGGCCGAAGGTGTCCGCAGCCTGACCGCTTCCTGACATTCCTGTCAGAATTGGCGCGGCCGTGCCGGCAGTCCGACTTATGGCCGCCCCTCGAAGTTGACCATCCAGGCGACCCCGAAACGGTCTTCGAACATCGCAAAGCGCTCCGCCCAGAAAGTCTTGCCCAAGGGCATCTGCACGCTGCCGCCGGCACTCAGGCCATTGAACAGCCGCTCGGCCTCCTCCGCGCTGTCGACATTGAGAGACACCGACACGCCTTGCGGCTTGCTGAACGGTTGGCCGGGCGCGCAGTCGGAAGCCATCAGGCTGAAGCCGCCCACGGTCAGGCAGGTGTGCATGATCAGATTGGGGTCCTTGGGCATGCCGACGTCCTCGGGCGCCTCGGCAAAGGACATGGAAAAAAGCTCGCCGCCCAGCACGTCCTGGTACAACGCGAAGGCTTCCTTGCAGCGGCCGTTGAAGGTCAGGTAGGGAATGATTTTCATGCTCTGCTCTCCTGTCTGCGGTTTCACGATTGATCGGATATCTGCGCTCGCAAACGTTCTTCCTGCTCGCGCAACTCGGTGGTAAAAGACTCGCCGAAATCCTCAGCCTCGAAGATCTGGCGAATTTCAATCTCACTGTCGCTGACCATGGGGTTGGGGCAGCGCTTGACCCAGTCGACAGCTTCCTGCAACGACTGGACCTGGAAGATCCAGAAGCCGGCGATCAATTCCCCTGTTTGGGCAAACGGGCCCTGGACGACGGTCCGGTTGTTTCCGGAAAACTGTACGCGAACACCCTTGGCACTGGGATGCAGGCCTTCACCGGCGAGCATCACCCCGGCCTTGACCAGCTCTTCATTGTAGGCGCCCATGGCGGTCAGCAGCTGCGCGCTGGGCATTTCTCCGGCTTCGGATTCGGGACTGGCTTTGACGATCACCATAAATCGCATGCTCATAGCTCCTCAGAGTAGATGGATCAAGCCGTCCGTGTGGCGGCTCTGCAGGTTAATCGAATGGCGATGACGCAAATCGACAACCCGAGGCGATTTTTTTGAACCATCGCGTGTAGGGCGTCCAGTTACTCACGATTCGTGAAGAAAGCTTTCACGGGCCGTACCTTCGTACCACAGCGCGCTCGCCCTAGAATGGGAGCAACAACCAAAAGGAGTTTCGAGCGATGTTTGCCTCATTTGAATCGGGTCGATGCCACGTCAACGGTATCACCGTCAACTACCGCAAAGGCGGCAGTGGCCAAGGTTTGCTACTGCTTCACGGGCACCCTCAGACTCACGTGATGTGGCACAAGATCGCCGAGCCGCTGGCGCAACATTTCACCGTGGTGGCGGCGGATCTTCGGGGCTACGGCGACAGCGAAAAACCGCCGGGCGACGCGCAGCACCTGGCCTACTCCAAACGGCAGATGGCGCTGGACGGGGTGGAGCTGATGCGCGAACTGGGATTCATAAAGTTTGACGTGTTGGCTCACGACAGGGGCGCACGAGTGGCCTGTCGGATGGCGATGGATCACCCGGACGCAGTAAAACGCTTGATCGTTCTGGATATTGCTCCGACGCTGGCGATGTACGAGCAGACCAATGAAGCTTTCGCCCGCGCCTATTGGCACTGGTTCTTTCTGATTCGCCCAGCCCCTTTTCCCGAGACGCTCATTGAAGCGGATCCGCAGTTGTATCTGCGCAGCGTCATGGGGGCTCGCAGCGCGGGCATGGCGCCCTTCACCGAAGCGGCATTGGCCGAGTATCTGCGTTGCCTGAGACTACCGGGGGCAGCCCATGGTCTGTGTGAAGACTACCGGGCCAGTGCCAGTATCGATCTGGAGCACGACAAGAGCGACCTGCAAGCCGGCAGGAAACTCTCACTGCCGTTACTCGCCCTATGGGGAGCTGACGGCGTTGTGGGCCGCTGCTTCGATCCGCTTGGCGAATGGCAAAAGGTTGCCGGCGACGTCCGGGGAAAAGCCCTGCCGTCGGGGCATTACATTGCAGAGGAAGCGCCAGGGCTTCTGATTGACGAGGTGCTCGGGTTCCTGCTCCCACCGGTCCCCGGCGCCAGGTGATTTCACGCGGCGAAACTTCCTCGGCATCAATTACGAACATTTCCAGAGGCTGAAAATTCACGCTCCAGCGTCTATGGTAGATACTTGCAACGGCGGCCATCGTCCAATAACAAGATCGCTGTGAAGGCCCTTCGCGGGCCTCACGCCTGATGGAGCAATTCATGACCCTGCATGACACGCAGACGATCCCCGGCGAACTCGCGGCGTTCGTCAACGACCACTTTTCCGGGCGCGGCCTCAGGCCGGACGGGGTCATTGCGCAATCCTGGTACCGCAGCGTCGTGGAGCACCGGCTCGATCCTGGCGCGCCGAGCCGCAAGAATATCCTGAGCGCCGACGCCATACGGCGTCATCAGGAACAGCACCAGCAATATCTTTCCATCGCCAGCCAGGGCGTCAGCGGCCTGGCCCAGCGCGTGGTGCCAGCCGGTTTTGCCGTACTGCTGAGCGACGAGCATGGCATCACCCTGGATTCCCGGCTCCCCAGCCAGCACGACATCTACACCCGATCGGGGCTGGTAGTGGGCGCGCAGTGGGACGAGTCGGTGGTGGGCACCAACGGTATCGGTACCACCCTGGCGGCGGCGCAGCCGTTGATCATTCATCGTGAGGAGCACTTCCTGGCATCGAATTTCAGCCTGAGCTGCTCGGTGGCGCCGATCTTCGATGCCCAAGGCTTGTTACGCGGCTGCCTGAATGCGACCTGCATGAACAACGAGGGCCCTCGGGAAAGCCAGTACCTCACGCTGCAACTGGTGATCATGTATGCGCGGCTGATCGAGAACGCAGACTTTCGCCAGCGCTATCGCGACCGCTTGACCCTGTCCCTCAAACCCATCGATGAAATTGCCGATCTGGCCAACGAGCAACTGCTCGCGCTCGATGAAAGTGGTCGCGTCATCGGCGCGAACCGTGCCGCGTTTGTCGCGCTGGAGCTGGCAGATCAGCCGGCACTGCTCGGCACGCTCATCGACAGCCTGCTCCCGACTACGGTGGACGAACTGCTCCGGCTCACCAATGGCGGCGCCCAGGGTGTGCGCTTGCGCCGTCGTCAGGATGAAGCATTGTTGGAAGTCGGCCTGCGTATCCCTTCCGAACGGCACCGCCCGCTGCCCGTCGCCCGCCCGGCCCCTGAGGCTCACCCGGATCTGCAGCAACTCGCCGGTCTCGACGCCCGGCTGCAACAGAACGTGCGACGCGTGCGCAAGGTGATCGACAAGGGCATCCCGATCCTGATTACCGGCGAGACCGGCACCGGCAAGGAGGCCTTTGCCCGTGCCATCCACCAGGCCAGCCAACGTCGCGCCGGGCCTTTCGTGGCATTGAACTGCGCGGCGATTCCGGAAACGTTGATCGAGAGCGAGCTGTTCGGCTATCGCGCCGGCAGTTTCACCGGCGCCAACCGCAAAGGCATGAAAGGCAAACTGGAGCTGGCGAACGGCGGAACCCTGTTCCTTGATGAGATCGGCGACATGCCCGCCCATTTGCAGACCCGTTTGCTGCGGGTGCTGGCGGAGCGTGAAATCTCGCCTCTGGGGGCCGAGGTGCCGGTGACCCTGGATGTCCAGGTGATTTCGGCTACACACCAGGACCTGCAGGCGATGATCGGCGACAAGCGCTTTCGCGAAGACCTGTTCTATCGCCTCGCCGGCATGAACCTGGCGCTGCCGGCCTTGCGCGAACGCAGTGACCGGGCCGAGTTGATCGACAAATTGCTCGCCGCCCAACCTGGCGCCCGCGGGTTACGGCTGAACGCCGATGCGCGCCAATGCCTGATCGACTACCCGTGGCCCGGCAACATCCGCCAGTTGCTCAATAGCCTGCGCTACGCGGTGGCCCTGGCGGAAGACGGCGTGATCGACCTGGATTGCCTGCCCGGCGAATTACTCTCACCGCAAGCGCTGCGATTGCCTGGCAGCACCCAACCGTCGACCAGCAACCTGGGTGAACAACTCGGGAGCGAAGAGGCCCGTCAACTGCTGGGCACCTTGCGTCGGCTGCGCTGGAACATCAGCGCCGCCGCCACCGAACTCGGCGTTTCGCGCTCGACGCTGTACCGCAAGATGAAAAAGCACGGCGTCGTCGCGCCCAACGATCAGCCGTAATGCCACTCGAAGGCTTTCGACTGCCCCGTGGCGAGGGAGCTTGCTCCCGCTCGGCTGCGAAGCAGTCGTAAACCAGCGGCTGCGGTGCATCTGATGCTCCGCGTTTCGCCAGGTTTGGGGTCGCTTCGCAACCCAGCGGGAGCAAGCTCCCTCGCCACGGGATCCCGGTTTCCCTTTGACCGCATCAGGCGGGAGCCGGCATTTTTCCAAGCACAGGTGATGATCAGATTTGGATGTAAACCACATGAGTATGGGTGTACTCATACAAACCGTGCTTGCCATCCGCGCCGCCGCCACCGAGCTCGGCGTTTCGCGCTCGACGCTGTACCGCAAGATGAAAAAGCACGGCGTCGTCGCGCCTAACGATCAGCCCTGACGCTACTCGAAGGCTTTCGACAGCCCCGTGGTGAGGGAGCTTGCTCCCGCTCGGCTGCGAAGCAGTCGTAAACCAGCGGCTGCGGTGCATCTGATGCTCCGCGTTTCGCCAGGTTTGGGGTCGCTTCGCAACCCAGCGGGAGCAAGCTCCCTCGCCACGGGATCGCCGTTTTCCCTCGGACAGCATCAGGCGGGGAGCCGGTATTTTTTCAAGCACAGGTGATGATCAGATTTGGATGTAAACCACATGAGTATGGGTGTACTCATACAAACCGTGCTTGCCATCCGCGCCGCCGCAACCGAACTCGGCGTTTCGCGCTCGACGCTGTACCGCAAGATGAAAAAGCACGGCGTCGTCGCGCCTAACGATCAGCCCTGACGCTACTGGAAGGCTTTCGACAGCCCCGTGGCGAGGGAGCTTGCTCCCGCTCGGCTGCGAAGCAGTCGTAAACCAGCGGCTGCGGTGCATCTGATGCTCCGCGTTTCGCCAGGTTTGGGGTCGCTTCGCAACCCAGCGGGAGCAAGCTCCCTCGCCACGGGATCCCGGTTTCCCTTTGACCGCATCAGGCGGGAGCCGGCATTTTTCCAAGCACAGGTGATGATCAGATTTGGATGTAAACCACATGAGTATGGGTGTACTCATACAAACCGTGCTTGCCATCCGCGCCGCCGATACCGGATTTGCGCGCCCCCGCATGAAAACCCTGCATCGCTTCGAAATTCTCCCGGTTGATGTAGGTTTCGCCGAAATCCAGTTCATGGCTGGCGCGCATGGCCGAACTCAGGCTGCGGGTATAGATCGATGAGGTCAGGCCGTATTCACTGTCGTTGGCCAGGGCAATGGCTTCGTCCAGGTCATCGACAATCTGGATCGGCAACACCGGGCCGAAAATCTCCTGGCGCATGATCGCCATGTCGCTGCCACACCCGGCCAGCACCGTCGGCTGGTAATGAAAGCCCTGGCCCTTGTCGGCCACCGCGCCGCCGGTGACCACTTCGGCCCCCTGCCCCGTGGCGGTCCGGACCATTTGTGCGACCTTGTCCAGCGCCGCCTGGTTGATCAGCGGCCCCATGTCCAGATTGTCTTCGGCCAGCGGGTCGCCGTAGCGGGTCGCGGCCATCGACGCGGCGATCTGCTCGATGAATTGATCCGCAACCTTGCGTTCGACGTACACCCGCTCGGCGCAATTGCAGACTTGCCCGCTGTTGATCACCCGCGACGCGGTGACCGCCTTGACCGCCAGCGCCAGGTCGGCGTCCGCCAGCACGATCGCCGGGGCCTTGCCGCCCAGTTCCAGGTTGAGCTTGGTGATGTTCGGCGCCGCTGCGGCCATGATTCGCGAGCCGGTGCCGACGCTGCCGGTGAAGCTGATCAGGTCGATGCCGGCATGGCTGGTCAGGTCATGTCCCACGGTTGCGCCGGTGCCGCTGACCACGTTGAACACGCCTGCCGGCAAGTCGGTCTCGGCGACCAGGCGGGCGAACTCGAAGCAGTTGATCGGGGTTTCTTCGCTGGGCTTGATCACGATGGTATTGCCGGTCACCAGCGCAGGCGCCATCTTGCGTGCGATCAGGAAGAACGGGAAGTTCCACGGCAGGATGCCGGCGACCACACCCAGGGGTTTGCGCAACAGGAAGATGCTTTCGCCGGCGCGATCGCTAGTCAGCACCTCGCCTTCAAGGCGCCGCGCCCATTCCGCCATGTAATCCAGATAGTCGGCGGTGAAGTTGACCTCCACCCGCGCCAGCCCCAGCACCTTGCCCTGTTCGGCGGTGATGATATGGGCGAGGCGCTCGGCGTTGTCGCGCACTTTGCTGGCGATCTTGCGCAGGTAACCAGCGCGTTCGATGGCCGGGCGGGCCGCCCAGCCTTTCTGCGCCTTGCGCGCCGCGGCAACGGCCGCTTCAACCTGTTCGCCGCTGGCTTGCGGCACCCGCGCCAGCAAGCGTCCGTTGGCCGGGTTGTGCACCTCGATGCTCGGTTCGCTGGGGACAAAGGCGTTGGCGATGAAGTTCTGGTAATCGATGATCTCGGTCATGGGTCTGCTCTCGCGGTCAGTGTCGAAAGCGATGCAGAGGCGCACCGGCCCCTGCGTCGCGGGCGTTCATTTGGCGCTGAAGGTTTTCCAGACGCCGCCTTCCTGCTGCAGGTCGTGGGCGCGCTTGATCAGATATTGATGAATCTGCTCGACCTGTTCCGGCGTGAAGGCATCGGCAAAGGACGGCATGCCGTCAGGTACTCGGCCGCCATAAAGAATGCCGAGGAACATCTGGTGTTTTTCGCTGGTCAGCTTGCGCAGGTCCGGCAGCACGCCACCGCTGACGGCATGGATGCCGTGGCACTGCGAGCAGTAGCCGTCATAGAGCTTGCCGCCGGCGTCCACCGCCGCCATGTCAGCGGTCAGCGGCGGCGGTTTCGGCGTGTCGGCAAGCGGCGCCGGCTCGTTGAGTTTCGCGGTGCCGCCCAGTTTGTAAGTCAGCACCTGGGAGAACGGCCGCACCCCGGCGCGCAGGGACAAAGCCCCGGCAAACGTCGAGAAGGCTCCGCCCCAGCCGGCCATGAAGGTGACGTATTGCTCACCGTCCACGCTGTAGGTAATCGGCGCGGCCATGACGCCACTGGCCGCCGGCTGCTCCCAGAGCTTCTTGCCGGTGTCGGCGGCGTAGGCGATCACCCGGCCATCGGCGCTGCCCTCGAATACCAGGTTGCCGGCGGTGCTCAAGGTGCCGCCGTTGAAGATCGTCACATAAGGCACTTCCCAGGCCGGTTGCTGCTTGACCGGATCCCAGGCAATCAGTTTGCCCGACCAGCCCTTGGCCATTTCCAGCAGCCCGTCGGCATCCTCCGGCATCATCCCGGTGCGCAGGCCCAACTGGTACATGCTCTTGAACGGGTTGCGCTTCGGCGCCTCGGGGATGTGCTCGTAGTAGGCCGACATGATGTGCGCCGGGATATACACCAGGCCCGTGTTCGGGTTGTAGGACATCGGCTGCCAGTCGTGGGCGCCCCAGAACGCCGGTGTGACCAGTTTGCGCTTGCCATCCTTCCAGTACGCAGCGTTCTCGTCGTCGACGATCGGCCGGCCGGTCTTCATGTCCATGCCCTTGGTCCAGCTTTGCGGCACGATCCCCTTGGCCGACAGCAGCTCACCCGTGGCGCGGTCGATCACGTAGAAAAAACCGTTCTTCGGCGCCTGCATCAGGACCTTGCGCGGCTTTCCATTGATCGGCAGTTCCGCCAGGATCATGTGCTGGGTGGCGGTGTAGTCCCAGGCGTCTCCTGGCGTGGTCTGGTAGTGCCAGGCGTACTCGCCGGTGTCGGCATTGACCGCGACGATGGATGACAGGAACAGGTTGTCACCCTTGGCCTGGCTACGCCATTTCGGGTCCCACAGCGAGCCATTGCCCACCCCGATGTACAGCAGGTTCAAGTCCGGGTCGAAAGCGAAAGAGTCCCAGGCCGTACCGCCCCCGCCCTGGGCCACATAGGCATCGCCGTGCCAGGTCTTGGCGGCGATCGCCATGGCCTTGTCTTCCGGCGGCAGCTTGGGGTCACCCGGTACCGTGAAGAAACGCCAGGCCTGCTTGCCGGTTTCAGCGTCGTAGGCGGTGACGTAACCGCGTACGCCGAACTCGGCGCCGCCGTTGCCGACCACCACTTTGCCGTTGACCACCCGCGGGGCCCCGGTGATGGTGTAGCTGCGCGAGTGGTCGGCGCGGGTGTCCACCGACCAGGCGCGCTGGCCGGTCTTGGCATCGATCGCCTCCAGGCGGCCGTCAAGCACGCCCACGTAGACCTTGCCCTTCCATACCGCGACACCCCGGTTGACCGCATCGCAACAGGCCTCGCCGGCGCGGTTGCGGTCAGACTTGGGGTCGTACTTCCAGATCAGCTTGCCGTCGCGCGCATCCAGGGCGTAGACCACGGAGAACGGACCGGTGGTGTACATCACGCCATCGACCACGATCGGCGTGGCCTCGACACCGCGGTCCAGATCGAGCTTGTAGCTCCACGCGAGGCCCAGCTGGCCAACGTTCTGGTCGCTGATTTTGTTCAGGGGGCTGTAGCGCTGCTCGTCGTAGGTCCGGCCGGTGCTCATCCAGTTACCCGGCTCCCGGTCGGCGGCAATGATGCGCTTGCCATCGACATTCGCCGCAATGTCTTGCGCCCAGCCTGGGGCGGCATTGAGGGTAAGCGCCAGCACGATAAATAACGTCTTGAGGGGAACGCGCGGGCACGCGTTCGCAGAAGCAGTAGGCACGGCGAGGCCAATCTGTGTCATGGGAGACTCCTGGTTCTTATTAGTAGCGAAGCCATTGCGCTGCGCACCAGAAGAAGAGCAACCCCCATGCCACCGTTATAAATATCGCTGCAGGCCCCGTAATACGGGGCCCTCATCCCTGGCCGCCGATTGCGTCCGCGCGCGACAGCTGTCGCATTGGCCGCGACAGTTGTGCCGGACCTGACACAGCGAAAGTCGACACTCGACGCGGTGGAATATGACTGGCTCGAGGCGCAGACCTGCCCAGAAACTGGTCGAAGGGCGCGGACCTGCTATCTTGAAATACACACCTGTGTAGTTGCGATTTCATATGTATTCAGGTTGTGCTGGGAGTAATGAAATTGAAAGCAATGGATCTGCGCTCTATCGATGAATCGGCCACATCATCCTTATGCGGCGAGTGCGATGTGATCGTCGTCAATTACAACGCCGGTGAGCTTTTGTTGGCGTGTGTAGCGTCGGCGTTTGCCGCCGGCGCTTCCAGAGTGATCGTGGTGGATAACAATTCCCACGATGACAGCCTGGCGAGGCTGGAGCGTACCCACGCCGGCGATGACAAGCTTGAAATCGTGCGCAATGCCGCCAACCTCGGCTTCGCGGTGGCGTGCAACCAGGGTGCCCGCCTGTCGGAAGCCACCAATTTGTTTTTCTTGAACCCGGACGCCGTGCTGGAAGCCAATGCCATGGACCGTTTGCTCCTGGCACTGCGCAGCTCGCCTGAGATCGGCATGGTCGGAGGGTTCCTGTGCAACCCGGACGGCAGCGAGCAAGCCGGTGGGCGCCGGGTGTTCCCCACGCCCCGGCGCGCCTTCATGCGGGCTTTCGGACTGTCACGGCTCTCGATGTTTTTCCCATCGGTTCTGTCTGATTTCCTATTGCACAAGGAGCCGCTACCCAGCACGCCCACTGTGGTTGAAGCCATTTCCGGAGCCTGCATGCTGGTCAAGCGCGAAGCCATCGAGAGCGTCGGGTTGTGGGACGAAGAGTACTTCCTGCACTGCGAGGACCTGGATTGGTGCATGCGCTTCCACCAAGCTGGCTGGAGCGTTCTGTTCGTGCCTGATGCTCAGGTGATGCATGTGTTTGGAGGCTGCAGTCGGCATCGCCCGTATTTCGTCGAATGGCACAAACATTTGGGATTCCTGCGCTTCTATCGCAAATTTTTCCGCCGCAAATACCCCGCCATCCTATGGATCAGCGTGGTGATCGGAGTCTGGTTTCGATTCAGCCTGATGGTCCTTCGCCACGCGACGAGCCGATTTAAAAATGCAAGCAACCTATGACAACAGACTTCAATTTGCGGGTAGGCATACTGGGCGGTTCCAGTTTCCTGGGCCGACGCGTCCTGCCATTGCTGATACGAAACGGCCACCTGACAAGCGCCTTCACCCGAAACCTGTCCAAGGTTTCGTCCTGCCCGAGAGTGACCTGGCGAGAGGCTGACGACTGGCAAGGACTGACGCTGGACACCCTGCTGTCCTTCGCTCCCATCTGGGTGTTGTCCGACTATCTGGAGCGCCTTGCCAGCACCCAGGTCAAACGCGTTGTCGTCCTGTCTTCCACCAGCCGTTTTGCCAAGCATGCATCGCCCGACCCTCGGGAAAGAGACGTGGCGCAACGCTTGATACGTGCAGAAGAACAACTTGAGCAGTGGGCGACCGAACGGCAGATCGAATGGGTGATCCTGCGACCGACCCTGATCTATGGCTTTGGTGGCGACAAGAATATTTCGGAAATCGCTCGTTTCATCCAGCGCTTTGGATTTTTCCCACTGATCGGTGGCGGCACCGGGTTGCGCCAGCCAGTGCATGGTGATGATGTTATCCAGGCTTGCCTGTCGGCCATGAACATACCTGACTTGCCCAGTGGTGGCTACAACCTGTCGGGGGGAGAAATCGTGCCGTATCACACCATGGTGCGACGCATCTTCCAGGCCATGGGACGCCCGGTTCGAACAGTGCCCCTCCCAGCCAAGGCATTGGGTTGGGGCGTTTCGATCATGCGATGCCTGCCACGCTACCGGCACCTTTCCAGCGCGCTGGTGGCCCGGATGAACCAGGACCTGGTGTTCGACCACTCGCAGGCCAGTCAACAGTTTGGCTTTGCCCCCAAGGCGTTTCAGCTGCTGGATGAAGATTTGCCTGGACGCTGAAACGGCCTTGGCGATAGGTAGGATGTTTTGTGCCTGCCTGCCGAAAATCCAATGTGGGAGCGAGCCTGCTCGCGATGGCGGAGTGTCAATCAACGAAGATATTGGATGGCCGGCCATTTCGCGAGCAGGCTCGCTCCCACAGGGGATCTGCTGCGTAGATGCATTTTGCGGCTGCTGAAAATCCAATGTGGGAGCGAGCTTGCTCGCGAAGGCGGCGTATCAGTCGATGAAGATGTTGAATGAGCTGGCCTCATCGCGAGCAAGCTCGCTCCCACAGGGGATCTGCTGCGTAGATGCATTTTGCGGCTGCTGAAAATCCAATGTGGGAGCGAGCTTGCTCGCGAAGGCGGCGTATCAGTCGATGAAGATGGTGAATGAGCTGGCCTAATCGCGAGCAAGCTCGCTCCCACAGAGGGACTGCTGCGTAGATGGATTTTGCGGCTGCCGAAAATCCAATGTGGGAGCGAGCTTGCTCGCGATGGCGGAGTGTCAATCAACGAAGATATTGGATGGGCCGGCCATTTCGCGAGCAGGCTCGCTCCCACAGGGGACCTGCGGCGTAGATGCATTTTGCGGCTGCCAAAAAATCCAACTGTGGGAGCGAGCCTGCTCGCGAAGGCGGAGTTACTGTCAACGAGGATGCCGAGGGGTGACCTTATCGCGCCCTACCCCTCCGCGCCGGGCTCGTCGCGATGTACGTGGGCTTGCCACGCCCCCCATTTGCTTTCGAAGTACGCCTGGTTTTTGTCCCAGAGGGCCTGGTATTCGCCGCTGGCGATCAGCTTGCTGAACGAGGCCTGCCCGTAGTGATGGATAAACGCATCTTCAGCGCAGACCGTGCGGTAGCCGGCAGCCTGGACACGACGGCTGTAGTCGTCATCTTCGAACAACCCGATACCGAACGTTTCATCCAGATACCCCACCTCATCGAAGGTGGTTCGACGAAAGGCGACACAAAACATCGCGAGCATGGAGATATCGAACGACTGCCCCTTACGGGCTTCGGTGTAGTGGTCTGCAAACGCCTGCATCTGTTGGATGTCGGTATAGGAAATCTCGATCTTCGCTTCGTTTCCTACCGCATTCGTGACCGGCCCGACCAGGCCGATGCTCGGATCACACAAATGCCTGACCAGCGGATCGAGCCAACCGCCCGGCACCACCGTGTCGTTATTTAGCAGTAGCAGGACGTCACCGTCGGCTTCTCGTAAACCCTGGTTGTTCGCCGCAGCGAAGCCCCGGTTGTCCGGGTTGAAGATGATCTTCGTGAACGGTACCTCACGGCCCAGGCGTTCAAGATAATCTTGCGTGCCATCGTCCGAGCCGTTGTCGACGACAATCAGCTGGTAATTGGGCCAGGTGGTATTGCGCAGAACACTGTTTACACATTGAATCGTCAGATTGAGGTTGTTGTACGTCACGATCACGATGGAGACTTTCTCGTACAGCCCGACGATGGCTAGTTGCATGCTATCAAATCGATCCTTCCAATCGTTGGCCCGAGCGAGCTCCACACGCCGCTTGTAAAGGGCCAGATCGCGCTCGGCCAGGGCACGCTCGATCTGCTCGATGAACTCATCGACTCCGGTTGCGAAGTACAGCAGGTCCTTGTAGATGGCGATCTCCGCCAGCGGCGTGGAGATCACCGGTTTGCCGGCGCTGATGTACTCGTAGAACTTCACCGGATCGACCGCATGGGTCACGTTGTAAAGCCTGAAGGGAATCAGGCACGCATCGAAATGATCCAGGTACAGCGGCATCTCGGTGTACGGCTTGCGGCCCAACAACCGCACATTGGGCTTGTGCTCGAGCCCCGCCAGGTCCTCGACGAAAATATCCCCCACCAGGATGAAATTCCACGTCGGTCGCAGGTCCGCCAACGCCGCTAGCAGTGGATAATCGAGCCATTCAGCCAAGGCGCCGTAATAGCCAATCACCGGGCCGACCAGCCCGCTCAGCACATCGTTGGTAAAACAGTGCTGGTGGAAAAAAGCAAAATCCACAGCGTTTCGCACCAGCACGCAGCGAGGGTTATGGGCGCACCATTTCTGGTAAAGCAACGCCGCGGAAACGGTCACCAGATCAGCCTGGGCAATCAGCGTCTTTTCCTCGCTCAGCAGCTGTTCGCCGATGTTCGGAAAACCATCCCAGTCGTCCATGCAGTCATAGTGAATGCGCCAGCCATGCAGCGCGCGCAGGCTGAGTACCACGGGGCTCCAGTAGGCAATATGCACCACCGAGAGGGCGGTTCTGATCTGCATGTCGGTGACCAATGCAGCAATCGCGCGCAGCAACGCCTGATGGTTCTCAGGCGTCACTATCTTTTCGTAATAGGCCATTTGCACATCGCGATGCAGCGCCACCTCGAAAAGATTGGACGCCACTGAGGTCACTCGATAAAGCTGTCCCTGCTCCGGCACACTGGATGGAACGATATAAAACACCCGATAACCATTGCTCGCGAACTGGCTCATCAACTGCTGCGGTCGCTGGAAGCGCGCGGCCCAATCGATATTGGCGAAGCAGAGAATATCCAGCTGCCCTCTGGTGGCGAAATCCGCTTGTACCTCAACGTTCGGCAACGGTTCCGGCGCTGCCGGGTAGACGATTGCCGGGGCAGTTTCGGGAAATTCCCGGGTCGCGGCAAACCCATAACGCAGCACCCGGAACAGCGTACGCAGTGGCCGGGTGAAACGCCACGAACGGGTGTTCTGCAGGAAGTCGACTTTCGCCAGCGCGGTATCGCGCTCATTGACGGCCGCATCTCGCTGAGCCAAGGCGGCGTCCCGGTCGATCAAGGTGCTGTCGGGCTTAAGCATGCGGGTACCGATGCAGCGGCGTGCTGTCATCCGGCGGCCACATGGAACTGCGCGAGCCCGGCCGGTAGAACGTTGCGGTCAGGCTACGACGGGAAGAATGGCAACCACTGACTACAGGCGTGACGGCATGCCAGGAATTATCCGAGCGCACCAGGATCGCCGAATTACCCACCAGGGGCTCGATCTCGGCCGCCACTGCGCTGGGATCGTTGCGGTGCAGGATGTTCAGGCAACCGCCGTCGTTGCGGTCCCAGGACTCATTGAAATAGAGGATATGGGTGACCAGTTTATCGGGCAGGTCCGGATGGGCCCCCAGGCTCGCACCCGGACCATAATGAAAGACATTGACCTCCATCGGCACGCTGCGCAGATCGATTCCAGTCATGTGCGACATGGCTTCGCGATAACCAGCCGAGCCAAGATCCCGAGCCAGCCGCAACCATGCCTCGCTCAATTCCTGCGCATGAGCGATGGTATCGTCGCCCATGCCCAACAAGGCTCGTGCCTCGTAGTCATAGTTTTTTTCACCGCCATAACCACTCACCGTCTTGAAGTGATCATGAGGAAAAGACGCTGCCAACGCGGCGGCATCCTCGGCCGAGTAAAGGTTGCCGATTTCAGCCCATGAAAACGGCTGATCCTTTAGCGCCGCTGGCGTGAGACGAGAGAGATCTAGCATTGTCGGTTCTTGTTCGCTGTCAGGTTTCTGATACCACGGGCGATGGAACGCAGTGGCGCGGTCATTCGGAATGAATTGGAGTTCTGCAGCTCACGCATCCTGGCATCGCTGCGAGCCAGTTGCTCACGGAGCTGGATGATCCGTTGCTGTTGGGCAAGCTCCCGTGCTGCCAGGTCCTGCGCGGGTTCGTTGATCTGCGGCACAGGCATGACCGGACTCACCGGCGATTCAGCTGGCACTGGGTCGTACGTCTCGGCCGCGGCTTCGAGTAGATTGGGCAAGTGCTGCAGAAAAGCCCCCAGTACCGGCTGCGACGCCGTTTTACCTTGGCGAATGATCTCAGCGACCCGGTCCCAATGCTCCACCAACTGATCCGCCGCCGCACGCGCCAAGGGCGATGGCTGAGTCTTGCCCACGCGGGCGAGGAACCATTGCGGATCGACCGTCGCGACGTTCGGCAACGCATGCAGCGTGTCGAACCCAGCCAGCGCCGTGTACTTGCCCGTGGTCAGGTCCGCCGAGCAAAACACCGGCACGCCAAACGCCAGGGCGGTGATCGCCAGGTGATAGCTATGGCCGATCACCGCTTGGGCCTGGCTGAGAATTTCGGCCATGAGCAACGGCTCCGGCCAGAACGGCAAGGTGATGGATCCGGGCAGCCGACCGGCAATCACTGACGGATCGTCACCCAGGACTGGTCCAATCGGCACCACCACGAACTGGTAGCCCAGGAACGCCTCGGGGTGGTCTTCGAACAATTTTACAAAGGACTCCACCACATGGATGGCGTGGATCACGATGTAGGGCCCGGTCAGCCCGGCATGCTCGCGCAGCCGAACAAACTCGGCCGAGGGCCGTTGCTCATCGATCAGGCGCGGCAAGCCGAACGCGGTGTCGGGCAGCACTTCGATCTCGATTTGCTGGCTGAGCGCGCCGAGGGTATCGCGCGACAGGGCATCACGGACGCGCACGTACCGGCTCTGCTCAAGGGCCATCGTCAATAACGGCCTGGCCCAATCGGGGATACTGTTGCAATGCATCCCCGGTGCATTCCACATGACCGGGACCGCATGCTGCAGCGCGATGAGCGCGGGGGTCAGCCAATAACCGGTAGGGTGATGGATGTCCGCAGTGGTCGGACCATAGCCATGGGCAACGACTTTATCGAATCGGATCAGGAAACCACCGCCGATCAACACGCCATCCAGGCTTGCCGCTACAGCGGGCAGCTCTGTCAGCGAGGTCACCGCATAGGGCCATTCGGATGATTTTTTCCCGTGATAGGAAAACGGCTGCAGATTGACCGAACCCAAGCGCCGGGCCAGCTCTGCCTCGGCGATGATGGGGAACAGCAGGTCACCATAATTTTCTACGTCGAAGGTGCCGAAGATAGCCACCTGCCACGTGCGCTCATCCGCGGGTTCCGCCAGGTCGTTCTCTGCTGGAATCCCGCAGGTCTTGGGAAGCGACTCGGCCGCTCGCGGGTCGACGCTGTGCAATCCCAGGTCAACCATGCCCAGGAAATGCTTGTGGCTGGGCAACATGTCGAACGCCAAGGGGGCGACTTGCTTCTCGATCAGTTGCGAGGTGTCTTCCGTCGCGCCATGCAACAGCTTGAGCGTGACGTGGTAGCGCCCCTCGGCGAGGTTAGCCGGGAAGCGCACCGTGATGGCCGTACGCCGCCAGCCGTTTTCGACCGGGCCCGGTTGCAGGGCGAAGTTGCCCCCGCCGATCACCAGCAGCCTCGCCTCCTGGATAGTGAAGCTGATGTTGGGCTGAGTGATCGACTCATGCAGTAACGCTTCGACACGAATCTCGATGTCGTTGCCGTACAGGTAACTCGAAGAAAGCTGCCGAGTGTTGGTAAAACAGGCGGCGGTGATGTGTCCCTCCGCGGTTCCAAAGGCCATCCCCTGCTGACCGCCAATAAAGGTTTTTTGTGTAACCGGTATGGCCCCGCCACTGGCCCAGCGACGTTGCTCGTCACGCATGTCGAGCAAGTGCAGCTCGGCCATTTCATCGGGCGAGCCGCTGGCAACAACGCGGCCGGCGCGCAGATAGATGACCCGGTGGCAAAACCGTTTGACCATGCTCATGTCGTGGGAGACGAACAGCAGCGTGGTGCCTTTGGCAGCCAGTTCTTCCAGGCGGTTCAGACATTTGAATTGAAAAGATGCATCGCCGACGGAGAGGGCCTCGTCGACGATCAGAATCTCCGGTTCCACGCAGACCGAAACGGCGAACGCCAGCCGTACCAGCATCCCGCTGGAATAGATTTTGGTGGGCTGGTCGATGAAGTCGCCGATGTTGGCGAAGGCGATGATGTCATCGAAACGAGCGTCAATTTCCGCGCGACTCAAGCCCAGCACCGCCGCGTTCACATAGACGTTCTCGCGGCCGCTGAACTCCGGATTGAAGCCCGACCCGAGCTCAAGCAACGCCGCAATCCGGCCATGCCCGCGGACACTGCCCCGGGTCGGCATCAACGTTCCGCAGATCAGTTGCAACAAGGTGGATTTGCCACTGCCGTTACGGCCGATGATGCCGACAGTCTCCCCCCTTGCGATGGTCAGGGAAACGTCATCCAGGGCCCAGAACTCGCGGTAGAAACGCTTCCTGCCGCGCACCAGCATCTGCAACAGGCGGTCCTTGGGCGCATCGTAGATCTGATAACACTTGCTCAGGTTCTCGGCGCTGATGGCCACTTCAAACGACATCGGCAAAGCCCTTCCATGAGTCACTTCCATTAGCGGCACTACTGAATCATTCCTTCGCTGGGCACTGCCGATGAGTTAAGCACAAATGGAGAAAAAAACTTCGAATGTCCTGAACTTGGCCTACCCTCCATGAGGATGCGATTCACCGAGTTCCGATTTTTTGTCTTGAGGCCCCAGTACCAATGCAGTCGTTCAGCACTTCCCCTGCCGCCATGATCAAGAGTGTGCTGGTCAATCGAATCCTGATCTACGTGTTGATCCGCAGGGAGGTCATCGGTCGTTATAAAGGCTCGGTGCTCGGTATCTTATGGTCGTTCTTCACTCCGGCGTTCATGCTGGTGGTCTACACATTCGTGTTCAGCGTGGTCTTCAAGGCCCGCTGGTCGGGTGGCGGCGAGTCCAAGAGCGAATTCGCCCTGGTGCTGTTCGCAGGCCTGCTGGTGTTCAACCTGTTTTCCGAATGCCTGAACCGCGCGCCGGGCCTGGTGCTGGCCAATACCAACTACGTCAAGAAGATCGTCTTCCCGCTGGAAACCCTGCCGATGGTGTCGCTCGGCGCGGCGCTGTTCCACATGGCGATCAGCATCCTGGCCTGGCTGCTCTTCTATATCATCCTGTTCGGAACTCCTCCGGCAACCGCGCTTCTGCTGCCGTTGGTGCTGTTTCCGTTGGTGTTGTTGACCCTGGGGATTTCCTGGTTTCTCGCCTCGATAAGCGTGTACCTGCGCGATATTGGCCAGTTCATCGGCATTGTCATCACGGCGATGCTCTTTCTCTCGCCGATTTTCTATCCCCTTTCGATACTTCCGCAAAGCTACCAGGCGGCGTTGCAGGCGAACCCCCTGACGCTGCCGGTGGAAATGGTTCGTGACGTACTGTTCTGGGGCAGGACGCCACAATGGGCGCACCTGGCAACTTACTCGGCAATTTCCTTGTCGATTGCCTGTGCCGGATTCGCCTGGTTCCAGAGGACACGCAAAGGCTTTGCCGATGTCATCTGAGTTTGTTGACGTGGCGCCTCGTCCAGCAGCCGCTATGCTGATGGATGGCACGGCTGGAACCTGGGGCTGCCTGGTTATTGAAGTCGACAACACACCTGCAAGACCCGGGGTGCGTTGCCGTAATGTCCAAGGAACTGGAAGAACGCATGGATCAGATCAACCGTCTTGTCGATCACATTGACAAACTGACTCGCTCAACACAGTCCAGATCCATTGAAGCCTTGCAGCTGGTCAAGGAAATCGAGAATCGGGACCGGCTGATCAAGCAACTGAACCTGGGTTCACAAGCGCTTCGCACTCGCCTGTCGCTTCAGGAAGGCAAGGCCGGGCGACTGCGCGAGCAGTTGCAGGTGACCGAACGGCGCCTCAAAGACACCCAGGCGTTACTCAGGGCCAAAGAACGCCAAGCGGTGGAGCTGTCCGATTGGGCGGTGGATTTACGCGCACAACTGGCGGCGAAGCAGACTGAGCTGTTCAAGCTTTCTGACTGGGGCAACGCCATCGAACGCGCACCGCTGCGTTATTCGATACGCAAGCAGCTGTATAAATTATCGCGCCGGATCTACGCCTGGTTGCCGCTCACCGCACATCGGAAAAGCAGGCTAGCCCAGCGGCTTCGAAGCTGGTTGAAACGCACCAGGGCGACAGCCGGCGAATCATCGGCGTCCCCAAGCCTCGCGCCGCTGCAACCCCTGCTACCACCGATTGACCTTGCCGTGCCATCCAGTCACGGGCAGCCGACGATCCTGATGTTCGGCGTGATCGATTGGCACTTCCGCATCCAGCGCCCACAAAACCTGGCCAAGGAGTTGTCGCGGGCGGGACAAACGACCTTTTATATTTCCAACCACTTTATCGACGATGATGCTCCCGGCTTCGAGGCGGAGCGCCTGGAAGGCTCCGAGCGGCTGTTCCAGATCCGTTTCAAGGTGCGCGGGGCTCCGGCCATTTATCATGCCCCGCCTTCAGCGGCCGCGATCAGCCAGTTGCGCCAAGGCCTGGCCATGCTGCTGGACGCGGCGAACGTCGCCGCCGTGGATTGCATCGTCCAGCACGCCTACTGGTTCCCGCTGGCAAGACGTGTCCCCAACGCCACGCTGGTCTATGACTGCATGGATCACCACGAAGGTTTCGGCAATGTTGCCCAGGAACTGCTCGACCTGGAAATCGCCTTGATGCGCCGGGCCGATCTGCTGGTGGCGACTTCCGACTGGATCGAACAACACGGCAAGCGGGAAAACCGCAACGTAGAGGTGATCCGCAACGCCTGCGAATACGGTTTTTTCAGCCAACGCCCCGACAAGATCTACCGGGACCCGGCCAACAGAAAGATCATCGGCTACTACGGCGTCATCGCCGAATGGTTCGACCTGGAACTGGTCAAGCGCGTCGCCCAGTCCTTCCCGCAGCAGCTGATCCTGTTGATCGGCAGCGATATCGTCCAGGCGAAAAAATATTTCAAGGCCTGCCCGAATGTGGTCCTGGAAGGCGAAGTCCCGTATGCCTCCCTGCCCTATTACCTCTACGCCATGGACGTTTGCCTGCTTCCGTTCAAGGTCATGCCCCTGACGCTCGCCACCAATCCGGTCAAGGTCTATGAATACCTGAGCGCAGGAAAACCGGTAGTGTCGGTGAAACTGCCGGAGTTGAGCCAGTTCGGCAAACTGGTCTGGACGGTTGAACAGCCGACTGAGTTCATCTCGGCCATACGCGGTGTACTCGACGCTCTGCCAGAGGTCGGCGCAACGCCAAGGGCGCGTCAATCGTTCGCCCAGGGCCAGACCTGGCAGCATCGGGCCGCCAGCCTGCGCAAGGCCATCGCGTCATTGCCCCTGCCCAAGGTCAGCGTCGTGGTGTTGACCTACAACAACCTCGAACTGACCAAGGCTTGCCTCGACAGTCTGTTGACCCAGAGCCAGTACCCGAACCTTGAAACCATCGTGGTCGACAACTGCTCCAGCGACCAGACCCCGGCCTATCTCACTGCCTGGGCCAAGGGACATCCCGAACGGATCGTCATCCTCAATCCGGATAACAAGGGATTCGCCGCAGGGAACAACCAAGGGCTCGCGGCAGCCAGTGGCGAGTACCTGGTCATCCTGAACAACGATACGGTCGTCACCGCCGGCTGGATCAAGGGGTTGATCCGTCATCTGAAGGACCACGAGGAAATCGGCATCATCGGTCCGGTCACCAACAACATCGGCAACGAAGCCAAAGTCCGCACCCGTTATGGGCGGATGGAGGACATGCCCGCCGAAGCCGCGCAAATGACCCGTGCCCGCATGGGCGAGTGGTTCGAAATCAACACCCTGGCGTTTTTCTGCGTGATGTTCCCGCGTTCGACCTACGAGCAGATTGGCGGCCTGTGCGAGGAGTACGGCCTGGGGTTCTTCGAGGATGACGATTATTGCCGCCGCGTGCAGCGTCGCGGCCTGCGCGCGGCTTGCGCCGAAGACGTCTTCGTCCATCACCACCTGTCCGCCTCGTTCAACACCTTGGGTGCCCGGAAAAAACAGGCACTTTTCGAAAAGAACCGGGCGATCTACGAGAACAAATGGGGATCCTGGGTTCCGCACACGTACCGAGATGTATAGGCCCCTCTTGGATGCAACGCTGTCTACGAGCGTTGACCAACCCGTGGCGAGGGAGCTTGCTCCCGCTGGGCTGCGAAGCGGCCCTGAACCCGGCCACCGTAGCGTGCCAGGTGGGGTGTATTCAGCTTTTGGGGCTGCTGCGCAGCCCAGCGGGAGCAAGCTCCCTCGCCACAATGAATCGAGAAAAAGCCTTAAGCGAGTTCCTTCAGCCGAGACGATATTTTGCCCGGATCAAGCCTGAAATACGCAGTGGTGCTGTTGGTTTTACTGGCGAGTACGGCGGTCGGCGTGTACGGTTTTTCGACGCTTGAACTGGCCTCCATGAACAGCAGCAGCCGCACGATACTGCTGTCAGTGGGGGTCCTGGCGGCCCTTACCGCCTTCACTCGCAAGCCGCCGATCATTCTTTGCCTTGGCCTGCTGGCGTGCCTGACCATTGCCTGCTCGCAGATCTGGCCGGTGGTTGTCGTCGCGGTCTTCGCGCTGTCTGCCACCGTGCTCGGCAGGTGGCTGCTCAGGCAAGAAAATCCGGCCGACTGGAGCATCCATCTGCTGATGGGCACCGGCACGTTCGGTACGCTGACAGGCCTGGCTGCGTATATGCCGATCAATTATCCCTGGCTGTATGGCGCGATGTTGGCAGTGCCGCTTGTACTGGGGCGCAAACAGGTCCTGTCGATAGGTCGCGAACTGCTGGCACAAATCCAGGCCACCCGCTCGGCACATACGCCCCTGCAAACCGGCCTTGATGTACTGATTGGCGGATTCGCCTGCCTCTACGTGCTGGTAGCTTTCATGCCGGAGGTCGGCCACGACGCCTTGGCCATGCACCTCTTCGTCCCTTCACACCTGGCCCAGCGGCATCAATGGTCGTTCGATGCAAACACCTACGTGTGGGCAGTCATGCCCATGCTGGCCGACTGGATCTATAGCATCGTCTATATGCTGGCGGGCGAAACGGCGTCACGCCTGAGCAATAGCGCATTCGCCTTGCTGGTGGCGTGGCAGATTCGCAACATGACCCTCTGGGCCGGGGGCTCCGCCACGAGCGCTCGCTGGGCAAGCCTGATATTCCTGTCGACGCCCCTCGCCTTCGCTGAAAGCAGCAGCCTGCACATAGAGTCGGCGTGGACCGCCTTCATGCTGGCCGGGACCCTGGCAATCCTGAAGGTCTCGGGCTTCACTGCGGATCCTCGGGAACGCCTGTCGCAACTGGTCCTGGCCGGTGTCCTGCTGGGTTTCGCCATGGCGACCAAGGCGGTGACCCTGAGTGTCCTGCCGGTCCTGCTGCTGGTCCTCTTGCTGCAGTACAAGGCCTGGGCCGTGCGAGGAATCGCCAAGCCCCTCATGCTCGGCAGCGCCGGCCTGCTGCTGGCGGGCGCTACCCCTTACATCTGCGCCGGGTACTTGACCGGTAACCCGGTGTTCCCGTTTTTCAACGGGGTTTTCCATTCACCGCTCTGGCCGGACATGAACTTCGAACCGCCCGCCACGTTCGGTACCGGAATGACCTGGGACACCCTCTATCGAATGGTCTTCCAGTCGCCGCAGTTCATCGAGGGACGGGTCGGCGCGGCAGGTTTCCAGTGGCTGCTGCTACCCACAGCGGCCGTCGCCGTGCTGCTGAGCGGCAACAAAAAAGCCCTGTGCATTCTCCTGGTCGGCGCCGGCGCGATGTTCATGACGTTCCAGTCAACGGCCTACCTGCGTTATGTGTTTCCCTCCTTTGCGCTGTTCTCGGTTATCCTCGCCCTGCCCTTTTCCGACGCCAGGGCCTTCCCCCGCAGCCTCGCCATCGCGGCCGGTGCCGTGTTGGTCCTGGCCAATATCCGCTTCATCCAGGCCGCTACTTACTATGGCGAAATCAAACCCTCGGCACTGTTGAGCCAGGCCGGTCGGGAGGCCTTTTTGCTGGAGCGCCTGCCGATCCGGAAAATGGTCGACACCGTCAACGCCTTGAACAGCGGTTATCAACCCGTGGCGGTTTTTGCGTCGCCCTTGATGGCGGGTTTGCATGGCGATGCCCTTTACGCGTCGTGGTACAACCTGAAGTGGAAGGGCGAATTCGACGCAGCGACCTCGCCGGCGGAGCTTACCCGGCGCTTGCGCCAGCGCCAGGTGAACTGGCTGGTGATCGATCTCAAGTCTGTTCCCCAGGCACAGCTCGACCGCCTGCTCGCCGTGTCCACGTCGTATTCCAGGCTGGGTAACCTGGACCTGCGCAAACTCAACGCCACCCACTACGAGCTCCTGCTCAATCCGGACCTGTCCAGCCTCGACGGCTGGAACCTGCTGTCGCCCTCGACCTATGACACCTCGCGCAAGATCCTCACCGTCAACGTCAAGACACCCGCCACACAGCGCGTCGACGTCACGCCGGGGCTGACCTACACCAACAGTGTGTCCGCACGCTGCACGGAGGCAGCCACTACCGGAAGAATCCAGGCCAACTGGATGGACGACCAAGGCGACTTCATCAGCGCCAGCATCGCAACGTTTGATTGCACCACGCATTGGGAGACCCATGAGATGAGTGTCATTGCCCCGGCTAATGCTACGTCCGCGGTCATTTATGCGTCCGGGCATACCGACACTCCCCTGGAGTTCAAATCACTTTCATTCAGGCAATAGTTGGCAAATCGATGAACACAACAACAGCGATTTTCACGGATGAACTACGCGTTGCCGTCGTCATCCCCAGCTATCGGGTCACCGCACATATCGTCGGCGTCATCGACGCCATCGGGCCGGAAGTCTGGCGCATCTATGTCATTGACGATGCCTGCCCGGACGGTTCGGGCGGGCATGTCCTGGCCTCCTGTAACGACCCTCGGGTCAAGGTGCTGCCCCATGACATCAACAAAGGTGTGGGGGGTGCGGTCATGACCGGCTATCGAGCAGCCCTCGCTGACGGCGCGAGTATCATCGTCAAGGTCGACGGCGACGGTCAGATGGACCCGACCCTGATTCCGCTGTTCATCGAACCGATCCTGGCGGGTGAAGCCGACTACACCAAGGGCAATCGGTTTTTCGACCTGGAGGAAGTCCAGTCGATGCCGCGAATTCGTCTGTTCGGCAATGCCGTGTTGTCGTTGATGGCCAAACTGTCGACGGGTTACTGGGATCTGTTCGACCCGACCAACGGCTATACCGCGATTCACCGTGACGTCGCCAGGCTGCTGCCCCTGGACAAGGTCAGCCAACGCTATTTTTTCGAGACCGACATTCTGTTCCGCCTGAACACCGTGCGCGCGGTGGTAGTGGATATTCCGATGGAAGCCCGCTACGGCGATGAAGTCAGTCACCTGAAGATCTCGAAGATCGTGGGCGAATTTCTCTTCAAGCATCTGCGCAACTTCACCAAGCGCGTGCTCTACAACTACTACTTGCGCGACATGTCCCTGGCTTCGATCGAGCTGCCGATCGGGATCCTGATGTTCGTGTTCGGCATCCTGTTCGGCAGTTACCACTGGTTCGAGTCGGCGCAGCATGGCGTCGCGACGCCAGCCGGCACCGTGATGCTCAGCGCATTGCCCATGCTCATGGGGCTGCAATTGATCATGGCGTTTCTCGGTTACGACATCGCCTCGGTCCCCAACAGGCCTCGGCATTCCAGGCGCAGGGCCACTTCATTGCGGGAAGAAAAGTCATTAAAGCGCTAAGAGATCTTTTATCGGACCCGTCGCTCAAGACGCTGGATGTCGATGGCTGCGAACGCCTTGAACTTCACGGCAAAGTGCTTGAGCGCAAGCAAATGCTTCGGGACGTCTTCGTAGAGTTCCACCACGCGTTCCGTCGACTGGCAGACCGCTATTTCCATGTCGGGGGTCTTGAGGTGGAGTTGGGAGCGGGCATCGCGCCCATGCGCGATTCGTACCCGCACGTATTGGCCACGGACGTTGTCGCCAGCGAGAAACTCGACATGGCGCTCGATGCCCAGGCAATGAGCCTGGACGATGATTCGGTCAGGGCCTTTTATGGCCAGAACTGTTTTCATCATTTTCCTCACCCCGAGCGCTTTTTCACGGAGCTGGAAAGGACGCTCAGGATCGGCGGCGGGGCCATTTTGATCGAGCCCTTTCATGGCCCCTTTGCCGCGTTCCTCTATAAGCGCCTGTTCAAGTCCGAAGGCTTCGACACGCACTTCCCCTCTTGGCATACACCGTCGACCGGCCCCATGAACGGCGCCAACCAGGCCCTCAGCTACATCGTCTTCGTTCGAGACCGGCAGGCGTTCGAGCACAAGTACCCGGGTCTGGAGATCGTCCACCAGGAAATCTGCGGCAATTATCTTCGTTACCTGATATCCGGCGGCCTGAACTTTCGCCAGCTATTGCCTGACGTCTTCATCCCTGTGCTCAAGGTCGTCGAAAAACTGCTGTATCCGTTGCGGCGGATATTGGCCTTGCACCACATAGTGGTGATCAGGAGGACATCTTGACCTTTATCCGATACGGCGCCATCCAACTCGTGGCCTATGGGTTGGACATGGGTATCTTCTTGCTGCTGCTCGCGCTATTCGATGACCACCCCGTGCTGGCCAACGTCGCCGGCAAAGTCGTGGCCGGGACGTTCGCGTTCTTTTCGCATCGGCATTTCACATTCCAGTCGACACGCGTTGGCAGCAAGGCTCAAGCGCTGCGCTATTTTTCATTGCTCGCCATCAATATTCCGCTCGCTTCGGTGCTGCTCAGCGCGGGGCTGTACCTCATCGATAACCCTGTCCCGGTGAAATTTGTCAGCGACGTGATCTGCGTAGCGCTGACCTACTGGATCAGCAAGCGGTTCGTGTTTCGTACCGATACGCACCCGCCGGCTCCCGCTGACCGAGCCGAAGGCGCAGGACCATGAAGCTACTGATCACCGGCGCGACCGGCTACATCGGACAACGCTTGAGCACCCTCGCGACGGCAAGCGGCCACGAGGTCATTTGCGCCACCCGCCAGCCGGGGCCCGCCGCCTATGCCTGGCTTCCTTATGACCTGCGGGGCCCGGTACCCGAATGCCCTGCCAGCACTCAGGCGCTGATCCATCTGGCGGCCGACACATCGACCGCTGCTGACACCGACCCGGATGCCGAAATAAACGCGGCCGTGGCGCTGATCGATTGCGCCCGACAAGGCTCGGCCAGGTTCATCTTCATATCCAGTCAAACCGCCGAGGCCACGGCCCCGAGCGTTTATGGCCGGACCAAGTGGCGCATCGAACAACATGTGCTGGCCGCCGGCGGCACCGTGATCCGCCCCGGGCAAGTATACGGCGGCCCAGAAAGCGGGCTCTTTGGCCTGTTGACCGGGCTGGTTCGCCGGAGCCCGTTCACTCCGATCCTCATGCCAGCGCCTTGCGTGCAGCCCATTCATGTCGACGACCTCGCGGCCGCGATACTGGCCGTCGCCGAGCGGGACGATATTCATGGCGAGGTCCTCAATCTGGGCGCCGTGAAACCGATTGCCTTTGGCCAGTTCCTGGGCGCAATTGCGACGCACCGGATCCGCGCCACTCGCCTGCCAATCCCTCTGCCGGTGGCATTGCTCAGGCTGTTGCGGCTGATACTCGGACGGTCCTTGAGCACAAAGCTGGGCCTGGAGCGGATCTTTTCCCTTATTCATCTGCCGCCCATGGACAGCGAGCGTTCCCTGGAAAAACTCGGCATCGCGTTGCGCCCTCTTGCCCACGGCATGCATCGCTCCGGCGATGGGCAACGTCGAGGCCTGCTACAGGAAGCGGCGGTGCTCTTGGGCTACCTGCTCAAGCGCCCGCCGCAAAAAAGCCTGGTAAGGCGCTATGCAAGGGCACTGGAGCGTGCGGGCAAAACCCGTCCCGTCATCCACTCACGCCTGCTGATGGGCTGGCCGATACTCTTGACGCTGCTGGACAACCCCGGCGTCCTGCGCACGCCCGAGGGCCAGGAACTGGCCTGGCGCCTGCAGGTTGCACTCGGTATCGCCGAAGCCAGCCCCCAAGGCGCGCATGTGTTTCTCGGCACCCAATGGCCGCGCAGCGTTGTCGCCACGCTGGTTGCGTTGGGACTCACCTCGGTCAAAGCGTTGGTGTGGCAGATAGCGGCGTTGTCGTGCCGTGCTTTTGCCCGCCCGCTGCTGCTTGGAAGTGAAGCCCACCGTGAAGCCTGAGTTCGATGTGATCATTGTCGGCAGCGGCCCAGCCGGGACTTCAGCGGCCTATCCGCTGGTCAAGGCGGGCCTGCGAGTGCTCATGGTTGATGCCCAGGCCAACAGCGACTCACCGGTGCCGCCAACCCGCCCCTTCCTCAGTGCCAGGACCAACGACGCGCATCAATGGAAATGGATGATCGGCGAAAACTTCCACGCCCTGGACCAACTGGACGCCGTGTCGCCCAAGCTGAAGACGCCGACCCACGCCCATGTCTTCGAAGGGTTCAGCGCCGGCAATCGCATCGAGACCGAAAACTTCATCGGCATCGGATCACTGGCCACCGGAGGCCTGTCCAATGCCTGGGGTTGCGGCGTGGCAGCGCTGGGCGCCGGTGACTTCGCCGGGCTGCCCATCGATTATTCCGAGATGCAAGTGTCCTACGAAACAGTCGCGCGCCGGATCGGTATCAGTGGCCGGCTCGACGACGATCTCTCCAGCTACTTCGGTCTGGATGAGTGGTCGCAACCACCCCTGCCACTGGACAGCCTGCATCAGCGCTTGCTCGACCGCTACACCCGGCGCCGAGCGGTGTTTCCCGACCTGGGGTTTCGCCTTGGCCGTTCAAGGGTCGCCGCCTTGAGCCAGCCCCTCGACGAGCGCAAGGCCTGCGATCTTTCTGGAAACTGCTTGTGGGGCTGTCACCACCAAGCCTTGTACAGCGCCTCGCAAGAGCTGCGAAAACTCAAGCAATACCCTGGGTTCCAGCACGTCCAGAATTTCCTGGTGGAGGATCTGCTGAAACAGGACGACTCATGGACCGTCACCGATCATCGCTCCGCCCGGCGCTTGCGCGGTGCCCGCCTGTTACTGGCGGCGGGCACGCTGGCCTCGACCCGGCTCGTCCTCAAGTGCCTGAACCATTCGGCACCGGTACCGCTGCTGTCATCGCCGACGGCGGCCTTCCTGCTATGGTTGCCAAGAATGCTCGGCACCCAGAGAGTGCCGGTATTTGGCCTGGGCCAGCTCTCGTTCACCCTGGAGTTGAAGTCCGGCGCCACAGCTTTCGGGTCGACGTTCAGCACCACGGGCTTGCCCATGACCGAGTTCGTCAGCCGGATTCCCATGAGCAAACGCTACAGCATCGAATTGCTGAGGAACCTGCTCAGCGCGTGCGCCGTCGGCAACATCTTCCTTCCCGGGCAGCTGTCCAGCAACACGGCGCTGCTGCGCCCCGACGGTTCGTTGAGCATCACCGGCCAAGTGCATCCCGAGCTCCCCGGGATCATGAAAGCCGCCGAGACCAGGCTACGGCGGATCTATTGGAAGATGGGCGCGCTGTTGATGCCCATGAGCTTCACCGTCGGCAGACCGGGAGCAGATATCCACTATGCGGGAACCCTGCCCATGCACTCGACGCCGAAGATTGGCCAGACCGATCGCCTTGGCCAGGTCGCCGGCCTCGACGGCGTGCATGTCGTTGATGGCGCCTGTCTGCCCAGCCTTACCGAGAAATCGCACACGTTGACCCTGATGGCCAACGCGGACCGGATAGCACGCTCTCTGACAACAATGATAGGAAATCAGCAGTCATGACCCGCAAAGTACTCTGCATCGTCGGTACACGCCCCGAAGCCATCAAGATGGCCCCGGTGATCAACGCCCTCAAGGCCGAGAAAAACATCGAGTGCCGGGTGCTCGCCACCGCCCAGCACCGCGGCCTGCTCGACCAGATACTGAAGGGCTTTGCGATCGATGCCGACCTCGATTTGGACATCATGCGTCCCAACCAGTCTCTGGCAGCGCTGACCTCACGCCTGCTGCGTGAACTCGACGGCGTCCTGCAAGCCGAGAAACCGGATGTGGTACTGGCTCAAGGTGACACGACCACCGTCATGAGTGCCGCACTGGCGTGTTTCTACCTGCGAATACCCTTCGGCCATGTCGAAGCGGGCCTGCGTACCGGGGACCTGTACAATCCGTTCCCCGAAGAGGCCAACCGGGTGATCGCCGGCAAGCTGGCCCGCTGGCATTTCGCGCCGACCCAGGGCGCCGTGGCCAACCTGCTGGACGAAGGTGTTGCCGCCAGTGATATCACCCTGACCGGCAATACTGTCATCGATGCCTTGCTGATGACCGCGGCACAGGACTCAGCCTTGACCGTCCCACTCGATGCGCACAGACGCATGGTGCTGGTGACCTGCCATCGTCGGGAAAACTTCGGCGAACCGTTCCAGGATATCTGCCAGGCACTCAAGCGCCTGGCCGAACGGAACCCGGACATCCAGATTCTTTATCCCGTCCACCCCAACCCGAACGTCAAGAACGTCGCGCATCAGTTGCTCGGCCAAACCCCGAACATCATCCTCTGCGCACCGCTGGACTACGCTCCGTTTGTCGCGGCAATCAAGCGCTCATACCTGATCATCAGCGATTCCGGGGGCGTGCAGGAAGAAGCCCCTGCCCTGGGTAAGCCGGTGCTGGTACTCAGGACAGAAACCGAACGCCCCGAAGCGGTCGACCTCGGCGTGGTCAAGTTGGTGGGCGCCAATCGGGACACCATCGTTGAACAGGCACAGCATCTCCTGGATGACCCTCAGGCCTATCAGGGCATGGCGCGGGGCGTTTCCCCCTATGGCGACGGCAGGGCCGCAACGCGTATTGCCGACGTCCTGCGCCAGCACTTTCAGCCATGAGAATGATCTACCTGTCCCCGGTGCCATGGGCCAGTTTCAGCCAGCGCCCGCATCATTTCGTCAACTGGTATCACCACCAGACTGGCGCACAGGTGCTCTGGATCGATCCATACCCGACGCGCTTGCCCACGTTGAACGACATCAGGTCCAAGCCGCCTGTTGCCGATCAGCACAGCGTCACCGTTCCCCCCTGGTTGCACGTTTGCAAACCCCGGAGCCTCCCCATTGAGCCGCTCCCAGGCTCGGCAATGCTGCTCAAGCGACTGTGGCGCAACCTGTTCAAGGAGATTGCGGCGTTTGCCGCCGCCGGCCCCTGCCTGATAGGTGTCGGAAAACCTTCCGAACTGGCCTTGCAACTGCTGGCACGCATGCCTGCAAGCCCTGCCGTCTACGACGCGATGGATGATTTTCCGGCCTTTTATCAGGGCCTGTCACGCCGGTCCATGGAGCGTCGCCAGGCGCAGCTTATTCGACAGGTAGGCAAAGTGCTGGCCTCCTCCAGCCCTCTGCGCAATAAACTCCTGGGCATGACCGACCAGGTGGAACTGGCCCTCAATGCCTGTGACGTGCGCGGACTGGCGCCGGTCGAAAGCCTGGACCTGGCCGCCAAACAACAGGTGCTTGGTTATGTCGGCACCCTGGGTCGTTGGTTCGACTGGGACCTGGTCACCGCGCTGGCCCAGGCCAACCCTGGAAACCGGATCCGGCTGATCGGCCCCGTCTTCACACCGGCGCCCTGCGTATTGCCCGCCAACATCGAGCTGCTACCCGAGTGTTCCCATGCCGATGCAATGACGGCCATGGCAACGTTTTCGGTAGGCCTGATTCCGTTCAAGCTCAACCGCCTCACCGCCTCGGTCGACCCGATCAAATACTACGAGTACCGCGCCCTCGGCCTGCCTGTCATCTCGACCCGCTTCGGTGAAATGGCCCTGCGCGACCGGGAGCCGGGCGTCTGGATCGTGGATCAAGGGACTGACCTGCGCAACACCGTCGTTGCAGCGCTCGCCAGTCAGAGCGACCATGCCACCGTTCAGCAATTTCGTCAGGCGCATCTCTGGGCCAAGCGTTTTTCGGCGGTAGACCTCATGCCTGCCTCATTGGAGAAACCAGAAGTCTGGTAAATCATCCGGCAGCCACAAAGCCCCGCTGCAGGTCCTCGATCAACACCTCGACATCCTCCAACCCCACATGCAAGCGCACCACCGGGTTCAACGCCCGATCCTCGGCGCTTTGCCGATCCTGGGTATCGGCAACGGTCACCAGACTCTCGAACCCACCCCAGGACGCCCCCAACCCGAACACCTGCAACGCATCGATAAAACCCTCCAGGTACGCGTCGTCATTTTCGCGAAGCTCAAAAGTCAGCAGTCCATTGCTGCCCTTGAAGTCCCGCAACCACAGACCGTGACCGGGATGATCGGGCAGTGCTGGGTGGAAGACCCGTTTCACCTGCGGCTGCGCCTGCAACCAATGGGCGATCGCCAGTGCCTGGCGCTCATGAGTGTCGAGGCGTGGCGCCAGGGTGCGTGCGCCACGCAGGACCAGATAGGCGTCGTCGGGGCTGACGGTGTTGCCGAAGGTGTCGCTCATGGCCGCCAGTGCTGGCCAAGCCTCCTGGCGCGTGCACACGCTGCCCATGACCACGTCGCTGTGGCCGCTCAGGTACTTGGTCAGGGCCATGATCGAGATGTCTGCGCCCAACGCCAGCGGCCGGTACAGCACGCCCGAACCCCAGGTATTGTCCACGGCCAGCAGGATGCCGCGCGGCTTGCAGAGCGCGGCGATAGCCGGCAAGTCGCAGAGTTCGTACAGCAGTGAGCCGGGCACTTCGGTGTAGACCATCCGGGTGTTGGCTTGCAGCCGTCCGGGCAGGTCGCTGCCGTCGGGGGCAAAATAGCCGACTTCTACGCCGAAGGCTTCGAGGAAATCCCGGGCCACGCGGCGTACCGGCGCATACACCGCATCGGTGATCAGGACATGATCGCCGGGCCGCAGGTAGGCCAGGAAGGTTTGCGCCACGGCAGCCAACCCGGTACCGAACAGCCGGGTGCGGTAGCCGCCCTCCAGTTCGGTAACGAGGTCTTCGAGGGCGAAGGCCGTCGGGTTGCCGCGAGCGCCATAAGTCAGCACTCGCTCGCTGTCGCGCCGGGAACGGGCGTCGCGCATCTGTGCGAGGTTGTCGAACAGCACCGTGCTCAAACGACTGACCGGCACATTGACGGACCGGGCGCCGGTGCCCTTCTCGCTGCGCGCGCCATGAATCAGGCGGGTGCGAAGCCGCGCATCGGCAGCGCTTTGAGGCGGGCCCTGCAACGGGTTGAGGCTGGCGATCTCCGCTTCGTTCATTTGCGCCAGCAGGCCGATTTCCCACGCCAGGTACTGGCGCGCCGCGTCCTTGTTTCCGGAATGCCGGTCGTGAGTGAAAAACAGGAAATCAATGCACTGTTCATCCGGCAACGTGTCGGCGCCTTCTCGTAGCGCCAGGCCGGCCGAGCGCCACGCATCGACCCCGCCATCGAGCCAATGAACATCGGTTCGCGATAGCTCCAGCGCCGCCACGGCCGCCAGCCGAGGATCATCGGCGACCAGCACCAGCGGCCGCCGCTCGCCCGCCAGCGCACCGGCCAGCAAGGGTCGGATTGACCAGCGCGCCCCGGCAATGTGACCTTTGCGATAGGCGTTGCTCGAACGCAGGTCGATCAGCGCCACCGCGTCATCCCTCAGGGCATCCGCCACGGCCTGCGCGCTGATCCCGGGCAGTTCCGCAGGCGCGAAGACGTCTGGAAGCGGTAACGCCAGGCCACTGCTCAAACCGCCCGACAATACAAAAGCTTCATGCCCGAGCTGCCGCAGCCAACTGGCGATGATCGGTGCACGCACGCCGTCGTTGTCAAACAGCACCACCCGCGCCTGACGAACGCCCACATACAGATCGGTGGATTGAATCAACTGTCCGCCCGGCGCGTGCTGCGCGCCCGGCAATGTGCCGGCAGCAAACTCCTCGGCGGTGCGCACGTCGCAGAGAAACAGGCTGCGCCCGGCCTCCGCCGCCCACCGCTCGACCTGGGCAGCCTCGACGGTCGGCACCCCGGCCCGCTCGGCCAGGCGTGTCGCCGCCAGGCGCTGGGTCGGCAATGTGGCGCTCGACACCTGGTCGGCATAACGCCGTTGGCTGCCGTGCTCCAGGTGAAAATCTTCCAGATGCCAACCCTGCGTGCCGTTCTCCAGCGCATAAATCGGGTTTTTCAGACCGAGGTCGATCAGCGTCTGGGCGCCGATGATGCTGCGGGTCCGGCCGGCGCAATTGATCACGATGGGGGTCTGCTCGTCCGGCACCAGATCATGCACGCGGTACCCGAGTTCGCCATTCGGGCAGCAGATCGAACCGGGAATGGTCATCTTGCGATACTCCTCCAGCGGCCGGCCGTCGAGGATCACCAGCGGCTTGCCCCGAGCCTGCCATTGCGCCAGTTGGCGAGCGCTGACGTGAGGCGTGTGACGGACCGCCTCCACCTGCTCGCCGAAAGCCTTGGACGGCACATGCACGCCAGCGAACAGTTGATAGCCGGCGGCCTGCCAACCGTCGGCGCCACCTTCCAGGATGTGCACGTTGGCGTAGCCCAGCACGTGCAGGCGCTGCGCCGCGCGCTCCGCCAGGTCGCCGCCATCCTGGTCATGCAGCACCAACCGGACCTGAAGGTTCGGCGCCAGCCGTCGAGCCTCCAGCTCCAGGCGGCTATAGGGCAGATTCACCCCGAAAAACAGATGGGCTTCGCCGTACTGGCCGTGCTCACGCACGTCAAACAGGGCGATTTCCTGCCCGTCGAACAACCACTGCTGCAGTTGCTGGGGAGTCAAGGTCTGGCTCATGGTAGTCCCGCTGGAAAAAGTGAAAGACTGGAAGGCAAGAGGCCGTCAGGCGTAGGCCTTGATCGACGGCGCCATCTGCGAGGCGTTGTAGTTGAGGATTCGCCCATCGGCTTCGACGCCGTAACGGCCGTTGAGCGACTCCAGCGGCAGGCCATAAAGATGGAAATGCAGGGTCGGTTGCTCGCCTGCGACCCGAATGCCATGCAGGTCCTCGCCAAGGAAAGCGATGGAGGTTCCAGGCTGCACGATCACTTCCTTTTCCAAGTGCAGCGTGGTGAATCCGGGCTCGCGTCCTTCGTCATCACGCTGGTAGACGTAGTTGATTTCCTGACCTTCGATGGCGCTGATGATGGCCCAGGTCTCATGGTTATGGGGGATGGTGCTCTTGCCCGGCAGCAGCGAGTTCAGGTACAGCGTCGGGGTGTCGCCGTCATCGTTGAGGCGATAGCGAAACGCGGTGCTGCCCTGCCCCGGCTGCGGCGCCGGGAACGCCTCGAAATTGAACAGGTCGCGGCGTTCGGCCAGGCCTTCCAGCAGCACGACGATCTGCTTGAGCGCGGCGCGGTCGACGCCACGCTGATGGATGACGCGCACTTGCTTGAGGAAGCCCTCGATCACATCGGCACGGTTACGGGTATTCATGGCAGGTTCCTTTTCAGACGGACAGGCTATAGCGGCTCAGGTTGGTCAACAGATACGGGTCGTCCTGGACGAGAGGCGGCCGGCGCCCCGGGTCGCCCAGGGCGTGGCGCAGGAATTCCCGGGTGCGCTCGCTGGCGGGATGCTGGAAGACTTGGGCGGCGCTACCGTGCTCGACGATCACGCCGTTCTCGGTGAAATAGACGACGTCGCTGATCTCTTCGGCGAAGCGCATTTCATGGGTCACCAGCACGCAGGTCATGCCCTCCTCGGTCAGCTCGCGAATCACCGTCAACACTTCGCCGACGGTTTCCGGATCGAGGGCCGAGGTCACTTCATCGAACAGAATCAGCTCCGGGCGCATCGCCAGCGCGCGGGCGATCGCCACGCGTTGCTGCTGGCCGCCCGAGAGTTGCCCCGGATAGGCGTCGGCCTTGTGCTCCATGCGCACCTTGGCGAGCAAGGCCCGCGCGTCCTTTTCGGCATCGCTGCGGTTGCGACCGAGCACCTTGCGCGGCGCGATCACCAGGTTCTCCAGTACCGACAGGTGCGGGAACAGGTTGTACTGCTGGAACACGAACCCGACGCGCTTGCGCAGTTCGATGCGCTGGGCCTCCTGGGCCAGCGTATGAACCTCGGTGGCACCGACACGGATGCTGCCACGCTGGGGCTGCAGCAGCCCGGTGATGCAACGCAGGATTGTCGACTTGCCCGAGCCGGACGGACCGATGATCGACACGGCCTGACCACGGCGTACGTCCAGGTCGATGCCCTTGAGCACCGGGTTGCTGCCGAACGACAGGTGCAGGTCGCGCAGGCTGACGAGGGGCTCGGCGACGGTTTCAGTAGAAGGCATAACGTCGCTCCAGGTATTGGGTAAGACGGGAAATCGGGTAGCAGTAGGCAAAGAACAGCACCAGCAGGCTCAGGTAGATCAGCACGGTGAAGCCCGTCAGGTTCACGGTGTTGCTGGCGATCTGCGCGGTATCGATCACGTCATGCACGCCCACCAGCGAGGCCAGCGCGGTGCCCATGGTGATCACCGCATAGAGGTTCATCCACGGCGGCAACATGCGCTTGAAGCACTGGGGCAGGATGATCGAGCGAAAAATCTGCCCACGGGTGAACGCCAGGGACCGCGCGGCCTCCCATTGGGTGCTGGGGATCGAGGCGATGGCGCCACGGAAGATTTCCGCGACATTCGCACTGGCCGGCAGGGCCAGGCCGAGGGTCACCTTGACCCAGTCGGGAAACGCGACATAGGCCGTGCCAATGCGAATCTCGAACGGGAACACATAGGTGGTGAAATAGATCAGCACCAGCCAGGGCGCATTACGAAAGACCTGCACCCAGATCCGCGCCGGCCAGTGCAACAGCCGCAGCGGCGACAGCATCATGGCGCCTACCAGCAGCCCCAACACCGAGCCGAGACCGATGGCCAGCAGGCTGATGAGGATGTTCTGGCCAAACCCTGCGACCAACGCCGGCGACCATTGCCACAGCGCCTTGAGCACCGGGCTGTTCGGCGCGAGATAAGCCAGCCAGCACAGCGCTCCCAGCCCCAGCAGCAATTTGCCGAGATGGCGACGCGGCCAGGCCACGGGCAGGACAGCGGAGGAATCAATGGCCATAACCGGGCATCCTTAGGCGGGCTTCGAGCCAGCGCCCGACGCAATTGACGGTAAAACTCAGCAGGCCGAAAAACGCCAGGATCAAAATCATCAACTCCAGCACGTTGTCGCTCTGGGTCCAGATCATGATCGCCGCGTAGGTGATGTCGCCCACCGCGATAGCCGAGGCCACGGCGGTCATTTTCACCAGGTCGATCAGGTTGTTGATCAGCGACGGCAAGGCAAAACGCAGGGCCAGCGGCAGTTGCACGTTCCACAACAATTGGCGGTGGTTGAAAGCCAGTGAACTGGCCGCCTCCAGGGTCACCGTCGGCACCGCTTCGATACCCGCACGCAGGGCCTCGGCGTGGAAGGCGCCTTTGTGCAGCGAAATCACGATCACCACCCACGCGAAGGGCGTCAGCGGGTTGGCCGCGCCGACGGCCTGGGTCAACAGCATGTTCAATACCAGGAAGGCGCAATACAGCTGCACCAGCGTCGGCGTGTTGCGGGTGACTTCGACAAACACTCGCGCAGGTCTGGCCAGCCAAGGCTTGCCGGAGGTCAACAGGGCGGCCAATCCGACACCCGCCAGCAAGCTGCCGGCAATCGTCAGCAGGCACAACCACAGGGTGGTCAGCGCGCCCTGCTCCAGCGTGCCGCGCTGATAGGCGTCGAGCAGGAAGTTGTAGTTGAGGCCGAGCCCGGCGCTCCACTGGACGAGTTGCTCCAGCCAATGGCTCATGGTTCGCTCCTCAATTGGCCGCAGGCATGGGCGATACGCCGACCCGCTTCGGCAACGATTTCGGTCGCCGTGGCGATGGACAGGCGAAACCACGGCGACAAGCCATAAGCACTGCCCGCGACGCCGGCGACGCCCTCTTCCAGCAGATACGCAACCACATCGGCGTCGTGCTGCAGGCGCTGGCCGTCCGGGCGATAGCGCCCCAGCAGCCCGGCGCAGCAGACAAAAACGAAAAAGCCACCTTGCGGCTCAAGTACTTCCAGGCCTGCGACATCACGCAAGCGGCTCACCAGCACATCGCGGCGCTGACGATAGGCCGCGACCTGTTCCGGCAGGAAATCCAGGCCGCCCTCGAACGCCGCCAGCGCCGCCGCCTGGCCAACCGAGGAAGCGCCGGAGGTGGATTGCGATTGGACCACGCTCATGGCGTCGGTCAGCGCCTGCGGCCCGGCCCCGAAACCGATGCGCCAGCCGGTCATGGCATAGGTTTTCGACACCCCGCCCACCACTAGGCACCGTGATTGCAAATCCGGCGCGACATTGAGGAGGCTCTGGATGGCAAACCCGTCGAAACGAATATGTTCGTAGAGTTCATCCAGCAGAATCAGCACGTCGGGATATCGGCCCAGCACCTGGGCCAGGCCTTGCAGTTCGGCTTCGCTGTACAGCGCACCGCTGGGGTTGCCAGGGCTGTTGAGGATCAGCCAGCGAGTGCGCTCGCCGATATGCTGCTCAAGCTGTCGTGGCGTGAGCTTGCAACCCTGCTCCAACCCGCACTCGATGAACACCGGCACGCCGCCATTAAAACGCACGCTGTCCGGAAAAGATGGCCAGTACGGCGTCGGTACCAGCACTTCGTCGCCGTCATCGAGGGTCGCGGCGAAAGCGTTGAAAATGATCTGCTTCGCACCGTTGGCAATCACGATGGAGGCCAGCGGATAGTCCAGTTGGTTCTCCCTGCGCAGCTTGTGTTGCACCGCCACACGCAAGGCTTTCACGCCCGGCGTCGGGGTGTACTTGGTGGCCCCGGCTGCAATGGCGGCACAGGCCGCCTGCTTGATGTGCGCCGGCGTGTCGAAATCCGGCTCGCCGGTGGTCAGGTCGAGAATGTCCCGACCGGCTTCACGCAGGGCCGTGGCACGGGACTTGGCGGCGGCATTGGCGGACAGCGAGACACGCTGCACGCGCTGGGACAGATGGAGCGTCATGGCCGCGCCTCCTCCAGTACCTTGCCCGGATTGAGCAGATTGCGTGGGTCCAGCGCTTGCTTGATCCGGCGCATCAGGTCCAGTTCTACGGCACTTTTGTAGCGCCCCAACTCGTTCACCTTGCGCTGGCCGATGCCGTGTTCGGCACTGATCGAGCCACCATGAGCATGGGCGCTGTCGTGCACCCGCTGACTGAGCGCGGCGTAATGGGCCATGTGTGCATCAATCGTGGAGTCCAGCGGGTGGGCAACGTTGTAATGCAGGTTGCCATCGCCCAGATGCCCGAAGGTGTAATGCCGCACGCCGGGAAAATGCTGCTGGAGCAACGCATCGGTATGGGCAACGAACGCGACGACCTCAGAAATCGGCACCGAGATGTCATGTTTCATGTTGCGACCGGCACGCTTTTGCGCATCGCTGATGTTCTCCCGCAGCTGCCAGAATGCCTGGCTCTGGACGAGGTTCTCGGCGATCAGCGCATCGGCCAGCAGCTGCTGTTCGAAAGCTTCGCCCAGCACCTGTTCGAAGATTTCCCGGGCATGGTTTTCGCTGTGGTTATCCGACAGCTCCAACAGCGCGAACCATGGCTGGCGAGCATTGGCGAAGGGCCGCGGACCATCGGGAAACTGCTCGCGCAACAGCGCAAGACACTCGGCGCTCAGCAACTCGAACGCCGTCAGGCTGGCACCAAAACCGGCACGGGCATGGGACAACAACGCCACCGCCTGCTCCAGCGAGTCGAACGCCAGTAGCGCGGTGGCCTGGGCCTTGGGCAGCGGAAACAGCTTCAGCGTCGCGGCGGTGATAATGCCGAGCGTGCCTTCGCTGCCGATGAACAGGTCCCGCAGGTCGTAGCCGGTATTGTCCTTGCGCAAGCCGCGCAAACCGTTCCAGATTTCACCCTCGGCGGTTACGACTTCCAGGCCCAGGGTCAGTTCACGGGCATTGCCGTAGCGCAGCACCGCGGTGCCGCCGGCGTTGGTCCCCAGGTTGCCGCCGAGGGTGCAACTGCCTTCGGCGCCAAGGCTCAAGGGGAACAGGCGTCCGGCCTGGCGGGCAACGTCCTGGACGGTTTGCAGGATGCAGCCCGCCTCGACGGTGAGGGTGTCGTTGTCGGTGTCCACGGCGCGGATCCGGTTCATCCGATCGAGCAACAGCAATACCGAGCGGCCGCTGTCGTCTGGGGTGGCGCCGCCCATCAATCCGGTGTTGCCGCCCTGCACCACCACCGGCGTAGCCGTCGCGGCGCAAGCCCGGACCACCGCCGCGACTTCTTCGGTGCTGCCCGGATGGACCGCGGCGATTACTCGCCCGACGTAACACCCCTGTTTGTCGGTCAGGTACGGCGCGGCTTCCTCGCCGCGTTGCACATGCCTGGCGCCCAGCAGGGCCTGCAAGGTCGAAAAGAGTGAATGGCTCATGGCTGCGAGGCCAAGGGAGCCGCACCTTGATACCTGGCGTGCAGATCACGCAGGGCCTGGGACGGTGCCATGCCGGTGCGCTCGCCGAGTTCGATCAGCCAACCGCTGCGATGCCAGTCGCGCACGATGGCATCGAGTCTGGCCTGGGTGTCGTGCTCGCCCTTGCGCAGCCAGATCACCGAATTTGAAGGAATCAGGTCCCCCGGCAGCGGGATCTCAAAGCCTGACCACTCGGCTTCGCTCAACAGTGCGTGCATGGTCGGGCTCACGTGCACCGCAGCCACGCAGCCATTGCCGCGAAGCGACAACAGCGACTCGGACTGGCTGCGAAAAGCCTTGATCTGTGCGCCATAGGTTTCTTGCAGCGGCTTGATGAAATTGCTGCCCTGGGACACGCACACCGGTTTGCCCTTGAGGTCGGCCCATTGCGCTATGCCGGCCCCCTTGCGTATCAGCGCCGCGCCACCGACCTCTTCATAAGGTGTCGGCACGTAGTCGAGAATCTCGCCGCGTTCTTCGGTGAACTGCATGTTGGCGATCAGGATGTCGACTTTGCCCTGCTGCAAGAATTGCACGCGGTTCGGCGCAAGCACGGAAACGGTCTGCGTCTCCACCCCCAGCGCCTTGCCGATGCCCTGGGCCAACTCGACGTTGTAGCCCCGGTGCTCGCCGGTCTTGGGGTCGATGGTGCCGAACGGCGCGCCGCTGAGCATCACCCCGACGCTGATGGCGTGGCGCTGCTCGATCTTGTCCAGCGTGGCGTCCGCCTGGGCCAGGCTGGCAGCGCAGCCGGCAGTCAAGGCCAGGCACAGGGCGGCCAGCGTTCGAGGGGAGAAAAATGAAGACATGGGCGATTACCTTGCGCGTCGGTCGAGGGTCGTTGAGAAAGCTGCAAGCGCCGCTGCTCAGGCGCCGTTGGCCTGGAACTGCTTTTGCAACTCGACCAGGGCGGGTGACGCCGGGGTGATGCGATTACGGGCCTGGGCGTCGATCAACCAGCCGCTGCGGTGCAATTGCTTGATGATCGGATCGAGCCTGGCCTGGGTATCGTTTTCGCCTTTGCGCGTCCAGATCACCGAGGGGGCCGGGTTCAGCTCCGGGCTCAGGGCGCGGTAGCCCTGCCATTCGGCGTTGTCGGCAATTAGTGGATTGATCAACGTGGCGTCATGCACGGCGGCAACGCAGTTGTTGCCCCGTAACGCCAGCAGCGACTCCGAGGAGCTCTTGAAGGCCTTGATCTGCACGCCCAACTCGGTGAGCGGCTTGATGTAGCTGCTGCCCTGGGAGGTGCATACCGGTTGATTCTTCAGATCTTCCCAGCGGCTGATCCGGCTGTCCTTGAGCACCGCCGCGGTGCCGCCGACACGGTAGAACGGCGTAGGCACGAACCCGAGGATTTCACCGCGCTCGGTGGTCCATTCCATGTTGGCGATCAACAGATCGACTTTGCCCTGCTGCAGAAACTGCACGCGGTTGGCGGGCAATACCGGCACCAGTTGCACCTCGGCGCCGAGTTGCCGGCCCAGTTCCTGGGCGAGGTCAACGTTGAGGCCGCGAGGTTTCTGGGTAGCGGGGTCAATGCCGCCGAACGGGCCGCCGGACAGCAGCACGCCAACCACCAACTCGTGGCGCTGCTCGATCTTCTCCAGGGTGGCGTCGGCCTGGGCAATGTCGACGGCTGCCAACGAGACCAAGGCGCCCAGCAACACAGGCAGGAGATGTTTGACAGGTGAGCGCTCGAACAACATGGATTTCCCCTCATGGATGATCGGCGTACCCCGACCTGATGAGTGGGCATCCTAGGTACCGCTTGGAGCCAACGGAAATGCAGATATCTCATATCGTTATAACTCGCCCGGTTTGGTTTAAAGGCGAAAAACATATAACCGTTATTTTATTAGCCCACAGCGAAGTTCACGTAAAGGAAATGCAATCAATACATAAAAAACTGTAATGTTTAGGTTTTCAGTCTTGATATGAAGCGATAGCCATGGCGACCCTGGATCTCGAATTGCTGCGCACCTTCATCGCCGTGGTCGATCACCACAGCTTTGCCGAAGCCGGTGCCCGACTGGCCCGCACGCAATCTTCAGTCACCCAGCATATGCAGCGCCTGGAACAGCAGGTCGGGGTCACGTTGTTCGAAAAACGTGGCCGGCAAAAGCAGCTCACCGAAGCGGGCCAGCAGTTGCTGCGGCACGCGCGGCAGATGCTGTCGCTCAACGACGATGCGCTCAATTCCCTGCACGAAAGCAGCCTGAGCGGTGTGTTGCGTATCGGCTCGCCCCACGATATTGCTGACACGATCCTGCCGCCGATCCTCAGCCACATCGCCCGCTCGGCCCCGCGCCTGCGCCTGGAAATCGATGTCGGCCGCAGCCCGTTCCTGATGGACGACCTGCATCGCGGCAAGGTCGACATGGTCATTTCCACCCGCCAGGATCCGAACCTCGAAGGCTTCGCCTTGCGTACCTCACCGGTGTGGTGGATCTGCTCGGCGCAGTACCTCCACAACCCCGCCGAACCGCTGCCGCTGATCCTCGTGGACGAGCCGAGCATCTATCGGCGCTATGCCCTCGAAGCCCTGGAGCGCGCCAATATCCCCTGGCGCCAGGCCTACCTGGCCTCGAACCTGATCGGCATCAAGGCCGCGACCCGCGCCGGCCTGGGCGTCACGCCCCGCAGCATGGAAATGCTCGGCCCGGACATGCGTGTGCTCGGCGAGAACGATGGGCTGCCGCGACTGCCGGATGTGACCTATCACCTGTGGATCCGGCCGAATACCGTCAACGCACTGGTGCGCCGGGCTTATGAGCTGATCAGGAACAATCAGGGGCATTGAGTGATCGCTGCCCAGGCTCAGCGCAATCACCCTATCCAGCGGGCAGACAGGCACGTTCAGTTGGTTGCCGGAGCCCAATCAGTTCTGCTGGACATGCCTGCGCGGTGGCTACGCCCTGGACAGTGCCAGGGCGCATCGCGGATCAATTGACCCTCGATATCGTCCGGGCGTTGAAAGGACTTTTGAGCAGCCGTCATGCCTGCCCTCCCTGTCCATCAGCCAGCGCCGCGCCGTTGAGGTAATGGTCGCCCAGCAGCCGACGCTGGGTCAGCAACACCGGCTCGGCTGCATCCGGCAACGGCCGCGGCAAGCTGCGCCCGGCCAGCTCGAAGAATAGATGCGCACCGACACGCGCCGCCTCGGCAGCAGCCAGACGAAAGGCAATGGCGGACGATTGGGAAGCGTTGGCGCGTTCGAGCAACGCATCGGCGGCGTCGATGCGGATACGCAGGTTGCCGACCGCGGCGACCACCAGGGCTTCATGTCGCGCGCTCTGCCCGCGCAGGTAGTCAAGCAGAGCCGCCTCGACGTGGCGGGCATGGACGAGGTCGCTACGACCCTGGGCGTGTGAATGGGACATGCTCGATACCTCAGTTCCAGGAGTGACGTTGCGGCTTGATGTCGTTGAGAAGCTGGTTGCCGACCAGGTGATATTTCCAGCGCACCGGGTCATGCAGGGTATGGGTCCGCGCATTGCGCCAGAACCGGTCCAGGCCCTGGCTGGCCGAGACGCTGCGCGTGCCGCCCAGCTCCAACAGGCGGCTGGAAGCCTCAAGGGCAATCTCGGTGGACAGCACCTTGGCCTGGCCTACGACCACAGAGGCTTCGGCGACCCGTTCCTCACTGGGCTCGGCAACCGCAAGATCGACCGCTTGGGCCGCGCGCTGCAAAATCGCCTCGGCCGCTTGCAGCCGCCAGGCCAGCTCGCCGATCAGCGCTTGGCCTAGCGGATCCTGCCAACCGTGTTGCAGGCCGCTGTCGACCCAAGGACGCGCCTGGCGGGCGACACGCAGGGTCTCGGCGAAGGCACCCCGGGCAATGCCGGTGTCCACCGCGGCCTGGATGATCTGCGAAATCGGGCCATCGGAAGTGGGCTGGTCATAGGCTTTCCAGGCAGGTACCACGTCGCGGGCAGGCACGCGTACGCCTTCGATGCGCACCTGGCCGCTGGCGGTGATGCGTTGGCCGAAACCGTCCCAACTGTCGATTACCGTCAATCCGGCGGCATCGCGCGGAACCAGCGCGATATGCACATGCCCCGCCTCGTCCACCGCGGCTACCGGCACGATATGAGCGAACAATGCACCGGTGCAGTAGGCCTTTTCGCCGTCGAGTACCGCCGTGTCGCCATCGAAGCGGATCTGCGTCTGGAACGTGGTGACGTATTGGCTTCGCGCTTCGGAAAAGGCGTTACCAAAGCGATAGCCCTGGAGCACCTTGGCGTAGTAGCGCTGCTTCTGCTCTTCGCTGCCGGTCAAGCCGAGATTGCTGAGCACGCCGAAATGGTTTTGCGGCAACTGGCCGAGGGATGAATCGGCCGCGGAAATGATGGCGATCACTTCGCTGAGGGTGACATAGGACACCCCGGCGCCACCGTTGGCCTTCGGCACGCTGATCGCCCACAACCCGCTTTCGGAAAAGCGTTCGAGTTCTTCCCAGGGCAGACGTCGGTCGCGGTCGCGGGTTGCCGCCTCGCGAGTGAAATCCCCGGCCACACGGTGCGCCACCTCGATCGCCTCGGCGTCGCTGCGAATGAGATGGGCCGGGCGCCGAGGCACCGGACGAACCTGCTCGGATGGATCAATAGTCGCTGAATGGCTCATGTGTTGCTCCTTTCGTAACGGGTTCATCAACAGCCAGAGCACAGTCCGTACCAACCCTCTAAACCCTTTTTTTTCAAAGAGTTGTGAACCAGCAGCGGGCTGGACAAAGCCCCTGCAACAGCAAACTGCGGATTCACTGTTGCCCACAAGACAGCGGGAAACCGGCACTCAACCGGTCTTGCCGCCCAGATAGAAATGCTGGATGTCTTCCCGCGCCGCCAACTCCGCACCGCTGCCCTCACCCACGACCCGACCGTTTTCCAGGACGTAGGCGTAGGTGGCATGGCGCAGCGCAACGTTGATGTTCTGTTCGGCCACCAGGAAGCTCATGCCTTCCTGGACATTGAGCTGGGCGACGATGGCAAAAATCTCCTCGACGAGGATCGGCGCCAGCCCCATCGAAGGTTCATCCAGCAATACCAGCCGAGGTCGGGTCATCAGCGCCCGGCCGATGGCAAGCATCTGCTGCTCGCCGCCGGATGTCAGCCCGGCCTGGGTCTTGCGCTTGGTCTTGAGACGAGGGAACCAGGCGTAGATGCGCTCCAGACCCTGTTCCAGTTCCCGGCGCGTCGGGTTACGCAGGAAACCGCCGGTACGCAGGTTGTCCTCGACGGTCAGGTGGGCGAACACGTGGCGCCCCTCCAGCACATGGACAATGCCTTGGCGGGCCAGCAGGTTGGCGGCGACGCCGGCGGTATCCTGCCCCTGGAAAGTGATCCGGCCGCGGCTGACTTGCGCACGGTCAGCCTGGACCAACCCGGAAATGGCCTTGAGCGTGGTGCTCTTGCCAGCCCCGTTGGCGCCCAGCAGCGCAACGATGTCGCCCTGCCCGATCCGCAGGGAAACCCCGGCCACGGCGAGGATCGCGCCGTCGTAGATGACTTCGATGTCGTGCACCGCCAGCAACTCGCTGCTTGCGGTGCCCGCAAGGGCCGCAATGGTCATGGATTCTTCCTCCTCGTGCGCACGGCTACTGCGCCGCGCAATCGCGGGCCGTTACGCCCTTTTCTTTCGCATACTCGGCGGCCTTGGCGTCGATCAATGGGCGCAACGTCGCGCGGTCGGCCTGGACCCAGTCGGTGATCAGTTTCCATTGCTGGCCGTCCCATTGTTGTACCTTGGCTGCCCCGCCACCTTCATGGTCGCTGCAAGACAGCTCCAGCGGCTGCATCAGTCCAAGGAAACCGATCTCCCTGAGACGCGCGTCATCGAGGTCGAGATGCTCCAGGCCCCAGCGACCTTCCTCACCGTTGAGCGGACGATTGCCGAACTTCTTCTGCCCGGTGCGGATCGCCTCGACGGCAATGGCGGCATTCACCAGGCCGGAGTTGTAATAGACGCTGCCGAAACTCTTCGGATCCTTGAGATCGCTCTTGCCGGTATCGAGGATGTACTGGCGAATGCGTTGGTGGATGTCGAAATCGGCACCGCCTGGATAGGGTGTCAACGCCAGGTAGCCCTTGCCGGCCTCGCCGGCCGGCAACACGTCCTCGTTGGAACTGGCCCAGATGTCACCGACGATGCGCTCCACCGGGTAGCCGAAACGCGCCGCGGTCTTGATCGCCACCGGCGTGGATACACCCCAGGTACGCAGGAACACCCAGTCCGGCTTGAGCTGCCGCACCTGGCGCCACTGCCCGGCCTGTTCGTTGCCCGGATCCGCCACCGCGATCTGGATGTTCTCGAAGCCATACTTCTGCGCCAGCAGGGCCAGCGGCCCCTGGGTTTCCCGACCATAGGCCGAGTCATGGTAGACGGTGGCGATCTTCTTGCCCTTGAGCCTGTCCAGCCCGCCCTCGCGCTCAGCCACGTAATTGATGAATGCCGAGGCCTCGCTGTAGAACGTCAGCATGGCCGGGAAATTGTAGGGAAACACCCTGCCATCGGTGGCCTCGGTACGGCCATAGCCGAGGGTGATCAGCGGAATCCGGTCGGCTTCGGCCTTGTCCGCGAGGGCATAGGCCGCCGGTGCACCGTTGGGCTGGTAGACCGCCACCGGCGCGCCGTTGAGGCCGTTCTTGAAGCGCTCGTAGCACTCGATGCCTTTTTCCGCCGTCCATTCGGTCTCGCACTCCTGCCAGACCAGCTTGACGCCGTTGATCCCGCCTTCCACCTCGTTGATGTAGCGCAGATAGTCGATCATTCCGGCCCACACCGGAATGCCGCTGGAGGCATAGGCGCCGACCCGGTAGGTGGCCAGGGGGAAGAACTGTTCGTTGGCCGCCTGGGCAACCGGTACCAGCGTTGCGCAGGCACCCAGTGCCAGGCCGATGGCAGCGAGGCTGCGTTTTAAAGTTACATGCATGTTGGTCTTCTCGATTGGGTCTTGTGCAGTGTTGGAAACCTCCTTTCCCTCGGTAGGGTCAAGGTTCGTTGGGTTGTGGGAAGGCGCTCAGAACCGCAGCGGCCAGACCCTGATGCGTTCACGCAGGTCGCCTAGCAGGCGTGCCAGCCCTTCCGGCTCCTTGATCAGGAACCAGATGATCAGGCCACCAAAGAGCACCTTCTGCAGGTTCTGCAGTTGCCCGGCGTCGACGTTGCCGTTGAACAGCCATAGGCCGGCATGGCTGAGCAGGATCGGCACGAGGCTGATGAAGGCCGCGCCGATGAAGCTGCCGGCAATGCTGCCCATGCCACCGATAATGATGATGAACAGAATCTGGAACGAACGATTGATGTCGAAGCTGCCTGCACTGGCCGTCCCCAGGTACGCGAACGCCCAGAGCGCCCCGGCGATTCCGAGGTAGAACGAACTGACGGCGAAGGCCATGCGCTTGTCGCGCTCCACCGCGATCCCGATGACAGCGGCAGCGGTGTCCATGTCTCGGATGGCCATCCAGTTGCGGCCAATCTGGCTGCGCACCAGGTTGACCGCCACCCAGGTCAACAGCACCACGCAACTGAGGGTCAACAGGTAGCGACCGACCGGGGTGCCGAGGTTATGGCCTAACAGCTCCAGGCGTGGCGCGCTGATGGTGCCGGACGAGGCGTAGTTGTAGAACCAGGGGAATTTGGCAAACACCCATTCTAGGAAGAACTGTGAGGCCAGCGTGGTGACCATCAGGTAAAAACCCTTGATCCGAGAACTGGGGATGCCGAACAGCAGCCCGACCAACCCGGCAATTACCCCACCGCCAAGCAGCGCCAATGGCAACGGCAGCCCGGGCACGCGCAGCAGCAGGCCGTATGTGGCGAACGCGCCCACGGCCATGAAGCCGGCGGCGCCGACCGAGGTCTGGCCGGTGTAGCCGGTCAACAGGTTCAGCCCCACGCCTGCCAGCGACAGCACCAGGAAGGGAATCAGGATCGCGTTGAGCCAATAGTCGTTGCCCAGCCACGGCAACCCGATAAAAGCCACCAGTAGCAGCAACAAGAGGCCCGGCCGCCAACGCCGGCGCACCAGGGTCAGGGGTGAGTCGTCAAAGCTGGCAGTGAGGCGCGCAACAGTAGCGGTCATGGCGTCATACCCGTTCAATGATCCGGTCGCCGAACAGGCCGGACGGACGGATGTAGAGGAAGATCAAGGCGAGGAAATAGGCGAACCAGGGCGTGATGCCTCCGCCGATCAGCGGGCCGATGTAAGCCTCGGCAAGATTCTCCGCCGCACCGACGATCAGCCCGCCGACGATGGCCCCGCCGATCGAGGTGAAGCCGCCGATGATCAGCACCGGCAGCGCTTTGAGCACCACCAGCGAAAGCGAGAACTGCACGCCCTGCCGCGCGCCCCAGAGCAACCCGGCGACCAGGCCGACCACCCCGGCCACGGCCCAGACAATCTGCCAGATGTGATTGAGGTTGATGCCCAGCGACAACGCCGCACGGGTATCATCGGCCACGGCGCGCAGGGCGATCCCGATGCGGGTCTGGTTGAACAGCAAGGCCAGCACCGCCACCGTCAGTCCGGACACCGCGGCCGCCATCAAGTCGAACTGGCTGACCATGATCTCCCCCACGAACAGCGGGACGTCCTCGATGCCCAGGTCCAGCGCACGCACCTGGGCGCCCATCAGTCCTTGGGCCAGGCCCTCGATGATAAACGACAGGCCGAGGGTGGCCATGAACAGGGTGATCTGCGATCGGTTGACCAACGGCCGTAGCACCAGGCGCTCGATCAACAATGCGCCGACGATCATCACCAGCACCGTCAGGACCAACGCGAGGGCAAAAGACAGGCCCTGCTCACGCAAGCTGACGAAGGTCAGCGCGGCGAACAGCAGCATCGCGCCCTGAGCAAAATTGAACACGCCGCTGGCCTTGTAGATCAGCACGAAACCGATGGCCACCAGTGAATACAGAGTGCCGGCCAGCAGCCCGCCAACCAGGGTTTCCAGAAAGAAATTCATGAGTGCGAGGCCCCCAGGTAAGCGGCGATCACATCGGGGTTGGCCTGCACCTGCGCGGGCGTGCCGTCACCGACCTTGCGTCCGTAGTCCAGCACCACCACATGGCTGGACAGCCCCATGACCACCGGAATGTCGTGTTCAATGAGAATCACCGTGGTGCCAAGGTCGCGATTGATATCGACGATGAAGCGGCTCATCTCCTGTTTTTCTTCAGCGTTCATGCCAGCCATCGGTTCGTCGAGCAACAGCAGGGTCGGCTGCGCGATCAGTGCCCGGCCCAGCTCCACGCGTTTCTGTAAACCGTAGGCGAGGCTGCCCACCGCGACGTCACGCCAGGCCTGCAGTTCGAGGAATTCCAGCACCTGCTCGGCCCGCTCGGCGAACGCCCGCGCCTCGCGCCGGGCGCGCGGCAAGCCCAAGGCCTGCTCGAGAAAAAACGTACGCTGCAAGCGCGACAGGCCAGTAAGCAGGTTGTCCACCACGCTCATTTTCTTGAACAGCGCGTTGTTCTGGAACGTCCGGCCGATACCAAGCCGCGCCGCTTTCAGTGGATGCGGACGGCGCAACGGTTCGGCAGCGAAGAACACCTGGCCGGCATCGGCCCGGTAGACCCCGTTGAGGATGTTCAGCAACGAACTATTGCCCGCACCGTTCGGCCCGATCAACGCGCAGATCTCGCCAAGCCTGACGCTGAACGAGAGGTCGGAAATCGCTTTCACGCCCCTGAACGACAGCGACACATTACGCACCTCCAACAGCGCATTCATGCTGCTCGCTCCAGATATTCCTGCAACCAGGCCTGGCGCGCCGAGCCTTGCAACAAGGCGTCTGCGGGCGCGCTTGGCACCTCGATCCGGCGCAGCCGCTGGAACCCGAGCAGACGCCGCACCCGCGACTTGAGCCAGCGGCGCAGGCCACGTCGCGGATCATCCAGGGTCCATTCGCAGAGGCGTCGCCGCCAACTGCCCGCAATCGGCAGCCGGGCTTCGATTTCCGCCGCCAGCGAGTCGACTCGCGCAGCGGACAACAGCAAGGCCGTCGGGGCAATCTCGCGGCGATCGCGGCTGGCCGATTCGCGAGCTTCCGGAAAGGCCAGGCCTTCACCGCCCTCCAGCCAGCGACGGAACAGATGAGTCAGCCCATCACGCCATTCAGTGCCCTCATCGATCCATACCACCGCGTCCTTGGCGACCTGGGCCCAGCCCTGGCGCTGCGCTGCCGGCGCCTCGGTGACGAACAGCACCGACAGTGACTGCACCTGCCACAGGCCACGACGCGCCGCACTGGCCTGGGCCGAATACAGCCGCAGCGGCCACTCTTCATCCAGGCCGCACTGCAGCCAGTGCGAGACACTTTCGCGGCGCTGGACAAAGGCGAACGCCGGGCGGATCAAACGTAACTGGCGTTGCAGATCCTCGCCCTGACTGTCGCGGTCGACGACCACGCTGTGTCCACCCAGCTGGCGCGCCGCCAATGTCAGGATCAGCAGGCTCGGCTCGAAGGCACCGCTCAATGCCAACCGCGCGCCAGGGGCGAAGCCTTGTTGGCGCAGGCCATCGCAAACCCGCTCGACCTCGCGTTGCACATCGATCCATCGCCAGGCCTTCCAGGCGCCGAGGCGTCGATGACGCATGGCGATCTGCGTCGGACGCTCCCTGGCCCAGCGCTGCAACGCCACGAGGGCGCTGTCCGTCACGCTTTCGGGCAATGGAGCATTGACTTCGAAAATACTCATGCGCTTACTCCTCAACCAGGGCCGGCTCAGCGACACGAGCGCGCTGGGCCAGGCGATTCAAGTCCCGATAACCAGCGCCCGGGTGGCTGGCGGGCAGGCGCGGGCCGTCGCCGAACAGCTTCTCGCGCAGGGTGCCGGGACGATAGTCGGTCTTGTACACGCCGCGCTGTTGGAGTTCGGGCACCAGCAGCTCGACCACGTCGCGAAAGGTCTCATGGGCCAGGGCGTAGGCCAGGTTGAAGCCGTCCACATCGGTTTCCTCGACCCAGGCCTGTAACTCGTCGGCGACGGTTTGCGCGCCGCCGACGATCAACGGACCAAAGCCGCCGATGCCGACCCAATCGGCCAGTTCCTGGACTGTCCATTGTTTGTCGGGGTCGGCGGTGGAGAAGGTTTCCACGGCCGATTGAATGGCATTGGTATGGATGTGCTTGAGCACCTGGTCGGGTCGGTACTGGCTGAAATCGATGCCAGTCCAGCCGGAAACCAACGCCAGCGCGCCCTCATAGCTGCTGTAGGATTTCAGCTCCCGCCACTTGGCCTGTGCCTTGGCATCGGTCTCGTCGACGATCACCGTTTGCAGGTTGAAGATCAGCACCTTGCGCGGATCACGCCCGGCCTCGGCGGCACGTCGGCGGATATCGGCCACGGTCTTTTTCAGGATGACCTTCGACGGCGCCGCGACGAATACACATTCCGCATGGCCGGCGGCGAAATCCTTGCCACGGCTCGATGCCCCCGCCTGGTAGAGTACCGGCGTGCGCTGCGGCGACGGCTCGCAAAGGTGGATACCCGGCACCTGGAAGTGCTTGCCCTGATGACGGATCTCATGGACTTTGCCGGGGTCGCTGAAGATGCCGCGCTCACGGTCGCGCACCACCGCGCCCTCCTCCCAACTGCCTTCGAACAGTTTGTAGAGCACCTCGAGGTATTCGTCGGCGTAGTCGTAGCGTGCATCGTGATCACTCAGCGCCTTCTGGCCGAGGTTACGCGCGCCGCTGTCGAGGTAAGACGTGACGATGTTCCAACCGATGCGCCCCTTGGTCAGGTGATCCAATGTCGACAGGCGGCGGGCAAAGGGATAGGGATGCTCGAAGGTCAACGAGGCGGTCAGGCCGAAACCCAGGTGCTCGGTCACCAGTGCCATCGGCGTGATCAGCGCCAGTGGATCATTGACCGGGACTTGGGTCGCCTGGCGGATCGCGGCGTCACCATTGCCGCCGAGCACATCGTAGATACCGATCACATCGGCAATGAAGATGCCGTCGAACTTGCCGCGCTCCAGCAGTTTGGCCAGGTCGGTCCAGTAATCCAGGTCTTTATACTGCCAGGCACGATCCAGGGGATGTCGCCAGAGCCCTGGAGACTGGTGGCCGACGCAGTTCATCTCGAGGGCATTGAAACGAATTTCACGTGGCATGGGAACTCCTGCTCGATGGGTTCAGCACCATATCCGGGCGCTTTCTCGTTGCTGTCTCAACATGATTCATGCCAGTTCGTAAATTCCTTTATTTACAGTGGGTTACTCACGAAACTGGGCAACCAGGGTGACTGCCTCCCAACACCGGTGTTGATCAATTGTTCGATAACAAACAGTACGGACGTTCGCTCGGGACCGTTTGCCAACACCCAGCCGACGGCCTGGTCCGGAACCGGCCATCGCTCATCAATGTTCACTGGCTGAAGGCTTGGTTGAAGGACGTGTCGATAACGCCAGCAGTGGCCAGCGGAGCCGGCAGCGCCTTGACCTTGAACAGGAAGTCCGCCGTGCTCTGCAGGTCGGCGGCGGACTGCTGGTCCACCGGACCAACGCTCATGTGGGCCTGGCGCAACCAATGGCGCGAAACGTCCTGGTCAAGATTGGCCTTCTTTGCCCAGAGGTCGGCGTATTGGTCGGTGTGGTTGTCGACCCAGGCGCGGGCTTGTTTTACGCGGCCGAGGAAGTCGGCGATGGCTTCACGCTTGCTGTCGATGGCCGGCGTCGAGGCGGCTATGGCGCTGAGGCCGGGCATGAGGTCCTTCGCCGTCAGGATCGGCCGGGCGCCGGAGAAGAGGATCTGTTGCGAGATGTAGGGCTCCCACACCGGAAAGGCATCGATGCTGCCCTGGGGCAAGGCCGCGGCTGCATCAATGGGCATCAGCTTGATGAAGTCGACGTGGTCTTCCGGCAAGCCGGCCCGTTCCAGGGCGCGCAGTGTCAGTTGCTGACTCCACGCCCCGGGCCAATAGGCGACCTTCTTGCCCTTGAGGTCGGCGATGGTCTTGACCGGCGAGTCCTTGGGCACGAGCAGCGCGATGGTGTCAGGGTTCTGCCGCGAGACGCCGATCAACTTCACCGGTGCCTGTTTGGCGGCCAGGAACAGGAAGCCCGAATCGCCGAGGAAACCCAGGTCCAGGTCACCGGTACTCAGCGCCTCGGCCAGTGGCGCGGCCGCTTGGAAGTGCTTCCAGTCGACGCGATAGGGGGCGCCCTCAAGCACACCCGAAGCCTCCACCGAAGCCCGTACGTTGTAATAGTTCTGGTCGCCGACATGCAGTACCAATGGCTCGGCGGCCTGGGCCAACGGTGCGGCAAACAATGTGCTGAGCAGTAGACGTTGCAAGAATTGGCCGGGCTTCATGAAAAGGCTCCTGATTGAATTTCTTAGAACTTAACGCTCTTGCAATTCAACTCAGAAATTCTTTTGAGGCATAAGCTCATAAGCCGCTTGCAACCGCTGTCTGCGGTGCAACAGTGCCGCAGCAGACTGTTGACAGGGCAACATCGCCCTCCAGACTTCCACCCCCTCGCGCCCCCGCCAGCCGCCCTGCTGCGGCTGTGGCACAGAGCCTGCAATATTCCATTCCAGTGGGATTTCCTCCTGCTTGCCGATCTTTCGGAAATAAGAACATTGCCTTCCTGCCGCCTTGCCTGGAGCCGCTCGATGAAACCCGCCCTCCGTTTTTCCCTGGCCCGCGCCAGATACCTGTTCAGCGCCTGCGCTCTGGTGCTGGGCCTGCCGTCCATGACCCTGGCCGCAGAAAGTCCACCGGCTGAAGTGCATCTGGACTACGCCTATTACTCGCCGGTGAGCCTGGTGCTCAAGCATTTCGGCTATCTGGAAAAGGCCCTGCCCCAGACCAAGGTGAGCTGGGTTTTGAGCCAGGGCAGCAACCGCTCCCTGGAATACCTCAACAGCGGCGGCGTCGACTTCGCATCGTCCGCCAGCCTCGCCGCCGTGCTGAGCCGGGCAAACGGCAGCCCGATCAAGTCGGTCTACGTCTACAGCCGCGCCGAATGGACCGCCCTGGTGGTGCGCAAGGATTCGCCGTACCAGACAATCGCCGACCTCAAGGGCAAAAAAATCGCCGCCACCAAGGGCACCGATCCCTACCTGTTCACGTTGCGCAGCCTGCAACAGGCCGGGCTGGACAAGGACGACGTAGAACTCGTCCACCTGCAGCACCCGGACGGGCGCACCGCCCTGGAAAAAGGTGACGTCGACGCCTGGGCCGGCCTCGACCCGCACATGGCCGCCAGCGAAGTCCAGGCCGGATCGCGCCTGCTCTATCGCAACCCCGACTTCAACAGCTACGGGGTGGTCAGCGTCACCGAAAAGTATGCAAAGGAGCATCCGCAGACCATCAACACCGTACTCGCCGCTTATGAACAGGCCCGTGAATGGGCGGTAGGTCATCCGCAGGAGCTGGCCAAACTTCTGGCCGACGAATCGGGCCTGCCGCTGGAAGTGGCCAGGTTGCAACTGTCGCGTACTGATCTGGGCAACCCACAACTGAGCGCCAGGGACCTGCTGGCCTCGAAGGCCGCCGCGCCGATCCTGGTTTCCGAGGAGCTGGTGCGTCGCGGGGTGAATGTTGACCAGGTCATCGAGCAACTGCTCGACACCGGTCACCAACAGGCCGTGGCCCGTCAATAACCGATTGCCCAGGCGACAACCGATCCGCGCCTGGCGCGGATTCGACGTTGCCGGAGAACCGCCATGAGCAGTAACAGCAAAGACCTTTCCAGCCTGCGCCTGGCCCTGCCCGCAACAAGCAAGGCGCCCCTGTTCAATGCCGACTGGCGACTGCGTCTCAAGGGGCTGGCCCTGCCGGTGCTGATCATCGTATTCCTGGAGATCATCGTGCGCATCGGTTGGCTGCCCTCCTACCAGATGCCAGCCCCCAGCGAGATCGCCCTGACCCTCGGCGACCTCGCCGAAGGGGCATTGTGGAAACACATCAGCGCCAGCCTGTTGCGGGTATTGCTGGGCTTCGCCATCGGCGCCGGCCTGGCCTTGGTATTCGCCGCCTGGGTTGGCTTGAGCCGGGAAGCCGAAGCCTATCTGGAACCGACCTTCGCCGGCCTGCGCTCGATTCCGAGCCTGGCCTGGGTACCGTTGCTCCTGCTGTGGCTGGGCATCGACGAAACCTCGAAAGTGGTGCTGATCGCCATCGGCGCGTTCTTTCCCGTTTACCTCAATGGCGTCGCAGCGATTCGCAACATCGACCGCAAGCTGGTGGAAGTCGGCCATATGTACGGGTTCAACCGTCGCCGTCTGGTGCGGCGGATTCTCCTGCCCGCCGCCCTGCCCGGCCTGTTCACCGGTTTGCGCAGCGGCATGAGCCTGGCCTGGATGTTTCTGGTGGCCGCCGAACTGATCGCCGCCACCAAAGGCCTGGGCTATCTACTCAGCGATGGCCGCGAAACCTCGCGGCCGGACATCGTCCTGGCGGCCATTATCGCGCTCGCCGTGCTCGGCAAGCTCAGCGACGGCATCCTTGCCGGCCTGGAAAAACGCTTCCTGGCCTGGCGCGACACCTTCAACGGCAGCGAGGATTGAGCCATGACCCAAGCCCTGCTGGATATCCACGTCGAGCGCAAGACGTTCGCCACCACCACCGTGCTCGATAATATCCACCTGCAACTGCAGCCCCGGGAAACCGTGAGCCTGCTGGGTCCCAGCGGCTGTGGCAAAAGCACTTTGCTGCGCATCGTCGCAGGCCTGGAAAAAGACTTCGAAGGGCAACTGCTCAGCCACACCGAACAGCTCGCCTTTGTGTTTCAGGAAGCACGGCTGATGCCGTGGCTGACGGTGCAACAGAACATCGGCTTCAGTGATGACGGTGATTACGACAAGGCCTGGGTCGCGCAGTTGATCGACGAAGTTGGCCTCAACGGTTTTGCCGACGCCTTGCCCAAGGCGTTGTCCGGCGGCATGGCGCAACGCGTGGCGATTGCCCGCGGCCTGTACTCGCGACCGCAAGTGCTATTGCTGGACGAACCCTTCAGTGCCGTGGACGCGTTCACCCGGATGAAACTGCAGGACCTCTTGCTGCAACTGGCCGAGCGGCACGCCATCGCCCTGTTGTTGGTGACCCACGATGTCGACGAGGCGTTGTACCTGAGTGACCGGGTCTTGGTGATGGACAACCGCCCCAGCAGCATTCGCCAGGAACTGACGGTGCAACTGGACCATCCGCGGGATCGACGCGACCCGTTGCTGGCGCAGCTCAAGGCGCTGGCCCTGACTGAATTGCAGCGTGCGCATGTGATTTGACAGCGGCTTTATTAATAACTCAAAAGAATTAATAAATGAACAATCAGTATTTATGGTTATAAAAATAACCACGTACTCTCAGTTCATCCCGCCATTGGTCATGACAGCGAAGGCCCTATGAAACCGACTTGCAACGTTATCGACTTCGTCCAGTTCCGCAAACGCAAGCAGGCCCAGGCACTGGCGCGGGCCATGTGGGAAATGTACGCACGTAACGCCGGTTATCAGGCGTTCCAGTGGGTCCAAGCCTCCCAGCCGACCAGGACCTATCACGCGTGAGCGCCCAGGAACCCTCGCGTTTTCTGGCGAGCGCCGAAGAACCAGAAGTGGATTTGAATCAGTTGGAGGCGCTGGACGAAGATCCGATCAGCGAGCGGGTTGCGCAGAACCTGCAACGCCTGCGCAGCAAGCGGCATCTGTCCCTGGATGCCCTCGCTCGCCAATGCGGGGTGAGCCGGGCCATGCTAGCGCAGATCGAATCCGGGCGCAGCGTGCCCTCGATCAAGGTGCTGTGCAAAATTGCCAAGGGTCTGAAAGTCTCGGTGGCGGCGTTCCTCGAACACCGGGCTTTCGAAGGGGTCGCAGTGCTGTCGGCCAGCCAGAGCAAACGCCTGGTCAGCGCCAATGGCGCCTTCGTCAGCCGTTCCCTGTTCCCTTTCGATGTCGCACGTCAGTCGGAATTCTACGAGCTGCGCCTGAGCCCGCTGGGAGAAGAACAATCCGAAGGTCACGGCCCCGGTGTCCAGGAAAACCTGGTGGTGTCCCAAGGCGTACTGGAGATCAGCGTCAACGAGGAGCGCTACCTGCTCTCCACCGGCGACTCGATCCTGTTTTATGCCGACCAGCCACACCGTTATCGCAACCCGGCCGACAGCGAAGCGGTGGCCTACCTGGTGGTTACCTACCCGGAACGCCTGGACTGAAAAAAAACAGCCGAACAAAAGCCCGGCCGCGTCTCACTTGAAGCTGGCAAGATCCATCGTGCCAAGGGAGCAAGCCCCCTCACCACATGAATCAGCAGGTGCAGCACATCATCGGCATGCCATTGCAGCTCATCATCATCGGCATGCCGCAGTCGTTCATCATTTTCATCATCAATGCGCAGCAGTTTTTCATCATGTCCATGTTCATGCCGGCCATCGGCATGATTTTGCACATCATGCAATCAGCCATCACCGTACATTCCATCACGCACTTCATCGATGGCATCGGCATACCCATCATCGGCACAGGCATCATCATGCTTGCCATCGGCATGGCCATGCTCGCCTGGGACATGCACATCATGCTCATGTTGCCGCAATGCATCATCGTCGGCATGCCGCAGTTCATCATCATCTGCATCATGTCGGCGCTGTTCTTGAACATGGCCATGTCCATGCCGGCGGCGGGCATCATTTTGCACATCATGCCGTCATCCATCATTTCGCAGGTCATGGTCGCCATCATCATCGGCATGCCCATCATCGGCATCATCGGCATGTTGGCGTTCATCGGCATTTGCATCTGCATGGCATTCATCATGGTGTGTTCCTTTCAAGTATCGAGAGTTGGACGAAGCTGATGGGGCGGATTCTAAGCCTTGAGCCGAACCCGGCAAGATGACTATCCAACAGCGGGAATGCATGCTCGAACAGAGCTGACGGGGCGAAAAGCGTCAGCTTGGCGGCTGTTACGTCGATTGCGCTTTCATAGCGGAAATAACGTGGGCCATAGCGCCGCTTTGATGGTCGCGGATATGCGAACCGGACCTATATAAATAACTGTAAGAAATAATCGGTCTAGATTGGCAGACCACGGTTCGCATTTTCATGAGTAGAAGGAACCCGCACCCGCAACGCAATCAGCAACGCAGCCAGCAGCATCAGCACAGCCGCCGCGACGAATACGCCGGCGCTGCCAGCGAGGCTGAACATCGCACCGCCAGCGGCGGCGCCCGTTGCGATGGCCGACTGCACGGAGGCCACCACCATGCCCCCGGCGCTTTCCGCCTGATCAGGCACCGCGCTGGCGACCCAGTTCGACCACGCCACCGGCACACCGCCAAAGGCCAGGCCCCAGATTGCCAGCAGTACCGCCTGGCCCGGCACCGAGGCCGGCAACAGCACCAACGCCAGTGCGGCAACGCCTACCAGCGCCGGCATCAACACCAGGGTGGCCAGCGGATGGCGCTCAAGCAGCCAACCGGCCAGGAGCGTGCCGGCGAAGTTCGCCACACCGAAACCCAGCAGCATCAGCGACAGCCCTTGCGCGTCGATGCCGGTAGTCCCTTCGAGAAATGGCCGGACATAAGTGAACATCGCGAAATGGCCGCTGTGCACGAGCACACAACCGAACATGCCCATGGCGATGCCCGGGCGCCGCAACACCTCCAGTACGGTGCGCAGGCGTGCCGGCCTGCGTGGCGCAAGGCGCGGCAGCGTGAACGACTGGAAAGCCAGCGTCACCACACCTACCGCCGCCGCTGCAACGAACGCGCTGCGCCAGCCATACAGCCCGCCCAGGTAGCTGCCCAGCGGGACCGCAACCACCGTCCCGATGGCGATGCCGCTGAAAATGATCGAGAGCGCTCGGGGCAACAAAGCCGCCGGTACCAGGCGCATCGCCACCGCTGCCGCCATGCTCCAGAATCCGCCAAGGGCGATGCCCAGCAAGATTCGCATCAGCAACAGCACCGCGAGGCTGGAAGAAACGGCGACCAGTAGATTGGATGCGATCATCAACGTGGAAAAACCCAGCAGCACCCAGCGGCGATCGATGCCGCGGGTCAGGCCTGGCACCAACAGGCCAGCGAACAACGCGACCACGGCGGTCACCGTTACCGCCTGGCCAGCCAGCGCTTCGGACACCCCCAGATCCGTCGCCATCGGCGTCAACAGGCTGGCCGGAAGGTACTCGGCGGTCAGCAATCCGAACACGCCCATTGCCAACGAGAACACGGCCATCCACGCGGGGGTAGTCGGCTCTACATCCGGCCCGACGCCGGAACGGCTGCCGGCTACGGCATTACATACACAGTCAGTCATTACACGAATCTCCGAATTTCATTGCGACCCGCAGTCTAGGCGCGCGAAACCGGATGATCTATGATCGAAAACCCCGACTTTTTGACCGAAACACCTGAACGATGCCTACCGATCAGTTTGCCCTTTCCTCGGATCTCATCAACGAGCTGTTGCGCGGTATGCGCCTGCGCGGTGTCGAGTACCGGCGTATCCAGGCCGGTCCAGCCTTCGGCCTGGGCTTCGCTGCCAAACCCGGACACGCCTGGTTCCATTTCCTGGCGGTCGGCAATGCACTGCTGCGGATGGAAGACGGAACCACCTATGCGCTGTCGGCCGGCAATGCCGTGTTCATTTCCCATGGGGCGGCGCACCAACTGCTGTCCCATGTGGACGCGCCGGTCCAGGACATTGATCGCCTGGACCGCGCTCCCCTCGGCGATGCCGTCAGCGCGGTGGATACTGGAAACGATGCCAGCCCCACGCCGACGACCATTCTGTTCAGCGGCTGCATGGAGTTCGAACTGGGCAGCCTCCATGGCCTGGGCAGGCTGATGCCGGGCCTGATGCTGATTGATGCCGGCGGCCAGCGTTACCCCGGACTGATGCCTATCCTGACCACCATGGAGCGCGAGGTCAGCGCCGCACGTGTCGGCTTCGCCGGCATCCTCGCGCGGCTGGCCGACGTGGTGGCGGCCATGGTCGTTCGCGGTTGGGTGGAGTGCGCGTGCGGCAATGCCTCTGGCCTGGTCGCCGCATTGCGCGATCCGCGCTTGGCCAATGCACTTCTCGCGCTCCATCAACAACCGGGCCGCGACTGGACCGTCGCGCAGTTGGCGGAGCAATGCAATACCTCGCGGTCGGTCTTCGCCGACCGTTTCCAGGCGACTATCGGCATGGCCCCGCTGCGCTACGTCACCGAACTGCGGATGCGGCTCGCGCGCCAGTGGCTGACGCTCGAAAGGCTGCCGATCGAAGAAGTGGCGCAGCGCCTGGGCTACACCTCCCAGGCCGCTTTCAGCCGCGCGTTCAAGCGCGTTACGGGCAACACGCCTGGGTTGAGTCGGCAGTCGAGGCAGTCGGCTCTCCAGCCTTGATAGGCGGATAGGGCGACGTAGTTGATTCTTCGCGTCGGCATTAAGGAATTTGATATGCAGGGCAAAACGCGTAGTTGTCATTGGCGCGGGCATCATGGGCGCGTCAGTGGCTGATCGCCGCTGAACGAGCTGTCCGTCGCGGTTACGGAAGGCTATCTACAAGATCTCTGCTCTATGATTGTTGCAACGGCGTTATGGACGGGATCATAAATGCTGTGGTTGAAGGTAGTGAATCGAACGCCGCTTTTGGCCGGTTGGTGCCCTTCGCAACCGGTGACTTTCGGCCAGAAGCAGACGTATTGCTGCTGTTTAAGCAAAGCTTAAGGACCGAAATATCAGCCCGCTATTCGGCAGTCCCAAGCCCCGGGATGACTAGGGCACCCAATAGAATCAAGGAGAGATGGATGCACCTCATTCAAAAGTCCAGCCAATGTATTTTGCTGGCCGGCGTGTTTGTCATTAGCGGTTGCACTTCGTTTTTGCAGGGCAAGCAGTATGTCGTTCCCGCCCCCGGTGAACCCTCTGCAACGGTTCGCCTCAAGGCTGGAAATGGTGCGAGACTGGATGCCATGACGTTCAGCGACAATGGATGCTATGCGGGTTACACCATCCTGCCGTCTAACGGCGACCATATCGAATCTCGGGTCGCCGTGAATAAGGAACTGATCCTGACCTATGGGCGGGTGGCAGGAGGCAGCGTTTGCCAGATACCGTTCTCTTTCACTCCACAGAACGGCGCCACGTATACCTTGGTCCAAGGCTCTTGGAGCAAGCCCAGGACAGGCATTCTTCCTATCTTCAATCGCGACGAATATTTTTGCGGCGTAGGCGTCGTCAAGAAAGTCGGCGACCAGGAAAGCGTCGAACCCATTCAACAGCTGCAAATCAAGACTGGGTTCGCATGCCTGAAATTCGTTAAAGAATAGGGGCACCGCACGGCATCCGTTGCGAGTTGGATACCATTACGGGCGGATAGCGCCCTCCCCGGGCAACGACACCGATTACCGACCATTGTTCTGCAGCGAAAGCGGTGAAAAGCGCTGAAAAGGGGGACAGATTTGTTGGCTGAAAATAAATCTGCCCCCTTTTGTAGGAAATGAATCTGCCCCCTTTTGTAAGAGTGATCAGCTAGAGAGGGTTCCGCAGTTTTGTCCGACGCTTAACTGGTCATTCCCAGCCCAGTTTTTTGTAGCAAGTTTTGTCTTGTTCGGGAAAGTCCGTCAGGTATTCGCCCCACTGCATATGGGCATAATATTTAGTCATTGCTTCGAAATGACTTTCAGCCTCGACCTCCCAAACAAGCTTCGCTTCCGAATGCATAAGCGCACGTGCACCATCACCCTGAGCACCAGCCAGACAAAAGGTCCGACAGCCATCAGGTTCCTGCCAAAGTTCATGATTCATATTTGAGGTTCTGTTTTTAAACGTCGTTATGGTGCCCAACCGCCTGATAGTAACGGCCGTCATGGATCGACTCATAGATGCTAATGGCGAATCCGAACGCCGAATTTTTTCGACAGCATTGGCAAAAAGCGGTCCGCTCCGCGTTGCACCGTTGGAGTGTAAAATGTTGGCCTGACCCCTTCCAAGGACTGACCAGTGATTTCTTGCCATGTCAGATATGCCATTGACCCTTACCAACTCCCAGCGCAGACGCGGCGATCACAAAACTGCCGTGTCTCTTCGCTTGCTCCATCCGGTGAGATATCAGGGCACCATGGTGGCCCAAGGCTCATGCATCTTTTCGGGTGGCACCCTTGCAGATCTCATCGACCAAAATGTCATGCTTCCTGCGCCAACCGAACCTTTGCCCCCAAGCATCGTCCGAGCTTAAGCGTTTAAGCTAACTGCTCGCCACGAGGTTTCCGTTTGAAAGCTGCCATCGTCAAAAATTACCGTCTGATCGTCAAGACCATGGGCTACGTGGGCTGGGCTTTGTTCTGGTTGTTGCTCTGGGACATCGCCGTCACGGTGGACTTCATGCTGTTTCTCAACGCCAAATTGAACCTGCCGCTGATGCCGCTGACGTTGCTCGGCTCGGCGTTGGTGGTGTTGATCAGCTTCCGCAACAGCAGTGCTTACAACCGCTGGTGGGAAGCACGGACGCTGTGGGGGACGATGATCAACAATTCACGCAGCTTCGCCCGTCAGGTGCTGACGCTGCTGGACGACCCCGGCAGCGAGGTGAATCCGGTCAAGTCGACCTTGTTGCGTCGCCACGTCGCTTATGTGAATTGCCTCGCCGCGCATCTGCAAGGCCAGCCTTGTCCCGAGGAAGTGCGGGCGTTTATTCCGGACGAAGAGTTTGCCCGCAGTGGCACGACCAATAACTTTGCCAACGATATCCTCACCGGCTCGGCGACGTTGCTGGCGCGCGAATACAAGGCCGGACACTTGGACAGTATTCGCCTGGCGCGTCTTGAGTCGACGCTGGTGGACCTGTCCAACAGTCAGGGCGGCATGGAGCGGATCGCGAATACGCCGCTGCCCTACCCTTATGTGTATTTTCCACGGCTGTTTATTTCGCTGTTCTGCCTGATTGTGCCGGTTGGACTGGTGGAATCCCTGGGCTGGTTCACGCCGCTGGCTTCGACCGTGGTTGGGTTCATGCTGCTGGCCATCGAGCGCATCGGCACCGATCTGCAAAGCCCGTTCCGCCACAGCGAACATCAGATCCAGATGGAAGCGCTGTGCGAAACCATCGAAAAGAACCTGCAGTCGATGCAGCGCGATTCCTTGGGTGATGTGCGCAGGATTGAAGAGAACGCTTGAAGAAGAACCCTGTAATGGCCCCTCAAGTTATCAATGTTGTTGAACTCGTCGCGCTACTTCACATAGCCACTGGCGCAACAGTTGGGCTGCCTCGCCCAGCACCACATCTTTGGCCTGCACCAAATAATAGCCCTTGCCAGTCTTCAGTACAGCGTCAACGACAGGTACAAGAAGGCCTTGCTCCATGTCGTCCTCAACCAGCCAAGGGCTGGTGAGCACCAAACCTTGGTCGCGCCGCGCCGCGTCGATTGCCAACTCGGACTGATCGAATTTGAGGCTGCTGGAGAAGTTATCAGGGGACATGCCGACCGATGACAGCCATTGAGACCAGTGGGCATGAGAAGTCGTATAAAGCAAGGTGGCTCCCGGCAAACAATCAAGGTCATGCAACTGGAGCCGTTCGCGGTAGGCCGGGCTGCAGTAGACCCTTACCTCGTCCGGCAAGAGCAGTTCTGCGTGCACGTCACTGGCATATCCATCGAAATGGCGCACTGCCAGGTCGCAGGCGGCGTCGTTAAAATCCACGGTATCGGTAGATGCACTCAGGTGCAGTTGCATTTCTGGATAGCGCTCGGTGAACAACGGCATGCGCTTTGCGAACCAGGACTTGGCGAACGCCGGCGGCAGACTCAACCGTACCTGCCTGTCTCTAAGACCCCGGACAGCCAGGTTGGCTGTCTCCAGCTGGCGAAGAGCCGGCTTCACCTGCTCCCAGTAGCTCAGAGCTTCCGCCGTTGGTTGCAGCCTGCGCACACTGCGTACGAACAGTGGCGTTCCTAGCCAACCTTCCAGTTTGCGAATCTGTTGCCCGACTGCTCCCGGCGTTACGAAAAACTGGCTTGCAGCGACGCTGACGCTGCCAGTGCGCATGACCGCGTCGAAGCAAGCGATAGCCCTGAGGGGCGTGTCAGCTCTCATGAGGTAGTTTTTCTCTTCTATAGATCGAAAACACATGATTTGTAGCGGCTTGCGTACTTTCCCACAATCGAATTTCGCCACAGCGCAGAACGAATTCCGATTTCCGTAGGAAAAACCAATGCCGATCATCCGGCAGGTGGTCGGCTGTTTGCCCAACCGAGTGAGGAATAAATGGCTGTCCAGATCATCAGCGATAAAAGGTGCCAATAAGTGAGGAAGTCTGTAGACGGGGCTGCCACGGCGGTGATGGTGGTGCTGTGCCTCATTTGGGGTGCCCAGCAAGTGGCAATGAAGGCGGTTGCTGGTGACATGGCACCCATCATGCAGGTCGCCGTTCGCTCGGGAGTCGCTGCAGCCTTGGTCTGGCTGATCGAAAAATGCATCATGCGGGAGATGTGGTTGCCACGTGTCTGGTGCCGCTCCGGGTTGGTCGTGGCCGTTCTGTTCGCCAGCGAATTTCTGTTTATCGCGCAAGGGTTACGCTGGACAAGTGCTTCACATATGGCGGTTTTCCTTTATACAGCGCCCTTATTCGCCGCCATTGGTCTGCATCTACGCTTGCCGGAGGAGCGCCTTAGCGCGATTCAATGGTCTGGTATGTCTCTGGCGTTCGCAGGGATTGCCGTCACCTTCCTCATGCCACGGGACGGGACAGCTCTTCAAATCACCAACTCAAACAGTCTTCTGGGTGACCTGTTGGGCTTGTGCGCGGGCGCTACTTGGGGATTTACGACGGTGGCGGTGCGTACCAGTCGCCTTAGTGAAGCGCCGGCAACCCAGACCCTGTTTTATCAACTGGCAGGAGCCTTTCTCTTTCTGCTGCCTTTAAGCCTGGTAGCAGGCCAAAGCTCGATGACTTTCTCTACCGGCGCAGTGGCCAGCCTGGTTTTCCAGACATTAATCGTGTCAGTGGCAAGCTACTTGATCTGGTTCTGGATGCTTCGTCGCTACTTCGCAGCTCGTCTTGGAGTGCTGGCCTTCATGAGTCCGCTGTTTGGCGTACTAATGGGTTATCTGTGGCTCGGAGAGCAAACGAGCTTCGGATTTCTGCTAGGCGCAAGCCTGACTATTGTCGGCCTGCTCGTAGTGAATCTCAGCAAAGCGGTTGGGCAGACTGGGGATGATAGAAGTTGCCCGCCCCCTGGAAATCGCAAGGGGAAGATGCAGTCATGAAGACGGGTTGACGGACAGGCTGGCCGTCATCCGGTGATCCGCTTCGGGGTACGTCCAATTGCGCAGCTCACCTGGCAACCTGATTGAGCCCTGTCTATAGTTTTCGGCGCCAGATAGCTACCGGAGGCATGGACATGAGTCAGAGCATTTCGCTCGCCGCTTCAGCTGCGCGGAACACCGGCATGGTAATCACGACTTTATGGGGCTCGGACACCGTCGCAGGCATCATGGTCGATCCGGACGGTGCCATCTGGCTTGGCGCTTATAGTCGCCTGGGATTAGGAGGCGAAGAAGATTCAGGCTTTACCGGCAGCCTTGTCCGGTTCAATGCCGACGGTAGCCTGGATCGCAACTTCAGTGGAGACGGTAAGTCCCTCCTCCCCGTGTCGCTCGATATCGAGGACGGTGGTAACGCTGCGGTGCAGCCGGGAGGGGGCTACCTGGCGGCGCTCTACGTGAAAGTAGGCGATGCCTGGGTTTCGGGTGTAAGCCGTACCTTGGCTGACGGCAGCCTCGATACCAGTTTCGGGAATGGCGGCACCGCGACGGTGCCTTTCTACTGGAATGAAGATCTAGGCCAGCAAGCGTCGTTCTCCGTACAACGCGACGGCAGCTTTTTCGCAAGCGCCGGGTATCCCTCTGGAGAAATTCATATCGCTCGCTTCGACGCGACGGGGACCTTGGTCTCGTCTTTCGGCGAGGCTGGAGTCCTGCACCTGCCAGCGTCCGTGGGCATTCACCCCGGTAGCGCGATCGACGTTTCGCTGCAGGGAGACGGGAAGGTATTGGTCACCGGGCGAGATACCCTGACCCGCCTCAATCCGGACGGTACTCTGGATAGCAGCTTTGCGAACGGGGGCAGCCTCGCCCTGGATGTTCACCCAGAAGCCCTTGTCATTCAGGATGACGGCAAAATCCTGCTGGCGCGCGCCTCGGGCGGCGTGGCGAGCGTCATCCGCCTCAATGCCGACGGCTCGCTCGACACCGGTTTCGGTGATCAGGGTAAGGTGAGTTGGGGCTCGCAAAGCGCTCCTTTCGCAGTCGCCGACATGATCCTGCTGGCCAACGGCAAGCTATTGATTGGCGGAAGCCAAGGGACGAGCGCGGACGGTTATCTGGCCGCCTTGGTCCAGTTGAACCCCGACGGTAGCCTGGACCTCGGCTTTGGCAATCCCGACGATGGCTATCACCACCTTGACGGTGGCCGCGAGGATGACTTCCTGCTCGGTACCGCCTCGTTCGACGATGCGATCTCTGGCGGGGCCGGTGACGATCTGCTCGATGGCCAGCAAGGTCGTGACCTGCTGACGGGCGGCGCCGGGGCCGATACGTTCCGTTACCAGTCAGCCGCAGACAGCTACCGAACCGCAACCACGGCCCATAGCGACCGAATCACCGACTTCGACCCCAGCACCGATACGATCGACCTCTCCTCCCTCGGCTTCCTCGGGCTGGGCAATGGATATGACGGAACGCTGGCGATACGCGTCAATGAAAGCGGGACCCGGACCTACCTCAAGAGTTTCGAGGCCAACGCGGATGGGGAACGCTTCGAAGTGGCCTTCGACGGTAACCTGGGCCAGACGCTGAATGAAACCAACGTCCTGTTTCAACAAGCCAGACTGATGGGCACCGAAGGGGCTGATCGTTTACAAGGCAACGCTCGAGGCGAAATCATCGAAGGATTCGCAGGCGATGATCGCCTTAATGGCGCACTGGGGAATGATGTACTGGTTGGCGGAAATGGTCGGGACCTATTGGCGGGTGGCGGCAACAACGATGTGTTCCGCTTCGACGCATTGAGCGACAGCTACCGTACCGCCACCGAAAACCACACTGATCGCCTGATTGACTATACCGCGGGTGAAGACACGATCGACTTGTCCGTCTTGGGCTTTACTCGATTGGGAAATGGTTACAACGGCACGTTGGACGTGGTTTTTAATGAGGCCAAGAACCTGACTTACTTGAAGAACTACGAAGCCGACGCGTCCGGGGCCAGATTCGAGTTGAGCCTGGCAGGGGATCACTCCGGTTACCGTGACTTGAACATCATCTTCGCCGAGCCCTTGGAGGAGGACCTCTTTCAGTTGATCGGAGTGGCTGACGCCCTAGTGTGAAACGCAGGCCTGGATAGTTTTGTCTTAGGCAGTTAGCACTCGACGCGGGGATGTCATCCAACGGAACAGGCCGCTCTTCGTTACTCCCCGCAGTTGTTCTTCCGCGCCGCGAAGCTTAACGTCATTCGATGCGCGAATTTACTTCAACGCAGCCACCACGGCATCGAAGAATACCATCGGGTCGATCGGCTCTTTGTCCACCGGCTTGGGCTGGGCACCGAAGGTGACAATCACGACGTTATTGGCAGGGTTGACGTAGATGTTCTGGCCCTGGATTCCGACCGCCGAATAGGCGCCGTCTTTCACCGACGGCTCGGTCCACGCCGTCCACCACATATAACCGTAGTCCAGGGACTTGCCGCCTTTGAGGGTGGTCGGCAGCGTCGCCTCCTTGACCCAGCCTTCGGGCAGAATCGAGGTGCCATTGATCTTGCCGCCGTTCATGAAAAACAGCCCGAAGCGTCCATAATCGCGCAGCGTGGCACTGATACCACTGCCACCGATTTCCACGCCGTCAGGCGAATCGAGCCACCACCGGGCATCACTCTCCATACCGAACGGCTGCCAGATCTTCTGCGATAGATAATCGGCCAGCGGCATCTTCACAGCGCCACGGACGATCTCGCCGAGTACCTGCGTTTCGCCAGTGCTGTAAGTGTTGGCCGTGCCGGGCTCGGCTGCTCGCGGCAAACTTGCCATCAAGGCCATGGTCGAACGCGGTTTCTGCGATATCTGCGCTTTGAGTAGCGCGCGACGATCGGACGCCGGATCGGTGTAGGTCTCGTTCCACTTCACGCCCGAAGACATCATCAGCACGTTGCGCACGGTCACGCCTTCGTAGGCGCTGCCCTTGAGCTCGGGAACGTAATCCACCACTTGCGCATCAAGACTCTTGATAAGGCCGTCCTTGATCGCTGCAGCCGCCAGCGTAGAGGTGATGGACTTGGCTATCGACATCGACATCCATCGGGTTTTCTCGGTGTTGCCTCGCTGGTAGGTCTCGAACACGATCTTGCCGTCCTTGAGCACAAGCATCGCCGTAATGCTGTCCAGCGCGACGAAGTCATACAGGTCGTACTTTTTGTCCCCGACAGTGAAGCGAACGTTGGGCAACTGTTTGTCTGATTTCGGCAGCGCATACGGGTGATCCCCGGCTTTGATCCTGTGGGTAGGGAACAGCCGGTCGATGTTGCGGTACGTACTGACCGCCAGATCGGGGAGCATGGCGCCGTCATAGATCTGCTCCACGGTGCCAATCGGTTCCTGGGCGTGGGGATAATCCTCAGCCCATGCGCCCGCGTTGATACCCGCAGCGAGCAGACCGAGGGAGAGAAGCAGCGAGCGACCAGCCGCAGCCACACCAAAAATAGCGGATGAGTGCATAACCTATCCTTATTTTGATTTGCTATTCACGCACGTCGAGACACGCGCCCGCTTGAACCATAGCCTACTCATTGAAATCACGCCCGGGCTGCAGGACGATGCTGTCCCCCTTTAAAGCGGTCCTTTTTTTACAACCTCAGCCCTGCGATTCTTAGGCGACTGGCGTTGCCGACGAACCGACAGCCGCCACTCCAGGGCCCTCTTCCAGCCTCTTTTGAAGCACCTTTTCGTCCAACTGCCCACACCACTTGGCAACCACGATTGTCGCCACCCCATTACCGATCAGATTGGTCAATGCCCGCGCTTCAGACATGAAACGGTCTATCCCCAGAATCAAGGCCAGCGCAGCAACGGGCACATGCCCTACTGACGACAGCGTCGCCGCCAAGACGATGAAGCCACTGCCCGTTACACCCGCCGCCCCCTTTGATGTGACTAGCAAGACCAGCAACAACGTAATCTGGTGCGTAATGTCCATGGGCGTATCGGTGGCTTGGGCGAGGAAAATCGCCGCCATGGTGAGGTAAATGGAAGTGCCATCAAGGTTGAAGGAATAACCGGTCGGGACGACCAGGCCCACGACGGACTTATGCGCGCCGAGCTTCTGCATCTTGACGATCATGAGTGGTAACGCGGTCTCGGACGACGAAGTGCCCAGGACGATCAGGAGCTCTTCGCGAATGTACTTGATGAACTTGAAAATGCTGAACCCATGCAGGCGCGCTATCGATCCCAATATCCCCAGTACGAAGACCACGCAGGTGAAGTAAAAACACAGCATCAGATAGCCCAACTGGACTAAAGAACCGACACCGTACTTACCGATAGTGAAGGCCATCGCACCCAGCGCACCGATGGGCGCGACTTTCATGACCACACCCATGATGCTGAACAACACCTGGGAGATGCTCTCGATGAACTCGAACACCCGACGCCCATAATCACCGATGCGATGCAGTGCGTAGCCAAACAGTACAGAGAAGAACAGCACCTGCAGAATCTCACCCTCAGCAAACGCGCCAACAATCGTGTTGGGGATAATATGCAGGAGGAACTGAATGGTGCTCTGCTCTTTGCCTGCGGCAGCGTACGCAGCAATACCCGACGCATCGAGCGTGGACGGATCGATATGCATTCCAGCGCCCGGCTGCACGAAGTTCACCACAGCCAGCCCGATCAACAGGGCGATTGTCGAAACAATCTCGAAGTATAGAAGCGCATAGCCACCGGTCTTTCCCACCGCTTTCATGTTTTGCATGCCTGCGATGCCGGTGACTACGGTACAAAAGATGATGGGGGCAATGATCATTTTGATCAGCTTGATAAAACCATCACCGAGCGGTTTTAACGTGGTACCGGTTTCCGGATAGAAGTGGCCAATCAGGATGCCGATTGCGATCGCGAACAGGACTTGGAGATACAGAATCTTGTAGAACGGTTTGCGGATTTGGGTTTCAGCAGACATGGCGGAACCTCGTTTTGGACACGTGCGAGGTCCTCGGACCACAGCACCCGTTACATACACCTTCCTTTGATGGAAGAATTTGTTTTAAGTAAGAAGAGAAATAACTGAACTTATGGGTCGCGTGTGTTCGCGGCAGGTTCAACGTGCTGTCCTGTGGAGACGCCACTGTAAGCGCCCCCTCTATCGGGACTGCAGAGAATGACGGCGATGAGCAGCATCACGTTTATTTGCCGCTCAGATTTTTAATATCCTCAACCAGGCTATCCAATGTCGGACGCATGATTAAGGGATCAGGCGCACCTGCGGGCGCATCGAGTCCTACTCTGTTATGCCAAAAGGTTGGCAAGCCAACTTTCTGCGTGCCAAACAGATCGTAAGCAGAGCCCGCCACGAATACGGCGTGAGCGGGCTCTACCCCTGCTATTTGCAGGGCGAGCCTGTAGGGTTCCGCATCGGGTTTGTAGAAGCCGGCCTGTTCAGAAGTGACAATGACGTCAAATGGCACTCCCAGAAGATCCGCTGCGATGCGCCCCAACCGCTCCGAACAGTTGGTCACCACACCGAGCTTGTAGTGAGGCGCCAACTCGGTGAGCACGCGTTTGGCCTCAGGCCAAGGTTGTAACTGCGTCCAGCGTGCCTCCAGATTCTGCGCGGCCTCCTTGCCTAGTCCGACACTGATCGCAGCCTCTTCGACTAACGTTTCATAAGGCCGGTAAGCACCACAGCCGTAAGTCGCCTTCAAGTAAGCCATACGCCAGGTGCGGCCCATTTCATCGGAGCCTGCCACGCAATTCCATAGCGTCCATGAGTCCAGCAGAGCGGTGAGCAAATCGAACAGAACGAGTTTCACCGGAGTTTGCTGAAGATTGTTTTCAATCGAATTCATAACAACTGCCCTTCTTGAAAAGTATTTAAACTTCAGCCACTGCTGAAATTTCCACCAAAGCCCCGTGATGGAGTGGACCACACGGAATGATCGCTCTTGCGGGACGATGCGGCCCCATCAGCGTTGAATACGCAAGATTCACGGTCGGCCAGTCAGCAACATCAACGATGTATATTTGCACGTTGACCAAGTGACTAAGCGAAGCACCCGCTGCCTGAAGCACCGCTTCTACATTTGCCATTGCCTGAATAGCCTGGGCTTCTACGCCATCGGGGAACTCTTGTGCATCAGGCGGAAACGGCAACTGGCCAGAAATGAAAAGAAGTTTTCCTGCCATGACCCCATGTGAGTAATGCCCACCGGGTACAGGCAGCTTCTCTGCTGTAATCAACTTCATTGGCCTCTCCTTGATTGATCAAAGTTTGTGTTCAGCTGAATGAATTACCAACCCGCGATGCGTGGCCAGTACCCCACACTGCGCCCCTCGCTGAAAACGTGATAACCCGCGTGCTGCGCTGAGGTGGCACAGGCGTGGTTCGGCAGGATCCGCAGCAGCGTGCCCAAGGGCAGCAAGCTTGAGGCTTCAAGCTTCCCGGCCCGCGATGAAATGATCCCGTGCTCCTGATTGGTGGCGCTGACGATCAGGTCGCCGATGGGCTGGCCGCTGGCGTCACAGACGATGCCATAGCCCTGATCGACCGCCTGTCTGGCGGTACCACGATCACGGGAAAGTGCCATCCATCCCGCATCCGTAATGATCCAGCCTTTTTCAATTTGATGACCGATTACAGTCGTCAGAACCGAGACGGCGATATCCTGCACCTGACAAACGCCCAAGCCCGCCATGACCAGATCGAAAAAGGCGAATACACCCGCGCGTACTTCTGTCACCCCGGATAAATCCTCGGTAAAAAGTGCCGTGGGTGTCGAGCCGACACTGATGATCGACAGGTCGAAGCCTGCATTCGTCAGCATTTGGCTGGCATCGATAATCGCCGCGCGTTCATGCCGGGCGCTGGCTTCGATTTCAGCGATTGACTGACTGTCGTAAGACTTGCCGGCATGTGTCATCAGGCCGCTGACCCTGACGCCATTGGCGCTCAGCAGCCGCGCGATTTCCACCAGCAGCGGTGATTGCGGGCCAAGACCGGAACGGTGACCGTCGCAATCGATTTCCAACAAAACATCAAAAACATGACCCGACGATTCGGCGAATTCGGCCAGTAACCTGGCGGTGTCCAGATTGTCGAGTACCAGCTTGAGCTGTGCGCCTTTACCGATCAATGCAGCGGCATGAGCGAATTTGTTGGGCGCAATGCCGACGCCATACAAGATGTCGGTGAACCCGGCCTCGAAAAAGAAATCGGCCTCCCGCAGGGTTGAAACGGTGATCGGGCCGCGCCCGCCTGCAAACAATCGCTCGGTGACTTCCAACGATTTATTGGTCTTCACGTGTGGCCGTAAGTCCACGTTGAATGCTGCCAGCTTTTGGCGCATCCGCTGGATGTTCGCATCGAGTTGATCGCGCTCCAGCAATAAGGCGGGGGTTTCGATATGAGTGAATGCTGACATGTCTGGTCTCCTGGAATAGCGCTATTCTAAGCCTCCAGTTTCAGATTAAAATTTAAACCTTCTAATTCTAATATTCAGTGATTCTTAATGAACGAGACAGTTGATCTCCGCTTTCTCTTGGTCGTCCGGGAAAGCGAGAGCTTGTTGGCCGCGTCACGCAAGCTGGGTCTGACGCCTTCGGCGGTGACCCAGCGACTTCAGCAAATGGAGAAAAAACTGTCGATTCGATTGCTGGATCGGTCAGCCCGGCAGCTGCGCTTTACCGATGAGGGCGAGTTCTTGTGCCTGCGTGGAGCCGAGCTGGTCGAGCAGTTCGATTCCCTACTGGCGGATTTGCAAGAGCGGCGTAGTGGCTTCGTCGGCAAGTTGAAAATCAACGCACCATTCGGATTTGGGCGACTGCACGTGGCACCCGTCGTGGCAGCTTTCCAGCGCCTGCATCCAGATGTAGAGATAGCATTGAGTCTGTCGGAACAGCCTATGGTCGAAGCGACTGACCGATTTGATGTGGTTATCCATATTGGGGAACTGCGCACCTCCAATCTGGTGGGCCATCCCATTGCCCCCAACCGTCGCTACGTATGCGCCTCACCGGACTTTATTGAACAGCACGGGCTGCCGGAACATCCCGACCAGCTGGCTACCCTGCCTTGCATTGCATTGCGGGAAAACAACGAAGACGTCACGCTCTGGCATTTCACGCGCGCGGGTAAAACACACAACGTGCGAATCCGCCCAGCGTTGAGCTGCAACGATGGAAGTGTTATTCGGCAATGGGCTTGCGAAGGGAACGGCATCATCATGCGTTCTGAATGGGACGTTGCCGATGCGCTGGCGGAGGGGACGTTGATACGACTACTGCCGGGTTGGAAACTTCCAGAGGCCAATATTGTTGCGCTGACGCATCAACGCGAAGGGCTGCCCGCAAGAACGCTCAAATTTCTGCGCTTCCTCCAGGATCACTTCCGGCCGCAACCACTCTGGCGACAATAGATTTTGCACCGCAAGCCAAGATTGATTATTACCGTGGGCTGGAGGCCAAGGGGGATGCCTAGCGTTTGCTCAGCGCAGCATCAACGGGAATATCAAGGATAAAGGTCGCGCCCTGCCCTGCCCCGTCGCTGTGCACGGTCAAGCTGCCGCCCATTTCCTGCGCGGCGAGCGCGCAACTGTGCAGGCCGAAACCGTGGCCGTCCTTGCGAGTGGTGAAGCCATGGGAAAAGATCCGCGCCAGGTGCTCTGGCGCAATCCCGTTGCCGTTGTCGGCCACCGTGATACGCAATGCTGATCCGTCGACAAGGGACGCGCAGAACGTGATACAGGAGCTGCAATCGTTCACGCCATCCAGCGCCTGCCTGGCGTTGCGGATCAGGTTCACCAGAATCAGCAGCACCCGGTGCCGGTCCAGCGACAGCAGAGGCAAGTCGGCAATGTCCTTGACCACCGTCACCTCCTTGCGTGCCAGTGATCCGGCACTCATGCGCAAGGCATCATCGATCAGCTCCGAGACCGGTACTGTCTCGACGACGCTGACAGCAACGGCATAGGACTGCTGGGCAGCGACGATGGTTTTGATGTGGTCGATGCCTTTGATGAGTTGCCCGAGCTCTTCGATGATGCCCTGCTGCTCTTCCGTCACCACTTGCGCCAGCTTGAGCAGGTAATCGGGCAGCATCCTTCCCTTGTTGTCCGTGGTCAGAAAATCGCTCAGGTCGTGGACGTGTTCGTTCATCAGCCGCGCCACTTTGCCCAGCCCCTGGGCCTTGGAGGTGCGCATCTGGCTGCTGACCAGTTCTGCCGATACGTTCACGCTGTTGAGGACGTTACCGACGTTGTGCAGCACAGTCGTGGCGATTTCGGCCATGCCCGCCTGGCGGGATTTTGCCTGCAGTTCGCTTTGCACCTGGCTCATGCGCAGCGCCGCGCGTACGCGAGCCTTGAGCTCCAGCGGCGAGAAGGGTTTGGCGATATAGTCGTCGGCGCCACTTTCCAGCCCGGAGATACAGGCCTCGCTACCGCCGCGGGCGGTCACCAGGATTACCGGCAGATGGGCAAAACCGGCGCTGGCTTTGATCCTGGCGGTCAGGCCGAAACCGTCGAGCTTGGGCATCATCACATCCGAGACGATCACGTCGATGGGTCGAAGCTGCAGCAGTGCCCAGGCCTGCTCTCCATCCGTTGCGGTGGCGACGATGTAGTCGTTCTGCAGAAGCTCGCTGAGATAACTGAGCATTTCCGGGCTGTCGTCCACCACCAGCACTCTGAATCGCAGGGCATGTTCCGGATGCGGCTCGTCGTCTGCGCCTTGCGTCGAAGCGAGGTCGTTGCGACTGCCCTGGCGGCCATCGTCAAAACGCAGGTGGCGCTGCTCCATCGTACTGGTTGTGCCCGCCGATGATCGCTCAAGCATATGGCTGGCTTCGGTCGGCAGGGTGTTCTGCTCAGCCCCCAGCGGAAGCCGGACAAAGAAGCGCGAACCCCGTCCAGGCTCGCTGTTGACGCCAACTTCGCCGCCCATCAGTTCGGCCAGGTCCTTGACCAGGGCGAGACCGATGCCGGTGCCGCTGTAATGGCGCGTGGCGGAGTTGTCGATCTGGGAAAAACGCTGGAACAACAGCGGCAGTTTGTCCGGCTCTATGCCGATTCCCGAGTCTTGCACCGCTAACTCAAATCGCTCGCCTTCGATCGGCTTCACTGCCAGGTGTACGGTGCCACCGCCGGGCGTGAACTTGATGGCATTGCTCACCAGGTTAAGGAGGATTTTCTCGAAGTGCCGGGGGTCCAGAAACACCGTGCCGAGCGCGGGATCGATGCTGCAAGTCAAGGTGCAGCCTTTGCCCTCGGCGACCATGGCGGCGTCCTCGGCCAGCACCCCCACCGCCTTGTTCAAATCAACCGACGAGGGACACAGCTCGAACTTGCCAGCTTCGGCCTTGGAAAAGTCGAGGATGTCGTTCACCCGGTTCATCAAGCGCAATGCGTTGCGTTGGGCACGTTCGACCTGCACACGCCAGTCCGCTGGCGGGGTGTCCGCCGCCGAGAGCTGTTCCAGGGGAGCGAGGATGAGGGTCAGGGGAGTGCGCAGTTCGTGGCTGACCGTGGCGACAAAATCGCTCTTTGCCTGGTTGGCCGTCTCGGCCTGGTTGCGCGCCTGAATGAGTTCGACGGCCTGCGCCTCCAGTATGTCGGTCTGTTGGTGCAACGTGTCGGTCCGTTCGGCGACCATTCGCTCCAAAGAGGCCTGGACCTGCTGTCGCTCGGCCTCGGCCTCGGCCTCCAGCACCCGGATGCGCAGGGCATTCTCCTGGAACACCCGTACGGCGCGGGTCATGATTCCAATCTCGTCCCCGCGTGCGGCGCTGGCAATCTCGGCGTCCAGGTCGCCGGCCGCAAGCCGGCGCATGACCGAGGCCAGGGCCACGATGGGCTGCGCGACAAATCGTGATGTGCTCCAGGCGATGGCACCGGCCAGCAGGACGGCGACGGTGCCCGCAACTATCGTCGCAAGCATGCCGCGATCGTTGTGGACCAAGGCGTCGGAGCGCGCTTCACCCGCAAAGCGCGCAACCAACAGGCCGGCGCTCCGTGCCTCGTTGCGAACCTCGTCGCGCGCCGCGCTCAAGGCATTGCTCGCCTGATGGAACCTGGCAAAGGCCGCCCGGTAGCCGGCAATCTGATCACTGACCGTCAGGGGCGTCGCCTTGGCTTGCAGTCCGACGGACGAAGGCAGAACCCGAGCGAGACGGGAGAGCTCGTCGAGAATCAGGCCGACAGAGCGGGCGGTTTCGGCCGACGGTGACAGGCGAAACGACAAGGTCTGCGCTTCCAGCGTGGCGACACGCTCGGCGAAACGCTTGGATAACGCGGCGGCGTTGTGCAGCAAGCCGGTCGCTGCCTGAATATCGCTTGCGTCGTGGCCGACGAGCCCATCCGCGTCAGCCAGCATCGCCTCGAGGCGCGCGGCCGCATCCCCGACGGCGGCGAGCTGCCGCAAAGCTTCGTCTCCCTGGCGTCTGGGGGCCTCGCCAAGGTGCTCTACCGCGACGCTGGCAGCAGCGACCGCCGCCGCCAACTGATCAAGGATCTCCGTTTCCTGCGGCGCCCCCGTCACCTCGCGCAGTTGCTCGATCACCGGCAGGAGCGCCGCGCAGGCGTTGCGCGCCGCGATGGCAGCCGCCGCATCCTGGGTCACCAACATCTTGGCCACATGGGCGGTGATGATCCGTTCGCCGTTGCGCAGGACATCCAGGATGCGGTGGGCGCTTTCGATGTCGCTCACCCGCGCCTCGTGGCCGGCGGTGCGGGCATCGAGCCCCTTCAGGCCATCTGCGATGCCCTGTTCGACGAGAATCGTCGCCTCGCGCATCCGCCCGTAATGGGCGGTCATGTTCTCCGTTTCGCCATCCATGGTCAGGGTCGCCGCGCGCAAGGCGGTGATCGCCGCGGCGAGCCGTTCCAGGCTGCCCTTGAGCGATTGCGCCTCGGCCGCCGGAATGGCGCTGAGGCCGGCGATCGCCGTCGCCACCATGCCTTCGGCCTGGGACAGGCTCTCAGGATCGCGAGTGGCGATGAAGTTTTCCACACGCCCGGTGGCGCCGTTGACCGAGGCCAGGATCTCCGCCGAATGGCTGGCGGAATCCACCGCGCGGACCATGCCTCGCAAGCCATAGAGGTTCACCAGCGACACCGCCAGCATCAGGAACACCAGCGCGGCGACCGCCAGCCCGATCCTGACGGCAATGGGCCTGTCGGTGACGGGCTTGAATGTCACCATGGCGCTGCGCCTCTCCACTCCCCCGCCACTACTGCTTCGTAACCTCCGGCAAAGGCGTCGCTGGCGGCGCCGTATTGTTGTTGGCCGCGTCGATCATCGCGGCTACTGAAGCCTGGCTGTAGAAAGGATTGGCGGCGCCGCCCACCGGCATGGTCGCGAGCCAGGCGTCCAGGTCTTTCGCATCGATACGTACCAGCGGCACTTCGACGAACTTCGGCACCTGCTTGCCCGCCAGAATCTGCTGCGCCACCCAGAAACCTACCTGGGAAACGCTGGGGGAGGCAGAAACAGAGACGGTCTCGTAGCCATTGGCATCGCGCTCCTGTTTCCACAGGGCGAGTTCGTCCTGACGATTGCCCATCACGATGATCGGCAAAGGCCGCCCCGCCGCCTTGAACGCCATGGCCGCGCCATAACCGTCGCCTCCTTGAGTCGCCACGGCATCGATACTCGGCAGCGACGGCAGCGCCAGCGCCACCTCTTTGCGGGCGACGGAAGCCGTCCAGTTCCCATACACGGTCTTGGCGAACTTCAGGCCCGGATAGTCGCTGGCGGCCTTGCGAATGCCGTCGCTGATGTTTTTATCGGTGGCATCGCCGGCAATGCCGCGGATCTCCAGCAGCGTTCCGTTCCCCTTGAGGCGCTCGGCGATGTAATCCATCTCCACGCGGCCCATGGCGGACCAGTTGTAATCCACGGTATAGACGCAACTTTCGCTGACCAGGCTGGCCATGACCACCACCACGATGCCGGCATTGCACGCATCGCGGATCACCCCGTTCAGCGCCGTGTCGGACGCGGCCAGGATGACGATGGCGTTCACGCCATTGACGATCATGTCCTGGATATGGGCCGCTTGTTCCGACGCCGAGTTGTTGGCGCTGACCACCGGAGCCTCGCGGATCAAGCCGTCCTTTTGCGCCTGGGACGCAATTTCCTGCCAGTTGCGCACCATCACCTTGCGAAAATCGCTGCCTGCGTATGAATTGCTGAAGGCAATGCTATAGCTTGCGGTAGAGCCGCCGGCGACACCGCCGTCGGCCGCTTGGGCTGGATGGGCGGCAAGCATCGCCAGCCCGGTCACGCAACCGGCGAGGCGCCAAAGGACGCTGTGGATCAAGGGCCATTTCAATAATGGAACCGGGCATGAAGTATCAGACACGTACAGACTCCTTTCCTTGGCGGCGACTGAAACCCGTGCAACGACGGTAGTGGCAATGAGCATAGTCCCAACGTGCCTGCTTCGCGCGGCCACGGAGGATTTCAGCCAGCCGAGCCCGCTAATCGCGCCACCTTCACAACGCCGCAGCCGCAACCCCTCGGGCACGCCAGGCAAAAGCCAGCACCATCAGCAGCCCCAGACCCGCCATTGCCGCGCCGGCCAGGGAAATCGCCGGGTAACCCAACCCCGCGTTGATCACCGCGCCGCCCAGCGCCGCACCAATCGCGTTGCCGAAGTTGAAGGCGCCGATATTCACTGCCGAGGCCAGGTTGGGCGCGTCCTTGGCGGCTTCCATAACGCGCATTTGCAATGGCGGTACCAAGGCAAAACTGGCGACACCCCAGATGAGGATGGCAACCGCGGCCGGCAGCGGCCAGCGCATCAGTACCGTGAACGCCAGCAGGACGAGAATCAGCACGCTAAGGGAAACGATCAGGGTCCGGTCTATCGAACGATCCGCGGCCTTGCCGCCCCACATATTGCCCAGCGTCAGCCCCACGCCGAACAGCACCAACATGGCCGTGACAAAGGCACTGGAGGCATGGGTCTCGCTGGTCAGGATCGGAGCGATGTAGGTGAAGACGGTGAACATTGCGCCCGAGCCGACTACCGTCAGGGCCAACGCCCCGAGCACCGGGCCACGGCCCAGCACCCGAATTTCCGCCAGCACCCCGCTGCTTTGCGGCGCCGGCAGGTTGGGCAGCGCGAACCACAACGCAGCCATTGCCATTACGCCCAATCCGGTAATTCCCCAGAACGCGGTGCGCCAGCCAAACAAATCGCCAAACCAGGCCGCCAACGGCACACCGCCGATGGTCGCCAGGGTCAGGCCCATGAACATGGCCGCGACCGCCCCGGCACGTTTTTCCGGGGCGACCACGCTGGCGGCGACGATGGAGCCGACGCCAAAAAACGCACCGTGGTTCAGTGAGGTCACCACCCTGGCGACCATCAGGCTGTAGTAATCGGTCGCCAGCGCTGACATCAGGTTACCCAGGGTGAAAATCGCCATGAGTCCGATCAGCAGATAGCGTCGGGGAATTCTGCCGGTGGTCAAGGTCATCAGCGGCGCGCCGAGCAGCACGCCCAGGGCGTAGGCACTGACCAACAGACCCGCGGCGGGAATGGAAACGCCGAGATCCGCGGCGATGCCCGGCAACATGCCCATGGGGGCGAACTCGGTAACGCCGATGCCAAAGGCACCAATGGCGAGTGCGACAAGCGGTGGATTGATACGCATGGGAAGCCTCCTTATCTATGCCGCAAATGCTACGATTCGGCCTTTGCAAGCGGTAGATAGCATTTCTGGCAAGCACCTTTGCGTACGGAGCACAAATGGACTTCAACGGCAGATCAGGTGAAATGGCTATGTTCGCCACGGTGGCGCAGGAAGGCAGCTTGTCCGCTGCCGCTCGTGCACTGGGGCTGACGCCCTCGGCAGTCAGTCGGATCATCGCGCGAACCGAACAACGGCTCGGCACCCGCCTGCTGTTGCGCACCACCCGCTCGATCACCTTCACCGCCGAAGGCGAGGCTTACCTGCGCGCAGCCCGGCGTATCCTTGCCGACATGGCCGAGGTCGAAGAGGCCATCGCCGACCAGGGCGTGCCCAAGGGCCGTTTGCGGGTCAGTGCCGCCCTCGGCCATGGGCGGCAGACCATCGTTCCTCTGGTGGCCGCATTCAGCGCCCGCTACCCGAACATCGTCGTCGACCTCACCCTTGGCGACGAAGTGGTCGACATTCTCGGCGGCCAGGCCGATGTGGCGGTGCGGTTTGGCCACCTGCCCGACAGCCCGCTGACCGCGCGCAGGATCGGCGACACCGGCCAGGTGGTGGTGGCTTCTCCCGAGTATCTGCAACGACACGGCACCCCCGAGGTACCGGAAGACCTGCTGCGGCACAACTGCCTGCGCTTCAACTTCCGTCGCGCCGAACCCAACTGGCCCTTCACCCGCGACGGCAAAGAGTTTTCCCTGAAGGTCAGCGGCAACATCGAATGTAGCAGTGGTGAGGCGCTGGCACAGTTCGCACGGTTAGGCGCTGGCATCGCCCGTATCGGCGAGTTCAGCGTGGCCGAGGATCTGCAACGCGGCGATCTGGTATCGCTGCTGGATGACTGGAACCCCGGAGACCGGGAGCCGATCCATGCAGTCTTCGTGGGGGGGGCGGCGATGCCGGCGCGGGTACGGGTGTTTGTGGACTTTCTGCTGGAGCAGCATCGGATGTGAGGTTGAGCTGTATCTCACGCATGAACAGATTCGGCCCCTGCGCAGAAAATACCGGCAGCGCAGAATGCGTTGACAATCCAGCTGCTAAGCTCAGTTTCGCTCCAGACCATAAGCCATACAACTCAAAGAAAGGTAAGGCAGCATGAGCACGGTACAGCCTCCGATCACATCAAAGTCCGCGAAATGGCGCTTCAAGGCAGGCATCGCGATTCTTTGCCTGATGCTCGCGTTATGGTTGCTGGTGCCGCTGGCGGCGGCTGCGGATGTACCCCGCTCCACCATCGCGGCGATCACCGGCGCGCTGTTCATCATCAACAAGGTGCTGTTGCTGCTGGTCATCGCGGTGATGGGCAAGGCAGGTTTTCAAGAGCTCAAGCAGAAGGTGTTCGGTTATGTGTCGGGCCTTGTACCCAGTGCCGAGCAGGAGGTCAGCGTCACCCGCCACCGTATTGGCCTGGTGATGTTCTGCCTGCCGTTGCTGTGCTCTTTTCTTGAACCTTATATCGATGCCTTCGCGCCCGGCTTTCGCCCCAACAGCTGGGCGTTGCAACTGCTTGGCGATGTCCTGTTGATCGGCAGCTTCTTCGTCTTGGGGGGCAATTTCTGGGAGAAATTGCGCGCGTTGTTTATCCGCACCGCACGGGTCAATACCGCTGCCGACGCGGTCTGATCCGATGCCAGGGTCGCCGCCCCCGGCGCTCTGTCAGCTGTTTTTTGGATGGCCATGACTTGCAGGTGCCGATATGCCCGATTCGCCCAGTTCCGTCGAGCCTGAGTTACAAACCGAACCGCTTCCTGAAAAGCCTGCGCCAGCCAATCCGCTAAGGCGCATTGCCCTGGGCGTTGCAGTGTTGATCGCGGTGCTGTTCACCCTCTCGATTTTCATGGAGCGCCGCACGCCCTCGACGTCGCAAGCCGTGGTGCAAGCCTATGTGGTGGAAATGGCCGCCGAGGTGGGTGGCCGTGTGACAGAAATTACGGTGCTCGACAATGCCCGGGTGAAGACCGGCCAGGTGCTGTTTCGTATCGACCCGCAGCCCTACAGACTTGTCGTCAGCGAGGCTGAGGCACGGCTGGAGGAAGCCGGCCAGGCAGTGGGTGCCAGCACCGCCTCGGTGGATGCCGCCCAGGCGCAGCTGGTGTCGGCGCGAGCGCAGCGCGACAACATTCGCGAGCAAGCCCGACGGGTGAACCAACTGGTGGAGCGTGGGGTGTTCGCCCCGGCCCGCCAGGATGAAGCGAAAGCCTCGCTGGGCTCCGCCGAGGCGGCCGTGAGCAAGGCCCAGGCCGACCTGGAACGGGCGCGCCAGCAACTGGGGCCCAAAGGCAACGACAATCCGCAGTTCAAGCAAGCCCTGGCCGCGCTGGAAAAAGCCCGGCTCGATCTGGTGCGCACCGAAGTCATCGCACCCGCCGACGGCGTGATCACCCATCTCCAGCTCGCCGTCGGTCAGGTCGTCAGCGCCGGCCAACCGGCACTGACCTTCATCGACAGGGGCACGGTATGGGTGTCTGCCGCGTTCAAGGAGAACAGCCTGGAACATGTGCAGGCCGACGATCCGGCGGAACTGGTGTTCGATGTATTGCCGGGCCGTGTGTTCAAAGGCCGTGTTGAAAGCGTCGGCTGGGGTGTCGCGCAACAGGGCAGCAGCAACTCGGCCCTGCCCTCGGTGCGCAACCAGAGTGGTTGGGTGCGCGACCCGCAGCGCTTTCCGGTACGCCTGATAGTGGAGGAACCGCACCCGATCGGCCCGCGTTACGGCTCGCAGGTGAGCGTGGTGATCTATACCGATGACAACCCCATGACTAACGCACTGGGGGCATTCATGACACGCCTGGGCGCCTGGCTGAAGTATGTCAATTGACGGGCAGGCCGAAGTCGAGCTCCTGCGGATCAAACGCCAGGGACTGCGTGTCGCCCTGGCAGTGACCGTGGGCTTGTGCGCGGGTCTGGTCCTGGGCGACGTCCTGCCGTTTCTCGCGCCCTTGTTCGCCATCCAGTTCCTCTTGGCCAGCCGCCGCGTGCCAGCGCTGTCTCAAGGGTTGATTACGTTGCTGGTAAGTATGCTCACCGGCGCGCTGCTGGTGGGTGTGACGGGTATGCTCGGTGAGCGGCCATGGATATTGCTGCCGCTGCTTTGGCTGTTTTATCTCGCCTGTTTTACCGCGCAAGGCCGGCAACCTGGCGGCGCGGGACCAGCGCTGATGCTGGTGATCGCCATTGTGGTGCCGATGCTCGATATCGCGCAGAGCGATCTGGGCGAGTCCATTGTGCTGGTACTGGTCAAGGCGGTCGGCCTGGGTTTGCTGCTGGCCTGGGGCGCCCATGCGCTGCTGCCCGACCCTGCTGGTGAACATGCCAAGCAGGCAGCCGCCCAGCCGCACGAGCAGACGCTGGTGATTCGCCAGGCCATGGCCAGCGCGACAATTCTGCTGACCATGGTTGCCCTGTGCCTGAGCGACCCAAGGCTGGCCACGGCGATCGTCGTCCCGATCACGGTGGCCTCGTTGCTTAGCCAGTTTTCCCTGGGCATGAGCAGCCGCACAGCCCTTGGCCTGGTGCTGGTCAACCTGCTAGGCGGAATGGCGGCGTCCGTGGCCTTCACGCTGTTTGAACTGCGCCCAACCCTGTGGCTGGTGGCGCTGATCCTGTTGCTGGTAAGCCTGCTGTTTGGCGGCAAAGCCTCCATCGGCAACGCCACTGGCAAGATATTCGGCGGCGGGCTTATCACCTTCGTTATTCTGTTCGGGCTCGGTGTATCGCCACTGCCAACAGAGACGCCACAGCTGTTTTCCAGCCGAATCGCCTACGTGTTGTTTGCAGTGGTCTATGCCATTGGCCTGGCCGCGCTGCTGTGGCCAAGAGCGCGTATATCGGAGCCTCGTCCGCAATCGGTGTAGGTGATCCACTCCTGCATTAGGCGCGTCTGCTTGCGGTGCGGCCGTTGTCTAGTGTGGTTTTACAACAGCCGGCACAGCCATTCGGGCAAAGACATACAGCAGCATCCCCACCAGGATAAGTGCCCCGCCTCGCAGCCACGTACCGATGTCTTGCTGACTCAGCAATACGAGGCAAGACAGGATCGCCAGCCAGGGTACCCAGGTGGGAACCTGAAAATGTTCTTCCGCAACATTGTCCTTGCGTAACACCAGCACGGCCATGTTGGTGCTGAGAAACACGAACAGTAAAAGCAGCACCACGGTTTGCGCCAAGGTCGCCAACGTTCCTGTCAGCGTCAGTGCGATGGCTACGAGCGTTGTGGCAATAATGGCCGCCCAGGGCGTGCGCCTATGCGGCAGGACCCGTCCCAGGACATCTGGCAACAACCCCAGATTGGCCATCCCATAAGTGAGTCGACTGGCCATGATCATGGTCAGCAGCGCTCCGTTGGCCACCGCGATGAGCGCGATAAAGGCGAACAGGCGCGGCGAAATGTCGAGCCCGGAAGCCCGAACCACTTCAAGTAATGGGGCCGATGTGGCAAGCAGTTTCTCCGTTGGCAACACTGAGGACGCGGCGACCCCAACAGCCATGTAAACCACCCCTGCGGTAATCAGCGCCGCGAACAAGGCCCGTGGGTATACCTTGCGAACATCCTTGATCTCTTCCGCGAGATTGGCGGACGTCTCAAAACCGACGAACGAATAGAACGCGAGCAACGCCGCGCCCAATACCGCCAGCATCGGACTGACCCCAGGCTTGAACTCCAGCGCCCTTGCCAGTTCAGCCTCGCCCGAACTGAAAAAGTAACCCGCAGCAACGATGACCAATATTAGCCCTGACAGCTCGACCACGGTCATCAGCAGATTCGCCCCCAGAGATTCTTTGATCCCTCGTGCATTCAGGAGGGCAATGAGCAACAAAAAGATCAGCGCAGCAACGTGGGGTGATACCTGGATGAATGCGCCAAGATAGTCCCCCGCGAAGGCCAGCGAGAGACCGGCAGCGCTGGTCACCGCGGCGGCAAGCATGCAAAAACCGACCAGGAACGATATCAGCGGTGATTTAAAAGCCTTTTCGGCAAACACCGACGCCGCGCCCGCGTGAGGATATTTCGAGACCAGTTCGGCGTACGAACCTGCCGTCAACATGGCGAAGAACAACGCGATCAACAACGGCACCCAGATCGCCCCGCCTACCTCTCCGGCGATGGTACCCGCAAGGGCATAAACGCCAGCGCCCAGTACATCGCCCAGGATGAACAGAAACAGCATCGGCCCCGTGATGGCACGGCGCAAAGAGGGCTTGGGTTGTGACGGGTTTACTGTCATTTGAGGCTCTGCCAGGGGGATTTTTTTCGCAAGATTCATCCGAGCGTCATGTCTTGCACAACCTCTGAGCAGTGGAGAAATTCGCAGGGTAAAAGTTCACTAAATTGCCAGTTCCGCACAAACGCCACCGCCCGCCAGGTTGTAAAGGCGTAACGTGCAGCCAATCTTGTTTGTCACCATCTGCACGATGGCCAATCCCAGGCCCGCGCCATTGGCATTGCCGCGACTGTAAAAGCGCTCGAACAGCCTTGCGATTTCCCCTTCATCGATCCCCGGGCCGGCGTCTTCAACCCTCAAGCAGACCCTGCCCGCCTCGTCCTTGCGCACCACCACAGCCACCTCGCTCCCTGGTGGAGAAAAATTGAGGGCATTGGTCCCGTACAACGCGCGGGACAGACGCTCGCGGGTCACCACTTTGCCGGGGCGCACCATTAGCTGGTGAAGCAGTTGGTATTCCATGGGGGTGACGATGACGTCCGCATCCTGGTAGCGCACCTGCTGAGTGGCCGGGTCAAGGCCGACGCCGGCGTGTTCAAGCATCGGTTGCGCGCGGCCCTGGCTGCGGCGCAGCAAGGCGCGCACGCGGGCCTTGAGTTCTTCGACGTCGAAGGGTTTCACCAGATAGTCGTCGGCGCCAGCGTCGAGCCCAGCGATGCGTTCGGCGGTGCCGTCGCGGGCGGTGAGGACCAGCACCGGTAAATCGTGCTGCTCGGCGCGCAGTTGTTGCAACAGGTCGAGGCCGCATTTCAGCAAAAATGTTACGGCTGGTTGCCAACTAAGGCTACCCTAAGGTTGGTTTCGCACTGTTCAACTTCCCACCTCCACTGAGAGCTTTTCCATGCGCAAAATTCTCCTGTTGTCCCTGATTATCGCCAGCCCCCTGGCTGTCGCCGGTCCGCAATGCACCACCGCGGAGCGTTCGCAATGGCAAGACGAAAAAGCCTTCCAGGACAAGCTCAAGGCCGAAGGCTACGAGATCAGCAAGTTCAAGGTGACCGATGGCAACTGCTACGAGATCTACGGCTTCGACAAGGACAAGCGCAAGGTCGAAATCTACCATGACCCGGTCACCGGCAAAGCCGTGAAGACCGAGATCAAAGGCTGATGCCAGGCGAATCCTTACGCCTGTGGGACCCGTTGGTGAGACTGTTTCATCTGTCTATCGCCGGGGTCTTTGTCGCCAACTACTTCTTCAACGAAGCAGGCGACGACTGGCACGTCTGGCTGGGCTATTACGCCATGGCCTGGCTGCTGGTACGAACGGTTTGGGGATTTGTCGGACCACGCAGCGCACGGTGGGCGGACTTCTGGCCCACGCCAGAACGTCTGGGTGCTCACGTGCGCTCGTTGCTCAACGGTCGGCCACAACACCGCCTGGGCCATTCGCCGATTGGCGCGCTGGTGATGCTGTCGATGTTGCTGGCATTGCTGATTATCGGGATCAGCGGCTTCCTGATGCAGGAAGTCGATGCCCTCTGGGGCGCCGATTGGCCGCTGCAACTGCACGAAACCGCCGCCAACACGCTGCTCGGTCTGGTGTGTGTGCATGTGCTGGCAGCCGTTTTTGAAAGTATCCAGGTACGCGACAACTTGCCGTTATCCATGCTCACCGGTCGCAGGAAGCGCCTGCCGGACGAACGTGCGCAGTAACATTTAATGACGCCGAGCTTGCAGAGCGACTATTGATGGGTGTCCGCTTCCTCAGCCGGATAAAACTCGCCCTCCTTCCCCATCTTGTTCAGACGTTCGCGGGCGATCAGCTCAACGCTGGCCACTGCGGCCTGATCCTCAGGGTCGACCAACTGCAAGCACAGGCGCTGGACATTCTGATCGTGGGTGCCCTCGCTGAGCATTTCGTGGGTGAAAACCTGGGCACCACGCCATAGGCATAGCTGAGTATGAGTCCCACCGAGCCATATCTCGTTGAATGGTCCAAGGTCGGTGGTAGCCAGCTGATCCACGGTGATTGTCTTATCCATTGCGCTGTACCTTGCCAATGAGTAGATACAGGTAGACTTACAGGCGCAGCGGGTCGTTCCCAGCGTCTGACGAAAGCCCAAGACAGGTCTGGCTTAAAACATGGATTGAATCCCTTACTTCTCGATGATCTCGCCGCGCATCGGTGCCAGCCGTGCGATCAGCCGATTTTGCACCGGCACCGGAACACGCTGTTCATCCATTGCAGCAATCAGATCTTCAACCAAGGCATTAAAATCACTGCGGCTGATGTTCTGCCCCTTGTGACTCTCGGCCATGCTGTCACCGGTGTAGGTGCAGGGGCCGCCGGTTTCTAGGCAAAATTGCTCGATTAATTTGTCGCGCAGCCGCTCGATATCAATCTTGCGAAAGCGCTCTACGATACGTTCATCACGCGCGATGTTCAGCAGCATGCCCTCGACGATCCGGGTGATCCCGGCCTGTGCGCCGAGGTCTTGATAGAGCGAGTCGTCCCTGGACAAGGGTTGTGTGCAGGCGCTCAACAGCCCGATCAGCACCAGCAGGACAATGCGCATCAAAAACTCCCCTGCACCGAAAGATATGTGCCGTTCTGGCGGTCGAGCGTCGCGATTTCGCCCAGCCGCGCGTAGGCCAGCACCACCGACAGATGTTTATTGGGAAAGTAACCGACGAACAGATCAACCCAGTCACTTTCCCCGGCAAAGGACAGGTTGTCCGGTTTCTGCCGATACTCGACGCCCAGTGCCCAGCGCGGATTGAGCAGCACCGCCAGGGAGCCCTCCTTCAGCACGCTACGAGTGTCGCGACGGTCACCGCCGAACCCGAGCAACCCCAGCTCATTGGCACGGCTGTAGCGCAGGCTGCCATTGAGCAGCAGGTTGTAGCCAAACGCCCCGCCCATGAATAACCGACTGGCAGCCAGATAGCCTTCGGTGTCGCTGTCCCGCCTGGCGCCAACCAGGCTCGGGATCAGGAAGTTGTTCTGGTGTTTATACTCCAGACCAAGGGAAACCTGCGGCAAATCGCCGTAGATCACGTCACCGAACAAACGCACCTTCATGGCAAAGATGTCCTGGCCGAGGTTATCGTCGGGCAGGTTCAGCTTGTTCACCAGCGAACCCAGGTCGAAACGCTGCCGGGCAAACGACAGCTCGACCCGGTTGTCGTAGGCCACGGCCAGCCCGGCGACATCCAGCCGATAATCCGGCAGATTGACCGAGGTCGCGAACGCAGTCGCCCCCCATTCGTTTTTTTCGCCGTAACCGGCCAGCACTGCCCACGGCGTGATCCCGCCGCCGGCGGCACCCTCCAGGCTGCTGGCGCCACCGGTCGCGATCAAACGCCCGCCGTCGGCAGAAACGACCTGAAGGGCGAGTCCTGTGCAACAGGCGATCGATAGCCACAAACGTGAACTCATGATGTTCAATGAACCAGCGAAGAATGAAGATTCAAAGGCAACGCTACCCAGGCCTCGAACGCCGCGGCGGTCAGCGGTCGGCTGATCAGGTAGCCCTGCGCGGTATCGCAATGCCAACGTTCGAGTAATCTCAGGCTGTGTTCATATTCAACGCCTTCGGCAACCACCTTGAGCCCCAGGTTATGACTCATTTCGATGGTCGAGCGGACAATTACCGCATCTTCGCTGGTGTCATGCAGGTCCCGGACGAACGACTGGTCGATTTTCAACTCTTGCACCGGCAGTCGCTTGAGGTGCGCCAAGGACGAATAGCCGGTACCGAAGTCATCCACCGACAGACTGATGCCACAATCGCGCAACAGATGGAGGTTCTTCAAGGCCCGCTCGGGCTCGCGCATGACAGCGCTTTCGGTGACTTCAAACACCAGCTGCTCGGCTGGCAGCCGATGCGTGCGCAGCAACGCCACGACCCGAACAGGCAGATCGTCGCTGATCAGGTCTTCGGCGGATATATTCAATGACAGTTGCAAGCGTAACCCTCGCCCATTCCACTCCGCGAGCTGGCGCATGCCCTCGTTGATCACCCAATGGGTCAGCGCCTGAATGCTTCCGGTCCGTTCTGCCAAGGGAATGAATTCGGCTGGAGAGATCGGGCCCAGTTGCGGATGCTGCCAGCGCAACAGGCCTTCAGCCTGGCGGACATGACTCTTCAGAATGTCCATCTTGGGCTGGTAATGCAGGAGCAGCTCACCGTTGTTTGCAGCGTGGCGCAAGTCTCGAATCAGGGCGATCTGGCGGCGGTGAGCCAAATCACGCCCGTGCTGATAAATCTGTAGATGACCCGGCATCTGCGCCGCGTCTTTCATGGCGATGGAGGCGCGTTCCAGCAGGGTCTGCGCGCTTTGCCCATCCGCCGGGTAGGCCGCTATTCCAAGCCTGCAGTCCAGGGCCAGGTCGTGGCCGTTGATGTGCTGGGGCTTGAGCAATACTTGCTGCAACCTGTCCGCCAAGGCGACCGCCGCATCGCTGTCCATCCCATCGAGCAGAACCAGGAACTCCTCGGCGATCAGATGCGCCACGGTGTCGCCAGGGTGCAACAGGGCTTGGGTTTGCTGGCCGGTCTGACGGAGCAGCCGGTCGACCGTTTCGGGGTCGACCGTTTCGTTGATGGCCCGCAGGTTATGGATGCCCATGCAGATCAGGGCAATCGGCCGGTTGGCGGCAATTGCACTGCCCAGGCGCTCCATGGCCAATGCGCGGTTGGGCAAGCCAGTGACGGGGTCATGGAGGGCGTTGTGGGCCAGCTGCTGCTCCCGCTCGGCAATGCCGCTTTGCATCGAATTGACGGCTTTGGCCAACACCCCGAGTTCATCCTCCCGCTCCAATACCACGGGGGTCTGGTAATCGCCTTGACCGATGCGCTCCGCCGCGAGGGCCAGTGACTTGACCGGACGCGACACACCTCGTGCCAACAGCAAAGCGCCGACCAACGAGGCGATCAGTGCGACCAGGGTAATCGCCAGGATTTTTTCGTCCAGCGGAGCAAACGCTTGCATGGCCACGTCCAGCGGACTCTGCAGAAGTGCTATTACTTGCCCATCGTATTCGTTCGAACCGTCAGCCAGCAGCAAAAACTGACTGAGGAAATTGCGATCCAGGTGCTCCGTCAGTACCGCGCTAATGCGGTTGGACGAGTTGAGCATCAAGCTGGAGACAGGCCCGCGCAGAACGTCTGGTTGCGTGCTGACAAGCTCACCAGGCCGTTGTTGATCAACGGCAAGAAACGAAACCTCAAGGTTGGTGAGTGAGCGCAACTCACTGGCAAAGGCCTTGTCCATGCTGAAACCCATCACCACCCTGGCAACAGGCAGAGGTGCGAGTACGGGCGTTTCCACCAACAGATGCGGTTTACCCTGCAACGGTACGATTACCATGGCCTGGCGCGCACGTTGTGCCAGGCGCAGCGCGCCATCGTACTGGAACAATGAACCTTCCGGCATGTTGTCGAGGGTACTGGCGAGCACCTCGCCGTCCATGCTCAGCAGAATCATGTCGCTGGCATTGATGCGCTTGCCATGGTTGACCAGCACTGAACGGATGGTTGCAGCATCCCGGCTGGCCACCGCTTCGCGAAAGCCGAAGTCGGCTGCCAATAACTGCACGCCATCAGCCAAGCGTCGGCCCTGCACTTCCAGCAGCCGCTCGAAGACGCGCGTACCGACGTCCAACTGCGCCTCGGACTGGCTACGCACCGCAGAACGGGTCGCCGCATTGACGCTGAAATACAACACGCCGATCACCCCCAGCGACAACAGGATCATCACCGCTGCGACTTGCGCCTGGAAACTATTGCGCAGTTTCACGAGCCGCTCGCTTGAATGTATCGCCGAAGGCACTCGAAGCCGGAGCGGTTGCGGGCTGCTCAGGTAAAGGCTCCAGCGTCAGGGTGTAGTTCTGCTTGAGGCCGGCCGCAGGAAGTTTCACAGAACCGGCATCGATCGGTTGCATCCCCTTGAGCCGGGGATGCCAAAGCGTCACGCGGTACTCGCCGACTGGCAAATCGTTCAGCACCACATTGCCTTGGGCATCGCTGACGGCAAAACGCGGATCGTCGGTGACAAAGACGTAGCCGAGCATCCGGTCATGGATGTTGCAGCCCAATACCACCACGCCGGGCTTATCGAACAGCACCGGCTCGGAGGGGGAGCCCTCGTACAAGCGCAACTCAAAGCGCTTCGCCGGCGAAAACGAGTAGACCTGATGGCGGATGTTGTCGCTGTTGGGGAATTTGATCGGGGTGCCGGTGTGCACCGCCAGCACATGGGGCGCAAATTGCTGGTTGCGCTGATCCATATTGGCGGCGGGAGGCGCCAACGGCGCACCTATCGGGCCTTGCAGCGTGACCACCGCGTCGGGCAGCCGCTGGCCCGTGCCTTCGTGCATCGCCACATCAAGCTTGGCCACCCCCGCCCACCCGACAGGGCACGCGAACAGTAACAGCAGTGCAAAAAGCGGGTTATTCCTGGACATGCCCATTCCATTAAAAACAAGGGTGAATCGTCCTGGTGACGAGACTCCTGATGGCGGCATCGGCAGTCACGCACTGATCGCCCATTTACCTAGGTATCGACCGCGTAGCAAAAACCTGAACAGGCAGGCCCGACATGACCGACTGCCGGCCTTGCGAGCCCCGCTGAAACGGCCGTTGATATTTTTATTCAGCCAAGTGCATCCAGTCCGCGTTCCAGAGGGTAGTACATGTAGCGGCCATGAACCGCTGCGCTGATCAAATCCTCAGGAGAAGCTTGTATGAACGCTAAACGATTGTTCCGCATTGTCGGTACTGCATTGACTGCCAGTTGCCTGTTCGTCGCGATGCCTGCTGCTTACGCGCAAGCAGGCTTGCCTGAAAGCATCAAGGTCCCGGCCGGGCACAAGGTCGCGCTCGAAACTGCAGGAGTCGGAGAAATCACTTATGAATGCCGTGACAAGGCCAATGCCACAGGGCAGACAGAATGGTTCTTCATCGGCCCGAAAGCGCTGCTGAACGACCGAAGCGGCAAGGCTATCGGCACTTATTTCGGACCACCTGCAACATGGCAAGCCAACGACGGTTCCAAAATCACCGGAACCCAATTGGCGGTCGCATCGGTCAGCCCCAAAGACCTCCCCTTGCAGTTGGTCAAGGCCAACCCCGCCGAAGGGAAAGGCGCAATGAGCGGGGTCAGTTACATCCAGCGGCTGGCCGTGAAGGGTGGCGTAGCGCCGATGGCCGAATGCTCCAGCGCCAACAAAGGCAAGCGTGAGGTAGTGAAGTATCAAGCCGACTATATATTCTGGGCTGCCCAATAGATCACGCTCGACGGCCAGTGGTCAGGGCAAAGTCGGCTACTCTTCTCCCATGAATACCCCCTTGCCTCCGGGCTTGGGGTCATGTTGCTGCCAATGGCTGGAAACCTGTCCTTGCCCGAACCTTACTTCGACTATGAAGCCCACCTTGCGGCCTGCGCCCAAGGCGACCAACAGGCGTTGCGCGCCTTATACGATCAGGAAAGCGCACGCGTGATGGGCGTTGCTCAGCGAATCGTGCGCCATAAGGCGTTGGCGGAAGATATCCTCCATGACGTCTTCATCAAAATATGGACTCGCGCCGCCAGTTTCGACCCGACCAGAGGCTCGGCCCGTGGCTGGATATTCAGCATAACCCGACATCTGGCCCTCAATGTCGTGCGTGACAACGCCAGGCAAATTCAGCTCGACGAGCACAGTGAAATGGCCTCGGACGCCTTGGCGTCCGTTGACGCGCCAAACAGCGACACGTTTGAGTACCTGACTCGTTCAGGTCGTATCTATACCTGCCTTGAACGATTGGAGCCGGCCCGGCGCAACTGCATACTTCATGCGTACGTGGACGGTTATTCACATTCCGAAATATCGAAAAAAGTGGGCGCACCGCTGGGAACCGTAAAGGCGTGGATCAAACGTAGTCTGGTGGCGTTGCGGGAGTGCATGGGATGACGACGAGCGTAGAGGATGATCTTCCCGAAAACATCGAAGAACTGGCGAGCGAATATGTGTTGGGGACATTGCCGGCCAATCAGCGCAAGCAGGTTCGACAGCGTCTCGCGCAAGAACCCGCCCTGCGCGACGCGGTCGATGCCTGGGAGCAGCGCCTGGCTGCCTTGACTGAGCAGGCAGAACCGCAAACACCTGGGCCCCTAGTCTGGAGGCGTATCCAGAACAGCCTGGACAGTCATGGCCAGCGAGCGCCGAATGCCCCACGGTCGAGATCATTGTGGAATTTTCTTCCGTTATGGCGCGGGCTCGCCGGGGCAGGCATCGTTGCAACATTGCTGCTGGGAACGCTGCTACTGACGCGCACGACCGCGGTCAGCCCAACCACTTACCTGGTGGTGCTGGTAGCGCCGCAGAACCAGGCACCTGGATGGGTCATTCAAGCGACCGACTCCAAGGAAATTCAACTTATACCGCTGGCGGTGGCTCAGGTCCCCAGCGATAAAGCATTGCAATTCTGGACCAAGGCGGATGACTGGAAAGCGCCGGTATCCCTGGGTTTGGTCCGGCCTGGACAAACGCTGTCGGTCCCGCTCGATAAATTACCGCCGTTGGAGCCCCATCAACTTTTTGAACTCACGCTTGAAAGTGTCAATGGCTCGCCGACCGGAAAACCCACAGGGCCGGTGCAGTTCATCGGCCGGGCCGTGAAAGTCCTCTAGCACCCTCCTCAAATCATGCAGCCCGCGCTGATCACGCTGGGCATCGGTGGGCACTCGATAGACTCGCTCTCGTGACGCCTACCGGAACGAACTACTGCGCAGACAAGAGCTTTTTCACTTCTGCGATGATGGCGCCTATCTCGAATGGCTTTGGCAGGACTGCATCAAACAAATCCGTTCTCTGCATACCTATGTGCGCCTGAGCACCGCTCATGAGGATAATTGGCAAATGATTGACGGACGGAAGTGCTCGCACAGCCGTGGCGAACTCCAAGCCGTCCATGACGGGCATCATGAAGTCGGTAACAATCAACGCTGGACGCTCCCTTTCGAGAACTTCGAGTCCCTTTCGACCATTGCTGGCTTTTACGACCATGAAGCCTTCATCCTCCAGCGCGAAGCTGAGGATGTCAGCGATCAGATACTCGTCGTCGACGACCAGGATGGTGGTCATGTTAATTTTTCAACCTGCTCAAAGACTTATGAAATCGAACCAGGCAAGGACTCAGTGGCAACTGAAGGTTCATTCCTCAAAGCCTTTTTCAGGAAAACATCTTGATCACGAATCACCACCTCGAATCGCGAGGGGTCATAGGAGCTATCTCGTACCTTAAGAATGGAAAGCGTCCTGCTTAGTTCAGCGCGATTCTCAAAGAAACGCATCAGCATCAGGTTGTCGACGATGCTCGACAGGTCGGAGTTCGGTGAGCTGACCTCAGAACCGAACAGGTCGCGCATTTCCCAGGATGCAAATACCGTAACGCCTCTGGAGCGCAGCTCATTCATGAGCGCACTGTAGAAATCGGTAATCCGTCCCGGATTTGTCGAAACGCGTGTCATCCCGCTCAGACTGTCGATGAACAGGCGTTTGATACCCTTTTCCTTGACGATGCTCAGCAGTCTTGAGCCGAGTCCATCCAGCAGCCCTTCGGTGGTTGGCTGCCAGACAATGCTCAACGCCCCGCTCTCCTCCATGGCTTCGATGTCGATGCCCAGTGAGGATCCTTTCAAGCGCAGCCGCTGTGGGCTCTCATAGAACCCAAAATGCAAGCCTGGGGCATCAGGTGTGGACTTGGCCAGGAATTTGAGACCCAGCGTGGTCTTGCCGATCCCGGAGGGTCCCATGACCAGAGACACACTGGAGCTGTGCAGTCCTCCGCCCAATATATCGTCGAGCGAATCAATCCCACTGGCGATGCGCGTCATGTCCGCACTGTCGGAAGAGGAAGGACGGCTGTACAGGCTCTCGAGACGCGGATAGACAACCAGGCCGTCATCAGTGATTTCACATTCGTGAAGACCGGTCAGCGCGCTGCTGCCTCGCGTCTTGCGGAGTTGTATACGTCGTACGGAACGAGTGCCGAACAGCTCCTCTCCCATTTCGATCACACCATCAACCATCGTGTGCTCTGGGCTACCGTCGTCAAGCCGTGAACTGGTGAGGAACAGTACGGTACATCCGGCGAACGCTGCGTGGCCTTGCAACTCCAGGATGAATTTCTTGGTGTCGATAGGCGAATCGGCTTTGGAGCGCGCATTGAGCAAACCGTCGACGACCATGACCGTAGCCTTCTGCCGACTGATCTCACGCCGAAGCAGTTTTACTACTTCATCGAGACCTTCGTTTTCCAACGTATCGAATGCGCTGACGAACTGGATTTCAGCGCCCACTTTGGATGAGTCGAAAAAGCTCAGGGTAGAGAGAAACTGAAAGAGACGGTCGTGCGACTCGGCCAGCAGTGTGGCGACTAAAACCCGGCCTCCATTACGCACGTGATGGAATCCAAGCTGATTGGCGAGGATCGTCTTGCCCGAACCTGGACGACCTTGAATTATGTATGAAGCACCCGCGACCAGCCCTCCGTTAAGCAGAGCGTCGAGCCCTTCGATTCCGCTTTGAAGGCGTTTTAGCTTTTCCACAATGTGACCCTGATCTAAAAAAACAGGCTTTTAAGCCGGATGAATGAAATGCTAACGCCAATTCGAATTCGAGGCCATTCAGGTAGATAGAAAGTAGACGTGGAAGATCGTTCGCTTTGGGTCGTAAGTAATCATCAGCAATGTCCGGTCCCTGGACATCAAGGAAAAACTGAAGTGAGCGCCAAGGAAAGGCTGCTAGACGATATCTCCGTCATCCTGGGCAGTCGGACGCGCAGGTGCTGAGGAAGACGCCTGGACCTGCGTACCGGCGAGCGGCTGCATGGGTATGCTCTGACCTTGAGCGGCCTGGCTTTGAGGGGTGGCCGCGGAGCGTTGCCTCAGGGCTCCAACGCTTTTATTCCAGGCTGACTGGGAAGTGGTGCCAATGGCGCTGGCAACGCTAGTGACTCCATCCCCTACCGCTTGAGCTGCATTTTTTGTGTGGTGGGTCGCTGACACAGCTGTCTCCTTGGCAAATCTGGCGCCGGTGAGCGATGTCTTGAGCGCAAGCTCGCCGCCCTTGACCGCCACCCTGCCCGCTGCATCTGCGCCCCCTTCTACCGCTTTTGGTACATGGGCATCGACAGCAGCGGTGGCTTTTTTCGGCACGGATCCACCTAGCGAGGCGCCAGCTGCCCACAGCCCGAAAGCCAGGGTACCCAATACGTTTTTTACACCCTCCGAGGCTGCGGTAGCCGCCATTTTTCCCAGCTCCGTGGACTTCGCCAGGTTGGCTGTGGCGGTTGTAGCCGCGCCCATTGCAGAAAAACCGCCAATCAGCAGACCATTTCCTACAACACTGACCGGGTCTACTATCTCTTTCAAGGCATCGCCGCTGATGACCGCATTCAGCGCCGTCGCCGCGCCTTCACCCAGCCGCGCGGAGACCATCTTGACCAGGGCAGTGGCATCGAGATCCTTTAAAGTCTCGAAGTCATCCAGCCATTCGGTATCTTGATCAATAGGCTTATGAGCCTGCCCTTCCGGTACAGCATCTCGACGACCATAGAGCATTGCAGGGTCAGCCAAATGGTTACTGCGATCACGGCTCACATTGTAATGCTCGATTGCAATACCCACGATGATAGCCGTGACCGGTCGTAGGGCGGGTTGCAGGATTGCATCCAGTTCCTCTTTGCCAGCAGCCGTCATGGCAAGCGTTGATGCGTACATTGCAGTGTTACGTACTGCAAACCCGGTAAGCCATTTGTTAGCTTCGTCGAAAGCATTACGCAATGGACCTTTGTCCAACGCCAGCAGCTTTTCCGCCACCGATGCTTGAAGCGCCGGATGCAGTGTATTGCTCTCGGGTTTAAGGTAATAACCAGGCTTGAAGCCCGCGATCGTCTTGTTACCGGCAGCATCCGCCATACCGGCATACAAGCATGACATAGCGTTCTCTATAGCCGCTTGGCGTACCGTATTGGCATGCTGGCCCGCTACCTGAAGGATCGACGGTTTGAAATTACCGGCCTCGGTCAGCGCCGCAAAGGGCGTCCCCCCCATCCCTGACTTTATGGACGCAAACAATCTGTCGGCCCTGGCTGCGTTTTTTTCCGCCTTCTCCATGTCATGGACGGTATAACCCCCGGCCTCCAGCCGTTGGGCACGGTCATCGCGAATGGCGTTCAGCTCCGCGTTGCGGGCGCTTGAAGCAGGGGCAGCGGGTTGATCGGAGTCAGCTTGTGTTTCAAGGTGAGCCTCGAAATGGTTATGAAGCCGCGTGCGCATTGCTACCCCGATATCGCCGAGGACCGGAGAGTGAGAGGCCCGCAGTGTTGTTTCCTGCTGTATCTCATCAGGTGGACGGGTCAGCTCGCGGCTTGTACCTACATTAATCGTATCCATGGCGTTGTCCTCTTGGCATCGGCAGATAGAAGAATGCGAATGACCCCGTTATGAGCGGCGGCATCCTCACACCTGAGTGGCCGTACCGGAAGAAGCGTTCCAAGGATGTAATAAATTTGAAAAACCGACGGTCACAACTGAAAGACTGACCGTTCTATTTTTTTCATCGTAGAAGGCGATGCGAAGGCCAGGCTGGTCCTTGGACACAAGAATGTCGATGCGATAGCTAAAAGTCGCTGAGCAATGGAACTACTGATAAGAAAGAACCTGTGGCTTTCCCCCAAGACGGGCCCTTCTCATCTGAAAATCTTGCATTCCATGCGCGATGCACACATATTTAGCCCATGAAAGATATGAAACTCGAAAACATAGTTGGGGCGCTGTCGCTGGCGATTTCTGACTCTATCCACCAAGGCACTCAAGACCAAGCTCCGGAAGTTGGTCCGGCAGCTGCGGCTATTGCCTTGCTCGGTCACGAGCCAGGCATGTCCATAGAGCGTTTGAGGCGAGCCTTGGGATTGTCTCATCCTGGAGCTGTGCGCCTGGTTGATAGGCTTGTCACCCAGGGTGTAGTGGAACGGAGACAAGCAGACGCTGATCGGCGTGCCGTTGCGCTCCATCTTACTCCCGCAGGAAATACGAACTGTGCTGCCGTGCTAGCGGTCCGCCATGAACGTATAGCTCGTGCTTTGGAAGTGCTTGATCCGGATGAGCGCGAAATCCTTGGACGGATAACCGAAAAGCTACTCAACGGCTTGGTGAATGATCTCGATCAAGGCTATTCAGTTTGTAGACTGTGCGACCCTGCGTCTTGCACGAATTGTCCAGTCGCAGATGCGTTGAATGAAAATCCCTGCACTGGCCATCTCTAAGACTGGAAGGGCAAGTTGGTCTGTGATGATTCTGGTGGCTACAAAGCCAGCTTCGAACTCGGGGTGACCGAGATCGGCTGTGTGGCCCATGCGCGGCGCAAGTTCTTCGAGTTGCACGCTGCCAACAAGAGCACGCTCGCCGAGCAGGCCTTGCGCTATATCCAAACAATTGGGCTGAAAACCAAATCAGACCATGGGTTCTTGGGCGCAAGAACTGGCATGCGCTCCGATTGACCGAAAGAATAAATATCGCCGGTGTCTATGAAGTTGATCCCTTGCGCCAGAGCGTGGGCGATCAACCTGTTGGCTTCGCCCTGTTCAACCGCGCCGATTGCAGCCCACATACCCGCGTTGGCATTACCACCGAGCGTCATCGTGCCCAGGCACAGCTCGGACACATACAGGCCCGTACGGCCAAGTCGCTTGTATTTCATGACTTCTCCTTCGAGATCAATGGATGAAAATGAGCACAGCAGCGGGCCAGTATCGTCGGCGCGAGTGGACATCAGACAGACTGAGATTTACCGGCTCGGAACTGTCCGGCAATCAATGCGACGCGCGCGCCATACAGACGCGCGGTCTCCAGATCTCCCGATGACATCTCGTCAGGAGAGGCATCCGCCGGCGTCTGTGCCATGGGCGCGATATAAGAACCCATGCGGTTCAAATCGTCGCGTTTCGACGCCTTGACGTTCGCTGGTTTGATGTCCAGACCAACCCAGATCCCGGCGTGCTGCCCAGAGAGCAGGAAGAAATACTCAAGAGTATTGAGCTTGTCGCCGTTGATGCTCGCGCTATTGGTGAAGCCGCCAAAGATCTTGTTTTGCCATGCGCCTTCAAACCAGGGCTTGGAAGAGGCGTCCGCGAATTTCTTGAACTGCCAGCTAGGGCCGCCCATGTAGGTAGGCGAACCGAAGACGATTGCGTCTGCGTCTGCGAGTGTTTGCCAGGCATCCTCGGAAATATTGCCCTCGGGGTCGATTGCAACCAATACAGAGTCGGTGCCAGCGCCTTCGGCGACGGCAGCTGCCATTCGTACGGTGTGGCCATAGCCTGAGTGATAAATGATGACCGTTCGGATTGGCGTGGAAGTTGAGTTCATGAGTGCTCCCTTACAAGTTCTGGAGTTGTTGACAACCTGAGAGTTACTCTACTGAGTCCAAAATTAGTTATAAACCATCCGAATCCGAACACACTGTTATCCAATCGGTGAACAATGCCCAATCTTCAGGCACTTTTGATTTTTGCCCGCGTTGCGGAAATGATGAGCTTCACGCGTGCCGCTGAAAGCCTGGGAATCCAGAAGGGACGGGTGTCGACGGTGATTCGTGAGCTGGAACGGGACGTGGGCGCGACCCTCCTGCACAGAACAACACGCAGCGTGCAATTGACCGAAGACGGTCGTAGTTTTTATGCACGTGCTCGTGACCTGCTGGCCGAAGCTCAGGACGTGCAGTCCATGTTCGCGAACAGCGGCGCCCCTCTGAGGGGGAGATTGCGCGTAGATATGCCGACTGAGTTGGCAAAGACCGTCGTGATTCCCGCTCTGCCGCAACTACTCAAGGCCAATCCTGAGTTGGAGCTGGAACTATCCAGCACGGATCGCCGTGTCGATCTGGTTCAAGAAGGGTTTGATTGCGTGATTCGTCTCGGGCCGATCATGGACGACAGACTGATCGCCCGCTCGCTCGGCAAACTGCGCATGATGAACGTGGCGAGTCCAGGCTATCTGGCAAAGTACGGCATACCGCAAACACTCGACGACCTCCTCATCCAGGGTCACCAGATGGTTCACTACACGCCGACACTCGGCGCGCGACTCGCTGGTTGGGAATATCCGGAGGGAGACAGCTACGCATCACTTGCGTTGCCAGGGGCGATGCAAGTGAATAACGTGCAAACCTATCATGCTGCGGGCCTGGCGGGGATTGGACTGATTCAGGCCGGTTATCTGGCCCTTGCGCACCACATCAAAAGCGGCGATCTGGTGGAAATTCTGCCCGATCTACGACCAGAGCCGCTGTCGGCGTCGCTCGTAGTCGCGCATCGGCGTAACCTTTCCCAACGCGTCCGGGCCTTCATGACTTGGATTGAGAGTGTATTGGAACCCTATTTTGATTAGCCGCTAGAGTGGGCAACATACGCTGCAGCCCCTCGGTGAGGATCACCAGGCTCACCCCTAACAACGCAACGTCTTTTATCAGGAACGTGCCCAGGAAGTTCAGCCATGGAAAACCTCCCGATCCGGCCTCCCATATCGGCAATACCAACATCATGGAAATGGTCGTAAAGAAGGTCAGCGATGCTAACAACCCACCTGCGATAGCTGCTCGAGCAGACCAGGGTGAAGCGATGAGCAGCAATGCAGTCAGTATCTCGACTACACCTAATAAGTACGAGGTACCGGCTTCGCCAAGAACTGGATAAAGCCAGGCCAGCCATGGGGTGCCACTGATCAGGGGTATGAGTACCTGCACCTCGATCTGCGTGAACTTGAGTAGACCAATCATTAGCAGGGGAAGAACAACGCCGGACAAGACAATTGCCCGACTTACGTTCTCGAGTCTCGAAATGCTGGAAGTGAGAGCAGCCTGGCTGCTGGTGACGCTCGTGATGTGCTGCATGAGATTCTCCGATTGCCGATATGTGCTCGAAGCATATATCAGCGATTGGCAAAATGCATGCGTCACGCATATAATATTTCGCTATGAAGCCTAAGCATGTCGTAGATACAGCCGGTACTGGCTAGCGGCTAAGGCGTACGCGGTGCCTCACACTGAACGCGCTTTATCTACCTTTATCGCAGCGATCACCGATGGTTACACTCACAAAGGTACTCATCATGCATAACCACGCGCGGTTCCATCTTGCGGCCCTACTGACAGCCGCCCTAGTCACGGGTGCAACCTACTCACCGTCGCCCACCGCAGCGCTAGCGTCACAGACGTCGACCGCAACGACGGCACCGCCCCATAAACCTGCACTCGCAGGCATCTACGCCTTCACTCTGGGCAAGTTCCGCATCACCGCACTAAGCGACGGGACGCTGCCCCTCGATCTACATCCGCTGCTTAGAGGCATCAGCCCAAAGCAGATCGACGCAATGCTGCAACGCGGATTTGCTCGCAACCCGCTGGAGACGTCTATCAATGCCTACCTCGTCGATACTGGCTCAGATGTAGTACTGATCGATACCGGTGCCGGTGAATTGTTCGGTAACGTTGGCGGCAAGCTACCCGAAAGCCTGGCGGCTGCGGGCTACCAGCCGGCGCAGATCACCGATGTGCTGATTACCCACATCCATACCGATCATTCCGGCGGCCTGACACGCGGCGGCCAGATGATGTTTCCCAATGCGACCATCCACGTCGGCCAGGCCGACGTCGACTTCTTCCTGGACCGCGCCAACCTGGACAAGGGGTTAAAGCCGGATTATCTGGAGCAAGCGCTGAAGACGGTTGGCCCGTACCAGCGCGAAGGCAAGCTGAAGCCATTCGCAGCCGAATCCGAAATCCTCCCGGGAATCACCGCCATTCCCACGCCGGGACATACGCCGGGCCACAGCTTTTTTCGGGTCACAAGCGAAGGCGAGAGCATCGATTTCTGGGGCGACATCATGCATGTCGGCCTCATCCAGTTCTCGCGGCCGGAGGTGACAATAACCTTCGACGTCAATCAGAACGCCGCTCGCGCCCAGCGGCTACAACAATTCGAGGCTGCCGCGAGTGAGCAACGGTTGTCAGCAGTGGCTCACTTGCCATTTCCGGGCATAGGCCACATCAGGCGCGAAGCCGGCAGGTATGAGTGGGTACCCGTCCAATACCGCAATCGCGACTGAAGGCCTTATACGCCTGCTTACCAGTTGTAACTCACTTTGGCGGTAATCTCGCGACCCGGGTTGTAGAAGTTCGCTGTGCCGGAACCGACCACGTGCTGCTCATCCAGCAGGTTGCTGACGTTCACCGCAAGGTCGGTGCCCTTGGCGATCTCGTAGTTGAAGGCGGCGTCGAACAGCGTGGTGCCATCGCTTTTGCCGGAGTTGGCTGCATCGAAGTAATAAGAGCCGACGTAGCGCGCACCCAAGCCGACGCTGACATCAGTACCGGGCACGTCGTAATAACTCCAGAGCGAAGCGGAATGCTTGGGCGCCGTGGAGAATTCATTACCTTTCAGGGAGCTGCCGTCGTACAACGAACCGCGCAGTACCTCGGACTCCATATAGGAATAGCCGCCTATCAGGCTGATGTTCTGCGTCACCTGCGCCTTGGCCTCCAGGTCGAGGCCACGCGCCCGCGATTCGCCCACCGTCTGTTGCTCGATGATGCCGCTCGGCAGCACCACGGCGATGGTGACATTTTCCTGGGTCAGGTCATAGACGGCTGCGGAGAACAGTGCGTCCATTCCCATCGGCGCATACTTCACGCCCACTTCGTACTGCGTGCCCGTCTGCGGGGTTACGCCAACCTGCGGCGGCGAGACGGATTCGACCATGCTCACATAGGTGGACACCTCGTCGTTGACGATATAAGTCAACGCACCTCGGTAGGAGGTTTCGGAGAAGTTGTCCTTCTCAGTGGATTGCAAGCCTTTGCTGGTAAGGTCCATCGAGTCGTTGCGCATACCCGCGGTGACGATGAAACGCTCGTAGAACGACAGGTTCTGCTGAAGGAATACGGCCTTGGTGGTCGCGTCTCGCTTGTTGACGGCATACGGCGTGATTGAGCCTGGGACGCCAGTAAACACAGGATTTTTGATGTCAATCGGGGTCGTCATGGCGTAGACCGAGCTTTCCTTGGTGGTCGAATCGAGGTACTCCACGCCCACCAGGCTGCTGCTGTCGATGTTCTCGAAGCGGGCATCGTATTGCAGCATCAGATTGCCGTTGAACTGGTCGGCCTCAGTGTCCGTTCCAAACAGATACCGGTCGACAGTAGTACCGACACGTGCAGCGCTGTCGCTGAGGTAAACGTAGCCAAAATCATCGGTCAATTTGCTGTAACGCAGATTGCTTCGCAGTACGAAGCCGTTGTCGAAGTCATGCGTGACATTACCGCTGAGGCTGGTGCGCTCGACATCGTGAAAGTTGTAGCTGGGCTCACCATAAAACTTGCTGCGGTCGTACTCTTTGTCCAGCGGATAGCCGCCACTGTTGGGCGAACTTTCAGTTTTCAGATAGTCCAGAATCACGGTGGCTGACGTGTAATCCGTGGGTGCCCAGGTGAGGCCACCCATCACCAACCGGTTATCGTCCTGTGAGTGGTCGTACTCGCGGTCGCTGTTCTGGCCTTTGGCAGTAAAGCGGCCAGCCACGGTTTTCTCGTCATTCAGCGCATCCCCTACATCGATGCCTGTCTCCACATGGTCAAACGAACCGTAGGTCACATAGCCTTGGCCAAACTGTTCGAAGCGCGGCTGTTTGGTCACGAAATTCACCGAACCGCCCGGGTCCGCTGGGCCAAACAGCGTGGAGTTGGCGCCACGCAGAATCTCTATGCGTTCATAAGCGAACGGATCTTCGCGTACGCCGCGCATCGAACTCAGGGTCAAGCCGTCACGGTAGGTGGTGGCCTGGAAGCCCCGGATCTGGAAATAGTCGTTGCGGTCATCCGTACCATAGAAATCACTGATCACGCCCGGCGTGTATTGCAGTGCCTCTTCCGTGGTGCTGACGCTGCGTTGCTCCATTTCCTTGTTGGTAACAACCGACACCGATGCCGGTGTATTGAGAATGCTGGTTGCCACCTTGCCGCCAACCCAGAGCTCCTTGGCAACTACCGAGTTGGCGTCGTCGTCGGCACTGACCCTGACCTTGGCATTGATGATAAGGGGTGCAAGGCGGTATTCGTCGACGTCCGTTGCGTCGAGCTCCAGCGGGCCGGCGGGCTTTGGTTGAGGGAGCAGTAGATAGGCATTCGGGCCCTGCTGTTCGATTTGCAATTCACTCCCCTGCAGCAACGATGACAGCGCTGCCGACGTATCGAGCGTGCCATTCACGCCAGCAGTGGTGCGGTTCGCGACACTTGACGCGTCGAAGGAAAGACTGATGCCAGCCTCGCGCGCAAAGCGGTCTAGCGCCGGCGCCAGTGGGCCGGCAGCGATGTTCCACTGCTTGACTGGGTTGCTGTGGTCAGCGCTCGATGTTTGCGCCAGCGATGGCAATGCATAGCTGCTTACGATCAAACCCAAAATCGCAGCGTGCAAGGCACGATTTAATGGATGGCGCTGTGAAACGGGGGACGAACTCATTTTCTCGCTCCAAGAAAGGACATCGGCAGACTGGCCTGTATTCCGGCCTTCCTTAGAGGTCGAACGAGAATGAGAAGCTACCTCATTATTTTTCAGCTAGCACAAAATTTTTTGATGGGCTCAGGTGGCAGCGGTCACGGTCACCCAATAACGGGTTCGATAATCAATGTTCAAGTGCAGTGACTGCGCGACCAATGCCAGGACCTGATCGTTGTCGGCGAGCTGGAAGGTGCCGGAAACGCGAAGATCAGCGACCTCTTCGGCGCAGCGCAGCACCCCGGGGCGATAACGCGACAACTCCACGATGAAATCATTGAGGCGCATATTGCGCGCACTGATCACCCCGTCCCCCCAGCTCCATAGATCCAGGCCGTTGTCCCTGAACATTCGGGTGCCACTTGATGAGAACAGCAGCTGGCTTCCTGCCTGGACGCTGCGGCTCGCAGGAGTTTGACTGGAGCCGGGGAAAACCGTGACTGATCCTTCCTGAGCCGCGACCAGAGTGCCATCATCCAGCTCGCGCGCCAGGAAGCGGGAACTCTGAGCACGCATGATCCCGTCACGTGATTGCACCCAGAACGGTCGCGCTCGAGGCGAGTGTTGATCCGCGCCGACATTCACGATGATTTCACCACGCCGCAGGATTATCAGGCGGCGCTGGGCGTCGAAATCGCTGTCGACGGCGCTATCGCTATTGAGCTGGATAAGGCTGCCATCATCGAGTTGGAAGCGTCGTTGCTCGCCGGTACTGCTGCGCTGCTGCGCAAGCATGGCAGGTACGGGCGTATAGTCCCGGCCGAGCCAGGCTGCGGTGCTAACAGTAGCCAATAGGCCCAGCAGCTTCAGGCTTTCCCGCCGCCGCATTCCATGATGGGTACCCTCAAGGGTTTGTCGGGCCAATTGAGCTGGCACGCCTGAAAATTCATCCCCAAGCGTTTCCACACGCTGCCACGCCAACACATGCTCCGGGCACTGCTGCAGCCAGTGCTCGAAAGTGCGCTGTGTTTGTTCATCGGCTTGATTGAAGCGAAGGCGCACCAGCCATTGGATCGCCTGCTCGACAATGGCCGGATCGAGCGCCTGCGGCTCATGCCTCGACATAACGCAAGCGATAGCAGTGCTGCAGGGCCGTGGCCAGGTCGCGTTCCACCGTCGCACGGGAAACACCCAGCTTTTCGGCTATTTGCGCGCAGGTCAGACCGTCGAGTCGGGCAAATAAAAATGCCTGGCGAACTCTGGGTTTCAGCATACCGAGCATGCGGTCTATGCGCTCGAGCGCATCAAGAATCAACAGCCGGCTTTCTTCCGAGGGGACCTCGTGCTGAGGCAGCAAAGTGACGCTTTCCAGGTAGGCACGTTCGAGTTCACGACGACGATACTGATCGATCATCAGTCCGCGGGCGATACTGCTCAAATAGGCGCGTGGTTCGCGCAAGGGGCTGGACTGGCGGGATTTGAGCAGACGTACAAAGGTGTCCTGCGCCAAATCTGCTGCGTTATCGCGACATCCGATGCGTCGGACAAGCCAGCCGTGTAACCACGAGTGGTGGGTTCGATAGAGCAGCCCTAGATCTGCATTACCTAGCGTTTCATCGCTGCGCATCGGAATCCCGGCAAGTACATGATTGATAATTAATCGCATTCTACTCACGCGATAGGCCTTAGGCAAACTTGGCTCATCAAGCCTTCAACAAACATCAACTCACATCGAACGCTTCTCCACCCAACGCCGATACTGACGCGTGCGAAATGCCAGGGCGAGCTGCTGCAGGATCAGTGCACGCAACGGCGACACGCTCGGATCGGGCTGTTTGGCCCGACCCAGTTTGTGCAATTGAAACTTCACCACCGCCATGTTCGCCAAGGCCGCAAGGGTCTTGTTTTTCCAAGTGATCGGCGGCAATTGCGGGGCCTTGTCTTTGCCCTGCAGCCAGTCACGCGGCAGGTAAGGATCAATGGCCAACGCCGTACCGATGCCCACCATGTCCACACCGCTTTGCACGACGCTTTCGGCAACCGGACGTCGACGTATGCCACCGGTGACCATCACCGGCATTTTGGCGACGGTCTGGATTTCACGGGCAAACTCGAGGAAATAAGCTTCCCGGGCCAAGGTATGCCCATCACGCGTCTCACCCTGCATGGCGGGGACTTCGTAACTGCCGCCAGATAATTCCACCAGATCCACCCCCAGGCCGTTGAGCAGCCCGACCACTCTTTTGGCGTCATCGGCCGTGAACCCTCCGCGCTGGAAATCGGCGGAATTGAGTTTGACTGCTACTGCGAATTCCGCCGAAACCACAGCCCTGACCGCCTTGACGACTTCGAGCAACAACCGCGCCCGGTTTTCCAGAGAGCCGCCCCACTCGTCCGTCCTTTGATTGGTCAGCGGCGAAAGGAACTGACTCAACAAATAACCATGGGCGGCGTGGATTTCCACGCCGGTGAATCCGGCTTGTTCGCCAAGGCGTGCAGTGTTCGCAAAATGCTGGATGACCTCTTCAATCAAACCAGGGGGCATGGCGTAAGGCGTGGCGAAACGCTTGGACATGTTGCCCAGTGCCAACGGCACGGCTGACGGCGCCCAGGTTTTTTGCCCAAGGTTGGCCTGCATCTGCCGACCTGGGTGGTTGATCTGCAACCAGAACTGCGCACCGCCGGATCGGCCTATACGCGCCCAGCGCTTGAACTTGTCCAACGGCTGATCATCCTGCAACACCACGCCACCCGGTCCGGTCATGGCGCGGCCGTCGACCATCACGTTGCCGGTGATGAGCAGGCCGGCACCGCCGTCGGCCCACGCCTGGTAAAGACGCATCAGTTCTTCGGAGGGCGCCTGGTCGGCGTCCGCCATGTTTTCTTCCATGGCGGCTTTGGCGATTCGGTTCTTGATGGTCGAACCGTTGGGGAGCATCAGGGTGTCGAACACATTCATGGAGCGGTCCTCAGCTGGGTATGAGGCACCTTAAGATTGAAGTCCACTTTAAGGTCAATCGCTTTTTCTTTTTGCGTGCTTTTGACGGGATCGAAATTTTTACGCCCGTCAGGCCCCGGAAGCCTGACGGGTATTTTTTCTCTTGGAGGACGCTGTCGCACGCTTGCCTGCAGAATGGACAACGCCTTCTTCACGCAGTCGATTGATCAGTAACTGCGCGTTGTCCGCACACGCCATGCCTTCGGGCTTACCCTCGATGCCCTTGATGACGAGCAAAAGTTGCGCCTTGTTCTGGGCCAGCCGTTGCTGCAATACGCCGATCTCCTCAACCTTCTGCTTGAGTCCACTGAGCAACTCATCGTGTTGCCAACCGCCGGCATTCATCGGCATCAGTTGGCGAATTTCCTCCAATGAGAAACCGGCCGCCTGTGCGCCGGTAATGAGTTCCAGAACCCACTCGGTATCAGGTGCGTAATCCCGATAGCCATTGGCTTTGCGTCCGACGGACTTGATCAGACCGCTGGCTTCGTAGAACCGGATGCGTGACGGCGCCAACCCGCTTATTTTCGCCAGTTCGCCTATCCTCATAGCACCCCCTGAAAAATCCGTTGCCCTTGAAGTCGACTTTAAGCCTAAAGCCAACCTCAAGGTCAAGCCGCTGCGATGCGACGTGCTGATCCGACCTCCCCCCCGATCCACTGTGGGAGCGAGCTTGCTCGCGATGGCGTCAGAACGTTCAACATTGGTGCAAGCTGCCCCACCGCTATCACAGGGGTGCGTCAGTGACCGAAAAACTTCGACCAGAAGCAATCAATGCCCAGCTGTCTCACCTTTGCGATATTCACTGAAGCTCGCTGCATTTTGCTCCAGCGGCAATGCGAGGCCATTCGCAATGTAGGAAACCGTACGGTAAAAGCCCGCGAGCATCAGAACCTCCAGGATCTGATCATCGTCGAAGTGTTTTCTGAGGTTAAAGAATGCTTCATCGCTTAAAGTCGCTCGATCATGAAGCGCATCGACCGCGGTCAATAGCGCGGCCTCTTCCTCCTTCCACTGCCCTGGGCGAAGCGGATATTCCAACGTGCCGGCAATCTCTTCCCTGGAGAGCCCGGCGGCCTTCGCGAAGGCCATCACATGCACCCCCCACTCGTACTCACAACCTGTGCGAGCACACACCCTATCGATGACCAATTCTCTCTGGCGAAGTGTCAGCAACGCGCCATCCAGCAGCGAACCTGCCTTGAATTTCCGCCATGCGCGATCGCTGCTTGCGATGGTCGAGAATAGAGCGAGTGGCGGTACTCCTACGCCCATTATCTTGTCGAAATCCGCCCTGACATCGGCTGGGTAGGGTTCATTGAGTGCTTTGATTCGTGGCATCGCGTATCCTCCGCTATCAAATGTGTAGCAAGGATAGTCGCTACTGAATGTGTAGCAAACAAGGGCAATAACCATGAGTGATAACCAGCGGTGCGCTTCATCAATACTCAGGGGACGCCGGCCAATCATGGCGCTCCTGGACTTACTCGGACAAAAATGGGCGCTGAGGGTCCTGTGGGAACTGCGCCATGGCGCGATGAGTTCCAGGGCTCTGAGAAGTGCGGCGGGAGACATCTCTCCCACCGTGCTGCAAAGCAGAATCCACGAGCTGCGCGACGCTGGCATTGTCGAGCGAGTCGACGGCGGCTACAGCCTCACGCCACTTGGCTTGGAGCTATCGGAAGCATTCATGCCCCTCTACCGGTTTGCGGGCAAATGGGCGAACTGCCTGGAAACTCCACTCATCGAACAACCCGGTTCGTTGCATCAATGAGCTCTGCCTTACCGCCAGCAAGCGAAGGCGCTGAAGCAGCCACCTTATCGTGCGGGAATCCAAGGGGCATGGCGCTGGCAGCGTCCAGCTGTGCCAGTTGATCCGCCGTCAGCTGAACCTCCACTGACGCCAGGTTATCGGCCATCTGCTCCGGCGTGCGTGGGCCAATGATCGGCAGTGTTCCCTTGGCCAACACCCAGGCGATTGCGATCTGACCCGGCGTGTGGCCGGTCTCTTCGGCGATCGCTAACACGGCATCAACCGTCGAGGTCTTGCGCTCGCTGTCCTCATCGTGGATCACCGCCCCCAAACCCTGAGCACGACCGGTTTCCCCTTTGCGGTATTTACCAGTCAGCAAACCACCGCCGAGCGGCGACCATCCGACGGTTCCCAGATTGAATGCCGCGGCCATCGGCAGGAGTTCGCGTTCGGCCGAGCGCTCTACCAGGCTGTGCTCCAATTGCAACGCCGATATCGCCGACCAGCCTCGAAGATCGGCCAGGGTGGCGGCCGTTGCCACACGCCAAGCCGGGAAGTTCGACAGTCCGCTGTAGAGCACTTTGCCAGAGCGGATCAGGTCGTCCAGCCCCCGCACAATTTCGTCGATAGGCGTTACGCCATCGGGCATGTGCACCCACAAAAGATCAATGTGATCCGTCTTGAGACGCTTGAGGCTGGCTTCCACCGAGCTGCGCATGGCTTTGCGGCTGTTGCCGGCGCGCAGGACGCCGGCACCGGCTGAATCACCCAGCGAGAACTTGGTAGCCAGCACCACTTCATCGCGCTCGGTCGCCATGAAATCGCCGAGCATGGATTCCGATTGGCCAAATTGGTATTGATCGGCCGTATCGATGAAATTGCCCCCAGCCTCACGGTAACCGTCGTAGATTTTACGGGCCTCGTCCACCTCGGCCCCGTAACCCCATCCTTTACCGAAATTGCCAGTACCCAGCGCGAGCGAAGAGACCCGCAGGCCGGTATTGCCGAAAATGCGATATCGCATGGCGGACTCCTTCAAGGCAGGAGGCTTCGGCGACCTGCGCTGGGTTGAGAGTGAATGAGTGCGCATGGAGTCTAGACGGCTTATTGAGGACTTGCTGCGATGGGCTGGCTATTGGTAGTGAATGGCTACAATCGGCCAAAAGCGGCCGTTCGTAAGCGGTCATTCACGGCCATGAGCAGACATTCGCTGGTGACCTCTGGTATTGCCTGGTTCACGCCCAATGTGTCTAATCGTGATTTTTTTCGCAAGGAACACACCATGCAGCTCAGCACTCTGACGTCTAAGAGCACAGTTCGCCTTGGAGGTTCATCAAACGGCTGTACCACTGTTGAGCGTTGCTTTTCCGATTTTCGAATTGACGACAGTTCTTTATTAGAAATTCTAGCGACCGCTGATGGTGGCCACTCTGACTTCATGAGCGGTTTCGTATCGGGTTTTTCAGAACAAAATCTCCTTTTTTCCGATAGCCTCCTTCGATGCGGTCAGTCAGAGGTGGAGCCATATCGGGTGTTGATTTACATCTGCCCAGAGTGTGGCGACATCGGATGCGGAGCCTACTCAGTGCAAATTCGCAGGTGTCGTAGCGAGATTATTTGGGAGGAATTTGCTTACGAAAATGGATATGAAGAACCTCGCATAATACTTAACGTTGGGCCATTTACATTCAGCTCAGCGTCCTATGTCGGCGCTGTAAAAGCCGCGTCCGAGATTTAATTTGATTGTAGCCGGTCCCGAAATACCGGAACCAACCCGAAGCGGTCCTCATCATGTTCCAGTATTATCATGCTGATGTCCCAGCTGCTCATAGATAGGTTGATGTATGGCCAGAAGCGTTAGGCTTCAAAAGAAACTTCATTCAAGGTATCTCATTGAGATAGCAGGAGAGGTGTTGCTTGATGGCTGCCTCGTTAAAAAGCTGTGGGCGCTCAACAGAGGTGACAGGTTTGAGTTGAATTCACACTCCTTCAGTTTTGGCCCTGTTCAAAAATACCGCTTGGAATACGTGATAACGAGAGGCCCAATTCCCAGGCATTGGCTCCACAAAGAATTTGACCCAGAGGAGCTAACATTATTTTTTACGGCAAAAGACTTTGTCGGCATTTGCCATGGCTGGACCTTGTTTGACGAGTGACCGCTCAGCATCAGCTTTCTGGGCGGTAGCTTTTGGCCGATTGTAGTCCTTCACTATGGAACGCTTCCAGAGCGTCCGCGGATTCGTCAAACTGAGGATGGGGCGGACGCTGCAAGGAAGCAGAGGCCTTTAAGTGGATCGCTGATGAGACTCAATTCGGAGCGAAAGATAAAGCTGAAGCTGCAACTGGCGCGCGACCTAGACGGCTTTCGCTCGATGACCTAGTGCCTGAGAAGGCGGCGGTTTCCACATCACTGGGAACCCTCTATGTGCGGCCTATCTCTATTTCGGATTCGAAAGTTTTCGGGTGCCATGAGGCGGCGGAGTTGGGTCGGGCCATCGTGCTTAATGTCGCTAGTCGTATCAAGGGCAGAGGTCGGCCAACGTGGTCCCGCGAGCTATGCCAGCATTTTAAGCATGTCCATGAACATCGGACCTGAGAGATCACGTATCTCTCCGTCGTCAGCAACCAAGCAACCTACAGCGCCAGCGAATGACTCTTGGTCATGCGCTGGGATGTCCAAGCTGCAAATGATTCTGTAGCGGAACAGCCAGCCGCAGGCGACGCGACCGCACAGTTCTACCGTTTGATGATAGCCATCAACGGACAGGGGCCGGACACCGTGGGCCTGCGCAAGGTTATTTGCTGTACTGCCGGTAGATTCGCGTTGGGAAGATTCGTTGTTCATACGCACTGGAAATGGCTGGAATAGCAGTCGATTATCTACTCGTTTGGTTTGAATGTCTGGGCATCTGCTCTGGGTCGATTACGGCCCTCGCGACAGCCAGATATCGAGTGGATTTAGGGTGCTTGCGCCTCTAGCTGTAGCTTTGTAGGATTCTGCGAGCGCACCGACAATAGCGGCTCACATGAACAGTAGGTCAAGCCTGGAAATCGAGGGCGATGATTTAAATTCCAGACTTCGATTGCGCTGCTATCAGATATGGAGATTTTTCGACTTTGGATTATGGACAAGCTGTTGCAGTCGTCGAAGCCTTTCAAAATCTTGCACACAGAATTGACATTGAATTTCCAGAACACCTCGCAGCACTCATGGGAATAGCGCATACACCCCCTTCAAAGGCTGCACTGAGTAGCCTTGTAGATTTTCATTGGCTTGATGCCGAAGAAGCAGAACGAGAAATCAATGAGTGGCTTAACCCTGATGACCAGCAGGGTCGAACCTTTCTTCCCTTTGCGGCTACAGGCGGCGGTGAGCCCTACTGCCTGGTTCGATTGGACAACGGGACTTCGGGGATCGCTCAGGTACTTCATTTTGCTCAGCCGTCTCCACTTGCCCATGCCGATATCTCGTCGTTCGTGACAAGGGAATACGTGCGCGTCGCTGCGGACCTATCTTGGCTACCGCCTCAAACGGACTACAGTATCGCACTGAAAAGTGAAGTGGCATTGATCGAAACGGCTTTACTACCCGCAGACTATGCGCTTCTTGGGGCCCTGTTTAGTCGACAGTGTGTCGCCATGAATTACCAGGCTGGCCCTCGAGGCATGTCGAAAATTGTCAAAGCCTTCATCTCTCAAGAAGAAGAGGAATCGTTAGCCGCCCGACTACGCCATCCGAACCCAACCGAGTTCGAAGCTCTTCGTGCTTGGATGCGCTGAATGTGCCTTCACTAGGAACCGAGCCAGTCCCGGCCAACACTCACACGTCCCAATATCCGCTTTGGTTTTTTGCCCGTCCCAATAGACAGCAATCGGCCAATTGCTGCCCGTCAGTCTGGAAGGACCGACTTTTTCAACAGAATCGGCCAGAAGCTGCCTCTCAGAAGGCTAATGCTAAGCGGTCACTCGTCAAACAAGGTCCAGCCATGGCAAATGCCGACAAAGTCCTTTGCCGTAAAAAATAATGTCAGTTCCTCTGGGTCGAATTCTTTGTGAAAATCGGGGCCAGACCACAATTTTATAACCATGGTCTGCCCCCGATCTCTCTGCGAGATTGGCCCGACGCTTCTGGAAAATAACGGCTGCTCAAAACCAAATTATTGCTACCCATGAGCGCATTAAAAATAGGCACAATAGCTCGCTAGGCTTCCTTTATTAACAGACGGATTCGTTCATGCATCACCGCATCCACGCCGCTTACCATCAAGCGGCCTTCTCCCGCAGCACTTGCGCGTGGTTGACCATTGACGATGTGGCCATCGAGCAATGGTTGGCCTCCCACCTGAATGACGCCAGTGTCGCCCTGCTTGGGCTTTCCTTAATGTGGTTAATGGATGAGGAAGAAGATGCCCTCGCCAGGCGTCGCTTCATTCCCGGCGAGGACGGCAGCTCCACCCTTGTACCACTGCTGGTGTGCAGCGATGATATGGACTTCGACTGCACCGTGCTGATGGTCGAACAGGTATCGACGGCGACACCGTGCATTGGCGGCGTTTCGGCTGGAGCGCTTCCGGCAAGCTGGAAGTGGGTATTTCTACTCGCTGGAACGCGGAAAACCAGCCGGTAAGCTTTTCCCTGGAGGAGTTCCGCGCAGCGCTGGAGACGTTCGACAAACTGCAGAAGGAACCGCCGAGTCAATGAGGGGCACGAATTTTAAGCAGCAACTTCCCGAGCCCGACGATGCTGCTAAAGTGAAGCTTCACAAGCTGTTGGCTGCCGGCACAATTTTGTCAGTGATGAATAAGACCAAATGGGCCGAGCTGATCGAGGCAATGCTTCGCTCACCGCAAATGCAACCAGAATTCAGACTGCACAGTGTTTTAGCGCCGAGTGGCTATTGCACAGACTGGGATGGCGATTGGCATTACCACATCCATCCGGTAGCGGAAATCGAGTGGATCGAACTCAGAGCGGTTTCGCTCGATTGGTTGCTGTCCACGCTAAGAAAACACAACCTCCCGTTTTCGATCGAAGGCGAAACGCCTCGTGTATGGGGCTATACCAGACTTGGCATGCAGCCTGTTTGGTGCTGAACTCAAACGTTTAAACGACGGCTTTCGGCCCAGGAGAGACCAACCACGAACACGCCGGATTGGTCCCAGTAAACTGCGTACTCACCCAAGGCCGCCCCTGTGGTTCCAGCATGAAAATAGTGATAGACACCAGACCAGATGATGTTCTCAGGCTCGAACATCTCTTGGAGGGATACAACTATACCGTCTGGATAAATACCTACGGCCCTCTTGGTATAAACCAAACTCTCGAAGAGGCCCTTCGTAGTTCTGTTTCCAAAGACTGTGTCGTTGGTAATACGACCTCAGTGTCTGTGGAGGATGCCAGAAGCCAGGCACTGGAGTTGTTGCTTCACGCGGGCGATGGCGGTTATGGGCCACTGTATCTGTTGACTAATCGCTCGGAAATCATCTCTTTAGCCGAAGCCTTGTTCCAATCAGTGAATCTCAATCAGGCCGAAAACGTAACCTCATTCTGGCTTGCAAAAGGGCACCCAGCCTACCCAGTGTTTTGGGATTTTGCGTTCGATATCCATACTTTGGAGCAACGATGGATCCTTATGGGCAGCAGCAGTGATTAGCTCAAACGGCGCCCGCTGTTGCTCGATTATGATCGGCTATCTTTCGGAGCCGCTGTACGCGTCATACTTGGAAACCGTGCCTGCGCAATGTGCGCATGGAAACGAGTAAGCGGTTGGAGCCTTTAGAAGGCTTCTTCGAGGGCTAGCGCTCTTTTGGTCGAGCTCTGCCTGTCATTATGGGGCTATCGGCCAGAAGAGGACGTTCTGACGTTCCTGAGAAAACCGACAAGGAGAAAGGGGAATGGACTTCGTTATCGATTTTATAGCTCATCGCATTGGTGTTTTTGTGCTGGGTTTGTTGAGTGGCGGCCGCTTCAAGGGGGAGAGTGGTTTTGCCTGGGGCTGGGCAGTTGTCGTCGGTGGACTGATTTTGCTATCTCCATTCGTAGCATTCATAGCTGTGCTCATTTATTCCAGTGGCCCGTGAATCGATGTCTGTAATTGAGTCAGACGCTGCATTTCTCGAACGGCAGCTTTTGGCCGAAAGCAGCTTGCAGACATTTCCCAGGCACAAAAAAAAGCCACTCATCTGAGTGGCTTTTTCTGAATCTTGGAGCGGGAAACGAGACTCGAACTCGCGACCCCGACCTTGGCAAGGTCGTGCTCTACCAACTGAGCTATTCCCGCGTCTTGGTGTGGCGCATTCTATAGATTCATAACACGCCGTCAACCCTTTGATTCAAAAAAGTTTTATTTCGGATCAACGTCAGTCCGCAGGTGCGGCCAGGCGGCGCGCAGGTATTGGACCATCGACCACAATGTCAGGCCTGCGGACACCAGCAGCAATGCGTAACCCAACAGCACCCAGAAGCTGAAGTCCGAGGGGTTCGCCAGCAGGATAACCAACGCCAGCATCTGGGCGGCGGTTTTCCATTTGCCCAGGTTCGATACCGCAACCTGGGCACGGGCGCCCAGTTCGGCCATCCATTCGCGGAGGGCCGATACGACTATTTCGCGTCCGATGATCACCGCTGCCGGCAAGGTCAGCCAGAGGTTGCCGTGTTCCTGCACCAGCAGCACCAGCGCCACCGCGACCATCAGCTTGTCGGCCACCGGGTCGAGGAACGCGCCGAACGGCGTGCTCTGCTCCAGGCGGCGGGCCAGGTAGCCGTCGAGCCAGTCTGTTGCGGCGGCGAAGGCGAAGACCGAGGCGGAAGCCACGTAGCTCCAGTGGTACGGCAAATAGAACAGCAATATGAAGATCGGGATGAGCAGGACGCGTAGAACGGTAATCAGGTTTGGGATATTCATCGGCACAACTGGCTACGAGGTTGACGGGCATTCTACTCGCTATGCAGGTTCGCATAAATCGACTCTGCGAGCTTTTTACTGATACCGGGTGCTTTGGCTATCTCTTCGATGCTGGCACGAGACAGCTCCTGCAAGCCACCAAAATGTTTCAACAGGTCGCGCCGGCGCGTCGGTCCAACCCCCGCCACGCCTTCCAGCGTAGACGTACGGCGGGTCTTGCCTCTCCGGGCGCGGTGGCCGGTGATCGCGAAACGGTGGGCTTCGTCGCGGATCTGCTGGATCAGGTGCAGCGCCGGCGAGTCTCCCTTCAGGGTGAATTCGTGGGCCGCGTCGTTCAGGTAAAGGGTCTCGAAACCAGCCTTGCGCGTGGCGCCCTTGGCGACCCCCAGCAGGATCAGGTCCGGGACCGACAATTCATTGAGCACGTCGCGGGCCATGGACAACTGGCCCTTGCCACCGTCCACCAGCAGGATGTCCGGCAACTTGCCCTCGCCGTCCTTCAGCTTGCCGAAGCGCCGCATCAGCGCCTGGTGCATCGCCGCATAATCATCGCCCGGCGTAACGCCCTCGATGTTGTAACGTCGGTAATCGGACTTGATTGGCCCCTCCGGACCGAACACCACGCAAGAGGCTACCGTCGCCTCGCCGCTGGAGTGACTAATGTCGTAGCACTCCAGTCGCTGCGGTGGCTCATCCAGGTTGAGGACATCGGCAAGGGCTTCGAATCGCGCCGCCACATGCTGGCGGTTGGCCAAGCGCGCGCCTAGCGCCTGTTCTGCGTTGGTCACAGCCAGTTGCTGCCAGCGCGCCCGAGTGCCGCGCACACGGTGACTGATGGTCAGTTCGCGACCGCGGAGCTTGTCGATGGCCTCGATCAGGGTCGGGAAGTCTTCATGCACCACGTTGACAATCAACTCGCTGGGCAAATCGCGCTCCGGGCTGCTGACGTAGTACTGGCCGAGAAAAGCCGCCATGACTTCGGCCACGTCTTCCTCGATACCCACCTGGGGGAAGAAATTCTTGCTGCCCAAAACGCGGCCGCCGCGCACGCTGATCAGGTGAACGCAGGCGCCGCCGGGGTTGATGAACGCCGCAACGACGTCGACATCACCGCTGCCGCCTTCCATGCTCTGCTGGTCCTGCACCCGGCGCAGCAGCCCGATCTGGTCGCGCAGCTCTGCGGCGCGCTCGAATTCGAGGTTGATCGATGCCTCTTCCATCGCTGCTGACAATTCGTCGGTCAGCGCATTGCTGCGCCCCTCCAGGAACATCACCGAGTGACGGACGTCTTCAGCGTAGATCTCGGGCTCGACAAGCCCGACACACGGGGCCTTGCAGCGCTTGATCTGGTATTGCAGGCACGGCCGGGTGCGGTTCTTGTAGTAGCTGTCCTCGCACTGGCGAACGAAGAAGGTTTTCTGCAGCAGGCTCAGGCTTTCACGAATGGCCCCAGCGCTGGGGTAAGGACCGAAATACCGCCCCTTGGCCTTCTTGGCCCCGCGATGAATGCTCAGGCGCGGAAACGCTCCGTCCGACAGGAACACGTACGGGTAGGACTTGTCGTCGCGCAGCAGGATGTTATAAGGCGGGCGCCATTCCTTGATCAGCGTCTGCTCAAGCAGCAATGCTTCCGTTTCGTTGGCCGTGATGGTGGTTTCGATCTGCGCGATGCGCCCCACCAGGGCCGCAGTCTTCGGCGCGAGGCCGGTCTTGCGGAAATAACTGGCCAGGCGTTTCTTGAGATTCTTGGCCTTGCCGACATAAAGCAGGCGCGCGTCGCTGTCGAACATGCGGTACACGCCAGGGCGACCGCTGCAGGTGGACAGAAAAGCGCTGGGATCAAACTGCTCGGTCATTTTCAGGCGCTGGCATCGACCATGCCGTGGCGCACCGCCAGCAGCGTCAACTCGACATCACTGCTGATCGAAAGCTTTTCGAAGATACGGTAACGGTAGGTATTGACGGTCTTGGGTGACAGGCAAAGCTTGTCGGAGATGATCTGGACCTTCTGGCAGCCGACGATCATCAGCGCGATCTGGATTTCCCGCTCGGACAACGCATCGAAGGGCGAATCGTTGGTCGGCTGGAAAGACTTGATTGCCAGCTGCTGGGCGATCTGCGGGCTGATGTAGCGCTGGCCGGCAAACACCAGGCGGATGGCCTGGACCATCTCGTTCAAGCCAGCGCCCTTGGTCAGGTAACCCGCCGCGCCCGCTTGCAGCAGCCGGGTCGGAAACGGGTCTTCTTCACAGACGGTCACCGCGACAACCTTGATGTCCGGATGGCTGCGCAGCAGTTTACGCGTAGCTTCGAGGCCGCCGATGCCCGGCATCTTGACGTCCATCAACACCACATCGGGTTTCAACTCCCGCGCCTTGATCAGGGATTCTTCCCCGGACTCGGCCTGGCCAACCACTTGCAGGCCATCGATGTCAGCCAGCATCCGTGTAATGCCCGTACGGACGAGATCATGGTCGTCGACCACTAACACCCTAATCAAGCAGACACCTCACGATTTGGTCTTGTATGGGTTGCCTCACACCTTAGCAAAAAGCATTCGGCAGACCTAGCGCAAAGGGGCAGATAAAAGTTACAACACATCTTCATGAAATCCGACATCCGCAGCCTCAAGCGGCAACGTCCCGCTGCATTCTCAGGAAACATTCATCCTCGCCGACGACCCGCAGCCCCATGCGTTCGTAGAGCTGCCTGGCCGGATTATCCTTGAACACGGTCAGGCGCAACGCGGGGCGACGCTCCAGCGCCACCATCCCCAAGGCCTGTCCGATCGCCCAGGTTCCGGCCCCCTGCCCATGAAACGCCTTGTCAATCTGCAACTCCCGGATATACAGCGCACGGGCGTCGCGGCTGAGGCTGACGAAACCCAGCGCCTGGTCACCCCGATGGATGATCAAGTTCTGGCGAATCACCCAGGCCAGGTCAAACGCTTCGTCCTGCCACAGCAAATCATGACGCAGATAATAGGGAAGCATATTGCTGCACGTCAGTTGTCGGGCGAATTCGATATCATCGACTTCAGCCGGGCGCCATTCGAACATCATTTTAGACCTCGTCAAAGCGGCACCACCTGCCCTACCCAGCCGCTGCCCTGGGGACGAGCCATGACCAGAAGCTCGCCGACGCCTGGCGCCGCGGCAATCAGCGAGCCATCGGCTGCCCAGATCGCGCTGCGACCGGCCGACTCCCACCCTCCCGTAGCGCCGCCGTGATTGGCCATCAGGACCATCATGGCGTGTTGTCGGGCGTAACCTTGCAGCAACGTCGTGTCCGCTATATAGCCTCCCTCGGTTATCAACACGCCGGCTGCATATAGCGTAGCGCCCTGCTCCGCGGCTGCCGCCGCATGGCTGGCCTGGGAAAAATCGGCGCACACCGCCAACGCCACGCGATCCGCGCCCATCGCCAGGATCGAACCGCCGTGACCGGGCGCGAAAGCGATTTCTTCTCCCGCGTGCAGATGCTGTTTGCTGTAGACCCCAAGGGAGCCATCCGCACCGAGCACCAATGCGCCGATCAGCACCGGGGCGTCGGCCGCGAGGCGAATCGGCATGCCGACCACCGCAGTCAGGCCGAGCTCCCGCGCCAGGTCGCGCAGCGGTTGCAACACAACATCCTCCGGCAAGATAGCCAGTTCCGCGGCCAGCCCTCGCTCGTACCCGGTGAGCGACAGTTCTGGAAACACCAGCAACCCCACATTCCGATCGGCGGCGGACTCCATGAAGCGCTGATGATGGATAAGGTTGCCGGCAATGTCCCCCGGAATGGAAATCGATTGGGCGGCAGCAAAGGCTCGGCTCATGGTGCGTCCTTGACGGAGGGACAAAGCGCTGAGTTTGTCACAAAGCCCGCCGGACTCAAGCGGCGTGGACGGTGTCATCAATCCGATAGGATTTTCTTATTGAACCGGCGCGCCTCGCTCTAGTAAGCTGCGGATCATTCATCGGAGACAGACCATGTTCAACGTCCTTGCACAGCTTCACACCGCCAGCGCCCTGCGCTCGGTTGCGGCTGCCCGGGTGAGCAGTGTCCAGACTCCGGTCAGCTTTTATTTTGGGTATTGGTTTAGCCACTGGCGCGCCTGATACCCAACCGGCGCCCATTTCAAACGGGTCGCCTACCAGAGTTTTCCAAACCCCCGGTCGGCCTCCCGACCGGGGGTTTTGTTTTTCAGGCCCAGACAATTGCAGCACCAGACAACTTGAGGATCGAACCATGAACTACGCCACTTATTACCGTTACGACAGTTTTGCCGCCTGGCGATTTACCAGCCACCGCTCGGGACAGCCTGCCGCCTCCGATCGGTCACCTACCGGTGGCATGCCTTCATTGCCGGCCATCACGGCCAATTGTCGAACACCCCAATAGGGCCGGCGCGCGGGAACGAACCCGCTGCTCGCCCAGGAAGCCAGATCATGAATTCGTCCGTTTCTGCTTTGCCACTGTCCACCCTCACGCCTGCCAATGAAGCGCTGACCCTGCGTCTGCCAAGTGCTCTGCAGCTCAAACAGCAATTGCCGCTCGCCACTGCGCTGAGCCAACAGGTCGAAACCCATCGCCAAGCGGTGCGTGCGATCCTCGACGGCGAGGACTCCCGCCTGCTGGTCGTCGTTGGCCCCTGCTCGATCCACGATCCTGAGTCTGCGCTTGAATACGCCGCCAACCTGGCGCGCCTCGCCCGCGAAGTGGACGACAGCATGCTGCTGGTCATGCGCGCCTATGTCGAGAAGCCCCGCACCACCATCGGTTGGAAAGGCCTGGCCTACGACCCCGATCTGGACGGCAGTGACGACATGGCTGCCGGCTTGAACCTGTCCCGGGAGCTGATGCATGAGATGCTGCGACTCGGCCTGCCGGTCGCCACTGAATTGCTGCAGCCCATGGCCGCTGGCTACTTCGACGACCTGCTCAGCTGGGTCGCCATCGGTGCCCGGACCACGGAATCGCAGATTCACCGGGAAATGGCCAGTGGCCTCGGCATGCCGGTCGGTTTCAAGAACGGCACGGACGGCGGGGTCGGCATCGCCTGCGACGCCATGCGCTCCGCCGCCCACCCTCACCGGCATTTCGGCGTTGACAGCCAGGGGCACCCGGCGATCGTCCAGACCCAGGGCAACCCTGACACTCACCTGGTGCTGCGCGGCGGCCATCGCGGGCCGAACTATGATCGCCAGAGCGTGGCGCAGATACACGACGACCTCACCCGCCTCAAGATTCCGGCCCGGATCATGGTCGATTGCAGCCATGCCAACAGCGGCAAGGACCCGTTGCGCCAGCCGCAGGTGTTCAATGACGTATTGGAACAGCGTCTGCAAGGAAACCGCGCGCTCATTGGCATGATGCTGGAAAGCCATCTGTTTGAGGGTTGCCAACCATTGGGGCCGACGATGCGCTACGGCGTGTCGGTGACCGATGGATGCCTTGGCTGGGAGGCCACCGAGCAACTGCTGCGCCAGGCCGATCACTCGTTGCGATTGCAGGCCTGACCCCGCCCGACAGGCCCTCCGTGAGCGGAGGGCCTCGCTCAACCAGGCGTCCGGGTACGCACCTCGATAATGATCTCGACAGACCGCTGGCTGACATCGTCCAGTCGTTCCACCTGATAAAATAGTTGCACCGACCTGTTTCGCTGTTCATGCCAATACGCAGCCGGCACCTCGAAGACCAGCGGTTGGCCGACCATCGCCTCGGTGATTTCCCGCTCCTGCACATGGGTATAGGTCCCGTTGCATTGCAGGCCGACCCATTCGCCCGCCGCCAGTCCGGTGCCATCGATGACCACCGTCACCGGGCCTTGCAGCGTTTCGATATCGAGCCCTCCTTCGTTCAGCGCCGCGACCTGGGGCGCCTTCAGCGCAGGGCGCACCAACGGGCCGATATGCACCGACAAAGACTCGGACTGGCGTGCCGAGCGGCCATGTCTGACAACATAGCCCAGGCTCAACCGGTGGCCGACATACGGGGCCAGGTGCGAATAATCGATCCAGAATGACACTTCACGCCCCAATACATGCTCCTCGATGTGCAGCACGTCATGCCAAAGCGTCTTCGAATCCTGGCTGACACTCAAGGCCAGCCGACCACCGACCGCCATCCTCGAATAAGGCCGAATGGTCACCCGCGCGCCTTCCGGCACCCGGGCGGGATCGAGGCTGCCACCCACCGCATCATCGGCAATCGGCGGCAACAGCAGCTCGGGCCTGTCGCCGACTTCAAGTTGCAGGGCTTGCGACCCCAGCACGCCGGGGACCCACTTTCCGGCTACCTGGTAGGAGATCTCCAGCGAACCTCCGTCGAGCTCGGCGATATGCGGTTCACGAACGACAAAAACCACGTCCCGTCCAACCTGCCGTTCGGTAATAAACCTGCTGGTTTCATGCCGGTAGGGGTCGCCTTCATTATTGAGCCCATGCCAACGCAGCCGCACTTCATCACCACTCGTCATCGTCGGATACGGCTTGATCGTGATCACGGCCTTGTTCCAGGCCGGATCCACCACGCCTCCCCTGGCCTTCGCCAGTAAGGGCGCTGGCAGCCTCGCGCAGCATGGGTCGCTGCTCTCCTGCGTCGATGGGTAAGTCTTCATTTTCATGTTCCAGTCCTTTGGAGAAGGCGCCATTCACATCATGACGCCGGTGAAGACATTGGAACCCGGCCGCCGCAAATGCGCAGTCAGACAAGTCGACCACGCTCGGTGGGCTGTTGCGCCAAGTGTTGTAGCTGCCTGCCGCGACGACTATCGGAAGTGTCCCGGAACCTTGGGCATCGTCCGCCTTACAGGTGAATCTTCCTGCTTTTTCTATTCCAGTTTCCCTGGCTTACCGCGGTTTGGTCCTACACCGCTCGCTTGTAGCCTGCATTAGAGTGGTGGCGGCAAATCCAGGTGAACCTCTTCGAAAAAGGTACGAACATGCAACGGAATGCAAACACTCACTTTCCTATCCTGCTGGTCCATGGGTTGTTCGGGTTCGACAGGATCGGCGCCTTCGGGCTCTTTCAGAACGTCAAACAGGCTTTGCGCACCGCCGGCGCGCGGGTCTTCATCCCGTATCTGTCGGCTACCCATTGCAATGAAGCCCGCGGCGAACAATTGCTGACGCAGATCGACCGGGTCCTGGAAGGAACCGGCTCCACCCGGGTCAACCTGATCGGGCATGGTCAAGGTGCGCTGGCGGCACGTTATGCAGCGGCAACCGCCCCCGAACGAGTCGCCTCGGTCACGTCGGTCAGCGGCCCCAACCAGGGCTCGGAACTGGCCGACTTCCTGCGCAAGGCCCTGACCCCCGGGCGATTGCCGGAGCATGTAGCGAACCGGGTCGCAACACTCTTCGCCGACTTCATCTCGGCACTCAGCGGCCAAACTCGGCTTCCACAGAATGCCATCGCGGCGCTGGCGGCACTGACGACTGAACGCGTGGGCGCGTTCAACGACCGATACCCCCAGGGCCTGCCCCGAAACTGGGGCGGCAACGGGCCGCACCTGGTCAACGGCGTTCGCTACTACTCCTGGAGCGGCACGCTGCAAGACACCCCTGGCGAAGCCTGCGGTGCAGCAGGTCCGCTGCATGATTTCTGCCGGGCCTTTTCCGAATACTTCATTACCGAAGCCGGACAGAACGATGGCATCGTCGGGCGCTTCAGTTCCCACCTGGGCAAGGTCATTCGCTCCGATTACCCACTGGACCACTTGCACGCCATTAATCACGCGAACGCCAGTGGGCACCGCAAGGGAACGGACCCGCTAGCGCTCTATATAAGGCACGCCGAGCGTTTGCGAATCGTCGGACTCTGATCGACACGTCGCATTTTTGACAACAAAGCCCTACTGATTCCGGTAGGCTGGACGTTTTGAAAACACTGAAGGAGATTCCCATGGCCAAAGCCACTGCCCGCCACATCCTGGTATCCAGCGAAGACAAGTGTAACGAACTCAAGGCCCAGATCGAAGCCGGCGCTGACTTCGCCGAGATCGCCAAGGCGAACTCCAGCTGCCCGTCCAGCCGTCAAGGCGGTGACCTGGGCTCGTTCGGTCCAGGCCAGATGGTCAAGGAGTTCGACACCGTGGTGTTCAGCGCACCGATCAATGTGGTCCAGGGCCCGGTCAAGACCCAGTTTGGCTATCACCTGCTGGAAGTCACCAGCCGCCAGGACTGATCCCGGTTTATCGACATGACGGCCCGCCCTTTGGTGGGCCGTCATGTTTGCGTGATGCGAGGGGCTGGCGATGAGCGCGCCGCTCGCGTACAAATCATGATCATCGATCACCCGGCTCTAAGGCTGACAATGCGACTGGCGTTTCCCTCCTGGCTACTCACTGCCGTGGTCCTGCTAACAGGCGCCGCAGGTGTGAGCGCCGCCCCCCAACATGCCCTGACTGTTTATGGCGAGCCGGCCAAATACGCCGAAGGCTTCGGCCACTTTGCCTATGCCAATCCCCAGGCCCCCAAGGGCGGCACGATGCGCCGCTCGGCCATCGAGATCGGTCATTTCGACCATATCCTGCCCTATATAGACAAAGGCATCGGTGTCAGCCAGGTCGACGGCATGCTCTATTCGCCGCTGGCCCAGCGTTCGCTGGACGAGCCCTACACCGTCTACGGCCTGGTGGCCGAGAAGATGGAACGGGCCGAGGATGGCCTGTCGCTGCGCTTCTACCTGAACCCCAAGGCCCGCTTCGCCGACGGCAAACCCATTACCGCCGAGGACGTGCGCTACAGCTTCGAGCTGCTGATGACCCAGGGCAGCCTGCGCTACCGCACACAATTCGCCGCAGTCAAAGGCGTCGTGGTGGAATCGCCTCGCAGCGTTCGTTTTGATTTCAAGAACAACGAAAACCGCACGCTACCATTGGATGTTGCCACCCTGCCGGTGTTTCCCGAGCACTGGTGGAAAACCCGCGACTTCGCCAATGGCGGCGGCTACGAAGCCCCACTGGGCAGTGGTCCGTACCGGGTGAGCAAAGTCGACTCGGGTCGCAGCATCACTTTCGAACGCAATGCGGACTGGTGGGGCAAGGATCTGCCGGTCAGTCGCGGCTTGTATAATTTCGACCATTTCAGCATTGAATATTTCGGCGATACCGACGTGGCCCGACAGGTCCTGCGTGGCGGCGCCTACGACTACAACCGCGAATTTTCCGCCACCGGTTTTGCCATCGGCTACGACAGCCCGGCCCTGCGCGACGGTCGCCTGCAAAAGGCCCACCTCGCCGCAGACGCGCCGCAGCCGGCACAGGGCTTCGTGTTCAACCTGCAACGCCCGCAGTTCCAGGACCGCCGCGTACGCCAGGCGCTGGCCATGCTCTGGGATTTCGAATGGAGCAATCGCCAGATGATGCGCAATGCCTATGTGCGTCAGCAGAGTTTCTTTTCCAACACCGACCTCGCCGCCCGGCAACTCCCCGATGCGGCGGAACTGGCGATCCTCGAACCGTTGCGCGGCAAAGTCCCGGAAGAGGTGTTCACGCAGGTATTCGAGGCGCCGAAAACCGACGGCAGCGGCGTGATCCGTGACAAACAGCTGCAAGCCCTGGCGCTGCTCGAACAGGCCGGCTGGAAGCCTCACGGCGACCGGTTGGTGAATGCCGAAGGCGAGCCCCTGAGCTTCACGTTCCTGAATACCCAGAACGGTATCGACCGTCTGTTGCTGCCCTACAAGCGGACCCTGGCGCAGATTGGCATCGACATGAGCATCCGGCGCATCGACTCGTCCCAGTACGTCAACCGGCTGATGAGTCGCGATTACGACATGATCATCACCGGTTACCCCGTGAGCACCTCGCCCGGCATGGAACTCTACAATTATTTCGGCTCGGCGGCCGCCAATGATCCGGGCGCAAACAACTACATGGCCCTGCAGAACCCAGCCGTGGATGCCCTCATCGACGGCCTGGTCAAGGCCACCACCCAGAGCGACATGCTCCGCCATGCCCACGCCCTGGACCGGGTACTGCAATGGAATTACTACTGGATCCCCAACTATTACCCACCCGGCAGCTCGACCGTGTGGTGGAATCGCTTCGGCATGCCGAAGGTCCAGGCCAGCAATGACGAAGCCATCGAAAGCTGGTGGGAAGTCAGCACCACGCCGTTGACCAACGAACAGATGACCGCCGAACGCATCAAGCGCAGCGCACCCGGAGGGCATCACTGATGTGGGCTTATATTGCACGGCGCCTGCTGCTGATCATCCCGACGCTGGTGATCATTCTGCTGGTGAACTTTGTGATCGTGCAGGCCGCACCGGGCGGGCCGGTCGAACAGGCCATCGCCCACCTGCAAGGTATCGGCGGCGCCAGCGTCGGCAGCTCGGGTAATGCCATGGCCGGCAGCTCGCGCGCCAGCCGTGGCCTGGACCCGCAACTGATCAAGGACATCGAGAAACAGTACGGTTTCGACAAGCCCGCCCACGAACGCCTGTGGCTGATGCTCACCAGCTATGCCCGCCTGGATTTCGGCAAGAGCTTTTTCCGCGGCGCCACGGTCACCGACCTGATCCTGGAAAAAATGCCGGTGACCATTTCCCTCGGGCTGTGGGCGACGCTGATCACTTACCTGGTGTCGATTCCGCTGGGCATTCGCAAGGCCGTGCACCACGGTTCGGCATTCGACGTGTGGAGCAGCACCGCGATCATCATCGGCTATGCGATGCCGGCTTTCCTGTTCGCCATGTTCCTGATCGTCATGTTCGCCGGCGGCACGTCCCTCAATTGGTTCCCGGTGCGCGGGCTGGTGTCGGACAACTTCGAATCGCTATCGACGCTGGGCAAGATCGCCGATTACTTCTGGCATCTGGTGCTGCCCGTCACGTCGCTGGTCATCGGCGGCTTTGCCACCCTGACGATCCTGACCAAAAATTCGTTTCTCAACGAAATCACCCGTCAGTACGTGGTGACGGCACGGGCCAAAGGCATGAGCGAACGGCGCGTGTTGTACGGCCACGTGTTTCGCAACGCGATGCTGCTGGTGGTCTCGGGCATTCCCCAGGCATTCATCAGCGTGTTCTTCGCCGGCTCGTTGCTGATCGAGGTCATTTTCTCCCTCGATGGCCTGGGGCGCATGAGTTATGAAGCTGCCGTGTCCCGAGATTATCCGGTGGTGTTCGGCTCGCTGTTCATCTTCACCCTGTTCGGCCTGCTGATAAAGCTCATCGGTGACCTCTGCTACACGCTGGTGGACCCGCGTATCGACTTCGCCGCGAGGAACGCCTGATGTTCAAGTTCTCGCCCTTGGGCCGGCGGCGTTTCGAGCGCTTCAAGAAAAACCGTCGTGGCTGGTGGTCGCTGTGGCTGTTCATCGGCCTGTTCGCCCTGACCCTGGGCGGTGAACTGATCGCCAACGACAAACCATGGGTGGTGAGCTATCAGGGCTCGCTGTACTTCCCGGTTTTCAAGCGCTACACCGAGCAGGAATTTGGCGGTCAGTTGCCGTTCCAGGCCGACTATCGCAGCAACTATGTACAGAACCTGATTCACAAGGATGGCGGCTGGCTGCTCTTCCCGCCCATTCCTTTCAGCGACGACACGCCCAACTACGACCTCAACCAGCCGGCGCCAAGCCCGCCGTCGACGGTCAACTGGCTGGGCACCGATGATCAGGCCCGTGATGTGCTGGCGCGGGTGATCTTCGGCGCACGGGTGTCGATCCTGTTCGCCCTGGCCTTGACCGCCATCAGCGCGCTGATCGGAATTACCGCCGGCGCCTTGCAGGGTTATTACGGCGGCTGGGTGGATCTGCTCGGGCAACGGTTGCTGGAAGTCTGGTCCGGGTTGCCGGTGCTCTATCTGCTGATCATCCTGTCCGGTTTCGTGGAACCGAATTTCTGGTGGCTGCTGGGGATCATGGCGCTGTTCTCCTGGCTGGCGCTGGTGGACGTGGTGCGCGCCGAGTTCTTGCGCGGGCGCAACCTGGAGTACGTGAAAGCGGCACGGGCCTTGGGCCTGACCGACCGCAAGGTGATCGTGCGACACATCCTGCCCAACGCCATGAACGCGACCTTGAGCTACCTGCCGTTCATCCTCACCGGCGCGATATCCACGCTGACGGCCCTGGACTTTCTCGGCTTCGGCATGCCGGCCGGCAGTGCGTCCCTGGGTGAGTTGATCGCCCAGGGCAAACAGAACCTGCAAGCGCCGTGGCTGGGATTGACGGCGTTCTTCACCCTGGCACTGATTCTGTCGCTGCTGGTGTTCATTGGCGAGGCGTTGCGCGACGCCTTTGATCCCCGGTCTTGAAGCGGAGCTTTTAGATGAGCGACAACCTGATCGAAATCCGCAACCTGAACGTGGCCTTCAACGACCAGCCGGTAGTGCGCGACCTGTGCCTGGATATCCGCCCTGGCGAATGCCTGGCCCTGGTGGGCGAATCCGGCTCAGGCAAGTCGGTGACGGCTCACTCGATTCTGCAATTGCTGACCGACAGCGGCGCACGCACCACCGGCAGCATTCGTTATCGAGACCAGGAACTGGTGGGCGCCGAGGCCAAGACCTTGCGCGAGTTGCGCGGCAATCGGATCGCAATGATTTTCCAGGAGCCGATGACGTCGCTGAATCCATTGCACAGCGTCGAAAAACAGATTGGCGAGACATTGATGCTGCACAGGGGACTGGGCGGCAAAGCGGCGCGCCAGCGGATCCTGGAACTGCTCGACCTGGTGGGTATCCAGAACCCGGCCGAACGGCTCAAGGCCTATCCCCACCAACTCTCGGGCGGTCAGCGCCAGCGGGTCATGATTGCCATGGCCCTGGCCTGCGAACCGGAGTTGCTGATTGCCGACGAGCCGACCACCGCCCTGGACGTGACGGTCCAGCGCAAGATTCTCCTGCTGCTCAAGTCATTGCAGCAGCGGCTCGGCATGTCCCTGCTGCTGATCAGCCATGACCTCAACCTGGTGCGCAGCATCGCCCAGCGGGTGTGCGTGATGAAGGCGGGAGAAATCGTCGAGCAGGCGCCTTGCGAAACGTTGTTCAGCGCACCGCAACACCCCTACAGCTGCGAACTGCTGCACGCCGAGCCGGAAGGCGAAGCCCTGCCCCGGGACGAGCGCGAAGACGTGTTGCAGGTCGAGGATTTGCGGGTCAGCTTCCCCATCGGTGGCGGGCTGTTGCGGCGCAAGCAATACCTGCGCGCCGTGGATGGCATCAGCCTGAGCATCCAGCGCGGCAAGACCCTGGGCATTGTTGGCGAATCCGGTTCCGGCAAGTCCACGCTCGGCCAGGCGATCCTGCGGTTGATCGAATCCGAAGGCAGCATCCGTTTTAGCGGCGCAGCCCTTGATCAGCTGTCGCAGAAAGAACTGCGGCCCTGGCGCAAGCAGATGCAGATCGTCTTCCAGGACCCGTTTGGCAGCCTCAGCCCGCGAATGTCGGTGCAGCAGATCATCAGCGAAGGTCTGGAGGTGCACAGCAGGTCCAGCGCCGAGCAATGCGAATCCCAGGTGATCCAGGCGCTCAAGGAAGTCGGCCTCGACCCGCAGAGCCGGCATCGTTACCCGCACGAGTTTTCCGGCGGCCAGCGCCAGCGCATCGCCATCGCCCGGGCGCTGGTGCTCAAGCCCGCGCTGATCCTGCTGGACGAACCGACTTCGGCGCTGGATCGCACGGTGCAGAAACAAGTGGTCGCCCTGCTCCGCCAGCTCCAGGAAAAACACGGCCTGACCTACCTGTTCATCAGCCACGACCTGGCGGTCGTGCGAGCCCTGGCCCATGACATGATCGTGATCAAGGACGGCAAGGTCGTCGAGCAAGGCGCCAGCCACGACGTATTCGACTCGCCCCGACACCCTTATACCCGGGAGCTGCTGGCGGCGGCCCATCCGGGATAAGCCTGACCCGATCAGGCTTCGCGGCGCTGGTCCAGGGTCTGGGCGAATTCGCCCATGACCTCCACCACCTGCTTCGCGCCCCGGTGGATGTCGAGGATGACGGTGCCGGCCTGGTTCGCCAGCTTCACGCCTTGCTCGGCCTTGGCGGTACTCGATTGCATGCTGCCCACCGCCTGCCTGGCCAGGTCGCGGTTCTTGCCGACGACTTCGGTAATGGCAACGGTTGCCTGGCTGGTACGCCGGGCCAGATTGCGCACTTCATCGGCAACCACCGCGAAGCCGCGCCCCTGCTCACCGGCACGAGCGGCCTCGATGGCCGCATTGAGCGCAAGCAGGTTGGTCTGTTCCGCGATTCCCCGGATAGCATCGACAATGTTGCCGATCTCTTCGGACTGCGCGCTGAGAGCGCTGATCCCGGTAGCGACCTGTTGCAGTTCATCGGCGATGCTTTGCACTACGGTCACGGTCTGCTGCACGACGGCGGTGCCCAACTGGGTGTGCTCATCCGTCTGCCGGGACGTCTCGAAGGCCAACTGCGCCGCCTTTGATTCGGATTGGCGTTGCTCGACTTCACGCGTGCCGTCGGTGGCAAACTTGACCACCCCGTACAAATGGCCCTGGGCATCATAGAGCGGGTTATAGGTGGCCTGCAGCCAGACTGTGTTGCCGTGCCTGTCGACGCGCTGGAAAAGCCCGCTCTTGTATTCGCCACGGTTCAGTCCAGCCCAGAAATCGCGATAGGCTTCGCCTTGAACTTCGCCGGGTTCGCAGAAAATCCGATGGTGCTGGCCGCGAACCTCCTCCAGGCCATAACCCATGACCTTCTGGAAGTTGACGTTGGCATTGATGACATGACCGCCCAGATCGAACTCGATCACCGCCATGGAGCGATCGATCGCCTGCATGAAACTCGACTCCGCCTGAGCCCGTAGCACGCGATCGTTGATGTCGCGGCTGACCTGGATGATGCGTTCGACCCTGGCGCGCTGATCACGCACAGGAATGTAGCTGGCCTGCACCCACGACCCCAGGCCATCGCGTGCCAGATGAAGGTGCTGCTGTTCGCTACCCTCACCCTGCGCCAGTTGCTGCCATAACACCGCATATTCGCGGCTGCCGGCGTACTCAGGCGCGCAGAATATCCGGTGATGCTTGCCGAGGATGTCATCCAGCACGTAGCCGGTCATGTTCAGAAACAGCGCGTTGGCGCCAAGTATTTCGCCTGAAGGCGCGAACTCGACGATCGCCATCGATTGGTGGAAAGCCGCCCGCTCGGCTTCGAGAGAGGCCAGTGCGCCCTGGGTCTCGTGCAAGACGTCCTGATGTTTGCGAGTGCGAATGAACATGGGTGCCGCTCCCGGTGACATGAGTGCTTGGCCGTAGCCGTCTGAAAGGCGGAATGCCTTTTCTGCAGAGGCACTATTAAGCCATCATCGCCGCAAAAGCTGTACATAATTTTTTATATGTACAATTTCTGAGGGAAAATTCGCTCACCTGTCCAAGACTCAATGCCAACCGATTTTCCACCGTTCGCTGTCGGTCAGATCACGCCAGTCCAGCACGGCAACCCGTCCGCTATACACCGCCTGCAACTCGACCTGAACGGGGCAATCCTGTTCGTCGCAGAGCAATTGGGTGACGAGAAAATGCTTTTCCCGATGGACGGGCTGGCAGGCGGTCCACTTGGAAAGCTTGAGTTTGCGAGGGTTGAATTTATTCATGGATCATCCAGTACAGTCGCGAACGGGCCTAAAAACATGTACAGAGTATTTCATACGTACAGCTTTTCCTGTGGCAATTCTGGCGGTAAAAACAGCCCTCTCCACCGGCTTGGCCCCACTACAGAACGCCGAGTTTGATCAGGCATAATGCCGCGACTCATCCGAGGGTGCCGGCAAGCCCACCTCTTTTTGGAATGCCTGATGAATCCCACCGAAAGCCTCAAGGACTACAAGCGCGTACGCACGCTGGCGATCCGCTCGCTGTTCGAGATCATCGAGCAGTCCAGCGAAGGCACGGTCATTGTCGATCGCGATGCGAATATCGTCTGGATGAACGAGCGCTACGCCCGTCGTTTCGGCCTGAATTCGGCGCAGGAAGCCATCGGCCGCGCCTGCGAAAGCGTGATCCCCGGCAGCTTGCTGCGTGAGGTGGTGCGCACCGGACGGCCGATCCTGCTGGACATGCAGGACACGCCCAAGGAACCGCTGGTGGTGATGCGCCTGCCGATCCACGACAACGCCGGCGCGGTGATCGGCGCCATCGGTTTTGCCCTGTTCGATGAGTTGCGCAGCCTGTCGCCGATGCTCAAGCGCTATCTGAGCATGCAGGAAGAACTGGCCTCCACCCGCTCGTTGCTGCGGGCGCGGCAGACCAAGTACAACTTTGCCCACTTCATCGGCACCAGCAGCGCCGGCCTGGAGGTCAAGCGCCGCGCCCGACGCAGCGCCAGCACCGATTCACCGGTGCTGTTGCTTGGCGAAACCGGTACCGGCAAGGAGTTGCTGGCCCAAGCGATCCATAGTGCTTCACCGCGGGCGCACAAGGCCTTTGTCAGCATCAACAGCGCTGCCATCCCCGAATCGCTGCTCGAGGCCGAGTTCTTCGGCACCGCGCCAGGCGCTTTCACCGGCGCCGACCGCAAGGGCCGCGCCGGCAAACTGCAGATCGCCCAAGGCGGCACGCTGTTCCTCGACGAGATCGGCGACATGCCGCTACCGCTGCAAAGCAAACTGCTGCGGGTGCTCCAGGAGAAAGAATACGAACCGGTCGGCTCCAACGAGGTGTTGCAGAGCGATGTGCGGATCATTGCCGCGACCTCCACCGATCTTGAAGCGGCAATCAAGCGCGGCGAGTTCCGCGCCGACCTCTATTACCGTCTCAACGTGCTGCCGATCCAGGTCCCGCCGCTGCGCGAGCGCCTGGATGATCTGCCGGCACTGAGTGAGGCGATCCTCGAAGAGTTGCGCAGCCAGCACGAACTGCACCGCGACGCTCTCGATCTGCTGGGCCAACACGCCTGGCCGGGCAACATTCGGGAATTGCGCAACGTGCTGGAACGAGCCGCGTTGCTCAGCGACGACCTGATGCTCAGCGCAGCTGACATCCGCGCGGCCATCGGCACTTTCATCCCGGTTGAGCGCACGACAGACCCGACCCTGGAGCCGTCATTGGCGCAGGAAACCTTCAGCCAGGCCCGGGCTCGATTTGACCGACACTTGATCGAAACCACCCTCGCGCAATGCGATGGCAAGGTAGTCGAGGCGGCCGAGCGGTTGGGGCTGGGAAGGTCGACGTTGTACAAGAAGATGGTGGCGCTGGGGATTGCGGAGTCTCAATAAAGAGACCCTCTTCTCCATTCTTAGACTAGCAATATCAGAGCGCTTTGCGCTCATCGCGAGCAAGCTCGCTCCCACAGGAGTCCATGTTTTCCTTCAAGTACGCGATCAAATGTGGGAGCGAGCTTGCTCGCGATGAGGCCAGCCTATCCGACATAAATCTCAAAATAGAGACTCTTCCTTCTACCCCGCTCTGCAATAACAAAATTTATCCTTATCTATCAGCTACTTAGCCGTCTGGCACAAATATCGCTATAGCCCTCCTCAAAGCATCACCCACAACAATAACAATCCCAGGAGACACACCATGAGTGTGATCATTGCCTTGGCAGCCCTCACGCTGCTGATGGTTGCCGCCTACCGTGGCTACAGCGTCATCCTCTTTGCCCCGATCGCCGCCCTCGGCGCGGTCCTGCTTACCGATCCATCCGCCGTCGCTCCTGCATTCACCGGAGTGTTCATGGACAAGATGGTCGGTTTCATCAAACTCTATTTCCCGGTGTTCCTGCTTGGCGCGGTGTTTGGCAAGCTGATCGAGTTGTCGGGTTTCTCCCGCTCCATCGTCGCCGCGGCGATTCGCCTGCTGGGCACACGCCAGGCCATGCTGGTGATCGTGCTGGTCTGCGCGTTGCTGACCTATGGCGGCGTGTCGCTGTTCGTCGTGGTGTTCGCGGTGTACCCGTTCGCCGCGGAGATGTTCCGCCAGAGCAATATCCCCAAGCGGCTAATTCCGGCCACCATCGCCCTCGGCGCATTCTCGTTCACCATGGACGCCCTGCCCGGCACGCCGCAGATCCAGAACATCATCCCCAGCACCTTTTTCAACACCACCGCCTGGGCCGCGCCGTGGCTGGGCGTGATCGGAACGATCTTCGTCTTCTGCTTCGGCATGCTGTTTTTGCAGCGCCAGCGCAACAAGGCCCAACGCGCCGGTGAAGGTTATGGCACCGAACTGCGCAACGAGCCGGAAACCGCTGAGGACATCAAGCTGCCCAACCCGTGGATCGCCGTTTCGCCGCTGCTGGCGGTGGGGATCATGAACCTGCTGTTTACCCAGTGGATCCCGCAGTGGTACGGCAAGACGCATAGCCTGGCGCTGCCGGGCATGGCGACACCGGTGACCAGCGACATCGCCAAGCTCACCGCGATCTGGGCGGTACAGGCCGCCTTGCTGGTGGGTATTGTCATGGTGCTGCTGTTCGGCTTCCGCGCGATTCGCAGCAAACTGGCCGAAGGTAGCAAGAGCGCGGTGGGCGGTGCCCTGCTCGCGGCGATGAACACCGCTTCGGAATACGGTTTCGGTGCGGTGATCGCCTCGTTGCCGGGCTTTCTGGTGCTGGCCGACTGGCTCAAGAACATTCCCGATCCGCTGGTCAACGAAGCAGTCACCGTAACGCTGCTGGCCGGCATCACCGGTTCCGCGTCGGGGGGCATGAGCATCGCCCTGGCGGCGATGTCCGAAACCTTCATCAGTGCCGCCCACGCCGCCAACATTCCCCTGGAAGTACTGCACCGGGTGGCCGCCATGGCCAGCGGCGGCATGGACACCCTGCCTCACAACGGCGCGGTGATCACCTTGCTGGCCGTCACCGGCCTGACCCACCGTGAAGCCTACAAAGACATTTTCTGCATTACGCTGATCAAGACCCTCGCGGTGTTCTTCGTGATCGGTGTGTTCTACGCCACTGGCATTGTGTGAGGTTTCCATGACGACATTTCTTTCGGGCAAGACTGCCCTGGTCACCGGCTCCACCAGCGGCATCGGCCTGGGCATCGCCCTGAGCCTGGCCAAGGCCGGCGCCAACCTGATCCTCAATGGCTTCGGCGATGCCTCGGCGGCGGTCACCGAAGTCAAGCAGTTCGGTGGCAAGGTCGGCCATCATCCGGCCGATGTCAGCGACCCGGCACAGATTGCCGACATGCTCTCCTACGCCGAGCGCGATTTCGGCGGCGTGGACATCCTGGTGAACAACGCCGGGATCCAGCACGTGGCCGCGGTCGAGGAGTTCCCGGTGGAGCGCTGGGATTCGATCATTGCCATCAACCTGTCCTCGGTGTTCCACGCCACTCGCCTGAGCCTGCCGGGCATGCGCGCCAAGGGCTGGGGACGGATCGTCAACGTCGCCTCGGTGCATGGTCAGGTCGGCTCGGTGGGCAAGGCCGCCTACGTCGCCGCGAAGCACGGGGTGATCGGGCTGACCAAGGTGGTTGGCCTGGAAACCGCTACCAGCAACGTGACCTGCAATGCAATCTGCCCAGGCTGGGTGCTGACGCCACTGGTGCAGAAACAGATCGACGACCGCATCGCCAGCGGCGTCGACCCGCAACAGGCCCAGCACGACCTGTTGGCCGAGAAGCAACCGTCCCTGGAATTCGTCACCCCGCCGCAGCTGGGTGAACTGGTGCTGTTCCTTTGCAGCGAAGCCGGCAGCCAGGTGCGCGGCGCGGCGTGGAATGTTGATGGAGGGTGGTTGGCGCAATAACCCTCCGCGATCCCCGTGGCGAGGGAGCTTGCTCCCGCTCGGCTGCGTAGCGGCCGCCTATTGGGGCCTGCTTCGCAGTCCAGCGGGAGCAAGCTCCCTCACCACAGAAGCGCTTCTCGCCATAAATAACGCCGTGTGCTGCAATGTTCGCAAGCCCCGGAAAAACAAGAGGCACCCCATGTCCGACATCCTCTGGCAGCCCAGCCCCGAACGCATCGCCCGGTCGCGCATGGACGCCTTGCGCCGGTTCGTCAACGAACGGCACTCGCTGCAGCTGAACGATTACCCGGCCCTGCACGCGTGGAGCATCGACCAGCGCGAAGCTTTCTGGCAGGCCATCGTGGACTTCTTCGACATCCGTTTTCACCAGCGCCCCACCGCAGTGCTGGTGGAAGGCCCGCATATGCCCAGCGCACGCTGGTTCCCGGGGGCCACGCTGAGTTTCGCCGAACATCTGCTGCGCCGTCGCGATAACACCGTGGCAGTGGTTGCCGTCGATGAAGACGGCACTGAGCAAACGCTGACCTGGGCCGAACTCGCCGCCCATGTCGCCGGCCTGCAGAAAAGCCTGCAAGCCGCCGGCGTGACCCAGGGCGACCGGGTCGCCGCCTGCATGCCCAACACCTGGCAGACGCTGGTGGGCATGCTCGCCACGACGAGCCTGGGGGCGATCTGGTCGTGCTCATCGCCGGATTTCGGCACCCAGGGCGTCATCGACCGGTTCGGCCAGATCGAGCCCAAGGTTTTGATTACCTGTGCCGGTTATCGTTATGCCGGCAAGGTCATCGACCAGCGCCCGAAGGTGAACGAGATCCTTGCGCGGCTGCCGTCCCTGCAACAGTTGATCGTGCTGCCTTACGCCCGACCCGATGCTCGCGTCGAGGATTTCAAGACCCAGGCCGGCGTTGCGCTGTGGGAGGACTTTTATCAAAGCGGTGGCGAGCCGGAGTTCGCCAGCGTGCCGTTCGATCATCCGTTGTATATCCTCTACTCCAGCGGCACCACCGGCGTACCGAAGTGCATCGTCCACAGTACCGGCGGCGTGCTGCTGCAGCATATGAAGGAACATGGCCTGCACGTCGATCTCGGCCCCGGGGATCGGCTGTTCTACTACACCACCTGCGGCTGGATGATGTGGAATTGGCTGGTCTCGGCCCTGGCGGTGGGCAGCTCGGTGGTGCTGTATGACGGCTCGCCGTTTCACCCTGGTCCCGAACGCCTGCTCGACCTGATCGACCAACAGCGCATCAGCGTGTTCGGCACCAGCCCGAAATACCTCGCCGCCCTGGAAAGCCAAGGCATCCAGCCACGCCAGAGCCATGACCTGGGCAGCCTCAAGACCCTCCTGTCCACCGGCTCGGCCCTGGCGCCCCACAGCTACGATTACGTTTACCGCGACTTCAAGGCCGACGTTTGCCTGGCCTCGATGTCCGGCGGTACCGATATCGTCTCCTGTTTCATCAACGGCAACCCGCTGTCCGCCGTGCGCCGGGGCGAGATGCAGGGCAAGAGCCTGGGCATGGCGGTGCAGGTCTGGAACGAGGCCGGCGAGGCGGTGATCGGCGAGAAAGGCGAGCTGGTCTGCACCCGGCATTTTCCGGCGATGCCCATCGGGCTCTGGAACGACCCGCGCCAGGATAAACTTCGCGCCTCCTATTTCAGCCAGTTTCCCGGAGTGTGGGCCCAGGGGGACTACGCCGAAGAACTGGCCCACGGCGGCTTGCTGATCCACGGACGCTCCGACGCGGTGCTCAACCCCGGTGGCGTGCGCATTGGCACGGCGGAAATCTATCGGCAGGTGGAAAAAGTCGAAGAGGTCCTCGACAGCGTCGCCATTGGCCAGCAATGGCAGGGTGACGTACGAGTGGTGCTGTTCGTGCGCCTGCGTGATGGCGTCGTGCTGGACGATACCCTGGAGCAGAAGATTCGCCAGGTCATCCGCGCTAACACGACGCCGCGCCATGTACCGGCGAAAATCCTCGCGGTCAGCGACATTCCGCGCACGATCAGCGGAAAAGTGGTGGAACTGGCCGTGCGTAACGTGGTGCATGGCGAGGCGGTGAAGAACACCGATGCGCTGGCCAATCCCGAGGCGTTGGAGCAGTTTCGCGGACGGCCGGAGCTAGCGACTTGACCGCTGGTTATTTGCTGGCTTCAGTACCGCTTCGCGAGCAGGCTCGCTCCCACACTGAATTGCAGATCCCTGTGGGAGCGAGCCTGCTCGCGAAGAACGATAACGCGGCTCCCTGAAACCGGACTCAATCCATCAGTCCCCACTCCCCCGCCGGCGGATCGGCCGGCGGCGCGGCCCCCGTCTCCGCATGCAGCTTCAAGCGCAAACGCAGGTTGTTTGCCGAATCGGCATTTTTCAGCGCTTCTTCCTCATCAATGGCGCCTTCGACCACCAGGTTGAACAATGCCTGGTCGAACGTTTGCATGCCCAGTTCCTCGGACTTTTCCATGATGCCCTTGAGCTCGCCCAGTTCGTTGCGCCGGATCAGGTCGGCCACCGTCGGCGAGCCCAGCATCACCTCCACCGCCGCCCGCCGCTGACCGCCGCGGGTGCGCACCAGGCGCTGGGAAACAAACGCCTTGAGGTTGTTGCCCAAGTCGTGCAGCAGTTGCGCCCGGCGTTCTTCCGGGAAAAAATTGATCACCCGGTCCAGGGCCTGGTTGGCGTTGTGGGCATGCAGGGTCGAAATCACCAGATGGCCGGTGTCGGCAAAGGCCAGGGCATGCTCCATGGTTTCCCGGTCGCGGATTTCGCCGATCAGCACCACGTCCGGCGCCTGGCGCAAGGTATTCTTGAGCGCGGCATGAAAACTGCGCGTGTCCACCCCGACTTCCCGCTGGTTGACGATCGATTTCTTATGCCGATGGATATACTCCACCGGGTCCTCGATGGTGATGATGTGGCCGCTGCTGTTGCGGTTGCGGTAATCGATCAGCGCCGCCAGGGAGGTCGACTTGCCCGAGCCCGTCGCACCGACGAACAACATCAGCCCCTGCTTCTGCATGATGGTTTCCAGCAGCACCTTGGGCAGCTTCAGGTCTTCGAAGCGCGGGATGTCCAGCTTGACGTTGCGTATCACCATGGACACGTCGTTGCGCTGTTTGAAGATGTTGACCCGGAACCGCCCGACACCGGCCAGGGAAATCGCCAGGTTCATTTCCAGTTCCCGATCGAACTCAAGGCGCTGTTCGGCGTCCATCAATGACTCGGCGAGCCCGGCGATGTCGCCTACCTTGAACGCCTGGTTGCTCAGCGGCTTGAGCACACCTTCAAAACGCGCGCAGGGCGGTGCACCGGTGGACATGTAGAGGTCGGAACCGTCCTGGCTTGCCAGGATGCGTAACAAGGGATCAATTTCCATAGCCTGAAAAACTTCCGCAAACTTCAATGGACACGTTGGCCCGAGCCAGAAAAACTTCAGATCAACCCGCGCTTACCTTCTCCAGAGGATAGTAGAAGCCGCCGCATCGATATGAACATCCAGGGACTCCCGTGATGAATGCAATACCCGCCGGCAGCGACACACAGCAATTGATCGCCCGTCAGGACTGGACCGCCAGCCCCTTGGGCGCCATCGATACCTGGCCACAGAGCCTGCGCACCGCCGTGGACATCATGCTCCACTCGCCCATGCCGATGGCCGTGCTGTGGGGGCCGCAGCTGACCCATCTGTACAACGACGCCTATGCCCGGCTGGTCGGCGACAAGCACCCCAGGGCCTTCGGCCAGCCCACCCACACGGCCTGGCCTGAACTTCGGGGCGAGACCGAGGGGATTTATCACAGCGTGTTGCAAGGGCGCATGTACGCCTGCCGCGACAAACGGTGGCGCATGCCCTTCAGTGGCCGCCTCTGTGACGTGTGGCTCGACCTGACCTACAGCCCGATACACGACGAAAGCGCCAGTGTCGCCGGCATCCTGGTCACGGCCATCGAGACGAGCGAAAGACGCCGGCTGGCCCAGGAATTCGAGCGGCGTTCCGAGGCCAGCCTCAAGGCCCAGCAGGAAAGCGAGGAGCGCTTGCAACTGGCGCTGGCGGCCACCGATGCACTGGGGACCTGGGACTGGGACATCAGCGAAGACCGCTTCATCGCCGATGCGCATTTCGCCCTGCTGCATGGCGTCGATCCGAGCCTGTCGCGGCAACTGCCGATCAGCGCGTACCTGGAAGGCGTGCACCCCGAAGACCGGGCGATGGTCGCGCGCAGCATCAAGCATTGCATCACCCACGGCACCGAATATGCCGAGGAGTACCGGCTGCTGCAGCCCGACGGTGAACTGCGCTGGGTATTCGTGCGCGGGCGCTGCTACAAGGATCGCCACGGCCGGCCCAAGCGCTTCCTTGGCGCGGCGCTGGACCTGACCGAGCGCAAGCGCACCGAGCACGCCCTGCGCCAGAGCCAGACCGAGCTGCAACTGATCATCAACGCCATGCCGGTGCTGATCAGCTATGTCGATCGCGAAGAGCGTTTCCGCCTGAACAACAGCGCCTACCTGAACTGGTACGGGCTGACCCCGCAGGAGCTGTACGGCAAGACCATTCGCGAGGTCATCGGCGACGAAGCGTACGCGGCGCGCGCCGAACAGATCGCCGGCGCCCTGGCGGGCAAGCCGTGCAGTTTCACCGTGCAGTCGGCCCATCGCGATGGCCGGCCACGGCATGCATTGATCAACTACCTGCCGCGCCATGGCAGTGACGGCGCGGTGAACGGTTTCTACATCTTCGTGATCGACGAAACCGAGCGCAAGAAAACCGAAGAAGCACTGCGTAATCTCAACGAAACGCTGGAGGAACGGGTAATTGCCCGCACCCAGCAACTGGCCGAGGCCAACCATCGCCTGCAAAGCGAGATGTTCGAGCGCGAACGCGCCGAAGAAGCGCTGCGCCATGCGCAGAAAATGGAAGCGGTGGGCCAGCTCACCGGCGGCATTGCCCATGACTTCAATAATATGCTCACCGGTATTCTCGGCAGCCTGGACCTGATGCAGCGCTACATCGCCTCGGGCCGCGCCGCCGAGATAGGCCGGTTTACCGAAGCGGCCATCTCCTCGGCCAACCGTGCCGCGGCCCTGACCCATCGCCTGCTGGCCTTTTCCCGGCGCCAGTCGCTGGACCGCAAACCCTTGGACGCCAATGGCCTGGTGCGCTCACTCGAAGACCTGTTGAGCCGTACCACCGGCGATCACATCGTGCTGCGGCTTGAACTGGCCGACGAGCTGTGGCCGGTCAGTACCGATGCCAGCCAACTGGAAAACGCCCTGCTCAACCTGGTGATCAACGCCAGGGACGCGATGCCCGACGGCGGCGAGTTGACCATCGAAACCGCCAACGTCTACCTCGACGGCAGCGACATCAGCACACTGGAACCGGTCAAGGCCGGGGATTACGTGATGATCGCCGTGCGCGACAACGGCAGCGGCATGACTCCCGCCGTGCTGGCCAAGGCCTTCGATCCGTTCTTCACCACCAAACCCATCGGCCAGGGCACCGGCCTCGGTCTTTCGATGATCTACGGCTTTGCCCAGCAGTCTGGCGGACACCTGAGCCTGGACAGCGTGCCAGGCCAAGGCACGCGGGTGCAGCTGTACTTGCCGCGGCTGCGCGTTGCCGCGACCGAACAACCCGCAGCGCCGGCGGCCACGGACGCGCCGCCGGCCATTGCCGGGGAAACCGTGTTGCTGGTCGAAGACGAACCGGCGGTGCGCATGCTCGTGCTCGACCTGCTGGCCACCTTGGGCTACACCGCCCTCGAAGCCGAGGACGGCCGGCAGGCTCTGCTGTTGCTGGAATCCGGGCAGCGCATCGACCTGCTGGTGACCGATGTCGGCCTGCCAGGCATGAACGGCCGGCAGCTGGCTGAAATCGCCCGTCAGCACCGGCCTGATTTGAAAGTCCTGTTCATGACCGGTTATGCGCAGAAAGCCACCGAGCGCCAGGGGTTCCTCGAGCAAGGCATGGACATGGTTGCCAAGCCGTTCACCCTCGATCTCCTGGCCAACAAGATCCGGACGATGATCAACCATGGCAGCTGACTTGAGGCATAATCGCCGCCCTTTTGCACCGCTCAGGTCACCGCTGCAATGAAAGCCCAAGCCCGCCATATCCTGGTGAAAACCGCCGAAGAAGCCGAACAGCTCAAGCAACGCATCGCCAAGGGCGAAGCGTTTGACGTGCTGGCAAAAAAGTACTCCACCTGCCCCTCCGGCAAGCGCGGCGGGGACTTGGGTGAGGTACGCCCTGGGCAGATGGTCGGCGCGATCGATGCGGTGATTTTCAAGAAACCGCTGCGGGTGGTGCACGGACCAATCAAGAGCAAGTTCGGCTATCACTTGGTGCAGGTGTTTTACCGCGACTGAAGCGATGCTGGCGCGAACCGGCTTCTGTGGCGAGGGAGCTTGCTCCCGCTCGGCTGCGCAGCAGTCGCAAAGGATGGGCCTGCTGCGCAGGCCAGCGGGAGCAAGCTCCCTCGCCACAGGGACGTGATGTCACTGCCGGGGAATCAACGCCCCCGGCACCTGAATCACCCGGCTCGCCAGCAAATGCCCGGCCTCGGCGGCTTCCGCCGGGCTGCCGCCGAGCAAGCGGCTCGCCAGGTAAGCGGCGCTGAACGAGTCTCCCGCCGCCGTCGTGTCCACCACCCGCTCGACCCGCAGGGCAGGCACCTCATATGACCGGCCGTCGCAACGAATCAGACAAGCCTCGGCGCCGCGCTTGAGCACCACTTCCGGTGTACCCAACTGTGCATAGGCAGCGAACACCGCCTCGCTGTCGGCATGGCCGAACAGTGCCTGTTCGTCGTCCACGGTCAACAACGCCAGCTCGACGTAGGGCAGCACGCTGCGATAAGCCGCACGGGCCGCCTCGACCGAGGCCCAGAGCCTCGGTCGGTAGTTGTTGTCGAACACCACCTGGGCCCCGCGCCGACGCGCCTCGACCAGCGTGTCGATGAGTTTGCGCCGGCCCTGCTCGCCAATCACCGCCAGGGTCACGCCGCTGAAATACAGCACATCGTAGTCGGCCAACGCTGCGAGAATCGGCGCGGCGGCTGGCGAGGTGAAGCAATCACGCACCGCCGCCTCGTTGCGCCAGTACAGGAAGCGGCGCTCGCCCGTCGCGTCGGTCTGGATGCAATACAGGCCCGGCAGGCGCCCGGGCAAGCGCTGGACCATGCCCAAACCAATGTTTTCGGCGGCCCAGCCCTGGCACATGGCATCGCTGAAACTGTCGTCGCCCAGCGCGGTGACGTAATCCACAGCGCCGTTGTCGCCCAAGGCCCGGGCCAGGTAGACCGCGGCGTTCAGCGTATCGCCGCCGAAGCTTTGCTGCAGGCTGCCGTCGGCGCGGTGTTGCAATTCGATCATGCATTCGCCGATGAGGGCGATGCGGGGTCTGGTGTTGCTCATGAGTTATCCTGATATTTCAGCGGTGTGTTGCGGGCCGCTTTCGCGAGCAGGCTCGCTCCCACAAGTGATCGCTTGGTCACCCGCGATGCAATTGTGGGAGCGAGCCTGCTCGCGAAGGCCGCGACTCGGTCTCAACTCTTAAAAACAAGTCTCCATGCTCTCGACCACCCGCAACCCCTCATCCACCAGACACCCCACCCGCCACTTGTCGAACGTCAGGCACGGATGAGACGTGCCGAACGCAATGATGTCGCCCACCCGCAGTTCAACGCCCGGCGCCACGTTCATGAACGCATGCTGGTCCATCACCGCGGTCACCTTGCAGCCGCTGACGTCGTCCCCCGTCGCCGATTCCGAACCCGGCGTGTAGCGCTTGAGCGGCACCGGCAACCCGGCGTCGTAGGCCACGTCGCGCTTGCCCAGGGCAATCACCGCAAAGCCCGGCTCCGGCAGCGATTGCACGTGGGCCCAGACTTCCAGCGCTGGACGCAAGCCTTCGTGCAGGTCACTGCGGCGCTCCAGCACACAGCATTGCGCCTCCTTGTAGATGCCATGGTCGTGGGCCACATAACTGCCAGGTCGCAACACACTGAGGAAGCGCCCGTGGGCATTGCGCGCCTCGAAGGATTCGGCGATCAGGTCGTACCAGGCCGAACCCGAGGCGGTGATGATGGGTTTGTCGTTGGCAAACGCGCCGCTGTCCTGCAACTGCATCGCCAGCCCGACGAGGGACGCGGCGAACGCCCGGATGCCGCTGATGGCGTGATCGCCGTGGATCACCCCTTCGTAACCTTCGATACCGGTCAAGGCCAACGCCGGTTGCGCACCGATGGCCTCGGCCAGCGCAAGTACCTCGGCTTCGGTCCGGCAACCACAACGACCGCCGACCACGCCATACTCGATCATCACGTTCAACCGTGCGCCGCGCGAAGCGAAATAAGCCCCCAGCTCGGCGACGTTGTCTGGATGATCCACCAGGCAATGGAATTCGAACGCCGGGTCGGCCAGCAGGTCGGCGATCAGCGCCATGTTCGGCCGGCCTACCAATTGATTGGCCATCAGCACCCGCCGCACGCCATGGGCGTAGGCGGCGCGGGTCTGCACTGCGGTGGCCAGGGTCAGGCCCCAGGCACCGGCCTCAAGCTGGCGACGAAACAGCGTCGGGGTCATGCTGGTCTTGCCGTGGGGCGCCAGCTCGGCGCCGCTGTCGCTGACGAACTTCTGCATCCAGCGAATGTTGTGCTCCAGCGCCTCGCGATGCAGTACCAGGGCCGGCAGGCTGACATCGCGCAGCAGATGGGCGCCCGGGGAAGCGGCGCCCTTTTCGACACCGGCGTTATCAATGGCAGAAGACATGTTCGAACTCCTCATACAGCCGCGGCTGTCTATTCGTTGATGCGACGGGCCAGGTTGTTGGCGCTCTCGATCAGCACCCGGCGGTAGTCGGCATAATTGTTCTTGGCGTCAGCCCTCGGGGCGACGATGCACAGCGTCGCGATGGCCACGCCACTGGGGTCTTTGACCGGCGCGGCGAAGCAATGCGTGAAGGTGTCGGCCACACTGTCGAAGGAGAAAAATCCATCGACACCGGCCTGGCGGATTTCCTTGAGAAACTGCTCCAGGGGCAAGCGCTCGCCGCCCGGCAGGATGAAGTCGTCGGGGTCGATCAGGTCGACGATCTGCTGGTCGCTCAGATGCGCCAACAGCAGGCGCCCGGACGCGGTCCAGGGGATCGGCGCGTTCTCACCGATGTCCGAGGAAATGCGAAAGTGCCGCTCGCCTTCCTTCATCAGCGCGACGGTGTATTTGCGCCCGTTGAGCAGGCACATCTGCGCGGTTTCGCGGGTCTGGCGGACGATCTCCTGCAAGGCCTGGTCGGCCTCGCGGCTGAGGTCGAAATGCCGCAGGTGCGCCTGCCCGAGAAAATACAACTGCCGCCCCAGGTAGACGTGACCATCCTTGCCGACCGGCTCGAGAATGCGCCGTTCAAGCAGCGACGCCACCAGTTCGTAGACCGTGGACTTGGGGCTGCCGATGCCGCTGGCAATATCGTTCGGGCGCAGCGGCTGGCCGATTTCCTTGAGGAAATCGAGGATATCGAACGCCCGATCCAATCCCCGGGCCCGGCGTTTGATGGTGTCTTCGGTCATGTCTGCGGTTCCTGAGATCTCAATTTTCATCGGGCAAAAAAACCTTGTGGCGAGGGAGCTTGCTCCCGCTCGGCTGCGCAGCAGTCGTAAAAAATGGGCCTGATGCGCAGGCCAGCGGGAGCAAGCTCCCTCGCCACGGAAAGTGGCCTCGCCAGAATATCGTGTTCAGGCCTTTTTCTTGTAGGCGATGCAATCGATCTCGACCTTGCAGTCAACCATCATGCTCGCCTGCACACAGGCCCGGGCCGGGGCGTGTTCGGGGCTGAAATATTCGCCGAAGACCTTGTTGAAACTCCAGAAATCGCGCGGGTCATCCAGCCAGACGCCGCAACGCACAACATCTTCCAGGCCATAGCCGGCCTCTTCGAGAATGGCGATCAGGTTCTTCATGGTCTGGTGCGTCTGCTCGACGATGCCGCCAGCGACGATCTCGCCATTCACCGCGGGCACCTGGCCGGACACGTGCAACCAGCCATCGGCCTCCACGGCGCGAGCGAAGGGCCGCGGCTGCCCGCCGCCCGCAGTGCTGCCGGTGCCATAGCGCGTAATGCTCATGAGTTACTCCTTATTGGATGGACTTAAAAACGGGTGTTCTTGAGAAATTCCGCCAGGCGCGGCGATTGAGGGCGCTCGAACAATTCCTTCGGCGGCCCCTGCTCTTCGATGCGGCCCTGGTTCATGAAAACGATCTTGTCGGAGACCTCGAAGGCAAAGCGCATTTCGTGGGTCACCAGCAGCATGGTCATGCCGTCTTCGGCCAGGCCCTTGATCACGCTCAGCACCTCGCCGACCAGCTCCGGATCCAGGGCCGAGGTCACTTCGTCGAACAACATCAGGCTGGGGTTCATCGCGATCGCCCGGGCAATCGCCACGCGCTGCTGCTGGCCGCCGGACAACTGACCGGGAAAGTGATCGCGCCGTTCCAGCAGGCCGACCCGCTGCAGCCATTTCTCGGCCAGGGCCACCGCTTCGTCCTTCGGCAGTTTTTTCACTTTGAGCAGGCCCAGGGTGACGTTCTGTAAAGCGCTCAGATGCGGGAACAGGTTGAATTGCTGGAAGGCCATCCCGGTCATGGCCCGGTGCCGGGCGATGACTTTTTCGGCGTGACGCACGCGCTTGCCGTCCACCTCGTCATAGCCGATGGACTCGCCGTCGAGCACGATCCGCCCGCCCTGGAATTCTTCGAGCATGTTGACGCAACGCAGCAGCGTGGTCTTGCCCGAGCCACTGGAGCCGATCAGCGTCACCACGTTGCCGCGCTGCATGCTCAGGTCCACGCCCTTGAGCACTTCCAGCGGGCCGTATTGTTTGCGCAGGCCACGGATATCCAGCAGCGGTTGCGCGTTTGAAAGGGAAACGTCAGTCATGGCAAGGCCACCCGCTTTTCAATGTGCCGCCCGAGCAATTCGATGGCGTAGTTGATGATGAAAAAGAGAAAACCGGCGAACAGGTAGAACTCCAGGGTCATGAAGGTCCGGGCGATGATCTGCTGGGTGCTGAGCAGCAGTTCGGCGACACCGATCACCGACAGCAGGGTCGAGGCCTTGACGATCTCGGTGGAGGAATTCACCCAGGTCGGCAGGATCTGCCGCAACGCCTGGGGCAGCAGCACATAACCGAGCGATTGGAAGAATGTCAGGCCGATGGCCTGGCTCGCTTCCATTTGCCCACGCGGCAATGCCTGCAAGGCACCGCGCACAATCTCGGCCACGTGGGATCCGCAGAACAGCGTCAATCCGAGGACGCCAGCCTCGAACGCACCGATCTGCCAACCCAGGGCCGGGGCCATGTAGAAGCAGGCCAGTACCAGCACGAACACTGGCGTGCCACGAATCAGGTCGACGTAGAAACGAAACGGCGCGCGCATCCAGACCCGCCCGTAAGTCAGCGCCAACCCGGCGACGACGCCGATCAAGGTGCCCAACACAATCGCCAGCGCCGAACATTGCACGCTGGTCAGGAAACCGGCCCACAAAGTCTCCCGGGCGACCCACAACTCCTGCAACCAACTAGGGGATTGGTACATGGAACGCTCCTAACGGCGGATCGCCAGACGCTGCTCGAAGTAACGCAGCAACATGGCAATGAGGTAACAGGCCGCGACATACAGGGCCGTGGTGACCAGCCAGGTTTCAATCACCCGGTAGCTTTCCACGTTGATCTTGCGGGCATAGTAGGTCAGCTCCGGCACGGCAATCGCCGCCGCCAGCGAGGTGTCCTTGAACAGCGAAATGAAGTTGTTGGACAACGCCGGCAGCACGTTGCGCAGCATCACCGGCACGGTGACGTAGGCCTTTACCTGCCATTCGCCCAGGCCGATCGCCAGACCTGCTTCCCGCTGCCCTTTGTGAATACTCACCAGGCCGCCACGGAACACTTCGGTGAGGTAGGCCCCGGCGTACAGCGAAAGCGTGATGACGAACGACGGCAGCTTGTCCAGGCGAATACCCAGGCTCGGCAAGGCGAAGTAGATCAGCAGGATCAGCACCAGGATCGGTGTATTGCGGATCACCGTGACATACACCGAGGCCAACAACCGCAGTGCGCGGTGCTTGCTCAACAGCGCGAACGCCAGCAGGAGGCCGATTACACACCCGATGGCGATCGACACCAGCGCGAGGGAAAGCCCCAGGCCAAGCCCCGCCAGCAGCGTGTCGAAATCGCGCCAGACGGCGGCAAAGTTCAACTGATAATTCATGGTCGGCAGTACCTTCGACGGGGCGCCCAACGCTGGCGCCCCGGGCTCACTGGGTCATTTGTATTCAACGGGGAAACCGATGGCCGGCGATGGCAGCTCGACGCCGAACCACTGCTTGAACGACGCAGCGTAGGTCGGGAATTCCACACCGGTCATGGCTTCATGCAGCGCAGTGTTGACGAAGTTCAACCAGTCCTGGTCGCCGCGCTTGACCGCGCAGGCATAGGTTTGCGGACTCCAGGCGTAGGCCGGGCTGCGATAGCGACCGGGGTTCTGCACCATCAGGTATTTGACCGAGGACTGGTCGGTGGCAGCGGCATCGGCACGGCCGGAGTTCACCGCCTGATACATCAGGTCGACGCTGTCGTACTGGTCGACCTTGGCCTGGGGCAGCGCCTGGTGCACCAGTTCTTCGGCGTAGACGTTCTGCAGCACCGCCACGGTGACGTCGTCGCCGGCGGCCTTGAGGTCTTCGATTTCCTTGAACTTGCTGTTGGCCGGCAGTAGCAGGCCTACACCTTCGCGGTAGTACGGCAAGGTAAATGCCACCTGTTGGGCTCGGCTGGCGGTGACCGTAATGAACTGGCAGCTCATGTCGACCTTGTCGGTCAGCAGGTTGGGAATCCTTGCATCGGAAGACTGCACCACGAACTCGACTTTTTCCGGGTCATTGAACAAACCCTTGGCGACGATCCGCGCGATATCGATATCGAACCCCTGCAACTTGCCATCCGCTCCCTGGAAGTGCCACGGCGCATTGGTGCTGCCCGTGCCCACGATCAATTTCCCGCGTTGCAGCACGCTGTCCAGCTTGCTGTCGGCCGCCTGAGCGACACCCATGGCAGCCGTCGTGGCCGCGAAGAGAAAAACACACGCTTTGAATAAGGAAGGTCGGCATTGCATGGCAAGCACTCCAGGATGAGTTTATTCCGCTATACCGGAACATGGTATGTAACAACGGAATAGACAGCAGAAAGTGTGCCACAGGCTTGATGTGCATGGGTGGGAAAAATGGAATGTGAGGAAAATCAGCGAGATGGAAAAATACAACGCCAGAGGGCACCCCGGCGGGTCGCTGCGTGGTTGCTACCGTTGGCCACGGATGCGGGTAGCGAGGCCCCAAATCGGTGCCGCTGCGGGGATCAGTACACCTGCCGCACCGAAACGGAGTGATTCCGGGATGGGTGGGTAGCCCCTCTCCTGTGGGAGCGAGCTTGCTCGCGATGGCGGTGTTTCAGCCGATAACGATGCCGGCCGACCTGACGCTATCGCGAGCAAGCTCGCTCCCACATAGGGCTTGCGGTGCTATTTACGCTTGTAACTCTTGCTGCCACCGGGTGTGAGGCAGTAGACCCCGCCCCGGGGACCTACGCAATAATTGCCGCTGCCGCATTGGCAGCCGTCTGATGACTTGAGCAGCGATTGCGGGCGAGCCTCATTGCGAAGCCCCAGCACAGCGGAACAGGACCTTTTCGAAGCACTGATGGAGCCGTCGTTGCACAGGAACGTATCGCCGTCACATCCGGCAATGCCGCCCTTGCGTCCGGAACACGGCTGGTTGGCAGCGATGGCCGAAGTGCCCAGGGCCAACAACAGGACCGCGACACCGGTGCGAAGCAGAAAGAACTTTCCGTGACAGAGCTTCATGACAGCTTCCAGGCTGATAGATGGCCCTATGCTAGCACTGGAGTCGTTCCCCGCCTACCGCCGCAAATTGCCTGTTTCATGCGTTATCAAAAAACTCCAACTCATAAGTCATCGAGAGAAACCTTAATCGTTGGGTCATTCTCCCGCTCGCGGCAAAGGGCAACCAGCTCGATGTCCTCAAGCCGCTCCATCATGGCTTCATACTCTTTGGCAGGGACACAGTAAAAAGCCGGCTCGTTACGGTTGAGGATCGCTACAGATAGTCCTCCGCCTGCAGCAACGGTGCCCATGGGGTTTTTCTTGAGTTCGGAGATGCTGGCTACCACTTGAGAAAGCACGATATGGGTCATGAGATATCCTCGAGCACTTTTAATGGTGCTAAAAATAGCACTCCAAACCGGCTCTCGCTACTGCTCAACGCCCGCAAAACCTCACCCTGGACAGCATTCGCAAATCCCCCTCGCGGTAATAGTCGTCGCTCCAGCTGTCATCCACCGCCAGCGGCTTGACCTGCTTGAGGGCGAGTTTTTTCGCGAAGTAGCGAAAGCGGTAATGCTCGTAGAAACGCAGCAGTTCGAGCCCGTAGCGGTCGGCCAGGTCGGTGTCGCCCTGGATGACGAGGTAGTTCTCGTCGTTGCCGTTGCTCGCCGCGATGCTGAGATTATGGCTGCCGCTGATGATGGTCGGCGCATCGCTGGTGAAATCGGTGACCACCGCTTTGGTATGCACCAGCAGGTTGCCTTTCTGGCCTTTCATGTTTTCCCTGAGCCAACCTTCCAGGCCAGTATTGAGCAGCGCGGTGGCGGCGAATTCGGCGGTGCGGTCGGCGTGAAAACCGCTGATGCGGCTGGTGGTATTTTGCAGGCCGTAGCGCAGCACGTCGTCATTGGGCTGGCCGAGCAAGGCATCGAGGATCCGGTCGGGCAAGGCAAACGCCGTGACGAACAGCAGGTCCTTGCGCGCACCGTCGATGATGTCGACGAAGCGATCCAGATCGCCCTGCCCGGTACGCGGCGAGAAACCGGCGAACAGTTTCTCGTCTGCATCCATGGGGTTGTTACGGGTCAGCCATTGGCGCGTGGCATCGACATCCTCCGGCGTGGCCCAGATCTGCTCGAAGACCCGAAGGTAACTGGCGCTGATGCGCGGGTCGTCCAGCACATGAATGACATTGGCCTGGCGGTAGATGCCATTGGCGGTGAAATTGGTGCTGCCGCACAGCACCGCCTCGGGTTTCAGCGACGCGTTGCCTTCGACTTTGCTCAGCACGATGAACTTGTCGTGGAAGATATTGTGGGTGACCCGCCCACGCTTGTTCGCCGCTGGCAGTTTTTCCAGGCTGGCTTCGTTGCGCAGCGTACCGTCATCCCCCGGTTCGGCGTGGTACAGCACCCTGACCCGTGCACCACGGGCATGGGCAGCGTTCACCGCATCGACGATCACCGGTAATTCGTACTCATAAATGGCGACGTCCAGCGCCCAGTTGGCATCGAGCGCCCGATCGATGAAGCCGGTCAGGCGTCCCAGCAAGCCGTTTTCCAGCCAGCGCCGCGGCGCGTCGGGCCAGTCGTCGATGGACAGGTTCTTGTTGGCATCAATGAGTGCGTCCAGTTCGGGAAACTTGCGCTGAAACGCCTGGCTGGCGGCCACCGCGCGATTGAAGATGACCCGCTGGTTGGCCGGCTGGCCGTCATCACTGGTGACGCTCACTTCGAGGGATTCGCCCAGTTGCGGCGCATCGGCGTTGCCGTAGGCCAGGTGCACGCGGTAATGAATCGTAACGCCAGGGTTGACGGCGTAATCGGCCCAGCGAAATTTCTGCAAGGGCGCCTTGTCGCTGGGCGTGGCATGGAATTGGGGAAAGGTGTGCGCCTTGTCGGGGAACGTCAGGCTGTTGAACAGGAACAGCCAGGGCTTGGCGCCCTGCTGTTTTTCAATGGCAAAACCCAGCAGCCCCTTGCGCCGGGGCTCCGCCAGGTCCATGGCGAGCAACACGCCGTTGGTGCCGGCATAGGCCTTGACCCGGAAATCGTCCTTCGCGTTGGTGACGAGTACGCGCATGATTCACTCCTGTGGAGACTGCCTGAGCATAGAGCAGTGATGCAGATTGAACATAGAGGTCCGGGACCGAGGCGATGCCTTCGCGAGCAGGCTCGCTCCCACATTGGTTTCGCTGTGGGCACATAACCAGTGCAAGCCCCGTCACCCTGTGGGAGCGAGCCTGCTCGCGAAGGGGCCTGCCGTTACACCGCAAAGTTCAGTCAGTGCGCTTCATCGATATGCCGATACTCAGCGCCCAACTGCTCCGCCAGTTGCCTTGCCCTACCCAGGCGAATCGGGCCGCGCTCGATGTCGATCAGCAGGCACGGGCGTTCGAGAGGCGGCACGCCCAGCCCGTCCTTGACTCGTCCATCGGTCATCAGCAACACCCGCTGCTGCTCCGCCGGATAGCGCTTGCGCCGGACCATGAGCCAGCGCTGCGCCTCGTCCAGCGCCGCCAGCAACGGCGTGCCGCCGCCGGCGCCCAGCGCGTCGAGCCAAGCGCCAAGGCCAGTAGAGGCCTTGAGCCCCTGCACTTGCCACCTCGGCGCCGCGCCGCTGGCCGTCAACAGCGCCAACCGTGCACGTTGTCGGTAGGCGTCATCGAACAGTTGGGCCAGCAGTCCCTTGCCGTCACTCAGGGCGCGATGGCGGCGGGTCGAGGCCGACGCATCGACGATCACCAGCCACAACTCATGGGCTGAACGCTGCCGCCATTTGAAACGCAAATCCGCCAGCAGGCGTGGACGTCCCTTGAGCAACGTGCCCGGCCAATCCACTGCGCCGCTGGCGACCGCTTTGCCGTGGCCTTGGCGGCCCTGGTCGAGCCGTCCCGGACGGGGTCTGGCATTCGCCCCCGAGGACGACCGGGGGCGAATGCCTAGGGCTTTTTTGGCCAGCTCGGCACGTCACGCCGGGCACCGCTCGGCAGCGCCCGGGCCGGCAGGTCACCCCATTGGCCCTGGCCTTCGCCGGACTCGCTCGCTTCATTCCGGCTCGGCGACGGTGCCTGGGACGGCGCGGGGGCCGGGGACGCAGGGTCGCGGCGCCGATGGCGCAAGGCAAACTCGGCGACGGCGTCGATGTCTTCGGCGGCGATGGCGCCCGCGCCACGCCAGGCGGCATGAGCACGGGCGGCCCGCAACCAGACGAGGTCGGCGCGCAAGCCATCGACCCCAGCGGCGAAGCAACGCTCGGTAATCTGCTCCAGCGCCATGTCATCCAATGGGATCCCGGCCAACCGCGCGCGCGCCTGGTGGCAGCGTTCACGCAACTGTCGTTGAGCGGTTTCCCACTCGGCGCAGAACGCCGCCGGATCGCTGTCGAAATCCAGCCGCCGCCGAATGATCTGCCCGCGCTCGGCAGGCGCCGTGTGACCATCAAGCGCCACGTTCAGGCCGAAACGATCGAGCAATTGCGGACGCAGTTCGCCCTCTTCCGGGTTCATGGTGCCGATCAGCACGAAACGCGCCGGATGCCGGTGGGAAATGCCGTCGCGCTCGATCAGGTTGGTGCCGCTGGCGGCGACGTCCAACAGCAGGTCCACCAGGTGATCCGGCAACAGGTTCACCTCATCGACATACAGCACGCCACCGTCGGCCTTGGCCAGCACGCCGGGGGAAAATTGCGCGCGCCCTTCCCCAAGTGCGGCATTCAGGTCGAGAGTGCCCACCAGCCGCTCTTCGGTGGCGCCCAGTGGCAAGGTCACGAACTGACCGCTTGCCAGCAGATCCGCCAGGCCCCGGGCCAGCGTTGACTTGGCCATCCCCCGTGGACCTTCGATCAGCACACCGCCGATCTTCGGATCGATCGCCGCCAGGCACAGGGCCAGTTTCAGCGCATCGGCGCCGACCACGGCGGAGAGGGGAAAATGGGCGGTGTCGGTCATGTTGAATGTCTCATGAATGTAAAAACGTCCCCGTGGCGAGGGAGCTTGCTCCCGCTGGGCTGCGCAGCAGCCCCAACAACCTGAGGTCTCGGCGTTTTTCTGGATGACGGATGACGGCTGCTGCGCAGCCGAGCGGGAGCAAGCTCCCTCGCCACAAAAGCCCGCCAGTCATCGGCAAATCAGCCATCCTCTTCGATATCCAGCAACAGATTCTCCAGCGCCTCGCGATAGTCGCCCGGTTCCTGCCACATCCCCCGCTGCTGGGCTTCGAGCATTCGCTCGGTCATGTCCCGCAGGGCGTCGGGGTTGTGCTGGCGGACGAAGTCCCGGGTATCCGGATCGAGCAGGTAGGCATCGGCCAGCAAGGCGTACTGGTGATCATCGATCAACTGCGTGGTAGCGTCGAAGGCAAACAGGTTGTCCACCGTCGCCGCCAGTTCGAACGCGCCCTTGTAACCATGGCGCTTGACGCCGTCGATCCACTTCGGATTGGCCGCGCGGGAGCGGATGACCCGGTTGAGTTCTTCCTTCAGGGTGCGGATTTTCGGCAAGTCCGGCTGGCTGTGATCGCCGTGGTAACTGGCCGCGGCTTCGCCACTCAGGGTTTCGACGGCGGCGAGCATGCCGCCCTGGAACTGGTAGTAATCATTGGAATCGAGCAGGTCGTGCTCGCGGTTGTCCTGGTTCTGCAACACCGCTTGCACCTGACTCAGGCGCCGGCTGAACTGAGCCCGCGCGGCGGTGCCTTCATCACTGGCGCCGTAGGCATAGCCGCCCCAGTTGAGGTACACCTCGGCGAGGTCTTCGCGGCTCTGCCAGAGACGTCCGTCAACAGCGCCCTGCACGCCCGCGCCATAGGCACCGGGCTTGGCGCCGAAGATCCGCCAGCCGGCCTGGCGCGTCGCGTCTTCCAAGGGCAGTCCGGTTTGCCGCAAGGCTTCGCGTTCGCTGCGAACTTTCGCCGCCAGCGGGTTCATGTCGTCCGGCTCATCGAGGGCCGCAACGGCCTGCACCGCCGCATCGAACAGGCGGATCAGGTTGGCGAAGGCGTCCCGGAAGAACCCCGAGACCCGCAGCGTCACATCGACCCGGGGCCGGTCCAGCAGGCTCAACGGCAGGATTTCGAAATCGTCGACGCGCTGGCTGCCCGTGGCCCACACCGGGCGCACGCCCATCAGCGCCATGGCCTGGGCAATGTCATCGCCACCGGTGCGCATGGTCGCGGTGCCCCACACCGACAGACCGAGCTGGCGCAGGTGATCGCCATGGTCCTGCAAGTGCCGTTCGAGGATCAGGTTGGCCGATTGGAAGCCGATGCGCCACGCCGTGGTGGTGGGCAGGTTGCGCACGTCGACGGAGAAAAAATTGCGTCCGGTCGGCAGCACATCCAGGCGTCCGCGACTCGGCGCACCGCTGGGGCCGGCCGGCACGAAGCGCCCACCCAGCGCATCAAGCAAGCCGCGCATTTCCGCCGGACCACAGGCGTCCAGGCGCGGCGCGACGACGCAGCGCAGGTGTTCGATGATGCAGCCCACCGCGTCCCAGCCCGGCGCGTCGAGCTGCTTGACCGGACCTTCCAGGGCCTGTTCGATCAACCGCGCGGCGAACAGCTCCAGGCGCTCGCGGGTGTCGCCGACGCTGCGCCAAGGCTCGGCGCTGACCTCGCCGAGGGCCTCGGGTCGCGTCCCGGTCCAAGGCTCGGCCAAGGCACAATCGAGCGGATCGAACCCCAGCCCGAACGCCTTCGCCAGGGCCCGCAACAAACTCGACTGCGCGCCCTTGCCGTCGCCACGGGGAATACGCAGCAACGCCAGCAAGGTGTCGATACGCAACCGTCCGCCAGGCGACTCGCCGAAGATATGCAAGCCGTCGCGAATCTGCGATTCCTTCAGGTCGCACAGGTAGGTGTCCAGGCGTGGCAGCCAGATTGCCGCGTCGGCGTCGCTGTCGAGAGCGGCGTCGAGTTGCAGTTCGCGGTCGATGTGGGTCTCGCGCACCAGGTTGAGAATATCCCGTTGCAGCTCCCGGGCGCGGCGCGGGTCGAGCAGTTGCGCCTCGTAGTATTCGTCCGCGAGCAGTTCGAGGTTACGCAGCGGCCCGTAGGTTTCGGCCCGGGTCAGCGGCGGCATCAAGTGATCAATGATCACCGCCTGGGTGCGTCGCTTGGCCTGGGCGCCCTCGCCCGGGTCATTGACGATGAACGGGTAGATGTTCGGCAGCGGTCCGAGCAGCGCGTCCGGCCAGCAATTTTCCGAGAGCCCGACGCCCTTGCCCGGCATCCATTCGAGATTGCCGTGCTTACCGACGTGAATCACTGCATGGGCGCCGTAGGTGTGGCGCAACCAGAAGTAGAACGCCAGGTAACCGTGGGGCGGCACCAGGTCCGGGTCGTGGTACACCGCGCTCGGGTCGACTTGATAACCGCGCGCCGGCTGGATGCCGACGAACGTCAGACCAAGGCGCAAGCCGGCGATCATCAATCGGCCGTCGCGGAACATCGGGTCCTGCTCGGGCGCGCCCCAACGGGCCAATACCGCGTCGCGGTTGGCCTCGGGTAGCGCGTCGAACATGGCTTGATAGGCGTCCAGGGCCAGGCTTTGATGACACGGTCGCAAATCCAGGCTGTCGAGATCGTTGCTGACGCCGCCGAGCAATTGCTGGATCAACGCGGTGCCGCTGGCCGGCAGCTCGGCCGACAGCGGATAGCCCTCGGCCTGCAGGGCGCGGAGGATATTCAGCGCCGCCGCCGGCGTGTCCAGGCCGACACCGTTGCCGATGCGCCCATCGCGAGTCGGGTAATTGGCGAGGATCAGCGCCACGCGCTTTTCGCGGTTGGGCAGACGCGCCAGCGCCGTCCAGCGCCGGGCCAGCTCGGCAACGAAATCCATACGCTCGGGCACCGCCCGGTAGCAGACCACATCGCTCTGGCTGCGCTCGCTGCGCCAGGCCAGGTCCTTGAAACTGATGGGCCGGCTGATGATCCGTCCATCCAGTTCCGGCAGGGCGATGTGCATCGCCAGGTCGCGTGGCCCCAGGCCTTGTTCGCTGGCGCGCCAGCCGGGCTCATTGTCCTGCGCGCAGATCGCCTGGATCACCGGGATGTCGCGGCGAAACGGCCGCAGATGCGGTGCTTCAGGGCTGGATTGGGCGAAGCCGGTAGTGTTTAGAATCACCCCCGCCCCTGCCTCGTCCAGCCAACCTTCCACCTGTGCCAGGCAACCGGGTTCCTTGAGGCTGGCCACGGCAATCGGCAGCGGATTGAGCCCCGCCGCTTGCAGGCGCTGGCAGAATACGTCGATGAAAGCAGTGTTCGCCGCTTGCAGGTGTGAGCGATAGAACAACACCGCCGCCACCGGCTCGTCGGCGCGCCAGTCGGCTTGCCAAAGATCGAGGGTCGCGTGGGTGTGTTCGGGGTGGTAGATCGCTGTGCGCGGCAAGGGCTGCGGTTCGGCCCACGGATAATCGCGCGCAAACCATTGGCTGCCGAGGTGATGGAACAGGTTCAGGGCATTGGCCAATCCGCCCTGGCGCAAGAACTGCCAGAGCCGGTCGCGATCCTCGAACGCTACGTTGCTCAGGTCGCTGAGCTCCGGGTCGGGGCGATCATCCCCCGGCACCAGGATCAGCTTCACGCCGCGCGCGGCCAGTTCCATCAGGCGCTCGATGCCGTAACGCCAATAGCCGATGCCACCGTGCAACGACAACAGGATGACCTTGGCGTGGCGCAGTACGTCGTCGACATACAGGTCCACCGACGCGTGGTTCTGCACCTGCATCGGGTTGGCGAGGCGAAACTGCGGGTAGTCGTCCGGCAATTGCCGCGCCGCTTCGGCCAGCAGCGCCAGGCTGGAATCGCCGCTGCACAGGATCACCAGCTCGGCGGGGGTTTGTCCGAGGTCGGCGATGTTGTCATCCGACACAAAACCGCCGGGCTGGGTCCTGAGCAGGTGCATGGCTTAGACGCTGAGGGCGGCGCGCAGCTGCGCTTCAAGCAGCCCGGCATCCAGCGCCTGGCCGATCAGCACCAGCCGCGTCACCCGTGCTTCGTCGGCGCCCCACTGGCGGTCGAAATGCTTGTCGAAGCGCGTGCCGACGCCCTGGATCAACAAGCGCATCGGCTTGTTCGGGATCGCCGCGAAACCCTTGACCCGCAGCACGTCATGCTGGATCACCAGTTGCGTCAGCGCGTCCAGCAGCAGGCTTTCATCGGCTTGGGGCAGTTCGAGGGAGATCGAGTCGAAGGCGTCATGATCGTGGTCGTCATCATCACCGTCATGGTGGTGATCGTGGTGGCTGTGGCGACTGTCGATGTGCTCCTCGGAGCCCGCGCCCAGGCCGATCAGCACGTCCAGCGGCAGGCGACCGCTGCTGGCTTCGATGACCTTGACCGCTGGCGGCAATTCTTCGGCGACTTCCAGGCGGACTTTTGCCAGGTCCTCAGGGCTGATCAGGTCGGCCTTGTTGAGGATCACCAGGTCGGCGCTCGCCAGTTGATCGGCGAACAGCTCGTGCAGCGGCGATTCGTGATCCAGGTTCGGGTCCAGTTTGCGCTGGGCATCGACCTGGTCGGGGAACGCGGCAAAAGTACCGGCGGCCACGGCCGGGCTGTCGACCACGGTAATCACCGCATCGACCGTGCAGGCGCTGCGGATTTCCGGCCACTGGAAGGCCTGGACCAAGGGCTTGGGCAGGGCCAGGCCAGAGGTTTCGATGAGGATGTGGTCGAGGTCGCCGCGACGGGCCACCAGTTCGCGCATCACCGGGAAAAACTCTTCCTGCACGGTGCAGCACAGGCAACCGTTGGCCAATTCGTAGACCCGGCCGTTGGCTTCTTCTTCGGTGCAACCGATGGAGCACTGCTTGAGAATCTCACCGTCGATACCGAGCTCGCCGAATTCGTTGACGATCACCGCGATGCGCCGGCCCTGGGCGTTATCGAGCATGTGCCGCAGCAAGGTGGTCTTACCCGAGCCGAGGAAACCGGTGACGATGGTGACGGGGAGTTTGGCCAGTGTTTTCATCGGATGCCCTTTGGCAAGGTGGCGGGCAAACGGGACGACAACCGCTGGCACAGACGCGCGCGGAAGATTTCGCCACCGGATCACCCCGCCCGGTTGTAGTGAGAATCTGTTGTCGAGGCAGGTCTCCTGGCTGACGGCGGGCCGGTCCACGCTTCATACAAAGCCTGGACCGACAATTTGCTGCGCCTTCCCGTGCGCCCGTTGAAAAAGGGCATGCACAGTGGCCTTGCAGAAACAGCACCGTTCACAGTTGCGGGGGCAGCCGCGGCTTGGACCGCGTTCCCTTCTTAGCTTCGGCGTACGCCAAAGAACCTCGAAGGCGCAAGGCTACGCAGGGTGCGCGGGCGGGTCAATGTCCCTGAGGCAAACTCCGCGGGCCGGTGCCTTATCGTCGGCACCGGCACGGCCGATCTAGCGGGCCGCCACGCGCCAGAGCCGGGCGATGTCCCGCGCGCGCTCGGCCAACAGGCGTGGCGCATCGGTGCAGGCTTCTTGCAGCGTCATTGGCCCGTTCGCCAGGGCAAAGGCGGCATCGATGCCATGCTCATACAGCGCCTGGTAACCCTCCCCCAACGTGCCGGCAATGACTACCACCGGTACACCTTGGCGCCGGGCAATGCGGGCCACGCCAAAAGGCGTCTTGCCGCGCAGGGTCTGCGCATCGAAACGGCCTTCGCCGGTGATGACCAGATCGGCCCCGTTGATCGCCTCGGCCAGGCCGGTCAATTGCGCCACGACTTCGACGCCGGTGCGAAACCGGGCCTGGAGAAAGGCCTTGGCGGCGAATCCCAGGCCTCCGGCGGCGCCACTGCCCGGTTCGTCGCGCACGTCCCGGTGCAACGCCTGGGCGCAGTGTTCGGCGAAATGCCCCAGCGCGCGATCCAGTTGCTGCACCTGCTCGGCAGAAGCGCCCTTCTGCGGGCCGAACACCGCTGAAGCGCCGTGGGGCCCGCACAAGGGGTTATCGACGTCGGCGGCGATCTCGAAACGCACCCCGGCCAGGCGCGGGTCCAACTCGCTAAGGTCAATGCGCGCCAGTTTGCCCAGGGCCACGCCGCCGGGCGGCAGCGATTGGCCCTGTGCGTCCAGCAGCGCCACGCCCAGAGCCTGCATCGCCCCGGCACCGCCGTCGTTGGTGGCACTGCCGCCGATCGCCAGGATCACGCGCCGGGCACCCTCATCGAGGGCGGCGCGAATCAGTTCGCCGGTGCCGAAGGTGCTGCTGGAGCACGCGTCACGCTGTCCCGGCGGCACCAATTGCAGGCCGCTGGCCTCAGCCATCTCGATGATCGCGGTGCCGCTGTCGGGCAGCCAGCCCCAGCGGGCCTCGACAGCGGCGCCCAAGGGCCCGCGAACCAGGGTGCGACGCCACTGGCCGTTGCACGCCGCCAGCACCGACTCCACCGTCCCTTCCCCGCCGTCGGCCATTGGGCATTTGATCAACTGCGCATCCGGCCAGACCTCAGCCAACCCCTGGGCAATCGCGTCCGCCACGCCCTGGGCGCTGAGACTGTCCTTGAACGAGTCGGGGGCGATGATTATTTTCATTTTTGTTCTCCGGTTCCGATGCACAGCATGCTGCCAGCTGACCGCAGCCCTGACGCCGGTCCGCCGCACAAAACTCCTTGGGCATTATTGGTCAATTTCACAAAAATGGCGGTTCGGCATTGCTGGCCTCTTCGCGAGCAGGCTCGCTCCCACAACGGATCCGTGCTGAAAACAAAAATCGCGAGCGCAGCAGATCCAATGTGGGAGCGAGCTTGCTCGCGATAGCGGTGTGTCAGCTTGCAGTTTTTTGAAGCGGATGCCGTCATCGCGAGCAAGCTCGCTCCCACAGGGTCATGCGGGGAGGTTTTGATCGTGCGGCAACAGTTGCACCCCCAGGTACAGCGCCAGCATTCCATCCAGCCGCAGCGGGTCCACGCCGCTGAGCTCGGCGATGCGTTCCATGCGATAGCGCAGGCTGTTGCGGTGGATGCCCAGCGCGTCGGCGCAGGCCTGGCTCTGGCCGTCGTGTTCGCACCAGCTGCGCAGGGTCGCCAGGAGTTGCCCGTTGTTGTCCTTGGCGATCACCTTGCGCAGCGGTGTCAGCAACTCGTCCAGCGCATCGTCGCTGCGATGGCGCCAGAGCAGCACCGGCAGGCGATAACGATTGAGGATCAACAGGCGTGACTGCGGCAGGACATCACGGCCGTAGGCAAGTAGGTCCGCCACGCGCCGGTAGCAATGGCGCAGGCCGGTCAGACCCTCGGCCTGACCGCCCACCGCCACCCTGAGGATGTTCCAGCCCAGCCCGTCGAGCTTGCCAAGCAAGCGCTCGTTCTCCACCGAAGCCGTGACCGGCCGGCACCAGAGCAAAGAAGATTTGGACGAGGTCAGGCACCAGCTGTCCGGGTAGCGCGACATCAGCCACGCGCTCAGCGCCTCGACGGTTTGCCCGGGCCCATGTTCCTGGCCCAGTTCAAACAGGTACGGCACCCGCGACAGCTGCGGCTTGAGGCCCATCTGCAGGGCTTCGTCGAGCAACCGTGGCGAATCGCCGGCATCACCCAGCAGCAGCGCCAGCAAATCATCGCAACGCTGGCGCCGCCATTGCTGCTCGGCCTGCTGGTTGCGCTGGGCGAGCAGCATTTCGGCGGTCATGCGCACCAGTTCGGCGTAGGTGCGCAACTGCGCGGGTTCGCCGGTGATACCGAGGACGCCGATCAGCCGCTGGTCGAGCATCAACGGCAGGTTGATTCCCGGCTGCACGCCCTTGAGGTGCACGGCGGTGTGCTCGTCGATTTCCACCACTCGCCCATTCGCCAGGACCAGCTGCGCACCCTCGTGACGGGTATTGATGCGCTCGCGCTCGCCGCTGGCTAGGATCAGGCCCTGGTTGTCCATGACGTTGACGTTATAGGGCAGAATCGCCATCGCCCGGTCGACGATGTCCTGGGCCAGGTCGTGATCGAGTTCGAACATGGGCGATTCCTTGTGAGCAGGGTTCTTGGTTTTGGGCGTAATGCTTCAGCGCGATTGGTCAGCCGCACAGGGTCCGCGCCCAAACCCTGTGCCCCGGCACAAAGACACGGGCCCTCAGGCTGGCCGAGACTCAAGGGGCGGTCAACGTTACCCCTTGGCACGCCAAAATCATAATAAAGAGAGACCCGCCATGTCCCAGAGCGCAGCAGCCCTCCTGGCTACCCCCGACGAAAAAAATACCGTCTACAAGCGCATCACCCTGCGCTTGATCCCCTTCATCTTCATCTGCTACCTGTTCAACTACCTGGACCGGGTCAACGTTGGCTTCGCCAAGTTGCAGATGCTCGATGCGCTGAAATTCAGCGAAACCGTGTACGGCCTTGGTGCCGGGATATTCTTCATTGGCTACGTGCTGTGTGGCGTGCCGAGCAACCTGGCGCTGACAAAATTCGGCCCGCGGCGCTGGATCGCGCTGATGATGATCACCTGGGGCACGCTGTCGACCTGCCTGCTGTTCGTCACCACCCCGACCGGGTTCTATACCTTGCGGCTGTTCACTGGCGCAGCCGAGGCCGGGTTCTTCCCTGGCGTGGTGCTGTACCTCTCGCAGTGGTTCCCGACGTTCCGTCGCGGCCGGATCATGGCGCTGTTCATGTCGGCCATCCCGGTGTCCGGCCTGCTCGGCAGCCCGTTTTCCGGCTGGATCCTCAACCATTTCGCCGCTGGCCAGGGTGGCCTGGCGGGCTGGCAGTGGATGTTCCTGCTGCAAGGCGTGCCGACGGTGATCCTCGGGGGCCTGGCGTTCTTCCTGCTCAGCGACACCTTCGCCAATGCCAAGTGGCTGACCGACCATGAGCGCGCCGTGCTCACCGCCGACCATGCCGAAGACCTGGCCAACAAGCCGAAGACCACTACCGATTCCCTGGCAGCCGTATTCAAAAACCCGGCGATCTGGGCCTTCGGCCTGGTGTACTTCTGTATCCAGAGCGGCGTGTACGCGATCAACTTCTGGCTGCCGTCGATCATCAAGAACCTGGGTTTCAACGATAACCTGGTGATCGGCTGGCTGAGTGCGATCCCCTATCTGCTGGCGGCGGTGTTCATGCTGCTGGTGGGCCGTTCGGCGGACCTGCACAAGGAGCGCCGCTGGCATCTGGTCGTGCCGATGCTGATGGGTGCGGTCGGGCTGCTGATCGCCGTCAATTTCGCCACTACGCCGGCCATCGCCATCCTCGGCCTGACCATCGCCACCATGGGCGCCCTCACCGGCCTGCCGATGTTCTGGCCGGTGCCCACCGCCCTGCTCAGCGCGGGGGCGGCGGCCGGCGGCCTGGCGCTGATCAATTCCATGGGCCAGATGGCCGGCTTCCTCAGTCCGTACCTGGTGGGCTGGGTCAAGGACGCCACCGGCTCGACCGATGCGGCGCTCTATATGCTGGCGGCAGTGATTGTCTGCGGCAGCCTGCTGGCGTTGCGCATGACGCGCACCCTGCGGGGCTGATACCCCTCTGGCCCCTTGTGGGAGCGAGCTTGCTCGCGATAGCGAAGTGTCAGGCAACATCTTTGTCGATTGATACGCCGCCATCGCGAGCAAGCTCGCTCCCACAGTTGATTTGTGCCGTTTGGATAAAACGGTTGGATCCACACGGCGGTTCTGGTATTTGATGGGACCTTTCCCATCGATAAAAGGATCTTGTCCATGAGCTACCGCACGCTGGGCCATTCCGGGTTGCAAGTCTCGGCGCTGACCCTGGGCACGATGATGTTCGGTGAACAGACCAGCACCGAGGATTCGCTGCGGATCATTGACAAGGCCTGGGACCAGGGCATCAATTTCATCGACACGGCCGATGTCTACACCAACGGCCGTTCCGAAGAAATCGTCGGCGAGGCGATTGCCAGCCGGCGCCACGAGTGGGTGCTCGCCACCAAGGTCGGCTTCGGCCCGCCGGACGGTGTGCCCAACCGCAGCGGCTTGAGCCGCAAGCATATCTTCAACGGCATCGAGGCCAGCCTGACGCGCCTGGGCACCGATTACCTGGACATCTACTACCTGCACCGCGAAGACCACAACACGCCATTGCAGGTCACGGTGTCGGCCATCGGCGATCTGATTCGCCAGGGCAAGATCCGCTACTGGGGCCTGTCGAATTACCGCGCCTGGCGCATCGCCGAAGTGATCCGTATCGCCGACAGCCTGGGCGTCGATCGGCCGGTGATCAGCCAGCCGCTGTACAACATCGTCAACCGCCAGGCGGAAACCGAACAGATCACCGCCGCGCAGAACTACGGCCTCGGCGTGGTGCCCTACAGCCCCCTCGCCCGAGGTGTGCTCAGCGGCAAGTACGCACCCGATGTGGCACCGGATGCCAACAGCCGCGCCGGACGCCAGGACAAGCGCATCCTGGAAACCGAATGGCGGGTCGAATCCTTGCGCATTGCCCAGCAGATCCAGCAATACACCCGGGATCGCGGCGTCGGCATCGTCGAGTTCGCCATTGCCTGGGTGTTGAACAACCGTGCAGTCACGTCGGCGATCGTCGGACCGCGCACCGAAGAACAATGGGACGCGTACACCAGGGCGCAAGCGGTGCGGATCACGGCGGATGACGAAGCGTTCATCGATTCGCTGGTGACACCGGGGCATGCTTCGACGCCGGGCTTCAACGACATCAGTCATTTCGTGCCGGGCCGCGTGCCGCATACGTCGTGATATTCAACGCATGACCACGTGGCGAGGGAGCTTGCTCCCGCTCGGCTGCGTAGCAGCCGCTATTTCGAGTCCGCTACGCGGCCCAGCGCGAGCTTGCTCCCTCGCCACGGGTAAACAACTCCCTGCTGCAATTCCAATAACAAGAGGCATCAGTGTCCAAAGGCATCGCTCTATCGGTATCGGCCTCCGCCCTGTTCGCGGTCCTGTATTACTACACGTCATTGCTCGACCCCTTGACCGGGATGGAAATTTTCGGCTGGCGCATGCTGCTCACCCTGCCATGCATGACCGCATTCATGCTGGTGGCACGGGAGTGGACACTCGTCAGGCAACTTGTCTGGCGCTTGGTCGACACACCGCGCCTGCTGATCGGCGCGACGGTGTCTTCGGCCTTGATGGGAATGCAACTGTGGCTGTTCATGTGGGCGCCGCTCAACGGCTACAGCCTGGACGTATCGCTGGGGTATTTCCTATTGCCGCTGTCGATGGTCATCACCGGGCGTATCGTCTACGGCGAGCGGCTCTCCCGCCTGCAAAAGATCGCGGTGTTCTTCGCCACGCTCGGCGTGCTCAACGAACTCTACCGGGTGGGCGGTTTTTCCTGGGCGACCTTGCTTGTGGTGATGGGCTATCCGATCTACTTCGTCCTGCGCCGGCGCCTGGGCACCGACAACCTGGGCGGGCTCTGGCTGGACATGACGCTGATGCTGCCCCTGGCGTTCTGGTTCGTGCAGAGCGGTGGACAAGGTTTCGCGATTTTCAACCAGCACCCTCGGCTTTCGCTGCTCATCCCGGGACTTGGCGTGATCAGTGCCTCGGCGCTGGTGGCCCACATCATCGCCAGCCGACTGCTGCCGTTCAGCCTGTTCGGGCTGTTGAGCTATGTCGAGCCGGTGTTGCTGCTGGGCGTGGCACTGCTGCTGGGGGAAAGCATCCAGGCTGAGCAATGGCTGACTTACATCCCCATCTGGATGGCGGTGGCCGTGCTGGTACTGGAAGGCTTCAGGCATCTGGTGCGGCAGCGGCGCCGGGCTTGAGGCTACCCCCGCCCTGTGGGAGCGAGCCTGCTCGCGAAGGCTTAGATGACTGACACAGCGCTTTCGCGAGCAGGTTCGCTCCCACAGGGGTCTTGCATCGACAACAAAAAGCCCGCCCGGCATCACTGCCGGGCGGGCTTTTTTACCTGTCGGGTTTACTCGGTAGTGAGTACACCACGCCGCACCTGGTCACGCTCGATCGATTCGAACAGCGCCTTGAAGTTACCCTCGCCGAAGCCATCGTCACCCTTGCGCTGGATGAACTCGAAGAACACCGGCCCCATCAGGGTTTCCGAGAAGATCTGCAGCAACAGGCGCTTGTCGCCCTGCTCCGAGGCCCCGTCCAGCAGGATGCCCCGCGATTGCAGCTCCGCCACCGGTTCGCCATGGTTCGGCAGGCGTCCTTCGAGCATTTCGTAGTAGGTGTCCGGCGGCGCGGTCATGAAGCGCATGCCGATCTTCTTGAGCGCATCCCAGGTCTTGATCAAGTCGTCGGTCAGGAAGGCCACGTGCTGGATGCCTTCGCCATTGAACTGCATCAGGAACTCTTCAATCTGCCCGGCGCCCTTGGATGACTCTTCGTTCAGCGGGATGCGGATCATGCCGTCCGGGGCTGTCATGGCCTTGGAAGTCAGGCCGGTGTATTCGCCCTTGATGTCGAAGTAACGAATCTCGCGGAAATTGAACAGCTTCTCGTAGAAGTTGGCCCAGTAGGCCATGCGCCCGCGATAAACGTTGTGGGTCAGGTGGTCGATGATCTTCAGACCGGCGCCCACCGGATTGCGATCGACACCCTCGAGGAAGACGAAGTCGATGTCGTAGATCGAGCTGCCTTCGCCAAAACGGTCGATCAGGTACAGCGGCGCGCCGCCAATGCCTTTGATCGCCGGGAGGTTCAGCTCCATCGGGCCGGTTTCGATGTGGATCGGCTGGGCACCGAGTTCCAGGGCCTGCTTGTAGGCTTTTTGCGAATCCTTGACGCGGAAGGCCATGCCGCATACCGACGGGCCGTGCTCGGCCGCGAAGTAGGACGCCACGCTGTGCGGTTCGTTGTTGAGGATCAGGTTGATCGCGCCCTGGCGGTACAGGTGCACGTCTTTGGAACGGTGGGTGGCCACCTTGGTGAAGCCCATGATCTCGAAGATCGGCTCCAGGGTATTCGGGGTCGGGGATGCGAACTCAATGAATTCGAAGCCCATCAGGCCCATCGGGTTTTCGTATAGATCTGCCATGTCGGCGCCTCATCAAACTTATCAATTAACAAAAAAACGTTAGTTGCCAGTGATGCTGAGGACGCGGGGCGGCGCGCAGGAAATGCCGCGGACACTGCGGGCGAGGAAGTCGCCATAGATCAGTTGAAACCCAAGTATCTTCATTGTCGACCCAAGGCTATTGCGGGCGAGGCTTCTGCTGCCAGAAGACCTTATTCTTATATGCGTAACCCGATTCTACACAGCGTAACCATATTTGTCCGCCTCAGGTATCAAATCGTCTTTTTTGCCGAACGTGCAAGCGGTTTGTTGCACAGGAAGATCCCCGCCAGGATCAACCCGCCGCCTACGCACATCAACAAAGTGAGCCGTTCGTCGAGCAGCATCGCGCCCAGCAGTACCGCCGTCAGCGGGTTGAGCGCAATGAAGACGCCGGAACGCGTCGCACCGATCCGGCGGATGCCCTGATACCAGGCGATATAGGCCAGGGCCGAACCCAGCACGCCGAGGTACAGCAGGCTCAACCATTGCCTGAGGTCCAGCCCGCGCAATGCCTCGAAGCGGACCTCACCGCCGGCTGCGCACGCCAGCCACAACATCAGCGTGCCCAGCAGGATCGACCAGGTCACTGTCTGCAAAGGACCCAGGCTCTCATTCAGGCCTTTGGAAAACAGCGAATAGATGCCCCACCCCAGCACACAGCCGAAAATCAGCAGATCCCCGCGCCAAGCCTGTTCCGTCGCCTGCAACAGCGCCGGTTCGCGACTGATGATGACCAGCCCCGCCCCACCGATGCACAGCACGATACCGGCGACTTTAAAGCGGCCCAACCGTTCCTTGAACAAACACCAGGAGGCCAAGCCGATCACTGCCGGGTTCAACGCGACGATCAACGAGGCGCGCGACGCGTTGATGTATTGCAAGCCATGGAAGAAACACAGGTTGTAGAAAAAGATCCCGAAGAACCCCAGCGCCGCTAGCTGCAGGCCCTGCTTCAAGCCGGGCCTGGCCAGGGGGATACCGGCGACGCCGAGAAACAGCAGCAACGCGATGCTCGCCAGGAGAAAACGCAAGCTGGCGGCGAACATCGGCGTCAGCGCATCGGCAAGGATCCTACCGGCCACAAAGGTGCCGCCCCAGATCATCGTGACCATCGCAAGCTTGAGGTAAACCGGCAGGTCCGAGGGTGTCGAGGCAGTTTGTTCCAGGGCTTTCATAGTCCACCACTAGGAGATTAATCAATGTCCCGTGTGTCGCTGGGATGGCGTATTGTTCCGCTCATGAAACATCATCGTAAAATGAGCGTTTACTCATGACCCTCACCCAACTCGAAATCTTTTCGCTGGTCGCCGAACTGCAGGGTTTCACCGCGGCCGCGACACGCCTGGGCATCGGCCAGTCAGCGGTGTCCCATGCGATAAAATCCCTGGAACAGGAGTTGGGCGTCGAACTGTTCAGGCGTCATCAATCCCTTGTCGAGCTCAGCGACATCGGCCAGCAATTGTTGCTGCGTGCCCGGGCCATGCTCGGCCTGGCCAACACCCTGCAACAGGAGGCCGCGGATGCCCGCGGCATGCGCCGTGGGACCCTGCGTATCGGCTCGTTCGGACCGACGTCGTCGATGAAACTGCTGCCAGCCATCCTGCAGCGGTACCGCACCCTGCATCCGGGAATCGAAGTGCACATCGATGAAGGGCCGGACCGGCAAGTGCTGCAATGGCTGGATGAACGACGGATCGACGTCGGTTTCGTGGTCCTGCCCGAGGAACGCTTCGATACGTTCGCCTTGATGGAAGACCAGATGGTTGCCCTGCTGCCCACCCATCATCCCCTCGCCGAGCGCGCCTGCGTGGAGCTCAAGGCGCTGTGCAACGACCCCTTCATACTCACCGAGGCCGGCTCCTCGGAAGTGGTCCGGCGGCTGTTCAGCGCCGCCCGGCTCACGCCGAATATCCGCTATCGCTGTTCGCAACTGCTCAGCACGCTGGATGTGGTCAGCCGGGGCGAAGCCGTGACCGTGGTTTCCGAGGGTTCGCTGCCAGCCATGGAAAATCCCGGGTTTGTCGTACGTCCCTTGTCGCCGCGCGTTCCGCGCCAGATCGGCCTCGCGGTGCTGGATAGCCGCCAGGCCTCGCCCGCGACGCTGGCGTTTATCGAAGTGGCCCGGCAACCATAAGCCATCTGGAGGCCGGCGGGCGCGCAACCGCCTGGCCGTCTATCATCGACGCTGTCCCCCGCCCAGGCTCAACAAGGTCGTACCGATGCCATTGTCCGCCACACAGATACGCAAGCGGTCCCGTCGCAATCTGATCACCCTGCTCTTCGGGGTGCTGCCGGTGCTCTCGGGGGTGGGCATTCTCCATATCCAGGCCGAACGGACATTGCAACAGCAGGCCCGCCAGACCGCGGGAGAGCTGGTCCGGCAAGTCGAGCTGATGCTCGACAATACCGCGCTGGCGGCGCGCGCACTGCTGCCCCTGGCCGGTCAACCTTGCGAAGCGGTAAAACTGGCCCTGCGTGACCAGGTGACCCGCCGGCCCTTCGTCCGTTCGACCAAGCTGATATGGGACGACACGCTGTACTGCAGCTCGCTGTTCGGCGAATTCGAGGAGCCGGTCAACCCGCACAATTACCACCAGGGCACTCTGTGGCTGATGGACGGCAACCCGGTCACGCCCGACACCGCGTTGCTGGTCTACCGGCTCAACGAGGGCCGGCAAGGGGCACTGGCGACACTGGACGGTTACCACCTGGCCAATGTCCTGCGCCTGATTGGCGGCGAGACGCGTTTGTTGCTGCAAGTAGGACCGAGCTGGCTGGCGGCGGACGGCAAGGTTCGGCAAACCCCGCCGCCTGCCCAGCCGGTAGCTCGCAACGAGTTGGCCTCGTCACGCTATGCCTTCAACGTCGAAGCCGGCTTCGATGAAGGGGAAACCTGGCGCTACATGACGCGGGAATATCCGCCGCTGTTCAGCCTGCTGATTGTCTTTGGCGCCATCGCGGCGCTGCTCGCGCATTGGACACAGAAACGCGCCTCCTCCCCCAGCCATGAACTGCTACGCGCTCTCGAGGCCGGGGAGTTTGTGCCGTATCTGCAACCGGTGGTGCGCGGCGACGACAAGCGTTGGGCCGGGGTTGAGGTGCTGATGCGCTGGAACCACCCCAAGGAAGGCCTGGTGCGTCCGGACCTGTTTATCCCGCTCGCCGAACACAGCGGGCTGATCGTGCCGATGACCCAGGCACTGATGCAGCAGACCAGGCAATTGCTGGCGCCGCTCGCGCCCCTGCTGGAGGCGCCGTTCCATGTCGGTATCAATATCACCGCCCGCCACTGCAAGGACCTGGCGCTGCTGGAGGATTGCCGCGAGTTCCTGGCCGCGTTCCCACCGGGCGTCGTCACGCTGGTGCTGGAACTGACCGAGCGCGAGCTGATCGAACCGAGCCCAGTGACCCACCAACTGTTCGAGCTGCTGCACGATCTGGGCGTCAAGATCGCCATCGACGATTTCGGCACCGGCCATTCCAGCCTGGGCTACTTGCAGCAGTTCAACGTCGACTTTCTGAAAATCGATCAAAGCTTCGTCGCGATGATCGGCGCCGATGCGCTGTCACGCCATATCCTGGACAGCATCATCGAGTTGTCGGGAAAACTGCAGTTGGAGATCGTCGCAGAGGGCGTCGAAACCGTTGAGCAAAGCGATTACCTGACGGCTCACAACGTCAACTTTCTACAAGGCTATCTGTTTGGCCGGCCTATTAGTGGCCAAGACTTCAATGCTGCGCTGACCGCCGCTAAAAACCCGCCCACGACACCGCTCGATTGACCGATACACGCCACACGCGTTGGAACAATTGTTCCTGTTACATAACGAAAAAGTTACGATTTACACTTTCTGAATTAACTACTACAATTTTTTTGCCTGTGCCAGAGAGCAGGAAGTCATTATCATCGAGTCGCTACAAAGCGCTTGGCTTAATGCTTTGTTGGCGGTTTGTATCAGCCAGACATTTTGATTGGAGTAACGATATTGTCCAGACTCGCTGAATTCCGTGCAGCCGAAAGGGCCCTTCAGGAGCAGCTCAAACAGCTGGAATCTCTGAAGAATGACGCCGGGCTGAAAAAAGAGATCGAATTTGAAGAAAAGCTCTTGGGGCTGATGAAAACCTACGGCAAGAGCTTGCGCGACATCGTCGCCATTCTTGATCCGAAGCCGTCCAAGGCCGGCCCGCAGGCGGTCAAGCCAACCAAGACCCGCCGCGCCCGCGTGGTCAAGGTGTACCAGAACCCGCACACCGGCGAGCTGATCGAAACCAAGGGCGGCAACCACCGCGGCCTGAAAGCGTGGAAGGAACAATACGGGGCTCAAACCGTTGATTCCTGGTTGCGCGGTTGACCATCGGCATTATTGAGAAGCCCTGACTGGTTCAGGGCTTTTTTGTGCCGGACAACTTCAGTATCAAGCCTTGAGTATTAGACGCATTAGAATTTCAGGCTATTTCTTACAGACTGAACTTCCTCCTGGCTTTGAACAAATACCTGGGCCTGGCCGGCGTAGGACAGCACATACGCCCTGCCCTCTTTTAGCGCAGCAACAAGTGTTTGAGACAACACATGTCTGCCGTTCTGCGTGATCGTGCAAGTGGTTTCCAGCGCTGCAGTCCCGCCCAACAGGGAAGAATGAATCTTATTGCAGACGCTTTGATAACCGCCCTGGAAAAAATCCTTCTGAACGGATTTTCGCATCTCCAGCAACACACCTTGCAAGTTGACCTGATGATCGGGTTCGACGGGCGTGGTTGTCAGTTCCATCACCATCACCGCATTACCCGCGGAATCGTTCTTGGTCGCGCGTTCACGACTGATCGACTGCGCAGCCGCCGGCGCGGACGCCTGCGCGGGGAGCGATTCGACTACCCAGCCCGATGGCCATGCAACCTGCGGTTCGAGCGCAAGGGCACCGCTACTCGCAATGCCGGCTGACAAGAGAATGAACAGCGTAAGACAAGGTCGAATCATTGCGTTGCACTCAAGGACGAATCGTAAAGTCTGAAGCCCGCCGCAGCACCAGGCAATAGCCACACGCGGTTTGGCGATGGCGCGCGCCTTGCGTATCATGAACGCACCTGCAAGGAAGCCATCTGACGCAAGCCCAGGAACCGTCGCAGCCCGGTTGCGACGCCGTTTGCCCCACTTATTTTCCGGAGGGCCCATGAGCCTGCACGAACTCGACACTTTCCCAGGCGTTACTGCCCAGCCCGACGCCGCCACGGCCAGATTCGTCTTCAACCACACCATGCTGCGGGTCAAGGACATCACCAAGTCCCTCGATTTCTACACCCGTGTACTGGGTTTCTCGCTGGTGGAAAAACGCGACTTTCCCGAAGCCGAATTCAGCCTTTATTTCCTCGCACTGGTCGACAAGAGCCAGATCCCGGCAGACGCCGCGGCGCGTACCGAGTGGATGAAGTCGATCCCCGGCATCCTCGAACTGACGCATAACCATGGCACCGAAAACGATCCGGCGTTTGCCTACCACAACGGCAACAGCGACCCGCGCGGTTTCGGCCACATCTGCATCTCGGTGCCGGACGTCGTCGCCGCCTGCGAGCGCTTCGAAGCGCTGGGCTGCGACTTCCAGAAGCGCCTGAGCGATGGCCGCATGAAGAGCCTGGCGTTCATCAAGGACCCGGATGGCTACTGGGTCGAGATCATTCAGCCTGCACCGCTGTAGACCTCACGGCCTTCTCCTTATGGTGGAGCCCTTGTGGGAGCGAGCCTGCTCGCGAAGGCGGCGGATCAGTTGACAATGACGTAGCTGACACACCGCTTCGCGAGCAGGCTCGCTCCCACAGGGTTATGCATGATCCAAAAAAAAACCCATGAGCCGTGGCCCATGGGGTTTGTTTTTCCAGCGGCTGGCGTCAGGCCGGGGCGGACGTACGGATCAGGTGATCGAAGGCGCTCAACGAAGCCTTGGCACCCTCTCCCACGGCGATCACGATCTGCTTGTACGGCACGGTGGTCACGTCACCGGCGGCGAACACACCCGGAATCGAGGTTTCACCGCGGGCATCGACGATGATCTCGCCACGCGGCGACAGCTCGACGGTGCCCTTGAGCCAATCGGTGTTTGGCAACAGGCCGATCTGCACGAAGATGCCTTCCAGCGTCACGTCGCGCACTTCACCGCTTGGACGGTCCTTGTAGCGCAAACCGTTGACCTTCTGGCCGTCGCCCGTCACTTCGGTGGTCTGGGCGTTGGTGATCACCGTCACGTTCGGCAGGCTGTGCAGTTTGCGCTGCAACACCGCGTCGGCACGCAATTGCACGTCGAACTCCAGCAAGGTGACATGAGCCACGATACCTGCGAGGTCGATAGCCGCTTCGACGCCGGAGTTGCCGCCGCCGATCACCGCTACGCGCTTGCCTTTGAACAGCGGACCGTCACAGTGCGGGCAGTACGCCACGCCCTTGTTGCGGTATTGCTGCTCGCCCGGCACGTTCATTTCACGCCAGCGGGCACCGGTCGCCAGGATCACGGTCCTGGCCTTGAGGCTCGCACCGCTGGCGAACTTGATCTCATGCAGCCCGCCGTCTTTGCCAGCGACCAAAGCGTCGGCACGTTGCAGGTTCATGATGTCGACGTCGTACTGCTTGACGTGCTCTTCCAGGGCGACGGCCAGTTTCGGGCCTTCGGTTTCCTGGACCGAGATGAAGTTCTCGATCGCCATGGTGTCGAGCACCTGGCCGCCGAAACGCTCGGCCGCGACGCCGGTGCGGATGCCTTTACGGGCCGCGTAGATCGCTGCCGAAGCACCGGCCGGGCCACCGCCGACCACCAGTACATCAAAAGCATCCTTGGCGCTGATCTTCTCGGCCTGACGCTCGATGCCGCTGGTGTCGATCTTGGCGAGGATTTCTTCCAGGCCCATGCGGCCCTGGCCGAAGTTCACGCCGTTCAGGTAGATGCTCGGCACCGCCATGATCTGGCGTTCGTCGACTTCGGCCTGGAACAGCGCGCCGTCGATGGCGACGTGACGGATGTTCGGGTTCAGCACCGCCATCAGGTTCAACGCCTGGACCACGTCCGGGCAGTTCTGGCATGACAGCGAGAAATACGTCTCGAAGTTGAACTCGCCCTTGAGCGAGCGGATCTGTTCGATCACTTCGACACTGGCCTTCGAAGGGTGGCCGCCGACTTGCAGCAGGGCCAGCACCAGCGAAGTGAATTCGTGCCCCATGGGAATGCCGGCGAAGCGCAGGCTGATATCGGCTCCCGGGCGATTCAACGAGAACGATGGCTTGCGCGCATCAGTACCGTTGTCGAGCAAGGTAATCTGGTTGGAAAGACTGGCAACGTCTTTGAGTAATGCAAGCATTTCCTGGGATTTCGCACCGTCGTCGAGGGATGCAACGATCTCGATCGGCTGGGTGACCCGTTCCAGGTATGACTTCAACTGAGCTTTAAGATTGGCGTCCAACATACGGGCGATTTCCATGTTTGAATTTCAGAAAAAACAACGCCCGAGCGAATCTCGCCCGGGCGTTTTTTGGGGCGAAGCGGCTTACTTGGCTAAGAGCGAATCGCCCTCGGATAACGCACTGGTTTAGATCTTGCCGACCAGGTCCAGGGACGGAGCCAGAGTGGCCTCGCCTTCTTTCCACTTGGCTGGGCAGACTTCGCCTGGGTGGGCAGCAACGTACTGAGCAGCCTTGATCTTGCGCAGCAGCTCGGAAGCGTCACGGCCTACACCGCCGTCGTTGATTTCAACGATCTTGATCTGGCCTTCCGGGTTGATCACGAAAGTACCGCGATCCGCCAGACCGGCTTCTTCGATCAGCACGTCGAAGTTGCGGGAGATGGCCAGGGTCGGGTCGCCGATCATGGTGTACTGGATCTTGCCGATGGCTGGCGAGGTGTTGTGCCAGGCAGCGTGGGCGAAGTGAGTGTCGGTCGACACGCTGTAGATCTCGACACCCAGCTTCTGGAACTCGGCGTAGTTGTCGGCGAGGTCTTCCAGTTCGGTTGGGCAAACGAAGGTGAAGTCAGCCGGGTAGAAGAACACGACAGACCACTTGCCTTTCAGGTCGGCGTCCGAGACTTCGACGAATGCGCCGTTTTTGAAAGCGGTAGCTTTGAACGGTTTAACTTGGCTGTTGATGATAGGCATCGTTGACTCTCCGTCAGGGGTTGAGAAGTTGATGAAGTGAATCTTAGCCACTCATGCCGCCGCTGGCTCATTGGCAAAGCTCATGCGAATGATTGGTTTTGGCTATCAGGAATCTATATAGATAAAAGAAATCTGTGGACCTGCCACAGGCGACCCTTTGTTGATCGCGGCAGTTGCCAAACAGTTCACAAGGCTGGACCGATGGATCACAGCCTTGGTTCGCAGGCGCCAATCAGGCGGTTGGCGTGCGCATGGTGACGAATTCTTCGGCGGCGGTTGGGTGCACGCCAATGGTCTCGTCGAAGTCGCGCTTGGTGGCCCCGGCCTTGAGGGCGATCGCCAGGCCCTGGACAATTTCCCCGGCGTCCGGCCCGACCATGTGGCAACCCAGCACCTTGTCGGAGCTGGCATCGACCACCAGCTTCATCAGCGTGCGCTCCTGGCACTCGGTGAGAGTCAGCTTCATCGGCCGGAAACGGCTTTCGAAAATCTGCACCTCATGGCCCTCCTCCCGTGCCTGCTCTTCAGTCAGGCCAACGGTGCCGATGTTTGGCAGGCTGAACACGGCCGTGGGAATCATCCGGTAATCCACCAGACGGTATTGCTCGGGCTTGAACAGGCGCCGCGCCACTGCCATGCCTTCGGCCAGTGCGACGGGGGTCAACTGCACGCGACCGATCACGTCGCCAATCGCCAGGATCGACGGCTCGGCGGTCTCGTACTTTTCGTTGACCTGCACAAAACCCTTGTCGTCCAGCGTGACGCCGGTGTTTTCCAGGCCGAGGTTGTCCAGCATCGGGCGGCGGCCAGTGGCGTAGAACACGCAATCGGTGACCAGCGTGCGACCGTCCTTGAGCGTCACCTTCAGGCTGCCGTCGGCTTCCTTGTCGATGCGCTGGATGTCGGCCTTGAATTGCAGGTCGAGGCCACGGCGTTGCAGCTCTTCGGCCAGGTGTTTGCGCACCGCGCCGTCGAAACCGCGCAAGAACAGGTCGCCGCGATACAGCAAGGAGGTCTGCGCGCCCATGCCATGGAAAATCCCGGCGAACTCCACCGCGATATAGCCGCCACCGACCACCAGCATGCGCTTGGGCAGCGACTTGAGGAAAAACGCCTCGTTGGAACTGATGGCGTGCTCGCGCCCGGGAATCTCCGGGATCACCGGCCAGCCGCCCGTGGCGATCATGATGTGCTGTGCGGTGTGGCGCTGGCCGTTGATTTCCACTTCGTGAGGGCCGGTAATCTTCGCGTGACCTTCATGCAGCGTGACACCGCTGTTGACCAGCAGGTTGCGATAGATGCCGTTGAGGCGATCGATCTCGCGATCCTTGTTGGCGATCAGCGTGGCCCAGTCGAAACTCGCCTTGCCCGCTGTCCAGCCATAGGCCGACGCTTGCTCGAAGTCCTCGGCGTAATGCGCGCCGTAGACCAGCAGTTTTTTCGGCACGCAGCCGACATTCACGCAGGTGCCGCCCAGGTAGCGGCTTTCCGCCACGGCCACCTTGGCTCCAAAACCGGCGGCAAACCGTGCGGCTCGAACACCGCCGGAACCGGCGCCAATCACATACAGGTCAAAATCGTAGACCATCATTCATCTCCTTCGGCAGGCCGTCAGCATACCTGCTGTTCCTGCATGGAGCAGCCCGATCGGGCAGCGATGGAAATGATTATGGGGGCGCAAGCGCAAAAGCCAACCGGCATTTCGCAGGTCGCCTTTGTGGCGAGGGAGCTTGCTCCCGCTCGGCTGCGAAGCAGTCGCAATTCAACGAGGATTCAGCGTCTGGAGCGGCAGGCAAAAAAAACGCCCCGAACCAGTCGGGGCGTTTTTTCAAGGCGCGGTGCAGGCTATCAGTAAGCCTTGCCGGTCTTGTAGAAGTTCTCGAAGCAGAAGTTGGTCGCGTCGATGTAACCTTCGGCGCCACCGCAGTCGAAACGCTTGCCCTTGAACTTGTAGGCCATTACGCAGCCGTTCTGGGCTTGTTTCATCAGGGCGTCGGTGATCTGGATTTCGCCGCCCTTGCCTGGCTCGGTCTGTTCGATCAGGTCGAAGATGTCCGGAGTCAGGATGTAGCGGCCGATGATCGCCAGGTTCGACGGTGCGTCTTCAGGCTTTGGCTTCTCGACCATGCTGTGAACCCGGTAGATGTCTTCGCGGATCATCTCGCCGGCGATCACACCGTACTTGTTGGTTTCCTGCGGATCCACTTCCTGGATCGCCACGATGGAGCAGCGGAACTGCTTGTACAGCTTGACCATCTGGGTCAGTACGCCGTCGCCTTCGAGGTTGACGCACAAGTCGTCCGCCAGCACCACGGCGAACGGTTCGTCACCGATCAGCGGGCGACCGGTCAGGATCGCGTGGCCCAGGCCTTTCATTTCGGTCTGGCGGGTATAGGAGAACGAGCACTCGTCCAGCAGCTTGCGGATGCCGACCAGGTATTTTTCCTTGTCGGTGCCCTTGATCTGGTTTTCCAGCTCGTAGCTGATGTCGAAATGGTCCTCCAGGGCGCGCTTGCCACGGCCGGTGACGATGGAAATTTCCGTCAGGCCTGCGTCAAGGGCTTCTTCGACACCGTACTGGATCAGTGGCTTGTTCACCACCGGCAGCATTTCTTTGGGCATGGCTTTAGTCGCTGGCAGGAAGCGAGTACCGTAACCGGCTGCTGGGAACAAGCATTTCTTGATCATATAAGTCCTTGAAAAGGCGGTATGTACGAGTTTCGGCGCAGTCTAATCAGGCCGCAGGCACCTTACAATGCCCACGCTGGCCAACCGATGCCATCATAGAGAAATAAACCGGCGGATAGTTCAATCGCCTTTCGCTTCGATGGTTCCAGCGGTCCCACTGTACGCCCATGGGCGCTGTTTGCGAGCTTTTGACGTATCATGGCCGCCTTGATCACGCCAACGGGGCAATTAGATGTCGGCAACTCCAAACGCAAACGGTTACTCGGTCAGCCAGGACAAGGACGGCCAGTGGTGGATTACCAATTACCACGGTGAACAGGTCGCCGGCCCCTTGCCCAGCAAGGCCATGGCGGTGGAAGTCGCTGCGGTATTCCAGGATGAGCGCTCTGCCCCGGCGCCCCGGGAGCGCGAAAAAGCTCCGGCACGCAATACTCGCCGCAAGAAATAGTCGGGCCATCCCGCCATTGCCTTGATGAGAACTGTGGTTTAGCTGTACCGGAATGGCCATTCGCTATAATCTCGCGCCATTCCTCCCCCCTCTCGATGACGATCCCATGAAAACACTTCTGGCGCTGTTTACAGTCCTGGCCCTGGCGGGCTGTGCCTCAGCGGAAAAAACCTACCTGGCCAACGGTGAACAAGGCCTGGCCATCGACTGCTCGGGCGAAGCCAATTCCTGGGCGACCTGCTACGAAAAAGCCGATGCGTCCTGCGCCGGCACGGGTTATCGCATCGTCGGCACCGACGGCACACCACAAGCCAAGGAAAGCGAAAAGACTCTGGGGGTCGACGTGGGCAACTTCAGCAGCCGCAGTGTCGTCGTGGTGTGCAAATAAAAGTGGGCAAATAAACTAGATGTGAATCTCGGCGAACTTGATCCCCAGGCCCCGCAAGGTCTCGATCAGGTCGTCGAGCCGGGAGAAGGATTCAACTTCGTCCTGGTCGTCCACCAGGAAAAAACTGCGTCCGGCGCTTTTCTTGAAGAACACAATCCACTCGCCCGGGCTCCCAGGGTTCTGGATCACGTGGGTGGCGCAGATCAGGCCTTCTGCATGGCGCTCGCGCACCTGTTCGCGTTTCATTGACCGGGCTCCATAAATGACAATGCCGCCAACGGCGACCGTGGCGGCATTCTTGTATCGAGGGTGGCAGTTTAACCGATGCCTGGCGATCCGTCAGGCCGAGCCCACGCTCAACCGGAAATGCAGGCGTTGGCCGCGTCCTGTACATCCCCGGGGCGCACGGGCACGTTGGACATGCTTTCATGCAGCTTGATGCTGCTGCCGCTGGAGCGCTCGTCAATGTCGAACACCGCCGCCGGCAGCGCCGACAGCTTGCCGGGAACGATCACCCGAACGCCGTTTTTATGCGGCTCCATTTGCAGCGGGCCACGGCTCTCGAGCAGCTTGTCGGCAACACACCGGGCGTATTCATGGGGCTTCTTTCCGGAGATGACGCTCATGGTGGGCGGTGTCTGGTTGATGTCCGATACCGACGCACATCCACTCAGGGCCAAAGCCAATACCCACACGCTGCGCTTCATACGATTCCTCCGATAAAGACCCTCCGACAGCATAAACACTGCTTTTCTCCCCTGCGCTGCGCTTTTTTACCCAGTGGCCGGTAATAAATCAGCCCAGCCTGGGACAGGGGTCGGATATTAACCCGTGGTGCTGATAAACTGCGCGCCATTATTTGCTTCATCTTCTGTCCTGACCCGGCAAGAAATGCCCTTCTGGAGGCACCCTTGAAATTCATCCACCAGCGCGAGCACCTCAACGAGGACGATATCGTCGTTATCGAATGCTCCCAAATGTGCAACATCCGTTTGATGAACGACGCCAATTTCCGCAGCTTCAAGAACGGTGGCCGGCATACGTACCATGGCGGCGCGTTCGACACGTTCCCGGCACGGATCACCGCACCGAGCACAGGCTTCTGGAACATCACCATCGATACCGTCAACCGTCGCGCCATCAGCGTTACCCGCAAGCCGACCCTGACCCACAAGATCAAGATCATCCGGCGCTCCAGCTCGAAACTGAGCTGAGCAGCGTCCCAGACGAAGACAGGAATAACCGTGGCCCAGACGACCAAATACGTCATCAAGTACAAGCTCAACGGCGAACGCCGCTTCGAGTTCGCGCAGTTGCAAAATGGCACCGAGGAAGAAGCCCTGGCAGAGCTGAAGAAGCTGCATGGCGAGAGCGATGATGTGATCAGCGACCTCAAGGTCAGCAAGGCCCTCTGAACGGCGGGACAAAATGCCTTTCGTGGCGAGGGAGCTTGCTCCCGCTCGGCTGCGCAGCAGTCGTAAAACGCATTGACGCGGTACATCATAATGGCTTCATCTGCCTGATTGGGGCGGCTGCGCCACCCAGCGGGAGCAAGCTCCCTCGCTACAGAAAGCTCATCACACCGCAAGAATCGGGGTGCGGGCGACGCAGTAGTGCTCAGACTGGGCAGTCCTCCCATTCAGGATTGCAATCATGCCCTCTGAGTCCTCCCTGCCCCGCCCCATCGCCGACCTCGACTGGCCCGCCCTGGAACAAAGCCTCGACAAGGACGGCTGCGCGATCATTCGCAACCTGCTGCCGGCAGCGCTGTGCCTGCAGCTGCGAGGCTTGTACAGCGACCCGGGGCTGTTTCGCTCCCGGGTGGTGATGGCCCGTCATGGATTCGGACGCGGCGAGTACCAGTACTTTGCTTATCCGCTGCCCGAGGTCGTCCAGCAATTACGTCAATCGCTGTATGCCCGGCTGGTGCCGCTGGCCAATCGCTGGAACGATTGCATGGGCCTGCCTGTGCGCTATCCCGACCGGCACGCCGATTTCATCCGGCGCTGCCACGACGCCGGCCAACAACGCCCTACGCCGCTACTGCTGCAATATGGCCCGCAGGACTACAATTGCCTGCATCAGGACCTGTACGGCGAGCACGTATTCCCATTGCAGGTGGCGATCCTGCTGGCGGAGCCGGGCGAGGACTTTACTGGCGGCGAATTTGTCCTCACCGAACAGCGCCCGCGCATGCAGTCACGACCACAGGTCATCGATCTGAAACAGGGCGACGCCGTGGTATTCGCCGTACACCAGCGACCCGTCAACGGCGTTCGCGGTTATTATCGAGTGAACCTGCGCCATGGCGTCAGCCGCTTGCACAGCGGCCGCCGGCATACACTTGGGATCATTTTTCATGATGCGCAATGACCTCACGCCCATCACCCTGGATCTGTTCGCCGATCAACCGCCCACCACGCCCGGCGAGGTCGAACAGATCGGCCAGCAATCCTTCGTATTACGCGGGTTTGCCCTGCCCTGGCTCGACCGCGTGCTGCCGGCGCTGGAAAGCGTCTTGCAAGCGGCGCCATTCCGGCAGATGGTCACGCCCGGCGGCTTTACCATGTCGGTGGCCTTGACCAGTTGCGGCGCGCTCGGCTGGACCACCGACCGCAGCGGCTATCGCTACACGGCCCACGATCCGCAGACCGGCCAGCCCTGGCCCGACATGCCACAGTTGTTTCGCGAACTGGCCCGTAACGCCGCCCGGCAGGCGGGGTTCGAACACTTCGAGCCCGATGCCTGCCTGATCAACCGCTACGTGCCCGGCGCCCGAATGTCGCTGCACCAGGACAAGAACGAACGCTCCCTGACGGCCCCCGTCGTCTCGCTCTCCCTTGGCCTGCCGGCGATGTTCCAGTTCGGTGGGTTCGAGCGCAGCGACAAAAGCCAGCGCATTGCGCTGTTCCACGGCGACGTCGTGGTCTGGGGCGGTGTGGATCGCTTGCGTTTCCACGGCGTGCTGCCACTCAAGCCGGGAGAGCATCCGACGCTGGGTGCCCAGCGGATCAATCTGACGTTCCGCATGGCCGGATAACAGCGCAGAATTCAACCGCAAGACCCGGAGTGTCGCCACCTGGATGGCTCGCTACTGTAGGCAAAACGGGCCAATGGAATAACGACCATGAACAGCTCTTCAAACACTCTCGCCTCTGAACAGGACCCACGCTGGGCCGCCGTGCTCGCCCGGGATCCGCGCGCCGACGGACAATTTGTCTATGGCGTGAAAACCACCGGCATCTATTGCCACCCCAGCAGCCTGTCGCGCCTGCCCAACCCGCGTAACGTCGAATTCTTCGACACACCGGAACAGGCCCAGGCGGCCGGTTATCGTCCCAGCAAACGCGTGGCCAGGGACCAGACCCAGATCGCCGCGCAACAGGCCGCCCGGGTCGCGGCCGCCTGCCGGCAGATCGAGGCCGCCGAGGAACTGCCAGGCCTGAATGAACTGGCGCTGAGCGCGGGTTTGAGCCCTTTTCATTTCCATCGCGTTTTCAAGTCTGTCACCGGCCTGACGCCCAGGGCCTACGCCGCCGCCCACCGCTCGCGCAAAGTGCGCGAACGCCTGGCCGAAGCCGGGACGGTGACCGAGGCGCTGTATGACGCCGGTTTCAATTCCAACAGCCGCTTCTATGAAGCCGCCGACAAAGTCCTCGGCATGAAACCGGCCGACTACCGCGCCGCCGGGCAGAACACCGACATTCGCTTCGCCGTCGGCCAGTGCTCCCTGGGGGCGATCCTGGTGGCGCAAAGCGACCGTGGCGTGTGCGCGATTCTGCTGGGGGATGATCCGGACGCACTGGTGCGCGACCTGCAGGACAAATTCCGCCGCGCCAACCTCATCGGCGCCGACCGGGAATTCGAGCAGTTGATTGCCCAGGTCGTGGGGTTCATCGAAGCGCCGGCCCTGGGCCTCGACCTGCCGCTGGACCTGCGCGGCACGGCCTTTCAGGAACGGGTCTGGCAGGCCCTGCGGGAGATTCCGCCGGGCAGCACCGCCAGCTACGCCGAGATCGCCCAGCGCATCGGCCTGCCCAAGGCCGTTCGCGCCGTGGCCCAGGCCTGCGGCGCCAACAGCCTCGCCGTGGCGATCCCCTGCCACCGTGTGGTGCGCAGCGACGGCAACCTCTCGGGCTATCGCTGGGGCGTCGAGCGCAAGCGTCAGTTGCTGGCGCTGGAACGCTCGTCCGCAGACTGAACGCCGATATAGATCGCCACCGAGTCGGGCGCGTTGTAGACCTCGAAATCGGTGGTGAACCGGCGCACGGTCTGCGGATTATCGGCGAAGTACGCCCAGATCAGGCCCCAGGCCTGGATCACGCAATCGGGCATCGGCCCCTTGGCTGAAAACACCAGGTAGTCCCCGCCCTCGACGTCCACGGCGGGGTAACCTGCGCTCGTGGCATCGACCTGCACACCGGCCGTCACGTTGAAGTAGCCGGTGGCATCGGACTCGTAATCGGAATACACCCCATAGACGAACGACTCGGACTGCCGGGCCGGAACGTTTTCGAACAGCCCTTCAGTGAAGAACTGCTGCCACATCGGGCCGATCTTTGCCGTGTCGCCTTGCTGCTCGTCGGCATTGCGGGTGCGCACCTGCAAACCGGCGACGGTGAAGGGTTCGACAGTCTTGAGTTTCACGTCCATGGATCGAGTTCCTTGATGGGGGAAACCGCATGGTACCCATCCCTTTGCCCGGATCAAACCCGAACATCGATTGAAAAACTCGACTGGTCCTGGCCGGGCGACACCTGCTAAAAACACGCTTTCCTTCTGCCGTCGGAGACACCCGAACATGAGTCAGTGGCCAGACACCCGCATTCTCGACCTGCTCGGCATCGAGCTGCCCATCATCCAGGGGCCTCTGGCCGGCGTAACCGGTCCGGCCATGGTAGTCGCCACCTGCAATGCCGGCGGGCTGGGCTCGATGCCGGCGGCGATGCTCGACGTGGAGCAACTGCGCCAGGCGTTGACGACCATCAGCGAACAGACCGAAAAACCGTTCAACGTGAATTTTTTCTCGCACCAGCCACCGGCGTTCGATGAACAACGGGCCGAGGCCTGGAAACAGCGGCTCAAGCCTTATTACGAAGAACTGGGCGCCGACTTCGAAGCGCCGACGCCGGTGTCCAATCGCACCCCGTTCGATGATGCGGCCTGTCGCGTGCTGGAGGAACTGCGGCCCAAGGTGGTCAGCTTCCACTTCGGCCTGCCGGAAAAATCCTTGCTGGATCGGGTCAAGGCCACCGGCGCGAAAATCCTCTCCTCGGCCACCACCGTCGAAGAAGCCATCTGGCTCGAACAGCATGGCTGCGACGCGATCATCGCCATGGGCTACGAGGCCGGCGGTCATCGCGGGATGTTCCTGAGCGAGGACCTCAACACCCAGGTGGGTCTGTTCGCCCTGCTGCCGCAAGTGGTGGATGCGGTGAAGGTGCCGGTGATCGCCACCGGCGGGATCGGCGACGCGCGCGGGATTGTCGCGGCGTTTGCCCTGGGGGCGTCGGCGGTGCAGTTGGGCAGCGCTTATCTGTTCACACCGGAAGCCAAGGTCACACCTTCCCACCACCGGGCGCTACGCACGGCCAGGGAAAGCCAGACCGCCGTTACCAACCTGTTCACCGGCCGCCCGGCCCGGGGCATCGTCAACCGGGTGATGCGCGAGGTCGGCCCGATGAGCCCGCTCGCGCCGGCTTTCCCCCTGGCGGGCGGCGCCTTGATGCCGCTGCGGGCGAAAGACGAAGCGGATTTCGCCAACCTCTGGGCCGGCCAGGCCTTCCCCCTGGGGCGTGAGCTGCCGAGCGGCGAACTGACCCGGCGCTTGGCCGAAGAAGCGCTGGCGCGGTTCAAGGGCTGACTTGGTCGACTGACGCCTTCGCGAGCAGGCTCGCTCCCACAGGGTTTTGTGTCGGATCTGATCCCGCATCCACCGTAGATCCAGTGTGGGAGCGAGCCTGCTCGCGAAGGCGGTGGCCCTGTCACCGCAAATTCCCAGCAAAATGCCGCGTTCCGTTTCCCAGACATTCGCTATATATTCCGCTATATAGCGAACCCATCCCCACGGAACCCTGCCCATGCGCTCGAACCCTTTCGCCCCGCTGCTGCTGGCTACCTGCTTTTGTGTCAGTGCCGCTCAAGCCGACGAGGTGCAGGTAGCCGTCGCTGCCAACTTCACTGCGCCGATACAGGCCATCGCCGCCGATTTCGAAAAAGACACCGGCCACAAACTGATAGCCGCCTATGGCGCGACCGGGCAGTTTTATACGCAGATCCAGAATGGTGCGCCCTTCGAAGTCTTCCTCGCCGCCGACGACACCACCCCGGCCAGGCTCGAAAGCGAAGGCGCTACCGTCAAGGGCTCGCGCTTCACCTACGCCATCGGCACGTTGGCGCTGTGGTCGGCCAAGGACAACTACGTCGACAACCGGGGCCAGGTCCTGCGCGACAATGCATTCACGCACCTGTCCATCGCCAACCCCAAAACCGCGCCGTATGGCCTGGCCGCGACCCAGGTCCTGGAAAAACTCGGGCTGTCCGCGCCGGTGAAGAACAAGCTCGTCGAAGGCCAGAACATCACCCAGGCCTATCAGTTCGTTTCCACCGGCAACGCCGAACTGGGCTTCGTCGCCCTGTCCCAGGTGTACAAGGACGGCAAGCTGGCAAGCGGTTCGGCATGGATCGTCCCGGCCGAGCTGCATGATCCGATCAAACAGGACGCGGTGATTCTCGCTAAAGGCCGGGACAACCCTGCCGCCCTGGCCTTGATGGAATACCTCAAGGGCCCGCAAGCCGCCGCCATCATCCAGTCCTTCGGTTATCAACGCTGATGCCGCTGACCGGCGCCGATTACGCGGCCATCTGGTTGACGCTGAAACTGGCGTCGCTGACCACGGTGATCCTGCTGCTCATCGGCACACCCATCGCCCTGTGGCTGTCGCGCACCCGATCCTGGCTGCGCGGGCCGGTGGGCGCGGTGGTGGCCCTGCCGCTGGTGTTGCCGCCCACCGTGATTGGCTTTTATCTGTTGCTGGCATTGGGTCCGAACGGCTGGATCGGCCAGTTCACCCAGGCTCTCGGCCTGGGCACCCTCACCTTCAGCTTTACCGGGTTGGTGATCGGCTCGGTAATCTATTCCATGCCGTTTGTTGTCCAGCCCTTGCAGAACGCGTTTTCCGGCATCGGCAATCGTCCATTGGAAGTCGCCGCCACGCTGCGAGCAGGCCCGTGGGACACTTTTTTCCACGTTATCCTACCCTTGGCCCGACCCGGTTTTATCACCGCGGCGATTCTCGGTTTCGCCCACACGGTCGGTGAATTCGGCGTGGTGCTGATGATCGGCGGCAACATCCCGGAAAAGACCCGGGTGGTGTCGGTGCAGATCTACGACCATGTCGAAGCCCTCGAATATGCCCAGGCCCATTGGCTGGCGGCGGCGATGCTGGGGTTTTCCTTCCTGGTGCTGCTGGCGCTGTACTCCAGCCGCCGAACCCGTGCCGGCTGGAGCTGAGCGATGATCCAGGCAAGATTTCAACTCGACCACGGCGACTTTTTCCTCGACCTGGACGTGCAATTGCCTGGCCGTGGGGTGACGGCGCTGTACGGCGAATCCGGCTCTGGCAAGACCACCTGCCTGCGCTGCATCGCCGGCCTGGAGCGACCCTCACAGGGCTTCATCGAGGTCAATGGTGAGGTCTGGCAAGACAGTGAGCGCGGCGTATTCGTGCCACCTCATCAGCGCGCGCTGGGCTATGTTTTCCAGGAGGCGAGCCTGTTTGACCACCTGTCGGTACGCGACAATCTGGCGTTCGGCCTCAAACGCGTAGCACCGGCGCAACGGCGCGTGGACATGAACCACGCGACGGAACTGCTCGGCATCGGTCACCTTCTCGACAGGCAACCCCATAACCTCTCCGGCGGCGAACGCCAGCGCGTCGGCATCGCCCGCGCCTTGCTGACCAGCCCGCGACTGCTGTTGATGGACGAGCCACTGGCGGCCCTCGATACGCGGCGCAAAAACGAAATCCTGCCTTACCTGCAACGACTCCACGATGAACTGGACATCCCGGTGCTGTACGTCAGCCATTCCCAGGACGAAGTCGCGCGCCTGGCTGATCACATCGTGCTGCTCGATGCCGGGCGCGCCCTGGCCAGCGGGCCGATCGCCGAGACCCTGGCGCGACTCGACCTGCCATTGGCCCAGGGCGATGACGCGGGCGTGGTGATCCAGGGCAAAGTCAGCGCCCATGACCCGCAATACCAGCTACTCACCCTGACCCTGCCCGACAGCCAGCTGCAAGTGCGTGTCGCCCATCAGCCGATGGCTGTCGGCCGGCCGTTGCGGTTCAAGGTACAGGCGCGGGATGTCAGCCTGAGCCTGGCGAACGATGCACAGACCAGCATTCTCAATCGCCTGCCGGTGACGGTCGTCAGCGAACTGGCGGGCGACAACGCGGCTCATGTACTGATCCGGCTGGAGGCCGCTGGCACGCCGTTGCTGGCGCGGATTACCCGGTATTCCCGGGATCAGTTGAAGCTGCATCCGGGGCAGATGCTGTGGGCGCAGATCAAGGCGGTGGCGGTGTTGGCGTAGGTATCGACACAGCCCCTGTGGGAGCGAGCTTGCTCGCGATGGGGCCGGTACATCCAACATCCCCGTGTCAGACAAACCGCTATCGCGAGCAAGCTCGCTCCCACAGGGGACTGGACTGTGCCGACGTGAGAATCTCGGCACGACCGCAACGGGCGGCGGTCAATCAATTCAGAGGCCATTCGAATTCATCGCCAAGGATCAAACATGCCCGACACCCTGCCGCCCGATGCACTCCCGGCTGATCTGCACTACGTCGACGACACCGCCCCGGGCATCACCCGCCGCAAACTGCGGGGCAAGTTCTGTTACTTCGACCCGTCGGGCCAGCGCATTACCGATCCCGCCGAAATCCAGCGGATCAACGCCCTGGCCGTTCCGCCGGCCTACACCGATGTGTGGATCTGTACCGACCCGCGCGGCCACCTCCAGGCCACCGGACGCGACGCCCGAGGACGCAAGCAGTACCGCTACCATTCGCGCTGGCGCGAAGTGCGCGATGCGGACAAGTACTCACGCATGCTCGAATTCGGCCGCACCCTGCCGCGACTGCGCAAACGCCTCGAGGAAATCCTCGCCACGCCCGGTTTCAGCCGCGATAAAGTCCTCGCAACGGTCATCACGCTGCTCGACGTCACGCTGATCCGCGTCGGCAATAGCCAATACGCCCGGGACAACCGTTCCTACGGCCTGACCACGCTGCGCAACAAGCATGTCGCGGTCAACGGCAGCGCCATCGCTTTCCAGTTCCGTGGCAAGAGCGGCGTTGAACACCAGATCACCGTGAAGGACCGACGCCTGGCACGGATCATCAAGCGCTGCCAGGAAATTCCCGGGCAGAACCTGTTCCAGTACCTGGACGAACACAGCGAGCGCCACGCCGTCACCTCTTCGGACATCAACGCCTACCTCAAGACACTCACCGGCGCCGATTTCACCGCCAAGGACTATCGCACCTGGGCAGGCAGCGCGGCGGCGCTGGACGGGCTGCGCACATTGCAGTGGGAAACCGAGACCGAAGCCAAGCGACACGCTGCCGAAATGGTCAGGCAGGTCGCCCGGCAGTTGGGCAATACGCCTGCCGTCTGTCGCAAATGCTACATCCACCCCGCCGTGCTGGAAGGCTTCATGGGCGGTGTGCTGAGCGACCTGCCCAAACCTCGCGAACGCAAGGGACTCAGTGCGCAAGAAGCCGCATTGACAATGTTCCTGCAGCGTATGGCCCAAGCCGTCGAAGCCTGTTGAGCGAAGCGGCGGCTGATTGCCGGACCTGAACAAGCGCATGACGGAAGTGGAACATCCGACAGCCGGTGGACTCCCAACTGTACAGAGCCGCTGATCCGCAGACTCGTCAACGCGTGAAGTCGAGAGGAGTTTCAGATGTCCGAACACATCGTCCATTTCCATTGCCAGATCGACCAGGGGACCACCGAGCGCTTCCGGGACAATTGCCTGGAAGCCATTGAAAAAGGCGCCGACTCGCTGATGCTCAACCTCTCTACCGTCGGTGGCAGCACCAATTTCGGTTTCACCCTCTATACCTTTATCAAATCCCTTCCGGTGCCCGTGCGCGCGGTGAATGCCGGCAATATCGAGTCGATGGGCATCGTCATGTACCTGGCCGCCAGCGACCGCACCACCACCCCGCATTCACGCTTCCTGATACACCCGATGAATTGGTATTTCGGCCAGAAATCAGTGGATCACTCGCGCTTGCGTGAATACCTCTCGAGCCTGGACAACGACGTGGCGCGGTACGTGGAAATCTACGTCAAGGAAACCGCCGGCGCCGCCACGCAACTGGATATCTTCAAATGCCTGTGCGCCGAGGAGCGAGTGATACCGGCGGAAAATTCGTTGGCTTTCGGCATTGCACACCGGGTGGAACAAGTGGTGTTTGCGCCCGAGGCGAAACATTGGAAAGTCAGCGGCGGCGAGGACTGAATCACACCTTCGATGATGAATAAATACAATTTGCCGCCGCTTGCCTTATTAATTAAATCGATGCTGTACAAGTTCAAGCGAGACGGCTGTATAAGTTACCAGGCGTTAATTCTTTAGTTGATACCGTTCGTCGCCAGCGAAACGTTTTTTTTAAACTTCCATCCGCAGATTTCTTTCACAGTACTGCGAGGCACGTTTTACTCGCTTAACCAAAATGAGGATTCTCGAAATGGCTAATAGCGGAAACAAAAACCCAGGTAACTTCGCAAACGACCGAGAGAAAGCATCCGAAGCCGGCAAGAAAGGCGGACATGCTTCCGGCGGAAACTTTGCCAACGACCGGGAAAAAGCCTCTGAAGCCGGTAAGAAAGGTGGCGAACGCAGCCATGGCGGCGGCAGAAAATCGTAACCCGGAAAAACCGTTGGGGCGTAGCGTTGCTGCGCCCTGGCGCTTAAACCTGTCGAGGTCACGAATGAGCCAGGACCGATTCATTGTGAGTTTCATTGCCGACGGCCAGCCCGATAACCGGGTGCTGGCGGCTGACACCGAGACCCTGAGCACCGAAGAAGCCGAGGCACTCTTGAGAGTGACCTTCACCGAATTGAAAAGCGTCGGAATAAGCGACGTCCAAGTTCAGAAAAGAACCAAACCAAACGAAACGGAACATGATGTTCCAGGGCACTTCAAACAGCCGTAATTAATTTATCCCTGCCCCCCGTGGCGAGGGAGCTTGCTCCCGCTGGGCTGCACAGCAGCCCCTGATAATTATCCAATTAAACACAGTATCCGAGTTGATTGCCTTGGGCTGCTACGCAACCCAGCGGGAGCAAGCTCCCTCGCCACAAAAGCATATTCGGCAAATTCGCGTTTAATGAGCATGCCCCGTCGGGTCCTTGATCTGCCACACCTGCCCCTTCTGCCAAGCATCCGCACCGGGATCGATTGTCAGCGCTTCGATTGCCGCGCGGGCGCGTTTTTTCTCTTCGCTGGAGACGCCCATCCGGCTGTCGCGCTCACGCACCAACTGCGGGTCGATCTGGCCGTCGGCGGTAAAGCCCATCATCAGTTGCGGAACACCGTAAGGCAGCGCGTTGCCCTGTTCGGTGTGCCAGGTGTGCCAGGTCTTGCCGTAGGTGCTGACGAGGTTTTTCATCAAGCGGGTTTCCGCCACCTCGGGGATCCCTGGCGCGACCAGTTGCCCGGACTTCACCTCATGCACATGGCTGTGCCACAACTGTTTCTCGCCGGCCGGCAAGCCTTCGAACAAGCGCTTGCTGATGATGTACTCCACGCCCATGAGCTTGGCGTTCGCGGTGTTGGCATCAAAGATGGCGCACTGGAACACTTCTTCGTTCAGTGCCGTGCAGTAGTGATGCGCTTCCATTTGCCCGGACATCCGCCCGTTATAGAAATGGAAGCCATCCAGGTAGGTGTCCAGCGCTTGCAACGGGGGTTTGTTCTGCATGAGCCCCGCCCCGGCTTCCAGCGTCGCGGTGGTCGGGCTCTTCGCGGCTCCTGGCGCGTCCACCGGTGAATGGCTGTCGCCGCCCGCGCAGCCTGCCAACCCCACCGTTGCCACGCAAAGCATGGCCCAGGTTCCTTGAGTGATTTTTCCAGGCATCTCGACTCTCCTTTTCATGACTGTTCATGAGAAAGGCGCCCGTTCACCCGGGTTTGATTTTTTCACCTGAGCAACCGACGAGCGGCCGCTAATCGCGGGCTTTATAGGCCTGTTTCACGGTATCGATCCAGGCCGGGTCAAGGCGCGACTGCTCGGGGTCAAGACCGCGCGCCTGCATGTTCTGCAGATGTTCATCGGCCTCGCGACTCAACGAGGCCTGGTCGCTGGAGTTGGCATCCAGCAGGTGCATCTGGGCCAGGCCCAAGTGATAGAAGCGCAGCAGCTTCATCGCCGCCGGATCCTGGGCCTGCACCCCAGCCTTCACCTGGTGCATCACGTTGGTAACGCTCATCAGGCTGCGCTTGAGCTGCCAGCCGTACACCGCCGCGGTCATCCACGGCTGTTGCCAGAAATACCCGCGCATGAGCGCGGCCATCAGCAGCACGGCGGCGAAAACCCCGCCCACGTTGAAGCGAAAATTATCGCCCCCGGGTGTGCCGAACAGCATCACCGCCAGGCTCGATAGCAGCATCGCCAAGGCCAGGAATACCACGGCGAGGATGAGCGTGCTGCGGCGGGTCTGCTGCCGGTAGGTCACGGCGTCCCACGGTTTGATCTCGAACATCGCGTCGCATTTTCCTTGTGTGGCGTGAAAAGACTCGCGCATTATCGCCTCCCCGGTCGATTTGGCTATGCTGGGGCTCATTTGTGTTGCACCGACCCGAAGGACCCGGATCAAAGTCCATGGCGATACCGCAAGGATCGTGCGATCTTCCTGCGTGGACGTTTTTTCAAAGATGCCGCCGTCGTGCGCGCGGCATCGTTTTCAAGGAAAGCTGAATGACTCAAAGACATGTAATCAACGCCTCGGTAAGCCCCAAGGGCAGCCTGGAGACCTTGTCCCAGCGCGAAGTCCAGCAACTGAGCGAAGCCGGTTCCGGCAGCATCTACGATCTTTTCCGCCAGTGCGCCCTGGCTATCCTCAACACCGGCGCCCATGTCGACAATGCCAAGACCATCCTCGAAGCCTACAAGGATTTCGAGATCCGCATTCACCAGCAGGACCGGGGCGTGCGCCTGGAGCTGCTGAACGCGCCGGCCGATGCGTTCGTCGACGGCGAGATGATCGCCAGCACCCGGGAAATGCTCTTCAGCGCCCTGCGCGACATCGTCTACACCGAGAACGAACTGGACAGCCAGCGCATCGACCTGAGTTCGTCCCAGGGCATCAGTGACTACGTCTTCCACCTGCTGCGCAACGCCCGCACCCTGCGTCCCGGCGTGGAACCGAAAATCGTCGTGTGCTGGGGCGGTCATTCGATCAACACCGAAGAATACAAATACACCAAGAAAGTCGGCCATGAACTCGGCTTGCGCAGCCTGGACATCTGCACCGGCTGCGGCCCCGGCGTGATGAAAGGCCCGATGAAAGGCGCGACCATTGCCCACGCCAAGCAGCGTATCCATGGCGGGCGTTACCTGGGCCTGACGGAGCCGGGCATCATCGCCGCCGAGGCGCCGAACCCGATCGTCAACGAGCTGGTAATCCTGCCGGACATCGAGAAGCGCCTGGAAGCCTTCGTGCGCGTCGGCCACGGCATCATCATCTTCCCGGGCGGCGCCGGTACGGCGGAAGAGTTCCTCTACCTGCTGGGGATCCTCATGCACCCGGCCAACCAGGACCTACCCTTCCCGGTCGTGCTCACCGGACCGAAAAGCGCCGCGCCGTACCTGGACCAGTTGCACGCGTTTGTCGGCGCGACCCTGGGCGAAGCCGCGCAGAAGCACTACCAGATCATCATCGACGATCCGGCCGAAGTGGCGCGGCAGATGACCCAAGGCCTGAAAGAAGTGAAGCAGTTCCGCCGCGAGCGCAACGACGCGTTCCACTTCAACTGGCTGCTGAAGATCGACGAAGGTTTCCAGCGCCCGTTCGACCCGACCCACGCCAACATGGCCAGCCTCGGCCTGAGCCGCGACCTGCCGCCCCACGAACTGGCCGCCAACCTGCGCCGGGCGTTTTCGGGAATCGTCGCCGGTAACGTCAAGGACAAGGGCATCCGTCTGATCGAGGAGCACGGCCCGTACGAGATCCACGGCGACTCCGCCATCATGGAACCGCTTGATCGGCTGCTGCAGGCCTTCGTCGCCCAGCACCGGATGAAACTGCCGGGCGGCGCGGCGTATGTGCCGTGCTATCGCGTGGTGACCTGACCTGATCGAATCACCGCAGATCCAATGTGGGAGCGAGCTTGCTCGCGATGGCGGTGGTCCATCCAGCATCAGTGCTGGCTGAACGAACGCTATCGTCGGATCGCCGCCCGGAGCAAGCTCGCTCCCACAGGGGTTTAGCGGTGGTTTGGAAGGTGTATTAATCCGCCCTCCACCGTGGCGCTCAGCCCACGGTAATCCTCGATCTGCGAGTGCAACGTCACCACCGGATGCGTGTGCGTGGCCGTCACCACCATCACGTCCGCGCCCGCCGCCTCGCCGGCCTTGATCCCGGCTTCGGCATCCTCGAACACCAGGCATTCCTGCGGTTTCACCTGCAAGCGCTGCGCCGCGAGTAGATAGCAATCGGGGTTTGGCTTGCCGGCGCTCACGTCTTCAGCAGTCACCATCACCGCCGGACGCACAATCCCGGCTGCTTCCATGCGGCGCAAAGCCAAGGCCATGGGCGCCGAGGTGACGATTGCCCATTGCGTCGGCGGCAGGCTTTTGAGAAAGGCCAGCGCACCGGGCACCTCGACCACTCCCTCCACGTCCTCGATTTCTTCGACGGTGAGCTGCGCGGCCTCGGCCTGGGCATCCACGCCCGGCAGGTTCTGGCGGGCGACGGTGTCGACAGCGCGCACGCCATGGATGGTCGGCAGGAATTTCGCCACGTCCAGGCCATGGCGCATGGCCCAGCGTGTCCAGATCCGCTCGGTGGCGGCGACAGAGTTGAGCAGCGTGCCGTCCATGTCGAAGAGGAAGGCGCGGTAGGCGACGGAGCTGGGGAGACTGACAGGCATCGGATCCTCAATGATGAAGGGTGGATAACGGCCACTGTAACATCGTCGTGCCCCGAACCTGTGGGAGCGAGCTTGCTCGCGATGGCGGTGGATCAGCCTGCATCGATGCTGAATGTGCCGACGCTATCGCGAGCAAGCTCGCTCCCACAGGGGCTTAGTGGCGGGCGATTACACCAACCGCTCGATCCGCTGATGCTGCCAGACCCGTTTGTAATACACCGCCTGCAAGATCAGCATGCTCAGGTAAGCCACCGGAAACGCCATCCACACCCCTTGCAGGCCGAAGTGCGCGTCCAGCAGGTAGGCCGCCGGCACTTGCACGCCGATGATGCAGAAGATCGAGATGGCCACCGGCACCAGCACCGTGCCGCTGGCGCGCATGATGCCGCCGATGATGGCCTGGAAGCCGAACACCAGCAGGCTCCAGAGCATGATGTGCAGCAGGTGCTCGGCCTGGACCCGCGCCGCCGGGTCGGTGATGAACAGCCCCAGCAGCCAGTGGGACAACAGATACCCCAGCAGCACCAGGCCACCGGTCAGCCAGACGTTGATCAACAGCCCCGTGCGCAGGATCGGCCCGAGACGTTCCAGGTGTCCGGCGCCGATGGCCTGGGCGCCGAGGATCGAGGCGGTGATGGCGATCGACAGCGCCGGAAATTGCACGTAATTGACGATCTGCGTCACCGCCCCGTAGGCGGCCGTGGCCTGGGAGCCGTGGTGATTGACCAACGCCAGGACGACCAGCTCCGACAACGAAATCACCACCATCTGCAACCCTGTCGGCAAGCCGATGCGCAGCACCTTGGCGAGAATATCCCGGTCCAGGCGCATCGCGGCGAACAGCGCGCGGTCCGGCGCCAAGGCATGCGCCCGCCGGTTGAGGCGCCACGCCAGCATGGCCATGGCCGATGCGGTGCCCACCAATCCCGCCCACGCCGCGCTCTGGATACCCATCTGTGGCAATCCCAGCCAGCCGCGGATCAGCACCGGCGTCAGCAGCATCCCGACGCTGGTGGATACCAGCAACGCCAGCAGCGGCGAGACGGTATCACTCACACCGCGCAGCAGCTGGGTGAAGAGCACGAACACCAGTAGCATCGGCAGGATCCACATCATCACCCGCGCGTAAGAAATGGCATCTTCGAGCACATCGTCGGGCGTGCCGAGCCCTTGCAGGGCCTCGCGAGCAAAGACGCTGCCCAACACCGCGGCCACCAACCCGATGATCGCCCCCAACAGCAACGTCGAGCCGGCGATCGCCTTCACCGTTCCGGTCTCGCCGGCGCCATAGGCCTGCCCGATCAACACGCCCGCCCCCGCGCCCAGTCCAATCACCAGGGCGATGAAGAAAAACACGATGGGGAACATTCCCGACACCGCCGCCAAAGCCTGGGTGCCGAGCATCTGGCCGATGTAGATGCTGTTGAGCGTACCGGACATCGACTGGAGGAAATTGGACAGGACCATGGGGGCCAGGAACAGCAGGTAGGTTTTCCAGAGCGGCTGGGCAGGCATGGGGGCTCGATGGCAGGTTCGAAATCAATGCCGGGTAATTTAGCTCAATCCTCTCGTTCTGTTGCAGAGATGTCGCCTTTGTGGCGAGGGAGCTTGCTCCCGCTGGACTGCGCAGCAGGCCCAAAATCCATAAGGCTGATTACTTCTGGCTAAACCCGATTAAAACGGGGCCGTTGCTCGGCCCAGCGGGAGCAAGCTCCCTCGCCACGGGTTATCCGCAGGGCAGGCCTCCTCGACAATTCATGGATTTCGTCTATCCTTAGATAGCAATGTGCCATTATTTTTGTCGAAACCGGACGACTGGTCCTCAAGACCGCGTCGGCTTTGCAGATAACCAGTCATCAGCAAATATCCTGTCAGCAACACTGTTCAAGGACCGAACCATGACGTCGTATTCCCACGACCACTCCCCCGCCAAAACCCAACCACGCATTCTCTGGCACGCCTTGATCGTGGCCATCGCCGCAAGCGTTGGCGTGCTGGCACTTAACGGTGCGAGCACACAGAACATCGGTTTGAGCATCGTGCTGGTGGTTCTTGGCGTGGCCGTCGGCATCTGGGGCGCGCGTTCACAACGTCTTCAACTCGACGAGGCGACGGCCGCGGCCATCACCCGCCACGAGTTGCAAGCCGCCGGTCATGTTTCCCATAAAGCCACCGCGCAGCTCAACGAAGTGATCCTCGGCGCGATGCCGATCTGGGCCAAGCAAGTTGAAAGTTCACGCCAGCAGACTGAAACCGCAATCGTCTCGCTGACCAGCCGCTTCACCGGCATCTCTTCGCGCCTCGAAGAGACCGTGCAAGCCTCGCAACAGGCCGCCGGCGAGTTGGCCGGCAGCGGCGGTGGCGGTGCCGTCCAGGTACTGGCGCAGAGCGAAGGTGAACTGGTCAAGGTCATCGACTCGCTGAAAACCACCCAGGCCAGCCGTGATGAAACCCTGACCCAGGTCCGCAACCTGACCGCCTACACCGGCGAACTGCGGACCATGGCCGCCGATGTCGCGGCGATTGCCGCCCAGACCAACCTGCTGGCCCTGAACGCCGCCATCGAGGCCGCCCGGGCGGGCGAAGCCGGGCGCGGTTTTGCGGTGGTGGCCGATGCGGTGCGCGCACTGTCGAGCAAATCCAGCGAGACCGGCCAACAGATGTCGGCCAAGGTCGACGTCATCAATACCGCCATCACCCAACTGGTCCAGGCCGCCTCCAGCGGCGCCGACCAGGACAGCCAGTCCGTGGCCGTGTCCGAAGGCAGCATTCAGCGCGTGCTGGAACGCTTCAAAAGCGTCACTGAGCGTCTCGCCGATTCGGCCGACATGCTGCAACGGGAAAGCTTCGGCATTCGCGACGAGCTCACCGAAGTGCTGGTCAATCTCCAATTCCAGGATCGGGTCAGCCAGATCCTCAGCCACGTGCGCGACAACATCGAGGACCTGCATGTGCATATGCAGCAGGCCAGCCAGTCGCCGGACCACGCTGCCTCCATCGACGCCCGCCAATGGCTGGCGCGCATGGAAACCACCTACGCCACCGACGAGCAACGCCGCAATCATCATGGCGACTCGGCCGCGCAACAGACTTCACAGGAAATAACCTTCTTTTAGGAGAGCCGTTCATGGCTAAAAGTGTATTGGTTGTCGACGACTCCGCGAGCGTTCGGCAGGTAGTCGGCATCGCGTTGAAAAGTGCCGGCTACGACGTGATCGAAGCCAGCGATGGCAAGGACGCATTGGGCAAGCTCACCGGGCAGAAAGTGCACCTGATCATCAGCGACGTGAACATGCCGAACATGGACGGCATCACCTTCGTCAAGGAGGTCAAGAAGCTCGCCAGCTACAAGTTCACGCCGATCATCATGCTCACCACCGAATCCCAGGAATCGAAGAAGCAGGAAGGCCAGGCCGCAGGCGCCAAGGCCTGGGTGGTCAAGCCGTTCCAACCGGCGCAGATGCTGGCGGCGGTATCCAAGCTGATTCTTCCTTGATGGCCGGAGGCTTCGATGCCGTTGCTGTACGAAACAGAAGATGACACCGCGCAGGTGCAGATCGACGGCGAGCTGACGATCTACACCGCCGCCGACCTGGCCGCACAATTGCTGCCACGGCTGGGGGCCACGCCGAACATGGCACTGGACCTGTCGCAGATCACCGAGATGGACGGCGCCGGCCTGCAACTGCTGCTGATGATTCAGCGCGAAGCACCCAAGGCCGGGACCCAACTGACGGTGACCGGCCAGAGCAAAGCCGTTACGGAGACACTCGCCCTGTGCAACCTCGTTGCCTAGAGGCCCTGCGACACGTCGGACACGACAAAGGATATGAGCGTGAGCATCAATCTCGATCAGGCACAACAAACGTTTATCGTCGAGGCACGAGAGCAGCTGCAGGCGATGGAAGAATCGCTGCTGCAGCTGGAAAACGACCCCGCCGACGATGACGCCATTGGCGCAATTTTCCGCGCGGCCCACACCATCAAGGGCTCGGCCGGGCTGTTCGGCCTGGAGCCGATCGTCAGCTTCACCCACATCGTCGAAGACGTGCTCGACCGCTTGCGTGAAGGCAGCGTCGCGGTGGACCCGGGCCTGATCGCGGTGCTGCTCAAGTCCGGCGATCACATGCTCGAACTGATCGACGTGGTCGCCAACCAGGGCTCGACGTTGCAGCCCCCTGCCCTGGCTCGGGAAATGGAGTTGTGCCAGATCCTCCAGGAATACCAGGCGCCCCCGACCGCGCCCGAAACCACTACCGCAGAGGCAACTGAAACGAGCGAGTCAACCGACGCGCGCCTCTGGCACATCAGCCTGCGCTTTGGCCAGGAAGTGTTCCGCAATGGCATGGACCCGCTGTCGTTCCTGCGCTATCTGCAGACCCTCGGTGAGATCGTCGAGATCACCACGCTGACCGAAGCGATGCCGGCTATCGAAGCCTGGGATGCCGAATCCTGCTACCTGGGTTTTGATATCGGGTTTCGCTCCGCCGCCGGTCATGCCGCGATCAACGAAGTCTTCGATTTTGTTCGCGAAGATTGCGTGATCGAGATCGTTGCCGCGCCAGAGGCAGAGTCCCAGGCGAGCACCGATTTGGTCACCACCGCCCAGACAGCCAGCGAAGAAAGCACCGCCATGGTCACCACCGGCGAGCTGTTGCCAGACCAGCGCAAGACCCCGCGCATGCCGGCCCAGGTCGCGCCCGACAAACAGGCCGTGGCCAGCGACGGCAAAAGCAGGGACGGCACGTACGTCCGGGTCAACGCCGACAAACTCGACGAACTGATCAACCTGGTCGGCGAGCTGGTGATCGCCAGTGCCGGCGCCAGCCTGCTGGCCCGCACGTGCCAGAACGACCCGTTGCAGGAAGCCACCTCATCGGTGTCCGGGCTGGTGGAAGAGATTCTCGACGGCGCCCTGCGCCTGCGGATGATCCCCATCGGCGAAACCTTCAACCGCTTTCGCCGGGTGGTGCGCGACGTCAGCCAGGAACTGGGCAAGGACATCGACCTGATCATCAGCGGCGCGGAAACCGAGCTGGACAAGACCGTCGTGGAAAAGATCGGCGACCCGCTCATGCACCTGCTGCGCAACGCCATGGACCACGGCATCGAAACCGCCGAGGCGCGGATGGCCGCCGGCAAACCGGCCAAGGGTCACCTGCACCTCAACGCCTACCACGACTCGGGCAGCATCGTGCTGGAAATCGCCGACGATGGCGCCGGCCTGAACCGCGACCGCATCCTGGAAAAAGCCCACGAGCGCGGCCTGATCGCCGCCGGCGCGAACCTGAGCGACCAGGAAATCTACAACCTGATTTTCGAACCCGGCTTCTCCACCGCCCAGGCCGTCACCAACCTGTCCGGGCGCGGTGTGGGCATGGACGTGGTCAAGCGCAACATCACACTGCTGCGCGGCACCGTCGACCTCGACAGCCAACCGGGCAAGGGCACCGTGGTGCGCATCCGCCTGCCGCTGACGCTGGCGATCATCAATGGCTTCCTCGTCGGCATCGGCCAGTCCACCTATGTGATTCCGTTGGACATGGTCCAGGAATGCATCGAACTGAGTGAAGACGATGGCGTCGCCAGTCGCGAACAGGGCTACCTCGACCTGCGCGGCGAAGTGCTGCCGCTGGTGTACCTGCGCGATCACTTCCATCACGAAGGCCCGGCCTCGCGCCGGCAGAACGTGGTGGTGGTGCGCTACGCCGAACTCAAGGCCGGGCTGGTGGTGGATGACCTGCTGGGTGAATTCCAGACCGTGATCAAACCCTTGGGCAAGCTGTTCGGCGCACTGCGCGGCATCAGCGGCTCGACCATTCTGGGCAGCGGTGCGGTGGCGTTGATTCTCGACGTACCTGCCCTGCTCACCCAGATCGCACAAACAGAAAACCGCTACAACCCGACCCCATTACAACAAGCCAACGCTCGCTGACGCTTCAACACTCCATGGAGAGGTATTCCCCAATGAAATGGTTCTACGACCTTAGAATCGCCACCAAACTGATCACCTCGTTCCTCGTGGTGTTGGCGCTGACCGCCGTCATGGGCGTGTTTTCGATCCACCAGCTGGGCCAGGTGAACGGCACCACCACCGAGATCCGCGAGAACTGGATGCCGTCCATGCGCGCCGCCTCGGGCATGCGCTTCTACGCAGCGAGCTTTCGCCTCAAGGAAAACCGTCATATTTCCGCCGACTCCGAGCAAGAACGCGTAACGCTGGAGCAGGAAGCCGACGAAGCGAAAAAGGCCTTCGAAACCCGTCTCGGCACCTATGAAAAACTGCTCTCCACCGCCGAAGACCGTCAACTGTTCGAAACCACCCGCAACGACTGGGCCGCTTACCTGGTGGTCAGCAAGGACCTGTTCGCGCTGTCCCGGCAGAACCAGACCGAGCAAGCCATGGCGCTGCTCAAAGGCGAGTCCAAACGCCAGTTCGACCTGGTGACAAGCGACCTGCAAAAACTCGTGGAACTGAACGACGTCGGTGCCGGCGCCGCCAGCGAACACGGCACCCAGCTGTACGAGAATGCACGCCTGTCGATCATCGCCGTGCTGGCTGCCGCCCTGCTGGTGGGCCTGGGTCTGGCGCTGTTCATTTCGCGGATCATTTCCCGTCCGCTGAAGCAGGCCGCCGCCGTCGCCGAACAACTGGCCGAAGGTAACCTGAACGCGAAAATCGAAGCCGGCTCCAAGGACGAAACCGGCATGGTGCTCAATGCCATGCAGAATATGGTTGGCAAGCTCTCGCACATCATCGGTGAAGTGCGCAACGCGGCGGACAACCTCGCCAGCGCCTCCGAAGAAGTCAGCGCCACCGCGCAATCGATGAGCCAGGCCACCAGCGAACAGGCGGCCAGCGTCGAGGAAACCAGCGCCTCCATCGAGCAGATGAGCGCCAGCATCAACCAGAACACCGAGAACGCCAAGGTTACCGACGGCATGGCCAGCAAGGCCGCCAAGGAAGCCACCGACGGCGGCGAATCGGTGCAGCAGACCGTGGTGGCGATGAAAAAAATCGCCCAGCGCATCAGCATCATCGACGACATCGCCTACCAGACCAACCTGCTGGCGCTCAACGCCGCCATCGAAGCGGCCCGCGCCGGCGAACACGGCAAAGGCTTCGCGGTGGTCGCCGCCGAAGTGCGCAAACTGGCTGAGCGCAGCCAGGTTGCCGCCCAGGAAATCGGCGAACTGTCGTCCAGCAGCGTCGACATGGCGGAGAAGGCCGGGAACCTGCTCAACGAAATGGTCCCGTCCATCAACAAGACTTCGGATCTGGTGCAGGAAATCAGTGCTGCCTCCGAAGAACAGGCCGCCGGCGTGGCGCAGATCAACACCGCCATGACCCAGCTCAACCAGGTGACCCAGCAGAACGCCTCCAGCAGCGAAGAACTGGCCGCCACCGCCGAAGAGATGAGCAGCCAGGCCGAACAGCTGCAACAGGCCATGAGCTTCTTCACCCTGGACACGCCAGCCAAGTCCGCCATGCAGAGCGCCAGGGTCGATAACACCCCGGGGCCGTCCAGCCGCAAACCGGCACGGGCACCGGCACCGGTGATGCCCAAGGCATTTGCCTACAACATGGCCAGCGCGCCGGACGAATCGGAATTCACCCGGTTCTGATGGCCCGGTTCCACAGGCTTGCCTAAAGGAGAAAAAGCTATGGGCGCCATCGCGACCACACGTCAGACCGTCAGCGCGGTCGAGGAAGAAGCGCAGTACCTGACGTTCATGCTCGGCACGGAGATGTTCGCCATCGGCATCCTGTGCATCAAGGAAATCATCGAGTACGGCAACCTGACCGTCGTGCCGATGATGCCGGCCTTCGTGCGCGGGGTGATCAACCTGCGGGGTGCGGTCGTGCCGGTGGTGGACCTGTCGGCCCGTTTCGGCCGGCCAAATTCCGCCATCAGCCGGCGCAGCTGCGTGGTCATCATCGAGGCCGCCAGCGCTGATGGTCAGGCCCAGGATATCGGCCTGCTGGTGGACACGGTGTCGGCGGTGCTGGAGATCCCGGCCTCGCAGATCGAACCACCGCCGAGTTTCGGCGCGAAGATCCGCGCCGACTTCATCAGCGGCATGGCCAAGGTCGATGGCAAGTTTGTCATCGTGCTGGAGGTCGACCGGGTGCTGTCCATCGACGAGATGTCCGAGCTCGCCCAGGCCAGCCCCGCTGCGTTGGAAGCGCCAGCCTCATGAGCACAGACACTTGCAAGGAACGCACAGTGAATTCAATGGCCCTCAGCGACCGGGAGTTCAGCCAGTTTCAAACCTGGCTGTACCAGGCCGCCGGCATCAACCTGTCGCCAGCCAAGAAAGCCCTGGTGGCCGGGCGGCTGTTCAAGCGCCTCAAGCACTATGAGCTGGACAGTTATGGCGAATATTTCAAACTGATCATGAGCGGCCAGCGCAGCGACGAATTGCAGGTGGCGCTGGACCTGCTCACGACCAACGAAACCTATTTTTTCCGCGAGCCCAAGCACTTCGACTTTCTTCGCGACCATGTGCTGCCCCACGCGACGCCGGGCAAGACCTTCCGCCTGTGGAGCGCGGCCAGTTCCTCCGGCGAGGAGCCCTATAGCCTCGCCATGACCCTGGCCGAAAGCCTGGGCACCACGCCATGGGAAGTCATCGGTTCGGACATCAGCACCCAGGTGCTGGCCAAGGCCCGTTCCGGGCATTACCCGATGGAGCGCGCGCGCAACCTGCCCCATCCGTTGCTGGTGAAATATTGCCTCAAGGGCACAGGCAGCCAGCAAGGCACGATGCTCATCGATCGGGCACTGCGCAACCGCGTCAACTTCATCCAGGTCAACCTCAACGACACCCTGCCGGAGCTGGGGGAGTTCGACGTAATCTTTCTGCGCAACGTGATGATCTATTTCGACCAGCCCACCAAAAGCAAAGTGGTTGCGCGGCTGATCCCTCGGCTCAAATCCGGCGGCTATTTCATCGTCAGCCATTCGGAGAGCCTCAATGGCGTGTCCGATGCGCTGAAGTTGGTCGCCCCTTCGATTTATCGCAAGCCATGAGCGCCGCGATGAAGCAGGTAGCGGAGGTCTACCTCGGGCCGGGAGAGTTTCGCTTTGCGACCTGCCCGACCCGGCTGCGGACGATCCTCGGCTCCTGCGTGGCAATCACGCTCTGGCACCCGCAACGCAAGATCGGCGGCATGTGTCACTTCATGTTGCCCAGCCGGGTGCGTTGCTCCACCGCGCTGAACGGGATGTACGCCGATGAAGCCATCGAGCTGTTCGTCCGACAGGCCCGGGCCCATCGCACCGAGCCTGAGGAATACCAGCTCAAGCTGTTCGGCGGCGGCGAGATGTTTCCCGAACTGCAACGCCATGTGGCATTCGGCGACGTGGCGCGGTCCAACGTCAACGCGGCGCTGGAGATGGCCGCGCTCTATCGCCTGGACCTGATCGCCCAGGACATGGGCAGCACCGGCCACCGCAGCATCATTTTCGACCTTTGCACGGGCGACGTCTGGGTCAGGCACCAACCGATAAGGACCCTGCACTAACCATGTCAGGCAAAAAAATAAACGTATTGCTGGTGGATGATTCCGCCGTGGTCCGCCAGGTATTGTTGGCGATCCTGAGTGACACGCCGGACATCAACGTCATCGGTGCGGCTTCCGACCCGATCTTCGCCATGGACAAACTGGCGAAGGAATGGCCCGACGTGATCGTGATGGACGTGGAAATGCCACGCATGGACGGCATCACTTTCCTGAAAAAAATCATGAGCGAACGGCCTACCCCGGTGGTGATCTGCTCGTCGCTGACGCCCAAGGGCGCGGAAACCACCTTGCAAGCCATGGCCGCCGGTGCGGTGGAAATCATCACCAAACCCACCAGCGGCTTGAAGAACTTCCTTTTGGAATCGGCCCCGGAACTGGTGTCCGCCATCCGCGCCGCCGCCCAGGTCAACGTCCGCAACCTGGGCAAGCGCCCGGCTCCGGCGGCGCCGCTGACGCCGGCGACCAAACTCACCGCCGACGCCATGCTGCCCGCCGCCAACGGCCACGCCATGGCCCAGACCACCGAACGCATCGTCGCCATGGGCACCTCCACCGGCGGCACCCAGGCGCTGGAAGCAGTGCTTACCGCCCTGCCACGGGTATGTCCGGGCATCGTCATCGTCCAGCACATGCCGGAAAAATTCACTGCATCGTTCGCCGCGCGGCTCAACAGCCTCTGCCAGATCGAAGTGCGCGAAGCGAAAAACAACGACCGCATCCACCCGGGCCTGGCCCTCATCGCCCCCGGCGGCAAGCACATGATGGTGACCCGCAGCGGCGCGTTCTATCAAGTGCAGGTAGTGGACGGCCCGCTGGTCAATCGCCATCGCCCTTCGGTGGATGTGCTGTTCCGCTCGGTGGCGAAGTTCGCCGGCCGTAACGCCACGGGCATCATCATGACCGGCATGGGCGACGACGGCGCCCGCGGCCTCAAGGAAATGCTCGACGCCGGCAGCGCCACGGTGGCCCAGGACGAGGCTAGCTGCGTGGTGTTCGGCATGCCCAAGGAAGCCATCAAACTCAACGCCGCGCAGCGGGTGATGCCGTTGCAGGAGATTGCGCAGGTGATATTGCATCGCTGATCGACGCTCGGCCCGTGGCGAGGGAGCTTGCTCCCGCTGGGCTGCGCAGCGGCCCCAAACACTCGGAGGCGCCGTTGCAGATCGAGTTGCCAGGGTTCAGGGCCGCTGCGCGCCCCAGCGGGAGCAAGCTCCCTCGCCACAGGGAAAACGCTTCAAACAGGCGAGATCGTCGCCAGCACACCAATCAGCAGCGTCAACGCCAGAAAAATCGCCATCTTCGCCATGAGCATTCTCCCAATAGAGTCATTGCGGCACGGCCGAATTGTGGAGTGGTAACTGATACCGTTACAGACGCACCTGCAACCAAAAAATGCGGATCAGCGCATAAAGCCAGAAACCCGCCAAGCCAGAACTGCAGAAGTACGCCATGATCCCGGCTATCATGCCGCACGCTCATTTGCCCGGCGTGCTGCTAGCCACCCTAAAGGATTCAGGTATGCCCCTTCTGCCGTCACGCGCCACCCTCTTAGTCTCAGGTCTTCTGATCAGCTCTCTGTGCCTGGCCGAGGGCGAGCCGGCGGAAAGCGTCATCAAGGACTCGACCAAATCCGCGGTCTCGTCGTTCATCACCGCAGGCAAGAACCTGTTGGGCGGTGTGAGCGAAGGCGTGCTCGACGGGCGCGAGTCGGTCCAGGGCACCGATGGCGCCGCGATCATCTCCTCCGGCGAGCAAATGAAAGACCGCATCACCATCGAAGTGCTGAAGCTTGAGCCAAGCGAAGAAAACGTCACCATCACCCTCGGCTTCAAGAACAGCACCGATACCCAGCTGCGCCTGATCAACCTCGGACAAACCGGCACCCTGCTGGCCATCGACCAGGCCGGCTACGCCAACCGCCTCACCGGTCTGGACAACCCCGACGAAGTCACCGTCCCACCGAAGATCGCCGTGCGGCAGAAATTCGTTTTCGAAGGCATGAACGAAGCGGTCAGTGCCGTTCGGGTCTGGGGGGCGGATTATTCGGTCAAGAAGTAAAGACATGCGCGATCAAGCAACCCAACAATCATCGCGTATCCAGGCAAGGGATTCATTGATAAACCCCTTGCTCGATACGGCGCAGGTAATCCTTTACCGTTTGAAAGCCCAGCGGCTTGTCGATCAACTCCAAGGGCACATGACCGTCCAGGTACCTGCAGGGTTTCTTCAACCAGTCTTGAGCCAACGACTGGCTGCCGAACCCCTCAGTCGCATGATCCAAAGTGCGGGCATACTGAAGCTTGACATCCTGACTTCCCAGCATCGATTTATCCTCACGATATGAAGTTCTTCACACAGCGTTGTGCTAGCCCATGCTAGGCGCGGCACTTCCGAAAGCCAACCCTAAAAAGTCGTCAGAGATTTCGTTCATTCACCCCATAAGCGACCATTTTCTGTAAGAAACACACCAAACCCGTGGCGAGGGAGCTTGCTCCCGCTGGGCTGCGCAGCAGCCCCCTCTTTCTGAACTACCCCCCAGCTCATCTGTCGACTCCAAACCCCTCGAACCAGGAGCACGACGATGCCTGACAAACCCAATACACCCCCCCACAGCCTGCTAAACGGCTCATGGCTGAACGAACCCAAAATCCACAGCACCGCCACAACGAATTCCCTGCGCCTGGAAACCGACACCAACACTGACTTCTGGCGCGAAACCCACTACGGCTTCACCCACGACAGCGGCCATTTCCTCGGCGTCGAAGCCCCACCCAGCTTCACCTGCCAGCTACGCATCCGCGGCACCTTCGAAGCCCTGTACGACCAGGCCGGTCTCATGGTCCGCATCAACGAACGCCAATGGGTCAAGGCCGGGATTGAACTGAGCGACGGCCAGGCGATGCTCGGCAGCGTACTCACCGACGGACAATCCGACTGGGCGACCAGCCCGTACGCCGCCGATCCCAACGACTTCTGGATGCGCGCCACGGTCGCCAATGGCGTACTGCGCTTGCAGGTTTCCGCCGATGGACTTCGTTGGCCGCTGGTGCGCTTATGCCCGTTTCCCATCGCACCGACCTACCGCGTCGGCCCGATGGCGTGCAGCCCCAAGCGCGGCGGCTTGAAAGTCGCTTTTTCCGACTGGACGCTCGGGCCTGCGCTGGGCAAGGACTTGCATGATCTGACCTGAGCGCGGCCCCCTGCAGCGCTCTGTATCCGCGACACACAGCAATACAAACACACCGCCGCACGACACATCCCAGATACACGACAAGCGCCAAATGGCCCCGTCCGAACAGGCCAGTCGCGCCTTGCTTCGACCCGACGTGCCCAGCACCGGGCAAGCAACGTGACGCCGCCACGGCACACGCCCCGCGCAACGTTGCCAGGGGCCACACTGCTCTTATCTGGAGAAATCTCATGACCCGTACAAAAAACTCGAACACCGCTCGCCTCGCCCTTGCCGCCCTCGCCCTGTCCGGCGGCTTGAGCCTCGCCCAGTCGGCTTTCGCGGTCGACGCCCTGCCCCAGGGTTATCAACTGGCCTCGGCGGAAAAAACCTCCGAAGGCAAGTGCGGCGAAGGCAAATGCGGCGCCGCCGAATCGGGTAAAAAAATCACCCAGGCCGAAGGCAAATGCGGCGAAGGCAAATGTGGCGACGCATCCTTCTCCCGCACTGACACCGACAAAGATGATCGCGTGTCGCTGAAGGAATTCCTCAGCGTGGCGCCGACCGAAAAAGCCGAGTTCGAAAAGATGGACAGCAACCACGACGGTTACCTGTCCGAAGCGGAAACCTACAAATACCGCACCGGCCAATACACCGCCAATGGCAAGAAAGTCCCCACCGAGCTGTTCACCCGCATGAGCCAAGCCAAGGAATAAAGCCCTTCGCCCGCGCCCTCCCGGCGGTTCACACCGGGAGGGTCTGGCCATCCCTGGAGAATTGCGATGAGCACCTTCACTTCACCCAACGGCGCCGGGCTCGGCCTGCGTCGCGCCATGCTTGGCGACTTGCTGAAAATGCCCTCGGGCGCCGCGGATTTCCTCGAATGCGCGCCGGATAACTGGATCGGCGTCGGTGGTGTCTACGCCGAACAACTCGATCAACTGGCCGCAAGGCACCCCATCACCTGCCACGGCCTGTCCCTGTCCCTCGGCGGCCCACAACCTCTCGACCTCGACCTGCTGCGGGGCACACGCCGCTTTCTCGATCGCTACGGCGTGGCGATCTACAGCGAGCACCTGAGCTATTGCTCCGCCAGCGGCCACCTCTACGACCTCTTGCCAATCCCGTTCACCGAAGAAGCCGTGCACCACGTCGCCGCGCGCATACGCCAGACCCAGGACCTACTGGGCCAGCGCATTGCCGTGGAAAACATCTCCTACTACGCCGCGCCCTTCCAGGCCATGAGCGAAATCGACTTCATCACCGCAGTCCTCGAAGAAGCCGACTGCGACCTGCTGCTGGACGTCAACAACCTCTACGTCAACGCCATCAACCACCGCTACGACGCCCAGAAATTCCTCGCCGCCCTGCCCGCGCAACGCGTCAGCTACCTGCACGTCGCCGGCCATTACGACGAAGCCGACGACCTGAAAATCGACACCCACGGCGCGGCCGTCAAGCAAGACGTCTGGACGCTTCTGTACCAGACCTACCAACGATTCGGACCGGTGCCGACATTGCTGGAACGCGACTTCAACTTCCCGCCGTTGACCGAACTGCTCGCCGAAGTCGGGCAGATCAAACAGCTTCAACAACTCGCCTACCCGGCAACCCCGGAGGCCCGCCATGCCTGAACAACTGCTCGACCAACTCAACTGCATGGCCAACTTCGTCCGCAACCCCGACCACCCGCCCCCACCCGGGCTGGAAGCCCGACGCCTGGCCATCTACCGCCAACTGTTCATCGGCAACATCGAATCACTGCTCGCCGCCAGCTTCCCGGTCACCCACCAAACCCTGCCGCGCGCCGACTGGCAACGACTGGTCCACGACTTCTACGCCAACTGCCGCTGCCAGACGCCGCTGTTCACACAGCTGGCCGGCGAATTTGTCGCCTACCTGGAGCAACACGAGGGTCTGCACGATTTCCCACCATGGCTACCCGAACTCGCCCAGCACGAATGGAGCGAAAGCGCCCTGCTGCTGAGCGATGCGGCGGCGCCGTCACACAATCCCCACGGCGATCTGATGGAAGGCGCCCCCGTGATCTCCCGACTCGCGCAGGCACATGCCTATGAATGGCCGGTGTGCGACATCGGGCCGGATTATCAGCCCACCGAAAAGCCTGCGGCCCCGACCTTGGTGCTGCTGCAGCGGCGCGAATGGCAAGTGACGTTTTCGCGGATGGCGCCGATGGCGTATGCGCTGTTGGTTTCGCTGATGGAGAATCGGCGCAGTGGGCGCGAGCATTTGGTGGCGTTAGCTGAGGTGACTGGGGTGTCGGTGCGAGAGATGATGCCGATGGGAGTGGCTGCGCTTGAGGGGTTCAAGGCGCAGGGGATTGTGTTGGGGACGCGTTGGGGGTGAGTTGTGATAATTCCTACGCGACTCTCGGAAATGGTCACCTGTTCCTGACGGGTACTTGAACTTATAGTCGGTTGCGTCGCTTGGAAGGGCGACCAGGTTTGGCGACCTGCGATCGGATCAGCCCATTAATCTGATCGGAGCAATCCCATGGAAAGATACATCCCCATCACCGGCATCGACTGCACCCCGGCTTCGCTGCTGATTGATAGTCAGGCACCACTTGACGTCCTTCATGCTACGGCTGATTACCGTATTCGGGTCGTGACACAGGTTCTGGAAAATATTGCGTTTCGTGCCGAGATTGGTAGCGATACGGTAGTGCTTTCGGATTTCGCGCAGTTGCTGGCGATTCCGCTAAGGGATGGGTGTGATTTGTTGGAGGTGATTGGGCGGCGGCTTCAGGAGGGGGTTGAGGGGTGAAAGAGAACGGGCGCTGGAAGCGCCCGTTTTTCTGCCTCAGATGAACGAATGGGGTACTAGAAAGTTTTGCGTTTGGCGCCGTGGCGCATTTTGAAGAGTACTGAACGGCAGCAATCGGCCAGGAGCGGACATTGATTCTCCTGTAGTTAGAGAGGCCCCCGTTGCCCAAACGCCTCACGTGCGAATTCCAAGAAACTGCGCAGCTTTGGGGTCATTCTTCGGTCAGGGGCGTAAAGCAAATGCATTGAGGTGGTCGGCACTGGGTACTGCGGGAGCAGACGCACCAACGTCCCATCACGCAACGCATCGCTAACCAGCTCTATCGGCTGTAGAACTACACCCAGACCCGCTAAAGCTGCTGCGAGCAGAGGATCACCCTGATTAATCGTCAATTTGCTTGTAATTGGAACATCGATACTCCCCTCTTGGCTATCGAAGCTCCAGTGCGAACGACCGTCAGAATAGGTAAAACCCAGACACTCCTGTTGCTGTAGATCCCATGGATTCGTGATGGGAGGGCGACGTGCAAGGTAGGACGGTGCAGCGCACAAAACCATTTGATAGGGCTCTAGCGGCATCGCCTTCAACCCACTGCTCACCAGCTCGCCGATGCGAAAGACCACGTCGTAACCATGATCGACGATATCGACCAGCTCGTTCGATAGAGTTAGGTCGATAGACACCTGTGGATATCGAACCATGTATTCCAGCAGGCGTGGCGAAAGCGCGCGAATTCCGAACGTGACCGGTGCGTTGATACGAAGGCGACCGATTGGTGTGCCACGAGTAAGGGCAGCCAGGCTTTCGGCAGACTGCATGTCTGCAAGGATTAGTTTCGCGCGCTGGTAGAACGTCCTGCCGAAGTCAGTAAGGCTTTGCCTGCGCGTAGTCCGTAGCAGTAGGGAGACACCGAGATGTTGTTCGAGCATTTTCACCTGTTTCCCTACTAACTGAGGGGACAAGTTCAGATCGTCCGCAGCGGCGCTGAATGAACCCAGCTCAACCGTTTTGACGAACGTAGCCATCTGCGTTAGGCGATCCATTATAAACACCATGTTTCTAGTAATGAGCCATCGTAGGCCTTTATCCCTTCCTTACCAATGTCTAAATTCTCGTCACCGTTGAGTGGCCGGAGTACATTCCGGATTTACATCGAGACCCATTAATAAACGAGGTATCCAACATGGCACGCATTGTCAGAATCCACGAATACGGTGATGCCAGCGTTCTGAAGCTGGAAGATATGGAAGTTCCGGCACCGGCACCGAACGAGGTGCAGATTGGCGTTAAAGCTATTGGCTTGAACCGGGCCGAAGTGATGTTTCGCAATCACGCCTATCTACAGGACGCCGAGTTCCCCAGCCGCTTAGGCTACGAGGCCGCAGGCATCGTGGTTTCAGTTGGTAGCGACGTAACGGAAATCAAGATTGGTGATAAGGTCGCTGTAATCCCGCCTTTGGATATCGCTCGATGGGGCACTTACGGCGAGCTGGCCAATGTACCGGCTCACCTGGTGGTAAAGAGTCCTGAGAACTTATCCTTTGAAGAGGCTGCTGCGTCTTGGATGCAGTACGTCACCGCTTGGGGCGCATTGATCGAACAAGCGAAGCTGCGGCAGGACGACTTTATCATCGTCACCGCTGCATCAAGCAGTGTTGGCCTGGCTGCCTTCCAACTTGCTCGTATGGTCGGAGCCACATCGATTGCGATCACTCGAACCAGCGCGAAGAGGCAGGCCCTAATTGATGCTGGCGCTGCGCACGTCATCGTCAGTGATGAAGAGGACATCGTCGAGCGTGTTATGGCGATAACTGTTGGTCAAGGCGCCCGTGTTGTGTTCGATCCTGTAGGCGGGCCGTCCTTTGAACCCCTCACGCAGAGCATGGCGCGAGGCGGAATCCTGCTGGAATACGGTGCACTTAGCTCTGAGCCGACGCCATTTCCACTGTTCACCGTGCTGGGCAAAAGCTTGACCTTGAAGGGCTATCTCTACGCAGAAATTGTGGCCGACCTTGAAGCCTTGGAAAGAGCGAAGGCTTTTATTCTACAAGGGCTGGAGTCTGGTGCGTTGCGCCCGATCATCGCCAAGACATTCGCGCTTAACGACATCCAGAATGCCCACCGTTTCCTTGAAGCCAATCAACAAATCGGCAAAATCGTAGTAACTGTCTGACCGGCATTTATGGGGCTGAGAGCGTAATTCTCGGCCCCGCTTCAACCCGATCCAGATGACCGCTTCTGGCGTCGGTCTAAGGTTTCGCCAAATGACTGCTCTGGGTCGATAGCTGCCGGTCGCGAACGACCGCTATCGACCCAAAGCGGCCGTAACGCAGCTCCAAGTCAGGGCTTGAACGGATCAATCCAGCCAGGCCGAAGTCCTGCCTCGTATTCTTTGCGTACGTAGGCGAGCGACTCTGCGCATCCCATTTTCGCCTCGATAGCGCCTATGCATCCCCAGCAATCTCCGCCGCAATTGCCTGATAGCGGATCTGCTGGGTTGTCGAATAAGCGTCTGCAGATCGTGCAGTATTCCGGCTTATTGCTGTTCGTCATAATCCCACTTTCCAAACGTCCGATCTTGGCCGATTGCTGCCCACCAGAAATGGGTGGTGTCCCCCAAAGACCAACTCTGTCTCCCGCGCCGCCCCCGGACGCGCCCTCCAATACCATCAACCCTTCCGCCCCACCCCAAGACAAAACATCTTCCGATAATCAGAAGGCGACGTCCCCAGATGCGCCCCAAAATGCTGCCTCAACGACAGCGACGTCCCAAACCCCACCTCCCCCGCGATGCATTCAATAGGCAACTCAGTCGTTTCCAGCAAGGCCTGCGCTCTAGCCACTCGTTCAGCGGTCAGAAAAGGGGACTGATTTATTTTCTGAGAAATAAATCAGTCCCCTTTTTGAGGTTTGATCATGCATAGCGACGGTCGAAGTCAGGCCGTCGCTAACGGGCCAAAAGCTGCCAGCCATAAAAGGCTGCTTTCGACCCAATGTGATACTGCAGAAATGAAATCACGTTCGCTTAAAAGCAACCTTAATCGCCGCACCAGCTTGACCAGCCAGCAAAGCTATCTCGGAGTGGATGACAACCTCGCTCCAAGACAATTTGGTTGCGACGCACACTATTAAATACAGCTCACAATAGCGCCCCCCGAGTTTGGTTTTGACCCAAGCAAGGGTGTCCCCTAAGGTAGCCATCGTGACTACAATGGGATCTCAGCTTCTGTTATTCACACCTACAAGCCGCATAGAATTTCGCGTCTCATCTGGAGAGCAATTGCTGCGAAGCCCTTTCCAGTGCCACGCTTGCGGGGCGAGTAGTCTTGATTAGCAGAAACATCCTCCCATTGAATCACCGATTCCACGTACCTATGAGTGCTATCGGTTTCAATTTCAAACTCTATGAACCGCTCTGCGTGAGTGAGCAAAAGACCATAAAGGCTTGGCATTCCGGGAAAGTCGACTTCAAGGTCGAGTACGACGGTTTCTGACCATCTAATGCCTTTTGACTCGCCATAGTTTTTTAAGGCGAGGGGAATACCTCTGGCCAACCAAGCTTTGGCGGTTAGCATGAGCCTGTGGGCCACAAGAGCATTTTGCTCTTGCACGTTCAGTTGCCGTTTTTTTAACAGACGGTCAATGTCCACTTCAATCTCCCCTAAAATGGTCGCTTCCAGAATGGCGATGACCCGCCAAACGCGCAACGACTCAGGCAATTCCCATCTCCACGCTGCTACCCGGTCCGCGCGCGGCGTAGCGAGGTCCCAATGTCGGTACCGAAAGACGCCTTTCGACCCAAAGCTTTCATCAAATTGAGGTAACGAAGCGCGTTTCGAGGCCCACATTTACTGGTGGTAGCGCATTAATCAACACGACGGCATCGTCGCCCTGGTTAAGGTAAATCAAGAAGTCACCAGTCTCGAACGTAACTCTGAATCCGGCCAGCCAAGGCCCGTGTCCGCTGAAAGAGTCAAGAATTCCCTCGACTGCGCAAATTTTTGTGTTCCCAAGGTGCGTTGCTGATAAACCTGCGAGCAGGTTTTGCCTTTTCCAAGAGCAGGTCGCGTTCGGCTCTATCTCGAAAGCCGTCGGCGTATCGGACGGCAACAAGTCCGCGCCTACTCTCTCGCCGTCACTCAAGAGATACATTGATAAAACTTCTCGCTCGCCAAAATGCCACTCTAGAGAACCTATGTCTCCCAGTTCTTTCTCGTCGTTGAAATAATACTGGTAGTGCAGCAGCTCGCTCAGGCGCTTTCCCAAAAGCGAGCGTGCGTTTTGAAGGTCTTGTACAGCCCTTGCTGGGGACGGGGAGTAGCGGCCAGACATCGGGTATCTCATACAGGTGGGAAGAGTGGCAGATACTACACAAACGCCATTACGTCTGCTTTTGGCCGATAGCAGCCAGTCACGCTGGCCCGTTGTTGTTGACGGAAATGAGCATTAACGTAGAATCGCCGCCCCAAAAAACAGCATGCACTGCAAGAGGTCGCTTCGATGCAACGGGTGATGATTGTTGGTCAACCTGGATCTGGGAAAAGTACTTTGGCGCGTAACCTGGGCCAACGCACGGGCTTACCGGTCGTTCATATCGACACTATTCACTGGCAGCCAGGGTGGGTCGAACGAAGCTGGGACGAGAAGACGCATCTCTGTCGTTGAGGTCGAGTCCCTTGATCGCTGGATTTTCGAAGGTGGCCATTCAGCCACGTGAGACCATCGGATGGCTCGCGCTGATCTTTTGATATGGATTGATCGATCTGCGACGCTCCGATTTTGGCGTGTACTCCTCAGAACGCTGCTCCACCGAGGTCAGCGCCGGCCGGACTTGCCGGACAACTGCCCCGAATTGCTGGCGAATCTGCCAGAGTTTTTTAAGTTCATGTGGCGGACGAGAAAATTAGCCTGGGCGAAGATGAACCAACTCGTGGCGACTGCCCCCCCAACTTGCCGCGTGGTCTGTCTGCGGTCTAACCGGGATACAAGAATTTTTCTGGCGAGCGTTTGGAAATTCGACTGGCCAGGCTCTGCGGGATTGATCGAAGACTGACTCCTTCAGCGCGAGGGCTTCCGGTATGAGTGGCGCCTTCCCAATTCCCTCAAATCTTCCGCCCCACCCCAAGACAGAACATCTTCCGATAATCAGAAGGCGACGTCCCTAGATGCGCGCCAAAATGCTGCCTCAACGACAGCGACGTCCCAAACCCCACCTCCCCCGCAATACACTCAATAGACAACTCAGTCGTTTCCAGCAACGCCTGCGCTCTAGCCACCCGTTCAGCGGTCAACCATTTGGATACGGTTGTGCCGGTGGCTTCCTTGAACCGGCGGGTAAAAGTTCTTCTGCTCATTTTTGCCATGTCTGCCAGAACGTCGAGGGACAGGTCGCTGGACAGGTTCATTCGGGCCCACGTCAGGACGTCGGACAGGTGGGTCTCGCCAGATAATTGCGGCACCGGGCGTTCAACATACTGCGCTTGGCCTCCTGGCCTGTGGGGTGGCGTCACGAGCATTTTTGCGGTGCGATTCGCCACGTCTGCGCCGAGTCGCTCGCGTATCAGGTGCAAGCAACAATCAATTGCCGCTACCGTTCCGGCGGACGTCACGATGTTATCGGCGCTGACATAGAGCACTTCGGGCTTGAATCGAACCTTGGGAAAACGTTGCGCAAACTGGTCACGGGCGGCCCAGTGGGTGGTTGCTTCCTTTCCATCGAGCAGCCCGGCATCGCCGAGGACGAACGCTCCCAAACACAATCCCACGATGAGCTTGCCTTGCGTATTGGCGCGCTGCAGCGCTTCTACGAGTTGGGGCGATGCAACAAGGGATTGATCGCCCCAAGCGGGGATGATGATGACGTCGCAGGTTTCCATCAGCTCCAGGCCGAGGCTTACCGACAGGCCAACGTCCTGGTCGGTACTGATCACTCCGGGCACTTCTGCGCAATAATTGATTTCGTACCGAGGCCCATCGGGCGCAGGTTGCGCGGTTCCCAATACCATTCCCGGCACGGAAAGATGGAAAAGGCTGACGCCTTCGAAAGCTAGAACAGCAACGCGTATGGGGAGCATGAGGAGGCCTCGATTCGCCCTGTGGGGCCCAAGCCGAACCACGGCGAGCAGTTGGCCCGATTATAGCGAAATATGTCATCCGGGCCACTGTTGGCTCGCGAGACATTCGGCAAGAATGGATGCCTCGATGTAAACAACAGGATCAATTCTTATGAAACTCACAACTTTACCGCTTGCCGTCAGCATGGCTTGTGCCGTAGCCGCTGCCCCCGCGTTCGCCAGTTCGAATGCTCCCAAAGCGCCGGACGCCTCTCACAAGTTGGATTTGCAGCAGGTTCGTAACGCCACGGTGAAAATCACCTACGGTGACACCACTTTCCTGGTTGATCCGATGCTGGCAAAAAAAGGCGCTTATCCGGGTTTTGAAAACACCTATCGAAGCAACCTGCGCAACCCCTTGGTTGATCTGACGGAATCACCGGAGAAAGTTATCGCCGGAGTCGATGCCGTCATCGTCACCCATACGCACCTGGATCACTGGGACGATGCCGCGCAGAAAGCGCTGCCTAAAGACATTCCGCTGTTCGCCCAACATGAAGAAGATGCTCAACTGATTCGTTCCCAGGGTTTCAAGAACGTACGCGTGCTGACGGATGAAGCCGAATTCGGCGGCGTGAAGATCACCAAGACCGGCGGCCAGCATGGCACTGACGAAATGTATGCCGTGCCAGCGCTCGCAAAACCGCTAGGCGAAGCCATGGGCGTGGTTTTCCAAGCACCGGGTTACAAGACGCTCTACCTTGCGGGTGACACGATCTGGCGTAAAGAGGTCGACCAAGCCATCAGCCAGTACCGCCCGGAAGTTATCGTGCTCAACGCCGGGAAGGCAAAAATGGCGGGATTCGACGGCTCGATCATCATGGGTGAGGAAGATGTGCTTCTCGCCTCAAAAGCCGCGAAAAACGCACAGATTGTCGCGGTGCACATGGACGCGATCAACCATATGTCCCTGACCCGTGAAGAACTGCGCGCTTACGTCAAGAAGCAAGGGATTGAGGGGCGTGTGGACATTCCGGAAGATGGGGCTTCTCTGGAGTTCTAAATGGAAAGGGACAGGTTTATTTGGCAAATAAATCTGTCCCTTTTTCGCTCCAATTTTGCAGGAACATCCGTTTCTGGGCGATTACGGTGGAAACGTGGAACGCAGTCATATAGAAAAAAGATTCGTAACGCTAAGGCCGCGACCGACGGCCCCATCAACTCCCCCCTACCGTGCATGATGAAGTCTGTTGTCGTTCACACCACCTGCTCGCAGCTTATTTGGTCAGCACATCGCCGCGCCGAAACTTCACTATTTGTCCCTGCGGGTCATAGGCGAACCGACTAAACAGCGGGCTGTCCGTGTATTGATGTAAAGGGATGGAAACAATCGCAAGGTTTTCGTCAATCTTCCAGGCTTTTTTCAGGGCGAAATAAGCATTCAAGCTCTTGATAAACTTGTAAAGCGGCGACCCTTGGTCAAGATTGGCTATCTCCTCTTCCTCCTCCTTGAATAACTCTATCTTTTTATTTTTTGCTTTTATATCATATTTACCTGCCACCACTTTTGGCCTAAAAACCTTTGCTGTTCCCTTTCCGTACACAGCCTGCGCCGTTATATTTTCAGGATAGTTCTTCGGATGATTCGAAAAATATTCGTGATTCGGCGTGTAACGTTTGATGATCACGCAATATCCGGCAATTCGGCAGCCAATTACCCGGGCTTTTCGAGTTTGCAGGGTAAGCTCTGTCTCTTCATCAGCCTCGTCCACCGAGACAATTTCCGCGATAGCCCTACCGACCTGCTTGGCCAAAGAATCCTCGTGCGGCATTGAAGTTTCAGCGCCGGCTGAATAACACGCATCAACACAGACTTTAGAAATGATGAATTTGTAACGTGTAGCCAAATAGCCAATCGCGTTACCCATCGTTTTGGCCGGAACTTCCGGATTTAACGACGCCACATCACAGTGTGTACCGACGTATATACCCAGACGCCGACCTTCTACGCCTTCTCCAATAACGCTGTACATCAAATACGCAAGAGTAAGCGCATCATTTACGTCAATATCGTTTACTTCGCATAAAAAAAATTTTGCTTTGCCGTTCCCCTGATATTTCTCTCTCATGGACAAATCGCTGGCAATCATCTCGCTGTCGGTGTGGTTCTTTTTAAATGTCACAACCAAGATAACGTCGTAGTTACCACCCACGAGCACTCTACTTTCCATGTCATTTGCCTCCAGAGCAAAACGATTGCCACCCGAAGATGTGTTACACGAAGGTCAACGATAGACGGCTTTTACTGTTCCGGCCCAAACGTTCGCGGCACGCCCTTATAGATCTCCAGAGCGACAGTGTTAAGCCCTGCTATGAGCGTACCGGGCAGCTCTGATCTGAACTGCCTGAGCAGCCTCAGAATTTGTATAAATCTGTCCCTTTTTCGTCAATGCCATTAACACTCAAACCCGCACCGAAAACCGCTCCGCCGCCCGCCTCTCGAACATCGCCTGTTCCGTCTCCCGCGTCGCCCGCTCGCCCTTGTACGCCAACTGATTGAAAAACAACCCGTCGGAATATTCCTGTATGGACACCGACCCACGGTCTTTCAGCAGCGGGGCCAGATCGATTGTTTTGGCGAAGTTTTCCTTGGTCAGGCTGTAGAGGCCCAGGTAGCTGCCGGACCATGGCGAGTCGGCGTCGACCAGGTCGATGGAGGCGTCGCGGACTGCGACGGCGGCGGCTTTCAGGTCCTTGGAGTCGTTGAGCAGATCGGTCAGCCGTTGGATATCGGAGCTGCTGAGCTTGCCGGCGGTATTGAGCACTTTCAGGCTGCCGTCGGCTTCGACAGTGAAGCCGTATTTCTTGCCGGCCAAGTCCGGGTGGGTCGTCGAGAGGGTGGATTGGAAATCCTCGAACGAGGACTTCAGCGTACTGGTTGCCCCTTTGAGGATCTCTACGTATCGAGGAAAGTCCGGTGATTGCGAGCGCCCGATCCAGGTCTCGATCGCCATAGGCATCGGCATCGTTGCCTGGGCTTCTTCGCTGGGATGGAAGATGGCCGCTGGGCTGGCGTTGGACAGCGCTAGTTTTGCAGCGTCTGTCGGCGCCTGGGTCACGAGCACTTGTTCGGAGCGCGTGAGGTTGGTATTGGCCGGCGGGATGTAAGCGGAACTGACGGTGAGTACCATTTTTCATCTGTCCATGATGGGCGGGTTCGTACAGGTTATCGACGGTGCTGGATCCAACTTTAGAAATCGCTCCACATAGCCAGCTTCGCAGCTTCTTGATGGGGTGCGGTCCGCGGGCCAGGCTGATTATCCAATCCGCGGAAAGAATGACCACAGCTGATTGTTACCAGAGTATTTCATAGGCATTTCATCAACTTTTCTGAACGGCAGTCGATGGACTTGCAGATCCCAGGGAGCAGTTCAGAAATGAGAAACAATCAACCGGTCACGCAACGTGAGATTTCACTCGCATCTCAGCAGAAGCTGATTTCCACCACGGATACGCGAGGCGTCATCACGTATTGCAATGACGCCTTCGTCGAGATCAGCGGATTCGACAAGGTGGACCTGATCGGCGCACCACAGAATATCGTTCGTCATCCGGATGTGCCGCCCGCCGTGTTTGCGCATATGTGGGCAGCGCTCAAGCAAGGCAAGCCGTGGATGGGGATCGTCAAGAACCGCTCGAAAAACGGCGACCATTATTGGGTCAATGCCTACGTCACGCCTGTTTACGAAGGGAGCCAGGTCGTCGGTTACGAATCGGTCCGAGTCAAGCCGACGGTCAGCCAGATCCGCCGCGCCGAAGCGCTCTACAAACGCATCAGGCTCGGCAAGGCAGCTGTCCCGGGTCTTGATCGGTGGTACCTCTTCCTGCTCAGTTGGGTACCGGTTCTGTTGATGGGTTTATTGGGCACAGTGGGCGGCGCCTTCCTCAATACCGCCATGGCGATGCTGCTGGCTGTCGGAATATCGATTCCGGTCGGGTTGATCATCTCGCGCCAGCAGAACAAAGGCACGCTGCGTCTGTTGGAAATGGCCGAGGCATCCACCTCGGATGCGTTGCTGGCGAAAATGTACAGCGACGAGCGCGGCCTGCAGGCTCGCCTCGAAACAGCTTTCGAGAGCCAGGCATCCCGGCTCAAAACGTGCCTCACTCGCCTGCAGGACACCGCCGAGCAACTGACCGGTTTGGCCGGCAGGTCCGACGGCCTGGCCGCCGACAGTTCACGCGGGCTTGAACGGCAACGCGTCGAGACTGAGCAAGTGTCGGCGGCGGTGAATCAGATGTCGGCGACCACCCAAGAGGTCGCCAGTCATGTCCAGCGCACGGCTGACGCTACCCAGGAAGCCAACGTGCTGACCGGGCGTGGACGCGACGTAGCCCGAGACACTCGCCAGGCGATTCAGCGTCTCTCCGAGGTCGTGGGCGAAACAGGGCTGACGGTTGCGCAGCTGGCCAAGGACAGCAACGAAATCGGGACGGTGGTCGATGTCATCAAAGGCATTGCCGACCAGACCAACCTGCTGGCGTTGAACGCCGCCATCGAAGCCGCGCGCGCCGGAGACATGGGCAGAGGGTTCGCGGTGGTTGCCGATGAGGTGCGCCAACTGGCGCAGCGCACGACTGAGTCCACCACTCAGATCCATAGCCTGATTTCCAAGTTGCAGGTCTCCTCCAACAACGCCGTGAAAACCATGGAAAGCGGCCACCGACAAGCTGAGGAAGGCGTCGCCTGGGTGCTTGAGGCAGACAAAGCACTGATCGGTATCAGCGAAGCCGTGGCACACATCACCGACATGACGACCCAGATTGCCGCTGCGACAGAAGAGCAAACTGCGGTGGCCGACGAAATCAGCCGCAATATCACCACTATCGCGAACCTGGCAGACCAGACCTCCGAACAGGCCAGGCACTCCGCGGAGTTGAGCAAGGAACTGACGCAAACAGCCATGACCCAGTACTCGTTGGTGGAGCGATTTAATCGCTAGTCAATCAACCGAATTGAATTCGCTTTGCCGAAGCTGGTGTTGCGCCATTACTGATTTAATGGCCGGGTACCGGGGCAACCAGACCTGGGTCTGCAGGTGAATGCCAACAATTTTGGCAGCCGTTATCATTCGACTATTGCCAACTCGGCGAGTTTGGAGGGGACGCATATGGTATTTCGCAAGTAAAGTTTCTAAAGAAACCCGTCTAGTCCTGGAACAGGTTTCCGCCTGTTCCAGAACGAGGCTAATTGGTTATGCTACCAAGCGATTCGATAACGAAATGAGATTTGGTAATCAAACTCTTCGGGGACGATCAGGTGACTGAAGAAGGGTTGAAGAATCGGAATCCATTCTTCCAACACATCAAAGCCACCGTCATAGATGTTTGGTTCGTTCTCCAGACCCAGTGCGGCGATCGGTGACATATCCTCCCGTAAGTCTTCCGAATACTCTTTACCTTCACCCAGCTCGGTTTTCGGATGATACCAATCCATCCTTAACTTTAAACCCATTGGACCATCGCCATATTTGGAAGCTACCTTCTAGCGCAAGGATGATTACCAGCTGTCTCGATAATCGAAGGCTACTTGATAGTCATAACGATCCCAATCAATTGAATGTTGAAAATAGGGCCGAAGAATTTCTACCCATTCCAAGGGAACATTGAATCCACCGTTATTTATATTATTCTCGAAAGGAATGCCCAAAGCGTCGATGACAGCACCGTCATCACCGAGGTCGCCTGAGTACTCCTCCCCCTCGAAAGATTCGATTTGTTTGCCATACCACTCGAGTCTCAGTTTGAGTCCCATTTGACCTCCAAACAAATTTCATCCTGGTAGCGAACTCGCTCGGCTATCGCTTTCAGCGCATCTGTCTCGGGCCATTAGCTGCTAGCGGTAAGAAAAAACGTTAAGTTTTTTGGCAACTTTATCGAGCAAGCCTCTTCCAATTCCTGGAGTTGAAGCGCAGTCAATGCGTAATCGTATACATACTGCTCCTTTCTTACCCAGTTCATTATTTTCGCTAAATCTTCGCTTTCAATACAGAGCACTACTTCATAAGAAGCAAAATCATCCCCGTCAATCACACCCATTATCTTATGCTTCATGGTTCAATCCACCTTTCTGGGTTGGCTGGTTTCTTTTGGGCGCCCGTAACATGATCAAACTCGCCCAAGTGTTTCCCCCGCTTATTATATTTCTCCACTGCGCCGTGTTGGAAATCCCATTCATAAATAAACTTGTCTTTGTCCCTCCATCGCGGACGCAACCCTCCGCCTTTCATACGCGTCTTAGGTGGGGCCCATTTTGCACTTGGGAATGCCGGAAGGAGGTCCGGTTTTGTGACGTAGTCATGATGTGCGGTGCTTAAAACCACATAAACCGGCCGAACCCCCGAATCCACCGGAAACACCAGAATGAAATCCTTGTACTCCGGCGGATAGATCGGGTTGACGAGAATGCTGTCCGCCACGGGCGTCGGCGGATAAATCCAGATGTGTGGCGTCTGAGGGGCGGCTTCCAAGGCGGGAATGCCGAGGGTGTCGGACGGGTCGATGGCCGGGGTCCAGATCAGTTCGATGCCGTCGCCAAGGTCGGCGACGTATTGGTCGGCACGCGGCGTGAGCTGGATGACATCGACCATTTCCCAGGCGCGGTTCTGGCCGGTGTAGAAGCCATAGCCCTTGAGGCTGCCATCGGCCTGCTGCTCGATGCTCAGGCGCATGCGGCTGCGGGCCTGTTTGAGATTGCGCAGTTGGTCTTCGCTGTAGAGTGCGCTGTCGCCGAGGCTGGAGGGCCAGAGCAAGGCGACGATGCCGGTCAACAGCGCCGCACCGACCGTGCCGCCAACAGCTCCGGCGCTTGATACTGCGGACCCGCCCAGCGCGAGTCTGCCCATTGCGGCGGGTATCGCGCTTGAGCCGATCTGCTTCAGGGGAAGGGTTCCCGACGCGTCGGGGCTCCTGGCGCCAAGCCACATCAGATCGCCGTACTGCTTGATCAGGTCCGGCGGAACAAAGCCGTTGGGGTTGTTGTAGTCAATGATTCCGTTGGGCAGCGCGCAGCTTTTGGCGAACACCGACCCGGTGATGACGAGAGGCGTCCTTTCAACCTTGGCCCAACGTTGTTTTTCGTAAGCAGCCTGTCGGGCAAGCATGGCTTTGTGGCCACGCTGGAGTGCTTCGTACTCCGCCACCTCGCTGGAGGTCATGTCTCTATAGGAGATGCGGTGCCCTTCTCCAGAAGGTGGATTGCGAATTTTGGGCAGGTCTTTGGGGCGTGTGGTCACGAGTCGCGAATCTCATCCTGAAAATCCAGGACGGACGCTAACGCAAGGGGTAAGCGCGGCGATGTAGGACGCGTCTTGAATTGGCTACTCCGTTTTCCTCAGACGCCAGAGGGCCGGGGCCGAAATAATTAGCGGAACCGCACAAAGCTGCTTATGAGTCTTTCCCAACAGTTTGCGAGTTCACTATCCTACGCATCCAACCCAAACGGACTTTGCCTAGATGCATCTGCGTTCAAGCTTGTTGTGCCTGTGCCTTTTCAGCAGCCTTGGCCAGGCCGCTGTCGACTGTTCTGCCCTGGCGGAAAAGCTCTCGGGAACGGTCCCTGAATTTCATCCGTCAGTGCAAGGCAAGGTCATTGGCACCGGGCGCCTGCATTTTCACGAAGCGCCGGACGGGGCCTGCGCCAACAAGAAGATTTTCGTGATACCCGGCGACTCCCTCACCGTTTACGCCAGCCTTGAAGACGAGTCCTGGCTGGAAGTGAACTACATCGCCAAGGATGGCGAGGACTATACCGGTTGGGTGAAGGCAGACCGGGTGGAGATTGGCGAACCTTATGGAGCTCCACCGGATACCGATGTTGCGCCAGAGGCTGATGCCCAATAATCGGTCAGGTTGCTGTCGACAAATCATTCAGCCGATTGGCTCCACTCGGCGGTTGTTCCACCTCGTTCAAATCCACCGCTGCTTTGGGCTGGCGGCTTTCAGGAGATGTGCATTTGATTGGATATCGGTTCGAGCGCACCGCGCAGGGTGACTTGCACATCCACTCGCTCAACCGGGTGCAGAGCGTATTCGTGTTGTTTACCAGTGCGCTGGCCTTGATCTTTCCCGTGGGAGCCGTGCTGGCGATTGCCACTGCAGACTCGTCGCTGGTGGGCCTGGACCCACTGACCTTGCTGCTGATGGTGCTCGGGCTGCTGTTGATTCCTGCCCTGGGCCTGGCGCTGCTGGTCTACACCGGCACCCGCGAAACCCTGCTGCTGTCGCGCGTCGACGCTGAAGGCAAGCGTCGCACCCGAAACTTTTTTGGACGCCGTGAGCGGGTGCGATCGGTGTTCAGGATCGACGCCATCAAATACCTCGAACTTCGCCGCCACCCGGAGGCCGAGCCAGCCCGCACCCAGCTATGGCTGGTGCTGCGCGATGGCACCGAACACCGCCTGACGAGCGACAACGTTCCGGTAGTGCCTGGAAGCAAACGCACTGACCTGTGGCTGCGTGAGCTGGCCGACTACCTGCAAGTGCCAGTGCCCAGCGAGGTCATGATCGGTTCGACGGCCGTTGCGAAGGCAGCCTACCGGCCTGCTCCAACCCCGGCGAAGATCGCCAGGCAGCGCAAAGCAAAGGCGCCGACACCTGCGGCTGAGACGACCGAGCAACTGGGCACTCCCGTCCGCGCCCTGCTCGCCCTGTTTGGCGCGTTCCTGACTGTCTATGAGCTGACCCGCATCATCACCTGGGTGCCTTCGCTGTTTACCGGACGGCTGCGCATTGGCATCAGTCGCCCGACGACCTTCTACTGGGCCGAGGAGCCGATGACCTTTTCCTTTCACATGCTTATCGGCGTCGCCGAGCTGCTGATCATTGGCGTCATCGCCTGGGGTTGTTTGCGCGTGGCGATCGAGGGGCGGATGAAGTCCGATCGTTGAGGGCGGTTGATTCCACTCGGTTGCGTAGCGGCAGCAAAAAGCTTGGGGCCGCTACGCGACCCAGCGGGAGCAAGCTCCCTCGCCACGGGGGCTGAGGTGGATTGATTATTTCTGAGCACCAGAAAAACCTGTGGGAGCGAGCCTGCTCGCGAAAGCGGTCCTACACTGCTGACCACCGCCGTCGCGAGCAGGGTTAACGGTCCGCGCTATTCATCAACAAGCAGAAAACCGAATTCCCGCCGTAACACCGCCACGACCTGCTCAACAGATGGCCCCTGTATCGGCGGAGGATCAGGACGCTCGCAAAATTCCCGCCAGACAAAGAGCGTCAATTCCGCACCATCGGTCTGAGGCAAACTGCTGTCGATCGAGCCGAAAGTCTGCAGCAGCCGGTACCTGTCGTCGTTCCAGAACAGCGCTTCGACCCAGTGATAAACCGGAATGAAATGGAAGTGGATGGAGTAACCAGCGTCATGACCAAAACGGCCGATGTACAGTCGTCTTGGTTGCAGGCAGGTTTCGATGGCGTGCTGGATTCGCGCTTGCAATACACCCAACTCCGCCAGCGCTTCAGCCGACAGCGATGCCAAGGCATTCGTCATCTGTTTCGCGCTGAGCATCAGGTAGCCGGGCAGTGCACTGTCCACGCGGTGATTGATGAGCCAATGCTCTGATTCATGAACGACAAAGCGAGGCGATATTTCCATCGGATGACCTTGATAAAATTGGCGGCGGCGGATCAAGGCAACTTACAACCCGCCTCCACTGGACGCAGGCGCTCCCGCCAGGAAATCCGCTATCAACGATACGACCTCCTGTTGAATCACCCCGCGATCACGCCCGTTTTCGCCGTCCCGGCAAATGATGCCATCGCCTGGCACTTCTTCTTCGAGCATTGCCTGCGCGCCAGGTTTGCAAATCGACATGAAACTGAAATGGCTGGCGTCGCTGAATTCCACATAACGGCTGGACACCGGCGGCAGGCGCCTGGCGAGGTCGGCGGACTCCAACTCGGCGGGAAGTTCGCGCGAGGGCACGCCGGCAGCAATCATCAGGGCGGGCACCGGCAGCGCGGAGAGGCTTTCATCGGTCAGGCCTCGCGACAGGCCCAGATCCAGAGTGATCACGGCCGTGACGCGTTTGTCGCGCCAGTCGGCGGCCAGCGCGGCTTTCGAGTCCGGACTACTCGCCGGATTCATCTGTCCATAGACGGTGCAGCTGGCTAGCTGCGGATGGGTTTTGCAATCGTCGGCGAAGCGGTCCGGGTCAAAACGGGCACCGGCAATTTCCAGGGCGGTCCAGCCGCCGAGTGAATGGCCCACGACTGCGACGCGATGATTGGCGACCTGGCCAAATTTTTCCGGTTGGGTCGTGACCTCATCGATGGTTCGGCGCAGATCAACGGACCGCTGCCATAACTGCGCCGCTGCTTGCGGACTGCGGTCATGGGTGGTGGTGCCAGGATGATTGACGGCCGCGACGATGTACCCCTTACGGGCCAAGGCACTGGCAAGCCAGACCTGATTGCTCCAGTTGCCCCTGTATCCATGAGAAAGCACCACCAGGGGATGATTACCGGCAGACGGCGGCGCGTCACGAACGGCAGATGCGCCGACAAATACCGCGTTATCGGCGATCAATTGCGGGGTTGCGGCAGTTGCGCCGGGGTACCAGACGACCATTTCCAACGGCCGGTCATCCTGCGGATTCGACACTGTCGAAGAGCGAAAGCCGACAGGGTTTTCGTCAGCGAATACGGAGGCGGCCAGGCAAGCCAGAAACAGAGCCGCAAGAGCATTGTTCAATGTCGTCTTCCTTGATCGGACAAACAGTTGAGTTGCGCGGGGCATTAAAGCCTAATTCCGTATCGCCGTGCCTGATTTTCACTTTCAAAGAAACTCAGCCCACCACTCAGCCTCTCCACGGCGCAATAACGCCCTCGACCAAGGCAAAAGCCCGGCTCACAAAACCATTGAAGCGCGCCGCATCACGTCGTATCCCGGCCTGTTGCCCGCCGATCAGGCACAGATGGGCCATCTGCCCGATGACCTCCGCCTGGCCGGGCGCCGGGGCCAAGCGGCGACACGCCTGTATCGCAAAGGCCAATCGTCTTGCGTCGACACGCTGCTGGAACTCGGCAACCAACGGATCATGCAGCGACCAGGCGCGGATGGACACTTCCCGCCCAGGTTGTTTCTGCGCGGCGATTTCCAGGTAGCGCTGCAACGTCTCTCGCGCGCTCCGACCCTGGCCCGCATAAGCAAGCATGCGCCCCGTGTAGTCCTCTTCCCAGGCAGCCAGCAAAGCGCGGACAAAGTCTTCGCGATTGCGAAAATGGTGATAGAACGAGCCACGGGTCACATTCAATCGACGCGCCAGGCTTTCGGCCGAGACGCCTGCCTGGCCTGCCTGGTCGAGGGCCTCGAAGCCTGCCGCGATCCAACGGTGACGAGTCAGTTTTTCCATGGTTACTTCGCTCCCTCTCAATGCACCGTACAGACTGTGTAGGGTGCCAAACCGATCGATACGCTGCGAACACCTGCATAGAAGGCCGTTGCGTTTTGCACGCCAGCATTTTCATGGAGTTCGCCTTGAAGCAAATCGCCCTGATCGCTTTCGACCAGTTCACCGACATCGACATGTTCCTGATGTGGGACATCTTAGGCCGCAATACGCAAGACTGGCACGTAAGAATTCTGGCCTCCAGCCCTGTCGTGACATCGGCGCACGGCTTGGCGGTTTCGGTGCACGGTCCTCTGTGCGAGGCCAATGGCGCGGACGCGGTATTGTTCGTCAGTGGCAAACAAGGCATACCTGCCGCGCTTGCAGCTGCGGACTTCCTACCGTCGTTTGAACTCGATGCCCGACGCCAGCGAATCGGCTCGATCTGCGCCGGGGCCTTTATTCTCCAGCGGCTTGGGCTGCTGCCCGACGGCCGGGCAACCACCCACCCGGAGGCTCGATCAGGCCTGCTGGCCGTGGGAATCGAGCCCGTGGATCAGCCGCTGGTCTGCCACGGGAATGTCGCCACGGCAGGCGGATGCCTTGCCGCGCTTTACCTGGTGGGATGGCTGGTTGAATCCTGGTTCGATGTCGAGAAGCGCCGCGCAACCCTGCTCCCCGTCCTGCCGGCCGGGCAGCAAGCACTCTTCGATATCCTGATCGGGTTCAGCATCCGACAAGGTCAGATCCAGAGAATTGGGTCCAGGCCAGGCGCTTAAACAGCAATCTCAACCGGCCTTGTTCCACTCACCAACCATCGCCTCATAAACCTCCTGGCAAGCGAACTCCGCAGAAACCTGCGCGTCGGCAACCACCTGTTCGCCAGTCGTGGTCAGACAGGCGTAGCCCACGCGCGCATCTCGAGGATCGCTTTGTCGGGAAACCAAGCCTATTTTTTCAAGCGACAGCAGGGACTTGGTCACCGCCGACGCAGTCAGGCCCATGCAATCGGCCAGGTCAGCGCGTCGAAGCCGGGAGTTGTGGGCATGCTTGAGGTGGTAAAGAATCATGAAGTCGCTGAAGCTCAGGCCATGCACGGCGGAAAGCTTGGCATCGACCCGCCGCGCGGCTGAGGTGTAGGCGCGTGACAAGCGGATACAGCGATCAAGCATCGATCCGTTCGCGGTCGGTTCAGTAGGTGGATTTACAGACATTGCAAAACGCTCCAGCGCTAAGGGGAAAGACATCGGATCGACCCGGCTTGCAGTTACCAGGTGAACGTGGATTTGCCTGCACCCAGAGGACCGAACGGCAACCCGTACCAATTCAGAGCAACCCTACCTTCCAGATACTTGACCGCTACAGCATCTAGAAACCAGATCCAAGCGTCAAGCGTCTTTTTCCGCACGCTCCCGACATGCGTCCCCGAACGCCCGGAAAATCGTCCGATAATCCACGTTATCCATAACCTCCCACTCCGGATGCCATTGCACCCCCAACGCAAACGCCCGGCTGCCCTCCACCGAAAGGCCCTCCACCAACCCATCCTCGGCCACGGCCTCGACGCGCAAGCCCTGCCCAACCCGCGCGATGCCCTGGCCGTGGACTGAGTTGACCTCGATCACGTCCTTGAGGCCCAGCCGCGCCAGTACGCCACCGGGCCGCACCGTCAAGGCGTGGTTGCGGGCGTACTGTTCCTGGACCGGTTCATTGCTCGGCGGTTCGTGTTCGGCGCCCGGGCCGTCGAGTTGTTGATGGAGCGAGCCGCCAAAGGCGACGTTCATTTCCTGGAAGCCGCGGCAGATGCCGAGCACCGGCAGGCCGGCTTCGACGGCGGCGCGCCAGAGCGGCAGCGCCAGGTTGTCGCGGGCCGGGTCGTGCTCGGTGCCCGGCGGGCTCGGGGGGCCGTCGTAGTGATGGGGTTCGATATTGGACGGCGATCCGGTGAAGAGCAGGCCGTCAAGGCCGGCGATGATGTGGGCCGGATCGAGCAGCGCCGGAAACACCGGCAGGATCACCGGCAACGCGTCGGCGGCGGTGGCCACGGCCTGGGCATATTTGTCATTGCTGAGCTGGACGGTGTGTGGGCCGACTTTGCCTGAGCAGGCGATGATTCCGATCATGGGTGGACGAGACATGGGATCCCTCTTTTCGAGTCTCAGACGTTTAAGAATCCGATTGCCGCGCGGGTCCGGTTGTTCCATTTCGATGACGACCGCCACGGATCGAATCCCAGGGCTGAACGAAGCTCGCGACACAACGGTCGGAACAGCAATCCCCGACCAAGAAAACTCACCCCATGCCCATACGATCCGCCGCCCTCGTAACGCTGTTCGCCCTGTCTGCCAGCACCCTTGCAGTGGCGCAGGAACCGCTACGCCTGGAAGGCCTGAAACGCTGCGGCGACTTGCTGGATAACCAGCGCCAGGAATGGTGCCTGACCGCGCGCGGGCTGGGTGATGCAACACCGCAACTGAAACTGGGCGAGAAAATGATTCCCGCCGGCAGCGTTCAGCGTGACGGAAACAACCTGCGCCTGCGCTTGAACAACGCCGACTACCAAAGCGGCCCGCTCTGGCTGGAGGATGGTACGCGGGCCAGCAACGCCGCCTGGCTGACGTTACGCACCAGCCACGTGGTGGCCGCTGGACCGAACGAAGTGGCGAAGAACATGGACGGCCTGACCACGTATGTGGATCTGGTGAGCGTGCTCATCGAGGAAAGTCACGACGGTCGCCAGGAGGCTGAACGTCTCGCCGCCAAATACGGGGCGAAAGTGGTCGGCAGCATCGCCCCGCTGAACGTTTATCAGCTGCGCCTGCCGGCCAAGGACCTGGTCGAGCGCGATGCGCTGGTGCTGCGCCTGGGCGGCGAGACCAGTGTCGATGCGGTGGTGATAGAGGAGTCCGCCGCCGAAGAGACCGAGCAAGCGCCCGCCCAGCCAGAAGAGCCGAAGAAGCCGGCCAAGGACTCCGATGAATGGGCGGCGAATCGCTTCCTCGATGCGGTGCACTATTACCAGCGGCGCATCCCTGGGCAGCAGGCGCCGATCCGACCGCAACCGGTGCGCATCGGCCTGATCGAGCGCGACGTGGATTTCGACACGGCGGATTTCGCCGATTACCTCGGCGCCTGCTCAATGCCGCGAACCTGCGTCTATGCCCGCGATGCGGACAAGCCGGACGACCACGGCACGACGGTCGCCGGCATCCTCGCCGCGCGCTGGAACGATGGCGGCAACAGCGGGTTCCTAAGGGGCCTGGACAAGGCCAGCGGCGGCTTCGAGGTGATTGTCGAGCGCAATTCCGACGCCGGGATCACCGCCAACATCGCCGCTTCGGTGAACCTCGTCGAGGACGGCGTGCGGGTGCTCAACTGGAGCTGGGGCATTCATCGCGTCGGCGCGAAAAACGTCAAGGGTGACGAGGTCGATTCGTTGCTGCGCTCGGGCATTGCCATGAGCGGCTACGAGGAGTTGCTGGAGGAGTTTTTCCTGTGGCTGCGCAAGGAACATCCCGACGTGGTGGTGGTGAATTCCGCCGGCAACGGCTCGTCATACTCGGGCACTGATGAATACCGCCTGCCCTCCTCGTTCATCACCGAACAATTACTGGTGGTCGGCGGGCATCAGCGCAGCGAACGCGCCGGGGTTGCGGTCGATGATCCGGCCTACGCAGTCAAGCGCGACTCCTCGAATGTCGACATGCGCGTCGACATCACCGCCGCCGCGTGCACCCACGCCTCGACGGTCAATGCCGGCGAAGACGGCGCGGTACATTGCGGCACGTCCTACGCCACGCCAATGGTTACCGGCCTGCTGGCGGCGATGCTGTCGATCAATCCGCAGCTTCATCCCGAGCAACTGCGCATGCTTCTGCGCCGTAGCGCCATGACCATCGGCGATAATCACGACTTCGAACAAATGGATGGCGAAGACCTCACCGCGCCTATCCTGCCATCGGAGCGCAACTACCAGCTCAACGACAAGGACGTCGGTCGCTCGGCGCGGCTGGACATGCAAAAGGCCCTGGATCTGTCGGTACAGAGTCGCGATCGGGTGCGTTGATTCGTAGGGTCATAGGCCGCTGAAGCGCAGGCAGTTATGGCTGGCCAGGTCCTGCGGCGTCCGGGGCGTGCCAGGTTTTTCGAGATAGGCCGGTGAGACGCAGAGGATGCGCCGGCGATCGCCCAGTTTCTTGGGGATCAACCGGTTGTCATCCAGTTCGCCAATGCGGATCGCCGTGTCAAAAAAGACAGGCGGATTGCAGATCATTGCTGCACAACATGCAGCAATGACTCTTTGCTCCGGCTGCCTATTCTCCGGCAACCGCCTCACGAACAAACGCCTCATAGCTGCGCAGCGGACGGCCGAGGATGGCCTGCAACCGGTCGACGGCGCCTTCGCTGGTCATGCCGAGCTGCTGGATGCCGGCCATCATCAGGCGCATGTCATAAGCCAACCAGGCGGGACCGAACGAAGCCATCTGCGCTTCGAAGGCCGCCACATCGTCACCGCCGTAGGCAATCTCGCGCCCCAGCGCGGCGCTCCAGATCTTCGCCACCGACGCCCCGGTCAGCGCTTGCGGGCCGACCAGATCCAGGGTGATCCGCTCCAGCGGTGCCGAAGCCCTGTCACGGCGCAGCAACTCGGCCACGGCGACATCGGCGATATCGCGCGCATCGACCATCGAGACGCCCGCCGAGCCGATCGGCATCGGGTACACCGAGTAGTCCTGAATCGTTTGCTGGACCATGCGTTCGTTTTGCATGAAGTAGGCCGGGCGCAGGATCGTCGCGGCGATGCCGTGGCTTTCGATCATGCGTTCAACCGTGTGCTTGCCGGTGAAATGCGGGACGTTGGTGAACCGGTCGGCGTGGATCACCGAGAGGTAGACGACGCGCTCGATGCCTGCCTCTTGGGCGAGGTTCAGGGTGATCAGGGCTTGGGTGACCTCATCGGGCGTCACGGCGTTGAGCAGGAACAGCGTACGTACCGACGACAGCGCAGCGCGCAGCGACGGGACATCGGTCAGGTCCGCGACAACTTCCGTGACACCGGCCGCAAAGGCGCGTTTACCCGTTTGGCGCACCAGGGCTTTCACCTCGGCGCCCGCGTCGGCGAGGCCTTGCGTGACGAGTGAACCGATGGTGCCGGTGGCGCCGATGACGAGAATGCTCATGTGAATCTCCAGAAGTGGATGCAAGTGGATGAATCGAACCGCGTTGGAAAAAAGATAAGCCGTTGCATCCGCAAAACGAAGACCACAATATGTAGACGCCATGTCTCAAATATGGAACAGCGATGAACCTCAATGCACTGATCGATTTCACACTCGTCGCCAGCAGCGAGGGACTGGGAAAGGCAAGCAGAGCAAGCGGCCGGTCCAAGGCGACCTTGTCGCGGCGCATCTCCGAGCTCGAAGAGCAATTGGGTGTGAGGCTGATCGAGCGCAGCGCGCGAGGCCTGAAGCTGACTGAAGCCGGCGAAACACTGCTGGCCCGGGCCGAGGGGCCGCTGGCCGAGGTGGCGGAGGCGTTGACGGCCGCGCGTGACGGAGGGTCGACGCCACGAGGACGCCTGCGTATCGCCTCCCCGGTGCTGTTCTCGCAGTTGGCGATGGGTCGGATCGGTGCCGAGTTTTGTGCGGCCTACCCGCAAGTCACCCTCGAAGTGGTGGCGGAAGATCGGCTGGTGGACCTCGTCGAGGATCAATTCGACGTCGCCATCCGGATCAATCCGAGCCCGGACAGCAGCCTGGTCGGGCGCTGCTTCGCCAAGGACCGGCTGGTGGTCGTGGCCGCCCCAGGCATACCCAGGCCAGAACCCGGCGCGATCCGCCCGGTTCCCGCCATCGTGATGCCGAGCTTCCAGCCCACCCACTGGACGCTCGATGGAGGGGAACTGGTGCTGGAGCCCATCCCCAACCTGCGGTTTTCCTCATTCCTGATGATCCGCGACGCCGCCATCGCCGGCGGTGGTGCTGCGCTCATTCCCCAATCGATCGCGTGGGACCAACTGGCCCGCGGTGAGTTGGTCCAGTGGGGCACCGTGACCGGCGTCGAACCGCAACTCTGGGTCCTGCACACATCCAGGCGCCTGGCGGCGCCGAAGGTCCGCGCCTTCGTCGATTTCCTCTGCGCCAGGTACCCGGACATGTCGTTGGTGCTCAAGGGATAGGCGCAGCCGTTCACAAAAGACGACGCGGGAACCCGAACCCTAGCCACCGCCCCCTTTCGCACTTACGATACGTCACCGCAGCCGCTTCCCAATCGGACAAGCCGAGTAGAAAACATGAATCGCCGTAAAAAGATCAACCAGCTACTCAAGGCCAATGCAAAAAAGGCCAGTGCCAAGCTGGCGCCGAAGAGCAAGGACCGATACATCAGCAAAGCCGACCGACTCAAGGCGGCTGAAGCCGATCCAGAGACGACCGTTTCCCCTGAAAGTTGATCCCTGCCTGTGACAGGCATCAGCACCCCGTCACGCCTCCCTCGAATGGACTTCCCGGAGACACCTGTGCAACGTCTTATCCTTGGCATCGCCTGCATCGCACTGGCCGCTTGTGCCAGCCAGCAGTCCCGGACAAAACCGCTCAACGCGCCGGTCTTCACGTTCCGCAGCGTACCGTTGGCGGCCGATGGCCTTCCGGTCATCAACCCGGACGTGCTGAAAAGTATCGAACAACTGAACATGCCCGCGCCGGTCAAGACGCTGAGCTACGTGGAACTGGCCGGCACTGTCAACTACCCCAAGGAAAGCCGGCCGGAGCGTACCGAATATTTTCTGTCGAGCGACCCTGCCACCCGCCAACTGCGCATTACACACAAAAGCGAAAATCTCGACGGCCGCATGATCAGCTGGCGTGGCCTGCTCACGTTGTCAGGCCTGGAGCAGGCCAAGGCGTCTCGGAACACCGCAGTGATCGACAGCCTGACTTTTCGGGGTGATTGGCAACACATGCCGGTGGGCGGTCAATTGGGTTTCACTCGGCAAGGCAGTCTCACCAGCAACATCATCGGCACGTTGGGCACGGAGCCGAAAGTCGTCGACTGTCGCATCGACCGCGAATTGCCGGCCAAACAACTGAACCCGGCGCTGAGCGGCCAGGCCAAGGCCATGAGCTGCCAGGAACAGCGCCCGAGCCCCGGCCCCGTCCCCTTCGATCACTATTACTATCTGGTCGACTACGGCTTCTTTTTCCATGCCAGTACCGACAAAAGCGACTCCACTTCCATCGACATGCACATCAAGAGTGTGAAGTAGATGACCACCAACCCCATCGATCCACTGGCGCTTCAGCGCATCACCGCCGCCCACGGCACCCTTGAGGGTGCGTCGTACTTCGACGCGGAAGAAAGCCTGGTCCATGACCTGTTTCCCGATCGCATCGTTTTCCAGACCAACTACCTGGACCACAGCAGTTATGCAGTGGATGTCGTCGAAGGCGCGGTCCGGGTGCGCAAGACGCGGCTGGACAATTACCACCGGGGCCACAAGGCCCAAGTGATCGATGACGACATGGACGATGACGATTGGGCCGAACTTGGCAGTCTCTGGCAGCGTTTGAGCCTCGACCTCGACACCCAAGGCAACGGGCCACCCGTGGATCTGGCCGATACGCTGGCCGACCTGTTCGATGGACTTTTCGACGAGGCGCAGGCGCAAGCGCTGATCGACAACATGCCGGCCCCTACCGGCGAGTGGGATTGGGCCTGGACGCAAGTGCAATCGGCGCTTTCCGAGGCCGGGCAGCTGGCTGAATTCGAATGGAAGGAGTGGTCGTCCTCAGGCGTCTACGCCATCAATGCCCTCGCCCCGTTAAAGCAACTGAGCATCGAAATCCCTGCCCCGGACAGCAAGACCGTTGACGCCGTGAACCGCGCCGACGATTGGGAGCGCGCATTGCTGCAGTACTTCAACGCGCAGCTGGAACCCCACGATTTGAAGCTGCTGGCCATCGGCACCCACTTCGATGAATACCAGGCATTTGCCTGCCTGCCCATGAACGGCCTGGGCCTGGTCAATGCGTTGGAAATCCTCGGCAGGCTGGGCATCGTCTATAAATACTAAGCCTCTGGTGCGGCGATATTTCGTCGTCGCACAAACGTCCTCGAGCCTCGGATATACCATGAAAAATTGTGTTTACTGCGGAGCCCTTATTCTCGCTGATAACGGTGAGTGCAAACGCTGCTCCGAGTCGATGAGGCAGGCGGCGGCCGAAACGCTCCCGCCGAGTTCCGGGACGCCGAGGTGGGTGAAAGTCGTCAAGTGGCTGTTTATCGGGCTGCTGGCAGCGGTGCTGATTGCCGCAGCGGTGATCGCCTGGGTGATCAAATCGTTGGGGCCGATGCCTTCGTTTGGGTGATCACACCTGCAATTTTTACTGCTTCTGTGGCGAGGGAGCTTGCTCCCGCTCGGCGGCGCAGCCGTCGTAATACCGAATCACCCGGTATACCTGCAAAACCGCATCCAGCCCATTGGGGACTGCTACGCAGTCCAGCGGGAGCAAGCTCCCTCGCCACGGTGATCTTGCAGGTATCTGGAGCCCTGAGGTCTCCTGAGATTCCGCAGGTATCCGAAATCCCCATAGTTGCTATCAACGCCAGCGCCGTTCTCGTTGCGCTGCGCTCTCTCTAATCTGCCCACCAACACGATCGATGACGATCCCGGCAGATCAAACACCCCTTATGGAGAGAGAAACGATGAACACCTTCAACCGCACCCTGGCTGTCGCAACCCTGGCCCTGGCCGCCCTCGGCGCCGAGGCGGCGACGCCCGTACAAGCCGGTGCCCCGGCCTCGGCCGTCGGCAGCGTGGTGCAGTCGTCCAGCTACATCACCACCAAGGATGGCGTGCAGCTCTATTACAAGGATTGGGGCCCGCGCGATGGCCAGGTCGTCACCTTCAGCCACGGCTGGCCGCTGGACTCCGACAGCTGGGAAGGCCAGATGATGTTCCTCGCCTCCAAGGGCTACCGCGTGATTGCCCACGACCGTCGCGGTCATGGTCGCTCCAGCCAGCCGTGGGAAGGCAACGACATGGACCACTACGCCGACGACCTGGCGGCAGTCATCGAAGCGCTGGACCTGAAGGACGTGACCCTGGTCGGCTTCTCGACGGGGGGCGGCGAAGTGGCGCGTTACATCGGTCGCCACGGCACCGGTCGAGTCAAGAAAGCCGTGCTGGTGTCCTCGGTGCCGCCGCTGATGCTCAGGACCGACACCAACCCCGGCGGCTTGCCACTCGAAGTCTTCGACGGCCTGCGCAAAGCGTCCCTGGAGAACCGTTCGCAGCTGTACCTGGACATCGCTTCCGGCCCGTTCTATGGCTACAACCGCAAGGGTGCCAAGCCATCCCAAGGCTTGATCCAGTCGTTCTGGGCGCAGGGCATGCAAGGCGGCAGCAAGAACACCTATGACTCGATCGCGGCGTTCTCGGCGACCGACTTTCGCGGCGACTTGAAAAAATTCGACGTGCCGACGCTGGTGATCCACGGTGACGACGACCAGATCGTGCCCATCGATGCCTCAGGCCGGGCTTCGGCGGCGCTGATCAAGGGCGCTCGATTGATCGTCTACCCAGGCGCGCCGCACGGCTTGACCGAGACGCACAAGGATCGCCTGAACCAGGACCTGCTGACTTTCCTCAAGGAATAAATCCAAATAGCTGTGTGAAACACACCCCTGTGGGAGCGAGCTTGCTCGCGATGGCGGTGGACCAGTCTACCCATGTGTTAGCTGACACACCGTCATCGCGAGCAAGCTCGCTCCCACACTGTTTGATGCTCAAAGCCCTTCTCCGGAAGGGCTTTCGCGTTGGAGCGCCGCTTCCACTGCCGCCTTGTCGATGACCGACCACACGCGAACGATTTTTCCGCCATCGAAGGCGTAGAACACATTCTCGGAAAAGCGAATCCGCCGGCCATCGGTCTCAAGCCCGAGAAACCGGCCGCGCGGCGAGCAATCGAACAGCAGCCGGGCCGCGACAATCGGCGGTTCGACCACCAGCAGGTCGATAATAAAACGCAAGTCCGCAATGGTCCTCACGTCGTTTTCCAGCATCGCCCGATAGCCCGCCAAACCCACCGGTTCGCCGTTATATTGCACGCTATTGTCGACAAAATTGCCCAGTTCCTGCCAGCGACGGTCATTCAGGCAGTCGATGTAATTGCGGTATTGCTCGGCCAGGTCCATTTCCCCGTTCCTCGGTTCCCAAGGCGTATATGGGCTGACCACAGAGGATGGGCAAGGTTCTGGGCCGCCATCGCGAGCAGGCTCGCTCCCACACTGGATTCGGGGCGGCCTTCGATCCTATGTCCACCGCCAAACCCCTGTGGGAGCGAGCCTGCTCGCGATGGCGTAGCACCGGTAAGCAAACAAGCCCCGTTCAGCCTTCGCGTTGCACTACGGCTACCTGACCCAGTCATTGAGCGAAATCAAATGACACTGAATTCCTCGATGTAGGCCTTGGATTGTCCCATCCGGCCCCAGAGAATGATCGCCCAAATTCGGCAGGGCTCAACAATGCGGCAAATCAGCATCAACGGAAAACCACTCAGGGGCCTCCACCGTCGCCTTCGCTCGATCGAGCGCTGGGCATCGGGCTTTGAAGGCAATTTTTATCCGAGGCCGGAAGACAGGCGCTATGCAAACTGGAAGATTCCGGTCCACGAACTCCTGGTCGAAGGCGATCGAGCCAGGATCGAAGCCCAGGCCTTTTGTATCCAGCAACTGCTTGAAGCTGCAACGCATCTGTCCAGTGCCGCCGACCGTTCACAGGGCTACTACCGAGTCGCGTGCCTGCTGACATGGCCATGGGTGTTTGAAAGCGAAGTCACGATTTTCTACGACCAGGACTACTACCTACGTTTTCTGGGCGAAGCCAACGCGCTCGAACCGCAACGGCTCAGCGACAAGCTCGCCCTGCACGTTCCAACGCACTTCATCGAGCATGGACATGAGGTCACTCGACCTTACGACGAAAACAAAGTCCAACAGTGGTGCATAGGGGAGCCAGCCTGAGGCTCTGCCTGGCCAGGAGCACCCTACCCCTCAAACCGCCCCGTGCCCTCGCGATCATGTTCATAGCGCCGTGAGAGTGGAAACGCCGGCAACCAGGATTCGCGGCGCACGGTCCAGCTTTCGTAGGTGGGCATCAGTTGGTCGGGCGCATCCAGCGTGCCCAGGTTGACTTCGACCTCGTCGCCGCTGCGGGCGAAGACGGACGAGCCGCAGTGGGGGCAGAAAAAACGTCCGGCGTAATCCCGGGTTTCACCGCTGACGGTCACCGCGTCCCGGGGGAACACGGCGGCGGCGAAAAACAGTGCGCCATGGTGCTTGCGGCAATCCAGGCAGTGGCACAGGCCAACCCGGTATGGGCGCCCTGAAGCTTCAATGCGCACGTTGCCGCACAGGCAACCGCCAGTGAATCGGTCCATCGTCGATCTCCTCTGCATTCGAGAAATTTTCATGACACAGGCCGATCAATAATAGGCGCATGTTGCGCCATCAGCTCCACCACCCAGTCAATGAATACCCGCAGCTTGGCGCTGATGTGCCGGTTCGGCGGGTAAGCCACGTAAAGCGGCATCGACTCCAGGCGCCAGCCTTCGAACAGCGGCACCAGCGCGCCTTGCGCTTCGTGTGGGCGGGACATGTACTGGGGCAGCCATAACACGCCCAGCCCCGCCAGGCCGGCTGCGAGATAAGCGTTGCCATCGTCGACGGCGAGCGCATGGCGGCCCTTGATATGAAGGTGTTCGTCATCCTTGTGCATGGCATAAGGCAGCGCCTTGCCGGTGCGCGCCCAGAGGAAACCGACGATGCGGTGCGCGGAATCTTCCAGCTCCCGGGGATGCAGGGGGATGCCCTCGCGCGCCAGGTAACTCGGCGCCGCAAACACGCCCAGGGCCAGGTCGCCGACGCGCCGGGCGATCAGTGACTGGTCTTTCAGTTCACCGCCGCGCACCACGCAATCGACATTTTCGTCGAGCATGTCGATGATGCGATCGCTGACGCCCAAGTCGATCTGGATGTCCGGGTAGCGCTGATAGAAACCCGGCAATGCCGGCACCAGGATCATCGCGGCCAGCGGACTCGGCACGTCCACCCGCAGCCGGCCACGGGGCAGCGACTGGGCAGTGGACAAGCTGGTTTCGGCGTCGTCCAGGTCGGCCAGCAGGCGAATCGCCCGCTCGTAGAAAACCGCGCCGTCCGCGGTGACATTGACCTTGCGGGTGGTGCGGTTGAGCAGCCTGACGCGCAGCCGCGCCTCCAGTTGCTGCACCAGTTGGGTCACGGTGGTCTTGCTCATGTGCAGGGTCTCGGCGGCCTTGGTGAAACTGCCCGCCTCCACGACACGTACGAACGCCTGCATCGCATCGAAACGATCCATGGGTGCCTCGGATTGTTTGGGTTCTACAAACAGTGATCGCCAAGGTTGCTCGTTTATCGCCCGGACACAAGCCCCTAGAGTGACTTCATCGTTGATTTCCCGCCGCTTGCGGCTCATTTGATGGAGACACCCATGACACAGCGCGACGTTGTTTTCCCTCCCGGCCGCCAGGCGCTCTACGAGCGCAACCGTTACTCGCCGGCGATTCGTTCCAATGGTTTCCTATTCGTCTCCGGGCAGGTCGGCAGCACCGAGGACGGTTCACCGGAGCCGCTCCTGGAGGATCAGGTCCGGCGTGCGTTCAACAATCTGGAGGCGATCCTGGCGGCTGCCGATTGCAGCTTTGACGATGTGGTTGACGTGACGGTCTTCATGGTCGATCCGCAGGCAATATTCGAGCGAGTCTGGAGCGTCGTGCCGGAATTCTGGGGCAACGCGCCGCACCCGACGCTGACGGCGGTGGGCGTGACGTGGTTGTATGGTTTTCAGTTCGAGATCAAGGTGATTGCCCGGTTGCCGGAAACCACCGGGAGCTGACTTTGGTGCTGTCTCTGCTGCCTTCGCGAGCAGGCTCGCTCCCACAAGGAATGGGGCTGTCGGAAAATCGAAGTCACACCCAAACCCAATGTGGGAGCGAGCCTGCTCGCGAAGGCGGCGACACATTCAACACCTCTGCAAGCCGTGCCGCCGGTCAGCCCCTCACCGCCGCCTCAATCGCTGCAATATCAATTCTGGTCATGCTCATCATGGCTTCGAAGGCGCGCCTGGCGGCGGCTTTGTCGGCGCTGGTGATGGCTTCGACCAGCACCCGCGGGCTGATCTGCCACGACACGCCCCACTTGTCCTTGCACCATCCGCAGGCGCTCGCCTGGCCGCCGTTGTCGATGATTGCGTTCCACAAGCGGTCGGTTTCGGCCTGGTCATCGGTGGCCACCTGGAAAGAAAACGCTTCGTTGTGCTTGAACATCGCCCCGCCATTCAGGCCGATACAGGGGATGCCGATCACGGTGAAATCCACGGTGAGCACGTCGCCCTCCTGGCCCGCCGGATAGTCGCCGGGCGCGTGGTGGATGGCGTTCACCGCACTGTCGGGAAAGGTAGCCGCGTAGAACTGCGCAGCTTCCTGAGCGGTGCCGTCATACCAGAGACAGATCCTGTTCTTGTTGTTCATTCGGATTCTCCGCAAGGGGCTGGACGGTGAAGTCTAGCAGCCCCTCCAGAGATGAATGAGCAGACCTCAGGTAAACAGATCGACGCCCAGCTGGAACGCGACCCACAACGCCAGGCCAGTGGCGAATACCAGCGCGATATTCTCGAACAGGTTGTTGCGGTATTCCTTGCTCAGCAGCGACTTCTGGTTGGACATGATCAACAGGCCCAGGGAGATCACCGGCAGGCCGATGATGTTCAGGGCGTTGACACCGATGGTCAGGGTCACGAAGTCCGGCATGCCGGGCAAGGACCAGATCAGCGGCGTCACCAGGATGAACAGCATGAACCACTTGTGCATCGGGTCACGGTGGAACTCTTTGCCATAGCGCTCACGACGTTCGGGGCGTACGTGCTGGAAAGCGTCGGTGATGAGCATCGGGAACGCCGTGGTCTTGCCGGAAATACTGGCGAACAGCGTGGCGAAGACACCGATGAAGAACACATACCAGCCAATCGGGCCGAAGAAGATTTCCAGGGCCTTGCCCAGGTCACCCAGGGTTTTGACTTCGATGCCGTTGGGCCGCAGGATTTCCGCGCCGACGATCCAGATCGCCAGGTTGATGATGATCCCGACGAACACCGCAAACAGCAGGTCGTTGCGCTGGATGCGCTTGTGCTCAGGACCCACCCAGCCTTTCTGGCGCATCACGTAGGGGTGAACGAAGTTGGCGATGGAACCCGCCACCGCGCCGATCACCGAGACCGCCACCAGCAGCGCACCGTGCACACCTTCATCCGGCGGAATGCTGAAGCCGATGGTGCCTTTGACGATACCGGCGACATCCGGGCCGGACATCACCGCCAGGGCCAGGAACGCCAAAGTCATGATCGCCAGCAGCGCCTTCATCACGCCTTCGATCATCGAATAGATATTGCGCCCGACGAGCATCCACACCGCCAGCACCACCGCCACCGAACAGAGCAGCGGATAATCGGTCTTGAGCAGCATCGCCAAGGCCTCGCCGGCACCCTTGATCATGTAGGCATTCATCAGGTGCCCCATGAGCAGCGCATACACCAGCATGAACCAGGCAAAAAACGGATTGAGTTGCGCGTAGCCCTGCAGGATGGTCATGCCCTGGTTATTGCAAAGCTGGAAGCGCGCGATGATGTTGACGATCAGGTAGCGCAGCAGCAGAGACACCGCCAGCACCCACATCATGGCGTAGCCGTAGTTGGCCCCGGCCACGGAAGAAGTGATGAGGTCGCCTGCGCCCAGCCAGGAAAGTACCGCGATGATGCCCGGGCCTAGAAGCTTCAACAGGCGTACGAAGCGGCTTTGCGCGGGGGCTGCAGCCTGCCCTTCGACGGAAGGTATGCTCGACATGGATGGAGTCTCCGTTGTTTTTTTTGTGAGAAACGGACACAGTCGACCATATTTCGTACGACATCGTACAACTCTAATTTATCGAGAGTATGTAAAAATGTTTCATCACTGCTCGGGCGGCAAACAGCCATTATTGAACCCGCTGTCAGTGGCCCTCCCCTCGTTCGCCGTTATTGATCATCCACCGAATCATGCTCGCCAGCGGCACGCGATAGTGCTGGGTGGCGCACAAGCCGGCTTGCTCGGGGTCGTACCATTCGACGTAGCGGCTGAGCAGCACATGCCGGCCATCCTCGGCGAGCCGCAACTCGACTTCGCGGCAATGCAACGCACCCTGGTCGAGTGTCTTCACTCGACGATGCAGGACCAACGCCTGGCTATTCATCCTCGGCACCCTGTTCCTGGCATTGCGGGCTGTCCTGGACCGCACCCAGTTTCCCGTCGGCGACAAAATCGGCGCGCCGTTGCGCGACCGCATCTCGCAGCGCCACGTAGTAATCGGCCTGGGTCTGCAGTTTATCGGTGAGCGGCAACGCCTCGGCGCGGCCATCGACGACGCCGCCCACGGTCTTGATCGTGCCCAGGGTTTCGACGGTATCGCTGTTGCTGCCGAACGGGTCCACCGCGAAACTCACCACTTTGCCAGTCGCGTCCCTCAGGTTGCCAGTGCCGAACAATGGCAATTCCACGATCGGCCCCGGAGCGATATTCCAGACGCCGAAAGTCTGGCCGAAATCGGATTCGTGACGGGCGATGCCCATCTTGCCCGACACGTCGATCAGCCCGACGATGCCCACCGTGGTGTTGATGACAAAACGGCCCAGGGTGGTGACCGAGCGCTCGCCGTTGCCTTGCAGCAAATCGTTGATGAAGACCTTGGGCTCGCCGAAGTTGGCGACGAAGTTATGCACGCCGCTCTGGAACATCTCTGGCAGTTTGCGATAACCACGGGCGATGGGGGCCAGGGCATAGTCGTCCACGGTACGGTTGAAGGCGAAGATGCCGCGGTTCACCGGTTCCGCCGGATCATGCACGGCATAGGGCATATTCTCGCAGCTGCCCGGTGTCGCGGGCGGCGTGCTGCTGCAACCGCTGGCAAACGCCGCCAGCGCAACGACGACGGTGGATCGAACAAGCAGCGCGGGTCTGGCGATCGGCATACAGAATTATCTCGGCGAGGAATAAGGGCTGCCTGCCAGTTGGAAGCCGAACACCAAACCCGTGGCGAGGGAGCTTGCTCCCGCTGGGTCGCGAAGCGGCCCTAAAAATCCATGAGCGCTTCGCACTCAAGCGGGAGCAAGCTCCCTCGCCACAGGGTTCAGTGCACAGCTTCACTGGCCGGCATCGAGGCAATCCTGCCGCGGTTTTCTTGCCCGAAGATTTCCGCAATGTTGCGCGCCGGTCGCTTTATTTCCGGATTGAAATATATGACGCAAGCGGCGGATTGACCCTAGTATCGCCTCCTGTATCCATTGCCCGACGTGACCCCTGTGAGCCACCTACTCCTGGTGGACGACGACCTCGAAGTCCTCGCCCTCCTGCGCAAATTCCTCGAACAACATGGCTACAGCGTCGAAGTGGCCGCCGACGGCGCGGCGCTGTGGCAGGCGGTCGAGCGGCGGATGCCCGACCTGATCATCCTCGACGTCATGCTGCCGGGCGACAACGGCCTGGTGCTCTGCCAGCGGCTGCGGGCCGAACATCGGGTCGGGATCATCATGCTCACCGCCATGGGCGAACTGAGCGACCGCGTCGTCGGCCTGGAAATGGGCGCCGACGATTACCTGACCAAGCCCTTCGACGCCCGCGAGCTGCTGGCCCGGGTCCGCGCCGTCCTGCGGCGTACCGGCGAAGCCAGGGGCAGCCTGGGCGATATCTCCCGGCCGGTGCTGGAATTCGAGGGCTGGCAGCTGGACGTCACCCGTCGCGAGTTGCGCTCCCCCGACAAGGTCATGATTCCGCTGTCCACCGGCGAGTTCGAACTGCTGCTGGTCTTCGCCGAACATCCGCGCCGCGTCCTCACCCGCCAGCAACTGCTGGACCTGGCCCGGGGCGAAACCTTCGACGCATTCGACCGCAGCATCGACGTGCAGGTCAGCCGTCTGCGGCGCAAGCTGGAGACCGACGTCACGGGCCCGTCGATGATCCGTACCATCCGCAACAGCGGCTACCTGTTCAGCCCTCACGTGGTGAAGCGATGACCGCCAACCCCTCGAAGATGCCTCGCCCCAGGGACACCGTGGCGCGCTGGATCGCCCTGACCACCATGGTCTCGATGCTGACGCTGCTGGCCCTCAATGAACTGTTCAGCCTGGTGGCCGGTGCGTGGGCGCGCCCTCCCCTGATGGAAACCGGCCTGATGGACAAGGCTGCGGCGATCACGCGCATCATCGACGCGGCCGATCCCGGCCAACGGCACGCCATTGCCCGTATCGCCAGCGACCCCGGGATCAACGTACAGTGGCTGCAGCGCTATGAGGAGGCGCATCTGCCGGTGATCGGGGATCCGGAGTTCAGCGAAGGCTCGGCGTTCCTGCACCAGCAATTGAACAGGCCCGACGCCCGAATCGAGGCCTACGAGCCCAACGACTGGCCGGCCGCTGATGACCCGGGCAGACGCTACGCCGTGATCATCGAGCTGTCTGACCACACCTGGGTCATCTTCTCCGTGGGCTCGCGCAGCTGGGGGCTGGGGGAATGGCAGCGCAACCTGATCATCATCGCGTTGATCCTGCTGTCGACCTTCATCGTCGCCCTGATTGCCACGCGGCACCTGGCAACCCCGCTGGAGCGTTTCGCCGAGGGTGCCCGGCGCTTCGGCGTGGACTTCCGGGCGCCGCCGATCCCGGTCGTCGGCCCCTTCGAGATCCGCCAGGCGATCCTGGCGTTCAATGCCATGCAGGCCCAGCTCAAACATTTCGTCCAGGACCGCACGCAAATGCTCGCGGCCATCTCTCATGACCTGCGGGCGCCTTTGACCCGCATGCGCCTGCGCGGCGAATTCATCGAGGACGCCGAACAGCAATCGCGGTTGTTCCGGGACGTCGACGAGATGCAGGCGATGGTCAACGCCGCCCTGGAATTCTTCCGCGACGAAGCGCGCCTCGAACACGCCACCGCATTCGACCTGGCGGAGCTGCTGCACACCATCGTCGATGATTTCAGGGACGGCGGCATCGAAGTGTCTTTCGAGGGCGCCCAGCGCCTGGTCTACGTGGGCCGCCCCATCGGGATCAAGCGCGCGCTGACCAACCTGATCGACAACGCGGTCAAATACGCCAGCGAACCGAGTGTTCAACTCAAGACCTTCATCGATCGCATCGAGATCCGCATCCAGGATCGCGGCCCGGGCATTGCGCCCGAATACCATGAGCAGGTCTTCGCACCGTTCTTTCGCATCGAGGGTTCACGCAACAAAAATACCGGCGGCGTCGGCCTGGGCCTGTCGGCGGCTCGGGCGACGGTGCTGGAGCACGGCGGCACACTGACGCTCAGGAACCGCCGGGGCGGCGGCCTGGAGGTCAGGGTCTCGCTCCCGCTCAATTGACCCTGGCAAGGCTCGCCCGGGAACAATCTCCTAAACATCACGCGCCTTCCCCGGTAGGATGTCCGGCCTTTCGACCCGGACCCAGCCGCCTGGAACTGCCCCGATGATCCTGATCGTATACGCCCATCCCTACCCCGACCAGTCGCGGGTCAACCAGCAGATGCTCAAGCGCGCCGGCGCCAATCCGGACGTGGTCATACGCTCGCTCTACGATCTCTACCCGGATTTCGACATCGACGTCGAGGCGGAACAGCGCGCCGTCGAACAGGCACAACTGGTCGTCCTGCAGCACCCGATGTACTGGTACAGCATGCCGCCCCTGCTCAAATTGTGGATCGACAAAGTCTTCACCCATGGCTGGGCGTACGGCAAAGGCGCCACGGCCCTGAACGGCAAAAGCCTGCTGTGGGCCGTCACCACGGGTGGCGAACACGATCATTTCCAGATGGGCGCCTACCCCGGCTTTGCCGTGCTGGCGCAGCCGCTCCAGGCCACGGCGCTCTACTGTCATATGCGCTGGCTGGAACCGCTGGTCGTGCATGGTGCGTTTGCCGGCGACGCCGAGGCCCAACGCGAGCAAATCGAACACTATGGCGAACGCCTGGCCGCCTGGAAGGAAGATTGATATGGAAACTCACAGCCTGATCGAAATGCTCATCTACCTGGCCTCGGCGACACTGATCGTACCGATTGCCGTCCGGTTGGGCCTGGGCCCGGTGCTCGGTTATCTGCTGGCCGGGTGCGTGATCGGCCCGTGGGGGCTGAAGCTCATTACCGACGTCAAGGCCATCCTGGAATTCGCCGAAATCGGCGTCGTGCTGATGCTGTTCATCATCGGTCTTGAGCTCGACCCCAAGCGCCTCTGGGCGCTGCGCCGGATGGTATTCGGTGGCGGCGCGCTGCAGATGCTCGCTTGCGGTGCCGCCATTGCTGCGTTCTGCGCGGCGCTGGGCCTGGGCTGGACGGCGGCGTTGTTGGTGGGCCTGACCCTGAGCCTTTCGTCCACGGCCATCGCCATGCAGGCCATGAGCGAACGCAACCTGAACGCCACCGCCGTGGGCCGCAGCAGTTTTGCCGTCCTGCTGTTCCAGGACATCGCGGCCATTCCACTGGTGGCCATGATCCCGTTGCTCTCGGCCCATGGCGACACGCCGTCGGGCATGGCCCTGGCGTTGTCGATCGTCAAGATCGTCGCCGCCATCAGCGTCGTCGTGCTGCTCGGGCGCTACGTGACACGGCCGCTGTTGCGCTTCGCCGCGCGCTCGGGCCTGCGTGAAATCTTCAGTGCCGTGGCGCTGTTCCTGGTATTCGGCTTCGGCTTTCTGCTGGAAGAGGCCGGCCTGTCGATGGCCATGGGCGCATTCCTCGCCGGCGTGTTGCTGGCGAGTTCCGAATACCGCCATGCCCTGGAAAGCGACATCGAACCGTTCAAGGGGCTGCTGCTGGGGCTGTTTTTCATCGGCGTCGGCATGTCGATCGACTTCGGCACGCTGATCGACGCACCGCTGAAAGTCATCACCCTGACCGTCGGGTTCATCCTGATCAAACTGCTGGTGATCAAGGCCGTCAGCCGCTTCCTGAATGTCCCCGCCGGCCAGCGTTCCTGGCAGGCGGTATTGCTCGGCCAGGGCAGCGAGTTCGCCTTTGTGGTGTTCGGCGCCGCGACGTTGGCGGGCATCCTGACCGACCAGTGGGGCAAGAGCCTGACCCTGGCGGTGGCCCTGTCGATGTGCGTGACGCCGCTGCTCATTCTGCTGCTGGAGCGAATCGAGTCGGCCAGCAAGAAAGACCGCCAGGAATCCGACCTCGTCGACCAGCAGAACCCGCGGGTGATCATTGCCGGCTTCGGCCGTTTCGGACAGATCGCCGGACGTTTGCTGATGTCCTGCGGCGTCGAGGTAGTGGTTCTGGACCACGACCCCGACAACATCGAGACGCTGCGCAAATTCGGCGTGAAAGTGTTCTACGGCGACGCCACGCGCCTCGACCTGTTGCACGCGGCCGGCGCGGCACAGGCGGCGGTGCTGATCAACGCGATCGACGATCAGCAAGACAACCTGACGCTGACCCGGTTGGCCCAGGAGCACTTCCCCACGTTGAAACTCGTCGTCCGCGCGCGGGACATGGGCCACCTGATCAACCTGCGGCAGATGGGTGTCGAGGTTGCCGAGCGGGAAACCTTCGAAAGCGCGCTGGCGTTGGGTCGCCGGGCACTGGTGCAGATGGGTGTCGGCGCTTACGAGGCGCGCGAACGCGCCGATCAGTTTCGCCGCTTGAATCTGCAAATGCTCGAAGAAATCGTCGCCCAACCGGAAGATGACCTCACGTTCCGGCACGACGCCTACCGACGCGCCAACGCGTTGCTCACCGAGATGTTCAACGAAGACCGCGCCCGTCCCGTCGACAGCTGGCCGGAACACCATCGAAACGAGACGGATGAGGCGCGTGGCTAGCCGGTCACCACTGACATCAGCACCGGCTCCCTGGGCAACATGGGCAGGCGTTGAAAATCGACTTCTTTCACCACCAGCCGCCATTGCACGTGGCGGCACAGATGTTCAAAGGTTTTCTGCATCAGGGCCAGCGTCAGCGGCTCGCCCGGGCAGCGGTGATACGTGTATTCCCCGCCGCCCTGGCTGATGACAGAGGTTCTCATGGGGCACTGGCCGAAACGTTCGGGCGCAAAACTTTCCGGGGTTTTCCAGTGCGCCGGATCGCGGTTGGAGCCAAACAGATCGAGCAGCACCCGAGTGCCTTTTTCGAAGCGGTAGCCTCGCCACTCGAAACTCTCGCGCACAAACGCCGCCACCATCGGAAAGAACGCGTAAAAGCGCCGCGTTTCCTCGGCAAAAGCCCAAGCCGCAGCGTCATCGCGACCAATGCTGGCGCGCCATTGCGGCCGGCGCTCCAACTCGATCAGCCCGAACAACAGAAAGCGCCCCACCGCCACCACTGGACGCAAGATATTTAGCAGCTCCACTGCCGCTATCCGCGGTGGGAGCAACTGGCCCTGCTCATCGCGATGCCATGCGAGTTGTTGCAACGGGGTCTGCAGCGATGCTGGCGCCGGGTCTTGCCGACAGTTTTTTATCCAGCGCGCCGCCTGGGCCTCGCAGGCCTTGCGCCGCATCCAGGCGGCCGGCATCCGCCAGTCGACGCGGCCGTTGCCATCGATCAGCGAGGCGAGCCGAAGGGTCAACCGGTGCATTTGCCGATCACTCATCATTGGCACACCGGCCCACTCGCAGACCGATCGACACAGCAGCGCCTCGATCCACGGCAGGAATTCGATCGGCTGGTTCGCCGCAAGTTTCGCCGCCGCTTCGCTCAAGTGAGCCTCGTAGAGGCCGACCAGGCGGTTTACGTTTTCCTTGTCCAGCACGTCGAGAAACAGCTGCTTGCGTCGCGCATGAGGTGCGCCATCCAGGCCCTGGACGCCGCCCGCGCCCAACAGGATGTTGCGCAGCGGCGCCGGTGTCGACGTGGGGGTCCGGACGAAGCGCCGCGCATCGTAGAACAGCTCCGCCGCTTCCAGCCCACTGAGGCACAGCGTGCGCCGTCCCAGCAGTCGGGTCTGGAAAACCGGACTGCCATAGGCAACGCAACGCTTGCGTATGAACGGGTAGCCCTCGCGCAAGAATGCCAAGGTTGAATCAGCCCAGCGGTGGCCGGGAATAGAAGGGTCTGCCATGACGAAATCCTTGCCTGACAACGATATGTCTGGGACATCGCCCGGCTGGACCCTGTTCGATTTTTCAGGCGAATGGAGACTGCCCAGAGGGGCTGCGGCTAAACCATGGCGTCAAGCTCAGCCAACATAGGCGCCGGAATCTGCAGCTCACTGGCCGAGATATTTTCCCGCAGGTGCGCCACCGACGAGGTGCCGGGTATCAGCAGGACGTTGGGCGCACGTTGCAGCAGCCACGCCAACGCGACACACAGAGGCGATGCCTTCAGGCGCGCGGCAACGTTCGACAACGTTTCCGATTGCAGCGGCGTAAACCCACCCAGCGGGAAAAACGGCACGTAGGCAATGCCTTGGCGGCCCAGGTCAGCGATGAATTGTTCGTCGTCGCGGTGGGTCAGGTTGTAGTGATTCTGCACGCAGACCACCTTGGCGATACCCTGGGCCTCCTTGACCTGCGCCGCCGTGACGTTGCTCAGGCCCAGTTGACGAATCAGGCCCTGGCGCTGCAGCTCGGCCAATGCTGTGAAGGACTCTTCAATCGATCCTTCCGCGGGCGCATGCACATCGCCCATGACCCGCAGATTGACCACGTCCAGCACCTCGACGTCGAGGTTGCGCAGGTTGTCGTGCACCGCACGGGTCAGCTCGGCGGGGCTCTGGGCTGGGTTCCATGACGCATCGGCGCCACGAACCGCGCCGACCTTGGTCACGATGACCAGGTCGTCGGCGTAAGGGTGCAGCGCCTCGCGGATCAGCTGGTTGGTGACATGAGGCCCGTAAAAATCGGCGGTGTCGATGTGATTGACTCCGGCCGCCAAGGCTTCGCGCAGCACGGCGATGGCCGCCGCCGGATCCTTGGGCGGTCCGAAGACCTGCGGCCCCGCCAGTTGCATCGCGCCGTAGCCCATGCGGTTGACCGTACGATCACCCAGTAAATAAGTCCCCGCCTTGTCTGCCCTGCTCATCGCGTACCCCTTGAATTAGTCCGTGTGAGCCGACTATAGGCGTTGACCACTCTACTGATAATCAGGTGCAATCCGAACGGGTTGTACGACGGAGAGAACAATGGCTACGGACATTCAAGACTTGCTGGCCTTTGTGGCGGTGGTCAATGCGCGGGGATTTCGAGAAGGCGCCCGGCTCAGCGGCAAATCCGCCTCCAGCCTCAGCGACGCGGTACGCCGGATCGAAAGCCGACTCGGCGTGCGCCTGCTCAACCGCACCACCCGCAGCGTGGCGCCGACCGAGGCCGGCGCACGGTTGATGGAACGCATCGTGCCGGCCCTGGGCGAAGTCGAATCCGCGCTGGACGTGGTCAACGATTTTCGCGACCGCCCTTCCGGTACCCTCAGGTTGAACGTGCCGGTCAGCGCCGCCCGACTGGTGCTACCGTCGATCATCGCGCCGTTCCTGAAAAGCTACCCCGACATCCGCCTCGAAGTCGTTACCGAAGAAAGCTTTGTCGACATGCTGGCGGCCGGGTGTGATGCCGGTATTCGCTACGACGAACGCCTCGAACAGGACATGATCGCGATCCCCATCGGCCCGCGCTTTCAACGCTTCGCAACCGCCGCCGCACCGGCGTACCTCGACGCCCGGGGCCGCCCCGAGCATCCACGGGACCTGCTGCAACACGCTTGCCTGGCCGGCAAGTTCCCCAGCGGCGCCTTGCCGCTGTGGGAGTATGAGCGTGACGGCGAAACCATCAGCGTCGAGCCGAACGGCCCATTGCTGGTGCGCATTGGCGGCGCCATGGACCTGGCCGTCCAGGCCGCAGTGGATGGACTCGGGATCGTCCACCTGTTCGAGGACTGGCTGCGCCCCTACCTGGACAGCGGCGTCCTCGAACCGGTACTCGAACCCTGGTGGCAGCGCTTTACCGGACCATTCCTCTACTACCCCGGCCGCCGCTACCTGCCCTCCCCGCTGCGGGCGTTTGTGGACTTCATCAATCAAAACCGGGGTGACTGAGGCGCTTGCTGCGCGACCGCAAACCCAACATCTCCGCCATCAGAACCACCGCTTTCGCGAGCAGGCTCGCTCCCACAGGAGACCTGCGGCGCATGCACACCCAACGCCCAATCTCATTTCCACTGTGGGAGCGAGCCTGCTCGCGAAGGCGGCGGCACATCCAACATCTCCATAACTGAACCACCGCTATCGCGAGCAAGCTCGCCCCCACAGGGGACCTGCGGCGCATGCACATCCAGCGCCCAACCCATTTCCTCTGTGGGAGCGAGCCTGCTCGCGAAGGCGGCGGCAGATCCAGCATCTCCATAAACTGAACCACCGCTTTCGCGAGCAGGCTCGCTCCCACAGGGGTCCTGCGGCGCATGCACATCCAACGCCCAGTCTCATTTCCCACTGTGGGAGCGAGCCTGCTCGCGAAGGCGGCGGCACGTCCAACATCCCATAACTGAACCACCGCTATCGCGAGCAAGCTCGCTCCCACAGGAGACCTGTGGCGCATGCACATCCAACGCCCAATCTCATTTCCACTGTGGGAGCGAGCCTGCTCGCGAAGGCGGCGGCACGTCCAATATCGGCAACTAACGCTTGCCCAACTCCAACCCCTGCGCCTGCCACAGGGTCTGGAACGGCCCTTCACGCTGGCGCAGTTCATCGGGTGAGCCGTCTTCGATGATTCTTCCGCCCTGCAAGACCAAAATCCGGTCGAACCGCGCGACCGTCGACAGCCGGTGCGCCACTGCCAGCACGGTGCGACCGCGCATCAGGTCGTCCAGGGCCATTTGCACCTTGGCTTCGGATTCCGAATCCAGTGCCGAGGTGGCTTCGTCGAGGATCAGGATCGGTGCGTTCTTGAGGAACGCCCGCGCCAGCCCGAGGCGCTGGCGTTGGCCGCCCGAGAGCATCACGCCGCGCTCGCCCACCAACGTGTTGAAGCCTTCCGGCAGGTCGCGGATGAATTCTTCGCAATAGGCATGGCGGGCCGCGTCGATGACTTGTGCCTCGGTGGCATCGGGCTGGCCATAGGCGATGTTTTCGTAGATGGTCCGATTGAACAGCGCCGGCTCCTGAGGCACCACGGCGATCTGGCTGCGCAGGCTGTCCTGACTGACCGAGCGCACGTCGCGGCCATCGATCAGGATCACCCCGCTGCGCACATCGTCCAGGCGCTGGACCAGACTGACCAATGTCGACTTGCCCGCGCCCGACGGCCCGACGATGCCGACTTTCTGGCCGGCCGGAATGTCCAGGGACAGATGCCTGATCGCGCCGCGCCCGTCGGAATAGCTGTAGCTGACGTCGATGAAACGGATATTGCCGCGCCCAGGTTCCAGTTCCGCCGGGGTGTCGCTGAGTGCGTGTGGCTGGACGATGATGCGCAACGTCTCGGCAATCACGCCCATCTGCTGCGAAGTGTCCACCAGGGCCAGCGCCAAGTCGCGGGAGCCATGCAGGATGCGAAACGACAACGCGCTGACCATCACCACATCGCCCGGGGTGATCTGCCCGCCCTGCCACAGCAGGATCGACCAGCCGAGCATGCCGCCGGCCATGATCGACAGGCAGATGTCGTGCAAGACCCGGGCTTTTTCCAGGTAGATCCAGCTGCGGCGCTGGGCCTTGGCCTCGACGCCGATCGCCTGTTCGAGCCGGCGCCGCTCGCGGTGTCGGGCGGAGAATGCCTTGATCGTCCAGACGTTGGAGACCTGGTCCACCAACTCGCCACCGACGCGTGCGGCCTGGGAAGCGAAATCGATATGCCGACTGCGGCCGCGCAGCCCCATCACGGTGATCAGCGAAGCCACCACAATCACCGCGCCGATTAAGGCTAACCCCATGGAAAGCCGCACGGTAAACAGCACCACCACCGCACCGATGAAATCCACGCAAGGGGGAATAATCTTCCAGGCCAGGCCACCGTAGATGGAACCCGCTGCCGCGCCCGCCGAGGAGATCCGGTTGGCCAGGGCTCCGGCGAAATGCTCGGAGAAATAGCGCATCGGGTGTCCGGTCAGGTGATTGAACAGGTCGATCCGCAGGTCCGCGCAACTGGCGACCACCGTCCGGCAGCCCAGGTAGCCGCCCGAACGCCAGAACAGGTTTTCCACCACAATCAGCGCGATGAACACGGTGAACGGCAGCCACACATGCCCGGCCGCCTCCCTGCCCTGGGCCATCGCGTCGACCAGCAGCTTCATGCCGAACTGCACCGCCACGGCGCAACTTGCGGCACCGACAATCAGCACAAACAACGTCGCGAAATGCCACGGCCTGAGGGTGACGTATCGCCACAAAAACGCGATGGCGGTATTCGGCAACGGCGCGCCATGCGACTGATGGCTGTTCATGGCATCTGCACCGTGGCAACGGACGAGGCGAACCGCGCCTGCAGGGCCTTCATTGCCAGCGTCAGTGGATGGAAAGATGCGCGGCTGCCCTCGTTGTCGGCGTAGCCAAACACGCCAGTGGGACAGTAGCGATCATCGTCCCAACCCGGGTAGTCGAGAAACGGGTACCAGCACATGCCCACCGTCGGAATGCCGCGCTCCATCGCCAGCGCCAACTGCTCGCCGATGTAGTGCAGCCAGGGCACCCGAGCGGTATCTTCGGCGCCCGTTTCAGAGAGCAGAAGCGGCCTTCGATAACGCTGGTGGACTTCGCTGAGCATGCCCACCAACGGGCGATAATCCGCGCTGCCCGGCTCGATCCGATTGCCGTGCAGGAACCACTGGTTATGCGGATAGAAATTGACGCCGACAATATCCAGGTACTCCTCGCGCCCGCCCAACCCCGGCCAGCTTCTGCCGGTGAGCAGGTCCCATGCCTCGAACTGGGACAGCCGATACGCCTCGGCGGCCTCTATATCTTCGGCCCGCCGCGATAAGGACCGCACGTTGATCAGTGGGTCGCACTGGACAAATCGCGCGGCGGGCGTTACCTCGCGAATCGCCTCGATCGCCGCGATACTTGCGCGCACCAACTGGTGCTTGAGCTCCATGCCCCGTTGTCGGGCGGTGGGGTTGAAGTAGCCGACGTCGCCGCCGGCCCAGCTCCAGAAAGAGATCTCGTTGATCGGCGAGTAGAACGCGGTCTCGATCCCCTCCTCGCGCATCAGCCGCGCGACGGCACCGGAGAAGCGAGCAAACCGTTCGACGAAGGCCGGCCGCCAGATGTCCAGATCGTCGGGGTAGCCGTAATGGCACAGGTCCCACACCACTTGCACATCGCAGCGCTGGGCGGCGCGCAGCATCGGCAGGAAACTGCTCCAGTCATAACGACCCGGCTGCTGTTCGATCAGATGCCAACGCAAGCCATCCCTGGCGCAGCGAATGCCCAGGTCGGCGAGCCGGCTGTAATCCTGCTCGGCCCAGCGGTCATGGCGAGTCGCGGCGAGCATATCCAGCCGACGTCCATCGGCACGGCGATGGGTGGAACACTCGTAGCCGGCCATCACGAAACTGTTGAAGATCCTCTCCTGCACGCTGCTGTCTCCCAGTGTCTGGATGAAGCCGGGATCAACCCGGCTCGACCTCGTGAGCCCTCGCCACGACCCCTTCGCCCTCGGCGATGCGCTGATACAGCGCCAGCGCCTGACCGACCACCTGATCCATGTTGTAGTACTTGTAGGTGCCGAGCCGACCGAGAAAAGTCACCCCGGGTGTTTCGTCGGCCAGGGCCTTGTAGCGTTTGTACAGCTCGGCGTTTTCCGGGCGCGGAACCGGGTAGTAAGGGTCGCCATCGGCGCAGGGGAACTCGTAGCTGATGCTGGTGCGCGGGTGCTCCTGCCCGGTGAGGTGCTTGTACTCGGTGATTCGCGTATAGGGCACGCGCTCGTCCGGATAGTTGACCACTGCCACCGGCTGGAACTGCGGCGCATCCAGCGTTTCATGCTGAAAGCGCAACGAGCGATACGGCAGATGGCCGAAGCAGTAGTCGAAGTACTCATCGATCGGCCCGCAATAGACCAGTTCCCGATAGGGGATGCGCTGGCGAACCTCTTTGAAATCGGTCGCCAGCAAGATATCGATGTTCGGATGGGCGAGCATGCGCTCGAACATCCGTGTATAGCCGTGCAGCGGCATCATCTGGAACTCGTCGGTGAAATACCGATCATCGGTATTGGTCCGTGTCGGCACCCGCGAGGTCACCGACTTGTCCAGCTGCGAAGGGTCCAGGCCCCACTGCTTGCGGGTGTAGCCACGAAAGAATTTCTCATACAGCTCGCGGCCGATCTGGTTGATGACCACGTCCTCCGAAGTCCGGATCGACTCGACCGGCTCCGCCCGCTGCGCCAGGAAGGCCTCGGCCTGCGTTTCATCCATGGACAAGCCGAACAGCGTGTTGAGCGTCGTCAGGTTGATGGGAATCGGCACCCGATGCTCATCCACCTGAGCCAGCACTCGATGCTCGTACGGGCGCCATTCGGTGAACCGCGACAGGTAATCGACAATGCGCTGGGCATTGGTGTGGAAGATGTGCGGCCCGTAGCGATGGACCAGCACGCCCGCCTCGTCCAAATGGTCGTATGCATTGCCGCCGATGTGATCGCGACGATCGACCAGCAGCACGCGCTTGCCCAACCCTTCGGCCAGCCGCTCGGCCAGCACGCTGCCGGCGAAACCGGCGCCGACGATCAGGTAGTCGTACGGCGCGCCGCCCTGGGAGTTATCAAGGGAATCGAGGGTTATCGTTGGCATTCGATCTGCTCCTTCATCTGCGCGCAGGTCTTGTCCCAGGACATGCCGTCCAGCGCTTTGTCGGCGTACTGCGCAACCACTCCTGGCTGGGTCCGCAGGTCCAGCGCCGCCTGGATCGCGTCGATGAATCCCTGGGGCGAATCGGCAATCGCGACCACACCACTCTCACCGTAGCCATTGACCACATCGCGGATCGGCGTGGACACCACCGGGCATCCGCCCGCCAGGTATTCAGGCGTCTTGGTGGGGCTGATGAAGCGAGTGGATTCGTTCAACGCGAATGGCATCAACGCCACGTCCCAACCCGCCAGGTACGCCGGCAGCTCTTCATATTGCTTGGCGCCCAGGTAGTGAATATTCGCCAGGCGCGGCAACGTCTGCGGATCGATCTTCACCACCGGCCCGATCAACACGATGTGCCAGTCCGGCCGCTGCGTTGCCAGTTCACGTACCAGCTCGATATCGAAACGCTCATCGATAACGCCGAAGAAACCCAGGCGCGGATGACCGATATCGGCCTGGTCCGCCGGGTCGGGAATCGGCTGCCTGGCCGCGGCAAAGTGCGTGATATCAACGCTGCTGGGCATGGCGTGGACGTTGTCGTGATGCTCGCGCTTGGCCTCCCAGAGGCTGTATCCGCCGGTGAACACCACATCGGCCTTGGCCATCAACCGCCGCTCCATCTCCACCAACGCGGGCGGCGCGAACTTGAAGGCCGAGAGCTCGTCCATGCAATCGAAAATCACCACATTGGCCTCCAGGTGATCGGTGAAGGCCAGGCTCATGGGCGTGAGGTACCAGAGCATCAACTCACTCGGCCAGTGCTCTGCCAGCCAGGCATCGAGCAATTCGCGCTGGGTGGCGACCACCTGGGCTTCATCCAACCCCTCGGGGAGCCTTGGCACCAGCACTGTCACGCCCTCCGCCACTGCATAGCTTTCCAGATGCGCGGACTGCCGGCCTTCGAATATCGGTTCTTCGAAAAACAGTACGTCGTAATCCCTGGCCAATCGCGACATCACGTGCTGCGGCCGCTGATAGACAAAGCCCCAGCGCAGGTGCGACAGGCACAACAGCGTAGGTCGCAAGCTCGTGGCGGGCGCGGCGCTGTGATCGGGATGAAGATGTTCTTGTTGATTCATGTGACGTTCCTTTTCTCAAGATCGATGTCTGAAGATCGATGTTTGTAGATCGATGCTGGGCCTACCGCGATCCGGCGCTGCCGCGCCTGGCAAACAAGACCTGGTAACTCCTCTCACGCCTGGCCTTGTGGACGTTTGAGAAAGCCGGTTCCGATGCCGTTCCAAATCTTCTTCCAGCCAGCCGACCAAGTGCACACACCGGTCAGTCAACTGCTCTGAACTCCTGGAACCCGCCACCACACTCAACAGAACAGGCTGATGTCTCCAACGCGCACCACTGCCGAAAGAGACCGCCGGACAACGCCGAGTGTCTCGTCCAAGAGACACCAGGACAGGGATAATCGAGGGGGACTGAATGATGATTCTGGTGACAGGTGGTGCGGGTTATATCGGCGCCCATGTGGCGGTCGAGTTGATGAACCGCGGCGACGAGGTGGTGATCCTCGACAACCTTTGCAACAGCTCCCGGGCAACCGTGCAGCGCATATCGGACGTGACGGGGCGGGAGCCGGTTTTTGTCCATGCCGACGTGAGAAGCCGTCGCGCACTGGACAAGGTCTTCAGGGAGTACCCCATCGAGGCCGTCGTTCATTGCGCCGGGCTCAAGGCCGTGGGTGAAAGCGTGCGTGAGCCGCTGAGGTATTTCGACACGAACGTCAGCGGCAGCGTCACGCTGTGCCAGGCGATGGCCGAAGCCGGCGTGTTCAACCTGGTGTTCAGTTCATCGGCGACGGTCTATGGCGATTGCGCCCAGATGCCCATCGCCGAGACCTGCCCGACCGGGCAGCCGACCAACCCGTACGGCCAGTCGAAACTGATGGCCGAACACGTCATGCGCAGCACCGCCGCCTCCGACGCCCGCTGGTCGATCGGCTTGCTGCGCTACTTCAATCCGATCGGCGCGCATTGTTCAGGCCTGCTGGGAGAGACGCCGACGCAGACTCCCAACAACCTTTTGCCATACCTGTTGCAGGTGGCCAACGGCGAGCGCGAGGTGCTGCGGATTTTCGGCTCCGACTACCCGACGCCGGATGGCACCGGGATCAGGGATTATGTGCATGTGGTGGATCTGGCCGAGGGGCACTTGCAGGCTCTGGCATTCCTGCGCGAACAGACGGGTGTGCACGTCTGGAACCTGGGCACCGGGCGTGGTTATTCGGTGCTGGAAGTGGTCAGTGCTTTCGAGCGGGCGACCGGTGCGACCGTGCCGCTGGCTTTTGAAGCGCGTCGTCCGGGAGACATTGCACGATGCTGGGCGGATCCGGGCAAGGCAGCCGAGCAGTTGGGCTGGACTGCACGTCATGGGCTTGAGCGGATGTTGGAGGATGCCTGGCGCTGGCAGCGCCTGAATTTTCCTCGGGTCGAACCGCGGGAGGTGGTTTTGCGGAGTATCGAGCAGGGATGATCGCTGGATAGTTATGTGGGAGCGAGCCTGCTCGCGAAGAGGCCGGTACATCCAACATCTTCATCGCCTGTGCCGCCGCCTTCGCGGGCAAGCCCGCTTGTGTCTTGCACCGCGATTAGACTGAGGGTGAGAGCGGTGGGTGGCAAGCTGAACGCCCGAAGTGCTTAAAGCACGTGTGGGAGCCCATGCTGCCACTCACCTCTCCACTCTGGTCATTGAGCCCGAACAGTTGAACGAGCCCACCTCGAACAGTTACAAGCGTGGGCCAAGCCAGAGCGCTCTCACCTTGAGTGTAAGAGGGTTTGGCTATGTTTTCCTATCCAGCGGGTATTGATGTTTCAAAAGACAGTCTTCAGGTGCAGGTTGATCTGTTAGATGTCGGGGTGAGTTGCCCTAACGCCGAGGGTGATTTTCCTGGATTAATTAGTTGGCTGCTGCTCCATCAGGTCGGTCGCGTGTTGCTGGAAGCCACAGGCGGTTACGAACGAAACGTCATGAAAGCGCTTCAGGCAGCAGGGTTTGAGGTCATTCGGATCAACCCGTGCCGAGCCAAAAGCTTTGCCAAGGCAATGGGACAACAAGCTAAAACCGACCCGATAGATGCGCGCCTCCTGGCGCAATTTGCAGCGGTTATCAAATCTGCTAACAGCCGGATCACAAGTGTCGAACAGGACGACTTGCGCGCACTGGTCCAGCAACGGGAAAACTTTGTTCAGCAGAGAGATGACGACAAGCGCAGGCTTAAGACAGCGTCGTCTGAGGCAGTCAAACCCGCGTTGCAGAGTCATATCGACTATCTGTGTGAAGCCGTTAAGTTGATAGAAAAATTGATCCGTCAAAGCGCTGAAAGCCTGGACCGTGAAAAAGTTACTCATCTGCGTTCGGTTAAGGGGATCGGTCTGGTTACGGCGGCCAGTGTAATGGCCTATCTTCCTGAGCTCGGCGAGGTTGGCCGGCATCAGATCGCAGCATTGGCAGGCATCGCCCCCTACAACGACGATAGCGGCACGCACAAAGGCAAACGCTACATCAGCGGAGGTAGGTTCGCCGCTAGGCGCGCTTTGTACATGGCCTGCTGGTCAGTGATCAGGTATCAGCCTGACTTCAATGCCCGGTATAAGGCGCTTCGCGAGAAAGGTAAATGCGCCAAGGTTGCGCTCATCGCATGCATGCGTGTCTTGCTGGTACGTCTAAACGCAATGATCCGGGATGGTTCTGAGTGGAAGGGCCTTGTCGCCTAAAGTGCGATCACGGAGATCCCCTCAGATTTTGCATGGCCTGGAGCTGTGGGAGTCTTGCTGTCCCTGGAAACGATGGCTAAATAAATCATCCAAGACAGTTGCTCCCACATGGGTTTTGCGGAGTGCCCGAGATTTGGCGTCCGCCGTAGATCCAATGTGGGAGCGAGCCTGCTCGCGAAGAGGCCGGTACATCCAACACCTTCATCGCCTGTGCCGCCGCCTTCGCGAGCAGGCTCGCTCCCACATGGGTTTGACGGCGCAACGAAAATCAAGCCCGAGGCAAGCGCATCCCCTGAACATTCAGACAATCGCGCTGATTGCGCGCCAGCATTTCCACCGTCAGTTGGTAGGCCTGGTCCGCTGCGTCCTTGAGCAATTGCCAATCCTCCAGACTGATCAATTCATGCAACACCAGTTCATCCGCGCGCCGGATCAACGTGTCGTAATAATCTTCGGGAAAGTCCAGGCGATATGCATCGTCTTCCAGCAACAGCCGCCAGGCTTTCAATTCCATCTCAAGGTCGGTTTCACTCACGGGCGGGTGTCCTTCAAAAGTTCGAGCCAAGGGCTCCGCCCCGGAAAAAAGCAGGGTGGAGCCCGCAGTGAAACAAGCCTCAACTCACTTGCGCGAGCAGGTCTTGCCTGATGAAGTCGCGCACCGTGGCCAAGTGCGTTTCCTCCTGCTCCAGGGCATGGCCGAAGCGCTTGGCGATCAGCGGGTGACCGCCCTTCTTCGCCAGCTCGATCAGCAATTCCCAGGCAGCGTTATCTTCCAACTCGATGGTCAGGATCGCGCTCATCGACTGGGAAACGGTGGTGCGTGGGTCGGTCAATACTTGCAGCACGCCCATCGCCTTGACTCCCGCCACGTCCGCGCATGGCGTCATCGCGGTCGGGTCGCCGCCAAGGGTTTCGATGGCTTCGCACACGATGTTCATGTGCTCAAGCTCCTCGGCCTGGATCTGCCGCAAGGTCTCCACCAACGCCGGATCGGCCCCGGGCGCGGCTGTGGCCTTGGCGACCATCGCCTCATACAGGCGCACGCCGGTGCGCTCGAAGGCCAGGCGTTCGCCGAGCTTGTCCAGCAGCACTTCCGGCGCCTTGCCGATGGTTTTGTCCAATGCGGTCTTGACCACGCCTTTGACCGAACCCGGTGCCGGTACCGAGCCGATCAGGTCGGCCTCGCGAATGGCACGCTCGCGCTCGGCGGTAAATTCGCTCACGTCGCCCGGCACATCCGCCGGAAACAGACGGGTGGCTTCCAGTTGGCGAGCGGTGTCTTCGGGAGACATCTGGACGCCGGTACGATTCATGCCGATGGTGACTTGGCGTTCGCTCATTGCTGTTCTCCCACTGGGTTGAGTTCGGTGCCGGGCTTGAAGGTGTAGCCGGCGGAAACGATGTTGGCAGGCACGCCTTCGCTGTTGAGCTGGGCGCGGTAGTCGAGGGAGGCGTGGCCTTCGCGTTCCTTGGGCACGTAGTCGATGCCGTGGGCGCGCAGGTCCACTTCGCGGGACAGCGTTTCACGGACAAAATCACGCTGGCTCTTGAACTCGATCATGCGCGGCAACTGGCCGCTGAGCACCTCGGCGGGGTCGCGTCGCTCGTACTTCTTGAACAATTCGCAAGCCAGGTTCAAGTGCCCCAGCTCGTAGTCGACGAAGCGTTCCCACATCGCCTTGATCCGTGGGTTTTCTTCCTGCTCGGCGCAACTGGCGTAGGTGTAGACCTCCATCGCTTCATGCACCAGCCACTTCTCCATGAAGGTTTCGCTGGGGTCCTGCAACGAGCCATATTGGGTGACATGCTGCTCTTCCACCGAGGCGATTTCGGCATACAACGCGCGCGCCACCGGGTCGGCAAACAGCGGGCCGATGTTCATGTAGTAATCGTGGGTCTGGTATTCCGCACCGGTGATCAGCGCCGCATGGATCTTGGTGATCAGCGCGGCGTTCTCCTTCTTGTAGTTGTCGCGCAGGTCATCGCCGGGGGCGCGGTGGTGCTCGCTAGTGGGCCGGCCGGGCACGATGTCCGTATAGCCTTGCAGGATGTTGTTGGCGTCTTTGCCTTCCAACCGATCAAGCATGGCCGAGTAACGATAGAGGTGGTCGAAATCTTCCAGCAGGCCGAAACGATAGGTCTGCGCCTGATAAGGGTCGGGCTCGTTCTGGGCAACGGCGGCAGTCACTTCGATGGCGACCTGTTCGTAGGCCACGGTGGTTTCAAGCGGCGAATGATCAGCCGACAGCAGCCAGTTTATCGCGGTCATCTGATGCTGCTCGGCGCGCCTTACCTGGGCCAGGGGCAGTTGCAATTCCTTGTGGAAACGCGCGCCGAAATGCTTGAGGCGCAGCGCGTCGGATTCGACGCCGTTCATCAGGATCACCCGCACTCGGGTGAACGCATCGTCATCCAGTTTGCTGATGGGTTTGCCGGCCAGGTCACGCCAGGTAAACGTCTGCTTGTCCAGCGGCGTCCCTTTGTTATCCAGCAGGTTGTCGATTTTGGTCATGGGTCATTTCTCCTTCATCAGAGGCCTCGCGATACGCCGTCGATGCAACAGCAGCGGGGACAAAACGAACGACCTTGGGAAATTGCGCGGCTCTCCGTGCAGACGATGAGCGGTCGCATAAGTGGATGAAATGCCGCTTGATTTTCCGCTCATCCGGTGACGATAAGGATTTTCGAACCAAGCTTTGGCGCGCCGGCTCGGAGCTACATAACACCGCCGCAACCGACTGAAGACGACTGGTTCTTTGCGGCTTCAACGGCGGGTTGTAGTCAATATCTGCCTGGAGTTTTCGCGATGTGTGAATGTTTCGTTCAGCCCGTTTCTTCCAAGGATTCCCTGGCGTTTTTCGCCCAGCGCGACCCCTTCGGTGCCAACTCATCAAGCTGGTCCGCCGACAGCCTTCACGCCGCGGCGGAGCCCGCGCTGCATGAGCGACAAAGCGTGATCAAGCCGAACATGCAGGTCAGCGCCATACGCAACCGTGGCGGGCGCCTGGAGTGCATCAAGGTGCGCTGGGGGTGGTCGCCCGTGTGGTCGATGGGCACGATGCCGCCGCTGACCCACCTGCCCTTGCACCTGGTGATGCGCTCCAAGGTGTTCGACCGGATCAAGCGCGACGGTCGCGTCCTGGTGGCGGTGGATGGCTGGTACGAAGCCGCCACGGAGACTGGCGCGCACACCCAGTCCAAGCGCCTGAGCTATACGACGTCGCGGCAATCCTCACCGATCTTTCTTGCCGCCCTGGCCCAGGCCAGTGAAACGCCCAACGGCTGTGACGGGCTGGCCCTGGTGACCTACGGCGATATGGTCAATCAACAGCAGCGACTGCTGGCCTTCACCGGCGAGAACGCCCTCGAATGGTTGCGCCCGGAGCTGGATTGGGAACAGGCCCGCGACATGGCCGCCCACGTAGCGGTCGCCGAACCGCAACTGGAGCACGTGCTGACCGCCAAGCGAATGGTCCAGGGCCGACGGTGACGTCGGCTCGAACCGGAGGAAGTGGCTGACAGCCTGAAGATCGGCGCTAAACTGGCAGGCCAGTCGTTTTGACGCGACTGGCCTCCTTTCTTTTCGAGCACGAGACTTCCATGGCGAACCAAGACATCACGTTCACCCCCGACCCGGACGCAGACTCCATCTCCTCCGACGTCGCCGGTTTCGGCGGCTTGCTGGTTTCCACCCAGATCCCGACCCGCGCGGACGGCAGCCTGGAGCTGGGCGACATCACGGCGCAGAGCGAATGCACGTTGCAGGCGCTCAAGAGCGCCCTCGAACGCGCCGGCAGCTCCATGGACCGCGTGTTGCACTTGACCATCTACCTGACCGACATAGCCGATCGCGCGGCTTTCAATGAAGTCTACAAACGCTTCTTCGCCAGGCCCTGGCCGGTGCGCGCCGCGGTGGGCGTGGCGGCGCTGGCGGTGGAAGGCATGAAAGTGGAAGTGACGGCGATGGCGGCGAAGGGCTGAGCGCACGGTCTTACGAATCACTCTCGTGGCGAGGGAGCTTGCTCCCGCTGGCCTGCGCAGCAGGCCCAAGCTTTTCTGCCAGGGCAGAAATTTTTGGGACGGCTTCGCCACCCAGCGGGAGCAAGCTCCCTCGCCACGGGGTTGTTAAAGCTGGGCATCCAGCAACTGATCGAGCTGAGCGGGCTGCTGGCGAACCGCGCGCTGGATAACGTCGAGGCCCGCTAGCCGCCGTTGCACAGCTCCCTGTGGCGAGGGAGCTTGCTCCCGCTGGCCTGCGCAGCAGGCCCAAGCTTTTTGCCAAGACAGAAATTTTTGGGGCGGCTTCGCCACCCAGCGGGAGCAAGCTCCCTCGCCACGGGGTTGTTAAAGCTGGGCATCCAGCAACTGATCGAGCTGAGCGGGCTGCTGGCGAACCGCGCGCTGGATAACGTCGAAGCCCGCTAGCTGCCGTTGCACAGTTCCCCCTGTGGCGAGGGAGCTTGCTCCCGCTGGCCTGCGCAGCAGGCCCAAGCTTTTTTGCCAGGGCAGAAATTTTTGGGGCGGTTTCGCCACCCAGCGGGAGCAAGCTCCCTCGCCACGGGGGGTTGGCAGGCAATCGCTTACCAAATCCCCGCCTATACTTCTCTGCCAATCCCCCCGGGGCCTGCACTTCCAACAATAAAAAGCAGAGGTGGAACATGGTCTGGCAACAAGTCTACGATCCCTTCGGTAATGCGGTGCTGTCGACGCTGTTGGCGGCGGTTCCGGTGGTGGTGATGCTGGCGGCCCTGGCGTTCTTTCATGTCAAGGCGCACCTGGCGGCGTTGTACGCCCTGGCCTCGGCGCTGCTCATCGCAATTTTCGCCTTCGGCATGCCCGCCGACATGGCCGGTTCGGCGGCCCTTTATGGTGCGGCCAACGGCCTGCTGCCCATCGGCTGGATCGTGCTCAACATCATCTTCCTGCACAGGCTGACCACCGAGAACGGTTCGTTCAAGGTCCTGCAGGATTCCCTGGCGCGCATCACCGACGATCGGCGTCTGCAATTGCTGCTGATCGCCTTCTGTTTCGGTGCCTTCTTCGAGGGCGCGGCGGGCTTCGGCACGCCAGTGGCGGTGACCGGGGCGATCCTCATCGGGCTGGGCTTTTCGCCGCTCGCCGCCTCGGGCCTGGCGCTGATCGCCAACACTGCGCCAGTGGCGTTCGGCGCGCTGGGTACGCCGATCATCACGCTCGCCAAGGTCACCGGGCTGGATGAAATGGAGCTGTCGATGATGGTCGGCCGGCAGTTGCCGTTTTTCTCGGTGATCGTGCCGTTCTGGCTGATCTGGGCGTTCGCCGGTTGGCGCAAGATGCTCGAAGTCTGGCCGGCGATCCTGGTGGCCGGCGTCAGCTTCGCCATCCCGCAGTTCCTGGTATCGAACTACCACGGCCCGATGCTGGTGGACGTGATTGCCGCGCTGATTTCCATGGCCTGCCTGACCGGTTTCCTCAAGGTCTGGAAACCGACCACGGTGCATACCTCGGCGGCGTTGTCAGGCCGGCACGATGATTCGAAGATCGACCCCAGCGAGCAACAGACGCCGGTGGCCAGCGGCGCCTTCGCCAGCGACAACCGCCCCGCCGTGCTGCGGGCGTGGATGCCGTGGATCATCCTCACGGTCTTCGTGTTTGCCTGGGGCACCCAGGGCTTCAAGAATCTGTTCGACACCCGCCCGGCCATCGACCCGCAGACCCAATCGGCCAGGCTCGATCCCCAGGGCAAGCCAATGCGCGAGGCGAATCCGATCTTCTCGCCGCTGTTGACCTTCGGCACCATCCACCAGCAGATCGAAAAGGTCCCGCCGGTGGTGCCCCAGCCGAAAACCGAGGAAGCGGTCTACAAGTTCAACTGGTTCACCGCCACCGGCAGCGGCATCTTCCTGGCGGCTATTCTCGGCGGCTTGCTGATGGGCTATTCGATCCCGCAACTGGCGCGCCAATACCTGCGAACGCTGTGGGTGGTGCGCTATTCGCTGATCACCATTGTCGCCATGTTGGCGTTGGGCTTTCTCACCCGTTATTCGGGCCTGGACGCGACCATGGGCCTGGCGTTTGCCGCGACGGGCATCTTCTACCCGATGTTCGGCACGCTGCTGGGCTGGCTCGGCGTGGCGCTGACCGGTTCGGACACGGCGTCCAACGTGCTGTTCGGCGGTTTGCAACGGGTCACGGCAGAGCAGTTGGGAATCAGCCCGGTGTTGATGGCCGCCGCCAACAGTTCCGGCGGGGTGATGGGCAAGATGGTCGACGCCCAATCGATCGTAGTCGCCTCCACCGCGACCCGCTGGTACGGCCACGAAGGGGAAATCCTGCGCTACGTGTTTTTCCACTCGGTGGTGCTGGCGATTCTGGTGGGCGGGCTGGTGACGTTGCAGGCGTATGTCGAGCCTTTCAGTCACATGGTGGTGGGAGGAAAGTAACCTGGAAATGAACCAGCTTTTGTGGCGAGGGAGCTTGCTCCCTCGCCACGGGCGGACTTACCTGGTCGGACTTACTGAACGTTCTTCAGCTTGACCACATCACCGGACACCGAAGTGGTGTAGCCGGTCAGGACCCAGGCCCAGAACCAGTTTTCCTGGACTTGGGTGTTGATCATGGCGTCGCCGCCCTTGGCCTTGATCGCGGCGGTCTGGGCGCGCACGAAACGGTTGTTCTGGCGGATCGGGATCACGCCGAACAGCAGCAGGCCGGTGGCCTTGGCTTCACTGTGGCCAACCACGGTGTATTGGCTGCTGTCGTATTGCTGGGTTTTCATCGGGGTGCCGGTGCAACCCGCCAGGACCAGGCCGAACAGTGCGCAGGCGACAACTTTGCTGAATTGTTTCATTTGATGCTCCATGGGAAAACGCCCGGGATCCGTCTCTCGGGCGGCGCGTACTCTAACCGATCAGCAACAAAAAGACACAACGTCATCTCCCCCCAATTTCGGGCCCGAGAGGCTCATCGCAGAGCCATCCGTCAGTTGGGCCTCCAGCGAAACAGACTCCCGTCGATAGCATGAAAACTACGCCACGGAAGGCAATTCATTGTCTTGACGACCGCCAGATACGGCCGGTCCCGTTGGAGGATTTCATCATGATTGACGTGACTGTCTGGAGCGTTACCCTGCCGGTGCAAACGCCCGCGCAGGTCGTGGCGACCAAAGCCATGCCGAGTTTGAACAACAAGTATTTCGACAATAACGGCCAGAGGATCATCTTCTGGGCGCCTGTCACCGGCTCACATACCGGTAACAGCGATTACCCGCGTTCCGAACTGCGGGAAACCAGCAAAGACGGGAAACATCGCAACTGGCGCTACAACAGCGGCACCAACACTCTCAAGGGTGAATTGTCGGTGAACCAGGTGCCTTCGGAAGGCCGTGTGGTAGTGGCGCAGATTCACGCCAAGGAGGCGCCGACGCCGTTGTTGAAACTGGTTTACCGCTACGAAAAAGGCGTCGGCAATATCGATGTGGAATATCGCTTCAAGCCCAAGGACAAAAAAAGCCCGGTGATCATGACCGTGCCCAAGGTGCCGTTGAACAAATCGTTCTCGTACACGCTGCAAATGGACAAGCAAGGCCAGCTGTCGGTGCTGATCGGCAACAATGGCACCCAGGTGAAACTGGACAAGTCCTGGCAAGGCTACGATTTCTACTTCAAGGCCGGCGTCTACACCTTGGATAACAAGGGCAGCACCAGTGAAGGCGGAAAAGTGACCTACACCAAACTGAGCGCCAGCCACAAGTGACTGGCGTTCTTCCCACGCTCGCTCAAGCCTTGGACCGCGCCACGACCGCTTGCCGGCCACTGAAGGTCAGCAGGAAGCAGACAAATACCACCACGGCAAAACCGGCCGGGAACAGCCAGATGCTTTTCCAGTCGTGGCCGCCTTCCACCACAAAGTGGTCGGTCACCTGCCCCGCCACCCAGAACCCGATCAACATGCCCACTCCGTACGTCGCCAGGGTGATCAGCCCCTGGGCCGAGCTGCGCAGGTGCGCGGGCGCCTTGGCGTCCGTGTAGATCTGCCCCGAGACAAAAAAGAAGTCGTAGCAGATGCCGTGCAGCGCAATGCCGGTGAACAGCATGAACGCCAGCCCGCCGTTGTCGCCGTAGGCGAACAGCACGTAGCGCAACGCCCACGCCAGCATGCCCACCAACAGCGCCAGCTTGATACCGAAGCGCTGGATGAACAGCGGCAACAGCAGCATGAACAGCACTTCGTACACCTGCCCGATAGCCATTTTCGCCGTCGGGTTGGTCATGCCGGTTTCCGCCAGGAACGGGTTGGCGTTCTGGTAGTAGAACGCCAACGGGATGCAGATCAGGATCGAGGCGATGAAAAACACCAGGTAGCTGCGGTCCTTGAGCAGGCCTAACGCATCGAGCCCCAGCGACTGCTTGACGGCGCCAGCGCTCGCCTGCGCCTTGAGCGGCGCGGTGCCCGGCAGCGTGAAGCTGAAGAGCCCAAGGAGCAGCGAGGCGATGGCCGCCATGAGGAACGTATTGCGCAGGCCGCCCGCCGAGATCGCCTCGCGTGAGTCCCAGGCAAAGACAAAACTGATCACCACGCCGGCGACGATCCAGCCGACCGTACCCCAGACGCGGATACGCGAGAACTCCAGCGCCGGATCACGCATCTGCCGGAATGCCACGGAATTGACCAGGGCCAGGGTCGGCATGTAGATCACCATGTAGGCCAGCACGTACGGATAGAACGCGTTGAAATCCACCGCCGAGTAAAGCTGATACAACAACACCGCGCCCACCAGGTGCAGCACCGCCAGGATGCGCTCGGCGTTGAAGTAGCGGTCGGCAATCAGGCCGATGACGAACGGCGCGATGATCGCGCCCCAGGATTGGGTGGCGAAGGCCATGCCGATCTGCCCGCCGCTGGCACTCAGCGTAGTGGACAGGAACGTGCCAAGGGTGACGAACCAGCCGCCCCAGATAAAGAACTGCAGGAACATCATCACGCTCAGGCGTGCATTCATCGTGGTCATGGTAGTCACCGTTTATTGTTGTTCTTGTTGAAACAAAGCCGTGCCCTGCTTTTATGGCCCTGCTCTTGTGGCTCTGCTCTTGTGGATGGCTCTTGTGGCGAGGGAGCTTGCTCCCGCTCGGCTGCGCAGCAGTCGCAAAAACCAGGCGACGCGGTCCGGCTGGAACAATGTTATGGGGCGGCTTCGCCACCCAGCGGGAGCAAGCTCCCTCGCCACGGGGTCATTGCTCCGGGGGCAACCCCAGCAACCGCCGATTGGACGCTTCATCCGCCGTGACACCGGCAAAATCATCGAACGCCTTGGCGGTCTTGCTGATCATGTGCCGCTGGATGAACGCCGCGCCTTCGGCCGCGCCCTGCTGCGAATCCTTCAGGCAGCATTCCCATTCCAGCACCGCCCAGCCGTCGAAGCCGTACTGGGTCAGCTTGCTGAAGATCGCCTTGAAATCGATCTGCCCATCGCCCAGGGAACGGAACCGGCCGGGGCGATCAACCCAACCCTGGTAGCCGCCATAGACACCGGAGCGGGCATCGGGGCCAAATTCGGCGTCCTTGACGTGGAACATGCGGATGCGGTCGTGGTAGCGATCGATGAAGCCCAGGTAGTCCATCTGTTGCAGCAACATGTGGCTGGGGTCGTAGAGAATCGCCGCCCGTGGATGGTAATCGACGGCTTCCAGGAAGCGCTCGAACGAGGCGCCGTCGTGGAGGTCTTCGCCGGGGTGGATCTCGTAGCACAGGTCGACGCCGGCCGCGTTGAAACAGTCGAGGATCGGCAACCAGCGCCGGGCCAGTTCGGCGAACCCTTGCTCGACCAGGCCGGACGGACGTTGCGGCCACGGGTACATATAAGGCCACAGCAACGCACCGGAAAACGTCGCGTGGGCCTTGAGGCCCAGGCGCTGGCTGGCACGGGCGGCGAGTTTCAGTTGCTCGATGGCCCACTCGGTGCGCGCCTCAGGCTGGCCGCGCAAGTGGGCCGGGGCGAAGTCGTCGAACAGCGCGTCGAATGCCGGGTGCACCGCCACCAACTGCCCTTGCAGGTGCGTCGACAACTCGCTGATCTCGACGCCGGCCGATGCGCAGACGGCCTTGAGCTCATCGCAATAATCCTGGCTCTCGGCGGCCCGGGCCAGGTCGATGTAACGCGTGCCGAGGGTCGGCAGTTGAATCGCCTTGTAGCCCTGCGACGCGGCCCATCGAGCAATATCGGCCAGGGTGTCGAACGGCGCTTCATCGGACATGAACTGCGCCAGGAAAATCGCTGGCCCGCGCAGGCCGCTCGGTGTTACGTCGGGGGTGCTCACAGTTGCGATTCTCCGGTTTTTAGCGTGGTCCATTTCGCCTCGCCACGGTGATTGATGATGGCGGCCTCGATGAACGCCATGCCGCGCAAGCCGATTTCGATGCCGGGTACGCCAGGCACATCGGGGCCTTCGACGCGTTCGCGAATGGCCCGGGCGAAATCGCCGTAGAGGTTGGCCATCGCTTCCAGATAACCCTCGGGATGCCCGGCGGGCAGACGCATGCGGCGCGTCGCGGCCTCGCACAACCACGGCTGGCCAACCCCGCTACGCAGGATGCGCAGGGGTTGATCGAAAGCGCGATGGATCAGGCTCGATGGTTGTTCCTGGCGCCACTCCAGGGCGCCTTTGTCGCCGTAGACGCGGATTTTCAGCGGGTTCTCTTCGCCGGTGCAGACCTGGCTGGCCAACAACACGCCGCTGGCGCCGCGTTGCATCTGGAACAACATCGCTACGTCGTCATCCAGTTGCCGACCGGCGACATGCGTGCCCAGCGTGGCGCAAAGCTGTTGGATCGGTAGGTCGGCGACGAACTCCGCCAGGGAAAAGGCATGGGTGCCAATGTCACCAATACAGCCGCCCAACCCTGACTGTGCCGGATCGTCGCGCCACTCGGCCTGTTTGTTGCCTTGCGCGGCGACGTCCTGGCTGAGCCAGCCCTGAGGGTATTCGACGAACACTTTGCGCACCTGGCCGATCACGCCCGAACGCACCATCTCCCGGGCCTGCCAGACCATCGGGTAGCCAAGATAGGTGTGGGCCAGGCCGTAGAGACAGCGGCTGCCCTGCAGCACGTCCCTGAGCGCGAGCAATTCCTTGAGGTTCAGTGCCGCGGGCTTCTCGCTGAACACATGGAAACCCGCCGCCAGCGCCTGGCGGGAAATGGGCGCGTGGAGATGATTGGGGGTGACAATCACCAGCAGTTCCATGCGCTGGTCCAGCGGCAGCAGCGCCTCGGCGTCGAGCATTTGCTGCCAGTCGTGATAACAGCGGGACGCGGCCAGCCCCAGGGCTTCTCCGGTCTGCCGGTTATTCTGCGGGTCGCGGCTGAACGCGCCGCACACCAACTCGAAACCACCGTCCAGGCCCGCGGCCTGACGATGGGCCTGGCCGATGAACGCGCCCTCCCCACCGCCGACGAAGCCCATTCTTATTTTTGGTGCTACAGGTTTCATCGCGATTCTCTTTTGTCCGGACTGATGATGTAACCGGTTACATCATGAGCGGAAATCTAGGCCTGGTTTAGCTTCGTGTCAAATCCTGGAAGATGCCGATGAGCATTTGTCAGGCTTCGAACCTGAGGTAAGCTCGCGGCCATGCCTGCGTCTCCAGGCGCCGAATCGAGGTGATCTTGTCGAATATCCGTGAAGTGGCCCGGCTGGCCGGTGTTTCCGTGGCCACGGTGTCGAGGACGCTGAAGTCGCCTGAACGCGTGTTGCCGGAAACCCGCGACAAGGTCAACGCCGCGGTGGCACAGGCCGGTTATCGACCGAACCTGATGGCGGTGCAGTTCCGTTCCCGCCGTACCGGCAATCTGGTGATCCTGGTGCCGGCGATCGCCAATACCTTTTTCGCCCGGGTCATCAGCGGTGCCCAACAGGCGGCGCAAGCGGCCGGCTATCGACTGCTGCTGTGCGATACCCAGGGCCGCGAAGCCATCGAGCAGGAATTCGCCGCGCTGGTCTACGCCCACCAGGCCGACGGGGTGATTCAATTGCGCGCCAGCGACCCCTTTGTTTCATTGCCGCCCGGCGCCGACGCGTTGCCGCTGGTCAATGCCTGCGAAGTGGTCAAGGACGCGCCCTACCCGACCATCAGCCTGGACAACCGCAGCGCCGCCCGCGCCATGACCGAGCACCTTATCGGCCTCGGCCACCGACGCATCGGCATCATCAAGGGCCCTCGCAGCAGCCCGTTGACCCTCGATCGCGTGGCCGGTTACCAGGACGCCTTGCAAGACGCCGGCATCGCCATCGTCCCCGAGCTGATCTGCCACGGCGACTTCACCCTCAAGGCCGGCTTCGACGGCGCCAGCGCCATGCTCGCCCAGGCCGAGCGTCCCAGCGCGCTGTTCTGCGAGAACGACGAAATGGCCATCGGCGCGCTCAAGCGCATCAAGCAGATGGGCCTGCGGGTGCCCGCGGACATCTCCCTGGTGGGTTTTGATGACATCCCGTTTGCCGCCTATTGCGATCCGCCGCTGACCACCATTTCCCAGCCGGCTGAAACCTTTGGTCACAAAGCCGTAGAAATGCTCATCGCCCTGATCGAGAAAAGATCCATCGCCCAGCGGCACGTGCTCCTGCCGTTCGAGCTGACCGTACGCGGCAGCAGCGCAGCGCCAGGCTCCAGCATGGCCTGATCAGGCACATCGCAGTTGTCGACTCGCCATCAGGCCCGTTTCGACTACAGTGGAAAGACTCTGCAAAAGCCATAACAAGACGGAGAGTCGCCATGCCAATCAGCAAACGCTTCATTTCCCTGGCCGCCGCCGCAGCCGTGATGGTCACGACCACGGCCTATGCTGCGCCAGCGTACATCAACATTCTGACCGGAGGCACCAGCGGGGTGTATTACCCGATTGGCGTCGGGCTCTCGCAGATCTACAGCAGTGGCATCAAGGATTCCAAGACGTCGGTCCAGGCCACCAAGGCTTCGGTGGAAAACCTGAACCTGCTGCAAGCCGGACGCGGGGAGTTGGCATTTGCCTTGGGCGACTCGGTGGCGGACGCCAAGAATGGGGTGGAAGACGCCGGCTTCAAGGCGCCCTTGACCAAGCTGCGGGCCATCGCTGGCGCCTACCCCAACTACATACAAATCGTCGCCAGCCAGGAATCGGGCATCAAGACCCTGGCCGATCTCAAGGGCAAGACCGTTTCGGTCGGCGCAGCGAAATCTGGCACCGAGCTCAACGCCCGGGCAATCTTCAAGGCCGCGGGCCTGACCTACAGCGATATGAAGGTGCAATACCTGCCATTCGCCGAGTCGGTGGATCTGATCAAGAACCGCCAGTTGGATGCCACGCTGCAATCTTCCGGCCTGGGCATGGCCGCGATTCGTGACCTGGCGTCGACCATGCCATTGAACTACGTATCGATTCCCACCGATGTCGTGGCAAAAATCGGTAACCCGGCCTATTTGAGCGCGCAAATCCCGGCCAACACGTACGACGGACAAACTGACGCCGTGCCCACCGTAGCCATCACCAATATCCTGGTGACCCGCGAGGATGTGCCGGACGAAGTGGCTTATCAGATGACCAAGCTGCTCTTCGACAACCTCAATCGCCTGGGCACGTCCCATTCGGCGGCGAAAGACATTTCCCTGAAAAACGCCGCGAAGAACCTGCCGATAGCCCTGCACCCTGGCGCCGAACGCTACTACAAGGAAGTGGGCGCGCTGTAGACCCCTGGGGAGGCAACGGCGTAAACCGCCGTTGCCGTGTCGTGTTTCGCACCGGCTACAGACAACAGGCAGGCACCTTATGAGTGAAGACCAGCACGGCATCGCCACGGACCCACGGGACTGGCCGAAGACGCTGTTCTATGTAGCGTTGCTGTTTTCCATATTCCAGATCGTCACCGCAGCCTTCTCCCCGGTATCCAGCATCGTGCTGCGGGCGGTGCATGTGGGCTTTTTGCTGTGGGTGGTGTTTTTGAGCTACCCGGCCCATGGCAAGCAACGGCCCTGGCAACCCCTGGCCTGGGCGTTGGGGCTGGCGGGGATGGCGACCGCGCTCTATCAGTGGGTATTCGAGGCCGACCTGATCCAGCGCTCCGGCGACCTGACGAGCGCCGACATGGTCATCGGCATCGTCCTGATCGTGCTGGTATTCGAGGCGGCGCGGCGGGTGATGGGCATCGCCTTGCCGATCATCTGCGGCCTGTTCCTCGCCTATGGCCTGTTCGGCGAACACCTGCCGGGCGACCTGGCGCATCGCGGCTACGGCGTGGACCAGATCATCAACCAATTGGCGTTTGGCACCGAAGGGTTGTACGGCACGCCGACCTACGTATCGGCCACTTATATCTTCCTCTTCATCCTGTTCGGCGCTTTCCTGGAAAAGGCCGGCATGATCAAGCTGTTTACCGATTTCTCCATGGGCCTGTTCGGCCACAAGCTGGGCGGTCCGGCGAAGGTGTCGGTGGTGTCATCGGCGCTGATGGGCACCATTACCGGCTCGGGCATCGCCAATGTGGTGACGACCGGCCAGTTCACTATTCCGCTGATGAAACGTTTTGGCTACAAGGCCGCGTTCGCCGGCGGTGTGGAAGCGACATCGAGCATGGGCAGCCAGATCATGCCGCCGGTCATGGGTGCGGTGGCGTTCATCATGGCCGAGACCATCAACGTGCCGTTCGTGGAAATCGCCAAGGCGGCCTTGATACCCGCCTGCCTGTATTTCGGCTCGGTGTTCTGGATGGTGCACCTGGAGGCCAAGCGTTCGAACCTCAGAGGTCTACCCAAGGATCAGTGCCCGAGTGCCTGGGGCGCGGTCAAGGAAAACTGGTATCTGCTGATTCCACTGGCAGTGCTGGTCTATCTGCTGTTTTCCGGGCGCACGCCGCTGTTCTCCGGCATGGTCGGTCTGGCCCTGACGGCCATCGTGATCCTCGGCTCGGCAATCATCCTCAAAGTATCGAACTACGCCTTGCGCTGCGCATTCTGGATAGCACTGGGGATTCTCTGCGTCGGCTTCTTCCGGCTCGGCATCGGTATCGTGTTCGCGGTGATCGGCGTGCTGGTGGTGGCTTGCTGGTTCATGCAAGGCACGCGGGAAACCCTGGTCATCTGCCTGCATGCATTGGTGGATGGTGCCCGGCACGCCGTTCCGGTGGGGATCGCCTGCGCCTTGGTCGGCACCATCATCGCCGTGGTTTCGCTGACGGGCGTGGCGTCCACTTTCGCCGGTTACATCCTGGCCATCGGCAAGGACAACCTGCTGCTGTCGCTGATCCTGACCATGCTTACCTGCCTGGTATTGGGCATGGGCATCCCGACCATCCCGAACTACATCATCACCAGCTCGATCGCCGCGACAGCCCTGTTGGAACTGGGCGTGCCGCTGATCGTGTCGCACATGTTCGTGTTCTATTTCGGCATCCTCGCCGACCTGACCCCTCCGGTGGCCCTGGCCTGTTTCGCCGCCGCGCCCATCGCCAGGGAGAGTGGCCTGAAGATCAGCTTCTGGGCCGTGCGCATCGCCCTCGCCGGCTTCGTCATTCCGTTCATGACGGTCTACAACCCGGCGCTGATGCTCCAGGGCGACAGTCTCTGGATGACGGCGTACATGCTGATCAAGACCTTGCTCGCGGTCGGCCTGTGGGGCATGGCGTCCACCGGTTTCCTGCAACAGAAGATGCCGGTCTGGGAACGGCTGATGTGTTTTGCCGCCGGGGCATTGTTGGTGGTGGCGCTGCCGCTGACCGATGAAATCGGCTTTGTCCTGGGGGCGCTGTTGATCGGGCAGCATCTGTGGCGCGCACGTCGCAGCGGGCAGGCCTTGGCGTGATCGGCTTGTGCCTGGGCCTGTCCGGAGTGATCTGGGCGCAGCTTGAACTCAGCGAGTTCACCTTGGCGTGGGATCACACCATCGAGAAGATCCGTTGGGAGGAAGACTACCGTGTCACCGAAACGGGCCTGGTCCTGGGCGAAGCCAGGATCAAGGGCAACGGTGCCGGCATGGAGATTCCGGAAAATGCCCGGCTGGAAAACGGCAGTTGGCACTACTATCGCCAACTGCCGCCGCTGCAACCCTTGAAGCTGGGCCGCACGCCCCAGGCCGGCGATTACCAACTGTGTCATGCCGGCCATTGCCAGCCCATGGCGCATTGGCTGGGACCGCCCACCTTGGAACACCCCTCGGTAGACCTGTGGAGCTGCGAACGGCGCTCGATTAATCAGCGCTGATCGACCGCCACGCCGCCTGCGCCAGTAATTCCCGATGGGCCTTCGGGCTGGTCGGCACGCGCCCCGCCAGCCAGGCACGGCAATAACTTTCCGACGCGCCGATGATCAGCGAGAACATCAGCTCGGCCGGGTACCGCTTGAGCGCCTCGCCCTGCGCCGCCGCGCTCAGCCACTGCCAGAGCTGGCCGTTGCGCGTGCTGTTGCGGCTGGCGAGTTCGTCCTTGAACGGTCCCTTGGTCACGGCAAAACGCGCGTGATACTGGAAACGCGCCCATTCCGGCTGGCTGTCGACCCAATCGACATAGCTGAAGATCAACGCTTGCACGCCCTGTTCGGCCGTCGTAGCCTCGGCCAGGTATTGCTCGCGCAAGTGCGCCTGGTCGTCCAGCGCGGTGAAGAACAGCGCCGCCACCAGGCCTTCCTTGTTGCCGAAGTGGTGGTAGATCGCGCCGACGCTGGTCTGGCATTCGGTGCGGATCATTTCAATGGTGGTCGCCTCAATGCCCTGTTCGTTGAACAGCGCCAGAGCCTTTCTGAAGATATCGCGCTTGAGCTCGGCCCTTCTGCCGGGAAAGGCACGTTCAAGTAATTCCGTTGTTTGCATGCTGGGCTTAAACCGGTTCGTTGAAGGATCAGGCAGACGACTGCCCATGACGAAGTGAGCGCAGCTTGACAGATTCGCCAACAACAGAATACCGTTCCGTCACAGAATAATATTCTGTAACGGAAGATTGTTCCGCAAATCCCTTGTCAGTGAGGCTTCACATGAATCAGGTTCTCGGTATGTTCAACAGCGCAGGTCCCGATGCGTTCAGCAAAATGGCCTGTCAGATGGCACCTTACTTCTCCACTATCAATCCGCTGGTCACGGAGCTGCGCCAGGGCGCGGCGACTGTGCAGGTACCGTTTCGCAAGGAAATCACCAATCATCTCGGCACCGTGCATGCCATTGCCATGTGCAACGCCGCCGAGCTGGCCGCCGGGATGATGACCAACGTCTCGATTCCCGACGGCGCCCGGTGGATCCCCAAAGGCATGACCGTGGAATACCTGGCCAAGGCCAAGAGCGACGTGACGGCGGTGGCGAACGGCGATGAGGTGGACTGGCAGACCGAGGGCGACAAGATCGTGCCGGTGGATATTCATGACGTGGATGGCAAGAAGGTGTTCACGGCGCGGATCACCATGAATGTGAAGTTGGCTTGAGGGTTGGGAAGCTTGCTTTGCGATTGCTGCGCAATCGAGCGGGAGCAAGCTCCCTCGCCACGGTTATTCTTATTCGCGAGGCCTGGATCAGGCAAACGTCGCCCCACGGGTGTTCACGAACAATGAGTACAACGAGTGGCTGCCGGCCATGAACAACCGGTTGCCCTCCCTGCCGCCGAAACAGATGTTGGGGCAGCGTTCCGGCAGGGAGATGTGCCCGATGGCCTTGCCCTCGGGGTTGAACACCCTCACACCGTCGAGTTTTTCCAGGTCGGCCTTGGGGTCGCCGTTGCCGCCCCAGCCGCACCAGAGGTTGCCGCTCTCATCGCACTTGATGCCGTCGATGGCGGCGTAATCCAGGCCTTCGATATGCTTGCGGCGCTCGCCCAAGGTGCCGTCATCCTTGACCGTGATTGCCCAGACCAGGCGGTTGGGCTTGGCCCGGCCTTCGACCACATAGAGAGTTTTTTCATCCGGGGAAAAGCACAAGCCGTTCGGCCCCGCCAGGTCGTCGATGACCCGGCTGAGCTTGCCGGTTTCACCGTCGATGCGGTACACCGCGTGCGGCTGCTCGGGGGTGACTTTGTGCCCCTCGTAGTTGTTGCCGGTCTGGAACGGCGGGTCGGTGAACCAGATCGAGCCATCCCGTTTGCAAACGATGTCGTTGGGCGAGTTCAACGGTTTGCCGTCGAAACGATCGGCCAGCACAGTGATCGTGCCGTTGTGTTCGGTGCGGGTGATACGCCGCCCTTCGGTCGACGTGGTCGAGCCTTCACAGACCAGCAAACGCCCCTGGCGATCACGGCACATGCCGTTGGAGAAGTTCGAATTCTCCCGATACACCGACAGCCCACCGGTGACTTCGTCCCAACGCACGATGCGGTTGTTGGGGATGTCACTGACCAGCAGATACCGACCGTCGCCGATCCACACCGGCCCTTCGGCCCAGCGCAGGCCGCTGGCGAGTTTTTCCACGCTGGCGTTGAAGATGCGCAGGTCCATGAAGCTGGGGTCGAGGATATTGACCAGAGGGTCCGGATAACGCTGGCTCAGCGGTTCGGCCTGGGTCAGGCCGGGCAGGTTGCCAAGGGTCGCGGCCGCGGCCGAGACCACCAGGGATTTCTTGAGGAAGGTCCGGCGCGCCTGATCGGCGGTTGCAAGTTGCGAAGCATCCATAGTACGTCTCCGTTAAATTATTATTGGACGGGGACGTTTGTTTTACCCTCTGATAGGACATCGTACAAGTTATTATCCTCGCCCGGCCCTGTCACTCGGGATGGAGTGGGATCCGAACGGTGAACGTGGTGCCTCCGCGCGCCTTCGAGTGGACTTCGATGGTCCCCTGGTGAGCCGCGACGATCGCCGAGGCGATGTAGAGGCCCAGTCCCAGGCCGGCCGTCGGGCCGTATTGCAAGTCGCCGCTGCGCAGTTGCCGGATCAAGGGATTGAAGATGCTGGCGATGGCGTCCTTCGCGATAGGCTTGCCCTGGTTGTTGATCGCGATGACGGCTTCATTCCCTTCGCGGCTCAACGATACCGTGATCGGCGCGCCCTCCGCGCCATGTTGCACGGCATTGCCGATCAGGTTGGAAAACACCTGTTCCATCCGCGCCGGATCGAACAGCCCTTCAAGCGGACCGTGCGGCTCGAAGAGGATGCTGCTTTCCGGATGATAGGCCCGCGCCTCTTCCACCATGCCTTCGCACGCCGCGACCAGGTCGCCGTTGAAACGCTGTACCGGTATGCCTGCGCCCAGCTGGGTACGGGTGAAGTCCAGCAGGTCGCCGACAATCTTGTTCGCCCGTTTTACGCTGGTGTAGATGCGCGAGGAAATCTTGGTGGCCTTGGCAGGCAGATCGCCGGCGCGCAGGAGCACTTCGGAACTCAGCAGGATTGCCCCCAGCGGGCTGCGCAGATCATGTCCCAGGATCCCGAGGAAGATATTGCGCGCTGCATCGACCGCGCCGGAATAACTGACCACCGATTCCGCCAGGGCCTGGTCGACGGCTTCATTGAAGCGGATCACATCCGACATCGCCTGCGCCTGGTCCAGCTGGGCATGGGGCATCCACAACACCAGCACGCTGGTGCGCAACGCACGGTACTCCGAGACCATCTGTTCCACGGTAAAACCGGAAGACTGGCGAATGACAGCGTGGGTTTCCGCCGCGGTCTCGGCCTCCGCCGCCGGGGCTTCGCCCTGGGATTTGGCGATCTGCTCCTCCGGGGTCTGAGAGGTGCGCAGATCAATGGCGATGGTGCGTAGCATCTGCTCGGCATGGTCGCGCAGCGCTACCGCATCCATGCCGATGGAAGCCGGGGTGATGGTCCTGGCGAAGTCTTCCCACGCCTGGAGGATCGGTTCGATGTTGTCGACAATGAAATCAGCCAGGCGCATGGGTTGCTCCGCGGGAAACTCAGGGGGATCGGTGCCGGAAACAACACAGCGGTCAGATGTTGTACAGCAAATCGCTGGGGGATGTACGCCAGTCTCTGGATTGGTTGAGCTGGTGGAGCTGGCGGCTGCTTTGCAGCCGAGCGGGAGCAGGCTCCCTCGCCACGGGTGAGCTGTGAACATCTGGGGAGAACGGGTTGACGGGCGGGAGCCGGCGCTTGTCTCTCTCTGCTGGATCCGGTACAAATCTTCCTTGTTGTACGACAACCTATAACTAAAAAATAAACCACCGAAGCCTCGCTGCTGCGGTGGTACACCTTTGAGATTGCTGCCATGACCCGCCCCACCGTTGCCGCCGATGTTCCTATTCCTTTTTCCCGCCCTGTCGCTGTGCTCATCCTGCTCTGCATGGGCTGCGCTTTTGCCGGTAACCACGTCGCCGCGCGGGCGGCGTTCGATGACGGTGCCGGCGTGCTGCTGGCGATCCTGCTGCGCTCGGGCGGGACGTTGCTGGTGCTGGCGGCGATGGTCTTGTGGCAACGCCAGAGCCTGCGCCTGCCCGCCGGGGCCTGGCGCTGGCAGTTGGTGTTGGGCCTGTTGATCGGCGCCCAGAGCCTGTGCCTGTATTCGGCCGTGGCGCGAGTGCCGGTGGCGCTGGCGCTGTTGGTGGGTAACGTGTTCCCGATCCTGCTGGCGCTGCTGACCTGGGCCCTCGGCGGGCCGCGCCCCACTGCGCGTACGGCGATGTTGATGGGGATGATCCTGGTGGGCCTGGTGTTCGTACTGGAAGTGCCGGCGCGGTTATCGTCGCAGGCGGATGTCGGCCCGCAATGGCTGGTGGGGGTTGGCCTGGCATTCTGCGCCGCGTGCGTGTTCGCTTGCGCGTTGTGGATCACCGATCACAAGCTGTCCCAGGTGCGCGGCTCGGTGCGCAGCCTGCTGACGATTTTCATTGTGTTCAGCAGCGTCAACCTCGCGGGCCTGACCGGCGCCCTGCCCGGCGGCCTCGACCTGCCCGCCAGCAACACCGGCTGGCTCGCGCTCGCCACCCTGGTGGTGCTTTACGGCACCGGGTTCATCGTGTTGTTCATGTGCGTGCCACGCCTGGACATGCCACGCAATGCCCCGGTGATGAACATCGAACCGCTGGCGACCCTGCTGATTGGCTGGCTGGTGCTGGACCAGATGCTCAACCCGGGCCAGGTGCTCGGCGGCGCGATCGTGGTGACGGGTATTGTGTTGCTGACCTGGCGCAAGGCTGAGCGGGTCAAGGCGCCGGTGGCTGCACGCAATTGAACTGACTGAACGCTCTTTTGTGGCGAGGGAGCTTGCTCCCGCTCGGCTGCGACGCAGTCGCGAATTTCTTGGGCCTGCTTCGCAGGCCAGCGGGAGCAAGCTCCCTCGCCACAAAAGCAATGTGCGGTCAGGCGTTTATGTCTGGGTGCGCCTGAAACTAGTTTCAAAAGCCACAGTCCTACCCCAGCCCTGAACGAAGCGTTTCGGGCTGATTGGCGCCGTCTCCCGGCGCTCAGGCAATTCCCTTCCAGAGCTGTCCATCCATGCGCCACCTCGTTCGCTCTCGCCGTTTCGCTGCGCTGTGCCTCACGATCCTGTTTCCGTTGTTCCCCAGCCCGGCTCACGCCCGAGGCGAAGGACAACTGGTGAGCGCCATCAACGAATACCGCAGCCAGCCCCACCGCTGTGAATGGCAAACAGTGCGTGCTGCCCAACCTTTGGTGTTGCGCTCCAGCCTGGCCTTGCCCATCGGCTTCAGCGGTGGCTTGCGCGAAACCCTGAGCAGATCCGGCTATCAGGCCCGGTCAGTGCGCAGCATTCGCCTGACCGATGCGCGGGACGCCGAAGAAGCGTTCGAGAGGCTGGCAGACGAGCATTGCGCAGCGCTGCTGGACAGCCAGTTCGCCGACATTGGCGTCAATCGGGTCGGGGATGAATGGCGCGTGGTGCTCGCTCAACCCATGGGCGGAACGCGGATCAGCGACACGCGCGACATTGGCGCGCCGGACAAAACGCTGCTCGCCCAGGTCAATGCCGCCAGGGCCAAGCCCCGCATGTGCGGGCGCCAGCGCTTTGCGGCGGCTCGGCCGCTGAGCTGGAACGCCGCGCTGGGAAGCGCTGCCCAGGGCCACAGTCGGTCGATGGCCCGGGGCAACTATTTTGCCCATCGCGACCCGGACGGTCGCTCCACATCCGAGCGGGCCAGAAGCGCCGGTTTTCGCGGACGCAAACTCGGCGAGAACATTGCCGCCGGACAACGTTCGCCAAGCCAGGCCATGCACGACTGGCTCGCCAGCCCCGGGCATTGCGCCAACCTGATGAACCCGATGTTCACCCAGGTCGGTGCGGCGTCGGCCAGTGACTCGCGCAGCGATGCCGGAGTGTATTGGACAATGGTGCTTGGCGCCCCGTGATGTAACGGACGGGTATCCACGGAGGTTTATGCGAGCCTGGCGTCCTCACGCCGGCCGACGCACCGCCCTCACCTTCCCGCTGCCACCGCCGCCACAGAAGAACCGTTCGGCCCCATCGGATTCCAGCCCCGACACACCGGTCCCGGGCGGCATCGTCACGCTTTCCAGCACTTGTGCTGTCTGCGGATCAATACGCCGCAGATCACTCTCGTCGTTTTCCCACGTCCCGTGCCAAAGCTCTCCGTCGACCCAGGTCACGCCCGTGACGAAGCGATTGGATTTAATGGTGCGCAGGACTTTTCCGTCGGCCGGGTCGATCTGGAGGATTTTGCGCGCCTTGTACTGGCCGACCCAGAGCGATCCTTCGGCCCATGCCAACCCTGAATCATCACCGCTGTTGGGCGCCGGAATCGTCGCCAGTACCTCGCCGGTGCGTGGATCGATCTTGCGGATGCTGTCGCCAGCAATCTGGAACAGGTGCTCACCGTCGAACGCCGTGCCAGCGTTCGCCGGCACGTCGAGCGAGTGCACGGTCTGGCCACTGGCGGGATCAAGTGCGTGGAGCTTTTCGCCTGAGGCGAACCAGACGCGCTCGCCGTCATGGCTTACGCCGTGGACACACTCGACGCCCGGAAAAGGGCCGTACTCACGCAGGATCTGTGCTTCTGAACGTTTCATTTCACTCGCCTCATCAGTGGGGTGTGATTGCATCCTAACCAGCCACTGGCAACGCAGTGAGTAACAATGCCGTCGCGAATCCAGGCATCGTTGGCGCCATCCAGCGCCGGGCCCTGGCACGACCGAACGCTTGCGCCTTGCCGCAGGCGGCGAGGGTTTCCAAGGCCCGCTGCACGCTGCGCTGGCTGTTGCCCAAGGCAAGCGCCAGGGCCGAACTGGACCAGGTTTCGCCATCGGCAAGCAGCGCCAGCACCGCGCCGTGAGGTTCTTCGATGACGCGCGCCAGCACCACGACCTCGTCGGCCTGACTGGGAATCAGGATAAAACCGCGCCGGGTTGCCTTCACCTCGGCCAATGACCGCAGCGCCACCCGCAACCGCCCCATCTCGACCCGCAGCCGGGCGCGGTGGGACTCATCCGTCAGTTTCAAGCCGAAGGCCTCGGCCATGAGCGCTTCCCTCGATGCATCGCCCGGCCAGGCTTGGGCCAGCCCGCGGGCCAGGGCGAACAACACCGGGCGCCGGGCGAGGGAAACCTGGCTGCCAGCGCTACTGACGCCATACCGGCATGCATCTACTACCAGCGCCGCACCGGCCAGCAGCACCTGTACCTCTTCAAGAATCAGCAAGCGCTCTTCGTTCCGGCTGATCAGACGCGCCGCCGGTGAGCTCAGCATGCGCCAGGCGCTTTCGATTTCGGCGTTCAGCGCGCTGATGCCCGTTTGCCGTGCGGCCTGGCCGGCCCTTTCCAGAGCGGCGTGAGCGGTTTGCGCTTGCAGGCGCCGCATGGCGATCCCCGCCGCCACCAGTTCACAAGCGGCTCGAGACGCCACAGGCAAGCTGGAAAGATTCAGATCAGCAAGCTTGCCCTCGGCCTCGCCAAGGTGACCGAGCAACAGCAGGCGGCGGATTTCGATCGCATGAGCGTGACCGACGTTCGCTCGGTCACCGCAGGCTTCGAGTACCGCCCGCGCGGCGTCGAGGCGCTTCATGGGCCACGCCAGGTCACGGGAAGCCAAGGCGATTTCGCCCTCCGCCACGATACACCGTGCCCGCGCCACGGCCGCCTTGGACCCGAACGCCGTACTTGCCCGGCGCATCAGGCTCCTGGCTTTGTCCAGATCCCCCAGCTGCGCCATGGCGATGCCGCGCAGCGCGAGGGCCGGGGCATCGGTGCGCAAGGCGATGCGATTGAGCGCCGCTACTGGATCGCCTGCCGCCAATGCTCGCGCTGCTATGCTGATCGCGTAATCCATAAAACGACGGCCCTTGTGGCGAGGGAGCTTGCTCCCGCTGGCCTGCGAAGCGGGCCTGAAAATCTTGCGGTCACTGCGCACTGGAGTGCCAGCCCGGCCTGCTCCTCAGGCCAGGCAGTGAGTATCGGCTACAGGCGAATCCCGGCGGCCCGTACCACATCAATGCGCGACACCGCGCTGCTCAGCCGCCCCAGTCGCTGGTTGTGATCGGCAATGATCTGCTCGGCCGACAGGCTGCCATTGTCCACCGTCGAATGCGCATCGGCGGCCAACACCACTTCGTACCCCAGGGCATGGGCCTGGCGCACGGTGGCATTGATGCAGTGATCGGTCTGCAGCCCGCAGATCACCACGCGGTCAATACTTCTGGCCTGCAACAGCGCCAGCAGGTCGGTCTGGTAGAACGCGTCCGCCGTGGTCTTGCGCACCCGCAAGTCATCCGCGGCGGTGAGCAGGCCATCGGCCAATTGCCAGGCGGCACTGCCATAAGCCAACGAGCCCTCAAGTTCTTCGTGCTGGACCAGGATCACCGGCAAGCCGACAGCCCGAGCCCTGGCACTGAGGTCGTTGATGGTGCCGAGCAGGCGTGGGCTGTCGAAGCATTCCTCTTCGCCCGTGCACAGCCCGGCCTGGACGTCGATAATCAGCAATGCGCTGCTCATGCTTGCCTCTCCGAGCGCTCAGTAGCCCAACGATAACCCGGTGTTGCGGCGCGGATCGTTGGCACCGTAGAAACGATTCTTGCCCACGGGTTTGCCACCCAGTGACGGCGCGCCCACCAGGATCGCGGCGATGTGGTTGGGGTCCTGCGGGCCGGCGAACTTGTGGCCCCAGCTTTCCAGCAGCTTGAGCGTATCGGGGCTGGCGGCGAAGGTTTCCAGGTTGGTCTCCTCCGGCATCCACTGCTGGTGGAAGCGCGGCGCGTCGACCGCTTCCTGCAGGTTCATGCCGTAGTCGATCACATTGAGGATGGTCAGCAGGGTCGCGGTAATGATGCGGCTGCCGCCCGGCGTGCCGACGACCATCACGGTCTTGCCGTCCTTGGTGACGATGGTCGGGCTCATGGACGACAGCGGCGCCTTGCCCGGTGCGATGGCGTTGGCCTCGCCCTGTACCAGGCCGTACATGTTGGGCACGCCGACCTTGGCGGTGAAATCGTCCATTTCATCGTTGAGGATCACCCCGGTCTTGCTCGCCATCACGCCGGCGCCGAACCAGTCGTTGAGGGTGTAGGTGACAGAGACGGCGTTGCCCCATTGGTCGACGATCGAATAGTGGGTGGTGTTGCTGCCCTCGTGAGGCGCCACGCCGGGTTTGATCTTGTGCGAATCGCCGGCCTTTTGCGGCTCGATCGCGGCGCGCAGTTTTGCCGCATAGTTCTTGTCCAGCAGATGGTCGATGGGGTTCTGCACAAAGTCCGGGTCGCCCAGGTAGCTGTTGCGATCGACATAGGCGTGACGCATGGCTTCGATCTGGTAGTGCATGCCCTGGGCCGAATGGAAGCCCAGGTCTTTCATCGGATACCCGTCGAGGATATTCATGATCTGGCACAGCACCACACCACCGGAACTGGGCGGTGGTGCGGAAATGATGTGATAACCGCGATAGTCGCATTCCACCGGGGCCAGCTCGCGGGTCTTGTATTTGTCCAGGTCGGCCTGGGTGATGATGCCCTTGTTGGCCTGGCTGGAAGTCACCAGGGCGTCGGCCACCCAGCCTTTGTAGAAGCCGTCGGCGCCTTTGGCGGAAATTTCCCGCAGGGTCCTGGCGAGGTCTTTCTGCACCAGTTTCTGGCCGGCCTGCATCGGCTCGCCGTTGTGCAGGAAGATCGCGCCGGAATCGCGCATGTCCTTTTTAAACACGTCCGTGGCGGTCTCCAGCAGGTCGACATCACCTTGATCAAGGACAAAACCCTCCTCGGCGAACCTGATCGCCGGGGCGATCAGTTCCTCCCGGGGCTTGCTGCCGTATTTCTTCAGCGCCAGCTCCATGCCGGACACCGTGCCGGGCACGCCTACCGCCAGGTGGCCGCGGGTGCTGAGCTCGGGAATGACGTTGCCGTCCTTGTCCAGGTACATGTCGGCGGTGGCGGCCAATGGCGCTTTTTCGCGGAAATCCAGGAATGTCTTGCGGCCATCCGCCATCTGCAGCGTCATGAAGCCGCCACCGCCAAGGTTGCCCGCCGCCGGGTAGACCACCGCCAGGGCGTAGCCCACCGCGACTGCCGCATCCACCGCGTTGCCACCGTTCTTGAGCACGTCGACGCCGACGTGGGTCGCCAGGTGCTGGGCGGTGACGACCATGCCGTTCTCGGCGGCAACCGGGGCCTGGGACGCAGCGTGGGCAGTCAGGCAGCAAAGGGAGAGCGAAGTGGCGATGAGGGTCCGGGCCAGGGATTCGAACTTCATGAGTCGGTCTCTTCTTGTTTTAGGGTCGGGATCGCTTCAAAAGCACACACGAGTATGGCTCGGTTTAAACAATATGCCTGTTTACTGTAGGCTCGTGTGCTTGATCATCCTCGCACAAGGACATCGCCGATGACGCTGCGAATCGAACGCACGGACGCTCCAACCGATGAACAACGCCAGGCCATCCTCGCGCCACTACGCGCCTATAACACGGCTCAGACCGGTGGAAGCGCGCCGGAACTGGTCGCCTGGCTGGTGCGGGACGAGCACGGCGAAATCGTCGGCGGACTCTACGGCCGAGTATTTTTTCGTTGGCTCTATATCGAACTACTGGTAGTGCCTGAACAGGCCCGGGGCCAAGGCACGGGTTCGCAACTGATGCGGATGGCCGAACAGCTGGCCAGGGAGAAGGATTGCGTAGGTATCTGGCTCGACACCTTCGACTTCCAGGCGCCGGACTTCTACCGCCGGCATGGTTTCACCGAGTGCGGGCAGATCGACGACTACCCGCCGGGGCATCAGCGTTTCTTTTTCCAGAAACGCCTGCCGAACGCCGACTGACCACCATACCCTGTGGGACATCCTTGTGGGAGCGAGCCTGCTCGCGAAAGCGGTGGGTCAGTCAAATGCTATGCAAGAAGATAAACGGCTTTCGCGAGCAGGCTCGCTCCCACACCAGGATCAGGTGTTCAGAGGCAAGTCGCCAACGCCGCCAACCGGCGCTTGGCGACAAAATCATCCTGTTTGGCGTAGTAGTTCAACGCCGTGCCGGTGGCACTGGCTTGTATATCGACAAACGATTCGGCCGAGCGGGTGTACACCGTCGAGCCACCCTGCTTGCCGGGTTGCAGGTAGGCACCGGCATCGACGCCGAACACCGCTTCGTCTTCCCAGGCGAACTTCACGCATTGGGCGACATTCTGCTCCGGCTTGTCGGAGGCCAGGGTCTTGTAGGGAGCTTGGGTCCGGGCCTGTTCCATCGCCGAACCCGCGCAGCCGGCCAGCAGGGTTGCGGCCACGGCCACCATCAGCATTCGCATCGTGTTCACTCATCGAGAAAAAAACCGACTTTAGCACTGCGATCCGCGCCTACGTGCGGCTTTACTGAAATTTGCCCGCGACAACAGCTATCGATTCACGCAACCTGTCGGGACATTGACTCAAGGAGCAACCATGGCGGCAACCGGACAGCAGCACGAACGAGCCCTGGAGATCTTTCTCGACGAACGCCCGCAGTTGCGCGTCGAGCTGGACAACCTCAACCCCCTGCTGGCCCAGGCCAAGGGCGAAACCGCTGCGCAGTATCGCGCCGAGCGCTTGCATGAGGCGTTCGAAGCCGAGGCCGAGCGCCTGGGTCTGTTTGCCTGGGAGCTGACGCTGTCGCTGACGGCGGCCTCCGCCGAGGACTACCAGGCCCAGCGCATGGAAGTGCACAGGGAAGTCGCGGAGATGGCGGGAATGGAGTGGGCTGAGTACTGCCAGTTACATGGTCTCATGGACTGAAGTGAACCCCGTGGCGAGGGAGCTTGCTCCCGCTGGCCTGCGCAGCAGGCCCAAAAAGGCGACTCAACTCACCTGACACACCGAGTTGCACGATCCAGGGGCCGCTTCGCAGCCCAGCGGGAGCAAGCTCCCTCGCCACGAAAGCTCCAGCCGTTCCGAGAATCGCCCCGACGCCCATAAAGCTTTATCATGGCCGCAGTTTTACGGATCGGGTCTGTCATGAAGTTCGCCATCGCGCTGTTTTCCGCCGCCCATGCGCCCTCCTCGCGCCGCGCCTTGCTGTTTGCGCAAGCCGCGCTGGCCGGTGGGCATGAGATCGTGCGGCTGTTTTTCTACCAGGACGGCGTCTACAACGCCGATAACAGCATCGTCACGCCTCAGGATGAGCAGGATCTGCCCCGGCAATGGCGAACCTTCGTCAGCGACCATCAGCTCGACGGCGTCGTCTGCATCGCGGCGGCGTTGCGCCGTGGTGTGCTCAACGCTGAAGAGGCCCAGCGCTATCAGCGTTCGGCAATCAGCGTCGAAGCGCCTTGGGCCCTTTCCGGACTGGGTCAGCTGCACGATGCGATCCAGGACGCCGACCGCTTGATCTGTTTTGGAGGCGCATGATGGCCAAGTCGTTATTGCTCATCAGCCGTCAGTCTCCGTGGTCTGGCCCCGGAGCCCGGGAAGCGTTGGACATCGTGCTGGCCGGCGGTGCGTTCGACCTGCCCATTGGCCTGCTGTTTCTCGATGACGGCGTGTTCCAGCTCAGCGCCGGGCAAAACGCCAAGGCCCTCCAGCAAAAAGACCTGAGCGCCAATTTGCAGGCATTGCCGATGTTCGGGGTCGAAGACCTGTTTGTCTGCGCCGACAGCGCCGCCGAGCGTGGCATCGCCACCGATGCCCTGGCACTGGACGCTTTGAAAGTGCTGGGCGCAGCGGACATCGCCGCGCTCATTGACCGTTACGACCAGGTGATCACCCTGTGATGTCGACTTTGCATGTGTTGTCCCACTCGCCGTTCGGTGATAACCGCCTCGCCCGTTGCCTGCGGATACTGGGGAGCCAGGATGCGCTGCTGCTGTGCGGCGACGCGACTTACGCGCTGCAACCTGGCACCGAACCGTTCGCTGCACTCCAGGCCGCCGCTCGCAAGGTGTTCGTCCTTGCCGAAGACGCCCAGGGCCGTGCCCTGGACATTCCGGACTGGGCCGAAGCCATCGATTATCCGGCCTTCGTCGAGCTTTCAATCGAGCATGACAAGGTCAACTCCTGGCTATGAACGTGCTGACCGTGGGCGCGCGCAGCATCGCGCTGGACAAGGACGGCTACCTGGCCGATCTCAATGACTGGTCAACGGAAGTGGCCACAGCCCTGGCCGCCGCCGAAGACATCGAGCTGAGCCCCGAGCACTGGGAAATCCTCGAACTGCTCCGGGCCTTCCACGATGAATTCCAGCTGTCCCCCGCCACTCGGCCGCTGATCAAGTACACCGCGCTGAAACTCGGCGCGGACAAGGGCAACAGCCTGCACCTGAACCGATTGTTCAAAGGCACTCCCGCCAAACTCGCCGCCAAGCTGGCGGGCCTGCCCAAACCGACGAATTGCTTATGACCGACTTTCCTTCGCTGACCCTCGAGACCCCGGCCGAACATCCGTTCGCCCAATTCGTGCGCATCCTTGGCAAAGGCAAGCGTGGCGCCCGCAACCTCACCCGTGAAGAAGCCCGCGAGGCCATGGGCATGGTGCTTGATGAGCAGGTCGAAGAGACCCAGCTCGGCGCCTTCCTGATGCTGTTGCGGCACAAGGAAGAAAGCGCCGAGGAAATGGCCGGCTTCACCGACGCCCTGCGTCAACGCCTGGTGGTTCCACAACTGGCGGTAGACCTCGACTGGCCGACCTACGCCGGGAAGAAGCGCCACCTGCCGTGGTATCTGCTGGCGGCCAAATGCCTGGGACAGAACGGCGTGCGGATCTTCATGCACGGCGGCGGTGCCCACACGGCGGGTCGGCTCTACACCGAACAGTTGCTGGGTTTGCTGGATATTCCCTTGTGCCGCGACTGGCAACAGGTCGGCACGGCGCTGGACACCGGCGGCCTGGCCTTCATGCCGCTGGTGGACTGGGCACCGCAGATGCAACGGATGATCGACCTGCGCAACACCCTCGGCCTGCGCTCGCCGATCCATTCCCTGGCGCGGATCCTCAATCCACTGGGCGCACGTTGCGGTCTGCAAAGCATCTTCCATCCTGGCTACCAGGCCGTGCATCGCGAGGCCAGCGGGTTGCTGGGCGACACCGCCATCGTGATCAAGGGCGACGGCGGCGAGATCGAAATCAATCCGGACGCTGACAGCCATCTGTACGGCACCACCGGTGGCGCCAGTTGGGACGAAGAATGGCCACGCCTGTCGGAGCAGCGCCACGTCAAGCCGGAGCGCCTCGACCCTGAGCATATGAAAGCCGTCTGGCGCGGCGACGTCGAGGACAGCTACCCGCAACTGGCGTTGATCGCCACGATGGCTTTGGCCTTGCGCGGCCTGGGTTTGTCTCGCGAAGAAGCGTTCGACAAAGCCCGGCAGTATTGGGACGCGCGGAACAGATCGATTTAGTCGATCATCAGCGACCAACCTTTGCGCTTTTTGTTCGAACCTATCGGCATAGACTCTTCTCCAACGTTTACCAGGCTGAGGAGATCGAGATGGGTTTGTTGGTCGAGGGCCGCTGGCAGGACCAGTGGTATGAAAGCAAGGACGGCAGTTTCCAGCGTGAACAGGCGCAACGCCGCCACTGGATAACCGCCGACGGCAGCGCCGGTCCTTCCGGCGAGAGCGGCTTCGCCGCCGAAGCCGGTCGTTATCATCTCTATGTGTCCCTCGCCTGCCCCTGGGCCCACCGCACGCTGATCTTGCGCAAGCTCAAGGGCCTGGAAGAGCTGATCGATGTTTCAGTGGTCAGCTACCTGATGCTGGAAAACGGCTGGACCTTCGATCAGGCTCACGGCTCGACGGGCGACAAGCTCGACCACTTCGACTTCCTGCACCAGCGCTACACCGCCGATACACCGAACTACACCGGCCGTGTCACTGTGCCCGCGCTGTGGGATAAACAGCAGCAGCGCATCGTCAACAACGAGTCAGCGGAAATCATCCGCATGTTCAACAGCGCCTTCGATGCTTTGACTGGCAACGACCTGGATCTCTATCCAGAGCACCTGCGCGGCGAAATCGATGGGTTGAACGAGCGCATCTATCCGGCGGTGAACAACGGCGTCTACCGCGCCGGCTTCGCCACCACCCAGACGGCTTACGAAGAAGCCTTTGATCAGCTGTTTGCCGAGCTGGACCGTCTGGAAGCCCTGCTGGACACCCGCCGCTACCTGGCTGGCGAGTACCTGACCGAGGCCGACATCCGCTTGTTCACGACGATGATCCGTTTCGACGCGGTGTACTTCGGTCACTTCAAATGCAACCTGCGACGCATCGCCGATTATCCGAACCTGTCGAACTGGCTGCGGGAGATGTATCAGTGGCCGGGCATTGCCGAGACAGTGGATTTCACCCATATCCAGGGGCATTACTACGGCAGCCACAAGACCATCAACCCCAATGGGATCGTGCCCAAGGGGCCGAAGCAGGACTTCATGGTGGCGCATGATCGAGGGAGGTTGGGTGGGAAAGGGATCTGGCGCGGAGCGCGGGATTGATCTGGAATCTGTGTAATCGTTGAGGGCCTCTTCGCGAGCAGGCTCGCTCCCACAGTTGATCAGTGTTGAAACACAATGGTTACACTCATCCCTGTGGGAGCGAGCCTGCTCGCGAAGGGCGCGGCGCGGTCTTCAGACCTGCCCCTGAGCCCCTTCAAACCAAGCCAGCTTCTCGCGCAACTGCACCACTTCCCCGACGATCACCAGTGTCGGCGCATGCACCTCGTGCTCGGCCACCAGCCGCGGTAGGTCCGCCAAGGTACCGGTAAACACCCGCTGGTTTGAAGTCGTGCCTTGCTGGATGAGCGCCGCTGGCGTGTCCGCCGCGCGACCGTGCTTGATCAATTCGTTGCAAATCACCGGCAGCCCCACCAGGCCCATGTAGAACACCAGCGTCTGCGCTGGCGATACCAGGTCCGCCCAGGGCAGATCGCTGCTGCCGTCCTTGAGATGGCCGGTGATGAAACGCACCGACTGGGCGTAGTCGCGATGGGTCAGCGGGATCCCGGCGTAAGCCGCGCAACCACTGGCCGCCGTAATGCCCGGGACCACCTGGAACGGGATGCCATGGGCCGCCAGTTCTTCGATTTCTTCGCCGCCACGACCGAAGATGAACGGATCGCCGCCCTTCAACCGCACCACACGCTTGCCCTGCCGGGCCAGGTCGACCAATTGCTGGTTGATCTGGTCCTGGGGGACCGCGTGCTCGGACCGGCGCTTGCCGACGTAAACCCGCTCGGCGTCGCGCCGGCACAGCTCGAGGATCGCCGGGGCCACCAGACGGTCGTAAAGCACCACGTCCGCCTGCTGCATCAGGCGCAACGCGCGGAAGGTCAGCAGGTCCGGGTCACCCGGCCCCGCGCCTACCAGATAGACTTCGCCCGGCGCGTTTGGCGCCTGGCCGTCGATCTTCTCGCGCAGCAGCCGCTCGGCCTCGGCGCCCTGCCCGGCCAGTTGACGGTCGGCGATCGGGCCCTGGAAAACCTCTTCCCAGAATGCCCGCCGTTGCTGCACATCGGGAAACAGTTGCTTGACCTGATTGCGAAAGCGCGCCGCCAGGCCGGCCAGTTGCCCGTAGGTCGATGGAATCCAGGTTTCCAGCTTGGCGCGGATCAGCCGTGCCAGCACCGGCGCGTCGCCGCCGCTGGACACCGCAATAACCAGCGGCGAGCGGTCGACGATCGCCGGGAAGATCACGCTGCACAGCGCGGGCGCGTCCACCACGTTGACCGGCACGCAGCGCTTATGGGCGTCGGCCGAAACCTGGGCATTGAGCGGCTCGTCGTCGGTGGCGGCAATGACCAGGCCGCAGCCGTCCATATCCGCTTCGACGTAGCCACGCAGCACGCATTCGCCGCCGCTGCCACTGACCAGTTCCCGCAACTGCGGTTCGATGTCGGGTGCGACCACCCGCAGCAGGGCACCGGCATCCGCCAGCAGGCGAGACTTGCGCAGGGCAATCTCGCCGCCGCCGACCACCAGCACGCGGCTGCCGCGCAGGTTGTGGAACAGTGGCAGATAGTCCATTTAGCCGATGACCTCAATGCCGCCCATGTACGGCTTCAGCACTTCAGGCACCCGGATCGAACCGTCGGCCTGCTGATAGTTTTCCAACACCGCGACCAGCGTACGACCCACCGCCAGGCCGGAGCCGTTGAGGGTATGGACCAGTTCCGGCTTGCCGGTTTCCGGGTTGCGGAAACGCGCCTGCATGCGGCGGGCCTGGAAATCACCGCAGTTGGAGCACGACGAAATCTCGCGGTACTTGTCCTGGCTCGGGATCCAGACTTCCAGATCGTAAGTCTTGACCGCGCTGAAGCCCATGTCGCCGGTGCACAGCGCCAGGGTGCGATACGGCAGCTCGAGCAGTTGCAGGACCTTCTCGGCGTTGGCGGTCAGGCTTTCCAGGGCTTCCATGGATTTCGACGGCTCGACGATCTGCACCATCTCGACCTTGTCGAACTGGTGCTGGCGGATCATGCCGCGAGTGTCACGGCCCGATGCGCCGGCTTCACTGCGGAAGCACGGCGTGTGGGCGACAAACTTGATCGGCAGTTGCCTGGCATCGACGATTTCGCCGGCAACGATGTTGGTCAGCGAGACTTCGGCGGTCGGGATCAGGTACAGATCGGCTTCGCCGTCGCGAGCGATCTTGAACAGGTCTTCCTCGAACTTCGGCAACTGACCGGTGCCTTGCAGTGCCGGTGCCTGGACCAGGTAAGGTGTGTAGGCCTCTTCGTAGCCGTGCTCGGTGACGTGCAGGTTGATCATGAACTGCGCCAGTGCGCGATGCAGACGGGCGATCGGCCCGCGCAGCAGGGCGAAACGCGCGCCCGACAGCTTGGCGGCGGTTTCGAAGTCCAGCCAACCGAATTTCTCGCCCAGGGCGACGTGGTCCTGCACCGGAAAATCAAAGGCTTTCGGCGTGCCCCAGCGACGTACTTCGACGTTGCCGTCTTCGTCTTCACCCACCGGCACCGATTCGTGAGGCAGGTTCGGGATGCCCAGCAGGATCGAATCCAGCTCGCTCTGGATCGCGTCCAGTTCGGTCTTGCCGGCACTCAACTCGCCCGCCATGCGCTCGACATCGGCCATCAGCGGCGCGATGTCTTCGCCGCGCTGCTTGGCCTGACCGATGGACTTGGAGCGCGCGTTACGTTCAGCCTGCAGGGCTTCGGTGCGGGTCTGGACGGTCTTGCGCTGTTCTTCCAGCGCTTCGATGCGCGCGACATCCAGGGCAAAGCCACGGGATGCCAGGCGGTCCGCTACGTCCTGAAGGTTGCTACGTAACAGTTTGGAATCGAGCATGTCGGTCTCTCGTTATCAAAGTTTGGTCAGGGACAGGCCGGCCCAGGTGGCGAGCAGCCCGCCGAACACGCTGATGGCCGCATAGCCCAGGGCCAGCGGCACCTGCCCGCTTTCCAGCAGGCGCACCGTATCCAGTGAAAAGGATGAAAAAGTCGTCAGGCCGCCAAGAAAGCCGACCATCAACCCCGCGCGCACCTCGATGGGCACTTCGGGGCGAATCAGGAACAGGCCGTAAAGAACGCCGATCAGCAGACAGCCCACGATATTAACGGCCAGCGTCGCGGTATAGAAGTGCCGCGGCCAATTTGCACTGATCCAGTTGCCCGTGGCGAAACGCAACAACGTACCGGCAACGCCGCCGGCGGAGACTGCAAGAATCAAGGGGATCACGGTTTTCTCCGCTGCCGTGGACTCAATCGGTCCAATTGCGCCAAGTGGTTGAGCTTCTCGCCGATCTTCAGCTCCAGGCCACGGGGCACCGGCTGATAGAACCGTTGGGGGTCGAGTTCCTCGGGAAAATAGTCTTCGCCGGCGGCGTAAGCGTCAGGCTCGTCATGGGCGTAACGGTATTCCTCGCCGTAGCCCAACTGTTTCATGAGCTTGGTCGGCGCGTTGCGCAGGTGCAACGGCACTTCGAGGGAGCCGTGCTCGGCGGCGCTGCGCATCGCCGCCTTGAAGCCCATGTAGACGGCGTTGCTTTTCGGCGCGCAGGCCAGGTAGGTAATGGCCTGGGCCACGGCGAGCTCGCCTTCCGGACTGCCGAGGCGTTCCTGCACGTCCCAGGCTGCCAGGCACAGGCTCAGCGCGCGCGGATCGGCATTACCGATGTCTTCGCTGGCCATGCGTACTACACGGCGTGCGAGGTACAGCGGATCACAACCGCCATCGATCATTCGCGCAAACCAGTACAACGCGCCGTCCGGGTTGGAGCCGCGCACCGACTTGTGCAGCGCCGAAATCTGGTCGTAGAACGCCTCGCCGCCCTTGTCGAAGCGGCGCCGGGTATCGCCCAGCAGGCTTTGCAGCAGCTCGACACCGATCTCGCTGTCGTCTTCGGCCAGGTCCGAGGCGTTTTCCAGCAGGTTGAGCAGGCGCCGGCCATCGCCGTCGGCAGCGCTGAACAATATCTGGAAACCTTCGTCGCTGAGGCTCAGGTGGCGCTTGCCCAGGCCGCGCTCTTCGGTTAGCGCGCGATGCACCAGCTTGCGCATCGCCGCCTCGTCGAGGCTCTTGAGCACGTAGACCCGCGCGCGGGACAGCAAGGCGTTGTTGAGTTCGAACGAAGGGTTCTCGGTGGTGGCACCGATGAAAATCAGCGTGCCGTCTTCGACATAGGGCAAGAAGGCGTCCTGCTGCGACTTGTTGAAGCGATGCACTTCATCGACGAACAGGATGGTGCGCTTGCCGTACTGGCCGGCCTGCTGCTTGGCGATTTCCACCGCCTGGCGAATCTCCTTGACCCCGGCCAGCACGGCCGACACCGTTTCGAAATGCGCGTCCGAGACTTCCGCCAGCAACCGCGCCAGGGTGGTCTTGCCGACCCCCGGCGGGCCCCAGAAGATCATCGAATGCAGGGCGCCCTGCTCCAGGGCTTCGCGCAGGGGCTTGCCGCGGGCGAGCACATGTTCCTGGCCGACGTACTCATCCAGGTTGGTGGCCCGCAGGCGGGCGGCCAATGGCTGGGCAATCGGGGCGCTTCGAAACAGGTCCATGATTACTTACACAACCTCCGCTGGGTCCTGTTGCCGATCAGTTGAACAATTGAACACCACGATCCCTTGTGGGAGCGAGCCTGCTCGCGAAGCGGTGTATCAGCTACGTCATTGTCAACTGATCCGCCGCCTTCGCGAGCAGGCTCGCTCCCACAAGGGTTACAGCGTTATTCCTGGATCACATCCGCACCCTTGGGGATGTCGAACTTGAACTTGGACGCGGCGATCGGCTCGTTGGCCTTGACCCCTGTGAACAGGATGTTGGTGCGCTGGCCGACACTGTCGATCAGTTGCATGTCGTTGACCAGGCCGTTGCGGAACGACAGGCGCAGGCTGTCGAACAGGCTGTCCTTGGTCTTCGGCTTGAGAGTGAAGTCAATCACGCCACCAGCCTCCTTGGAGGTGATGTCGAAGCTCTGGCTGATCTCCGAGATATCGCCGGAAAGCAACAGCGCCGGCGTCTGGGTCAGGCGCTGGTCGAGGGTCTTGATGGTCACTTGTTCGAGGTCCGGGTCCCACAGGGAGACTTTCTTGCCATCGGACACCATCAGCTGTTCGGCGGGTGCATCGGTGTGCCAGTAGAACAGGCCAGGGCGCTGCAGGGCCATGTCGCCAGCGGTTTCCTGCAACTGGGTGCCGCTGCCGTCGAGGGTCAGCTGGGAGAAACGCGCAGTCAGGGTCTGGGAGCCGCCCAGCAACTGGGTCAGGCGGGCCACATCTTTCTCGCCGGCATGGGCCGACAAGGTAGACAAAGCCAATACGGGCAACAACAGCATGCGAATCAGGCGCATGGGAGTCCTCATGAATTCGTGGGGGGCGAGCGGCGCGTCATCACGCCGCCCGGGTTGTCAGTCGCGCATCGGGCCCGGCGCCAGCACTTCGCGCGAGCCGTTGGTGTTCATGGCCGTCACGACCCCGGCCATTTCCATGGCCTCGATCATGCGTGCGGCGCGGTTGTAGCCGATCTTCAGCTTGCGCTGTACGGCGGAAATCGAGGCACGGCGACTCTCCAGGACGAACTGCACCGCTTCGTCATAGAGCGCATCGGTCTCGGCATCGTCGTCACCGCCGCCACTGCTGCCCTCGAAACCGCTGCCGGCCTCTTCGACACCGTTGAGGATGTCGTCGTTGTATTCAGGCGCGCCACGCAACTTCCAGGCTTCGACCACGCGGTGCACTTCGTCATCGGAGACGAACGCACCGTGGACACGGATCGGCAGGCTGGTGCCGGGCGGCATGTAGAGCATGTCACCGTGGCCGAGCAATTGCTCGGCGCCGCCCTGGTCGATGATGGTCCGCGAGTCGATCTTGCTCGACACCTGGAACGCCATGCGGGTCGGGATGTTGGCCTTGATCAGACCGGTGATCACATCTACCGACGGCCGTTGGGTGGCGAGGATCAGGTGAATACCGGCCGCACGGGCTTTCTGGGCGATACGGGCGATCAGTTCTTCGACCTTCTTGCCGACGATCATCATCATGTCGGCGAATTCGTCCACCACCACCACGATGGTCGGCAGCTTGTGCAACAGCGGCGCTTCGTCGTGGATGCTTTCGCGGTGGTACAGCGGGTCGCTCAACGGCGTGCCGGCTTCCTCGGCCTCCTTGACCTTGGCGTTGAAGCCCGACAGGTTGCGCACGCCCATCTTCGCCATCAGCTTGTAGCGGCGCTCCATCTCGGCAACGCTCCAGCGCAGGGCGTTGGCCGCGTCCTTCATGTCGGTGACCACCGGGCACAGCAGGTGCGGGATGCCTTCGTAGATCGACAATTCGAGCATCTTCGGGTCGATCATGATCAGCTTGGCGTCTTCCGGGCCGGACTTGAACAGGATCGACAGGATCATCGCGTTCACCCCCACCGACTTACCCGAACCGGTGGTACCGGCTACCAGCAGGTGAGGCATCTTCGCCAGGTCGGTGATGACCGGCTTGCCACCGATGTCGTGGCCCAGGGCCAGGGTGACCGGTGACTTGTGATTGTCGTACTCGGGGGTCGAGAGCACCTCGGAGAAGCGCACGATCTGGCGATCCTCGTTGGGGATCTCGATGCCCACGGTGGTCTTGCCCGGGATCACTTCCACCACCCGCACGCTGGTGACCGCCAGGGAGCGCGCCAGGTCCTTCGCGAGGTTGGCGATACGGCTGACCTTGACGCCGGCGGCCGGCTGGATTTCGTAACGGGTAATGACCGGACCCGGATGGATCGAATCCACCGACACCTCGACACCGAACTCCTTGAGCTTGATCTCCAGCAGGTGACCGACGGCCGCCAGGGATTCGGGGGAATAATTGAGTTGTTTCTTTTCGGCAGGATCGAGGATCGAGATCGGCGGCAAGGTCCCTTCCACCGCGCTGTCGACGAACAGCGGCGCCTGTTTTTCCTTCTGCACGCGCTTGCTCTGCTCCGGCGGCTTGGCCGGGGCCATGGTGATAACCGGCGGCACCTGCTTTTCGCGCTCGGACATGTGCTTGCTCAGGGCCTGCTCGCGCTCGATCAGGCGTTCCTTGACCTTGGCCTGCTCGCGTTTGTCCGGAACGGTGGGCGCCACGACGTCATGGACCCGATCGTCCACTTCACGCAGTTGCGCCACCAGTTGCTTGCGTTCGTTGCGCGCCGCCCACCAGCGGTTCAGCGCACCCTGGATCAACTCGATGAGGTCGAGCGTGATCTTGCCGGTCACGTCCATGACCTTGAACCAGGACAGGTCGGTGAACACGGTCAGGCCGAAGAGGAACAGTGCGATGAACAGCAGCGTGCTGCCCTGGATATTCAGGGCATTGCGCGCCAGGTCGCCAAGGCTCTCGCCCAGCGCACCACCCGCCCCGGCCGGCAGGCCGGTGGGTGCGTGGAAATGGATATGTGCCAGCGCGGCGCCTGACAACACCAGGAACACCAGGCCAATCAGGCGCCAGGAGAACAGCCAGCCGCTCCACTGCCAGGGCTCATGGCGCTGACGGAAAATCTGATAGGTCTTGATCGCCAGCAGCAGCGGGAAAATATAGGCGAAATAGCCCAGCACCATGAACAGGATGTCAGCACTGTAGGAACCGGCCGGCCCGCCGAAATTCTGCACGTCTTCAATCTTGCTGTTGTGGCTCCAGCCCGGATCGTCCTTGCCGTAGGTCAGCAAGGCCATCATCAGGAACAGGCACAAGGCCCCAATGGCGATCAACGCACCTTCCTTGAGCCGGTAGTGCAATTGTTGGCGCCAGAGCGGAACGACTGTCTTGGGTGCTGCGGTGGATTTCTTCAAAACGCTTCTTTTCCTGCGCCAATGGCGCGTCCATCTGTTGAATGACTATAAAAACTGCCCACGTGGAGCAGGTAAAAAAAGTGAATGTGCTCAACCGGTACTACTTTTACCACTGAGGCATGTTTTACCACTGTGGCATGCGTCCGGAAAACCGCAGGTGTTGCCGAAGATTTGACCTTTTGCCCGTCCTGCGTTCAAAACTCAAGCATTGTACGGGTTTGTCTTGCCCGAGGCATTGCCCGTGCGCCCGGCGACAACCTGGCCAGAAACGGGTCATCGGGCGCCAATTTGAGCATGCATTCTCTTTTGTGACAAAGGCTTATGAGGTGTTTTTTATGAGCGAAGCGAAGCATTCACGCCTGATCATTCTCGGTTCCGGCCCTGCAGGGTACAGCGCGGCTGTCTATGCGGCCCGCGCCAACCTCAAACCCGTTGTCATTACCGGCATACAGGCCGGTGGCCAGCTCACCACCACGGTCGAAGTCGATAACTGGCCCGGCGATGTCGAAGGCCTGACCGGCCCCGTACTCATGGAGCGCATGCAGCGGCACGCCGAGCGCTTCGACACGCAGATCGTCTACGACCATATCCATACCGCCAAGTTGCAACAGCGACCGTTCGAACTGGTCGGCGACAGCGGCACCTATACCTGCGACGCATTGATCATCGCAACCGGCGCCTCGGCTCAATACCTGGGCCTGTCTTCGGAGGAAACCTTCGCCGGCAAAGGCGTGTCCGCCTGCGCGACCTGCGATGGCTTCTTTTATCGAAACCAGGTGGTGGCCGTTATCGGTGGCGGTAACACGGCGGTTGAAGAAGCCTTGTACCTGTCGAACATCGCCAGGGAAGTTCACCTGATTCACCGCCGCGACAAGCTGCGCGCGGAAAAGATATTGCAGGACAAGCTCTTCGAAAAGGCAGCCAACGGCAATATCCGCCTGCACTGGAACCAGAACCTGGATGAAGTGCTGGGTGACGCCAGCGGCGTGACCGGCGCGCGCCTGCGGCACAGCGAGACGGGCGATACCAGCACGTTATCCCTGGCCGGGGTGTTCATCGCCATCGGGCACAAACCCAACACCGATCTGTTCCAGGGCCAGCTGAAGATGCGCGACGGCTACCTGATTGTGCGCGGCGGCAGCGAAGGCAATGCCACCGCCACTGACATCGAAGGTGTTTTTGCCGCCGGCGACGTGGCTGACCACGTCTATCGCCAGGCCATTACGTCCGCTGGCGCCGGTTGCATGGCCGCGCTGGATGCAGAGAAGTATCTCGATGACATCCCGGCCGTTTGACGGTTAACCTCTAAGGCGGGCCTATGACAGGGCCCGCTCCCCTCCCCTTCTGCAAGTCCGGATAACGATGCTGACCTGGTTACAACGCAACACGTTCGATTTCCCACCGCTGGAAAAAGCCATGCGCGACCCCAGTGGCTTGCTGGCCGCCGGCGGAGACCTTTGCGCCGATCGGTTGATCCAGGCCTATCGTCACGGCTGCTTTCCATGGTTCTCGGAAGGACAGTCGATCCTGTGGTGGTCACCGGACCCGCGCACCGTGCTGTTTCCCGACGAACTGCATGTTTCCCGTAGCCTGAACAAGCTATTGCGCAAGCAGCGCTATCAAGTGACGTTCGACCGGGACTTCGCGGCGGTCATCAAGGCCTGCGCCGCACCCCGCGATTATGCCGACGGCACCTGGATCACCGACGCCATGCAGACCGCTTATCTGGAACTGCACCGGCGTGGCTTCGCCCATTCGGTGGAGGTCTGGGACCAGGACCAGTTGGTGGGCGGCTTGTATGGCCTGGCGATGGGGCAGCTGTTTTTCGGTGAGTCGATGTTCAGCCGGGCCGACAATGCGTCGAAATTCGGCTTCGCAACCCTGGTCCAACATCTCAAGGAAGCGGGTTTCGTGCTCATTGACTGCCAGATGCCCACCGAGCACCTGCACAGCCTGGGCGCCCGGTCGATTCCCCGCGCAGCGTTTGCCGATTACTTGAAGGCGCACCTGGACCAGCCCAACCAGGCCACTTGGCTTTGCTGAGCGATATTCGCGCGACTGGCTTACACTTGAATTGAAGTTTTATCCCGAGGGTTGATCATGACCGAGTTGGCGCGCTTGAAGTTCTATGCCACTCAACCTCACTCTTGCAGTTATCTGCCGGAGGAACAGGCCACGACCCTGTTCCTCGACCCGAGCCAGCCCATGGATGTGCATGTCTACGCAGACCTGTCGGAAATGGGCTTTCGGCGCAGTGGCGATCATCTTTACCGGCCCCATTGCCAGCACTGCAATGCGTGCGTTCCGGCGCGCATTCCCGTGGCGCGATTCACACCCAATCGCCAGCAAAAGCGTATTTTCAAGCGCAACGCCGACTTGCAGGTGCGCCCGGCCAAGCCGCAATTTACCGAAGAATATTTTGACCTGTACCAGCGCTATATCGAGCAACGCCACGCCGATGGCGACATGTACCCGCCCAGCCGGGATCAATTCTCGACGTTCCTGGTGCGCGACCTGCCGTTCTCGCGCTTCTACGAGTTCCGCCTCGATGACCGACTGGTCGCCATCGCCGTCACCGACCTGCTGCCCAATGGGCTTTCGGCGGTGTACACCTTCTATGAGCCCGACGAAGAAAAACGCAGCCTGGGGCGTTTTGCGATTCTCTGGCAGATCAACGAATGCCGGCGCCTGGGCCTGGATGCGGTGTACTTGGGCTACTGGATCAAGAACTGCAAAAAAATGAACTACAAGACCCAATATCGGCCCATTGAATTGCTGATCAATCAGCGGTGGGTTGTCCTGAACTAAGGGCTCGCTCGCAATGAGTGCCCCGATGCAAGTACCCGACTCGTCGAGTATCCCAAGAACCCCTTGGCTTGCCCCCCCTTTTTCGGGCACAATGCACGCCGCTTTTGCCTGGCGCAGTTGCACCGGGCCATTCACTGGATACCGAGGGCTTTACTGCATGTCGAAAGAAGACAGCTTCGAAATGGAAGGCACTGTCGTCGACACCCTGCCCAACACCATGTTTCGTGTGGAGTTGGAAAATGGGCACGTCGTAACCGCGCATATCTCCGGCAAGATGCGCAAGAACTACATTCGTATTCTTACCGGTGACAAAGTGCGCGTCGAGCTGACGCCCTATGACTTGAGCAAAGGGCGCATCACTTACCGCGCTCGCTAACAAGTCAATACAAAACGCCCGGCTCATGTCGGGCGTTTTTGTTTGCCTGGGATTTGATGGCTGCCCCGAAACACTGTGGGAGCGAGCTTGCTCGCGATAGCGGTGGGTCAGTTTGCATCGGTGTCGAATGTGCCGCAGCCATCGCGAGCAAGCTCGCTCCCACATGGGATTACGGTGTCGCATATAGCAAAAAGGCGCCTTTCGGCGCCTTTTGCTTATTGCGATTTACGATCAGGCCATTTCCGCCGTGGTTTCGAAGTCGAACGTCAGCTCGCCATCCTTGATGTCGATGTGGACCACACCGCCATGCTCGGCCAGTTCGCCAAAGAGGATTTCCTCCGCCAGTGGACGCTTGATCTTGTCCTGGATCAGGCGAGCCATTGGCCGCGCTCCCATCGTCACATCGTAGCCACCTTCGGCCAGCCAGCTGCGGGCTGCATCGGTGACTTCCAGCAACACACGCTTGTCTTCGAGCTGCGCCTGGAGTTCGGTAAGGAACTTGTCCACCACGCTCTTGATGACTTCATGACTGAGGCGACCAAACTGGATGATGGTGTCCAGGCGGTTACGGAACTCAGGCGTGAAGCTCTTCTTGATCACTTCCATCGCATCGGACGAGTGGTCCTGATGGGTGAAACCGATCGAAGCGCGCGCGGCGGTTTCAGCGCCGGCGTTGGTGGTCATGATGATGATCACGTTGCGGAAATCCGCCTTGCGCCCGTTGTTGTCGGTCAGCGTACCGTGGTCCATGACCTGCAGCAGCAGGTTGAAGACTTCCGGATGCGCCTTCTCGATTTCATCGAGCAACAGCACGCAGTGCGGCTGCTTGGTGATCGCCTCGGTCAGCAGACCGCCCTGGTCGAACCCGACATAGCCCGGAGGCGCACCAATCAGCCGCGATACGGTGTGACGCTCCATGTACTCGGACATGTCGAAGCGCACCAGCTCGATACCCATCGCCTTGGCCAACTGCCGTGCCGCCTCGGTCTTGCCGACACCGGTAGGCCCGGCGAACAGGAACGAACCGACCGGCTTGTCTGGCGACTTGAGACCTGCACGCGATAGCTTGATGGCGGTCGACAGCGAGTCGATGGCCGCATCCTGGCCGAACACCGTGAGCTTCAGGTCGCGCTCCAGGTTACGCAGCAGCTCCTTGTCGGAACTGGTGACGTGTTTTGGGGGAATCCGCGCGATCTTCGCAACGATGTCCTCGACCTGCGGCACCTCGATGCGCTTGACGCGATTCTCCACCGGTTGCAGGCGCTGATAGGCACCCGCCTCGTCGATGACATCGATGGCTTTGTCCGGCATATGCCGATCATTGATGTAGCGCGAGGCCAGCTCGGCGGCCGCGCGCAACGCTTCGTCGCTGTATTCGATGCTGTGGTGCAGCTCGAAACGCCCTTTCAGGCCGCGCAGGATGCCGATGGTGTCTTCCACCGACGGCTCCGAGACGTCGACTTTCTGGAAACGCCGGGCCAAAGCACGGTCTTTCTCGAAAATGCCACGGAATTCCTGGAACGTGGTCGAGCCGATGCAACGGATATCACCCGACGAGAGCAACGGCTTGAGCAGGTTCGAGGCATCCATGACGCCACCCGACGCAGCACCGGCACCGATAATGGTGTGGATCTCGTCGATGAACAGGATCGCCTGCGGCCGTTTCTTCAGCTCGCCGAGCAGCGCCTTGAAGCGTTTCTCGAAGTCGCCGCGGTATTTGGTACCGGCCAGCAAGGCACCCAGGTCGAGCGAATACACGACACTGTTGGCCAGCAGGTCCGGCACCTGGTTATCGACGATGCGCTTGGCCAGGCCTTCGGCGATCGCGGTCTTGCCCACGCCCGCCTCGCCTACCAGCAGCGGATTGTTCTTGCGACGCCGGGCCAGGATCTGCGCCACGCGCTCGACTTCCGCCTCGCGCCCGACCAGCGGGTCGATACGGCCCTGGCGCGCCAGTTCGTTCAGGTTGCTGGCATAGGCATCCAGGGGATTGCCTGAAGAAGAAGACTCACCGCCCTCGTCGTCCTGCATGTCCTGCTCACCCTCGGAATGATCGCCATGCCCGGGCACCTTGGAGATGCCATGGGCGATGTAGTTGACGACATCGATACGCGCCACGCTCTGCTGCTTGAGCAGGAAGACCGCCTGGCTTTCCTGCTCGCTGAAGATCGCGACCAGGACATTGGCGCCGGTGACTTCGCGCTTGCCCGAGCTCTGTACGTGAAAGACAGCACGCTGCAGTACACGCTGGAAGCCCAGGGTTGGCTGGGTTTCGCGATCCTCGTCGTGAACGGGGATCAATGGCGTGGTGGAGTCGATGAACTCCTGCAGATCATGCTTGAGTTTATCGAGGTTTGCGCCGCAGGCACGCAAAACGGTGGCGGCAGCCTCATTATCCAATAGGGCCAGCAGCAGGTGTTCGACGGTCATGAATTCATGACGCTTCGAACGAGCCTCCTTGAAGGCAAGATTGAGGGTGACTTCGAGCTCGCGGTTTAACATAGCTTCACCTCATACCCAAGTGGTCGGCGTTAACCGTCCTTCTCGATTTCACAGAGTAGCGGATGCTGGCTTTCCCGGGCGTACTGGTTGACCTGCATGGCCTTTGTCTCGGCGATGTCGCGGGTAAACACTCCACATACTGCCCGTCCCTCTGTATGGACGGCCAGCATGACCTTGGTCGCCAGCTCGCGATTCAGGTTAAAAAACACCTCGAGCACTTCGACGACGAAATCCATCGGTGTGTAGTCATCGTTGAACAAAACCACCTTGTACATCGGTGGAGCCTGTAAAGCGGGCTTTGATTCCTGAACAGCAATACCCGCTGAATCGTCGTCATGTAGATCCGGGCGATCCTGATTGAATGTTAGTCGAATCTGGCTGATTGCATGCATGGAAAGAAAGGTTCGTTTAGTTGGCGAATACAGTGATGGGGCCGCTTGCAGGCGATTTCAACCGCTACTGCCCGATCACCTTGACTATCGGCAAATCGGTGTTACAACCAATAGAGCCCACCGTGGGTTAAAAAGGTCCGTGAAGTCAATCCGATTTCGGCGATCGACGGCGGATGATCAGGATGATACTCCCATGGCGGGGTGTGTTGCAGAGGGATATTGGTATGCCGGGCAGCGGGATGACATTCAAGGGCAAGGTCAAATGGTTCAACAACTCCAAGGGCTTCGGGTTTATCAATCGCGATGGCGATCCGAATAAGGAAGACCTGTTCGCTCACTACTCGGCGATCCTGATGGACGGCTACAAGACCTTGAAGGCCGGGCAAACCGTGTCGTTCAGCATGATCCAGGGTCCCAAGGGCGTACACGCGATCGCCATCACGCCCGTCGCGCAGGACAACGCCGACGCCACGCCCGAATCCGTCAACGCCCTGGAGCACGTCATCGCCTCCGAAAAAGGCTGACACACCCGCCCCTCCTCAGGCAAAACGCCCGGATCGATCACTCGAGCCGGGCGTTTTCAGTTGCGTAACGATCCGCCTACATGTGCGAAATCAGTGCATCACCAAAGCCGGAAGACGATACCAGCTTGGCTCCGTCCATCAGGCGTTCGAAGTCATAGGTCACGGTCTTGGCCGAGATCGCGCCGTTGGTGCCCTTGATGATCAGGTCGGCCGCTTCGATCCAGCCCATGTGACGCAGCATCATTTCCGCCGACAGGATCAGCGAACCCGGGTTGACCTGGTCCTTGCCGGCATATTTGGGCGCGGTGCCATGAGTGGCCTCGAACATCGCCACAGTGTCCGACAGGTTGGCACCCGGCGCGATACCGATACCGCCCACTTCGGCCGCCAGGGCGTCGGAGAGATAGTCGCCGTTGAGGTTCAGGGTTGCGATCACGTCGTACTCGGCCGGGCGCAGCAGGATCTGCTGGAGCATGGCGTCGGCGATGGCATCCTTGACCACGACATTCTTGCCGGTCCGCGGATTCTTGAACTGCATCCAGGGCCCGCCGTCGAGCAGGGTTGCGCCGAACTCTTCGGCCGCCACTTCGTAGGCCCATTCCTTGAAGGCACCTTCGGTGAACTTCATGATGTTGCCTTTGTGCACGATGGTCAGCGAATCGCGGTCATTGTCGACAACATATTGCAAGGCTTTGCGCGCCAGACGTTTGGTGCCCTGCTTGGAAACCGGCTTGACGCCGATACCGCAATCTTCGTCGAAGCGGATCTTGGTGACACCCATTTCCTCCTTGAGGAACTTGATGACCTTGGTGGCCTCGGCCGAACCGGCCTTCCATTCGATGCCTGCATAGATGTCTTCGGAGTTCTCGCGGAAGATTGTCATGTCGACATCGCCAGGCTTCTTCACCGGGCTTGGCACACCCTCGAACCAGCGCACCGGGCGCAGGCAGACATACAGGTCCAGCTGCTGGCGCAGCGCGACGTTCAACGAGCGGATACCGCCACCGACCGGCGTGGTCAGCGGGCCCTTGATGGAAACCACGTAGTCCTTGACCGCGTCCAGGGTTTCCTGGGGAAGCCAGGTGTCCTGGTCGTAGACCTGGGTGGCTTTTTCACCGGCATAGACTTCCATCCAGGAAATCTTGCGCTTGCCGCCATAAGCCTTCTCGACCGCGGCGTCGACAACCTTGATCATGACCGGACTGATATCAACGCCAATGCCGTCACCTTCAATGAAAGGGATGATCGGATTGTCGGGAACATTAAGAGAATGGTCTGCATTGACGGTGATTTTGTCACCGACGGCTGGAACCTGAATCTTTTGATACCCCATGCTGAACTCCATTGCTTGGATTGAACATCTGGCTGCGTTCGAGCGTACCCCAGTTGTATCGGCACGCAAACCCTACGTTCGGCCCGTCCTCGGCAAATAAACCGAGTTCGCCGCGTACAAGCCTGAAAACCAAGGGAAAAGCGCCAAACTTGAGCATAGTCCAGCCCCGCGGCCTGCGACGTTTAGACCAATGGACGTGTACGGAAGTCTATGAACCGTCGGCAGATCGCCAGCTACCTATGTATAATGCCGCCGCTGACCACAGGGTCACGATGGCTGACGGCTCTATCACGAGACTTTCCGCCAATTTGAAAGCCGGACCGTTACCGCGGCCCGACCGCTTGACGCTCGACTGATGCACCCAACATCACCGCGAAGAAACCTCGACATTCGGCTCACGGATGACTTTGAACGAACGCGCTTACCCGGCGCCCCTCGAGTTTCTGCGCATGCTTTAGCAAAGAAGAGAGTTAATCCGAATATGCCCACCCGCTCGAAGATCATCTATACCTTCACCGACGAAGCGCCTGCCCTCGCCACCTATTCGCTGCTGCCGATCGTCGAAGCCTTCACCGCTTCGGCCGATATCGCCGTGGAAACCCGCGATATCTCCCTCGCAGGGCGCATCCTGGCCAGCTTCCCCGAGCAACTGGGTGACAAAGCCGTAGCCGACCACCTCGCCGAACTGGGCGACCTGGCCGTCACGCCTGAAGCCAACATCATCAAGCTGCCGAACATCAGCGCCTCGGTGCCGCAACTGCAGGCCGCGATCAAGGAATTGCAGGCCCAGGGCTACGCACTGCCGGACTACCCGGAAACCGTGACCACCGACGCCGAGAAAGAAGTCCGCGCCCGTTACGACAAGGTCAAGGGCAGCGCCGTGAACCCGGTCCTGCGCGAAGGCAACTCCGACCGCCGCGCGCCGCTGTCGGTGAAGAACTACGCTCGCAAGCATCCGCACAAGATGGGCGCCTGGGCTGCCGATTCCAAATCCCACGTGGCCCACATGAGCACCGGCGATTTCTACGGCAGCGAAAAAGCCGCCCTGATCGACGCCGCGGGCAGCGTGAAGATCGAGTTGATCGCCAAGGACGGTACTGCCACTGTCCTGAAGGAAAAAACCACCGTCCAAGCCGGTGAGATCCTCGATTGCGCGGTCATGAGCAAAAATGCCCTGCGCAATTTCATCGCCGCCGAAATCGAAGACGCCAAGCAGAAAGGCGTGTTGCTGTCGGTTCACCTCAAGGCGACCATGATGAAGGTCTCCGACCCGATCATGTTCGGCCAGATCGTGGCTGAGTACTATAAGGACGCGCTGGCCAAGCACGCCCAGGTACTGGAGCAGATCGGCTTCAACCTGAACAACGGCATCGGCGACCTGTACGCCCGCATCAAGGCCCTGCCGGCCGAGCAGCAGGCGCAGATCGAAGCCGACATCCAGGCGGTCTATGCCGTTCGTCCGGCACTGGCGATGGTCAACTCCGACAAAGGCATCACCAACCTGCACGTGCCGAGTGACGTCATCGTCGACGCCTCGATGCCAGCCATGATCCGTGACTCCGGCAAGATGTGGGGCACCGACGGCCAGCTGCACGACACCAAGGCCGTGATCCCGGATCGCTGCTACGCGACCATCTACCAGGCCGTGATCGAAGACTGCAAGCAACACGGCGCCTTCGACCCGACCACCATGGGCAGCGTGCCGAACGTCGGCCTGATGGCCAAGAAAGCCGAAGAGTACGGCTCCCACGACAAGACCTTCCAGATCAAGACTGACGGTGTGGTCCGCGTCTCGGACAACAACGGTCGCACCCTGCTGGAGCAGAACGTCGAGGCTGGCGATATCTTCCGCATGTGCCAGACCAAGGACGCGCCGATCCAGGATTGGGTCAAGCTCGCCGTCAACCGCGCCCGCGCCAGCAGCACCCCGGCAATCTTCTGGCTCGACCCGATGCGCGCCCACGATGGCGTGATGATCGAGAAGGTCCAGGCTTACCTGAAGGATCACGATACCAGCGGCCTGGAGATCCGCATCATGTCGCCTGTCGACGCGATGAAGTTCACCCTGGCGCGTACCCGCGAAGGCAAGGACACCATCTCGGTGACCGGCAACGTACTGCGTGACTACCTGACCGACCTGTTCCCGATCATGGAACTGGGCACCAGCGCCAAGATGCTCTCGATCGTGCCACTGATGAACGGTGGCGGCCTGTTCGAAACCGGCGCCGGCGGCTCGGCACCCAAGCACGTGCAGCAATTGCTGGAAGAGAACTTCCTGCGTTGGGATTCCCTGGGCGAGTTCCTGGCCCTGGCCGCATCCCTGGAACACCTGGGCGTGACCTACAACAACCCGAAAGCACTGGTGCTGGCCAAGACTCTCGACCAGGCGACTGGCGAATTCCTGGACCGCAACAAGTCGCCTTCGCGCAAGGTCGGCGGCATCGACAACCGCGGCAGCCACTTCTACCTGACCCTGTTCTGGGCCCAGGCACTGGCCGCCCAGGATGACGACGCAGCCCTGAAGGCGCAGTTCACCACCCTGGCCAAGACCCTGACCGACAACGAAGAAAAAATCGTTGCCGAGCTCAACGCCGTCCAAGGTAAGCCAGTGGACATCGGCGGCTACTACTTCGCCAACCCCGAGCTGACCAGCAAGGCCATGCGCCCGAGCAACACCTTCAACGCGGCGATTGCTGCGCTGGTATAAGGTTGCAAGGAAACACCACAAACCCCGGCCCTGTGCCGGGGTTTGTGTTTCCGGGCCACCACAACCATTTTCCCCTGTGGGAGCGAGCTTGCTCGCGATTGCGATTCATCATTCAATTCAGATGCTGACTGACCCACCGCTATCGCGAGCAAGCTCGCTCCCACAGGGGGATTGAAGCAGAGCCGGCAGAGACAGGTCGGCTGTCAGGCCGCCTTCGCGAGCAGGCTCGCTCCCACAATTAGATCGGGGTATAGCCAAAGAGACAGGCCGCCTCGCTTTCGATCTTGATCTTGATCTTGATCCTGATCTTGATCTGGGGCGCCCCGTTAACCACGATGGCCGAACGCAGGCGTTGCGCAGTGGGCAACCCGGCATGGATGCCGGGTTAGCCGCGCTGGGCCATGGATGGCCCTTCGCGGCGGCCCACGGAGCAATGCCGGAGTGAGGGCATGCCGAGCCCAGGCGAGGCACCGAGTGGTGGGGCTAAGCCTTTTTGGTTACTTTTTTGGCGTCTGAAAAAAGTGACCCGCCGTAAGGGCGGAACCCTAAGCAGCCGTGACCGCAGCAATGGATATGTACTCAATCAACGAAACCCGGCCAGCGAGCAGGCTCGCTCCCACAATTAGATGGGGGTATAGCTGGGCGGGCCTTTGATGTAGTCCGCGATGAATAGCAGTTTCAGGTCCATAGGTCTCGCCATGGCACGGTCAGATCCTCGAAAACCGACCCTGCCAGTTGAAAACTGTTACCTATGTGAGTGAACTGATTTGTAACCTATGTGGGTGAGTCATACCCCCAAAGCCTTTTTGGTTACTTTTTTGGCGTCTGAAAAAAGTGACCCGCCGTAAGGGCGGAACCCTAAGCAGCCGTGACCGCAGCAATGGATATGTACTCAGCCAACCAAATCCGAGAAATAGAGGAATCTCATGAACTGGCAACCCCACATCACCGTCGCCACCATCGTCGAAGACCATGGCCGCTTCCTGATGGTCGAAGAATCCAAGGGCGGACGAGCAGTGCTCAACCAGCCCGCCGGCCACCTGGACCCGAACGAAACACTGATCCAAGCCGCCATACGTGAAACCCTCGAAGAAACCGGCTGGGACGTCGAACCCACCAGCATCACCGGCATCTACCTCTACACCGCCCCGAGCAACGGCGTGACCTACCAGCGGGTCTGCTTCGCCGCCAAAGCCCTGAAACACCACCCGGACTATCAACTGGACGACGGCATCCTCGGCGCCAAGTGGCTGACCCGCGACGAATTGCTGGCACAGCGCGACCGCTGGCGCAGCGAGCTGGTCATCCGCTGCATCGACGATTACCTGGCCGGCCATCGCCACAGCCTGGAGCTTATCCGCCCTTCTCTTTAGCCTTGCACGCCCGGGCCTGATAGAATCGCGTCCTTTTTCAAGACACTCATTGAATTCCTATGCGTGATCCAGCCTCTTCGAACACCCCCAAGCAACGCGTCATAGTCGGCATGTCCGGCGGCGTGGACTCTTCCGTTTCCGCCCTTCTGCTGATCGAGCAGGGTTATGAGGTGGAAGGCCTGTTCATGAAGAACTGGGAAGAAGACGACGGAACCGAATACTGCACCGCCATGGACGACCTGGCGGACGCCCAGGCCGTCTGCGACCGGATCGGCATCAAGCTGCACACCGCCAACTTCGCCGCGGAATACTGGGACAACGTGTTCGAGCACTTCCTCGCCGAATACAAGGCCGGTCGCACGCCGAACCCGGACATCCTCTGCAACCGCGAAATCAAGTTCAAGGCGTTCCTCGACTACGCCATGATGCTCGGCGCCGACCTGATCGCCACCGGTCACTACGTGCGCCGCCGCGACATCGACGGTCGTACCGAGCTGCTCAAGGGCCTGGACCCGAACAAGGACCAGAGTTATTTCCTGCACGCCGTCGGCGGTGAACAGATCGCCAAGACCCTGTTCCCGGTGGGCGAGCTGGAAAAACCCGAAGTGCGCGCAATTGCCGAGAAACATGACCTGGCCACCGCGAAGAAGAAGGATTCCACCGGGATCTGCTTCATTGGCGAACGGCGCTTCAGCGATTTCCTCAAGCAATACCTGCCGGCCCAGCCGGGCGAGATCAAGACCACCGAAGGCGAAGTCATCGGCCGCCACCACGGTCTGATGTACCACACCATCGGCCAGCGCCAGGGCCTGGGCATCGGCGGCTTGAAAGATGCCGGTGAAGAGCCCTGGTACGTGCTGGTCAAGGACCTGGAGCACAACGAGCTGATCGTTGGCCAGGGCAATGACCATCCATGGCTGTTTTCCCGCGCCCTGCTCGCCTCCGACATCTATTGGGTCAACCCGATCGACCTCAGCGAACCGCGCCGCCTGACCGCCAAGGTTCGCTACCGCCAGAGCGACCAGCCCTGCACCCTGGAAAAAACCGCCAGCGGCTATCGCGCCACGTTCGATGATCCGCAGCGCGCGGTCACGCCCGGCCAGTCCGTGGTGTTCTACGAAGGTGAAGTCTGCCTCGGCGGCGGCGTGATAGAAGTCGCCGAGCCATGGAGCAGCCAGGCATGACGCCGATCCAGGAACAACTGACGGCACTCGGCGGGGTGTTTCTCGCCGCGGTGCTGGTGGACCGGATCGCCAAGACCGGCCAGGCCACCGAAGCTGGCCTGGGCTGCATGCTCGGCAGCCTGCTGGTGCGCGACCCCAAGGACACCCTGGAAGTCTACGGAGGCGATGACCTGAACCTGCGCGAAGGCTATCGTGCGCTGATCGGCGCCCTGGAGCGCGACCCCAGTGCCCTGCAACGCGAGCCGCTGCGCTACGCCCTGTCGATGCTGGGCCTCGAGCGTCAGCTGGCCAAGCGCGACGACCTGCTGGAGACCATCGGCAAACGCCTTCCACAGATCCAGTCCCAGGTCGAACACTTCGGCCCGTCCCACGAGAACGTGATCGCCGCTTGCGGCGCGCTGTACCAGGACACCTTGAGTACCCTGCGCCAGCGCATCCAGGTGCATGGCGACATGCGTAACCTGCAGCAGCCTAGTAACGCTTCAAAGATCCGCGCCCTGTTGCTGGCCGGGATTCGCTCGGCGCGGCTGTGGCGACAACTGGGCGGGCATCGCTGGCAGTTGGTGATCAGCCGACGCAAATTGTTGAAAGAGCTTTACCCGTTGATGCGCAACGAATAAGTCGCCTCGACCTGCTTGTGGACATTGAGGGGCTGCTTACAGCCCAGCGGGAGCAAGCTCCCTCGCCACAGGTAATGAACAGTTTTATCTCGATACGCGTAACACGCCGGTCAGTTGGCAACGGACCGGCGCTGGATTTCATGTATGATACGCGCCCCATTTCGTTGCCCGACTGTCCGAGAACACCCCATGCAGCTCTCTTCGCTCACTGCGGTTTCCCCTGTAGACGGCCGCTACGCCGGCAAAACCCAGGCCCTGCGCCCTATTTTCAGCGAGTACGGCCTGATCCGTGCCCGCGTTCTGGTTGAAGTGCGCTGGCTCCAGCGCCTGGCCGCTCACCCTGGCATTGGCGAAGTACCGGCCTTTTCCGCCGAAGCCAACGCGGTACTGAACGCCCTGGCCGACGATTTCGCGCTGGAGCACGCCGAGCGCGTCAAAGAGATCGAGCGCACCACCAACCACGACGTCAAGGCCATCGAATACCTGCTCAAGGAGCAGGCGGCCAAGCTGCCGGAACTGGCCAACGTCAGCGAGTTCATCCACTTTGCCTGCACCAGCGAGGACATCAACAACCTGTCCCACGCCCTGATGTTGCGCGAAGGCCGTGACGAGGTGATGCTGCCCCTGATGCGCCAGACCGCCCAGGCCATCCGCGAACTGGCGATCCGCTTTGCCGACGTGCCGATGCTGTCGCGCACCCACGGTCAACCGGCTTCGCCGACCACCCTGGGCAAGGAGCTGGCAAACGTGGTGTATCGCCTGGAGCGCCAGATCGCCCAGGTGGCCGCCGTGCCACTGCTGGGCAAGATCAACGGCGCCGTGGGCAACTACAACGCCCACCTGTCGGCCTACCCGGACATCGACTGGGAAGCCAACGCCCGCGCCTTCATCGAAGACGAGCTGGGCCTGAGCTTCAACCCGTACACCACCCAGATCGAACCGCATGACTACATCGCCGAGCTGTTCGACGCGATCGCGCGCTTCAACACCATCCTGATCGACTTCGACCGTGACATCTGGGGCTACATCTCCCTGGGTTACTTCAAGCAGCGCACCATCGCCGGCGAAATCGGTTCCTCGACCATGCCGCACAAGGTCAATCCGATCGACTTCGAAAACTCCGAAGGCAACCTGGGCATCGCCAACGCGCTGTTCCAGCACCTGGCGAGCAAGCTGCCGATTTCCCGCTGGCAGCGCGACCTGACCGACTCCACCGTGCTGCGCAACCTGGGCGTAGGTTTTGCCCACAGCGTCATCGCCTACGAGGCCAGCCTCAAGGGCATCAGCAAGCTGGAACTGAACGAGCAGAAAATCGCCGCCGACCTGGATGCCTGCTGGGAAGTCCTGGCCGAGCCGATCCAGACCGTGATGCGTCGCTACAACATCGAAAACCCCTATGAAAAGCTGAAAGAACTGACCCGTGGCAAGGGCATCAGCCCGGACGCGTTGCAGACTTTCATCGAGGGCCTGGACATGCCTGCCGAGGCCAAGGCAGAGCTGAAGAAGCTGACCCCGGCCAGCTACATCGGCAACGCGGCGGCACAAGCCAAGCGCATCTGACACATCGCTTCACCTTTGAGACGCCCGGCCGCGCCGGGCGTTTTTATTCGCGTCTGAAAAGTATATTTTTTCAATAGGTTACACATGAATTCTGACATTCCACTGCAACTCCTGGGCGGTATCACGGCACGGGAGTTCCTGCGCGACTACTGGCAGAAGAAACCCCTGCTGATCCGCCAGGCCATTCCTGACTTCGAAAGCCCGATCGACGCCGACGAATTGGCCGGCCTTGCGCTTGAGGAAGAGATCGAGTCACGCCTGGTGATTGAACACGGCGAGCGCCCCTGGGAATTGCGTCGCGGCCCGTTCGCCGAAGACGAGTTCAGCAAACTGCCGGAGCGCGAGTGGACCCTGCTGGTGCAGGCGGTCGACCAGTTCGTACCGGAAGTCAGCGAGCTGCTGGAGCATTTCCGCTTTTTGCCGAGCTGGCGCATCGACGATGTGATGATCAGCTTCGCTGCTCCAGGTGGCGGCGTCGGCCCGCATTTCGATAACTACGATGTGTTCCTGCTGCAGGGCCACGGCAAGCGCAACTGGAAAATCGGCCAGATGTGCAACTCCGAAAGCCCGCTGCTGCCCCATGCAGACTTGCGCATCCTCGCCGATTTCGAGCCGACCGAGGAATGGGTCCTGGAACCTGGCGACATGCTCTACCTGCCGCCGCGCCTGGCCCACTGCGGCGTCGCCGTGGATGACTGCATGACCTATTCGGTGGGTTTCCGCGCACCGAGCGCCGCCGAGGTGCTGACCCATTTCACCGACTTCCTCAGCCAGTTCCTGCCGGATGAAGAGCGCTACACCGACGCCGATGCGCGGCCTGTCGCCGATCCGCATCAGATCCAGCATGACGCCCTGGACCGACTCAAGGGCCTGCTGGCCGAGCACATGAGCGACGAGCGCCTGCTGCTGACCTGGTTCGGCCAGTTCATGACCGAGCCGCGCTATCCGGAACTGGTCGTCGGCCCGGAGCTGGAAGAGGACGATCTGCTGGCCGGCCTGGAACAGGGCGCGGTGATCATTCGCAACCCGAGCGCTCGCCTGGCCTGGTCGGAAGTCGATGAAGACCTGTTGCTGTTCGCCAGCGGCCAGAGCCGTTATTTGCCGGGCAAATTGCGCGACCTGTTGAAGATGATCTGTGCCGCCGACGCGCTGCACATCGAAAACCTCGGCCCATGGCTGGCCGACGAGGACGGTCGCGGCCTCATTCATGAATTGGTCAAGCAAGGTAGCCTGGGGTTCGCCGATGAATAAAATTCACGTTCGTGTCGCAGACTGGCAAAAGGATAACGCCGAGATCCGGCGCATTCGTGAAGCGGTATTCATTGCCGAGCAATCCGTGCCGCCGGAGTTGGAGTGGGATTCGGATGACCAGGACGCCGTGCATTTCCTGGCCTTCGAAGGCGACTTCCCCATCGGCACCGCGCGCCTGCTGACCGATGGCCATATCGGCCGCGTCTCGGTCCTGAAGGATTGGCGCGGCCTGAAAGTCGGCGATGCGCTGATGCACGCAGCAATCGCCGAGGCCGAGAAGCGCGGGCTCAAGCAGCAGATGCTCAGCGCCCAGGTGCACGCCACGCCGTTTTACGAGCGACTGGGGTTTGCGGTGGTCAGCGAGGAGTTCCTCGAAGCCGGGATTCCTCACGTGGACATGGTGCGGCGCTCGATCTGAGACCGTGGTGCGGCATTCGCGAGCAGGCTCGCTCCCACAAGGTTCTGCTGCGAACACCGATCCGGTGATCACTTCGGCGCACATGTGGGAGCGAGCCTGCTCGCGAAGAGGCCCTCAATCCCTGCCCAAAAGCCCGACAAAACACTGCTCCCTCGCCACAAAGGCAGCCTGCAACAACATCCTGCAACGCCCAAGACGCCCCGCCATCCACCGATGCCGGGGCGTTTTGCCGTCTACCATTCAACTTGCCCCACCCGGGGCCGACAAACTGGCAATATCCAGCTTTTGTCTCGCGGAGAAATGGACATGTCCCTACGTACCCTGCTGACCACCCTGCTGCTCGGTTGCAGCCTGTCAGTCATGGCGGCTACCGAAATCGTGCCGCTGAACTACCGCACCAGCGCGGACTTGCTGCCGGTGGCGCAGAACTTCATCGGCAAGGATGGCCAGGTCAGCGCTTACGGCAACCAACTGATCGTCAACGCCGAACCCGGCAAGATCGAAGAACTTCGACAATTCCTGGCGCAGCTCGACGTGGCTCCCAAGCGCTTGCTGATCACGGTCGACACCAATGAAAACAACCTGCAAGGCGACCAGGGTTACTCGATCAACGGAGCCGCACCCAGCCAGACCCGTATCATCAACCGCAGCACCGCCAGTCGTGAAGGCGGCGTGCAGCAGATCCAGGCCAGCGAGGGCCAGCCGGCGCTGATCCAGGTGGGCCAGAGCGTGCCCTTCACCAGCAACCAGACCGATGGCTATGGGCGCATGCAAAGCCAGACCGAATACCGCAACGTCACCCAAGGGTTTTACGTAACGGCCAGCGTCACCGGCGAGACCGTTCATCTGAGCATCAGCACCAACCGTGACCGCATGAGCCAGGAACGTCCCGATGTAGTGAACGTGCAAAGCACCGACACAACCGTCAGCGGGCGCCTGGGCGAGTGGATCACTCTGGCCGGGGTGAATCGGCAGAATCAGGCCGATAAACAAGGCCTGACCCGCAGCTACTCGACCCAAGGCCGGGATGACATGATTTTGCGGGTCAAGGTCGATACGCTGAACTGAAGCACCAGAAACTGACTGATAAGTCGTATTAGACCAAAGATGTAGTGCCTGAAAAAAAGCACTACAAAACGTTTGACGAGCCAAAAAACCGAAGGCATGATGGCCTCGCTCCCGCTAATCAGGGGCCCTGGCAAGGGCCTTCGGGTCGACGCTTGCAACTACCCTGCGAGCCGATTCGTGTCTGTACCGCCCACAAGGTGTGTTTGACGAGGTTGCGACTGGAACGAAGTTGTCCCGAGGGACGGAAGCGTAACTAGGTAACCCGGCATCACTCTGAGTTCGTATGAAGGCCCACGACGCCCGAATGCGCCCGCAGCTCGCCCCTACCTGCTCACTTTCCCCTCGAGCCCATCGTTCATCCCGTCGCCTCCCCGCCTCAACCGACTTGTACGCCAGCCTCCTGGTCAGCGAGCAGCCCTTCACACCAATGACTGGTGCGATTGACGAGCTGGAACCTTCCAGCCCGGAACGACCATCCATACAAGACGCGACGAGGTTTATTTCCATGGCACTGACACGCGAACAGCAAATTGCAGCCCTTGAAAAAGACTGGGCTGAAAACCCGCGCTGGAAAGGCGTGAAGCGCAATTATTCGGCTGCTGACGTCGTCCGTCTGCGTGGCTCGGTGCAACCTGAGCACACCTTCGCGAAAATGGGCGCCGAGAAGCTGTGGAACCTGGTCACCCAGGGCGCCAAGCCAGCCTTCCGTCCCGAGAAAGACTTCGTCAACTGCATGGGCGCCCTGACCGGCGGCCAGGCTGTGCAGCAGGTCAAGGCCGGTATCCAGGCCATCTACCTGTCGGGCTGGCAAGTGGCCGCGGACAACAACTCCGCCGAGTCCATGTACCCCGACCAGTCGCTGTACCCGGTGGATTCGGTTCCGACCGTGGTCAAGCGCATCAACAACTCGTTCCGTCGCGCCGACCAGATCCAGTGGAAAGCCGGCAAGAACCCGGGCGACGAAGGCTACATCGACTACTTCGCGCCAATCGTGGCTGACGCCGAAGCCGGTTTCGGCGGTGTACTGAACGCCTACGAACTGATGAAGAGCATGATCGAGGCAGGCGCCGCCGGCGTGCACTTCGAAGATCAGCTGGCCTCGGTTAAAAAATGCGGCCACATGGGCGGCAAGGTACTGGTTCCCACCCAGGAAGCCGTACAGAAGCTGACCGCCGCGCGCCTGGCCGCCGACGTTGCCGGCGTACCGACCATCATTCTGGCCCGTACCGACGCCAACGCCGCTGACCTGCTGACATCCGACTGCGATCCGTACGACCAGCCGTTCGTCACCGGCACCCGTACCCAGGAAGGCTTCTACAAGGTGCGCGCCGGTCTCGACCAGGCCATCGCCCGCGGCCTGGCCTACGCCCCGTACGCCGACCTGATCTGGTGCGAAACCGCCAAGCCGGACCTGGACGAGGCTCGTCGCTTCGCCGAAGCGATCAAGAAGGAATACCCGGACCAACTGCTGTCGTACAACTGCTCGCCTTCCTTCAACTGGAAGAAGAACCTGGACGACGCGACCATCGCCAAGTTCCAGCGCGAACTGTCCGCCATGGGCTACAAGCACCAGTTCATCACTCTGGCCGGCATCCACAACATGTGGCACAGCATGTTCAACCTGGCGCACGACTACGCCCGCAACGACATGACCGCCTACGTGAAGCTGCAAGAGCAGGAGTTCGCTGACGCCGCCAAAGGCTACACCTTCGTGGCCCACCAGCAGGAAGTCGGCACCGGTTACTTCGACGACATGACCACGGTGATCCAGGGCGGTACCTCGTCGGTGACCGCACTGACCGGCTCGACCGAAGAAGAACAGTTCCACTGATTGCACGCGTAAACGGCCCTTGCGGACCGAATAAAAGCTAACCGCAAAGCCGACGATTTGAAGCCCCGACTGGTTCGGGGCTTTTTTTTGCCTATGCTTTAGCAGCAACCTCGTCACATGAAATGATTTTGTGGCGAGGGAGCTTGCTCCCGCTGGCTGCGCAGCAGCCTTTTTGTGAGCGCTTCGCACTCAAGCGGGAGCAAGCTCCCTCGCCACAAGGATCCAGACAGGCCTTAAGGAAGCGCTCCCACAGAAAAAGCAAAAAGATTGATCGAACGCAGTAACGGGCAGTCTGAAAAAGAGTAAAACGGCCGGCGCTGACAACTGCGATCACCGCTATATAAGACATGTTCTCAGTTGTTGCATCGAGCCCATACGGCGATCACAGGCCAAACAATAATAATTATCATTTGAAGGGCGTTTCCATTGTTACATCCAAAACGAAATTCCATTGTGCATTCGACGGCCAATCCCCACGGGGCCGGGCTCGCGAGGTCGTGGAGGCGCGCTATGTCCTTATTCCAATAAATAATTTCGCTATAGGAATTTTACTTGCCCGGTGTTTAGCCATAAAATCACCGCGATTGATTGCTGCGACATATCGTCACTGCGTTATTTCTTTTCAAGCTCAGAGACCTTTGCTCTCTGTTAAGGATTTCCAGCATGCCCGAAGCGACAGGACTCATGGCCCACAACTGGGGCTTTGCCATTTTCCTTCTGGGTGTTGTCGGCCTGTGTGCCTTCATGCTCGGCGTGTCGAGTCTGCTCGGGTCAAAAGCCTGGGGCCGCAGCAAGAATGAACCGTTCGAGTCCGGCATGCTGCCTACCGGTGGCGCCCGCTTGCGGCTCTCAGCCAAATTCTATCTGGTCGCGATGCTCTTCGTGATCTTCGATATCGAAGCCCTTTTTCTCTTTGCATGGTCTGTGTCCGTCCGCGAAAGCGGCTGGACCGGATTCGTCGAAGCTCTCGTTTTCATAGCAATTCTGTTGGCAGGTCTTGTCTACCTTTACCGGGTGGGGGCTCTTGATTGGGCTCCGGAAGCTCGGCGCAAGCGGCAGGCGAAGCTGAAACAATGAGGCTTTGGCAATGCAATACAATCTCACCAGGATCGACCCCGATGCTCCTAACGAGCAGTATCCGATCGGCAAGCGGGAAACCGTTTCCGATCCGTTAGAGGATCAAGTTCACAAGAACATCTTCATGGGCAAGCTCGAAGACGTGCTGAACAGCACGGTAAACTGGGGTCGCAAGAACTCCCTGTGGCCGTACAACTTCGGCCTTTCGTGCTGCTACGTGGAAATGACCACCGCCTTCACGGCGCCCCACGACATCGCGCGCTTTGGCGCCGAGGTGATCCGGGCATCGCCGCGCCAGGCGGACTTCATGGTTATCGCCGGTACGCCGTTCCTGAAAATGGCTCCCATCATCCAGCGCCTGTACGAACAGATGCTGGAACCCAAGTGGGTCATTTCCATGGGCGCGTGTGCCAACTCCGGCGGCATGTACGACATTTATTCCGTGGTCCAGGGAGTCGACAAGTTCCTCCCGGTGGATGTCTACGTGCCCGGCTGCCCGCCCCGCCCCGAAGCGTTCCTGCAAGGCCTGATGCTGCTGCAGGAATCCATCGGCCAGGAGCGTCGCCCACTGTCCTGGGTCGTCGGTGATCAAGGCGTCTATCGCGCCGACATGCCGTCGCAAAAGGAACAGCGCCGCGAACAGCGAATCGCAGTCACCAACCTGCGCAGCCCCGACGAAGTCTGATCCAGCTCTGTTCTGTAGAAGAAACGAGAACCTGGCTTCATTCTTTACGTTGACCGAAAGCGATAAATAACCATGACTACAGGCAGTGCTCTGTACATCCCGCCTTACAAGGCAGACGACCAGGATGTGGTCGTCGAACTGAACAACCGCTTTGGCGCCGAGGCGTTCACCGCCCAGGCCACCCGCACCGGCATGCCGGTGCTTTGGGTTGCCCGCGCCAGGCTCATCGAAGTCCTGACCTTCCTGCGCAACCTGCCCAAGCCGTACGTCATGCTCTATGACCTGCACGGCGTGGACGAGCGCCTGCGCACCAAGCGCCAGGGGCTGCCGGGCGCCGACTTCACCGTGTTCTACCACCTGCTGTCGATCGAGCGTAATAGTGACGTAATGATCAAGGTCGCCTTGTCCGAGAGCGACCTCAGCGTGCCGACCGTGACCGGCATCTGGCCGAACGCCAACTGGTACGAGCGTGAAGTCTGGGACATGTTCGGCATCGACTTCCCCGGCCACCCGCACCTGACCCGCATCATGATGCCGCCGACCTGGGAAGGTCACCCGTTGCGCAAGGACTTCCCGGCCCGCGCCACCGAGTTCGACCCGTACAGCCTGACCCTGGCCAAACAGCAGCTCGAGGAAGAATCCGCGCGCTTCAAGCCGGAAGACTGGGGCATGAAGCGTTCCGGCGCCAACGAGGACTACATGTTCCTCAACCTGGGCCCGAACCACCCTTCGGCCCACGGTGCGTTCCGTATCATCCTGCAACTGGACGGTGAAGAGATCGTCGATTGCGTCCCGGACATCGGCTACCACCACCGTGGCGCCGAGAAGATGGGCGAGCGTCAGTCCTGGCACAGCTATATTCCGTACACCGACCGCATCGATTACCTCGGCGGTGTGATGAACAACCTGCCGTACGTCCTGTCGGTGGAAAAACTGGCGGGCATCACGGTGCCGGACCGGGTCAACGTGATCCGCATCATGATGGCCGAGTTCTTCCGGATCACCAGCCACTTGCTGTTCCTGGGTACCTATATCCAGGACGTGGGCGCCATGACGCCGGTGTTCTTCACCTTCACCGACCGCCAGAAAGCCTACACCGTGATCGAAGCCATCACCGGTTTCCGCCTGCACCCGGCGTGGTACCGCATCGGTGGCGTTGCCCACGACCTGCCGCGCGGCTGGGAAAAACTGGTCAAGGATTTCGTCGAGTGGATGCCCAAGCGCCTGGACGAATACACCAAGGCTGCGTTGCAGAACAGCATCCTCAAGGGTCGTACCGTCGGCGTCGCCGCGTACAACACCAAGGAAGCGCTGGAATGGGGCGTCACCGGCCCGAACCTGCGCGCCACCGGCCTTGATTTCGACCTGCGCAAGGCGCGCCCGTACTCTGGCTACGAGAACTTCGAGTTCGAAGTCCCGCTGGCGTCCAGCGGCGATGCCTATGACCGCTGCCTGGTTCGCGTCGAAGAAATGCGCCAGAGCGTGAAGATCATCGAGCAATGCATGCGCAACATGCCGGAAGGCCCGTACAAGGCGGACCACCCGCTGACCACGCCGCCGCCAAAAGAGCGCACGCTGCAACACATCGAGACCCTGATCACGCACTTCCTGCAGGTTTCGTGGGGCCCGGTCATGCCGGCCAACGAATCCTTCCAGATGATCGAAGCGACCAAGGGCATCAACAGTTATTACCTGACGAGCGATGGCGGCACCATGAGCTACCGCACCCGGATTCGCACCCCAAGCTACCCGCACCTGCAGCAGATCCCTTCGGTGATCAAAGGCAGCATGGTCGCGGACTTGATCGCGTACCTGGGTAGTATCGATTTCGTTATGGCCGACGTGGACCGCTAAGCATGAACAGCACGCTTATCCAGACAGACCGTTTCGCCCTGAGCGAAACCGAGCGCTCGGCCATCGAGCACGAGCTGCATCACTACGAAGACCCGCGCGCGGCGTCGATCGAAGCCCTGAAGATCGTCCAGAAGGAACGTGGCTGGGTGCCCGATGGCGCGCTCTACGCCATCGGCGAAATCCTCGGCATTCCGGCCAGCGACGTCGAAGGTGTCGCCACGTTCTACAGCCAGATTTTCCGCCAGCCGGTCGGCCGCCACATCATTCGCGTCTGCGACAGCATGGTCTGCTACATCGGCGGCCACGAGTCGGTGGTCAACGAAATCCAGGGCAAGCTGGGCATCGGCCTGGGCCAGACCACCGCCGACGGCCGCTTCACGCTGCTGCCGGTGTGCTGCCTGGGCAACTGCGACAAGGCACCGGCGCTGATGATCGACGACGACACCTTTGGTGACGTCAAGCCGGATGGCGTCGCCAAACTGCTGGAGGGCTACGTATGACCCTGACTTCCTTCGGGCCCGCCAACCGCATCCAGCGTTCGGCCGAAACCCATCCCCTGACCTGGCGCCTGCGTGACGATGGCGAGGCGGTGTGGCTGGACGAATACCAGGCGAAGAACGGCTATGCCGCCGCGCGCAAGGCATTCGCCGACATGGCCGCCGACGACATCGTCCAGACCGTGAAAGACGCCGGCCTCAAGGGCCGTGGCGGCGCGGGCTTCCCCACGGGCGTGAAGTGGGGCCTGATGCCCAAGGACGAGTCCATCAACATCCGCTACCTGCTGTGCAACGCGGACGAGATGGAGCCCAACACCTGGAAAGACCGCATGCTGATGGAGCAACTGCCCCATCTGCTGATCGAAGGCATGCTGATCAGTGCCCGCGCGCTGAAAACCTACCGTGGCTACATCTTCCTGCGCGGTGAATACACCACCGCCGCCAGGCACCTGAACCGTGCCGTCGAAGAAGCCAAGGCCGCCGGCCTGCTGGGCAAGAACATCCTTGGCTCAGGCTTCGACTTCGAGCTGTTCGTGCACACTGGCGCCGGGCGCTATATCTGCGGTGAAGAAACCGCGCTGATCAACTCCCTCGAAGGTCGTCGCGCCAACCCACGCTCCAAGCCGCCCTTCCCTGCCGCCGTTGGCGTGTGGGGCAAGCCGACCTGCGTGAACAACGTCGAGACCCTGTGCAACGTGCCGGCGATCATCGCCGACGGCGTGGACTGGTACAAATCCTTGGCCCGTGACGGCAGCGAAGACATGGGCACCAAGCTCATGGGCTTCTCCGGCAAGGTCAAGAACCCTGGCCTGTGGGAACTGCCGTTCGGCGTCACCGCGCGTGAGCTGTTCGAGGACTACGCCGGCGGCATGCGCGACGGCTACAAGCTCAAGTGCTGGCAGCCCGGCGGCGCCGGTACCGGTTTCCTGTTGCCGGAACACCTGGACGCACAAATGTATGCCGGCGGCATCGCCAAGGTCGGCACCCGGATGGGTACCGGCCTGGCGATGGCGGTGGACGACAGCGTCAACATGGTCTCGCTGCTGCGCAACATGGAGCAGTTTTTCTCGCGCGAATCCTGTGGGTTCTGCACCCCTTGCCGCGACGGCCTGCCCTGGAGCGTCAAGCTGCTGATGGCCATCGAGAACGGTGAAGGCCAGCCCGGCGACATCGAGACCCTGCTGGGTCTGGTGGGTTTCCTCGGCCCAGGCAAGACCTTCTGTGCTCACGCACCGGGTGCCGTGGAGCCGCTGGGCAGCGCAATCAAATACTTCCGCCCTGAGTTCGAGGCCGGCATCGCGCCAACCCGCGCGGGCGATCTCAATCAGGTGGTCACGCCGACCATGGTCGGCGCGTAACGACGCTTAACAAGGCGAAGGGTCCGTGCCCTTCGCCTTTCGTTCGATGACGCCTTTTCACCGAGGCTGTTTGGATTCGGACGAACAACAAGATTCCATTAGCCACGCCCGCTGACACCGGGCCAACGAAGAACTTTGAACCATGGCCACTATCCACGTAGACGGCAAAGAGCTCGAAGTCGATGGCGCAGACAACCTGTTACAGGCATGTCTGTCGCTGGGCCTCGACATTCCTTATTTCTGCTGGCACCCCGCCCTTGGCAGCGTTGGCGCCTGTCGCCAGTGCGCGGTCAAGCAGTACACCGACGAGAACGACAAGCGTGGTCGGATCGTCATGTCCTGCATGACCCCCGCCACCGACGGCAGCTGGATCTCCATCGACGACGAAGAAGCGAAAGTGTTTCGCGCCAGCGTCGTCGAATGGCTGATGACCAACCACCCTCACGACTGCCCGGTCTGTGAGGAAGGCGGTCACTGCCACCTGCAAGACATGACCGTGATGACCGGCCACAACGAGCGCCGTTATCGCTTCACCAAGCGCACCCACCAGAACCAGGACCTCGGCCCGTTCATTTCCCACGAGATGAACCGCTGCATCGCCTGCTACCGTTGCGTGCGTTTCTACAAGGACTACGCCGGCGGCACCGACCTCGGTGTGTTCGGCGCCCACGACAACGTGTACTTCGGTCGCGTTGAAGACGGCACCCTGGAAAGCGAGTTTTCCGGCAACCTCACCGAGGTCTGCCCGACCGGTGTGTTCACCGACAAGACTCACTCCGAGCGCTACAACCGCAAGTGGGACATGCAGTTTTCGCCAAGCATCTGCCACGGCTGCTCCAGCGGCTGCAACATCAGCCCGGGCGAACGCTACGGCGAACTGCGTCGCATCGAGAACCGCTACAACGGTTCGGTGAACCAGTATTTCCTCTGCGACCGTGGCCGTTTCGGCTATGGCTACGTCAATCGCAAGGACCGCCCGCGCCAGCCGCTGCTCGCCAATGGCGCCAAGCTGAGCCTGGACGAAGCCCTGGACAAGGCCGCCGAACTGCTGCGCGGTCGCAACATCGTCGGCATCGGTTCGCCACGGGCCAGCCTGGAAAGCAACTACGCCCTGCGTGAACTGGTCGGTGCCGAGCACTTCTACAGCGGCATCGAAGCCGGCGAGCTGGAACGTATTCGCCTGGTGCTGCAAGTGCTCAAGGACAGCCCGCTGCCCGTGCCGACGATGCGCGACATCGAAGATCACGACGCGGTGTTCGTCCTCGGCGAAGACCTGACCCAGACCGCCGCCCGCATGGCCCTGGCCCTGCGTCAGTCGGTAAAAGGCAAGGCCGAGGACATGGCCGACGCCATGCGCGTCCAGCCATGGCTCGACGCTGCGGTGAAGAACATCGGCCAGCACGCGCTGAACCCGCTGTTCATCGCCAGCCTCGCTGAAACCAAGCTCGACGACGTCGCCGAAGAATGCGTCCACGCCGCTCCGGACGACCTCGCGCGCATCGGTTTTGCCGTCGCCCACGCCCTGGACGCCAGCGCCCCGGCCGTCGACGGCCTGGACAGCGAAGCTGCCGGCCTGGCCCAACGCATCGCCGACGCCCTGCTGGCGGCCAAGCGTCCATTGATCATTGCCGGCACCTCGCTGGGTTCCAAGGCGCTGATCGAAGCCGCCGCCAACATAGCCAAGGCCCTGAAGCTGCGCGAGAAGAACGGTTCCATCAGCCTGGTCGTGCCGGAAGCCAACAGCCTCGGCCTGGCTATGCTCGGTGGCGAATCGGTCGATGCCGCCCTGCAAGCAGTGATCGACGGCAGCGCCGATGCCATCGTGGTGCTGGAGAACGACCTGTTCACCCGCACCGACAATGCCAAGGTCGATGCTGCGCTGAACGCTGCCAAAGTCGTCATCGTCGCTGACCATCAGAAAACCGCCACCACCGACCGCGCCGACCTGGTGCTGCCGGCGGCGAGCTTCGCCGAAGGCGACGGTACGCTGGTCAGCCAGGAAGGTCGCGCCCAGCGCTTCTTCCAGGTCTTTGATCCGCAATACCTGGACGCCAGCATCCTGGTCCACGAAGGCTGGCGCTGGCTGCATGCGTTGCGCGCGACCCTGCTGAACCAGCCGATCGACTGGACCCAGCTGGACCACGTCACCGCAGCCGTCGCTTCGAGCAGCCCGCAACTGGCCCGCATCGTCGACGCCGCGCCGTCCGCCGCGTTCCGCATCAAGGGCCTGAAGCTGGCGCGCGAACCGCTGCGCTATTCCGGTCGCACCGCGATGCGCGCCAATATCAGCGTGCACGAACCTCGTATGCCGCAGGACCACGACACCGCGTTCGCCTTCTCCATGGAAGGTTACTCGGGCTCCGCCGAACCGCGCTCCCAGGTGCCGTTCGCCTGGTCGCCGGGCTGGAACTCGCCGCAAGCCTGGAACAAGTTCCAGGACGAAGTCGGCGGTCACCTGCGCGCCGGTGATCCGGGCACCCGCCTGATCGAAAGCCAGGGCGATGGCCTCGGCTGGTTCGCCAGCGTGCCACGCGCCTTCAACCCGGCACCGGGCACCTGGCAGGTCGTGCCGTTCCATCACCTGTTCGGCAGTGAAGAGAACTCTTCCAAGGCCGAGCCGGTGCAGGAGCGCATCCCGGCGGCCTACGTGTCGCTGGCCAAGTCCGAAGCCGATCGCCTGGGCGTCAACGATGGCGCCTTGCTGAGCCTGAACGTTGCGGGCCGGACCTTGCGTCTGCCGCTGCGCATCAATGAAGAACTGGGCGCCGGCCTGGTGGCCCTGCCGGCTGGCCTGGCGGGCATTCCACCGGCGATTTTCGGCAAGACTGTCGACGGTCTGCAGGAGGCAGCGCAATGAGCTGGTTCACCCCTGAAGTGATCGCGGTGATCCTGACGGTCCTCAAGGCCATCGTGATCCTGCTGGCCGTGGTGGTCTGCGGCGCGTTGCTGAGCTTCGTCGAACGTCGCCTGCTCGGCTGGTGGCAGGACCGCTACGGTCCGAACCGCGTCGGCCCGTTCGGCATGTTCCAGATCGCCGCCGACATGATCAAGATGTTCTTCAAGGAAGACTGGACCCCGCCGTTTGCCGACAAGGTGATTTTCACCCTGGCACCGGTCGTGGCCATGAGCGCCTTGCTGATCGCCTTCGCGGTCATCCCGATCACCCCGACCTGGGGCGTGGCGGACCTGAACATCGGCCTGCTGTTCTTCTTCGCCATGGCCGGTCTGTCGGTGTACGCGGTGCTGTTCGCCGGTTGGTCGAGCAACAACAAATTCGCCCTGCTCGGCAGTCTGCGGGCCTCGGCCCAGACCGTGTCCTATGAAGTGTTCATGGGCCTGTCGCTGATGGGCATCGTGATCCAGGCCGGCTCGTTCAACATGCGCGACATCGTCGAGTACCAGGCCCAGAACCTGTGGTTCATCATTCCGCAGTTCTTCGGTTTCTGTACGTTCTTCATCGCCGGCGTCGCCGTGACTCACCGTCACCCGTTCGACCAGCCGGAAGCGGAACAGGAACTGGCCGACGGTTACCACATTGAATATGCCGGCATGAAATGGGGCATGTTCTTCGTTGGCGAGTACATCGGCATCATCCTGATCTCGGCGCTGCTGGTAACGCTGTTCTTCGGTGGCTGGCACGGTCCGTTCGGCATCCTGCCGCAACTGTCCTTCGTCTGGTTCGCCCTGAAGACCGCGTTCTTCATCATGCTGTTCGTCCTGCTGCGCGCCTCGATCCCGCGCCCACGCTACGACCAGGTGATGGATTTCAGCTGGAAATTCTGCCTGCCGCTGACCCTGATCAACATGCTGGTGACCGCTGCGATCGTTTTGATGAACGCGCCTGCGGCCGCGGTTCAGTGAGGATTTGACCCATGTTCAAATATATTGGCGACATCGTTAAGGGTACCGGTACCCAACTGCGAAGCCTGGTCATGATCTTCGGCCATGGCTTTCGCAAGCGCGACACCCTGCAATACCCGGAAGAAGCGGTCTACCTGGCGCCGCGTTATCGCGGCCGTATCGTCCTGACCCGCGACCCTGACGGCGAGGAACGCTGCGTGGCCTGCAACCTGTGCGCCGTGGCGTGCCCGGTAGGTTGCATCTCGCTGCAGAAAGCCGAGACCGAAGACGGTCGCTGGTACCCGGACTTCTTCCGTATCAACTTCTCGCGCTGCATTTTCTGCGGGTTGTGCGAGGAAGCGTGCCCGACCACCGCGATCCAGCTCACGCCGGATTTCGAAATGGCCGACTTCAAGCGTCAGGACCTGGTGTACGAGAAAGAAGACTTGCTGATTTCCGGTCCCGGTAAAAACCCTGATTACAACTTCTATCGTGTTGCAGGTATGGCCATTGCCGGTAAGCCGAAAGGCGCCGCGCAGAACGAAGCCGAACCGATCAACGTGAAGAGCTTGCTGCCTTAAGGAAGAAAGATGGAATTCGCTTTCTATTTCGCATCGGGTATCGCGGTGGTGTCCACGCTTCGTGTGGTCACCAATACCAACCCCGTGCACGCCCTGCTCTACCTGATCATTTCGCTGATCGCCGTGGCCATGACCTTTTTCGCTCTCGGAGCACCGTTCGCCGGTGCCCTGGAAGTGATCGCCTACGCCGGCGCCATCATGGTGCTGTTCGTATTCGTGGTGATGATGCTCAACCTGGGTCCGGCGGCCGTCCAGCAGGAACGCTCCTGGCTCAAGCCGGGCATCTGGGCCGGGCCGGTGATTCTCTCCGCGCTGCTGCTGGGTGAACTGCTGTATGTGCTGTTCGCCCACCAGAGCGGCCAGGCCATCGGCCACACCACCGTAGGCGCCAAGGCCGTGGGCATCAGCCTGTTCGGTCCGTACCTGCTGGTGGTCGAACTCGCCTCGATGCTGCTGCTTGCCGCAGTTGTCACGGCGTTCCATTTGGGCCGTAACGAGGCGAAGGAGTAATCACATGCCTGCTATCCCTCTTGAGCATGGTCTGGCGGTTGCCGGCATCCTGTTCTGTCTCGGTCTGGTCGGCCTGATGGTCCGCCGCAACATTCTGTTCGTGCTGATGAGCCTGGAGGTCATGATGAATGCCTCCGCCCTGGCCTTCATCGTCGCGGGCGCGCGCTGGGCGCAACCGGATGGACAGATCATGTTCATCCTGGTGATCAGCCTGGCAGCCGCCGAGGCCAGTATCGGCCTGGCGATCCTGTTGCAGCTGTACCGCCGCTTCCACACTCTCGATATTGACGCTGCCAGCGAGATGCGCGGATGAACCTTCTCTTCCTGACTTTCGTATTTCCCCTCATCGGTTTCCTGCTGCTGTCGTTCTCCCGTGGACGCTGGTCGGAAAACCTTTCGGCGCTGGTTGGCGTGGGCTCGATCGGCCTGTCCGCCCTCGTCACCGCCTATGTGATCTGGCAATTCAACGTCGCCCCACCGGAAGGTGGCCGGTACGTGCAGGTGCTGTGGCAGTGGATGGCGGTGGAAGGCTTCACGCCGAACTTCGCCCTCTACCTGGACGGCCTGTCAGTGACCATGCTTGGCGTGGTGGTCGGCGTGGGTTTCCTGATCCACCTGTTCGCCTCCTGGTACATGCGCGGTGAAGCCGGTTACTCGCGCTTCTTCGCCTACACCAACCTGTTCATCGCCAGCATGCTGTTCCTGGTACTCGGCGATAACCTGTTGTTCCTGTACTTCGGCTGGGAAGGCGTGGGCCTGTGCTCGTACCTGTTGATCGGTTTCTACTACAGCAACCGCAACAACGGTAACGCCGCGCTCAAGGCATTCATCGTGACCCGCATCGGCGACGTGTTCATGGCCATCGGCCTGTTCATCCTGTTCCAGCAACTGGGCACGCTGAACATCCAGGAGCTGCTGGTTCGTGCTCCGGAGCACTTCAAGGCCGGTGATTTCTGGATCGTCCTCGCGACCCTGATGCTGCTGGGCGGCGCCGTCGGTAAATCCGCGCAACTGCCGCTGCAGACCTGGCTGGCGGACGCGATGGCTGGCCCGACCCCGGTTTCGGCACTGATCCACGCAGCGACCATGGTCACCGCGGGCGTCTACCTGATCGCCCGTACCCATGGCCTGTTCGCCCTGGCGCCGGACATCCTGCACCTGGTCGGCCTCGTTGGCGGCGTGACCCTGGTGCTGGCCGGTTTTGCCGCGCTGGTGCAGACCGACATCAAGCGTATCCTCGCCTACTCGACCATGAGCCAGATCGGCTACATGTTCCTGGCCCTGGGTGTCGGCGCCTGGGAAGGCGCGATCTTCCACCTGATGACCCACGCGTTCTTCAAGGCCCTGCTGTTCCTTGCCTCCGGTGCGGTGATCGTTGCCTGCCACCACGAGCAGAACATCTTCAAGATGGGCGGCCTGTGGAAAAAACTGCCGTTGGCCTACGCCAGCTTCATCGTTGGCGGCGCGGCCCTGGCGGCCCTGCCACTGGTCACTGCCGGTTTCTACTCCAAGGACGAAATCCTCTGGGAAGCGTTCGCCAGCGGTAACCAGGGTCTGCTCTACGCCGGCCTGGTGGGTGCGTTCATGACCTCGCTGTACACCTTCCGCCTGATCTTCATCGCGTTCCACGGTGAAGCCAAGACCGAAGCCCACGCCGGCCACGGCGTCGCCCATTGGCTGCCGCTGTCGGTGCTGATCGTGCTGTCGACCTTTGTCGGCGCAATGATCACCCCACCGCTGGCCGATGTGCTGCCGCAAAGCGTCGGCCATGCCGGCGGCGAAGCCAAGCACAGCCTGGAAATCGCCTCGGGTGCCATCGCCCTGGCGGGGATCCTGCTGGCCGCCCTGCTGTTCCTTGGCAAGCGCCGCTTCGTCACGGCCATCGCCAACAGCGGCATCGGGCGTTTCCTCTCGGCCTGGTGGTTCGCCGCCTGGGGCTTCGACTGGATCTACGACAAACTGTTCGTCAAGCCATACCTTGCGATCAGCCACATTCTGCGCAAAGACCCGCTCGACCAGACCATTGGCCTGATCCCGCGCATGGCCAAGGGCGGCCACACCGCCCTGAGCCGTACCGAGACCGGTCAACTGCGTTGGTATGCGGCTTCCATGGCGGCTGGCGCCGTGCTGGTTATCGGCGCCATCGTGCTGGTAGCGGTCTGATATGAACCTTGCGAACTTGCGAAAGGAAACGAGCCCGTCATGATTCTGCCCTGGCTAATCCTGATCCCCTTCATCGGCGGCCTGCTGTGCTGGATGGCGGAGCGTTCCAGCTCTACCCTCCCGCGCTGGATTGCGCTGCTGACCATGTCCCTGGAACTCGCGCTCGGCCTCTGGCTGTGGGCGACCGGCGACTATTCATTCGCACCGGCCCCTGGCGCCGATCCGACCTGGGCGCTTGAGTTCAAGCACACCTGGATCGAGCGCTTCGGCATCAGCGTGCACCTGGCCCTCGATGGCCTGTCGCTGCTGATGATCCTGCTGACCGGCCTGCTGGGTATCCTCTCGGTACTCTGCTCCTGGAAAGAGATCCAGCGTCACGTCGGCTTCTTCCACCTGAACCTGATGTGGATCCTGGGCGGTGTCGTCGGCGTGTTCCTGGCGCTGGACCTGTTCATGTTCTTCTTCTTCTGGGAAATGATGCTGGTGCCGATGTACTTCCTCATCGCGCTCTGGGGTCACAGTTCTTCGGATGGCAAGAAAACCCGGATCTACGCGGCGACCAAGTTCTTCATCTTCACCCAGGCTTCCGGCCTGATCATGCTGGTGGCGATCCTTGGCCTGGTGCTGGTGAACTTCAACAATACTGGCGTGATTACCTTCAATTACGCCGACCTGTTGAAGGTGCAGATGTCGCGCACCACCGAATACGTGCTGATGCTGGGCTTCTTCATCGCCTTCGCGGTGAAGCTGCCGGTGGTGCCGTTCCACTCCTGGCTGCCGGACGCCCACGCCCAGGCACCGACCGCCGGTTCCGTGGACCTGGCCGGTATCCTGTTGAAAACGGCGGCCTACGGCCTGCTGCGTTTCGCCCTGCCGCTGTTCCCGAATGCCTCGGCGGAGTTCGCGCCGATTGCCATGACCCTGGGCCTGATCGGGATTTTCTACGGTGCGTTCCTGGCATTTGCCCAGAGCGATATCAAGCGCCTGATCGCCTTCTCCAGCGTCTCGCACATGGGCTTCGTGCTGATCGGGATCTACTCCGGCAGCCAGTTGGCCCTGCAAGGCGCGGTGATCCAGATGCTCGCCCACGGCCTGTCGGCCGCGGCGCTGTTTATCCTCAGCGGTCAGTTGTACGAGCGCCTGCACACCCGGGACATGCGTGAAATGGGCGGCATCTGGTCGCGCATCGCCTACCTGCCGGCCATCAGCCTGTTCTTCGCGGCCGCTTCCCTGGGTCTGCCAGGCACCGGCAACTTCGTCGGCGAGTTCCTGATCCTGATCGGCTCGTTCGTCAGCGCACCGTGGATCACCGCGATCGCGACGTCCGGCCTGGTGTTCGGTTCGGTCTACTCGCTGATCATGATCCACCGTGCCTACTTCGGTCCGGCCAAGTCGGACGAAGTGTTGCGGGGCATGGACGGTCGCGAACTGATCATGGTGCTCGGCCTTGCGGTGCTGCTGGTTTACCTCGGCGTCTACCCGCAACCGTTCCTCGACACCTCTGCCGCCACGATGCATGGCGTGCAGCAGTGGCTCGGCACCGCCTTCTCTCAACTCGCTTCGGCCCGGTAAGAGCGCTATGGAATTCACGATTCAACACTTTATCGCGCTTGCGCCGCTGTTGATCACCAGCGCCACGATCATCGTGGTGATGCTGGCGATCGCCTGGCGGCGCAATCACTCGCAGACCTTCCTGCTGTCGGTGGCGGGGCTGAACCTGGCCTTGCTGTCGATCCTGCCGGCCCTGAAAGTCGCGCCACTGGCGGTCACGCCACTGATCCAGATCGACAGCTTCGCCTGCCTGTACATGGCGCTGATCCTGGTCGCCACCCTCGCCTGCGTCACCCTCGCCCACGCCTACCTGGGTGACGGCGGTTCGGGTTACCCGGGCAACCGCGAAGAACTGTACCTGCTGATCCTGATGGCCGCCGCCGGTGGCCTGGTCCTGGTCAGCGCGCAGCACCTGGCCAGCCTGTTCATTGGCCTGGAGCTGCTGTCGGTACCGGTCTACGGCCTGGTGGCCTATGCCTTCTTCAACAAGCGCTCCCTGGAAGCCGGCATCAAGTACATGGTGCTGTCGGCGGCCGGTTCCGCGTTCCTGTTGTTCGGCATGGCCCTGCTCTACGCCGAAGCCGGCACCCTGAGCTTCGTCGGCATCGGCCAGGCCCTGGCGGCCACCGGCCTGCCTAGCCCGATCGCGCAACTGGGCCTGGGCATGATGCTGATCGGCCTGGCGTTCAAGTTGTCGCTGGTGCCCTTCCACCTCTGGACCCCGGACGTCTACGAAGGCGCCCCGGCGCCGGTGGCGGCGTTCCTGGCTACCGCTTCGAAAGTGGCGGTGTTCGCGGTGATGGTGCGGCTGTTCCAGATCTCGCCAGTGGCCAGTAGCGGTGTGCTGAGCAATGTGCTGACGATCATCGCCATCGCGTCGATCCTGTTTGGCAACCTGCTGGCGCTGACCCAGAGCAACCTCAAGCGTCTGCTCGGTTACTCGTCCATCGCCCACTTCGGCTACCTGCTGATCGCCCTGATCGCCAGCAAAGGCCTGGCCGTGGAAGCCATCGGCGTGTACCTGGTGACCTACGTGATCACCAGCCTCGGTGCCTTCGGCGTGATCACCCTGATGTCCTCGCCGTACAACGGCCGTGACGCGGACGCCCTGTACGAATACCGCGGCCTGTTCTGGCGTCGTCCGTACCTGACCGCCGTGCTGACCGTGATGATGCTGTCCCTGGCCGGCATCCCGCTGACCGCCGGCTTCATCGGCAAGTTCTACATCATCGCCACCGGCGTCGAGGCCCACCAGTGGTGGCTGGTCGGCTCCCTGGTGCTGGGCAGTGCCATCGGCGTGTTCTACTACCTGCGCGTGATGGTCACCCTGTACCTGATGGAACCGAACCTGCGTCGTCACGATGCCGAGTTGCACTGGGAACAGAAGGCGGGCGGCGTGATGCTGCTGGCCATCGCCGTCCTGGCGTTCTTCCTCGGTGTGTACCCGCAGCCGTTGCTGACGCTGGTCCAGCAGGCGGGCCTGACCGGCTGAATGCCTGAGCGTCATCGCTGACAAAAAATGCCCGTATCGTGAGATGCGGGCATTTTTTTTGATCTGGATTTAAAACCGTGGCGAGGGAGCTTGCTCCCACCGGGTTGCGCAGCAGCCCCATCGCTTTACCGCGTCAGGTCAGGCAGATTTTTACGACTGCTGCGCAGCCGAGCGGGAGCAAGCTCCCTCGCCACGGTTTGGTGGTTTTCCGAGATTGTTATTAGGTTTGATTAATTTTTTGGCAGATTAAATCGCAACCACTCATCTATAATCATCGCCCTAGAAGACTGGCTTGCACCGCCAACCGCCAAGGAGAACTCTGCCATGACAACCACCACGAAAACCCGGTCGGTCACCGCTCATGTCCCGGTGGACCTGGCTGAAAAAGTCGATCTGATGGCCGAGCGCCTTGAGCGCTCCAGGAACTGGATCGTCAAACAAGCGCTATCTGCCTGGATCGAACAGGAGGAGGAACGCAGCCGCCTGACTCATGAGGCGTTGGCCGATGTTGACGCTGGCCGTGTGGTTGACCATCAGGCTGTCCAGGCTTGGGCCGATAGCCTCAGCACTGACGCTCCGTTACCGGTACCGCGCTGATGGAGTTGAAGTGGACCAGCAAGGCGCTTTCCGACATCGCCCGACTTTACGAATTTCTGGCGCTGGTGAATCAACCCGCCGCCGCGCGAACAGTGCAACAGCTCACGGCGGCGCCTACCGCTCTGCTGACCAACCCGCGCATGGGTGAGCGCCTGGAAGAGTTCGACCCTCGGAACGTGCGCAGAATCCAGGTCGGCCCCTACGAAATGCGCTATGAAATAATCGGCTCCACCCTTTACCTGCTACGCCTGTGGCACACACGCGAAGATCGGTGACCCTGGGCTCGATCAGCCACCAGCGCCCTCGGCAGCGCAAAGTGCAAGGCGTTTTCAGCGTGCCTCATGCAGCCTGCACGATGGCGAAAATTCTCGACAATTTAAATCTTTGATTCCAAAGGGTTTTATCAAGCGACTCGGCTGGCACGGTGGATGCACTTGTCCTTGTTACGTGGCGTCGGCGCTTGAAGCCGGCCCGCATCCGTGAATGACCGAGGAGCAACACATGAACGCCATCGACCTGTTGAAAGCGGACCATGAACGCGTGAAGGGCATCCTGTCCCAGTTGAGCGAATCAACCGACCGCGCCATCAAGAAACGCACCGAACTGTTGGCCAAGCTGGAAATGGAAGTGTCTATCCATACCCGCCTGGAAGAAGAAATCCTTTATCCGGCCTTCAAGCAGGAAGGCGGCAAGGACGAAGCCGAGATGTACTACGAAGCCAAGGAAGAGCACCGCACCGTCGATTCCCTGGTGCTACCCGACCTGAAAAACACCGACCCTTCCCAACCTGAGTTCGCCGGTCGCGTGAAAGTGGTCAAGGAGCTGCTCGAGCATCACATCGAAGAAGAAGAGGAAGAAATGTTCCCTAAAGCCGAAGAAATCCTCGGCAAGGCCAAGCTCGAAGAACTGGGCAACCAGATGGAAGCCGTGAAGGCCCAGTACAAGAAAGAGTTCACCGCCAACCTGGCTGCCTGATCTAGCCGTCTCGAAATTCAGCCGTCCCTGGGACGGCTGAATGCGTTTTGCGCTACCTACTGCATGTGTTCACGCAAGAATTCCACCAACGCCTGCACCGGTCGCGAGCTTTGTCGGTGTTGCGGATAGACCGCCGACAGCGTCAACGGCTCGGTCTCGAATCCCTCCAACACCTTGATCAACCGCCCATCCCTCAACGCCTCACCGAGGATGAAGGTCGGCAGATAAGTAATCCCCATGCCGGCAATCGCCGCATCCCTGAGCAAATCGCCGTTATTGGCACGCATGCGTCCCACCACTTCCAGCGCCAACGGCTTGCCCTTTCCGGCGAATCGCCACTGCACCTGACGGCTGTGCCCGTACGGCAAACAGTCGTGGGTGCGCAGGTCTTCCGGTCGCGTCGGCGTGCCTCGCTGCGCCAGGTAGGCGGCGCTGGCGCAATACACTCGCTTGATACTCGCGATGCGCCGGGCGATCAGGGTCGAATCTTCCAGCACGCCGATCCTCAGTGCGAGGTCGTACCCCTCCCCCAGCAGGTCCACCGAACGATCACTCAGGTCGACCTCCACGTTGACATCCGGGTAGCGCTGCAAGAACAGCGGCAGCAGGCTGCCCAGGTGCGCCACGGCGAAGGACAACGGAGCGCTGAGGCGGATGGTTCCGCGCGGCTCGCTGGTCTGGCCACTGATGCCCTGCTCCACCTGCTCGACTTCGCTGAGCAGGCGCAACGCCGCCTCGTGATAACGCTGGCCCAGCGGAGTGACGTCCAGCCGGCGCGTCGAACGATTGAGCAACCGAACCCCCAGCCGCTGCTCCAGCTCCATCAACTTGCGACTGACGAACTGCTTGGACAGCCCGAGCTTGTCCGCCGCGGCGGTGAAACTGCCCGACTCCATGACCTGGGCAAAGATGCGCATTTCTTCGAAGGGGTTCATTGTCATTCCGTGGGTGGACAGTCATCGGGTTCCAGCGGGCATTGTGGTCTTGGCAGGTCAGATTGACCAGCTGTTGAATGTGCCGGCCTCATCGCGAGCAAGCTCGCTCCCACAGTGGTTCGGGGCGCTTCAAACCCTGTGGGAGCGAGCCTGCTCGCGAAGGCGGTAGTTCAGCTTGATAGATTGCTCAGGCACAAAAACGCCCGCACAAGGCGGGCGTCGTCCAGCAAGGCGCGCTTATTTCGCCGTCAGCGCCGAGTAGCTGTTCATCAGGTTGCGGTAGTTGGGGATGCGCTGGGACAGCAGGTTGCCCAGGCCTTCGATGTCGTTGCGCCAGTCGCGGTGCAGCTCACAGGCCACCGAGAACCAGTTCATCATCTGCGCGCCGGCGGCGGTCATGCGCACCCAGGCGGCCTGTTGCACGGTTTCGTTGAACGTACCCGAGGCGTCGGTCACGACAAACACGTCGAAACCTTCAGCCAGGGCCGACAGGGTCGGGAACGCCACGCAGACATCGGTCACTACGCCGGCGATGATCAATTGCTTGCGGCCGGTGGCCTTGATCGCCTTGACGAAGTCTTCGTTGTCCCAGGCATTGATCTGGCCAGGGCGCGGAATATACGGCGCGTCCGGGAACATTTCCTTGAGCTCCGGCACGATCGGGCCATTGGGGCCCTGTTCGAAACTGGTGGTCAGGATGGTCGGCAGGCCAAAGAACTTGGCCAGGTCAGCCAGGGCCAGCACGTTGTTCTTGAACTCGTTGGGCGAGAAATCCTGGACCAGGGAAATCAGGCCAGTCTGGTGATCGACCAGCAGGACCACCGCGTCGTCTTTATTCAGGCGGTTGTAGGCGGGAACGTTGCTCATGGGATGACTCCTTTGGGATGGATATATTGAAACCAATGTGGGAGCGAGCTTGCTCGCGATAGCGGAGTGTCAGGCGGCGGCACGTTGAATGTTCCGCCGCCATCGTCGGATCGCCGCCCGGAGCAAGCTCGCTCCCACAGGGGAATTCCGCGTCTCAGTTAAAAGGCAAAACACGAACAGCCAAACGCGCCCCAGAAACCCTGGAAGTCGCTGACCGGCACGTTCGACAGACGCGCCCGTTCATGGCTGTGGGAATGCACCTTGCACGGCCCACTGCACTGGTGGACTTGCGCCTGCAATGGCGAAGCCGGGCGCCAGTGGCCGGGAACCTTGACCACCGGCGACCAGTCCGGCAGTACCGGGACGCTGGCCGGGCCGAGTTTTTCGAAGTCGCCGGCGGCGTAGACGACCTTGCCGTCCACCACGGTCAGCACCGATTCGATCCACTTGATGGCTTCTTCATCGACGCTGAAGAAATCCGCGCTCAGGGCTGCCAGGTCCGCCAGTTGGCCAACCTTGATCTGGCCCTTCTTGCCCTGCTCCGAGGAGAACCAGGCGCTGCCATGGGTGAACAGCTCCAATGCGGTCAGCCGCGGCAGGCCTTCTTCGTGCAGCGAGAGGCCGCCGACGGTGCGGCCGCTGACCATCCAGTACAGCGATGTCCACGGGTTGTAGCTGGAGACCCGGGTGGCGTCGGTGCCGGCGCCCACCGGTACGCCTTCGGCCAGCATGCGCTTGATCGGCGGCGTGGCTTCGGCGGCCTTGGCGCCGTAGCGGTCGACGAAATATTCACCCTGGAAGGCCATGCGGTCCTGGATCGCGATGCCACCGCCCAGCGCCCGGACCCGCTCGATGTTTTTCGGCGTGATGGTCTCGGCGTGGTCGAAGAACCACGGCAGGCCGTTGAACGGAATGTCGCGGTTGACCTTCTCGAACACGTCGAGCATGCGGCTGATGGATTCGTCATAGGTGGCGTGCAGGCGGAACGGCCAGCGCTGCTCGACCAGATGACGCACCACCGGCTCCAGGTCCTGCTCCATGCCCGGCGGCAGGTCCGGACGCGGTTCGAGGAAGTCTTCGAAGTCCGCCGCCGAGAACACCAGCATTTCACCGGCGCCGTTGTGCCGCAGGAAGTCGTCGCCCTGGTGCAGCTTGACGCTGCCGGTCCAGTTCTTGAAGTCGGTGAGTTCTTCCTTGGGCTTCTGGGTGAACAGGTTGTAGGCGATGCGCACCGTCAACTGCTGCTCGCGAGCCAACTGCTCGATGACTTCGTAGTCATCCGGGTAGTTCTGATAGCCGCCGCCGGCGTCGATCGCGCTGGTCAGGCCCAGGCGATTGAGCTCGCGCATGAACTGGCGGGTGGAGTTGACCTGGTATTCCAGCGGCAGCTTCGGCCCTTTCGCCAGCGTCGAGTAAAGGATCATCGCGTTGGGCCGCGCCACCAGCATGCCGGTCGGATTCCCGTTGGCATCGCGAACGATCTCGCCGCCCGGCGGGTTCGGCGTGTCGCGGGTGTAGCCGGCCACCCGCAGCGCGGCGCGGTTGAGCAAGGCGCGGTCATACAGGTGCAACACGAACACCGGGGTGTCGGGCGCGGCCTGGTTCAGTTCTTCCAGGGTCGGCAGGCGTTTTTCGGCGAACTGGAATTCGTTCCAGCCCCCCACCACCCGTACCCATTGCGGGGTCGGGGTGCGATCGGCCTGGTCCTTGAGCATGCGCAAGGCGTCGGCCAGGGACGGCACGCCTTCCCAACGCAGCTCCAGGTTGTAGTTCAGGCCACCGCGGATCAGGTGCAGGTGCGAGTCGTTGAGGCCGGGAATGACGGTGCGGCCCTTGAGGTCGATGACCTGGGTGCCGCTGCCACGCAAGGCCATGGCCTCGGCATCGGTGCCCACGGCGACGAAACGGCCCTGGCTGATGGCAACCGCGCTGGCGCGAGGTTTTTCACGGTCGACGGTATGGAACTGGCCATTGAACAGAATCAGATCGGCGTTCATTGGATGTCCTTCTGGATGGGAAGATGAAAGAGACAGGCGTGGCCAGAAAGCCGCCGCCGCGCTGAGCAGGGATCCGGCGGCCAGCAACTGGCGGCGCAGCGGATCGGTCGGGTCGTCTTTATTGGCCATCGCCGGGCTCCAGGTGTTGGTGGGCCTTGGACGCTTCCAGCCACGGCGCGAACAGACGCGTCGCCAGCGGCATGCACACGTACACCACCGAGAGCACGATGGTCACGGTGATCAGGAACGTGGCGACCACGTAATTCGACAGAAACGCGTTGAGTTGCAGCAGCGGGCCCCAGAGCAACGGCACCAGCAAGGTGTGCGGCAGGATGACCAGCAAGGTCACCACCGATTGCTTCCAGCGCGGTGGCGGCGTGGCGGCATCGGCCAGCGGGGCGAACCAGAATTCCTTGTGCGGGGCGACTTCTGTCTGGTCGCCGTCCGCCAGCAGCGGCGCGGCCTCTTCCACCAGTTCGCGGCGCTCGGGCGAGTCCAGCCAGCGCTGCATGGCCTCGGTGGAGCAGAACCGCAGCACGCAGGTGAACAGCGACAACCCGCCCTGCTTGCCCCGGACTACGTCCACGCCCAGATGCCCCGGCCATTGGCCGGCCACGCTGACGATGCGCCGCAACCAGGCTTCATAGGCGCCGTCCTGCCCGGCCTTGACCCGGTGTTTGACTACCAGGGTGACGATTTCATCGAAGCCGGGGATCGCCGGGATCGCGGTTGATTCAAGGGTTTGGGATTCAGGCATGACGCAGCACTCCAGCAAAACGCGCGTTGATCGCCAGGCCTCCCGGGCCGGCAATGAACACGCTGGTAAATATGATCAGCAGCAACCAGCCGAACTGGCCTTCTTCCAGGCTCCATTGCGGGTGCACCACGAGCAGCGCAACGGCCAGCAGGAAGAGGATGGGCAAGCACGCCAGGCGCACCAACACGCCGGCCATGATCAGCAGCGGGCAAAGCACCTCGGCGAAAATCGCCAGGATCAGCGTGGGCGCCGCGCCGAGGTGGAACGGGTCTTCGATGCGGGTCAGCTCGGCGCTGTAGTTCAGCAGCTTCGGCAAGCCATGGACCCACAGCAAAAACAGCGCGCCGCTCAGGCGCAGGAACAGCAGGCCGAGGTCCTGCATGCGGCGTTCGTCAGTGGCGTTCATCGGTGAGCTCCGGCCGGGTCCGTCGAGGCGGCTGCCGGCAACGGTTGGGACATGTGGGTGGCGATGCGCGAGCGCAGCCAGCGCTCGGCGGGGTCGTTGTCGTGGACGCCGCTCCAGACCATTGACAACTCGGCGGCGTTGATCTCGAACGGCGGATCTTCGGCGCGCAAGGCGCAGCCCTCCACCAGCGCGCAGCGGCGTAGTCCGGCACCGTGGCGATCAGCTCGGTGCCCGCCAGCAAGGCGCGCAAGCCGCTGAATTGCGGCACCGCCAAGACCACTTTGCGGGCCCGGCCGATGCGCGCCAGGTCCAGGTCGATGTTGCCGCTCAGGTCGCCCGAGAACGACACCATGGCGTGGGGTCGCGAGCAGTAGTCGTCCAGGGTCAGCGGCCCCGGGCGCTTGTCGCCACGCAGGACCTTGCAGGGAATGTCCCGCAGTTTCTTGCGCTTGGCATTGGCCGGCAGGTCGGTGGTGTAGCTGACACCGACGCTGATTTCGCTGCTGGCGAGCAACGACGACATCAGCAGGAAATTGGCCCGGCGCACCACCACGATGATGCCCGGCGCTTCTTCGCGCAGTTGACTGAGCAGCGGTGGAAACAGGCCGAATTCGGCATCATCGGACAGACCGATGCGGAACACGTCGCAACTGGTAGACGGGTCGAACGCCTTGGCCCGGCTGACCGCGCCGGAAATGGTGTCCATGGCCGGCTGCAATTCTTGCAGGATCGCCAGGGCCCGAGGCGTCGGTTCCATGCCCCGGCCGTGACGGATCAGCAGCGGATCATCGAACAGATCCCGCAGCCGCCCAAGCGCTGCGCTCACCGCCGGTTGGCCCATGAACAGCTTTTCGGCGACACGGGTCAGGTTCTTCTCGAACATCAGCGCCTCGAAGATCACCAGCAGGTTCATGTCGAGGCGGCGTAGATCGTTGCGGTTCATGGGTGTGAGGTCCTGTTTAAACTGTGGGAGCTGGCTTGCTCCCACAGGTTCATGGCTTGATCAACCCTGGATGAATGCCAGCAGGTCGGCGTTCAGCCGGTCCTTGTGGGTGTCGGTCAGACCATGGGGCGCGCCCGGATAGACCAGCAGCTGCGAGTTCTTGAGCAGCTTGGCGGCCGCGATGCCGGCGGTTTCGATCGGCACGACCTGGTCGTCATCGCCATGCACCACCAGGGTCGGCACATCGATGTTGCGCAGGTCTTCGGAAAGATCGGTCTCCGAGAAGGCCTTGATGCAGTCATAGGCGTTCTTGTGGCCGGCAAGCATGCCCTGCATCCAGAACCAGTCGATCATGCCCTGGGACACCTTGGCACCCGGACGGTTGGCGCCGAAAAACGCGCTGGCCACATCCTTGTATAGCTGAGAACGGTCGGCCAGGGAGGCCTGGCGGAAGCCGTCGAACACCTCGATGGGCAGGCCGCCGGGGTTGGCCGCGGTCCTGAGCATCAGCGGCGTGACCGCCGAGATCAGGCCGAGCTTGGCGACGCGGGCGGCACCGTGCCGACCGATGTAGCGCGCCACTTCGCCACCGCCGGTGGAGAAACCGAGCAACACCGCGTCCTTGAGGTCCAGGCGCTCGATCAGCTCGGCCAGGTCATCGGCGTAGGTGTCCATGTCATTGCCGTCCCAGGGCTGGCTGGAACGCCCGTGACCACGACGGTCGTGGGCAATCACCCGATAGCCGTTGGACGCCAGGAACATCATCTGCGCCTCCCAACTGTCCGAATTCAACGGCCAGCCGTGGCTGAAGACCACCGGTTGGCCACTGCCCCAATCCTTGTAGTAGATCTCGGTGCCGTCGCGGGTGATGAAGGTGCTCATGACGTGATTCCTTGAGGTCGGTGGATCAATCAATGGTCCGGCCAGGAGAGGCATGTGCGTGAGTTAAACGTTGTTAATTTTTTCGCGACTGAGGTGTTAACAAGCTACTGGAGAGCACATTTGTGGCGAGGGAGCTTGCTCCCGCTGGGTCGGTCCGACGTCTCGGGCGCAGCAGCCCCGGAATTGTCACTTCGGTGTGCCAGATTGGTTGGGGTGGTGCTTTTGGGGCCGCTTCGCGGCCCAGCGGGAGCAAGCTCCCTCGCCACGGGTCGTGGGTTGGAACAAGACGCCTTACCGTTGCGCTTGACGCAAAACCTGAGGAATATGCTCGGGTACAGCGGGAACAGAACCTTGAGCAGACCATGAGCCAATACCTCAGCCTGCCCGTCGAACAGACGGTGCATTTCGGCCCCTACCGGGTCCATCCGCGCCAGCACCTGGTGCTGGAGGGCGGGCAACCGTTGCGCCTGGGGCGGCGAGCGGTGGAGATCCTGCTGGTGCTGCTCGAACACGCCGGCCAAGTGGTGAGCAAGCAGCAACTGATCGCCCGGGTCTGGCCGAAAAGCGTGGTGGAGGACACCAACCTGCGGGTTCACGTGGCGGCGTTGCGCAAGGCCCTGGGCGACGGCCAGGCCGGTCAGCGTTATATCGTCACGGTGGCGCAGCGCGGCTACAGTTTTGTCGCGCCGGTGACGTTCGAAGCGCCCGAGGAACTGGCGCGCATCCCCCACCCCTCCCTGGCGCGCAACCTGCCGCCGCGCCGTACCCGCATGATCGGCCGCCAGGGCCTGGTGGAGAGCCTGGTGGCGCAGCTCCCGCGCAAACGCTTCATCAGCCTGGTCGGCAGCGGCGGCATCGGCAAGACCACCGTCGCCTTGCGGGTTGCCGAACGGCTGCTTGGCCAGTACCGCGACGGCACCTGCCTGCTGGACCTGGCCTCGCTCAACGACGCGGCCATGATCGCCCCCAACCTCTGTGCGCTGCTGGAGCTGACGCTGCATGACGGCGAACCGCTTGACGCGATCGTCCGGCAACTCAAGGACCGCCATCTGCTGCTGGTCATCGACACCTGTGAACACCTGATCGATGCTGTTGCGCTGCTCTGCGAAACCTTGCTGCGCGGCGCGCCTCATCTGCATATCCTGGCCACCAGCCGCGAAGGCCTGCGCGCCGAAGGCGAACACGTGCAGCGCCTCGATTCGCTGGCGTTTCCGCCAAGGGGCATGGCCATCGAAGGTTATCCGGCCCTGGAATTCCCGGCGCTGCAACTGTTCGCCGAACGGGCGATGGCCAGCCAGGACGACTTTGAGCTGACGGACCACGAGGTTCCGCTGATCGTCGATATCTGCCAGCGGCTCGACGGAATACCCCTGGCGATCGAACTGGCCGCCGCCCAGGTCGGGCGCTTTGGGCTGGAGGCGCTATGCCGGCAACTGCAGGACAGCGTCGCCCTGCTCGACCATGACAGGCACGCCAGCGCACCGCGCCAGCAGACCCTGCGCGCCACGGTGGACTGGAGCTTCGCGCTGCTCACGCCGTGCGAACAGACCTGCCTGCGGCGCCTCGCGGTGTTCATGGGCAGTTTCAACCTGGCGTCGGCCGCGGCAGTCATCGTCGGCCAGCATGTCGCGCCGGAACAGGTACTGGTCTCGATCAGCCAGTTGGTGGCGAAATCGTTGCTCAACGTCGAGATCGGCGACGATGAGGTCCGTTATCGGTTGCTGGACACCACGCGCAGCTACGCCCTGGAAAAACTGCTGGAGGCCGGGGAACTGGCCGCCACCCGGGAGCGCCACGCCGAGCGCTGCCTGACGCTCATGGAACAGGCTGAAAAGGATTGGGAAAACACTTCTACGCGCGTGTGGATCGCACGGTACGCGGCCTATCGGGACGACATCCGCGCGGCGCTCGACCGCGGGCTGGGCCCGCAGGGTTCGCACGCCGTGGCGATCCGTCTGGCCGCGCGCACCCTGCCGCTCTGGCAAGAGCTGTCGCTGCTCAAGGAGCACGGGCTATATGTCAGCAAGGCGCGGGCGCTGCTACGGGCCAGCCCCTCGCAGTGCCCGAGATTGACCCTCGCCCTGGAACTGGCCCATGGCAGTTTCAACTACCACACCGAGGGCGGTACGCCGGCCACTGTCGAGGCCTTCGTCACGGCCCGCCACCTGGCCCGGCAGTGCCAGGACCGGGCGGGAGAATTGCGCGCATTGTCGGGCCTCATGACGGTCAATCTCAGCGCCGGCCGCTATCAGCAGGCGCTGGAGCAAAGCCTGGATTTCGATCGCCTGGGCCTGCCGGGCGACCCGGTCCTGTCCTTGAGTACCCAGCGCCTGCGAGTGCTGGCGCTGCATTTCACCGGCGACCAGGACGGCGCGCGACGTGACGCCGAGCAGGTCATCCAGCGCCTGGCCCAGAATGGTCACCTGAGCCGCTTCAGCCACGGTTTCGGCGTGCAATACGAGCAGAGCGTGGCCGCGCTGACAATCCTGTCGCGCATCCTCTGGCTGCAAGGCTTCGCCGAAAAAGCCCGGCGCACGGCCAACCTTGCGCTACAGATTGCCCTGCAGATCAACCACGGCCTTTCGATCTGCTACACCCTGGCGATCGCCGGTTGCGTGATCGCCCATTACACCGGCGATCAGCCGACCGCCCGGGAACGGCTGGACATGTTGAAGCAGCAGGCCAAACGCCATTCGGTCATGCTGTTCCATGATTGGGCTGGCCATTACGAGCGCGCCTTCGACGGCGCCACTCCGCAGTCGCACTTGAGCGCTTGCGGCCTGATCCAGGATACCGTCGTCACTCTGCGCGGCGCTGCCGTCAGCCCTCAGCAGATCGAGCGCGCCCATAGCGGCGCGGCAGGCTGGTGCTCGGCGGAAATCCTGCGCGTCGCTGCCGAAGCGTTGCTGGCCGAGGGAAAGGCGAGCGCAGAAAGCCGTGCCGAAGAGTACTTGCACGCCGCGCTGGCGCTAGCCCGGAGCCAAGGCGCGCTGGCGTGGCAATTACGCAGTGCCATGTCCCTGGCCCGGCTGTGGCAACGGCGCGGCCAGGATGCGGCAGCGCAGGATGTGCTCGCTTCGGTCTATCGGCGCTTCAGCGAAGGGTTCGACACACCCGACCTAAAGGAAGCTGGCGCGCTGCTCCAGACGCTGACTCGCCAGCTCGGGTCTTGAACGCCGCGCCAGCCAGGCCTCCTGCAACATGTAGCGCCGATGGAGCGACTGCCACTGGCCTGCGCGACGCAACTTTTCCAAGGCATAGGCACGCGTGGTATTGAGCAGGTGGTAGCGATTGCCTTCGGCACCTTGTTCGACCATCACCAGCGACTGCTTGACCAGCCGTGACAGCAGCCAGGGCAATCGCCCCACCCCGACGTCGGTGCAACTGACCACAGCCAGCGCAGCCTTCAACGTGAACGGTTCCTCGAACACCGCCAGCCGCTGGAACAGCGTCCGTTCGTCGCTGCCCAAGCGCTCGAAACTCCAATCCAACGCCGCATCAAGGCTGCGGTGGCGCGCCACGGCTGTACGGCGGCCGTGGCTCAACAGTGACAGACCGTAGTCCAACTGTTCCAGGACCCCCGCCACGCCCAGCACATCAACCTGGGCCGCCGCCAGTTCCAGCGCCAACGGCAACCCGTCCAGGCGCTGGCAGATTTGTGCGAGAGGCGCGAGGTCGCGTTCACCCGGCTTGAAGCCCTGCTGTCGGGCACCGACCCGATCGACCAGCAAGCGCACCGCCGGACTCGCCAATATCAAGTGGCCGGGCTCGCTGGCCGTCGCCACGGCCAGACCGGCCAATTGCACGACATGTTCATCTGCAAGCTCCAAGGCTTCGCGACTGCTCAACAACAGCGATACGCCAGGGGCCGCTGAGCGCAGCGTCAAGGCCAGCTCCCGGCAGGCATCGAGCTGGTGTTCGGCGCCGTCGAGCACCAGCAACATCCGGCACGATTGCAGGCACTGTTCCAGCGAGCCGCCCGTCAGGCCAAGGGTTTGCATGATCCGCGGGCAGACCTCGGCCGGGTCGCTGATCGCCGCCAGGTCAATAAACCAGGCGCCGTCGGTAAAATGCTCAAGCAACAGTTCCGCCGCCCGCGACACCACCGTGGTCTTGCCGATACCGCCCGGGCCGACGACGGTAGTCAGGGGCTGGCGAGGAACCTCGACCAACAGCCGTCCCAGCAGCTTGTCGCGACCGATCACCGGGCTCAGGCGCGCGGGCAGATTGTGCCGCTCGGAGCGCCTGGCGCCGGATGATTCAGCACTCGGCTGCGCGGTCAGGGGCACGGCGAAGCAGTAGCCCTGGCGCGGATGATTGAGAATGTAGCGGTTGCCATCCTGTCCAGCACCGAACGCCCGCCGTAAGGCGGCGATGTGCACCCGCAGGTTGATGTCTTCCACCACACTGTCGGGCCAGACCTGGGCGATCAGGGTTTGCTTGCTGACGAAGGCGCCCGCATGGGCCACCAACAAGTGCAGGATGTCCAGGGCGCGACCGCCCAGGGCCAGGGGCTCGCCATCGCGGGTAACCAGCCGCTGCTGGCGGTGAAAGACAAACGGACCGAAGCGCACCGTGGTTTCGGTGCTCGCCGCTGTTGCGGCGCAAGGTTTGGTGAAGCTGTTCATGAGCGATCCAGCGACAGAAAACCGGTCCGGGCGTGGCGCTGCGGATCGCCGCACACACCTGCCCTGGCTCCTGCGCATCCTTTGCAGAGGGTTCGCCGTTATCTTGGCAGCCACAGGGCAGAGAACAATGCTGGCACAGGACGCATCACGGACATCCCGGTGCCCTGGACGGACACCGAAGGCTCAACTGAACTGCTGGCGGTACTGGACCGGTGTCAGGCCGAGTTTTTCGCTGAACAACTGGCGCATGTGCCGGACGCTGCCAAAGCCACTGCGAAAGGCCACGGTCTTGAGGGGCAAGTCGGTGGACTCCAGCAACTGCCGCGCCCGATCGATGCGCGCACCTTGCAGGAACTCCATCGGTGTCATCTTGACTTCGCGCAGGAAAACCCGGGCGAAATGCCTTGAGCTCATGGCGGCCAGATCAGCCATGCGCTCGATGGAAAACGGCTCTTCCAAGTGTTCCATCACATAATGCTGCACCCGGGTAACCGCCGACTCCTGTGCCGCCACCGTCGCTACCAGCGGGCTGAACTGCGCTTGCCCACCCTGGCGCTGCATGACCACCAGCAAGACCTTGGCCACATCCAGCGCGACTTTGCGGCCATGGTCCTGGGCGACGATGGACAGGGCCATGTCGATACCGGCCGTGACACCGCCGGAGGTGATCAACCGTCGGTCATGCAAGATGATCTTGTCGGTCTCGACCAAAGCCTTGGGGAACCGCTGGATCAGGCGTTCGGTGTAATGCCAATGGGTGGTGACCCGATAGCCGTCGAGCAAGCCCGCCTCTCCCAGGATGAAGGCTCCCGTGCAGATCGACCCGTAGCGCGTGGCCCGCTGCGCCGACGCCCGCAACCAGGTATGCAAGCCCGGATGCCTGTCGTTATAGGCACCAGGCCCGCCCGGTACCAGCAGTACGTCGTAGGCCGCCCAAGCCTGGTCGATATGGATATCGGCCTGGACCGTCACCCCGTTGGAGGCTCGCAACGCCCCGCGCTCGGTGCCCAGGGTCAGCAACTGATAGTGCTGCTCCGGCGCGAGAAAACGATTGGCGATGGAAAACACTTCGAGCGGCCCGGCCATGTCGAGCAGCAGGAAATCGGAGAACAGCACCATTGCAACGGTTTTCATGGGGAGGACGCCAAGACAAAGGAACGCATTGGAAGGCTCATGCAAGGACGGCAAACATGTTTAGACAATCTGGTGTGGGAGCGAGCCTGCTCGCGAAGGCAGTTTGTCAGCCGCCATCGATAAAACCTGTGCCGACGTATTCGCGAGCAGGCTCGCTCCCACACGGGTTCATGGTTTGATCGGCTGGCATTATGACGAAGCGCAGCGCTCCCGGCGAGATTGTCCACTCAGAACGGACAGTATTTCCACATTCAGCCGCTTATTGAATGCGCCGATAACCATTAACCTTCTTCTGTACCCGGCGAACGGCCAAGGCCACCGCCCTCTGAACCAGGAGAATCATCATGCTGACCCTTCGCAAAGCTTCTGATCGCGGCATCGCTCGTCACGGCTGGCTGACATCGTTCCACACCTTTTCCTTCGCCAACTACCGCGACCTCAACCAACAGGGTTTTTCCGACCTGCTGGTGATCAACGACGATCGGGTCGCCGCCGCCCAAGGTTTCGGCCAGCACCCACACCGGGACATGGAGATTTTCTCCTACGTGCTCGAAGGCGCGCTGGAACACAAGGACACCCTGGGCACGGGCTCGGTGATTCGTCCGGGTGATGTGCAGTTGATGAGCGCCGGCAGCGGCGTGGCCCACAGCGAGTTCAATCACAGCGCGGACGAGCCGGTGCACTTCCTGCAGATCTGGATCGTGCCCAATGTCGTGGGCGCTACGCCGCGCTACCAGCAGGAGCACTTCAGCACCGAACAGAAACGCGGTCGCCTGCAACTGATCATCTCCCCGGACGGCGCCGAGGGGTCGTTGCACGTACGCCAGGACGCACGGGTGTATGCCGGGCTGTTCGATGGTCAGGAAAGCGCCACGCTGACCTTGGCCGCTGATCGTTATGCCTATGTGCATGTGGCCCGGGGCAGCGTCGAGCTCAACGGCGTGGCGTTGCAGGAAGGCGACGGTGTGCGGGTACGCAACGAACAGGTACTGACGCTGGGCAACGGCCAGGATGCCGAGGTGCTGGTGTTTGACCTGCGGCCGCAGGAACTGCCGCAAATGCCATGAGGCCGGCGCCCTATGTAACAGGTGTAACGGGTGTAACTGGTGGGAGCGAGCCTGCTCGCGAAGGCGGTGGGTCAGCCAAGATGACAGTTGGCTGGCCTGACGCCTTCGCGAGCAGGCTCGCTCCCACATTTATTTAATTGGTCTCCTGGGAAAACGCCGCGACGATCTCATCGATCACCGCTCGCACCGCAACCTTCCAGGCGCTGACCGAGTTTGGCTATTCGGCGCTGTTCAATGCCAATGGCGGACAGCACGGGTTACTGTTTCTGGTATCGGCGGGAGCGATTCTGACTGCTCTGGCGCTGGGCCTGCTGCCCAGGATGAAAAACCCGGCCGGCCACTGAGTTTTTCAACCAGGGTCGCGGGGATCGCGCAAGTCCGAGCGACCTTTTTTTGGGTTGTCCGACCGTGGATGGCGAGGGTCTGATGGGGTCTGCTCCTCTTCAACGATGCGTCGGAATATCATCAGTGCCGAGTGGGCCGTTGGCCAGCCTGAGTAAAATGCCAGATGGGTGATCAACTCGACCAACTCTTCCTGGCTGACGCCATTTTCAAGCGCCTTGCGTAAATGAATCGGCAGCTCATTACCACGATAGAGCGCTACCAGAGCGGCTACGGTTACCAGGCTGCGGTCGCGTGGCGAGAGCTCCTCTCGCTGCCAGACTTCGCCAAAGAGAATCCGGTCAGTGTAATCGGCCAGGGCGGGGGCGATGTCGCCGAACGCCTCACGGCCGGGAAACGTACGGTCTTTCATATCCGATTCCATCCAGTCACGCCTGAACGCGGCCCTGCGCCTGTTCTTCACGGATCAGCCGCTCGACAGCCCGGCGCATGCGCGCCGGAGCCGCATCGACGGAAAACAGTGACGGTTTCATTGCCCAGAACTCGCTATCACCCAGCGCAGCCTGCTGCGCTTCGAGCATGACCTTGTCTTGTTCGGCAAATGCGAAACGACGCATTTCAGCAAACTTTGTCTCGTCGACTTCATTCAATCGAGTCCCCGATGGCAGTGCGGCGGCGAAGTGATAATGGGTCGTCGACCCGGTTTCCGGTGTCAGGATATGTTGTCCGTACCACCAACCGTGATCCTCGCGTTCCTCCAGCCGTGGCGCCCGCACTCCGCCGTCGAACCAGAAGTAACTCGGCGCCATCCAACGTATCTCCGTCCACATATCAACCGGTTGCTGGTCACGTCGGTAGATCAGGTCGAAGACAGCAGGAACTTTACTGTTTGGCATCCAATGCCGGCAGACGAGTCGCCCTTCCTCGTCTTCCTCCACAACTTGTTCAGCGCCGGCCTGTTCAGGATCACCCAACAGGCCATCGTGGAGATACATGAGGTGGCTCAGATCCAGCAGATTGTCCGCCATCAGCAGGTAATTGGCGCCGACATGGAGGTAACCGCTCACCACTTGGTAGCTGGAATCCGCACCGTGCAGGCCATAGTCGGGAATCCGCGTCAGGTCGGCCGGAGCATCCCCCATCCAGATCCACACCAGGCCATACAGCTCTTGCACCGGATAGGCATGTACCTTTGCCACCTCGAGAATTTTTTCATCGCCATGAGGATTGCCGACACAGCGACCTGCACAGTCGAATCGCAGGCCGTGATACCCGCATTCGATCTCATCCCCTTGAAGCTTACCGAGATGAAGCGGTACGAATCGATGGGGACAACGATCGCGTAACGCCGCCAGCGCGCCGTCTTGCTTGCGATAGAAAACGACCGGTTCATCCAGCAGTATTCTATGGAAAATCTCACCACCGCGCACTTGCTGGCTCCGGCAAGCCGCGTACCAGGCATTCCTGATGAAGTTCATAGCGAAAGTCCACTGAGTGCCTCGCGAACACATTCAACGAGTCATGTTGTTATAAAAACCCGTGTAGGTACTGGCGAAGAGGTGACAGCCGAATCGTATCCCTTCTTTGATTGAAGATTTGAAGACGCCTTCTTGCCAATCGTTGTCAACAACGCTCAAGAAGTCTTCGGCATGTTCGATATCCAGCGCCTTGTGTAATCCATAGTGTGTGACCTGATGTACATCCAGCCATCTCTGGTCGACGATGGACTGGCCTATCAGTGCCGAGATATCGGCGAATGTTCGCTCAATCCCCGCGAACATGGAGACGGCAAAACGATAGTTTTCGAATGTCGAGACGCCACGCAGCGCTTCATTGAAGATCCGTGCATTGGGTGACGGGTCGTTCAGGTCGATGCTTGAGGAGTCGCCACCCAGTCGGTCGATGAGTGTCAATATGGTCTGGCCGTGTACATTTTCCGGAACGCCCTGGCCATGCTCTTCCCATAGATTTCCCACCAGGGCAACACGGGGTGGCGCCTCAGGAATGTTGGCGATCACTTGTGCCATCGGACGACTGAAAAAATACACCATCGGTGCAAATTCCATTTGGCTCTTCAGGAATTGTTGCTTTGACATTCTCCCGCTGCAAAGCATCTTGAAGTACAGATTCTCCGGCAAATTCAATTCCGCGATACAGGTTTCCAGACAGTCTTTCAAATCGAGGCAAACAGGCATAAGAGTCCCCTTTTCATGCTGTTCGAACTGAACAAATCGACTTCGTCAATTGGCTAAATTGAATGAACATGGGTGACTATCTTGTGTGGGGTTTTTTCCAGGCACACCTGTCAACTTTGACAGGTGTGCCTGTTTATTTGCGATAAAAACGCCTGGCGTCAGACACAAACGCCTATAAGCGCTTCGCATTGATGCTTCAACGCGCCCCCTGTTTGCGCCCGAGCCCGGCGCGATAACTGCCGGGCGGAACGCCAAAGAAGTCGCGAAAACGTCGCTGGAAATGCGGAGAGCTGACGAAGCCCGTAGCCACGGCGATTTCGGTCACCGAGCGGTTGGTCTGCTGGATGAGCTGGCGTGCGCGTGTCAGGCGCAGTTCCAGGTAATAACGCGTCGGGGTCGCACCGAGGAACCGGCAGAACCGCCGCTCCAGCTGGCGCTTGGAGACATTGACGCAGGCCGCCAGCTCATCGATCGTCAAGGGCTCCTCGACGTTCTGCCACATCAATTCCAACGCCAGCTTGAGGCTTTCCGGCAGCGTCGGATCGGTCTCGACGAAGATCGGCGGCAGGTCCGTGGCGTCATCCCCTGATTCATCGCAGCGAAGGATCTCTTCGATTGCGCCCACCAGCGCCTCGCCGCCGGTGCGGCGGATCAGCTGGAGCATCATGCGCAGCGAGCTGTTGGCGCCCGCGCAGCTGACTCGCTCGCGGTCTACGACATAGGCGCGGCTAGTGACTTTCACATGGGGGAACATCTCGGCCATCGTCGCCCGACTTTCCGGATGGACCGCGCATTCGAAACCATCGAGCAGGTTCGCCTCTGCCACAAAAAAAACGCCGTTCCACAACCCACCCACTATCGCCCCGGACGTTGCGTTGGCGCGCAGCTTGCGCCGCAATAACGGCGTGCCTTGCAACTTCACACGAAAGCCTCCGGCGACAATCAGCACGTCGAGGTTATCGGGCAATTGCGCCAGCTCGATATCGGTGGAAATGACGATGCCCAGGTCACTCGTCACCTGCCCGCCCGAAGCGCCCACCGTCAGCACTTCATAAAGCGGCATGTCGCTCATCAGGTTGGCGGTGACCAGCGCGTCCACCGCGCCGGTAAAGGACATCATGGAAAAGTTGTCCATCAGCACAAACGCGACGCGCACCGGCGCTTGTCCCACAGGCGCAGCCCCTTGGGGGCGATAGGCCATGTTCTTGTTCTTGAGTACGCTTTCGAATGCGCTGGGCATGGGGCCTCGTGAGACAGGAAGGCGATCTGGACCGGACCCGGGCGGATTGCCCGAGCCAAGCCATCTTCCCGATTAACCGCAAAGGCAACCATCGCCTGCGCGACATCACTGTCAGCGTTAGCGACGTCCGACCGGTGGTGACCTCAAGGGAATACGACATTGGTCGATAGCCTCAGAGTAGGCATGGGCGCTTTTCCCTCCAAAGCTCGCAACGCGCACCGCTACTGTTTCCGCCGTTTCCAACACCGATAAATACCCGCGGGAGAAGTTATGAATATCAAACAGAAGCTGACATGGGCGTTCGCGACCATTGCCTGCCTCCCGGTTATCCTGGTGGCGGTGCTCGTTGTATTGAACCTGCGCGATGCGGCACAAGCCAACTTCCTGGACAGCAGCAGCCGCGAGATCCGCCAGATCGACAACGGCATGAAGCAGTTCTTCGACGGCATCATGCAGAACGTCGAATTTTTCGCCAAGGACCCGCGGATCGTCGCGGCCAAGGACCTGAAGAACTACTCGGGCGCTGACGCCGCGCAAATCCCGCTGACCGAGAATAACAAACAGCTGCTGGCGATTTTCGACCAGTTCGCCAAGAGCCATCCAACCACCGCCTACCTGTCCCTGGGCCTGGCGGACGGTGGCTATGCCAGCTGGCCGGATGATCCGAAGATTTCCAACTACGACCCGCGCGTACGCCCCTGGTACAAGGCGGCTATTGCAGCGCCTGGCACCACCGTGAAAACCGATGCCTATTACTGGGCACCGGACGACGTGTCGTTGATCGGCATCGTGCACACCGTCGCCGATGCCAGCGGCAAGCTGGTCGGCGTGGTCGGCCTCGATGTGTCGCTCAAACAGCTGACCGAACTGGTCAAGAACATCAAGCTGGGCGACAGCGGCTACCTGATGCTGGTGGAGGCCAGCGGCAACGTGCTGGTCGACCCGGCCGAGGCCAAGCACAACTTCAAGCCGCTGGCCGACCTCGGCCCCAATTACGCCGCGCTGGCCAAGAGCAGCGATGGCGCCACCCAGATCGAGATCGATGGCGTGCCCTACATGGCCAACATCGTCACCTCCAAAAGCCTGGGCTGGCGCTTCATCGGCCTGATCAAGCGCGACGAAGTGATGGCCGAGGCTTCGAGCCTGACCTGGTTGATCGCCGCTATCGCCGCCGCGCTGGCCGTGGTCTTCGCCATCGTCGGCGCCAGCTTCGCCAGCGTGATCGTGCGGCCGATTCGTGGCGTTGCCAATGGCCTGCAGGAAATCGCCGAAGGTGAAGGCGACCTCACCCGCAAACTGTCGGTGCAGGGCAAGGACGAAACGGCCACCCTGGCGGGTTGGTTCAACCAGTTCCTGGCCATGATCGCGCAACTGATGCAGCGCATCGGCAGCGCTTCTTCCGACCTGCAAACTGCCGCGGCCGATACCAGCAACGTGGCCCAGAACATGAACGATGCCGCCGGGCGCCAGCGCCAGGCCGTGGAGCTGGTGAGCACCGCGTTCAACGAAATGGTCGCCACCGCGAACGAGGTGGCCCGCTCCTGCAGCCAGGCCGCCGTCAGCGCGGACACCGGCTATCGCGATGTACATGACGGCCAGCACCACATCGGCGAAGCCACCGGCAGTGTGCTAAAGCTGAGTGAGGAATTGCAGCAGTCGACCCAGACCATGCAGGCGCTGGAGCAGGACAGCAAGAACATCAACACCATCCTCGACACCATCCGTTCGATCGCTGAACAGACCAACCTGCTGGCGCTCAATGCGGCCATCGAAGCGGCGCGCGCGGGCGATCAGGGCCGCGGCTTTGCCGTGGTGGCCGACGAGGTGCGCGCCCTGGCGCGGCGCACCGCCGATTCCACCGGCGAGATCGACAGTCTGCTCGGCAACCTCGCGCGGCGCACCCAGGAAGTGACGCAACAGATGCAGAACAGCCTGCAGGTGTCGCACACCAGCGTCGAGCGCATCCAGCAGGCTCGCGACAGCTTCGACAAGATCCGCACCTCGGTGGACTCGATCCGCGACCAGAACACCCAGATCGCCACTGCGGCGGAGCAACAGCACCAAGTGGCGGAAGACATCAACCGGCACATCGCGCAGATCCATTCCGATGCGCAACTGGTCGAGGAATTCGCCCATACGGCGCAGACCGGTTCGGGGCGGCTGACCGATATTTCCGGGCAACTCAAGGGCTTGGTGGGACGCTTCAGGTTCTAAATCGGCTTTATGTCCCGCCGAAGATCCAATGTGGGAGCGAGCCTGCTCGCGAAGGCGGTATCACAGCCAATGAAGATGTTGACTGTGCCGGCCTCTTCGCGAGCAGGCTCGCTCCCACAAGGGGTTCTGCGGTTACCTTAGTTTTGTGTCTGCTGAAGTTCTGCGGTTACTTGAGTTTTGTGTCCGCTAAAGATCAAAAATGTGGGAGCGAGCCTGCTCGCGAAGGCGGTGTCACAGCCAATGAAAATGTTGACTGTGCTGGCCTCTTCGCGAGCAAGCTCGCTCCCACAAGGGGTTCTGCGGTTACCTTAGTTTTGTGTCTGCTGAAGTTCTGCGGTTACCTGGGTTTTGTGTCCGTGAAGATCAAAAATGTGGGAGCGAGCTCGCTCGCGAAGGCGGTGTCACAGCCGCTGGGTACCTGCCCGGTGGCTACCCTTTCGCCTTGATCGCATACATCCCACCCGCAATCACCAGACATGCACCCACCACGGTCCAGGTGTCGGGCAGCTCACCGAATACCAGCAGGCCAATCAGCGTGGCGAACACCAGCAAGGTGTAGTTGAACGGTTGGAGTGTGGCTGCCGTTGCGTACTTGAGCGCCTGGAGCAACAACAGCTGGGCCACAACCCCGGTAGTGGAAAGCACCGCGATCAGGGCCCATTGCATCGGGCTTGGCGAAACCCAACCTGGAAGCCCCCACAAGGTGATGACTATTGCGCCAAAGAATCCCATGTAAAGCAGGTTCGTAGCGAACGAATCATGTTGGCTGATCCGCCGGGTCAGCACGCTGAAAATCGCGAAGCCCAGGGCGGACAACAGCGGGATAAGCGCCGCCAGCTCGAAGACACCGGTGCCGGGGCGAAGGATAACCAGTGTCCCCGTAAAACCGATGGCGGCGGCTATCCATCGACGAACCCCGATGAACTCGCCCAGGAACGCTCCAGCCAAGGCCAGCGTCATCAGCGGGAAGACTGCATACAGCGCGTGCATTTCCGCCAGCCCAAGGTAGCGCAGCCCCAGTCCGAACAAGGCGATTTCACCCACGCCGATCAAGGCGCGAATGATCTGCAGGCAGGGGTGGCGGCTTCGACAGGCGGTGCGCAGGTTTCCCTGGAAGACGCCATAGCCGACAGCGAAAACCAGGAAGGCCCAATAGCGCACCATCACCAGCTGCGCAATCGGGAGGTCCTTGACCAGTACCTTGGTAATCCCGTCCTGGCTGGCGAACACCAGCATCGAGAGAAGGCACAGGATGATACCGAGCCGAGGCCTGGGCACTTCGTAAGCAGGTGCCGCGCTGTCCGACTGGTTGCTCATGGATCATTCCATTTCGAGGGAGACGACATCATTCGCCCGGCACGCTCGTAAGCCCGCGCCCGATCCTCAGGCGAGATCAGATTCAAGCGCGATCAACGATTCAAGGGCAACCTTGAGCGCGTCGAGTTTACCAGCAGCCAAACGCGCCAACGGCCGACGCGGGTTTCCCGCTCCGTAGCCGGTGATCGCGGCAGCGGCGTAGACCGACTGCACATAGTCACCCTGCCAGATCAACGACATCGCCGGCTCTATCGACCGCCAGATCTCCCTGGCACTGATCCAGTCGTGCCTCATGGCGGCCTCTACCACGGCAACGCAAGCGCGTGGAGCCATGTTAGCGCCGCCCCAGATCAGACCTGCGGCCCCGGCGAAGAGCGCGTAGGGCACCAGTGCATCGGCGCCATTCATCGTCGGCAGGCCCGTACGGATCAGCGCGGCTTGGGCGGCAAGGTCACCACTGCTGTCCTTGACCGACACGAAGTTCGGAATCTCTGATCGAACGCACTCATGACGGGGAATCAGCCCACCGACTTGAGCGGAATATGGGCCTGGAGCCGCTTAAGCATGGTTTCGCAGTACCAATCGTCAAACTGGCATACACCGTTTTCCGCGATGTCCGAAAAAGGTCCCGGCTCGTAACTCGGTGAGGTAATACCGGCCTGCGTACCTTCCACCAAACGACGGTCCTGATCGTTGGTGGCAAGCCAGACCTTGGTCAGCCGATCGATCTCGTAGTCAACACCTTCAACGGCGGTACTGGGCACCAGCCATTTGGTCGTGACAAGCGTTTCGTCCGGTCCGATCGGGAGGACGCGGAAGCTCAACGCATGATCACCAAGGAAGTGATTCCAGGTAGATGGGTAGTTGAAATACAGCAAGGCGCCAATATCCGGCTCGCCGCTTTTATCCAGGCGTCCCGCCACAGCAGGTTTACCGTCCATTGTGTAACTCACGGCACCCGCGGAGAGTGGAATACGCGTCATACGAAACCGGCCATTGGGATCCATGACCAGCTTGCTCGGCATACCCGCGGTCTCGCAGCGATTCCAGTGTGCGCTCAGTTCGGGATCATCTTCGCCGCCCACCCCGGCCACCGAAAGATTCTCGACAAAGGAGTTCATCAGTTCCGGATGGGTACCGTCGCAGTGGAAGCACTCGCGATTATTTTCAAAGACAAGTTTCCAGTTACCCTTTTCAATGAGGTTGGACTCGAAAGCGACCTTGCAGTTATCCAGGAAATGCGGGGCGATAAATGGATTTACAGCATTTCTGAAACTGTCGAATTCCGGCGCCTTGTCAGCGACACAGACATAAATGTAGGTGTGAACAATTTCACAATGGACAGGCTTCAAATTATATTGCGACCTGTCGAAGTCGGCGCCCATGTTACCGGCAAACAATAGACTGCCGTCCAGTTCGAAAGTCCACTTATGATAAGGACAGACCAGTTTTGCGACTTTGCCCTGGGCGTGCTCGCAAACTTTGGAGCCACGGTGCCGACAGGCGTTGTGAAAAGCCCGGACCTGACCACTTTTATCCCTGACGACCAAGACGGGATAGTCGCCGATCTGCAACGTCAGGTATTGCCCGGGTTTTTCAAGCTCAAATGTATGCCCGGCAAAAATCCAGTCCTTGTGCCAGATCTGCTCAAGATCCTGCCGAAAAACCTCAGGTTCAATGTACAGTTCGCGAGGAAGCGCGTGGCGCGCCTTGCGCTTTTTAATCAGGTCGATCACGGATGTTCTGATATTCATTATTATCCTCTACACATCAACCTGACGGTTAATGGCAAGTACGCCCAGAAAGCAGTGTCATGGCCAACGGATCCTGCGCGAACGATTGTTCAGCGCAGCCGCTGGATACACGTGTATCAGCCATGTTTAGCCCGAAGGGTACGATAGCCAATCCGGTCGGCAAAACTACATTTTCGTTGTTCAACTGATAACTTGGCGTTATGACCGGGCGAATCCAGACACTACCTTGTTTGGATTTCGCTAACGGCCAAGAGGGACCTACGTCGGGAGAAACTTATACGGCCAATCTGGAAAACTTCGAGAGGATCCAGTCTCGCACTCTCCGACAGGCATCTTCATATTCAGTCCTTTCATTACAGGCAACATAATGAAGACTGTTTCGAAGCGTCACCTGCTGCTCGACGGGACGAACGAGCTGCCCTCTCTCGACCATGGCCCCGACCAGCTGGTTCCAGCCCAGTGCGACGCCTTGATGGGTCAAGACCATATTCATGATCAGGTTGTAATCATTGGCATGAAAAATAGGCGGGCAGTCACCAGGACGCTCATCAATATCAACGTTCAGAAACGCCAGCCATACCCCCCAGTCAACATGCTCAGCCACCCCCGACCGGCCATAGGGGCTCAGATTGAGTAGCGAAGAATCGCGCACGCCTTCAAGCGAAGTCAGTTCGGGGTGCGCCTCCAGGAACACGGGAGAGCAAACAGGATAAATAATGTCGTGGCACAACTGATAACTCTTGTACCCGTCCCCGACTTTGCGGATCTTCGAGATGATGATGTCCGGCTCTACGCCAGGCTCCATATTCACAAAGTTCTGGGTAGTGATCAGATTGAACTCGATATCCGGGTTCGTTGCACGAAACTCTGGAAGATGTTCCGACAGCCATAATGCGGAGAATGCTGGTGAGCAACAAACAGTCAGAATGTGCTTCTGCGTCGGCGTGGTACGAATCCTTTCAGCCGCCTGTGCGATATTAACGAAGGACAGTTGCGCCGCCTCAAAAAAAATCTTTCCCTCGGCGGTCAGCTCTACAGTCCGCCCGGCACGCATGAACAATTGAGCGCCCAAGGAGTCCTCAAGCTCTCGGATCTGCCGACTGATCGCTGCTTGCGATACACAAAGTGCCTCCGCCGCCCGAGTGAAGCTTTCATATTTGGCGGCGGCGACAAACGCTCTGACAGCCCTGAGGGAAGGCATTCTAAGCAGTAATGTATCGGGGTCAACGTGTCTGCTGAGCATGGCAAGCCCTCGCACTCCTAGCATCCGCGAAAGCGCCGGAGCGTAACCCAATAGCCTGGCCCGGGCCATACAAAGCGTCGTGATTACGCCAAGGCGGTCGTTTCGACAGGCCTCGATAACGTTAGGTTATCCATAAAGCCCGGTAAATGTTGTTGGATTTAACACAAGGATACCCATAGATTGAAAAAAAGCCCGAGCCCAAGGGCAAACAATAAAAACAAGGTCAATGTCATGCGCCATTCAATCATTTATTCCTGCCCGCCTAAATTACCAACGCTCGAACTCAATTCGATTTCGTGCGCTTGTAGCGTTACACGCAAAGGAGGGACGCGATGACTAGTTCAGACGAAATCATTTCTGTTAAGAACGTTTTCAAGATATTCGGCGCACAACCCGACGCGGCGATGAAGATGCTTGCCGTTGGCGCCTGCAAAAAAGATGTGTTTGAGAAAACAGGTCAGGTTATTGGTGTTTTCGACGCCAGCTTCGCCGTCAAGCGTGGCGAAATCTTTGTGATCATGGGGCTCTCGGGTTCTGGCAAGTCGACGATGGTGCGTTTGTTCAACCGCCTTATCGAGCCCACTTCCGGCAGCATTTATCTGAACGGTCGGGAAATTACCGGGCTGGCTGATAAAGCCCTGCTTGATGTTCGCCGTAAAGAGATGGGCATGGTGTTCCAATCCTTTGCCCTGATGCCTCACATGAGTGTCCTGGAGAACACCGCCTTCGGCCTGGAAATTTCCGGCATCGCCGAAAAGGAACGGCATAGCCGCGCCCGGGAAGCCCTCAGCCAGGTCGGTCTTGCCGGACAGGAGCACAGTTATCCGCATCAACTTTCCGGCGGCATGCAGCAACGCGTAGGCCTGGCCCGTGCGCTGGCCAACGACCCGACCATCCTGCTGATGGACGAGGCCTTTTCCGCGCTGGACCCGCTTATCCGCAGCGAGATGCAGGGGGAGCTCATTCGCCTGCAAGCCGAACAGAAGCGGACCATCATTTTTATCTCCCACGACATCGAGGAAGCCGTTCGCATCGGCCACCGCATCGCGATCATGGAGGGCGGCCAGGTGGTACAGATAGGCACGCCTCAAGAGCTGATCAGCCAACCCGCCAATGACTATGTACGCACCTTTTTCAAAGGGTTCGACAGTTCACGGATTCTCAAGGCGGGCGACGTGGCCAGGCTTGATCCGGAATGGGTTCGTAAAGTGAATGGTCAAGCACCGCAGTTCAGGGCCGGCCTTCCGTTTGGTTACCTGGTCGATGAACGAGGGCAACTGCTCGGGGTCGTCGACATCGATACCAGTGGCGCGGGTGGCAGCACACATCACACCCAGCACCAACACCAGCCGGTATTTACCGATACGCCCCTGCACGAAGTATTGGAAATTGCGGCCAACCTGCCGTATCCGGTCCCTGTACTGGACCGCTCGGGCGCGCTCACCGGGACCCTGTCAAAGAGCGAGTTGCTGCAAACGCTGAGCCGCCATTGATACAACCGTGAAGAGGTAAGCCCTGATGTCCGAGTTCAGTTTTCTCGACCCGTTCCAAGTCGCCACCATCCCGCTCGGCGATTGGGTGGAAAGCACCCTGAATTTTCTGGTGCACAACTTTCGCGATGTATTTCGCGCCATCCGCTGGCCGATTGATCAGGTACTTAACGGCGTTGAGTTCATTCTGCAGAGCATTCCACCGAGCATCGGCATCATCCTGTCTTCATTGCTCGGATGGCAACTCGCTGGCAAACGCATGGCGTTGCTGTGCTTTGTGACACTCACACTGCTGGGTTTGATCGGTGTCTGGTCCGAGTCGATGACGACCCTGGCGCTGGTACTGACCTCGGTGTTCTTTTGCGCGCTGCTGGGTATTCCACTGGGTATTCTCTGTGCCCGCAGCGACAACCTGGAAAAGGTCCTGCGGCCCATCCTCGATGCCATGCAGACACTGCCGGCGTTCGTTTACCTGGTGCCGGTCGTCATGCTGTTCGGCATCGGCAACGTGCCGGGCATCCTTGTGACGATTGTCTTCGCCCTCCCCCCTCTGGTGCGCCTGACGAACCTGGGCATCCGCCAGGTACCGGAGGACAAGATAGAAGCGGCCCGCGCGTTTGGTTGCACACCGCGGCAGATGCTCACCCGTGTCCAGCTGCCACTGGCGACGCCGACCATCATGGCGGGACTCAATCAGACCCTGATGCTCTCGCTGTCGATGGTGGTCATCGCCTCGATGATCTCGGTGGGCGGCCTTGGACAGATGGTCCTGCGCGGCATCGGTCGCCTGGACATGGGCCTGGCCACGGTCGGCGGGACGGGCCTGGTACTGCTCGCCATCTTCCTTGACCGCCTGACCCAAGCCATGGGCGCGCGCACCGGCGCCGACCCGAGCCTGCGCTGGTATCACACCGGTCCCGTAGGTCTGCTGCTACGCCTGTTCGGCGCAAGACAGCCTGCGAGGCGGAGCAAGACCGCCTGAATCCCACTTTCGATCTGCCGCACTTGAAGAAAAAACCCAAAAAAAGGTACGCGACAATGTCTGAATTCAAGCTCTCCCGCAGTATTCTCAATTGCGCTACAGCCCTCGCCATTGCGGCCATGTCCCTGTGCGCAAACGCCTCGGCGAACCAACCGGGCGACGGTGTGAAGGTCACCCCCATCTTCCCGTCCATCGCTGAAGAGCGCTTCCGTGGCGAAGTGGCCATGGAAGGGTTGCGAGAGCTGGGTTACAAGGTGCAGGAGCCCAAGGAGACCGAATACGGCGTCATGATGATGGCCTTGGGTAACGGTGATGCGGACTTTACCGTGCACTTGTGGGACAAGTTGCACGATAAATTCTTCCAGCAGGCCGGGGGTGATAAAGCCATGGTCAAGGCGGGCGACATCATGCCCGGTGTACTTCAAGGTTATCTGATCGACAAAAAGACCGCTGAAGCGCACAACATCAAGTACATCACCGACTTGAAGAAACCGGAAATCGCCAAGCTGTTCGACACCAACGGCGACGGCAAGGCAGACATGACGGGTTGTAATCCTGGCTGGGGCTGCGAACTGATCATTGCCCATCACATGAAGGCCTATGACCTGGAAAAAACGGTCACGGTCAACCAGGGTTCCTATTTCGCGCTGATGGCTGACACCATTACCCGTTATAAGGAAGGGCAGCCGATTCTTTACTTCACCTGGGTCCCACAGTGGATCGCCACCGTTCTGGTCGAAGACAGGGATGTGGTCTGGCTGGAAGTACCGAAAACCGACCTGCCTGACGGCAACAATAACGTTGACACGATGTACAAGGGCAAGAATCTCGGCTTTGCAGTGGATAAGGTCGAGGCCGTGTTGAATAAAGAGTTCGCCGACAAAAATCCGGCAGCCTTGAAGTTCCTTTCGGTGATGCAGATTACTACGGCCGACGAAAGTGCCCAGAACTTGAAGATGCAACAGGGCGAGAAAAAGCCTGCGGATATTCGCCGTCACGCCAAGGAGTGGGTAGCCGCCCATCGGCAGCAGTTTGATGCCTGGTTACAAACTGCTCGCGCGGCAGCGACACAAGCCAGCAATTGATACGAACAAGAGGCGGGGCAAGTCGATGACGGCCCCCGCCTTTTAATGGCGCTCGGTTCTACGCAACATTTAGTTTATGAAATCCAATTGAAAGCTCCCGTTTCGATTACTGATAACGGAGGGTTATCCTTTTTCTTGATTTAACGTTGTTGGATATCAAGCAATCATCAGAATAGATTTGATTCCCTACCCTATCGTTAATTAAAACTGCAACGTCTTGACCGTTACGCCCGTTAAATACTCAGTCGCCGTGAAATTGCCAAGCAAGCTTTTGCAAGACAGGCGTCGGATTGGTTGAATGAACAGGATCTTGAAATGTTGAAAGTCTCTTCGTTACCTGCCGATGATCAATCTTGCGGGTGGTATCACTTGAGCAGGGGGCGCCAGGTCAAGCCAGCCCATCAAGGTCACGACAGCGCACGTTGGGTAATTGTCGGTGCCGGTTTTACCGGGCTCGCCGCCGCCCGGCAGCTCGCGACTCATTTCCCCGACGATCACATCGTGTTGATCGACGCTCAGGAAATCGGCTTTGGCACTTCCGGTCGCAACGCCGGGTTTGCAATTGATTTACCTCATGACATTGCCGCTGAGGACTACATTGGCGATATCACGACGGCCAAAACAACCCTGAAACTTAATCTCAGCGGCCTGAGCTATCTAAAAGAGTTGGTTGAACGCCACAACATCAATTGCCAGATGAAGCATTGCGGCAAATATCAGGCGGCCGTTGAACCACGGGGCATCGCTGTGCTGGAAGCCTACCGTCGCGGACTCGATAAGCTCGATCAACCCTACCAGATGATCGAGGCTGGCGAACTACCCGAACATATCGGCACGCATTTCTACCGCAAGGCCTTATTTACGCCAGGGACTTCCTTGCTTCAGCCCTCGGCGCTGGTCAAAGGTTTGGCCGACAGCCTCCCCGGCAACGTGACACTCTACGAAAACACCGCGATCACTCATGTCGAGTACGGCACCAGGACGGTGCTCAAGCACGCCGGGGGCTCAATCACCGCGGACAAGCTGATCCTGACCAATAATGCCTTTGGCATGAGTTTCGGCTTCCTGAAAGGGCGAATGCTACCGGTGTTCACCTATGCCAGCCTGACCCGTCCCATGACCGAGCAAGAGCAAGCTCGCCTGGGCGGCCGGCCTTATTGGGGGGTGATTCCTGCGGACCCATTCGGCACCACGGTACGTCGCACCCCGGACAACCGCCTGTTGATCCGTAACAGTTTCAGCTTCAACCCCGACGGGCGCAGCGATGCAAAATACTTGAGACGTTTTGTCGCCAGGCATCAAGCCTCTTTCGAGCAACGCTTTCCCATGTTGCCCGAGATGAACTTCGAATATACCTGGGGCGGCGCACTGGCTCTTTCGCGTAACCATATGGGTTATTTCGGCGAACTTTCATCCCATGTCTATGGAGCACTTTGCTGCAATGGCCTGGGTGTTACCCGCGGGACGGCGACCGGAAAACTCCTGGCGGATTGGCTGGCCGGCGAACACTCCGAACTTATTGACTTCGTCTTGAAATCACCCGGCCCCTGCCCTAATCCACCCGCCCCGCTGGTTTCAGCGGGCGTCAATATAAGTTTGCGCTGGGGGCAATACCGCGCCGGTAAAGAAAGTTGACCCGCCCCGACACACTTGAAGAAGTTCAGGTCCGCTCGCTCGATTCTCGGCAAGCGGCCTCCCTTGGTTGAACAGTGACATTAACTGGAGCGATATCAATGAAGTTTGAAGGCATTTACACACCGGCCGTTACGCCCCTGACCTCAGACGGAAGTATCGATAAGACAGCCTTCGCCGAAGTCCTGGAATATCTGGTCGACGCCAAGGTACACGGCATCATTATCGGCGGCTCGACCGGCGAATATTATGCCCACACCGCCCAGGAGCGTTTCGACCTGGCTGCCCAGGCCAAGGACGTGCTGCGCGGTCGCCTGCCGCTGATCGTGGGGACCGGCGCCATCCGCACCGAAGACTCGGTCGCCTACGCCGAAGCGGCGAAGGCGATCAAGGCCGATGCGCTGCTGGTGGGTTCACCGCCCTATGCACTGCCAACGCAAAAGGAAATCGCGCTGCACGTCAAGGCAGTGGACCGCGCCGCCAATCTCCCCATCATGCTTTACAACTATCCAGGCCGCATGAGCGTGAGCATGGGCGAGGAATTCTTTGACGAAGTCCGCGATGTGAAAAACATCGTCGCCATCAAGGAAAGCTCTGGCGACATGGCGCAGATGCACCGTCTGGCCTGCAAGTATCCGCACATCGCGCTGTCTTGCGGCTGGGACGATCAAGCCCTGGAGTTCTTCGCCTGGGGCGCCCGCAGTTGGGTATGTGCCGGTTCCAACTTCATTCCCCGTGAACACGTCGCGCTGTACGAGGCCTGCGTGGTCGAGAAGAACTTCGACAAAGGTCGCCGAATCATGGCGGCGATGATGCCGCTGATGGATTTCCTGGAAGGTGGGAAATTTGTCCAGTCCATCAAGTACGGCTGTGAACTGAACGGCTTGAGCACCGGTGGCCTGCGTGCCCCCCTGCACGGCCTGGACCTTGATGAAAAGCAGGCGCTGCAAAGTGTCGTCACCGAGCTCAAGCGCAACATCGCGCAAATCACTGGAGGTGCATGAGATGGCTGATTTACTGAGCAAGGAACAGTACGCGGCCATTGCCGCCAAGTTGCAGTTTCCTACCCAGGCCTTCATCAACGGCGAGTTCCGCGATGCGCTTTCTGGAAAAACCTTCATCACGACGAATCCTGCCACGGGTGAACAGCTTGCAGAGATAGCGGCTTGCGATACCCGTGACGTCGACGTTGCCGTGGCTGCCGCGAAGCAAGCGTTCGAGGATGGCCGCTGGCACAAGCTGTCTCCCGGCGCACGCAAGCAGGTGCTCCTGCGTTTCGCCCAGTTGCTGGAAGACAATGCCCATGAGCTCGCGGTGCTGGAAAGCCTGGACAGTGGCAAGCCGGTCAGCGAATGCCAGAATGTCGATGTGCCCGATACCATCCATACCTTGCGCTGGCATGCCGAGTTGATCGACAAGGTGTACGACAGTACCGCGCCGACCGGCCACGGTGCCGTAACCATGGTGGTGCGCGAAGCAATCGGCGTGGTCGGCCTGGTCCTGCCTTGGAACTTCCCGTTGTTGATGCTGGCCTGGAAGATTGGTCCGTCCCTGGCCGCCGGCTGTTCCATCGTGGTCAAGCCCGCCAAGGAAACCACCCTGACCGCGCTGCGTGTCGCCGAGCTGGCTCATGAGGCTGGTATTCCGGCCGGTGTATTCAACATTACCCCTGGCGGTGGTCGCGAGGCTGGCGAGGCAATCGGCCGGCACATGGATGTGGCGATGGTCAGCTTCACCGGTTCTACCGACACAGGCCGGTTGTTCCTCAAGTACGCGTCCGAGTCGAACCTCAAGCGCGTGGTGCTGGAACTGGGGGGCAAGAACCCCGCCGTGGTGATGAATGACTGCGAAGACCTCGATCAGGTTGCCCAATATGTGACCGCCGGCGCTTTCTGGAACATGGGCGAGAACTGCTCGGCGTCGTCGCGGCTGATCGTCCATGAAGACGTCAAGGATGAGTTGCTGCAACTGATCGGCAAGCACCTGCGCGATTGGAAAATGGGTGACCCGCTGGACCCGCAAAATCGCCTCGGGGCCATGATCAGCAAAACGCATTTCGAGAAGGTGCGTTCGTATCTGGAGTATGCGGCCGAGCAGAAACTCAATGTGCTGCAAGGTGGCGAGACCGAGTCCGGTGTGTACGTGCAGCCGACGATCATCGACGGTGTTGAACGTGACAGTCGCCTGTTCATCGAGGAGATCTTCGGCCCGGTCCTGAGCGTCACCCGCTTCAGCACGATCGACGAAGCCATTGCGCTGGCCAACGACACGGTCTACGGCCTGGCGGCATCTGCCTACACCGGCAGCCTGCGTAACGCTTTGCGGCTGTCGCGGGAAATTCGGGCGGGCGTGGTCACGGTCAACTGTTTCGGTGAAGGCGACGCCTCCACGCCGTTCGGCGGCTACAAGGAGTCCGGTTTTGGTGGTCGCGACAAATCCGTCTGGGCACATGATCAATACACCGAGCTGAAAACCATCTGGATCGATGCTTCGTAAGCTGATCGAGATCGCGATTTTGTGGCGACTGTACTGGCCTCATCGCGAGCAAGCTCGCTCCCACAGGTTCGTGTGTACGCCCGAGGAATGTGGGAGCGAGCTTGCTCGCGATGAGGCCGGCCCAGCTGAATACCTCTGGCAGACTGAACACTGGACCCCCTCATGCCTACTTCACCTTTTTCGATTCCAGCCTCTGCCCGGCGCATCGACCCGGCGAGGCAGCGTGCAGTTGCACTGAAAAAAGACGGCTCCGTCGACGACAACAACCGCGTCGAGATAGGCCCTACGCCGCTGGCGTTTGCGGAGTGGGAGCGGCTGGGCCTGGAGCCGCCCCATTTACCCACCCTGCGCAAGTACCGATTACAACGGATAGTCGATCAACTGGTCGTCCGTGACCTGGGTGGCATCCTGTTATTCGATCCGCTGAATATCCGCTACGCGACCGATACCACCAACATGCAACTGTGGACGACTCACAACCCCGCACGGGCATGCTTCGTCGCCGCCAGTGGGCATGTGGTTTTGTGGGACTTCCATGGCTGTGATCACTTGTCCGCCCACTTGCCGCTGGTGACGGAGCTACGCAGCGGGGCATCTTTTTTCTTTTTCGAGACCGGTGAACACACTGATCGACACGCCAGGCATTTCGCCGCGCAAATCGACGATTTGCTGCGCCAACACGCCGGAGTCAACCGACGGCTTGCGGTCGATCGAATAGAAGTCGCCGGCGTACGTGCCCTGGATGCCCTGGCAATCGAGATTTGCAGCGGCCAGGAAGTGACCGAATTCGCGCGCATGATCAAGGGCCCGGATGAAATCAAGGCGATGCGCTGTGCGGTGGCTTCATGCGAAGCGTCAGTGGCCGAAATGCACCAGGCAATGCGCGCCGGCGCGACCGAAAACGATGTCTGGGCCGCGCTGCATTCCGGCAATATCCGCCGCGGTGGCGAATGGATCGAGACGCGCATCCTCAGTTCCGGTCCTCGCACCAACCCCTGGTTCCAGGAGTCCGGCCCACGCGTGTTGAACGACGGCGACCTGCTGTCATTCGACACGGATCTGATCGGCACCTACGGCATGTGCGTGGACATGTCCCGCAGCTGGATCTGCGGGGGGCTGGAGCCCACGCCCGAACAGAAGCGCCTGTACCGGATCGCCCATGACCATATCATCCATAACACCGAGTTGATCAAGCCAGGCGTACGCTTCACCGAGCTGACCGCCAAGGCGCACCGGTTGCCCGAGCCGTGCCGGGCTCAACGGTATGGCGTGCTTTATCACGGCGTCGGGCTGTGTGACGAGTACCCGAGCATTCGTTATCCGGAGGACCTGGAGTCCTACGGATACGAAGGCGAACTGCAGCCGGGCATGGCCCTGTGCGTCGAGGCGTATGTCGGTGAGGTGGGCGGACAGGATGGAATCAAGCTGGAGAACCAATTGCTGGTGACCGAGACCGGTTATGAGTTACTCACCCACTACCCTTTCGATGACAGTTTCCTGCGGGATACGAAGCACCACTCATGAACGCGATGATCGAGTCCCAGAAAACATCGAGCGTGGGCTTCCTGTTGCTCGATAACTTCTCCCTGACCTGCTTCACTCAATGCCTGGACGTGCTTGTCACCGCCAATCTGATTCACCCAGGGTCGATAAAAATCCATACTTTCAGTCGCAACGACTCTGAAGTGATCAGCGACCTGGCAATTCCCATCAGGCCCGACACACCGTTGACCGATATCAGGATCGCGGCGCTGGACTTAATGATTGTCTGCGGCGGCCTACGCACGCCGAGGGTACTCCCCCACGGGCTGGTAACGCTGCTGACCAAACTGGCGAACCTGCCCATTGCGCTCGGCGGGTTATGGAACGGCGCCTGGTACCTGGGCAAGGCTGGACTGCTGGATGGTTACCGATGCGCTGTTCATGCCGAACAACGAATGGCCTTGTCGGAGTGTTCACCGAAGACCACGGTGACGCTGGATACAGTAGTGTTCGACAGGGACCGATTCACCGCGTCAAACCCTGCCGGCGCCTTTCAGATCATGATGAAATGGTTGTACGCGGCCCTCGACCCGAAAGTCGCGGACGCGGTGTTTGACCTGTTGGACCATGAGTCTCGGTTTCGTACCTCGGCCAAGGTCCTGGACCGCAAGGTCAGTGCGTGCCTGCGAGAAGTCATCGCATTGATGGAATGCAACCTTGAAGAACCCTTGAGCCTGGACTTGCTCGCTCAATGCGTTCAGCTGTCCAAGCGCCAGATCCAGCGCCTGTTTCGCAGGCAGATCAATATGTCTCCGCAACGCTACTATCTGGAACTACGGCTGACCGAGGCACGGCGCCTGCTACAGAACTCCAGGCTGAGCGTCACGGATGTCGCCATTGCCTGCGGGTTTGTCTCTACTCCTCACTTCAGCAAGTGCTATAGCACGCTCTTTGGCTTTCCTCCCTCGAAGGAAAGTCGCTACGAGATATAGCGCCTGCTGACGAGGAGGCAGGTTTCCCGATGCTAGGCCTCGATAGGCTGCTCATTAGAATCCGAGGATTGCAACAACGAAAACGGAGTGTCTTTAAAGTTGTCCGGCAGTAGCAGCGCTTACAGACTATTCATCCTTGAAAACAATAAATCCGGTGCCCTGACTAAGGGCACCGGACGGCAACAAAACCATCATGGGACAGCGGTGATTACGGGGCTGGCGTAGCGGAAGCAGTCTGGCTGCCGAACATCGCTTCGAAGCGCGGTTTGTTCGCCGCGTAGTACTCGGCAACCACCTTGTCCGCAGTGCTTTCGCGGGCATCCGCCATCAACTTCTCAAGGTCCGCTTTCGGGATCTTGAAGTTGGCGAAGAAGCGCGCCACGTCCGGATGTTCGGCGCTGAAACCTTTGCGGGCAATCGCGTGGATCTGCTCGGCGCCACCGAATATCTGCTTCGGATCATCCAGGTAACGCAGCGGCCATTTGGCGAACATCCAATGAGGGCTCCAGGCGTTGACCAACGACCACTTGTCCCGTTTGATGTTGCGATCCAGTTCACTCAGCATGCCGGACTCTGAAGACGCAACCATCTTGTAGCCGTCGAGCTTGTATTCCTTGATGGCTTTTTCCGTCAGCTTGTACTGACCATTGCCCACTTCCGAGGTGAGAATCTTGCCGCCGAGCTTCTCCCGCACTTCGGGTTTGTTGAGGTCTTCGACACTGGCAATTTCACTGGTAGGAATCGAGGTGGGCACCGCCATGCCGATCCGGCCTTCATACAGTACGCCGAGGTCTTCGAGCTTGTCCTTGTACTTGTCATAGAAGGACTTGTGGGTGCTCGGCAGCCAGACCATCGGAATCAAATCGATATTGCCGTTGGCCAGTGCCTGGAACTGGATGCCGATGTCGGCCAGTACCAGCTTGACCGGTTGCTTGAGATGGTCCTGCAACGCGGTATTCGCCAGCTTCACGGCGATTTCCGTATCCGACCAGTTCACCCAGCCGATACGAATGGGCGCGGGTTCCTCGGCTTGAGCGATCAGGCTGCCGCAGGCCAATGCAAGGCCGGCAAACCAGCCGATAAAAGTTTTACGGGGTAACGTCATCATGTGCATCTCCGCAGACTGTATTAATAGTTATTGGCAGGGCAGCAGAAGCATTCATTTCCCATCGCGACCGCGCACGGCCATGGGCAAGTTCTAATTATGAAATCACGGCTATCGAGTGTGGCTTACCCTCCTCCGCCCGTTGGCGGGCTGATTCTTTCAAGGTTGTCGATAAACCCGTGGCGAGGGAGCTTGCTCCCTCGCCACGGGTTCGTCGTTTTACGTCTTGAATTCACAATGCCCTTTCGAGTGCCGGCAGCGCCTCGAACAAATCCGCCACCAACAGGTAATCCGCCACCTGGGCAATCGGTGCCTCGGCGTCCTGGTTGATCGCGACGATGACCTTTGAACCGCTCATACCCGCCATATGTTGAATGGCGCCACTGATGCCTGCGGCAATATAAAGCTCCGGCGCGACGATCTTGCCCGTCTGCCCGACCTGCAAATCGTTGGGCGCGAACCCCGAATCAACAGCAGCGCGGGAGGCCCCCACGGCACCGCCGAGCTTGTCGGCCACTCGCTCGATCAGGGCGAAGTTCTCTTTGCTCTGCATCCCGCGGCCACCAGAAACGACGACGCGGGCGCTCGCCAGGTCGGGCCGTTCGTTGGCCGTCAATTGTTCGCTCACCAGACGCACGTTGCTGGCGCTTTGTCCGCCGTCCACTGCAACCACTTCGCAGGGTTTGTCATGGGATAACGCTTGGGCGAATGCCGAAGCGCGCACCGTGAGCAACTTGATCGGATCCAGCGACTGCACCGTGGCGATGGCATTGCCGGCATAAACAGGCCGCTGGAAAGTGTCCGCCGAGACGATGTGGGTAACGTCCGAAAGCATGCCCACATCCAGGCTCGCCGCGACCCGTGGCAGCAGATTGCGGCCCATGCTGCTGGCATCGGCAACGACGTGTGTATACCCCTCGGCCACCAGCGAAGTGATCAGCGGCTGGACGTTTTCAGCCAGGGCATTTTCGAACACCGCCGCTTGTGCGAGCAGCACCCGGTCCAGGCCCTGGGTCAAGGCTGCCTGTTGCGCCACGGCCGAGGCGTCCGTCCCGCCCATCACCAGCAAATCCGTTTCAGTACCCAACGCCGCGGCAGCACTCACGGCACTCCAGGTGCCTGCCGTCAGCTGTCCGGCGCTGTGCTCGGCAATCACCAATGTGCGCATCAAATCACCCCCGCAACGGTTTTCAGTTTATCCACCAACTCGGTCACCGAAGCGACCGTGATGCCTGCTTTGCGTACCGGTGGAGGGACAACACCCAGCAATCGCGAGTGTTGCTTCACGCTCGCGCCCAAGCTGTCGGCGGCAATGGTTTCCAAAGGCTTTTTCTTGGCTTTCATGATGTTCGGCAACGAGGCATAGCGCGGTTGATTCAGGCGCAGATCGCAGGTCACCACGGCCGGCGTCGAGAGCGCGACCACCTGGCTGCCCCCATCGACCTCACGCTCGACGAGCCATTGCCCATCGACATGATTGACTGCCGAGGCGTAAGTGGCCTGACCGCTGCCGATCAACTGCGCGACCATCTGCCCGACCTGGTTGTTTTCCTGGTCGATCGCCTGCTTGCCGAACAGGATCAGTTGTGGCTGTTCCTGATCGATTACTTTGCTCAGGTACTTGGCGACGTTGAGGGGCTCGAGAATCGCGCTGGTCTCGACCAGAAGTGCGCGGTCCGCACCGAGTGCCAACGCCGTGCGCAGTTGTTCCTGGGCGGCCGAAGTGCCCACCGAGACCACCACCACTTCGGTTGCCAGGCCTTTTTCCTTGAGGCGAATCGCCTCTTCCACCGCGATCTCGCAGAACGGATTCAAGGCCATTTTCAAGCCGTTGAGCTCAACGTCTGAACCGTCAGCCTTCACCCGGACTTTCACATTCGGATCGATGGCGCGCTTTATCGCAACGAGCACTTTCATGGTCTTTGCACAGCCCCCTTGCACTTGGATCGATGCGCGATGACCGGCGCGCAGACGCCGGACCACCCCTGTTTCGATTGGATGGTAATCCTGGTTTTTCCCCCGCGCAAGAAAAATGTACACCTGTGTCTCAATCGTTGACACATATGAACATTGCACATACCGTTATGTCAAAACCAAGCCTGATGTTCTGTTCCCGGAGCAACACCATGTCCAGCGATCCTCTGCTGCAGCCCTACAAGATCAAGCATCTGACCCTCAAGAATCGGATCATGACCACCTCCCACGAGCCCGCGTATCCCGTGGATGGCATGCCGAAGGATTTGTACCGCGCCTATCACGTCGAACGGGCGAAGGCCGGCGTTGCGTTGACCATGACCGCGGGCTCCGCTGCGGTTTCACGGGACAGCCCGCCGGTGTTCAACAACGTGTTGGCGTACAAGGACGAAGTGGTCAAATGGATGAAGGACCTGACCGACGAATGCCACGAACACGGCGCCGCGGTGATGATTCAACTGACCCACCTGGGGCGGCGCACGCGCTGGGACAAGGCTGATTGGCTGCCGGTCGTCTCGCCGTCCCATCGCCGCGAAGCATCCCACCGGGCGTTCCCGAAAAAGATGGAAGACTGGGACATCGACCGGATCGTCAAGGATTACGTGGACGCCGCCGAACGCATGAAGGCCGCCGGTCTTGACGGTTTGGAACTGCAGGCCTACGGGCACCTCATGGATCAATTCTGGTCGCCACTGACCAACGATCTCGACGGCCCCTACGGTGGTTCGCTGGAAAACCGCATGCGCTTCACCTTCGATGTGTTGCGCGGCATCCGCCAGCGTTGCGGTGAGGACTTCCTGCTGGGGGTGCGCTACACCGGCGATGAAGACCTGCCCGGCGGCTTCGGCGCCAGCGATGGCCTGCAGATTTCCCACATGCTCAAGGACAGCGGGCTGGTGGATTTCCTCAACGTCGTACGCGGGCACATCGATACCGATGCCGGCCTCACCGACGTGATTCCGATCCAGGGCATGCGCAACTCGCCGCACCTGGATTTTGCTGGCGAGATCCGCTCCGCCACCGGTTTCCCGACCTTTCATGCAGCGAAGATCCCGGACGTCGCCACGGCGCGACACGCCATCGCCTCGGGCAAAGTGGACATGATCGGCATGACCCGCGCGCACATGACCGACCCGCATATCGTGCGCAAGATCATCGAAAAACGTGAAGAAGAGATCCGCCCCTGCGTTGGCGCCAACTACTGCCTGGACCGCATCTATCAGGGCGGCGCCGCGTATTGCATCCACAACGCCGCCACCGGGCGCGAAACGACCATGCCCCACGAAATCCCCAAGGCGCCGCTCAAGCGCAAGGTGGTGGTGATCGGCACCGGCCCGGCGGGCCTGGAGGCGGCACGGGTGGCCGGCGAGCGCGGCCATGCAGTCACCGTGTTCGAAGTGGCCGACCAGCCAGGCGGGCAGATCCGCTTGACCGCGCAGAGCGAGCGCCGCCGCGAGATGATCAGCATCATCGACTGGCGCATGGCGCAATGTGAACGCCTCGGCGTGAAGTTCCAGTTCAACACCTGGGCCGAAGCAGAAACGGTGATGGCCGAAGAACCGGACGTGGTGATCGTCGCCACGGGCGGTCTGCCCCACACCGAGGTGCTCAAGCAAGGAAATGAGCTGGTGGTGTCGACCTGGGACATCATTTCCGGCGATATCAAGCCCGGCCAGAACGTGCTGATCTTCGACGACGCCGGCGACCACGCGGCGCTACAGGCGGCCGAGATCATCGCCAGCAGCGGCGCGAAACTGGAAATCGTCACGCCCGACCGGTCGTTCGCACCGGAAGTGATGGCGATGAACCTGGTGCCTTACATGCGCAGCCTGCAAGACCTGAACGTCACCTTCACCGTCACCTATCGGGTCGATTCCGTGGAAAAACGCGACGGTCAACTGGTCGCCCACTTCGGCAGCGACTATGGCCAGGTGCACAAGCAACGCGTGGTCGATCAGGTGGTGGTCAACCACGGGACCCTGCCCCTGGACGATTTGTACTTTGAGTTGCGGCCGCATTCGAGCAACAACGGCGCGGTCGAGCAGCACAACCTGATCGCCGGAAAAACCCAGAATATCGTGACCAACCCCGGAGGCCGCTTCCAGCTGTTCCGGATCGGCGATGCGGTGTCGGCGCGCAATACCCACGCGGCCATCTACGATGCGCTGCGGTTGGTCAAGGACATCTGAAGCGCGACCGGATAAGGACACAGCAATTGTGTCGATAAATGAAGATCCAAATGTGGGAGCGAGCTTGCTCGCGATAGCGGTGGTTCAGTGACAAGGATGCTGGATGGCGGACGCTTTCGCGAGCAGGCTCGCTCCCACAGGGTTCTGTGTTGCACAGTAATCTTGTGATTGATAAAGATCCAAATGTGGGAGCGAGCCTGCTCGCGAAGGCGGTGGTTCAGTGAAAGGGATGCTGGACTGGCGGACGCCATCGCGAGCAAGCTCGCTCCCACAGGGTTCTGTGTTGCACGCAATCTTGTGATTGATAAAGATCCAAATGTGGGAGCGAGCTTGCTCGCGAAGGCGGTGGTTCAGTGACAAGGATGCTGGATGGCGGACGCTTTCGCGAGCAGGCTCGCTCCCACAGGGTTCTGTGTTGCACGGCAATCTTGTGATTGATAAAGATCCAAATGTGGGAGCGAGCCTGCTCGCGAAGACGGTGGTCCAGTGACAGGGATGGTGGATTGGCTGACGCTTTCGCGAGCAGGCTCGCTCCCACAGGTCTCCCACAGGTCTGATCAGTGAATCAGGCTTGCAGGCCCTGACGGGCGACCGCGGCACCGGCTTGCAATGCCTTCCCCACCTGCTCCTCGAAATGCCCCTCGGTCATCGCCTGCAGGGCGGCGGCGGTCACACCGCGGTAGGCGACCAGGGCGTCGATCATCTGCCGGGCGTCATGGCTGGCCAGCAACTGGCTGCTGTGGACCACGACATTCTTCGCCGCAAGCTGCGCAATCTCGGCGGGGATGCCGGCCTCCATCGCCTGATTGGCCAGGGCTGTCATGAGCAAGGCGGGAAAGGCCGGGCCGGTGCCGGAAAGCGCGGAAAGGTAATCAATGAAGTCTTCCTGCTCAACCTCGGCGGCAGTACCGACGCATCCGAACAAGCGCTGGACGAAGCTCTTCGTCGCCGCATCCACCACGCCGAAGCAATACCAAGGTGTAAACGACTGCCCGATCTCCACCGCCGCATTGGGCATCGCCCGCAGCACTCTCGAAGCCGAGGTCCGGGCGGCAATGGCCTGCGCGGTGATCCCGGCCATCAATGAAATGACTGTCTTGCCAGAAGCGTTGAGGCTCAGGCCGGCGAACTGCTCGGGGCGCACCGCGATGATGACCACGTCGCTGCGGTCCACCAGCGCCTGGTTGTCCGTGACGAGACAAACGCCTTGTTGCGCCAAAGGATGGACACCCGAGCGATTGGAAATAACCAGATTGCCCGCCGGCAACAGCGCCTGCGCCAACACAGCCTTGGCAATCGCCCCGCCCAGCCAGCCCGTTCCGCCAATGATGCCCAGCGTCGGCGCGTTCATTTCCCGGCCGTCTCTTCAAAGGTTTCCGTCAACGGCACAAAGATCCCCGGCTCTTTTTCGGCATAACCGAATTTGCCGTAAAAACGATCCAGCTCGCGCTGCTTGGGTACCTTGCCGGTGAAAATGCTCACGTAATGCGGGATGCGCTGGAAACGCACGGTGATCAGCTCGCTGGTGTTCATGGTGATGTAACCGATCTGGGTCAGGTAGATCGTCCGGGCTCGTGCGTCGGCGCCCTGGCTGTCGTAACCAAAGCGCTTGAACATGCTCGCCAGGGCGCCCATTCGCTGCTCGTCGACGATGGCGACTTCCTGCGCCACTTCAGCGGACTGGAGCGCCCAGCTGCGCACGGCGAATTCAAATTGCGAATCGAACAATTGAGGGTTGAGCCAGCATTCGAACACGTTCAGGATCGCCTCGGAAATGCTCTCGGCGTAGCTCTCGCTTTGCCGGATCAGGCCACCGGTGTTGGTCTCGCGCCAGCGCGACAGCAAGGCGGCGAGCAACTGCTCACGATCCTCGAAGAACCAATAGAAGCTGGTGCGTGACAAACCCAAACGCTTGGCCAGCGGCATGACCCTGACCGCATCGATGCCGGACTCCTTCAAGGCCTCGTAGGCCGCTTCCAGCCAGCCTTCGGGCGACCCTCGCCAGCCGGCGTCCTGGGCCTTGCCGCGCGCCTTCCCTACCTGGGGCATCTTGCATCCACCTTGTTGAACATACGTAACGCGAATGTACTCGGATGCCCGCCGAATGTACACCTGAGTACAGTTGCTCAACGCAGCGCGGCCTGTGCGCCCGAAGCCCGGCCAGATTGATGACAAAAACTCATGAGCCACTGACTTTAAATGGTTTGTCAGCACCGCACGCCCGGATGAGTATCTGCTCCAGGCAAACCAGAACAAAAACGAGCCGCCTTATGTGGACTGCACAAGAAAAACTCCCGCTGGGTGAGTACATCGCCCGATACGTCGAATGGCTGACCCAACATGGCGCCGATGTCTTCGACGCCATTTCGCTGTCGCTTTCCGAGGTCATTGCGGTCTTTACCAGCGCCCTGCTCTGGTTCAACCCGCCGGCCTTGATCGGGCTGCTGGCCCTCTTCGCTTATTACATTCAACGCAAGGTGAGCCTGACGCTTTTCGTCGCCCTGTCGTTCCTGTTGATCTTCAACCTGGGCTACTGGCAGGAAACCATGGAAACCCTGGCCCAGGTGACATTCGCCACGCTGGTGTGCGTCATCATCGGCGTGCCGCTGGGCATCGTCGCGGCGCATCGTCCCTGGTTCTACGCAACCCTGCGACCGGTGCTCGACCTGATGCAAACCGTCCCCACTTTCGTCTACCTGATCCCGACCTTGACGCTGTTCGGCCTCGGCGTGGTTCCGGGATTGATTTCCACGGTGGTCTTCGCCATTGCCGCGCCAATCCGCCTGACCTACCTGGGCGTGCGCGATGTGCCTCAAGAACTGATGGACGCCGGCAAAGCCATTGGCTGCTCGCGTCGCCAGCTGCTGGCACGCATCGAGCTGCCCCATGCCATGCCGAGCATCGCCGCCGGGATTACCCAATGCATCATGTTGTCGCTGTCGATGGTGGTCATCGCCGCGCTGGTCGGCGCGGATGGCCTGGGCAAGCCTGTCGTCAACGCCTTGAATACCGCCGATATCGCCATGGGTTTCGAAGCAGGCCTGGCGATCGTGTTGTTGGCGATCATCCTCGACCGCATCTGCAAGCAGCGCGAAACCGTGAAAAGAGGTGACGCATGAGCATTATTCGTTTTGAAGACGTCGACGTCATCTTCGCCAACCGCCCGAAGCCGGCGCTGGAGCTGCTCGACCAGGGTTTTTCGCGCCCGGAGATTCTGCAGCAAACCGGCCTGATCGTCGGCGTGGAGAAGGCCAATCTCGACATCAACAAAGGTGAAATCTGCGTGCTGATGGGCCTGTCCGGCTCCGGCAAGTCGAGCCTGCTGCGCTGCATCAACGGCTTGAACACGGTGAGTCGCGGCAAGTTGTTCGTCGAGCACGAGGGCCGACAGATCGACATCGCCGCCTGCACCCCGGCCGAGCTGAAAATGATGCGCACCCGACGCATCGCCATGGTCTTTCAGAAATTCGCCCTGATGCCCTGGCTGACCGTGCGCGAGAACATCGGTTTCGGCCTCGAAATGCAAGGCCGCCCCGAGAAGGAGCGGCGCAAGCTGGTCGATGAAAAGCTTGAACTGGTGGGCTTGACCCAATGGCGCAACAAGAAGCCCGACGAGTTGTCCGGCGGCATGCAGCAGCGCGTTGGCCTGGCCCGCGCCCTGGCGATGGACGCCGATATCCTGCTGATGGACGAACCCTTCTCGGCCCTCGATCCGCTGATTCGCCAAGGGCTGCAGGACGAGCTGCTCGACCTGCAGCGCAAGTTGCACAAGACCATCGTCTTCGTCAGTCATGACCTGGACGAAGCCCTCAAGCTGGGAACACGGATCGCCATCATGAAAGACGGCAAGATCATCCAGTACAGCAAACCCGAGGAGATCGTGCTGAAGCCGGCAGACGACTACGTGCGCAATTTCGTCGCCCACACCAACCCACTGAATGTGCTCTGTGCGGGAAGCCTGATGACCCCATTGGACCAGTGCATATCCGCACAGGGCGAATATTGCCTGGATACGGTGCAGAACCTCTGGGTTGCGCTGAACGCATCGAGAGGATTGGCCAGCGTGCGCCGCGGCGCTGCGGCCCAACCGCCGCAACACTGGAACCGCAACGAGGCCACCGCGCCCTTGCGCCGCCTGGTCACCTCGGTGCCGGCGGATACCGGCATGCGCGAGGCGCTGCGTATCCGCTATGAAACAGGACATCCACTGATCGTGCTCGACAAAGACCAGACCGTCGTCGGTGTACTGGGCGATACGGAACTGTACCGCGCACTGCTCGGGCATGACCTGTCGCGCCCGGTTTTATCCGAGCCATTGTCAGAGCCTGCGGTGGCCTGAACAGACGAAACCCGTTTTCCCTGCAGCACTGCTTGTCCGCCAACCACCGATCATTTGCCTTGAGTGAGATCGACGATGAACCCAACCCTGAAAACCCATCGTGAACTGCTGGCCGACCGCACCCCGGGCCATGGCATGCCCGGCGGTCTGTTCGGCCGCGAGGATGTTTTTGAAACCGACGTCGATGTGTTTTTTACCAGACACTGGATTCTGGTGGGGGTCACCAGCGACGTTGCCGAACCCGGCGATGTTTCGACGATCGATATCGGCAAATCCTCGATCATCCTGGTCCGCGATGATGACGAGCATGTGCAGGCGTTCCGCAATGTCTGCCGGCACCGTGGGGCGCGCTTGAAACAGGCCGGCAAATCGACGGTGGGCATGCTGGTCTGCCCCTATCACCAATGGACGTACGACCTGGACGGCAGCCTGAAACATGCCGCGCACATGGGCAAGGATTTCGACCCGGGGTGCAAGAGCCTGATTCCGGTCCACACCCGCGTGGTGGGTGCCCATGTATTCGTCTGCCTGAGTGACGAGCCGCCGGAAGACATCCTGTACCTCGACCAGGTCATGACCCCGCGTTTCGCTCAGTACGATCTCAGCCATTCGAAGATTGCCTACGAGTCGGAAATCATCGAAAACGGCAATTGGAAACTGGTGATCGAGAACAATCGCGAGTGTTATCACTGCGCCGCCACGCACCCCGAATTGACCGCGTCGTTCCTGCCGGAAGACTTCGGCTTCTGCATCGACGGCCTGGGCGAGGACTCGCTCCTGGCACTCAAGGAATATCACCAGCGCAACGCCGATACCAGGCAAGACTGGGAAAACCAAGGCTACCTCTGTGAGGCCGTCGAGCACCTGGGCGAGGACGCGGTGACTCAGTTCCGCACCCAGCGCCTGGCCATCGCCGGCAACGGCGAATCCCAGACCCTCGATACCCGCGTCGCCTGCACGCGCTTGTTTGGCGACCTCACCCGGCGCGATCTGGGCGACATGCACCTGTGGACCCACAACTCATGGAGCCACATCATGAGCGACCATGCGGTGGTCTCCTACATCATCCCGCTGGCGCCCGACAAAACCCTGGTGCGGACCAAATGGCTGGTGCACGCCGATGCCATCGAGGGCGTGGACTACCAGGTGGATAGACTGATCGAAGTCTGGGCGGCGACCAATCTTCAAGACGCCAACCTGGTCGGCATCACCCACAGCGGCACCCAGGACCCGGCCTATTCACCCGGACCGTTCTCGGCGTTTACCGAAACCTATGTCGACCAGTTTTCTCGCTGGTACGCGGCGCGTATGGCCGCCCATGGCGTGTGAGGGATGGACATGACGACCTACGAAAAGCTGACGCGGCCCCAACGTTTTACCGACCCGACGACCTGGACCGCTTATGGCTCGCAATGGCACAGCGGCGAGCAGAAAACCTTGTCATGTTGCGCCGTGCACCAGGAAACCCATGACGTAAAGACGTTCGTGTTCCAATGCGCGGACTTCAGTGCGTTGAGCTTCGAACCGGGGCAATTCATCACGCTGTCGCCGGTCATCGGTGGGCAAACCATCGCGCGCTGCTACACGCTGTCCTCCTCCCCCACGCGCCCGTTCGCCTTTTCGATTACGGTCAAGCGCGTGCCGGGTGGCGTGGTCTCGAACTGGCTGCATGACCATCTCGAACCGGGAGACACCCTCAGGGCATCCGGCCCGGCGGGCAGTTTCACACCGGTGGGTCATCCGGCGACAAAACTGCTGTACCTGTCGGCCGGTTCCGGCGTGACGCCCTTGATGTCGATGACCCGCGCCGCCTGTGACATGGCGGCCAATCTCGACATCGTGTTCCTGCACAGCGCCCGTACGCCGGCGGATATCATTTTCCATGACGAACTGACGCGAATGCAGGCCGATATGCCCGGCCTGCGGGTCATCGGTATTTGCGAAGGGCTTGGCGCTGCCAGCCAGTGGCGGCAGCCGATCGGTCGGCTCGATCTGCCTCTGTTGAGCCAGCAAGTGCCGGACTACCACGAGCGGGAAATCTTCACCTGTGGGCCCCAGGGCTACATGGAAGCAGTCAAGGCACTGCTCAGGGAAGCGGCGTTCGATTTTCGCCACTATCATCAGGAAAGCTTCGATATCGCGGTGCTGAATGAGGAACCGCTGATTGAGCAGGCCCCTTCACTCGACCAGCAACAGATGTTCACCGTCACCCTGTCGCGCTCGGGCAAGACCTTCAGCATGCCCGGCAACCAGACCGTGCTGAGCGCGGCAAAAAAAGCCGGGGCGATCGTGCCCTCCTCGTGCAGCCAGGGCATCTGTGGCACCTGCAAGACCGCCCTGCTGGAAGGCACGGTGGACATGAACCACAACGGCGGCATCCGGCAACGGGAGATCGACAAAGGCCTGCGCTTGCTCTGCTGCAGCAAGCCGACCTCCAATCTGATCATCGATCTCTAGCCGTCACGCCTGATCCGCTAGTCACTGCGCGCAGGCTTCTGCACAATCACCCTGCGCCTGACCCCAAACAAGACAGTGACCCAGCCCGATGAAACTGCAACCGTTGCCGCCGCTCAACAGCCTGGTGGCGTTCGAGGCCGCTGCTCGCCACCTGAGTTTCACCGTGGCGGCTCGTGAACTGAACGTCACCCAGGGCGCCATCAGCCGCCAGATACGCCTGCTCGAAGATTATCTGGGCACGGCACTGTTCATCCGCACGACCCGTGAAATCAACCTCACTTCTACAGGCAGCCAGTACCACGAAAGCATTCGCGATACGTTGCAGCAGATCGCCCGCGCCACGGCTGGCGTTCGTCATTGGCAAGGCGCGCAGCAAGTCACCGTGGTCACCAGTACGGCGATGGCATCCCTGTGGCTGCTCCCGCTTGTTTCGGAGTTTCAGCGCCAGCACGAAGAAATCGACCTGCGCATCATCGCCACCGACCAGGTCGAGGACTTTTCCCGACTCGATTGCGATCTGGCGCTGTATTACTGCAGCAAGCCGCCCAACAACATGAAGGTCACCACGCTGTTCAGCGAAGAGATTTTCCCGGTGTGCAGCCCCGCGTACCTGGCGCAGCATCCCGAGGCCGACAGGCTCGAACAGCTCGGCGCCTGCACCTGGTTATGGCTGGAGGATCAGCATCGGGACTGGATCGGCTGGAAGGAATGGTTCCGACGCCTGGGCCACCAGGCGCCAGAGCCTCGTCGGCGGATCAACATCAACAGCTACTCGATGCTGATCCAGTCGGCGCTGGCCGGGCAAGGTGTGGCCCTGGCCTGGTCGAGGTTGCTCGGCGACCACTTGCAGACCGGCAATCTTGTTCGCCCGACCTCCAGCCTCTTGCGCACCGATGCGCAGTTTTGTCTGCTGGAACCCTTGGGACGGGTGCCGAACCGGCAAAGTGTCAATCGCTTCCGCGAATGGCTGATGACTTATCTTGCGCAGACGGAGGGTGCCTGAGCAGTGGCGCGTCGAACCCAGGGCCGTTTATCAAACAGCTTAAAAAACCGCCACCGCGGCCGATACCCCTCACAAGAGCCCAGTGACTGGGTGGCTGGATTGCGGCGGGAACCGGTGATGACAGACATATATCTGCTGATAGCGAGCGGCACGGACCAGAGCGATGCGTACGTGCTGGGTTGGTTCGATGACAGGAACAAAGCCAGGGAAGTGGCCGAGCAGAAAGAATGGGAGGCTTATCGCGCCAGCCTGAAGGCGGAAAACCGTTGGTCAAGCCATAAACCGCTGGCGCCGGACAAGACCGAGTATCGGCGGTACTGGATCAAGACCGTGTCGAAGTTCGAATACGTTTCCGTCCCGAGGTCGCTGGCGGTTCACTGAAGCCTGCGGCCGATCATTCGAAAATTTAACGAACCGCGCGCGCTCGCCAGGGGTCTAGAACACTAAGCCCATCTGAAGAGAGCGTCCTCATGTTGAAATTTCTTGGTGGTACCGTCGGGATCATTTTCCTCATCGGCCTAATCGTGGTCATTGCCCTGTTCAAGTTCATTTTCTGACCCGGACAGCGGTAGCACGTGCTGCGCTACCGCTGGTTTTTCATGGCTCCGATGCTGGCAGGGACGCGAGGACCTGTGCTCGGCAGACCTCGAGTATTTCGCCAGCCAGCGGAGCATCGTCCGGGCACGCGCGCGAGAGCATGATCGCGCCGATAGCCTGGGCGAGCAGGCCAAGCATCTTTGCCCGGCCCCCCTCCTCTTGCGTCCCAAGCTTTTTTTCAAGCGAAGCCAGGGTGCTTTCGACGCCGCTGGCGAAAGTCGCCTTCAACTCGTCTGACTGACGCGCCGCATCCCCGCACAACGCCGCCATGGTGCAACCGTGCCCCCGCGCATCGCGGTGTTCCCTGGATAGATACATCGCAAAAAATCCGGCTACATCAAGCTCGCCGGTGCTGGCCAGCGACTGCGACAGGCTGTTCGCGGAAGCCTCAGCCATCAGGTCGGCCTTCGAACCGAAATGTTTGTAGAAGCCTCCATGGGTAAAACCCGCAGCGGCCATCAGGTCCGCCACGCCTATTCCGTCAAAGCCGCGCTCGCGAAACAACACCGACGCCGTCTCGACGATGTGCTCGCGGTTTGCCTGTGCCTGGGCCTTGGTCACTCTCATTTGCGTATGCCTCGTGGCCGCTCGAATCAAGCCCTCATCATACATAGATGCCGAGCATAATCAAACTCGTTGACAGTTTAGATTTCGGTCATCATCCTAGAGGCAAGCGGTACGAAACCTCCTCCACAGGCACGGACACAAGACCCATGACCAACCAGATTCTGTTCACCCCGCATAAACTGGGCTCCCTCACCCTTGCCAACAGAGTCGTGCTGGCACCACTGACCCGCAACCGGGCCGGGAAAGGCTTTGTTCCCAGCGAACTCGCGGCGACCTATTACAGCCAGCGGGCATCGGCAGGCTTGCTGATCGCCGAGGCCACGCAGATTTCGCAACAAGGTCAGGGCTACCAGGACACGCCAGGAATTTATACCCAGGCGCAGATCGACGGCTGGCGCACCGTCACCGATGCGGTACATGCCAAAGGCAGTCGGATTTTCCTGCAGCTATGGCATGTCGGGCGTGTTTCCCACGTTGCCCTGCAGAAAAACGGCGCAGCGCCGGTCGCGCCCTCCGCCCTTCGCCCGGCCACCAAGGTGTTCGTCAATAACAGTTTCGAGGACGTGTCTGAACCACGAGCGCTCGACGTCAGCGAGCTGCCAGGGATCGTCGACGATTTTCGCCAAGCGGCCTCCAACGCCATTGCCGCCGGGTTCGATGGCGTAGAAATCCACGGTGCGAACGGCTACTTGCTTGATCAGTTCATCAAGGATGGCGCCAACGTGCGCACCGATGCATACGGCGGCTCGATTGAAAACCGCGCGCGCCTGCTGCTGGAGGTGACCGCCGCCGTCGTGGGCGAGATCGGTGCCGGGCGCACGGGTCTGCGCATCTCGCCGGTATCGCCAGCCAATGGCGTGTCCAGCAGCGCACCGCAGGCGCAGTTCGACTACATCGTCGACCAGCTCAACACGCTGGACATCGCCTATCTTCACGTTGTCGAAGGCGCCACTGCCGGACCGCGCGACGTGGCGCCCTTCGATTTTGCCGGCTTGCGCCAACGCTTCAACAACACCTACATCGCCAACAACGGTTACGACTTGGCGCTGGCGGCTGCGCAACTGCTCGAAGACAAGACCGACTTGATCGCCTTCGGTCGGCCGTACATTGCCAATCCGGACCTGGTGGAGCGCCTCAAGTCCAACGCCCCCTTGGCTGCGCTCAACCCAGCCACCCTCTATGGCGGCGGCGCAGAGGGCTACATCGACTACCCGACGTTCGCCGAATCCGGCACCCGCAACTGAAGTTGATCGCACATTTCCTCCCCCTGAAGAGACCGACACCATGACCACTCGCAAAACCGTCCTCATCACTGGCGCCTCCACCGGCATCGGCGCGGTCTATGCCAAGCGCTTCGCTCAACGCGGCCACGATCTGGTGCTGGTAGCCCGCGACAACGCGCGGATGGAAGCGCTGGCAAGCGAACTGCGCAATGAACACAACGTCAGCGTCGATGTGCTCCAGGCCGACCTCACCCAAACCGGCGATCTGCACAAGGTCGAGGCCCGCCTGCGCGATGACGACAGCATCGGCATCCTGATCAATAACGCCGGCGCCGCCCAGTCCGGCAGTTTCATCGAACAGACCACCGACAGCGTCGCGCACCTCGTTGCGCTCAACACCACCGCGCTGGTTCGACTCGCCAGCGCCATCGCCCCGCGCCTGGCAAACGCTGGCGAAGGCGCAATCATCAACATCGGCTCGGTGGTCGGCCTGGCACCGGAATTCGGCATGTCGGTCTACGGCGCAACCAAGGCCTTTGTGCTGTTCCTCTCCCAAGGGCTGAGCCTCGAGCTTTCGCCCAAAGGCGTCTACGTCCAAGCCGTGCTGCCGGCAGCCACCCGTACCGAAATCTGGGAGCGCGCCGGCATCGACATCAATACGCTGAGTGAAATCATGGAAGTGAGCGACCTGGTGGATGCCGCGCTGGTCGGCTTCGATCGCCGCGAAGGCGTGACCATCCCGCCCTTGCAGGACGGCGCGCGCTGGGATGCGTTGCAGGCGGCGCGGCAGGGACTGCTGTCGCAGATCAAGCAATCGACGGTTGCCGAGCGCTACAAAGCCTGACGTTTCACCGCGAAAGTGCTCCGGTGCTGGGGGGTTCGTCCTCGGCGACACCCAGACGGATCCGTCCGGTCAACTCTTCACCATGAAAAGCCGCCCAGGTTTCTGCATTATCGCGCAGACGTTGCCCATCGCGCTGACTTATGCGGTCGTCGAGTTTATCGTTGAGTTCGGTGTAGCCAGCGCAGCGCACCGGGTCAGGCCTTGGCTGGCCCGAACCGGGCGCCGATTTAATAAAGTCTGTGGCGGTTTTTTCGTACTTTTTGGGGTGAGCCTGCCGATTCAAAACTGAACGGTGTGCTTCTGGCATGTAAAACCGTGATCATTGGCCAACCATCGAACGCTCAGGTCGCAACAACATGACAGACGTAGAGACGGCTATCGCCGAGTGGGAGCCGCTTGATCTCGAATGGCATCAGGGTTTCGCCTTCCTGGAAGGCGTGCTGCTGGGCGACGGGCAAGTGCCGGACGTGTACATCCTGCTCAGCCCTGAAGGCGCACACCCCGACGCGATAGCGAAAGCTGCCAGTGACGGGCGTTATCCGCCCTCGCCTCTGGTTGCCGGCCAACCGGTCCGGCGGCATCGACGCAACCCCTGGGTTTTGCGTGACGCCTTGCGCGACTATTACCTGCTTCCCGCCTACCAACAGCGCTACGGCTATCACGCGCTCCAGGCCCTGGCGTTTCGGTTCGACAAGGCCCTGGAAAACCTTGGCCACCAATATTGGCGCGATGCGTCCGGCGCCTATTGGTTCGGCGAATACGCAATCACCGAAATCCTTCAGGCAAAGCCCGCCAGCCTGGCCCCGGTGCCATCGTCGCCAGCCTCGGTGACGGCAGCCTCTGCCCTATTCAGCGACGGGGTGAGTATCTTTCTTCAAGGAAAATTCATCGCCAGCGCGACGGCGCGGGTGCGTTATTGCAATCACCCTTCCTATCGAGTGATCGACGGCCAGGTCTACAAGGGCTTCAAACCCCTGCATCAGAAGGACGGCACCCCATTGCCGATCAGCAATCCGGACGAGTTCCGGATGCTCGCCGAACGCTGGGGAACCGATGGGCAGTCGATCATCGTGCAGGCGCAGCAAGGTTCGAGCATTGCCTATGAGTATTTCTATCGCATCGACAATGCCGACCTGGCGACCTTCACCGTGCTTAACGAACGTTACGCCAAGGACCGGCAACGCGCCTACTACCTGACCGGCAAGACCCTGCGCTACGTTGGTGATTTTCGGCTGCTGAAGAACTGCCACCCGGCGTTCGACGAGTGCGGCCGCGTGGTTGGCAGCAGCGAAAGCGAGGATGAGTATTTCGCCGTGGACGACCTGTACGTCTACGCCGCCGGGACGCGTCTGCGTGACGCCCACGGCCCGAGTTTCCGCCACTTGGGGTTCGATTATTACCGTGATCAACATCACGTCTACAAACGCCAGAAACGCCTGGATGTCGACGCGGAAAGCTTCGTCGTGACCCAGCTCTGTGGCGATGACCAGGACTACTCGCCTGTGCTCGCAGGCGACAGGAATGGTCCGCTGGGTTCTGGCGGAATCATCGATGCGGCAATGCAACAGGCATGGGCGCCCTACTTCGAGGCTCATCCGCAATTGCAGGGTTACTGGTGGCATCGTTTGCAGGTATCGCCTGAAGCTGCAGAAGCGCAAGCACAAACGCCGCCGTTACAAGCCATCGGCCTCGGTTTCGAAGTCGGCCGCCAGGTGTACTTCCATGGCCGCGTTATCAACGGGCTGGACGCTGCAAGCTTCAAATTGCTCGACACACACCTGTGCGGCGACGCCCAGGGCCTTTATCTGATTCCGTTTCATAACGCCGAGACGCAAGTGCCCGAACGGTTTTCCCAGGAGCCGGTTGAGCACTTCCGCTCACTCGGCGGCCCCTATCTCACCGACGGCAAAACCGTGTTCTGCCACCGGGTCTTCTATCATCCCCCTGAACCGATTCGTAAGGCTCAGGTAGGCAGTTTCGAGTCTTGCGGGCATGGTTGGGCCAAGGATCGGGACGCGGTTTATTACTACGGCGAGGCGAAAAAAAAGCTGCATCCTTGCGACACTCGCATTCTCGGTACCTATGCCGTTAGCCCCACGCTGATCTTCTCGGAAGGCAAGTGGCTGGATGTGGCTTTCGAGCCTGACGAAGTCCGCGTGCCGCATCCCGATTTCCTGCAGTTGGGTACACGCAAACTGTTCTGCCATCGGCGGCCGCTGAGTGCCAAGCGTATCGACCTGGGCACCTTGGAATTCCTGACGGAGCGTTATGCCCGAGACAAGCACCGAATCTACCACTACGACGGCTATGCGAGCCTGACCGAGGTCGATGAAGCGCATTATCAGCAATCCCTTCGTGAGCCGTCCCATTCATAGCCGCCGGCGATGTTCTATCATGAGCCAGCGCTCATGACGCGCATCCTGAAATCGCCGGATACCCTTCACATGAGAGACCTGCCGCCGACCGCTACACTACGAGCCTTTGAAGTCGCCACCCGCCATGCGACCTTTACCGCAGCCGCGCAAGAGCTGCATGTCACCCAAAGCGCGGTCAGTCACCAGCTCAAGCACCTGGAATCCCTTTGGGGATTGCAATTGTTCGAACGTGGCAAGTCACTGCGCCTCACCGCCGCGGGGGCCACGCTGGCGCCCATCGTGCGCGAGTTTTTCATGAGCCTTGAAGCGACCCTGGGCGATCTGCGCGAGCAGAAAGGCAGGGTTCGACTCGAAGTCAGCACCACGTATTCCTTCGCACTGAAATGGCTACTGCCCCGCTTGCCGAATCTCTCCCGCCTGCACCCGGAGTTGTTGGTCTCGCTGGACACTACCGACAAGATCATCCACTTCTCCAGTGCCCAGGCCGACGTGGCAATCCGGCTCGGAAAGGGCAACTACCCCGGCCTGTATTCGGAATTCCTCTTCGGCGAGCAGGTTTTTCCGGTGGCCAGTCCTGACTTGCTGCAGCGCTTCGGGACGCCACGCAGCCCTGCCGAACTGTTGCACTATCCGTTGCTGACCCGGGATGGCGCCGAGCTGGTGCCGAAATGGGAGATGTGGTTCGAGAAGGTCGGGCTGGAATTCTTGCCACTCAAGGAAAGCGTCAGGTTCGGCGACACCAACATGACGGTCGAGGCAGCCCTGCTCGGCCAGGGCGTTGCCTTGGTGCGCAGCGGGCATGTTGAAAGCGAAATCAGCGATGGCCGCCTGGTGCGGCTGTTCGACGTGCCATTCCCGTCACCACTGGCCTACTATTTTGTCTGTCCCAAGGGCATCGAATCGCAGCCGCATATCGTCAGCTTCCGCGAATGGTTGATCTGCGAGGCGTCGACCGTCCAACGCGCTTATGAAAATGCATGAGGTTTTACTCATGAAACGATGAGGAGACTTCGCTGTAGTACAGGCATCTGCGCCGCCTAGAATGGCGCATGCCTATCCATATCATCTCACTGGTTCTTTTCGCCGCGCTCCTGCATGCCAGCTGGAACGCCTTGCTGCGCGGCGGTGCCGATCGGCTGTGGTCAATGACGATCATGTGCGTCGCCATCGCCGTGACCTGCGTCGTCGCCGCAGCATTCATGGTCCCACCGGCTGCCGCCAGTTGGGGTTATGCGGTGCTTTCAGCCGTACTCCACGTCGGCTACAACCTGTTCCTGGTACGCAGCTACCGCGTCGGCGACCTCGGACAGGTCTATCCGATTTCCCGTGGCTCATCACCGGCACTGATCGCCCTGGGCGCCGCCGTCTTCGCCGGAGAAAGCATCGCCCCCGGCGTCCTGCTGGGGATTGCGCTGGTGTCCGGCGGGATCATTTCCCTGGCCTTCAGGGGCCGCAAACTGTCGGTGCCCAGCCTGCCCTACTCGCTGGGCACGGGCTGTTTCATCGCCGCCTATAGCGTCGTCGACGGCATCGGTGCCAGGCTCTCCGGAGCGCCGCTCGCCTATACCGTCTGGATGTGCGCCTTGTGGGGCGTGATGATGCCGATGGTCTACATCGGCCTGCGCGACGCACGCAGCCTGTTCTCCGTCCGCCCCGGAATATTCAGCGCCGCGGCCGGCGGGCTGGTCTCCTTGCTGGCCTATGGAATCGTCATCTACGCCATGAACGAAGCGCCCCTGGGGGCGGTATCGGCATTGCGCGAAACCAGCGTGCTGTTTGCGGCGCTGATCGGCGCCATCTTCCTCGGCGAGACACTCACCGCCCGCCGGATCCTGGCGTGCGCAGTGATCGTCAGCGGCACCATCATCATCGGCTGACACAGCCAACTGCTCAGGAGGGCTATTCACCATGGTCAATGACTCGCAGGCACCGCTGATCCTGATAACCGGCGGAAGTCGCGGAGTGGGCGCCGCCACCGCGCGGCTGGCCGCCGCACAAGGCTACGACGTCGCGATCAGCTACGTTGCCAACGAGCCCGCGGCGCTGGCAGTGGTCGCGGATGTGGAGGCACTCGGACGTCGCGCGCTGGCCATGCGCGCCGACAGCGCCGACCCCGAACAGGTCGCCGATCTGTTCGCGGCCATCGACCGCGCGTTCGGGCGCATCGACGTCCTGGTCAATAACGCGGGGATATTGTCGGCTCAGTCACGCCTGGAAGACCTTGGCTTCGAGCGCATGCAGCGCATCTTCGCGGTCAACTCCATCGGCCCGATTCTCTGCGCCCAGCAGGCAGTGAAGCGCATGTCATACCGGCATAACGGCCCGGGTGGCGCGATCATCAACGTTTCTTCGGCATCGGCGCGCCTGGGCAGCCCTAATGAATATGTCGATTACGCGGCGTCAAAAGGCGCCTTGGAGACCTTCACCATCGGCCTCGCCAAAGAAGTGGCCCGGGAAGGCATACGCGTCAACTGCATTCGCCCCGGACACATCTACACCGAAATGCACGCCAGCGGCGGCGAGCCGGGGCGGGTTGATCGGGTGAAGGATTCGATCCCCATGGGTCGAGGCGGCCAACCGGAGGAAGTGGCACGGGCGATTTTATGGCTGGCGGGTGGAGAGGCGTCGTTTGTGACGGGGACGTTTCTTGATGTGACTGGGGGGAAGTGAGTTTTGCGCGGGTGAAACGCTGAGGAGCCTAACGCTGTTCACCCAAGAGAAACGGCAGACCCGTGGCGAGGGAGCTTGCTCCCGCTCGACTGCGAAGCAGCCGTAAAACCAGCGGGTGCGGAGGGTCTGATGCTCCGCGCTCGGCAGGTCAGGGCGCGTCCGGTACTTCTTCCCAGCCCTTCTTCAAATAGACATCAGCGACAATTTTGCGAATAAAAAAGCAATATCCAATGGGGAGGCACATAACGGGTATACCCATCCAAGGTGGGCCCGCTATGACCCCCAAGCCAATCGCAATTACCCAGATCAATAGATGGGACCAGAGTTGCGCAAAAAACAGATAGATAGGGCCAAGCAATAGGATCGCTAAAACCTGGAATGCACCAACTTCTTCTGTTTCATTACTTTCTGGATTCTTAAAATAACGTGCCACGCCAATTCCCTAGAGAAAATTTCTACTTCTGTTGTATCTGCACAATCCGCTCAAGCTTGAGTGCGTCACACTACGTCAATCGCCGCTTGCACACCTATGGGTGTGCCTGAGGATGAGGCGAGTTCGATCAAGCCAAGGCCCTCCGGACTTTTACTCTCCATATCAGAAATCAAAAGCCCAGCGGGTGGGCTGGGCTTGATGTTCAATCCTTTTTAGGGGTCGGCGCCGGAGGTGGTGCCTTAGGGGGCTGAGGTGGTAATACGCTTCTAGTCCGATCAGGATTCACGTTCATTCCGTCATTAACGTGCTTGCGCTCCAAGATCATTGGACGCCCATTTTGATCATTCATTTCGGTTTCCCCTGCGGCTCTAGAAATTCGACCCATTGAACATCAGTATTTGCAACCATGAGGAACGATACTCCGTCCTGAGGCTGAGCATCCTCACCAACGATCCATGTTGGGTACTGCATAACAAAATGTCCATTTTCTGGCTCTGCAGGCCATGCGTATGGATACCCCATTAGCCTACGTCCATCTTTGAGATTGAGCACAATTCCGCGATCGGAAAATCGTAGGAAGGCGAACCTCCATTCGCCAACAGATGCCCTAGAGGTAAGGCCGACCCGTCGAGCTAATTTATAGAGCAAGTCATGCTGGGAAAGATAGGCTAACGAGAGGCCAATGATGATTGCCAGCGCGAGCGACCATGTGATGGCGACATTTGTTGTCCATATACCGAACGAATGCCACTGCCCCGCCCACAGAGCGACTCCAGCAACCACGTCGACAATGAATTTGATCGACGCAGTACAAATCAAGGCCTGAATCACCTGCTCAAACTGTGCGGGTTTTTTCGCATCTGCTAACCAATAGAAAACGACCGTCGCCAGAAATCCGGGCAAAAGCGCCTGTAAGACCGGTAATAGCTTTCCTGCAACGTCTTCCATACTGGCGATCTCTGAGCAAGTCCCTCGAGCATAGCGTCAGGCTGTTGGGATAACCAGCCTGGACGAAAGCCCAGTAACTGGATTGGATCCGAAAGTAGTAGCGTTGTGCCTCCAAACCAACCGAGGCGGCACCGCTATGGCGCGAGTAATCGAAGAGACAGTCCAGTACCTGAAAAAGACGCCGAAGACCGTCCTAGGCGGCGCCGTCTGGGACACGCTTTACCAGATATCAAGCACTGTTCCGGTATCTGGAATCTATCGTTGCGAGGGATGTGGCGACGAAATCACCTCAAACAAAGACGATCGCTTCCCCCCACAAAACAAGCATCAGCACACCAACACAAAAAAGGTTGAGTGGCGCCTGATCGTCGAAACCCAAACTAAAGGCTGAAGGATTTCCCCCCAGCCCTTTACCCGCAAGCCCAAGGACTGGAGTGCGCCAATTCGGCGCGCGTGTGACCTCGAGGTCAATGTGAACGAAGACAGCGCAACATGGAATTATGAAGCTGGCCCAACCGACGCAATGAAGCAAGAGATCGGTCAAATCGTGATAAATCACGCGCTATGCGACCCTTCGCTTTATTCATTGTTTCATGCGTTATCAGGCATCAATGAGGCTACAGCAAAGGTCATGGTGAGAGCTCTAAGACTGAAAAGTGGAGGCCTTATTGAGCTTATAAAAGCGTTCAAAAAAGAAAAAGAATCACAAATTCATCCAGAGCTATCGAAGCGAATAACCGAATGCCTTTCGGCGTATGACCAGCTCTCCAAAGCCAGAAATCTGATAGCTCACTGGCAGTGGGGTCTCTCGCCCAGTGGCGAAGATAATGCTATGACCTCTAATTTTCTAGGGATGAACCATGGGGATCCTAGTGCAGATAGAAACCACACACTAGGATCCTTAAAAGCAACCTCTTGGGGATTAATGCAAGTCAACGTGCTGATGGCACTGGTATCGTCTTTTATAGCGGGAAATATTCCAGACACATTCATTGATCTGGCTCTGTCAGGTGTCGATGACGTACTTAACAAGACGCGTCAGGCTCTGCTTGACATACCAGATGTTTCGGCTGAAGAACTGCCATAATCCGGAAAACCTCTGCCAACAGGTGACTGGACATTAACGGATAGTAGAGGCTGTAGATGTACTCCATGGCAGTCTCAGTCATCGCCTAGTAACGATCACTTGCCCTAGCTCTTGAGGCGGACGACTTGCAAAGCGCGCAAGGTCGGCAAGGCTTTGCGCGTTCAACCAATCCGTTAAATCGCTCATGCCTTTTCTCCTGCGGCTTGACCGCGAGATATGTCTATCTTTGCATTTCTGTGTCTGAGGACCAGGCGTGTTCGGTCGAGCCAAGGCATGGAGCTTTTGATATCCCTGAAGCCCAGCGATTTCCCAGCGCTCCTGATAAAGCTTCGCAACGACCTTGGTGCTGTAGGTGGTGGCTGGCACGATGTCATGACTGTTTTTACTCTGCCCTGGATCTCATAGCTGACTTCGCGGGCTTCCCAGTGCGTGCCAAGAGCCGGACTTCGCTTTCTGGCTTGCGGTGAGACCTTCATGCGTACCAAGCGGTCGTGCTCGCCGTAATGAACCAATTCCTCACAGACCGTGCCTTTTTTGGCGGGGATCAACCAATGACGGTGGGTTCCGACGTTACTCAAGCTCGACGGCATTTCAGCACCCCAGAATCCTTTATCGAAGAGCATCACGGAGTGATCGGGGATCTGCTGCAAAAACTCGTCGGCCAAGCGCATTTCACTGCGACGGTAAGGCCCCAATTGAGCGTCCAGAATCAGGTGCGAGCGTACATTCATCAGTGCCACTAGGCGCATCATGGGAAAAGGTGTCTGACGATCACTCGGTGTGTTTCCCGATCCAAAGTGATCTCGTAGCTCAGGAGGATCCGGTGTGCGCAAAAGCGTACCGTCCACGGCGAACACCTGCAAACCGTGCCAGTCATCCTCGTCATAGCGCTGCGCTCCCCACTGAGTACCGGTCTTACGGAATAGCCACTCATCGGGATCGGCGCCGAGTCGTTTGCGCTCTTCGGTTACGCCGCTTCGGGCCAACAAGTGCTCGGAGGCGAGGCCTTGGGCGCAAACATTCAAGCGTCTGGCCACCTCGTGAAGCGGCTTGTCACGAAACAGCGCCATGCCGAGCACCAGTCAAAGCACTTGATCAGCGGGCAGGCATCGTCGGCGAATGGCGGCCTGGCTCGATAGATCAGCGCAGACGCTACCCACTCTATGGGAATGTTTTGGGTGAAAGTGCTCAGGTCGCAGAAATTGAAAAGGTCGTCGAGGTCGAGCATGTCCTGTTGAACAGACATAAAAAAACCCTGCGAGTGCAGAGGCCCTGAATAGGTGCGCAGTCTTTCCCGCTGTCTGCCGAAGGCCTTCGCAACGTCGACGCCCTATTGCATCGATCTCGCCGCTCAAGTCTCGCGCCAACCCGAAAGCACGTGAGGTCAAGGTGCGCGGGCTGCCGGTGTTATTTCCGTACGCCGTACTGTCTGGCTAATCGGCGTCCAGGTCGTCCCGAGGGCTGTCCTGGCTACAGGTGAAACAGGAAATAAAAAACCCGGCACGGTGGTCGGGTTTGTTTTCGTTTGTATCGGGCTACGATCCTGCTCTGTGGCGTATGAACAGCACGGATTTCGTCGATACAAACGCAATAATTGCGCCTAAAGCCCCTGCCAACACGCCTGCTTTCAATCGTACGGCGGGGCCGAAATTGCACATATCTGTCGGGGAAACAAACCGGATAGTGCAAGGCATTGGAAATAGAAGCTGCTTTGCGTGCGGTAAACAGGTGATGGTGAAAAAAGCTAAAACAAGCACCACCCAAATCCAGACTCCTGGCACGTCAGGACGTTTTCTACCAAGAACCATTAAGAAAACTACTAACGCGAAGGTAAGCGCCCCAGGAACAAGCATTGCGTCGACGTAGAATCGATGGAGTTGTTGAGCAGGAGTGTCCATGTCACCTCAACAAAAACCCGGCTCTTGGGCCGGGTTTTGGAAAAATTATCTAAGTTCCCGACCGCGGGCAGTACAATGAATTACACGAAACCTTTCAAAAATGTGAGAGCGAGACACTCGTGGGAGTAACAAACACCAAAAATAAAAAAGGCCGCGAGATAAAATCTCGCAACCCCTTGAAAAATATGGTCGGGACGGAGTGATTCGAACACTCGACCCCTAGCACCCCATGCTAGTGCGCTACCGGACTGCGCTACGCCCCGACTAGGCGTGAATCTTGTTCCGCTTCTCAACGGAACGCTCAGGAATATATCGCAAGCTTTTGAAAACTGGAAGTATTTAAAAGCAGAAATTTATTTCTTGAGCACCACCAGCACATCTTCAAGCTCGGCGATCATCTGGCGGATCATTTGTTTGTACTGGGTTGTGTCGTCTTTGGCCTCATCACCGGAGAGGCGCAGGCGCGCGCCGCCGATGGTGAACCCCTGGTCGTACAGCAGCGCGCGGATCTGGCGGATCATCAGCACGTCCTGGCGCTGATAATACCGGCGGTTTCCGCGGCGCTTGACCGGGTTGAGTTGAGGAAACTCCTGCTCCCAATAGCGCAGCACGTGCGGTTTTACCGCACACAGCTCGCTGACTTCACCGATGGTGAAGTAGCGTTTGCCTGGGATGACGGGTAGCTCGTCGTTATGACTTGGTTCCAGCATAAGCCTCAACTCGGGCCTTCAACTTCTGCCCTGGACGAAAGGTGACCACACGGCGAGCCGTGATCGGGATTTCTTCTCCCGTTTTCGGATTGCGGCCAGGCCGCTGGCGTTTGTCCCGAAGGTCGAAATTGCCGAAACCAGACAATTTGACCTGTTCGTTGTCTTCGAGAGCGTGCCTGATTTCTTCGAAAAACAGTTCGACCAATTCTTTGGCCTCCCGTTTATTCAGGCCCAACTCCTCATACAGACGTTCCGCCATCTCAGCTTTCGTCAGAGCCCCCATACGTCACTTCCTTAACGTGGCGTTCAACCTGTGTTCGAGCGAGGTGAGGATATTCTGCGTTGCGGTATTCACCTCATCGTCGTTAAGAGTGCGCGATGGATGCTGCCAGGTCAAGCCGACTGCAAGGCTTTTTCTATGCGGATCAATGCCTTTACCCTGATACACGTCAAATAGCCTGAGGTCCGTCAGCCATTCGCCTGCATTTTCACGGATTACTGCCAGTACGTCGCTGGATGCGACGCTGACATCGGCCACCAGGGCAAGGTCACGACGCACTTCAGGAAAGCGCGACAACTCCTGGAATTTCGGCATTTTTCCTTGAGCGACTTCGGCCAGCACCAGCTCGAAAACGAAGACCGGACGGTCGAGGCCCAGGGTCTTCGACAATTCAGGGTGAATCGCCCCGACATAACCGACTTCGCGCCCGTCTCGCTCGATGCGTGCGGTTTGGCCCGGGTGCAGCGCCGGATGCTTGCCCGGCACGAAGGTGAACGCGTCAAGCGCCCCGGCGAAGCCCAGCACCGCTTCCACGTCAGCCTTGACGTCGAAGAAGTCGACGACATCGCGACCTTGCGCCCAGCCTTCCGGCAGGCGGCTGCCACAGACGACACCGGCCAGCATCGGCTCTTGCTTCAAGCCGTCCAGTTGCCCAACGAAGCGCAGGCCACTTTCGAACAGACGCACGCGGTCCTGCTGGCGGTTCAGGTTGTGCTGCAACGACTTGACCAGGCCCGGCCACAAGGACGAACGCATGGCCGCCATGTCGTTGGAGATCGGGTTGGCCAGCAGCAGCGGCTCGACACCCGGGCTGAACAGCTCGAACTGGCGCGGATCGATGAAGCTGTAGGTGATCGCTTCCTGGTAACCACGGGCCACCAGCAGGCGGCGCAGTTCCGGCAGCTCGCTACGCGCCTCAGCCTTGGCCTGTGGAGCCAGACGGGCTTGCGGGTAGCGAACCGGCAGACGGTTGTAGCCGTACAGGCGGGCCAGTTCTTCGATCAGGTCGACTTCCAGGCTGATATCGAAGCGGTGGCTCGGCACTTCAACCTGCCACTGCCCTTGCCCATCGGCGCGGATGCCCAGGCCCAAGGCGCTAAGCAGGCGCTCGACTTCGGCCGAGTCCATTTCCATGCCCAGCATCTGGGTGATGCGTTGGGCGCGCAGGGTCACCGGCGCGATCTTCGGCAAATGCTGCTCGCTGACCGTCTCGATGATCGGGCCGGCTTCGCCACCGGTGATTTCCAGCAGCAGGCCAGTGGCGCGCTCCATGGCTTCACGGGCCAGCTGCCAGTCCACGCCACGCTCGTAGCGGTGCGAGGCGTCGGTGTGCAGGCCGTACGAACGGGCCTTGCCAGCGACGGCGATCTGGTCGAAGAACGCGCTTTCGAGGAACACGTCACGGGTCGTCTTGGAGACGCCACTGTGCTCGCCGCCCATCACGCCGGCAATCGCCAGGGCGCGGGTGTGGTCGGCAATCACCAGTGTGTCGCTGCGCAGGGTCACTTCCTGGCCGTCGAGCAGTACCAGCTTCTCGCCTTCGTCGGCCATGCGCACGCGGATGCCGCCGTTGATTTCAGCCAGGTCGAACGCGTGGAGCGGCTGGCCCAGTTCGAGCATCACATAGTTGGTGATGTCGACGGCCGCGTCGATGCTGCGCACGTCGGCGCGCCGCAGGCGCTCGACCATCCACAGCGGGGTCGGCTTCGACAGGTCGACGTTACGGATCACACGACCCAGATAACGCGGGCATGCGGCCGGCGCGAGAACTTCAACCGGGCGCACTTCATCATGCACCGCCGGAACGACCGCGACCGCAGGGCGGGTAACCGGTGCGTCATACAAGGCGCCCACTTCGCGCGCCAGACCGGCGAGGGACAGGCAGTCGCCACGGTTCGGCGTCAGGTCGACTTCGATGCTGGCATCGTCCAGGCCCAGGTACACACGAATGTCCTGGCCAACCGGTGCGTCGGCCGGCAGTTCCATCAGGCCGTCATTGCCTTCGCCGATCTGCAGCTCGGCCTGGGAGCACAACATGCCGTTGGATTCGACGCCGCGCAGCTTGGCTTTCTTGATCTTGAAGTCGCCCGGCAGTTCGGCGCCGATCATGGCGAACGGGATCTTCAGGCCCGGGCGCACATTGGGCGCGCCGCAGACGACCTGGAAGGTCTCCGTGCCATTGCTGACCTGGCAAACCCGCAGTTTATCGGCGTCCGGGTGCTGCTCGGTGCTCAGCACCTCGCCCACGACCACACCGCTGAACTCACCGGCGGCCGGCGTCACGCTATCGACCTCAAGGCCGGCCATCGACAGGCGAGCAACCAGCTCGTCCTGGCTTACCTGCGGGCTTACCCAGCCGCGCAGCCATTGTTCACTGAATTTCATCCTGCTCCCCTTAATAAATTCGTTACCGACTGCGACCTAGCGAAATTGCGCAAGGAATCGCAAGTCGTTGTCGAAGAACAGGCGCAAGTCATTCACACCGTAACGCAGCATGGCCAGGCGCTCGACGCCCATGCCGAAGGCAAAGCCGGAGAACTCTTCCGGATCGATCCCGGACATGCGCAGCACGTTCGGATGAACCATGCCGCAGCCCATGACTTCCAGCCAGCCGGTCTGTTTGCAGACACGGCAGCCTTTGCCGCTGCACATCACGCATTCCATGTCGACTTCCGCCGATGGCTCGGTGAACGGGAAGTACGAAGGGCGGAAACGCACGGCCAGTTCTTTTTCGAAGAACACCCGCAGGAACTCTTCGATAGTGCCTTTCAGGTCGGCGAAATTGATGTCGCGATCCACTAGCAGGCCTTCAACCTGATGGAACATCGGCGAGTGGGTGATATCGGAGTCGCTGCGGTACACACGGCCTGGGCAGACGATGCGGATCGGCGGCTGCTGCGACTCCATGGTGCGGACCTGTACCGGCGAGGTATGGGTGCGCAACAGCATGTTCGCATTGAAATAGAAGGTGTCATGCATCGACCGGGCCGGGTGATGGCCTGGGATGTTGAGCGCTTCGAAGTTGTGGTAGTCGTCTTCGACCTCAGGGCCTTCGGCGATGCCATAGCCGATATGGGTGAAGAACTGCTCGATGCGCTCCAGGGTGCGGGTCACCGGATGCAAGCCACCGGAAGTCTGGCCACGGCCAGGCAGGGTCACGTCGATGGACTCGGCGGCGAGTTTGGCAGCCAGATCCGCCTCCTCGAACAACGCCTTGCGCGCATTGAGGACCTCTGTAACACGCTCCTTGGCGACGTTTATCAGCGCACCGACCTGCGGACGCTCTTCAGCCGGCAGGTTCCCCAGGGTCTTCATCACCTGAGTCAACTCGCCTTTCTTGCCAAGGTAGTGAACCCGGATTTGCTCCAGGGCATTGATATCTTCAGCGCTTTGCACAGCCTCTAGTGCTTGAGCGACCAGCGCGTCCAGGTTTTCCATGTACAGACTCCAGATACAAAATAGGGGAAGAGCTTTAAGGCTCTTCCCCTATTTAAGACGTTTGACACCTGGGCCCACAGAGGTGAGCCCTAGTGACTGCCGGGGGTACTTAAGCCAAGGTGGCTTTAGCTTTCTCGACAATCGCAGCAAACGCCGCTTTTTCGTTCACTGCCAGATCAGCCAGAACCTTGCGGTCGATCTCGATGGACGCTTTTTTCAGGCCAGCGATGAAACGGCTGTAGGACAGACCGTTAACACGAGCACCAGCATTGATACGAGCGATCCACAGAGCGCGGAACTGACGTTTTTTCTGACGACGGTCACGGTAGGCGTATTGGCCTGCCTTGATTACCGCTTGCTTGGCAACACGGAATACGCGGGAACGCGCGCCGTAGTAGCCTTTAGCAAGTTTCAGAATTTTTTTGTGACGCTTACGGGCAATGACGCCACGCTTTACACGAGCCATGAGTTACTTCCTCTATTCTTGATCCAAAAATTAACGAAGGCGCAGCATGCGCTCGACTTTTGCCACGTCAGACGGATGCAGCAAGCTGCTACCGCGCAGTTGACGCTTACGCTTGGTCGACATTTTGGTCAGGATGTGGCTCTTGAAAGCGTGCTTGTGCTTGATACCGTTAGCAGTTTTCAGAAACCGCTTAGCAGCACCACTTTTAGTCTTCATCTTTGGCATGTTCGGATACTCCGCATTCAGTTGATAAACATAATCGCAAGGCCTGCCGTGCCCTGTTGATTACTTCTTCTTTTTCGGGGCGATGACCATGATCAGCTGGCGTCCTTCCATCTTAGGATGCTGTTCGACCGAACCGTACTCGAGCAGGTCTTGTTCAACCCGCTTGAGGAGTTCCATCCCCAGCTCCTGGTGGGCCATCTCACGGCCGCGGAATCGCAAGGATACCTTGGCCCTGTCCCCGTCACTCAGGAAACGTACCAGGTTGCGCAGTTTTACCTGGTAATCCCCTTCCTCCGTCCCTGGACGAAACTTGATTTCTTTTACCTGAATCTGCTTCTGGTTTTTCTTCGCCGCGGCAATCTGCTTCTTCTTTTCGAAGATCGACTTGCCGTAGTCCATCACCCGGCAAACGGGTGGGACTGCGTCCGCGGAAATTTCCACCAGATCAAGCTTGGCTTCTTCAGCAATACGAAGCGCTTCATCAATCGAGACGATGCCAATCTGCTCGCCATCAGCGCCAATTAACCGAACCTCGCGTGCCGAGATATTCTCGTTGATCGGGGCTTTCGGTGCAGCTCGTTTATCTTGTCTCATTTCACGCTTAATAATAATTACTCCGAATCTGGGCGACCACGCCGGGAAACCGCTTGCGCGAGAAACTCAGCGAATTCGGCGACGGGCATCGAGCCCAGGTCAGCACCTTCACGAGTACGCACAGCGACAGTCTGCATCTCGACCTCCCGATCTCCAATAACCAAGAGAAAGGGAACCTTGAGCAAAGTATGCTCGCGGATTTTAAAGCCGATCTTTTCATTTCTCAAGTCGGACTTGGCACGAAATCCGCTTTGGTTGAGAGTTTTTTCGACTTCAGCGGCAAAATCTGCCTGTTTATCAGTGATATTCATGATCACTGCCTGGGTCGGCGCCAGCCACGCGGGGAACGCACCCTCGTAGTGTTCGATCAGGATACCGACGAAACGCTCGAAGGAACCGAGGATCGCGCGGTGAAGCATGACCGGGTGCTTGCGGCTGTTGTCTTCGGACACATATTCAGCGCCCAGACGGATCGGCAGGTTAAAATCGAGCTGCAGGGTACCACACTGCCAGACGCGACCAAGGCAATCTTTCAGCGAGAATTCGATCTTCGGACCGTAGAAAGCGCCCTCGCCCGGCTGCAGATCGTACGCAAGGCCCGCGCTGTCGAGCGCAGCGGCCAGGGCTGCTTCGGCGCGATCCCACAGCTCGTCGGAGCCGACGCGTTTTTCCGGACGAGTGGACAGCTTCATCTCGACTTCGGTGAAGCCGAAGTCCCGGTAGACGTCCATGGTCAGCTTGATGAACGCGGCGGATTCGGCCTGCATCTGCTCTTCGGTGCAGAAAATGTGGGCGTCGTCCTGGGTAAAGGCCCGCACGCGCATGATGCCGTGCAGCGCACCCGATGGCTCGTTGCGGTGGCAGGCACCGAACTCGGCCAGGCGCATCGGCAACTCACGGTAGCTTTTCAGGCCCTGGTTGAACACCTGCACGTGGCACGGGCAGTTCATCGGTTTGATGGCGTAGTCGCGGTTTTCCGACTGGGTGGTGAACATGTTGTCGGCGTAGTTGGCCCAGTGCCCGGATTTCTCCCACAGGCTGCGGTCAACCACCTGCGGCGTCTTGATCTCCAGGTAGCCGTTTTCGCGCTGGACCTGGCGCATGTATTGCTCGAGCACCTGATACAGCGTCCAGCCATTCGGGTGCCAGAACACCATGCCCGGGGATTCTTCCTGGGTGTGGAACAGGCCGAGGCGCTTGCCGATCTTGCGGTGGTCGCGTTTTTCCGCTTCCTCGATGCGCTGGATGTAGGCCGCCAGCTGCTTCTTGTCGGCCCAGGCGGTGCCGTAGACGCGCTGCAACTGTTCGTTCTTCGCATCGCCACGCCAGTAGGCGCCGGACAGCTTGGTCAGCTTGAAGGACTTCAGGAAACGGGTGTTCGGCACGTGCGGGCCGCGGCACATGTCGACGTATTCTTCGTGGTAGTACAGGCCCATGGCCTGTTCGTCCGGCATGTCTTCCACCAGACGCAGCTTGTAGTCCTCGCCACGGGCCTTGAAGACTTCAATGACTTCGGCGCGCGGGGTGACCTTCTTGATGACGTCGTAGTCTTTCTCGATCAACTGCTGCATGCGCTGTTCGATGGCGGCCATGTCGTCCGGGGTAAAAGGACGCTCGAAGGCGATGTCGTAATAAAAGCCTTCGTCGATGACCGGACCGATGACCATTTTCGCGCTCGGATACAGCTGCTTGACCGCATGGCCAACCAGGTGCGCGCAAGAGTGGCGAATGATCTCCAGCCCCTCTTCGTCCTTGGGCGTGATGATTTGCAGCGTGGCATCGCTGTCGATGACATCGCTGGCGTCGACCAGCTTGCCGTTGACCTTGCCGGCCAGCGTGGCCTTGGCCAGGCCCGCGCCGATGGATGCGGCGACCTCGGCTACGGAAACCGGGTGGTCGAATGAACGTTGACTGCCGTCGGGAAGAGTAATAGTTGGCATGGCGCCTCCTCTCCTAGTGGTGACCCCTACCAAAGGTCACGTGGGTTGGGATGAGCCAGTACAAGATCCAGTCCAGGCCGTTCAATGAAGAACGCCTGCCTTACAGCGGCAGGAGCCTTGCGGCCAACCGGGAAACCGAACCAGAGTGACTGGGATTCAAATCAGGGTTGATCGAACATTTACCGCCGCCGGGGCCTGTTGCCTCCGGAGCCTGAGAAATACCCGAGCCCGGCATCCTAGCACAGATGAACGGTCATCGCCGCGCCTGGATCGAAGCCGGCGTAAACTGACGATTTTTATGCCAGAGTGCTGAACCGAAGCGTCTGCTACGCCTCAGATAACAAGACATCGACCCACAAAGGAGCATCCCCGCATGCGTCTGAACACCCTATTGGCAGTAGTCGCCCCCCTCGCCTTGCTGCTTCCGCTAAGTGCCCACGCCGAATGGCCCAAGGGCGAGCGCGAAAAATACATGGCACAGTGCACTCAAGCGGCGACCCCGCAGATTGGCGCAGCGGCGGCCAAGGCCCACTGCGCTTGTGGTGCGGACGCGATCAAATCCTACCCGGCGAGCGATATCCAGGCGCTGATGGACAATAAGGCCACCCCTGAACTGCAGCAGAAAGCGCTCGGTCAGATCGCCAAATGCAAGGCCAATCCACCCGCAAAAAAATGAGTGATCGAGGCCCCAGAGACGGCTCGGAACAGCTGAAAAGGCTTGGATAAGCGGCTTTTTTCAGGATTTATTCAGGTTTTACAGCTTTTTTTATCGTCTTTACGTTCGGCTGAAAGCCTTTGAAACCGGGCCTTCCAGCCGGTTCAGGGGGTAAAGGAAACACGACTGATTGGCAAACAGCTCGTCCGGGGGGCTCCCAAATCGAACATTTCGACTATGATACCCGGGTGTGCCCAGTTGGCCTGAGCAGCACAGTACACTGAAAATATATGTTTCTTGGAGATACACCATGTCTAATCGCCAAACCGGCACCGTTAAATGGTTCAACGATGAAAAAGGCTTCGGCTTCATCACTCCTCAAGGTGGCGGTGACGACCTGTTCGTACACTTCAAAGCTATCGAAAGCGACGGTTTCAAAAGCCTGAAAGAAGGCCAGACCGTTTCCTTCGTGGCTGAGAAAGGCCAAAAGGGTATGCAAGCTGCACAAGTTCGCCCAGAGTAATTTCCCGGCGCGCTAAAAAAACCCCGTCCATGTGACGGGGTTTTTTATGGCCTGCTGGAAACCGCCTGTCAGCCGCAGCTCACCCGATTGACCACCAGCTTGGCATCGGTGTTGAGGTTGAGGCGATCGGAGCGGTACTCAAGCGTGATCATGTCGTTGGGTTTGAGAATCCGGGCATTCTGCGCACCGGATCGAGCGCGCGCTTGCTCAAGCAACTGCGGCGAAGCCTGCTTGCCGACGGCAAACTCGGCGGCCTTGGCATCGCAGCGGGTATGACCGGCCTCGGCTGCTACAGGATCAGGCGTCGACTCCGACGTGCTACTGCATCCGCTCAATAACGTGGCGGCCAACAGAATATTCAATGACACGAGCTTCCAAGGCATGAAGCCTCCTTTTTTCGATGGATAGTAGTGAGCGTGCGACAGCCGGGATGACGCTTGGTTTCAACACCGGCGCTATCATTGCGCCCTCACTGGAAAAACCGGCAGTTTGCCCGAGCACGACCGCCAGTCCAGAGCTGAATCGTGACTGAATATGAACGGTGCTCAATAGATATCGATGTAATCGAAGGGTGGGTTCGGCCAGTTGTCCTTCAGCGCGTTATAGATCTGCATGACCCAGACCTCGTCACTTGCCGCGACCCGGCCAACGTAGCCTGACCCTTTCGCCCATGTCTCGAGCCGGAACCGCAGGCCATCGATTTCAGCACCACCCACGATGCCCGAAGACAGATAGGCGATGCCGTCCTTGGTCACTCGCAGTTGGGTATGCTCGTCATCACTGGCAGAAGCCAGCAATTGGCGAACCGAGTCGAGGGTAAGTCCATCTGGTTTGTTCAGGTCGATCTGCATGCCAGGGCTCCTCGAAAAAATCAAAAGCCAAGTGTCGCATACCGCACTTCTGATGCCTAAGTCGCACTGCCAAACCCGAAGCAAAAATGCTTAACTCAGCCTACTGATCTCCCAACCTGCGAGCCCGACCATGAGCACCGTCAGCATCGAAGCCACCATCAATGCCAAATGGGCCCAGGGCCACAGCTCATACAGCCCGGGCAGCCCTGAGGAACTGGCAATCATCGGCATCGAGTTGTTGGTGAAAGAGCTCGGGACGCAAGGCGCTCAGAACTTCATCCAGCAGGCGTTCGAACGCTACCCGAGCATTATCGAGACGGTTGACTAGACCACCGCAGGCCGGCGCCTGCGGGGCTCGCTGCGAGAGGGTCTACTTGAGGCGGGCCAGCCGCTCGGTCAACAGGTCGAAGAACCCCTGGGCATCGCCGTCCTTCACCCAGAAGGCATTCTTGGGCGCCTTGAGGCCGTCGTACCAATCGACGACCGTCTGCCCGAACGTCGGACCTTCACGACTGTCCACCACCAGATTGACCGAACGCCCGGTAAACAACTGCGGCTTTAGCAGATAGGCGATCACGGTCGCATCATGCACCGGCCCGCCGGTCATGCCGTAGTGCTCCATATCGCCCTTGACGTACTCATTGAGAATATTGCCGACCAGCTTGCTGGCGTTGTTGTTCAGCGCGGCGATCTGCTTGAGGCGTGCCTCGCTGGTGAGGATCTTGTGGGTCACGTCCAGTGGCAGATACGTCAGCTTCAGCCCGCTTTTGGCGACTATCTCTGCCGCCTGGGGATCGGCGTACAGGTTGAACTCCGCCACCGGCGTGATATTGCCGCCGTTGAAATGCGCGCCGCCCATGATCACCACTTCCTTGATGCCCTGGACGATGTCGGGCTCCTGGACCAGCGCCAGGGCAAGGTTGGTTTGCGGGCCGAGCATCGCAATGGTGATGCTGTGTGGCTTGGCGGCCTTGAGCGTGTCGATCAGGTAGTTGACGGCATTGCCCTCGGCCAATCCTTTCTTCGGCTCATGCACCTCGACACCGGACAAACCTTCCTTGCCATGGATGTTTTCGGCGTAGATCGGCGTGCGCATCAACGGCTTCGGGGCACCGGCGTACACCGGAACCTCTTCACGACCGGCCCACTCGCGAGCAAGGCGCGCGTTGCGGGATGTCTTGTCCAGGCGCACGTTGCCGGCAACGGTGGTCAACGCCCGAATATGCAGCTCTTCGGGGGATGCCAGGGCGAACAACAACGCAACAACGTCATCGGCGCCTGGATCGGTGTCGATGATCAGGTCGATTTTTTCCGCCGCCTGGGCGCTTGTAGCCGTGAGCAATGACAAAAGCAGCAGACTCCGCAACAGTTGATGCATTTTCTGAGCATAGCGGTGCATGGCGCACTCCTTGTGCTGGTGGGAAAACCTAGAACGTGACGCCGGCGATCAGCACCACGTTGCAGTATGGAGAACATTCTCCTGTGCGAATGATCGCCCTCGCCTCTCGGCTGAGCGTCTTGAATTGCTCGTGGCTGACCAGCTCCCGCGTGCCCAACGCGCCTTCGGCATGCAGCGCCTGCAACGTGGCCAGGGCCGACGGTTGTCTATCGAGGATTTCCTGAGCCAGCACATGGCGCTCGACCTGCATTTCGCTGAGCACCACTTTCAAGGTACTGACGAAATCCGGAACCCCATGGGTCAGCGCCAGGTCAATCAACTCGACGTGGGGCGGCACCGGCAGGCCGGCGTCACCGATGACCACCTTGTCGCCATGACCGAGGGAGGCGATCAATCGCGACAGGGCGATGTTCAACAGAGGAGTTTTTTTCATGCTTCGAACGCCTGTACTTCCTGCAGGGTTGGAATGGAAGGCTGAGCGCCCGCGCGGGTGACCGACAGTGCAGCGGCGACCTGGCCGAAACGAATAGCCTCGACCTCATTCTTGCCGCTGGCCAGGGCCGCGGCAAACCCGCCGACAAACGTGTCGCCCGCTGCCGTGGTGTCCACCGCCTTGACCCGCGGCGCCGGGAAATGTTCGAAGCTCGAACCGTTGGCGAACATCAGCCCCTGGGCCCCCAGGGTCACGATCACCTTGCCGGCACCGGCGCCGATCAACTGGGTCGCGGCGGCTTCGGCGTTTTCCAGGGACTCCACCGCCAGGCCGCTGAGGATCGCCGCTTCACTTTCGTTGGGAATCAGGTAATCGACGCAGGCATACCAGTCGGCGGGCAATGCCCGAGAAGCGGGGGCCGGATTGAGGATGACGGTCTTGCCAAGTTCACGGCCACGCTTGAGCGCATGGCCCACTGTCGCATCCGGCACTTCGAGCTGGCAGATGATGACCTCGGCGCTTTGCAGCACCGCGTCGAAACTGTCGAGCACAGCCGGCGTCAGCTCACCGTTGGCGCCGGCGACGATCACGATCGCATTCTGGCTGTTGTCATCGACTACGATCAGCGCCACGCCGCTGGAACCCTCGACAACGCTGACGGCCTGGCAATCAATGCCTTCGGCCACCAGCGCACCGCGCAGTTGCTGACCGTAGGCGTCACCGCCGACGCAACCGACCATGGACACTTGCGCCCCGAGGCGCGCGGCAGCCACCGCCTGGTTGGCGCCCTTGCCGCCGGGGATGGTCGAAAACGATTCCCCGATCAGCGTTTCACCGCCACGGGGCAGACGTGGCGCACGCGTCACCAGGTCCATGTTCAGGCTGCCTATTACCACTACTTTTGCTGGCATACATCATTACTCGTCAATTCGGTTCAGCGGTATTGGGCGAATGTACCGGACAGCGGTGCAGTCGATTCTCGCAAGACAATGCTGGGCGTCACGATCCGCTGGTCGGTGGCAAGCGTCGGCGTGGCGATCCGGCGTAGCAGCACTTCGGCCGCCATCTCGCCGAGCTGCAGGATCGATTGCCCCACCGTGGTCAGCGCCGGGTAGACGTAACGGCTCATCTGGATGTCGTCGAAGCCGATGATCGACAGCTCGCCGGGCACCCGCACGTTGCGTTCAGCGGCGGCGCGCAGCGCACCGATGCCGATCATATCGTTGGCGGCGAAGATCGCGCTGGGCGGCGGCTGCTCAAGCAGTTGCGCCGCCGCGCGATAGCCGCCGGTACTGGTGAAATCGCTTTCGAGCATGCGCTCTACGGGCAATTCGATCCCCGCCTCTTTCAGCGCACGGCAGTAACCCGCCAGGCGCATCTGCGCCACACTGGTGTCCGCCGGCCCACCGATAAAGGCAATGTCGCGGTGCCCTAGCTCCAGCAAGTGCCGGGTCGCCAGGTACGCGCCATATTCGTGGTCGATACGCACCAGGTCGGCGTCCACCCCATCGAGCCCGCGGTCGACGATCACCATGGGCGTGCGCACGTTGGCCAAGCCTTCGGCCAGGCCGACATCGCCGCCGGCCGACGCCACGATCAAGCCGTCGATGCGTTTTTCCAGCAGCACCCGCAGGTAACTGCGCTGCTTGTCCGGGTTGTCGTCGGAATTGCACAGGATCACGCAATAGCCATTGCGCTCGCAGTAATCCTCGATCCCGCGAGCCAGTTCCGCGAAGTACGGGTTGAGGCTGTTGGGCACCAGCAGGCCAATGGTCGCCGTGGTCTTGGCTTTGAGCGAACGCGCCACCGCGCTGGGCACGTAGTCCAACCGCTCGATGGCCGCCTCGACTTTGCGTCGCACCTCGTCACTGACCGGCCGCGTCTTGTTCACCACGTGGGACACCGTCGTGTAGGAAATCCCCGCGAGCGCCGCCACATCCTTGATCGTCGCCATGCTTCAAGCCCGCCGACTGGCGCGCTGGCTGCGGTACGTATCGAGCACCACCGCCACCACGATCACCGCGCCGGTAATGATCCTTTTGGTCGGCTCGGTCGCGCCGATCTGGGCCAGACCCGCCGCCAGCACCGAGATGATCAACACGCCGAAGAAGGTACTGATGACCGAGCCGCGCCCGCCCATCAGGCTCGTACCGCCGATGACCACCGCGGCGATGACCTGCAGCTCAAGCCCTGAACCGGCGTTGGGATCGGCCGCCTCCAGGCGCGAAATCTGGAACAGCGCGGCGACACCGGCGAGCAGCCCCATCAGGCTGAACACCAGGATCTTGTAGGGTTTGGGATTGATGCCGGCCAGGCGCACGGCCTCTTCGTTGGTGCCGATGCCGATCAGGTAGCGACCGAACACGGTACGGGTCAGCACGGCCTGGGCAATGAAAATCACCAGCAAGGCAATGATGAACGAAGGGGAAATACCGAAGGCGATCGGGTTGGACAACCAGGCGAAGGAGTCGCCGATATAGGCGGTCCGCGAGCCGGTCATCTGGTACGCCAGGCCACGGGCCATTTCCAGCACGCCCAGCGAGACGATGAACGACGGGATGCGCCACGCTACGGTAATCGAACCGGTCACCGTCCCGGCCAGCGCCGCCACGGCCATGCCGAGCAAGGCCGACGGCCAGACACTCCAGCCCCAGCCGAGCACCGCCACGCTGACCGTCGAGGCCGCCAGCGCCAGCACCGAGCCCACCGACAGGTCGATGCCGCCGATGATCAGGATGAACGTCATGCCGACCGCCAGTACCATCAAATCCGGAATCTGGTTGGCAAGGGTGCTGAAAGTGTCGTAGGAAAGGAAATGGCTGCTCAGGACCGAGAACAGCGCGACCATGGCCAGCAAGGCGCCGGCCAGGCCCAGGTAGGTGCCAAGGCCATAAAAGTTGCCATTCGATTTGCCGACGGCAGGAGCGGTTTTCATGAGAGTTCCCTAGGCGCTGCTTCGTTGAGCAACGCATCACGTTTCTGGTAGCCGGCGAACGCGGCGGCAAGCAAGTCATCCTGGGTCCAGCTGTCGCGCTCGAAAGTGTCGATCAGGCGCCCGGCGGACAGCACGCCGATCCGGTCGCAGATCAGCATCAGTTCCCGCAGGTCACTGGACACCACGACCAGCGCCTTGCCCTGGCGAGTCAACTCACCAAGCAGCGCATAAATGTCGAATTTGGCGCCGACGTCGATGCCCCGGGTCGGCTCGTCGAACAGCAATACCGAGCAATCGCGTTCGAGCCAGCGGCCGATCACGACCTTCTGCTGGTTGCCGCCGGACAGTTCCGACACCAGCTGCGTCGGGCTGGAGCTGCGGATGCGCATGGCATCGATCTGCCGCTGCGCCAGCGAGAGTTCCTCGCTGCCGTTGACGAAACCGCCACTGGAAATCTCCGGCATGTTGCCCAAGGCAATGTTGGCCGCGATGGATTGGGTCAGCAGCAAGCCTTCGCCCTTGCGATCCTCGGTAATCAAGGCGATGCCATGAGCTACCGCGTCGGCCGGCGAGCGAATGCTCACCACCTGCGCCGGTGAACCCAGCGCCACCGTGCCGCTGTCGGCCGCATCGGCGCCGAAGATCAGCCGCAGCAGCTCGGTGCGCCCCGCCCCGATCAGGCCGGAAATACCGAAGATTTCGCCACTGCGAACTTCAAAGGACACATCGCGAACCTTGTCGGAACGGCTCAGGCCCTTGACCGTCAGTGCCGGTGCGCCGATCTGGCGCGGGCCCAGGTCGATGTGCTCGCCCAGCTCGCGACCGACCATCAGCGTCACCAGTTGCTCGCTGTTGTAGTTGGCCATCGGCTCGACGCAGACCAGGTTGCCGTCGCGCAACACCGCAATGCGCTGGGCCACCCGCGCCAGTTCTTCGAGGCGATGGGAAATGTAGATGATCGACACGCCGCGGGCCTGCAGACGGGTGATCTGTTCGAACAGCATCTCGACTTCACGGGCCGTCAGCATGGCGGTCGGTTCGTCGAGGATCAGCACATGGCAATCGCCGATCAGGTTGCGGGCGATCTCGACCATCTGTTGGTGACCGATCCCCAGCTCACCGACCAACGTGTCAGGATCGATGGCATCCAGCCCCACCTGGGCCATGGCCTCGACTGCCGCCTTGCGCAATTGCTTGCGGCTGATCCAGCCAGCGTGGCTGGGCAGGTTGTCGAGGAACAGGTTTTCAGCCACGGAAAGGGTCGGCAGCAGGTTGAGCTCCTGCATCACCATGCGCACGCCCAACGATTCAGCCTGGGTCCGGCTGCCGGGACGGTAATCCTGCCCCTGGAATTGCATCTGCCCGGTTGTCGGCGTGACCAGCCCGCCGATGATCTTGGACAAGGTACTTTTGCCGGCGCCATTTTCGCCGGTCAGCGCCAGCACTTCACCGCGCATCAACGTCAGGGTGATATCGCTCAGTACCGGCTGCGCATAGGTCTTGCCGATACCGCTGACGCAAAGGACAGCGTTCGGATCACGAACGGACATAACAAACTCTCCAATGCGCCCGCCCGGTCGGGCGAGCGCCGTTGTGTCGCCAGGGTTACGGCTTGGTCACCAGCTCGACCGGAGTTTCGATGACGCCGTTGGTGCCGCTGTCGACTTTTTCGCCCTTGAGCATCTTCAGCGCGGTTTCGATGCCGAACACTGCCTGCCTGGCAGCGAACTGGTCGGCCGTCGCCAGGACGCGACCGTCCTTGAGCATCGGCTTGATGGCGTTGATGTTGTCGTAGCCGACCACTTGCACCTTGCCCGCCTTGCCAGCGGCACGAACGGCCGAGACCGCACCGACCGCCATGCTGTCGTTGCCGGCCAGGAGTGCCTTGATGTTCGGGTATTCGCTGAGCATCGACGCGGCAACCTGGTTGCCCTTGTTGATTTCCCAGTCACCGGATTGCAGGGAGACGACCTTGATCTGCGCCGCTTCCATCGCATCCTTGAAGCCTGCGGTGCGCGCCTGGGCGTTGGTGGTGGTCGACACACCTTCGATGATGCCGACCTCGTCACCGGCCTTGAGCTGCTTGGCCAGGTATTCACCCACCAGGCGGGCGCCCTTGCGGTTGTCCGGGCCTACGAACGGCACGTTGATGTTCTTGCTCTTGACCACGGCCGGATCGAGCTGGTTATCGATGTTGATCACAGTGATGCCGGCATCCACGGCTTTCTTGATCACCGGCACCATGGCCTTGGAGTCGGCCGGCGCGATGATCAGCGCATCGACCTTGGACACGATCATCTGCTCGACGATGCGAATCTGGTTGGCGGTGTCGGTTTCATCCTTGATCCCGTTGGAGATCAGGTCGAAATCGGCGGAGTGTTCCTTCTGATAAGCCTTGGCGCCATCTTCCATGGTCAGGAAGAATTCGTTGGCCAGGGATTTCATGACCAGGGCGACCTTGGGTTTTTCGGTGGTCTGGGCGAGCGCCGAGGAGAATGGCAGCGCTGCGGATGCGGCCGCGAGCATGGCGACGGCGAGAAGGCGTCCAGCGAATGGCAGCTTCATGGGTTCACTCCGATTTTATGATTATTGTGAGCAAAATCGTCGCACGACAGCCGCGCAAACGTTTGCGTGGAATGAACTATGGTAAAGCATCAGGGTTTTGTCAACGTTGCGGTTTCATCCGCAACGTTGACACCTCAAGCGGTGGTATTCACCAGCGCCCCCGAACCCGAATCCTTGGCCAGTTCCTTGATCAGGTTGCCGGTGACCTGTTGCAGCGCGCCGGTGGTATCGGCGATTTGCCCTTGGATAGCCATGATAGCGGTCGTCTTGGCTTCGGGCGTTGAATAGGCACGCGTCTGTGCAGCGGCAAGTTGTTGCTGCTGCTCCCGCAATTGCTGCTGGAGTTCCTGCATTCGCTTGAGCAGCACTTGCATAGCGATACTTTGCGTACTGCTGCTTTTCTCGGTCTTGCCCTCGGCTTCGGTTGCAAGGTTCGCACGGACCGTGCCGGTTTCCTGCGTTTCGCGCAGCGCCTCGTCAGCCGCGTCAGCGCTCGCCTCCTTCAGGGCATTCAGCGTGGAGATAGATCTACCACCGAGGGTGATGGTCGCGGCATTGGGAAAGCCGATGGAAAAGGACATGTCTCGCTCCGTGAATAAATTCCTACAAAGGCATCGTCCGTCAGAGCTTTTTCTTTAGCGCTTCAGATCTTTCTTTCAGCCCTTTCCCTTTCGGGTAACCGAACAGTAAACACTCGCGGCATTCGGAAACCCGTCCCCGGACTGCTTGCCCGGGTCCCTCACTTAATACACATCGTTATGGATATCAACGTCTTAGGCCCTGATCAGCGGCGCCGACCGGGCTGGTACGGATCATGCTCCTCCAGCTGTGTTCCCGGCATTCAGGTCTGCCGGAACATCTAGATGAATCCTCATGACTAGATTCCTCATGACTAGAGAGAAAAATAATGACATCTGCTTTCAAGACTCTTGTCCCGGGCGCCTTGGCCCTTCTGCTCCTGCTGCCCGGCGCGCTCCAGGCAAAAGAAACCCAAACTGAGCAAAAGCTCGCCAACGTCGTCATCCTCGCCACCGGCGGCACCATCGCCGGCGCGGGAGCCAGCTCGGCCAACAGCGCCACTTACCAGGCGGCGAAGGTGGGCATCGAACAACTGATCGCCGGCGTGCCCGAGCTCAGCCGACTGGCCAATGTGCGTGGCGAACAGGTCATGCAAATCGCCTCGGAAAGCATCACCAACGACAATCTGCTGGAGCTGGGCCGGCGCGTCGCCGAGCTCGCCGACAGCAATGACGTCGATGGCATTGTCATCACCCATGGCACCGACACGCTGGAAGAAACCGCGTACTTCCTCAACCTGGTGGAAAAGACCGAAAAACCGATCATCGTCGTCGGCTCGATGCGTCCCGGCACTGCGATGTCGGCAGATGGCATGCTCAATCTCTACAATGCCGTGGCCGTGGCCAGCAGCAAGGAAGCACGGGGCAAGGGCGTGCTGGTGACCATGAACGATGAAATCCAGTCCGGTCGCGATGTCAGCAAGATGATCAACATCAAGACTGAAGCCTTCAAGAGCCCATGGGGCCCGCTGGGCATGGTAGTGGAAGGCAAATCCTACTGGTTCCGCCTGCCGGCCAAGCGTCACACCCTGGACTCGGAATTCGACATCAAGACCATCAAGAGCCTGCCGGACGTGGAAATCGCCTACTCCTACGGCAACGTCAGCGACACGGCTTACAAGGCCCTCGCCCAGTCCGGCGCCAAGGCGATCATCCATGCCGGTACCGGCAACGGTTCGGTGTCGTCGCGGGTTGTGCCTTCGTTGCAGGCCTTGCGCAAGGAAGGCGTGCAGATCATTCGTTCGTCCCACGCCAACGCCGGCGGTTTCGTGCTGCGCAACGCCGAACAGCCTGACGACAAATACGACTGGGTCGTGGCCCACGACCTGAATCCGCAGAAGGCGCGCATCCTGGCCATGGTCGCCCTGACCAAGACTCAGGACAGCAAGGAATTGCAGCGGATATTCTGGGAATACTGATACTCACGCCCGGCCGTTTCCGGTCGGGCTGTTTCGCCACCTGCTTCCTACGAGCAGGTGGCGCTTCGCCTACACACCCGCTAAAAAACGTATTTCTCCTACACCAAAGTCGGAAAAGTGTTGTCAGACGATTTTCTTGAATTTTAAGCAGTTGCGTAATTGCCTACGGTTAAATACTGTATGCCCGTACAGCTTAATAAGGATAACCCTGTGGCAACGCCTCTCGCTGCAACTACCCCCTTAGATTCCTACACACGACTCGGCCTGCGCGTCTCGAAAATCATCAATTCGCCCACCGCGCAAAAGGCCAAGGCCGCACTGATCTTCCGCCTGCCCGACGAGCCGATCGACGAGTGGGAACGCCTGCTCGAAGAAATCGACGAGAACGACAACGTCACCCTCGCTTATCGCGACGATGGCGGTGTGCAGGTTTTCTGGGTTGTGCCGAAGGAAGATTGAGCCCGATGATTGTTCGCTGTTTAGCTTTATTGCTCGTCTTCGTTGCCACGGGTGCACAGGCTGGTGCGCCGCGCACCTTCAACGAAGCCAAGAAAGTCGCCTGGAAACTCTATGCGCCGCAATCCACCGAGTTCTATTGCGGGTGCAAATACACCGGCAACCGGGTGAACCTCGCGGCCTGCGGTTATGTACCGCGCAAGAACGCCAATCGCGCCGCCCGCATCGAGTGGGAGCATATTGTCCCGGCCTGGCAAATCGGCCATCAGCGCCAATGCTGGCAACAGGGCGGGCGCAAGCAGTGCACCCGCTACGACCCGGTCTATCAACGGGCCGAGGCGGATCTGCATAACCTGGTGCCGAGCATTGGCGAGGTGAACGGTGATCGCAGCAACTTCAGCTTCGGCTGGTTGCCGGTGCAGAAAGGCCAGTACGGCTCATGCCTGACCCAGGTGGATTTCAAGGCCAAGAAAGTCATGCCGCGCCCGTCCATTCGGGGGATGATCGCCAGGACGTATTTCTACATGAGCAAACAATACGGTTTGCGCCTCTCCAAACAGGACCGGCGCCTGTATGAAGCCTGGGACAAGACCTATCCGGTGCAGGCCTGGGAACGCCAGCGCAACCAGAGCGTGGCGTGTGTCATGGGCCGCGGGAACGAATTCGTCGGCCCGGTGGACCTGAAGGCCTGCGGCTGACCTGGCATTCGTTAACAGCACAAAACAATGTGGGAGCGAGCTTGCTCGCGATAGCGGAGTGACAGACAACAGGTTTGTCGACTGATATACCGCTATCGCGAGCAAGCTCGCTCCCACAGGTTCTGTATTGACCGATTATTGAGCAGGCGGGAAGTCCACCACCAAGGCTTCGATATTGCGTTTCTTCGCACGGACCAGGGCAGCGGTGATCTGTTCCTGCTTCGCTTCGGCTTCAGCCTTCGAGCTTAACGGCCCTACCAGGACGCGGTCCTTGCCGTTTTCCCTGACGACGGTGGACATGAAGCTGTGCTCGATCAGCCATCCGGTCAGGTCGCTGACGGCCTGGGGCGTCTGGCCTCGAACCTCGACGGCCCACTGCGGTGCGGCAGCGGCGGCCGGCGTAGAGCTCGCCACGGGCTTGGGCTTGGGTGCCGCGACGTCACGCCCTTCACCGCATCCCGCCAGCGCCAATACCACCAATACCCAAGCCAATTTACGCACAACGATTCCCCCGAAAGACATGAGGCGGGAATTTTAGCACTCACTGTCGCCAAAAACGCCGCAAACGGAGCTCAAAACACGAGAAACCTCTCCGGCGTCTCTGTATAGTCGCACCCTGGGAATTAATGCAGCATCTGCACGTCAGAAAGAGGCACCCACATTGTGACACTTAGCACTAATCTATAAGCAGTACCGACATCTGCACTGTCTGAATCAGGTGCCCTATAAAGCAATCAAGGAGAACACCATGCTGATACTCACCCGCAAAGTCGGTGAAAGCATAAACATTGGTGACGACATCACGATCACCATTCTGGGCGTAAGCGGCCAACAAGTCCGGATCGGCATCAACGCCCCGAAAAACGTTGCGGTGCACCGCGAAGAAATCTATCAGCGTATCCAGGCCGGCCTGACTGCTCCTGACAAGCCACAAACGCCCTGAGCCCCTGCCGCAATCCGCAGCCAGCCCGTTTGCAGCAGCGCAGTGGCTGGCTAAAGATCAGGCCGACCGAGCCTCACCCTGCTCTATCCCGCCTTTGACGTTCCGTTAAAACCGATACTACTGGCATGTCTCACAGCATGGCTGTCAGACGTTTCGTTTTAATGGCGACGAAGCAGGCGTTCGTGACCGGTTCCGGCATGGGGACTGTGCTGTCAGCGCGAAGGTCGAAGCGACCTGTTCCAGCGTGGACATACAAAAAACTGTGGGAGCGAGCCTGCTCGCGAATGCGGTATATCAGTCAAACCATTGTTGGCTGATATTGCGCTTTCGCGAGCAGGCTCGCTCCCACAGGGGTATTGCGAGGGGTGGAAGGACTCAGTCCGCCAATCGCCAGGTCGTCCCGCCCTTGCCGTCTTCGAGCACCACGCCCATGGCGGTGAGCTGGTCGCGGATGCGGTCGGATTCGGCCCAGTCCTTGTTGGCCCGCGCGGTCAGGCGCGCCTGGATCAAGGCCTCGACCTCGGCGGCGTTCACCCGGCCTTCGGCGCCGGCTTGCAGGAAGTCGTCGGCTTCAAGCTGCAACACGCCCAACACGCTGGCCAATTCCTTCAGCCGCGCTGCCAGGCCCGCCGCCGCATCGAGATCGCTCTCGCGCAGGCGGTTGATCTCACGCACCATCTCGAACAGCACCGCGCAGGCTTCCGGCGTGCCGAAGTCGTCGTTCATCACTTCGGTGAACCGCGCCATGAACGCTTCGCCACCAGCAGGCGGCACGGCGGGCAGGCCCTTCAAGGCATGGTAGAAACGCTCAAGGGCACCCTTGGCGTCCTTGAGGTTGTCTTCCGAATAGTTGATGGCGCTGCGGTAGTGGCTGGACACCAGCAGGTAACGCACAACTTCCGGGTGATACTTGTCGAGCACGTCGCGGATGGTGAAGAAGTTGTTCAGGGACTTGGACATCTTCTCGCCATTGATGCGGATCATGCCGCAATGCATCCAGGCATTGGCGTAGGTCTTGCCGGTGGCCGCTTCGCTCTGGGCGATCTCGTTTTCGTGGTGCGGGAACTCCAGGTCGCTGCCGCCGCCATGAATGTCGAAGGTCTCGCCCAGGCAGCAGGTCGACATCACCGAGCATTCGATGTGCCAGCCCGGACGCCCGGCGCCCCACGGTGAATCCCAGCTCGGCTCGCCCGGCTTGGCGCCTTTCCACAGCACGAAGTCCAGCGGGTCTTCTTTCGACTCGTCGACCTCGATGCGTGCGCCGATGCGCAAGTCTTCGATCTTCTTGCGCGACAGCTTGCCGTAGCCCATGAACTTGGCGACGCGGTAGTACACATCGCCGTTGCCCGGTGCGTAGGCATAGCCCTTGTCGATCAGGGTCTGGATCATCGCCAGCATGCCCGGGATGTGGTCCGTGGCCCGCGGCTCCAGGTCCGGCTTCTGGATGTTGAGGCGCGCCTCGTCCTCGTGCATGGCCTTGATCATGCGCTCGGTCAGCGCATCGAACGCTTCACCGTTCTCGTTGGCCCGATTGATGATCTTGTCGTCGATGTCGGTGATGTTGCGCACATAGGTCAGGTCATAACCGCTGAAGCGCAACCAACGGGTCACCAGGTCGAAGGCAACCATGCTGCGGCCATGGCCGAGGTGGCAATAGTCGTACACGGTCATGCCGCAAACGTACATACGGACCTTGTTGCCATCCAGCGGCTTGAAGACTTCTTTGCTCTTGGTGAGCGTGTTGTAGATCGTAAGCACGGGGTTTCCCTTAAGACTTGATCACTGACCCCAGGAGTCGCGCAAGGTCACGGTACGGTTGAATACCGGAGCACCAGGTTTCGAGTCCTTGATATCCGCGCAGAAGTAGCCTTCGCGCTCGAACTGGAAACGGTCTTCCGGCTGTGCGTTGCCCAGCGAAGGCTCGGCACGACAACCCGTAAGTACTTGCAGGGAGTCAGGGTTGATGTTGTCCAGGAAGCTGGCGCTGTCTTCGGCCTTCTCCGGGTTCGGCGAACGGAACAGGCGATCGTACAGGCGCACTTCGCACTCGACGCTGGCGGCGGCCGGCACCCAGTGGATCACGCCCTTGACCTTGCGACCTTCCGGGTTCTTGCCCAGGGTGTCGGGATCGTACGAGCAACGCAGCTCGACGATGTTGCCGTCGGCGTCCTTGATCGCCTCGTCGGCGCGGATCACGTAGCTGCCGCGCAAGCGCACTTCGCCGGCCGGCTCCAGGCGCTTGTAGCCTTTTGGTGGCTCTTCCATGAAGTCGTCACGGTCGATGTAGATTTCCCGGGCGAACGGCAGGACGCGCACGCCCATGTCTTCTTTCGGGTGGCACGGCAGTTCGAGGTTCTCGACCTGGCCTTCCGGGTAATTGGTGATGACGACTTTCAGCGGACGCAACACGCACATGGCGCGCGGTGCGCTGTGGTCGAGGTCCTCGCGAATGCTGAATTCCAGCATGCCGAAATCGACCACACCGTCGGAACGGTTGGTGCCGACCATCTCGCAGAAGTTGCGGATCGACTTGGGCGTGTAGCCACGACGGCGGAAACCCGACAGCGTCGACATACGTGGGTCATCCCAGCCGTTGACGTGCTTCTCGTCCACCAGTTGCTTGAGCTTGCGCTTGCTGGTGATCGTGTAGTTCAGGTTCAGGCGGCTGAATTCATACTGGCGCGGGTTGGCCGGCACCGGCAGATGCTCGAGGAACCACTCGTACAGCGGACGATGACTTTCGAACTCCAGGGTGCAGATCGAATGCGTGATGCCTTCGATGGCGTCGGACTGGCCGTGGGTGAAGTCATAGTTCGGGTAGATGCACCACTTGTCGCCCGTCTGGTGGTGATGGGCATGACGGATGCGGTACATGATCGGGTCGCGCAGGTTCATGTTCGGCGAGGCCATGTCGATCTTCGCGCGCAGCACACGGGCACCGTCCGGGAATTCACCAGCGCGCATGCGGGCGAACAGGTCGAGGTTCTCTTCCACGCTGCGATCGCGGAACGGACTGTTGCGGCCCGGCTCGGTCAGGCTGCCGCGATATTCCTTGGCCTGCTCCGGCGTCAGGTCACACACGTAGGCGTTGCCGGACTTGATCAGCTCCACCGCCCAATCATGCAACTGGTCGAAATACTGCGAGGCGTAGCGCACTTCGCCGGCCCATTCGAAGCCCAGCCACTTGACGTCGCTCTTGATCGCGTCGATGTATTCCTGGTCTTCCTTGGCCGGGTTGGTGTCATCGAAACGCAGGTGCGTGACGCCACCGAACTCCTCGGCCAGGCCGAAGTTCACGCAAATGGATTTGGCGTGACCGATGTGCAGATAGCCGTTGGGCTCCGGCGGAAAACGGGTGACGATCTGCGTGTGCTTACCCGAATCCAGGTCCGCCTGGATGATCGGGCGCAGGAAATTGACCGGCACGGCCGGGCCGGTCTTGGAATTCGAGGTAGGGTCGACAGTGGGCTTGCTCATAGGATCCTTGAACATACAAGTGCGCGGCCGGGTGCGGCCTGATAAATCAAAGCCCGTATCATAGCCGATGCTGTCAAGCACCTGACAGGCCAGGCCGGCAAACGATTGAATTTATTCGACAGCCAGATGAAAAACAGCCTCGAAATTCGCGCATGGCGCGCTAAACTGCCCAGCCTGGCCGATTACAGCCAGACCGGTTGCGGGCGTCCGCGCCCCCGAAACCCACGAATTCCTTGAAAGAGTAGTGATCATGACCCAAGTCAAACTGACCACCAACCATGGCGAGATCGTCCTGGAGCTGAACGCCGAGAAGGCACCGATTACCGTTGCCAACTTCGTTGAATACGTCAAGGCCGGCCACTACGAAAACACCGTTTTCCACCGTGTCATCGGCAACTTCATGATCCAGGGCGGCGGTTTCGAACCGGGCATGAAAGAAAAGAAAGACAAGCGCCCGAGCATCCAGAACGAAGCCGACAACGGCCTTTCCAACGACAAATACACTGTTGCCATGGCCCGCACCATGGAGCCGCATTCGGCCTCCGCGCAGTTCTTCATCAACGTCGCCGACAACAGCTTCCTGAACCACAGCGGCAAGAACGTCCAAGGCTGGGGCTACGCCGTATTCGGCAAGGTCACCGCTGGTACCGACGTGGTCGACAAGATCAAAGGCGTCTCCACCACTTCCAAGGCTGGCCACCAGGACGTCCCGGCAGAAGATGTGATCATCGAGAAAGCCGAGATCATTGAGTGATATTGCTGATTTCAGATCTGCATCTGGAAGAGGAGCGCCCGGACATCACCCGGGCGTTTCTGGATTTACTCGCCACACGCGCCCGCTCGGCGCAAGCGTTATACATTCTGGGCGACTTCTTCGAAGCCTGGATCGGCGACGATGCCATGACGCCGTTCCAGCGTTCCATCTGCCAGGCCCTGCGCGAATTGAGCGACAGCGGCACGGCGATTTTCCTGATGCACGGCAACCGCGACTTCATGCTCGGGCAGGCCTTCTGCAAAGCGGCCGGCTGTACCCTGCTCAAGGACCCGACCGTCGTGCAATTCAACGCCGAGCCAGTGCTGCTGATGCACGGCGACAGCCTGTGCACGCGGGACGTCGGCTACATGAAACTGCGGCGCTGGCTGCGCAACCCGGTCACGCTGTTCGTCCTGCGCCACCTGCCCTTGGGCAGCCGTCAGAAACTGGCGCGCAAGCTGCGCAGTGAAAGCCGCACGCAGGTGAGGATGAAAGCCAACGACATCGTTGATGTCACGCCAGAAGAGGTCCCGCGCGTCATGCAGCACTATGGCGTAAAAACCTTGGTCCACGGCCACACCCACCGCCCTGCCATCCACAAGCTGCAACTGGGCGAACACGCCGCCCGGCGCATCGTGCTGGGAGATTGGGACAAGCAGGGCTGGGCGTTGCAGGTGGATGAGCAGGGATTTTCGCTGGCGCCTTTCGAGTTTGCCCCGCCGCCACAACTGCCGGCACCGGACACAATTCCCGATCCAATATAAATCCCCTGTGGGAGCGAGCCTGCTCGCGAAAGCGCTGTGTCAGTCAAAACATCACTGACTGATAATCCGCATTCGCGAGCAGGCTCGCTCCCACAGGTTGGACTGCGCCCGCCATCAATGACCGCTGCTGGCAGGCCCCGCCTTCGCCGCAAACGGCGGTTTCGCCAGCCACACCAGCAGGATCAACCCCATGAACGCCCAGCCCAGCAGCGTGAAATAATCCACGGTGGAGAGCATGTACGCCTGGCTGGTGAGGATCTGGTCGAGCTGGGCGTACACCGGCGTGCTCGCCCCGCCGAGCTGGTTGATCGTCTCGCGCGTGGCCGGTTCGAAAGTGCTGATGCTTTCGCTCAGGTAGGCATGGTGCTGGTCGGCGCGGCGGATCCAGATCCAGGTGGTTAGCGACGCGGCAAAGCTGCCGCCCAGGGTCCGCAGGAACGTCGCCAGCCCCGCGCCGTCGGCGATCTGCTGGGGCGGCAGGTCCGACATCAGGATGCTCAGGGTCGGCATGAAGAACAGCGCCACGCCGATGCCCATGAACAGCTGCACCAGAGCGATGTGCTGGAAATCCACCTCGTTGGTAAACCCGGCGCGCATGAAGCAACTCAGGCCGATCGCCAGGAACGCAAGCCCGGCCAGCAGGCGTAGGTCGAACTTGTGGGCGTATTTGCCAACGAAAGGTGACATCAACACCGGCAGGATCCCGATGGGCGCAACCGCCAGGCCGGCCCAGGTGGCGGTATAACCCATCTGGGTCTGCAACCACTGCGGCAGGATCAGGTTGATGCCGAAGAATCCGGCATAACCGCCCACCAGTACAATCGTCCCGATGCGAAAGTTGCGATAGGCAAACAGCCGCAGGTTGACCACTGGATGGCGGTCGGTCATTTCCCAGATCACGAACACCGCCAGCGCAACGACCGAAATCAGCGCGCCGACGATGATGAAGTTCGACTCGAACCAATCCAGGTCGTTGCCCTTGTCGAGGATCACCTGCAACGCCCCGACACCGATGATCAGGGTGATCAACCCGACGTAATCCATCGGCTGGCGACTGGTGACCACCGGCCGCGCCTTGAGCTGCTGACGCACCACCAGCACTGCGAAAATCCCGATCGGCACGTTGATGAAGAAAATCCACGGCCAGCTGTAACTGTCGGTGATCCAGCCGCCCAGGATAGGCCCGGCGATCGGCGCCACCACGGTGACCATCGCCAGCAAGGCCAAGGCCATGCCGCGCCTGGCTGGCGGGTACACGGCAATCAGCAAGGTCTGGGTCATCGGATACAGAGGCCCGGCCACCAGGCCCTGAACCACACGAAAACCGATCAGCTCGGGCATCGACGTGGAAATCCCGCAGAGGAACGAGGCCAGGACGAACAGCATCGTTGCCCACAAAAACAGTTTCACCTCGCCAAACCGGCGGCTCAGCCAACCGGTCAGCGGCAGCGCGATCGCATTGCTCACCGCAAACGAGGTAATGACCCAGGTGCCCTGCTCCGAACTGACGCCCAGGTTGCCGGAAATGGTCGGCAAGGCGACGTTGGCGATGGTCGTGTCGAGCACCTGCATGAACGTCGCCAGCGACAACCCGATGGTGCTGAGCAACAGGCTGGGCGGCGTGAAGGACGCGTTATTGCTCATTGCGAGAATCCTATGAAGCAAAGGTGACAAAATTGGAGCAAGACCGCCAGGACCTGAATGCTGTCACTTGAGTCTGCGCCAGACACGTGGCGAGGGAGCTTGCTCCCGCTGGGTCGCGAAGCGGCCCCAAAACCTGCTGAACGGGAAGCACCAGACACACCGCACCCGCCGGTTTACGACTGCTTCGCAGCCGAGCGGGAGCAAGCTCCCTCGCCACAGGGTTCGACGGGGCTGCTTCAACGCTGCGCGGTCTTGCTCGCCGCCGCGCTGTTCTCATGAATCAGCCGAGTGATCATCGCGTCGGCATCGGCCAGCTGGCGGGCGTAGACCTGAGTGCTGAACGAGGCTTTTTGCGGTGGCTGCTGGGCCAGTACCGGGCCGCTCTGGTCGTGGAGATTGACGTTGACCTGGGTCGACAGGCCGACCCGCAGCGGATGCCTGGCCAGCTCCTCGGCATTGATATGAATGCGCACCGGCACCCGCTGGACGATCTTGATCCAGTTACCGGTGGCGTTCTGCGCTGGCAGCAAGGCAAACGCGCTGCCGGTACCGGCGCCCAGGCTGTCCACCGTGCCGCTGTACTTCACGTCGCTGCCATAAAGGTCGGTCTCGATGTCCACCGGCTGGCCGATGCGCATGTCACGTAGCTGGGTTTCCTTGAAGTTGGCGTCGATCCACAACTGGTCCAGCGGGATCACCGCCATCAGCGCCGTGCCCGGCTGCACGCGTTGCCCGAGCTGAACGGTGCGCTTGGCGACGTAACCGGTCACCGGCGCAATCAAGGTGCTGCGGGCATTGCTCAGGTAAGCCTGGCGCAGTTGCGCGGCCGCCGCCTGCACGTCGGGATGGCTCGACAGCACGGTGTCATCCACCAGCGCGCTGGTCGTCATGAGTTGTTGCCGGGCGTTGGCCAGGGCGTTCTGCGCCGAGGTCAGATCGTCCCGGGCGTGGGACAGTTCTTCCTGGGAAATCGCCCCGCCGGCCGCCAGGTTCTTGCGTCGGTTGTAGTTTTCCCGAGCCTTCTGCACTTCCGCTTCCTGCGCATGCACCTGCGCTTTCATGCCGTCGACATTGCTGTACAAACCACGCACCTGGCGCACGGTATGGGCCAGGTTGGCCTGGGCACTTTGCAAGGCAACTTCGGCGTCGTTCGGGTCGAACTGCACCAGCACCTGGCCTTCGCGCACCAGGTCACCGTCATCGGCACCAATGCTCACCACGGTGCCGGTGACTTGCGGGGTGATTTCCACCACGTTGCCGTTCACGTAGGCATCGTCGGTGCTTTCGCTCCAGCGTCCATAAAGTTCATGCCAGGCCCAGACACCGACGCCGGCGAGAATGACGATCAGGGCCAGGGCCAGCAGCAACACCTTGCGCTTGCGCGGGTTGCCGCTGTCCTGTTGGGTTTCCTGGGTAGTTTCGGCAGTTGCCATGACAAGTACCTCGAATCAGTGAGTCGGCGCGGTGGCGGCCGGAGTGGCCGAAGCGATGGTTTGGGTATCGAAACCACCGCCCAGGGCCTGCATCAGTTGGATCGACAGATCGATCTGCTCGGCATTGAGGGTCGCCAGTTGGCGTTGGGCCTGGAGCAGTTGTTGCTCGATGCTCAACACGTCCAGGTAATTGCCGATGCCGGAACCGTAGCGCTGGACCACGGTGTCGTAGGAGTTCCGGGCGATATCCACCGCGTGTTGCTGGGCGCCGAGCTGCCGACCGATGTCGCGCAACTGGTTGATGGTGTCGCTGACATCGCCAAGGGCCGCGACCAGGCTCTTGTTGTATTGCGCCACCGCCAGGTCGTAATCGGCGTCCCGGGCATCCAGGTCCGCCCGCAGGCGGCCGCCATCGAAGATCGGCAACGACACGGTCGGCGCCACGTTGAAGAAACGACTGGGCGCGCCGAACATCGCGTCACCCAGCAGCGATTGCACCCCCGCCGCCGCGCTCAGGTTGAGGTTGGGGTAGAAGTTGGTCTTGCCGGCCTCGATGTTCTTGCTCGCCGCCTCGACCCGCCACCGCGCCGCGACCAGGTCGGGACGGCGACCGAGCAACTCGGCCGGCAGATTCGACGGCAGGGCAACCACGCTGGCCTGCAGCACGTTGGGCCGGGCGATGTCGTTGCCCCGGTCGGGACCTTTGCCCAGCAGCACCGCCAAGGCGATCTTTGCGCTTTGCAGGCGTTTTTCCGCGTCGATCAGCGTCGCATCGGCGCTGGCTTCGAGGCTTTCGGTCTGCTGGAACTGGTACTCGCTGTCGATCCCGGCACCGAGACGGCGTTTGCCCAGGTCGAGCATCTGCCGCGTGCGCTTGAGGTCTTCATTGGCCAGGTCATAAATGATGTGGGCCTGGCCCAGGTCGCTGTAGGCCCGGGCCACGTCGGCGGCGAGGGTCAGTTGCGCGGCCTGGCGATCGATCTCGGCGGCGCGGGCCTGGCCCAGGGCCGCTTCCCAGGCGGCACGTTGGCCGCCCCAGAGGTCGAAGTTGTAATTGAAATCCACGCTCAGCGAACGCAGGGTGCTATAGGCGCCGCCCTGCCCTTGCGGGTCCTGGTCACGGGCCAGGCGCGAACGGCTGACACTGCCGCTGGCGTCGAGGGTCGGCAGGCGCGCGGCATTCGCGGCATAGGCAGCGGCGCTGGCCTGGTGCACCCGGGCGCTGGCGATCTGCATGTCCGGGCTGTCGCGCAGCGCTTCACGGATCAAGCCGTCGAGCTGCGGGTCGCCAAGGCTTTTCCACCAGTCGCTTTTCGGCCACGCGGCGGGCGACAGTTTGACCCCGGTCAGCGATTGCCCAGCCTGCAGGCTCTTGGCCTCCAGGCTGACGCCCTCGGTCTTCAGGCCGCTGTAGCTGGCACAACCGGCGAGGCTCATGGCCAACAGCACAAGGCTCAGGCGGGTACGCAAGGTTTGATGTTTCATTTGGCCCCCAATCGCAGGACGGTGATGGGGTCACCGGCGGCGAGCAGTATTTTCTTGAGGATGTCTTCGAGGGTTTGCAGCTCCTCGCGGCTGATGGCGCCGGCCAGTTGATTCATGGCGTCGGCACCGATGAATGGCAGGCGATCGGCGAGGGCCTGGCCGGCGTCGGTCAGCACCAGACGAACCTGGCGCCGATCCTGTGCCGAGCGCTGGCGAACCAGAAAGCCCTTCTGCTCCAGGCGGTCGAGCATGCGGGTCATCGAGCCGCTGTCCAGCGACAGGTACCGGCACAGCTCGACCGGCGTATCGATGCCGTGCTGGGCCATGATGATCAACACCTTGAACTGCGCGGCGGTGATGCCGACAGGCTCCATGTGGGTGTCGATGATCCGGTCCTTGAGCGCCGCGGCACGGCCAAGGAGCATGCCGAGATGGCAATTGTGGAATTCGTCCGGGGTGAAATGCTTCATCTGGATACCGTTGTCTGAATACCGTTTGCTGCCTAGGCAGCGAATGTATGTCGAAATGTTACTGCTTAGGCAGCAAATGTCAAACAAATAGTTAGTTAGCTATGCATAAAAAACGGAAATGAGAAAACCATGTGGGAGCGAGCTTGCTCGCGATAGCGGTCTGTCAGCCTGCGAACAGGTTGAATGTGATACCGCTATCGCGAGCGAGCTCGCTCCCACAAGGGACTTGGGGGAAAGGTCAGAAATCGCGCTTGTAGAAGATATCCAGCGAGCTGGCGACGCCGCTGGCGGCTTCGAGGTAGACCTTCTTGCTCAGCTTGTAGCGCAGGGCAATGGTATTGGCCGGTTCGAACACTCCGACGCCGTAGCGCAGGCTGAGTTTTTCCGACAGGTTGCCGCTGGCGACCACGCTGGTTTCGTTGCCGCTGCCCTGGGTGTCGAGTTGGAAATCCTCGATTCCCAGGTTGTTGGCCAGGCTGGTGGTCACGCCGGAACTGCCCATCAAGCCCAGGCCCAGTGCAGCCTGGGCGAGCATGTTGTTGTCTTCGCCGGTGGTACTCAGCGGCCGGCCCAGCACCAGGTAGGACAATGCCTGCTCCTGGCTCATGGCCGGCTCCGAGAAGATTTGCGTGGTGGGTTGCTCGGCGCTGCCGCTCAAGCGGATGCCGGCAATCACATCGTCGGTCTGGCGGATCGCCTCGATGTCCAGGTACGGCTGATCGATAGGCCCGGCGAACAACAAGCGCGCCCGGCGCACCGTCAACCGCTGCCCATAGGCCCGATAGCGGCCGTCGTTGAGCCAGAGTTCGCCGCGCGTATCCATGTTATCGCCAATATGCACCTGCCCCTGGACGTTGGCGGTGAGCCCGAACCCCGAAAAGGCAAGCTTCTCCTGGCCGACGAGCACGTCGATGTCCATTGCCATGGCCATCGGTGCCTTGCCCTCTTCGGTCTGGTGGCCGACGATCACCGTGTCGTCCGAAACCTTGACGGTTGACGGCGGCAGTTCGCGAATGGTGATCTCGCCCTTCGGCACCAGGACCTTGCCGGCAATTGCCAGCCGCTCGCCCTGCAGCGTGATCTTCAAGTCCGGCGCCACGTCCAGCACCGCATAGGGTTCGACGGTCACCGGCAGTTGCGAGCCCTTGAGTGCCAGGTCCATGGTCAGCGCCTCGCCCCAGCCGATGTTCCCGGTCAGGCGGCCCTGCCCGCTCTTGCCACTCTTCCAATCGCCATCCAGACGCACCGTTTCGCCGGCGATCATCGCCCGCAGTTGCAAGGCTTCGAGGCTGACCGGCAGTTCCGGGCCGGACACTTCGCCGTCGCTGAGCACCAGGTTGCCGTTGACCTGGGGCGCGAGCAGCCCGCCGGACAGCGTGCCACTGCCGTTCAAGTGCCCCGTGAGGGTTTCCACCATCGGCACGAACGGACGGGCGACGGACAGGTCCAGGCCGTTCAGGCGGAACGAACCGCTCAGCGGCTTGCTCGCTGGCAACGGATTGATCCGCGCCTGGACCCTCAGTTCGCCGAGCCTGGCGCCGACGAAATTCAGATCGGTATCGATGCGCGTGGGTGTCAGGCGGCTGTCGAGCGTCAGGGTCTGGTAGGGGAAGTCCAGCCACTGTTCTTTATCCCGAATCCGCAACGTGCCGCCGCTGGCATCCACCAGCACCCGGCCATTCGGGCCGCTGGCCGGCAGGTCCAGTTGCAGGTCGGCGTTGAGCCGGCCTTGCCAGGCAAAATCCTTGGGCATCCACTGGGCCAGGCTTTCGATGGGGAATTGCTTGAGGTGATAGCGCAGCTTCGGCTCCGGCATCAGCCGCTGGTCTTCGCCGCACAGGCTGGCCTGGCCGGAGCGCCAGCAGTGGGCACCGAAGTTCAGCGTACCGTTGGCCAGCCGTTCCAGCTTCGCTGGCGCTTGCAGGCGCCAGTCCTGACCGCCGACCCGCAGGTCGCCACTGGCCAGGCGTCCACGCCAGCTGCCCTGATCCAGCGTGCCATCAAGGGCCAGGCTGGTTTTCAACTGGGGCCCTTGCAGGTCGACCTTCAGTTGCTGTTGCTTGATATCGCCCTGCCCGCTCAGCGTCAGGACGCCAAGGGAAGTTTCGCCGCTGCGGATACCGCTGGCCTTGAGATCGACTTTGCCCCGTTGCGCGCCGTCGAGCGTCGCGTCCAGGTTCAGGCTTTGCAGAAGATTGTCCTGAAACGCCAGTTGCGTCCCTTGCAAGTCGAGCTTGCCCTGGGGGGCCTTGAGCGTGCCGGCCACGTCGACACGCCCGCTGACCTGACCACGCAACTGCGGCCAGAGCTGGGCCAGGCGCGCGAGCTTGATGTCGATCTGGCCGGTCAGCTGCTGTTGCAGGCTGCCCGTACCGTTGATGCGATTATCGCCGAGGCGGATATCCAGAGCGCCGAGGTTCCATTGTTCGCCAGCGCCGCTGGCCTTGGCCTGGAACAGTGCCGGCTGGCCGCGCAGCTTGCCCTTGAGGTCCACGTCCGCGTCGAGTTCCATGCGCTGGTTTTTCATCGAGCCTTTACTGCGCAACGGCCCGGCCAGCGTGCCGGGCAGTTCGGCGAGCCAGTACGCCGGATTGACCGACGACAGTTGCAGCGCGGTGTCCCAGGCGATGCCGTCGGCAAATTGCAGGTCCAGGTGCCCTTCGGCCTTGCCCTGTCCGGCGGCAAGCTTGAGTTCAGGCAAGTGGATTTGCGTCAGGTTGCCGCTGAACGGGCTGCCCAGGCTGAACGCCCCGGCGGGACCGTCCAGCGCCGCCTGGAAATTGCCCAGGTACTGGCCGTCGGTGTACGAGACTTCGCCGTTAAAACTGCGCAGCGTGACTTGCGGCTCGTCGATCAGCGGATAAAGGCGATGCCAGGGGAAATCCAGCCAGGCGACTTTTGCTTCGGCGTTCAGCCCTTCACGCCAATCCAACCGCCCGGTAAGCTTGAGGGTCTGCTGGTTGCCGGCGTCGAGATCCAGCCCGGCGACTTGCGCGCCATTGGCGTCCACCTTGCCTTGCAGCAGCAACGCCACCGGCCCCTTTTCGGCGGGCAGAGTCGCCTTGCCGAGCAGTTGATAGCCGTTCTTCAGGTCGCCTTCGCCGGTCAGTTCCAGTTGGTTGAGCAGCAGCGTGTCCGGCAGATCGGCGCTGGCCTTGAAGCCGTCGGCGGTGATGCGCACCTTGGCCGGCAGGTTATCCGCCAGCGGTTGCAGTTCGCCCGTCAGGCGGCCTTGCAGATAACCACTGCTGTCGGCTGTGAGATTAAGGGTCTTGAGCAGGTCGCCAGCGACTTTCAGCTCCAGTGCCCAAGGCGTCGCGCCCGGCGCCGGCAGGGTCAGCTGGCCCGTCGCGTTCAGCGGCCAGTCGCCGTGCGGTTTCAGCAGGCCGGACAATTTCAGGCTCAGTTCGTCGCGCTGCAACTGCACCGAGTCGATCTGCAAACCCTCGGCGCTCCAGTGCGCCACCAGTTGCAGCCCCTTGAGCTGCTCGCTGCCGTTGAACGACAGGCTGCCCACCTGGACATCGCCCAGTTCAATGGCAAATGGCAAGTCCAGGTCCGGCAGGCTGATCGGGCCGCTGCTCGGTTCATCGGCGGTGGCTGGCAACTGCACGGCGATGGTCTCGGCCTTGAGCTGTTCGATGCACAGGGTCATGCGCAGCAGGCACGACGGCGACCAGGCGAAGTTCGGCCGCTCCAGCGCCACCCGGCGGGTATCTTGCTGCCACAGCACCCGATCGGCGCTCCACTGCCCGCCCAGCCGCCCCTGGAAATTCTCCACGCTCAGGCCTGGCACCAGGCCGAGAGCCCAACGGCTGCCAAAGGCGGTGCCCAACACCATGCTCAAGGCCAGGACAACCGTCAGCAGCAACCCGGCGAGCGCCAGGAGCGTTATTTTCAAACCGCGATTCACAACTCGGGCCCCATGGAAAAGTGCAGTCGAATGCCGCCGTCGTCGTCCATCGCATGGGCCAGGTCGAGACGGATCGGGCCGACCGGCGAGACCCAGCGCACGCCGACGCCGACCCCGGTCTTGAGGCTTGGCAGTTCAAGGCTGTTGAAGGAGTTGCCCTGGTCGACGAAGGTCGCCACGCGCCATTTCTCCGCGACCGAATATTGATACTCGACGCTGGCGGCCACCATGTAGCGGCCGCCGATGCGATCGCCCTCGGAGTTCTCCGGCGACAGGCTCTGGTAGTCGTAGCCACGCACGCTCTGGTCGCCACCGGCGAAAAAGCGCAGGGACGGCGGGATCGACTTGTAGCCGTTGGTGGCGCTGCCGCCCACCTGGGCCCGGGCCAACAGGCGATGCTTGTCGAACACCGTGGTCAGGCCCTTGACCATGGCCGTGCCATACAAGAGGTTGTTGTCCGAACCCAACCCTTCCTTGGCGACCTTGGTGTCGAATTGCAGGCGATAGCCGTTGTGCGGGTCGATGCGGTTGTCGCTGCGCAAGTACGAGTAGCTGACGCCGGGCATGAGCAAGGTGCTCAGGCCCGAATCGTCGCCGAGGCGGTATTCCTCGCGCTGCCACTTGAGCGACACCACCCGCTGCCAGCCGCTGGGCAGCTTGCTGTGCCACTCGGGGCCCACGGTCAGCAGTTTACTGAGGGTGTCGGTGCCGGACAGTTCTTCATATTGATAGCCGCCGGCGTAGCGCATCTTGTCAGTCAGTGGCGGGTCGAGCGGCACGTCGTACCAGAGGCCGACGTTTTGCCGGGGCGCCGATATTTCTGCTTCCCAGCCATAGCTGTGGCCTTGGGGATTGACCCAGTGACGCGTCCAGTTGGCCTTGGCGCGCGGGCCGACGTCCGTGGAAAACCCCAGGCCCAGGCCCATGGTGCGCGGCTTGCGGGTGTCGAGCCTGACCGCCACCGGGATCACATTGTCGGTGGCCGCGGTGGGCGCCGCATCAACGCGCACGCCTTCGAAATAACCGCTCGACTGCAAGGCCTGGTTGAGTTCGGCAATCAATTCGGAATCGTAGGGCGCGCCCGCCTTGAACGGCACCATGCGCTGCAGCAGGTCCTCGTCGAACGGCGTATCGCCCTCGAAACTGACCGGGCCCAGGGCGTAACGCGGGCCGCTGTCGTAGATCAGCTCGACATCGGCAACGCCAGCCTTGGGATCCACGCGCAACGTCTGGCTGACAAACTTTCCGCTGAAAAAACCATAACGCGAGGCCTGGTTCTGGATCGTCCGCTTGGCGTCTTCATAGCGTCCGTGATTGAGCACCGCACCCGGTTTGAGACCGGCGTTGTCCGGCACCCGGAAACTCTTCAGCGAGGCCGCCGGGCCGTCGATGCGGATCGTGACATTGCGCAGGTGCACCGGCTCGCCGGGGTCGATGGTCAGGATCAGGCGCGGGTCCTTGCCAGCCTTGACCTCGCTGTCGATCTGCGGCTGGTAATAGCCCAGCGCCTGGGCCGCCTTGCGCGCCTGCTCCTCGGCGCCGCGACTGAAACGCAGCAGTGCCTCTTCGTCACGCTCACCGAGGCCACCGATATAGCCCTCTACATTGGCCTTGAGCTCGTCATTGGACGGTTTGACCCGTACATCCAATACACTTTGTGCCAGCGCGGCGCAGCTGAGGGACAGCAAGAGCGCGCCACTGGTCATTCGTCCTGGGAAATTCATGGCGCGGATGCTATCACGAGCTTGGGAGCCTGATAGAGCCGGACGCTTCGCAAAAGTTCGTCCGATTATGCCGTCGCGCTGTGTAAAACCTGCGGGTTGGCGTGAAAGAACACATGCTCGCGGACCGGTCCTACCGCGATTTCGCCGATTTCCTCATAGCCCTGGCGTTTATAAAATTCCAGGTAGCGCGGGTTGCCGGTATCGAGCACGACGCCTTGGGAATGCTCGTCCACCGCACACCAGTTATGGACTGCCTCAAGCAACTGCTCGCCGTAATGCTGGCCCTGGAACTGCGGATGAACCCCCAGCAGTGGCAGCACATGGACCGCGTCCGATGGCAGGCAGGCCAGCACCGCGGCGTGATATTCCAGATAACGCCGGGTGCAGCGAAACCCCGTGCTCAAGACCATGCGCAGGCGCCAGGCCCAGCTTTCGGTAATGCCCAGGCGCCGCTGCGGCGGGGCAATCAGGGCGATGCCGATCAGGCGGTCGTTGACCAACAGGCCGATCGCTGGCAGGTCCTGGAAGAAATGCTGCTTGACCAGTTCACGCACCGTCGCCCGCACCCGCTGTTCGTAACCGGGACGCTCGGATTCGAACAGGTAGCTGAAGGTCGGCTCATGGCGGTAGGCCTGGTACAGCAATGAACGCGCTTCGCGGGAATAGCCGCTGTCGAGCATGTGGATATCAGCGGTAATGGCGTCAGGCATGGTGGTGGATCTCCTGGGCGAGGCTCGGTGAGGCCCTGCTCTTATTGACTACGAACCCGTCAGGGCTGCGATCGTTCCTACATGCCAGAGGACATTAGCAGTGCATTTGTCCTACCGCCACGCTGGCTCCCTTCCGACATGTCAGCTAGCATCGCAGTTTTGCCAGGACAGCCGACCATGAAGATCGTCTCCTTCAACATCAACGGGCTCCGCGCCCGTCCCCATCAGTTGGCGGCACTGATCGACAAGCACCAGCCTGACGTCATCGGGTTGCAGGAAACCAAGGTTCACGACGAACAATTCCCTCTGGCCGAGGTGCAAGCCTTGGGTTATCACGTGCATTACCACGGGCAGAAAGGCCATTACGGCGTCGCCCTGCTCTCGCGCCAGGCGCCGCTGACCCTGCACAAAGGTTTCGAGACTGACGACGAAGACGCCCAGCGGCGTTTCATCTGGGGCACCTTCGCCGATGCCAATGGCGTGCCGGTGACCATCATGAACGGTTATTTCCCTCAAGGTGAAAGTCGCGACCATCCGACCAAATTCCCGGCCAAGCAGCGCTTCTACAGCGATTTGCAGCAACTGCTGGAAACCCGCTTCAGCAACGACCAGCCGGTGGTGGTGATGGGCGATGTGAACATTTCCCCGGAAGACTGCGACATCGGCATCGGCCCGGACAACATGAAGCGCTGGCTCAAGACCGGCAAATGCAGCTTCCTGCCGGAAGAACGCGAATGGATGGCGCGCCTGAAGAATTGGGGTCTGGTGGACAGCTTCCGTCACCTGAACCCGGACGTCAGTGACCGCTTCAGCTGGTTCGACTACCGCAGCCGCGGTTTCGAGGACGAGCCCAAGCGCGGCCTGCGCATCGATTTGATCCTCGCGTCCCAAGGCCTGCTGCCACGGGTCAAGGACGCCGGCGTGGATTATGAATTGCGCGGCATGGAAAAACCCTCGGACCACGCGCCGATCTGGCTGGAACTGAGCTGAATACCAGCCTTCCATTCCATCACCTTGTGGGAGCGAGCTTGCTCGCGATAGCGGTTTCACTGTCACATCACCATCGACTGTGCCGCCGCCATCGCGAGCAAGCTCGCTCCCACCCGATCCACTGAACCCGTCGCAACCCTGTCATCTTTCAGCAACCTGACTGACTTAATCTTCCGGCACCTCCCTGGTTCAAAAAGGTGCCGGCATGCGGCTGTGCGTTGTGTTTTTCATGAGCTTCGGGCTGCCGCTCATGGCATGGGCCGGCGCCTTGCCCGTTTCCGAACACGGCCCGGCCCTGCGCATCCAGGGCTCCAACACCATCGGCGCGGCACTGGGGCCGGCCCTGGTCAAGGGTCTGATGCAAGGCCAGGGGCTGCTCAGGGTCAGCAGCGAAATAACCGGCCGGGACAATGAGCAACGGATCGTTGGCTGGACCGCCGAAGGCAAGCGCGTCCAGATCGACATCGCGGCCCACGGTTCCAGCACCGGATTCGCCGCCCTCAAGCAAGCCAGCGCTGACCTGGCAGCCTCTTCCCGACCGATCAAGGACGGTGAACTGAAGGACCTGTCGGCCCTCGGCGATTTGAAAAGTCCGATGGCCGAGCAGGTCATCGCCATCGACGGCCTGGCGATTATTCTGCATCCGCAAAACCCGTTGCGTCAGCTCGACACCGCGCAACTGGCGCGCATTTTCAGCGGTGAGGCAAAGACCTGGGAAGCGGTGGGCAGCGTCGGCGGGGCCATCCATTTATACGCGCGGGACGAACAGTCCGGCACCTACGATACCTTCAAGGAACTGGTACTCAACCGACAAGGAAAAAAGCTCGATCCTGCGGCCCAGCGCTTCGAATCCAGTGAGCAATTGTCCGATGCGGTCAGCCAGGATCCGCAAGGCATCGGCTTCATCGGCTTGCCCTACGTACGTCAGGCAAAACCCCTGGCGCTCGTTGACGGCGCCTCGCAGCCCATGCTGCCGCTGAACAACCTGATCGCCACCGAGGATTATCCCCTGTCCCGACGCTTGTTCTTCTACTTGCCGCCAGCGCAAACCAACCCGTGGGCCGAAGCCCTGGTCGACTTCAGCCAAAGTGAACAAGGCCAGGCCATCGTCGCGGCCAACGGATTCATCGCCCAGACCATCCAGGCCATGTCCGTCACGCCCAACGCGCTGATGCCGGAGGGTTACCAGGCCTTGAGCCGCCATGCCCAGCGCCTGACCGTGAATTTCCGCTTCGAGGAAGGCAGCGCCAGCCTGGACAACAAGGCCCACCAAGACCTCGGCCGGGTACTCGACTATATAAGGCAACACGGAAAACTCGACCGGCGCGTGACCCTGGTGGGTTTTGGCGACCTCAAGGACGACCCGGCGCGAGCCGACCTGCTGTCGAAATTGCGCGCCATGGCGGTGCGGCGGGAACTGGTCAAATACGGCGTGACATTGCGCGAGGTCCGCGGGTTCGGCGCGCTGATGCCGGTGGCGGCCAACAATGAAGACGAAGGCCGGGTACGCAATCGGCGAGTGGAGGTTTGGGTTTACTGAACCCCTTGTGGCGAGGGAGCTTGCTCCCGCTGGACTGCGCAGCAGGCCCAGGTTTTTGCTTCAACACAAAATCCTTGGGGCCGCTTCGCGGCCCAGCGGGAGCAAGCTCCCTCGCCACGAAAAGCCCAGGGGTTTATTGGGTTGGCCTGCGTGTAGGACCGAACTCCCGCGTCTTGCGCCTTTGCCTACAACTACGCCAGAATCGGCCGGCTTGTGCGCCTTGGGGTTGGGCTTTACTGTGGCCTGGTCGTTGAAAAATCAGCGATCGGGTTTGGTAGCCCGGGCTTTCGGTGCATAGCGTCACCTCTTGTGAGTGCAATCATGTGCCTCGCTTTATGGTGGCCCTGCGCAGGGTCTCTTCGGAGACGCCGGCTTCCGATGCCCGGTCTACCAACCTTCGTATGGCCACCACCCTTCGTTTGGTAGCGAGAGGGTTACGGCTCCTTCAGACGCATCGGAGATTCATCATGTTCAAACCAACACCCAACCCACCGGACACCGATCCAGCCACCGCCGATCCAAGAGAAACCGATCCCGGTCAACTCTTCACCGTCATCAACGGCATCGACACCGAATCCCTGCTCGCCAACCTCAGCGAAACCCTCGCCTCGGCCAACGCCATGGTCGGTTACCTGGCCTTCGACCTGGAAGATTCACGACGCCACATTGCCTTGGGCATCCAGCAACTGATCGAACTCGGCGCACTCCTGGCAAACCGCGCGCTGGACAACGTCGACCCACGCTAGCCGCTTCAACACATCCCCTGTGGGAGCGAGCTTGCTCGCGATAGCGGTAGGTCAGTCAACATCTGCTGGACAGACAGATCGCTATCGCGAGCAAGCTCGCTCCCACAGGGTTTCTAGGTGTTGATCCCCCCTTGTGTCAAAACAAAAGACCAGGCCTGCTGCGCAGTCCAGCGGGAGCAAGCTCCCTCGCCACGAAAAGCCTTTCTTCCGCGGGATACTACCGTGCCGCCAACTCCATGATCATTCGCGTCAGCAGATAAATCCTCGGCACCACGCTTTCGACCTCGGCATATTCCTCGGGCGTATGGATATTGCCGCCGACGATGCCAAAGCCGTCCAGCGTGGGTGTACCAACGCCGGCGGACAGGCTGGCGTCCGCCGCGCCGCCGCTGCCTTCCTCGGTCAGTTTGCGGCCCAGCTCGCCATAGATGCCCTGGGCCATGGCCATCAGCCGGTCCGACTCGGCGGTCTGTGGCATGGGCGGCAAGCCGCGCTGCAGGCTGGTGGTGACTTCGGTGTCGGCGATCAGCTTGTCCTTAGAGACCCGGGCCAGGTCTTTTTCGATGCGGTCGAATTCTTCCGGCACCGCTGCGCGCACATCGGCCTTGGCGCTGGCCTGGTCGGGAATCACGTTGGTCCGGTCACCGGCCTTGAGCACGGTGAAGTTGATGGTCGTCTTCTTTTCCGCGTCGCCCAGCTTGCCCAGTTGCAGTATCTGATGCGCCGCTTCCATTGCCGCGTTACGCCCCAGTTCCGGTGCGACGCCGGCGTGGGCCGCCTTGCCCTTGACCTCCACCAGCGCAGTTGCGCTGCCCTTGCGCCACACCACCAGGCCGTCGGCCGGGCGCCCTGGTTCAAGGTTGAGGGTCACGTCATGGGCCTTGGCGGTTTTCTTGATCAGGTCGGTGGCGACGTCCGAACCGGTCTCTTCGCTGGCATCGAGCAGGAACGTGATCTGCGCGTAATTCTTGAAATCCAGGTGCTTCAGCACCTTCAGCGCGTAGATGCCCGCGACGATGCCGCCCTTGTCATCCATCACCCCCGGCCCGTAGGCGCGGCCATCCTTGATATGGAAGGGACGTTCGGCCGCCGAGCCTTCCTTGAACACCGTGTCCATATGGGCCATCAGCAGGATTTTCGCCTTGCCGGTGCCCTTGAAGGTCGCCAGGACATGGTGGGTGCCGTCAGAATTGGGCACTTTTTCGATGCTGGCGCCGAGCTTCTGCAACTCGTCGATGGCGATGTCGCCGACCTGGGTCAGCCCCGGCACATAGCCGGAACCGGAGTCGATGTTCACCAGGCGTTCAAGCAGTTTCAGCGCCTCGCCCTTGGACTGCTCGGCATCGGCCAGCACCTGTTGATGAGGTTGCGCCAGGGCCGCCGGAGCGAAGGCGCCGAGTGCCAGGCTCAGGCCGAGGCTGACAGCGAGACGGGAGCGACGAACGATAACGGTCATGAGTTCATCCTTGTTTCATTGGAAAGCATCATCGGGAAGGTCAACCAGCACCCTACCCGACAATGCGCCAAGGCTCTAGACCGCGGACGCCTCCAGCATCGGCCGATGTCGCTGACAGACAACCCGGTTGCGTCCGCTGGTCTTGGCTTCATAGAGCACCTGGTCGGCGTCGTCGAGCCAGGCGGTCGCATCGGCATAATCCGCCGTGAAGGCCGCCAGGCCGATACTCAGGCTCACTTTCAGCGCCGGGTCACGTCCGTAGTCCTGCGCGGTGAAGCGTTCGCGTAGCCCCTCCATCGCCTGCACCGCGCTGAGCAGCGTCAGGTCCGGCAGGATCACCCCGAACTCGTCGCCGCCATAGCGCCCGACGATGTCCGTGGCCCGCAGGTTCTGCCCCAGCAGCTTGCCGAGCTGACGCAGCACGACATCACCGGCACCATGGCCGTAGGTGTCATTGATGGCTTTGAAATGGTCGATATCGATCAGCGCGATCACGCCATGCCCTGCCCCGTCCGGTGACTGGCGTCGGCAGTGCTGGAATGCCTCGTTGAGCCGGTCCTTCCAGGCGCCATGGTTGAGCAGGCCGGTCAGGCTGTCGGTACGGCTCAGGGCCAGCAATTCGCGTTTCTGTCGGCCCAGGGTGTGCGCCTGGCGAAAGCAGATCCAGCCCAGCGCCAGCGGGTACAGGCACAGCAACGGCAAGCAGGCGTATAGCTGCGCCGGGCTGGTCATGGGCACGCTGGCAAAGGGGAACATGAATATCCCGACGGTGATACCGGCTACCTGGGCCACAGCCCCGACCAACAGGAAACGCAGGCCGCCGATGGCCACGTTGTTCATTGCCATCATCGCCAGCGTCACGGCGGTGGGCAGCGGGTTGAATTGCATCGCGGCGACCCAGAAGCCACCGAGGAAGGCGTCGATCACCAGGTTGCGGTGCTCGGCATGGTACGGCACCGTCGAACGACGGGCCCATTGGTAGGACACGTGCGGCCAGAGCAACCCGTTGAACAGCATGAAGCCCCAGACCCAGGGCGCCGGGTCGAGGGGATAGAGCGCGGCGCTCACCACCAGCAACCCCAGCGCCAGGCCGAGGATTCGGGATGTGTAGAGCCTCCTGGCCAGCGACAATCCCTTTTTTCCCGCTTTATGCATAGAGGCCTCTGCACCACCGGTCTCCCGGGGCCGGGATAGGTTTTGGGCAGTCTATCAGGGCGAGGTCAAATAGCCACTATCGATGCAGGGGTATTTATTCCGACCGATCAGCGTGGTTCCCCGCGGATTTTGGCTATACATGAAAAAGGGAAATTCGTTGGTACAGGGTCTCGATCGCCTTGTCCTGATATGGAGGCAACAACATGCTGGTGTTGTGGGTGGTCCTTGCGGTGTTCATCGCCTGGAGCTGGTTGACGTATCCGGGCATCGGCCATGTGCTGTATGACCTGGGCATGGCGCTGGAGGCGCGTCTCTACCGGCTGCACAAAATTACCGTGCCCATCAGCGAAATGACGGTGTCGACCTGGCAAGGCGGGCCCTATGAAGCGTCCGGCAGCGTGCTGATGCTGCATGGCTACAGCGCCGACAAGAACCTCTGGTTGCGCTTCGCCCGGTATTTCGTCGGCGATTACCGGGTGGTGATTCCCGACCTGGCCGGCCATGGCGAAACCGGCTTCAAGGCCGGCGGCGGTTATGACATCCCGACCCAGGCGCGGCGAGTGATCGAATTGCTCGATGCCTGTGGCCTGGACAAGGTCCATGTGATCGGCAACTCCATGGGTGGTTACCTCGCAGCCTGGCTGGCGGCAACGTCGCCTGAGCGGGTATTGACCCTGGCGCTGATCGATCCGGCCGGTGTCACCGCCCCCGAACCCAGCGACATGGAACGCCACCTGGCCGCCGGTCACAACCCGTTCCTGGTTGATTCTCGAGCCGATTTCGCGCCGTTCTACGCCATGACCATGGCCTCGCCGCCCTGGCTGCCCAGCGTAGTGCTGGCAGCGCTGGCCGAGCGTTATGAACAGCGCCGGGAGGAATTGGCGGAGATCTTCGTCGATTTACGCGCCAGCCCACCAATGGAACCGCGCCTGGCCGACATCCGCGCCCCTTCGTTGCTACTCTGGGGGCGCAAGGACCGGTTGATCGACGTCAGCAGCGTACCGGTATGGAGCAAGGGCATCACCGACCTCAGGGTGGAAATCTGGGACGGGGTCGGGCATATGCCGATGGTTGAAAAACCGGGCAAGACTGCGGCGTTGTACCGGGATTTTCTGAAGGGGTTGGGGCAGTGAAAACAATAACAAGTACTCAAGTGAATCTACTCTGTGGGAGCGAGCTTGCTCGCGATAGCGCAGGCACATCCAGCATTGATGCAAGCTGACCCGCCGCCATCGCGAGCAAGCTCGCTCCCACAGGGGGTCCGCGCCGACTCAGAGGTATCTGACTGCCATGAACATCCTCTACGACGAGCAGCTCGACGGCCCGCTGCCGAAAGTGCCCAAGCAGGCCCTGCTCGACGCCATGCAGGCACGCATTCCGGACCTGGATATCCTGCACCGCGACGAAGACCTCAGGCCCTACGAATGCGATGGGCTGTCTGCCTACCGGACCACGCCATTGCTGGTCGTGCTGCCGCGGCGGGTCGAGCAGGTGCAGGCCTTGCTCACGCTGTGCCATGAACAGAATGTACCGGTGGTGGCCAGGGGCGCCGGGACCGGCCTGTCCGGTGGCGCCCTGCCCCTGCAAAGCGGCGTGTTGCTGGTGATGGCGCGCTTCAACCAGATCTTGCACATCGACCCCGACGCCCGCACCGCGCGCTTGCAGCCAGGGGTGCGCAACCTGGCGATTTCCCAGGCGGCGGCTCCGTTCGGGTTGTACTACGCGCCGGACCCTTCCTCGCAGATCGCCTGCTCCATCGGCGGCAACGTCGCGGAGAACGCCGGTGGCGTGCATTGCCTGAAATACGGCCTGACGGTGCACAACCTGCTGAAGCTGGAAATCCTCACCATCGAAGGCGAACGCCTGGTGCTGGGCAGCGAGGCCCTGGACTCGCCAGGCCTGGACCTGCTGGCGTTGTTCACCGGCTCCGAAGGCCTGCTGGGGATCATCACCGAAGTCACCGTCAAGCTGTTGCCTCGCCCCCAGGTTGCCAGGGTGCTGCTGGCCAGCTTTGATTCGGTGGACAAGGCCGGACGGGCGGTGGCCGAGATCATCGCAGCCGGGATCATCCCCGGTGGCCTGGAAATGATGGACAACCTGGCGATCCGCGCCGCCGAGGATTTCATCCACGCAGGCTATCCGGTCGACGCCGAAGCGATCCTGCTGTGCGAGCTCGATGGCGTCGAGGCCGATGTCCACGATGACTGCGAACGGGTCCGCCAAGTGCTGCAACGGGCCGGCGCCACCGAGGTGCGCCTGGCCCGGGACGAGGCCGAACGCCTGCGGTTCTGGGCCGGACGCAAGAATGCGTTTCCGGCGGTAGGCCGCCTGGCGCCGGACTATTACTGCATGGACGGGACCATCCCCCGGCGGGCATTGCCCGAGGTCCTGCAGCGCATCGCCAGCCTGGGCAGCGAACACGGCCTGCGGGTCGCCAACGTGTTCCATGCCGGCGACGGCAACATGCACCCGCTGATCCTGTTCGACGCCAACCAGCCGGGCGAGCTGGAGCGCGCCGAAACCCTGGGTGGGAAGATCCTCGAACTGTGCGTCCAGGTGGGCGGCAGCATCACCGGTGAACACGGCGTCGGCCGGGAGAAAATCAACCAGATGTGCACGCAGTTCAACAGCGAAGAATTGCAACTGTTCCACGCGGTGAAAGCCGCGTTCGATCCGCTTGGCCTGCTCAACCCCGGCAAGAACATACCGACCCTGAACCGCTGCGCTGAATTCGGCGCGATGCATATCCATGGCGGGCAATTGCCGTTTCCTGAACTGGAGCGATTCTGATGACCGCGCAAGTCGACCGCGACGCCAGCGAGCTGCTGCTGGAGCAGGTCAACCGCGCCCGCGCGAGCGATACGCCGCTGCGCATCCAGGGCTCCAACAGCAAGGCTTTCCTGGGACGCCAAGTGGCCGGCGAGGTGCTGGAAACCCGTGCGCATCGCGGGATCGTTGACTACGACCCCACGGAGCTGGTCATCACCGCCCGCGCCGGCACCCCGCTGCGGGAGCTGTTGGCCGCGCTGGACGCCGCCGGGCAGCGGCTGCCCTGCGAGCCGCCGGCGTTCGGCACAGACGCCACGGTGGGCGGCATGGTCGCCGCCGGATTGTCGGGGCCGCGCCGTCCGTGGGCCGGCTCGGTGCGCGACTATGTGCTCGGCACGCGGATGATCAGCGGCCACGGCCACCTGTTGCGCTTTGGCGGCGAGGTGATGAAAAACGTCGCCGGCTACGACCTGTCGCGCCTGCTGGCCGGCAGTTTCGGTTGCCTGGGGGTGATCACCGAAGTGTCCTTGAAAGTGCTGCCCAAGCCCCGCCACGGCTTGAGCATCCGCCTGGAAATGGACAGCCGCGAAGCCCTGGAAAAACTCGCCGAATGGGGCCGACAACCCTTGCCCATCAGCGCCGCCAGCCACGACGGCGATTGTCTGCGCCTGCGCCTGGAAGGCGGCGAGGGTTCGGTCAGCGCGGCCCATCAGCGCCTGGGCGGCGAAGCCATCGACGATCAATACTGGACCGAGCTGAATGAACATCGCCTGCCATTCTTCGATGAAGACCTGCCGCTGTGGCGCCTGTCGCTGCCCAACGCTACCGGCCCGCTCGACTTGCCCGGTGCGCAACTGATCGATTGGGCGGGCGCGCAGCGCTGGCTGAAAACCGACGTCGATACGGTCCAGGCCCTGGCGCAGGAATGGGGCGGCCATGCCGTCTGTTATCGTCCTGGCGCAACCGCAACGCCGTTCCAACCGTTGGCCCCGGCGCTGCTGTGCTACCACCGTCAACTCAAGGCGAAGCTTGATCCCCAGGGACTGTTCAATCCTGGCCGAATGTACGCGGAGTTCTAGATGCAGACCCGGTTCAGTGAAAAAAGCCAACGCCTGCCTCGCGCCGAAGAGGCCGAACGGATCCTGCGCAGTTGCGTGCATTGCGGCTTCTGCAACGCCACTTGCCCCACTTACCAGTTGCTCGGCGATGAACTGGACGGCCCGCGCGGACGCATCTACCTGATCAAGCAGGTGCTCGAAGGCCAGCCGCCAACCGCCAGCACCCAACTGCACCTGGATCGTTGCCTGTCGTGCCGCAACTGCGAAACCACTTGCCCGTCCGGCGTCGATTATCACAACCTGCTGGACATCGGCCGGGCCGTGGTCGACGCGGCAGTGCCCCGCACCGCCGGCCAACGGGCCCTGCGTCTCGGCTTGCGTGGCCTGGCTGCGAGTCCCGAACGGTTCAAGAATCTGCTGCGCCTGGGAACGCTATTCCGCCCGCTGCTGCCGGCGAACCTGGAGGCCAAGTTGCCACGGTCAGCGGCGTCCCCCGGCACGCGCCCGGCCGTGCGGCACTCGCGCCGCGTGCTGATGCTCGAAGGCTGCGTGCAGCCGGGCCTGTCGCCGAACACCAACGCGGCCGCCGCCCGGGTGCTGGACCAGCTCGGCATCAGCGTCGTTGCCAGCCCTGATGCCGGCTGTTGCGGCGCGCTGGATTATCATCTCGACGCTCAACCCACCGGGCTGGACCGCGCCCGGCGCAACATCGATGCCTGGTGGCCGCACTTGCAAGACGGCGCCGAGGCGATCGTCCAGACCGCCAGCGGCTGCGGCGCGTTTATCAAGGACTACGGACATCTGTTGGAGCACGACCCGGTTTATGCCACCAAGGCGAAACACGTCAGCGAACACGCGCTGGACCTGGTGCAGGTACTCGGCAACGAACCGCTGGAAGAAATTTGCGCCGCCAGGGATCAACGCATCGCCGTCCATTGCCCCTGCACCTTGCAACACGCGCAGAAACTCGGTGGCGCCGTCGAAGCCCTGCTCACACGGCTGGGCTTCAACCTCACCGAGGTGCCCGACGGCCACCTGTGCTGCGGCTCGGCCGGGACCTATTCGCTGACCCAGCCGGCGCTGGCGAGACAATTGCGGGACAACCGTCTCAACGCGCTGGAAAGCGGCCGGCCGGAGCTGATCGTCACCGCCAATGTCGGCTGCCAGAGCCACCTCGACGGTGCTGGTCGCACGCCCGTGCGGCACTGGATCGAGCTGGTGGATCAGTCCCTGGCAGAATGAAGTCGTGAAGATTCTTCGTTTGCCGGCACTGGCGAAGGCTGCGATCTTTTGTCCATCTTTCCCACAGCCCTCGCCAGGAATTCCCACGATGAGCTTCGTCAGCCCCGACCTGATCCGCCAACGCTTCTCCAGGGCGATGTCCGACATGTACCGCGACGAAGTACCGCTGTACGGCGCATTGATGAACCTGGTGGAGCAAACCAACGCCCGGGTGTTGGGAAACGATCCGCAACTGGCCGAACACCTGCGCAGCACCGGCGAACTGCAGCGTCTGGACCTGGAACGGCATGGCGCGATCCGCGTCGGCACCGCCGCCGAGCTGGCGATGCTGGGTCGGCTGTTCGCGGTCATGGGCATGCAGCCGGTGGGCTATTACGACCTCACGCCGGCCGGGGTGCCGGTGCATTCCACGGCGTTTCGCGCCGTGCATGAGGCCGCACTGCAGGTCAGCCCCTTCCGCGTGTTCACGTCGCTGTTGCGCCTGGAACTGATTGAAAACGCCGAGCTTCGGGCCTTTGCCGAATCGGTGCTGGGCAAACGGCAGATTTTCACTTCCGGCGCCCTTGAACTCATCGAGTTGGCCGAACGTCAGGGCGGCCTGACCGAGCCCCAGGCCGAGGAATTCGTGCTGCAAGCGCTGGAAACCTTTCGCTGGCACCACAGCGCCACCGTCACCGCCGAACAATACCGTCAACTGAGCGCCCAGCATCGGCTGATTGCCGACGTGGTGGCGTTCAAGGGCCCGCATATCAATCACCTGACGCCGCGCACCCTGGACATCGACATTGTCCAGGCCCAGATGCCGGTGCATGGCATCACGCCCAAGGCCGTGATCGAAGGCCCGCCCCGTCGCCAGTGCCCCATCCTGCTGCGCCAGACCAGTTTCAAGGCGCTCGATGAACCCGTCGCGTTTACCGACCAACCAGAATCCCAAGGCAGCCACAGCGCCCGGTTTGGTGAAATCGAGCAACGCGGCGCGGCGCTTACGCCCAAGGGCCGGGCGCTCTACGATCAACTGCTGAACGCGGCGCGGGACGCCCTGGGCGCGTTTCCCAACGAAGCCAATGCCGAACGCTACAACGCGCTGATGGCTGAACACTTCGCCGAATTCCCTGACACCCTCGACGAGCTACGCCGACAAGCGCTGGCGTACTTTCGCTATTTCGTGACGCCAGCGGGGCTGACCGCCAAGGGCGCGATTGAACGGTCGAGCTCGCTGGAGCACTTGCTTGAGCAGCAGTACCTGCGCGCCGAACCCTTGGTGTACGAAGATTTCCTTCCGGTCAGCGCCGCCGGCATCTTCCAGTCGAACCTGGGCGATGCCGCGCAGAATCACTACGCCGGACAGTCCAATCGGCACGCCTTCGAAACGGCGCTGGGGCGGCCGACCATCGATGAACTGGGGCTGTATGCCGAGACGCAGCAGCGCTCCGTCGATGAATGTCTGCGCACGCTGGGGCTCTGAAAAACAGCGCAGGAAGGAGAAGCAGCAAGTTGCGCAAGTCCGACAGCAGCATCCGCTCGACTTACGCGCCTTGCTCCCGGCAACACGGCGCCTCGGGCGTGGGCAGATCAATGCGACGCAGCGTGCAGCCGTTTGCGTGATTTGCCGGGCGCGCAACCCGACGTCGGCTCAAAAAATAAGTTAACACCTTGATCTGGCTGTATTTTCTGGCCGATGGCACGGCTCTTGATAACGCTCAGACCGCCTCAGGACGATTCGCGTCCCGGGGCTTCTCAGTTTATCCAGGAAGGAGAGCATCCATTGGCTACCCCCGCTTACATGTCCGTCACCGGTGAAAAACAAGGCCTGATCACTGCCGGTGCGTTCACCGCCGACTCGGTTGGCAATACCTATCAGGAGGGTCATGAAGACCAGGTCATGGTGCAGGGCTTCGAGCATCAGGTGAACATCCCCCGCGACCCTCAATCGGGCCAGCCAACCGGCCAGCGCGTGCACAAACCGCTGGTCATCACCAAAGTCTTCGATAAGGCTTCGCCCCTGCTGCTGGCAGCCCTGACCAGCGGCGAACGCCTGACGAAGGTCGAAATCCAGTGGTACCGCACATCAGCTGCAGGCACCCAGGAGCACTACTACACCACCACCCTGGAGGACGCGATCATTGTCGACATGAAAGACTACATGCTCAATTGCCAGGACCCGGGCAACAGCCACTTCACCCATCTGGAGGACGTTCATTTCAGCTATCGGAAAATCACCTGGACTCACGAAGTCAGCGGCACTTCGGGCTCGGATGATTGGCGCACCCCGGTAGCCGGCTGAGTCATGCAGGTGTTCGCCCAGTGTGACGGCCTCGGCATTCCATGCACTGGTAAAGAGCCTGGCACTGGGCGAACGAAAACAATGATAGTGGAGCTTGCCGGGTCTGTCCGTGAGGCCCGCTTAAATAATTATTCACCTGGCGTGGCGAGGGAGTTTGTTTCTCGCCACCAGGGATTCAATCGCGCCGTGCGGTTTTTTGCGCATCGGTTTCCTGCGCCTCGGCATTGCCTTGCTGTTCTCGCTTGGCCGGGTCGTTCGGCCGTAGCGCGTCGTTGTCTCGCTCCACTTCGCCGGGCAGAGCCGGCTCGTCGGGGTTGTGTTGGGTCTGATCGGGACCGGGCTTCATGGTGAACTCCTTGGGTGGTGCCAGTGGCTGGCGTTTGGTTGATGGTGGCGAGGGTTGTCATCCAGGACCGGGTGTCTTCTTCGCGAGCAGGCTCGCTCCCACACTGAAATGCATTTTCTGTGGCAGAGCCTGCTCGCGCTTCTGTGGGAGCGAGCCTGCTCGCGAAGGCGGCCCACGAAAAATCAGGCATCAGGATCGGCCACTTCCTCCGCCACATTCGCATCCGGCGAGCGCTGGTGCAGTTCCTCCGCCTTGGTCTTCAGCTCCTGCCAGCGGTCCAGGTCAATGGCTCCCTGGCCAAACAGGTCGTCGGCCAGCCGCATCAGCTCGGTGAAATGAGCGTCGGGCGACTGCTGGAAGTAGGCCTTGTCGTCGAACAGCCGCTGCCAGTCGGGCAGCGACGGAGGTTTAAGGTCATCGCTCATGAGGGGCTCCCGCGAGGCATTCATAAAGTATGAGAGGCGACGAATGTCGGGAGTTCCGGTGATTGTCAGTAGCCGGTCATTTCCAGGTAACCGATGCCGCCACGATTGCCGCTCAGTTGCACCGGCCCTTCCCAATAGGGAATACGCAGGTTCATCCAGGCATCGGGGTTCAGCGCCTGAGTGGTGATTTCGAGCTGCCTGGCGGGAATCCTGATCGACCAGCGCACCGGCATCGAGCGTCCCGCGACCTCGGCGGTGTCCAGCGGTTCGAGGCTGATTTCGCTGGCGCCCAGAGTCGTTGCCTGGCCCTGGGCGTCGATCCAGGTGCCGGTGAGGTACGGCGCGCCCTTCTTGTGCCGCATGCGGTAGAGCATGACGTGTTCGCCATTATCCAGATGCAGGGAAAACCAGTCCCATCCGGTCTGGTTTTCGGTCAGCGGCTGGCTGCTCCATTCACGGTCGAGCCAGGCCGGACCACTGACCTGATAGCGCTGGCCATCGATTTCCAGCTGACCGTTGGCCTGGAAGAAGGGTTGGCTGTAGTAATACGACGCCTGGCCCTGCGCGGATTTCTGGCTGAAACCCTGGTCGCCTTGCAGGACCAAGGGGCGTGTCGAGGTGAGCTGCAGCTCATAGCCGAAACGTGCATCCCGCGCCTTGAGCTGCATCGCCGCCAGGGGATCGGTGCCCGCGCTTCGGGTGGTCAATTGCCAATCGTCGATCCAGGCATCGAACGGGGTCGTGCGCACTCCGGCCTGCCCCACTCCGCCGCGGGCATAACGTTCGGCGGCGTGATGGACGGTCGCGGAAGTGACCGCGGCGTGACCGAGCCAGATGGACTGGTTACGCCAGCCACTGGCCTGGGGCGCGGCATCCTGGCTGCTGCGGAACAACGTCCACTGCACGCCGAAATCCCGCCCCTCGGCATCCTTGAGATTGGCGGTGACGTACCACCACTCGATCCGAAACCCGTCATGGGCACCATGATCGGCCGGAAAACTGAATACGCGCCCGGGCACCACAGGCGTAAATGCAACGGCCTGGTTGCCGAGGCCGGCGAAACCTTTTTCCGGCGCCGACGAGTCGTCGCAGCCGCCGAGCAAGGCCAGCAGTATCAGGCCGACTCTAATTTTCATGGGCAAAGGTCCTGAGCAGATCCGCCGGTTGCGTGCGGTACAGCGCGTACAGCGGCCACGCCGACGCCAGCAGCGTGGCGAACATTGCCAAGCCCAGCAGCTGCGCCAATTGCACCGGGAATACCCGCAACGGCAGGCGCCAGCCAAAAGCCTGCACGTTGATCACGGCGTCCAGGCACCAGGCCAGGGCGATGCCCAGCGGCACGGCCAGCATCAGGGTCAGCAGCGCCAGCAGCCAGGTCTGGCCGAGGTTGAGCAGCATCAGTTGCCGACGCGTTACCCCCACTGCCCACAACGGCGCCAACTGACCGAGACGGCTCTGGCTCTGGGTCAGCAGGCTGATGAACAACGCCACCCCGGCGACCGCCAGGGTCAGGCTGTTCAGCGCCGCGGTGGCGGCAAAGGTGCGTTCGAACACCTGGGTCGACCAACCCTTGAGGCGAGCCTGGTCGACGATGTGACTGTCGTCCAGGCTGAACCGGCTTTGCAACGCCGCCAGCAATGGCCCGATGGCGGCCGGCTCGATGCGCAGGTTGAAGCGATTCGGCGTCAATTGCGGCCAGTGCGCCAGCAGGTGATCGGCGTTGATCAGTACATGCCCCTTGGGATTACCGTAATCGGCATAAATCCCGACAACCCGCGGCGTCCACGGCCCTTGTGGGGTCGGCAGGGTCAACCGGTCGCCGACATCCACTTTCAGGCGCCGGGCCAGTTGTTCGCTGAGCATCAGCGTGTCGGCGCCGGCCAGTTGGTCCCAGGCCTGGTCACCGGCCGACTCCAGCAAGGGCCAGTGCAGGCGATAGGAAGGGTGATCGACGATGCCGTAGATATCCGTCGGCCAGCCTTGCAGAGGGACCGATACCTGCCAGTTCGGCAGCACGGCGAGGATACTCGGTTGTTGCTTGAGCCATTCGTACAATTTACCTGCCTGGGCCGGGGTCTGTGGGTTGATGTACAGCTCGGCGGTGAGCCGCTGTTCGAGCCAGTCGCTGAAGGTCTGGCGGAAACCGGCGGTCATGCTGCCAGCGCCGATATTCGCCGCCAGCGCCAGCAACAACGCCATCAGCGCCAGGCTCAACGTCGGCAACTGCTGGCGGCAATCGGCGAGGAACCATTGGCCGAGCACGGAACGGTTGCCGCGCAACAACCGGTTCAACAAAGCGTTGAGCAGCACCGGTAGCGCCAGCGCCGCGCCCAGCAACAACGCTGTCATCAGGACAAAACCGCTCGCCAGGCTGTCGCCCCAGACCAGCGCCGCCACCGCGATCAGCGCGGCCATCAGTGCCACCCCGCCCTGGCGCCGCAACCACCGCGCGTGTGCCTGGTGCCAGGCCTGGGGATTGGCCAACGCCAGCAAGGGCAGGCGCGCCGCCCGCAACAGGCTTTGGCCCCCGGCCAGCAACGCACCGAGCAGGCCCAGGCCCACGCCGCCGAGCCACCACCAAAGGCTGAGGTGCAATTGCCCGGGCACTTCGGCGCCGTACAGACCGCGCAGGCTCGCCGCGACATCAGGCAATAGCAGGCTCGCCAGCCAGTAACCGCTGAGCACCCCGGCAACCCCGCCGAGCAAGGCCAGCGCGCCCAACTCCAGCGCCAGGCTGGCGACCAGTACCCGCGCACTGACGCCACAGGCGCGCAAGGTTCGCAGCAGGCTGCGCCGTTGTTCCAGCGCCAGGCCGATGGCCGCATGAACGATGAACAGTCCCACCACGAATGACAGGAACCCGAGTGCGTCGAGGTTTAGATGAAAGCTCTCGGTCAGGCGCGTCAAGTTGTTCTCCTCGTCCGCGCGCTTGAATTGCAACAGGCCGTTGAATGCCTCGGGCAAGGGCGCGGTGAACGTGGCCGGTAACAACATTCGCGAGACCTGCTCCGGCAATCCCAGGAGCTGCTGGGCGAAACCGATGTCCATCAACAGCATGCCTGGCGCCATGTCCGGCTGTACGTGCAGCGGCGGCAAGGCCTGGCCGTCGGCGCTGCGGGGCCGGTCGCCCACTTTCAGCCCGAGGGCCTGCAACGTCTGCGGGGCGATCCAGGTACGACCGGGGCCGGTGAAGAAGTCCACCACCTCGGCAATCTCCCGCGCTTGCCCCGCCACGGCCGAACCCGGCGGCAGCGACACCGGGTCGATGCCCATCAATTGCAGGCGCTGGTCTTCATGCCCCGCAAGCGTCAGCCGACCCTGCAACACCGGCGATACGGGCCAACCCTGACGCCGCAGGTCGACAAACCATTGCTGTGGGAACGAGCCCCCGCCGGGAGCGCTGAGGCTGGCCTGGGGTTCGCCGCCGATCAGCTGGCTGGCCCGGGCGTAGCTGTCCCGGGCCTGGCTGTTCAAGGCCTGCACGCCAGTGAGCAGGCTGGTGGCCAGCCAAAGCCCGGTCAACACACTGAAAAATTGCACTGGGTGCCGACGCCAGTGACTGAGCAGGGCCTTGAGGGTCTGGCGAAAGATCATCACGCCGGGCCCGCTTGCGCCAGGCGCCCGCCTTGCAATACCACGCGATGCGCCAGGCGCGCCGCCACCCGCTGGCTGTGGGTAACCATCAACAGACTGGTCGGGCTGCCATCGAGCAATTCCAGGAGCAGTTTCAGCACCTCGTCGCTGGTGGCTTCGTCGAGGCTGCCGGTGGGCTCATCGGCCAGCAACAACGGCGGCCGTGAAGCCAGCGCCCTGCCCAGGGCTACCCGTTGTTGTTGACCACCGGAAAGCTGCTCGGGATAACGCCGCAACAGCTCCGACAACCCGAGCCGCTGCACCAGATGCGCTTGCCACGTAGCGTCGAACCGACCGCACAGGCGCGCCTGGAACGCAAGATTGTCTTCCACCGCAAGGCTGCTGATGAGGTTGAACTGCTGGAACACCAGGCCGATCTCGGTGCGCCGCCAATTCGCCAACTGGCTTTCGCTCATGTCTTCGAGCCGGTGCCCCGCGCTGTGGATGCTGCCCCGATCAACCTTGTCGAGGCCAGCGACCAGATGCAGCAAGGTGCTCTTGCCGCTGCCGGATTCCCCCATCAGCGCCAGGCTGCTGCCGGGAGGCAGCGTCAAGTCGATACCTTGCAGCACCGCCAGGGGGCCTTGGGGCGTGGTGTAGCTTTTGAAGACGTTTCGGACCTCAAGCATGGGCAACTCGGCTGATCGACAAGGGCATCAGGATAGCGGAGGTTGCGCTGTGCGCAGAGTTCCAAAAACATGTGATGCGGGTTTGTTTATTCGCTTCCGGAATCTTCGGCGATTGATACTGCGCTTTCGCGAGCAGGCTCGCTCCCACAAGGATTCCTCGGTGAACCTGACTCAATGTGGGAGCGAGCCTGCTCGCGAAGAGGCCGGTCCATTCAACCGCTGATCAGTGCCCCACCGCCATCTCACCCTGGACCGGTTTCGGCGTAACGATGTTGCTCAGGTCAATATGCTTCCACGCCGGCTTGGCCCCCAGTCGCGCGTTAAAACGGTAGTTGAAGGTGAAGTCGTCTTCGGTCGGCTGGTCGAGGGATTTTCCATACAGGGCCGTGACCTCGGCCGATTCATAGCCCATCAACCGCAGCAGCGTCGGGAAGATGTTGTAGTGGCTGGAGCGGTCCTTGTTCTGCGCCCAGGCGCTGCGCCAATCGAGGGTCTGCAACCGGCTTCCCTGGATCACCAGCAACGGCACCAGCCCTTCTTCTTCCACCGGATCTCCGCCGCAATGGGTGTTGAGGCCGGGGTTGCCACGTTCGTGCAGGTCCTGGCCATGGTCGGAGGTATAGATCAACACCGCATTGTCGAGATTGCCCTCTCGGAACAGGCGTTGGAAAAATTCTCCGACGCTCCACAGCAAGGTGTTCTGGTAAGCATTGCGATACAGCACCCAATCATTCGCTTCGCCACTGAAGCCGTCGCGCCGGCCGGTGTCGGCCACCTCCTCGAACTGCCCTCGCGGCAAGGCCGGACGGTAGGTCATGAAAGCATCGGGGTATTTGTCGTGGACCGGGAAATGCGCGCCGACTTTGTTGACCACCACCAGCTCGGCCCGGTCGTTGCCCATCAGCTCGATCAGTTTCGCCGCAGCCGCCATGTCACGGTCGCGCACACGGACCTGGTCGAACTGGACAAATTCGTCGATGTCCTGCTGTTCCAGCTCTGTCATCAGGTTCTGCCGCTTGCCGCCGGTGTTCTGGCCGTCGATATAGACGGTGCGCAACCCGGCGTTGCGGGCGTACTGCCAGATCGACGGCTGGGTGCTGTTGATGCGCATGTAGTCGCCACGGGTGCCGCCATAGCGCAGGGTAACGTTGGTATCCGCGCTGCAATTGGCGATCGAGGCGGCGTAGCCGTAATTGACGATTTCCACGCCGGGAGGGGGCGTCTTGAGGCCGGTGGCGACGCCGGACGGCGTGTTGATATCAAGATAATTCCCGCCAATGCTTTCGTCGATGATCAGCACGATATCGTGCCCGATCGCCGCTGTTTGCCGCACGAGACTGACTGGCGCCCGTGGGCCCACAGTGTTGTGCACGGCTTCATAGATGAAGAGATTCAGATAGGCCAGCGGCGTGTACATGATCGGCAAACCGCGCGCGCCCTCGCCTGCCCGTACGAACAGCACGCCACTGAGCAGCAGCACGCCGAGCAGGGGCGCGGTGATCGCGACGTAACCGGGCAACGGCAGATGACGCCGGGGCTTCAGGCCGATCCCCAGCAGCAGCAACAAGCCCCCCGCAACCGCACCGATGATCACCTCGCGGTACTGATAAGCCGCCTCCTGGATGAACCCGCCGGAATAGACCATCGACACGAACTGGCTGTAGGTCAGGTAGCTGTCGGTTACGCGCGTGTAGACCTCGAAGAACACCGCCGAGGCAAACATCGCCAGGGCAAACAGATGCCGCACCAATGCCTGGCGAATGTACGCGGTCATCCACAGAGCCAGCACCAGCGCAACGAACATCGCGCCGAACAGCAGCGTTGCCAAGCCAAAACCCAGCGCCGAAAGACGGTCGAGATAATAGTCATGCGCCCTGAGCAGGTACAGCAGCAGTAGCAGTTCCTTGAGGTATCGCGCCATGTTTTTCCCAGCGTTACGAGGAGGTTGAAAACGGCTTGGTTTCTGCACACTAGCAGCGGGTTTGCAAAGCGCAAGAAAGTCGATCAACGGCTACAGCGTCAAAAAAAAGTTAGCTCAAAAATGACACCTAATAACCGCTAAAAACATAAAAATCTATGGATTGATACCGTTCATCGGCTACTTAAACACCTTTAAAGCCCTTTAAAAACGGCACTTTTCCAATTCGGTCAAGGACTTGATATCAAAAAGCCCTACTCTTTCGAGTTTGCCAACAGTGACAACTGTCATTTTGCTGACACGCTTTTCTGAGGCTGCGCTATACCCCTCTAAACAGTTTCATCCGAGTTACATCAACGGGTCTGCGAGGCGCGCCAAGAATGGACGTGAGCGTATTTGGAACGGGGTACGTTGGGCTGATTCAAGCGGCGGCGCTGGCAGACGTCGGACATCGCGTCCTGTGTGTCGATATCGATCCGAACAAGATCCGGCAACTGCAACAGGCGGTACCGCCCATCAGCGAGCCGGGACTGTCCGGGTTGCTCGAAGACAACATCAAGGCCGGGCGCCTGTCGTTCAGTTGCCAGGCCAGTGATGCGGTCAATCATGGCGAGCTGATCTTCATCGCCGTGGGCACGCCCGCCGATGAAGATGGCTCGGCGGACCTCAGCCATGTCCTGGCCGTGACCCGGCAGATCGCCGACTTCATGGACAGCGACCGCACCCTGATCATCAAGTCGACCGTGCCGGTCGGCACGGCTGACAAGGTCGCCGAATGCGCCCGCCAGGCGTTGGCCCGTCGCGGCCTGCAACAACTGAATGTGCGCGTGGTGTCCAACCCGGAGTTCCTCAAGGAAGGCAGCGCACTGGCCGATTGCATGCGCCCGGACCGGATTATCGTCGGCACCGTCGACGCCCTGGCCCGCGACCAGATGAGCGAGCTCTACGCGCCCTTCTGCCGTAACCACGAAAAGCTGATGTTCATGGACAACCGCAGCGCGGAACTGACCAAGTACGCCGCCAACGCCATGCTCGCAACGCGCATCAGTTTCATGAACGAACTGGCCAACCTCACCGAACACCTGGGCGCCGACATCGAGGCCGTGCGCAAGGGCATCGGCTCGGACCCGCGCATTGGCTACCACTTCATCTATCCCGGCTGCGGCTTTGGCGGCTCGTGCTTTCCCAAGGACCTGCGCGCCCTGCTGCACACCGCCGAACAAAGCGGCATGCCACTGCGCCTGCTGCGCAGCGTCACCGATGTGAACGACAGCCAGCGGCACATTCTTTTCGAAAAGCTCACGCTGCAGTTCCCCGACGGCCTGGCGGGCAAGTCGATTGCCGTCTGGGGCCTGGCATTCAAACCGAACACCGACGACATGCGCGAAGCGCCCAGTCGCTACCTGATGGAGGCACTCTGGCGCGAAGGCGCCCGCGTTCAGGCCTACGACCCGGAAGCCATGTCCGAATGCCGGCGCCTCTATGGCTATCGCAAGGACCTGAACCTTTGCGCTACCCGCGACGACACGCTGGAAGATGCCGACGCCCTGGTGATCTGCACCGAGTGGAAGAATTTTCGCGTGGTCGATTTCGACCTGCTCGCCAGCAAGTTGCGCGCGCGGGTCATCATCGATGGCCGCAACCTGTACAACCCGGAACACCTGGCCGCCGCCGGACTGCTGTATCGCGGCATCGGGCTGCGCCACACCGTGCCCGCTCAGGGGCCACGAGCATGAACATCCTGGTGACCGGCGCGGCCGGTTTCATCGGCGCCCATTGCGTGCTGCGACTGCTGCGCGATGGCCATGACGTGTGCGGGCTGGACAACTTCAACGACTACTACGACCCGCAACTCAAGCACGACCGCGTGGCGTGGGTCAAAGGCCAGGCCGGCGACTTCCACCTGGCGCGAATCGACCTGACCGACGCATCGGCCCTCGACCAACTGTTCCAGTCCCATCGCCCCGACGTGGTGATCCATCTGGCAGCCCAGGCCGGCGTGCGTTATTCGCTGGAAAATCCGCGGGCTTATGTCGACAGTAATCTCAGCGGGTTCCTGAACATTCTGGAGAGCTGCCGCCGCCATCCGGTCAGGCACCTGATCTACGCCTCTTCCAGTTCGGTGTACGGCGCCAACCAGCGCACGCCGTATTCGGTACAGGACGGCGTCGACCATCCGTTGTCGTTGTACGCGGCCACCAAAAAGGCCAATGAACTGATGGCCCACAGCTACAGCCATCTGTTCGGCATCCCCTGCACCGGCCTGCGTTTCTTTACCGTCTATGGCCCCTGGGGCCGGCCGGACATGTCGCCGATCCAGTTCGCCCGGGCCATTGCCGAAGGCCAGGTGCTGAAGCTGTTCAACCATGGCGAGCACGAGCGCGACTTCACCTGCATCGACGACATCATCGAGAGCATCGCCCGGCTGATCGAGCGCCCACCTCATGCAAACCCGGACTGGAATCGCCACCAGCCGGACCCGGCCACCAGCCTGGCGCCGTGGCGCGTCTTCAACATTGGCGGACAGCATCCGGTGACGCTGCGGGCCTACGTGGCGCTGCTGGAAAAACACTTGGGCCGGAGCGCGCGAGTCGAGCTGCTGCCCCTGCAACCGGGCGATGTGCTGAACACCTGCGCCGATGCCAGCGACCTGGCCCGGGCCACCGGTTTCCAGCCTTGCATCGAACTGGATGAAGGCCTCGGCCGCTTCATCGACTGGTTCCTCGATTACTACGCACCGCCCATCGCCCACGCACCGCTTGCGACAGAACGCTTGCGGCCCAACCTCAACGGAGGAGTCTATGACCCGACATGAGCAAGCCATCCCGACCCGGACCCTCGGCCGTGACAAACGAGTCGACCCCGAGCACCGCAGGCGCCTGGACGCGGCTATCCACCGCCAGGGTCGTGGCTGGATGACTGGCCGCGACGGCGGCCGGCCCTGGACCGTCTCGCGCACCAACCGGGTGGTGGCCTGCCTCGGCGCATTGGCCCTGTTGCTGATGCTCAGTCCGCTGCTGCTGGGCCTGGCACTGCTGGTGAGGTTCTCCAGCCCTGGCCCGGTGCTGTTCGTGCAGAAACGCACCGGCTATCGCGGCCGCGTTTTCGGCATGTACAAGTTCCGCACCATGGTCGCCGACGCCGAGGCCTTGAAAGAATCGCTGCGCCACCTCAACAAGCACGGCGCCGACGCCATCGACTTCAAGATCGACAACGATCCGCGCATAACCCCCATCGGCCGGTTCCTACGCCGCAGCAGCCTCGATGAACTGCCGAACCTGATCAACGTCGTGACCGGCGACATGCGCCTGGTGGGCCCGCGGCCGACCTCGTTCAACGCCTACCGCTACAAGGACAACCATTTGGTGCGCCTGAGCATCTACCCCGGCCTCACCGGCCTCTGGCAGATCTCCGGACGCAGCAATATCGACTTCGACCAGCGCGTGGAACTGGACCTCAGCTATATCGCCGAGCAGAGCCTTTTGCTGGATTTGAAGATCCTGATCATCACCCCCTTCAAAGTCTTCAGCGGCCACGGAGCGAGTTAAATGGACGGTTCAACGAATATCCTGACCATAGCAAGCCCGAGCGAGACCAACCTGACCTCGACCGTGCTCGACCCTTCCTTGCGGATCCTGCTCCTGACGGCGGCGAATATCGGCACCGGCACGAGCACCAGCGCCATGGCGCTGGCCGCCCAGTTGGCGCAGATGAGCAGCGGCCGTGTGCTGCTGGTGGACGCCAGCCGGTCGCCGCGCAACCTCAGTCAGCAGCTGTCGCTGCAAAAAGAGCGCGGCTTCAGCGACCTGCTGTTCAACAGCCTTTCTCCGCCGCTGTTGCAGGACTGCGTGGTGCAGGTTTCCAGCCTGCCCTTCGACGTGCTGCCCAACGGTCGCCTGGGCCATAACGCCGAGCGCCTGAGCCCCGAGCGAATGCGCCCGCTGTTCAGGCAACTGGCCGCGCAGTACCGCTTCGTGGTGATCGACGCCGACGCGGTGTATTCGGCCACCGACACCCTGGTCATGGGCACTCAGGTGGACGGCGTGGTGCTGGTGGTGCGCGGCGAGGACACCCGCTGGGAAGTCGCCCAGGCCGCCCGGCAACGCTTGGCCCAGGCCGGCGCGAAGGTGGTCGGCAGTGTCTTCAATCGCCGCAAGTACTACATGCCCAAGTGGCTCTACAACAACCTGTAAGCCTGCAAAAGGATGACGAGATGAACGCCAGAATGCTTGTCCTGCTGTTGCTGCCGCTTGCCGGTTGCTCCAGCACCACCGATACCCGCTCGATGCCGGTGCAGATCCTCACGGCCGCGCCGGCCAACGCCCAGGCCACCGACATGCCCAAGGTCGAACAGACCCTGCGGCCCCAGGACGTGCTGGATGTGATTTTTCATATCAGCACCACCGCCTCCCAGGCTTATCGTGTACAGCCGGGCGACCAGGTAGCGCTGAACTTTACCGCCGCCAGCCAGCTCAACGGCACGCAACAGGTGATGCCCGACGGCAGCATCGAACTGCCGGGCGCCAACACCTCGGTGAAACTCGCCGGCCTGACCACCGACGAGGCCCGTCTTGCGGTACAGCGAGCCTATGACCAGAAGATGCTGTTCCAGCCCAATCGCAACCAGTTGACGGTGCTGGTGACCAGTCCGCTGGCCGGCGAGACGACCCTGCGCAATACCCTGACCCACCCCGGCACCGGCATGAGCCGGGAAATCACCGTGGGCCGGGACGGTTACGCCAGCTTTCCGGAAATCGGCGCCGTACCGTTGCAGGGCATGACCGTCACCCAGCTGGAAACCTTCCTCAACGAGCGTTACGCCAATCTGCCCGGACGCATGACCGTCGATGTGCTGCTCAAGTCCACCGCCGGCAATGAAATCTACGTCCTAGGTGAAGTGGCCCAGCCCGGTTCCTATCCGATCCGCCGGCCCATCTCGGTACTGGAAGCCCTGACCCTGGCCCGTGGCGCAAACGTCAAGGCCCGGCTCGACTCGGTGGTGATCATGCGCCGCAACGGCAATCAGGTCGAAGCCCGCCACTACGACGTCGAAAAAGCCTTGAGCGGCGACGCCTCGCAAATCGCCTACCTGCAGCCCGAAGACATGCTCTTCGTGCCCAAGACCGGGCTGGCCAAAGCCGGCGAAACGGCCCGCCAATTGGCCGACGTGGTGCTGTTCCAGGGCGTGGGGTTCGGCTTCGGCTACCGCGTCGACAACAAAGGCAGCGACAACTGAAACTCAGGTGACCGATCATGAACCCCAAGGAAAATTATCTGCACGAGTTTTTCAGGATCTTCTTTGCCAACAAGCAGTGGGTGAAGCGCATCTTCCTGATTTTCGCCGTGATCGCCCTGGTGCTGCCATTGATGCTCAAGCAGAGCTTCGATATCACCGCCCAGGTGATCGTCCAGTCGAAAAAACTTTCCCAGGGCGACGCCACCACGTCGCTGAACCAGGAAAACGCCACGTTTATCCCGCCGTCCCTGGCGGACATGGAAACCGAGAGCAATATCCTCCGCTCGCCGGCGTTGATTCGCCAGACCATCCAGACCCTGCGCGACCAGGGCGAGTACACGCCAAGCCCGGGCATCCTCAACAAATGGGTCAGCGAGCCGCTCAAGCGCTACATCACCCAGCCGCTGCGTGAGTATGTGGTCAACCCGTTGCGCGACGGCCTGGGGCTTGAGGTCGATCCGGTGCGCGACACGATGCTCGATACGCTGACCGACCAGGCCATCGAAAACCTGAAGATCGAAACCCTCCCCGGCTCCAATGTCATCTCCATCGTCTACAGCTTCGGTGACCCGGCCCAGGGCACGCGGTTCGTCGCGCAACTGCTGAAGAACTACCTCACCGGCCGCCAGGAACTGCAATCGATCGAACTGCCGCAGACTTTCTACGAGCAGAAAAAAGCCCAATACCAGACGCGTCTCGACGGCCTGGAAGACAAACGACTCGGGCTGCTCGAAGGCATCGGTTCGTCCGATCCGAAGGAAGAAGTCACTTTCCGCCTGAACGCCATCAATACCGAAGAGCAGGCGCTGAACCTCTATCAGGATCGCCTGCTGCAAAGCCAACGCTGGCTCGACTACCTCAAGAGCAGCCTGGCGGCGACGACCAGCTCGCGGTTCAACGACTACACCTTCCCGTTCACCTTCACCACCACGGTGGACAACATCGCCTTCGAAGACCGGGAAATCCGCCAGTTGGGTGAGCAGTTGACCGGCCAGGTCAGCCGCTACATGAATGACCTGGCGATTTTCCAGCCCGGCAGCGAACCGATGCTGCTGGCCCGGGAGCAGATCGTGCGCACCCGCCAGCAGTTCCTGAAAGTGGTGAACAACCGCATCCAGGAACGCACCACCGATCTTGCGGTGGTCAGCTCGGTGATCGAGCAGAAAAAAGCGCGCATCGGGGCGTTCAAGGAGCGCATCCATCAGTTGCAGGAAACCCAGAGCAAGCTGCGGCAGATGGACACCGAAATCAACGCTCTGCATGCGGCGTTCTCCACCTACGCCCAGCGATTCGCCGAAGCCAGCACCGCCCGCTCGCTGGACAACGACCTGTCCAACGCCCGGGTCCTGAGCCCGCCTTTCGAACCGACCGCCGCGGCATTTCCCAAGCCGATGCTGATCATTGTGTTCGGCCTGTTCAGCGGCCTGCTGCTGGCCATCGCCCTGGTCTATGTGCGTGAGTTCTTCGATCATCGCTTCAAGCATCCGGCGCAGATCACCCAGCAACTGGATCTGCCGGTGCTGCTGGTGATCAACGAGCAGTCACCCGAGCAGGTCAATCCGCATCGCAACTGGAGCTTGCCCAGCCTCGTCCATTGGGTGAGAAATTGAACGCGCCGTTCGGCCCGTCTCACCGCAGCAGCCCCCTGTCGATCATTCATCTGCTCGACAGCGGCGGCTTCTACGGGGCCGAGCGGATGCTGCTCGATCATTGCCTGGCCACGCCCGGCCAGCACCAAGTGGTGTTTTTAGCGGCGCCGCCGACCTTGATCACGCGCTTTCGCCAGGCCGGGGTCGACTGCCGCCACTGCGCCAACTGGGCCGAGCTGCTGCAGCATTTGCGGCAACGGCGCGCCGAGCGACCGCTGATCAACACGCATAACTTCAAAGGCCTGTTGTTCGGCTGGGCCGCGGCCACGCTGCTGCGCCTGCCCCTGGTGATTACCCAGCACGGCTTTACGCCGCGCAGCACCAAGCAGCGTTTTTATACCTGGCTGAGCCTGCAACTGTGCCGCACCGCCTCGGTCAAGCGAGTGGTATGCGTGGCCGAAAGCATCGCGGCGTTGCACCGCCAGGCCAGCGTGCAGGCGGACAAACTCGACGTGATTCCCAACGGCCTGCCGGCGGTCGCCACACCCCTGCCGCATCGCGATGACCGGCAGCGCTGGCGGGTCGGCTATGTCGGCCGCTTGAGCAGCGAGAAAGGCCCGGACCTGTTTCTCGACGCCATGATCCCGCTGTGCCAGCGCCATGCTTCGCTGCACGCGGTGATGCTCGGCGACGGCCCGGAACGCCAGCTCCTGCTCAAGCGCATCACCGATGCCGGGCTGCCCACGCGCATCGAATTGCCTGGCTACCAGACCGACATGAATGCCTGGTGGAGCCGCCTCGATGTACTGGTGATCAGCTCGCGCACCGAGGGCACGCCGATGATTCTGCTCGAAGCCATGCAAGCCGGAGTGCCGGTGGTGGCGTTCGGCGTCGGCGGCATTCCCGATGTCGTGCAGGACCGCCACAACGGCCTGCTCGCCGCGCCCGCGGACAGCGACGAGCTGGCCCGGCAGATCGAGACGCTGTTCAGCGAACCACCGCTGGCGCAGATCCTCGCCGACAACGCACGGCGCACCCAACGCGACCGCTACGACCTGCGCACGCTGGCCGAACGCTGGTCGCAACTGTATATCCGCACCGCACGGGAGGCCCGGCCATGATTGTCCCGCTCTCGATCGTCAGCCTCCTGGGCCTGGTTTGCCTGATGTTGCTGGCCAGCCCTTATCCGTACCTGGCTCCCGGCGCGGTGCTCGGCCTGGTCGGTGTCGCCGTGCTCTATCGCAAGCCCGGCTGGGGCTTGCTGGGGATTGCCGCGCTGGTGCCGTTCGAAGGCCTGTTCAAGGAAAACGCCTTTTCCGGCAGCAAGTTCCTCGGACTGGCGCTGATCCTGATCCTGGCGTTGCAACTGGCCCTGCACCAGATTCCCGCCACTCGCCTGCGCAGCAATATCTGGAAGCCGCTGATCGGCTTCATGCTGTTCTATGGCCTGAGCCTGCTGCTATCGGAAAACCCGGGCCTCTCCACCACCCACTTCCGGGAACTGGCGGTGGGCCTGGTGCTGTTCGCGATCACCCTGCTGATCGGCCGTGAGCTGAACCTGGACCTGTTCTGCCGGCTGGTCACCCTGAGCGTCACGACTACCTGCGTGCTGGCGATGTTCTCCGCCCGGTACCAGGATCAGGGCCGCGCTTCCGGCCTGTTGGAAGATCCGAACACCTTCGCCCTGCTGATCGCCTTCACCGTGCCGCTGGCGTTGTTGCTGGTGGTGCGCAGTCCGAACCTGCTGCACCGATTGTTCTGGGGTGGCTGTTTCATCCTGCTGCTGGGCGGCATGACCAAGACCGAATCGCGTTCGGGACTGGTGGTGCTGCTGCTCAGCCTGATGATCGGCTTGTATCACTACCGCGCGCAGCTGCCGCGCATCCGCCCACGGCACCTGGGCTTCGCGATGCTCGGGCTGGCGCTGCTGATTCCCCTGGCAATCGCGGTGATGCCGGCCGGCTACGTGGCGCGCATCCAGTCACTGAGCATCCTCAGCGCTGGCGCCAGCGCTCACAAGGACGAATCCCTCGGCCGTCGCGCCTCGTACATCGTCGTCGGCAGCCAGATGCTTCGCGAAAATCCGCTGCTCGGCTCAGGTCCCGGAACGTTTCCCCTGCACTACGCCCCCACCGGTTACGCCAAGGCTTTCTCGGCCAACCGCAAACTGGGGGACCTGTATCGCCGGGCGCATAACACCTACCTGGAAATCTTCAGTGAGATCGGCATTCCCGGCGGGTTGATGTTTGTCGGCATGATCGGCCTGGGTCTCTACAACCTGCTGCGCGCACGCCAGCTCTGGCTCCAGCGGCGGGACTGGGCGCAGGCGGACCTGCTGACGCACCTGGGCATGAGTTTCCTGTCGCTGGCGTTGTTCCTGATGTTTCTCAGTGCACCGAACCACAAGTTGCTGTGGATCATGCTGGGCTTGACCAGCGTATTGCGCTACGACGCCGAACGGTCCGCGCCGCAGGAGACCCGTTGATGAAACGCGTGAGCATTGTGATCCCGATGTACAACGAGGCCCGGCACATCGGCCGCACGTTGCTGGCGGCCCAGGAAGCTGCGCGCCAGGCGCAGCTGGAGTGCGAGCTGATCGTGGTCGACAACGGCTCGGACGACCATGGCCCGCGCATCGCCAACGAATTGGGCGCACGGGTGCTGATCGTGCCCGGCGTGCACATCGGCGCCCTGCGCAATCGTGGCGCGGCGGCCGCCAGCGGCGACTGGCTGGCGTTCATCGATGCCGACATCGAAATGCCCGCCGACTGGCTCAGGTTGTTGATCGAAATCGAAGGTCGCCAGGGCGATGTGCTCGGTCTCGACCTGGATACGCCCGAGCAGGCGCCGTGGTTCGCCCGGGCCTGGCAGCGGCGCGGCCAACGCCCGGGGTCGCGTCCGCTGCACCGGGTGCAGTGGCTGCCCAGTGCCAATCTGCTGATGCGCCGCGCCTGGTTCGATCGCGTCGGTGGCTTCGATGAAACCCTGCGCACCGGTGAGGACAAGGATTTTTCCCTGCGCCTGCGCCAGGCCGGAGCGCAGTTGTTGCTGGTGAGCGAAAGCCTCGCCCTGCACTGGGGTTACGAAGGCAGCTGGCGCGAGTGGATGAGCAAGGAACTGTGGCGCCAGGGCAGTCACTGGCAGCTGCTGCGCAGCCACGGGCCGAGCCTGCGGCTGTTGCGCTTCCCCGCCTTGTCCATCGGTGCCTGGGGCCTGGATTTCGTGGCGCTGGTCGCGCTGTTCCAGGGCCAGGCGCGCCTGGGGCTGATGCTGCTGTTGATCAGCACATTACCGGCCCTGGTTCTGAGCCTGCGCCAGAGCCAACGCGACCCGCGCCTGACCTTGCAATTGTGGGCCCTGCATGGGGTGCGCCTGCACCTGACCGGCGCGGCGCTGCTGCTCAATCTTTTTCAATGGAACGTCAGGAGACCTGCCCGTGGCTGAGTTTTTCTATTGGTCTTGCCTGTTGCTGCCGGTGTACGCGTACCTCGGCTACCCGCTGCTGCTGACCTTGCTGGCGCCGCTGTTTCCGCTACGACGCTACACCACGGCAGTGCCGATGGACGTGAGCATTGTGATTGCCGCCCACAACGAGGCGCGGCACATCGAAGAAAAATTGCGCACGCTGCTGGCTCAGGATTATCGCGCGCGCTCGCTGCAAATCATCCTCGCCAGCGACGGTTCCACCGATGACACGGTGGCCTGCGCACGCAAGGTCAGCGATCCGCGGATCAGCGTGCTCGACTTGCCGCGCCAAGGCAAGGCTGCCGCCCTCAACACGGGCGTGGCCCATAGCAGCGGCGAAATCCTGGTGTTCACCGACGCCGACAATCAATGGGCCCACGATACCCTCGGCCATCTGTTGGCGCCGCTGGCCGACCCGGAAGTCGGCGCCTGCGCCGGGCACATGGTAATCCCCGTGCCCGGCAAGGGCCTGAGCCTGGGCGACAGCCTATATCGGCACTACGAAGGCTGGCTGCGTCGGGTCGAGAGCCGCACCGGCTGCATGGTCTCCGCTGACGGTGCTCTGCTGGCCCTGCGCCGGGAGTTGTTCCAGGCGATACCGGCGCAAGTCAACGATGACTTTTTTCTCAGCACCTGTGCGCCGGTGGCCGGCAAGGCGATCGTCTACGCACCGCTCGCCCGAGTGACCGACCAGGGCGTGGACGAAGCCGACAAGCAGTTCCGCCGGCGCCAGCGGGTCACCGTCGGTGGGTTGCAGAGCCTGGCCCAGCGCCGGGAACTGCTCAATCCCTTGCGCCATGGGCTCTACGCCATTGGCTTGATCAGCCACAAGCTGATCCGCCGCCTGGCCCCGGTGTTGCTGGTGCCGCTGTTGCTGAGCAACGCCTGGCTGTGGAGCGAGCATGGATTCTATCGCCTGAGCCTGGTGGCGCAGTTGCTCGGCTACGCCATTGCCTTGATCGGGTTGCTGGACGTCGGGCACCGTCTGCCCAGGCCTTTCCGCCTGGCCGCGTTCGTGCTGGTGACGTTGGCGGGCATGAGCATCGGGTTGTGGCAGTTTCTGCGCGGCCACCGCTATAGCCAATGGAATCCCGAGCAGAACCGCTAAGGAGCAACGCCGATGTCGATCAAACACGTTTTCAAGCGCACCGGCGGCTGGCTGTACCTGAACACGTCGATGGGGCGCCATCCCTTGCGTGGCGCCGGCGTGATCCTGATGTTGCACCGGGTGTTGAACAACGACCGCGCCGCCGAATTGCCGCATCGCAATGAGCTGTGCGTGGGGCCTGACGCGTTCGAACACCTGTTGATCTGGCTGCAACGGCATTTTGAATGTGTGCCGTTGATGAGCTTGCTGCTGGCCGACCCGGAAAGCGTTCCGAACCGTCCGCGGGTGGCCCTGACGTTCGATGATGGCTGGCGCGACAACGCCATGAATGCCTTTCCCCTGCTGCGCCAGTACCAGGTGCCGGCGAGCATTTTCCTGTCCACCGATTTTGTTGGCAGCCGCCAGCATTTCTGGTGGGAAAGCATCGGCGAAACCCTCTGGGGCAGCCATGGGCAACTGGCGCGGCATTCGCTCATCGAGCATTTGCAGCAGGTCGGCCGGCCATTGCCGGTGCTGCTCGATGATATCGACGACGAGCGCCGCAGCCTGGCGCTGTTGCATTTCCTGCAAAGCCTGAAAACCCTCGATGCGCGAACCCTGAGCGATCTCACCGAGGCCTGTCCGCAGGGCTCGCAACCCCAGGCATTGGACTGGACCCAGGTGCGCATGCTCGAAGATTCCGGCCTGATCCGCTTCGGCCCCCACGGTGCCAGCCATGCGATCCTGACCGGGCTGGACGACCAGCGTTTGCACGAGGAACTGACCCGCAGCTGGATAGCTTTGGAAAACGGCTGCGCGCAACCCCTGCCGGTGTATTGCTACCCCAACGGTGATCATGATGCACGGGTACGCGAGCAGGTGGCGGCCCACGGTTTTCCATTTGCCCTGGGCACCGAGGCCGGGCTGTATCGCCACGACGGCGACCCCTTGAACCTGCCACGCTTCGGCGTCAGCCAGCGCAATGCCTGCCACCCCGAGTTGCTGGCCTGGCGCATCCGTCGAGGAGCCCGCTCATGAGCCGAGCCCATTACCTCAAGCACCTGGCACTGAGCATGGGCACGCGCCTGGCAATGATCGCTCTGCGCCTGCTGCGTAACGTGTTGTTGGCAAGGATCCTCGGGCCCAGCGAGCGCGGACTGTTTGCACTGCTCAGTACCCTGCCCGACCTGATCAGCGCCGCCACCAGCGGTGGCCTGAATTCCGCCGTCGGCTACCAGGCGGCGCAGCAGCGCTCGATGGGCTTGTTGCTCAGCCAGGTGCTGGTGTTCGGCTGTTTGTTGGCCGGGTTGCTGACCTTGTTGGTGGTGGCGCTGGTGCGGGAATTTGGCGGTGAGCTGGACATCACCACGCAATTGGGATTGCTGGCCTGGCTGCTGTTGCTGGCCGTACCGCTGACCGTGCTCAAGAGTGGCCTGCTGACGCTGCACAATGCCTCGGGCGGCGTGGGCGCGTTCAACGCGTTGCGGCTGATGGAATCGCTGGCACCGCTGTTGTTGTTCGTGGCGCTGTTCTGGATGTGGCAAGACAAAGCGCTGGAGGCGGCGCTGATCAGTTGGCTGGCGGGCTTGAGCCTGGTGGTGCTGGCCGGCTGGATGTGGTTGCGCCGCGATCATGCGGTCGAGCTGCAGTGGGACCGCGCCGGCCAGAACGAGCTGTTGCGCTACGGCGCCCGCAGCCATCCTGACCTGCTGTTCCAGCAAGTGGTGCTGCGCTCGGATTTCCTGTTCATCGGCGCCCTGCTGGGCAGCACGGCGCTGGGGCATTACGCCATGGCCAGCGCTGCGGCCGAACTGCTGCTGATCGTGCCGGAAGCGGTCACCACGCCGCTGATGAAACGCCTGCTGCAGCAAGACCGCGACATGCAGCGCCTGACCCCGCTGGCCTTGCGCCTGACCGCCACAGTGATGCTCGGTGCCTGCCTGGGCATGGCGCTGATTGGCGAATGGTTGATCGTCACGCTGTTCGGCGCCGCCTATCAACCGGCCTACCCGGCCCTGCTAGCGCTGCTGCCGGGGCTGTTCGGGCTCTGCTATGCGAGCATCCTGCGCCTGGATCTGCTGGGCAAGGACCGACCCGGCACGGTGTCGCTGCTGATGGGCGTCGGCGCGCTGCTGAACCTGGCGCTCAACCTGGTCCTGATACCGCGCTACGGCATCGTCGGCGCGGCCGCCGCGTCGTCGGTCGCCTATCTGGGGGTAACGCTGGCGCTGCTGGGCATGTACTGCCGCCTCAGCGGCGTGGCGCTGTGGCAGACACTGATCATCCTGCCCAGCGATTTGCTGCCGATGCGCCAGATGCTGCTGGGGAAATCCGCGTGAACACCGCCGCCCGCCAGACCGCCATCGCGAGCAAGCTCGCTCCCACAGGGTCCAGGGTTGGCAACGGTATTTGTATTCACCACAGATCACCTGTGGGAGCGAGCCTGCTCGCGAAAGCGTTGGGTCAGCTGGCGGTGATGTTGAAGGTGATGGCCTCTTCGCGAGCAGGCTCGCTCCCACAAGGGGGCGGGGTTGGGCAGGATATTTGTGGTCACCACAGATCACCTGTGGGAGCGAGCCTGCTCGCGAAAGCGCTGGGTCAGCTGGCTGGGATGTTGAAGGTGATGGCCTCTTCGCGAGCAGGCTCGCTCCCACAGGGGGGCGGGGTTGGGCAGGGTATTTGTGGTCACCGTAGATCACCTGTGGGAGCGAGCCTGCTCGCGAAAGCGTTGGGTCAGCTGGCGGTGATGTTGGAGGTGACGGCCTCTTCGCGAGCAGGCTCGCTCCCACAGGGGGGCGGGGTTGGGCAGGGTATTTGTGGTCACCGTAGATCACCTGTGGGAGCGAGCCTGCTCGCGAAAGCGTTGGGTCAGCTGGCGGTGATGTTGGAGGTGACGGCCTCTTCGCGAGCAGGCTCGCTCCCACAGGGGGGCGGGGTTGGGCAGGGTATTTGTGGTCACCGTAGATCACCTGTGGGAGCGAGCCTGCTCGCGAAAGCGTTGGGTCAGCTGGCGGTGATGTTGAAGGTGATGGCCTCTTCGCGAGCAGGCTCGCTCCCACAGGGGGGCGGGGTTGGGCAGGGTATTTGTGGTCACCGTAGATCTGTGGGAGCGAGCTTGCTCGCGATGGGGCCAGTGGAGTGCATGCGAAAAATCGGCGCCGGTCTATGCCTTCTGGCCCTCGCAGCCTCGGCCCATGGCGCGTCCATGCAATGGACCGGCATTCGCGACGGCAGCCTGTACCTGCAGACCGACCAGCCAAGCACTGTGACCGTGCGCTGGGTGCCCGCCTGGCAGGCCGATGCCAATACCGAACACCTTTACCTGCTCGACGGCCAGGGGCGGCTGGCCGGTGAACGCCTGGTCGAGGCGGCACAGACCCGTGGCGAGCAGCAGTGGCCGCTGCGGCCTGGTGCCGCCAGTTATCGCCTGGAAATTCCCGGCTACAGTTTCCGCCGCTATGCGGTAGAGCACGATGCGCGCACCCGTGCCCTGTTCGCCCCGGCGAAAGTGCATTTCAGCGCCGAAGCCCACGATGGCGACGAGTTGTACTTCAAGGTGGCGGCCGGCGAACGCGCAGTGCTGGCGGGTAAATTCCATGGCGGTGTGCACGCGCTGCAAGCCCGGCGCGTCGGCGACGGCAAACAGCTCCAGCTGAATCTCAAACCGTATCGCGCCTATTGGCAGTTCGACCAGATCGCCCTGCCGGTGGCGGATGTCGAGCAAACCTGGCGTCTGCACTTGCAAGGCAACGGCAAGGTAGCGTTCTGGCTCGACGGTAGCGCCAACCTGTTCGCCCAGGACCCGGCGCAGTTGCAGCCGGTGCGCCAGGATCCGGGCCAAACCCACCTGACCCTCCATGACGATGTGCTCGGCCCCACCCCCAGCCTGGGCATGTCCCTGCCCTATGTGCTGCCGCCACCGTCCGCCTACGCGGTGATCGATACCCTCAAGCCCCGAGCGGCCACCTACTACAGTTTCGTCGATGTCACGGCGGCCAAGGCCGACCACGAAGATGCGTTCCGGCGCCTGTACCAGGATCGCTTCGGCATCACCCGGGACATTACCCTCTTGGCCGGCAGCCAACGCAAGGCCGATCTGCGCGCCGACCGGACCAGCAACAGCGGCTTGCAAGCCTGGCTCGACACGACCCGCGCCTTGGGCGGCAAGGGCCTCCATTACCTGAGTTTCGCCGACGAGCCGAACCTCAACTATCCGGACTTCGCCAGCTTCGAGCAGATGTTCGAAAGCCTGGCCGCCCAGGTCCGCGCCAACGACGCCAACGCCCGCGCCGGAGTGCGCATCGCCATGCCGGCCAGCTCCCGGTTCACCAATGGCCCGCTGGCCGAAAACGCGGCGGATCGGCGCGGCATCGATTGGGCACGGCGCCTGCTGGAAACCTCCGGCGACCGGATCGACGCCCTGGCCTGGCATGAATGGATGGTCCGCGACTTGCTGGCGACCCGGGTCTATCGCAACAGCGTCCGCCAGGCCGCCGACCTGGTGGGCCTGGACAGCCAGGGCCGGCCGCGCAAGGCCTTGCTGCTGGATCAGACCAACATCTCCAGCGGCTCGAGCCTCAGCCCCTACGATCAGGAAACCCACTACGCCGCGCTGTGGTGGACGTCGGTGGCGATCAACGCCTCCGCCGACGGCTGGCTGGACATGCTCAACTGGTTCCAGTCCGCCGACGAGCCGCAATACCCCAAAGGCATGGTGCGAGTGCTGGAGAACCAGCGCTTCGAACTCAAGCCAGTGGGCCTGGCCCAGCAATTCATCCAGCAGCACTGGCTCGACCAGGTGCTGCGCCTGGACAACGACGCGTTTGAAGTCGACGCGCTGGCCATGGCCACCGGGCAGCAGCGCAGCCTGCTGGGCGTGAACAAAAGCACTCGCGCCCATCAAGTCAGCCTGCAGGGCGCGGGCTGCCCGCAGCCCGGCGCCAGCCTGGTGTATTTCGGCCCGGACAACATCAGCCGCAATGCCCCGTTCAACTGCAAAGCCAGCCAGGTCGGATTTCTCTTGCCAGGAGAAACCGTATTTGCCCTGCGCTGGACTGCCACCCTTCCCCCCCAACCCGCTATCCGTCAGGAGGCTCCATGAACGCTCTGCAAAAATTGCGTGATCGCATTCAGAAAAAAGGCCTGCGTTCCGTTTTCAAACTGCTGGTACGTCGCTTCGTGTTTTTCCATTCGCAACTGGTATGGCTGGAACACGATGTGAGAATCCCGCTGCGGCCGCATACCCTCAGGCCCTACCCACCGGTACGTCGCGAGTTCATCACCGTCGAAAACGCCGACGCTTTCGCCAGGCATTTCGGCGACCGCGTCGAAACCATGCGCGAGCTGGCCGCCGAAGGCTATACCGGCCTGATGTACCTGGACGACAAGGGCGACACCATAGGTTTCGCCTGGGCCAGTACCCGAGACTATTTTGATCGCCACTTCTATGGCTGCTGGTTCCCGATCAAGCCGGGTGAATACTTCCAGTTCGGTGGCGAGATGATTCGCGCGTACTGGGGCTCCCAATTGTCGGCGGATGTACAAACCGATATATGGAAAGTCATGGCGGACAAGGGCTGCGAAAAAATGGTCGATGTCTGCGACCTGGAGAACACCCCAGCGATCAAGATGCACATCCGCATGGACTTCCAGGAGCGCGGCCAGATCACCCATGTGTATTGCCTGTTTGGTCGCTTCCGGTTCTTCCGCGACACGTTCTACAGCGGCTCGGTACTCGACGCTTTCCGTAAACCGGCCCGGCCGGTTGCATCGGCTGCGGCGGCCTGACGTCCATGGCGATCCGGTTCCAGTGGTGTCGCTCCATGAGCGCGGCGGAGTTTCCTGCAACGGCTTATGAAGAGCTGCGGACCCAGGTGGTCGACGCTACGCCGTTCAATACGCTGGCCTGGTTGCAAGCGGCGGAATTCGCCCTCGCGCCCGACCAGCAACTCCATGTGCTGCTGGGCTGGCAAGACCAGACACTGTGCCTGTGCCTGCCTCTGGTCGCGGGGCGCGAGCGCATCGGCGGGCTGCGCTTTCGGGTGTTGCATCACTTGGGGTTTCCACTGGCTGACCGTATCGCCCTGCTGGTGCGCCTGGACGCCGAAGCCATGGGCCAGGCGCTGATGCAGATCCGCCAGCAGGTGCCCCACGCGTTGCTGCAATTGAATGAAGTGATCGAGCCGGTCGGCGAACAAAGCGTGCTCAGTGCCTGGATGGCGCAGAGTTCCACCGGCGAACGGCGGCTCAGTTGCCGGGTCCCGGTGCACCTGATCAGCGACAGTGACCATCAGGAAATCACCGGCGATCCGCGTTACAAGTTGCGCCGCGCGCGCAAGCGGATCGCCGCTTGCGGTGCCGAAATACGTCGGGTGACGCCGGATGCCATCGGCATGGGGCAGCTGCTGCGGGCTCTCGCTGAAGTCGAGGCGGCCAGTTGGAAAGGCGAGGAAGGTGTCGGCATCTTCGCCGACCCCGGGCGCCGGCAATGGATGAACCTTGCCTTCACCGCCCTCGCCGCCCAAGGCCTGGTGCGGGTGGTGATGCTGGAGCTGAACGGCGAGTGCATCAGCTATCGCCTCGGCCTGCTCGACCAGGGACGGCTGTATGACTACAACCTGGCGTTCCTGCCGCGGCACGCCGACCTGGGCAGCGGTCGGGTCTTGCTCGAAGAGTGGATCCGCTGGGGGCTGGACGAGAACTGGCGGTGGATCGATGCATCGCGCGTCAGTCTGGAGAATTCCAGCCATCAACTGCACGAACGCATGACCGGCCAACTTGAGCACTGGCGCTGGAGTTTTTATTCCTGGCGGCCCGATGGCCTGCTCCTGGGGTTCGCCCTGCGGCTATGGAAAAGCCTGAAGCCCTGGCTCGGCAAGCGCCGCGCCAAACCGCCCGCGACAACGTCGCCCACTGCCAAAAAGCCGGAGGACACGCATGCCTCGCCAAGTGATCGTCAACGCTGATGACTTCGGGCTCAGCCTCGATGAAAACGACTTGATTCTACGAGCCTTCGAGGCAGGCGTGATCAGCTCCGCCACGGCCATGGCCAACATGCCGGGGTTTGACCAGGCGTGTGAGCTGGCCCGACACCCACTGCTTGAAGGGCGCATCGGCCTGCATTTCAATCTCAGTTACGGACCGCCGCTGAGTCAGGCAATCAGGACACGGCAGACGTTCTGCAATGCAACCGGCGAATTCGACCTCAATCTGTCGCGCTACAGCCTGCGACTGGGGACGGATGATCTGGCGGCCGTGGAAGAAGAACTCCAGGCGCAGTGGCAATACTGCCTGGACCGTGGCCTGCGTCCGAGCCATCTGGACTCTCATCAGCATGTACACAACATCTGGCCCGTCGGCGAACTGGTGGCTCGCTTCGCCGCCCGGCAGGGCGTGCCCATGCGCCTGGCACGTAACCTGGGACCGAACCTGAGCGTGGCCAAACGCATCTTCAAAACCCTGCTCAACCGCCGCCTGCGCAGGCTCTGCGGCGCAACGGCGGATTATGTCTGCACGCCAGCGGACCTTCATCACGCGGCGCCACCGAAGCATGGTTCGCTGGAAGTGATCGTTCATCCGCTGCAACTGGACGGGGATTTTGGCGACGCCAGCCTGGCCCTCGACAACTCGCTGACCCAAGTGCTGCACAGGCGCCTGGCGGGGGTGCCGAAGGTGGGGTATGGCGAGAGTGGGCGGGAGTTTGAGCGAGTTGAGTTGGGGGATCTGTACTGACCCGACCCACCAAAGGCTGGTTTGCCGCAGGCCCTGTGGGAGCGAGCCTGCTCGCGAAAGCGGAGCATAAGTCAATGATGATGTCGACTCACCGGGCGCCTTCGCGAGCAGGCTCGCTCCCACAGGGATAACGGTGCTCCGCTTTCCTCAATTGCCCAGGCACGCTCGGGCCAGGGAGGCCCGCCGATCGATGGCTTCGCACAGCCGACGCTTCTGCGTCTCCCAGACGTCGGCCTCGACCCGGGCCGAACGCATCAGCGCCAGCATCGCTTCCTTGGCGTGGACGTACTCTGCCCAGGCATCCCGGATCCTGAGGTTGCGGCGCTCTTCATCGCTCATGTCCATGCGCCTCAGGGCCAGGGTGCATTCGTCCCGGATCAATGGCCCAAGGGTCATCTGGATCTTGTGGGGCGCCTTGAAACATCCGCTACCGGCGACGATGTCCCCGGCCCGGGCCAAGCCCCACTCGAGCGCTTGGCACAACGGTTCGCGCAACGCGCGATCATGGAATTCTTCGACCCAGACGGATCCGTTCGGCCGATAAACACAGATGAAAAGTTGCGTCACGCTCTGCTGGTTGATCCGCGCCTGGACCTCGACCTGCGTGCCGTCCTCCAGGACCTCTTCGTGGTTGCGCCCCGCCAGCCGACGGTTCACCCACAGCCAATACGCTGCGCTTCTACGTCGCATCCCGTTGCCCTCCCCCTAAGGAACAGGGAGTAAGGCACACGGATGGGACAATTTCCAGCGATGCAAAGCGGGCTTCTGACGAATGACAGTCGCCACTCAGCGGCCGAGCTTTTTCTCCACCTGCCCGACCTTGTCGCGCAATTTTTCAGCGTCCTGCTCATGGCTCTTGATCGACTTGGGCGTGATCGTCTTGTCGACTTTGTCAGTGGCTGGATCCGGGTGGCGCACATCGCGCTCCACGACGTCCACCGGGTCGCCGGCAGCATCCTTCGCTGGCGCATTGTTGCCGACTTGGCTGGCTGTTTTCGAATGTTCGCTCGTCATGACATCGTCCTCGACAGGGTTGAGTATTGAATTTCGAGTGGGGCGAAACGGCGAGAGTTCGATCGGGTTGCACCACAATCTGAAGGCAATGAAACCCTCGTGGCGAGGGAGCTTGCTCCCGCTCGACTGCGCAGCAGTCGCAAAAGATCGATGCCTGCCCGCAGCCCTGGGGCCGCTCCCGCATCACAGGCAAACCGTCCGAAATCCCTGCGCGCCCTCCGAGGAATCTGCTAAAACGCAGCTTCTGTCCCCGAGTAGCGAATCGCGTCGATGCCTTCATCCTTACTTTCTCGCCTCAGGCAACGCTGGCTGGCCTGGTTGTTCATGGCCGCGATGGTGGTCGGCCTGCCGGTGGGCTGCGCGGTGTTGCAGCACAAGGAACGCGAGCTGGTGTTTCGCATCGAGCCGGGGACGGCGAGCTGGTTCAGTGGCCTTCCCAGCGGTGTGCAGGAGTTCGACCTCAAGCCCAAGAGCTTCAAGGCCGGGGAAAATATCCACGGCTGGTGGTGGCCGGCCGAACGCAAGAACGCGCCCGCCATCCTGTACCTGCACGGCGTGCGCTGGAACCTGACCGGCCAGCTGTTTCGCATCCAGCAATTGCGGGCGCTGGGCTATTCGGTCATGGCGATCGATTACCGTGGCTTTGGCAAAAGCCAAGGGGGACTGCCCTCTGAAGCCAGCGTGTACGAGGATGCAAGAATCGCCTGGGAACGTCTTGCGGTGCTGCAACCTGACCCGGCCCTGCGCCTGATCTACGGCCATTCCCTCGGCGGTGCCGTCGCGGTGGATCTTGCGGCGGAGCTGGGTCAGGAGGCGGCAAAAAATGGCACCACCGTGCCCGCCCGAGGCCTGGTCATCGAATCGACCTTCACGTCCCTGGGCGATGTCGCCACCGCCATGGCCAACACTTCCCTGCCGGTACGCTGGCTGCTGTCGCAGAAGTTCGATTCCATCGACAAGATCGGCGAGATCAACATGCCGCTGCTGATCGTCCACGGCGCCGCCGACCGCTACGTACCACCACGCTTCAGCGAGCAGCTGTTTAATGCCGCCCGGGAACCGAAGCGTTTGTTGTTGGTGCCGGGCGCCACGCATAACAACAGCATGAGCCTGGCGGGCCGCACGTATCGGCAGGCGTTGGATGCGTTGATGAGCGCCCGCCCGACCCCGGTGGCCGGAAACGCCCAGGCAAGCCCGGTCAAGGCCGGTTAAACCATCATCCCTCTCTGGAAGCGACCCCTGTGGGAGCGAGCTTGCTCGCGATAGCGGTGGCTCAGTTCGCATCCAAATTGAATGGGCCACCGTCATCGCGAGCAAGCTCGCTCCCACAGGGGATGGTGTCCAGTTCGAATTCTCCGCAAAAAAAAAGCGGCACCTTTCGGTGCCGTTGTTTTTTGGTTGAAGCGTTACTTACGCGCCGCCTCCCACGATTTCAGCAATTCGGCATAGTTGACCGTCTCGCCTTTAGGCTTCTCGTTCGCCAGTTTCGGCTTCGGTGCGCCCGGTTGATCGAACCAGTATTGCGCGTCGCGCTCAGGGTTCATCTTAGGTGCGCAGGTGGCCTGGGCCTTGGAGCGTTCCAGACGCGTCATGATCGCGTCCTGATCCTTGGCCAGCCCGTCGAGAGCCTGTTGCGGGGTTTTCTCGCCACTGGCCGCTTCGGCGATGTGGCTCCACCACAGTTGCGCCAGGCGTGGATAGTCCGGCACGTTGGTCCCGGTTGGCGACCATTGCACACGGGCCGGGCTGCGATAGAACTCCACCAGGCCACCAAGTTTCGGCGCCAGGTCGGTCATCGCCTGGGAGTTGATGTCCGATTCGCGAATCGGCGTCAGGCCAACGATGGTCTTCTTCAGCGACACGGTCTTGGATGTCACGAACTGCGCGTAGAGCCAGGCCGCGAGGCGCTGTTTCTCAGGCGTCGACTTCATGAAGGTCCAGGAGCCCACGTCCTGATAGCCCAGCTTCATGCCCTCTTCCCAATACGGACCGCGTGGCGACGGCGCCATGCGCCATTTCGGCGTGCCGTCGGCGTTCATCACTGGCAGGCCCGGCTTGGTCATGTCGGCGGTGAAAGCGGTGTACCAGAAAATCTGCTGGGCGATGTTGCCTTGGGACGGCACCGGACCGGACTCGGAGAAGGTCATGCCCGCCGCTTCCGGTGGCGCGTATTTTTTCATCCAGTCGACGTACTTGGTGGTGGCGAACACGGCGGCCGGGCCGTTGGTGTCGCCGCCACGGGTGACGCTGGAGCCGACCGGATGGCAGTCTTCGACGCGAATGCCCCACTCGTCCACTGGCAAGCCGTTAGGCAGGCCCTTGTCACCGCCGCCGGCCATGGAGAACCAGGCATCGGTGAAGCGCCAGCCCAGGGACGGGTCTTTCTTGCCGTAGTCCATGTGGCCATAGACGCGCTTGCCATCGATCTCCTTGACGTCTTCGGAGAAGAACTTGGCGATGTCTTCATAGGCCGACCAGTTCACCGGTACGCCCAGCTCGTAGCCGTATTTTTCCTTGAACTTGGCCTTCAGGTCCGCACGCTCGAACCAGTCGGCGCGGAACCAGTAGAGGTTGGCGAACTGCTGGTCGGGCAGTTGATAGACCTTGCCGTCCGGCGCGGTGGTGAAGGAGATGCCGATGAAGTCCTTGAGGTCGAGGGTCGGCGAGGTGAAATTCTTGCCTTCGTTGGCCATCAGGTCGGTGATCGACTCGGTCTTGCCGTAGCGAAAGTGCGTGCCGATCAGGTCCGAGTCATTGACCCAGCCGTCGTAGATGTTCTTGTCGGACTGCATCTGGGTCTGCAGCTTCTCCACCACGTCGCCTTCCTGGAGCAGGTCGTGGGTCAGCTGGATCCCGGTGATTTCGTTAAAAGCCTTGGCCAGTACCTTGGATTCATATTCGTGGGTAGCGATGGTCTCCGAGACCACGTTGATTTTCATCCCGCGAAATGGCTCGGCGGCCTTGATGAACCACTTCAGTTCTTCGAGCTGCTGCTCGGCTGTCAGGGTCGACGGCTTGAATTCGCTGCCGATCCATTTTTTCGCGGCGTCTTCATAGGCGTCGGCCCAGGCCGTAGCGCTCAGCCCGCTGAGTGCCAGCATGGCTGCCAATGAAACGCTATGTCGCAGCTTATTGTTTTTATCGAACATAGAGACCTCCTGTTTGGGTTTAAGAGCTTGATCGTCAAGTTGTCGCGATTAGCCCCACCGCATCACTGCCAACAGCCACACCAGAGACAACGCGAACGCTATCCAGATGCTCCAGTCGGTAACGCCGATCACCAGCAGGTGCAGGTAGGCGCTACCGAGAAGACCGATAAACAACCGATCGCCACGGGTCGTGGCAATCGGCAGGAAACCACGCCGAGGGATACTCGGCGAACGCAATTCCCATGTCGTCATGCCCGCCAGCAGCAAGGCAATGACCCCAAAAAACGTCGCCGTCGGGGCGGTCCAGTTCATCCATTCCATCATCGACTCCTCAGACCCGGCCCAGGGCAAAGCCCTTGGCCACGTGGTTGCGAACGAACCAGATCACCAGCATGCCCGGCAGGATGGTCAAGACCCCTGCCGCTGCCAGCACGCCCCAGTCAATACCGGACGCCGACACCGTGCGGGTCATGACCGCCGCGATCGGCTTGGCATTCACCGAGGTCAGTGTCCGGGCCAGCAACAGCTCGACCCAGGAGAACATGAAGCAGAAAAACGCCGTGACGCCGATGCCGGACCCGATCAACGGGATAAAGATCTTGGCGAAAAACTTGGGGAAACTGTAGCCGTCAATGTAGGCGGTCTCGTCAATTTCTTTCGGCACGCCGGACATGAAGCCTTCGAGGATCCACACCGCCAACGGCACGTTGAACAGACAGTGGGCCAAAGCCACGGCGATGTGGGTGTCGAACAGGCCGATGGACGAGTACAGCTGGAAGAACGGCAACAGGAACACCGCCGGTGGCGCCATGCGGTTGGTCAGCAACCAGAAGAACAGGTGCTTGTCGCCAAGAAAGCGGTAGCGCGAGAACGCATAGGCCGCCGGCAGCGCGACCGCCAGGGAAATCACCGTGTTCAGGCTCACGTAGTACAGCGAGTTGAGGTAACCGGTATACCAGCTCGGATCGGTGAAGATCACTTTGTAGTTCTGGAAGGTGAAATCCTGTGGCCACAGCGTCAGGCCGCCGAGGATTTCAGTGTTGCTCTTGAACGACATGTTCAGCAGCCAGTAGATGGGCACCAGCAGGAACAGGATGTAGATCAAAAGCGGTATCAGCTTTCTCTTGCTCATTGTGCGGGCCTCAACGGTTGGCGTCGGAGTGCGTCATGGCGGTATAGAACAGCCAGGACACCAACAGAATGATCAGGAAGTACACCAGGGAAAACGCCGCCGCGGGGCCCAGGTCGAATTGACCGATAGCCATCTGCGTCAGGGTCTGGCTGAGGAATGTCGTGGCGTTCCCCGGCCCGCCGCCGGTGAGGACGAACGGCTCGGTGTAGATCATGAAGCTGTCCATGAAGCGCAGCATCACCGCGATCAGCAGCACGCTCTTCATCTTCGGCAACTGGATGTGCCGGAACACCGCCCAGTTCGACGCCCGGTCGATTCGCGCCGCTTGATAATAGACGTCCGGAATCGCCCGCAGCCCCGAATAGCACAGCAGCGCCACCAGCGAAGTCCAGTGCCAGACGTCCATCACCAGCACCGTGACCCACGCGTCCATGGTGTTGGCCGCGTAGTTGTAGTTGATGCCCATGGCGTTGAGCGTCGAGCCCAGCAGGCCAATGTCGGCGCGCCCGAAAATCTGCCAGATGGTACCCACCACGTTCCACGGAATCAGCAACGGAATCGCCAGGATGATCAGCACCAGGGACGACCACTTGCCCTTGGTCGGCATGGTCAGGGCGATGGCGATGCCCAGCGGAATTTCAATCAGCAGGACACACGCCGAGTAGATGAACTGACGCAACAGCGAATCGTGCAGCCGTGGGTCGAGCAGCACCTGCCTGTACCAGTCGGCGCCGACGAAGTAGCGGCTGGACTGGTCGAAGATGTCCTGCACCGAATAGTTGACCACGGTCATCATCGGGATCACGGCACTGAAGGCCACCAGCAGGAACACCGGCAACACCAGCCACCAGGCCTTGTTGTTCTGCACCTTGTTCATGGCTGTACCTCGCCTGCGGATTCAAGCAGATATTCATCGGCATAGACCATCAGCCATTGACCCGGAAAACTGATATACGCGGTGCCTTCCGGCACAGGCTTGTCTTCGGCGAGGCGGACCTTCAGCGGTGCGCCATCAAGGTTGAGGGTCAGGATCTTGTAGGTGCCGAGGTCTTCGACGTGCACCACGTCAGCCCGCATCGCGTCGTCGTAAGGGCCGTCCCAGACATGCACGAATTCCGGGCGGATGCCGACCTTCAGGCTCTTGCCTTGCGCGTCGGCGACACGCCGCTGCAGGGTTTCGGACAGCGGCAAGTGGGTCGAGGCGAAACCGACGCCACCGGGCTGCGCCTGGACCTCGATCAGGTTCATGCCGGGGCTGCCGATGAAGTAGCCGACGAAGGTGTGGCTCGGACGCTCGAACAGTTCGCGCGGTGTGCCGAACTGCACGATCTGGCCGCCGTACATCACCGCGATCTTGTCGGCGAAGGTGGAGGCCTCCAACTGGTCGTGGGTGACGTAGACCATGGTGATGTTGAACTGCTCGTGGATCTGCTTGAGCTTGCGCCGCAGTTTCCATTTCAGGTGCGGATCGATCACCGTCAGCGGCTCGTCGAACAGGATCGCCGAGACATCGTCGCGCACCAGCCCACGGCCCATGGAGACTTTCTGTTTTTCATCGGCGGTGAGGTTGCGGGCCTTCTTGTCCAGAAGGCTCTGCAGGTCGAGAACCTCGGCGATTTCCTGCACCTTGGTGTGGATCCGCGCCTCGGCCATGCCCTGGTTGCGCAGCGGGAACGCCAGGTTGTCGAACACCGTCATGGTGTCGTAGACCACCGGAAACTGGAACACCTGGGCGATGTTGCGCCGCTCCGGGGACAGTTCGTTGACGACTTTGCTGTCGAACATCACCTGCCCTTCGGAAGGGCTGAGCAAGCCGGAAATGATGTTGAGCAAGGTCGACTTGCCGCAACCCGAAGGCCCGAGCAGCGCATAGGCGCCGCCCTGCTCCCAGATGTGGTTCATCTCGCGGATCGCGTAGTCCTCGGGGCCCGCCGGGGTGCTGGTGTAGCTGTGGGCGAGGTTCTGCAAACGAATTTCGGCCATCAGGCAACCCTCGCGATACGTTGCCCTGGGGCTTGGACGAGCTTGCCCTGGGCATCGAAGACAAACAGTTTGTGGGTCGGGATGTAGATGCGGATCGGCGCGTCGACGTCGTATTCGTGCACGCCGGGCAAATGCAGGACCAGCAGGAAGTGTTCGTTGCGCACGTGCAGGAAGGTCTCGGAACCGCTGATCTCGGCCACCTCGACGGTCACCGCCAGTTCCAGGTCGTCATCGTTGCTCGGCACCAGGGAGATATGGCTGGGACGCACGCCGAAACGGAACTCGCCCTCGCCCACCGGACGCAGGTCGACGTTCAGCGGAAAGTGCACGAAGTTGGCGAAGCTGACTTCATTGCCGGCAATGCGTCCCGGCATGAGATTGATCGGTGGTTCGGAAAACAGCTCGGCGGCCAGCACGGTTTGCGGTTGGTGATAAACGGACGACGACTTGCCGCTCTGGATCACCCGGCCCTCATGCAGGATCGTCGTGGTGCCACCCAGGGCCAACGCTTCGTTCGGCTCGGTGGTGGCGTAGACGGCGATGGTGTGACGAGCCTGGAACAGCTCGCGCATTTCCTGGCGCAGTTCTTCACGCAGCTTGTAGTCGAGGTTCACCAGCGGCTCGTCGAACAGGATCAGTTCGGCGTCCTTGACCAGCGCACGGGCCATGGCGGTCCGTTGCTGCTGACCACCGGACAGCTCCAGCGGATGACGCTTGAGGAATTTTTCGATCCGCAGCATCTTCGCGGTTTCCAGGACCTTGCCCTGGATAATTTCCTCGGAAATACCGGCCTGGCGCAGCGGCGAGGCGATATTTTCGAATACGGTCATGGTCGGGTAGTTGATGAACTGCTGGTACACCATCGACACATTGCGCAGCCGCACCGGCCGCTTGGTGACATCCACGCCGTTCATCAGGATGCGGCCGCTGTCGGGCTTGTCCAGACCGGCCATCAGGCGCATCAGGCTGGTCTTGCCGGACAGCGTGCGGCCCAGCAGAACGTTGAAGGATCCGGGTTCGAAACTCAGATTGGCATCGTCGATCCAGGTCTGGCCTTCGACGGTGCGACAGATGTGCTCAAGCTGTAATGACATGGCTCGGCCTTTTTATTATTTGGAGTCAAGCGACCTGAGTGCAAAAGCGAAAGCCGTGCCAGAAATCACAAGCTGTTGATTATGCTTGGCTTTCTTTTTTTGACGGTAAAACTGGCGTTCATTGCTGAACAGAAGTGAACAATCAGGAATGAACAATTGAACAGTGAGCCGGTTGACAATGAACAATTTTGAACAACACTGAATGAACGCTATCTGCCGGCCTGACGATAGTCCTTGTGGGAGCGAGCTTGCTCGCGATGGCGGTGGATCAGTTGCATTGATGTGACTGACACACCGCCATCGCGAGCAAGCTCGCTCCCACAGAATCTTCCACAGGATCCGTGTATGGATTGATATTCAGGCCTGCCCCAGCACAAGGACTCTGTGCGAGACTTGCCACAACAATAAAAACAGCACCTGCGAGAGTGCCCCATGGCCGCACCTGCTCCTGCCTTGTCCCACGAGGCCATCATTCAGGCTTCCTGGTCCCGTTGCCGCGCCTTTGGCCTCAATCACCAGAGCGTACCGGCGTTCGACCCATTGCCGGCCGAGGGCATCGCCCAGTTACTGGAAAGCCAGCATTCGCTGGTGCAGACCACCCACCAGGAAGTCCTGCCGTACTACGAGAACATCCTGAGCAATTCCAATTGCCTGATCATGCTGGCCGACAACCAGGGCCAGGTGCTGACCTCCTGGGGCACCCAGCGCTTCATCGAACCGAAGCTGGCCCATGGTTTCAGCCCCGGAGCGAGCTGGATGGAGCGCTGCACCGGCACCAACGCCATCGGCACCGCGCTGGCCTGTGAACAGGCGGTGCACATCGAACACGATGAACATTTCCTCAAGGCCAACCGCTTCATGACCGGCTCCGCCGCGCCGATCTTCGATGCCGAGCGCAAGGTCATCGCGGTGCTGGACGTCTCCAGCGACAGCTACCTGCCGCCGTCCCACACCCTGGGCATGGTCAAGATGATGAGCCAGACGGTGGAGAACCGGCTGATCCTTAATCTGTTTCGCGGTGAACACTTTCAACTCACGTTCAACACCGGACTGAACAACCTCGACAGCCAATGGGCCGGGCTGTTGATTTTCGATGAGAGCGGCCAGGTGCTCTCGGCCAACCGCCGCGCCGACAACCTGTTGGGCCTCAGCCTGTCACGGGTGAGCATCGAAAGCCTGTTCAAGGTCTCGCTGATGGAATTGCTCAACCAGCCCGACGGCCTGCCGTTCGCCTTGCAGGCGTCCGGGCGCAATCGGTTCCAGTGCCTGCTCAAGCGGCCGAAGCAGGTGTCGGTCAAGCCGCGCATCTTTGCCGAAACGACGCCCTCGCCAGCGCCCGCCCCTGCCAATACCACCATCAGCCTCAACACCCTGCACTTCGGTGACAGCAGGGTGGAAAAAGCTGTGCGCCAGGCCGAGCGCCTGTTGGAGAAAGACATTCCGCTGCTGATCCACGGCGAGACCGGCGTCGGCAAGGAAGTCTTCGTCAAGGCTTTGCACCAGGCCAGTTCGCGTTGCAAGCAGGCGTTTATCGCAGTCAACTGCGCGGCGATTCCCGCCGAGTTGGTCGAGTCGGAATTGTTCGGTTATGAAAAAGGTGCCTTCACCGGCGCCAACCAGAAGGGCAGCATCGGCCTGATCCGCAAGGCCGATCGCGGCACGTTGTTCCTTGATGAGATCGGCGACATGCCGCTACCGACCCAGGCCCGCTTGCTGCGGGTCTTGCAGGAACGCTGCGTGCAACCGGTGGGCAGCGCCGAGCTGTTCCCGGTGGACATCCGCATCATCTCAGCCACCAACCGCTCGCTGCGCGAACAGGTGCAACTGGGGCGATTTCGTGAAGACCTCTACTACCGCATCGGCGGTCTGACCCTCGAATTGCCGCCCCTGCGCGAACGCAGCGACAAGCAGGCGCTGTTCAACCGCCTCTGGGAACACCACCGCGAGCCGACCCAATGGGCCGGCCTGAGCCGCGAAGTCCTGGAGCTGTTCGAACGCCACCCCTGGCCGGGCAACCTGCGGCAAGTCAGCAGCGTGCTGCAAGTGGCCCTGGCAATGGCCGAAGAACAACCGATCCGCCCGGAACATCTGCCCGATGATTTTTTTGTCGACCTGGAAATGGAGCCGGTGGAAACACCGGAACCGCTGGCAGTAGACCTGAACGACGCCGAAGACCTGAACCGCCAGTTGCAGGCCGTCGGCGGCAACATTTCCCACCTGGCACGACGCCTCGGCGTCAGCCGCAATACCTTGTACAAACGCCTGCGGCAGTTGGAAAACGTCGGATCAGTCGGCATCAACGGTGACTGACACACCGCTTTCGCGAGCAAGCTCGCTCCCACAGGGGGCCTGGGGTGAATGTGAAACCTGAGAACAACGCAGAAAAAATGTGGGAGCGAGCCTGCTCGCGAAGGCGTCGGGACAGCCAACATCAACGTTGAATGACACTCCGCTTTCGCGAGCAGGCTCGCTCCCACCGGGGATCTGTAGTGGATGCGAAATCTGAGAACAACTCGGAAAATGTGGGAGCGAGCCTGCTCGCGAAGGCGTCGGGACAGCCAACATCAACGTTGAATGACACTCCGCTTTCGCGAGCAGGCTCGCTCCCACCGGGGATCTGTAGTGGATGCGAAATCTGAGAACAACTCGGAAAATGTGGGAGCGAGCCTGCTCGCGAAGGCGTCGGGACAGCCAACATCAACGTTGAATGACACTCCGCTTTCGCGAGCAGGCTCGCTCCCACAGAAGTTTCGCTTATCTGCCTGGTACTCCGAAGCGGTTGCCATTCCACTCAAGCAACAGGTCAGTCGAAGGCACCGTTGAGCACTTCGTAAATGATGCCGCTGGCGATCGCCACCAGAATCAGGTCGGTACCAACCTGCTGCCATTCGTAACCGTCATAGCGCGGCAGGTGTCCCAGCAAACGTCCGTCGAGCTTCTTGGCGATGCCGGGTGGCAGCGGCTTGCCCCGGGCGAGGTTCTTCTGGATACCCGGCGGCAATGCCGGGCCTGGGCTCCAGTAATCGCGATAACCGCCAATCACACCCAGAACACCGCCACGGTCGATGCTCGGCCCATTATGCCAATCGCTGCCGCCACCGCCCTGGTTGCCTTTGCCTCCCTGGTTGCCTTTATTGCCAGCATTGCCCTGGTTACCCTTATTGCCAGCATTACCCTGGCCGCCCTTGTTGCCCTGCCCGCCCTTGCCTCCTTGTCCCTGACCTTGATCGAATTGAGCGTTTCCCTTGCCATTGCCCGGGTCCGCGACAGCAAGGCCAGGGCCCGCCGCCAAGGCAAAACAGGTTACTGCAGCAATCAACGAGCGCGATTTGAACATGGCAGTACTCTCAGAAAGGGAATAGTCCCTGTAAAGATATAGAGACTAACGGTGATATTAGTTCCATATCACGCTGCGTGTCGGTTACCTGCACCCGGTGCCGCCCTGAACTAAGCAATCAGGCGGCAATTGACCCGGTTTTGTCGTATCAGTGACTTATTCCTGAGGCATGGTTGGAACGCTGCCGCCCCGACAGGCGCCGAAACTTGCCACTGGTCGCCTGTGACAAGTCGTGCACATGACACGGGCCCGTCTGGCTCAAGGTTTGCAGCGGACCTTGTACGCAGCGCAGGACGACGTCTTTCTGTCGCGGCAGCAAATTCTAAACGCTTGGTCAGCCACCGGAGATGTACCGTGTCAACTCTCAATGAAATCGCAGCGAACCACGCGAGAATGGCAAAATTAAAGGAAGAAGAGTCGATGCGGTTGAGCGCGCTTCAAAGCCAGATAGTTGGCAGTCTTGAGTTGCCAGTGACGCACACGGAACAGCAGATGCCGCTGCACTTTCTGACAATCGTCCCAGACCACGCTTTTGCAGATGCCATGCTCTGAGTGCGTCCTGAATGTTGGATGAAACCCGTCGCCCGTTTGATTGAGCGGGCGATTCGGGATGACCTGCCTTTGCAGTTTCCAGCGCCGTCGTGAACTTCCCGCCTGCCCTCGCAAGACCAGCGTGATGCCCATCACAGATCAGAAAGCCATTTAAGCAACTGTTGCGGTTTTTTTGCGCGCGAACGCTTATAAAGCGGGCAGCAAAAGCGCATTAGCCAAAAGACCAGGAAAAACAGCGCAGGATTCTCGGAAGAACGATCTCTTTGATGGAACACCAGGAGCAGCGAAAAATGAGCACGACTGAACAAATACAAAGCAGCGGAAAATACAGCGCCAAATGGCAGGAACGTTTCGACTTCTTTGATACCTATGGCGCGCCAAACGACCCGCGCTACAAGGAAGCCGTCAAGAGCCTGCCGGACTTCAAAAAGAAAATCCTGATCAACGCCAACGTGATCGCGTTTTTCTTCGGTCCTATCTACCTGTTTGTCTTGGGCCTGTGGAAGAAGAACCTGGCGCTGCTCGGAATCTTCCTGGCGATCAACATCGTATTGAGCGTGATTTTCGCCATCATCGGCATGGAATTTCCGCGGCCGTTGAGCATGGGTCTGAACATCGCCATGTCGATGATGTATGCGCTCATGACCAACTATGCGTACTACCTGAAGGAAATCAAGGGCGAGCAAGGCTGGAATCCGCTCAAAGGCATGCGTCTCTGATTACCGGCTCAGCCGCAGCGCCCTATAAAAATGACGCAAACAGCCCCGCCTGATGGTCCATTGAGTGTCGCCTGGCGTTACCAGGCCTTTCATAGGAACTCGACAATGGCTGACGACTTGAGCAATCGCGGGCCCCAGGACCGGAACCGCATCAACACTTCCGAAGACTGGGAATTGAGATACTGGGCGAAAGAATTCGGCGTGACCGAAGAGCAGCTCAAGGCAGCGGTCAAGGCTGTTGGGCCGGTGGCCGATGATGTTCGCAGGCAATTGAAGAAGTAACGAATAAGCCCTGCATTGCTGCGGGGCTTATTCATTCAGGTGGACCTCCATCCGACGGCTTAGACGCTGACCGGATCAATCCTGCCCAGTCTGAGCGTCTTAGAAAGCAATTCGTCCTGGCGGCTACCTGGGCCAATGATTGCGCTTCGTCTCCGGGAGCCTTAGACGTGAGCTTATTTGTCGGCCTTGCGGAAAAGTGTGGTCTCGAAGCGATGGGTTCCTCTGATGAAGTATATTTGCTTTAGCGTACCGTCCTCATTGATAGCAATCACATGCGGTATCCTGGATTTATGATACGGGTGATCATAAAGGTCTGGCTTATTGCTGTAGGCGAACGCGGTGAAGTGGAGGCCGTCAGCTTCCCAACTGACGCCGTTGAACAGGTAGACCCAATTTTCGCTGTCTGAGTTATAGAGATAAGCTTCACCGCCTTTGTCCCTGCGGATCTCAAATTGAATATCTCCTCGCTCGCTTGCCCACCGACCGATGTATCGGTTCAGGTCGGCGTGCGAGGGCAAAGTAGGCGCTGGAGCAAAATCAGCCTCTTGGTACGGCGACTTTTTGGCTTCTGCTTCCCGGTCAATGACATACGAATCGCACAATGGCGCGATCTTTTGCACCTTTCGATAGCTAAAGATCAGAGGATTGCCGGACAACACCATACCCAGGCGCATGGTATTCGGCGTCAACGAAATAACCTCAAGGTCGAAGGTATCGTTTGGCGACTCGATATGGATCGACTTACCGTCATCGGCCAAGGTGTACTTGGATACCTCGACCTCCCCTCTGGCGTTGGGCTCATTGCAGTTAAACGAATGCAATGCCACTGTTCCATCCGGCAAGTAGTTTGCCACGTTGGCAATACCGTTGCGTAGAGGGCTCATCGCCCAAGTTCCTAAAAGAGCCGTATGATCGGCCTTTGCCGATGCACCCACCGCAGAATCTGCTACTTGCACTGCATGAGCGCCCAAAGATAGGGCTGCGAAAAACAAGGGGTAAAGCTTTTTCACTGAAAATCTTCCATGGTGGCGCCAAAATCGAAACACACGCTCATTTGCGCGAACTGTTTGCCTGCACAGCGAGGCCATTCGATGTCAGGTTTCCACTATGTCGGTAGAGCCAGCGACATCTTTAGTTCGCAGCAAGACCTGGAAAAACGCTCAGGCTCTACGATCAGCTCGTTAGAAAAAATGAATTACCCGTCAAGGCGCTCGGTCAACAATTATGAACGCAGTAATCTGACGAGGTAACAGCGATGACTATCGAAGCAGAGACACTCGTACAACTGACCGAAGCACTTCAGAAGCGTGGGATGGTGCTGGTATCCGACGTGGCATTTATCCGAGCGCCTTACAGGGAGGATCATCATTGGATTTGCATGGTGGAATAATCGGTAAGTTGTGCTGGCGGCGCTGAGAACGTTTGCGCCGCCAGTCTCCGTCTAACGGTATATAAATCCGCACTTAGGCAGTGCGCAACTCCCGAGGCCGATCATGAGGACCCCGGTGGAATACCATCTTTGTTGAAGTCCTTCAGACGCTCACGCTCCTGCTCGGTGGAGTGGGCGGGCGTGTCGTCCTTGGGTTGTTCGTTTTTCTTCTCGTCGGTCATGGGTTTGCCCTCTCGTTGATAACAGGTTGGGCACACCAGGGCGCTGGCAGTTCAATCAATACGTGGTTCTACGGTCAGTCGTCCCGCACGTTCCCCAGCCTCAACTCTCGCAGGCCGCTGTTCCCCATGAATCGAATCACGACACCCTCCCCCCGCGTCAAGGCAAGCACATGGTCGATCAACTCACCTTGACTGTCAGCCTGCAGGATCGGTTTGTAGCCATGGGATTTATAAAGTGTCCAACGGTCGTTTTCGAACTCTATCCTGTACACATCCACTGCCAGGCGCTCCGATTGTGTTGTCGGTAGATACGCCAAGGTGCGTCGGTGTTCCGGTTGGCTGTCGAGTGGAACCGACGAGATTCCCAGCGACCAAGTAGCGCCGCCTGGTGCAAGCTCAAGCCGAATCGAAAGGCATCTTCTTGTCACGCGCTCGATCCCATAAACGCACTTCCAGGCTGTTATGCACCGCCGTCGCACATATGGCCGCCTGGCCAGTAGCGACACTGATCTGCTTGAGCGAATTGACCACGTCTCCAACCGCATACAGACCTTCTACGCAGGTGCGCTGGTGCTCGTCGACGACCAGCGCACCTTGCTCGTCGGTTTCGGCACCGAGTTGCACCGCGAGTTCGGAGCACATTTGCGAACCCAGACACGGATACACAATGTCGAAGCAGAGGCTTTCGCCCTTGCACGTTTCAACCTGGACTTGATCGCTGCCAGCCTCTATATGCTCGACACGATCGGCTACCAAGCAAATACCGGCATGCCTCGCTACCGCAACGGCTTCTTCGCAAGCCTGGCTATCTCCATGAATCAATACCGTTACCCGGTCAGTGAAGTTTCGCAAAAACAATCCATGATTGATCGCACAGCTCGCCTCGCCATAAACCGCGACGTTATCGCCGTTGACTTCGTAACCATCACAGATCGCGCAAAGTCGGATCACCGATTGCGCAACCGCATCGTAAGGCCGCTCCATGTGTGGCAGCGTGTCGACGATTCCGGTCGCCAGCACCACGCGACGCGCAACCAGTTCACGGCCGTTGAGTTGCGCAACAAAACCTGCACGGTGCTTGAGCAGGCGCTTGACCCTCCCTGATTCGATGATCGCGCCGTAACGCAACGCCTGCTCTCGCAGCCGGGCGAGCAAGTCCGTGCCGGAAATGCCCGGTGGAAAACCCGGATAGTTATGGGAACGTGGAATGAGACTCGCACGGCTGCGCCCACCGTCGGCGACCAGGACCTGCCGGTGGAAACGACTCAGGTAAACGGCAGCGGTCAATCCAGCGGGGCCGGCGCCGACGATCAGACAATCAAGATCAACGTCCCCACCTTCAGTGGAAGCTGATTCTGGCCGAGCGAACAGCTCTTCATATTCATCAGGCTCCAGTGGCATCGCCGGTTCCTCGTGCTTGCGGTGTTCTTAGCAATGACCGCGAACTGAGCGACAACGATTGCCTGGCCCGACAAACGGCCGTTTATTCCGGTTTATCAATAACTTATGCGCCTTCCGTTTGTCCTGTGCGCCGATGCCGCGTGTGAACTTGCGGCAGGCGGCTCTTTCCGAACTGAAAGAGACCCTGCTGAAACAACACATACATCAGGAGCCGCCCCATGGATGCCCCCCGCCAGATTACCTACAGCCAATTTCCCCCTATCGAGCAGCCTCGGCGCAGTGGCATGCTGCCCGTCGACGATCTGCATACGCTTTATTGGGAAGAAAGCGGCAACCCCGGCGGCGTACCGGTGATTTACCTCCACGGCGGACCCGGCGAAGGCGCTCCGCCGACCAAACGACAGTTCTGGGATCCCGATCATTACCGCATCGTACTGTTCGATCAGCGCGGCGCCCTTCGCTCGACACCCTTGGCGGAACTGCGCGACAACACTACCCAAGCGCTGGTCAACGACATCGAGGCGTTAAGGGAGCATCTCGGAATCGATCGTTGGCTGATCACCGGTGGCTCGTGGGGCACCACCCTGGCGTTGGCCTACGGCGAGACGCATCCGCAACGCTGCCTCGGCTTCATCCTGCGAGGGGTATTCCTGGGCACAGCCGACGAGATCGACTGGTTCATCCACGGCATGCGGCGCTTCTTTCCCCGCGCTCATGAAGACTTCGTGAATTTCATTCCCGAAGCCGAACGCCACGACCTCTTGAAAGCCTATCTGGACCGCATGACCGGCGCCGACGAGCACCTACGCGTGGAAGCCATCCGCTGCTGGGTGCGCTACTCCGCCAGTTGTTCGCTGTTGCGGCATGACCCTGACGGCGTCGAAGAACAAGCGTCAGACGATCAGACCAGCACTGGCATGGGATGCCTGGATGCCTGGTACTTCAAGAACCAGCTATTCTTGGAGGAAGATCAGCTCATCCGAGACATCGCGGCGATTACCCATCTGCCGTGCAGCATCATCCAGGGCGGGCACGACATGATTGCTACGCCAAACTCGGCCTTTCGCCTGCATAAAGCGTGGCCAGGCTCGGTGCTGACCGTGATCAATGATGCCGGGCATTCACCTTCGGAAACCGGGATTGTCAGTGCTTTGATCGAGGCGACGGAGCAGTTCAAGGTGGGTGGGAAATTCGGTTAGGAGCAACGCACAACAAACCAGAAGGCCCAGCACCAACGCCGGGCTTCAGTGAAGCACTCTGCGACTCTCCCCGATCCTTATGCGATCAAGCGCACGGTTTAACGCATCCAGCGCCTTTAACAGCGCCTCGGCTTCAGCTTCCCGGCCATCACCCCACAGGCGCTCAGCCATTTTGTTGAGCGCCAGAATTGATCGCTCGATTTCGGCAGCACTCGCTGTCGTTTTGTCATCCGGCTGTTTCTTTGGCATTGCCTTGGCGCTTTTTAAAGTTGATCGGGGTCTTGCGATGAATCGCCAGGCAGCGCCACGCTCAAGTCCAAATGGCCGTCTCGGTATTGATCTCCGCGACAGACGTAGCGTTGAACTGCCGCTGGCGGTGCAGATCATCGCGCATTTTCGGGTAATTGAATTTCCTGCCCCCCAGCTCTTTCAGAACAAGGCCTGAAATTTTGTAGGTGCCGCAGTCAGCGCAGTTGACGAGTTCACCACCTTGATCCTCTTCGGACTGTTGTGCTTCCAGCCCGCATAGATAACATTTCATACCTGATCTCCTGTTAGCCAATGCTTAGAAGATCATCTGGTAAAGGGTGAAGTTTCAATGGCTTGATCGCCTGCAACCATGACTGCAGGATCCCGAACAACCCAATCTGCTTGCGGGGGCGCCTATGGACAGGTAACAGCCTCGTTAGACTGCCGCTTGGTCCACAAAGTACGACCGTTGATTGCGCTCTTGAACCATGCCTCGGTAACCGCATAGCATTTGCCCTCCCAAGTCTCGACAAACGTCCTTGGATAACCCTCAGGCTCATTTCCACCCAGACGCATCCAGTTTGGATCTGGCGAGGTGACTGTCCTATAAGGCATGCAGGCTGCCAGTACTACCAGCAAGAATGCCAAGACTAGCGTTTTCATATGCATCCCAGTGAATTGGAAGGCGTGTGTTGCACACCGCGCTCTTGAGATTGACCGCGGCTAGAAACGCGGGGTATAGACGGATGGGATGTTTTCCCAACGTGAGCTACGACGAGAAGCTTCTGCGAGTGACGCAGTACAACCCACGTTGATCGGCGGAAAGCGGAAAGCCAGGGACAGACCGTAATAGGAGTTCACCTGTAACCGGACCGTCGCGTAATTGTTGTATGGCCGCGTTTTCCTGGTCCTTGCATCTGTTGCCCATAAAATCATTGGCGCGAGTGATGATGAGGAGACAGCGACAGACCTCGATTTGAAGACATGATCGTTTTCCAACTCACTGCGACGCCAACCTGGTGATCCTCGCTCCCTGCGGGCTCGGCTCGTGAAGAAGGCACGGAAACGCCTGAAAGGATTTGAATCGGACATGGCCATCTCTATCCGTTCCTGCGCCATCTCGTTCTTCGCCTGGGCGATTTGCCTTGCCAGGTTTATCGCGGTGTTTTTGAACTCCCGGTGAAGCGCCTGCTCCTCGGTCTCGTTTCCAAGTGGCTTAACCTTCATCTCGGAAAATGTGAACAGCGTTCTGTCGCTGAGCACGTAAAACGTGCCGCGAATTTTTTGTATAGTGCCCTGAAAGGTAAAGTCCATCGAACAGAACGCATGTTCGTCCACGTTTATGTAGTAGAGCGGCTCACCCTGCAGGTTTCGAACGGTTCCGTCCTGGTGAATCCTGCCCAAAGGCGCCCCATCGTTGCCGTTGCCTTTGAAGACCAGGTAGCGGCCGTTCATGTAGTTGTACGGCATTAACGGTTCCAGTTTGCCCATTCTCTGCACACACCCATGCTCCTTTCCCGCAACGCTATCAGGTCAGGAGCACCGATGCTCATTATCTTCTGACGGCTGCTTGCCTGGCTGCAGAAGTGTCCGCTGGAAAATACAGCTCCAGGTCTCAGGCGCAGGTAGCCAGAGGCCAACCGACGCGTGCTGCACGGAGCAGGCTGGCCCTGACAACCAAACGATGAAACGGGGCGATAACGAAGATATAGGCCCGGCCAAGACGGTTGTGGCACTGGACCACGGTTGAAAACACCAGTTGGCGACTGCCTTCTCGCTCCGCCTCTTCAGAACACAGGATCGATATCCGAAAGTCGAGGTGCTTGTCATCCTCTCCCAACACGATTTCAGTCTGGTTTGTACTGTAGACCTTGAAGACGCCAACCCGATTGGCAAGCGATGCCAGATGTCTGGCTGTCTTCAGGCCAAAACAGGCAACGATAGTGTCCCGGATTGTCAGGAGCCATCCGATCCAGGAGGGCTGGTGTGAAAGAATGAATCGAGCTAGCAAATCCGGATCGCTGGATGTGCCCGCAGGGAGCCGAATCGCAAAAGCGTCCGCCAGGTTCATCGGGTTGTAAAGATGGGTAATGCCTGACGTTGAGGGGACTGGCACGGACTTAATGAGCTTAAATTCTCGCATTGGGGATCCCTCCTTAGTTTCCAGCCACGAATTGGACGACCTGCCGTGTCGATAAAGGCGAGATAGAGCTCTAGCTGCCCACTGGCAGACCATAGAGCAACGTCGCACTGAGCTTGTTAACGTTCGCTGGTGTTCGCAGCATATCAGTCAGCTGCGCACCATACGCAGTCTGTATGGCGCGAAATGTCGAGCGAAATAACCGGTGAGGAACCTGACTCTTAGGGTAGAGGCGGATCCGACACGAAACCCGTCGGAATATTGAGAAAGGAATGCCAGGCATCTACAGCGTCATGATGCCGCTGGGCAGCGTCCTCCCAAAAAGGACCGGATACCTCTTTCGCAGAGACCAGCATCATCATCTTTATCGTCGCGGCGTCCAGCTCTTTGAGAAGCTCATGGGATGTAGCCCTGAATTCTTCGAACGACGTCATTGCATCTGCCTCGGGCGGTGTTCACCGCCATTGAGAAATAGATATTCCTCGATGAATGGAGTCCCGCGAGCGGCAGTAATTCCGAACGGCCGGACCGCCGGTAAATTCATTTCGAAGCGATGTTCAAAACCCGCGGACTTGGCTTGCGAAGAAGACCAGGAAACACGATGGTTACTACCTAGCTAAGAACATCTCACGGTGCACTCACCTGTGAAGAGGACGAACTGCCTGGTGGGATTGCGATATCCCTTCTGGTGTGATGCCTCATGTTTAGCATTTGAAAAGTACATTGCACCGGCTGCACCAGCCTTCAGCTGCGCTCCGGCTCATCGGAAAACGGAAGAGAGGATGACCTGTATCGGAAACCGTCAAAACCAGTGAGAAGTTTATGAACCTACGCCGAATTTCGTCGGCTGGAACGCTGATGCCTGCCCCATCGACTATTTGAAGAACGCCGCCCGATACCCTGCTGTCAATCCGTTGCCATTCGAACTGCCAGCCTGTTACCCAGGTGAAGTTTCGAATTTGATAGTCGCCAGTGATGCTTTGGCATTGAGCGAGTTTCCTGTTGGACAGGTCAAAGACAAAAAACAGGGAGTTTGGATAGCCGAGCATCCGAGCACCGTCCAGGCTCAGACCTTCTTTTCGGTTGATGGACGTCACAAGTGCTTTTGCTCGTCGCTTACGCCATATCAAATACCCTATGGCGAGACAAAAAATAGAAAAAGAAGCCCCGAAGAGCTGACGTCCCTCGACTGTAAGCTTATCGGGCGAAAACCGTATAATGCCCCACACGAGTCCTATCGTTACAAGCCCCGATAACCAAGCGGCGGGAATCGCTATTTTGTTAGCGAGGCTAACTCCAAGCGTCCTCAAACAGCTGTCCATGACTGTATCCAATATCACTTAAAGAAGAACTCGCAGGTTATCACTCACAGAGCGCCAATTTATAGGGCCTGGCCCGCAATGCGTGGGTACGTGCCTCAACAGGGCTTCGTTTGCTTGGTTGCGGTGGGAACCTCACCGTTGGCCGGCTAATTTCTTCAGTCTTCCAGAGCCATCATCCACGTATGCAAATAAGCCCAGAAACGCGGCGAGCTCGCTGGCGAGCTGTTTCTGTTGGCTGACTTTTTTTCCGACGACACGGCGAGCAATTAACAAACGCCCGTTTTCATACTCGACATAAATACTGTAGGACTTGCTAAAAACAGCCAGGTGGCCGTCGGGTTTGAGCACTATTCGAAGCGGTGTGCGTTTCGTTAGTTGATACCGTCCGAGAAAAGCCACCCCAGACGACTGCATGGCCAGCGGAGCGCGCTCGCTGATATCTCTGCCCAGTTGATATACCCACCACATCACAACCAGGCTTGCGAGGATGATGCCCGGCCACTCCCTCCCAGGTAACGACAGGCCGGTCGATAAGCTGATACAAAAGATCGCCGTGATCGCCCAAGGTGTCTGGCGAAGCAGCGGGACAAAAAATAAACGACCGATGCCGATCTTCGGCCGGATGATGAAAACTTCGTTGGAGCCAAGTGGTGTCATCCGTAATCCCCTGTCGCAGACTGAAGGAAAAGATAGGGGAAAAGGGGGGGAAAAAGGGAAAAGGGGACCAGATTTATTTTCCAGCCAACTGCCAGTTCCAAGCGAATCCATTCGATAAGAACTCTCAAACGCACGGAGCAAAAATAAATCCGTCCCTTTTTTCTTTTTTTCTTGCTTCGAAGGCCGCACTACTTGGCTTTTGCGCTCTTGATGTCGCTTATGATTTTCTGGGAAATAGCCTCAACCTGCTCCTTGGTCATCGCCGACATGACGCCTTCCCAGGCAGACGACGATGTGTCGTACGTTCGGGTGCCGATCAGCCGGCCAGATTTCAAGTCCGTATAATCTGCGCTGGAATTGACCCACGCATTCCCCACCATGACACCGGCGCCGTAGCGTGCACCCGGAGTGAGGTAACGGAAATTGCTCACATTGATCTTGATACCGACACCGTCTTCGCCTTCAGGATTTGATGCCTGACCTTCCGCAAGGCTATAGCCGGCACGAGTCGCTTCGACTTGCAGGGCATCGCGCCATTCTTGTTTCAAGCGAGGCCAGTCCTCGTTCTGTTGAACCTTGCTGTTTCCCTGGAAGTTCACCACCAGGTTTTGCTTGGCTGACTCCTGGATGACCAGCGTTTCTGTCCCGCCGCTTTTGACAGAAGCAGCGCATCCGCTCAACATCAAAAGAGCAACAGCACAGGACAGTGCAATCGAAAGCTTGGAGTTGTTCATTGATTTCCCTATCCAAAAATCGGTGAGATGGAGGTAAGTATCCGCCGGGGCGGATAGGTTATGGCCGTCCCTTAACGGACGCTTGCCGGGGTCACTTCAGCACGAAGAGCGATCCATGCCAAGGCGGCGATCCACAAGACGCATACGCCATAATTAAGCCGTTGATACAGACCAAATCCATGCCCTTCGGCGAATGCCTTGGACATCATCGCTAATGTCACGACAGCCAGGATTACGCAAAGCATCGAGAACCTTCCGAATCCAGGTGACGACAGTAACCGTTTACCGAGAAAACCCCACAACACAATGGCCAGCGCCAGGGAGACGAACATGATCAACCCCGCCAGGTTATGAGCCTGCTGAGAGGTTGAAGGAAGTACCGGAGCACATCCCTGATCACAAGAAAAATAGCCTGCAGCGAAGCTCGCCAGGCCGTGGAGCACTATCAAAACGGCGCTGAACAGGGCGAGGCGCGATCCCCCGAAGTTGCGTATCAAACCTATCGCGAACAGTACGAACAGCACGCCCAGCGGAAAGTTATTCACCCAGGCGGAATAACCGTGCGTGGGAGCCCCTACCGCGCCCAACACACTCATCGCCTGGTCTAGATGGCTATAACCCGGATAGCCCAGCGACGTCAGCGCCACACCCGCGAACAACCAAAGAGGAATCAACAGCCCCATTCCCAGCAGTATCCGGTCAATGGTTTTCAAATACGACACTCCCTTTTTATGGCAATAGACCGCTCCGTTTCCTACGAAGCGCCTTCATGCTAGCGGGCGTCTGGCATGGGGGGTATCTATTTTTGCAAGCTAGCGGGTAGATGCGTCACCCTGTGGCCCCTTCGAACCATGGACGGTCATGCTTGCCGAACACTTTTTCGCCTATTACGAAAATGTTGTACATCGCTGCGCTAGGAATCTTATCGCTCATCCAGCCTTCGTCTTCCTTGAAAAAGGGAACAGATTTATTTTCTAGCCGGCTACCAGTTCCAAGTGAATCCATTCGATGAGAACTCTCAGAACACCGGAGCAAAAAATAAATCCGTCCCCTTTTCTTGTTCCAGTACCGCCCGGCCAGGTAGCTGAGCCTGGGCCGAGGTCAGGAGGATCCATCGCAACTCCATCAGGAAAAGTTGGCCGCTGCAGGCCTGATCAAACAAGTCAGCTCCAGCAGCGCTCCCAGCTCGGGGCAAAAGGTGTGGTGGAACCGAAAAAAAAACCGGAAAATGCCGAGGCTCATGAATATGTTGAGATGTCTTCAAGCTGAGGCCACGACCCCCGCAGTGAGCAAAACAACTCCCAAATACCAACCCCAGAGGAACACCTTCGCTTGTGAATCTTTCTTCGCATAGACATACACGTAAAAGGGTATGACTAAGCAGAGCATGGCCTGGGGTAACGAATTTTTGATGGCAACGCAGAAAATGACCAGCTGCATAGCAACCATTAAGCCGAGCCCCGACAGGAGCAAGTACATGACCATCCGATTACATCCATTTGAAAATGAGTGGTGAGTGTATCGGCGGCCCAATCAGAAACTAAAAGTCTGATAAGAGGGAAAAGGAAGGAAAAGGGAACAGATTTATTTTCTAGCGGCTGCCAGCTCCAAGTGAATCCATTCGATGAGAACTCAGAACACCGGAGCAAAAAAAATCCGTCCCTTTTCTTCTTCTATAGAAGAAGTGGTTTCTTAAGAAAGGGCGGATCTCATCTCTTGTCGTGATCCCCGTAGGCATACCCCATCTTCTTGGTCATCTCCTGGCTCTGCCTGTGGTAGATGTCACTCAGCGTCCACCTCAGCCTCTCGTTCTCAGCCTTCAACGTCCCAATCTCCTTTAGTGCACTCCGGTACGCGACGATCAGCCCTGCAAGCTCCCTGTGGGCTGCTCTGAGGTTACGGCGTGTCAGCTCCAGGTCTGAACAGAGTATGTCCACTTGATGCTTAAGCATCTCCTCACGGCTAGGTAGCCCAAGCTCAAAACCAGTGTCATCGATCAGATCGTCATGCATTGCCATCACACCAAATACTGTACAAATGAACAGTATCGGTACAACGAAAGACACTCAAGACAAGGAGGATGAACGGTGGTTCGGCGGGAATGAACGGGAGAAATCGCCTTTACAAAAGCTCGCTAATCCAGCGTTCACATTGCCGATGTGAACGAACGCGATATTTTGTGAACGTTCTGCCTGAATCCGAAGCAACAAAAAAGGGCCCACCTTTCGGTGAGCCCTTCTAGACCGCCCAGCAGAGCGGATTTTGTTTGGTAGGCGCGATTGGACTCGAACCAACGACCCCCACCATGTCAAGGTGGTGCTCTAACCAACTGAGCTACGTGCCTGCTGTGAGGCGGCATTCTACGGAATTCCAAAAGGGTGTCAACACCTTTTTTTCACCTAACCCTATGAATATGCAAAATATTTAATTGCGCCAACGCGACGAAGATTTTGCGCCGGCTGGCGGCGGATTTTTATCTCGGGTAGGATCGGCGCATTCGTAAAAAATATAAAACAGAGGTTCCAGAATGGCGAACACATCCTACCCAGCGTCCTATTACGCCGCATCGGCGAATCCGGCGCCGTCGCGCCCTGCCCTGCAGGATGACGTCGAAACCGATGTCTGCGTGATCGGTGCGGGCTATACGGGGTTGTCTTCTGCGCTGTTTCTACTGGAACACGGCTTCAAGGTGACCATCGTCGAGGCGGCCAGGGTCGGCTTTGGCGCCTCGGGTCGTAACGGCGGGCAGATCGTCAACAGCTATAGCCGCGACATTGATGTGATCGAACGCAGTGTCGGCCCTCAGCAGGCGCAGTTACTGGGCAACATGGCGTTCGAGGGTGGCCGGATCATTCGTGAGCGGGTGGCGAAGTATCAGATCCAGTGTGATTTGAAGGACGGCGGTGTGTTCGCCGCTCTCACCGCCAAGCAGATGGGCCATCTGGAGTCCCAGAAGCGTTTATGGGAGCGTTTCGGGCATACCCAGCTGGAACTGCTGGATCAGCGGCGTATCCGCGAGGTGGTGGCTTGCGACGAGTATGTCGGCGGGATGCTGGACATGAGCGGCGGGCATATTCATCCGCTCAACCTGGCCTTGGGCGAAGCGGCGGCGGTCGAGTCGCTGGGCGGGGTGATTTATGAACAGTCGCCGGCGGTGCGCATCGAGCGCGGCGCCAGTCCGGTTGTGCATACCCCGCAGGGCAAGGTCAGGGCCAAGTTCATTATCGTGGCGGGTAATGCTTACCTGGGTAATCTGGTGCCTGAGCTGGCGGCCAAGTCCATGCCTTGCGGTACGCAGGTGATTGCCACCGAGCCGTTGGGCGATGAGTTGGCTCAACGTCTGCTGCCCCATGATTATTGCGTCGAAGACTGCAACTACTTGCTCGATTACTACCGGCTGACAGGCGACAAGCGTCTGATCTTCGGTGGCGGCGTGGTGTACGGCGCGCGGGATCCGGCGAATATCGAAGCGATCATCCGGCCAAAGATGCTCAAGGCGTTTCCGCAGCTCAAGGATGTGAAGATCGATTACGCCTGGACCGGAAATTTCCTGCTGACACTGTCGCGTCTTCCGCAGGTCGGGCGCCTGGGGGATAACATTTATTATTCCCAGGGCTGCAGTGGCCATGGCGTGACGTATACGCATCTGGCGGGCAAGGTCCTGGCCGAGGCACTGCGGGGTCAGGCGGAGCGTTTTGATGCGTTTGCGGACCTGCCTCACTATCCGTTCCCGGGCGGGCAGTTGTTGCGTACGCCGTTTGCGGCGATGGGGGCCTGGTATTACGGGTTGCGGGATCGGTTGGGGTTCTGAGGCGAGTTCGACATTTCACCGAAGGGCTGCTTTGCAGCCCAGCGGGAGCAAGCTCCCTCGCCACAGGGGCTTGTTCCAATCTTAAAATCCCAGAAACAAAAAACCCCGGTCTTTCTACCAGGGTCTTTGCTATCGATTGGAAGAAGCTTTTCAGCTTTCTTCTTAGCTTCAAGGCGTTCAGTGGGCCTCGAAGCAGATATGGCGCAGCGGACGGGACTCGAACCCGCGACCCCCGGCGTGACAGGCCGGTATTCTAACCGACTGAACTACCGCTGCGTATCGCTGTGGACTTGCGTCCAGTTAACTCGTCTGATCAAAACCCTAAGGTTTGGATCTCGAACCAGGCGAACCTGCTTCGGAAAATATGGCGCAGCGGACGGGACTCGAACCCGCGACCCCCGGCGTGACAGGCCGGTATTCTAACCGACTGAACTACCGCTGCGCGTCGGTGGAGGCTTTTGACAGCTTCCATCTTGCTTTCGCAAGACTCTCAAGAAACATGGTGGGTGATGACGGGATCGAACCGCCGACATTCTGCTTGTAAGGCAGACGCTCTCCCGGCTGAGCTAATCACCCTTTGCTGCGTTGAGGCCGCGAAATTTACGCAGGTACCGATGCTAAGTCAATAGCAGCGTTGAAGTTTTTTTAAAAACAGTTCAAACAACGCGCGGGCAGCCTTTCACTCGTAGATCATTTTCTTAGTCATGCCACCGTCCACGACAAACTCCTGCCCGGTAACAAAACCGGCGTTGCGCGACAACAGCCACGCCACCATCGCCGCCACGTCCTCCACCGTGCCTACCCTGCCCGCAGGATGCTGGGCATGATCGGCGTCGGTCAACGGCTGCGCACGACGTTGCGAGGGGTCTCGCGCATCGATCCAGCCGGGGCTGACGGCATTGACCCGGATCTCCGGCCCAAGGCTGATCGCCAGGGCATGGGTCAGCGCCAGCAGGCCACCCTTGCTCGCCGCATAAGCCTCGGTGTCGGGCTCCGATTGCGCGGCGCGGGTCGAGGCCAGGTTGACGATGGCGCCGTTATGGGCACGCAGGTAAGGCGCGCAATGCTTGGCCAACAGCATCGGCCCGCCCAGGTTCACCGCCAGGACCCGGTTCCAGTGAGCCAGGTCGAGGCTTTCCAGGGTGATGTTGTGCGGGTCGGCAATGGCCGCGTTGCACACCAGCGCGTCGAGCCGGCCGAACTGCCCGAGCACTTCGGCGATGCCGGTGGCAACCTGCCCTTCATCCGCCACGTCCATGCCGATGAACCAGGCATTGTCGCCCAGGGCCTTCGCCACTCTGGAGCCGCGCTGGCGGTCCAGGTCGGTCAAGACGACCTGCCAACCTTCGCAGATCAGCCAGGCGGCAATGCCCAGGCCGATCCCCCGTGCCGCGCCCGTTACCAAGGCAACCCGGCCATGAGTACCGCTCGGCGGCGTTGCCAGCTCGATCACAAGGCTGCCAACCCGCGGGCCAGGTCGGCTTGCAGGTCCGCTACGTCTTCCAGGCCGACCGCGACGCGGATCAGGCTGTCACGGATGCCCGCCGCCTCACGCTCTTGCGGCGAGAGACGCCCGTGAGAGGTGGTGCTTGGGTGCGTGATGGTGGTCTTGCTGTCACCCAGGTTCGCGGTGATGGAAATCAACCGGGTGGCATCGATGAAGCGCCAGGCGCCCTCCTTGCCGCCCTTGACCTCGAAACTCACCACCGCGCCAAAACCACGCTGCTGACGCGCCGCCAGCTCATGTTGCGGATGACTCTTGAGGCCGGCGTAATGGACTTTCTCGATGCCGTCCTGCTGTTCCAGCCACTCGGCCAGGACCTGGGCGTTGGCGCAATGCGCTTTCATCCGCAGGCCGAGTGTTTCCAGGCCCTTGAGGAAGATCCAGGCGTTGAACGGGCTGAGGGTCGGCCCGGCAGTGCGCAGGAAACCCACCACTTCTTTCATCTGTTCGCCACGACCGGCAACAACGCCGCCCATGCAACGGCCCTGGCCGTCGATGAACTTGGTGGCCGAATGCACGACCACGTCCGCGCCCAGCTTGAGCGGCTGTTGCAGTGCCGGCGTGCAGAAGCAGTTGTCGACCACCAGCATGGCGCCTTTGGCGTGGGCGATTTCCGCCAGCGCGGCGATATCCACCAGTTCGGCGAGCGGGTTGGACGGCGATTCGACGAACAACAGTTTGGTGTTGGCCTTGATCGCCGCATCCCAACCCGACAAATCCGCCAGCGGCACGTAGTCGACTTCGACACCGAAGCGCTTGAAGTACTTTTCGAACAGGCTGATGGTCGAGCCGAAGACGCTGCGCGACACCAGTACATGATCACCGGCGCTGCACAAGCTCATGACCACGGCCATGATCGCGGCCATGCCGGTGGCGGTGGCAACCGCTTGCTCGGCGCCTTCCAGGGCGGCAATGCGCTCCTCGAAAGCCCGCACGGTGGGATTGGTGTAACGCGAATAGACGTTGCCCGGCACTTCACCGGCAAATCGCGCCGCGGCATCGGCAGCGGTGCGGAAGACGTAGCTGGAGGTGAAGAACATCGGATCGCCATGTTCGGCTTCCGGTGTACGGTGCTGGCCCGCGCGAACCGCCAGGGTATCGAACGCTACGCCCTCAAGGTCGCTGTCCAGCCGACCGGCATCCCAATCCTGACTCATGCTGCCACTCCTTCTATCGCTTGAACGCAAACCGGCCCCTCGGGGCCGGTTCGTTACTCAGTTGTTGTACAGATCGATGATCGCGCTGACCGCCTGGGTCTTGGCCTTGGACGCATCGTTACGGGCGTTCTCGATCCGGTTCAGATAGACCTCGTCGATGTCGCCGGTGACGTACTTGCCGTCGAATACCGCGCAATCGAACTGCTCGATCTTGATCTTGCCGCCACCGACCGCTTCGATCAGGTCCGGCAGGTCCTGGTAGATCAACCAGTCGGCGCCGATCAGGTCGGCCACTTCCTGGGTCGTGCGGTTATGAGCGATCAGCTCGTGGGCACTCGGCATGTCGATGCCGTACACGTTCGGGTAACGCACGGCCGGGGCCGCGGAGCAGAAATACACGTTCTTGGCGCCGGCTTCGCGGGCCATCTGGATGATCTGCTTGCAGGTAGTGCCGCGCACGATGGAGTCGTCCACCAGCATCACGTTCTTGCCGCGAAATTCCAGCTCGATGGCGTTGAGCTTCTGGCGTACGGATTTTTTCCGCGCGGCCTGGCCCGGCATGATGAAGGTGCGGCCGATGTAGCGGTTCTTCACGAAGCCTTCGCGGAACTTCACGCCCAGGTGGTTCGCCAGCTCCAGGGCCGCGGTGCGGCTGGTGTCCGGGATCGGGATGACCACGTCGATGTCGTGGTCCGGACGCTCGCGCAGGATCTTGTCGGCCAGTTTCTCGCCCATGCGCAGGCGCGCCTTGTAGACCGAGATACCGTCGATGATCGAGTCCGGACGCGCCAGGTAGACGTGTTCGAAAATGCACGGGGTCAGGCTCGGGTTGGTCGCGCACTGGCGGGTGAAAAGCTTGCCGTCTTCAGTGATGTAGACCGCTTCGCCCGGTGCCAGGTCGCGAATCAGAGTGAAGCCGAGCACGTCCAGGGATACGCTCTCGGAGGCGATCATGTACTCGACGCCTTCGTCGGTATGGCGCTGGCCGAACACGATTGGGCGGATGCCGTGCGGGTCGCGGAAACCGACGATGCCGTAGCCGGTGATCATCGCCACTACCGAATAGCCACCGACACAACGGTTATGCACGTCGGTTACGGCGGCGAACACGTCTTCTTCGGTTGGCTGCAGCTTGCCGCGCTGGGCCAGCTCGTGGGCGAACACATTGAGCATCACTTCCGAGTCGGAACTGGTGTTGACGTGGCGCAGATCGGATTCGTAGATTTCCTTGGCCAACTGCTCGACGTTGGTCAGGTTGCCGTTGTGCGCCAGGGTGATGCCGTACGGCGAGTTGACGTAGAACGGCTGGGCCTCGGCCGAGGTCGAGCTGCCCGCTGTCGGGTAGCGCACATGGCCGATACCCATGTGGCCGACCAGGCGCTGCATGTGACGCTGATGAAACACGTCACGCACCAGGCCATTGTCCTTGCGCAGGAACAACCGGCCGTCATGGCTGGTCACGATACCGGCAGCGTCCTGGCCGCGGTGCTGGAGCACGGTTAGCGCGTCATACAGCGCCTGATTGACGTTCGACTTACCGACGATACCGACGATGCCACACATGCGACGCAACCCCTACTTAATGGATCTGAACTGAACAACACTCACTGCGGCGTTTTGGCCATCGGCAAGAGCTGTTCCTTGAACGGTATTTCAGCGGGTACGCTGATACCGCTGGCAAGCCACTGACTGCTCCAACCCAGGATCAGGTTCTTGGACCAGTCTGCGACCAATAGAAATTGTGGCACGAGCCGGGACTCCTGCCACCACGTATCCTGCTGTACCGGCCCCAGGCTCAACAGCCCGACGGCCACGACCACCAGCAACGCGCCACGCGCCGCGCCGAAGGCCATGCCCAGGAACCGGTCCGTCCCGGAAAGCCCGGTGACGCGAATCAGTTCGCCGATCAGATAATTGATCATTGCGCCAACCAGCAAGGTGGCGATAAACAAGATGGCACAGCCCGCAATGACGCGGGCCGACGGTGTTTCGATGTATCCGGCGAGGTACTGGGACAGCGAGCCACCAAACATCCAGGCCACGACTCCCGCAATGATCCAGGTCAGCAGCGAGAGCGCTTCCTTGACGAAGCCGCGACTCAGACTGATCAATGCAGAGATGGCGACGATTGCAACGATCGCCCAGTCAACCCAGGTAAATGGCACGGTGCAGCCTACAGACGGATAAGGCGGCGCATTTTAGCAGAGCGCAGGGCTGTCGGTAAGCTGCGTGATTCAAATCAGCCAAATGGCGTTCAACCACGCTCCGGCTGGAAGCGCACCACGAAACCCTTGAGGTTTTGCTGGCGATTGAGCAAGTCGCGCAGGCGGTCAGCCTCGGCACGCTCGATCAGCGGACCGACAAACACCCGATTCTTGCCATCGGCGGAACGGATATAGGCGTTGTAACCCTGGCTGCGCAGGTTCTTCTGCAGCTTTTCGGCGCTTTCGCGACTGGTCAGGCTGGCCAGTTGCACCGACCAACTGACCGACAGGCCATTGGCATCGACACGGCTTTGCGTGGTATCCGGTTTCGGTGCCGCCGTGATCGGCTGGGTCGGGGCTGGCTTGACTGCCGGCGCTGCTGGAACAGGCGCTGGCGCGGCAGCCGGTTTGCTCGGCGTGGCCGGAGCCGGTGCGGTCGGCGCGGGCACAATGGGCGCAGACGGCGCGGCAGGTTCCTGGGCCAGTTCCTCGTCGCTCGGAACAGGTTCCTGAGGCAATGCTTGCGGCTCGGGCACCGCCACCGGTTCGACCTGCACCGGCGGCACGGCGGGCGCCTGGGGCGCAGCGGGTGCATCAACCGTGACCTGGCGCTGCTCGTCCTGACGGGAAAACAGCATCGGCAGGAAGATCACCGCCAGGGCCACCAACACCAGGGCCCCGACCATGCGCTGCTTGTACGCCTTATCCAGCAATGCCATCTGCAGCTTCCTCCGAGGAGCGCCGGGCCAACCATTGAAGGGCCTCGGCTACGCAAAAAAATGATCCGAACAACAGAATCTCGTCGTCGGCCGTCGCCAGGGCGCACTGTCCTTCCAGCGCGTCGGCCACACTGGCGTAAGCATCAACCGAAGCGCCACGACCCTGCAAGGCTGCCTGCAACTCGCTGGCCGGACGGGAACGCGGCGAATCCAGCGGAGCGACGGCCCAGTGCTGGACAGTAGCATCCATGGCATCGACCACGCCATCGAGGTCCTTGTCGGACAGCAGCCCGAACACCGCCAGGCGCTTGCCCGGCACCGGCCGCCGCGCCAGGCGCTCCGCCAGGTACTGGGCGGCATGAGGGTTGTGGCCGACATCGAGCAGCAGGTTGAGACGCTTGCCCCGCCAATCGAACGAACGACGATCAAGACGACCGACGACGCGAGTCGCCTGCAACGCCTGGACAATCCGTTCCGCGTCCCACGGCAGATCCGCGAGCAAATAGGCCTGAAGCGCCAGCGCAGCGTTTTCCATCGGCAGGTCCAGGAGCGGCAGGTCATGCAACTCCACCGGGTTGCCCTTGGCGTCACTGCCGCGCCATTGCCAGTGCTGCTCGGTCATGGCCAGGTCAAAATCCCGCCCACGCAGAAAAAATTGGCAATCAAGCTCGCGAACCTTGTCGAGCAAGGGCTGCGGTGGATCAAGGTCGCCACACAGCGCAGGCGCGCCCGGGCGGAAGATGCCGGCTTTCTCGTAAGCCACGGATTCGCGGGTATCGCCCAGGTAATCGGCATGGTCCACGCCGATACTGGTGACCAGCGCGATGTCCGCATCCACCAGGTTGACCGCGTCCAGCCGCCCGCCCAGGCCGACTTCCAGCACGACGGCGTCCAGACCGGCACGGGCGAACAACCAGAACGCCGCCAGCGTGCCCATTTCGAAATACGTCAGGGAAGTCTCGCCCCGCCCGGCTTCCACCGCCGCGAAGGCTTCGCACAGCTCGGCATCAGAGGCTTCGATGCCATTGACCTGCACCCGCTCGTTGTAGCGCAGCAGGTGCGGCGAACTGTAGACACCGACACTCAGGCCCTGGCCCCGCAACAGCGAAGCCAGGAAGGCGCAGGTCGAACCCTTGCCATTGGTGCCGGTAACCGTGATGACCCGGGGCGCCGGCCTGGCCAGTCCCATGCGGGACGCTACCGCTTGCGAGCGCTCCAACCCCATGTCGATGGCGGATGGATGCAACTGCTCAAGGTAGGCAAGCCAGTCGCCCAGGGTACGTTGGGTCATAGGCCTGCAGGCACCGGCGGAACCACGATCGGCTCGATAGGCGTGGCAACGAACTTCGGCGTCGGCAGGCCCATCAGTTGCGCCAGCAGGTTGCCCAGGCGCGGGCGCAGTTCCTGACGGTGAATGATCATGTCGATGGCACCGTGCTCAAGCAGGAATTCACTGCGCTGGAAACCTTCCGGCAGTTTTTCACGCACGGTCTGTTCGATCACGCGAGGGCCGGCAAAGCCGATCAGCGCTTTCGGCTCGCCGACGATCACGTCACCGAGCATCGCCAGGCTGGCGGAGACGCCGCCGTAGACCGGGTCGGTCAGTACCGAAATGAACGGAATGCCTTCTTCACGCAGACGCGCCAGTACCGCGGAGGTCTTGGCCATTTGCATCAGCGAGATCAGCGCTTCCTGCATCCGCGCACCGCCGGATGCGGCGAAGCAGATCATCGGGCAACGGTTTTCCAGGGCGTGGTTGGCCGCGCGAACGAAGCGCTCGCCGACGATCGCGCCCATGGAACCGCCCATGAAGGAGAACTCGAACGCCGACACCACCACCGGCATGCCCAGCAGGGTACCGCTCATGGACACCAGCGCGTCTTTTTCGCCAGTCTGTTTCTGGGCGGCGGTCAGGCGGTCCTTGTATTTCTTGCCGTCGCGGAATTTCAGGCGGTCCACGGGTTCCAGTTCGGCGCCCAGTTCAACGCGGCCTTCGGCGTCGAGGAAAATATCGATACGGGCACGCGCGCCGATGCGCATGTGGTGGTTGCACTTGGGGCAAACGTCCAGGGTCTTTTCCAGCTCGGGGCGGTAAAGCACCGCTTCGCAGGATGGACATTTGTGCCACAGACCTTCAGGCACCGAGCTTTTCTTCACCTCGGAACGCATGATCGAAGGGATCAGTTTGTCTACCAACCAGTTGCTCATGCTTCTTTCTCCAGTACCGGCGGCCCGAACGCTCTGGTTCGCGGCCCCGCGTATGCCCTTGAGCTCAAATTCATTGTGCGGCGAGGGTTGCGGACCGTCGCGGTCAGCGCGAAACATGACCTGCGTCCAGCCCCACCATCCCCTGCCATCCCGACAACCGCTGCACGGCGATTGCCACTACGCTATCGGCCCGCCCGGAGGCGGCGCCTGCCTGCTTTGTACAGTGCAGGTATGGACGGCGGCAGTCTGCCAGCCGTCACATTGGCTACTGGCTGCTGCGCACAGCAGCCATGAATGCGCGAATCTTCGCCGGATCCTTGAGGCCCTTGGCCTGCTCCACGCCACCACTGACGTCCACCGCATAGGGGCGGACCTGGGCAATGGCTGCCGCCACGTTGTCCGCCGTCAGGCCACCGGCGAGGATGATCGGCTTGGCAAGATCTTGCGGGACCAGCGACCAGTCGAACGCTTCGCCGGTCCCGCCGGGAACGCCCTCGACGTAGGTGTCCAGCAAGATCCCGCTGGCACCGGCAAAGGCCTCGCAAGCCGCGGCGATGTCGTCGCCGGCCTTGACCCGCAGGGCCTTGATATAAGGGCGATGCCAGCCTTCACAATCGGCTGGCGTCTCGTCGCCATGGAACTGCAACAGCGCCAATGGCACCGCATCGAGTATCTCCCCCAGCTCGCAACGGCTGGCGTTGACGAAAAGACCGACCGGCGTCACGAATGGCGGCAAGGCCTGGATGATCGCCCTCGCCTGCTGCACCGTCACCGCCCGCGGACTCTTGGCGTAAAACACCAGCCCGATGGCGTCCGCCCCGGCCCCGACCGCCGCCAGCGCGTCCTCGACGCGAGTGATCCCGCATATCTTGCTGCGAACGACCGGCATGATGGGGAAAACCTCAGGCTATTCCATGAAAGTCCCGGATGGTAACAAATGCAACGGAAGGCGTCAGCCGTCGAGTTCCGAGAAGCCTGTCAGGAAATGTGGCCCGATGTAACGCTCCGGCAGTTCGAACTCATCGTGATATTCCACCTGCACCAGGTACAGGCCAAACGGATGCGCCGTGACGCCTCCGGAACGACGGATGCGGCTTTCCAGCACTTCCTTGATCCACTCCACCGGTCGCTCGCCTGCGCCGATGGTCATGAGCACGCCGGCGATGTTGCGCACCATGTGATGCAGGAAGGCGCTGGCACGGATGTCGAGCACGATCATCTTGCCGTGACGGGTCACGCGCAAGTGATGCAGCTCCTTGATCGGCGATTTGGCCTGGCATTGGCCGGCGCGGAAGGCGCTGAAGTCTTGGACGCCGACCAGATATTGCGCGGCCTCGGCCATGCGTTCGACGTCCAGCGGGCGGTGGTTCCAGGTGATTTCTTCGTTCAGGTGCGCCGGGCGGATCTGGTCGTTGTAGATCACATAGCGATAACGCCGGGCGATGGCCTTGAAGCGGGCATGGAAATGCGCCGGCATGGCCTTGGCCCAACTGACGCTGACATCGTGCGGCAAGTTGATATTGGCGCCCATGACCCACGCCTTCATCGAGCGCTCGACCTGGGTATCAAAATGCACCACCTGCCCGCACGCATGCACGCCGGCATCGGTACGCCCGGCGCAATGTAGCGACACGGGCGAGTCGGCGACTTTGGACAGGGCATTTTCAAGGGTTTCCTGCACCGTCAGGACACCGGAGGCCTGACGCTGCCAGCCGCGATAGCGCGAGCCTTTGTATTCAACGCCCAGGGCGATCCGGAAAAAGCCGTCAGCCGCCATTTCTGCGGCCGGGTTGTCTATGTTTGCCAAGGAATTACAGCCTGCTGAGGTACGCAAAGGCGGGCATTATAAGGCGGGCGGGGCGCGATGCCAGTGCAACCGGTGGTTCTGCGTGGAATCGACTGGCGCCATCGCGAGCAAGCTCGCTCCCACATGGGATCTCCAGTGAGCACCGACCTGTGGGAGCGAGCTGGCTCGCGATGAGGCCAGCCCAGACACCATCCAACCCCTGCAAACAAAAACGGCAGCCTCACCGGCTGCCGTTGTTGTTTACCCCATCACCTCAAGCCAGGCGCGACAACATTTCCTGCGCTTCACTCTTCTGCGTGGCATCGCCTTCGTTGAGGACTTCACCCAGGATATCCCGGGCGCCATCGTCGTCGCCCATGTCGATGTAGGCCTGGGCCAGATCGAGCTTGGTCGCCACTTCGTTGGTGCCGCTGAGGAAGTCGAAATCCGGCTCGTCGTCAGCGGTCGCCAAGGCATCATCGGCCGTGAAGGTCGGCTGACCGAGGCTGTCGGACAAACGATCCAGCTCAGCGTTGACATCATCCAGCTCGGATTCGAAGGCATCCTTGGGCTGGTCATGGGCATCCATTTCGTCCGCCAGGGACAGGTCGAAATCCGCCGGCAGCTCAAGATCGTCGGCCGGGGTGTCGTTCAGGGCCGGCGTTTCGGCAGCCGGGACGTCCAGGCCCTTGAGGTCATCCTCCAGGCCCAGCAGGAAATCTTCGTCCTCCAGGGCGGGTGCCGGAGCATCGGCGCCCAGGTCCAGGTCGAACTCCGACAGGTCGTCGAGGCTTTCGTTGGCCTCGGTCTGCTGCTTGAGCACCGACTCGAAACTCAGGTCATCGTCTTCCGGAAACGCGTCCAGCTCGTTGAGCGGCTCGGGTGCCGGCGCTGCGGGCGTCGTATCAAAGTCGTCCAGGCTCAGGTCAAAAGCGTTGTCGAGCTCTTCATCGGTCGCCGGCTTGTCTTCCAGCAGTTCCTTGACGTACTGCGCATCCAGTTCGGCAGCCACGGCTGCGGCGGCCAGGCCTGCGCCAGCGGCGACCGCCATGGCCGGGAAACGGCTCTTGAGCTGTTCGACCTGGGCGTAGTTTTCACCATTGGCGACCAGTTGGCGTTCCTGGGCGACAAAGGCGTCTCGGTCGCCCTGTTGGCCGTAGACCTCCATCAACTTCAAACGCAGATCGCTGCGCTGAGGCTCAGCCTTGATGCCCTGCTCCAGCAGATCGGCCGCCTGGTTCAAACGACCGCGATCGATGTGCGACTGGGCCTGAGGCAGCACGTCGTCGGAACGATCGGCGGCCGGGGCCACCAACGGTGCGGCAATGGGCGGCGTGACAATCACTGGCGCAATCACCGGAGCCGGCTTGGGCGCTGGCGTCGGGGCTGGCTTGGGTTCGAGTTTTACGCTAGGTGGTGGAACCTCAATGCCCTCGAAGCTGCTCGGGGGCAGATCGAGCTCCGGGGAGAAGTCGGCCTCCTCCTCGAGGGCTCGGGCCATGCGCAGATGTTTCTCGGCTTCCTGCTGGGCCTTGCGGCGACGGGCAAGCAGCAACAGAAGCAGCAACAGGATCAACGCGCCGCCGCCAATCAGCCCCAGGAGGATCGGATTGGTCAGCAGGTCGTTGTATTTCTTTTCATCGGAAGCGGCAGGTGTCGGCTCGACCGGTGCGGCGGGCGGCGTCGCTTCCGGGGCGGCCTCGGGTGCTGGTGTTGGCGCCGGTGGTTGTGTCGACGGCGCCGGGGTCAGCTCGGCCGACATCGTCGGGGTCGACTCGCCCGCAGGCGGTACAGCAGCGCCATCAGCCTGCATTTTCGCCAGCTGGTTGTTTTTCAGTTCGATCAGACGCTGCAGCTTGTCCAATTGGCTCTGCAGGTCGGCCATGCGGCTTTTCAGTTCTTCGTTGTCGCGGCGAGCCGCATCAAGGCTTTCCTGGGTCACTGCAAGCTGGTTGCTCAGTGCCTGGGCATCACCGGCAGCGCCCTTGCCCTTGGCGCCGGCCTTCGCCGACTCGGCGGAAACCAGGCTCAGGTTGTCGCGCGCGGCGGCCTGGGCTGGCGCGCCCTCGGCAGCGCCCCGCTTGGTCGCGTCCAACTGCTGCCGGCCGTTACCCGCCACACCCCGATGCCCCTGGCGCCAGGCGGCGTTCTGTGCAGCCACTTCGGCGATGGCCTGGGGTTGCGGCAGCGCCGTGCTTTGCACCGGATCCGGCAGGCGCAGCACCTGGCCGGTCTTGAGCAGGTTGATATTGCCGTTGATGAAGGCGTTCGGGTTCAACGCCTGAATCGCCAGCATGGTCTGTTGCACCGATCCACCGTTGCGCACCTTGGCGGCGATTTCCCACAGGGTGTCGCGCGGCGTGGTGGTGTATTGGGACGGCTTGGTGGCCCCGGTGACCGGTGTGGAAACCGCTTGGGACGGCTTCGCCCGCGCAGCATCGGCGGCCTGCGGCGAGAATTTGGACGGATCGAGCAGCACGCTGTAGTCGCGCAGCAAGCGGCCGTTGGGCCACATCACCTGCACCAGGAACTTGACCATCGGCTCGGACAGCGGCCGGCTGGACGTCACCCGCAGGACACTGCGGCCGTTGGCGTTGATCACCGGGGTGAAGCTCAGGTCATTGAGGAAGGCTTGGCGGTCAATGCCCGCCTTGGCGAACTCTTCTGGGGGCGCCAGGCTCGGCACGACTTCGGCGGCGGTCAGTTGCTGGACATCGAGCAGCTCGATCTCGGCGACCAAAGGCTGGTTCGGCGGCGACTTCAGGGTCAACTCCCCGAGCCCGAGCGCTTGCGCCATACCGGAGGACAGCGCCGAGGCGGCCGCTATTGCTAACACCAGTTTGCGAACTTGAACCATAGCCTCTTCCTTTGTTTGAACATTCCTCGGCCAGCGAGAAGGTGTTGATGCCGCTGCCGTAAGGCATTGCGCGCAGCCCCGAAGCGACGGCGCGCGCGATCGTTTCACTCATGCCCGAGGACGCCCCGGGGAGGAGGTTCGCCTTCAGCACTCTGGCCAAGCATAGCGCCCAGCTAGACTCATTCGACAAATTGTTGCCAAGTATCTTTTACAGCAAGTCTTTTATCAACAACTCAGCCACCTGCACGGCATTGAGCGCCGCGCCCTTACGCACGTTATCCGCCGTCAGCCACAGATTCAGTTCCGCCGGATCGTCCACGCCACCGCGCACACGCCCGACATAAACCACATCCTGGCCGACCGCATCGCCCACCGGCGTCGGGTAGTCACCCGCCTCCACCAGCTCAATGCCGGGCGCCGCCTCCAGGGCTGCGTTGACCTTCGCCAGGTCAACAGCGCTCGCGGACTGTACGGTCACGCTAAAGCTATCGCCGAAAAACACCGGCGCTTGAATGCAAGTGACGGAAATCTTTAACAAAGGTTGCGCAAGCACTTGGCGCAGCTCGCGGACCAGGCGCTTCTCCAGCAGCGTATGACCCTGCTCATCCGGGACACCGACCTGGGCCAGCAGGTTGAACGCCATCTGCCGATCGAAGAATTTCGGCTCCAGCGGACGGGCATTGAGCAACTCGGCGGTCTGGCGCGCCAACTCGCTCACCGCTGCGCGCCCCTGGGCGGAGACGGCGAGACTGGCGGTCAGGCTGATGCGTTGCAGGTCCAGGCAATCGCGCAGCGGCGCCAGCACCACGGCGAGCGCAGTGGCCGAGGCGCTGGGGCTGCTGACCTGGAACGGTTTGCTCAGGCCGGCCAGCAACCGGGCGTTGGCCTCTGGCACGATCTGCGGCGCCTGCTCCGGCGGCAGCGCGCCGGAGAGGTCGATCAGCGCACAACCGGCGGCCGTGGCGCGTGGTGCAAAACTCAGGGTGACCGCCGGGCCGGCGGCGAAGAACACCAGTTGGACCTTGCCGAAATCGAATTCATCGACCTCGCGCACCCGCACGTTCTTGCCGCGAAACAGCACCGAACTCCCCGCCGACTCACTGCTCGCCAGCAGGTGCAGGGTGCCGATCGGAAAATCCCGTTCTTCGAGGATCTGCACCAGGGTTTCGCCGACAGTACCGGTGGCGCCGATCACGGCAATATCAAAGGACTGGCTCATGGGTCTACCTCAGGTAAAACGTGGGGAGCGGCACTTTACCGGGTGGTTGGCGGGCAAGCAATTGGACACAAGAGAACTCGTGGCGAGGGAGCTTGCTCCCGCTCGGTTGCGTAGCAACCGCCAGAATTTTGGGGCTGCTGCGCAGCCCAGCGGGAGCAAGCTCCCTCGCCACGGGGATTTCACCAAACCAATATAAAAAAACCCGTGCCTCTCGCAAGGCACGGGTTCTTCAACAGCAGCAACCGATCAACGCTCGAGCAGGATCCGCAGCATGCGGCGCAGCGGTTCGGCCGCGCCCCACAGCAGCTGATCGCCGACGGTGAAAGCGCCGACGAATTGCGAACCCATGTTCAGTTTGCGCAGACGGCCCACCGGCACGTTCAGGGTGCCGGTGACCTTGGTCGGGCTCAGCTCTTGAATGCTGGTTTCGCGGTTGTTCGGCACCAGCTTGACCCAAGGGTTGTGCTGGCTGATCAGCCCTTCGATGTCGGCGATCGGCACGTCCTTGTTCAGCTTGATGGTCAGCGCCTGGCTATGGCAACGCATGGCGCCGATGCGCACACAGATGCCGTCCACCGGGATCGGGCTCTTGAAGCGACCGAGGATCTTGTTGGTTTCGGCCTGGGCCTTCCACTCTTCACGGCTCTGGCCGTTAGGCAGTTCCTTGTCGATCCACGGGATCAGGCTGCCAGCCAGCGGCACGCCGAAGTTCTCGGTCGGGTAGGCATCGCTGCGCATCGCCTCGGCGACCTTGCGATCGATGTCGAGGATGGCGCTGGCCGGGTTGGCCAGGTCATCGGCGACAGCGGCGTGGGTCGCGCCCATCTGTTTGATCAGTTCGCGCATGTTCTGCGCGCCGGCACCGGAGGCCGCCTGATAGGTCATGGCGCTCATCCATTCGACCAGGCCAGCCTCGAACAGGCCGCCCAGCCCCATCAGCATCAGGCTGACGGTGCAGTTGCCGCCGATGTAGTTCTTGGTGCCCGCGTCCAGCTGCTGGTCAATGACCTTGCGGTTGACCGGGTCGAGGATGATCACCGCGTCATCCTGCATGCGCAGGCTGGAAGCGGCGTCGATCCAGTAACCCTGCCAGCCGGCTTCACGCAGCTTGGGGAACACTTCGCTGGTGTAGTCGCCGCCCTGGCAGGTCAGGATCACGTCGAGGGTCTTGAGCTCTTCGATGCTGTAGGCATCCTTGAGCACACCGGTGTCCTTGCCCACGGACGGGCCTTGGCCACCGACGTTGGAGGTGGTGAAAAACACCGGCTCAATGAGATCGAAATCCTGCTCTTCCAGCATTCGCTGCATGAGCACGGAACCGACCATGCCGCGCCAACCGATCAGACCTACACGTTTCATCGCAACTACACCTATACAAAAGTGGGCCACCGTCGAAGCAGTGGGCCCGAAAGATTACAGATTCCGCAGCGCGGCGACTACTGCATCGCCCATTTGCTGCGTACCGACCTTGGTGCAACCTTGTGACCAGATGTCACCGGTGCGCAAGCCCTGGTCCAGGACCACGCTGACGGCTTTTTCAATCGCGTCGGCGGCATCGTTCAAGTTGAAGCTGTAGCGCAGCATCATCGACACCGACAGGATGGTCGCCAACGGGTTGGCAATGCCCTGCCCGGCAATGTCCGGCGCCGAACCGTGGCACGGCTCGTACATGCCTTTGTTGTTGGCATCCAGGGAGGCCGACGGCAGCATGCCGATGGAACCGGTGAGCATCGACGCTTCGTCGGACAGGATGTCGCCGAACATGTTGTCGGTGACAATCACATCGAACTGCTTCGGCGCGCGCACCAGTTGCATCGCGGCGTTGTCGACGTACATGTGGCTCAGCTCGATGTCCGGGTAATCCTTGGCCACCTGCTCGACCACTTCGCGCCACAGTTGGCTGGACGCCAGCACGTTGGCCTTGTCCACCGAGCACAGCTTCTTGCCACGCACGCGGGCCATGTCGAAGCCGACCCGGGCGATACGGCGGATTTCGCTTTCGCTGTACGGCAGGGTGTCGTAGGCCTGGCGCTCGCCGTTTTCCAGCTCACGGGTACCGCGCGGGGCACCGAAGTAGATACCGCCGGTCAGCTCACGCACGATGAGGATGTCCAGGCCGGAGACGATTTCTGGCTTCAAGCTCGATGCATCGGCCAGTTGCGGATAAAGGATCGCCGGACGCAGGTTGCCGAACAGGCCCAGTCGCGCGCGAATCTTCAGCAGCCCGCGCTCGGGGCGGATGTCGCGTTCGATCTTGTCCCATTTCGGCCCGCCCACGGCGCCCAGCAGCACGGCATCGGCGGCACGGGCACGGTCCAGGGTTTCATCGGCCAGCGGCACGCCGTGCTTGTCGATGGCGGCGCCACCGATCACGTCGTGGCTGAGTTCGAAACCCAGGCCGTACTTGGCGTTCGCCAACTCCAGGACCTTGACCGCCTCGGCCATGATTTCCGGGCCGATGCCATCACCTGGGAGAATCAGAATCTGCTTGCTCATGCTTTCCTCGTTAACTGTCGGCGCCCTTGGGCTAGCCGGGAAAAATGCTATCGCTCGGCCCACAGCACCAGTACATCCGTACTGAACGATCCATCGGCCTCAATCTGAAAATATTCACGCACTTCATCGCCCATCGAGCGCTGCAGCTCGAGAATCGCCGCCCGCATTACCTCCGGAGTACGCATGCGCTCGACCCACGAACGGTATTCCAGGCGCAGACGCTGGCGCGAGGTGCTACGGGTGTGCAGTCCCGCGTCGCTGACCTGCTGCAACCACTCGGCAGCCGAATAGTCGCGCACATGGCTGGTGTCGCGCAGCACTTCGACGCTTTGCAGGTAGGTATCGAGCAGCGGCATGCCCGGCGACAGGATATCAATGAACGCCGCTACGCCGCCCGGCTTGAGCACCCGGCGCACCTCCCGCAAAGCCAGGCCCAGGTCACTCCAATGATGCGCCGAATAGCGGCTGAACACGAAGTCGAACTCGCCGTCGGCGAACGGCAGCCGCTCGGCGGCGCCACGTACCGTGCCGATATTGCCCAGGCCACGCTCGGCCGCCGCCGCGGCAACCACGTCGAGCATCTGCTGGGACAGGTCGTAGGCCACCACCTCGCCGGCCAGCGGCGCCACATGGAAGCTCACATGCCCGGCGCCACAGCCCAGGTCCAGCACACGGGCATTGGCGTGACCGGCCAGCTCGGCCTGCAGCAGCGCGAATTCGGCGCCCTGGGCGTGCACGGCGCTGCTCAGGTAGGCCGAGGCCTGTTCGCCGAATTGCTTTTGTACGATTTGGCTGTGGGCGGTGCTGGTCATAGGGACTTCCTTTTGGGCTGTAGCCTTGTGGTGTCAGCACCGCCGTCTTCGCGAGCGGGCTCGCTCCCACACTGGATTGCGGCGTCCCTGTGGGAGCGAGCCTGCTCGCGAAGAGGCCAGCACTGACTACATCAATCTCACCTCAGTCAAGCATCACGAAACAACCAAGGCTGGCTCGCCCGGTGCTTGGCTTCGAACGCGGCAATCGCCTCGCCGTCCTGCAAGGTCAGGCCGATGTCGTCCAGGCCGTTGAGCAGGCAATGCTTGCGGAACGCGTCGATTTCAAAACCCAGCACCTTGCCGTCGGGACGGGTCACGGTCTGGGCCGCCAGGTCGATCTGCAGTTGATAGCCAGGGTTGGCCTCGACCTGCTGGAACAGCTCGTCCACTTCGACATCGCTGAGAATGATCGGCAGCAGGCCGTTCTTGAAGCTGTTGTTGAAGAAGATGTCGGCGTAGCTCGGCGCGATGATGCTGCGAAAACCGTATTCTTCCAAGGCCCATGGCGCGTGCTCGCGGCTCGAACCGCAACCGAAGTTCTCGCGGGCCAGCAATACGCTGGCGCCTTGGTAACGCTCGGCATTGAGCACGAATTCCTTGTTCAACGGCCGCTTGGAGTTGTCCTGGTACGGCTGGCCCACATCCAGGTAACGCCATTCGTCAAACAGGTTCGGGCCGAAGCCGGTGCGTTTGATGGACTTCAGGAATTGCTTGGGGATGATCTGGTCGGTGTCGACGTTGGCACGATCCAAAGGCGCGACAAGACCGGTGTGCTGGGTGAAAGCTTTCATGCTGCGCTCCTTCAGATCAATTCGCGGACATCGACAAAACGGCCGTTGACGGCAGCGGCGGCGGCCATGGCCGGACTCACCAGGTGCGTACGCCCACCGGCGCCCTGGCGGCCTTCGAAGTTTCGGTTGGACGTCGAGGCGCAGTGCTCGCCCGACTCCAGGCGATCCGGGTTCATCGCCAGGCACATCGAGCAGCCTGGCTCGCGCCATTCGAAACCGGCCTCGAGGAAAATCTTGTCCAGCCCTTCCGCTTCGGCCTGGGCTTTCACCAGCCCCGAGCCCGGCACCACGATCGCCTGCTTGATCGTCGAGGCAACCTTGCGGCCCTTGGCGATCACGGCTGCGGCGCGCAAGTCTTCGATCCGCGAGTTGGTGCAGGAACCGATGAACACACGGTCGAGCTGAATGTCGGTGATCGCCTGGTTGGCGCTCAGGCCCATGTATTTCAAGGCGCGGACGATGGAGTCACGCTTGACCAGGTCCATTTCCTTGGCCGGATCCGGCACGTTCTGGTCCACGGCCAGGACCATTTCCGGCGACGTGCCCCAGCTGACTTGCGGCTTGATCTGCGTCGCGTCGAGCTCGACCACGGTGTCGAACCTGGCGTCCGGGTCGGAGACCAGGTCTTTCCAGGCTTCGACCGCCATGTCCCATTCGGCGCCTTTCGGGGAAAACGGCCGGCCCTTGACGTATTCCACGGTTTTTTCATCGGCGGCCACCAGGCCGACGCGGGCGCCGGCTTCGATGGACATGTTGCAGATGGTCATGCGGCCTTCGACGGACAAATCGCGGATCGCGCTGCCAGCGAACTCGATGGCATGGCCGTTACCGCCGGCGGTGCCGATCTTGCCGATCACGGCCAGGACGATGTCCTTGGCGGTCACGCCGAATGGCAGCTTGCCCTCGACGCGCACCAGCATGTTTTTCATTTTCTTGGCGACCAGGCACTGGGTGGCGAGTACGTGCTCGACCTCGGAAGTACCGATGCCATGCGCCAGCGCACCGAAGGCGCCGTGGGTCGAAGTATGCGAGTCACCACAGACCACGGTCATGCCCGGCAAGGTCGCACCCTGCTCCGGGCCGATCACGTGGACGATGCCCTGGCGGACGTCATTCATCTTGAATTCGACGATGCCGTATTCATCACAGTTGTCGTCAAGGGTCTGGACTTGCAGGCGGGAAACCTGGTCGGCAATGGCTTCGATGCCACCCTTGCGCTCCGGCGTGGTCGGCACGTTGTGGTCCGGGGTCGCGATGTTGGCATCGATGCGCCAAGGCTTGCGCCCGGCCAGACGCAGACCTTCGAAGGCTTGCGGCGAGGTCACTTCGTGAATGATGTGACGGTCGATGTAGATCAGCGCAGAGCCATCGTCGCGCTGCTTGACCAAATGCGAATCCCAGAGCTTGTCGTAGAGCGTTTTGCCGGCCATCAGACGGTTTCCTCATCAGCTTGTTTCTATGCCCTGGGTCCTGAGCGGATCAATAACCCCTTGGCTTGTGAGGCTGATGGTAAGAGGCTACATTAAATAACTCAAATTCATATTTTTCATGCTTTGCATAACCAACTGGAATTCGACCAGAAACGCCATGGACCTCGCCAACCTCAATGCCTTTATTGCCATTGCTGAAACCGGCAGTTTTTCCGGTGCCGGTGAACGCCTGCACCTGACGCAACCGGCCATCAGCAAGCGTATCGCCGGCCTCGAGCAGCAGCTCAACGTGCGCCTGTTCGACCGTCTCGGCCGGGAAGTGAGCCTGACCGAAGCCGGTCGGGCCCTGCTGCCACGGGCCTATCAAATCCTCAACGTGCTGGACGACACCCGCCGCGCCCTGACCAACCTGACCGGCGAAGTGACCGGGCGCCTGACCCTCGCCACCAGCCACCACATCGGCTTGCACCGCCTGCCACCGCTATTGCGGGAGTTCACCCGACGCTACCCCCAGGTGGCACTGGATATTCAGTTCCTGGATTCGGAAGTGGCCTACGAGGAAATTCTCCACGGCCGGGCGGAACTGGCGGTCATCACCCTGGCCCCCGAGCCCCACACGCTGGTAAGGGCCACGCCGGTGTGGGACGACCCGCTGGATTTCGTGGTGGCGCCGGAGCACGCCCTGCTGGAAAACAGCGCGGTCAGCCTGGCGGACATCGCCCTTCATCCGGCGGTTTTCCCGGGAGGCAACACGTTTACCCATCACATCGTGCAGCGGCTGTTCGAAGCCCAGGGCCTGACGCCGAACATCGCAATGAGCACGAATTATCTGGAAACCATAAAGATGATGGTGTCCATCGGCCTGGCCTGGAGCGTTTTGCCGCGCACGATGCTTGATGATCAAGTGGCGCGTGTGCCTTTACCGGGCATACAGCTCAGTCGCCAGCTAGGCTATATCCTGCACACCGAAAGGACGCTGTCGAACGCTGCACGGGCTTTCATGGCTCTATTGGACGCACAAATCGATCTGCCAGGGACAAGGGCATAAGTTGTGCTACTCCTACAGGGCCATTACGCCTGCGCCTAACACCCAACCGCCCAAGGCCCGCTAGAGAATGCCCAAACCCGCCGACCATACTCCGCCCCTGCCGCGTATCCAGGCGCTCGACCCGAAACGGTCGGAGCAAAGCTGGGAAAGCGCGCCACAGTTGCTCGCCGCCCTGAACGGAGCGCGGCTGGGGGCCTGGTCGTGGGACATCGATACCGGCCAGATCAGCTGGTCCCGAGGCACCCAGGCGTTGTTCGGCTTCGACCCGCGCCAGCCATTGCCGGCGGACGTCGACTACCTCGACCTGCTGCTGCCCGAAGATCGGGCCAGGGCCGTGCGGGCCTTCCATGCAGCCGTGTCCGGCGTGCCGTTGGAACAGGCGATGCACCACCGCATCGTCTGGCCCGATGGCAGCCTGCACTGGCTGGAAATCAGTGGCAGCGTACTGCCCGACAAGCACGGTCGCCCGCGCATGATCGGGGTGATCCGCGAAATCACCCACCAGCGCGAACGGGAACAGGCGCTGCGCAGCTCGGAGAAACGCTTCGCGACATTGTTCCACCTGTGCCCGAACATGGTCCTGCTGACCCGCCAGGAAGATGGGCTGATCAGCGAAGCCAACCAGTATTTCGAAAGCCTGTTCGGCTGGCCGGTCCACAATGTGATCGGCCGCACCACCCTGGAACTGGGCCTGTGGGTCGACCCCACGCAGCGCGCCAAACTGGTGGAGGCCACCAAGGCCAAGGGCGAGCTGGTGAGCATGGAGGTGCAATTCCGCGCCAGTAACGGCCAGGTCCACAACGGTATCCTCAGCGCCCAGAAAGTCGAACTCGAAGGCCAGCCTTATCTATTGAGCACCTTCCTCGACACCACCGAACGCAAACTTGCCGAACAGGCCCTCAAGGACAGCCAGGAGCGCCTGGACCTGGCCCTCGACTCGGCGCAACTGGGTACCTGGGACTGGCACATCCCCAGCGGCATGCTCTACGGCTCGGCCCGGGCCGCGCAGCTCCATGGCCTGGAGCCCCAGGCGTTCCACGAATCGTTCGATGCGTTTTTCGAGGGCGTGCCTACCGAAGAACGCAACAACATGCGCAACGCCTACCGCAGCCTGCGTGAAGGCCCGGCGGGCAATTACCAGCTGACCTACCGCGTGCAACTGCCGGACGGCAGCTCGCGTTACCTGGAAAGTCGCGCCCGCCTCTACCGCAACGACGACGGCAGCCCGCTGCGCATGGCCGGCACCTTGCTCGACATCACCGACCAGGTGGAGCGCGAACAGAGCCTGGCGGCTTCGGAAGAAAAATTCGCCACGTTGTTCCAGGTCAGCCCCGATCCGATTTGCCTTACCCACCAGGACGACGGCACGTTCCTGGAAATAAACTCCAGTTTTACCCAGACATTCGGCTGGGCGGCCAATGATGTGCTGGGCCGCAGCGCCGACGAGATCGGCCTGTGGGAAGCTTCGGGCAGCAGCCTGCAGCGCATCGAACGGGTCATCCGCGAGCAGTCGCTGAGCAATGTCGCCATCGTCGTCCACCACAAGAACGGCCAGCCGCTGACCTGCGTGATCTCCAGCCGGCAGATCAGTGTCGGCAACCAGCCCTGCATCGTCACCACCCTGCGGGACATCACCCAGCAACAACGCTCCGAAGCGGCACTGAAAGCCAGCGAGGAAAAATTTGCCAAGGCATTCCACTCCAGCCCCGACGCGATCACCATTACCGAATGCGAAAGCGGCCGCTACCTTGAGGTCAACGATGGCTTCTGTCGCCTGACCGGTTACCGCGCCGACGAAGTCATCGGCCATACCGTCTACGAGGTCGGCATCTGGGCCGAAGAAAAGCAACGGACGGCGCTGCTCGCCGAATTGCAGCTCAAGGGCCGCGTTCTCCACCAGGAAATGCTCGGGCGCAACAAGCGCGGGGAAATCCTCACGGTGGAAGTATCGGTCGAGCCCATCACGCTCAACGAAACCGCATGCCTGCTGCTGACCGCCCGTGACGTAAGCCTGCTGCGCAACGCCGAGGCGCAGATCCGTCACCTCGCCTATCACGACCCGCTGACCAACCTGCCCAACCGCGCGCTGCTGCTGGACCGGCTCAGCCAGCAGATCGCCCTGCTCAAGCGCCATAACCTGCGCGGGGCGTTGCTGTTCCTCGACCTCGACCATTTCAAGCACATCAATGATTCGCTCGGCCATCCGGTTGGCGACACGGTGCTGAAGATCATCACCGCGCGCCTCGAAGCCAGCGTGCGCCTCGAAGACACCGTGGCGCGCCTGGGCGGCGATGAATTCGTCGTGCTGCTCAGCGGCCTGGAAGGCACGCGCGGCGCGGTCAGCCAGCAGGTGCAGACCCTGGCCGACACCCTTCGCGAACTGCTCTCCGAGCCGATGTTTCTCGATGGGCAACGACTGCAAGTCACCCCCAGCATCGGCATGGCGCTGATACCGGACCACGGCTCCACGCCCACTGACCTGCTCAAGCGCGCCGATATCGCCCTGTACCGCGCCAAGGATTCGGGACGCAATACCTCGCAGATGTTCCACGCCACCATGCAAAAAGCTGCCAGCGAACGGCTGCGCATGGAAACCGACCTGCGCCAGGCCCTGGCTCGCAACGAGTTCAGCGTGCATTTCCAGCCACAGGTCGATGCCCGGGACAACCGCATCGTCGGCGCCGAAGCGCTGGTGCGCTGGCATCATCCGGACCTGGGCGCGCAATCACCCAACGAGTTCATCAAGGTGCTGGAGGACAGCGGCCTGATCCTGGAAGTCGGCACCTGGATCCTCGACGAAGCCTGCGATGGCTTCAAACAACTGATCGCCAAGGGCAAGGTCGACCCCCGACGGTTCAAACTGTGCGTGAATATCAGCCCCCGGCAGTTCCGCCAGAGCGACTTCGTCGAGCGCATCGAAACCAGCCTCGCCAGCCATGGCCTGCCCTATTCCCTGTTGAAGCTGGAGATCACCGAAGGCATCGTGATCCACAACCTGGACGACACCATTGGCAAGATGCGCCGCCTGAAGAAATTGGGGGTGAGCTTTGCCATGGACGACTTCGGCACCGGTTATTCATCGCTGACTTACCTCAAGCGCCTGCCGGTGGACACGCTGAAAATCGACCAATCGTTCGTACGTGACGCCACGAGTGACCCCAACGATGCCGAGATCATCCGCGCCATCGTCGCCATGGCCCGCAGCCTGAACCTGGAAATGATTGCCGAAGGCGTCGAGACGCTGGAGCAGTTGAAGTTCCTGCAGGGGCTCGATTGTCATTTGTACCAGGGTTACCTGCACAGCCGGCCGTTGCCGCTGGAGGCGTTCGAGCGGTTGTTGCCCTAGCTAGGAGCTTTTGTGGCGAGGGAGCTTGCTCCCGCTGGGGTGCGCAGCAGCCCTGAAACCTGCCACCTCGGTGTATCAGGTCGGTTTGAGTCGTACCATTTGGGGCCGCTTCGCGGCCCAGCGGGAGCAAGCTCCCTCGCCACAATTTATCCTTCACTGCTTACCAAGACAAAAAAGGGCGCCATTCGGCGCCCTTCTTCAACTGCGATGCATCAATTTTCCAGCGCGGCTTGCTGTTGCGCACCGTTGATCGGGATGCGCTTGGCTTTCGCCTCTTCCGGCACCACACGCAACAGGTCGATGCTCAACAGACCGTTGCTCAGGCCGGCGGATTTGATCTCGATATGATCCGCCAACCGGAAGGACAGCTTGAACGCACGCTGGGCGATGCCCTGGTGCAGGAAGGTGACGCTGTCATTGCTGGCCTCGCGCTTGCCGCCGCTGATGGTCAGCACACCTTTTTCCACTTGCAGGTCCAGGTCCTCTTCGCGGAAACCGGCGGCGGCGACTACGATGCGGTATTCGTCATCGCCATGTTTTTCCACGTTGTAGGGTGGATAGCTGCTGCCCGGTTCGTTACGCAGGGCGGTTTCGAACAGGTCGTTGAAACGGTCGAAGCCCACCGAGGAACGGAACAGAGGGGCCAGCGAAAATGCAGTACTCATGATTCAAATCTCCTGAAAGTTCAGCAAGTTTTTTTGTCTCCGCGACCCGAATTCGGCATCGCGTATTCCCTATCTAGGGACCGCCAAATACTTTTCAAGAGCTTTTTCGGAAATTTTTTCAGGCCGCTTCCGTGCGCTGCACACCCAGCAAACGACCCACTGCGTCCAGGTCGGTTTCCCGGCGCAGGGCGCCGAAAAGCTCGACCGCTTCGGGGTAGTTGCGGGTCAACATCGCCAGCCACTGCTTCAACCGACCGGGTGCCTGGCGAGGCGTCAGTTGGTCGACCACTTGCATCCAGAAGTCCTGGAGCATCGGCTGCAGTTCGGCCCAGGACATCTCGACCACCTCCTCGCCGGCCCGGGCGGCGGCGATCTGCCGGGCCAGGTCAGGGCGGGAAACCAGACCGCGGCCGAGCATGATGTCTTCGACGCCGCTGATTTCCCGGCAACGACGCCAGTCTTCCACACTCCAGATATCGCCGTTGGCAAACACCGGCACCTTGACCACGTCCTGGACCCGCGGAATCCATTCCCAGTGGGCCGGCGGCTTGTAGCCATCAACCTTGGTCCGCGCATGCACGACGATGTGCGCCGCTCCGCCCTCGGCCAGGGCCGTGGCGCAGACCAGCGCGCCGTCCGGGCTGTCGAAGCCCAGGCGCATCTTGGCGGTGACGGGAATGTTTTTCGGCACCGCGCGACGGACATGCTCGACGATCCGGTTGAGCAATTCCGGTTCTTTGAGCAATACCGCCCCGCCCCGGGATTTGTTCACGGTCTTGGCCGGGCACCCAAAATTCAAGTCGATGACTTCCGAGCCCAGCTCACAGGCCAGCGCCGCATTCTCCGCCAGGCACACCGGATCGGAACCCAACAATTGCACCCGCAACGGCACGCCGGCAGCCGTCCGGGCACCGGTCAGCAGTTCGGGGCCAAGCTTGTGAAAATAGGCCGGCGTAAGCAGACGGTCGTTTATGCGGATGAATTCGGTGACACACCAGTCGATACCGCCAACACGGGTCAGGACGTCCCGCAGGATGTTGTCGACCAACCCCTCCATGGGCGCCAGGGCAATTTGCATGGAAAACACACTCAACGAAAAAACGTGCGGCAGTTTAGCGGATTTCCTTCACAGAATCGGAATCCACCGCCAAACCTGTAGGAGCGAGCTTGCTCGCGATAGCGGTGGGTCAGCTGCAGATGTGTTGGATGTACCGCCGTCATCGCGAGCAAGCTCGCTCCCACAGGGTCCGAGGGTGCCCATAAAGCCTGAGTGCACCACATTTCACTGTGGGAGCGAGCTTGCTCGCGATAGCGGTGGGTCAGTCTATAAGGATGCCGGATGGATTCAGCGCAGGGCCGTAGCCCTCGATAAACTCCGGCGGCATGCGCTTGGGCCTGCCGGTGGACAGTTCGATGCAGACAAAAGTGGTCTGGGCGCGCAGCAATGTGGCGTTATCACTGGGGCGAACCAGTTGAAAGTGCCGGGTCATTTTCAGCCGCTGGTCCCAGTCGACGATCCAGGTCGCCAACTGCAATTCGTCGCCTTCATAGGCCGCCGCCAGGTAATCGATCTCGTGCCGCACCACCGCCATGGCCCGGTCAAGCCGGCGGTACTCCACCAGGTCCAGGCCCAGGCGCTGGGAATGGCGCCACGCGCAGCGCTCCAGCCACGTAACGTACACCGCATTATTGGCGTGACCCAGCCCGTCGATATCTTCGGCATTCACCTGAAGATCAATGATGAACGGCGTCGCCCGATCCCAGCCCATGCCCGTCTCCCGGTCGAATTTGGATCGGCGCAGTGTACCGGAAGCTCAGGCCGATTGCCGCGCCTGCAGGCTGCGTCCGGCCAGCAGTGATAACACACCATCAATGACCCGGGGATCGGCCAGTACCCGTTGATGCCCGCCCTGGCCCAGGCGCAGCAAGCGGCTGTCGAACCAGGCTTCATGGATCAATTGTGATTCCTTGACCGATACCGACGTATCGTCCTCGGCGTGGACAATCAAGCCCGGAATATCCAGCTGATATTGCGCGACATCCATCTTCGAAGCCTGCATGCCGACGTCCTGCTCCACCTGGCGAATAAAGGCCGAACGCGCCCTGGGTGGCAAACCCATCATCCGCGCGAAGCCACGCAGGACGCCGAGGATACGCGCCGGCGCGGCGATGCTGACCAATGTCTCGGTCCGCAACCCAAGCTGAACCGCCAGCATGGCACTGGCGCCGCCCATGGAGTGGCCGATCACCGCTTGCAACGGCGGCAACTCGGCTGCGGCTTCGAGCATCGCCCTGGCGAACAGCAGCACATTGGCCTCGCGACCCGGCGAGCGACCATGAGCCGGCCCATCCAGCGCCACCACCGTATAACCGGCCTCCACCAGCGCGTTGATCAGTGCCGCGAATTGCGTCGGGCGCCCTTCCCAGCCGTGCATCAGCAGCACCGCCGGTCCTTTGCCCCAGCGCAACGCAGACAGGCCGAAGCGCAAGGTGATGCGCTCGGACGAGGCCAGCAATGGCAGCTCCCAGTCCCGCGGCGGCAGGGCCCGAGGACTCATGAACACCCTGCGCATTTGTTTCGCTACCAGGCGCGGGGCTATCCGGCCAAGCGTGCCATTGACACCACGAATCCAGCTCAACCTGTCCATGCTCATCTCCAGGGCTTGCGCCTTAGCTCAGCGCACCGCCGACTTGGCGGCGCGCAGCAAACGATCCGATAACTCGCCCGGGCCCAACGCCCGGGCCAGGGCCAGGCCGCCGACCATCAAGGCGATGTCGGCCAGGGCTTTGTCCGCATCCTCGGGGCTGGCGGCCAACTGCGCGACCATCAGCTCGATATGCTCACTGAGAACCTCACGAAACGCGTCCGGCAGTCGCCCGAGCTCGCCGACCGAGGCCGGGATCGGGCACGCCTGCTCGGTGGAATCACGATGTTTGCGCGACAGGTAAAACGCCGCGACCAACGCGCGCCGCTCTTCGCCTGTCAGCTCGGCATCCATGTCGGCTATCAGGCCACGGCGGCGATTGAGCAGTTGCTTGAACGCCTCCAGCATCAAGGCGTCCTTGCTTTCGAAGTGGGCATAAAAACCGCCCACCGTCAGCCCTGCCGCGCCCATCACCTCGCCCACGCTCGGCTCGGCCGGCCCGCGCTGGATCAGCGCATCGCTGGCGGCCTTGAGAATGCGTTCACGGGTTTGTGCTTTTTTATCGCTCATCGTTGCCTCCGAATATTACGATTGAAATATTATTCCCATAATAATTTTCCGCAAGCGAAATCTTCACCGCTGGTCGGAAGTATTCATCGAGGATAAGGGAATTGGCTGAACGCCAGACAAACAAAAGGGCCATTCAAGAATTGAATGACCCTTATAAAATCCCGCAGAGCGGGTAATCGTGGCGTCCCCTAGGGGACTCGAACCCCTGTTACCGCCGTGAAAGGGCGGTGTCCTAGGCCACTAGACGAAGGGGACACAAACCTTCTGAACATGATCAGCGCTGAGGACTGATCGCTTCAAGGCCGGTGTGGCCAGACCTCGAAGTGTAAATTGGTGGAGCTAGACGGGATCGAACCGTCGACCTCTTGCATGCCATGCAAGCGCTCTCCCAGCTGAGCTATAGCCCCGGATTTTCGCCTCGCGGCGGAGCGACATCCTGTTGCAACATCGCTTCTGTAAAACTGGCGTCCCCTAGGGGACTCGAACCCCTGTTACCGCCGTGAAAGGGCGGTGTCCTAGGCCACTAGACGAAGGGGACGCAAACCCTTCTAACATCTGATCAACGCTGAGTGTTGATCGCTTCAAGGCCGGTGTGGCCAGGCCTTGAAGTTGTAAATTGGTGGAGCTAGACGGGATCGAACCGTCGACCTCTTGCATGCCATGCAAGCGCTCTCCCAGCTGAGCTATAGCCCCTCATCGCTGAGGACGGGGCGAATCTTAAGGGCGTATCCGAGGGCTGTCAAATTTATTTTCAACAAAATTGAAAATTTTTTGCCGGGATAACAATCACTTACCGACAAACCCCGGAAAACCGGGGTATGCCTTGTTCCATCGACCGCTCAGGCAATCGCGCCCAGCAGTTTTTCCCACTCCTTGTTTTCCTTCTTCGACACGCCACCGAGCAGATCAATGGCCTGGCGCAGACGGAAACGGGTCAGGTCCGGCCCGAGGATTTCCATCGCATCGAGCACCGACACCGAGCTCGCCTGGCCGGTGATCGCGGCAAACATCAGCGGCATCGCATCGCGCAATTTCAGCTCCAGGTGTTCAACCACCGCCTGGATGGTCGCGGTGATGCTGTCCTTTTCCCACTGGCGCAGGCTTTCCAGCTTCCACAGGATCAATTGCATCAACTGCCGCACCTGATCGCCAGAGAGTTTCTTCGATTCGAACAGTTTCACATCCGGGGTCACGCCGCCGGCAAAAAAGAACCCGGCCAATGGCGCGATCTGGCTGAAGGTCTCTACCCTACCCTGCACGTGCGGGGCGATCTTCATCATGTACTCGGGGTTGAACGCCCACTTCTGCACCCGCGCGGCAAACTCTTCCACCGGCAGGTCGCGCAGCCACTGGCCGTTGAGCCAGGACAGCTTCTCGACGTCGAAAATCGGCCCGCCCAGGGAGACGCGGGACAGGTCGAAGTGCTCGACCATCTCCTCCAGCGAGAACTTCTCGCGCTCGTCCGGCATCGACCAGCCCATGCGGCCCAGGTAGTTGAGCATCGCCTCGGGCATGAAGCCCATGCGCTCGTAGAAGGTCACCGAGGTCGGATTCTTGCGCTTGGACAGCTTGCTCTTGTCCGGGTTACGCAGCAGCGGCATGTAGCACAACTGCGGTTGCTCCCACCCGAAGTACTCATAGAGCAGGATCAGTTTCGGTGCCGAGGGCAGCCATTCTTCGCCGCGCAGCACATGGGTGATGCCCATCAGATGGTCGTCGACCACGTTGGCCAGGAAGTACGTCGGCAGGCCGTCGGTCTTCATCAGCACTTGCATGTCCATGCGGTCCCACCGGATCTCGACATCGCCACGCAACATGTCCGGCACCACGCAGACGCCCTCGCTCGGCACCTTCATGCGGATCACATGAGGCTCGCCCGCGGCCAGGCGACGGGCGACTTCTTCCTTCGACAGCAGCAGCGCACGGCCGTCGTAGCGCGGGGTCTCGCCCCGGGCGATTTGCTCGGCGCGCATCTGGTCCAATTCTTCGGCGGTGCAGAAGCAAGGAAACGCGTGGCCCATGTCCACCAACTGCTGGCAGTACTGCTTGTAGATCTCGCCACGCTCGCTCTGGCGGTACGGACCGTGCGGCCCGCCGACGTCCGGACCTTCGCTCCAGTCGATGCCGAGCCAGCGCAGGGCGTCGAATATCTGCTGTTCCGACTCGCGGGTCGAACGCAATTGATCGGTGTCCTCGATCCGCAGGATGAACTCACCGCCGTGCTGCTTGGCAAAGCAATAGTTGAACAAGGCGATGTAAGCGGTGCCGACATGGGGATCGCCAGTAGGCGAAGGCGCGATGCGGGTACGGACGGTGGTCATGGCATGTCTCGGAAAGAATATAAAAGCGAAGATGAAACAGGGGGCGAATGGTAACAGGCGATGGTGGGCGGGCTCCAGTGAGCGCAGGATTTGTGTGGCCAACATTAAGACTGAGCTGCCCCATTCGCGAGCAGGCTCGCTCCCACAATGGACCGCATCCAGTCCAGACGACTTGGTTTCCTGTGGGAGCGAGCCTGCTCGCGAAGAGGCCTGTGAGGACACCTCAATACTCAGACAGTCAGCAACCGCTCACGCAACTTGCCGATCTCGTCACGCAACTGCGCCGCCGCCTCGAATTCCAGGTCCCGAGCCAACTGGTACATCTTCTCTTCCAACTGCCGGATACGCTTGGTGATTTCGCTCGGTGAGCGCAGTTCGGCCTCGTAGCGGGCGCTCTCTTCGGCGGCCTTGGCCATGCCCTTGCGCTTCTTGCTGCGCGAACCGGGCACGGTGGCGCCTTCCATGATGTCGGCGACATCCTTGAACACGCCCTTGGGCGTGATGCCATTGGCCAGGTTGAAAGCGATCTGCTTGTCGCGACGGCGCTCGGTCTCGCCGATGGCGCGCTCCATCGAGCCGGTGATGCGATCGGCATACAGGATCGCCCGGCCGTTGAGGTTACGCGCCGCGCGACCGATGGTCTGGATCAACGAGCGCTCGGAACGCAGGAAACCTTCCTTGTCCGCGTCGAGAATCGCCACCAGCGACACCTCGGGCATGTCCAGGCCTTCACGCAGCAGGTTGATCCCCACCAGTACATCGAAGGTGCCCAGGCGCAGGTCGCGGATGATCTCGACCCGTTCCACCGTATCGATATCCGAGTGCAGGTAACGCACCCGCACGCCGTGGTCGGCGAGGTAGTCGGTGAGGTCTTCGGCCATGCGCTTGGTCAGCGTGGTCACCAGCACCCGCTCCTCCACCGCCACGCGCTTGGTGATCTCCGAGAGCAGGTCATCGACCTGAGTCAGCGCCGGGCGCACCTCGACCTGCGGGTCCACCAGCCCGGTCGGCCGCACCACTTGCTCGACCACCCGCCCGGCATGCTCGGCTTCGTAGTTGCCGGGCGTGGCCGAGACGAAAATCGTCTGCGGGCTCACGCCTTCCCATTCGTCGAAGCGCATCGGCCGGTTATCCAGCGCCGAGGGCAGGCGGAAGCCATATTCCACCAGGGTTTCCTTGCGCGAACGGTCGCCTTTGTACATGGCGCCGACCTGAGGCACGCTGACGTGGGATTCGTCGATCACCAGCAGGGCATCGGCCGGCAAATAGTCATACAACGTGGGCGGCGGCGCACCCGCCGGACGACCCGACAGGTAGCGCGAGTAGTTCTCGATGCCGTTGCAGTATCCCAGCTCCAGGATCATTTCCAGGTCGAACCGGGTCCGCTGCTCCAGACGCTGGGCTTCCACCAGTTTGTTGTTCGAACGCAGGTATTCCAGGCGCTCCTGCAATTCGGCCTTGATGCCCTCGATGGCGCCCAACAGGGTTTCCCGCGGCGTCACGTAGTGGCTCTTGGGGTAGAACGTGAAGCGTGGCAGCTTGCGGATCACTTCGCCGGTCAGCGGATCGAATGCCGAGATGCTCTCCACTTCGTCATCGAACAGCTCGATACGAATCGCTTCCAGGTCCGATTCGGCCGGGTAGATGTCGATCACGTCGCCGCGCACCCGAAACGTCGCCCGAGCAAAGTCCATGTCGTTGCGCGTGTATTGCAGGTCCGCCAGGCGCCGGAGCAAGGCGCGCTGGTCGAGCTTGTCGCCACGATCCACGTGGAGGACCATTTTCAGATAGGTTTCCGGGCTGCCCAGACCGTAGATGCACGACACCGTGGTGACGATGATCGCGTCCTTGCGCTCAAGCAACGCCTTGGTCGCCGACAGCCGCATCTGTTCGATGTGGTCGTTGATCGAGGCGTCCTTCTCGATGAAGGTGTCCGACGAGGGCACATAAGCCTCGGGCTGGTAGTAGTCGTAGTAGGAGACGAAATACTCGACGGCGTTGTTCGGGAAAAACGCCTTGAACTCACCATACAATTGCGCCGCCAGGGTCTTGTTCGGCGCCAGCACCAGGGTCGGCCGCTGCACCTGGGCGATCACGTTGGCGATACTGAACGTCTTGCCCGAGCCGGTCACACCGAGCAAGGTCTGGTGCGCCAGCCCGGCCTCGATGCCTTCCACCATCAGGCGGATGGCTTCCGGCTGGTCGCCGGCGGGCTGGAAGCGAGTGACTAGCTGGAATTCAGACATGACATAACCCCTGGGTTCACTCCCGTCGGCCAGGCGACAGGAACGAGAAAGACCGAAACGACTGACGTCGCCCGAGGAAAAAGCTGGAATGCACACAATGTGGAGGTGATTGCCTTCGCTTTCAAGACGAACGTCCTACACGCCTTGCAGACTTTGACGCTGCGAAGGGACTAACGGTCGAAAAAAATCGAAAATACTTACGCTAAACGCCGAATAGCCTGTCGCCCTGTCCGGTGATGGCCTCTATACTAGCTCCCCGTTTGTGCACCGCTCTAGTGCATTCGGCTGGAGCGCGACACGTCCTCTCACCCTCCATTCAGAGCCGCGCAATAATGAGCCTGTTTTCCGCTGTCGAATTGGCACCACGCGACCCCATCCTGGGCCTCAACGAAGCTTTCAACGCCGACCCCCGTACCAATAAGGTCAACCTGGGCGTGGGTGTTTACTGCAACGAGGAAGGGCGCATTCCGTTGCTGCGCGCCGTGGTCGAAGCCGAGACGATTCGCGTGGCTCAGCACGTTTCCCGCGGTTACCTGCCGATCGACGGCATTGCCGCCTATGACCAGGCAGTCCAGACCCTGCTGTTCGGCAAGGATTCCCCGCTGATCGCATCGGGCCGCGTCATCACCACCCAGGCTGTGGGCGGCACGGGCGCACTGAAGATCGGTGCCGATTTCCTCAAGCAATTGCTGCCGGACGCGGTCGTGGCCATCAGCGACCCAAGCTGGGAAAACCACCGCGCGCTGTTCGAAACCGCCGGTTTCCCGGTGCAGAACTATCGTTACTACGACGCCGCTACCCACGACGTGAACCGCAGCGGCCTGCTGGAAGACCTCAACGCCCTGCCCGACCGTTCGATCGTCGTGCTGCATGCCTGCTGCCACAACCCGACCGGCGTGGACCTGAGCCCGGAAGACTGGAAAAACGTCCTGGCCGTGGTCAAGGCCAAGAACCACGTGCCGTTCCTGGACATGGCCTACCAGGGCTTCGGCAAAGGCATCGACGAAGACGCGGCGGCCGTGCGCCTGTTCGCCGAGTCGGGCCTGACCTTCTTCGCCTCCAGCTCGTTCTCCAAGTCGTTCTCCCTGTACGGCGAGCGTGTCGGCGCGCTGTCGATTGTCAGCGAGTCGAAGGAAGAAAGCACCCGCGTGCTGTCCCAGGTCAAGCGCGTGATCCGCACCAACTACTCCAACCCGCCGACCCACGGCGCCAGTATCGTCGCCGCCGTGCTCAACAGCCCTGAGCTGCGCGCACAGTGGGAAGAAGAGCTGGCCGAAATGCGCCTGCGCATTCGTGGCATGCGTGAGCAGATGGTCGACATGCTGGCCAAGGCCGCGCCGCATCACGACTTCAGCTTCGTCGCCCGCCAGAGCGGGATGTTCTCCTACTCCGGCCTGACCGTTGAACAAGTGACCCGCCTGCGCAACGAGTTCGGCATCTATGCACTGGACACCGGCCGCATCTGCGTGGCCGCGTTGAACCAGAACAACATCGATGCGGTGACCAAGGCCATCGTCCAGGTGATCTGACGCTCGATGAAATGAAAAACGGGAAGCCTTCGAGCTTCCCGTTTTTTTTCGGTTGAATCCGCCCCCCGTGGCGAGGGAGCTTGCTCCCGCTGGGCTGCAGAGCAGCCCCAAAATCAGCCACCGCGGGATATCAGCCTGGTTGGTTGGAACAGCCTGGGGCTGCTTCGCAACCCAGCGGGAGCAAGCTCCCTCGCCACACAAGCGGGCCAGAAAAGGCAGGCCACAAAGCAGCGAACGAAATGCTCGTCAAGCCTACAGCTCCGTCGCCCGCTGGCTCGCCGCATCGTCGTAGATGACATACAACGACTCGGCGACCTGGCTCTTGATCGCCTTGGTACTCTCGAGCCCCAGGACAAAACCCTCGGCCTTGCCACCGGCGCGGTTCAGTTCTTCGGGGGTGCTGGCCTGGGTGATGGCGTCGTACAGTTTTTCAGCGTGAGGCCCCACGCCCTTGGGCAGACTGATCTGGGCGGTGCTCACAGGAACACCTCGGCGCAATCGATTGTGTGAAGTGGTAACAGATGGTTCATGGCGCGTCCCTTGATGTCGGCGAATGGCCGGCAGCGCATCCTGCCACTTCCGGGCGTCCATGGTAGCCCTCTCTCGCCGTCGCGGTAACTGCCAATCGTTGATGGGTCACCGATGGGCTTCAGGCCGCTCCGCCCACAATAGAAGCTTGACTTCTCTTTTCCAATCAGTAACATACGCGCCATTCCGCGATAGCTCAGTTGGTAGAGCAAGTGACTGTTAATCACTGGGTCCCTGGTTCGAGTCCAGGTCGTGGAGCCAGACAGCAATAATCAAAGCCCCTGAATCGAAAGATCCAGGGGCTTTTTTGTGGGCGCTTTTCAGCCAAACGGCGACTGATCGCCGCATACCGCCTGGCTGAGGTCGCTACCGGAACAATAATCTGGCGCCAACCAGGCACTATGGTCTGAATCCTGCTTTATTTTTCGACGACTCAAGCTGTCACGAGCGTGTCATGGCAGTGCCGCAAACTGTCAACGTCCGCCGCCGCAGCTCATAACAACAAGGACGAAGCCATGCCCACACAAAATCCCCACCGCATCGTCGGCCTGTGCACTTCCAGCAAGGTCTACAACGTACTGACCGAGCTCAAGCACCTGGAAGGCCACCGCAGCGCCAAGTTCCTTTCCCTGCTCGCGGAAAACCTGGTTCGCAAGGGCCTGCTCAATGAACAGGAAGTGGTGCACATGCTCGACCTGGTGGTCGATTGAGCGGCATCGATTCCTACTATTGAAGCGGTTGATTTTTCCCCATCCCGCATGAGACGTAAGGTAACCCCATCGACTGATGGAGGTTTCCCATGCCCAAGGTTCAAATCATGTCTGTCATTGGCAGCGCCGTCCCCGCCCCACTTCGGGAGCGCGGACTGTTGGCTTGCTGGTATCTGGTGCAGGACGGCGTCACCGTCAGCGGCCCGCTGACTTCCCTACCCGCCGCCCAGGCCTTGTCGCAACGTATCGGTCCCTACCTGTTGAGTGCCTAGGGCAACTGCACCCGCGGCTTGCCCTCGACGAACAGCGCCCAGCAGGACATGAACAGCGCGGCGATCAGTGGCCCGATGACAAAACCATTGAGGCCGAATACGGCCAGCCCGCCGAGCGTCGAGACCAAGACCATGTAGTCAGGCATCTTGGTGTCCTTGCCGACGAGGATCGGGCGCAGGAAGTTGTCCACCAGGCCGATCACGAAGACCCCGAACAGCGCCAGCACCACGCCCTGCCAGATCGCCCCCGACAGCAGGAAATACACCGCCACTGGCACCCAGACAATGCCCGCCCCCACCGCCGGCAGCAGCGACAGGAAAGCCATCAGCACCGCCCACGGCAACACCGTCGGGATACCCAGGATCCAGAAAATCAGGCCGCCCAGGGCGCCCTGAGTGATCGCCACCAACAGGTTACCCTTCACCGTCGCCCGCACCACCCGGTTGAACTTCAATTGCAGGCGGCGCTTCTGGTGCTCGGCCAGCGGAACGGCCGAGCGCACCTTGCGCACCAGCTCCGCGCCGTCACGCAGGAAAAAGAACAACAGGTAGAGCATCACGAAGAAGCTCACCAGGAACTGGAACGTACCCTGGCCGAAACTGAACGCCTGGGTGGCGAAAAATTCGCTGCCCTGCATGGCGCTCTTGACGATCTTGTCTCGCAAGCCACTCAGGTTGCCCAGGCCGAAGCGGTCAAGCAGATGCTGAAAGAACGGCGGCAACGCCTCCTTGAAACGCGCCAGGTAATCGGCGACGTCCAGCTCGCCACTTTCCAGGCTCTTGTACAGCGCCGCCCCTTCCTGGACGAGCAAGGTACTGATGACGATCACTGGCAAAATGGCGATCACCACGCAAATGCTCATGGTGAACAGTGCCGTGACATTGCGCGGCCAGCCGAACTTGAACTGCAAGCGACGTTGCAGCGGCGCAAAGACGATGCCCAGGATGACAGCCCAGAATACCGCCCCATAAAACGGCAGCAGAATCCAGACGAAGGCAATGCTGACCAGGATCAGCAACAACATCTGCGACTTGTTTTGGAGGTTCTTTCGGTTCATGTGCTATCCATGTCATTGGCAGATAGACGTTAGTCAGCCAGGACTCGCCGGAGTGCCGTCGCGTCTGCCATATGCCGGCATTCGAAGATGAGCATGGCACCTGCATCTTGAGGTCGCGCCCGGGGATGGGCTTATGGTATGGACCGATTCCGAACGCGGTGGATCTGCGGTTCGGGTTGTTGATGCGCGATGCGCGCGAGCTGCCTGCCGGAGATCAAATCGTGGCGAGGGAGCTTGCTCCCGCTCGGCTGCGAAGCAGTCGTAAATCTGCGGATGCGGTGTGTCTGATGCTCCGCATGCGGCAGGTTTGGGGCCGCTTCGCGGCCCAGCGGGAGCAAGCTCCCTCGCCACGACTGCGTTGCATTCTGCTGGAAATCGCTTTCGCGAGCAGGCTCGCTCCCACACGGATCATGTTTGGCTCTGCCCGGCAGAAACTGCCGAAGGCTGCGATCCTCCGCTTCCGATAGGGCCTGGTAGCCCAGGCGAAAACATCTGGATCGAAAGCGAAAGATCGCAGCCTTCGGCAGCTCCTGCTGCGCTTGGATCAGATCCGGAACTGCCCCACCAGTTTGCCCAGGCGCTGCCCCAGATCGGCCAGGCTGCGGGAGGTCTGGGCGCTGAGCTGGGTTTCGTCGGCGACAGTGTCCACCGCCACGGCGATCTGATGCACGCTGCGGTTGATTTCTTCGGCCACCGCGGTCTGCTCCTCGGCGGCGCTGGCGATCTGGGCGTTCATCGAGTTGATGGTGCCGATCAGTTGCGCCATGGTGTCCAGGGAGGCGCCCGCCTCGTTGGCCCGTTCCGAGGTGCCGTCGCCGGCCTCGCTGGAACGGCGCATCGCTTCCACCGCGGCATGCGTACCCGATTGCAGGCGATCGATCATGCCCTGGATTTCCTGGGTGCTTTGCTGGGTCCGGCTGGCGAGGGCGCGGACTTCGTCGGCCACCACCGCAAACCCGCGGCCCGCCTCACCGGCACGCGCAGCCTCGATGGCCGCGTTGAGGGCCAGCAGGTTGGTTTGCTCGGCAATCGAACGGATCACACCGAGTACGCTGACAATCGAGGCCACGTCCTGTTGCAGGCTGTCCAGGGACACGCCGCTGCTGCGGATATCGTTCACCAGCGCATGAATCTGCTGGATGCTGCCGGCCACCACGCGCTTGGCGGACTGGCCTTCTTCATCGGTCTGCTGGGCCGCGACGGCTGCGCCCTGGGCACTGCGGGCGACTTCCTGGGCGGCGGAGGACATTTCGTTGATCGCCGTGGCGACCTGGTCGGTCTCGTGGCGCTGGCGCTCCATGGCCTGCTCGGAACGCTGGGCCTGCTCGGACACTTGCGTCACCAGGCCAGTCAGTTGCGACGTCATGTCGGTGATCTGCCGCACCAGGCCATGGATCTTGTCGACGAAGCGGTTGAAGGAACCGGCCAGTTGGCCCAGTTCGTCCTGGCTGGTAATCGCCAGGCGCCGGGTCAGGTCGCCCTCGCCCGCCGCGATGTCGTCGAGGTTGTCCTTCATCAGGTGCAGCGGACGCAGGATGGTATTGGCGAGCACCAGGCCCACCACCGCGATCACCAGCAGCACCACGGCGGCGATCCCGACGATACTCAGGATCACGCCCTGCAGGCGATCGTGGACCTTGGCTTCCACCAGCGCCACCTGGCCTTCGATGCCGTCGAGGTTGACCGAGCTGCCGACCGCCAGGTCCCACTTGGCCAGGTATTCGGTGTAGCCGAGCTTGGGCACCAGGTCCTTGCTGCCGGGCAGCGGCGAGCTGTATTCCAGGTAATGCGTGCCGTCCTTGGCGACTTTCACCAGGTCACGGTTGACGTAGACACCGTTCGGGTCGCGGTTGTCCTTGAAACTCTTGCCCACGCCGTCGGGGCTGTTGGCCTTGAACAGGCGAATGGTCTCTGAGTCGTAGCCGAAGAAGTAGCCGTCCTTGCCGTAGCTGATGTTCGACAGCAACTTGATCGCCTGGGCGCGCGCCTCGTTATCGCCAGGCGCGGCGGCATCGTAGAGCGGCTTGATGGCGGTAAGGCCGACCGCGACGTAATTCTGCAGCGTGGCCTTGGCTTCACTGAGCAGACGTTCGCGGGTTTGCTGGACTTCCTTGCTGGCCTGTTCCTTCAAGATGAACGCCGTGGTCAGGCTGATGATCACCGCGGACAGCAATACCGGCAGAATTGCCAGGGACAGGACTTTAGCCTTCAGGCTCAGGCGCATGCTGTTCACTCTTGTTGGTTTTATGGCGTGGTTAGCTGGGTTAACGGCAGCGCACGATAAAACTGTAGGACAAGGTGGACAGTCGGTTGGCAGGGTCGCTGGATTCACGGGCTCCATCGCGAGCAGGCTCGCTCCCGCAGGGTTTGGTGGTGTCCACAACTGCTGTGTTCACACCGATCCCCTGTGGGAGCGAGCCTGCTCGCGAAGAAGACAACCCGGTCTCTGAAGCTACAACACCATCGCCGCCACCCAACCAAACGCCAGCAATGGCAGGTTGTAGTGGAGGAAGGTCGGGACCACGGTGTCCCAGATGTGGTGATGCTGGCCGTCGATGTTCAGGCCGGAGGTCGGGCCGAGTGTCGAATCCGAAGCAGGCGAGCCGGCATCGCCCAGGGCGCCGGCGGTGCCGACGATGCAGACGATCGCCAGCGGGCTGAAGCCCAGTTGCAGGCACAGCGGCACAAAAATGGTCGCCAGGATCGGCACCGTGGAAAACGACGAGCCGATCCCCATCGTCACCAGCAGCCCGACCAGCAACATCAACAGCGCACCGATGCCCTTGTTGTGGCCGATCCAGGCCGCCGAGGTTTCCACCAGGCTTTGCACCTCACCGGTGGCCTTCATCACTTCGGCGAAGCCCGAGGCGGCGATCATGATGAAGCCGATCATCGCCATCATCTTCATGCCTTCGGTGAACAGGTCGTCCGTCTCGCGCCAGCGCACCACGCCCGACACCGAGAAAATCAGGAAACCGGCCAGGGCGCCGATGATCATCGAATCGAGCAGGAGCTGGATGGCGAATGCCGCCGCGATTGCCAACCCGGCGACCAACAGGCTGAGCGGGTTGTAGCGCACGGCCACCTGCTCGGCCCTGGCGATCTTTTTCAGATCGTAGACGCGTTTCTTCCGGTAGCTGATAAACGACAGCGCCAGCCCAAAGACCATGCCCAGCGCCGGGATGCCCATCGCATGGGTGACGTTGATGCCACTGACATCGACACCGCTGCGGGCGATGTTGGCGAGCAGGATTTCGTTGAGGAAGATGTTGCCGAAGCCCACCGGCAGGAACATGTAGGGGGTGATCAGGCCGAAAGTGATGACGCAAGCGATCAGCCGACGGTCGAGTTGCAGCTTGGTCAGCACATAAAGCAGTGGCGGCACCAGCAGCGGAATGAAGGCGATGTGGATCGGCAGGATATTCTGCGAGGCCACCGCAACCGTCCCCAGCAGGCCGATCAACAGCCATTTGACGGCCGTGCCGCCGGCCGCGTCCTGGCGGTCGACCATGGCCAGGACCTTGTCGGCCAAGGCATGGGCCATGCCGGACTTGGCAATCGCCACCGCAAAGGCGCCCAGCAGAGCGTAGGACAACGCCACCGTCGCACCGCCGCCAAGGCCCGCGTTGAAGGCCTTGAGTGTTGCCTCGATCCCCAGGCCGCCTACCAAGCCACCCACCAGCGCGCCGATAATCAGCGCGATCACCACATGCACGCGGGACAGGCTGAGTACCAGCATGACGCCAACCGCGGCAATTACTGCATTTATCATCGTTACCTCAAAGCACAGCGATGGAAAGCCACCGGACAAAAAGGTCGCGACTTTGCAGCAAGCGGCGGCAAGCTGCAAGGGTCATGCGGCGGGTTTTGCAGTCACTCGCAGTGTTTGAATCCACCACACTGCCCCTGTGGGAGCGAGCTTGCTCGCGATAGCGTCGGGTCAGTTACGAAAGTGTCGACTGACAAGCCGCTATCGCGAGCAAGCTCGCTCCCACAGGAGATGCAGCCATGGCTTCAGCGCTTGGGCAGCTCAATCATTACTTTCAACCCGCCCCACTCGCTGTCGCCCAACGCCAATGTCCCGCCCCAGGTGTCGACGATGTCGCGCACGATGCCCAGCCCCAGGCCATGGCCATCGGTCTGCTCATCCAGGCGCGTGCCGCGGCTGAAGACCTGGTCGCGGCGATCCGGCGGGATGCCGGGGCCATCGTCTTCCACTGCCAGGTGAAAACCCACGAGCGTCTCGCTCACGGTCAGGCGCACTTCGGCGTCGGCCCATTTGCAGGCGTTGTCCAGCAGGTTGCCCAGCAGTTCCAGCAGGTCTTCGCGATCCCAAGGCAGGTGCAAGCCGGGCGGCGCGACATAAGCCAGGTGCAGATGCTCGCCATGGATCATGTTCAGCGTCGCCAACAAACCCGGCAGTTCGGCGTCGCAATCCAAGTGCGCGCCGGGCAAGGCATCGCCGGACAGGCGGGCACGGTTGAGTTCGCGGTTCAGGCGTTGGCGAACCTGCTCCAGTTGATCCAGCAGCAACTTGCGCAACTCGGGATAAGGGTCGAGCTTCTCGTTCGACGCCAGGCTTTGCAGCACCGCCAGAGGTGTCTTCAAGGCATGGCCAAGGTTGCCCAGGGCGTTGCGCGAACGCTTGAGGCTGTCTTCGGTATGGGCCAGCAAATGGTTGATCTGCGCCACCAGCGGCTCCAGTTCCCTGGGCACTTGTTCGTCGAGTTGTGAACGCTGGCCGCGTTGCAGCTGGGCAATCTGCTCCCGGGCCTTCTCCAACGGCCGCAAGGCGCGCTGCACCGTGAGCCGTTGCAACAGCAGGATCAGCAGCAACCCCGCCAAGCCGAGGCCAAGGCCGACCTGCTGCATCCGCAGGAAGCTGTCGCGCACCGGCGTGTAGTCCTGCGCCACGCTGATGGAAATCGCCTGGCCCAGGCGCCGGTAGTCCGTGCGCAGCACCAGCAGTTTCTGGCCTTCGGGGCCCAGTTGCAGGTTGCTGTGCAGCCCCGGATGGTCGAGCCGCGGCAGTTCCTGGTCCCAGAGGGAACGGGAGCGCCAATGCTCGTCGGCAAAATCGATGCGAAAATAATGCCCGGAGAACGGTCGCAGGTAAGCCGGCGACAAGCGCCGCTCGTCCAGTTGCAACCCTTGCGGGCCGCGGACCAGGGCCACCAGCAGGTTCTCGCTGTCATTGCGCAACCCCGCTTCGAGGTAGCGCTGCAAACCCAACTCGAACAACCACAGGCTGGTCTGTGCGAGGACCAGGCCGACCACCACCATCACACCGATCAGGCCCAGGCTCAGGCGCCGCTGGATGGATCTCACTGCGCCTGTCCGCCGAACAGGTAGCCCTGGCCGCGACGGGTTTCGATCACGCTGCGTCCGAGCTTGCGGCGCAGGTGATTGACGTGGACCTCCAGCACATTCGAATCGCGCTCGGTTTCACCGTCATAAAGATGCTCGGCGAGGTGGCTTTTGGAAAGGATCTGCTCGGGGTGGAGCATGAAATAGCGCAACAGCCTGAATTCGGCGGCGGTCAGCTGGATCTCGGCGCCGTCGCGAATCACGCATTGCCGGCCTTCGTCGAGGTGCAACCCCGCCGCTTGCAGCGTCGGCTGGTTGACCTGGCCGTGGGAGCGACGCAGCAGCGCCTGGATGCGCAGGTGCAGCTCTTCAGGGTGAAAGGGTTTGGTCAGGTAATCATCGGCGCCCGCCTTGAGCCCTTCGATGCGCTCGGCCCACGAGCCACGCGCGGTGAGGATCAGTACCGGGGTGGTCAAGCCGCCAGAGCGCCATTGCGCCAGCACCTCGAGCCCCGGCACCCCCGGCAGCCCAAGATCGAGAATGATCAGGTCGTAGGGCTCGCTGCTGCCCTGATACACCGCGTCGCGCCCGTCGGCGAGCCAATCGACCGCGTAGCCCTGCCGGGCGAGCCCGGCCATCAGTTCGTCGGCCAGGGGAACATGGTCTTCCACCAGTAGCAGGCGCATCAGTCTTCCTTATCTTTGAGTAGGCGGCCGGTCGCGGCCTCCAGGTCCAGTTCGCGCACGACGCCGTCGGTGTCCAGCAGCTCGACTTCGTAGATGTAGACGCCGTGCTTTTCTTCCAGCTCGGCTTCCAGCAACTTGGCACCGGGATGGCGGTCCAGGGCCTGTTGCAGCAGGTGTTCCAAGGGCAGGATCACGCCCTGCTGACGCAGTTGCAGGGCCTCGTCCTGGTCCAGGTCGCGGGCCACGGCCACCGAACAGCACACCAGCAGCGCCAGCGCCCAACGGTTGCGGGCGCGCAGATTAAACTTCATTACGTATCCTGATGATTCTTGAGCACCTCGCCAGTGACGGCGTCGAGTTCCAGATCCCACTCGATGCCCTTGGCATCACGCAGATCCACTTTGTACCGGTACTTGCCGTATTCCTCTTCCAGCTCGGTATCGGTCACCGTGGCGCCAGTGTGTTTGGCCAGGGCAGCGGCGTTGAGCTGATCAAAAGGCAGGATGGTACCAGCGTCCAGTAATTTTTGGGCTTCAGTGGCATCGAGATCCCTGGCTTGAGCCGGACCTGTACCGATGACCATGAGCGCCGCGATGAAAAAGGCAGTGAGGCGGTTCACGGGTTATCTCCTTTTTATAATCTTCAGTGGGGAACTGTATCGGGACGAACTTAACTGAAACTGAATTGCCATCATTGAACCCGGATCAATGTGGGGGCGCGCTTGCTCGCGATAGCGGTTTGTCAGTTGACATCGAGGTGGCTGCACTGACGCCTTCGCGAGCAGGCTCGCTCCCACAGGGTTCTGTGTCGCTATAATCAGCCGCTTGCACGTATTCGAGACCGGTATGACCGCCATTCACATCAAGTTCCCCGCACTGACCGTCAAGGCCGGCCCTCGCGCCTTCAAGCGCATCCGCCAGGCGGGCCTTCAGGCCGCCGATGTCGGCATCCTGCCGGGTGCCGCCGGAGGGCCGAAGGCCTTGGGTATCCAGGGGCTGGACCTGGCGCTGTTCGGTGAATGGCTGCCCGCCGCGCCGCGGGAGCGCTCGCTGATCGGTGCATCGGTCGGCTCCTGGCGCTTCGCCAGCGCCTGTCTGCCGGACGCCGCCGAGGGCATTCGCCGCCTGGGCATCCTGTACAACGAACAGAGCTTCGCCAAAGGCGTGACCATGGCCGGGGTCAGCCAGAGCTCGCAGCGCATGCTCGACGACCTGCTTGAAGGTCGCGACCTGACGATCCTCGACAATCCGCATTACCGGCTCAACATCATGGTAGTCAAGAGTCATGGCCTGTTGGCGCAGGACCATCGCGGCCGGCTGGGCCTGGGGCTGTCCTCGGTGATCGCCGACAACCTGCGCGGCCGGGCGCGGCTGTCGCGGCATTTCGAAAGGCTGATCATCCACGACCCGCGCCTGGCTCCCCCGCTCCATCCGCTGACGGACTTCCCCTCGCGCTTCGTGCCGCTGGAGGCCGGCAACCTGCGCCAGGCACTGCTGGCGTCGGGCTCGATCCCGATGATCATGGAAGGCGTGCGCGACCTGCCCGGCGCCGGCGCGGGCACCTACCGCGATGGCGGCCTGCTGGACTACCACCTTGACCTGCCCTATAGCGGCGAGGACATCGTGCTCTATCCGCACTTCACCGATCGGGTCATTCCCGGCTGGTTCGACAAAGGCCTGCCATGGCGCCGAGGCGATACCTCGCGCTTGCAGGATGTGCTGCTGCTGGCGCCGTCCCGCGAATACCTGGCTCGCCTGCCCTACGGCAAACTGCCGGACCGCAACGACTTCAAGCGTTTCATGGGCGATGACCCGGCCCGCCGCAAATACTGGCGCACCGCAATGGACGAAAGCCGCCGCCTCGGCGACGAGTTCCTCGAACTGACCGCCAACGGTGGCCTGGGCGAGCGTTTGCTGACCCTTTAGTCAGCACGCTCGCGCAACGCGGTGATAACTATGAGACAGCCCGGATGGAGTGCTTGCCTGAATGCGCATAAAAAGACCAAAATAAAGCACTTTTAAAGGAGCCATCTTCATGCAAATCGTCTTGGCTGATGTGGCCGTCAGCGTATCGGAACTGAAGAAAAATCCGTCCGCGGTCCTGAGTGGCGCGAACGGCTCACCTGTGGCCGTGCTGAACCATAACCGCGTGATGGGCTACATGGTACCGGCGGAGGTCTACGAAGCGATGATAGAGCGCCTGGACGAGTTGGAGCTGGCCCAAGTGGTCAAAGCGCGGATCGAGGCCAACGAACCGCGGGTACGCGTATCGCTCGATGACCTTATTGGCGAGGCTGAGGCTGATATCGCCAATGGGCGTTGAATATGGAGTCGAATGGGACCCGAAGGCTCTGAAAGAACTGCGAAAACTGGACGGTGCGGTCCGTCTGCAGCTTTTGAAAAAACTCCAGGAGCGACAAGGGCACCCTCGCGTACCGGGCGATGCTCTTCACGGGATGAAGGATTGTTACAAGATCAAGTTACGCGGGGCTGGGTATCGACTCGTGTATCGCATAGAGGAGGAGCGGATCGTCATTCTGGTAATAGCGGTTGGCAAGCGAGAGCGCAGCGGCGTCTACGCTTCAGCCAAGACCCGCTAGGACAGCCAGGTTTGCTGACCCTTTAGTCAGCACGCTCGCGCAACGCGGGGATCAAACTGATAAACTGCGCCGCCTGCCTTGCGACCGCCATTTAAAGAGCCAAATCTGTGGAAATTTTCAAAGAGTTTACCTTCGAATCCGCCCACCGCCTGCCCCACGTGCCGGAAGGCCACAAGTGTGGGCGCCTGCATGGTCATTCGTTCAAGGTGGCGATCCACCTCAGCGGCGACATCGACCCGCACACCGGCTGGATTCGCGACTTCTCGGAAATCAAGGCGATCTTCAAGCCGCTCTACGAGCGCCTGGACCACAACTACCTCAACGACATCCCCGGTCTGGAAAACCCCACAAGCGAAGTCCTGGCCAAGTGGATCTGGAACGAGTTGAAGCCGCTGCTGCCGGAACTCAGCGCCATCCGCATCCACGAGACCTGCACCAGCGGCTGTATCTACCACGGCGAATGAGGGGTAAGGATGACCAGTGGATCCCCATCGAGCGCGGCCGGGCGTTGCACAAGATGATCCCGGGGGCGCTGTTCCATCCTGTACCGAATGCCGGGCATCTGGTCCAGGAGGACGCGCCGGAAGCGATCGTCGCGGCGGTGATGCGGTTCTTGCCGCTGCACTCGCCTGCCTGAGGACCCCCTGCAACTTTTGTGGGAGCGAGCCTGCTCGCGAAAGCGTCCGATCAGTCACATAGCCATCGACTGATATACCGCATTCGCGAGCAGGCTCGCTCCCACAAGGTACTTCTGAGTAACACGATCCGTGTTCCAACTTGAACCACCCCTGCACCGCTTTTGCGCCTCGAAGCCCACCCGATCCACCCGTTGGCTATAAATAACCGGCAATCACTCGTTTGGCACGGCCGCTGCACGCTTGCGACATTCCCTCCTCCGCAAGGACCGCCACATGACTCAGAACGATCCCGGTAACGACTATCCTTTGAGCGAAGTCCCGATGCATGCCCGCAAGGGCCTGGCCTCCACCGCCATGGTGCTGCTGGGTTTCACTTTTTTCACCGCGACCATGTTCGCCGGCGGCAAGTTGGGCGTGGCGTTCGGTTTCGCCGAGATGCTCGGCGTGATTGTCATCGGCAACCTGCTGCTGGGGCTGTACGCGGCGAGCCTGGGTTACATCGCGTTCAAGAGCGGGCTCAATTCGGTGTTGATGGGCCGCTTCTGTTTTGGCGAGGTGGGCAGCAAGCTCAGCGACTTGATCCTGGGCTTCACCCAGATCGGCTGGTACGCCTGGGGCACGGCCACTGCGGCGGTGGTGCTGGGTAAGTATTTCGAATTGAGCCAGGGCACCGTTCTGGGGTTGATGGTGCTGTTCGGGCTGGGCTTCTGCGCCACGGCCTACATCGGCTATCGCGGACTGGAAATCCTCTCGTACGTCGCCGTGCCGGCGATGATGCTGTTGCTGATGCTCTCGATGTGGGTCGCCACGCAGCAGGTTGGTGGCCTCGATGGTCTGCTCGCGGTAGTGCCCACCGGCAGCCTCGACTGGTCGACCGCGATCACGCTGGTGTTCGGCACGTTCGTCAGCGGCGCCACCCAGGCGACCAACTGGACGCGCTTTTCCCGTTCGGCAAAGATCGCGGTGCTGGCCAGCCTGATCGGTTTTTTTCTCGGCAATGGCCTGATGGTGCTGATCGGCGCCTACGGAGCCATCGTCTACCAGCAGCCCGATGTGGTCGAAGTGTTGCTGCTGCAAGGTTTCGCCATGGCGGCGATGGCGATGCTTCTGCTCAACATCTGGAGCACCCAGGACAACACGATCTACAATTTTGCCGTGGCCGGCTGCAACCTGCTGCGCACCCGCCGACGCAAGACCGTCACGCTGGCCGGCGCGGTGATCGGCACGCTGCTGGCGCTGCTGGGCATGTACGATTTGCTGGTGCCGTACCTGATCCTGCTCGGCACCGTGATCCCACCGATTGGCGGGGTGATCATGGCCGACTTCTTCTTCCGCTGGCGTGGCCGCTATCCGCGCCTGGCCGCGGCGCAACTGCCGGCCTTCAACTGGCCCGGGCTGTGTGCTTACGGCGTCGGCACGGTGGCCGCCTTCAATTCACCCTGGGTCGCGCCGCTGGTAGGAATCGCCACCGGCGCGCTAACGTATGTGCTATTGATCGGCGTGATGGGTATTCGCACCGCTGACGCGCCCCTACAAGACCTATAAAGGACTCGCTTGATGCACATCATCAACGCCCGCCTGCGCAACCGCGAAGGCTTGCATGAACTGCACCTGGAAAACGGCCTGATCGCCAGCATCGCCCGCCAGACCGAGGCCCCCAGCCTGGGCCCCGAAGACCTCGACGCCGGCGGCAACCTGGTGGTGCCGCCCTTCGTCGAGCCGCACATCCACCTGGACGCCACCCTGACTGCCGGCGAACCGCGCTGGAACATGAGCGGTACGCTGTTCGAAGGTATCGAGTGCTGGGGCGAACGCAAGGCCACCATCACCCACGAAGACACCAAAACCCGCGCCAGGAAGACGCTCCAGGCCCTCGCCGCCCATGGCATCCAGCACGTGCGCACCCACGTCGACGTGACCGACCCGACGCTCACCGCGCTCAAGGCAATGCTGGAAGTGCGCGAGGAAAGCCGTCATCTGGTCGACATGCAGATCGTCGCGTTTCCCCAGGAGGGCATCGAGTCCTACCGCAGCGGTCGCGAACTGATGGAAGAAGCCATCCGCATGGGCGCCGACGTGGTGGGCGGCATTCCGCATTTCGAGTACACCCGCGATCAAGGCGTCAGCTCGGTGAAATTCCTCATGGACCTGGCCGAGCGCACCGGTTGCCTGGTGGATGTGCATTGCGACGAAACCGACGATCCGCACTCGCGCTTCCTCGAGGTACTCGCCGAAGAGGCCCGCAGCCGCGATATGGGCGCGCGGGTCACCGCCAGCCACACCACGGCCATGGGCTCCTACGACAACGCCTACTGCGCCAAGCTGTTCCGCCTGCTCGGGCACTCGGGCATCAGCTTTGTATCGTGCCCCACCGAAAGCATTCACCTGCAAGGGCGCTTCGACAACTTTCCCAAACGCCGTGGCGTCACCCGGGTCAATGAACTGCTCGAAGCCGGGATGAACGTCTGCTTCGGCCAGGACTCGATCGTCGACCCGTGGTATCCGTTGGGCAATGGCAACATCCTGCGCGTACTCGAAGCCGGGCTGCACATCTGCCATATGCTCGGCTACCGCAACCTGCAAAGCGCTTTGGACCTGGTCACTGACAACAGCGCCAAGGCCATGGCCCTGGGCGAACGCTACGGACTCGAACCCGGACGCCCGGCGAACCTGCTGATCCTCTCTGCCGACAGCGACTACGAAGTGATCCGCAGCCAGGGCCTGCCGCTTTACTCGATTCGCAATGGTGAAGTGTTGATGAAGCGGCAGATGCCGGTGGTGGAGTTTGGGCCGCAACGGGGTTGATTCCTGCTCGCAATAGCGGTGGTTCGGTACAGCAAGGTTGGACTTGCCGCCGTCTTCGCGAGAAGCTCGCTCCCACAGGGTTCTGTGCCGTACACAAATTTCGTGGCCGCAGCCGATTAAGTTGTAAGAGCGAACTTGCTCGCGATGGCGGAAATCGCCGCGCCGCACAACATCCGAAAGCCCCTACGGGACAAGCCGCGCCGTGCCAAACAGGCTGACCCGTACCAACTCACCCTCTCGCTCTTGCAACAGGATTGGCGCAGTACCGCCGGGCATCATGACGCTCACCGTCCCGGCCTGCACCCAGCCCACCCGCCACGCGGCACACGCGACGGCGCTGGCGCTGGTGCCGGAGGACGCGGTTGGGCCTTCGCCCCGCTCGAACACCCGGGCGGCGATCTGTCCGTCGGCGGCGCGCCAGGCCCATTGCAGGTTGACCCCCGCCGGACAAGGCATCCCCGCCCCGCCAGGCGCCGCATAGGCAATGCCGGTCAGGCTTTGCGACAGCGCCTCGGCGCGCATCTGCGCAAGACCTGGCAACGCCTCCACGTCATCCACCAGCGTTACGCAATGAGGATTGCCGATGCGCACGAACTGGCTGTTGCCCCACGCCGGATTCAAGCCATGCAGCGCAGGCACCCGGCTTACCGCGCATTGGTTGAAGGTCACCGCTGCTACACCTTGAGCGCCCACGGCAGCGGGCCCGAACAGCGGTGTCCCCAGGTCCAGCCAGAAGCCTGGGACGCCGCCCAGTTCAGCGGCGCGAACCGATGTCCGCAGCGGTGAGATACCGTCGGGTTTGTCGTGGTGAACCTGCAGTACGCAATCGTCATCGCCCACCAGCAACCCCCGCTCTTGCAGCGCCAGGGAAAAAATCGTCAGGCCATTGCCGCTACGCTCGGCCAGCGTCCCGTCGGTATTGACGATCAGCAGGTCGAAGGGCGGCGTGTCCTGGAACGGGCCGACCAGCAGCCCATCACTGCGATGAGCCTTGGCATCCGGCGGCGCCTCCCCCGGCGCCCAGGCGCAGAAGGCCTGCACGGCGGCGCTGGCCCAGGATTGGCGTAACGAGGCCGCCTCGGCGGCGGACGACGGCAGCCCGATGCCCAGGGCACGCACCTGCTGCGGTGAGACGACTCCGTAAAGGTTGCCGCGTGCGTTGTAGAACTGCGTCATGCATCAGGTCCGAACAGGCCAGGAAGAACCGTTACTTTATGCCGGCAAGCCCGGCAGGAGCAAAGCCTGCTCCAGACGGGAACATCGGGCCGGCACCTTGGGGTCGCGGTGCGGTCAGTGGATATGCAAGCATAGGCCCCTGCCTGCATCACCGCACCGCACCAAAGCCAAGGACGTTTCATGACTGCCATAACACCCCCGCCCACTTTTGTTCCCGGACGCCTGGAACAGATGTCCACCCGCATCGCCTATCTCATCGCTGGAATCGGCATTGCCGCCTGGGCGCCGCTGGTGCCTTACGCCAAGGCGCGGGCGAACCTGGATGAAGGGACCCTCGGCTTGCTGCTGTTATGCCTTGGGGTCGGGTCGATCCTGGCGATGCCGATCTCCGGTGCGCTGGCGACGCGGTTCGGCTGCCGTCGGGTACTCAGTGGCGGTACGATCCTGATCTGCCTGGCGTTGCCGCTGCTGGCATCGATGAGTTCCTTGCCTTGGTTGGTGGCGGCATTGTTCGTGTTTGGCGCCGGGCTCGGCACCGTCGATTCGACCGTCAACCTGCAAGCGGTGATCGTCGAGCGCGCCAGCGGCAAGACCATGATGTCGGGTTTCCACGGCATGTTCAGCCTCGGCGGAATCATCGGCGCGGCCGGTGTGAGCGCCCTGCTCGGCCTCGGGCTTTCGCCGCTGGCGGCAACCCTGCTGGTCAACGCGGTCCTGCTGGTGGCGTTGTTCAAGGCCGCACCGCACCTGTTGCCCTACGGCAGTGAAAGCTCGGGACCGGCGTTTGCCATTCCGCATGGCGTGGTGCTGTTCATCGGCATCCTGTGCTTTATCGTGTTCCTGGCCGAAGGCGCGGTACTGGACTGGAGCGCGGTGTTCCTGACCACCGAGCGTGCGGTGGATACCGCCTACGCCGGGTTGGGATATGCCGCGTTTGCGCTGACCATGACCGTCGGCCGGTTGACAGGCGATTCGGTGGTGCATCGCCTGGGTGCCAAGCGCGTGATCATCTACGGCGGCTCGATCGCCGCGGCGGGTTTTTTCCTGGCGACCCTCGCACCGATGTGGCAAGCGGCGCTGCTGGGGTATGCGCTGGTCGGCGCCGGGTGTTCGAACATCGTGCCAGTGCTGTACACCGCCGTCGGCAAACAGACCCTGATGCCCGAAGCCATCGCCGTGCCGGCCATCACCACGATCGGTTATGCCGGCATCCTCGCGGGGCCGGCACTGATCGGCTTTGTCGCCCATGGCAGCAGCCTGGCCATTGCGTTCGGATTGATTGCGCTGTCGCTGGTGGCGGTGGCGGGCAGCGGGAAAGTGTTGAAGGTCTAAAGCCCTGCAGATTCCCCGTGGCGAGGGAGCTCGCTCCCGCTCGGCTGCGAAGCAGTCGTAACCCGGCGGACGCGGAGTAATTGATGCTCCGCGTTCGACAGGTTTTGGGGCCGCTTCGCGACCCAGCGGGAGCAAGCTCCCTCGCCACGGGAATGTATTTGAGCCTTGGGACTGAGTTTCAGGCCGCTGGGTACTTGATCAAAACCCCACGCTCGCCTGCACGAAAAACGTACGCGGCGCGCCGACGTAGATACCCGAGTTGTTGTCGCTGGAACGCGTGTAGTACTGATGATCGAACAGGTTCTTCACCCCCGCGCCGAGTTTCAGGTTCGACAGCTGCGAGCCGAAATCATAGCCACCCCGAACGTTCCAGAGCATATAGCCCGGCATGTCGCCATACTGCCCATCGGCGGTGCCGTCGGTGATGTAATTGTCGCTGAAGCTGCCATCGGGGTTCACGCTGTTGCCCGGTGAACGTTGCCCGGACTGGGCAAAGCCATCGAGGTTGTAAGTCCAGCGATTGACTTCGTAGCGCAGGCCCACGGTGGCAATCTGGCGGGAATAGAACGGCAGGTCACGGCCCTTGAAGCTCGGGATGTCCCCTTCATAGGTGGCGCGGGTATAGGTGAAACCAGCGCTGGCGGTCAGGCCGTCGAGGCGCGGGTCCAACGCGGCCATGTCGTAGTGCACCGACGCTTCCAGCCCCTGATGCTTGGTGGCGCCCATGTTGGTCCAGCCCACATCGTTGCTGATGTATTGCAATTCGTCGTCGAAGTCGATGTAGAACAGCGTCACTTCCCCGCCCCACACGTCATCGTTGTAGCGCGTACCGATCTCGTAGGTCTTGGCCTTTTCCGGGCTCAGGCCATTGGCGGTGTTGTTGCCGTCGCCGCCCTGGCCGAGTTGAAAATACTGCAGGCTGCCGAACGAGGTCTCGTAGTTGGCGAACAGCTTCCAGGCGTCGGACAGGTGGTACATCACGCTCAAGGCCGGCAACGGTTCGTTGCTGTCGATGCTGCGGCGCTTTTCCTGCACCGGGCGGCCGGCGGTGTCGAGCACCGGGCGGTCGTGCCATTCGGTGCTGATGCTTTCGAAGCGGATGCCCGGAGTGATGGTCCATTTGCCCACGCCGATCTTGTCGTCGATGTAGACCGCATGGGCTTCGGTACCACCGGTCCGGTCCTGATAGACGTGACCGTCGGCGCCCGGACGCACCACCGGTTCGTTGTTGCGCAGCGCCAGGCGGCTGGCCTCCTCGTGCATGCCTTCCTTGAGGTAGCGATAACCGACGCTGGCCTCCTGGGTGGTCGGCCCCAGGTCGAACACATGGGACACCCGCGGCTCGATGCCGAAGGTGTAATAGCTACGCGGGTAGGACACCAGGTTGCGCTGGTCCCGCGAGGCGATGGTGCTGCCGCGGAAGCTGTCGGAGTAATAGGTCAGCACTTCGGCCTGGGTGCGCTCGCCGATTTCGCGGATCCACTTGAACGACACGTCCTTGCGGCGGCCGCTGAAACTGTCCCAGTCGCGATCGGACTGGTACGGGTCGGCGTCGTACTGTGCCTGGGTCAGGCCGCCGGGCATGTCGGCCTCGGCGTCGTAGTAGTGGAAGTTAAGCGAGAAATCATCAACGTCGGTCGGTGCCCAGTGGGTCTTGAGGATCACGTCGTCGATGTCGTTATCGTTGTTGCTCTTGCGATATCCGTTGCCGTTGACGCCCGAATACAGCAGCGCCACGCCCAGCCCGTTATCGGCGGTACCGCCCAGGAACGCCGTGTCGATGTGCTTCCAGCCGCCGCGCTGGGAAGTCTCCAGGGTGCTGCCGATTTCCCCGGTGGCTTTTTCCGGGATGGCGCGAGTCACGAAGTTGATCACGCCGCCGACGTTCTGCGGTCCGTAGCGCACCGAGCCGGCACCGCGTACCACGTCGATGCTGTCCAGGTTGCCCGACGAGATCGGTGCCATCGACAGTTGCGGCTGGCCGTACGGCGCGAAGGCCGCCGGTACGCCGTCAATCAGTACCGTGGAGCGCGGCGACAGGCGCGAGGTCAGGCCGCGCACGCCGACGTTCAGGGCGATGTCGCTGCCACCGGTGCCGTTGGCGTCTTGCACCTGCACGCCCGGGACCCGCCGCAAGACATCGCCGACGTTCATGGCGCCCTGCTCGACCATCGCTTCGCGGCGGATCACCGTCCGCGCGCCGGCGTGGTTCTGTACCACTTCGGCGTTGGCGTCGCCAAGCCAGTCGCCGACCACCTGGATCTCGGTTGCGCCCAACTCCAGTGGGCCATCGGTAGACGCAGAAGGAGCCGGCAGCACAGTCACCGAGCCGTCATCGATCTGGTATTGCAAACCGCTGCCCTTGAGCAATTGACCCAGGGCCACCTCGGGAGACAGGTTGCCCTGCACCGCCGGTGCTTGTTTGCCGGCCACCAGCTCCGGGCTGAAGAACACCTGCAACGAGGTCTGCTGGCCAAGCTGGCTCAGCGCCTGACCCAAGGGTTGCGCCTGGATGTGGATCGCCGTGACGGTCTGGTCGGCAAAAGCCTCGGGCAACGCGGCGCTGACCGCCAGGGTCAGGGCCAGCGGTAGCCAACGGGTGGAGGTACGTTTGTTGTTCTTGGCGGAAGTTTTCACGTCGAACCTTGTCCTGTCGAATCGCAAGAATACGCGTCTGTTAATGCAAACCAGTTGCAGTTGGACAAGAAGACGAAGAACTCGAAAAAAACCTGAATCTATTTCGCAATTATTTCCTGGCTGCCGTCGTCAAGTGTGCGCACGGCCACCGGCAGGATGTTCGGCAAGGCCTTGAGCAGCGCCTCGGGATTGTCCGAACGGAACACACTGGTCAGGCGCAGGTTGCCCACCGCGGCACTGGCAACCCGCAGGGGCTTGGCGCGATAACGGGAGACCTCCTCGACGACGTCATTCAACGGCGCGTTGTTGAACACCAGCTTGCCGTTGCGCCACGCGGTGAGTTCATCGGCGTTGATCGGGTACGGTGACGCGACCTTGCCTTGAGCATCGATCCGGGTACCCAGGCCGGCCGTGAGACTGATGGGGAAATCACGCCCTTGGACCTTGACGCTACCCTCCTCCACCGCCACCCGGGTGCTGCCGGCATCGCGGCGCACGTCGAAGCGCGTCCCGGTCACCGTCACCTGGCCGTTGCCCGCGTCAACGGTGAACGGGCGCGCGGCATCATGCTCGACCCTGAACAGCGCCTCCCCCTCGACCAGCTCTACCCGACGTTGGCGATGTTCGAAGACAACACGCACATGGCTGCGGATGTTGAGATCGATCAGCGAGCCATCCGGCAGCGCGACATGCCGACGCTCACCGAGGGCAGTGGCGAACTCGCTGCGGTAATCGCTCGACGCACCGAGGCCGCTGAACAGCCCCAGCCCGACCGCCACAGCCACCAATCCGGCGGCCACCGCGTAGCGCAGCAAAGGCCTGCGTCTCGGGCGTTCGGCGGGCCGCTCGCACAAGGCTTGCAAGCGCTCCATGGACAGCAGGTCCGTTGCGCTCCAGATCCCTTGCAACAGTTGAATTTCATCGCGGTGGTTGGGGTGTTCGCCCAGCCAGGCCTCGAAGCGCTGGCGCTCGTCGAGGCTCATGACCGGGTCCTGCAGGCGCACGAACCATTGCGCCGCCTCGTCGCGAACCCTGCTCTGCCCGCACGGGCAGTCACGGCTATCCATCATGGAAGGGTCCTGTGGCTCGGGTGGAAAAGGACGACCGCTCATTGATCCGGTCCGTCGAGGCGATCACGCAGATGGCGCAGGGTGCGGATCATATACTTTTCCACCATGTTTTTTGACAGGCCCAGGCGCTCGGCGATTTCCGCCTGGGTCAGGCCTTCGATCTTCTGCCAGACAAACACCGTGCGGCAATGGGCCGGCAGCTCGGCAAGCGCCCGTTCGATGGAGTCCGCCAGCTGGATCGCGTGCATGTAGTGCTCCGGGTCGCCCGCAAACGAATAACCAGGGTCAAGCGCCGCTTCCTCCATGGCGCCCCGTCGATCTTCACGCCGATAGCCGTCCACTGCAATATTGCGCGCTGTCTGGTGCAAATAGGCCCGTGGCTGCTCGACCTGCGCCGAATCGGACTCGAGCACGCGCACGAAGGCGTCGTGGGCCAGGTCCTCGGCCTGCTCGCGGTTGCGCAGGCGGCGGGTCCAGGTGCCGATCAACTCTTCGTAATGCTCGAAAAAGCCGGGTCTGCGAGGCAGCTTGGGAATCATCGCGGCGTGCTGTGGGGACGGGGCACGAATAGTAATCGTTCTTATTAATTGGAAGCAAATGCCGTCCGGCCACCTGGGCAGAAAAAATACAATGTGGGAGCGAGCTTGCTCGCGATAGCGGTACATCAGTCAACATTTATGTTGAAGGTCAGTCCGCTATCGCGAGCAAGCTCGCTCCCACAAGGTTCGACACTGCCTCTGGGATTGCCTAGAACCGGCACACCGCCGCCGCCCCCGTATCGGTCGGCATGACATGCTCAGGCGGCACGACGATGACCTCGCCGCCCTGCCGGGTCACGGCCAGGATCAATTCGTCCAGCACGTCAGGCGCCTGTTCATCGCCGGTCTCGTCAATGATCAAGCGGCCCTTGTCTGCGTCGAGCTGGCCGGGCACCTGGCGCTCCGCCTCCACCAGCAACAGCGCAATGCGGCTTTCCCAGGCGGCCTTGGCGATCTCGGCGAGGTTGTCCAGCGCCCGTCCCTGGCCGACCGCGACACCATAACGATTGAGGCTGTCGACAACCCGGTCCGAGTGGCTGTGGGCCATGACCTTGGAGCACTGGACGCGCAACTCCTCCACGCTCAGCCTCGAAGGGTCTCCATCGATGCCCTGGGCCAACAACTGCGAGTTATGGCTGACCGCGCGAAACACCGCCTGGTTTTCCGGCAGGGCCACGAGGATCATCGGCAAGCCCGAAGGCTGCGAGTAATGTTCCAGGATGGCTTTGTCCACGGCGCGAAAAAAACGCTCGCGGTCGAGGTTGATTTCGTCCTGCTTACCGCCGCCGGCGGATTCATGCATCATCGGATCGCCGCGCTCACTGCTGCGGCTGAAGCCGTTGGGAAAACCCTGCTGGTCACCTGAAGTCAGTTCATCGCCGAGCGCCTCGTTCTGGTTGCGCGGCACCTCGTCGGCCAGCTCGACTTTTTCCAGTTGTTGGGAGGAGCCCTCGTACAACCACACCTCGTTACGGGTCAGGCACAGCACCTGATAACGTTCGGTCGACTGGACCAGACGCAACAATGGCTTCAGATAAGGATGGCTGTTGGCGAATGCGCATTCCGGCAGGCGCTGGTTCACCGCGATGACCTTGAAGTAGTCACGGGCGCCGAATACGGCGATGCCGTCCCGATTGGAGTTCCAGAAATCCTGGTCGTCCACCAGCGCATGAAAAGGCTCAAGCAACGGCGCGCAATCGACGCCCGGGTGCTGTTGTTCCAGTTGCGTCTGCAGTTCGCGCACCAGGTTCCTGTAGCGGATCGGGTCCTGGCTGCGTTCGGGGAATGTACGGTGGGTAGGCATATACAACGAAAGGCTCGGCTGTTCGTCGAACGCCAGAAGCTCGGCCAATACCTGCCGGCTGAAGGGTTGATGAGCGGTCATGATCGTCTCCTTTTATTCTTTGCCACGAGCCTCTTGGTTTGCGAGGAAATCTTCCTCCAGCATGGCGTCCACCAATTCCGGTGGCGCTTCATCCACCGGAGCGGTCACGCGCCCCATGGATTCGACGGCGGGGTTGAGCTTGCCAACCTGATGATCGAGCGCATGCAGCATTTTCTCGGCGGCGCCCTCGACCGCCAGCTCCAGGCTTTCGGCCTTGTGGCTTACGGAGATGGCCGCAACGCCTTGCAGACGCGCCTCGATCTGGCAGCGTTTGTCAGCGGCGCCGCCCTTCTGGGCGTTCTCGTCGCTGACGTGGATTTCAACCCGGGCCAACTGGTCTTCGAAACGCTGTAGCGCGTCCACCACCGTACTGCCGACCCACTCCTGCAATCGGACACTGCCTTCGATATGGTTGCTGTTGACTTGAACTTGCATGATCGACTCCTCTGACAAAGGCGGCTTTGGGCCGCCTATTGTGGGTAGAAGAAAAGTGATCGGGCTTAGTTCCCGGCACGGGATGACTGGCGTTTGGCACGCAGCAACTGGCGCACCGTCAAGCCCACCGCCAGCGTGCCGCAAACGATCAAGGTCCAGCCCAGCGCCTGGAACCAGGCGGCGAGCATCAGCGCAGCACCGATCAGCACGTAGTAGAACAGGCCGAACAGCGCGCCGGCCGTGCCCAGGCAATCCTTGTAATGTACGAGCGCCGCCCCCAGAACGTTGGGGATCGCCATGCCGAACGCCAGCACCACCAGCAACATCGGTGCGACAAAGCTGCCGCTGTCGAGCAGGCCTTGCACACCCGAACCGCCCACCAGCAGGACGATCGCCGCCAGGGCCGACAATTGTTTGCCGTCGAATCCGCGTGCCAGCAGGCGCTTGTTGAGCCAGGCGCCCAAACCTGAACCCAACGCCAGAACCACTCCGCTGTAACCGAACATGGCGGGACTCAAGCCGAGCCGTTCGAACTGGAACGGTGCGAGGTTGTAGTAGCTGAACAGCGCCACGTTGAACGCAGCCACCAGCCATGCCGAACGCCAGATGGCCGGGTCCACCAGCATGCGCCAGAGGATTTTCAACAGCGGCGGTGGAGGCAGTCGGACCGGCAAGGTTTCGGGCAAGGCACACACGCACCACAGCAGCAGGACCAACGACAGCAGCAGGAGTGCACCGAGTACGCCTTGATACCCGAAGAGCTCCACCAGGCCCGCGCCGCTGAACAGACCGATAGCCGGACTGGCCGCCAGTGCGATACCGATGATCGAGAAGACCTGGCCCAGTTCGGCGCCTTGGAAGCGGTCACGCAAAACCGTTTGGGTCACCACCGAACCGACTGCGGCGCCGAACGCGGCCAAGGCCTGAAAGGCCAGCAACGCGTCAAAGCTGGAGGCGTTCAAACCGAGCACGGTCGCAGCCCCGTACAACGCGAGGCCGGCCAGCATGACGGGCCGACGGCCCGCGCGATCACAGAGGCGGCCCCATACCACCACTCCGAGAGCGAACCCCAGGAAAAACACCGACAGCGTCTGCGCCGCCATTTGGGCGCTGACGGCAAAGGCCTGGCTGATGTCTGCCAATGCAGGGCTGTAAAGGGTCTGGGCGATCTGGGGAAACATGACCAGGGCGATCGCCAGATGAAGCAGAGGACGGGATGTCATGGAAAATGCTCGCTGAAAGAATGGCGAGCAGTCTATAAACGCTATGGCTGTCGTATTATCCAGGGCCTGACAATAAATCGCTGAAATCGGACAAACTCATGGCTTGGCTCGACGCTCACGCCCGCTTCGACCCCGATCGCCATCACGCGCCGGTCGTTGGCATCGCCGCAACGCTGGGTCATCACGATTCTGGCTTGCACGCTCACCGGCGTGGGCAATTGCTGTTCACCTTTCAGGGCTGCACGCGCATCACCTTGCAGCGGCAGCTTTGCCTGCTGCCTCCCTCAAGAGCGGCCTGGATTCCACCGGGCACGCCCCACCGCGCAGTGATGCAACAGAGCGTGGAGTATCGATCGATCTACCTGACGCCGGCTCTGTGCGCCGATCTACCTTCGCAAGTACGCATCATCGAGGTATCGCCACTGCTGCGCGCCGTACTTGAACCAATCGCCCACGCTGCGTTTGACAGCGACTGGATGCAGGGCCGCAACGCGCATCTGCTGGGCCTGTGCCTGGAGGAAATCCGCCAGGCGGCGCCACAACCGATGCTGCTGCCGCTGCCTCAAGACAAGCGCCTGGCGCCGCTGCTCAAGACTCTGGAACAACTGCCACCGGCGCTGGCTGTGCTGGAGCAGCAGATCGGCGCGAGTGGCCGGACCATCGGGCGAATCCTGCAACGGGAAACCGGCATGAGCTATCAGCAGTGGCGTCAGCAATGGCGCTTGATGCGTGCCATTGAGCTGCTCGCCACCGGTCGCAGCCTGAGCTATTGCGCTTTCGAACTGGGCTTTGCCAGCGACAGCGTCTTTATCGCTTTCTTCAAGCTCATGACCGGTCTCACGCCCAAGAACTACCTGAGGTAAGCAGGGCTCGAATCAAACCTCGGGCATTTTCCGAAAGCCCACCGCCAGCCGATTCCAGCCGTTGATGGCGTTGATCGCCACGGTCAGGTCGACCATCTCCTTGGGCGTGAAATGCTCGCTCAGCAGCGCGTAGTCCGCGTCCGGCGCATGGGTCTCGCTCAGGCGTGTCAGCGCTTCGGTCCAGGCCAACGCGGCGCGTTCACGGCCGGTAAAGAACGGTGCTTCGCGCCAGGCGGTCACCGCGTACAGGCGCCGCTCGGTCTCGCCGTCCTTGCGCGCATCGGCGGTGTGCATGTCGATGCAGAATGCGCAGCCGTTGATCTGCGAAGAACGCAGCTTGACCAGCTCCAGCAGGGACTTTTCCAGGCCCAGTTTCGACACCGTGTTTTGCAGCGTCAGCATGGCTTTGTAGGCGTCGGGGGAAGCGGTATAAAAATCGATACGCGGTTGCATGGTGAACTCCTGAAACAATGAGGTGTGGCGCTACGTTAGCCCTGCCCTGGCGCCGGACAAATAGCCAATTGTTGGGAAGTTCGGGTGGCCAATGGTCGGGAAATCAAAGAATGCCTTCGTGGCGAGGGGGCTTGCTCCCGCTCGGCTGCGCAGCAGTCGTAAACCGGCTGGCACGGTTTACCCGCTGCACCGAGGTGTCTGGTTTTGGGGCCGCTGCGCAGCCCAGCGGGAGCAAGCTCCCTCGCCACAGGTACTCAGGCGCGGCTGCGCAACCATTGCAGAAAACGCTTCTTGGCCACCGGCTTGGGCACGTCGCGAGTCAGGTTCTGGGCCAGGTGCATACGCACGTCCAGAAGGTTTTTCATCGCGTCGTTGATATCGCGACGGGCTTCGAGGCAGGGCTTGAGGTAGCTGTTCTCGATGCGATACAGGGTGCAGAAGGTCTTGGCGGAGAAGTTCGCCAGTGCGGCTTGTTCGGCGACGATTCCGGCTTCGCCAATGACTTCCCCCGGTCCCATGCGCCCGCCCTCCAGCGGCTGGCCGTTACGCATGAGCGTCACGCTGACCACCCCGGACTCGATGATGAACAGATGATCGCTGACCTCCCCGGCCGCCAGGATCACGTCGCCGGCGCGGAAGGTTTGCAGGGTCATGTTCTGGCTGAAGGTGTCTTTTTCATCCTGGCGCAGGGTCGAGAAAATGTTCGAGCTCTCCAGCAATGCCCGAGGCCGCGACACCACCGCGGGAGCCGCGCTTTCACTGGTAGATAGCAGGCTCACGCCGGACGCCTGCAAATGCCGGAACGCCAGGTCGAACAACTGGTTGCGCACCCCGCGCTTCTGGCCCATCGACGCAACGAACCCACTGATCTCGTATTCCGCCCCGCCACTGCCGGTGCTTTTCAGCGCCACGCAGGGCTCCGGGCTGGGCAGCAACGCACGGCAGCCGACCATCGCCCGCTCCAGTGCGTCGATTACCGTTTGCGGCCGTGCGTGAGGGCTCACCTGGATGCTGATCGACAAGCCATGGACATCGCTGGGTCGGCTGAAATTGATGATCTTGGCTTTTGCCGCCAGCGAGTTGGGGATCACCGCCATGCTCCCCTGGGAGGTCTGCAGCCGTGTAGCCCGCCAATCGATGTCTGTGACCCGGCCTTCGGTGCCGTCGATGGAAATCCAGTCATCGACCTGATAGGGCTTGGTGGTATTGAGCACGATGCCGGAGAAAACATCGCTGAGGGTGCTCTGCAACGCCAGGCCGACGATGATTGCCATCGCGCCGGACGTCGCCAGCACGCCTTTGACCGGCAGGTCGAGCACATACGCCAACGCGGCGATGACCGCGACCAGGAAAATCACCGCACCGAGCAGGTCCTGCAATAGCCGCCCGGTATGGCCGACCCGTTGCATCATCACTGCACCGATCATCACCGTCAGGGTGCGCGCGGCGAACAACCACCAGCCGATCTGCAAGCCGGTCGCCGCGAGGTGCCGGGGCACGTCGTCGACCCACTGGGCTTTTTCCATGGGATTGAGGCCTTCGTTGAACAGCAGCACGCTGAACAACGAAAAGATCAGCAGCCGTACACCGATTTTCCAGTAGGTCCGGTCGGCGCTGACCAGCCGCCACAACACCAGATCGAGCACAAGCAGTGCCAGGGCACAGAGCAGCGGGTGGTCGGTGAACAGAGACAGCATCGGGACAGCTCCAGGAAGGCCATTGGCGAAGATTGGCACAGAATGGACGCTCTGTAGAGATCACCCACAGTGGCAAACATAAAACCCAGGTACACCGCAGTCCCCATGTGGGAGCGAGCCTGCTCGCGAAGAGGCCTGTCCAATCGACAACTTTTTCGATTGTGATACCGCTTTCGCGAGCAGGCTCGCTCCCACAGGTGAGGTCTACAGGGCTATGCGACCACTTCAGCCCTGCATCCGGCCGAAGCGCCCGGAATGGAAATCCTCGAAAGCCTGGAGGATTTCCTGCTGGCTGTTCATCACGAACGGGCCATGGCCGACGATGGGTTCATCGATGGGCTCGCCACTGAGCAACAGGACCACCGCGTCATGATCGGCTTGCAGGCTCAATTGGTCGCCGGCCCGTTCGAACAGGGCCAGTTGCCCTTGCTCGACGCGTTCACGGCCGTTGACCTGGACGGTACCGCGCAGCACTACCAATGCGGTGTTGTAACCGTCATGCACGGCCACGGTCAGGTGCTTCCCGGCGTTCAGGCGGATATCCCAGACGTCGATTGGGGTAAAGGTTTTCGCCGGGCCTTGATGCCCTTCGAAGGACCCGGCAATCAGGCGCAAGCTACCGGCTCCGTCCTCCAGTGCGATCTGTGGGATGTCGCCCTTGAGAATGGTCTGGTAGCCGGCCGGCGCCATCTTGTCCTTGGCGGGCAAGTTGACCCACAGCTGGACCATTTCCATGAACCCGCCCTGCCGGGCGAAGGCTTCGGAGTGGAACTCTTCGTGAATGATGCCGGACGCAGCGGTCATCCATTGCACGTCACCGGGGCCGATCCTGCCGCCGCTGCCAGTCGAATCGCGATGTTCCAGTTCGCCCTGGTAGACGATGGTCACGGTTTCGAAACCACGATGAGGGTGCTGGCCTACGCCGCGTCGCTCGGTGGTCGGTGCAAATTCGCTGGGGGCCGCATGATCGAGCAGCAGGAACGGGCTGACATGTTTGCCCAGGTTGTCGTAGGAAAACAGCGTGCGAACCGGAAAGCCGTCGCCGACCCAATGAGGCCGCGGACTGGTATAGACGCCGGTGATGTTTTTCATGCTGAGTCTCCAATCGGGTGTTGCCATTCGATGGAACAGCTTAAAACCGCACCCCTTGATGCGCTAGACTGCAAAAATCGGCCGTAGCGTTCCATCAGGAGAACGATCATCGAAGACCTCAACACCCTGTACTACTTCACCCAAGTGGTCGAACACGGCGGCTTCGCCCCCGCTGGCCGGGCGCTGGACATGCCCAAGTCCAAGCTCAGCCGGCGTATCGCCCAGTTGGAGGAGCGCCTGGGCGTCAGGCTGATCCATCGCACCAGCCGGCATTGTTCGTTGACGGAAATCGGCCAGGCCTATTACCAGCGCTGCCTGGCCATGCGGGTCGAGGCTGAAAGCGCCGCCGAAGTGATCGAACGCAACCGCTCAGAACCCCAGGGACTGGTGCGCATCAGTTGCCCGACGGCGCTGCTCAACAGCTGGGTCGGACCGATGCTGACCCGCTACATGGTCAAGTACCCGCGGGTGGAGCTGTTCATCGAGAGCACCAACCGCCGCGTCGACCTGCTCCACGAAGGGTTCGATATCGCGTTGCGGGTCCGTTTCCCCCCGTTGGAAAACACTGACATGGTCATGAAGGTGCTGAGCAACAGCACCCAGTGCCTGGTGGGAAGCCCGGTCTATCGTGAAGGCCTGTCGTCCCCCGCCTCGCCGGCGGACCTCAATGGCCTGCCGAGCGTCCACTGGGGTTCGGCGCAACGTGAATACCAATGGGAGCTGTTCGGCCCGGACGGCACCCGCGCGCTGATCCGCCACGCACCGCGCATGGTCACCGACGACCTGCTGGCCTTGCGTCATGCGGTGCTGGCGGGCATCGGCATCGCTCACCTGCCCACAGTCGTGGTACGCGAGGACCTGGCGGCCGGACGCCTGGTGGAACTGGTGCCGGGCTGGACACCGAAATGCGGGATCGTCCATGCGATATTCGCCTCACGCCGTGGCTTGCTGCCCTCGGTGCGAACCCTGATCGACTTCCTCGCCGAGGAGTTCAGCCAGAGCGACATGGCCTAGCGCATGCGGCAAGGCGCTCCCCACGGTGCCCTACAAGTGATTGCGCTTGGCGAAATCCGACAGGCCCACCAGGGTTTTCAAGCCAAGCTTTTCCAGCAGGCGGGTCTTGTAGGTGCTGACCGTCTTGGGGCTCAGGAACAAAGCTTCGGCGACGTCCTTGCCGCGCATGCCCATGGCCAGCATCCGCAGGATTGACAACTCGCGGATCGAGAGACTCTCCAGCGCCTGCTGTTCGGTGCGCTGCTGGAAATCCAGGCGGACGGACATCTGTGGGAAATAGGAATAACCGGACTTCAATGCATGAATGGCCTTGGTCAATTCCTTCAGGTCGCTTCTCTTGGTGACAAACCCTCGGGCCCCCGCCGAGATACAGCGATTGCAGAAATGCTGGGCATCCTGGGAGGTAAACACCAGCACCCCGCATGACGGGAACTCGGCCATGATCCAGCTCAACAGTTCAAGGCCGTCGAAACCGTTCATTACCAAATCCAGGATTACCAGGTCGGGTATGCCTTCCTTGATCAAGGCCCTGGCTTGCGCCACGTTGCTGGCATCGCGGACCTGCGCAGCCCCTTCATTCTGGCAAATGAGCCGCAACGCTCCTCGAATGACAGGGTGGTCGTCCACGATCAACATGTCTTTCACGGCAACTCCCTGGGTAATTACAAATGACATTGGTGCCAGACGGCATCGAACTCTTGCACAAGCGGTGGGCAGGATTCACCTGTCAGATCTGACAGGTGCGACCAGTGGTCATTGGCCCGGCGACAACCACCTCGTCAAGAGCGCGCCCGCTCGCTGATACGCGCTCCCTCGACACGAGCCATCAGGCAGGCCAGTGCAACAGGATCGGGCAACGCGGCCTGGCTCAGTTGCACGTGAGACCGGCGCCCACCTACCTGCGGCGACACGCCAGCCTGTGGCATGTTGTAGATCAACCCGTGAAGCACCTGGGGGTTGTCGACCAGGAAATCGGCTAACTCCACTCCGCCACTTGCCAGTCGGGCATTGGCGACGATCACGTCGAACGGCTCGCTGCCATACTCCACCAGCAGCAACAATTCCTCCATGTCGTTCACCGGCGCAATCCGGAAATAACCCCGCTGGTTGAACAGGCGCTCAAGCTTCATTCGATGAAAATGCTCTGAATCGGCGATCATGATACGTAATGCTTTGTTCGGCATGACGGGCATCCAATGGCAACGCGACGGGTAAGGCGGCCCATGAACGTCAGGAGGCGTCAGGCTAGAGAAAGCTTCCAAAGGACGCTGTAGGAAAAATCTTAAAAACCGGGTAAATGGCGCCCATGGCGCCGTCCTGCGGTCAATATCCCCTCACGCCGGTCAGGAACCACTTCAACCTGGCTAGAGCGACGAAGCACGCAGCCGCCCGGTCAAATGTTCGAGCGCCTGCTGCAAGTCGCCCACCGCATCGGCCAACGACGACGCATCCCGGCCCCTGCAAGCGTCTTCCAGGGCATCGCACGCGCTAACCAGACCTTGCGCCCTGACCATCCGCGCCCCGCCCTTGATCCGATGCGCCAGGTCGGCGAGTCCGGGCAGATCATGCCGGGCGGACAAGCGCAGCAACTGCGCGGTGTCTTCGGTATTGCAGGTGACCAGTTCGCTGATCAGGCTGTTCAGCGCCTCCGTATCGCCGCCGGTCAACTGCGCCAGGCCGTCCAGGTCAAAATCATCCGTGGGCGCCTCGGCCTCCGTTCCAGGAAACCCTGCGGCCGGTTCCGGAAAAACCTGCGCCAGACGCGCACCGAGGACTTCGAGACCGATGGGCTTGAACAGGCAGTCGTTCATTCCCGCGTCGATGCAACGCTGCTTTTCTTCTGGCTGGGCATTGGCGGTGAACCCCAGTATCAATATCGGCGACAGGCCTCGCGCGCGCTCCTCTTCACGAATGGCTCGGGTCAATGCGTAGCCATCCATCAGGGGCATGTTGCAGTCGGTAATGACCATGTCGAAGCGCCCGGCGCGCCACGCTTGCAGGCCTTGCACACCCTCCGCAGCCTCCTCCACGCGATGGCCCAGGTAACTCAGTTGCTGGCACAGCAGCAGGCGATTGGCCGGATAGTCATCGACCACCAGAATGGCCAGCGCCCGCATCGGCAACGGCGCCTTGCCCTCGACAAGTGGGGCCTGGAGCAAGGCGTCGAGCAGCGGCAGATCCAGCCGGATCTCGACCTGCGTGCCCTCCCCCGGCAGGCTGCTCATCGTCAGGGTGCCGCCCATCATTTCGCACAAGGTCCGGCTGATGACCAACCCCAGCCCGGAACCGCCGCGGGTAGACTCGCGGTTGTCGCCGACCTGGGTGAACGGCTGGAACAGCCGCTGCTGGTCTTCAAGGGAAATCCCGCTGCCGGTGTCTTCCACCCGCAAGCGAACAGCAAGTCGCTCGTCTTCGCTGCCGGGGACGACCTCGGCGATCAAGCGCACCAAGCCCTGATCGGTGAACTTGATCGCGTTGCTGAGCAGGTTCGACAGCACCTGCTTGAAGTGCAACGGATCGATCAGCACGTCGCGGTCGAGCTCATCGTTCAGCGCCAATTGCAGGCCCAGGTGTTTCTGCCGGGCCAGGCCTTCGAAAACCCGCGCCACCGACTCGACCAGCTCCCGCAGGTTGGCGCGCTCCGGCGCCAGCGACATCCGCCCGGACTCGATACGGGCAACATCGAGGATGTCGCCGATCAACGCCAGCAAGCCATGGGCAGCGCCCGAAGCGACCTCGATGGCCTCCCGATCGACAATGCCTTCTTCGGCCTTTTTCAGCGCCATTTCGAGCATGCCGATCACCGCGTTCATCGGCGTGCGGATCTCGTGGCTCATGGTCGCCAGGAACGTGGTCTTGGCCCGGTTGGCGTCATCCGAACCGTCCTTGGCAATGCGCAATTGTTCGAGCAGGTGCTGGCGTTCGCTGACGTCGATCCAGCCGCCGATCATGCCGCTGACTGCGCCGTCGCTGCCGCGATACGGCAGCATCCATTGATAGATGGTCAGCACCTCGCCGTTGGCCACAGTCAGGCGGCGGTCCTGGACCCGTGGCAAGCCCTCCTCCATGACCCTTAGATAGTCATGGTGGTAGAGCCGCGCTTCGACCGGATCCCCCGGCGCGCTTTCGAGCAGGGTCTTGCCGACAACGCTCTGCCGTTCGGCACCGAATACCTCCAGGTAGCCGCTGTTGCACAACACTAGCCGCGCCTCGCGATCACGGACATAGATCGGATGCGGCGTACCATCGATCAATACCCGCATGAATTCCAGCTGGTCGTTGAGGGCGACTTCGGCCTGCCGACGCTTGCGTATCAGGTGGCGCAGATAGCCGATCCAGCCCAGCGCCAGGAGCAACAGCAGTGCAGCGATGGCGAAGCCCTGGAGGACAGTGGCGCGGTGGCGCAGCCAATAACTGTCTTCCACAACGATTTCCGTACGCCAGCGGTTGGTCAGTTCGTCCATTTCCTCAGGGGCAATGCTGAGCAGCGCCTTGTCCAGGATCGAGTGCAACTGCGGCGCGTCCCGGCGAGTGCCCAAGGCGATCAGCGCCGGCTCGGTGCCGACGGTGCAGGTGATCTGCAGCGTGTCGCGGTACTGACGGGAGATCATGTAGCTGGCACTGAGCAGCGGGCTGATCGCCGCGTCCACCGCGCCGGAAGCCACCATGGCCAGGGCATCGGCGGCGTTTTGCGCCGGCACCAGTTGGACGTCGGGAAATTGCTGCAGCAGGTAATCGCGCAGCACATTGCCGCGCACCAGCGCCAGGCGCTTGCCGGCCATCTGCTCCGGCGTGACGGGGGCCTGGGTATCCAGGGCGGCCACGAGCACGTAGGGATTGCTCAAATAAGGTCGGGTGGAACTCAGTTCATCGGCGTAGTCGGAACCCGGTGGGAACGCCGCCACGACGTCGGCCTCGCCGCCCTTAACCTGCGCGATCAGATCCTCAAGCGACTCACCGTGCCGGATATCGAATTTCAGCCCAGTGCGCAGGCTGATTTTCGCCAGCACATCGGCACTGATACCGCGAAAGTGCCCCTGCTGATCAATGAACGTCAGCGGCATGAAATGATCATTGATCACCACCCTGATCCGCGGATGCGTGTCCAGCCAGCGCTGCTCGTTGACACTGAAATGCAGGCGCTGATGCCCGGGCATGCTTGCGCCCCCGGCACTCCAGCGGCGCAGGATCGCCATGCGCTCGGTGTCGGGAATGGCTTGCAAGGCGCTGTTGATGATCCGCAGCAGGCGCGTATTGTCACGCGCCAGGGCAAACGCGAACGGCTGCACTTCCAAGCGTGAAAAATCGGCCAACTGGACGTTATTCAGGTAGTTCTTGGTGATCAGGTAATGGGCACTGATCGAGTCCCCCAGATAGACGTCGGCCTGGCCGAAAGCCACGGCACCGATAGCGCTCAGGGTCGACGGGTACAGCTGCAGCGAAGCCTTGGGGTAAAAAGCCTTGACCGCCTCAGGGGGCAGATAGTGATAGAGCATCGCCACCCGCTTGCCCGCCAGGTCCGGCGCGAGCTTGCGATTGTCACCGGCACGGGTCACCAGGGTCGGCTGGTCATCGGCGTAGGCCTGGGACATCGCCAGTTCCGGGTCGCCAGCCTCGAAGCCATTGGCGCTGCCGAGCATGTCGATTGCACCGCCGCGCAGGGCCTGCAGCGCCTCGGCCCGCGACGGGTACCGGCGCACCTGCACATCGACCTGCAACAACTGACCGAGCAACCCGGCGTAATCGGCGGTCAGGCCTTCGTATTCACGGCCATTGCCGGTGATACCGAACGGCGCATAATCCGGCGCCGAGGCGCCCAGCAGCAACGAGCCCTTGTCGCGCAGCCAGGCCTGGTCGGCTGCGTCCAGTGACACCGAATAACCGCTCACGGTGGAACGCCCAAGCACCTGCAGCGACTCGGGCGCAGCGACGGTCTCCGGCGCCATGCTCAATAAACCCAGCCACAACGCCGCCAGGCTCATGCGTGAAAACACAATCATCGGATCAGAGGGTTTCGCCTGGCCTTGGCAGAGTTGGCGCGGGAGCGCCACCGAACCTGGGTGAAAATAAGGTTCTGCCTGCCAAAGCAAGGGAACAGCGAACCGTCAGCGTGCCTGTCGCAAAATACAGCAAGCGTGACTGGAGTGTAGGAAGTTTCTGAAGAATTTCCTGATGTGTTATCGAGTAATAACATCGCTCAGGCGCAGACGGCGATCCGTGGTATTGCGCTCAAGCGCAGCCCGGGATCGCCGCCTGCCGGCAGACCTTATGCCGTGGCCAGCAATCGTTCCCGTACCGATTGGCCCAGGCCGCGTTCCTTGCCGTGCTCATAGAGCGAGCCGGCGATTTCGTCGGCGCGCACCGGCAGGATCGACAGCAAGGTATCGCTCAAACCATGGCTGGCCTGACAAAAGCCCTGCATGTAGATGGCGGCCTTGCAGCGCTCATCGGTGATCAGTTTGTAGTTGCGATCCACCTCGAAATCGCCGAGGTATTGCGCCAGCGGCTCCAGCAAGGTGCGGTGCATCTGGCGCTCGTAGCCGGTGGCGAGCACCACCGCGTCATAGCGCCGGTTTGTCAGCTCGCCGGTGGCGTTGTTGCGCATGGCCAACTCCACGCCATTCTCCGTGGCCGTGGCTTTTTCGATCGTGGTCAGGGTACGGAACGCATGGCGGGCGATGCCCGAGACTTTCTGGCGATAGAAAATCCCGTAGATGCGTTCGATGAGGTCAATGTCCACCACCGAATAATTGGTGTTGTGGTATTCATTGACCAGCCGCTCGCGCTCGCTGTGCGGTTGCTGGAACACCAGGTCGGTGAACTCCGGCGAAAACACTTCGTTGACGAACGGGCTGTCGTCGGCCGGCTTGAGGGCCGAGCCGCGCAGGATCATGTCGACCTGCGCCGATGGGAAGCTGTCGTTGAGGTCGATGAAGGCTTCGGCTGCGCTCTGGCCGCCGCCGATGATCGCGATTTTCATTGGCTGGCCGCTCACGCACGGTTGGGTTGTCATGCGCTCCAGATACTGCGAGTGATGGAACACCCGCGCATCTTCCCTGAACCCTTTGAACGCCTCGGGGATGCGCGGCGTGCCGCCAGCGCTGACCACCACCGAACGCGTGGTGCGCACACACTCCTCGCCCCGTCCGTTGCGGGAAATCACTCGTAGCGCTTCAACCTGCTGGTTGTGCAGCACCGGCTCGATGCGCAGCACCTCTTCGCCGTAGCGGCTCTGGCCGGCGAACTGCGCCGCCACCCAGCGCAGGTAGTCGTTGTACTCCATGCGACACGGGTAGAAAGTGCCGAGGTTGATGAAATCCACCAGGCGGCCATGGTGCTTGAGGTAATTGACGAACGAGTACGGGCTGGTCGGGTTGCGCAGCGTCACCAGATCCTTGAGGAAGGAAATCTGCAATTCGCTCTGGGTCACCAGTGTATTGCCGTGCCAGCGGTAGTCGGCCTGTTTGTCGAGGAACAACACATCCAGTTCGCCCTGGACCGGGCCACGTTCCTGGAGCGCGATGGCCAGCGCCAGGTTCGAAGGGCCGAAGCCGATGCCGATCAAATCGTGAACGGTGGGCGCTGCAATTGCCTGTGTCATGTCCAGTGTCCTCTGGAGAAGCCCCTCAACAGGGCGCGAAAGCCTGGGTGACTTGAGCGGCCCGCACTAGGCCGTCAGTCGTCTGTTGAGAGGAACGAGGACAATGAAGGAAAATTTACCACCGAGAATCAGCGAGGGTGAATCAGGACGCGTCCCACTGCCGTACGCGAATACGACAATGCTTCATGGCATTGACGATGTGTTTCTCCACCAGCGCCCTGGAAATACCCAGGCGCCTGGCGATCTGCGAGTGAGACAGCCCTTCGAGTTTGCGCAGCAGGAAACTCTCGCGGCACAGCGGCGGCAACTCGGCCAGGGCCCGTTGCAGCATGTCCAGGCGCTGGCCGTGGTCCAGGCTGGTATGGGGCGATGGGGTGAAGAACCGTTCTTCGCTGTCGAGCACATCGAGGGATTCGACCTGGCGCAGGGTGTTGCGCCGATGCCCGTCGATCACCAGGTTCAGCGCGGTGCGATAAAGGAACGCCCGGGGCTGCTCGATGGGGGTTTCGCTGGCGCGCTCCAGGACCCGCACGTAGGCGTCATGCACCACATCTTCGGCCGCCTGGCGGTTGCCTAGCCTGGCGTTGAGGAAACACACCAGTTCGCGATAGTAGTTTTCCAACATGACTCCCGTGCGCAGCGACTGCGACAGCTATCCCTGTGCCACTCGGCATGCCTGAAAAAGGCATGGCAGGATAGTGGCAGGCTCAATCGCGTAATTTATAGTAATTCTCATATAGATTTAAAGCGTTGGTTTGTATCAAGGCCGATTCGTTCATCTGATTGGGCGTCTGAAACCGCTTCTGTGGCGAGGGGAGCTTGCTCCCGCTGGGGCGCGAAGCGGCCCCAAACCTGAGTGCACAATTTTTATCCGGTTGCCTGCCTTGGGCCTGCTGCGCAGACCAGCGGGAGCAAGCTCCCTCGCCACGGGGTTCAACTGTTACCCAGTAGTTCCCCCGCTAAATTCCCGCCCGGAACGCTCGTTTACCAGAACAGCCCCCGTCCCTGCTGCCCTTGCGACGGACCCGATATCACCGGCCGGAACCCTGCATGAAACGTCCCCGCCTCACCCGCCCCGCCTGGCTCCTGACTTTCGCCCTGCTACCGGCCGTGGCCTTCGCCGCGTGGCAAGCGGTTACGCCGGACCACGGCCCCGTCGCCACCGCGGCCGTCACCCGTGGCGATATCGAAAACAGCGTCACCGCCCTCGGCACCTTGCAACCGCGGCGTTATGTAGACGTCGGCGCCCAGGCCTCCGGGCAGATCCAGAAGATCCATGTCGAAGCCGGCGACGAGGTTCGCGAAGGTCAGTTGCTGGTGGAAATCGACCCGTCCACGCAGAAAGCCCGGCTCGACGCCGGACGTTTTTCCATCGAAAACCTCAAGGCGCAACTCCAGGAACAACGCGCCCAGCACGACCTGGCGCAACAGAAATTCCGCCGTCAACAACAGCTCAAGGCCGGCGGAGCTACTCGCGAAGAGGATGTGCAGACGGCGCAGGCCGAGGTGCGGGCGACCCAGGCGCGCATCGACATGTTTCAGGCGCAGATCCGCCAGGCCCAGGCCAATCTGCGCAGCGACGAGGCCGAATTGGGCTATACCCGGATCTACGCGCCGATGAACGGCACCGTGGTTGCCGTCGGCGCACGGGAAGGCCAGACCCTCAACGCCCAGCAGCAAACCCCGCTGATCCTGCGCATCGCCCGGCTGTCACCGATGACGGTCTGGGCCGAAGTCTCGGAAGCCGACATCGGCCACGTCAAGCCGGGCATGACCGCCTACTTCACCACCCTGGCCGGCGGCAACCGGCGCTGGAGCAGCACCGTGCGACAGATCCTGCCGGTGCCGCCGCGTCCGCTGGAAGCCAGCCAGGGCGGCAGCCCCTCCGGTGGCCGCAGCGGCAGCGAACGGGTGGTGCTGTACACCGTTCTGCTGGACGTGGACAACGCCGACCGCGCCCTGATGACAGACATGACCGCCCAGGTATTTTTCGTCGCTGCCCAGGCCAAGGACGTGTTGACCGTGCCCATCGCCGCGTTGCAGGACGCAAGCCAGGTGCGGGTGCTGGCCGACAATGGCGACATCCAGCCAAGGACCGTTCGCACCGGCGTCAGCGACCGCTTGCGCACGCAGATCCTCGACGGCCTGAGCGAAGGCGATCGCGTGCTGATCGGCCCGGCCAGCGGCAGCGGAGGCTGAATGAGTACGCCCCTGATCGAACTGCGGGACATTCGCAAGGCCTACGGCGGTGGCGACAGCCCACGGGTGGAAGTGCTGCGGGGTATCGACCTGTCGATTCACGCCGGGGAGTTCCTGGCGATCGTCGGGGCGTCCGGCTCCGGCAAATCGACGCTGATGAACATCCTCGGCTGCCTCGACCGTCCCACCAGCGGCGAGTACCGCTTTGCCGGTGAGAACGTCGCCCGACTGGGCAGCGACGAACTGGCCTGGCTGCGCCGGGAGGCGTTCGGGTTCGTGTTCCAGGGCTACCACCTGATCCCGTCCGGCACAGCCCAGGAAAACGTCGAGATGCCGGCCATCTATGCCGGCACCTCGGCCGCCGAGCGTCATGCCCGGGCCAGCGCCCTGCTCGAACGCCTGGGCCTGGCGAGCCGCACCGGCAATCGTCCCCACCAGCTGTCCGGCGGGCAGCAACAGCGAGTGTCGATTGCCCGGGCCTTGATGAACGGCGGGCACATCATCCTTGCCGACGAACCCACCGGCGCGCTCGACAGCCAGAGCGGCATCGAAGTCATGGCGCTGCTCGACGAACTGGCGAGCCAGGGCCACGTGGTGATCCTGATCACCCACGACCGCAAAGTGGCGGCCCGGGCCAAACGCATCATCGAAATCCGCGATGGGCTGATCATCAGCGACAGCGCCACCACCACAGCCAGCGCACCACAAGCCAACCCCAAGGCGTTGCAGGCGGTGGATCTGCGCCAGCGCCTGAGCGCCGGCAGCGAGCACAACGGCGCCTGGAAAGGCGAACTGGTGGACGCCGTCCAGGCCGCTTGGCGAGTCATGTGGATCAACCGTTTTCGCACCGCCCTGACCTTGCTCGGCATCGTCATCGGCGTGGCCTCGGTGGTGGTGATGCTGGCGGTGGGCGAAGGCAGCAAGCGCCAGGTCATGGCCCAGATGGGTGCCTTCGGCTCCAACATCATCTACCTCAACGGCACCGCGCCCAACCCACGCGCCGCCAAGGGCATCATCAGCGAACAGGACATCGCCGCCCTCGCAGCCCTGCCCGAAGTACAGCGCATCATGCCGGTCAATGGCAACAACGCCAACGTGCGTTTCGGCAACCTCGACCACACCAGCTACGTGGGCGGCAACGACACCAATTTCCCGACCATTTTCAACTGGCCGGTGGCCCAGGGCAGCTACTTCAGTGACGCTGATGAACGCAGCGCGGCGGCCGTGGCGGTGATCGGCCACAAGGTCCGGCAGAAGCTGCTCAAGGACGTCGCCGATCCCATCGGCCGCTACATCCTGATCGAAAACGTGCCGTTTCAGGTGGTCGGTGTACTCGCCGAAAAAGGCGCCAGCTCGGGGGATTCGGACGCCGACAACCGCATCGCCGTGCCCTACTCCGCCGCCAGCGTGCGTCTGTTCGGCAGCCGTCATCCTGAATACGTGGTGATCGCCGCTCGCGACGCGGCCAAGGTCAAGGAGGCCGAGCAGGCCGTTTCCCGTACCTTGCTGCGACTGCACAACGGCAAGCAGGATTTCGAGCTGACCAACAACGCCGCGATGATCCAGGCCGAGGCCCGCACCCAGGGCACGCTGTCGTTGATGCTCGGGGCCATTGCGGCAATCTCGCTGCTGGTGGGCGGCATCGGCGTGATGAACATCATGCTCATGACAGTGCGCGAGCGGACCCGGGAAATCGGCATCCGCATGGCCACCGGTGCCCGCCAGCGCGACATCCTGCGCCAGTTCCTGACCGAAGCGGTGATGCTCTCGGTGGTCGGTGGATTGGCCGGCATCGGCCTGGCCCTGCTGGTGGGCGGCGCGTTGCTGCTGGGCAAGATCGCCGTGGCGTTCGAATGGCTGGCGGTGTTTGGCGCCTTCGGTTGTGCGCTGGTCACCGGCGTCGTCTTCGGTTTCATGCCGGCCCGCAAGGCCGCTCGCCTCGACCCGGTCGCGGCCCTTACCAGTGAATGAACCCTTCTCTATGAAAGCGCACCTGACTCTCCTGGCCGCCAGCCTGCTTCTGGCGGCCTGCGGCACACCTTTGTCGACACCCGACAGCGGCATCGAGCCGCCCTCGGCCTGGCAAACTGTCGATACGCCCAGTGCTCATGTCGATAACCAACAATGGTGGAAGCAGTTCGGCAGCCCGCAACTTGATCGTTTGATCGAACAGGCGCGCCAAGGCAGCTTCGACCTCGCGGCCGCCATGGCCCGGGTTCGTCAGGCCCAGGCCAGCGCGGTGATCGCCGGCGCGCCGTTGCTGCCGGAAATCAGCGCCGGGCTCAACGGCAATCGCCAGGAGCTGCTGCGGGGCAAGGGCTACAGCCAGTTGGACGTGGATCGGAACAACCGCACCATCGACTACTACGATGCCCATCTCAGCGCCAGTTATGAAGTGGATTTCTGGGGCGGCAAGCGGGCGGCGCGGGACAGTGCGCTGAGCGCGTTGTCGGCCAGCCGGTTTGACCGGGCGACCGTGGAATTGACCTTGCTCAGCGCTGTCGCCAACAGCTACACCCAGGCCTTGTCGCTGCGCGAACAGCAGCGCATCGCCGAACTGAACCTGGCCAATGCGCAAAACGTGCTCGACCTGGTGCAGACCCGCTACGACGCCGGCAGCGCCACGGCGCTGGAACTGTCCCAGCAAAAAAGCCTGGTGGCGACGCAGCGGCGCCGATTGCCCCAGGTGCAACAACAGGCGCGGGAGGCGTTGATCACCCTCGCGGCGTTGCTGGGCCAGCCGGTGCAATCGCTCAAGCTCGACGATGAAACCTTCGACGCCTTGCACTGGCCCGCCATCGACGCGGGCGTACCCAGTGACCTGCTGCGCCGGCGCCCCGACATCGCCGCCGCCGAAGCACGCCTCGCCGCCGCCCAGGCCGACATCAGCGTGGCCCGCGCCGCCCTGCTACCCTCGGTCACCCTGGGCCTGAGCCTGGCCACCGGCGCCGACATTGCCGACCAGTTGCTGCGCAACAACGTCTACAACCTCAGCGCCGGCCTGGCCGCGCCGATCTTCAACAACGGTCGCCTGCGGGCCGAACGGGACAGGGCCACCGCGCGCCAGGAAGAACTGCTGGAAACCTACCGCGCCGCGATCATCAACGGTTTCGCCGACGTCGAAAAAGCCCTGAACGGCATCCAGGGCCTGGACCAGCAACGACAATGGCAGAGCGAAGAACTGCACCAGGCGCAAACCGCTTTCGACATCGCCCAGAGCCGCTACCAGGCCGGCGCAGAAGACTTGCTCACCGTACTCGAAACCCAACGCACGCTGTACGCCGCCCAGGACATGAACGTGCAATTGCGCCTGGCACGAGTGCAGGCGAGCGTGGCGTTGTACAAGGCGCTGGGTGGGGGTTGGCGGGTGATGTAAGTAAAGCCAAGTGAGATCGAGAACCGCGGCCAGCTATCCTGTCAGGAATTCACAGAGTCCGGATTAACGCCGCGGCGTGCTCACGAAATACAGCAAAAGCCTCATCGAAGCTTGGGCGGACGGAGCCAAAAATCAGCGGTATCAGCCTAGCGTCATACTGGCCACGAATCACCGCGTCCGAGTTTATTTGATTCAAGGCGCCCTGCATAACCTTCCCAGGGTCGGCGGCGAACGGAGGGAACTGCCGACCAAATTCAGCAGCATCGAACTCGACCAGCTTTTTGAAACCGTGGGCGGCTCGTTCGCTGACAGCAGGATCGCCAACGCTTATGCAATAGACATCATAGATATGACGTACCAATGTATCGTCCCATGGCTGAATCATGGCCCCGCCTTGGTGTTGAGCATAACGTCGAAGAAATGAAATGACTTTTTCCGCGAGTGTTTCTTCAACCGCCACGCACGGAATGGTTCCCAGGTGTCCAGGCCTTGCGGCGAGTCTTTCCACCAGGTGTTCCAACGGTCGCCGAGTCACTTCAAATTGGGGAGTTCGTGCGGTCAGTTCGAGGCTCAGATAAGGCCGCAAACTGGCATCATGAGGATATCGGGGAGCATATTGCCAACGACTGGAGAAATATCGGTTTTCATTGCGGGCGATACGCGCGTCCATGGTTTCTTCGAAGCCAAGCTTAGCGAGGACCTGGCAGACCTCAGCCTTCAGTTGGCTGAGGTGTCGCTTTTGAGCCGAAGCACTGAACGTGTTCGACTCATCCCATACGATCTTCAAGTCAACGTCTTCTGACATGCGCTCGATCAATCGATAAGCCTTGGACAGGCTCGTCCCACCACAAAACACCAGTCGAATGCCTGGGAACTGCATTTCCATCAGGCGCTGCAAGGCATCTGTTACGTGGATGTCTTTTTCCAGGATGCTGGCAGTAAGAAAACCGACGTCAACCTCAGCCAGTACCGCGTCAATTAATTCGACCTGCTCAGGCGTGATGGTTTTCATAGACTACGTAACGCCCACCAAAACCGAGCTTGCGATTGATACGGCGTAAGCCTGTGTCAAAAACAATGCCGGCGGGTAGCTGCAAACTGTCGCTGGCATTGTATTCACGCAATGCGCGCCCTGCCGTGATCTTCACGCCAAGCTTTTGCAGAGCCAGGGGCGCAAGAACTTCAAGCGGACGTATCGGGATCGGCTTGCCGGTGAGGATACTGGTTTTAGCTTTTGCAAAGACACCAATGCCAAGTCTGACCAACACACCGCTAGCGACCAGATGACGCAATGCTCGAGATACTTGCGCGGGGCTGCCGAACTTGGAAAATTCAGAGCGCAGAAACACGTCATCCTTTCGCAAGGCGATTGATCTCCTGATACGCTCCTCGATAACCATGCCTCACCTCAAACAGCACCTAGGTACAAAAACAAAATAACTATATGTTTTCTATAGGTTTTTTAATACGAACCGTGCTCATACTTGCTCAGTATAGATCAGCATCAGGATTACAGGCCAATTCATTCGGCTTTGGTTCTGTTTATCCGGCCATGTAAGCCGTCCGAGCGAGGCTACGTTGCCTTGCGTCATTGCCTACAACTACGCCAGAATCCGCCGGCTTGTGCGCCTGCCACTCTGTCGATAACTTGTACCTCGTCACTGCCCATCAGTGATCGGGTCTGCAAGCCCGGCGAAATACCAGGCGCATTGCCACAAGCCAATCGACATATCCGTGTCGCTCAATGGCGGCTGTGTGCGGGAGACCTTCGGGTCTGCCGGGTTCCTGGTTTCCCGGTCTTGCAGACCCGCGCATAGCTGCCACCCATCATCTGCAAGTGATGTTCGGCATAACCATGAGCTGCACAATGTTCAAAGCTACCCCTAATCCCCCTGAAGAATCCCCCAGCCCCTTATTCACCGTTACACCAGACGCCGACATGGAATGCCTGCTGGCCAATCTCAGCGAAACCCTCGCCTCGGCGAATGCGATGGCCAGCGACCTTGCCTTCGCCCTGGAAGGCTCGCGACGGCATTTCGCGTTGGGGATCCAGCAGATGATCGAACTCGGTGAGCTCCTGGCAAACCGCGCCCTGGACATCGCCGCACAGCGCTAGCATCTCAAGCCAAGTGAAACCCGTGGCGAGGGAGCTTGCTCTCGCTCGGTTGCGCAGCGACCGCAAAATTCTGGGGCTGCTGCGCCCGAAGCGTCGGACCGGCCCAGCGGGAGCAAGCTCCCTCGCCACGGGGGATTCGTCTCCTCCAAATTGTGTTCGGCTTCGGTTCTGTTTATCCGGCCATGTGAGACGTCCGAGTGAGGCTACGTTGCCTTGCGTCATTGCCTACAACTACGCCAGAATCCGCCGACTTGTGCGCTTGGCTCGTGGCTTTTACTGTTTCCGGGTCGCTGATTTCAGTGATCGGGTTTGGTAGCCCGCGAGTCAACTAGGCGCAAGCGCCACCTTCTGCAGATGCTGTCTTGGCATCTGTTTCATGGTGGCCGTGCGCAGGGCGTCTTCGGGCGCGCCGGGTTCCTAGTGCTCCGGTCTACCAACCCGCGTACGGCCGCCCCCCAATCGTTTGGTAGCGATGGTGTCGGCTCCTGAAAATGCATACTAGGAGTTACATCATGTTCAAGCACACCCCCAATCCCCCCGAAGAATCCCCCAGCCCGTTATTCACCGTCGCACCAGACGCGGACATCGAATGCCTGCTCGCCAACCTCAGCGAAACCCTCGCCTCGGCGAACGCGATGGCCAGCGACCTTGCCTTCGCCCTGGAAGGCTCGCGACGGCATTTGGCGTTGGGGATCCAGCAGATGATCGAGCTCGGTGAGCTCCTGGCAAACCGCGCCCTGGACATTGCCGCGCCGCGCTAGCCACCTCAAGCCAAGTGAAACCCGTGGCGAGGGAGCTTGCTCCCTCGCCACAAGGTGTCGCGCAAAGGAAAAGTCAAACCGGCTTGGACTTCAGATTACGCGCGTACCACGGCCGTTGCGGCACGCGGCGCAACAGTCTGGAGAGCTTATCGTCATCGCTGCCGAAGGTAATGCGCAGCGCCAGTTTCATGGTTTCCGGGTCCATTTCCACCGAGCGGCCGACCTGCAGCCCCGGCGTGGTGCTGCAACCATGGGTGTCCGGGCCCAGCCAGGGGTCGGCGATTTCCACCCAGCGGCCCGGGGCGAACCAGGGCACGCCGTTGACTTGCAGCCGGCTGACTTCGCCCGGATGGAAACGCTCGTGGGCGCGGAACCAGTCTTCGAGGCGATCGTCGATCCAGCCGTGGAAGGCCCAGAACACCGGGCTCACGTGAGACGAAAACGGATCGCCCAGAAAATCGTTCTCCGGTTCGAACCAGCGCTGGGCGAAGTCCGCCTGATCACGGGCGAACGGCACCGGATGGCCGTTGGACGGATCACGCGGCACCGAGGCCCAGCGCATGTGCAGCCAGTCGTGCAGGCCCAGTTCCACCTCGGAACCGAACTGGCCCAAGGTCAGCTTCGACAGGTAGCGTGGATCGCGATAGCGCGACTCCCAGACCTGGAAATTGCTGTGGTAGGTCTCGGCGGTCTTGATGTCGCTGACCCATTGAGCGTACTGCTCGTCGCCACGGGCCAGCCAGGTCGGCGGCAGCGCCGTGCCGTCGACGTTATCGAAATACCGGGCAAAGCCCAGGCGATCACGTTCCAGCTCCGGTTGCGGCAAGGGGAAACGCGGCCACGACGGTAACGGCTGGAACGAACGCGCCGTGCCGAGCATGTGCCGATGCATGAAAAAGAAATCCACCCCCGAGCCGTTGCGATCCTTGCGCGGCCCACGGGCGTCACGCTCGTTGTCTCGCGGCCCGGGCTGCCAGCCAAGGCCGCGCAGGGCGTTGCGCTTGTCTTCGTCGAGGGTGTGCCATTTGTCCCGCGAGGCGTGCCAGAGCTGGTGAAACAGGCGGTGCTCGGGCGACACCAGCCAGGCCAGGAGCTTCGGGCTCAGCGGTATGCGCTCCCTGGCTTCGGGAAAGCGCTGCTTGACGGCGATGAACTGGCTGTCGAGTTCCGGCTGTGCCAGCGGGCGGTCCAGGCGCAACACCCGACCACTGAGGGTGGCGGTGCCAGCATTGCCGAAACCGGCCCAGACTTCGTCCAGGGTCATGATGAACTCGTAGTCCGGCGCGTCATGTTCGCTGCCGATCAGTCGCCAACTCAACTGCTTCGGGTCGCTGCCGGCCAGGTCGCCCAAGACCCGATAACGCGGTTCGCCCCCGGCACGCAGGCGTTCGGCGGTGTCCAGGCAGCCCACCAGGCCACGGCCCTTGTGGGCGATGTCGAGAAACACTTGCAGGCCGTCGCCGGGCAAACCGTCGAGACCGGCATCGCGACCGGTGAAACGGATCGTCCAGATACCCCGCAGCGTGTTGGCCCGGCGCTGGCCCGCCACATCCGCCACATCGAACGACGCCTCGCCGGGAGTAATGGTGGGGTCCGGCCGGGTCAGTTCACGGTGCCCGTAATACACCGCAGGCACGGCGGCACCGGTCAGCGCCAGGCCTGCCATGAACCATCGTCGAGAAATCGTCATTGCCTTACCTGTGTTCGCCCTCGCACGGGCTTTATCCAAGCTAGGACGATGGCTGGGCGGACAAATTTATAGCGAGCTGCGAGGGCCTCATCGCGAGCAAGCTCGCTCCCACAATGGGTCTGGGTACATTCGCAGAAGATAGGTTGGTTTCACGGCCGCCTTCGCGAGCAGGCTCGCTCCCACAGGTGGATTGCATTTCAATGTGGGAGCGAGCTTGCTCGCGAAGAGGCCCTCGAGGGCGCCTAAATTTCCCCGCTGACCACTCGTTCCCCCCAGATAGCAAAGGCCCCCGCGCCTGTCCTTCCAAGGCGAACCAGACTGAGATCGGCAATGACCACACCACGTTCGAAAAAGGCTCTTTTCACCGGCGTATCCCTGGCCCTGGCGCTGGTCGTTGGTGGTGGGCTCGCGGCCTGGGACCATTGGTGGCGGGACAATCCCGGCTACCCGGTCAAGGTGATGAAAGAAGCCCGGGAGCTGCACGAGCGCCTGTTGTCCTTCGACAGTCACATCACCGTGCCGCTGGATTTTGGCACCGCCGGCAATGAAGCGGACAAGGACGGCAACGGCCAATTCGACCTGGTGAAAGCCAATCGCGGTCACCTCTCCGGCGCAGCGCTGACCATATTCGGCTGGCCCGAACTGTGGAACGGCCCCAACGCGCCGCACAAGCCCACCGCCGGCTTCGTCGAGGAAGCGCGCAACCAGCAGGAAGTGCGCTACAAGATCATCACCGGCATGGTCCGGGATTTCCCCAACCAGGTCGCCATCGCCTACACCCCGGATGATTTTCGCCGCCTGCACGGCGAAGGCAAGTTCGCGATTTTCATCAGCATGCTCAATGCCTATCCCCTCGGCCACGACCTGAGCCTGCTGGACCTATGGACGGCGCGGGGCATGCGCATGTTCGGCTTCAGCTACATCGGCAACAACGACTGGGCCGATTCTTCGCGACCGCTGCCGTTCTTCAACGATTCGCCCGACGCCCTTGGCGGCCTCTCGGACATTGGCAAGCAAGCGGTGAAACGCCTGAATGACCTGGGCGTGATCATTGACGTATCGCAAATGTCGACCCTGGCCCTGGAGCAAGTCGCACAACTGAGCCGCACCCCATTGGTGGCTTCTCACTCGGCGCCACGGGCCATGGTGGACATCCCGCGCAACCTCAGCGACAAGGAAATGCAGCTGATCAAGGCCAGCGGCGGCGTGGTGCAGATTGTCGGTTTCCCCCAGTACCTGCGGCCGCTGACGCAAAAGACCCAGGACAAACTCAACGACCTGCGCGAGCGCTTCGACCTGCCGCCGCTGCCCAACCTGGCGATGGCGCTGATGCCCGGCGATCCGATCATCGCCGCGTGGCCGGAACAGCGATTCGGCGAATACGCCGGCCAGCTCTACGCCATTCTCGAAGAGGAACCCAAGGCCAGCCTCAAGGACCTGGGCGATGCCATCGACTATGCCGTGCGCAAGATCGGTATCGACCACGTCGGCATCAGCTCGGACTTCAACGAAGGCGGCGGCGTTAAAGGCTGGGAAGACGTCGGCGACATCCGCAACGTGACCGCCGAACTGCTGACGCGCGGCTACTCCGAAGCCGACATCGCCAAGCTTTGGGGCGGCAACTTCCTGCGCGTCTGGGACCAGGTGCAGAAAGCCGCCCAGCCAGCGATTGCCGCGACGCAGAAGGCGGCCCAGCGATGAACGAACGCCGTACCTTTCTCAAGCAAGCCGGGATCCTGACGGCCGGCCTGCCGTTTGCCGCCAGCCTGCCGTCCATCGCCGCTGCAGATCCATTGTCGCCGCTGCCCCGGGACAAATGGGCGCAACTGCGCTCGTTGTTCAACCAAGACCCGGACTACCTGCATTTCTCCAATTTCCTCATCACCACTCACCCGCGTCCGGTGCGCGAGGCCATCGAACGCCACCGCGCCGCCCTCGATAAAAACCCGGGGTTGTTGATGGACTGGGACCTGGGCGTCACCGAAGAGCGCGAGGAAAACGTGCGGACCTGGGCCGGGCGCTACCTGCAAGCGACACCGAAACAGATCGCCCTGACCGGCAGCACCACCGAAGGCCTGGCGATGATTTATGGCGGCGTCCATGTACGGCCCGAACAGGAAATCCTCACCACCGCCCATGAACACTATGCCACCCACACCATCCTCGACTTGCGCAAGCAACGGGACGGCACCCGGGTGCGCAAGATCAAGCTGTTCGAAAACGCCCGCGACGCCAGCGAGGCGCAAATCCTCGCGGCCATCGACCGCAACATCCGCCCCGAGACCCGCGTACTGGGCATGACCTGGGTGCACTCGGGCAGCGGCGTGAAGCTGCCGATCGGCAAGATCGGCGCCCTGGTGGACAAGCACAACCAGGGCCGCGGCGATGAGCAGCGGATCGTGTATGTGGTGGACGGCGTGCACGGTTTTGGTGTCGAAGACCTGAATTTCCCGCAGATGAATTGCGACTTCTTCATCGCCGGCACCCACAAATGGATGTTCGGCCCCCGGGGCACCGGCGTGGTGTGCAGCCGCAGCGAAGAAGTCAGGTACGTCACGCCGATCATCCCGACCTTCTCCGAGGCGACGGCGTTTTCCACCACCATGACCCCGGGCGGTTACCACGCCTTCGAGCATCGCTGGGCGGCGGACGAGGCCTTCAAGCTGCATCTGCAACTGGGCAAGGCCGAGGTGCAGGCGCGCATTCACGCGCTGAACAGCTACCTGAAGAAACAACTGCTGGCGCTGCCGCAGATCGAGCTGGTCACGCCGCCGAGCCCGGAGCTGTCGGCCGGCTTCACCTTCTTCCGGGTCAAGAATCGCAAAAGCGATGAGATCGCTGCCTACCTGATGCAAAACCGCGTCATCGCCGACGCCGTGCACCGCGATGCCGGGCCGGTGATCCGCACCGCGCCGGGGCTGCTCAACACCGAAGTGGAAATCGACCGCTTCATGGCGCTGTTGAGCAAAACACTCTGATGACTGATCGAGAGCAATCGATGAACCGATTTTTATTGAAGACGCTTCCGGCATTGGCCCTCACCGCCCTGCTGCCCTCCAATGCCCAGGCCTCGCAACCGGGCCAGGTATTTCGCGACTGCAAGGACTGCCCGGAAATGGTCGTGCTGCCCACCGGCACCTTCCAGATGGGCACGCCGGACAACGAGATCGGCCGCGAGCCCGACGAAGGCCCGATGCACCCGGTGACGTTCGACAAGCCGGTGGCAATCAGCCGCTTCCAGGTGCTCAAAGGCGAGTGGTTCGCCTACCTGCGCGACAGCGGCTACGTGATGCCTGACGGCGACAAGCGCCCCGGCCGCGCGTGCCAGGCCGGCATCCCGGATTACCAGGGCAGCGATCCGCGCAAGCAATACACCGACCGGCACCCGGCGGTATGCATGGATTTCGCCGAGGCCAGCGCCTACGTGGCGTGGCTGTCGAAAAAAACCGGCAAGCCGTATCGGTTGGTCAGCGAGTCCCTGCGCGAATACGCAGCGCGCGGCGGCAGCGATGGCCCGTTTCCCTTCCCGTTCGATGAAGGCAAGGACTACAGCATCGCCCAGCACGCCAATACCTACGGCGCCGCCGATGGCTACAACTTCACCGCGCCGGCCGGCAGCTTCGCGCCCAATGCCTTCGGCGTATACGACATGCACGGCAACGTCTACGAATGGACCGCCGATTGCTTCAACGAAAACTACCTCAATGCTCCAGGCGACGGCAGCGCCGCACTGACGGGCAACTGCAAAGTGCGGCGCATCCGTGGCAACGACTGGGGCGAAGCACCGGTGTTCTCCCGTTCGGGCAACCGCAACGCGGTGTTCTCCGATGCCCGCGGCGATTGGCTGGGGTTCCGGGTCGCCCGGGAGATGTAAACCGTGATCAGCCGCCTCGCGCCACTTGGCCCGTGCCTTGAACCATTGCCCTCACCGGCCCAGAAAGGGGAACTCCCATGATCTCGAACTCCCGCGGCGCCCTGCGTGAAGTGCTCAGCCTGCTGAAGCCGTTCCGGCTCATCGTCGTGGTATCGATCCTGCTCGGCATGCTCGGTGGCCTGAGCATCACCGCCCTGCTGGCGACCATCAACGACGCGCTGAACGCCGATGCCGGGCCCTCGCCACACATGCTCGGGACCTTCGCCGGGCTTTGCGCGGCGGCGCTGCTGACCTCGATCCTGTCGGACATCGGCACCAACCATGTCGGCCAGAACATCATCGCCAGCCTGCGCAAATCCCTTGGCCAAAAAGTACTGCTGGCACCGATCGAACAGATCGAGCGTTTTCGCAGTCATCGGCTCATCCCGATACTGACCCACGATGTCAACATGGTCAGCAACTTCGCTTTCTCCTTTGCGCCATTGGCCATCGCCTTCACCGTCACCCTCGGCTGCCTGGCCTACCTGGCCTACCTGTCATTGCCGATGTTTGCGCTGCTGCTGGTGGCATTGGTGATCGGCACGGTCATCCAGTACGTGGCGCGAGCCCGTGGCATTCGCGGTTTCGAAGCGGCCCGCGAGGCTGAAGACGCCCTGCAAAAGCATTACAGCGCGATCGCCGCCGGCGCCAAGGAATTGCGAATCCATCGGCCTCGTCGCCAACGCATGTTCAGCCAGCGCATCGAAGCCACCGCCGAGCAGATCTGCGATACCAACATCCGCTCGGTCAACACCTTCGTGGTCGCCAAGACTTTCGGCTCGATGCTGTTCTTTGTGGTCATCGGCCTGGTCCTGGCCCTGCAATCGCTGTGGCTGGGCATCGACAAGGCGGTACTCAGCGGTTTCGTGCTGGTGCTGTTGTATATGAAAGGGCCGCTGGAATACCTGGTGATGACCTTGCCGGTGATCAGCCGCGCCAACATTGCATTCAAACGCATTGCGGAGTTGGCCGAGCAGTTCTCCTCACCGGAGCCGCACCTGCTGCTCAACGATAAGAACGTGCCCAAGCCGACGATCCAGCAGCTTGAATTGCGTGACGTGCACTACGCCTTCCCGGCGGTCGACGGCAGCCAGGCCTTCGCCCTCGGCCCGGTCAACCTGTCCATCGCCCAGGGCGAGATCGTATTCATCGTCGGCGAGAACGGCGGCGGCAAGACCACGCTGATCAAATTGCTGCTGGGCCTCTATGCGCCCCAGGGCGGTGAAATTCTGCTCGATGGCAAGCCGGTGCTGGCTGCGCAGCGTGACGATTATCGCCAGTTGTTCACCACGATTTTTGCCGACTACTACCTGTTCGATGAACTGGTGCAAGGCGACCAGCAAGTGCCGGGGACCGCCAATCGTTACCTGGAGCGCCTGGAGATTGCCCACAAGGTCAACATTCGCGACGGTGTCTTCAGCACCACTGATCTCTCCACCGGCCAGCGCAAGCGCCTGGCCCTGCTCAACGCCTGGCTGGAAGAACGCCCGGTGCTGGTCTTCGACGAATGGGCCGCCGACCAGGACCCGGTGTTCCGGCGGATCTTCTACACCGAGCTGCTGCCGGAGCTGAAGGCCCTGGGCAAGACCATCATCGTCATTTCCCACGACGACCGTTACTTCGACATCGCCGATCAGCTGGTGCGGATGCAGGCCGGTCAGGTCGTCACTGAAAAGGTCCCGGCAGCCTTCGCCTGAGCCTGCCCGACGCAATGCTGTCTACCGCGAGAACACCATGAACGAATTGCTAGATGATGATCTGCTGGCGCTGCTGCTCGATGACGCCGCCGACGATCTGCACGCGCGGTCCAACCGCAGCCGGCTGGACCGCGCGCCCTTGTCTTTCGCCCAGCAACGCTTGTGGCTGGAACAACAGCGCGACCCGACCCGGTCGGCCTACAACCTGCCACGTGCCCTGCGCCTGACGGGCGAGCTGAATGCCGCTGCCCTGGAGCAAGCGCTGAATCGGGTCATCGACCGGCACGACATCCTCCGCACCGCGTTCCTCGAAATCGACGGCGCCGCCACCCAGGTGGTTGAGCGCAACGCCTGCCTGGTCCTGCATCGCGAAGACCTTGCCGGGCTCGAACAGCCGACGCTTTCGCAGCGCATCGAGCAACACGCCCGGCAACCGTTCGATCTCACCCAGGCGCCGCTGATGCGGGCCACACTGCTCAGGCTGAGCCCTGCGGAACATGTGCTGTTGCTGAATATGCATCACATCGTGTCCGATGCCTGGTCCAACACGGTCCTCATGCAGGACATGACCCAGGCCTATGCCCAGGGCTTACTGGACGATCCGTCACCGCTGCCGCCGTTGCCCCTGCAATACGCCGACTACGCGACGTGGCAACGCGGCGAGTACTTGCAGAGCCTGGCCTGCCGGCGCGGCGGCGAATACTGGAGCGAGTACCTGGGCCACGACCTGCCCGCACTGGAACTGCCACAGGACTTTGCGCGCACCGCGAGCCAGACACACATGGCCGGCCGTGTGCAGGTGGCGCTGGCCCCGGCGATGGTCCAGGCGCTCGACACGTTCTGCCAACGCCAGGGGCTGACGCCGTTCGTGGTAGCGCTGGGTGCCTGGCAATTGCTGCTGGCCCGCTACAGCCGCCAGAACGACTTCACCGTCGGCGTTCCCAACGCCAACCGCAACAACCATGAAAGCCAGGACCTGGTAGGTTTTTTTGTCAGCAGCCAGGTGTATCGGGCGCGGATCGACTCGACCCGCAGCGCGCTGGATTTTCTCCGCGATCTGCGCGCGCAGTCCCTCGCCGCGCTGGAGCATGCCGATTACCCGCTGGAATTGATCCTCGATCAATTGGGCGCCAACCCGCTGTTTCAGGTCCTATTCAACTGGCGCACCGGATCACAGGCGGCGTCGCTGCCAAGTCCGGAGCAATTTATTCTGGAGTTTCTCGACACCGGCGAAAACCAGGCCAAGTTCGACGTGTCGCTGGATGTCGACTATTCACAACAGCAGACCGTGGCGACCTTCGAATACAGCCGTGACCTGTACCGCACACAAACCATCGAGCGCATGGCCGAGCATTGGCAGAACCTGCTGCGCGGCCTGATCGAAACGCCCGGCTGCGCCCTCGGCGAGCTACCATTGTTGAGCGCCGATGAACAGCGGCTGACCCTGAACGACTGGAACCGCCGGCCGACCCGGTTGCGCCAGGAAGAGTGCCTGCACCAGGTGATCGAAACCCACGCCGCCAACACCGCAGAGGCGATAGCCCTGACGTTCGAAGGGCAGCACATGAGCTATGCCGAGCTCAATCGACACGCCAACCAATTGGCCCATCGTTTGATCGAACAAGGCGTCGGGCCCGACGTACTGGTCGGCATCGCCGTCGAACGCACGCCACGGATGATCATCGGCCTGCTGGCGATTCTCAAGGCCGGCGGCGCCTACGTACCGCTGGACCCGGCCTACCCGGCCGATCGCCTGGCCTACATGATCGAGGACAGCGGCGTCAGGCAGATCCTGACCGAGGCCCACCTGCTTGATTCGCTGGCGCTGCCCGCCGGCGTCGACTGCCTGTTACTGGATCCGGTCGATGCCGTCAGTACCTACCCCGAACACAATCCGCACGTGCCGATGGATCCGGACAACCTGGCCTACGTGATCTACACCTCCGGCTCCACCGGCAAACCCAAAGGCGCACTGCTCGCGCACCACAACGTCAGCCGATTGTTCCAGGCCACCGACCATTGGTTCGGTTTCGGCCAGCAGGACGTGTGGTGCCTGTTTCACTCCTACGCCTTCGATTTTTCCGTGTGGGAGATCTTCGGTGCCCTGCTGCATGGCGGTCGACTGGTCATCGTGCCCCACGCCGTAAGCCGTTCGCCCGAGGATTTCTACACCCTCCTCTGCCAGGAAAAGGTCACGGTGCTCAACCAGACCCCATCGGCATTCAAGTCATTGCTGCAAGTGGCCTGCGACCCTCAACAGACGCTCGTCCACCGCTTGCGACAAGTGATTTTCGGCGGTGAAGCGATTGACGTGCAGAGCCTGCGCCCCTGGTTCGAACGTTTCGGCGACCAGACACCACAATTGATCAACATGTACGGCATCACCGAAACCACGGTGCATGTCACCTGGCGGCCGCTGTCGTTGCAGGATTTGCATGGCGAGGCCGCCAGCCCCATCGGCGAGCCCATCGTCGATCTGTCCTGGTATTTGCTCGATGCGCACCTGAACCCAGTGCCCAAGGGTTGCATCGGCGAGCTGTATGTCGGTCGCGCGGGCCTGGCCCGCGGTTACCACCAACGCGCCGACCTGACCGCCAGCCGTTTCATTCCAGACCCGTTCGACCCACTGCCGGGCGGACGCCTGTACCGCACCGGCGACCTGGCCCGCTACCTCTGCGACGGCAGCATCGAATACATCGGACGCCTCGATCATCAGGTCAAGATCCGCGGCTTCCGCATCGAGTTGGGCGAGATCCAGGCGCGCCTGCAAATGCTCTCGGCGGTCCGCGATTGCGTGGTGTTGGCCCATGAAGGCCCGGGCGGCCTGCAATTGATCGCCTACGTCATCCCGACGCAACCGGCCTCGGCCGAGTTGCGCGAAGGCCTGCTGACTGCGCTGAAAACGCAGATGCCGGACTACATGGTGCCCAGCCATCTGTTATTCATCGATCACTTGCCCCTCAATGCCAACGGCAAGCTCGATCGCAAGGCCTTGCCGGAACCGGACGCCGACCTCCGGCATTCGACCTACGTGGCGCCCCGCACACAGTTGGAACAGGCCCTGGTGCAACTCTGGCAACAGTCGCTGAAGGTCGAGCGCGTGGGTATCAGCGACAGTTTTTTTGAGCTGGGTGGGCATTCGATCCTGGCGATCGAGCTCATCGCCAACCTCAAGGCACGCCTGAACCACACGGTGCGCCTGCAAGAACTGCTGGCCAACCCGAGCATCGCCGAACTGGCCCGGTTCATTTCGCAAAAACACCGCGAGCAGACGCAGTGCCTCGTCGCCCTGAACAACGCGCCCGTCAGCGCACCGCAGCTGTTCTGCCTGCACCCCAGCGGGGGCATCGTCTTCTGCTACCAGCCACTGGCGCGCAAACTGCAAAATCGCGCACGCACCTTCGGCGTCATGCACCGCGGCTTCAGCGAACCCCATGCGGGCCCCGAGGCCTGGCACCAGATGATTGCCGACTACAGCCAGGAAATCGTCTCGGCTCAGCCAGAGGGTCCGTATTACCTGATGGGATGGTCCCTGGGCGGGGCGATTGCCCTGGACATCGCGGCAACCCTGGAAAGCCAGGGTCACACGGTGGGTTTCCTGGGGCTGGTGGACAGTACGATTCCCGAGCACCTGTATCCCGCGACGTTACCGCGTCATCGGGAACTGCTTGCGGAGGAAAAAACCGACCCGACCTCGCAGGATCTGCATGAGGCCATCGAGTATTTCGATCTGCTGTTCCCTGCTCTTACGGAACGCACCGCGGCCTTTCGACGGGAACACCCTGACAGCTCGGTCAAGGCCTTCCACGAGTGGGCAGCCGGCCAGATCGAGCCTGAGCGAGGCGACTTGCTGTCGGTCGTGCAGAGCGTCAAGGAAGAGGTCATGAATGCCCAGGCGTTTTCGGTGCATGACCGGTTGCTGGAGGCCTTTGAAGGGTTCACTTTCAAGCCGGTACGGGTACGTCCCAGCTGCTGGTGGACCGAGGCGGAGAAAACACCGCAAGAGCTGGCGTTTTGCGAGGCGTTGGTCAGGGAACATAGCTTGACTGGCGAGTTGCAGTGCTCGGTGCATTCTCCGTTGCGCCATCGGGGCATGATCTTTGATGAGGGGTTGCTTGATTCGTTGGTTGAGGTGTTACTGACGAGCGTGGCGCAAGGGATATAACTCGGCAGTGACGTGTCCAGCCCCACATGGGTTATGTGGTGTCGCTGGGTTTTATATTCACTAGAGATCCACCGTGGGAGCGAGCCTGCTCGCGAAGGCGGTGGCACAGTCGAAGAAGATGTCGAATGGACCGGCCTCTTCGCGAGCAAGCTCGCTCCCACATGGGATCTGTGGTGTCGCTGTTTTTTTTATTCACTGGAGATCCAGTGTGGGAGCGAGCCTGCTCGCGAAGGCGCTGGGTCATCTTGCATCGACGGCGAATGTGCCCAGGCCTCCATCCCACAAGCAAATAGCCGCTGTCCCAAGGAAAAGACAACCCCGTGGCGAGGGAGCTTGCTCCCGCTCGGCTGCGCAGCAGTCGTAAAAAATACCCTGCTGTCGTCTCAGATATACCGTGCTGAATGGTTTTGGGGGCTGCTGCGCAGCCCAGCGGGAGCAAGCTCCCTCGCCACGGGGTTTGCGTTTCCAGCGAAATTAACCCCATAAAAACCGACCCGCGAAAGGCGGGTCGGTTTTTTGTTGCCGCCGAAAATCAAAACTGCGGCGTGTACTTCACGGTAAACATCAGATTCCTCGGATCACCGAAGTTGTTGTTACCGTTGATCTGGTTGTAAGCCGGCGTGATATACGTCTTGTCGAACAGGTTGTTGGCATTGACCGCCAACCCGATCTCCGGCGTCAACTGATAGCCGACGCGGGCATTCCACACGGTGTAACCCGGAACGTCATAGTTGAGGTCGAAGACCTGCGTATGGCTTTGAGTGGTGAAGCCCAGGCCGGCATTGACACGGTTCCAGTCACCGGTGAACTGGTAGTTGCCCCACACCCGGAGCATGTGTTTCGGCGTCCAGGTACTGAAGACACTGCCTTCGTTGGTCGGGTCTTCCAAGTACTTGGTGGTGTTGTAGGTGTAGCCCGCGAACAGCTGCAGGTTGTCTATCACTTCACCGCTGATCTCGGCCTCGATGCCCTGGCTACGCACCTTGCCCGAGGCTGTCGAGCAACCGAAGCCACCACATCCCGAACCGCCGTCATTAACCGCACGGTTTTCATGGTCGTAGCGGAAGACAGCCAGGGAAGTATTGACCCGACCGTCCATCAATTCACCTTTAAGACCCACTTCATAGTTGGTGCCGATGACGGGCTTGAGCACGGAACCGTTGGCATCAACGTTGGTCTGCGGCTGGAACACGTCGGTGTAACTGGCGTACACCGCCCACTCACGACTCAAATCGTAGACGATACCGGCGTATGGCGTGACCTCCCCCGTCTCACTTCCAGTGCTCGGCGCGTTGGGGGTGATACCGGCCGCCCGTTCGGTTTTCGACTTGTAGCTGAAGTCATACCAGCTGACCCGGGAGCCGAGGATCAGCGTCAGATCGTCCACCGGCTTGACGCGCCAGGTACCGTATATACCTTTCTGGCGAATGTCGTACTTGCTCAGTGTGCCCATGCCACCCGGGCTGTTGATCAGGCCCTCATAGCTGATGTCCGGACGGTTGTTGTCGAGGTCGAAGATATTGTCGGTGCTGCTGTTGAAGGTCCGGGCGTATTTGTCGTCCGTCTCCAGCTGGGAGTAGTTGCCGCCGAGCATGACCTCCTGCTCCATCGACAGGGCTTCGAACTTGCCGACCAGGTTCATGTCCAGACCCACCTTGGTGGACTGGAAGTCGGTGACGAAGTCGGCATATTGCACGCGGCTGCCATCCGGCAGCAGGCCGCCAGGACTTTGCGTGCGCTGGTTTTTCGCCTGGTTGTCTTCGGTCATCTGCACGGCACCGACCTTGAACGCCCAATCCTCGTTGAAGCGATGCTCCAGGTCGGCGTACAGCGTGGTGACGTCGATATCGGAACGGTTCCAGCGCGCGCCGGTGTAGGTCGAGCGCGACACGTCCGGCATCGAGCCATCGGCGTAGCGTGGCAGGCCGCGGATGTTGCCGCGCGACTCGCCATTGGATTGGCTGGCCGCGAAGCCCAGGGTGGTGTCTTCGCTCAGGTCGATGTCCAGCGAGCCGTAGAGCGAGTGGGTCTTGTTCCAGGCATGATCGACGAAGGAATTGCTCTGGTCTTCGTCGGCGACGATACGACCGCGGATGTTGCCGGCCTCGTTCAGCGGGCCGCCGGCGTCCAGTTGCAGGCCGTAGTGGTCCCAGGAGCCGGCCTTGCCGGTCAGGGTCACGGTCGGGGCGCTCTGGCCACGCTTGCGCACCAGGTTGACGGCGCCGCCGGGGCTGCCGGTGCCTTGCAGCAGGCCGGACGCGCCACGAAGGATTTCCAGGCGGTCGAAGAAGATCAGGTCCTGGGTCGCCCAGTTGCCCAGCGAGTAGGTGTTACGCGGGATCGGCACACCGTCGTACTGCCAGTCATCGATCTGGAAACCGCGCGACGAGAGGATCATGCCCTGGCCGACGCCCTGCAGGCCGACAACGCCGGTGGTCTGGTTGACGGCGTCCTTGAAGCTGACAAGGTTCTGGTCATCCATCTGCTTGCGCGTCATCACCGTGATCGACTGCGGAATCTCCTTCAGGGTATGAGTGCCCTTGCCGATGGTCACGGCATTACTGGTGTACGAGTTGCTGCCTTCGGTGGTGGCCTCCGGCTGCTGCGCGTTGATGGTGGTCGCGCCCAGTTCCAGGCCTGCGCCGGAGCCCTTTACCAGCATCAGGGTATTGCCCTCGAGGCTGTGGCGCACGCCGGTGCCCTTGAGCAATTCGGCGATGGCCGCTTGCGGGCTCATCTTGCCGCTGACGCGATTGCTTTTCAGGCCGGCCAGTTCGTCGGCGTTATAGATCACTTGTTGGTTGGTCTGCTCGCCGAACGCTTTTAATGCCTGCGGCAGCGGTTGCGCAGGGATGTTGATGCTGACGTTTTCAGCCATCACCTGGGCGCTCAATGGCAACACGCAGACCAGACCCAGGCCCGTCAACACCCGGCGCGAACGCAGGCCGCGGGACATGACCAGTGCCTTGAACAGCGGTTTCAACTCATGAATTGCCGACATCGTGCTCTCTATTATTGGTAGAAGTGAAAAGTCCATGGGGGCCGAAGGGCCTGCCGCTCGCCAGCACGGTGTACCGCTGACCGACCCCTCCCCGGGTACGGTCATCCGACTGGACGACAGCTAAATTTTTCCTGGACACAACCGGCGCCTGGGCAGCCCTGCCCGAGCCGATTTGCCCGCATACCTTAGTAAGACGCAGCACCTGGGAAAAACCGGAATGAGTTTATTTATCATTCGCGCAAAAGCTCAAAAAAAAAGCCGATGCGAACGGGCATCGGCCTCTTGTTGATTGAAGCGATCGTTCCTACGCGGAGCGTGGGAACGGTCTCCCATTCAGCGGCCTTGCGCGGCCTTGGCGGCTTGCAGCTGTTGAGCCTGTTCGGTCAGCCGGGCCTTTTCCTCGGGGCTCAGCGCTTCCATGCGCAAACGCACCTGAGCGATTTTTTCCAGTTGCCCCGGACTGCCCTCCACCGCTCGCAAGGCCATGGCCAGGGACGCCACGGTCGGATGATCGAAGACCAGCCCAGGATGGATGTCGCACTGCAACAACTTGCGAATGCCGGCCACCAGCTTGATCACCAGCAGCGAATGGCCGCCGGCGGCGAAGAAGTCGCGCTCGATGCCCAATCGTTCAAGCCCAAGCAATTGCGCCATGCGCGCGGCCAGCAGTTGCTCCAGCGCATCGCGGGGCGCGGCATCCTCCTCATCGCTGATCACGACCGCCAACTGCTGCAACGCCTTGCGATCGATCTTGCCGTTGGCCAGCCGTGGGAAACGTTCGATCAGTTGCAGCTGCTGCGGCACCATCACGCCGGGCAGGCGCGCGCTCAGTTCGGCGCGCACGGCGTCGAGCACGCCCGAAGACAGGCCTTGCCGAGGCACGACAAATGCCAACAAGCCCTGCTCGCCGGGCAATACCAGCGCTTCGGCCACCTGCGATACACGGAGTAGCTCGGCCTCGATTTCCGCCAGTTCGATGCGGAACCCGCGCACCTTGACCTGTTGATCGCGGCGACCGTGCAACTGGATCCCGCCGTCCGGGCGATAACGCGCCAGGTCGCCGGTGCGATACAGGCGCTGCGCCGGGTCGAACGGGCTCGGGATGAACGTCTGCTTGTCCGCCTCGGCATTCACATAGCCCCGGCACAACTGCGCACCGCCCAGGTACACCTCGCCCAGCACGCCCACCGGCGCCAGGCGCCTGTCAGCGTCCAGCACGTAGACCTGGTTATTGCCCAGCACCTGGGTCAGTGCCGAACAATCATCGGCAGCGCCATCCAGCGCCAACCTATGGATCATCACTCCGACCGTGGCTTCGGTCGGCCCATAGTGGTTGAACACCCGGCAATCGCTGCGCAACCGGGCGATACGCTCGACCAGCGTCGGCGCAATCGGCTCGCCGCCAAGCACCAGCAGCTGCGGCAGCATCGCCTGCTCACTGTCGAGCAACGCCGCGAGGTGCGACGGCACGATTTTCAGGCAGTCGATCTGTTGTTCTCGCAGGAACCCGGCAAAGAGCGCGCCGTCCTGCATCTGTTCATCACTGGCCACGTGCAAGGTCGCGCCATTGAACAACGCGCCAAACAGCGCCGTATTGCCCAGGTCCGCCGCCACGGTAGAGCTCAAAGCGACGTGTTTGCACTGGCTCAGCCCCAACGCCTGGCTGGCCTGGGCGGTGTAGTTGAGCAATTGCCGATGCTCGATCACCACGCCCTTGGGCACGCCGGTGGAACCTGAGGTGAACAGCACATAGGCAATGTCATTGCCCTTGGTCGTGAGGGCCGGCAACGGCGTGTTTGAAGAACGATCAAGCTCGGCGATTGCCAGCGCCCTGAACGGCTGCGCCTGCCAGGCAGGCAAATGTGTTGCATCGGTGAGCAACACAGCGGCACCGGCCTGCTCCAGCACCAACGCCTGACGGGCCTGGGGCCACTGGATATCCAGCGGCACATAAGCCGCGCCGATGCGCCAGCTCGCCAGCATCGCGGTCACCAGTTCCGCCGAGCGCGGCAAGGCCAGGGCGACAATCGACCCTTCGCCCAGGCCTTGGTCCATGAGGCCCTGCGCGACGCGCTCGACCTGATCTTTCAGCTGACCGTAGCTCAGCGATTGACCAGCCTCGCTCAGGGCGATGGCGTCCGGCGTCTGCAGCGCCAGCTCGGCGATGCGCTGCGGCAGGTAGCGGTTATCCACCAATGCCTGCATCGCCGGGTTGATCGCCCGCAAACGCTGCTCCTCGGTGTCGCCGAGCAAGTTGAGCTGCGCCAGTGGCGTATGCGCAGCCACGAGGATCGAGGCCAGCAGCACCTCGTATTGTTCGAGCACGCTGCGGACCGCGGACTGCGAATAACCCGAGCGGGCGTAGCAGAGGTCGACCGCAACCAGCTGTTGGGTGTCGTCCAGTTGAATCTGCAGCAGCAGTTCGAACGCATCCCGCCCAGGCAAGGGCTCAGTCGCCCACGTCAGGCCAGCGCTGCTGCGAACAGAATTTGCCGGGGCAATCGCGAAGCCATAGGCCGGATACGCCGCCTCCGACGCCAGTTCCGGCGTCCAGTATTCCTGCCAGGTGCGATGGGCTTCGAGACGCGTCGCCAGCTCCGCCAGCCACTCGCTGAACGGCGCGTCGGCGGGCAATGGAACGCAAAGCGGCAGGTTCTTTTCGAACACGCCGAAGGCATTGGCGAAGTAGTCATAGTCGCCACGGCTGTCGTGGCGCACGCCGACCAGCGCCTGCTCAAGACCACCCAGGCGTCCCAGCAGCGCCCACCAAGCGCCTTGCAGTAACGTCGCCAGCGGTTGGCCGAGCTGCTCGGCCAACCGTTGCAAGGCATCGCGTCGGGCCGGCTCGAAGATCAGCGAAATCTGCGCATCGGCTGTTCCACCACCGGCACGACGCGCAGCCAGCCACGGCGTGTCGATCGCCGTCTGCAGGCCGTGCAAATGCTGCTGCCAGTAATTTCTTGCAGTGCCGGCATCTTCATCCAGCACCACTTCGCTGCGCCACTCCAGGTATTGGGCAAACTCACCGGGCGCTTCTTCCTCCGCCCCATCGCCGGCGTAAGCCTGCCGTAGCTGTTCAAGCAGCAGGTTCATCGACGGCGCATCAGCGCTGTGGCGGGCGACGCCCAGCAGCAATTGCCATTGCCGAGACGCCAGACGATAAAGCACCGCCTGGACGCTGGCCGATTCGCCAAGCACAAAAGCCCGGCCAAGCGTCTCGCTGATCTGCGCCCGGACTTCCTCGGCCGGTTGTTCGCTGGCCTGTATCGTCAGTGGGAAACGTCCCGCATGGGCCACCTGACGCAAACCGTGGAAACCGCCGAGCTTGGTCAGTCGCGCCAGCAACATCGGTTGCTGCGCCACCAGCGTGTCGAAGGCGACCTGCAATCGCTGCGGGTCGAGATCATCGTCAATGACCACATTCAGCCAACGCAAGGCCTCGCCACAGGTCACCGTGCCCGACAGTTGCTCAAGTGCCCGTTGCTGTTCGGGCGTCAGGGCAAAACCCGCTTCCTGCGTGTCCATCGTCACCTCGTTCATGCTCCGCTTTCCTCGGTATTGAATGCGCCACGGACCGATCGCCCGGCGCCCGCTGGACGCTCCAGGCTGGCGTGGTCGTACATATCGCCCATGGCGACGACGATCTTGCGCGGCCCCTCGTACGGGTCGCGGGCGTGGGCCACGAGCATGTTGTCCAACAGGATCACGTCACCTTTCTGCCAGTCGAAACGCACCGCGCAGGCTTCGTACAACTCACCGATACGCGCCATCACCTCGTCTTCGATCGGCGTGCCGTCGCCGTAGTACACGTGCCGGGGCATGCGCTCCAGGCCGTACATCGACAACAGGTCCTGGCGCACGTCCGGCTCCAGCCAATGGATGTGATGCAGCTGCACCTGGTTGAAGAAGGATTTTTCCCCGGTGATCGGGTGCGTGATGATCGCCGGCCCCGGCGTGCGGGTCTGCAGTTCATCGTTATCGAGCCAGCGCCACTGGATGCCGCCAGCCCGGCAGCGGGCCTCCACTTCAAGGCGATCCTCGGTCTTGAAGAAGTGCTGCCACGACACGTCGAGTTTGTCGGTGAAGGTGCGCACGTACAGCAAACCCTTGTCTTCGAACTTCTCGCGAAGGTCCGTCGGCAGCTTTTCGTACATCAGGCGGCAATCCACCACCGGGGTCGCGCCGCCCACGGGTGCGGCCTGCTCGCAATAGAACATCTGCTTGCGCGGCCAGCGGTCCTGGTGGGAGCTCTCGTTGTGAAACAGGATCATCTTGCGTTCCGGGTACGGCGTGGACCGGTAGGTGTTCTTGCCGCCTTCCTTCTTCGGCAGGTCGCCGTACTGGCCGTACAGCCCCGGCTGGATCGCTTCGGCGAACGCTTCGAAGCCCTGGATACCGTCCAGTTCGAAGCCACGGAAGAGGATGCCGGCGTGCTCGGCCAGCTTCTGCTCGATCAACGGCCGGTTCTGCCGGATCCACTCGATGACGTCCAGGTGCGGCTCGCCAGGCTCCAGCATCAGCGGGAAACGCTGGGGCGCCGCCACCAGCGATTCGCGCACCAACGCCGGACGCGGCCGCGCGGCCGGGGTCGCCGAACGCTTGAGAAACTTGCCCAGTTTGTCGGCCTTGGGCCCCGGGACGTTGGCAGGCGTGGCGGCTGTCGCCACGTTGTCGACTGGCATGCTGATAGCTCCCAATTGAATGTCCTGATCAGCGACGATCTGTTCCAACAGGGCCGTCCAGGCCCGGATCAGGTACTGGATGCGCTCATGTCCGAACAAGCTTGTGGCGAATTGCCAATTACCGCGCAACTGCCCTTCTTCTTCGTCAACGAACAATGCCATGTCGAATTTAGAATGGTTCTGCAGCGCCGGCAGGAACTCGACGCTCAAGCCGGCCATGGAACGGGTGCGCACCGGCACGTTGTTCATCACGAACAGCACCTGCAACAACGGGTTCATGCCCTTGTGCCGCGGCACGCCCGCGGCCTCGACGATCTGGTCGAACGGCAGGTCCTGATGCTCCAGCGCGCCGAGCAGATGGTCCTGGGTCTGCGCCAGGAACCGGTTGAAGCCGACATCGGCGGCAAAGCGCGAACGCAACGGCAGGACGTTGACGAAGAAGCCGATCAAGCGCTCCAGCTCGGGTTGTTCGCGCCCGGCCACGTCAGCGCCGACGACAAGATCCTGCGCGTCGCAGAGGCGATGCAACAACACCTGGAACGACGCCAGCAACGTGCTGTACAGCGTGACGCCGGCCGCGCTCGACACCCGGCGCAACGCCGCGCTCAGCCCGGCAGGCAGCTCGAACTGCAGCGCATCGCCCTCATAAGAGGCCGTCTGGCCGCGTGGATTGTCCAAAGGCAAATCAAGACGCCCGTGGTAACCGTCGAGCCGCTGCTTCCAATAATCGCCCTGGCGCGCCAGCACGCCTTGGTCTTCCAGCGCCTGCTGCCACAAGGCGAAGTCGTGGTACTGGACCTCCAGCGGCGCCAGCGGCATGGGCTCGCCGCGCAGGGACGCTTCGTAGATCTGCACCAGTTCATTGATCAACAGCCCCATCGACCAGCCATCGGAAATGATGTGGTGCATGGCGTACAACAACACGTGTTCGGTCGGCCCCAGGCGCAGGATCCGCCCGCGCAGCAATGGCGCCTGCTCCAGGTCAATCGGGGTACTGGCGTTGTCCAGGATCGCCTGGGCCACTTGCTCCTGCCGGGCACCGGGCGACAACTGGGACAGATCGACCAGCGGGAAATCCAGCCGGACCTCATCGGCAATCAGCGCCAGCGGATCGCCTTCGTCATCCTGAACATACGCGGTGCGCAGCACGGCGTGACGGCGTGTCACTTCGGCAAAGCTGCTCATCAGCCGCTCGACGGACAACTCGCCGCACAACCGCAGCGCCATGGGCATGCCATAGGCGGAGGTGCCGCCGGCCAGCTGCTCGGCGATCCACAACCGTCGCTGCACCAGCGACAGCGGTGCCGATTGCCGTGGCCCATGGGCCTTGAGTCGGACCTGGCTGGAATCGCCGGCCCGCTCCGCGCCGTCGCCGGTCTCGCTCATCAGTGCCGCCAGTGCCTTGAGTTGCGGATGGTCGAACAGGTCGCGCAGGCTCAGCGGATAACGCGTGAGCTTTCGCAGCCGGGATACGGCCTGCGTCGCCAGCAAGGAGTGACCGCCGCGCTCGAAGAAATGGTCGTTGCGCCCGACCTGTTCCACTTCCAGCACTTCTTGCCAGATGCCGGCGATCCGGTGCTCCAGCTCGTTGGCCGGCGCCTCGTAACCGCCCTGTGAAGACCCGGTTTCGATGCTCGGCAAGGCCTTGCGGTCGAGCTTGCCGTTGGGGGTCAGTGGCAGGTGATCGAGGAACAGCCAGTGGGCCGGGATCATGTAGTCGGGCAGGTGCGCCTTGAGATTGGCCTTGAGTTGATCGCGCAGAGTATTCGCGTCGGTCGAAGCAACCACGTAAGCCACCAACTGCTGCCCGCCCGGCCCTTCCTGGGCCAGCACGGCGACGTCGCTTACCTCGGCTTGCTGCAACAGCCGCGCCTCGATTTCCCCCAGCTCGATGCGGAAGCCGCGGATCTTCACTTGATGGTCGAGTCGGCCCTGGTATTCGAGCACGCCATCGGCGCGATAGCGGCACAGGTCACCGGTGCGATACAGGCGTTCGCCTGTCGTCGAGAACGGGTTCGGCACGTATTTCTCGGCGGTCATCGCCGCGCGCCCGAGGTAACCCCGGGTGATGCCCGCGCCGCTCAGGTACAGCTCCGCCGAGACGCCTTGCGGCACCGGTTGCAGGTTGGCGTCCAGCAGGTAACTGGAGGTGTGCTTGAGCGGGCGACCGATGTTTGCCGTGCCGCCGGCGGTGCGGCGGGTCCAGGTGGAATAGGTGGTGTCTTCCGAGGGGCCGTACAGGTCATAAACATGCTCAACCCCCACACTTACCTGTGGGAGCGAGCCTGCTCGCGAAAGAGCTGGGTCAATCAATGATGGGGTGACTGACGGGACGCCTTCGCGAGCAGGCTCGCTCCCACAGGTTTTGGGTGTCGGGTAGAGGGCATCCACCAGACTCTGCTTCAGCGGCTCTCCGGCCAGATTGATGATGCGCACGCTGTGCGGGATCTCGCCGCTGCGCTGCAACGCGGCGATCGCCGAAGGCACGCTGTTGATCAGGCGTACCTGATCGCGGGCGGGCAGGTGCGGCAGTTCCAGGGCGTTGCGGGCGATGATCAGCGAACCGCCGTTGGCGAGGGTGACAAACAGCTCCCACACCGACAGGTCGAAGCACACCGAGGTCGACGCCAGGACGCCCTGGATGTCGTCGCGGTTGTAGACGGTTCTGGACCAGTCGATCAGCGCCAAGACGTTTCGGTGGGCGATGGCCACACCCTTGGGTTTGCCGGTGGAACCGGAGGTGTAGATGACGTAGGCGAGGTTGTCTGGGGTGACCGTTGTGCCCGGTGCGTTGAAGGGATATGAGCTCAACTCAATCCGGTCCAGCATCAGCACTTCGGTTCCAGCCGGAACCGTCAACGTCTGCGCCACCGCCTGCTCGGTCAACAACACCCGCGCGCGACTGTCCCCAAGCATGTAGGCCACGCGTTCGGCCGGGTAATCCGGGTCCAGCGGCACGTACGCGCCGCCGGCCTTGAGCACCGCCAGCAAGGCGATCAGCAATTGCTCAGAACGCGGCATCGCCACGCCCACCCGCACCTCCGGGCCGACGCCCAGTTCGATGAGCTTGTGGGCCAGGCGATTGGCGCGGCCGTCGAGTTCGCAGTAGCTCAGGCGCCTGTTGGCGAAGGTGACCGCCAATGCGTCAGGAGTGGATTGCGCTTGGCGGGCGATCAGTTGGTGGATGCACAGGTCCTGTTCGAACGGCGCATCGACCGGGTTCCAGTCATGGGTCAAACGTTGATGCTCATCGAATTCCAGCATCGACAGTTCACCCAGGCAGCGCTCGCCTTGAGTAGTCATCTGCCCGAGCAACTGCGCCAGATGCGCCGCCAGCCGCTCAACCGTATCCGGAGCAAAGCTCGCCCGTTGATAACTCATGTGCACTGACAACTGCCGCTCCAACCCCACCAGCAGCGTCAATGGGTAATTGGTCTGCTCCTGAGTCACCGGCGAACCAAAACGCAAGCCGTCCGGCGCGCCCTGCTCCAGCGCTTGGGCAATCGGGTAGTTCTCGAACACCAGCAGGCTGTCGAACAGCGCGTCGCCGCCCTGCCCGGCCCAGCGCTGGATATCCAGCAACGCGGTGTGCTCGAACTCGCGCAGGGCCAGGTTCTGCGCCTGCACCGCTTGCAGCCAGCCGGCCAAGGTCTGCTCGGCCCGAGGGCTGGCGATCACCGGCAAGGTGTTGATGAACAGACCGATCTGCTGCTCGATGCCGGGCAAATCCACCGGACGCCCGGCCACGGTTGCGCCGAAGGCTACCGTTTCTCGACCGGTGTAGCGCTGCAACAGCAGCAGCCACGCCGCTTGCACCAGCGTGTTGACGGTGACTTTCGACGCGCGGGCGAAAGCTTCCAGGCGACGGGTCGACGCTTCGTCCAGCACGTGGACGTGATCGCCGTAACCGCTGCCCATCTCGGCCGGTTTGGCCACCGCATCGGCCAATCGTGTCGGCGTCTCCAGCTGTTGCAGCGCCGGTTTCCAGAACGTTTCGCTGGCCGCCGCGTCCTGGCGTTGCAGCCAGGCGATGTAGTCGCGGTAGCGGCTGCCGGACACCGCAACGGGTTGGCCGCTGTAGCGTTGCAGCACTTCGCCGAGCAACTGCGAATTGCTCCAGCCGTCCATCAGGATGTGATGGCTGGTATAGATCAAGTGATAACGCTCCTGCGCCACGCGCACCACCACCAACCGCAACAACGGCGCCGCATCCAGGGCAAAACCTTGCTCGCGCTGGGCCGTTGCGAGGGTGTTCAGGTGCTCAGGCAGGTCAGCCTGCGTACGTGCGTCATCCAGCTGTAACGCGACCGCTACGCGCTTGTGCACCACCTGCACTGCACGCTTGAAATCACCCTCCCAAACAAAACCGCTGCGCAGCACGTCGTGGGCATCGGTCGCCGCTTGCCAGGCCTGGCGGAAGCGCTCGACGTCCAGCCCTTCGACATCCACGCGCATCTGGTTGATGTAGTGGCCGGCCTGCTGCTCGTACAGCGTGTGGAACAGCATGCCCTGCTGCATCGGCGACAGCGGATAGATGTCCTCCACGTCGCGCGCCACCAGCGGCAAGGCGTCCAACTGTTGCTGTTGCAATCCGGCCAGGGGGAAGTCCGACGGCGTGAACCCGTGGTGCCGCGGCTCGCAACAGTGGTCGATCAATGCCTGCAATTCCCCAGCGTAATCCTCGGCCAGCGCCTGGATCGTCGCTTCATCGAACATTTGCGAGCTGAACGTCCAGTCGATGCTCAACTCGCCGGCATAGACGCTGCCGTTGAGCGTCAGCCAGTTGTCCAGCGGCGCCAACGAGCTCTGCGCCGCGCCCGCCGATTCGCTGGCCGGGACAAACAGGCCCTCGGCGTCGTCGGCAAAGCCGCTGTCGAACTGGCCCAGATAGTTGAATGTGATGCGCGGCACGGGCAGCGCCGCGAGGGTGCGCCGCGTCGGTTCATCGCCCAGGTAACGCAACACGCCGAAGCCGAGCCCTTTGTCTGGGATCGCCCGCAGTTGCTCCTTGATCGCCTTGATCGAACCTTCGGTGGTGGCCGTCGGGGCCAGGCGCACCGGGAACAGGCTGGTGAACCAACCGACGCTGCGGCTCAGGTCCACATCCTCGAACAGCGCCTCACGGCCATGGCCCTCCAGCTGAATCAAGGTCGAGGCCTGGGAAGTCCAGCGGCCGATCACCCGGGCCAGGGCCGTCAGCAGCAGATCGTTGACCTGGGTGCGATAAGCCGCCGGCGCTTGCTGCAACAGGCGTCGCGTCTGGTCCTTGTCCAGCCGCGTCTGGACCTGGGTCGCGTGGCACCTGCGCAAATCGCCCTCTGGATGGTCGCAAGGCAAGTCATGACCGGCGCCTTGCAGTTGCTCTTGCCAATACTTCAGCTGGGACTGCAACGTCGCGCTGCCGGCATGCGCCTGCAACCGTTGCGCCCAGGTCTGCGCAGCCGTGGTCTTGGCCGGCAACGCTGGCGTCTGGCCGGCCTGCAACTGCTCGTACGCCTGTTGCAGGTCCTCCAGCAGTACACGCCAGGACACGCCGTCCACCACCAGGTGATGGATCACCAGCAGCAGTCGCTGGCTGCCGTCGGCCAGGCTCGCCAGCACTCCGCGCAGCAGCGCGCCATCTTGCAGGTCGAGGCTGCGTTGGGCTTGTTCGGCCAGGCGTTCAAGGGCCGGCGCATCGGCCACCTCGGCGGTCCACAACAGCGGCGAGCGCTGCCAGAGCGTGCGCTGTTCGGCCAGGGTAGTGTGGCGCGCGGTCCAGGTGCCCGCCTCGCAGACGAAGGCCAGGCGCAACGCATCGTGATGCTCGACCAGAGCCTGCAACGCCTGCTCCAGATGCGCGGCATCCACGGCGCGCAAGCTCTTGAGCAACACCGACTGGTTCCAATGATGAGGCTCGGCCATGGCCTGTTCGAAAAACAACTGCTGGAACGGCAGCAATACCGTCTGCCCCACCACCGGGCCCTGATCGATCACCGGCCCGTTGTCTCCGGTCGTTGCCACCCCGGCGAGGCCCTGGATGGTCTGGTGCAGGAACAGGTCCTTGGGACTGAAATGAATCCCGGCCTGACGGGCGCGACTCACCACCTGGATGGAAATGATCGAATCGCCGCCCAGCTCGAAGAAATTGTCGGTCCGCCCTACGCGTTCGCGCCCGAGCACGCTTTGCCAGATCGCGGCCAAAGTGTTTTCCACGGCGCTGACCGGGGCACTGTAGCTCTTCGCACTGGCGCTCGGATCGGCCTTCGGCAGGGCCTTGCGCTCAAGCTTGCCGTTGGGGCTGACCGGCATTTTCTCCAGCCACACCCAGTGTTGCGGCACCATGTAGTCGGGCAAGGACTGACTCAGATGTTCCCTGAGGCGCACTTGCAGCGCCTGGCGAACGGCGTCATCGGCGACCAGCAGCTCGGCGCGCGCCGGCACCACGTAGGCCACCAGCAACGTGCCGTCCTGGGCCAGGACCACGGTTTCGCGTACCGCCTCGTGTTCGGCCAGACGCGCTTCGATTTCGCCCAACTCGATGCGCAAGCCACGGATTTTCACTTGATGGTCCATTCGGCCGGCGTATTCGATCACGCCATCAGCCCGATAACGCGCCAGGTCGCCGGTGCGATACAAGCGCTGGCCAGCGTCGAACGGCGCGGTGACGAACCGTTCGGCGGTCAACGCCGCGCGCCGATGGTAACCGCGCGCCAGCCCTTCGCCCGCCAGGTACAGCTCGCCGATCACCCCGACCGGTACCGGCGACAGCTCATCGTCGAGAATGTAGGTGCCGAGGTTGGCGATCGGCTGTCCGATCGGCACGCTGTCGCGGCCCTCCTCGACGCAGGTCCAGTGGGTCACGTCGATGGCCGCCTCGGTCGGGCCGTAGAGGTTGTACAGGCTGGCATCCGGCAGTTTGGCGAACACCTGCTGCTGGGCATCCACCGGCAGCGCTTCACCGCTGCAGACGATCCGCTTGAGGCTGGTGCATTCGGCTACCCGCGGGTCCTGCACGAACGCCTGGAGCATCGACGGTACGAAGTGCAGCGTGGTGATGCGCTGCGCCGTGATCAGCTCGATCAGTTGCGCCGGGTCACGATGGGCCCCCGGCGCGGCGACCACCAGCGTCGAACCGGTCAGCAGCGGCCAGAAGAATTCCCACACCGAGACGTCGAAACTGAACGGCGTTTTCTGCAACACACTGTCAGTCGCATCGAGGCCATAGGCCTGCTGCATCCAGCACAGCCGGTTGACCAGGGCGCAATGGCGATTGCCCGCACCCTTGGGCTTGCCGGTGGAACCGGAGGTATAGATGACATAGGCCAGGTTTTCGCCGTGCACCTTGACGTCGGGATTCTCCTCACGACTGACATGCGACTCCTCAGCGGGCAGGTCCAGTAGCAGACTGCGCAGTCCTTGCGGAATCGGCAAAGCATCAAGCAGGTGTTGCTGGGTCAGCAGCAGACCGATGCCGCTGTCTTCGAACATATAGGCCAGGCGATCCTGCGGGTACTCAGGGTCCAACGGCACGTAGGCGCCACCGGCCTTGAGGATCGCCAACAGCCCGAGCACCATCTCCACCGAACGTTCCACGGCGATGCCCACCAGCACATCGGGGCCGACGCCCAGGTCGATCAAGCGATGGGCCAAGCGGTTGGCCCGGGCGTTGAGTTCGCGGTAGCTCAGGCGCTGCCCGCCAAAGACCAATGCAGGCGCATCCGGGGTCCGGCGCACCTGCTCCTCGATCAGCGCCTGGACGCTGCGGTCGAGCGGGTATTGCCGCGCCGTCGCGTTCCAGTCGATGAGCATGTGCCGACGCTCGTCCTCGTCCAGCAGCGACCATTGCGCCACCGGGCGGTGCAGGTCCTGCACCAGGCTGCGCAACAGGTTGAGCCAATGCCCGGCCATGCGTTCGATGGTCGCCGGCTCGAACAGGTCGGTGGCGTAGGTCAGGGCAGCGTGCAGGCCCTGGGGACTTTCGACGGTGTCCAGGCTCAGGTCGAATTGCGCGGTGCGCTGCGTCCAGCCTACGGGTTCGACGTCGAGCCCCGGCAAGGCCTTGGCAAACACCGAGGCGGTTTCGTTGCGGTGGTTGAACATCGCCTGGAACAGCGGGCTGTGGCTCAGGTTGCGCTGCGGCTGCAGGGCATCTACCAGTTGCTCGAAGGGCAGGTCCTGGTGCATCTGCGCGGCCATGGCCGTCTGCTTGAGCTGTTGCAGCAAAGCGGCGCCGGTCAGGTCGCCGGAGAACTCGCTGCGCAGGACCTGGGTGTTGACGAAGAACCCGATCAAGCGCTCGGTTTCCAGTCGCTGGCGGTTGGCGATCGGCACGCCGACGCGGATGTCGGCCTGGCTGCTGTAGCGATGCAGCAATGCCTGGAACGAGCCGAGCAACAGCACGAACAGGGTGACGTTTTCTTGCCGGGCCAGGGCCTTGAGGTCATCGCTCAAGGCGCGATCCAGCACGATCGGCAGGCGTGCCCCGCGCAGGCTTTGTTGCGCTGGGCGCGGGTGGTCGGTGGGCAGTTCCAGCAGCGGCTGTTCGCCGCCCAGTTGCGCCGACCAATAGGCCAGTTGGCGGTCGCGTTCACCGGCCGCCATCCATTGCCGCTGCCAGACCGCGTAGTCGGCGTATTGCACCGCCAATGGCGGCAGTTGTGCCGATTGACCCTGGACGAAAGCCGAGTACAGGCTCATCAGGTCATCGACCATCACCTGTAACGACCAGCCGTCGGAGACAATGTGATGCAGCGTCAGCACCAGCAGGTGATCCTCCTCGGCCACTTCCAACAGCGCCACGCGTAGCAGCGCGTCGTTCAGCAGATCGAACGGGCGTTGCGTCTGCTGTTCGAGGAAGGCCTGGATATCACGCCCTTCCAGACGCTCCTCGATATAGTCGACTTCGCCCTGCTCACAAATGACCTGGCCAGTGCGTCCATCCTCTTCCACGAATGCGGTGCGCAAGCTTTCGTGGCGCTGGACCAGTGCGGCAAAGCTCTTGCGCAGCGCGCCCTTGTCCAATGCGCCGCGCATCCGCAACGCGGTGGGGATGTTGTAGGCGGCGCCGTCGGGGTCCATTCTCCAGAGGAACCACTGGCGCTCCTGGGCAAAGGACAACGGCAACGGCGCATCGCGAGGCACCGGCGTCATGGCCGGGGCCTGTTCGCCTGTCGTGGTATCGAAGGCGGCGACGAACGCCTGCAACGTGCTGTGTTCGAACAGGCTGCGCAGCGGCACTTCGATGCCGAGCACCCGACGGACCCGCGAGACCACTTGGGTCACCAGCAGCGAATGCCCGCCCAGTTCGAAGAAATTGTCTTCCAGCCCCACGCGTTCAAGCTTGAGCACGTCCTGCCAGATTGCCGCGACCTGTTGCTCGACCTCGCTGCGCGGCGCCACGTAGGCCTGCTGCAAATCGCTGGCCTCGGGCGCCGGCAAGGCCTTGCGATCGATCTTGCCGTTGGGCGTCAGCGGCAGTTGTGCCAGGAACAACAGGTGCGCCGGCACCATGTATTCCGGCAACTGCGCCTTGAGGGCCGCCTTGAGTGCGGTGCGCAACAGCGCGTCCGGCTCCGGCACTGCGCCGCTGGCGGGCACCACGTAGGCCACCAATTGCGCGCCGGTCGGGCCTTCGTGGGCCACCACCACGGTTTCGCGCACGCGGTCCTGGGCCAGCAGCGCGGCTTCGATTTCCCCCAGCTCGATACGCAGGCCGCGGATCTTCACTTGATGGTCGATCCGGCCGAGGTACTCGACCACGCCTTCGGCGCGATAACGGCACAGGTCGCCGGTGCGGTACAGGCGCTCGCCCGTGGCGGAAAACGGGTCCGGCACGAAGCGTTCGGCGGTCAGCGCCGGACGCTGGAAATAACCACGGGCCAGGCCGGCGCCCCCGATCAGCAGCTCCCCCGGCGCACCGGGCGGGTTGAGGGTCAGGTCGCTGCCAACGATGTACAGCGCGGTGTTGTCCAGCGGTTTACCGAGGAACGGACGGTCGCGCTCCAGGCCCAACGGATGCAGCGCCGACCAGATGGTGGTTTCGGTCGGGCCGTAGAGGTTCCAGACGTTCGGCGAGAGCGCCAGCAAGCGCTGCGCCAGTTCCAGCGGCAACGCTTCGCCGCCGCAGAGGAAGGTCCGCCCGGCCAGCAGCGAAGCCTGCTCATGATCGATCAACATGCGCCAGCTCGACGGCGTCGCTTGCAGCACGCTGACAGCGTGTTGTTCGATCAGCGCCAGCACCGCTTGCGGGTCCTGGTGCAGGTTCTGGCCGGTCAGCACCACGCCGGCCCCGGCTGACAGAGGTCCGTAGATTTCCAGGCCGAAAATATCGAAAGAGAACGTCGTCAATGACAGCATGCGGTCGCCGGGCACGAGACCCGGCTCGGCGATCATGCTGTGGATGAAATTGCTCAGGGCGCCATGGCGCACCATCACGCCCTTGGGCTTGCCGGTGGAACCGGAGGTGTAGATGACGTAGGCCAGGTGTTCGCCAGTCAGCGGCACCACCGGGCAGGTTTGCGGGGCTGCTTGCAGTGCGGCGTCCGGCTGGTCCAGCAACAGAGTCCGAAGACTTGGCGGGATCGGCAAGCGCGCCTGCAAACGGGCCTGGGTCAGCAGCAGTTCGATGCCGCTGTCCTCGATCATGTAGGCCAGGCGATCCTCGGGGTACGCCGGATCCAGCGGCACATAGGCGGCGCCAGCCTTGAGGATCGCCAGCAGGCCGACAATCATCTCGACGCTGCGCTCGACCGCGATGCCCGCCAACTGGCCGGGCATCACGCCCAGGTCGATCAGGCGATGGGCCAATTGGTTGGCGCGCGCGTCCAGTTGTGCGTAGCTCAGGGCCTGGTCGTCGATGGTCAGCGCCAGCGCCTCGGGGTTGCGGCGCACCTGTTCGGCGATGCGCTGGTGCACGCAAACGGCTTCGTCAGTGTGGTCGGCGACCCGCAGCCATTGCTGCTGCGTGAGTTGCTGTTGCGCCAGGTCGAGCAGCGGCAGTTCGCCGATACGCTGGCGTGGCGCATCGACGATGCCGTGCAGCAGGGTCTGCCAGTGCCCGGCCAGGCGCTCGATGGTCTGCGCGTCGAACAGGTCGGTGGCGTAGGTCAGTTCCGCAGCGATGCCCTGCTCGGTCTCATAGGTGCCCAGGGTCAAGTCGAACTGGGCGGTACGCCCTTCCCATACCAGATCCTCGACCCGCAGCTGCGGCAGGTGCATCTGCCGGCTTCGAGTGGCGCCGGCGTTCTGGTGGTTGAACATGACCTGGAAGATCGGGCTGTGGCTGAGGCTGCGCTCAGGTTGCAGGGCCTCGATCAATTGCTCGAATGGCAAGTCCTGATGGGCCTGGGCCGCCATGGCCGATTGCTTGACCTGGGCGAGCAACTGATCAAACGGCAGTTGCCCATCGACGTTGGCACTGAGTACCTGGGTGTTGACGAAAAAGCCGATGAGCCCTTCGGTCTCGACCCGGTTGCGGTTGGCAGTCGGCACGCCCACGCGGATCTGCGGCTGGCCGCTGTAGCGGTGCAGCAGCGCCTGGAACGAGGCCAGCAAGACCATGAACAGGCTGGCGCCTTCACGCTGGGCCAGCTGCTTGAGCGCGGTGGCCAGTTCCGCGCTCAGGGTCAAATCCAGGCGCGCGCCACGAAAGCTCTGCACCGGTGGGCGCGGATGATCAAACGGCAGTTCAAGCACCGGTTGTTCGTCACCGAGGGTCTGGACCCAATAGGCCAGTTGCCGCTCACGCTCGCCCGCCTCCAGCCAGTGCCGTTGCCAGATCGCATAGTCGGCGTATTGCACCGGCAGATCCGGCAAGGCCAGCGGCTGGCCGCCAATGTCGGCGGCGTAGTGCCGGACCAGTTCATCCACCAGCACCTGCATCGACCAGCCATCGGCAATGATGTGGTGCTGGATGAGCACCAGGACATGGTCGTCTTCGGCAATTTTCAGCAGCGAAACCCGCAGCAACGGCCCTTCGCGCAGATCGAACGGACGCGCGGTTTGACCTTCGACGCAGGCTTTGATGCGTTCGTCCTGGCTGACCGTAGAACCGGCGGGCAGCGCCTCGACCGCGATGCTCAAGGGCATATGTTGATGAATGATCTGCACGGTTTGCTCGCCGTGCTCGGCGAACGTGGTGCGCAAGCTTTCGTGGCGCTCGACCACGGCATTGAAGCTGCGCTCCAGCGCCGGCACGTCCAGTTGCCCTTTGAGGCGCAAGGCGCTGGGGATGTGGTAAGCCGAGCTGTGGCGGTCCATCTGCCAGAGGAACCACTGGCGCTCCTGGGCGTAGGACAGCGGGACATGTTCAAACCCGGAGCGCACCTCGGGAATCGGCAGGTTGGCCGGCGAGACGCCCTCTTCGAGCATCTTTCCCAGGTACAGCCGGCGTTTGTCCAGCGGCAGAGTGATAAAGCGCTTGGCAACCCTCAAAGCAACACTCTTGTCCATCAGACTTCCTCCATTTCATCAAGCAGGGCGTCCAGCTTGTTCAGTTTCTGTTCGTTGATCGGCCCGTCGCCGCTGTCGAGTCGGGCGACGAAATCCTTCAGGACGGGGTGCTGGAATAACAGCTGCGGGGTCAGGCTCAACCCCAGTTCGAGGGCCATGCGCGAAACGGCGGTGACCGCCAGCAACGAGTGGCCGCCCAGCTCGAAGAAGTGATCGTGCAGGCCCACGCGCTCGACGGTGATCACCTGGGCCCAGATCGCTGCGACTTGCAGTTCAAGGTCGCTGACCGGTGCTTCGTAAGCGTTTTCTGAGCGCCCGGCCTCGATGCCCGGCAGTGCCTTGCGGTCGAGCTTGCCGTTGGGGGTCAGTGGCAGGTGATCGAGGAACAGCCAGTGGGCCGGGATCATGTAGTCGGGCAGGTGCGCCTTGAGATTGGCCTTGAGTTGATCGCGCAGAGTATTCGCGTCGGTCGAAGCAACCACGTAAGCCACCAACTGCTGCCCGCCCGGCCCTTCCTGGGCCAGCACGGCGACGTCGCTTACCTCGGCTTGCTGCAACAGCCGCGCCTCGATTTCCCCCAGCTCGATGCGGAAGCCGCGGATCTTCACTTGATGGTCGAGTCGGCCCTGGTATTCGAGCACGCCATCGGCGCGATAGCGGCACAGGTCACCGGTGCGATACAGGCGTTCGCCTGTCGTCGAGAACGGGTTCGGCACGTATTTCTCGGCGGTCATCGCCGCGCGCCCGAGGTAACCCCGGGTGATGCCCGCGCCGCTCAGGTACAGCTCCGCCGAGACGCCTTGCGGCACCGGTTGCAGGTTGGCGTCCAGCAGGTAACTGGAGGTGTGCTTGAGCGGGCGACCGATGTTTGCCGTGCCGCCGGCGGTGCGGCGGGTCCAGGTGGAATAGGTGGTGTCTTCCGAGGGGCCGTACAGGTCATAAACATGCTCAACCCCCACACTTACCTGTGGGAGCGAGCCTGCTCGCGAAAGAGCTGGGTCAATCAATGATGGGGTGACTGACGGGACGCCTTCGCGAGCAGGCTCGCTCCCACAGGTTTTGGGTGTCGGGTAGAGGGCATCCACCAGACTCTGCTTCAGCGGCTCTCCGGCCAGATTGATGATGCGCACGCTGTGCGGGATCTCGCCGCTGCGCTGCAACGCGGCGATCGCCGAAGGCACGCTGTTGATCAGGCGTACCTGATCGCGGGCGGGCAGGTGCGGCAGTTCCAGGGCGTTGCGGGCGATGATCAGCGAACCGCCGTTGGCGAGGGTGACAAACAGCTCCCACACCGACAGGTCGAAGCACACCGAGGTCGACGCCAGGACGCCCTGGATGTCGTCGCGGTTGTAGACGGTTCTGGACCAGTCGATCAGCGCCAAGACGTTTCGGTGGGCGATGGCCACACCCTTGGGTTTGCCGGTGGAACCGGAGGTGTAGATGACGTAGGCGAGGTTGTCTGGGGTGACCGTTGTGCCCGGTGCGTTGAAGGGATATGAGCTCAACTCAATCCGGTCCAGCATCAGCACTTCGGTTCCAGCCGGAACCGTCAACGTCTGCGCCACCGCCTGCTCGGTCAACAACACCCGCGCGCGACTGTCCCCAAGCATGTAGGCCACGCGTTCGGCCGGGTAATCCGGGTCCAGCGGCACGTACGCGCCGCCGGCCTTGAGCACCGCCAGCAAGGCGATCAGCAATTGCTCAGAACGCGGCATCGCCACGCCCACCCGCACCTCCGGGCCGACGCCCAGTTCGATGAGCTTGTGGGCCAGGCGATTGGCGCGGCCGTCGAGTTCGCAGTAGCTCAGGCGCCTGTTGGCGAAGGTGACCGCCAATGCGTCAGGAGTGGATTGCGCTTGGCGGGCGATCAGTTGGTGGATGCACAGGTCCTGTTCGAACGGCGCATCGACCGGGTTCCAGTCATGGGTCAAACGTTGATGCTCATCGAATTCCAGCATCGACAGTTCACCCAGGCAGCGCTCGCCTTGAGCAGTCATCTGCCCAAGCAACTGCGCCAGATGCGCCGCCAGCCGCTCCACCGTATCCGAAGCAAAACTCGCCCGTTGATAACTCATGTGCACTGACAACTGCCGCTCCAACCCCACCAGCAGCGTCAATGGGTAATTGGTCTGCTCCTGAGTCACTGGCGAACCAAAGCGCAAACCGTCCGGCGCGCCCTGCTCCAACGCCTGGGCAATCGGGTAGTTCTCGAACACCAGCAGGCTGTCGAACAGCGCGTCGCCGCCCTGCCCGGCCCAGCGCTGGATGTCGAGCAACGCGGTGTGCTCGAATTCGCGCAGGGCCAGGTTCTGCGCCTGCACCGCTTGCAGCCAGCTGGCCAAGGTCTGCTCGGCCCGAGGGCTGGCGATCACTGGCAAGGTGTTGATGAACAGACCAATCTGCTGCTCGATGCCGGGCAAATCCGCCGGACGCCCGGCCACGGTCGCCCCGAAGGCCACCGTTTCTCGACCGGTGTAGCGCTGCAACAGCAGCAGCCACGCCGCTTGCACCAGGGTGTTGACGGTGACTTTAGAGGCACGGGCGAAAACTTCCAGGCGACGGGTCGACGCTTCGTCCAGCACGTGGATATGATCGCCGTAACCACTGCCCATGTCGGCCGGTTTGGCCACCGCATCGGCCAGTCGTGTTGGCGCCTCCAGCTGTTGCAGCGCCGGTTTCCAGAACGCTTCGCTGGCCGCCGCGTCCTGGCGTTGCAGCCAGGCGATGTAGTCGCGGTAGCGGCTGCCGGACACAGTGACGGGTTGGCCGCTGTAGCGTTGCAGCACTTCGCCGAGCAGCTGCGAATTGCTCCAGCCGTCCATGAGGATGTGGTGGTGGCTGTAGATCAGGTGATAACGCTGTTCGTCGAGGCGCACGATCATCAGGCGTATCAGCGCCGACGCGCTCATGTCCAGTTGCTCGCGTTCGGCATCGGCCAGGGCCTGCAAGGCCTGGACAGGCAACGGATCGCTGCGCAGATCCTGCACGCTGTAAGGCAGCTCCAGGTATCTGCTGACCACCTGCACCGGCGCCGGCAAATCCCCTTGCCAGACGAACCGCGTGCGCAGGATGTCGTGGGCGTCCAGCGCCGCTTGCCAGGCCTGGCGGAAACGCTGCGGGTCCAGCCCTTCCACGTCCAGGCGCAATTGGTTGATGTAGTCGCCGGTGGCGTCGCCATACACGCCGTGGAACAGCATGCCTTGCTGCATCGGCGACAACGGATACAGGTCGACGATCTGCGCCATCGGCAGCGCCAGCCCGTCCAGTTGCTGCTGGCTCAGGCTCGCCAGCGGGAAGTCCGATGGCGTCACACCGTGATGTCCGCCCTGGCAGCAATGCTCGATGAGCTGCTGTAACTCAAGCGCATACTCGTCGGCCAAGGCCTGGATGGTCGCCTCGTTGAACTGCTCGCGGCTGAAGGTCCAGCCCAGGTCCAGTTCGCCATTGAACACCTGGCCGTTCAACGCCAGCACATTCGACAACGGTGCTTCAGCGTCCAGCTCATCGCCGGCCGCTTCGTTGGCCGGCACGAACAAGGCGCCGTCGGCTGCATCGAAGCTGGCGTCGAACTGGCCCAGGTAGTTGAAGGTCACGCCTGGCGTCGGCAGCCGCGCCAGACTTGCCCGCGTAGCGTCATCCGCCAGATGCGCCAAGGCACCAAAACCGAGGCCTTTGTCGGGAATCGCCCGCAGTTGTTCCTTGATCTGCTTGAGGCTATTCCCAAGATCGGCCTGCGGCGTGAGTCGGGCCGGGTACAGGCTGGTAAACCAGCCGACGGTGCGGGTCAGGTCGACGTCGTCGAACAGCGCTTCGCGGCCGTGGCCTTCGAGCTGGATCAGCGCACTGTCGGCGCCGGTCCAGCGCACCATGACCCGCGCCAGCGCCGTCAGCAGCAAGTCGTTGACCTGGGTGCGATAGGCCTTGGGCGCGTCTTGCAGCAGTTGTCGGGTCAGTGCGGCGTTCAGTCGCGTACGCACGGTCAGCGCGAGGCGGTTCTGCTGGCCGCCCTGTGGATGATCCATCGGCAACCGCGCATCGATGCCTTCGAGCTGGGTCTGCCAGAAGGCCAGTTGCTGCTGCAGCGCCGGGCTGCGGGCATGGTCTTGCAGGCGCTCGGCCCAGACCTGCGCTGAGGTGGTTTTGTCCGGTAGCTGCAACGCTGCGCCGCTGGACAGCTGTCGGTAGGCGCGTTGCAGATCCTCGAACAGGATGCGCCACGACACGCCATCGACCACCAGGTGATGCACCGCCAACAACAGACGTTGGCTGCCATCGCCCAAGGTCGCCAGTACCGCCCGCAGCAGCGGCCCGTCTTGCAGATCGAGGCTGCGTTGGGCTTCGTTGGCGATGCTGTGCAAGGCCGAGGCGTCAGGCGCGTCCACGGTCCAGAGCAGGTCTTCGCAGTGAACGTCCGCAGGACGGTAAGCCGCCTTCCAGCCTTCGCCCTGCTCCGTGAAGCTCAAGCGCAGGCCATCGTGATGCAGCACCAGCGCGCTCAGCGCCTGGTTCAGAGTCGACGCCTCCAGAGGCTCGGTCGGCTTGAGGAGCACCGCCTGGTTCCAGTGATGACGCTGCGGCACCGTTTGCTCGAAGAACACTCGTTGCACTGGCAGCAGCGCCAGCTCACCCGTCACCGGGCCCTGATCGATGACTTGCGCGGCTTCGCCCTGGCGGGCCACGGTCGCCAGCATCTCAAGCGTCTGGTGCTGGAACAGGTCCTTGGGCGTCAAGTGAATCCCGGCCTGACGGGCGCGGCTCACCACCTGGATCGAGACGATGGAATCGCCGCCCAGTTCGAAGAAGTTATCGCGCAGGCCCACCCGCTCAAGCTTGAGCACGTCCTGCCAGATCGCCGCGAGTTGCTGCTCTAGCGCGCTGCGCGGTGCCCTGTAGCTTTGCTGCAATTGGCTGGCGTCGGGCTTGGGCAGGTTCTTGCGATCAAGCTTGCCGTTGGGGGTCAGCGGCAGCCGTTCGAGCAACAGCAGATAGGCCGGGACCATGTGTGCCGGCAAGGTCGCCTTGAGTTGTTCGCGCAGATTCTCTGCGAAGTCATCCGGCACCCATTGATCAGCCACGACGTAGGCCACCAGGCGCTTGCCGCTGCCGGCAGCACCCTCCTGGGCCACGACCACCGCTTCGCGCACGCCGTCGAGGGCTTGCAGGCTGGCTTCGATTTCACCCAGCTCGATGCGGAAACCACGGATCTTCACCTGGTTGTCGATACGGTCGAGGTAATCGAAGGTGCCGTCGGCGCGCTGGCGCACCAGGTCGCCGGTACGGTACAGCAAGCCGCCGGCGCTGAACGGGTCGGCGACAAAACGCTCGGCGGTCAGCCCCGGACGGTTCAAGTAACCCCGGGCCAGGCCGCTGCCGCCCAGGTACAGCTCACCGGGCATGCCCTGTGGCAGCAGGTTCAGGTCGGCATCGAGCACGTAGGCGCTGCGGTCGCCGATGCGGCTGCCAATCGGCGCGTAGGCCGCGCCACAAGCCACCTCGCGACCGGCCTTCCAGATCAGCGGCGTGACCACGGTTTCGGTCGGGCCGTAGCCGTTGATGATGTACTCAGGCTGCAAGGCGCGCTTGACCCGTTCGAAGCTGGCGTTGGCCACCGCGTCGCCGCCGAAGCAGTAGATGCGCACCTGCGGCGGGTTGCCTTCACGCTCGGCGTGCTCGGCCAGTTGTTGCAGGTACACCGGCGGGAACGCGACCACCGTCACGCCGTGCTCGCGCATGGCGTTGTAGGTTTGCTCGGGGGTCCACAGGCTGTCATCGCGAACCAGCAGCGAGGCGCCGTGGGTCAGGCTGGTGAGCCAGCGCTCGTGGGCCCCGTCGAAAGCGAACGACATGAAATGGAACTCGCAATCGCTGTCGCGCATTTCATAACGCTCGCCGATCGCCTGGCAGTGCATCGCCAGCGGACCGTGGGCCACGCTGACGCCCTTGGGGTTGCCGGTGGAGCCGGAGGTGTAGATGACGTAGGCAAGGTTCTGCGGATCGAGTCGCACCTGCGGCGCACTGACCGGCAGCTCGCGCAGATCGATCCGATCCAGTTCCAGCAGCGGCAGAAATTCGGCCACCGGCAACTGCGCCGCCACCGAGGTGTCACTGATCAACAAGGCCAGGCCGGCGTCTTCCATCAGGTACGCCAGGCGTTCCCGGGGATAACTGATGTCCAACGGCACGTAGGCGCCTCCGGCCTTGAGCACCGCCAGCAGCGCGACGATCACGCTTTCGCTGCGCGGCAGGGCCACGCCGACGCGGGTTTCGGCGCCGACGCCACGGGCGATCAAGGCATGGGCCAGTTGGTTCGCGCGCCGGTCGATCTCGCCGTAGCTGAAGTGCCGGTCATTGAAAATCACGGCCGTGCGCTGCGGGCGCTCGGTCGCCAACGCGGCGATCCGCTGATGCACGGCGATGTCCACCGGATAAGGCTGCGGGTGGTTGTCGGCCTGTTGCCGCGCGTGTTCCGCGGCGCTGGCCAAGGCGATTTCGCCCAGGCTGCGTTCGGCGTCCTGGCTGAATTGCTCAAGCAGGTGCAGCAGGTGAGCGCTGATCTGGTTGATGACCTCGTCGGCGAACTGTCGACGCTCGTAGCTGTAGTGCAGCGCCAGTTGTTCACCGAGAGTGACCGCCACGCTCAGGGCATAGTGGGTCTGCTCAAGATTGGCCACGTCGCCAAAGGTGACATCGCTGCTGGTGCCTTGCTGCAAGGCTTGGGCGATCGGGTAATTCTCGAACACCAGGAGGTTGTCGAACAGCGCCTCCCCGCCCTGCCTGGCCCAACGCTGGATGTCCGCTAACGGCGTGTGCTCGAAATCCCGCAGGCTCAGGTTCTGCGCCTGCACCGCTTGCAGCCACTGGCCGACCGTCTGGTCGGGGCGCGGCGTGCCGATCACCGGCAAGGTGTTGATGAACAGGCCGACCTGCTGTTCGATGCCAGGCAGATCCGCCGGCCGCCCGGCGACGGTCGCGCCAAATGCCACGGTCTGGTGCCCGGTATAGCGTTGCAGCAACAGCAGCCACGCCGCTTGTACCAGCGTGTTGACAGTGACTTTCTGCCGGCGGGCGAAGGTCTCCAGTGCCTTGGTGCGTGGCGCATCCAGCGTCAGGAAGTGATCGCCATGGCCGCTCTGGCCGGCATCGCCCAAGGCCGCGCGGGCGAGCCGGGTCGGTTCTTGCAGCGCGGCCAGTTGCTCGCTCCAGAAGTCCTGGCTGAGCTGGCCGTCCTGGCGTTGCAGCCAGGCGATGTAATCGCGATAACGTCCGGCGATGCGGCCCGGCGCGTGGCCGTTGTAGCGTTGCATGACCTCGCCGAGCAACTGCGAATTGCTCCAGCCGTCCATTAGGATGTGGTGATGGGTGTAGATCAGATGCCACTGCTCGGCGCCGGTCTGCACCAGCACCAGGCGCAACAATGGTGCCTGGCTCAGATCGAAACCTAGCGCGCGTTCGGCGTCAGCCAGCGCGGCAAGGGCTCGGGCCTGAGTCTGGCTCTGCTCGGCACGCTCGCGCCAGTCGAGCACCGTGAACGGCAGCTGCACCTGTCTGTGGACAATCTGCAACGGCTGCGGCAATTCGCCCTGCCAGACGAAGCCGCTGCGCAGGATGTCTTGCGCAGCGATGGTGGCCTGCCACGCCGCACGGAATCGCTCGGCATCCAGGCCTTGCACGTCCACCCGCAGCTGGTTGACGTACTCGCCCGCCGCCTGCTCGTACAGCGTGTGGAACAACAGGCCCTGCTGCATCGGTGACAACGGGTAGATATCGTCGAGTTGGCCAGCCGCCACCGGCAGATGGTCGAGCTGCGCCTGGCTGATTTGCGCCAGCGGGAAGTCCGACGGCGTCGCTTGCGGCGTCGTCAGACGGACGCAATGCTGAATCAGCGCCTTGAGCTCGAGGGCGTATTGATCGGCCAGTTGCTGCACGGTCGCGCTGTCGAACATTTCACGGCTGAACCCCCAGCTCAGCGCCAGCTCGCCGCCATGCACCTGGCCTTCCACGGTCAGCCAGTTGGCCAGCGGCGCGGTCGGGTCCTGGGCGACTCCACTGCCTTCGCCGGATGGCAGCAACAGCGCCGTTTCGTCGAACTGACGGTCGAATTGGCCGAGGTAATTGAAGGTGATGCGCGGTTGCGCCAGACCGGCCAATGTCGCTTGTACCGAAGGCGCCGCCAGATGCCGCAGCACGCCATACCCCAGGCCTTTTTCCGGCACGCCGCGCAGTTGCTCCTTGACGGTCTTGATCGAACCGTCGAGGTCGTCGGTAACGGTGAGCTTCACCGGGAACAGGCTGGTCAGCCAACCGACCGTGCGGGTCAGGTCGATGTCGTCGAACAGCTCTTCGCGGCCATGGCCTTCCAGTTCCACCAGCGTACCCGGCTGCCCGGTCCAGTGGCTGATGGTGCGGGCCAGCGCGGTCAGCAACAGGTCGTTGACCTGGGTGCGATAGGCCGCTGGGGCCTGTTGCAGCAACTGCCGGGTCAGCTCGGCGTCCAGGCGCCATTCGATCTTCGCGCCGTGGATATTTTGCAGGCTGCCCTGCGGACGATCACAAGGAATGTCCGCCGCGCCCTGGTGCTGGGCTTGCCAGTAGGCCAACTGATCGTCGAAGCGCGACGCTTCGGCACTCAGCCGCGCGGTCCAGCTCTGGAACGCGCTGGTCTTGGCCGGCAACGTGGCCGCGCCGCCCGCCGCCAGTTGTTCGTAGGCTTGCTGCAAGTCTTCCAGCAACACGCGCCACGACACACCGTCCACTACCAGGTGATGAATGATCAGCGCCAGCCGCTGGCTCCCGTCGGCCAGGTTCACCAGCATGGCGCGCAGCAGCGGACCGTCCGGCAGGTTCAGGCTGCGTTGCGCCTCATTGCACAGTGCATTGAGGTCTTCGATGGATCGGGCATCGCGTTGCCAAAGATCGGCGTTTTGCACAAGCGGCCCGTGGCCCTGACGCCAACCGTCGGCGTCTTCGACAAAGCGCAGACGCAAGGCGTCGTGGTGGTTGATGACGCAGGTCAGCGCCGCGTCGAGCCGCTGTGCATCCAGCGGCTCGCGGGCGGTCAGCAACAGCGACTGGTTCCAGTGGTCACGGGCCTGCATCGCCTGGGAGAAGAACTGCCGCTGGATCGGCCCGAGCACAGCATCGCCGGTGACTGGCGCCTGATCCACAGCACTGTGGCTAGCGCGAGTGGCGACCAGCGCCAGGCTGCGCACGGTCTGGTACTGGAACAGATCGCGGGGATGAATGCGAATGCCGGCCTGCCGCGCGCGGCTTACCACCTGGATGGAAATGATCGAGTCACCGCCCAGCTCGAAGAAGTTGTCTTCGAGGCCGACGCGCTCCACGCCGAGTACGTCCTGCCATATTTCGGCCAGGGCAACTTGCAGCGCATCCTGCGGGGCGACGAATGTTTGCCGGGGCGCGGCGTCCGGTTGTGGCAGGGCCTTGCGGTCGAGCTTGCCGTTGGCGGTGACGGGCAATCTGGCCAACGGCATCAGATAGGTCGGCACCATGTATTCCGGCAGGCTCGCCAGCAGCCAAGCCTTCAGGTCCTGCTGCCACTGCTCGTGCGGCACGCTGTTTTCCAGCACCAGGTAACCCACCAGGTGCTTGCCGTCCTGGACCAGCACCACGGCCTCGCGCACCAGCGAATGCTGCATGAGGCGGGTTTCGATTTCGCCGAGCTCGATGCGCAGGCCGCGTAGCTTGACCTGGTGATCGAGGCGGCCGAGGTATTCGATCACGCCGTCGGCGCGCTGGCGCACGCGATCACCGGTGCGGTACAGGCGTGCGCCGGCATGGAACGGGCACGGCACGAAACGCTCGGCGGTCAGCGCCGGACGCTGGTGATAACTGCGCGCCAGCCCCGCCCCGCCCAGGTACAACTCGCCCGCCACGCCCCACGGCACCGGCGACAGATCGGCGTCAAGCACATGGGTGCGCAGGTTGGCGATGGGGACACCGATCGGCACACAATCGGCGCCTTCATCGACACAGGTCCAGTGGGTCACGTCGATGGCCGCTTCGGTCGGGCCGTACAGGTTGTAGAGGCCGGCGTTCGGCAGCTTGGCGAAGACCTGGTGTTGCGCGTCCAGCGGCAGCGCTTCACCGCTGCAAACGATGCGCTTCAAGCCTTGGCAGCTTTCCACGCCCGGCTCATGAATGAACGCCTGCAGCATCGACGGCACGAAGTGCAGCGTGCTGATGCCATGGCGCTTGATGGTCTCGATCAGTTGCAGCGGATCGCGGTGCACGCCCGGCGCGGCGACTACCAGTCGGGCTCCGGTCATCAGCGGCCAGAAGAACTCCCACACCGACACGTCGAAGCTGAACGGGGTTTTCTGCAGCACCGCGTCGCTGCCATCCAAGGCATAGGCCTGTTGCATCCAGCACAAGCGATTGACCAGCCCCGCGTGACTGTTGCCAGCGCCCTTGGGTTTGCCGGTGGAGCCGGAGGTGTAGATCACGTAGGCCAGGTTCAGCGGATCAAGCGTGATGTCGGGACGATGGTCGCTGTAGCCGTCGAGCCAGCCGGCCGCCTGGTCGAGTTCGATCACCTCGACGCCGTCGGTTGGTAGCGCCGCCGACAGCGAGCGCTGGGTCAGCAGCAAGCCGATGGCGCTGTCCTCGATCATGTAGGCCAGGCGCTCCTGCGGGTACTCAGGGTCCAGCGGCACATAGGCGCCGCCGGCCTTGTGAATCGCCAGCAGGCCCACCACCATCTCCAGCGAGCGCTCGACGCAGATCCCCACCAGGCTGTCCGGCCGCACGCCGCGCTTCCGCAGCAGGTGAGCCAGTCGGTTGGCGCGGGCATCGAGCTCGGCGTAGCTCAGGGTTTGCTTGCCAAATACCAGCGCCGGTGCGTCCGGGGTGCGCGCCACCTGGGCTTCAATCAGTTGATGCATGCACTGCGCGGTCGGGTAGCGTTGCGCCGTGGCGTTCCAACCGTGGACCAGGGTGGCGTGTTCGTCAGCGTCGAGCAGCGGCAGTTCGCCGACGCGCCGGGACGGATCAGCGATCATCGCCGTGAGCAATCGCAGCCAATGCCGGGCCATGCGCGCGATGCTCGGCGCCTCGAACAGGTCGTTGGCGTAGGTCAGCGCCGCGTGCAGCGTGCCGGCCTTTTCATAAGTGTCCAGGGTCAGGTCGAACTGGGTGGTGCGCGCCTGCCATTCGATCATGCCCAGTTCCAGCCCGGACGCCGTGCGGATCGTGGTGACGTCCGCCACGTGCGGCTGATGGTTGTACATCACCTGGAACAACGGCGTATGGCTGAGGCTGCGCTCCAGCTTGAGCGCTTCGACCAGGCGTTCGAACGGCAGGTCCTGATGGGCCTGGGCGCCGAGCGCGGTTTCTTTGACCCGGCGCAGCAACTCGTCGACACGGAGCTGGCCGTCCAGTTCGGTACGCAGTACCTGGGTGTTGACGAAGAAGCCGATCAGCCCTTCGACCTCATCCCGGTTACGGTTGGCGATCGGCACGCCGACGCGGATATCGGACTGGCCGCTGTAGCGATGCAGCAGCACATTGAACGCGCCGAGCAGCAGCATGAACAGCGTGACGCCCTGCTGCTGGGCTGTGCTGCGCAGTTGCTCCGCCAATGCGGCGTCGACGGCGAATTCATAGCGGCTGCCGCGATAGCTGGGCATCGCCGGGCGCGAATGGTCGGTGGGCAACTCCAGCACCGGATGTTCATCGCCCAGTTGTGCCTGCCAGTACGCCAGCTGCCGCGCCTGCTCGCCGGCCTCCAGCCAGCGACGCTGCCACAGGGCATAGTCGCTGTACTGGATCGGCAGGTCGGCCAATTGCGGGGCCACGCCTGCCTCGTGGGCGTCGTAGCAGCGGATGAACTCGTCGATCAGCACGTTCATCGACCAGCCGTCGGAGACGATGTGATGCAAGGTCAGCAGCAACACGTGCTCCTGCTGATCAAGCTTGAGCAGTTCGACCCGCAGCAAGGGGCCGCGCGACAAGTCGAAGGGGCGCATCGATTGTGCTTCGGCGGCTTGGCGCACTGCCTGCTCGCGCTCGCCTGCCGGCAAGCCGCTGAGGTCCTGTTGCTCGATCATCAGCGGCGCATGGGTGGGCACTTGCAGGAGGCTGTCGTCGGCCTGGCGCTGGAACACTGTGCGCAGGGTTTCATGGCGGGCCACCAGGCTGGCGAAGGCCTGCTCCAGCGCCGACAGGCTCAGCGCGCCCTTGAGCCGCACCGCGCCGGGCAGGTTGTAGGCACCGCTGTCGGGGTCCAGTTGCCAGAGAAACCACATGCGGCGCTGGGCATAGGACAGGGCCTGGCGGTCGTCGGCTTCGACGCCTTGGGGAATGGGGAAGCGACTGAAATCCACGCCCTCCTTGTCCAGCGCTGCCAGGAACATCTGGCGCTTGTCCAGGGGCAACCCGATAAACCGGCGAGCAAGTTTCAAGGCGTCTTCAGCATTCATTTCTGGGGTATCCGGAATCAGTGGGCACAGAGGCACAAAGGCAAGTCGTCCCTATGAAACGAATGCAAACCGGAAAAATTAGCGATTGGGAACAAGTGTCAGGAATGAAGAAAAACCGTGGCGAGGGAGCTTGCTCCCGCTCGGCTGCGCAGCAGTCGTAAACCGGCTGATGCGGTCTGCCTGGCTTAATGCGCCATCTCTTTTGGGGCGGCTTCGCCGCCCAGCGGGAGCAAGCTCCCTCGCCACAAAAGCGGGTCTTGAATCGGTTATGCGCTGATCGCCAACCCGTGTCGCCGGTGATGCACGCTCAGCTGATCCTTGATCAGCCGCAGCACCCTGGCCTCGTGTTCATGGATGAAGAAGTGCCCGCCCGCCAGCATATCCACGGAGAAGCTGCCGCTGGTTTCGCGGCTCCAGCCGATCAACTGTTCGGTGGTGGCCTTGTCGGCGGTGCCGCCGAGTACGTGCACGGGGCAGTTGAGCGGTGACCGAAGCCTTGGCTGGTAGCGGCCACAGAGCAGGAAGTCCGCGCGCAGTACCGGCAAGGTCAAAGCCATCAGCTCTTCATTGGCCAGCACCTCTTCGCTGGTACCGTTGAGGGTACGCAGCTTGTCGATCAGTTCGGCATCGGTTTTCGGCTCGGCGAAACCCCGGTCATAGTCGGCGCGCATCGTCGGCGCCGCGGTGCCCGAGGCAAACAGCGCTACCGGCTCCGGGCAGCCCAGCTCACGCAAGGCATGAGCGATTTCACAGGCCAGCAGCGCGCCCAGGCTGTGGCCGAACAAGGCGTAAGGGGCCTGGAGGGTCGGAGCCAGCTCCCGCGCCAATTGCTTGGCCAAGGGCCCCATGTCGGTGTGCAGCGGCTCGGCGAAACGCGCCCCACGCCCCGGCAACTCCACCGGCTGCACCGTCAGCCACTGCGGCACCTTGCGCCGCCAGCGGCTGTAAACCATCGCGCTGGCGCCGGAATACGGCAGACACAGCAGGGTCAGTTGGGTCACTGCGGTTTTCTCCGATCGTTTGTATAAAAGGAATAACGAGGCCGGGCCGTGCAGAATTAGTCACCGGCCCCTCGCCCGGATGCGTCTTATACTGCACGCCCGATGGCCTGGTCTGCCCTTAAGGAGAACACAATGAGCTGGTCCGCCCAACAATATGTCGCGTTCGAACAGGAACGCACCCGCCCGTCCCGCGATCTACTGGCGGCCATCCCGCCGGTACAGGCGCGTCAGGTCATCGACCTGGGCTGCGGCCCCGGCAACTCCACCGAACTGCTGGTCGATCACTTTCCCGACGCAACGGTGCGTGGCCTGGACAGTTCCGCCGACATGGTCGAAGCCGCCCGTAAGCGCTTGCCCGGCGTGACATTCGACACCGCCGATATCGGGCGCTGGAACGAAAGCGGCCCCTTCGACGTGATCTTCGCCAACGCCGTGCTGCAATGGCTACCCGACCACGCCACCCTGCTGCCGTCGCTGGTGGACAAACTCGCCCCTGGCGGCAGCCTGGCGGTCCAGATGCCTGACACCCTGCACCAACCGTCCCACCGTTTGATGCGTGACATTGCCGCCAGCGGCCCCTGGGCCAGTCAACTGGCCGGCGCGGCGGATTCGCGGACCGAGGTGGAGGATGCCAGCACTTATTACTCGATCCTCAAACCCCACTGCACCCGCGTCGATGTGTGGCGCACCACCTACCATCACCCGCTGGCCGGTGGCGCCTCGGGGGTCGTGGAGTGGTTCAAGGGCAGCGGCCTGCGGCCGTTCCTCGAGCCGCTGGACGACGCGCAGCGCGAGGACTACCTGAAGCAATACCTCAAGGCCATCGAACAGGCCTATCCGGCCCTGGACGATGGGTCGGTCCTGCTGCCGTTCCCGAGGGTGTTCATCGTCGCGACACGCTAGGGCGATGGTCGGGCGCGAGGGCTAAATTTCTGATCCGGGCCCTCGTTACCTGCTAAGACCAAAACCCACAAGAGTGACCGCCGTGGACCTGCAAACCATCCTGGGCAAACTGTTCGCCAACGCCGGCGCCGTTGGTATCGACGGCGTTTTCCAATTCGTGTTCGGCCCGCATCAGGCGTACTGGTCCGAGGTCAAAGCCAGCAGCCACACCCAGGCTGGTCGGCACAGCAGCCCCGACGTGACCATCGAAATCGCGGAAAAGGACTTTCTCGGGATCATGGCCGGCCTGGCCAATGTCGAGGAACTGTTCGCCAGCGGCCGCCTGAAGATCGGTGGCAACATGGGCCTGGCGACGTTGCTGCCGCAGATCATCGATCACGCCCGCAATGGCAGCCGCCCGGCGGAAAAGGTCGACATGAACAAACGCTACCCGACCCCGCCGCGCTTCAGCGAAACCCTCACCGCGAGCCTGCCGACCCAACGCAGCGTCGAGCGGCGGCCGCGCAGCGAACTGTCGGTGAGGGATTTCCAGGCACGCTACCTGCCCCATGGCATTCCGCTGGTGATCAGCGACGCGCTGCAGGACTGGCCCTTGTTCAAGCTCAGCCGGGAAGAATCCCTGGTTCATTTTGCCCAGCTGCAAGGCATCACCCGCCACGGCGACTACGTGAAGAAAACCTTTTCCACGGAGCGGGATTTCCGCTCGACCTCCATGGCCGATTTCATCGAGTCCCTCGACAACCCGGCCGCCAAGGGTGCAGACGGCGAGCCGCCAGCCTACATGGGCAACAATATACTGCCGGCGCAGCTGATGGAGCTGATTAAGTACCCGCCCTACTTCGATCCGTCACTGTTCATTCCGCCGCGCATCTGGATCGGCCCCAAGGGCACCCTCACACCGCTGCACCGCGACGACACCGACAACCTGTTCGCCCAGGTCTGGGGCCAGAAAACCTTCACCCTCGCCGCCCCCCACCACCGCGAGGCCCTGGGCACCTGGTCGACCGCGCCCCAGGGCGGGCTGGACGGTTGCGACTTCAACCCGGACGCGCCGGACTACGAGCGTTTCCCCCACGCCCGCGACGTGACCTTCCTGCGGGTGACGCTGGAGGCTGGGGATTTGCTGTTTTTGCCGGAGGGCTGGTTTCATCAGGTGGAGTCGGTGTCCACCTCGCTGTCAGTGAATTTCTGGGTGAATTCGGGGCGGGGTTGGTAGCGTCCGAAGTTTGCTTTCGTGGCGAGGGAGCTTGCTCCCGCTCGACTGCGCAGCAGGCGCAAACCTTGGGGTCGCTACGCAACCCAGCGGGAGCAAGCTCCCTCGCCACAAGAAGGTGTGCGTTATTTTTGCTGGCGATAACTTTGCACCGCCGCTCCCAGCACCACTGCCCCAGCCGCAATCGCCAGCCAGAAACCACTGCGCGCGCCATACGTATCCACCAGCCAACCCGAGCCCGCCGCGCCGATGGCCACGCCGATGCTCAGCCCGGTCACCAGCCAGGTCAGGCCTTCGGTGAGCCGCGCCGGCGGCACGATGCGTTCCACCAGGGCCATGGCGACAATCAGCGTCGGCGCGAAGAACAACCCCGCAACAAATACCGCCAGCGACAGCCCGAGGATATTGCTCGCCAACAACAGCGGCAGCGTGGTTACCGCCGTCGCCACCCCGCCGTACAGGAACAATCGCGGCAATGGCAACTTCGAACGCAGCGCACCAAACGCCAGGCCGGCCAGGCACGAGCCGATGGCATAGACCGACAGTACGATGCTCGCCGCCGCCGGTTGTCCCTGATGCTGGGCGAACGCCACGCTGACTACGTCCACCACCCCGACGATGACGCCCATGGCGACCATCAACAGCAGCAGCAAAAGCACGTCGCTTGAGCTGATGATCGAGCCCTGGTGATGCGCCTGATGCGGGTGCACCGGCGGCTCGGTGCCGCGCTGCAGGACAAACGCCGTCACGCCGATCGCCAGCAGCAACACCGAGGCCAGCGGCCCGGCCTCCGGGAACGCCACCACGCACAACCCCACCGACAGCGGCGGTCCGACGATGAAGCAGACCTCGTCCAACACTGACTCCAGCGCATAGGCAGTGCGCAGCTGCGGCTGGCCGCGATACACCTCGGTCCAGCGCGCCCGCACCATCGCCGACATGCTGGGCATGCAACCGGCCAGGGCGGCGAACAGGAACAGCGTCCACTGGGGCGCCTGCAAGCGCGTGCACAACAGCAGCATCAGCAACGCCCCGCCACCCAGCAGCGCCGCTAATGGCAAGACCCGCCGCTGGCCAAAACGGTCGACCAGCCGCGACACCTGCGGCGCGCAGAACGCCGTCGCCAAGGCAAACGTCGCCGCCACCGCGCCGGCCAATCCGTAACCGCCCTTGAGCTGCGCAAGCATGGTGATCACGCCGATCCCGGTCATCGATATCGGCATGCGCGCGATCATTCCTGCCAGCACGAAGCCACGGCTGCCAGGTGCGCTGAACAGTTCACGATAAGGATTTGCCATGGGATGCCGCCTCAACAAGGGCCTGCAACTTGCCACAAAGGACGGTGCCGGGGAAAGCGCAAAACTGTCGGTGAAATGTGAAGACTGCCGCCTGCAAATGAACTCTGCGCGCCTGTCGTCAGTCAGCAAGTAAGGCCCTCAGTTCAAGGTGCTATCCCATGCAGATTTCTCTTGCCCGACAAGTTGCTCTGGTTACCGGCGCCAGCTCCGGCATTGGCGCCGGTGCGGCCCGGGCGCTGGCGGCGGCCGGTGCCGCTGTGGTGCTCAATTACCATTCCAGCGCCGGACCCGCCGAAGACCTGGCCCGCGAGATCAACGACAGCGGTGGCCGAGCCATCGCCATCGGCGCCGATGTGTCGAAGGAACAGGACGTCGAGCGGCTATTCGCCCAGACCCTGGACGCGTTCGGCACGCTGGACATCCTGGTCGCCAACTCCGGCCTGCAAAAAGACGCCGCCGCCGTCGACATGAGTCTGGACGACTGGAACACCGTCATCGGCGTCAATCTCACCGGCCAGTTCCTTTGCGCCCGCGCGGCCTTGCGCATTTTCAACCGCCAGGGCATTCGCCAGGGTGTGTCCCAGGCCGCCGGCAAGATCATCCACATGAGTTCGGTGCACCAGCGCATCCCCTGGGCCGGCCACGTCAATTACGCGGCGTCCAAGGGCGGCATCGATCAGCTCATGCAGACCCTGGCCCAGGAAACCAGTCACCAGCGCATCCGCATCAACAGCATCGCCCCCGGCGCCATCCGCACGGCCATCAACCGTGAGGCCATGGAGGGCGACAAGGAACAGGAGCTGTTGCAGCTGATTCCCTACGGCCGGGTCGGCAATGTGGAGGATGTCGCCAACGCGGTGGTCTGGCTGGCGTCGGACCTGTCCGATTATGTGGTGGGCACCACGCTGTTCATCGATGGCGGGATGAGCCTCTATCCGGGGTTCCGCGGCAATGGCTGATCATGACGAACCGCAGAGCCCGATCGAGAACCACGGCATCATCGGTGACATGCGCACGGCGGCGCTGGTCAACGATCGGGGCAGCGTGGATTTTTTCTGCTGGCCGGAATTCGACAGCCCGTCGATCTTCTGTTCGCTGCTCGACACCCCCGAAGCGGGCATCTTCCAGCTTGCTCCGGATTTGCCGGATGCCCGTCGCCAGCAAATCTACCTGCCCGACACCAATGTCCTGCAGACCCGCTGGCTGAGCGATGGCGTGGTGGTGGAGATCACCGATCTGCTACCCATTGGCGACAGCGAGGATGATTTGCCGGTCTTGATGCGCCGAGTGCGCATGACGGTCGGCAGCGCGACGTTTCGCATGCGCTGCGCGGTGCGCCATGATTATTCACGCGCCGCGACTACCGCGCGCCAGGACGGCGATCACGTCATCTTCGAGGCCCCGCAGCAACCGAGCCTGCGCCTGTGCGCCGACCAGCCCATGACCCTGGATGGCCAGGCGGCGGTGACCGAGTTCACCCTGGGCCAAGGCCAGACCGCTGAATTTCTCTTGGGTGGCATCGACGACCCGCGCCTGGTGGACGACACCAGTACCCTGTGCCTGGAGAGAACCCTGGCGTTCTGGCGCGGCTGGATCGGCCAATCCAACTACCGTGGCCGCTGGCGGGAAATGGTCAACCGCTCGGCGTTGGCGCTGAAGCTACTGACCTCGCGCAAACAGGGCGCGATCCTCGCCGCCGCCACCTTCGGCCTGCCGGAAACACGCGGCGGCGAACGCAACTGGGATTACCGCTACACCTGGATCCGCGACGCCTCGTTCACCGTCTACGCGTTCATGCGCCTGGGCTTTGTCGACGAAGCCAACGCCTATATGCGCTGGCTGCGCGGCCGGGTCAGCGACTGCCGCGAACAACCGACCAAGCTCAACATTCTTTACGGCCTGGACGGCCGGCTCGAACTGCCGGAAACCGAGCTGACGCACCTGAGCGGCTACGGCAACGCGCGACCGGTGCGCATCGGCAACCTCGCCTACCAGCAGGTGCAGTTGGACATCTTCGGCGAGTTGATGGATGCGGTGTACCTGGTCAACAAATACGGCGAAGCCATCTCCCACCAAGGCTGGAAACACACGGTCGATGTGGTCGACCAAGTGTGCGAAATCTGGCGGGACAAGGACGTGGGCATCTGGGAAATGCGCGGCGAGGAGCAGCATTTCCTGCATTCGCGGCTGATGTGCTGGGTGGCGGTGGACCGTGCCATCCGTCTGGCGAGCAAACGTTCGCTGCCCGCCCCGTTCGCCCGTTGGGACGAGACTCGACAGGCCATCTATGAAGACATCTGGACGAATTTCTGGAATGACGAACACCAGCACTTCGTCCAGCGCCTGGGCAGCACCGCCCTTGACGGCTCGATGCTGCTGATGCCGCTGGTGCGCTTCGTCAGTGCCCGCGACCCGCGCTGGCTGTCAACGCTGGACGCCATCGAGAAAGATTTGGTGCGCGACGGCATGGTCTATCGCTACCGCACCGACGACGGCTCCATCGACGGTCTCAGCGGCACCGAAGGTTCGTTCGTCGCCTGCTCGTTCTGGTACGTCGAGTGCCTGGCCCGCGCCGGCCGCGTGGAGAAAGCCCAACTGGAATTCGAACAGTTGCTGCGCTACGCCAATCCGCTTGGGCTGTATGCCGAGGAATTTGACAGCCATGGTTATCACCTGGGTAACCTGCCCCAGGCGCTGAGCCATCTGGCGCTGATCAGCGCGGCGAGTTTCCTGGACCGCAGGTTGAGCGGGGAGAAAAATCATTGGCAGCCGTGAGGGGAAATTTGGATTGTCCCCCGTGGCGAGGGAGCTTACTCCCGCTGGGTTGCGCAGCGACCCCAAAAATTCCGGATTGAAAAACGACGACTGCTGCGCAGCCGAGCGGGAGCAAGCTCCCTCGCCACAGGGGGCCTGCAGCGCTCCGGCTAGCGCGGTGGCTCCGCCAGTTCGATGTTATCCAGCGCTCGGTTGGCCAGCAGTATTCCCAACTCGATCAACTGCTGAAGCCCCAGCGGTGGAGTTCGCCATTTCCGCGACCAAGCAGAGGGTGGAAATCCGGCAGGGCCGCAGCCCTCCCACGCACAGTAAGCCATAAAGCAGACAATGCGCCATTCTAAACCCGGACGACCAAGCCCGGTCGCTGATTTTGGAGCGACGAACAAAGCCTATTCCCACCGCTTCCGAACCACCAACCGCCACGACTCGTCGGAAAATTCTGATTCGCCAAATTTTTTGTAGGACCACCAAGCCCGTGGCGAGGGAGCTTGCTCCCGCTGGGTTGCGCAGCGACCCCAAAAATTCCGGATTGAAAAGCGACGACTGCTGCGCAGCCGAGCGGGAGCAAGCTCCCTCGCCACGGTGGATCTGCTTTTCGCCAAAGCCAAACGCATTTGAGTGACTCCTGGTTGCCAGCCCCGTCCCCCTCTCCTAAGATCGACGCACTCACGGGTGCAGCGGAGCTGCCCGATAAGAACCCGACTCAAGGACCCGACCATGACGCATATCCAACGTCCCATCACCACCGAACCCCGCACCGGGCTGAGCCGCGAAGAACTCTGGGACGGCCCGGACAAGGGCTTGATCAAATGCTGGGAAGTCGGCCGCGACCGGGCGCAGAGGTTCCCTGAACTGGCGCAACGTTGTCTCGCCGGAGAGCTGCCGGTGCTGGGCTGGAAAGGCGGGGTCAGCCGCAGCCTGAAGAAATCCGCCAAGTTCGGTTGCCTCAAGTACCTGGCCCAATGGCAGGGCCTGCGCGGCGAAGACCTGGACATCGACCTGGCCGAGGAACGCACCCTGACCTGCTCAAACACGAGCATGATCGTGACATTCACGCCAGACCGGGCCAAATATGTGAACCAGGAACCCGCCTGACCCCAACCGAATGAAGCCGGAGACCGACATGACATCTGCGCCCAGGATCAATTTTGCGGTAACGCCGCTGCTGCGCATCGCCTATGAGGAACACGGCCCCGCCAACGGCGAGCCGATCATCCTGCTGCACGGTTTTCCCTACGATCCGCGGGCCTTTGACGAGGTTGCCCCGCCCTTGGCCCAACGCGGTTATCGAGTCATCGTGCCGTACCTGCGCGGCTACGGCCCGACCCGGTTCAACAATCCCGCGATTGCCCGCTCCGGCCAGCAAGCGGCACTGGCCCAGGACCTGCTGGACCTGATGCACACACTCGACATTCCCCAAGCTGCGCTGTGCGGCTATGACTGGGGTGGCCGCGCCGCGTGCATTGTCGCCGCGTTGTGGCCCGAGCGCGTTCGCTGCCTGGTCACCGGCGATGGCTACAACCTGCAGAATATTCCTCGATCAACCCAGCCACTGGACCCGGAAACCGAATACCGCTTGTGGTATCAGTATTACTTCCACACCGACCGCGGCGTCGGAGGCCTGAAGCAGAACCGACGCGAGCTGTGCCAATTGCTCTGGCGCCTGTGGTCGCCGACCTGGGCGCGCGGTGCGGAGCTGTATCCGCTGAGCGCGCCTTCGTTTGATAATCCGGATTTTGTCGAGGTGGTGATTCATTCCTATCGCCATCGCTTCATGTACGCGCCGGGAGATCCGACGCTTGAATGGATGGAGGAACAGTTGGCGGCGCAACCGGCCATCGGCGTGCCGAGTATTTCCCTGTGCGGCGCAGATGACGGCGTGGGACCCGCGCCCGAGCACGACGAAGATGCCGCGCATTTCACCGGACGCTACGAGCGCCGCGTGCTGGCTGGCGTCGGCCATAACATTCCTCAGGAAGCACCTGAAGCCACGCTCAGGGCATTGCTGGATTTGCTTGAGGGCTGAGCGCAAACCGCTCGCGATAAGCCTGGGGCGTCACGCCCATGCCCCGCAGAAAACTGCGACGCAAGGTTTCTTCGCTGCCGAAGCCGCATTGCAGGGCGACGCGCTTGATCGGCACCGCACTGTCGCAGAGCAGCCGCCGGGCAGTTTCCACGCGGATCAGTTCCACCGCACGGGCCGGGGTCTGGCCGGTCTCGGCGCGGTAATGACGGACAAAGCTGCGCTCGCTCATACCGGCCTCGGCGGCCAGGCTCGACAAGCCCAGGTCGCGAGTGAGGTTTTCGGCGATCCAGGCGTGCAGTTTATCGAAACGACCGCCCTGCTCCTGTAATGCCAAAGTAGCGCTGAACTGCGACTGCCCCCCGGGGCGCTTGAGGAATACCACCAGATGCCGCGCGACTTCCAGCGCCATCGCCCGGCCCAGGTCCTCTTCGACCAGCGCCAACGCCAGGTCAATGCCGGCCGTGACTCCAGCCGAGGTCCAGACCGAACCATCCTTGATGAAAATCGGATTGGGTTCGACCTGCAGTTCTGGATGTTGCCGGGCCAGCTGTTCACAACGGGTCCAGTGGGTCGCCACCCGGCGTCCGTCCAGCCAGCCACTGGCCGCCAGCAGAAACGCCCCGGTACACACCGATGCGACTCTTCGCGAACGCGCTCCCTGATCCTTGACCCAGGCCACCAGCGCAGGATCTTTCGCGGCTTCGTACACGCCCCAACCGCCGGCAATCAACAAGGTGTCACTGCCCTCGCTGGGCAGTGGTTCGGCCATCAGCGCCAACCCCGCCGACGACATCACCGCCCCGCCACCCGCAGCAATAACAGTCGGCGCATACGGCGCCGGCAAGCCTTGTCCGCAAACCAGATCATTGGCCGACGCGAAGACCTGCAGAGGCCCGGTGACATCCAGCACTTGTACGTTGGCGAAGGCCAGCACATGAACGGTTTTTGCTGTGTTTGGCATATTGGCGTGATTCGAGGGCTTATTGGCGAATACGCCAGATCCTACGAGTCTAAAGTCAAACCGTCCACCCTCTCGGGCAATCATCCAAAGGAGCACGCGACATGACGTTGCAGATCGGTTTTCTGTTATTCCCCCAGGTTCAGCAGTTGGACCTCACCGGGCCTTTTGACGTGCTGGCTTCGCTGCCAGATGTGAAAGTGCATCTGATCTGGAAAGACCTGGCGCCGGTTACCTCCAGCACGGGCTTGGTCCTGCTGCCAACCACCACCTTCGAGGACTGTCCGAAGCTCGACGTCATTTGTGTCCCCGGTGGTAGCGGCGTCGGTCCGTTGATGGAAGATGAGCAGACCCTGGCCTTCATCAAGCGCCAGGCCACTCATGCCAAATACATCACCTCGGTGTGCACCGGTGCGCTGGTACTCGGCGCGGCGGGATTGTTGCGCGGCAAACGCGCCACCACCCACTGGGCCTTCCACAGTTTGTTGCAGCCGCTCGGGGCGACGCCGGTCACGGACCGTGTGGTCCGCGACGGCAACCTGCTTACCGGTGGTGGCATCACCGCGGGAATCGATTTTGCCTTGACCCTGGCGGCCGAGCTGTTCGACCAGGACACCGCCGAGCTGGTCCAATTGCAGCTTGAATACGCACCTGCTCCGCCGTTCGCCGCAGGTTCTCCGGACACCGCGCCGACGCTGGTGCTCGAAGAGGCCAACCGGCGTTCGGCGGAATCGTTCCGCGTGCGCTCGCAGATCACCCAGCGGGCTGCGGCACGCTTGGAATCAGCGTAGCGGCAGGTTCAGCCAGACACAGCAATCCGGTGCCTGGCTTGGATGGCCTATTCCTCCTGGCGATACAGGACCATTCCGGCGTGATACAGCACGCCATCGCGAAAATCACCGTCGGCGGTGAAACCCGTATCGTCGTGGTATTCGATATGGTCGTCCTGCAGCCAATAGTCGCCCTCGTAGGCACTCTTGCGAGTGCCACGTGCTTCGTCGTAGCGCCCGCCCGGAAGCAACCGATGGCGAATCACGCCATCGGCCGTCACCCACAGGCCGACGAATTTGTCCTGGTCTCCAAATGCCTTTCTCATGGGACGTCTCCTAGTGGTCGCCAGGTTTTAAAATGGGCTGGCCGTCGGCCGCACTACCAGTTCGCTGACGTCCACGTCCGCCGGTTGCTCGATCGCATAGGCAATTGCCCGAGCGATGGCCTCGGCGGGGATGGCGATCCTGCGGAACTCGCGCATCTCGGCCCGTCCGCCTTCGTCGGAAATGCTTTCGGCCAGTTCCGACTCGGTCACGCCGGGGGAAATCACCGTCACGCGGACATCCCCACCCACCTCCTGGCGCAGGCCTTCGGAAATCGCCCGTACGGCAAACTTGGTCGCGCAGTACACAGCGGCAGTCGGGCTGACGGTGTACGCACCGATGGAGGCAATATTGATGAATTGTCCGCTGCGCTGGCGCTGCATCAACGGCAGGCCGGCGGCGATGCCGTGCAGCACGCCACGGATGTTGACGTCGATCATGCGGTCCCATTCCTCGACCTTCAGCGCCTCAAGCTTGGAGAGCGGCATGACGCCGGCGTTATTGATGATCACATCAAGCCCGCCGAATTTCTCGACGGCGAAATCGATCAGGCTCTGGACATCGTCGCGACGGGTCACGTCCACGGCTTTGCAGGCAGCCCGGTGACCGGCGGCTTCAAGTTCTTGCACCAGCGCTTGCAAGCGCTCCACGCGCCGGGCGCCAAGCACCACGCAAGCCCCGCGGGCCGCCAACAACCGTGCTGCCGCCTCACCAATCCCGCTGCTAGCGCCAGTGATGACCACTACTTTGTTTTGAATATCGGACATGATGGTTTCCTCGTCTGGATGCGTTGGCCCCCGGTGGGAGCGTTTTGACAGGTCCAGATTAGGAGGGTGTCAGGCGCTTCGGTTAGCCGGATTCTCCTGCGCATTTGCACGATCCTGTAACGATAACGCCTCTGGTCGTTACGGCTGCAATCAGCTTTACTAGCGCGATCCATTAAATTGGTCAGGGAGATTGATCGGCATGTCGGTATCCACGTCCATCACCATCACGCCCATTAACGGCGTAGATCAGCGTCGCGCCGAGCTGGCGAACCTGATGAAGCGCTTCGCACCGGAATATGGTGTCCACGCAACGGCCATCGAGGCCTTGCACCTGATCCGCAGCGATCAACCCACCGAGGCCTTGCACGTTGTGCACAAGCCCGGGCTGTGCGTGATTGTCCAGGGGCGCAAGGAAGTCACGCTGTCTGACGAGCGCTATGTTTACGATCCGCTCAATTACCTGGTGGTCTCGGTGACGCTGCCGCTGGCCGGCCAGGTGATCGAGGCCAGCCCCGAGCAACCATACCTGTGCATACGCCTGGACATCGACCCGGCACAGATCTGCCAGTTGATCGCCGATGCCAGCCCAATTGGCGTACCGAGCGAAAGAGCCGATCGCGGATTGTTCCTGGACCGCATCGACGAGCCGCTGCTCGACGCAATGCTGCGTTTGCTGCGACTGCTCGACAGCCCGGACGACATCGCCACCCTCGCGCCACTGGCCCAGAAAGAGATTTTCTACCGACTGTTGCGGGGCGCCCAGGGCAGGCGGCTGCACGAAATCGCTATTCCTGACACCCAGACCCACCGCATCAGCCGCGCCATCGAGTGGCTTAACACCCATTACGCCGAACCATTGAGCATCGACAGCCTGGCGCAGATGATCAATCTGAGTCCGTCGGCACTGCATCATCGCTTCAAGGCCGTGACCGCCATGAGCCCGCTGCAATACCAGAAACAGTTACGCCTGCAGGAAGCCCGACGACTGCTGCTGGCGGAGAACAGCGATGTTTCGTCAATCGGCTACAAAATGGGCTACGAGAGCCCCTCGCAGTTCAGCCGTGAATACAGCCGTCTATTCGGCGCCTCACCGAGCAAGGACGTCGCTCGCCTTCGCGCCCAGGCGTTGCAAGCGAGCAGCGCCTGATTGTGCATACAAACAGGATCAGGCAAACAGAGCGCAGTATCCGACTAACGACCCTAGCCACCTCGCCCCTACTCTGAACCCATGCAGCAAGACAACCGTCCGGGCTGCAACGGGTTCAGCAGATTTCGACATCTGAACGACCCGGCACTCAACCCTTTGATACGACCGGAGTCATTGCCATGAAAACTTTCAATTCCTTGATCGCCGTTACCAGCCTTGTCCTGAGCGCCAGCGCTTTCGCATTGCCAAGCCAGCAACAGGATCGATTCTTTACCCAGTCGCCTGAGCCTTCGCAGTCAGTAGCAGCAGACGGCGCGGATCGCACTCCTGGCGGTCAGACTCTCGCTGCTGATGGCGCTGACCGTACTCCCGGTGGCCAGACTCTCGCTGCTGATGGCGCTGACCGCACCATGGGACGGCGCCTGGCATGACGGGGCTATTCTTTGGACGAAAAAAAACCCGCCTAGGCGGGTTTTTCAAGGACCAGATTGACTTCCTGTCAGGCACTCCATGCCGGGTCCCATCATCCATGACCCCAAGCACTCCCTGTACTCAGTGGATGGATATAGATTAGAGGGGATCAATAGGCAGAAAAAGACGAGAAAGCAGCGTCGCAACGTAAGCGTTTCGCTATGCGCCACTGTTACTTTTCTACAGGCGAAAAAAAACCCGCCGAAGCGGGTTTTTCCAAGACCATTACGACTCCCTGTCGGTAGCCATCCTTGCAAGGTCGATCGTCCCTGATCCTGAGCACTTCCTGTGCTTCAGTGGATGAGGCTAGATTACGCGTCGGATCCAAAGTGAAACAGAGGACATAGCTACCAAGCCGTGTAAGACATTCGCCATATCACCCCTTCCGGAAACCCTTAGCCCGGTCAGGTAACCGGCGTTTGGTCCTTGGGATCCATCATGGCTTGTTCAGATACTCTTCAATATTGGCCATCTGTTCATCCCAACCACGACTGTCCATTCGGAAAGCCTTGAGTCGACGCGCCTCGGGAATGTCATTGAACCCCGACTCCACTACCTTCAGCAGAGTGCCACCGCCCATGTCTTCAAGCTCGAATAGCACACGCGTCTCGGACTCTTGGGAATAGTCGGTCTGCGGCTCCACAGCGTAAGGATGCCAGCGAAACGAGAACACTCGCTCGGGTTCGACACGCTCCACCAGGACATCCCACACAAGATGCTCATAACCCGGATAGGTAATCTGCCCTTGGGTGCGCTCACCGGCGACAAACCGCTTGCCCGCGAGATCCACGCCAAACCATTGGCCGAAGGCTTCAGCATTGGCCATGGCTCGCCAGACCTGCGAACGCGGCGCCTTCAACAAGATCTTTCTTTCGATACGATCAGATAGATGCATGGGTCGTCACCTCCTGTGTTCAACATTAGGCCTGTAAGACCACAAGGCCAACCGTAAAGTTGTATCAACGCCTTGTTTGGTTACACTCCTCCAGCAGTTTTTACCCCTCATGGAGAGATTGATGATGTACACCCGTTTGTTGCTGCCCCTGATTCCGCTGTTGTTCATTGGCGCTGTCCAGGCTGACGTTTGTACCAACGCCACGACCCAAGGCGACATAAACCAGTGTGCAGCCCAAGAGACCAAGGCCGCCGACAAGGAACTGAACAGCCTGTACAAACAGATCACAGCGCGTTTGAAAGACAATGCCGAGGCCAAGCAGTTGCTGGTCAAGGCACAGCGAGCCTGGATTGACTTCCGTGACGCCGAATGCAGCTTTTCTGCTTCTGGTGCCGAAGGGGGGAGCGTCTATCCGATGATTCAGAATGACTGCATTACAGCCCTGACGAAGGCGCGAGTAGAGGCGTTCAAGACGTACCTTAACTGCGAAGAAGGAGACCTGAGCTGCCCGGTACCTGGGGCTTGATTGATGGTGTCGAAGAGGATGTCCTCAGGGCAATTTTCTTGCGGGCAAAACAAAACCCCTACCTGCGTCAGCAGATAGGGGTTTCGGAATTTAATCTTGACGATGACCTACTCTCACATGGGGAAACCCCACACTACCATCGGCGATGCATCGTTTCACTTCTGAGTTCGGGATGGGATCAGGTGGTTCCAATGCTCTATGGTCGTCAAGAAATTCGGTAGCCAGCGCGTGCCTTGCGGTCACGTTCCGGCGAATGGGTATGCGATAGTTTGTGGGTTTTGACTCGAACTTTCGGTTCATCTCGTCTTCACACACCGCAATCTGGCCTCTTTCGAGTCTACAGATTGCTTGGGTGTTATATGGTCAAGCCTCACGGGCAATTAGTACAGGTTAGCTCAACGCCTCACAGCGCTTACACACCCTGCCTATCAACGTCGTAGTCTTCGACGGCCCTTCAGGGGACTCAAGGTCCCAGTGAGATCTCATCTTGAGGCAAGTTTCCCGCTTAGATGCTTTCAGCGGTTATCTTTTCCGAACATAGCTACCCGGCAATGCCACTGGCGTGACAACCGGAACACCAGAGGTTCGTCCACTCCGGTCCTCTCGTACTAGGAGCAGCCCCTCTCAAATCTCAAACGTCCACGGCAGATAGGGACCGAACTGTCTCACGACGTTCTAAACCCAGCTCGCGTACCACTTTAAATGGCGAACAGCCATACCCTTGGGACCGGCTTCAGCCCCAGGATGTGATGAGCCGACATCGAGGTGCCAAACACCGCCGTCGATATGAACTCTTGGGCGGTATCAGCCTGTTATCCCCGGAGTACCTTTTATCCGTTGAGCGATGGCCCTTCCATACAGAACCACCGGATCACTAAGACCTACTTTCGTACCTGCTCGACGTGTCTGTCTCGCAGTCAAGCGCGCTTTTGCCTTTATACTCTACGACCGATTTCCGACCGGTCTGAGCGCACCTTCGTACTCCTCCGTTACTCTTTAGGAGGAGACCGCCCCAGTCAAACTACCCACCATACACTGTCCTCGATCCGGATAACGGACCTGAGTTAGAACCTCAAAGTTGCCAGGGTGGTATTTCAAGGATGGCTCCACGCAGACTGGCGTCCACGCTTCAAAGCCTCCCACCTATCCTACACAAGCAAATTCAAAGTCCAGTGCAAAGCTATAGTAAAGGTTCACGGGGTCTTTCCGTCTAGCCGCGGATACACTGCATCTTCACAGCGATTTCAATTTCACTGAGTCTCGGGTGGAGACAGCGCCGCCATCGTTACGCCATTCGTGCAGGTCGGAACTTACCCGACAAGGAATTTCGCTACCTTAGGACCGTTATAGTTACGGCCGCCGTTTACCGGGGCTTCGATCAAGAGCTTCGCGTTAGCTAACCCCATCAATTAACCTTCCGGCACCGGGCAGGCGTCACACCCTATACGTCCACTTTCGTGTTTGCAGAGTGCTGTGTTTTTAATAAACAGTCGCAGCGGCCTGGTATCTTCGACCGGCGTGGGCTTACGCAGCAAGTGCTTCACCCTCACCGGCGCACCTTCTCCCGAAGTTACGGTGCCATTTTGCCTAGTTCCTTCACCCGAGTTCTCTCAAGCGCCTTGGTATTCTCTACCCAACCACCTGTGTCGGTTTGGGGTACGGTTCCTGGTTACCTGAAGCTTAGAAGCTTTTCTTGGAAGCATGGCATCAACCACTTCGTCACCCAAAGGGTAACTCGTCATCAGCTCTCGGCCTTAAGATCCCGGATTTACCTAAGATCTCAGCCTACCACCTTAAACTTGGACAACCAACGCCAAGCTGGCCTAGCCTTCTCCGTCCCTCCATCGCAATAACCAGAAGTACAGGAATATTAACCTGTTTTCCATCGACTACGCTTTTCAGCCTCGCCTTAGGGACCGACTAACCCTGCGTCGATTAACGTTGCGCAGGAAACCTTGGTCTTTCGGCGTGGGTGTTTTTCACACCCATTGTCGTTACTCATGTCAGCATTCGCACTTCTGATACCTCCAGCAAGCTTCTCAACTCACCTTCACAGGCTTACAGAACGCTCCTCTACCGCATCACTTGCGTGATACCCGTAGCTTCGGTGTATGGTTTGAGCCCCGTTACATCTTCCGCGCAGGCCGACTCGACTAGTGAGCTATTACGCTTTCTTTAAAGGGTGGCTGCTTCTAAGCCAACCTCCTAGCTGTCTAAGCCTTCCCACATCGTTTCCCACTTAACCATAACTTTGGGACCTTAGCTGACGGTCTGGGTTGTTTCCCTTTTCACGACGGACGTTAGCACCCGCCGTGTGTCTCCCATGCTCGGCACTTGTAGGTATTCGGAGTTTGCATCGGTTTGGTAAGTCGGGATGACCCCCTAGCCGAAACAGTGCTCTACCCCCTACAGTGATACATGAGGCGCTACCTAAATAGCTTTCGAGGAGAACCAGCTATCTCCGAGCTTGATTAGCCTTTCACTCCGATCCACAGGTCATCCGCTAACTTTTCAACGGTAGTCGGTTCGGTCCTCCAGTCAGTGTTACCTAACCTTCAACCTGCCCATGGATAGATCGCCCGGTTTCGGGTCTATTCCCAGCGACTAGACGCCCTATTAAGACTCGCTTTCGCTACGCCTCCCCTATTCGGTTAAGCTCGCCACTGAAAATAAGTCGCTGACCCATTATACAAAAGGTACGCAGTCACCCAACAAAGTGGGCTCCCACTGCTTGTACGCATACGGTTTCAGGATCTATTTCACTCCCCTCTCCGGGGTTCTTTTCGCCTTTCCCTCACGGTACTAGTTCACTATCGGTCAGTCAGTAGTATTTAGCCTTGGAGGATGGTCCCCCCATATTCAGACAAAGTTTCTCGTGCTCCGTCCTACTCGATTTCACTTCTAAGATCCTTTCGCGTACAGGGCTATCACCCACTATGGCCGCACTTTCCAGAGCGTTCCGCTAAAATCAAAGAAGCTTAAGGGCTAGTCCCCGTTCGCTCGCCACTACTAAGGGAATCTCGGTTGATTTCTTTTCCTCAGGGTACTTAGATGTTTCAGTTCCCCTGGTTCGCCTCTTGCACCTATGTATTCAGTACAAGATAACCATCTTATGATGGCTGGGTTCCCCCATTCAGACATCTCCGGATCAAAGTCTGTTTGCCGACTCCCCGAAGCTTTTCGCAGGCTACCACGTCTTTCATCGCCTCTGACTGCCAAGGCATCCACCGTATGCGCTTCTTCACTTGACCATATAACCCCAAGCAATCTGGTTATACTGTGAAGACGACATTCGCCGAAAATTCGAATTTCTCAACTAAGAGAACTCACAAATTTTACCTTAGCCTGAGCCGTTACCAGTGAAAGTAACGTTCAGTCTATCTTTCTATCACATACCCAAATTTTTAAAGAACGATCTAATCAAAAGACTAGAAATCAACATTCAGGCACCGTACGGTGGAATGCTCATTTCTAAGCTTTAAACGTTGGTACCAATCTGTAATGGTGGAGCCAAGCGGGATCGAACCGCTGACCTCCTGCGTGCAAGGCAGGCGCTCTCCCAGCTGAGCTATGGCCCCGTATCGCTACAGGGGACACCATGAAATTGGTGGGTCTGGGCAGATTCGAACTGCCGACCTCACCCTTATCAGGGGTGCGCTCTAACCAACTGAGCTACAGACCCAATCGTCTTCTTCAATGAATCAAGCAATTCGTGTGGGAGCTCATGAAGCCGCTGCGGTCGTCGATTAAGGAGGTGATCCAGCCGCAGGTTCCCCTACGGCTACCTTGTTACGACTTCACCCCAGTCATGAATCACACCGTGGTAACCGTCCTCCCGAAGGTTAGACTAGCTACTTCTGGTGCAACCCACTCCCATGGTGTGACGGGCGGTGTGTACAAGGCCCGGGAACGTATTCACCGCGACATTCTGATTCGCGATTACTAGCGAT
>NZ_CP071660.1:152500-1847500 GCF_051132085.1 Pseudomonas sp. R1-15 | reverse complement strand
CCTGTATATCCTGTTTGGCCAGAAGGCCGGTGCGGACAATGGTGTGCAGACCGCTGCGCTCGGCGTCATGATCGCAGCCTTGTTCGTAGCCCCCATCGGCATCGTGCATGCCGGGACCGCTTTGCTGACCCCGAGCCTCATCCCTGTCGCCATTGGCGTCGCCATTCTGTCAACCGCCCTGCCCTACACGTTGGAAATGATCTCACTCACCCGCATACCAGCCCGCACCTTCGGCACACTGATGAGCGTCGAGCCTGCGGTCGGCGCGCTATCGGGGCTGCTGTTTCTCCAGGAGTATCTGTCCCTGGCCCAATGGGCAGCCATAACCTGCATCATCCTCGCGTCGATCGGCGCTACGTTGACCATGGGCGACTCTGCCAAGCCCGCCATTGCCGCAGATTGATAACGTTCTAACGCAGGTCTGGTATTTATCGCGCATTTAGGCCATGTTTAGCCCCGTAACCTAATGTCAGACATGGATTTTTTCGTACAGGATGTCATGAACGCTTGAAGCGAAAGCGAACGCAGCCGTACGTAGACATAAGATCCGCGGCGGCATTAAGGACGGGAATGAAACGAATCTTGATACTGATCGCCGTACTAGCGGTTACGGGCTGCGCGGCGACGTCGAAAACCGAAGTCAAACGCGGAAAAAAAGGCCTGCATATCAACTGCTCCGGCCTGTCCTCTTCCTGGGACCAGTGCAGGGCCAGCGCCGCCAACTCATGCGCGCCCAAAGGTTACAAAATCATCGCCAAATCAGGTGACGCCGTTGAGGAGCCAGGAGATTATCCTTTCGGGCTCAATCCAGCCGGATACACCAGCCGCAGCATGATCGTCATCTGCAAATAGGCGGCGCTTCAGTTGGACTGTCGTTCGGCCAGGCGATGGCTGATCTCGTCATGGCTGGACCTGAGAACCTCCTGCTGGAGCTCAGGCGCTGCCAGCATTCGCGCAATAACCAGCGCACCCACGCATTGAGACAGGATCGCCCAAGCCAGGCTATCGCTCTCAAGTATCCGCGCCCAGCTTTCGTGCAGGCGGCAGATCCAGCTTTGCGCGGCCTCACGCACCGATATATCCGAACGCGCAATCTCAGCCCCCAGAACCGGCAAGGCGCAGCCAGCCTCGGGTTGTTCGACATGGCTCATGCTCAGGTACTGCTTGAGGCAACGCTCCAGTTTCACCGAGTCCATGACGCCGTTACCACTCAAGCGCTCCAGGCTCTGGCTCAACTCGCGCTCGACGATCGCCTTGAATAGCTCATCCTTGGATGAGAAATGGCTGTAGAACGCCCCGCCGCTAAGACCGATCGCCTTCATCAGGCCATCTACCCCTACCGTCGAAAATCCTGATTTCTTGGCCGACATGGCACTGCTGGTCAGCAGTTTCTCTCGGGTTTCCATCTTGTGATTGGCTGAATAACGCATGTGCTTGCCTCTGGATGCTCATCTTGACGCTCGGCGAATCTTAGCATAACGTCCGTTTAGCTAACGACCGTTTACCAATGAGGCCAATCATGAATAACAAGAAGGTTGTACTGGTAGTGGGAGCTGGCGATGCTACTGGTGGCGCGATAGCCCGGCGTTTCGCTCGGGAAGGCTTCGTGGCCTGCGTCACTCGCCGCAACGCTGACAAGCTCGAAGCTTTGGTCGATGAAATCCGTACCCAGGGCGGTGAAGCCCACGGTTTTGCCTGCGACGCACGCAAGGAAGATGATGTGATCGCACTGATCGAGCAAATCGAGGAGCAGGTTGGCCCGATCGAAGCCTTCGTATTCAACATCGGCGCCAACGTGCCTTGCAGCATTCTCGAAGAGACGGCTCGCAAATATTTCAAGATTTGGGAAATGGCCTGCTTTTCAGGTTTCCTCAATGCTCGAGAAGTAGCCAGGCGCATGGTCAAACGTCAGCGCGGCACGATCCTGTTTACTGGCGCCACGGCAGGCTTGCGCGGGGCATCAGGGTTCGCCGCATTTGCGGGGGCCAAACATGGCATCCGGGCCTTGGCCCAGAGCATGGCGCGAGAATTGGGGCCGATGAATATTCATGTAGCCCATGTGGTGGTGGATGGCGCCATCGACACCGACTTCATCCGCGATAATTTCCCGGAAAAATACGCAACCAGGGCCGAAGACGGCATCCTCGACCCGGAGCACATCGCCGAAAACTATTGGTACCTGCATACCCAGCCCCGTGATGCCTGGACCTTCGAACTGGATCTACGCCCCTGGAACGAACGTTGGTAAGTCTCCCTCACAACAATAAGAGAAACGTAGCCATGAACAGATCCGTCGAGTTTTTTTTCGACCTGGGCAGCCCGACCACCTACCTGGCCTATACCCAATTGCCCGCGCTCTGCGCCGAAACCCATAGCGAGCTCATCTATCGCCCCATGCTCCTGGGAGGCGTATTCAAGGCCACGGGCAACGCGTCGCCCGTTACCGTGCCGGCCAAGGGGCCTTATCTGTTCCAGGACTTGAACCGTTTCGCCAAGCGCTACGGTGTCGACTTCAAGCTCAACCCGCATTTTCCAATAAACACATTGCTATTGATGCGCGCCGTCACGGGCATGCAACTGCGTCATCCGGATCGTTTCGAGACTTTCACGAGCTGTCTGTTCCGGGCGCTCTGGGTGAATGCCCGCAACCTCAACGACCCGGCAACAGTCGCGGCCGTGCTGGACGAAGGGGGTTTCGACCCTGCCTATGTGCTTGCCCTTACAGCCGACGAGCAGGTCAAGGAAACACTAAGGAGCACAACCGAAGAGGCCGTGCGCCGAGGTGTGTTCGGTGCGCCGAGCATGTTTGTCGGCAACGAGATGTTCTTTGGCCAGGATCGCCTGGACTTCGTCCGTGAAGCCCTCGGCTGACCCTATGCTTCAGATTGCCGCTGTCCGTGTGTTCAGCCATTGCAGCGCAGCGCCATCGAGCAGCGGACTCAAGCGACGCTGAACCTCGCCGTGGTAGGCGTTGAGCCAGTCCTTTTCGTCCTGGGTCAGCAACGACGGCTCAAGGCAGCGGGTGTCTATCGGGCACAGCGTCAGGGTTTCGAATGCGAGGAACTCGCCGAACTCGCTGCTGCCCGCCTCACGGTTCAACACCAGGTTCTCGATGCGAACACCCCAGCGGCCCGGGCGATAAGTACCCGGCTCGATGGAGGTGATCATGCCCGGCTGCATGGCGGTCTGGGGCGCGGCAGCAGCCTGATAGGCAATGACCTGCGGCCCTTCGTGAACGTTAAGGAAATAACCGACACCGTGGCCGGTGCCATGACCGTAATCCACCTGTTCAGCCCAGATCGGCGCCCTGGCGATGGCATCCAGCAGAGGCGACAGAATGCCCTTGGGGAATTTGGCCCTGGACAAGGCGATCACACCTTTGAGCACGCGGGTGCAGTCACGCTTCTGCTCCGACGTCGGTGTCCCGACCGGCACCATGCGAGTGATATCGGTGGTACCGCCAAGGTACTGGCCGCCCGAATCGATCAACAGCAAGCCATCGCCCTCAATGATCGCGTGCGCCTCTTCCGTGGCATGATAATGAGGCATCGCGCCATTGGCATTAAACGCTGCGATAGTGTTGAAGCTCAAGGAGACGAACTCCGGCCGGCGCTTGCGCGCTGCGGTCAGGTGCTCATCGATAGTCAGTTCAGTGATGCGCTCATGGCCCCAGGCACTTTCCAGCCAGGCAAAAAATTCGCAGAGCGCCGCTCCGTCCTGCTCCATGGCTCGACGGATGTGCTCGGCATCAGCCGGGCTTTTGCGCGATTTGGCCAGTGTCGTGGGGTTGAGCCCTTCGACGAGTTTCACGCCGCTGTCCAGATTGTCCAGCAAGCCGACCGTGACCCGGGCCGGATCGACCTGCAGGCTCGCGCCGCTCGGCACTTCACGCAATGCAGTGGCCACTTCGCTGTAGTCGCGCAGCGTTACGCTGTCTTGCTCAAGAACAGAACGCAGCGCAGCGTCGACCTTGTTCAAATCCACAAACAGCGTCGCCTGTTGCTGGCTGATCAGGGCAAAGGATACGAATACCGGATTGAATGACACATCCGCGCCGCGCAGGTTGAACAGCCAGGCGATGTCGTCCAGGGTGGCGATGAAATGCCAATCCGCAGCACGCTCCTTCAGGGCTTCGCGCAACTGGGCGATTTTCTCGACACGACCGATCGTGGCTTGCGGCGGCAAATGCGCGTAGACCGGTTGATCAGGCAAGCTCGGACGATCGGTCCAGGCTTGTGCGAGCAGATCGATGTCGGTGCGCAACCGTGCGCCACGCTCTTGCAACTTGCTGCTCAGGGTCCGCGCCGATGCCACCGCCATGACCGCCCCATCGACCGCTACCGCGCCCCCTTCAGGCGTGTTTTCGGCCAGCCACTCCAACGGCCCGGGCTTTCCGGGGATGAGTTTGACCAGCTCGATGCCGCTGCCTTCCAGTTCCCAGGTGGCTTGTTCCCAGTAACGACTGTCCGCCCAGACCCCGGCGAAATCCGCGGTCACGATCAATGTACCGACCGAGCCATGGAACCCGGACAACCATTGGCGCCCTTGCCAGTACCCCGGCAGATACTCCGAAAGATGCGGGTCTGCGGAAGGCACCAACAGCGCATGGATGCCCTCCTGCCTCATCAATTGGCGAATTCGGGCCAGGCGCTGGGGAACCTGTCCCGGGATCGAAGGCTGGGTACTCATCATCACTCCTGCTAATCAATTTATTGTTCGATGCCGAATTTGTTCGGCTCAGGGGGTTGCCGCCCAGAAGGCCGGCGCGGCAACACAGGCGGCCTTGATCAACCGCACCGCCTCATCAATATCCCGTTCGCTGGTAAAGCGGCCCAGGCTCAAACGAATGGTCCGCCCGGCCGCGCGTACATCATGCCCAAGGGCGAGCAACACGTGGGATGGGGTGTTTTGCGCCGAGTTGCAAGCCGAGGTCGCGGAGAATGCCATCGATGCGCCCAGCGTCGCCGGGTTGAACTCACCTTCGTTGAACGTCAGGCTCACCGTATGGGGAATGCGACAGTTGGCACTGCCATTCATACACACACCGGGCAAAGCCAGCAAAGGTTCAAGCAAACGATTGCGCAGTCGGGCGATGTCGGCGAGCTCTTCATCAAAGGACTGCGCCGCCAGCTCGAATGCCGCGCCCATCGCGGCAATCTGATGAGTCGCCAAGGTCCCGGAGCGCAAGCCACCTTCATGACCGCCGCCATGGATCTGGGCCGAAAGCCGCGGGCGCGCGCGATCACCGACGTAAAGTGCGCCGATCCCCTTGGGGCCGTAGATCTTGTGTGCAGAAAACGACATCAGGTCCACCGGCCACCGGGCCAGGTCGATGCTCACTTTTCCAGCACCCTGGGCCGCGTCCATATGAAACAACGCGCCATGCTCTCGAACGATCTCGCCAATGGCGATGGCGTCATTGACGGTGCCCAACTCGTTATTGACCAGCATCAGCGACACCAGGAAAGTGTCTTCGCGGAGCGCCTCGCGAACCGCTTGCGGGTTGATCAGGCCATCGGCGCCCGGCGCCAGCCAGGTTACCGCGACGCCACTTTCTTCGAGCTGCCTGACCGTATCGAGAACGGCCTTGTGTTCGATCAGGCTGGTAATGACGTGGCCGCCACGCGCTTCACGCGCCTGGGCCACGCCCTTGAGGGCCAGGTTATTGGATTCGGTGGCGCCGGAAGTCCAGACGATTTGTCCGGCCTGAGCCCCCACCAACCGAGCCACCTGCTGGCGCGCCAGTTCCACCGAGCGCCGGGCCTCCTGGCCGAAGGCATGGGAGCTGGAGGCCGGGTTACCGAAGTTACCGTCGAAACCCAGGCATTGGACCATGACCTGGATCACCCGCTCGTCCACCGGGGTGGTCGCGGCGTAATCAAAATACAAAGGACGCTTATTCATAAGGAAGCTCGCAGAATCTGTTCCAAGACCAGATGCCCTCGTTGGGTTCGAGACATAGCTTTAACTGATCAAGACCTTAAAAGAAGTCGGACTTCATTTAAAAGTGCGTAGGAACGCTCCTGAAACAGCGAGCTTAGCAGGCATCGCGTTGAAGCTCAGCCCTTAACTCACGCTTTCGAGCAACAACGGATACAGCGACGCGACCAACAGCAGCGCCATGCCCCAGTTGAAGACACGCAGCCACCGGCGATCCTGCAACAAGTTGCGCAGCAGGCTGCCGCAGACTACCCACAGGCTGACGCTAGGCAGGTTGATCAACGCAAACACCGCCGCGATCACCACCACATTGAAAAAGTAACCTTGCAGAGGCGTATAGGTGCTGATGGCGCCGATGGCCATGATCCAGGCCTTTGGGTTGACCCATTGGAACGCTGCTGCGCCCCAGTAGCTGATCGGCTTGTTCTCACCCGCGCCATCGTCCGAGACGGGACCGGAGTGGGCGATTTTCCAGGCCAGGTATATCAGATATGCCGCACCGACGTAGCGCAGCACGGTGTAGAGCAGCGGATATGTCTGGAACACCGCGCCCAGCCCAAGGCCCACCGCCAGGACCAGGGAAAAGAAGCCGCAAGTGATGCCGAGCATGTGCGGGATGGTCCGGTTGAAGCCGAAATTCACACCCGAGGCCAGCAACATGGTGTTGTTGGGGCCGGGCGTTATCGAGGTCACCAGGGCAAACAGGGCGAAGCCCAGCAGCAGGTCAAGCGAGAGGGTCATGGCAGGTCAATCCGTCGGGGCAGTCAGGAGTTGACCCTACCCCACGTCCCGGCGCAAACCCATGGACAGTTAGGCAAAACTTCTGGCGGTACAGTCTCAGCTCGACCGGCCCGGTGCCTGGACTGTCTGCTCGGCGCTCATCTCGCCGCGCTCGTCGAAGCCGACGTTTTTCTGCGAAGGGCCGAGCAGTTCGGCTTTCTTCGCATGGTATTCATCAAACGAAAGCCCCCGGCGATTCAAGGCTTCGAGGGCCAGCTCACGGGATTCCTCGGCGGTGTAAGGACGCAGCTCCGGGGACGACGAAGCGCAACCGCTCAATACGGTGACAGTCAACAGCAACAAGACAGCAAGGATACGATTCATGGCGGATGTCCGATGTTCAGTTGGGCGATGAACAAAGGCTACCCGCCGGCACTTGGCGGCAGAAATCAACGCTTTTGATAATGGGTATCGCCCTCTCGGATCTCCCGTTGCGCTTGGTTGACCAACGGGCAATGCAACGCATCGTCCAGGCTGCGCTCGATGTTGCGCAGCACCTGGAACGAGCCAAACGTCACCGCTTTGGCCCGATGCGCCTGGATGAACTGCCAGAAACTTTCCTCACCATTCTCAACGCTGCGGAACGCCGCTTCACCCGCCTCGCGGGTTTGCCATTGCAGGTAATTAAGCACCCGACGCCCGTCCTCGCTGACCTGGATACTGGCATTGAGGAAACCCGAATGATCACGAGCCAGGCGCTCGGTCTGCGCTGACAGGGCGTTGACCAGCGTCTGCTGCCACTGAGGCTCGATGTCGAACTCGATCAACTGCGTGAAGCTGCGATGACCACTTGGCGATTGCATGAAAAGTCCCCCGTTCAGGTAAGGCGGATCTTGCGATCCAAAGGCCTGCAGGGTAAAACCTCCAGTTAAGTCAAGGTCAAGCGGTGATTCAGGTGACGACGTCCATCAACATTCACAAGGAACTGACCGTCGGCCAAGTGGCCGCCCGCAGCGGCGTGGCGGTCACCGCGCTGCACTTCTATGAAACCAAGGGCCTGATCAAAAGCACGCGCAACCCGGGCAACCAACGTCGTTACCCCCGGGCCGTCCTACGGCGCGTGGCGCTGATCAAAGTCGCCCAGCGCCTGGGCATCTCCCTGGCGGAAATTGGCGAGGCGCTGAAAAACCTGCCGGACAACCGTGCGCCCACGGCGGCCGACTGGAAGACCCTGTCAGCGCAGTGGAGCCGGAACCTGGATGACCGGATCAACCAACTGATCGCATTGCGAGACCGGCTCGACGGTTGCATCGGCTGCGGTTGCCTGTCGATGGAACATTGCCCGCTGCGCAACCAGGGTGATGTGCTTGGCAAGCGTGGGCCAGGGGCGCATTTGCTGGAACCCTGAGACGTTCGTCGGCCTATGAGTCCCGCCGTGGTTGCCTGGAAGATGCTAGGGGCCGCTGCGCGACCCAGCGGGAGCGAGCTCCCTCGCCACCGGAAGACCGAGCGCCTGTTCGAGAACGCGAAACATTTTCTTTCATCTTCCCTTTCAGGATTCCGGCTGCTCGTTCGTCTTAATTAGATGCAGCAGGCCGCGTCGGCAAAAGCCACGGCCGGCTTTTCCAGGTTTCATGGCGTTGCGAAGCCCGCGACACGGAACCTTTCATCGAATCAAGACGCTCAATCATGTCGAAGAAGTCCCGCTCCAAACTCTGGTTCCTGGTTCACAGCTGGCTGGCGTTGCCCATCTGGTTTTTCGTTCTGATCGTTTGCGTCACCGGTACGCTGGCGGTGGTCAGCCAGGAGATCGTCTGGCTGGTCAATCCGGAAATGCGCGCCAGCAAGCCCGCCGATGATGCGCCGTTGCTCAGCTACGACCAGGTCGTTGCCGCCATCAAGCAAGCCCAGCCCCTGACTCAGGTGCAAAACATTGTGCGTCCGGACGAGTCGCACTTCGCCCTGGAGGTCAAGGTCACCTACCCCGACGGTCGCCCCGACACTGTGTACGTCAACCCCTACAGCGGCGTCATCCAGGGCTCGGCACCGGCATTCAACTTCAGGGGGTTCACCCGTGCATTGCATGGCTGGTGGCTGGTGCCGTTCACCAACGGCTACAGCTGGGGCTGGTACCTGGTGTCCTTCCTCGGCCTGCCGATGCTCGCGTCGTTGGTGACCGGGCTGGTTGTCTATAAACGTTTCTGGAAAGGTTTTTTCAGCCCGACCCTGCGTATTCGCCACGGGGCCCGCATTTTCTGGGGCGATTTCCATCGGCTCAGCGGCATCTGGTCGATCTGGTTCATTGCCGTCATTTCCATCACCGGCACCTGGTTCCTGATCGAGGCCACGCTGGCCGATAACGGCATTTCCATCTCCAGTGCTCCGGTCGTCCCCGTGGTGGCCCGGGAAAACGTTCCGCTGTCGACGGGTGGTACGCCTCCGCCGCAACTGAACCTGGACCGCGCCATCGAAATTGCCCAGCAGCGGATCCCGGGCCTGGAAGCGAGTTTCGTCAGCCTGCCCGGCAATGCCTACAGCCATCTGGAAGTCGGCGGACGCGGCTGGTATCCGCTGATGTACCAGACGGCGACCATCAATCCCTACAACGGTGATGTCGACGCTTCCCGATTGTTGTCGGACCGCACGGCGCTGGAGTTCGTGACCGAATCCATGCGCCCGCTGCACACCGGGGATTTCGGTGGCCTCTGGATCAAGCTCATCTGGTGTTTCTTCGGCCTGGTGTTGAGCATGATGGTCCTCAGCGGCCTGCTGATCTGGACCAAACGCACGGCCCTGGCGACCGCCAACGCACTCAAGCGCAACCAGAAACCTGTGCGGCCAGCCCAAACCACGCCGCAACTGCAGCCTTCCATGCACCGTGACTCACCGGAGGGCAGCCTGTGAACCCGTCCACTACGACAACATCACCGTCACGCCTGGGCCAGTTCTGGCATAAATGGCGCTTCCATATCAACGTGCTGTTGCTGCTGATTCCCCTGGGTTTCATGCCCAAGTACTTGTCGGAGGCCGCGTTGTTCCGGGGCGACGGCGGGCTTGGCGAGCGGGAAGTCGGCGAAGTCCAAGTGGGGCCCTGGAGCTTGCGCCTGGCGGAGTTTCGCAACGAAGCGCCACGGACCCAGGGCCCCGCCGGGCCGATGAAACACTTCAACGCCGCCCTTTGCCAGCGCTGCATCAGCGAGGTTAAAGCCACCTATCTGCGCATCGGCAAGCCCCGCAGCCTGCGGGCCGCCGGGGTGATTTTTTTCGGCTCGCCCTATCGCATGGGCGCCTTGTTGCCGGTGCCGAAAAAGACCCAGCCAGACGCCGAACTGTGGATCACCCTCGAAGGCTGGGACGGCTCGATGCATCAAGCTTCCATCCCCCTGAGCCAGGCCTCGCCGGCCACCGTCGCCTGGTTGCAATCCCAAGGAGCCCGACCATGAACCTCCGCGCCTCTTTCAACAGCCTGGCGCTGCTGCTCTGCGCAGGCTTGAGCACCAGCGCCCTGGCCCACAACCCAATGTGCGAATGCAAGGCTATCGACGCTGAACAGATCCAGTGTACTGGCGGTTTTTCCGATGGCAGCGGCGCCCCCGGAGTGACGCTGGACGTGATCGGCTACGACGAAACCATCCTGGTCCCTGGCAAGCTCGGCGCCGACTCGACGTTGACCTTCAAGAAACCCAACGCCGAGTTCTACGTACTTTTTGACGCCGGCCCCGGCCACGTCGTGGAAATCGACCAAGCCGACATCGAGGCCCCATGAGCGCACCCACCACCCAGGTCATCCGCCCCGCCGGTGCCGGCCACGAAACCCTGTATGTATTGTTGCTGTGCATGATTATCCTGCTGGGCGCCGGTTCGGTCGTAGCCTGGCATGGGGAAACCCGGGATGTTGCCCACCTGGACGCCCATCAGCTGGACGCACGCCGCGACCTCAGCGCCGCCGAGCAAGGCATTTATGCCGATCTGCGGGTGACACTGGATGAGATCCGGATCCTGCGCGAGAGCGAGCCGGCCCTCCCCGGCCCGCAAGCCCTGGCCGATGAAGGCTTCGCCCCGTTCGCCCAAGACGCCAGTTCCGTCAGCCGCGGCGGCCACGCCTGGCAATTGCTGGCAGACCGAGCCTACTTCGGCGCGAGCGCCAATTCGTCCGTCGCAGGCTCCTTTCTGATGCGCATCAGCGAAGTGCCCGGCGCGTCCCCGGACATCTGGCTCAACCGCGGGAACCCTCCAACCACCCCTACCCCTGCCATGTTGGACGACGCCGCTTTGTCCGCCGCTGGCTGGCAACAGATCGTCGCGCAATTCGACGCTGGCGTAACCCGCCAGCATCGGCATTGACCCCACGCCTTCACTCCAGAGAAGACCGCTTGCCCATGTCTATTGCACCTTCACGCCGCCCCTTGCTGCGCCTGCTGCTGATTGGCCTGCTCGCCTGCCTGTTCACTCCCATGGCCAGCGCCGAAACGGCCAAGCGCCTGCGCATCGGCATCACCCTGCACCCTTATTACAGCTACGTGGCCAACATCGTCGGCGACAAGGCCGAGGTGGTGCCGTTGATCCCGGCCGGCTTCAACCCTCACGCCTATGAACCCCGCGCCGAGGACATAAAGCGCATCGGCGGGCTTGATGTGATCGTGCTCAACGGCGTGGGTCACGACGATTTCGCCGACCGCATGATCGCCGCCAGCGAAACCCCGGACGTGAAGGTGATCGAGGCCAACGAGAACGTTCCCTTGCTCGCCGCCACCGGAACCGCGGCGCGGGGCGCGGGTAAAGTCGTCAATCCGCATACGTTCCTGTCCATCAGCGCCTCCATTGCCCAGGTCAACAACATCGCCCGGGAACTGGGCAAGCTCGACCCGGACAACGCCAAGACCTACACGCAGAACGCCCGGGCCTACGGCAAGCGCCTGCGGCAGATGCGCGCCGCCGCCCTGGCCAAGCTGACCCAGGCGCCGAACGCCGAGCTGCGGGTCGCCACGGTACACGCCGCCTACGATTACCTGCTGCGCGAATTCGGCCTGGAAGTGACTGCCGTGGTCGAACCGGCCCATGGCATCGAGCCAAGCCCCAGCCAGTTGAAAAAGACCATCGACCAGCTGCGTGAGCTGGACGTGAAGGTGATTTTCTCGGAGATGGATTTCCCATCCACCTACGTCGACACCATCCAGCGTGAATCGGGAGTGAAGCTGTACCCGCTGTCGCACATTTCCTACGGCGACTACAGCGCCGAGAAATACGAAAAGGAAATGACCGGCAACCTCGACACCGTGGTCCGGGCGATCCAGGAGTCCGGCGCATGACGGCTCAGGAACCCCTCATCCAGCAACATGTCGGCCCGATGATCGAGTTCGCCCACATCAGCCTGAATCTTGGGCGCACCGCGATTCTCGACAATGTGGCCTTTCAGGTACAAGCCGGCAGCATCCATGCACTGGTCGGCCCCAACGGCGGCGGCAAGAGTTCGCTGATCAAGACCTTGCTTGGACAGATGCCGCACCAGGGGCGCTTGAGCCTGCAATGGCCGGGCGAACCCGGCGTCATCGGCTACGTGCCCCAGGCGCTGGAATTCGACCGGGGCCTGCCCATGACGGTGGACGACTTCATGGCGGCCATGTGTCAGCGGCGCCCCGCCTTCCTCGGTTTGAGCAAGCATTATGCTGACGCCATTGGTCAGGCCCTCGAGCGGGTCGGCATGCAGGACAAGCGCAAGCGGCGCATGGGCGCGCTGTCCGGCGGCGAGCGTCAGCGGGTATTGCTGGCCCAGGGATTGATTCCGCCACCGCAACTGCTGGTACTGGATGAACCCATGTCGGCTTTGGACGAGGCCGGCATCCAGGTATTCGAACGCTTGCTGCAGGACTGGCGCCAGGCCGGCATTACCGTGCTCTGGATCGAACACGACCTGGAAGCCGTCGGGCGTCTGGCCGATCGCGTCACCGGGCTGAATCGACGGGTGTTGTTCGACGGCCCGCCGCGCCAGACCTTGACCCCGGAACGGCTGCTGACGCTGTTTTCGACCCATCCACGTGCCAACGGGAGCGCCATCTGATGAGTTATGAAGCCTTCCGCCTGATGGTCCAGGGTTGGGCCTCCTCCGGTTACCTGCCCGAGGCGCTGGCCTATGGTTTTGTGGTCAACGCCTTGCTGGCCGGGCTGTTGATCGGCCCGGTGCTGGGCGGCCTCGGCACGCTGGTGGTGGTCAAGCGCTTTGCGTTTTTCTCCGAAGCGGTGGGCCATGCGGCCTTGACCGGCGTGGCCGTCGGCATCCTGCTCGGCGAACCCTACACCGGGCCCTACGGCAGCCTGTTCGGCTACTGCCTGCTGTTCGGCATCCTGCTCAATTACCTGCGCAACCGCACCGGCCTGGCCCCGGATACGTTGATCGGCGTCTTCCTCTCGGTGTCCCTGGCCCTGGGCGCGAGCCTGCTGCTGATCCTGGCGGGCAAGATCAATGTGCACATCCTGGAAAACGTGCTGTTCGGCTCGGTGCTGACGGTCAACGGCAATGATCTCGCGGTGCTGGCGGTGGTCGGTTCGCTGGTGATGGCGCTGGCGCTGCCGCTGTACAACCGGATCATGCTTGCCAGCTTCAACCCGCAGCTGGCGGCGGTACGCGGGGTGGCGGTCAAGACGCTGGACTATCTGTTCGTGGTCCTGGTGACGCTGATCACTGTGGCGGCGGTGAAAGTCATCGGCGCGATCCTGGTGGGTGCGTTGCTGGTGATTCCGGCCGCGGCCGCGCGTTTGCTCAGCCAATCGTTGAAAGGTTTTTTCTGGTGTTCGGTGCTGATCGCGACCGTCAGCACTTTATGCGGGATCCTGGCGCCGATCGTTTTCGACCTGCCGATCCCGTCCGGTGCCGCGATCATTCTGGTGGCCGGCATCGCCTTCGCCCTGAGCGCCATCGCCCGTGGCGTCGTCCCCCATCTGAAAGGGAATCTTGGATAAATGGTTTTTTCATTACGACAACTGGTCTGGGCTCTAGCCCTCGGCGGCGCAGTGATTACCTCGTCGATGGCCGCCGAAAAGATCCAACTATTGGCCTCGCTGCCCGTTACCTACGGATTGGGCGAGGCCTTGCTCAAGGGCACCGACGTCAGCCTGGCCCGGGCCGCTCCGGACAATCTTCCCGGCACCCGGCAAAGCGCCTATTTCAGTGGCCGTGGCGCCCCGGCCCTGAGCAAGCTGGCCGGCGAGGCCGACGCGGTGATCGGGCTGCGTTCGCTCTGGCCGGACGATCCGCTGTACCCCATGGCCCGACGCAGCAATATCCGTATCGTTGAAATCGACGCTGCTCGTCCGGTGGACGGTGCCCTGCCCGGCATCGCCATACAACCGGGCATGACCGACGGCCTGGCGAGCCAGCCGTGGATGGCCAGCCACAATCTGGGGCGGATGGCCGACGTGATCGCTGCTGATCTGGTGCGCCTCGTCCCGGCGAACAAACCGAAAATCGATGCCAACCTGGCGGCACTCAAGCAGCGCCTGCTCAAGCTCAGCGCCGATAGTGAAAAGCGCCTCGCCAGCGCTGACAACCTGAGCGTGGTCAGCCTGAGCGAGCACTTCGGTTACTTGATCAGTGGCTTGAACCTGGATGGCATCAACACTGATGCCCGCCCCGACGCCGAATGGACAGCCGAAGCCCTGAAGCAGCTGACAGCCACGCTCAAGGAGAACGATGTCGCGCTGGTGCTGCATCACCGACAGCCGCCGGAAGCTGTGAAAGCGGCCATCGTCGAAGGCGGTAGCCAACTGCTGGTGCTGAGCAGCGACGGTGCCGATCCGGTGGCGGAACTGGAAAATAACGTGGGGCTGGTCGTCACCGCACTGACGAAAGGTTGACAGCCATCCCCGATGGGAGCGAGCCTGCTCGCGAAGGCGCCGGCACATCCAACATCAATGTCAGCTGACACACCGCTTTCGCGAGCAGGCTCGCTCCCACATTTGATTGAGGACGGCCCCAGGATTCCGGGCCCGCTGGGAATCCCCTGTGGGAGCGAGCTTGCTCGCGATGAGGCCAGCACATCCAACATCGACATCTGCTGACACACCGCTTTCGCGAGCAAGCTCGCTCCCACATTTTGATTGAGGGCGGACCTGGATTCCGGGCCCACTGGGCATCCCCTGTGGGAGCGAGCCTGCTCGCGAAGGCGCCGACACATCCAACATCAATGTCAGCTGACACACCGCTTTCGCGAGCAGGCTCGCTCCCACATTTTGATTGAGGGCGGACCTGGATTCCGGGCCCGCTGGAAATCCCTTGTGGGAGCGAGCCTGCTCGCGAAGGCGTCGACACATCCACCATCAATGCCAGCTGACACACCGCTTTCGCGAGCAGGCTCGCTCCCACATTTTGATTGAGGGCGGACCTGGATTCCGGGCCCACTGGAAATCCCGTGTGGGAGCGAGCCTGCTCGCGAAGGCGCCGGCACATCCACCATCAATGCCAGCTGACACACCGCTTTCGCGAGCAGGCTCGCTCCCACATTTTGATTGAGGACGGCCCCAGGATTCCGGGCCCACTGGGCATCCCCTGTGGGAGCGAGCCTGCTCGCGAAGGCGCCGACACATCCAACATTAATGTCAGCTGACACACCGCTTTCGCGAGCAGGCTCGCTCCCACATTTTGATTGAGGGCGGACCTGGATTCCGGGCCCGCTGGAAATCCCGTGTGGGAGCGAGCCTGCTCGCGAAGGCGCCGGCACATCCAACATCGATGTCAGCTGACACACCGCTTTCGCGAGCAGGCTCGCTCCCACAGGTTTTGTGTTATTTCTCAAGCAACGATTTAGAAAACATCCCCCGGCACCCGCACAAACCCTTCCATCAACACCCGCGCGCTGCGGCTCATGATGGCTTTTTTCACGGTCCATTCGCCATTGACTACGCTCGCCTCGGCGCCGACGCGCAAGGTGCCGGACGGGTGACCGAAGCGCACCGCGTTGCGTTCGACGCCACCGGCCGCGAGGTTGACCAGGGTGCCGGAAATCGCCGCGGCGGTGCCGATAGCGACAGCGGCGGTGCCCATCATGGCGTGGTGCAGCTTGCCCATGGACAACGCCCGAACCAGCAAGTCGACGTCACCCGCCGCCACGGTTTTACCGCTGGATGAAAGGTAATCCGCCGGCGGCGCGACGAACGCGACTTTCGGCGTGTGCTGGCGCTGGGCAGCTTCGTCCAGGTGCTTGATCAGGCCCATGCGCAACGCGCCATGGGCACGGATCGTTTCAAACATCGCCAGCGCCTTGGGATCGCCGTTGATGGCGCCCTGCAATTCGGTGCCGGTGTAACTGACATCCCGGGCGTCGATGAATATCGTCGGAATGCCTGCGTTGATCAGCGTCGCCTTGAGCTTGCCGACACCGGGCACTTCCAGGTCGTCCACCAGGTTGCCGGTAGGAAACATCGAACCACCGCCGCCCTCTTCCTCGGCCGCCGGGTCCATGAACTCCAGCTGCACTTCAGCGGCCGGAAAGGTCACGCCGTCGAGTTCGAAGTCACCGGTTTCCTGCACCGCGCCGTCGGTGATCGGTATATGGGCGATGATCGTCTTGCCGATGTTCGCCTGCCAGATCCGCACCACGGCCATACCGTTCTGCGGGATACGGCTGGCATCCACCAGACCGCTACCGATGGCAAACGCCCCCACCGCCGCCGACAGGTTGCCACAGTTGCCGCTCCAGTCCACGAACGGCTTGTCGATGGACACCTGGCCGAACAGGTAATCGACGTCGTGATCGGCCCGGGTGCTCTTGGACAGGATCACGGTCTTGCTGGTGCTGGACGTCGCGCCGCCCATGCCATCGATCTGCTTTTCGTACGGATCGGGGCTACCGATCACCCGCAGCAGCAGCGCATCCCGGGCCGGGCCGGGAACGCGCGCCGCTTCGGGCAGGTCTTGCAGGCTGAAGAACACGCCTTTGCTGGTGCCACCACGCATATAGGTCGCGGGGATCTTGATTTGAGGCGAGTGAGCCATGTGCTCCAACTCCTGAAAAAAAGGGTGGCCAGAAAACCGGCCACCCGAGCGATTTAAACGGCAATCGCCGATTCAAGGAAATCCTGGGCGAAGCGTTGCAGCACGCCCCCGGCTTCATAGATCGACACTTCCTCGGCGGTATCGAGGCGGCAGGTCACCGGCACTTCGACGCGTTCAGCATTCTTGCGCGTGATGACCAGGGTCAGCGTCGCCCGCGGGGTGCGCTCGCCGATCACGTCATAGACTTCGCTGCCGTCGATGCCAAGCGTCTTGCGATCCGTGCCGGGTTTGAACTCCAGCGGCAACACGCCCATGCCCACCAGGTTGGTGCGGTGGATGCGCTCGAAACCTTCGGCGACGATCGCCTCGACACCGGCCAGGCGCACGCCCTTGGCCGCCCAGTCCCGGGACGAACCCTGGCCGTAGTCGGCGCCGGCGATGATGATCAACGGCTGCTTGCGCTCCATGTAGGTTTCGATGGCTTCCCACATGCGCATGACCTTGCCTTCCGGTTCGACCCGAGCCAGGGAGCCCTGCTTGACCTTGCCGTCCTCAACGACCATTTCGTTGAACAGTTTCGGGTTGGCAAAGGTGGCCCGTTGCGCGGTCAGGTGATCGCCGCGGTGGGTCGCGTAGGAGTTGAAGTCTTCTTCCGGCAGGCCCATTTTCGCCAGGTATTCACCCGCGGCACTGTCGAGCATGATGGCGTTGGACGGCGACAGGTGATCGGTGGTGATGTTGTCCGGCAGCACCGCCAGCGGACGCATGCCCTTGAGCGGCCGCGCACCGGCCAATGCGCCTTCCCAATACGGCGGACGACGGATATAGGTGCTTTGCGGGCGCCAGTCGTACAGCGGGGTCACTTTCGGCCCGGTGTCTTCCTGGATGGCGAACATCGGGATGTACACCTGGCGGAACTGCTCGGGTTTCACCGAAGCCTTGACCACCGCGTCGATTTCCTCGTCGCTCGGCCAGATGTCCTTGAGGCGGATTTCCCGGCCGTCCACCACACCCAGCACATCCTTCTCGATGTCGAAACGGATGGTCCCGGCGATGGCATAAGCCACCACCAATGGCGGCGACGCCAGGAACGCCTGCTTGGCGTACGGATGAATACGCCCGTCGAAGTTGCGGTTACCCGACAAGACGGCGGTGGCGTACAGGTCACGGTCGATGATTTCCTGTTGGATCACCGGGTCCAGCGCGCCGGACATGCCGTTGCAGGTGGTACAGGCGAACGCGACCACGCCAAAACCCAGTTGTTCGAGTTCAGACGTCAGGCCCGCTTCATCCAGGTACAACGCGACGGTTTTCGAGCCTGGTGCGAGGGATGACTTGACCCACGGCTTGCGCGCCAGGCCCAGGCGATTGGCGTTGCGCGCCAGCAGGCCGGCGGCGATCACGTTGCGCGGGTTGCTGGTGTTGGTGCAACTGGTGATCGCCGCGATGATCACCGCGCCGTCGGGCATTTGCCCGGGCACGTCGTCCCACTGGCCGGAAATGCCTTTGGCAGCCAGATCGGACACCGCGACACGGGCGTGCGGGTTGCTCGGACCGGCCATGTTGCGCACCACCGAGGACAGGTCGAAGGTCAGACCGCGCTCATATAACGCGCCTTCCAGGCTGTCAGCCCAGAGGCCGGTGGTCTTGGCGTAATGTTCGACCAACTGCACTTGCTGGTCCTCGCGGCCGGTGAGTTTCAGGTAATCGATCGTCTGCTGATCGATATGGAACATCGCTGCCGTGGCGCCGTATTCCGGGGCCATGTTGGAGATCGTCGCGCGATCCCCCAGGGTCAGGGCGCGGGCGCCTTCCCCGAAGAACTCCAGCCAGGCCCCGACGACTTTCTGCTTGCGCAGGAATTCGGTCAGCGCCAGCACCATGTCGGTGGCAGTGATACCCGGTTGCAACTTGCCGGTCAGCTCGACGCCGATGATTTCCGGCAGGCGCATCCACGAGGCGCGACCGAGCATGACGCTTTCGGCTTCCAGGCCACCGACGCCGATGGCGATCACGCCCAGGGCATCGACGTGAGGCGTGTGGCTGTCGGTGCCTACGCAAGTGTCGGGGAACGCCACGCCGTCACGCTGCTGGATGACGGGAGACATTTTCTCCAGGTTGATCTGGTGCATGATCCCGTTGCCCGGCGGGATAACGTCGACGTTCTTGAAGGCCTTTTTGGTCCAGTTGATGAAGTGGAAGCGGTCTTCGTTGCGGCGGTCTTCGATGGCGCGGTTCTTGGCGAACGCCTGCGGATCAAAACCGGCGCTCTCTACCGCCAACGAGTGGTCGACGATCAGTTGGGTCGGCACCACCGGATTGACCTGCGCCGGGTCGCCGCCTTGCAGGGCGATGGCGTCGCGCAGTCCGGCCAGGTCGACCAATGCGGTCTGGCCGAGGATGTCATGGCAGACCACGCGTGCCGGGAACCAAGGGAAGTCCAGGTCGCGCTTGCGCTCGATCAGTTGCAGCAGCGATTCGCGCAGCGTCGCCGGATCGCAGCGGCGTACGAGGTTTTCCGCCAGCACGCGGGAGGTGTACGGCAGGCCATCGTAGGCGCCAGGCCGAATGCCATCCACGGCCGCGCGAACGTCGAAATAATCCAGCGATGTGCCGGGCAGCGGTTTGCGAAATTCTGTGTTCATCGTCAGGACTCGGGTCACGGTGGTTTCAGGAGAGGGCCGGCCTTGAAACACCCCCGACCCCTGTGGGAGCGAGCTTGCTCGCGATAGCGGTGTATCCGTCGACATCGATGTTGAATGTCAGTGCGCAATCGCGAGCAAGCTCGCTCCCACAGGGTTTCGGGGTGATCCAGTACCTGCGGCTAACCCTCCAGCTCAGCGTTGTTCGATTGGCACGAACTTGCGCTGTTCGACGCCAGTGTATTCGGCGCTCGGTCGGATGATGCGGTTGTTGGCGCGTTGTTCGAACACATGGGCGGCCCAGCCGGTCAGGCGCGAGCAGACGAAGATCGGCGTGAACAGCTTGGTCGGGATGCCCATGAAGTGGTACGCCGAGGCATGGTAGAAATCGGCGTTGGGGAACAGTTTCTTCTGCTCCCACATGGTCTTGTCGATAGCTTCGGAAACCGGGAACAGCACCGTGTCGCCGACTTCATCGGCGAGCTTTTTCGACCAGCCCTTGATCACCTCGTTGCGCGGGTCGTTGTCCTTGTAGATGGCATGGCCGAAGCCCATGATCTTGTCCTTGCGCGCAAGCATGCCGAGGGTGCCCTCGATGGCTTCTTGCGGCGAGCTGAAGCGCTCGATCATTTCCATCGCCGCCTCGTTGGCGCCGCCGTGCAACGGGCCGCGCAGCGAGCCGATGGCAGCGGTGATGCAGGAGAACAGGTCGGACAATGTCGAAGCACAAACCCGCGCGGTAAAGGTCGAGGCGTTGAACTCATGCTCGGCGTAGAGGATCAGCGATACGTTCATCACCTTGACGTGCAGCTCGCTCGGCTTTTTGCCGTGCAGCAGATGCAGGAAGTGGCCGCCAATGGAGACTTCGTCGGTTACGCATTCGATGCGCTGGCCTTCGTGGCTGAAGCGATACCAGTAGCACATGATCGCCGGGAACGCGGCCAGCAGACGATCGGTCTTGTCGTGCTGTTGGGAGAAATCCTGCTCGGGCTCCAGGTTGCCGAGGAACGAGCAGCCCGTGCGCATCACATCCATCGGATGGGCGTCGGCGGGAATGCGTTCCAGCACTTCTTTCAAGGCTTGGGGCAGGTCGCGCAACTGGCGCAGTTTGCCCGCGTAAGCGTCCAACTGAGCCTGGGTCGGCAGCTCGCCGTACAGCAGCAGGTAGGCCACCTCTTCGAATTGCGCGTCAGCCGCCAGGTCGCGAACGTCGTAGCCGCGATAGGTCAGCCCGGCGCCTGACTGGCCCACGGTGGACAAGGCGGTTTGTCCGGCCACCTGGCCACGGAGCCCGGCGCCACTGAGTACTTTTGCTTCGGCCATGTTGCTGTCTCCATTTTCTTGAATTTGTAGGGAGTCGCGCCTTACTTTTTCGCGGCGAACAACGCGTCGAGCTTCTGCTCGAAGGTGTGGTAGTCGATGCGATCGTAAAGCTCCATGCGGGTCTGCATGGTGTCGATGACGTTCTGCTGGGTGCCATCGCGACGGATGGCGGTGTAGACATTTTCGGCGGCCTTGTTCATCGCACGGAACGCCGACAGCGGGTACAGCACCAGGGAAACGTCGGCCCCGGCGAGTTGTTCGGTGGTGTAGAGCGGGGTCGCGCCGAATTCGGTGATGTTGGCCAGGATCGGCGCTTTCACGCGGCTGGCGAACAGCTTGTACATGTCGAGTTCAGTGATCGCTTCCGGGAAAATCATGTCGGCACCGGCCTCGATGCACGCGGCGGCGCGGTCCAGGGCCGACTCCAGGCCTTCCACTGCCAACGCATCGGTACGCGCCATGATCACAAAACTGTCATCGGTACGGGCGTCGACGGCAGCCTTGATGCGATCGACCATCTCTTGTTGCGAGACGATTTCCTTGTTCGGCCGATGGCCGCAACGCTTGGCGCCGACCTGGTCTTCGATGTGAATCGCCGCCGCGCCGAACTTGCTCATCGACTTGACCGTGCGCGCCACATTGAACGCCGAGGAGCCGAAGCCGGTGTCCACGTCCACCAGCAGCGGCAGGTCGCACACGTCGGTGATGCGGCGCACATCGGTGAGCACGTCATCCAGGCCGGTGATGCCCAGGTCCGGCACGCCGAGGGAACCGGCCGCCACGCCGCCACCCGACAGGTAGATCGCCTTGAAGCCGGCGCGCTTGGCCAGCAGCGCATGGTTGGCGTTGATGGTGCCGACCACTTGCAATGGATGCTCGGCGGCGACCGCATCGCGAAAACGCTGGCCTGGCGTGCTCTTGCTGGAACTCATGACTCACCTCGTTGAGTGGCGGCGCTGTCCTGGAAATGACGCGCAATGTTGCGTTTGGAGGCGCCGATGTGCCGGCGCATCAATAATTCGGCCAGTTCGCCGTCACGGTCGGCGATGGCGTCGAGAATCCGGTGGTGCTCGGCAAAAGCCTGGCGCGGACGGTTCGGCGTGGTGGAAAACTGGATGCGGTACATGCGCACCAGTTGATACAGCTCGCCGCAGAGCATTTGGGTGAGGGTGCGATTGCCGCTGCCCTGGATGATCCGGTAGTGGAAGTCGAAATCGCCTTCCTGCTGGTAGTAACCGACGCCGGCCTGGAACGCCGCATCGCGCTCGTGTGTTTCCAGCACTTGACGCAGTTCGTCGATTTCTTCCTGTGTCATGCGCTCCGCCGCAAGGCGACAGGCCATGCCCTCCAGGGATTCGCGAATTTCGTAGAGTTCCAGCAGCTCGGCATGGCTCAGCGAGACCACCCGCGCGCCGACATGGGGAATGCGCACCAGCAGCCGCTGGCCTTCCAGGCGATGGATCGCCTCGCGCAGCGGCCCGCGACTGATGCCGTAGGTGCGGGCCAGCTCGGGCTCGGAGATCTTGCTGCCGGGGGCAATTTCACCCTTGACGATGGCGGCCTGGATACGCCGGAAGACGTTCTCGGACAGCGTCTCGGCATCTTCCTGGACGAGGACCGGCGTTTCGAGCTGATCGAGCATATTGTCGACACCTTTAAAATCAATACGGCAAAAACTACCCTTTGACACCCTTAACGTCAAAACAAAAATATGGATTGTCGACAATCGTCTAATAACGGTCCCAGACATAACCCCTCGTTTCGAAGTGTCGTAGCCTCCGGCCAGCGGTGGCGTCAGAAAACCACCGTGCTAGAATGCCGCCGCAATTGCCGCTCTCCCTATATAGAGAAGGCAACCTAGGGAGCTTGTGCAGTAATGCCAGGGCCTGAACCGAAAAACGGAACGCTGCGCACCAGGATCTATGACACTCAAGCCCTTATCTGCCGCCCTATGCTTTATCTGCCTGCCAGGGATTGCCGCGGCGGGTGAAAAAACCGTGTACGGCCTCAACGAATATGCAGCCCTGCAGGGCATTGACCTGGAGGTCGCGGCCAAGCTCGACACCGGTGCCAAGACCGCCTCCCTCAGCGCCCGTGATATCAAGCGTTTCAAGCGCAACGGCGAATCCTGGGTGCGTTTCTACCTGGCCATCGACGCGGCCCATTCGCACCCCATCGAACGCCCGCTGGCCCGGGTCAGCAAGATCAAGCGCCGCGCCGGTGACTACGACCCGGAAGAAGGCAAGAAATACACGGCCCGGCCGGTCATCGAACTGGATATCTGCATGGGCTCGGCCCTGCGCAGCATCGAAGTGAACCTGACCGACCGTAGCGCCTTCCAATACCCGTTGCTGATCGGCTCCGAAGCGCTCAAGCGTTTCGACGCGCTGGTCGATCCCAGTCTCAAATACGCTGCCGGCAAACCCGCCTGCGCCAATGCCGCTCATACCGCAGAGTAATTCCAATGCGCTCCCTTACCCTCCATCTGAAAATGCTGATCGCCATCCTGGTGGTGCTGGGCCTGTCAGTGACGGCCTATCAGATTTTCGTGCTCGGCATTCCGGTGACCGAAGACGCCACCGATGACCTGTGGAATATCGATGCCAAGGTCGAGTTCGTGCCCAACGCCAAGGATCCGGTGAAGATCCAGATGTTCGTGCCGCCCCTGAGCCGCGACTACGTCAGCCTCAACGAGAGCTTCATCTCCAACAACTACGGCGTAGCGGTGAACCGGGTCGACGGCAACCGCAAGGTGACGTGGTCGGCCCGGCGCGCCAAGGGCAACCAGACCCTTTATTACCGCCTGGTGCTGACCAAGCGCTACAGCGCCGAGAAAACCAAGGTCAAGGGCCCGACCTTCCGCGACAGCATCGCCGTCGAAGGGCCGGAAAAACTCGCCGCCGAAGCGCTGCTGGCACCGATCCGCCAGCATTCGGCCGACGTCGAAACGTTCATCAGCGAAGCCATCAAGCGGGTCAACAACCTCAACGACGACAACGTCAAGCTGTTGCTGGCCGGCGACCCGTCCTCGAGCAACAAGGCCAGAATCGTCGAACTGGTACTGTCCATTGCCCACGTGCCGGTCGAGAAGGTCCACACCATCCGCCTGGTGGCCGACCAGCCGCAGACGCCCGAGCTGTGGCTGCGCAGCTTCAACGGCACCGACTGGCTGTACTTCAACCCCGACACCGGCGAGCAAGGCCTGCCCACCGACCGCCTGCTGTGGTGGACCGGCGATGAAAACCTGATCACCGTCGATGGCGGCAAGAAAGCCACCGTCACGTTCAGCATGAACAACAGCGAAATGAACGCCATTCGCCTGGCCAAGCTGACGGACGAGAACACCGACGCCAACTTCCTCGAATACTCGCTCTACGGCCTGCCGCTGCAAACCCAGCAGACCTTCATGATCATGGTGATGATCCCGATCGGCGTGCTGGTGATCCTGGTGTTGCGCAACCTGATCGGCCTGCAAACCCTCGGGACGTTCACCCCGGTGCTGATCGCCCTGGCCTTCCGCGAAACCCAACTGGGCTTCGGCATCATCCTGTTCACGGTGATCACTACCCTGGGCCTGTCGCTGCGTTCCTACCTGGAGCATCTCAAGCTGCAAATGCTGCCGAGGCTTTCGGTGGTGCTGACGTTCGTGGTGGTGCTGATCGCCGCCATCAGCCTGTTCAGCCATAAGCTGGGCCTGGAGCGTGGCCTGTCGGTGGCATTGTTCCCGATGGTGATCCTGACCATGACCATCGAACGCCTGTCCATCACCTGGGAAGAGCGCGGCGCCGGCCATGCGATGAAAGTCGCCATCGGCACCCTGTTCGCCGCGTCCCTGGCGCACCTGATCATGAGCGTCCCGGAGCTGGTGTACTTCGTGTTCACGTTCCCGGCGATCCTGCTGATCCTGGTGGGTTTCATGCTGGCCATGGGTCGTTATCGCGGCTACCGCCTGACCGAGCTGGTGCGGTTCAAGGCTTTCGTCAAGGCTGATTCCTGATGTTCGGCCTCTGGAAGACCTGGAAGGCCCTGGAAGCCCGGGGCATCATGGGCATCAACCGGCGTAACGCCGATTATGTGCTCAAGTACAACAAGCGCAGCCTTTACCCGATCGTCGATGACAAGATCATCACCAAGGAACGGGCTATCGCGGCCGGCATTCATGTGCCGGAGCTGTACGGAGTGATCTCCACCGAGAAGGAAATCGACAAGCTCGACGGGATCATCGGCGGACGCACCGACTTCGTCATCAAGCCGGCCCAGGGCGCCGGCGGTGATGGCATCATCGTTATTGCCGACCGCTTCGAGGGCCGCTATCGAACCGTGTCCGGGAAGATCATCAGCCACGAGGAAATCGAGCATCACATCTCCAGCATCCTCACCGGCCTGTATTCCCTCGGCGGACACCGTGACCGGGCGCTGATCGAGTACCGCGTGACGCCGGACCAGATCTTCAAGAGCATCAGCTACGAAGGCGTACCGGATATCCGCATCATCGTGCTGATGGGCTACCCGGTGATGGCCATGCTGCGCTTGCCGACCCGCCAGTCCGGCGGCAAGGCCAACCTGCACCAGGGCGCCATCGGCGTCGGCGTCGACCTCGCCACCGGCCTGACCTTGCGCGGTACCTGGCTGAACAACATCATCACCAAGCACCCCGACACCACCAACGCGGTGGACGGCGTGCAACTGCCCTACTGGGACGGCTTCATGAAACTGGCCGCCGGTTGTTATGAACTGTGCGGGCTGGGCTACATCGGCGTCGACATGGTGCTGGACCAGGAAAAAGGCCCGTTGATCCTGGAACTGAACGCCCGCCCAGGGCTGAACATCCAGATTGCCAACGACTGCGGCCTGACCCTGCGCACCCACGCCGTGGAAGCACGCCTGGAAGAGCTCAAGGCCAGGGGCGTCATCGAAACCGTGGAAGAGCGCGTGGCGTTTGCCCAGGAATTGTTCGGGCATATTCCGCCGGTTGAGGGGTGAGGCTGAGGTTTGAAGGGGGAAGAAAGTCGAGGGTCAAAAGTTGAACCCTGTGGCGAGGGAGCTTGCTCCCTCGCCACGGGTTCCATGCGCCTTCAGATGTTCAATACCGACATCCCCCTAGGAGCAAATCCTACAGGGGATTACAATCGCCACCCCGCCTGAACGGCCGACCCGCCCCGCCCATGCCAACCTGCTTCGTACACCCTCTGCCCTACCGCGCCAACCCCGCCGAGTATTTCGCGGCGATCCGTCATGCCCCCGGCAGCGTGCTGCTCGACAGTGGCCGGCCGAGCGCCGAGCGCGGGCGTTATGACTTGCTCAGCGCCTGGCCGCTGAAGCAACTGGCGGTATTGCCGGAAGAGAGTGGCAGCGATTTCCTGCAACGTCTTCGGATACAGCTGACGCAACTGGGCCACGCCGAATTACCAGCCACCGTGCAATTGCCCTTCGCCGGTGGCCTGATCGGTTATTTGAGTTACGACTTCGGCCGACGCCTCGAAGCCCTGCCGTCCTGCGCCAAGGACGATCTGCAACTGCCGGACGCGCGTTTTGGCGTGTACGACTGGGCACTGGTCACCGATCACCAGACTCGCACAAGCCAATTGGTCTTCCATCCCCATTGCGGCGAAAACCAACGCCAACGCTTGATCGAGCTGTTCAGTCAGCTAACCGCGGTGCCTCTCTCCTCGTTCAGTCTGGACGGCCCGATGGCGCCCGATCTCGACGCTGAAGCCTATCGACAGGCATTCGAGCGTATCCAGGCGTATATCCAGGCCGGCGACTGTTATCAGGTCAACTTTGCCCAACGCTTTCGCGCGCCGTGCCAGGGCGATGCGTGGGCCGCTTACCAGGCGCTGCGGGCGGCTTGCCCGACGCCGTTTTCCGGCTTCCAGAGCCTGCCGGAGGGCGGTGCGGTGCTGAGCCTGTCGCCCGAACGCTTCGTCCAGGTCAGTGAAGGTCACGTCGAAACCCGTCCGATCAAGGGCACCCGCCCTCGCGGCACGACGCCCGAAGACGACGCGGCCCACGCCGCCGAGCTGCTGGCCAGCCCCAAGGACCGCGCCGAGAACCTGATGATCGTCGACTTGCTGCGCAACGACCTGGGCCGCACCTGCCGCATCGGCTCGGTGCGGGTGCCGGAATTGTTCAGCCTGGAAAGCTACCCGAACGTCCATCACCTGGTCAGCAGCGTGACTGGCGAACTGGCGGACGACAAGGACGCCCTGGACCTGATCGCCGACAGCTTTCCCGGCGGCTCGATCACCGGCGCGCCGAAGATCCGTGCCATGCAGATCATCGACGAGCTCGAACCGACCCGACGCGGTCTGTATTGCGGCTCGTTGCTGTACCTCGATGTGCGCGGGGAGATGGACAGCTCCATCGCCATCCGCAGCTTGCTGGTCAAGGACGGGCAAGTATGTTGCTGGGGTGGCGGCGGGATCGTCGCGGATTCGGATTGGCAGGCGGAATATCAGGAGTCGATGACCAAGGTGAGGGTCTTGCTGCAAACCTTGCAGAACCTCTGAACAATCCCGGACCTGACGCATAACCCTGTGGGAGCGAGCCTGCTCGCGAAAGCGCTGGTTCAGCCAACATTGATGGCGACTGAGATACCGCTTTCGCGAGCAGGCTCGCTCCCACATTTAGGGTTGGGTTTACAGGCTCAGGGGGCGGTTCGAGGCCTTGATGAATTCCTGCTTCAACTCGGCAAATGTATGCACCGCCGGAAACTGCGGGAACTCACGGATCACGTTTTCCGGCGCATGGAACAGAATCCCGGCATCGGCTTCGCCCAGCATCGTCGTGTCGTTGTAGGAATCCCCGGCGGCAATTACTCGGTAGTACAAACTCTTGAAGGCCAGGACCGACTGGCGCTTCGGATCTTTCTGACGCAATTGATAGCCGGTCACCCGTCCGCTGTCGTCGGTAACCAGACGATGGCAAAGCAGCGTCGGGAAGCCCAGCTGACGCATCAGCGGCTGGGAAAATTCGTAGAACGTGTCGGAAAGAATCACCACCTGGAAGCGCTCGCGCAGCCAGTCGACGAACTCGATGGCGCCATCCAGCGGCTTGAGCGTAGCGATGACTTCCTGAATGTCGGAGAGCTTCAGGCCATGCTCATCCAGGATGCGCAACCGTTGCTTCATCAGCACGTCGTAGTCGGGAATGTCCCGAGTGGTTGCCCTGAGGGAGTCAATCCCGGTTTTTTCAGCGAAGGCGATCCAGATCTCCGGGACCAGCACACCTTCCAGGTCGAGACAGGCAATTTCCACGAGACACTCCCATTTTTTGATGTTTATCGGTTGAGCGAACAAAAGGACTGCCGACTCTAGCCATTCGCCGAAGCCCGCGCAACGCACAGGAGCGCGCCAGCCCCGGCAGCTTTTGTTACCATCAGCCCCATATAGAGCGCCCAGCGCCACCGACCTGTAGGAAACCGCCCTGATGAGCCCATCGTTTGATGTCGTGGAACTCGCCACGACCTATGCCAACAAGTCCCCGCAGGACATCCTCAAGCTGGCCTTTGCCGAATTCGGCGACGACCTGTGGATATCCTTCAGTGGCGCTGAAGACGTCGTGCTGGTGGACATGGCCTGGAAGCTGAACAAGAACGTCAAGGTGTTCAGCCTCGACACCGGTCGCCTGCACCCGGAAACCTATCGTTTCATTGAACAAGTGCGCGAGCATTACAAGATCGATATCGAACTGATCTCGCCCGACCATACGAAACTGGACCCTTTCGTGAAGGAAAAAGGCCTGTTCAGCTTCTACAAGGACGGTCACGGTGAATGCTGTGGCATCCGCAAGATCGAGCCGCTGCGCCGCAAACTGACCGATGTCCGCGCTTGGGCTACCGGTCAGCGCCGCGACCAGAGCCCGGGCACCCGCAGCCAGGTGGCCGTGCTGGAAATCGACACGGCGTTCTCCACGCCGGAGCGCACGCTGTACAAATTCAACCCGTTGTCGCAGATGACCAGCGAGGAAGTCTGGGGTTATATCCGCATGCTGGAGTTGCCTTATAACAGCCTGCATGAGCGCGGTTTCATCAGCATCGGCTGTGAGCCCTGCACCCGCCCTGTCCTGCCGAACCAGCACGAGCGCGAAGGCCGCTGGTGGTGGGAAGAAGCCACGCAAAAAGAATGCGGGCTGCACGCTGGCAATATCATCGCCAAATCCAAGACCGTTTGATCCCGCCGCAGCTATGTACACAAAAATGTCACCTCAGGTGGCATTTTTGTGTGCACCTCTGGTTTTAATGCCCCTAAAAGTTACAGGCACCCTTGCGCGCTGCCTGCTTTCCTTCCCGTTGGCGCTCGCCCCCCAAAATAAATACCTGTTCGAACGGTCAGTTTTAACTTCCAGCATTTCAGTAATTTACTCGTAAAACATAACGAAACGAAATTAACGACGCCAAAGCTAGACTCGCAAGTGGCATATATCTGGCTTAACTCGACAAGTGTTTTGTATACAACAATACAAAAACATACACACACTTTTCGATCCGCAAGCCTGAAGCGCCCTATCCCGTACAGGCTGCAGATGCCCCGTAACCAATGATGCTCACCGCCGCGACGAAGATCTGCCGAGCCTCGCGCTCAAGCACAGTCAGCGTGGCCTGAGAGTCAGGAGCCTGCCGGAATGCGTACAAGTCTTTCCAATAACATCGCGCTGGATCTGCCCTCCCCAACCGCTGCCCTGAATGAACAACCCGCGGCCCCTCTCACCTTGAGTCCAAGGCTACACAACAAGGACCTCGCGCCCACCAAAGCCGAAGGGCGACGCTGGGGCCGCTACAGCATCTTCGCGCTGTGGACCAACGACGTGCATAACATTGCCAATTATTCATTCGCCATCGGCCTGTATGCCTTGGGACTGGGCGGTTGGCAGATTCTACTGTCGCTGGGGATCGGCGCGGCGCTGGTGTACGGCTTCATGAATCTGTCCGGCTATATGGGGCAGAAGACCGGCGTGCCGTTTCCGGTCATCAGCCGGATCAGTTTTGGCATACACGGTGCGCAGATTCCCGCAATGATCAGGGCCGTCATCGCAATTGCCTGGTTTGGTATCCAGACTTACCTGGCGTCCGTGGTGTTTCGGGTGCTGCTGGTGGCGATTCATCCGGGCTTTGCCGATTATGATCAGAACTCGATCCTCGGGCTGTCGAGCCTGGGCTGGGTATGCTTCGTCGCCATCTGGTTCGTGCAACTGATGATCCTGGCCTATGGCATGGAAACCGTGCGGCGCTATGAAGGCTTCGCCGGCCCGGTCATCCTGGTGACCGTCGCGGCGTTGGCCGGTTGGATGTACTTCCAGGCCGGTGCGACGATTGCCTGGTCGATCCGCGAGCCGCTGGCCGGCGGTGAGATGTGGCGCAACATATTCGCCGGTGGTGCGCTGTGGCTGGCGATCTATGGCACGTTGATCCTCAACTTCTGCGATTTCGCTCGCTCTTCGCCGTGCCGGCGGACAATCGTCGTCGGAAATTTCTGGGGCCTGCCGGTGAATATTCTGGTATTTGCCGCCATCACCATCCTGTTGTGCGGTGCGCAGTTCCAGATCAATGGCCAGGTCATCGAGAGCCCGACCCAGGTCATCGCCTCGATTCCCAACACCTTTTTCCTGGTGCTCGGTTGCCTGGCGTTCCTGATCGTCACCGTGGCGGTGAATATCATGGCCAACTTCGTCGCCCCGGCCTTCGTCCTCAGCAACCTGGCGCCCAGGTACCTGAACTTCCGTCGTGCCGGGCTGATCAGCGCCGCCATTGCCGTGCTGATCCTGCCGTGGAACCTCTACAACAGCCCGCTGGTGATCGTGTATTTCCTCTCCGGTCTCGGCGCCCTACTCGGGCCGCTGTACGGCGTGATCATGGTCGACTACTGGTTGCTGCGAAAAGGCCGCATCAACGTGCCGCAACTCTACAGCGAGGACCCAAACGGTGCGTATTTCTACAGCAATGGGGTCAACCTGCGGGCGGTAGCGGCGTTCATTCCAGCGGCGCTGATCGCGATTGTCCTGGCGCTGGTGCCCGGCTTCGACAGTATTTCTCCGTTCTCCTGGCTGATTGGCGCTTCGATTGCAGGGCTGCTGTACCTGATCGTTGCCAAGCGCGAGGGGTATTACGAGGACGTCAGCGGTGAGTCCATTGCCGTGGATAACGTCAGCCATTGATTGTTCGAAAGGCCCGGGGATTCGGGCCATCTACCGTTACGCTGAAAAAAGGACCACTCATGCGAATTCTCATCGTCAACGTCAACACCACCGAGTCCATCACTCAGTCCATCGCGCGCCAGGCCCAGGCCGTTGCCGCGCCGGGAACCGAGATCATCGGGCTCACGCCGCATTTCGGGGCAGACTCGATCGAAGGCAATTTTGAAAGCTACCTGGCCGCCATTGCCGTGATGGACCGGGTGATGTCCTACGACCAGCCGTTCGACGCGGTAATCCAGGCCGGCTACGGCGAACACGGTCGGGAAGGACTGCAGGAACTACTCAACGTGCCAGTGGTGGACATCACCGACGCCGGCGCCAGCACGGCCATGTTTCTTGGTCATGCCTACTCGGTAGTCACCACCCTGGACCGCACGGTGCCGCTGATCGAGGACCGGCTCAAGCTTTCCGGCCTGTTCGACCGCTGCGCCTCAGTCCGGGCCAGTGGCCTGGCGGTGCTGGAACTTGAGCAAGACCCGCAGCGGGCGGTTGAAGCCATCGTCCACCAGGCGGAACTCGCCGTCAGCCAGGACAAGGCCGAAGTGATCTGCCTGGGTTGCGGCGGCATGGCCGGGCTGGATGAGCAGATTCGTCAACGCACCGGAGTGCCTGTGGTCGATGGCGTGACGGCGGCGGTGACGATTGCCGAGTCGCTGGTGCGGCTGGGGTTGTCCACGTCGAAAGTGCGCACTTATGCGACTCCGCGACCGAAGACCATCATTGGCTGGCCGGGGCGGTTTGGGCGGTGAGTTTGCGGCTTTAGACTGCGTTGCCCCTTTCGCGAGCAGGCTCGCTCCCACATTGGATTTTTGCGGGCCACAAAAGGTGCGGCCACCACGGAACCAGTGTGGGAGCGAGCCTGCTCGCGAATGAGGGCGACTCGACTCCCAGCCAGGCTCAAACAGCACTGAACCGCTGCGCCAGCCCCTGCTCGGCAAACTGCTCGATGATGAAATCCACGAACGCCCGGGTCTTGCCCGGCAGCAGTTTGTGCTCGGCGTAGTAGATCGAGATGTTGCCATCGTCGACGTACCAGTCCGGCAGCACCCGTTGCAGTGCGCCGCTGTCCAGGAACGGCACGGCAAACGGCATGCTCACCAGGGCAATGCCCAGCCCTTGGGCTGCGGTGATGCAGGCGGCTTCCGAGTCACTCATGGTCATTTGCGCCTTGAGTGTCAGCGGGCTGTGTTCGCGGTTGCGGCTGGTCAGTTGCCAGGAACGGATACGCCCTGTCTGCGGTGAGCGGATCAGGATTCCCTGATGTTGCCCCAGATCCTGCGGCTCAACGACGGCGGCATGGTTTTGCAGGTACTGTCCGGACGCAACCAGCACCCGATGGGCCACCGTCAATTTGCGCGCCACGACGCCCTGGGGCAGCTCGAAGCCGCCGCCGATGGCGGCATCGAAACCCTGGCCGATCAGGTCCACCTGACGGTTATCGAAATGCCAGTCCGGGTTGATTGCCGGGTATCGGCGTAAAAACTCCCCCAGCAACGGCACGATATACAACCGGCCGAACGCCGTGCCCATGCTCACCTTCAGCGTGCCGGCTGGCTGCCCGCCGGCGCTGGCCAAGTTGGCGACGGCGTTCTGGATGGTATTAAAACTGCTGCCCACTTCCCGCAGGAACAGTTGGCCGGCCTCGGTCAAGGCCAGGCGTCGAGTGCTGCGCTGGAACAGCCGAACGCCCAGGCGCGCTTCAAGCTTGGCGACGCTTTTGCCTACCGCCGCCGGGGTCAGGCTCAAGCGGCGTGCGGCCTCGGCGAAGCTGCCGACCTCGGCGCTGCGGACAAAACATTCGATACTGCTGAAACTCTCCATGACGCCCACTCTAAACTTTTGGTTTACACAGACTATATCAATGACGGTCTACACAGCCGATGGCCTAGTCTTGATACTCACCCCATCAACCGCGGCATCTCGCCCCGGCACCTTTGGAGAACACCCGCATGAGCACGCAAACATTGAGTGGCAAAGTCGCCTTGGTCCAAGGCGGTTCCCGCGGCATCGGCGCCGCCATTGTCAAACGCCTTGCCGCAGAAGGCGCGGCCGTGGCCTTCACCTACGTCAGCTCTGGCGCCAAGTCTGAAGAACTGCAGGACAGCATCACCGCCGCCGGCGGCAAGGCCCTGGCAATCAAGGCCGACAGCGCCGATGCCGACGCCATCCGCAATGCCGTCGCCGCCACCGTCGACGCCTTTGGCCGATTGGACATCCTGGTCAACAACGCGGGCATCCTGGCGTTGGCGCCGCTGGATGAATTCAAGCTGGAAGATTTTGACCAGACTCTCGCCATCAACGTGCGCAGCGTATTTGTCGCCACCCAGGCAGCCGCACGGCATATGAGCGAAGGGGGCCGAGTCATCAATATCGGCAGCACCAATGCCGACCGCATGCCCTTCGCTGGCGGCGCCACCTACGCCATGAGCAAATCCGCGCTGGTGGGCCTGACCAAAGGCCTGGCTCGCGACCTGGGCCCACGCGGCATCACCGTCAACAATGTTCAGCCCGGCCCGGTGGACACTGACATGAACCCGGCGGATAGCGATTTCGCCTCCAGCCTGATGGAGCTCATGGCGGTAGGCCGTTATGGCACGGTGGAAGAAATCGCCAGCTTCGTCGCCTACCTCGCGAGTCCGGAAGCGGCCTATATCACCGGGGCCAGCCTGACAATCGACGGTGGTTTCGGCGCCTGACCCACGCCGCGCGGGAGCCTGCTCCCGCTGGGCTGCTTCAACGCTTTCGGGCGCAGCAGCCCTTTTTCAGGCCCACTCCAGTTCCGGCAAACCGCACAGGCTTGGCTGGAACAGCTTGAGCGAACGGATAATGGCGTCGGCATGGCTGTACTTTTCGTCGGCCATGGCCGAGTCGGGAATCGCAATAGCCGTCATGCCTGCCGCCTTCGCCGCCGTCACACCAAACGGGGAATCCTCGAAGACCAGGCAATCCGCCGGCGCGACACCCAGGCGACGGGCGGCGGTGAGGAAGATATCCGGCGCCGGTTTCGCCGCTCCCACTTCGGGGTCATCGGCGGTAACAATGAAGTCGAACAGCGCGAACCAATCCCGGTGCAGGGTGGTTTTCAGTTCGAACGACTGACGCGACGAACTGGTTCCCACCGCAATCGGCACGTCATGGGCTTTGAGATGCCGCACCAATTCCTCCGCGCCGGGCATCGCCAGGGCGTGGGGGAAACGTTCACGCATGAGCGGCTCACGAATCACCAGAAATTCCTCCGGGGTGATCGGCAGCTCCAGCGCCTGCACCACGTAGCGCGCCAGGTCCCCGGCGCCCCGCCCGATGATGTTCTGCTTGACGCTCCAGTCAAACGTGCGCCCGTAGCGCTCGGCGATGATGGAGGTGACCTCGGTGTAGATACCCTCGGTGTCCAGCAGCAGGCCATCCATATCGAAAATCACAGCCTTGATCGGTCCAAACTTTTTCAGCGGTGCATTCATCGCATCTGATCCGTTATCAACACAACATTCCAGGGATGGCTCAGGTGCGGCCAGCGCAGCGTGTTCGCCTTAAAGGATTCAGCAGAATAACGAGCCGTGCTTGGCGCAGGCAATGGGAAATTTTCAAGAGGTGGCGAGGGATCGGCCGCGCCTTGGCCGGGCGGCAGTTGACTACGTTTCAGGGACGCTTGGCGCCCAGCGGGAGCAAGCTCCCTCGCCACGAACAGATTGGATGATCAGCAGAGGGTCATGTATTAGCCGCCGGAGCCGCCTGAGCCGGAGCCCGATCCGCCGCCGCTGGAGCTGCCACCGCTACTGCTGCTGCTACCGGTTCCACTACTTGAGCCGGAAGAACCGCCGCCCATCGTGCTGCCACCGCTGGTGGAGCCACTCCCGGTCCCCGGGCTGGTGCTGCTGCCGCTGGCGTCGCCGCCATTGCCTCCTCCCACGGAACCGGGTGGCAGAGCGTTACCGGCTTTCTCGGTGGTGGAGCCGGCGTCCATCTGGGTAGAGGGCGGCATGCCTCCCTTGTCCACGGGCGCGCTGTCGGATTGGGCGAAAGCCGCCAACGAGCTGGCCGACAGAATCCCGGCCAACGCCAGCGCGGTCATGTTTGGCTTCATCATGATAAGTCTCCTTTTCAGATAGCTACCTGATGTGTGGCAACCATCATTGACTGATGGTGCCGACAACCGGACGGACGGAACTGCTCTTCAGCTTGGCTTGCCGGAAGCATCATCACCGGCAATATCGGGATCGTCCGGCGCCGCCTCGACGTCTTCATCTTCGCTTGGCACCTGCTCAACTCCAGAATCGTCATCAGGTGGACGCTGATCGCGGCTCAATGAGTCGGTTGGCGAAGGCAACGGATATTCCGGGGTTTCATCGTCGTCGGGAACAGGCGAGTCGGCAGTCATAACAATCTCCTGGTCGTGCAGTTTGGGCTGGAAGGCTCAATCGTAGGATTCATCCTCAACTTCGGTTTCTTCATCCTCGATCAAGGGCACCTGGGCGTCATCCATCAGGGAACCGGGATCTTCGTTGCCCGGGTCGTTGACGCCTGGATCATTGATGAACGGGACGCCCGAGGGGCCTTTTTCTTCCTTGCCTTCGGTTTCCGGGGTCATGGCATAACTCACAATGCAAGTGGGTGTATCAATTCGAGGCGATGGCGAGGTAAACGTTCCGGGAAATAGCCAATATGAAAAAACCCGGCACGGGGCCGGGTTTTTTTATTCATGCATTCGCTCAGCGATGCTTTCGCTTGTGCTTGTGCTTCTTGCTTTTGGAATGTCCGTCGTTATCGTTGGACAGGTTGCTGCCCAATGCGCCGCCTGCCGCCCCACCGACGCCCGCGCCGATCGTCGAGCCCGTGGACCCGCCCAGGCGATTGCCAACAATCGAACCACCGGCCGATCCCAGGCCACCGCCGATGGCCGCTTCCGTACGGCTGCCCTTGCGAGCCCCGACCGCACTGCCGGCTGCACCGCCGACACCGGCGCCAATCGCCGCGCCTGTGCTGCCGCCCATCTGCTGGCCGACCACGTTCCCCAGGACACCGCCCAAGCCACCGCCAACCGCAGCGGTACCGTCGCCAGCGGCCATCGCGCCCTGAGCGACCACAAGCCCAAGCACCAAGGTGGACAAAGTCAAACGCATGATAAAAACCTCAAGAATGCCGCATCGGGGAGAGATGGCCGGTGCGCGCTGGCGCGAGTGTACGCCAAACCGTGTCAGCCATGACGGTTCGACAACAAACGCAGGGGTAGTTTTATGACAGGCAAAAAAAAGCCCGCTGGGGAAACGGGCAGGTACTGCTTTCTAACGGATGAGCTCAGACTACGCGCCTGCTTGTGAAAGAAACGTGAAAGAAAACGTCAGTCGAAAAAAGATAAAAAGATATTTATACAAACGCTGAAATTCCCCGTGGCGAGGGAGCTTGCTCCCGCTGGATTGCACCGCAATCCCATCGCGCCCGAGCGCGAGCATGCCCCCTGGCCACGGCGGTTATTTGCTGAGCGGGACCCTGGGCAAGAACTTGGCCTTCTCGCCCCGCGGCACCTTGGCCACCCTGGTCCGGATTGACTTGATTGGCTCGTCACCAAAATCCGACCGATAGGCCGATTGCCCACACTGCAACCCTTCATTGATCGGATACGCGGCTCCGTTCTCCTCGCTGTACGGTGCTCCCATCGCATTTTTCCCCTTTCATCGAGCCGATACCGGCAATAACCAATTGCCTGAAAATACCGACCTTCGAATTGAGACTAGCCGGTCATCAACAGACCAATGATTCAAGGGGCCGCCTCGCCGACGAACGGGTAAGCGTTGTTTCAAAACCGAAACAACTCAGTCCGAGCCCAACAGCGTCTGGTTTAAAACCCGGGAAACCTGATCGGCCGAGTAAGGCTTGGACAAAAACGCGAAACCTTCATGCCCGCTGTGGGCCAGCTCCTCGCTGTAGCCGGAGGTCAGCACCACCGGCAGATCCTGGCGGCGCTGGCGCAGTTGCCTGGCAAGGGCAATGCCACTGATGCCCGGCATGACCACGTCGGAAAATATCGCGTCGAACGCCATCGCATCCGGGCCGACCATTTCCAGCGCCTGTTCGGCATTGGTCGCCCAGGCCGTTTCGTATCCGAGGTCTTGCAGGATCTGGTTGGCAAAGCGCCCCACCTCCAGATTGTCCTCCACGACCAATACCCGGCGCCGGCCTTTTTCCAGCACCAGCAGAGAGTTTTCCTCTCCCTCGGGTTCATGCTGCTCCTCGGGCTCCACCTCCGGAAGATATAAGGTAAATACGCTGCCCTTTCCGACCACGGTCGAGACATCGACATTGCCACCGGACTGTTTTGCGAAACCGAACACTTGGGACAATCCCAACCCCGTTCCCTTGCCCACCTCCTTGGTGGTGAAGAACGGTTCGAAGATGTGTTCAAGTGCCTCCGGCGCAATACCCGTACCGGTGTCTTCCAGGGCAATCGCGGCAAACGCCTGCCCTGCCCCGGAATGGCCGCGGATCGGCGGCATGCCTGCACCGCAATTGAGCCGTAGCCACAGCGTTCCCTGGCCGTTCATCGCGTCCCGGGCGTTCAGGGCCATGTTGATCAACGCCGTTTCGAACTGGCTCAGGTCGGCGCGGATGTAACAGGGCTGCTCGCACAATTCGACCTTGACGTGAATTCGCGCCCCGGTCACGGTCTCCAGCATGTCGCCGAGGCTCTGTACCTGCTTGCGCACGTCGATGATTTCCGGCGTCAACGGCTGGCGCCGGGCAAACGCCAGCAATTGGCTGGTCAGCTTCGAAGCACGTTCCACCGTCTCGGAAACGGCGGTCATGTAGCGTTGGCGGCGCTCGTCGGACAGGTTAGGCATGCGCAGGAAATCGACAGAGGAGCGGATGATCGTCAGGAGATTGTTGAAATCGTGGGCCACGCCGCCGGTGAGCTGGCCGATGGCTTCGAGTTTCTGCGACTGGTGCAGCGCCGCTTCGGTCTGCCTCAATCGTGTAGTGCGCTCCTCGACCCGTTGCTCCAGCGTTGCGTTCAGTTCGGCCAGGGCGGCAAGGCCTTCACGCACGGCCGCGTCCGCCCGAGCACGTTCGATGTGCGCCCAGGATCGCTCGGTGACTTCCAGCAGCAGCGCCAGATCGTTGGACGACCAGATCCGGGGCGTTTTATCGTGGATGGCCATCAGGGCGGTCAACCGTCCATTCTTGATCAACGGAACACAAATAGTCGCCGCAATACCGATCGACTGGAACGCTGCCGCCTCCTCCGGTGCCAGCTCCGCGAGGTTGTCACTGATCACCAGCGGCTTGCCGGCGCCCAGGTTGGCGACCGCCAGCCGACCGAAATCCGCCAGTCGGTAGTGCCCGACGATACTCGGCGACCCGGCCCGGGCCCAATCGCCGCGAATCGTAAAGCCGTCCTCGTCTTCGTCCATGTCTGCGTATGCGCAGTTGGACAGGTTGAGGTGCGCCGCCAGGATCCGGGCGGTGGCCGCCATGATCGCCTGTGGATCGGTGGCATTCGCCACGGCGCTGCCGATTGCATCGAGCACCGCCAGGCGCTGGGTCATGAATACGGTCGCAGTGGTCTCGGTGACCGTGTCGAGCATGCCCACCACTTTGCCGAACTGGTCGCGAATAGGGCTGTAGCAGAAGGTGAAATAGGCCTGTTCAGGACCACCACCGCGCTCGATCACCAGGGGAAAGTTCTCGATAAACGTCGCCTGCCCATCAAAAGCCGCCCCCACGATAGGGCCGATCTCGCTCCAGGCCTCCCGCCAGACCTCATTGAACGGCCGCCCCAGCGCCTCGGGTTTGCTGCCGAGAATGGGCATGAACGCATCGTTGTATAACGTGATCAAGTCCGGTCCCCAGACGATGGCCTGAGGGAAATGCGAAGCCAGGCTCAGCGCCACGGTCGTCTTCAGCACATCGGGCCATTGCGCGGGCGGCCCGAGTGGCGTGCTGTCCCAGTCATGGCGGCGGACCCGTTCAGCCATTTCTCCGTAGCTCTGGAGCCAATCTGTCATTGCTTTCGATCCTTGCTCAACCGCCAATCCCAACGAGGGGGGAAACGCTTGTGACCCCAAGCTGAGCCGTATTATCCCGCGTCACGTGAGAATGCGCGATTGGATTGTCGGATGGGCCGGGCTGAAAGGGACCGGACACTCGGAGAATGGGGATCGGCTTAGATTCCCCGGCTGACGGCGCCGCCTGGATCAGCACCTTCACCGATAAAAAAAGCCGCCCCCTCGATGTGGTAGACCCTCGGTTCTGCAGAAAAGTATTCCTCCAAGCCCAGCATGAACACTCGATGGTCTTCACTTTCTTCGAAACCCGGTGTGTGATGCTCAAGCGATTGCCATCGCACGATCAGGTTGAATTGCTCGGGAGTTTCAATCCCTTGCGCCAGCAAATGGCCGCCGTAGCCCTTTGCTCGGGTGAGCAAAGGGGCGACCTCGGCAAATGCTCGTCTGAACATTTCAATGCATTCTTTGTGAACCGGGAGCAGAGCGATCTCGTAAATCATGGCGTACCTCGAAAATGACTCAAGCGGTTGAAAAAGCGCATTACGCGATGAGCGACGGCTCGACTGCGATCGCGATTTTTCCTCGAATGCCATTGTTTGGACTTTCCAGCCGGGCATGGGCGAGCCCGATGTCGGCCAGCGAATAGACGGCGCCGACATGTGGCCGCAGCAGACCCCGCGCTACCAATGCGCTCAACTCATCGAGTTTGCCGCGGTTCTGTCTGGTGAAAACGAAGTGATAACTCGCGTTCTTGCCCCAGGCCTGAACGACATTCTGTGGCTGTGAAATGTCGACGATCGTGACGACGCGGCCAAGTTGTGCGAGCACGTCAGGGCTGCGTGACAATGTGTTGCCGCCGATGGTGTCGAACACGACATCCACACCGCGGCCACCCGTTTCTCGCATGACGGCTTCAACATAATCCTGTTTTTCGTAGTCGATGATCACATCGGCGCCCATGCTGCGTGCGAACTCGGCGTTTGCCTCGCGCACGGTGGTGAACACCTGTGCTCCCATGGCTTTTGCCAACTGGATCGCTACATGGCCGACGCCTCCCGCGCCGCCGTGTATCAGAATGCTTTCTCCCACTCTGAGCGCCGCACGCACGATCAATGCTTCCCATACCGTCCCGCCAACCAGGGTCAGGCTCGCCGCCTCAAGATGGCTCAGCGAGGCTGGCTTCTTCCCGACGATGCTCTCGGCAGCGACGTGGTACTCGGCATAACTTCCTGGCCCGTCGAATATTTGCGGGGTGTACCAGACTTCATCGCCCGGAGCGAAGTTTGTCACCCCTGGCCCAACTTCTTCGACAACGCCCGATACATCGTGGCCGGTAATGGCCGGCAGTTGCACCAGGTCGGGATAGTCGCCGCGTCGAACCTGGTAATCCAACGGATTGATGGAGGTTGCATGTACCCGGACCAGGACTTGTCCTGTCTGCGGCACAGGCTTGGGCACATCGCGAAGCTCGAACGAACCCGACCCGCCAAATGACTTGAGTACCATCGCTTTCATTGCAAAATCCTCGTATCGATAAAAAGGGATATCGAGATATCTCGATATGCTGTGGCAAAAAAATTACAGTTCTGTCCCTATGATCTCCGCAAGCGCGCTGATGGCTGCTTCATTGCGCTTGTAGTAAGTCCACTGACCGATGCGCCTGACTTCGACCAACCCCACTCGTTGCAACGTCGCAAGATAACCGGACACCGTCGACTGCGACAGTCCGATACCTTCCTGAATACTGCTGACGCAGACTCCCACCGTATGAACGTCACCTTCATCCTGCGGAGGGAAGTTCTTTGCGGGGTCCTTCAGACCTTTCAGGATCTGAAGGCGTGTAGGGTTCGAGAGCGCTTTGAATATTTCGATCAATTCCATGACGCCGAGGATATCGAGATTTTTAGATATGTCAATACGCAACTTCAAGCTTTTCGTCCGAGCCCATCCGACTCACACCACACTCGCCCGATGCAGGCTGCTCATATGTCCGACGCCCGCCTTCTGCAAACGGCTCACCAGATCCTCCCGCGCCGCTCGCCCACCGGAACGCACGTAATCCAACTCCGCCGCGGTGATCAACACCACCGGCACCAATCTGACCGGTGACAAGGGCATGTCCTCCACTCGAGTAGAGAAATCCGGCTCCGGGCCTCCCAGCAGGACCCCAGTGCAATCATCATCCGTTACGAAGAGCTTGGGCAATTGCTCACTCATATGGTGCGATTGACCGAACCCGGGAATCTCCAGGGACAGCGCCCCGTACTGATCAAGCTGGTGCGTGATGCCGCCAGCGTCGGCGACCGTCCTGGCAACATGCTCCACAAGTTCGAACGCCCAGCTGCGCTTGAAAGGATCGACCTCACCCACGGGGCCATAGGCGTGCTCGGGTATATCCGCAGTTTCGACGAACAGCTCCATTTCGAAACCGTTGCCCATTCCTTCCGTATCATCGAACGGATCCGACAGGCCTTCCGTGGCGAGAATGATCGTGGCCCCACGGCGAACCACGCGGTAGGCCTGGCGGGTGGAGGGCCAATAAGGGCCACCGGAAAAGGTTGGACTGATCATATAGGCAAGGACATCCCGCTCGACGGTGCCGACAGCGCGCCAATGACGATCCAGGCACGCTTCACCAGCTTCCCGGATGGCCAGATTGGCTGTTTCTGCCTCGGTCAGGTCGCCGAGCTCCTGGGTCTGCGGCGTTGGCTGCGCGTCCTGGGTTTCAGGGGCTTTGGATGAACCGAAGAGCTTCTTGAAAAAATTCATGGGTGTTCCTGTTCGAAACTTGCAGTTGCGGTAAGGTCAGGCGCCAGCCTGGGTCGATTTTCAAAAGGGATACCTGTGACGCTGACGGCCGAAAGCCTGGTCAGGATAGCAATGACCAACCCCATCAACGCGCAAATCACCGCGCGACTGCCTTCGCTCGGCCTGGATCAATCCATGCTTACCGCTGGCTGCATGTTCCAGGCCGTCTGGAATCATCAAACGCAGCAAGCGCCCGCTTGGGGTGTCAAGGATTACGATGTTTTTTACTTCGATCCGGACCCGTCCTGGGAAGCCGAGAATGAAGTGATCAACGCCGCCCGGCAACTCTTCCAGGACCTCGACGTCAGCATCGAGATCAAGAACCAGGCTCGCGTCCACCTTTGGTACGGTCAGCGGTTTGGCAAGTCGTATCCTCAGCTTCAGTCGGCCAAGGATGGTGTTGATCGTTATTTGATTGCGGGGACCTGTATCGGACTGGATGTTGAAACCGGTGAAGTCTATGCGCCTTACGGCCTGGCTGACGTAGAGCAAGGCATTCTCCGTATCAATCCAAAAAATCCCCAGCCGGATTTGTTCGTTGAGAAAGCGGGAAGCTATCAGGCTCGCTGGCCGTGGCTCAGGATCATGGAAACATGATGCAAATCTCCATGGTCCTGGTGGCGAGGGAGCTTGCTCCCGCTGGGCGGCAAAGCCGCCCCAAACGTTCTTCCAGACGAACTGCATCCACCGGTCTACGACGGCTACGCCGTCGAGCGGGAGCAAGCGCCCTCGCCACGAAGCGTGTACCTGTAAGATCATGTACGGAAGCAGCTGCCGCCTTCGCGAGCAGGCTCGCTGCCACAGAAATCGGCTCGGGGTTCAAGCACCTGCCCATTCAAGCTTGACTCATTGTCCCTGAGAAACTTGCCTCCACCGGCCCGATCAGAAAGACCGAACTCACGCCATCCCATTGCACCGTCACGTTTCCGCCATCACATTCAACTTCGACGGTACTATCCAGCAGTCCACGACGGATTCCGTTGACAACCGCGCCGCACGAGCAAGAACCTGAACCCAGCGCAATGCCCGCCCCGCGCTCCCAGATGCGCAATCGGATATGCGTGCGATCAACGACCTGGACGAAATGAACATTGGTCTTGAGTGGAAATAGCGGGTGGGTTTCGATGGCTGGTCCGATAATGGCGATATCAACGTCAGCCAGATCGTCGACAAAATATGTGCAATGCGGGTTGCCCATGCTGCACGCGGCTGGACTACCGGCGAGGGGCAAAACGGTGGAATCGAGGTCCTGCGACAGGGGAATGTCCGACCAGCCGTAAAGTGGCACGCCCATGTCGACGCAAATGTCGCCGTTTGGCGTACGCTCGCAGATCAACAGACCACGGTTGGTGCGTAGCGCTACCGAAGCAACATTGGCTTCGCGCATGAGCAGGTCCGCCACCCCGCGCGTCGCGCTGCCACAAACATCCAGCGCGGAGCCATCTGCGTTCCAGAACATCACCCGCGCATCGGCATCGTCACAATCGAGCAGCACCGCGAGTTGATTGAAGCCCACGCCGCGGTTCCGATCCCCCATCCGCCGGGCTATCGCACTGGTCACCGGACTGGGCGAGTTTCGCGAATCGACGATGACAAAATCGTCGCCATTGGCGTGCATTTTCTGAAAGTTGAGATTGAGTGTCGGTTGCATGTTTTCTTCCCTGAAATCGTTAGCGTTGCGTCTGCTCGTACGCCTTGGTCATGACCTTCCAGGTCTTGGCGTCGGCAGGAATGAGATGCTCGATACGCAACGAGCTCATCGTGATGTCGAGCGGCATGCCAAAAGTGGTGAATGTTGACATGAACGTCAGCTCGCCATGGGGCGACTCGACCTGCGTCAATAACAACGGAGGCAGATCGTCAGCCAGCGCCGAAGCGCTGTGTGGAGTCGGCAGACTCTTCAGAATCCCAGCCAGTGCGGGATTGTTCAAGGCTTCCCGAGACGCCCGTTGCCAGGCCACTAATCTTATTTCCTCGGCGTTGCTCAGATGGTCGCCCAAGCCGCCGGGTTGCAGCAGTGTCACCAAGAGATTGAGTCCATCTGCGACATCCCTGGCAAGACCCACCAGATCGAACAGGACACCCGCGCTGGCGTTGGCTGCAAGGATGTCCCATTGAGCATTGAGCACAATCGCCGGAGCGGGATTATTGGCACGGAGGATGTGATCAATGGCATCACGCACCACTTCCATTGACGACGACGTGAGCGGTGTCGTTTCGTAGCGAGGGGCGTAGCCACTGGCGAGGAAGATGCCGTTGCATTGTTCCAGAGGCACATCCAAGGCAGCCAGTAAGTTATGCAGAGTGCCAGGGCTTGGCTTGGCGCGCCCCGTCTCGATGCAGCTTAGGTGACGCTGAGATATCCCTGTTATCAGTGCGCAATCCAATTGACTCAGTCCGGCCTGTTGGCGCAAGTGACGCAGTTGCGCACCGGCTGAGGCTGGCGGCGCTGCTGGAGTAAAGGGTCGACTGTTCATGCATTGACTCTGGCATTCCGGGGGAGCGGCGTCGATGACCTCAGAGGTCATTGAGTCCATGATGGCCATTTCAATAGCCTACCTCTACTGACCATCGAACCAGTCCAGGGAGGTAAAAATGAAACGACCTTATGTTGCACTTTTCGCGCTGCTGCTTTTCTCCGTGTACACAGCGAATACTCTGTTTCTCGCCGAGCAATCACTCATGGAGTTCGGCGTCAGACTCATGTCCAGCCCAGACACCGCGCAAGTAGTTATCGACCTTTATCTGCTCGCCTGCATGGCATGCATCTGGATGTACCGGGACACATGCGCAAGAGGCAAATCGCTCGTATCGTTGCTACCTTACATCGTGATCACGGCCATCTTTGTATCAATCGGTCCATTGCTGTACATCGTCGTTAACGGATTTGGACGTCAATCGCCGGTGACGGTTACACCTGCTCATCCGCCTTCTTGAACAATGCTTCAGGCATTATTACCCAAACTTCCTTGGGTATTTCCTCCAGAACCCCGCCGCTGTCAAACATCCAGGGCCCAACGACGGTCGAGAAGAACGCGATGCCAACGCAGGATTTTATAGAAGCTACGCGGTTTCGCCGCAATGGTTGTACTGAACCAAGGCAGTTGTTGGTCAATGGGCAGTATGTCGGAGGGCACGACTGATGATGCGGGTCCGCTCGAACCTCATCGTCGGATTGGCCCTCGCGGTAGTCGCGACGCTGAGCTGGGCGCTGAACTTCATTGCGCCCTACGTCACCGGGGCCTACACAATCTATGATTTGATGATCGTAAGATTCCTGATCGCCGGAGCGCTGGGCCTGGTTGTGGTGTTGCTCTACCGGGCCCGACTTCGGCTCCTTCGCCTCGATCAGATGCTCCTGGCCGCAGGCCTGGGTGTGATCGGCTATCTCGGCTACAGCGCGTGCATCGCCGCCGGTATCATTTTTGGTGGGCCGGTGCTGACCCCGGCCTTTATTGGCATGGTGCCGGTCTTGCTGGCACTGCTGGGCAACGCCACGACCAAAACCCTTCAGTGGCGCAAACTGGCGATCCCATTGGTTTTTCTAACCGTGGGCCTGCTGCTGTCCAATCTCGGCGCTGTCCATCAACCCGTTGCAAACCAGGGATCCTGGCTGATGGGTTTGCTGTTTTCTATCGGTGCCGTGATCTTGTGGCTCGCGTTCAGTTGGTTGAATCAACGCGCCTTGCTGAAGCTATCGCCCAACGCCTCGGGCGTATGGACAGGCCTCATGATGGCGGGTGCGGGAATCGGCACCGTGTGCCTGTTACCGGCGATACAAGCGTTCGACCTGCTCGCACTGCCGCGCGTGGGTTTCAGCCTTTCCGTTGCAGGACACTTGTACCTCTGGAGTTTCGTTATTGCGTTGATGTCATCCGTCGTCGGTGCCTGGGCCTGGAACGCTGCGTCCCGGCGCCTGCCCATGGTGCTTTCCGGGCAGTTGATCGCCCTGGAGTCGCTGTTCGCGACACTGCTTGGCTTGTGGTTTCATGGTCGGCTGCCGACGCTACTGGAAATGTCGGGGCTTGCTGCGGTGCTTGTCGGGGTGATCATGGCGGTGCGTATCATCATGACTTCGCGTGGATCGACAATGGCCCGGGTCCCTTGATCAGCAGGTTATTGTTATCCCCTATCCGGCTCCTTTACTGCCTTTCTGCGCCCCTTCGAAGTCACTACTTTGTATTCAGCGGCATCGGCCTCTTCCACTGGCTGTGCAGTTGGAGAGTCGCTGTGAAAGCGGTAATACGTTGAGGGTTTCCTGACAGGAAGATCGACAGTTCCGAGATGAGCAGCCTTTGCAGGACCAGCCGACAAGAAAGCACTCGGTTCCATCGCAAACCGCTCAGCCAGCGCATATGCCATCTTGTGACTGATGGGGCGGTCTCCATTGAGCACCTTGGACACCGCGGTTTTATCACCGATTTCAGGGAGGTCTGAGCCAGTGAGCCCGAGTGTCTCCATAAGGTCCTTGATCAGTTGCACCGGGGTGCAGGTTGCCTCAAAAGCAGCGTTCGATTCGCGAAACTGGTCGGAATCACGCTGGTACGCCAGGATTTCCTCTTCAAGCTCAGCGAGAATCCTTTCCTCGGTCTTGCTCAGCCCACGCCCATCGGTGAGCTCATCGAGCAAATCGGTCGCGCGCTCGTAGTCGGCCGGGGTCTTGATGCCGTGCACAAACTCACCCCGCAGGCGATCCAGTATCGTGTAAAGCTCGCCAAGCGTTGCGATCACCGTTTGAAAATCGTTCCGGGCTGCGCTCATCGTTTTGTCCCTTTGTTTCTTGCATACCAGACGTTGGCGACGTCGTAATCGGCATGCGTGTAGACGTGTTTGACGTAGAACTTCTGCCGCGCGTAGTTAACGCCGCCTATCACCCTGAGATTATTGCCGCCTACATCAATCACAACCCAATTCATTGCGGCTCTTGGCTTGAACAAGTCGACACCGTGCGTACCGAAAAGCTTTTGCAGGTCTGCGAATTCCTTGGGGCGCGCCATTCTCAAAATGCGCAGGCAGCGCTCAAGCCCAGCCCTGTCGTTCGGGTACAGAATCGCAGCGTCGTCAAAGCGGGATGGCGTGAGTATATCCATGGGCGTCCTTGTCTTTGAGCCGATGGTACTCTGGTTGTGTTTTTTAACAACTTTTGTTTGTTGGCAAATGTGAAAGCTTAATGATGACGGAAAACGTCAGCAATCCCAGCCGTGCGCTGAACCTCGACGCAACCATCAGGCCAATGGGTCAGCGCCCCATCTTCAATCGAACCCCTTCCGACGCCATGGGTCTGTTTTTGTATCACTGTCGCGGAATAGATCCCATGTCCCCACACCAGAGCCTGGTGCTACTGGCCCGAGGCGGTTATGCCGCTCGTGGCGCTATCTATCTCATCGTCGGCATTCTTGCCTTGCTCGCGGCCCAGGACTCCACCAAACCGAAGGACAGTCACAAAAGCCTTGAAATGCTGCTGAGCCAGCCCTTCGGCCATGCCTTGGTCGGCCTGGTGGTAGCGGGCCTGCTTGCCTTCGCCGGCTGGCGCATCTTGCAAGCCACGCGCGACGTTGATCATCACGGCACGCAGTTCAAGGGCCTGGTGATTCGCGCCGGGTTGCTGGCGGGCGGCCTGGTCAATGGCGCGCTGGCGTTCTTTGCCCTGGGCCTGCTGATCAGTGGCTTGAAAAGCTCCGGGGATTCCGGCGGTGGGCAAACCCAGGACCTGCTGGCGCGCGTCCTGTCCTGGGACCATTCGAACCTGTTGGTTTACCTCGCCGCCCTGGTGCCGCTGGGCGTCGGCATTGCCCATATCATTAAAGGCTGGAAGGCCTCGTTCGAAAAATATTTCGAGGCTGACGAAGAAGTGATGCGTTATGTACGGCCGGTGTCGCGCTTCGGCCTGATCGCCCGCGGGGTGGTGTTTATCGAGATCGCCGTGCTGCTGATCATCAGCGGCTCGGCCTATAAAGCCGTGGACCCGCCCGGCATGAAAGATGCCCTTGATGCGTTGCAGAATCTGCCGGCCGGAGGCTTGGTGTTGATGGTGATGGCCCTGGGGCTGATCGCCTTTTCGGTCTACAGCTTTTCCGAGGCGGCATGGCGCAAGATCAATATGGATGTGCCAGGAGTGGCGCACACATAGGTCAACTTGCGCCGTTGTTATGTCAGCTGCCCTCTACTGCGCAGGCGTTACCCGGCGCATGAGGTCATTTAACGCGTAGGTGTCGAGGAAGGCCATTGCCTGAATGATCCGGCCATCCTTGAAGGTCAGTTGCCACAAGTAGGTATTGTTGTAGGGTTTTTGATCGAGGGCTGTCGCAGTGCCGTTCCACAGGACAACGACAATGTCGTCCTGGGCGATGATGCTCTCCAACGTGGGGGAAATTGGCGTCGCCAGTCGGGCGCTGATCGGCCGCACGGCCTGTTCGATCAGCTCGGTCTTGCCGTCATACACGCCGGAAACCGGGCTCGATCCGGCGACTGTCCAGACCGCATCGGGCGCCAGCAGGTCGAAGACCGTGCCTTTGCCCTGCTGCCAGTTCGTGAATGCCTGGCGGACCAGCTTCGTATTGGCCTCTTGAGTGTTTCCCGAAGCCCAGGAGGTGTTCGTGGAAAGCATTAGAGCCAAAACAACAACCTGGGTACGCCAGGCCAAACTTTTCCATATAGTCATGATGTTTACCTCACGGCAATGCAGTTGATAAAAGTTCTTTCTGAGAACCATAACGGCATGCGCCTTGAAGCTTTTGCTCGATACTGCTGTGGGGTTGCCTGATGCTGTTCGCAGGTCGTTTGATCTATGCGGAGGGATGAAGATAAGGCCGAGCGACATATTCATAAAATGCCTGCGCAGCCAGATTCTTGTCTTTCGCCTCCAACATGATGTCGAAACGGTCCAGAAACTTGAGCGCGTATTCGTTGGTCCAGCGATTCCACATCTGATCACTGTGACCGTACAAGTCACGTTTGGACACCACCTTCAATAACGCATCCATCTCAAGCTTTTTGCCTGCATCGAAACCCAATTCCTGCAATCGCTCCGGCGGCTGTGAATAATGCATGGTGGGCCGAACTCCACGCCAACTTTCGATGATGCGATCGACTCGCGGGGAGTCCGGTGCGATGTAATCGTTCTCGTTGATCCAACAGTGGTGGATATCCAGCACGACGGGGGCAAGGTCAGCCAGTTGCAGGCAATCATCGACGCCGTAGGTCTTCTCCTCGTTTTCGAAGGTGATGCAATTGCGCGCCACCTGCGACAACCGCGGCCAGATCGAACGGATCCCCTCGCCGCCCAGGCGCCCGGCGATGTGCACGTTGCATTTGAAGTCCTGGAAGCGCCGACCGTAACCCATCATCCGGATCATGTCGGCGTGGTACTCGAACTCTGCGATGCTGTTCTCCACCACGCCCGGTTTATCCGAGCCCAACACACAATACTGGCCAGGGTGGAAGGACAGCCGGATATCCGCCGAACGCGCGAGGTTGCCAATCACAGCGAAGCGTTCTTCCAGCTGGCTTTGAATGGCCGGGTCCTGATAGAAAGCGCTCACCTTCGGATGACTGTAGAACGGCAACAGATCGCTGCTCAATCGAAGCATGCGCAGCGTTGGCCCAAGCTCGGCAACGTAGGCGATGAGGCGCAGTTGTGCGTCGAGATTGTGCGTCACGACTTCAAGCAGCTTATCGCGGGCGACCTGGAGAGGGACGCCATCCATCCAGCGTAACGTCGTGGTGCGGGGGTTGTATGGCGCTTCGATCGTCTTTAATGCACTCGCAGCAAGACCGCGATCAGGGTGCCGGTATTGGCAGGCGAAGCCGATTCGGGGGTGAGTCATGGGAGGTCCTGGCCGTCATCCGTGTTGGCGATAGACACTCTGGAGGCTGAGTTGTCCTTTTTGATTGGCTCGATGAAAACAGTTTTCGGCGATATGTTGACCACGCTTGGCGCCGCCAAGAAAAACCGATTGCGATGCGCTCGGCATACCTTGAAACCCAGGTACATGCTGATCGGCGAACCGAGATGAATTCAAATGCCTATACTTTGGGCAGGAAAAAACTCGCAGCCGTACCTTAAAGGCACAATATGGATCTCAGGGCAGCGCACAGAGCGCGACCCGTGGTGCCCCCGAAAGGACGAACACCATGCAGGAATTCAGTATGAACGGCGCAGAATTGGAAAAGGTCCATGTCGAAATTGCCAAATTGATGGCTGAGACCAAAAAGCTCAACGCCGAAGCGGGCAAGATGACTCGCGAAACGTTCTGGTACCCAGTCGCGGTTGCCACCGGCCTGATCGGTACGGTGGCCACCGTCACCACGCTGCTAATCAAATTCGTCTAACCTGACAGGCCCTGTAAACGCGGGGCCTTCTTACCTTGAGCCCGCATGAAAACCACCATGTCGTCCTTTTTTTAAGGACCAAAAACCACAAACCCCCGACTTTCTCTAGAAAAATCAGGGGTTTGTGTTTGCAGAATATGGCGGTGAAGGAGAGATTCGAACTCTCGATACAGTTTCCTGTATACACACTTTCCAGGCGTGCTCCTTAAGCCACTCGGACACTTCACCGTGTCTCGGCAAACTGTTCAGTCTGTCGAGGCGCGCTAATGTAGTCGAAAGCCTTTCCGATGGCAAAGGTTTTTTTCAGAATTTTCATGCGGTTAAGGCCGGTCGGGCATTTCGGACGCGGCGAGGCAGGGCAAACCGGCCAAGTTCCGGCTTCGGCTATGGGTGGCCCCAAGGGGCAAGCGCTGGCTGTTGGGCGCTTTGCGAGATTTGGGGCGGAGCGGCGCTGACCGGTGAGTCAGTCACGGCGCTTTACCTGGCCTGCGGCGGTGGGTAACGTCTGCTTCACTTCTCTTACAAGGAATAGCGTCATGAGCGACCTGATTGCCTACCATCTCGAAGACGGTATCGCGACCCTGACCTTGAACAATGGCAAGGTCAATGCCATTTCGCCTGATGTGATCGTCGCATTCAACGCTGCGCTGGACCAGGCAGTGTCTGATCGCGCGGTGGTAATCATTACCGGGCAACCGGGGATTCTGTCGGGCGGTTACGATTTGAAGGTGATGACCGCCGGCCCCAAGGAGGCAGTCAGTCTGGTCGCGTCGGGTTCGACCCTGGCCCGCCGCCTGCTGTCGCACCCCTTCCCCGTCGTTGTCGCCTGCCCTGGGCATGCGGTGGCCAAGGGTGCGTTCCTGCTGCTGTCGGCGGACTACCGCATTGGTGTGGAGGGGCCGTTTACCATCGGGCTGAACGAGGTGCAGATCGGCATGACCATGCACCACGCCGGTATCGAGCTGGCCCGTGATCGCTTACGCAAGTCTGCGTTCCACCGCTCGGTGATCAATGGCGAGATGTTCAATCCGCAGAGCGCCGTGGATGCCGGTTTCCTCGACAAGGTGGTCGCGGCTGACGAGTTGCAAGCTGCGGCACTGGAGGCAGCGCGTCAGTTGAAGAAGATCAACATGACCGCCCACAAGAACACCAAGCTCAAGGTTCGCAAGGCGTTGCTGGATGCATTGGACAGCGCGATTCTGCTGGATCAGGAATACACGGGCTGAACGTTGGCTAAAGGCAATATCGCTCACCTGGAAAAACAACGTACCCGTGGCGAGGGAGCTTGCTCCCGCTTGAGTGCGAAGCACTCATGAAAATGGGCCTGCTACGCAGTCCAGCGGGAGCAAGCTCCCTCGCCACGGGAGCGGTGAAGTTTCCCGTGTAAGTTACTGGGAATCGGTAACCGCTCTATCCCGCTTCTTACGCGTCGTTTAGAAACATACGCTTAAACATCGTCTATCTCCTCCCTCTACAGGCGCAATTGCCGAAAACAGTGCACATCCGTACACTGCGCCACCTTTTGTCCCGATGGGGCCTGTTGATGTTGTTTGCACTGCGTATGTGTTTGATGGGCCTGCATTTTGTTCTGGCAGGTGTGCTGGGGGTGGTTCTGGGTGTGTGCCGGCCATTCAATCCTGACAACAGTCGTATATGCGCCAGGTTATACGCGCTGCCTGCGATGTGGTTTCTACGCCTGCGGGTCAAGGCAGAGGTCGACACGCTGGTCAACAAGACTCATGGCTGCGTGATCATCGCCAATCATCAGTCCAACTACGATCTTTTCGTGTTCGGCAACGTGGTGCCGCGTCGTACCGTGTGCATTGGCAAGAAGAGCCTGAAGTGGGTGCCGTTGTTCGGCCAACTGTTCTGGCTGGCGGGCAACGTGTTGATTGATCGCGGCAATGCAATCAAGGCGCGCAAATCGATGCTGACCACCACCCATACGTTGCAGCATGAAAACACGTCTATCTGGGTGTTCCCGGAAGGGACGCGCAACTTGGGGGAAGACCTGTTGCCCTTCAAGAAAGGCGCGTTCCAGATGGCGATTGCCGCCGGGGTGCCGATTATCCCGGTGTGCGTCAGCACTTATATCAAGCATATGCGCCTGGATCGCTGGCACGCCGGTGACATTCTCATTCGTTCGCTGCCAGCCATTCCTACCGCTGGCCTGAGCATGGATGACATGCCCCGCCTCATCGCCCAATGCCGCGAACAGATGCGTGAATGCATCGAGACGATGGACCGGCAACTGCGCGTTGCGTAAACCAAAAACCCGCCTTCACGGCGGGTTTTCTTTTGCACCGAACTCGGCGCATTTTGCTGACTCTCAAAGACCATGGCGCGCTAAGCTGCACGTTGCCTGCCACTGCCAATTTCCAAGAAGAAGCGAACCATCATCATGGGTAGAGTCGTTGCTGCTGCGGTTTACAGCGCCGGTAAAAAAGTCACCAATATCACCCTCGACGAAGGCAGCGCCTGGGCTGCAAAACCAGGACATTTTGTCTGGATCGGCCTCGAAGAGCCCAGCGCGCTGGAACTGACCAACCTGCAACGCCAGTTCAACCTGCATGAGCTGGCAATTGAAGACGCCATGGAGAAACATAGCCGTCCCAAGCTGGAAACGTTTGGCGATGCGCTGTTCATCGTCACCTATTCGCCGGTACGCGAGAACGGCAAGCTGCAATTCATCGAGACCCATATCTTCGCCGGCAAGGGCTATATCATCACCGCTCGCAACGGCCACTCGGCGTCCTACGCACATGTCCGGCAGCGCTGCGAGGCGCGTCCCATCTTGCTGGAGCATGGGGAGGATTTTGTCCTCTACGCCATCCTCGATTTCGTCATCGAGAACTACCAGCCCGTCGGCGAAGCCATCCACACCGAGATCGATGAACTGGAGCGCAACGTACTTTGCAGCGCCTTGAACGAGCGCGATATCCAGAACCTGCACAGTCTGCGCCGCGACGTGCTACGCCTGCGTCGTTATGCGGCACCGATGGTGGAAATCAGCGAAGAGCTGCAGCGCCTGGACTTTCCGTTCATTGACAAGAACATGACTCCGTATTTCCGCGATGTGCAGATTCATGTGACCCGGCAGATGGAAGACCTGGCGACACTGGCGGACATTGCCAGCCAGACCATCGAAATCGGCGTATTGCTGGAGGCCTCGCGCCAGAGTGTGGTGCAACGCAAGTTCGCAGCGTGGGCGGCGATCCTGGCGTTTCCGACCGCGGTGGCCGGGATCTATGGGATGAACTTCGAAAACATGCCGGAGTTGACCTGGCACTACGGGTATTTCCTGGTGCTCGGGTTTATCGGGGTGGGGTGTACGTCGTTGTGGGCGAGTTTCAAGCGATCGGGATGGTTGTAGGATTTGCCGGTGGGATTTGCGTGGCCGTCTTCGCGAGCAGGCTCGCTCCCACATTTGATCTGCTGATCAAATGTGGGATGCCCGGACAATCAGCCTTGGGCGGCTTCAGCTTGGGGTTTGTGGGCGACGAAACGCATCATCCACTCCGCTACCGTCGTGCCGTGATGCTCCTGTTCAAGGCTCGCCACGCCCTGGCTGTAGATCTGCTCGCCGAGGTGTTGCTGGCGAATTTCCAGCAGGGCCCGGGAATAATCATGGATGAATTCCGGGTGGCCCTGGAAGCACAGGACCTGATCATTGATGTGATAGGCCGCGAATGGGCAGAAATCGCTTGAGGCGATGACCGTGGCATTTTCCGGCAGCTCGGTAACCTGGTCCTGATGACTGATCAACAAAGTCAGTTCCTCCATCACCGGGCTCATCCAGGGCGCCTTTGCCGCGAGTTTGTAACGATGGGTGCCAACCCCCCATCCCTGGCTGGCGCGCTCGGTCTTGCCGCCCAGCAACAAGGCCAGCAACTGATGACCAAAGCAGACGCCCAGCAGTTTGTCGCCACGCTGGTAGCGGTCCATCAGATAGGTCTTGAGGGTCTGGATCCAGGGGTCGCTGCCAAAGGAGTCGGCCTTGCTGCCGGTCACCAGGTAGGCGTCGAATTGCTCGCCATCGCTGGGGTATTGCCCCTCCACCACGTTGTATACGACAAACTCGGCCGCAATGGGCTGTTGCGAAAACAGGCGCTGGAACATCTGCCCGTAACCCTGATATTGCTCGACCAGTTCCGGACGCAGGATATCGGTTTCCAGAATGCAGATGCGTAACGACATAAAAAATACCTGACACGATGATGGGAATATTGCACACCCCAGAGCCTGCCTTGAAACACCGCTCCAAGGCAAGCCCCCTCCCCGTCAGAACGTCGCCCGGCTGGCGGCTTTTTCCAGCAACAGGGCCGGTGGTGAGAAACGTTCGCCATATTGCTCGGCCAGGTACTGGGCACGAGCGATAAATGCCGGCAAACCGTACTGGTTGATGAACTGCAACGTCCCACCTGTCCAGGCGGCGAAACCGATGCCGAACACCGAGCCGACATTGGCATCCGGCGTCGAAGTGACGACGCCTTCTTCTACGCAGCGAACAGTTTCCAAGGCCTGGATGAACAGCAGGCGATCGCGGATATCCTGCGCGGGGATTTGCCCATCGGCTTTCTCGAAACGGCTCTTGAGCTCCGGCCAGAGATGCTTCTGCCCTTGGGCTGGATAGTCATAAAAACCGGCTCCGGCCGCTTTGCCTGGTCGTTTGTACTCATCAAGGAGCAGGTCGACCACGGCGAATGCAGGATGCTCTGTCGGCGCTTTCCCTTCTGCGTGCAGGTCTTTGGCGGTTTGAGCGCGGATATGGCTCATCAAACCGAGGGAAACCTCGTCAGAAACAGCCAGGGGCCCGACCGGCATCCCGGCTTTGCGCGCTTCGGTTTCGATCATCGGCGCACTCACGCCCTCGCCGAGCATCGCAATGCCTTCGTTGATGAAGGTGCCAAACACCCGCGAAGTGAAAAAACCACGGCTGTCTTTGACCACGATGGGCGTCTTGTCGATCTGCCGGGCAAAATCGAAAGCCCGGGCCAGGGTTTCATCACTGGTCCCGGCCCCCTTGATGATTTCCACCAGCGGCATTTTTTCCACCGGACTGAAGAAGTGCAGTCCGATGAATCTGCTCGCGTCCGGCACCGCCTCGGCCAGGCCGGTGATGGGCAGGGTCGAGGTGTTGGAAGCGATCACCGCCTCAGGCCCCGCTGCCGCCTGGGCTGCTGACGACACTTGGGCTTTCAGGGAACGGTCTTCGAAGACGGCCTCGATGATCAGGTCGCAACCGGCCAGCTCGGCATCGTTGTCGGTAGGGTGAATCCGCGCCAGCGTGGCGTCGCGTTGTTCCTCGGTGAGTTGGCCGCGCGCGACTTTTTTGTCCAGCAACGCCGCCGAGCGTGCCTTGCCCTTCTGTGCGGCGGCCAAGTCGATGTCCTTGAGCACCACGTCGATGCCGGCCACGGCGCTGACGCAGGCGATACCGGCGCCCATCATGCCCGCACCGAGCACGCCGACTTTTTTTGTCAGATAAGGCGCAACACCCTGTGGGCGGGATTTGCCGGCCTTGATTTCGTTGAGTTGAAACCAGAAGGTGCCGATCAGGTTCTTCGCCACTTGTCCCGTGGCGAGCTCGGTGAAATAGCGCGTCTCGATCAGATGCGCCGCGTCAAACCCCACCTGCGCGCCCTCTACTGCAGCGCAGAGAATCTTTTCCGGTGCCGGCAGGCAGCCCTGGGTCTTGTTGCGCAGGATCGAAGGCGCGATCGCCAGCATCTGGGCGACCTTCGGGTCGGACGGGGTCCCGCCTGGAAGCCGATACCCCTTCACATCCCAAGGTTGGATCGCATCCGGATGGGCGAGAATCCAGGCTCGGGACTTGGCCAGCAGCTCGTCGCGATCCGCCGCCAGCTCGTCGATCAAGCCGGCCTGCAACGCCTGTTGCGGGCCAAGTCGCTTGCCCTCGAGCAGATACGGCAAAGCCTTTTCCAAACCCAGCACCCGCACCATCCGCACCACACCGCCACCGCCCGGCAGCAAGCCGAGGGTGACCTCCGGCAAGCCGATCTGCACCGATGGATGGTCCAGCGCTACGCGATGATGACACGCCAGGCAGATTTCCCAGCCGCCGCCCAAGGCCGCACCATTGATCGCCGCGACGACGGGTACACCGAGGGTTTCGAGGGCGCGCAGTTGCGCTTTCAGCCCCAGGACCATCTGATAGAACGCCTGGGCCTCGGATGGGTCTATCCTGAACAGCTCGTTCAAGTCGCCACCGGCAAAAAAGGTTTTCTTGGCCGAGGTGATGATCACCCCGGCGATTGAATCTTTTTCGGCCAACAGACGCGCCACGCAGGCGGCCATCGCCTCGCGATAGATCGCGTTCATGGTATTGCTGCTCTGGCCCGGCATGTCCAGGGTCAGGAGAACGATCCGGTCCTGGCCGGTTTCGTAACGAATGGCTTCGGTCATGAAAAGTGTTCCTTGGTGTCGAGGGCTCAGAGGCGTTCGATGATAGTGGCGATGCCCATTCCGCCGCCGACACACAGCGTCGCCAAGCCGTAACGCAGGCGACGCGCCTCCAGCTCATCGAGCAAAGTGCCAAGAATTGCGCACCCGGTGGCACCGAGTGGGTGCCCCATGGCGATAGAACCGCCGTTGACATTCACCTTTGCGGGATCGATGGCCATGTCCTTGATGAATTTGAGCACCACCGAGGCGAAGGCTTCGTTGACCTCGAACAGATCGATGTCTTCCACCCGCAACCCGGCTTTCGCCAAGGCCTTGCGGGTGGCCGGGGCCGGGCCAGTGAGCATGATGGTCGGCTCGGTGCTGGTGACCGCAGTGGCGACGATTCGCGCCCGGGGCTCCAGGCCCAACTCGCGGCCCTTTGCCTCGGTGCCGACAAGCATCAGCGCCGCGCCGTCGACGATGCCCGAGCTGTTGCCCGGGGTGTGCACATGGTTGATTCGTTCGACATGGCTGTAGACACGCAACGCCGTCGCGTCGAAGCCCATCTGGCCCATCGCCTCGAAACTCGGCCGAAGCTTGCCCAGCCCTTCAAGGGTCGAGTCGCCACGGATGAATTCGTCGTGGTCCAGCAGCACGATGCCATTCTGGTCCCGCACCGCCACCAGTGATTTCGCGAACGATCCGTCGTCCCGAGCCCGAGCGGCCTTGCGCTGGGATTGCAGCGCGAAGGTATCGACATCTTCGCGATTGAAACCTTCCAGGGTAGCGATCAGGTCCGCGCCAATGCCCTGGGGGACAAAATGCCCCTGCAGGTTCGATTGTGGGTCCAGCGCCCACGCGCCTCCATCGCTGCCCATCGGTACCCGTGACATCGACTCCACGCCGCCGGCCACCACCAGGTCCTCGAAGCCGGAGCGCACTTTCATCGCCGCCAGGTTCACCGCCTCAAGGCCCGAGGCGCAGAAACGGTTGAGTTGCACGCCCGCCACGCTGACGTCCCAGCCTGCCACCAGGGCCGCCGTCTTGGCAATGTCGGCGCCTTGGTCGCCTACCGGAGTCACGCAGCCGAGCACGATGTCATCGACGTGACGGGTGTCCAGGTCCATGCGCTGGCGCAACGCGTCGAGCAGGCCGGCGACCAGGTTCACCGGCTTGACGGTGTACAGGGCGCCATCGGCCTTGCCCTTGCCGCGGGGCGTGCGTAATGCATCGAAAATCAAAGCTTGGGTCATGACATCCTCGAACCATCATCGACGTAATGCGAACACCTCCAACCTTAAGCCCAGCGGCGCCGGATTCAATGACCCCAGCGCTCAACGGCATTGACAGCCACGCTCAGACGAACGGTAGCGTGCTATCGGGTTAACCGTTTCAGGTGAGCAAGCTGTCTAGCAAGAGGGCCGGCAAGTAGCTGGCAATAGGCCTCATGCCTGTTTAATAGCTATCAGCTTAAAACTCATACGAATTGGATCTAAGCCAACGCGGCTGCGGCCCCTAATGTAAACCCTGTACAAGAGAGTCGTCGGGTTTTGCCGAGGCGCTTGTCAGCTAGTTTCAAACAGGAAGTGCAACGCCAGCCGCCATGGAGCTACGCAGGCTGGCCTCAGGAAATAACAAAAAAGGCGGGTCAGCCATGTTCAAACATTCGAAAGTTCGTCAAGCCGGACTCATTCTCTTTGCCACTACGCTGCTGTTGATTTTGCCGAACATTACCAAGGTCATCGGCTGAATCCGGCGCGTGGTGCCATCGCCAGCAAATGCACGAGAGTCGTTGTTCAAGCGACGGTGGCTGTGCCACCCTTTGCGCTTCCCTCTCGACATGGAAGGCGATTCATTGAAAGCTCTCATTGCGATCGGGGCGCTGCTGCTCAGCACGCCTCTATTTGCCGCGCAACTCGTGCTTGAACTGGGCACGCAGGCACGCACCTGGCAAACCGAGGAACTGCTCAAGCATCCTGAAGCTCGAACGGTCCGGATCAATGAAGATGTTTCCTACAAGAAACCCATGAGCTATCGCGCCGTCCCCCTCACGGCGTTGTTGACCGGCGTCCAGCCGGATGACCACTTGCAGGCCGTGGCGCTGGATGGCTTTGCCGCGGAAATGCCCGCTGCACCGTTGCTCAACCAGAGTGGCGCCCGTGCGTGGCTGGCGATCGAAGACCCCGCAGCCCCCTGGCCGTCGCTGGGCGAGGGCAAGCGCAGTGCCGGGCCCTTTTACTTGGTCTGGACCGATCCCCAGGCGGGACATATCAGCCCCGAACAGTGGCCCTACGCGCTGGCGAGCATCAAGCGCCTGTCCGCGGTGGCCGAGCGCTTCCCTGCCCTGCTGCCCGCCCCAGGCCTGGCCAAGGACGATCCGATCAATCAGGGTTTTGCGCTGTTCCAGAAAAACTGCCTGGCCTGCCACCGCCTCAACGGTGCAGGCGATGCCCAGTTCGGCCCGGACCTGAACATTCCCTTCAATCCAACCGAGTACTTCTCGGGGGATTTTCTCAAGCGTTACATACGGGATCCGCAGAGCCTGCGGCGCTGGCCTCAAGGGAAGATGCCGGGGTTCTCGGCGGCGGTGCTGCCGGATGCGGAGCTTGATCTGCTGGTGGGATATTTGAAGCATATGGCGGGACGCAAGCAGCCGTAGATGCTTGATTGCCACAAGAGCGCTACATGAAAACGGCCGACACAAAGGTCAGCCGTTGCTGTGCTGCAAAGAGTAAGTATCAGGCCTGCAGGCGACGGATCTCCTGCTTGACGCCCCACCCTTCAATGATGCCACCCAGTGGCTCCACCACCGCCTCGAAATTCAGTTCGAAGTCGCCGATATCGTCATAAGTGGCGTACATCACCCGGCTCAGTTCCAGTGACCAGGCTCCATCTTCCCGAGCGCTGATCTGCGCATTCAACGATTCTCCTCGAAAATGACCTGCCGCCCTGCGCGCCCGTTCCTCGTCGGGAAAAATGGCGTAGAACTCGATGGGATGGAATTGGGAGAAATCGAAACCGCCTTCTTTCATGCGGCGCAACACGCTGGTGCTGACATCTTCTTGATAGGCTGTGCTCATGAAACGTCCTCCTCAGAACCGATGGATAGACTTTCCGTCTTCCCGTGCATGCAACCAGCGGTTACAAGCGATACGGCATCAAATGACCGTCGGGACACAAGCATGTAGCTGACAAGACCGGACCTTCGCGATCCTTTCGCTGATCTCGATTGCAGAGTAGCGTCAAGTCAGTGCGACTGCCAAGCGGGACCAGACAATGAATTTCATGGAACCGGTTTGATGCTGATGATTTCAATGCTGTTCTGGGTTTTCAGGCTCTTGACCGTGGGGTCGTCGGTGCGGCCCTCCAGGTCGTTGAGGTCCAGCTCTTTCGAGAGAGGTACCAGCTTTTCCCGAATCAGTTGTGCCGCTTGTTCCATCGTGGGCTCCTGGGCGTAATCAAACTGCTCGGCGATCGTTTCGCCGTGATCGTCAACGAAGGTGATTTCCCACTTTTGCATCAATGTCTCCTTGATCGATGGAATGGCCGGGCTTACCTCTATCTCGACATTGGCGGCGAAACAATCGTTCCGCTGAGTTCGTTGACGGCACATACGAAAAAACCGCCTCAAGGGCGGTTTTTCTCGGAGTGACCAGGACTATTTTTCGGCGCGTTCTTTCAACGCTTTCAGGGTATTGAACGGCGCATCCACCACGAACTTGTTAGCCAGCCAGGACGGAACATCGCCCCCCGGCTCGGTATGGACCTGGTAAATCACTTCGACCTGATCCGCGCCCTTGGGCGTGAATTTCCAGAAACCGTCGACTTGTGCCACTCGCACGAAACCTTTTTCTTCAGGAGCGTAAGCGGGCACGCCCTTGAGGTTGCGGGTCAGGCTGCCATCCGCACCTTCGACGGTAGTGACTTCCAGCACTGAGTCACGGGGCGTGACCGGCCATGGTGTGTTGAATTGAGTGTAGGTCCAGCTCTTGCCGCCCTCGTGCTTGAGCAGCTTCTGGCTCTTGCATTCATGAATCCAGGCACAGGCACCCGATACGTCTTCCTGCAAGGCTCGCAACTTCGCCATGGTGGTCTTCATGACGGTCACGCCTTGGTAGGCCTTGTACTTGGAACCGCTGACTTCACTGAGTGAAACCTTGATGCCTTCCTTTTCCTTGGCAACCTGCCAATCCTCAGCCTGGGCGGTAGCCGTCGCCAGCAACACGGTCAAACCACACAACACAGCCATACGATGCAGCGAACCCATAATTGTTTTCCTTGTTTTCGAAGTTCCGATCTTGACGCATTACGCTGCCGTGACTTGCTCCCACCAACCGATCAAGCGAATGGCTTCTTCGCTGCTGTCGCCACAGACCTCGATGTCAGCCTCAAACGCCGAGCACACCGCAGGGCGATCGGCCCGGCCGAATATCTGGCACAGATTGTCGACCGACAACTGCACGCAACGCTCGCCCGCCGGCTTGCCTTGAGGCATCCCTGGGATGGGTGAGCTGATGGAGGGGGCGATGCAGCAGGCGCCACAGCCCTCGCGGCATTTCATGACGAAAACGTCCTCGCGGCAGGTAATGGTTGATAACAGGACAGAGAGTAACGGCTAAAACGAACGTTTCAAATTACTGGATGGGTGTTTTTTCGTTCATGACGCGATGACCGAGCAGTCAGCGACGAGTTGCAGGCGCAACGAATGCCTACTGCTTGAATTCGAACTCCAGCGCTGCGCCTTCAACTTCGTTGCGCTCCTGGTTGCGCAACGGCAGCTGCATTTCGTTGCTCAGCAAACGTCCGTTGAGTTGGAACGGCCCAGGCTTATCGCCGAACATGGGCGGCAACAACGGCTCACGCTTGGGCAGCGGCACAGTCCCCGGGGGCTTCAGCTCCTCGACCATTTCATTGGGCAAGCTCAAGTCGAGCTTCGCCGGTGGCAGTCGGGTCTTGGCAATTTCGCGGGCGGATTTGCTTTTAGAGGCGACAGGCGCACGTTTTTTTCTGGTATTCGCTGCTTTCTTCGCGGGGGCTTTTTTCACCGCTGCGGGTGCCTTGCCAGAATTCTTCGTGGCGCTGGCCGCGGGTTTTTCCTGTGCCGCAGCCGCCACGACGCCTCCTGAATGGAAGGCAGTCAACAGGCCAAGCAAAACCCAGACGGCAGGGACAATGGCTTTCATTGGACTCGATGGCAGTTACGACACAAGCCCCATGCTCGCCTGTTAATCGAGCGCTGACAAGCATGTCCATCCAAGCGCTTGAATTTAAAGGAGCCCGCTCGCGGTCTCCTGGCACAGCTGGGTGGCCAACAGCCCCAGCGTCATCAGGGCCCGCTCTGCCTCGCGGTTCCAGGGCGTGCCGCAGTTCAGGCGAATGCAGTGGTTGAACTGCTCGGTGTTACTGAAGATCAGCCCGGGGGCGATGCTGATGCCCTGTTGCAGCGCCCGCACGTGCAACTCCTGGGTATTGACCCGTCCCGGCAGGCTGACCCAAAGGATGAAGCCCCCGGTAGGACGGCTCATTTGCGTGCCTTCGGGAAAATACTGCTGCACAGCCAGTTGAAAGGCGCTGAGGTTCTTGCGGTACTCCTGGCGAATGTAGCGCAGGTGCCGGTCGTAGCCGCCGTTTTCCAGGTACGCCGCGATGCCCATCTGCGTGACGCTGCACGCCGAATGAGTACTGAACGTTTGCAGGCGCTGGATCTCTTGCTGGAACTTGCCGGCGATCATCCAGCCGATGCGCACACCCGGCGACAAGGTCTTGGAAAAACTCGAGCAGTAGATCACCCGATCCAGGCGGTCGTACGCCTTGAGTGCCTTGGTACGCCCCTGCTCGAACATCAGTTCGCCGTAAATGTCGTCCTCGACAATCTGAATGTCGAAATCCGACGCCAGGCGCAGCAGCTGCTTTTGCCGCTCCTCAGGCATCGTGCCGCCGAGGGGATTGCTCAGGCGCGTGGTCAGGACCAACGCCTTGATCGACCACTGGTTGGCCGCCAGCTGCAAGGCTTCAAGGCTCATGCCGGTGACAGGATCGCTGGGGATCTCGATCACCTTGAGCCCCAACAGGTCCGCCAGCTGCAGCAAACCGTAATAGGTCGGCGACTCGGCGGCGATCAGATCCCCCGGCCGGGTCAGCACGCGCAGCGACATTTGCAACGCATCGACGCAGCCATGGGTGATCACTACTTCGGAGGGGTCGACCACGACTCCGGCATCACGCATGCGAATCGCCACCTGGCGTCGCAACGGCTCGAAGCCGGGGCTGAACATGTAGCTGAAGGCCCGCGGACTGTGAAACCGTGTGACCTTGGCCAACTGCTGGTGCAACGCCCGCACTGGCAGATAATCGACGCTCGGTACCGCCGCGCCCAGCGGGAAGACCCCTTCACGGCGCGACTCGACTAACACCTGCTGGATAATGCTGCTGCGCGTCACCAGGCCGGGGCGCTCGACCCGGGCGATGTCCGGCGTCGGCGCGGTCAGGGCCGGCGTCTGGTGCACGTAGTAACCCGACTGCGGCCGCGCCCGGATCAACCCCTGGTCTTCCAGGTTGGCATAGGCCTGCAACACAGTGGCATGGCTGACGTTGAGCTGCGAACTCATCTTGCGCACCGATGGCACGCGTTCGCCGGGCTGATATACACCGCGCCGGATATCTTCAGCCAGTTGTTGAGCAATACGTTGGTAGAGCAGGAGGTTGGTCATGACGCAGCACTCGATTTCACGGGCATTTTATTCTTGTGGGAAATATTACCGGAACAGTTTAGAAGTGTACTGGGACAGTTGCCAGATTACTTGACAGCACAGTGCAGTGACACCCCAAACTGTACCCATTCTTCGCAATCTCAGGCCCAAAAAAACCCGGCGCCTTGGCAGGGGCCGGGTTTTCCAGTGACGCAACCCTCAGCGGGCGGCGCCTAGCTGGCCTTTCTCGTCGGAAAAGACGATTTCCACACGACGGTTCTGGGCCCGGCCACGCTCGGAAGCGTTGACGTCCACCGGGTATTGATCGCCGTAGCCTTCGACCTGAATGCGTTTTTCATCGATTCCCAGGTCCACCAGCACGTCCGCAACCGCCTGCGCGCGATCACGGGACAGCTTGAGGTTCTCCTGCTTGCCGCCGGTGCTGTCGGTATAGCCCTCGATACGCACCACGCGCTTGGGATTGAGCTGCAGGAACTGCACGATCTTGAGTACCACGCGGTTGGCCGAGTTCTTCAGTTCCGCTTCGCCGGTGTCGAACAGCACGTCACCCAGGGTCATCACCAAGCCGCGATCAGTCTGGGTGGTGGCCATCGCCATGATCTGTTCTTCCAGCCACTTGCCTTGCTGCTGGACGCTCAGCAACTTGGATTCGCGCAAGGCCAATTGCAGGCGCTGGCGTTCCAGCTCAAGCTTCGCCGCGCGCTCTTCGTTGAGCAACTGATTGCTGTGTTCCCGCGCGATCTCGCTGTAGCGCTGGCTCAGGTAAGCGTAATGCTGGACATCCTCGCCGCTGCCCCAATAGCTGGACAGGCGATCGGCCCGGGCCAGGGATTCGCCGGCGCGGATGACATCCTTGGGCGCGGCGCGCAGGACATTGGCGTCTTCCTTGACCTTCTGGAAGCTGGCACTGGCCTGTTCCAGCGCCGCTTCGCTACGCTGCCCGGCGCAGCCATACAAACTGGCGAGACCCGCGAGGACCAGGCTGCCACATACATGGGACGGCTTCATTGGGCATCATCCCTCAACTGTTTGCGCAAGCGCTTGATTCGAGTATCGAGCACGTTCAACTGCTCCTGGCGCTTGAGACTGAGCACCTTCGCTTCGGCCAGGCGCGCGTCCAGCTCGGCCTGCTCGGCGCGCATGCGTGCCTTCTTGTAGGATTCGTCGGCCATGTTGCTCTTGGCGCGGGCGAATTTTTCTTCGGCGAGTTTAAGTTCAGGCACGTCATCGGCGGTGGCGCCCACCGCATGGGCTTGCTCGATGGCCTGTTCAGTCAGGCGCAGCTGTTCATTCGGCGCCGGATCGGCTGCACAACCCGCCAGAGCCAGAACGGCCAGGGCAGCGAAAAGAGGTCGAATAGTCACTAATGTTCCCTACTGTTTTGGGGCGCTGACAGGTGGCTGCAACTGTGTTCTCCAACGCTCCAGATTGCGCTGCAACACAGCCTCCGTCAGGCCGGACGCGGCCAATTCTGTCATCTTTTGCGCCAGCTGTCCGCGCAACCATGGGTCGTTGCAGGCGGAGTTATGGGAAATCGCGAGGAACAATCCCGGTTTATCCACCGGTTGCGGTGCCGCCTGCAGATCATTGGCCATCCCCAATGTCTGCGCCATCGCCATGCCCGAGTAGCGTCCTGCCAAGACATATTCCACTTCACCCAGCAGCAATTTCTGAAAGGCCTGGGTCAGGTTGGGCGTCCGGGTCAGGGTTAGGTTCCGCTCGGCAAAGACGCTGAATCCCTGGGTCATTCGGGCCTTCTCCGACAAGGCTCCGGGATGTCCGTGAAGGTCCTCGGGCCGGGTGATGAGCAACGTCGAATCCTTGCGGGTCCAGACCAGGTAATCATTTTCCAGCAAGGCCGGATGCACGTAATCGAGGCTTTCCAGCCCGTTCGTGGTCAGCGGAGCATCGGTGAGCAGGTCCATGCGCCCGCTGCGCACCTCGTCCAATGCCTGGGCACGCTTGCCGGCGTAGAGCAGCTCGATCTTGATCCCCAGCGCCTTAGCCACCTGCTCCAGCAGTTCGGCGCCAGCGCCGATCAGGTGCTTGGGGTCCTGGGGGTCTTGCCAAAGATAAGGCGGCGCATCGGGGCTGCCAGTGGCGACCAGACGCTCACATTTGCCAGCGGCGACAGACAGGCCTGGCATGCAAGCCAATGTCCACAACAACGACCAACCGGCCAAACGGCGAAGATCCATGGCGCTACGCTCCCCGGAAGCAGAAATAAAAAAACCCGGCCAAAGGCCGGGCTCTTTATAAGTGAAGACGCCGGATTAGACCAGCTTCTCCAGCTCGGGGATGGCTTCGAACAGGTCAGCCACCAGGCCATAATCGGCCACCTGGAAGATCGGCGCTTCTTCGTCCTTGTTGATCGCAACGATCACCTTGGAGTCTTTCATGCCGGCCAGGTGCTGGATCGCGCCGGAGATACCGACGGCGATGTACAGCTGTGGCGCAACGATCTTGCCGGTCTGGCCGACCTGCATGTCGTTGGGCACAAAACCTGCGTCGACCGCGGCGCGGGAAGCGCCGACGGCAGCGCCCAGCTTGTCGGCCAGGGCGTACAGGTGCTTGAAGTTGTCACCGTTCTGCATGCCGCGACCGCCGGAAACGACGATCTTGGCAGCGGTCAGCTCAGGGCGATCGGATTTCGCCAGTTCTTCGTTGACGAAGCTGGAGATGCCGGCGTCATGAGCAGCGCCTACCGCTTCAACGGCAGCCGAGCCACCTTCGGCGGCAACCGGGTCGAAACCGGTGGCGCGCACGGTGATGACCTTGATCGCAGCGGTCGATTGTACGGTGGCGATGGCGTTGCCAGCGTAGATCGGGCGCTTGAAAGTATCGGCGCTCTCCACCGAGATGATTTCGGAGATCTGGTCGACGTCCAGTGCGGCAGCCACGCGCGGCAGGATGTTCTTGCCGTTGGAGGTAGCGGCAGCCAGGATGTGGCTGTAGCCCTTGCCCAGCTCGGCCACCAGCGGAGCAACGTTTTCCGGCAGCTGATGTGCGTAGGCGGCGTTGTCGGCCGACAGTACTTTTGCCACGCCGGCAATTTTAGCAGCAGCTTCGGCAACGGCACTTGCGCCCTGCCCGGCCACCAGCACGTGCACATCGCCACCGATTTTGGCCGCGGCAGCAACGGTGTTCAGCGTGGCCGGAGCCAGCGCCTTGTTATCGTGTTCGGCGATTACCAAGATAGTCATAGTCAGATTACCTTCGCTTCGTTTTTCAGTTTCTCGACCAGTTCAGCCACCGACTTGACCTTGATGCCCGCGCTGCGTGCAGCCGGCGCTTCGACCTTCAGGGTCTTGTTGGTGGAGGCGGTGGAAACGCCCAAAGCATCCGGAGTCAGCACTTCAAGCGGCTTCTTCTTGGCTTTCATGATGTTTGGCAGGGACGCATAACGCGGCTCGTTCAAACGCAGGTCGGTGGTGACAATGGCCGGCAGTTTCAGGGAAACCGTCTGCGCGCCGCCGTCGATCTCGCGGGTCACGGCAACGCTGTCGCCGGACACTTCGACTTTCGAAGCGAAGGTGCCCTGGCCGTAGCCGCTCAACGCAGCAAGCATCTGGCCAGTCTGGTTGTTGTCGCTGTCGATGGCCTGTTTGCCGAGGATCACCAGCTGTGGCTGTTCCTTGTCGACAACGGCTTTCAACAGTTTGGCAACGGCCAGGGAAGTCAGCTCTTCGGCGGATTCGACGAGGATGGCGCGATCGGCACCCAGCGCCAGCGCAGTACGCAGTTGCTCCTGGGCGGTGGTCGGGCCGATGGAGACGACAACGATCTCGGTCGCCACGCCTTTTTCTTTCAGGCGTACGGCTTCTTCCACGGCGATTTCGCAGAAGGGGTTCATCGACATCTTGACGTTGGCGAGGTCGACGCCGGAGTTGTCCGCCTTGACGCGAACCTTGACGTTATAGTCGACCACTCGTTTGACAGCTACAAGAACCTTCATGGATTCCTCGTTACTCTCCGGTGAAAAGAAAGTCGCCTGGGCGAACCTGGCGGTTGATGATCATGGGCGCAAGGGCACCTCTAAAAACGCCGGCATGAACCACACATGACCTTGCTCACGGGAGTGAAGACCATTCGTCAGTGATGACCGATGAGTCATTCATTATCGCGGCGTGTAAACTGCGCGTCCGAACCGCGCACCTCGTCACTTTGTGCTGCCTTCGCCCTGTCTTTAGAGGTGCTCTTGAAACCAACAGTCAGCCTACGGCGAGCGCAAAACCGCCCGTATCTTGACCGGAACGCCTATTCCGGTCAATACGGCAAAATGGTCGGTCATAAGCCGTACGTCAGTGATTTATCTGGGCTGCGGCAATTTCAAACGAACGTTTGTATTGGACCCCAAGAGTGGTGTAGATATAATGCGCCGCTCAGAGAGAGAAGCGCGGGTCATCCATTGCCGCTTTCGTCGCGCGGCGAAGGAAATAACGGATGCAACGCCAAACCTCCAATTAGAAAAAACTGTTGAGCCTTGAGTAGGAGATAGCCTGTGGAACGCGAATACATGGAATTCGACGTGGTCATCGTCGGCGCCGGCCCCGCTGGCCTGTCTGCCGCTTGCCGACTGAAACAGAAGGCCGCCGAAGCCGGTAAGGAAATCAGCGTCTGCGTGGTCGAAAAAGGCTCCGAGGTCGGTGCGCACATTCTCTCCGGCGCGGTGTTCGAACCGCGTGCCCTGAACGAACTGTTCCCGGACTGGAAAGAACTCGGCGCGCCGTTGAACACGCCGGTCGTGCGCGATGACATTTATGTCCTGCGAAACGCCGAGGCGGCGAGCAAAATCCCCGACTTCTTTGTGCCCAAGACCATGCACAACGAAGGCAACTATATTATTTCCCTGGGCAACCTGTGCCGCTGGCTGGCCCAGCAGGCCGAGAACCTGGGCGTGGAAATCTACCCTGGCTTCGCCGCCCAGGAAGCGCTGTTCGATGAAAACGGCGTGGTTCGCGGCATCATCACCGGCGACCTGGGTGTCGACCGTGAAGGCAACCCGAAGGAAGGCCTCTACACCCCAGGCATGGAACTGCGTGGCAAGTACACGCTGTTCGCCGAAGGCTGCCGTGGTCACATCGGCAAGCAACTGATCAAGCGCTTCAACCTGGACAGCGAGGCCGACACCCAGCACTACGGCATCGGTCTGAAAGAGATCTGGGAAATCGACCCGGCCAAGCATCAGCCTGGCCTGGTGGTGCACACCGCCGGTTGGCCGCTAGACATCATGGGCACCGAAAACACCGGCGGCTCGTTCCTTTATCACCTGGAAAACAATCAGGTGGTGGTCGGTCTGATCGTCGATCTTTCCTACAGCAACACCTTTCTGTCGCCGTTCGACGAGTTCCAGCGCCTCAAGCATCACCCGGTGCTCAAGCAGTATCTGGAAGGTGGCAAGCGCGTCAGTTACGGTGCTCGCGCCATCGCCAAGGGCGGCCTGAATTCGTTGCCGAAAATGATCTTCAAGGGCGGCGCGCTGATCGGTTGCGACCTCGGTACGTTGAACTTCGCCAAGATCAAGGGCAGCCACACCGCAATGAAGTCGGGCATGCTCGCCGCCGAAGCAGTGGCTGATCGCCTGTTCGCCGAGTCCGAAGGCGGTGACGAACTGACCGCCTATGTTGATGGCTTCAAGAGCAGCTGGCTGTACGAAGAACTGTTCGCCAGTCGCAACTTCGGCGCAGCGATCCACAAGTACGGCGCGATCGTCGGCGGCGGCTTCAACTGGCTCGACCAGAACATCTTCGGCGGCAAGATTCCGTTCACCCTGCGCGATACCAAGCCGGACTATGCGTGCCTGAAACTGGCGGCCGATTGCAAGAAGATCGACTACCCGAAACCGGACGGCAAGATCAGCTTCGACAAGCTCAGTTCGGTGTTCATCTCCGGTACCAACCATGAAGAAGAACAGCCTTGCCACCTGAAGCTGACCGACCCGAGCATCCCGATCGGCAAGAACCTGCCACTGTATGACGAACCGGCCCAGCGCTACTGCCCGGCCGGCGTATACGAAGTGATCACCAAGGAAGACGGTGAGAAGCGCTTCCAGATCAACGCCCAGAACTGCGTTCACTGCAAGACCTGCGACATCAAGGACCCTGCACAGAACATCACCTGGGTCACGCCGGAAGGCGCCGGCGGACCGACCTACCCGAACATGTAAGCCGATCCGCTGAACATCAAGGCTCCCGAATGGGGGCCTTTTTGTTGCCTGCCATCAAAAAACACCCCAACACCATGCGTGACGGCCGTCAGACCTTGGCGCCCAGCTCCGCCGACAGCCGCGCGGTGACGCCTTTGACCAGGGGAATCAGCTCGGCCATCTTTTCCAGCGGCATGTACGGCACGGTGCTGGCGATGCTGATACCGGCGACGATACGCTTGCCGGCGTCGCGGATCGGTGCCGCCACGCAACGAATCGACGGTTCGTTGTCTTCGAGGTCGAAGGCATAGCCGCCTGCTACGTATTCCACCATTCGTTGCTGGAACTGCTCCCAGGATTGCTCCTGATGCTGGGGCCAGAACTGATTCTTCCCACCCGCTGGAAGGCTGATCTCGTACAGCCTTTTCCATTGCTCCTGGGAGTCATCGAGCATCAGTGCCTTGCCGATCCCGGTGCGCGCGAGCGGCATGCGGTGGCCCACCCGTGAGCGCATTTCCGGTCCGTTGCGGCCCGGATTTTTCAACAGGTACAGGACCTCGTCGCCCTCGCGAATCGCCAGGTGGACGGTGTCTCCGGTGAGCGCCGACAGCTCGTCCAGGTACGGCCCCGCCAGGCTCACCAACGGCAGTTCTTCCCGCGCCTGGAAACCCAGCTCGATCAGCTTCGGCCCCAGCAGATAGCCCACTTGCGGCACCACACGCAGATAACGCTCGTCCACCAGGCAACTGGCGAGGCGATGGGTGGTGCTGCGGGTGGTGCCGATCAGCCGGGCGATTTCCTTCAAGTCACGGGCGCCGCTGGCGACCGCCTGGACCACGCCCAGGCCACGCAGCAATGTCTGGGTGCCTGTAGGCGCGGCGTCCTTGATGATTTTTGGATCGTCTTGCTGCATATCCGGCCTTTCACAATGAGCGGGGGAACGGGCGGCATTATGGTCGCCCGCCCCTCGGGACTACAACTCGATGCGCTCCACTTTCCCGACCAGCAGGATGTAGGACAGCGCGCCAATCAACGCCAGAACGGCGATGTAGGTGATGGCCGGGGCAAACGAATCGCCGCTGGCGAGAAAACCAATGACGATCGGCGTGGCGATGGCCGCCAGGTTGCCGATGAAATTGAACACCCCACCGGTCAATCCCAACAGCCGTGCCGGCGCCAGAGTCGATACCAGCGACCAGGTGATCGACGCCAGGCCGTTGCCGAAAAAGGCCAGGGCCAGGAATGCAATCACCAGCGGCGTCGACTCGACGAAATTGGCGCCGATGATTGCCGTGGAAATCAACAGACCACCGATAATCGGCAGCTTGCGCGCGAACCCCACTGTGGCGCCGCGACGGATCAGCCAGTCGGAGAAGAACCCGGAACACAACACGCCGACAAACGCCGCGAGAAACGGCAGCGACGCCAGCAAGCCGGACTTGATGAAGTCCATGCCGCGATATTTCACCAGGTAGGTCGGAAACCACGTCAGGAAGAACCACAGCGTGGAGTTGAGGCAGAACTGGCCCAGGTAAATCCCCCAGAGCTTGCGCTGGGTCAGGACGATGCCGAGATCGGTCCAGCTGAATTTCGCCTTGGCCTTGGCCGTCTCGGCCTGGATATCCACCAGCCCGCCGCCTTCGCGGATCAGTTCGATTTCAGCGGCGTTGGCGCCTTTGAAATCCCGCGGCTCGCGATACACCGCGTACCAGATCACCGCCCAGAGAATGCCGACGGCACCGGTCACGACGAACACCATGTGCCAGCCGAAGGCATGCTGCAGCCAGGCCAGGACCGGCGTCAGGAATGCCAGGCCGACAAATTGCCCGGACGTATAAAAACCGATTGCCGTGGCCCGTTCACGCTCGGGAAACCAAGTGGTGACCACGCGGCTGTTGATCGGATAAGCCGGCGCTTCCAGGGCGCCGACGGCCATGCGCAGGACAAACAGCGCGATGAAGCTGGCAGCGAAACCGAGCATCACCGTGGCCACCGACCAGAGCAGCAGCGCCACGCTGTAGAGAATGCGTGGCGGCACGCGGTCCACCAGCCAGCCACCGGGAATCTGCATGGCGGCGTAGGTCCAGCCGAACGCCGAGAAAATCAGCCCGACATGGATCGGATCGATCCCCAGTTCGCTGGTCAGTGCGGGGGCGGCAATCGAGAGGTTGCTGCGGTCCAGGTAATTGATCACCACGGTGATGAACAGCAGGACCATGATGAAAAAACGCTTGCGGCTGGGCGTCACCAACGACGCCTGCGCGCTAAGGGTGTGCGCTTGCATGTGAGGTGCCTCTTTTTATGTTTATTGAGGGTGAAACTCTTGAGCGGTCACATCACTACCGTGGCGAGGGAGCTTGCTCCCGCTGGGCTGCGTAGCAGCCCCTGGGTTTATGCGTTGATGCTTGTGCGACTGCTGCGCAGCCGAGCGGGAGCAAGCTCCCTCGCCACGGGGAAAGTGGACGGCCAGGCATTCACCACTCGGCAAAACTGCCATCGGCATGGCGCCAGATCGGGTTGCGCCAGCGGTGGCCGATGGCCGCGCGCTCGATGACGTATTCCTCGTTGATCTCGATGCCCAGGCCCGGGCCGTTGGGGATCTTCACGAAGCCTTTGTCATAGTCGAACACCTGCGGATCCTTGATGTAATCCAGCAAGTCGTTGCTCTCGTTGTAATGGATACCCAGGCTCTGCTCCTGGATGAACGCGTTGTAGCAAACCGCGTCCAGCTGCAGGCACGCCGCCAGCGCGATCGGGCCCAGCGGGCAGTGCAACGCCAGCGCCACGTCATAGGCCTCGGCCATGTTGGCGATCTTGCGGGTTTCGGTGATGCCGCCGGCGTGGGAGGCATCCGGCTGGATGATGTCCACGTAGCCTTCGCTGAGCACCCGCTTGAAGTCCCAGCGCGAGAACAACCGTTCGCCCAAGGCGATCGGCGTGCTGGTCAGTGGTGCCAGTTCCTTGAGCGCTTCGTAGTTTTCGCTGAGCACCGGCTCCTCGATGAACATCAGCTTGTAAGGGTCGAGCTCCTTCATCAGCACCTTGGCCATCGGCTTGTGCACGCGGCCATGGAAGTCCACGCCAATGCCGACGTTCGGCCCGACCGCATCGCGCACCGCCGCCACGTTGGCCAGGGCCAGGTCGACTTTTTCAAACGTGTCGAGAAATTGCAGCTCCTCGGTGCCGTTCATCTTCACCGCAGTGAAGCCCCGTGCAACGGCTTCTTTCGCCGCTCGGGCGGTGTCCGCCGGGCGGTCGCCGCCGATCCACGAATAGACGCGGATCTTGTCGCGCACCTGGCCGCCCAGCAGATCGCTGACCGACACGCCCAAGGCCTTGCCCTTGATGTCCCATAACGCCTGATCGATACCGGCCAGCGCGCTCATGTGAATGGCACCACCGCGGTAGAAACCGCCGCGATAGAGCACGGTCCAGATGTCCTCGATGTTGCGTGGGTCTTTGCCGATCAGGTAGTCGGACAATTCCTCGACGGCGGCCGCCACCGTGTGGGCACGGCCTTCGACCACCGGCTCGCCCCAACCCGTCACGCCCTCGTCGGTCTCGACCTTGAGGAAGCACCAGCGCGGCGGAACGATAAAGGTGGTCAACTTGGTGATTTTCATCTTCTTGTCTCTCTTGTCGGATGCAGCGCGCGGGGCGCTGGGAAAGTCTTCAGCTCAAAGCGTTCCATGCGGCCACGTAGGCCTTGGCGCGCACCGCCACTTCGTCCACTGTCAGGCCCGGCTTGAACAGCCCGGAACCGAGGCCGAAACCCTTGACGCCAGCCTCGATGAACACCGCCATGTTGTCCGGCGTGATCCCGCCCACCGGCACCAGCACGGTCCCGGCCGGCAACACCGCAAGCCAGGCCTTCACCACTGCCGGGCCCATCTGCTCGGCCGGAAACATCTTCAACACATGAGCACCCTCGGCCAGCGCAGCGAAGGCTTCGGTGGGCGTGGCGACGCCGGGCGACAGGTACAGGCCCGCCGCTTTCGCCGCGCGCAGCACCTTCGGATCGCTGTGGGGCATGACGATCACCTGGCCGCCAGCCGCTTTCACCTGCTCGACCTGCTCCGGTGTGAGCACGGTGCCGGCACCGATCAGGCAATCGGCGGGCAACGTGCTGCGCAGGATGCGGATACTTTCGTACGGCTCAGGAGAATTGAGCGGTACTTCGATGACGCGAAATCCGGCGTCATAAAGGACTTCGCCGATAGCGGCCGCCTCTTCGGGACGTAGGCCGCGCAAGATCGCGATCAGCCCGTTTTGCGCCAGTGCTTGGGTGAGCATTTCAAGTCTCCAGTGAGGTTTAGCGCGATGCGGTGGAATCGAGCAGCCCGGCCGCCACGGCCAGTTGCCACAGCCCGCGTTCGGTGGCCTGTTCGGCCAGGGTCACGCGGGCGAACCCGCAGGCGTCGAGAGCCCGTTGATAGCGGGCACATAGTTGAGAGTTGCCGATCAGCACCACCGTTGGCAGATGCACGCTGTTGCGTCGCTGCCGCTGCACGGCGGCCAGGGCGGTCAGTTCATGGCCGATGAGCAGGCCGGAAAGATAGTCGGCCTGGGCGCTGGCACCGAGTTCGCCGGTCAAGCCCAGACTGCGGGCGCTGAATACCGTGGACAGCGGGCCGATCTGGCCGTCTACCGACAGCGCTACCTGCACGCCACGATCAAACGCCGCGCCGTCGAACGCCACACCGCGTTGCTGGGTGCGGCCGAGAATGCTGTGGTCGCTGAGCACGGCGAAGATCTCGCCGGTCATGAAGGTGTCGAAATGCACGATGCAGCCATCGGCCACTTCCACCCATTTCGAATGGCTGCCCGGCAGGCCGATCAGCACCGCTTCGTTCGGCAGGCTGGCCAACGCACCGAGCACCTGGGTTTCTTCGCCGCGCATGACATTGGGCAGCCGGGAACGTTGGATCACTCCCGGCACAATGTGCACATCGACTCCGCGAAGACTGCGGATGACCTGTAGGGAATGTCCGAGGTTGGCGACGTTTGCCGGCGTGTCGCAGTAAGGCGCTTCACGCCAGCCCTGGGCGCTGCCGACCATGCCACAAGCGATGACGGGCAAACCTGGCTGCGCATCGAGCCAGTCGCCGCAGGCTTCATCGAAGGCCAGTTCGAAACCGTTGTTGCACTCCTGGCCGGCGACCGTGCGCGGCCCGGACGGCAACTGCATGATCCCCGACGACAGCGAACGCTGTTCGAGCACCTCGCCTCCAGCGGCAAGTTTGTAAGCTCGTAATGAGGTGGTACCCCAATCGAGCGCTATCAATTGCGCCTGCATCCGCTTCACCTGTTTTGTTTATTGGCAGTGAGTGAAGCGGACTATAAACCCGAGCGCTGGAAAATCTCAATATATAAATATCACTCCCATATATTGGGATATAGAAGCGTCCCGCAAAACCATCGCTATCTGCATGAGACCCTGCTACGTTTTTTGACCGGACGCCAAACATCAGGGACAAAAAATGGAACACTCACTGAAGATCCTCGGCCGTACCTCTTCGATCAACGTCAGAAAGGTACTCTGGACCTGTCAGGAACTGGACATCCCTTACGAACGCGAAGATTGGGGTATCGGCTTTGCGTCGACCCATGATCCGGCATTCCTGGCCCTCAACCCCAACGCCCAGGTGCCGGTGATCATTGATGAGAACGGCGTGCTCTGGGAGTCGAACACTATTTGCCGCTACCTGGTGGGCAAGCATGGGCGCGCCGATTTGTTGCCCATCGAACCTGCCGCCCGCGCGCGCGTCGAGCAGTGGATGGACTGGCAAGCCACGGAGCTCAATCCGTCGTGGGGGGATGCGTTTTATGGGTTGGTGCGCAAACATCCGGATTTCCAGGACCCACAGCTCATCGCTGCCGGGGTTAAAGGCTGGAACGAGAAGATGGGGTTGCTCGAGCAGCAGTTGAATCACACCGGCGCCTATGTGGCCGGCGCGAAATTTTCCCTGGCGGACGTGCTTATCGGCCTGTCCGCGCACCGCTGGCGCCAGACGCCCATGGAGCGTCCGGACTATCCAGCCGTGGCCGCCTATTGCAAGCGGCTCGAACAGCGTCCGGGATTTGCCGAATACGCGTCCAGCGCCTACTCGTAAGCCTTAATTGCCGTTAGCGAAATCCCGCAGCACCTTGCCATCCATGCGGTAGCGCACCCACTCTTCCTGGGGTTGCGCGCCGAGGGATTTGTAGAATTCGATGGCCGGGGTGTTCCAATCCAGGACGCTCCACTCGAAGCGACCGCAGTCGTTGTCGCAGGCGATCTTCGCCAGATGCCGCAACAACGTCTTGCCCGCCCCGCCGCCGCGTTGTTCGGGAGTGATATAGAGGTCTTCGAGGTACAGGCAATTGCTGCCCAGCCAGGTGGAGTAACTGAAGAAAAACACCGCGAAACCGATCGGCACGCCATCACGCAGGCACATCAACCCATGGGCGGTTGCGCCTTCGCTGAACAGGCTGCGCTCGATATCGGTAACGCTGGCGATGACTTCGTGGCGGGCTTTTTCGTAATCGGCAAGCTCAGTGATGAAGGCAAGGATTTGCGGCGCATCGCTGGGTTGCGCAGGACGGATCTCGATCGACATGAACGGGCCTTGTAGCCAATTGAAAGCACCATACTAAGCCGCTGCGCGGCGCTCGTCACATCTTCTGAAGACAACTTTCACAGTACCGTTCGTCGCCCTCAAGGCACCATCCCCGCTCCCGCGCGGCCAAAAATCAGGCAAGCATTCCTAAAACGGAGGCTACACAATGATCAGTTCCAGGCTGACTGCGTTCACATTTGCCGCTTTGTTGTCCTCGGCGGCTTTCGCGGCCACGACTTCAGGGACCGGCCCGACCGATCCGGTACAGGCACCGAACTCGCCCGCCACCCAAGGCTTGCCCAAGCTGAATACCGATGGCACCGGCGGCACCTTGAACAATGGCCAGCCGCCCGCCACGGGCACCGATCCACGGGTCCAGGGTAATGACACCGGTCGCCAGGGTGGCATGAACACCCCGGACTCCACCGCTCCAGATAACGCCGACACCGGCGTAGGTTCGAAAACCACGACCGGCGGCTCCGGTTCGGAAGGTGGTGCCAACCAATAGCCTGGCTCGCAGGTGACTCTGCTCACACACCGGAGGAGGAACAGTTCATGCCTCGTGGAAGCAAAGACAAATACACCGACAAGCAAAAGCGCAAGGCCGAGCACATCGAAGAGAGTTATGAGCAAAAAGGCGTGCCGGAGGGCAAGGCCGAAGCTCGGGCCTGGGCGACGGTCAACAAGCAGTCCGGGGGTGGCGAACGCTCCGGTGGGTCCGGCAAGAAAAAACCCGCCGAGGCCAAGCAATCCGACCGCAAGGAATCGGCCCGGCGCGCCGTCAAGTCGCGTGAAGGCCATCCGCGCACCAGCAACGCCTCCCATGAGGCTCAGACGGTGGACAGCCTGATGAAGGAAGCCCGGGCAAAAAACATCCCAGGACGTTCGAAGATGCGCAAGCAGGAGTTGGTCGAGGCGTTGCGCAAGGCTGGGTAATTTTTGGCGTCAGCAAGAACGCCTTCGCGAGCAGGCTCGCTCCCACACTGATTCTGCGGCATCCGAGATTTCTGTGCCGAACACGAGAACCTGTGGGAGCGAGCCTGCTCGCGAAAGCGGTGGGTCCGCCAAGGAAGTGTTGGATGTGCTGACGCCTTCGCGGGCAAGCCCGCTCCCACAGGGATCTGCGGCGTGCCGTTGTTTATATGCCGGGCACAAAAACCAGTGGGAGCGAGCCTGCTCGCGAAAGCGGTGGGTCAGCTAAGGAAGTGTTGGATGTGCTGATGGCTTCGCGAGCAGGCTCGCTCCCACATAGGATCTGCGTTGCGCTGTGTTTCTGCGCCGGGCACAAACCCTGTGGGAGCGAGCTTGCTCGCGATAGCGGAAGATCAGTCGCCAGTGACCTTCAGCGCTGCTTCAACCGGTCGATCACCACCGCCAGCAACAGGATCGAACCACGGATGACGTACTGGTAGAAGGTGTCGATATTCTTCAGGTTCATCGCGTTCTCGATGATCGCGAGGATCAGTACACCGGCAATGACATGGCGAATCATGCCGATCCCGCCACTCAGCGAAACCCCGCCCAATACACAGGCCGAGATCACCGTCAGCTCGAAGCCCTGGCCGATCATCGGTTGGCCCGAGGTCATGCGCGACGCCAGGATCACACCCGCCAGCGCGCCAATCACGCCATGCACGGCGAAGATGATGATCTTCGTGCGGTCAACGTTCACCCCCGCCAGCAACGCCGCTTCCTGGTTGCCGCCGATGGCCATGGTGTTGCGCCCGTAGGTGGTGTAGTTCAACAACCAGCCGAAGAACAGGAAGCAGACAATCGTGATCAGGATCGGCACCGGCACGCCAAACAGCTGGCCGTTGCCGAACACGAAGAACGATTCCTGGGACACGCCGACCGCTTTACCGTTGGCGAAGATATACGCCAGGCCGCGAACGATCTGCATCGTCGCCAGCGTCGTGATCAACGCGTTGACCCGTAGTTTTGCAATGACGATGCCGTTGATAAGACCGACGATCAGGCCCATCACCAGCGCCGCGCTGACACCGAGGAACACGCTGTTGGTGTCGCGCATTACCACGGCAGCGACCACGCCGGCACAGGCAATCACCGAGCCCACCGACAGGTCGAAGTGCCCGGAAGCCAGGCAATAAAGCATGGTGCAGGCGGCAATGCCGGTGGTGGAAATCGCCAGGCCCAGGCCCCGCATGTTCAGCGGCGACAGGAAGTTGTCGATCATCAGGGTGCAGAGCACAAAGATGCCGATAGCCGCTAGCAGCATGACCCAGTCGTCGAGGAAGCGGCGCAGGTCGAGGGGCTTGCGTGCCGTTGGCAGTGCATTGTTTTGAATGGTCATGATTACCTCTCAGTTCGCCGCGTCGGCAACGCGTTGGCGCGGCAGCGCCAGTTGCAGCAGGTTGGATTCGTTGGCCTGGTCACGCGGCAGCTCGCCGCGCATGGCCCCTTCGCACAGCACCAGGATCCGGTCAGAAATACCCATCACTTCCATCAGGTCGCTGGACACCACGATCACGGCGATGCCATTGGCCGCCAGGTTGTGGATGATCTGGTAGATCTCGGCCTTGGCACCGATGTCGATGCCCCGTGTCGGCTCGTCCAGCAGCAGGACCTTCATCGGCATCGACAGCCAACGCCCGAGGATCGCCTTCTGCTGGTTGCCACCGGACAGGTACATGATTTTCTGGCTCGCCGCCGGGGTCTTCACTTTCAGCGACTTGATCTGCTTGTCGGCATTGCCCCGCTCCCATTCGCCGCGCAGCAGGCAGCCGAGGGTCGAATGGGACGGACGCGCGCTGATATTGATATTCTCGCCGACACTGCCCAACGGAATGATGCCTTCCTTCTTGCGGTCCTCCGGGCAGAGCAGCACGCCAGCGCCGATGGCATCCCGTGGCGAACGCAGTTTCAGTTCCTTGCCGTGCAGCACGAGACTGCCCTCGCTCTGGCGCTCCAGGCCACTGAGCAAACGAAACAGCTCGGTACGACCGGCGCCGACCAGCCCGAAGAGGCCAAGAATTTCACCCTTGTGCACCTCGAAACTCACCGGCTCGCGCAGGCCCGGCCCCAGCAGCCCCTTCACCTGCAGCGCCACATCGCCACGCTCACGCGGACGGTAGTCATAGATGTCCTGGATATCACGACCGACCATGCAGGTGACGAGTTGATCATGGGTCAACTCGCTCATGTTTTCGAAGGTCCGGACATAACGACCGTCCTTGAACACCGTCACCGCGTTACAGATTCGAAAGACTTCTTCCATCCGGTGGCTGACGTACAACACCACTTTGCCCTCGTCCCGCAGGCGGGCGATGATCGCCATCAAACGGTCGATTTCCCGCGCCGAGAGGCTGCTGGTCGGTTCGTCGAAAGCAATGACGTGGGCGCCACGGGACAAGGCCTTGGCGATTTCCACCAACTGGCGCTGGCCGAGGGACAGGCGACCGACTTTTTCCTGCGGGTCGATTTCGTCCGCCAGGCCTTTGAGCAGCGCCAACGCCTGCTGGCGCAGCACACCGCGATTGACCAGGCCGAAACGCGCCGGCAAATGGCCAAGGAACAGGTTTTCGGCGACGGTCATTTCCGGCACCAGGTGCAGCTCCTGGTGAATCACCGCCACACCGCTGCCGATGCTGTCGGCGGTGCCTTTGAACGCCATCGTCTGCTCACCGATCTGCAAGTCGCCGCTGCTCGGGATATAGGCGCCGCCAAGGATCTTGAGCAACGTGGACTTGCCCGCGCCGTTTTCACCCATCAAGGCATGAACCTGTCCTGGATGGGCGACGAAACTGATATTGGCCAGGGCCTGCACGCCGGGAAAGGTCTTGCCGATCCCGTTGAATCGCAAGCTGCCGCCAGTGTTGTGTTGCCGTGTCGCTGTTTGCGCTTGCATAACCACCTCGAACTCACAGAGATCAAGCGGCCCGGTCACGCCTGTGACCAGGGCCGCTTTTGAATCAACCAGCCGTCAATTCCACAGGCCGATCTTTTCCAGTTCCTGCTTGAAGTTCTCCCGGGTGATCAGCGTCACCTCGTCCATGGCGGTGTACTTCGGCGGCTCCTTGCCGGTGGTGATCCACTCGTACATCATTTCCGCGGTCTTGTAGCCTTCGATGTGCGGGCTTGGCAGCATCGAACCGAAGAAGCCACTATTTGGTTTCTTCAGCTCGCCGATGGCGTCGGTGCCGTTGATGCCGATACCGATCACGTTCTTGGCATTGAACCCGGCGGCTTCGGTAGCGCGCACGCCGCCCAGCACAGTATTGTCGTTCATGCCGCCGATGATCAGGGTTTTTGCGGCGCTTGGCAGCTTGACCAACGCCGAGTTGGTGGAGTCCATGCTGCCCGGCACGTCGAGGGTTTTCAGCGCCGAGAAGAGGATATGGTCTTCCGGCATACCTGCCTTCTTCAGGGCATCGACCGAACCGTCGGTGCGTTTCTTACCGGTGTCCAGCTCGTTGAAGGTGTTGATCACCGCGTAGGTTTCTTTCCAGTCCCAATTGCGTTTTTTCGCTTCGGCAGCCATCGCGGCGCCTTGTTTCTGGCCAACCTCGAACGCGGCCATGCCCAGGTACGGCACGTCTTCCATGAATTTTCCGTTGGCGTCGACGAAACGGTCGTCCACGGCGATCACCTTGAGGTCGTTGAGCTTGGCCTTGGCCATGATGGCCGGGCCCAGGGACACGTCCGGCGGGCAGATCACAAAGCCCTTGGCACCGTTGGCGGCCAGGCTGTCGATAGCGGAGAGGGTTTTCTCGCCGTCAGGCACGGCGATCTTGATCAACTGGAAGCCTTTGTCCTTGGCCGCCTTCTCGGCGAATGCCCATTCGGTCTGGAACCAGGGCTCCTCGGCCTGCTTGACCAGGAAACCGATTTTCACCGCATCGGCCGCCAGCAGGTGGCTGCTGAGACTGAACGCGGTAACCGCCAGGGCGGCGCGACACAGGGAACGGATCCCACGACGATGTTTCATAGCTGACTCCTTGTTTTTTTTATTGAAAGCCAAACGTCCAGGGATCTGCTCCACGTTGGTGGAAATGCGCAGGCTGGCCGGTCAAATCGTGTTACTGCACAGCATAGGTCTAAATAGTCATATCGTATGATGATTGGATTACAGGCGAAGTTTCCCACTGCAATCCAGAAATATTCAGTCGTGGTACATGACCGAACGTCCACCATCAATGGTGATGCATGAAGCGTTGATGAAAGGTGCTTCGTCACTGGCCAGGAACACCGCCGTCATTGCCACTTCGATCGGCTGGCCGATACGCCGTGGCGGGTGCAGATCCAGCGCACGCTGGCGTTCGGCCCGGGGATCGGTGAAGCCATTCCAGTAATCGATATTCAGCTGGGTCTCGATGTAGCCCGGCGCAATGGCATTCACCCGCACGCCTTTGGGGGCGTATTCGATGCCCAGGGCACGGGTCAGCCCGAGCAGGCCATGCTTGGCCACCGGGTAAGGGAAACAGCCGGGAATGATGTGGGACGAATGGGTCGACGCGATATTGATGATGCTGCCCACGCCCTGCTCGATCATCTGCGGCAATACGGCCTTGCAGCCATACCAGGCACCGTCCAGGTCGATGGCGAAGCAACGGCGCCAGTCTTCCTCGGTCATTTCCAGCGGATCGCGGAACACATTGACGCCAGCGCAGTTCACCAATACGTCGATGCGACCATGCAATTCAACCGCTCGCCGGGCCATGGCGTGCAGGTCCTGCTGGCTTGAAACATCGACCCTGAGTGCATGTACATCCCCACCGCGCCCACGCCAATGGGCGGCGACGGCCTCGACTTTTTCAGCCTGGATGTCGCTGATGACCAGCCGCGCCTGTTGGGAAGCAAACGCAGCAACGATTGCCTCGCCAATGCCCTGGGCAGCACCCGTCAGCAGCACGACCTTGCCTTTCAACCGATCGCCCTGCGGCGGCTCCGGCACCGGTGGCAAGCAAAGCGCTTCAGCCATGAACCTGGGCTCCCGCGGCAAGACACGAGAAAAACCGGGCACCCACGGGGGACCGGTCTAGAGACTGCATAACCGACAGTAGCTGGCGAACGCCGCTGGGGCGTTCGGGGGAAATTCGATGCATCGCTTCACCTGTTTTGTTTTTTTAAGTGTGAGTGCGTATTGCTGATGCAGCCGACTATAAACCCGACCGCCAAATAATCTCAATATATATATTTACATCCCATATTTTGGGATCTAGCCAGCAAACCTCGTACAAGCCACACCCGGCACGTCCACTCGCATCGACAGCACCGCACCGTCCAGTGGATGCCCAAGCGGACTTTGCGCACTGGTGATGTACAGCGTTCGCAGATCGTCCCCACCGAATACACAACTGGTGGGACGGCTGACCGGTAACTCGATCACCCGATCGACATGGCCGTCCGGATGCAGCCGCAGCAGGCAACTGCCATCCCAGCGGGCGTTCCAGATGTAACCTTGCGCATCCATCGCCGAGCCGTCCGGCCCGCCACGGGAATGGGGGCCGAACCAGACCTCCGCGGGCGCGAGTTTGCCGTCGGGGTAGATGAAGTGCCGATACAGCGTGTCATCGAGGCTCTCACCGAAATACACCGTCGTGCCATCGGGGCTCCATAGCAGCGTATTTGGAATGCCCAACCCGCGCAGCAGGGGCATCACTCGACCATCGCCGCCGACACGAAACAGGCCGCCGGAACGTCGCTCGATCGGCAGGTCCTCGCCCTCTTCTCCGATGTTGTTTTGCATGGTGCCCAGCCAAAGCTGGCCCAGCGCATCACAGCGCGCTTCATTGGCACGATTGCCAGGCTGGGGATCGGCCATGCACAGCAGCTTCAGGCGCGGCTCCAGCCCAGGCGAATCCAGGTCCAGTCGATAGACGCCACTGCTCAATGTCACCAACGCATCGCCGCTCTGGGTCGGGATGAAGGCGGAAACGTGTTCGGGCATCTGCCAGATCTGTACATTGGCGCCGATCAGCCGCAGCGCCTGCTTGCCGGCGATATCTACCCAATACAGCGCCTGGGTCGGCTCGTCCCAGAACGGTCCCTCGCCCAGTTTCGCCCGATGTTCCGTCACAGCCGTCCAGTTCATTGCAACCTCCCGTTCCCGGCTCGCCCGGTATTGTCTGTTCGACCGGCCATGACGTCGGGGTAGAAACGCTTGATGGCCAGGTCAGCGTTGTCGATCAGGGTCATGCAGGCCCAGACGCCGCGCGCCGCGTCGCGCTCGGCGATGGCTTCGGCGATATCCTTGTGGATCGGCAAGGTGCGCCGCAATTCGTCCGGATCGGCCGCCGACACCTCGAACGAGACCGCCAGCAACGCGCCCAGGGCCGGGACCATCTGCTCGATGAATTGATTGTGGCTGGCGGCGAGAATGCATTCATGGAAAAACTGGTCGGCAAGGTTGTAATCGGCGCCGCTGTCCACCGCCCGCTCCAGCGCATGATAAGCCAGGCGGATCGCCTGCACCTGATCAGCCGTCGCCCGTTCGCAGGCCCAGCGCACCGCCATCGGTTCGATGGTGCGCCGCAGGTCCAGCAGGTCGTCGACGAAGTTTTCCGGCAGGCCGCTGCGTGACAGCCAGCCAACCACCTGCGGGTCGAACAGGTTCCAGCGGCGCACCGGCAGTACTCGCGTGCCGACTTTCGGGCCGACTTCCAACATGCCTTTGGCCACCAGCGTCTTGATTGCCTCACGGATCACCGTGCGGCTGACGCCCAGTTGCTCGCCCAGATCTGCCTCGACCTTGATGGTTTGCCCAGGCTTGACCTGGCCGGCGGCAATCCAGCCACCCAGCCAATCGACGGTCGACGCGTGAAAACTGCTGGACATGACTACCCCGTGGGCTTTTCTTATCAGGCGCCCACGCTAATCATCATATGATTGGGTGTCAATTTGAATTTTGCATAACCACTGTGGCAGCGGGCTTGCTCGCGAAAGCGGTGGGTCTGCATAAAAAGGTGTCGACTATGCTGCCGCTTTCGCGAGCAGGCTCGCTCCCACCCAGGATTCAGGGCTCAAGACCGATGGGGAAAAACACGCCGCCGCTCCACACGCCCAGCCAGCGCTGACCATCGATCTCGCGACTCACTGCCAACTCCACCAGTTGATAGAACACGTTGCGATGAATCAGCGCTTCGAGGTTGCTGCGCACGTGCACGTACGGCGCAGGCTCCTGGGTCTGGGGGTCGATGACCACCCGCATCGGATGATCGGGGCCGGCTTCGGTGGTTTCCTCAACGTTGGTAGTAAAGCGCAGCAACTGCCCTTCCCCCTCCCCCTCGACCTCAAGGGTCACGGCCACGAACGGGGCGTCGTCGACTTTGATGCCGACTTTTTCCACAGGGGTGATCAGGAAATAATCATCGCCGTCGCGGCGAATGATGGTGGAGAACAGCTTGACCATCGGCTTGCGCCCGATCGGCGTGCCCAGGTAATACCAGGTGCCATCACGGGCGATGCGCATGTCGATGTCGCCGCAGAAGTCGGGGTTCCACAAGTGGACCGGCGGCAGGCCTTTGGTCTTCGGGATCTGTCCCAGCAGGTCATTGGCTTTTTGCGGTCCGCTCATGGTGACTCCTTGAATGTTACTGGTCGCTTATCCCCAGCAAGGTGCGGGCATATTCACGCAGTGGGGCGGCGATCAGGTCTTCTGGCTGTTTGTCGTGCAACGTCAGTAAACCGCCACGACTTTTGATACGCGCAGTATCAATCAAATACTGGGTGCTGGTCTCGATCAACATGATCTGAATGACACCGGTATCGACACCCAGTCGATCCACGGCTTCTTCGTCCAGCCATTCGTCGGTGTTGCCGATGCGGTTGTCCGCCTTGGCGAACCGGGTATAAAGCAAGTAATGAGCACCGGCGGCACGCGCTTCGCCCATCGCCTGGTCGAGGCCTTCCGGGACCCGGGCGCGACGAACCATGGGGAAATACTCGATGAAACCGTTGAACGCTTCTTCAGCCACGACATTGGGCCGCGGATAAGCGCTGCCTGGCGGAGCAAAAGCACCCTGGGCAATGTAGATGAAGGAATCCGGCTGAATGCGCAGGTTGTTCACCCGACGGCTGTCGCTATGGTCCAGCAGGCCGGCGTCGCTCATGTGATAACGAACGCCCTCCCCCATGTCGCTGACATTCATGCAGCCACCCAGCGTCAAAACGGCCAGCAGCAAAAACAGGCTACGCATCCTATCCTCCAAAAACCGGTGACGGAAAACCGGCGAATGGCCATGGGATGCAGCTTTTGCGCCAGCTCGACAATTATCCGGTTTGGAATGTCTATGGTGGGTGGAGCTTGCTCCATCACCACAAAAAGCCGCTGTTCAGCCGCCGATGATCTTCATGATGGTCGCACCACCCGAGAACGCCACTTCCTGCTTGTCCCCCAAGGCCTTGACCAACAGCCGCTGGAGCGCCGGCAATGCCTGGTGACGCGGTTTATCCAACAGATCGCCAACGTAGTGACGGTTACTCGACGACAGGCAGCCATGCAACCAGCCCGTGGAAGACAGCCGCAGCCGCGAACAGGTGCGGCAGAACGGCACGCTTTCGTTGGCGATCACACCGAAGTGCCCCAACCCCGGAATTTCGTAACGCACGGCCGTGGCATCGATCGGCGCATCGGCCTGCAGATATTCGTACTGGTCGCCAATCAGCCCCAGCAACTGCTGGAGGCTGACGAACTGTTGAAGGAACGCATTGGAATCCTTGGCCAGGTGGCCCATGCGCATCAACTCGATGAAACGCAACTCATAACCACGCTCCAGGCAGTACTGGAGCAACGGCATCACCTGGTCCAGGTTCTGCCCGCGCAACGGCACCATGTTGACCTTGATCTTCATTCCCGACGCCCGGGCCTGCTCCATGCCGTCCAGCACGGTCGCCAGGTCGCCACCACGGGCAATGCTGCGAAACGCCACGGGGTCCAGGGTGTCGAGGGAGACGTTGATACGGCGGATACCAGCGTTGACCAGTAGAGGCAGCTTCTTTGCCAGCAGTTGACCATTGGTGGTCAAGCTGATGTCCTGCAGCCCCATCTGCCCCACCGCCGTCATGAAGCTTTCCAGCTTGGGGCTGACCAGTGGCTCTCCACCGGTGATGCGCAACCGCTCGATGCCGGCGGCTTCGATCAGATAGGCCACGCCCCGCGCCATGGCCTCGGCCGACAGTTCATCCTGCGCAGCCACCAGCCGCTTGCCGTCTGGCACGCAGTAGGTACAGGCATAGTTGCAGGCTGAAGTCAGGCTGATCCGCAAATTGCGAAAACGCCTGCCTTGACGGTCAACGATCATGATCACTCCGGCGAAAGAAGAATCGGGCCCGCAAAACCTGACCTAAAAATCAGATTTCTGCAAGGCCCAAGCCTGAGTATATTCCTCGGGCAATGCGCCATGTAAGCAGACATGGCGCAATCAGACAGCTGAATGCCTCAACTGCTCGGGACGTCGGTGTCGCGCTTGCGCTTGTTGCCCATGCGCACGCCAATGTCCATCAGGAACTGGAAGAAGCCTTCCTGATCTTCAAGCACATTGCTCCAGAACGGCGAGTGATACAGCGCCACGGCGCCATGCACCAGCGCCCAGGCTGCGCAGTAATGGAAATACGGCGGCACATCTTCGAGCTTGCCTTCGCTGATCCGGCCCTTGATCAGCAGGGTCAGGCGTTCGAAGTTGGAAGCGCGGATCTTGTGCAGCTCCTCGACCATTTCCGGCACCTGGTTGCCCTTGACCACCTTCTCTTCCAGGCGATCGAACAAGCGGTAACGCTGCGGGTCGCGCATGCGGAACTCGAAATAGGCCCGGGATAGCGCTTCCTTGTCCTTGTCCACATCGGCCGAATGCAACAACTCGTTCAAATCGCGCTCGTAATCGAGCATCAGCCGCAGGTAGATCTCGGCCTTGGATTTGAAATGTTTATAGATCGTGCCTTTGCCGATACCCACGGCATCCGCAATCATCTCGACGGTGACACTGTCTTCACCCTGGTCGAGGAACAACTTGAGCGCGGTGTCGAGAATTTCCTGCTCGCGGCGACGAAACTCACGGACCTTACGGGGTTCTTTGTGCATAAGAAAAAGGTCTGAAGGGTCAAAATTCGAAGCCGGGTATTATGCCTAAATTACGCAAAAATGCACGGATCATCCATTTTCGATCAGCGTTCTGCGGAAAATCGTGCAGTCCCGACTCCTCCGTTTACCTGGCACCCTACCGTACTGGCAGGTTAACAGGACAGTGAGAACCTATCCGAAGCGAGCGTATTCCAAATTTGTTTAAAAACCGCCGCAACCACACTGGACGCATCGCCACAGTGATCAATACTTGAACTGTCGGCGTGACATCTCCCCCAAGTGACGCGCCGATAAAGGTACCAACGGACCGAGTGCCTTTGTTTACTCCTAATGGTCTTAACCCGGATTCACCCCCCAGAACCCGGGTTTTTTTTGTCCGTGATTCAGGCCCTCGGCGAACCGACATGGGCCAGGGGGAACAGGCGTTTGAAGTTTTCCGTGGTCTGCTGCGCGAACCGCTCATAGGATTCACCGCGCAACATGGCCAGGAACTCGGCCACCTCGCGCACATACTGGGGAAGGTTCGGCTTGCCGCGATAGGGTATTGGCGCCAGGTAGGGCGAATCGGTCTCCACCAGCAATCGATCGGCCGGTACTTTGCTGGCGACGTCGCGCAGGGCATCGGCATTGCGAAACGTGACAATACCGGACAGGGAGATGTAGTAACCCATGTCCAGCGCAGCCTTGGCCATGTCCCAGTCCTCGGTGAAGCAATGCAGCACGCCCGCCTGGGGCAACGCCGCGTCGCGCAGCAGACCCAGGGTGTCGGCGCGGGCACCGCGGGTGTGGATGATTACCGGCTTGCCAGTCTGACGAGCCGCTTCCAGGTGCAAGCGGAACGAAGCCTGCTGCACCTCGGCGGCCTCCGGCTCGTAGTGATAGTCGAGGCCAGTCTCGCCAATGGCCACCACCCGAGGATGGTCGAGCTCGTGCAGCAGCCAGTCCAGGGCCGGCGCGGCATCGGGCTGTACGTCCAGCGGGTGGATACCCACCGAACAATCGACATCCGCATAACGGTCGGCCAGGACCTTGACGTCGGCGGCGTTATCGGCGCTGACACCGATGCACAGGAAATGCCCGACGCCCCGTTGGCGCGCGGCATCCAGCGCGGCGTCCAGCGAACCACCATGGGCGGCAAGGTCGAGGCGATCAAGGTGACAATGGGAATCTACAAGCATATGGGCCAGCTACATCGTATGGGTAGGACGGTCGGACTTGAGGGTTCCGGCCAGGTGGGTTTCGATCTGATTGCGAGCCGAGTTATCGCCTTCGTTGAACTGCACGCCAACCCCGGCCGCCCGGTTGCCTTGGGCGCCTTTGGGGGTGAGCCAGATCACCTTGCCGGCGACCGGGATTTTCTCCGGCTCGTCCATCAGGCTCAACAGCATGAACACCTCATCGCCCAGGCGATAATTCTTGTTGGTGGGAATGAACAACCCACCGTTTCTGATGAAGGGCATGTAGGCGGCGTAGAGCACCGACTTGTCCTTGATGGTCAGGGACAGGATGCCATTGCGTGGCCCGGGGCTGACAGGTTCGTTCATGCTGATCTCCGCTGCAATTGAGCTGAGTTTAGTGTGCCTGTCAGTTACGACCAGGCAAACTTGCCCATTGCACCAACAGCGCCTCCAGCAACAGGACGCGATTGAGGTTGGCCTTGCTCAGCACCTTCTGGCGTTGGGCAAGGATCCAGTCCTGAATGTTCAGGATTTTGTCCTGGCTGCTTTTTTGCGCCAGGTACTGGACCACCTTGCGCATGTCCGCCAGTCCCAGCCCTGCCTCGTCCTCGGTGAGCTGATAACGCAGGATCAGGCTCGACCAGTCGCAGAACCAGTCGAACAGCAGCAGCAACGGAATGGCGTTCCAGCCCTCGGCCAGTTGCGTCGGCGACTGCTGTTGCTTGAGCAGCTTCTTGACGCCGTCCACGACCAGTGCCCGCTGCTCACGCACGCCCTGGGCCTGGAGGCTGACGGCCGCCAGTGGCGAACCGGCGGCCAGGGTCAGCAGCTCGACACGCTCCTCATCGCTGCTGTCAGGCAAGGCCTGGCCCAGCCACTGCAGGCTCATGGCCTCGCTGGGCAGCGGACAAGCCTGCTGCACGCAACGGCTCTTGATGGTCGGCAACAACCGACTCGGCTGGTGGCTGACCAACAGCAGGACGGTATCTCCGGAAGGCTCTTCGAGACTCTTGAGCAAGGCATTGGCAGCGTTGATGTTCATCGACTCCACCGGTTCGATCAACACGACCTTGCGCCCGCCCATCTGCGCGGTCTGGACAACGAAACTCACCAGGTCCCGGACCTGGTCGACCTTGATCGCCTTGTCCGCCTCTTCAGGCTCCAGCACGTAGTTGTCTGGATGGCTACCGGCCTTGAGCAGCAGGCAGGACTTGCATTCGCCGCAGCCGCCCGCGGCCACCGGGGCTTGGCACAACAGGCTCGCCATCAGGCGTTCGGCCAGGGCCCGCTTGCCGATCCCGGCCGGACCGTGGAGCAGGTAGGCATGGGCATGCTGGGCACGACCGGCCAATTGCTGCCAGAGGCTGTCCTGCCACGGATAGGCTTCAGCCACGGGCACGCTCCAGTAGACGCGGCAGCAGACCATCCAGCGATTGCTGGACCTGTGCCAGCGGTTGGGCGGCGTCGATCAGCAGGTAACGCGCCGGATCAGCCTGGGCACGTTCCAGGAAGGCGTTGCGCACTGCGTTGAAGAAAGCCTGCCCTTCCAGCTCGAAGCGATCGAGCCGACCCCGGGCGCTGGCGCGGGCCAGACCGATGTCCACCGGCAAGTCGAACACCAGGGTCAGGTCTGGCCGCAGGTCCGCCTGGACAAAGGTTTCCAGCGCGGCGATGCGTTCAAGGGACAAGCCCCGGCCGCCCCCCTGGTAGGCATAGGTCGAATCGGTGAAGCGATCACACAGCACCACCGCACCACGGGCCAGCGCCGGGCGGATCACCTCGGCCAGATGTTGCGCCCGGGCGGCGAAAACCAGCAATAGCTCGGTGTCGGGGTTCATGACCTCGTCAAGGGGTGCCAGCAGCACCTCGCGAATCCTCTCGGCCAATGGCGTGCCGCCCGGCTCACGGGTCAGCACCACCTCGATGCCTTCAGCCCGCAAACGTTCGGCGAGGTATTCGCGGTTGGTGCTCTTGCCGGCGCCTTCGGGGCCTTCCAGGGTTATAAACAAGCCAGTCACGGGCGATCCTTAATCAGAGTCATTGCGGGCTCGGCGGCTCGCTGGCATTCGCTTCGGGGGCGGGTTGCGGCGCGGGTTCCTGGGGCGGCACCTGGGGCACGGCTTCAGGCGCCGTATCAGGTGAAGCGGCGGGAATTGGCGCCACATCGTCCGGCGCAACCGGGGCCGGGCTGGAGCGATAATCGGCGCGGCGCTTGAGCTGGTATTCGCGCACCGCGTTGTTGTGCGTTTCCAGGTCATCGGAAAACACATGGCTGCCATCGCCCCGGGCCACGAAATAAAGGCTGTTGCCGTCCGCCGGGTTCAACGCCGCATGAATCGCCTCGCGCCCGACCATCGCGATCGGCGTCGGCGGCAGCCCTGGAACCAGATAGGTGTTGTAGGGATTCGGTTCTTTCAGATGGGCGCGGGTGAGCTTGCCGGCGTAGCGCTCCCCCAGGCCATAGATTACGGTGGGATCGGTCTGCAACAACATGCCCAGGCGCAAGCGGCGCACGAACACCCCGGCGATCTGGCCACGCTCCTGGGGCACGCCAGTCTCCTTCTCGATCAGGGAAGCCATGATCAATGCCTGGTAGGGCTGGGTGTAAGGCACGTCGGCGGCTCGTTGCGCCCACTCCTTGGCGAGCACCTCTTCCAGCCGATCGTAGGCCTTCTTCAGCAGATCGGCATCCGACGTACCGCGCACGAACCGATAGGTATCCGGGAAGAACCGGCCTTCGGGAAATATCCCGGAATGACCAAGACGGTCCATCACCTGACTGTCGCTCAGGCCGGCGAGGGTCTGCTGGAGCTTCTCATCTTTGGCCAGCGCTGCGCGAACCTGACGGAAATTCCAGCCCTCCACCAGCGTGACGCTGTACTGCACCACGTCACCACGCTTCCAGACACCGATCAGGCCGTCCATCGTCATCCCCGGCACCATCCGGTATTCGCCGGAGTGCAGGGGTTGGCCGGCGAGGTTGAAGCGCCAGTACACCCGCAGCCAGAATGCATCCTTGATCAGGCCATCGGCTTCCAGGCGATTGAGCGTCCCGGTCGGCGTGGTGCCGCTGGGTACGTCAAGCAGCTCTTCCTGGGTGATGTTCAACGGCTGCTGCAGCGCCGAATGAATTTTCCACGCCGAAGCGCCCAGCAACAGCCCTGCCAGAACCAGTCCGACTTCCAGCAGCAGCAAGAATTTACGTCTCACGAATCAAGCATCCAATAGCGCACGGGCAAGGGTCTGCAGTTTACGGGTGAGCGGGCCAACCGACCAGCGCGCCGAACCGCATCCGCGTACCGGCCACACGCCATAAACGCTGTTGCAGACAAAGACCTCGTCGGCCTGGTGCAGCTGTTGGAGGCTGATATCGGTGACCTGAGTAGCGATGCCATCAGACTCGGCTTGAAACAATAATTGCCCGCGCATCACCCCGGCGACACCACAACGGCTCAGATCCGCCGTGATCAGCGCTCCGTCGTGCACCATGAACAGATTGCTGAACACGCCTTCGATCACCCGCCCGGACATATCCAGCATCAAGCCTTCGGCATGCTCGGTGTCGCTCCATTCGGCGCGGGCCAGCACTTGTTCTAGGCGATTGAGGTGTTTGAGGCCAGCGAGCAACGGTTGCTCGGACAGGCGTGTAGTGCAAGGAAACAGCTGAACGCCTTGCTCGGCATGGGCCAGCGGATAGGCCGCCGGCGGGCTGCCCTGCAAGATGCGGCGGGCCTGGGCTGAAGGATTGGCGGCATAGCCCCGCAGACTGTCGCCACGGGTCACGATCAGTTTCAGAACGCCATCGCCAAGCTGCTGCGCATAGGCTTGCAGTTCAGCGTTCAATACCGCCCAATCGACACTGACTGCCAACCGTCGGCATCCCAACGCGAGGCGTTGCAGATGCCCCTCAAGCAGAACGAGCTTACCGTCCCGCACGGCGATGGTTTCGAACAACCCATCACCGTAGGCCAGGCCGCGATCTTTCAGCGACAGAGCGTCAGCCGGCTGACCGTCGACCCAGCTTTCCATCAACCGGCGAACCGGCGAAACACCAGCGAGCCATTGGTCCCGCCGAAGCCGAAGGAATTGGACAACACGACGTCGATGTCCATGTTCCGGGCGGTATGCGGCACGAAGTCGAGGTCGCAGCCCTCGTCCGGCTCATCAAGGTTGATGGTCGGCGGCGCCACCTGGCTGTTGATCGCCAGTACGCTGAAGATCGCTTCCACCGCACCTGCCGCGCCCAACAGGTGGCCGGTCATCGATTTGGTCGAGCTGACAGCCAGTTTGTAGGCGTGGTCGCCGAACACGGTCTTGATGGCCTGGGCTTCGGCCAGATCGCCAGCCGGGGTCGACGTGCCATGGGCGTTGATGTACTGGACCTGCCCTGGATTGAGCTTGGCGTCGCGCAAGGCATTGGTGATGCAACGGGCCGCACCGGCGCCATCGGCCGGTGGCGAGGTCATGTGGAACGCATCGCCGCTGGTACCGAAGCCGATCAGTTCGGCATAGATGGTCGCGCCACGAGCCTTGGCGTGTTCAAGCTCTTCGAGCACCAGCGCACCGGCACCGTCCGACAGTACGAAACCGTCGCGGCCCTTGTCCCACGGGCGGCTGGCCCGGTCCGGCTCATCGTTGCGGGTCGACAGCGCACGGGACGCGCCGAAACCGCCCATGCCGAGGCCGCAGGCGGCCATTTCGGCACCACCGGCAATCATCACGTCAGCTTCGTCGTACATGATGTTGCGCGCGGCCATGCCGATGCAGTGGGTGCCCGTAGTGCAGGCAGTAGCGATGGCGTAGTTGGGTCCCTGTGCACCGAGGTGGATGGACAGGAAACCGGAAATCATATTGATGATCGAGCCCGGCACGAAAAACGGCGAAATACGCCGCGGCCCGGAATCATGCAGCGTACGGCTGGTTTCTTCGATATTGGTCAAGCCGCCAATACCCGAACCCATGGCCACGCCGATGCGCTCACGGTTGGCGTCGGTGACTTCCAGCCCGGCATTGCGCACCGCCTGGAAACCGGCTGCCAGGCCGTATTGAATGAACAGGTCAAGCTTGCGGGCTTCCTTGACCGACAGGTATTCCTCGACATTGAAACCCTTTACCGAGCCGCCAAAACGGGTGGAATAGGCAGAAAGGTCGGTGTGTTCGATCAGACCAATGCCACTACGGCCAGCCAGAATGCCCTGCCAGCTGCTCGGCACATCCGTGCCCAGTGGCGACAACATACCCATACCGGTGACTACGACGCGTCTACGCGACACAGCACTCTCCTTTTTCAAATGACGACTTTGCATCAGGCCTAAAGAAAAAACCGCACGCCGAAATGGCAGTGCGGTTTTTCCATGACAGCTAGCGACGACTGAATACGATTACGCCTGGTGGCTGGTAACGTAGTCGATAGCAGCTTGTACAGTAGTGATCTTTTCAGCTTCTTCGTCAGGAATCTCGGTCTCGAATTCCTCTTCCAGAGCCATCACCAGCTCAACGGTGTCAAGGGAGTCGGCACCCAGGTCTTCGACGAAGGAAGCGGTGTTCACAACTTCTTCTTCTTTAACGCCCAGTTGCTCGGCAACGATTTTCTTGACGCGCTCTTCGATGGTGCTCATACCTTGTTTTCACTCCTAATGGACAAATTCAGGCAGCTGGCCGGTGGGTAAGTGTATAGAAAGACTTTTCGGTTTTTCAACCGAAAGCTTCACTCCTCGAACCCTGGGGCCCGCCGCCTATAAATAGATTGCAGCTTTATAACGGATTTTAGACAGCTCGTATGACATTTTTTTGAAGCAATCCGTCACATTTAACTCATGTACATCCCGCCGTTTACCGGGATTGTAGCCCCAGTCACGTATGCCGCACCGTCCGAAGCAAGAAAAGCGACCACGGACGCGATTTCTTGAGCTTGCCCCAGACGACCCAGCGGAATCTGTGTCAACAAAGCTTCACGCTGTGCTTCCGGCAGTTCGCGGGTCATGTCGGTGTCGATGAAACCCGGTGCAACCGAGTTTACCGTAATCGAGCGCGAACCGACTTCCCGTGCCAGCGCACGACTGAAACCTTCCAGGCCGGCTTTAGCCGCAGCATAGTTTACTTGGCCAGCGTTGCCCATGGCACCCACAACCGAGCCGATACTGATAATTCGGCCCCAACGGGCCTTGGTCATGCCACGCAGAACGCCCTTGGACAGCCGATACAGGCTGTTCAAGTTGGTATCGACCACATCGAACCATTCGTCATCTTTCATGCGCATCATCAGGTTATCGCGAGTGATGCCGGCATTATTGATCAGGATCGCCGGAGCGCCGAACTGCTCCTGGATGCTTGCCAGAACCGCCGCAACAGATTCGTCGCTGGTGACATTCAGCTCAAGGCCGGTGCCTTGGATGCCGTTTTCCTTCAAGGTCGCGGCGATACGCTCGGCGCCTGAAGCGGAAGTCGCGGTGCCGATGACAATGGCGCCTTGGCGACCCAATTCCAGTGCGATAGCCTGGCCGATGCCGCGGCTTGCACCGGTCACCAGTGCAACTTTACCTTGCAAACTCATGCAAGCTTCTCCTGTTCAGGCTTGCGCTGCACGAGCGGCAGCGAAAGCGTCTGGGGTGTTGAGATTGGAAGTCGACACGCCTTCGGCGCAGCGTTTGTTCAGACCTGCCAGCACCTTGCCAGGGCCGCACTCGACCAGTTCGGTCGCGCCCTTGGCTGCCAGGGTCTGTACCGATTCGACCCAGCGAACCGGCTTGTAGAGTTGTTCCAGCAGATCGCGCTTGAGGGTCTCGAGATCCGACGCCACGTTGGCGCTGACATTCTGAACCACGGGAATCTGCGGCGCCTGCCAGTCGATGGCGGCGATGGATTCGGCAAACCGCTCGGCGGCCGGGCGCATCAGCTCGCAGTGCGACGGAACGCTGACCGGCAATGGCATCGCGCGCTTGGCGCCACGGGCCTTGCAACCTTCGATCGCGCGCTCGACAGCCGCCTTGGCGCCGGCAATGACCACCTGGCCCGGCGAATTGAAATTCACCGCGCTGACCACATCGCCTTGCGCCGCTTCGGCACAGGCTGCCAACACATCGGCGTCTTCCAGACCGAGGATAGCGGCCATGCCACCCTGCCCGGCCGGAACCGCCTCTTGCATCAACTGGCCACGCCGTTCCACCAGCTTTACCGCGTCGCCAAGGCTCAGGCTGCCGGCCGCCACCAGGGCGCTGTACTCGCCCAGGCTGTGACCGGCGACAAACGCCGGACGCGCGCCGCCTTCAGCCAGCCACAAGCGCCACAGCGCAATGGAGGCGGTCAGGATCGCGGGTTGGGTCTTGTCGGTCTGGTTGAGCTGCTCTTCCGGCCCTTGCTGAGTCAGTGCCCACAAGTCGTAGCCGAGTGCATCGGATGCTTCTTTGAATGTTTCCAGGATCAACGGGTATTGCGCGCCCAACTCGGCCAGCATGCCGAGGGACTGCGAGCCCTGTCCTGGAAAGACGAATGCGAGGGAAGCAGACATGAAAACAAAGCCCCTAATGATCTTGTCGTCAAAAATTGACGCCCCTGGGGGCGCTAGGAAACTGACAGTTGGATGGCGGGTTGAACCGACCGGTCACATTTAAGCATTGTCGGACGAAAACGCCTAAGTTAACAAATCTTCAAGACGGCCATGCAGACGCTCAGGCAGGTTTTCCTCGATTTCAATCACCGCCCGGTTGATTGCACTCTGAAAGCCCTGCACCCCAGCCGAACCATGACTCTTGATCACGATGCCCTGCAGCCCGAGAAAACTCGCACCATTGTGCCGCGCCGGGGCCAGGTCCGCCTGCAGACGACGCATCAGCGGCAATGCCAGCGCACCCACCGCCCTGGAAGCCAGGCTCTGCTTGAACAGGGCCTCGATGCGGCCGCCAATCATGGTCGCCAGGCCTTCGCTGGACTTGAGCAGGATATTGCCGACAAAACCGTCGCATACCACCACGTCAGCCTCGCCGCGATATAGCCCGTCACCCTCGACAAAACCGATGTAATTGATGCCCCGGGCGCTTTGCAACAATGTGGCCGCGAGCTTGACCTGCTGATTACCCTTGATGTCTTCGGTGCCGATATTCAGCAGTGCCACGCGAGGGCGAGCGATGCCCAGGGTTTCAGCCGCGACCGAGCCCATCACCGCGAACTGCAGCAAATGCTCGGCGCTGCAGTCGACATTGGCGCCCAGGTCCAGTAGCTGGCAGAAACCGCGCTGGGTCGGGATCGCCGCGACCATGGCGGGCCGATCGATCCCCGGCAGGGTTTTCAGCACGTAGCGGGACAGCGCCATCAACGCCCCGGTATTACCCGCACTGACACACGCCTGGACCTTGTCGTCGCGCAGCAGCTCCAGCGCAACACGCATCGAGGCGTCGGGCTTGCCGCGCAGAGCCTGGGCAGGCTTCTCGTCCATGGCGATGACTTCGGCTGCCGGCGTAATCGTCAGGCGCGCGCGATCCGCAGCAGGATAACCACTGAGCAATTCTTCCAGGAGGGAGGGTTGACCGACGAGGGTCAGGTGCAGCGAGGGCGTAGCATTCAGGCAAGCGAGACTGGCCTGAACAATGCTGCGGGGACCGAAGTCCCCGCCCATTGCGTCAATCGCGATGACTTGAGCGGACAAGTGATTACTCGTCGGCGCCCTTGTCGATCACTTTACGGCCACGGTATACGCCTTCTGGCGATACGTGGTGACGCAGGTGAACTTCACCGGTGGTTTTTTCTACAGACAGGGTGCTAGCCTCGAGAGCGTCGTGCGAACGGCGCATGTCACGGGCAGAGCGGGATTTTTTGTTCTGCTGAACAGCCATAATTGATTAACTCCTAAACGTTTGGGTCACGCTTTAACTGCGCCAATACACTGAACGGGTTGGACCGCGTTACCTCGTCCTCGCTCGGTTCGGGCTCATCTGCTCCCGCCGGCTGCTGGCATTCTTCCGGATGATGAGCAGGCACAATGGGCAAGGCGAGCAGAAGCTCCTCCTCGATCAGTGACTGCAGATCCAATGGATCTTCGCCCAGTTCCAGCACGTCATAACCTTTCGGCAACGACTGGGTATTCGCACCCTCCTTCACCACGGCGTAACTGCATTCGCTGTGGATCGGCAGGGTGACCAGCTCAAGACAACGCTGGCAAACCATTTTGACTTCAGTGTCGATAAAGCTGTGGATCACCACAGATTTACGTTCATCTCGTTCAAAAACGAATTTGGCCTGGACCGTACCGACATCGTCGGAAAGCGGGTCGCAGAGTCTCTTCAAATCGGCCAGCAGCAATTCACCTTGAAGGGTGGTGCCACGGTCAGCCAATTTGCGCGGGTCAACGTGAGGTGGAATCGGGTCATTCAACATAGGCGCAGCATTATAGGGATGCACCGGGCCATGTCAAAGGAAATTCAGCCCTGTCCGTCACTTGCACGCCTCGCTAGAATCCTCTCCTGCCTCCTGGAGACGCCAATGCTGCCTTTATTACTTGCCTCAAGCTCGGTCTACCGTCGGGAACTGCTTGCCCGCCTGGGGCTGCCGTTCGTCTGCGACTCACCGGACATCGACGAAAGCCATCGCGCCGGCGAGGCCGCGCTCGAACTGGTGAAACGCCTGGCCCGGGAAAAAGCCTTCGCCCTGGCGGACCGTTACCCGGCACACCTGATCATTGGCTCGGACCAGGTCGCCGTGCTCGGCGAGCGCATCCTGGGCAAGCCCAACACCTTCGAGAACGCCCGCGAGCAACTGCTGGCCGCCAGCGGGACCAAGGTAACCTTCCTGACCGGCCTGGCACTGCTCAACAGCCAGACCGGCGCCTGCCAGGTCGATTGCGTTCCGTTTACCGTAACCATGCGGACATTGGATCAGGCTCGCGTGGAGCGCTATCTGCGCACCGAGCAACCGTACGACTGCGCCGGCAGCTTCAAGGCCGAAGGCCTGGGCGTGAGCCTGTTCCAGAGCACCGAAGGGCCGGACGCCACCAGCCTGGTCGGCCTGCCGCTGATTCGTCTTGTGGATATGTTGCTGGCTGAGGGTGTGCAGGTTCCCTGAACCGCCCTCCGTGGCGAGGGAGCTTGCTCCCGCTCGGTTGCGCAGCGACCGCAAAAATCCGGGGCCGCTGCGCAGCCCAGCGGGAGCAAGCTCCCTCGCCACAAGGGCAAATGCGTCACGCTTGAATCAGCGCAACGCCGGACCCTGGAAGCCCATCCACATCGCCAGATGCTCGGCGATGCTTGCGCCCAGCTTCTTCGAGAAGCGGTCAAACGGCGATTCTTCGATGGTGAAGTCCACCAGGTCCTTCTGACCGATCACATCCCGAGCCACCGAACTGGCGCTGCCCAGGCCGTCGATCAGGCCCAGCGGCAAAGCCTGCTCCCCGGACCAGACCAACCCGGAAAACAATTCCGGATGCTCCTTGTCCTTCAAGCGCTCGCCGCGGCCTTTCTTAACGCTGGCAATGAATTGCTTGTGAGTCGTGTCGAGTACGCCCTGCCAGAACGCGGTCTCTTCAGGCTTTTGCGGCTGGAACGGATCAAGGAACGACTTGTGCTCGCCAGAGGTATAGACCCGCCGCTCCACACCGAGCTTCTCCATGGTCCCGACAAAACCATAACCGGCCGCCGTCACGCCAATGGAGCCGACCAGGCTGGCCTTGTCGGCATAGATCTGGTCCGCGGCGCTGGCAATGTAATAGGCACCCGACGCGCCGAGATCGGCGATGACTGCATAGACCTTGGTGTTCGGGTGAAGCGCGCGCAACCGGACGATCTCGTCGTAGACGTAACCCGACTGCACCGGACTGCCGCCCGGGCTGTTGATGCGCAGCACCACGCCCTTGACCTTCGGATCTTCGAAGGCGGCCCGCAGACTGCCGACGATGTTATCCGCACTGGCTGGCTCCTTGTCGGCGATCACGCCTTGAATGTCGATCAACGCGGTATACGCCGAACCACTGACCGCACCTTTTTCGATACTCATCAACGGCGTGAACAGCAGCAGCGCAACGAAAAGATAAACGAAGGTCAGCAGCTTGAAGAAGATCCCCCAGCGGCGCGACCGACGCTGCTCTTGCACACCGGCCAGCAGGGTCTTTTCCAACAGCTTCCAGCTTTTTCCATCACCGCTCTCGGCATCTGCCTTGGCCGGTGCTTTCCATTCATCGGTCATGCATGCATCCCCATCAAAACGTCAACCGGCACGCTGGCTCAGCCACGCGTGCAATTCGGGAAAATGGTCAATCGCCAGGCACGGTTCAAACGCCCGGAGCGCCTCGATCGTCTGCGCGCCATAACTGACAGCGACAGAGCCCATGCCGGCATTTCGCGCCATCTGCAGGTCGAACGACGAATCCCCGACCATCAGCGCCTGCTCGGGCCGCACGTTACAGTGGGCCAGGATCTGTTCAAGCATCAGCGGATGCGGCTTGCTGGCGGTTTCGTCGGCGGCGCGGGTGATGTCGAAATAATCGTCCCAGCCATGGGACTTCAGCACCCGATCCAGCCCGCGTCGAGCCTTGCCGGTCGCGACAGCCAGGTGATAGCCCTCCTCCCGCAGGGCCTGGAGCGTGTCGGCCACGCCGTCGAACAGCGGCGAAGGCTCGGCCTCCAGCGCGATGTAGTGGTCGGCATAATGCTGGCGAAAAACGCTCAACTCTTCATCAGCGATTTCCGGGTACAGGCTGCGAATCGCTTCCGGCAGCCCGAGACCGATAATGCCCTTCACCGCAAAATCATCCCGCCGAGCAAAACCCGTACGGTCCGACGCGACGTGCATCGACTCGACAATCCGACCGATGGAGTTGGCCAGAGTGCCGTCCCAATCAAATATCAGCAGCTTGTAGTCAGGATGCACTCAACCGCTCCACGGTCTTGGCCCACATGTCATCCACGGGGGCCTGCAATTTCAGCTCGCCGCCGTCCGGCAACGGCACGGTCAGCATGTAGGCATGAAGGAACAGGCGCTTGCCGCCCAGGTCACGGATTTCCTTGCTGAAGTCATCGTCCCCGTACTTGCTGTCACCGGCAATGCAATGCCCGGCATGCAGGGTGTGGACGCGGATCTGGTGGGTCCGCCCAGTGACCGGCTTGGCCTCGACCATGGTGGCGAAGTCGCCGAAACGGCGCAGCACCTTGAACACGGTCAGCGCTTCCTTGCCTTCCTCGTTGACTTCCACCATGCGCTCGCCGGAGCGCAGGTTGCTCTTGAGCAGCGGCGCGCGGACCTGCTTGACGGATGTATCCCAACGACCGCGCACAAGCGCCATGTAGCGCTTGTCGACGCCATCGCCGCGCAACTGTTCGTGCAGATGGCGCAACATGCTGCGCTTCTTGGCAATCATCAACAGCCCGGAGGTGTCCCGATCCAGACGATGGACCAGCTCCAGCTCCTTGGCATCGGGACGCAGCTGACGGAAGGCTTCGATCACGCCGAAATTCAGGCCGCTGCCGCCGTGGACCGCGATGCCCGCGGGCTTGTTGACCACGATCAGCGCCTTGTCTTCGAAGACGATGGCGGCTTCCAGGCGTTGCAACAAGCCTTGTGCCAGTGGCACCGGCTCATCGCGCTCGGGCACGCGAACCGGCGGTACGCGCACGACGTCGCCCGCCTGGAGCTTGTATTCGGGCTTGATCCGACCTTTGTTCACCCGCACTTCGCCTTTGCGCAAAATGCGATAGATCAAGGTCTTGGGCACGCCTTTGAGCCGGGCAAGCAGGAAATTATCAATTCGTTGGCCGGCATATTCCGGCGAGACCTCAAGCAGTTGAACGCCTGGGGTCGAAGGGGCAGTAGTTGTCATGGCGGCGATGATAACAATTTTTTATGGAATTGAAGCACTTAATCATTGCTGCTATAGTCGCGAACGCCGCCAAAAGTGGCTGGACAGCGGACCAGCGGTCAAAAACCGGCCCTGACCAACGCAATTCACGAGGACGAGAGGCCGTCCTACGGGGCTTTTGCTACGTAACGGTAGAGTTCGCAGGTGTAACGAGCGCAGGTGACATGAGGCCTGAAATACGCCGCAAAGCAGAGTCTTGACTCGCCTTGCGCGCCACATTCACGGCCAGTTCACAAAGTGCAGTCGCCCGCAGACGACCCCGAGCGAGAGCTTCGGAAACAACGCCTAAATGAGCCATGATGCGTGACCTCCCCTTCCGGAGCTCACGGTAAATGCCAACCCGCTGCGGATTCTGCGCGCGGCAGCACCCGAATTATCAGGGATACGTGTAGGGTGGAGATGTACAACCGTCGGACTGTGTAGCACTAGGCTTATATTTAGACGCTTCATCTCGTCCACAGGCGCCGGTTGATTCCTCCTCCTGACTGAGTGCTTGAGTACCAGCAAGCAGGACGCGTCCGTCGCGACTTCGCCATCATTGGGTCGAACTCGCTGGACACTGGAATGGCCCCGCCATCGCCAGGACGCACCTGACACCGACCGTGAGAAGTCGTGTGTGCCGAACGCCGTTTCCGGCAGCCCGGAAACCGACGGTACTACATGAAAAGAATGCTGATTAACGCAACTCAACCCGAAGAGTTGCGTGTTGCACTGGTAGACGGCCAGCGCCTCTACGACCTGGATATCGAATCCGGTGCACGCGAGCAGAAGAAGGCCAACATCTATAAAGGCCGGATTACTCGCATCGAACCAAGCCTTGAGGCTGCCTTTGTCGATTTCGGCTCCGAGCGCCACGGCTTCCTGCCCCTCAAAGAAATCTCCCGCGAATACTTCAAGAAGGCCCCCGAAGGCCGCGTCAACATCAAGGACGTCCTGAGCGAAGGCCAGGAAGTCATCGTCCAGGTCGAAAAAGAAGAACGTGGCAACAAGGGCGCCGCCCTGACCACCTTCATCAGCCTCGCCGGCCGCTACCTGGTCCTGATGCCGAACAACCCACGTGCCGGCGGTATCTCCCGCCGCATCGAAGGCGAAGAGCGCAACGAACTGCGCGAAGCCCTGAACGGCCTGGTCGCACCCGCCGACATGGGCCTGATCGTGCGCACTGCCGGCCTGGGCCGCAGCAGCGAAGAAATGCAGTGGGACCTCGACTACCTGCTGCAACTCTGGACCGCGATCAAGGAAGCCTCGCTGGATCGTTCCGCACCTTTCCTGATCTACCAGGAAAGCAACGTGATCATCCGCGCCATCCGCGACTACCTGCGCCAGGACATCGGCGAAGTGCTGATCGACAGCGTCGAAGCCCAGGACGAAGCCCTGACCTTCATTCGCCAGGTGATGCCGCAGTACGCCAGCAAGATCAAGCTCTACGAAGACAGCGTTCCGCTGTTCAACCGTTTCCAGATCGAAAGCCAGATCGAGACCGCCTTCCAGCGCGTCGTCGAACTGCCGTCGGGCGGCTCCATCGTCATCGACCCGACCGAAGCCCTGGTGTCGATCGACATCAACTCGGCGCGCGCCACCAAAGGCAGCGACATCGAAGAAACCGCCCTGCAGACCAACCTTGAAGCCGCCGAAGAAATCGCCCGCCAGTTGCGCCTGCGCGACATCGGCGGCCTGATCGTCATCGACTTCATCGACATGACCCCGGCCAAGAACCAGCGCGCCGTGGAAGAAAAAGTCCGTGAATGCCTGGAAGCCGACCGTGCCCGCGTACAGGTCGGTCGTATCTCGCGCTTCGGCCTGCTGGAAATGTCCCGTCAGCGCCTGCGTCCATCCCTGGGCGAAAGCAGCGGCATCGTTTGCCCGCGCTGCAACGGCACCGGCATCATCCGTGACGTCGAGTCGTTGTCCCTGGCGATCCTGCGCCTGATCGAAGAAGAGGCCCTGAAGGACCGCACCGCTGAAGTTCGTGCCCAGGTGCCGATCCCGGTGGCCGCGTTCCTGCTCAACGAAAAACGCAACTCGATCACCAAGATCGAACTGCGCACCCGCGCCCGCATCGTGATCCTGCCGAACGACCACCTCGAGACGCCGCACTTCGAAGTGCAGCGCCTGCGTGATGACAGCCCCGAGGCCCACACCAACCAGTCCAGCTACGAAATCGCCGCGGCCGCCGCCGAAGTCGAAGACGTCCAGCCAGCTGCCGCCACCCGCACCCTGGTTCGCCAGGAAGCAGCGGTCAAGACCGCGCCGGCCCGTGCCAACGCTCCGGTCCCGACCGAAGCCGCCGCGCCGGTTGCCGCCCCAGCCGCAGCCCCGGAACCTAGCCTGTTCAAAGGCCTGGTGAAGTCCCTGGTCAGCCTGTTCGCCACCAAGGAAGAGCCTGCCGCCCCGGCCGTTGTCGCCAAGCCTGCCGCTACCGAGCGTCCGGCCCGCAACGAAGAACGCCGCAACGGTCGCCAGCAGACCCGCAACCGCAACGGTCGTCGCGACGAAGAACGCAAGCCGCGCGAAGAACGTGCCCCGCGTGAAGAGCGCGCACCCCGTGAGCCGCGTGAAGAGCGTCAACCACGCGAAGCCCGTGAGGAAGTTCCAGCGGTAGCCCGCGAAGAACGCGCACCGCGTCCGCCTCGCGAAGAGCGCCAGCCACGCGCACCACGTGAAGATCGCAAGCCGCGTGGCGAGCGTGAAGAACGTGTTCGCGAATTGCGCGAGCCTCTGGACGCCGCACCGGCTGTTGCTGCGACTCCTGCGACTCCGGCAGCAGAACGCCCGGCTCGCCAGCCTCGCGAAGAACGTGCACCGCGTCCGCCGCGTGAAGAGCGTCAGCCGCGCGCCGAGCAGGCAGCCGCCGAAGCCAGCGAAGAGGAAGTACTGAACACCGAGGAGCAGTTGCAGGAAGACGGTCAGGACAGCGCCGAGGGCGATCGTCCACGTCGTCGCTCCCGCGGCCAGCGTCGTCGCAGCAACCGTCGCGAGCGTCAACGCGATGCCAACGGCAACGTGATCGAAGGCTCGGAAGAGTCCGAAGCCGGCGAGAACGCCGAAGCGCCTAGCGCTGCCGACCTGGCCGCCGGCCTGGCCGTCACCGCGGCAGTTGCCAGCAGCGCGATCAGCGCCCCAGCCGAGGCCCAGGCACACGAGCAGGCCGAACGGGCCACCGCTGCGGTGGAAGAGGCAGCGGTCGAAGCGCCAGTTGTCGAAGCGACCACTCCGGTAGAAATCACTGCTTCGCCAGAAGTGGAACTCGCACCGGTTCGTGAAGCCGAGCCGCAAGCCGAAGCCGCCGCCGAGCCTGCCCCGGTCGTCGAGCAGCCGGTGGTAGCCGCTGAACCTGCCGTCGAAATGCCTGCCGAGGAAACCGCACCAGAGCCAGTACGCGAAGAGCAGACCGCTTTCAACTGGAATGCCGAGCCAGCCGCACCAGCGCCGGTTGCTGAACCGGAGCCGGTAGTAGTCGTCGAACCGCAAGTGGTCGAGCCTGCGCCAATGGTCGAGGCGCCAGTGATTGCCGAAGCAGTGGTTGCCGAAGCCCCTGCCCCGGTTGAAGCGCCTGCACCGGTCAGTGCCCTGACCCCTAACGGCCGCGCCCCGAACGATCCACGCGAAGTGCGTCGTCGCAAGCGTGAGGCCGAGCGTCTGCAGAAGGAAGCTGAACTGGCCGCCGCTGCTGCCGCTCAAGCGCCTGCCGCCGAACCGGCTCCGGTCGTGGAAGAAGTCGCCGAGGCAGCCCCTGCCCCGGTAGCTGAAGCCCCGACTGAATCGGCCCCGGTGATCGACGAACCTCAGCACGGTGCTGAAGAAGAAGTCGCTCCGCGTCACACTGAAGCCCTGGAAAAAGAGCACGAGCCTAAACCTCACGCCTGATTCCACCGCCCAGTAAAAAGCCCCGCCTGGTGATGCCAGGCGGGGCTTTTTTATGCCTTCGATTTGCAGGTCCCTATGAGAGCCTGGCACGAGATTTATATCCACTGAAAAACCCATGTGGGAGCGAGCTTGCTCGCGAAGGCGGTGGATCAGCTTGCATCACTGTTGAATATCAGACCGCTTTCGCGAGCAAGCTCGCTCCCACAGGGGAATTGCAACCACCATAAATTTTACAATCCTTCAAAAATCTATCTGAAGATCAATGCCTCCGGCACGTCAATGTCCCAAGTCACACCAGGATCGTCCACCGGCACCTCGGACACTTGCGCCCCGGCGAATAACACCTTCGCCCCACGATCACCGGTCAAGGCCATCAACTGCGGGCCAAACCCACGACCAAATCCCACCGGATGCCCATACTCCCCGGCAAAAACCGGCACGCTGATGCCATCCTCGCGAATCCCTGCCACCACCGTTTCGATGCTCGACGGCAGGATAAACGGCATGTCGCCCAGCACGATCAGCCACCCAGCCACATCCGGACAGGCTCGGACGCCGGCGGCAATACTATCTCCCAGTCCCGGTGAATCCAGCTCGACAAAATCGCATCCATAAGCCTGGGCCATGCGAATGGCCTGCGGACGGTCATTGCGGGTGACCAGCACGCGCTTGTCCAGGGAGGCTGGCAGATTGACCAGCACGTGCTCGATCACCGAGCGCACCGCGCCGTCACGGCCTGTGCAATCCGCGAGCAGCTTGTCCTTGTCGGCCCCGGCGACCTGCCGGAAACGGCGGCCCGAGCCCGCCGCGAGGATGATCACGCCAATGGACTCAGACATACCCTTCCCTCCTGGACTACAGCGGTTTCTTTTGACGCAATTCGACGCCATTCTTGATCGCGACGATTTCCGCCAGCAGCGACAAGGCGATTTCCGCCGGGGTGTGGCTGCCAATGTGCAGGCCGATGGGCCCGTGCAGCCGCTCGATGGCCTGTGCTGACAAGCCTAGCTGAGCGAGGTTGTCCCGGCGCTTCTGACTGTTGACCCGTGAGCCGAGGGCGCCCACATAAAAAGCCCTGGAATCCAGGGCGGTGAGCAAGGCCATGTCGTCCAGGCGTGGGTCATGGGTCAGGGCAACGATCGCGGTGCGTTCATCGGTCTCGATGCTCAGCACCGCCTCGTCGGGCATGCCCGGAACAAAGCGGCCATGCTGCTCTTCCCAACCGTAGACGAACTCCTTGCGCGGGTCGCAGATCAGCACTTCGAAATCCAGCAACCGGGCCATTTCCGCGACGTAACGCGACAGCTGTCCGGCGCCGATCAGCAACAGCCGCCAGCGCGGGCCATAAATCGCCCGCAGTGTTTCACCATCGAACATCAATGCATCGCTTTTGCTCGCTGGTGTCAGCACCACAGCGCCGGTCGCGATGGTCAATTCCCGGGCAACTATTTCGTGGGCCTCGCACCGCGCCAGCAACTCCGCGACCCAGCCTGGATCGCCGACTCGCTCCTCTGTCAGGCGCAAGGTGCCGCCGCACGGCAAGCCGAAACGCGCCGCTTCCTCGCGGGTGACACCGTAGGTGATGAGCTGCACGGGCGGGCCATCCGCCGGAATCCGGCCGTCGTGCAGCCGGGCGATCAGGTCATCCTCGACACAACCGCCCGATACCGAACCGATCACTACGCCGTCTTCGCGCAGGGCCAGCATGGCCCCCGGAGGTCTCGGCGCGGTGCCCCAAGTCTGGACCACGGTGAACAGCACCACCCGCTGCCCGGCGCGACGCCATTCCAGCACGCTGCGCAGCACGTTCAGATCAACGCTGTCCATCAGGCTTTGGCCTGCTGCCAGCCTTGCAACTGGTAACGCACAGGCAGATCACGGATGCGCTTGCCGGTGGCGGCGAAGATTGCGTTGCACAATGCCGGCGCGATCGGCGGCACGCCCGGTTCACCAACGCCTCCCAGCGGCACTTCGCCCGGCGGGGTGACCAGGTGCACGGCTACTTCCTTGGGTGCCAGGGACATACGCGCCACTTCGTACATGTGGAAATTGTCCTGCTGGACCTTGCCGTCCTTGAAGCTGATTTCCCCGACCATCGCGTTGCCCAGGCCCATCACGCAGGCGCCTTCGAACTGCGAGCGGATGCGCTCGGGATTGATCTGCGGCCCACAGTCCACGGCAATGTCCGCCTTGTGCACGATCACCGTGCCGTCATCCTTGACCTCGACTTCAATTGCCGCGGCCACGTAGGTGACGAAGCTGTAGTGCACCGCCAGCCCCAAGCCTCGGCCCTTGGGCAATTCACGGCCCCAGCCAGCGGCCTTCGCGGCAGTCTCCAGCACGGTGCGGATCCGCGCCGTATCGATGGGATAACGCTCGGGCGATTCGCCGTAGTTCCAGCTGTCATTCTGGCTGTTGGGGTTGATCTTGCGGTCCGGGCCGAGCAACTTCAGATGGTACTTGAGCGGATCCTGGCCGGCCTTGTGGGCCAGTTCGTCGATGAAGCTCTGGATCGCAAAACCATGGGGAATGTTCGACACCGAGCGATACCAGCCAACGCGGGTGTGGGCCACCGCCTCGGGGTTCTCCAGGCGCAGGTTAGGAATGGCATAGGCCATGTTGGTCACGCCCATGCCCACTTCGAACGGCGCTTCGTGGGTCATGCCCGGCGCGAACAGCGCGGTGATGGTCGGGGCCACGGTGCGATGCAGCCAACCGGAGGGCAGCCCGTCCTTGTTCAGGCCGGCCTTCAGGTATTCGGCCGATACGGTATGGAAATACGAGTGATGAATATCGTCCTCGCGGGTCCATTGCACCCGAACCGCCTGGCCGGGGAATTCCTTGGCGAGCACAGCCGCCTCGACGACGAAGTCGGATTTGGACTTGCGTCCGAAACCGCCGCCCAGCAATGTGATGTTTATCGTGACCTTCTCGAAAGGGATGCCCAGGCGTTCGGCGACGCGCTCGCGGGTGACCTGGGGTGCCTGGCTCGGTGCCCAGGCTTCGCATTGACCGTCCTTGAAGCGGGCGACCGCGACCATCGGCTCCATGGGTGACTGGGACAGGTGCGGCAGGTAGTAGGCAGCCTCCAACGTCGAATCGGCCTTGGCCAATGCGTCGTCAAGGTCGCCAGTGCTATGCAGGACTTTGCCCGGTTTCAGAGCAGCCGCTTGCAGTTCCTTGCGGTAGGCGATGGAGTCATAGCCGGCGTTCGGGCCATCGTCCCATTCGATTTTCAACGCTTCGCGGCCCTTGATCGCCGCCCAGGTGTTTTTCGCTACCACCGCCACGCCGCCCAGCGGCTGGAATTCGGAGGGCAAAGGGCGTCCTTCGATCTGCACGACCTTGATCACGCCCGGCACCTTCAACGCCGCGCTGCTGTCCACGCTCTTGACCTTGCCACCATAGACCCGTGGGCGGGCCACGACGGCGTAAAGCATGCCGTCGAAATGCACGTCGGCACCGAACACCGCTCGGCCGTTGACGATGTCCGCGCCGTCGATGGCACGGCTCGCTTCCTTGCCAATGTAACGAAACTCCGACGGCTGCTTGAGGCGCAGGCTGTCGCGGGCCGGAACCGGCAAGGCCGCCGCGGCGGCGGCCAACTCGCCATAACCCAGTTCGCGCCCCGAAGGCTGATGCACCACTTTATGCAGTTGCGCACGGCATTCGCCCACCGGCACTTTCCACTGGGCAGCGGCGGCCAATTCAAGCATGGTCCGGGCGGCGGCACCGCAGCGGCGCATCGGCTCGTACCAGTGACGCATGCTGCGCGAGCCGTCGGTGTCCTGGTTGCCGAAGCGCGCCTCGTCGGCTGGCGCCTGCCTGACCTTGACGAGCGCCCAGTCGGCGTCGAGTTCGTCGGCCACCACCATGCTCAGGCTGGTGCGCACGCCCTGGCCCATTTCCGAACGGTTGCAGATCACCGTGACGCTGCCGTCAGCGGCAATGCTTACGTAGACCTTGGGGTCGTCGACTGCACCATGGGGCATGCCCTCGGCGCCGAACTTCTTCTCTTCGGCAAAGGCCTCCGGCAGCCCCCAGCTGGCGGCCAGCACCAGCACACCCGTGGCGCTGGCGCCCTTGAGGAAACCCCGACGACTGAGGTTGCTCAGCACAAAATCATTCGGCAAGCGGCTCATGCCTTGGCCTCCTTCAGGTGAGTAGAGGCCTGACGGATCGCGGTCTTGATCCGGTTGTAGGTGCCGCAGCGGCAGAGGTTGCCGACCATGGCCTCTTCGATCTGTTCATCCGTCGGGTTGGGGTTGGTCTTGAGCAATGCCGTGGCGGACATGATCTGCCCGCCCTGGCAAAAACCACACTGGGCCACGGCGGTGTCCAGCCAGGCCTTCTGTACAACCTGGCCGACCGGGTCGACGTGAAGCGCATCAATCGTGCTGACGTTCTGGCCTTTCACCGAGCCGATCGGCGTGATGCAACTGCGCGCCGGGGCGCCATCGATGTGGATCGTGCACGCGCCGCACAGGCCCATGCCGCAGCCGAACTTGGTGCCGTTGTAGCCGGCCACGTCGCGGATCGCCCACAGCAGCGGCATGTCCTCGGTGACATCCAGTTGATGATCTGTTCCATTGAGTTTCAGGGTAATCATGGGCACGCCCGCATTCGTTTCGAGTTATGGGGTCGAGCAATCTGCCGTTGGGTGATCGGTTCGGTGTCGCAGACTGGCTCAGGCTGATCCGGCTCTCTTGTGCAAACGTCAACAGCGTCTGCACCGGGCCTTGGGGATGCGTATGCTCGCATCGTCAGCCAATTAAATTAACCCAGGAACAAGCAAAACGCCCTGCACAATCCTGCACGAATGAGCGTATGCAGGTCATGCAGGGCGTTTTTTTGTTCACGCAGGGCCAAGCGCCCGTCAGTACCGATTCGGCTCCATCTCCAGATCGACCTGGAAACGTTCGGCAATGTCCTTCTGGATCCGTTGAGCCAGGTCCAGCAACTGCAGGCCCGTGGCATTGCCATAGTTGACCAGCACCAGTGCCTGCAACTTATGGACGCCGGCGTCGCCCTCGCGAAAGCCCTTCCAGCCGGCGCGTTCGATCAGCCAGCCGGCAGCGATTTTCATCTGCCCCCCAGGCTGTGGATAAGCCACCAGGTCGGGGTATTGCAGCTTGAGATGGGCCACGTGGGTGGCGTGCACCAACGGGTTCTTGAAGAAGCTGCCGGCGTTGCCGAGTACGGCGGGGTCCGGAAGTTTTTCGCTGCGGATGCTGCAAATCGCCCGGCTGACATCCGAAGGCGTTGCCTGAGCAATGCCTTGCTCGCTCAGGCGCTGGCGGACCGGGCCGTACTCCAAGTGCAGATGCGCGACACGACTGAGGGCAAAACGTACCCGCAGGATCAGCCAGCGCCCCGCCTGCTGCTTGAACAGGCTGTCGCGGTAGGCGAAGGCGCACTCTTCAAGGGTGAAGTCGCGCAACTCGCCGGTATGGCGATCCAGCGCGGTAAGGCCGGCAAAGACATCCTTTATTTCCACGCCATAGGCACCGATATTCTGCATCGGTGCCGCCCCTACCGTACCGGGAATCAGGCTGAGGTTCTCCAGCCCCGACCAACCTTGCGCCAGCGTGTGCTGGACAAAAGGATGCCAGGGCTCCCCGGCCTCGGCCTCGATCACCAGACGTTCGCCGTCGTCGCTGAGCAGGCGGATCCCCCGACTGGCCATGCGCAACACCAGCGCGTCGATGTCGTCGGTCAATAGCAGGTTGCTGCCGCCGCCAATCACCAGCAACGGCAGATCATGCCCGGCGGCATAAGCCAGCGCCTCGCGGACATCGGCATCGCTGTGGGCCTCGGCGAACAACCGTGCGGCGACGTCCACGCCAAAGCTGTTGAACGGCTTGAGGCTGACGCCGGCCTGGACATGCAAGGTCATAACCGCCCCTTCAATTCGATGACCAGGCGATCCGTGGCACGTTCGATCAAGTCGAGTACCTGCTCGAAACCCTGTTCGCCGTCGTAGTACGGATCAGGGACATCATCGAGCTCAGCCTCGTAGCGACGCAGGAACAGATCGAGCTCGGCCTTGCCACTGGCCGGTTGCAGTGCCTTGAGGTTGCGCAGGTTGTTGCTGTCCATCGCCAGGATCAGGTCATAGGCGGCGAAATCGGCGCGGGTGACTTGCCGGGCCCGCTGGGCCGACAGATCGTAGCCACGTCGCAGGGCCGCGGCCATGCTGCGTTTATCAGGGGCCTTGCCGACGTGCCAGTCACCGGTACCGGCAGAGGCGACTTCCACTTGCCCCTCCAGCCCGGCTTCGCGCAGCTTATGGCGCAAAATGCCTTCGGCGGTGGGCGACCGGCAAATGTTGCCAAGGCAGACGAACAGAACCCGCATCAAGCCTCCAGCAGGCGACGAACGCGCTCGAGGTCTTCGGGAGTGTCTACACCGGTCGGCGGCGCGATCAGCGCATCGGCGACATGGATCCGCACGCCATGCCACAACGCCCGAAGCTGCTCGAGGGCTTCGGTGTTTTCCAGCCAGCACGGGCCCCAAGCGACGAAGTCCTGAAGGAAACCGGCGCGGTAGGCATAGATACCGATATGGCGACGGTACGGCACGCCTTCGGGCAACACGTCGCGGTCCTGAGCGAATGCCTCTCGGGCCCAAGGCAAAGTGGCACGACTGAACGTCAGCGCCAGGCCGTCGAGGTCGCTGACCACCTTGACCACGTTGGGATTGAACAGGGTCTGCACGTCCTCGATCGGCTCGGCCAGGGTGGCCATGCGCGCCTCTGGGTGCGCCGCCAGGTTCGCGGCGACCTGATCAATCACGCTCGGCGGGATCAGCGGCTCGTCACCCTGCACGTTGACGACGATGGCGTCGGGCGCCAGACCGAGTTTCCCAGCCACTTCCGCCAGGCGGTCAGTACCGGAGTTGTGATCCTCGCGGGTCATCACCACTTCGGCGCCAAAGCCCTGGCAGGCCTCCACGATGCGCGCATCGTCCGTTGCCACCACCACACGCTGGGCGCTGCTCTTGCAAGCCTGCTCCCAGACATGCTGGATCATCGGCTTGCCGGCGATCAGCAGCAACGGTTTACCGGGCAAGCGCGTGGAGGCAAAGCGCGACGGAATGACAACGGTAAAAGCTGTACTCATTTATCCAGGCGCTCATCAGTGGTCAGGGTACGGGCTTCGCTTTCGAGCATCACCGGGATGCCGTCGCGAATCGGATAGGCCAGGCCGGCGCCCTTGCTGATCAGCTCGGTCTTGTCGGCACTGAGCTTGAGCGGGCCTTTGCAGACCGGGCAAGCCAGGATGTCGAGCAGTTTGGTGTCCATGAAATTCCCCTGGGTATAACGTTTTAAGGCAAGAGCCGATCCGGCAACAGGCGCATCAGCTGCGTATCGAACCAGGCCGCGAAGGCTGGCGAAGGCGCTGCGTCAACCGCCAGGTACCACCAGTCGGGCGCGGCGAAGGCACGGCATTTGACCGCGTCCTTTTCCGTCATGACCACTGGCAATGACGGTTCGAAATCGAAGGCCTGGGCACTGTATTCGGCATGATCGGCAAACCCGTGCGGTACAGGCCGCCAGTGTAGCGTTTCGAGGGTATTGAAGAAACGCTGGGGGTTGCCGATACCGGCCACGGCATGCAGGGCCTGGCCGGGAGGAAAATGGTCGAGGGGGCGCCGTTCGCCACTGGCCAGGTTGATCAGCGCGGTGGGCCGCAACTCGAACGCGAAGCCGTCCTCGCGATCAGCGCTGGCGCCGTTGAACAGCACGGCGTCGACCGAGCGCAGGCGCTCCACCGGCTCGCGCAACGGACCGGCCGGCAGGCAACGGCGGTTGCCCAGGCCACGGACGCTGTCGATCAATACCAGTTCGAGGTCACGGGCCAGGCGGTAATGCTGCATACCATCGTCGGACAGGATCAGGTCCAGTGGCTCGGCGCCCAGCAGTGCCCGGACAGCGCGGCTGCGATCAGGATCGATCATCAACGGCACGCCGCTGCGCTGGACGATGAGCAGCGGTTCGTCGCCCGCGACGTCGGCGCCCTGCTCGGCCTCGACTCGCCATGGCAATTGCGGCGGCCTGGCGCCGTAACCCCGGCTGACCACGCCGACCCGCAGGCCACTGCGCTGGCAATGCTCGATCATCCAGAGGATCAACGGCGTCTTGCCGGTGCCGCCGACGGTAATGTTGCCCACCACAATCAGCGGCACCGGCGGCTGGTAGATCTCGCCCTCGCCCGCCAGGAAGCGCTCGCGCTTGCCGGTCACTACGCGTCGGTACAGCCATTCAAGCGGGCGCAGCAGCACCAGGGCGGGATGCCCCTTGTACCACGCGGCAAGCAATCGATCGGACATGGCCATCAAGGTGCCGGCGCCGCCTCGATCGTGGTCATGCGCAGGTGGCTGAAGCCGAGCTTGCCAGCCGCGTCCATGGCGGTGATGACCGATTGGTGAGGCGTCTTGCCGTCGGCGCTGATGGCAAGCGGCAGGTTGGTATCACCGCCGGACTCCCTCTGCAGGGCCTCGATCAGGCTCGCCAGGTCGCTCTTGGGCAGCAACTGGTTGTTCACCGAGAACGCGCCCTCGGCGCTGATGGTGACTTCCAGGTTTTTCAACTGCTGGTCCTCGGCCGGCGAACCACTCACCGCTTGCGGCAGCTCAACCTTCAACTGGGTTTCCCGGGTGAAGGTGGTGGTCACGACGAAAAACAGCAGCAGGATGAACACCACGTCGATCAGCGACGCCAGGTTGATCTCGATATTTTCCCGTGGTTTGCGGCGGAATTTCACTTCTTGCCCCCGGCCAGGTCCACGTCACGGTCGCCCTGCACCACCTCGACCAGCTTGATGGCTTCCTGCTCCATGCCCACCACCAGCTCGTCGACGCGGCGCTGCAGGAAGCGATGGAAGAACACGGCCGGGATACCGACCATCAGGCCCGCGGCGGTAGTGATCAGTGCCTTGGAAATACCGCCCGCCAGCACGGCGGCATTGGTGGTCATGCCGGAACCGGTGAACGCGCTGAAAATGTCGATCATGCCGAGGACCGTGCCCAACAGGCCCAGCAATGGCGACATGGCCGCGATGGTCCCAAGGGCATTGATGTAGCGCTCCAGGTCATGAATGACGCGCGCGGCGGCCTCCTCGATGCACTCCTTCATGATCTCGCGACCATGCTTGGAATTCGCCAGGCCTGCCGCGAGGATCTCCCCCAGCGGCGAGCTGGCTCGCAGCTCCTTGAGCTTGTCCTTGTTCAGCTGCTTGTCCTTGATCCAGACCCAGACCTGCCCGAGCAGATGCTCCGGGGTCACGCGGCTGGCCCGCAGGGTCCACAGGCGTTCGGCAACGATACCCAGTGCCGCGATGGAACTCAGAATGATCGGCAACATCATCCAGCCGCCGGATTTGACCAATTCCCACACAGTGACAGCCCCCTCGAAAAAGTGCGCCACTTTATCATACAGACTCGCTGTGCAGGCCCGCCCTGCCGACAACACGGCAAGAACGCTGCGCCAGATCAATGCTCCGACGCTGGCCCGGCAGGCGGCGGATCACGCCAGTAACGGCGAATGCCCGCCTGGCCAAGCGCAGGTGTAAAGGCGCCGAGTTGCAGACGAATGGCACCTTGTTCGGCACTGTCGTAGATAACCATGCCCAAGCGTCGATAACGCTCCATCACCCACGGATGGGGATGGCCGAACGCATTGTTGCGCCCCCGGGAAATCAATACCGAATGGGGCTCGAGGCGCGCCAGCAGCGCCATCGACGATGAGCTGCGGCTGCCATGGTGCGGCGCTGCCAGCCACTGGGTCGGCATCGCCAAGGGACTGTCGAGCAAGGCCCGTTCGGCATGGGTATCGATATCGCCGGTCAGCAGCAACCGCTCGCCACCGGCCTCGACCAGCAAGACACAGGATTTCTGGTTGCTCTCGACAGCCGATGCCCAGCGCCACAGTTCGAACCTCACCCCGTCCCATTCCCAGCGTTCGCCGCTATCGCACGCCCCTGCCTGCAGATCGACGGGCAGCGCCTCGGGATCGCCGCTGACCACCCGACGGGTCGGCAATCCGTTGCGTACGGCTTGTGCACCGCCGGCGTGATCGGCATCGGCGTGACTGAGCAGCAGCATGTCCAAGGTACGCACACCGAGCCTGTGCAAGGTCGGCACCACCACGCGCTCGCCCGCATCGGCGTCGCCAAAACGCGGCCCCGCGTCATAAAGCAAGACGTGCCGCTGGGTACGCACGAGGATCGCCAGCCCCTGGCCGACGTCCAGTTGCCAGATTTCGGCTTGCCCGTGGGGTACTTCTTCCCGTGGGGGAAAAACCATCAGCATCAGCATCGGCCAACCCAGGATCCGCAGCGGTACGCCCTGGGGCAGCAACAGCAGCGCAGTGCCGAGCGCCGCCACGCACCAGGCCCACAGCGGCACCGCGGGAGGCACCCAGGCTGGCATCTGCCCGGCTGCCAGCGCGAGCGCCTTGAACAGCAGATCGAGCAAGCCGCCGGCAATCCAGAGGAGGCTCTCGCCTATGTAAGGTATCGGTAGCAACGCGGTGCCAAGCAAGGCCGAAGGCAACACCAGCAGACTGACCCAGGGCACCGCCAGCAGATTGGCCAACGGACCGCTGAGGCTGACCGGCAGCCCGAGGATCAAGAGTAGCGGGCATAGCCCGAGAGCAATCAGCCACTGGGCGCGGGTCCAGGTCTGCCACCAACGCCAGGGGCCCAGGCGACCGCCGAAGGTAAACATCAGAACGGCCACCGCGGCGAACGACAACCAGAACCCCGGCCGCAGGCTCGCCAGCGGATTGAGCAGCAGTACTGCCAGGAGCGCCAACAGCCAGGCTTTCCAAGGATCGGCCTGGCGAAAGCGCAAGCGCCACAGCAGCACCAGTCCGATCATCACACAGGCCCGCCGCACCGGCACTTCGAAACCGGCGAGCAGGCCGTAACCCAGCGCCGCGGTGAACGCCAGCACGCACGCCCAAGGCAGCCATGGCAACCACGCCGGCCAGACACCATGACGCGCCGCGCCGGCGACCAGCAGGTATACGAGGCCGGCGAACAGACCGATGTGCTGCCCGGAAATGACCAGCAGATGGATCGTGCCGGTGTCTTGCAGCACCTGCCAATCTTCGCGACTCAACCCGGAGCCATCGCCAAGGACCAATGCCATCAGCGCCCCGGAACGCCCTTGGGCATCGACTTTCGCCAATGCCTGGCGCACCCCGTCGCGCCAGGCACCCTGGGCCGGTTGCAGGCGTCGCCCTTGCTTGACGCTGCCGGTCGCGCCAATGCCGCGGCTCAACAGCCACGCCTCATAGTCGAAGCCATGGGGATTGAGCAGCCCCGCGGGTCGCTTGAGCTTTACCGCCAGGCGCCATTTCTCACCGCTGCTGACCGGCGGCCCGCCATACCAGGCCAGGCGCATCGAGGTTGGCAAGCGCGTGCGCCTTGACTGGATATCGGCCAATTCGAAACGCACCGCTCCATCGCCGTGTTGCGGCAAACCGACGACCCGCCCTTCGACCCAGCGCGTCTCGCCGTCAAGTGCGGAGGGCAACCGTCCGTCCAGTGCATGGTGTGCGGCGAGGCTCGCCCAGACCAGCCCGAAGAGGAAGCAACCCGCCGGGTACAGGCGAAACGGCAGTACCATCAACGCCAGCGTCGCCATGGCTGCGATCAGCCATGGCGACGGCAGTACCGGTAGAAAAACCGGGGCCAGCAGCCCCAGTGCAAGCGCGACCATTGCCGTGCGCATAAGCCCATCCTTGAGAGTCCCTCTCCAGGCTTAGCCGGTGCGGGGCACCGTGGGCGTTAACAATTGTCACAAAGTCTGAATCTCCCGGTTGTAGAATCCGGACATACTTGCGGCCTTACTGCTTTGACCCGACCGAGAAGCCTTATGCCCCGGCGATTATTCAAACGTTACATGCCTGACCCCGCGAGCATTCGGGAACATAAATCCTTACGCTTTCTCGGCACCCTGCTGCACGATCCCAACCTCTGGCACCTCAATCGTCATTCGGTGGCGCGGGCGATGGCCGTTGGCCTGTTCGCCGCTTTTCTGCCGATACCGCTGCAAATGCTCCTGGCCGCCGCGCTGGCCGTCACGGTTCGCGGCAACATCCCGATCGCGGTAAGCCTGGTCTGGTTGACCAACCCCATCACCATGCCCGCGGTATTCTTCTGCACCTATCAGACCGGCGCCTGGCTGATGGACGTTCCAGCCCGGACGCTGCCGGACGAATTGACCTGGGAGTGGATCACCAACCAGCTGTCAACATTGTGGCAGCCATTTTTGCTGGGGTCGGTGGTCACTGGGTTGGTGCTTGGAGTCTTGGCTTATTTCGTCACCATGGCGTATTGGCGATGGTGGGTTGCCAGGCAGTGGCGGCGGCGCAAGCGCAGTCGGATGAGAGAAAAGCTGGACTGACCGCGTTTCCCCCCAGACACGACATTCGGGGGTAAGCCGAAGTCCTTGTGGGAGCGAGCCTGCTCGCGAAGAGGCCATCACATCCAACATCTGCATCGGATGACGCTCAGCCTTCGCGAGCAGGCTCGCTCCCACAGGTACGACACTTCAGACACGGACAGTGTCAGGTACGCATCCCTCGCCCACTCACCAGCAACCGCGCACAGCCCACATAAAGCACCACGGTCGCCACCAGCATGAAGGTAATTGCAATACTGATGCGAATGTCCGAAACGCCAAGAATCCCGTATCGGAAAGCATTGACCATATGCAGCACCGGGTTGGCCAGCGATACGGTCTGCCAGAACGGTGGCAGCAGGGAAATCGAGTAGAACACCCCGCCCAGATACGTCAGCGGCGTGAGCACGAACGTCGGGATGATGGAGATGTCATCGAAGTTTCTCGCGAACACCGCGTTGATGAAGCCCAGCAGCGAAAAGATCGTCGCCGTCAGGACCACCACCAGGATCGTCACCCCCAGGTGATGCACCTGCAGATCGGTGAAGAACAGCGACAGCAGCGTCACGATCAGGCCGACCGCCAGCCCGCGCAGCACGCCGCCCAGGGTGAAGCCGATCAGGATCGTATGGGGTGAAACCGGCGAAACCATCAGCTCTTCAATGGAGCGCTGGAACTTGCTGCCGAAGAAACTCGATACCACGTTGCCGTAGGAGTTGGTGATCACCGACATCATGATCAGCCCCGGCACAATGTAGTCCATGTACGTGAAACCGCCCATGTCGCCGATCTGCCGGCCGATCAGGTTACCGAAAATCACGAAGTACAGGACCATGGTGATCGCCGGGGGCAGCAAGGTCTGCGGCCAGATCCGCATGAAGCGCCGGACTTCACGATAAACAATGGTATTGAGGGCGATGAGGTTGGGGCGCAGTTCCGAACTCATACTCATACCGCCACCTTCGCCAGGTTTTTTTCCACCAGGGACACGAACAACTCCTCAAGGCGATTGGTCTTGTTGCGCAGGCTCAGCACTTCGATGTTTTGCACGGCCAGCTGGGTGAACAGCCCGGTGATACCAGCGGACTTGTCGACCTGGACCTCCAGGGTATGGCCGTCGAGCAGGCGAGCCGGATAACCCACCAGCTGCGGCGCGGCGCTCAGGTCATGCTTGAGATCCAGCAGGAAGGTTTCCACATGCAGCTGACTCAGCAACTGCCGCATGCTGGTGTTCTCGACGATGGTGCCGTGGTCGATGATGCCGATGTTGCGGCACAGCTGCTCGGCCTCTTCCAGGTAGTGCGTGGTGAGGATGATGGTGATGCCTTTCTGGTTCAGCTCGGTGAGGAAGGTCCACATCGAACGACGCAGCTCGATGTCCACGCCGGCGGTGGGTTCGTCGAGAATCAGCAGGCGCGGTTCATGCACCAGCGCGCGGGCAATCATCAGGCGTCGCTTCATGCCGCCGGACAACGAACGGGACGGCACATCGCGCTTGTCCCACAAGCCGAGCTGGGTCAGATACTGCTCGGCGCGCTCGTTGGCGATCTTCGGCGGGATGCCGTAGTAGCCGGCCTGGGTCACGACGATGTCGAAGGTCTTTTCGAACTGGTTGAAGTTGAATTCCTGGGGCACCACGCCAATGCAGCGCTTGAGCGCGGCGGGCTCGCGGTCCAGGTCATGGCCGAAGACGTTCACCGTCCCGCCGGATTTGTTCACCAGCGTGGAAAGAATGCCGATGGTGGTGGATTTGCCGGCACCGTTGGGGCCCAGCAAGGCAAAAAAATCACCTTCGGCGACATCGAGATCGATACCACTCAGGGCCTGGAAACCGTTGCCGTAGGTTTTGGTTAGCTGCCGTATGGACAGAGCGGAACTCATATCGGATTACGCACCAAGAAGGGGAGGAAGAAGAATAGATAAGGGCCGGCGGCGAGCAATACAACCACGGCGCATGAAGGCAATGGTGCGTGGCGTCGCCGCACAAGTACAGTGAAGTGTGTCGATAGTAAGTATTAAGTCAACGCGGTCATGACGGCCTTGCGATAAGCCGGACGCTGCTGGAGCCGCGCATACCAGGCCTCCAGCCGAGGCAATGCGGCGCGCTCGATGGGCATCTCGAACCAGGCATAAATGAAACTGCCCAAGGGAATGTCGCCCATTCCGATTTCCTCACCGCAGAGGTAAGGCTGTTCGCCGAGGGCTTGCTCCACCATTGCCAGCAACTGGTCGCACTCCTTGATTGCCGCATTGATGGCCGGCCAGTCCTGCTGCTCGGCCGGGGTGCGCAGCACGCCCCAGAACACCGTGCGAAACGGAGCGGCAAAGCTGGACGTGGTCCAGTCCATCCATTTTTCAGCGCTGGCCCGGGCCTGTATGTCATCGGGATACCAGGCCGAGCCTGAGGCATGGCGAGCCGCCAGGTAACGCACGATGGTATTGGATTCCCAGAGCACGAAGCCGTCGTCTTCTATCATCGGAACCCGGCCGTTGGGATTTTTCGCGCGGTACCCGGGCGTATCCACCACGCCAAACGCGCCGCCCGCGTCGATGGCCTCGTAGGCCAGCCCCAGCTCTTCGGCACACCACAGCGCCTTGCGCACGTTCGACGAATTCTTCCGACCCCAGATCTTCAGCATCACGGCTTCCTCAATGGATAAATGCCGCAGCAGCATACGCCGGATCAACCGCGACTCAAATCACCCTGCATGTCGCTGAGCAACAACGGCGTTTCAGCCAAACAATGGCGTTTTCTCACCTGACCAACGAACGATTTCCTACCGGTGTTGCCAACCAGACTGGCGCAATGCATCCAAGGTTTCCCACGAAATCAATCACATCGCGCCGACCGCCGGTTTTACAGAGGACGTCTAAGCTCTGAGGGTCGGTCTTGCCCTGGTTCACGGAGGATTATTTATGCTGTTGTTGTGGATACTGGTTCTGGTCGTCGGGATAGCCTGGCTGGCACACCGCCGCACCGCCCCGCTGCCAGCGCTGGGCATCGTTGCGGTCTACCTGTTGGCGATGGGGATCTTCAGCCATGCGCCCGGGTGGCTGCTGCTTGTCCTATGGCCGGTACTCGCCGCCGTTGCAGCCCCGCTGTTGCTACCTGACCTGCGCCGCAGATATTTCAGCGCGCCGATGTTCGACTGGTTCCAGAAAACCTTGCCACCGATGTCCGAGACCGAGCGCGATGCCATTGATGCCGGCACGGTGTGGTGGGACGGGGAATTATTCAGCGGCCGGCCGGACTGGGACATGCTGCTGGCCTACCCAAAAGTGAAACTGACTGACGAAGAGCAGGCATTTCTTGACGGCCCAACCGAAGAACTCTGCGCGATGGTCAGCGACTGGCAGATCGGCCAGGCCATGGACCTGCCGCCCGAAGCCTGGGCCCATATCAAGGAACATGGTTTCTTCGCCCTGATCATTCCGAAGGAATACGGCGGCAAGGGATTTTCCGCCTATGCCCACTCCCAGGTGGCGATGAAACTGGCGACCCGCAGTGGCGACCTGGCGTCAACCGTGATGGTCCCCAACTCCCTCGGCCCGGCGGAACTGCTGCTGCACTACGGCACCGATGAACAACGCAACCATTATCTGCCGCGACTGGCCCGGGGTGACGATATTCCCTGCTTCGCCCTGACCGGGCCGCTGGCTGGCTCCGATGCGGGGGCGATGCCCGACACCGGGATCATTTGCAAAGGCGAATGGCAAGGCCAGGAAACCATCGGCCTGCGCTTGAACTGGGAAAAACGCTACATCACCCTCGGCCCCGTCGCCACCCTCCTCGGCCTGGCCTTCAAAGCCTATGATCCCGACCACCTGCTGGGTGAAGAAGAGGACCTGGGGATCAGCCTGGCGCTGATCCCCACGGATACGCCCGGTGTCAATATCGGTCGCCGTCACCTGCCTCTTGGCGCCGCCTTCATGAACGGACCGAACTGGGGCAAGGACGTGTTCATCCCGCTGGACTGCCTCATCGGCGGCCAGGCCATGCTCGGCAAGGGCTGGATGATGCTGATGAATTGCCTGTCGGTCGGACGCTCGATTTCCCTGCCGGCGGTAGGGACCGGCGCGGCGAAGTTCACCAGCCTGGTCACCGGCCAGTACGCCCAGGTAAGGGAGCAATTCAACGTGCCGTTGTCCGCCTTCGAGGGCATTCAGGAAGCCATGGCACGGATCGGCGGCAATGCCTGGCTGATGGACGCGGCACGCATGCTGACCGCCAACGCGGTGGACCTCGGCGAAAAGCCTTCGGTACTGTCGGCCATCCTCAAGTACCACCTGACCGAGCGCGGCCGCGAGTGCATCAGCCACGCCATGGACGTGCACGGCGGCAAGGGCATCATCATGGGGCCGAACAACTACCTGGGCCGCAGCTGGCAAGGCGCGCCGATCTTCATCACGGTCGAAGGCGCGAATATCCTCTCGCGCAACCTGATGATCTTCGGCCAGGGGGCGATTCGCTGCCATCCGTTCGTATTGAAGGAAATGGCCCTGGCAACTCGAGAAGACAAAGACCAGGCATTGGTCGAATTCGACGGGTTGCTGCTCAAGCACATCGGTTTTGCCATCGGCAACGCCGCCAGCACCCTGGTCCTGAACCTCGGCCTGGGGCACTTCGACAACGTGCCGGGCAATGCCCTGAGCCAAGGGTATTTCCGTGCTCTCAACCGGCAGGCGGCGGCATTCGCCTTGCTGGCGGACCTGAGCATGATGCTGCTGGGTGGCGAACTCAAACGTCGCGAACGCCTGTCGGCCCGCCTGGGCGATGTATTGAGCAACCTTTACCTGGCCTCGGCGGCGCTCAAGCGCTATCACGACCTTGATTCGCCAGACCATATGGCGCCGCTGTTTCGCTGGGCCATGGAGGAAAGCCTGGGTCAATCGGAGCGGGCACTGGACGAACTGCTGGTCAACTTCCCGAATCGGCTGCTGGGCGGCCTCTTGCGAGTGGTGGTGTTTCCTTTCGGCCGCCGTCACAAGGGACCGAGCGACAGGCTGGACGCCGAGGTGGCTGCCGTTATCGGCCGCGCCAAGGGCGATCCGACTCTGGAAGAGCTGCTCCAAGGCTGTTATCGCCCGCAGTCGGAAGAGGATCCGGTGGGCGCGCTGCAACATGCCGCTGACCTGCTGGCCGCCGCCCAGCCGCTTCACAAAAAGCTCCATGGAGCGTTCAAGCAGGGCCAACTCAACCCTGCGCCCGGCGAACATATCATCGATGCGGCCCTGGAGGCGGGTATCCTGCAAGCCGGTGAGGCGCAGACCCTGCGCGCAGCCGAAGCGGCACGCCGCAAGGTCATCGATGTCGATGATTTCGACAAGGAGGAACTGACCCTCGCCGAGGCCAAGGTGCGGTGATGCTGGCAGCGATCTGATCGATAGCATGTAAAAGCGGGCGCAGGGGCTTTATACTCCTGCGCCCGTTTTGCTCTTGAGGACTTATCTCGTGTCCAACGTCGTTGCCGATCACCTCGTCTTGCTTGACCACTTGCGCAGCATCCTGGTCGCCGTGGGTGAGGCCGAACAGGTTCCCGAAGAAAGCCATGCGCTGTTCCTGGAGCGCTTTGACGAATTGCGCGCGCAACTGCCAGTCGACCCGATCGAAAGCCAGTACCTGGGTCAGGACCTGCTGTGCCAGGTGATCGTGCGTTATCCACAGATCGCCCACCTGGTACCTCGAGACCTGCTGTGGTATTTCGGCGGCGATTGCCTGCACTACATGCCCGACGAAGAGATCGCCCTGTACCAGGCCCTCGAGGAACGTCGTTTCGAAGCCGAGCAAAACGACGAGCCGTTCGACTGGAACCAGGAAAAACAATTGCTGGCCATGTCGGATCAGGACAGCAAGCACTGATTGCAAACAGCACGACAAAGACCCGCATGGCTTAAAAACTCTGCGGGTCTTTTTTTGCTCTTTAATCGAGCCAGGTTTGGCAGTGCGCGCGTGATACTTAGCCTTGAAGTTGAGACAGACTTTTCCTGCGCGCATAAAAAAACGCCGCTCGATGAGCGGCGTTTTTTTGAATTTGGAGCGGGAAACGAGACTCGAACTCGCGACCCCGACCTTGGCAAGGTCGTGCTCTACCAACTGAGCTATTCCCGCAAATGGCGTCCCCTAGGGGACTCGAACCCCTGTTACCGCCGTGAAAGGGCGGTGTCCTAGGCCACTAGACGAAGGGGACACGCTAACTGGAACACATGGTGTGTATCCCAGTGCCCAAATCCGCATCCGAAGATGTCGGCTCTGGTTTCACTCAGCCCTGCCCGAAAGCAACGCTGTTTAAAATTGGAGCGGGAAACGAGACTCGAACTCGCGACCCCGACCTTGGCAAGGTCGTGCTCTACCAACTGAGCTATTCCCGCATTGGCGTCCCCTAGGGGACTCGAACCCCTGTTACCGCCGTGAAAGGGCGGTGTCCTAGGCCACTAGACGAAGGGGACACACGTACAACATTCACTGCTTATCGCGTTTGGCTGAGTGCTTTACGCTGTAAGTGGCGCGCATTCTATGGATGGATTGGAGGGTCGTCAACCCCCGAATATAAATTTATTTAAATCAATGACTTCGCCCGGTTTGAGGAGGATTCGCGGATTTTCCCCGTCCGCTCTCTGGCGCCTATATTCTGTCGCACGCCAAGGGGTTATAGTCGCGCCCGACAAATAGTGGCAATGTGCATCTACTCCGCTACGCGCCGCGTGAACAGTACGTCGCCCGTCTAATCGCGTCGCTCGGGCCTATGCGCTTAAAAGCCAAGCCACTACACTCATGACATGCGAACGCTAATAAAGAGGTCTTACCGGTGACACCACTCATGATCACCCTGCTCGTCGTAGCCGGGATCGCACTGTTGATCGCCATTGGCTACATGAACCATGTGGTGGAAAACAACAAGCTGGAGAAGGCCCGCACCAAAGTCGAACTCAACGACCGCTTGCGGCGTTGCGGCGAGCTCACGGAAACCTTCCCCGGCCAGTTGATGACCCCGGCCCTGAAATTGCTGATGACGCGCCTGGAGATGAATGTCTGCCAGCGCTTGCTCAATCTTGAAAAGTCCAACGCTGCGGTCAAGGCTCGCCTGGATGAACTCTCCGCATTGGCTGCTCAGGGTGAGTCGATTCCGGTAAGCAACCCGCCGGCACCGATACAAACCGAGGCCAAGGCCAAGGATGTGCGGTTTCTGCTCGAAGCGTTGCACGGCCAGATCACCCGCGCCGCGCAGGATGGCTTCCTGCCGCCCAACGAGGCCAAGCGCTGGATCCGTGAAGTGCGGCACCTGCTGGTGCTGCTGCACATCGAGTTCTTCAACAATCTCGGTCAGCAAGCCTTGCAACAGGAGCAACCGGGGCAGGCCCGCCTGGCCTTCGAGCGGGGCGTGCAATACCTGCGCAAACAGCAGGAGCCGCAGGTCTATGCCGAACAGTTGGCCTATCTGGAGAAGCTTCTGGCCCGCGCCAACGCCCAGGTCCTTGCCAGCACCCAGCCGGTCGAGGGCGAGGTTAACCAGTTGACTGAAGGGTTGAAGGAAGACGAAGCGAACGACGAGTGGAAAAAGAAGAAAGTCTACGATTGAGTTCGGACTGATAGCCCGCCCGTTTCTTGTGCAAACACATTTCTCTGTGGGTGGGAGCGAGCCTGCTCGCGAAGAGGCCAGCACATCCAGCATCTCAGTGCCTGACACGCCGCCTTCGCGAGCAGGCTCGCTCCCACAGGGTCTGGTGTCGCACATGATGCAGCGCATACCAAAGATCCAATGTAGGAGCGAGCCTGCTCGCGAAGGCGATCAGTGCAGCCCCACACTCACAACCTGAAATGCCCCACCATCCCCTTCAACTCGCTCCCCAGCTGTGCCAGCTCAATGCTTGAAGCGGCATTGCCCTGCATGGCCATGGACGATTGATCGGCGCTGGCACGGATACTGGTAACACTGCGGTTGATCTCTTCAGCCACCGAACTCTGTTGCTCGGCTGCCGCCGCGATCTGTTGGTTCATCTGCTGGATCAACGACACCGCCGCCGCGATGCTGCCCAGTGCGCTTTCAGTCTGCAGCGCATCGCTGACGGCCATTTTGACCAATTCGCCGCTGCTCTGGATCTGTTGTACGGAGGCCTGTGCGGCCGAGCGCAGGGCGCTGACCAATCGCTCGATTTCCTCGGTGGACTGTTGCGTACGCTTGGCCAGGGCTCGCACCTCATCGGCCACCACGGCAAAACCCCTGCCCTGCTCGCCAGCCCTGGCCGCCTCGATAGCGGCGTTGAGCGCCAGCAGGTTGGTTTGTTCGGCGACGCTCTTGATCACGCTCAGCACCGTGCCGATGTTCTGTATCTCGGCGCTAAGGCTTTCGATGCTGGTGCTGGCCGACGTGGCCGAATCAGCCAGTTGTTCGATACGCACCATGCTCTGGCGCACCACCCGCTGGCCGCTTTCAACCTTGTCGTCGGCGGTCTGGGCTGCTTGCGCGGCCTCTTCGGCGTTGCGCGCCACGTCATGCACGGTGGCGGTCATCTGGTTCATGGCCGTGGCCACCTGCTCGGTTTCCTCCTTCTGGCTGCTGACTTCAAGGTTGGTCTGCTCGGTCACGGACGATAGCGACTGTGCCGAGCTGGCCAATTGCTCGATGCCGGCCTGCAAGCCGCTGACGATGCTGCTCAAGCCGGCCGCCATCTGCTGCATGGCCAGCATCAACTGGCCGATCTCATCCCGACGTGTCACATCGACCTTGGCACTCAAGTCACCTGAAGCAATCTGTTGGGCGACGCGAATGACACTGCGCAGCGGCGTAACGATCAGCCGGGTGATGAGCCAGGCAGCGATCAATCCCACCAGCAGGGCCAGGGCCGACGAACCGACGATCATCAGCGAATTTTTCTTCAGCTCCGCCTGCATTGCACTGTCTTCGGCGTTGTAGGCCTGGTCGACCCGCGCCACAACCTGATCGGCACGCTCATGCAATTGCTGGTAGACGGTTTTCTCCTTGGCCAGCAAACCGGTGTATTCGGCCAACTGCTGATTAAATCCGCCGATGTGCCCGGCCACTTCGTTGAGTACGGTCTGGTAACCTGGATCCTTGACCGCGCCCTTGAGTACTTCGGCCAGTTTCATGGCCTGCTCGGCCTGTTCGATGTTGCCTTGCCCAGCGTTCTCCTCGCTGCCTTTACGGCTCTGGTCCAAGCGAACCCGCGCTTCGTTCATGGCCTGCAGCATCAGCCGCGAGACCTCGCTGACCTGGTTGGCCTGCTCGATGAATTCCGCACCGTCCTTGCCTTCGGACTCTTTCAAGGTATAGGCGCCGTCATCGGCCAGACCCGCCTGCAACACATCCAGGTTGTTGGCGACACTGGAAACCGACCAACTGGCCATTTCCAGGGCCAGGTCCTTGCTCTGGCTCAGATCCACAAACTCATCGAACGCCTTGCGATACGCCGCCAGAGCCTGCTCCACTTCATTCATCACCGGTACATTGGCAGCCGATTGCGCCTTGAGCTCATTCGCCAGGGCAACCAATGCATCGACACCCTGGCGCAAGGCATCGGCCGTCTTGGGGTCGGAGCGCGAGGCGTATTCCTGCTCAAGCAACCGGACCTTGAGCAACCCGCTGTTGAGGGACGACATCTGTTTCAAACCATCGAAACGCTGACTGATGGTTTGCAGGGACCAGACACCGATGGCCGCCACCAACGCGGTGAGCAGCAACACCAGGAAAAACCCGATGCCCAGTTTTTTCGCCATACCGAGGTTGGCAAAACGTCCTTGCACGGCCGTAATCATTGCGCCCAGTCCTCTGCCAGTGTGTGTTGCTTGCAGATTCGCAACGAGACACCTCGCAACACAAGATGCCTGCGTCGGAATAATGGCAAAAAGCTACAGCCGCGTCGTTTTCAGGACACTTGAGGTCGATCCAGAGCCGTGGCATGGAAAAACGCCAGCGCCTTGGGGTCTCGGGCATGAGCCACGTTGATCCGCAACCAGTCAGTGTCGGTGCCTGAAGGACTGAACGCCGTACGCGAGGACAGCTGGATGCCGCAGTACCTGGCCAGACGCTGCAACCTGGCATAGTCGCAAACGGGCGGACGCGCCCAGATGAACAGCCCTCCCGCCGGCTTGCCAAACACTTCCCAGTCGGTCTCGTCGAGCAACTCCAACGTTACAGCCATATCGGCATTCAACCGCTGTCGCTGGCGCTGGACCAGTTTTCGGTAGGCACCGTTGGCCAACAGATTGGTCAACACCGCTTCACAGAATCGCGACCCGCCCATGCTGGTTATTCCCTTGACCTCGCTCAGGCGCGCGATAACGCAGGACCTGGCTGCCACGAAGCCGACTCGCAAAGAACTGCTGAGGGTTTTCGAGAAACTGCCGAGGTAGATCACATCGGCATCCAGAGCGGCCAGTCGGACTCGCGTCGAACCCTGGAAGTCGGCATAGACATCGTCCTCGATGACCAGCATGGCGTGCTCTTTCGCCAGCTCCAGCAACCGCTGGGCCACGGCCAGGGACAGGTTGCTGCCGGTCGGGTTGTGGCAGGCACTGTTGATAAACAGGGCACTGGGGCGATGCATCGCCAACAGACATTCGAGCGCAGCGATGTCCGGGCCGTGGGGAGTCCTCGGCAGTTCGACCATGTCGATCTTGTGCAGCCGGAGCAGGTCGAACAGTTTCGAATAACCCGGGCTTTCCACCACGACGCAGCTCCCTGGTTGCAGAAGTGTCCGCACGATCAGGTCCAGCCCGTGGCTTGCCCCCGTCGTGGTCAGGACCAGGTTTTCATCAGCGTTGATATCAAACTGTTTCAGGCGCCTGGACAATTGCTCCCGCAGTGCCAGCAGCCCCATCGGCGTGCTGTAGTTGAACAGCCCCGCCATGTCGGTTCGAGAGACCTGACGGATCGCATAACCAAGGTCATCGCTTTCACGCCAACTCTCCGGCAACCCGCCGCCACCCAACTCCAGTGGCCCTGGCAAACCGTCCCCCAATCCCGCCTGCTGGTCAGAAATGCCCGGCGGCCAAAACTGATCGACAGGCTCATGCCATGCCAAGGGGCCTGAGGCAACCAGAAAACTTGAGCCGTGACGAGATGCCAGCAACCCCTGGGCCACCAGCCGCTGGCAAGCCTCGTGGACACTCGCCTGGCTTAGCAGGTTTTCCCGCGCCAACTGTCGGATGGACGGCAGTCGGGCTCCTGGCGGTACCACACCCTGGCGGATCCGGCTGGCCAGCGCGTCGACAATTTGCTGCACGACAGGCACCAGGGCCTGCCGGTCGATTCTCAACTCCATGAGTAACCAAGCTCCTAAGCGTATGTGTTTGCGTTCACAAACAGTTAAGCACAGGGCCGGATCGGACGATGTAAGCCAACGGCGTGAAAACGTCTGCTTCTCATTCTTTGAAATACATTGATCGGTCCATCAAGTGAACCTTCCCCAGAAAAAACAAAGCCCGCATCCAGTGCGGGCTTAGTCCTGCGTACAGGGTTGCAACCCTGACGGTCAGAACGCCGTGACCCCGCCGTCCACGGCCAACGAATGCCCGGTGGTGAATGCCGCCCCGTCGCTGCACAGGTACAGCACCGCGCTGGCTATTTCCTCGACCTTGCCAATACGCCCCACAGGATGCATCGCATTGGCGAACTCGCCTTTCTTCGGGTCCGCCTCGTAGGCGCGCCGGAACATATCGGTGTCGATGACCGCCGGGCAGACCGCATTCACGCGAATCTTCTTCTTGGCGTATTCGATGGCGGCCGACTTGGTCAGGCCGATCACCGCATGCTTGGAGGCTGCATAGATGCTCATTTTCGGCGCAGCCCCTAGCCCGGCCACCGAGGCCGTATTGACGATAGCGCCGCCCCCTTGGGCCAGCAGCAACGGCAATTGATACTTCATGCACAGCCAGACGCCTTTGACGTTGACCCCCATGATCGCGTCGAACTCGTCCAGCGTGCCATCGGCCAGCTTGCCCTTCTCGATCTCGATGCCGGCGTTATTGAATGCGTAATCCAGGCGACCGTAGGCACTGATCACCTCGTCCATCAGACGTTGCACATCGCTTTCCACGGTCACGTCACAGCGCACGAACACCGCCTCGCCACCGGCATCGCGAATCAACTGCACGGTGCCCTCGCCGCCGGCCACGTCCAGGTCCGCCGCGACCACTTTCAGGCCTTGCGCCGCGAACGCCTGCGCGGTGGCGCGGCCAATGCCTGCTGCCGCGCCCGTCACCACGGCAACCTGTCCGGAAAACGTCATGCTCATTGTCAATGCCTCGAAGAGTTACGGGAGTCGCTGAATATAGTCATCGCCCGCGCTACTACGGCAGCACTATGCAAATGCCGGTTGGATATTCATGGATGCCAGTGATGACAGCCCCGTCCGCATCATCACCGGGTTGGATCGACGTGCATTCGCTGTGTCGGCAAACCTTGCGGCCAAGTCCCCGAGGGTCTATCAACAAGGCTTCATTCATCTTGAGTGCAAGCCATGACTGCCCAGATCAACCGCCAGTTCCTGCTCGCGAAACGCCCGGTAGGCGCCGCGACCCGCGAGACATTCACTTATCAACAAGTGCCGGTCGGCGAACCGGCAGCCGGTCAGATCCTGGTGAAGAACGAATACCTTTCTCTGGATCCGGCCATGCGTGGCTGGATGAACGAGGGTAAGTCCTATATCCCGCCGGTCGGCATCGGCGAAGTCATGCGGGCCTTGGGCGTAGGCCAGGTTGTCGCGTCGAACAATCCGGGCTTCGCGGTCGGGGACTACGTCAACGGTGCATTGGGCGTGCAGGATTATTTCCTCGGCGAGCCACGAGGTTTCTACAAGGTAGATCCGAACCTGGCGCCGCTGCCGCGTTATTTATCCGCGCTGGGCATGACCGGCATGACCGCCTACTTCGCCCTGCTGGATGTCGGCGCCCCCAAGGCCGGCGAAACCGTAGTGCTCTCGGGAGCCGCTGGTGCGGTAGGCAGCATCGCCGGGCAGATCGCCAAAATCAAAGGTTGTCGCGTGGTCGGCATTGCCGGCGGTGCCGATAAATGCCGGTTTCTCATTGATGAGCTGGGTTTTGACGGCGCCATCGACTACAAGAGCGAAGACGTCCATGCCGGCCTCAAGCGCGAATGCCCCAAAGGCGTGGATGTGTATTTCGACAACGTCGGCGGCGACATCCTCGACGCGGTGCTCAGCCGCCTGAATATGAAGGCCCGCGTGGTGATTTGCGGCGCGATCAGCCAATACAACAACAAGGAAGCGGTGAAAGGACCGGCCAACTATCTGTCGCTATTGGTCAATCGCGCACGCATGGAAGGTTTCGTGGTCATGGACTACGCCGCGCAATTCGCCGCCGCCGGGCAGGAAATGGCCGGCTGGATGGCCAAGGGGCAGCTCAAGAGCAAGGAAGACATTGTCGAAGGTCTGGAGACCTTCCCCGAGACGCTGACCAAGCTGTTCAGCGGGGAGAACTTCGGGAAGTTGGTGTTGAAGGTCTGACGCTCGCGGATCTACCGCAAAACAACTGTGGGAGCGAGCCTGCTCGCGAAGGGGCCGTGTCAGTCAATATCAGCTTGACTGACATACCGCTTTCGCGAGCAGGCTCGCTCCCACAGGTGAGGTGAGCAGAGTTGAACCACAGGTGGCCGTCAGGCCAGTTCGGCCACCACCGCCGCCAAGGCCTTGGCCGGATCGGCGGCCTGGCTGATCGGACGGCCTATCACCAGATAGTCAGAACCGGCATCCAGTGCCTGGCGCGGAGTCAGGATACGGCGCTGGTCGTCCTGGGCGCTGCCCGCTGGACGAATCCCCGGGGTCACCAGTTGCAGTGACGGGTGGGCCGTCTTCAGGGCGCCGGCTTCCAGGGCCGAACAGACCAGACCGTCCATGCCGGCCTTCTGCGCCAGCGCCGCCAGACGCAACACCTGCTCCTGGGGCTCGATGTCCAGGCCGATTCCCGCCAGGTCCTCACGCTCCATGCTGGTCAGCACGGTCACGCCGATCAGCAGCGGTTTCGGACCGCTGCGCTGGTCCAGCACTTCCCGGCACGCCGCCATCATGCGCAGGCCACCGGAGCAGTGCACGTTAACCATCCACACACCCATCTCCGCAGCGGCCTTGACGGCCATGGCGGTGGTGTTGGGGATGTCGTGGAATTTCAGGTCGAGGAAGACCTCGAAGCCCTTGTCCCGCAGGGTGCCGACGATTTCCGCAGCACAACTGGTGAACAGTTCCTTGCCGACTTTGACCCGACAGAGCTTGGGGTCCAACTGGTCGGCCAGCTTCAGGGCGGCGTCACGGGTAGGGAAATCCAGGGCGACGATGATAGGCGTCTGGCAGGCGGACATGAGCGGGCTCTCAGGCAAGTCGAAATCGGCGCGCATTGTAGCGGAACCAGCGCCCGTGCGGGACCCGATGATCGTAAATCGTCATCCAGCCCCGACTTTGATCTTCACCAACTGGCTGATTACCCGCACCGCGCCGCAGGTCAACCTGCAGTCCTAGCGCGCGTGGCTCTTGCTCCAATCCGTCAGCAAGCTGTACGCCACCGCCAACAGCGTCGGACCGATGAACAGGCCGATGAAACCAAAGGCGATCAACCCGCCGAAAACCCCCAGCAGCACGATGACCAGCGGCAGGTTTCCGCCACGGCTGATCAGGTAAGGCTTGAGCACGTTATCCACGCCGCTGATGATGAAGGTGCCCCAGATACCGAGGAACACCGCCATCCCGTATTCGCCCTTCCACGCCAGCCAGGCCGTGGCGGGGATCCAGACCAGCGGCGGGCCCATGGGAATCAGGCTGAGCAGGAAAGTGACAATACCAAGCACCAGTGCTCCCGGCACGCCCGCGATCAGGAAACCGATCAGCGCGAGCACGGCCTGGGCCGCCGCGGTACCGATCACGCCGTTGACCACCCGCTGCACCGTACCGGCCACCAGGTCAACGTAGTACCCGGCCCGGTCACCAATCAACCGCTCCAGCAAGCCTTGGACAAAGGCCGCCAGGCGTGGGCCATCACGGTAGAAAAAGAACACGAACACGATGCTCAACGTCAGTTCGAGAATACCGCCGCCTACTTGCGCGCTGCGGGCCAGCAACCAATTGCCGACCCTTCCGAGGTACGGCTTGATGGACACCATCATCGCCGCGCCCTGTTGATCGATGCTGTCCCAGAGCGTCACCAGCCGCCCGCCTACCAGCGGCACACCAGCCAGCCATTCCGGCGCGGCGGGCAGGCCGTCGACCTGGACATCCCTGATGAACGCCGTGGCATCGCGCACATGATCGGCCAGGTTGAACCCCAGCCACACCAGCGGCACCGCCACGAGTAACATCCAGCCGACCGTCAGCAACGCCGCGGCGAGGGATTCACGCCCGTTGACCCAGCGGGTCAGCAAGCGCATCAGCGGCCAGCTGGCGAAAGCCAGCACGGCGCCCCAGAACAGCGCCGACCAGAATGGCGCCATCACCCAGAGGCTTGCGCCGAACAACACCAGCAGCAGGATCTGCACCAATAGCCGATCGTTATTGAGCATGAAAGGTCTCGAAAAATTAACGGGGCCGGTCAACGGCGTAGGGTGCATCCCTGAAACAGCTTATCGCAACAGTTCAAGGTGCAGACCCTTCGCGTCATCGCTGGACGTCTCCATGCGCGCGGCCCGCACACCCTGGCCAATGAGGGCCTGGCGCCAGACCTCGGCCTGCGGGCCGGCGATACTGACCCGAAGGCCGGTGTCCAGGTTCAGCGCCCGGGAGAGCAAGCGTTGCCAGGCGTCGTCCGGCTCGCCGGCAAGACGCGGCAGATCCAGCACGCCGGTGTCCTTGAGCTGGCGCAGCAACGTCGCAGATGTCGGCAGCAGATCCCCCAGGGGAGCGTTCGCTTCGAACTGTTCGACGTGCAGGTTGGCCTTGCGGTTGCCGCGGGTGATGGCATACAGCGCGATCAGCGTGTTGTCCGCCGGCGGCGCCAGGCGCAACAGCAGATAGGCCTGGCCGCTGTCGGCACCATAGAGCTTGGCATTGCCAAACACCTGGTTGGCCCACAGGCTGCTTTCACCGCAATCACGCGCCTGGCACCAGAAAAGCAGCTCGGCGTCCTGCTTCTGCAATGCTTCGCGAGCAGCGGTAAAAGCCTGGGTGGCGGTGTGCTCCGGCGGTAATTCATAGGTGACCGACGTGACGTTGCCGCGGGCGTCGACCTGCCCATCGAAGCGTAGCTGGCCGCTGATCCTGCGGATCGAGCCCATCGGGTAGATACGCTCAAGGTCGCTGGTTTGCTTGTAATCGACGATTTGCGCGTCGGGCATCCGCGGCACGCGCGCCAGGTCCTGGCTGCCGGACACATCGGCGGCCAGGGCGGCCGGACCGAAAGCGGCCAGCGCCAGCAGGGCGAATGAATACATGGATAGTTTCATCGGATCGACTGTGCCTGGACCCGCGCGACGCGAAGGCGTCTTTTAATGCTGATGCGCAGCAAGGCGAATGTATGGTTTTCTGTCATGGTTGGCTCCCTTTCCACCCGCCAAGCCTCGACAGTTGCCCGGCGCAAGTCAAGAAACGCTGAAGAACCGATTGAAACAGTCTGCTACAAGAGCCGCACCGACCTCATCGTTCAGGTGCAAATGATGACCGCCAGGCAACCGCTCATGACTGAAGGGTAGACGTTCCAGCAACTCCGGATGCTGGGCCAGCATGCCGTCAGCTGCCACCACCAGGTGCGCTGGACAGGCGACTCGGGCCACGAACGCCATGGCCTGTTCATCGGTCAGGCGCAGTGGCGATGGCAAGGTCAGGCGGTTGTCGGTGCGCCAGGTATAGCCGCCCGACACTGGCATCAGGCCGCGCTGGGCGAGCAACTCGGCAGCCTCGCGACTGACCGCCACCAGCCCTTTCATGCGCGCTTCGATGGCTCGGTCGAGGGTTGTGTAGACCGGCTTGCGCTTTTCCTGCAAATCCAGCTGCGCCTGCAGGGCCATGCCCATCCGCTCCGCCGCATTGTCGCCCTTGGCTGTAGGCGGAATCACCCCGTCGATCAGGCCCAGGTGCGTGATCCGCTCCGGCAGAGAGCCGGCCAGCACCAGCGAAACGATGGCGCCCATGGAGTGCCCCAACAACGCGAAACGTTTCAAGCCCAATTGCTCGGCCACTTGCAGCACATCATGGGCGTAGTCCCACAGGGCGTAACCGGCCCCGGGCGGGCGGTGTCCGGAATGACCGTGGCCGGCCATGTCCAGGGCAATCACCCGCACACCCTCCAGCCGTGGGGCAAGCCGGGCGAAGCTGTTGGCGTTGTCCAGCCAGCCATGCAGCGCGATCACCGGCCGGCCATCCTCCGGTCCGAACAGGTGGGCGGCGAGTTCGATATGGGGCAAGCTCAGGCGAACCTCTTCGACGGCGTTCATGCGTCAGGCCCTTGCCAGCGCTGGAGCAGGTCCTTGAGCAGGTTGGCCGTGTCCTGGGGATATTCGAGGGGAAACATGTGGCCACCGGGCATGGTCAGGGATTCACCCTGCGGCATGCGCCCCACCACACGCGTGTGATGACGCATCACCACGCGACTCTGCCGGCCCCGTACTACCGCCAGCGGAACCTGGAGTGTTCCAGCCCTCGCGGGGCGGGTATGGGGCACGCCACGGTAGATGCTGATCTCCGTGGCCGGGTCGAAGCGCAGCCGCAACCGGTCACCGACGGGTTGCAAGCCATGTTGCAGATAAGCTTCAAAGCATTCCGGGTCGAAACCGCGAAACAGCGTTTTGCCGGCAAAATAGGCCCGCGCCGAAGCCAGGTCGCTGAATTCCTCGCGTCGTCCCAGGGTCCGCCCGGCCGGGGTCAGGCGATCAATGAACCCCATGCGCTTGGCGGCCAGGATCAGCCATCGGTCGGCGCGGGTCAGCACCGGGGAATCGAGCATGACCACGCCGCGATACAACCGAGGGCAACGCAACGCCGCGTGCAAGTGCAACACACCGCCCAGGGAATGCCCGACGCCCCACACCGGTTCCGGTTGCTGCTCCAGGTGATGAATCAGCTCGTCCACCAGGTTGTTCCAGTTGTCGTCCACCGGAAACCGTGGGTCGTGACCGTGCAGTTCGAGGTGCGCGACCTCATATTGCGGCGCCAGCGCGGCGAACAGCTTGCCGTAGGTAGCCGAGGGGAAACCATTGGCGTGGGCGAAAAACACCTGTTGCGACATGTTGGCCGATCCGTTGCGAGAACTGCCACCGATTGTCCGCAGAACCCGATAGCCCGGCAATGACCGTAACTGACAGGAATGATGACAGTCGGGGTTGGGATATGGCGCCCTGCCCCGCTGCACCCGTGGCGAGGGAGCTTGCTCCCGCTGGCCTGCGCAGCAGGCCCGAAGCCAGGCGACGCGGTATGTCAGGCTGCGCGAGTCAATTGACCGGGGGCCGCTTGGCGGCCCAGCGGGAGCAAGCTCCCTCGCCACGAAGACGTCCCCGTAGGCAATCAACGCGCCGGCGGCCGCTCGCCCAGCGGCACTACCGCCATGGTCAGGCGCGATACACAGTTGACCTTGCCATCATCATTGACCAGGCGAATGTCCCAGACCTGCGTAGTGCGGCCCAGGTGAACCACGCGAGCCGTCGCGGTGACCCGCCCGCTGCGCACGCCACGCAGGTGGTTGGCGTTGATTTCCAGGCCGACGCAATAGAACTTGCTGGTGTCCACGCACAGGTAGGCGGCCATGGATCCGACCGTTTCGGCCAGCACCACCGACGCGCCGCCGTGCAGCAACCCGAACGGTTGGTGGGTGCGATGATCGACCACCATGCTCGCGGTCAGGGATTCGTCATCGAAGGATTCAAAACGGATGTCCAGCACTTCGCTGATGGTATTTTTACCGGCGGCGTTCAGTTGTTCGATGTTGGGGGTGGTGCGCCAAAGACTCATCGTGCCCTTCCTTCGTGATTTTTTGTTTTGCCCGCCCGCAAGCGGTTTCTCAGGGATGCCTGAGGCTCTTGAGTTTCATCGAGCCGGCCAACGGCAAGTCGCCTTCCAGCTCCGCCAGACCGGCCGTTTGCACCTGTTCAGGTTGCTGCAGGTGGCCGTGCTGCAACAAGCCCAGCAGGCTGCCCACCAGCGGGTTGTGGCTGACCAGCAGTACGTCGTGCTGGTCCTCCAGATGTTTCAACACATCGGCCGGCCGGGTCTCCGGGGTGAGCCAGTCGACCGTGATCAACTCTGGCTCGGACCCCAGGGCTTCACGCACCAGTTGCGCGGTTTGCTGGGCACGCACGTAGGGACTGGCATAAATGGCCCGCAACGGCTCAGCCATCAACTGCCCGGCGCTGCGCAGCACCTCTTCGCGGCCATGGACCGTCAATACCCGCTCAGGGTCCGGACGAGCCCCGTGCGGCTCGGCTTCACCGTGACGCAATACCCACAGTTTCATAGTTTCGGCTCCTCGTCACGGACCGGGTGCGGCGCCGGCGCCACGGTGTGAGGCGCTTCGCCTTCCGGTGTCCGCGGGGTCGGCCAGTCAGCGAAGGGCCAGGGTTTCTGGTCGCTGTGGAAAGTGCCGAAGCGGCCGATCTGCGCGAGGAACTGGCTCAGGCTGTCGCCAAAATTCATCAGGCTGGCGCTGGGTGCGCCGTAGATCAGTCGATAAACCAATTGCACCAGCACCACGGCGCCGAGGATGAATTGCGCCACCTGCCAGACCAGCAGGTAAATCACCATCCACAGCACACGCAGCAGGATGGATTCGTATTGTGGCTGCCCTTTCGGATCGTTCATGGTTCGCTCCTGCTTGCGGTCGATACGGAATCAGTTGAAACCGCTGGTGGAAATGAAATCGACATCGGTCTTCGGTTCGCCACGCATCAACAGTTCGATGACCTGCTCCAGCGTGCGCCCTTCAAACAGAATGGCGTGCAGTCCCGCGACCAGCGGCATATACACGCCGGTCTCCTGGGACTTGGCCTTGAGGACCTTGAGGGTATTGACCCCTTCCGCCACTTCGCCCAGGCGCGACACGGCCTCGTCCAGGCTCAGGCCCTGGCCGAGGGCGAAGCCGACCTGGTAGTTGCGACTCTTGGGCGAAGAGCAGGTGACAATCAGGTCGCCCACCCCGGCCAGCCCGAGGAATGTCATCGGGTTGGCACCCTGGCTGACGGCAAAACGGGTCATCTCCGCCAGCGCCCGGGTGATCAGCATGCTCTTGGTGTTTTCGCCCATGCCCAGCGCGACCGCCATGCCGGCGATGATCGCGTAGACATTCTTCAGCGCCCCGCCCAGCTCCACGCCGAAACGATCGGCGCTGGCATAGACCCGGAAGGTTCGGCCATGAAGGGCGGCCTGGACCCGCCGGCAAAGCTCCTCGTCTTCACTGGCGACCACGGTGGCGGTCAGCGCATGCTCGGCGATTTCCCGCGCCAGGTTCGGCCCGGAAATCACGCCGATGCGCGCCTTGGGGGCGATTTCCTCAAGAATCTCGCTCATCAGCTTGAAGGTCTGCGCCTCAATGCCTTTGGTCAGGCTCACCAGCAACTTGCCGCTCAGGCGTTCGGCGTGGGACGCCAGCACCGAGCGCAGGGCGCTGGAAGGCAAGGCAACGAAGAACAGATCGCTGCCCTCGAGCGTGGCCTGCAAATCGGTGACCGGCTCCACTTCAGGGCGAACCTTGATGCCCTTGAGGTAACGCGGATTCTCCCGGTTGAGCCGGATGGCCTCGGCCTGCTCCGGGTCACGCATCCACTGGCGCACCGCGTGGCCGTTCTCCGCCAGCAGGTTAGCCACGGCGGTGCCGAAACTCCCGCCTCCCAGGACCGCGATCGGGCGCTGTTCAGTCATATGCAATCCGCTCTTCCATACCAAGTGGCAATGCCCGGCATTATACGGAGCAGCCGAACCGCGACCAGCCCCGCCAGCAATTACCGATGGCAGTAGCAAGCTGACAATCAATTGCGAGGAAAATGCTGTCAACGTGAATGGAAAAGTCGCACGGCTCGGTTAACATGCCCGCCATCCCTCCTTCAATCAAAGGCTGTGCCGTGTTCGTTGGCCCTTCCCGTCCAGGTTCATCACTGCTGTTGGCGCTGGTCATCAGCCCCTCCGTGGTTGCCGATGATCTGTTCGTGGACAACCAGCCCCTGCCCCAGGTACTCACCGCCACGCGCCTCAAACAGTCGCCGGCGGCGGTGCCGGGCAGCATGACCGTGCTTGACAGCGAGTTGATCAAGGCCAGCGGTGCCCGGGACATCAGCGAACTGTTGCGCCTGGTGCCGGGCATGATGGTCGGCAACCTCAGCGGCAACCAGGCCACGGTGAATTACCACGGCACCAACGCCAGCGAAGCGCGACGCATGCAGGTGCTGATCGATGGCCGCTCGGTGTACCGCGCCGGCCTCGCCACGGTGGACTGGAGTGACATTCCGGTCGCCATGGAAGACATCGACCGGATCGAAGTCTTCCGCGGCCCCAACACCGTCAGCTACGGCGCCAATGCGCTGATGGCAGTCGTCAATATCATCACCCGCGCCCCGGCAGGTAGCCACGGCACCCGGTTGAAAATGACCCGCGGCCAGCGTGGCATCAGCGACTGGTACGCCAGCCAGGGCAGCGGTTGGGAAAATGGCGATATGCGCCTGTCCTTGTCCGGCCAGGAAGACGACGGTTTCGACAGTGACCGCAACGGCGCGGACTACCGCGACAGTCGGCGCCTGAACCGCATCAACCTCTCCGTCAGCCAGGCCCTGGACGAATGGCAGAGCATCGATTGGCAACTGAGCGCCAAGGAGGGCAGCAACCAGCGGCCCTATACCTATCGCCCGGTTTTCGCCGGGATAACCGCGGCCGGGGACAACTCTGATGTCATTGCCAAGGACTACGCCGGTTCGTTGCGCTGGAACCTCGACCTGGACCCCAACCACAGTCTTTATGTACAAGGCTCGATCCAGCATTGGGATCGCCAGCAGACCTGGCGCGCCTGCGATGCCGAGGTGTCCTTCAGCCCGCAACTGACCGACCTCTGGCAGCTCAACCCGAATTACGCCGAGAAGCTGGCGCGCAATATTCCAAGCTTCCTTGGCACAGGGGCACCTGCCGGCACGGCCCAGGAACAGGCGCTGGCCAACCAGGTAATCGATCAATGGCGCAACGGTGCCTCGCGAACCCTGTGCGGCGACATCGACCAGAGCGCCCGGGAGTCACGTTACGACCTGGAAATCCAGGACACCCTGAGCCTGTCCGATAGCCTGCGCCTGGTCACCGGGGCGAATTATCGCTACGACCGGGCCGACTCCGAGACGTACTTCGATGGCACGCTGGACGACACCACCTGGCGTCTGTTCGGCCAACTCGAATGGCGCGCCAGCGAGCATTGGCTGCTACAGGGTGGGGCGATGTTCGAAGACACCCGCCTGACCGGCAGCTCACTGACCCCGCGAGTCGCGGTCAATTACCTGATCAACCCGCGACACGGGCTTCGGGCGGTGTACTCCGAAGCGGTGCGCTCGCCAGACATGTTCGAGAACAACGTCAACTGGAGCTACCAGGTCACCAACCTGCGGCCCGCCGCGTTCGGCCAGGACAGCGCGCGCTATTTCGTCCGCACGCGCGGCCCGGGGAACCTCGAGCAGGAGCACATGCGTTCGCGAGAGCTGGGCTACAACGGTTATTTCATGGACCTGGGCCTGACGGTGGATGTGAAGCTGTTCCATGACGAAATCACCGGCATGATCAGCGAACCGCTGCGCAACAACCAGTACATCGCCAGCAATGCCAACGACTCGCAGTTCGACGGTGCCGAGACCCAGCTCGACTGGCGCCTGACCAGCGCCGATCGCCTGCGCCTGACCTATGCCTACGTCGATGCCCAGGCCAGCAATCCTCTCGACGAACAACTGACCGCCCGCAACAGCGGCTCGGCCGGATGGCTGCACGACTGGGGCCAGGGCTGGAACAGCGCGGTTTTCTATTACGGGGCCGACGATCTCAATGGCTACCGCTACGAGCGGGTCGATACCCGCGTCGCCAAGCGGATCCCCCTGGGCAAGGCCAGCCTGGAGCTGGCGGGTATCGTGCAGCAGCGCCTCGATAACCAGCCGACCACGTTCGCCGACAATCGCTACGACGCCCGTCACGTCCTGTATTTCAGCGCGGAGCTGTCGTTCTAGATGTCTGCGGACCAACCGCGCAAGACGCCCCTCCGTGGCCGCCTGCCGCTACTCCTGTGCCTGGCGTTTGTCAGTCTGCTGACGACCCTTGATGCCCGGGCCGCCGAGATTCTCTTGACCGGCGCCCAGGATACCCCCGGCGTGCAATCGTTCACCCAGGCCCTGCAAGCCCGACGCCCGCAAGACAACGTGCGGTTCGCGCCATTGGCCAGCCTGCCGTCGCCGGACCGCCTGCCCGGCGATGTGCGCCTGGTCCTGCTTGATCCGCCAAGCCTCGACTGGCGCCTGCAAAAAAACCACGGCCCGGCCACGCTGGTCCTGCGCATCAGTCGCTTGCAGGCATACGAACGCCTGGGCGAGGCAACGCCTGAGCGTCTGAGCCTGCTGTGGAGCGATCCGCCCATGGCGCGGCAACTGCAACTGATCCGCAGGGTACTGCCGCAAGTGCGGCGGGTCGGCGTGCTGTTCGACCGGCACAGCGAATTCCTGCTCAAGGACATCCAGCAGGCAGCCATGCCGCTGGGCCTGGAAATCGTCAGCGAACGCTGGGACGACAGCAGCGACAACCGTCCCTTGCAGAACCTGCTGGGCCGCAGCGACGTACTGCTGGGCCTCGATGACCCCGACCTCTACAACCCCAAGACCGTGAAGAACCTGCTGCTCAGCAGCTACGCCCGGCAACGCGCGCTGATCGGGCCAAGCGCCGCGTTTGTCAGGGCCGGCAGCCTGGCCAGCACCTACAGCGACCAGGACGACTGGCTGGCGATCCTCGACGAATTGCTCGACCGTCCCACCGCCAGTTGGCCGCGCACGCTGTATCCGGTCCGTTTCAAAGTCATGAGTAACCAGCAGGTCGCCCGCTCGCTGGGCATTGAACCGATTGATGCCGAAGCCGTCGCTGCGCAGTTGGCAGAAGGAGAACACCGCCCATGACCTTGCGTCGACGTTGGGATATCAATACCCGCACCCAGCTCATTGCCCTCGGCCCGGCATTGTTGCTGACCGTGCTGTTGATCAGCTTCTTTACCTTCGTGCGAATCCAGGACTTGCGCCAGGAACTCAACCACACCGGGCAACTGATCGCCAACCAACTGGCTCCGGCTGCGGAATACGGGGTGATTTCCGGCAACAACGAAGTGCTGGAAAGTTTGCTCACCGCCACCCTGGCCACCCCTCATGTACGCTTCCTGGAAGTCCAGGACCGCACGGAGCGGATCCTCGTGTACGTCGAGCAACCGGCGCAGACGCGCAACCACTCGCGGCAGGTGGAGGTGTTCCAGGCTCCGGTTCGCCTGCAACGCATTGCGCTGAACAATGACTTCCTGCAAGGCACCAGCCCGTCCACCGAGGCGCCCGGCGAAGACTACCTGGGCCGCGTGATCGTCGGCATGTCCAGTGATGCCTTCAGCGAGCGCCAGCAGGAGATCCTGCTCAAGGCCGCGATCCTGGCGTTGTTCGCCCTGCTCTTTACCTTCCTGGTGGCGCGCCGACTGGCCGCCAGCCTGTCACAGCCGATCCGCGACATCGGCAACGCGGTCAAGGCGATCCAGCAAGGCGACTACAGCACCCCGTTGCCGATCGTCGACGACGGCGAACTGGGCGCTCTGTCGCGGCACATCAACAATCTGGCCGACGGCCTCGAGCAGGCCAGCCGCGAACAGCAGCAAGCCATGGCGCAGTTGATCCAGACCCGCGAGGAAGCGGAAAAGGCCAACAGCGCCAAATCGGAATTCCTGGCCATGATGAGCCATGAACTGCGCACGCCCATGAATGGTGTCCTGGGCATGTTGCAGTTGCTGGAAACCACCCAGATGACCGACGAGCAGCACGAGTACACCGCGCTGGCTTCGGAATCCACCGAGCACCTGCTGAAGGTGATCAACGACATTCTCGACTTCTCGCGCATCGAACGTTCGGCCCTGGAACTTGAACATATCGCTTTCAACCTGGCGGAACTGGTCGGCAGCTGCGCCCAGTCGTTCCAGCACAGCGCCGCGCAACGCAAGCTGGGCCTGGACCTGCTGATCCCCGACGACATGCGGGCCCTGCAAGTGCAAGGCGACCCGACGCGGATCCGCCAGATCCTGGTCAACCTGATTGGCAACGCACTGAAGTTCACCGACCAGGGGCGCGTCACCGTGCAATGCCAGTGGCAGGCGCTGGATCATGAACTGCTGTGGTTCACCTGCACGGTACGCGACAGCGGGATCGGCATCCCGGCCGACAGCCTGGAGCGCATGTTCGATGCGTTCCAGCAGGCCGACAGTTCGATTTCCCGCCGCTATGGCGGCACGGGCCTGGGCCTGCCGATCGCGCGCACCCTGGCCGAACGCATGGGCGGCACACTGCGGGCCCAGAGCGTGGAAGGCCAAGGTTCGGTGTTCACCCTGGAAATCCCGCTCGCGCTGTCGCGGCAGTCTCCGCCGACCCTGGCCCCGCGCGCGCCCGGTGGCGGCAATGATGGCGAGGGCCGCAACGTCTTGCTGGTGGAAGACAATCCGGTCAACCAGACCGTGATCGAAGCCATGCTGCGCAGCCTGGGCTTCACGGTCAGCGTCGCCACCGATGGCGCCCAGGCCGTGCGCAGCGCCGAAAGCCTGATTTTCGAAGTCATCCTGATGGACTGCCGGCTTCCGGTGATCGACGGCTACGAAGCCACGCGACAGATCCGTCAGTTGCCGGGCTGTGCCGAGGTGCCCATCATCGCCCTGACGGCCAACGCGTTGCAGGGCGACCGTGAAGCCTGCCTGGCCGCAGGCATGAACGATTACCTGGCCAAGCCATTCAAAAGAATTGACCTGCAGCAGATTTTGCAGCGCTGGGTACGTTGATCCGGGGCCCCGGACCATCTGTGACTGGCGTGAAAGGCGAAAGTGCGGCAGTCTTAAGCACCCGGACAAGTCTCGATCGGGAAACGAATAACAATTTCAGTGCACAGGTGTACATTCATTTTCCCGTGTGCTGTGACTTTCACTACAACGCAATAGTCTATGAGTAGGCTGCCGACTCGAGGCATGAACGCTTCGATCGGCCGGGAAGATTTGCCCCACCCTGCCGCATGGGACTATTGAGGAGCTCGCATGACCAAACAAAACGCCTTTACTCGGGAAGATCTGCTGCGCTGCAGTCGCGGTGAGCTGTTCGGCCCAGGTAACGCGCAACTGCCCGCCCCGAACATGCTGATGGTGGATCGCATCACCCATATCAGCGACGAGGGTGGCAAGTACGGCAAAGGTGAATTGGTCGCCGAGCTGGATATCACTCCGGACCTGTGGTTCTTCGCCTGCCATTTCGAAGGTGACCCGGTGATGCCGGGCTGCCTGGGCCTGGATGCCATGTGGCAACTGGTCGGCTTCTTCCTTGGCTGGCAGGGCCTGCCGGGTCGCGGTCGCGCCCTGGGTTCGGGCGAGGTGAAGTTCTTCGGTCAAGTGCTCCCGACCGCGAAGAAGATTACCTATAACATTCATATCAAACGCGTCCTCAAGGGCAAGCTGAACATGGCCATTGCCGATGGTTCGGTGGCTGTCGACGGTCGCGAGATCTACACCGCCGAAGGCCTTCGGGTCGGCGTTTTCACCTCCACTGACAACTTCTAAGGGTTATCCGCATGCGCCGCGTCGTTATCACTGGTCTGGGCATCGTTTCGTGCCTGGGCAATGACAAAGAGACCGTCTCCGCTAACCTGCGTGCAAGTCGCCCTGGCATCCGGTACAACCCGGAATACGCCGAAATGGGTCTGCGTAGCCAGGTTTCCGGCTCCATTGACCTCAATCTCGAAGAGCTGATCGATCGCAAGATCTACCGTTTCGTCGGCCACGCGGCAGCTTATGCCTACCTGGCCATGAAGGACGCCATCGCTGACTCCGGCCTGACCGACGAGCAGGTTTCCAACGTGCGCACCGGCCTGATCGCCGGTTCCGGTGGCGCGTCGACCCTGAACCAGATGGAAGCGCTGGACATCCTGCGCGAAAAAGGCGTCAAGCGTGTCGGCCCGTACCGCGTCACGCGGACCATGGGCAGCACCGTGTCGGCCTGCCTGGCCACGCCATTCAAGATCAAGGGCCTGAACTACTCGATCTCCTCCGCCTGCGCCACCAGTGCCCACTGCATTGGCACCGCGGTCGAGCAGATCCAGATGGGCAAGCAGGACATCGTCTTCGCCGGCGGCGGCGAAGAAGAACATTGGAGCCAGTCGTTCCTGTTCGACGCGATGGGCGCCTTGTCCAGCAAGCGTAACGACTCCCCGCAGACAGCTTCCCGTGCCTACGATGCCGACCGTGACGGTTTTGTCATCGCCGGCGGTGGCGGCATGGTCGTGGTCGAGGAACTGGAACACGCCCTCGCCCGTGGCGCGAAAATCTATGCGGAAATCGTCGGCTACGGTGCCACTTCCGACGGCTACGACATGGTCGCGCCAAGCGGCGAAGGTGCCGTGCGCTGCATGCAGATGGCCATGTCCACCGTCGATACGCCAATCGACTACCTGAACACCCACGGCACCTCGACTCCGGTCGGCGACGTCGCGGAGATGAAGGGCGTACGTGAAGTGTTCGGCGACAAGGCCCCGGCCATCAGCTCCACCAAGAGCCTGTCGGGTCACTCCCTGGGCGCCGCCGGCGTTCACGAAGCGATCTACTGCATGCTGATGATGGAAGGCAACTTCATGGCCGGTTCGGCCAACATCGACGAGCTTGACCCGGAAGTGGCCGACCTGCCGATCCTGACCAAGACTCGCGAAAACGCCACTATCAACACCGTGATGAGCAACAGCTTCGGCTTCGGTGGCACCAACGCCACCCTGGTGATGAAGCGCTGGCAGGGCCAGTAAGTCCCGCTGCTACGCCGCACAAAAAAACGCCCCGACTGGTTCGGGGCGTTTTTTTGTCCGGCAAATGTGCCTGGGTTCATTTGTGGGAGCGAGCTTGCTCGCAAAAGCGGAGTGTCAGGCAACGATTCCCTGACTGTCGCCCTGCCTTCGCGAGCAGGCTCGCTCCAACATTTTTGATCTGGGCAAATGAAGGTTCAGCGCACGACAAACCGCTGCTGCGTCAGCAACCGATCACCCTGGAACACCATGAATCGCCACTCCCCCGGCACCACTTCGTGGCTTTCGGTGAATTCGTAGGCCATCACATCCTGCGGCGCGCCAGGCACCAGCTTCTGGATGACTTCGAATTTGTCATGGCGCACGCCATCGGGGGTACGGATGCCCGGGGTGAAATACAACAGGGTCAACGGCTGGTCATCCGCGACCTTGCCGGCCAGCTGGTAGCGCATGCCAAATTTGGTGCCCAGCTTTGCCGGTACGCTCTCGGTCTGGCGGATCTGCTCATTGCTGCGCCGCAAGACCCGCTCGCCCGATTGCAACTCGGCTTGCGGCCCTTCGAAGACACCGTATTCCACCGGACCTTCGACACGGACTTCGGCCTGTGCCAGGCCGCAGGTCAACAACAGCGCGACCAGTGCGCTTGAACGGGTGAGATGCATAGTGCGCTCCTTGATTGAGATGAGCGCGAGGGTATGACGCGGGAGTGACAGCCTGATGACAAAGCGATGTTCGCCATGCCCCCAATGGCCTGGGTTATGGCTGACCTGTGGCGAGGGAGCTTGCTCCCGCTCGGCTGCGCAGCAGTCGCCAGATTTTTGGGCTACTGCGTAGCCCAGCGGGAGCAAGCTCCCTCGCCACAAAAACGGACTTAGCGGGTCACTGAGCGCGGCAACACCGCCAGAAAGTTATCCCGCGCCACTTTCCTCGCGACATCTTCCGGCAAGGCATCAAGGAACGGGTCGAAGCTGTGCAGCTCCTTGCCCAGCTTGTTGAAGCGTCCGACCACATCAGATCCGACCATGAAGCGCTCCGGGAAGCGCTCCACCAGTTTTACCCATTCCTCGCGGGGCTTACCCGCCTCGTCGAGCAAATACGGCGTGAGCATGCTCCAGGACAGGTCGATGAACAGATTGGGATAAGACTCAAGCATCCGCGTCAGGGTGGGCAACAGGAAATCCAGCCGAGTCTGGTGCCGATGGATTTCCATGCTGGTGCCGGCATGAGCCCAGATGAATCGCGTATGGGGATGATTGCGCAACGGCTCTTCGACCTCCGCCAGGTACAGCGGATTTTTCTCACGCTTGGAGGTGATGTTGGAATGCAGCATCACCGGCAGGTCATTTTCCGCCGCGAGGTGATAGATCCGCGTCATCGCTTCGTTGTTGGCGCGCGGTGTGTCGCCGGAGGTCAGCGCCGTCAGGTCATCATGGCGGGTGAAGACTTCGCCGATGCCTTGCCACAGCCCCGGATACAGGTCGAGCATGCGCTGGATATGAGCGTCGGAGTTCTTGTCATTGGGATTGAAGCCGGACAGGAACGGATGGAAGTACTGCCGCTGTTCGGCGGGCAGTTTGTTTACCGCGGCGGCCACAATCACATCGGTGGCGCTGTACCAATAGGCGTCAGCATCGTCACCGGCGTAATAGCGCGGGCGCTTGGGTTCGTCTTCATGCCATTTCTTGGCCACCGGCACGCCGGAGATCATCACATGCTCGATGCGATTGTCCGCCATGGCCTTGAGCAACTTGGGCATGCCGGCCGATTCCTGGAAGAAGTCGACGTAGTGCAGGTGCGCATCACTGTAGGTGTATTCGCGAGCCACAGCGCCAGTGCTCGAAACAGCCAGCAGCCAAATGAAGATCAAACGGGTCAAGGGCACAGGCAGTCTCCGAAAAGCCATAAGCAGCATAGACCCATCCGTCCCGCCTGGGTTCAGCCAGCGCTGCCGTCCGCTGTAGCCTCGGGTTATGCTTTGCGCATTCGTCGTTCAACCTGGAAGACACCATGACCGCTCCCCTGATCGTTCGTCCCCGCGCAGAAGACGTGGAGGGCCAGCCGATTCTTCGCCCGCTGCCGTCCGCCAAATGCCGCAGCGTCGGGCCTTTCGTGTTTTTCGACCATATGTTGCAAACCACCTACCCGGCGGGCAAAGGCATGAACATCCGCCAGCACCCGCACATCGGGTTATCCACCCTCACCTACCTGTTCGAAGGAAAACTCCAGCACAAGGACAGCCTGGGTTCCGACCAGGTAGTGGATGCCGGGGATGTCAGCTGGATGACGGCGGGCAGCGCGATCGCCCATGTCGAGCGTACTCCGCAGTCGTTGCTGGGCAGCGCTTTTGTCATGCATGGCCTGCAGGTCTGGCTGGCCTCGCCCCAGTCTCATGAGCAGGGGCCCGGGCACTACAGCCATCATCCGGCACCGACCCTGCCGGTCAGCGAGAACCTGGGCGTCAGCATCCGCATGATTGCCGGGTCAGGCTTTTGCCTGGAATCGCCGGTACCGGTGCTCTCGCCTACGTTGTATGCCGAACTGACCCTGCAAACCGCGACGACATTGCTGATCCCCACCGAGCATGAAGAGCGTGCACTTTATGTATTGAGCGGCGAGGCGCAACTGGACGGTGAGCCGCTGGAGCCTCATTCGCTGGTCATCCTGCCGGCCGGAGAAGAGATGGCCCTGTTCGCCAGCAGCGACTGCCATGCCGTGCTGTTCGGCGGGGCACCGCTGGACGGGCCACGGCGGATGAACTGGAATTTCGTCGCCAGCGACCCGGCCCGTATCGATGAAGCCCGCCGGCGCTGGGCGGCCGGGGACTGGCCGACTGTGCCGGGGGAAAGCGAGCGGATCGAATTGCCCTGATTTCAGGGGTGTCTCATATGCAGCCATCGCGAGCAGGCTCGCTCCCACACTGGATCGGCGCGGTTCGCAGATCTCGCGTACAACTCGGTTCAATGTGGGAGCGAGCCTGCTCGCGAAAGCAATATGACAGAAGCCAGGGCAATCAGCCCTTGAACACCTCATCCAACAAATTATGCATCGACCGGAACGCCCGCCCGGCGACCTTGGCGTTGTACATCATCTTGCCCGGCACATTGGCCTGAGGATCGGTGAAGGAATGCACCGCGCCGCCATAACTCAGCAGTTGCCAGTCCACCCCGGCGGCGTTCATCTCCTCCTCGAAAGCCGGCAACTGTTCTTTCGGCACCAGCGGATCGGCGGCGCCATGCATCACCAGGACGGCGCCCTGGATATTCTGCGCATCGGCCGGGTTCGGCGTATCCAGGGTCCCGTGGAACGAGATCGCAGCCTTGAGCGGTGCGCCGCTGCGAGCCAGCTCCAGTGAGCAGCAACCACCGAAGCAGAAGCCGAACGTGGCCAGTTTCGCCGTGTCGACCTGCGCTTCGCCCTGGTTCTGCAATTGCTCCAGCGCAACCTGCATGCGCTTGCGCAACAAGGCCCGGTCATTCTTGAGCGGCATCATTGCCGCTCCCGCCTCGTCGGCGTTGCTCGGGCGCAGCGTCTGCCCGTACAGGTCGGCGATCAGCACCACGTAGCCGTTGGCGGCCACCGACCTGGCAATGTCCTCGGCCCCCGCCCCCACGCCCATCCAGTTCGGCGCCATCAGCAAACCCGGACGCGGGCCCTGCTGGTTAACGTCGAAGGCCAGGCGACCTTCATAGCTTTGCCCATCGATCTGATACACCAGTGAACGAACCGTAACCTGACTCATGGCGGACTCCTCTTGATGAAACATTCAAGAAGCCCTTGTGGGAGCGAGCTTGCTCGCGATTTCGGTCCGACATTCAACAGATGCGTTGACTGGTCTACCGTCATCGCGAGCAAGCTCGCTCCCACAGGGGACTTTCTTACGTCAGATCAAGCTGACAGCTCAACCAGCAGCTTGTTCAAACGCCGGACATAGGCCGCCGGGTCCTTCAGGCTGTCGCCGGCCGCCAGGGCCGCCTGGTCGAACAGGATGTGCGAGAGGTCGCCAAAACGCTCTTCGCTCTGCTCGTTGTCGAGTTTTTCCACCAGCGGGTGAGCCGGGTTGAATTCGAAGATCGGCTTGGAATCCGGCACCTTCTGACCGCTGGCCTCAAGGATCTGGCGCATCTGCAGGCCGAGGTCCTGCTCGCCGATGGCCAGGATGGCCGGGGAGTCGGTCAGGCGGTGCGAGACACGCACTTCGCTGACGGCATCGCCCAACGCAGTCTTGATCCGCTCGACCAGGCCTTCCTTGCTCTTGGCGACTTCTTCGGCGGCTTTCTTGTCTTCTTCCGAATCCAGGTTGCCAAGGTCGAGGTCGCCACGGGCCACATCGACGAAGCTCTTGCCGTCGAACTCGTTGAGGTAGCTCATCAGCCACTCGTCGATGCGGTCGGTCAGCAGCAGCACTTCGATGCCTTTCTTGCGGAAGACTTCCAGGTGCGGGCTGTTCTTGACCTGTGCATAGGTTTCGCCGGTCAGGTAGTAGATCTTGTCCTGGCCTTCCTTGGCGCGGGCCAGGTAATCGGCCAGGCTGACGCTCTGCTCGCCGTCGTCACTCTGGGTCGAGGCGAAACGCAGCAGGCCGGCGATCTTCTCTTTGTTAGCGAAATCTTCGGCCGGGCCTTCTTTCATCACCTGGCCGAAGTTCTTCCAGAAGCTCTTGTATTGCTCAGGCTCGCTCTTCGCCAGCTTTTCCAGCATGTCGAGGACGCGCTTGGTCAGCGCCGACTTCATGGAGTCGATGATCGGATCTTTCTGCAGGATTTCCCGCGAAACGTTCAGCGACAGGTCGTTGGAGTCCACCACACCCTTGATGAAGCGCAGGTACAGCGGCAGGAACGATTCGGCCTGGTCCATCACGAACACGCGCTGCACGTACAACTTCAGCCCGCGTGGTGCTTCGCGCTGGTACAGGTCGAATGGCGCACGGGCCGGCACGTACAGCAGCGAGCTGTATTCCAGCTTGCCTTCGACCTTGTTATGGCTCCAGCTCAGCGGGTTCTCGTAGTCGTGGGCGATGTGCTTGTAGAACTCCTGGTATTCCTCGTCCTTGATCTCGGTACGAGGACGGGTCCACAGGGCACTGGCGCGGTTGACGGTTTCCCATTCCACTTCAGGTTTTTCTTCGCCTTCGGCAGCGGTGACTTCCTTCGGCAACTCGATCGGCAGCGCGATATGGTCAGAGTATTTCTTGATGATGTTGCGCAGGCGCCAGCCATCGGCGAATTCTTCTTCACCGGACTTCAGGTGCAAGACGATGCGGGTACCGCGCTCAGCCTTGTCGATGGTCGCGACTTCAAATTCGCCTTCGCCCTTGGATGACCAGTGCACGCCTTCGCTCGCTGCGAGGCCGGCACGGCGGCTGAACACTTCGACCTGATCGGCAACGATGAACGCGGAATAAAAACCGACGCCGAACTGACCGATCAGGTGGGAATCCTTCTTCTGGTCGCCCGACAGGTTTTTCATGAAATCGGCGGTGCCAGACTTGGCGATGGTGCCCAGGTGCGTGATCACCTCGTCGCGGCTCATGCCGATACCGTTGTCTTCGAGAGTGACGGTTTTCGCGTCCTTGTCGAAGCTCACACGGATTTTCAGCTCCGCGCCGCCTTCCAGCAGTTCTGGCTTGGACAGCGCTTCGAAACGTAATTTGTCGACAGCGTCAGAGGCGTTCGAGATCAGCTCGCGAAGAAAAATTTCCTTATTCGAATACAGCGAGTGAATCATCAGGTGCAGCAGTTGCTTCACCTCGGTCTGGAAGCCCAGGGTTTCCTTTTGAGTTTCCACGCTCATGGTCATCAAACTCCAAGTGGATGGTGGTGTCCGCCTCGCTGAGATTGGCGGCGGGATGTCCACAAGGTGGGGGCACCGGTGATGATTTCAAGGGGCGGTCGGCCTGGAGGGTGCAGGGATCTTGAAATGAGCCCTAGCCGTGGCAATCGGTTCGGCTTCGGATTCCTGCCAGGCGGTGATCGCCACATTGGCCACGCGCCGGCCCTGGCGCCAGACCTGACACCGGGCATAGGTGTCACGAAACTGCCCGGCGCGCAGGTAATCCAGGGAAAAATCGATGATCTTCGGCACCCCGGTCGCACGGGTCGCAATCAGTAGATGAACGGCGGCCGACAGCTCCATGAAACCGGCAATCACCCCGCCATGGATCGCGGGCAGTAAAGGGTTACCAATGTTGTCCTTGTTGGCCGGCAGGCAGAACAGCAACTCGTCGCCCTGACGAGAACATTCGACGCCGATGAGGCGCGCATAGGGGATCGAGGCCAGCAGCAGCGCGTAGTCGCCATGCTCGCAGGCCTGGCGCAGGTGTTCCTCGGTGATATCGCTCATGGCTTTTGCGCTGCAGCCGTCAGGCCACCCTTTCTCATTCCCCGAGCGCTATCGCCCAGGCGCATGAAAGTGCCCACCACATGGGCGATGGGTTGCGCGGGATCATCCTGGTAGGCAAAACCCCGGCTGAAAATCACGTCCGGCGTGACCCTATAGCACTGGGCGAAACCATAGATGGCTTTATCAGGCATGGCCGCGTGCATGTAATCGATGCGCAGATCCAGGGTCGGGCAGACCTCGAATTGCGGCAGCACGCACAAGGTCGACATGCCACAAGCGGTATCCATCAGCGTGGTCAGCGCTCCGCCATGGACGATGCCTGTCAGCGGATTACCAACGATAGATGGGCTGTAGGGCAACATCACGGTCAAACCTTCGGAATTGGCGCTGTGCAATGTCAGACCCAGCACCTGGCAATGCCTTAGCGCGGATAAGAAGCGTGTCGCACGCTCAAAAACGGAATCCTCAGCCATTTGTGTTAATGCCCTTATGTATGAAGAAGCCCAACAACCACCGTGGGCCATAAAGTTCCGCTGCGCTGCAAAGTTATATATCTAGAGCAAAAGAGGAACTTAACCCGAGGGGGCGCGCTCAAAAGGCCAGTAGTTATATCCATAAGGAGAAACACCCCATGCGTAAGACTTTTGCTATTGCCTTGATGTTGGCCGCCTCCCTCGGTCTCGCTGCCTGCGATAAGAAATCCGAGGACAAGGCTCAAGATGCCAACCAACACGCTGAACAAGCTCAGCAAGACATGAACAAAGCACAGGATAAAGTGAACGACGCGGCGAAAGAAAACGCCGAAGCTGCCAAAGCTCAGTCTGAATCGAACAGTGCCGCCCAGCAGGAACAAGCCCCTGCTACCGCGCCTAAAACCAACTGATACGGTTTCAGTGGTAAAAGAAAACCCGCCTGGTGCGGGTTTTCTTTTGCCTGCGATTTGAGAAAGCTGCGATCAAGCCGCTTCCTTGCCGGTTTCGGGCACCGGCGCTTCGGTAGGCGTGTAGACCATCACGTCCAGCACATCCGAATGAAACTCGCGTTGATACAACACAAACACCACGCCGGCGCTCATCAGCATGAACAGCCAGGGGCTGACGAACCATGCCAGCATGGTCATGCCGAAATAATAGGCACGCAAGCCGAAGTTGAACTGGTTGGCCGCCATCGAAATGACCCGCGCCGCCCTCGAAGCAAAGGCCTTGCGCTCCAGCTCGGACACATGCCGCTCGCCGATCATCGGCGCAGAACCTACCAGGACCGCGGCGAAGTTGTATTGGCGCATGCACCAGCTGAACGTGAAGAACGCGTAGACGAACACCAGCGCAAGACACAGCAGCTTCACTTCCGCCATGCCTTGGGAGGCCTGTTGTACCAACGGCAGGTCCGCAAGCAGCGATACCGCGCGGTCAGACGCCCCGAGCACGGTCAGGATACCGGCCAGGATGATCAGCGTGCTGGAGGCGAAGAACGACGCGTTGCGCTCCAGGTTGCCGATCACGCTGGCATCGGCAATGCGGTTGTCGCGCAGCAGCATGCGACGCATCCAGTCTTCGCGGTACAGGTGCATCACGCTGGCCAGGCACGCCGTGTCGCGGGCCTTCCAGGAGGCGTAACGGGTATAGCCGGCCCAGCAGATGATGAACCAGACGGCGGCGAGCAGATGGATCAGGTTGGCTTGGATGAATGACATGCAGTTCCCTGTGATGAAACAAAACCTGCGGCAATAATATCAGCGAACCCTGTGGGAGCGAGCCTGCTCGCGATAGGGATATAACTTTCGCTTCTATGTCAGCAGTTCGGGCTTTCGCGAGCAGGCTCGCTCCCACAGGTCCACGGAAAAAGACACTGTCCCAATAAAAAATGCCCCGCATCGATTGATACGGGGCATTTCGTTTTACCGATGGGCCTGCTGGAAGCCGCTTACGCCAACGCTTCGCTGCGCTTGCCCAGCAGTCGATCGCAGACCACTGCGACCACCAGGGTCATGACCGAAGGCACCAGCCAGGCCAGGCCCTGGTCGCTCAACGGCAGGTGGGCCAACTGCGTCGGCAGCCAATCCGCCAGCCCGGCGCCCTTGAGGGCGTCGATCAAGCCGAACAGGAACGACACCAGCATGACCGGGCCGACGATGCGCCCCTGCTCATGCCAGAAGTCCTTGCAGAAGCTCAGGGCGACCAATGCGATGCAAGGCGGATAGATCGCGGTCAGGACCGGAATCGAGAAAGCGATCAGCTTGGTCAGCCCGAGATTGGACACCAGCAGCGAAAACGCCGCGAGGATGATCACCAGCGTCTTGTAGGACAGCGGCAGGACGCGGCTGAAGTACTCGGCGCAGGCGCAGGTCAGGCCAACCGCCGTCACCAGGCACGCCAGGGAGATCAGTACCGCAAGGAAGCCGCTGCCCAGGCTGCCGAAGGTATGTTGCACGTAGGCATGCAAGACGGCCGCGCCGTTGGTCGCGCCCGCGGCAACTTCATGGCTGCCCGAACCCAGGCGGAACAGGCTGACATAGACCAGCGCCAGCCCCACCCCGGCGATAAGCCCGGCGATGATGGCGTAGCGGGTGATCAATGCCGGAGACTCGACCCCTCGGGAACGGATGGCGTTGACGATGACGATGCCGAACACCAAGGCACCGAGGGTATCCATGGTCAGGTAGCCATTGATGAAGCCTTGGGAAAACGGCGCCGCCACATATTCGGGAGTCGCCACGCCGATGTCGCCCGCCGGCAGGGCAAACGCGGCGATGCCCAGCACTGCCAGGGCGATGATTTTCAGCGGCGCGAGAAAGCGCCCGACGGTGTCCAGCAAGCGGCCCGGATAAAGCGAGATGAAGAACACCACCAGAAAGTACACCGCGCTGTACAGGAACAACGCCAACGGGCTCTCGCCGGTCAGCGGTGCCAGGCCGACTTCGAACGATACGGTAGCGGTTCGCGGGGTGGCGAACAGCGGGCCGACCGCCAGGTAGCACACCGCTGCCAGCAAACCACCGGCGATCTTGCCGATGGGGCTGCTCAAGGCGTCCATCGCGCCGCCGACCTTGGCCAGCGCAACGACCGTGATCACCGGCAGCCCGACCGCCGTGATGAGAAAGCCCAGCGCCGCCATCCAGACATGAGGCCCGGACTGCAAACCGACGATAGGCGGGAAGATGATGTTGCCAGCCCCGACGAACAGGGCAAATGTCATGAAACCAAGCGCCAGGATGTCCTGGCCTTTCAACACTTTCATTAAGGAAACCACACTACTGAATCGGAATTTAGAGAGGGATTTCCCTTATGGGTGAGGGAAATGCTGCCGATCCGTATGAGACCGACCCGTTTAGCGCGTCGCTTCCTTGTGGGCAGCGGTCGCAAAAATGGCTGCTAGCCTAACGAATTCAAGTGAAAAACGCACTGTTACAGGGCGAACTATCCGATACACGACATTGCTGTGTCGCATTTACGTATCTATTTTTCCAACAAGCCGCAGCAATGCCCCCGTGGCGAGGGAGCTTGCTCCCGCTGGGCTGCGCAGCAGCCCTCATTCAGGCGCCTGTATTTATTCAGACAAAATGCGCTGTCCAGTTTACGACTGCTACGCAGCCGAGCGGGAGCAAGCTCCCTCGCCACAAGAGCGAACCAGAAACGACAAAGGCCACCCGAAGGTGGCCTTTGTTGCTGGAACGAAGGGTCAGCCGAAGCTTACTTCTTCATTTCCCAGCCAGTCAGCTCGGCCAGGGCCTTGCCGATGTCTGCCAACGAACGCACGGTTTTCACGCCTGCGTCTTGCAGCGCAGCGAACTTCTCGTCCGCAGTGCCTTTGCCGCCGGAGATGATTGCACCCGCATGGCCCATGCGCTTGCCCGCAGGGGCAGTCACACCAGCGATGTAGGAAACGACCGGCTTGGTCACGTTTGCCTTGATGTAGGCAGCGGCTTCTTCTTCAGCGGAACCGCCGATCTCACCGATCATGACGATCGCTTCGGTCTTCGGGTCTTCCTGGAACAGCTTCAGGATGTCGATGAAGTTGGAGCCTGGGATCGGGTCACCGCCGATGCCGACGCAAGTGGACTGACCGAAACCGGCGTCAGTGGTCTGCTTCACGGCTTCGTAGGTCAGGGTGCCGGAACGGGAAACGATACCGACCTTGCCTGGCAAGTGAATGTGACCTGGCATGATGCCGATCTTGCATTCGCCTGGAGTGATCACGCCTGGGCAGTTAGGGCCGATCAGGGTAACACCCAGCTCGTCGCACTTGACCTTGGCATCCAGCATGTCCAGGGTAGGAATGCCTTCGGTGATGCAAACGATCAGCTTGATGCCGCCGAATGCTGCTTCCAGGATGGAGTCCTTGCAGAAAGGAGCTGGAACGTAGATCACGCTGGCGGTGGCGCCAGTGGCAGCTACAGCGTCTTTCACGGTGTTGAACACTGGCAGGCCCAGGTGCTCGGTGCCGCCTTTGCCCGGCGTTACACCGCCGACCATCTGGGTGCCGTATTCGATGGCTTGCTGGGTGTGGAAGCTACCTTGCGAACCGGTAATGCCCTGGCAGATAACCTTGGTGTCTTTGTTGATCAGGACGCTCATTATTTGCCCTCCGCAGCTTTGACGACTTGTTGAGCAGCGTCGGTCAGGCTGGTAGCAGCGATGATGTTCAAACCGCTTTCTGCCAGTACTTTAGCGCCCAGTTCAGCGTTGTTGCCTTCAAGGCGCACAACAACCGGGATTTTCACGCCGACTTCTTTCACGGCGCCAATGATGCCTTCGGCAATCATGTCGCAGCGAACGATGCCGCCGAAGATGTTGACCAGTACTGCAGCTACGTTGGAGTCGGACAGGATGATCTTGAACGCTTCGGTAACGCGCTCCTTGGTAGCACCGCCGCCCACGTCGAGGAAGTTGGCTGGCTTGCCGCCATGCAGGTTGACGATATCCATGGTACCCATGGCCAGGCCGGCACCGTTGACCATGCAGCCGATGTTGCCTTCCAGCGCTACGTAGTTCAGTTCGAACTTGGCAGCGTGCGCTTCGCGCGGATCGTCCTGCGACGGATCGTGGAAAGTCTTCAGCTTAGGCTGACGGTACATGGCGTTGGCGTCGATGTTGATCTTGGCATCGAGGCAGTGCAGATCGCCGTCGGCCTTGATCACCAGCGGGTTCACTTCCAGCAGGGCCAGATCGTGATCCTGGAACAGTTTGGCCAGGCCCACGAAGATCTTGGCGAACTGGGCAACCTGCTTGCCTTCCAGGCCCAGCTGGAAAGCCAGCTCGCGACCCTGGAATGGCTGTGCGCCAACCAGTGGATCGATGGTGGCCTTGAGGATTTTCTCAGGGGTGTCGTGAGCGATTTTCTCGATGTCCACGCCACCTTCGGTGGAAGCCATGAACACGATACGACGGCTCGAACGGTCAACGACAGCGCCCAGGTACAGCTCTTTAGCGATATCAGTGCACGATTCAACCAGGATCTTGGTGACTGGCTGACCGTTGGCGTCAGTCTGGTAAGTCACCAGACGCTTGCCCAGCCACTGCTGCGCGAAGGCTTTGGCGTCTTCTTTGCTGCGAACCAGCTTGACGCCGCCCGCTTTACCGCGACCACCGGCGTGAACCTGGGCTTTGACAACCCATTCGCTGCCGCCGATCTTGTCGCAAGCTTCTGCTGCCGCTTCCGGGGTGTCTACCGCGTAACCGGTGGATACTGGCAGGCCGTACTCAGCGAACAGCTGCTTACCCTGATACTCGTGAAGATTCATGCTTATTACCGTCTTCGTTAGGTACTGCGCATTCGGTGCTGCACCGTTGTGGTGCCGCACCACCTGTGACTGCTGCTTGCGTAGCGTTCCGGTTAACCGGTACCGCTACGCAAGACTGCGTCCAGCGGACATTCCGCGGTGAGTCTTGCACGCAAGGCTCGCGACGGGCCGCACCGCCGTGGTTTCTTATTATCCGTTAACGCTTCTTGCGGTTGGCCACGTGGATGGCGCCGCCATTCACGGCCAGGGCCGCTTCGTGCAAGGCTTCGGACAGGGTCGGATGGGAGAAGACCATCATGCCCAGGTCTTCAGCGCTGGTGCCGAATTCCATACCGATCGCGCCTTGCTGTACCAGCTCGGCAGCGCTTGGGCCAATGACGTGAACGCCCAATACGCGGTCGGTCTTGGCGTCGGCGATGACTTTCACGAAACCGCCGGTGTCGTTGGCTGCCATGGCGCGGCCGCTGGCGGCGAACGGGAAGGTGCCGACGTTAACTTCAACGCCTTCGGCTTTCAAGGCCTGCTCGGTTTTACCGACCCATGCGATTTCCGGGTGGGTGTAGATAACCGATGGGATCAGGTCGTAGTTCATCTGGGCCTTGTGGCCCTTGATGCGCTCGACAACCATGATGCCTTCTTCGGATGCCTTGTGCGCCAGCATCATGCCGCGAACCACGTCACCGATGGCGAAGACGCCCGGTACGGCGGTTGCGCAATGGTCATCGACCGCGATGAAGCCGCGCTCGTCGATTTCCACGCCGCAGTCGGCGGCCAGCAGGTCAGTGGTCACCGGACGACGGCCGACCGCTACGATCAGCTTGTCGAACGTGATGGTCTGTTCGCCGTTGGCGTCGGTGTAGTTGACCACGACTTCTTCGCCGTTGACCTTGGAGCCGGTCACGCGAGCGCCCAGCTTGATGTCCAGGCCTTGCTTGGTCAGGGTCTTCAGCGCTTCCTTGGAAACCGCGGTGTCGGCGGCCATCAGGAAGGTGTCGAGGGCTTCGAGCACGGTCACTTCAGCGCCCAGGCGCGACCATACCGAACCCAGCTCCAGGCCGATCACGCCAGCGCCGATCACGCCCAGGCGTTTTGGCACGGTCTGGAATTCCAGGGCACCGGTGGAGTCGACGATGACATTCTGGTCGACCGGAGCCGGCGGGATGTCGATCGGACGCGAGCCTGGCGCCAGGATGACGTTTTCGGCTTCGATCACTTCAACCGAGCCGTCCGGCTTGGTCACTTCGACTTTCTTGCCCAGCAGCAGCTTGCCGTGGCCTTCGATGGAAGTCACGCCGTTGGCCTTGAACAGGGTGGCAACACCGCTGGTCAGGTTCTTGACGATGCCGGCCTTGCGGCCAACCATCGCGGCGACGTCCATTTTCACTTCACCGGTAGAGATACCGTGAACGTTGAAGCTTTCTTTCGCTTCCTTGTATTTCCAGGAGCTGTCCAGCAGCGCCTTGGAAGGAATGCAACCGACGTTCAGGCAAGTACCGCCCAAGGCTTGCTTGCCTTCCTTGTCGGTGTATTTCTCGATGCAGGCAGTGGTAAGGCCCAGTTGCGCAGCCTTGATGGCCGCTACGTAGCCGCCAGGGCCCGCACCAATCACTACCACGTCGAATTTCTGAGTCATGAGTCATTCCTTTTCGAATCAAACCGGACGGTCACTTGTGGTGACCGTCGAGGGACGAAACCGGTTGTTTCAGCAAGAGGCCGGTCAACAGACCGGCCCTCGCGGCGAAAATCAGATATCCAGCAGCAGACGAGCCGGATCTTCAAGCAGGTTCTTGATGGTGACCAGGAACGTCACGGCTTCTTTGCCGTCGATCAGGCGGTGATCGTAGGACAGTGCCAGGTACATCATCGGACGAATCACGACTTGACCATTGATCGCCATCGGACGCTGCAGAATGTTGTGCATGCCGAGGATAGCCGCTTGTGGCGGGTTGACGATCGGGGTCGACATCATCGAACCGAATGTACCACCGTTGGTGATGGTGAACGTACCGCCGGTCATCTCTTCGATGGACAGCTTGCCGTCACGGGCCTTCTTGCCGAAGGTGGCGATGCCGCCTTCGATTTCGGCCAGACTCATCAGCTCGGCGTTGCGCAGTACCGGAACCACCAGGCCACGGTCGCTGGAGACCGCGACACCGATGTCGGCGTAGCCGTGGTAGACGATGTCGGAACCGTCGATCGACGCGTTGACGGCCGGGAAGCGTTTCAGCGCTTCGGTGGCAGCCTTGACGAAGAACGACATGAAGCCCAGGCGTACGCCGTTGTGGGACTTCTCGAACAGATCCTTGTACTTCGAACGCAGGGCCATGACTTCGGTCATGTCGACTTCGTTGAAAGTGGTCAGCATCGCCATGTTCGACTGGGCTTCGACCAGACGCTCGGCAACCTTGGCACGCAGGCGGGTCATCGGCACGCGTTTTTCCACGCGGTCGCCGGCAGCGAACACTGGTGCGGAAGCGGCAGGCGCGGCAGGCTTGGCTGGTGCTGCGGCCGGTGCGGCTTTCTTGGCGGCAACAGCTGCAACCACGTCTTCCTTGGTCACACGACCACCCTTGCCGGTGCCGGCAACGGAAGCGATGTTGATACCGTTCTCTTCAGCCAGCTTGCGAGCAGCAGGGGCAGCGACTGGATCGTCTTCGCCCGATGCAGCAGGAGCAGCGGCCTGAGCGGCAGCCGGTGCAGCAGCAGCGGCTGGAGCGGCGGCGGCAGCGCCGCCCTCTTCGATCGAGCCCAGGACCTGGTTCGACAGAACGGTAGCGCCCTCTTCGGCAATGATTGCACCCAGCACGCCGTCGGCTTCGGCCAATACTTCCAGCACGACCTTGTCGGTCTCGATGTCGACGATCAGGTCGTCACGCTTGACGGCCTCGCCTGGTTTCTTGTGCCAGGTGGCAACGGTGCCATCGGCAACCGATTCCGGGAATGACGGGGCTTTGATTTCGATAGCCATTATCTGTGGGTCCTTAAAATTCGGTTTCAGTCAGCACGAAGGCGTTAAACAGTGAAGGCATCTTGCAGCAGTTTTTCCTGCTGCTCGGCGTGCATCGACGCATAACCACACGCAGGGGCGGCAGAAGCGTCACGACCGGCGTACTCCAGGCCCAGGGCCTTGTTATGGTTGCCGATGCTGCGACGCAGGTGATGCTGGCTGCTGTACCACGCGCCCTGGTTCATCGGTTCTTCCTGACACCACACCACGTGGGTGAGGTTGGTGTAAGGCGCGATGGCCTCCATCAGGTCGTCTTCCGGGAACGGGTAGAGCTGCTCGATACGCACGATGGCAATGTCTTCGCGGCCTTCGGCACGACGTTTTTCCAGCAGATCGTAGTAGACCTTGCCGCTGCACAGGATCAGGCGAGTCACCTTTGCCGCGTCCAGGGTGTCGATTTCCGAGATGACGGTCTGGAAGGAGCCTTCGGCCAGGTCTTCGAGCGTGGAAATCGCCAGCTTGTGCCGCAACAGCGACTTGGGCGTCAGCACGATCAGCGGCTTGCGCAGCGGACGAATGACCTGGCGACGCAGCAGGTGGTAGATCTGCGCCGGGGTCGTCGGTACGCAAACCTGGACGTTGTGCTCGGCGCACAATTGCAGGTAACGCTCCAGACGTGCCGAAGAGTGCTCCGGCCCCTGCCCTTCATAACCGTGTGGCAACAGCATGGTCAGGCCGCAGAGACGACCCCACTTGTGCTCGCCGCTGGTGATGAACTGGTCGACTACCACCTGGGCACCGTTGGCGAAGTCGCCGAACTGGGCTTCCCAGATCACCAGCGCATTCGGCTCGGTGGTGGAATAGCCATATTCGAACGCCAGGACGGCTTCCTCGGACAGCAGCGAATCGTACAGGTCGAAACGTGGCTGGCCTTTGTACAGGTGTTGCAGCGGGATGTAGGTGCTGGCGTCTTTCTGGTTGTGCAGCGCCGCGTGGCGGTGCGAGAAGGTACCGCGGCCTACGTCCTGGCCGGTGATGCGAATCGGGTGACCTTCGAACGCCAGGGTCGCGTACGCCATGGTTTCGGCGTAACCCCAGTTGATCGGCAGGCCGCCGGCTTGCATCTTCTGGCGGTCTTCGTAGATCTTCGCAACCTGGCGCTGGACCACGAAGCCTTCCGGGATTTCCAGCAGCTTGGCGGACAGTTCCTGCAAGGTCTTGAGGTCGAAGCGCGTGTCGTGACGCGCGGTCCAGGCGTGGCCCAGGTAAGGACGCCAGTCCACGAACAGTTCCTTGTTCGGTTCCTTGACCAGGCTTTTTACAACGTGCAGGCCGTTGTCCAGGGCGTTGCGATATTCATCGACTTTTTCCTGGACGCGCGCGGCATCCAGAACGCCGCTCTGGGTCAGGCGATCGGCGTACAGCTCGCGGGTGGTGCGCTGCTTGGCGATCTGCTGGTACATCAGTGGCTGGGTACCGCTTGGCTCGTCGGCCTCGTTGTGGCCGCGACGACGGTAGCAGACCAGGTCGATCACCACGTCGCGCTTGTACTGCATGCGGTAGTCGATGGCCAGCTGGGTCACGAATAGCACGGCTTCCGGATCATCACCATTCACATGGAGAATCGGCGCCTGGATCATTTTCGCGACGTCGGTAGCGTACTCGGTGGAACGCGAGTCCAGCGGGTTGCTGATGGTGAAACCGACCTGGTTGTTGATGACGATGTGAACCGTACCGCCAGTCTTGAAGCCGCGGGTCTGCGACATCTGGAAGGTTTCCATGACCACGCCCTGACCGGCGAATGCCGCGTCACCGTGGATGGAAATCGGTAGGACCTTTTCACCGGTCGGGTCGTTGCGACGATCCTGGCGGGCACGGACCGAACCCTCGACCACCGGGGAAACGATTTCCAGGTGGGACGGGTTGAAGGCCATGGCCAGGTGGACTTCGCCACCGGTGGTCATCACGTTGGACGAGAAGCCCTGGTGGTATTTCACGTCACCGGAACCCAGCTCGACCTTCTTCTTGCCTTCGAACTCGTCGAACAGCTCGCGCGGGTTTTTGCCGAAGGTGTTGACCAGTACGTTCAGGCGACCACGGTGGGCCATGCCGATGACGACTTCCTTGGTACCGTAGGAGCCGGAACGCTGGATCAGCTCGTCGAGCATCGGAATCAGGCTTTCGCCGCCTTCCAGGCCGAAACGCTTGGTGCCCGGGTATTTGGTACCCAGGTATTTCTCCAGACCTTCACCGGCGGTGACGCGCTCGAGCAAGTGGCTCTTGATGTCGGCGGAGTACGTCGGACGGCCACGAACGCTTTCCAGACGCTGCTGGAACCACTGGCGCTGCTCGGAATCGGTGATGTGCGTGAATTCAGCGCCGATGGTGCGGCAATATGTCTGCTGCAACGCTTCGTGAATTTCGCGTAGGCTCGCTTCCTCTTTGCCGATGAACAGGTCGCCGGCACGGAAGGTCGTATCAAGATCGGCATTGGTCAAGCCGTAATGAGTGATCGACAGGTCTGCAGGTGCAGGACGCTGCCACAGCCCCAGCGGGTCCAGCTGGGCTGCCTGGTGGCCGCGCATCCGGTAGGCCTGGATCAGTCGCAGTACTTCAACTTGCTTCTTCTCGTGCTCGGAGCTCACGCTGCCGGCAGACACCGGTTGGGCGCGGCGCTGGTTCTTTGCCAGCAGCACGAAATGATCGCGAATCGTCGAGTGCGAAACATCGGTGGCAGAGTTACCGTCAGCCGGCAACTTCTGAAAGTAGGTGCGCCATTCTTCTGGCACAGCGTTAGGGTCGTGCAGGTAGAGCTCGTAGAGCTCTTCCACATAGGCAGCGTTACCACCGGAGAGGTGGGCACTGTTCCACATGCGCTGCATCACGCTTTCTTGCATGCTTGGTCACCCTCGATTAGGGGAACACCACCGGCGAAAACACCGAGCAAACTTGCAGAAGTCCGAGTGCAGCGACTAAAACAAGCCACTTAGGATCACGCTGATAGTCCGGGTACCAGCCCGGATGCCCCTGCTTGTCTCATTTCTTCAAAATAAGAACGGCCGCTTTGTGAGTGGCTGTTCTGGTTATAGCCAGGACGTGGGTTGAAGCCCACGCCCTCGCCTTTACGGGTACAGCGGTTCTACGGGTACAGCAGCTGAATCACACGCCGTTTTGCAGCAGCATGTTACGTACGTGACCGATGGCCTTAGTCGGGTTCAGGCCTTTCGGGCAGACGTTGACGCAGTTCATGATCCCGCGGCAGCGGAATACGCTGAACGGGTCATCCAGTGCGGCCAGACGCTCGGACGTCTTGGTGTCACGGCTGTCTGCCAGGAAGCGATACGCTTGCAGCAGGGCGGCCGGGCCCAGGAATTTGTCCGGGTTCCACCAGAACGATGGGCACGAGGTCGAGCAGCAGGCGCACAGGATGCACTCGTACAGACCGTCGAGCTTTTCACGCTCTTCAGGAGACTGCAGACGCTCGATGGCCGGAGCCGGCGTGTCGTTCTGCAGGAATGGCTTCACCTTCTCGTATTGCTTGTAGAAGATGCTCATATCGACGACCAGGTCACGGATGACCGGCAGGCCTGGCAGCGGCCGAACGATCAGCTTGTTGCCCTTGACCACGGCCGACAGCGGCGTGATGCAGGCCAGGCCGTTCTTGCCGTTGATGTTCATGCCGTCGGAGCCGCAAACGCCCTCGCGGCACGAGCGACGATAGGAAAAACCTTCGTCCTGCTCTTTGATCAAGGCCAGCACGTCCAGCACCATCAGGTCTTTACCACCGGTATCGACCTGGAAGTCCTGCATGAACGGCGCGGCGTCCTGATCAGGGTTGTAGCGATACACACTGACTTGCAACATAGCGGTCACCCTTAATAAGTCCGGACTTTAGGTTCGAAAGTCGGAACAGTCTTCGGCGAGAAGTTCACGGCACGCTTGGTAACGCGCTTATCACCCGGGAAGTACAAGGTGTGGCACAGCCAGTTTTCGTCGTCACGGTCTTCATAGTCTTCGCGGGCGTGGGCACCACGGGACTCTTTACGCACTTCAGCCGCGATGGCGGTGGCTTCGGCCACTTCCAGCAGGTTCTGCAGTTCCAGCGCTTCGATACGGGCAGTGTTGAACGCCTGCGACTTATCGTTGATCTTCACGTTGGCGATTCGTTCACGCAATTGCGCCAGCTGGGCAATACCCTTCTGCATGTATTCGCCGGTACGGAACACACCGAAGTAGTTCTGCATGCAGCTTTGCAGCTCGCGACGCAGGGTGGCGACGTCTTCGCCTTCGGTACGCTCGTTGAGACCGGCCAGGCGCTTGAGCGCCACGTCGATGTCGGTGTCGCTGGCGTCGCGGTATTCGATACCGTCGGTCAGCGCTTTTTCCAGGTGCAGACCGGCAGCGCGGCCGAATACCACCAGGTCGAGCAGCGAGTTGCCGCCCAGGCGGTTGGCACCGTGCACCGATACGCATGCCACTTCACCCACTGCGAACAGGCCAGGGATGATTTCGTCCACGCCTTCGGCGTTCTGGGTGATTGCCTGGCCATGAATGTTGGTGGCAACGCCGCCCATCATATAGTGGCAGGTTGGAACCACTGGAACCGGCGCAACGACTGGATCGACGTGAGCGAAGGTCTTGGACAGTTCGCAGATGCCTGGCAAGCGGCTGTGCAGCACTTCTTCGCCGAGGTGGTCGAGCTTGAGCATCACGTGGTCGCCGTTCGGGCCACAGCCGTTACCGGCAATGATCTCTTTAACCATCGAACGAGCCACGACATCACGACCGGCAAGGTCCTTGGCGTTCGGAGCATAACGCTCCATGAAACGCTCGCCGTGCTTGTTGATCAGGTAACCGCCTTCACCACGGCAGCCTTCGGTGACCAGTACACCAGCGCCGGCGATGCCGGTCGGGTGGAACTGCCACATTTCGATGTCCTGCACCGGCACGCCGGCACGCAGGGCCATGCCGACGCCGTCACCGGTGTTGATCAGGGCGTTGGTGGTGGACGCGTAGATACGGCCCGCACCGCCGGTCGCCAGCACGGTGGCCTTGGCGCGGATGTAGGTGGTTTCGCCGGTTTCGATGCAGATCGCGATCACGCCGACAAAGGCACCGTCCTGGTTCTTCACCAGGTCAACGGCGTAGTACTCGTTCAGGAACGTGGTACCGGCCTTCAGGTTGCCCTGGTAAAGGGTGTGCAGCAGTGCGTGACCGGTACGGTCGGACGCCGCGCAAGTACGTGCAGCCTGGCCGCCCTTGCCGTAGTCCTTGGACTGGCCACCGAACGGACGCTGGTAGATGCGGCCGGTTTCGGTACGCGAGAACGGCAGGCCCATGTGGTCCAGCTCGAACACGGCGGCCGGGCCTTCCTGACACATGTATTCGATAGCGTCCTGGTCGCCGATGTAGTCGGAACCCTTGACGGTATCGTACATGTGCCAGCGCCAGTCATCGTTCGGGTCGGCCGAAGCGATGGCGCAAGTGATGCCACCCTGGGCGGAAACAGTGTGCGAACGCGTCGGGAAGACCTTGGTGATCACGGCAGTCTTGTGACCGCCCTGTGCCAGTTGCAGCGCTGCGCGCATGCCGGCACCGCCACCACCAATGATGATGGCGTCGAAAGAAATCGTTGGAATGTTAGCCATGAATCAGATACCCCAGAGAATCTGCACACCCCAGACGAAGTAAGCGAACATCGCAACGCCGCATACTGCCTGGAAGAGGAAACGTACGGCAGTCGCCGACTTGCCGAACGCCATCTGCGTCAGGTAGTCGGTCGCGATGGTCCACATGCCGACCCAGGCGTGAGCGCCGAGGGCAACAAGGGCCAGCAGACTGAAGATACGCATCCAGTTGTTTGCAAAGAGTTCGTGCCATTGGGCGTAGCCCAGGCCGGGGTTGGCTACCACATATCCGATCAGGAAGATGAAATAAGCCGCGAGAACGACCGCAGAGACACGCTGCGCCATCCAGTCATAGAGGCCCGAACGCGAAAGGTTCGTGACGTTGGTTACCATATCCAGACTCCTGCCAGAACGATCAGCACCGCAGACACGGCGATAATGATTTTCGAGCCCAGCTTGCCGCCTTCCAGCGTCTCACCGATGCCCATGTCCATGATCAAGTGGCGCACGCCGGCTACCAGGTGATACAGCAAGGCGGACAGGATGCCCCAAATCACTAGCTTGGCTAGCGGACTGGTCAGACACGCTTTCACCTGACCGAAGCCTTCTTCCGAATCGAGCGACTTGTCCAATGCATAAAGCATGATGGCCAGGCTGACGAAGAGGATGACACCGGAAATACGGTGAAGAATGGACGTGTAAGCAGTGACTGGGAGTTTGATGGTCCTTAGGTCTAGGTTTACAGGTCGTTGGCTTTTCACGGCTTTTTTTTCACACTGAAGAGCCCCTAACAATCAGGGCAAAGTTGTTGGGGCGCGCACTGGTCAGGTACTCACCACCCAGGGAGTGACGACCCCCAAGAAAGCAGGCCCAAAAGCCCCTGGCGGTCGGTGGCCGAGTATAGACAGTTAGGCTACTAATGACAACGCGTTCACCTTCCCCTAATAGCGCATTGCACATGCAGGGCAAAAGGCGTAAACGGCAGGCAATTTCGCGGAAAAAGTCCGGTTAAAGCCTTCTGGAGCAAGACTTTAGGCAAATTGACATTCGGATTTATCTCACTATAGTGGTGCGGGCCCTGCGTGGGGGGTCTGTCTGATGATTCCAAGCATTAATAGGAGGCCACATGGCTGACAAAAAAGCGCAGTTGATCATCGAGGGCGCAGCCCCCGTCGAGCTGCCCATTTTAACCGGCACCGTTGGTCCCGATGTAATCGACGTACGGGGCCTGACGGCCACGGGCCGTTTCACCTTTGACCCAGGTTTCATGTCGACCGCCTCGTGCGAGTCGAAAATCACCTATATCGACGGCGACAACGGCATCCTGCTGCACCGCGGCTACCCGATCGAGCAACTGGCTGAAAAATCGGACTACTTGGAAACCTGCTACCTGCTGCTCAACGGCGAGCTGCCAACCGCAGAGCAAAAGGCCCAGTTCGTCAGCACCGTGAAGAACCACACCATGGTTCACGAGCAGTTGAAGACCTTCTTCAACGGCTTCCGTCGCGATGCTCACCCGATGGCCGTCATGTGCGGTGTTGTCGGCGCCCTCTCGGCCTTCTACCACGACTCCCTGGACATCAATAACCCCCAGCATCGCGAAATCTCCGCGATCCGCCTGGTGGCGAAGATGCCGACCCTGGCAGCCATGGTCTACAAGTACTCCATGGGCCAGCCCATGATGTACCCGCGCAACGACCTGACCTATGCAGAGAACTTCCTGCATATGATGTTCAACACCCCGTGCGAGATCAAACCGATCAGCCCGGTGCTCGCCAAGGCCATGGACCGCATCTTCATCCTCCATGCCGACCACGAGCAGAACGCCTCCACGTCCACCGTGCGCCTGGCCGGCTCGTCGGGTGCCAACCCGTTCGCCTGTATCGCCGCCGGTATCGCCGCGCTCTGGGGCCCTGCCCACGGCGGCGCGAACGAAGCGGTACTGACCATGCTCGATGAAATCGGCGATGTCTCGAACATCGACAAGTTCATCGCCAAGGCCAAGGACAAGAACGATCCGTTCAAGCTGATGGGCTTCGGTCACCGGGTCTACAAGAACCGCGACCCGCGCGCCACCGTCATGAAGCAGACCTGCGACGAAGTGCTCAAGGAACTGGGGATCAAGAACGATCCGCAACTCGAACTGGCCATGCGCCTGGAAGAGATCGCCCTGACCGACCCGTACTTCATCGAGCGCTCGCTGTACCCGAACGTCGACTTCTACTCGGGGATCATCCTCAAGGCGATCGGCATCCCGACCAGCATGTTCACCGTGATCTTCGCCCTGGCGCGGACCGTCGGCTGGATCTCCCACTGGAAGGAAATGCTCTCCAGCCCGTACAAGATCGGCCGCCCGCGCCAGCTTTACACCGGCTACGAGTCGCGTGACATCACCAAGCTGGAAGACCGCAAGTAAGGCTTGCCTTGCAGTAAGTCTCAAGCTGCACCGGAACAGCCCTGCTTCTTATAAAGAGCAGGGGCTGTTTTGTTTATGCCTTCAAAAAGCTTAGTGTCAGGACCGGCCTCTTCGCGAGCAGGCTCGCTCCCACAAGGATCGCATACCACTGTGGGAGCGAGCCTGCTCGCGAAGGCGTCCTCACAGACAACGCAAACATCACATGCAAAAAAATACCCCGGCCTCTCGACCGGGGTATTTCTTCAAACACAACGCTTCAACTTGAAGCTTTCAACTTGCAGCTGCCTCAGTGATTCACCGCCCCACTCGCCCCCAGGCCAGTCTGCGAACGCACGAATTGCGGGAAGAACAGCGCCCGCTCGTTTGCACCTTCAGCCGACTTGTCGGTGATGGAGAAGAACCAGATGCCGACGAACGCAATGGCCATCGAGAACAGCGCTGGGTATTCGTATGGGAAGATCGCCTTCTCGTGACCCATGATCTGCACCCAGATGGTCGGACCGAGCACCATCAGGCCCACGGCACTGACCAGGCCCAGCCAGCCGCCGATCATCGCGCCACGGGTGGTCAGTTTCTTCCAGTACATCGAAAGCAGCAGTACCGGGAAGTTGCAGCTCGCCGCGATGGAGAACGCCAGGCCCACCATGAACGCGATGTTCTGCTTCTCGAACAGGATGCCCAGGCCGATCGCCAGCACCGCCAGACAGATAGTGGTGATTTTCGAAACCCGAATCTCATCCTTCTCGTTGGCCTTGCCTTTCTTGATCACGCTGGCGTACAGGTCATGGGACACCGCCGAGGCACCGGCCAGGGTCAGGCCCGCTACCACCGCCAGGATGGTCGCGAACGCCACCGCCGAGATGAAGCCCAGGAAGATGCTGCCGCCAACCGCGTTGGACAGATGCACCGCCGCCATGTTGTTGCCGCCCAGCAAGGCACCTGCCGCGTCCTTGAAGGCCGGGTTGGTGCTGACCAGCAGGATCGCGCCGAAGCCGATGATGAAGGTCAGGATGTAGAAGTAGCCGATGAAGCCGGTGGCATACAGCACGCTCTTGCGAGCTTCCTTGGCGTCGCTCACGGTGAAGAAGCGCATCAGGATATGGGGCAGGCCAGCGGTACCGAACATCAGCGCCAGGCCGAGGGAGAAGGCCGAGATCGGATCCTTCACCAGGCCGCCAGGGCTCATGATCGCTTCACCTTTAGGGTGAACCTTGACCGCTTCGGCAAACAGCATGTTGAAGTCGAAGTTGACGTGCTTCATCACCATCAGCGCCATGAACGAAGCACCCGACAGCAACAGGACGGCCTTGATGATCTGTACCCAGGTGGTGGCCAGCATACCGCCGAACAGCACGTAGAGGCACATCAGGATACCGACCAGGATCACCGCAACGTGGTAGTCCAGGCCGAACAGCAGCTGGATCAGCTTGCCGGCACCGACCATTTGCGCGATCAGGTAGAACGCCACCACCACCAGCGAGCCGCAAGCCGACAGGCTGCGGATCTGGGTTTGCCCGAGGCGATAGGACGCCACGTCGGCAAAGGTGTATTTACCCAGGTTGCGCAGGCGCTCGGCGATCAGGAACAGAATGATCGGCCAGCCCACCAGGAAACCGATGGAGTAGATCAGGCCGTCATAACCGGACGTGAACACCAGCGCGGAAATACCCAGGAAGGATGCCGCCGACATGTAGTCGCCGGCAATCGCCAGGCCGTTCTGGAAGCCGGTGATCTTGCCGCCGGCCGCATAGTAGTCGGCCGCCGAGTTGTTTTTCTTGGATGCCCAGTAGGTGATGTACAGAGTCGCGCCGACGAAGGCCACGAACATCAGGATAGCCGCGACGTTGAGGGGTTGTTTCTGCACAGCCCCCGCCACGGCATCAGCCGCCCAGACGCTCGGTGCGAACGCAGCGATGCTCAAAAGAGCCAGTAGACGCCGGATCATTGCTGAGCCTCCTTGAGAATCGCATTGTTCAGGTCGTCGAACTCGCCATTGGCGCGTCGTACGTAAATGCCGGTCAGCACGAAAGCCGAGAGAATCAGGCCGATCCCGATGGGAATGCCCCAGGTGATCGTTCCCTCAGGCGTGATCTTGGCGCCGAGAATATGCGGCCCGTAGGCAATCAGCAGGATGAATCCCGAGTAAAGCCCTAGCATGATCGCCGAGAGAATCCAGGCGAACTTTTCCCTTTTACTCACCAGCTCCTTGAAGCGCGGGCTGTTTTGTATCGAGAGGTAAATGCTGTCGTTCATTGTTTTTATCCTCGCAGCACAGATTTAAGTTGGAACGACCCTACTCTATGCGGCTCAAGGCCAGGTTCCAGACGACCTTAGTATTAGAACGACATGACGGTTTTGCCAGTTTCCCGGATATTTTCGCAATTGCCCCTGCCCTCTGTGGGAGCGAGCCTGCTCGCGAAAGCTGCTTGCGGGTCAAATGCAGGGTTAGCTGGCAGATCGCTTCGCGAGCAGGCTCGCTCCCACAGGGGTGCGTCGAATTCAAAAATCGCGGGCACAAAAAAACCGCATGAACAACTCATGCGGTTTTTCGGAACAGTCAGACCAGGCCGATTACTTGCCGGTCCACTCCTTCACGCGGTCCGGGTGCTTGGCAACCCAATCCTTCGCGGCGGCGTCCGGCTTGGCGCCTTCCTGGATCGCCAGCATGACTTCGCCGATTTCGTCTTTCGAGGCCCACTGGAACTTCTTCAGGAACTCGACCACTTCCGGCGCCTTGGTAGCCAGCTCCTTGCTGCCGATGCTGTTTACGGTTTCAGCCGCGCCGTAGACACCTTTTGGATCTTCTAGGAAGCGCAGTTTCCACTTGGCGAACATCCAGTGCGGCACCCAACCGGTGACGGCGATGGACTCATTCTTTTTCTCGGCACGGGTCAGCTCGGCGATCATGCCGGCGCCGGAGCTGGCCTTGAGTTGATAACCGGTCAGGTCGTAGTCCTTGATCGCCTGTTCGGTCTTGAGCATCACGCCTGAACCGGCGTCGATGCCGACGATGCGTTTCTTGAAGGAATCGTCGGTCTTGAGGTCTTCCAGCGACTTGGCCTTGACGTACTCTGGCACGATCAGGCCGATCTTGGCGTCCTTGAAGTTCGGGCCGTAGTCGACCACGTTGTCCTTGTTTTTCGTCCAGTAGTCACCGTGAGTCACCGGCAGCCAGGCCGAAAGCATTGCATCGAGCTTGCCGGTGGCCACGCCCTGCCACATGATCCCGGTCGCCACCGCTTGCAGCTTCACGTCATAACCGAGTTTCTGCTTGATCACTTCGGCCGCCACATGGGTGGTCGCGACGCTGTCGGACCAGCCGTCGACATAACCAATGCTCAGGGTTTTGGTTTCGGCGCTGGCCAGGGTGGAGCTGATCGCCAGTACCAGTGCGGCACCTGCGCCCAAGAGTCGTCGCATCTTCATCGTTACTTCCCCGAAAGTGCTGCGCCCGACGGATGCCGAGCAGCGTCAACGTATTGTTATGGTGCACAGCGCCCCCATCACGCTCACCTGCAAACCGGTTCGAACGCCAGTGGAGTACTGACAGGCTGATCATCAACCTGCGCCGATCTGGAACCTGCTCTGTCTGCGACGCTGAGGCAGCGAGAAACGACATCAGAAAGCCAGCAAGCCAATCCAGGCGTTTCAGACCGCGGATTTCGATCAAATCTTGCATGCCTGAACCAGGCGAGCCGCCAGGTCACTAGCGGTCACCACGCCTCAACGTGTATCGTCCCGCTACTATCGCGACCCGTCCGCGCTTGTTTTGCAGCCGTCATGGCACTTGGCTTCACTTCGGTGGTCATAGGCTGCGAACTTCATTCGGCACCTTCCTCTTAAGGGATCCAGACATGCTCCGTTCCTTGCGCTTCGCTGCCCTCGCCGGCGGCCTTATCCTGAGTGCGTCCGCGCTGGCGGTGGATGTCGACGCCGCCAGCTATGGCTACCCCTTGACCAACCCGTTCGAGGCGACCATCGCCACCACGCCGCCGGACCTGCGCCCGGAGCTGCCGCTCAATGAGGACATCAACCAGTCGGACCAGAGCCTGACCCTGCGTCCGGAGCGCGAATTCATCCTGCCGGACAATTTCTGGCCGGTGAAAAGCCTCACCTACCGCATGGCTACCCAGGACAAACCCGCGCCGCTGATCTTCCTGATCGCCGGCACCGGCGCGCGGTATGACAGCACGCTCAATGAGTATCTGAAGCGCCTCTACTACAAGGCCGGCTACCACGTGGTGCAGTTGTCCTCGCCCACCAGTTTCGATTTCATGAGTGCCGCTTCGCGCTTCGCCACGCCAGGCATCACCAAGGAAGACGCCGAAGACATGTACCGCGTGATGCAGGCCGTGCGCGCGCAAAATCCGAAAGTGCCCGTCACCGAGTACTACCTGACCGGCTACAGCCTCGGCGCCCTGGACGCGGCCTTCGTTGCGCACCTGGACGAGACCCGGCGCAGTTTCAACTTCAAGAAAGTCCTGTTGCTGAACCCGCCAGTGAACCTCTACACCTCGATCACCAACCTGGACAAGCTGGTCCAGACCGAGGTCAAGGGCATCAACAGCACCACGACATTCTATGAACTGGTGCTGAACAAGCTGACCCGCTACTTCCAGCAGAAAGGCTACATCGATCTCAACGATGCGTTGCTCTATGACTTCCAGCAGTCCAAGCAACACCTGACCAACGAACAGATGGCGATGCTGATCGGCACCTCGTTCCGTTTCTCGGCGGCCGACATCGCCTTTACCTCGGACCTGATCAACCGTCGCGGCCTGATCATCCCGCCGAAGTTCCCGATCACTGAAAGCACCAGCCTGACGCCGTTCCTCAAGCGCGCGCTGCAATGCGATTTCGACTGCTACCTCACCGAACAGGTGATCCCGATGTGGCGTGCGCGCACAGACGGCGGCAGCCTGTTGCAACTGGTCGACCAGGTCAGTCTCTACGCGCTGAAGGATTATCTGCAGGCCAGCACGAAAATCGCGGTGATGCACAACGCCGACGATGTGATTCTCGGCCCGGGCGACCTCGGCTTCCTGCGCAAGACTTTTGGCGACCGCCTGACCGTTTATCCACTGGGCGGCCATTGCGGCAACCTTAACTATCGCGTCAACAGCGACGCCATGCTGGAGTTCTTCCGTGGCTAAATACCTCCTGCTTATCGCCGCGTTAATGAGCGCGGGCATGGTCCACGCCGATGACAGCAAGGCCAATGCGCCCGTGGTGGTGGATTCGGACGGCTTCAAGGAGCCGCTGACCAAACTCAAGTTCAACCCCGGCCTGGACCAGCGCGAATTCGAACGTTCGACGCTCAACGCCTTGAACGTCTACGACCCGCTGGAATCGTGGAACCGCCGCGTCTACCACTTCAACTACCGCTTTGACGAATGGGTCTTCCTGCCCGTCGTCGACGGCTATCGCTACGTCACTCCGAGCTTCGTGCGCACCGGCGTCAGCAATTTCTTCAACAACCTGGGGGACGTGCCGAACCTGATGAACAGCCTGCTGCAATTGAAGGGCAAGCGTTCGATGGAAACCACGGCGCGCCTGCTCCTCAATACCACCGTCGGCATCGCCGGACTCTGGGATCCGGCCACGGCCATGGGCCTGCCGCGCCAGAGCGAGGACTTCGGCCAGACCCTGGGCTTCTATGGTGTGCCCGGCGGCGCGTATTTCGTGCTGCCGATCTTCGGTCCTTCGAACCTGCGCGACACGTCGGGCCTGCTGGTGGACTACACCGCGGAATCGGCGATCAACTTCCTGAACGTCTCGGAAGTCAGCTCCAACCACCCGGAACTGCTGCTGTTGCGCGGCGTGGACAGGCGCTACCAGACCAGCTTCCGCTACGGGCAGCTGAACTCGCCGTTCGAGTATGAGAAGGTGCGGTACGTGTACACCGAGTCGCGCAAGTTGCAGATCGCCGAGTAACTTTCGGACACCGCAAAACCCACTGTGGGAGCGAGCTTGCTCGCGAATGCGGCCTGACATTCAACATTAATGTTGCCTGACAGGCCGCTATCGCGAGCAGGCTCGCTTCCACAGTTGCGTTGGCAGACTCAGCCTTTCAGCGCTTTCCAGATTTTGCCCACGACGAGCACACCCGCCAACACGGCCGCACCCGCGACAATCCCCGCCACCGCATTGAGCAGCATCGGCACGATGAACCCGGCGCCGCCGGCACCAGCCGCCACGCCTTCGATCCAGTGATGCACCGCCGGTACGCCATGGGTCAGGATGCCGCCGCCCACCAGGAACATCGCTGCCGTACCGATCACCGACAGGCTTTTCATCATGTAGGGCGCGGCGCGCAGGATGGCGCCGCCGATGCTTTTGGCGGCCTGGCCAGGCTTTTGGGTCAGCCACAAGCCCAGGTCATCGAGCTTGACGATCCCCGCCACCAGGCCGTACACGCCGACAGTCATGACAATCGCAATGCCCGACAGCACGATAACCTGCTGGGTCAGCGGCGCATCAGCGACAGTGCCAAGGGTGATGGCGATGATTTCCGCCGAGAGAATGAAGTCGGTGCGAACCGCGCCTTTGATCTTGTCCTTTTCGAAGGCCACCAGGTCCACCGCCGGGTCGGCCACCGCCTCCACCAGTTGCGCATGCCCGGCCTGGTCTTCAGCCTTGCTGTGAAGGAACTTGTGGGCGAGTTTTTCGAACCCTTCGAAACACAGGTAGGCGCCACCCACCATCAACAGGGGTGTCACCAGCCAAGGCACGAAGGCACTGATTGCCAGCGCCGACGGCACCAGGATCAGCTTGTTGATGAAGGAACCCTTGGCCACCGCCCAGACCACCGGCAGCTCCCGCTCGGCCCGCACGCCGGAGACTTGCTGGGCATTGAGCGCCAGGTCATCGCCGAGCACGCCGGCAGTTTTCTTGGCGGCCATCTTGGTCATCAGCGCCACATCGTCGAGCACGGTGGCGATGTCGTCGATCAAAACCAGCAAACTGCTTCCAGCCATGGAGGGGCTCCTTGAACAATAATGCTGCGCAGCATACCGCGAGCGGCGCCACCTTGGGGCATTCTTGAGCGGCCCGCGAGGCCGGTGCTACCATGCGCCACCGCCAGAACCGGCAAGGAACCCCAGGGTTTATGAGCACTATCCGCGAGCGCAACAAAGAACTGATCCTGCGTGCCGCCAGCGAAGAATTTGCCGACAAGGGCTTCGCCGCGACCAAAACCAGCGACATCGCGGCCAAGGCGGGCCTGCCCAAACCCAACGTCTATTACTACTTCAAATCCAAGGAGAACCTCTACCGCGAGGTCCTGGAAAGCATTATCGAGCCGATCCTCCAGGCCTCCACGCCCTTCAACGCTGACGGCGAGCCGGGCGAAGTATTGAGCCACTACATCCGCTCCAAGATCCGCATCTCCCGCGACCTGCCCTTCGCCTCGAAAGTCTTCGCCAGTGAAATCATGCACGGCGCCCCGCACCTCAGCGCCGACCTGGTCGAACAACTCAACGCCCAGGCCCGGCACAACATCGACTGCATCCAGACCTGGATCGACCGCGGCCAGATCGCCCCCATCGACCCCAACCACCTGATGTTCAGCATCTGGGCCGCCACCCAGACCTACGCCGATTTCGACTGGCAGATCAGCGCCGTGACCGGCAAGGCCAAGCTCGACGAAGCGGATTACGAAGCGGCGGCGCAGACGATTATCCGGTTGGTTTTGAAGGGGTGTGAGGTGGGCTGAATCACCGCGGCGCCCCATTCGCGAGCAGGCTCGCTCCCACAGGGTTTTGCTGTGAATACAGAATCTGCGAGCAACCTGAATCCCTTGTGGGAGCGAGCCTGCTCGCGAAGGCAACGCCTCGGTTTCAAGTCAAAGCCAAATGGCATCCCACAGCGGATAGTCGCCAAGCCGCTTCACCAGGCCTGCCCGCAGTGGGTTGGCGACGACATAGCGCGCCAGCTTGACCAGATTTTCCTCTCGACGGAGCGCCCGATCATGAAATCCGCGCTGCCAAAGGCAGATGTTATTGCCAAGGTGCAGATTCACAGTCTTGGCGGTCAATGATTTGGTCCTTTGCATCAACTCACTCAGGGATCCTTGGCGCAACTCGATCAGCCAATGGAAATGATCAGGCATGACAACCCAGGCCAATGAGTGGGCATAACCCTGCCTCTGGGCTTGTCGAAATTGATCGACGACATGCCGACCCATCCTGAAATCCCTGAAGATTGGTTCGCGACCGAAGGTGTTGGTGGTCAATAAATAGATCCGACTGGATTCGGAGTAGCGGCCGACTCGCAGCCGATGTGAAGCGGATAAGCCAGACATTCCATGTCCCTTCTCGATTAAGTCATGAAAGGCTAGCCGGTCGAATCCCAGTCGTAGCGCAGACTTTTAGCTGGATGTGTCTGCATGATCGCTTTCGCGAGCAGGCTCGTTCCCACAGTTTGGATCTGCGGCATTTGCAGAATGTCTGCCCCCCTCGATCCACCTGTGGGAGATTCTATGGTGCGGGACTAGCCCCTAAATGCCTTTTGGTAAGTATTCGCTCTGGTTCTTCAACAGAGCGAATACCACTCGGGCAAGCTTGCGGGCCAGCGCTACCAATGCCTCGGTTGTGCTGAGCCCTCGGGACCTCAAACCCTCGTAAAATCCCTTCCACGCCGCCGTGCGACTCGCCGACATCGCGGCGTTGTGCATCAATCGGCGTGCCTCCGGATCACCTCGCTTAGACAGGCAGCGGCGTCCCTTCTTTTTTCCCGAGTCCGATATGCGCAGGTCCAGACCCAGAAAAGCGATGAAGGCATCGGCATTTCTGAAATCTCCACGTTGAAACGACGTGAGCAAACGGGCACCGCTTAACAGACCGATGCCTTCGACTTTCATGCAGCGCTTGAGCTGACTGCCCAAACCGGCTGCATCCAACTGCGTCTGGATTGTTTTCTCAAGCAAAATCTCGAGTCTTTGCATTGCCTTTATCTGGTTCTCAAAGGCCGTTTTGAGCAACGGTTCGTTTGACCAGCTTTGCTTGAGGCTGACACGCGCCTGAACCAAGGCTGCCCGTCGCCGGAAAAGGCTTATAAGCCTGCAATACAGGGGCGATGGCGGGGACCAAGGGTGCAACTGGTGGCCTTCGTTGTTCAAGTAGCGAGCCAACAACCGAGCATCCAGCGCATCGGTTTTAGCGCGCACTTTCACACCTTTGCGGTAATGACTGAGTTCGTAACCGCCGATCATATAAATCACACAGCCATGCGCATAAGCCAGATCGGCGAAGTCCTGGTGATAGATATTAGTGGCTTCGATGGCGACATCCACTGGCGCAGGTAATGCCTTGAGCCACTTTTTGATATCAGCTTTGGTGTTGGGGATCGTTTCGAGTCGATCGGATTGGGCGTGATAAATCACCAACTCATCTTTGGCGACATCCACACCTACGATCGGCTGGGCGGTGGCGACGGGCATTGCCATTGAAAATCCTCCGGGCTAAGGTTTGAACACTTGAAGGGTTCACCCAGAGGCGCAGGCTTGTTCCTATCGTCGGTCTAGGCCAGATGCATTCTTTATCGGCGCTTGGGTGAAAGGAGGAGGGGTGAAATCTCCCACGGTCTGTACTGCGGCTAACAGTCAGAATCGAGCCTAGTCCCTCCTCCTCCCTTCAAGTCCTACCATACAAGCGAGCCTGCTCGCGAATACGCCAGTCGATTCAGCACCTAATCAAACAGCAACCCCCGTATCCGCCCTCAATCCCGACAGCTCCACCGCCCTCACCGCCACCTGCTCATCCACATCCGAAACATCCCCGCTGACACCAATCGCCCCCATCACCTTCCCGTCCTGATCCCTGATCAACACTCCGCCCGGCGCCGGCACGACGCTGCCTTGCCCCAAGCCGTTCAAAGCGGCAAAGAACGCCGGGCGCTGCTGGGCGTCCTGGGCCAGCAGGCGTGAGCCCTTGCCCAGGGCGATCGCGCCCCAGGCCTTGCCGATAGCGATTTGCGGGCGCAACAGGCTCGCACCGTCCTCGCGCTGCAAGGCCACCAGGTGCCCGCCGCTGTCCAGGACCGCGACGGTCAAGGGTGCCGCATTGACCTCACGGCCTGCGGCCAGTGCTTGTCCCGCCAGGTTGACGGCAACTTTCAAGGTTAGAACGCTCATGGGTGCTGTCCTTCTTTTGTTATGGGAAAGCCTTGGCGGCTTCACTTTCAGAAAAACCGAACACCACAAATAGAACACAACAATATATATTTTTGTATACAATAATTTACCCAAACCAGCTCTAGCGACAAAAGGCCGCAGCAGAATCAGGTTCCCAACGAATTAAACGCGTGCTTGAGGAAAGGGATTGACCTGCACCATTCGCCATGAATACACTCTGCCGCAAAGCCACTTGTATACAATTACAAAACGTAAGAGGCACAAAACAATGAGCAAAATGAGAGCAATCGAAGCCGCCGTCCTGGTGATGCGCCGTGAAGGCGTAGACACCGCCTTCGGCATCCCGGGTGCCGCGATCAACCCGCTGTACTCTGCCCTGCAAAAGGTTGGCGGCATCGATCATGTCCTCGCTCGCCACGTTGAAGGCGCCTCGCACATGGCCGAGGGCTACACCCGGACCAAGGCCGGCAACATCGGCGTGTGCATCGGTACTTCGGGGCCGGCGGGCACTGACATGGTCACTGGCCTCTACAGCGCTTCGGCCGACTCGATTCCGATCCTGTGCATCACCGGACAAGCTCCCCGCGCCCGCATGCACAAGGAAGATTTCCAGGCGGTGGATATCACCAGCATCGTCAAGCCCGTGACCAAATGGGCGACTACCGTGCTGGAGCCGGGACAGGTGCCCTACGCCTTTCAGAAGGCTTTCTTCGAGATGCGCTCCGGCCGTCCGGGCCCGGTGCTGATCGACTTGCCGTTTGACGTGCAGATGGCCGAGATCGAATTCGACATCGACGCTTATCAGCCGCTGCCCCTGGCCAAGCCGGCCGCCAACCGGGTGCAGATCGAGAAGGCCCTGGCGATGCTGAATCAGGCCGAGCGCCCATTGCTGGTGGCGGGTGGAGGCATCATCAATGCCGATGCCAGCGACCTGTTGGTGGAGTTTGCCGAGCTCACCGGCATCCCGGTGATCCCGACCTTGATGGGCTGGGGCACGATCCCGGACGATCATCCGTTGATGGTCGGCATGGTCGGCCTGCAAACCTCGCACCGCTACGGCAACGCCACCTTGCTCAAGTCGGACGTGGTGCTGGGCGTCGGCAACCGTTGGGCCAACCGCCACACCGGTTCGGTAGACGTCTACACCGAAGGCCGCACGTTCATTCATGTCGACATCGAACCGACCCAGATCGGCCGGGTGTTCACCCCCGACCTGGGTATCGTTTCCGACGCAGCCTCGGCCCTGACCGTGTTCATCGAAGTGGCCCGCGAATGGCAAGCCGCCGGCAAGCTGAAGAACCGCAGCGCCTGGCTTCAGGATTGCCAGCAACGCAAGGCCAGCCTGCAACGCAAGACCCATTTCGACAACGTGCCGGTGAAACCGCAGCGCGTCTACGAGGAAATGAACCAGGTGTTCGGCAAGGACACCTGCTATGTCAGCACCATCGGTCTGTCGCAGATCGCCGGGGCGCAGTTCCTCCACGTCTACAAACCACGCCACTGGATCAACTGCGGCCAGGCCGGTCCCCTGGGCTGGACCATTCCGGCCGCGCTGGGAGTGGTCAAGGCCGATCCGGATCGCAAGGTCGTGGCGCTGTCGGGCGACTATGATTTCCAGTTCATGATCGAAGAACTGGCGGTGGGCGCACAATTCAAGCTGCCCTACATCCACGTCGTGGTGAACAACTCCTACCTGGGCTTGATCCGCCAGGCCCAGCGCGGCTTCGACATGGACTACTGCGTGCAGCTGTCCTTCGACAACCTCAACGCACCGGAGCTCAACGGTTATGGCGTGGACCACGTCGCCGTGGCCGAGGGCCTGGGTTGCAAGGCATTGCGGGTGTTCGAGCCGTCAGGTATCCAGCCAGCGCTGCGCAAGGCCCAGGAAATGATCGAAGAGTTCAGGGTGCCAGTGATCGTCGAGATCATCCTCGAGCGGGTGACCAACATTTCCATGGGCACCGAGATCAACGCCGTCAATGAATTTGAAGACCTGGCGCTGGTGGGCAACGATGCACCCACCGCGATTTCATTGCTCGACTGACCTCCTCCTGTGGGAGCGAGCCTGCTCGCGAAGGCGATCTACTCTTCATTGAATGTTGACTGACATACCGCTTTCGCGAGCAGGCTCGCTCCCACAAGGGAGGCCTGCCAACTATTTACAGGAGACCACCATGCCGCGTTTCGCCGCCAACCTGTCCATGCTGTTTACCGAGCAGGATTTCCTCGCCCGTTTCGAAGCGGCCGCCAAGGCCGGTTTCAGTGGTGTCGAATACCTGTTTCCCTACGACTACAGCTCCGCTGAACTCAAGACCCTGCTCGATGCCCATGGCCTGACCCAGGTGCTGTTCAACCTGCCGGCCGGCGACTGGGCCAAGGGTGAGCGCGGTATCGCCTGCCTGCCGGACCGGGTCGAGGAATTCCGTGCCGGGGTCGACCTGGCGATTGCCTATGCCAAGGTGCTGGGCAATACCCAGGTCAATTGCCTGGCCGGGATCCGTTCGCAGAAGTGCGACGCAGCGCTGGCGGAAAAAACCTTCGTCGCCAACCTGAAATATGCCGCCGAAAAGCTCCAGGGCGCCGGCATCAAGCTGGTGATGGAAGCCATCAACACCCGCGATATCCCGGGTTTTTTCCTGAACAACACCGCCCAGGCCCTGTCGATCCGCGAACAGGTGGGCAGCGCCAACCTGTTCCTGCAATACGACATCTATCACATGCAGATCATGGAAGGCGACCTGGCCCGGACGCTGTCGGCGCACCTGGGCGAGATCAACCATGTGCAACTGGCGGACAACCCGGGCCGCAACGAGCCCGGCACCGGCGAGATCAACTACCGCTTCCTGTTCGAACACCTGGATCGCATCGGCTATCAGGGTTGGGTCGGCTGCGAATACAAGCCGCTGACCACCACCGAAGCGGGCTTGGACTGGTTGAAAAGCCATAACGCGATCTGACCTGACACGAGCTTTTGTGGCGAGGGAGCTTGCTCCCGCTCGGCTGCGAAGCAGACGCATGTTTTTTCACCGATGGATTTCTGGGGCCGCTTCGCGGCCCAGCGGGAGCAAGCTCCCTCGCCACAGAGTCCGCGGGGCACCTTAAACAAGAGAGGATTTTCCACATGGCTAAAATCGGATTCATCGGCACCGGCATCATGGGCCACCCCATGGCACTGAACCTGCAAAAGGCCGGTCACAGCCTGTTCCTGACCCAGCATCACGACGCTGCCCCGGCCGACCTCGTGGCAGGCGGCGCGGTGGCGCTGGCCAACCCGAAGGAAGTTGCCCAGGAGGCCGAGTTCATCATCGTCATGGTCCCGGACACACCGCAGGTCGAGGATGTGCTGTTGCGCGCCGACGGCGTAGCGGCCGGCGTGGGCGCGGGCAAGGTGGTGATCGACATGAGCTCGATCTCCCCTACCGCCACCAAGGCGTTCGCGGCGAAGATCAATGAAAGAGGCGCGCAGTACCTCGACGCCCCGGTGTCGGGCGGTGAAGTCGGCGCCAAGGCCGCGACCCTGAGCATCATGGTCGGTGGCGACAGCGCCGCGTTCGAGCGCGCGCTGCCACTGTTCCAGGCGATGGGCAAGAACATCACCCTGGTGGGCGGCAACGGCGATGGCCAGACCGCCAAGGTGGCGAACCAGATCATCGTCGCGCTGAACATCCAGGCCGTGGCCGAGGCCCTGCTCTTCGCCTCGAAGAACGGCGCGGACCCGGCCAAGGTCCGTGAAGCGTTGATGGGCGGTTTCGCCTCGTCGAAGATCCTCGAAGTGCACGGTGAGCGCATGATCAAGGGCACCTTCGACCCGGGCTTCCGCATCAGCCTGCACCAGAAGGACCTGAACCTGGCCCTGCAAGGCGCCAGGGAGCTGAACATCAACCTGCCCAACACCGCCAACGCCCAGCAAGTGTTCAGCACCTGCGCGGCCATGGGTGGCAGCAATTGGGACCACTCGGCGCTGATCAAGGGGCTGGAGCATATGGCCAATTTCTCGATTCGCGACAAATAGGCCCTGCCCTGCCCCTGTGGGAGCGAGCCCGCTCGCGAAGCGGTGTGTCAGTCAATGCTTGATTGGCAGGTTGACCGCCTTCGCGAGCAGGCTCGCTCCCACAGGTAACCGAGTCGCCTCAGCCAATAATAAAAATCGGGAGCCCGCCATGTCGGTCGATCCGCAACAATTGCTGCGTGAGCTGTTCGCCACGGCCGTCGACGCGGCCCATCCGCAGCACGTCCTCGAACAGTACCTGCCCGCTGACCGCAGCGGTCGGGTGATCGTCATCGGTGCCGGCAAGGCCGCCGCGGCCATGGCGCAAGTGGTCGAGCGCTGCTGGCACGGAGAAGTCAGCGGCCTGGTGGTAACCCGCTACGGCCATGGCGCGCCCTGCGAGAAAATCGAAGTGGTCGAGGCCGCTCATCCAGTACCGGACGCCGCTGGCCTGGAAGTGGCCGGACGGGTGCTCGAACTCGTCAGCAACCTCAACGAAGACGACCGAGTGATCTTCCTGCTCTCCGGTGGCGGCTCGGCGTTGCTGGCCTTGCCGGCGGCCGGCATCACCCTGGCCGACAAGCAATCGATCAACAAGGCCCTGCTCAAGTCCGGCGCGACCATTGGCGAGATGAATTGCGTGCGCAAGCACCTCTCGGCGATCAAGGGCGGCCGGCTGGGCAAGGCCTGCTGGCCGGCGACCGTCTACACCTACGCGATTTCCGATGTGCCCGGCGATCTCGCCACGGTCATCGCCTCCGGCCCCACCGTGGCCGACCCCAGCACTTCGGCCGACGCGCTGGCGATTCTCAAGCGCTACGACATCCAGATCCCGGCCTCGGTGCGCACCTGGCTGCAAAGCCCGGAATCGGAAACCGTCAAGCCCGGCGACCCGAGCCTGGCGCGCAGTCATTTCCAGCTGATCGCCCGTCCCCAGCAGTCCCTCGAAGCCGCAGCGGTGAAAGCCCGCCAGGCCGGTTTCAGCCCACTGATCCTCGGTGACCTGGAAGGCGAATCCCGGGACGTGGCGAAGGTCCATGCCGGCATCGCCCGGCAAATCGCCCTGCATGGCCAGCCCTTGGCTGCACCGTGCGTGATTCTCTCTGGCGGCGAAACCACGGTCACCGTCCGCGGCAGTGGCCGTGGCGGGCGCAACGCCGAGTTCCTGCTGAGCCTGACCGACAGCCTCAAGGGCCACCCCGGCATCCATGCACTGGCGGGCGACACCGACGGCATCGACGGCTCCGAAGACAACGCCGGCGCCATCATGACCCCGGACAGCTATCGCCGCGCCACCGAGCTGGGCCTGAACGCCAGCGATGAACTGGATAACAACAACGGCTACGGCTACTTCGCCGCGCTGGACGGGTTGATCGTCACCGAGCCGACCCGCACCAACGTCAACGATTTTCGCGCCATCCTGATCCTCGAGAACCCGAAAAATGACGCCTGACAAGAAGGTCAAGATCCTCGCGACACTCGGCCCCGCCACCGGTGGGATCGATGACATCCGCGAACTGGTGCAGGCCGGAGTGAACATCTTTCGCCTGAACTTCAGCCACGGCGACCACGCCGACCACGCCCAGCGCTACCAGTGGATCCGCGAAGTCGAGCAGCAGCTCAATTACCCGCTGGGCATCCTGATGGACCTGCAAGGACCAAAACTGCGGGTCGGCAAGTTCGCCGATGGCAAGGTGCTGTTGCAGCGCGGTCAAGCCTTGCGTCTGGACCTGGACCCGACGCCGGGCGATCAGCGTCGGGTCAACCTGCCCCACCCGGAAATCATCGCCGCGCTGGAGCCGGGCATGGACTTGCTGCTCGATGACGGCAAGCTGCGCCTGCGGGTAACCGCCAGACACACCGACGCCATTGATACCGAGGTGCTCAACGGTGGCGAACTGTCGGACCGCAAGGGCGTGAACGTGCCCCAGGCCGTGCTCGACCTGAGCCCGCTGACCGCCAAGGACCGCCGCGACCTGAGCTTCGGCCTGGAGCTGGGCGTGGACTGGGTGGCGCTGTCATTCGTGCAGCGTGCCGAGGACATTCGCGAAGCCCGCGCGTTGATTGGCGACAAGGCGTTCCTGATGGCCAAGATTGAGAAGCCCTCGGCCGTCGCCCAACTGCGGGAAATCGCCGAACTGAGCGACGCGATCATGGTTGCCCGAGGTGACCTGGGCGTCGAGGTGCCGGCCGAGAGCGTGCCGCAGATTCAGAAAAACATCATCGGCACCTGCCGCGCCCTCGGCAAACCGGTGGTGGTGGCGACACAGATGCTTGAGTCGATGCGCTTCTCCCCGGCGCCGACCCGCGCCGAAGTCACCGATGTCGCCAACGCCGTGGCCGAGGGTGCCGACGCGGTGATGTTGTCGGCGGAAACCGCCTCGGGCGACTATCCCCTCGAAGCCGTGCAGATGATGAGCAAGATCATCCGCCAGGTGGAAAACGGCCCGGACTACCAGACACAACTCGACGTCAGCCGACCGAAAGCCGAGGCCACGGTGTCGGACGCCATCAGCTGCGCGATCCGCCGGATCAGCAACGTGCTGCCCGTGGCGGTGCTGGTCAACTACAGCGAGTCGGGCAGCTCCAGCCTGCGCGCGGCGCGGGAACGGCCGACGGTGCCGATCCTCAACCTGACGCCCAACCTGCAGGCGGCCCGTCGCCTGACCGTCGCGTGGGGCGTGCATTCGGTGGTCAACGATCGGCTGCGGCAGGTGGACGAAGTGTGTTCCACCGCGCTGGAAATCGCCCAGGCCCAGGGCATGGCCCAGCGTGGCGACACCCTGCTGATTACCGCCGGCGTGCCGTTCGGGCAGCCGGGGTCGACCAACTCCTTGCGCATCGAGACCCTCATCTGATTTTCCGTGGCGAGGGAGCTTGCTCCCGCTGGGTCGCGTAGCGGCCCCTTTTTTTGCGGTCGCTACGCAACCGAGCGGGAGCAAGCTCCCTCGCCACAATGTTCCCTTATCCCTGACCCATATGCCCAACCATTCTTCATCCTCCCACTGCCCAGACTGGGCTACCGCCCTGCTCAACGGCTTCAGCCAGATTTTCCTCCAGCGCCATCCCCTGTGCGGCCTGTTCTGCCTCTTGGCGATTCTGCTCACCGCGCCAGCGTTGTTCGGCGGCGCGCTAATGGGCGGCGTGGCCGGATTGCTGACGGCCCAACGACGTGGTTATGCCAAGGAGGATCGGCAGGCCGGGCTGTTCAGTTATAACGGCATCCTGCTGGGTTTGCTGCTGAGCCTGGCATTGCCTTGGTCAGCCCTGTTGCCGCCATTGATCATCGCCGCTGGCGGCCTCAGCGCAATGCTGACCCAGCAGTGGCTCAAGCGCACCCGAGGCCCACGCTGCCTGCCCGCCTACACCGCGCCTTTCGTCGGGCTCGGCTGGTTGCTGCTGGGTCTCGCCCCGCCTGCGCCCTTGCCCGCTGCACTGGAGCAGACACTCCCCAACCTGTTGCTTGCCCCGCTGAACGGCCTGGGCCAGGTCATGTTTCTCGACCAGCCCCTGGCCGGTGTGCTGATCACCATCGGCCTGCTGATCGCCAACCGTCGCGCCGCCGGCTGGGCGCTGTTCGGTTCCGTCGCAGGCTTTGCCTTTGCCTGGCTGCACGATTGCCCGCACACCTTGTCCGGCCTGGGCGGCTACAACCCGGCGTTAGCGGCCCTGGCCCTCGGCCAACACGCACGCGGGCCATGGCAGCCGCTGGCGGGCGTGCTGCTGGCGGTCCTTCTCGCACCGGGTTTCGCGGCGCTGGGCGTGGCGCCGCTGACGGCGCCTTTCATTCTCGCGTGCTGGCTGGTGCATGCCACCGCGCGGCTTTGGCACCCAGCCTGTCTCGACATCGCGCCTTGCGCTCTGCGGGGCAATCACCCTAGGCTGCGCTGATCATTGGTTCAGGCGAAGGTTATGGACAGCAACAACAACTGGCGTGAACGCCTCTACGTGATCATTTTCCAGACCGACACGGTGGCCGGCCGGCGCTTCGACAGCACGCTGCTGTTGATCATCTTTGCGAGCCTGGTGATTGTGATGCTCGACAGCATCGACAGCGTGCACAAGAACTACGCGGCCCTGCTGGCCTACATCGAGTGGGGCTTCACGTTGATTTTCATCGTTGAATACGGCCTGCGCCTGTACTGCTCGCCCAAGCCGCTGCGCTATGCGTTCAGCTTTTATGGCCTGGTGGATCTGCTGGCGATCGTGCCGGGCATCCTCGCGTTGTACTACAGCGATGCCCAGTACCTGCTGATCGTGCGGATCATCCGCATGCTGCGGATTTTCCGCGTCCTCAAGCTCAGCCCGTACCTCAAGCAGGCCAACTATCTATTGGCCGCACTGCGCGGCAGCAAGCAGAAAATCATCGTGTTCCTGGTCAGCGTGTCGACGCTGGTGACGGTGTTTGGCACCCTGATGTATGTCATCGAAGGCCCCGAGCATGGTTTCACCAGCATTCCCAAGGGCATCTATTGGGCTATCGTGACATTGACCACCGTAGGCTTCGGCGACATCGTGCCGAAGACGCCGCTGGGCCAAGTGGTTTCGTCCCTGGTGATGATTACCGGCTACTCGATCATCGCCGTGCCGACGGGTATCTTCACTGCGGAACTCGCCACCGCCATGCGCGGTGACCAGCTCAAGCACAATTGCCCGGTGTGCAGCAAAAACAACCACGAACATGGCGCTGCATTCTGTTCTCGTTGCGGTAACGCACTGTTTAAAAAATTGGAATAAGCAAAGCACTTTTTAATTCTTGATGACCTATAAGCTAATCGCTAGGGTGCTGGCTTATCGCCCGCATCCCTTGCCAATAAAAAGGACCTCGCAGTGAAGAATTTCTTTGGCGCCTCCCTCCTCGCCGCCGGCCTGGCGTTCGGCAGCCTGGCCCACGCCGCCCCGACTCTACTCAACGTTTCCTACGACGTGATGCGGGATTTCTATAAGGACTACAACGCCGCGTTCCAGAAACACTGGCAGGCCGAGCACAACGAAAGCATCACCGTGCAGATGTCCTTTGGCGGTTCGAGCAAGCAGGCGCGTTCGGTAATCGATGGGCTGCCGGCGGATGTCATCACCATGAACATGGCGACTGACATCAATGCCTTGGCCGACAACGGCAAGCTGGTTCCGGATAACTGGGTCACCCGTCTGCCGAACAACAGCGCGCCGTTCACCTCGGCCACCGTGTTTATCGTGCGCAAGGGCAACCCGAAAGCGTTGAAGGACTGGCCGGACCTGCTCAAGGACGGCGTGCAAGTGATCGTGCCCAACCCGAAAACCTCGGGTAACGGCCGCTATACCTACCTTTCGGCCTGGGGTTATGTGCTGAAGAATGGCGGCGATGAAAACAAGGCCAAGGATTTCGTCGGCAAGCTGTTCAAGCAGGCCCCTGTGCTGGATACCGGCGGTCGTGCCGCGACGACTACGTTCATGACCAACCAGATCGGCGATGTGCTGGTGACCTTTGAGAACGAAGCGGAAATGATCGCCCGTGAATTCGGTCGCGACCAGTTCGAAGTGGTCTACCCAAGCGTCTCCGCCGAAGCCGAGCCACCGGTTAGCGTTGTGGATAAAGTCGTCGAGAAGAAAGGTTCCCGCGCCGCTGCCGAGGAGTACCTCAAATACCTGTGGTCGCCCGAAGGCCAGGAAATTGCCGCCGCCAACTACCTGCGCCCTCGCGACCCGGCGGTGCTGGCCAAATACACCGACCGTTTCCCGAAAGTGGATTTCCTCTCGGTGGAAAAAACCTTCGGCGACTGGCGCACCGTGCAGAAGACCCATTTCAACGATGGTGGGATTTTTGACCAGATCTATAGCGGGCAATAAGCCCCGGCTCGGCTAACCAGTCAGAACCTGTGGGAGCGAGCTTGCTCGCGATTGCGTCTGTATATTCAACATCACTGATACAGAAAGACCGCTATCGCGAGCAAGCTCGCTCCCACAGGAGTCTGAAGACCACCATTAATTCCGGGCATGACTGCTATCAACCCCAAGCCCTGTTCCAGAGCCCTGCAAGTCTTTAGCCTCTCGCCATCCCTTTCAATCGATCGATGAGATTGCCATGAGTGCTCATTCACCCGCCTCGCCCGCTGCCCTGACCCAGGGCATGGTCCTGCTGTTTGCCTTCTGCTGCGGCGCCATCGTTGCCAATATCTACTACGCCCAACCCATCATCGAACTGATCGCGCCCGACGTCGGCCTGTCCAGCACCATGGCCAGCCTGATCGTCTCGCTGACCCAGATCGGCTACGCCCTGGGCCTGTTTTTCCTGGTGCCGCTGGGGGATTTGCTGGAAAACCGGCGCTTGATGATTCTCACCACCGTGGTGGCAATCGCCAGCCTGCTGGGCGCGGCGTTTACCGAGCAGCCGAACGTGTTCCTGCTGGTGTCATTGCTGGTAGGGTTCAGTTCCGTCTCGGTGCAAGTGCTGATTCCGCTGGCCGCGCACCTGGCACCGGAAGAATCCCGGGGACGGGTCGTGGGCGGGATCATGGGCGGCCTGCTGTTGGGGATCCTGCTGGCGCGGCCGGTGTCCAGCCTCGTCGCCGATCACCTTGGCTGGCGGGCGATGTTCATGATCGCCGCCGCGTTGATGGCGGCAATCAGCATCGTCCTGGCATTCACCGTGCCCAAGCGCCAGCCCGAGCACCGCGCCTCCTACGCGCAACTACTGGGCTCGCTCGGCACCCTGTTACGCCAGCAGCCGCAGTTGCGCCAGCGGGCTTTGTACCAGGCGTGCATGTTTGCCACGTTCAGCCTGTTCTGGACCGCCGTCCCCCTGGAGCTGTCGCGCAACCATGGCCTGTCCCAGACTGAAATTGCGCTGTTTGCGCTGGTCGGCGCCATCGGTGCCGTCGCCGCGCCGATTGCCGGCCGCCTCGCAGACGCCGGCCACACCCGAATTGCTTCGCTGCTGGCCATGCTGTTCGCAAGCCTGAGTTTCCTGCCGGCGTTTATCCATCCCGCTTATAGCGTGATCGGCCTCGCGGTGACCGGCGTGGTCCTGGATTTCTGCGTGCAGATGAACATGGTCCTGGGCCAGCGCACCATCTACGCCCTTGACGCAAAAAGCCGCAGCCGCCTGAACGCGCTGTACATGACCAGCATCTTTGTCGGCGGCGCTTTCGGTTCGTCCATCGCCAGCGCCGTCTACGAGCATGGCGGCTGGCTGTGGGTAGTGATCGTCGGCAGCGCCTTCCCGTTGCTGGCCCTGTTGCGTTTCCTGAGTGTTTCGAAGAAGGCTTCGCTGGCGACGGCCTGATACCGTCGAACAAAAAAATGCCCGACAGGCCAGGACCTGTCGGGCTTTTTTCATGGAGCGGTCAGACCCGCACGTTGCCCCGCGGCCCGGCAATCGCCCAGATGATCAGGCCCAACACCGGCAGCAGGAGAATCAGCAGCACCCACAGGACTTTCGCCCCGGTGCCCGCGCCACTCTTGAGCACATTGATGATCGCCCAGATATCGAGCGCCAGGATGATCAGGCCAATCAGGCCGTTGAAAGTGGAACCCATGGTGTCGCTCCCGAATGGTGGTATGCACACTTAGGATAGCGGGGTCCGGGTAAGGGTTCCGTTTATTGTTTCAGACGTGAACCGCGATCTTGAGCGCTTCCAGGGCGGGGGCCGCGGCGATGCCGACTTCGCCACACAGTTCCAGCACACGCGGCACGTCGTTGCCGTACACCAGCACCATCTGCAATTCATCGTCGAGCAACTGGCTGAAGTTCATCAGCACGTAGCCGCCGCTCTCCTTGTTCAGGCTGCTCATCTGGATCTGGATACGATTGAGCGCGGTCAGCGCCTCGGTCTTCGCCAGTTGCTTGGGCTTGAGGTTGAACGCGACGCCAGGGCCGAACGAGGCGACGATCTGCTCGAACAGGTCGACGTAGGAGTCGGCCTGGAACAGCACGGTGTCCGGCAGACTGCCTACCACCACCCACTCCCCCAGCGGGATCGGGAAGGTGTCGTCATAGTTGATGTCCGGGTTCGCCGCCAGGAACGTCACCGGGTCGGCGTAGGCCTGGGCCGCTTCGTCGGCAATTTTCTCGATGTCCGCCTCGCCCAGGCAGCCGGAGCTGATTTTGCTGATGAGTTCGACGAGTGCGGCTTTCATTGGGCGGATCCTGTGGCTGAATTTTCAGGCGCGCAGGATAGCGCATCACCCCAGGTCAAGTCAGGAACCCTGTGGCCAGGGAGCCAGGCTTCAGCCCAACAACTTTTCCAACTGCGCCGTGGTGTCCACCGCGCCCATGGTCCTGGCCGCGTCCAGCGCCGATACGCCGTTGGCATCCTTGGCCTTCGGGTCGGCGCCTTTGCTGATCAGGTAATCGACTATTTCCACCCGGTTGAACATCGCCGCCATCATCAGCGCCGTGCGGCCATCGAACGAGGAGCCTTCGACTTGCGCGCCGCCATCGACGAGGGCCGAAACCACCGCCAGATCCCCCTTGAACGCCGCACCGGCAATCGGGCTCTGGCCGTTGTCGTTGCGGATTTCCGGATCGGCCTTGTTCTCCAGCAGCACCTTTACCGTCTCCACGTGCCCGTGGTACGCGGCCAGCATCAGCAAGGTGTCGCCCTTGTGATTGCGCAGGTTCGGCGGCAGGCCCTTGCTCAACAGCGCGGCCATCATCGCGGCATCGCCCTGACGAGCGACGTTGAATACCTGCTCGGCAAACTCCGCAGCCTCTTCCGGGGTCATCTGGCGGCTTGTATCGGACATGGACAACTTCCTCTGGCTTTTGCAAAGCCGCTAGTTTCCCGAGGGACTCAAAGCCTGTCATCCCTTTTTTCTCTGCAAGGGCCATAGCCACAATCAATAGCGGTACTGCCCACCCTGGATCTGCGTCGCCAGTTGGCGGTCCACCCGCACGTAGGTCGAGGTGTCGGGGAGCCAGGCGTAGATCGGTTCCTCGCCCGTGAGGCAGGGGTCAAAGGCTTCGGTCTTGAGGCGGGTTTTCTGATACTTGAACGTGCCGGTCGTTTCCATCTTTACCTTGATCCGCAGGAACAGCGGCACCGCGTAGGCCGGCAGCTTGCCTTGCAGAAATTGCAGCAGCTCGCTGAAATCCAGGGTCGCCAGGGACTCGGCCGGGGTGATCGCGGCCATCCCGGCGCGGCCGTTGGTGCCGGTGATCTCCACGCCATAGGCCACCGCCTCGGCGATCTGTGGATGTTGCAGGAGCACGTTTTCGACTTCGGTGGTGGAGACGTTTTCGCCTTTCCAGCGATAGGTGTCGCCGAGGCGATCAACGAACTGCCCGTGGCCGAAGCCGATATTGCGCAGCAGGTCGCCGGTGTTGAAATAACAATCGCCTGGGACGAAGACGTCCCGGCAGACGGTTTTTTCGGTCTTGGCCGGATCGGTGTAGCCATCCAGCGGCGCCTTTTCGTCGATGCGCGCCAGCAGCAGGCCCGGCTCGCCTTTTGGGACTTTCTGCATGCGCCCTTGCAGGTTGCGCAAGGGCGCACCGCTGTCATGGTCGTACTGCACCAGTTCCCAACCCATCAGGGAAAACCCGACCGTATTATCGAAGTTCAGGATGTTGGTGAAGCCGATATTGCCGTCGCTGGCCGCATACAGTTCACAGATATGGCCAATCCCGAAGCGGGTCTTGAAGGCCAGCCAGGCGCCCGGGCGCAAGCCGTTGCCGATCATCTTCCGGACCTCATGCCGCCGGTCGTCGGCGCTGGCGGGCTGCTCGATCAGGTAGCGACACAGTTCGCCGACATAACCCAACGTGGTCGCCCGGTAGCGACGCACGTCGCTCCAGAATTGGCTGGCGCTGAACTTGCGGCGGATGGCGAACCCCGAGGCACCGCAAACTGCCGCGCCCCAGCAAACACACAGGCCGGTGGCGTGATACAGCGGCAGCGTGCAATAAACGACGTCATCGGGCTGCATGTCCAGGGCGATCAGGCCAAAACTGGTGGAGGTGCGCATCCAGCGTCCATGGCGGAATACGCCGGCCTTGGGTAACCCGGTGGTGCCCGAGGTGTAGAGATAAAAACAGGGATCGTTGAAAAACACCTGTCTGCCAAGCGGGTTATCGCCTGGGTAATCCTCGCTGCCGACCATCAGGTCGACGAATCCGCACGGAACCGCGCCACTGTCCTGGTCGGCAACCCACCAGGTCCGCGCATCCGCCAGCGCCGTTCGGCCGCGCACGTCGTTGAAGACAGCGACCCGTTCATCCCCGACCACCACCGCCACCGGCGCGACCAGCGCCAGGCTGTGCACCAGGGCGTCTCCGGTTTGCGATGTATTGATCATCGCGCTCACCGCCCCGACCTTCGCCACCGCCAACACCGTAATCAGCAACTGCGGGCGGTTTTCCAGAACAATCGCCACGCAGTCGCCCTTGCCAATACCTTGCGCCAGCAAATAATGGGCAATGCGATTGGCCTGTTCGTTGACCTGTGCATAAGACAGCACCGTGTCGCCGCAGAGCAGCGCCGGGCCGTGGGGATTGCGTTGCGTGGCCTGTTCGAAACACCAGCCAAGGCCGCAAGGCTGGGTGGGGTCCTGGACGTTGGCGAGTTTCAGGCCTTTGATGATTCGGGGAACAACTCTGGCGATGACGGGCAGTTTGCGCAGCATCATGCCCCAGGTAATAGCGTCGCTGGGTGTACGACTCATGGACGATCCTTCCCCGTTCGACCTTGTGGGCCGCGGTTCTTGTTATGGGTTGGGCGAATCTGGAGGGAAATTACGCCAGCGATTCCAGTGCTGTACATGCGGTTTTTGCAATGTTTTGTATCCGCTGTGGGGAACAGGCGAAGCGGGAGCGCCAGGATGCGGTTTGGTTCCAAAAATAATCAAGCATCCCCGCAAAATGCAGGATGCACGATGGCCGTTCATGCAAGATGCACGAATGCAAAAAAACCTTAAAAGATTAACTTATTGTTTTTAAAGGAGTTTTTCATTATTACAATGCTGGCATAGACACTGCAACTACCCCTCCACGGTTTGCCATACCATGGAGCAGTCAACTATGAACATGATTCAAGAGAAGTTTGCATCGCTGTTTTCCAACTACGAAGTCACCACGCAGCCTCGCCCGGACGGCGGCATCCTGCTGACCTTGCGTAACAGCGATGGCAAACTGTTCAAGCGTACGATTTCCTACGCTCAGCTGCATGCCGGGGATCAACTCTCCTGGGCGATCAGTGCCATTCGCCGTGATCTGGCTGAACAGGCCAGCGAACTGCCACCGGTCGCGATGCTGCAGAGCCAGCACCGTTTCGCGCTGCCGACCTATCACAGCGCCTGACAGCAACCAGCTTCAAGCTCTGAACAAAGACAGGCCATGGAACCCAGCGGTTCCATGGCCTGATTTTTTTAGCCGCGAGAAGGCGTTCAGAAGCGCGAAGGTTCGATCTGCGCGAAGCTTTCAACCGTCGTGTGGCCGGCCAGATCACCGCCCTCGCGGGCCAATCCACAGGTTGCCATTCCGGCATTCCTGGCCGCGTCCAGTTCCTCGACGATATCCGACAGAAACAGGATTTCCTGCGGCGCGATCCCCATCGCCTCGCTGATTCGCCGATACGACTGCGCATCCCGCTTGGCTCCCGACGTGGTGTCGAAATAACCGCTGAACAACGGCGACAGGTCGCCAGCCTCGGAACAGCCGAAAATCAGCTTCTGTGCCTGGATCGACCCTGAGGAATAGACAAACAACCGGTAACCTTGCCGATGCCAGGCTTCGAGCGCCTGCGCCGCGTCAGGATAAACGTGCCCTTTCAACTGACCGGCCGTGTATCCCTGCTCCCAGACCATACCCTGCAACGCCTTGAGAGGCGTGGCCTTGCGGTCTTCGGCAATCCAGCCCAGCAGGATCGCGATGACCCGTTCGACGTCTGCGTCCGGCTCGGCACTGTCGCGGCGCACGGCGTCCAGTTGCTCCGCGACGTCGGCGCGCCCGGCGTTGTGCCGGACAAAATCCGGCAGGTGTCGGGCGGCATAGGGAAACAGCACGTCGAATACAAAACTTACCGCGCTGGTGGTGCCTTCGATGTCGGTGAGGATAGCCTTGATCGTCACGGGCTCAGTCCTCCAGGCGCGGGAAACGGCTGGCAATTTCATCACCGGTGAACTTGGCGACCCAGCCTTCCGGATTATTGAACAGCCGAATGGCGACGAAATGTGGGTGCTCGCCCATGTCGAACCAATGCGGCGTACCGGCGGGCACCGAGATCAGGTCGTTCTTTTCGCACAGTACCGCGTAGACGTAGTCGTCGATATGCAAGGTAAACAGGCCACGACCGGCGACAAAAAAGCGGACTTCGTCCTCGCCGTGACGGTGCTCATCAAGAAACTTGGCGCGCAGTTCGGCTTTTTGCGGGTGGTCGCTGTTGAGGCTGATGACATCCACCGTGACGTAGCCGCGCTCGCTCATGAGCTTGTCGATCTGGGTCCGGTAGGCGCCAATCACTTCCTCCTGGCTGGCGCCGGGCTGGATCTTCGTCGCAGCCTCCCAACGATCGAAGCGCACGCCTTTTTCGGCGAGGGTCGCGGCGATGTCTTCGAAATGGGTCAGGACCTTGTTCGGAATCTCGGGACTTGAAACGTGATAGACGGACAGGCTGCTCATGGTCATGGCTCCAGCAATTTAACGGTTCAGGACTGTGCGAGTCTTGAGCTCGCATTCAAACAGGAACTCGAACGCCTCGATTTGCCGCAGCGCATCGTTCATGCCCGGCCCCCAGGTGTACAGGCCGTGCCCACGGATCAGATAACCGACGCAATCGGGGTGCGCGTCGAGCCAGGGCTGAACCTTGGCGGCGAGGCGCGCGATGTCCTGGTCGTTGTCGAAAATCGGCACGCGAACCTGGGACTCATGGGTCGTGACTCCGCTGAAGGCCTTTTGCAGCTCGTAGTCCTCGAAGTCGATAAAGGCTGCGCCGGTCAGGCGCGAGAGCACCGTGGCATTCACCGAATGGGTGTGCAGCACCGCGCCGATCTGCGGCCGCCAGCGATACAGCTGCGTGTGCAACAGGGTTTCGGCAGACGGTTTCTTGCCCGGCTCCAGGCTGTTGCCGTCCAGGTCGGTGGCAAGCACATCGTCGACGCCCAGTTGCCCCTTGTGTTTGCCGGAAACGGTAAGCAGGGCCTGGTCGGAAGACAACCGGGTCGAATAATTGCTGCTGGTGGCCGGCGACCAGCCGCGACCATACAGAAAACGCCCGGCGTCGATGATTTCCCGGGTGAGTTGTTCACGGGTAAGGCTCATGGCCTGTCCTCTTGCATGCGTGTGGCAATGATAACGGCTGCAGCGAAGGCTGCGAGACTGGCGATGTTGAAAGTCCAACCGGCGCCCAGGGCATTCCAGCTGTAGCCGGAATACAGTGCGCCCAGCGCCCCGCCGGTGCCGGCCAGCGCGGCGTATAGCGCCTGCCCCTGACCTTGCTGGCGTGAGCCGAAGCTACGTTGCACGAAATGGATGGCAGCGGCGTGAAAGCTGCCGAACGTCGCTGCGTGCAAGACCTGGGCAAGCAACAGCACCCAGAGAAACTCCGCCAACGACCCCAGTAGCAACCAGCGCAGCGCCGCCAGCAGGAAGCTGGCCATCAACACCCGGCGCACGGAAAACCGCGCCAGGATCCGGCTCATCAGCAGGAAAACCAGCACTTCCGCGACCACGCCGACGGCCCAGAGCATGCCGATCAATCCGCGGCTGTAGCCCAGGCGTTCCAGGTGCAACGTCAGGAAGGTGTAATACGGCCCATGGCTCAGTTGCATCAGGCCGACGCAGGCATAAAACGCCAGCACGCCCGGATTGCGCAACTGCCGCAGGAAACCGTCCCCGGCCACCCGCGGCCCCTGAACGGGCTGGGCGTTGGGCACCCAGAAACTGCTGAGCACGATGCCACCCATGATCAACGCCAGCGCCACGGGGTAGATGTCCAGGCTCAACCATTCGAACAACCGACCGAGCGCGACCACGGTGATGATGAAGCCGATGGAGCCCCACAGGCGGATCTGGCTGTAGCGCGCCGCCTGCCCGCTCAAGTGGGCCAGGGTGATGACTTCGAATTGCGGCAGCACCGCGTGCCAGAAGAACGCATGCAGCGCCATGACCATCGCCAGCCAGGCGTAGCTTCTGTCGATGAAGATCAGCAAAAAACTGAGCAGCGTACAGATCGCGCCAAACCGCACGATTGCCAGGCGCCGGCCGGTGTAGTCACCCAGCCAGCCCCAGAGGTTCGGCGCGACGCAACGCATCAGCATGGGAATAGCCACCAGCTCGCCGATGCGCGCGGCGTTGAACCCGAGGTGATCGAAATACAGCGCCAGGAACGGCGCGGTCGAACCGAGCAACGCAAAGTAAAACAGATAGAAGCTGGAAAGCCGCCAGTACGGCACTGCCGCCATGGTCGTCAGGCCACGGCGGTCGGCAGGCCAGCCATCAAAGCTGACCCAACACCGGCGTGCCGACCAGAACGTCGGCGTTCTGTCCGCGATGACGCAACAGGTGGTCCATCAGCACGATCGCCATCATCGCCTCGGCAATCGGCGTTGCGCGAATCCCCACGCAAGGGTCGTGGCGGCCCTTGGTGATGACGTCCACCGGGTCGCCGTGGATGTCGATCGAGCGTCCCGGTGTGGTGATGCTGGACGTCGGCTTCAACGCCAGGTGGGCAACAATCGGCTGGCCCGAAGAGATGCCGCCAAGGATGCCGCCGGCGTTGTTGCTCAGAAATCCCTGGGGAGTCAACTCGTCACGGTGTTCGGTGCCACGCTGGGCGACACAGGCGAAACCGGCGCCGATCTCCACGCCCTTGACTGCGTTGATGCTCATCAGCGCGTGGGCCAGTTCGGCGTCGAGACGGTCGAAGATCGGCTCGCCCAGGCCAGGCATCACGCCCTCGGCGACCACGGTGATTTTCGCGCCGACCGAATCCTGGTCCCGGCGCAACTGGTCCATGTAGGCTTCAAGCTCGGGTACTTTGTCCGGGTCGGGACTGAAGAAGGCGTTCTGCTCCACCGAATCCCAGGTCTTGAACGGGATTTCGATCGGGCCCAGCTGGCTCATGTAGCCACGGATGATGATGCCCTGGCTGGCCAGGTACTTCTTGGCGATTGCCCCGGCCGCTACGCGCATGGCGGTTTCCCGGGCCGAACTGCGACCGCCGCCGCGGTAGTCGCGCTCGCCGTATTTGTGATGGTAGGTGTAGTCGGCGTGGGCCGGGCGGAACAGGTCCTTGATGGCCGAGTAGTCCTTGGACTTCTGGTCGGTGTTGCGAATCAGCAAGCCGATGGCGCAACCGGTGGTGCGACCTTCGAACACACCGGAGAGGATTTCGACTTCATCGGCTTCCTGGCGCTGGGTGGTGTGGCGGCTGGTGCCGGGCTTGCGGCGATCAAGGTCACGCTGCAGGTCCTCCAGGGAAATCTCCAGGCCCGGCGGGCAGCCGTCGACAATGGCGACCAACGCCGGGCCATGGCTTTCGCCCGCGGTGGTGACGGTGAACAGCTTGCCGTAGGTATTGCCGGACATGCAGGGTGCTCCGTGGAATCGCTGAAAAATCGAGATGGGCGCCAGTATACGCAGGCTCCCCGAGTAGTTCATCCTCGAACCTTATCGGTGCGCGCCAGTCCAACCGGCACCTTCGCAACTAATGGCGTCATGATGTTAAAACTGTTTGCCTTGAGTCTCGCCCTCTTGACTGGCCTGGTTTGCGGCCAGGCCCAGGCCACCGTCCTGCAACGCCCCATCAGCCTCGACACCGGCAACGGTGAACTTTTCGGCTCGCTGCTGCTGCCCAAGTCCGACACACCGGTGCCCGTTGTCCTGATCATTTCCGGGTCAGGTCCTACGGATCGTGACGGAAACAACCCCGAGGGCGGGCGCAACGACAGCCTCAAGCGCCTGGCCTGGGTACTCGCCAGGCACAACATCGCCAGCGTGCGCTACGACAAGCGCGGCGTGGCCGCCAGCCTCGCCGCCACGCCGGACGAGCGCAACCTCAGCGTCGAGGCCTACGTTGCCGACGCCGTGGCCTGGAGCCACAAGCTCGCCGCCGATCCGCGACTGGGCCGGTTGATCCTGCTGGGCCACAGCGAAGGCGCCCTGATCGCCAGCCTCGCCGCGCCCCAGGCCAACGCTGCGGCAGTGATTTCGGTGTCCGGCAGTGCACGGCCGATCGACCAGGTGCTACGGCAACAACTGAGCAGCCGCTTGCCACCGGCGCTGATGTTGCGCAGCAACGAGCTACTCGACAGCCTCAAGGCCGGGCGCCCCGACGCGGACGTTCCTGCGCAGCTGCAAGTGATTTTCCGTCCCAGTGTGCAGCCTTACCTGATCTCGTTGTTCCGCCAGGACCCGGCCCAAGCCTTCGCGGCGTTGAAGATGCCGGCGCTGATCATCCAGGGCAGCCATGACATCCAGGTCAGCGTCGACGATGCCAGGCAGCTGAAAGCCGCCAAGCCTGACGCACAACTGGCCCTGATCGAGGGCATGAACCATGTGATGCGCATTGTGCCCAACGACGTGAAGCGGCAACTGGCGTCCTATAAAGACCCCAATCTGCCCCTGGCGGCTGAACTGGGTGTGCAGATCCTGCGCTTTATCGGCTCGATCGGTTCCCATTGAGCGGACTTGATCGCCATACCGGCCAATTGCCCTCCAGTCCTGGCGAAAACGGCCGATAAACCGACGTCGGGCAGCGCAATGGCTGTCGACAAGCCGGCCTGGACAGGATTTTGCCGTTATGACTGAGACTCAAACTTCTCCCGACACCGTCGCCGAACCGGCCGCCGCGCCTGCGGTGGAGCAGCCTTGGGCGGATGTGCAGGCTGAGCAGCATAAAATGCTCCGGCTGGCCCCGCTCAAGACCGATCGCGCCACCGGTGTGCGGCCCTTGCGCTTTGTCGAGTTCAGCTACGCCGAGCGTCACAGCAAGGAGCGCAGTTTGCTGCGCATGAGCATCAAGTTGCCGGGCCAACGGGTGCGCAAGGAACAGAACCATCTGGACGTCTGGGCCGACCACGTCGAGAAACGTCTGTCTTTCTCCCCTGACAACTTGCAAGTCGAGCCTTTGAATCGTGGGCTCGGACGCTTTCTCGCCGCTCAGGGCATCACCTGGGCGAAGAAGCGCTGGTCGAGCTATCGGGTGGACGGCAGCGACCTGAACAACAAGGACGCGCTGAACGAAGACACGCGCCTGCGCCGCGATCACTTCCTCAAGGCCCACGGCTTCGAGGTGGTCTACGCCGACGCCCAGCATCTCAAGGGCAGCGTCAAGGCCGCCCAGGTTGGCGACCTGGTGGGCGACTGGAACACCGAGAAGCTGCAGTTCGTCGAGATTCTCGAAGCCGCGCAGATGCTGCAACAAGCCGAGCAGAACCTGGCGGAGCAGGAAGTCAAACTCAAGAAGCAGGAAGAGAAGGTCAACAAGTTCAAGCGCGAAGACACCGGCTTGCGCTTTACCATCACTTGCCTGGTGGCGTTTGCGATGTTCCAGGCGGGATTGCTGATCTGGATTGCGACTCGGCATTGAATCCAAGCGCGTGAATAACCCTGTGGGAGCGCGGCGGAACGCAGAAACCGTGGCGAGGGAGCTTGCTCCCGCTCGGCTGCGCAGCAGTCGTAAACCGGGCGACTCCTATCTCAAGCCTTTGAAGCGGGGGCTGCTTCGCAGCCCAGCGGGAGCAAGCTCCCTCGCCACAAAAGCAGCACAGCGTCAAATCCTTGAAGCAAACAACGCCTGGTGCTCACGGCACTGTCCGGCGCTGAGCATGAACACGCCATGCCCGCCGCGTTCGAAGTCCAGCCAGGCGAAGTCGACTTCCGGGTACAGTGCCTCGACATGCACCTGGCTGTTGCCCACTTCGACAATCAACAGGCCCTTCTCGGTCAGATGGTCGGCCGCCTCGGCCAGCATCCGGCGAACCAGGTTCAAGCCGTCATCGCCACAGGCCAGGCCCAACTCAGGTTCGTGCTGGTATTCCTGGGGCATGTCGGCGAAATCCTCCGCGTCGACGTAAGGCGGGTTCGACACGATCAGGTCGAAACGTTGCCCCGGCAAGCCATCAAAACCATCGCCCTGGACTGTGAACACCCGCTCATCGACGCCATGGCGCTCGATATTCTGATTGGCCACCTCCAGCGCTTCGAACGACAGGTCGGCCAGCACCACTTCGGCCTCCGGGAATTCATAGGCACAGGCGATCCCGATGCAGCCGGAACCGGTGCACAGGTCGAGGATCCGCGCAGGCTCCTGGCCCAGCCAGGGCTCGAAGCGTTTTTCAATCAGCTCGCCGATGGGCGAACGCGGGATGAGCACGCGTTCGTCGACAATGAAAGACATTCCGCAGAACCACGCTTCACCGAGCAGGTAGGCAGTTGGAATGCGCTCGGCAATACGTCGGCGCAGCAGGCGCTGTACATGCACCAGCTCTTCGTCTTCGAGACGGCAATCCAGATAGCTGTCGGCAATTTCCCAAGGCAAATGCAGCGCGCCCAACACCAGTTGGCGAGCCTCATCCCAGGCATTGTCGGTGCCATGGCCAAAGAACAGATCCTCGCCATGGAAACGGCTGACGGCCCAACGAATATGGTCGCGCAGGGTACGAAGGCGGGAAGTGATCACAGCGGCAAACTCCAGAGAAATCGACGGGCGAGTCTACCAGCCAAACCCGCACTCTCCCAAACACCCCCCGCGGGAAACGAAAAACTCCGATCCAGCCGTAGGATCTGTCCTTTTTTTGCACCGCCCGTTGAATAAGATGGCGATCTTGATAAGGCTGTAGGCCAGCAACGACGGCCCTTGCGATGGAAGCGATTCACAGAACCGCTCAGCCGGAGGAGAATGTCGCAAAAGCCCCACTCGAAGGAGCCCCAGAATGTCCGTTCCAAAAACGATGTTTCAACTCAGCGGCCGCGGTTATGCAGCGGCCAACCTGAGTCAAGCGACGCTGATCATCATCGATGCCCAGAAAGAGTATCTCGCCGGCCCCCTGGCCCTCAGCGGCATGGATGCGGCGGTCGCGAACATCAAGCAACTGCTCGGCGCAGCCCGCACCGCCGGCCGGCCCATCGTGCATGTACGCCACCTCGGTACCCACGGCGGGCTGTTCGATCCACAGGGCGAACGGGGAGAATTCATTCCAGGCCTTGAGCCGCGGGACGACGAAACCATTATTGAAAAGCTCTTGCCGAGTGCTTTCCACGGCACCGAACTGAAGAAGCGCCTGGAAGATTTCGGCCCACTGGATCTGATCGTCTGCGGTTTCATGAGCCACTCCAGCGTCAGCACCACCGTGCGCGCCGCCAAGAACCTGGGCTTTCGCTGCACCCTGGTCGAAGACGCCTGCGCCACTCGTGATCTGCCGCACAAAGGCGGCGTGCTGAGCGCCGAACACGTCCACCAGACTGAAATGGCGATCATGGCGGACAACTTCGCCACCCTGGCCATGACCCGCGACTTCACCTGAAACAACCGATGAGCGGCTGGTTGCGCCGCTCATCCGCAAAAACGTCTCATTTGCTGCAATTGTCCCGGCGTCAGGAACAACCCGAACATCTTCCGGTCGAAGGGCCGATACCCATTGAGGAAGGTCGGAATGAAGTTATCCGATGGTTTTGACGCACGTCGCTTGCGGCCCAAGGGCCCGAGCAACTGGCGATTTCGTATCGGCGCGGGGATCGCGGCGCTGCTGGCAACGCTCGGTGTGCTGCTGGCGATGGCCGGCGCCGCCAGCCTGCTCGGCCGTCCGCCCGCGCTGGGCGAGTTGAACGCCACCCCGTTCGGCTCGGCGATCATCCTGGCAATCGGTCTGTTGGTTCTGCTATTGGGCATCTGGCTCTGGCGCCGTTGCCGCCGCCGCGCCCGCCAATCCCTGGAGCTGGCCATGGCTCCCCATCTGATGAAAAAACACGACTGATCCGCCATCCGACGTTTTGTCGCGCCCTATCCCAGCGGAGTTGGGTAAACTGGCCGGCCTTCGCGGAGGCTGACATGCAAGACGACGACTTTTCCCTGTTCAAAAGTGCGATCCAGGGCGTAAAACCGATCAAACACGATCGCGCCGAAACCGGCAAGCCAAAGGCCGATCGCGCGCAGATCGCCAAGTTGCGCCAGGCCGCCACCGTGCGCACCGATGCAACGACCGTGGATGGCCTGTCCGATCAGTTCGTCATCGACGTCGGCCCTGAAGACGAGTTGATGTGGGCGCGCGACGGGGTCCAGGAAAGCCAGATGCGCAAGCTGAAGGTCGGTCAGATCCCCTTCGAAGGCAGCCTCGACCTGCACGGTATGACTGTCGAAAAGGCCCGGGAAACCCTCTGGGCCTTCCTCGCCGAAGCCACCCGATTCGAAATCCGCTGCGTGCGCGTCACCCACGGCAAGGCGGTGCGGCTGGACGGCAAGCGACCGATGATCAAGAGCCACGTCAACACCTGGCTGCGCCAGCACCCGCAAGTGCTCGGCTTCACCTCCTGCCAGGCCAGGCACGGCGGCGCCGGGGCGCTCTACGTGATGCTCAAGCGCACCATGATGGAAGGTCGCGACGAGTAACCCTCGATTGCCGAGCTTGCAGCGCCGTGTCCGCCACCGTACCCTTGCCCTTTGCGTAAAATCCCACAGGTAGTTTCATGTCTCTGGAACAGAATTACACCGCGATGCGGTGTGGGGTCTGCTTAGTATCCTGAGGTAGTAAAATCAACGGGTTAGCGCCCCTGCTTACCCGATTTGCCCTTCTAAAACACACTCGTCGGTACGAGAATTGGTACGAGTCAATCCTCCGTCACACTGAAATTTCGTGGCAGCCTGGCACTGACCGCGAAGTTCCACGATCAAGCACTTCAACTGCTACTTCTCCTCTCCCTTTAGCCAGGGTCGCGCGATCGCTTACAAATTGCCATCAGCTTCGATGCAGACGCTCTCAGCGCCTCATCCAGTAATCGCTGCTGCGCTTGAGCGATACACGCTTCGCAAAAAGGCTCGGTGGTCGGCGGTACGTCCAAGCCTTCTTTCAGAACGGCATTGTACGAAACCCCACATTCTGCGCACTTTACGACCTCATATGACTCAGCCATAAGACACATCCTTCTATCCAAACAATTCCTTTTTTAATACTATGTCTAGTCCTGAAATAGGTTTACACCTGTTTCATCTCAAAGCGCCCGATGCACCGCATCGGGCGTTTTGTATTTCAGAGCCAAATGAGGTCGCTTACGGTTATAAATTTCTATCGACTCCTCGACCACGCGCTTGGCTTGGGCAAGGTCTTTGGGACGGTGTAAAAGAAACTCCGTTTTCAGAATCCCATTCACCCGTTCCGCTAGGGCGTTCTGGTAGCAGTCATAGCCATCAGTCATCGAGCATTTGATGCCGTGCTTGGCATGCAGCCTCTGGTAGAGATCAGAACAGTATTGCGAGCCCCGATCAGAGTGATGTACCAGCGGCTGATTGCTTCTTCGATGCCGAAGGGCTTTGGTCATTGCCTGGATGACTGACTCGGTATGCAGGCTTTCATGCACATGATGGCCGACTATTTTGCGCGAGAACGCATCAGTGACCAGGCTCACATAAGCGACGCTTTGTTCGGTAGGCAAGTAGGTTATATCTGCTACCCATACCTGTTCAGGACCCGTGGCAGTGACTTGGTCAGGGCCGGGTTTGAGCCGATTCGGATGTCGACGGAAGCGATGATGACTATCGGTAGTCTTGTGATAAGCGCGTTTGCGTAGGACCAGTTGTCGATGGTCTCGCAAGATATCGAACAACCGATCTCGACCTACCGTTCGCGTCAGTTCAGGTTCGGCTTGCATAAGGCCATGCAGCTTACGAGTGCCCAACCGGGGCATTTCAAGACGAGTCTCCAACACAAATCCCAGCACTCTTTGCGTATGTCTGGCTTGTGCGTCGTAAGCTCGATTGCGCTTGTAGTAGGCCTGCCGAGAGATGCCTAGAAACTGGCAAGCCCTGGTAATGCTCAGGCCTTCGATTTGCCCTTGGGTGAGGACTTGCCGGATCGCTTTTTTACGACAGAAACACCGTAATCGTTTTTCAGCACGTCAACGACAGCTTCAAAAAATTGGGCTTTCTGGTTGGCAAGGGCCAGCTTTTCTTCCAGCTCCTTGATTCGCTGCTCTGGTGTCAGCGGCAAATTTGGCTCGGCCATCGGTCGGTTCCTCTGGGCACGAATGGAGGCGCCTTGACTCCAGTCCTGCCGTCCATGCTTGCGTAACCACACCAACACAGTCGACCGACCCTGAATCCCATAACGCCGTTGAGCCTCTTTATAACTCAGTTCGCCCTTTTCAACTTGATCGACGACCGCCAATTTAAAGCCCAGCGTGTAGTCACGCTGACTGCGCCTTTTTCCTGATTCCATTGGTTCCTCCTGAGGATAGGTCAGAAGGTGTAAACCTTATTCAGGACGAGACACTAAACCTAAATAAAGCGTTGGAGCGATCGGCTTTTTTTGCCGAGTGGCGCGTTGCCAAGCGTGGTAGCAACACTTTTTCAACGTGACAAAGTGGGGGCGCATCGCCACCATGAAGCGTGGGATCAATTGCATCACTCAACTGGTGCGAAAAAATTTGGGTCCAGTACAAGTTCGCGAAGCGGCTTCAAACGCTCTTCTGCGTCTTTGGCTTGAGATCGGGAAAGCTCCGCATCTTCCTTAGAGCCTTGCGCTTCTGCCAGATCGCCCATTTGACGAAGCAGCATGATTCTTTCTTCAATCGCCCTAAGCGCGTCCCACAGCCCGGTATCAATCGCGGCGTTAACTTCAGCAATTAGCGTCTTGATCGAAAAAGCATGGCCCGTGTGGCAGCGAAACCTGACAATCGATCCTTCCTTTACTTGTACCAAAACTCCGTGACAATCGGGACATGTGTAATTTGAGATATTCCCTATATTCATGACGCCAGCTTCTAGGCCGTTACCGTGTTCACTGATGCTCGTCTCGATCAGATGGCGCTCGTTCAATGGGCTTATAACCCGTTGCTCGATAGGCAATCTAACTCGCGTCGCAATCTGATCCGCCAGCTCAGCGAGCGTGCCTATAAAGTCTGTTTCGACGTGTTCTATTGCACTGCGTGGCATGGAATCATAAGTAGCTTCAGAAGGGTCCTGCACGAGTGCCGTACCGTTTCTGTCCTTTATCGCCCAAAGGCCAGCAGTTCCGTCGTCCAGAGCGCCGGTCAATATCACGCCGATCACCCTAGAATCATAAGCCACCGACGCTGAGCGAAAGAGCACATCGATAGCCGGACGAACTCTGCACTCCTTGGGGCCGCGGGTAAGACGAACACCTTCCTTCGTCAAAAGCAGATGGTGATCAGCGCTGGCTACGTACACGGTTGAGGTTCTGAGAGATTGACTGGCTTGGACCGAAATGACGTCCATTCTGGTTTCACGAGCGAGTATCCTGCTTAACTCACTCGGCGAGTGTGGTGGAATATGTAGCACAACCAAAAACGCCGCTGGCAAGTCAGCGGGTAAGGAGCGAAATAGGCTTCTCAACGCTTCGACTCCGCCGGCGGAAGCGCCGATAACAATAATATTCCGACCCAGACTATCGAGCTGCATACAAACTCACCTCCCTTTATCAAAGCAAAACGTCAGATGACCGGCCCGCCCTGGTGGAAAACGATAGATCTTAAGGGCAACTATGTACGTTTATGAAGGTCTGGCTACCGTCACCGTGCTGGCCCGCTATGTCGGGTTGCAGCCGGTGGAGTTGACCGCTTTGGAATGTCCAGTGCGGCTCCTCGATGCCGGACTCGGTCGCGTCCACGTCGAACTGCGGGATTACCTGCTAGGCTCCGGGGTACCCTAACACGCTGCCGGTGATACTGCCGCACGGAATGGTGCAAGGCCCCTTTTCGACGGTTGCAACGAACCCAAGCTCTTTTATCTGAGGGGAGCTATCCTCATATGCTCGACTCAGGCGGAAGACGATCATATGGCTGACGACTATTCTCTCTCGAACTTATTAGAAAGGATGTACCTCAATCAGCTGGCGCTGGAGGCTGGGCTGATGGAACTGGCTATTCATCTAGAAACGAGCGGGGCAGCTGAGACCGGAAGTAATATCAGAGGAGCTCTGGAGACGCTCGGAGAAAACGCAGGGTTTATCAAACAAGGTTTGGCTCGACTTAGGGCTCAAGAGATCGAGTAATCCTTCTAACACGCCCTCCCGAAGACCAGCCCATGGCGAAAGGCCTGGCGCTCTAGTCTTCGACGTAGTCACTGCTTGGCGATGTCTGTCACGACCTCGGCTCTATCTTTTCGATAGCGTGCGCGTACATTGAACTGGCTCGCCAAGGCTTAAAGACTCAAAAAATGCAGATGGTCTCGCCTTCGTCCTTCCGAACCAAGGCAGCGCCAACGCTTAACGAAGCTTTCCATTGAGCATGCTTCATGCCTGAGCAACCTGTTGCCAAGTCCCATACCACTGCCAGCCATAGCACGGTGGTAGCTTACTGAACACCTCAGCAGGACCTGGCAAATGGAGTGATTCTCATGGGGCCGGCTCACTTTCAACACATCCTGCGATCCAGCTGCGGAGCGGCTGCTTCATTTGCATGAACAAGGGTATCTACCGAGCAAGAGATGTAGGCTGAAGTACATCCCACATCAAAGCTACCAAATCGCTGACGGCCCAAGGTTTCTGCAAATATCGGGTTGGGCGAGGTACTGTTTCCGGTAGAAATGGATACCCTGATGTGAGTATCGAACCTATGGCAGGCCATTTCCCCCTTACCATCCGGATGAAATCCATACCATTGATTTGCCCAGGAACACCGTAGTCAACAATCACAAGGCAACATTGGACTTGAGATTGAAGAAGGTAAATCAGTGCGTCATCGGCTGATCCGAAAGCGACAGTTCTTGCTCCGACGTCTTCCAAGATTTCGACCATGATCAAACGCAGCGTTTCATCATCCTCGACGATCAACACTTCGCCTTCAAAGCCGATCTTTATCCAATTTTTGATCATAGTCTGTCCCTGCCTGAACCGGCTTTCAGAAGCAGCCACCACAAACGAATATTCCCTTATATCGCGATTCCACTACGATCACGTAACGCTTAGCTAAGCGTAGCGCACTCAACTTTTGCTGCGTCGCTTCCTACGCCTCTCGTGCAGAAAGACGGTCGTACAGCCAGAACGAAGAAAGCAGAGCGGTGGGTACGGCTATTAATCATCCACAGGACACCTGCCACAGCTGATCCAGCTTGGTCGTGTAGCTCTGGCTCATCATCTCCCGGCGCATGGCCCATTCAGGATTTGCAGGCACGCAGGCTGAACGCAGCGTCCCCCTGCCCCAGCGTCCGTTGATCTGGTCCAACACCGCCATCAACTTCGTGGCGTCGACAGGCTGCGAGGTGGCAAACAGGTCGTCGGTGTACTCTCCTCGCTGACAGAGATTCATCAACAGCACCTCGGCCTTGCTGTACTTGAAGCCTGGTCGGAAAACCCGGTCAAGTGCATCTACCGCAGCCTTGGTCAGCAGCCGCCCATCGTCCGTGGGGTACGGCATGTCGATCAGCACACCGTTGGCGTACTTCGCCTCCTCCGGGTTGAACATGCCGGTGCGGATGCTGACACGGACCTTCTTACACAGCGACTTCTGCGCCCTGAGCTTTTCCGAGGCTCGCATCATGTAGGTGGCCACCGCCTCCTTGATCGGCGTCAGCTCCGTGAGCCGCTTCCCGAACATCCGACTACAACAGATCTCCTGTTTCGGCGGGTCCGGCTCATCTAGCTCCAGGCATGGCGTGCCGGCGAGTTCGCGTGCCGTCTTCTCTATCACCATGCTGAATTTCTTACGTAGTGTCCAAGGGTCGGCCTTCGCCAGATCCATCGCGGTTTTGATGTCCATGGCGTCCAGGTGAAGTTTCATCTTGCGACCGACTCCCCAGACTTCGGACACGTCGGTGTTGCGCAGCACCCAGTCGCGCTTGAACGGGTCGCATATATCGACCACGCCGCCCGTTTGCACCTGGAGCCGCTTGGCGGTGTGATTGGCCAGCTTCGCCAGGGTCTTGGTGTGAGCGATCCCTACCCCGACGGGAATACCAGTGCAGCGCAGCACCTGACTACGGATCTTCCGGCCAAGGGCATCCCGGCCGTCAATGCCGGTCAGATCCGCGAAGGCTTCGTCGATGCTATAGACCTCAACTGCGGGCACCATCGATTCAATGAGCGTCATGACCCGCTCACTCATGTCTCCATAGAGCGCGTAATTCGACGAGAACGGGACAATGCCGTGTTTCTGCAGCTTGTGCTTGATCTGGAAATACGGCTCGCCCATCTTCACGTAGGGCTTGGCGTCGTAGCTGCGAGCGATCACACAGCCGTCGTTGTTGCTCAGCACCACAATGGGCACGCGGGCCAGGTCCGGACGGAACACTCTTTCGCAACTGGCGTAGAAGCTGTTGCAGTCGATCAGGGCGAAAACGGGCTGGGCTTTAGACATGGCTGCGCACGCTGCAGGTGATGACGCCCCAGATGACCAGGTCGTCGCCCTCGAGCACGTACCTCGGTGGGTACTTTGGGTTCTCCGACAGGAGAATCACCTCCTTCCCACGTATGCAAAGGCGTTTGCATACGGGTTCGTTGTTCAGCAGCGCCACGACGATGTGGCCATGCGCAGGTTCAATCGCACGGTCCACGACGGCTAGGTCCCCTTCAAAGATCCCAGCCCCTTGCATGCTTTCCCCGGCGATGGACACCAGGTAGACATGCGGGGCGCGTATGTTGAGAACCTCATCCAACGAGATGTGCGCTTCGATGTGGTCCGCTGCCGGGGACGGAAACCCGGCGGGTACTCGAAACGAACAGAGAGGCAGCTTTAAGCCGCCTTCGGCGATAGGACCTAAAATTGAAAAGCTCATCACGCACGACTTCCAAAACCTGTACAGATATACAGTTAACGTTGTACAGGTTTTGCGGTCAATTTCTTTGTAGGGGAATTCGGACAAGTGGATGAGTCGTACCGCCTCTACAGGTGGTAGTCGTACACTGCCTTGGTCCGCATCTGCATTTCGTCGGCTTGCTATCGTCCAGCGCTTACTGCCTCGATTACTGTATATCCAAACAGCTATACAAGGTATCGGTCATGGACCAGTACGAATTGAAGACACAGACCACTGGCTCGGCTCGCCGACACTCGAAGAAACGCGGGCGCATTATGTGAACATGCTGGAGGGCGAAATGGCCGACCTGCGCGTTCTGCTCCGTAACGCACAGAGGAATATCACAGGCCTAATCGAGATGAACGCACAGCTATCTGCTGAGAGAGTTGCGCTTGTCCGAGCGGTCCAAAAATACAGGACCGGGAAAGACATCATGAATGTCGACGGGGAAAACTAGCTTCGTGGACTCGCCTTGGTGATTAAAAAAGTCCTCCCAACGATGCAGATTCCCAGTTCATGATCACGAGTTCGCCGCTGACCTCGGCCGTGCCCTGACGCTGGTTCGTGTTGCTGTAGCGAATGTCCAACGTCTCGAAGTGAAAGCCTTCAAACACACGACGGATGTCCGAGTGGTCGTTGATGCTGACCATTACCTTGCCCTTGCAGCGACGCATGAAGTCAGCCATCCGCTCGTAATTCTCGAACGGGAAATCCACGCCATATCCAGCGGTCTGCCAGTACGGCGGGTCCATGTAGTGGAACGTATGAGCGCGGTCGTAGCGCTCAGCGCAATCAAGCCAGGGAAGGTTTTCGACGTAGGTACCGGACAGTCGCTGCCATGCGGCCGAGAGGTTTTCCTCAATCCGCAGCAGGTTAATGGCCGGGCCAGTGGTTGCGGTGCCGAACGTTTGCCCGGTGACCTTGCCGGCGAAGGCATGGTGCTGCAGGTAGAAGAACCGGGCGGCGCGCTGGATGTCGGTGAGGGTTTCAGGACGGGTCATTTTCTGCCACTCGAATACCTGGCGCGAGCTGAGCGCCCATTTGAACTGGCGCACGAACTCTTCCAGGTGGTTCTGCACGACGCGATAAAGCGTCACCAGGTCGCCGTTGATGTCGTTCAGAACTTCAACCGGGGCGGCCTGGGGTCGCATGAAGTAAAGCGCGGCACCGCCCGCAAAGACTTCGACATAGCATTCGTGAGGCGGAAAAAGCGGAATGAGGCGGTCGGCTAGGCGGCGCTTGCCGCCCATCCAAGGGATGATGGGAGAACTCATTGAAAGCAAGACCTTTACTGTATGGATAAACAGGTGCTAGGCTCGCCGCGCTTTGTGCACGGAGCAGGAGCCTTGGCTGGACTTGCAGGGACATCTGCAGGGACGGCGACCGGATCGGATGTTGGCGCATCCGGTCCGGTCGCTCCTTTTTACTTCGGTGTTGAAACTTCTTTGGCGTAGGCCTGAGAGACTTCCAGAGCTACCAACCCTCGGCCGGCATCGGTGATGCCGATGTTGAGCATGCGCGGGGTCAAGTCGGGCGCGTGTGGCTCTATGAACCGTAGGGCCGGTACCGGTGAAGGAATAACGGGTTTGAATGGGTAACGTTTAACGTGGGTCGCACCGTTGGAAAGCGCAACCATAGGCTGAAATTGGTTCCACTCCCTTGGATGACAAGGCCCCCAGCTCAACGTCTCGTCAGGCCATCCAGGCAATCTTGAAGGACCCGTATTAACTAACGCATCCAATCCTGAAAGCATGGTATACACAACATGGATCTGCCCGAGCAGTAAGTCTCTTTGCACGGCAAAGTCCTCGCATAGGGCTGTTACGCGAGCGTTCCAAGCGTAAGCCACATCACTTTGATAATCCCCCGAGGGCGTAGGTAAATCTCGTCTTCGCATGGCTGCAACTCAAGTCATTGAACTGAACTCTTGGAGGCTCGTTGCTCCTTTATGAGCTGACCTGACGCCCCTAAAACCTTCTCAACCAATTAGACAGGCGGATGATTTGAGGAATAGCCCCTCACGTGCGCGTCGAGAAATTAATGCGCCCTATGGGCGATTCCCCGAAATGCACACCTCATAGGACTAACCGATGGACGCCACTGAGCGACTACATTCGAAGGTTATTCAATACGCCCAAGCTGAGATTCACAGCATTTTGCTAGGCGACGGGGAAGCGCAAAGACACTTCGACCAACTGATGGGGATGCTTAATGGCTATGTCCACTGCGGCATAATCTCCCAAGCTGAAGCCGACGCGCTAAAGGGCGATGCCGAAATGGCACTGAGTAACGCTTTGCGCCGTTAAAGTCCTTGCGACACCTCTCTGGCATAGGCTTGGCAGGCTTTCAGCGCTATCAACCCCCGGTCCCCGTCGTCGGTGATGCCGACAATTCGTTGAGCATGCGCCGGGTCAAGTCGGGCGCGTGTGGTTCCATGAACCACGCCGCCGGCGCTGGTTGTGGTTGGCACTGCACAACCGCTGGCGGTATCGGTGGCGTCGAGTAGGACTGACAGCCGGACATCAGCAGTAGCGAGGCGATCACGCAGGCGATCTTGATCACGTTGGGCATCGGTTAGGGCTCGATAGTGGGTTTGGTCTTTGGCGGCCAGCCGCTGTTCCAGGGCCAGGCGCTTGTCCTGCTCGGTGCGCTGCAGCGCGGCCGAGGCCAGGGTGATTTGGTTGAGGGTTTCGGTGTGGAGCCGGGCTTGTTTTTCCAACTGCTGGCCGTATCGCCAGCCCTGGACCGTCCAGGCGAGAACCGCCGAAGTGGCGACCAGAGCGAACAGTAGAAGCCCGGCGACCAGCACGCGGTATTGCAGCGGGATCAGGTCGACGAGACGCATAGCACCGCCCTCGCCCGCTTGTGTCTTGCACCGCGATTAGACTGAGGGTGAGAGCGGTGGGTGGCAAGCTGAACGCCCGAAGTGCTTAAAGCACGTGTGGGAGCCCATGCTGCCACTCACCTCTCCACTCTGGTCATTGAGCCCGAACAGTTGAACGAGCCCACCTCGAACAGTTACAAGCGTGGGCCAAGCCAGAGCGCTCTCACCTTGAGTGTAAGAGGGTTTGGCTATGTTTTCCTATCCAGCGGGTATTGATGTTTCAAAAGACAGTCTTCAGGTGCAGGTTGATCTGTTAGATGTCGGGGTGAGTTGCCCTAACGCCGAGGGTGATTTTCCTGGATTAATTAGTTGGCTGCTGCTCCATCAGGTCGGTCGCGTGTTGCTGGAAGCCACAGGCGGTTACGAACGAAACGTCATGAAAGCGCTTCAGGCAGCAGGGTTTGAGGTCATTCGGATCAACCCGTGCCGAGCCAAAAGCTTTGCCAAGGCAATGGGACAACAAGCTAAAACCGACCCGATAGATGCGCGCCTCCTGGCGCAATTTGCAGCGGTTATCAAATCTGCTAACAGCCGGATCACAAGTGTCGAACAGGACGACTTGCGCGCACTGGTCCAGCAACGGGAAAACTTTGTTCAGCAGAGAGATGACGACAAGCGCAGGCTTAAGACAGCGTCGTCTGAGGCAGTCAAACCCGCGTTGCAGAGTCATATCGACTATCTGTGTGAAGCCGTTAAGTTGATAGAAAAATTGATCCGTCAAAGCGCTGAAAGCCTGGACCGTGAAAAAGTTACTCATCTGCGTTCGGTTAAGGGGATCGGTCTGGTTACGGCGGCCAGTGTAATGGCCTATCTTCCTGAGCTCGGCGAGGTTGGCCGGCATCAGATCGCAGCATTGGCAGGCATCGCCCCCTACAACGACGATAGCGGCACGCACAAAGGCAAACGCTACATCAGCGGAGGTAGGTTCGCCGCTAGGCGCGCTTTGTACATGGCCTGCTGGTCAGTGATCAGGTATCAGCCTGACTTCAATGCCCGGTATAAGGCGCTTCGCGAGAAAGGTAAATGCGCCAAGGTTGCGCTCATCGCATGCATGCGTGTCTTGCTGGTACGTCTAAACGCAATGATCCGGGATGGTTCTGAGTGGAAGGGCCTTGTCGCCTAAAGTGCGATCACGGAGATCCCCTCAGATTTTGCATGGCCTGGAGCTGTGGGAGTCTTGCTGTCCCTGGAAACGATGGCTAAATAAATCATCCAAGACAGTTGCTCCCACAGCTGCAGGCGATCCTGCAGACCATTGAGCCCGCCGTTGATTTTCCGGGTGATCATTTCGAACTCATCACGATCAGCCAGCACGTTCAGTTCCCTGACCCACCAGAACCATGCAGCCGACTCGGCCGCCCATTGGGGCAGCTCCAGTAGTTCAGGCGTACGCAACAGGCGCTCGTCACCGAACAGCGCCAAGCTGCAGCGTAGGTAGTTGTGGGCACCGGTAATCTGGATTAAGCCGCGACCACGATAGCGCTGGCCATCTCCGTCGAGTTCGGGGGTGTTGCCGAGTTTCGAAGCCAGCGAACCGGTGTCGTATTTGCTGAGGTATTGATCGCCGCCCAGCTCCCGCACGTACTGCAGTTGGCCGGACTCATGCCCAACCTGGGCCAGGAATGCGGCCTGCCGCTTGGGCGTGTCAATCTGTCGGTGGGCCATGGCGGCGTTCAGGGCCGAAACAAAAACGCCCGCTTGGCGGCGGGCGTTGGGCATGATGCGCTGTAATTGCTGCTCAGTGAGTGGCATGGGGGCTCCAAAAAAAGCCCGCTCGATGGCGGGTTGCGGTTGTGTTTGAGGCTGGTGCTCAGTGCGCCTAAAGCTGGACGATCTTGACCGGCTTGGCTTCCTTCTTCTTTTTCTTACCTTTGGCATTGGCCTTGCCCTTCTTGCCACCGTTGCACTCGACGGTGGTGGTCCAGCCACTGGAGGTGAACAGTTGCTCCACCGCCTCAGCCAGATACTCACCATCAAGCCCGGGCTTGATGCCCTGGACAATGATGGACCGTTCGGCAAACACATCGGTGCGGCCGGCCATTTCCAGGCGAACCCCGGCGCTGCTGCGATTGAAGGCGGCCAAGCGCGCCTTGGCGGCTTGCTCGGCGGCTGACTTGTTGGGGTAGATATGCCGGTCGGTATGGACCGCTGGCAGGCCGTTCGGCAGGTCGTCGTTGTCCAGCTCGACCACCTTAAGCGCGCCGGACTTTTTGTCCTGGTGCTTGGTGCGTACTGCCTTTTGCGTATTGCGGTCGCCGAGACGGAATTGATAGCGGCTCAAATCAGCGCGCCTCAGAACCACAGGGCTCAGGTTCTTACCGCTGGCTGTCTGGCCACCTTGCCGAGGCATGACCAACAGCTTGCCGTCGGCCAGCTTAGCCGTGCAGTCATATTGTTTGGCAAGGCGGGTGATGAAGTTGTAATCCGACTCGTTGAGCTGGTCGACTCGAGGCACCTTGGCTTGCACCGGGCACACCGGCTGCCAACCATTGCGAGCGGCTACGTCGCGGACAATCTGCTGCAGGGGCACGTTTTCCCAAGACCCACTGCGCACGGTCTTGCCGCTGCCACGCATGTCACTGGCTTTACCCCGGATCACCATCGTGTCAGGCGGCCCCGACAACTCGATCTCGTCGACGGTGTAGCGCCCCAGACGGGTCAGGGCCTGACCGGTATATCCCAGATAAACCTCGATACCCGCCCCCCGCGTAGGCAGCGCAACCGCTTGATCACGATCATCGATCCGCAACTCGAAGTCATCCGAATCCATGCCCGGCTTGTCCGAGGTGCGCAGACTCAATAATCGATCATTGATCAACGCGGTGATGTCCTTGCCGTCCGCAACGATGCGATAGGTCGGCTTCATGGTGATACTCCAGAAAAGAGAAACCCCGCACGGAGCGGGGCTTGTGACGTGCGACGGTGCTGGTTAATCCCACAGCTGGATATCCTCCAGCGTCTGCGCCGGCAGATCCGGCAGCACGATGATCACCCCAGCGCGAAACGGTTGAGGCTCATCGGCCAGGCCTTGATTGGCGGCGAGCACGGCCTCCACCGTGCCATTCAGATGGCCGTAGTAGTGATGACAAACGGTGTCCAATAGATCCCCGTCAGACGTTCTGCAGGTCGTCGCCATAGCTCACAAACTCCAGTGAAAAGGATTGCTTACGCGGAATACCACCCGCCAGCAGGTTGCTTTGATCTTCCTCAATGTTGAGCAGGCACCAGGTGCCGAGCACTTCGCCGTAGCCGGTAGTCAGGTTTACCGGCTGCAGACGTCGCCCGATGGTGCGCAAGGTGTCCAGCTGTTTGAGCCCACCTTTGAAGCCCGGAAAAATCACGCCCTTAAGGTTGATCTTGTCCTCTCCCTGGCCGACCGCCTGCTGAGCGATGCTGCGTGTCAGACGTTCCTGGCCTGCCCAACGAAACGACGTTTGCCGACGTAGTTCCTCGAAAGCCGCCGTATCCAGGTTGAAGTAGTACGGCTGCGAGTTCGGCTCCAGGGGCTGCATGATCAGCAGGTGCGGGAACGGCTTCACCGCCTCGGCCACAGGCGTCAGCTGTGGCGCAAATGAACCCGTGGGCATGATGTTGCTCAGCGAGGGGCTGACCTGGCCAGCGATGCGATTAATTGCTGCACCCGCCTTTCCGGCCTGCTCCTTGAGCGAACCCAGCCGCTCTTGGACTTGGCCGGCAGCGGTGACGGCTTGGTTGTACTTCGCCGCCACCTGGCCCACGGTGGACTGCGCCGCGTTGATTGCCCGCATGGTCCGCTGCATCTTGGCGCCGATGGCAGGCCCAATGAAGGGCACCCCTTCCAGCTCCGAGGCGGCGCCCGTCATGTCGCTGATGGCGCCGTTGAGCGGACCCAGCATCCCGTCGAGACTGGTACGGCCGGACTCCCCCGCTGCAAGCAGCGACTTCAGCACCGATTGCATTTGCTCCATGTAGGCCATGGCACCTCCTTAAACGTGGGGGGCATCGAACAACTGGCTCGACGACTGTCGAGCGAGCGTCTCCCGAGAGAAAGCTTCCATGAGCTGACGCAAATGCGGCTCCAGCTCCCGAGCCAGCTGCGCAGGATCTTTAACATCGCCTTGGACGGTGATGGAGACATTCGGCGCAAAGCTGAAAGCTTGCTCAACCTTTGGCAGCACGGGCGGTGTGGGATCAGCTGGCTTGGCGACCTCGGGAGGCTTGGCCTCTTCCGCCTTGGCCTCACTGCCAAACCAGGACTTACCCAAGAAGCTGCCGATGCTTTCGCCGCCCAGGCCGCCCAGCGCGGCACCGATTGCGCCGCCGATGGCCGTACCGATGATTGGCACCACCGAACCGATCGCGGCCCCCGCTGCACCGCCGGCCAGGGCGCCCGCAAAACCACCCGCAGCACCGCCATACCCCTCGGCTTTTTCGTCTTGAGTCGTGGCATTGAGCGCGGTATCGATAACTCCCACCCCGGCATCCAATACCGAACCGCCGGGGAGACGCTTGGTGGCTCGGGTGACGCCCCTGAACGATTGAACCGCACGGCCGAGCGAGCCATCGGGCACCGCCTCCGCTGCAGCGGCGATAGGCGCAGCAGCCAACAGGCCAACCTTTGGCATCATAGAGACGGCGGCAGGAGCCGATACGGACGGGATGCTCGACGCCCGGCCGGGCAATCGGCGACGTGGGAGGGTCCCGATGCCGGAACGGCGGCCACGTCGCCCACGCTGACGTCTGCCTGCACCGTCGGCGCCTGAGCCTGGACCAGAGCCTGCTCGACCTATCGCATCGGCGTTGACGACGAATACACGTTGCGGCTCAGTGCTCAGCCCCCCACTGGAATCATTGCCCGCTCCCATCAGCTTACCGAGTACGCCGAGGCCCTTATCCACCGTCTTGATACCGGTTTTCGGAGCTTTGGCAGCAGCATCACCAAGGGCACCCACGCCTCGCTCCATCGCCCGGCCACGCGAGATGTTGTACAACCCCTTGCCAATCTTCACCGCGCTGGCGGCCGTCTTGAGGGCCAACAAGCCGGCGGTGATGGCAGCAATGCCCAGCACCACCGGCTGCGAGCCATCGGAAAGCTTGGTCAGCCCACGCACGATTGAGGTCAGCCCCTGGGCGACCGCATCGGTCGCCGGGCGGATGGCGTCTCCCACGCTGCGCATGCCATCGCTAACCGCCTGGCCTAGCTCGTCCCACATCTGTTTCGACGTTTCGCGCCGCTCGGCCAGGTTCTTATCGAGGATCCCCCCAGAAGACTGCGAATCCTTTTTCAACTGCTCGTACAGCGACTTGTTTTGCGAGTAGGCCGTGAGCGCTGCCTTGACCTGCATGTCGGCGAACAGGTCACCGGTACGTAGGGATTTCTCCAGCGCATCGAGCGCCGCCTTGGCCTTCTCCGGATCCGTCTCCTTGCTGATCTTGGCCTGGGCCTCGGCCATCTTCGCGGCTTTCGCCGGGTCGGTGGCCTGGATGTATTTCATCGCCAGGGCGAAGCTGGATTCCAGGGTCGACATGCCCTTCTGAATGCCAGTGTTCAGGGAGCCTTGATAGTCAATGCCGGCGTCCTTGTACGCCTTGACCACGTCGCCCGAACCGATTTTCTCCATCCAGTTTTTCAGGTTGTTGGCCGCTTCGTCCGAGCCGCCGGCCGTTTTCATCTGGACTTGAAGCATCGCGCCCAAGGAGCTGACCGCCTCCATGCCGGTGCTTCCGTTCTTCTCCATGCTGGCCAGCAGTTGCGGGAACCACCGGGCCATATCACTGGCCTCGAAGCTACCAGCCTGCCCTTGGTAGGCAATGGCCTCCAGGGCCTGCTGCATCACCTTGGGATCAGTGATCTTGGCGTTCTGCTGCAGCGCCATGATCATGCTGGCCGTGTCGACGCCGGAGGCGCCCTGGCCGATGGCAAACTTCGCCGCCGTCGGCGCGTAGGCCATGGCCTGCTTGAGGTCCATACCGGCACCGACCAGCTGGTTCACCAGGTCTGCGACGTCGTTACGGGCCATGCCGGTATCGCGAGAGGTCTGGATTACTGTCTGGCTAAGCTGTGTTTCTTGCGGCTTGTTGACCACATCCGCCTTGATCGCGATGTCGCGGATGATCGCCTGATAATCCGCGCTGACCTTGGTCGGAATCGCCGCCAGGCCTGTGGCGACAACACCCTGACCAATGCTCGACGTGATTCCTTTCTTGCCGGCATCGAGCTGCTGGTGACCTTTGAGCTGCAGATCGGCGGCTTTAGCTGCACGGCCGAGGCGCTGGTACTCCTGCCCCAGCCTGCCCACCTCCACGCCCTGTTTACGCAGGGCGTCAAGGTTGCCGTTGAGCTTGCGCAACAGACCATCCGCCGAAGCAGCACCGGTGTCGTGCGCCCGCTTCCATTCATCGCGCAGGCGGATGGTTTCGCCAATGGTGCTCTTGAGCACCTTGGCCTTGCTGCCTTTTTCCTCCAGCTTTTTGATGTGGCCATCGACCGTGCGGAAGGCAGACGCCATCGTCGAACTGACGGCGCCACCAATCACCAGCGATAACGCCAGTTTGCTAGCCATCGTCTACCCCTTTTTTCAGTCTGAGAGCCACCAGACCATGTCGGAGAACGGCATGGCGAGAATTTCAGCGGCGGAAAAATTCAGTTCGGCGGCTAGACGCTTAGCCAGTTGCTTCTGCACCTTGGGGTTGAAATTCATCTTCTCGCACCAGGCGAAAATAGCCGGCCTGTATGCGGTTGAAGTCCTTCAGCGTCAAGCCATCCAGATCCTTAATCCCGACTTCGGCCAGGGAGGCGAACAAGTTCAGATCTTGTTGCTCCTCATCATTGGGCGCTGTCTGGCGGGCAATGCGAAGGTCACGCACGGTCGGTGTTCGGAGGCTCAGCGTATCGACACGCACGCCGTTGGCTTCTGATGGCACAGTCAGTTTTACGGTGACGCGGTCAGCGCTCAGGGTCATCCAGCTTGGGATTGCAGTACTGCTCATAGAGGTGTGTCCTTAAACAGAGGAACCATCGCCCAGGCGACTCGCCAGGCGGGATATCAAGAAGGGTTAAAGGCCCAAGGCGGAACGCTGCGCGGCCAGCTGATCAACGCCATTAATTACGCGGCGCATGCCGATGGGGTCGATCTCGTAGACGGTTCGGCCGTCCACTTCGAGCTTGTAGTACGTCAGCCCGATGGAGTGCTTGATCTCGGCCTTGTCGCCCGGTTTCCAGTCGCCCATGTCGACTTCTTTCAACGTGCCGCGCAGGGTGACGATGACCGGCGTGACTTTGCCCTTGAGCCCTTTATAGGCCCCTCGGAACGTACCGTTGAACGCCGTGCCGTCGGCCAAGCCGAAGAACTTCAACGACTCACGGCGTACGCCAGTGGTAGTAAAGTTCGCTTCCTGTTTTTCCATGCCCATGTCCAGCTCGACCGGCGCATCCATGCCGCCGCCGCGATGCTCTTCCATCTTGAGCGTGAGCTTGGGCAGCGTCAGGCTCGGCACATCGCCCTGGAAGCTGACGCCGTCAGCGAACAAGTTCAGGTTCGCCAGGGTTTCGGGAATCATTGCCATTGAGGTCGCTCCTTAAGCGGCGGTGTCGAGCACTTCGGTCAGCCATTGATTGGTGACCTCTACGCGGAAGTTGGGGTTTTCTGCCGGCGGAACATCGGTGAAGCGGATGTTCCAATACACCTTGCCCTGTTCCAGCTGGCTGGCCGTGTTCAGCTCCGGGTCGGCATACACCTCGAAGTTGATGATTGCGCCTTGGGCTTTCAGGTCGCGCATGAACGCTTGCAGACCTTCGGTCACGTCCTTGATGTAAGTCGCGGTGATGGAACGGTCGACCGCCCATTTGTGGCCGTAGAGGATCGCGTCCATGACGATGTCCATCGTCCGTACGCGAGTGACGAACGCCCACTTCGGATCGCTCGACAGCGTGCGGTTGCCCCAAAGGCGGAAACCATCATCACGGATAATCGTGGTGATGTTGGCGTTGTTGAGCAGGTTGGCCCGGCAGGTTTCGTCACCATCCAAAAACTCAATCGGGCGAGAGGTGCCGGTGATACCGACAAACTCCTTGTTCGAAGGCGAAGCCCAGAAGCCGTATTCGCTGTCGGTCCAGGCAAACAAGCCAGCCACCCAGGCCGAGCCCGGTGCATCGACCGTGGCGTCCGCCGTGGTGTCCCAGTACTGCACGCCTGGATCAACCAGGTACGCCCGCTTGGCGCCGAAGTTCTCGGCGTAAGCCATCACCGCCTCATCGGTGGTGTTCGGGCCGTCGAGGATGGCGAGCCCTCGCAACTTGTCGGCCAGCGCGACCAACGCGGTACCGACAGCCTGTGTCGCGCTGTGCTTGGGCGTTACCAACAGCCGCGGCTGCGCGTTGAACCGGCTCTTGCCGTCCAGCAGCGCCTGTAGGCCGGTACGCTTGCCGTCAGCCAGAACGCCGCCGATGATTGCCGAGGTCTGTGCAGCCGGATCGGCCAACTGGGCCACACCACAGGCGACGATCACCGCCTTGGCCCGGGTGTAAATGGCCTTGCAGGCTTTGGTGATCGCCGAGTCGGCGCCGAAGGCTGCCACTGCTTCGCGCTCATTGGTGATCACCACCAGGTCATTCGGCTGCGCGCTGTAGGCCGGCGCCGGCACGAAGGTATCAACCAGTCCAATGATCGAGGACGAAGGCAACGCAATGACACGAGCGCCGGTGTCGACGTTCGTAGTGGTAACGCCGTGAAAGAAGCTCATAGATTCTCCAGATACGAAAAAGCCCCGCAGTGCGAGGCCTTGTTTTTGGTGAAGCGGAAAAGAAAACGCCCCGTCAGTGCGGGGCGCTTATTGGACCTGGCCAGCCAGCCAAAGGGGCGGCGGCGGTCGATGATCAATCAACGGGAACTCGCCCGCTTCCGGCCAGTTGCGAAGCGCGCGACGGTACGCCTGAAGCTCGATATATTGGTCGGCAGCCAATGTAGGCTCTACGCCTTCTTCCAGTTCATCGCGATGGCGTGTCACAACCCCATCAGTAAGCGAAAGTTGATTATCACGCCAAGCCCGCTCGATACCCGCTAGCTCCTCTACGGTCGGCTGTGGCGGGTCCTGCAACTCCGGTCGGCCATCAGCACCCTTTCCAATGATCTTGACCTCCTGGCGCCGCTCGAATAGTGCTGCGTGATCTTCTTCAGATATTTCGATGCCCCCGTTATCCGTTACCTCGAAGGCAAATCGACCATCTTCCTCAATCCATTTAGCGAACATAGGTACCCTCAATAGCCAATGGCTAGCCAGTTGTAGCCACCCACAGTTACAGACGAACTATTGCTCGCCACACTCGTTATGTAGCCCGTAAAACCTGTACGGGTCGGTTGTCCGCACTGACAAACGCTTGGATTCGGTGCCCCACTGGCCCCGGCATACATGGCCCCCACGAACATACAAGCTGTAGGAAATGCAGTCGGAAAAGTTACCGGCACTGTTCCTGTTGCGGTGTCCGTTGATGCGTGTCCAATTTTGAACGTCCAGCCACTGGGCAAAATTTGGTGGCCGTTAGCTCCGAAGATCGCTGCAAACAACGATGACGATCTCAGACATTCAAGGCTTGCGTGGGCACGCCACATCGCACCGTCCGACACCAGCAAAATGTCAGACCCAACGGCCATGGTGTAAGGCGTCGGGACGGAAACGTTATTGATAGCCAGTGAGTCACCTGCCAACAGCGCCAACTTGGCCGCATCGACCGCGCTTGAAGTCGTAATAAGAATTGCCGCCCCCTTGGGTAGGGTACTTGCCTTCGGCAATGTCAACGTGCCGCCTGCTGACATTTCAATTCGTGTGCCGACGTGCGCCGCCGTTAAGGTGACATTGCCTCCTGCAATCCCTGCACTACTGGCAAAACTGCCCTTTTCGCGCTGTACGAACTCTGAAGTTGCCAACAATTTGCTGTTGTCGAATTGCGCCGGGGTGGTCCAGTTGGGGCCAGACATGACGGCCGCGTATTTCAGCGAGACACTGCCGCCCATTAGCCGCCACAGCGAGTCGATGCGAATAAACTCGGCGGTATCACCTTGAGCCATGGAGATGTTGCCGACGAAGTTAATGGCATCGATTGAATCGCCAGCGGCGGCCTTTACCGTTACCGCGCCCATGCTGCACAGTATCTTGACCACCGCTCCCCGTGGAATTAGCCCGCCAGTTGGGAGAGTGGCGGTCACTGACCCAGCGCTACCAAACGCAGCCACTTTGCCAATGTCAGCGGCGGTTAGTGTCGTCGTCGCCGTGTAGTTGGTGTAATCCCGGTATTCAAGCCCCATCCTCTTTACAAACTCGGAAGTGGCCAGCGCCTTCGAGTTATCAAACTGAGGCGGAGTGTTTGCCGTTGGGTTCACCAACGCCGGGGAATTTATGGTTGCGAACCCCTGGGTGATGTTCTGAAAAGTCAGCGACGTGGTACCTAGGACAATCGCCCCATCCGTTACCAACTGCCACCGAGTGTCGGCCAGCGTAGCGCCTTGCTCAACGGACAGAATCATCGCCGAGGTAACTTCAGCACTGCTGTCAGCATCCGGCGCACGCTGCCATGCCGCTACGCCAACAATGTAGATGCCGTTGTCCTTGGAGGCCGCTTGATTCTTCACCAACACCCGGTCGCCTGCTAGCAGGCTCACGCCGTCGATGGTCTGAAGCCCAGTCAACGCTATATTGGCCGTGGTCGCTACGCGCACCGACTGCTTGTTATCGAGTTTGTTCAGTTCTTCCTGGATTCGTCTTTCGACAAACTCCCGTGTCGCCAACACCACAGAAGGGTCAATCTTCAACGTGATGTTGCCCGTGCTGCTGACAATGAAGTTCATCCGAACGACTTGGGTCCTGCCCGAGCCCTGCGACATGATCGGCTTAAAACTCGGCGGGCAGTTCGCGACCGCCACCAGGTCCCCGTCAGCGTCGTACAGACCGATTTCACGAATCCAGTATCCACCCTCATCGGCCGGAATCACTTGCTCGGCGACAATCACCGCCGGATTGACTGGGTCAATAAAAAGCTGATTCAGCGGTCGGCGGCGCCATTCGTTGATAAGAGACGTTTGCGCAGCGCTTGGAACCGGGTCGGTGCCGTTGGCGTCACCCACGCCCATTTCGGTAAGTTTCCACGGAACGCCAAGGGCATCGGCGTTCGCCTGTTTCGCCGCTCCCACGTTCGTGAGAATCGCGAAAAATTGCGAGGTCTGATCAATCATTAGTAAACGTCCAAGGTGTCTATGGTGTGTTCGCGCCCTACCACGCCGATGGATCCGGTGACTTCAATGTCACGCAGGATCGGCGGGTACACGTCGATTTCGTCGCCCTCATACAGGGCAACACCGATGTTCAATTTCCCTCGGGTTTCGAGGCTGATCGCTAATCCGGTCATGTGGCGACTGACCGGCCGGGCGTCATCGATCAGCCACGTCAGTTCCTGATAGGTTTCTTCGCTGATGCCTTCATCGGAAACACCGATCTTCAAGGCGAACGTTCCCGGCACCCCCATAGGTTGAGTCTTGAACCACTCCACTACCTCGATGAGATAGCCGAACGGCTCCACCACACGGCGCAAGGCGCCTATGGTGCCCTTGTGGGCATGGACGTAGAACGAAGAGCGAATCACCGAGCGCTTGACCTCTTCGGGCCAGGCCTCGTCCCAGCGGTCCACGGACCAGGCCCAAGCCAGTTGGTAAAGCAGGTGCGCCGGGCAGGTGTCCGGGTTGTATAGGGTTCTGAGCGGTATTTCCGTTGTTTCGTCGATAGCCGCCTCAATGGCCCGCTCAAGCTGAGTGCTGTTGAGGGGAAGCAAACTTTTCATTTACCACCCCGCTTTATGGTGAACCCCGCGCACCACGCTGCCTGGGCCTTGGTTGGACGGATGTCTACCCATCCAGGAATCTCGACTCGGGCCACGCCGCTGACGTGGATCTGTGCATCAATCGCCGAACGGGCCACCTCAACGCCCAAGCGGCGCCGGGGGTTAATCCAGGCCTGCAAGCGCGCATTGCACTCGGCAAGTGCTGCCTCGTTTTCAGGGCCTGTACCGGCCATGTACACCACGGCATCGATTCGATAAGGCAGGATCTCGGCGCCCTGCACTGTCAGCCGATCAGCAACAGGCCGCCGATCCTCGTCGTTGAGGTGAGTGTCGACTTCGGCCAACAACTCGGGGCTGGCCGTACCATCGCCCTCCAGGGACAGCACCGTCACGACCACCTCGGCCGGCGCCGGGCTTTCGGCCGTGGCATCGGCCACCAGGCCCGAGGCGTTACGGGCATGCAGGATGTAACTGTTCCGTGGCCCGGCAGTGGTCAGCCCTTCGTACCTCAATTGGATACGCTCGCGCAGTGCGTCGTAGCTTTCCAGCACCGCCGATACTGGCGGCACGGCGGTCAAGTCCTCAGCCTGAATGACCAGGCGCTCAAGATTCACGTTGGCGGCCAACTGCACCAGGTCAGCACCAGTGGCATGAGCCACAAACAGTGCCTTGGCCGCGTCGTTGACCCTCGCCCGATTCTGCATGCGTCGATAGGCGCCCAGCTCCAGCAGCTTGGTCACCGGATCGCTTTCAAGGAAAGCGGTCCAGTTGTCGCCCATGTACTCGCGGAACGTCGCCAGCTCGCCCTGATACAGCTCTTCAAAATCCAGACTCTCCAGCACCTGTGGCGCCGGTAATGCCGAAAGGTCGATAGTGCTCATGCGTTCACCTCCAGCACCACGCCATCACCAATGTAAGAGCCCGTCAGTTGCAAGGTGATCTGTCCATCCACCACCGCAACGACCCGGACACGCTCAAGCTTCAAACGGGGCTCCCAGCGCCCTAGGGCACGAGCAACCTCGGCCTGTACCGCGCTTTTCCAGCCCTCATTAACTGACAGGTCGACATAGCGACGCATTTGGCTGCCGTACTCTGGCCGCATGCGGCGGCTGCCGACAGGCGTGCTCAAAATGTCCTCAATGGACTGCCGCAAATGCGCCTGCCCGGACAGCGGCTGCCCCGTGCGACGGTCCACTCCGATCATGGAATTACTCCGTCAGCTGTTGCATATCCGGGTGGGCCTTGAGAAAGGCGTATTGATCATCGCCGCAGGCTGTGACCTGGCCGGCGATGATCGGCAAGCTGCTGCCGTCCGGCATGATCAGCGTGCGTGAGGTGTATCGGGTGTCACGAAACACTCGTGCCGGTCCGATGGGGGCCGACGACTCGGTTTGGACGGGCTCAGGCACCGTCGCGACGGCAGTTGGCCGCTCGGTGTCTGTTCGCGTTTTGCTCATTTGGGTAGCTCCAGAAATGCGAAAGCCCGCACTTGGCGGGCTGTGGATAAATGTCGGAGTCAGTGTTTGTGGTTCGGCGTGTTGCCACCGGTATCGATGATTTTTCCGCCGCCGTTGATATCGCCCGTGACCTGCAACGGGCCGTTGATCAGCACATTGCCCGTCAGGGTGATATCGCCTGCCGTGGCGTTTATCTCGCTGTCCGTTACGACCACTTCGGTTCCGCCGACTTTGATCGTCACGGTACCGCTTGGCACGGTGATGGTGTAGGTGCCGGCCTGCCAGTCATAGACCAGCGAGCCCCCATCCTCGAAACGCCATACCTCGACGTGGTCGCGGTTGTCCGGCGGTGCCCCGGCATCGCCATAGAGGCCGGGGATAAATGTGCCCTGCGCCACATCGCCGCTGGCACTTACCAGAGTTCCCTGCTCGCCCATGCTGGGCGCTCGCCAATGACGGGCTTTGCCGGCTGCGATGCTGTGCCATCGCACCCAGGCACTGACCCAGTCCCCATCCGACACCCGACATGCGGGTGGCGAAGCGGTCAGATCCAGCGCGACCACATAACAATCCTTGACCAGGCCGGCCAGCATGCGGTCATGCTGCGCGCTGGGGTAGCTCATGCCATTTCCTCCGGTGGCTGATAGCTTCCTTCGCTGCCAGGGCCAGTGTCTGGGCTGAAGCCCCAGAGTAAAGTACCCGGCGGTTGATTCGGCCACGGCCACTCTTCCTTGCCTAGGTAAATGCCCTGGGTCCACTCGACGACCCACACCGCATAGCTGTCGAGCTCCGGCCGGGTCCAGTCCTGTGATGCCTGGATGAACTCTGCAGGCTCGACCGCCAATCCCCACGTCTGCATGCGCAGCAAAATAATCAGCTGAGCCGCGATGAATGCCGCTACCTGCTGACAGCGTTCGTGATCGCTGCCGACAATGATGCGTGCTTCGAATCGCGCCTCGACACCGACTTCGCCAGTGCCGGGGTCCCGACCGGGCTCCAGTTCGACCAGTTCGAGCACCACAGCGGGAATGGGTACGTGCTGCAACATGTCAGGCATGGTGCAGATGTATGCCAAGCCGGGGATAGCCTGGGCGATCTGTTCTTCGATGGCTGAGTAAAGATGGCCGAGAGGAATGATGGGATCAGACATGGGCTGATTTCCTCAAGTATTTTTGCAGCTCGAAATTCATCTCCTGCTCCAGGATCTCAAGCAGTCGCTGATGCGCACGACGCGACCATTCCTCAAAGTGAGGCCGCACGTCGTCGAGCGATATTTTGGCCTTGGCCAGTGGATAGCGGCTGCCGTTCTCGGCAATCCAGCCCGAACTTGGCCCACCGCCGCCTGACACGTCACTGTCGGGATAGTCGCTTGCTCTGAAGTGTTTACTGGCGGTACGAATCCATATGTCAGGCGCGCCGCCATAAACGGTCTTATAGAACGCCCCCTGATACTTGCGACCCGCGACAGATACGCCAGAGCGGCCCTGTCGTACCCTGCCTGCGCGACTGGCCTCAATGGGATTGACGCCAAACCACAACTTGGCTTGCTCGTTGGAGTTGACTGGGTAAGCCTTTAGTCGCTGACGCACAGCGGCGATGGCGATTCGAGCTTGCCGGCCTACCGTTCGTGCAACGTGAGTGCGCAACCAACGCAGCGTCTTATTCAGGGCTCGCCGTTGAGCTGCACGGGCGGCTTGTGGAACAAGAGCGGCAAAGTCGGAGAACGCCTCCTTATCGGCTTGAGCCAGTTGCAGCGTGAACAGACCGGAACTGGCCGAGGATTTGACATGACTGCCGACGCTCATCGCACCTCCCGAAGAATCAAGTTGACCCAACCGGTGCCATCCGGCTCACGTTTGACGATGACATAACGCCCGCCACCGTCTTCTGGCATCAGTTGGACAGTGATTAACTGGCCATCCGAAATGAGGTGGGCATCAACAATACGGACGGCGAACACTGGCTCGCGTATACCGGTATTGATCCTTCCCACCTTTGGTTGCAACCAGGGCGCCGCGAAGAATCCCGGCACTGGTAAGTCGCGACCGTCGACCAGAGCCTCGTCGCCCAGGACATCCAGTAACTGCGCATCCATCGCTGCCACCTGGTCACGGAAAGCCATCAGCTATCTCCGTCATCCGATGCGGCGGATCCGGACTCCAGCTTGCCGCGCTTGGCAATGACGCCTTCTTCGAGCAACAGATCCCGGATCTCAGTGCTGGGCGGAACGTACACTTCACCTTTTCGCACCAGCTTGGCACCGTCCTGCACACAGCCTTCGATCACTACGTACTCAACTTTCGCGGCCATCTCACACCACCTTTGCAAAGACGAAGGCATTGGGCTCCAGCATCCCGGCCAGGGCTGCGCTTTGCAGCTTCAACCACCGTGCGCTTGGATCCTGAGTCACCCAGCTTTTAGGGAAACGGGCCGCTTCGACGAGGCCACTTTCAATGGCTTCGATGTCCTTGATCGCGCCATACAGCATCGCGTTTCGAGTCGAGGTCGAGCCCAGCATCAAGCCGCCGCTTGGCACCATCTGCTGTTCGTCACCGTCATCGTCCAGGTACCACTCGTCGTAGACATACAGGTCGATGCCGGGGTCGTTCAGATAGCCAAGATAGGTCACGCCATCTGGCAGCTCTTCAGGCTTGATCACGCCCATGTCCACCCGGCGAGAGTTGAGTTGCTTCAACACTGTCTCGTTGCGCTGGAAAGCATCCTGGGCTTCGCCACTGAGCACAGCGACGTTGCCGGTGCGCCCGGAATCCTTGGCAATCTGGCGCTTCCACTGCCGCAAGTTGGCAATAGGGTCGGAGTCCGCCGTGTTCCAACGCCCGGCCCCCAGCACGATTTTGTGGCTGTCCTCCATCAGAAAATCGATGGTGTCATCGACGCCATCGCCCAGCACCCGAACGCGCCCAGTGCTCAGCGCCTGGGCGCACATCCACTCTTCACGGCGAGTGATCTCGTCGTCCAGGTCGATCAGGTCGCGCCCCAACTGCTCGCCCGCTCGCTCCAGGGGAGTCCGCGAGGAGAATGGGTTATCGCCGGCAGCACGCTTGAGGATTTGTTCTGCTCGCGTCTCGCGCTTGGGCTGGATGTAGGGCGGCTTATACGTCTCAGAACTGAAGCCGTTACGCAGCGAGACACTGCCGGGCAGCGACGGGTGTACGAAAGGCGCCATCTTGCGCTGGCCCTTGATGATGTCGATGGTCACCGCCTCGGTGCCGAAGGTAACGGGGTTGCCGCCGTTGAAGAAAGTGTTCATCAAGAAGCGACGAGGCGTATTCATCTGCTCAACGGCTTCGAGCATGGTGAGGGTGTCAAAAATATCAGTCATCAGATGCTCCGGTCAGCGGATGAAAATGCAGAAAGGTCGAAGAGCGGCTTTGGCCGCAGCCAAGGTCAGGCCCTCACCGAGGTGGAGCTGGGTGCCCAGCACTTGACCCGTCAAACGAACGGGCGCGCTCTTGGCCCCGCCCGTGGTGTCTACGTCGTCGTCGAGGATGGCCGAAGGTACCTGAGAGCCGTCTTCAGCAGCGGTTTTGCACAGCACGAACTCTTTCGAACTGGTTACCTGCCCCAGGACAGAACCCCGCAGCAGGGTCTGGCCAGCTGCGATCAAGCCGGTGTCCATTGCAATGGGAAAGTCACCGGCAGAAAGGTGGCTCGGCTGGTAGGTTTTACGTTCCGGGTTGCTCATGAATGTCTCCTGTCAGCGGCGCGAAGCGCCCGCAACGATTGCACTGACGGCTGCCTGGCGTTCGCCCTGCTTGCCATCACCGCTTGGGGTTGTAGCCGTGACGCCCTGTGCATCGTTCTTGATCGCAGAAAGGGAAATCCCGCGATCCTGGGCGGCTTTGAACAATTGCAAGGCTGTGGCCTCGACCGTAGTGCCCGCGTCAATCGCCGCTTCGATATCTTTCTCGAAGCCTTTGCTGGCCAGGGCGTTAATGCCCTTGATGCGATCACGTTCTGCAGCGGCGCCTTCGGCTCGAATGGCGCCGAGGTCGGGCTGCTGGGCCTGGGCGATTTCGATGGAGTTCGGATCAGTGCCGGCGGCCAGCGCAGTACGCAGCTCCGCCGTGGTATGTACGGTGGTCATGGTGGTTTTCCTTGGGACAGTGATGGCCGGTTTGGCCAGTTCGGTGATGAGGGATTCAAGCGAGCCCAACCGATGGGCCAGACCCGACTCAACAGCGGCGGCTCCGACGCGTAATCCGCCGAAGTCACCCATTGCGGGGACCTTGGCGGCGTCGGTGCTCAGGTTTCGCGCCACCTTGCCGACGAAGACTTCACCGAGGGCATCCACGGTTTCACCGATCTTGGCGCGCCCTTCTTCGGTTGCGAGATCGGGCCGCTTGTTCGGGGCGTTGCTGCTAACGATCTGATAGCGTTTGCGACCGTTGGCAGCGTCACTTTCAACGACAGCCTCAACGACAACGCCGATGCTCCCGGCCAGACTGGCTTCGTCGATGACGATCTCGTGCGCTGCCGAGGCGATCCAGTACGCAGCGCTGGCCCCAATGCCGCCGATGTACGCGACGATCCGCTTGCGCTCTCGACCCGCGAATATCATCTCGGCCAGTTCATTGATGCCGGAGGCAACACCGCCTGGGCTGTCGATGTTTAGCACAATCGAACGGACCTTGGGATCGTCCAGCGCTCGCTGGATGTCCGTGCCCAGGACCTGGGTGCTGGTAGCGCCACTGATTTCAGTGAACATGTTTGCGTAGCGAAAGATTGGCCCAGTGATGGGAATCACCGCCACGCCGTTTCGCATCGTGACTTTACGGGTATCTTCAAGCCGCTCGCCGCGCCGGGTTGCCAGGGCCATCGGATCGCCCATGCGGTCGGCGATGGTCAGCAAGCTATCCAGGGCGTCAGGCAGCATTAGCCAGGGCTGCGACGCAGCCAGCTCAAGTGCTCGAGGCATATTCAGTCCTCTTCGGATTTAGGGTCGGGCGGGTTCTCCAGCCCGCCCTTGGGCAGGGCCTGCAGGTTTTTAGCGCGGCGTTGCTCCACTTCCCGTACACGCTGACGGAACACCTGCTGCCAGGGCTCGCCGGTCATGGCCGCTGTTTCGAGGGTTTCGTTGCTAACGCCAATTTCGATGCGCTTACCGGCCGCGTTGGCTTCCTTCAGCTCATCAATAGCCCCACGGGCCGGACCGATCCAAATGGCCTGACAGTAGGCCTTACGTTTGGCTGGGTCGCCGTAGCCCGGTAGGTCGATCAGGCCCCTAGCCACGGCTTCGTCGATAATCAGCTCACGGCTTGGCTGGCAGAAATCACAGGCAAGCCACCAACGACGCAGACTGTAGAAACGCCAAGCCTGAAGCATGGCGGCGCGGGCCGCGCTGTAGCTGCTACTGTAATGGAGCAAGAGCTCTTCAAGTGGCAGCTCCAGGGCAGCGCCGATCTCTTTCACCACGGCGGTGAAGAAGGGATCAAACTGGGCATTGGGTCGGCCTGGGTTCGCTACGACTGGCTCTTCACCAACGCCGAGATCAATCACGGCCCCCTCGCCTAGGGCCAGCTCGCCATCGGTGGTGTCATCGCCTTCAGGGCGCTCGTCCGCCAACGCAGTCATCGGCAGGTTGCCGGTTGGGAAATCAGAGCTCTTTTTGATGAACACCGTCAACATTGCCGAGATCACAGCGGCCATAAGCTCCGCGCTGCTGTAACGCTCCAGCTTTTGCAGCGGCTCCAGCACAGGCGCCAGGTAGGGAGCCCCGCGCTTCTGACCTGGACGTTCCTTGTCCGCCAGGACGTGCAACACACGCCGTCGGCCTGTCTCCTCACCGAACGCGGTAAGTCGCTCCCAGCTCAGTGGCTTGCCGGCCAGATGCTCGCCGGGATAGCCAGTACAGACGTGATAGGCCACGGGCGCGCCCAGCGAATCGAACTCAACGCCATCAACCAGATTGACCCGGTCCATACCGCCGTTCGGATTGCCGACCCGATCCGACTCGATCAGTTGCAGTCGCGTGCTGAAGACACAGCCCGGCCGCTCCTGATCCGGGCTGGCAACCAACACATCACCAGCGACCAGCGACGACACCAAGACCAAGGCTTGCAGCTGGTAATGATTGAGGGTCGCTTCGGCATCACACTCCCTCGGATCATCGGCATACAACGACCAAAGCCGGTCCAACCGGCCATTGAGTTCATCTGCCTGCTCTTCGGTAAGGCCTAGGGCCTCATGGTCCACCTGGGCGCGGCACACCAGCCCGGTGCCCACGACATTGGTGCGCAACCGGGTGATGGCAGCGCGGGCTATCAGGTGGTTACGCATGGCGTCCCTGGACCTGGCCACCAGCATTCGCCGCTCGCTCTGATTGAAGTCTCGTCGCGGACTCCCGAGGCCAGGTATCCAGCTGGCCATGCTGCGCAGCATGCGCGAAGCGCCTCGCCAGCGAGTTTCAACACCGCCGCCACCGCCCTGAGCAACAATCTGCTGGCCGCCCACCGAAGCCCTGGCCACCTTAATGGCCTCGCGCATCAGCAGATCGGCCGGGCCTTCACGCTTACTGAATGGCCACATGATCAAATCCCCAGATACGAGACACGATTGCGGCCTCGGCCACGCAGCGCAGCCTGTTCGTTGGCGACTTCCTGGGCATATTGTTTCTCCAGCAGGCGCAAGCTGTTGAGCTCTGCCAGCTGTACTTCACGATCAGCCCGGCGCAGGCGCTGACCTTTTTTCAGGACGTCAGAAATTGCCGCCCTAACTTCAGCTAGGCGCTGTTGTGCGTCAGTCATGGTTGATTTCCTTAATAGCCCGCTCGACTGCGGGTGCCCCGCCCACGAGCGACTACTCGGCGCGGTACCGGTGCGACCGGTTGTTCGGTGTTGAACAGCGTTGGCTGCATCAGTTGCTGTTCCAACTGGTCCCACTCGTGGTCACGTAGCAGATGAGTTTTCAAGCTACGTGCGGCGTGCAGGGCATACACCTCGCAGTCCAGGGCTTCGTTGCGGCGCCCGGCTTTTTTCTGCCAGACCATCTTGCTGGGGTTACGCGCATGCGGCGCCAGCACTTCGTTGGTGAGCTGTTCGTAGTAATCCGAACGAATCTCGCTGTACCAGTGCATGCGCCCCGGTCCGATACCCTTCAAGCGCAGACGGCCATCGATCAGCGTCTTGGCCTTGTGCGTGCCAACGATGTGCACCCGCAGGCCATATTTCGCCGCTTTGGTGTTGTCCTGCGATGTGTCCACAGACTGCGGTGGTTTGGTAAAGATTTCCTTATCGCGGCTGTCAATCGAAGCGCCCTTGATCGCCATGATGTTGAAGCGCTGCCGATCACGGACATAGCTGTAAACGGCATCGCTTGTATTACCGTCCGAGCTGTCGATGCTGACCGCCGACACCGCGAGGTGCGCGCCGCCCTCGGTAGGGATTGGCTGAGCGATGACCCGATCCAACTCCTGCCAGACGCTGTCGTGGGGGTCGATTGGGTTGCCGTGTAGCTCACCCCAATAGAGCCGCCAGGACTCTTCGCCGCGCCCCCATCCGGTGATGACCAACGCCAGACGATCACCTTGCACATCCACACCCACGGTGACCAACAACACGCCCCTGGGCGCTGTCAGTTCGGCATATGGCTCGGCCCGCTTCTCCAGTTCGTCTGTCTTGGGCGCGTCGCTTTGGTACTCGTAGCTTTCGCCCTTGGAGCTGTTCACAAAGGCAATCATCGGGCCGATGTTGCCTTGCGCCGCTGCGTGTTCGGCCTGGAGCTTTTTCTCCATCAACGCCTGGAAGCGTGAGCCCCAAAAGGTAGCGTACAGCTCATTGAGGATGTAGCCGGCTATCCCGCGAAACTCAGCCGTGGCCTGCCAGCGCCCGTGCTTGAGGTTCGCGTTCTTCTGGTTGTCGTCCCAAATCGCACCGCAATGTGGGCACGAATAGAACGCCTTCTCCGGCCGTTTTTTGCCGTAGACCTCGTGGTGATACTCGGGGTCTTCATCGCAGTGAAGGTTGTCAAAGCTCAGCGCATGTTCCTGGCCGCATTCGTGACAAGTCACCAAGCCGATGCGCTTGTCTGACAGCTCCAGCTCCGCATCAATCGCCGACAGCCCTTTGATCGTTGGTGTGCCGCCGATGATGATCTTGGAACGGCGAAAGGTTTTCAGACGCTCCTTGGCGAGCTTGATGCTATCGCCCTGCCCGCGCAGGTTGAGGTTGCAGTCATCGGGCTCTTCAATGGCTACACGCGGTACCGGTGTAGATTTCACGCTGGCCGGGCTGTTGGAGCCCACCATCTTGAGGAAACCGCCAGGGAAGCGCTTAAAGTCTTGGCGCTGCTGCAACTTGCGGCTGCGCAAATCGACCTTCTTGCGAAGCCGTGGTGTCGCCTCGATCATGGGTTCGAGCTTCTCACCCACGTACTGCTTGGCGGCTTCGGCCTTGGGAAACAACACTAGTATTGGCGACGGATCGATGTCGATCCACTTGCCCAGGGCGTTACCGAGAACGCCCGACGTCCAGGCTACCTGAGCCGATTTGCGGCCGACGATCTCGGTGACCGTTGGATCGTCCAGCGCCTCCAGAGGGCCGCCGGGCCAGGTCAGGTGAGGCGTGACGTTGAAGCGATATTTGCCGGGGCGGGCTGACTCTTCTGGCGCCAGCCAGCGGTATTTTTCCGCCCATTCGATAATGCTCATGCGCGGCGGCGGTGCCCACTTCCGGCAGGCGCCGCGCAGCGCGTTAATCGCCGTCTTTTTCAAGGCCCTCCGGATCGTCCGGTTCGTCAGAATCTCCATCTGACTGGGCATCATCCTTGTCATAGTCTGACAGCCTCCTCAGGATGGTTTCGATGGGGTCGGCGATCAGGCGCTCGTCAACTTCAACGCCGTAGCGCGCCGACAGTTGCTCCGCCAACTCATCCGGAAATGAATTGAGCAGCTCGACTTTGGCTGCCGTGATCATTGCCTCAAAGCGTCCGATCAGATCCGCCGCGATTACGACTTCGCCCAAATCCTTGGCCAGCGCCAGCTCTTCACGATTGGCCCTGACCCGGTCGAGCCGGTCACGAGAGGATTCTTTTTTGCCGTTGAGCGCGGCCTGTTGCATCAGCCACTGGATCACCGCTTCGGTGTCGTACTGGTTTTCGTTGCCCCGGCCCAGGCCGAACTCGATTACCGGCATGCCGTCGCTCTGCCAACGGGTCAGCGTGCGTTCATCGCGGCCGACGATCTCGCTCAACTCGGCTTTGCTGACTGTTCTTCCCATCGCTAACCCCTTGAAAAGACGGACATCCCTGCAAAAAACTCAGCTGCAGGGAATCCGCGAGTTCGGTAACCCGTGTAGGGGGCGGGCCAAGGGGAGGACCCAGAAAACTCCCCTCCCCCTACCCCTGCCCCGCGTTGCTTGATGCCTCGGTGACACCCAATCGTTTCGCTACCCAGCGTTCGTACAGGCCAATCGCAACGTCGGCGCCGGCCATCGCCGTCAAACATCCCAAGGCGCCCGCCGTCCATATCGACATGCCGGCGGCGATCATCAACATCATCGCCGTCACCCCGCAGGCGATACAGGCACCGGATCGAAGGGCGAGGCGCCGCAGCAATGCCCAGCCCCGCGCCCCGTCCTTGTCGGCCCGCCACATCTCCCCCGATACGCCGCCAACCAAGGCCAGGAGAATCACTAACCAGATCGGCATCTCTGCCAGTGCTTGCTGTTCGTTCGTCATTGCCCCGCCCCTTAAACGCAAAAACCCGGCGCAAGGGCCGGGTTTGGTGTGTAGTGCCTGCCGCTTTATGCGGTCGCACCTATCGAAGATGAGTACTTTTTACAGGTCGATTCCGGTGGCAGCAAGCCGGTTTTAATGCCACCCCATCAATAAGGGGTCAACGCAAGGTCAATGTGGGGGTAATGCACGGGTAATGCGCGGCGGGGCATAGTTATCGCGGCTTCCAGCGCCTTTTGGCGCTGTCCTTCCTGTCCCACTATCTAGGGTCGAAGTAGGACAGCTACAGACGCCTAGAATCGGGGCCTGCCCCACTGTCCTACTTTATTTCTCTTCTCTCCCGTAAAGAGAAAAAGCTAAGAGCACGCGTGCGCGCCATGGGCGCGTATGCGCTCCCGCTACGCTCACACATGGGCGGGACGTGCGGAAAGGCTGGACAGTAGGACAGCTCAACAACAGCGCGGCCCGCGCTTGTCCAACTGCATCAAACAGCAGTGGGACAAGGCGAGCCGGTAGGACAGCCACGGACGCAAACAAGGTCAAGCAGCGACCCCCATCAGCAGCCAATAGATGCACAGGTGCGCGTCGTGCAGGCGCTGGTAGTAGGTGTCACGCCCGCAGTTGCAGTGGGCATACTTCAGGCGCATGTCCGAGTCCTGATTACAGTAGTGTTCACGCACGATCTGCACATGCAGCGGATCGAGATGCTTGGTCACAATCAGCTCGATATCCAGCGAGCCCTCCAACGGGGCACGAAACGCCCGCCGGCCTCGAATCAGTTGCCCATTGCTCTCCATCATCATGGCGACCATGTTCCCACCGGCGAGCCCGCCGGCACTCAGGCCGCAATGCAGATCCTCGGCCCATTTACGCAGCCGCGCATCGATCTCTTTAATCATCGAAACATGGCTCCTTGACCGGCTGCACTTTCAGGTTCGATGCCCTGCCCCAATCTTGTGGCTTCTTGTATCCCCATGGCCGAACGCCGCTCTTAGGCAACGCGGGTAGCCGGACCTTACGCCAACCCAACCGGTGCATAATCGCCCCAACTCGCATCTGCTCTGGCTTGCCCCAGTGGCCGTAATCCAGCTTCAACGCCCCCAGCAGAATGTCGGTGCCGGTTGCGGTCTCGCCAATCTGAGACTCTTCGAGCCAAGACAGGATCGGGCCTTCCCATTCATCCACCACAAAGCGCTCTTCCTGCGCCTCGGCGAACAGCGGCGCCTCCTCCCGGTTGACCCACCAGATATCGCCGGACTGATAGCAAAACATCGCCTCGGCCCACAGCTGGTCGCGGATCTCGCGCAACTTATCAAGGTCCACCTTGGTACAAGCAACCGGCCAATATCGACGGTTGCCGGTGGCATCCTTCAGGTATTCATCCTGGTTCGTCGTACCCACGAAAACACACTGGCGTGGCACGTCCATCGTTCTGCGGCCATAGCTCTCGCGGTAAGTGTCCGTCGAGGCGGAGAAGAACTGCTTCGCCTTGGTGGACTCGGCCTTGTTGAAACTGTCCAGCTCCCCCAGCTCAACGATCCACTTGCCGCGAATCGCCTGGAATCCATCCTTGTCGCCCAAGGCGAAAGGGGTATCCATAAACCAGGCACCACCCAGCACCGACATGGCCGTGGATTTACCGGCGCCCTGCGCGCCTTCGAGGATCATCACCGAGTCAGCCTTGCAGCCCGGCTGCATCACCCGGCCGACCGCCGACACCATCCAGCGCTTACCGACCTTGGAGCTGTAATCTGTCGGGGCTACGCCCATGATGTCTGTCAACCAGGTGTCGAGCCGGGGTACCCGATCCCACTCCAGGCCATTGAGATAATCGCGTACCGGGTGAAAGGCATGGTCATGTGCCACAACACTGACAGCCTCAATAACGCTGCTCGCCTTGACCCGCAGATTGTACTGTTGCGCGAGCCACTTCATGACCAGCATGTCATCAATATCAGCCCAATCGCCGACACCGCCGCCATACGGGGCAGCACGCAGCTTGACGATCTTGGAGCTGAACGCACTGAAGCCAATCACACCGGCCCAACGTTCGTCGTTGCCCAGGATCAGCTCTACGTTTTGCATGTGCGCGATCAACATGCCGTTTTCCGTGCGGGCCAACTGGTCTTTCCAGCCGCCCGCTGCAGGTGGCTTGACCACTGCCAGAATCTGGCGGCGCACCGCCTCCAATCCTTCAGCACAGTGCAGGTCGTTGAAGTCGGTCCACTTGTCCTCTCGCTCCCCCGAAAAGATCGGGCCTACTACCTGACCACCTACAACCGTTGCCGCGTTGTTGGCCTTCTCCTCACCTGGGTTCCAGGGCTCGCCATTCGGGCGCTTGGTTTTCCAGTCATCATCCCGGCAGATGATTAGTGGACGCCCCGGGAACCGCTCGCGCATTGCCTTGGAGACCGTCATGAGGTTGCCCGCATCAAAGGCAATGGCGACCGTCAACGAGGTCGCCATGTGCAGGCTCGCACCGGTGGCATAGCCCTCACACACCAACACTGGCTCGCCCGGTTCAGGGTGCGGCCCAATGAGGTGGAAGGCGCCTTCCTTCGCCATCCCATAGGGCCAGTAAGACTTGTCGCGGCCAGTGTCCTCTTGCTTCTCGGGGAATATCACTTGTAACCCGACGATCTGGTCCCGAGCGTTTTGCATGGGCACCAAAACCGCGCCGGAGCGCGGGGCATAACGAACACCGAGGCCTACAATCTGCTTTCGATCCAGATAAGCGCTACGACCTTTCTCGGGCATCCGCTTGAACAAACCAGCAGCACGGTTAGCCGCTCGACGGGCAGCGTTGGCAGCCTTCTCGGCGGCCTTGCGCTTGGCTTCCTCCTGACGAGCGCGCATGACTTCACGCTCTTCAGGCGTCATCCGGCCGGGCTTCACCTTGATCTTTTGCGTTTCGCCTGTACGCCAGTCGCCGAACGCACCGAAGATCAAAGTTTCGCCTTTCTCGGTGTGGTGCTCGTGTAGAACGTACCAGCCGTTTTTCTCTTTGCCCTTATCCAGCGCGGTCTTGCATCGAGTCAGCTTGCCGTAAAGCAGTGGCTGCGCGGGCTCCAGACCGAAGTCCGCAAATTGATTCAGCACGTCATCGAGCATGGCGAGCCTCTCGCATCTCATCAATGGACTGGCAGTTCACACACTGCGTGCAACCCTGCTGGGCCAGTCGCCGCGCCTCGGGGATCGGATCGTCACAGCTTTCACAGAACAACAACGAATGTCCAGGCAACGCCGGCTTGAATGCACTGCGTGCAGCAAGCGCCTGATCGATGCGCTCCTGCACCAAGTCATTGGCGAAATCAGCAATGTCAGCCACGGCCGTCACCCCGCGTTGTCTGGTTGACGTACGTGGCCCGGTTGAACAAACCCAGCAGCCCTTGGATCCCTCGAAACACCTGCAGGCGGATCGCTGCCAGCTCATGATCGCTGACCACCCCATCGCCAATGCTCTTGGCCCAGGTATCAGCCAGATCAGCCACCTGTCGAAAATATTCGGCGAGGCCGATGGTCAGGGTTTCCGGCATGTCAGTGGTGTACACCTCAGACAGCTCATGCCAGATCGTATCGCCGACCAAGGCATGCACCGCATCCAGAATGCGCCTGTCCTTTGTCAGCTCGAGGATCTCGCCAAACTCTTGAATGTTTACCGAGTGGCTGGGGTGCGTGGGGGACAGCTTGTGCTGCAGCGTGGTGGGGTTTCGTCCGGTGGTGGCAGCAATTGCAGCGGCGCCGCCTGGGTAGTCCCGTGCGGCATGGTAGAGCGCCAGATCGAGCGGCAGAACTTCCCGCTGTGCTCGTTCGACGCAACTCAGAGCGATTCGGCTCATGGCATTAATCCTTATAAGTTGCCAGTGCCGCGCGACATGCAGTGGTGATACATTTGCCGCGTGGCTTGAAAGGGCCCAAACGCCGGCTAGATCTTAGGGATCGACACCGGCACCGTGCCGGGGCGAACAATCCGTTGCTCACCCCTGGCGCAACAGCTGCCCAATCTGTGCTGGAGAAGGCAGCAACACCAAGGCTTCCGAGCCTTGGGAAAGCGCGATAAGGGAGGTGGTTTGCATGTGGTGTGCCCGCCTACCTTTTCGCGACCCGACAGCGCTGTGGTGGTGCGTGTCGGGAGGAACTGGGCGACCTTAGGTCGCCTTTTTTCTATGCCGCTTGAGGGGCTTCGATTTCTGGAGGAAATACATCGTCCAATGTGCACACAGATCCAAGCCTGTTCAACGCAGCAACAATTGCCCGGCATTCCGCTAAACCGGCGGTGCGCCTACCGGCTTCGTAGTTGCTAACCCTGGTTTGGGTCCAACCCAATGCAGCAACCAGTTCGCGCTGTCGAATACCGGATCTCTCTCTGTGCTCAGCAATGCGGTTCATACTTTGACCTCAGATGACTCGCGCCCATCTTAAGCACGAATCGTGAACTTTTCAACACGCAAAGTGCAAAAGAAATATTTCACTACGTGGTAAAAAAAGCACATGAACACATTAGGCCTACGCATCAAAAAACTCAGGAAAGCGAAGGGCATGACTCAGGAAGATCTTGCCCACGCTTGTCAATGGGAATCCCAGTCTCGGATAGGGAACTACGAGCGCGGAACCCGCCAACCGAACCTACAAGATCTGGAAAAGCTAGCTCAGGCTTTGGATGTGACTCTTCCTGACCTAGTAGCAGGACGTGATCGATCAGAACTCGAAACGTTACCTGATGCCATTCAGGGGCGCGTCCGGTCAGAAGATCGCTCCGTGCAGGCCTTTGGCCGTTCTAAGGATCACGGACAACCTGTAAGCAGTAATGCGGGATGGGCTAGAGAAGGAAGAGTCCCAGTGGTAGGAAACGCACAACTTGGAAATGAAGGATATTTTGAAGCCTTGGATTTCCCCCCGGGACATGGGGACGGCTACCTGAATATTCATAGTGACGACCCCGACGCTTATGGGCTTCGCGTCACCGGAGACAGCATGCTGCCTCGTATAAAAAACGGTGAATTCGTACTTGTAGAGCCGAACAAAAGCTTCTATAGCGGCGACGAGGTAATGGTGCGAACCACCACTGGACGTACGATGATCAAGGAATTCATCTATTTGCGCGACGGGATGTATCGGTTGGACAGCGTCAATGCCGAGCACAACTCTATTCATATTGCGGAAAGCGACGTCCTAGAGATCCATCTCGTAGGCGGGATCTTGAAATCATCACGCTTTTTACACAGTACTGGTGATATTTAAGCACGATACGTCTTGACGATAATTGCACGATACGTGATATTCGCCTCACTCTTCCACCACAGAGCGAGGCAAAACCATGCACACCACAGCATCCCTGCACGTCCATCCGGCCGTTGCCGACCTATCCCGCATCTTCGAAGTAAGGCGCCTGGCCCGCATCTACGGCTGCACCTTCATTCCGTCTAAACCCAAGCAACACGCCCGTACCGCACCGACTTCCTTCGATCCAAACGACGGAGGCCGAGCAGCATGAGCAAATTCCTGATCGACAACCGCACACTGACATTGCTCAGCGCCCAGGTGCACCTGAGCGGAACTTTCAATCACACCCTTCGACGTCTGTATCGACGCGATGTGTTGGCGTTTCGGTTGAACGTTGAACGCAACAAGACTGACAGCACCTTCACCGTTGAGCTGGGCGCAGAGCGTCACACGCTGACCGTGCCCAACACCAAAAAAACACACCTGAAGCTCGCCGATTTCATCGAGGAGGCCGTTAACGGCCCTTCAGACCTGAAAGGCGACGCCCAGTCGAAACGACATGCTGAACGCGAGTACGGCGCTTTCAGTAGCCAGCAGCGGAAACAGGTTTACAGACTGGTTTCCACAGGCGGGTTTATCGACCTGGACCTGGGCTTTGAACTGCCGATCCGGCTCGCCGTGCACCGGACACGTACACGCTCGGGCATCACCGTAGTCATGAGCATCGGCGTTAAAAGCCCGCGTACCAAGTGCTTCACCGTGTACGGCACCGACGCCGAGATGTACGAGCAGGTTTGCGAATCCATCAACCACCTGGCTGCGCTGGCAACACCCGCCGCGCACGCCGCTTAGGAGGTCTGACATGGAGCGCAATCTCGAAAAGACCGCCAAGCACTTCGGCCTGACCCGCCCCGCCCTGATCAAGCTCATGCGTGAGAAGGGTCTGCTCACCGACCGCAACCTGCCGGCGTTCCCCGTCCGTGACCGTGAATACCTTCGGGTCAAGGACAGCAATTGGTACCACGACACGCTGGGCATGCAGTACAGCCAATCGACACGTGTTCGGCAGGCCGGCATCCCCTGGCTAGCGGAGCAACTGGGCCTCGACCTTCCTGCCATCCCGGCAGACAACCGTGACGTGGCCTAGGGAATACGCCCGCCAGATCATCGCCCTACGCACCCGAGAGGAGCGCAACGCCGCGCTCCTTGAGGTGCCGGAGCATCTGCGCGAGCTGACCAAACGCCATTGCCTGAATGCCTGGAACCACCCGGCCCGACACAAACACATGGAGAGCCAAAAACCTCATGAGTAACCAGCCTCAAAATCCGCTGCGCCTGATGCCGGCACCAGAGACGGCCACCATCGAGCTGCTGTATCGCACCTTCGGCGACGTGCTTATCCCCCTCGAAAAGCTGCGCGTGCAGTACTTTCGCAATATCAACGCTGAGCGATTTGCTGCGGAGATCAACAGCGGACGCATACAGCTTCCAGTTACGACCCTGGACGGTAGTCGTAAGGCCTTGAGGTACGCACACATCCGCCACGTTGCTGCACTCATCGACATCCAGGCGTACAAGGCCGACGAAGTCCACGCGAAGACCCACGCCGACGCAATTGAAGAAACCCAACCGTAACGGCTGCCACCACCAGCCACCCAAAACTATCTGGAGCACACCACATGACTGCAATTCAAATCTGCGCATTGATCGGCCTGATCCTAGGCTACGGTCTCATCTACTGGACCGGCTACCGAGGCGGGCTCATCGATGGCCGCGTCGAAGGCATAGAAGAGGGCACGAACAACGAACGCGCCGCCAACGGGAAAACCATTCGTGAACTGGAGGCATCCCTTCAATCCATTCGCGCCGATCACAATCTCCTCGCAGCCCATGCGAAGCGGCTGAGAGAAAGCCAAGCCTTCGGACCTCAAGAGCGCCAAACGCTTATGCAGATCGCCGAAAAACTTAGGCTGGCCTCTGACACCTTCCGTGCCATGAGTTCGAAGGCGCAGGCACAGCAGGCGCTCGACCTGCGCGAAAAAGCGCTGGGCATGGCCGCTCTGCTGGATCAGGCCAAAGTGGAGAACGCAGCATGAGCCGTCATAGCCCGATGCTACGCCTCTCACCTCAAGATGCCGGCGTGCTGCACCAGCAACACGCCAAAGCCACCGCCGAACTGCGTGAAGTGACTCGTTTCCGTAAAGAGTTCGACCGGCAGCTGTTGCTACTGATCGGCCACGACGCCCTGCGCAAGTTGCACAAGGACACCCAGAACGCCCTGCTGCTCGCCGACCTGGTTAAGGAGGCAGCATGAACTGGATCCTCACCCAAACCGGCAAACGCTTTGACCTGTTCGAGCCCGATGCCGACATGATCGACCCGCGGGACATTGCTCACTCGCTGGCTCACCTGTGCCGCTTCAACGGCCACACCCGCGAGTTCTACAGCGTGGCCCAGCATAGTTGCTTGGTTGCGGATCTGGTGCCGGCTGAGCACAAGCTCGCCGCTCTGCTCCACGACGCCACCGAGGCGTACCTGGGCGACATGACCCGGCCGCTCAAAGAGTGGATGCCTTACTACCGTGGATTCGAGGACGTCATATGGGGGCGTATTTGCGAGCGCTTTGGCTTGGAGAACGACCTCCCCGCAAGCGTGCACCAAGCCGACCTGATCGCCTTGACCACCGAACGGCGCGACCTGATGCCGCCCGATCCGGACCCATGGGATTTCCTTGTCGGTATCGAACCCGCGCCCGGACGCATCCGGCCATGGTCACCCACCGAAGCCCGGCTCACCTACCACCAGCGCCTGATGGACCAGCTCGCTATCGAACACCGGAGGAAAGCGGCATGAAGCAAGTACAGAACCACACCCAATCCCAGGCCGCTTTGCTCCGCAGCGCCAGTTGGGTCGACGTGCCTGTAAACAACAGTCTCTGCTGCGCAGCAGCAGGCATTACTGCTTCTTTCCAAGCCACCGCCGAGGCACTTATACCCCACGAAAGGCTGCGCCGGGCAGCACCACCTGAAGCCACGCTGATAGCTCAGCACCGCCCGCCCGCGCAGCCTGCCTTGGGGTATACGCACTTCGACACCGCAGCGGATCCGCCACCGCTGCAGTACCAAGTGGACAAGATTCCCGAGGACAAAATGGCCGAGCTGGTCGGTACGACTCGCCGAGCTCTGCAAGGCAAACGCGCCAGAGGGGTCATCCCTAAAGGCGTCTGGAACACCATCGACAACCGCATCTATTACAGCATCAGGAGATATGAGGCATGGCTCGAAAGCCAATGGGATTGCCCACCGGAGTTGAATTTGTCGGCCAGTCCGTCAGGATTCGCTTCACCTGGAACGGGCAACGCCGTTGCGAAACCCTCCCCTATCCCCAGACACCGAAAGGCATTAAAGCGGCATCCGATCTACGCGCTAACGTAACCAGCCTGATCAAGCATGGCGTTCTCGACGACCAACGTTATGCGGAGCTGTTTCCCAACTCCACTTATGCCACCTACCCGGCTACTCCCCGCTTCGGGGAGTATGCCCAGGAATGGTTAAACAGTCGGGAGGTCGTAGCAGGCACACGCAAGAACTACCGGGCATCCCTCAATCTGTACTGGATGCCTCACCTAGCCTTGCTACCCGTCGATAGCATCACCTCGGTGCTGCTGCGCAAAATCGTAGCCAGCACTGAATGGAAATCGCCGGGCGTTAAGCGCTCGGCAATCCAGCGACTCACTACAGTGTTCAGTACCGCCGTTAAAGATGGGCTGATCAATCGCAACCCGGTCGAGTCCATCGAACTTCCCGTGAAAACGAAAAAGCCCATCGACCCCTTCACAGTGGCGGAAGCCAACGCCATCATCGAACACCTCTATAAGACGCTGACCCATTCGATGCGGATCTACGCGGCTTACTTCGAGTTCGCCTTCTATACCGGAATGCGCCCTAGCGAGATAGCAGCCCTTCGCTGGGGCGAGGTAGACAAGGACAAGCGCCTAGCCAATGTGTGTCGGATCGTCGCGGACTATAAGATCGAGGAGCGCACCAAAACCCGCAATGAACGGCAAGTCATGCTCAACAGCCGTGCCCTGCACGCCATTCAGGTGGCGGAGCAAATCGCCGAGCAGCGTGCGAAACAGAGCCGCAGGAAGCAGCCGAAATCGCCCTATGTGTTCCCACCCACAAAAAATTTCGAGTTCATCCAGCAGTCCAGCGTCACCGACAAGCACTTCCAGGCGGCGCTGACCGAATTGGAGATTCGCGCCCGCCGGCAATACAACTGCCGACACACATACGCTACCATGTGCCTCATGGCGGGTATGAACCCTGCGTTTATTGCCACTCAGCTGGGTCACAGCGTTCAGATGTTGCTCTCGACCTATGCCCGATGGATCAACTCCAGCACCGACTGGGGCGAACTCGGGAAACTCGAAAACAGCTTGATTGGTACAAAATTGGTACAGACAGAACAAGTACCCTCCTGAAACCCTTATGGAATCAGCCTCTGTGACACTGGAACAGAATTACACCGCGATCCTCGGCCAACTCGGCGAGGACGTTTCCCGCGAGGGCCTGCTCGACACGCCCAAGCGCGCTGCCAAGGCCATGCAGTACCTTTGCCGCGGTTATGAACAGACCCTGGAAGAAGTCACCAACGGTGCCTTGTTCAGCTCCGACAACAGCGAAATGGTGCTGGTCAAGGACATCGAGTTGTACTCGCTGTGCGAGCACCACCTGTTGCCTTTCATCGGCAAGGCCCATGTGGCCTACATCCCGAGTGGCAAGGTGCTGGGCCTGTCGAAAGTCGCGCGTATCGTCGATATGTATGCGCGTCGCCTGCAGATCCAGGAAAACCTCAGCCGCCAGATCGCCGATGCGGTCCAGCAGGTGACGGGGGCCATGGGCGTGGCAGTGGTGATCGAAGCCAAGCACATGTGCATGATGATGCGCGGTGTGGAAAAACAGAATTCTTCGATGATCACGTCGGTGATGCTCGGTGAATTCCGTGAAAACGCGGCGACCCGCATGGAATTCCTCAGCCTGATCAAGTAACGCGATGCATCAAGAAAACCGGCATTGATCGCCGGTTTTTTTTCGCCTGGCAAAAATCAGGTAAGCTGCGCGCCCTCTTCTTCCCTGCTTCGAGGCTTGCACCGTGATCGTCAAAGCGCTTCGAGTTGGTCTGGGCCAGCTCATCATCTTCATCGATTTCACCACTCGCCCCGGCAAGAAAAAGCGCTCGGCCGAGGCCCAGGCGCAAGTCGACCAGGCGGCCCGCAGCCTGACGCTTTATCAGTTCCATGCCTGCCCGTTCTGCGTGAAGACCCGCCGCGCCCTGCACCGCCTCAACGTGCCCGTGACCCTGCGCGATGCGAAAAACAACGAGCAGGATCGCCAGACGCTGCTGGAACAGGGCGGCCGGATCAAGGTGCCTTGCCTGCGCATCGAAGAAAATGGCGAGACCACTTGGATGTATGAGTCCAAGGTGATCATTGAGTATCTGGATAAGCGGTTTTCGGCGGTCTGAGATTTTTGCCGGGGTTGATGGCCCCTTCGCGAGCAGGCTCGCTCCCACAGGAGGCCGGTGTTGATTACAAGTTTGCAATCACCCAGAGATCCGTGTGGGAGCGAGCCTGCTCGCGAAGAGGCCGGTCGATCCAACCCAAGCCTCAAGCCGCCTCGGCAGCCAAAGCCCCCCGCACCACCCCCGCCAGTCGCCTGAGCCCTTCATCCAGCCGCGCCGGATCGATATGGCTGAAATTCAACCGCAAGTGCCCGGGATGCTTGTCCGGCTCGGGAAAAAACGGCTCTCCTGGCATGAACGCCACGTCCTCCGCCAGGGCTGCGGCAAGCAAGGTCCGGGTATCCAGCGGTTGCTTGAGGGTCAGCCAGAAAAACAGCCCGCCCTGGGGCACGTTCCAGTCGGCGATGTCGGCGAAATGATTTTGCAGCGCGGCCTGGAACCTGTCGCGGCGATCCCGGTAGAAATCCCTCAATTCACTCAAATGGCTGCGGTACTGCTCGGTGCCGATCCATTGCAACGCCTGCCACTGGCCGATGCGATTGGTGTGCAGGTCCGCTGACTGCTTGAGCCGTAGCAGATGCGGGAACAGGTCAGGGCTGGCAATCAGGTAACCCACACGCAACCCAGGCAGCAACGTCTTCGACACCGTGCCGGTGTAGATCCAGCTGGCCTTTTTCAAACGGCTGGCAATTGGCGTGGCGCTGCCGCCATCGAAGGTCAGTTCGCGATAGGGCTCGTCTTCCACCAGCGTCACGCCGAACTCGTCCAGCAGTGTCGCGACCGCATCGCGCTTGGCCTCGCTGTAGCGTACCGCCGAAGGGTTCTGGAACGTTGGGATCAGGTAGATGAACGCCGGTCGATGCTGCTGCAGCCGGGCCCGCAATTGCTCAAGGTCCGGACCATCCGCTTCAAGGGGCACGGTGATGCAATTGGCGCCGAACAACTGGAAAATCTGTAAAGCCGCCAGGTAGGTCGGCGCTTCGAGCAGGATCTCGGTGCCGACGTCGATGTGCAGCTTTGCCGCCAGATCGAGGGTTTGCTGGGAACCGCTCACGACCAATACCTGACCGGCCTCACAAGCCAGGCCCAACGATCGCGCCTGCGCTGCCAGCGCTTCACGCAAGGCCGGCTCACCTTCGCTCATGCCGTATTGGCCCATGGACAGCGGCATGTCCTCCCACTGCACCTTCGGCAGCATGGCTTCGGCCGGCAGGCCGCCGGCAAACGACATCACTTCCGGGCGCTGCGCCGCGGCGAGAATTTCACGGATCAAAGAACTCTTAAGGCGCGAGACACGTTCGGAAAAAGCCATGGGGTCACCTGTAGCGAGGCGTTGGAAAAATGAGTCAAACTGTTTGACCGAAATTACCGCGCCGCCTCTGGAAACGTCAATATGCTTGACCTTAAAAATCCGACCTCCCAACAGATGGCCATGGAAGCGTTCTTCTTCGGTTATCAGGCGTTCACCGCCAAAGCCGATGAAATGCTTGAGCGCCGGGGCTTGAGCCGCGTGCATCAGCGCATCGTTTTTTTCATTGCCCGTTATCCATCATTGAGTGTGAAGGAGCTGCTGGCGCTGCTTGGCGTGAGCAAACAGGCGTTGAACATGCCGCTGCGGCAATTGATGGAAATGCATTTGGTTAACAGCGTTGCCTCCGAGGCCGACAAGCGCAAGCGGCTGCTGGAACTGACTGCCGAGGGCGCGCGCTTTGAACAGGCGTTACGGCGCGAGCAGGTGAAATTGCTTGAACGGGTGTTTGCCGAGGCGGGGGAAGCGGCGGTGGATGGATGGCTGGCGGTGAATCTGGGGTTGGGGAAATCCAGCGACTAGGGAACTCGTTTAGCCATGCGGCCCCTTCGCGAGCAGGCTCGCTCCCACACTGATCTCATTGAACATGGCATTGGTGTTCGACAAGGCTCCTCATGTGGGAGCGAGCCTGCTCGCGAAGGCGTCTTCAAGAACGATATATCCCTATGCACAGATATTTCGTCAACAAAACAGAAAACATTATTTGCTTTATTTGTATACAAAAGCATAATTCGCTTCGTGCGAGTTCCTGACCAAAAGGTCAACTACTTCGCCAGCCTTACCGCCTCAATGCCTCGCAGCCTTCCTCAGGGAGCACGCGGTGCTGAAATAACAATAAGACTCTTGAGGAGTACTCGCTGTGGAAAGCCGCAAACCCGAAGCCCAGACCCTGGACCTTTCGCCGCCACTACGCAGTGGCTGGCTGGAGCGAATCTTCAAACTCAGCTTGCATGGCACCACGGTGAAGACCGAGCTGATCGCCGGCCTGACGACCTTCATCACGATGGCCTACATCATCTTCGTCAACCCAAACATCATGGCCGACGCGGGCATTGATCACGGCGCTGCGTTCGTCGCTACGTGCATTGCCGCCGCCCTGGGTTGCCTGTTGATGGGCCTGTATGCCAATTGGCCGGTAGGCCTGGCGCCGGGCATGGGCCTGAATGCTTTTTTCACCTACACCGTCGTCGGGACCATGGGCTACAACTGGGAAACCGCGCTGGGCGCGGTGTTCGTTTCCGGGGTGTTGTTCATGTTCCTGACCCTGTCGCGGGTGCGTGAGTGGTTGCTCAACAGCATTCCGGTGAGCCTGCGCTACGCCATGGGTGCGGGGGTCGGATTGTTTCTCGGGCTGATCGGCCTGAAGACCGCCGGAATCATCGTCGACAGCCCGGCGACGCTGATCAGGCTGGGTTCCTTGCATGAGCCAGGACCGCTGCTGGCCGCCGTGTGTTTCCTGATGATCGCCGTGCTGAGCTACCACCGCGTGTTCGGCGCGATCCTGATCAGCATCATTGCCGTGACCCTGGCCGGTTGGGGCCTGGGACTGGTGCAATACAACGGCGTGATGTCGACGCCGCCGAGCCTAGCTCCGACCTGGATGGCGATGGACGTCGCCGGCGTGTTCAACGTCAGCATGATCAGTGTGGTACTGGCCTTCCTGTTCGTGCATATGTTCGACACCGCCGGCACCTTGATGGGCGTCGCCCAACGCGCTGGCCTGGTAAAGCCCGACGGCAAGATCGAAAACCTGTCCAAGGCCCTCAAGGCCGACAGCGCCTCCAGCGTATTCGGCGCGATGGTCGGTGTTCCGCCGGTGACCAGCTACGTGGAAAGCGCGGCCGGCGTCGCAGCCGGCGGCCGCACGGGGCTTACGGCGGTGACGGTCGGTGTGCTATTTATTGCCGCCATGTTCTTTGCCCCGCTGGCCGGGATGATTCCTGCCTATGCAACGGCCGGCGCCTTGATTTATGTGGCCATGCTGATGATGGGCGGCATGGCTCACATCGAGTGGGACGAAGCGACCGACAGCATCCCGGCCATCGTCACTGCCATCATGATGCCGCTGACCTTCTCGGTCGCCGATGGCATCGCGCTGGGTTTCATCACCTACGTGGTACTCAAGGCCGGCACCGGTAAACACAAGGAAATATCCGTCAGCCTGTGGGTGCTCTGCGCGATCTTCATCGCCAAGTTCATCTTCTTGTAAGCGGGCCCCGTCTGTATCCGCCTCACCCCGTCGGGTGAGGCTTTTGTGCATCAGGAGCAAAGCAATGAATCTGGAAACCTGGTTGTTGTTCAGTGGCGCCGCCTTGGTGGTGATCCTCATCCCCGGCCCGCTGTCGCTGCTGATGATCAGTAACAGCCTCAACTACGGTCTGCGTCGTTCTTATCCGGCGTTCCTCGGTGGGGTGGTCGCCTCGATCTGCCTGTTGAGCGCCTCAGCGCTGGGGCTCGGGGCGCTGTTGCTGGCGTCGGAACAATTGTTCAGCGCCCTGAAAATTGTCGGCGCGCTGTATCTGTTCTACCTCGCCTGGCAGAGCTGGCAGCAATCGCGCCAGCCATCTCAAGGTGCCGAAGTGCCCCAGGCTACCGCCACTCCAAGGTTTCGCGCCCTGTTCGGCCGGGCATTCGTGCTGGGCGCGAGCAACCCGAAAGACATCCTCTTCTTCGCGGCGTTCCTGCCGCAATTCCTGAGCGCCGAACAGCCATTCCTGCCGCAACTGCTGATCATGATCGCCACCTGGACCCTGCTCGACCTGCTGTGCAAACTGGCCTATGGCCTGGGTGCCCACGGCGCTGCCCGGTATCTGCGTACCGGCAAGGGGCAGAGCTGGTTCAACCGGGTCAGTGCGGGGTTGTTCAGTGGGGCGGGGGCGGCTTCTTTGTTGAGCCGCTGATAAGCAAAAGCTTCGCGAACAGGCTCGCTCCCACACTGGATTACTGGTGTTCACGAAACCTTGTGGGAGCGAGCCTGCTCGCGAAGGGCGGCCTCGAAGACAACCTCTTTTTCAAGGCAAAAAAAGCCCGCAGTGTGAGCGGGCTAAAAACCAAAGAAGCTCTATGCGCAGTCGCTTCCAGGGCAAGGCAGCTGCTTGGGGGCTCAGCTGCCTCGATAGGTTGAATAGGCGTAAGGCGAAATCAGCAGGGGCACATGGTAATGCTCCTGCTCCTGCGAAATACCGAAGCGCAGCACCACCACATCAAGGAACGCCGGCTCGGCCAGTTGCACGCCACGGGCGCGGTAGTAGTCGCCGGCGTGGAATTGAATCTGGTAGACCCCGCTGCGGTAGTCATCCCCTTGCAGAAGCGGTACGTCGCAACGGCCATCGCTGTTGGTCAATGCACTGGCGACCAGCTGCAATTGCGAACCTTCGACGCGGTACAGCTCGATCCTGATCGAGCTGCCCGGACAACCGTGTGCAGCATCCAAAACGTGTGTAGTCAGACGTCCCATTGATTGTGCGTGCCTTGCCGCAAGGCGACCAGGCACGGCGCCTCCTGAGTCAGTTGAAAAAGACAGGCCGCACCATTCTGAAGCATTAACGCTGCGGCAATTCTCGAATTAAGACACTTTAAACATAAATTGTACACAATAAAAAATGAATTTTTCTCGTGCATGCCACCTGACGATGGTTCCGCCCGACTCCCGGTCCGCCCCTGCTTTGACAAAGGCTTATGAAGGGCAAATTGACCAAGTGGGCAGATTTCTTGCAGTGGAGACAAACCGACGGTCGCGATGAAAAATGCAAAAAACAGGCTTACAAGTCGAATATAAAGTTGTATACAATCAGCCCATCGTCGTGACGCCAGCCTATGATCCCCCCCAAGGCGCCACCTACATGGTTCGAAGAAGAAGGAAGACTGCAGTGAGCGCTGACTACCCACGCGACCTGATCGGTTACGGCAGTAACCCTCCCCACCCGCAATGGCCGGGCAATGCCCGAATCGCCCTGTCTTTCGTACTCAACTATGAGGAAGGCGGCGAGCGCAACATCCTGCACGGCGATCGTGAGTCCGAAGCGTTCCTCTCGGAAATGGTTTCGGCGCAACCGTTGCTGGGCGAGCGCAACATGAGCATGGAGTCGCTATACGAGTATGGCAGCCGTGCCGGCGTCTGGCGGATCCTCAAGCTGTTCAAGCAATTCGATATCCCGCTGACTATCTTCGCCGTGGCCATGGCCGCCCAGCGCCATCCGGACGTGATCCGCGCCATGGTCGCCGCCGGCCACGAAATCTGCAGCCACGGCTATCGCTGGATCGACTACCAGTACATGGATGAAGCGCAGGAACGCGAGCACATGCTCGAAGCGATCCGCATCCTCACCGAACTTACCGGCGAGCGGCCGTTGGGCTGGTACACCGGCCGCACCGGCCCCAATACCCGGCGATTGGTAATGGAAGAAGGCGGCTTTCTCTATGACAGCGACACCTACGACGACGACCTGCCGTACTGGGAGCCGAACAACCCCACCGGCAAGCCGCACCTGGTAATCCCTTACACACTCGACACCAATGACATGCGCTTCACCCAGGTGCAGGGTTTCAACAAGGGCGACGACTTCTTCCAGTACCTCAAGGATGCCTTCGACGTACTGTATGCCGAAGGCGCCGAAGCACCGAAGATGTTGTCCATCGGCCTGCATTGCCGCCTGATCGGCCGTCCTGCCCGCCTCGCCTCCCTCAAGCGCTTCCTGGAATACGTCAAGGGCCACGAACAGGTGTGGTTCAGCCGCCGCGTCGACATTGCGCGCCACTGGCAGCAGACCCACCCGTATCCGGGAGCTTCGAAATGACTGCCTTCCAGACCCTCAAGCCTTCCAGCCTGAGCCGCGAAGCGTTCGTCGAAGCCTTCGCCGACATCTACGAACATTCGCCATGGGTGGCCGAAAAGGCCTTCGACCTGGGCCAGGATCCCTCGATCGACCAGATCGAAACCCTGCACCAGCGCATGAGCGACATCCTGTTGAGTGCCGACCACGCCAGCCAGCTGGCGCTGATCAACGCTCACCCGGACCTGGCCGGCAAAGCCGCCGTCCAGGGCCAACTGACCGAAGCCAGCACCAACGAACAGGCTGGCGCCGGTATTCACCAATGCACGGCCGAAGAGTTCCAGCGCTTCACCGAGCTGAACGAGGCCTACAAGGCCAAGTTCAAGTTTCCCTTCATCATGGCGGTAAAAGGCAGCAACCGGCACCAGATCCTTGCCGCGTTCGAAACGCGCATTCACCACTCGGCGGATGCCGAATTCAAATGCGCATTGGCAGAGATCAACAAGATCGCGTTGTTCCGATTACTGACCCTTTAGCGAGCAGCACCTCAAGACCAGGTCCTGCAAGCATCCCCAGCCAACTTATCAAAGGCAGACAAGAAGAATGAAAGCTTACGCCGTACCGTTCGAGAAATTCGTCAACCTGGCCGACGCCCGCCTGGGCACCAGGATCATTTCGGTGACCGATGACTGGTTCGCCGATGCCAACCGCCTGTTCCAGCCGACCCCGGCCGTATGGAAGGAGGGTGTGTTCGACGATAACGGCAAATGGATGGACGGCTGGGAGTCGCGCCGCAAGCGTTTCGAAGGCTACGACAGCGCGGTGATCCGCCTGGGCGTGCCGGGCTCGATCAAGGGCGTGGATATCGACACCTCATTCTTCACCGGCAATTACCCACCGTCGGCCTCCCTGGAAGCCTGTTTCCTGGCTGAAGGCGAGCCGGATGAAAACACCCAATGGACCGAAGTGCTGTCGGCCGTCGAGCTGAAGGGCGACAGCCACCACTACCACGAAATCAGCAACGACCAGGCGTTCAGCCATCTGCGTTTCAATATCTATCCGGACGGTGGCGTGGCCCGCCTGCGGGTCTACGGGGTTCCATACCGCGACTGGTCCGCCGTCGGTGACAACGAACAGATTGACTTGGCTGCCGCCCTCAACGGTGGCCGTGCCCTGGCCTGCTCCGACGAACACTTCGGCCGCATGAGCAACATCCTCAACCCGGGCCGTGGCGTGAACATGGGCGACGGCTGGGAAACCGCCCGTCGGCGCACCCCCGGCAATGACTGGGTGATCGTCGCCCTGGGCCATGCCGGCATTGTTGAGAAAATCGTCGTCGATACCCTGCACTTCAAAGGCAACTACCCGGACAGCTGCTCGATCCAGGGCGCGTTCGTCAAAGGCGGCACCGACAGCCAGATCGAAACCCAGTCGCTGTTCTGGCGTGAACTGCTGCCGAGCCAGAAGCTGGAAATGCACGCCGAACATACCTTCGCCGAGCAGATCAAGGCGCTGGGGCCGATCACGCACATCCGCCTGAACGTGTTCCCGGACGGTGGCGTGAGCCGCCTGCGGGTATTGGGCAAGGTGTCGAAACAAGGGTGAATCCCAATCGCGAGCAAGCTCGCTCCCACATTTGAAATGCGTTCCCCTGTGGGAGCGAGCTTGCTCGCGATGGCGGCATAACAAACAACACAGAATTCAAGGTTAAGAAGACCAGCATGCGCACACTCAATATCGAACCATTGACCAAAGAAGCCTTCGCCCCGTTCGGTGACGTGATCGAAACCGACGGCAGCGATCACTTCATGATCAACAACGGTTCGACCATGCGCTTCCATCGCCTGGCGACGGTCGAGACCGCCACGCCGGACGACCAGGCGATCATCAGCATCTTCCGCGCCGACGTGCTGCAGATGCCGTTGACCGTGCGCATGCTGGAGCGCCATCCGCTGGGCAGCCAGGCCTTCATTCCGCTGCTCGGCAACCCCTTTCTGATCGTGGTCGCGCCACTTGGCGATGCACCTGTATCAGGCTTGGTCCGCGCCTTCGTCACCAACGGCAGGCAGGGCATCAATTACCATCGCGGCGTCTGGCACCACCCGGTGCTGACGATCGAAAAGCGGGATGACTTCCTGGTGGTTGATCGCAGTGGCACAGGCAACAACTGCGATGAACATTTTTTCCAAGAGGATGAGTTACTGATCCTCGCCCCCCACCAATAAGAGAAGGTCCGATCACCCGAAGACAAGGGTGACGGGCGAGAGGTAAAGACTGTGGAAGCACATATGCTGGAATGGCTGAACCTGAGCGTGCGCTGGGTTCACATGATCACTGGCGTGGCCTGGATCGGCGCGTCGTTCTACTTCGTCTGGCTGGAAAACAACCTCAATCGCGTCAATCCCCGGAGCGGCCTGGCCGGTGATTTATGGGCCATCCACGGTGGCGGCATCTACCACCTGGAAAAATACAAACTCGCGCCGCCGTCCATGCCGGACAACCTGCACTGGTTCAAATGGGAAGCCTATTTCACCTGGATGTCGGGCATCGCCCTGCTGTGCCTGGTGTTCTATTGGAACCCGACCGTCTACCTGCTGGCTCCCGGCAGCAGCCTGAGCGGCGCTGAGGGTGTTGCCCTGGGCATCGGTTCATTGTTCGTTGGCTGGTTCGTCTATTCGGCACTCTGCGACTCGGCACTCGGCAAGCGCCCCGCCCTGCTCGGCCTGATTCTGTTCGTGCTGTTGATCGCCGCGGCCTACGGCTTCAGCAAGGTGTTCAGCGGTCGCGGCGCCTACCTGCATGTCGGCGCCGTCATCGGTACGATCATGGTCGGCAACGTGTTCCGCATCATCATGCCGGCCCAGCGCGCCTTGGTGGCGGCCATCGCCGAGAACCGCACACCTGACCCGGCGTTGCCGGCCAAGGGCCTGCTGCGTTCGCGCCACAACAACTACTTCACCCTGCCGGTGCTGTTCATCATGATCAGCAACCACTTCCCGAGCACCTACGGCAGCCAATACAACTGGCTGATCCTGGCCGGGATTGCCGTGGCGGCCGTGTTGGTGCGTCATTACTTCAACACCCGCCATGACAGCAACCGGTTTGCCTGGACGCTGCCGGTCGGCGCCCTGGCGATGATCTGCCTGGCTTATGTCACCGGGCCCAAGCCAATGCCAACGGCACCGGAAGTCGCCAAGGCTCCTGGCGTGATCGAGTATCAACCGTTGCCGGAAACGGCAGTGGGCGGCGGGGCCAAACCGGCCACGGCGCCAGCCGCTCCGGCAACCGCGCCCGCCCAGGCGTCCAGTGCGCAGGCCCCGTCATTTGAAAAGGTCCACAGCGTGATCCAGGAGCGCTGCTCGGTCTGTCATTCGGCCAAGCCCACCAGTCCGCTGTTCAGCGCCGCGCCAGGCGGGGTGATCTTCGATACGCCGCAGCAGATCCAGCAACAGGCCGCACGCATCCAGGCCCAGGCCGTGACCACCCAGATCATGCCCTTGGGCAACATCACCCAGATGACCCAGCAGGAACGTGACCTGATTGGCGCCTGGATCACCCAGGGCGCACGCACCAACTAGTCCGGCCAGACACACCCCGCTCCACCCGCAATACCGCAGACAGGCAGGCCGGCACACGACCGGTCGCCTGTCAGCGGCCGCCTGCGCCTCAACAATAAGAACAAGAGGAAAGCTTTATGCATGCGCTCCATCGTCACGCCTCCAGATGCGCCGTCGCAGCGCACTTGAGTCGCTCCAGGCAAGTCCGTATCCTGCGCGGCCGTTCAAACCCGGACACCTCAAAATAATCATCAGGTCCTGAGCGACCCACCGACTTTCAGCCACTGCCACAAACAAAAAGCTGACCGAACGGATGTTTTGTCCGTGGAAAAAGGCGCCACACCAGAGCGCTGACGACAACAACGCGGTACCACTTACCTTTGGGAGCAAACCGAATGAAACGTACGTGCACCAGCCTGATACTCGCAGGATCGTTGCTCGCCGGCAGCCAAGCCATGGCCGGCGATCTGTTGCAGTGGCAGAACAACAGCCTGAGTTACCTCTACGGCAAGGATTTCCAGATCAATCCGCGTATCCAGCAGACCGTGACGTTCGAACACGCCGATGCCTGGACATACGGCGACAACTTCTTCTTCCTCGACCGGATCTTCTACAACGGCGAAGACGACAGCAATTCCGGCCCGAACACCTACTACGGCGAGTTCAGCCCGCGCCTGTCGTTCGGCAAGATTTTTGATCAGAAGCTGGAACTGGGCCCGGTCAAGGACGTGCTGCTGGCCATGACCTATGAGTTTGGCGAAGGTGACAACGAGTCCTACCTGATCGGCCCGGGTTTCGACCTGGCGATTCCCGGCTTCGACTATTTCCAGTTGAACTTCTACAACCGCCAGACCGAAGGCTCGCGGGCAGGCGACAACGTCTGGCAGATCACCCCGGTCTGGGCCGTCACCGTCCCGGTGGGTTCATCCGACATTCTGTTCGATGGGTTCATCGACTGGGTCGTCGACAACGACAGCAACGCCAAGGGCACGTACCACGCCAACCTGCATATCGTCCCGCAGATCAAATATGACCTGGGCAAGGCCTTGAAGCTCGGCGCCAAGCAGCTATACGTGGGCGTGGAATACGACTACTGGAAGAACAAGTACGCCATCGAGGACAGCGAAAGCTTCAAGACCAACCAGAGCAATACCAGCTTGCTGGTCAAATACCATTTCTGACCCGGCGTACCCATAAAAAAACCGGACCCAAGGTCCGGTTTTCATCTGGATAGAACGATACACCGTGTAGATACAACCATGCACCGTGGCGAGGGAGCTTGCTCCCGCTGGGCTGCGTAGCGGCCCTTTTTTGTGAGCGCTTCGCACTGGAGCGCCAGCCCGGTCAAGCGGGAGCAAGCTCCCTCGCCACGGGTCTGTTTCCACCCGGGTTCTCGTTCATGGGCTTATTCAGCCGCCGGCGCCTCGGGCTTGCGGCGTTTGAGCGGGGCCATGCCGTCCTTGCTGACCAGCGATGGCGCGTCGCTCTTCGGGCGGTTGGCGGTCTTGCGCTTGGTCGGGGCCTTGGCGCCGGTTTTCTTCTTGTCGCCCTTGGCGTCGACCTTTTTCTTCTTCACGCCAACGGCTTTGCCCGACGCCTTGACCTTTTTCGGTCCGCCGTAGGTGCCTTTGACTTCCTTGATGGTACGGCGCTCGAAGCTCTGCTTGAGGTAGCGCTCGACGCTCGACATCAGGTTCCAGTCGCCGTGGCAGATCAGCGAGATCGCCAGGCCATCGTTGCCAGCGCGACCGGTGCGGCCGATGCGGTGCACGTACTCGTCGCCGCTGCGGGGCATGTCGAAGTTGATGACCATGTCCAGGCCATCGACATCCAGGCCACGGGCGGCGACATCGGTGGCAACCAGGATCTTCACACCGCCCTGCTTGAGGCGGTCGATGGCCAGCTTGCGATCCTTCTGGTCTTTCTCACCGTGCAGTACGAACGCCTTGTATTCCTGGGCGACGAGACGACCGTAGATGCGGTCGGCCATGGCCCGGGTGTTGGTGAACACGATGGCTTTTTCGTAGGTCTCGTTGGCCAGCAACCAGTTGACGATCTGCTCTTTGTGCTGGTTGTGGTCAGCGGTGATGATCTGCTGGCGAGTCGTGGAGTTCAGCTGGCTGACCGCGTTGAGCTGCAAGTGCTCAGGGTTGTTCAGGACCTTGGCGATCATCTCGCGCAGGCCCGAACCGCCAGTGGTCGCGGAGAACAGCATGGTCTGCTGGCGATTGACGCATTCATCCACCAGGCGCTGCACGTCTTCGGCAAACCCCATGTCCAGCATGCGGTCGGCTTCGTCCAGCACCAGCACTTCGACTTCCTTGAGGTCGAGGTTGCCGGCGTTCAGTTGCTCGATCATCCGCCCCGGGGTGCCGATCAGGATATCCGGCACCTTGCGCAGCATGGCGGCCTGGACCTTGAAATCTTCCCCGCCGGTGATCAGGCCGGACTTGATGAAGGTGAACTGCGAAAAGCGCTCCACTTCCTTCAAGGTCTGCTGGGCCAGTTCGCGGGTCGGCAGCAGGATCAGAGTCTTGATGCTGACGCGGACCTTGGCCGGGCCGATCAGGCGATTGAGGATCGGCAGCACGAACGCAGCGGTCTTGCCGCTGCCGGTCTGCGCCGTCACCCGCAGGTCACGCCCCTGGAGCGCGAGCGGAATAGCCGCTGCCTGCACCGGCGTTGGCTCGACAAATTTAAGCTCGGCCACGGCTTTGAGCAGGCGTTCGTGCAGGGCGAATTGGGAAAACACGGGTGCTACCTCGAAGAAATGCAAAAAAACAGCTGCATAGGTTACCGGTTTCGAGCGCGCAGGCCGAGTTTCTTTATACAAACGGCTGCAAATCAGTGTGTTTTCAAGACCGGATTTGTCATCAACGGTCACTTCGCCACGCTTAAATGCTCTAATTCGCCCATCGCGCTCATAGAAGACCGTCTCGCCCATGGATATCAAACAATTCTGGCTCAACCTTCAGGATTTCTGGGGGGCCCTGGATCAGCACCCGCTCCTGCATTCCGGTCTCGCCCTGGCCCTGCTGCTGGCGATCGCGCTGGTGCTCGGACGCGTGGCGCGTTACCTGATCCTGCACGGCGCCAAGCTGATCGGCCGCCAACCGGCCCTGCACTGGGTCAACGACCTGCGCCAGAACAAAGTCTTCCATCGCCTGGCGCAGACGACGCCGTCGCTGATCATCCAGTTCGGCCTGCACCTGGTGCCGGGGCTGAGCAAGACCAGCATGGTCTTCCTAGGCAATGTCGCGCTGGCCTTTACCATCCTGTTCATGCTGCTGGCCGTCAGTGCCCTGCTCAGTGCGCTACTGGACGTCTATGCGCGCACCGAACACGCCCGCACCCGCTCGATCAAGGGCTACGTGCAGCTGACAAAAATGGTCCTCTACGTGTTCGGCGCGATCATCATCGTCGCCACGCTGATCGACCGTTCACCGCTGTTGCTGCTGTCGGGCCTGGGTGCGATGTCGGCGGTGATCCTCCTGGTCTACAAGGACACGCTGCTGTCGTTTGTCGCCAGCGTGCAGTTGACCAGCAACGACATGCTGCGGGTCGGCGACTGGATCGAAATGCCCCAGGTGGGCGCCGACGGTGATGTGGTGGACATCACCCTGCACACGGTCAAGGTGCAGAACTTCGACAAGACCATCGTCTCGATTCCGACTTGGCGCTTGATGTCCGAATCGTTCAAGAACTGGCGCGGCATGCAGCAATCCGGCGGACGGCGGATCAAGCGCAGCCTGTTCATCGATGCCAGCGGCGTGCGCTTCCTCCACGACGAGGAAGAACAGCGCTTGACGCAGGTGCGCCTGCTGACCGATTACATCGGCCGCAAGCAGGCCGAGCTCAAGGCCTGGAACGAAGCCCAGGGCAACGTCGCGGCGATGTCGGCCAACCGCCGGCGGATGACCAACCTGGGCACTTTCCGCGCCTATGCCCTGGCCTATCTGAAAAGCCACCCGGAGATCCAGCCGAACATGACCTGCATGGTCCGCCAGCTGCAGACCACTGCCCAGGGTATCCCGCTGGAAATCTACTGCTTCACCGGCACCACCGTGTGGGCCGACTACGAGCGCATCCAGGGGGATATCTTCGATTACCTGCTGGCGGTGATGCCAGAGTTCGGGCTGGGCTTGTACCAACAGCCGAGCGGTACGGATCTGCGGACGGGGTTGCTGCCGGCGGTGTTGGGGGCAAGCCATATTCAGGAGCCGAAAAAGCAGGTGGTCTGAAGCAAACCCGATTCCCCTGTGGGAGCGAGCTTGCTCGCGATAGCGGTGTATCAGAAACATAGATGTTGACTGATAGTGCGCCATCGCGAGCAAGCTCGCTCCCACAGGGTTCAGGGTGAAGGCTGGGGCTGGCGTATCCCCAACCGACTGATCCACACCGCCGCGAGTATCACCGACCCACCCAGCAGCAACCGACCCAACGCCTCATGCTGGTTCCAGATCAGCAGGTTCGCCAGCAACCCCACCGGCACGTGCAGGTTGTTCATTACCGCCAATGTCCCGCCGTTCACCAGGCACGCGCCCTTGTTCCACCAATACAGCCCCAGCGCGGTGGAGACCAGGCCGAGGAATACCAGCACGCCCCATTGCAACGGCGCTTCAGGCCAGAAATCGGCCTTGCCGAACAGCAGGAAGGCCGGCAGCGCGACCATCAGCGCGCCGAGGTAGAAATAGCCGAAACGCCGATAGTGCGGCAGGTCGCTCGGATGCCGCGCCACCAGGTGCTTGTACAACACTTGTCCGGCCGCATAGGTGAAGTTGGCCAGTTGCAGCAGCAAAAAGCCCATGAAGAAATCCGGGTTGATCCGGTCATAACGAATCACCGCCGCGCCGGCCACCGCCACCAGCGCCGCAATCAAGGCCCAGGGGTTGAAGCGTCGATTGAGTGCATCTTCGATCAAGGTCACGTGCAGCGGCGTGAGGATGGTAAACAGCAGCACTTCCGGCACCGTCAGTACGCGGAAACTCAGGTAGAGGCAGACGTAGGTCACGCCGAACTGCAGGGCGCCGATCAACAGCATGCCGCGCATGAACGACGGCTCAACCTGGCGCCAGCGGGTCAGTGGAATGAACACCAGCCCCGCCAGCACGACGCGCACCAGCACCGCGAAATAACTGTCGACATGCCCGGCCAGGTATTCGCCGATCAGGCTGAAGGAAAACGCCTGGATCAAGGTCACAAAAAGTAGATAGCCCATACCGCCCCTCGTTTCGAATGGCGGCGAAGATAGCGGTTTTTGGGGTTTGTCGCGAGTTACCCCAACACCGGGAACCCTGTGGGAGCGAGCCTGCTCGCGAAAGCGGAGTATCAGGCAGCAGATGTATTGACTGACGTGACCCCTTCGCGAGCAGGCTCGCTCCCACAGGGGATGTGTGGCTGTCACCAGGTGGCGGGCAAAAAAAAGCCCGATCTCGCTTCAGCGTTCAATCGGGCGGCTGCACTCAGGAGCAATAAGTGCCAAGGGAGGTTCAATGCGCAAAACGGTTTGAAGGGAAGCGCCAAGTCACTAGAGCACCTGGCGATTACCCGAGGATTAACGCTCAGGCCACTTGGGATAGCTTGGCGTTGGCCTGGTTCAGGCCCTTCTCCTGGAAGTCGCCGCCCAGGTTCATGCCTTCGGCATGGATGAAGGTCACGTCGTGGATACCGATGAAGCCCATGACCTGGCGCAGGTACGGTTCCTGGTGATCGGTGCTGCCACCGGCATGAATGCCGCCGCGGGCGGTGAGCACGAAAGCGCGCTTGCCGGTCAATAGCCCCTGGGGACCGGTGGGGGTGTACTTGAAGGTCACGCCGGCGCGCAGCACGTGGTCGAGCCAGGCTTTCAAGGTGCTCGGGATGGCGAAGTTGTACATGGGCGCGGCCATCACCAGTACATCGGCGGCGAGCAGCTCATCGGTCAACTGGTTGGAGCGGTCCAGCGAAGCGTTCTCGATGTCGTTGCGCTGCTCGGCCGGTTTCATCCAGCCCCCCAGCAGATGGGCGTCCAGGTGCGGAACCGGGTTGACTGCCAGGTCGCGAACGTTGATCTCATCGGCCGTATGCGCGGCTTTCCACTGGCTGATAAAGGTCTGGGTCAGTTGACGGGAAACCGAGTCTTGCTGGCGGGCACTGCTTTCGATGATCAGAACGCGGGACATGGCTTGTAGGCTCCATCTGAGAATGTTGTAAGTCGATGGAGTGAAGGTTAAGCGCGATCATATCGATGAAAAAGCGCAAATAATTGCTGCAAAACATCGATTATTTCGTTTATAAGCGGAGCACGCCTTGTGACGCTGCCCCGCCGCTGGTTATTTCGGCTTGCAGGTCAGCTCGATGCGCAGCTTGATGATGTTGCGGTTGAACTTGGCGGTAGCGTTCTTGAACTTGCCGGCGGCGACTTCGATCTTGCGGGTTCGCGGCGCTTCGGGGCCGTTGCGAAACACCACGCTGCACGCCGCGTCGGTGCTGCCGTAGTTGTTGACCTGGATCGAGCCGATGTCGGCATCGGTGTCGTAGGCGGTGTAGTCGATGCTCAAGCCGTTGAGGTGTTTTTCCACGTCGATCGGGTAGGCAAAGGCACTCAGCGGCAGCAGGGCCAGCAGCGCACAACAGATTTTTTTCATTCGGCAGTCTCCACGAGGGGACCGCCAGCTTAGGACAAGAGGAGCTCAATATGAAAGCGCCCCGCGTGACCCTTGATCAATGGCGAACGTTGCAGGCGGTGGTGGACCATGGTGGTTTCGCCCAGGCCGCCGAAGTACTGCACCGCTCTCAATCATCGGTGAGCTACACCGTGGCCCGCATGCAGGATCAGCTCGGCGTGCCGTTGCTGCGTATCGACGGGCGCAAGGCCGTGCTGACCGAAGCCGGCGGCGTGCTGTTGCGCCGCTCCCGGCAACTGGTGAAACAGGCCAGCCAGCTGGAAGACCTGGCCCACCACATGGAGCAGGGTTGGGAAGCTGAAGTGCGCCTGGTGGTCGACGCGGCCTACCCCACTGCCCGCCTCGTCCGCGCGCTGACCGCGTTCATGCCGCAGAGTCGGGGCTGCAGGGTAAGGCTGCGCGAAGAAGTGTTGTCCGGCGTCGAAGAGGTGCTGCTCGAAGGCGTCGCCGACCTTGCCATCAGCGGCTTCAGCATTCCCGGTTACCTGGGCGCGGAACTGAGCGATGTCGAATTCGTCGCGGTGGCCCATCCCGAGCACGCCCTGCACCGACTCAACCGCGAGCTGACGTTCCAGGACCTGGAAAGCCAGCTGCAAGTGGTGATCCGCGACTCCGGCCGCCAGCAGCCCCGCGATGTCGGCTGGCTCGGCGCCGAACAGCGCTGGACCGTCGGAAGCCTGGCCACCGCCGCGACATTCGTCGGCAGCGGCCTGGGCTTTGCCTGGCTGCCCCGGCACATGATCGAGCGAGAACTCAGGGAGGGCACGCTCAAACGTCTACCCTTGGATCAGGGCGCCAGCCGCAACCCGAGCTTCTACCTGTATTCGAACAAGGAAAAGCCCCTGGGACCGGCCACGCAGATTCTCATCGAGCTGCTGCGCACCTTCGATACCGCGCCGCTGGATGCGCCGTTCGCTGCCCCTGAACAAGCCTGACAAGGATCTCGCCGATGGCCTTTTTCGAACATGAAGGTTGCAACCTGCACTATGAGGAATATGGCCACGGCACACCGTTGGTGCTGGTCCACGGGTTGGGCTCCAGCACTCGCGACTGGGAAAAGCAGATTCCCGTGTTGTCGCGCCACTACCGCCTGATCGTGATGGATGTGCGCGGCCACGGCCGCTCCGACAAGCCGCGCGAGCACTACAGCATCGCGGGCTTCAGCGCCGACCTGGGCGCCCTGATCGAGCACCTCGATCTCGGCCCGGTGCACCTGGTGGGCTGGTCCATGGGCGGCATGATCTGTTTCCAGCTGGCCGTGGACGAACCCGCACGGGTCAGGAGCCTGTGCATCGTCAACAGTGCCCCTGAAGTCAAAGTCCGTACGCCCGACGATTGCTGGCAATGGTTCAAGCGCTGGAGCCTGATGCGCCTGCTGAGCCTGGAAACCATCGGCAAGGCCCTCGGCGAGAAGTTGTTTCCCAAGCCCGAACAAACCGAACTGCGCCTGGAAATGGCCCGGCGTTGGGCAGAGAACGACAAACGTGCCTATCTGGCCAGTTTCGACGCCATTGTCGGCTGGGGCGTGCAGGAACACCTGGCGCAAATTGCCTGTCCAACCCTCATTATCTGCGCCGACCACGACTACACCCCGGTGGCGCTGAAAGAGGCCTATGTAAAACTGCTGCCTGACGCACGACTGGCAGTCATCGCCGATTCACGGCACGCTACGCCCCTGGATCAACCCGAACGCTTCAACCAGACCCTGCTCGAATTCTTGACCGCAACCGACTTCACTACCCAGGATCACTGAACCCATGCTGAAAAAAATCGCCCTCGCCGCCGGCACCGTACTGTTTGCTGCCAACCTGATGGCTGCCACGCCGGCCAAGGCACCACACGTCCTGCTGGACACCACCAACGGCCAGATCGAAATCGAACTGGACCCGGTCAAGGCGCCCATCAGTACCAAGAACTTCCTTGAGTACGTCGACAGCGGCTTCTACAACAACACGATTTTCCATCGCGTGATCCCGGGTTTCATGGCCCAGGGCGGCGGTTTCACCCAGCAGATGCAGCAGAAAGACACCAAGCCACCGATCAAGAACGAAGCCAGCAATGGCCTGCATAACGTTCGCGGCACCTTGTCGATGGCCCGCACATCCAACCCGGATTCGGCCACCAGCCAGTTCTTCATCAACGTGGCCGACAACGCCTTCCTCGACCCGGGCCGCGACGCCGGCTACGCGGTATTCGCCAAGGTGGTCAAGGGCATGGACGTGGTGGACATCATCGTCAACTCCCAGACCACCACCAAACAAGGCATGCAAAACGTGCCGATCGATCCTGTGATCATCAAGTCGGCCAAGCGCATCGACTGAACCCACAGGGCAAGCCTGAGCGGCGCCGGCAAACCCGCGCCGCCCACCGCAAAAAAGGAGAGCCCCCGCCCGGGCTATGTACCCCATGGTTTACCGCCGTTTTGAAAAACTGATCGACATCTTCCGCGACGCCCCGACCTCGGCCCCGCCGAACCGCGTCCTGCCCTTCTACACGTATTACCTGAAACAGGTCTGGCCCAGCTTCGCCGCACTGCTGGTGGTCGGCCTGATCGGCGCGCTGATCGAAGTGGCGCTGTTCAGCTACCTGAGCCGCATCATCGACCTGACCCAGGCCACGCCCAACACCGACTTCTTCAAGCTGCACGGCCTCGAGCTGGCCTGGATGGCGGTGGTCGCGCTGGTGTTCCGGCCGATCTTCGTGGCCCTGCATGACCTGCTGGTGCACCAGACCCTGAGCCCGAGCATGACCAGCCTGATCCGCTGGCAAAACCACAGCTACGTGCTCAAGCAGAGCCTGAACTTCTTCCAGAACGACTTCGCCGGGCGCATCGCCCAGCGCATCATGCAGACCGGCAACTCCCTGCGCGACTCGGCGGTACAGGCCGTGGATGCGTTGTGGCACGTGCTGATCTATGCCATCAGCTCACTGGTGCTGTTCGCCGAAGCCGACTGGCGCCTGATGATCCCGCTGCTGGCCTGGATCGCCGCCTACATCGGCGCGCTCTGCTACTTCGTGCCACGGGTCAAGGAACGCTCCGTGGTGTCCTCCGATGCGCGCTCCAAGCTCATGGGCCGGATCGTCGACGGCTACACCAACATCACCACCCTGAAGCTGTTCGCCCACACCAACTTCGAACAGCAATACGCTCGCGAAGCCATCGAGGAACAGACCGAGAAAGCCCAGTTGGCCGGCCGCGTGGTGACGAGCATGGACGTGGTCATCACCAGCATGAACGGGCTCCTGATCGTCGGCACCACCGCCCTGGCGCTGTGGCTGTGGACGCAATCGCTCATCAGCGTCGGCGCCATTGCCCTGGCCACCGGCCTGGTGATCCGCATCGTCAACATGTCCGGCTGGATCATGTGGGTGGTCACCGGCATTTTCGAAAACATCGGTATGGTCCAGGACGGCTTGCAGTCCATCTCCCAGCCGGTCAGCGTCACCGACCGCGAGCAGGCCAAGCCGCTCGCGGTGGCCCGTGGCGAGGTGCGTTTCGAGCATGTCGATTTTCACTACGGCAAGAAAAGCGGCGTGATCAGCGACCTGAACCTGACCATCAGGCCCGGCGAGAAAATCGGCCTGATCGGGCCGTCCGGCGCGGGTAAATCCACGCTGGTGAACCTGCTGCTGCGCCTCTATGACGTGCAGGGCGGACGCATCCTCATCGACGGCCAGGACATTGCCCATGTCGGGCAGGAAAGCCTGCGCGAACGCATCGGCATGATCACCCAGGACACCTCGCTGCTGCACCGCTCGATCCGCGACAACCTGCTTTACGGCAAGCCCGACGCCACCGACGCGCAACTCTGGGAAGCGGTGCACAAGGCCCGTGCCGATCAGTTCATCCCGTTGCTGTCGGACGCCGAAGGCCGCAGCGGTTTCGATGCGCATGTCGGTGAGCGCGGCGTGAAGCTCTCCGGTGGCCAGCGCCAACGCATCGCCATCGCCCGGGTATTGCTCAAGGATGCGCCGATCCTGATCATGGACGAAGCGACCTCCGCGCTGGATTCGGAAGTCGAAGCGGCGATCCAGGAAAGTCTCGAGACGCTGATGCAAGGCAAGACCGTGATCGCCATCGCCCACCGCCTCTCGACCATCGCCCGGATGGACCGGCTGGTAGTACTGGAAAACGGCCACATCGCCGAAACCGGCAGTCATGCCGAGCTGTTGGCCCATGGCGGGCTGTATGCGCGGCTCTGGCAGCATCAGACGGGTGGATTTGTCGGGATTGATTGACTCCGGAGTCCGCACAAAACCCGTGGCGAGGGAGCTTGCTCCCGCTGGGGTGCGCAGCGCCCCCCTTGGAGCCCGGTCCAGCTTCATGGTTGGATTCAGATTTTTTGGGGCTGCTGCGCAGCCCAGCGGGAGCAAGCTCCCTCGCCACGGGGTTTCATAACATCCTCAGCACTGCCGATACGGCAGTGCTGTCCTGGCCTCTTCGGCATACGCCAGCACGCCCTCATGCTCACGCACGAGGAAATCCGCCACCGCCGCCTTCAGGCCCGGATGGCGCAAGTAATGCCACGAGCGGGTAATCACCGGCTCGAACCCACGAATCAATTTATGCTCGCCCTGGGCCCCGGCGTCAAAGCGCTGCAGACCGTTGGCGATCGCATAGTCCATGCCCTGGTAGAAACACGTCTCGAAGTGCAGGCGATCGAACTCCGCGAGACAACCCCAGTAACGGCCGTAAAAACTGTCGCCCCCGACCAGGCTGAATGCCATCGCCACCGGCCGCGAACCTTGCTTGGCCAGCACCACGCGAATGGATTCGGGCATGCGCTCGGCCAGCAGGCTGAAGAATGTCCGGGTCAGATAAGGTGCTTGCCTACGCACCGCATAGGTATTGGCGTAACAGGCGTAGACAAAATCCCATTGCGCCTCGTCCAGTTGATGGCCTTCGAGCCACTCGAACTCGATGCCCTGCCCTGCCACTTGCTCGCGCTCCTTGCGCATCTGCTTGCGCTTGCGGGAACTGAGCGCATCAAGGAAATCCTGGAAATCCCGATAGCCGCGATTCTGCCAGTGGTACTGGCAACCGATCCGCTGCAGCCAACCCACCTGACCGGCCAGCGCCGCATCGGTAAAGGCATCGGTGAAGTTGATGTGAGCGCTGGAAAGCCCTTCGATTTCCAGATAACCCGGCAGGCTGCCGAGCAATTCCAGACCGTCCTCCACTGACGCCGCCAGCAGCCGCGGCCCGCTGACCGGACTGAACGGCACCGCCGTCAACAGCTTGGGGTAATAGTCGATGCCCGCCCGGGCACAGGCGTCGGCCCAACCATGATCGAACACGTACTCGCCGTAGGAATGCCACTTGCGGTAACTGGGCAGGGCCGCCAGCAGCCGTCCGTCTTCCATGTGCAACAGGTGCTCGGGCTGCCAGCCGGAATGCGCACCCAGGCTGGCGCTGTCTTCAAGTGTGCTTAAAAAAGCGTGGCGCAGGAACGGTTGATTGGCGGGGACCAACGCGTCCCACTCGAGTGACGCGATGGCGGACAGGTTGTCCAGGACGTGAAGCGGCATGCGGTTCCTCGATATCCAGGCGGCGGATTACCCGAGTATCGCCGATCCAGGCCGGTCGGGCATAAAAAAACCCCGCCAGAGGCGGGGTTCAAAGGAGCGTAACGGATGAAAGTGGAGCGGTGTATCAAGTCAAAGCGATTTAGAACACGTACTGAGCGCGGACAACAAAACCATCGCCGTCGTCATCGCCGTTGACGTTGGTGACCTTGTCGGTCTTGGCCTTGACGTAGGCACCGGTGATTTTCACCGCTTCGTTGGCGTACCAGTTCACACCTAGATTGTGCACCTTGGCTTCGGCATCGCCCACTTCGCGGGTCGCCGAGGCAGTGGTGATGTTGTCGTCTTCGACGGTCATGCTGTCGTAGCGGTAGAACACTTCCCAGGCACCGATGGATTTGTTCTGTGGCTTGATCGCGTCAAACTTGCCGACTTTATAACCACGGGACTCGCCGGTGAGGGTGTAGGCACCCTGGACGTAGAAGCCGTGGCCCTTGAGGTCTTCGAAGGCGTCGCTGTCAGCCTTGGTCTTGCGCGAGATGTATTCACCCTGGATCGACGCTGGCCCCATAGCGAAAGCGGCTTCCAGGCCGAAGGCGGTGTCAGTGTCGTACGAACCGGCCGGCGAGTTGTTCGCGCCGCCCAGGACCGGACGGTTGCCGTTAGGACCGGCATCGTTGCCGCCCAGGGTTTCAACGCCACGCATGCCCAGGCGGGAGCGATAACGAGCATCGAACGCAGTGTCGGAGACGTCACGGGAGGCCACGCTCAAACCGAAGTGCAGCACGTTGCCGGCTTCGTGCATCGGCGCGAATACAAAGCGACCGTTGACTTGCTTGACGCTGTCGCCGTCAGCATCGTCATTGTCCTTGCTGAACACGCCGGCCGAAGCATAGAACGAATCAGCGAAAGTGCTGGATGCCTGGATACCCATACCGTTCTGCTTGTCCATGGCCCAATCGACCAGATCGTAGGCGGAGTTTCGCTCAGGCGCGGTGACCCATTTGGAGCTGGTGGCTTTTTCAAGGCCAAAGTCTGGGTCAAAACGGCCAACCTTGATGGAAACCGGTTTGAAACCGTTATAGGCCAGAGACGCCTCGTCGAAGTAGCCGTTATCGGAATCGCCGGTGTTATGGGACATGTCGTAGTTGATGGTGTATGCCCAATCCGTGTACAGCACGCCGGACAGTTCCAAGAAAGCACGACGGAAATAGGCGGCGTCTGCCGAATTGCCATTGTCGGTGTAGATCCCGTCGAACTGGCTGTAGTCAGCCTGCAAACGACCGCCGAGCTTGAAGCTGAACTCTTTGTCAGTGGTAGCGACCTCCAGGCCGCCCTTGGTCTTGACCACGATATCGGCGCCGTCGGTGGTTACGGTGCCGGCGAAAGCCTGGGCGGTTACTGCCATTGCCAGAGCGCTGGCGGCAAAACCTGCGAAGTGCTTACGGATCATCGAAGAATTCCCCTAGTTGGTAGTCTATGCGTTAGAAAACACGCGGAACTGGGCCCGCTGGTGTTGGGAGGGGATCTTGGCGATGGGTTGTGTCAGGCGAGTTGCTATCACATAAAGATTTTATGACAGCGGAACTTTTTACTTCGAATGGGAATAACGGATTTGCTGCAAAACCTGTGGGAGCGAGCCTGCTCGCGAAAGCGGTAAGTCAGTCAACGTTGCATTGACTGGGCCGCCGCCTTCGCGAGCAGGCTCGCTCCCACATGAAGTTAGGTTTATTGCATGGTGAGGGAGCAAGCTCCCTCGCCACGAATCAAGCAGTCCGTATCAACGCTTGCGCAATATCACGCTGCCGATCGAGTAGCCGGCGCCAAACGAGCTGAGCACCGCGACCGAGCCGCTGGGCAGGTCGTCCTGGTACAGGTGAAAGGAAATCACCGAACCCGCCGAGCTGGTGTTGGCGTAGCGGTCGAGAATCACCGGGGCTTCTTCCTCGCTGGCTTCGCGCCCGAGCAGCTTGCGGACGATCAGCTGGTTCATGCTCAGGTTGGCCTGATGCAGCCAGAAACGCTTCACTTCGCCGACGTTCAGCTGGTTTTCCTGCAAATGAGCGCCAATCAATTCAGCGACCATCGGGCAGACGTCGCGAAACACCTTGCGGCCTTCCTGGACGAACAGTTTGTCCCGCGTGCCGATGCCCTCTTCCGCCGCGCGGTTGAGGAAGCCGAAGTTGTTGCGGATGTTGTTGGAGAACTTGGTGAGCAGCTTGGTGCTGACCACGTCGAACTGGTACGGCGATGTCGCCTGGTCCGCCCGCTCGATGATCACCGCCGTGGCTGCGTCGCCGAAGATGAAATGGCTGTCGCGATCACGGAAATTCAAGTGGCCGGTGCACACTTCCGGATTGACCATCAGGATCGCCCGGGCCTGGCCCAGTTGTACGCTGTTGGCGGCGGCCTGGATGCCGAAGGTCGCCGAAGAACAGGCCACGTTCATGTCGAAACCGAACCCTTCGATACCCAAAGCTTCCTGGACTTCGATGGCAATGGCCGGATAGGGACGCTGCAGGTTGGAACAGGCAACGATCACGCCGTCGATGTCAGCGGCGCTGCGACCGGCGCGCTCAAGCGCCTGTTTCGCGGCGCCGACGGCCATTTCGCAGAGCACCGACCATTCTTCGTTGGAGCGCTCCGGCAGGCGCGGCGTCATGCGCTTGGGATCGAGAATACCGTCCTTGTCCATCACGAAACGACTCTTGATGCCTGAAGCCTTTTCGATGAAGGCCGCATTGGACTCGGTCAATGCCTCGACTTCGCCGCGCTCGATGGCCTCGGCGTTGTCGGCGTTGAACTGCGCGACATAGGTATTGAAAGACTGCACCAGCTCTTCGTTGGAGATGCTGTTGGCTGGGGTGTACAGGCCGGTGCCGCTGATGACGACGTTATGCATGGTCGTGTCTCTGATCTGTTCAGGCAGAAAGTATTGGCACCGACGTACCAACACGCAAAGGGTCTTTCCCGTCCCGTGGGAGCAGACCTGGCATCGCTTTATTCCGATCCGCCCGTGGCAATGAAGCCAAAACCACGGGACCGGCATTTATAGGCGCGAAGTTTGCCATAAACGCTGGCGTTTGGCCCATTCTCCCTTTCACCAGGCATGAAACCTGTGGGAGCGAGCCTGCTCGCGAAGGCGGTGGTCCAGCCGGCATTGAGGGTGACTGATACACCGCTTTCGCGAGCAGGCTCGCTCCCACAGGTGGTACGTCGACTCTAAGCCTCCACCAACCCCCACTGCTTGCTCAGGCGTTTGTCGGAAATCGGCACCTTGGTGCCCAGTTGCTGGGCGAACAGCGATACGCGGTATTCCTCCAGCCACCAGCGGTACAGTTCCAGCTGCGGATCGCGCTTGCCTTCCTGGGCATGCTTGCTGGCGCGGGCCTGGTATTGCGCCCAGAGGTTGGACAGCTCGCCGCTCCAGACCCGGTCCTTCTGCACCTGGCTGCCGAGCTTCTCGAAGCGTTGCTCGATGGCCTTGAGGTAACGCGGCAGTTCCTTGAGCCATTGATGCGGGGTTTCACGCACGAAGCCCGGGTACACCAGGTGGCTGAGCTGCTGCTTGATGTCGTTCAGCGCCACGGCCTGGGCCAGGTCGATCTTGCCCTTGAAGCGTTTTTGCAGGCCGTGCCAGAGTTTCAGGATATCCAGGGTCAGCCTGGCCAGGCGTTCGGCATGCTCGGTCCAGCCGCCACGCTTGCGTTCGGCCAGGGCCGCCAGCGCGGCGCCGTCGCGTGGCAGGCTCGGCTCGCCTTCGAGGACGCAACTGTCGAGGCTCGCCAGCAGAATGTCTTCCACCAGACCATCGATGCGCCCAAGTTCGCGATACAACAGGCCCAGTTCGGTCAGGCCGGGCAGCTTGCCGCGAAGAAACTTCGCCGTTTCGGCCAGTTGCTGCATGAGCAGGCGTTGCAAGGCGCGGCGATGCTGGAACTCGGCTTCGGCCGGGGTCGGGAAACGGCCTTCCTTGACCACGCTGCCCTCTTCCACCAGCGCCGGGTACACCGTCATCGACAGCCCGGCGATCTTCTGTTGGGTTTTTTCCGCCACTGGCGCAAAGATTTTCGCTTCCACCGGTTCCTGACTCTTCGCCGTCTGCGGCACGGCCAACGCGGCCTGGCTGGCTTCGGCAAAACGCGCGGTCAGCTCGGCCAAGTCGCGGCCTTCACCGAGGAACTTGCCTTGGCCGTCGACGATTTCCAGGTTCATGCGCAAATGGCTTTCCACTTGCTGCGCCGCTTCCGCCCAGGCTTCGTCGCTGACCCGCGCGCCGGTCATGCGCAGCAGCTCACGTCCCAGGGATTGCGGCAGCGAGCCCTCGGCAAACGTGATGCGCTGCAGCGCCGCCTTGACGAAGTCCGGCACCGGCACGAAGTTCTTGCGCAAGGCCTTGGGCAGGTTGCGCACCAGGGCAATGCACTTGGCCTCGATCATCCCCGGCACCAGCCATTCCAGGCGCTCCGGCGGCAGCATCGGCAGTAGCGGCGCCGGTACCCGCAGCGTCACGCCATCGCGCGGGTGGTTGGGCTCGAAGTGATAGCTCAACGGCAAGGTCAGGTCGCCGACGCGCAAGGTGTCGGGATACAGATTGGCCGTCACCTCGCTGGCCTCACGAGCGAGCACGTCTTCTTCGCGCATGATCAACAACTGCGGGTCTTTCTGGCTGTTGATCCGGTACCAGCTATCGAACGTCGCGGTCTGGTGGATCTCGGCGGGCAGGCGTGCATCGTAGAACGCGAAGAGGGTCTCCTCATCCGCCAGGATGTCGCGGCGACGGGCCTTGGCTTCGAGTTCGTCAAGCTGCTCCAGCAATCGGGTGTTGGCGCTCAGGCACTTGGCCCGGGACTGGATTTCGCCACGCACCAGCGCCTCGCGGATGAACAGTTCGCGGGACACCACCGGGTCCACCGGCCCGTAATGCACCGGCCGGCGACCGACCACGATCAGCCCGAACAAGGTGATCTGCTCGTAAGCCACCACTTGCCCGCGCTTCTTCTCCCAATGGGGCTCGAAGTGGTTCTTCTTGATCAGGTGCCCGGCCAGCGGTTCGATCCAGTCCGGTTCGATCTTCGCCACCATGCGCGCATACAACTTGGTGGTTTCCACCAGTTCGGCGGTCATCAGCCACTGCGGGCGCTTCTTGCCCAGCCCGGACGAGGGATGGACCCAGAAGCGTCGCTGCCGCGCACCGAGGTAATCGCCGTCCTCGGTTTTCTGGCCGATCTGGCTCAACAGGCCCGAGAGCACCGCCTTGTGCAGTTTCGGATAGTCGGCCGGTTCCTTATTGAGGCTCAACTGCATGTCGCGGCAGATCAGGCTCAACTGGCGATGGGAATCGCGCCATTCGCGCAGGCGCAAGTAATTCAGGAAGTTCTTGCGGCACCAGTTACGCAGGGGGCTGGCGGTCAGGGCCAGGCGCTGTTCTTCAAAGCCGCGCCACAGATTGACCAGCCCGGCGAAGTCCGAATCCGCATCCTTCCATTGCGCATGGGCCTGGTCAGCGGCCTGCTGGCGCTCGGGCGGGCGTTCGCGCGGGTCCTGGATCGACATGGCACTGGCAACGATCAGGACTTCCTGGAGGCTGCCCAGTTTCGCCGCTTCCAGCAACATGCGGCCCATGCGCGGGTCCACCGGCAAGCGCGCCAGTTGACGCCCCAACGGCGTCAACTGGCTGTTGCGGTCTACCGCCGAAAGCTCTTGCAGGAGGTTGAAGCCGTCGCTGATGGCCTTGCCGTCCGGCGGCTCGATAAACGGAAAGTCGGTGATCTCGCCAAGGCGCAGATGCAGCATCTGCAGGATCACCGCCGCCAGGTTGGTGCGCAGGATCTCCGGATCGGTAAACTCCGGCCGGCCAAGGAAATCCTCTTCGCTGTACAAGCGCACGCAAATCCCCGGCTCGACTCGTCCGCAGCGGCCCTTGCGCTGGTTGGCGCTGGCCTGGGAAATCGCTTCGATGGGTAGACGCTGGACCTTGGCGCGGTAGCTGTAGCGGCTGATGCGCGCGGTGCCGCTGTCGATCACGTAGCGGATGCCCGGCACGGTCAGCGACGTTTCGGCGACGTTGGTTGCCAGCACCACGCGGCGGCCCGGGTGGGACTGGAAGATCCGCTGTTGTTCGGCCGGCGACAGTCGCGCGTACAACGGCAGGATTTCGGTGTGCTTGAGCTGGGCCTTGCGCAGCATCTCCGCCGCGTCGCGAATCTCCCGCTCGCCCGGCAGGAACACCAGCACATCGCCGGGGCTGCGGCGCTCGCTGCGCTCGTAGGCGGCGATTTCGTCGAGGGTGGCGAGGATCGCCTGGTCGACGGTCAAGTCGTCCTCGACCCGATTGCCCTCCTCGTCCTGCTCTAGCGTCAACGGGCGATACCAGGTTTCGACCGGAAAGGTACGGCCCGAGACTTCGACGATCGGCGCCTCATCGAAGTGCTTGGAAAAGCGCTCCAGGTCGATCGTCGCCGAGGTGATGATGACCTTCAGGTCCGGACGGCGCGGCAACAGGGTCTTGAGGTAGCCGAGCAGGAAATCGATGTTGAGGCTGCGTTCGTGGGCCTCGTCGACAATGATCGTGTCGTAGCGTTCGAGGTAGCGGTCGTTCTGGGTCTCGGCCAGCAGGATACCGTCGGTCATCAGCTTGATCAGGGTATTGGCATCGCTCTGGTCCTCGAAGCGCACCTGGTAACCCACCAATGCCCCCAACGGCGTGCCAAGCTCTTCGGCGACCCGGCTCGCCACGCTGCGGGCGGCGATCCGGCGTGGTTGGGTGTGGCCGATCAAGCCATGCTGGCCGCGACCGATTTCCAGGCAGATTTTCGGTAACTGGGTGGTTTTACCCGAGCCGGTTTCGCCGGCGATGATCAACACCTGATGCTTGAGCAGCGCCTCTTTGATCTCGTCGCGCTTGGCCGCGATCGGCAAGTTGTCATCGTAGCGAATCGACGGCACGCTCGCCTTGCGCGCCAGCACCTGGTCGCACGATGCCTGCATGCGCGTCACCCACTGGGCCAGCTTGGCCTCGTCGGGTTTCTTGCGCAGCTCGAGCAACTGCCGCCGCAACCGGTGACGGTCGGCGAGCATGGCGTGATCGAGGGTCTTCAGCAGTTTGTCGATAGCGGGGGCTTGGTCAGTCATCAGGTACGCAGGGGTCGTCGGTGTGAGCAAGGGGGCGATTGTCGCAGATTTGCGCACCGGACGCCGAGCGCTAGCGCTTTTGTGGCGAGGGAGCTTGCTCCCGCTGGGGTGCGAAGCAGCCCCCAGCTGTATTCGGCACCGCGATGTGACGGACAGAACGCAGGGGCCTGCTGCGCAGTCCAGCGGGAGCAAGCTCCCTCGCCACAAAAGCCAGAGACCACAGACCACAGACTATAAGCCGCAGGCCACAGGGGCTTTGTTTGCCGGGCGATTATTCGCTGTCCAGGTCCTTGCGCCGATACGGGAACACATCGATCACCTTCCCCGCCCGAATCGCCTCTTGCAGGCTTTTCCAGTAATCGGCGTTGTACAGCTCGCCATGCAATTGGTCGAAGAGCTTGCGCTGCCCGGCGTCGGCGAACAGGAACGGCGGAAACTCTTCGGGAAAGACGTCCAGCGGCCCGATGGAATACCAGGGCTCGGAGGCCATTTCGTCTTCCGGTGTACGCGGCTGCGGGATGTGGCGAAAATTGGCTTCGGTCAGGAAGCAGATTTCATCGTAGTCGTAGAACACCACGCGGCCATGGCGGGTCACGCCGAAGTTCTTCAGCAGCATGTCGCCGGGGAAGATATTGGCCGCCGCCAGTTGCTTGATCGCCAGGCCATAATCCTCCAGCGCCTCGCGTACCTGGGCTTCATTGGCGTTTTCCAGATAGAGGTTCAGCGGCGTCATCCGGCGTTCGGTCCAGCAGTGGCGAATCAGCACCGTGTCGCCTTCCACCGACACCGTGGACGGCGCCACTTCCAGCAGCTCCTCCAGGCAGGCCGGTTCGAATTTGCTCAAGGGAAACCGGAAGTCGGCGAACTCCTGGGTGTCGGCCATGCGCCCGACCCGGTCGACGCTTTTCACCAGTCGATACTTCTCGATCACCGTGGCCCGGTCGACGTTTTTCGACGGTGAGAAACGGTCCTTGATGATCTTGAAGACCGTGTTGAAGCCCGGCAGGGTAAACACGCTCATGACCATGCCGCGCACGCCCGGGGCCATGATGAACTGGTCGTCGGTATTCGCCAGGTGGTTGATCAGCGCCCGGTAGAACTCCGATTTGCCGTGCTTGTAGAAACCGATGGACGTGTACAACTCGGCGATGTGCTTGCCCGGCAGGATGCGCTTGAGGAAACCGATGAATTCCGCCGGCACCGGCACATCGACCATGAAATACGAACGCGTGAACGAGAAAATGATCGACACCTGCGCCTCGTCGGTAATCAGCGCGTCGATCTGGATGCCGCGCCCCTCGCGATGCAGCAGCGGGATCACCAGCGGCCATTGGTCGTCACGGGTGTAGATGCGCCCCACCAGGTAGGCGCCCTTGTTGCGGTAGAGCACCGAGGAGAACAACTCCACCGTCAGTTCCGGATCCTTGCAGACCCAATCCGGCAGGTTCTCGCGCAGTTGGCTTTCGAGGCGTTGCAGGTCGCCGGGCAGGTCGGCGTAGTCCTCGCTGAAGCGATAGTCGGCGAAAATCGCCGCCAGCATCCTGTCCAGTTGCCCCTGGGGTTTGTAGGTCCGGGTCTGGGCCGCACGGGCACGGCGCAGGCTCGGCCGGGTGGTGTGGATGAACATGGTGCCGTCGCTGATCAGGTCATGGCTGAACAGGCCGCAGAAGATCGAGTTGTACCAGGTCTCCGACAGCTCATCGTCAAACCGCAGGTCGATCAGGCTGATATAGGCGCTTTTCACCAGCGGCCAGCAACCGACATCCATCAGGGCCTCGGCATCGAAGGTGTTGCGCAGCCTGGCCACGGTTTCGAAGACTTTTTCTTCATACAAGTTGATGCGCGCCGCCGACGCCGCTTGCGCCTCCTGCCACTGCGCCTGCTCGAACCGGGCACGGGCGCCATCGGTGATGTGCCGGAATTGCTCACGGTAATCATCGAAGCCGTCGAGAATCGAACGGGCGATATCGGTGGCGGGCCATGGCTGCGACATAGGGAAAACCTCGGCGGGTCATGCTTCTTATTGGCGACTGAGCTTAGAGGCCAATCAAGCGGCAACGCAACCATTGCCATCGGTGTTTGGCGGGGCGACACTTGCGGCCCGATCAAGGAAGGACGCATCTCGTGAATCTCGTCGACACCCTGCGCTTGCTGTCGCTGGCCGCTATCTGGGGGGCCAGTTTCTTGTTCATGCGCATCATCGCCCCGGTGATTGGCACGATTCCTACGGCTTTTTTCCGCGTTTCCATTGCCTTCGTCGGCCTGCTGATCATTCTTGCGCTGATGCGTATCGACTGGAATTTTCGCGGCAAGCTGAAAGCGGTGATGGTGCTGGGCCTGATCAACTCGGGCATTCCGGCAACGTTCTATTCCCTTGCCGCCCAGGTGTTGCCGGCCGGTTATTCAGCAATCTTCAACGCCACCACACCGTTGATGGGCGTGCTGATCGGCGGGTTGTTTTTCAGCGAGCAGCTCACCGTGGCCAAAGTCAGCGGGGTGTTCCTCGGCCTGTTCGGCGTTGGCATCCTGACCGGTGCCGGCCCGGTGGCATTCGACCACCCGTTACTGATGGGTGCCCTCGCCTGTCTGCTCGCCACCACTTGCTATGGTTTTGCCGGTTTCCTCACCCGTCGTTGGCTCGACCATCAAGGTGGGCTGGACAGCCGCCTCTCCGCCTTGGGCAGTATGTTCGGCGCCACGGTTTTCCTCCTGCCGTTGTTCGGTTACAGCGTCATCAGCCAACCGCCGGCCAGTTGGGGCGGCTGGAGCGTCTGGCTATCGTTGCTGGGGCTGGGCCTGGTGTGTACCGCGCTGGCGTACATCCTGTATTTCCGCTTGCTCAGTTCCATCGGTCCGGTCAAATCCATGACAACGACCTTTTTGATCCCCCCGTTCGGCGTGCTGTGGGGCGCGTTACTGCTGGATGAGCCGTTGGGGATGGCGCATTTGTATGGCGGGGTGTTGATTGCGGCGGCGTTGTGGCTGGTGTTGAAGCCTGGGGCGTCTAGCCGGTAATTCATCGGTGTGGCCAAAAAAGCTTCGCGAGCAGGCTCGCTCCCACAGGGTCAATTGCAATCCTTGTGGGAGCGAGCCTGCTCGCGAAAGCAGCGGTGCAACCAATAGATATCTATCGGCTAGCGGCTCTTACGGAACACAAATACCAACCCGACGATGATCAGCACCATGCCCAGCAGGCTCAACAACGCCAGCCGATTGCCGAACACCAGGTAGTCCATGATCGCCGTCACTGCCGGCACCAGGTAGAACAGGCTGGTGACGTTGACCAGGTTGCCCCTGGCGATCAAGCGGTAAAGCAACAAGGTCGCCAACACCGACACCACCAGCCCCATCCACAACACCGGCACGATGAACCCCGCATTGTGCTCGAAGTGAAACGGTTGAAACGGCACGAACACCACGCACAGCAAGAGCCCGGCCAGGTACTGCACCGGCAATGTACCGAGGGGATTGTCGGTGATGCGTTTCTGCATGATCGAACCTGCCGTCATGCTCACCAGCGCCAGCAACCCGCACAGCATGCCCGTCAACGACATGCCGGCCAGGCCAATGCCTTGGTACACCACCATGATCAAGCCCACCAGGCCCAGCGCCAGGCCGAACATCCGTTGCCAGGAACGCTGGCGCTCCATGAGCACCACGGTGAGGATCGGTTGTACGCCCATCAACGTGGCCATCACACCGGGCGTAACGTTCAATTGCAGCGCCAGCAGATAGAAAATCTGATAGGCACCCAACAACACCAGGCCGGTCGCCGCCGCGTACAGCATCGGCTTGCCAGCCTTCGGCAGCTTGAACTTCAACAGCGGGATCAACAGCACCAGCGCGCACAGCGCAATCGCAAAACGGATCAGCAGGAAAGCGAAGGGTGACGCGTGGGCCAGGCCCAGTTTGGAAAAGATCGCTCCGCTGCTCCACAACAAAACGAACAGGCTCGTGGAAGCCGTCGCCAATAAGGCGTTCTTGGAAAAGGAAAACATGAAAACCACCTGTAGTCAGGCAAAAAGCCAACTCAGCCGAAGCTGAAATCCAGTCGTTTTTTTCAGGCAGGCACAGGGGACGGCAACCGTTGCCGATCAGCCCCGAACGCCAACACCCGGCGGTGATACGCAGGCGTATACCGGTGAGCGACTGACAGGTGGAGGGTATTGACCGATCTGCTCGGGCTGCGGATTCCCGCACGGCACGACGCCAGCGTTGAACGCTGGAACCACAACCGCGGTGAATGGGAATGCAGGCATGAGCCGATCTCTTGAGGGATGGGTCCGAAGACCGAGCGCCGACTATAACCAGCGCCCGATGTGTAACGCAATGTTTAAACGAACAACCAGTAGCCCAGCGCCGTCAACACTGTCACCGCCAACACCGGTCGCATCATCCGATAGGCCTTGGGATGCCGGCGCTTGAATTGCTTGACCCGGCCGCTGATGCCATCGCTGAACGTCTTGCTCCAGGCATAGGCGCGGTTGATGCTGCCGACGTGCTCGTCGTCCAGGTTTTGCGGCGCGGTGGCGCGGCCGAGGAAGGCACTGATGGCGCGATTGAAACGAGTCATCAAGGGATTTTTAAGGGGGCGCTCGATATCGCAGAACAGGATCACGCGCGTCTGGTCTGTTTCATTGCGGACCCAGTGCACGTACGTTTCGTCGAACATCACGTCTTCGCCGTCGCGCCAGGCGTAGACCTGCCCGTCGACGAAGATCCGGCAATCATCGGAGTTGGGCGTGGACAGCCCCAGGTGATAGCGCAGCGAACCGGCGAACGGGTCACGATGGGGATTGAGATGGCTGCTCCCCGGCAACAGGGCAAACATCGCGCCACGCACGTTGGGAATCCGATTGACCAGCTCGACGGTCCGGGGGCACAACAACTCGGCCGACGGCAGCGGTTTGTCGTACCACTTGAGGTAGAAGCGCTTCCAGCCTTTCTTGAAGAACGAACCGAAACCGGCGTCGTTGTTTTTCTCGGCGGCGCGGATATAACCCTCGTCGAAAAGATGCATGGCTTCGTCGCGGATCACTTGCCAGTTTTCCTTGAGGACGTCCAGCTCTGGAAACTCGCGGCGATCCAGATAGGGTTTGGAGGGCACCTTGGAAAACAAGTACATCAAGGCGTTGTAAGGGGCAAACAACGCCGAGTGGTTGACGAACTGGCGCAACACCGGTAATCGCGCCTTGCCACGCAAATGCACAAAAAGCGTACTGCCCACAAACAGCAGCAACACCGAGGCCTTGGCGACAAACGAAACGCTCATTTCTTTCAACTCCTTGTTTGAATTGCGCAGCGCCATCAGCCCGACGCGGCGGCTGGCCATGTTAGATATCCTCGTGCAGATGAAACATCGTCGGACGCGACATTCACTGTTGAGGATTACGCAACAAAGCCCTTCTTAACATGCGTCAGCTGAACCTTGGCTGACGCATCGAACGATCTTCCAACCAGCCCTCCAAATGGCGATGTTTTTTGTGGCGAGGGAGCTTGCTCCCGCTGGCTTGCGAAGGGCGCCCCTGCAGCCGGCGGCACGCCTCAATCCCGGGCGCCTGCTTCGCAGTCGAGCGGGAGCAAGCTCCCTCGCCACAAGAGCCTTCCCCCGCTAAATCCAGCGTTCAGTTACTGCTGAGTCTCCTGCTCGGTAAACAGGTCACTGAACAACATGCTCGACAGGTACCGTTCGCCCGAATCAGGCAGGATCACCACGATCGTCTTGCCCAGCATTTCCGGTTTTTCCGCCAGGCGCACCGCCACGGCCATGGCCGCGCCGCAGGAAATGCCGCAAAGGATGCCCTCTTCCTGCATCAGGCGCAGGGCCATGGCCTTGGACTCCTCATCGGTCACTCGCTCGACCTGGTCGACAATCGACAGATCGAGGTTCTTCGGCACAAAACCCGCACCGATCCCCTGGATCTTGTGCGGGCTCGGCTTGATCTCCTGCCCCGCCATCGCCTGGGTAATCACCGGCGACGCCTCGGGCTCCACCGCCACCGACAGGATCGGTTTGCCACAGGTGTTCTTGATATACCGAGAGACCCCGGTAATGGTTCCACCCGTACCCACCCCCGCGACCAGCACGTCCACCGCGCCATCGGTATCGTTCCAGATTTCCGGACCGGTGGTTTTTTCATGGATCGCCGGGTTCGCCGGATTATCGAACTGCTGCGGCATGAAATATTTCGACGGGTCGCTGGCGAGGATCTCGGCGGCCTTCTCGATGGCGCCCTTCATGCCCTTGGCCGGCTCAGTGAGCACCAGCTCCGCGCCCAGCGCCTTGAGCACCTTGCGCCGCTCGATGCTCATGGACGCCGGCATGGTCAGCATCAGCTTGTAGCCACGGGCGGCGGCGACGAACGCCAGGCCAATGCCGGTATTACCCGAGGTTGGCTCGACGATGGTCATGCCGGGCTTGAGACGACCTGAGCTTTCAGCGTCCCAGATCATGTTTGCGCCGATCCGGCACTTGACCGAATAACCCGGGTTGCGCCCTTCGATCTTCGCCAGGATGGTCACGCCGCGCGGGGCGATGCGGTTGATCTGCACCAGTGGCGTATTGCCTATGGAATGGGCGTTGTCAGCGTATATACGACTCATGACCGGGTCCTTAATGCAGAGGGAATTTAGCGCTTAAAGGTAAGCCTGTTGCCAAAGGGCGTCCAGTTGCAGCGAACGTTCCAGTTGTTACGAGAGTCAATGGCTTTAACAACGGAGACTACTGACATGAAGCGTCGATACAGTTGGCCACTGTGGGCCTTCGTCGCCATCGTTGCACTGCTGGTGGCCGTGCATTTCGCGCTGCCTTATCTGGTGCGCGACTACCTGAACGACAAATTGGCGGACATGGGCGACTACCGCGGCCAGGTCAGCGATGTCGACCTCGCGCTCTGGCGCGGCGCCTACCGGATCAATGGCCTGAAAATCGTCAAGGTCGATGGCAAGATCCCGGTGCCATTCGTCGACGCGCCACTGGTCGACCTGTCCGTGAGCTGGCACTCGCTCTGGTATGACCATGCGGTGGTGGCCGCCGTGGAGTTCACCCATCCCGAGGTCAACTTCGTTGACGGCGGGCCCAACCGGCAGAACTCCCAGACCGGCCGGGGTACCAATTGGCGTGAACAATTGAGCAAGCTGATGCCCATCACCCTGAACGAGGTGCGGATCAGCGACGGCAAGGCCACGTTTCGCAACTTCAACTCCAAACCACCGGTCAACCTGCGAGCTACCAACGTCAACGCCAGCTTTTATAACCTGACCAATGTAGTCGACACCGAAGGCAAGCGCGACGCCCGTTTCGAAGGCAAGGCCCTGGTGGCCGAGCATGCGCCACTGGAAGTCCAGGCAACCTTCGATCCATTGAGCGACTTCGAGGATTTCGATTTCCGCCTGCGCGCCACCAACATCGAGCTCAAGCGCCTGAACGACTTTGCCGCAGCCTATGGCAAGTTCGATTTCAACGCCGGCCACGGCGACCTTGTAGTCGAGGCCGAAGCCGATAACGCCCGGCTCAGCGGTTACATCAAGCCGCTGCTTCGCGATGTGGACGTGTTCGACTGGCAACAGGACGTCGAAAACAAGAACAAGAACATCTTCCGCTCGGTCTGGGAAGCCTTGGTCGGCACGGGCGAAACCGCCCTGAAAAACCAGAGCAGGAACCAGTTCGCCACTCGCGTGGAGCTCAGCGGCAACGTGCACCAGCAGAACATCAGCGCCTTCGAAGCCTTCCTGCAGATTCTGCGCAACGGTTTCGTCCAGGCCTTCAATGCCCGTTATGAACAGCCGCCGCCCTCCAAAGACTAGGTCTTGGGAGTGACAACGTAGCGACCTTTTTGCTCCGCCACCGCCCGGCCCGTACCGCGCTGCAGAGAGTCCCAGCCCAGGCATGCAAGAGCCAGCGATCGCGGTACCGCCTCACGGCCGCTGCTGTAGCGAGTGATACTGCGCGGACTGACCCCCAGCGCTTCGGCCGCCTTGTTTAATGGCAACCCGGTTCGGGCGCGCCAATCGATGAAAATACGGGTGTTTTCATCCGCGGCATTCTGGGCCAATGCGTTGAAATACAAGGTGTCGGCGCCGATCTGGATATCCAGGTCCGGCCACTCCACACTCCAGCCGTCGTCGCCCAGGGCTGCGCCACCAAACGCACCGTCTTCAAGCAATGGCTGCAAGCCCGGATAACTTTGCACATCGGCGCTCAAGTCCAGCCTCAGTTGTTGACCGTCGATGAATGTCAGTTCGAGACTGAACGGCAATAAAGGCTGCACGGCCATTAGCCGCGGCCGTTTCATGGGTAGCATCGTTGCCAATCCTCCAGCAGTTGCGCCTGATGGGCCCGGACCCAGTCCAGCGCTTCCTTGATAATCAATGGCGGAGCGCGGCCCATCATGACTTCAACGGTCTTTAGGCTCAGGACGACATCCACTCCGCCACCGGTGAGGTGGACATGGGGAGGTGGATGATCCCTTTCCCGCAATTGGATGCGATAGGTATCTCTGAATCGATATTTAGTGGACATGCCATCGAATGTATCGCCGATTTGGCGATAGGCAATACTGGCAAGACGCCGAGACTGAGTCAACATGTGACGCCCCATTCAGAGACTGAATACAGCGTCTGCGTTCACAGTCGGCGGGGCCGCGCGTTATAGTCGGGCACGACATTTATTTCGCGCGCCCCGCCTCGCCGGGCCGGCGACACCGTTCGAGGATTTGCAGATGAAGTTCGAAGGCACCCGCGCCTACGTGGCCACCGATGACCTGAAACTGGCGGTGAACGCCGCCATCACCCTGGAACGGCCGTTACTGGTCAAGGGCGAACCGGGCACCGGCAAGACCATGCTGGCCGAACAACTGGCGGAGTCCTTCGGCGCGCGCCTGATCACCTGGCACATCAAGTCCACGACCAAGGCCCACCAAGGCCTCTACGAATACGATGCGGTCAGCCGCCTGCGTGATTCACAGCTGGGCGTGGACAAGGTCCACGACGTGCGCAACTACCTGAAGAAGGGCAAGCTCTGGGAAGCGTTCGAGTCCGAAGAGCGGGTCATCCTGCTGATCGACGAAATCGACAAGGCCGACATCGAGTTCCCCAACGACTTGCTGCAGGAACTCGACAAGATGGAGTTCTACGTCTACGAGACGGACGAAACCATCAAGGCCAAGCAGCGCCCGATCATCATCATTACCTCCAACAACGAAAAGGAACTGCCGGACGCCTTCCTGCGCCGCTGCTTCTTCCATTACATCGCCTTCCCCGACCGCGCCACCCTGCAGAAAATCGTCGACGTGCACTACCCGGACATCAAGAAAGACCTGGTCAGCGAAGCGCTGGACGTGTTCTTCGACGTGCGCAAGGTGCCGGGTCTGAAGAAAAAACCTTCCACCTCCGAACTGGTGGACTGGCTCAAGCTGCTGATGGCCGACAACATCGGCGAAGCGGTGCTGCGCGAGCGTGATCCGACCAAGGCTATCCCGCCGCTGGCCGGCGCCCTGGTCAAGAACGAACAGGACGTGCAATTGCTTGAGCGCCTGGCGTTCATGAGCCGTCGCGGCACTCGCTGATCCTCTTCGTCCAACAAGAGCGAGGGCGATTGCCATGCTGCTTAACCTGTTCAATGAGATGCGCGCCGCCAAGGTGCCGGTGTCGGTGCGCGAACTGCTGGACCTGATCAACGCGCTGAAACAGCGGGTGATCTTCGCCGACATGGACGAGTTCTATTACCTGTCCCGGGCCATCCTGGTGAAGGACGAACGGCATTTCGACAAGTTCGACCGCGCGTTCGGCGCTTACTTCAATGGCCTGGAAAAACTTGATGATCATCTGCAGGCATTGATTCCCGAGGACTGGTTGCGCAAGGAGTTCGAGCGCTCCCTGACCGATGAGGAACGGGCACAGATCCAGTCCCTGGGCGGTCTAGACAAGCTGATCGAAGAGTTCAAGAAGCGTCTGGAAGAACAGAAGGAACGCCACGCCGGCGGCAACAAGTGGATCGGCACCGGCGGCACCAGCCCGTTCGGTTCCGGCGGCTTCAACCCCGAAGGCATCCGTGTCGGCGACGCCGGCAAGCGCCAGGGCAAGGCTGTGAAAGTCTGGGACCAGCGCGAGTACAAGAACCTCGACGACCAGGTGGAACTGGGCACTCGCAATATCAAGATCGCCCTGCGCCGCCTGCGCAAGTTCGCCCGCCAGGGCGCGGCCGAAGAGCTGGACATCGACGGCACCATCGATCACACCGCCCGGGACGCTGGCCTCTTGAACATCCAGATGCGCCCGGAGCGACGCAACACCGTCAAGCTCCTGCTGCTGTTCGACATCGGCGGCTCGATGGACGCCCATGTGAAGATCTGCGAGGAGCTGTTCTCGGCCTGCAAGACCGAGTTCAAGCACCTGGAGTATTTCTACTTCCACAACTTCGTCTACGAATCGGTGTGGAAGAACAACCTGCGTCGCACCTCGGAGCGCACTTCGACCCAGGACCTGCTGCACAAATACGGCGCCGACTACAAAGTGATCTTCATCGGCGACGCGGCCATGGCCCCCTACGAGATCACCCAGGCCGGCGGCAGCGTCGAGCACTGGAACGAAGAAGCCGGTTATGTGTGGATGCAGCGCTTCATGGAGAAGTACAAGAAGCTCATCTGGATCAATCCGTACCCGAAGGACACCTGGGGCTACACCGCCTCGACCAATATCGTCCGTGAGTTGGTGGAGGACCGGATGTATCCGCTGACGTTGCGAGGGTTGGAGGAAGGGATGCGGTTTCTTTCCAAGTAAGATTTCTGGTGCCTTTCAGGGCCTCTTCGCGAGCAGGCTCGCTCCCACACTGAATCTTCGTCACATATGGGGTCCACCCTGTGGGAGCGAGCCTGCTCCGGGCGGCGATCCGACGAAGCTTTATTGGCTGTAGTGAATACTGCGGAGGCACTCAACCTGCTGCCGATGCGCAACGGCCTGCACCACCGGCCGCAACCGCAGTTGCGTCCCTGGCAGGCATTGCGCCAACCGGGCCAGGGACAGCGGCGTCAAGGCGCCCAGGCGCGGATAACCGCCGATGGTCTGTCGATCATTGAGCAGCACGATCGGCTGGCCGTCCGGCGGAACCTGCACGGCGCCGAGCGGAATGCCTTCGGAAATCATCGCTGGGCCCTGGTATTCCAGCGCCGGACCGAGCAAGCGCATGCCCATGCGATCGGCGCGACTGTCCAGCGTCCACGGTGTATTGAAGGCATCGAACAGGCTGCGTCCGCTGAACGCGCCATTTTGCGCGCCGAGGATCAGGTCCAGCGGCTGCAGCTGCTGAAAGTCCGGAATCCGCCTGTGCGGCATCGGCCGAGGCGTTGCCGAGCCTGAATAACTCAGCTGCTCACCGCGACTCAGCGCCCGCCCCCGCCCATCCAGGCCACCGAGTTCTTCGCGCACCACCGTCGCCCGGCTGCCCAGCACCGCAGGCGCATCAAAACCACCGGGAGCCGCCAGGTAGGCGCGGGCACCGAGCACCGGCTGAGTGAACGCCAACACTTGGCCTTGGCGCAGGCTGAAGAAGCGCCACGACGCCACCCCTTGCCCATCTATCCGCGCGCCCAAGTCCGCACCGGCCAGCGCCAGCACGCAGTCCTCCTCGGCCACCACGGTAAAACCGCCGAGGGTGATTTCCACCACCGCCGCGTCCGGGGCGTTGCCCAGCATCCAATTGGCCCAGCTCATCGACAGCCAGTCCGCCGCGCCGCCCTGGGTCACGCCCAGGTGCCTGACGCCGAAGCGGCCAGTGTCCTGCAACAGGCACAGCGCTGTGCTGGCCTCGATCAACAGACGGCTCATACCTGCGCCTCCAACGGTGTGTCGTCGCCGCCCAGGGCAATGAACTCAGCGTGACCGACAGCGGCAAAACGCACCGTGTCGCCGGGCTGCATCAGGCTGTAGCCATCGCGCTCGCGGTCGAACAATTTGGTTGGGGTGCGGCCGATCAGGTTCCAGCCGCCAGGCGATACCACCGGATACGCGGCGGTCTGGCGCTCGGCGATTCCGACGCTGCCCGCCGCGACCCGTTTGCGTGGGGTGTCGAGTCGCGGTGCGGCCAGTTCCTCGTCCACCAGCCCCATGAAAGCGAATCCCGGCGCGAAGCCCAGGGCGAACACCTGATATTCCCGCTCACTGTGACGCTGGATGACTTGCGTCACCGTCAACCCGCTGCGGCTCGCCAGCAGGTCCAGCTCCGGCCCGACACTTGGGTCGTACCACACCGGCAGCACATGGCATTGCCCGGCGGACCGGGCATCCGGCGAGAGGTTGTTCAGCGCTTCGCCGATCAACTCGCGGGCCTGGGTCGGAGTCAGGGCGAGCAAATCGTAATGCACCATCAGGGTGGTGTAGGACGGCACCAGATCGATCAGATCATCGGCGAAAACCGCGCGCAGGCGCGCGCTGGCTGCCAGCATCCACGGCATGTTGGCCTCGGCGATTTCATCGAACAGACGCACCATCAGGCAGTCCACCGCCACCACTTCCACGCGTGGTTTCATGGCGCGCTCTGCCGGTCGAGGGCCTCGCGGATACGCTGCACGGCCGCCACGGAGCTGGCGTTGTCGCCGTGCACGCACAACGTATCGGCGTGCAGATTCAAGGCGCTGCCGTCGCTGGCCGTCAGCGCGTCGCCGCGGGCAATGGTCAGTGCCTGCCCGATGATCACCTCGGAATCGTGATGCACCGCCCCCGGCAATTGCCGCGAGACCAGGCGACCGGCGCTGTCATAGGCCCGGTCGGCAAAGGCTTCGAACCACAGGGTCACACCGTATTCGTCGCCCAGGGCCTGGGCGGCGCTGTTGTCCCGGGTCGCCAGCAGCATCAGCGGCAACTGCCGGTCATACGCGGCGATGGCCTCGATAACAGCACGCAGTTGCGCCGGGTTGGCCATCATGTCGTTGTACATCGCACCATGGGGTTTGACGTAGCTGACCTGTCCACCCTGGGCCCGGCAGATACCGTCCAGGGCGCCGATCTGGTAGTGCAGCAGGTCTTGCAGCTCCTGGGCGCCATAGGCCATGGAGCGGCGGCCGAAGCCCGCCAGGTCCTGATAGGCCGGGTGCGCGCCGATCCGTACGCCGTGGCTCAGGGCGAGGCTGACGGTCTTGCGCATGATGCTCGGGTCGCCGGCATGAAAGCCGCAGGCGATGTTGGCGCAATCTATGAAGGGCATCACCTCGGCGTCCAGACCCATGGTCCAGTTGCCGAAGCTTTCGCCAATGTCGCAGTTCAGTAGCAGGCGGTTCACGGTGAACGCTCCTGTGGATTCTTTCTTATGGACCATGGGGATCGCACCCCCACAGGTTATCAATCAGTCGGCTTCCAACTGCTTGCCCTGAGTCTCCGGCAGGCTCAGGGCCGCCAGGATCACCACGCCATAGGACACCGCCGCGAAGGCTCCGATACCGACGCTCAGCGGCACCTTCTGGCTCAGGATACCGATCAACAGCGGAAACAGCGCCGCCACCGCGCGGCCAATGTTGTAGCAGAAGCCCTGCCCCGATCCGCGGATGCGCGTGGGGAACAGTTCGGTGAGGAACGACCCCATGCCGCTGAACATGCCCGAAGCGAAGAAGCCCAAGGGGAAGCCCAGCCACAGCATTACGTTGTTGCTCACCGGCACCTGGGTGTACAGCAGCACGATGGTGAAGGAACCGACGGCAAACAGGACGAAATTTTTCTTGCGCCCGAGGATGTCGGACAGATAAGCGCTGATGACGTAACCCACATAAGAGCCGACGATCACCATCGCCAGGTAGCCGCCGGTACTCAGGACGCTCAAGCCGCGCTCGTTTTTCAGGAAGGTCGGCAGCCAGGAGGTGATGGCGTAGTAGCCACCCAGCGCGCCAGTGGTCAGCAGCGAGGCTCGAATCGTCGTGAACAGAATGCCGGGGGCAAAAATCTCGTAGAACTTCGCCGGGTTCTCGGGCGTCAGCCGGGCCTTGGTCTGGTTATAGACTTCCGGATCCTTGACCAGCCGGCGAACGAAGATCACGAACACCGCCGGCACGATGCCGAGGATGAACAATGCGCGCCAGGCGTCTTCCGGCGGCAGCACCGAGAACAGCAGCGCATACAGAATCGCCGTCATGCCCCAGCCCAGGGCCCAGCCCGATTGCACCATGCCGACCGCCTTGCCACGGTCCTTGGCGCGAATCACTTCGCCCATCAACACGGCGCCGGCGGTCCACTCGCCGCCGAAGCCGAAGCCCATCAGCGTGCGGGCGATCAACAGTTGTTCGTAGTTCTGGGCGAAACCGCAGAGGAAGGTGAAGAAGGCGAACCACAATACCGTCAATTGCAACGTGCGCACCCGACCGATGCGGTCCGAGAGAATGCCCGCCACCCAGCCGCCGATGGCCGAAGCGATCAAGGTGCTGGTGTGAATCAGCCCCGCTTCACCCGTGCTGATGCCCCACATCGCGATGAGCGTCGGCACCACGAAGCTGAGCATCTGGGTGTCCATGCCGTCCAGGGCGTAACCGATCTTGCAGCTCCAGAAGGTGCGCCGTTCCTGCTGGTTGATGTTGCGATACCAATCGAACGGACCGGAGCGGGCCTGGGGTTGGGGGACGCCGAGCGTGTCGGGTGCACTCATGGTGGTTCTCCACGGGTTTTATTGTTGTGAGTCTCGACGACGCTGGCGTGGAGACCGTTGCCCCGATTCTTGAGCCCACGGCTGATCGCGTCCAACGAATAAAACCTTGGCCGGGTCATAAGAAAAACTTGATTGGGCAGCACATCGCCAGGAAAGGCGGACCGCTTTTGTGGCGAGGGAGCTTGCTCCCGCTCGAGTGCGTAGCGCTCGCAAAATCTTGGGGCCGCTCCGCAGCCCAGCGGGAGCAAGCTCCCTCGCCACAGGAGGCTCACTGAACAATCGAGTCAGAGCCCGCGCAGGTCACGCTCTTCGATCGGCCGGCTCTGGCGCAGGCGCTTGCCACCCAGCACCACCCAGTCGATCAGGCGGAACAGGCATTCCAGGCCGAACGACAGCAACATCGCGCCGCTGATGCCCCAGATCATCGCCTCGGGGGTCAGCAGGATCTGGTAGCTGTAGCCGTTCCAGGTTTCCTTGCGGATGTCCGGATCGGCGGCCAGGGCCACCTGCAGCAGGCGGATGTACCACGGGCCCTGCATTGCCTGGAACTGCTTGTCCAGAGCCTGCTGGCGCACGAGCAAGGTGTTCAGGCTGTCGGCATCGCTGCGAAAGATCGGGTCTTCACTGGCGCGGTAATGCGCCACCAGGGCCTGCATGTCACCCTTGAAGAACTGGTTGGCGGTGCCCTGGAACCCCTGCAGGCCAGTCTGCGCCTCGATCAGGTGGGCCTCGACCCGCTTGGCGTAATCATTGACGAAGCCCGGCACCTGGACCCCGACCAGCAGGCCCACCGCGAACAACACCAACCGTAGATAACTGAGCAACATAACGTGACGTCCTTATTCGGTCCGGCCGTGGCTGACGCATTCGCCGCGTCGCCACAGGCTCCATTGGCCCGGTTCGTAGCGGGTCCAGGTTTCGTTTTCGGTCAAGGGTTCGGTGGCAATCACCGTGACCACGTCGTTGGGCGTGGTTTCGGCCTGGAAGTCGACAATCACGTCCACATCCTTCAGCCGCGCCGGGCCGAACGGTGCGCGCCGGGTGATCTGCGCCAGTTTGGTCGAGCAATAGCAGAACAGCCAGTCGCCGTCACTGAGCAGGCAATTGAACACGCCCTTGCTGCGGTATTCGCTGCACGCCTCGATCAAGGCCGGCAGCAACTGCTCGACCTCCACCGGCTCAGGGTAAGCCTGGCGCACGCGGTTGAGCAGGTCGCAGAACGCCGCCTCGCTGTCGGTATCGCCCACCGGGCGGTAGAAACTCACGCCCGGCTGGAAATCGGCGAGCTGGCCGTTGTGGGCGAAACACCAGTTGCGCCCCCACAACTCCCGCACGAACGGGTGGGTGTTGGACAGGCAGACCTTGCCGACGTTGGCCTGGCGGATGTGACCGATGACCACTTCGCTCTTGATCGGATAACGTTGCACCAGGTTCGCCACTTCCGACTCGCTGCTGGCGGCCGGGTCCTGGAACAGGCGCAGGCCACGGCCTTCATAAAAAGCGATACCCCAGCCGTCGCGGTGCGGCCCGGTCTTGCCGCCGCGCTGCATCAGCCCGGTGAAGCTGAAGACGATATCGGTCGGCACATTGGCGCTCATGCCCAATAACTCACACATGCTCGAACCCTCGTTTGATTGGGCAGCCCGGTTACAGGCGCGGTTCGATACGCGAACGCTGGGGATTGCTCGGCACGGGTGGGCGACCATAACGGTCATCACCGGCCACGCCGAACGCAGGCTCGTCGTCAGGCTCGGCAGCGGCGGCCGCTTTGGCTGCGGCGGCCCGCTCCTGGCGAGCCTTGGCCGCGCGCTCGACAGGAATACGGATCAGCACCAGGACGAGATAGAGGCCGAAGGCGATCATGGCGTACATGAGCAGGTCGGACGCAGCGCGCCAGACGTTGTTGCCAACCTTGAAGAGCAGGTCCAGGGCGGCAATGGCCAGCGCCGGGGCGACCTTTTCCTTCACCGGGTCGACGATGGTCGGGCTGAACAGCAACACCGCCATCAGCAGCCGCAGCGGCTCGCGCAACCAGCGCCACATGAAGCGGGTCATGCGCATCCACACCAGGAGGCAGCCGAGGGCGGCGAAGGCGTAGAGCCCCCAGGCAATCAGATAATCGTTCTCGGTCATGGTGTCCATGGCAAGGCAGGCAAAGAGGCGCTTATAGTAACGGCTTTTCGCTCGTCAGGCTGCCCCGGCATCTGCCGGATGCCCGGCGGGGTGAGTTTTTCGGTCCGGCTACCGAACTGACCCCGTCGGCCACTTGTCCCTGTTCGTATCATGCTTGAGAGTTTTTCCATGCCCCTATCCGCCCACGTTCCCGACGCCCCGATTGCCCGCAAGGCCCCCGGTGTTGACCCCTACGCCTGGCTGCAGGAGCGCGACACCGACGCCGTGCTCGAATACCTGAAGGCTGAAAACAGCTACCAGCAAGCCCGGCTCGCCGATCAGGCCGAACTGCGCGAAACGCTGTTCCAGGAAATCAAGGGACGAATCCTCGAAACCGACCTCTCCCTGCCCTCGCCCTGGGGCCCTTACCTGTATTACACCCGCACCACGGCGGGTGATGAATACGCTCGCCATTACCGTTGCCCGCGTCCGGCCGATGACAGCCTGACGGTCGATGAAAGTCGTGAACAGCTGTTGCTGGACCCGAACGCGCTGGCCGATGGCGGTTTCTTTTCCCTCGGCGCGTTCAGCATCAGCCCCGACCATCAGCGTCTGGCCTACAGCCTGGACACCAGCGGCGATGAGATCTACACGCTGTTCGTCAAAGAACTGTCCAACGACAAGGTCAGCGAGCTGTCCTTCGAAAACTGCGACGGCAGCATGACCTGGGCCAACGACAGCCTGACGCTGTTCTTCGGCGAACTTGACGATACCCATCGCCCGCACAAGCTGCTGCGCTATCGCCTGGACGGCACCGCCGCCGAAGAAGTGTTCCATGAGCCGGACGGGCGCTTTTTCCTGCATTGCTACCGTTCAAGCTCCGAGCGGCAGTTGATCCTGTCCCTGGGCAGCAAGACCACCAGCGAAGTCTGGGTGCTGGACGCGGCGCAACCACAACAACCGTTTACCTGCGTCGCGCCACGGGTAGAGAACCACGAATACGATGTCGACCATGGCCTGCTCGAAGGGCAATGGACCTGGTTCATCCGCAGCAACCGCGACGGCATCAATTTCGCCCTGTACCAGGCGCCCGATATGGGCGAAGCGCCGGCCGAAGCCGACTGGCAGAACCTGATCCCCCACAGTGACACGGTGATGATCGACGGCCTGAGCCTGAACGCCAGCGCCATGACATTGAGCCTGCGCGAGGGCGGCCTGCCGATCATCGAAGTCCACCCACAAGGTTTACCGGCCTATCGGGTGCAATTGCCGGACGCGGCCTACAGCCTGCACGTGCAGAACAGCCTGGAGTTTGTCAGCGAGCGCATTCGCCTGCGCTACGAAGCGCTGAATCGTCCGGCGCAGATCCGCCAGCTGGACCTGGCCAGCGGTGCTCAGGTCGTACTCAAGCAAACCCCGGTGCTGGGTCCGTTTGATGCCGATGCGTATGTCAGCCAACGGCTTTGGGCGACGGCACCGGACGGTACGCAAGTACCCATCAGTCTGGTGGTCAAGCGCGAGGCCTTGGGCAAACCCGTGCCGCTGTACTTGTACGGCTACGGCGCCTATGGCGAAAGCCTCGACCCGTGGTTCTCCCATTCGCGCTTGAGCCTGCTGGATCGTGGCGTAGCGTTTGCCATCGCCCATGTGCGCGGCGGCGGCGAACTGGGCGAGGCCTGGTATCGCGCCGGCAAGCAGGAGCACAAGCACAACACTTTCAGTGATTTCATCGCTTGCGCCGAACACCTGATCGCCCAGGGCTTCACCTCGGCCGATCGGTTGGCGATCAGCGGCGGCAGCGCCGGTGGCCTGCTGATCGGCGCAGTCCTCAACCAACGCCCGGAGCTGTTCAAGGTGGCGATCGCCGAAGTGCCGTTCGTCGACGTGCTCAACACCATGCTCGACCCCGAACTGCCACTGACCGTGACCGAATACGACGAATGGGGCAACCCCGAGGAGCCGGACGTCTATGATCGGATCCGGGCCTACGCGCCGTACGAAAACGTCCGCGCCCAGGCGTATCCGGCGATGCTGGTGATCGCCGGCTACAACGACAGCCGCGTGCAGTACTGGGAAGCGGCCAAGTGGGTGGCGAAACTGCGCGCGACCAAGACCGACGAAAACCCGCTGCTACTCAAGACCGAACTGGGCGCTGGCCATGGCGGCATGAGCGGCCGCTACCAGGGATTGCGTGACGTAGCGCTCGAATATGCATTTGTCTTGAAGGTTTTGGGCGTGGCTTGAGGAACTCTGCGGGATGGCCGGGTCTTAGCTCCATACCTGGCTCGACTGGATCAAATGTGGGAGCGAGCCTGCTCGCGATGACGGTGGATCGGCCTGCCCCAACGTTGGCTGAAAGACCGAATTCGCGAGCAGGCTCGCTCCCACAGGGAATCGCCTACATTCAAGACAATCCAAAATCGCAGAACACGATAAGAAAAGACCGTGACGACATGTCAGAACCGACCTTACTGAACAACCAAATTCGCGACTGGCTGATGGACTGTGGTCTCTTCGACCAACTGCTGCCCGTCGACTTCGCCGCGGCATCGGGCTATTTCAGCATCAGTACCGTCGCCCAGGGCGAAGCGATTTTTCGCGAGGGCGATGCCGGCAGTTTCATGTGCATCCTTCACACCGGCCAGGTGGCCGTGCAGAAAACCGGCCCCGACGGCCAGCCCGTGACCATCGCCACGCTGCGCAGCGGCCGCGCCTTCGGCGAAATGGCCGTGCTCGACGGCGAACGACGCTCGGCCAGTTGCATCGCGGCCACCGAATGTCAGTTGTTGAACCTGGGCAAGGACTCCCTGGAAAAAATGCTCAACGACGCACCGAAGATCGCCGCCAAGATCATCCGCGCCCTCGCCGTCTCCCTGTCCAAGCGCCTGCGCATGGCCGACGGGCAGTTGCTGTCGCAGCAGGTGTAGCGCTTTCTATCAGCTAATACAGAACCTGTGGGAGCGAGCCTGCTCGCGAAGGCGTCAGATCATTCAGTGTTGTGTTGCCTGACACACCGCTTTCGCGAGCAGGCTCGCTCCCACAGGTATTTGGCGATCTACCCCCCCGGCGACTTCGCCTTCGCCGGCTTCGGTTCCATGCCCGGGATCGGCTGGTCCTTCGGCGGCCTGGGCATTTCGATCGGCGGCAACAGCGGCGGGCCGCCACCCGGTGGGGCAGCCTTGGGCACGCCGTTGGGCGTGACCGGCGGATACGGCATGGGCGTGGCGGTGCCCGGCGCCCCGGGAATGCTCGGCGGGTTGACGGGAATCGTCGGTTGCTGGGCCTGGGCGCAACTTATCGAGAGCGCCGCCACGGCAATGGCCGTTAGAATGGTGCACTTCATCAATGGCTCCGTGGCTATTGTCTGCTTTCAGGCTAGTCCCAACCGGGCCGGTCTGCCCCATTCCCATGAGATTTCCATGAAACGTTTCGTTCTTCTCGACACCACGCCCATTCCCGACAACGGCGGTGCCTTGTGCCTTTTCGAGTATGGCGAAGACTTCGTCATCAAGATTCAGGGCGGTGACGGCGGACAGTTGATGAATACCCGCATGCACGGTTCCGAAGATGCCCTGGCCGAGATTCCCTGTCGCAAGGTCGCCGGCCGTCCCGGCTCGCGGGTGCTGATCGGTGGTCTCGGCATGGGCTTCACCCTGGCCTCCGCCCTGAAACACCTGGGCAAGAGCGCCGAAGTGGTAGTGGCCGAGCTGGTCCCGGGTGTGGTCGAGTGGAACCGCGGCCCCCTCGGCGAAAAGGCCGGGCGACCGCTGTCGGACCCGCGCACCGTGGTCCGCATGGAAGACGTCGCCAAGGTCCTGCAAGCCGAGCCGCAAGGGTTCGACGCGATCATGCTGGATGTCGACAACGGCCCGGAAGGCCTGACCCAGAAAGCCAACAGTTGGCTGTATTCGGCCGGCGGCCTGGCCGCGTGCGCCAAGGCCCTGCGCCCCAAGGGCGTGCTGGCGGTATGGTCGGCCAGCGCTGACCGGCAGTTTTCCGACAAGCTGAAAAAGGCCGGCTTCAAGGCCGAAGAGGTGCAAGTGTTCGCCCATGGCAACAAAGGCACCCGCCACACCATCTGGATTGCCGAGAAGCTCAAGGGCTGAGCTAAACTCTGTCCAACCGTCATCAGTCTTTTTACAAAGGTGAACCCATGAGTTCGTCCACCCCACCGTCCAACACCGCCAAGCTCGACCGCATCCTCGCCGACGCCCAGCGCGACCGGGAAATGGGCTACCGCGACAAAGCCCTGAAAATGTACCCCCACGTCTGCGGTCGCTGCGCCCGTGAGTTTTCCGGCAAGCGCCTGAGCGAACTGACCGTCCATCACCGTGACCACAACCACGACAACAACCCGCAGGACGGTTCCAACTGGGAACTGCTGTGCCTGTACTGCCACGACAACGAGCACTCGCGCTATACCGACCAGCAATACTTCGGCGACGGCTCCCTGAGCACGCCGAAGATCGCCAAGGCGACGCACAACCCCTTCGCCGCGCTGGCCGGGTTGATGAAAAAAGACGAGTGAGCCCGCAAGGCCGCCTTCGCGAGCAGGCTCGCTCCCACATTGGATTTTTGCTGTTCACAAAATGCTGTGGGAGCGAGCCTGCTCGCGAAGGCGGTCAACCAGCCCACCACACATCTCGAACCTGACCAGCCTCCCCCATTCCCCGTATAATCGCGCCTTTTCCCAAAGGCACCCCCGTCCGTGGCCAACAAACGCTACAGCTGCATCGGTCTGTTCAACCCCAAGTCGCCGGAAAACGTCGGTTCGGTCATGCGTGCCGCCGGCTGTTACGGCGTCGCGTCGGTGTTCTACACCGGCAAGCGCTACGAACGCGCTGCCGACTTCGTTACCGACACCAAAAAAGTCCACTACGACATCCCGCTGATCGGCATCGACGACCTGAAAAAGATCCTGCCCCTGGGCTGCGTGCCGGTGGCCGTGGAACTGGTGGACGGCGCCCGTCCCTTGCCCGAATACACCCATCCGGACCGGGCCCTGTACATCTTCGGCCCGGAAGACGGTTCCCTGGACAAGGACATCCGCGACTGGTGCGAAGACGTGATCTATATCCCCACCAACGGCTGCATGAACCTGGCCGCTACAGTCAACGTCGTGCTCTACGACCGCATGGCCAAAGGCAACAACACCCGCTCGGGGCCGCAATTTCGCTGACCGGCGGGAAATTCCATGGAACGACGGATTCGCTCTGGCAGTCAGCTTTATACACATCCCCACACTGGAGACAGATCATGAGCGAAAACAATCCGTTCGGGCCGGTTGAGACCACCCCTTTCCAAACCCGCAGCCCGCAGAATGTGCACGGCTGGGAGCGCATTGGGTCACTGGCCGGTGGGGTGCTGATGATGGGCAAGGGCTTGCGCCGCGGCGGTGTGATCGGCCTGGCCCAACTGGCAATCGGCGGCATGGCCCTGGCCCGCGGCATCACCGGACATTGTTCGGCCAAGACCCTGCTGGAAAAAAACCGTCAGCACCTGCACGACGCCCGCGCCCGGATCGAGCAGGCCGGCGATGAACTGAGCCGCATGAAAACCAATGCCGAGGCGGCGACCGGTACCGCTACGGTGACGGGGAATGATTCGTTGGTTTCGCCGAAGGCTGGGCTCTGAGCGGACAGATGCGTAGAGGCTGATGGCCCCTTCGCGAGCAGGCTCGCTCCCACAGGGAGTTGGTTGATTACAAAGGGTAAGTCAACCGAAGTTCCAGTGTGGGAGCGAGCCTGCTCGCGAAAGCGGTACTACTGAAGTAACCGTGTATCCAGGACAGTTGAGCCTCCACCCAGGATGCTCTCGCTGAGCTGCACAAACTCTTCGGTGTCGACGGTTTCCAAGCGCATCGCCCCTTGCAGCACATCATCCAGCGAACGCTTGTTGCGGGTCTTCAGGCGAATTTCCCGATCAAGCTCCTGCAACAGCAGCACCGCCTTGGACACCATTGCAGGGCTCACCTGTTCACCACGCAATGTCGTAACGCCCTTGCTGTCCCGGGCGAGTCGATCATTCAATGCCTGGTAACGCTCGTCGCTCATGCCGCCGGCACGGCGCAGCAATTCGATGGCGTAATACTCGTTGAGCCCTTCGCTGATCCAATCGCTGCGATCATGATCGTTGATGCGCGCCAGCACCTGGACCAACTCCCGCAATAACGGGCTGCTGCCCCGTTCGCTGACCAATGCCGGACGGCTGTGCAGGTAAATCGATTCATGGCCGCCCTGGGCGCCACGCCACATCGGATCGCCCGCGCCAACGATCAACAGCTTGGCCGGATGGCGCGGCACGATTGCCTGCACCTGCGGCCAGACGAAGGTCAGCAGCGTCAGCACGTCCATCCGCCGCATGCCCTGGCCTCGCGGCGAAGCCACGGTCACTTCGGTCTCGCCCAGGCGCGTGCGGCGGCTGCCGAGCTTGCCGGCCAGCATCCAGCCCGTCGGTCGGTCGAACAGGCGCGAAGGGTTGTCGATGCGAAAACGCTGCTTGCCGATACGCGGCCAGGGCGTCTCGATGCTTTGCCAGCCACCCGGCAATTCGAATTCCAGGCGTGAAACCAGTTCAGTGCCGTCCTGCTGATCCAGCCTGGCTGGCGGTACCAGGTCATCACCGCGCAGCAGCGCCCATCCGGGGGTCATGCGGGTCTCAAAGGAGCCGTTTTTGCGCGACTCGCTGAGGCGGACGCGATAAGTCAGGCTCGCCTTGTCAGCAGCTGGGCGCCAGACGCCCCGAGCTTCGTGACCGGGAGTCAGTTGCCACTGGCCATCGGCTTTGAAATCACTGTAGCGACCATCGCTTCCAAGATCGAAATCCAGGCTGCGCACCGCCGAGCCCCGCGCCAGCGTCAGGCGCACTTCGGCCTGGTCGCTCTGCGGCAACAGGTGGATGTGATAATCCAGATCGACTTTCTGCGCCGCCCACAGCGGTCCGCTCACTGCCAGCAGCCCGGCCGCCAGCAACCATTTCAATCCTGCAGCCATGGGTTCTCCTGGGGTGCGATGGCGGGTGTTTCAGCCGGCGCGGAAAATCAGGTGATCTTCCCAATCCTCTTCAGCCACGCTGCCTTCGGCGAGCATGCGCCCGGATTGGGAAATGCGTTCGTGGTGCACCGCGTCACGGTCGCCGCAGACCAGATGGTGCCAAAGCGGCAGGTCCTTGCCCTCGCTGACCAGGCGATAGCCGCAGGTTGGCGGCAACCATTTGAACTCATCGGCCTTGCCCGGCGTGAGCTGGATGCAATCAGGAACAAAGTCGCGACGATTGGGGTAATCGGTGCACTGACATGTCTTCAGGTCGAGCAATTTGCAGGCGATACGCGTGTAGTAGACGCTGTTGTCGTCTTCGTCTTCGAGCTTTTGCAGGCAGCACAGGCCACAGCCGTCACACAGCGATTCCCACTCCTGTGAATCAAGCTGATCGAGGGTTTTGCGTATCCAGAACGGTTCGACTTTGGCGGCCATGGCTCAAGCATCAACATCACGTGGTGAAAAGGCCGACAGTCTAGTGCCGGGGCCTCTTGAGGCCAAGCATTGGCGACTGTCGGTACAAGGGGCTTGTCAGCCCGGATGTGTGGACGTAGGTTGCTTCATCACGTTCCCGATCCCAGCCAAGGTAAGCCCATGAGTGCCAATCCCCGCATCGCCGAATACGCCATCCACCCCCAGTTCATCGAACGCTGGTCGCCCCGCGCTTTCACCGCTGAAAGCATTTGCGAAGAAACCCTGCTGAGCTTCTTCGAAGCCGCGCGCTGGGCGCCTTCGGCCTACAACTCGCAGCCGTGGCGTTTCCTGTATGCCCGTCGCGACACGCCGAACTGGGAGCGTTACCTGGGCTTGCTCAACGAATTCAACCGTGGCTGGGCCCAACACGCCTCGGCGCTGGTGATCATCGCCTCGAAAACCACCTTCGCGGTGCCCGGCGCCACCGAGGAAACCCCGGCCCAGTGCCACACCTTCGACACGGGCGCGGCCTGGGGCCACCTGGCGTTGCAAGCGAGCCTCAGCGGCTGGCACACCCATGGCATGGCCGGCTTCGACCAGGAGCTGACCCGCAAGGAACTGAAGATCCCCGACGGCTACGCCCTGCATGCGGCCGTGGCGATTGGCAAGCTGGGAGACAAATCGACGCTGGCCGACTACCTCCAGGCCCGCGAAGTGCCGAGCCCGCGCCGGCCGTTGAGCGAACTGGTGGCCGAGGGTGATTTCACCTTCTGATCCTCAACAGCCCTTGTGGGAGCGAGCCTGCTCGCGAAGGCGGTGTACCAGCCAATATCGATGTGGCTGACAGGACGCTTTCGCGAGCAGGCTCGCTCCCACAGTTTTATCAGGGCTGGCTTAATAGCCTCGGGCGAAATCCACTTCCCCGCGCAACGCTTCGCCTGCCTCATAGGCTCGCAGGTTCTCCAGGAACAGCTGCACCATCATCGGCGGCGACGTCGGTGCGGAGCTGTGGCCGGTCAGCAACAATCCCCAGGCGGTCCAGAACGGATGGCGCTGTGGCAACGGCTCCTGGCGGCACACGTCGATTACCGCACCGGCCAGGTGCCCGTCCTGCAACGCTTGCACCAGGTCAGCGTCGACCACGGCCACGCCACGGCCGACATTGATGAACAGCCCAGTGGGTTTGAATTGCTTGAACAACGCCGCGTCGTAGATATCGTGAGTGTCCGGTGTATTCGGCAACAGGTTGATCACGTAGTCCACCTCGCCCACCAGACGGGGCAAGTCCTGCAACGCGCCAACTTCAATAAACGGCGCCAATTCCCGAGCTTCACTGGCGATGCCGTACAACTGCACGCCAAATGGCACCAGGAACTCAGCCACGCGGCGACCGATATCGCCGGTCCCGACGATCAATACCTTGCGGCCCGCCAGGCTCTGGCTCTGGCGATTGTCCCATTTGCGCTCCACCTGGCTGACCAGGCGCGCCAGGACTTCGCGCTCATGCCCGAGCATGTAGGTGAGCACATATTCGGCCATGACCTGACCAAAAATGCCCACCGCGCGGGTCAGGCGGTAGTCACGGGCCAGGCCCTCGGCCAGCAGCGGCGTGATGCCTGCCCAGGTCGACTGCAGCCAACGGGGCTTGTGGCCCTGACGCAACAAGGTCGCCAGCAAGTCCGGCTGCCCGAGCCAGACCGGGCAATCGGCGGCCAGGCGTGACAGTTCAGCGGAGTCGCCGCTGGTCAGGATTTCGATATCGGCTGCAGCCTGGCGCAGGAGCTGGGCATACATCGCGTGGTCGTGTTCGGCAATCAGAACGCGCATGAATCAAACCTTTCAAAAACAGTGCAAACGACCGCCGACAGAGTGTTGCTCCATCTTCGCGGCCATCCCGATAATCATTCCAGTGTTTCGAGAGCCCCCAGGACGGACGCCCAAGGCAATCAGACCGGGTCGTTGCGGCGCAACAACTCTTCGGGCAAATGCTCGATGTATTCGTCCTCTGCCGGTGGCATCTGCAGGTGATAACCCTGGGTATCGAGGTTCTCAAGCACCTTGTTGATGTCTTCGCGGGACAATTGCCGCTCCGGGCTCAGAACCAGGTCGAAGGCATGGATCGCCTTGCCGAAGGCCGCCATCAATGGCTCAGGCACACGGGCCAATGCCTCGCTCTTGAGCACATACAGGTACATCTCGTTTTTCTTCGAGCTTCGGTAGATGGAGCAGATACGTTTCAAGGCTGTTCTCCGGCGGTGGCCAGGCTGTCGAGCAGCGCCTGGCCCATCAACTCGCGGCGCCAGCCACGCAGCGAATCGGGCAGTTGGTAAGGTCCCTCGGGATAGCCGCTCTTGATCAGGGCTTCGAGGGTTTTCTTGCGAAGCATCAATTCAGGCGCAATGCCCAGGCGCTCGGCTTCAGCCTGGCCCAGCGCCTTGAGGCGCTTGAGCAGCGCCGCGGCCTCGATGGGCAGCGGCTCGGCCACGGCGGGCGGCCATTGCTCGGGCGGCACGCTGCCGGCACGCTTGATCAGGTCCAGCAGGAATTCGCCGTCCTGACGCACCGTGCGCGGGTGCATGTCTTCTATTTTTGCCAGCGCGCCGAGGTTATCCGGTTGCGTGCGGGCCAAGGGCCACAGCGAATGCTCGCGGATAATGCGGTTACGCGGCAGGTCACGGGCTCGCGCCTCGCGTTCGCGCCAGGCGTAAAGCTCGCGCAGCACGGCCAATTGCGCACGGGAGAGTTTCCAGGCCAGCTTGGCCTCGCGGTAGACCTCATACGGGTCGATTTCACGTCGCAGGTTGGCCACCAGCTCGGCGCCATCCTCCAATACCCAGGCGTACTTTTCATCGGAAAGCTTCGGGCGCAACTCGACGAAAACTTCCGCCAGGTGCACGGCATCCTCGGCGGCGTAGCTGATCTGCGTCTCGGAAAGGGGCCGCTGCAACCAGTCGGAACGGGTCTCGCCCTTGGGCAACTCGATACCCAGCACTTCCTGCACCAGCCGCGAGTAACCCATCGAAAAGCCCAGGTTCAGGTAAGCGGCGGCCAGCTGGGTGTCGAACAACGGCGCGGGCAGGCTGCCCGTCAGGCGCAGCAAGACTTCCAGATCCTCGCTGCAGGCATGCAACACCTTGAGCACTGCCGGGTTCTCCAGCAGCGCAGCCAAGGGTTGCCAGTCATCAATGGTCAATGGGTCGATCAGGTAGGCGCTTTTACCGTCACCGATCTGCAGCAAGCCGGCGATGGGATAAAAGGTGTCGACCCGCATGAATTCGGTGTCGAGGGCGACGAATGGCAACTGTTGCCATTCGGCGCAAAACCGACCGAGGCTATCGTTGTCGCGAATCCAGTGAATATCGATGGCCACACGGCTCTCCCTTGAAGAATGGCGCGCAGTATATATCGCCGTCGGCGATTGCGAGCATCTACGGAGCAAGAGCTTTAGAGAAATCGCCTGCGCAAACGCAAGAATAGTCCTACATCAGCGGTTAACTGGTCTTACGTAATACATAAACTCGCTTCAGGGCAAAACCGGGCAGGAAATCCTGATACCACTGCACGCTGAAACCGGCTTCGATAAACTCGGCTTCGACCCGGGCCCGGTCGACCAGGCGCCTGGGTGGCGGCTGGCCGGTTCTCAGCCGGCCCTCGATCTGGACCGACACGATCACTGTGTCGCGGCTGACCCGATGGAATTCGCGCAGCAACGCCAGGCGATGCTCGCTGGCCTGGATATGCAGAAACAGTTGCAGACAAAAAATACAGTCCACCGCGTTCGCGGATAGCCCGAGGGTGAACGCAGAACTCGGGAAGGTCCTGACCCGCTCAAGCAACGCTTGCTCGTGGTGGGCGAGCGCGTGATCAAGCATTTGCGGCGACGGGTCCGCCGCGAGGATCACCCGGTTGGCATGTTCGGCCAGCACCGGCCAGAAGCGCCCCGCCCCGCACGCCACATCCAGCACCAGGCCGGGCTCGCCGGCGGCCTTCAGAGCGTTGCGCACCAGCTGCTCGTCACGCCAGAACACCAGACGCAACCGCCGAGGCGCCGGTTGACGGCACGTTTGCGCATGCTCCTGCTCGTGCTGTCGGGCGAATTCAAGCTCGACGGTGGATGGGGATTGCCCGGGCATACTCACAGCTCAGTAAAAATAAGTGAGCAACAGCTTAAACAGTGCCGCGTGAAAAAAAGGTGTAGGAAACTTCTACTCACGGGCCAGCACGCCGTCGATGATTGCGCCGCGACAACCGGCAAACATGTCCAGCTCCTGGTTGTAGACCTTGCTGTTGACCTCCAGCAGCCCGAGCATCGAATGAAACAGGTTGTCCTGGCTGAGGGGTTTGTCCCGACTCAGTTGCAGGCAATGCGTATCGACCGAGAAGGCTTTCTGATAACCGTCGGAGAACCAGGCCAGCATCGCCACATGTTTCTGTTGCTCCGGAGCGAGCATATAAGGCGTGCCATGGAGGAACAGGTTGTATTCGCCAAGCGACTCGCCATGGTCCGACAGGTACAGCATGGCCGTGTCGACCTTGTCCTGATTTATCCGCAGCAGGTCAATCAGGGTCGACAGCACATGGTCGGTGTACACCAGCGTATTGTCGTAGCCGTTGACGATGCTTTCGCGGCTGCAATTGTTCAACGCGTTGCTTTCACACACCGGGGTGAAATGCTCGTACTCCTTGGGATAACGCTTGAAGTATTCCGGCCCGTGGCTGCCCATCTGGTGCAACACCAGCACCGTGTCCTTGTCGAGGGTATCGATGAACTGCTGCAGGCCCTGGAGCAGGATTTCATCGCGGCATTCACTGTTGGCACACAGGACCGGGTCCTTGAGATTACTGACGTCCTGCACCGCAACCCGATCACAGGTGCCTTTGCAGCCGGACTGGTTGTCGCGCCAGATCACTTCCAGTCCGGCGCGCTTGAGCACATCCAGCAGGCCCTCTTCGTTCTTGGCCTTGCTCGCGTCGTAGTTCTTGCGGCCCATGTTGGAAAACATGCACGGCACCGACACGGCGGTCTCGGTGCCGCAGGAATGCACGTCGGTAAAGGCAATCAGGCCGGCCTCTTTATCCAACTGCGGCGTGGTATCGCGGTGATAGCCGAGAATGCCGAAGTTCTCCGCTCGCGCGCTCTCGCCCACCACCAGCACCGTCAGGGATTTGCGCCCATGGGTTTGCCAGGCCGGGTTGCGCTGCGCATCCTCGCCCAATGTAATAAATGGCTGCTTGGCCGAGGCGACCTGCTCGCGCAAGTAGCCGATCGAGGCGCCGATGTAGTTGCTCGGCACCACCATCAGATGCAACTCGTGATGATTGCGAAACAGCGAAGACAACCCTTGGTAATTGATCAAGGCAACCCCGCCCAACAGCGCAGCCGAGACGACGCCGACGAGCAACTTGCTTAACAACTCCCTGGGCCAGCGACGATAACTTATCGGGGTCTTGAACAATAACCATGCAGGCAGTACACCTAACAGTAAAAGGTAGCCAAACAACTTTAACGACAACAGGTCACGCACTTCCGTGGCATTGGTTTCGGCAAAGTTACGCAACATGCCGGCATCGATCAAAACACCGTATTGGGCCATGAAATAAGCGACCCCGGCGCTGATCATGAACAACAGCATCAACACCGGCTTGAGCAGCGGACGGAACGCCACCAGTGTCAGCACCAGATTGAACGCGCAGAACACCATCACGGCGAACGCCATGCACAGCAACACACCGTGTCCGTCCGCCGCCGTGATGGCGAGCAGGTGTTGCCAGAGAATGGCGTTGAAGGCCACTAACAAAAAGGCACTGGCGACCAGCGTCACCCACTCGGGGCGCACGGCTTTAATAGTCAGCATGAGGGTTGGAGACTTCCTGAAAGTTGCTCTTTAAAAAGACCTGCCGTAGGCAAATGTGAAAAATTCATTTGCTACGGCAACACAAACTTTAGGCAGCCCACCATCAATTTTTCGTGAAAAAGTTGCTGTTAAATAATTTTTCAACAGCCACTTCAAAACACTTCAGGCCTGGTTCAGGTACCAACGCCAATCCTGCTCGCCGACTTCGCCCATGAACTGGCGATATTCGGCGCGCTTGACCGCCAGGTAGACGCCAAGGAATCCATCCCCCAACGCTTCCCGCGCCCATGTCGAAGATTCAAGGGCACGTAAGGTGGTCAGCCAGTCGGTGGGCAACAATTGGCTCGCCTGGGCGTACCCGTTGCCCTCGACAGGCGCTCCGGGGTCGCGCTGTTCGCGTATGCCACGATGGATACCGGCCAGGATCGCCGCTGCGGCCAGGTACGGATTGGCATCGGCACCACAGATACGGTGTTCGATGTGCCGAGAAAAGGCCGGGCCACCCGGGACTCTCAGGCTGACGGTGCGGTTGTCCACGCCCCAGGTCGCTGCCAGCGGCGCGTAGCTGTGGCTTTGGAAACGGCGGTAGGAGTTGGCGTTCGGGCAAAACAACAGCAGCGAATCGAGCAAGGTCGCGAGCATCCCGCCTACCGCATGACGCAGCAAAGGCGTGCCGTCGGCGGCTTCGCTGGCAAACAGGTTATTGCTCTCCCGGTCGGCGAGACTGACATGCAGGTGCATGCCGGAACCCGCCAGGTGATCGAACGGTTTGGCCATGAAACAGGCCGCCATGCCGTGCTGGTGCGCCACGCCCTTGACCAGCCGTTTGTAGCGCACTGCGTCATCCATGGCTTGCAGGGCATCGGTGCGGTGTTCAAGGGTGATCTCGACCTGCCCCGGCGCGTATTCGGAAATGGCCGTACGGGCCGGGATCCCCTGCAGCTTGCAGGCCGCATAAAGATCAGCAAGGAAGGGCTCGATCTGTTCCAGCTCACGCAAACCATAGACCTGGGTGGAACGCGGCCTGCTCCCATCTGCGTCCCGCGCCGGTTGCGGCCGTCCCTCGCTGTCCCGCTGCGCATCCAACAGGTAGAACTCCAGCTCCGCCGCCATCACCGGGTAATAACCCTCAGCCTGCAAGGCTTCGATCACCCGACTGAGCAGATGGCGCGGATCGGCAACGGCTGCCGGCATGCCCTCCCGGGGATGCATGCCGACTTGCACGGCGGCGGTAGGAATCCGCCGCCACGGCATGCGCTGCAAGCTGCTGCTGATGGGGTAGGCACGACAATCGATATCACCGACGTCCCAGACCAGGCCAGAGTTCTCAACATCGTCGCCATTGAGCGTCAGCCCGAGGATCGTACTCGGCAGCGGCCGGCCACTCTGGTAGACCGCGAGCAGTTCGTCCCGATGCAGCCACTTGCCCCGAGGCACGCCGTTGTTATCCACGATAAACAATTCGAACAGCTCGATATCCGGGTTCTGTGCCAGGAACGCCTGGGCTTGCTGCACGGAGGCAAAAGAAGATTCGACAAGATTCATGGGAACGCTCGTATTTTCGTGTCGGACGGGCGATCAGGCACCGTCATCCTGTGCTCGCGATCAACGAGCACGGTTCAAGGAATCAACAGGAAATACGGCCATCCGGAGGACGTGCGTGGCGACAATGCCAGAGGGCCCAGAACGCCAGTTCGCAGGGCAGCGCAAAGGATGCTGGAGGCACGGCAGGCGGTTGGGCGCCGACCAGGACGATGGCGGGGCACGGCGGGTATTGAAATGCGACAGGCCAACCGTCCATAGGAGCATCACGGAAAAAACATTCGACACGAGCCTCCCATGACGCCAGGAGCCGTTAAACCAGGATTTGATGGAGTCTGCGTTGGCGTCGGCTAAACAATCGTCTTTGCCATGCTGGCTGAACACAGCCTTGCCGGCGGGAAAAGCAGCGGTCGGCATTCTCTGCACACGCTCGTTCCGTTAGGATCAAAACCTGTTTGCGCACGCCCCGCGCAAGGAGCACAGCGAGAGACAGAACGGATGCTGAACAGCAACACCCTCAGAAAGCTCGACATGCAGGACCTCATGGTGTTCAGCGCCGTATTCGAGCAAGGCAGCGTCACCGGTGTGGCGGAGATCCTCTGCGTCAGCCAGTCAACGGTCAGCTACAGCCTGAAAAAGCTGCGGGCCTGCTTTGACGACGAACTGTTCATCAACACCCGGACCGGCATGCGCCCCACTTTCAAGGCCGAAGGCATGCACGAGCATGTGCGCAGCATTTTGCAAAGCATCAACCTCTGCCATGCCGGCACGCCGGCCTTCGATCCGACCCGGCAGGCCGTGACCTTCGAGATTTGCGCACCGGAATACTTTGAACAGCTGCTCCTGCCACAACTGCTGCAAGGCTTCGATCATGCAGACCTGCCCGTCGTGGTGAACGTGCACAAGCTCGGGGCCGATATTCCCGTTGATGACTTGCGTGACGGCAGCCTGGACCTGGTGATCTGTTTCGGCCCCCATTTCCACAGCAGCCATGCCGATCTCAAGACCCAACGCCTGCTGGAAGAAGAACTGGTCTGCGTGACAGACAAACGGTCGGCTCCGCTGGAATCGCCGTTGAGCATCGAAGCGTTCGTACAGCGTCGACACGTTTTTCCCACGCCTTGGGCGTCGCCCACCAACATGGTCGACGGCTGGCTGACGCGGCAGGCTCGGCAACGGCAGATCGCCGCACGTGCCAACAGTTACGGCGCGGCGTTGAAGATGATCACCGGTACCGATTTCCTCCTGACCCTGCCCCGTCGCATCCAGCAATTGCTGGCCAGCGCAGCGACATTCCAGCACTGCCCGGCGCCGGCGGGCTTGCCGGGATTTACCCTGGACATGCAATGGAGCCTTGCGGCCGATCAGGACAGCGCCAACGCCTGGCTGCGTGAACAGATCGTCAAGGCCTGTCCCGGGCAAGACCTCGCTTGAACTTCAAAGACCGATGGCGGCCTTGGCGTAGGGGCCGCGGTCGATATCGAGGACTTCCACGCACAGTTGCACGCTGACGCCGACGGGCCATGGGCCAAGATCCTGGATCACCGCCAGCAGGCTATCGGCCAGCTGCTTCTTGATTTCCGGCGAACGGCCGCTCAGCAAAGCCAGCTTCACATGCACGAACCCACGCTCCCCCATGCCGGTGCCGACGCGAAACGTATCGATTTTCACGGCCCGGCTCTTGATGTCGAACTCGGCGGCGAACTGACCGGATGCCACCAGTGCGTTGTTCATGCGCAACAGCGCGACGTCGGCGTTCAGCTCGGTCAGGTTGGCGGTGTACTCCATGTGCAAGTGAGGCATGTGTTCGACTCCGTTTCGAAAAGATGATGTTGGGATGACAGTCGGCGCAACCATACCTCGACTTTGCAGTTTCAGGCAGGTTTTGTTTCGTCCAGCAAGCCGGCGCGCTCGCTCATGAAAGCCTCCAGGCGGGACCGCAACCAGCGTTCGGCCGGGTCATTGTCGACATGGCTCAGCCAGACCATGGAGAGGTCCAGGGTCGGTGTCTTGAAGGGAAAGGGTTCGCAGAACACCTGGCCGGAAGCGGCCATGGCGGTGGCGGTGTAGTCCGGCAGGCTGGCGATCAGGTCAGTGCCAGCCAGCAACGCCGGCAGCGCGCTGTACTGCGGCACCGACAGCACTACCTGGCGCTTGCGACCGATCTCGGCCAGCCATTCGTCAGCAAACCCGGCGATGTTGGCGGTATGGGAAACCAGCACGTGGGGCCGCGAACAGTATTCATCCAGGGTCAGCGGGGTATCCGAGGCATCGGCGCGCAACACGCAGGGCTGGATATGTCGCAACAGCTTGCGCTTGGCATTGGCCGGTAGCCCACGGGTCTGGCTGATGCCGACAGTGATATCGCCCGAGGCCAGCAAATCGGGGATACGCCAGTAATCGACATGCTGGACCACGAACACGATCTGCGGCGCCTCCTGCCGCAAGCTGCGCAACAGCGGCGGCAAGAGGCCGAACTCGACATCGTCGGACAGCCCGATGCGAAACGTCATGGCACTGCTGGAGGGGTCGAAATCATGGGTCAGGCTCAAGGCCACCGACAGCGAATCCAGTGCCGGAGACAGGTGCTGGATGATTTCCTCGGCCCGCGCGGTGGGCTCCATGCGATGCCCGACGCGAATGAACAACGGGTCGTTGAACAGCGTGCGCAAGCGGTTCAGTGCCGAACTGATGGTTGGCTGGCCGAGGAACAGCTTTTCCGCCGCCCGTGTCACGTTACGCTCCAGCATCAGCGTTTCGAAAACCACCATCAGGTTGATGTCGGCCTTGCGCAATTCGTTGCGGTTCATCCATTGCTCCTGGTTCCGGTCGGATCAAGCAAGCGCTGCAATTTGCAGAAATATCTCACAATCATTGGAAACGTATTCCCATTAGCGAAAAATTCCAGCTTGGCTAGGCTTGCCAGGACATGTTCAAGCATGTCCTGAATCCGTTAATCGCATGGAGCGAACCGATGTACTTTGAAATCTATCGACAGACCCGAGGGACCCCGACCACGGGACAAGGCCAATGGCGCTGGCGCCTGCGAGCCGGCAACCACGAAACCATCGCCAGCGGTGAATCCTACGTGAACAAGGCGGACTGCCTTCACGTCATCGGATTGATCAAAACCGCCCAATGCGAGACGCCTGTAAAGGAAATCTGAAGGCGTCCATTCGTATCACTCGAAGCTGCTCGATGAGCAGCTTTCCCTGAACTACAAGCCGCCGCTGTGATGGGTCGTGCCGGACAGGTATCGTATGCAGACAAAAGCGAGAGCCGACCTCCCATGACTCAACCCGGTAACCGTCGCGACTGGCTGCTGCGCGCGCCTGAATCGAAGAAGCTCGAGCGCATCGAAGCCTACTTCAGTGGGCACGGCTATAGCACCCACCGGCATGACACCTATGCCATCGGGTTCACGCTCGCCGGGGTCCAGAGCTTCAACTACCGGCAGAGCAAACGTCATAGCCAGCCCGGCGGGGCCATCGTGCTGCACCCGGACGAAGTCCATGACGGCGAGGCGGGGACAAGCGATGGTTTTCATTATCGAATGTCCTACATCGAACCGTCATTGATCCAGCAGGTATTGGGGGGCAGGCCATTGCCTTTCATCGAAGGCGGGTTGTCGAACGATCCCCGGCTCAACGTTGCGACTCGCAGGCTCTTGGGCAGCCTCGGGCATCACCTCGACCCGCTGGAGGAAGACGACGCCCTCTACGACGTGGCCCAGGCACTGGCTGACGCGGCAGGTAACCAGCGCGGACGCCGACTGCTTGACTACCCCGCAGCGGAGCGCGCGCGCCTGTTCATTCATGATGCCCTTGATCAGGCCATTACCCTGGATGACCTCGTGCAGGCCAGTGGCCGGGACCGATGGAGCCTGTCCCGGGACTTTCGTGCCCTGTACGGCACCAGCCCCTATCGCTACATCACCCAGCGTCGATTGAATGAAGCCCGTCGTCTGGTGCTGCATGGCATGCCGCTGAGCGAAGCCGCATTGGCCTGCGGTTTTTTCGACCAGAGCCACATGACCCGGCTGCACACCCAGGCCTTTGGCATTTCACCGGCACGCTGGCTGAAGATGCTGCGCTAGCGGCACGCACGGCATAACGCGAAAAGCTGCACGATCATCCAATACCCAAGCTATCCCCAGCGCTAAGGTGCGGCTCATCAACCACAGAGGAGCACGCCAGGATGACTCGATATTCCCCAATCAACTTCGCGCAGAAGTACACGCTGTTCCACGATCAGTGGGCACCGAAAGTCGTGGCTGAAATGAATGACTACCAGTTCAAGATCGTCCGCCTGGAAGGCGATTTCATCTGGCACACCCACGCCGACACGGATGAAACCTTCATCGTGCTGGACGGCGTACTTCGTATCGACTTTCGCGATGGTGCGGTGCTGATCGGTCCGGGCGAGATGTACGTCGTCAAGAAAGGGGTCGAGCACAAGCCCAGTGCAGCGCAGGAAGTGAAGCTGTTGCTGATCGAACCGCGGGGAGTCATCAATACCGGCGAACAAGTGAATGCGCGAACCGCGATCAATGATATCTGGATCTGACCGAGCCAGGCTCAATCGTATTCCGCCTCCTGATGGTCGCCCAGCAGCCGCCGTTGGCGAGGTGTCGCGGCGGCCAGCACCGCGGGATTGAACCGCCAGTGCAGGTAAGGTGAAAACTTCTGCGCGACCATCCGCCGGCCATAGTGCACCTGGAGCATGTAGCGGGTGCGGTCGGCGGTCCGGTTGTCACTGCCGGCGTGCCACAACTCGCTGCGCAATATCAGCACATCACCCGCCTGGCACAGCACCGGCTTTGCCGAACGGCCCTGCCACTGGGTTTCGCCGGCCATGGGCGCCCGCCCCGCCTTGTGGCTGCAGGGAATTACCCGCGTCGGGCTCAAGTCGGCGTCGATGTCATCAAGGTAGAACTGTGCGGTGAAAACCTGCATCGGCAGTTCAAAAGAAGGCTCGGCCAACAGGCTGGGGGGCAGCTGCATCGGCAAGTAATCCAGGTGTAGCCCAGCGCCGACAAAACCGGGATGGCAGCGCCAGGCGGTCTGCCCAATGATGTGGCAATCCTCGCCCAACGCCGCCTCGGCCAGGTCGATCACCCCGCTCACCTCCAGATACGGCAGCCAGAACGGGTCTCGATTGAAGACGCATTTGTAATGATCGATGACGCCGCTGTAGTCCCAGTGATGGGGTTTCAGTTGGTCGATGGCCTGGCGTATTTCGGTGATTTGCGTGGCGGTCAACACACCGGGCATCAGGACAAAACCGTCCTGATGCAATGCGTGCAAAAGATCAGCGGTGGACACGGTCGCAACCTGCTCAGGTCCGGAAACGACCGGTCAGCTCTGCCAGGTTCCTCGACAGGTTCGACAGCTGCTGGCTGGCGTGCATGCTTTGGGCGGAGTTCGCTGCCGCTTCGTTGGACAGGTCACGAATATCGGAAATGTTGCGAGCGATCTCCTCGGTCACGCTGCTCTGCTCTTCACAGGCATTGGCGATTTGCGCGGCCATGTCATTGATCCGCTGGATCGACCCGCCAGTACCACTGAGCACCTGGTCGACACCGGCGGCGCGCTCGACGCTGTCCCGCGCCTTGCTGCTGCCGACCTGCATGGCCTGCACGGCCTTGGCGACACCGCTCTGCAAGCGCTCGATGCGGACCTGGATATCCTTGGTCGAATCCTGGGTACGCGCCGCCAGCGCCCTGACCTCATCGGCCACCACCGCAAAACCACGACCCTGTTCGCCAGCTCGCGCTGCCTCGATGGCGGCGTTCAGCGCCAGCAGGTTGGTCTGCTCGGCGATGCCACGGATCACCTCCAGCACCGCACCGATACTGGACGTTTCCTGGGCCAATGCCTCGATCGTGCCCGAGGCACTTTCCACTTCGTGGGCCAGTTGGCGGATCGACTCGATCGTGCTGCTGACCACCTCGGCGCCGTCGCGGGATTGGCTGGTGGCCTGTTGCGCGGCGTCCGAGGCGCTCACGGCGTTATGAGCAACCTCATGCACAGCGGCGCTCATCTGCGTCGCGGCGGTGCTGACTTGGTCGAGCGCCGCGTGCTCGCTGCTGATCAGCCGGTCATTCGTCGCAGCCATAGCAGCCATGGCCCGGGCTGCCGAGTCCACTTCCCCGGTCACCCGACCAACCTCGGCAATCAGCGGCTGCAGCTTGTCCAGGAACCGGTTGAACGCGCTGCCAAGCTGCCCGAGCTCATCAGCCGAACGCACTTCAAGGCGCCCCTTGAGATCGCCGCCGCCCTCTGCAATCTGCTCGACGCGGTGCAACAAACGGCGCATCGGGCTCAGCACCACGAGCGGCAAGGCAACCAGAACCAGGATGCAACCGAGCAGGCCAACCAGCAGAATAACGCCCTGCTGCACGCCGACCGCCTCGCCATTGGCGATGGCCGCATCGCCCTCGCGATGGGACGCCGCATCTTCCAGGTCACCCAGCTTGTCGATTGAATCACGCATGGTTTCGAACAGGCGCTCGCTGTCACCAAAGCTCAGCGCGCTGGCGCCCTGCGGATCGCCTACCGACTGCTCGACGACCCGCCGCGAAACCTGCATCCATTTCCCGAAACTGTCATTGAACTGGCTGACCAATGCCTGAGTCTCTGCACCGGGCTGCATCGCGGCATATTTCTGCACACGGTCATAGGCCTGCTTGGCATTCTCGCCATGACTGGCACTCAGCGCTTGAATATGCTCATCCGCATGACCATCCAGCAGACTGCGCTCGGCCACAAAGGCCTGATAAAGATCGCGGTCGGCATTGAGCAACAGGCTGATGGCCGGCAGATAGCGCTTGGTCAACTGCGTACTGGACTCGGTCACCTGACCGATACCCCGCATGCCCGTCCACCCCATCAGCACCAGCAGCACCGCCAGGAACGCAATCGGCAGAGTGATTTTCCAACGAAAGCCAAGGTCGGCGAAGAACCGCAGCATGGTGTCACTCCTTACATGGGGGATAACCTGCCTATCGGCAGCCATGCCTTGAGCTATAGCCCATTAGTCTGATTGTCACAAAGGTTTTGGTGTGAAGGGCTGTAGTTATTCAGGATGCGGAGGGGAGTTGATCTGGATAAAAAGGTACGGGCTGGACGCAGTATCGCCGGGGAATTTTCTGACATTTTTCGCTCACATAATTCAGTGAAGCTTCCTACGCATCGTCTGATTGATGATCTCTACAGAAAGGCCCTAGAGTCCAAGCGTCGTTCGTAAGAGCGGCTTGGGTTTGGCGACTCGATTACAAATGGTAAGAAGGCCTTCAATCAAACGGAGTTTGAAATGCCTCGCCATGCGAGGGGATATTCCGAGTGACTCAGTAGTGCTTCAGGACTTTGCACAACTGTGCTGCATCTCCTTGAGGGATGGTTGTGACGTACTCGATGTCATAGCGCGACGCTTGGATGCAGAGCCAGCCTAGTTCAACGGGCCTCTCACGGGTGATGTGGATCATCTAAGAAAGAATGATGTACCCGTGGCGAGGGAGCTTGCTCCCGCTCGGCTGCGAAGCAGTCGTAAACCGGCGGATGCGGTGTGTCTGATACCACGTATTTGGCAGGTTTTGGGGCCGCTTCGCGGCCCAGCGGGAGCAAGCTCCCTCGCCACGGGTTCCTTGATTGCCTTAAGTGAACATTATTACCCTCACGGGGCCGGTCGAACGAGCTTGGCTTGATGAGACCAACCCCCTCCGGTTTGCCCGGACTCGATTAGTCACACAAGCTGATCAGCATGAATACACATACCTCGGAGACTCCGTTGGCTGCCAAAAAAGTCAAGAAAACGCGCTGGAAAGTCACTCACGAAGAGCTGACATTTCTTAACGTTCGACAAGCTGCACGTGATGGTCAGAACGTGTTCGATAAATTTAGATACCGGTCATCTTTGACAATAAAATCGTGGTCTATCCCCCACGGCGCATCATAGGTCAGACGATCCCTGCCCCGAGACTCACGCTCGCGGTACTGTCGCGCAATCCATAACGCTACGCTCCCGTACGCCACAAAACCCCAGAAACGAAAAAGCCCAGCGGATACGCCAGGCTTTTATGGGGAACGGATGATTTTATTCTTCCTCCGTTCCTGTCGTAGAATTTCCATATTCCAAGACGTCGCAAGCCGCGATGAGGTCGGTGTAGGAATTAGGCATTTTACCGTTTAGGAGCATTGCAGTAAAAACTGCATACACATCATTTTTATCGCCATCCTTCCTCAACGCTCTCTCATCATTGAGCCACGCATAGATGATGGTCATCGGCGCCTCGGATCTGAACTGAAAAAACAGGCGATACCGTGGAGGTATCCCCTGCTTCTTCACCCGAAACCAGTGCTTAAAGTCACGCCCTAGCGTGTTCCCCTGACGATAGCAGGGGTGGGTCGGATCGGACGGAACATTGATTAGGATATTCGCGCTCACCGCATCGAAAAGCTTGTAGACCGGATGATGGTGAAAGTTTTCCGGGTCATTAGCCATCACCCTCTCAACAGCGACGGTAATTTCTTCGAGGCGCGCAATGAATAACGGGTGAGCATAAAGTGCCCACCCGTTTTCGATATGAATCGTGCTTTCAGTCACGCTTAGCCTTCTTGAAGCTCGCGACGACGATTATCGTCCGCCTGATTGCGAATTGCTTGAATTCGCTGCAGCAGGCCGCGAGGGATAGGCTGGATACCTTCAGGATTTTCCTTGATATCCCTGTCAAGCAGATCAAGGAACTCGATACCAGCTTGGATCTCCGCCTTTCTGTCGGTAAACGAGACGACATTGCCTTTAGACATGACTTCTCTCCATCGCTAATTTTCCTGCACTTTCAACAGGACATGGCCCGAGCGCTTCATGGCGAGCATGGCCCTTACGGGGCATTTCCGTGCCCTCAGTAGGATCACTGTAGATCACTATGGTTCACGAGGAGTGCATTTAACACCATCAAAGCCGAATAAAGGAAGCGTGATGATGTAACAGATGGCGAAGCCTATGCGAATGACCAGAAAAGACGAACATGTCATATCAAGCGTCGACTTGCGTGCCTCTGTGCCCCAATACAAGTCTCGCACGATCAAGCCATGGACCACCGAATACACTTATTTTCTGACGGGCGGCCATATTAGTTGTGCAACAGAAAAGGCCAAGGCGGTCGGGGCGGAGTCGAGGAAGCCCCCCCCAAATACAAAAAAGCCCCGAGGCGGTTAAGCGCTCAGGGCTTTTTAATATGGCGGAGAGATAGGGATTTGAACCCTAGGTACTGTCGCCAGTACAACGGATTTCGAATCCGTCCCGTTCGGCCACTCCGGCATCTCTCCAGTGGCGCGCATCATACCAGCACATTTGCCGGAAGCGAACCCCCGAGCGAAATTTTTTCCGTGCTATCAGACGCTTGCGTCGATTACAGCGGAACACCCAGGCGTTGGGCGACTTCTTCGTAGGCTTCGATTACGTCACCGAGGCCTTGGCGGAAGCGGTCCTTGTCCATCTTCTTCTTGGTGTCCTTGTCCCAGAGGCGGCAGCCGTCCGGGCTGAACTCGTCACCCAGGACGATGGAGCCGTCGCTGAACACGCCGAATTCGAGTTTGAAGTCGACCAGCAGCAGACCGGCGTCGTCGAACAGTTTGGTCAGCACTTCGTTGACCTTGAGCGACAGTTCCTTCATGCGCGCCAGTTGCTCAGCGGTGCCCCAACCGAATGCCACGACGTGGGATTCGTTGATGAACGGGTCGCCCTTGGCGTCGTCCTTCAGGAACAGCTCGAACGTGTAAGGGTTGAGCTTCATGCCCTCTTCCACGCCCAGGCGCTTGACCAGGCTGCCGGCGGCGTAGTTACGCACGACGCATTCGACCGGGATCATGTCCAGCTTCTTGACCAGGCATTCGTTGTCGCCCAGCAGCTTGTCGAACTGGGTCGGCACGCCGGCGGCTTCGAGCTTTTGCATGATGAAGGCGTTGAACTTGTTGTTCACCATGCCCTTGCGATCCAGCTGTTCGATGCGCTTGCCGTCGAACGCCGAGGTGTCGTTGCGAAACAGCAGGATCAAGCGGTCAGCGTCATCGGTCTTGTAAACCGACTTGGCTTTGCCGCGGTAGAGTTCTTCACGTTTTTCCATGATGGGCTCCGCTTGCTAAGTAGATGGGCTAGGCGATATGTCGCCAGTCGAGCCCTGAATCTTGATCGGCCAGTTGCAGCCAGTCCGGGTCGCACCCGAGGGTGTCGACGAAACATTGCCGGGCCAGCTGCGGCAGGTTGTTCTTGCTGCTCAGATGGGCCAGGACCAGGTGTTGCAGGCCTTGCCAGCCCAACTCGGCCACCAGGAATGCCGCCTGGTGGTTATTCAGATGTCCGTGTTCCCCGCCTACCCGTTGCTTCAGGAAGTAGGGATAGTACCCTCGCGCCAACATGTCGCGGCAGTGGTTGGACTCGATCATCAGTGCGTCGAGGTCCCGATAACTGTCCATCACCCTGTCGCAGTACGAGCCCAGGTCGGTGAGCAATCCGAAGCGCCGCTCGCCATCACTGAACACATACTGCGTCGGCTCGCGGGCGTCGTGCGCCACGCTGACCACGCTGATGTCCAGGGCACCGATACGCAACTGCTCGCCACCGGCCACGAAGCCAGCCGGCTCGATGGGCTTGCGCAGGCCACCGAACGTCCCGCGACTGAGGTAGACCGGCAGATTGTAGCGCCGAGACAGCAAACCCACGCCATGCACGTGGTCGGCATGTTCGTGGGTCACGAGTATCGCGCTCAGTTGCGCCGGATGCACACCCAGGCGCAACAGGCGCTTCTCGGTTTCCCGCAGGGAGAAACCGCAATCGACCAGCACGTAGGTGCCAGCACTGGCTATCAGCGTGCCGTTCCCCTGGCTACCGCTGCCGAGAACGGCAAAACGCATCGGATCAGCCCAGGTTGTCCTGAATCACACCCAATACCTTGCGAGCCACATCGGCTGGCGCCACGGTATTGATGTTTTTCTCGACGGTGACCTGGACGTTGTCGCCGACCTTGCTCAGGCGAACCTGGTAACGCTCGGCGCGGGCTTCGATTTCTTCCTTGTCCGGCGCACTGCCGAACAAGCTACTGAAGAAGCCAGGCTTCTCGTCTTTCTTCTCGGCTTTTTCAGCGAGGTTAATGTAGTAGAGACCCAGGCTGCGGTTGATGTCTTCAACCCGCCATTCGCCCTGCTCCAGCGCGCGGCCAACGCTCGACCAGGCGCGGTCGAGGTCGGAGCCGACGTTGAGCACCGGGTTGCCGCTGCCGTCTTCGCTCAGGCTGACCCGGCTCGGCGTGTCGTAGTCACGGGTCGCGAGCATCGAGACCGAACCGCCCTGCTCGGCGTTACGGCTCATGCTGGCAAGCATGTCGTCGACCAGCGCGGCGTCGAGACTGCCATTGACCGAGCGATTGGTGAAAGCCACGTCGGCAGTGCTGCCGGCGGGACGCTCGGCGCTGACCACGTAGATTTCACTGGTGTTGCGCTGCACGCCCGGCTCGATGCGCACGCGCACGCGGGTTTCGCTGTCGGCTGCGACACCGGCGGCGCTCAGGCGCTTGGCCATGGCCGCGGACAGTTCATCGGAGCGCTGCCAGGTGGTGGTGAATTCGCCGGTCTGCGGGCGCTGTTCGTCCAGGCGGAAACCGTTGTCCTGGAAGAACTGGATAGCCACGGGCCAGACTTCGGCCGGTGGATGCTGGCCCATGACCCAGCTCGAATCACCGCTCTTCTGCAGGGTGTAGTCGCTGGCATCGGCTACGGCCGACAGCGGCTGTGGGCGCGGGACAACGTATTCGCCCTTGACGCTGTCATCGGCGACGTTGCGCGGGATCGGCAGCAGCGGATCCAGGCGCTTGGCAACGCTGACATCAGGTGGCAGTTGCATCGGTGCAGTCTGTTGCGCTTCGAGGTAATCGCTACCACGGTCGCGGAAATAACCATCCGGGCCCCAGATCCATCCACAGCCACTGGTGCTGGAGATAATCAAGGCAAGTGCGGAAAGGCCGGCCATTCGCTTCATGCGGTGTAGTTCCTCAATTAAACCAGGACGCCGGACTGGCGCATGGCCTGCCGCAGCTGTTCGTGACAGGTAGTGCTCAACCAGGTGAGCGGCAGGCGGATGCCTTCGTGCATCAGGCCCATTTCGACCAGGGCGAATTTCACCGGGATCGGGTTGGCTTCGATGAACAGGTCCTTGTGCAGCGGCATCAGTTTTTCGTTGATTGCCCGTGCGGTCTCGGCGTCGCCCTTGAGCGCGGCCTCGCACAGGTCGGCCATGGCGCGTGGCGCGACGTTGGCGGTGACGGAAATATTGCCCTTGCCGCCCATCAGGATCAGCTCGACAGCGGTCGGATCATCGCCAGACATGACGATGAAGTCCTTGCTCACGCCATCGAGGATGGCCTTGGCACGCGTCAGGTCGCCAGTGGCTTCCTTGATGCCGATGATGTTCGGCACGGTGGACAGGCGGATCACGGTCTCGGCCTGCATGTCGCAGGAGGTGCGGCCGGGAACGTTATAGAGGATCTGCGGGATGTCGACGGCTTCGGCGATGTGCTTGAAGTGCTGGTACAGGCCTTCCTGGGTCGGCCTGTTGTAGTACGGAACGACCAGCAGGCAGGCGTCGGCCCCGGCTTCCTTGGCGTTTCGGGTCAGCTCGACGGCTTCGCGGGTCGAGTTGGCGCCGGTGCCGGCGATTACCGGAATGCGGCCATTGACCTGCTTGACCACCGCGCGGATGACTTCGATGTGCTCGTTGACGTCAAGGGTGGCCGACTCGCCGGTGGTACCGACGGCAACGATGGCGTGGGTGCCGTTTTCAAGGTGGAAGTCCACGAGTTTGCTGAGGCTGGCCCAGTCAAGACGCCCTTGTGCATCCATGGGTGTGACCAGTGCCACCATACTGCCCGCAATCATGAAACCGCTCCTGCCGGAAAAAGAGAGCGGTAATGGTACTGGCGCCAAGATGCTTGTACAAGCGAACTCCCATTCCCCTTGGCGATGGTTTTCGCTACCCTTCAGGCTTTGATCGGTACCGATAAGCTCACACGCCGGTTCCCAGCCTCCGTTTTCGTCGCTACAAGCCCCGATCCTGCGTTTGTCCTGAAGCATTGGCTGATCCCGCAATGCAGCAGAAACCCGGGCAGAGGGCTTGAACCGTTCGCTTTCGCAGGGCTGCTACCGTGCCGCGCGGCACAAAGGTACCGACCGCTCATCGCTTTAGGAATGCTGCATGTCCACCCCCACAGTCCGCGAACAATTCCTTGTTATCAGTGCCCTTGGCGCAAACCCCATGGAGCTGACTAACGTCCTGTGCCGCGCCAGCCATGAAAATCGCTGCGCCGTCGTGACCTCACGCCTGACCCGTCACGGCGAATGCAGCGCCCTTGTGCTGGAGATTTCCGGCAGCTGGGACGCCCTGGCGCGCTTGGAGGGCAGCCTGCCGGTGCTGGCCAAGAAGCACGCCTTCACCGTCAACGTAGTGCGCAGCGCCGCCCTGGAAAATCGTCCCCAGGCCCTGCCCTATGTTGCTTATGTGAGTTCGGCCTACCGCCCGGACATCATCAACGAACTGTGCCAGTTCTTCATGGACCATCACGTCGAGTTGGAAAACCTGACCTGCGATACCTATCAGGCCCCGCAGACTGGCGGCACCATGCTCAACGCCACGTTCACCGTGACATTGCCGGCCGGCACCCAGATCAGCTGGCTGCGCGATCAGTTCCTGGATTTCGCCGACGCGATGAACCTGGACGCACTGATCGAACCGTGGCGCCCACAAAACCCAATGTAAGGAAGCGTTCATGGCCGTTGCCATCGACCAGCCGGTTACCGATTTCCAGGCGCCCGCCACCAGCGGGCAGACCATCAGCCTCGCCGCCCTGAAAGGCAAACAGGTGGTCATTTATTTCTATCCGAAAGACAGCACCCCCGGCTGCACCACCGAAGGCCAGGGTTTTCGCGATCAGTACGGACAGTTCCAGGCCGCCAACACCGAGGTGTTCGGTGTGTCGCGAGACAGCATCAAGTCCCACGAGAACTTCAAGTGCAAGCAGGAGTTCCCCTTCGAGCTGATCAGCGACAAGGACGAAACGGTCTGCCAGCTGTTCGACGTGATCAAGCTGAAGAAGCTGTACGGCAAGGAATACCTGGGCGTTGACCGCAGCACCTTTTTGATCGACAAGGATGGCGTGCTGCGCCAGGAATGGCGCGGCGTGAAGGTGCCGGGGCATGTGGATGCGGTGCTGGCGGCGGCTCAGGCGCTCAACCAAGCCTGAAGTTCTTTGTTGTCTGCACTGGCCTCATTCGCGAGCAGGCTCGCTCCCACACTGGATTTGTGGCGTTAATCAATCCCCTGTGGGAGCGAGCCTGCTCGCGAAGGGGCCATCAGCCTCCCGACCAGTCAGATTGACTTCTACAACAACGGCGCCACCACCGGCTCCTTGCTCGGCCACGCATCCAGCACCGCCTTGAACAACGTAGCCAGGGGAATCGCAAAAAATACCCCCCAGAAGCCCCACAGCCCGCCAAACAAAAGCACCGCGCAGATAATCGCCACCGGATGCAGGTTCACCGCCTCGGAGAACAGCAGCGGCACCAGCACGTTGCCGTCCAGGGTCTGGATGATCCCGTACACCGCCATCAGATAGATAAACTGATCGCTCCAGCCCCACTGGAACAATGCGATCAGCGCGACCGGCACGGTCACAACCACGGTACCGACGTAAGGCACCACCACCGAAATGCCCACCAGCAATGCCAGCAACGCGGCATAGTTGAGACCCAGGGCCACAAAGCCGATGTAGGTCACGCCGCCACAGATGAAAATCTCGATGACTTTCCCACGGATGTAGTTGGCGATCTGCCGGTTCATCTCCTGGGCCACACGGGTGATCAATGCCCGCTCGCGCGGCAAGTAGCCTCGGACCCAGCGTCCGATCATTTCGCGATCCTTGAGGAAGAAGAACACCAAGATCGGCACCAGCACCAGGTAGATCATGATGTTCACCAGCAACGGCAGGCTGGACAGCGAAAACGTCAGCGCCCACTGGCCGAACTTGCCGATCTCACCACGCACCACTTCGATGGTCTGCAACACTTGCTCGTCCGAGACCAGATGCGGATAGCGCTCAGGCAGCAGCAACAACAGCGATTGCCATTTGGCGAGCATTCCCGGCAACTCATTGAACAGGGTCACCAATTGGTGCCAGAGCAACGGCACGATGACCACGAGAAACACCACAAGCAGCCCCATGAACAACGCGAACACCAGCCCCACCGCCACGGATCCGGGCAAACGCAAGCGTTCCAGGGCAGTGACCAGCCCTTGCATCAGGTACGCCAGCACCATTCCCGCCAGCACCGGCGCGAGCATTCCGCCCAGCGTCAGGACCGCTGTAAACGCCAGGAACAGCAGCACTGCCAGGACCACCGCTTCCTCATCGGAGAAGTAGCGCTGGATCCAGTCGCGTAACACTTTGAACATTAAAAATCCTTAGGAGACGCTGTCGGTTTTCAGGCCTTTTTCAGCCAGTAACGGTAGACGCCGTTTTCGTCTTCTTCACGAAGCAGCGTATGACCGGCCAAGCGGGCGAAGGTGCGAAAGTCACGCTGGGAGCCCGCATCCGTAGCAGTCACCTTGAGCACGGCGCCACTGGCCAGGCGATTGAGTTCCAGCTTGGCCTTGAGCAACGGCAACGGACAGTTCAGGCCGCTGGCGTCCAGCTCGGCATCGTGGGCTACAGCATCGGTCATTGTTTCACTCCGCAACAGGTCGTCGAGCGGCCTAGAATATCTGGTCCCGGACCCGCTGTCCGGCTACAGTAAGGTCTTTGTCGACTAAGGCTTCGTGCATGACATTTCTGCGCCCCACCCTGCTGACGCTCGCTTGCCTGCTCGCCTCACCGGGCTTCGCCGACGACCTGCCGTCACTTGGCGATGCCAGTTCTGCCATCGTCTCGCCGGAACAGGAGCATCAATTGGGCCGCGCCTGGCTGGCCCTGCTGCGCAGCCAAGTCTCGCAACTCAACGATCCGCAGCTCAAGGATTATGTCGAATCCAGCGTCTACAAGCTGGTGGAGACCAGCCAGGTCAACGACCGGCGCCTGGAGTTTATCCTGATCAACAGCCCCCAGCTCAACGCGTTCGCCGCACCCGGCGGGATAGTCGGGGTCAACGGCGGCCTGTTCCTCAACGCCCAGACCGAAGGCGAATATGCTTCGGTCATGGCCCACGAACTGGCGCACTTGTCGCAACGCCATTTTGCCCGTGGCGTCGAAGCCCAACAGCGCATGCAGGTGCCGATGATGGCGGCGCTGCTGGCCGGCATCGTGATTGCCGCCGCTGGTGGCGGTGACGCCGGGATCGCGGCCATTGCCGGGACCCAGGCCGCCGCCATCCAGGAGCAACGGCGTTTCTCGCGGCAAAACGAACAGGAAGCCGACCGCATCGGCATCCAGAACCTGGAGAAGGCCGGCTACGATCCGCGGTCGATGCCGACCATGTTCGAACGCCTGATGCGCCAGTACCGGTTTGACGCCAAGCCCCCGGAATTCCTGCTGACTCACCCGGTAACCGAATCGCGCATTGCCGACACCCGCAACCGTGCCGAACAGGCCAAGCCAGGCGGGATCGAAGACAGCATGCGCTATCAACTGATCCGCGCGCGGGTCCAGCTGACCTATGAAGAAACCCCTGGCCTGGGGGCCAAGCGCTTCCGCGCACAGCTGGACGAGAACCCGAAGAGCGACGTGGCCCGCTATGGGCTGGCGATCGCCCAGATCAAGGGCGGCCAGCTGAATGAAGCCAGGGAGAACCTCAAGCCATTGCTGGCCAAAGCGCCCAACGAGATCATCTACAACCTCGCCCAGGTGGACCTGGACATCACCAGCAACAAGCTGGCGGATGCTCAATCTCGCGTGGACCGACTGCTGAGCCAATATCCGGGCAACTATCCGCTCAATCAGGTTCGCGTCGATCTGTTGCTCAAGCAGAATCGTCCGGCCGATGCGGAAAAAGCCCTGGAAACCCTGCTCAAGAGCCGCCCGGACGATCCGGACATCTGGTATCTGGTGGCAGAGACGCGTGGCCTGTCGGGCAATATCATCGGTTTGCACCAGGCACGCGCCGAATATTTCGCGTTGGTTGGAGACTACCGCCAGGCCATCCAGCAACTGGATTTCGCCAAACGACGCGCCGGGAGCAATTTTCCTTTGTCATCGCGCATCGATGCCCGGCAGCGCGAACTCATGGAACAGGAGCGCATGGTCAAGGACATGATGGGCTGAGCATTTACCAGGCATAAAAAAAACCGCCTCGATATCGAGGCGGTTTTTTTTCAGCTGAATACCGGCTTATTCAGCCAGCTTGAAGGTAATGAAGCTCGCACGCCCCTGGCGCAGGACGCGCATCGACACCGAGCGATTCTTCGGCAACGCCTTGGCGATGTCGGTGAATTCCTTGGCCGAGCCGATGGCCTGGTTGTTCAGGTGGGTAATGATGTCGCCGGGTTGCAGGCCGATCAACGCAGCGGGACCGTCCTGTACTTCCTTGATCACCACACCACCCTGCAATTCCAGGGTTCGCTTCTGCTCATCGGTCAGCTCGGCCACCGCGACACCCAGGCGATTGCTGCTGCGCTCGACGCCGGACTTGGGCAGCGAATCCAGTTCCTTGCCTTCTTCCGGGATCGCGCCGACAGTCAACTCGACACTCTTGCGCTTGCCTTCACGAATCACTTCCAGGTTGGCCTTGGCCCCGGCCTTGAGGGCGCCCACCAGATGCGGCAAGTCGGCGGACATGACGATCGGCTGCCCATTGAGGCTGAGAATCACATCGCCCACTTGCAAGCCGCCCTTGGCGGCCGGACCACCTTCCTGGATCTGCGCCACCAGCGCGCCAGCAGGTTTTTCCAGGCCAAACGACTCGGCCAGGTCCTTGTTCACTTCCTGGATGACCACGCCCAGCCAGCCACGGCTGACCTTGCCCTCGCTTTTAAGCTGGTTGGATACATCCAGGGCCACGTCGATCGGAATAGCGAAGGACACCCCCATGAAACCGCCCGAACGGGTGTAGATCTGAGAGTTGATACCCACCACTTCGCCGTCGAGGTTGAACAGCGGCCCACCGGAGTTGCCCGGGTTGATCGGCACGTCGGTCTGGATGAATGGCACGTAGTTTTCGTTTGGCAGGCTACGCCCAATGGCGCTGACGATGCCCTGGGTCACGGTATGGTCGAAGCCGAACGGCGAACCGATTGCCACCACCCATTGGCCGGCTTTCAGGTTCTGCGATTTGCCGAGCTTGAGCACCGGCAGGTCCTTGCCTTCGATTTTCAGCAAGGCCACGTCCGAACGCGGATCAGTGCCGATCAGCTTGGCCTTCAGTTCACTGCGATCTGCCAGGCGCACGAGAATCTCATCGGCATCGGCAATCACATGGTTGTTGGTCAGGATGTAGCCGTCTGGCGAGATGATGAAGCCCGAGCCCAGGGACTGCGCTTCACGCTGACGACCACCGCCAGGCGAACGCGGCTGTGGCATCCCGCGCTCGAAGAACTCGCGCAGCATAGGCGGCAGGCCTTCCAGGTCCGGCATCTGCGGGTCCATCACCCGACGCTCCGGCAGCTTCTGCGTGGTACTGATGTTCACCACGGCAGGCGAAGCCTGTTCGACCAGTTGAGTGAAGTCCGGCAACTCGACCGCCACAGCGGGAACGGCCTGACCGAGCACCAGCACGGTGGCAAAAATGGAGAGATAGGTTTTCAAGCGTGGTATCGACATACGGCTCCCGTTACGACGAGCATGGTTAAGCGATATGGAGCAGAAATACCTGGGAACGATACGCCAGTATTTTTGTTCCGCAAACAGACAAGGCCAGAGCCGAGCGGCTCTGACCTAATAGAAAAAAACTGGTTATTTTGCAAATGAAAATGCTGACAGGAAGTTTCAGCATTTTGCTCAAGCACGCTTGCCGGCCTCTTGCGCAATCGAGCCACCCGGGCAGCGTGTTATTGGGCTGCCGCGACGTCGGAACGCATGGACAACGCGATCCGTTCCGCCGTACCGATAGGTATTTCGCCAACCACCGTCACCATCATCTCGCCCTGGGGTGTAGTAAGCCGACGCGATACCGCTGCGGTCGGGCCAAGCTGCGTGCGGGTGTCGGTGGCAGTTGCACCATTCAGCGGCTCCAGGAACACCGAGAAACGGGCCAGGCCATCGTCATACATCAAGCTACTGACCTGGATCTTGGTGTCCGGGTCCTTGTGCGCAGCGCTACTGGTCAATTCAAAGCCGGGCGGAAGCCAGTCGGAATGCCAGGCGGTTTTCACCATGGCGGCCTTACCGGGCCCCTGCGCAACAGCCTTGCATTCGACACTGGCCTGCAGATCAGCGTCTGAAGGCTCACCGATGTTCAAGCGAGTGAATTGGAAACGTTCGAGCAACTGGCCTTTGTCACTGAGCAACAGGGACTTGAGCGGCAAGCCGGTCTCTCTGTCGAGATGCAGCTCAAAGCCATAGCGATGCTGATCCTTGGGGGTCAGGGCGATAATGACAGCCTGACGCCCAGCCACGCGCGACTTGCCAATAACGGCAAGGTCATACCAATTCTTGAGTTTCTGCGGATCGAGCGCACGTGCGGTGCCATCTGGCGTATTGCCCAGCCCGGCGATCAAGGTGCCGCTGACGCATTGAGTCTTTCCATCAATGCGCATGACCTCCTGTGCCGAACCATCGAGCTGGAGCAACCGCTCGCGGACTTTGCCATCCTGGACGCGATGCCAGATGTTATGGGTAGAAAAACTACCGTTACGCTCGTAAACGAAAGTGCCCTGGAAGCTTTGCTGCTGCTCGGCTTGACTCAGACGATTGAGCCAGTCCTGAGCTTCACCGGCATAGGCTGGAACAACGCACCAGCCACCTACCAGAAGCGAGAAAAGAGGTATGGCGCGCATGGTCCTCCTTAACGGTTTTCCAGACTGGCCGCACGAGCATATGGCAGCGCGCTTTCAGTACCTTTCAGCGCAGCCTGCTGGGCATGCTGACGCAGGTAATTAGGCAAACGCTGATCATGCCAGCCTGGCTGGCCTTGCAGGACGCCGTTGGTCATCGGACCGGCAGCTTCCGAACCTTCGCTGTAGCCGGCCAGTACTGCCGGACCCTTGACCTGTGGTGCTGCCAGGCCAGGCTGATTGGACTGCTGCGCCATTTGCACGCCGGCAATCTCATCCTGGTTGTACAGACGCACACCTGCCAATACAGCTACGGTAACCGAGGCAGCAACTGCCAGGCGACCCAGGCTGCGCCATGGACCGCGGGAGGCTTTTGCCGGCACGGCTTCGTCAGCCAGCGCAGCAGAAACGGCCGCAGCGATATCCAGGCGTGGAAGCAACAAGTCCTTGTGCATCACCGCCCGGGCAATCTGGTAGCGAGCCCAGGTCTCACGGGTTTCAACATCGTCAAAGGCATTTAATACCCGACGCAATTCCAATTCGTCCGCTTCGTTATCCATCACTGCGGACAGCGATTCCTGCAGGGCTTCACGACTCATGGCGTTCCTCTCTTGGCTGTCGCCGCTGTCTCAGTTTTCCTGCAACAATGGTTGCAGGGCTTTATCGATGGCCTCCCGAGCGCGGAAGATCCGGGAGCGCACGGTACCCACCGGACATTGCATGACGCTGGCAATGTCCTCGTAACTCAGACCGTCGAATTCACGTAAAGTTAACGCCGTACGCAAATCTTCAGGCAGTTGCTGAATGGTTCGATGGACAGTGCCTTCGATCTCATCCCGCAGCAATGCACGTTCCGGTGATTCGAGATCCTTGAGGCCGTGATCGCCGTCATAGAACTCTGCATCCTCGGAGCTAACATCGCTATCCGGCGGCCGGCGGCCGCGTGAAACCAGATAGTTTTTCGCCGTGTTGATGGCGATGCGGTAAAGCCACGTATAAAACGCGCTATCCCCGCGAAAATTACCAAGTGCCCTGTACGCCTTGATGAAAGCTTCCTGGGCAACATCCTGGGCTTCATGGGTGTCGTGCACAAAACGCACGATCAACCCGAGAATTTTGTGCTGGTATTTCAGCACTAGCAGATCGAAAGCTCGCTTGTCGCCGCGTTGAACGCGCTCGACCAGCTGCTGATCCTCTTCCTGGGTTAGCATGAACACTCCTCGATAAGCTCGAAGGAGGCTTGCATTACTAATCGTCCAAGCTTGCAACCATAGACTCGGGCTTTTCGCAAAAGTTCTCCCCCTTCCAAGCAAGTTTCCGGCATGCTCTGATCCGGCACGCACGAAAAACGCAGCACGGGATTGCCCGGCCGCGCGAATAATCTGTCGTCGGGCCTGTCGGATGGGACTCGAATCGAAGTCCTGCACCAACCCGACGCTGTTCCCTTTTGCAGACAACCGTCTATTGAACCTAGGCGCTTGGCAAAAGTTCCCACCATTTGTAGCTGTTCGAAACGAAAATTTAGCAACCGTGACGAGATAAACAGCGTTCTGTCCTCGAAAAGGCTGCGTTGTCGCCGTTTCAGCAAAACCTTGATCCGACGAAGCGCGTCGCTTCCCTGTCGCACTGGTTCCATATTGCCATGAACGCCCGGCTATTGTGCCGATCCCCCCCTCTATATACTAGTGGGCTGCACGGTCGCCTGCCCCCATTGAACCGGATGCCTGGCACCCACCCCGACCCGGGTCGCTTTGAGCGGAAACCATTCGAATGAGCCAACAGTATCAACATGATGTTCTGGTAATCGGCAGCGGCGCCGCCGGATTGAGCCTTGCGCTGACATTGCCCGCGAACCTGCGCATAGCAGTGCTGAGCAAAGGCGACCTGGCCAACGGCTCGACGTTCTGGGCCCAGGGCGGCGTCGCCGCCGTGCTGGATGACGCGGACACTATCCAATCCCATGTCGACGACACGCTTAACGCCGGCGGCGGGTTGTGCAATCGCGAAGCCGTGCGTTTTACCGTCGAGCACAGCAGGGAAGCCATCCAATGGCTGATCGACCAGGGCGTGCCTTTCACCCGTGACGAGCAATCGGGCACCGAAGATGGCGGCTTTGAATTTCATCTGACACGCGAAGGCGGCCACAGCCACCGGCGGATCATCCATGCAGCCGATGCGACCGGCGCGGCAATTTTCAAGACCCTGCTGGCCCAGGCCCGGCAACGGCCGAACATCGAATTACTGGAACAGCGAGTCGCGATCGACCTGATCACCGAGAAACGCCTCGGCCTGGAAGGTGACCGCTGCCTGGGTGCCTATGTGCTCAATCGGGGCACCGGCGAAGTCGACACCTACGGGGCGCGCTTCGTGATCCTCGCCTCCGGCGGCGCGGCCAAGGTCTATCTCTATACCAGCAACCCCGACGGTGCCTGCGGTGACGGCATTGCCATGGCTTGGCGTTCAGGCTGCCGAGTGGCGAACCTGGAATTCAACCAGTTCCACCCCACTTGCCTGTATCACCCCTTGGCCAAGAGCTTCCTGGTGACCGAGGCACTGCGCGGCGAAGGCGCTCATCTGAAGCTCCCCAACGGCGAACGCTTCATGCAGCGCTTCGATCCTCGCGCCGAACTGGCCCCACGGGACATCGTTGCGCGGGCCATCGACCATGAAATGAAGCGCTTGGGCATCGACTGCGTGTACCTGGACATCAGCCACAAACCCGAAGCCTTCATCAAAAGTCATTTCCCCACGGTGTATGAGCGCTGCCTGGAATTTTCCATCGACATCACCAAGCAGCCGATCCCGGTGGTGCCAGCGGCGCATTACACCTGCGGCGGGGTGATGGTCGACCAGCACGGCCGCACCGATGTACCCGGCCTGTATGCGATTGGCGAAACCAGCTTCACCGGATTGCACGGAGCCAATCGCATGGCCAGCAATTCGCTGCTGGAATGTTTCGTCTATGCCCGCTCGGCGGCGGCGGACATCCTCGATCAGTTGCCGCAGGTTGCCATCCCGACCACCCTGCCCACCTGGGATGCCAGCCAGGTGACCGACTCGGACGAAGACGTGATCATCGCCCACAACTGGGACGAACTGCGGCGCTTCATGTGGGACTACGTCGGCATCGTACGCACCAACAAGCGCCTGCAACGGGCCCAGCATCGGGTGCGTTTGCTGCTCGATGAGATCGATGAGTTCTACAGCAACTATAAAGTCAGCCGCGACCTGATCGAGTTGCGCAACCTGGCGCAGGTGGCGGAACTGATGATTCGCTCAGCCATGGAGCGCAAGGAAAGCCGAGGACTGCACTACACCCTCGACTACCCGGACCTGCTGCCCGAGGCATTGGACACTATCCTGGTGCCGCCCACCTACGCCGGCTGAACCTGAGCCGGACCCGCAGGCGCCGATGAACATCCGGCGCCAGCGCGTCGCGGGGCACGCACAATGAGCGGACCCACCACTCGCCCCGCAAGCGAAAGCGCAGCACCACAATCATCGGCAATGCCAGGCTGTCCGGCCGCAACTGCACCGCCTGCCAGCCGCCGCCCTCGCTCCAGAGCTGCCAGCCGTCGGCATCGCGACGCAAACCACGAAAGGCCTGGCGATGGCTCAGCAACAGATATCGCGGTAGCACCCAGGCGCCGTGGCCCAGGCACAACATCGAAGCAACGACTGCGAGCCAGGGAGGAATCGAGCACAGGAACAACGAGCCCAAGGCAAACACCTGGGCCAGTAGATAGGCCGCCAGCAGCTGCCGGGAGGCGCGCCAGCGGCACTCGAAGCGGCTACTTGGGCTGGACACGGTCCAGGATCATCCGGACCATGCGCTGCAGTTCCGGATCCTCGGATTCACTGCGTTCCATGAACCAGCCGAACATGTCCTGATCCTCGCATTCGAGCAAACGGACGTAACACGCACGGTCGACTTCATCAAGATGTGGGTAGACCTCCTTCACGAACGGCACCAGCAGCACGTCAAGCTCAAGCATGCCGCGGCGGCTGTGCCAGTAGAGGCGATTCAGTTCAACATCTTCGACCATGGAGCACTCCTCAAATAGAGCGCAAGTATACAGGCCCGGCCGTAGCGGAACAGACGGCTTTGGTCGGGCGCCTCCGATCCTTTGTGAACTACCCATTTCAAGGGCGTCCCCTTATGATGTCTGCCAGACTTTTTACCCTGCGATGACCCATGGCTGATTCCGCTTTTTTCTGCACCCTGTCCCACGAAGGCGTTCTCGCGGTCCGCGGCGTGGACGCAAGCAAATTCCTGCAAGGCCAATTGACCTGCAACCTCAACTACCTGAGCGACAGCCGGGCCAGCCTCGGCGCCCGTTGCACCCAGAAGGGCCGGATGCAATCGAGCTTCAGGATCCTGCTTGAAGGCGACGGCGTGCTCCTGGCAATGGCCAGCGAATTGCTCGAACCGCAACTGGCGGACTTGAAAAAATACGCAGTGTTCTCCAAATCCAAGCTCACCGACGAGAGCGCCGCATGGGTTCGTTTCGGACTGGAAGGCGCCGATGCCACGCTCACCGACCTGGGCCTGGAACTGCCGGTCGATACCGACAGCGTGGTTCGCCATGAATCCTTGATCGCCATCCGCGTCTCTCCAGCCCGCGCCGAACTCTGGGCTCGCGCTGAACAGGCCGATACGCTGCGCACTCGCCTGAGCGCGAAACTGACCGAAGGCGATCTCAACCGCTGGCTGCTGGGCCAGGTTCGCGCGGGCATTGGCCAGGTCATGCCGGCTACTCGCGAGCTGTTCATTCCGCAGATGCTCAACCTGCAGGCCGTAGGCGGCGTGAGTTTCAAGAAAGGCTGCTACACCGGCCAGGAAATCGTCGCGCGCATGCAGTATCTCGGCAAGCTCAAGCGCCGGCTGTATCGCCTGCAGCTGGAGGCAGGCGAGCTGCCAGAGCCGGGCACTCCGCTATTCTCCCCCACTCACGGCAGTTCCATCGGCGAAGTGGTCATTGCTGCCCGCGCCGAACAAAACATTGAACTGCTGGCGGTGTTGCAGGCCGAAGCAGCGGAAGATGGCAATTTGCACCTCGGAGCTTTGGAAGGACCCGAGCTACAATTGCTGGACTTGCCTTACGAACTGGACCGCGACCGCGAAATCCAGCGTTGATCGCAACATTTTGTCGCAACACCCTAGAGAACCGAAATGAGCGATTTGGCGGATAAGGTCCAGCGGGATTTGGTGGCGGCCATCGATAATGATGACCTGGTCCTGCCAACATTACCGGAAGTGGCCATGCAGATTCGCCGGGCCGCCGAAGACCCGGAAATCAGCGTCAGCAACCTGAGTAAAGTGATTGGTCGTGACACCGCCCTCTCGGCGCGCCTGATAAAAGTAGTCAACAGCCCCCTGCTGCGTGCCACCCAGGAAGTAACGGACCTGCACACCGCAATCACGCGGTTGGGGGTCAACTACAGCAGCAACCTGGCGATCGGGCTGGTCATGGAGCAGATATTCCACGCTCGCTCCGAAGTGGTTGAGCAAAAGATGCGGGAAGTCTGGCGCAAGAGCCTGGAGATCGCCGGCGTCAGCTATGCGTTATGTCGCAGCTACACGCATCTCAAGCCCGATCAGGCGGCGCTGGGTGGACTGGTCCATCAGATCGGCGTGCTGCCGATCCTGACGTACGCCGAGGACAATAATGAACTGCTGTCGGACCCGGTCAGCCTCAATCACGTCATCGAGACGATCCATCCCGTGCTGGGGGACAAGCTGCTCAGTGTCTGGGAGTTTCCGGAACGGTTGGTGAAGTTGCCGGGGCTGTACCTGGATTTCACCCGAGACTCGAAGCAACTCGATTATGTCGACCTGGTGCAGGTTGCCGCGCTGTACTGCTACAAGGATGCCGACCATCCGCTGAGCAGGATTGACGCGTTCGGGGTTCCGGCGATCAGGAAGCTGGGCATCGACCTGGACAACAAGGACCGCTGCGCGGATATCGAAGAAGCGCGGTCAATGTTTTATTAAGCAGGCCGGGCAATGAATGTGTGTTGGTCATAACCTGTGGCATTCGGCTCGGGCTCATTCTGAGCCAGGAGCAAAACTCACCCGCACCTTCAACCCGCCCTCCTGCCCATCATGCAGGGTGATCTGCGCCAGGTGCGCACGGCAGATTTCTCCGACAATTGCCAACCCCAATCCCGAGCCGGCCACTTGCTGGTTGCGCCGATAGAAGCGCTCGAATACCCGTTCCCGCTCAGTCTCGGGAATGCCTGGGCCGTCATCCTCGACTTCCAGTACCGCCGGCGCGGTGACCCGCAGGATCACGTTACCGCCCGAGGGAGTATGGGCCAGGGCATTGTCCACCAGGTTGCTCAACAGCTCGTTGAGCAAAGTCGGTTCGCCCCGTAACCAGACGGGTTCATCGGCTTCCAGGGCCAACGCAACCCCACGGGCATGGGCCAGTGGCGCCATGGCCATGCCCAGTTCTCGGGCGAGCTGGCTCAGGTCGAGCAATTGTGCGCCGCCTTCGGCAATTGCCCGCGCGCCGTTCTCCACCCGCGCCAGCGACAGCAGTTGATTCGCCAGATGGGTCAAGCGATCAGTGCCCTGGGCCGCGGTTTCCAGGGTTTCGCGCCAGGTCGACGGTTCGCTGGCGCGCAGGCCCAGCTCCAGTCGAGCCTTGAGCGCCGCCAGTGGCGTTCGCAGCTCATGGGCGGCATCGGCAATGAATTGCGCCTGGCGTTCGAACTGGCCGCGCAGCCGTTCGGTGAAGTGATTGAGGGCACGTACCAACGGCCATAATTCGTGCTGGACTTCCACCAGCGGCAACGGCCGCAAATCGTCCGGCTGGCGTTCCTCCACCGCCGTGCGCAAGCGTTCCAGCGGGCGCAACGCCGCGCTGACCGCGAACCACACCAGCAAAAGCGCGCCCACCGCCAGCATGCCCAGCCGCAACAAGGTATCGGCCATCAAGCTGCGGGCCATGCTGACCCGCGCCTCTTCGGTTTCGGCCACGCGGATTTCCGCCATGCCGTTCATTTCGGGTTCGCTCACGGCCTTGAGCAGGCTCACCACGCGCACATTCTGCCCTTGGTAACTGGCGTTGTAGAAACGTGCCAGCGCCGGGTAATCGTCGGTGCGCGGCGTACCGGGCGGCGGCCCGGGAAGATTCTCGTAGCCGGAGATCAGCTTCTGGTGGATGTCGTTGACTTGATAATAGATACGTCCGGCACTGTCATAGGCAAAGGTGTCCAGAGCGACATAAGGTACGTCCGCGCTGAGGGTACCGTCGCGCTGCGAAAGACCGGCGGCGATGGTTCGGGCCGACGCCAGCAGCGTCCGGTCGTAGGCCGTATCGGCGGCTTCACGGCCATTCCAGTAGGCGCTCAGGCCGCTGGCGAGCATCAGTACCACGAGCAACGAAGCAAGGTTGCGAAGTAGCCGCCAGCGCAGGCTGTCGGGCTTATGCATCGCGATTTTCCAACAGATAGCCCAGCCCGCGGAACGTCACGATTGCCACCGCATGGCCGTCGAGCTTCTTGCGCAGGCGATGGACATAGATTTCGATGGCGTCGGGGCTGGCCTCTTCGTCCAGGCCGAACACCTGGGCTGCCAGTTGTTCTTTGCTCATCACCCGCCCTGGCCGGGCGATTAACGCTTCCAGGACAGCCTGCTCGCGAGAGGTCAGGGTCATCAGTTCCTCGTCGAGGGTAAAGCGCCGGGTGTCCAGGTCGTAGACCAGTCCACCACAGCGCTGCTGCCGCTCGCCACCCAGTACGCTACGGCGCAGCAGCGCCTTTACCCGCGCCTCAAGCTCGGTGAGTTCAAAAGGTTTGGCCAGGTAATCGTCGGCGCCGAGGTTCAGGCCATGGACCCGGTCCTTGACGTCGCTGCGAGCGGTCAGCATCAGCACCGGCAGCGTCTTGCCCCGCGCCCGCAAGCGCGCCAGCACCTCGAAGCCGTCCATGCGCGGCAGCCCGACATCAAGGACCGCCACCGCGTATTCCTCGCTGCTCAAGGCCAGGTCGGCGGCCACCCCGTCGTGCAGCACATCCACCGTCAACCCTGTGCTCTTGAGGGCCTGGGCGACACTTTCGGCGAGCTGCAGATGGTCTTCGACGAGCAGGACACGCATGGGGTTTTCCTCGATTCAGGGATGGTCGGGGCCATTCTTTGGCGCGGAGTTTACAGCCGCATCCGCCACTGTGAAGCTCAAAATCATCCTGACAGCTTTTGAAAGGTTAGCGAAAGGTTGGGCCGCTAGAGTCGCTCCACGGACAGTTTCGACTGCCGGTCGCGAAACACATCGCGAAACGAAAAACGCCTCGAAGCGTTTTCGCCGAATAAAAACAATAAGCGGAGTATTCATCATGCTGTCCATACAGCTTCTGGCTTCAACGCCCACCCGCCATTCCTGCCCCAACCAGACTACCCTTGCCTGTGCCGCTGCGCAGACCGAACTGCCGCGTCTTTGAAACGCGTTTGCGGATCTGCACCGTACATGTTCTGCGAAGCCTGACTTGAAACACACAACAACAACTCCTGTGGAGACAAAAATGAACCTATCACTGCGCAAAGTAGCCTTGGCCGCCGGATGCCTGATGTTCGCCGGGCAATTGCTCGCCGCGGACCCATCCAAAGAGCCGAAGCGCCCGGAATGCATCGCACCCGCTGCCCCTGGCGGCGGTTTCGACCTGACCTGCAAACTGGCGCAAAGCGCGCTGGTCAACGAAAAACTGCTGACCAAGCCGATGCGCGTCACTTACATGCCTGGCGGTGTCGGCGCGGTGGCCTACAACGCAGTCGTCGCACAACGCCCGGCCGACGCCGGCACGCTGGTGGCCTGGTCCAGTGGCTCGTTGCTGAACCTGGCGCAAGGCAAGTTTGGCCGTTTTGATGAAACCAATGTGCGCTGGCTCGCTGCCGTCGGCACTAGCTATGGCGCCATCGCCGTGAAAAGCGATTCGCCCTACAAAAACCTCGACGATCTGGTACAGGCCCTGAAGAAAGATCCGGGCTCGGTGGTGATCGGTTCCGGCGGTACCGTCGGCAGCCAGGACTGGATGCAGACCGCTTTGATTGCCAAGGCCGCCGGCATCGACCCGCGCAAACTGCGCTACGTGGCCCTTGAAGGCGGCGGTGAAATCGCGACCGCCCTGCTCGGTGGCCATATCCAGGTGGGCAGTACCGACATCTCCGACTCCATGCCACACATCCAGAGCGGCGACATGCGTTTGCTGGCGGTGTTCTCTGATAAACGCCTGGACGAGCCGGAGATGAAAGACATCCCGACCGCCGTGGAACAAGGCTACGACATCCGTTGGCCGGTAGTACGTGGCTTCTACCTGGGCCCGAAAGTCACCGATGCAGAATACGAATGGTGGAAAAACGCCTTTGACAAGCTGCTGGCTTCCGAAGAGTTCGCCAAGCTGCGCGACCAACGGGAACTGTTCCCGTTCGCCATGACCGGTCCGGAGCTGGACGCCTACGTGAAGAAGCAAGTGGCCGACTACAAGATGCTGGCCAAAGAATTCGGCCTGATCCAGTAATCGCCTCTGTTCTCGCGGCGGCACCGGCACAGTCGGCGCCGCCCAGGAGTTAGTCATGCTCGTCATCCAACGTATTATTGCCGCGGTGCTGCTGCTGGCCTGCATCGGCCTGGCACTGATGGCCTGGCCCTATCAGGCAGCCTTTTCCTATGAACCGGTTGGCCCGCGTGCCTTTCCCCTGCTGATACTCGGGCTGATGGGACTGGCGCTGCTGTACATGCTGTTTCGTCCCACGCCCGTCGTGCACAGCGAAGACGATCCGCACCTGGACCGTGAAACCCTGCAGAAGATCGGTATCTGCGTGGCGCTGCTGCTGGTATTCGCCGGGACCTTCGAGCCCTTGGGATTCATCCTCGCCAGCATTCTGATCGGCGTGCCGATGGCACGTCTGTACGGCGGCCGCTGGGTGCCGAGCGTGGTGATCATCAGCCTCATGGCCATTGGTCTTTATCTGTTGTTCGACAAGCTGATGGACGTGCCGCTGCCCCTGGGCCTGCTCGGCGTCCTGGAGAATTGATATGGATACCCTGAATTATCTCGGCCAGGGTTTTGGCGTTGCGCTGACGCCGTACAACCTCGTCACCGCGTTGAGCGGCACGCTGATCGGTACCGTGGTCGGCCTGCTGCCGGGCCTGGGGCCGATCAACGGCGTGGCGCTGCTGATCCCGATTGCCTTTGCCCTGGGCCTGCCGCCGGAATCGGCGCTGATCCTGTTGGCGGCGGTGTACCTGGGCTGCGAATACGGCGGACGTATTAGCTCGATCCTGCTTAACATCCCCGGTGAAGCCTCCACCGTGATGACCACCCTGGACGGCTACCCGATGGCCCGCCAAGGCCTGGCCGGGGTGGCGTTGTCGCTGTCGGCGTGGAGTTCGTTCATCGGCGCGTTCATCGCCACCTGCGGCATGGTGTTGTTTGCGCCACTGCTGGCCAAATGGGCGATCGCCTTCGGACCGGCGGAATATTTCGTCCTGATGGTGTTTGCCATTGTCTGCCTCGGCGGCATGGCCGGCGACCGACCGCTCAAGACCTTCATCGCTGCGCTGATCGGGCTGTTCCTGTCTTGCGTCGGCATCGATGCGAACAGCGGCGTGTACCGTTTTACGGGTGACAACATCCATTTGACCGATGGCATCCAGTTCGTCGTACTGGTGCTGGGCCTGTTCTCCATCAGCGAGATTCTGTTGCTGCTGGAAAAAACCCATCGCGGCCAGGAGGCGGTGAAAGCCACCGGGCGGATGATGTTCAACTTCAAGGAAGCGGCCTCGGTGTTCTGGGTGAACATCCGCTGCGGCGTGCTCGGTTTCATCATGGGCGTATTGCCTGGCGCTGGCGCAACCCTGGCCAGTGCCGTGGCCTACATGACCGAAAAACGCATGGCTGGAGCCAGTGGGACGTTCGGCCAGGGCGACAAGCGTGGCCTCGCGGCGCCGGAAACCGCCATCGGCGGCGCGGCTTGCGGCGCGCTGGTGCCAATGCTGACCCTCGGCGTCCCAGGTTCAGGCACCACGGCGGTGATGATCGGCGCGCTGTCGCTCTATAACATCACGCCCGGCCCGCTGCTGTTCCAGCAACAGCCGGACATCGTCTGGGGCCTGATCGCTTCGTTGTTCGTCGCCAACGTCATGCTGGTGATCCTCAACATCCCGATGATTCGTATCTTCACCCGCATCCTGGCCGTGCCGAACTGGGCGCTGGTGCCGGTCATCGCGATCATCACCGGGATCGGCGTTTACGCCGTGCACGCCACAACGTTCGACCTGTTCCTGATGATCGGCATCGGTATCTTCGGCTACATCCTGCGCAAGCTGGATTTCCCGCTGTCGCCCGTGCTGCTGGGCTTCATCCTTGGCGGTCTGATGGAGCAGAACCTGCGTCGTGCATTGTCGATTTCCAATGGCGCGTTGGAGATCCTCTGGTCCAGCCCGATCACCTTCGGCTGCTGGGTCCTGACGGCAATCATGTTGTTCCTGCCGCTGCTGCGCATCTGGCGTCGTCGCAGTGCCCAGCGTCGTGCCCTGGCCAATGTCTGAGGCGACAACTTTCAGACAATGGTGGGGAACACCGCTGGTCGGTCTGGCCGGCGGTTATCTGGCCAGCCTGATCGGCTGGCCCTTGCCCTGGATGGTCGGCTCGCTGTTGGCGATCATCCTGGTGCGCTGTCTCACTCCCCGGCAACTGATGGAAATCCCCGGCGGCCGCAAATGCGGCCAATGGGTGGTGGGCATCGGTATCGGCCTGCACTTCACGCCGGTGGTGATGGAACAGGTCCTCAGCCACTTCGGCCTGATCTTCTTCGGCGCGCTGATCACCAGCGTGTCCAGCATCGTAAGTGTCTGGCTGATGCGCCGCACCGGCGAAGACCGCGCCACGGCCTTTTTCTCCAGCATGCCGGGCGGTTCCGGCGAGATGGTCAACCTCGGCGCCCGCAATGGCGCGATGCTCAGCCATGTTGCCGCGGGCCAGAGCCTGCGTGTGCTGGTGGTGGTGTTGTGCGTGCCGGCTGCCTTCAAGTATCTGCTCGGTGACGGCACGCCGGTGCAACACGCCACGGCGGTGGATTGGTTGTGGCTGGCGGTTCTGTTTCCGGCGGGTGCCCTCCTCGCCTGGATCTGGGAGCGCTTGCGCCAACCCAATCCATGGCTGTTCGGGCCCTTGTTGGTCAGCGCGGCGGTGAGCATCGGCTGGGACCTGCACATCGGCCTGCCCGACGGCGGCAGCCAGATCGGCCAATGGCTGATCGGCAGCGGCCTGGGCTGTCATTTCAACCGGCAGTTCTTCCGCCGCGCACCGTCGTTCATGGGTCGTACCTTGATTGGCACGGTGCTGACCATGCTGATCGCCACGCTTGCGGCCCTGGGCCTGAGCACCTTGACCCACCTGGACTTGCGCTCGCTGACCCTGGGCATGATGCCCGGCGGCATCGCCGAAATGAGCTTGACGGCGGAGACCCTGCAACTGTCGGTGCCGTTGGTGACGGCGCTACAGGTGATGCGGCTGTTGTTCGTGCTGTTTCTGGCTGAGCCGTTGTTCAGGTATTGGGTTCGCAGACCGGATCCGGACTTGTAGACCGGGTTGTCCTCTTCGCGAGCAGGCTCGCTCCCACATGGGATTTGTGTTTGTCCTCAAACCCCTGTGGGAGCGAGCCTGCTCGCGAAGGGGCCCTTATTGCCGACCACTAAACCGGCGGCAACCGCCAATCGATCGGCTGCTCGCCATGCTGCTGGAGAAACTTGTTGGTCCGGCTGAAATGCCCGCAGCCGATAAAGCCCCGATGGGCTGACAGCGGTGACGGGTGGACCGAGGTCAACACCAGATGCTTGGTCGCATCGATCAGCTTCTGCTTGCTCTGGGCATGAGCGCCCCACAGCAGGAATACCAGGTTCGGCTGGTGTTCGCTGACCACTTCGATGACTTTGTCGGTAAAGTGCTGCCAGCCTTTTTTAGCGTGGGCATTGGCATTGGCGCGCTCCACGGTCAAGGTCGTGTTGAGCAACAACACACCCTGGTCGGCCCAGCTCTGCAGATAGCCATGGTTGGGGATATCGATGTTCAGGTCGCGCTTCAATTCCTTGTAGATGTTCACCAGCGACGGCGGCGTCGGCACGCCCGGCTGCACCGAAAAGCACAAGCCATGGGCCTGGCCCGGGCCGTGGTACGGGTCCTGGCCGAGGATCACAACCTTGACCTTGTCCAGCGGCGTGGAATTGAGCGCATTAAAAATCAGCGGGGCCGGCGGATAGATTTCCTTGCCGGCGGCGTATTCACTGCGCAGGAACTCGCGCAACTCCGCCATGTACGGCTGGTCGAACTCGGCACGCAGTGCCTGCTTCCAGCTGGGTTCGAGTTTGATACGGTCGTCAGCGGTCATGGTTGCACCCGGTAGAAACAATGGGCGCACCCTAGGAAAGCCTACAGGGCTTGTCAATTGATCTGACGTCAATCCGGCACTTTCCCCCACAGCAGTCATACTGATCATTCAATTTTCCGATCGAGGTCACGATGAATCTGCACTTCGAAGAACTGACCGGCATCAACGGGGCGCGCCTGGGCGTCGCCACGCTGGATGCCGAAAAATCCTTGAACGCCCTTTCCCTGCCGATGATCAACGCCCTGCGCGATCGCCTCGACGCCTGGGCCCGGGAATCGCAGATTGTCTGTGTGCTGTTGCGCGGCAATGGTGCCAAGGCCTTCTGCGCCGGTGGCGAGGTGCGCAGCCTGGTCGAAGCGTGTCGCGCCCACCCCGGCGAAGTGCCGCCGCTGGCGGCGCAGTTTTTCGCTGCCGAATACCGGTTGGACTTCAATCTGCACACGTATCCGAAACCGTTGATCTGCTGGGGCCATGGCTATGTACTCGGCGGCGGCATGGGCCTGCTGCAAGGCGCCAGCACGCGAATCGTCACGCCGAGCAGTCGACTGGCGATGCCGGAAATCAGCATCGGTTTGTATCCGGACGTCGGCGCCAGTTGGTTCCTGTCGCGTCTGCCGGGCAAGCTTGGCCTGTTCCTCGGCCTTACCGGCGCCCACATGAACGCCAGGGATGCCATCGATCTGGGTCTGGCCGATCGCTTTCTGCTCGATGAGCAGCAGGATGACCTGATCGAAGGCTTGTTGCAGCTTAACTGGCAGGAACAGACCGAGATGCAGCTCAACAGCCTGCTCAAGGCCCTGCAGCAAGAAGCACTGCCGCAACAACCCGAAGCCCAATGGTTGCCGCGTCGGCAGCAAATCGATGAGTGGCTGGATGTCAGCGACGTGCGCTGCGCCTGGAAAGCCCTCAGCCTGCTGGTGGATCATCCGGACCCATTGATCGCCCGGGCCGCCAGGACCATGACCGAAGGCTCGCCGCTGACGGCGCACCTGGTCTGGGAGCAGATCAGCCGCGCCCGCCCTTTGTCATTGGCCGGTGTGTTCCGCATGGAATACACCTTGAGCCTCAACTGCTGCCGCCATCCGGAATTCAGCGAAGGCGTGCGGGCGCGGTTGATCGACAAGGACCACAAGCCGCACTGGCATTGGCCAGATATCAATCATGTGCCGCAAGCGGCGGTCGAGGCGCATTTCCGTAAGGTATGGGAGGGGCGGCATCCGTTGGCGGATTTGTCCAACGAATAACGGACCTGCTTTTGGTGGGCATACCTTTGGTGGAACCCGCCCCCACAGGGTTTAGAGGGTTAGCTTTACGCAGGCACAAAAAAAGCGGCGCTCATTGCGCCGCTTTTTGCTGCCGATCCGTCAGCGATGACCGCCCCGTCCGTCATGGCCACGTCCATCATGGCCACGTCCCCGATGATCATGCCCACGGTCACGTCCGCCCCGGCCGCGACGGTCGTCATTCCAGCCGCCCCGGTCCCGGCCGTCCCAACCGCCCCGATGCGGGTAGGGGCGATACGCCGCTCGCGGTGGCGAGTAATAGCGTGGGCCATGCTGGTAGTAGCGTGGAGCTGAATAATAACGCGGCGCCGGCTGGTAGTAGTACCGGGGTGGTGCGTAATAGCCACGCGGTGCCGAGTAGTAACTTCCACCGCCGCTGTAATAGACCGGCGCCGGAGAGGTATAAACCTCGGAACGGTAGTAGCTGGAGCCTCCGTCGGAATAAGGCACGCAGGCCGAAAGAGTCAAACCGAGAAACGCAATGAGCAGCAGTCGTCGATACATGGCGGCCTCCTGGACCGCGGATGGGCCACATCAGCGACGCTGACGGGCGGCAGTCATCTATTGGGTGACTGACGATTAATCTGACAGCGAAATCGGAATCTGGTGCGACGCTGCAATAACTCGAAACATGTAGCCTTTTGCTTCATTGTGGTGCCCCACAGCACCACAACAACGCATGAATCCGCTTGAGGTAAGCGCCTTCCCGGCATGCAGTCGCTCTGGACCGGGGCTTGCGCGTACTTGGCACGGCTCTCGCTTTAACGAACCTTGTGCAGGAGTCATCACAGGTTCGCGGCACCACAATTTGCAATGGCTGACTAGGGTTCCGGCTCGCCTCTGGCGAGTGGCTGGTCCGAGAGTTGGCGACCTCCAGTTGAGGTTACACGGCGGGACAAAAGCCCGGGAGACAAGCCACCGTTCGCGGTGCCGCGTTGCTCCTGTCCGCCCTTGATCAACTGGAGAACCACCATGCCCAAGCTTCGTCTGTCCTCACTGCTCCTCGCCGCGCTTGCGGCCTTCGCGAGCATCCCATCCCACGCCGCGCCCAAGGACCATTTCAGCGTCTGCTGGACCATCTATGCCGGCTGGATGCCCTGGGAATACGCCGGCAGCCAGGGCATCGTCGACAAATGGGCGAAGAAATACGGCATCACCATCGATGTCGTGCAGCTCAACGATTACGTCGAATCCATCAACCAGTACACCGCCGGTCAGTTCGATGGCTGCACCATGACCAACATGGATGCCCTGACCATTCCCGCCGCCGGCGGCGTGGACAGCACCGCACTGATCGTCAGTGACTTCTCCAACGGCAACGACGGCATCGTCCTCAAGGGCGAGGGCAAGAAAGTCGCCGACCTCAAGGGCATGGACGTCAATCTGGTGGAATTGTCGGTGTCCCACTACCTCTTGGCTCGGGCCCTGGATTCGGTCGGTCTCGCCGAGAAAGACCTGAAAGTCGTCAACACCTCCGACGCCGATATTTCTGCCGCCTTCAACACCGACCAGGTCAAGGCCGTCACGACATGGAACCCGATGCTCTCGGACATCAAGGCCCAGCCGGGTGTCAGCGAAGTATTCAACTCCAGCCAGATTCCCGGCGAAATCATGGACATGATGGTGGTCAACACTCAGACCCTCAAAGACAACCCGGCCCTGGGCAAGGCACTGACCGGCGCCTGGTTCGAAGTGGTGGCGCTGATGAACGCCAGGAACGCAGCCGCCAATGCCGCGCTGGAACACATGGCCAAGGCGTCGGGTACTGATCTCAAAGGTTTCCAGGCGCAACTGGACACTACCAAGCTGTTCGCCACCCCCAAGGAAGCCCTCGCCTTCGCCACCAGCGAGCAACTGCCCGCCACCCTGCGCAAGGTCGCCGAGTTCTCGTTCCGCCACGGTCTGCTGGGGGAAGGCGCCAAGGATGCCGACGCAGTGGGCATGGCGTTCGCCAATGGCGTGACCCTGGGCGACAAAACCAACCTCAAGCTGCGCTTCGACCCCACCTACGTGCAACTGGCCGCCGACGCCAAGTTGTAGGACCGGAGGACTGGCATGCGCCTGATCAACCGCTACCCCGATCGCCCCAGCCGCTTGTTGCTGGTGATCCTGCCATTTGCGCTGGTGCTGTTTGCCTACTTCATGGGCTCGGCGGAACGGCTGACGGACAACCCCAATGACAAGCTGCTGCCCAGCGCTGTGCAAATGGCCGATGCGGTCAAACGCCTGGCCTTTACCGCCGACGCTCGTAGCGGCGATTACCTGCTCTGGCAGGACACCGCGTCGAGTCTGCGCCGGTTGGCGATCGGCCTGGGCATCAGCGCCCTGGCCGGGTTGTGCCTGGGCATCGCCGCCGGCACGCTGCCGCTGTTCGGCGCGCCGTTGTCGCCCCTGCTCACCGTGGTGTCGATGGTGCCGCCATTGGCGATCCTGCCGATCCTGTTCATCGTCTTCGGCCTGGGGGAGTTGTCCAAGGTGATGCTAATCGTCATCGGCATCACCCCGTGCCTGGCTCGCGACCTGGAGCAGCGTGCCCGGGAAATTCGGCCTGAGCTATTGATCAAGGCCCAGACGCTGGGTGCCTCGACCTGGACCCTGATGTTGCGCGTGGTGCTGCCGCAATTGCTGCCGCGCCTGTTGATTTCCCTGCGGCTGATGCTGGGTTCGGCCTGGCTGTTCCTGATCGCTGCCGAAGCCATCGCTTCCACCGATGGCCTGGGCTATCGGATTTTCCTCGTGCGTCGTTACCTGGCGATGGATGTGATCCTGCCCTACGTGGTGTGGATCACCCTGCTCGCCTGGCTGATGGATTGGGGCCTCAAGCGCCTGACCCGCCGAGCATTTCCCTGGTACGAGGGGGCGAAGGCATGAGTTTCATTACCGTGAACAACGTCTGGCAGCAGTATGCCGACCAAGTGGTGCTCGAGCGCTTGAACCTGAGCGTTGCCGAGGGGGAGTTCTGCACCCTGGTGGGTGCCTCGGGTTGCGGCAAGTCGACTTTCCTGCGGCTGCTGCTAGGCCAGGAACGCGCCAGTCGCGGACAGATCCTGCTGGATGGCGAGCCTTTGGCGGGCGAGCCGGATGCCAGCCGTGGAGTGGTGTTCCAGCGTTACTCGGTATTCCCGCACCTGACGGTACTGGACAACGTCGCCCTCGGCCTGGAATTGCCGCGCTCGCCGCTGCTGGGGCGTCTGTTCGGCGGCGCCAAACGCCAGGCCCGCGAAGACGCCGCACAACTGCTGGACAAAGTCGGCCTCGGCCACGCGCTGGACAAATACCCCGCGCAGCTCTCCGGCGGTATGCAGCAACGGCTGGCCATCGCCCAGGCGCTGATCATGAAGCCGCGGGTGTTGTTGCTGGACGAACCCTTCGGCGCCCTCGACCCCGGCATTCGCAAAGACATGCATGCCCTGCTGCTGGAGCTCTGGCGGGAAACCCGGCTGACCGTGTTCATGGTGACCCATGACCTGTCCGAAGGTTTCAGCCTTGGCACCCGCCTGCTGGTGTTCGACAAGGTTCGTGTCGATCCCCATGCCCCTGGCGCCTATGGCGCGCGCATCACCTACGACATCCCACTGAACAGCGACCGCCGCACCGCCCGTGCCGCCGTCGACGCCCTGCCCGCCGAACTGGCCGGCACGTTGCGTATCGCTTGAAAGGAGAAATTCCATGACCGATTCGACCCAGCTGTTCCCCCCCTTCGCCGAAGAATTGCTGCCCGGTGGCGGCCATCGCTCGTTCGTCCTCAAGCGCGGCCAGTTGCTGCGCCTGACCGATGTGCGTGGCGGTGCCAACGTGAGCCTTACCTTGCTCAATGCCAACGAAAAAACCGAGCGCCTGAACTTGCCGGACAGTCTGAAATGCCAACACACCGCCAAGCTCACCGCCGGTCATTGCCTGTACTCGGACATGGGCCGGGTATTGGCGGCAATCACTGCGGATACCTGTGGCTGGAGCGATAGTTTTGGCGGCGTGCTCTGCGCCGAGGAAGTTGCTGAAAAGTATGGTCAGGGCCGTTACCAGGAACTGCGCAACGGCTTCTTCCGCAACGGCACCGACAACCTGTTGGTAGAACTGGGCAAATGGGGGTTGGGTCTGTCCGACCTGTTGATGACCCTCAACCTTTTCAGCCGGGTCGATGTCGACGAGGCCGGCCACTTCCACTTCGTGGAGGGCAACTCCACGGCCGGTGACTACATCGAGCTGTACGCACCGATGGACACCCTGGTGGTGCTGACCGCGCTGCAACATCCGATGGACCCGAACCCGCTATACGCGCCGCAGCCGCTCAAACTCAGCTGGATGAACGCCAACCCCAGCGTCGCCGAACACTGCCGCCAATCGCGCCCGGAAAACCAGCGCGGCTTCATCAACACCGACCGCCTGTTCGCCTGAGGATCGTCGCCATGTCACTCGCCATCGCCACTGCACACAAGCAACCCGAGACCGCCGTCTACCGCGCCACGATTCCAGCCGGCGAACCCTGGCTGACCGAGGTCAAGGCCGGCCAGACCCTGCGCATCCTTGACCTGGAAGGCAACCAGGCAGTCGATACGTTGTTCTACAGCCTGGCCAACCCCAAGGAACGCTACGACGTGCAACGCACACTGCGCCGGCAGAACAGCGTCTACCTGGGCACCGGCAGCGTGCTGTATTCCAACCTCGGCCGCCCGATGCTGACCATCGTCGAGGACACCTGCGGGCGCCACGACACCCTCGGCGGCGCCTGCGCGCAGGAAAGCAACACCGTGCGCTACGCCCTGGAAAAACGCTACATGCACAGCTGCCGCGACAACTACCTGCGGGCCTGCGCCCACGACGGTCGACTGGGCAAGGGTGACATCGGACCGAACATCAATTTCTTCATGAACGTGCCGGTGACCGCCGACGGCGGCCTGACTTTCGAAGACGGGATCTCGGCACCGGGCAAATACGTCGACCTGCGGGCCGAGATCGATGTGATCGTGTTGATCTCCAACTGCCCGCAACTGAACAACCCGTGCAACGCCTACAACCCTACCCCTGCGGAGCTGCTGATATGGAACTGAAACTCATGCGCCTGCGCCGCTGGCTGTTCGCGCTGTGCCAGAGCCGGTCGGGGCAGTGCATCAAATAACGCCTTGGTCTCCTGTGAGAGCGAGCCTGCTCGCGAAGGCGTCGGATCAGTCAGCCTTCATGCGGCTGATGTACCGTTTTCGCGAGCAGGCTCGCTCCCACAGAGGTTGTGTGGTGTTCGAAGGTATCCGCCCACGGGGACGACCCCGTCGGCCATCGAAAACTGCGGGACGGCCCGCATCCCGATTCAGGCGCTGACATTGCGGCCTGAGGGGTAAATGCCATGTTCGAAAAAATCCTGATTGCCAACCGTGGCGCCATCGCCTGCCGCATCCTGCGGACCCTGCGCGAGCTGGACGTCAAAGGCGTCGCGGTTTACTCCCAGGCCGACGAAGCCAGCCTGCACATCCTCCAGGCCGACGAAGCCCACTGCCTGGGCGAAGGCGCGGCGGCGGGCACCTACCTGGCCGTGGACAAGCTCCTGGCGATCGCCCGGGACAGCGGCGCGACCGCGATCCATCCCGGCTACGGTTTTCTCTCGGAAAACGCCGCTTTCGCACAAGCTTGCGAGGCCGCCAACATTGCCTTCATCGGCCCGACACCGGAGCAGTTGCGAGTGTTCGGCCTCAAGCACACCGCACGCGCCCTGGCTCGCCAGCACGGCGTGCCCCTGCTCGAAGGCACGGAGCTGCTCGACAGCCTGGATGCCGCGCTACTGGCCGGCACGCAGGTCGGCTACCCGGTCATGCTGAAAAGCACGGCGGGCGGCGGCGGAATCGGCATGCGCGTATGCCGCAGCGCCGCTGAATTGAGCGAGTCCTTCGAAGCGGTCAAGCGCCTCGGGCAGAACAATTTCAGCGACGCTGGCGTGTTCATCGAGAAGTACATCGAACGGGCGCGGCACCTTGAGGTTCAAGTGTTTGGAGACGGCCAGGGCCAGGTGATCGCCTTGGGCGTGCGCGACTGCTCGGTGCAGCGGCGCAACCAGAAAGTCATCGAAGAAACCCCGGCGCCCAACCTGCCCGAGGGCATGGCCGACGCGCTTTGCGCGGCCGCGATCAAGCTGGCCCAGGCGGTCGACTACCGCAGCGCCGGCACCGTGGAGTTTGTCTATGACAGTGAGGCAGGACGCTTCTATTTCCTGGAAGTGAACACGCGCCTGCAAGTGGAGCATGGCGTCACCGAGCAGGTGTGGGGCGTCGACCTGGTGCGCTGGATGGTGCAATTGGCCGCCGGAGAACTGCCGCCACTGAGCGAGCTGAGCCAAGGGCTGAAAGCCGAGGGCCACGCGATCCAGGCGCGCCTGTATGCCGAGGACCCAGGCCGGGATTTCCAGCCGAGCCCGGGGCTGCTGACTGCGGTGGAATTTGCGCAGGCCAACGGCAAGGAACTGCGCATCGACACCTGGGTCGAGGCCGGTTGCCAGATCCCGCCCTACTTCGATCCGATGATCGCCAAAGTCATTCGCTGGGCGCCGACCCGCGAGCAGGCACGCCTGGGCCTGCATCAAGCGCTGGACGAAAGCCTGCTCTACGGCGTGGAAACCAACCGTGTCTACCTGCAACAGATCCTGCTCGACGCGCCCTTCGCCAATGGCCAGCCTTGGACCCGCTGCCTGGAGACCCTGGCCTACCGCGCCAACACCGTCGAAGTGCTCAGCCCAGGCACTCAAACCAGCGTTCAGGATTACCCCGGTCGCCTCGGTTATTGGGCGGTGGGCGTGCCGCCGTCGGGACCGATGGACAGCCGTTCGTTGCGCCTGGGCAATCGCCTGCTGGGCAACGAGGAAGGTGCGGCGGCCTTGGAAATCACCATGAGCGGGCCGCTGCTGCGCTTCAACTGCGCTGCGCGAGTGGCGGTGACCGGCGCAGAAATCGCCCTGACGCTGGACGGCGAAACGGTGCCGATGGACACCGCGCTGTCGATCGGTGCAGGGTCCACCCTCGCCATCGGCACGATTACAGGCGCCGGGGCGCGGAGTTATCTGTGTGTGCATGGCGGCTTGCAGGTACCGGATTACCTCGGCAGCAAAAGCACCTTCACCCTCGGCCAGTTCGGCGGCCACGGCGGGCGAGCATTGTGCACCGGCGACGTGCTGCACCTGGCTGCGTTGGATGAGCACGTCGTCATGCCGTCGATCGAAGAGCCGCCCCTGGTGTTGCCAGCCGTGCGGCAGATCCGTGTGATCTACGGTCCCCACGGCGCGCCGGAATATTTCACCGAGCGCTACATCCAGACGTTCTTCGGCACCGCGTGGGAAGTGCATTTCAACTCCAGCCGAACCGGCGTGCGGCTGATCGGGCCGAAGCCGGAATGGGTACGTGCCGACGGCGGCGAAGCGGGCCTGCACCCGTCCAATATCCATGACAACCCGTACGCCATCGGCGCGGTGGACTTCACCGGCGACATGCCGGTCATCCTCGGCCCCGACGGCCCGAGCCTGGGTGGCTTCGTCTGCCCCGTGACGGTGATCGAGGCGGACCTGTGGCAACTGGGACAGCTCAAGGCGGGGGACAAGGTGCGGTTTGTGCCGGTGGACCTGAAGATTGCCCGCGCATTGGCAATGGATTTCCCCCGTGGCGAGGGAGCTTGCTCCCGCTCGAGTGCGCAGCGCTCGCCAGACAATATTCCTGGCGCTGAAAATTTGGGGCCGCTGCGCGACCCAGCGCGAGCAAGCTCGCTCGCCACAGGTTTGGGAATTACACAGACATTGATTTCGCCCGTGGTTTTGGACATCGGCCAGGACGACACCCGCCTAGTCGCGCGGCTGTCCGGCGACACCCATCTGCTGCTTGAAATCGGCGCTCCCGAACTGGACCTGGTGCTGCGTTTTCGCGCTCACGCCTTGATGCAGGCCCTGGAGCAAAAACACCTGCAAGGGGTGATCGACCTGACGCCGGGTATTCGCTCGCTGCAAGTGCATTACCAGCCCGAACAATTACCCCTGGCCGATCTGCTGGCCATCGTCGCCGGCGAGTGGGACGCCGTGTGCGCCGCGCAAGACTTGCAGGTGCCGTCGCGCATCGTCCATCTGCCGCTGTCCTGGGACGATCCGGCCTGCCAGCTGGCGATCGAAAAGTACATGACCACCGTGCGCAAGGACGCGCCCTGGTGCCCGAGCAACCTTGAGTTCATCCGGCGCATCAACGACCTGCCCAACCTCGACGAAGTGCAACGCACGGTGTTCGATGCCAGTTATCTGGTGATGGGCCTCGGCGATGTCTACCTCGGCGCGCCGGTCGCCACGCCGCTGGACCCGCGGCACCGGCTGGTGACCACCAAATACAACCCGGCGCGCACCTGGACCGCGGAAAATTCGGTGGGCATCGGCGGCGCCTATCTGTGCGTGTACGGCATGGAAGGCCCCGGCGGCTATCAGTTCGTCGGCCGCACGTTGCAGATGTGGAATCGTTATCGGGACGTCGCCGCATTTGACGGCAAGCCCTGGCTGCTGCGCTTCTTCGACCAGATCCGCTTCTACCCGGTCAGCGCCGATGAGCTGCTGCGCATCCGTCGGGATTTCCCGTTGGGCCGCTTCGACCTGGCGATCGAACACAGCCAACTCAACCTCGCTGATTACCAGCGCTTCCTGGCCCGGGAAGCGGACAGCATCGACGCGTTCCGCGAGCAGCAACAAGGCGCCTTCCGTGCCGAGCGCGAGCGCTGGATCGCCAGTGGCCAGGCGCATTTCGACAGCGAGGAACCGGCAACCGCGCCGAGCGAAGATTCAGTGCTGGACGAGGGCCAACTGAGCGTCGACAGCCACATCGCCGGCAACCTCTGGCAGGTCCAGGTGGAGGTGGGTGCGCGGGTCGCCGCGGGTGACGTGCTGGTAATTCTAGAGTCCATGAAAATGGAAATCCCGGTGCTTGCGCCCATCGCCGGCGTCGTCCGAGAAGTGCGCGTCCAGCCCGGTTCAGCGGTGCGCGCCGGGCAACGCGTGGTGGTGCTGGAACGTGACTGAACTCAATCAAAGGATTAACGCCATGACCCTCTCTCTGCGCCTGGACAACCTGCGCGACGCCTATCGCAAGGGTGAAACGACACCGCGCCAGCTGCTGTTGGCCCTGCGGGAAAAAGCCGCTGCGCTCAACCCGGACTATCACCTGTTCATCCACCTGCTCTCGCCCGGAGAACTCGAACCTTACCTTTCGGCACTGGAAAACCGCGACCTGGAAAACCTGCCGTTGTATGGCGTGCCATTCGCGATCAAGGACAACATCGACCTGGCTGGCATTCCCACCACCGCCGCCTGCCCGGCGTTTGCCTACGTGCCGCAACGTTCGGCGAGCATCGTCGAGCAATTGCTGGCGCTGGGTGCGGTTCCTGTTGGCAAGACCAACCTCGACCAGTTCGCCACTGGCCTCAACGGCACCCGCACGCCCTACGGGGCTTGCCGCAACAGCGTGCTGGCCGACTACCCGGCGGGCGGCTCCAGCGCGGGTTCGCCGCTGGCGGTGGCCCTGGGCGTGGCCAGCTTTGCCCTGGGCACCGACACCGCCGGCTCCGGCCGAGTGCCTGCGGCGCTGAACAACCTGGTGGGGTTGAAGGCCACCAAGGGCCTGATCTCCACCGCAGGCGTGGTGCCGGCCTGCCGTACGCTGGACTGCGTGACCACATTCACCGCGACGGCACGCGAAGCCAGCCAGCTGTTGGCATTGACTGCGCGTCTCGACCCGTGCGACGAATACAGCCGCCCCAACCCGCAATGGAACGACGGCGCGGCGTTCGGCGCGCCACGACGTTTTCGCTTCGGCGTGCCCCGCCGGCAAGATCTGGAATTTTTCGACTGCGACGAAGGCCCACGGCTGTTCGCCGACGCCATCGAGCGCCTCGAACACCTGGGCGGCGAAGCTGTCGAGCTGGACTTGTCGCCCTTCCTCGAAGCGGCACGCCTGCTCTATGAGGGGCCATGGGTCGCCGAGCGCTACAGCGTGGCCGGGGACCTGATGGAACGCGAACCCGACGCGGTACTGCCGGTGATCCGCGCCGTGCTGGCGCAAGCGCCGACGGTGACCGGCGTGGAAACCTTCCGTGCCCAGTACCGTTTGCAGGCGCTCAAGGCCCAATGCGACAGCGCGATGGAAGCGCTCGATTGCGTCCTCACCCCGACCATCGGGCGCCCGGTGACGCTCGCCGAACTCGCCGCCGAACCGCTGCTGCGCAATTCGCAACTGGGTTACTACACCAACTTCATGAACCTGCTGGACTACGCCGCCGTGGCCGTTCCCAGCGCATTCATGGCCAACGGCTTGCCTTGGGGCGTGACGCTGTTCGGCCGCGCCTTCACCGATCAGTACCTGCTGAGCGTGGCCGACGCCTTGCAGCGTCAGCAAGCGCCTGATCTGCCAGTGCCTGCCAACCCGGCGCGCCATGATCGGGCACGGTTGGTCGTGTGCGGCGCGCACCTGGATGGGCTGGCTTTGAACTGGCAGCTCAAGCAACGTGGCGCCCGCCTGATCGAGGCCACCCGAAGCTCAGCGGATTATCGCCTCTACGCCTTGGCCGGCGGCCCGCCACTGCGCCCTGGCATGCTTCGGGTCAGCGAGGGAGGCGTGGCGATCGAAGTGGAAGTCTGGGAATTGCCAAGCAGCGAGTTGGGTTCGTTCCTCACCGGTATCCCGGCACCGCTGGGGCTGGGTAAGGTGCAACTGGCCGACGGACGCTGGGAAAGCGGCTTCATTTGCGAGCCGTATGGTCTGGACGGCGCGCAGGACATCAGTCATCTGGGCGGATGGCGGGCTTATCTGAGTACCCGTCAGTAAACAGCACCCTGTGGCGAGGGGATTTATCCCCGCTGGGCGGCGCGACGTTTCGCTAAATCCCCTCGCCACGATCTTGCAAAGCTGTAAATCCGAATGTCTTTTCTTACAGGGCCACTAAACTGATTCCATCGGGTCACTCCAAGGGAATCGCCATGTCGCTTCGTTCGCCGTTGTATTCCCAGCGCTCGCCGGTGCTCATCCTGGCCATTTTGCTCGGCGCCGGCTTCCTGGTGACGTCGCTGCTGGGTTACTACGCCGCCAACACATCGCTGCGGGACAACGTGCTCAAGACGCTGTATTTCAATCTGCTGATCGGCCTGCTGGTGACGGTGGCCGCGCTCGTGGTGCTGCATCGGCTGATGGTCAGCTACCAGCGGCGGATCGATGCCCAAGCGATTCTTGACGGCCTCACCGAGCTACCCAATCGGCGGGGCTTCGACCTGCTTGCGGTACAGGCCCTGCACGAAGCCCAACGCGAGCCCAGGCCACTGAGCGCGCTGTTGCTGGAGGTGGATGACTTCAAGCGACTGGACGCCAACCACGGCCACATCGCCAGTGATCAGTTGCTGACGGGTTTCGCTCGCGACCTGACCGATACACTGCGCCATTCAGACATTGTCTGCCGCTGGAGCGCCGATGCCTTCGTCCTGCTGCTCAAGGACACCGATGGACAGAACGCTCTGAAAATCGCCGAGAAAATTCGCCAGCGCATCGAGCAACAGCGCTACTTTTGCAGCGGCAAGCAATTGCGGATCACCATCAGCATCGGCCTGACCACTTTGCAGGACAAAGACACCTTGCACAGCCTGCTGTCCCGGGCCGATCATGCGCTGCAACGCGCCCGACAGACCGGAAGCAACCGAACCTGCGTGGAAATGCCTCATTCCAGTTATGAATAAACCCGATCTCTGCCCGGCGTGTGGCGCCACCAACGACTGCACCCTGGCCAATCCGAAAACCGCTGATCGTGCCTGCTGGTGCTACGACGTGAGCATCGACCCGGCGGTGCTGGAAAATTTGCCGGCCGAGCTGCGCAACCAATCCTGCCTGTGCCCGCGATGCGCCCGGGTCGATGAGCAGTTGCGCGCCAAGCACCAACCGATCGCGTAAGATGCCCGCCCCCAGCTCCCCTGCCCGAACTGCCCATGCGCGTTGACCGTTTCCTCAGTAACCTGCCGCGTTTCAACCGCCAACAGGTCCGCCTGCTGCTGGTGGAACGGCGCGTGCGGATCGACGGCCAGACCGTCAACGATCCACAGGCACAGGTGCGTGAATTCAGCCGCGTCGAGGTGGATGACGAAGTGCTGCAAGCAGGCCGACCGGCGCGCTATTTCATGCTGCACAAGCCGCCCGGCTGCGTCAGTGCCACCTGCGATCCACAGCACCGCACCGTCCTCGATCTGCTGGACGAACCGGACAAGGACGACTTGCACATTGCCGGTCGCCTGGACTTCAACACCACCGGGCTGATGCTGATCACCAACGACGGCAGCTGGTCGCGGCGCCTGACCCAGCCGCAGACCAAACTGCCGAAGGTCTACTACGTCGAGACCGAGCAAACCATTACCGCCGAGTACGCCTTCACGTTTGCCCAAGGCCTGTACTTTGCGTTCGAAGACCTCACCACCCAACCGGCGCAATTGACCCAACTGGGGCCGACGTCCGCGCGCTTGAGCATCGTTGAAGGCCGTTATCATCAGGTCAAGCGCATGTTTGGTCACTTCAACAACAAGGTGCTGCGCCTGCACCGTGAAAGCATGGGTCCGCTGCAGCTGGACGCTGATCTCGCACCGGGCCAATACCGCGCCTTGAGCCCAGAAGAAGTTGGCCTGATCTGAGCCAGACGACCGCTGGGCAGAAGTGTCGGACAATTTTCAAAGAGCACTTGCGCAACAGCCTCCCCCCTGCTTGAATCAAACCGTCGGCCAAAATGTGACCGACGAGTCACCCCATACCTCTAAGAAACTTTTTGCCGGCTGGAGCCCTCAGGTTCCGCCTCGTTCGCCGGCAAACTGCCCGCCATAACAATACCCGTCGACCGGCTTGCGCGGATCGACATGGGCCTTATCTTCCAGGCGTATGCCTACCTGTCACATTGCCCGTGCAATCTCATTGCGCGCATACCCGCTTGCCAGGAGTCTTATGACATGAGGCCAGAAATCGCTGTGCTGGATATACAGGGTCAGTATCGGGTTTACACGGAGTTCTATCGCGCAGACGCCGCGCAAAAGACCATCATCCTGGTCAACGGCTCGATGGCCACCACCGCGTCGTTTGCTCAGACCACCAAAAACCTCTACCCGCAATTTAATGTCGTGCTGTACGACCAGCCCTACGCGGGCAAGTCCAAGGCTCACAACCGCCACGAGAAAATGCTGACGAAGGAAATCGAAGGCCAGATCCTGCTGGAGCTGATCGACCACTTCGCCGCCGATCACGTGTTGTCGTTTTCCTGGGGCGGAGCCGCCACCCTGACCGCCTTGGCCCAGCGCCCGCGGCGCATCGAAAAAGCCGTGATCAGTTCTTTCTCACCGGTGCTCAACGCGCCGATGCGCGACTACCTGGAACGGGGCGTGGATTACCTGAGCAGCCTGGACGGCGATCGTGTCGGACACCTGGTCAACAGCACGATCGGCAAGCACCTGCCGCCGCTGTTCAAGCGCTTCAACTATCGCCACGTCAGCAACCTGGCCGAGCATGAATACGGACAGATGCACTTTCACATCAACGACGTGCTCCACAGCGACCAGCAGTGCTATGTCAACGCGGCGAAAAAGATCAACGTGCCGGTGTTGTTCCTGAATGGCGAATGGGACGAATACACCGCGGCCACCGACGCCAGGCTCTTCGTCAACCATGTCCAGCACAGCAGCTTCACCACGCTGCAAGCCACCGGGCACTTCCTCGACATGGAACACAAGGCCGCCTGCCGCGACAGCCGCGAGGCGTTGCTGGGTTTCCTCAAGCCAACCCACCACGCCAGCCGACCGCGCTACAGCTATGTGCAGGACTACCATGCAGTGGCCATCTGAAAAAGTCATCGCGAGCAAGTCGCCGGCAACGGCGCTTGCTCGCGAATGACCGCTCTGGTTTGAGGCTTGCGTAGACGGATGACCTCGCCGTCCGGAAAGAAAAACTTCAAATCCCAGGCCACATCTGGTACAAAGTCAGCCGCTCTGAGCGGGTGTCGTATAATGGCATTACTCCAGCTTCCCAAGCTGATAACGAGGGTTCGATTCCCTTCACCCGCTCCACTATTTTCAAGGGCTCCAGACGTGTCCGTTTGAGCCTTAGCGTGTTTGGTGACAGTTCCGGTGACAGTTTGCGTGTATGCAAGCAGCTGCGGGAGCGAGAACCTGCCGCCGCCCTCCCCCTATAGCCATGCCCGTTTTATGTTGACCCACGGGAAACTGGTATTTTTGGTAAGTTTTTTCCTCCCCTCTCTGAAAGCTAGGAAACTCAAGGCTTGTAAAGGATTGGATTAGGTAAGATTTAAGTAATATCCAGTAATGACATTACCTTTTACCTAGGTCAGAAATCGAAAATAAAATATCTATATAAATCAAATAGTTATCAAAAAATTACTTCCCTCCTTACTCAAAAAAGCTAGTGCTAAGTAAGTGCTCAAAACCGCATCGCACGCGGGCTCCAGCTGATTTCTTACCCCTCCATACCTAAATTACTTGTTTCCCGTGGGTCACCTGAAAAAAGAGCCTTCAGGCATCGCTCCTGGGCGCTCATAAAACAGGGGGTGGGTGCAGGGTTCTGTAGGGTTATCTCGGCCCGTGCTCGCTCAGGAGAAGCCCAGCGGGCGCTGTCGGGGAGTGGTTGCAGGGGTGCAGAAATTAAGACCGATTTAGCCCGCAGGCGTGGCGGGGGGACGACGGCGCGCGCCAGGTGAAGCCATACCCTGCCCGACCGGTCGCGCCCCAACCAGGTGCGCGCCGGCCTGTCCGGCTTCTGCCATCGCGTGACGGCCCCGTTGGCCAGATGCACTATCGTTGTGCCAACCCCGAGTGCGGTAAAACAGGTAAAGGAATCCTTGACCCGTATTACCTTCCTCAGTAGGCTGTGATCGTCGCTGCCAATTCAGCGACCGGGTTTGGCGACCCGATCAGTAAACGGCGCAACAGCGCCCCTTCACGACAGCAGGCGCTTTTTTTGTGCCTGATGTTCTGTGTTATGGCGGCTGTGCGTGGGAGACCTTCGGGTCTGCCGGGTTCCGTTTACCCCGGTTCGCCAACCTGCGTACAGCTGCCACCCATAACGTTTGGCGACGTTTGGCGGCAGCTCCTTATCAGTAAACGGAGCTCCACTATGACCGCCCTTATTCCGTCCAAAATCCGGGCACTCGCCCACCGCCGCATGGCCCTCGCCGCGTTGCACGCCAATTCCTCCCTCGCCACTCGCCTCAAGCGCTACAACCATCACATGCACCATGTGCGCGTTCTGGAAACGCACGGCGGTGACCTATGAGACAGCCCTACGGCCTCAGCGATGCGGATCTGTTTGATTTGGAACGGGTGCGGGATTCGCTTGCCCTGGTGCATGCGCTCGCTCAGATGGCCAGCGAGCCAGGGCTCTATCACCCCCAAATGCTGGCAGGCTTCCTGGACAGGATCTGCACCGATCTGGATGGGGTGATTCGCTCTGCAAACAGCAACCCACGCCGTATCTGAAGCATTAAAGGGTATCGGTTGTACCGATACCCTTCGCACCCCTAATAAAACTAATTGAATAGAGATACAGACATGAAGGCACCAGCCCTATTTGAATTCGAAACGCAGGCTGTCCGGGTTGTTGGCGATGATAATGGTGAGGCCTGGTTTGTGGCCTCGGACGTTGCTTCAGTTTTGGAATACCGTATCGCGAGTGACATGACCCGACACCTTGATGATGACGAAAAGGGTACGCGCAATGTGCGTACCCTTGGTGGTGAGCAGGAAATGACCATCATTAACGAGGCGGGACTTTATTCGGCGATTCTCAAAAGCAGAAAGCCGGCGGCTAAACGGTTCAAGCGCTGGGTAACCCATGACGTGCTCCCGTCACTCCGCAAAACCGGTAGCTACTCCCGCGGCGAAAAGCTCACGGTCAACCAACAAATCAGCATGTCGAAGCATCGCCTTGGGCTGGTGAAGGAATTGATGCGCACCCGCAACCGGACGGTGCGTGACTTGCTCGGCGTGGAGATCTCCAAGCTTTCCACCGCAATGGACCTGCCGATCCCTGACCTAGATTCCATCGGCAGCGTCGAGCCTCCCCAGGCCGACATCGTTGCCGACTTCTGGGCCGCGCTCTTGCAGCTGGACTCCAAGGGCATCGCCTACAACCACTCGAAGGATCCGCAGCTGATCGGCGTGAACATGCCGCACCTGGTCGAACTGTTTGCCGCAAACGGTATCCAGACCGTCGTCAGCACTGAGGTCACTAACGCTTTGAAGCGTTGCGCCGAGCCGCGGTTTTTGGGGATGAAGGCGGTGGACAGCACCTTGCGTAAAACGACGACCAAATGCTGGGTGTTCAGGAAGCCGGTGCTAATCCAGGCGCAATAAAGAAAGCTGCCTTACCGTCTGAGTAATCTGCCGGTAACCGAAAGGAACCCGCTGATATCAGTGGTGTGGCTACAATGAGCCATCATCACAACACAAAGGAGTTAACTCTATGGCAGTGCAGCAAGGAATAGATGCTTTGATCAAAGAACTGGCCGCCTGCGGAAAAGGTTCATCAGGCCATGTGGCTGTTCTCCAGGGGCTTGGCGAGGTCGGGGGTGCGCAAGTGGTTGATGTGCTAATCAAGGAGATGAACGCCTGCGGACGCGGCAGCAGCGGCCATGTGGCCGCAGCCATCGCGCTGGGTCGTGCCAGTCGGAATCAGTAACAGTTCGAGGAACGCCGTTTATGTTCAACAGGCCCCCACACCCAAGCCAGGTGTGGAGGCCTTTTTTATTGGGCACGGCAACCAGAGCCCCCTACACTGCTTAGCCATCCCCCCAAATGGTTTTACGCCGTGGGGGATAATCACTCAAAAGGATGTTATTCATGTATGAGCCCCTGCAGGATCCGGCCGCCATTGAGACGCTGCACCGGTTTTTTAATGACCTGATCGCCGTGGCAGGTGTCGGTGCCCCGTGGCCGCTGCTGCGGCCTGAGGTGGAGAACTTTCGCGAGGAAGCGCTGAACTATGCCGGCATGCCCCGCACGCAAGACAAGCTGCGAGGCTTTCTCTGCGGCTTGAAGGTGACCGGCGCGCTAACCCCTGAGCAGGCCCGCGAATTCACCCAGCGCGTGAACGCGGGCCGCCAAGACGGGTGGTTGTGATGAGCGGTCGCGACGTTCACGCATCCAACGACCCCTTGGCCGCGCTGGCTCTGCCGGCTGAGGTCCGGGCGCGAGCCCTAAATCTGCTGGAGCGCATCCAACAGGCGCACACGGCGGAAGAGCTGTTTCGCGCCAGTGACCGCGCCGAAGGCTTTGTTATGGGCGTCGAAACCGTGAAAGCATTAAACCCGGCGAGCATCGAGGCGCTGTATGTGCTCTTTGACAATGCGGCCACGGCGCGGCGCCAGGAACATGAGCAATGATTGCCACCGACTTACCGTATAGGTAAGCCTGCGGTAAGGGCGATAGCCTTCCCTTCTTTATCCAAGGGAGCACCGCACATGACCGAGACACCGGGTAGCCTGGACCGAAACGCAATAAGCCTAACAACCTCAGGCAGGTCCACTGAAAGCGAGTTTTTGACAGGATCTGAAACCATTGCCCTCGCGCAATTTATGAAGCGCGTCGGCTGGTTCGAATTTAACAGCCACGCAGCCAACGAAGATGAGGCCCATCTCGTTAAACAGGCCGTCGATAAGCTGCAGAACGTCCTATCGCGCTCCGGCTACGATCCGCAATAACCACTCCGGTTCGGCAATGCTTATAAGGTCCTACCTGCAGATAGATTAGGAGCCTTTTTTATGGGCGGGATACGTCATCTATGACCGCAGGTAAGCGACCACGCTCTTCAGTCATTACTTGCTGGAGCAGATGCAGCGCCGTGAGGTTGCCGCCTAGGTGTTCGCGCCACGCCTGGTGCGTGACTTTGTACAGACGATCAATCTCTGCGATCACGCGCCGGTAACGCTCGACCTCGAGCACAAGTCGCCGGCATTCAGGATGATTGGTCCAGATGCATCGCAGTTCGGCCTGTGTCACAGGTTGGAATGGAGGCAGGTCTCGTGCCATTGAAAATCGCCTATACTGTATGGGTTAACAGTAGTCTTGCATGTGAGTGGTGGTCCGTACAGGTCCACCGGGCGCATTGCAAGGTAACCTAGGCCCGACGGCGTTGCTCTCCTAAGCCGGTTGGCGCTTAGCAACTGAATCTTGATATCTGAGTACAGGTCCGCATGCACGAGACACTCGATCGAACCGTTGAGATCCGCACATTCAATACCATTGCTGAGATTGAGGCGCTGCCTGGCTTCAAAAAAGAAAACCCTGTGTCGCCAACGAATTATAAGCATCTGCTCGGCGATTACTTCTTTACCGATGAGGTGAAGTGCTGTCTTCTAAAATCCAATGATAAGTTGTGCAACGAAGGCCACAAGTGGGGGTTCGTTGCTGTACTCACGGACGGCAGCATTACTTTGGTTGGAAACGAGTGCGCCCAAACCAAGTTTGATGGTGAGTCTCGACTCAGTGCCGATCGTTCGAAGTACCTGAATCAGAAGAAGCATGAAGAAGGGCTTGAACGACTCCGAGCTTTGGTAGCGCAGAAACAGTCTGCGCTAAAGGAAGTCCTGAAAGTAAAGTCGGATTTGGCCACTGTTCAAGCTCGTGTTCATGCCATGCGAGAAAAACTCGGTCCTCAGACAATGAGACATCTTGAGGCGATCGCCCGTACCGGTGCCTACGCGCTGTCAGTGATCGGCGTGACAACCAAAGAATACATAGACAAAAAAGGGAAAAAACAAACTGACCGTCGTACACAGCGGATGACGCTGGGTACGATAGCAAACACCTCATTTCTTCTTGAGGAGAGATACCGTGACGTTTTGCACAATCTCTCTGACGTCAAAAAAGCCTACGATGAGGCAGAAAAAATAGAGCAAAACGTCACGACACTGAAACTCAATGCTCTCACGAAAAAGATGGATATTATCGATCAGGCAAGAGCAAGAGCATTTGAATTGATCGAACAAGAGCGAAAATTTGCCGGCAGTGATTTAAGCCTGTTGTGCTACATCACTCCGGACAAAGTTGAGCGATACAAGTCGGCAAAATACGCTTTGGAACAAGCCGATCAAGGTGCGGGAAAAGAAAAAGCGAAGGAATGGTTTACTGAGAGGGATCGCTTTTTCCGTGCTCAGTTGAATGTTACAAAAATCGACGTTTTGTAACTGATGAGAGGGCGCTAGTTGCGCCCTCTCCCAAGGCTCTACCAATTGGAATAAACCAACTCGTTCACCTCAATGCCGCCGTTACCGCCTACGGTATGCCTGAACGGCACCTCCTTCAGGCGCACCCCCGCAAACACCTCTCGGATCTTCGGATGGTCACCCACCGATATCACCATCTTGCCCCGGATCGATCGCGCCAGATCCGCCATGGCTTCGAATTGCTCAAACCCAAAATCTCCAGCGTCATACCCAGCGGTTTCCCAATACGGCGGGTCCAGGTAAAACAGCGTGTGATTCCGATCGTAACGGCGGATGCACTCCTTCCAGTCCAGATTCTCAACGGTGGTTCGCGCCAGGCGCAGATGGGCGTCGCTGAGCTTTTCTTCGATACGCAGCAAATTGAGCCTCGGCGCTGAGGTGGTCGCGGTACCGAAGGACCGGCCCTTTGCCTTGCCGCCAAAACACAGGGTCTGCAGGTAGAAAAAGCGCGCTGCGCGCTGGATATCGGTCAGCGTGCGCGGCGCCTGCTCTTTGGCCCATTCGAACATGGTGCGGCTCACCAATGCCCATTTGAACTGGCGCACGAACTCCTCCAGGTGATTGGCCACGACCCGATAGAGGTTTACCACCTCGCCGTCAAAGTCGTTGATGACCTCCACCCGGCTGGGCTCTTTCATAAAGAACAATGCCGCGCCGCCGCAGAACGGTTCGACGTAGCAATCATGGTCTGGAAACTCCGGCAGGATGTGTTTCGCCATGCGGCGCTTGCCACCCATCCAAGGGAAAATCGGTGCAGACATTGGTGATCCTTATTTCGGATTGATAAAGGGCGGCAGCTCCAATGAACAGCCACCCGGGCTGATCATTGTTCGGAAACAGGTTCCAGCGGCCTCCAGCGAATCACCTCTTCGCCCAACCATTCATTGACCTGCTCCAGGCGTGCCTGGATGGGCTCGAGCTCGTTCATCGCCCAGATCTGCGCGGCCTCTTTGATCGAGCCGAAGCCGCCCGCGTTCTGCGGCACGATGCCCATCAATTGGGGGGGGATGCGTAATGCCGCGAGCATGTCGTCGCGGCTGATGTTCTTGATCGAGCCGAATTCATCCTTCGCTGCCACCTCACTGACGGGGATAAGCTGGATGCCGTCTTTCTTCCCGTTCGGCGCGTACATGAACAGGTTGCGGAAGTTGCCTGGTCCTTTTGCTGACTTCAGCGCCGTACGCAGCGCATCGACATCACCTTCGTTCTGCGCTGCATCGGTCATATACATGATGAAACCAGCGTGGCTGCCGTTGTTGTAGTACTTGCGTCGGAACAAGGTGGCGGACTCGTTGAGCAGCGCGCTCTGCAGAGCAGGCAGCCACTCCGGCAGGCCGTAAATCTCCTGATTGATGTCAGCCTCACGCTGGTGGTAAACCGTCCCGCGCTTGAACTCGTGCTCGTCCCGCCATCCCCGCACCTGGTAATAGGTTTCCAGATCCGCGCCGCGCCTCATGTACTTGCCCAAGGCGGGCTGCAGGCCGAGCGCGCCGCGCAGCATGTTCTCGCGCTTCTCCAGGTAACCGTTGCCGCACCAGAGGAAGTCCAGGGCGAATTGCTCAAAGGTCTGCCGTGACAGCAACTTGTGGGGGATAAAGGTGCGGGCCAGCATGTTGCGCTTGAAATTCAAGCCCGACTGCAGGAACACGCTGGCCCGGGAGGACTTGGCCAGCCCGTCAAGCGACATCGGCGGTTCATACCAACGGCCGTTCAGCCAGCACTCCAGGTAATCGAGAATCCCCCGCTCGTCGAGTACTGGTGTGGGATCGCCGAAGGTGAATGCCTCCATCTTGCCGCCCGTTGCCGGCAGCAGCTGTCCCTCGGCCGCAGCCGGGGCTGAAGTGGACGATTGCGTGGTTTCGCTGCGGCTGTTGCTCATCAGTAAATCTCCATGAAGCCGGTATTCGTTGAGGTTTGTCCCTCAAGCGGTTCGTTCTGCAGTGCGTGGAAAAGAGCCCAGGCGAGATCCGCGTGTCCGGTCTCATCGGTGCGGCCTGCCGTGTAGGTGAATTGCCGGCCGCTGGCTGTGATGGTTTTGCGAATTGCCATGAGCGACTGGGCCATGTCGATCCAGCCGGCGTCGAATTCCAGGCGCCCTTTGTGGATCACGTCGTAGGCCTTGAGCACCAGGCGCGTCTTGACCTCCGGGGAATAGCTGAAGGTCGTCACGTTGGGGAAGAATTGGCGCACCAGCTGGGCCACGCCGGAGCCCATGCCAGTGATGTCGATGCCGATGTACGTTACCCAGTAGCGCATCGTGACCTGGCGGATCGCCTCGGCCTGGGCGGCGAAGTCCATACCGCGGAACTGATGGCGTTCGAGCACACGGAACTTGCCACCTGAAACAGTCGGCGGGGCCACGACCACCAGACCGGAGCTGTCGCCGGTTTCCGCAGGGTCGTACCCGATCCACACCTGCCGATCGGCAAACGGCCGCGCGGCGAAAGGCTTGTAGTCCTCGGCCCATTCGACCCAGCTGTCGACCATGCAGGGCTGCAGGACGTTGAGCGGGAAGATGCTCGCCCCGTCGTCGACGAACTGGCACATCAACAGGTTCGCGAAGGCCTCCGCGTTGTACTCGAGGCGCAGCTCTTCCAGGTCGAACAGGTCACAGCCGCGCTGCTCGGCATCCAGAATGGTGACGATCTGGCGCCAGATCCTGTCCTCGCACAACCGGCCCTGCTGCAGCGCATCGTGCGAAACGTCGAGTTTCAGCCGCTGGGCCACCGGCTTGCCCTTGTTGAAACGCTCGCCGGTCCAGAACGTATAGGCCTCATGCGCCATGCTCGATGGCGTGGAAAAGTAAGTGCGTCGGTACTGCTTCTGCATCGCCATGCCGCTGGCGACCTTGTTCAGCTCGTTGAACTTGAACGTCCAGAAGAATTCATCGAAGTAGAAATTACCGTGGTAACCCTGAGCGGTTCGGGCGTTGGTACCGAGGAAATGCAGCTCGGCGCCGTTCGCCAGAATTATCGGGTCACCGGTGAGCTCGACACCGCAAACCTCGCGGGCGAACCCTTGGATGTAGGCCTTGAAGATGTGCGCCTGATTCTTCGACGCTGACAGAAAAATCTGGTTGCGGCCGGTGACCAGGGCGTCAATGAACGCCTCACGGGCAAAGTAATAGGTGGCGCCGATCTGCCGGCTTTTCAGGATTGCCCTGGTGCGTTGATTGCTCGCTCTGTACCAGTCCAGCTGGTAGCCGAAGCATCCGTCTTTGAACGCCTCGGTCAGCTGCTCGATCTGCTCTTCGCTGAATTCGTTGCGAGCCGCTTTCTTCTTGGGCCCTTCGTTGCGTTTGGCCAGGTTGGGGTTGAGATCAGTGTCGGTACCGCCAGCCTTGTACCGCTCGATCCGGGCCTGCCGTTCCAGCTGACGGTGCAAAAGATCGATTTCCTTGAAATCACCGCCGGTCTTGCCTTCCTTCAGGATCAGCTGCACCAGTCGCGCTTCCAGCGCACCACCGATTCGCTCGACGTTGTCGGCCCGATCCCATTCATCGCGTGTTTTCCACGCATGAACGGTCTTCTCCTTTTCACCCAGCATTTCTGCAATCGCGCAGATCCGCAGGCCGGTCCAGTAAAGGAACTTGGCCTGGCGGCGGTTATCGCGGATGGGAGTAGCTTCGGTTGTAGTCATGGCGGCGATGCTGACGCCTCGCGCGCGTGAAGGCGTAGCGATGTGCCATGTAGCGCAGGGGCCTACAACTGGCGCTGATTGCCCGGAATCACGCGACTGTCGAGGATGTACCTCAACCTAACTGCATTCAGCAGCACAGCTTTTGAGGGATTCCCGACATGAAGAAATTTCGCAGCAACTGGTTCCGTGTCGCCGTCGAGGGCGCTACCTCGGACAAGCGCACCATCAAACGCAGCTGGCTGGAACAGGCTGCCAAAAACTTCAATCCGACCACCTATGGCGCTCGGGTCTGGCTGGAGCATTTCCGCAGCTTGCTGCCTGACGGCCCGTTCAAAGCCTACGGAGATGTGACGGCAGTCAAGACCGAAGAAGTGGAGATCAACGGCCAGACCAAGCTGGCCCTCTTCGCTCAGATCGAGCCGACTGCGGATCTGATCGCCCTGAACAAGGCGAAACAGAAGATTTACACGTCCATTGAAATCGACGACAGCTTTTCCGACACCGGTGAAGCCTACATCGTCGGCCTCGCTGTAACTGATTCCCCGGCGAGCCTCGGTACCGATGTGCTCGCGTTCTCAGCTCAGAAACCTGAATCCAGCCCGTTCAAAGACCGCCACTACTCCGCAACGTCGATGTTTACCGAGGCGGTGGAAGCCGAACTCACCTTTGAAGAAATCGAAGATAAGCCCGGACTCGGCGCCCAACTCTTCAGCAAGGTCCAGGCGCTGCTCTCTGGCAAGCAGGCCAAGGATGACGGCGAGTTCGCCCATATCAGCCAGGCCGTCGAAGCTGTCGCCGAGCACGTCAAGGACCTGCCCGACCAACTGGCGGCCGAGAAAAAATTCTCCGCAGACCTGAAAACCAGCGTGGACAAGCTCAGTACTGACTTCAACGAACTGATCACGCGCCTGGGTGAGACCCAGGACCACAGCCAAACCAAACGCCCGGCGGCGACTGGCGGCGAAGGCGCCGTCCTGACCGCTTACTGATCCAGTCCGCCCCTACAAGCTCCACAGGAGAACACCATGCGTAACGAAACACGGATTGCCTTCAACGGCTTCACCAAACAGGTTGCAGCACTCAATGCGGTTCCATCGGTAGCGGAAAAATTCACCGTCACCCCGTCCGTCCAGCAGAAGCTCGAGACCGCGATCCAGGAGTCCAGCGCCTTCCTGAAAAAAATCAACGTGCTGGGCGTAGACGAGAAGGACGGCGAAGCGGTGATCCTGGGCGTTGGCTCGACCATTGCCGGCCGCACCGACACCAGCCTGACCGCCCGCAACCCGCGCGGCGTGGGTTCGCTCAAGAACGACACCTACAGCTGTAAAAAGACCGACTTCGACACCGCGATTCCATATGCGCTGCTGGACGCGTGGGCAAAGTTCCCGGACTTCCAGGCTCGCCTGTCCGGCGCGATCGTAGAGCGCCAGGCGCTCGATCGCATCATGATCGGCTTCAACGGCACCAGCGCTGCGGCGACCACCGACCGGGCGACCAATCCGCTGCTGCAGGACGTGAACGTCGGCTGGCTGGAGAAATACCGCACCAAAGCGCCTGAGCGAGTACTGAGCAGCGGCAAGGTAGCCGGCAAGGTCACCATCGGCCCAACCGGCGACTACAAAACCCTGGACGGTCTGGTTTACGACGCCATCCAACTGCTCGACCCGTGGCATCGCAAGCGGCCCGATCTGGTTGTCCTGGTCGATCGCAATCTGCTGCACGCCAAGTTCCTGGCCAACATCGAGGGCGCGGCAGATAACGAGAACGAGCTGGCAGCCGCGCGGATCATCGCCAATGGCACCCTGGGTGGTTTGCCGATCGAGGACGCGCCGTTCTTCATCGACGGCGGCATCATGATCACCACGCTGAAGAACCTGTCGATCTACTTCCAGATCAGCAGCCGTCGCCGCATGACCAAGGACGAGCCGGAGCGCGATCGCATTGCCGACTATCAGTCGTCGAACGAGGATTACGTGATCGAGGACTTCGGTCTCGGCGCCCTGGTCGAAAACATCGAAGAGGCCGCGTAACCATGGCCCTCTCGCTCGCCCAACGTCACCGGCTGAAAGCGCTTGCCTCGCAAGAGGCGGCCGCTGCTTCGCCCGCCGTATCCATGGCGGGCGGGACGGCCTACGAAATGCAGCTGGCCCAGCTGCTACAGGACCGCCTGCGCCTCAAGCAAATCCAATCGAACGAAGGCAAAGCCGCGCTCAAATTGCAGCTTCTGCCGGCGTATGTGCCTTACGTCGATGGGGTTCTGGCTGCGGGCAACGGCGCCCAGGACGAAGTACTCACCACCATCATGATCTGGCGCGTTGATGCCGGCGATTACGCCGGCGCGCTAGACATCGCAGCGTATGTGTTACAGCACAAGCTGCTGATGCCTGACCGCTTTGAACGTACCACCGGCTGCCTGGTAGCCGAGGAAATCGCTGAGGGCGCGCTGATTTCCCAAAAGACTGGTGGAGGCTTCGACCTGGCCATCTTGCATCGGACCATGGAGCTGACCGCCGAACAGGACATGCCGGACGAAGTCAGGGCCAAGCTGTACCTGGCAACGGGACGCGCCACGGTGGCGGGCCTGACGGTCGATAACCCTGGCCAACCCGGTCAGGTAATGGCCGGGATCGAACTGCTGAAGCGGGCCATCGAGCTCAACAGCAGCTGCGGCGGCAAGAAGGATCTGGAAGGCGCTGAGCGCCTCCTGAAAAAAATTGCTCCCCCACCCGGGAGCTGAACGAGCGTACCCCGCAACCCCGGCGGCCCGGGGCTGAACAGCAGGTTATCTCCTTTCCTTGCTGTGACGCCCCGGCCACCGCCGACTTAGGGCTGAACCATGAGCGGATTTATTGCCACGGGCAACACTGACGAACCCTTCGTGATCACCAACGACGGTTTCTGGCCCGACATCGATGTCGTCCACCTGCGCGAAGCCATCCGCTTGGACGGCAGCATCACAGACGCCCGCATCGAAGTCGTGACGGTTAACGCGTTGATCCAAGTGAACAGCGAGCTGGCCAGCGTGAAGTTGAAGCATATAACCGACGGGTACAGCACCCTCGCGGCTGTGCCTGCACCGAAAATCAAGGGCGAAAGCAATTTCATCCACCTTTACCGGCGTTCGATCTATTGCAGCGTCGGCGCTGAGCTTGCTGAGCGCTATCGCAGCTACGACACCAGCGTCGAAGGCAACAAGAACGCCGACGAGCTCACCCCTTCAGTCGATGAATACCGCCGTGATGCCCGGTTCGCCATCCGCGATCTATTGGGCGTCGGTCATTCCACCGTGGAGCTCATCTGATGACGACCTCCGTCTATGCCGCTCAGGGAGACACCGTCGACGCCATTTGCTGGCGGATCTACGGCCGCACCGCCGGCATCACGGAGGCGGTGCTCGAGGCGAACCCGGGGCTATCGGATCTGGGCACGGTCCTTCCGCACGGCACCCTGGTGGCGCTCCCCGAAGTCGCACCCCAAGCCCCGGAACTGCAAATGGTGAACCTATGGGATTGAGTCACCGAACCAAACAAACCGATCTTCCATCACCTTCAACCTTGGACAGCGGAATCACGCGCATGCCTGACAAACCGGATACATGGGCCTGGTTAGCTGCCTGGCTCGAACTGAACTGGCCTGCCTTCTACGCTGGCGGGCTTGCCTGTGTAACCGCGGCTCTGCGGATCATCTACGGGGGCGGCACCTGGCGCCGGGTTTTACTTGAAGCGCCCCTGTGCGGCGCTCTCGCGCTTTCGGCAAGCCATGGGCTTTTTCTGCTGGGCATTCCCGCGTCCACCAGTCCGTTCTTCGGCGGCGTGATCGGGCTGCTCGGCGTTGAAGGGACCCGCGCACTGGCCAAGCAATTCTTCAACCGCAAGGTGGATCAGCTATGAGTGTTTTGCGCCACGGCGATCGCGGGCAAGAGGTCCGCACCCTGCAGCAGCGCCTGAACCAGCACGGTGCCGGCCTGGACCCGGACGGCGACTTCGGCGACGCCACCGAGGCTGCGGTCCGAAATTACCAGCGTCAGGTTGGGTTGGTAATTGACGGTATTGCGGGCACGAAAACCGCTCTGGCACTGGCCGGGGCTGATTGTTCGAATCTGCTGCAGCACGCCCTGTTGGTGAACGCTGCCGCACGCCTGGGCGTTGAGCTCGCGGCGATCATGGCTATCAATGAAGTCGAAAGCCAAGGCAGCGGCTTCTTGGACAACGGCAAGCCGAAAATTCTGTTCGAGCGACACATCATGTACCGCCAGCTCAGCACGGCGCGCGCACCTGGTGGTGACGCCGCCGAGTTGAAAGCCCATGCCGACCAGCTGACTCTGGCCCAGCCCAACCTGGTCAATCCAAAACCAGGTGGCTATGCCGGCGGAACAGCGGAGCATCAGCGGTTGGCGAACGCTCGACTTATCGACGGCCTTTGCGCATTGGAGTCGGCCAGCTGGGGTGCCTTCCAGGTGATGGGTTACCACGCCGTTCGCCTCGGATACGAAAGCGTGACGGACTTTGCCGATCGGATGGCGCGGGACGAGAACGAGCAGTTCGAAGCATTCCTGCGGTTCATCGAAGCTGACCCGACGCTGCTCAAAGCGCTGAAAGGCAAGAAATGGGCAGCATTCGCCAAGGCCTACAACGGCCCTAACTACGCCCGTAACCTTTACGACACCAAGCTTGAGCGCGCCTATCAGCGTCACGCTGCAGGCTGCCCCGTTTCGGAGGCTGCATGATTGATCATGAACGGATCCGCAAATTCAGCCCCGTCGACGGCGATATTTTCGTGGTGTCGGAAGAAACCCCGATTGAGTTAGCGCAGGCGCTGGCAGAGGCGATCGCTGTCGCAAGTCCGGGCGTGAAAGCCGTGGTGTTTCGGGGTGATTTACGCCGACTGCCTCTCGCGGAAATGAACGCCGCCGGCTGGTACCGCGCATGAGCACGCTTCGCCAGGCGCTCTACGGGTTCGCCCTGCTCGCCTCAATCGCGCTTCTGATCTGGGGGCAATCTCAGCGGATCGAGGTCGCCGACAAAAATGCCGAGTTGGCAAATCAAGCGGCTGATACCGCCCGCGATCGAGCGACGCGTAGCGAGGCGACAGCCGCTCAGCTCCAGGCGTCCCTGCAGGAAGAGCGGACTGCTCAGGCCGCATTGCGCAGTCTGCAAGACCAATTGCGTCAAGGGCTCGTCGCCCGTCAACGAACGATCGAGGAATTGAAACGTGAAAATGCCGAACTTCGCCTGTGGGCTGACCAGCCTTTGCCTGACGCTGCTCGCCGGATGCGCGAGCGCCCCACCATCACCGGAGCCGCTGCGTATCGAGACTGGTTGTCCGGCCGTGGTGCCTTGCACCCTGTCGGCGACAAGCCCTGACAAGAACGGCGCCCTGCTCAACGACCAGGAGGTCACCGAGAGCGATTGGGCCCAATGCGCTGCGCAGATCGATATGGTCTACCAGCATCAGCAGGCGAAGGCGCGCAAACAGTGAACAAACACGAATCATTGCGCGCCCATCTGCTCGCCTCGGTACCTGGGTTGAAGAAAAACCCTGACCGCCTAATGGTGTTCATCGACAACGGAACGATGCGCAGCACCGCTGCCTTTGGGCTGTCCTTCGAATACAGCTACACGCTGAACCTGATTTTCACGGATTACGCTGGCCACCCCGACACAATCGCCATCCCCCTGTTCGCATGGATCCTAGTGAATCAGCGGGAGCTGATGGAAAACGTCGAACGCAGTAAATCGGCCGTGACGTTCGAAGCCGACATCCTGGACAACAGTAAGGTCGACCTGTCGATCAAGTTGCCGCTGACTGAACGCGTTATCGTGAAACGCCAGGCCGATGGCAACCTGGTTGTCAGTCATCCGCCAGAGCCTGTGGTCGACGATGACCCATTCACCATGCCTGGGCTTGAGCTCTGGACTGCCGATGGCGAGTTCATCACAAGGTGGGAATCACCATGAACGACGACCTGCAGGCTCTCGAGACCTGGGTCGCCGCGTTGCTGGCCAAGCTGGACGAGGGCGAGCGCCGCAAGCTCCTAGGCGCCGTTGCCCGGGATCTGCGCCGTAGCCAGTCCAAGCGCATAACGACACAGCGCAATCCGGACGGTTCGGCCTTCACCCCACGCAAGCCGAAGGATCTGCGCGGAAAACAGGGCCGGATCAAAGGCAAGATGTTCACGAAGCTGAAATCGGCCCGTTACATGCGCACCCAAAGCACAGCGAACGGCCTGTCGGTGGGGTTTGTTGGCCGTGTGAGCCGCATCGCCCGGGTTCACCAATACGGCCTTAAGGATCGGCCGGAGCGCGGTCAAGCGGATGTGCAATACGAAGCACGCCAACTGCTGGGCTTCAGCGGCGACGAGCTGGATAACATCCGAAACATGTTGATCGATCACCTCACCGCCTGACCTTCTCCTGTAGACACCCGCGCTACAGCCCACCACCGATGCAGCTCGCACGCGCGACCTGCAACATCGGCGGCATGGACTCTCTTACTGAACTGACCCGACGCCTTGAAAACCTGATTCGAGCCGGCACCATCGCCGAGCTCGATCCGGCGAAACCACGCTGCCGTGTAAAAACCGGTGGGCTGCTGACTGGCTGGCTGCCGTTCTTTGCCCTGCGGGCAGGCGAAGACAGCGAATGGGATCCGCCAAGCGTCGACGAGCAGTGCCTGGTGCTCTCGCCTTCCGGCAATCCGGCTCATGGCTTCGTCATATTTGGTGTGTACAGCGATCGCTTCCCGGCCCCGGACAACAAGCCAACTCGACGCCGGCGCAAGTACCGAGACGGGGCAATAGTCGACTATGACACCGCGACCCACACGCTGACCGCCACGTTGCCCGGGGGCGGCAAAGCCAATCTCATCGCACCTGGTGGTGTTCATGTCACTGGTGACGTCGTGATTGATGGCCTGGTGACCGTCACCCAGGACGTCGTCGCCGGCGCCCAGAAAATCAGCCTGGTCAATCACCGAACCTCTGGTGTTCAGGCAGGTAACGGCACCTCACAGGGGCCGATCCCATGATCGGCATGAACAGCAAAACCGGCCGCAGCATCATCGGGAACGATCACCTGGTGCAATCGATCGCCGACATCCTGACCACCCCCATTGGAACCCGCGTTATGCGGCGCGAATACGGCAGTCAGCTTGCGGACCTGATCGATTGGCCGCTCAACAACGCAACCCGCCTGCAGGCTTATGCGGCCACCGCCATTGCCCTGATGCGCTGGGAACCGCGGATCCGCCTGAGCCGCGTACAGCTCACGCTGGGCGACGTAGCTGGCCAGGCAATTCTCGACATTGAAGGCAGCCTGGTGGACACCAACGAGCCGTTGAGCCTGCGCGTTCCTCTTAGTTTGGGAGCAACAGCATGAAGACATTCACTCCCATCGATCTGGCTCAGTTGCCAGATCCCGATGTCGTCGAGCAGATCGACTACGAGCAGATCCTCGCCGAACGCAAGGCCTACGCCGTCAGTCTCTGGCCAGCCGAGCAGCAGGCCCAAGTCGCCGCGACATTGGCCGTGGAGTCGGAGCCGCTGACCAAGCTCCTGCAGGAGAATGCCTATCGCGAAATGCTGCTGCGCCAACGCGTGAACGAAGCGTCCCTGGCGAACATGCTGGCGAAAGCCAGGGGGAACGACCTCGAGCAGCTAGCGGGCAACGTAAACGTCGAACGGTTGGTCGTAACCCCAGGCAACAGCACGGCCGTGCCTCCAATTATCGCGGTGATGGAATCAGACGAAGCACTGCGCGAACGCGCGCAGATGGCATGGGAAGGGCTTTCCACGGCGGGGCCACGCAACAGCTACATCCTGCACGCGCGCAGCGCAGACGGCCGCGTCGCCGATGCAACGGCTGAAAGTCCGGCGCCCGCAGTTGTCGTCATCACTGTTCAGGGTTTGATCGGAGACGGAAGCGTCGACCAGGAGTTGCTGGACATCGTCACCAGGTACCTCAGTGACGATGACCGACGCCCGGTTGCGGATCGCCTGACGGTGCAATCGGCAAAGGTTCTGCCATACCGGGTCGACGCGGTTCTTTACCTTGCGACAACGGGGCCAGAAGCGGAGCCCATACGAGAAGCGGCGCAAGCACGCCTCGACTCATTCATTAATCAACGCCGGCGCCTCGGCGTGGAGATCTCCGAGTCAGCCATTCATGCCGCGCTGCACGTCGAGGGCGTGCGCAAGGTTGTTCTTCACAACTGGACCGACATCGCCCCGAGCGAAGCCGAGGCGGCATATTGCACCGGATACACCGTGGTCGCGGGGGCCCCGTTATGACGAGCCTTTTGCCGCCGAACGCCAAACAGCTTGAGCAGCTGGCGGCCGAGGCGCTCGCCCAGATTGAGCGCGTGCCGGTTCCAATCAGGGATTTGCTGAACCCTGACCGGTGCCCGGTGCAATTGCTGCCCTACCTCGCCTGGGCATTCTCGGTAGACCGCTGGGACAGCACCTGGTCGGAAGCCACCAAGCGCCAGGTCATCAAAGGCTCGTACTTCATCCACTCACGTAAAGGAACGATCGGAGCGCTCAGACGCGTGGTTGAGCCTTTGGGTTACCTGATCGAGATAGTGGAATGGTTCAACACGGTACCTGAAGGGGTGCCAGGCACCTTTGCGCTGAAGGTTGGCGTGCTGGACACCGGGATCACCGAGGAGATGTACCAGGAGCTGGAGCGCCTGATCGACGACGCCAAGCCCGTCACCCGCCATCTGACCGGGTTGGCAATCAGCCTGGAAACCACCGGTTCAATTCATATCGGCGCCTGCATCACCGAAGGCGACGAAATCGATATCTATCCACCCACGCAGCGCGACATCGAGGTCACGGGCTACATCCACCAGGGCGGCCGTGAGCACCAGATCGACACCATGGACATCTACCCATGACAGACCAAAACACCCAGTTTTTCGCCATCCTAACCGCCATCGGCAGGGCCAAGCAGGCCAACGCGGATGCCCTGGGCATTCCCTGGACATTCGCGCAGATGGGCGTCGGCGATGCGAATGGCACCGATCCGATTCCCAACGAGCAACAGACGCACCTGATCAACGAGCGCCGGCGCGCGCCGCTGAATCAGCTTAAGGTTGACCCAGCCAACCCAAACATCATCATTGCCGAACAGGTCATCCCCGAAAACATCGGTGGCTGGTGGATTCGGGAGGTGGGGCTGTACGACGCCGCCGGTGACTTGGTGGCTGTTGCTAACTGCGCGCCGAGCTACAAGCCGTTGCTGACACAAGGCTCAGGCCGTACACAAGTTGTGCGAATGAACCTGATCGTCAGCAACACGGCGAATGTCGAACTGAAGATCGATCCCTCAGTTGTTTTAGCGACACGTCAGTACGTTGACTCCAAAATTCTTGAAGAGCTGTACAAGCTCGACAGCAAGCAATCGGTACGCGTAGCCACCACGGCGAACATTGCATTGACCGGGCTGCAGATCGTAGATGGCGTAATGTTGGTTGCAGGGGACCGTGTTCTGGTGAAGAACCAGGCGGCCGCCAAGGACAATGGTATCTACATTGCCGGCGGCGCCGCATGGCAGCGTGCTCCGGATGCTGACAGCAATGCCGAAGTAACGTCAGCAATGATTTTGTCAGTCGAGCACGGCGCTACGCTGGCCGACACTCGATGGCAGTTGGTAACGGATGGGACGATTGTCCTTGGAACCACGTCGCTGACCTTTCAGAACATCACCCAGGGGTTTGCAACCATCAATTCCCCGGCGTTGGTGAACCCCACAGCAAACACTCCGCCTCAGTTTGATAATACGAAGGCGCTGGCCACTTCCGAGTTTGTAAAGAGGATGGGGTTCGAATACGGGGGCTACACCAACTACGTGGCGACGACGACGCTAACCGCCGCCGACATTGGCAAGGTGGCTGCGTTTGGTAGCGCTGGGTCAGTAACCGCCACTCTCCCAACTGGTGGTTTAATTCCACGGGGGGCAGTGGTCAAGATCCTGTGCACCATGGGCACGGTAACGGTAAAGGCCGCATCTGGCGATTCAATCGATGCCATTAGCTTCGTCGGCAACATCTCCATGGCTCAAGGTGATACCGCCGAGTTTATTCGTATCGACTCGCTGTGGCGGTTAATGGGCGGTAGTGTCTCGCTGAAATACGCGGGCGTCATGTCTGGCCCTAACTGGACCACCCCGGCCCAATTTGACAACAGCAAATTGTTGGCAACTTCAGAGTTCGTACAGCGCGAAAAGGGCAGTTTTGCCAGTAGTGCCGGTATCGCCGGTGGAAACGTCGTCCTGACAGCGGCGCACGTTGGCACACGGATTGAAATGTCCGCCAACGGTACGCTGACAATGCCAAAGGCAAGCACGCTGCCCAAGGGGTCGTCGATTCTGATTACGACTTCCAGCGCAGTCGACGCGGCCAAGTTGGCGCTGGTGGCAGGTGACACTCTGGCTATCAATAACGTTTCCGTCTCATCGCCTTACACCATGTCCATGGGGTCGGACATCTTACTGGTGTCGGACGGTGCGATGTGGAGGGCCCACGCCAGCCTTGAGTGTTTGCGATCATCCCCATTGTTTGCGGCCATTTTGGGAAGTAACGGCCACCAAGTTTTGCCCAGCGGCTGGATATTCAAAATTGGACACGCATCAACGGACACCGCAACGGGAACAGTGCCGGTAACGTTCCCCGTCGCATTCCCTAATGCCTGTATGTATGTGGGCGCTATATATGCCGGGGCCAGTACGGCGCCGAATCCAGCCGTTTGTCAGGCAGGAATACCGACCCGTACAGGTTTTACGGGATACATAACTAACGTGACTAACAACACCGCAGCTGTCACCGTGGGCGGTTACAACTGGCTAGCCATCGGCTATTGAGGTTTTCTATGTTCTCTAAATGGATTGAAGAAGACGGTCGATTTGCCTTCGAGGTGATTGATAACGGGGGCATCGAAATATCTGAAGAGGATCACGCGGCACTATTTGAGCCGCGCCAGGTGATCAAGATCATTGGACGGGGGGTGGATGGCCGTCCAGAACTGCAAGATCCGCCACAGCCGACGGCAGATGAGCTCGCCGTCATTGAACGGGCCTGGCGAGATAACCAGCTGTCACTGACTGACGGCGTGGTTACGCGTCATCGTGACGAACTGGAAGACGGTTCAGAGACCACTCTTACAGCAACCCAATACACTGAGCTCCAAGCATATCGGCGTGAACTGCGCACCTGGCCTGAGTCGGGAGAGTTTCCGCTAAGGGAACACCGCCCTATCCCGCCAGCTTGGTTGGGTAGCCACCTCCAATAACGCCAAACCGGGCGTTCCTCTATTCCTATGCCTGTATCGCTGGTCCCTACAAACCCGCGCGCTCGTCCAATCGACGCGCGCGCGTCACCCTGCGTTTCATAGTCACCCACGCGCAGGTTTCCCCCATGGCCACTGATTACCACCACGGCGTCCGAGTTGTCGAAATCAACGAAGGCACCCGCCCGATCCGCACCGTCGCAACCGCCGTTGTCGGCATGGTCTGCACCGCTGAAGATGCTGACCCTATTGCGTTTCCGCTCAACCGTCCTGTTCTGCTTACCGATGTTCTTACCGCCAGCGGTAAGGCAGGTGTGAAAGGCACGCTTGCCAAAAGCCTGGACGCCATCGCTGACCAGGCCAGCCCGGTTACCGTCGTCGTTCGTGTTGCCGAAGGGCAGGACGCGGCCGAGACCACTACCAATGTGATCGGCGGCGTGACCGCTGGTGGTCAGTACACCGGGCTCAAGGCTCTACTGGCTGCAGAAGCGCAACTGGGCGTGCGACCGCGCATCTTGGGTGTACCAGGTCTCGACTCGTTACCCGTGGCCACCGAGCTGGTCCTCACAGCGCAAAAGCTACGCGGATTCGCCTATGCCAGTGCCTGGGACTGCAACACCGTCTCGGAGGTCATTGCCTATCGGGAAAACTTCGGCGCCCGCGAGCTCATGACCATCTGGCCCGACTTCGTGAACTGGGACACCACCCTGAATGCTGATGCGCCGGCGTCGGCGATCGCTCGCGCCCTGGGCCTGCGCGCCAAGCTCGATGAGCAGGTGGGTTGGCATAAAACCCTGTCCAACGTGGCCGTGAACGGCGTGTCCGGACTGAGCCGGGACATCTACTGGGATCTGCAGAACCCTGCCACCGACGCGGGCCTGCTGAACGCAGCTGACGTCACCACGCTGATTCGTCGTGACGGCTTCCGATTCTGGGGCTCGCGCACCTGCAGCGACGATCCTTTGTTCGCCTTCGAAAACTACACCCGTACCGCTCAGGTGCTGGCCGACACCATGGCCGAGGGCCAGTTCTGGGCGGTAGACAAGCCGATGCACCCGAGCCTGGTCCGCGACATCGTCGAGGGCATCAACGCCAAGTTCCGGGAACTGGTGCGCTTGGGTTACCTGATCGGTGGCGAGTGCTGGTACGACGAAGCGGCCAACGACAAGGACACCCTCAAGGCCGGCAAGCTCTACCTGGATTACGACTACACGCCAGTGCCGCCACTGGAGAACCTGGGGCTTCGCCAGCGCATCACCGACCGCTACTTGGTCGACTTCGCCAGCCGCGTCAACGCCTGATATTCATTCATCCGCGCGGCGATGGCCGCGCCAGTAGGAGAGCGCCGATATGGCTCTGCCCAAAAAGCTCAAGAATATGAACTTGTACAACGACGGCGTCAGCTACGTCGGGGCATGCAAGAGCGTCACCCTGCCCAAACTCGCTCGCAAGCTCGAAGCCTTCCGGGGTGGTGGCATGGACGGCGGGGTCAAGGTCGACCTGGGCCACGGGGATGACGGCATCCAGCTCGAATGGACGCTCGGGGGTTGGGATCTGACGGCGCTGCGTCAGTACGGCGCCGTATCTGCCAACGGCGTGATGCTGCGTTGGGCAGGCTCCATCCAGCGCGACGACACCGGCGAAGTCTCGGCAGTCGAGGTGGTCGTGCGCGGCCGGCATGAAGAGATCGACATGGGCGACTCGGAAAGCGGCGAGGACACCGAACACAAGTTCACCACCACCTGCAGTTATTACAAGCTGACCATCGATGGCAATGAAGAGATCGAGATCGACTTGCTGAACTTCATTTTCAAGGTCAACGGCACCGACATGCTGGCTGAACACCGCAAGGCCATCGGCCTGTAAACGAACCTCACCCGCCGGCACGTCCGGCGCACTCGCTTAATGAAAGGACCGCAGCATGAAAACCCCAGAAAAAGACGAAACCGTAACCGCCATCGTTGAAAAAAACCCGAATCGTCCAGTCATCACCCTGGACACCCCGATCGTCCGAGGTTCGACCGAAATCACCGAAATCACGCTGCGCAAGCCGGTTTCCGGCGAACTGCGCGGCGTCACGCTGACCGATCTGCTGCAGATGGACGTGCTTGCGTTGCGCAAGGTCTTGCCACGCATCACCACGCCGACTCTGAACGATCACGAGATCGGCAACATGGACCCGGCCGACCTGGTGCAGATGGCCACCGAGGTCGCCGGTTTTTTGCTGCCGAAGTCGGCGAAGGTGGATGCATCCCTCGTTGCGTAGATGACGCCATGGCGGATATCGCCGTGATTTTCCACTGGGGGCCGGCGGAAATGGATCCGCTCCCCCTGACCGAACTGATGGACTGGCGCGAGCGCGCTCGCAAGCGAAGTGGGGCGAAAGATGACTGACAAGCTGCGGCTGGAATTTCTGCTGTCGGCGATCGACAAGGTCACCGCGCCCCTCAAGCAAATCAGCGCTGGCAGCAACGCTACGTCTCGCGCCTTGAAAGCGGCGCGGGACCAGCTCAAAGAGCTCAACGCCCAGCAGTCCAACATTTCCAGCTATACCAGGCAGCGGGAAGCGGTCCGCCAGTCATCCGAGGAATTGGCCCGGGCACAGGACAAGCTACGCGGCTTGCGCGAGCAGCTGCAGAAGATGGACGCGCCCTCTGCGGCCTTTCAAAAGTCGTTCGTCAACGCCTCGGCCGCTGTTGAAAAACTAACGAATAAACACAACGCTCAGCGATCGGAGCTGCAGCGCCTGATACCCCTTATAAAATCCACCGGTGCAGACACCCGTAACCTGGGGACCACCGAGCGGCGCTTGAAGACAGAGATCGAGGCGGCCAACAGAGCCATCCAGTCGCAGAAAGATCGGCTTACCGCGCTCGCCAAACAGCAAGAGCGCGTCTCGCGGGCGCAGAGAAACTATGCCAAAGGTCGAGAGCTTGCCGGCAATGCGGCTGTCGCCGGCGCGAGCGCCGGTGCCGTGGGGGCCGCCACGGGCATGCCTATCCTCGGCATGGTCCAAAACTATTCCCGCTTCGAAGACGCCATGGCGGGAGTCGCCAAACAGGTCGAGGGCGCCAGAGATGGGAACGGCCAACTTACCCAGACGTATTACGAGATGGCCACCGCTATCAAGAAGATGGCTGAAACCATCCCCATGGCGACCACCGATATCGCCGCCCTGGTCGAGGGCGGCGCGCGCATGGGCATCCAGGGCAAGGATGACCTTCTGGAGTTCGCCCGCGTCGCGGCAACTGCCGCAACGGCCTTCGACCTGCCGGCGGAGGAAGTGGGCGAGAACCTGGCGCGGATCGCGAACCTCTACAAGCTGCCGATTAAAAACGTCAGTCAGCTCGGTGACGCGATCAACTTCCTCGACGACAACGCCATGTCGAAAGGCGCGGACATCATTGACGTAATGCAGCGCACGGCGGGCATCACGGCATCAGTAGGCATGTCCTTCAAGGACGCCGCTGCTTTGGGTTCGACCTTCCTCACCCTGGGCGCGTCTTCGGAGATAGCGGCAACGGCTACAAACGCCATGATTCGTGAGCTCGCGATCGCCACCCAACAACCAAAGCGGTTCGTCGCGGGTCTGAAGTCGATTGGCCTGGAAGCGAAGGCTGTCCAGGACGGCATGTCCAAGGACGCTACGGGCACCATCAAGGCCGTACTCGCTGCCGTTAATAAGCTTCCAAAAAATAAACAGCTTGGGGTAATGACCCAGTTGTTCGGTAAAGAATATGGGGACGACGCGGCGAAACTTGCCGCCAACATGGATGAGTATCGTCGCCAGCTGGAGCTGGTGAATGGGGCGGACAACGCGCCCAAGCGCGACGGATCGATGCAACGCGAAGGTGATATTCGCGCGGACCAGCTCTCTGCTCGATGGGAGATGTCCCAGAACCGCATGTTCAATTTGAGCAGCGCCCTGGGCGCCACGCTGCGTCCAGCGCTGATCGAGCTGATCACCGGCTTCAACGGCGTCCTGGAGCGCGTGAACGCGTGGGCAGCGGCAAACCCAGGCATGGTCCTGGGGATCCTGAAAGTTGGCGCCGGCATCGCCGCTTTGTCGATCGGCTTCAGCACGGTCGCACTCGCCCTTGCGACTACTCTCGGACCGTTTCTCGCCGTCCGTTATGGACTGTCATTGATCGGGATCCGCCTGCCCTCTCTGATCGGTTTGCTGTTCAACTTGGGCTCGAAGGTTCTGCCCATTGTCGGCCAGGCGTTCCTATGGATTGGCCGGCTATTGATGGCGAACCCCATCGGACTGGCGATAACGGCAATAGCGGCCGCTGCGTATCTGATCTACGCCAACTGGGACAAGGTGAAGGCTTATTTTGCAAGCGCCTGGGCCGAGATCAAGCTTGGTTTCAGTGGAGGGATCAGCGGCATCCTGCAGACGCTGGTCAATTTCAGCCCCATCGGCTTAATCTATCAGGCCTTCTCGGCGGTGATGAATTACATGGGCGTCGAGCTACCGGGCCGATTCACGGAGTTCGGCGGCATGATCATCGCCGGACTGGTCAACGGCATCACCAATGCCATGGGATCGGTAAAGACCGCCATTTCAGACGCCGGCAGCAGCACCGTTGACTGGTTTAAGGAGAAACTCGGCATCCATAGCCCTTCCCGCGTGTTTGCCGAGCTCGGCGGCTTCACCATGGCGGGATTGGCCCAGGGAGTTGCGGAAGGTCAGAAAGGACCGATGGAAGCTGTCAAGGCCGTGGGCGAACTGATGACCCAGGCGGGAACCGTGACCATCGGCGCCATCACCAACGCTGGGGCTTTGCTGAACCCGGCTTCTGCTGTACCAGGTGTGGCTGCAGCAGCCCTGACACCGGCCGCAGCTTTGCCCGCAGCAGCAGCTGCTGCAGCACTGAAGCCCGCCGCATCCGTTCCGGGAGCGAAAGCTGAAAGCGGTGGCATGCTCGAATCAATCCTGGGTCTGGGCAAACAACTGGCCCAGGCAGGCGCGATGGCGGTCGGTATCGGCGGCGCCCACCAGGCGATTGCGGTGGATAACCGTCCTCCAATCGCCCCTGCAGTAGCCCCAGCTGCGGTGCAGATGGCACCCGAACAGATCGTGATCAACATTCATCCCGCCCCGGGCATGGACGCCGCCGCGATCGCGCGAGCTGTGTCTGCCGAGCTCGACAAGCGCCGGCATGCGAAACAAGCCAAGGGTCGCAGTGCCCTTTTTGACCAGGAGTAAACGGACATGATGATGTCATTGGGTATGTTCATCTTCAGCCTTGAAACTCTGGCCTATCAGGAGCTGCAACGGCAGACAGAATGGCGTCACGGCACGACCTCGCGCATCGGTACCAACCCATCACGTCAGTTTCTTGGTCGCGGGGATGACTCCATCAGTCTGCCCGGGTTGCTTCTGCCTGCACTCGCTGGAACCCCGCTCAGCCTCGACACACTTCGTGCCATGGCCGATACGGGCAAGGCATGGCCCTTGATCGAGGGCACCGGCCGGATCCTGGGTATCTGGGTGATCGAGAACATTACCGAGAACAAGACCCTGTTTTTCCCGGACGGCGCAGCGCGTCGCATTGAATTCACCATCTCGCTTAAACGGATCGATGACGGCCGCGTCGACCTGCTCGGTGCGGGCATAAGTACCGCTGGCAACATCTTGAGGAACATCCTGTGATCGACCAGGCGCTGAGCCGCATCGACAGTTATCTGAGCGACGCGCAGGCATCCCTTCGCGAAGCCAGGGCCTACCCTCGGCCGACCTGCCGGCTTGTCGTAGACGGGCGCGACATAACAGGGGCGATCGAGAAGCGCCTGATCAACATTGAACTGACCGACAACCGCGGACTCACGGCGGACCAGCTCGATGTCACGCTTTCCGATCATGACGGTCGTCTGGTGATACCTCCCAAAGGCGCGACCCTGCGCCTATGGCTTGGCTGGAGCGATACCGGGTTAGTCGACAAGGGTACATACATAGTCGACGAAACCGAGCACAGCGGCGCGCCGGATCAGTTGAACATCCGGGCACGTAGCGTGGATCTGAGCGCTGGACTGAAAGTGAAGCGGGAGCGAAGCTGGCACGACGAAACGATAGGAACCGTCGTGCAGGCCATTGCCGGTGCTTACGGCCTGGGTCCCTTGGTCAGCGCAGCACTAAGCGCCATCCAGGTGGTACATCTGGACCAGGCCAACGAGTCAGATGCAAACCTGCTTTCACGCTTGGGACAAGAGCACGATGCGATTGCCACAGTGAAAGCGGGCAAGCTGTTGTTCATGCCGATCGGCAACGCCACCAGTGCCAGCGGCTTGGCATTGCCACATATCACCCTCACCCGCCAGGACGGCGATCAACATCGATTCCTTCAGGCGGATCGGGACAGCTACACGGGGGTGCGGGCGTTCTATTACGACGTCAACAGTGCTGAAAAAAAGGAGGCGATCTCCGGAGGCGGCAGCAACATTAAGGATTTGCGCCATTCCTATTCGGACCAGAAAAGCGCTCTGGTGGCGGCCCGTGCCGAATGGAACAAGCTGCAGCGAGGAAATGCGACGCTCAGCTACTCCCTGGCACGCGGTCGGCCAGAGTTAACGCCGGAGCTCACCTACTCGCTGATTGGCATCAAGCAGGAGATCGCGGACGTGGTTTGGCTGGGCGGGAACGTAAAGCACAGCTTCACGCCGGACTCGTTCACGACGAGCTTAGAGCTGGAGTCGATGTTGCCGGATGGAGACGAGGTCGCTGGCCTGGCGGACGACAGCCGCGATTACACAGGGATTGTGGCGTGGTACCGAGACAAGAAAACCGGCAAGCAAATAAAGATCACCGAGGGGGATCAAAGCAAGCCAAAGCGCCTGACACACCTGTACCAGAGCAAGAAATCGGCAGAACGTGCAGTGAAAAGGGAGTACAAGCGGCTGCAGGCCAAGAACGGGAAGAAAAACACAGGCACCCCGACATGATGAGCCGGGGTGCGGTGAGTTGGCCGGAGGCTAATCCGTTCGCGCCATCATTTCCGCAATGCGGTGTAGGTGTTTCTGATCCGTCTCTGACATTTTGCGGTACATGCTCAGCAAGATGCGCTCCAGCTGCGTCAACTGAAGACTGGAAGGCTCCTTGCTCCGAACGTCCTGTTCAAACTGCTCCAAAGCGCCTCGATCCAACATGCTCACTACTCCTAAAAGACGCAGAGGATCGGCTAAATCGCGGTTTTCTGAAGCCTCAGGTGAGCATTCTTTCGTATGGCTGCGGTAAAGAAAGTGACGCAGGCTCACTCCAGGGGGAGCGTGCCCTGAGATTCTCTCGCCGCCGCTTCTGCCAAGCCGGTGGCCACTCGATGAACCACCACCTGGTCGCCAGGACTGAGCGAGCGGAAGCAGCTCAGCACCTCATTTTCGATAGTGGTATGCGTCCTAGCAGCCGTATCCCTCCGACCAAAAAGCACATACATCACGTCCACACCAACTTTCGAAATTGCCAACAGGTAAGCCGTGTCTGGCCTCTGCCGATCGTTCTCGTAATTGCCTTGGGAGTTGCGTTTCACACCGCCTATGTCGGCGAACTCATTCTGATTGATACCAAGTCGGTCGCGCTCTTCCCGGAGCCGCTCACCCAAAGTTTTTTCCAAGGAATCTCCGCTCACACAAATTTTTGGCACGTGCCGCTTTACACAGCCAAATTCTTGGGCATAATGATGGCACACACAACACGATTGAACACACATGAACACTATGCCCGTCCTCCTTACAGCCGAGCAAGCCCGCGCCGAACTTGATCGCAACGGCATAACCATTGCGCAGTTCTGCCGGGTACACGGCTTGAACAAAAATTTGGTCAGCGATTTGTTGAACGGTCGCAAGAAGGGCGTGCGAGGCGAGGCCCGACGAGCAGCTGTGCTCCTCAGAATCAGAGACGGCGTGATCTCAAATTAATGGCAGACGGCCCGGCGAGAAACCAGAAGATGAAACGCACCGTTCTAGAAACCCGCAGGCAGGTCGTAAGCGCAGTGATCTGCGCCTACCCAGGCGGCCGTGATTGCGCGGCTCCGCGTTTGGGCATGTCGGTAAAGAAATTCGACAACCACGCCTACGAGAACGCAGGCAGCCGTCCGCTTACCGACGAGCAGATTTGCTTACTGGAATCACAGACCGGGACCACTCACCTCCCCGACTTTGTCTGCAACCTCTACGGCGGGGTTTTCGTTCCGGTTGTTGAAGCAGAACAGCTCGACAATCTCGACCTGTACGCCCGATCGATCAACACAGCAGTAAAGCGTGGCCTCGTCGACGCCATCATTTCCAAGGCGCTGCAGGACGGCGTCATCCAGGACGACGAGGTGCAAGCCATTCTTGCGGCGCACCGTGCACACGTAGCAGCCAGACATGAAGAGATCACCGCAGTGATCGTTCTGCACCGGGAAAACCCGGGCAGTTAGGAATCGCAACAGGCGCTGGAAGCGTCGACATTTTTTCGGCATCAGCCGAAGGCCGCGGCTAGCGGCGGGGAGAAAAAGTGAGCACTTACAAGCTGGTATGTCCGCACTGCCGGGAGCGAATGCGTATCCGCACCAGTGAAGGCACGCATATTTTTTTGCGTATTGCCTATCTGCAATGCGTCAACGAAGCCTGCGGTTGGTCAGTACGGGCTCAGTTCGAAATGACCCATGAAATGAGCCCTTCGGGTATGCCAAATCCATCCGTTTGCTTGCCGGTGGCCCCTGTCGCAATTCGCCGGCAAGCGATGAAAAAGGAAGGCGAGCAACAGATGGACCTACTTGGACTGGAGACGGCCTGATGAACAATTTGATCAGTGAGCAAAATCCCGAGCGTGAGTATCGCGCCGCCATGCAAGACGCCGCGCGTTGCTACATGCAGCGCCACCAGGCAGAACACCTGGGCAACGATCAGCAGCTGTTTACCCGAACGGTCGCCTACCTGCAGACGACTCTTGAGGTGCCCGTCTTTCTTGCCGAGAACCTGACGGGCTTGGCATACGGACAACTGCGTGCCGGCGCTGGCCAGCGACGCCTTGATCTCAAAAGCAGCAGTGAATCGGTTGCGATCCTTTCCGATCCTGCCAGCGGAAAATCTTTCGCCATACCCGTCGCGCTGATCTTCCAACACCTGGTCGACGCCTCAGGGGCGCGACCAAAAACCCCAAACAACTGACCGAATCGCTCCACCGTTTGCGTGTGGGTTTGGGTGAATTGCGCCCGAAATCAGGGAAAAAGCCATGAGCACAGCACTTTCCATCCAGATGAGCCTGAGCGAAACCCTCGCCGAAGCCTTGCTACAGGAGCTCCGTGAGCGCCTGCGCCTGGGCATCCAGGAGCATTGGTATTCGGATGAATTTCGTCGCGTTCCTGATGGCATGCGCACCGGCGCCATTCTCTCGGCCTACCCCGCTCTGGCGGCTCAAAAGACAACACTCGGCGCCCTCCAGGTCGCCATCAGAAAGCAGGCATGAAGATGGAAGAGAAAATCCGGGCCGACGTACTGACCCGACTTGAATTCGACTACGGCCTGAAACACCGGGTCGGCACCGACTTCATGCGAGGTGGCACCTGCCCGGCCTGCAACAAGAAAGAGCTGTATTCGAACTTCAATAATCCGTGGTTCATCAAGTGCGGTCGCGAGAGCAAATGCGCTCAGCAGTGGCATGTCAAAGAGCTCTATCCCGATCTGTTTGACGATTGGAGCAAACGCGCCCCGGCCACCGAGGACAACCCCAACGCTACAGCACGCGCTTATCTTGAGTTTGCCAGGGGCTTTCGTTTCGACCTGGTACAAGGGACGTTCACACAGGAGTATTTCTACGATCCGGACCTTGGAATCGGCTCCGCGACCGTGCGCTTCCCCCTGCCAAACGGTACCTACTGGGAGAGGCTGATTGATAAGCCCCACCGCTTTGGTAAGAAGAAAGCTCGTTTCACCAAAGGTGGAGGCGCGAAGGGGCACTGGTGGTGCCACCCCCGTATAGGCCTGTCCGACACTAAAGAAATTTGGATCGTAGAGGGGGTATTCGATGCCATTTCCTTGATCCACCACGACATAGACGCGGTCGCCGCAATGTCGTCAAACCAGTTCCCGGAACAGTCGTTGCGCGCGCTGGCCACCGAACGGGCCGGCGACCTGCCGAAGCTGGTCTGGGCCCTGGATAACGAGCCAAGTGCGCACCGCTACACGCGTAAATGGGTGGCTATGGCCCGGGCCATGGGTTTTACCTGTGAAGCGGCTCAGATCCCGCAGCGCGATGGTCGCAAAGTGGATTGGAACGACCTCCACCAGCGGTGGGGCTTCATCGATGACGTGGATGCACGTCGCCGGCGGATCGATGCGGATGTAAAGGAAGCCAGGCACCACGGCGCACTGCTTATTGCGGAGAGCGCGTCCGAGAAAGCACTGCTCATGTATACCTGGCGCGAGCGCGAAGAGTTCCACTTTGGCTTCGATTCCCGGCTGTACTGGTGGAAGCTAGACATCAGCAAGTTCAATAACGCCATGCAGGCATTGGAGAACAGCGACAACCACGAAGAGCAGCTGCTGAACGAGAAGGCGCAACGCGAGAAGGCGCTGCGCATGTCCGGCTGCGTCATCGAAATCGCCAACTGCTACCCACAAGCGCTGTATTTCCAACGCAACGAGATCACCGACGAGTCCTGGTACTTCTTCCGGGTCGACTTCCCTCACGACGGCGGCTCAGTGAAAAACACCTTCACCGGTGGCCAGGTCGCAGCGGCGAGCGAATTCAAAAAACGCCTGCTCGGCATGGCCGCCGGCGCGGTGTTCACGGGCAGCGGCCAGCAGCTCGACAAGATCATGAAGGACCAGCTGTTCGCGATCAAAACGGTCCAGACGATCGACTTTGTCGGGTACAGCAAGGAATACGGCTGCTATGTGTACGGCGACCTGGCCGTGAAAGATGGCCAGGTGGTCGACGTGAATGACGAAGAGTTTTTCGAGTTCGGCAAGCTGCGCCTGAAAACCCTGCAGCGCGCGGTGCCGGTGCGGATCCAGCGCGACCCCAAGGAATACAGCGACGAATGGGCAAAATTGCTTTGGACCTGCTTTGGAGCCCAGGGCGTTGTCGCGCTGACCTTCTGGTTCGGCTCACTATTCGCCGAGCAGATCCGCGCCCGCTACCAGTCCTTTCCCTTCCTGGAAGCCACCGGCGAGGCTGGAGCCGGTAAGACCACCCTGCTCAACCTGTTGTGGAAGCTGCTCGGCCGCGCCGGCTACGAAGGGTTTGACCCATCGAAATCCACCAAGGCCGGCCGCAGCCGGTTGATGGGCCAGGTCTCCGGCATGCCGGTGGTACTGCTTGAATCGGATCGCAGCGGCGACGACAAATCCCATGCGAAGAATTTCGAATGGGACGAGCTGAAGGACTATTTCGGCGGCGGCACCCTGGCGACCAAGGGCGTAAAAACTGCCGGCAACGAAACCTACGAGCCACCGTTCCGAGGCACGATCGCAATCAGCCAGAACGCGCCTGTAATTGCCTCCGAAGCCATCATGACGCGGATCGTTAAGCTCCATTTTGTGCGGCCGAACGTAACTCCTGAAAGCAGAGCCGCGGCTGATCAACTCACCGCCCTGGACGGCAATAAGCTCAGCCACTTCCTATTGCAGGCGGTGAGGCGTGAAAGTGACGTCATGGCTACGCTCGCCGACAAGATTCCAGGCCATGAGGCTCGCCTGCGGCGGCTTCACACCCACTGCATCAGCTGCGACGCCGAATATCCCGCCACCAACGAAAAGGCCGCTTGCCAGCACTGCGGCAATCAGCTGAGAGGCTATATCCGCGTCGAGCGCATCGTTAAGAACCACGCCCAGCTGCTCGGCCTGGTTGACTGTATTCGCTCGTTGGTACCGCTGAGCGATGCCCAGATCAGCGCCACCCAGCGCTGCATCGTCTCGATGGCCATCGAACGCCAGAGCTCGATCAGCGCAGACCATCCGGTTGTTGCCGAATTCTGGGAAGTCTACGAATACCTGCAGGGCCTCGACGCCGAGGGCCCGGTGGTCAACCACAGCAAAAAAGACAACATCATCGCTATCAACCTCAACGAGTTCGTCGAAAGGGCGGCAGAACACCGGCAAAAATTGGCCGATGTCAGCGAGCTGCGTGATCGCCTGAAGGAATCCCGCTGCCGCAAGTTCCTGGAATCGAACAAGGCCGTTGATAGCGCGGTGCGTGCCTATCAGGCGACTCGGAACAACAACACGATCACCAAGTCCCCCACCGTTAAGTGCTGGATTTTCCAGGCGTAGGGCTGCAACCCGCGTCGAACAGCCCTGAAAGGAGAGAACCATGCAGATTCAAATCATCGCCGGCACTGATCGGAGCGACGCGAAGGGATTGCAAGAACGTGTATCCGAATTGCTCAGCGAGCTTGGGAACGACCATCGCAAAACGGTGCAAGCCGACGCCTACGGCGCCAACGGTCTAGTCGACATTTTGGAGGTCAGGGCTACGGACGGTCAGCGCGAAATCATGGTGCTGAACTGCTCAAGACGTCAGATCCAGGCGGTGCTGGACTGGCAATCATGCGTCGAGGACGCCAATGAATTTGAAGACCTGGTGCTGTACCTGGTGCGACTACCAGACAGCGACCTGTAACGCCGGCTGCAACCGGCACCCTTGAAAGGAGAGAACCATGCGAGACACAGAACAACTTGAACAAACCGGACGCGACGCCCTGCTCGGGCAGTTGATCGGCGCGGTCGTGACGATGGCGTTGATCGCCATCGTTGCGGTCCAGGTGCCTGACTTGATGATCTGGATCCTCAACTAACCATCCGAAAAGGTCGGTGCCATGGGGCTGCAACCCCATGGCACCTGCCACCCCTGAAAGGAGAGAACCATGCAAGATCAAGCCCTCAACGGCGGCGCTGCCGAGGCTACCATGAACACGATTAGCATCGGAGACCAGGTCACCTACGTGAAGATGACGGCGACTGCCGGCGGCTACGCCCTTTCCGTCAAAGAAGCCAAAGTAATCGAGCTCAATGGCACCATTGCAAAACTTCGAAGCCGCAACGGCCGCACCAGCATCCAGCCGCTTCACAAGCTCACTGCGGCTGGCCAGCGAAACGCGCTGACCCGTGCATTGCTGGGGGACGCATGATGGCTGTGCAACTCCCTGGCTTCGTAGAATCAGCGTTAGCGGAGGTATCCAATGCCTGAATCGACCACCCGTCTGCGTCCCACCATGGCCAGCCACCGTCTTGACCTTCCCAGCATTTGCGACATTTGCGGGCTTGCTCGATCGATCCGGCGACACGAACGCTGCAGCAAGCAACGTCAGCAACGGAAAACAGAAGAATGGGCTGCCTTGATGGCGGAAAAGCTCGCCGCGAGAGTGGCAAAAGGTGACCGCCGGTCGAGGCATTGAGGATCTAAACCGTGAATACCATCGCACAACAAGCTTTAGAGCGAGCCAGAGCACGCTCTGCCAGCAACCCTTTGCAAAAGCAATCCAACCGCCGGCGTTTCTGGACGACATCCGAAGAGTCGCGGCTGGGGTCGCTGTACGCCACCACCCCGATGTCACAGCTGGTTGAAATGTTTGGCCGTCCGAAGTCCGCAATTTATGGCAAAGCGAAAGAGCTCGGCCTAAAGCGCAGCGCTGAGTTCTTGGCTAGCGAACATTCAGGCCGGCTACGTCGTGACGGCAACATAGGCACGGCGACGCGCTTTCAAAAAGGACATGGCACCTGGAACAAAGGAAAGCCGTTCGTAGCAGGTGGCAGATCCACAGAGACACAATTCACCAGTGGACACCTGCCACACAATCATGTGCCTATCGGCACAGAGGTACTGGCCTCGGACGGGTATCTGAAAATTAAGGTGGCCGAGCCCAACAAATGGGAGTGGACGCACCGTCGCAATTGGGAGGCAGTGCATGGCGCTATTCCAAAGGGCATGGTGCTGGTCTTCAGAACCGCGGACCACACGAACTGCTCTGTCGACAATCTGGAACTGATCACGCGGCGCGAACTGATGAGCCGCAACACGATTCAGCGATTCCCACCAGAGCTCAAGCAAACCATCCGTCTGCTGGGCAAACTGAAAAGAACGATCGAGGCCACCAATGAATAACAAAATGACCGATCTGAGAAATCATCTGTTTGCCACGTTGGAGGCGCTCCAGGACCAAGACAAACCGATGGAGATCGAGCGAGCCAAAGCAATAGCTGAAGTGGGAAAAGTCCTCGTTGACTCCGCGAAGGTTGAGGTGATGTTTCTTAAAGTGATGGATGGCGAGGGGCACAGCACCGGTTTTATTGAGTCGGAAAAACCTCTACCAGCGCTGCAAGGGAGATAGTCGAAGGTGAGTAAGCTGGATCGATTTATGAGGGAACGGGATGTAATCGCCGTTACATCCCTGTCACACGCAACGCTTTGGCGGGCAATGAAAAGCGGACGATTCCCACGCCCGGTTTCGATTTCTCCCGGCCGAGTCGGATGGCGAGAATCTGCAATCGTCGCCTGGCAGCAAAACCCCACAGAATGGAAACCAACTGAGGCCGCTTAAGCGGCCTCATTATTTGGCAGTGTTCCCGTGATTACGTTCTTCTGCAGCCAAAGTGACCACCGCTGCAGGCCGGACTTTTTCTCTTTGAAGTAGGTGTACCGATCGTAATGTTTTGATCCAACATCGCCGAACGCATGCCCTTGAATGCGATCCTTCAATTCCTTATCGAGCCCCGCTACGCCCATCAGGGTTTTGCATGTGCGGCGAATGTCGCGCAGGGTGAAAGGACCGTTGAATTTCTCGGTGTGACGGCCGTAGAGCTTTGTAACCGCCCGGGACAGCGATTGGGTGTGCAGCGCCTTACCATCTGCCTTGCCTATGAAGGGATAGGCACTGGATTCGCTGACTTCATCCATCACCTTCAGACTTTGGCGCATCAGTTTGTTGAACGGCACGACGTGTAAAGACCGCTCCCCCTCGATACCCTTGCCCCCGCTTTTCCCCTTTCTATTCCGGATTATCAGGTGATCCTTGAGGTAGTGGCGCCGCTCGGTTGCCAAAACTTGCTCCGGCCGCTGGCCACCGGATGCGATCAGGAATTTCAGCAGCTCGGATGTCACCAGGCTCAAATGCTCCGGTAATAACTGCCAGAGCGTCGCCAGCTCCTCCGTAGAAAGGGCCCTATCACCAGGCTGTTCCCAGTCGTCCTGAACCGGCACGCTGGCCACCGGGTTACTCACCAGGCCAAACCGCACCTGGACCTTGAGATAACTGCGCGGGTTGTATTCCTGCTCCAACCCCACCTGGAAAGCTGCATGCAGCTGTGACCTGACGCGATTGCAATAAGTGGTAATGCCGGCGTCGATCATCTTTACGATGATGTTGCGAATCTGGACGGGACCAATGAGGGAGGCTGGCTTGCTGACCAGGTCCGGGAACGGATCTGTCACATAGTGCTTGAGAGACCACTTAACATCGCCGGCCGATGCAGCTCCCTCGGTTTCGAGCTTCTTCACATACTGATCAAGCAGATCCTGGAACGTACCAGGTGAGGCTCGCACTCCTTTTTCCTCACGGCATTTATCCCGGGCGATCGTGAGTTTCATTTCCGGCCAAGTACCGAGCTTGGTCATTTTCTTTTTACCAGCGACATGACGTTGGAAATAGAACTCTTTGGTCCCGCTGGGCCGGACCTTAAGCACGAGCACCCCTTCGCCTTTCGCCGTGCGGCCATCTGAGATGACGAAGTCCCTTTCGCGAGGTTTGAGCGCCTGAATCTGCTTTTCCGTGAGCATTGGTGACAGTTCCTGGTGACAGTCGGCCTGATCTAAGGTGATAGCGCGTGAAACAACACGATTGAACACCCCTCTCTGAGAGCCGCGATTCTACTGGGCTACAGACCGAAATTGATATCCCCTGTGACACCCTGAGACTGCACTAGTAAAAGCTTCCCAAGCTGATAACGAGGGTTCGATTCCCTTCACCCGCTCCAATCGAATTCTGGTCCCGCGTCGTGATGGTTTTGACGGGGGATAAAAAAACCGGCTCCTGGTGGCCGGTTTTTTTTGGCCTGATTTTTTGGTTGGCGATGATCTGGAATGAACAGGTCAGCGGCTTTATCCGAAGGCTGTTGCGAGACGTTGCGCACCCTTGACACCGGACCGTTGCAGGAAAGACAGATCATAATCTCAAGAACGAGGGACTCCCGTGGCGAGGGAGCTTGCTCCCGCTTGAGTGCGAAGCGCTCACAAGAGTGGCTGCTTTCGGCATTGCAGCAACAGCCTCACTCCCCCGCCAAATGCCCCAACGGCAACGGGCCCGGAGCCTTCACCGTGTTGATCGCAAAATTACTGCGAATGTCACTTACCCCCGGCAGCTTCAGCAGCTTGCCCGTGACAAATCGGTCATAGGCCCGCAAGTCCGGCACCACCACTTGCAGCAGGAAATCCGACTCGCCTGACACCAGGAATGCCGAGATCACTTCGGGTAGCGCGGTCACCGCCAGGCGAAATGCCTCGGCTCGTTCATCGGTGTGCCGTTCGACCTTGATGCCGACAAAGATCGTCATACCGAGGCCCACTTCATCGCGATCCAGGATGGCTTGATAGCCGCGGATCACTCCCGCTTCCTCGAGCATCCGCACGCGGCGCAGGCATGGCGAGGGGGACAGGCCGATTTCTTCGGCCAGTTGTACGTTGCTCAGCCGGCCGTCCCGCTGCAGTGCAGCGAGAATTTTTCGGTCGAAGGCATCTAGTTTCATGTTTGGCACTTTCCAATTGGATGGCTCGGTTGCTCGGCAGGTTATGCCAATTCCAAGAGCTTTAGAAGCTGATTACGCAAGCACCTGCCCTACCCTTCAGCCATAGACTGGCCTCTCTAATCCATTGATTGCGGGGGTCATGCAATGACAGAGCTCTGGTTGTTTTTCATGGCGTTAACGGTGGCGTATCTGTTGCCCGGGCCGGACATGATCCTGGTGCTGCAAACCGGCGCCCGTCAGGGCAAGGCTGCGGCGCTGGCGACGGCGGTAGGCTTGGGGATTGCCCGGGCATGTCATGTCGCGCTGGCGGCAATGGGGCTCTCGGTGTTGTTCAAGACAGCGCCCTGGACCTTTGATGTAGTGCGCCTGGCCGGGGCTGCGTATCTGGCGTGGATCGGGTTCCAGTGTTTGCGGACCACGTTGGTGCCAAGCTTTGAAGGAGCTGACGCCGAGGTCGGAAAGCGACAGTGGTACCAAGCGATACAGCGCGGCCTGCTGACCAACCTGCTCAATCCCAAGGCGCTGCTGTTTTGCTCAGTGTTGCTACCGCAGTTCATCGACCCACAGGGCGGGCCGGTGCTGGGGCAATTCGCGATGCTCGGTTTGGTGCTGGTCGGCGTCGGCCTGCTGTTCGACAGCGCCTACGCACTGGTGGGCGTCGTGCTCGGACGCTGGCTTCAGCGATCGCCTTCGGCCCAACGTGTGCAGCAGTGGTTGTTTGGCAGCCTGCTGATTGGGTTTGCGGTACGGCTGACGTTTGTGCAGCAGTCGTAGGTCCTGTGGATATGTCTGCGAATCGCTGAAACCGGGGCTGCTTCGCAGCCCAGCGGGAGCAAGCTCCCTCGCCACGGGTTGCGATCCCCCAAATGTTCCTTGCGTCTCACATCTGGAAATAGACCCAATTCGACTCTCCGTCGCCTTGTCCTGCGCCGCTTCTAGACTTCAGGACGTAGATCCCACTCGATCCCGGTCGTCGCTAACGGTGGTTATAGTGTTGATCATTTCTTTCCAGTAGGTATAGTACCTACCACACACACCACGGAGGTGTTGTGAACAGCCGATTCCTGATAAGCCAGATTGTTGCGGATGGTTGGTACCTGGTACGGATCCGAGGCAGTCACCACCATTTCAAGCACCCGACCAAACCGGGACTGGTTACGGTTCCTCATCCCAAGAAGGATCTGCTCAAGAAAACGGCCATCAGTATCTTGCAACAGGCCCTGCTTCAGACGGCCAGTTGCCCAGCTTCCCCGGAGGACGATTGAATGCTTTACCCGATTGCGATTTCCATGGGCGATGAGCACCACGCCTGGGGCGTTGAAGTGCCGGATATCCCTGGTTGTTTTTCCGCAGGCGATGATCTGGACGATGCCATGGCCATGGCGCGCGAGGCCATCGAAGGGCACTTTGAAATTCTTGCCGAAGATGGTTCGCCCATTCCGCCGGCCAACACCGTGACGCTGCACGCGGCCAATCCGAAATATGCCGGGTGCGCTTGGGCATTGGTGGACATTGATGTGACCAGATATCTGGGCAAGGCGCAGAAACTCAACATCACCCTGCCCGGCTACCTGCTGAACCGTATCGATGAATATGTGCTGCATCATCCGGAGGAAAAAAGCCGGTCAGGCTTCCTGGCATCGGCGGCACTCAAGGTTTTGCAACAAGGACGCTGAGCAATACCTGCCGAAACACAAGAACCTGTGGGAGCGAGCCTGCTCGCGAAGGCGTCGGATCATCAACCTAAATTGACTGTTCCACCGCATTCGCGAGCGGGCTCGCTCCCACAGGTTTGTACATAGCCCGGCCTGGGCTATGTCATTTATTTGCTCTCTGACTTGGATTCCTGCATCTGCACCGAAGACTTGGTGCCGTCGGTGTTGTCCTTGGTCTCGTTATCCGAATTGTCAAAGCAGCCCTGCAGTGCGAACAGGCAACAGGCGAGGCAGAAGGTGCGGGTGAGGTTCATGGTGTTCTCCGTCGATGAAGGCTTTAAGGAGTGACCATCAGGCAGAGCAAATGGTTGCGCCAGTCTTCGTCCCGAACGATGAACGTCGACGGAGGTTCGGATTGAAATGTAAGTAGAATTTTCGCCGCTTCGTTGCTGTCACACCAGACAGGTGCATCCACTGAGGAAACACGGCAATGACGTTCGCAAAGATTGCTCAAAAACTGGCCCTGTGGGCAGGAAGTCCCAAGACCTTTCTCGGAGCTATTGTGTTGTTGGCGCTCTGGGCCGCCAGCGGACCGTTCTTCGGTTTCAACGACACCTGGCAACTGATCATCAATACCTCGACCACGATCATCACCTTCCTCATGGTTTTCCTGATCCAGAACACGCAAAACCGCGATACCGATATCCTGCATCTGAAAGTCGACGAATTGTTGCGCGCGACCAAGGACGCGCAGAATGCAATGCTCGGTCTCGAGTCGCTGGACCTCAAGCAACTGGAAGCGTTGCGCAAGCGCTACCAGGACATGGGCAAAGACGAGGCCAAGAGCCTTGACGGCGTGGAACAGGAAAACAAGGTCGACCTGAACCAGTGCTGAAAGCAGATGCGCGAGCGTTGTTGCAACGCTCGCGCATCCGAATGCCGCGCATCAGGGCAACGGATTCCCACCCGTCACGCCAAACACTTCTCCGGTGATATAACTCGACTCCTGCGAGGCCAGCAGCACGTACAGCGGCGCACATTCCGCTGGCTGCCCCGGACGCTTCATCGGAACCTGGGAGCCGAATGTAGGAATCTTCTCCCTAGGCTGTCCGCCGCTGGGTTGCAGCACCGTCCAGATCGGCCCCGGAGCCACGGCATTGACCCGGATTCCCTTGCTGATGACCTGTCCGGCCAACGCCTTGGTAAACGCCACGATCGCCGCTTTGGTGGTGGCGTAATCGAGCAGCGTCGCGGACGGATCGTAGGATTGGATCGACGCGGTATTGATGATCGTCGCCCCGGCCGGCATCAGCGGTATCGCGGCCTTGCAGATCCAGAACATCGCGTAGATGTTGGTTTTCATGGTGTCGTCGAATTGCGCGGTGGTGATGTCCGCAATGTCCTTTTGCGCTTCCTGCTTACCGGCGACGTTGACCAGGATATCCAGGCCATCGAGCTCCTGCTGCGCCATCTTCACCATCTGGACGCAGAACGCTTCGTCCTTGAGATCTCCCGGAATCGCAATGGCCTTGCGGCCTTCGGCCTTGATCAGCTCGATGACTTGCTGCGCGTCGCGTTCCTCGCTGGGCAGATAGTTGATAGCTACATCGGCGCCTTCGCGGGCATAGGCAATGGCCGCCGCGCGACCGATCCCCGAATCGCCGCCCGTGATCAGCGCCTTGCGCCCCTCCAGGCGACCGAAGCCTTGATAGGTTTTTTCGCCGTGATCGGGCTGTGGTTCCATGTCCTGGTCAATGCCGGGAGGAGATTGCGGCTGGTCGGGGAATTCCGGACGAGGGTATTGGGTCAGTGGATTCTGCATCGCGTATTGGTTGGGTTCTCGGCGTGTAGACATCGAGGTTCTCCTTTTCGGCGGGCAAAACAAGCCGGGACGCTGGCGTCCCGGTCCTGAGGTAAAAACAGGTGCGGCAAATCAGCGACTGGCCTGCAGCGCCCTGGCCATCTCGAGATGCGTCTGCAATTTGGGCAGGGTTTCGTCGGCGAACGCCTTGATCTCCGGCACGTTGGTGGTCTGGGCCTGTTGCTGGATCTGCTCGATGGCTTCCTCAGTGGCCTTGACCTGGCTGGCGGCATACGCCGCTTCGAACGACTCGCCCTCGGCCACTTGCGGCATCAAGGTCTTGGCCTTGTCCGCGACTTCTTCCCGGGGCGCGACGGGCAAGTCGAGCTTCTTGGCGATTTTCGCCAGGTGTTGGTTGGCGGTAGTGCGGTCGTTGATCACCATGATGGTGTAATCCTTGACCTCCCTTGATTCCGCCTTCGAATGTGCGGCACGGCTGGCTTCGATGTCAGCCATGCCTTTGGCGGATGCATCGTTGATGAATTCGGCAGGTGACTGGGCCCAGGCACTGCTGGCACCCAGGCCCATCAGCACGACAACACTGGTGGTGCGTAAAAAGGTGGCCATCCGGCTCATGGTCACGCCCTCCTCTGATAGAAAGTTGCGACAGGGTTTCCCCCGCCGCTGAATCAGAACCACCGTTGAATATTCAGCGAGCCGTGCGATCCGGCTTGCGGCCGATCTCAGCCTTCAGCGGACTTTTATCGACACTCGCGGTGGTGGTTCTCCCACTTTTGCGACCCGCTTCAGACACCTTCGTTCGATCATGAGCAGTGTTTCCCGGATAAATGTTGCTTGACCCGCGCATGCTCGAGCCCTCCGTATTGCATGAATGATGGGCATGCCTGCCCCGTATTTCATTTGAAATGAGTCGGCATTCAAGGTTTGGAAAAAGCGCTGGCGCGACGACGAACGGTGAGGTGGTCAGATGCCGAAGGCCCGGTGATTGTGGCGTTTGGCTGCGTACATCGCCTCGTCGGCGTGGCGGAACAAGGTGATGTCTTCCGTGCCGTGTTCGGGGAAACACGCCACGCCAATGCTCGGTTCGATGCTCAGGCAATGACCGTCCAGCCGCAGCGGCTGGGCCAGCGCGTGACGAATCTGCTCCTGCACCCGGTCGGCGTCTGCCACGCTCTGGATGCTATGGAGCAGCACCACAAATTCATCGCCACCGATGCGTGCGACGGTGTCGGTGTCACGTATGCAACCCTTGAGTCGGCTGGCCACCGCTTGCAGCAGCATGTCGCCAACGGCATGGCCGTAGGTGTCGTTGATCTGTTTGAAGCGATCCAGATCGATGTAGAGCAATGCCATCCGCCCCGATGCAACACGGGCCGTGGTCAACGCGGCCTTGAAGCGGTCACGCAGCAACTCGCGATTGGGTACCTGAGTGAGCTGATCGTACTGCGCCATGTGCTGCAACCGGGTATGCAGTTGCTGGCGCTCGATGGCAATCGCAATCTGCACGCAAACATACTGCAGCAATTCCTTGTCCTGCTCGGTGTAGCGCTCGTTATCCGCCGCGCTCTTGACGATCAACGCGCCAATCGTGCCGCTCTGCGAATTCAGTGGCACACCCAGCCAGCACGGCGCGTCCGGTTTCGCCACGAGGTCGTGCAGCTCCACGGGCAACGAGCTGGAGCCGGGCGTCAGCAGGATCGGCTGGCCGCTGCGTATGACTTCGGCACACAAACGCCCGATGGTCGTACCCGGCAGTTCCGGCTGCCGCTCCCGGTCGTCGACGTGATAGGGAAAGTTGAGCTGGGCACATTGCTCGTCATACAACGCCACCGAAAAATTCAGTGCTGGCAGCCACTCGCCGATTATCAAATGGATACGTTTGAACAACGCCAGCAGGTCGGCAGCCGCATGGGCGGCCTCGGAGATCGCGTACAACGCGGCCTGCCGAGACTCCGCCAGCTTGCGCTCGGTGATGTCCCGCGCCACGGCGATCCGCAATTGGTCAGGCTCGGACCAGCGCGCCGACCAGAGGATATGGACGACCCCACCGTCCTTGCGCAGATAGCGGTTCTCGAAATTGAGCTTGGGCTCTCCACGCATGACTTCGCGCGCCGCGTCAAGGGTCCGCTCGCGGTCGGCAGGGTGGACCATATCGATCATCGAACGGCCGATCAGCTCCTTCGGCGTGTAGCCAAAGATCCGCTCGCTGGCGGCACTGACAAACACGAAACGCCCCAGGGCGTCGACGGCGCACACGGCATCCATCAGCAGATCAAGGTAACCGGCCAGCGGCGTGGAGTTTCGAATATCCATGGCACAGAAGCCATCCGGGAATGCAGCAATGAACGAACCGGGAAATCGCCAGGCCAGCGCGCGCCCTGAATACCGGTGAGGATAGCCCAGGCGCCCGATCCGCCGCAGTAAACCGCTCGACCAGAACGCCTTAAAGGTTATCGGCCGGTCACGACGTATCTTGATCTGGCTCAAGACTGGGTCGTGATAAAGTCGGGTCCTGCCCTTTGCCACGTTTTGAGATGACCTTCGCAATGACCGATTTCCAGGAATACGACGCCCGGCTCGACAATTGGGAGACGTTGCGCACCAACACCGCTTTCAGCGGCCTGCTGGTGGGCAATGGCGCGAGCCGCGCCGTGTGGGACGATTTCGGCTATGACTCGTTGTTCGAGAACGCCCGCACCGTCGAGGAAAAACCACTGAGCCCTTCGGAACTGAGCGTCTTCGATGCGCTGCAGACCCGCAGTTTCGAGCAGGTACTGGGCGCGTTGAAAACCACCAGCCGGGTCAACAAGGCCCTGGCCGTCAGCTCCGCCGCCCCGCGCAATCGCTATTACGCAATCAAGGAAGCCTTGATCAACACCGTGCACGCGGTGCATATCCCCTGGCGACTGGTGCAACCCTCGACCCTGGGAAGTCTCAATCAGGAGCTGGGCCGCTACCGCACAGTGTTCACCACCAACTACGATCTGCTCAGCTATTGGGCGATCCAGCATACGCCCGAGACCCTGACCGATCTGTTCCTGGGTGCCGATCACAGCTTCGATCCGAGTCGGACCAGTACAGACAAGCCGCGTCTGTTGTATCTGCACGGCGGCCTGCATTTGGTGCGCAACCAGGACGGCACGGCACGCAAGCTCGCTTCCACCGAAGGCACGCTGTTGGGCAGTTTTGCCATCAACAACACCCTCAAGACCCTCGACGACGTGCCGCTTTTTGTCAGCGAAGGGCCGAGCCAGGACAAACTCAAGACCATCCGCAGCAGCGATTACCTGTCGTTCTGCTACGACCAGTTGCTGCACCACGACGACAATCTGTGTCTGTTCGGCCATGCCTTGGGCGAGCAGGACAGCCATATCGTCCATGCCCTGCGCCAAGCGGCGCCGAGGACGGTGGCCGTCTCGATTTACCCGCGCAGCCAGGCGTTCATCCAGCATCAGAAGCGGCATTACGCCAGATTGTTCGAGGGCCTGGACACGCAACTGCGCTTCTTCGATGCCAAGACCCACCCACTGGGCGATCCGAAGCTGGCGGTGCCGGTGGAGGTCTAAATCCGACGGGGCGGCGCAGAACCGTGGCGAGGGAGCTTGCTCCCGCTCGACTGCGAAGCGGTCGCCATTTACGCGATGGGACCGCTTCGCGCTCCAGCGGGAGCAAGCTCCCTCGCCACAAGAGCTCACTCTATCGGACGAGTGCGGCGCGTAGCCCCTGGCTTCTACAAGGTAATGGCCGTGCCCAGCAGCGTCAGGAACCCCGCCAGCCAGTTCGGATGGGCGGGCCACGCCGGTGCCGTGGCCAGGTTGCCTTGGACATGGGCTTCGGTCACTGGAATATTGATGAACGTCCCGCCGGCCAGGCGCACCTCCGGAGCACAGGCCGGATAGGCACTGCATTCGCGCCCTTCCAGGATGCCTGCCGCCGCAAGCAATTGCGCCCCATGGCACACCGCGGCGATCGGCTTGCCCGCCAGGTCGAAATCGCGCACCAGTTGCAGGACGCTTTCATTCAGGCGCAGGTATTCCGGCGCACGACCGCCCGGTACCAGCAGTGCGTCATAGTCGCTGGCCTGGACGCTGGCGAAATCATGGTTGAGGGCAAACAGATGCCCTGGCTTCTCGCTGTAGGTCTGGTCGCCTTCGAAATCATGGATCGCGGTGCGCACCGTCTGCCCGGTGGTTTTGTCCGGGCACACCGCATGCACTGTGTGGCCGATCATCTGCAGGGCCTGAAAAGGCACCATCACTTCATAATCTTCGACGTAATCGCCGACCAGCATGAGGATTTTCTTCGCGGCCATGGCATGGGCTCCTTTGGGATGCGTGGGGGGAACGCATTAAAGGTAGTCCGCAGCAGCGATCTCCCGAGATTAACTGACGGATTGCACCTTCAGAAATGGCGAATGAACCTGTGGGAGCGAGCCTGCTCGCGAAGGCGGTGTGTCAGCTCAGTAACTACTGGCTGAAATAATGCTTTCGCGAGCAGGCTCGCTCCCACAGGGTTCGGGGCGGGCAAACTGTCAGGCGAGGTAGCCGTCAGCCCGCAGCAGCGTTTCCAGGCAATGTTCGGTGATGTGGTAAAACGCCTTGAGCTCTTCGATCCTGGCAAGAAGTTCGGCAGGATCCACCGGCTCGGCGCGCTTGACCGCCAGGATCATCTTGTTCTTGTTGGTGTGGTCCAGGGAGATGAACTCGAACACCTTGGTCTCGTAGCCACAGGCTTCGAGGTACAGCGCCCGCAGGCTGTCGGTGACCATTTCCGCCTGTTGGCCCAGGTGCAGGCCATATTGCAGCATCGGCTTGAGCAGCGCCGGGCTCTGGATCTGCAGGCGGATCTGCTTATGACAGCACGGCGAGCACATGATGATCGAGGCCCCCGAGCGGATGCCCATGTGGATCGCGTAGTCGGTGGCGATGTCGCAGGCATGCAGGGCGATCATCACGTCCACTTCACGCGGCGCGACGCTGCGCACGTCACCGTGCTGGAACTCCAGGCCCGGATGCTCTAGCCGCGCGGCGGCTTCGTTGCACAGCTTGACCATGTCCTCGCGCAATTCGACGCCTGTCACCAGCCCCTCGGCCTGCAAGGTGTTGCGCAAGTAATCATGGATGGCGAACGTCAGGTAGCCCTTGCCCGAGCCGAAATCCGCGACCCGCACCGGTTTGTCCAGCGCCAGCGGCGAAGACGTCAACGCGTGGCTGAAGACTTCGATGAACTTGTTGATCTGCTTCCACTTGCGCGACATCGCCGGAATCAGCTCGTGCTTGTGGTTAGTCACGCCCAGGTCGGCGAGGAACGGCCGGCTCAGATCGAGGAAGCGGTTTTTCTCACGGTTGTGCCCCGCGGACGGCACTTCCCGCAGCTGCTGGGGCTTGCTCTTGAACAACGAGCTCTTGCCCTTCTTGCTGTACTCCAGCTGCGCCTCGTCAGTGATTGCCAGCAGATGTGCGTTCTTGAACGAGGCCGGCAACAGCGCGGCGACCGTCTCAACGCCTTCGACCAGCGGGAAATTCTTGGTGATGTCGCGCGTCTTGTAGCGGTAGACGAAGGACAGGCACGGCTGATCCTTGACCGTCAGTTGCTTGATGATCAGCCGCTGCAGATCGGCTTCGTCACCGACGTATTTGGCCAGCACGAGCTTGATGAAGGCGTTCTGCCCAAGGCTGGCCTGCAACAGCTCGATGAACTGGGCGTGGTGATCCGGCGCGGGACGGGCGGAAGTTGCAGTGACGGACATGGAAAAGCGGCCTCGGGGCGGGCGGATCGGGAATGGCGGGTATTTTAGGGGGGATGGGAGGCCAGGGCACGGGGAATTTCCCCAACGGTGCAAAAGCGAGAATCCATCTTCATGGTCAGCCAGGCTTTCGTGGCGAGGGAGCTTGCTCCCGCTCGACTGCGAAGCAGTCGCCTGACTCCAGGCCTGACTCAACCTTCAGACCGATGGGGAGCGCTTCGCGCTCCAGCGGGAGCAAGCTCCCTCGCCACAAAGGCGCTCCCGCCACAACGGTGTCCGGCAGAAAATAGTGTCAACCGAGCACCACCAACCGATTCGGCAACTCATTGCGCGCATGGGTCACCGGCACATGCGCCTTGAGCAGTTCGCCGCAGGCTTCAATGCACGTCACAAAGCCTTGCAACGTCTGGCCCTGGCGAACCTGCTGGGTAAATGCCGCGACAATCGCCTCCCAATGCTTATTGTCGAGTCGCTTGGAAATGCCCTCGTCCACCAGGATTTCCACATACCGCTCGGCCTCGCAAACGAAAATCAGCATGCCTGTGCCGTCCACCGTATGGTGCAGGTTCTGCTCGAGAAATTGCCGGCGCGCCAGGTTCGACGCTCGCCAGTGACGTACTGAGCGAGGGATCAGGTACGTGGTGATAGCAGGCAGGCGAAACAGCAGGCACAACCCGATGAAACTGCCCCACTGCACCAACAGCAAGCTGTGCGTGGTCAGCCAGCCCGTCAGGTAATGCGCCACGCCGGGCACCACCAAGGCCAGCAGGCTGGCCCAGAGCAGTGGGATGTAGGCGTAGTCGTCGGCGCGGGCAGCGAGCACCGTCACCAGTTCGGCATCGGTGTCGCGCTCGACCCGGGCAATGGCCTCGGCCACCTTGCGTTGTTCGAGTTCAGTCAGTAATGCCATGTCAAAAATGCCTGCTCATTATTATGCTCACCAGCCGCCCGACGAACCGCCGCCACCAAAACTGCCACCGCCACCGCTGAAGCCACCGCCACCGCCGCCGCCGAAACCGCCACCGCCGCTTCTGGAGCTGCCACCGCCGGAACCGCCACTGCTCGGCAGGATACCAAGCACCTGGCAAACGCCTATCGTCAGGATGAGCAGCATCGCCAGGAAGATTATCAGCCCCGCATGCCGGTCGATGAAGTCGCCCTCACCCTGCCCTCCCACGTCATACGCAGGGGCTGGCTCATCCAGCGGACTGCCGCCCAACACCACAAGCATCGCCGCGACGCCGTCGCTGATGCCCTTGTTGAAATTTCCCGTCTTGAATGCCGGAGTGATGACTTGATTGATGATGACCGAGCTCTGGGCATCGGTCAGCCGATCTTCCAGGCCGTACCCCACTTCGATCCGCAGTTTACGGTCATCGCGGGCGACGATTAGCAGCGCGCCGTTGTTTTTATCCTTTTGCCCGATGCCCCAGTGGCGGCCTAGTTGGTAACCGAAGTCTTCAATGCTGGCGCCCTGCAGGTCCGGCAGGGTGACGACAACCACCTGTTCACTGGTGGCCTGCTCATGGGCCTTGAGTTGCGCATCGAGTTGCGTGCGCACCGAGGGCTCCAGCATCTGGGCGGTGTCCACCACCCGCCCGGTCAATGCCGGGAACTTCAATTCGGCCTGGGCCGTAACTGCGAACACCCAGAGCAACAGCACAAGCAGCGTCAAGCCCCAAGCTCCAAGCCTTGAGCTGCAAGCAGAAGCAGTACGCGTTGCCTGAGCTTGAAGCTTGCAGCTTGAAACTTGAAGCTGCTTCATCAGAATTTCACCTCAGGCGCTTTTTCGGCATTCGGGCTGGTCGCCTCGAAGGTTTCGCGGATCGGCAAGTCGCTGTACATCACGCTGTGCCACAGGCGGCCGGGGAACGTGCGGATTTCGGTGTTGTACTTCTGCACCGCCAGGATGAAGTCGCGACGCGCCACGGCAATGCGGTTCTCGGTGCCTTCGAGTTGCGATTGCAAGGCCAGGAAGTTCTGGTTGGCCTTCAGGTCCGGGTAGCGCTCGGACACCACCATCAAGCGGCTCAACGCCCCGCTCAACTGGTCCTGGGCTTGTTGGAACTGCTTGAGTTTTTCCGGATTGTCCAAGGTATTGGCATCGACCTGGATCGAGGTGGCCTTGGCCCGCGCTTCGATGACTGCGGTCAGGGTTTCCTGCTCATGCCGGGCATAACCCTTGACGGTTTCCACCAGGTTAGGGATGAGGTCGGCGCGGCGTTGGTATTGGTTCTGCACCTGGCCCCAGGCCGCCTTGGCCTGCTCGTCCAGCGTCGGGATGTTATTGATGCCGCAACCGGCCAACAGCGTGGTGAACAGCATCAGGGCCAGCATTTGCAGGCCGCGAAGGTGGTTCAGTCGTGGATTCATCGGATCGAGCGCTCCCTTGCATTGCATTAAAAAAACACCGCCACCTATCTTACCGGCGTCTGGGGCATAATCGCCGCCGCACTGGATTGAATCGGGTCGATGGGCTAAAAGATGCCCGGTGCGAAACTTAGTTCATCCCCATGGGTTCGAAAGTGTGCTGCATTTATCCGGATACACCCGAACAACAATAGCCGCTCCTCACATTCAGGCTGACCGGCGTGTCCTGTTCACCGCCCTTTAGGCTTGCGAGAAAACCATTCATGAAGAAGCTGTGTCTGCTGGGCCTGTTTGTCACCCTGGCCACTCAACCTGTATTAGCCGACAACCTGCCAGCCCCCATAGATAACAAGGACGCTTTCATCAGCAACCTGATGAAGCAAATGACCCTCGAGGAAAAGATCGGCCAACTGCGCCTGATCAGCATCGGCCCGGAAATGCCCCGGGAGATGATTCGCAAGGAAATCGCCGCGGGCAACATCGGTGGTACGTTCAACTCCATCACCCGCGACGAAAACCGTCCGATGCAGGACGCGGCCATGCGCAGCCGGTTGAAGATCCCGATGTTCTTCGCCTATGACGTGATCCATGGCCACCGGACCATTTTCCCGATTCCCCTGGCCCTGGCTTCAAGCTGGGACATGGACGCCATCTACCGCTCCGGCCGTATCGCGGCCAAGGAAGCGGCGGCCGACAGCCTGGACATCACCTTTGCGCCGATGGTGGATATTTCCCGCGACCCGCGCTGGGGCCGCACCTCCGAAGGTTTCGGCGAGGACACTTACCTGGTGTCGCGCATTGCCGGGGTGATGGTCAAGGCATTCCAGGGCAGCGGCGCCAACGCCGCCGACAGCATCATGGCCAGCGTCAAGCACTTCGCCCTGTATGGCGCGGTGGAAGGCGGCCGGGACTACAACACCGTGGACATGAGCCCGGTGAAAATGTACCAGGACTACCTGCCGCCCTACCGCGCCGCTATCGACGCCGGTGCAGGCGGGGTGATGGTCGCGCTGAACTCCATCAACGGCGTGCCGGCCACCGCCAACACCTGGCTGATGCACGACCTGTTGCGCAAGGAATGGGGCTTCAAGGGCCTGGCCGTCAGCGACCACGGGGCGATTTTCGAGTTGATCAAGCATGGCGTCGCCCGGGACGGTCGCGAAGCGGCAAAACTGGCGATCAAGGCCGGCATCGACATGAGCATGAACGACTCGCTCTACGGCAAAGAGCTGCCAGGACTGCTCAAGGCTGGCGAAATCGAGCAGAGCGATCTTGATAACGCGGTGCGTGAAGTGCTGGCCGCCAAGTACGACATGGGCCTGTTCAAGGACCCGTACCTGCGCATCGGCAAGGCCGAGGATGACCCGGCCGACGTCTATGCCGACAGCCGCATGCATCGCGCCGATGCCCGTGACGTGGCGCGCCGCAGCCTGGTCCTGCTGGAAAACCGCAACCAGACCCTGCCCTTGAAGAAGACCGCGAAGATCGCCCTGGTCGGTCCGCTGGCCAAGGCGCCGATCGACATGATGGGCAGTTGGGCCGCCGCCGGTCGCCCGGCCATGTCGGTCACCGTGTACGACGGCATGGCCCGTGCGCTGGGCGGCGAGTCGAAGCTGATCTACGCCCGTGGCGCCAACATCACCGGCGACAAGAAGGTGCTCGACTACCTCAACTTCCTCAATTTCGACGCACCGGAAGTGGTGGATGACCCGCGCCCGGCCCAGGTGCTGATCGATGAAGCGGTGAAAGCCGCCAAGGAAGCCGACGTGGTCGTGGCCGCCGTGGGCGAGTCCCGTGGCATGTCCCACGAGTCCTCGAGCCGCACCGAGTTGAACATCCCGGCCAGCCAGCGCGAGCTGATCAAAGCCCTGAAAGCCACCGGCAAACCCTTGGTGCTGGTGCTGATGAACGGCCGTCCGCTGTCGCTGCTGGAAGAACAACAGCAAGCCGATGCGATCCTGGAAACCTGGTTCAGCGGCACCGAAGGCGGCAACGCCATTGCTGACGTGCTGTTCGGCGACTACAACCCGTCGGGCAAGCTGCCGATCACCTTCCCACGCTCGGTCGGGCAGATTCCTACCTACTACAATCACCTGAGCATCGGCCGGCCGTTCACGCCGGGCAAGCCGGGCAACTACACCTCGCAATATTTCGACGACACCACCGGCCCGCTCTACCCGTTCGGCTATGGCTTGAGCTACACGACGTTCAACCTGTCGGACATGGCCTTGTCGTCCACCACGCTGAACAAGACCGGCAAGCTCGACGCCAGCATCACCCTGGAAAACACCGGCGAGCGTGACGGTGAAACCGTGGTGCAGCTGTACATCCAGGACGTGACCGGCTCGATCATCCGTCCGGTGAAAGAGCTGAAGAACTTCCGCAAGGTGATGCTCAAGGCCGGCGAGAAGAAAGTCATCCACTTCACCATCACCGAAGACGACCTGAAGTTCTTCAACGCCCAGCTCAAGTACGCCGCTGAACCGGGCAAGTTCAACGTGCAGATCGGCCTGGATTCCCAGGACGTGAAGCAGCAGAGTTTCGAATTGCTCTGAGCCAGCCGCACCGCAATGCCCCTGTGGGAGCGAGCCTGCTCGCGAAGGCGATCCTTCAGTCACTGCATCATTGACTGTCGGACCGCTTTCGCGAGCAGGCTCGCTCCCACAGTTGTATCTGTGGTGTCTGGACTAACCCCGTCGATCCAGCAGATTCACCACCAGCCGGTCCACCCATCCCCACAACCGTTGCTTGACGCGCTTCCACAGCGGCCGACGCTGCCAGGCGTCGAGACTCACTTGCAGGCTTTGGTCGAAATCGCGCTCAAAACTGGCCGCCACGGCCTTGCTCAGTCCTGAGTCCAGTGCTTCCAGATTGGCCTCCAGGTTGAAGCGCAGGTTCCAGTGATCGAAATTGCACGAGCCGATGCTGACCCAATCGTCCACCAGCACCATTTTCAAATGCAGGAAACATGGCTGGTATTCATAGATCTTCACACCGGCCTTGAGCAGGCGCGGGTAATAACGGTGGCCGGCGTAGCGCACGGAGGGGTGATCGGTGCGCGGGCCGGTCAGCAGCAGACGCACATCGACGCCCCGAGCGGCGGCCTTGCGCAAGGAGCGACGCACGTTCCAGGTCGGCAGGAAATACGGCGTGGCCATCCAGATACGTTTCTGGCCGCTGTTTAACGCCCGGGACAGTGATTGCAGGATGTCGCGGTGCTGGCGGGCGTCGGCATAGGCCACCCGGCCCATACCCTCGCCCACCGGCGGAACACGGGGCAAGCGCGGCAAGCCGAAATTGGAAGCCGGTTTCCAGGCCCGACGATGGCGGTTGGCGAGCCACTGGCGGTCGAACAGAAGCTGCCAGTCGAGCACCAGCGGGCCGACGATTTCCACCATCACCTCGTGCCAGTCGCTTTGGTCTTCCAAAGGGTTCCAGAATTCGTCGGTGACCCCGGTGCCGCCGACCACCGCCAGGCGCTGATCGACCAGCAGCAGCTTGCGATGGTCGCGGTAAAGATTGCGCACCCAGCGACGCCAGCTCAGGCGATTGTAGAACCGCAGCTCCACACCTGCCTCGACCAGGCGATTGCGCAGGCCCAGGGTAAACGCCAGGCTGCCGTAGTCGTCGAACAGGCAGCGCACGCGAACACCCCGCTCGGCGGCCTGGACAAGCGCCTGGACCATCGCCTCGGCGCAAGCGCCCGCCTCCACCAGATACAGCTCCAGTTCCACCTGCTCCTGGGCGCGGGCGATTTCCACCAGCATGCGCGGAAAGAACTGCGGACCGTCGATCAGCAACTCGAAGCGATTGCCTTCGCGCCAAGGGAATACCGGACCGCTCATGTCAGCGCGCCGTGAAGATCAGCACCGCATTCACCGGCACCGACAGGCTGATAGTCGACAATCCGGCCAGTGCGCGCAGCTTTTCCAGGCCCGGCGCCAGGCCGAAATCCGCCGCGTTGAGCACCACCGGCTCCAGGGTCACGACCTGGAAGCGTCGCTCATCCAGGCGCGTCGCCAGCAGTTGCACGTTGTATTCGTGCTGCTTGCCATGCAGGTCCACCGTTACCGGCAGGCGCAGCTCCAACTGTGCGCCGTTGGCCAGGTCCTGGATCGGCATCAAGTCAAGCTGCGCGGTGACGGTGGCTTCGGCAAACTGCTTGATCTCGAACAGCTCGGCGCGCATGCGTTCGTCCCGCAGCGGGACGCCGCTGTTAATGGACTCCAGCTCGACCTCCAGCCGCGCCAGGCCCTTGGGCTGGACCTGGCCATGAAGCACCAGAAAGCGCTGGACCTCGGACACATTGCCGTTTTTGCTGCTGATAAACGAAAGCCGCGACGATTCGCCGTCCAGGTACCAATCGGCCTGGGCCGGCAATGCGGCGCAGGCCAGCAGCAACGTGATGACAGCGTGGGGGAGAAACCGCTTGAACATACAGACTCGGAGGGCAGAGAAACCTGTGGCGAACCTTAACCGGGACGAGGGCGATTGCAAACTGTCGGTTTCGACAACTGCCTTGGCTCGCCACAAAGGCAGTCCTTGAATCAGCATTCAGGGTTCCAACCGGCACCCCTGCCGCTCGCCGATCCAGCGCGCACTGTGGCTACGCCCCAACCCGCTGACGGTGACGCGTCTGGCTTCAACGGTCTCGAAAAAATCGCTGACGGGAACCGACTGCTTCACGTAGCCCCGGCAATACTCGGCTGGCTGCCGCATCACATAGCGGCACGAGCAATACTCCTTGGCGGTGTACGCGCTGATAATGCCGGGAAAGGCCTGCAGGGCCACCCGTTCCAGCCAGACCCAACCGAACAGGGCAATGAGCAGCACCGACGCCAGGCTGAGCAACACGTTGCGTCTCATGGTCGTACCGCCCCGGCGAAGGCCGCCATGGCGCGCTTGAGCAATTCGTTGTGGCGGTAGCTGCCGTCGCGGTCATCGCCGTAGCGCACGATCACTAGCCTGGCGCTGGGAATGATATACAGCGCCTGGCCCCAGTGACCGAGCGCGGCAAACGTATCCGGCGGTGCGTCAGGCCATGGGCGGAGGGTGGCGTCGGCACCGCGATTGAGCCACCAATGCCCGCCAGGCACGGCTTCGTCCTGTCCCGCCTGGAAACCGGCGAAAGGCTCGCGATTGAATGCTATCCAGTCTTTCGGCACCAGTTGCCGGTCGCCCCAGCGGCCATCGCGCTGCATCAACAAGCCGACACGCGCCAGGTCCTGCGCCGTGAGGTAGGCATAGGACGACCCGACAAACGTGCCGCTGGCGTCGGTTTCCCAGGTCGCGTGGCGGATGCCCAGCGGTTCGAACAGGGCCGTCCAGGGGTAATCGGCATAGCGCGCCGGGCCGACGATGGTTTTCAGCGCCGCCGCCAGCAGGTTGCTGTCGCCACTGGAGTAACGGAACACTTGCCCGGGCGGGCCGAAGCTTGTGCTCGCGGCAGTGAACGCCGCCATGTCGTGGCGCCCCCGCGTGTAGAGCATCGCCACGACCGAGGAGTTGAGTGGCGCGTATTCGTAGTCTTCCTGCCAGTCCAGGCCGGAAGTCCAATGAAACAGATCGGCCAGGGTCATGTCCGGGTGTCGCTGCAGCGGCGGGTAGTACTTGGCAGCAAGATCATCCAGGGCAAACAGCCTTTCGCCGTAGGCCACGCCGAAGATTGTCGCCAGCAGGCTTTTACTGATGGACCAGGTCAGGTGCGGAGTCTGGGCGGTCGTGGGTCCGGCGTAGCGTTCATAGACCAGTCGGCCGTCCTGGATGATCAGGAGCGCGTCGGTGCGGATGCCCTCGCGGGTGCTGTCATCCCTTTGGGTAAAGGCGTATTGCTCCAGCGCTTCGAGGGCCGGCCCAGTGGGCGTCGGGCCGGTTGGCCATTGTTCTGACGGCCACTCTTCAGCGCGGGCTGTGAGGGTCAACAGCAACAGCGGGAGCAACAGCCAGCGTCTGGACATGCGTGGGGCTCGCAGGATTTAACCTGCAGAGCCTAGCCGGGCTTGATGACAGTTTGAGTGTGGAGGGCGCCCGGTGGGAGCGAGCCTGCTCGCGAAAGCGCTGGATCAGTGGCATGGATGCAGGCTGACACTCCGCTATTCGCGAGCAGGCTCGCTCCCACATAGATCCCGTCGCTCCAAAGGCTAGCCCAACGCCTTGGCCAACCGCTTGGCCCGCGCGCCCGCCGCGATGTCCATGACTCCTTTGTCGCGCCCCCACATTTCTCGCCACGACGCCGGCCCAGCAGCCAGTGCCTCATTCAATTCGGCATCAAGCCCCTTGAACTGCGCGAACAGCCCACCCAGCAGCACATGCCCGGCCGCACTGGACGGATTTTGCCGACTCACCTCCGCGCACCCCGCCAGCAAAGCCAACAGACGCAGTTGCAAGGCCTGCGGCCAATCGCACTCCTGGCCCACACCATAGAGCCAGGCAGCCATTGCACTGAGCACATAAAGGTCTTCCAGGGTACGGAACGGTTTGACGTAGGCATCCCAGCCGTCACCTGGCAGCACTTCGCACAACGCGCCATCGAGCAATACCCGAGCATGGCCGATGTCCGGCATCAAGGGGATGGCGGGGAGTTTTTCCAGGTTCACTCCAGGTTCTCCGCCATAGACCACCACCAGCTTCAGCCGCGGTGCTTCGCCGGCCGCTTCGCTTCGGGCCGCGATCAGCAGCCATTCGGCGGCATCGCCCGCGGTGACGAAATCCTTGCGTCCATTCACCCGCAAGTCGCTGAGACGGGTCTGCATATCCGCCGGGCGCAGGCTGCGCTGCTCGGTGGCGCACAAGGCGCCGAGGCTCTGCGGCGCGCTTGGCCAGAGCGCCCGCAGGGCCGCCTGGTAGCCCACCAGGAACGCCAGCCCCGGCGTGGCCATCAACCTTGCGCCGGCCACGGCCAGCTCGAATGGCGTGACCGGCCCCAGCCGTTGCAACAAGCTCGCGTGACCTTCCGCCAGATCCATGAAGGCAGGCAACCGCTCGCCGCGTTCGATCAGGGTTTGCCAAGGCATGGGGGTTCCTCGTGGGCTGTCATATAAGCATCACCAAAGCTTCATGGCGATGACACCGGGGCTACATAGCCTGACTTTGCACACATGGCTGCATAAAGAAAGTCGATTGGCTCACCCCAAGACGGGTGTAAAGCCCGCACGGAGATTCGCTATGACTCAGATCGCCCGCATCAGCGACACCGGCAATGAACGCCGCCTGCAAGCCGAACGCCTGATTGGCGCCAAGGCCTTGCAAGAAGCACAGGCCCTGCGCTTCAACGTCTTCAGCGGCGAATTCAACGCCAAGCTCAAGGGCGCGGAACTGGGTCTGGACATGGATGACTATGATGTTCACTGCGCCCACATCGGCGTACGCGACCTGAACACCGGCCGCCTCGTGGCGACCACCCGCTTGCTCGACCACCAGGCCGCCAGCAGTCTGGGCCGGTTCTACAGCGAAGAAGAATTCAGCCTGCACGGGCTGGTCCATCTCCAGGGTCCGATCCTGGAAATCGGCCGCACCTGCGTCGACCCGGCCTACCGCAACGGCGGTACCATCGCGGTGCTCTGGGGCGAACTGGCCGAAGTCCTCAATGAAGGCGGCTACAGCTACCTGATGGGTTGCGCGAGCATTCCGATGCAAGACGGCGGCATCCAGGCCCAGGCGATCATGCAACGCCTGCGCGAACGCTACCTGTGCACCGAACACCTGCAAGCCGTGCCGAAAAAACCCTTGCCGGCACTCGACGTTCCGTCCAACGTCATCGCCGAGATGCCACCGCTGCTCAAGGCGTACATGCGCCTGGGCGCGAAGATTTGCGGCGAGCCGTGCTGGGACGAGGATTTCCAGGTCGCCGACGTGTTCATCCTGCTCAAGCGCGACGAACTCTGCCCGCGTTATGCCCGTCACTTCAAGGCGGCGGTGTGATGAGCCGGCTGCGGGTGTACGCGCGAATCGCGCGCGTGTTGCTGGTCGTAGCGCTGGGCCTGGCCATGGCCAGTGTGTTCGGGCTGCTGGAACGCCTGGGGCTGGCCCATTCGATGGTGCGCCGCCAGCGCTGGTCGAGGTTTTTCATGGCGCGACTGAGCAATGCCCTGCCCTTTCGCGTCACCGTTCATGGACACCTGCCAAAACAGCCGATGCTGTGGGTCAGCAACCATGTGTCCTGGACCGACATTCCGCTGCTGGGCATGCTCACGCCGCTGTCGTTCCTGTCCAAGGCCGAAGTGCGCACCTGGCCGGTGGCTGGATGGCTGGCGGCCAAGGCCGGCAGCCTGTTCATCCGGCGCGGCTCGGGCGACAGCCAGTTGATTCGCAAACAGATGAGCCGCCATCTGGAGCAAGCGCATCCGCTGCTCATGTTCCCTGAGGGCACGACCACCGACGGACGTTCGCTGCGCACGTTCCATGGTCGTCTGCTGTCGGCGGCCATCGATGCCGACGTGGCCTTGCAACCGGTGGCGATCCGTTACCTGCGTAACGGCGAACCCGACTTGCTGGCTCCCTTCATTGGCGATGATGACCTGCTGTCACATCTGATGCGCCTGTTTGCCAATGACCTGGGCGATGTGGAAATCCACTTGCTGAAGCCCATCGCCTGCCACGGCCAGGAACGCGCGGCCCTGGCGTTCCAGGCGCAACAGGCGGTGCACAAGGCGCTGTTCGGAACGATTCCAGAGAAACAGCAAGCGCCGGTACGGCCTGCGGCGATTGCGGCTTGATCCGAAGCCTCTGAACTCCCACCCTGTGGGAGCGAGCCTGCTCGCGAAGACGGTGTGTCAGCCAATATTTTTATCGACTGATGCACTGTCTTCGCGAGCAGGCTCGCTCCCACAATATCAATTTTGCGGTGTGATCTGATTCTGTGCAAAATCCTGCAACTGCGGATAGAACAACCGAAAATCCTCGCTCAACGGCTCATACAGCCTGACCAACTCCGCCATCGCCCCGGCCAGTTCCTCGGGCCGCGACAGGCGCCGGGAAATACCGCGCAGCACCTGCCCGAGCACGTCGAATTCCTTATAGGAACCCAACCAGTCATCCGCCGCCATGAACGGCGCGATCTGCGCCAGGCGCCCGGGCAGTTGCGCTTCGGCGGCGAGCACCTGGTAGACCCGGGAAGTGAAGTCCAGCAACGGCCCTTCGCCGTACTGCGCCCAGTCGCGGGCCAGGCAATGGTCGAAAAACACATCCAGCACGATCCCGGCATAACGCCGGCGGACCGTGGAGAAGCGCGACAAGGCGATATCCACCAACGGATGGCGATCGGTGTACATGTCGATGCGTCGATGCAGGGCGATCGCCGCTTCGATCTGCGGAGTGAATTGCCCCTGCAGCGGCCCTTTGACGAAATCGCCGTAGAGGCTGCCGAGCAGTTGTTCCCGGCCAGGGCCGCCGAGGTGCAGGTGTGCGAGATAGTTCATGGCGGGCAGCTTACCATCGCCACGCCTATATCGTTATAACCCGATATAGCGATTTGTTGGTCCCTCAGATCAAATACATATTGGTATATCGCGAAGCAACGATTTAAGGTTCGCCTCATCGCGATATAGCGTTATACATAAGAGCTGCCCCAATGACCCTCGACCTCGACGAAATAATAAAAGCCCTGGCGCACCCAGTACGGCGAGACATTCTCAACTGGCTCAAGGACCCCAAGGTCCAGTTCCCCGAACAGTTGCACAACCATGAATTCGGTATTTGCGCCGGCCAGATCGATCAGCGCTGCGGCCTTTCGCAGTCCACGGTATCGGCGCATCTGGCGGTGTTGCAGCGGGCGGGGTTGATCACCAGCCAGAAGGTCGGTCAATGGCACTTCTTCAAACGCAACGAGGACGTGATCCAGCAATTCCTCAAGCAAATGAGCCAAGAGCTCTGACCTGACAAGGATTCGAAATGCCCCTTTCACTCTTGATCCTGGCGCTTAGCGCCTTCGCCATCGGCACGACGGAATTCGTCATCATGGGCCTGTTGCCCGATGTGGCGGCGGACCTCGGCGTATCGATTCCCGGCGCCGGCTGGCTGGTGACCGGCTATGCGCTGGGCGTGGCCATCGGTGCGCCGTTCATGGCAATGGCCACCGCGCGGCTGCCGCGCAAGGCTGCGCTGGTGGCGCTGATGGGGATCTTCATAGTCGGCAACCTGCTCTGCGCCGTCGCCAGCGACTACAACGTACTGATGTTCGCCCGGGTCGTCACTGCCCTGTGTCACGGTGCGTTCTTCGGCATCGGCTCGGTGGTGGCGGCCGGCCTGGTGGCGCCGAACAAGCGCGCTTCGGCCGTGGCCCTGATGTTCACCGGCCTGACCCTGGCCAACGTGCTCGGCGTACCGCTGGGCACCGCACTGGGCCAACAGGCCGGCTGGCGCTCGACCTTCTGGGCCGTGACGGTCATCGGTGTGATCGCCCTGATCGGTCTGATCCGCTTCCTGCCGGCCAAGCGCGACGAGGAAAAACTCGACATGCGTGCCGAGCTGGTGGCGCTCAAGGGCGCAGGCCTGTGGCTGTCGCTGAGCATGACCGCGTTGTTCTCCGCCTCGGTGTTCACGCTGTTCACCTACGTCGCCCCTCTGCTCGGCGAAGTCACCGGCGTTTCGCCCCGTGGCGTGACCTGGACCCTGGTCCTGATCGGCCTCGGCCTGACGCTTGGCAACATCATCGGCGGCAAGCTGGCGGACAAGAGCCTGGCGAACACGCTGATGGGCGTCTTTTTGACCATGGCGCTGGTGTCCACGGTATTGAGCTGGACCAGCGTGGCGCTGATCCCGACTGAAATCACCCTGTTCCTCTGGGCCACCGCCTGCTTTGCCGCCGTGCCGGCCCTGCAAGTCAACGTGGTGACCTTCGGCAAAGCCGCGCCAAACCTGGTGTCCACCCTGAACATCGGTGCCTTCAACATTGGCAATGCCTTGGGTGCCTGGGTCGGCGGCAGTGTCATCGACCATGGCCTGGGCCTGACAGCCGTGCCCCTGGCCGCCGGCGCGCTGGCCGTGCTGGCGCTGCTGGTAACCCTGATCACTTTTCGCCAGGGCGGCAATGCCGACCTGGCCCCTGCCACTCACTGACTTTTAACCCTTCACTTGCGAGGTTGCATTTCATGGCGACAATTTTCGACCCCATCAAACTCGGCGACATCGAGCTGAAAAACCGCATCATCATGGCCCCGCTCACCCGCTGCCGCGCTGACGCAGGCCGAGTACCCAACGCGCTGATGGCCGAGTATTACGTGCAACGCGCCTCCGCCGGGCTGATCCTCAGCGAAGCCACTTCGGTGACGCCGATGGGCGTGGGCTACCCCGATACCCCAGGCATCTGGTCCAACGACCAGGTACGCGGCTGGGCCAACGTGACCAAAGCCATCCACGGCGCCGGCGGCAAGATTTTCCTGCAGCTCTGGCACGTCGGCCGGATTTCCCACCCGTCCTACCTGGACGGTGAGCTTCCGGTGGCTCCGAGCGCCATCCAGCCCAAGGGGCATGTGAGCCTGGTACGTCCGCTGGCCGACTACCCGACGCCGCGCGCATTGGAAACCGCGGAAATCGCCGACATCGTCGATGCCTACCGTGTGGGTGCCGAAAACGCCAAGGCCGCCGGGTTTGATGGCGTGGAAATTCATGGCGCCAACGGCTACCTGCTCGACCAGTTCCTGCAAAGCAGCACCAACCAGCGCACCGACAACTACGGCGGCTCCCTGGAGAACCGTGCACGCCTGTTGCTGGAAGTGACTGACGCGGCGATCGAAGTCTGGGGCCCCGGCCGCGTGGGCGTGCACCTGGCACCGCGCGCCGATTCCCATGACATGGGCGACGAAAACCGCCTGGAAACCTTCAGCTATGTGGCCCGCGAACTGGGCAAGCGTGGCATCGCCTTCATCTGCTCGCGCGAGAAAGAAGGCGCGGACAGCATCGGCCCACAACTGAAGCAAGCGTTCGGCGGCCCTTACATCGCCAACGAGCGTTTTACCAAAGAAAGTGCCAATGCCTGGCTGGCGGAAGGCAAGGCTGACGCCGTGGCGTTTGGCGTGCCGTTCATTGCCAACCCGGACCTGCCGGCACGCTTGAAAGCCGATGCACCGCTGAACGAACCTCACCCGGAAACCTTCTATGGCAAAGGACCGGTGGGTTATATCGATTATCCCGTGCTGTAAACCCGGCGCCGTGTAAGCAAAAGCCCCGACTCGAAAGAGCCGGGGCTTTTTTGTTTGCAAGCGGCGGATGTTAACGATCTGTCATCCGATCCCAACAAATTTCCTACAAATTAGCCGCTTTTGGACCTGTCATCGCGGCAACCATGCGTATATAAAAGCAGCCTTGATTCATACGACACCGCCCGGGAGACGGCGGCAACGTCCTACGCCATTGACATAACCGGTCGCAATTGCACACTTTGTTTCATTTGCGCAGGTTAGGGCTCAGGCGCAGCATGTCCAACCCGATATCCACCCAGCGCTCCGCCTCACCGGCCAGGGCGAAGCTGTCCGGCGCCAGCAGCCACTGATACAGGATCCCGTCGATATAGGCATGGATAGCCACCGCAGCCCTCTCGGGATCCAGGTCATCCGGCATCTGCCCACGCTTCATTGCATTGCGCAGGGACAGCGCGATGCGCACGTTACAGTCAAGGCTGACCTCGCGCCGCTGCTGGCGCAAGTCGCACATTTCATCGGTGAATTCGCACTTATGGAACAGAATCTCATTAATGCGGCGGGTTTTCGGGTCCAGGGCCACTTGTTGGAACAACCTCACCAGCAGCTTGCGCACGCACCCCAGCGGGTCGAGTTCCTCCTCGCTTTCGCTGGCGCGGGCCAGCTCATCGAGCGGCTCATGCAAGGTATCGAGCATGGCCTGGAGCAAATCCGCCTTGTTGCTGAAATGCCAGTAGATCGCACCACGCGTCACACCGGCCAGCGTCGCGATGTCGGCCAGCGTGGTTCGCGCCACGCCGCGCTCGAAGAAGGCCTTTTCGGCCGCTTCAAGGATCTGGTTGCGAGTCTCCAGGGCTTCTTCTTTGGTACGACGTACCATGGCAGTAAACACCTCAATCAGGATGCGTAAGCAATGCGTAAGGATCGGTTGGATAACCTATGAAGCAGTGCCTGTCGGAATGCGTCCCCGGACTGCATCGGCCTTTGTCAGGCTTTTGTAAATACGGATGGTACGCAATTTGGCTGTTTACAAACAACCATGTACGTAAGTATATTTCTTAGCAACCTATTAATTGAATAATGCTGATTTTTTAACCTTCCACTTTTCGAGTGCGCCTGTTGCGCGCCTGGACCCGAGGATTTCCATGCAATTCAAGCCAGCTGTTACCGCTCTGGTCACTGCCATCGCCCTGGCATCGCTGCTCAGCGGATGCAACAAGGAAGAGGCTGCCCCTGCCCCTCCCCCTCCTCAGGTCGGCGTCGTAACCCTCAAGACTCAGCCTTTTACCCTGACCTCCGAATTGCCGGGCCGCACCAGTGCGTTCCGCGTCGCCGAAGTGCGTCCGCAGGTCAACGGCATCATCCTCAAGCGCCTGTTCAAGGAAGGCGCCGACGTCAAGGCCGGCCAGCAGCTGTACCAGATCGACCCGGCCGTCTATGAAGCGAACCTCAAGAGCGCCGAGGCCAACCTGCGATCCACCAAGTCGATTGCCGATCGCTACAAGCAACTGGTCGACGAGCAGGCCGTCAGCCGCCAGGAGTACGACACCGCCGTGGCCAACCGCCTTGAGTCGGAAGCGAACCTGCAGACGGCCCAGATCAACGTGCGTTACACCAAGGTCTACGCGCCGATTTCCGGTCGCATCGGGCGCTCCTCGGTCACCGAGGGTGCGCTGGTGAGCAATGGCCAGACCGACGCCCTGGCGACCATCCAGCAACTCGATCCGATCTACGTCGACGTGACACAGAGTTCCGTCGAGCTGCTGAACCTGCGCCGGGAGCTGGAAAGTGGTCGCTTGCAAAAGGCTGGCGATAATGCCGCCATGGTCAAGCTGACTCTGGAAGATGGCAGCCAGTACCCTCATGAAGGCAAGCTGGAGTTCTCTGAAGTCTCGGTCGATCAGACCACCGGTTCCGTGACCTTGCGCGCCGTGTTCCCCAACCCTGAGCACACGCTGCTGCCGGGCATGTTTGTCCACGCGCAGCTGCAGGCCGGCGTGAACAGCGCCGCAATCCTGGCGCCGCAGCAAGGCGTGACCCGCGACCTCAAGGGTACGCCGACTGCGATGGTCGTGGGCGCGGACAACAAGGTTGAACTGCGTCAGCTCAAGGCCAGCCGTACCGTCGGCAGCCAGTGGCTGATCGAAGACGGCCTCAAGGCCGGTGATCGCCTGATCACCGAAGGGTTGCAGTACGTACGGCCAGGGGTGGAAGTCAAAGCCACCGAAGCCACCAACGTTGACGCAAAGAACCCGGCCCCCGCTCAGGCAGCTGACAAAGCCGCCGGCGGCAAAGGGGAGTAAACCATGTCGAAATTTTTTATCGACCGTCCGATCTTCGCCTGGGTGATTGCCCTGGTGATCATGCTGGTCGGGGCCCTATCGATCCTCAAGTTGCCGATCAACCAGTACCCGAGCATCGCGCCGCCGGCCATTGCGATCCAGGTGACCTACCCGGGTGCATCCGCACAAACCGTGCAGGACACCGTGGTGCAGGTCATCGAGCAACAGCTCAACGGCATCGACAACCTGCGTTATGTGTCGTCGGAAAGTAACTCCGACGGCAGCATGACCATCACCGCAACCTTCGAGCAAGGCACCAACTCCGATACCGCGCAGGTCCAGGTGCAGAACAAGCTGAACCTGGCCACTCCACTGTTGCCGCAGGAAGTGCAGCAACAGGGCATCCGCGTGACCAAGTCGGTGAGAAACTTCCTGATGGTGATCGGCGTGGTCTCGCGCGATGGCAGCATGACTCGTGAGGACCTGTCCAACTACATCGTGTCGAACATGCAGGACCCGATCTCGCGCACCAAGGGCGTCGGCGACTTCCAGGTCTTCGGTGCCCAGTACGCCATGCGGATCTGGCTCGACCCGGCCAAGTTGAACAAATTCAACCTGACCCCGGTGGATGTGAGCAACGCGGTTTCCGCGCAGAACGTCCAGGTCGCGTCCGGCCAGCTCGGCGGCCTGCCTGCCCTGCCCGGCCAGCAATTGAACGCCACCATCATCGGCAAGACCCGCCTGCAGACCGCCGAGCAGTTCAAGGCGATCCTGCTCAAGGTCAACCCGGACGGCTCGCAAGTGCGCGTCGGCGACGTCGCCGATGTGGCCCTCGGCGGCGAAAACTACAGCATCAACGCTCAGTTCAACGGCGCGCCGGCTTCCGGCCTGGCAGTGCGCCTGGCGACGGGCGCCAACGCCCTCGACACGGCCAAGGCCCTGCGCCAGACCGTCGATGATCTCAAGCCATTCTTCCCGCAAGGCCTGGAGGTGGTGTTCCCCTACGACACCACGCCAGTGGTGAGCGAATCGATCAAGGGCGTGATTGAAACCCTGATCGAGGCGGTCGCGCTGGTGTTCCTGGTGATGTTCCTGTTCCTGCAGAACTTCCGCGCCACCATCATCACCACGATGACGGTGCCGGTGGTACTGCTGGGTACTTTCGGGATCCTCGCCGCGTTCGGTTTCAGCATCAACACCCTGACCATGTTCGGCATGGTGTTGGCCATCGGCTTGCTGGTGGACGATGCCATCGTGGTGGTGGAAAACGTCGAACGGGTGATGAGCGAAGAAGGCCTGTCGCCCAAGGAAGCGACCAAGAAATCCATGGGCCAGATCCAGGGCGCCCTGGTGGGTATCGCCCTGGTGCTGTCGGCGGTACTCCTGCCGATGGCGTTCTTCGGTGGCTCCACCGGCGTGATCTACAAACAGTTCTCCATCACCATCGTCTCGGCCATGGCTCTGTCGGTGCTGGTTGCCCTGATCTTCACCCCGGCCCTGTGCGCCACCATGCTCAAGCCAATCCCCAAGGGCGAGCACGGCACGCCGAAACGCGGTTTCTTCGGCTGGTTCAACCGCAACTTCGACCGTGGCGTCCGCAGCTACGAGCGTGGCGTGGGCAACATGCTCAAGCACAAGGCCCCGTACCTGCTGGCCTACGTGATCATTCTGGTCGGCATGGTCTGGCTGTTCACCCGCATCCCGACCGCGTTCCTGCCGGAAGAAGACCAGGGCGTGCTGTTTGCCCAAGTGCAGACACCGGCCGGCTCCAGTGCCGAGCGCACCCAGGTGGTGGTGGACAAGATGCGTGAGTTCCTGCTGCGTCCGAGCAAGGACGGCGGTGAAGGGGATGGCGTGGCCTCGGTGTTTACCGTGACCGGCTTCAACTTCGCCGGTCGTGGCCAGAGCTCCGGCATGGCGTTCATCATGCTCAAGCCGTGGGAAGAGCGAAACGCCGACAACACCGTATTCAAGATCGCCGGCCGCGCCCAGCAGCACTTCTTCACGTTCCGCGACGCGATGGTGTTTGCCTTTGCTCCGCCCGCGGTGATGGAACTGGGTAACGCCACCGGTTTCGACGTGTTCCTGCAGGACCGCGCCGGCATCGGTCACGAAAAACTGATGGAGGCTCGCAACCAGTTCCTGGGAATGGCTTCGCAGAGCAAGGTCCTGACCCAGGTGCGTCCGAACGGTCTCAACGACGAGCCCCAGTACCAGTTGGACATCGATGACGAGAAGGCCAGTGCCCTGGGCATCACCCTTTCGGACATCAACAATACGCTGTCGATTGCCCTCGGCAGTAACTATGTCAATGACTTCATCGACCGTGGTCGGGTGAAACGCGTCTACGTTCAAGGCCGACCGGACGCGCGCATGAGCCCGGAGGACCTGAACAAATGGTACGTGCGCAACAGCGCCGGGACCATGGTGCCGTTCAGCGCCTTCGCCAAGGGCGAGTGGACCTACGGATCGCCGAAACTGGCCCGTTACAACGGCGTGGAAGCGATGGAAGTCCTCGGTGCTCCGGCGCCAGGTTACTCCACGGGTGAAGCGATGGCCGAAGTCGAGGCCATTGCGCAGAAGCTGCCGGCGGGTGTCGGCATCTCCTGGACCGGCCTGTCGTACGAGGAACGCCTGTCGGGTTCCCAGGCGCCGGCTCTGTACGCGCTCTCGCTGCTGATGGTATTCCTCTGTCTGGCGGCGCTGTATGAAAGCTGGTCGATTCCGATCGCGGTCATGCTGGTGGTGCCGCTGGGGATCATCGGTGCCCTGCTGGCCACCAGCCTGCGCGGCCTGTCCAACGACGTGTACTTCCAGGTGGGTCTGTTGACGACCATCGGCCTGGCGGCGAAAAACGCCATCCTGATCGTCGAGTTCGCCAAGGAACTCCATGAACAGGGCCGGACTCTGGTGGAGGCCGCGATCGAAGCCTGCAGGATGCGTCTGCGGCCGATCATCATGACGTCCCTGGCGTTCGTCCTCGGCGTCGTGCCGCTGGCCATCTCCACCGGCGCCGGCTCGGGCAGCCAGCACGCCATCGGTACCGGCGTGATTGGCGGTATGCTCACTGCGACCATCCTGGCAATCTTCTGGGTGCCATTGTTCTTCGTGACGGTGTCGTCAATCGGTCGGCGTAAAAATATCGACCAGGACCACACTCCTGAAACTTCTAAAGAGGCTGGCCAATGAGCAAGTCGCTACTTTCCCTGACCATCGCCGCCGTCGTGCTCAGCGGATGCTCGCTGATTCCCGACTATCAGCGGCCCGAAGCACCGGTCGCGGCGCAGTACCCGCAAGGGCCGGCCTATGAGCCGGCCAAAGCACCCGGCCAGGCCGCCGCCGAGCAGGGCTGGAAACAGTTCTTCCACGACCCGGCACTGCAACAGCTGATCCAGGTCGCCCTGGAAAACAACCGCGACCTGCGCGTCGCGGCGCTGAACATCGACGCCTACGCCGCGCAGTACCGCATCCAGCGCGCCGACCTGTTCCCGGCGGTCTCGGCCACCGGCTCCGGCAACCGCCAGCGGGTGCCGGCACGCGCCTCGCAAACCGGTGAAGCGGCAATCAGCAGCTCCTACTCGGCGACGCTGGGTATCAGCGCCTACGAACTGGACCTGTTCGGTCGCGTCCGCAGCCTGAGCGAGCAAGCGTTGCAAAGCTACTTCGCCACCGAAGAAGCCCGCCGCAGCACCCAGATCAGCCTGGTGGCCAACGTCGCCAACGCTTACCTGACCTGGCAGGCCGATAAGGAACTGCTCAAGTTGACCCAGGATACCCTCGGCACCTATGAGCAAAGCCTGAAGCTGACCTCGCGCAGCGCCGAAGTCGGCGTGGCCTCGGCCCTGGACTTGAGCCAAGCCCGTACGGCGGTGGAAAACGCCCGCGTGCAACTGGCCCGCTACACCCGCCAGGTGGCCCAGGACGAAAACAGCCTGACCCTGCTGCTGGGCACCGGCCTGCCGACCAACCTGCAGACACAACCGCTGAGCGCCGACCTGCTCAGCGAAGTGCCACCCGGCTTGCCCTCGGACCTGCTGCAACGGCGCCCGGACATCCTCCAGGCCGAACGCAACCTGCTCGCCGCCAACGCCAATATCGGCGCCGCGCGGGCCGCGTTCTTCCCAAGCATCAGCCTGACGGCCAATGCCGGCACCCTCAGCCCGGACCTGTCCGGCCTGTTCAAGGGCGGCTCGGGCACCTGGACCTTCGCTCCGCAGATCAACCTGCCGATCTTCAACGCCGGCAGCCTGCGGGCAAGCCTGGATTACGCCAAGATCCAGAAAGACATCAACGTCGCGCAGTATGAGCAGTCGATCCAGACCGCGTTCCAGGAAGTCTCCGACGGCCTGGCCGCGCGCCAGACCTACAACGAACAGTTGCAGGCACAGACCGACTTCGTCGCCGCCAACCAGGACTACTACCGCCTGGCCGAGCGTCGCTACCGCATCGGCGTCGACAGCAACCTGACTTTCCTCGATGCCCAGCGCCAGTTGTTCAGCGCGCAGCAATCGCTGATCACCGATCGCCTTGCGCAACTGACCAGCGAGGTCAATTTGTACAAGGCCCTTGGCGGCGGCTGGAATGCCGAGACGGGCAAGCGCGAACCGATCGCGGAGAAAGCGCCGGAGACAAAGTTGTTTTGATTTGATGCGCTGAAACATGAAGCCCACCGAAAGGTGGGCTTTTTGTTTGCGCCTGATTCCCAGCCCAACACAAATTCCAATGTGGGAGCGAGCCTGCTCGCGAAAGCAATGGATCAGCTTGCACTGATATTGAATGTGCCAACGTCTTCGCGAGCAGGCTCGCTCCCACCCGAGTCGTCTGCGCTCGTCAAATCTGCGTACACCGCCACCTTCCTGTGGGAGCGAGCTTGCTCGCGATAGCGTTGGGTCAGCTTGCACTGATATTGAATGCGCCAACGTCTTCGCGAGCAGGCTCGCTCCCACCCGAGTCGTCTGCGCTCGTCAAATCTGCGTACACCGCCACCTTCCTGTGGGAGCGAGCTTGCTCGCGAAAGCGTTGGGTCAGTTTGCAGGGATATTGAGTTTGCCGACGCCATCGCGAGCAAGCTCGCTCCCACAAGGAATTGCGTTTGTTTTGCCGTTCGATAATCGCCCGAAACCCGCAAATCGCAATTGAACCGATCCCGGGCGGCCCTTCACCATCGCTCGCACAAAACCAATAACAACAGGTTCGACGCCATGCTCCTACGCCCTGCACCGTCCGGCTGATCCTCAGCCACTTTAACCGTCCAGCCCCACCGTACCGCCTGCAACCCAAGGGTTGCGGCAACGACTCGCTTCGTCCACAGAAAAACAAGAGACACGCCCATGAAACCCACACAGCAAGTTTTCCCCAGCCTCATTGCCGTCGCGCTGTCCGGCGTAGCATTGCCGGTGTTGTCAGCGGAATCGGGGTTCGTCGAGGACGCCAAGGCCACGTTGAACCTGCGTAACTTCTATTTCAACCGCAACTTCACCAACGACGCCGCCGCCCAAGGCAAAGCCGAGGAATGGACTCAAAGCTTCATCCTCGACGCCAAGTCCGGTTTCACCCAAGGCACGGTCGGCTTCGGCGTGGACGTGCTCGGCCTGTACTCGGTCAAGCTCGACGGCGGTCGCGGCACCGCCGGCACGCAGTTGCTGCCGGTGCACGACGACGGTCGCCCGGCCGATGACTTCGGTCGTTTGGGCGTGGCCCTCAAGGCCAAGGTCTCGAAGACCGAGCTGAAAGTCGGCGAGTGGATGCCGGTGCTGCCAATCCTGCGTTCCGACGACGGTCGCTCCCTGCCGCAAACCTTTCAGGGCGGCCAGGTCACTTCCACCGAGATCAACGGCCTGAGCCTCTATGGCGGTCAGTTCCGTGGCAACAGCCCGCGTAACGACGCGAGCATGGAAGACATGTCGATGAACGGCCGTGGTGCCTTCACTTCCGACCGTTTCAACTTCGGCGGCGGCGAATATGCCTTCAACGAAAAACGCACCCAGGTCGGCGTCTGGTACGCGGAACTGTCCGACATCTACCAGCAGCAATATTTCAACCTGACCCACAGCCAACCCATGGGCGACTGGACCCTGGGCGCCAACCTGGGCTACTTCACCGGCAAGGAAGACGGCAGCGCCCTGGCCGGCGACCTGGATAACAAGACCGCGTTCGCCATGCTCTCGGCCAAATACGGTGGCAACACCTTCTATGTCGGCCTGCAGAAAGTCGGCGGCGATGATGCCTGGATGCGCGTCAACGGCACCAGCGGCGGCACCCTGGCGAACGACAGCTACAACTCCAGCTATGACAACGCCAAGGAAAAATCCTGGCAGTTGCGCCACGACTTCAACTTCGCCGCCGTCGGCGTGCCGGGCCTGACCCTGATGAACCGCTACATCAGCGGTGACAACGTGCACACCGCCACCGTCGATGACGGTAAGGAATGGGGCCGCGAGACCGAGCTGGCTTATACCGTGCAGAGCGGTGCGCTGAAGAGTCTCAACGTGAAGTGGCGCAACTCGACGATGCGCCGGGACTTCAATACCAATGAGTTCGATGAGAACCGGTTGATTGTCAGCTATCCGATCAGCTTGTTGTAAAAAGCCAAACATGGATGGTGGCTGTACCACCGCCATCGCGAGCAAGCTCGCTCCCACAGGGGATCAGTGCCGAGCAAAAAACTTGTGCTCACCGAAGATCCAATGTGGGAGCGAGCTTGCTCGCGAAGGCATTATTACATCCAACATCGATGCGAGCTGACCTACGCCTTCGCGAGCAGGCTCGCTCCCACAGGGGATTGGGGGTGGTCTCAGGTTCGTGATTCAATGCCCAGTTCATCCCAGACGGATTCGGCCAGGTGGAAGGTGGCATTGGCCGCCGGGATGCCGCAGTAGATGGCGCTCTGCATGATCACTTCCTTGATCTCGCTGCGGCTCACGCCATTATTGGCGGCGGAGCGCAGGTGCAGCTTGAGTTCCTCGTTGCGGTTCATGCCGATCAGCATGGCGATGGTGATCAGGCTGCGGGTATGGCGCGGCAAGCCCGGGCGGGTCCAGATGTCGCCCCAGGCGTAGCGAGTGATCATCTCCTGGAATTCGCTGTTGAATTCGGTCAAGGCATTGAGGCTGCGGTCGACGTGGGCATCGCCCAGCACCGCGCGGCGTACTTGCATGCCTTCGTCGTAACGTTGTTTCTCGTCCACTGAAAACTCCTCAGGCGCGGCCAGTATCAAGCAGGAAATCCAGTACCCGCGCGCTGAACGCGGCGCCGGCCTGGACATTGGACAAGTGCGCTGCATGAAACTCGGCGTATTCGGCACCCTCGACCCGCTCTTGGATAAAACGTCCGCCCGCTGGCGGCGTCACGGCATCTTCGGTGCCAGCGATCACCAGCAGTGGCACACGGATCAGCGATAGCTGCTCACGAAAATCGGCGTCGCGTACTGCGGCGCAGTTGGCCGCATAGCCTTGGGGCGAGGTCGCCGCCAGCATGTCGGTAATTTTTTCCGCCTTCGCCGGATGGGCCTTGGCGAAATCCGGCGTGAACCAGCGGGCAATCGACGCATCACGCAACGCCACCATCGCCGCCTTGCCATCACGCAGCACGGTTTCGATGCGCGGGTTCCACATCGAAGGGTCGCCAATCTTCGCGGCGGTGTTGCATACCACCAGTTTGTGCAGGCGCTCGCCGGCGTTGATTCCCAGCCATTGGCCGATCAGGCCACCCATCGAAAGGCCGCAGAAATGCACCTTGTCGATATCCAGCGCATCAAGCATCGCCAGCACGTCGCGGCCCAGCTGTTCGATGCTGTAGGGGCCCTCGGTGACCAGCGACCGGCCGTGACCACGGGTGTCGAAACGCAAGACCCGAAAGTGTTCACTGAACGCCGCGACCTGCTCGTCCCACATATGCAAATCGGTACCCAAAGAGTTGGATAGCACCAGCACCGGGGCGGCCTGCGGCCCGTCCAATCGCCGTTCATCAAAACAATAGCTCAGATCGCCCTCGGCGAGTTTGACCAATCCCACAACAATCTCCTTTCAGGCATTCAAGGCAAGGTGTTCGGCCACCGCTCGGGCAACCCAGGCCTGGGCTTGTCCGAGGTAGTGGGCCGGGTCGAGCAGATGATCAAGCTCGGTCGCGGATAACTGCGCGGTGACCTGGGGTTCGTCCCCCAGCACCTCGCGCAAATGCCGTTGTTCGGCCACCGCGCGCTTGCAGCATTGCTCCAGCAGATGATGCGCGGTGTCGCGACCCACCCGCTGGGCCAGGACGATGCTGACGGCTTCGGCCAGCACCAGCCCTTGGGTCAGTTCCAGGTTACGGGCCATGCGCGCCGTATCCACTTCCAGCCCTTCGGCCAGCAGTCGCGCCTGTTGCAGCGCGCCGGACACCAGGCAGCAGATGTCCGGCAGGGTTTCCCATTCGGCGTGCCACAGGCCGAGGCTGCGCTCATGTTCCTGGGGCATGGCGCTGAACAGCGTCGACAACAAGCCGGGCACCCGCGTCGCAGCGCCGATCAACACCGCCGCGCCCACCGGGTTGCGCTTGTGAGGCATGGTCGACGAACCGCCCTTGCCCGGTGCCGAAGGTTCGAACGCCTCGCCTGCCTCGGTCTGCATCAACAGGCTGACGTCGCGCCCCAGTTTGCCCAGGCTGCCGGCAATCAAGCCCAGCACCGCGCCGAACTCCACCAAGCGATCGCGCTGGGTGTGCCAAGGCTGCTCCGGCAAGTTCAGTTGCAGCTCGGCGGCCAAGGCTTCGGCCACCGGCAGCGCCTGCTTCCCCAGGGCGGCGAGGGTCCCGGAGGCGCCGCCAAATTGCAGTACCAACAGGCGCGGCTTGAGTTCCCGCAAGCGCTGGCGACTGCGCGTGACGGCCCCCAGCCAGCCGGCGATTTTCATCCCCAGGGTGACCGGCGTGGCGTGTTGCAGCCAGGTGCGCCCGGCCAGCGGCGTGGCGGCGTAACGTTCGGCTTGTCGAGCCAGGGTGACGGCCAGTTGCGCCAGTTCACCTTCGATCAGTCCGAGCGCCTGGCGCAGTTGCAGCACCAAGCCACTGTCCATCACGTCCTGGCTGGTTGCGCCCAAGTGCACGTAGCGTTCGGCCTCGGCGCTCTCGGCAGCGATGCGCTTGCCCAACGCCTTGACCAGCGGGATCGCAGAATTGCCGGCACTTGCAATCGCTTCGCTCAACGCTGAAAAGTCGTACAGCTGGGCGCGACAGGCATTCCCGATCGGCGCCACCGCCTCCTGGGGGATCAGCCCAACCCGCGCCTCGGCCCGGGCCAGCGCCGCCTCAAAGTCGAGCATCGCCTGCACACGCCCCGCATCGCAGAACACTTCGCGCATGTCGCGGGCGGTGAAGTAGGCATCGAACAGCTGATTGCCCGGTCGTTCGCTCATAAACAGTCCTTCGAAAAATGGATGCCTCTATGGCCAGATATTCCCTCGCCACAATGAATCAACCATGCCTTAAAGATCGTGATGTAAATACGCCGGTTGTTTTGGCAGCCGCAGGCTGAACAGGAACGCAACGACCATCATCACCGTGACATACCAATAAAAAGCGTTTTCCACGCCCTGGGCTTTCAGGCTCAAGGCAACGTACTCGGCCGAACCGCCAAAAATCGCGTTCGCCACCGCATAGGCCAACCCTACTCCCAGCGCCCGCACTTCTGGTGGAAACATTTCGGCTTTCACCAGACCGCTGATGGAGGTGTAGAAGCTGACGATCGCCAAGGCGAAAGTGATCAGGACAAACGCCAGGAACGGGTTGCTGGTGCTTTTGAGCGTCAGCAGGATCGGCACGGTGCACAACGCCCCCAGCCCGCCGAACCAGAGCATGGAGTTACGCCGGCCGATCTTGTCCGCGAGCATGCCGAACAGCGGTTGCATGCACATGTAGAGAAACAGCGCGCCGGTCATGATGTAACTGGCGGTCTTGGCATGCAGGCCGGCGGTGTTCACCAGGTACTTCTGCATGTAAGTGGTGAAGGTGTAGAAAATCAGCGAACCGCCGGCGGTGTAGCCCAGCACGGTGATGAACGCCGCCTTGTGATCGCGAAACAACGCGGCGATGCTGCCAGCGTCTTTGTTTTCGCGCATTTCCTTGCTGGTGGTTTCCTTCAGGGAGCGGCGCAGGAACAGGGAAATCAACGCCGCGGCGGCCCCCACCACGAACGGGATTCGCCAACCGTAAGCGCGCAGTTCGTCTTCGCTGAGAAACTGCTGCAGGATCACCACCAGCGACACTGCCAAAAGTTGTCCGCCGATCAGCGTCACGTACTGGAACGAGGCAAAAAAGCCGCGCTGCCCCTTGAGAGCGACTTCGCTCATGTAGGTCGCGGTCGTGCCGTACTCGCCGCCCACCGACAGGCCTTGCAGCAGGCGAGCGAACAGCAGCAGCACCGGCGCCCAGACGCCGATGTCCTTGTAGGTGGGCAGGCAGGCGATGAGCAACGAGCCGAAGCACATCATCATCACCGAGATCATCATCGAATTCTTGCGCCCGTGACGGTCCGCTACCCGGCCGAAAATCCAGCCGCCAATGGGCCGCATCAGGAACCCGGCGGCGAATACCCCCGCCGTGTTGACCAGTTGCACCGTCGGATTGTCCGATGGGAAAAACGCCGGGGCGAAATAAATCGCGCAGAACGCATAGACGTAGAAGTCGAACCATTCGACCAGGTTGCCGGAAGAGGCTCCGACGATGGCGAAGATGCGCTTGCTGCGTTCTTCGCCGGTGTAATGGCTGATTGGGGTGGTCATGGGTTAATCACTCGTTGGGGACTGACGAAGTCTAGACATACTTCGTAACACTCCCGTTCCACAGTCTTGCCACCTGTGGCGAGGGAGCTTGCTCCCGCTCGGCTGCGCAGCAGTCGCAAAACCAGGCCCGGCGCTGTTTTGGATGCACCGCGTCGCCTGCCATGGGCTTGCTGCGCAAGCCAGCGGGAGCAAGCTCCCTCGCCACGGGGGTTTTCACTCAGTAATCGAAGAACACTGTCTCGGCATCCGTGCCCTGGAGAATCACGTTCCACTGGTAAACACCCGATGCATCGGGCCTGGCCACGATGGTGTCGCGACGCTCCTCGGGTACGCAGGCCAGCAACGGGTCAGCTTCGTTGGCGGGTTCGTCGGCGAAATAGATGCGCGTCAACAGATGCTTGACCAACCCGCGGGCGAACACCAGTACAACGAGATGCGGCGCCTGGGTCGTACCGCCCAACCCCGGCACGGTGCCAGGCTTGATGGTGGTGAAGCGGAACCGCCCTTCGGCATCCACTGGCACCCGGCCGAAACCGTCGAAATGCGGGTCCAGCGGTTTGTCCTGATCGTCTTCCGGGTGAGCGTATTTACCGGCGGCGTTGGCCTGCCAGACTTCCAGCATGGCGTCGTTGACGAACTGGCCGTTGCCGTCGATCACTTGCCCGGTGATCGCCACGCGCTGGCCGAGCGTCTGGGCGTCGGTCAGGTCTTCGCGGTTCAGCCACGTCAGGCCGATGTGGTAGTAAGGGCCGACGGTGTGGGACGTAGTGGCGTTGAGCGTCATCTTATTTCTCCATCGGCGTGGCTTCGCGGCCGCGCAAGACGATGTCCCAGCGATAACCGAGGGCGTAGTGAGGAATGGTTTTTTCCAGGTCGAAACTGGCGATCAAGCGTTCCTTGGCACGGCTGTCCGGCACGCAGTTGTAGATCGGGTCGTATTCCAGCAACGGATCACCGGGGAAATACATCTGCGTGACCAGGCGCGTCAGGATGCTCGGCCCGAACAATGAAAAATGGATATGCGCAGGACGCCAGGCGTTGTGGTGGTTGCCCCACGGATAGGCGCCGGGCTTGATGGTCTGGAACTGATACCCGCCATCGGCATCGGTCACGGTGCGACCGGTGCCGGTGAAGTTCGGGTCCAGCGGCGCGTCATGGTTGTCACGGTCGTGGTTGTAGCGACCGGCGGCGTTGGCCTGCCAGATCTCGATCAGGATGCCCGGCACCGGCTCGCCGTGCTCATCGAGCACGCGCCCGTGAATGATGATCCGTTCACCGAGCGGCTCACCGGCATGCTGGGCGGTCAGGTCATGGTCCTTCTCCTGAAGACGATCAGCACCTACGGTCGGCCCGGTGATTTCCGACAATGAATGGGGCAGGTACACCAACGGCTTGGACGGCGAGCGCAGGTTGGTGGACTGGTACGGCGGGTGCAGATACTCCGGCTGAGTGCCCGCTTGAGGGCGACGGTAACCAGGCTTGTCAGTCATGCAGCATTCCTCGGTTTCTTATTGGTAGGACGACCCGTCAGACGCGTTCGATAGCCAGTGCCAGACCTTGGCCGACGCCAACGCACATGGTCGCCAGGCCTTTCTTGCCGCCGGTCTTTTCCAGATGATGCAGCGCTGTCATCACCAGCCGCGCCCCGCTCATGCCCAGTGGATGGCCCAAGGCAATGGCGCCACCGTTCGGATTGACGTGCGGAGCATCGTCCGCCAGCCCAAGATCGCGCAACACCGCCAGGCCCTGGCTGGCAAAGGCTTCGTTGAGCTCGATCACGTCAAAATCGGCGACCGCCAGGCCCAGGCGCTCAGTCAGTTTGCGCACCGCCGGCACCGGGCCGATGCCCATCACCCGTGGCGCGACGCCGGCGCTGGCCATGCCCAGCACTCTGGCTCTGGGGGTCAGGCCGTGTTTCTTCACCGCTTCGGCGGACGCGAGGATCAGCGCCGCCGCCCCGTCATTCACGCCCGAGGCGTTGCCGGCGGTCACGGTCTTGTCGGGGCCGTTGACCGGTTTGAGTCGGCCCAAGGTTTCCAACGTGGTGTCGGCGCGTGGATGCTCGTCCTGCTCGACCACCGTTTCGCCCTTTTTGTGGGCGATGCGAACCGGCACGATTTCCTCGGCAAAAAATCCCGCCGCCTGGGCCGCCGCCGCACGCTGCTGGCTGCGCACGGCAAAGGCGTCTTGATCAGCGCGGGACACCGCGTAGTCATCCGCCACGTTATCAGCGGTCTGCGGCATTGCATCAACGCCGTACCGGGCTTTCATCAGCGGGTTGATGAAGCGCCAACCAATGGTCGTGTCCTCCAGCTTCATGTTGCGTGAGAACGCCGCATCGGCCTTGCCCATCACGAACGGCGCGCGAGACATCGATTCGACGCCGCCGGCGATGGCCAGCTCCATTTCGCCGCTGGCAATGGCGCGGAACGCCGTGCCGATGGCGTCCATGCCCGAGGCGCAGAGGCGGTTGACGGTCACGCCGGGGATGCTCTCCGGCAGACCGGCCAGCAACAAGGCCATGCGCGCGACGTTGCGGTTGTCTTCACCGGCCTGGTTGGCGCAGCCGAGGAACACTTCGTCCACCGCGCGCCAATCCACCGATGGGTTGCGTTCCATCAGCGCCTTGATCGGCACGGCCGCCAGGTCATCGGCACGCACCGCGGACAGGCTGCCGCCGAACCGGCCGATGGGGGTTCGAATCGCATCACAGATAAAAACGTCGCGCATTCAGGCTTCTCCTGGAGTCTGGCCGTGGGCCGCAGCGGTACGGGCCTCAAGGTCGCGCAATGCGCGCAACTCGACCTCGGTCGGTTCGGCGGTGGTCTGCACCTGGTCGGCGAAACGGATCGCCCAGCCGGTGGCGGCAATGACTTGCTCACGGGTCACCCCGGGGTGCAGCGAAGTGACCACGAACTCATGGCTGCCGGCTTCCGGTTCCATGATGCACAGGTCAGTGATGATCCCTACGGGGCCAGCGCCCGGCAGGCCAAGGCGCTTGCGCGAATCACCGCCTTCGCCGTGACCGACCGAGGTGATGAAGTCCAGCTTGTCGACAAACGAACGCGCCGATTGCTTGAGGATGATCAGCACACTTTTCGCCGAGCCGGCGATTTCCGGCGCGCCACCGGCACCCGGCAAGCGGACTTTCGGCTGATGATAATCGCCGACCACCGTGGTGTTGATGTTGCCGAAACGGTCCACCTGGGCCGCGCCGAGAAAGCCGACGTCGATGCGCCCGCCCTGCAGCCAGTAGCGAAAAATCTCACCGGTGGGTACGACGGTGTCCGCGGTTTCCGCCAGTTCACCGTCGCCGATGGACAGCGGCAATACGCTGGGCTTGGCGCCGATCGGACCGGATTCGTAGATCAGGACGACATCAGGCGACGAAGTCAGCCGCGCCAGGTTAGCCGCTTTCGACGGCAGGCCGATGCCAACGAAACACACGGCGTTGTTCTTCAGCCGACGGGCCGCGGCGACGGTCATCATCTCATTGGTGGAATAGGTCATGGTTTCACCTGCGAAGCGGCCGCCAGCCGGGCCTGGAATTCACTGAAGTCCCTGGTGCCATGGATGTACTCGTCAATCCATGCGGTAAATGTCTCACGGTCCCGGGCGATAGGATCCCACGCCTGGTAGAAACGATTGTCACGCTCGGTGTAGCCGTGAGCGTAGGACGGATGCGCGCCACCCGGTACATGACATACCGCGCTCAAGGCCCAGGTTGGCAGCACGCAGGCATTCATCGGCGCGTTCAGGTCGTCGACGATTTCTTCCACGGTGACGATGCAACGCTTGGCCGCCAGGGCCGCTTCTTTCTGCACACCGAGGATGCCCCACAGCAACACGTTGCCCTTGCGGTCGGCCTTCTGTGCGTGGATCACGGTAATGTCCGGTCGCACCGACGGCACGGCGGCAAGCACTTCCCCGGTGAAGGGACAGGTGACGCTCTTGATCAGCGGATTGACCTTCGGCAGGTCGGAGCCGGCGTAGGCCCGAAGTACTGCGAACGGCAGGCCGGAGGCGCCGGCAACGTAGGCATTTGCCAGGTCGGCGTGGCTGTGCTCCTCGATTTCCAGCGGATGCGGCCATTGCTTTTCGACCGCATCGCGCAGCCGGTGCAAGGAACCCACGCCAGGATTGCCGCCCCAGGAAAAAATCAGTTTGCGAGCACAACCGGCGCCGATCAACTGGTCGTAAATCAAGTCAGGCGTCATGCGCACCAGGGTCAGGTCCTTCTTGCCCTGACGAATGATTTCATGACCCGCCGCCGTCGGGATCAGGTGCGTGAAGCCTTCGAGCGCGACGGTATCGCCGTCGTTGACGAACTGCTTCACCGCGTCGTGCAGCGAAAGGATTTCAGCCATGGGGCAGGCTCCCGTTATCCAGTAGACCGACATGAAAAAGAGGCGCGAGGTCCAGCGCCTGGGTGACTGAAGATTAAGCCGGGGAAAAACGCCAAACAATCCGATAATCGACAGAGTGTTCGTTTATCGAACAGATTGTTGCGTAGCTATCGATTTACTCTGTCCTGAAACAACGCAGGGCCTGTGGCGAGGGAGCTTGCTCCCGCTGGGCTGCAAAGCAGCCCCCAAAAAACAGGGCCGCTTCGCGCCCCGGCGGGAGCAAGCTCCCTCGCCACAGGTGCAGATTCAGCTTCAGAGAAAAAGTCAGGTCGCATCCGCATGGCTGACCATGCCTTTGATAACGACCGCCGCGGTCGCCAATGCCGCTGGAATCACCAGCGCGGTCAGGACCTGTTCGAAGTTCCAGCCCAACCCCAACAACGTCGCGCCCATCCACGCGCCAAGAATCGCGCCGAACCGGCCGATGCCCAGCATCCACGACACCCCGGTAGCCCGGCCCTGGGTTGGGTAGAACCGCGCCGCCAGGGACGGCATCGCCGATTGCGCGCCGTTGACGCACATGCCGGCCACCAGCACCAGGGTGGCGAGCAAGGTAATGTTGCCCAGGCTCTGCCCCACCGCGTAGGCAAATACCCCGGCCATCAGGTAGAAAATGCCGATGACCTTGTGCGGATTGAAACGGTCCATCGCCCAACCCACCCCGACTGCACTCAATACGCCGCCGAACTGAAACAGCGCGCCGATGAACGCCGCCTGCTCCATGCTCGCGCCGCTGTCGCGCATCAGCGTCGGCAGCCAACTGGTCAGCAGATAGACAATCACCAGCCCCATGAAATACGTCAGCCACAACAACAAGGTGCCGGCGCTGTAGGTACCGGAAAAGATCACCGCCAGCACGTTGCGCGCTTTTACGGTCTTTTGTTCGGGCACGCTGAAGCTGGCCGCCTGGGCGATGGTCGGCGGGTCGATCGGCGCCAGGGTCTTGCGCACCTTGTCGGTGCCACGGTTACGCACCACCAGGTAACGCGCCGACTCCGGCAGCCAGAACACCAGCACCACCGCCAGGATCAACGGCAGCACGCCACCGATCAGCAGCAAGCTGTGCCAGCCGAACGCCGGTATCAGCTTGGCGGAGATGAAACCGCCGCCGGCCATACCCAGGTTGAAGCCGCAGAACATGCTGGTGACCAGCAGGGACTTCTTGCGTTCCGGGGTGTATTCCGAGAGCAAGGTCGTGGCATTCGGCATCCCGGCCCCCAATCCCAGGCCGGTCAGGAAACGCAGCACCAGCAGTTGGTCGACGTTGGTACAGAAGGCCGAGGCCAGGCTGAAAGCGCCAAACAACACGACCGCCCCCACCAATACGATTTTTCGTCCGAAACGGTCAGCCAATGGGCCGGAACCCAGTGCGCCGAATACCATGCCGATCAGCGCTGCGCTCATCACCGGGCCAAGACTGGCCCGATTGATGCCCCAATCCTGGGAAAGCGCCGGGGCGATGAAGCCCATGGCCGCGGTGTCGAGGCCATCGAGGAAAACGATCAGGAAACAGAGAATGACCACTCGCCATTGGTAACGAGAAATGGGCTGGGCATTGATGAAGGATTGCACATCGAGGCAGGTGCCTACGGAGGTCTGGGGCTGGTTCATTTTATTTTTATTCCACGCAAGAAACGCCAGATGACGCTGCGCGACATTAATGAGCCCGGGCAAATACCGTCAATTCACCGAAGCGGAGTGTGTGCGTTTATCGAACAGCTTAAGTGAACAGTTGCGCGCTCAGGTCCCGGCTGGCCCCGAGCAGGCCAGGCAAAAAGCGCTGCTCCAGCTCGTTGCGGCTGACCCGTCCGGCATGGGTGCTGACGTTCAGGGCCGCCACCACCTGGCCCGAAGCATCGTATACCGGCACGGCAATCGAGCGCAGGCCCTGTTCCAGTTCCTGATCGACAATGCACCAACCCTGCTGCCGGACCTGTTGCAAGCATTCGAGCAACGCCTCGGGCGTGTGCAGGGTGCGGCTGGTCTTGGCCTGCAGGTCGGCATGCTCGAGATAATCGCGCAGCGACGCGTCATCCAGTGCCGCCAGCAGGATCCGGCCCATCGACGTGCAATAGGCTGGCAGGCGGCCACCGACGGACAGGTCCACCGAAATCAGCCTTTGAGTCGTGGCCGACCGGGCGATGTAAAGGATGTCATCGCCTTCCAGCGTCGCCATGTTGCAGGCCTCGTGCAGCTGTTCGCTCATGCGGTCCAGGTACGGTTGGGCAGAAACTGCCAGCGGTGTCGATGACAGATAGGCATGGCCCAGGGTCAGCACTTTGGGCAACAGCGAATAAGTCCGTCCGTCGGTGGTGGCGTAGCCGAGCTTGATCAACGTGTGCAGGCAGCGCCTCACCGCCGCGCGGGGAATTTCGGTGCGGTGGCTGATCTGGGCGATGGTCAGGTGCCGCTTGCGCTCCTGGAATGCCTGGACCACCGCCAGTCCACGGGCCAGCGAGGTCATGAAGTCCGGGTCACCGGTCAGGGCCTGGATCCGCTTGGCCGGCGAAGCGACGATCGGCGGCGCTACTGAAGTGAAGGCGTTGCGCAATTGGTCGTTCATCTCTGGTTCTCCCGGAATGACGGCTATTACAAGCGGCTGCCCGTCGGACAGACAAGTGTCGATCCATCAACACCGTGCGATTATCGAACCGGCGGTCGATAATCGCAATCAGCAGGCGCCTGCCAGTCTTGCTGTTTTTTGCGTTTTTCCAGCAAGCACCTTGGACGACGAACTTGAACAGCGACAAAGAATAATGAACTTGTCATATGAAAATGACGTCAGGATATCGACACTTGTGATGCGTGCCGCACAACTAGCAACACTTATGCAATATTGATTCACACCGGTAACCCGGTACTTTAACTTTGCTAGTGTTATTGCGGCGGACCGCTATAATGCGCGCCAGTGGCGGATCGGCCAATGGATCCACTCCTTCCGCGAGCACAATGGTTTTGTTGTGTCAGCAGCCTGGCCGCATCTCCCGTATCGGCAATATGCGAAACCCTGATGCTACGTCAGCTATCAGCTCTGGTGCCGTGGCCGTCTGCATCGCGTACATGCAGTGCGTATCACCAGATCAATTTCAATTCATTAGGTAATGATGTGACGAAAGACGAACTGCGCGCGGAACTTGAGCGCCAGGAACAACGTTACAAGGAAGTTTACGGCGGGGAAGTCACCACCTACGCCGCGCAACCTGAACCGGAACGCAAACCCTGGCGCAAACGCGCCACTGTTCAGGACCAGGCGTTCAGCCAGGAACTGCAAAAGATGGAAAAAGAACTCAAGGCCGAGGAAGAATGATTCTCCGGGCTTGAGTTCCGTAGCGTGTCCGGCCACACCCCGGTCGGACACCGGTAGCGAGGGCCCGCCAAAAGCGGGCCGTCATTCTCTCCACCATCGGTCGGCGGACATTCACCGCTGATTTTCTTTTTTCAGATATTTCAGGCGCCCGCCCCAGCCCCCCACGCCCTGCGCAGAACCTTGCCAGCCGGCATTTTCATCCCGAAATCAAAGGGTTGCGCAGCCCATTCAAAACCCAGGCCTGCACGGCTTCCTGCCGGTTATTTCGTTGAAGAATGTTACCGATGAGCAGTCGATGCATCGATTAGCGAGGTTTTCTGGCATAATCGCGCCCCCTTATGACCGGGTCAGAAAACCTTCATGATCGATTTATTCAGCGGACTGGATGCTTGGGTGCTCGTGAGCCTCTTGCTCGCCCTGGCTTTTGTCCTCGCCTTCGAGTTCATCAACGGCTTTCATGACACCGCTAACGCGGTTGCCACTGTTATCTACACCAAAGCCATGCCGCCTCACCTGGCGGTGTTCTTTTCCGGTGTGTTCAATTTCCTCGGCGTACTGCTGGGTGGCGTGGGGGTGGCGTACGCCATCGTTCACCTGCTGCCCGTGGAGTTGCTGATCAATGTGAACACCGGACACGGCCTGGCCATGGTGTTCTCGCTGCTCGCGGCGGCCATCACCTGGAACCTCGGCACGTGGTACTTCGGTATCCCGGCGTCCAGTTCCCATACGCTGATCGGCTCGATCCTCGGCGTGGGCCTGGCCAATGCGCTGATCAACGATATTCCGTTGGCCGACGGGGTGAACTGGCAGAAAGCGATCGATATCGGCGCCTCCCTGGTGTTCTCGCCGATGGCCGGCTTCCTGATCGCGGCCCTGGTGTTGCTCAGCCTGAAATGGTGGCGCCCGTTGTCGAAGATGCACAAGACGCCGGAACAGCGCCGCAAGATCGACGACAAGAAACACCCGCCGTTCTGGAATCGCCTGGTACTGGTGATTTCCGCCATGGCCGTCAGCTTCGTCCACGGTTCCAACGATGGCCAGAAAGGCATCGGCCTGATCATGCTGGTGCTGATCGGTATCGTACCCGCACAGTTCGTTCTCGACCTGAACAGCACTACCTACCAGATCGAGCGCACCCGCGACGCGACGTTGCACCTTAGCCAGTTCTACAAGCGCAACAACGAGTCGCTGGGTGAGTTCCTGGCCTTGGGCAAGAGCGTCGAAGGCGACCTGCCGGAGAAATTCCGCTGCAACCCGCAGCAGACCGAACCGACCATCAATGCGCTGCTCGACACCCTCAAAGGCGTGGCGGATTACCACTCGCTGCCGTCGGAAAGCCGCATCGAAGTGCGCCGCTACCTGCTTTGCCTGGACGATACGGCGAAAAAAGTCGGCAAGTTGCCTGGCCTGGCAGCCCGTGAAAAAGACGACCTGAACAAGCTGCGCAAGGACCTGACCGCGACCACCGAATACGCCCCGTTCTGGGTAATCCTGGCGGTTGCCCTGGCACTCGGCCTGGGCACCATGGTCGGCTGGAAGCGCGTGGTACTGACCATCGGCGAGAAGATCGGCAAGCAAGGCATGACCTACGCCCAAGGCATGTCGGCGCAGATCACCACGGCCTGCATGATCGGCGCGGCAAATATCTTCAGCCTGCCGGTTTCCACCACCCATGTGCTGTCTTCCGGCGTGGCGGGCACGATGGTGGCCAACAAGAGCGGCCTGCAGGGCGGCACGGTCCAGACTATCCTGCTGGCCTGGGTGCTGACCCTGCCAGCAACGGTGGGCCTGTCGGCGGCACTGTTCTGGCTGGCGTCTAAGGCCATCGGCAGCTGAGTTTCAGCGGCTCGTGAAAAAGGTGCGTTCCTTGCGGTTCGCACCTTTTTTATTTCCACTTGAATCCTTGTGTGGGAGCGAGCCTGCTCGCGAAAGCGGTGTATCAGCCACTGAGTGGATGGCTGATACTGCGCCTTCGCGAGCAGGCTCGCTCCCACAGTGGTTTTGTGTAGAACTGAAAATTCGCCTCCAAAAAAAAAGGGCGACCGAAGTCGCCCAAATGCCTTGCGTGCTCGTTGTCGCCGGAAAGACCTACGGCTTTTTGCGCTTGTGTGCGTCTTTCCAGATGAATAATCCAAACCCTGCAAAAAACACGAACATGAGGCCGACCGTCAACACACCGGCAAACACCACATTATCGATAAACATGACTGGCCTCCTGGTCTTGCCCCTGTTGCGATGGGATCAAGTTAACCAATCAGGCCTGGAGGAAAATTGACCGGGGTCAATAACGCTCGCGACGGAGCGCAAAGGAAGGGTGATAACTGATCCATATCAATGGATCGAGGGGGTTCAGCGCTTTTTCGGTTTGTTTTTCGATTTTTTCTTCGGCTTGCCCAAGGGCATGGCCTGCTCGAAGGCCTGGCGGACTTCATTGAGACGTTTTTCGTTGAGGTCGTGAACGCGCTTTGCGCGCTCTGCACCGAGATCAATCAGTTTGTCTTCTTGGCTCATGCTGTGTCGACATCGTACGGTGAGTGGCGGATGCGCCCATGATGCGGGTTACCGGTTGCGTTGACCAGCCAGCGACGTCGACGAAACCTCAGATCTGGATATCCACCCATAGGCCCTGGCGCTCTTCGCCCTCGACGAGCGGAACGACCGGCACGGTGTTGTCGGCGTTCAGCTCCGTGCCCGGAACAGCCAGATGCTCCTCGGGATCCTCGTCGGCTTCGCGGCGGCGCCGGTTGCGCTCCTGCTGACGACGCTGCTCTTCGCGCAGCAACAGAGCGGCCTCCTCCGGGTCACCCTTTTGCAGGTCGATGGTGCTTTCGTTGGAGCTTTGTTGTACCGGGACCACGGGAGGAATATCCGGTCGCGGGCGGATCGGATCCTGCTGAGCGGTGATGGGTACGGCGCTCAAGGGAAGCATGGGTGGCAACATAAAGGTCTCCTGTCTTCAGGTTGTCGGCGGCGGCGAGGACAGCTTGAACCGCTGGTCTGAAACTTGTGAGCTGGTTGGCATTACGCGGGGCGAGGACACAAGCTTGTTTGATCGCAGAACACGCTTAAGTTCCGTTGGGCCGGTTGATGGGCGAGCCGTCACGAGCGCTGGTTACGTGCGTAAATCCTTTGGTCTGACGCGTCATTCCGTTAAGATAGCCGGCTTTTTCACGGCGGGAGTCAGGCAGCATGGCGCAGCAGTATCAACCGGGGCAACGCTGGATCAGTGACAGCGAAGCCGAGCTGGGTTTGGGCACCGTTCTGGCACAGGACGGCCGCTTGTTGACCGTGCTCTACCCGGCCACTGGCGACACTCGCCAGTACGCGCTACGGAATGCGCCCCTCACCCGCGTGCGGTTTTCGCCGGGCGACGTGATCACTCACTTCGAAGGCTGGAAAATGACCGTGCGCGAAGTCGATGACGTCGACGGGCTGCTGGTCTACCACGGCCTCAACGGGCAGAACGAAGTCGTCACGCTGCCGGAAACCCAACTGTCGAACTTCATCCAGTTCCGCCTGGCCAGCGATCGCCTGTTCGCCGGGCAGATCGATCCGCTGGCCTGGTTCTCCCTGCGCTACCACACGCTGGAACACACCAGCCGCCAACTGCAGTCACCGCTCTGGGGCCTGGGTGGCGTGCGTGCCCAACCGATCGCTCACCAGTTGCATATTGCCCGTGAAGTCGCTGACCGCATTGCGCCACGGGTATTGCTGGCGGACGAAGTGGGCCTGGGCAAGACCATCGAAGCCGGCTTGATCATCCATCGGCAACTGCTTTCCGGCCGCGCCAGTCGCATCCTGATCCTGGTCCCGGAAAACCTGCAGCACCAGTGGCTGGTGGAGATGCGCCGGCGCTTCAACCTGCAGGTCGCGCTGTTCGACGAAGAACGCTTTATCGAAAGTGATGCCAGCAACCCGTTCGAGGACACCCAACTGGCGCTGGTCGCGCTGGAATGGCTGGTAGAGGACGAAAAGGCCCAGGACGCGCTGTTCGCCGCCGGCTGGGACCTCATGGTGGTCGACGAAGCGCACCACCTGGTGTGGCACGAAGACCAGGTCAGCCCGCAATACGCGCTGATCGAACAGTTGGCCGAGACCATCCCTGGCGTGCTGCTGCTGACCGCCACCCCGGAACAACTGGGCCAGGACAGCCACTTCGCTCGCCTGCGCCTGCTGGACCCGAACCGCTTCCACGATCTGCAGGCCTTCCGTGCCGAAAGCGAGAACTATCGCCCGGTGGCCGAAGCCGTCCAGGAGCTGCTGGACAAGGGACGCTTGTCGCCCGAGGCCCACCAGACCATCCATGGTTTCCTGGGCAATGAAGGCGAAGCGCTGCTGACCGCCGTCAACGATGGCGATATCGAAGCCAGCGCCCGCCTGGTTCGCGAACTGCTGGACCGCCACGGCACCGGCCGCGTGCTGTTCCGTAACACCCGCGCTGCCGTCCAGGGTTTCCCCGAGCGCAAGCTGCACGCCTATCCTCTGCCGTGCCCTGACGAATACCTGGAACTGCCGCTGGGCGAACACGCCGAGCTGTATCCGGAAGTCAGCTTCCAGGCTCAGCCTGAAGCCAGCGAAGAAGAACGCTGGTGGAAATTCGACCCGCGCGTCGAATGGCTGATCGATCAGTTGAAGATGCTCAAGCGCACCAAGGTCCTGGTGATCTGCGCCCACGCCGAAACCGCGATGGACCTGGAAGACGCCCTGCGCGTGCGCTCCGGCATTCCGGCCACGGTGTTCCATGAAGGCATGAACATCCTTGAGCGCGACCGCGCGGCGGCCTACTTTGCTGACGAAGAGTTCGGTGCCCAGGTGCTGATCTGCTCGGAAATCGGTAGTGAGGGTCGCAACTTCCAATTCGCCCATCACCTGGTGCTGTTCGACCTGCCGGCGCACCCGGACCTTTTGGAACAGCGGATCGGCCGTCTGGACCGGATCGGCCAGAAACACACTATCGAGCTGCATGTGCCGTACCTGGAAACCAGCCCGCAGGCGCGGCTGTTCCAGTGGTATCACGAGGCGCTGAATGCTTTCCTCAACACCTGCCCGACCGGCAACGCCTTGCAACATCAGTTCGGCCCGCGCCTGCTGCCGTTGCTGGAAGAAGCCGACGACGGCGAGTGGCAGGCATTGATCGACGAGGCGCGCGCCGAACGCGAACGCCTGGAGGCCGAGCTGCACACCGGTCGCGACCGTCTGCTGGAGCTCAATTCCGGCGGTGCGGGCGAAGGCGACGCTTTGGTGGAGGCCATCCTTGAACAGGACGACCAGTTCGCACTGCCGATCTATATGGAAACCCTGTTCGACGCCTTCGGTATCGACAGCGAGGATCATTCCGATAACGCACTGATCCTCAAGCCGAGCGAAAAAATGCTCGACGCCAGTTTCCCCCTGGGCGACGACGAAGGCGTGACCATCACCTATGACCGCAACCAGGCGCTGTCTCGTGAAGACATGCAATTCATCACCTGGGAGCACCCGATGGTGCAAGGCGGCATGGACCTGGTGCTGTCCGGCTCCATGGGCAACACCGCCGTGGCGCTGATCAAGAACAAGGCGCTCAAGCCTGGCACCGTGTTGCTGGAACTGCTCTATGTCAGCGAAGTGGTCGCCCCGCGCTCGCTCCAATTGGGCCGCTACCTGCCACCGGCCGCCCTGCGCTGCCTGCTGGATGCCAACGGCAACGACCTGGCGGGCCGGGTGTCGTTCGAAACGCTTAACGACCAGCTCGAAAGCGTCCCCCGCGCCAGCGCCAACAAGTTCATCCAGGCCCAGCGCGACCAGCTCTCGCCACGGATCAACGCCGGCGAAGAGAAGATCGCCCCGCGTCACGCCGAACGCGTGGCCGAGGCGCAACGCCGTCTGGCGGCCGACACCGAAGAGGAACTGGCCCGTTTGACCGCTTTGCAAGCGGTGAACCCTACCGTGCGCGACAGCGAACTGGAGGCTCTGCGCCAACAGCGTGAGCAAGGGTTGGCGATGCTGGAGAAGGCTGCGTTGCGGCTGGAGGCGATTCGGGTGTTGGTGGCGGGGTGATTCCCCGGGGCTTTTTGCGTACATATCCTTTTTTCGGTTATGACCACTTAGGGTTTCGCCCTTACGGCGAGTCACTTTCGAAAAGCCCGGAAGCCGGCCCAGTCGAAAGTAACCAAAGCGCTCTTGCCCCACCACTCGGCACCTCGCCTGGGCTCGGTGTGCCCTCGCTCCGGCATTGCTCCGTGGGCCGCCGCGAAGGGCCTTCCCTGGCCCAGCGCGGCTACCTCGGCATCCATGCGAGGTGCCCACTGCGCAATGCCTGCGCTCGGCCAGCGTGGTTAACGGGGCGCTGAGATCACAGTCAAAAGCACAGCAAGAGCAAGAGCCGGCCTGTCTTTGGCGGTTGTACTTCGATCCATCTGTGGGAGCGAGCCTGCTCGCGAAGGCGGAATTCAGTTGATGAAGATGTTGGCCATGCCGGCCTCTTCGCGAGCAGGCTCGCTCCCACAGGAGAAATGCAATTCTAGTAAGAGTCAGGTCGGCTTCAGGCCGCCTCGTGGCGGACGTTGATTTCGGCGCCCCGTTAACCACGCTGGCCGAACGCAGGCATTGTGGAGTGGGCATCCCGGCATGAATGCCGGGATAGCCGCGCTGGGCCAGGGACGGCCCTTCGCGGCGGGCCCACGGAGCAATGCCGGAGTGAGGGCATGCCGAGCCTTAGCGAGGCACCGAGTGGTGGGGCTAAAGCGCTTTGGTTACTTTCGACTGGGCCGGCTTCCGGGCTTTTTGAAAGTGACCCGCTGTAAAAGCGGAACCCTATGCCGCCATTACCGCAGCAACGGATATACACCCAAAACCCAGAAACCCAGAAACCCAGAACCCCAGAACCCCAGAAATCAAGGACTGTAATACCCCACAGCCACCAAGAAATGCCCAGCCTTCTTCAAATAGGCATGCTTGTTCTCGACTTTCCCCGTGACCGGATTCTTCCAGCGATACTCATATTCCCCCGCATCCTGCTTGCCCATCATTGCCAGGATCGGCTCACCCACCGGTTTGCCAGCCGGATCCTTGACCTTGGCAAAATCGGTATTGATCAAACGCAGATTGGTGCCATGACCGACATAACGGCGGGTACCGAGATCAACGACAAAGACGTACAGGTCATCCTGAAGGTAACCGCCCTTGAGGGAATTGATCGCCGTCAGCGTCGCTTTCTCACTCTTCAGCAGGTCCGCCGAAGCCTTGTCCAGTAGCGCCCTGGCCTGTTCGGCAGAAGCCCTTGGCAAGTAATAGCCAACCGCGAGGATATGCTCGCCGACCCGCTGGAAATACACACGCTTGCGCTCGACCTTGCCGTCCGCCCAGTTCTGCCAGCGATACTCGGCCTGCTGGATGCCGCTGGCTTCCGGGGTTTTCAACGCATCCTTGAACGCCTTGCGCAGATCCGGCCCCAATACCTCGGACACGTCTCGCCCGATCAGCGCTGACGATGGGCCGCCGCTGGCAAGCATTACTCCCTGGGTGTCGACCACGAACACGTAGCGGTCCTTGTCGACGAATTCGCCCTGGCGGCTGAAGGCGGCGAACGCATAGTCGCCGTAATCGTGATAGTAGGCCAACGCCCTTTCCAACAGCGCCCGAGCCGCCTGGCCGTCATCCGGCGTAGCGGCCTGTGCGTGGTTCAGCCCCAGCGCCAGCATTGCGGCCAGCCAGGCCAGCCTTCGAATAAACCCCATGGGCACGCCCCTCGTTCTTGTTGGTGTTCCAAGAGCGTAGACGGGGTGGGGCGATGTTGGAGTATTCAGGAGATGGTTGCAGGCGAACTGCAATATCTGTGGGAGCGAGCAGGCTCGCTCCCACAGGGCCCGTTACTGGGCCCGATTGCTCAGCTGCTGTTGCAGGTACTGGATCTGCGATTGCAGGGTATTGATGTTGCGCGTGACCTGGCCGCGGAAGGCATCGAACTCGGCGTTATTGCCGCCCGAGCGGTTCTCCTGCTGACTCTTGAGCACGATCATGTCCTGCTCCAGGCGCTCGATGGCCGAGTTCGAGTTGGCTCTTTTCAAGGCCGTGATGTCGGCACCGATGCTCTTGAGCTGGGCATCCAGCGCGCCGCCCTCGCCTTGGTTCTTCAAGGTTGCAACCTCGGCCGCCAACGCCTTGACCTGGGCCTGAAGCTGGGTGTTGGCCGCTTGCAACTGGGTGTAGGCGTTCTGCTGCTCGGAATCCTGGGCGATCATCTGGGCCAGCTGCTTGTCCAGGTCGGCGGACGGTCCGAACGCGCCTTGCAGCTGCTTGTACTGCTCCATCAACTTGCCGTCGAATTGCCGGCCCTGCTCCTGCAGCTTGCTGTCCAACTGCTTGATCTGCAATTTCAAGGCTTCACTGTCGCTCATCACGTTGGACTGCCCGGCAACCACTTTGCCGGAGATGTCCTGCAGGCGGCCCGCGGCATCCTCACTGATCCGGGCGAAGCTTTCCTGGGTGGCCACCAGTTGCTGCTCCATCAGGGAAATCTGCTGGAAACTCCACCACGCGAGAAACGCCAAGGCGCACAACAAGGCACCGACCAATGCCCACAACGGGCCGGTGCTCGGTGCCTTGACCCTGGCCGCCGCAACAGGCGCCGGACGCGCTTGCACGTGGGGCTGGCGGTTGGTCAGGAAGTCATCGTCATCGGGAATGTCCGCCCGCATCCGCAGGCTCGGTACATCGTCGAAGTCGTCGTTGGCATCGTTGCGCGTGGGCATGGGTTCAACCTTTGGGAAATCGGTAGTGACTCGATGCGGCGAGTATAACCCCCTCGCCCACCGCAGCCATTGACCCCGAACCGGGCACTCGGTTCATGACGGGGCGATCAGCGGGCATATTGGACGCGCCACCAGGCGCAAAATTCATCGAGCGCAGCCCACAGGCCGACTTGCGGATCGTAATCGAGATAATGCCGGGCCCGACCGATGTCCAGGGTGAAATTCCTGTTCATCACCTGCATGCCAAGGCGCGACAACGTCGGCTCCGGGCGCCCCGGCCATAATGCGCAGAACCCTTCGTTCATGGCCGCAACGCTGTAGGCCAGCCCGTAGGAGCGGTAACGCCTGACTTGTGGGACTTCCATCTGCCGCATCACATAATTGACTACGTCCCACAACGGAACGGGCGCCCCGTTACTGATGTTGTAAGCCTTGCCCAGGGCCGAACCGGTGGCCAGCAGGCTGCTGAGCAGTGCTTCGTTGAGGTTCTGCATGCTGGTGAAATCGACCTTGTTCAAGCCGTTGCCGATAATCGCCAGTCGTCCCTTGCGCTGCATCTTGAGCAAGCGCGGAAAAATGCTCATGTCACCGGCACCAGTGACGAAGCGCGGCCGCAGCGCCAACACCTCCAGGCCGAACTCCTGGGCGCCGAAGACCTTCTGTTCGGCCAGGTACTTGGTGGCGGCGTAGGGATGCTTGAAACGTTTGGGCACCTGCTCTTCGGTCAGTCCCAAGTGGTCACGGCCATCAAAATAGATCGACGGTGAGGAGAGGTGCACCAATCGCCGGACCTTTTGCTTGAGGCACGCCTCGACGATGTTTTCGGTGAGCTGGACGTTGCCCTGGTGAAAGTCCTGATAGCGCCCCCACAGCCCCACCGAGCCGGCACAATGCACCACGGCATCGATATCGCGACACAGGTCCAGGGCCAGCATCGGCTCGCTGAGGTCGCCCTGGATGAACTCGGCGCCACGCCGCACCAGATGCTCGACGCTTTCGGCCCGGCGGCCATTGACCCGTACATCCAGGCCCTGCTCAAGGGCGAAACGCGCGAAGCGCCCGCCGATGAAGCCGCTTGCGCCGGTGACCAGAATCTTCATGTAGTGCTCCGATTGCTAGGGTTTTGCATACTTCGTCTAATCCTGACGCTGTCAGTCAGGCCAACGGCACCAGCCACTGCCGGGACGCCTGAATCAGTTGCTCGGTCAACAGACCGAGCAAGTGTCCTCCATTGCGCCAATGATGCCAGTACAGCGGCACATCAATCGGCTTGTCAGGCAACAACTCCACCAGCACGCCCCGCGCCAGTTGCTCGCGCACTTGCAGTTCCGGCACCAGTCCCCAGCCAAGCCCCGCTTCAGCGAGACGGATGAAGCCTTCGGACGACGGGCACAGATGGTGCTCGAAACCGCCCTCGATACCGAGGGAAGCCAGGTAACGGTGTTGCAGGAAATCATCCGGGCCGAATACCAGGGCCGGCGTGCGAGCCAACTGATCGGCGCGCACCCCGCCGGGGAAGTGCCGGGCGATGAACGCAGGGCTGGCAAGCGCCCGGTAGCGCATCGCCCCCAGCAATACGCTGCGGGCGCCGGCCACCGGCCGTTCGCTGGCGCAGACGCAGGCCGCCACTTCCCCGGCGCGCATGCGCTTGAGGCCGACGTTCTGGTCTTCCACCACCAGGTCCAACAAGAGCTGCCGCTCGGCACAGAACGCCCCCACCGCACCGCCCCACCAGGTAGCCAGGCTGTCGGCGTTCAGGGCAATTCGCAGGCGCTCCGGCAACCCGGCCTCATCCAGCGCCGGCACCAGGCTTTGCAGGTCACGCTCAAGCAAACGAACCTGTTGCACATGGTTGAGCAGACGTCGGCCGATTTCGGTGGGCACCGGCGGTGTGACACGCACCAGTACGGGCTGGCCGACACGCGCTTCCAGAAGCTTGATCCGCTGGGAGATGGCCGACTGCGACAGTCCCAACACCTGGGCGGCACGCTCGAATCCGGCCTGCTCGACAATGGCCGCCAGGGCAGACAGCAGTTTGTAATCGAACATCAGAATTCCTAATGAGCAATCAGCAAGATTGGTTTTTCTTATACCGCGCCGGACCGGAGAATGGCCAGCATTGCAAATCCAGCTGGAGAATTGACGTCATGTGGCAAAGTTATGTAAACGGGCTGCTGGTCGCCCTCGGGTTGATCATGGCCATTGGCACGCAGAACGCCTTCGTGCTCGCCCAGAGCTTGCGCCGCGAGCACCATTTGCCGGTGGCTGCCTTGTGCATCATCTGCGATGCGTTGCTGGTCACCGCCGGAGTGTTCGGCCTGGCGACGCTATTGGCGCAAAGCCCGTTGCTGCTTTCGATCGCACGCTGGGGCGGCGCCGCGTTTCTGCTCTGGTACGGTACCCAGGCGCTGCGCCGCGCCTGTTCGAAACAGAGCCTGCAACGCGATGAAAAACAGGCCGCGCGCTCACTGGGAACAGTCCTGCTGAGCGCACTCGCGGTCACGCTGCTCAACCCCCACGTCTATCTCGACACCGTATTACTGATCGGCTCCCTCGGCGCCCAGCAGAGCATGCCCGGTGCCTATGTCATGGGGGCGGCCAGTGCCTCGCTGCTGTGGTTTTCGACCCTGGCCATCGGCGCCGCATGGCTGGCTCCCTGGCTGGCCCGACCCAGTACCTGGCGGATCCTGGACCTACTGGTGGCGCTGATGATGTTCACCGTGGCGCTGCAATTGATCGTCTCGGGGTGATATTCCAAACCGCTCTGGAACCTCTATTCCACACAGTTGTTGCGTGGTTATGCCGCACCCCCGGTGCTATGATCCGACTCCTGCGCCGCAAAGAGTACAAACTCCCCGGCGCTAGTCTGGCCGCCCGTGATCGGCCTTGCGCTCACCGCAACTGACCTGATTAGGAGAATCACCATGGCTTTCGAATTGCCGCCGCTGCCCTATCCTCACGATGCACTGCAGCCGCACATCTCCAAAGAAACCCTGGAGTACCACCACGACAAGCACCACAACACCTATGTCGTGAACCTGAACAACCTGGTGCCTGGCACCGAGTTCGAAGGCAAGACCCTGGAAGAAATCGTCAAGACTTCCTCGGGCGGTATCTTCAACAACGCCGCTCAGGTCTGGAACCACACTTTCTACTGGAACTGCCTGGCGCCAAATGCCGGCGGTCAACCAACCGGCGCCCTGGCTGAAGCCATCAATGCAGCCTTCGGTTCGTTCGACAAGTTCAAGGAAGAATTCAGCAAGACTTCCATCGGCACCTTCGGTTCCGGCTGGGGCTGGCTGGTGAAAAAGGCCGACGGCTCCCTGGCCCTGGCCAGCACCATCGGCGCCGGCAACCCGCTGACCAGCGGCGACACTCCGCTGCTGACCTGCGACGTCTGGGAACACGCCTACTACATCGACTACCGCAACGTTCGTCCGAAGTACGTCGAAGCGTTCTGGAACCTGGTCAACTGGAAGTTCGTGGCTGAGCAGTTCGAAGGCAAGACCTTTACTGCGTAAGTTGTGATGCCAATGAAAACGGCGCTTTTCCGGAGACGGGAAAGCGCTTTTTTTTCGGTTTTACTTTGTGGGAGCGAGCTTGCTCGCGATAGCGGTGGTTCAGACACTGAGATGTTGACGGTACCTTGCTCATCGCGAGCAAGCTCACTCCCCACAACAGCTTCGCAACGTGCAAATGACCTCGCGTCTGAAATCCGATAAATAATCCCGCCAGGCCTCAAGTTGCGGCCCTCCTCAACCGAAACAATGGTCGTAGAGCAAAGACTCTGCAAACACCGTATAACGGCCAGGTTTCAGGCGAAAAGCCTTGTGTTGGATTGTCCCTTTGACTGACATCACAGGATTGCCAATACTCATGGCAACTTGACGCTACCCGCACGGAACAAGGAATCCCTCTTTGAAGCTGGAACTCAAGAACAGCTTGTCTGTGAAGTTGCTCCGGGTCGTGCTCCTTTCGGCATTGATCGTTGGCGTGGTCTTGAGCTGCGCCCAGATCGTTTTCGATGCCTACAAAACCAATCGGGCCGTCGCCGACGACGCCCAGCGCATCCTCGATATGTTCCGCGACCCTTCCACCCAGGCGGTCTACAGCCTCGACCGGGAAATGGGCATGCAGGTCATCGAAGGCCTGTTCCAGGATGAGGCCGTGCGCATGGCCTCCATTGGCCACCCCCACGAAACGATGCTCGCCGAGAAGACCCGGCCCCTCCAGCATTCCGAAAGCCGCTGGCTGACCGACCTGATCCTGGGCCAGGAGCGCACCTTCACCACGCAACTGGTGGGACGCGGGCCCTACAGTGAATATTACGGCGACCTGAGCATCACCCTCGACACCGCCACCTACGGCCAGGGCTTCATTGTCAGCTCGGTGATCATTTTCATTTCCGGAATGCTCCGGGCCCTGGCCATGGGCCTGGTGCTGTACCTGGTTTATCACTGGCTGCTGACCAAACCGCTGTCGCGGATTATCCAGCACCTGACCGAAATCAACCCCGATCGCCCCAGCGCGCACAAGATCCCGCAGCTACGGGGCCATGAGCAGAACGAGCTCGGCCTGTGGATCAACACCGCGAACCAGTTGCTCGAATCCATCGAGCGCAACACGCACTTGCGCCACGAAGCGGAAAACAGCCTGCTGCGCATGGCCCAGTACGACTTCCTCACCGGCCTGCCCAATCGCCAGCAGCTGCAACAACAACTGGACAAGATCCTGGTGGACGCCGGGCGCCTGCAACGTCGCGTGGCCGTGTTGTGTGTGGGACTGGACGACTTCAAAGGTATCAACGAACAGTTCAGCTATCAGACCGGCGACCAATTGCTGCTGGCCTTGGCCGATCGGCTGCGCGCCCACAGCGGACGCCTCGGCGCCCTGGCGCGGCTGGGCGGCGACCAGTTCGCCCTGGTGCAAGCCGATATCGAGCAGCCTTACGAGGCCGCCGAACTGGCCCAGAGCATCCTCGACGATCTGGAAGCGCCATTCATCCTCGACGACCAGGGGATCCGCCTGCGGGCCACCATCGGTATCACGCTGTTCCCCGAAGACGGCGACAGCACCGAGAAGCTCCTGCAAAAAGCCGAGCAGACCATGACCCTGGCCAAGACGCGCTCGCGCAATCGTTACCAGTTCTATATCGCCAGCGTCGACAGCGAAATGCGCCGCCGGCGTGAACTGGAAAAAGACTTGCGCGAGGCGTTGGCTCGCGACCAGTTCACCCTGGTCTACCAGCCGCAGGTCAGCTACCGCGACCTGCGGGTGGTCGGCACCGAAGCGCTGATCCGCTGGCATCACCCCGAGCACGGCCTCGTACCGCCCGACCTGTTCATTCCCTTGGCGGAACAGAACGGCACCATCATCGCCATCGGCGAATGGGTGCTGGACCAGGCCTGCAAACAGTTGCGCGAATGGCACGACCAGGGTTTTGTCGACCTGCGCATGGCCGTCAACCTGTCGACAGTGCAACTGCACCACGCCGAACTGCCCCGAGTGGTGAGCAATTTCCTGCAAATGTACCGCTTGCCCCCGCGCAGCCTGGAGCTGGAGGTCACTGAAACCGGCCTGATGGAAGACATCACCACGGCCGCCCAGCATCTGTTGAGCCTGCGCCGTTCCGGCGCGCTGATCGCCATCGACGACTTCGGCACCGGTTATTCGTCCTTGAGTTATCTCAAGAGCCTGCCGCTGGACAAGATCAAGATCGACAAGAGTTTCGTCCAGGACCTGCTCGATGACGAAGACGATGCGACCATCGTTCGCGCCATCATCCAGCTCGGCAAGAGCCTGGGCATGCAGGTGATCGCCGAAGGCGTCGAAACGATCGAGCAGGAAGCCTACATCATTGCCGAGGGCTGCCATGAAGGTCAGGGCTACTACTACAGCAAACCGTTGCCGGCACGGGAGCTGGGTAACTATCTGAAGCAAGCCGAGCGCATCAACGCCTCGATCATCTGACTGTTTCCCCCCTTCTCCGCGGGCTGCCTGCGCTAGAAATATTACCGCCGCAGCCCTTTACATATAATGCAAATCTTTCGCATTATGTCGCAGTTTTGCGCGCCCTCGCGCCTGTCCCATTCATCACCGAAGCAGGATGTTCGCCATGATTCGTATGCCTCTGGCTACCGCCAGTCTGTTGGCCATCGCTATTTCCCTCGCCGGTTGCGGCGAAGGCAAAGACAAGGCGGCCGCGCCGCAAGCGCCAACGCCGGCCGCCAGCACTGCGGCTCCGGCTGCCCCCGCAGCCGCTGGCAAGATCGACGAAGCCGCTGGCAAGGCCGTTGTCGCGCACTACGCCGACATCGTCTACGCCGTCTACAGCGATGCCGAATCCACCGCGAAAACCCTGCAGACCGCCGTCGACGCCTTCCTCGCCAAGCCGAACGCCGATACTCTGAAAGCCGCCAAGGCTGCCTGGGTTGCCGCGCGCGTACCTTACCTGCAGAGCGAAGTGTTCCGTTTCGGCAACACCATCATCGACGACTGGGAAGGCCAGGTGAACGCATGGCCCCTGGACGAAGGCCTGATCGACTACGTCGACAAATCCTACGAGCACGCCTTGGGTAACCCGGGCGCTACCGCCAACATCATCGCCAACACCGAAGTGCAGGTCGGCGAAGACAAGGTCGACGTCAAAGACATCACCCCGGAAAAACTCGCCAGCCTGAACGAGCTGGGTGGTTCCGAGGCCAACGTTGCCACCGGCTACCACGCCATCGAATTCCTGCTGTGGGGCCAGGACCTCAACGGCACCGGCCCGGGTGCCGGCAATCGTCCGGCTTCGGACTACCTGGAAGGCGCCGGCGCCACTGGCGGCCACAACGACCGTCGGCGTGCCTACCTCAAGTCCGTGACCCAACTGCTGGTGAACGACTTGCAGGAAATGGTCGGCAACTGGAAACCGAACGTCGCCGACAACTACCGCGCCACGCTGGAAGCCGAACCGGCCGAAACCGGTCTGCGCAAGATGCTGTTCGGCATGGGCAGCCTGTCCCTGGGTGAACTGGCGGGTGAGCGCATGAAGGTCTCCCTGGAAGCCAACTCGCCAGAAGACGAACAGGATTGCTTCAGCGACAACACCCACTACTCGCATTTCTACGATGCCAAGGGTGTGCGTAACGTCTACCTGGGCGAATACACCCGCGTCGACGGCACCAAGATGACCGGCGCGAGCCTGTCCTCCCTGGTGGCCAAGGCCGACCCGGCCGCCGACACCACGCTCAAGGCCGAGCTGGCCGACACCGAAGCCAAGATCCAGGTCATGGTCGATCACGCCAACAAGGGTGAGCATTACGACCAGCTGATCGCCGCCGGTAACACCGCGGGCAACCAGATCGTGCGTGACGCCATCGCCGCCCTGGTCAAGCAGACCGGCTCGATCGAACAGGCTGCGGGCAAGCTGGGTATCAGCGACCTGAACCCGGACAACGCTGATCACGAGTTCTGATCAACGCCAGACTAGCCATCGATGCACCTGTGGGAGCGAGCTTGCTCGCGATAGGGTCTACCAGCCGACAGCAATAGTGGCTGATACACCGATATCGCGAGCAAGCTCGCTCCCACATTGGTTTGTGGTGTTTCGATAATGTGAGGTCATTCCTGTGGGAGCGAGCCTGCTCGCGAAGACGGTGGATAAAGCAACAGCGGATGTCGATTATGCTGACGCTTTCGCGAGCAGGCTCGCTCCCACAGGGGGTCGTCGTATTGTTGATTATCAGTCCAATCCCGCAAGCCGTGCTTCAATGAACCGCCGCTCCGGCAGTTGCTGCGTCAATTCAAGCGCCCGTCGGTAGGCGGCCCTCGCCTCCTCCACTCGCCCCAACTGCCGGCAGAACTCAGCCCGCGCCGAATGGGCCAGGTGATAGTCAAGCAGCTCGCCCCTGCCCAGTATCCCGTCAACCAGGCGTAGCCCCTCCTGCGGCCCATCGCGCTTGGCCAGGGCGGCCGCGCGGTTGAGTTCGATCACTGGCGACGGCACGGCCCGCAACAGCACATCGTAGAGGCCGACGATCTGCGGCCAATCGGTCTCCCGGGCGCTCGGCGCTTCGGCGTGCACCGCAGCAATCGCGGCTTGCAGGCAATACGGTCCGAACCGCCGGGTGTTGAGCGCGGCCTCGACCATCGCGCAACCTTCGGCAATCATTGTCTGGTCCCATAGCGACCGGTCCTGCTCATCGAGCAAGACCAGATCGCCGGCCATCGACATTCGCGCGGGCCGCCGCGACTCGTGCAGCAGCATCAGCGCCAACAGGCCCATCACTTCAGCTTCGGGCAGCAACTCCAACAGCAGGCGTGCGAGGCGTATGGCTTCGCGGGTCAGGTCATCGCGGGTCAACTCGGCCCCCATCGAGGCTGAATATCCCTCGTTGAACACCAGGTAGATCACCCGCAGCACGCTGTCGAGTCGTTCAGGCAGCTCCGTGCGGGACGGCACCTGATAGGGGATCTTCGCATCACGAATCTTCGCCTTGGCCCGCACGATGCGCTGGGCGATGGCTGCCGGCGCGGCAAGAAACGCACGAGCGATTTCCTCGGTGGTCAGGTCGCAGACTTCCCGCAGCGTCAACGGTACCTGGGCATCAGCGGCCAGAGCCGGGTGGCAACAGGTGAAAATCAGCCGCAGGCGGTCGTCTTCCACGTCCTCATCACTCCACTCGGCCTGTTCAAGCGCTTCGAGTTGCGCGATCAGCATCGGCTGGGACGCCGCGAAGCGCGCCCGCCGACGCAGGCTGTCAATCGCCTTGAAACGCCCGGCCGACACCAGCCAGGCCCGGGGATTGTCCGGCACGCCGTCGCGCTGCCAGCGCTCGACCGCGACGAAGAACGCCTCGTGCAAGGCTTCCTCGGCGAGATCGAAATCTCCCAGCAGGCGAATCAGCGTCGCCAGGATTCGCCGCGAATCCTGGCGATAAACCTGCTCGACCCGTGCCTTGACCGCTTCGGCCGACATCAGCCGGGAAGGCCTTGGGTGATCGGACTGATGGACAACAAAGCAGGTTCACGGCTCATGGAAATCATCCCGTTGTGATTGTCGTTCAGGGATTCAGCTGGCGTACCGGCCGGACTTCGACGCAGCCGACCCGGGCCGCCGGGATGTGCCCGGCGACCTGAATGGCTTCGTTCAAGTCCTTGGCGTCGATCAGGTAGAAGCCCGCCAGTTGCTCCTTGGTTTCGGCGAACGGGCCGTCGGTAATCGACAGTTTGCCGCCGCGCATACGCACCGTGGTGGCGGTCTGCACCGACTCCAGGGCTTCGGCGGCGACCATGCGGCCGCTGCCCTGGATCGACTCGGCATAAGCCATGCACTCTGCGTCCTCAGGGCTGTCGGGAGAGTTGTGCAGGGCCTGTTCGTTGCTATACACCAGGCATAAATACTTCATGGAAAGCTCCGTGATCGAACCGATCGACAAAGGTGGCAGGAGGAAACCGAAGCCGATCAGGGCTGCAAGTCGAATATCGCCGTACCCGCCATCGGGTCGAATGGCGCCGACCAATGTTCATGGACGATCTTCCACGCGCCGGCCGTACGCTTGTAGCAAGCTGTCACACGCATCCAGCAGGCCTGCTCTTCGCCTTTGTCGTTGGTGCCGCCGCAATAGGCCAGCCAATGGGCGAAGGCGATGTTCTCGGCCGGCGTGATCTGGACCTGATTGAAATCGAACTTGTGCGGGCCAGGGCACATTTCCATGCAGGCTTCCCAGTGCGCGCGGTAAGCGGTCTTGCCCTTGAATTGCAGGGCCTGGATGGCATCGAACGAGACGATATCGTCGTCATAGAGCGCCATGACTTTTTCCACATCCTTGGCCATGACGGCCTGGCGATAGGTGTCGATCAACGCTTGGATTTCGGTTTCGGTATTCATGGTGGTTCTCCGCAGTTTTTTGTTAGAGACAGCCTTAGTCGTCTGGAGAAACAGTGAATCGACAGCCAAACAAAAATAATCCAAAGAAAAAATTTCGCTAGAATCCAGGCCTCATTCTGTCGGCAACAATGGATGTTTTCGTGACTGCTCAGCTCGTACCCTATGAAGACCTGACCGCGCTGCAACGGCAACAGGTCGAAGCCATCGAAATCCACCCCGAACAGATCAGGTTTTCCGGCGATATCCATGGTGCGCTGCATACGCTGCTGTCCAGGCCCGGCCCTGGGGTAAAGGGTTTTGCGCTGCTGGCCGACGAAGTGCCCGTCGCGTTCCTGCTGCTCAAGCGGCCACCCGTACTGCCCGCCTGGGCCAACGAACACAGCGCCACCCTGCACGCCTTGCAGGTAGACCGCCGGGCTCAAGGCAAAGGCTACGGCAAGGCCTGCCTGCAAGCGCTACCCACCGTCGCCCGAGCGGCATGGCCGGAAATAAAGGGGCTTGAGCTTTCGGTGGATGCAGACAACGACGCGGCCATCAGCCTGTACACCCGCCTGGGCTGGGTCGACAGCGGCGAGGCCTACAAGGGCCGAATCGGTTATGAACGGCGGATGGGGTTGGTGTTTGAATAACAGGCTCGCGACGATCAACTCGGCTTGAGGGGTATCCAGATCTCCAGGCTGCCTTCCCCCGTCCGCGGGTTGAAGTCTTCGCTATAGCGCTCGAACTCAGGCTCATCCGCCGCTTCGTGGCCGGATTGTGGCAACCATTCCTTCCAGATGTACTGGAAAGTGTCCGGAAGGCTCTTCAATGGCCCTTTGTGCTCGAATACGGCGTAGGGCCCGGGCTGGATTTCGATCCAGCGGTATTGGTCCGGAAGGTCGTCAAGCCGGCTGATCTCCACGCCGGCAATGTATTCAAAGCCGCCTGTACCGTCCGGGTTGCAACACACGCCGTAGGTCACTTCGTCTTTCTGCCCCGGCACTTTGCCAAGCCAGGGCAAGAACTTTTCCCAGAGCAGCGGGATGTCCTGGGCGGTGTCCTGGGTAAAACGCGCGCCGAAACCGGCGATGAGCTGAAAGCGTCCTTGCTCGAAGCGCGGCTCGGATGCATTAACGCGTTTTTGCGATTCCATTGCTTCGACACTCCGGAAAACTTGAAGTCGGGCTTGGCAGTATAGAACCCAAACGGTGATTGCCAGGCCGTTTCGCTTGTCAGAGTCCAGGCGGGACAGCCGAGGCGGTTGTTCCGACAAACTCGTTGTAGCCAGAAATGATCACGTAGACGGCGAAATAGCAGAAAATCGCCGCTGATGCCCAATAGGAATAACGCAGCAATTTATCCCCCAACAATTTTCCGCCCTGGGTTGCCGCCAGGCACAGGCCGGCGCTCCAGAGCAGCCCGGCGCAGAGGAATCCGCTCAAAAACAGCGCCGAACTGACTACCGTGCCACCCCCTGAGCGGGCAATGAGCGTACCTCCCACCGCCGCGAACCAGAGGATGGCGCTGGGGGATGACATCGCCAGGAAGATCCCGCGAAAAAACTCCTGCCGAGACGAGTTGCCCCGGACCTCGCCGGCCTCGGCCAGCACCGCACTGTGAAAGATCGCCGAATGAACCATCTTCGCGGCGAAATACAGCAACAGCACCGAACCGCCGATCCACAGCACCCACCGCACCGTTTCGTATTGCAGCAGGACAGTCATCCCGGCCAGCGCCAGGACCGCATAGACCAGGTCGCCTACGCAGGTGCCCAGGCCCAGGGCAAAGCCCTGGAAATAGCCGCGCTGCATCGCCAGGGTGATCATCGCGATATTGGCCACGCCGATGTCCAGGCACAAGGAAAGGCTCAGCAGGAAGCCGCTGGAAAATTCCATTATTCATTCCATTACAATTGGGTAAGACAGGTCCGACAAGCCGCTACGGCCACCGCTGGTGGCGCAGCCAGGGCGACAGTGTCGTCGAAAATAGTTCGGCGCGGCTACTGGACAATCCGCCATTGGCCCGATTATCTTGCGCCGCAGGTCAACGCATTGGCCGACGTCGCTCGGACGGTTCCGGGCGCTCACGTATCTCGAGGCAACAATGGCCGAACAAGGTTCGCCGCGCCGCTTTGCGCGCATCGATCGACTCCCCCCGTACGTATTTAATATCACTGCCGAGCTGAAGATGGCTGCGCGTCGGCGCGGCGAAGACATCATCGACTTGAGCATGGGTAACCCCGACGGCGCCACGCCCCCGCATATTGTCGAGAAGCTGGTCACCGTCGCCCAGCGCGAAGATACCCACGGCTACTCCACTTCCAAAGGCATCCCACGCCTGCGCCGAGCCATCTCGCGCTGGTACAAGGACCGCTACGAAGTGGACATCGACCCGGAAAGCGAAGCCATTGTCACCATTGGCTCCAAGGAAGGCCTGGCACACCTGATGCTGGCCACCCTGGACCAGGGCGACACGGTGCTGGTGCCCAACCCCAGCTATCCGATCCACATCTACGGCGCGGTGATCGCCGGCGCCCAGGTGCGTTCGGTGCCGCTGGTGCCCGGCGTGGATTTTTTCGATGAACTGGAACGGGCCATTCGCGGTTCGATCCCCAAGCCGAAGATGATGATCCTCGGTTTCCCGTCCAACCCGACCGCCCAGTGCGTGGAGCTCGACTTCTTCGAGCGGGTCATCGCCCTGGCCAAACAATACGACGTACTGGTCATCCACGACCTGGCCTACGCCGACATCGTCTATGACGGCTGGAAAGCCCCGTCGATCATGCAGGTGCCGGGCGCGAAAGACATTGCGGTAGAGTTTTTCACCCTGTCCAAGAGCTACAACATGGCCGGCTGGCGCATCGGCTTCATGGTGGGTAACCCGGAACTGGTCAGCGCCCTGGCGCGGATCAAGAGTTACCACGACTACGGCACCTTCACCCCGCTGCAAGTGGCCGCCATCGCCGCACTCGAAGGCGACCAGCAATGCGTGCGCGACATCGCCGAGCAGTACCGCCAGCGCCGCAACGTACTGGTCAAGGGCCTGCATGAACTGGGCTGGATGGTGGAGAATCCCAAGGCATCGATGTATGTCTGGGCGAAGATTCCCGAGGCCTATGCGCACCTGGGCTCACTGGAGTTTGCCAAGAAGCTTTTGGCCGAAGCCAAGGTCTGCGTCTCGCCGGGGGTGGGGTTCGGGGAATATGGGGACGATCATGTGCGCTTTGCGCTGATCGAGAACCAGGACCGGATTCGCCAGGCGGTACGCGGGATCCGCGGGATGTTCCGGGCGGATGGGTTGATCAAAAAACCTGAGGCCTGACCCAAAACCAATGTGGGAGCGAGCCTGCTCGCGAAGACGATGTAACAGTCAACACAGATGTTGAATGTCATATCGCTTCGCGAGCAGGCTCGCTCCCACAGTAGGTATTGCCTTAGATTCAGATCACCAACGACAGCAGCAGAATAAAGATCAGCCCCACCACCGACAGGATGGTTTCCATCGCGGTCCAGGTCTTGAAGGTCTCGGCCACGGTCATGTTGAAGTACTGCTTGACCAGCCAGAAGCCCGCATCGTTGACGTGAGACAGGATCAGCGAGCCGGCGCCGGTCGCCAGTACCAACAGCTCACGGTTCACCCCTGGCATCATCCCCACCACTGGTACCACGATCCCGGCACCGGTAATGGTCGCCACGGTCGCCGAACCGGTCGCAATCCGAATCACCGCCGCCACCAGCCAGGCCAGCAGGATCGGCGAAATCTGCGCGCTGACGGCCATGTGGCCAATCACGTCACCCACGCCGCTGGTCACCAGCATCTGCTTGAAACCGCCGCCGGCACCGATGATCAGGATGATCGCCGCCGTCGGCGCCAGGCTCGCGTCCAGCCACTTCAGCATCTGGCTGGAACCGATGCCCTGCTTGTAGCCAAAGGTGTACAGCGACAACAGCAACGCCAGCAGCAAGGCCGAGATCGGGTGGCCGATCATGTCCATCCAGACACGGAACAGGTTGCCGTCCGGCAGCGCCACATCCGCGAAGGTCTTGAGCAGCATCAGGAATACCGGCGACAGCACGGTGATCAGGGTGATGCTGAAGCTTGGCAGTTCGGCGGCGTTCGTCTCGCGGGCCAGTTGGTCCACCAGCTCCTGATTCGGATGACCGGGGATGTGCTTGGCGATGAACGTACCGAAGATCGGTCCGGCAATGATGGCGGTCGGCAGCGCGACGATCAGGCCGTAGAGAATGGTCTTGCCGATGTCAGCGCCAAAGATGCCGATTGCCAGCAGCGGACCCGGGTGCGGTGGCACCAGGCCGTGGACGGCGGAAAGACCGGCCAGCAGCGGGATACCAATCTTGATGATCGACACGCCGGTGCGGCGCGCGACGATGAACACCAGCGGGATCAGCAGCACGAAGCCGATTTCGAAGAACAGCGGGATGCCCACCAGGAACGCGGCGAACATCATGGCCCACTGCACCTTCTCCTTGCCGAAGGCACGGATCAGGGTCTGGGCGATCTGATCGGCGCCGCCCGACTCGGCCATCATTTTGCCGAGCATCGTGCCCAGCGCCAGGATGATGCCGACAAAACCGAGCACGCCACCAAAGCCGTCCTGGAACGCCTTGATGATGGTGCCGGTCGGCATGCCCGACGTCAGGCCGAGAAACGCGGCGGCGATGGTCAGTGCAATGAACGGGTGGAATTTGAACTTGGTGATGAGGACGATGAGTCCGATCACCGTAACCACTGCATCTAGCAGCAGGAACGTCTCGTGGGACATGCCGAACATGGGAGGTGTCTCCTGATTTGTTGTTGTTATTGAAGCAGTTATTTTCAAGCCGTCGGGACAGCGCTATCTTTCTGACGCAAATTGTTCACGCTTCAGCTCGCAAGCTTCAGGCCGTGGGCCAGCCACCAGACGTAAGCCTGGCGGGCCAGTTCATCAACGCTGTGGCTGGACGCATCCAGAGCCAGGGTCAGGGGCTCGCCGACAGGAGATTCAAGGGTGGCAAACTGGCTGTCGATCAGGGTCGACGGCATGAAATGGCCCGGGCGATGGGACACGCGATCAGCGGCTACTTCCGGGGTCAATTCAAGAAATACGAAGCCCAGGCCCGGCAAGGCGCTGCGCAGGCGCTCGCGATAACTGTGCTTGAGGGCCGAGCAGGTCAGCACCGGGCGCGCGCCCATGGCGTCGACACGGCGCAACTCATCGCACAGGCTGTCGAGCCAGCCGGCACGGTCGTCGTCGTTCAGGGGGATACCGGCGCTCATCTTCTGGATGTTGGCCGCGGGGTGGAAAGTGTCGCCTTCAATGGCGCTGGCGCCGCTCAGTTGGCATAGGGCCTGGCTGACGCAGGTTTTGCCGCAACCGGCAACGCCCATGATGACCAGGGCGGTGATTGGATTATTCATGTAACACCTCAGCGCGCAGACAGCGCTACCTTTGCCAGTTATGACACCGCAGCAAAAGCAGAAGTTGCCGACGCCTTCTTGTCATTTTTGTGGTTGCAGCATGTACGTCCACGACGCCAGCGGAGAGGGGATCAGGCAAACCCTGCTCACGCATTTGCAGCCGCGCCGAGACAGCGCTACCTTAGTGCCTTGATTTTTGTTTGGCAAGCCGCCCTGATGACCGCCCCTAAAAACGATAAGAATACTCGCACCACCGGTCGCCCCACGCTCAACGAGGTCGCACGCCTGGCCGGGGTCAGCCCGATCACCGCCTCCCGTGCCCTTCGCGGCGTCAGCACCGTGGCCGTCGAGCTGGTGGACAAGGTCCGCCAGGCCGCCCTGGAACTCAACTACGTCGTCAACCCCGCCGCCCGCGCCCTGGCTTCGGCCCAGAGCCATTCGGTGGTGGTGCTGGTGCCATCGTTGTCGAACCTGTTGTTCATCGACACCCTCGAAGCCATTCATCGCGTGCTGCGGCCCAAGGGCTTCGAAGTGGTGATCGGCAATTACCATTATTCCCGCGATGAAGAAGAGGACCTGCTGCGCAACTACATGGCCTATCAGCCGCGAGGATTGTTGCTCACCGGGTTCGACCGCACCGAAAGCGCTCGACGGATGATCGAGGCCAGCAACATTCCCTGCGTGTACATGATGGAACTGGACCCGGGCGCCGGCCTCAACTGTGTGGGCTTCTCCCAGCTCAAGGCCGGCGAAACCGCTGCCGAACACCTGGTTTCCCGAGGCCGCAAGCGCCTGGCCTACATCGGCGCGCAACTGGACCAGCGCACGCTGTTGCGCGGCGAAGGTTTCCGGCGCGCATTACAGGAGGCCGGGCTCTACGACCCGGACCTGGAAATACTCACGCCGCGTCCGTCATCGGTGGGCCTGGGCGGCGAGTTGTTCCTGCAGTTGCTCGCCAGCCACCCGAACGTCGATGCGATCTTCTTCGGCAACGACGACCTGGCCCACGGCGCACTGCTCGAAGCGTTGCGCAGCGGTATCAGGATCCCCGAGCAGGTTTCGATCCTCGGTTTCAACGACCTTCCCGCCTCGGCCCACATGGTGCCGCGCTTGAGCAGCATCAGCACCCCGCGGGAAGCCATCGGCCGCCGTGCCGCTGAACAGATGCTCACCTTGATGGCTGGCAACCGCATCGCCCAGCCGGTGGTGGACCTGGGGTTCGAACTCAAGGTCCGCGAAAGCACCTGAGCGGCCCCGGCAGGATGCGGTCGAACCATGCCGACGAAGCGCATGCAGGACAAGTCGGCCATGGCGCAAATAGAGAAAAATCAGCAGAGCGAGAAAAAACCTGCCGAGAGCACCGTCCTCGTCACTCTCTGAATCTGGCAGCGTCTCGACATCACCTCAGCGGGTTGGGGCGGAGCGTTGCAACCTCCGCCTCAAACCTGCGACCAACCGAATCGACAGCGTTTCAATGACCGAACAGATTGACCTTCTTGGCTTTTTTGTCGGCGCGTTTTTCATCGGCGCTCTTCGCTGGTTTTTTCTTTGCCGCTTTTTTTGAATCCATGCTTTTGGCCATGATACGCACTCCACTCATACGGGATGTACCTCAGGTATACACCTATCCCTGCAGCCACGTTCTTTTATAATCGCCTCCCCCTCTTCGCCATGACCCAGCCATGTCCGAAATCCGTTATGCAGCGCTCGAAGAATCGCTTTGGCCGTTGATCAACAAATTTTATCGTGCCCACCAATCCTCGATGAAAGCCGTGCGCGACGCGCAACTCTGGGTGGCGCGGCGCGATGAAATCGTCGCGGCCCTGTGCCTGCGACCGGTGTCCGGTGGGTATTGGTTGACGGGGTTGTTCGTCGACCCGGCGTTCCGCGCGCAAGGCATCGCGGCGCGGTTGATAGAAAAGGCGGTGAAAGGCCTGGAGGCGCCGGTGTGGCTGTTCTGCCACCCTGACCTGCGCGGCTTCTATGAGCGACGCGGGTTCGACTTCGATCCGGAACTGCCTTATGCGATGGCTGAACGGCTGAGCCGGTATGCGCGGAGCAAGCCGATGATTGCGATGGGGTTGGTGCCTGCGCAATTCTGAACAACTACACATCCCATGTGGGAGCGAGCCTGCTCGCGAAGGCGATTGATTCAGTAGGTGATTTGGCTGATACACCGCGTTCGCGAGCAGGCTCGCTCCCACAGGTTCGGTGGGTGCGGTGTCAATCGTCGGCCGAGGGATCCAGCTCCGGAAACATCACCTCGGTGAAGCCGAACTTGCTGAAGTCGGTGATGCGCGATGGGTACAAGCGGCCGATCAGGTGATCACATTCATGCTGGACTACCCGCGCGTGGAAGCCTGAGGCGGTGCGCACGATCGGCTCGCCCTTCGGGTCGAAACCTTCATAGCGGATGTGCTGGTAGCGATCCACCGCACCGCGCAGCCCCGGCACCGACAGGCAGCCCTCGAAGCCCTCTTCCATCAGCGGGCTCAGCGGCGTGATCAACGGGTTGATCAGGATGGTCTGCGGCACCGCCTCGGCATCCGGGTAACGCTCGCTGTGCTCGAAGCCGAAGATCACCAGTTGCAGGTCGACGCCGATCTGCGGCGCCGCCAGGCCGACACCGCCGACACTTTCCATGGTCTGGAACATGTCATCGATCAATTGCCACAACTCGGGACTGTCGAACATTTCTGGCGGCACCGGCGGTGCGATGCGCAGCAGGCGTTCGTCGCCCATCTTCAGGATTTCGCGGATCATGGTCGGGCTTCGTCAGTGTGATTGTGAGGAATGGAATGGTCGCGCCCAAGGCCCGATACATGCTGTTTTTCATGCTCGCCGGGGCTCTTTTCGCCATGGTCCTTGCCTTCGGCGGACATGTGCTCGATCACCGCGTTCATCTCAGCGCCGAGCAACAGTACCGCCGCCGAGATATAGAAGTACAGCAACAGCACGATGATCGCGCCGATACTGCCATACATGGCGTTGTAGTCGGCGAATGTCTTGACGTAGAACGCGAAGCCCAGGGACGCGATGATCCAGACCACCACCGCCAATACCGAGCCCGGCGTGATGAAGCGAAACTCCTGTTTGACGTCGGGCATCACGTAATAGATCAGCGCCACCGCGACCATCAGCAAAAACACGATGACTGGCCAGCGCGCAAGCGTCCAGACGGTGACAATGAATTCCTCCAGCCCGATCTGGGCGGCAATCCAGCCCATCACCTGCGGCCCCAGCACCATCAGCGCCGCGGCGGCCAGGAGCATGCCCGCAATGCCGACGGTGTACAGGATCGACAGCGGAAAACGCTTCCAGGCCGGACGCCCTTCGACCACGTCATAAGCGGCATTCATGGCGCTCATCATCAGCCGCACGCCGGCCGACGCGGTCCACAACGCAATCACGATACCGACCGACAGCAGGCCCCCCTTGGACTGCTGGAGCTGGTCGATCACCGGGTTGACCTGCTCCAGCGCCTGCGGCGGCAGCACCAGTTCCGATTGCAGGCGCAGCCAGGAGAAAAAATCCGGCAGGTGCAGAAAACCGATCAGGGCTATCAGGAAAAGAATGAAGGGGAACAGCGAAAACAACATCTGGTAAGCCAGTGCGGAGGCGTACGTCGACATCTCGTCGTCGAGAAATTCGGTTACCGTGCGCATCATCACGCGGTGCAGGGGCAAGCCTTTCAAGGCCGGGAACATCATGTGCGTCTCCTTTCGCCGCAAAAAAGGAAGGTCGCCTGGCGACTCATCGGGTTATGCCAAGACAAAGTAACCTGTTGGCGACTTTGGAACAATTTCCCCCGGTGCAAGTTCGAGTCGACATGAAAACGGCCACCCGCAGATGACCGTTCCGATCACGTTTCAACTGATCGGTTACGCCTCGTCGACGCCTTTCTTGACGGCATCCTTGGCCTTGCCCACGTTTTGCTGGGCTTCACCCTTTTTCTCCTGGACCACGCCCTCGGCGCGCATGCGGTCGTTATCGGTGGCCTTGCCGACGCCTTGCTTGATGTTGCCGACGGCTTCGTTGGCAACGCCCTTCACTTTATCGCTCGTGCTACCCATGGTGTCTCTCCTGTGAATAACCGTAAGAAAAGTCATTACACAAGGGTTGACTGGGACCGTTTGCGGGGAGTTTCATTTTTTCTGCGGCTGATTTCGTCGGCGACTGCAGGTTGCGCTTTATGTTTGCCGATCAACCCCCGAGAATGCCCCACGTATTCAGGCTGCGACCTGAAGCTCCAATTCCGTAGGAACGTTATGAAACTCGATAAAAAGCAGGCCATCGCCCGCAGGAACCAGCAACTGGGCGGCGCCGTCCTGGGCGTCAACAATTGCCATTTCAGCGAACTGAACCGCAATCGCAACATCTTCTGGTTCGACATTCCGGTGGCCCGGCTGGCCATTGGTCAATACGAATGGATTCACCTGCTGCTGCACACCCCCGCCACCGATGAACTGCTGCACCTGAAAGTGCCGACGGTGTTCCTGCGGGAAAAACTGGAAGGCCTGGAAGTACGCAACCAGGGCAAACGCAAGGCGGCCCTGAGCCTGGAACTGAGTGCCGACAAGGATTCCTACCTGCAAGACATGCGGCCGGGTGGCACCAACCTGGATTTTGCGCAGTTTCGGTTGTAGCCCGATCGCCACAACGGCCGCCCCGCGCGAGGCCATAGCCTTGTAACAAAAAGCCCCGCATCAGCGGGGCTTTTCATTGGCGGCGGGTTTATTTCTTCAGCCCCAGCTTCTTCAGTTCTTCATCGCGCAACTCGCGCCGCAGTATCTTGCCCACGTTGGTGGTCGGCAATGCATCGCGGAACTCCACGGCCTTGGGCACTTTGTAGCCAGTGACGTTGGCGCGCATGTGCTCCATCACCTGTTCCTTGGTGAGCGTGGCCCCTGGACGCACGACGATGAAAATCTTGATCGCCTCGCCGGATTTTTCATCCGGTACACCGATCGCCGCGCACTGCAGCACACCCGGCAGGGTGGCCAGTACGTCTTCCAGTTCGTTGGGGTAAACGTTGAAGCCGGAGATCAGGATCATGTCCTTCTTGCGATCGACGATGCGCATGTAGCCGTCCGGCTGGATCAGCGCGATATCACCGGTCTTGAGCCAGCCTTCACCGTCGAGGATCTCGTCGGTGGCCTCCTGGCGCTGCCAGTAGCCCTTCATCACTTGCGGACCTTTCACACACAATTCGCCGATTTCACCGAGTGGCAATTCGACGCCCGCGTCATTGATGACCTTGCACAGCGTCGATGGCACCGGAATGCCGATGGTGCCGACCTGGATGTGCTGGATCGGGTTGACGGTAGCCACCGGGCTGGTCTCGGTCATGCCGTAGCCTTCGCAGATCGGGCAGCCGGTGACCGCCTTCCAGCGCTCGGCCGCTGCCAGTTGCAGCGCCATGCCACCGGACAAGGTCACCTTCAGTGCCGAGAAGTCCAGCTTGCGGAAGGCTTCGTTATTGCACAGGGCCACGAATAACGTGTTGAGGCCGACAAAACCGCTGAACTTCCACTTCGACAGTTCCTTGACCATCGCCGACAAGTCGCGCGGGTTGCTGATCAGGATGTTGTGGTTGCCGATCAGCATCATCGCCATGCAATGAAAGGTGAACGCATAGATGTGGTACAGCGGCAGCGGCGTGATCAACACTTCGCAGCCTTCATTGAGGTTGGAGCCCATCAATGCCTTGCACTGCAACATGTTCGCCACCAGGTTGCGATGGGTCAGCATCGCGCCCTTGGCCACGCCAGTGGTGCCACCGGTGTATTGCAGAACGGCCACGTCATCGCTGGTGGGGTTGGCTTCGTTCACCGGTTGGCCGTGGCCCTTGCTCAACACGTCGTTGAACTTGATGGCCTTGGGCAAATGGTAAGCTGGGACCATCTTCTTGACGTACTTGATCACACTGTTGATCAGCAGGCGCTTGAGCGGCGGCAGCAGGTCGGCGACTTCGGTGACAATGACGTGCTTGACGCTGGTCCTGGGCACCACGTTCTCGGCCAGGTGCGCCATGTTGGCCAGGCACACCAGCGCCTTGGCGCCGGAGTCGTTGAACTGGTGTTCCATCTCCCGCGCGGTGTACAGCGGGTTGGTGTTGACCACGATGAGCCCGGCGCGGATCGCGCCGAAAACGGCCACCGGATACTGGAGAACGTTGGGCAGCTGCACGGCGATTCGATCGCCCGGCTGCAAATCGGTATGCTGTTGCAGGTACGCGGCAAAGGCACCGGACAATTCGTAGAGTTCACCGTAGGTGATCGTCTTGCCGAGGTTGCTGAATGCCGGCTTGTCGGCGAAGCGTTGGCAGGACTGCTTCAACACCGCCTGAATATTCGGATACTCGTCTGGATTGATGTCGGCAGCAATCCCAGCTGGGTACTTATCCTTCCAAAAGTCTTCAATCATGGAAGCCCACTCCTCAGCAACGCGAATTCTTCACCGCATTTGATGCGATTATTATTGGTGTGTGTTTTGTTGGTGAATCTGGCTTGAATCAAGGCCGAGAAGTCACAAAAGCGCGCCGAGAGTAGCAGCTTTGCCAAGGGTCGACTAGAGCCAAAAATGGGCCCTACAGTCACAAATCCGACTCAAGAAAATCTAATGGTCATTTTTAGAGTAAAAATTCTAAGACCGCGTGATTGCATCGACATATAACAACTGTGGGAGCGAGCTTGCTCGCGATAGCGTTGGATCAGCCAACATCTCTGTCACTGATCTAACGCTATCGCGAGCAAGCTCGCTCCCACAGGGTCAGGGGTTTCCATTGAGGCAAGCGCCTCAGGCGATATCGCGCAGCTCCCGCCGCAGGATCTTGCCCACCGGCGTCATCGGCAGCGAGTCACGCAATACGATGTGCTTGGGGATCTTGTAGCCGGTGAAGTTCTCCTTGCAGTAGGCCTTGAGTTCTTCAAGGCTGACGCCCGCCTCACGGGCCACCACGAACAGTTTCACCGCCTCCCCCGAACGCTCGTCCGGCACGCCGATGACCGCGCAACTGGCGACTTTCGGGTGAGCCATGACCACGTCCTCGATCTCGTTGGGATACACATTGAAACCCGAGACAATGATCATGTCTTTCTTGCGGTCGACGATGCGCACAAACCCGTCGGGATCGATCACCGCGATATCGCCGGACTTGAACCAGCCTTCGCTGTCCAGCACTTCGGCGGTCGCCTCGGGCTTGTTCCAGTAGCCCTTCATGATCTGTGGGCCCTTGATGCACAGCTCGCCGCGCTCGCCCAGGGGCAGTTCGACGCCGTCGTCGTTGATGACCTTCATCAGCGTACCCGGCACCGGCAGCCCCACCGTACCCAGGCGCGACTTGCCGCCGTAAGGGTTGGCACTGGCCACCGGCGAGGTTTCCGTCAGGCCGTAGCCCTCGGTGATGCCACAGCCGGTGAGCTGCTTCCAGCGTTCGGCCGTGGCCTTGACCAGCGCGGTGCCGCCTGAGTTGGTGACCTTGAGGTTGGAAAAATCCAGCGTCTTGAAATCAGGATGGTCCATCAGCGCCACGAACAGCGTGTTGAGCCCCAGCAACAGCGAGAACCGCCAGTTCTTCAGCTCCTTGATGAAGCCACCGATGTCCCGGGGATTGGTGATCAACACGTTGTGGTTGCCCGTGACCATCATGCACATGCAGTTCGCCGTGAACGCATAGATATGGTAAAGCGGCAACGGCGCGATCATGACTTCCTGGCCCTCGCGCAACAGCGGCTGGCCGTCATCGCCGATCTGCCCCAGGCACGCCCGGGCCTGCTGCATGTTGGCGACCAGGTTGCCGTGGGTCAGCATCGCGCCTTTTGCCAGCCCCGTGGTGCCACCGGTGTATTGCAGCACGGCAATGTCATCGAGGCTGACGTTCAGGGGCTTGATGCCCTGGCCTCGCCCGAGGCGCAAGGCGCTCTTGAAGGAAATCGCCTGGGGCAGCGAATAGGCCGGGACCATTTTCTTGACCTTGCTGACCAGCGTATTCACCAGCCAGCCTTTGGCGGTGGGCATCAGGTCGCCCATCTTCGCTTCGATCAGAAATTGCAGGTCGGTGTCGGGCAGCACTTCCTGGACCTTCTGCCCGAACAGGTTCATGTACACCAGCGCCCGGGCACCGGAATCCTTGAACTGATGACGCATTTCCCGCGGGGTGTACAGCGGGTTGGTATTGACCACGACCAGGCCGGCGCGCAGGGCACCGAAGACGGCGATCGGGTATTGCAGGACGTTGGGCATCTGCACGGCGATGCGATCGCCCGGCGCCAGGTCGGTATTGGCTTGCAGATAACCGGCAAAGGCCGCGCTGTAGCGCTCCAGCTCGGCGTAGGTGAGGGTCACCCCCATGTTGCTGTAGGCCGGACGGTCGGCAAATTTCTTGCAGGAACGCTCGAACACCTCGACAACCGACTTGTAGGCACCCAGGTCGATGTCCGAGGGCACGCCGGTCGGGCGTTTGTCATTCCAGAAATCAGGCTGCATTGTTTTTGTCCTCTCTACCTGAACGTATCCGGGACCGCTTGCGTATCGCTTGCACAGCGGAGCTCCTCGGACACTAGCAGCTATGGCCAATCAGGCAAATATGGCAACTTGCGTCATAGATCGTGTGAATCTTCCTCCCTTGCCGTGACCTGATCAGGCGAGACGCGACGGATGCGCTATACAATGCAGCGACGCTGCGTCTGACTTTGTGCAAAGGAACCGCCATGATCCACCAAACGTTCTGGCTGACCGCGACCGATCACAGGCGCATCTTCGTCAACCAATGGTTGCCCGAAACCGCCCCGCAGGCCGTGCTCATGCTGGCCCACGGCATGGCCGAACACAGCGCTCGTTATGGGCGCCTGGCCCAGGCGTTGTGCGATGAAGGTTATGGTGTCTACGCACCGGACCTGCGCGGCCACGGCAAGACCGGCGAGGAAACAGTCCTGGGGCATTTTGCCGACGAGGACGGCTGGGCCAAGGTGGTCGGCGATCTCGCGAGCCTCAATCAGCACATCGGCCAGCAACATCCAGAAATACCAATTCTCCTGCTGGGCCATAGCATGGGCAGCTATATCGCCCAGGGTTACCTGCTGCACCACAGCGCCAGCCTGCACGGGGCGATTCTCAGCGGCTCGAATTTCCAGCCCGTGGCGCTGTACCGCGCGGCGCGCCTGATCGCCCGCCTCGAACGTCGACGCCAGGGAGCCACGGGGCGTAGCGCGCTCATCGAGTGGCTGTCATTCGGCAGTTTCAACAAGAAATTCAAACCGGCGCGCACGCCCTTCGACTGGCTCAGTCGCGACCCGACCGAAGTGGACAAATACGTCCAGGACCCGCTGTGCGGCTTTCGTTGTACCAATCAGCTGTGGATCGACCTCCTCGGCGGCTTGCAGCAGATCAGCAAAGCGTCCAATCTCGCGCAGATCGATCCGGGCCTGCCGTTGCTGGTGATTGGCGGCGAATGTGATCCGGTGAGCGAAGGCAAGCGTCTGAAAGATCTGGCCGATGCCCTGCGCGACGCCGGCAATCAACATCTGCAATTGACGATCTACCCGCAGGCCCGGCACGAACTGTTCAATGAAACCAACCGCGATGAAGTGACGGCCGACGTGCTGGCCTGGATTGCCCAGGCGCTGAGCCATCAGCGGCCGCCACGCAGCGAGTAGGTTCGCAGCGTTTTTCCTTTACCTGTTACAGGATCCAGACATGACCCAGGTTACCAACATCCCTTACGAAGCCCTCGAAGTCGGCCAGACCGCCAGCTACAGCAAGACCGTCGAAGAGCGCGATATCCAGCTGTTCGCCGCCATGTCCGGCGATCACAACCCGGTGCACCTGGACGCCGAATTCGCCGCCGCCAGCATGTTCAAGGAACGCATCGCCCATGGCATGTTCAGCGGTGCGCTGATCAGCGCGGCGGTGGCGTGCGAGCTGCCTGGGCCGGGCACCATCTATATCGGCCAGCAGATGAGCTTTCAGAAACCGGTGAAGATTGGCGACACCCTGACCGTGCGCCTGGAAATCCTCGAGAAACTGCCGAAGTTCCGCGTGCGCATCGCCACGCGCGTGTTCAATCAGCGCGATGAACTGGTGGTGGACGGCGAGGCCGAGATCCTGGCTCCGCGCAAGCAGCAGACTGTTACGTTGCCGACGTTGCCGGCGATCAGCATCGGCTGATGATCATGATTCCCCGTGGCGAGGGAGCTTGCTCCCGCTGGGGTGCGAAGCGCCCCTGAGAAAAGCCCACCGCGTTTAATCTGATTAACCGTGATGTTCTTTTTACGACTGCTTCGCAGCCGAGCGGGAGCAAGCTCCCTCGCCACGGAGTCCGCAGTGCGACGGCTATTGCAGCCGCTCTTGCACCTGCACACTCGCCGTCATCCCCGCGCTCAGGCTCACCCCTTCCGGCACTTTGTCGAGCTTGATCCGCACCGGGATCCGCTGGGCCAGGCGTACCCAGTTGAAGGTCGGTTCGACCTCTGCCAGCAATTGCGCATCGGGGTTGGTGTTGCGGTCGGTGATACCGCGGCTGATGCTTTCCACATGGCCGTCTAGCGCATGGTCGGCGCTCATCAACCAGACCTTGACCGGATCGCCCACGCGGATCCTCGGCAGTTTGGTTTCCTCGAAATAGGCCTGCACGTAGAACGTCGAATCATCGATCAGCGCCATCACCGGTTGCCCGGCGTTGACGTAGTTGCCTTCGGCCAGGCGCAGATTGGTGATATGACCACTGCGTGGGGCCAGGACCTGGCTGCGGGCCAGGTTCAGCTCGGCGACCTTGGCCTGGGCCTGGGCCTCGCGCAGTTCGCCACGGGCAATGCCGGCATTGATCTGGGCATTTTCCCGCAGCTCGGCGCTGATCGCCTGAGGCCCCAGGGCGGCGCGGCGGCTGGCTTCGTGCTCACGCAGGCTCAGCTGCTGCTGACGGGTCTGGACCACCGCGCGAGCCTTTTCCAGCGCGGCCTCGAAGCGTTCGCGGTCGATGCTCAACAACAGGTCGCCAGCCTTGACCTGCTGGTTGTCCACGGCCTTGAGTTCGCGCACCCAACCGGATACGTCAGGGGCGACCACCACCACGTCGGCACGGATTCGCGCATCCCGGGTCCAGGGCGTGAGCATGTAGTACTGCCACAGATGAAACCCGGCGAAGATCGCCACGGCCACCACGCCCAGCGTGACGGCGACACGTACGGGTGTACGCATGTTCAGCTCCTTATAACGGTCCGAGGACCAGGGTAATGACAGTCAGGACACAGACGTACAGGGCGCAGTCGAACAAGGCTTCATGCCAGATCCAGCGCCCGACCGGCAACAGGCCGAGCAACAGGCGCAGCGCCCCGGTTGCCAGCAAGGCCAGGACCACATAAATCAGGAACGGGCTGAGCAGCACCCCGCCAATCGACCATTCACGCAAGCCCATGGCTATGTTTCCCTTCTTCGGATTCGTGCTGGCGGCACCAGGCGCGCCAGCTGTTCTGCAATTGCACCACCGCGCCTTGGGCGAGCTTCAGCGCATCGCTGGACGGTTGCTGCGACAGCACCCGCAGATATTCGTCGCTTGCCTGGGCCAAAGCCTCGGCCTGATCGCCGCCGGGGCCGCGTTCCAGCGCCTGCTCCAGGGTTTCGAAATATTCGCGCTGGGCCGGGCTGTCGGGTATCTGGGCGACGGCCAGGCTCAGGCGCAGATGCAGCAACTCGTCACCGACGTCCAGGCCCAGCAAGCCGTCGTCCCAACGGCTGCGCGCCGGCACCGGCAGCTCGGGATAATGCCGCGCCAGTTGCAGCAGCCGGTCAGCCATGCGGCCACCGAACCAGCTTTCAGCACCACGCAGATTGCGATGGGTCAGCCTGACCAGATCGTCCAGCGTCGCGGCCAGCAGCCGACGGCTATGCCAGGCCGGGTTGCGCAGGATCAGCAGCTTGAACGCCAGCACCGCCGCGCCGACGCCGATCATCATCGCCTGGGCGTTGTTGAAAAATGCCGAAACGTCGTACTTCATCGCATTGAGCGGCGAGACCAGCACCACAAAGTGCAGGCAGAACGAGGTGGCCGTGGCGTAGAGCGGCGGCTTGGCCATGCACAGCGCCCCCAGGAACAACGGCACGCCCATGGCCATGCACAGCATGGCGAAACTGCTCCATTGCGGCAGGAAAATCTCGCCAATAACAAACGCCGTCGGCACTGCGAGGAAAATACCCCGCAGGAAACTCATGCCGATCTGCGCACCGTTTTCGCGGCTGGCAAACAGGCTGCACACCACGCAGGTGAGCAACAGCGCACCGGATGCGGCGGGCCAGGCGGTCGCCAGCCAGAAACAGGCTACTGCCAGGAATGCCAGGGCGCTGCGGGCCCCGAATACCATGGCCAGGGACAGATCACGGTGCGGCGCCAGCGTGCGCGGCGGATCGGCGGCGGCCCTGCCCTCCTGCACGGCCGCGAGCGCGGCACAGGCAGCCAGGGCGGTATCGAGCAACAAGGCGAAACGAGCCAGGCAGTAACTTTGCGCCGAGCTGATCCGCAGGTCATGAGAGGCATCCAGAACCCGAGGCCGCAGGGCCTGGAGCGTCGCGCTGTCTGCAGCGAGCGCCTGCTGCACCTCGTCCATCCACGGCTGGAGCGCTTCGGCTTCCTGAGGTTCGAGTTGTTTCCACTGCCGACGCACCGAACGGGAAATACGCAACAGCATCAGCAGTTTCTGGCTCAAGCCGCTGATGGCCCGGGCGCGCTGGCGGCCCAGGCTGCCTTCGAACCAGGCGTGTTCGCGCTGGGCATCCACCGCAACGATCTTGCCGAGGATTTCGAGCAAGCCTTTGCGCGCCTGGGCATCGCCGGCCAACGTTGCACGCGCCGCCTGCATGCCGCTCTGCCAGGCGGCACGGGCCTGATCCGCCAGTTGTCGTTCGACCCGCAACGGCCAGAGCAAGGCACTGGCCGCCGTGGCGCAGGTAATGCCCAGGCTGATCTCGGTGCACCGCGCCACGGCCTGGTCGAAGACCCCAAGTGGATGGGAAAGGGCCGGCAAGGCAATGATCGCCACCGTGTAGCCAGCCAGCACGAAAGAATACGACCAGGCGCTGCGCAACAGCGTCGAACAGCCCGTGCACACACCCAGCCACAGCGCCAGCGCCAGCAAGAACAACCACGGTGCCTGGGCGAATAATCCCATGAACACCACCGACATGATCGTCCCCACCAAAGTACCGACCAAACGCGCCAGGCCCTTCTGTACCACCATGCCGGACAGCGGCTGGGCGACGATGAACGCCGTCATCAATGCCCACGACGGCTGCTCCAGGCCCCAGCGCAACGCCAGCCACAACGCCAGGCCGCCGCCGAGCACGGTTTTGATGGCGAACTGCACGGCGAGGCGGTCAGGGGCGAACAAGGCCTGGAAGGTAATGGGCACGGAAAACTCTTCTGGGGACCGAGGTAATGAACGTAGTCACGAACGTAATAACGATAGATCGCCCGAGGGGCAGCGCAATTATTAGCTAGCTACCTATTCGAGTCCAGAGCAGATTATTGACGGATCTGACAAACACTCTTGCGGTTTCGAGCCCATAAAAAAACGCCAGCAAGCTGGCGTTTTTTTGCGTCACAGGCATGTGTCAGCTGGCACGCGCCTGGTTACGCAGCGCCTTGACCTGGTCGTGGTTGCGTTGCACGCCGTGGTACTGACGCTCAACCAGGTCACGAATACCTACCAGGTTGTGCTTGTTGATCTTCTCGATGGCTTCCTTGTAAGCCTTGAGTGCATGGTCTTCGCCGCGTTCGGCTTCGTTGAGGACCGCCTCTTCATCCTTGCCGGTAAACATCGATTTTACGTCTACCCAACGACGGTGCAGGTCGCCAGCGACGCTGGTGGAGGTTTCCGGATCGCCGCCCAACGAACGCACAGCGGCTTGCAGCTCGGCCGCGGCAGTTGCGCAATCGGCCGCGCGTTTAACGAACAGGGCCTTGAGTTCTGGATGCTTGATGTCTTCAGCGCAGGTCTTGAATCCTTCCTGGCCATCCTTGCTGGTCTCGATCAGGTCGTTCAAGACAGAGATGGATTCTTTATTGATGTCAGTCATTTTTCAGTTCCTTTGCTTGGTGAATAAAAACCTGCAAGGAATATTGCATTGGCCGTGCCAGCCAAAAACAACAATAAAAATACTTTAGATTCAATAAGTTACAAAATACCCAAAAATCTGTATCCGCGTTATTTGCATGATCTGTCATTTGGCCTGCATGCAGAATGCCTGTATTTTGCCGATGGTTCCTATCAAGACAAATCGCCATGAATCCGCAAAAGCTTGAACTGCTGGTGACGCGCCAGATGCCCTTCGGCAAATACAAGGGCCGAATCCTCGCCGACCTGCCGGGCCAGTACCTTAACTGGTTTGCCCGGGAGGGTTTTCCCCACGGAGAATTGGGCGCTTTGCTGGCGCTGATGCAGGAGATCGACCACAACGGTCTGTCGGACCTGCTGGATCCGCTGCGCGCCAAACACGGCCTGCCCAAACCACGCCATTGACCGACTGAATCCGCCCATGCCCGAAAACACCCTGCGCGCCCATGACGAAGCTTTCTGGCAGACCTTCGTCGACCGCTACGACGTCGAGCCCGAGGGCCCGCTCAACCTGGAAAACGGCTACTTCGGGCGGATGTCGCGTACCGTGGTCGAGGAGTACCAGCGCAACATCGAATTCGTCAATCGCAGCAACTCGGTGTACGTGCGTCAGCATTTCGACCGGGAGCACAGCGAGGCCATCCGCCGGCAGGTAGCGCAACTGATTCACGTCCCCTCCTCTACCGTGGCGCTGGCCACCAGCGCGGTGGACGCCCTGCAGACGCTGATTCGCAATTACAACGGCCTCAAGCCTGGCGACCAGGTGCTGATAAGCGACGTCGAGTACGAGTCAGTCAAAAGCGCGATGCGCTGGCTGGCTCGCCAGCGAGGGGCGCAGATCATCGAGCTGGTGCACCCGCATCCCGCCAGTTTCGAAAGCCTGGTAGGCACCTATCGGGAAACCTTCATTCGTTACCCGCGCCTCAAGCTGATGGCGCTGACTTACGTCAACCACCTGACCGGCCTCGTCATGCCGATCAAGGCGATTGCCGAGGCGGCGCGGGAGTTCGATGTCGACATCATTCTCGACGGCGCGCACGCCCTGGGTCAGATCGAGTTCAATCTGAAGAAGCTGGGTATCCAGTTTGCCGGTTTCAACTTGCAGAAGTGGATTGGCGGCCCGCTGGCCCTGGGCTTTCTCTATATCGCTCCAGAGCGGCTGGTCGACATCGATCCGGACATGGACGAAACCAATTACCCCGCCACCGATGTGCGCTCACGCACACCCCACAGCACGCCCAACATCCCTGCCCTGCTGACGCTGCCATTGGTCTTTGAAGAACACCGCACCCTGGGCGGCGCATCGGCCAAAGGTGCCCGGCTCTGCTACTTGCGGGACCTGTGGGTGAACGCCGTGCGGGATGTGCCCGGCATCGAAGTCATGACTCCGGACGACCGGCGGCTCTATTGCGGCATCACCTCGATGCGCTTCACCGCCCACTCCGATCAGCAAGTCATGGCCGATCGGCTGCTGAAAGAACATGGGATTTTTACCGTGGTGCGCAAGACCAGCGTCGGCCCGTGCATCCGCATCACGCCTGGGTTGATTACCTTGGCACGGGATATCGAGCGGTTGACCGAGGCGCTTATCCACCTGAGCAACACATAACCCGTGGCGAGGGAGCTTGCTCCCGCTGGGCTGCGCAGCAGCCCCTTGAACTATCACCTCGGTGAGTCAGGCCAATCTCGTTCGTGCTGATTGGGGCTGTTTCACAGCCCAGCGGGAGCAAGCTCCCTCGCCACGGGGATGCGCAGTGAAACAACAGGCAAAAAAAAAAACGGTGCGCCGACCAAGCGCACCGTAAAGCCGTAGAACACACAACGAAGTTCGGTAAGACAATCAGTCCAGCAGCGCCAGGGCCTCGGCGGTGCACTCCTGGATGCGGGCCCAGTCGCCGTTCTTGATCCACTCCGGATCCAGCATCCAGCTGCCGCCCACGCACATCACGTTTTTCAACGCCATGTAGCTCTTGATATTGGCCGGACTGACGCCGCCAGTCGGGCAGAATTTCACTTCGCCGAAGGGGCCGCCCAGGGCCTTGATGGCAGCCACGCCACCGCTGACTTCCGCCGGGAACAACTTGAAGCGGCGATAGCCCAGCCCGTAGCCTTCCATGATGCCCGAGGCATTGCTGATCCCCGGCAACAACGGAATCGGGCTCTGGACGCTAGCCTCCAGCAAGTCGCGAGTAATACCCGGCGTCACGATGAATTGCGAACCGGCGGCCTCGGCGGCGGCCAGCATATGGCGATCGAGCACCGTGCCAGCGCCGGTCACCAGTTCCGGACGCTGCTCGCGCAGCACCTGGATGGCCTTGAGGCCGTATTGCGAGCGCAAGGTCACTTCCAGCGCCGTCAGGCCACCGGCGGCCAGGGCATCGGCCAGCGGCAGGATGTCCTGCTCACGGGCAATGGTGATCACCGGCAAGATCCGCGCCTTGGCGCAGAGGCTGTCGATCAGCGTTACTTTGTCCGCCATGGAAACGGTCGGGGATGGGTTTGTCATAGCGGCTGATCCTTGGTTCATGGGCACCAGTAAATCTCTAACGTAGGTTGCAAAAACGCGCGGATCGGCATTTCGGCGACGTTGTCACCGGCCGTCGCGGCGTTCAGGGTGGTCAACTTCGATTGACCGGAAATCGACAGCACCTTATGCCTGGCCGAAGCCAGCAACGCGCGGCTCATGGTCAGGCGCTGGTGCGGGACGGTTGGCGCGAGCATCGGCCAGCAACGGCGAGCGCCCTTTTCATCCAGGGCCTCGGCCAGGTTCGGGCTGTCGGGAAACAGCGAGGCGGTATGCCCGTCGTCCCCCATGCCTAGTACCAGCACATCAATCGGCGGCAGCTCGGCCAACAGACGATCCGCCTGTTCGGCCGCGGCCTCCAGGTTGGCGCTGGCGCTGTACAGGCTCAGGAACTGCGCCTTGGCCGCCGCGCCCTGAAGCAGGTAACGCTTGAGCAGACCGGCATTGCTGTCGGCGTGTTCTACCGGCACCCAGCGCTCATCGGCCAGGCTCACCACCACCTTTGACCAGTCCAGCGTCTGCTTGGACAGGTTCTGGAAAAATGCCACCGGGCTACGACCGCCAGACACCACCAAAGTCGCCGCACCGCGAGTGTCGATTGCCGCGCGCAACTGCTGCGCCACGTTCAGCGCGAGGTTTTCCGCCAGCAGCACCGGGCTCTTGAACTCAAGGGCCGTGACGCCCTCGGGCAGTTTCAATTCAGATATCGCCATACCATGACCTCCCATCCCGCGTGATCAGTGCGATGGAGCTCATCGGTCCCCATGACCCGGCGGCATACGGCTTGGGCGCATCACCGGACTTTTTCCAGCCGGCAATCAGCTGGTCGCACCACGTCCACGCGGCTTCGATTTCATCTTTACGGACAAACAGGTTCTGATTGCCATTCATGACCTCCAGCAACAACCGCTCGTAGGCATCGGGAATCCGCGCGCTGCGATAGGTGTCGGAGAAGTTCAGTTGCAGCGGACCGCTGCGCAATTGCATGCCCTTGTCCAGGCCTTGCTCCTTGGTCATCACGCGCAAGGAAATGCCTTCGTCCGGTTGCAGGCGGATGATCAGTTTGTTGCTGATCTGCAGACGCTGCTCGGGGGCGAAGATGTAGTGGGACGGTTCCTTGAAGTGAATCACGATCTGCGACAGCTTCTGCGGCATGCGCTTGCCGGTACGCAGGTAAAACGGAACACCGGCCCAGCGCCAGTTGCGAATGTCGGCGCGCAGGGCGACGAACGTCTCGGTGTCGCTCTGGGTATTGGAATTGGGTTCTTCCAGGTAGCCGGGGACGGCCTTGCCTTCACTGTGGCCGGCGATGTACTGGCCGCGCACCACTTGTGTGGTCAAGCCTTCCGGGCTGATCGGTGCGAGGGCCTTGAGCACCTTGACCTTCTCGTCACGGATGCTGTCGGCCGACAGGTCGGCCGGCGGGTCCATGGCGATCAGACACAGCAACTGGAGCAAGTGGTTCTGGATCATGTCGCGCAGTTGCCCGGCCTTGTCGAAATAGCCCCAGCGGCCTTCAATGCCGACCTTCTCGGCCACGGTAATTTCCACGTGGGAGATGTAATTCTGGTTCCACTGGGTTTCGAACAGGCTGTTGGCGAAACGCAACGCGATCAGGTTCTGGACCGTTTCCTTGCCCAGGTAATGGTCGATACGGTAAGTGCGGTTCTCCGGGAAGAACTGCGCCACGGCGTCGTTGACCTTGCGTGACGATTCCAGGTCCGAACCGATGGGTTTTTCCAATACGACGCGGGTGTTCTCGCTCAAGCCGACTTTCGCCAGGTTCTCGCAGATCGCGCCGTAGACCGCCGCCGGCGTGGCGAAATAGGCGATGACTTGCTGCTGGGCCTGGCCGACCTGCTCGGCGAGCGCGACGTAATCGTCAGCCTTGAGAAAATCCACATGCAGATACGTCAGCCGCGCCAGGAAGCGCTCGATCACGGTTTCGTCGAGGTCTTTTTCGCCCACATAGCGACGCAGCTCGGTCGCGATGAACGTCAGGTGCTGCTGTTCGCTACCAGGCTCGCGGGCCAGCGCGAAGATTCGCGTGTCCTCATGCAACAGGCCGGCACCGTCGAGCTGATAAAGGGCAGGAAACAGCTTGCGCAACGCCAGGTCGCCCAAGGCGCCGAACAAGGCGAAGGTGCACGGTTCAACCGTAATCGAATGCATGATGTTTGTTCTTTTATCAAGTTAAACTACAAATACCTTTTTTCAAGGTATCACTCAAGGAAAAATGTAGTAATAACCACAACATTTTTCGAAAATACCGATTCCGAGTGGTGGTCCGTCGGAGCCATCAGTAGGATAGGCCACCGCCAAGGGTCGTATCAAAGACCCGTTTCTCTAGGAATCTTGTATGGACCGCGTGCGAAATCTACTGGAGCAGATCCAGAGTCGCCTGGAAGACCTGAACAAGGCCGAACGCAAGGTGGCCGAGGTGATCCTGCTCAATCCGCAGCAGGCGACCCGCTTCAGCATCGCCGCCCTCGCCCAGGCCGCTTCGGTCAGCGAACCGACCGTCAACCGCTTCTGCCGCTCGTTCGGCGTCAGCGGCTATCCGGAACTCAAGCTGCAACTGGCCCAGAGCCTGGCCAGCGGCGCGGCCTATGTCAGTCGTGCGGTCGAGGCCGATGACAATCCGGAAGCCTATACCCGCAAAATATTCGGCAGTGCCATCGCTTCATTGGACAGCGCCTGCCAGGCCCTTGATCCAAATTTGATCAGTCGCGCCGTGGATCTGCTGATCCAGGCCCGCCAGATCCACTTCTTCGGCCTCGGCGCCTCGGCCCCCGTGGCGCTGGATGCCCAGCACAAGTTTTTCCGCTTCAACCTGGCGGTGACCGCCCATGCCGATGTGCTGATGCAGCGCATGATCGCCTCGGTGGCCCATACCGGCGAGCTGTTCGTGATCATTTCCTACACCGGGCGTACCCGCGAACTGGTGGAAGTGGCGCGCATCGCCCGGGAAAACGGCGCATCGGTGCTCGGCCTGACCGCCGAGGGCTCGCCGCTGGCCAAGGCGAGCACCTTGAGCCTGAACATCCCTTTGCCGGAAGACACCGACATCTACATGCCGATGACGTCGCGGATCATCCAGCTCACCGTGCTCGATGTGCTCGCCACCGGCATGACCCTGCGCCGGGGCGTGGATTTCCAACCGCATTTGCGCAAGATCAAGGAAAGCCTGAATGCCAGCCGATATCCGGTTGGGGATGAGTTCAACTGATTCGATTCAAAACCTAGGCACCTGACATTCCCTCTTCACGAGCAGGCTCGCTCCCACAGAGGTCTATGTGAACGTCAAAGATCTATTGTGGGAGCGAGCCTGCTCGCGAAGAGGCCGGCACTTCTGAATCAAGCCCCCACCCGCGCCTGCAAACTCAAATGCGCCCGCTCACCCGGCGCCAGGCACAGGCTCCCGGTACCGCCGCTGGCCGCTTCGACGCAGACGAACTCACTCACTTCATCCCAGCTCACACCCAACAGTGGCCGTGCGCCGGGATGCCACACCACCGTATCGGCGCTGTCGCCGGTGTCGATGCGCAGCTCGCGTTGCCAGGCGTGATCCTTGAGCTGCAATTCGCCCTCATGCTGGAACACTCGTTGGCAGCCCCCCTCCACCCGCAACTCGCCTTCCTGCTGGCAAACCGCCCGGTTCAACTGATCGTAACCCTGGGCGCCGTCGAGGCCAGACAGCGCTACCTCGCCAACGTCACCAATACGCCAATAGGCGTGCAAGGCCTGGCTCAACTGGCAGGGCAGGCTGTCCTGATGCTCGGTGCTCAAGCGCAGTTCCATGCGCTCACCAAGGTCGGCATGCAGGTCCACCTGCCAGTCACACAATTGCAATTGCCAATGCAGGTGGACGCCCTCTTCGTCGCTGCTGCTGTCGAGCAATTTCCAGTCGATCAGCCGCGCCCAACCATGGGAGGGCCAGGCGTTTTCACTCGGATGACGGCCATACCATGGCCAACACACCGGCACCCCGCCGCGAATCGCCCCGACTTGCGGCCACCTGGCTGCACACCACAACCACGGCTTCTGCCCGCGCGGCTGGAAGTGCAGCAGCTGCGCGCCCTGGCGACTGAACACCGCCTGGCACAACGGGTGGTCGATCACCAACACATCGCGCTGCTGATAGCGCTCCCACGCAAACACCGGACGCTCGCGCAAGGATCTGAAAAAGCGTTGTAGTGGATGCTCATACATGGGTCGCGGTCCTGGAAATCATTGAGTCGCTCATCTGCCTTTGTGGCGAGGGAGCTTGCTCCCGCTCGGCTGCGAAGCAGTCGTGAACGAGGCACATGCGGTCTGGCTGAAGCACCGCAGTGAATGGCTTTGGGGTCGCTTCGCGACCCAGCGGGAGCAAGCTCCCTCGCCACGGGTTCCGCGCGCAACCAAACGCCCCCCGCAAAAAAAAGCGGACAGCCTTGGCCGTCCGCAAATATGCGCACATAGAGAGGAGCTTATCGCAACAGCGTTAGAACACCGACTGAATTTTCAGGCCGGCCACCAGCGCGTTGTCGACTTCATCGACACCACCCGGGTGAGTCACGTATTGCAGGTTCGGACGCACGGTCAGCCAGTTGGTGACATGGAAGCCGTAGTTGATTTCGTAGTTGTACTCAGTGCTACGCAACGGCGCGAACAGTGGATCGTCGTAGTCGCTGACGCCATTGGCGGCGTTGGTCAGCTCGGCGTTTTTCTTGACGTCCTCGTTGACATGGATACGGGCGAAACCGATACCAACGTCGTCCTTCGGACGCGCATCGAACGGCCCCTTGTACACGAACATCAGCGACTGGTAGTTGTCGACGACGTTGGTGTCCTTGTCGTGGACGGTAGCGTTGGCCGCGATGTTCAGGCCGCGGGAAGCATCGCCATTGTGAGTGGTGAGCTGCTGCTGCACGACGAGCCAGTAGCCATGTTTGCTGCTGTGGCTACGATAGGCGTTGCCAGTGGTCGCGGCGTCATCGCCGTTGATGTCTTCACGCACATCGTCAGCCTTGGCCGTGCTCTTGTAGTAACCGACGCGGTATTCGCCCGGCAGGTTATTGAGCTTCGGCGACCAGACCAACTCGACCGGAATCAGAGTGCCCTTGGTGCCGCTGCCGCTGAGCTTGTAGCGGTTGTTGTTTTCCAGTTGCGAAGGGTTCTGGTTGTAGGCACCAATTTGCGCATAGAGCTCAGGCGTGAGGTTGTATTTAACCCGGATCGCCGCCTGCATGATCGGCCAGTTGTACCAGATGCCGGTCGCCCAGTTACCCGCTTGCGAACCGCAGAACGCCAGGTTCTGGAACTCGCACGGGAAGGTGTTGAAGTCTTCGCCTTCACCGAAGTAACCGGCTTTGACATCCAGCTTGCTGTCGAAGTACTTCTGCTTGATCCACAACTGGGTCAGACGGGTAGTCTGCCCACGGCCCCAGACTTCCTGGGAGGAACTGAGGGTGCCGGCACGTGGATCACCGATACGGTCGTTGGAGATGTTGCGACCGTCCCGGCGAGTGAATTGAATCTTGGCTTCCGTATCGTTCCAGCCTGCCAGTTTCTCCAGGTCAAGAGCTACGCCCAGGCCAAACTGCTGGGACCAGCGCGCGGTCTTGTCATCGTTGTAGCCCCCGTCGAGGTTGGCACCCATCTCACCGACGAAATCCGCCTTGATATCGATACCTTGCTCGATCAGCTTGGTCCGTTCACCGCCCCAGTCGCCCGTCATCCACTTCGAGTCGGCGCTGAACGCGTCGGCTGCGTGTGCGCTACCGGCCAGCATCATCGCCGCAACGGCTGACAACTGGCAGATAAGCTGGGCATTGTTCTTCTTCTTCATCCCTACATCCTCGTCTTTATTGTTATTAACTGTTTTTATCTAACGCGGTTTACAACGATTGCGATGAATGTCCCCACCCATCGCATACTCCTTTTGTGTGGAAGCAGGCTTGCTGCCCCCACCTTTGTTCATCAGCGGCCTTTGAACTGCGCCACATTGTCGGCCCGGGCTTCCATCGACGGTTGCGCGGCCACGCCCAGGCGCTCGCCGGACTTGGCATCGAACAGCAGCACTTTCGATGGATCGAATTGCAACGTCAGGGTCTCTCCCGGCGACGGCGCCACGTCCGGTGCCAGTCGGCAGCAGACCTTGGTGTCGTTGAGATTGACGAACACCAGGGTGTCCGGACCGGTGGGCTCGGTGACCTGGACTTCGGCGCGGATGGTCGGCAGGCCGTTCGGCTCGTTGCCCGCCAGCACGATCTGCTCCGGACGCAGGCCGAGGATCACTTCGCGATCTTCCAAACCGGCGTCCTGCATGCCCAGCGGCAACTCGCAACGGGCCTGGCCGCTGTCGAGCAAGGCCAGCAGGCGACCGTCCTTGCGTTGCAGGCGCAGCGGGATGAAGTTCATCGGCGGCGAACCGATGAAACTCGCCACGAACAGGTTGGCCGGGTTGTTGTAGATGTCCTTCGGCGTACCGAACTGCTGGATGATCCCGTCCTTCATCACCGCCACTTTGTCGCCCAGGGTCATGGCTTCGATCTGGTCGTGGGTCACGTAGACCGTGGTGGTCTTCAGTCGCTGGTGCATCAGTTTCATTTCGGTGCGCATCTCGACCCGCAGCTTGGCGTCGAGGTTGGACAGCGGCTCGTCGAACAGGTAGATCTTCGGCCGCCGCGCCAGGGCCCGGCCCATCGCGACACGCTGCTGCTGCCCGCCGGAGAGCTGCCCGGGCTTGCGGTTGAGCAAGTGCTCGATCTGCAACAGCTTGGCCACTCGCGCCACTTCTTCGTTGATGTCCGCCTGTTTCATCTTGCGAATCTTCAGGCCGAACTCGATGTTCTCGCGCACGCTCATGGTCGGGTACAGCGCGTAGGACTGGAACACCATGGCGATGTCGCGATCCTTCGGGCTCATGCCGCTGACGTCCTGGTCGCCGATCATGATCGCGCCGCCCGTGATGGTCTCGAGGCCGGCGATGCAGTTCATCAGGGTCGACTTGCCGCAACCCGAAGGGCCGACCAGAATCAGGAATTCGCCTTCCTTGATCGACAATTGGATGTCTTTCAAGGTGTCGGGCAGGCCCGCGCCGTAGGTCTTGTTTACATTGCGAAGTTCAAGCGTAGCCATGATTACCCCTTGACCGCGCCAGCCGTGAGGCCGCGCACGAAATACTTGCCTGCGATCACATAGACCAGCAGGGTCGGCAGCCCGGCGATCATCGCCGCCGCCATGTCCACGTTATATTCCTTGGCCCCGGTGCTGGTGTTGACCAGGTTGTTCAACGCCACCGTGATGGGCTGGGAGTCACCGCTGGAGAACACCACGCCAAAGAGGAAGTCGTTCCAGATCTGGGTGAACTGCCAGATCAGGCAGACCATGATGATCGGCGTCGACATCGGCAGGATGATCCGCCGGAAGATCGTGAAGAACCCGGCCCCATCGAGGCGCGCAGCCTTCACCAACGCGTCGGGAATGCTCACGTAGTAGTTGCGGAAGAACAGCGTGGTGAACGCCAGGCCGTAGACGACGTGGACAAACACCAGGCCGGTGGTGGTGCTGGCCAGGCCCATCTTGCCGAGGGTGAACGAGGCCGGCAGCAGCACGGTCTGGAACGGCAGGAAGCAACCGAACAGCAACAGGCCGAAGAACAACTGCGAGCCACGGAAGCGCCACATCGACAGCACATAACCGTTCAACGCGCCGATGGCGGTGGAAATCAGCACGGCCGGCACGGTGATCTTGATCGAGTTCCAGAAGTAGCCGTTGACCGTGGCCCAGGCCTTGACCCAGCCGATGCCGCTGACCACGGTCGGCCAGCTCAGCAAGTTACCGGTGCTGATGTCTTCCGGCGTCTTGAAGCTGGTCAACAGCATGACCACTAACGGCACCAGGTAAAGCAGTACCGCGAGAATCAACACTGCGTAGATCGCGATGCGGCTCAGGCTGATGGAAGGTTTCGCAGCGAGACTAGTCATGACGCTTGGCCCTCAGCTCGGAATACAGGTAAGGCACGATGATCGCGAGGATCGCACCGAGCATCAGGATTGCACTGGCCGAGCCCATGCCCATCTGGCCGCGACTGAACGTGAAGGAATACATGAACATGGCAGGCAGGTCGGAGGAATACCCCGGACCACCAGCTGTCATCGCCGCCACCAGGTCGAAACTCTTGATCGCGATATGCGCCAGGATCATCACGGCACTGAAGAACACTGGACGCAGGCTTGGCAGCACCACTTTCCAGTAGATGCGCGGCATGCTCGCGCCATCGATCTGCGCGGCACGGATGATCGATTGATCAACGCCCCGCAGGCCGGCCAGGAACATCGCCATGATGAAACCCGAGGCCTGCCATACGGCAGCGATCACCAGGCAGTACACCACGCGATCGGGGTCGATCAGCCAGTCCAGGCGAAAGCCTTCCCAACCCCAGTCGCGCAACAATTTGTCCAGGCCCATGCCCGGGTTGAGCAGCCATTTCCAGGCGGTACCGGTGACGATCATCGAGAGCGCCATCGGGTACAGGTAAATGGTGCGGATGAACCCTTCGCGGCGAATACGCTGGTCGAGGAACACCGCCAGCAGCACGCCGATCACCAGGGTGATACCAATGAACATGCCACCAAAGACTGCCAGGTTCTTGCTCGCCACCCACCAGCGGTCGTTGTCCCAAAGCCGTGCGTATTGCGCCAGGCCGGCCCATTTATAGGTAGGCAGGAAGGTCGACGTGGTGAACGACAGGACGAACGTCCACAAGATGTAGCCATAGAAGCCCACCAGGACGATGAACATGCTCGGCGCCAGCACCAGTTTTGGTAGCCAGCGCTGCAATGCATCGAACGGCGAGGCCTTGCTGAACACAGCAACAGAACTCATGGGAAAATCCAAAAACTAGGTTACAAGGGCCTCCCTTTGTGGGAGCGAGCTTGCTCGCGATGGCAGTGTGTCAGCTCACTCATTTGCTGCCTGACACTCCGCCATCGCGAGCAAGCTCGCTCCCACAAGGGACCGCGGCGCTAATTACTTCGCAGACTGAACCGCTGCGCCCAATTTCTTGGCAGCATCGGCCGGGTCGGCTTTCGGGTCGTTGATGTAGTTGGTCACGACATCGAAGAACGCGCCCTGCACCGCCAGCGTGGTCGCCATGTTGTGCGCCATGCTTGGTTGCAGGCCGCCGCTCTTGGCATCTGCCAGGAAGTCCTTGGCGGCGGTCTGGGCGCACGAGTCGAAACCGTACTTGGCCATGTCGCCCAGCATGTCGTTACGCACCGGGATCGAGCCCTTGTTGATGCTGAAGACTTTCTGGAAGTTCTCACCCAGCACGACCTTGGCGATATCTTGCTGCCCCGCCGAAGTGCCTGCGTCCTTCTGCTTGAACACCGCCAGGGAGTCGATGTTGTAGGTGAAGGCTTTGTCGGTGCCCGGGAACGCTACGCACTCGTAGTCCTTGCCGGCGACTTTCTTGGCCGCGGTCCACTCGCTCTTGGCCCAGTCACCCATGATCTGCATGCCGGCCTTGCCATTGATGACCTTGGCCGCTTCCAGGTTCCAGTCCTGGCCCTTGCCATCGGGATCCATGTAGGTCGCGACCTTTTTCAGCTCGGTCAGCGCCTTGACCATTTCCGGACCGGTCAGCGCCTTGTTGTCCAGGTCGACCAGGGCTTTCTTGTAGCCATCGACGCCCATCACCGAAAGCACCACCGCTTCGAACACGGTGCTGTCCTGCCATGGCTGGCCGCCGTGGGCCAGGGGAATGAAGCCCGCGGCCTTGAGCTTGTCACCGGCAGCGTAGAATTCTTCGAGGGTGGTCGGGTTCTTGGTGATGCCGGCTTTCTTGAAGACTTCCGGGTTGATCCACAGCCAGTTGACGCGGTGGATGTTCACCGGCACGGCGACGTAATCACCTTCGTACTTCACGGTGTCGGAGACTTTCTTGTCGAGCAGGCTGTCCCACTTCTCCGCTTTGGCAACGTCTTCCAGGATGTCGGTATCAAGCAGGCCGGTGGACGCCCATTCCTGGATGTCCGGACCTTTGATCTGGGCTACGCCCGGTGGGTTGCCGGCCACGGCACGGCTCTTGAGCACGGTCATGGCGGTGGAACCGCCGCCGCCGGCGACAGCGCCGTCCTTCCAGGTAAAGCCGTCTTTTTCTACCTGGGCCTTGAGCACATCGACCGCGGCTTTTTCACCACCCGACGTCCACCAGTGGACGACTTCCACGGAACCTTTCGATTCGGCGGCCAGGGCGCTGACGGGGAATGCTGCGACGGGAAGCAAGGAAGCAAGAGAAATGACAGTAGCGAGGCGAGAAATCGCATTCATCTAGAAGTACCTTTCTTGTTGTTATGCATGCAAGTCTGGTGCTTGCGCTGCATGGATTCTAATCAGGGGCAATCCCTTCGCAGGTAACGAAGGGACGCGTGTATGTCACGACATGGTTACACAGGTGCAGGATCGGATAATCGCGCCAGGGCCGACGCCATGCTCGGCGCCAATGGCAAGCGTGGTATCAGCACCGCTTGCCAGGCGTGATAAAGGTCCGGTTTGCCCGGCCAGATGTCGGCGCTGGGGCGGTTCTGCGGGTCCAGCTCGTGATGCCAGCTGCCGTTGCAGCGGTCGATGAAATGTTTGTCACAAAACTCCCAGAAGCGCCGGTACCAGACTTCGTATTGCGCCTCGTCGGTACGTTTGAGCAAGGCACTGGCCGCCGCTGCCGCTTCGGCGTGCACCCAGTGCAGGCGATGGCGAACCACGGCGCGATTGTCCCAGTCCAGCGTGTAGACGATGCCGGGCGCGCCATCGATGTCCCAGCCATGGCGGCAATTCTGATCGAAAAGTTTCTGCGCATCCTGGGCCAGCCAGCCCGGTGTCAGCATGCCGATCTGCACGCGCGCGGCTTCCAGATGCAGCAGCAGCCGCGCCCATTCGAAACCATGACCGGGCGTGGTGCCGTAGGGGCGGAAGCCATCGGCGGGATTGTCCTGGTTGTACTCGCGCAGCGGTTGCCAGTCGCGGTCGAAATGCTCCACCACCATGTAGTCGTTGGCGGCCGCATGACCATGGATGACCCGCTCGACGATACGCAGCGCGCGGGCCAACCAGCGCGGGTCGTCCGTGGCGTCGGCCAGGGCCAGGAAGGCTTCGGTGGCGTGCATGTTGCTGTTGGCGCCGCGATAGGCTTCCTCCTCGCTCCAGTCGCGGTTGAAGGACTCGCGCAGGGCGCCCTCTTCTTCACACCAGAAATGCTCGTCGATAACCCGCACCGCTTCCTTGAGCAATGCCTCGGCGCCGGGGCGTTGGGCGACTACCGCGGAGCTGGCGGCCAGGGCCACAAAAGCATGCAGGTAAGCCGCCTTGCCGGTGTCGCTGGCATCGGGATCAGCCATGGCGAACCAGCCGCCATGTTCGGCATCGCGCAGCGGGCCGCCGAGGGCCTGGACGCCATGATCCACCAGCTCGGCGAACCCCGGCAGGCCCTGGATGTGGGCCATGGCGAAGCTGTGGGTCATGCGTGCGGTGTTCATGGTCTCGGCCCGCGCACCGGCCGGCAGGCGACCCAGCTCGTCCAGGTTGCCGAAACCGTCCGGCAGCTTCGAAGCCTTGGCGAACGCCAGCAGCCGCAAACCTTCGGCGGCGAGCCACTGCTGATGGGCAGGCGCATTCAGCCAACTGCTGAACGCCGGTTGGAAGGTGTCCATCGAGGTACCTTTTTTGTTGTTTTGACGCAAGGAGTCTAAACAAGGCGGGATGGGCGACAGGTAACGAAAGGGGCGAGTTATGTCACCGGCTTGTGACATTCAGCTGAGAGAAGTATCGAGACGACTGACGCCTTCGCGAGCAGGCTCGCTCCCACAGGGGATTTGTGAACGCCGAAGATCAATGTGGGAGCGAGCCTGCTCGCGAAGAACGATGACGCGGTGCCGCTAATCCACACTGCGAGGCAACTGCAACGTCACCCGCAACCCGCCCTCGCGCAGGTTCTGCAGGCTCACCTCGCCGCCATGGCTGTGGGCAATGTTGCGCGCGATGCCCAGCCCCAGGCCATATCCCTGCTGCTGCCCGGCCAGGCGAAAGTGCGGTTCGAAGACCTGTTCGAGGCGTTGTTCCGGTACGCCAGGGCCTTCATCGTCAACGTGCAGGATGAAGGCGTTTTCATCATCGTCGATGTGCAAGTGGGCCCTCTGCCCGTATTTCAAGGCGTTGTCGATCAGGTTGCCGATGCAGCGCTTAAGGGCCAGCGGTTTGCCGGGGTACGGTGCCAACGCCCGGCCATCCTGGGTCACCCGGCCGTTGCCGTGGGGCGCCAGGTAAGGCTCCACCAGGCAATCGAGCACGTGATTGAGGTCGACCGGCTCGATGTTCTCGTGGATATCGGTGTCCTTGACGCATTGCAGCGCGCCCTTGACCAGCAGCTCCAGCTCGTCGAGGTCGCGGCCGAACTTGGCCTGCAGATTTTCATCCTCCAGCAACTCGACCCGCAGCCGCAGGCGGGTGATCGGCGTGCGCAGGTCATGGGAAATCGCGCTGAACAACTGGCTGCGCTCGGTCAGGTAGCGGCTGATACGCTCGCGCATGGCATTGAACGCACGCCCCACCTCCACCACTTCGCTGCCGCCGCCCTCGGCCACAGGCTGCACTTCAGCGCCCAGGGACATGTCCCGCGCGGCACGGGCCAAGCGCTTGAGCGGCCGGCTCTGCCAATGCACCAGCAAGCCGATGAACAACAGCAACAGGCTACTGGTGAGCACGATGAAGCCCACCTGCTGCTTGGGCAGGTCCTGCTCTTCGAGACTGGTATAGGGTTCGGGCAGCAGCGAGGCGATGTACAGCCATTCGCCCGGCGCCATCTGGATCTGCGTGACCAGTACCGGCGGGTTCACCGGCTCGAGCGTCAGGGCGTAGTGAGCCCACGAACGGGGAAGCTCATCAAGCTTGAGCCCGCCGTTGAAGATCCGCAGGTCTTCGGGGCTGACAAACTTGACGGAGATGTCGGCGTTATTGCCCAGGGAGCGGCGCAGCACATCGTCCACGGCCTTGAGCACCGCCAGTTTGCGCGGCGTGACCGGCAGCACATCCATGCCCAGCGGCTTGTCATTGAGCGTAACGACAAACCGCGTGCCGCCCATGCTGCGCAACTGGTCCAGCACCAACGGCCGATAGGCCACCGGCAGCGAACGCAAGTAGGTCACGGTGGCGGTCATCGAGTGAGCCAGGCTGCGGGCGCTGGTGACCAGGCCTTCGAGCTGCGTGGCGCGCAGTTGCGAAACCCAGATCAGGCTCGACAGCGTCTGGGCGAACAGCACCACCAGCAGCGTCAGCAGCAGCATCCGTCCGAGCAACGAGCGCGGCACGGGCACCCGTCGGGCAATCTTGCGGATTCCCTCAATGACCATTGCTGGCAACCACACTGGCCGCCAGTTGATAACCGCTGCCGCGCACCGTGCGGATCAATCGGGGCGGCTTGTCGGTATCGCGCAGGCGCTGGCGCAAGCGACTGACCGCCATGTCGACAATCCGGTCCAGCGGCATCAATTCACGCCCTCGGGTGGCGTTGCCGATGGTGTCGCGGTCGAGGATTTCCTGTGGATGATCGAGGAACAGCTTGAGCAAGGCAAAATCGGCACCCGACAGGATGACCTCTTCGCCATCGGCATGGAACAGCCGGTGGCTGACCATGTCCAGCCGCCACTCATCAAAGGCCAGCACTTCGCCGCCGGATCGCTCCTGGCCGAACTGCGCCCGTCGCAGCAAGGCCTTGATGCGCGCCTGCAATTCGCGAGGACTGAACGGCTTGCCCAGATAATCATCCGCCCCCAGCTCCAGGCCGATGACCCGATCGGCCTCGTCGGAACTGGCGGTGAGCATGATGATCGGCACATGGGCCTGGCGTGGATGCTGGCGAACCCAGCGGCAAAGGCTGAAGCCGTCCTCGTCGGGCAGCATCACGTCGAGGATCACCAGGTCGCTCGGCGCCTCGTTGAGGGCCTGGCGAAACCCGGCGCCATCGGGGGTGGTACGCACCTGGAAACCCGCGCGACTGAGGTAAGTGTCCAGCAGTTCGCGAATTTCCTGGTCGTCGTCGACCAGCAAAATCGATTTGTTCACTGAACTCACGGGGCCTCGTCCTTGTTGTTTGAATTGGGGGCGATTATGCCTGATGGACGGGATCTGCAAACACACCACACCCCCTGTGGGAGCGAGCCTGCTCGCGAAAGCGGTATGTCAGTCGCCATAAATGCTGGCTGATACACCGCTTTCGCGAGCAGGCTCGCTCCCACAAGGGCTGCATCTCAAACTGCGGAGGACTGCTCCAACGCCACGCCCGCGCCCATCAGGCCGGAATACGGCGCCGTCACCAGCCAGACCGGAATGCCTTTGAAATAATCGCTCATGCAGCCCTTGTCGGCGAAGCATCTGGCGAAGCCGCTCTCGACAAAAAAATCGGCAAAGCGCGGGACCACGCCGCCGACGATGTACACGCCACCACGCCCGCCCACGGTGAGCACATTGTTGCCCGCCACGCGCCCCAGCCAACGGCAGAATTGTTCGAGCACCTCCAGGGCGACCGGGTCGCCGGCCAGGCCGGCGGCGGTGATCGACTCGGGGGTATCAAGCACCGGCTCATGGCCGTCCACCGCGCAGATCGCCCGGTACACACGAGGCAGACCGCTGCCGCTCAGTGCCGTTTCGGCGCTGACGTGGCCGATTTCGTTGTAGATGTGCTGCCAGAGCTGGGTCTCGCGCGGACTGCTCATCGGCAGGTCGACATGCCCGCCCTCCCCCGGCAACGCCGCGAAACGGCCCTCGCCCAGGTCCAGCAGCGTACCGACGCCCAGCCCCGTGCCCGGGCCGATCACCACCGCCGGGCGCATCGGCTCCGGCGTGCCCTGGCAGACGACCCGGTATTCATCGGGACGCAAGCAGGTCATGCCCAGGGCCATGGCGGAGAAATCGTTGACCAGCAGCAGCTTCTCCACCTGCAAAGTCTTGCAGAACGCCAGGTTGCTCAAGCGCCAGTGATTGTTGGTGAAGCGAAACTCATCGCCACTCACCGGACCGGCCACCGACAGGCACACCGAGCCGATGGAACCCGGCGCCATGCCCATCCCGCTCAGGTAAACCTTGATGGCATCTTCCGGGCAGGCGTAATCCGCCGTCGCCAGCACCTGGATGTTTTCCAGGTTGTGGTTCTTCCACAACGCGAAACGTGCGTTGGTCCCACCGATATCACCGACCAAAGCCAGTTTCAATTAAGCGTCTCCAGGGCAGAAGTGAAGGCGCTGGCGCCCTGCTCTGCCGAGCTGAAGGCCATGCGCATGAAACCGAACAGCTCGCGACCGGTGCCAATGTTGTTGCCCAACAGGCCCTTGGCCGGTTCGCGCGCGGCGAATTCCTCGGCGTCCACCTTCAATTCCAAGGTGCCTTTGACGCCATCGACACGGATGATATCGCCCTCGCGCACCCGAGCCAACGCGCCGCCGACATAGGCTTCGGGACTGACATGGATGGCCGCCGGGATTTTTCCCGATGCGCCGGACATGCGCCCGTCGGTGACCAGCGCCACCTTGAACCCGCGATCCTGCAGCACGCCGAGAAAGGGCGTCATCTTGTGCAGCTCCGGCATGCCGTTGGAGCGTGGGCCCTGGAAGCGCATCACCGCGACAAAATCCTTCTCCAGCAGACCGGCCTTGAACGCATCGGCCAGGTCCTGCTGGTCCTGGAACACCATGGCCGGGGCTTCGACGACCTGGTTTTCCAGAGCCACGGCCGAGACCTTCATCACGCCCCGGCCCAGGTTGCCTTCCATCACCCGCAACCCGCCTTCCGGCGAGAAAGCCCGGGCTACCGGACGCAGGATGCTTTCGTCGAGACTTTCGGTCGGGCCATCGCGCCAGACCAGTTCGCCGTCCTCCAGGAACGGTTCCTGGGTGTAACGGCTCAGGCCATGGCCCATCACGGTGTTGACGTTTTCGTGGAGCAGGCCGGCTTCCAGCAGTTCGCGAATCAGGAACGACATGCCGCCCGCCGCCTGGAAGTGGTTGATATCGGCCTTGCCGTTCGGGTAGACGTGGCTCAGGGTCGGCACCACTTCGGAGAGGTCGGCCATGTCCTGCCAGGTCAGCTGGATGCCCGCCGCCATGGCAATGGCCGGCATGTGCAGGGTGTGGTTGGTGGAGCCACCGGTGGCGTGCAGCGCAACGATGGAGTTGACCAGCGAACGCTCATCGACGATTTCGCCGATGGGCATGAAGTTGCCGCTCTGCATGGTCAGGCGCGTCACCTGAAACGCCGCTTCGCGGGTCAGGGCATCGCGCAGCGGCGTGTTCGGGTTGACGAACGAGGCGCCCGGCAAGTGCAGGCCCATCACTTCCATCAGCAACTGGTTGGTGTTGGCGGTGCCGTAGAACGTGCAGGTACCTGGGCTGTGGTAGGACTTCATCTCCGACTCCAGCAGCTCTTCGCGGGTCGCCTTGCCTTCGGCGTAGCGCTGGCGCACATCGGCCTTTTCCTTGTTGGAAATGCCCGAGACCATCGGCCCGCCAGGCACGAAGATCGTCGGCAGATGACCGAAGCGCAGCGCGCCCATCATCAGGCCCGGGACGATCTTGTCGCAGATGCCCAGCATCAAGGCACCGTCGAACATGTTGTGGGACAACGCCACCGCCGTGGACAACGCGATCACTTCGCGGCTCGGCAGGCTCAGCTCCATCCCCGCCTCGCCCTGGGTCACACCATCGCACATGGCTGGCGTACCGCCGGCGAACTGGCCGACCGAGCCGATCTCGCGCAGGGCTTTCTTGATTTGTTCCGGGAAGGTTTCGTACGGCTGGTGGGCCGATAGCATGTCGTTATAGGACGACACGATGGCGATGTTGGCGGCGTTCATCATCCGCAGGTGATGTTTGTCTTCAGTGCCGCAACCGGCAACGCCATGGGCGAAGTTGGCGCATTGCAGCTTGCCGCGCATCGGACCGTCGCTGGCTGCACCGCGGATCAGTGCAAGGTAAGCCTCGCGAGTAGCGCGACTGCGGGCGATAAGCCGTTCGGTGACCTCAAGTACGCGGGGATGCATGTGTAGAACTCCAGGCTAACGGATGTGGCGACCTGATTGTCTATGCTGGTCAGAAGCCCGTTGCACACCGCGGCAAAGACAGGGCGACAGACGGTTTCTGACCAATCGGACCAGTTGATTCAGGTCACTCGTTGTAGATAAAACAAAATATTGCCACTAAAAAGGCTTGTTTTCTATTTTTATGCGAATAATCTTGTAATTCCAACAACAAATCGACGGCGGCGCAGTTAATGACTCTTCGAATCGCAATCAATGGTTTTGGCCGCATCGGCCGCAACGTCCTCCGTGCACTGTATACCCAAGGCTATCGTCGCGACTTGCAGATCGTCGCCATCAACGACCTGGGTGACAGCGCGATCAATGCTCACCTGCTCAAGTTCGACACCGTCCACGGCACCTTTGATGCCGACGTGCAGCACGATCACGAGAGCCTGACGGTCAATGGCGACCGCATCGCGGTCAGTGCCATCCGCAACCCGGCCGAACTGCCCTGGGCCGCCGAAAAGATCGACGTCGTGTTCGAATGCACCGGCCTGTTCACCGACCGCGCCAAGGCCGCCGCGCACATCAGCGCCGGCGCCCGCAAGGTGATCATCTCGGCCCCGGCCAAGGGCGCCGACGCGACCGTGGTGTATGGCGTGAACCATGACATCCTGCGCCAGTCCCACCAGATCATTTCCAACGCTTCGTGCACCACCAACTGCCTGGCCCCGGTGGCCCAGGTGCTGCACCGCGAGCTGGGTATCGAAAGCGGCCTGATGACCACCATCCATGCCTACACCAACGACCAGAACCTGACCGACGTCTATCACAGCGACCCGTACCGCGCCCGTTCGGCCACCCAGAACATGATCCCGAGCAAGACCGGCGCCGCCGAAGCGGTAGGCCTGGTGCTGCCGGAGCTGGCGGGCAAGCTGACCGGCATGGCCGTGCGCGTGCCGGTGATCAACGTGTCGCTGGTGGACCTGACCGTGCAGCTCAAGCGCGAAGCTTCGGCCGATGAGGTCAACGCGCTGCTCAAGCAGGCCAGCCAGCATTCGAAGATCCTTGGCTACAACACCCTGCCGCTGGTCTCCAGCGACTTCAACCACAACCCGCTGTCGTCGATCTTCGATGCCAACCACACCAAGGCCAGCGGCAAGCTGCTCAAGGTACTGGCCTGGTATGACAACGAATGGGGTTTCTCCAACCGCATGCTGGATAACTGCCTGGCGCTGTGCAACGCCGAATAATCCCCGATAGCTGCGTGTGCCTCGACTATTGCTCCCTTGGGGGCGATAGTCGAAAAAGGCCGTCCACCGCCACGCGGTTGAAACATCTGCCTCGAACCAAACGATAATTCCTCTTATTCAAACTCCCCCACCCTGTTAGACTTTGCGCCCGCGTTTCACTCGTCCCGCAGGATTTCCAATGCTGTCGTTGCCTCTTCGCTTGTGCGCTCTGTTCATGGCCCTGGGCCTGACGGCTTGCGATGACGCCCCGCGTTTTACCCAGGCCGAGCCCGGCGAAGCCAGATCCGGCGGCAGCGCGACAGTACGCAAGGCCGACCAGAACGCCTTCTCGCTGCCCTCGGCCAATCTGCCGCCTTCGCGGCGCGTGGACTTCAGCGTCGGCAACAGTTTTTTCCGCAGTCCCTGGGTCATCGCGCCCTCGACCACTACCGCCCGGGACGGCCTCGGCCCCCTGTTCAATACCAACGCCTGCCAGAACTGCCACATCAAGGACGGTCGCGGCCATCCGCCGGCACCGGATGCCAGCAGCGCGGTGTCGATGCTGGTACGCCTGTCGATCCCCGATGCGCCGCCCTACGCCAAGCTCATCGAACAACTCGGCGTCGTACCGGAGCCGGTCTACGGCGGGCAATTGCAGGACATGTCCGTGCCGGGCGTCGCGCCGGAAGGCAAGGTCAGGGTCGATTACTCTCCCGTCCCGGTGCGCTTCGAGGACGGCACCGTCGTCGAATTGCGCAAGCCGAGCCTGCAGATCACCCAGCTGGGCTATGGCCCGATGCACCCCGACACACGATTTTCGGCCCGTGTCGCACCGCCGATGATCGGCCTGGGTCTGCTCGAGGCCATCCCCGATGCAGCCATCCTGGCCAATGCCGAGTCACAGGCGCGGGAGAACACCGGCATCGCCGGTCGCCCGAACATGGTCTGGGACGACGTCCAGCAAAAAACCGTGCCGGGGCGCTTCGGCTGGAAGGCCGGACAACCGAACCTCAATCAACAGAACGTCCATGCGTTCTCCGGCGACATGGGCCTGACGACCAGCCTGCGGCCCTTCGACGACTGCACCCAGGCCCAGCTCGATTGCCAGCGCGCGCCCAACGGCAACGGCCCTGAGGGCGAACCGGAAGTCAGCGACAACATTCTGCGGCTGGTGCTGTTCTACAGCCGCAACCTCGCCGTGCCGGCCCGCCGCGAGGTGGGTTCGGCCCAGGTGCTGGCGGGCAAGAACCTGTTTTTCCAGGCCGGTTGCCAGTCCTGCCACACCCCCAAGTACACCACGTCCGCCGATGCCGCCGAACCCGAGCTGGCGAACCAGGTCATCCGTCCCTACACCGACCTGCTGCTGCACGACATGGGCGAAGGCTTGGCGGACAACCGCAGCGAATTCAAGGCCAGCGGCCGCGACTGGCGGACCCCGCCGCTGTGGGGCATCGGCCTGACCGAAACCGTCAACGGCCACACCCAGTTTCTCCACGACGGTCGCGCCCGCAACCTGCTCGAAGCCGTGCTCTGGCATGGCGGCGAAGCCCAGGCGGCGCAGCGACAGGTTCTAGCATTCAACGCCGAGCAGCGCGCTGCGCTGTTGGCTTTCCTGAACTCTCTTTAAACGCACTTTCCGAAAAACGGGAGCCCGACATGTTCCGTCCCAAGCTGTTGTTCACCAGCCTCGCCGCCATCGCCCTGGGTGCCTGCTCGCCCCAGGACCCGCAAGCGGTCACCTCGGCCGCCATCGCCAAGCAGGTGATCCTGCCGACCTACAGTCGCTGGGTCGAGGCCGACCGCCAACTGGCGACTAGCGCCCTGGCGTTCTGCCAGGGCAAGGAAAACCTGGAAACCGCCCGCGCCGATTTCCTCAAGGCACAAAAAGCCTGGGCTGAACTCCAGCCGCTACTGATCGGGCCGCTGGCGGAGGGCAACCGCGCCTGGCAGGTACAGTTCTGGCCGGACAAGAAAAACCTCGTGGGCCGCCAGGTCGAGCAACTGGTCAACAGCCAGCCGCAGATCGACGCCGCCGGCCTGGCCAAGTCCAGCGTCGTCGTGCAAGGGCTCTCGGCCTACGAATACCTGCTGTTCGACGCAAAGATCGACATGGCCGACAGCGCCCAGAAAGCCAAGTACTGCCCGCTGCTGATCGCCATCGGCGAACGCCAGAAGCAACTGGCCGAAGAGATCCTGTCGCGGTGGAACACCAACGACGGCATGCTCGCCCAGATGAGCAAGTTCCCGAACCAGCGCTATGCCGATTCCCATGAAGCGATCGCCGACCTGCTGCGGGTCCAGGTGACCGCCCTGGACACCCTGAAGAAAAAACTCGGCACGCCGATGGGCCGCCAGAGCAAGGGCGTGCCGCAACCGTTCCAGGCCGATGCGTGGCGCAGCCAGTCGTCGTTGCAAGGGCTTGAGGCCAGCCTGAGCGCCGCCCGGACCGTTTGGGTTGGCGTCGACAACAAAGGCTTGCGAGGTTTGTTGCCAAGCGAGCAGAAGCCGCTGGCCGACAAGATCGACGCCGCCTACGACGCCTCGTTGAAACTGTTCGCCAGCAGCCAGCGCTCACTGACCGAAATGCTCGGTGACGACGCCGGGCGCCAGCAACTCAACGATTTGTACGACAGCCTCAACGTCGTCCATCGCCTCCATGAAGGCGAACTGGCCAAGGCGCTGGGCATTCAACTGGGCTTCAACGCCAACGACGGTGACTGATCATGTTTCGACGTCAGGCTCTGACGCTGGGCAGCTTGCTGCTCGGTGCCATCACCCTGGGCGGCTGGACGCTGTTCAAGCAAAAGGACAAGAGTCCATTACTGCTGTCGGCACGGGACGATGCCGACGGCAAGCACTACGCGGTCGGCTATCGACTGGACGGCACACGGGTGTTCGCCACCCAGGTTGGCCAGCGCTGCCATGACATCATCAATCACCCGGCGCTGCCGATCGCCCTGTTCGTCGCCCGCCGCCCGGGCACCGAAAGCTATCTGGTCGACTTGCGCGACGGCACGCTGCTGCAAACCATCACCTCGCTGCCGAACCGGCATTTCTACGGTCATGCGGTGATCCACAAGAGCGGCGAATGGCTCTACGCCACAGAAAACGATACCAGCGATCCGGGACGCGGCCTGCTCGGCGTGTACCGTTTCGAAGGCGAACGGCTGGTGCACAGTGGCGAACTGTCCACCCACGGCATCGGCCCTCACCAAGTGTCGTGGCTGCCCGACGGTGAGACGCTGGTGGTGGCCAACGGCGGCATCCGCACCGAGGCCGAAAGCCGGGTCGAAATGAACCTCGACGCCATGGAGCCGAGCCTGGTGCTGATGCACCGTGATGGCACGCTGTTGAGCAAGGAAACCCTCGCCCAGCAGATGAACAGCGTGCGCCATATGAGCATCGCCAGCGATGGCACCATCGTCACCGGCCAGCAGTTCATGGGAGCGGCCCACGAATCGTCCGAATTGCTCGCGATCAAGCGTCCGGGCCAACCGTTCAAGGCGTTCCCGGTACCTGAATACCAGCTGCAAGCCATGGGGCATTACACCGCCAGCGTCGCCGTGCACAGCGACCTGCGCCTGGTAGCCCTGACGGCGCCACGGGGCAACCGTTTTTTCATCTGGGACCTGGACAGCGGCGAGGTTCGCCTCGACGCGCCCCTGCCGGACTGCGCCGGGGTCGGCGCGGTAGCCGACGGGTTTGTCGTGACGTCGGGCCAGGGACGTTGCCGCTACTACGATTGTCGGCAGCCACAACTGGTTGCAAAGCCGCTGGATCTGCCGGCGGGGCTCTGGGACAACCATCTGCATCTGGTCTGAGCTGCAAGCGCAGAGGGCCCAGGGAAAAACCTTACACATTGCCGACAAACACCGATTGGAATCCTCCGGGCACTCAAGGTAAGGTGCCCGCCTGTCTGTATTTCTCTCGGCTATTTTCCAAGGAAGTGGAACATGCTGCGACGCCGCATGCTGATCATGTTGGGTGTTGTCCTGTTGGTGGTACTGGCGCTGGCGGGCTACAAGGCCTATTCCGTCTATCAGCAGATCCAGATGTTCTCTGCGCCCAAACCTGCGGTCAGCGTCGCCGTGGCCAAGGCCGTCGAACAGCCATGGCAAGCCCGCCTGCCCACTGTCGGCAGCCTCAAGGCGTTGCAAGGCGTCGACCTGAGCCTGGAAATCGCCGGCACCGTGCAAAAGGTCCAGTTCGAATCCGGCCAGAAGGTCAAGGCCGGGCAACCGATCCTGCAACTGGACAGCGAAGTCGAAAGCGCCCTGCTGGAAACTGCCCAGGCCGACCTTGGCCTGTCGCAACTGGATTTCGGCCGTGGCCGACAACTGGTGGGCAGCCAGGCAATTTCCAAGGGCGAGTTCGACCGGCTTTCGGCCCAATTGAAGAAGAACCAGGCCACGGTCAACCAGCTCAAGGCTTCGCTGGCGAAAAAACACATCGTCGCGCCGTTCAGCGGCACCATCGGCATCCGCCAGGTGGATGTCGGCGACTACCTCGCCAGCGGCACGGTGATCGCGACCCTGCAGGACCTCAGCAGCCTGTACGTCGACTTCTACGTTCCTGAACAGACGGTGCCCCGGCTGACGGTTGCCCAGCCAGTCAACGTCAGCGTCTCGGCCTATCCCGGCCAGACCTTCGTTGGCACCATCAGCGCAATCAACCCCAAGGTCGAGGACAGCACCCGTAATGTGCTCGTGCGCGCCACGCTCGCCAACCCCGACGGCAAGCTGTTGCCCGGCATGTTCGCCAACCTGAACGTCATCCTGCCGGACGTCGCTGTCGGTATCGTCGTGCCGGAGAGCGCCGTGACCTACACCCTCTATGGCAATTCCATGTACGTGGTCACTCAGAAAAAAACCGCCGATGGCAGTGTCGAGAAGGATGACAAGGGCCAGCCGATCCTGATTGCCGAACGGCGCTTTGTCGAAACCGGTGAGCGCCGTGACGGGCAGGTCCTGGTGACCAAGGGCGTGCAGCGCGGCGAAGAAGTAGTGATTGCCGGCCAGATCAAGCTCGACAACGGTACGCCCATCGCCATCAGCGACGACAAGACCCTGACCGAACAGAACAGCCCACCGCGCGCGGACTGATCAAGGAACCCCCATGGCCTTTACCGATCCGTTCATCCGCCGCCCGGTGCTTGCCACCGTGGTCAGCCTGTTGATCGTGCTGCTGGGCTTCCAGGCCTGGAGCAAGCTGCCCCTGCGCCAGTATCCACAGATGGAAAATGCCCTGATCACGGTGACCACCGCCTACCCCGGGGCCAACGCCGAGACCATCCAGGGTTACATCACCCAACCGATGCAGCAAAGCCTGGCCAGTGCCGAGGGCATCGACTACATGACTTCGGTCAGCCGCCAGAATTTCTCGGTCATATCGGTTTACGCGCGCATCGGTTCGAACAGCGACCGGCTCTTTACCGAACTGCTGGCCAAGGCCAACGAGGTGAAGAACCAACTGCCCCAGGACGCCGAGGACCCGGTCCTCAGCCGCGAGGCAGCCGATGCCTCGGCGCTGATGTACATCAGTTTCTTCAGCAAGGAGCTGAACAACCCACAGATCACCGATTATCTGTCGCGCGTCATCCAGCCCAAACTGGCAACGCTGCCGGGCATGGCCGAGGCCGAGATCCTCGGCAACCAGGTGTTTGCCATGCGCCTGTGGCTGGACCCGGTCAAGCTCGCAGGCTTCGGCCTGACCGCCGCCGACGTGACCAACGCCGTGCGCCAGCACAACTTTCTCTCCGCTGCTGGTGAAGTGAAAGGCGAGTACGTGGTCACCAGCATCAACGCCAACACCGAACTCAAATCCGCCGAGGCATTCGCCGGCATCCCGCTCAAGACTGACGGTGACAGCCGCGTGTTGCTGCGGGACGTGGCGCGGGTGGAGATGGGCGCCGAAAACTACGACACCATCAGCTCTTTCGGTGGTACCCCTTCGGTGTACATCGGGATCAAGGCAACCCCTGGGGCCAACCCCCTCGATGTCATCAAGGAAGTGCGCAAGATCATGCCGGAAATGGAGGCCCAGCTGCCGTCCAACCTCAAGGCCGAGATCGCCTACGATGCCACGCTGTTCATCCAGGCCTCCATCGACGAAGTGGTGAAGACCCTGTTCGAGGCGGTGCTGATCGTCATCGTCGTGGTGTTCCTGTTCCTCGGCGCCCTGCGCTCGGTGCTCATTCCGGTAGTGACTATTCCGCTGTCGATGATCGGCGTGATGTTCTTCATGCAGTTGATGGGCTACTCCATGAACCTGCTGACGCTGCTGGCCATGGTATTAGCCATCGGCCTGGTGGTGGACGACGCCATCGTGGTGGTGGAAAACATCCACCGGCACATCGAGGAAGGCAAGACACCGTTCGACGCCGCGATTGAAGGCGCGCGGGAAATCGCCATGCCGGTGGTCTCGATGACCATCACGCTGGCGGCGGTGTATGCACCGATCGGCCTGCTCGAAGGCCTGACGGGGGCGCTGTTCAAGGAGTTCGCCCTGACCCTGGCCGGCGCGGTGGTGATCTCTGGAATCGTCGCCCTGACCCTCTCCCCAATGATGTGCGCGATGCTGCTGCGTCATGACCAGAACCCCTCGGGGCTGGCCCATCGGCTGGACGTGATCTTCGAGCGCCTGAAGGCCCGTTATCAGCGCATGCTTCACGGCACGCTCAACACTCGGCCGGTGGTGCTGGTATTCGCCGTGCTCGTGCTGTTGCTGATTCCGGTGCTGATCATGTTCACCAAATCCGAACTGGCGCCCGACGAGGACCAGGGCATCATCTTCATGATGGCCAACGCCCCGAAGACCACCAACCTGGACTACCTGAACGCTTACACCGATCACTTCATCACGATCTTCAAGGAATTCCCCGAGTACTACTCTTCGTTCCAGATCAACGGCTACAACGGCGTACAGTCGGGCATCGGCGGCTTCCTGCTCAAGCCCTGGAACGAACGCAGCCGCACCCAGATGGAAATCCTCCCGGAAGTCCAGGCCAGGCTGGAAAGCGTGCCCGGCCTGCAGATCTTCGGCTTCAACCTGCCCTCGCTGCCCGGCACGGGCGAAGGCTTGCCCTTCGAATTCGTCATCAACTCGCCGAAGGACTACACGACGCTCCTGCAGATTGCCGAACGGGTCAAGAAGCGTGCGCTGGAGTCCGGCAAGTTCGCCTTCATGGACATCGACCTTGCGTTCGACAAGCCTGAAGTCGTAGTGGACATCGATCGCGCCAAAGCCGCCCAGATGGGCGTCTCGATGCAAGATCTCGGCGGCACGCTGGCGACACTGCTGGGCGAGGCGGAGATCAACCGCTTCACGCTGGAGGGGCGTAGCTACAAGGTCATCGCCCAGGTCGAGCGGCCATTCCGGGACAATCCGGACTGGCTGAACAATTATTACGTAAAGAACGCCCAGGGCGAGTCGCTTCCGTTGTCGACGCTGATCAAGGTCAGCGACCAGGCACGACCGCGGCAACTGAACCAGTTCCAGCAGCTCAATGCTGTCACGATCTCGGGCTTTCCCACGGTAAGCATGGGCGAGGCCATCGAGACGGTTCGCCAGATAGCCCTTGAAGAAGCGCCGACAGGGTTCGCCTTTGATTACGCCGGAGCTTCGCGTCAGTTCGTCCAGGAAGGCAGCGCGTTATGGGTCACCTTTGGCCTGGCCCTGGCAATCATTTTCCTGGTGCTGGCGGCGCAGTTCGAAAGCTTCCGCGACCCGCTGGTGATCCTGGTGACGGTGCCGTTGTCCATTTGCGGCGCACTGATTCCGCTGTTCCTCGGCTGGTCGAGCATGAACATCTACACCCAGGTGGGGCTGGTGACCCTGATCGGCCTGATCAGCAAGCATGGCATCCTGATCGTCGAATTCGCCAACCAGCTGCGCAAGGAGCAAGGCTTGAGTCCGCGAGACGCAGTGGAACAGGCCGCATCGATTCGCCTGCGTCCGGTGCTGATGACCACTGCCGCCATGGTGTTTGGCATGGTGCCGTTGATCCTCGCCACCGGTGCCGGCGCAGTGAGCCGCTTCGACATCGGCACGGTCATCGCCACCGGCATGTCGATCGGCACCTTGTTCACGTTGTTCGTGCTGCCGTGTGTCTACACCTTGCTGGCCAAGCCGGACAAAGCCTGAGGGCATGAGGGTCGGGGTCCCGTGGCGAGGGAGCTTGCTCCCGCTGGACCGCGAAGCGGTCCCGACTGGATTCCGGATCAGGCTATTCGTCGTATGGATGACGACTGCTTCGCAGCCGAGCGGGAGCAAGCTCCCTCGCCACAGCCCCCGTGTTTCGGCTTCCTGACACTCAACTCTGCGGTCGCATGCCCTGGGACAGACTGAACATGAACAGCAACAGGTCGTCGTCCGGCTGGATCGCCTCGCTGGCCTTGGCCACCCGAGGCACCGGGCAATGTGCGCCGACAGTGGAGGCACTGAGGATCTGCGAGCGTGGCTGCTCCCACACCACCAGCGCCAGGGATGCAACTGCCAGGGCTCCGACTAAAAACAAACCTCTAGCAATTTCTAGTTTCATCGGGATAAACCTTTGATAGCGCTGCCAAACGCCGCCTCGTAAAAATAGACGAGTTTTCCCCAGTCGCAATCCTGGAACGACGAATGGCGCCGCAACTGGTTCATGTCATGGAACGCCGCGCGGCGTGCGGTCAGCCGTTGGCGACATTTCTCAAGATCGAGTAACGCCACTTCGGCCTTGGCCGACTCGCCCTCTCCGGTTACTCGTACGAATACATGCTTGATGTAGAGGCAACTGTGCTGCCAGCGTCCCTTGTGCATGCGGGCGAGGTTCTCGGCCAGGGCCTGGAGGAGACGATCATGGACCGCCTCGCCATGACGCTCGCGGCCGCCTGCGGCATACCAGTGCCCGATTTCCTCGAAGCCGTCCAGAGCGCGGGTGACCAGCAGCGCGCGCCACTTGTGGACCGGGTCTCTCTGCGCGCCGCAAAAGACCACTTGGGGTACCGTGACGCCGAGTTCCGCCAGGGCCAACAGCGCTCGCTCTTCACGCAACACGGTCGGACGGCCGAACGGGTGCAACAGACTACGGTAAATGTGTCCGGTCTGGCGCTTGGAATAAAACAGCTCGCCATCATGGCTGATCCGCTGCACACCGCTTTCGCCGCCACGCCGGGTATTGGGCGCTTCCACCCACTCGCCACGCTGATTCCAGATCTGGTCAAAGCAACTACGAGAAGCCGCCTGGGCTCCTGCTACCTGTACAACCATGCCTGCTACCCCTTGCGTAATACATAAACTCGCCACATGGCATAGAGCGGCAGGAAATCCAACTGTTCCTCAATGCGAAACCCGGCCTGCCGAAACTCTTCTTCGACTGTAGCGACCGGTAACACAAATCGGTTCTGGTAGTCTTTCTGCCCACGGGTGCGCTCCAGGCGCTTGCGTTTCCAGGCCTTGAAATTGCCGTCGACCCACAATGAAACGATTACGCTGTCACGGGTGACACGCTCGAATTCCCTCAATATCGCCAGTCGGTGCGCGGGTTCGCCGATGTGGTGCAAGAGGCGCATGCAAAAAATGCTGTCGACGGCGTTATCAGGCAAGGCGATGTCGAACGCAGATGTGTGCAAAGGTTGTACCCGTTTTACGACATCGGCTGGTTGTGCCTTCAATGCCGTCTGGAGCATGGCGGTGGAATTGTCCGCGCCGATGATCACCCGGCCGGCTTTCTCGGCCAGCAGCGGCCAGAAACGCCCGGCTCCGCACGGCAGGTCCAGGACCAGGCCCGGGTCGCCCGCGAGCATCAAGGCGCGCCGGGCCAGTTGTTCGTCCCGATGGTGGGAAAGACGGCGGCTCAGCCCCGTCTTGTGTTTGCGCAGGTACTGCTGGGCATGTCGCTCGTCGTACTTGGCGGAAAAAGCTAGCTTGATGGGATTGGACATCGATGGCGCCTCCAGAGTTGATGGCGCCACCTTAGGGATCGGCTTGTAGCTGCCAGGTCATCCCTTTGTGAAAACTTCGTCATGTAAACGGCTGAATGTTTTCAAGATTTTTCGCCGCCGATCTCAGGACTTCGGGTTCAACTCCACCTCGAAACGGCATCCGTTGGGTTCCATCGTGCTGAGGCTCACGGTCCAGCCCTGGTCCTCGCAGATCCGCTGCACCAGTGACAGCCCCAGCCCCAGTCCCTCGCCACGCTTTTCGTTACCGCGCACGAACGGCTCGAACATCGCCTCGCGCTTCTCCTCGGGAATGCCTACGCCGCTGTCCTCGACGACAAATCCCGTGGCGGTCAGCGAGACGCGGATAAAGCCCTGATCGGTGTAGTGCAAGGCGTTACGCAGCAGATTTCCCATGACGGCAGTCAGGAACGTGGCGTTGTACTGCGTATCGGTGGTTTGCCCTGGTTCGAAAATCAAAGTCAGGCCCTTGGATTCGATCGGCGCACGCCACACCCCAAGGAGGTTTTCCGCGACCTGCCCCAGCGTCGAGCGAGGCGACATGCCGTTGTCCTCGCGTTGGGCCCTGGCAAGCATCAGGAAGGTCTGCACCAGTTCGCGCATTTCTTCGCTGGCGCGGTTGATGCGCTCGACCTGGGTGCGACCACGCTGGTCCAGCGCCGGATTCTCCAGCAACAATTCGCAGGAGGTGGCGAGGATCATCAACGGCGTGCGCAGTTCGTGACTCACGTCGCTGGTGAACAACCGTTCCCGGGTCAGGGCCTGGCGCAACCGGCCCAGCGTGGCATCGAACGCCACGGCCAGCTCGCCCACCTCATCAGCGGCATAATCCGGCGCCAATGGCGGGGCGAGCCCGAGCAACTGGTCGCGATGCCGTACCTGCCGGGCCAGACGTACCACCGGCGCCATCACCCGGCGTGCCAGGACCCAGCCCAGGAACACCGCGAGCGCCAGACTGAGGACGAAGCCCACCAGCACCACGGCAAACAGCACCCGCTCGCGCTCCTCAAAATCGCTCTGGTCCTGCAACAGCACGTAATGCCGACCGTCAACAATCTCTACCATCGCGTGATAGGACAGCTGTTCGCGAAAGACTTCGTGAAAGCCACGTTGCAGGTGACGAAGGTCCCTGGGCAACTCGAAGTCCCCCGGGCCGCCGCTGAAATAGAACAGCTGGTCGGGTTCCGGACGATGACTCCAGTCGGAAACGCTGTCCATCAACAGCAGGCGTTGCAGGTCGCCTCCGAGCCCGGCGGAAATCAGTTTTTCTTCCACCAGATGGACCGTTGCCACGATGCCCAGTGCAAACGCTCCCGCCACCAATGCGCTCATCAGCGCAAAAGCGATGATGATCCGTTGCGCAAGGCTTTGCTTAAACTCCATCTCGGCCCTCGGCCAACCGGTAGCCGACGCCGTGCACAGTGTGCAGCAACGGTTTTTCAAACGGTTTGTCGATCACCTGGCGCAATTGGTGGACATGGCTGCGCAGGCTGTCGCTATCCGGGCAATCATCGCCCCACAAGGCTTCCTCAAGGATCTCGCGCCGCAGCACGTGGGGGCTTTTCTGCATCAGTACCGCCAGCAACTTGAGGCCCACGGGGTTGAGCTTGAGCAGTTTGCCTTCCCGGGTCACTTCCAACGTATCGAGGTCGTAGCTCAGGTCGCCGACTTGCAACGCGCGTCGGCCACCGCCCTGGGCACGCCGCATGACCGCTTCGATCCGCGCCGCCAGCTCCGACAAGGCAAAGGGCTTGACCAGATAATCATCCGCCCCGGATTTGAAACCCTGCAAACGATCATCCAACTGGTCCCGCGCGGTGAGCATGATCACCGGTGTATCGCGCCGGGCGTCTTCGCGCAGGCGCTTGCACAGCGTATAGCCGTCGATGCCCGGCAGCATGATATCCAGCACAATCAAGTCGTAGTGTTCGGTCGCGGCCAGGTGCAGCCCTGACAAACCGTCCTGTGCGCAATCGACCGTGTAGCCCTTGAGGCCCAGGTAGTCGGCCAGGTTGGCCAGGATGTCACGGTTGTCTTCAACCAACAGAATTCGCATGGGCATCTCCTCTGCGCACGGGGCAATCGTCGTGGCCCGCGCAGCTTAAGGCCAAGCGTGGCTTACGGCTAGGGTTGTATACGCAGTGCGAGTCACTGTGGGAGCGAGCCTGCTCGCGAAGGCGGTGGAACAGCCGCCATCCAGGTTGAATGTGCCGCCCCTTCGCGAGCAGGCTCGCTCCCACGAAGGTCAAGAGCCCTCAGCAGCGGGGCTGCGCGGGTGTTGACGAGTTTTTCACCCAACCTTCACACCGCCCGAACGCAACGCAGACCAGACTGTGCAACGCGCTGATCACGAAAACTCCCATCAAAGGTACTGCCATGGTTTCCACTGCCGTCCGCCCCGCTTCCAGGCCCCTGAATCTATGGGTCGCCCTGGGCCTGCCCGCCGTGGTCGCAGCCATTCTGGTGTTGCTGGAACTGACCACCCTGGACATGAACGTGGCCAAGCTGTTTTACGATCCGACGGCGGGTGGGTTTATCGGTCGACACAGTTTTTTCCTGGAAGACATCCTGCATGACCGGGCCAAACAACTGGTCATCGGGTTTTCCGTGCTGGCGGTCGTGGGGTTTGTCGCCTCGTTTTTTATCGCTCGGCTCAAGCCGTACAAACGTGAGCTGGGTTGCCTGGTCCTGTCGCTGGCATTGGCGACTGCGTTTGTCACGCCTTTGAAGGCAGTGACGGCAGTGCAATGCCCATGGAGTCTCAAGGAGTTCGGTGGCAAGGAAACCTACAGTGAGCTACTGAGCCCACGCCCGGCTACCGACAAGCCCGGCAGATGCTGGCCCGGCGGGCATGCCGCCACCGGCTTCACGCTGTTCGCGTTGTTTTTCGTACTGCGTGACCGTCGCCCACGCCTCGCACGCCAGGCGCTGGTGTTCGCCTTTGCCCTGGGCACTGTGTTTTCCGTGGGACGCATGATGCAAGGAGCGCACTTTTTCTCCCACAACGTCTGGACAGCGGTGTTCTGCTGGCTGATTTGCCTCGGGTGTTATTACTGCGTTCTGTACCGACCAGTTTCCACACCTGAACGTATGAGCGTCACCCGCTCCGTCAATGCCTGAACATAATTTTCAATGTGGGAGCGAGCCTGCTCGCGATAGCGTCGGATCAGCAACATCAATGTTGATTGTTATACCGCTTTCGCGAGCAGGCTCGCTCCCACAGAGTTTGGTGCCGTTATTCAGGGCAATAAAAAACCCCGCCTGCTTTCACAGGCGGGGTTTTTCGCTACAGGGGTAAGGCTGGCTTACATCATGCCGCCCATGCTACCCATGCCGCCCATGTCTGGCATGCCGCCGCCAGCTGGAGCGTCGTCCTTGATTTCAGCGATCATCGCCTCGGTGGTGATCATCAGGCTGGCAATCGACGAAGCCGCTTGCAGAGCCGAACGAGTCACTTTGGCCGGGTCCAGGATACCCATTTCGATCATGTCGCCGTATTCGCCGGTGGCAGCGTTGTAACCGTAGTTACCCGAACCCTGCTTGACCTTGTCGACCACTACGCTTGGCTCGTCGCCGGAGTTGGCAACGATCTGGCGCAGAGGTGCTTCAACAGCGCGACGCAGCAACTGGATGCCAACGTTCTGGTCATCGTTGTCGCCTTTCAGCTCGCTGATGGCTTGCAGGGCACGAACCAGTGCCACGCCGCCGCCAGGCACCACGCCTTCTTCGACGGCTGCGCGGGTTGCGTGCAGGGCGTCTTCAACGCGGGCTTTCTTCTCTTTCATTTCAACTTCGGAACCGGCGCCAACCTTGATCACCGCAACACCGCCAGACAGCTTGGCCAGACGCTCTTGCAGTTTTTCGCGGTCGTAGTCGGACGAAGTCTCGGCCACTTGTGCGCGGATCTGGGTGACACGAGCCTGGATATCGGCATCGTTGCCAGCACCGTCGATCACGGTGGTGTTTTCCTTGGACAGGATCACGCGCTTGGCGTTACCCAGGTGCTCCAGGGTGGTGCTTTCCAGGCTCAGGCCGATCTCTTCGGAGATAACGGTACCGCCGGTCAGTACGGCGATGTCCTGCAGCATGGCCTTGCGACGGTCGCCGAAGCCTGGAGCCTTGACGGCTGCAACCTTGACGATGCCACGCATGTTGTTCACGACCAGGGTCGCCAGGGCTTCGCCTTCGACATCTTCAGCCACGATCAGCAGAGGGCGGCCGGCTTTGGCAACGGCTTCCAGCACTGGCAGCATTTCGCGGATGTTGGAGATCTTCTTATCGACCAGCAGGATCAGCGGGCTGTCCAGCTCGGCAACCATGGTGTCCGGCTTGTTGACGAAGTATGGCGACAGGTAGCCACGGTCGAACTGCATGCCTTCTACAACCGACAGTTCGTTTTCCAGGCCCGAGCCTTCTTCAACGGTGATCACGCCTTCCTTGCCGACTTTTTCCATGGCTTCGGCAATGATGTCGCCGATGGAGTTGTCGGAGTTGGCGGAGATGGTACCTACCTGGGCGATAGCCTTGGAGTCAGCGCAAGGCTTGGCCAGACCCTTCAGTTCCTTGACGATGGCGATGGTCGCCTTGTCGATGCCGCGCTTGAGGTCCATCGGGTTCATGCCGGCAGCGACGGCTTTCAGGCCTTCGTTGACGATCGACTGAGCCAATACGGTCGCGGTGGTGGTACCGTCGCCGGCGTCATCGTTGGCACGGGAGGCAACGTCCTTGACCAGCTGCGCGCCCATGTTTTCGAAGCGATCTTTCAGCTCGATTTCCTTGGCTACGGAAACGCCGTCCTTGGTGATGGTCGGAGCGCCGAAGCTCTTCTCGATGATCACGTTACGGCCTTTCGGGCCGAGGGTCGCTTTTACTGCGTCAGCCAGGACGTTGACACCGGCGAGCATTTTCTTGCGGGCGGAATCGCCGAATTTAACTTCTTTAGCAGCCATGATCGATATTCCTTAAATACTTTGTAGTAGTAGCGGGAAAATGAGCGGGGAAATCAGCCTTCGAGAACGGCGAGGATTTCGTTCTCGCTCATTACCAACAGGTCTTCGCCGTCGACTTTCACAGTGTTGCTGCCGGAGTAAGGGCCGAACACAACCTTGTCACCCACTTTCACGGCCAGCGCACGTACTTCACCGTTTTCCAGAGCCTTGCCCGGACCTACAGCGAGAACTTCACCGTGGTTGGCTTTTTCAGCAGCCGAACCTGGCAGGACGATACCGCCAGCGGTTTTCTTCTCTTCTTCGCTGCGACGGATGACGACGCGGTCATGCAGAGGACGAAGCTTCATTGTCGATCTCTCCTAATTTTGGTTTTCATCGGCCGGTGTAGTCCCGGCGGGTTTAACAAAAGCCGGCGGAGCCGGGGTGCGGTTCGTCAAGCGAACCGCGGAAGTCTGTCCGGTGTCGCCACCGGAAACCTTGCGGTGACCCATACATAAGGGCGTGCAAGTCGATTACAAGGGTCGAGGGTGAAATTTTTTACTGAACGAGCGCTAAAACGAACACGGCACCCGAAGGTGCCGTGTCGCTGGCTACCGTGTCACTGAAAGCTACTTGGGATCGCGGTGTTCGAATTCGCCTTCGATCACGTTGGGCTCACGGCCCACCGGTTCGCGCGGGGTCGGACCGCCACGGGGCTGGAGGTCATCGGCGAAAGCCCGCTGGCGCATCGCCTGTTCTTCGGCGCGCTGGCGCATCTTGTTGGCCAGCAACCGGCGCGTGAAGGGCAGCAGCAAGACCAGGCCCAGCACGTCGCTGATGAAGCCAGGCAGGATCAACAGACCACCACCCAGCGCGAGCATCAGGCCTTCGAGCATGGTCTGGGCGGGCAGTTCGCCACGGGTCAGGCTTTCACGGGCACGCAGTGCCGTGGCCAGGCCGGCGATGCGCAGCACGAACACGCCGAGCATCGAGCCGAGAATGACCAGCAGCAACGCCGGGAAGAACCCGATCGCACCGCTGACCTTGACGAATACGAACAGCTCCAACACCGGGAACAGCAGAAAGAGCAATAAAAAAGGGCGCATCAAATGGTTCCTCAACGCAAGAATGCCTTGCTATGAAAACCTAAATGACGTCGCCCTTTCGTGAATTCAAGCATCAACCTCGGCATTTTTTGGCCATTGCTCGGCGTGAGCCAAGTAAACCAAGGCTTCGCGCACTTGTGTCGGGGTATTGCAAGGCCCCGCAAACGGCAACCAGTGCAGGCCTTGCCCAATGCGCAGGTGCATGCCTTCGCTGTCGATACCGACCAATCGCGCGGGTTGGTTTTTTGGCAGGCCACTCAATTCGACGTAGTGGGCGATGGCTTTGGCATGGTCGGCATTCATGTGTTCGACCATGCCCGCCTCGGCTTTGCCGGCAAAGGGATTGGCCAGGGTGATCTGGTCGATCCAGTGAATCGCGCCGAAGCCGCCGATATAACGATGGCGCACCGGGTGGAGAACCCAGAAATCGAAATCGTGGGCCTTATGGTAGTTCTGCGATTCGGGGAAATAGCGGTAATAACGCTCGGCGGCGGCCTCGATGGCGGCGCTGTCCTCCAGCTTCTGCGCCTCGGCCAGATAGGTCAGGCGCCCGACGGCCTGAACATCCTCGGCGCCCCGCTCTCCCACCAGCATTGAGCATTTAGGGTCTTTTTGCAGATTGTGGGTGTGCTGGGCGATGCGGCTGATGAGTATCAGCGGCAGGCCTTGCGCGTCCAGGCAATACGGCACAACGGAGCCGAACGGAAAGCCGGGCATCGATTTGGAATGGGTGGAGAGCATGCCCCGATATTCCTTGAGCAGCAGTTCGCGGGCATGCTTGGCAGCTTCAACGCTCAATTTATGACTCCTTTAATAAAATTCGTCTAGAAAACGGTCGGTTGAGTGGAGTAATGTTCTGACGCACCTTCGGGCCTGTTTGCTCGCGCAGCCGCGCTGCAAATCGAGACGCGCCCAACCCCTCCACCGCTGCGCCACCTGGACATGAGAATGCAACTCACTGACAAAGTAATCATTATCACCGGCGGTTGCCAGGGCCTGGGTCGCTCCATGGCCGAGTATTTCGCCGGCAAGGGTGCAAAGCTCGCGCTGGTGGACCTCAATCAGGAAAAACTCGACGAGGCGGTCGCCGCCTGCGCCGCCAAGGGCGTCGAGGCGCGTGCGTACCTGTGCAACGTGGCCAATGAAGATCAGGTGATCGACATGGTTGCCCGGGTGGCCGAGGACTTCGGCGCGATCCACGGGCTGATCAACAATGCCGGTATCCTGCGCGACGGCCTGCTGCTCAAGGTCAAGGACGGTGAAATGACCAGGATGAGTCTGGCCCAGTGGCAGGCGGTGATCGACGTCAACCTCACCGGTGTATTCCTGTGCACCCGCGAAGTGGCGGCAAAAATGGTCGAGCTGAAGAACAACGGCGCGATCATCAATATTTCCTCGATCTCCCGCGCCGGCAATGTCGGCCAGACCAACTATTCGGCGGCCAAGGCCGGCGTCGCGGCCGCTACCGTGACCTGGGCCAAGGAACTGGCGCGCTACGGCATCCGCGTGGCGGGGATTGCTCCGGGCTTCATCGAAACCGAAATGACCCTGGGCATGAAACCCGAAGCCCTCGAAAAAATGACCTCGGGAATTCCGCTCAAGCGCATGGGCAAGCCCGAAGAGATTGCGCACTCGGCGGCGTATATCTTCGAGAACGACTACTACACCGGGCGGATCCTGGAGATGGATGGCGGGTTGCGGATCTAAACCCCATCGCATAACAAAATGGACTGACCCAAAAATGTGGGAGCGAGCTTGCTCGCGATGGCGTCGGGTCAGTTTGCATCAATGTTGAATGTAAGACCGCTATCGTCGGATCGCCGCCCGGAGCAAGCTCGCTCCCACAATGGGATGTGTTACCGCTTATTCAATCATCGCTGATAGTAATGTTCGGCATCGCCGGCGACGCAGCCTCCTGCAACACGATCCGCGCGCCCACGTGGCGGGCCAGCTCCTGATAGACCATGGCGATCTGGCTGTCCGGCTCGGCGATGACGGTCGGCTTGCCGCCGTCGGCCTGCTCGCGGATCACCATCGACAGCGGCAACGAAGCCAGCAACTCGACACCGTACTGGGTCGCCAGTTTTTCACCGCCGCCTTCACCGAACAGATGCTCGGCGTGTCCACAGTTCGAGCAGATGTGCACGGCCATGTTTTCCACCACGCCCAGTACCGGGATGTTCACCTTGCGGAACATCTCCACACCCTTGCGCGCATCCAGCAGGGCCAGGTCCTGGGGCGTGGTAACGATCACCGCGCCGGCCACCGGGACTTTCTGCGCGAGGGTCAGCTGGATGTCGCCAGTTCCCGGCGGCATGTCGATCACCAGGTAATCCAGGTCGCCCCAGGCGGTTTGCGTGACCAGTTGCAGCAAGGCGCCGGAGACCATCGGCCCGCGCCAGACCATTGGTGTGTTGTCATCGGTGAGGAAGGCCATGGACATGACCTCCACGCCATGGGATTGCAGCGGTACGAACCACTTCTGGTCCTTGACCTGCGGTCGGGTGCCTTCGGCGATGCCGAACATGATGCCTTGGCTCGGACCGTAGATATCCGCGTCGAGGATACCGACCTTCGCCCCTTCGCGAGCCAGGGCCAGCGCCAGGTTGGCGGCGGTGGTGGACTTGCCTACGCCGCCCTTGCCCGAGGCCACGGCGATGACGTTCTTGACGTTCGCCAAGCCCGGCACCTGGGCTTGGGCCTTGTGGGCGGAAATCACGCTGGTGACCTGGACTTTGGCGCTCGCCACGCCGTCCAGGCCTTCGACCGCCATCTGCAGCATTTGCGCCCAACCATTCTTGAACAGATCGGCGGCATAACCGATCTCCAGTTCGACGCTGACACGATCGCCTTGGATATCGATGGCTCGCACGCATCCGGCGCTGACCGGATCCTGGCTCAGGTAGGGGTCGGTGTACTGGCGAAGGACGGCTTCCACCGCTGCGCGATTGACGGCGCTCATGGGCAACTCCGATAACAAGACTTGAAAACAGGCCGCTATCCTACGCCGCACGCTCTCGCGTGGCGACCCGATTAAAAGCGACGACCGCTCTTGTGGCGAGGGACCTTGCTCCCGCTCGGCTGCGCAGCAGTCGCAATGAAGCCGACGCTGTCGACCAGCAAGGGCATAGAACCATTTTTGGGGCGGCTTCGCCCCCCGGCGGGAGCAAGCTCCCTCGCCACGGATTCGGCGGGAAACAGGCCCGCGGGGTGAAATATATTTCCCGGCGCTTTATAGTGGCCGACCTCCGTTTCATCAAGTAGCCGAGCCCCATGTCCGAGCCACGCAAGATTCTCGTCACCAGCGCCCTGCCCTATGCCAATGGTTCGATTCACCTTGGCCATATGCTGGAATACATCCAGACCGATATGTGGACGCGCTTTCAGAAGCATCGCGGCAACCAGTGCATCTACGTCTGCGCCGACGACGCCCACGGTTCGGCCATCATGTTGCGCGCGGAAAAGGAAGGCATCACCCCGGAACAACTGATCGCCAATGTCCAGGCTGAACACAGCGCCGACTTTGCCGAGTTCCTGGTGGACTTCGACAACTTCCACTCCACTCACGCCGAAGAAAACCGTGAGCTGTCGAGCCAGATCTACCTGAAGCTGCGTGACGCCGGGCATATCGCCACCCGTTCGGTCACCCAATATTTCGACCCGGAAAAGAAAATGTTCCTGGCCGACCGCTTCATCAAGGGCACCTGCCCCAAATGCGGCACCGAAGACCAGTACGGCGACAACTGCGAAAAATGCGGCGCCACCTACGCACCGACCGACCTGAAAGACCCGAAATCGGCGATTTCCGGCGCGACGCCGGTACTCAGGGATTCCCAGCACTTCTTCTTCAAGCTGCCGGATTTCCAGGAGATGCTGCAGACCTGGACCCGCAGCGGCACGCTGCACGACGCGGTGGCCAACAAGCTCGCCGAATGGCTCGACTCCGGTTTGCAGGAATGGGACATCTCCCGCGATGCGCCGTATTTCGGCTTCGAAATTCCTGGCGAGCCCGGCAAATACTTCTATGTATGGCTGGACGCGCCCATCGGCTACATGGCGAGCTTCAAGAACCTTTGCGATCGCACCCCGGAGCTGGACTTCGACGCGTTCTGGGCCAAGGACTCCATGGCCGAGGTGTATCACTTCATCGGCAAGGACATCGTCAATTTCCACGCGCTGTTCTGGCCCGCCATGCTCGAAGGCGCCGGTTTCCGCAAGCCGACCGGCATCAATGTCCACGGCTACCTGACCGTCAACGGCCAGAAGATGTCCAAGTCCCGTGGCACCTTCATCAAGGCGCGGACGTACCTGGATCACCTGTCGCCGGAATACCTGCGCTACTACTACGCGGCCAAGCTCGGCCGTGGCGTCGACGACCTCGACCTGAACCTCGAGGACTTCGTGCAGAAGGTCAACTCCGACCTGGTGGGCAAGGTCGTCAACATCGCCAGCCGTTGCGCCGGGTTCATCCACAAGGGCAACGCCGGCGTGCTGGTGGCGGGTAACGCCGCGCCGGAACTCACCGACGCTTTCCTGGCTGCCGCGCCAAGCATCGCCGAGGCCTACGAGAGCCGCGACTTTGCCCGCGCCATGCGTGAAATCATGGCCCTGGCCGACCGCGCCAACGCCTGGATCGCCGACAAGGCCCCATGGTCGCTGGCCAAGCAGGACGGCAAGCAGGACGAAGTCCAGGCCATCTGCGCCTTGGGCATCAATCTGTTCCGCCAGTTGGTGATTTTCCTCAAGCCGGTGCTGCCGTTGCTGGCCGCCGATGCCGAAGCGTTCCTGAACGTTGCGCCGCTGACCTGGAACGACCACCAGACCCTGCTGAGCAACCATCAACTGAACGCGTTCAAGCCGTTGATGACCCGCATCGACCCGGCCAAGGTCCAGGCCATGATCGACGCGTCCAAGGAAGACCTGGCCGCCAGCCAGACCGACACCGGTGCCCCTGCTGGCAACGGCGAGCTGACCAAGGACCCGCTGTCGCCGGAAATCGATTTCGATGCCTTCGCCGCCATCGACCTGCGCGTGGCGCTGATCGTCAAGGCTGAAGCCGTGGAAGGCGCCGACAAACTGTTGCGCCTGACCCTGGACATCGGCGATGAGCAGCGCAACGTGTTCTCCGGCATCAAGAGCGCCTACCCGGATCCGGCCAAGCTCGAGGGCCGGCTGACGATGATGATCGCCAACCTCAAGCCACGCAAAATGCGCTTTGGCATATCCGAAGGCATGGTCATGGCGGCCGGTCCTGGCGGCGAAGAAATCTACCTGCTGAGCCCCGACAGCGGCGCCAAGCCGGGTCAGCGGATCAAATAACGCGACTGCACGCTGCACCGATCCCACAGTCGCTGTCGAGCGGCTGTGGGATTTTCATATCTGGCCCGCCCTCGCGGCGTGCCGGATAATGCCTGATCTTTCAACCGGCTCCCCTGTTGCCCCATGCCCATGACTGACATTCTTCTCTCGCTGTTCAGCGCTGCCCTGATCAACAACCTCGTGTTGCACTGGCCGCTGGGCGTCGATCCGCTGCTGGCGGCCAAGGGGAGGAGCCGGGTACATGCACTGGGCCTGGCGACAGCCTGCCTGATGCTGGTTGTCGGGGCCCTCGGTTATCTGCTCGACCGCTGGCTGCTGGTTCCGGCGCAGCTGACATCGCTACGGTTGTTCGTATGGCTGCCCCTGAGCGTGCTGCTGATCAGCCCGTTGCTGCGCCTGCTGACGCATTGGCTGCCGTCGCAGCCGTTCGATGGCTTGTGGCCGCTGCTGCTCGGCAATGCCGGCGTACTGGGCGTCACGCTGCTCAACAGCCGGAACGACCAGGGCCTGGGCCAGGCCATGGCCTTCAGCCTGGGCGCCGGGCTGGGTTTCTGGCTGGTGCTGAGCCTGTTCGAGGACTTGCGCCAGCGAGTCCAGGATAACGATATTCCCTTGCCTTTTCGGGGCCTGCCAATCCAGTTGATCAGCGTCGGATTGATGGCGGTGGCATTTCTCGGATTGCGCGGGTTGGTCAAGACATGAACCTGATTCAACGTATCGATGCCCTGCTACCGCAGACCCAATGCGGCAAGTGCGGCCATCCCGGCTGCAAGCCTTACGCCGAAGGCATCGCCCAGGGCGAACCGATCAACAAGTGCCCCCCCGGTGGACGCGAAACCATCGCTGCCCTGGCCGAGCTGATGACCGTGCCGGTACTCGAACTGGACGCCAGCCGTGGCTCGGCCCCGGCGCAGATCGCATACATCCATGAAGCCGAATGCATCGGCTGCACCAAGTGCATCCAGGCGTGCCCGGTGGACGCGATTGTTGGCGCGGCCAAGCTGATGCACACCGTCCTCATCGATGAGTGCACCGGCTGCGACCTCTGCGTGGCGCCTTGTCCGGTGGATTGCATCGAGATGCGCCCACTGCCGATGGCAACCGTAACGCCGGTCATCGGTGGCCTGGCCTCCAGCATCGAAGAGCAGCAGGCGCGGACCGCCAAGCGCAATCACGCCCGCCGCCGCTTCGAGCTGCGCAATGCGCGCCTGCGCCGCGAAGAAGAGCAGCGCCAGGCCGAGCGCCTGGCCCGAACACAGCGCAACGCTCAACCAGCCCAGGCCCAGCCATTTGATCCGGTGCAGGCTGCGCTGGAACGAGTGCGCGCGCAAAAAACCGCCAGCGCCGACGCCGCCCTGAAAAAAGCCAAGGTCGACCTGGCCATGAGTCGGGCACAGCTGAATAAATCCTTGAAAGCGTTCGGCCATCCACCGACCTTCGAACAACAATCACAATTGATCGTGCTGCAACGCCAATTCGAAGCGGCAGAGCAGGCCCTGGCCAGACTGGAAGGCAGCGCGGCGCCCGCCGCCCCGGCACCGGCGCAGAGTGCTGAATTGAAGCGGGCCAAGATCCAGCTGGCGATGCGTCGCGCCGAACTCGGCAAGGCCCGCGCTGCCGCGGCGTCCGCCGAACAGCTGCAGGCACTGGAACAAGCGGTGGAAGACGCCCAACGGCAGGTGGACGCCCATGCTACGCCCTGATCCGGTGGACGAGCGACTGCGGCAAGCGATGCGACGCGTGCTGCTGGCGATGCTGCCCGGCGTGCTGGCGATGGTCTGGTTTTATGGCTGGGGCGTGGCACTGAACCTGCTGTTGTCGGCCCTCGCCGCGCTGGCTGTCGAGGCGCTGGCGTTGCGTCTGCGACGACGTCCCCTCAAGCCCGGCCTGAGCGACGGCAGCGCACTGGTCAGCGCCGCGCTGCTGGCCATGGCCTTGCCGGCGTATTGCCCATGGTGGCTGACCGTCACGGCCGCTGCCTGCGCCTTGCTGTTCGGCAAGCATTTATGGGGCGGGCTCGGCAGCAATCCCTTCAATCCGGCGATGCTCGGGTATGCCCTGGTGCTGGTGGCGTTTCCCCAGCACCTGAGCCAATGGCCCGCGCCCCATGACATGGACTTTCTCGAAGGTCTGCGACAAATCGCCGGCATTGCCCAGGCGCCCGACGGCTGGGCCGGCGCCACGGCGCTGGACAGTCTGCGAATCAACACAAGCCTGACCGTCGACGAACTGTTCGCGAGCAATGCGGCGTTCGGTCGTTGGGGTGGACGCGGTGTCGAGTGGGTCAACCTGGCCTTCCTTGCCGGCGGCTTGTTCCTGCTGCAACAGCGCGTGTTCAGTTGGCACGCGCCGGTGGGCATGCTTGCCAGCCTGTTCACCTTGAGCCTGCTGTGCTGGAACGGCTCGGGCTCGGACTCCCATGGCTCGCCGCTGTTTCATCTGTTGACTGGGGCAACCATGCTGGGCGCATTTTTCATCGTCACCGAACCGGTGTCAGGCGCCAAGGCCCCGCTCGCCCGACTGTTGTTTGGTGCCGGCGTGGGCGCGCTGGTCTACCTGATTCGTACCTGGGGCGGCTACCCGGACGGCGTGGCGTTTGCCGTGCTGCTGATGAACCTCGGCGTGCCTGCGCTGGATCGTCTCGCCGAGGCACGACAAAGGCGAGCGCTGACATGAAAAGACCCGGCGGCGTGCTGATCCTGATCGTCCTGGCCGGCCTCGGCATCGGCGCCACGTACCTCATGCAGATCAATCTGGCCGGACGCATCGAAGCCCAACGGCAAGCATTGGCCGGCAGGACCTTGCTCGAGGTATTGCCCTCCGAGCGTTATGACAACCAGCCGTTGGCGCAACCAGTCATAACGACGCCGGTTGAGTTGAGCCACAGCCGGTTGCTGGGCGGTTACCTGGCGACCCGCAACGGCCAGCCCAGCGCGGTGCTGTTGCGCAGCCAGGCGTTGGGCTATGAGGGCAGCATCGAATTGATGATCGCCATCGATCCCAGCGGCCGCCTGCTTGGCGTTAAAACCCAGCGCCAGTCGGAAACACCCGGCCTGGGCGCGGTAATCGCCGACTGGCCGAATGCCTGGCTGCGGACATTCACCGGAAAGTCGCGCCAGGCGCCGACCGATGATGGCTGGGCCTTGAAAAAGGACCAGGGCCAGTTCGATCAATTGGCCGGCGCGACGGTGACCTCGCGCGCGGTGCTCCAGGCGATCCACGATGCGCTGCGTTATTTCGATGAGCACCAGGCCCACCTGACCGGAGCGAGTGCCAATGAATAAGCCGGTATTGACCCGTGGCCTGCTGCTCGTGCCCTTGGTGGGTGCAAGCAGCTCGCTGACGAATGCACTGGGGGTGTGGCTGGCCTGGGTTTTGATCAGCTTCGGCCATGGCTGGGCCATGACGCTGGCCGGGCCACGCTGCACGACTTATCAGCGGCTGGTTGCCGCTATCCTGCTGGCCGCAGCCTTGAGTGCTTGCGCAAGCCTGGTCACGCAGGCCTGGCTGCCGGAGTGGTATGCATCGTCAGGCCTTTACCTCGGCTGGATCGCCTTGAGCTGCGTAGCGCTGGATCAAGCGTCAGTGGACGAATCCCGGGTAGCTGACCGCCTCAGGCTTGCGGGCCAGTCTGGCCTCCTGATGGCCATTCTGAGCGCCCTGCGCGAATTGATCGGCAATGGCGTCCCACTGGCCCTGCTGGCTCCGGGCGGGTTCATCCTGCTCGGCCTGCTGCTGGCGGCCCACCAGGCCTGGACGGCCAGCAAACCCCATCCACCCCTAGAGGAAACGCCGCGCCCATGAACGCCGCAAAACGCCTGGAAATATTCCGTCGCTTTCATGAAGACAACCCGGAGCCGAAAACCGAACTAGCCTACTCCTCGCCCTTCGAGCTGCTGATCGCGGTAATCCTGTCGGCCCAATCCACCGATGTCGGCGTCAACAAGGCCACGGCCAAGCTGTTTCCCGTGGCCAATACGCCGCAAGCGATCCACGCCTTGGGGGTCGAAGGGCTGTCGGAATACATCAAGACCATCGGGTTGTTCAACAGCAAGGCCAAGAACGTCATCGAGACCTGCCGCCTGCTGATAGAGCGTCATGGCGGCGAGATCCCGCAGACCCGCGAAGAGCTGGAAGCCCTTCCAGGCGTCGGCCGCAAGACCGCCAACGTGGTGCTCAACACCGCGTTTCGTCAGCTGACGATGGCAGTCGACACGCACATTTTCCGCGTCAGCAACCGTACCGGGATTGCTCCGGGCAAAAATGTCGTGGAAGTGGAAAAGAAATTGATGAAATTTGTCCCCAAGGAATACCTCCTGGATTCCCACCACTGGCTCATCCTCCATGGACGTTACGTCTGCCTGGCGAGAAAGCCCCGTTGCGGCAGCTGCCGAATCGAAGACCTGTGCGAATACAAGCACAAGACATCTGACGATTGAGGCGCTATTGCTTTCTTTGATCGAGCGATTGAAAAAATCTTTTTTACCCGCCGCAGGTTTATCGCTATAAGGAGCGCCAATGGCAGTCTTAGCCTGGAGTCGAACCCATGAGCGCTGGCAAAGAACAACTGGATGTAGAAGACGATTTCATCGCCGTCGAGGCTGACGATGCGGAACCTGTGGTCGTGGAAGTGGCGAAAACCAACCTGAGCAAACGTCGCACCATCGATAACCTGCTGGAAGAGCGTCGCTTGCAGAAACAATTGGCCGACTATGATTTTGACCTCTGACTCGTAAAAGCCTCCCTGACGGAGGCCTTTTACCGAGCACGTGGGGCTGTGGACTTACACCAATCCGTTACGCTGTGCCAGCTCGATCAGGTCGACCAGTGAGCGAGCATTGAGCTTCAACAACAGTCGGGTCTTGTAGGTACTCACTGTCTTGTTGCTCAGGAACATCCCGTCGGCAATCTCCTTGTTGGTTCTCCCACGGGCCAGCTGCTGCAGGACCATCATCTCTCGTCCGGACAAACGATCGACCATATCCGACTCGCTGGCGTTGCCCAGGCTCGAACGCACGGTATGCAACGCCTGGTTGGGAAAATAACTGTAGCCCGAGAGCACCGCTTTAATTGCACTCAACAACTCGGTCAGGTCCTGTTGCTTGCACACATAACCGGCCGCTCCCATCTGCATGCATCGCATCGAGAAATGCCCTGGCGACTGAGAGGTGAGCACCAGCACTTTCAGGGGCGAAGGATTGGTGGTCAGGCGCGCGATAACCTCCAGTCCGTCCAACTTCGGGATCCCGATATCGAGAACAACGATGTCGGGCATTTTATCGCGCGCCAGCTGTAACGCATCGACGCCATTGTCTGTTTCCGCGATGACTTCATATCCATGGCGCTCCATTAACAAACGTACAGCAAGACGAATGACGGGGTGATCATCCACGATCAGCACTTTATTCATGGGCAAATCCAACTTAGCTGTTCGAATTTTTAGAGCACGCACAATAGCGTAGTCATTTCACCCGTGGGATGCCGCTGTAGCAAGCCGTTCGCACCGAAAGACAAAACTTACAAGCAATGCAGAAAAATCCTACAAATAACCCGTAACATAACGCGCCATGATTTTTTCCATCGCAGCGATGGATTGATTCTGACGCGCCACGGCTCCCCGATAACAGCTCGGCTTCGGCAAAAAACACACCTGACCTGTTATTAGACGTGGGACTTTTCTCATACAAAGTAATTGATTTATTCATGCACAAACGCCTGCCTCCTACAGAAAAAACTTCCATGGAAGAGAAAGCAGCACAATAACGTTATTTCCGAAGCCTATTTGCGTTACTCAATTCAAAAAATTTACTTTGGTTATAAACCAGGGAAAGCGATCAATGATATTCCTCGGCAATAACATTATTCAGGACGAGACAATGCGCAAAAAAAAGGCCTGCGCAGGGCAGGCCTTTTTTAAGCAGCCGGGTCAGAACAGCTTGCGACCCTTGTTCGCCGCGATGCGCATGCGCAGGGCGTTGAGCTTGATGAAGCCGGCCGCGTCGGCCTGGTTGTAGGCGCCACCGTCTTCTTCGAAGGTCGCGATGTTTGCATCGAATAGCGACTCGTCGGACTTGCGCCCGGTCACGATCACGTTGCCCTTGTACAGCTTCAGGCGCACGACGCCGTTCACGTGGGCCTGGGAAGCATCGATCATCTGTTGCAGCATCAGACGCTCCGGGCTCCACCAGTAGCCGGTGTAGATCAGGCTGGCGTACTTGGGCATCAACTCGTCTTTCAGGTGAGCCACTTCGCGGTCCAGGGTGATCGACTCGATCGCCCGGTGAGCACGCAGCATGATGGTGCCGCCGGGGGTTTCGTAGCAGCCACGGGATTTCATGCCGACATAGCGGTTTTCAACGATGTCCAGGCGACCGATGCCGTGTTCGCCGCCGATACGGTTCAACGTCGCGAGGACGGTGGCCGGGCTCATTTCCACGCCGTCGAGGGCAACGATATCGCCGTTGCGATAGGTCAGCTCAAGGTATTGTGGGGTATCGGGAGCCTTCTCGGGGGAGACGGTCCAACGCCACATGTCTTCTTCGTGCTCGGTCCAGGTGTCTTCCAGCACGCCGCCTTCGTAGGAGATGTGCAGCAGGTTGGCATCCATCGAATACGGGGATTTTTTCTTGCCGTGACGCTCGATCGGGATCGCATGCTTCTCGGCGTAGTCCATCAGTTTTTCACGGGACAGCAGGTCCCACTCGCGCCACGGGGCGATGACTTTGACGCCCGGCTTGAGGGCATAGGCGCCCAGCTCGAAACGTACCTGGTCGTTGCCCTTGCCGGTAGCACCGTGGGAAATGGCGTCGGCGCCGGTTTCGTTGGCGATTTCGATCAGGCGCTTGGCGATCAGCGGACGGGCGATGGAGGTACCCAGCAGGTACTCGCCTTCGTAAACAGTGTTGGCGCGGAACATCGGGAACACGAAGTCGCGGACGAACTCTTCGCGCAGGTCATCGATGTAAATCTCCTTGACGCCCATGGCCTGAGCCTTGGCGCGGGCAGGCTCAACTTCTTCGCCCTGCCCCAGGTCAGCGGTGAACGTCACCACTTCACAGTTATAAGTGTCCTGCAGCCACTTGAGGATCACCGAAGTGTCCAGGCCGCCGGAATACGCCAGAACGACCTTGTTTACGTCCGCCATGCCATCACTCCACGGGTTGTACGGAAAGCCGGGAAGTCTAACGTCCAGCGCGGATAATTTACAGAGGCGCGACAGCTTATGACGACGAAGCGACAGATTATGTCGATGGCGCGACGATCAGAATGGCCTCAGGAAGTTCTTGCAGTCGCCGCTGCGGGCGCCACGGCCTTGGTGGGGGCGACCGGCGCCGGAGCCTTGCCGGGTGCCGCAGCGGGCGTCGCCGCAGGCACAGCTGGCGTTGCTGGCGGGGTTGGCGTGGTGGGCTGGGCCGCTGGCGCCTGAGTGGCCGCCACTCGATCCAGTTGCACCACCACACGCCGGTTCTTGGCGCGATGGGCAGCGTTGTTATTAGGCACGAGCGGATAACGCTCACCGTGGAAACGCACAGTGAACTGCGATTCCTGGAAGCCATTGGCCTTGAAGAAATCCATGACCGCCAGCGCACGGCGGCGCGACAGCTCACGATTGGTCAAGCGGTTGCCGCTGTTGTCGGAATGCCCATCGAGTTCGACATGGTTGACGCTCGGGTCAGCCTTGATGAAGTCGAGCATGACCTGCAATTGAGCCTTGGCCTGGGCGTCGAGCTCAACCCCCTCGCCAGGAAAGCCGATCTGGGTCTGCTTGATCTGCTCGAAATTCTTCGGCAACAGTTTCGCCACGCAGCCCTGGTAGTCGCTGAAGGCCTTGTTGAAGCGCACAGGCAACAGGCGAACTTCCGACACCCGGCCATCCTCGGCATTACGCCGGACCACGGGGCTGCGCCCTTCCATCAACCCACTGATCAGGCGTCCCGCCTGGACTTGGGAGCTGTTGAACAACACGTCGCCGCTGCCGATTCTGACCGACCCCAGGTTGATGTCGCCCCGCCCCGGTTGCCACGGCGCAGCGGCCGCCAGCAGCGTCGCGGAACCGCCACCCAGCACCGGGTTGTAGGCCTTGAGTCGGAACGTGGCCTGCTCGCCCGCCCGGCGGACGAACTCGCCGCTACCAAAATCGGCGATCGGCTGGCTCAGCCGGCACTCGAACTTGTCGCCTTCGACCGTCCACTCGATGCTCTCCAGACGAGTCTGGAACGTGAGCGCCATCGCAGGAAGGCTGGCAAACAAGCTGAGCAAGGCTAGATAACGCTGGCGCACGGGAGGCTCCACTGGCTTTTTACTTACGGAAATCGAAAAACACCGGGCATGACGCCTGTACGAGACACCGCACGGATTCGTGGCACACCTGAAGGGGCTATCGGTAACTTGTGGCAAAACTTGATAGCGGGTGCCCGCATCGGTCTTTTCCGGTAGCATTCCCCAGAGTTTGACCCGCCTGGAAGCCCCCCAATGTCCGACCGCCTGACCCTGCTGCGTCCCGACGACTGGCATATTCATCTTCGCGATGGTGCTGTGTTGACCCATACCGTCGCCGATGTCGCGCGCACCTTCGGGCGCGCCATCATCATGCCTAACCTGGTTCCGCCCGTACGCAACGCTGTCGAGGCCGATGGCTATCGCCAGCGCATCCTGGCCGCACGCCCGGCCGGCAGCCGCTTCGAACCGCTGATGGTGCTTTACCTCACCGACCGCACCCAGCCCGAAGAAATCCGCGAGGCCAAGGCCAGCGGCTTCGTCCACGCGGCCAAATTGTACCCGGCCGGTGCCACCACCAATTCGGACTCCGGCGTCACCAGCATCGACAAGATCTTCCCGGCGCTCGAAGCGATGGCCGAGGTCGGGATGCCGTTGCTGATCCACGGTGAAGTCACCCGCAGCGATGTCGACGTGTTCGACCGCGAGAAAATTTTCATCGACGAGCACATGCGCCGCGTCGTGGAGCGTTTCCCGACGCTCAAGGTGGTGTTCGAACACATCACCACCGGCGATGCCGTGCAGTTCGTCAACGAGGCCCCGGCCAACGTCGGCGCGACCATTACCGCGCATCACCTGCTTTACAACCGCAACCACATGCTGGTGGGCGGGATCCGGCCGCACTTCTATTGCCTGCCGATCCTCAAGCGCAACACCCACCAGGAAGCCTTGCTCGACGCCGCCACCAGCGGCAGCGCGAAGTTTTTCCTCGGCACGGACTCGGCGCCCCATGCCCGCCATGCCAAGGAAGCCGCCTGCGGTTGCGCCGGTTGCTACACCGCCTATGCCGCCATCGAGATGTACGCCGAAGCGTTCGAGCAGCGCAACGCGCTGGACAGGCTCGAAGGTTTTGCCAGCCTGCACGGTCCGCGTTTCTATGGCCTGCCGGTGAACACCGATAGCATTACCCTGGTCCGCGACGAGTGGACTGCCCCCGCCAGCCTGCCGTTTGGCGAACAGACTGTCATCCCGCTGCGCGCCGGTGAAAAACTGCGCTGGCGCCTGCTGGAGGAAAACGCGTGAGTGAAGATCATTTCGACGACGAACTGGACGGCAACGGTGGTTCCGGCGGCGCTCGCCACCCCATGGCAGCCCGTTTCCGGGGTTACCTGCCGGTCGTGGTCGACGTAGAAACCGGCGGTTTCAACTCGGCCACCGATGCGTTGCTGGAAATCGCCGCGACCACCATCGGCATGGACGAAAAAGGTTTTGTTTTCCCGGACCACACTTATTTCTTCCGCGTTGAACCGTTCGAAGGCGCCAACATCGAAGCAGCCGCGCTGGAATTCACCGGGATCAAGCTCGACCACCCGCTGCGCATGGCGGTCAGCGAGGAAACGGCACTGACCGATATCTTTCGTGGCGTGCGCAAGGCCCTGAAGGCCAACGGTTGCAAGCGCGCGATCCTGGTCGGTCACAACAGCAGCTTCGACCTGGGCTTCCTTAACGCCGCCGTTGCGCGATTGGACATGAAGCGCAACCCATTCCACCCGTTTTCCAGCTTCGATACGGCGACCCTGGCCGGCCTGGCGTACGGCCAGACCGTATTGGCCAAGGCCTGCCAGGCCGCCGACATCGATTTCGACGGCCGCGAAGCCCACTCGGCCCGCTATGACACCGAGAAGACTGCCGAACTGTTCTGCGGCATCGTCAATCGCTGGAAGGAAATGGGCGGCTGGCAGGATTTCGACGACTGATATCGGCACTGACTCCAGTGCTCTTGTGGGAGGGAGCTTGCTCCCGCTGGGCTGCGTAGCGGCCCCAAAAGCCTGCGACCGCTGCGCAGTCGAGCGGGAGCAAGCTCCCTCGCCACGGTGTTCAGTGCGAAAAGTCCTGCGTTGCAGCTTATAACCCGCCCATAAAAAACCGGCCCATCAAGGGCCGGTTTTTTTATGCCTGAGTGCGCTTACAGCTTGTCGCTGTGTTCGCCCAGGTAAGCCGCTACGCCTTCAGGCGATGCGGTCATGCCCTTGTCGCCTTTTTTCCAGTTGGCCGGGCAGACTTCGCCGTGCTCTTCGTGGAATTGCAGAGCGTCGACCAGACGGATCAGCTCTTCCATGTTACGGCCCAGCGGCAGGTCGTTGATGATCTGCGAACGGACCACGCCTTTGTCGTCGATCAGGAACGCGCCACGGAAGGCCACGCCGCCTTCGGACTCAACGTCGTAGGCCTTGGCGATTTCGTGCTTCATGTCAGCGGCCATGGTGTACTTCACCGGGCCGATCCCGCCGTTGTTGATCGGGGTGTTGCGCCAGGCGTTGTGGGTGAAGTGCGAGTCGATCGAAACCGCGACCACTTCAACGTTGCGCGCCTTGAAGTCGTCCATGCGGTGATCCAGTGCGATCAGCTCGGACGGGCAGACGAAGGTGAAGTCCAGCGGGTAGAAGAACACCAGGCCGTATTTGCCTTTGATGGCCGAGGACAGGGTGAAGCTGTCGACGATTTCGCCGTTGCCGAGGACGGCTGGAACGGTGAAGTCAGGGGCTTGTTTGCCTACGAGTACGCTCATTGGATATCTCCTGGTGTAGTAACGTGAAAACCGGGTCCGCGCCAGCCTGCCACCCTCAGGCGACAGCCCTGTGACACGAACCCGCTTTGCAAGGACCGACCATCATACACCGCGCGTTTGGACTGTCCTCAACGGTTTTTCGGGGATCACGGAAATCCGCGACGTCTCATGGCCCACCGGGAAAAAACCGTTCGTCAGACCGAGGCAGCTCAAGGCAGGGACTATCAGAAACCACTTTGACAATCATTCTCGTTAACATTAAGATCCGTCTCAATTGAGTCACAACCAGCGACGGTTCTCACTTATGTATGTATGCCTCTGCACTGGCGTCACCGACGGACAGATCCGCGAAGCGATCTATGAAGGTTGCTGCAGTTATCGGGAAGTCCGCCAGGCCACCGGCGTAGCCAGCCAATGCGGTAAATGTGCCTGCCTTGCCAAGGAAGTGGTGCGTGAAACCCTGGCCAAAGTGCAGACCGCCCAGGCCTCGATCCCTTATCCGGTAGAATTTACTGCCGCATAAATCCAGCTTTTTGAAGAACCGGACTCAATGTCCGGTTTTTTTATGCCGGTAAATCAAGTGCTTAGCTTCCAGACGCGGAACACAAACATTCTTATTCCGATTAATTTTCATTTATTATTCAATAACTTAGGTTTGACACTGGTAATTGCGCGGCTCAAACTCTGCCGTATACACAGCTATTACAGGGCAGGCCCTCACCATGAAAGGCGACATTACAGTCATCCAGCATCTCAACAAGATCCTCGCCAATGAGCTGGTCGCGATCAATCAATACTTCCTGCATGCGCGCATGTATGAGGATTGGGGCCTGAACAAGCTGGGCAAGCACGAGTACCACGAATCCATCGACGAGATGAAACACGCGGACAAGCTGATCAAGCGCATCCTGTTCCTCGAAGGCCTGCCGAACGTCCAGGACCTGGGCAAGCTGCACATCGGCGAACACACCCGGGAAATGCTCGAATGCGACCTGCGCATCGAACGCACCGGCCACGCCGACCTGAAAGCCGCCATCGCCCATTGCGAAACCGTCGGTGACTTCGGCAGTCGCGAGTTGCTCGAGGATATCCTCGAGTCCGAAGAAGAGCACATCGACTGGCTGGAAACCCAGTTGGGCCTGATCGACAAGATCGGTCTGGAGAACTACCTGCAGTCGCAGATGGGCGAAGAATAAGCTTCTCTAGTAGCAGGCCACTAAAAAGCCCCGCCCTCTTTCGAGAGGCGGGGCTTTTTATTGCCTGGATTCCAGGCTCACCTAGATTCCTTGTGGGAGCGAGCCTGCTCGCGATAGCGGTGTGTCAGTCACCATCAAATTGACTGACACGCCCTCATCGCGAGCAGGCTCGCTCCCACATTGGTTTGGGGTGAATCAGGCTTCGGTCTTGTTCGCCGCCGCTGCTTCCACAGCTGCCTTGATCGTGGACTGCAGCGAACCGTCCGCGGCCATCTCGGTCATGATGTCGCTGCCGCCGATCAGTTCACCGCCAACCCACAACTGTGGAAAGGTTGGCCAGTTGGCGTACTTGGGCAGATTGGCGCGGATTTCCGGGTTCTGCAGGATGTCCACGTAAGCGAACTTCTCGCCACACGCCATCACCGCCTGAGCAGCCTTGGCCGAGAAGCCGCACTGAGGGGCATTCGGCGAGCCTTTCATGTAGAGCAGGATAGTGTTGTTGGCAATCTGGTCTTTGATCGTTTCGATGATATCCACGGAGCACCTCGGCTTGAACTTTGCGACTACAGATGTCGACACGGTGGCGCATTGTAACGGAAAGCCGAGCACCCTGCTCGGTCCGGCCCAAGGACAATTCTACGCAGCCGCCACTTTCACCGGAACCCCATTAAGCGCCGCATTGCCGGACAACTCATCGAGCTGACATTCATCGGTCAGGTCGTTGGCGCTGGAACCAGGCTGGCCGCTGGCGATCGTCATCTGCACGCCCGGTCGGGCGTGGCCCCAGCCATGGGGAAGGCTGACCACGCCTTTCATCATGTCCAGGCTGCCTTGCACCTCCACTTCGATCACGCCCACCCGTGAACTGACCTGCACGCGCTGGCCATCGACTAAACCGCGACTGGCGAGGTCTTCAGGATGCATCAGCAACTGATGGCGCGGCTTGCCCTTCACCAGTCGATGAAAGTTATGCATCCAGGAATTGTTGCTGCGCACATGCCGACGGCCAATCATCAGCAACTCGTCCGATGCCGGCGCTCGCAGCGCGGCAAAGCGCGCCAGATCCGCGAGGATCACCGCCGGCGCGGCCTGCACGCGGCCATTTTCGGTTTTCAAGCGCGTCGTCAGGTTGGGCTTGAGCGCACCGAGGTCAATGCCGTGGGGATGGTCGAACAGCGTCGCCAGCGACAACTTGTGTGGCGAGGCATCCCCATACCTTCCAGCGCGCAGGCCAAAATCAATCATTTGCGCGGGCGGCATGGTCGGCTTGAGTTCCTTGCCAGTCCGCGCGGCGAAGGCCTTGGCCAGGCCGACAAAAATCTCCCAATCGTGCAGTGCCCCTTCGGGCTTGGGCAGGATCGCCCGATTGAAACGGCTGACGTTACGCACCGCGAACAGGTTGAACGTGGTGTCGTAGTGATCGTTTTCCAAAGCCGAAGTCGATGGCAGGATCAGATCGGCATAACGCGTGGTCTCGTTGATGTACAAATCGATGCTGACCATGAACTCCAGCCCATCCAGCGCCTGTTCGAGCTGCCGCCCGTTGGGCGTGGACAGTACCGGGTTGCCGGCCACGGTGACCAGCGCACGAATCTGCCCGTCGCCCTCGGTCAGCATTTCTTCGGCCAAGGTCGACACGGGCAGCTCGCCGGCATATTCGGGACGCCCGGACACCCGGCTCTGCCAACGGTTGAAATGGCCACCCGAGGTGGTCGCCACCAGGTCCACCGCCGGCTCGGTGCACAATGCCCCGCCCACCCGATCGAGGTTGCCGGTGACCAGATTGATCACTTGGATCAGCCAGTGGCATAACGTGCCGAACGCCTGGGTGGACACGCCCATTCTGCCGTAGCAGACCGCTGAAGGCGCGGCGGCAAAGTCGCGGGCCAACTGCCGGATCTGCGGCGCCGGCACCGCACAGAGGGGGCTCATCACCTCGGCGGTAAAACCTGCCACGGCCTGGCGCACCTCTTCGAGGCCGTCCACCGGCAAATGGCTGTCGCGGCTCAGACCTTCGCTGAACAGCGTATTGAGCAGGCCAAACAGCAGCGCGGCATCGCCACCGGGACGCACGAAAACATGCTGGTCGGCAATCGCCGCCGTTTCGCTGCGCCGTGGATCGACAACCACGACTTTGCCGCCACGGGCCTGGATTGCCTTGAGGCGCTTCTCGACGTCCGGCACGGTCATGATGCTGCCGTTGGAAGCCAGGGGATTGCCTCCCAGGATCAACATGAAATCGGTATGGTCAATGTCCGGTATCGGCAGCAGCAGGCCGTGACCGTACATCAGGTGACTGGTCAGGTGATGGGGCAGTTGGTCCACCGACGTCGCCGAGAAGCGACTGCGTGTCTTCAGCAGGCCGAGGAAATAGTTGCTATGGGTCATCAACCCATAGTTATGCACGCTGGGGTTGCCCTGGTACACGCCCACCGCGTTCTGGCCGTGGCGCTCCTGGATTGCCGCCAGGCGTTCGGCGACCAGGGCGAAAGCGTCATCCCAGGCAATCGGCTGCCACTCGCCGCCGACTCGCTGCATGGGTTGGCGCAGCCGGTCCGGATCATTCTGGATATCTTGCAGGGCGACGGCCTTGGGACAGATGTGCCCACGGCTGAAACTGTCCAGCGGATCGCCCTTGATCGAGGTGATCGCCAGGCCTTGGCCTTCAGTTTCGGTGGTTTCGAGCGTCAGGCCACAGATGGCCTCACATAGATGGCACGCACGGTGATGAAGAGTCTTGGTCATGGCCAGTCTCTGTTTTATTCGTAGCGGGCACTTTCGGCCGCGGGAACAAAACTATGGCGCGGGATCCTCCACCGCGCCAGCGACGTTCGTCCTGTGAATCGCCGGGCATCAGGCCAACCGATTTCAGGGGTGCTCGGGAGGCGGCGCCAGCAGCTGGATTTCCTCGACGGTTTCCACTTGTTCCTGAGCGATGGGCACTCCGGTCAACTCGCCGATCAATCGCCAATGTTCGTCGAGGCCGCTGCTGATGGTAGCCATGCGGTCGATCATGCGGCGGCCGGCAGCCTTGGTCACTTCGTCTTCGCTGCGCAACAATTCGAATGACATGGAGGTCACCGAAGCGGTCAGGTGCGTCAGGGAGCGTGCCGTCAGCCCCAGCAGTTCCATCAGTTGTTGCTCTTTCGAATCCATTTCGGGGCTCCTGCGTCTAAGGGTTCATTTATAACCCAGGCCCTTGCATTAAGAAATCTCACATCCGATGACAGACACACGAAATCAATTGCACGCTGGCCAATAAAACGCCGTTTGTCCTCCGGCGCCCGTCCGGCTTGTTTGCCAAGCGCCGCAGCGCCAGTGTACAAATGGGGTCGCTGCTGTCAGGAAACCGGCTTCAAACATGTCATCGCAGTCCTGCCATGACCTCGTTGAAATCCCCTAAAACCGTAGCCCTATTGGTAAGACGCGACATTTAATGTCAATATCGCGCCCTCCCCTAATTTCGTCGCCCCGTGCGGCTTTTGCCGCAGGTCTCGCCCGTTTTTCCATTAAACAAGGCTTTGAGCATCTGCGGTCAGTTACAAAAAGGTAGTCAATCATGAGCGCAAGGCACTTTCTCTCCCTGATGGATTTCACGCCCGAAGAGTTGCTCGGCGTGATCCGTCGAGGCGTGGAGCTCAAGGACCTGCGTAAGCGCGGCGTACTGTTCGAGCCCTTGAAAAACCGTGTGCTGGGGATGATCTTCGAGAAATCCTCCACGCGCACGCGCATTTCTTTCGAAGCCGGCATGATCCAGCTCGGCGGCCAGGCGATTTTCCTGTCGCCCCGTGACACCCAGCTGGGCCGTGGCGAACCCATTGGCGATTGCGCCATCGTCATGTCGAGCATGCTCGATGCGGTGATGATCCGGACTTTTGCCCACAGCACGCTGACCCAGTTCGCGGCGCATTCTCGCGTGCCGGTGATCAATGGCCTGTCCGACGATCTGCACCCGTGCCAGTTGCTCGCCGACATGCAGACTTTCCTCGAACATCGCGGCCCGATCCAGGGCAAGACCGTGGCCTGGATCGGCGATGGCAACAACATGTGCAACAGCTATATAGAAGCGGCGATCCAGTTCGACTTCCAGTTGCGCATCGCCTGCCCTGAAGGCTACGAACCCAACCCGCAATTCGTCGCCAGGGCCGGCGACCGGGTGACAATCCTGCGCGATCCGAAACAGGCCGTCGCCGGCGCGCACCTGGTGAGCACCGACGTCTGGACATCCATGGGCCAGGAAGAAGAAACCGCCAAGCGCCTGGAGTTGTTTGCGCCCTTCCAGGTCAATCGGGCACTGCTCGACCTCGCGGATGCCGAGGTGCTGTTCATGCATTGCCTGCCAGCCCACCGTGGCGAAGAAATCAGTCTCGACCTGCTCGATGATCCCCGCTCGGTGGCGTGGGACCAGGCAGAAAACCGTCTCCATGCACAGAAGGCCCTGCTTGAATTCCTCGTCGAGCCGGCGTACCACCACGCATGAGTGCTCCATTGTTATTGAATCTGCACAATCTGGCCTGCGGTTATCAGGACCAGCGGGTCGTCCAGAACCTCAACCTGCACCTCAATGCTGGTGACATCGGTTGCCTGCTCGGCTCTTCCGGGTGTGGCAAGACCACCACCCTGCGGGCCATCGCCGGTTTCGAACCGGTGCATGAAGGCGAGATCCAGTTGGCTGGGGAAACCATTTCCCGCGCGGGGTTTACCCTCGCTCCGGAAAAACGCCGCATCGGCATGGTGTTCCAGGACTACGCGCTGTTCCCGCATTTAAGCGTCGCCGAAAATATTGCGTTCGGCATCCGCAAACATCCGGACAAGGATCGCGTGGTCGAAGAACTGTTGGAGCTGGTCAACCTGAAAAGCCTGGGCAAGCGTTTTCCCCACGAGCTGTCGGGAGGCCAGCAACAGCGCGTGGCGCTGGCCCGCGCACTGGCACCGGAACCCCAACTGCTGTTACTCGACGAGCCGTTCTCCAACCTCGACGGCGAGCTGCGACGCAAGCTCAGCCATGAGGTGCGGGACATTCTCAAGGCCCGCGGCACCAGCGCAATCCTGGTCACCCATGACCAGGAAGAAGCCTTTGCGGTGAGTGACCATGTCGGTGTGTTCAGAGAGGGTCGCCTGGAACAGTGGGATACGCCCTACAACCTGTATCACGAACCTCTGACGCCCTATGTCGCCAGTTTCATCGGCCAGGGTTACTTCATCCGCGGTCAGCTCGACAGCCCGGAATCGGTGCAGACCGAACTGGGCATGCTGCGCGGCAACCGGGCGTACACCTGGCCCATCGGCAGTGCCGTAGACGTCCTGCTGCGCCCGGACGACATCGTCCACGCGCCGGACAGTCCGCTCACGGCAACTATCGTTGGCAAGACGTTCCTCGGTGCTTCAACTCTGTATCGCCTGCAACTGCCGACCGGCGCACAACTGGAATCGATTTTCCCAAGCCATGCCGACCATCAGGTCGGGGCTACGGTCGGTATCCGCGTGGCGGCTGAGCACCTGGTGCTGTTCCAGGCATCGGGCAGCACGGCGGCGCATTTGCCGATCGGGGAAAGTGGTGTGCGGCGGTATGGCGCTGCAAGCTAATAGCTGAAGGAATGCAAACCTCTGTGGGAGCGAGCCTGCTCGCGATGGCGTAGGCACATCCAGCGATGGTGCAAGCTGAGCTACCGCTATCGCGAGCAGGCTCGCTCCCACATTTGATCCATTGGCTTGAGTGCAGATTCACCCCAGCGTCAGCGTACCACTAGCCACCAACGTCGCATCCCCGCCAATCTTCACCCGCTCACCTTCCAATCGGCAAAACAATGCCCCGCCCCTCGCCGAGCATTGATAGGCCGTCAGGCCATGTTTGTTCAGGCGTTTGGACCAGTATGGAATCAAGCTGCAATGAGTCGATCCGGTTACCGGATCCTCGTTGATGCCGATCGCCGGGGCAAAATAGCGCGAGACAAAATCGTGCTTGCTTCCCGGTGCGGTAACGATCGCGCCCGGCCACGGCAGCTTCGCCAGGGCCGCCATGTCCGGCTTGCAATCGAGCACTGCCTGCTCCGACTCCAGCACCACGAACAATTCGTTGCAACTGAGCACATCCACCGCCTCGACACCCAAGGCGCTCTGGACCGCCAGGGAGGCGCCCAACTCAGTCGGCACGATGGCCGGGAAATCCAACCACAACCGATCGCCTTCACGAGTGACACTCAACGCTGCGGACTTGCAGATGAAGTCGAGTCGCTCGGCCGGTTCGTGGTAGACCTCGAACAAGACATGGGCGCTGGCCAATGTCGCATGCCCACACAGCGGCACTTCGGTGGTGGGCGTGAACCAGCGAATGTGCCAACGCTGATTCTCACGTACCAGAAAAGCGGTCTCGGCCAGGTTGTGTTCGGCGGCAATTTTCTGCATCAGTTCATCGGCAAGCCAGGCATCGAGCCGATAGACCATCGCCGGGTTACCGCCAAACGGCCGGTCACTGAACGCATCGACTTGATGAAACGCGAGCTGCATGGCACTTCTCCTTTTTTATGGATGCGCGAGCATGAGCTGCCCGGACATCGTTTAGCCAGTGACAGATCAGCAGAATTTTCACCCTACAGCGCACATGAAATCTGACGCCCAATCGATCTTGAAGATTCAAATCATTCTGGCGAGGGAGCCTGCTCCCGCTTGGGCGCAGCGGCCTCCAACAGGCTCAGGCACGCCCGATATCAGCAAAGATCGCTCCGGTATGCTCCGCCAGTACCGCAGGCGCCAGTTCCACTTCCAGCCCGCGCCTCCCCGCGCTGACGAACATGCTGGCCAACGGCTGCGCAGAATTGTCGATAAACGTGCGAAGACGCTTTTTCTGACCCAGCGGGCTGATCCCGCCCAGCAAATAGCCGGTCGAACGCTGCGCGGCGGCCGGATCGGCCATCTCGACTTTTTTCACTCCGGCCGCATGAGCCAGGCCTTTCAGATCCAGGCTCCCGGCCACCGGCACCACGGCCACCAGCAATTCGCCTTTTTCGCTGGCCGCCAACAGGGTCTTGAACACCTGCGCCGGATCCAGACCGAGTTTTTCAGCCGCCTCCAGCCCATAGGAGGCAGCCTTCGGGTCATGTTCGTAACTGTGGATGCGATGTTCGGCGCGCACTTTTTTAAGCAGGTCCAATGCGGGGGTCATGACGGCTCCTGACAAGGAAAAAGCAAAAGAGTGGCGCGGATTCTAAGCGATCGGCAATGAAAAGGCGTCGTGAGCCTACTGGGATGATCTCCCTGCAGGGAGCACAGCGAAACATTCACGTGACGAATAATCCAAATATGACCGACGGTTCACTTTCGACCTTTGACACCAGCGTTTCTTGTCTATATTTTTTCGAAACTGAAAGCCGATTTACCTGTCTCAAGCAGCACCCGAGACCCGGATGGGGATCCTGGTCTCGGCGAAGAATGTGTCTTCAAGGTTTATCGAAGGCACCAGACAAGAACAAAAACACCGAGGTTTGCATGACTACCGCTTTACAACAGCCCACCCTTTCCAGCCAATGCCTGGCCGAATTCCTCGGTACCGCCCTGCTGATTTTTTTCGGTACCGGTTGCGTCGCGGCGCTCAAGGTCGCGGGCGCGAGTTTCGGGTTGTGGGAAATCAGCATCATCTGGGGTGTCGGGGTCAGCATGGCCATCTACCTCAGCGCGGGTATTTCCGGCGCCCACCTCAACCCCGCCGTCAGCATCGCCCTGTGTATTTTTACCGATTTCGAAAAACGCAAATTGCCCTTCTATATTGTCTGCCAGGTGGCGGGGGCATTCTGTGGCGCGCTCTTGGTCTACACGCTGTACAGCAATCTTTTCTTCGATTTCGAACAGTCCCGGCAAATGATTCGTGGCACCCAAGCCAGCCTCGAACTGGCTTCGGTATTCTCCACCTACCCGCACCCGGCGCTCTCCACCGGCCAAGCCTTTCTGGTGGAGGTGATCATCACTGCAATCCTGATGGGCGTGATCATGTCCCTGACCGACGACAACAATGGCCTGCCTCGTGGTGCGCTTGCGCCGCTGCTGATCGGCCTTCTGATCGCCGTGATCGGCAGCTCGATGGGACCGCTGACAGGCTTCGCGATGAACCCGGCGCGGGACTTCGGTCCAAAATTGATGACTTTCTTCGCTGGCTGGGGTGAAATTTCCCTCACGGGCGGGCGTGACATCCCTTACTTCCTGGTTCCGATTTTCGCGCCGATAGTGGGTGCGTGCCTGGGCGCTGCCGCGTATCGCGGATTGATTGCCCGACACCTGCCGGGTGCCAAGGCTGCTACAAAGGATGCAGAACCGGCCATTGACGGCAAGCCAAGAACTTCCTGAAACAATGGGCGCATGCCACTGCCCTTCAAGCATGCGCCATGGCTTCATCCCAAACACACGTCCCAAGGCAATCGACATGACTGACTCAGAGAACAAAAACTACATCATTGCCCTCGACCAGGGTACGACCAGCTCACGCGCCATTATTTTCGACCGTGACGCCAACGTGGTCTGCACCGCCCAACGGGAATTCGTCCAGCACTATCCGCAACCGGGCTGGGTCGAGCATGACCCCATGGAAATCTTTGCCACGCAAAGCGCGGTGATGGTGGAAGCCTTGGCTCAAGCGGGTTTGCATCACGACCAGGTCGCCGCAATCGGCATTACCAACCAGCGCGAAACCACCGTGGTCTGGGACAAGTCCACCGGCCGCCCCATTTACAACGCGGTAGTCTGGCAATGTCGACGCAGCACCGAAATCTGCCAGCAACTCAAGCGCGATGGCCACGAGCAGTACATCAGTGAAGCCACTGGCCTGGTGACCGACCCCTACTTTTCCGGCACCAAGCTCAAGTGGATCCTCGACAACGTCGAAGGCAGCCGCGAGCGCGCGCGCAACGGTGAATTGCTGTTCGGCACCGTGGACAGCTGGCTGATCTGGAAATTTACCGGCGGCAAGGTCCACGTCACCGACTACACCAACGCCTCTCGCACCATGCTCTTCAACATCCACACGCTGGAGTGGGACGCGAAGATGCTCGACATCCTCAACATCCCTCGCGAGATGCTGCCGGAAGTCAAATCATCCTCGGAAATCTACGGCCGGACCAAAAGCGGCATCGCTATTGGCGGCATCGCCGGCGACCAACAGGCCGCCCTCTTCGGCCAGATGTGCGTGGAACCGGGCCAGGCGAAAAATACCTATGGCACCGGCTGCTTCCTGCTGATGAACACCGGTAACAAAGCCGTCAAATCCAACCACGGCATGCTGACCACCATCGCCTGCGGTCCTCGCGGCGAAGTGGCCTACGCCCTGGAAGGCGCCGTGTTCAACGGTGGCTCTACCGTCCAGTGGCTGCGCGATGAACTGAAAATCATCAACGACGCCCTCGACACCGAATATTTCGCCAACAAGGTCAAGGACAGCAACGGCGTTTACCTGGTGCCAGCCTTCACCGGCCTCGGCGCACCGTACTGGGACCCCTACGCCCGTGGCGCGCTGTTCGGCCTGACCCGTGGCGTGCGTGTCGATCACATCATCCGGGCCGCGCTGGAATCCATCGCCTACCAGACCCGCGACGTACTCGACGCCATGCAACAGGATGCCGGCGAACGCCTCAAGTCCTTGCGCGTGGACGGTGGCGCCGTGGCCAACAATTTCCTCATGCAATTTCAGGCCGACATTCTTGGCACGCAGGTCGAACGCCCGAAAATGCGCGAAACCACTGCGCTCGGCGCGGCATACCTGGCTGGCCTGGCATGCGGTTTCTGGGGCAGCCTGGAAGAGTTGCGTGGCAAAGCGGTCATCGAGCGCGAGTTCGAACCGCAGCTGGATGAGCAAGCCAAGGAAAAACTCTACGCAGGATGGAAAAAAGCCGTCAGCCGCACGCGCGATTGGGAACCCCACGAAGACGCTGAATGACAGCTGAGCCGAGGATGATGAGGATCTGAAACTGGTCGGGAAAGGATTCCTGCGGCATCATGGGCAAATTTTGTACGGCAGCCCAAAGGAAGCCCCATGAATCTGCCTCCCCGCCAGCAGCAAATCCTTGAACTGGTCCGCGAACGCGGCTATGTCAGCATCGAGGAAATGGCGCAGCTATTTGTCGTCACCCCGCAGACCATCCGCCGCGACATCAATCAACTGGCGGAAGTGAACCTGCTGCGCCGCTACCACGGCGGCGCCGCTTACGATTCCAGCGTGGAAAACACCGCCTACGCCATGCGCGCCGATCAGATGCGCGATGAGAAGCAACGCATCGCCGAAGCGATCGCTGCGCAGATTCCCGACCACGCCTCGCTGTTCATCAATATCGGTACCACCACCGAATCCATCGCCCGGGCGCTGCTCAATCACAACCATTTGAAAGTCATCACCAACAACCTGCACGTGGCATCGATCCTCAGTGCCAAGGATGATTTCGAAGTCCTGATCGCCGGCGGCAACGTGCGCCGTGACGGCGGCGTGGTCGGTCAGGCCAGCGTCGATTTCATCAGTCAGTTCAAAGTCGACTTCGCCCTGGTGGGCATCAGCGGGATCGACGAGGACGGCAGCCTGCTGGATTTTGACTACCAGGAGGTCCGGGTCTCCCAAGCCATCATCGCCAACGCCCGGCAGGTATTGCTGGCGGCGGATTCCAGCAAGTTCGGCCGCAACGCCATGGTCCGCCTGGGCCCGATCAGCCTGATCGATTGCCTGGTGACCGACCAACAACCGGTGCCGGCCCTGGCGCAGTTGTTGAGCCAGCACAAGATTCGCCTGGAAGTGGTCTGACTTCACCCCCGATCCCCTGTGGCGAGGGAGCTTGCTCCCGCTCGGCGGCGTAGCCGTCGCAAATCGGCCTGATGGGGTTAGCCTGAAGAAAAACGCAGGCCTGCTTGGGACGGCTTCGCCATCCAGCGGGAGCAAGCTCCCTCGCCACAAAAGCCCTCCTCAACTCCTTTTTGTTCGAAAATTTTCCTTTCAGCGTACTTCGATCAGTATTTTCAATCGGATTCGACTGGCTGTTGCTGTGCTTATGGGCTAGTATTTTCGCAAATGAACATTTATGTTCGAATTCAAATATTTCGAAAAAAGAACCCGAGGCCAGCCGATGCCCAATTCCACCTTGCCTATGCCCCCTCTCGCTGAAATCTATGACGTCGCCGTCATCGGTGGCGGTATCAATGGTGTAGGGATCGCCGCGGATGCTGCCGGTCGCGGTCTTTCGGTGTTCCTTTGCGAAAAGGACGATTTGGCCAGCCACACCTCTTCGGCCAGCAGCAAGCTGATCCATGGCGGCCTGCGTTATCTCGAACATTACGAATTCCGCCTGGTACGTGAAGCACTCGCCGAACGCGAAGTGCTGCTGACCAAGGCTCCGCACATCGTCAAGCAGATGCGCTTCGTGTTGCCCCATCGCCCGCACCTGCGTCCGGCCTGGATGATCCGCGCCGGCCTGTTCCTTTATGATCACCTGGGCAAGCGCGAGCAGCTCGCCGGCTCCCGGAGTCTGAAATTTGGCGCCGACAGCGCATTAAAAAGCGAGATCACCAAAGGCTTCGAATACTCCGATTGCTGGGTCGATGACGCCCGGCTGGTGGTGCTCAATGCCATGGCGGCGCGAGAAAAAGGTGCGCATATCCACACCCGCACCCGTTGCGTCAGCGCTCGGCGCAGTAAAGGCCTGTGGCAATTGAACCTGGAACGTGCCGACGGCAGCCTGTTTTCAATCCTGGCCAAATCGCTGGTGAACGCCGCCGGCCCATGGGTCGCCAAGTTCATTCGTGATGACCTGAAGATGGAATCGCCCTACGGCATCCGTCTGATCCAGGGCAGCCACCTGATCGTGCCAAAACTCTACGAAGGCGAGCATGCGCACATTCTTCAAAACGAAGACCAGCGCATCGTCTTCACCATCCCGTATCTGAATCAATTCACCCTGATAGGCACGACCGACCGCGAATACACTGGCGATCCGGCCAAGGTGGCAATTACCGAGGGCGAAACCGACTACCTGCTGAAGGTCGTCAATGCGCACTTCAAGAAACAGATCAGCCGCGACGACATTCTGCACAGCTATTCCGGTGTCCGGCCTTTGTGCAACGACGAATCCGACAACCCTTCCGCCGTGACCCGGGACTACACCCTGGCGCTGTCGGGCGGTGGCCAGGAAGCTCCGTTGTTATCGGTGTTCGGCGGCAAACTGACCACGTACCGCAAGCTTGCCGAGTCGGCGATGGCCCAGCTGGCTCCGTACTTCACCCAGATGCGCCCGAGCTGGACGGCCCTGGAGACCTTGCCCGGCGGCGAGAACATGACCACGCCACAGGCTCTGTGCTCGGCAATCCGCGACAAGTTCGACTGGCTGCCCACCGATATCGCCCGCCGCTGGGCCACTACCTATGGCAGCCGCACCTGGCGCATGCTCGAAGGCGTCCACAGCCTTGCCGACCTGGGCGAGCACATCGGCGCGGGCCTGTATACCCGGGAAGTCGACTATCTGTGCAGCGACGAGTGGGCCATCGACGCCGAGGATATTCTCTGGCGTCGCAGCAAGCTGGGCTTGTTCACAACCGCCGCTGAACAGGAAAAGCTTCGCACGTATCTGGACAAGGTCGAGCACAACCGGCGCAAGATCGAAGCGGCCTGAGTGCGACCCGCGAAACCAGAAAGCCCCTGAATCCTACGATTCAGGGGCTTTTTATTGCCTGGAATGCACCGCAACTCCCCTGTGGGAGCGAGCCTGCTCGCGAAGAGGCCATCCGCTTCACAACTGATGCAACTGAGAGACCGCCTTCGCGAGCAGGCTCGCTCCCACAGGGGTCGATGGGTTCTCAAGCCATTCGGTTTTCCGAACACGACCCGACGGTCAGTTCGGCAAACCGGATAAACAATCGGCCAAAAACCTGAAACAAAACATTAATTTCTTTTAAAAACATAGTGTTAACCAATCGCCACTGGCCTGGCACGAGTCATGCTCTACACTCGTGGAGACGAACGCCTGTACGCCAACACAACAGGAGCTTCCAGGCATTCGAAGCACTCAGGGCCGGTGAACCGGCCGAATACAAAAAAAACAATGTCGAGGAAACATCGATGCGCATCGTTCCCCATCTTCTGGGCGCAGCCGTTGCTGCCGCTCTGATCAGCACTCCGGTCTTCGCCGCCGAACTGACCGGCACACTGAAAAAGATCAAAGAGTCCGGCGTCGTTACGCTCGGCCACCGCGACGCCTCCATTCCGTTTTCCTACATCGCGGACGCTTCCGGCAAACCGGTCGGCTACTCCCACGACATCCAGCTGAAAGTCGTCGAAGCCCTGAAAAAAGAGCTGGATGTGCCGAACCTGCAGGTCAAGTACAACCTGGTCACCTCGCAAACCCGTATCCCGCTGGTACAGAACGGCACCGTGGACCTGGAGTGCGGCTCCACCACCAACAACGTCGAGCGCCAGCAACAAGTCGCCTTCTCCGTTGGCATCTTCGAGATCGGCACCAAGCTGCTGTCCAAGAAAGACTCCAAGTACAAGGATTTCGACGACCTCAAGGGCAAGAACGTCGTGACCACCGCCGGCACCACGTCCGAGCGCCTGCTCAAGGCCATGAATGCCGACAAGCAAATGGGCATGAACGTCATCTCGGCCAAGGACCACGGCGAGTCCTTCCAGATGCTGGAATCGGGTCGTGCCGTCGCGTTCATGATGGACGACGCGCTGCTGGCCGGCGAAGCCGCCAAGGCCAAGAAGGCCGATGACTGGGCCGTCACCGGTACTCCGCAATCCTACGAAATCTACGGCTGCATGGTGCGCAAGGGCGACGAGCCGTTCAAAAAGGTTGTCGATGACGCTATCAAGGCCACCTACGCGTCGGGCGAGATCAACAAGATCTACGAAAAATGGTTCATGCAACCTATCCCGCCAAAAGGCCTGAACCTCAATTTCCCGATGAGCGACGAACTCAAGAAACTGATCGCAGAACCGACCGACAAAGCGGCTGACGAAAAGAAATCCTGATTTCTGACTAACCTTACCTCCTGGAAGGGCCCGGCCCTTCCAGGAGTGTGTCATTCCCTGCTGGAATCAAAGGAAACACTCGAAACGGCGAGTCGAGCCGAGAGTGTGTGCCCGATCGTCAAGATTGGGCGGGAAAGGACTTCCCCCTGCAGATATTTGTACATCGATCGATCTGAGGGGAGACCCTGATGAATTACAACTGGGACTGGGGCGTGTTCTTCAAGTCCACCGGCGTGGGCAGCGAGATCTATCTCGACTGGTACGTGGCCGGCCTGGGCTGGACCATTGCCATCGCCGTCGTCGCCTGGATCATTGCCCTGCTGCTGGGCTCGATCCTGGGTGTGATGCGCACCGTGCCGAACCGGCTGGTGTCGGGCATCGCGACTTGCTACGTGGAACTCTTTCGTAATGTGCCGCTGCTCGTGCAGCTGTTCATCTGGTACTTCCTGGTGCCGGACCTGCTGCCCGCCGACATGCAGGAATGGTACAAGCAGGACCTCAACCCGACCACCTCGGCCTACCTGAGCGTCGTCGTCTGCCTGGGCCTGTTCACTGCCGCACGGGTTTGCGAGCAGGTGCGCACCGGCATCCAGGCGCTGCCACGCGGCCAGGAAGCCGCCGCCCGCGCCATGGGCTTCAAGCTGCCACAGATCTACTGGAACGTGCTGCTGCCCCAGGCCTACCGGATCATCATTCCGCCGCTTACCTCGGAATTCCTCAACGTCTTCAAGAACTCCTCCGTGGCCTCGCTGATCGGCCTGATGGAGCTGCTCGCGCAGACCAAGCAGACCGCCGAGTTCTCGGCCAACCTGTTCGAAGCCTTTACCCTGGCGACGCTGATCTACTTCACCCTGAACATGAGCCTGATGCTGCTCATGCGCATGGTCGAGAAGAAAGTCGCGGTGCCCGGCCTGATCTCCGTGGGGGGTAAATAATGGAATTCGACTTCACAGGCATCATCCCGGCCATTCCCGGTTTGTGGAACGGCATGGTGATGACCCTCAAGCTGATGGCCCTGGGCGTCGTTGGCGGGATCATCCTGGGGACGATCCTGGCGCTGATGCGCCTGTCCCACAACAAGCTGGTCTCCAACATCGCTGGCGCCTACGTCAACTATTTCCGCTCGATCCCGTTGCTGCTGGTCATCACCTGGTTCTACCTGGCGGTGCCGTTCGTGCTGCGCTGGATCACCGGTGAAGACACGCCGATCGGCGCGTTCGGCTCTTGCGTCGTGGCGTTCATGATGTTCGAGGCGGCTTACTTCTGCGAAATCGTCCGGGCCGGCGTGCAGTCGATCCCCAAGGGCCAGATGGGCGCGGCACAGGCACTGGGCATGAACTATGGCCAGGTCATGCGCCTGATCATCCTGCCCCAGGCGTTTCGCAAGATGACCCCGCTGTTGCTGCAACAGAGCATCATCCTGTTTCAGGACACCTCGCTGGTCTACACCGTCGGCCTGGTGGACTTCCTCAATGCTTCGCGGGCCAATGGCGACATCATCGGCCGCTCCAATGAGTTCCTGATCATCGCAGGTCTCGTGTACTTCACAATCAGCTTTGCCGCCTCGCTGCTGGTCAAGCGTCTGCAAAAAAGGTTCGCCGTATGATCTCTATCAAGAACATCAACAAGTGGTATGGGGACTTCCAGGTACTGACCAATTGCAGCACCGAGGTCAGCAAGGGTGAGGTTGTGGTGGTGTGCGGGCCGTCGGGTTCGGGCAAGTCCACGCTGATCAAGTGCGTCAACGCGCTGGAGCCGTTCCAGAAAGGCGACATCGTGGTCGATGGCACCTCCATCGCCGACCCGAAGACCAATCTGCCGAAACTGCGTTCGCGGGTGGGCATGGTGTTCCAGCACTTCGAATTGTTCCCGCACCTGACCATCACCGAAAACCTGACCATCGCGCAGATCAAGGTGCTGGGCCGCAGCAAGGAAGAAGCCACCAAAAAAGGCCTGCAACTGCTTGAGCGCGTCGGCCTGTCCGCCCATGCCCACAAGCACCCGGGCCAGCTTTCCGGCGGCCAGCAACAGCGTGTGGCGATTGCCCGTGCGCTGGCGATGGACCCGGTGGTGATGCTGTTCGACGAACCGACCTCGGCCCTCGACCCGGAAATGGTCAACGAAGTGCTGGACGTGATGGTGCAACTGGCCCACGAAGGCATGACCATGATGTGCGTGACCCACGAAATGGGCTTCGCCCGCAAAGTGGCGAACCGGGTGATCTTCATGGACCAGGGCCAGATCATCGAGGATTGCGAGAAGGAAGAGTTCTTCGGCGACATCAGCGCCCGCTCCGAACGCGCACAGCATTTCCTTGAGAAAATCCTGCAGCACTAAGCGTCGCCTTCTTTAGACGCGCTTGCCCTTGTGGCGAGGGAGCTTGCTCCCGCTGGGTCGCGTAGCGGCCCCAAATCCGGCAAATGCGATGTATCAGGCATACCGCATTAGCCGTTTTGCGACTGCTTCGCAGCCGAGCGGGAGCAAGCTCCCTCGCCACGGGACCGCGTTTGAAGGGCAATCGCCGCCTCACTGGTTGACCCAAGGCTTCTGTGATGAAATGCGACCCCACCCTCTATCGCGCCGCGCCGCCATCACTCGCCGTGAAACCCCGCCTGATCCGCCACCTGTTCCTGCCGCCGCTGGTCATTGCCCTGATGATCGGCCTGGGTTACCTCGGCTTCTGGATCAGCGAGCACTACGGCATTCGCGGCCTGGCCGAAAATGGCGAGCGCCAGCTGGAACTGCATGCCCGGGCGGTGGAAAGCGAGATCAGCAAATACACCTATCTGCCCAGCCTGCTGGAGCTTGAATCCAGCGTCTCGAAACTGCTCGACGACCCGACACCCGAGCACCGCAAGACCGTCAACGAGTACCTCGAGGGCCTGAATCGGCGCAGCCGTAGCCGGGCCATCTATGTCATGGACACCACCGGCCGGGTGATGGCCACCAGCAACTGGCGCGACGTCGACAGTTACCTGGGCGAAGACCTGTCATTCCGCGCCTACTTCCAGAACGCCGTTCGCGGCCAGCCGGGACGCTTCTACGGCATCGGCAGCACCAACGGCGAGCCGGGCTACTACCTGGCCCATGGGCTGGAAGAAAGAGGCAAGATCATCGGCGTGGCCGTGGTCAAGGTGCGTCTCGAAGCCATGGAGGAACGCTGGCAGCGAGCACGCCTGGAAGCCTTCGTCAGCGACGAGAACGGCATCATCATCCTCTCCAGCGATCCAGCGCGACGGCTCAAGTCCGTACGGCCGCTGAGCGACGAAACCAAGGAACGCCTGGCCCGCAGCCTGCAATACTACTGGTTCCCGCTGAACGAACTGATCCCCTTGGCCCGCGAGCAACTGGCCGAAGGCATGGAGAAGCTGACCTTCCCCGCCAATACCGAAATCGCCGCCGACCAGCAGGCCACCAGCTACCTCTCGCAAACCCGGCCGTTGAGCGACACGCCGTGGAATTTCACCTTGCTCACCCCGCTTGAAGACCTGCGCCGCCAAGCGATCAACCAGGGCATCCTGGTGGCCGTGGCGTTTGCCCTGGTGGCCTTCCTGCTGATCGCCTGGAACGAGCGGCGCAAGGTGATTGCCACCCGCCTCGCCGCCCGCGAAGCGTTGCAGGAAGCCAACAACCAGCTCGAACGTCGGATTACCGAACGCACCACCGATCTGCGGGCCAGCAACGAGCGGCTCAAAGGCCAGATCCGCGAACGCCGGCAAGCGGAAGAGACCCTGCGCCGCGCCCAGGACGAACTGGTACAGGCCGGCAAGCTGGCGGCCATCGGCCAGATGTCCACCAGCATCGCCCATGAACTCAACCAGCCGCTGGCTGCGTTGCGTACGTTGTCCGGCAACACGGTGCGCTTCCTGGAGCGCGGCCAGCTGGACATTGCCAGCGCCAACCTCAGGACCATCAACGACCTGATCGACCGCATGGGCCGGATCACCGCCAGCCTGCGTGCCTTTGCCCGGCGCGGTGACGACAAGGGCCGGGCCAGCCTGGGCAAGGCCGTCGAGGCCGCGCTGCAATTGCTCGGGGCGCGTCTGGAAAAGCTTGGGGTCCAGACACAGACAGCTTTCGAAGACGTCCAACTGCAAATCGACCAGACACGCCTGGAGCAGATCCTGGTGAACCTGATTGGCAACGCCCTGGACGCGATGCAAGTCCAACCCGAGCCAAAACTGTGGCTCGCCGGTGAGATCAGCGATGGCAAATACCGCCTGCGGGTGCGCGATAACGGCCACGGCATCGATCCACAGGCACGCAAGCATCTGTTCGAACCTTTCTTCACCACCAAGCCCGGCGAACAAGGCCTGGGTCTCGGCCTGACGCTTTCGGCGAGCCTGTGCGCCGCCGCGGGCGGGCACCTGGGCGTCGAGCACCCGGACGATGGTGGCACCACGTTTGTCCTCAGTTTACCGTTGGTAAGCCTTTCACCTGCCGAGCCGCTATGAACAACGACCTGAGCGTTCTGATCGTCGAAGACGACCCCCATGTCCTGTTGGGCTGCCAACAGGCCCTGACCCTGGAAGACATTCCCTGCGTGGGCGTGGGCAGCGCCGAAGAGGCCCTGGAACGGGTTGGCGATGATTTTGCCGGCATCGTCATCAGTGACATCCGGCTGCCGGGCATCGATGGGCTGGAACTGCTGACCCGGCTCAAGGCCCGCGACCGCAGCCTGCCAGTGGTGTTGATCACCGGCCACGGCGATATCTCCATGGCCGTCGGCGCCATGCAGAAAGGCGCCTATGACTTCATGGAAAAACCCTTCTCTCCCGAACGCCTGGTGGACGTTGCCCGCCGCGCCCTGGAGCAACGCAGCCTGGCCCGGGAAGTTTCAACGCTGCGCAGGAAACTGGCCGAACGCGATTCGCTGGAAGGCCGGATCATTGGCCGCTCGCCGGCCATGCAGCATTTGCGAGCGCTGATCGCCAACGTCGCCGACACCTCGGCCAACGTATTGATCGAGGGCGAAACCGGTACCGGCAAGGAGCTGGTCGCCCGCTGCCTGCATGATTTCAGCCGACGCCACGACAAACAGTTCGTCGCGCTGAACTGCGGGGGGCTGCCGGAAAACCTGTTCGAAAGCGAGATTTTCGGTCACGAGGCCAACGCCTTCACCGGTGCGGGCAAACGCCGGATCGGCAAGATCGAGCACGCCGATGGCGGCACGCTGTTTCTCGATGAAGTGGAAAGCATGCCCCTGCCCTTGCAGATCAAGCTGCTGCGGGTGTTGCAGGAACGCACCCTGGAGCGCCTGGGCTCGAACCAGAGCGTGGCCGTGGATTGTCGCGTGATCGCCGCCACCAAGTCCGACCTCGACGAAATGGGCCGGGCCGGGCAGTTCCGCAGCGACCTGTATTACCGCCTCAACGTGGTCACCCTGGAACTGCCGCCCCTGCGCGAACGGCGCGAGGACATCCTGCAACTGTTCGAGCATTTCCTCCAGCAATCGTCCCTGCGCTTCGACCGCACGGTGCCGGAGCTGGACAACCAGACCCTGTCGAACCTGATGAGCCACGACTGGCCGGGCAACGTACGTGAACTGCGCAACGTCGCCGAGCGTTATGCCCTCGGCCTGCCGGCTTTCAAGAAGTCCGGCGCGAGCGCGGGCAGCCAGGGCCTGGCTTTCGCCGAAGCAGTGGAAGCCTTCGAGCGCAACCTGCTGGTGGACGCATTGCAACGCAGCGGCGGCAACCTGACCCAGGCCAGCCAGGAACTGGGCATGGCCAAGACCACGCTGTTCGACAAAGTCAAAAAATATGGCTTGAGCCACTGACCGGGGACGCGAACCTGTGGATCTGATTTTCAAGGCGGCGCTTGGCGCAGCCGTAGTGGTCATCCTGGCGATGCTCGCCAAGACCAGGAATTATTACATTGCCGGGCTGGTGCCGCTGTTTCCGACGTTCGCCCTGATCGCCCACTACATTGTCGGCAAGGGCCGCTCGGTGGACGACCTGAAGACCACCATCGTGTTCGGCATGTGGTCGATCATTCCGTACTTCGTCTATCTTGCGACGCTGTACGTGATGGTCGACCGCATGCGCCTCGAAGCTTCATTGGCCGTAGCAGCCGTCGCCTGGCTGATGGCGGCGACGGTGCTGGTCAGCGTCTGGGTGCGGCTTCACGGCTGATCCCCGCGATCAATAGCCGACGGTAAACCGCGTCCGTGAAAACTGCGGCGTTTCGATTTCATCGATCATCGCAATGGCGTAATCGGCAAAGCTGATCCAACTGCGTCCGGCCTGGTCGAACAACAAGTGATCCTTGCCGACACGGAAATGCCCGGTGCGCTCGGTTTCGACGAACTCCGCCGAGGGCGAGAGGAAGGTCCAATCCAGGTCCTGTTCCTTGCGCAACACGTCGAGGAACAATGCACCGGCGCTGGCTTCGGCCAGGTATTCCTCCGGGAAGCCCTCGCTGTCGATCACACGGCTGTCATCCGGCAGCAACAACGAACCGGCACCGCCCACCACCAGCAGACGCTTGACCCCGGCAGCTTTCACCGGAGCGATGACCTTATCGGCAGGCACGGTGGCAAAGTGCGCGGCGCTGATTACCACGTCATGGCCGGCGACTGCTGCGGTCAACGCCTCGCTGTCCAGTACGTCCAGTTGCTTGCTGACCACGCCGGCCCGCTCGCCGATCTTGGTCGTATTGCGGGCGATGGCCGTCACGCTGTGGCCGCGTCGCAGGGCCTCTTCCAACAGCTGGCTGCCGGCCCGGCCGGTGGCGCCAATGATTGCGATTTTGCTCATGGTGTTCTCCTATGGTTATTCGTAGGGATTACTTCAACGTGGCGAGGGAGCTTGCTCCCGCTCGGCTGCGAAGCAGTCGCAAAAACGGCTCATGCGGTGTGTCAGGTACTTCTCATTTGTTGCTATTGGGGCTGCTGCGCAGCCCAGCGGGAGCAAGCTCCCTCGCCACAAAAGCCCCGGTCAAAGGTTGAGGGTCACCACTTCATCTCGCCCTTCGCGACCTTGGCGCTGAGTTCCAGCGAACTGTCCTCCCCCAGGTTGGGATAGCGTAGTTTCATCGCGGCGATCAGCGCGGCGGAATCCTTGGCCTTGGCGGTCTCCTCGTCGAAGGCCTTGATGTAGTCGGCGGTGAAGCGCACCGGCTTCAGGGAGCGGGCACTTTCACCCAGGTAATGGCCGGGGATCACCGTGGCCGGTTGCAGTTTTTCAATGCCCGCCAGCGTCGCCAGCCAGTCCTTGTGGGATTGCGGCGTCTGGGTATCAGCCATCCAGACGTGAATGTTTTCTGCCACCACCACGCCGCCAACCACTGCCTTGATCGATGGAATCCAGACAAAGCTGCGGTCCGGTTGCGGGCCGTCGAGGCCGATGATCTGCAAGCGCTTGCCCTCCAGCGTCAGGCTGTCGCCCTTGAGTACCTGGGGCACGAGCGTCTTGGCCGGTGCATCGGCCTTCAGGATCGGCCCCCAGTATTTCAACTTGCCGTCGGCGGTGTGCTGGATGTGCTCGACGGTCGCTGCCGACGCGAGCACCTTGGCTTCAGGGAACGCTGAGGTCAGGGTTTCGAGGCCGAAATAGTAGTCCGGGTCGCCGTGGCTGATGTAAATCGTGGTCAGCCGTTTGCCGCTGGCGCGGATTTTCTCCACGACCTGCTCGGCCTGGGCCTTGCCAAACTGGGCGTCCACCAGGATTGCCTCCTTGTCGCCGCTGACCAGAACCGAAGTCACCGGGAAAATCGCCGCGGCGCCGGGGTTATAGACATCGAGCGTCAAGTCGCCCGCCCAGGCCTGGGCGGTGAAGGCCAAGGCGGCGGTCGCCAGCAGCAGGCGTTTGATTGGGGTGAATCCGGTCATGTTGTGCTCCGTCGTCCAAGGGTCCGCAAGGGAATGGACAGAGCTTAGTTGCCTGACTCGTTACAAAAAATGCGATGCTGGGACATAGTTTGTTTCTGAAAGCGGGCAAATCATGGATCGTCTACAAGCTATGCGGGTGTTCGTAACCGTGGTGGACCTGGGCAGCCAATCGGCGGCGGCCGAGCACCTGGACCTGTCGCGACCGGTGGTGTCGCGCTACCTGGCGGAGCTGGAGGACTGGGTCGGTGCTCGGCTCATGCACCGCACCACGCGCAAACTGAGCCTGACGGCCGCCGGCTCGGAGATTCTGCCGCGCTGCCGACAGATGCTCGAGCTGTCCGGCGACATTCAAGCCGCCGTCAGCACGCCGGAAGACGCGCCCCGGGGCATGCTGCGCATCACCGCCAGCCCGTCGTTCGGCCAGTCCCAGCTGGCGTCGGCCATGGCCGAGTTCGTCAAGCGCTACCCGGGGGTAAGCGTCGACCTGCAGATGCTCGATCGCACGGTGAACCTGGTAGATGAGCGCATCGACCTGGCGATCCGCATGAGCAACGATCTCGATCCCAACCTGATCGCCCGGCGCCTCACGGTGTGCCGCTCGGTAATCTGCGCCTCGCCCCGTTACCTGCGCGAGCAGCCGACACCGCAACGGGTGGAGGACTTGAGCCGACACAACTGCCTGACCCATTCCTACGTCGGCAAGAGCTTGTGGCATTTCGAGCAGGACGGCGAACAGATCGCGGTGCCGGTGCAGGGCAACATCAGCGCCAACGAAGCCAGCACGCTGCTCCAGGCAACGATCGCCGGCGCTGGCGTCGCGATGCTGCCCAGCTACCAGGCCGGCCCTTATCTGCGCAGTGGTGAACTGGTGCGCCTGCTGGCCCACGCCGAACCGCGGCTGATGAACATGTATGCGGTGTATGCATCGCGCAAGCACATGCCCCCGGCGCTGCGTTGCCTGGTGGATTTTCTGGTGCTGAAGTTTCCCGAGACGCCTGAGTGGGATGACGGGCTATAAGCCCGGTGGGGAGCCTGTGGGAGCGAGCCTGCTCGCGAAAGCGGTGTCTCAGTCAACATCAATGCTGGCTGACATACTGCTTTCGCGAGCAGGCTCGCTCCCACAATGGAAATCGACGCATGACCGGGATTTCACCAACAGCCCGGCCCAAGGCATACTTGCCACCCTTCGTAATCCAGAACCCGAAACCGCCCCATGCGCATCCACGTCAGTTTCATCGACCGCGTCGGCATCACCCAAGAAGTCCTGGCTTTGCTCGGTGGGCGCAATTTGAACCTGGATGCGGTGGAGATGGTGCCGCCCAACGTCTACATCGATGCCCCGACCCTCAGCCCGCAGGTGCTCGACGAACTGCGCGAGGCACTGTTCAGTGTGCGCGGCGTGCAGGCGGTCACCGTGGTGGACATTCTCCCGGGGCAACGCCGACACTTGCAGCTCGATGCCTTGCTCGCCGCCATGACTGACCCGGTGCTGGCCCTCGACAGCGCCGGCAAGGTGCTGCTCGCCAACCCCGCGCTGATCGCCTTGTACGGTCGGGAACCGGCCGGGGAAAGCGTGGCCGAGCTGTTCGGCGACGCGGCGCTGCTCGACGCCCTGCTGGAAAACGGCTTTCGCTTGCCGCTGCGGGAAATCACCCTCAACGGCCAGACCTTGTTGCTGGACGCCACGCCCATCACCGATGCCGGGGCGCTGCTGACGCTTTATCAGCCAAACCGCATCGGCGAACGCCTGTCGGCGCTGCATCACGACCACGCCGAGGGTTTCGACGCGCTGCTGGGCGAATCCCCGGCGATCCGCACGCTCAAGGCCCGGGCCCAGCGCGTCGCGGCCCTGGATGCGCCGCTGCTGATCCAGGGCGAGACCGGTACCGGCAAGGAACTGGTGGCCCGCGCCTGCCACGCCATCAGCGCCCGCCACGGCGCGCCATTCCTGGCTCTGAACTGCGCCGCGCTGCCGGAGAACCTCGCCGAAAGCGAACTGTTCGGCTATGCCCCCGGCGCCTTCACCGGCGCCCAGCGCGGCGGCAAGCCGGGGCTGATGGAACTGGCGAACCAGGGCACGGTGTTTCTCGATGAGATCGGCGAGATGTCGCCGTACCTGCAAGCCAAGCTGCTGCGTTTCCTCAATGACGGCAGCTTTCGCCGTGTGGGTGGCGATCGGGAGATCAAGGTCAATGTACGAATCCTCAGCGCCACCCACCGCAACCTGGAGAAAATGGTCAGCGAAGGCTCGTTCCGCGAAGACTTGTTCTACCGCCTGAACGTGCTCAACGTCGAAGTCCCGCCGCTGCGTGAGCGCGGCCAGGACATCCTGCTGCTGGCGCGTTATTTCATGCAGCAGGCCTGCGCGCAGATCCAGCGCCCGGTCTGCCGGCTGGCCCCCGGCACGTATCCGGCATTGCTGGGCAATCGCTGGCCGGGCAACGTTCGGCAGCTGCAGAACGTGATCTTCCGCGCCGCCGCCATCTGCGAGAGCAGCCTGGTGGACATCGGCGACCTCGACATCGCCGGCACCTCCGTGGCGCGCCAAGGCGATGTGGAAGTCGAAAGCCTGGAGCAAGCTGTCGAAGCGTTCGAGAAACAATTGCTCGAATCGCTGTATGCCAACTACCCCTCTACTCGCCAGTTGGCCAGCCGCCTGCAGACCTCCCATACCGCGATTGCCCATCGGTTGCGCAAGTACGGTATTTCCGGGAAGCCATAGACCCGCCACACCACATCCCTTGTGGGCACACCCTCTGTGGACACCTGCCCCCTGTGGGAGCGAGCCTGCTCGCGAAAGCAGTATGTCAGCCCGCATGGATGATGACTGATACACCGCTTTCGCGAGCAGGCTCGCTCCCACAAGGTCTGACGGCACATCTAAAAACGACCTCCACTGTACTGAAAGCGCTACAGTGGAACGATATCGCTACAGTCGCCGTCAGCCTGCGCATCGTAAGGCTCTGATCCCATAACGATTTTATCTGGCCCAGGTGCTGTAGCGATTTCGCTACAGCGCTGAAGACTATCGCCGCGCGAAAATCCTTTAACTTATTGATAAATAACGAATTTTGTATTATTGGCCACGTTCTTGCTAAGGCTTTAGCCATTCGGCCGGGCCAAGCCCCGCGCCTTTCTTCGCGTCCACCAGACGAAATCTGGCCCCAGGAGTTTCCATGAGCGAGTTGCGTTTTACTGAAGATCACGAATGGCTGCGCACCGAAGCAGACGGCAGCGTCACCGTAGGCATTACCGCCTTCGCGCAGAACGCATTGGGCGACGTGGTTTTTGTGCAACTGCCTGAATTGCAGTCCTACGCCAAGGGCGACGAAGCCTCCACGGTTGAATCGGTGAAAGCCGCCAGCGGTGTGTACATGCCCCTCGATGGTGAAGTACTTGAAGTGAACGACAAGCTCGGCGACAGCCCGGAACTGGTCAACGAAGATCCGCTGGGCGACGGCTGGTTCTTCCGCTTTAAACCGACCGACGCCGACGCAGTGGCTAAGCTGTTGGATCAAGACGCCTACGATCGCCTGATCAAAGCCAACGCCGAAGCCTGAGGAGCCACGACATGACCGTAAATCTCGGCACCGCCAACGAATTCATCGCCCGCCATATCGGCCCTCGGGCCAGCGACGAGCAAGCCATGCTCGAGCGCCTGGGTTTCGACTCCCTGGAAGCCCTGAGCGCCAGCGTCATCCCGGAAAGCATCAAGGGCACCAGCGTGCTGGACATGGGCGACGGCCAGAGCGAAGCCGATGCACTGGCCTCGATCAAGGCCATCGCCGGCAAGAACCAGCTATTCAAGACCTACATCGGCCAGGGTTACTACAACTGCCACACCCCGGCGCCGATCCTGCGCAACCTGCTGGAAAACCCGGCCTGGTACACCGCCTACACGCCGTACCAGCCGGAAATTTCCCAGGGCCGTCTCGAAGCGCTGCTGAATTTCCAGACCCTGATCAGCGACCTCACCGGCCTGCCGATCGCCAACGCCTCGCTGCTCGACGAAGCCACCGCCGCTGCCGAAGCCATGACCTTCTGCAAACGCCTGAGCAAGAACAAGGGCAGCAATGCCTTCTTCGCCTCTCGCCATTGCCACCCGCAGACCCTCGACGTGCTGCGCACCCGTGCCGAACCCCTGGGTATCGACGTGGTGGTCGGTGATGAACACGAACTGAGCGACGTCAGCGGCTTTTTTGGCGCACTGTTGCAATACCCGGCCAGCAACGGTGATCTGTTCGACTATAGCGAGCTGACCGAACGCTTCCACGCCGCCAATGCCCTGGTGGCCGTCGCGGCTGACCTGCTGGCCCTGACGCTGCTGACCGCCCCCGGTGAATTCGGTGCAGACGTGGCCATCGGCAGCGCCCAGCGCTTTGGCGTGCCACTGGGTTTCGGCGGCCCGCACGCGGCGTATTTCTCCACCAAGGATGCGTTCAAGCGCGACATGCCGGGCCGTCTGGTCGGCGTTTCCGTAGACCGTTTCGGCAAGCCGGCCCTGCGCCTGGCGATGCAGACCCGCGAGCAACACATCCGCCGCGAGAAAGCCACCAGCAACATCTGCACCGCCCAGGTACTGCTCGCCAACATCGCCAGCATGTACGCGGTGTATCACGGCCCCAAAGGCCTGGTGCAGATTGCCAACCGCATCCACCACCTGACCGCGATCCTCGCCAAGGGCCTGGGCGCGCTGGGCCTGAGCGTCGAGCAAGAGAGCTTCTTCGACACCCTGACCCTGCACACCGGCGCACAGACTGCTGCCCTGCACGACAACGCCCACGCCCAATGCATCAACCTGCGCGTGGTGGATGCAGAACGCCTGGGCCTGTCCCTGGACGAGACCACCAGCCAGGCTGATATCGAGGCATTGTGGAGCCTGTTGGCCGACGGCAAGGCCCTGCCGGACTTTGCCGCCCTCGCCGCCAGCGTGCAAAGCCGCATCCCGGCCGAACTGGTGCGCCAATCGGCGATCCTCAGCCACCCGGTGTTCAACCGCTACCATTCCGAAACCGAGCTGATGCGTTACCTGCGCAAGCTCGCCGACAAGGACCTGGCCCTGGATCGCACCATGATCCCGCTGGGTTCCTGCACGATGAAACTCAACGCCGCCAGCGAAATGATCCCGGTGACCTGGGCCGAATTCGGTGCCCTGCACCCGTTCGCCCCGGCCGAGCAGAGCGCCGGCTACCAGCAATTGACCGACGAGCTGGAAGCGATGCTCTGCGCCGCCACCGGCTATGACGCGGTGTCGCTGCAACCCAACGCCGGTTCCCAAGGTGAATACGCTGGCCTGCTGGCAATCCGCGCCTACCACCAGAGCCGTGGCGAAGACCGTCGCGACATCTGCCTGATCCCGTCCTCCGCCCACGGCACCAACCCGGCCACCGCCAACATGGCCGGCATGCGCGTGGTCGTGACCGCGTGCGATGCCCGTGGCAACGTCGACATCGAAGACCTGCGCGCCAAGGCCATCGAGCACCGCGAACACCTCGCCGCGCTGATGATCACCTACCCGTCCACCCACGGCGTGTTCGAGGAAGGCATCCGCGAAATCTGCGGCATCATTCATGACAACGGCGGCCAGGTATACATCGACGGCGCCAACATGAACGCCATGGTCGGCCTCTGCGCTCCAGGCAAGTTCGGCGGCGACGTGTCGCACCTGAACCTGCACAAGACCTTCTGCATCCCTCACGGCGGTGGCGGCCCGGGCGTCGGCCCGATCGGCGTCAAGTCGCACCTGGCACCGTTCCTGCCCGGCCATGCGAACATGGAGCGCAAGGAAGGCGCGGTGTGCGCGGCGCCGTTCGGCAGTGCGAGCATTTTGCCGATCACCTGGATGTACATCCGCATGATGGGCGGCGCCGGCCTCAAGCGCGCCTCGCAACTGGCGATCCTCAACGCCAACTACATCGCCCGTCGCCTGGAAGAGCACTACCCGGTGCTCTACTCCGGCAGCAACGGCCTGGTGGCCCACGAATGCATCCTCGATTTGCGTCCGCTCAAGGACAGCAGCGGCATCAGCGTCGATGACGTCGCCAAGCGCCTGATCGACTTCGGCTTCCACGCCCCGACCATGTCGTTCCCGGTAGCCGGCACATTGATGATCGAGCCGACCGAAAGCGAATCCAAGGAAGAACTGGACCGCTTCTGCGACGCCATGATCTGCATCCGGGAAGAAATCCGCGCGGTGGAGAACGGCAGCCTCGACAAGGACGACAACCCACTGAAAAACGCCCCGCACACCGCGGCGGAACTCGTCGGCGAGTGGACTCACCCCTACAGCCGCGAACAGGCCGTGTACCCGCTGGCGTCGTTGATCGAAGGCAAGTACTGGCCGCCCGTGGGCCGGGTCGACAACGTGTTCGGCGACCGCAACCTGGTCTGCGCCTGCCCGTCGATCGAAAGCTACGCTTGATCTGTGAAGGGGGACGGTCCATCCGTCCTCCGAACTTCCCTTGTGGGAGCGAGCCTGCTCGCGAAGGCGACATGTCAGCCAATCAGATGTCAACTGACACGCCGCCTTCGCGAGCAGGCTCGCTCCCACAGGGAATCTGTTTTCAAACCTTGTAAACCGTCGATCCCATAAAAAGAAACCGGAGAAACACCATGTCGTTAAGCGTGTTCGACCTGTTCAAGATCGGCATCGGCCCTTCCAGCTCCCACACGGTTGGCCCGATGCGTGCCGCGGCCCGGTTCGCCGAAGGGCTGCGCCGTGATGACCTGCTCAAGACCACTGCCAGCGTCAAAGTCGAGCTGTATGGTTCGCTCGGTGCCACTGGCAAGGGCCATGGCAGTGACAAGGCCGTGCTGCTGGGCCTGGAAGGCGAGCACCCGGATACCGTGGACACCGAAACGGTATCTACCCGGCTCCAGGAGATTCGCAGCAGCGGTCGCCTGAACCTGCTCGGCGAACACCCCATCGAATTCAACGAAAAGCTGCACCTGGCGATGATTCGCAAACCGTTGGCCTTCCACCCCAACGGCATGATCTTCCGCGCCTTCGACGCCGCCGGGCTGCAAGTGCGCAGCCGCGAGTACTACTCGGTGGGTGGCGGTTTTGTGGTCGACGAAGGCGCCGCCGGTGCCGACCGTATCGTCGAGGACGCAACGCCCCTGACCTTCCCGTTCAAGAGCGCCAAGGACCTGCTCGCCCATTGCACCACTTACGGCCTGTCCATCAGCCAGGTGATGCTGACCAACGAAAGTGCCTGGCGCCCCGAAGCCGAAACCCGCGCCGGCCTGCTGAAGATCTGGCAGGTCATGCAGGATTGCGTGGCGGCCGGCTGTCGCAATGAAGGGATCCTGCCGGGCGGGCTGAAGGTCAAGCGACGGGCCGCCGCGCTGCATCGCCAGCTGTGCAAGAATCCCGAAGCGGCATTGCGTGATCCGTTGTCCGTGCTCGACTGGGTCAACCTGTATGCCTTGGCCGTCAACGAAGAAAACGCCTACGGCGGACGCGTTGTCACCGCGCCTACCAACGGCGCGGCAGGCATCGTTCCGGCCGTACTGCATTACTACATGCGCTTCATTCCCGGGGCCAACGAAGATGGCGTGGTTCGGTTCCTGCTGACCGCCGCCGCCATTGGCATCCTCTACAAGGAAAACGCTTCCATCTCCGGCGCCGAAGTCGGCTGCCAGGGCGAAGTCGGCGTGGCCTGTTCCATGGCGGCCGGCGCACTGTGCGAAGTCTTGGGCGGCACCGTGCAACAAGTGGAAAACGCCGCCGAAATCGGCATGGAACACAACCTCGGCCTGACCTGCGACCCCATCGGTGGCCTCGTCCAGGTGCCCTGCATCGAGCGCAACGCCATGGGCTCGGTGAAAGCCATCAACGCGGTGCGCATGGCCATGCGCGGCGACGGGCATCACTTCGTCTCCCTCGACAAAGTCATCCGCACCATGCGCCAGACCGGCGCCGACATGAAAAGCAAATACAAGGAGACCGCCCGCGGCGGTCTGGCGGTCAACATCATCGAATGCTGATACGCGCCACTTTCATTTTCCAGGAGCTGATATGTCCACCGAACAATTGATGAAAACCCCGCTGCACGCTCTGCACCTTGAGCTGGGCGCGCGCATGGTGCCATTTGCCGGCTACGACATGCCCGTGCAATACCCGCTGGGCGTCATGAAAGAACACCAGCACACCCGTGATCAGGCCGGGCTGTTCGATGTGTCCCACATGGGCCAGATCCGCCTGACCGGCGCCGATGCCGCCAAAGCCCTGGAGACACTGGTGCCGGTGGACATCATCGACCTGCCGGTGGGCATGCAGCGCTACGCCATGTTCACCAACGATAACGGCGGCATCCTTGACGACCTGATGGTCGCCAACCTGGGCAATGGCGAACTGATCCTGGTGGTCAACGCCGCCTGCAAGCATCAGGACCTGGCCCACCTGCAAGCGAAAATCGGCGACCGGTGCAGCATCGAACCGCTGTTCGAAGCCCGCGCCCTGCTCGCCCTGCAAGGCCCGGCCGCCGTCAGCGTACTCGCGCGCCTGGCGCCAGACGTGGCGAAAATGACCTTCATGCAGTTCCAGCGCGTCATGCTGCTGGGCGTGGATTGTTTTGTCAGCCGTTCGGGCTACACCGGCGAAGACGGTTTCGAAATTTCCGTGCCGGCCGCCGACGCAGAGAAACTCGCCCGCGCCCTGCTGGCCGAACCGGAAGTCGCGGCCATTGGCCTCGGTGCCCGCGACTCCCTGCGCCTGGAAGCCGGCCTGTGCCTTTATGGCCACGACATGAACACCGAAACCACGCCGATCGAAGCCAGCCTGCTCTGGGCCATTTCCAAAGTACGCCGTGCCGACGGTGCCCGCGCCGGTGGGTTCCCCGGGGCTGAGACCATCTTCGCCCAACAACAGAGCGGCGTCAGCCGCAAACGCGTCGGCCTCCTGCCCCAGGAACGCACACCGGTGCGCGAAGGCGCGGAGATCGTCAACGAAGCTGGCGAGACCATCGGCACCGTATGCAGCGGCGGTTTTGGCCCGACGTTGGGCGGTCCGTTGGCCATGGGCTATCTGGAAAGTGCCTACGTGGCAATGGATACACCGGTCTGGGCCATTGTGCGTGGGAAAAAGGTGCCCATGCTTGTAAGCAAAATGCCATTTGTTGCACAGCGCTACTACCGTGGTTGATTGGCTGTTTCTATAAGTAACGCGGTTGCGTTAAACGTGCACTAATGTGTAACGCAACCGCCATAAAAAGGTGCATGTTTGATATTCAACCGGCTTATAACGTCGAGGAACTATTGGACTAGCCTTTCGAATAAGCCTTCTCCAGCGAAACATCTAAATCGCCAGCAAGCTGAGCAAATCCGGGCCCTTGAGGGGGGTTGTTTTTTCATTGGAAGTTGGCGTAGAGTTTCGTCACTGTGTTTGCATGGGTCGCTTGGATCGTGACCTGGGCAGTAGCCTACGAAGTTAGCTACATCCCGTTCGACGTCATCTTACTTTCCTGCAACCCAGCCCCAGTACTCTTTCGCGTTGAAAGAGGCTGTCATTAATTTAGCGTCAAGGAAATTAAGAAAATGTCTACTCGTCAGAGCGGTACCGTCAAGTGGTTCAACGACGAAAAAGGTTTTGGTTTCATCACCCCTGAAAGCGGTCCGGACCTGTTCGTGCACTTCCGCGCCATCCAGGGCAACGGCTTCAAGAGCCTGAAAGAAGGCCAGAAAGTCACTTTCGTCGCTGTGCAGGGCCAGAAAGGCATGCAGGCTGACGAGGTTCAAGCCGAGGCCTGAGGCTTTCGCAAACTAAAAAGCCCCTGATTGATATCAGGGGCTTTTTTATGGGCGCAAATCCGTAAAATGGCTTCTTTTTTCAGCCGAGGCCGTCATGCCGAAACACCTGCTCACTCCCCAGGGCGATTTCCCCCCCGTCGGCCTGGGCCGTCGCCTGGCAGCGATGTTTTATGACTTCCTGCTGTGCACGGCACTGCTGATCGTGACCGGTGGCGTCTACAAGATGATCCAGATGGCGATCATCGGCGAAGAAAAGATGCGCGCCCTCACCGACGCCGGAGCACTGGACGGTGACCCGCTGCTGTCCACCGTATTGCTCTTCGTGCTGTTCGGTTTCTTCGCCAAGTTCTGGACCCACAACGGCCAGACCCTGGGCATGCAGGTCTGGTGTATTCGCGTGCAGAACGCCGATGGCACGGCCATCAGCCTGTGGCAGGCGCTGTTGCGGTTCGTGGTGTCGATTGCGTCGTTGCTGTTGCTGGGGCTGGGCTTTATCTGGGCGCTGTTCGACAAGCGCAAGCGCGGCTGGCATGACATCTACTCGGATACGCAACTGGTGCGGATTCCCAAGAAGACCAAGTAAAGGAACAACCACTGGTCTCGTGGCGAGGGAGCTTGCTCCCGCTCGGCTGCGCAGCAGTCGTAAAAGGCCTGTTTGGTTTATCTGAAGATATGCGGTGCTGGCAGGAGGGGGCTGCTTCGCAGCCCAGCGGGAGCAAGCTCCCTCGCCACAAGAATTCCCCAGGTATCAAGACCTCTCAAAGCTTCAAGCCCTTCAGAGGTCTCAAGACTCCAGGAATCAAGCATTGCCCGCCAATTTCATCCGCGCCGCCTGGGTGAAGTCCAGCATGCGCTTGAGCGGGCGGATCGCCTGGGGGATCAAGGCCGGATCGACGAAGATTTCGTTGCTGCCATCCTTCAGCGCCTGGAGCGTGCGCTCCAGGGTGTTCATCGCCATCCACGGGCAATGCGCGCAACTGCGGCATGCCGCGCCGTTGCCCGCCGTAGGGGCTTCGATGAAGACTTTGTCGGGGCACAGCTGCTGCATCTTGTAGAAGATGCCGCGGTCGGTGGCGACGATCAGCGTCTTGTTCGGCAAGCTTTGCGCCGCAGCGATCAACTGACTGGTGGAGCCCACGGCATCCGCCAGCTCGATCACCGAGGTCGGCGACTCCGGGTGCACCAGGATCGCGGCGTCCGGGTACAGCGCCTTCATGTCTTCCAGTTGCTTGGACTTGAACTCCTCGTGGACGATGCAGGCACCGTCCCAGAGCAGCATGTCGGCGCCGGTCTTGCGCTGGATGTAGGTCCCCAGGTGCTTGTCCGGGCCCCAGATGATCGTCTCGCCGTTGTCCATCAGGCTCTCGACGATCTCCAGTGCGCAGCTGGACGTCACGACCCAGTCGGCCCGGGCCTTTACCGCCGCCGAAGTGTTGGCGTAGACGACCACGGTGCGCTCCGGATGCTGGTCGCAGAACGCCGAGAACTCATCCACCGGGCAGCCCAGGTCCAGGGAGCAGGTGGCTTCCAGGGTCGGCATCAGCACGCGTTTTTCAGGGTTGAGGATCTTCGCGGTCTCGCCCATGAACTTGACCCCGGCCACCACCACGGTCTTGGCCGGATGGGCGTTGCCGAAGCGGGCCATTTCCAGGGAGTCGGAAACACAGCCCCCGGTCTCCTCGGCCAGGGCCTGGATGATCGGGTCACAGTAGAAATGCGCAACCAGCACCGCGTCCTGAGCCTTGAGCTCGGCGGCGATGGCGGCGCGGTACCAGGCTTCTTGCTCGGCCGTCAGCGGCTTGGGCTGCTTGGCATCGAGGTGGGCCTGGACCAGAAGGCGTTCGGAAATCTGCGTCATGTTCGCAAGACCTATGGGCGCGTTTTGCGCGAAAGTCGAGTATACACCCGGCTCCGGACCACTCGGGTACCGCCGGGAAAGTGGGTATCAATCAGGCACGGGACAGCATGAAGCCGGCAAGGCTACAGAATATCCCGCCGTTGCAAAAGATCATTCTGACCTGTGCCCGGCCACTGCAACGCACCCGTTCCCTCGTGGTGCCAAGCTGACTGAAATGTAATCACCCGCCGCGTCCGGCTGTGTCATCTTCTTTTCAACCCGCACAGGGGCCAGCTCCTGTGCCTGCTTTGAATCGAGCGATGGATTTTCAAACGTCATGCAATCGAAAACTTCCCGGCGAACCTTCGTCAAGGGCCTGACTGCCGGCGGCATCCTTGGTGGCCTGGGCTTGTGGCGCTCGCCCGTCTGGGCCCTTACCAGCCCGGGCCAGCCCAACGTACTGAGCGGCACCGAGTTCGACCTGTTCATCGGCGAAAGCCCGGTCAATTTCACCGGCAACCCGCGCACCGCCCAGACCATCAACGGCGGCATTCCCGGGCCGTTGCTGCGCTGGCGTGAGGGCGACACCGTGACCTTGCGCGTACGCAATCGCCTGCAAGACAGCACTTCGATCCATTGGCACGGCATCCTCCTGCCGGCCAACATGGACGGCGTCCCCGGGCTGAGCTTCAAAGGCATCGAGCCCGGCGGCCTGTATGTCTACCAGTTCAAGGTCCGGCAGAACGGCACCTACTGGTACCACAGCCATTCCGGCTTCCAGGAGCAATCCGGGGTCTATGGCCCGCTGGTCATAGACGCCAGGGAACCCGAGCCTTTCCAGTATGAGCGGGACTACGTGGTCATGCTCACCGAGTGGAGCGATGAGGACCCCACCCAGATCATCCGCAAGCTGAAGAAACAATCGGACTACTACAACTACAACAAACGCACGGTCGGCGACTTCATCGACGATGTCGGCAAGAACGGCTGGGCCGCCACCGTGGCCGATCGCAAGATGTGGGCCGAGATGAAGATGAATCCCACCGACCTGGCCGACGTCAGTGGCGCCACCTACACCTATCTCATGAACGGCCAGGCACCGGACATGAACTGGACCGGCCTGTTCAAGCCGGGTGAACGCATCCGCTTGCGTTTCATCAATGGCTCGTCCATGACCTATTTCGATGTGCGTATCCCCGGCCTGAAAATGACCGTCGTGGCCTCTGATGGCCAGTACGTCAAACCGGTGAGCGTCGATGAGTTCCGAATCGCCGTGGCGGAAACCTACGACGTCATCATCGAGCCGACGCAGCAAGCCTACACCCTGTTCGCCCAGTCCATGGACCGCACCGGCTACGCCCGCGGCACCCTCGCGACCCGGGCCGGATTGGCGGCGCCGGTACCGCCCTTGGACCCTCGGCCACTGGTGACCATGGACGACATGGGCATGGCCGGCATGGATCACGGATCAATGCAGGGCATGGACCATAGCCAGATGCAGGGCATGGATGACATGACCGGCATGGACCACGGCACCCTGCCAGGTATGGGCGGGATGCAAACCCATCCCGAAACGGAGAACGACAATCCGTTGGTAGACATGCAGGCCATGAGCGTCAAACCCAAGCTCGACGACCCAGGCATGGGCCTGCGCAACAATGGCCGCAAAGTGCTGACCTACGCGGACCTGCGCAGCACCTTTGGCGACCCCGACGGCCGCGAGCCGGGCCGCACGATCGAGCTGCACCTGACCGGGCACATGGAAAAATTCGTCTGGTCGTTCAACGGCGTGAAGTTCAGCGACGCCGCGCCGCTGCTGCTCAAGTACGGCGAGCGCCTGCGCATCGTCTTGATCAACGACACCATGATGACCCACCCCATCCACCTGCACGGCATGTGGAGCGACCTGGAAGACGAAAACGGCCAGTTCATGGTGCGCAAGCACACCATCGACGTACCGCCCGGTTCCAGGCGCAGCTATCGAGTGACCGCCGACGCGCTTGGCCGCTGGGCCTATCACTGCCACCTGCTGTTTCATATGGAAATGGGCATGTTCCGCGAAGTCCGGGTGCAGGAATGAGGAGCCGACCATGATCAGTTTGTTTAAATCCCCCACCCTGCCCATGGCCGCGCTTGCCCTCGGCACCAGCCTGTCAGCCTGGGCAGCAAGCGACACGATGCAAGGCATGGATCACAGCCAGATGCCGGCGATGGACCACAGCCAGATGCAAGGCATGGACTCGATGCAGGGCATGGATTCCATGCAAGCCGCGCCCACCAGCAGCCGCACACCGATCCCCGAACTGACCGCCGCTGACCGCGCCGCCGTCTATGAAGACCACGGTGGCCACGCGGTGCACGACAGCGCCATCAACTCGTTCTTCCTGATCGACCAGCTGGAGTGGCAAGACGCCGATGACGGCAGCGCCCTTAGCTGGGATGCCTCCGGCTGGATCGGCGGCGACATCGACCGCTTGTGGCTGCGCTCCGAAGGCGAACGCACCCATGGCAAGACCGAAGAAGCCGAACTCCAGGCCCTCTGGGGCCACGCCATCAGCCCTTGGTGGGATGTGGTGGCTGGCGTGCGCCAGGACTTCAAGCCAGGTGACTCACAGACCTGGGCAGCATTCGGCGTACAAGGCATGGCGCTGTACAACTTCGAAGCCGAGGCCACCGCCTTCATCGGTGAAGATGGCCAGAGCGCGGCGCGCCTGGAAGGCGACTACGACATTCTGCTGACCAATCGGCTGATTCTGCAGCCCACCGCCGAAGCCAACTTCTACGGCAAGAATGACCCTGATCGGGGCGTCGGCTCGGGGTTGTCCGACACCGAAGTGGGGCTGCGGCTGCGCTACGAAATCCGCCGTGAGTTCGCCCCGTACGTTGGCGTGACCTGGAACCGCGTCTACGGCAACACCGCCGACTACGCCCGGGACGAAGGCGAAGACCGCAGCGAGGCACGCCTGGTAGTGGGTGTGCGCCTGTGGTTCTGAGGCATTGGCCCTGCTCCATCAATCACTGAAAAACAAGCTGTAGGAGTCCTTGCATGTCATTCATCAAAACCGCTGTCATGGCCGCCGCGCTGTCCACCGGCCTGTTGGCCAGTGGCCTGGCCCAGGCCCATCCGAAACTGCTCTCCTCCAGCCCCGCCGAAGGCGCTGAGGGGGCATCGCCAGCGAAGATCGAGCTGCACTTTTCCGAAAATCTCGTGACCCAATTCTCCGGCGCCAAGCTGATGATGACCGGGATGCCCGGCATGTCGGCGCACGCCCCCATGCCCATGCCGGCCAAGGTTTCCGGCAGCGATGATCCGAAAACCATGGTTATTGTTCCCAATGCACCTCTCACCGCCGGCACCTACCAGGTGCAGTGGCGCGCGGTATCGTCAGACACGCACCCGATCACCGGCAATATCACGTTCAAGGTGAAGTGAGTTGACGAGCGACTCGATCAACATCGCGCTGCGCTTTGCCCTCTACCTGGATCTGATGTTGCTGTTCGGCCTGGCTGCGTTTGGCCTTTACAGCCTGCGAGGTCGGGAGCGGGCGTCAGGCGCGGTGTTGCCTTTCGCGTCGTTGCTGGCGACTACGGCCATGCTTGGGATGCTGCTCTCCCTGGGTGCCATGGCGTGCATGACCTGGGCCATGAGCGGAGCTTCGGAGTGGGCGGAGCTGTGGCCGCACTTCGAAATGATGGTGCTGGAAACCGATGTCGGTTTGAGCTGGACGCTGCGCATGGCGGCGTTGTTGCTGGCCGGTTTCGCCGTGACGCTTGATAGCCGCTCGCCAACCGTCAGCCTGGTCCTGGCCATGCTGGGCGGAGCCGTGGCTCTGGCGACGCTGGCCTGGGCAGGGCACGGCGCCATGGACGAAGGCGCACGCCGGAGCTGGCATTTCATCAGCGACTTCCTGCATCTGTGGGCAGCGGGTGGCTGGGTCGGAGCCTTGGCCGCGTTTGCCCTGCTGCTTCGGCAAGCCGAACCTCAGCTGGCGGTACTGGCCCGGACCCTGAGCGGATTTGCCACGGCCGGTGCGGTGATCGTGGCAGTCATCGCTGTGACAGGACTCGCCAATTATCTGTTCATCGTCGGCCCGAACTTTGCGGGGTTACTCGACCGCACCTATGGTCAGCTGCTGATGCTGAAACTCGGCCTGTTCCTGGCCATGCTGGGGTTCGCCGCGCTGAACCGTTTTCACCTGGGCCCGCTGCTGGAACAGACCCGACAGACCGGCGAGCACCGAGCCGCGGTGAGGGCCCTGCGGCGCAGCATGCTGCTGGAGCTTGGTGTAGCGGTGGTTATCCTTGGATTGGTGGCGTGGCTGGGGACGTTAAGCCCAGGGATGGAATAAAGCCCCTCTCACGGCACTCACCGAACCCGTGGCGAGGGAGCTCGCTCCCGCTGGGGGGCGAAGCCGCCCCAAAACCGCCGCACTCGGCCCCCCCAGATGCATCGCGCCCATTCTTTTTCAGGTCTGCTTCGCAGCCCAGCGGGAGCAAGCTCCCTTACCACGAAGGGCGACTGGGTGAGGAATTTGATTATTCGATAAGCCCCGCCGTTTTTCAGTTTGCCCAATGCAGGCCGCCGTAGCCTAAATGTGCTTTGTCTTAGCAAGGCCCCATCATGGAAAACGTCCAAACCACCAGCACCCGCGCCGTCTGGCTGATGGTCAGTATCGTGCTGGTAGGGCTGAACCTGCGCCCCTCGATGGCCGCGGTCGGGCCGCTGCTGTCAGCCATTCGCGGCGAGGTGCCCCTGAGTTTCAGCAGCGCTTCACTGCTGACCATGCTGCCTGTCATGGCGATGGGCGTGGCCATGTTCCTGGGCATGCGCATCGCCCTGCGCATCGGTGAACACCGTACCGTCGTCCTGTCGCTGCTGATCATTGGTACCGCCACGGCATCGCGCTTGTATCTGGACAGCGCCGCCGGGTTGGTCACCAGCGCGGTGGTGGCCGGGCTCGGAATCGCCTTGATCCAGGCCGTGATGCCCGCACTGATCAAGGCGCGCTTCGCCGACAGCGTCTCGCTGCTGATGGGCTTGTATGTCACCTCAATCATGGGCGGCGCGGCGCTTGCCGCCTCGTTTTCACCCTTTGTCCTGGCGCAGACCGGCAGTTGGCGCATCGGCCTGGCGATCTGGGCCTTGCTGGCGCTGGTCGCCTTGGGCTGCTGGTGGGTCCAACGCTGGAGCGTCACGCCCCTGCCCCAAGCCGCATCCCAGCGCCACCAAGCGTTTTTCGGCAACGCCCGGGCCTGGCTGCTGGCGATTTTTTTTGGCTTGGGCACCGCCTCCTATACCTGCGTACTGGCCTGGCTGGCACCGTATTACGTGGAAAAAGGCTGGAGCGAACAGCACGCCGGCCTGCTGCTGGGATTTCTCACGACGATGGAGGTGTTGTCCGGCCTCATCACTCCGGCGATCGCCAACCGCAGTCAGGACAAACGTAAAATCCTGATCGTTCTGCTGGTCATGATCATGGCCGGCTTCTGCGGCCTGATTCTCAATCCGGAGCGCCTCAGCCTGTTATGGCCGAGCCTGTTGGGGCTGGGTATCGGCGGGCTGTTCCCCATAAGTCTGATCGTCTCCCTCGATCACCTGGACAACCCACGCCGCGCCGGGGGGCTCACTGCATTCGTGCAGGGCATCGGCTACCCCATCGCCGGGCTGTCGCCGCTGATTGCCGGGATGATCCGCGACCGGCTGGGGAGTTTCGAATGGGCCTGGTGGTCGCTCGTGGTGGTCATCGCGCTGATGATGGTAATGGTATTGCGCCTGGACCCGAAACATTACGCAAAGCACATCCGCTAACGATTTCAGGTAGGAGATTTACAGGTTGAAGCTTTAGCTCTCGCTTCCTGGCGCTACTATACCTGCCAGGAATTTTACCTTGTAAGGGAGCTACGCCTTGTCCGTCAGACCTGACAGAACCTTCGCTGAAGTACTCAAGCACACCGTCAGACGCATTCTTTCCTATTGGACCCAGATCACAGTCACCTTAGGCCTGCTCGCAACAGGGCTAGGGTTCATCACACTGTATCTCTATACCCGCACGATTGGACGAATCGATCTGTTCATGCCGTCCATCGATGTGAAGTCCGCACTGTTGGTCTGGGTCGTACTTGTTTTACTGCTGATGCTTTCGTACCTGTTCATCCTCGGAGCAACAACCTGGATGTTCGGCTGCTCGGTTTCGCTGTTTTCAAACCTGAAGGATAACCAGCCGAAGATCGTTTTTTATCTGGCGTTCCCCACTGTCGTTGGATTTAGCGCATTCATCCTGACCACTTTTTTCCTGCCCGCATTAAACGCATGGTCGACATTCGCGGCGTTATTCGTGATCGTCTTCGTGGCGTGCTTTCTCATGTACGCCTTCACGCCGTTCAAAAAAGTCATCAGGAAAAGCATCCTTGTCCAAGCCAGGCTGGATCGAGCCCGCCTGAAACGCCTGGCGCACCATCAGCAGATAAAGCAAAAAAAACAAAAGCCGCAGAAGGTAGCCCGCGCCCCAAAGGCCCGGCTGCCAAAACGGCTTACTGATTCGTGGCGGGCATTCAAAAACAGGATGACGCCAAGGTGGTTATGGATGACAGGAGAATGCCAGCGGCTGTGGTCATGGGTATGGGCTCGCAAAGGATTCTGGCTCGTCTCCCTGCTCTCGCTCTCCATATTTGTCACTGTGATCTTCGCCGCTTTTCCAATCCTGTTGACGATACGTTCGTATATGGAGAGGGAAACGCCGGACACCGTCCCCTACGTGGCGGGTCTGTCTTGGTTGACACTCATCTTCACCCTGCTGCCAGTCATCATCTTTTATTGTTTCAAGGGGGACATCTACAGGCGTACCTTCAATGGCCTGATGGCAATGATCCTCGCATTCTGCGCCTTCACAATGCTTTCACCAGGCAGTTTGAGCCACATTACCTATATCGCGGCAGAAAGCTTGTCAGTCCGGCAAAAAACGGCAGAACGATATGCGTTGCCAGAAGACATGGAGCTGCAGGACCTGAGCGCCACCCTGTGGAAAACACGTCAGGTTGCCGCGAAAAAAATAGAGGTCGAGGCGTTCCAGTTGTATTCCTTTGGGGACGTACTGCTGCTGTGCCCGAAAGACATGCTGTCGCTTGAACTCAAGGAGCTGAAAAACTACTCGAAGTTCTGTGTCAGCACGCTCAACAGCAAAGTCGTACGAAAACCTCTGTTGCCGGCATTCGCCAGGAAGGCGCCAAATGAACGGTCCTGCCGGGTACCATCATGGCAAATCCACGCAGGACGTTGGCTAGGTTGGGAAGTGCTGGTTCCAGGTATCCATCGCTCCGCTTGGGGCGAGAAGAAAGCGCCAGACCAGGTCAGGTCATAGCGTATCGCTCGCACTACTCGTCGCAGAGCTGGCATGCGTCCGCCCTGCGACCGTCCAGCCGCAGCACCTGACTCCTCGCTTCTGCGCGGGGAGATACTTTATTCCAGGCAAAAAAAAATCCGGAAATCCTCACTTACGTGGGCCTTCCAGACTTTTAAAACTACAGAAAATGGTGGGTCGTGTGGGATTCGAACCTACGACCAATTGGTTAAAAGCCAACTGCTCTACCAACTGAGCTAACGACCCTCTGTGTGGTGGCGCGTATAATACTGATTTCTAAGGACTATTCAACACTTAATTTGAAATAAATCAAAAATAAGGGGTTGGATCGCTCACGCCGGCTGCCGCGAAGCCTTCAGCACGCAGACGGCAGCTGTCGCACTTGCCACAAGCACGCCCTTGATCATCGGCCTGATAGCACGAGACGGTAAGGCCGTAGTCCACGCCCAGCTTCACCCCCGCCTTGACGATGTCAGCCTTGCTGAGATTTTGCAGCGGCGCCTGGATACGAAAGCCTTGCCCTTCTACACCGGCCTTGGTCGCCAGGTTGGCCATGCGCTCGAAGGCTTCGACGAACTCCGGGCGGCAATCCGGATAACCGGAATAATCCACCGCATTGACACCAATGAAAATGTCACGTGCCCCCAGTACTTCGGCCCAGCCCAACGCCAGGGACAGGAACACGGTATTGCGCGCCGGCACGTAGGTCACCGGAATCCCCTCGCTCGGTGCTTCGGGTACGTCGATGGAACTGTCGGTCAACGCCGAACCGCCGATGCCGTTGAGGTTCAGGCCGATCACCTTGTGTTCGATTACACCCAGGTCTCGTGCCACTCGCTCGGCAGCATGCAGTTCGGCACGGTGGCGCTGGCCATAATCGAAGCTCATGGTGTAGCAGCGATAACCTTCGGCACGGGCCATCGCCACGACGGTCGCCGAGTCCAGGCCACCGGACAGCAGGATGACGGCACGTTTTTCAGAAGTGGTTGATTGTTCAGTCATGTCAGCGCCCCGGCTCGTCGTTCCAAAGATATTTATGCAGCTGCAATTGCAGGCGCACCGGCAAGTTGTCCGCTACCACCCAGTCGGCCAGATCCCGGGCGTTCAGGTCGTGGTGACTCGGCGAGAACAATACCTCGCCGGCGCGCTGATCGAGTCCGTACTGGATCAGCTTGGACACCGCCCAGTCGTAATCTTCCCGCGAACAGATAACAAATTTGACCTGGTCGTTGGACGTCAACAGCTCCATGTTCTCGTAGCGGTTACGATGCGCCTCCTTCGAACCAGGGGTCTTCAGGTCCACGACACGACTGACTCGCGGATCGACAGCCGAGATATCCAAGGCGCCGCTGGTCTCCAGCGAGACCTCATAGCCGGCATCGCACAGTCGCTTGAGTAAAGGAATGGCATTGGGTTGTGCCAATGGCTCACCGCCAGTGACGCAAACATAGCGCGGACGAAAACCTGCGACTTGTTCAACGAGGTCATCGAGGGTGCGCAAGGTACCGCCGCTGAAGGCGTAGGCGCTGTCGCAGTATTGGCAACGCAGCGGGCAACCGGTGAGGCGCACAAAAACAGTGGGCAGCCCGGCCGTCCGCGTTTCACCCTGCAACGAGTAAAAAACTTCGGTAATTCTCAATGTGTCTTGCATAGTCGCCACGGGCGTAACAGCTAAACAGGCTGTCCGCCTCCGTCAGGCACTTCAAGCAACCCCGCCAACGCGTAGATCCCAGGAAGCGTGTTTCAGAAAAAGGGCGTGAATTCTAACGAAAAAACCCGCGACAGGCGCGGGTTTCTTCAAAACGGGTCAAACGGCCTTACATGCGTTGCAGATCGCGCTGGGCCAACTGAGCGGCGGAGGTACCCGGATATTGGGCCACCACCTGCTGCAGAATGCCTTTTACCTTGTCGGTATGACCGAGGCGGCGCTCGACATCAGCGAGCTTGTACAGCGAATCCGGCACTTTGGCATGCTTGGGATACAGCTGCGAGACCTTGGCGAACGCCTGGCCTGCGCCTTGCAGGTCGCCCTTGGCCAGGTTCACTTCGCCCAGCCAGTATTGGGCATTACCCGAATACTGACTATTGGGGTATTTACGCAGGAAAGCGCCGAAGGCCTGGCTGGCCTTGTCGAAATCCTTGGCTTTGATAAGGTCGAAGGCAGCATCGTAATAGAGCTTTTCCTTCGCCGGGTCAGCCGGCTCGCCACCAGCGGCAGGTGCTGCTGGGGCACTTGCCCCGGCGCCTGCGGCTGCACCGGGGGCGTTCAAGTCGCCACCGGCTGGAGAATTCTCAGGAGTCGCGGCAGGTGCAACGCCGGTTCCTATGCGCCGATCAAGATCCTGGTATCGCTCCAGGTTTTCCTGCTTCATGCGCGATACTTCGTTTTGCAGAACTTCAATCGCGCCTTGCTGGCGTGACAGTTGATCCTGCATTTGCTGCAGTTGGTTGAACAGCTCGCCCTGTGCCGAGACAGGGGCCGAAACCCCTCCCCCGGCATAGGCGCCGTTCGTACCGTAACCTGCAGGCGGATAACTGCTCCCGCTATTGTTATAGCCGGCATCGTTATCGACCACAGGAACCGCAGCCCACGCCGCAAGCGGCGCGAGGCTGAGAGCCAGAACAGTTACAGCACGACGGCACGTTCGCATGACGAATTACTTACGCAGTTCGACGCGACGGTTTTGAGCCCAGGACTGCTCGTCGTTGCCGGTAGCAACTGGACGCTCTTCGCCGTAGGAAACCAGTTCCAGCTGAGCTGGGGAAACACCTTGCAGTACCAGGTAGCGCTGAACGGCTTTCGCACGACGCTCGCCCAGTGCCATGTTGTACTCACGAGTACCACGTTCGTCGGTGTTGCCTTCCAGAACAACGCGAGCGCCGTTTGCTTTCAGGTCTTTGGCGTGAACGTCCAGAGCGCGCATGGCTTCTGGCTTCAGGTCCGAGCTGTCGTATTCGAAGTAGAAGGTGGTGATTGCGCGCAGAGCAGCTTCTTCGCTCAGGGAGCCATCAACTGCACCAGTGTTAGCGCCGTAACCAGCGTTTGGATCAACAGCGCCTTCACCGGCGTTGTCGCCGCCTTTGGACGAGCAACCTACAGCTACAGCCATGGCCAGAGCCAGCGCAGCAAATTTACCAAACTTCAGCATTTCCATCGTGAAACTCCTAATGAACCCCAGTGTGTTAAGTAAAACGTATTGCGCCGCGTCAGTTCAGGTAAGGGGACCAGGACGGTTCTCTGACTTCGCCTTGAGCGGTAGGAAGCGGGAGCCTCACGCGTCCATTAATGGACACGAGCATCAAGACTCCCCGGCCCTGCTGGCGGGTGGCGTAGATTACCATGGTGCCGTTGGGCGCAACAGTAGGTGACTCGTCCAGAGTGCTATCAGTGAGGATTTTTACGCTACCGCGCTGCAAATCCTGGGCCGCCACCTTGAAATTGGTGAAACCGTCCTGGCGATGGATCATCACCAGAGTCTTTTCGTCCGCCGAAAGCTTAGGGTTGGCGTTGTAGTTACCGACGAACGTCACGCGCTCGGCACCACCGCCACCGGCGCTGGTCTTGTAGATCTGCGGCTTGCCGCCACGGTCCGAGGTGAAGTAGATGGTCGAGCCATCCTTGCCCCAGAACGGTTCGGTGTTGATGCCCGGGCCGTTGGTCACGCGGGAGATCGAGCGTGAAGCCAGGTTCATCACGTAGATGTCCGGATTACCGTCCTTGGACAGCACGAACGCCAGCCGCGTACCGTCGGGCGACCAGGCAGGCGCGCCGTTCAGGCCTTCGAAGTTGGTGATCTGCTCGCGGCGACCGGTGTCGATGTGCTGGACGAAGATGCGCGGGCGCTTCTGTTCGAACGACACATAGGCGATGCGCTTGCCATCGGGGGCGAAACGCGGCGACAGGATCGGCTCGCGCGATTGCAGCAGGGTCACCGCGCGGGCGCCGTCATAGTCGGAGCGCTGCAGGGTGTAGCGGGTATTTTTCTCGGAGAAGCGTTCGGCGGTCACGTAGAGCATGCGGGTCGAGAACGCGCCCTTGATGCCGGTAAGTTTCTCGAACGACTGGTCGGCGATGTAGTGGGACATGTCACGCAACTGGTCAACGCTGCCCGACACGCTGCCGGTCAGCACTTGCTGCTCGGTGGCGACGTTGAACAAGGCGTACTGCACCTGCAGGCGGCCACCGGCCGGAACGATGCTGCCGACCATGATGTACTGGGCGCCAAGAGCCTTCCAGTCGCGGTAGATGACTTCGCTGGCCTGGGTTGGCAGGCTGATCATGTTCTGCTTGGGAATCGGCGCGTAGTAGCCCGAGTTGCGCAGGTCGTTGCCGATGATTTCCGCCATGTCGTCCGGCAGGACGCTGCCGCCCTGCCAACCGAACGGAACGACGGCGATCGGGGTCGCACGGTCGCTGCCGCTGGTGACCAGGATGTTCTTTTCCTCTGCTACCGCTATCCCTGCCAGGCAGCAGATAACGACAAGCATTGATCGAAGAAGGTTTCTCACAAGGCTAGATCCTCAGGTGTGAATGTCATCTTGAACGAACGATAGGGAGCAAAATCGCTCGGCTTCATTCCTTGCATTTCCGTCAATCGCCCAATGTTCTTGACCGCTGCGACCGCCGAAGCGTCGAACGGACCATCGCCACTGGACTTGGCCACGCTGACCGAGGTAACCGTACCGTCGGGCAACATGCCGATTTGCAATACTACCGTCATGCCTTTGCGCGCCGAAGGAGGACGAGCCCAGCCTTCCGCCGCCCGGGCGCGAATCAGATCGTCGAAGCTGCCGGCGACTTCATCGCCCTGCTCGTCGGCCAAGGCCTGCTGACGCTCCGGCGTGTCGGAAAGCAAATCTGCCAGGGCCTGGGCCTTTTTCTCTTCGGCGGATTTACGCGCTGCGTCCTGGGCCTTCTTCTTGGCGGCGTCGGCGGCGGCTTTCTTCTTCGCGTCTTCGGCGACTTTCTTTTTCGCCTCTTCAGCTTCAGCTTTCTTCTTGGCGTCTTCGGCCGCTTTTTTCTTCGCGTCCTCGACAATTTTTTTCTTCGCTTCTTCAGCGGCCGCTTTCTTGGCCTCTTCTTCAGCGGCTTTCTTGGCTTCTTCTTCGGCTTTCTTCTTGGCTATATCAGCCAATTGTTTCTCTTCTGCCTTTTTCGCTTCGGCGGTTTTCTTCGCCTCGTCGGCTTTCTTGGCTTCGTCGGCCTTTTTGGCCTCGTCCGCTTTTTTCGCCTCATGGGCCTTCTTGGCTTCTTCGGCCTTTTGAGCAGCTTCCTCTTTCTTTTGTTCCGCTGCTCTCACCGCTTCCTGCTCGACCTTCTTCTGCTCCATCTGCTCGACTTCGGTCTGGCGCGCGGCGGATTTCTTCGCCTCGCCGGCAAGCTTCTGGTTGGTCTGCGTGGTGGCCTGGCTTTTCGATTTGAGCTGGTACAGGGTCGCCTGCACGATCGGCTTGGCCGGCGGCAGCTCCGGTGTCATGGCAAAACTGACGAACAGCATGCCGAATACCAGCACATGCAGGCCGATTGCCAGGACACTAGGCCAGAAGTAGCTTTCCGAGGCGGACGGCTCTCGCTGTTGCTGCATCAGGGCGCCTCGGTGATCAAGCCAACATTACCGACCCCGGCTTTCTGCAGGCCGCCCATGGCGCCCATCACGGCACCGTAGTCGACGGTCTTGTCGCCGCGAATGAAGACCTGGGTGCGCTTGCCGTTGCCGTTGCCGGCATTGATGATCTTGGTCACCGCATCGGTCATCTGCGGCAGGGTCATGGCCCGGTCCTGCTGCTTCTCGGTGTCGACTTCGCTGCCAAGGTTCCAGTAATAAGTCTTGTCGGCCTTGATCGAAATGGTCAGGACCTGGGTGTTGTTGTCCTGCGGCAAGGCTTCGCTGGAAACCTTGGGCAGATCGACCTTCACGCCCTGATTGAGCATCGGCGCGGTCACCATGAAGATGACCAGCAGCACCAGCATCACGTCGATGTAAGGCACCACGTTCATCTCGGCAACCGGCTTGCGCTTGTTTCGGGCTCGAGCGATTAAAGCCATCGGGAAATACCTGCTTATTCTTCGCTGGTGTGCACTTTGCGGTGCAGGATCGCCTGGAATTCATCGGCGAAGGTGTAGTAACGGCTGGTCAGCGTTTCGCTGCGAGCCGCGAAACGGTTGTAGGCGATCACGGCCGGAATCGCCGCGAACAGGCCGATGGCGGTGGCGATCAGCGCCTCGGCGATACCTGGGGCGACGGTAGCCAGCGTCGCCTGCTGGGCGGAAGCCAGGCCACGGAACGAGTTCATGATCCCCCACACGGTGCCGAACAGGCCGATGTACGGGCTGACCGAACCGACGGTAGCCAGGTACGGCAGGCCCTGTTCGAGTTTTTCTTCCTCGCGGGATATGGCGACGCGCATGGCGCGGGCCACACCTTCCATCACCGCTTCAGGGTCTACGCCCGGCTGCTGGCGCAGACGGGAGAATTCCTTGAAGCCTGCACGGAAGATCTGCTCGACGCCGGAATCCGGGTCCGGATTGCTGCCGGCCTGGCGATAGAGTTTGGACAGGTCGATGCCGGACCAGAAGCGCTCTTCGAAGCTCTCCAGGGCACGGCGACCGGCACGCAGCATGTTGCTGCGCTGAAAAATCATGATCCATGAGGTCACCGATGCGGCTACCAGGATCAGCATTACCAGTTGCACCACGACGCTGGCATTGCTGACCAGGCTCCACATGGAGGAATGGTCGACGACGTTAGCTTCCACGCTTTATCTCCTGCTCTGAGTGTGTACCCGCGCCGCTCACGCCGGCAAAGGCCGCGCGTAGAGCTTCGGGAATGGCCCGGGGTTTCAAACTATGGGTGCGCACACAGGCCACCAAAAACTGCCCTTCGCAGAGCAGCACATTATCCGCAGCCCGCCTGACCTGCTGCTTGAAGCGCAGGCTGACGCGGTTCAATTCGATGACATCGGCAGTCACCACCAGCTCGTCGTCCAGTCGCGCCGGCGCGTGGTAGCGCGCTTCGCTGGAATGCACGACGAATAACAGGTCCTCCCCTGCCAGCGCGGATTGGGCAAAACCCAGTTCCCGCAGCCGTTCGGTTCGAGCCCGTTCCATAAACTTGAGGTAATTGACGTAGTAAACGATGCCGCCGGCATCGGTGTCCTCGTAATAAACGCGACAGCGATGTGCGAACGACTCAAGCCCGTTTTGCGCGCGCATACTCTAGTGCTTACTCCTCGGGTTGCCAATCCGGCCAGGCAACTGTTTTTTCATTCTTGAACGCATTGACGCTCCAGGCGTGGTCTGGGACAGCACGAAGCGGAAAAAAGTCGGGATACAGAGCGGGTTCAATCGTCCACCGCATCGAGAAATTCGTCTACCACCGGCATCTCACCCATTCGTGTCGGGATGTTTAAGCCGAAGTGCAGATAAGCATGACGGGTCACCACGCGTCCGCGGGGCGTGCGCATGATATAGCCCTGCTGGATCAGGTACGGTTCCAGCACGTCCTCGATGGTGTGGCGCTCTTCGCTGATGGCGGCCGCCAGGCTGTCCACGCCCACCGGGCCACCGTCGAATTTCTCGATCATGGTCAGCAGCAGGCGCCGGTCCTGGTGGTCGAAGCCGCGCTCGTCGATGTCCAGCAGGTTCAAGGCCAGGTCGGCGATCGGCTTGGTGATGTGGCCCTTGGCCCGGACTTCGGCAAAGTCGCGGACCCGACGCAGCAGGCGGTTGGCGATCCGCGGCGTACCCCGGGCACGCCGGGCAATTTCATAGGCCCCGTCGGGGTCCAGCGGTAACCCTAGGATACCCGCCGAGCGGCTCACGATCGTTGCCAGGTCAGCGTTGTTGTAGAACTCCAGGCGCTGGACGATACCAAAACGGTCCCGCAGCGGGTTGGTCAGCATCCCGGCGCGGGTGGTGGCGCCCACCAGGGTAAAGGGCGGCAGGTCCAGCTTGATGGAGCGCGCCGCCGGCCCTTCGCCGATCATGATGTCGAGCTGGAAATCTTCCATGGCCGGGTATAGCACTTCCTCGACGATCGGCGACAGCCGGTGGATTTCGTCGATGAACAGCACATCATGCGGCTCAAGATTGGTCAGCAGCGCCGCCAGGTCACCCGGCCGTTCGAGAACCGGGCCGGACGTGCTCTTGATCGACACGCCCATTTCCTGGGCAATGATATTGGCCAGGGTGGTCTTGCCCAGGCCAGGCGGGCCGAAGATAAGTGTATGGTCGAGCGACTCGCTGCGCCCGCGTGCCGCCTGGATGAACAGCTCCATCTGCTCGCGCACGGTCGGCTGGCCAATATAATCGGCGAGGCTGACGGGACGAATCGCACGGTCCTGGATTTCCTCGCGGTCACGGGGCGCGCCCGTGGCGGCGATCAGACGATCGGCTTCAATCACTTAAATCATTCCCTTCAGGGCCCGGCGAATCATGTCTTCGGTACTCAAGCCTTTTTCCTTGATCGCGGAGATCGCCTTGCTGGCTTCCTGCGGCTTGTAGCCCAGGGAAATCAGCGCGGTGACCGCATCGTTTTCAGCGCTGACCGCCGGCATCGGCGCATCCGGCTGGTTCGGCACCAGGGCGAACATTGCCGGCACCGTTTCCCAGGCCTTGAAGCGATCCTTGAGCTCGACCAACAGGCGCTCGGCGGTTTTCTTGCCGACTCCCGGCACCTTGGTCAGCGCCGAGGTGTCCTGGGACTGCACGCAACGAATCAGTTCATCGACTTCCAGGCTGGACATCAAGGCCAGCGCCAGCTTCGGGCCGACGCCATTGAGCCGGATCAGCTCGCGAAAGAAATCCCGCTCGCGCTTGGCGAAGAAACCATAGAGTAACTGGGCATCTTCACGCACGACCAGATGAGTGTGCAGCGTCAGTGGCTCACCGACCGACGGCAAGCGATACAGGGTGGTCATGGGCACTTCCAGCTCATAACCGAGGCCGTTTACATCCAGAATCAGGTGCGGCGGCTGTTTTTCAGCCAGGGTGCCGCGCAAGCGTCCAATCACGTTTCAGATCCTTGGGCGTTGGCCAGCCCGCTGGCTGGCGAATAACAGCCCAGGCAGGAAGGCCGACGACACAGGCGCAACTTGCATGGGCTGATGAATGAATGCGCTGATGCTATCAGAGACGCAGGCGCCCGCCACGACTGCGTGCGCTTCCCAGACCATGAGGCAGCAGGCTGGAACGGGTATGCGCATGGCAAATGGCGATGGCCAGGGCGTCGGAGGCGTCGATCTGCGGCTTGCTGACCAGTTTCAACAGGTGCATCACCATCATCTGCACCTGTTCCTTGTTTGCCGCGCCGGTGCCTACCACGGCCTGCTTGACCTGGGTCGCGGTGTATTCGGCGATCTCCAGGTTTTCCTCGGCGCCGGCCACAATGGCCGCGCCGCGGGCCTGCCCCAGCTTCAGGGCGGAATCGGCGTTGCGGGCCATGAAGACCTTTTCGATGCCCATGGTCACCGGGCCGTAGGTCTGGATGACTTCGCGCACGCCGCGATAAACGATCTGCAAGCGCTCGTGCAACTCGCCCGCACCGGTGCGGATACAGCCGGAAGCAACGTACACGCAGCCACGCCCGGTATCGCGAACCACGCCGTAGCCGGTGATGCGCGAACCGGGGTCGATACCAAGGATTAAAGTCATAACGCCTGCGGTTTGAAGGGGGCTAACTGGACCTGTGGGAGCGAGCCTGCTCGCGAAGAGGCCGTCACATCCGACATCAAGGTCGGCCGACACACCGCATTCGCGAGCAGGCTCGCTCCCACCCTGGCACTCATGCTATTCGATAAAGACCATCAGCCCAGTTGCTCAGCCACCGACTCCGGAATATCGGCGTTGGAATAAACGTTCTGCACATCGTCCAGGTCTTCAAGCATGTCGATCAGCTTGAGCACCTTCTCGGCGCCTTCCAGGTCGAGTTCGGAACTGGTGGTCGGCTGCATGACGATTTCCGCGTCGACCGGTTTGAAACCGGCAGCTTCAAGGGCATTACGCACGGCATAGAAGCTGGCGAACGAGGTGAACACGTCGAGCGAACCGTCTTCGTGGCTGACCACGTCATCGGCATCGGCTTCCAGCGCCGCTTCGGTCAGCGCATCTTCATCGATGCCTGGCGCGAAGCTGATCTGCCCCTTGCGCTCGAACAGATAAGCCACCGAACCGTCGGTCCCCAGGTTGCCACCGCATTTGCTGAACGCATGGCGCACGGCCGCAGCGGTGCGGTTGCGGTTGTCGGTCATGCACTCGACCATGACCGCCACGCCGCCCGGGCCGTAGCCTTCATAGGCGAGCTCTTCGACGTTGTCGGCCTCCGTGGCACCCGCGCCACGGGCAATGGCCCGGTCGATGATGTCGCGGCTCATGTTCGCGCCCAGCGCCTTGTCCAAGGCGAGGCGCAAGCGCGGATTGGAACCCGGATCGCCACCACCCTGGCGGGCCGCGACCGTCAGCTCACGGATCCACTTGGTAAAGATCTTGCCCCTCTTGGCATCCTGACGTTCTTTGCGGTGCTTGATGTTCGCCCACTTGGAATGACCTGCCATAACTCGCTCCGGTTTTTCTTTGAAACATTGCCCGCCCCGCTTGCGCGGCAGCCAGCAATCGGAAATATCGACCCCAATGAAAAGGCGCATCCGAAGATGCGCCCTCAGGTGCCGGCCTTACTCAGCCTTTGGCTGTTCGCGCAAACGGATATGCAACTCGCGCAGCGCCTTGGCATCCACCACGCCCGGAGCCTGGGTCATGACATCGGCCGCGCTCTGGGTTTTCGGGAATGCGATCACTTCGCGGATCGACTGGGCGCCGGTCATCAGCATCACCAGGCGATCCAGGCCGAAGGCCAGGCCACCGTGGGGCGGCGCACCGTACTTCAAAGCGTCCAGCAGGAAACCGAACTTCTCTTCCTGCTCGGCTTCGCTGATACCCAGCAGACGGAACACTGCCTGTTGCATTTCCTTGCGATGGATACGGATCGAACCGCCGCCCAGCTCGGTGCCGTTGAGGACCATGTCGTAGGCACGGGACAATGCGCCGGCCGGGTTGGCCTCCAACTCTTCAGGCGAGCACTTCGGCGCGGTGAACGGGTGGTGCAAGGCAGAGAAGCTGCCGTCGTCGTTTTCCTCGAACATCGGGAAGTCGACGACCCACATCGGCGCCCACTCGCAAGTCAGCAGTTTCAGGTCGTGACCCAGCTTGATGCGCAGCGCGCCCAGGGCTTCGCTGACGATCTTGGCCTTGTCGGCGCCAAAGAACACGATGTCGCCATCGACCGCGCCCACGCGATCGAGGATCACGTTGAGGTTGGCTTCCGGGATGTTCTTGACGATCGGCGACTGCAGGCCGTCGATACCGGCGGCGCGCTCGTTGACCTTGATGTACGCCAGGCCCTTGGCACCGTAGATGCCGACGAACTTGGTGTAATCGTCGATCTGCTTGCGCGGCATGCTGGCGCCGCCTGGAACACGCAGGGCGGCGATACGGCATTTCGGATCGTTGGCCGGACCACTGAAGACCTTGAATTCGACTTCCTTGAGCTGGTCCGCGACGTCCACCAGTTCCAGCGGGTTGCGCAGGTCAGGCTTGTCGGAACCGTAGCGACGCATGGCCTCTTCGAAGGTCATGTGCGGGAATTCGCCGAACTCAAGACCCAGCACTTCCCGGAACAGGTTGCGGATCATGCCCTCGGTCAGGCCCATGATGTCCTTTTCGTCGAGGAAGCTCGTCTCGATGTCGATCTGGGTGAATTCAGGCTGCCGGTCGGCACGCAGGTCTTCATCGCGGAAGCACTTGGCGATCTGGTAGTAGCGGTCGAACCCGGCCACCATCAGCAACTGCTTGAACAATTGTGGCGATTGCGGCAAGGCGAAGAAACTGCCGGGGTGGGTACGGCTCGGCACCAGGTAGTCGCGGGCGCCTTCCGGCGTGGCACGGGTCAGGATCGGCGTCTCGACGTCGAGGAAGCCGTTCTCGTCCAGGTAGTGACGGATGCTGGTGGTCATGCGCGAACGCAGGCGCAGCTTCTCGGCCATTTCCGGGCGACGCAGGTCGATGAAACGATAGCGCAGGCGGGTTTCCTCGCCTACGTCGGAATATTCGTTGAGTGGGAACGGCGGGGTTTCCGCTTCGTTCAGCACTTCCAGCTCGTAGCCCAGCACTTCGATCATGCCGGACGCCATGTTGGCGTTGCCGGCGCCGGCCGGACGCAGGCGCACCTTGCCGGTGATCTTGACCACGTATTCGCTGCGCACGCGGTCGGCGGTGGCGAAGGTTTCCGCGCGGTCGGGGTCGAACACTACCTGGGCCAGGCCTTCACGATCACGGATATCGAGGAAAATCACCCCGCCATGGTCACGGCGACGATGAACCCATCCGCAAAGAGTAACTTCCTGACCTTCCAGGCTTTCGTTCAGTTGGCCGCAATAATGGCTGCGCATCATGGTAGTGGTTTCACTTCTCGTAATTCGAAATTCGGTTGGAGGCCCTGCCCGTGCAAGAACCCGCGCGTGTTCAACTCAGTCAGCCTTGTCGCCACCGGCCAGGTTCTTCTTGGCACCGGTCTTGAAGTCGGTTTCATACCAGCCGGTGCCGCCGAGGCGGAAACCTGGCATGGACAGCATCTTTTTCAGCTCCGGCGCCTGGCAGGCAGGGCAATCGACCAGCGGTGCCGCGCTGATTTTTTGAATGGCTTCCATCTGATGACCACAGGAAGCACATTGATAGTCATACATCGGCATGGGGGTTGTCTCGGCAATCAGGTTATTCACGCAAAACCCGGGCTTTGCGGCAAAGAGCGGGATTATATCCATTAAATGCGGCCTGTGCAGCCGTAAGACCGCACAGGCGGTGAGAGGGCTAGGCCTCGCGATGATCGGTGCCCATATCCTTCAGGCTGTGCACCACGCAGACAACACGCACCAGCCCGCTGAAATTGCGCACGCCGCCGTGACGCAACTGCACCTCCCGATCCACATGGGAGAGCAAGGTACTGACGGAGCAACTGTTGAGCTGGGCCATATCGCCGAGAATATCCCAATAGACTTGCTCAAGGCGTAAACAGGTGGCGAACCCGTTAAGCCGGATGGAGCGGGCCAGGGGCCGGGCCAGTTGCATATCGAACCCCCTGACGAACGGGTCGATGCTGACGGACTTGAGACGCCCGCCTGCACCGCCCCTGGGTGCTTTTCCTTGAATCATACCGTTGACACTCCTTTGCCATACGAGCCTCAGTCAGGCCAAGCGGCCTGTGGCTCTATGGAAGCTCAACTCGAGCCCAAGCTCCAGATGACTTTTTGCCCATCAGCGTAGGAGATGACAACAGTAGCCCGAGGACGAATGACTCCGTCCTACCCCGGACCGCAGGCGATGATGCCAATGGCGGCACCATCACCCGATTGCGGATTACCGCTCGTCCAGCAGCGAACGCAGCATCCAGGCGGTTTTTTCATGAACCTGCATGCGCTGGGTCAGCAGGTCGGCGGTCGGCTCGTCGCTGACCTTGTCCAATAAAGGAAAGATGCCGCGGGCGGTACGTGTCACCGCCTCCTGGCCTTCGACCAGTTGCCGGATCATGTCCTCGGCGCCAGGCACGCCTTCCTCTTCCTTGATGGAAGACAGGCGCGCATACACGGAGTAGGCACCCGGCGCCGGAAAGCCCAGGGCACGGATTCGCTCGGCGATCAGGTCCACCGCCAGCGCCAGCTCGTTGTACTGCTCCTCGAACATCAAGTGCAGGGTCCGGAACATCGGCCCGGTGACGTTCCAATGGAAATTATGGGTCTTGAGGTAAAGCACGTAGGTGTCCGACAACAGGCGCGAAAGCCCGTCGACGATGGACTTGCGATCTTCTTCGCTGATACCGATATCAATTGCCATGTGTTTGATCTCCTGACGGTGATGAATTCGACAGCGGCCATTGCACTCTAGCGGGTGTCGCCATCTGTAGCCTGCGACTAATCGCCAGCCCTCCTGAACCGACAAGCCGGGATGGCGGAGGGTTCCGGCGCAGCGGAAAATTCAAGCTCCTTTGCCGAGAACCTTCAAGCGCCCCGCCGGCGCTTTTCGGCCGACGAACAGCGTGTCACGGGCCCGTAACGAGTTTGAGAAGGCCGGGGCTTTGCTGTTAAATAGGCAGTGTGTCGCTACGCCTATTTTTCCGGGCGTCGCGCATAGGCTGATTCGGGTACGTGTTCCTACGCCTCTCATTGTTCTGAAGCGAACCGCCCCCGACCAGCTCTTCCTTGTGATCTGTCTTAACCGTGAGCCAATCAAAATGTTGAAAATCGTCCACTTGCTAATGGGCGCAGCTGCCCTGCTGCTGTCCTTCATCCCTAGCCTGGGTTCCGAAGCCACACCTTACCTGCAACATCCCGACGCGCTGTACCTGGCCTTTTTCGGCCTGCTCAACCTGACCCTGGCACCCGTCATCCCTTACTGGAACAAAGGTCCACGTCATCAACTGCAAAACCTTGTCAGCGCCCTGCTGGTGCTGGCCGTCGCCCTGCAAACACTGACCCTGCTGGCGCCCATGCCGGAAATCGGCGGCCAACCCGCCATTCTTTCCAGCCTGGCCGCCGCGTTGCTCGCTGTGTTGCTGCACCTGGCCGTCAGCTTCTACAAGAAGTCGTCGCCGGCCGCCGCACCGCAGAACTACGACATGTCCAACCGTGATACCGGTACCGTGAAGTGGTTCAACACCTCCAAGGGGTTCGGCTTCATCTCCCGCGACTCTGGCGATGACATTTTTGTGCATTTCCGGGCCATTCGTGGCGAAGGCCATCGCGTCCTGGTCGAAGGCCAGCGCGTGGAGTTTTCCGTCATGCACCGTGACAAAGGCTTGCAGGCCGAAGATGTGATCGCCGCGCTGCCGCGCCGCTGATCCAGGCTTAAAAAAACCGCGATGCAGCCAGGCTGCTCGCGGTTTTTTATTGCCTGCCGTTCGGCCCCGGTCAGTAATGCGGTGGCGGCGCTTCTTCTTCAAAGGATTCGAACTGGCCGGCCATTTCCTCCTGACGCTTGAGCAACGCCGCCATCTGCAGCTGCAGACGTTCGACAACTCGCTGCTGCTCCACCAGCACGTCGTTTAATGCCTGGATGGTGTCGTCCTGAAACGCCAGGCGGCTTTCAAGGTCGGTTACACGCTCTTCAAGGTTCATGGTTCAGCCCTCCAGGAACTTGAAATCATCGGTCAGGACCGCTCGCAAGCGTTCACGAATGAGGCTGACCTGCTCGGCAGCATAAGGCTGTGCCGGATGCTTGCCCCACACCGGCGCAGGCCATGCGGCATCCTCTCGCTTGCGCACGATCACATGCATGTGCAATTGACTGACAACGTTACCCAAGGTTGCAACATTCAATTTATCGGCGTCGAACGAGTCCTTGAGGGTTTCAGCCAGTGCCGTGGTTTCTTTCCACAACTGTTGTTGATCGGCGTCATCCAATTGAAACAATTCACTGATATTTTCCCGGCGCGGCACGAGGATGAACCACGGGTAATTGGAATCATTGGACAACAGCAAACGGCACAGCGGGAAATCGCCGATAGGCAATGTGTCTTGTTGCAGTCGTGGATCTAGGGCAAACACCGCGCGTACTCCTCGCTCATTAATCGATTGCGATCGAGCTGGCAGCCCGCAGGCCCGCCCGAGCACAGGGGGCCAGCATACCTGTGAATGCCGGAACGTTCACTGCGCACCGTCTTTGCGCACCAATAGCGCGCACCGGTACTTTAACGGCGCACCTCGAGCTGAGCAGACACAAGCCCTGTGCGGTTTTCGTACAGCTGGAAGATTTTTTGCACCAAAACAGCACAATGCGTCTACGCTCTGTGCACGAAGCATCCGCGTTTTACCCACTGAAGGGGTGAACCGGTAACGTTTTTGGTTGTCCGGCGCGGTTTACCCGCTTCAAACATGGCAGCTGTCCAGCAGTCAACCCCATTTAAAACAAGGCCTTTGGAGCCCGGTTTCATGAGGTTTCACCGCAACCGCAGCTAAAATGTGAAAAAAATGTAAAAGAAAACCGGATTTGTGCATGCTTGTTGCATTCATCCCAACATCGTCTACAGGGTATCGCCGGAAGCGAAACCTGCAGGCTCGAAAATTAAAGTGGCAAGGCTGCCCTCAGGAGCATCAAGCGTAGCAATCAGGGACTCTTTACACCGATGGCGAACCCAATAGAACAACTCTGAAGTTGTCAGTTCGGACGCCTCGGTTCAGCTGAAATGCGACATGGATCGAGCCATTGGCGACATGGTCGTAAAGAAGCTGAAAGGTTGAATGGGCAAGTGTCGCCAAAGAATGTCGGCGTGATATAAGTTTGCGCCGACACAAAAAGAAAGAGCCGCCCAGATAAAAAAACAGGTGGGACGGCAGTACTCTTAAAACCAAAGGAGCAAATCACGATGCGCGTGATGAAGTGGAGCATGATCGCACTGGCCGTTGCTGCAGCAGCCAGTACTCAAATGGCTACGGCCGCACCTTTCGTAAGTGACCAGTCTGAAGCCAAAGGCTTTGTTGAAGACGCCAAGTTCGATTTGCTGCTGCGTAACTATTACTTCAACCGTGACCGCAAAGACGGTAACAACGACCAGAAAGACTGGACCCAAGGTATCTGGGGCAACTTCAGCTCCGGCTACACCCAAGGTACCGTAGGCGTCGGCGTTGATGCATTCGGTTACTTGGCGGTCAAGCTGGATGGTGGCGACGGTACTGGCGGCACTGGCAACATGAGCCGCGACGCCGACCGCGACGGCGATGCCGATGCCGACGGCCATGTCAACGACAGCCAGGGCAAAGCCGGCGCAGCCATCAAGTTCCGCGTCTCCAAGACCGAGCTGAAAATCGGTGACATGCAGCCAAGCACTGCGCCAGTGTTCGCGATTGGCGGTTCCCGTGTCCTGCCTCAAAGTGCCAGCGGTTTCCAACTGCAGAGCAGCGAAGTCAAAGACCTTGACCTCGAAGCCGGTCACTTCTACTCGGGTACCAGCCAGGACCGTAACGCACGTGATGGCGGCCTGTGGGCAACCTACGCTGGCGTGGAAGCCAACTCCATCGACTACGCAGGCGGCAAATATGCCATCAGCGAAAACCTGAGCGCATCGGTATACGGCGCCCAGCTGGAAGACATCTGGAACCAGTACTACGGCAACCTGAACTACACCATCCCGATGGGTGGCGATCAGTCGCTGAACCTGGACGGTAACATCTACCGTACCACCGACACTGGCAGCGCCAAGGCTGGTGACATCAGCAACACCACCTTCTCACTGGCAGCGGCGTTCTCGTTCCTGAAAGCGCACACCGTTACTGTTGCCTTCCAGAAGGTCAACGGCGATACCCCGTTCGACTACATCGGTGTAGGCACGAACAACCGCGGCGGCGACTCGATCTTCCTTGCCAACTCCATCCAATACTCCGACTTCAACGCGCCTAACGAGAAATCTGCCCAGATTCGTTATGACATCAAGATGGCTGAGTACGGTGTTCCTGGTCTGAGCTTCATGACCCGTTACGTCAAAGGTTGGGACATCGACGGTTCCAAAGTGGACGCCAGCAGCCCATACGCCGCTTTGGATTATGGCGACGATGGCAAACATAACGAAACCAACTTCGAAGCCAAGTACGTTGTTCAGTCTGGCCCGGCCAAAGATCTTTCCTTCCGCGTTCGTCAAGCCTGGCACCACGCCAACGCCGACGAAACTGAAGGCGACGTTAAAGAGTTCCGCCTGATCGTCGACTACCCGATTTCGGTTCTGTAATTGCCGAAAGTCAGTTTGCGGTAATCAAAAAAAGACCCATCTTCGGATGGGTCTTTTTTATTGCGCTGAAGCTTGAACAAAAATCAGATCGATCAGGCCGATGCAGATTCCTGAACCACCCGGATCACACGCTGTGGAAACGGAATATCGATACCGGCATCTTTCAAGCGGTCGCGCGCCTGTTCATTGAGCATGAACATCACGTTCCAGTAGTCCGCCGTCTTCACCCAGATGCGCAGCGAAACAGTGATCGAGCTGTCGCCCAAGGTGGAGATCACCGCTTCAGGTGCAGGATCGGTCAATACACGCTCATCCTTGGCCAATTCCAGTAACACCTCCCGAGCCTTTTGCAGGTCAGCCTGGTAATCCACGCCCACGTCGAACACCACTTTGCGGGTCGGCTGGCGATTGGTGTTGGTGATGATGCCGTTCGACAGGTTGCCGTTGGGCACGATGACCGTCTTGTTGTCACCGGTACGCAGGACCGTGTGGAAGATCTGGATGCTGTCGACCGTTCCGGCTACGCCTTGGGCCTCGATCCAGTCACCGATGCGAAACGGACGAAAGAGCAGGATCAGCACGCCGCCGGCGAAGTTCGCCAGGCTGCCTTGCAAGGCCAGGCCAATCGCCAGGCCTGCCGCACCGATGGCCGCGACGAAGGACGTGGTTTCCACACCAATCATCGAGGCGACGCTGACGATCAGCAGGATCTTCAGGATGATGTTTGCCAGGGTACTGATAAACCCTTGCAGCGCGAGGTCGGCGTTACGCAGGGCCAGCAGCGCCCCGAGCTTCTGCGTCACCTTGTTGATCAGCCACCAGCCGATGGCCAGGGTGACAATTGCCAGCAACACGCGGCTGCCGTACTCCATGATCATCGGTATCCAGGCCTGGGAGGCCTTGACCAGGTGGTCTACTTCAGCGTTCAAGTCCATCTAATTCTCCTTTGTTCCTGTTGTGCGCGGCATTTGTGGCGAGGGGGCTTGCTCCCGTTTGGGGGCGCAGCACCCACCAAAGGGGCCGCTACGCAGCCCAGCGGGAGCAAGCTCCCTCGCCACAGGGTTTCCCTATAACCGAGGGGTCAGTCGCGGAAGTTGTTGAACTGCAGCGGCATGCCGAATTCCTTGCCCCGCAGCGCGGCGATGGCTTCTTGCAGGTCGTCACGCTTCTTGCCGGTGACGCGCACCTGCTCGCCCTGGATGGCGGCCTGGACCTTGAGCTTGGCGTCCTTGATATGAGCGACGATTTTCTTGGCCAGTTCCTTGTCGATGCCTTCCTTGAGCACGGCTTCCTGCTTCATCAGCTTGCCGGAGGCGTAGGCGTCCTTGACCTCAAGGCATTGCACGTCGATCTTGCGCTTGACCAGCGCCAGCTTGAGGATCTCGATCATCGCCTCGAGCTGGAAATCGGCCTCGGCGGTCAGGTTGACGGTCAGGTCCTTTTCCTTGAACTCGAAACTGCCCTTGCCCTTGAGGTCATACCGACGGTCGAGTTCCTTGACGGCGTTTTCAACGGCGTTGGTGACTTCGTGCTTGTCCAGTTCGGATACCACGTCGAATGACGGCATGTAGTGTTCTCCAAATAAAAAGGCGCGCTCATGACAAAGGCGCGCACTTGGCTTGTGGTTGAAATCGGGCTCATTATAACGGGTCTTTTCCCGTCGTTACCGCGAGCGCCTCAGATGCCTGCGCCAAACCGAGTAAAAAACTGATGTCCACCACCTGGCACGTCCTGGGCGCCGGCAGCCTCGGCACCTTGTGGGCGACGCGCCTGGCCCGGGCCGGCCTGCCGGTGCGGCTGGTGTTGCGCAATGAACAGCGGCTGCAGGCTTACCGGGAGGTCGGAGGGTTGACGCTGGTGGAACAAGGCCAGGCGCAGTGTTACCCGGTGCCAGGCGAAACCGCGCAGGGCCTCGAACCGATAAAACGCTTGCTGCTGGCCTGCAAGGCTTATGACGCGGAGGCGGCTGTGGCTTCGGTCGCCCATCGCCTGGATGGCGAGAGCGAACTGATCCTGCTGCAGAACGGCCTCGGCAGCCAGGACGCCGTGGCGAACCGCGTCCCCCAGGCCCGCTGTATCAGCGCCTCCAGCACCGAAGGCGCGTTTCGCGACGGTGACTGGCGCGTGGTGTTCGCCGGCCACGGCTACACCTGGCTGGGCGACCCCGCCCAGCCGGTGGCGCCGGTCTGGCTGGATGACCTGGGCATGGCCGGCATTCCCCACCAGTGGAGCGCCGACATCCTCACCCGCCTGTGGCGCAAACTGGCGCTCAACTGCGCAATCAACCCACTGACGGTACTGCATCAATGCAAGAACGGTGGCTTGCAGGAACACCGCTGCGAAGTGGCAACCCTTTGTGCGGAGCTCGCCGATCTGCTCGAACGCTGCGGCCAGCCGGCGGCGGCCGAGGATTTACAGTCGGAGGTGGAACGGGTGATCCAGGCCACAGCCGCCAACTATTCCTCCATGTACCAGGACGTTGCCAACCGGCGACGTACCGAAATCGGCTATCTGCTCGGCCATGCCTGCGCCGTCGCGCGGCGCCATGACGTGGCGGTGCCGCATCTTGAACAGATGCGCCAGCGCCTGATTGCCCACTTGGACAACCTCGGATTGCCCAGCGACTGAGCAGCGGCTACGCTGGCCCTCGTGTTCCCTTTCAGCGACGAGTCAGATGCCATTGCGCCAGCGCCTTGAAAATCTCCCGGTCGGCCAGAAACTGCTGGCGGCCCTGTTGGTATTGTTGACCACGGTTCTGCTGGTGGCCAACCTGACCTTCATCAGCGCGGCCTATTACATTTCCCAGGAAAGCATGGCGCCTCAGGCCTTGCAGACCATCGGCCGACTGGTAGCCAACCCGAGCCTGATCTCCGACGCGTTGCAATCGCCGCAAAGCGCCAAGCGTCTGCTCGATGAACTCAACAGCTATGCGCCGCTGCGGGCAGCGGCACTGTATGACGGTGACGGCGTACGCCTGGCCCAGTTGCAACAGGGCGAGAAGCTCAAGTTGCCGGACCATTTCCGTCATGTGCAGGCGTGGCAGGCCGGGGAGTTTCGCAGCAACCAGGTCATTACCCTGCCCCGCCCCGGCACGGCGCCCGGCCATCTCCTGCTGGTGGCTAGCAGCGAACTGCCCACCGCGTTCTACACCGGCACCCTGACGGCCAGCCTGGGCATCCTGATTTTCAGCGTGCTGTTGTGGCTGGTCATTGCCCAGCAGATCAAGCGGCTGATCACCCAGCCGATCCATCAGCTCGAAGAGTTGTCGCGCCAGGTCACCCGCGAAGAAAACTATTCCCTGCGCGCCGCCCGGGGCAACCACGACGAAATCGGCAGCCTGGCCGAGGCGTTCAACACCATGCTCTCGCGGATCGAAGCCCGGGAACAGCAGCTCAAGCGCGCGCGGGACGATTCCCAGGCCGCCTACGACCAGGCCCAGGGCCTGGCGGAAGAAACCCGTCACACCAACCGCAAGCTGGAGCTGGAAGTCCAGGTCCGCAGCAAGATCGAGAAAAAACTCACCGGCTTCCAGAACTACCTCAACAGCATCATCGACTCCATGCCGTCGGCGCTGATTGCCCTCGACGAACAGCTCTATGTCACGCAATGGAACCAGGAGGCCAGCGCCCTTTCCGGCACCCGGCTGGATGAGGCGCTGAACCAGCCGATCTTCCTCGCCTTCGAGCCGCTCAAGCCGTACCTGCCGCAGCTCAAGCAGACGGTGGAACAGCACACAGTGGCCAAGATCGAGCGCGTGACCTGGACCAAGGACGATGAAGCCCGGCATTACGCCCTGACTTTTTATCCTTTGATGGGCGGTGCCGGGCGCGGCGTGGTGATCCGCATCGATGACATCACCCAGCGCCTGTCGCTGGAGGAAATGATGGTGCAATCGGAAAAAATGCTCTCGGTAGGCGGCCTCGCGGCGGGCATGGCCCATGAGATCAACAATCCGCTGGGGGCGATCCTGCACAACGTGCAGAATATTCGCCGACGCCTGTCTGCGGAATTGCCGAAGAACCTTGAGCAGGCCGAGCAGTTGGGGATCGATTTACCGGTGGTCAACCGCTACCTGGAAAGCCGGGAGATCCCGCAGTTGCTCGATGGCATCCAGCAGGCCGGCGCCCGGGCAGCGAAAATCGTCACCCACATGCTCAGCTTCAGCCGCCGTAGCACAAGGCAGATGGCGCCTTGCGACCTGCCGGCACTGATCGACCAGGCCGTGGAAATTGCCGGTAACGACTTCGACCTGGCGATCGGTTTCGACTTCAAGGGCCAGGCGATCATCCGCCAGTTTGACCCGAACCTCGGCCCGGTGCCCGGCACCGCCAACGAACTGGAGCAGGTATTGCTCAACCTGCTGAAAAACGCCGCCCAGGCCATCCATCAACGCCAGGACGACAGCGAGCCCGGCCGTATCATCCTGCGTACACGGCTGAATCCGCCGTGGGCGGAAATCCAGGTCGAGGACAACGGCATCGGCATGAGCGAGAACGTGCGCAAGCGTACCTTCGAGCCGTTCTTCACCACCAAGGAGATCGGCCAGGGCACCGGGCTCGGATTGTCGGTGTCGTATTTCATCATCACCAACAACCACAAGGGCCAGATGGAAGTGCAATCAGCGCCGGGCCAAGGCACTTGCTTCACCCTGCGCCTGCCACTGGCGGGCACTTCGATGGTGGCGCAAGAACACAAGCAAGTGGAGCGCTGAACATGGGTTTTCGTCTGTCGAAGATTTACACCCGTACCGGGGACAAAGGTGAAACCGGACTGGGGGATGGTCGCCGGGTGGCGAAGGATCATCCGCGGATCGAGGCCATCGGCGAAGTGGATACGCTGAACAGCCAACTGGGCTTGTTGCTGGCCGGGCTTGCCGCCGAAACGGAACGGTACCCGGCGTTGAAGGAAGTAACCGAGATACTGACGCCTTGTCAGCATCGGCTGTTCGACCTGGGCGGCGAGCTGGCGATGCCGACCTATCAGGCCCTGAACGATGCAGAAGTGGCGCGCCTGGAAGCGGCCATCGATGTATGGAATGAAGAGTTGGGGCCGCTGGAGAATTTCATCCTGCCCGGCGGCTCGACCCTGATCGCCCAGGCCCATGTGTGCCGCAGCCTGGCCCGCAGCGCCGAGCGCCGTTGCCAGCAACTGAACGCGGTGGAACCACTGGCCGGGCCGGGGCTGGCGTATATCAATCGGTTGTCGGACCTGCTGTTCGTGGCGGCGCGGGTCATCGCCCGGCGCCAGGGTGTGGCGGAAGTGCTTTGGGAGGCGGCGGCAAAGCCTGGGAGTTGAAGCATAGGCGTCTGTCAGGGCCTCTTCGCGAGCAGGCTCGCTCCCACAGAGGTTTTGTGAACGCCGAAATCCAGTGTGGGAGCGAGCCTGCTCGCGAAGCGGCCAGCAGACACACCCACAGAATCAAGCGTCAGGCCAGAACGCCCGAATCCCCGCCACCCCTTGCGCCCCGGCTTCCCAGGCTTTCTGCCGCTGATCGGGGCCTACCCCGCCCAACAGATACACCGGCCTGTCGAACCCCTCGATCAGTCGCGCAGCCTCTTCCCACCCCAATGGCTGCGCATCGGGATGGGTCTGGGTCGGTTGCACGGGTGACAACGTCACGAAATCCACGCCCATCTGCTGAGCCAGGGAGAGTTCCTCGGCGTTGTGGCACGAGGCCGCCAGCCAGCGATCGGTGCCGAACGGCCGACCCGCCGCCGCATGCTTGCGCAGTTGCGCGGCGGTGATATGCCAGCCGGCAGACGGAAAGTCACCCAGCCATTCGAACGGGCCCTTGAGCATCAATTGCGCCTTGCCGGCACACAGCCCCACCGCGTCCACTGCCAGGTCACGGTATTGCGGGTCGTAACCGCTGGGCGCGCGCAGTTGCAGCAGCTTGATCCCGCCAGCGACAGCTTTTTGAATGCCACGCAACAAGGCGGGCGTTTCAAGGCCTTCAGGGGTGATCAGGTACTCGCCCGGCAAACGGGCCGCCGCGACGATCGGCTGATTGGCCGCTGGAAACTCGTAGTTCGTCAATTCACGGGCCGTCACCCAGGCAAGCGGCTGGCCTTCGGCGCCATGGGGCTCGCCGCTGAACGCCGAGACTTCCCAGACATCCAGCAACACCTGCTTGTCCGGATAATCGTGGCGCACCTTGATCAGTGGCCGGGCAGCGCTGACGACAATGCCCAACTCTTCGAGAAGCTCCCGGGCCAGGGCCGTTTCGACCGACTCATCAGCCTCGACCTTGCCCCCCGGGAATTCCCACAGGCCGCCCTGGTGCTGGGAATCGGCCCGGCGGGCAATCAGGATCTTGCCGGCGGCGTCGCGAATGACTGCCGCCGCTACATGTACGCGTTTCACCGGGCGATTTTCCTCCAGGCCAGCTTGCTGCCATGCTTTGAAGGCCGGCCATTGATAAAGGGTTTCAACGTAGGCCGCGTCGACTTCCGGCAGTTCCACCTGGTAGGTGCGCAAGCGCACGGCAATCGGCGCAAAAAATACGTCAGCCAGGCTCAGGGTACCAAACAGGTAGGGACCGGCTTCGGTAGCCGCCGCGCGGCACTCTGCCCACAACGCCAGCATCCGCTGGATTTCCGCCTGCACATCCGCCGGAATCGGTGACAACGGCGCATCGCGGCCCAGGTCGAACGGCATGTGGGTGCGGATGGCAAAAAAACCACTGTGCATCTGTGCACAGGCCGAACGAGCCTGGGCCCGTGCCGCTACATCCTTGGGCCAGAGACCGGCCTCGGGAAACTGCTCGGCCAAGTACTCGGCAATGGCCAGGGAGTCGGCGATCACGCCGAACTCGGTCTTGAGCAGCGGGACCTTGGCCGTGGCCGAATACTTCAGCAGTTTTTCGCGGGTGTCGGGCTGGCCGAGCCTGACCAGTTCTTCGGTGTACTTCGCGCCGGTCAACGACAGGGCCAGCGCGCCCCGCAGAGACCAGGAAGAAGCTCGTTTATCGCCGATTATCAGGTGCAGGCTCATTTGGATTCCTTTCTTGTGGTTCTGGGGGTATTTGTACTGCCGCCTTCGCGAGCAGGCTCGCTCCCACACTGAATCTGCGGCGTTCACAGAATCCCTGTGGGAGCGAGCCTGCTCGCGAATGAAACGACTCGGTTTTAAGTCCGATACTCAGCGTTGATCTTGACGTACTCGTGGGACAGATCGGTGGTCCAGATCGTTTCGCTGCAATCGCCACGCCCCAGCTCGATGCGGATGGTGATTTCCTCCTGCTGCATCACCGCCGCGCCCTGCGCCTCGGTGTAGGTCGTCGCCCGGGCGCCCTGGCTGGCGATGCAGACCTCACCGAGGAAGACGTCGATCTTGCTCACGTCCAGCTCAGGCACCCCGGCGCGGCCGACAGCGGCGAGAATACGACCCCAGTTCGGGTCGGAAGCAAACAGTGCGGTCTTGATCAGAGGCGAATGCGCCACGGTATAACCGACGTCCAGGCATTCCTGGTGATTGCCACCACCGTTGACCTGTACCGTAACGAACTTGGTCGCGCCTTCGCCGTCGCGGACGATGGCCTGGGCCACTTCCATGCACACCTCGAACACCGCCTGTTTCAGCGCCGCGAACAGCGGACCGCTGGCTTCGGTGATCTCCGGCAGGTTGGCCTTGCCGGTGGCGATCAGCATGCAGCAGTCGTTGGTCGAGGTGTCGCCGTCGATGGTGATGCGGTTGAAGGACTTGTTGGCGCCGTCGAGCATCAGGTCCTGCAACACCTGGCGGGAGACCTTGGCGTCGGTGGCGATGTAACCGAGCATGGTCGCCATGTTCGGGCGGATCATGCCGGCGCCCTTGCTGATGCCGGTCACGGTCACGGTCACGCCGTCGTGCTGGAACTGGCGGCTCGCGCCCTTGGGCAGGGTGTCGGTGGTCATGATGCCGGTGGCGGCCGCGGCCCAGTTGTTTTCCGAGAGGTCATCAAGGGCGGCTTGCAGCGCGCCTTCGATTTTTTCGACCGGCAGCGGTTCACCGATCACACCCGTGGAGTACGGCAGCACCTGGCTGGCGTCAACACCGGTCAGTTCAGCCAGCCTGGCGCAGGTGCGCTCGGCGGCGGCCAGGCCTGGCGCGCCGGTGCCGGCGTTGGCGTTACCGGTGTTGGTCAGCAGGTAACGCACCGGCCCTTGCACGCGTTGCTTGGCCAGGATCACCGGCGCGGCGCAAAATGCATTGAGCGTAAACACGCCGGCCACCGTCGAGCCCTCGGCGCAACGCATGACCACCACATCCTTGCGCCCGGGACGCTTGATGCCCGCCGAGGCGATACCAAGTTCAAAACCGGCAACCGGGTGCAACGTTGGCAACGGACCAAGACCAACAGCCATGAATGCGCTCCTAAATGAGATGTCTATCGACGCCGTCCTCATCGAGACGGCGATTAAAAATGGCAAAACGCCGCGACGGATAGAATCCGGTCGCGGCGCGGGTGCTTCAGCGTTGAAACGGGGGGTTATTGGATCTGCCCGTGGCAATGCTTGTATTTCTTGCCCGAGCCGCAATAGCACAGCTCGTTTCGGCCCAGTTTCTGCTCGTTGCGTACCGGTGCGGTGGCCAGGGCCACGTCCACATCGACGCCCTCTTCCATCGCCTGGACCACTTCCAGGCCCGGAGCTTCGGCGTGCTCGAACTGCATGCGCGCGGCCAGGGCTTCGGCCTCCTGGCGCAGGCGGGCTTCTTCTTCGACCGGATCTTCGCGGCGAACCTGAACGTGGGACAGGACCCGGATCGAGTCGCGCTTGATCGAATCCAGCAGCTCGGAGAACAGCGTGTAGGACTCGCGCTTGTATTCCTGCTTCGGATTCTTCTGCGCGTAGCCACGCAAGTGGATACCGTGGCGCAGGTGATCCATGGTCGACAGATGGTCTTTCCACAGGTCGTCCAGCACCCGCAGCACGATTTGCTTCTCGAACGAGCGCAGCGCTTCGGCGCCGGCCTGGTCTTCTTTCTCGTTGTACGCGGCGATCAGTTCGGTCAGAAGTTTCTCGCGCAGCGTTTCTTCGTAGAGGTGATCGTCCTCGTCGAGCCACTGCTGGATCGGCAACGACACGCCGAAATCACTGCGCAGGGAGGCTTCCAGACCAGCAACGTCCCACTGCTCCGGAAGCGACTGCGGCGGAATGTGTGCGCTGACAGTGGCGTCGAGCACTTCGCGGCGGAAATCGGCGATGGTTTCGCCAATGTCGTCTGCGGCCAACAGGCTGTTGCGCATGTGATAGATCACTTTGCGCTGCTCGTTGTTGACGTCGTCGAATTCAAGCAACTGCTTGCGGATGTCGAAGTTGCGGCCCTCGACCTTGCGCTGCGCCTTCTCGATGGCGTTGGTCACCATGCGGTGCTCGATCGCCTCGCCCGGCTGCATGCCCAGGGCCTTCATGAAATTCTTCACCCGATCAGAGGCGAAGATGCGCATCAGGCTGTCTTCCAGGGACAGGTAGAAGCGGCTGGAGCCGGCGTCGCCCTGGCGACCGGCACGGCCACGCAGCTGGTTGTCGATACGGCGCGATTCGTGACGCTCGGACGCGATCACCTGCAAGCCACCGGATTCGAGCACCTGCTGGTGACGCTTCTGCCAGTCGGCCTTGATCTGCGCGATCTGCTCGGGGGTCGGGTTTTCCAGCGAAGCCACTTCGACTTCCCAGTTGCCGCCCAGCAGGATGTCGGTACCACGGCCGGCCATGTTGGTGGCGATGGTCAACGCACCCGGGCGACCGGCCTGGGCGATGATCTCGGCTTCCTTCTCGTGGAACTTGGCATTGAGGACCTTGTGCTCGATACCTTCCTTGGCGAGCAAGGCGGACATGTGCTCGGAGGTCTCGATGGTCGCGGTACCCACCAGGATCGGACGGCCCTGGGCCATGCCTTCCTTGATGTCGTTGATGATCGCCGCGTATTTCTCTTCGGCGGTCAGGAACACCAGGTCGTTGTAGTCCTTGCGCGCCAGCGGCTTGTTCGGCGGAATCACCACCACTTGCAGGCCGTAGATCTGGTGGAATTCGAACGCTTCGGTGTCGGCGGTACCGGTCATGCCGGACAGTTTGTTGTACAGGCGGAAGTAATTCTGGAACGTGGTCGAGGCCAGGGTCTGGCTCTCGGCCTGGATGTTCAGGCCTTCCTTCGCTTCGATGGCCTGGTGCAGTCCTTCGGACAGGCGACGGCCCGGCATGGTGCGGCCGGTGTGTTCGTCGACCAGTACGACCTGGCCGTCCTGGACGATGTATTCGACGTTGCGATGGAACAGCTTGTGGGCACGCAGGCCGGCGTAGACGTGGGTCAGCAGGCCCAGGTTATGGGCCGAGTAGAGGCTTTCGCCTTCAGCCAGCAGGCCGACGCGGGTCAGCATCTCTTCGATGAACTGGTGGCCGGATTCGTTGAGCTCGACCTGGCGGGTCTTCTCGTCGACGGTGTAGTGGCCGGGCTGGGTCACTTCGCCTTCGACTTCTTCGACGTGCAGCTGAAGCTGCGGGATCAGCTTGTTGATCTCGATGTACAGCTTGGAGCTGTCTTCGGCCTGGCCGGAAATGATCAGCGGCGTACGGGCTTCGTCGATGAGGATGGAGTCGACTTCGTCGATCACGGCAAAGTTGAGTTCGCGCTGGAATTTTTCTTCCATACTGAACGCCATGTTGTCGCGCAGGTAGTCGAAACCGAATTCGTTGTTGGTGCCGTAGGTGATGTCCGAGGCGTAGGCGGCGCGCTTCTCTTCCGGCGGCTGGAACGGCGTGACCACGCCGACCGTCAGGCCGAGGAATTCATAGAGCGGGCGCATCCAGTTGGCGTCGCGGCGGGCCAGGTAGTCGTTGACCGTCACCACGTGCACGCCCTTGCCGGACAGTGCGTTGAGATATACCGCCAGGGTCGCCACCAGGGTCTTGCCCTCACCGGTGCGCATTTCGGCGATCTTGCCTTCATGCAAGGTCATGCCGCCGATCAACTGGACGTCGAAGTGGCGCATGCCCATGACCCGCTTGCCGGCTTCACGGCAGACCGCGAAAGCTTCGGGCAGGATCTGGTCAAGGGTCTCGCCCTTGGCGATGCGGTCCTTGAATTCGGCGGTCTTGGCGCGTAACTGATCGTCCGAAAGGGCCACCATTTGCTCTTCGAAGGCATTGACGATCTGTACCGTCTTGAGCATGCGTTTGACTTCACGCTCGTTCTTGCTTCCAAAAAGTTTCTTTAACAAAGGCGCAAACATATCGGCAGGATCTTCCACACTAAAGGGATGGAGGGCGGCCCCATGAGTCGCCCGTGCAGCCCTCATGGCCGCATGCGAACGAGCATTCTACCCGGAAACGATGGAGAGGAAAGTGGCGTTATTCCACGATGCTGGCACAGCGCTGTGACGGGGCCTCCCTAAAATAAGGGCTTTTGCGCGAACTTCAACCCACAAAACGCAGAAGTTACTCATTGATTATGCGAGTAAAAGCCTCCGGGCAGCAGGGCTCGGGCGTATCCGGCGCTTTCTGCTACCATGGCGCCTTTGTCACTTGCGGTAATCAACCATGGCCTTTCGCCCTCTTCCAGCCAAGGCGCCCGCCGTTCTGCTGCGCGAAGCCAAGCCGCTGAAAGCCATCTTCGGCCACGCCAGACGCCTGGGGCACTTGCAACGCCTGCTCGACAGCCAGCTACAGCCCGCTGCGCGCGAGCATTGTCACGTAGCGTCCTGGCGGGAAGGCAGTTTGTTGCTGATCGTCACCGATGGTCACTGGGCCACGCGTTTGCGCTACCAGCAAAAGCGCCTGCTGCGCCAATTGCAGGCATTCGAGGAGTTCGCCAACCTGACGCGAATCCTGTTCAAGGTCCAGCCGCCCACGGTGCAAGTCGGCGCCAAGGGTCATACGCTGGATCTGTCTACCGACGCTGCCGCCACCATCCAGGCCACGGCCGATGGCATCAGCGACCCCAACCTGCGGGCAGCGCTGGAGCGATTGGCGGCGCATGCGCGGCCCAAGGATTGAGATTTTTTTCGGCTGTTGAATAGCCTTCGCGAGCAGGCTCGCTCCCACAATGGATCTGCATGAGGCACAAGATTTGCGCGCGCAGGAGATCTCCTGTGGGAGCGAGCCTGCTCGCGAAGGGAGCGATTCGGTTTCTGCCTACCGCCGCTTGCTGCCCCCCAGCAACGACCCCATCAACCCACGCACCAACTGCCGGCCCAACTGATTGGCCGCCTGGCGCATCGCCGATTTCAGCGCCTGGCCGGCGGCAGTGCCGAGGAATTCCCCGGCCTTTTCGGTGAAGCTCGGCTCCTCGGCGGCCGGTTTGCCTGGCACGGCTTCGGCCTGCGGCTCCAGCCCCTTGCGCCCCATCAGCACTTCATAGGCAGACTCGCGGTCGATGGGTTTGTCATAACGGCCCTGCAACGGTGAGCTGGCGATCAGCCCGGCACGCTCAGCCGCGGTCAACGGCCCGATGCGCGACTGCGGCGGCGCCACCAGCACACGCTGGACCATTTCCGGCGTGCCTTTTTCCTGCAAGGTGCCCACCAGCGCTTCACCGATGCCCAGCTCGGTGAGCACCGCCAGGGCATCGAATTGCGGATTCGGTCGAAAACCGTCAGCCACCGCCCGCAGGGATTTCTGTTCCTTGGCGGTGAACGCTCGCAGGCCATGCTGGATGCGCAATCCCAACTGCGCGAGCACGTCGTCCGGCAGATCGCCCGGCGACTGGGTGACAAAATACACCCCGACGCCCTTGGAGCGGATCAGCCGCACCACTTGTTCCAGGCGCTCTTGCAATGCCTTGGGCGTGCCGGCGAACAACAAATGTGCCTCATCGAAAAACAACGCCAGCAAGGGTTTGTCCGCATCGCCGCGCTCGGGCAGTTGCTCGAACAGCTCGGCCAGCAGCCACAGCAGGAATGTGGCGTAGACTTTCGGCGCTTCATGGACCAGACGACTGGCGTCCAGCAGATGAATGCGGCCACGGCCGTCACTGGCCGGTTGCAGGATGTCTTCAAGCTGCAACGCCGGTTCGCCGAACAAGGCATCCGCGCCCTGCTGTTCCAGGGTGGACAGTCGGCGCATCAAGGCCTGGCTGGAACCGGTGGTCATCAGGGCCGCGTCGTCCCCGAGCAATTCAGGGTTGTCCTTGAGGTGATTAAGCAGCGCTTTCAGGTCCTTGAGGTCGAGCAGCAACAGGCCCTCGCGGTCGGCGACCTTGAAGGCCGCGTACAACGCCGCTTGCTGGCTGTCCGTCAGTTCCAGCAGGCTGCCGAGCAACAACGGGCCCATTTCACTCAACGTGGTGCGCAGCGGATGACCGGACTGACCGTGGATATCCCACAAGGTCACCGGATAGGCCTGTGGCTCATGGCCGAGCCAGGGCATGCCGGCGATGCGCTCGGCGATCTTGCCTTGAGGATTGCCGGCGGCGCCGAGGCCGCACAGGTCACCCTTGATGTCCGCCGCGAACACCGCAACGCCGGCATCGCTGAACATCTCGGCCAGGCGCTGCAAGGTGACGGTCTTGCCGGTGCCGGTGGCGCCCGCCACCAGCCCATGACGATTGGCCAGGCGCATGGCCTGGGCGACAGGTTGGCCGGCCAGGTCGGCCCCGATAACGAGTTGCGATGAATCAGGCATTTGGTCACCTGTGGTTTGCGGTATGACGCCATTTTGCGCGCTTATATAAAAGCATGCCCGGTGCAATAAGGCCCGAGCGGCAGAATAATAGCCTGCAACCGGCACTGGCCCATTCGCGAGCAGGCTCGCTCCCACACTTTGGGCCTATGTTGAGCATAGAACCCTGTGGGAGCGAGCCTGCTCGCGAAGAGTGCCCGACAACGCATTCCTTTACTGCACCCAACCCCAACCGAACATCTATTCTTACCCAAGGTCAACAAGGGGAGAACACAGACCGGAGGGATGTTCATCGTGCATATAGCGGACATAACCATGTTCTACGCCCCCGCCAGCGGAGGTGTACGCACTTATCTGGATGCCAAGCACCGGCGCCTGGGCAATCGGCCGGGTATTCGCCATAGCCTTCTGATCCCCGGCGCGCATCTGAGCGAGCAGGATGGGATCTACAAGGTCCCGGCCCCTCCGCTGCCCTTTGGCAAGGGCTACCGCTTCCCGCTGCGCCTGGCCCCTTGGCGTAATGTCCTGCGCGACTTGCAGCCCGACCTGATCGAGGTCGGCGACCCTTACCTCACCGCCTGGGCCGCCCTGGATGCCCGGCGACAGCTGGACGTGCCCGTGATCGGCTTTTATCACTCCGACCTGCCGTTGCTGGTAAGCAACCGCATGGGCAACTGGTTCACGCCCAATATCGAAGCCTATGTCAGCAAACTGTACGGCAACTTCGACCGGGTGCTCGCGCCGAGCCAGGTCATGGCCGACAAACTCACCGGGCTTGGGGTTAAAAATGTCTACGTGCAGCCGTTGGGGGTAGACCTGCAGACCTTCAATCCCGCCGCTCGCGACCCGGAACTGCGGGCCGAACTGGGCATCGCCGAGGATGCGCGCCTGCTGATTTTCGCCGGTCGCGGTTCCAAGGAAAAAAACCTGCCGGTGCTGCTCAAATGCATGAAACGCCTGGGCGAACGCTATCACCTGCTGCTGGTGGGCTCTTCGATGCCTGCCGTGGTGCCGGACAACGTCACGGTGATCGACGAATTCTGCCCGGCTCCGCAAGTCGCCCGGCTGATGGCCAGCGCCGACGCCCTGCTGCACGCAGGCGACCAGGAAACCTTCGGCCTGGTGATCCTCGAAGCGATGGCCAGCGGCATCCCGGTGGTAGCGGTCGCGGCAGGCGCCTTCAATGAAATCGTCCACGAGGACTGTGGCCTGCTGTGCGCGCCCGACAATCCACAGGCGATGGCCAATGCCGTTCGGCAACTGTTCGCCGAAGGCTGCCAGCAACGCGGCGCAAAAGCACGCAGGCATGTAGAACGTCATTACGCCTGGGATTCGGTGGTCAATAGTCTGTTGGGCCACTATTACAGCGTGCTCGGCGCAGAAATGCCCCTGCTGGCCAATGGTTGAGTCGAGGCCCATGTCGATGACCGCTCAATCCAGCCTGCTGCTGGTGCTGCACGATGTCGCACCGCAAACCTGGCCCGACTACCAGCCCTTCGTCGAAGCCGTCGACGCCCTCGGCCAGGTGCCGATGACCTGGCTGGTGGTGCCGGACTTCCATCACGCCAACGCGCTCGACGAACATCCCGGCTTCCGGCGCTTGCTCGACAGCCGGGTCGAACGCGGCGATGAACTGGTGCTGCACGGCTATTACCACTGCGATGACGGTCCGCCGGCGCTCCATCCCAAGGACTGGTTCATGCGCCGGGTCTACACCCATGAAGGGGAGTTCTACGGTCTGTCCGAGGAAGCGGCCCTCGCCCGCCTTCGCGCCGGCATCGAAATCTTTCAGCGCTACCAGTGGCCGCTGGAAGGCTTCGTCGCACCGGCCTGGCTGATGAGCGAAGGCACACGCCAGGCCCTGCGTCAGTTGCCGTTGAGTTATACCAGCGACACCCAGCACCTTTATCGCTTGCCGGAGCTCACCCCGATCGACGCCCCGGGGCTGGTCTGGAGCGCTCGCAGTGCCTGGCGCCGAGGCCTGTCGAAAGTCATCAGCGACCGGCGTGAACAGCGCTGGCGTCAGGCACCGGTCATTCGCCTGGGCCTGCACCCGGTAGACATGCGCCACGGATTTTCCCGCGACTACTGGCTGCGAACCCTGGAGCGCCTGCTTGAAGACGGACGCGTGCCGATGACCAAGATCGACTGGCTGGCGTCACTGCGCCAGCCAGTCAGCAGTGCCGCATGAAACGGCTGGTCTGGTTAGGCGCCGCCCTGTTGATTGCGGTATTGGTCCCGATGCTCGTGGGCGGCGGGGAAATGTGGTCGCGGCTGCAGCGCTTTCCGCTGTCCTTGCTGCTGGTCATGCTTGGCATGATCGTACTCTGCTGGGGCCTCAACTCGGTGCGCCTGCGCTTGCTGCTGGGTGAACACCGTGGGCGCATAGGCGGGTTGAAAAGCATTGGCGTAGTGATGTCCACCGAGTTCGCGATGTGCGCGACGCCCGGCGGCAGTGGCGGGCCGTTGACGCTGATGGCGCTGCTCGCGCGCAACGGCGTGCGCCCCGCCCATGGCAGCGCGGTGTTCGCCATGGACCAGTTGAGCGACCTGCTGTTTTTTCTCTGCGCCTTGTTGGGCATCCTGTTTTATGCACTTTTCCAGAATCTCAGCCAGCGCATGGAATGGATGCTGGCGCTGAGCGCGGTTTCATTGTTCGGCGGGCTCTTTTGCTGCGCGCTGGTGGCCCGCTACCATCGGCGGCTGATTCTCCTGGGTGCGCGGCTGTTGCGGCATTTGCGAGTGAAGCCAGTGACCCGTCGACGCTGGGGACGCAAGATCCTGAATTTCCTCGCGGCATTTACCGACACTCTGAAATTGCCACGCCAGACGCTGTTCCAGGTGTTCGTCTTGACCTGCCTGCACTGGGTCCTGCGCTACAGCGTGCTGTACCTGGCATTAAAAGGACTCGGGGCGGATCTGCAATGGGCCTGGAGTTTCCTGATCCAGATGCTGTCCCTCAGCGCCGGGCAGTTCAGCCTGTTGCCGGGCGGCGCCGGAGCGGCGGAGTTGACCTCGGCGGCGTTGCTGGCGCCGATGGTGGGCAAATCCACCGCGGCGGCGGCGATCCTGATCTGGCGGGCAGTGACGTATTACTTCTATCTGCTGGCCGGGGGACCGGTGTTCTTCATGATGGTCGGGCGACCGTTGATCAAGAAGCTGATGAAGCTGCGGCAAGCCTGAGAGGTCAGCCCTTGGACTCGGGATCGTCCTGGGGCTGCTTGTGCAGCTCTTCCCACAGCTGGGCGGCGTCGGGAAATTCGGTGCCGTCTTCCGGGCCCAGCGCTTCGGGATCGTAGCGACTCAGGCAACCCTCGCCCACGGTCGCCGGCGCTCTGGCGGTGGCTTTGTCCAAGGGATCGGTCATGGAATTCATGCCTCGAGGTTCGTGGCAAGGGAGAAAGCTCCCTTGCCACATAGAGTCAGAAGACTACAGATCAGAAGACCACGGTCTTGTTGCCGTGCACCAGTACGCGGTCTTCCAAGTGATAGCGCAAGCCGCGCGCCAGGACCATTTTTTCCACGTCGCGGCCGAAGCGCACCATGTCTTCAATGCTGTCGCTGTGGCTGACACGGACCACGTCCTGCTCGATGATCGGGCCGGCGTCCAGCTCTTCGGTCACGTAGTGGCACGTGGCGCCGATCAGCTTCACTCCGCGCATCGAGGCCTGGTGGTAAGGCTTGGCACCAACGAACGACGGCAGGAAACTGTGGTGGATGTTGATGACTTTATGCGCGTATTCGCTGCACAGTGACGGCGGCAGGATTTGCATGTAGCGGGCCAGTACCACCACCTCGGCGTCGTGCTGCTTGACCAGCCGCGAGACCTCGGCGAACGCCGGGTGCTTGTCCTGCGGGTTGACCGGTACGTGGTAATAAGGGATGCCGTGCCATTCCACCATGCTGCGTAAGTCGTCATGGTTGGAAATGACACAGGCGATGTCGCAATCGAGCTCATCGCTGTGCCAGCGGTGCAACAGATCAGCCAGGCAGTGGGACTCACGACTGGCCATCAGCACTACGCGCTTTTTCTGCGCGGTATCGGTGATGCGCCAGTCCATCGAAAACTCTTCGGCAATCGGGGCGAATGCCTCGCGGAAGGCTTCGATGCCGAAGGGCAGCGAGTCGGCGCGTATCTCGTGACGCATGAAAAACCAACCACTCTGATTGTCCGAATGGTGGCTTGCTTCAGTGATCCAGCCGTTATGGGACGCCAGAAAGTTACTGACTTTAGCAACGATACCGACGCGGTCCGGGCAAGCGATCACCAGCCGAAAAGTGCGCATTAGGGGAACTCCAGAACTTCGCAAAGGCGGCCATTCTAGCCATTGCGCGGCAAAACTGCAGTATCGATCACACATCGCGCCCAGCAGTGGCTGACCTGGACTGCCAATGCCCGCATGGCAAGCTTTATCGTGAACAGATGTGAAGACTGCATCACATTATTTATTTCACGGTGTCCACTCTGTGCTAGCGCACTATTAATTAAATAAACACGGCTTAAATGTTTACTTGATGAAACTGTCTGATTACTATTACCCCACTGTCTCCTTGTCACCAGCGTCCTACATAAGGTAGTCCCCATGTCCCTGATCACCGAATACAACGCTACAAAACAAGCCATTGAAGAACTGCAACAACGTCTGGCCGACCTGTCCAAAGACGACAAACTGCAAAAAGAACTGGAATTCGAAGGCAAACTGCGCACGCTGATGGGTGAATACTCCAAGTCCCTGCGCGATATCATTGCCCTGTTGGATCCAGAGTCCAAGTCGAGCAAAGCCCCGCGTGGCGCTGTGAAAACTACCGGCACCAAGCGCGCTCGCAAAGTTAAGCAATACAAGAACCCGCACAACGGTGAAGTCATCGAAACCAAAGGTGGCAACCACAAGACTCTGAAAGAGTGGAAAGCCAAGTGGGGCGGCGACGTGGTTGAAGGCTGGGCGACCCTGCTGGGCTAAGCTCCGGCGGTTCGAAGCGTTCTCGACGCAGAAAAAAACGCCAGCGATTGCTGGCGTTTTTTGTTGCCTGTCCACTTCTGATTTATTTCCTTACATGGCAGCGCGGCGACTCAAAGGCTCAAACGTTTGCGCAATTGCTGGCTATAACCCTGCCATTGAGTCAGCACCTCTTGCTGCATTGGGCTGGAAAGCGCCAGCCACTGCGTCATCGCCTCATCAAAACTTTCCAGGGTATTAGGCGCCCCCCACTCCGGCGATTTCAGTCGCTGCTGGCAAAATAGTTTCCAGCGTACCTGCTCTTCAGTGCTCAAGGTGTCGGGGAAGTTACGGGCCCGGTATCGGAATAATAATTCCGGCAGGCGCTCATCATCGAAATGCCAACGTTCCCCCGCCAACTGGTCGGGATCTGCCTGGCGCACTTGTTCGCACAAACGCCGATCACGATCACCCATGAATCCAGCGTACAACTGTTGTTCGGGGTCCTCGCTCGCAGTGAAATCCTCGCGACCGTAAATCGCCTGGAGTTTATCGTGCCAGACTTGCTGTGCGTCACTTAGCCGCAGCGCCCGCTGGCGATAACCTTCCATGTCCAGTTGCAGACGTTGCTGGTCCTCGTCGCGCAGGACTGACAGCGGCGCGACCACCGGGCATTTGTTGATATGAATAAGCTTGAGGGGTACGGGCAATTCCCCTTCCAACAACTCTTCACGGCGGGTATACAAGCGTTGGCGCAGGATTTCGGCGTCATGGTCCAGCAGCCCTTGAGGGTCCAGATGCAGATCGCAGACGATCAGGGCGTTGCGGTTCTTCGGATGCCAGGCCAGCGGCAGGACCACGCCGATGTAGTTTCGCGCCGCCGAGAAGCGCCCGGAGATGTGCACCATGGGCTGTAGCAGGCGGACCTGGTCCATGACTTTCTGTTTAGTGCGCAACTGGAACAGCCAGTCGTAAAGCCGGGGTTGTCTCTGACGGATCAACCGGGCCAGGGCAATCGTTGCACGTACATCCGACAGCGCATCATGGGCCTGGCCATGGTCGATGCCGTTGGCGGCGGTCAGGCGTTCGAGCTTGAGGGTGACGCGCCCCTCCTCCTGCGGCCAGACAATCCCATCGGGGCGCAACGCATAGGCGGCCCGCACCAGGTCAATCAGGTCCCAGCGACTGTTGCCCCCCTGCCATTCCCGTGCGTACGGGTCGAAGAAATTCCGATAAAGGCTGTAGCGGGTCATCTCGTCATCGAAGCGCAGCGTGTTGTAGCCGGCGCCACAGGTCCCGGGCGCGGCCAGTTGCGCATGGACGCGGGTCATGAAATCGGCCTCGCTCAAGCCTTTTTCCGCCAGGCATGCCGGTGTGATCCCGGTGATCGCGCATGCGGCCGGATGGGGCAGGATGTCATCGCTGGGCCGGCAGTACAGGTTCACCGGTTCATCGATTTCATTGAGTTCGAAATCGGTACGTATCCCGGCCACCTGCAAGGGGCGGTCGCAACGCGGATTGATGCCGGTGGTTTCGTAGTCGTACCAGAAAATGGAGGTCACGGGTGGTTCCTGTGCTGAGGACTGGCGAAGTCTAGGCGCTGCAACCGGCCGGCGGCCAGCGCTGCTGTAACTTTTGAATTCCTGGGAGGCGCAAGCCTGCGCCCTCCCGCAAGATCCCTGTTGTTTACAGGAAGCGTGAAATGACCCACAGAGTTGTATCGTGCGCCTGCACGAAGACTGCTAGCATCTGGGCCGAGATCGAACGTTCGAACCGCCCCCTCACAGGTTGCCCATGCTCGAGACACCAGCATTGCAAAGGAACGCGCCGCTGCCCGCGCCACTGGACACGCGTTACCAGGTCGAGACGCCCGAGGGCATCGACCTGCCGCTGCGCCCGGCGGGGTTGATGCCTCGCGCCCTGGCCTTTGCCATCGACCTCGGCATACGGGGCCTGGCCTTGGGCCTGCTGTTCCTGATCCTGGCGTTTTTTGGCGAACTGGGCGTCGGCCTGGGCTCGATCCTGCTGTTTGTCATCAGTTGGTGGTACATGGTGCTGTTCGAGGTGCTGAACCAGGGGCGTTCCCCCGGCAAGCAGATCATGGGTTTGCGCGTGGTGCAGGATGACGGCCGGCCTGTCGACTGGTCGGCCTCGCTGATCCGCAACCTGCTGCGCTTCGTCGACATGCTGCCCTTCGGCTATGCGTTCGGGGCGATTACCTGCCTGCAGCATCCAGCGTTCAAGCGCCTGGGCGACCTGGCGGCCGGGACCCTGGTGGTTTATCGCGAACAAGCGATCAATCGCCCCATCCTGCCATCGGCCCGACCGATACCGCCACCTTTTGTCCTCGACCTCAACGAGCAGCGTGCCGTGCTGGGCTTCGCCGAGCGCCAGGCAGAACTGTCCGGTGCCAGGGTCACCGAACTGGCGACGATCCTCGCCGCGCCGCTGAAGGTGCACCCTTCCGGCGCCGTGGCCGAACTCAATGGCATCGCCCGCGGCCTGCTGGGGCCGACATGAAACAAAGCCTTTTCGAAAAACGTCATCAAGAGGAATGGGACCGTCTGTCCCAACAGCTCGACCAATTGGAGCGCAGCCGCAACGTCGCGCAGAGCAGCGATTTCCCCAATGCCTATCGACGCCTCTGCCACCACCTGACGCTGGCCCAGGCCAGGGGCTACAGCAGCCTTTTAATAGACGCGTTGCAGCAATTGGCCCTGCGTGGTCACCAGCAACTCTACCGGGACCGCGGCCGGTTCTCGGCCAGCCTGTCGACCTTCATCCTGGCCGGTTTCCCCCGACTGGTTCGTGAGCAATGGCGATTCGTGCTGGCGGCGGCCGTGATGTTCCTTGGTAGCCTGGTCGGCATCGGGCTGCTGGTCTACCTGTTCCCCGAACTGGTCTACAGCGTGTTGAGCGTCGAAGAAGCCAGCCAGATACGCGGCATGTACGACCCTGCCGCCGGCCACCTCGGGCGCTCGATCGAGCGGGCCGCCAGCGAAGACTGGGTCATGTTCGGCTATTACATCATGCACAACATCGGCATTGCTTTTCAGACGTTCGCCAGCGGCTTGCTGTTTGGCCTGGGCAGCGCATTCTTCCTGTTCTTCAACGGCCTGACCATCGGCGCGGTGGCCGGGCACCTGACCCAGATCGGTTCGGGATCGACGTTCTGGTCATTCGTGATCGGCCACGGCGCCTTCGAACTCACCGCCATCGTCCTGGCCGGCGCGGCGGGCCTGTTGCTCGGTTGGGCACTGATCGCGCCGGGGCGTCTCACCCGAGGCGAAGCGTTACGGCTCGCCGCCGGCAAGAGCGTGCTGATCATCGGCGGCGTGGTGCTGTTGCTGCTCATCGCCGCGTTCGTCGAGGCCTACTGGTCTTCCAGCGCGGTGACACCCACCACCAAATACATCGTCGGCGCCTTATTGTGGCTGCTGGTGCTCGGGTATCTGCTGTTTGCCGGACGAGGCCACCATGCGCCTGAGTGACGCCAGCGTTGTCATCCGCCCCCGCACCACCTGGGAAGCCATGGACCTCGGCGTGCTGATGAGCCAGCAGCACCGACGGCTGCTGATGACCAGTTGGGCCATCGTCACGCTACCGGTGTATGCGCTGCTGACCCTGTTGCTGTGGGACTCGCCGTCGCTGGTAGTCATTGTGTTCTGGTGGCTGAAACCGGCCTTCGACCGCCTGCCCCTGTTCATTTTATCGAAGGCCCTGTTTGGCGAGCCGCCTACGCTGAAGCAGGCGTTGCGCCAATGGCCCGCGCTGCTCAAGCCGCAATTGCTGGCTAGCCTGACCTGGCGACGGCTGAGCCTGAACCGCAGCTTCCTGATGCCGGTGGTGCAACTCGAAGGCCTGGCCGGCGAGGCGCGCGAGCAACGCTTGCGCGTCCTGCTGCAGCGCAACGGCGGCGCGGCGCAGTGGCTGACCATCATCGGCGTGCACCTGGAAACCGCGCTGTGGTTCGGCCTGATGGCGCTGTTCTATCTGTTCATACCGCAACAGGTCGAGCTGGAATGGGACTGGCAGACCCTGATCGCCGTGGCCGAGCACGACTGGCTGTGGCTCGAACACCTGGTCAACTTCCTGTATCCACTGTTGCTGATCTTCTGGGAACCGGTTTACGTCGCCTGTGGCTTCAGCCTCTACCTGAACCGCCGCACGATTCTCGAGGCCTGGGACATCGAACTGGTATTCCGGCGCCTGCGCCAGCGCCTGGCCGGCTTGGCCCCGGCGCTGTTGCTGCTGGCGATATCGCTGCTGCCGCTGGCGCCACCTGCCTGGGCCGCGCAGGACGATAACGGTCCCGACAGCCCGCGCTTGCTCAACCAGCCGCTGACCAGCGAGGCCTCTCGGGAGAGCATTGAAGCGATTCTCGAAGCGCCGCCATTCAAGAATCCGGAAACGATCACCCGCTATCGTTTCGGCGAAGAAGCCGAAAAACCAGACGAATCAGCCGAGCCAGCTGAAACCGATGGAGCGCCGGGCTGGCTCAAATCGCTGTTCGAATGGCTGTCGAAAAAACGCTTCGAGGGTATTGCCGCGCTGATCCAGGTGCTGCTCTGGGCGGCCCTGTTGACGGCCATCGCCTGGCTGGCCTGGCATTACCGCCATAGTCTCAAGACCCTGGCGAACCGTAGGCCAGCACAGCGCATGCATTCGAAACCCGCTGCGCCGGTGCAGATGTTCGGCCTGGATATCCGCGAAGAGAGCCTGCCGGAGGATGTGGCGACCCGCGCCGAACAGCTATGGTCCACCGCGCCCCGCGAGGCATTGGGCTTGCTGTATCGAGCCTTGCTCAGCCGGTTGCACCATGAATTCGCCATCCCCCTGAAACCCGCCGACACCGAAGGCCAGGTATTGCAACGTGTCGAACAGCTTCAGCAGCGGGACCTGCTGGTCTTCAGCAAAAACCTGACCCAGCACTGGCAAAACATCGCCTACGGGCACCGTCCACCAGCGCCGCATCTGCAACGGGAGCTGTGCGATGGCTGGCGCGGCCTGTTCGGTCCGGGAGTTTCCCGATGAGCCGCCGCGCCGGATGGCTGGTCGCGGCGCTGGTTGCGGCGTTGGTTGGTGCAGTGGGCCTCTACTTGTCCACGAAAGCCGTGCCCTACCAGGAAACCATTGATCACGGCCCATCCCCCGAAGCCCAGGCCAATCCCTACCTGGCGGCGGAACATTTCCTGCGTCGGCATGGGGTAGAAGTCGATCACGCCAACAGCCTGGACGTCCTGCCCGGCCTCGAACCCCACCAGCGCAGCCTGCTGTTGCTGGGCGAGCGCAGCGACATGACGCCACGGGAGGCCGACCAATTGATGAACTGGACCCGGGCCGGCGGACGGCTGCTGTTCGTCGCCGAGGCCTTGTGGGATGACAGCACCAGCAGCAGCGGCGATTTGTTGCTGGACCGCGTGGGTCTGCGCCAACTCCTCAGCAAGGACCTCGAGGAATCCGACGCCGAACTCATCAAGGATCGCTATCCCGAACTGACCAAGCTTTATCTGGAAGATGAAGAAGCGCCGGCCTATGTCGGCTTCGACACCGACTTCCATCTCGAAGACCCGCAGAACCTCGCCCAGGCCTGGGCCAACAGCGCACAGGCAACTCACATGATGCAACTGAACCACGGCCTCGGCACCATCACTGTGCTCACTGACGCCGAGCTGTGGAAGAACGACCAGATCGACCAATACGACAACGCCTGGCTGCTCTGGTACCTGAGTGCCGACACGAATGTCATGCTGCTGTTCGACATCGAGCACGACAACCTGCTGACCCTGCTGCTGCGCTATTTCCCCCAGGCCCTGGTGGCGCTGCTGGTCCTGATCGGGCTGTGGTTCTGGCGCTCGGCGGTGCGGCATGGCCCGTTGCAACAACCCGCCCCCAAGGCGCGACGGCAGTTACTGGAACACCTGCAGGCCAGCGCCGCGTTCCAGCTGCGCCACCACGGCCGGCAACACCTGTTGCAGAGTTTGCAGCATGACGTGTTGCGCCGGGCGCGCCAGCTTCATCCAGGTTTCGAACGGCTGGTCGTCGCCGAACAATGGCAAGTGCTTGCACGCCTGACCCGCCAACCCACGCGAACCATCAGCCAGGCCCTCAGCCCCCGGCCGGCGCAGCGCATGTCCAGCACTGAGTTCTGCCGCCAGGTTGCCCTTTTGCAAACTCTCAGGAATGCCTTATAGATTCCGAAAAAAAATCCGCAAAAAAGCTCTATATAACCTATCGTACCCTGTCACTAACCATAGCAGCTGCGGGCATTATCGCCATTTTACTTTCCGCAGGAATTTCCGCAAAGTTGCCAAACAAACAGCCGTTTCCGCTCGCTGGAAGCAAAACGATGATTACCTCGAAAACGTACCTGGATCCAGTACTGCCGGAAAATCTTCCCGCCTCGATCATTCAGGCCGCGGATCAGTTGCCGCGCAAAGCAGAGTTTCTTGCCGGGCGGCTCGCCGATGAGACATCGAAGCAACTGGCGAGCCTGTTGCGCATCACCAATACCTACTATTCGAATCTGATCGAGGGGCATCGAACCGAGATCGCTGATCTCCAGGTCGCTCGCACCACGCCGAAACGCCAGCGAAAGGAGCTCAAAGAGCTTGCCGTGCAACACATGACACAGCAGGAGGTGATGGAGCGATTGCTTCGCATGCGCCCGGCGGACAGTTTCTCTGCCTTGTTCGATCCCCAGTTGATCGCGACCATTCACCGTCGACTGTTCAAAGACGCCTCAACGCAGGAGCTGATCCTGAGCGACGGTCGGATGATGGAACCAGGAAAGCTGCGGGCCGAAGCGAATGAACAGGTCCAGGTCGGCGCACATGTCGCCCCAGCTGCTACTGCGGTATTGCCCATGCTTGAGCATCTGCAACTGCACTATGGACGTATAAACGACCCCCGACGCCAATTGATCGCCGCCCTGGCGGGTCATCACCGTGTGGCGCTTGTCCACCCCTTCCTTGATGGCAATGGTCGAGTGATCCGGATGCTCACCCACCTGCAGCTTGTCCACCTCGGGCTAAAACCGTTTCTTTGGTCACTGTCGCGTGGCTTGGCCCGAAGGCAGGATGAATACTATCGTTTCCTGGCTTTGGCTGATCGAACTCGAGAAGGCGACTGTGACGGGCGAGGTCAACTCTCACAGCGCCATTACTTTAACTTTATCGAGTTCATGCTCGATGTCTGTCGCGACCAGATTGAATACATGACAACCTCACTCAACCCAGCCAGGCTACGCGAGCAGATCTTCCATGTGTTTTCGACGGATGCTGGCCTTCGCCGTGCGGGGATCAGACCCGCCAGTGCCGGTGCTGTGTTGGCGCTTCTCACCCAAGGTGCGATGCCGCGTGCGGAATTCAAGGTATTTACAGGATTGAAGGATCGACTCGCAACGGAAGAACTGAGCCACTTGATCGAAGCGGGAATAGTGGTCAGTAGTACGCCCAGGTCTCGCACGGTGGAAGCGGGCTTGCCCGCACGCTTCGCTGGACTGATCCTTCCGAACCTGCATATCCAGATGGGCTGAGTCATGCCGACGACTCGGCTGTCAGGTGGGAGGTGAGTTGCCGTGGTATGCAAGCGGACTGTTTTCACCTGCGCAAGTTATCCAGCGCTAATCAAACTCAACAGTTAAGAGAACGCCAGAATTGACGACTGAACAGAACGAACCTGTCGACGGCCAGGCCCATGCCGCCCAACAGCGCCAGCGCGCCAGCCAGTTGGCCCAGGCGATCCGTACCGAACTGCACAAGGCGGTGGTCGGCCAGGCTGCGGTGGTCGACGATGTGCTCACGGCGTTGATCGCTGGCGGGCATGTGCTGCTCGAAGGCGTTCCCGGGTTGGGCAAGACGTTGCTGGTGCGCGCGCTCGCGCGCTGTTTCAGTGGCGAGTTCGCGCGCATCCAGTTCACGCCCGACCTGATGCCCAGCGACGTCACCGGCCATGCGGTGTACGACTTGCAAACCGAGCAGTTCAAGTTGCGCAAGGGTCCGGTTTTCACCAACCTCCTGCTGGCCGACGAGATCAACCGCGCGCCGGCAAAAACCCAGGCGGCGCTGCTCGAGGCCATGCAGGAACGCCAGGTCACCCTGGAAGGCCGCGCCCTGCCGATCGCCCAACCGTTCATGGTGCTGGCGACCCAGAACCCCATCGAACAGGAAGGCACTTACCCGCTGCCGGAAGCCGAGCTCGACCGCTTCATGCTCAAGGTCCGCATGGACTATCCCGATGCCGACCAGGAACTGGACATGGTCCGCCAGGTCAGCCGCTCGACCCGGGCCGACATGCTTGACGTGCAACCGTTGCGCACGGTGCTGCAAGCCAAGGATGTGCAGGCGTTGCAGCGCATCGCCAGTGACCTGCCGATGGACGATCAGGTCCTCGACTACGCCGTCCGCCTGGCCCGCGCCACTCGCAGCTGGCCGGGGCTGACGCTGGGCGCCGGGCCGCGCGCCTCGATCGCGCTGGTACGCTGCGCAAGGGCCCGGGCGCTGCTGCGCGGTGGCGAATTCGTGGTCCCGGACGACATCAAGGGCTGCGCCCTGGCCGTGCTGCGCCATCGCGTAAGGCTGGCGCCGGAGCTGGACATCGAGGGGCTCTCGGTGGACCAGGTGCTGGGGCAGTTGCTCGATCAAGTCTCGGCGCCGCGGCTGTGAAAAATCGCGCGGCAAGGATGCGCCCATGAAACCCTCGCGCCTGTTGCTCATCTGGCTCGCGATCCTGCTGGCTGTCGGCATCGTGCTAGGCACATTGCGAGCGCTGGGCATCGCGGTGCCGTCGACACTCCTGTCGATCAACTGGGGGATGCTGCTGGCCTTGCTGGCCTTGGCGCTGCTCGATGCCGTGCGGCTGCGGCGCCTGCCTTCGCCCCGCGTACAGCGGCACATGCCGGGCAGCCTGGCACTGGGCCGATGGGGCGAAGTGCGCCTGCAGATCAGCCATGATTTTGCCCAGCCGATGCCGGTCCAGGTGTTCGATCACGTACCCGATGGCCTCGACTTCGACGACCTGCCCTTGTCGGTCGAACTTCAACCCGGCCAACGCAGCCAGCTCGGCTACCGCTTGCGCCCGCTCAAGCGCGGTCATTTCATTTTCAGCCACTGCGAGATCAGCCTGCCCAGCCCGCTGGGGTTGTGGTCCGGCAAACGCCTGTTGGAGGCGCTCGACAACACTCGCGTCTACCCGGATTTCGCCAGGCTCTATGACGGCCAGCTATTGGCCGTCGACAACTGGCTGAGCCAGCTCGGCATACGCCAGCGGCAGCGCCGTGGCCAGGGCCAGGAATTTCATCAGTTGCGCGAGTTCCGCGAGGGCGACAGCCTGCGCCAGATCGACTGGAAGGCCACCGCCCGCCACCGTACGCCGATCGCCCGTGAGTACGAAGACGAACGCGACCAACAGATTATCTTCATGCTCGACTGCGGCCGGCGCATGCGCAGCCAGGACGACGAGCTGGCGCACTTCGACCACGCTCTCAATGCCTGCCTGTTGCTCAGCTATACCGCGTTGCGCCAGGGCGACGCCGTCGGCCTGTATACCTTCGCCAGTGAGCGACCTCGCTACCTCGCGCCAGTCAAAGGCAGCGGCCAGCTCAACGTCTTGCTCAACGCCGTCTATGACCTGGACAGCAGCCAGCATCCCGCCGATTACCAGGTCGCGGTCAATCAACTGCTGGCCCGGCAAAAACGCCGGGCCCTGGTGGTGTTGGTGACCAACCTGCGGGATGAGGACGACGAGGAACTGCTGGCTGCCGTCAAGCGCCTGGGCCAGCAGCACCGGGTGCTGGTGGCCAGCCTGCGCGAAGAGGCACTCGACCGGTTGCGCCAGGCGCCGGTACAAACCCAGCCCGAAGCCTTGGCCTATTGCGGGACGGTGGACTACATGAACACCCGCGCCGGACTCCATCTGCGATTGGCGGCCCATGGCATCCCGACCCTGGATTCGCGCCCCGGCGAGCTAGGGGCGGATCTGGTGAGCCAATACCTGGCATGGAAAAAGGCCGGAACCGCATAGGCCCTGCGCAGGAGTCGGTTACTCAAGCCGAGGCGGGCAACGGATAAAAACAGAAATACTGCTGCAACGCGCTGACCAGCGACCCGTACTCCGGCGGCGCCCATTGCAGGCTGAAACCGGCATCGAAATGTTGCGGCGTCACGTCTTCATGACACCACAGGCACTTGGCCTTCAACCGGATCTCTTGCTGTGATCCGTCGTCGGCGGGGATTTTCAGGTACAGATCAAAGCTTGCGCCAATCATCAACGGCAATTGACTGATCAACATCAGGCCACTTTCAGAAACGTTGCCCAGAAAACCGATCGGTTTGTCGTTGAGGCCGTTGAATACCTCAAGAAAACAAGCCAGCTGATGCCGTTCAATACGGCGCTCTTTGTACATGTCCTGTATCACTTTTTTAATGGCCGCTCACGGCCCAATCGAACACTTCGGAACGAACCCAAGCGAGCCCGCTCTCCCTGATCCCCGTGCCAGACGCCAGCAAGCGTCCAGGATCATCGGCTACAGGCGTCACATGGCTATTAGAGCTCAAGCTCTAATAGCCATGTGTACAACTATAGCGCAGGTTCCGGTGACGGCCAGTCCGGATGCGGTCCCCATCATAATGCCGCGACGGCGCTTGGCCGAGGGCTTGGATGCAAGGTCGCTCAGAACGCCGTCGGGCGGATGGCCGAGGTGCTACGGGTCGGGTAATGCCCAAGGCTCTGCAAGGTTTCGAGCCGGGCGCGGGCACGATAGGCGTACTCGCTGTTGGGGTATTGCGTAAGGATGAACTGGTACGTCTGCGCCGCATCGACGAACAGCTTTTGCCGCTCCAGGCATTGACCACGCATCATCGAGACTTCCGGCTGCATGTAACGGCGGGCACGGCTGGCGCGGTCGACCTTGGACAGTTCAAGCATCACTTGCTCGCAATTGCCGCGCTCGTAGGCCTTGTAGGCCAGGTTCATGTGGTGGTTCATCGACCAACGGGTGCAGCCCGTGATGCTCAGGGCCAAGGCAATAAAAAGCACGAATCGCATGGGGAGGTTCTCCTGTCTTGAGCTCTTTATCGACCTGGCGCGAAAAATCTTCAATCGGACCAGCTCTTGTGGCGAGGGAGCTTGCTCCCGCTGGGCCGGTCCGACGCTTCGGGCGCAGCGGCCCCAAGATTTTGCGGTCGCTACGCAACCGAGCGGGAGCAAGCTCCCTCGCCACAAAAGCGATGTTCGGCTTTAGTAATTAACGGCGCAGAAATTTTCAGGAATGTTCATTTCGAAAAAGAAACGAATAAGTAGTGCACATGAACAATGACTACACCCAAAGACCATAGTAGCCTTCGCTGGCGCTTGAACTTGAGGAGTCCTGCATGTCCGTCCGTCGCACCAAAATCGTCGCTACCCTTGGCCCGGCCAGTAACTCGCCGGAAGTTCTCGAACAGCTGATTCTGGCTGGCCTGGACGTTGCCCGCCTGAACTTCTCCCACGGCACCCCCGACGAGCACAAGGCTCGTGCCAAGCTGGTGCGCGACCTGGCCGCCAAGCATGGCCGCTTCGTCGCCCTGCTGGGTGACCTGCAAGGCCCGAAGATCCGCATTGCCAAATTCGCCAACAAGCGCATCGAGCTGAAGATCGGTGACAAGTTCACCTTTTCCACCAGCCATCCGTTGACCGAGGGTAACCAGCAAGTCGTCGGTATCGACTACCCGGACCTGGTCAAGGACTGCGGCGTGGGCGACGAGCTGCTGCTCGACGACGGCCGCGTGGTGATGCGCGTCGAGACCGCCACCGCCACCGAACTGAACTGCGTCGTGACCATCGGCGGCCCGCTGTCGGACCACAAGGGTATCAACCGTCGCGGCGGCGGCCTGACCGCTCCGGCCCTGACCGATAAAGACAAGGCCGATATCAAGCTGGCCGCGGAAATGGAAGTCGACTACCTGGCGGTGTCCTTCCCGCGCGACGCGGCGGATATGGAATACGCCCGTCAACTGCGCGACGAAGCCGGCGGTACCGCCTGGCTGGTAGCCAAGATCGAACGCGCCGAAGCCGTGGCCGACGATGAAACCCTCGATGGCCTGATCAAGGCGTCCGACGCCGTGATGGTGGCCCGTGGCGACCTCGGCGTGGAAATCGGCGATGCCGAACTGGTAGGCATCCAGAAGAAGATCATCCTGCACGCACGCCGCCACAACAAAGCGGTGATCGTTGCGACCCAGATGATGGAGTCGATGATCCAGAACCCGATGCCGACCCGCGCCGAAGTGTCCGACGTAGCCAACGCCGTGCTCGACTACACCGACGCCGTGATGCTCTCGGCCGAAAGCGCCGCCGGCCTCTACCCGCTCGAAGCGGTGCAGGCCATGGCACGTATCTGCATCGGCGCTGAAAAGCACCCGACCGGCAAGACCTCCAGCCACCGCATCGGCAAGACCTTCGAGCGCTGCGACGAGAGCATTGCCCTGGCGACCATGTACACCGCCAACCACTTCCCGGGCGTAAAGGCGATCATCGCCCTGACCGAAAGTGGCTACACGCCGTTGATCATGTCGCGCATCCGCTCCTCCGTGCCGATCTATGCGTTCTCCCCACACCGCGAAACCCAGGCCCGTGCCGCCATGTTCCGTGGCGTCTACACCGTGCCGTTCGACCCGGCTGCCCTGCAACCGGGCGAAGTCAGCCAGGCGGCGGTGGATGAATTGGTCAAGCGTGGCGTGGTGCAGACCGGCGACTGGGTCATCCTGACCAAGGGCGACAGCTACCACACCATCGGCGGCACCAACGGGATGAAAATCCTGCACGTCGGCGACCCGATGGTTTGATGACCGGTTGCTGAAAACAAAAGCCCCGCCATGTGAATGGCGGGGCTTTTTGGTTTCTGGCTTTGGGAAAGTAGGTGGCTGATCCACCGCCATCGCGAGCAAGCTCGCTCCCACAGGGTATGTGCACGCCGCCGATCCAATGTGGGAGCGAGCTTGCTCGCGATGGCGATCTGTCAGACGCCGCCATCCTCCCGGGTCAGAAACACATCCGCCAGCAACTGGTTACGCGGCAGCCCCGCCAGGTACAAACGCTTGGCAAACGCCTCGACCCGGTCCGGATGACCGCACACCAGGGCCTGGGTCTGGCGCGAAGCCAGGCGCAGTTGCGCGAGCGCCTCCGGCGCCTCGACCGCGGTCAACAGCTCGATACTCAGGTTGGGGTGTTTGGCCGCCAATGCCTTCAGAGGTTTGTCCAGGTAATGCCCGGCCTCATCATGGGCCACGTGAATCAGCCGAATCGTGCCTTGGTGTTGCTGGCGCAGGGCTTCACGGAGGATGCCGAACAGCGGTGCCAGGCCGGTGCCAGCGGCCAGCAGCCAGAGCGGCCGATCGTGCCAGTCGGCGTCGTAATGCAGCGCGCCGCCGCGCAGTTCGCCGAGGCGGATCGGGTCTCCGGTGCTCAGTTGTCGCGCCGCGTCGACGAATTGGCCGGGCTCGCGACAATCGAGGTGAAACTCCAGAAAACGATCATCTTCGGGCAGGCTCGCCAGGGAGTACGGCCGGGCCACGTCACCGGCCCACAACACCAGATGTTGCCCGGCTCGATAACGCAGTGGTCGTTGCGGGCTGATGCGCAGGCGTAGCACGTCAGCCCCCAGCCAATCCACCGCGTCCACCGCGGCGGCCTGGCCGTCGCGCTGCGGATCAAAGGTGTGGATCTGCACGTCTTCGATTACCTGGCACTGGCATGCCAGGCGCCAGCCGTTATCTCGCTGCGCCGGGCTCAGGGCGTCGGGACGGCTGTCACGCACATCCCCCTTCACACATTGCACCAGGCAGGCATGGCAACTGCCGGCACGGCAGCTATAGGGCACCGGCACGCCGCCGTGGTTAAGCGCGTCCAGCAGGTTGCCGCCAGCCGCCACCGTCCATTGCCGGTCGGCGACTTTCAGTTCAGGCATCGACGTTCTCCCAGGCGGCGGCGCAACGGTTGCGACCGTCCCGCTTGGCACGGTACAAGGCCTGGTCGGCGCGCTGCAAGGCGCTGTCCAGGTCATCGCCGATTTCCAGCATGGTCATCCCCACCGACAAACTGAGGTTGCCCACCGGCAGATCGACCAATCGAACCTCGGTGAACGCCAGCCGGAGTCGCTCGCAACAGGCCGTCAGGCGCGCGGGATCGCAAGCGGGGAGCAGCATGACAAACTCCTCGCCACCGTAACGGGCCAGCACATCGCCCTCGCGCAGGCACGCCGTGGCGACAGCGGCGAAAGCCTGCAACACCTGGTCGCCCGCGGCATGGCCATGCAGGTCGTTGATGCGCTTGAAATGGTCGAGGTCGATCAAGGCCAGGCCATGGGCGACGCCGGGCCTGAGGGTATTGAGCTCGCGGCCGGCCAGGCGCAGGAAGTGCCGGCGGTTGAACAGGCCGGTCAGTTCATCGGTGGCCACCAGGTCTTCGAGCTGGCGCATCATGCCGCGCAATGTGTCCTGGTGCGCCTGCAAGGCAAACCGACGCTGGCGCATGCGCTGACGCGAGGTCTGGACGTAGCGGGCGTACAACACCAGCCACACCAGCACGATGAACAGTACGCAGACCTGCAGACCGGCCAGCGTCGGATCGGGCAGGCGAAAGAAATAACCGTCCCAGAGCGTGATCCCGGTGAAGCTGATGAAAACCAGCGTCGCGCAACGCACAAAGGCCCGGCGGGACAGGTGAAACAGCCCGAACAGCAGGATCAGCACATAGAACACCAGGAACACGCCCCGGGCCTGGTCCAGGTGCGCCATCATCCAGGTCTGCCAGCCCAGGCCGATCCAGACCTGTATTTCCGTGAGGCTGGGGTCGGCGAATCGCAGGTTGCGGTCGGTGATGAACAGCGTGAACAGACCAGCCTGGCACAGCACGACCAACAGGCTGCCAACAATGACGCCACGCAATGTGTCGAGGTAATGACCACTGAAAAACGCCAGCCACAACAATACCAGTGCCAGCGCATAAGTCGTGGCTGCGAGGGCAAAGCGTTTAAGCAAAAGACGTTGGATGGCGTTATGGGTCAATCGGTGACTCACCATGGGAAAGGAGACTGACAGAGGCGTCCTACGCTACAGGCCAGACGCCACTTTAGTGGCGTGTTCGGCAAATGACCATTCAATTCTGGCGCAGAAAAATGGCGTCAAAGCAATGGCCCAGATTGACGCATCTGCCAACCCCGACGCTGCCCCCCGTGGCGAGGGAGCTTGCTCCCGCTGGGCTGCGTAGCGGCCCCAAGATTTTGCGGTCGCTGCGCAACCGAGCGGGAGCAAGCTCCCTCGCCACGGGGTGCATTCCAGCCCTTCAACCCGCAGGTCGCCATCGCGAGCAAGCTCGCTCCCACAGGCTGCGTGCCTGCGATATACTGCCGCGCCTTTTTAGCGTCGCGCCAGCATGCCCGGCGTGCCTTGACCTGAGGTCAGCTGCAAGCCGCTAGCTCCAAGCGGCAAGTTCAGAGCAGTACGCATACTGCTTCAGCTTGCCGCTTGAAGCTTGCAGCTCGAAGCTGCCTTATAGAATGTTCCCGTCTTTAGAGAGGAGCGCGACTCATGACCGTGATCAAGCAAGATGACCTGATACAGAGCGTCGCCGACGCCTTGCAGTTCATTTCCTATTACCACCCCGTGGATTTCATCCAGGCGATGCACGAGGCCTACCTGCGAGAAGAATCGCCGGCGGCCCGTGATTCCATGGCGCAGATCCTGATCAACTCGCGCATGTGCGCCACCGGCCACCGGCCGATCTGCCAGGACACCGGCATCGTGACCGTGTTCGTGCGCGTGGGCATGGACGTGCGTTGGGATGGCGCGACCATGGGCCTGGACGACATGATCAACGAGGGCGTGCGTCGCGCCTACAACCTGCCGGAAAACGTCCTGCGCGCATCGATCCTCGCCGACCCGGCAGGCGCGCGCAGGAACACCAAGGACAACACCCCGGCGGTCATCCACTACTCCATTGTCCCGGGCAACACCGTGGAAGTGGACGTGGCGGCCAAGGGCGGCGGCTCCGAGAACAAGTCGAAGATGGCCATGCTCAACCCGTCCGACTCCATCGTCGATTGGGTACTCAAGACCGTTCCGACCATGGGCGCCGGCTGGTGCCCACCGGGCATGCTCGGCATCGGCATCGGTGGCACCGCCGAGAAAGCCGCGGTGATGGCCAAGGAAGTGTTGATGGAATCCATCGACATCCACGAGCTCAAGGCCCGCGGCCCGCAGAACCGTATCGAAGAGATGCGCCTGGAGCTGTTCGAGAAGGTCAACCAACTGGGCATCGGTGCCCAGGGCCTGGGCGGCCTGACGACCGTGCTCGACGTGAAGATCATGGATTACCCGACCCACGCCGCTTCCCTGCCGGTGTGCATGATCCCCAACTGCGCCGCCACCCGTCATGCCCACTTCGTGCTCGACGGCAGCGGCCCGGCCTCGCTGGAAGCGCCACCGCTGGACGCCTACCCGGAAATCGTCTGGGAAGCGGGTCCGTCGGCGCGTCGCGTGAACCTCGACACCCTGACCCCGGAAGAAGTGCAGAGCTGGAAGCCGGGCGAAACGGTATTGCTCAACGGCAAGATGCTCACCGGTCGCGACGCGGCGCACAAGCGCATGGTCGAGATGCTGAACAAAGGTGAAACCCTGCCGGTGGACCTCAAGGGCCGCTTCATCTACTACGTTGGCCCGGTCGACCCGGTCGGCGACGAAGTGGTTGGCCCGGCCGGCCCGACCACCGCCACGCGGATGGACAAGTTCACCCGCCAGATCCTCGAGCAGACCGGCCTGTTGGGCATGATCGGCAAATCCGAGCGCGGCCCGACCGCCATCGAAGCGATCAAGGACAACAAGGCGGTCTACCTGATGGCCGTCGGCGGTGCCGCTTACCTGGTGGCCCAGGCGATCAAGAAATCCAAGGTCCTGGCCTTCGCCGAACTGGGGATGGAAGCGATCTACGAGTTCGAGGTCAAGGACATGCCGGTGACCGTTGCGGTTGACAGCAAGGGCGAGTCGGTGCACATCACCGGTCCGGCGATCTGGCAGCAGAAGATCAGCGAAAGCCTGGCGGTCGAAGTGCAGTAACGCGCATTTTGCCGTTGTGAAAAAGGCCGGTGGGCGACAAGCTCACCGGCCTTTTTTGTAAATACTGTCTCGTCCTGAATAAGGTTTACACCTTCTGACCTATCCTCAGGAGGAACCAATGGAATCAGGAAAAAGGCGCAGTCAGCGTGACTACACGCTGGGCTTTAAATTGGCGGTCGTCGATCAAGTTGAAAAGGGCGAACTGAGTTATAAAGAGGCTCAACGGCGTTATGGGATTCAGGGTCGGTCGACTGTGTTGGTGTGGTTACGCAAGCATGGACGGCAGGACTGGAGTCAAGGCGCCTCCATTCGTGCCCAGAGGAACCGACCGATGGCCGAGCCAAATTTGCCGCTGACACCAGAGCAGCGAATCAAGGAGCTGGAAGAAAAGCTGGCCCTTGCCAACCAGAAAGCCCAATTTTTTGAAGCTGTCGTTGACGTGCTGAAAAACGATTACGGTGTTTCTGTCGTAAAAAAGCGATCCGGCAAGTCCTCACCCAAGGGCAAATCGAAGGCCTGAGCATTACCAGGGCTTGCCAGTTTCTAGGCATCTCTCGGCAGGCCTACTACAAGCGCAATCGAGCTTACGACGCACAAGCCAGACATACGCAAAGAGTGCTGGGATTTGTGTTGGAGACTCGTCTTGAAATGCCCCGGTTGGGCACTCGTAAGCTGCATGGCCTTATGCAAGCCGAACCTGAACTGACGCGAACGGTAGGTCGAGATCGGTTGTTCGATATCTTGCGAGACCATCGACAACTGGTCCTACGCAAACGCGCTTATCACAAGACTACCGATAGTCATCATCGCTTCCGTCGACATCCGAATCGGCTCAAACCCGGCCCTGACCAAGTCACTGCCACGGGTCCTGAACAGGTATGGGTAGCAGATATAACCTACTTGCCTACCGAACAAAGCGTCGCTTATGTGAGCCTGGTCACTGATGCGTTCTCGCGCAAAATAGTCGGCCATCATGTGCATGAAAGCCTGCATACCGAGTCAGTCATCCAGGCAATGACCAAAGCCCTTCGGCATCGAAGAAGCAATCAGCCGCTGGTACATCACTCTGATCGGGGCTCGCAATACTGTTCTGATCTCTACCAGAGGCTGCATGCCAAGCACGGCATCAAATGCTCGATGACTGATGGCTATGACTGCTACCAGAACGCCCTAGCGGAACGGGTGAATGGGATTCTGAAAACGGAGTTTCTTTTACACCGTCCCAAAGACCTTGCCCAAGCCAAGCGCGTGGTCGAGGAGTCGATAGAAATTTATAACCGTAAGCGACCTCATTTGGCTCTGAAATACAAAACGCCCGATGCGGTGCATCGGGCGCTTTGAGATGAAACAGGTGTAAACCTATTTCAGGACTAGACATACCACAATCAAAACCTGTGGGAGCGAGCCTGCTCGCGAAAGCGCTTTGTCAGTCGACATCAATGCAGAGTGTTCCACCGTTTTCGCGAGCAGGCTCGCTCCCACAAGGGTTGGGTCACCGCAGACCCAGCGTAGGAGCTTGCTCGCGATGGCGGTGGTGCAGGCCCGAAGCCGATCCAGCATGCTATCTTGCCCGCCCGACTTTCCACTGGTTTACGCCAGCATGCCGACTACCCGTACCCTGCGCCTGTCGCTGTACACCCTGCTGATTCTCACTGGCGCTGCCATCGCCGCCACCCTCGCCGTGCGTCACGCCGAACGCGCGGCCCTGGAAGAGGACGCCAGCCGTGCCAGCCAGCAACTGGCGCTGTACGCCAACTCCCTTCATACCCTGATTGAACGCTACCGTGCCCTGCCCTCCGTGCTGGCGCTGGACCCACAACTGCGCGATGCCCTGAAGGGCCCGGTCAGTGCGGCGCAACAGGATGAACTGAATCGCAAGCTGGAAAAGATCAACGGCGCCGCGCAGTCCTCCACCCTGGAATTGCTGGACCATACCGGCCTGGCCGTAGCGGCCAGCAACTGGCGGCTGCCGAGCAGCTATGTCGGCCACAATTATGGTTTTCGTCCCTACTTCATCCAGACCCGCACCCAAGGCACCGGGCGGTTTTATGCCGTGGGCGTGACCAGTGGCATCCCCGGCTATTTCCTGTCGAGCGCGGTAACCGGCGACAACGGCGAGTTCCAAGGCGCCATGGTCGTGAAGCTGGAGTTCCCGGAGCTGGAGCGCGAGTGGCGCCAGGGCAGCGACACCTTGCTGGTCAGCGATGCGCGCGGCATCATTTTCATTGCCAACCGCCCGGGCTGGCGTTATCGCCACCTGCGCCCACTGGCCGACAGCGACCGCGCCGAACTCAAGGCTACCCGTCAATACGACAAGCAACCGCTGCAGCCCCTGGCCTTCGATCCGCTGCGACGCTTCGACGACAACAGCCATCTGGCCCGGGTCGAAGCGCCCGATGGCGCGGCGGACTATCTCTGGGAATCCCTGCCGTTGACCGGCGAAGGCTGGACCTTGCATTTGTTGCGCAGGCCGCAGATCGCCTTTGAAGACCTGCGCAACGCCGGGCTCGCCGCCGCCGGGTTGTGGCTGGCGCTGGTGTTCCTGCTGCTGTTTCTCAACCAGCGCTGGCGCCTGGCAAGACTGCGTCAACGCAGCCGCGAGGAACTCGAACGGCTGGTGGAGGAACGCACGCGTGAACTGCGCACTGCCCAGGACGGCCTGGTGCAATCGGCCAAGCTCGCGGCCCTGGGGCAGATGTCGGCAGCACTGGCCCACGAGATCAACCAGCCGCTGACCGCCCAGCGCATGCAGCTGGCGACCCTGCGCCTGTTGCTCGACCATGGTCGGGTGGAGGACGCCTACAAGGCGCTCAAACCGGTGGATGACATGCTCACACGCATGGCGGCCCTCACCGGCCACCTCAAAACCTTTGCCCGCAAAAGCCCGAGCGGCCTGCGAGAGCGCCTGGACCTGGCAGCGGTGGTCGACCAGGCCCTGCAATTGCTGGAGACACGCCTGCGCGATGAACACGTCAGCACGGTGTTGCACCTGGCCCGCCCGGCCTGGGTTCGCGGCGACGCGATCCGCCTCGAACAGGTGCTGATCAACCTGCTGCGCAACGCTCTCGACGCGATGGTCGACCAACCGATCAAGCGCCTGGAAGTGCGCTTGCAGGCCGATGAGCAGTTGTGGTGCCTGACGGTGAAAGACAGCGGCGGCGGAATTGCCGAAGAGCACCTGGCCCAGGTGTTCGATCCCTTTTTCACCACCAAGGCCGTCGGCGATGGCCTGGGCCTGGGCCTGGCGGTGTCGTTTGCGATCATTCATGAATCCGGCGGGCGGCTGACAGCGGGCAATCACGAAAACGGCGCGGTATTCTGCGTCACCTTGCCCATCGATCCGGAGGCGCCGTTGCATGCTTGATTCGGTCATAGTCATCGATGACGAGAGCAGTATCCGCAGTGCCGTAGAGCAGTGGCTGAGCCTGTCCGGATTCCGCGTGCAGTTGTTCAGCCGCGCCGAAGACTGCCTGGGGCAGTTGCCGGAGAATTTTGCCGGGGTGATCCTGAGTGACGTGCGCATGCCTGGGCTCACCGGCCTGGAACTGTTGGCCGAAGTACGCAAGCGCGACCCCGACCTGCCGGTGATTCTGTTGACCGGTCACGGCGATGTACCGATGGCGGTGGAAGCCATGCGCGACGGGGCCTACGACTTCCTGGAAAAACCCTTCAGCCCTGAAGCCCTGCTGGGCAGCCTGCGTCGCGCCCTCGATAAACGTTTCCTGGTGCTGGAGAACCGGCGACTGCACGAGCAGGCCGACGCCAAGGCCCGGCTGGACACCACGCTGCTGGGCGTCTCCCGGCCTTTGCAGAACCTGCGCCGCCAGGTGCTGGACCTGGCGACCCTGCCAGTCAACGTGTTGATTCGCGGCGAAACCGGCAGTGGCAAGGAACTGGTCGCCCGCTGCCTGCATGATTTCGGCCCAAGGGCGAGCAAGCCTTTCGTGGCGCTGAACTGTGCGGCCATTCCCGAGCCGCTGTTCGAGGCCGAACTGTTCGGCCATGAAAGCGGCGCGTTCACCGGCGCCCAGGGCAAACGCATCGGCAAGCTCGAATATGCCGATGGCGGCACGCTGTTTCTTGATGAAATCGAAAGCATGCCCCTGGCGCAACAGGCCAAGTTGCTGCGGGTTCTGCAGGAAAAGAAACTCGAGCGCCTGGGCTCCAACCAGAGCATCCCGGTGGACCTGCGCATCATTGCCGCGACTAAACCGGACCTGTTGGACGAAGCCCGTGCCGGGCGGTTCCGCGAAGACCTGGCCTATCGGCTGAATATCGCCGAACTGCGCCTGCCGCCGCTGCGGGAACGACGCGAAGACATCCCCTTGCTGTTCGAGCATTTCGCCCACAGCGCCGCCGAACGCCTGGGCCGCCCGGCAACGCCGCTGAGCGGCCCGCAACTGAGCCATTTGCTCAGCCATGACTGGCCGGGCAACGTGCGCGAACTGGCCAACGTCGCCGAACGCCAGGTGCTGGGCCTGGATCAACTGCCCGTCGAGGATGCGGCGCCCGGCCAATCCCTGGCGGCCCGGCAGGAAGCCTTCGAAGCGCAATGCCTGCGCGCCGCCCTCGCGCGACACAAGGGCGACGTGAAAGCCGTGCTCGAAGAGCTGCAACTGCCGCGCCGTACCTTCAATGAAAAGATGCAGCGGCATGGATTAAATCGGGAGATGTTTTTGCAGGAGCGCTGATTTTTTCCGCTGCCTGCTCGCGAAGAGGCCCAGACACATCACTTGATAAGCGGATTTCCGCCCAACCCCTTAGCCACAATAAGCGGATTTCCGCTTATATGCCGCCATAAACCCCTCTAAACCGGCCCTCCGCCACCTGGCACAGCTCCTGCTATAGCCCTGGCAGGCTGCGTTCACACGCGCTCCACAAAAACAATTAAACGAAGGATCCTTCAATGGATAACTCCAACGCCCTGCCCATTGGGTCGGCTGCCGTGCCCGCCCGTGAAAGAACCACCGCCAGCCGGATCAAATCGATCTTCAGCGGCTCGGTCGGCAACATGGTCGAGTGGTACGACTGGTACGTCTATGCCGCTTTCTCGTTGTACTTCGCCAAAGCCTTCTTCCCCAAGGGCGACACCACCGCCCAACTGCTCAACACTGCCGCGATCTTCGCCGTCGGCTTCCTGATGCGCCCGATCGGCGGCTGGCTGATGGGCCTGTACGCCGACCGCGCCGGCCGTAAACGCGCGTTGATGGCCTCTGTGTACCTGATGTGCTTCGGCTCGCTGATTATCGCCCTGAGCCCGAGCTACGAAACCATCGGCGTCGGCGCGCCGATCCTGCTGGTCTTCGCCCGCTTGCTCCAAGGCTTGTCGGTGGGTGGCGAATACGGCACGTCGGCCACCTACCTGAGCGAGATGGCGACCAAGGAACGACGTGGTTTTTTCTCCAGCTTCCAGTACGTGACCCTGATCTCCGGCCAGCTCATCGCCCTCGGCGTGCTGATCGTGCTGCAGCAGGTCCTCACCACCGAGCAACTCTACGCCTGGGGCTGGCGCATCCCGTTCGCCATCGGCGCGCTGTGCGCAGTGGTGGCGCTGTACCTGCGTCGCGGCATGGAAGAAACCGAGTCGTTCACCAAGAAGGAAAAAGCCAAGGAAAGCGCGATGCGCACCTTGATGCGTCATCCCAAGGAACTGCTGACGGTGGTCGGCCTGACCATGGGCGGTACGCTGGCGTTCTACACCTACACCACCTACATGCAGAAGTACCTGGTGAACACCGTCGGCATGAGCATCTCCGACTCCACCACCATTTCCGCCGCCACGCTGTTCCTGTTCATGTGCCTGCAACCGATCATCGGTGGGCTGTCGGACAAGATCGGTCGCCGGCCGATCCTGATTGCCTTCGGCATCCTGGGCACGTTGTTCACGGTGCCGATCCTCACCACCCTGCACACCATCCAGACTTGGTGGGGCGCGTTCTTCCTGATCATGGCCGCGCTGATCATCGTCAGCGGCTACACCTCGATCAACGCGGTGGTGAAAGCCGAGCTGTTCCCTACCGAGATCCGCGCCCTCGGCGTCGGCCTGCCGTACGCCCTGACCGTATCGATCTTCGGCGGCACCGCCGAATACATCGCGCTGTGGTTCAAGAGCATCGGCATGGAAACCGGCTACTACTGGTACGTGACAGGCTGCATCGCGGTATCGCTGCTGGTCTACATCACCATGAAAGACACCCGCAAGCACTCGCGAATCGTGACGGACTGATAGTCAAGGCGTAGCAACAGAAGGGGCTGACCTCACCGGGTTCGCCCCTTTTTCGTTCCAGGTTTTCGAGATTAATTCTCACTTAATGACCGCACTTCATTCTCATCTCCATCAAAACATTGATTGGAGCATGACCATGAAAACCCAACTCATTTTCGCCCTGACCCTCTCCGTATTGGCCACCAGCGCCTTTGCCGACGACGGCTTCGACCGCACCGGCACCGCCGCTTTTATCGCCGGCACCCATGACCGCAGCGGCTCGGCCTCTGTTGCCAGACAAGATGAAAATCACGCCACCGAGCCGACCGTCGCAACACAGGGCTCCGACCGCGCCGATGCGGCGTCCACCAATTGATTCCGGTATATCACTAAACCCTGTGGGAGCGAGCTTGCTCGCGATGACAGTGTGTCAGACAGAAATTTTTATCTGATACGCCGCCATCGCGAGCAAGCTCGCTCCCACATGTTTTCGGGGTGCTGACAAAACGGGCTGATCACTGCACTATCGTCGGATTCCCTTTTTAAGCACCGGACCTCCACATCTTCATGCCCGACGATATCCATTACTACGAACCCGCCAACGGTCACGGCCTGCCCCACGATCCGTTCAACGCGATCGTCGGTCCACGGCCCATTGGCTGGATTTCTTCCCAGGACGGCGAAGGTCGCCTGAACCTGGCGCCTTACAGTTTCTTCAACGCCTTTAACTACGTTCCGCCGATCATCGGTTTCTCAAGTGTCGGGCGCAAAGACAGCCTAAACAATATCGAGCAGACCGGGGAGTTCGCCTGGAACCTCGCCACCCGCCCGCTGGCCGAGCAGATGAACCAGAGCTGCGCAATGGTCGCGCCAGAGGTCGATGAGTTCGAACTGGCAGCTCTGACGGCCGCCCCGTCGCGGGTAATCCAGGTACCGCGCGTGGCGGAGAGCCCGGTGTCCTTCGAATGCAAGGTCACCCAGATCATTCAGCTGCAACGTGCCGACAAGGCGCTTGTACCGAGCTGGCTGATCCTCGGCGAAGTCGTCGCCGTGCATATCGCCAAATGGCTGTTGAAGGATGGGGTATACGACACTGCCGCCGCCGAGCCGATTTTGCGTGGCGGCGGGCCGGCGGATTATTTCCAGCTGGGGCCGGAAGCGTTGTTCAGGATGCATCGCCCGAAGTAAATGTGGCGAGGGGATTTATCCCCGCTGGGCTGCGTAGCAGCCCCCAAAGCGGAACATCTGATATACCAGGGTGGCTGGTTTCAGGGGCGCTACGCGCCCCAGCGGGGATAAATCCCCTCGCCACGGAAACAACCTCAACCATGCCCGATTACCAGACCAACCCGCCGTCCTCGTCGACAGCCTGCAGGTGAGTCAACTGCTGGGCAGCCGCTTCATCGGCTTTGAAAGCAGTCTCGAACGTCTGCTCTTCGAGCACTTTGTTGAAGCGAGGCTTGTCGGGACTGCCGATGGCCTTGGTGGCGATGGCTGCGTAATAGCCGCCACCCTCCTTGGGAACAACAGCGGAAACAGCTTCAAAAGTTTCAAAGGCTTTGCGTGCCATAATGCGCATCCTGGCGGTTGGAATGACCGTCATTAAACCTTCAACCGGCCAGTTTGTGTACCTTCGCCATACACCCTTCGGTCGCCTTGGCGGCAGACACTTCGCGAAAGGTATGGAAATCCAGGCTGCTCACCACCAGGTCCTGTACCAGCTCGGCGAAGATCGCCATTACCGGGGAATTGAAGTAGGCCTCCATCGCCTGCTGGTGAGTCCACAGCCCGGACACCAGCCACAGGTCGGCGTCGCATTGCGATTGCTGCAAGGCGAAGTGCAGGCAACCGGGAGCTTGCCGCGACGGGGTGATCAAGGTACTCAGGCGCGCACCCAATTGCTGACTGCAGCCGGCTCGTGCCCGCACGAAAGCCATGTGACTGACGGGGATCTGTGTAGTCATGTTCAACCCTCCCAGGTGATCCGTTGTGCAGCCGGGGACGGGCTGCGACAGGATCAAAGGTTAAGCGCCCTGACGCCAGCTTCGTTAGTCGATTCCTGCCGACACATTGCACGATCCTGCCCGCAGATGCCGCCGGCCTGGCTTGGAACCGACACAAACAGCGCAACTTGAACAAAAGGTTTCAAGCAAGTTTCGAGCAGGTTGCACCGTCCCGATCCGACAGGCCGTGCAGGATCAGGCAAGCTTTCAACAGGATGTTGCTACCGCTGCGCCTTGCACAAATTTAAGCTGCGTCCATCGCATCCCTATCATCCGAGGATTTCGGCATGTCGCCACTCGATCACGCCCACGTCCCGCTGGACACTTACCTGGAACAACAGCGCGCCGAGCTGGCATCGATCATCGAACGCAATACCAGCGAGGACGGCAGCTACGCCACGGCCATCGGTTCGCTGCACCTGTCGCGCCACAGCCAGCCGCATAGATTTGCCCCGGTGCTGGCCCAACCGGCGCTGTGCATCATGGCCCAGGGCAGCAAGCAAGTGCGCCTGGCAGACGAACTGTTCAACTACGACCCGTTGCACTACCTGGTGGTCTCGGTCTCGATGCCATTGAGCGGGTGCATCGCCGACGTGTCGCCCGAACACCCGATCCTGGCGCTGCGCCTGGACATCGACCCGGCGGAAATCACCGCGCTGATCGCCGACGCCGGTCCCTTGGGCGTACCGACCCGCCCCGCCGGTCGCGGCCTGTATGTCGAGCGCCTGGACACGCCGATGCTCGATGCGGTGCTGCGCCTGGCACGGTTGCTGGACAGCCCGAAAGACATCGCCATGCTCGCGCCACTGGTGCGCCGGGAAATCCTCTATCGCCTGCTGCGCAGCCCGCAAGGCTACCGGCTGTATGAAATCGCCATTGCCAACAGCCAGAGCCATCGCATCAGCCAGGCGATCAAATGGCTCAACGGCCATTTCGAACAGCCGCTGCGCATCGACGACCTGGCCCGGGAAGTCAACCTCAGCGTCTCGACCCTGCACCATCGTTTCAAGGCAATGACCGCCATGAGCCCGTTGCAGTACCAGAAGCAATTGCGCCTGCAGGAAGCCCGTCGCCTGATGCTGGCCGAAGGGCTGGAAGCCTCGGCGGCAGGGTATCGCGTGGGTTATGAAAGCCCGTCGCAGTTCAGCCGCGAATACAGCCGGCTGTTCGGCGCGCCGCCGCTGAGGGACCTGGCGCGGTTGCGGATGACCGTGTGACCTGAGATTTGTGTAGCGCTTACCGGCCTCTTCGCGAGCAGGCTCGCTCCCACAGGGGATCTCTGGTGTGCGCATACATGGCGTTCGCCACAAATCATCCGTGGGAGCGAGCCTGCTCGCGAAGGGGCCAGCCGCAACACCTCAGTTACTCCGGCTTCCAACGCGCCTGATCAATCTCGATCAACGTCGGCCCCCGCCGCTCACGTGCAGCAAGCAACGCCACCCGCAGTGACGGCACATCCTCAACCGCCTCGGCATCACAGCCCAACGCCTTGGCGACACCGATGAAATCCGGCGTGTAGATGTCCACGCCCACCGGTTCGATGGCACGGTTGACCATGTATTTCCTGATCTCTTCGTAGCCCTGGTTATTCCACAGCAATACGATCACCGGTACCCGCGCTTCCACGGCGCTGGCCAGTTCCGGCAGGCTGAATTGCAGGCCGCCATCGCCGATCAGGCACACCACCGGCGGGCGGCCATGGGCGTTATCGACACCGCCAAGCCAGGCGCCGATCGCCGCCGGCAATGCGTAGCCGAGGGTGCCGTAGCCGGTCGAGGAGTTGAACCAGCGGCGCGGCTGTTCGAGATTGAAGGTGAGGTTGCCGGTGTACACCGGCTGGGTGGAATCGCCGACAAAAACCGCCTCGGGCAGCGTCTGCAAAACACTGTCGAGGAACACGGTCTGGGCGCGAGTCGGTTCATCCCATAGTCGGTCGAGTTCAGCCCACAGCCGCGCTACACGCGCCACTCCCCAGTCGTCCTGGCGTGCGGCGGGCGCTTGCAGGCTCTGCGCGTCGAGCAAGGCGCGAGCAGCACTTCGCGCATCGGCCACCAGCGCCAGTTTCGGTGGATAATTGCGCACGGTCTGGTCGGGGTCGATGTCGACGCGCAGCAGCGCACCGGGAATCTCGAAGCCGCCGGCGAAGGTCACGTCATAGTCGGTCTCGGCCAGTTCGGTACCGATGGCCAGCACCACATCGGCCTCGGCCACCAATGCCCGGGTCGCGACCAGGCTCTGGGTAGAGCCGATCAGCAACGGGTGCCGGGACGCCAGCAAGCCCTTGGCATTGATGGTCAACGCCACCGGTGCACCGAAGCGTTCGGCCAGTTCGGTCAATTCGGCTGCTGCATCGATGGCGCCCCCGCCGGCAAGAATCAGTGGCCGTCTGGCCGTCGCCAGCAATGCCGCCATCTGCTCCACGGCGTCTGGCGCAGCCCCGGCGCGGCTGACCCGGACCGGTGCCCTGCACAACAGCGCATCGGCGTCCTCGACCAGCACGTCCAGCGGGATTTCGATGTGCACCGGCCGTGGGCGCCCGGCCTGGAACACCGCAAAGGCGCGGGCCAATACGCCGGGCAACTCGGCAGCCGACATCAACGTATGGGAAAACGCCGCCACGCCGCCCACCATCGAACTCTGGTTCGGCAGCTCATGCAACTTGCCGCGCCCGCCGCCCAACTGGCTGCGTGACTGCACGCTGGAGATCACCAGCATCGGGATCGAGTCGGCATAAGCCTGGCCCATGGCGGTGGCGATGTTGGTCATGCCCGGCCCGGTGATGATGAAACACACCCCCGGCTTGCCGCTGACCCGCGCATAACCGTCGGCCATGAACCCGGCGCCTTGCTCGTGACGCGGCGTCACATGACGGATGCTCGAACGGGCCAGCCCGCGATACAACTCGACGGTGTGCACGCCAGGAATGCCAAACACCTGCTCCACACCATAAGCTTCGAGTAACTTGACCAATACTTCGCCGCACGTCGCCATTGCCATCGCCTTTTTCTTCGGGAATGGCGTTATTGGAACGGTCGGGCCATAGCGACAACAATCGATAAAAAGTCATACTAGCCATGTCTTCAAGTCATGGCTCGGCCTCAATGAAACGACTTCCTCCGCTGCCGGCGCTGCACACCTTCCTGATCACCGCCCAGTGTTGCAACTTCACGCGTGCGGCGGAACTGCTGCATATCACTCAAGGTGCGGTGAGCCGACAAATTGCCGGACTGGAAGCGCACCTGGGTTACGCGCTGTTTCACCGCCAGGCGCGTGGCCTGAGCCTGACCGCCGAAGGCCAGGCGTGGCTGCCGCGGGTGCAGCAGGTGTTCGGCCTGATCGGCGAGGCGCTGGAGCAGATCGGCGAGAAACGCCAGGCCCTGCAACTCAAGGCGCCGACCTGCGTGATGCGCTGGCTGCTGCCGCGCCTGTTGCAATGGCAAAAGGAACGGCCAGACGTGCCGGTGGAGCTGACCACCACGATCCGGCACGGCGTGAATTTCCAACGGGAAACCTTCGACGCGGCGGTCGTCTACGGCCCACCGCCCGATGCCTCGTTGGCCTGCCTGCAGCTGTTCGATGAACAACTGACGCCGGTCTGCTCCCCGCCGCTGCTGGTAGGCCCCGCACCGTTGCGCTCGCCCGCCGACCTGCAACAACACTTGCTGCTGCACCCCACCACCGACGAGCGCGACTGGAACGCCTGGCTCGCCGAGGCCGGCGTCCACCTGAACAACGTCAGCAAGGGCCAGCATTTCGAAACCCTGGACTTGGCGATGTCCATGGCGTCCCAGGGTACGGGCGTGGCGATTGGCGACTGGTCGCTGATCGGCGACGACCTCAGCGCCGGCAGGCTGGTGGCGCCGTTCGAATTGAAGGTCAGGACCGGGCTGGGTTATTACCTGGTTCATCCGCGCAAGGCCCAGGTGTCTGGGCAGTTGCAGGAATTGATGGAATGGCTGGTGGAGCAGGCTCGCGCACGGTAGCCGTCCCTGTGGTGAGGGAGCTTGCTCCCTCACCACAGGGGATCGTGCGAGTCTTGAAGATCAAAGCAGATTAGGCGCCTGCGCCGGCTCGACCTGCGCCCAGTGCGAGGTGTCTTCGCGGTGCTGCTGCAAGTAGGGCAACACCGCGCCCAGCAAGGGTTCCTTGAAGGCTTCTTGAAAGCGATGGGCAAGGCCTGGGATCAGTTTCAATTGACTGCCACGGATGTGCGCCGCCAGGTGCACACCATGCATCACCGGCAGCAACGGATCGGCGGTGCCATGGACCACCAGGGTCGGCACCTGCAATTGATTGAGCAGCGCCACCCGACTCGGCTCGGCCAGAATTGCCATGATCTGACGCTTCACACCTTCGGGGTTGAAGGCCCGGTCGTAAGCCACGGCGGCCTGATGCAGCAAGGCCCGCCGGTCATCGACCACCATCGGGCTGCCCAGCGCGGCGAGCAGGTCGGCCTGTTGCTCAAGCGCCACTTCACGATTCGGCGCGCTGCGCCGTGACAGCAACTGCACCAGCGTTTCACTGGGCGCCGGCAAGCCTGCGGCGCCGGAACTGGTCATGATCAGGGTCAGGCTCTCGACCCGTTGCGGCGCCATCGCCGCCATGTGCTGGGCGATCATCCCGCCCATGCTCACGCCCAGTACATGGAAGCTTTGCACCTGCAAGGCATCCATCAAGCCCAGGCCATCGGCGGCCATGTCGGTCAAGGTATAAGGCGCGGCCACCGGCAAGCCAAGCTTGTAGCGCAAGGCTTCGAAAGTCAGGTTGGCAGTGCCGGGGGCCTGGCGCCAGGCGGACAGACCCACATCCCGGTTGTCGTAGCGAATCACCCGGAAACCCTGTTCGCACAGCGCCACCACCACTTCGTCCGGCCAATGGATCAACTGACCGCCCAGCCCCATCACCAGCAGCAGCGCGGGATCCGAAGCACGGCCGATGCTCTGGTACGCCAGGCTTACCTGGTCCAGGTCGACCCGTTGGGTCGCGACATTGACATCACAACGAGAAGCCGCCAACGACGGCAGGCCGCACAACAATGCGGCCAGAAAAATGAATACACGCATGAACAAACACCAGAACGCAGAACCCCAATAGAGCGCAAGTCTGATGAAGTTTGTTCAAGCGCGCTGCCACAGTTGCGTGACAGTTTGATGAAGATTGCCGAGTGGTTATCTGAATCCCCGATTCTCCGTGGCGAGGGAGCTTGCTCCCTCTGGGCCGGCTGGCGCTCCAGTGCGTAGCAGCCCTTTGGGTCCGTCTGAAGCACCGTGACGACAGGTAGATTTTGGGTCATTGTCGACAGCCGGCTCCACATGAGACAAACTCAACCTTTTCGTATTTATCACAAGATTTACTCATGGAGCCACCCGGTGCTTGAACTCCGTCACCTGAAGACCCTGCACGCCCTGCGCGAAGCCGACAGCCTGGTGGAGGCCGCCGAGCGGCTGCACCTGACCCAGTCCGCGCTGTCCCACCAGTTCAAGGAACTGGAGGAGCGCCTGGGCATGCAGCTGTTCGTGCGCAAGACCAAACCGGTCCGGTTCACCAGCGCCGGCTTACGCCTGTTGCAACTGGCGGATGCCGCCCTGCCATTGCTGCGCAGCGCCGAGCGGGACATCGCGCGGCTGGCCGGCGGCACCGCCGGGCGTCTGCACATGGCCATCGAGTGCCACAGCTGCTTCCAATGGCTAATGCCGACCATCGACCAGTTCCGCGATGCCTGGCCGGAAGTCGAGCTGGACCTGGCCTCGGGCTTCGCCTTCGCCCCGCTGCCGGCCCTGGCCCGGGGCGACCTCGACCTGGTGGTCACTTCCGACCCGCTGGAGCTGGCGGGCATCACCTATGTGCCGCTGTTCACCTACGAGGCGATGCTCGCGGTGGCGAACCAGCATCGACTGGCGGGCAAACCGTACATCGTGCCCGAAGACCTGGTCAGCGAAACCCTGATCACCTACCCGGTGGAGCGCGATCGGCTGGACATCTTCACCCGTTTCCTGGAGCCGGCCGACATCGAACCGGCCCAGGTTCGCACCTCCGAGCTGACAGTAATGATGATGCAACTGGTTGCCAGCGGCCGGGGCGTCTGCGGCATGCCTCACTGGGCACTGCATGAATACAGCTCACGGGGCTACGTGAAGGCCAAGCGGCTGGGTGAGAAAGGTCTGTTCGCCACGCTCTACGCGGCGGTGCGCACCGACATGCTCGACGCGCCGTACATGCGCGATTTTTTGCTGACGGCCAAGGACACATCATTCTCGACACTCGACGGCGTCAGCGCCGTGCGCTGACCGCTTTTGTGGCGAGGGAGCTTGCTCCCGCTTGGGCGCGAAGCGGCCACAAGAAAGGTCTGCTGCGCACTGGAGCGCCAGCCGGCCCAGCGGGAGCAAGCTCCCTCGCCACAAAAGCTCCATCACTCCAATCTTCGGTGAGATCAGAGTTCAAGCCACATGTGGATCTTGTCGTAATACTCATCGCCCACGCGAATCGCCATCGGTTCGAGCCCGTACAAAACGAAGCCGCTGCGCTGGTAGAGTTTGACGGCCGGGTCGTTGCCGGCGGTGACGGTCAGTTGCACCAGCCGCAGAAAGGCGTGACGACGGGCTTCGGCGAGGGCCGCCTGGACCAGTTGCTGGCCAAGCCCCCCTTGGCGATGGGCTGCGGCGACGTACATGCCGAACAGGGTCGCCTTGTGCCGGGCCTTCAACCGAGGCTCCAGGGACAGGCCGACGATACCCACCAGTTCGTCCACCACGAACGCCCCGAGGATCACATCGAGCCGGCTGGTCAGGCGCGATTCCCACCAATTGATGGGCAGCGTCGCCCGCTCATTGGCACTGGAGGTGAAAGCCTCTGGGTGCAACTCATAGGCCTGGAGCATCAACTCCCGATAGCCCTGGGCATCCGCCACCTTCAGCCGTCGGATGTTCACGCCGAACGCCGTTGCTCAAGCATCAGTCGCAGCGCCAGCGCACCGAGAACAAACCCCATGAAATAGCGCTGCGCCGCCAGCCAGGTCGGGTTGTGGACAAACCACGAGGCGATGCCGGCGGCGAACAGCGCGATCAGCAGGTTGACGCTGAAGCTCACGCTGATCTGAGTCAGCCCGAGGATGATGCTCTGGGTGAACAGCGAGCCGTGCTCCGGGCTGATGAACTGCGGAAACACCGACAGGTAGAACACCGCGATCTTCGGGTTCAAGGCACTGGTGAGAAAACCCATGGTGATCAGCTTGCGGGTCGAGTCTGCCGGCAACTGCTGGGCCTGAAAAGGCGAGCGAGCCCCCGGCTTCACCGCTTGCCAGGCCAGCCAGAGCAGATAAAGCGCACCGGCCCACTTGAGGATTTCATAAGCCATCGGCACTGCCAGGAACACCGCGGTCAGCCCCGCCGCCGCGGCGAACATGTGCACGAAGAAGCCCGCCACCACGCCAAGCAAGGAGGTGACGCCGGCCTTGCGGCCCTGACAGATCGAACGGGAAATCAGGTAGATCATGTTCGGGCCGGGCGTGAGCACCATCAACAACGCGGCGGCGGCGAAAATCAGCAGGTCCGGCAATGGAATCATGGCGTCAATCCTTGAGTCTTGAATCAGCAGGTCGCGAGACAAGTGGCTCGATAAAACGGCAGGATCACCTCGCCTGTCAACGGCGCCAGCAACAAATCGCCGGTGCCGGCCGGATCGATCCAACAGACTTCCTCGATCTCGGCGGCGGGAGAAACCGGGGCGTCGATGTCCAGCAAAAACACTTCGGCCTGCACGGTAAAACCCGGCTCGTTGGCAGCCGGCGCGCTGAACTGTCCAAGGTGACGAGCCTGCGCCGGATCGATCCTCAGCCCGAGTTCCTCCTCCAGCTCCCGAGCCAGGGCCTGGACCGGTTGCTCACGGGCTTCGATCTTGCCACCCGGTTGCATGAAGGCCTGGGTGCCGCGCTTGCGTACCAGCAGGGTCCGGCCGTCAGGGCCGATGAGCAGGGCGGCGGCGATACGGATGAGAGCAATGGTCATGATCAAAAAGGCCTCGGGCAGAAAATGCCGGGGCAGATTACAGGGGCAGGCGGTGGGAGCAAAGCCTGGCCTCCCCCTCCAACCCAACACAATTCCCCTGTGGGAGCGAGCCTGCTCGCGAAGACTGAGTGTCAGCCAGTTTTTTTTAACTGACAGTACGCTTTCGCGAGCAGGCTCGCTCCCACAAGGAACCGCAGTGGTAGCTGGAGCGGTTTCACCCCAAAATCGGCTTCGGCGCCGCAGGATCCGCTTCCTCCTCGGGGATCTTGACGAACACGCTGTACCGCGCCCCTTCCATCGCCTCGAAGGCGATGAGTTTTTCGATCAGCGGAGCACTCATGACCTTGCCGGCATTGAGCAACAGCATGCCGTTGTCGGCATTGAGGTTGCGGGCCAGGACCATGCCGGCCGCCAGCTCGCGGGTGGTCACGACCTTCACCGTCGGGTCGGACAAGGTCACGTCTTCCAGGTACTCGGCGCAGGCCTTGATGAAGTCCTCGACCATGTCCGGGTCGTACAGCTTGCCGGCGTATTTGCGGATGTAGACCAGCGCTTCATCGCTGTTCATCTGCCGCTCCAGGATCAACCCGCGCTGCAATTCGATGAAATCCACCGCCAGTTTCAACAGTCGCGAACCGAACGGAATCGCCTCGCCCTTGAGGTGATCGGGGAAACCGCTGCCATCCCAGCGCTCCTGATGATGGAGAATGATGCGCGCCGCGTCCTTCATCGGGTCGAGGGTCATCAGCAGCGATTCACTCTGCTTCGGATAGGCGCGGTACAGCTCCAGTTCGCTGTGGTGCAGCATGTCGGCGGGCGTGACCATCATGTTATCGGTCCAGCTCAGCTTGCCAATGTTGTAGAGCGCGGCGGCCATGGTCAGGTCGCGGTCGGTGGACTCGTCGAGAAAATTGAGCCGGCTGTAGACCCGGATCAACTCGATGATCTGCCGGTTGGTCTGCTTGGCCTTGGGCAGGCGCAGGTTGGCGATCAGCGAGAACACTTCGGTGCCGGTCACGTAGCTGCGCTTGAGCTCTTCGTAGGCCAGGTCGAGCATGTCGGCGGTCTGCTGCAGCTCGGCGGTGCGCGACGCCACGCGTTTTTCCAGCGTGGCGTTGAGGGTCTTGAGTTGCTGGTTCTGCTCGCGGTTCAACGCTTCGAGGCGCTGACGCTCGCTTTCCGAATGCTGGTGGGCCAAGGCCTGGCGCAGGGCCTGCACCAGTTCCTCGTCATTCCAGGGTTTGCTGAGGTAGCGATAGAGCTGCCCCTCGTTGATGGCCTTGGTCATCATGTCCACGTCGGCGTAGCCGGTGAGCAGGATGCGCAAGGTCGATGGATACAGCTTGCGGATTTCCGCCAGCAGCGTGGCGCCGTCCATGTTCGGCATCCGGGCGTCGGTCATCACCAGGTCGACCGGCCGCTCCTTGAGGATTTCCAAGGCCTTCGCACCGCTGTCGGCCAGCAGGATTTCATACGGCTGGCTGCGCAACAGCCGACGCAGGCTGTTGAGAATCGACTCTTCGTCATCCACCAGCAACACCGTCGGCTTCGCAGCAGGAACGTTCGACGACTGATCTTCCATTGGCACCCCCTCCTATTGACGATCACCGTTCTACCTTACCCCTGACAGACAGGCTAGTAGATAGCGGACATTTAGACACAATTCGCCACCATGCACCGCGCGGTTTCCTTGAGCCGACTATGCTGTACCTCATGAAGGGCCAAGTACAGGCCGATACTCATGCCAGCGAAAGGGATATCAGATGTTCCCACGGTTCCATAGTCAGCATCTCGATGGTGCACGGCCATGAGCCTGCCGATGGATAGATCCAATCGGCGGATCCTGATCGTCGACGACACGCCAACGATTCATGAGGATTTTCGAAAGATCCTCGCCCCCCATGTGATCCCCGAAGACAGCCTGAGCAGCGCCGAAGAAGCCTTGTTCGGCGCACCGGTGGTGATCGCCGCCCAGAGTTTCGAGCTGGAGTCGGCATTTCAGGGCATGGAGGCCTTGAGCAAGGTGGAAACGGCCCTGGCCCGGGGCAAACCCTTCGCCATGGCCTTTATCGACATGCGCATGCCGCCAGGCTGGGACGGTCTTGAAACCATCGAGCGGCTGTGGCGCGTCGATCCCAAGCTGCAAGTGGCGCTGTGCACCGCTTATTCGGATTACTCCTGGGAGGACATCGCCGACCGCCTGGAACTGGGTGATCGCCTGCTGATCCTGAAGAAACCCTTCGACGCCATCGAGATCCGCCAGATGGCAAGCACCCTCACCGTCAAATGGCAGATGACCGAAGACGCGGCGCTGAAAATGGACATGCTCGAACGGGCGGTGGAGGAACGCACCCGGGAACTGGCCGACGCCAATATCATCGTGCAGAACAGCCCGACCATTCTTTATCGCCTGCGTGGCGAGCCGCCGTTCCCGCTGATGTACATCTCGCACAACATCACCAAGTTCGGCCATGTCGCGGCGCAACTGATCAGTTCGCCGGACTGGGCGCAAACCCTGATCCACCCCGACGATCAGGGCAAGGTCCAGGAGGCCATGGTCCGCGTCCTGGACCGCGACACGGCCGGGGCGTCCATCGAGTTTCGCATGCGCACCGGAGACGACACCTTTCGCTGGGTGGAGAACCGCTACATTCCAGTGCGCAATGAACAAGGCCTGCTGCTGGAAGTCGAGGGCATCATCCTCGACATCACCGAGCGCAAAGTGGCCGAGGAAAAGATCGCCCTGCTCGCCCGCACCGACGGCCTGACCGCGCTCGCCAACCGCGCCACCATGATCGAGCGCCTGCACCAGGCGTTCGCCGCCGCGCGCCGGGGGGCGGCGCCGTTTGCGATGTTCTACCTGGACCTGGACCACTTCAAGCGCATCAACGACACGCTCGGTCACCCCATCGGCGACCTGCTGTTGCAGGAAGTCGCGGCGCGCCTCAAGGGCTGTACCCGGGAAAACGACGTGGTGGCGCGCCTGGGCGGCGATGAATTCGCCATCCTGCAACTGGATGTCCACGAAGCGACGCACTGCGCCGCGCTGGCCGGCAAAATCCGTGACGCGCTGGTGGCGCCCTATTCCCTGGACGGCAACGATGTGCGCATCTCGGTGAGCATCGGCATCAGCCTGTACACGCCACAAAGCCTGAGTGCCGACAGCCTGATGGCGCAGTCCGACATGGCGCTGTACCGCTCGAAGGAGAAGGGCCGCAACCAGTATCACTTCCACAACGAAGAGATCAATCAGGAAGTCACCGACCGGGTCGCCCTGGCCAATGACCTGCGCCAGGCCATCGAGAACAACGAACTGCATTTGCATTACCTGCCGGAAGTCGACCTCGGCACCGGCAAGATCCTCGGCATGGGCGTGCAGGTGCGCTGGAACCACCCCGAGCGCGGTTGGCTGGAGCCGGCGGCGTTCATGCCTGCCGCCGAGAAAACCGGGATCATCATCGGCCTCGGTCACTGGGTCCTGGACCAGGCCTGCCAGCAGATGCGCCAATGGCGCGACCAGGGCATGGCGCCGCCGGTGATCGCCATCGACCTGTCCCTGACCCAGCTCAAGACCGGCCCGGAATTGATCTACGACGTGCTGCGCACCACCGCGCGCTGGGAGCTGGCGCCCTGGGACCTGCGCTTCGATGTCACCGAAGCGACCCTGGCCCAGACCAAATGGACCCACAACGACGTGCTGCCCCGCCTGTGCGAACTCGGCGTGCAGGTGGCCATCGATGATTTCGGCACCGAGTATTCCTCGTTCGATTATCTGAAGACCTACCGCGTCAACCACCTCAAGCTGGCCCAGCGATTCCTCGACAGCGCCAACGCCGATCCAGAAAACGCCACGACCCTGCGGGCGATCATCAACTTTGCCCGGGACGTCGGCATCGGCATCATTGCCGAAGGCGTCGAGACCCAGGAACAACGCACCACCCTGATGTCCAGCGGCGGCTCGATGCAGGCCCAGGGGCATTACTTCAGTACCGTGGTCGACAGCGACCAGGCGGCCGCACTGCTCAAGGCCGGTACCATCGTGCCGGTGGCGGACCACTGGACCCGGCCGGCCAGCCAGCTATCGGAGAGCAACCCATGAACCCCATGTCGGTACCTGCCAACCGGCGAATCCTGGTGGTGGACGACACGCCCGCCATCCACCAGGATTTTCGCAAGATCCTCAGCCCCAGCGCCGGCAATGACGACTCGCTGGACGACACCGAGAGCCTGCTGTTCGGCACACCGCAGGTCAATCGATTGCAATTCCAGATCGACTCGGCCTATCAGGGCGAGGAAGCGCTGGAGCTGGTCAAGCGCGCCCAGGCAGAGGGCCAGCCGTATGCGCTGGTATTCGCCGACATGCGCATGCCGCCGGGCTGGGACGGCCTGCAAACCATCGAACAGCTGTGGAAAGCCGACCCGCGGCTGCAAATTGCCCTGTGCACTGCGTATTCGGACTATTCCTGGGAAACCATGTCCGAACGCATCGAGTTCGACGACCAGTTGCTGATCCTGAAGAAACCGTTCGACACCCTGGAAATCCGCCAGATGGCCAGCGCCATGACCTGGAAATGGCAACTGGCGCAAGACGCAGCGCGGAAGATGCGCAGCCTGGAGCGCACGATCGAAGAGCGGGTCCAGGAACTGCTCAAGGTTTCTCACCTGCTGCAATACGACGTCCTCACCGAACTGCCCAACAGCATGCTGCTCGGCGACCGCCTGACCCAGGCCCTGGCCCAGTGCCGCCGGCATGACCGGCAGCTGGCGGTGATGTTCATCGGCCTCGACCGCTTCAAGCGCATCAACAATGCGCTGGGCCATCCGGTGGGCGATGAACTGCTCAAGCGGGTGGCACGCACCCTGGCCACCGTGGTGCGTGAATCCGACTCGGTGTTTCGCTACGGCTCCGATGAGTTCGTGGTGATCCTCGGCGACGTCGCCGATCCGCAATTGATCAAGGGCGTGGCGGAAAAACTGCTCGCGGCGATCAACTCCCCACACCCCATCGACGGCCATGACCTGACGGTGACGGCAAGCCTGGGCGTCAGCGTGTACCCAACCGACGGTTTCGACGCCGTGGCGCTGATCAAGAAAGCCGAGACGGCAATGCGCAACGTCAAGGAGACCGGCCCCAACGACTACCGTTTTTTCACCGAGGACATGAACCGCCGGGCACGACAGCAGCAGACGATCGAATCAGGTTTGCGCCTGGCGCTGCAACGCAAGGAATTCGTGCTGCATTACCAACCCAAGCTCGATCTGACGAGCGGCGCGGTGGTCGGTGTCGAGGCACTGGTGCGCTGGAACCGGCCCGACCAGGGGCTCGTCTTTCCGTCGGATTTCATCCCGGTGGCCGAGGACAGCGGGCTGATCGTACCGCTGAGCCAGTGGGTGCTCCAGGAAGCCTGCCAACAGGCCTGTCGCTGGCAAGCCGAGGGCATGCGGCCGCTGTACCTGTCGGTGAATGTCTCCGCGATCGATTTTCGCCAGCGCGGTTTCGTCGAAGGCATTGCGCGCACCCTCAAGGAAACCGGCCTGGACCCGACACAGTTGGAACTGGAGATCACCGAAAGCGTGCTCATGCAGAACATCGATACCACCGTCGCCACCCTCAAGGCCATCAAGCAGCTGGGGGTACGGCTGGCCATCGATGACTTCGGCACCGGCTATTCGAGCCTGAGTTACCTGCAGAAATTTCCGGTGGACGTGTTGAAGATCGATCAGTCGTTCGTCGGCGACCTGAGCATCGACAGCAACGACGCGAAGCTGGTGAGCACCATCATCAGCCTGGGCAAGAGCTTGAACCTGCACATCATTGCCGAGGGTGTGGAAACCCGCGAGCAACTGGCGTTCCTCAAGGCGCACCAGTGCGAGGAAGCCCAGGGCTATTACTTCAGCAAGGCCGTGGAGCCGCAGGCCTTTGCCCAGTGGATGGCGGCATGGGAAAAAAAACCGAATCCGTTTTCATGAGCAATTGAGTCCATAAACCGAAGTTTCAAGGAAAGCATCCCATGGCGTCACACGGACTGATTCTGGCTCTCTGCCTGCTTCTGGGATACAGCGTGACCAGTCACGCAGAACCATTGGACGAACCGCTCAAACCCCTGCCCGCCGCGCCGGCCCTGGACCCCAAGCGGGTCCAGTTGGGCCAGCGGCTGTTCAACGACCCACGGCTGTCGGTCAACAACACGCTGTCCTGCGCCAGCTGCCATCGCCTGGACAAGGGCGGCGCCGATGACAAGCAGTTTTCCCTGGGCTTCGACGGCAAGCCGGTGGAGGTCAATACCCCCACCGTGTTCAACGCCAGCCTGAACTTCCATCAGTTCTGGGACGGTCGCGTCGATACCCTGGAAGAACAGGTGCACATCGTCGTGACGAGCCCCGGGGAGATGGGCAGCGACTGGAAAACGGTGGTCAAGCGCATCGCCGACGATCCGGGCTACGCCAGGGATTTTGCCGACGCCTACCCCGGCGGCGTGACCCAGCCCAACATCCAGGGCGCTCTCGGCGATTACGAGCGCACCCTGCTGACGCCGAATTCGCGCTTTGACCAATACCTGCTGGGCAACACCGACATTCTCACCCCCCGGGAAAAATTCGGTTACCAGCGCTTCAAGGAATACGGCTGCATCGCCTGCCATCAGGGCGTGAACATCGGCGGCAACATGTTCCAGAAGTTCGGCGTGATGGGCGACTACATCCAGGACCGGGGCAACCCCACCCGGGCCGACAACGGCCGCTTCAACATCACCGGCGACGAAGCCGACCGCCAGGTATTCAAGGTGCCGAGCCTGCGCAACGTGGCCGTCACCGCGCCGTATTTCCATGGCGGCTCCGCGCCGACCCTGGAGCGCGCGGTGGAAGTCATGTTCAAGTACCAGCTGGGCCGTGAGCCGCTGAAAAACGATACCGAACTGATCGTCGAATTCCTCAAGACCCTCACTGGCGAATGGGAGGGCAAGCCGCTATGAACAGTCTCTCCCGCCGCCTCGGCCTGGCTTTCATCGGCGTCTTGCTGGCTTCGATCCTGTTGTTCATGTACATCGAATCAGGCGCCCAGCAAGCCGCCTCGCACATCGAATCGCGCGACCTGATCCGCCTGCTCAAGCAGCAGGACGGGATCTGGGACAACGAAGTGCTCAAGTCGCGAATCGCCCTGAGCCACAACTACGACCCGCTGGTCTCGCCGCTCAATGAAATGACGCGCCTGTGGCAGCGCCTCGACGCCATCGAGGCGGAGCCGGGCCGCCATGCGCCCGAGCTCTGGTCGACCCAGCGCGACGAGTACCTCAAGGCGCTCAAGGAAAAAACCCGCCTGGTGGAACAGTTCAAGTCCCATAACGCGGTGCTGCGCAACTCCCTGGCTTTCCTGCCCACCGCCGAAGACGATATCCAGCGCCAGTTCTCCCTGCTGTCCGATAACGACAAGCTTCGGCTGCAGAGCGCCACCATCGATACCTACGACCTGCTGCTCGCCACGCTGGAGTTCGCGCAGATCACCACGCAGGATCAGGCTGCCGAAATCCTGATGGGCCTCAACCAGCTGGATATCAACAAGGAGCGCTTGCCGGACGGGCTCGTCAGCTCCGTGGAAATCCTGCGCAGGCACATTGCGCTGATCCTGCGCGAGCAACCACTGGTCAACCAGCTACTGCGCGATTTCGAGGCCGTCCCCCTGGCCGCCCGCCTGGACACCATCACCAGTCTGCTGGAAACGGACCAGGAAAAAGCCGCCACCAAGCATCAGCGCAACCACATCCTGTTGCTGGTATTCGCAACCTTCCTGGTGCTGATCCTGATCTGGCTGGCGGTTCGGCTGGTGCGCAGTTTCGGCGAGATCAAGCGGGTCAACAGTGCGCTGCAAACCGCCAACGACGAACTCGAACAACGGGTCGAAGAGCGCACCCGCCAGCTCAAGGACACGCAGAGCGAATTGATGGACACCGCCCGCCAGGCCGGCATGGCGGAAATCGCCACCAACGTATTGCACAACGTCGGCAACGTGCTCAACAGCGTGAACATCTCCGCCGACCTGGTCAGCCGCAAGCTGCGCAGCAGCAAGGCCCTGGGGCTGGGCAAGGCGATGAACCTGATCAACGAGCACAACCACGACCTGGGGCATTTCCTCACCGAGGACGAAAAAGGCAAGCTGCTGCCCGGCTACCTCAACCAGTTGGTGGAAGCCATCGCGGTGGAACAACAAGGCCTGACCGACGAACTCGCGCAACTGAGCAAGAGCGTGGACCACATCAAGGACATCGTCTCCACGCAGCAATCCTATGCCGGCGCCAACAGCCTGATGGAACCCCTGGTGGTCAGCGAACTGCTCGAAGACGCCCTGCGCATGAACTCGGGAGCCCTGACCCGCCATCATGTAACGGTCATCAAGGACTACGGCGAAGTGCCGCGGATCATGGGCGACAAACACCGCTTGCTACTGATCCTGATCAACCTGATCAGCAACGCCAAATACGCCATGGCCGGGGTTTCCAACCATGCACGGAACATGACGCTCAAGGCCACCGTCGTAGACGATGAGACCCTGCAGATCAGCGTGAAGGACGAAGGCGAAGGCATCCCGGAAGAGAACATGACACGCATCTTCGCCCACGGTTTTACCACCCGTAAGGACGGCCACGGGTTCGGCCTGCACAGTTGCGCACTGGCGGCGATTGAAATGAACGGCCGCCTCACCGCACACAGCGAGGGGCCAGGTACCGGGGCGACGTTTGTATTGCAGCTGCCCTTGAAACTCGCAGAAGGTGAGCCATGAACAGCCTGAGCAACCGGCGCATCCTCTTGATTGATGACACGCCCGCCATCCACGAAGATTTCCGCAAGATCCTGACCCCGGAGGACGAAAGCGACAGCGACTTGCAGGACATGGAAAGCGCGCTGTTTGGAGAGGCCCCGAAACCCGCCGCCACCGTGTTCGAACTCGATTCGGCCTACGGTGGCCAGGAAGGCCTGGCCAAATTGCAACTGGCGTTGGCCAAGGAGCTTCCCTATGCCCTGGCCTTCGTCGACATGCGCATGCCCGAAGGCTGGGACGGCGCCAAGACCATCGAGGAGCTGTGGAAAGTCGACCCGCAATTGCAAGTGGTGGTCTGCACCGCGTATTCGGATTATTCCTGGGACGAATTGCTCGATCGCCTGAACGGCCACGACCGCCTGCTCATATTGAAAAAGCCCTTCGACAACATCGAAGTCCAGCAGATGGCCAATACCCTGACCACCAAATGGGAAATGACTTCCCGTGCCCGTTTGAAAATGAACAAGCTCGAAGACCTGGTGGAGCAACGCACCCTGGCGTTCAAGCAGGCCAGCGAATTGCTGCAGATGGAAATCGACGAACGCAAGATGCTTGAAAGCCAGCTCGTGCAGTCGGAAAAGCTCGCTTCGCTGGGTCAGCTGGCGGCTGGCGTGGCCCACGAAATCAACAACCCGATCGGCTTCATTTCTTCCAATCTCGGCGCTTTGGGTGGCTATTTCAGCAAACTCGAGGAAATGCTCCAGGCCTACGGCAGTGCCGAACAAGCCATCGCCTCGCCGGAGTTGCTGACGGAACTCAAGCGCCTGCGCGAACAGGTGGAACTCGACTTCCTGGTGGAGGACATTCCGGTGCTGATCAAGGAATCCAAGGACGGCATCGCTCGCGTCGGGCAGATCGTCAAGGACCTCAAGGACTTCTCCCGCGTCGACTCCAGCCAGGAATGGCAGATGGCCAATTTGCAGCAGGGCATGGATTCGACGTTGAACATCGTCGCCAACGAGATCAAGTACAAGGCCGACGTGGTCAAGCAATACAGCCCGTTGCCGGAAGTCGAATGCCTGCCGTCGCAGATCAACCAGGTGATCATGAACCTGATCGTCAACGCCGCCCAAGCCATCGGCCCCGAGCGCGGCACCATCACCCTGCGCAACGGGGTCGAGGGCGACAACGTCTGGATCGAAGTCGCCGACAATGGCTCGGGCATCCCGCCGGAAACCCTGCAGAAAATCTTCGACCCGTTCTTCACCACCAAACCCATCGGCCAGGGCACGGGGCTCGGGCTGTCGCTGTCCTACGGCATCGTGAAAAAACACCACGGCGAGATTACCGTGCGCAGCGAAGTCGGCGTCGGGACGACGTTCCGGGTGGAACTGCCGGTGCGGCAGATGAAATTGGCGGGGTGAGCACGAACAAGTCCTGTGGCGAGGGAGCTTGCTCCCGCTGGGCTGCGCAGCAGCACCAAATGGCCCGTCGCAATAATCCAGTCGTTGCGTAGGATCCGGTTTTACGACTGCTGCGCAGCCGAGCGGGAGCAAGCTCCCTCGCCACGGGGTTGCATTCCACGCTAATGTCTCGCCAATCGCTCTCCCCCAAGGAACCCGCATGAGCCTATCGTTGCTGAGCCGCTACGCCTTCTTCGCCGGCTGTGTGATCTTCACCCTCGCCAGCCTGCCGTTCCTGCAACACGACTGGCTCTGGCCGGTCGTGCTGTTGACCGGGCTGCTGAGCCTGCTGGGGGTGTTCGACCTGCTGCAGAGCCGTCACGCGGTACGGCGCAACTATCCGATCCTGGGCAACATCCGCTACCTGGTCGAAGGCATACGCCCGGAGATCCGCCAATACCTGCTCGAGTCCGACAGCGACGCCCTGCCCTTTTCCCGCGCCCAGCGCTCGCTGGTGTACTCGCGGGCCAAGAACGAAAGCGCCGACAAACCGTTCGGCACCTTGATCGACGTTTACCAGACCGGCTTCGAATTCATCGGCCACTCCATGCGCCCGGCCCCGTTGAGCGACCCCAGCGGCTTTCGCGTCACGGTCGGCGGCCCGCAATGCACCCAGCCGTACTCGGCGTCGGTGTTCAACATCTCGGCCATGAGCTTCGGCTCCCTGAGTGCCAACGCCATCCGGGCGTTGAACCAGGGCGCGAAGCTCGGCAATTTCGCCCATGACACCGGCGAAGGCAGCATCAGTCCTTATCACCGCGAACACGGCGGCGACCTGACCTGGGAATTGGGCAGCGGTTACTTCGGTTGCCGCACCTCCGACGGGCGCTTCGACCCGGAGCGCTTCGCAATTCAGGCGCAGAACCCGCAGGTGCGGATGATCGAAATAAAGATGAGTCAAGGCGCCAAGCCGGGCCACGGCGGGATTCTGCCCAAGCACAAGGTCACCCGGGAAATTGCCGAGACCCGGGGCATCCTCATGGGCGAGGATTGTATTTCGCCGTCTTGCCACAGCGCGTTTTCCACTCCGATTGAATTGATGCAATTCATCCAGCAACTGCGCGAACTGTCCGGCGGCAAACCGGTGGGCTTCAAGTTCTGCCTGGGGCATCCGTGGGAATTCATGGGCATCGCCAAGGCCATGCTGGAAACCGGAATCCTGCCCGACTTCATCGTGGTCGACGGCAAGGAAGGCGGCACCGGCGCCGCGCCGGTGGAGTTCACCGACCACATCGGCGTGCCGCTGCGCGAAGGCCTGCTGTTTGTGCACAACACCTTGGTGGGCCTGAACCTGCGGGACAAGATCAAGCTCGGCGCCAGCGGCAAGATTGTCAGTGCCTTCGACATCGCCAGTGTCCTGGCCATCGGCGCCGACTGGGCCAACGCCGCGCGCGGCTTCATGTTCGCCATCGGCTGCATCCAGTCGCAAAGCTGCCACACCAACAAATGCCCCACCGGCGTCGCCACCCAGGACACCCTGCGCCAGCGCGCCCTGGTCGTCCCGGACAAAGCCCAGCGGGTCTACAACTTCCACCGCAACACCCTCAAGGCCCTGGCCGAAATGCTCGCCGCCGCCGGCCTCGACCATCCTTCGCAACTGCAACCCAAGCATCTGGTGCGGCGCATGTCGGCCACCGAGATCAAGCTGTTCTCCCAACTGCACGTCTTCCTCAAACCCGGGGAACTGCTGACCGGTGAAGTGAACGGCGAGTTCTACGCACGGATGTGGCAGTTGGCGCGGGCAGACAGTTTCGAGCCCCAGGAAATAGCGGCTGCTTAACTTCGCATTCGCTCTTGTGGCGAGGGAGCTTGCTCCCGCTGGGCCGCGAAGCGGCCCCCAATACAGACACCGCGATACAACAGTCAGACCGCGCCAGCCCGATTGCGACTGCTGCGCAGCCGAGCGGGAGCAAGCTCCCTCGCCACGGGGTGATGCGCTGTGTTTGCTAATGCGGATCGGACAATCCAGCGCCCGGTTTGCCAGCCGCCGCGGACGTTCAGCGACACCGCTCGATATCAACCATCAAACACAACTTGGGCGCCACATCAGGATCACCCTGCGGTTTTTTCATGAAGATGTAGCCGCTGTCATTGATGACAAACAGGTCATAAAACCCAGTAGACACCACCGGCAGGAAATCCCCGCGCCGGATCGAGGCAACCACTTCTGCATCCTTGGCGAGATACACGTTGGTGATGCCCGCTCGCGGCAAGCTTTCCGGCAGTAATACGTAACCCACGCCCAGCACATACCGTTGAGCCGGCATCGCCGCGAACAATCCGCTGGCGGCCGGGAGCCAGTTGGCTTTCAGTTCCGGGACCATGTAGAGACGGCTTTTATCGCGCAGCGGCGAATGGTTGATGTCATAAGCCAGCGAAGCCAGCACTACGGCTTCCTGTTCCTTTTGCAGCGACAGGGCACGGCCGTGTCCGAAGGAGAATGACAACATCGCCAACAACGGAATCAACAAGACCAGTCCCAGTCCTGCATGGACACGGGTGAGTATTTGCAGGCTCAGAAAGAACGTCAGCAATAACAACGCAGAAAAAGCCACCAATGTCCTGGCACCGTAGTTGAACTCGGCAAATAACAGCGTGATGCCAGGGATGCAGAACAAGAGCACTGGGAGGGTCAACAGATAAACGAGCAACAGTAGTGCTTTTCGCCAAAGCAGGTCTGGGCGCCGGAACAACCCGATGCCTGCCCATGCGAACCCGACCAGCATGAGCAACGCACCGCTCCAGACCCAAGGTCGGGCCCCTTCAACCAACAGATGCGCAAGAAAAAAAAGCCGGTTGCCCATTTCCATCAGACTGCTGGCTTGCAGCGGCAGCAACGCCTGACGCGCTCCGGTCATCAGTTGATAAGCCGTGACGTAATAGACCAACACGCCGCCGACAATGACCAGAAGCCTGCGCGCAATGAACCGCAGTACTTGCTCCGACGGCTCGCCCTCCCACACCCGCCTGATCAACTCGACACAACACATGGCGATAAAAAAACCGATGAGCACTTGATAGATCGCGAGGGCCACGGCCAGTAACAATGCCGGTATCCATACGTCTCGCCAGGCCCTGCCGTTGGACCCGATGACGGCGTAAACAAGCGCCACCAGTCCCAATGCCATCGCCGGCCCGTCGTAGTGGTAGGACAGGTTCTGCAAGAAGAACGGGTTGTACCAGATCGGCAGGACGACCAGGCAATGAACAAACGTCGGCCGTTTGAAATAAAAAAACGTCAGCGACCTCAGCGCAAACGAGATGCCCGCGGTGGCGATGAATAATGGCAAGGCAAACAGATTCGGCGCCTTCGAACCAAACGAAAGGGCGTTGTAGAACAGCTCGATGACAACCCGCCCTTCCTCGCGCCAGCCCTCGCCCGCCACCAGCCCCCGCCAGTTATCGTCGTTGTAGAAATAATCAGCCTGAACCAGGGGAAAGATATGAAGAAAACTGGCCGCCAGGAAAAACAGCAGCACCTCCCGTGGCGTCATTACCCTGGCCCACTGGGACTGGCTCACGGTTCATCTCGCATCTTGGGTCGTCCGTCCTGGATCATTTCCTTGATGACATACCGAGGCCGATGTTTCGTCTCCAGATAAATGCGCCCGATGTATTCACCCAACACGCCAATCCCGATCAGTTGCACGCCGCCCAGGAACAGGATCGCGGTCATCAGCGATGGATAACCGGGCAGATCGTTTCCGAAGATCCACTTGTCCACAATCAGATAGGCGGCATACAGCAACGAAACCAACGAAATGCAACTGCCGACGTAAGTCCACAACCGTAAAGGCACGGTGCTGAACGAAGTGATGCCTTCGAGTGCCAGGTTCCACAACTTCCAGCCGTTGAACTTGCTGTTGCCAGCGGCGCGGCCGGCGCGGTCGTATTCGATGATGACGGTGTTGAAACCGGCCCACGACAGAACGCCTTTCATGAACAACTGATATTCGGGAAGGGTCTTGATGACCTCCACGACCTTGCGGTCCATCAGGCGAAAGTCGCCCACGTTCTGTTCAATGTGCGGGTAGGCAATCCGATTGAGCAGGCGGTAGAACAGCGCCGCCCCGCGCCGCTTCAGGTAACTGTCGGATGAACGATTGCGACGCTTGGCCAGCACCACTTCGGCGCCTTTGTGCCATTGCTCGATCATCCGGGGGATGACGTCGATGGGATCCTGCAGATCCACGTCCATCGGGACCACCACATCACCGCTGGCGTGTTCGATCCCGGCAAACAAGGCCGGCTCCTTGCCAAAATTACGCGAGAAGTCGATCAACACAACCTGGCTGTCCGCCAACGCTATCTCACGCGCCAGTGCGGCAGTCTGGTCGCTGCTGCCATCGTTGATGAAAACAATCTCGACGCTATGGTCCTGGAGCTGCGGATGCTCGCGGACACTTTGGTAGAACAGGCTGATCGCCTGCTCTTCGTTGTACACCGGAACGATCAGCGAAATCTTCATGGACGAGGTCCGCGAAACACGACAAACCGGGAAAACAGAAAACCGAGCACCAGGCTCAACAGCGAGAACGCCGCGACGGTCAGCAGGCCATGCAACTGCCAGCGATCCCCAAGATGCCCGACGATGAAACTAAGGGCGCCCATGACACACAGGAACAGCATATAACCCGGCACCGAGAGCTTGGCCTCGAAGGTATAAAGCGCATTGGCATAAAAGGAAAATGTCGCGGCGAGGCAAAAAGCGATGAAGTTACTCGTTGACTGATCGAGGTCGAACGCCACGCGCAACACAAAGAACACCTGCCAGTGGATCAGCGTGTTGGCCAATCCGACGAGTGAATAGCTGAAAAAACCATTCCATATCGCTTTCATGCTCCCTCCAACGGTCAGTGCCGCCGGACATGACGTCCAACGCCTTAAACACGCGGTCTTGCGTTAGAAATAACAGGAGCGAGACAGTTCAGGAAAACGCTTCGGCAGTTGCCGCGAGGCGGGGGTCAGGTTCCTCAAGGCAATCGACGAACCCGTGGCGAGGGAGCTTGCTCCCGCTGGGCCGCGAAGCGGCCCCAAAACCTGACACATGCGGAGCATCAGACACACCGCACCCGCCGATTTACGACTGCTTCGCAGCCGAGCGGGAGCAAGCTCCCTCGCCACAGGTACATCATTTTTCTCAGGTGAAGCGCATTACGGTCATTCGGCCGGGGCTTTCTTCGACAGTGCCGGGCTTACGATGCGGAACGCATCGAACCCTGTACCTGTTCCTTCGGCTGCAACTTGAACGTATAGAACAACACCGTCAGCAGCACCAGGAACGCCGGGCCGATATACAGCGCCACACGCGTGTCGGGGAAGTACGCCATCAGGCCCACCACCAGCACCAGGAATGCCAGCGCCAGGTACGAGCTGACCGGGTACAACCACATGCGATACTTCAACGCCGCACGCTCGGACGCGCTCAGGCCTTTGCGGAATTTCAGCTGGGCCAGCAGGATCATTACCCAGGTCCAGATCGCGCCGAAGGTGGCGATGGAGGTGACCCAGACGAAGACTTTCTCCGGTACCAGGTAATTGAGCAGCACGCCCAGCAGCAGCGCGGCGATCGATAACAGCAACGCTCGGCGCGGCACGCCGTTGCTCGAGGTCTTGGCGAAACCGGCCGGGGCCTGGCCGTTCTGCGCCAGGCTGTAGAGCATGCGACCGGTGCTGAAGATCCCGCCGTTGCAGGACGACAAGGCGGCGGTGATCACCACGAAGTTGATGATGCCGGCGGCGGTCTTGATGCCCAGGCGCTCGAAGGTCATCACGAACGGGCTGCCCTGGGTGCCGATTTCGTTCCACGGGTAGATCGACAGGATCACGAACAACGCACCGACGTAGAACAGCAGGATCCGCCAGAACACCGAACCGATGGCGTTGGGGATGGTTTTCTGCGGGTTGCGCGCTTCACCAGCGGTCAGGCCGATCATCTCGACGCCCAGGTAGGCGAACATCACCATTTGCAGAGACATCAACACGCCGGACACGCCGTTGGGCATGAAGCCGCCGTGGGTCCACAGGTTGGAAATGCCCAGGGCCACGCCATCGTTGCCGAACCCGAAGGCGATGATGCCGATGCCGCCGATGACCATGGCGATGATCGTCACGATCTTGATCAGGGCGAACCAGAATTCGAACTCACCGAAAGCCTTGACCGCGATCAGGTTGATCGAGCCCATGCTGACCAGTGCGGCCAACGCCCAGATCCAGCGGGGCACATCGGGGAACCAGATGCCCATGTACACCGCCACCGCGGTGATCTCCGCCACACAGGTCACCAGCCAGAGGAACCAGTAGTTCCAACCGGTCAGGAAGCCTGCCAGCGGGCCGAGGTAATCCTGGGCATAACGGCTGAACGAACCGGCCACCGGGTTATGTACGGCCATCTCGCCGAGGGCGCGCATGATCACCAGGATCGCCAGGCCACCAATGATGTAGGACAGCATGATCGCCGGGCCGGCCATTTCGATGGCCTTGGCCGAACCAAGGAACAGCCCGACACCGATGCAGGCGCCGAGCGCCATCAAGCGGATATGCCGCTCGCCGAGCTCACGTTTGAGCGGACCACCCTGAGCGGTCTCGCCATGGGGCAGAGGATTGCCGACTGGCATAGGGATACAACCTCGTCTTGTTATTGGATTAACCACCGAGTCTCCAAGGCCACAGGCGGATAAGCCTGCAACCTTGCCGAAACCGGGCCTGCCTCGTGGGCAGACCGTCCTGTAGGACAAGTCCTCAAGATCAGCGGGTCGTGCAGTATAAAAAGCAGAGAACAGAGAGTTTCACTGTAAAACCTGGAAAATTCAGGGATATGCCGCAGTAAAAACCGTCTTTAAGGAGAGGCATTATCTGCGATTACAGCGGTTCAAGGAACGCGGCAAGTATTGCACAGTGATGGTGCAGGGTCATGCGTTGGCGCAGGCGATGGCTCTAGCACAATACTTTCAGCCTACATCTCGTGGCGAGGGAGCTTGCTCCCGCTGGGTGGCGAAGCCGCCCTCGCTTCTCAGCTCTTGAAAGCTTGCGGCTGCTGCGCAACCGAGCGGGAGCAAGCTCCCTCGCCACGGGACTACGTTGTTTTCGGAAAAGTCGCTCAGTCATCAACGCGTCGGGTCGGAACGAGCGAAGCTACCGTAATAGTTACTCCAGTCAAAGGAAGCACGGAATGCGTCCTCACCGTCCAAACGCTCATCGTCTTCGCCACGGACGCTCTTCGGATACGGGGCGAGGTTACCTCGTCACTACGGTAGTCCACCGACGCGCACCTCTGTTCAACGACTTGCAGTTAGGCCGGTTGCTGGTTGCGGAAATGCGTTTGGCGCATGAGCAATGTCAGGTCAATTCTCTCGCCTGGGTCGTGATGCCGGATCATCTGCATTGGCTGCTGCAATTGGAACAAGCCCAACTGCCCAACGTGATGCAGGCAGTGAAATCCCGCAGCACCCTCGCTATCAATCGAGTCATGGGCAGGCAGGGCGCTTTCTGGCAAAACGGATTTCATGACAGGGCAATCCGCGATAACCAGGACTTGTTGCCTTGCGCCCGCTACATCATTGCCAACCCTCTTCGCGCCGGCTTGGTAACACGCGTTGGTGATTACCCTCTCTGGGATGCGATATGGCTCTAACCGCCTTTGTGGCGAGGGAGCTTGCTCCCGCTGGGGGGCGAAGCCGCCCTCGCTTTCAGCTTGTGAAAGCTTGCGGCTGCTGCGCAACCGAGCGGGAGCAAGCTCCCTCGCCACAGCGGCCTCACCGCGTCATGATTCAGATGCCCACAATTTCCCTCCCCCCACGCCAACCACCGTCTAAGCTTCAAGCAAGTCCGATCAATCTGCGTGAATGGATCAGTCGACTATGGGCGCTTTGTGGCAAACCGATTCGAATAAACCTGTGGTCCCGACTGAACGTATGGAAGAAGCGCCTTTACCCCCGAAAAAACGCCGCGCACGGCATGGCTGGCGGGCGTTCTGGTTGTTGTTGCTGATTATCGTCGTGGTGGTCGGCCTTGCCGTGGCCAAGGAGATGCGCACGTCCCGGTTCCAGGCCCGGGAGATCAGCAAGTACGCCGCGTCCTTGACCTATTCGGTGCAACCGGGGCCCAGCGACGCCATCGTCTACCCTGGCGCGGGTCCGTTCGACCGGCGATTGGGCTACAGCTCGCTGGGGGAGTTCCTGCCACGACTGATCAAGCGCGACTATGTGATCCAGGCCCAGGCCCGTTTCTCCCCAGAGCTGATGGACTATGTCGATAAAGGCCTGTTCGTGCCCTACGCGGAAAAGATCCAGGCCGGACTGACCATCACCGATTGCCGCGCCGCGCCGGTGTATCAGTTCAAATACCCGCAACAGCTGTACGCCAGTTTCGACGCCATCCCGCCGCTTGTGGTGCAGAGCCTGCTGTTCATCGAGAACCGCTTCCTGCTCGATCCCAAGCAGCCGCTGGCAAACCCGGCGGTGGACTGGCCGCGTTTCGGCATGGCGGCCTGGTCGCAAGTGGCCAAGTTGCTGAGCTTGCCCGGCCAGTCGGCGGGCGGCAGCACATTGGCGACGCAGTTGGAGAAATACCGGCACTCCCCCGAGGGCCTGACCGTGTCGGGGGCGGAGAAGATCCGCCAGATGATTTCCGCCAGCGTGCGCGCCTACCAGGCCGGCCCGCAAACCCTCGAGGCCCGCCAGCGGGTCATCCGCGACTACCTCAACAGCGTGCCGCTTTCCGCTGTTCCGGGTCATGGCGAAGTCCATGGCATGGCGGAAGGACTGAGGGTCTGGTACGGCGCCGATTTCAACAAGGCCAACGAGCGCCTGTTCAGCACCGCCACCGACCCCGAGAGCCTGGCGCAAAAAGGCCTGGCCCTGCGGGAAATGCTCTCGTTGATGATCGCCCAGCGACGGCCTTCCCATTACCTATCGAAGGGTCACGATGAACTCGCTCGCCTGACTGACAGCCACATCCGGCTGCTGGCGCAGAACGGCGTGATCGATGCGGCCCTGGCCGAGGCCGCCCTGGCGAGCAAAGTCAGTTATCGCGACTGGGTGCAGCAGCCGACGATCCAGCCCAACGAAACCAACAAGGGCATCAGCGCCGCCCGCAGTCGTCTCGCCACGCTGCTCAATCGTCCGCTGTACGACCTTGATCGCCTCGACCTGTCGGCCACCAGCACCTTGCAAAGCGAATTGCAGGCCCAGGCCACCGAGTACCTCAAGCGATTGGCCGACCCGGCGTTCGCCGCCGAGATCGGCCTGATGGGAGAGCGCCTGCTGACCCCCACCAGCACCACGCAGGTGCGCTACAGCTTTACCCTGCTGGAACTGACGCCGGACGGTTCGCGTGTGCGGGTACAGACCGACAGCACCGACCAGCCCTTCGACATCAACGAGGGCAGCAAGCTGGAACTGGGCTCCACCGCCAAGTTGCGGGTGCTGACCACCTACCTGCAGATCATCGCCGAATTGCACGAGCGCTACGCCCAACAGACCCCGGCGCAACTGAAGAAAACCGAGATCGCCGACCAGGACCGCCTCTCGCGCTGGGCGGTGGACTACCTGATTGAAAACACCGACCGCAGCCTGCCGAAAATGCTCGAAGCGGCACTCGACCGCACCTACTCTGCCAGCCCCGGCGAGGCATTTTTCACCGGCGGCGGGCTGCACACCTTTCATAACTTTCGCAGGGAAGACGACGGTCGCCTGCCGACCCTGCGCGACGCCCTGCGCGAATCGATCAACCTGCCGTTCATTCGCCTGATGCGCGACCTGGTGCGCTACGCCACCTATGCCGGTCCCAACAACAGCTCCGAACTGCTCAAGGATGACAAGGACCCGCGCCGCCAGGAATACCTGGCCCAGTTCGCCGATCGCGAAGGCACCTCGTTCCTGCTCAGGTTCTGGAAGAAATACCAGAAAAAGGACACCGCCCAGCGCCTCGAAACCTTCCTCGACGGCATGCGTCCCACCGCGATCCGCCTCGCCGCCGTGCACCGCTATTTCTTTCCCAACGACAGCCAGGAGAGTTTCAACCGCTTCGTACGCGCCCATCTGAAAAACGCCAAGAGCGCCGAAAAGCTCACCGACGAGCGTCTGCAGCGGCTCTACCAAAGCTACGGCCCCGGCGCCTATGACCTGCCGGACCAAGGCTTCATCGCCAAGGTCCATCCACTGGACTTGTGGTTGGTGGGCTACCTGCTCAACAACCCCGACGCCAAGTTCAGCCAGATCGTCAAGGCCAGCCAGTTCGAGCGCCAGGAGGTCTACAGCTGGCTGTTCAAGAGCCGGCACAAGAGCGCCCGCGACAGCCGCATCCGCACCATGCTGGAGGTCGAAGCCTTCCTGGATATCCATCAGCGCTGGCAGCAAGTCGGCTATCCGTTCGACCATCTGGTGCCGTCGCTTGCCACTGCGATCGGCAGCTCCGGCGACCGCCCCGCCGCCCTCGCGGAACTGGTAGGGACCATCCTCAACGACGGCATCCGCCAGCCGGCGCTGCGTGTCGACAGCCTGCAGTTTGCCGTCGACACGCCTTACGAAACGCGGCTGGTCAGCGATCCGGACAACGGCAAGCGGGTGATGCCGGTGGAAGTGGCCCGGGCCTTGCGCGGCGCCCTGTCGCAAGTGGTGGACGCCGGCACCGCGAAACGTGTCGCGGGCAGTTTCAAACTGGCCGACGGCACGCCGCTGGCCATGGGCGGCAAGACCGGCACCGGCGACAACCGCATCGAAGCCGTCGGCTCAGGCGGACGGGTGATCAGTTCCAAATCGATAAACCGCACCGCCACGTTCGTGTTCTACATCGGCGACAGCCATTTCGGCACCCTGACCGCCTTCGTACCGGGCGCCTCGGCACAGAACTTCAAGTTCACCTCGGCCTTGCCGGTACAGGTGCTCAAGGGCATGGCGCCGTTTCTCTCGGCCTATTTGCAACCGGGCAGCCACACCCAATGTCAGCCATTGGTGACGAGCCGCTGAGCAACCGCCATTTCAGCTTCTGATAACCCATCGCGCTCAACGCTGCGCCGTCGGGCGAATCCGGCTGCTCGTCGGATTTATAAAAAACATGCGTGCATCGTCTAAAGATATATCTTAAGTTCTATCTTAAGAATTTCTGAGGACAGACCGATGAGAGACCCGCATTCCCACCCTCACCGCGAACACGCCGCCCACGACGGCTTCGACAAACGTGCGGCAAGCCGTGAGCGCGGCGGTCGCGGGCCGCGTGTTTTCGCCGCGGGCGACCTGAAACTGCTGTTGTTGGCACTGATTGCGGAACAACCCTGCCACGGCTATGACCTGATCCGCCGGATCGAAAGCATGTTCGACGGCGCCTACAGCCCCAGTCCCGGCGTGATCTATCCGACCCTGACCTTCCTCGAAGAAAGCGAAATGGTCAGCGGCGATGCCGATGGCGGAAAAAAACGCTACAGCGTCACCGATGCCGGACGTCTATCCCTTGAAGACCAGGCCGTGGCGCTGGACGGCGTACGGATGCGCATCGAAGTCAGCAAGCGTTCGCTGCGCGGCCAGGATCGGCCGCCGGAAATCCACGAGGCGGTCCACAACCTGCGCCACGCCTTGCAGATGCACCATGGTCGCTGGAGCCCGGAAGAGATCCTGCGGGTACGCGACCTGCTCAACGACACCGCCAAAGCCATTGTCGACGGCCCTCGCCGTCCAACTGTTTCGGAGTAAAAGCATGACTGAAGTCGATCCAGACACCATCCACCGCGTCAGCCACGAAATCAAACGCCGCCGCCTGCAAGTGCTGCGGGTGCAAGACCTGACACCACGCATGCGCCGCATCACCGTCGGCGGACCGGAACTGGCCGGGTTCGTCAGCCTCGGCACGGACGATCACGTGAAGTTGCTGTTCCCGCAGAACGCCGAAGAACACGCCGCCCTGGAAAACTTCAACCCCGGCGCCGGCAAGGCCCAGGGCCCGATGCCCGAGATGCGCGACTACACCCCGCGCCGCTACGACCTGGACGCCCTGGAGCTGGAGATCGATTTCGTCCTCCACGGCGACGGCCCTGCTTCAACCTGGGCGGCCCAGGCGGCGCCCGGGCAGTACCTGAACATCGCCGGGCCACGGGGCTCGATGATCGTGCCGGATATTTTCGACAGCTACTTGCTGATCGGCGACGAAACCGCCCTGCCCGCCATCGCCCGACGTCTCGAAGGCCTGGCAGCCAACCGGCGGGCACTGGTGGTGGTGGAAGTGGAAAACGGCGCCGAACAGCAGATCCTTCACAGCCCGGCCCAGGTGCAAGTGATCTGGGTACTGCGCGAAGGCCACCGCGACAGCCTGCTTCGCACCGTCCAGCAGTTGGAAATGCCTGGTGGCAAGCTGTACGCCTGGGTCGCGACCGAGAGCAAAGTGTCGCGGCAGATTCGCAAAGTGTTGCTGGAGGAGAAAGGGCTGGACCAGGATTTCATCAAGGCGGTGGGGTATTGGAAGCTTGATGACAATGAGGAAGATTGAGGGTCTGGCGGTGCTGAAGTAACCTTTACCCACTGACTGGACACAACCTCCGTGGCGAGGGAGCTTGCTCCCGCTGGGCTGCGCAGCAGACCCAAAACCTGACAACTCGGTGGATCAGATAAATCGAGGTGACTGCTTTGGGGGCTGCTTCGCAGCCCAGCGGGAGCAAGCTCCCTCGCCACGGAGTCGTTACCCGACATCCAACCCACCAGGTACCCCGCCCCATGCTTTTCCTGATCGCCTACATCGGCAGCGTCGTGCTGATCAACTTCGCGTTCTCCGCCGCGCCGCACCTGGACATTATCTGGTCAGCCTGGGGTGGCCTGGTGTTCGTCCTGCGCGACATGGTGCAGACCCGCTTCGGCCATGGTGCCATTGCGGCGATGCTGGTGGCGCTGGTGCTGTCCTACGTCACCTCCGACCCAACCATCGCCCTGGCCAGCGCCACGGCATTCGCAGTGTCCGAATGCATCGACTGGCTGGTGTTCAGCGTCACCAAGCGCCCGTTGCACGATCGATTGTGGATCAGCTCGGCCCTGAGTATTCCCCTGGATACCTTCATCTTTTTCGGCCTGATCGACGCCCTCACGCCAGGCGTGGTCATCACCGCCCTGCTGTCGAAATTCGCCGGGGTCACGGCCGTCTGGCTGATCATGGCCTGGCGTCTGCGCAAACAGGCCGTCGCCGGCTGACGCGGTTCATGTAAAATGCCGCGCTTTCTCCCCATGGGAAGCTCGCCCGGCGCGCGCCCCGATGATCCGCTCCTGTTTGAGGACCTTCAGATGACCCGTATCGGAACCCCATTGTCGCCCACCGCGACCCGCGTTTTGTTGTGTGGCAGCGGTGAGCTGGGCAAGGAAGTGGTAATCGAACTGCAGCGCCTGGGCGTTGAAGTGATTGCCGTGGATCGTTACGCCAACGCGCCGGCCATGCAAGTGGCCCACCGCAGCCACGTGATCAACATGCTCGACGGCGCGGCCCTGCGCGCAGTGATCGAGGCCGAGAAGCCGCACTACATCGTGCCGGAAATCGAAGCCATCGCCACCGCGACCCTGGTGGAACTGGAAGCCGAAGGCTTCACCGTGATCCCTACCGCCCGCGCCGCGCAACTGACCATGAACCGCGAAGGCATCCGCCGCCTGGCCGCCGAAGAACTCGGCCTGCCGACCTCGCCGTATTTCTTCGCCGACACCGTGGAAGACTACCGCAAGGCCGTCGAGACCCTGGGTTTCCCATGCGTGGTCAAGCCGGTCATGAGTTCCTCGGGCAAGGGCCAGAGTCTTCTGCGCAGTGCCGATGACGTGCAGAAAGCCTGGGACTACGCCCAGGAAGGTGGCCGCGCCGGCAAGGGCCGGGTGATCATTGAAGGTTTCATCGACTTCGACTACGAAATCACCCTGCTTACCGTGCGCCACGTCGGCGGCACCACGTTCTGCGCACCGGTCGGTCACCGTCAGGAAAAGGGCGACTATCAGGAATCCTGGCAGCCACAGGCCATGAGCCCGGTGGCCCTGGCCGAATCCGAGCGCGTCGCCAAGGCAGTGACCGAGGCCTTGGGTGGTCGTGGACTGTTTGGCGTCGAACTGTTCATCAAGGGTGACCAGGTGTGGTTCAGCGAAGTCTCGCCGCGCCCGCACGACACCGGCCTGGTGACGCTGATCTCCCAGGACCTGTCGCAATTCGCCCTGCACGCCCGCGCCATTCTGGGTCTGCCAATTCCGCTGATCCGCCAGTTCGGCCCATCGGCTTCGGCGGTGATTCTGGTGGAAGGCCAGTCGACGCAGACCGCCTTCGCCAACCTCGGCGCCGCCCTGAGCGAACCGGACACCGCCCTGCGGCTGTTCGGCAAGCCGGAAGTCAACGGCCAGCGCCGCCTGGGCGTAGCCCTGGCCCGCGACGAATCCATCGAAGCCGCCCGCGCCAAGGCAACCCGTGCTTCGCAGGCGGTCAAGATCGAACTGTAAAACCTCGTACATAAAACCCCGTGGCGAGGGAGCTTGCTCCCGCTGGGTTGCGAAGCAGCCCCCTTGCTTTGTCAGCCATTACACCGCAGGGGATGCTGACGCATCCAGCGGGAGCAAGCTCCCTCGCCACAAAAGGCAGAAGCTAAAAGGCCTGCGTTCACAAAGACTCCGCGCGGCACAAAAAAAAGGCGACACCCACAAGGGTGTCGCCTTTTTCTTGGGCGCGGTTCTGCTTAATCCGGCAGCTTGTAGGCGATCACATAATCACCCTGCTTGGTCCCCAGCGAGCCATGGCCGCCGGCTACGACCAGCACGTATTGCTTGCCGTCCTTGCCGGTGTAGGTCATCGGCGTGGTCTGGGCGCCGGCGGGCAGGCGGCCTTCCCACAGCTGTTTGCCGTTCTTCACGTCATAGGCGCGCAGGTACTGGTCCAGCGTGCCGCTCAGGAACGCCAGGCCACTGGCGGTGGTGAACGTGCCGCCCAGGCTCGGAACGCCCATGCTCAGCGGGATCGGAACCGGCGAGCTGTCGCGCACGGTGCCGTTCTTGTGCTTCCACAGGGTTTTGTTGTTGGTCAGGTCGACGGCCGCCACATAACCCCAGGCCGGTGCCTGGCAAGGCAGGCCCATTGGCGAAAGCAGCGCCTCGAGGATTACGCCGTACGGCGCGCCCTTGTTCGGCTGCACGCCTTCGGTTTCGCTCTTGCGACCCGGGCCACCGGCCACTTCCGCCGCCGGCACCAGTTTCGACTTGAACGCCATGTAGCTCGGGTTGACGAAAGCGATCTGGCGCACCGGATCCACCGAGATACCGCCCCAGTCGAACACACCGAAGTTGCCTGGATAGACGATCGAGCCCTGCAACGACGGCGGTGTGAACATGCCCTCGTAGCGCAGCGACTTGAAGTCGATCCGGCACAGCATCTGGTCGAACGGGGTCACGCCCCACATGTCGCGCTCCTTAAGGACCGGCGGCACGAAGTTCAGGTCGGACATCGGTTGGGTCGGCGAAGTGAAGTCGCCTTCCACCGCGCCTTGCGGCACCGGGATCTCCTTGATTGGCACGATCGGCTGGCCGTTGCTGCGGTCCAGCACGTAGATGCTGCCCTGCTTGGTCGAAGCCAGCACGGCCGGTTTCACGCCATCAGCAGTCTTGAGGTCCATCAGGGTCGGCTGGCCGCCGACGTCCATGTCCCACAGGTCGTGGTGGGTGAACTGGAAGTACCAGCGCACCTTGCCGGTGGCGATGTCCAGCGCGGTCAGGCCGGCAGCGTATTTTTCCGACTCGGGCGTGCGGAAACCACCGAACTGGTCGGGCGTCTGGTTGCCCATCGGCAGGTAGAGCATGCCGAGTTTTTCGTCGACGCTGAACATCGACCACATGTTTGGCGAGTTGCGGGTGTAGGTCTGGCCTTCGGCAATCGGCGTGGTGTCGTCCGGGTTGCCGCTGTCCCAGTTCCATACCAGCTTGCCGGTGTGCACGTCGTAGGCACGGATTACACCGCTTGGCTCGTCAGTGGAAACGTTATCGGTGACGTGGCCGCCGATCACGACCAGGTTCTGGGTGACCGCCGGCGGCGAGGTGGAGTAGTAACCGCCGGCGGTGAAACCACCGATGTTGGCGGTCAGGTCGACCTGGCCCTTGTCGCCGAAGTCTTCGCACATCTTGCCGGTGTCGGCGTTGAGGGCGATCAGGCGGGTGTCAGCGGTTGGCAGGAAGATCCGCCGTGGGCACACGGTGCTGGCCGGCGCGGTGCTGGCGGTGCCGGTCGGGCTCTGCTCGGCCGAGGCGTACACGGCGTCATCGTGATAGCTCACACCGCGGCAGGTCATGTGGGCCCAACCCTTGAAGTTTTCCGCGTTCTGCGTGGAAAGCTTCGGATCGAAACGCCAGATTTCCTTGCCGGTTTCAGGCTCCAGTGCAATCACCTGGCTGTGCGGCGTGCACACGTAGAGCATGCCGTTGGCCTTGAGCGGGGTGTTTTCAGCGGTAGTCTCGCCCGGGTCGTTCGGCCCTGGCAGGTCACCGGTGCGGAACGTCCAGGCTTCCTTCAACTGGCCGACGTTCTGCGGGGTGATCTGCGCCAGCGGCGAATAACGGTCGCCGTGGGCGCTGCGGCCGTAGGAGTTCCAGTCCCCGTCCGGCATCGCCGGTGCGGTGTTGGCCATGCCCGGCACGCTGTCGCGGTCCAGTTGGCCCTTGATTTCACCCGGGTTGGTGAACTGGCTGGCGAGCGCGGCGATACCGGCGATGATCACCGCAGCGCCCAATGCGCGGGTGCCCATCGGCGACGCGTCGGCAGTCAGCAACGGGCGGCGGAACCATGGCAGCAGCAAGACGATGCCCAGGGCAAACAGCATCGCCAGGCGCGGCACCAGTTGCCACCAGTCCAGGCCCACTTCCCACAGGGCCCACACGGTACTGGCGAACAGCACCAGCGCGTACAGCCCCAACGCCGCACGGCGGGCCAGGATCAGCAGGACGCCGGTGAGCGCCAGGCCGATACCGGCCAGCAGGTAATACAGCGAGCCGCCGAGCGTGCTCAGCTTGATTCCCCCGGCCAACAGGGCCAGGCCCATCAATAGAAGCAGAATGCCGAGCAGGCTCGGTAGCAGACGGCTTCGACTCAAAGCACCCTCAGTGCTCATAGTGCGTATCTCCGTGACGTTTTAAAGAGTCCTGCGCAAGGTGTCACTTTAGATGACGATCCTGGCGGGGCATGGTTCAGTTGAAAAAAGCAAATTCGGTTGCCGCGATCCCCTGTGGGAGCGAGCTTGCTCGCGATGGCGGCGTGTCAGTCGGCTTCAATGTTTGCTGTGCAGTCGCTATCGCGAGCAAGCTCGCTCCCACAGGAACTCATTAAGACAGCGCTGTCTTTCAGGGTCAGGACATTGAGCGTTCTTTGGATCTTTCAATGGGAATAGCTGTAACGCAAAGGCTCTGGCTCGGCAGGAGAAGCGTTTCAGCTGGCTGCGCAAGGATAATGTTCTGTTACAAATAGAGAAAGCGCTTTTACCAACATGGATCCTTTCGGATTCGGTAACAGTCAAACGGGCTTCAACGACGCGGCCACTGCTTTCAAAGCGCGGCGCTTCCACCCGAACGGCACCTCGGCTAAGGTGCGCGGCATATCACTTACCTGGTGTACAGGCTTCATGACCGAACACAACGACAATCCACTGCACGGCGTGACGCTGGAGCAGATCCTCAATGCCCTGGTGCAACACTACGAGTGGTCGGGCCTGGCCGAACGCATCGATATCCGCTGTTTCAAGAGCGACCCCAGCATCAAGTCGAGCCTGACCTTCCTGCGCAAGACACCGTGGGCGCGGGAAAAAGTCGAGCGCCTGTACATCAAGCTGATGCGCACGAAACGGCCGGTCTGAGTCGTGGGCGTTGGAATTCCCCTGCGGCGCGGTTTCGTGTCGATGGCGGCACTGCTTGGCTGGGCGGGACTGAGCATCCAGTTGTATCTGATCTTGCTGGGACGCTGGGAATTGGGCGCGAGCCTGCTGGGCGGGCTGGTGAATTGCTTCAGTTTTTTCACGGTGCTGACCAACACGCTGGTGGCCGTGGTGCTGAGCTTCGAACTGACCCACCGCGATTCAGCGGCGCGGCGCTGGTTCCTCGGGCCAGCGGTATGCAGCGGCATCGCCGTGAGCATTGCCCTGGTCGGCCTGGCCTACAGCCTGCTGCTGCGCCATCTCTGGCAACCCGAAGGCTGGCAGTTCATCGCCGACGAACTGTTGCATGACGTGATGCCCGTGCTGTTCATCGGCTACTGGTGGTTCTGCGTGCCCAAGGGCAGCTTGCGCCTGCGCCACATCGGGCTGTGGATGCTTTATCCCTTGGTGTACTTCGGTTATATCCTGCTGCGTGGCAATCTGCTGGCGGCCTACCCCTACCCTTTCATTGATGTGGCGACTCTGGGTTATCCACAGGTACTGATCAACGCCGGGGGGATATTGGCGGGGTTTGTCGGGATCGCGCTGGGGGTGGTGGGATTGGATTGGTGGCTGGGGCGGCGGGCAGCTAAAGCGTTGTGAATGCTTTTGTGGCGAGGGAGCTTGCTCCCTCGCCACAGCGGAACGTCAGGGTTTTGCCGGCAACATCCAAACCAACCCACTGGCCTTGGCCCGTTCGTGACACAACGCCAGGACGCCGCGCCGCTCCTCATTGTCCATTCGGCTCCAGCGGGTGATTTCCGCCACGGTGCGCTGGCAGCCGGTGCAGATGTCGTCATCATCCAGCGCGCAGATGTTCACGCAGGGCGAGGGAACCGGACGTTCGGCCGGGTTCATTGTTCTTGCTCGACCAAGTCGCGGGCATAACGCTGCGAGTTGTGCACATAGTGCGCCGCGCTGGCTTCGAGCATCTTCTTCTGGGCCTCGGTCAGCTCGCGCACGACCTTGCCCGGCGAGCCCATCACCAGCGAACCATCGGGAATCTCCTTGCCTTCGCCAATCAGCGAGTTGGCGCCGATGATGCAATTCCTGCCGATCTTCGCGCCATTGAGGATCACCGCGTTAATGCCGATCAGGCTGTAGTCCCCCTCCGTACAGCCGTGGAGCATCGCGTTGTGGCCGATGGTCACGCCGGTGCCGATGGTCAGCGGAAAACCCATGTCGGTGTGCATCACCGTGCCGTCCTGCACGTTGCTGTTCCTGCCGATCAGGATCAGTTCGTTGTCACCGCGCAGCACGGCGTTGAACCAGACATTGGCGCCTTCTTCGAGGCGGACCTTGCCCACCAGCGTGGCGTTGGGCGCAACCCAGCTCTGTGGGTGGGTTTCGACACGGGCATCGCCCAGGCGGTATTTCATGGAAGTCCTCGGGGCGTCAGGTATTGATGAAACTGTTGGGCGGTGTGTGCAGGTCGATACCCGCGTCGTACAGCAGGTTGACCAGCTCGACGATCATGATCGCCGTCAGGCCCCAGATCTTGTATTCGCCGAAGCGATAACTGGGCACGTACCAGCTGCGCCCCTGGTAATCGATGCGGTGGGTGTGCTCGCGCGGGTCCTTGCGGAAAAACTCCAGCGGCACGCTGAAGACCGCGGCGATCTCGGCATCGTTGGCCTGGTACTCGACGTAATCGGGAATCACCCCGACATAGGGGGTGACCTTGATGCCATGCAGGGAAATCAGCGGGCTGAGAGGGCCGATCACTTCCACCAGGCCAGGCGGCAGGCCGATTTCCTCTTCGGCTTCGCGCAAGGCAGTGAAGATCAGGTCCGGGTCTTCAGGGTCGCGGCGCCCGCCGGGGAAAGCCACTTCGCCGCCGTGGGTCGAGAGCCCACTGGCGCGCAAAGTCAGGACCAGTTCCGGCTCGTCGCTGCGGGTGATCGGCACCAGCACCGCCGCTTCGGGGAAACGCCGATCGGTCTCCAGATCGCGCGGCGTATGGTTGCTTACTCGATGCAGTAGCTCGTCCAGCATGAGACTTCTCGATTTATTCGCTGCCTAGCATCATGCACCAATCAGCCAGGCGGCCCAAGCCCCGGGACCACGTCATGTCGCGAAACGACAACTTGCCGATACCCGCCCGCACACGCCAAGATAGGCGCAGCCTCCAGGAATCCAAGCATGAAATTCTGCAGCCAGTGCGGTAACCCGGTGACCCAGCGCATACCCGAGGGCGACTCGCGCCTGCGCTTCGTCTGCGACACCTGCCACACCATCCATTATCAGAACCCCAATATCGTTGCCGGATGTGTACCGACCTGGGGTAGCAAAGTCCTTTTATGCCGCCGCGCCATCGAGCCGCGCCGCGGTTATTGGACGTTGCCGGCGGGTTTCATGGAAAACGGCGAGACCGTCGAGCAGGCCGCCGTCCGTGAAACCGCCGAGGAAGCCTGCGCCCGGGTACGAAACCTGAGCATCTATACGCTGATCGACGTACCGCACATCAGCCAGGTGCATGTATTCTTCCGCGCAGAGCTGGTCGACATGGATTTTGCCGCCGGGCCCGAGAGCCTGGAAGTGAAGCTGTTCGAAGAGACCGAGATTCCGTGGGACGAACTGGCTTTCCGCACGGTGGGCCGTACCCTGGAATACTTTTACGCGGACCGACAGGCCGAGGATTACCCGGTACGATCCGAGTCGATACCGCCGCTGGCCCAGCCTGCCAATACCTGAACATCAATATAGTCGCGACACCTCTAGGGATATCGTTTTAATGCGCTGGTTGCTTGTCCTGTTCTGCCTGTCGTTCACCGCTGTGTCCCAAGCCGCCGCCGTGGGAACCTATAACGGCAAGGTCATTGAAAAAGTCCTGGTGCTGAAGTCCGCCCATCAATTGCAATTGATCAACGACGGCAAGCCGCTGAAGACCTATCGCATCTCCCTGGGCAAGGGTGCCAAGAAAGGCCCCAAGCTGATCGAAGGCGACAAGCGCACCCCCGAGGGTTTCTACTGGCTGGACTGGCGCAAGACCAGCGAGCGCTTCTACCTGTCGATGCACATTTCCTACCCCAACATCAGCGACGCCGCCCGCGCCCGCCGCGAAGGCGTGGAGCCGGGGGGAATGATCATGATCCACGGCACGCCGGATTCGGAGGAGAACCCTGAGCAGTTGTTCCATACGCTGGACTGGACCGATGGCTGCATCGCCATGCGCAATGTGGATATGCGTGAGGTGTGGAACCTGGTGCCGGATGGGACGATGATCGAGATTCGCCCGTAACCCCATTTTCCCTGTGGAGAGAAAGCTCTTGTGGCGAGGGAGCTTGCTCCCGCTGGGCTGCGCAGCAGCCCCAAGACCCGACAGCGCGGTGTATCAGGCAGATTGAGTTGCTGGCCTTGGGGTCGCTTCGCAACCCAGCGGGAGCAAGCTCCCTCGCCACAGGGGGCCTGGCGTTCCCGCATCGTGCAAGGGATGAGGCCATTCCTTATGGCATCAAGTTCGAAGCTCGACCCGATCCAAGGCCTTGTTCGTCAGCAACTCCCCTAGCTCTATCATCTGCACCACTCCCAATGCCACGTGCCGTCGTGAGCCGTCGAGATTGAATGCCAAGTCGCTGAGCATTGCATTGGCCGAGGCCAGGGTTTCGCTGAGGTTGGCTAGCAGGGTTTCCGTGTCGATGCAGTCCGTCACGTTGAACAGTTGGGTCGAGGGTTGGGGGGCTGAGTCGCTGTCGTCGGGCTTGGGATTTTGGTCCATAGCGCGATCGGCGGGGTTTGGCGGGTTTGGGGTTTCTTTGATCATGGTCTTGCTCCTGGAGATGGAGCGCCTGCATTTGTATGGTGGGCGCCTGTGCGCCTAGAGATGCTCGGATTCTCACGTCCGGTCGCTGAATTGGCAGCGACGCATGAAGACTAGAGCCCTGACTTCCGAGGGACAACCTTAAAAACATGTCGGAAATTTCTGGGCGTCTGACAGACCACTCATCTGTTCGGGGATGTTTCCCACAGATTCCGGGTAGTCTTTTTGGAAGCTGAATTGGGTACATATCCGTTGCTGCGGTAACGGCCGGTAATGGTGCTAGCGAAGAGGCCAGTACAGCCAGCATCCTTCATCGGCTGACATTCCGCCTTCGCGAGCAGGCTCGCTCCCACATTCGATCTTCAGCAGCTACAAAATTTGCGTACGCCACAACCCCTGTGGGAGCGAGCCTGCTCGCGAAGAGGCTGGTACAGCCAACATCTTCATCGATTGACACTCCGCCTTCGCGAGCAAGCTCGCTCCCACATTGGGTCTTCAGCAGCTACAAAATTTGCGTACGCCACAGCCCCTGTGGGAGCGAGCTTGCTCGCGATGAGGCCGGCAAATCCGGCATCTTCATCGACAGGCACTCCGCCTTCGCGAGCAGGCTCGCTCCCACATTGGGTCTTCAGCAGCTACAAAATTTGCGTACGCCACAGCCCTGTGGGAGTGAGCTTGCTCGCGATGAGGCCGGCAAATCCGGCATCTTCATCAACTGACATTCCGCCTTCGCGAGCAGGCTCGCTCCCACATTCGATCTTCAGCAGCTACAAAATTTGCGCACACCGCAGCCCCCCTGTGGGAGCGAGCCTGCTCGCGAAGAGGCCGGCACAGCCAGCATCTTCATCAACTGACATTCCGCCTTCGCGAGCAAGCTCGCTCCCACATTGGGTCTTCAGCAGCTACAAAATTTGCGTACGCCACAGCCCCTGTGGGAGCGAGCTTGCTCGCGATGAGGCCGGCAAATCCGGCATCTTCATCGAGAGGCACTCCGCCTTCGCGAGCAAGCTCGCTCCCACATTGGGTCTTCAGCAGCTACAAAATTTGCGTACGCCACAGCCCCTGTGGGAGCGAGCTTGCTCGCGAAGAGGCTGGTACAGCCAACATATTCATCAACTGAAAGTCCGGTTCGCGAGCAGGCTCGCTCCCACAGATGGATCGAAGTACCACCGCCAAAGATAGGCCGGTTCTTGCTCTTGCTCTTGCTGTGCTTTTGACTTTGATCTCAGCGCCCCGTTAACCACGATGGCCGAACGCAGGCGTTGCGCAGTGGGCACCTCGGCAAGGATGCCGAGGTAGCCGCGCTGGGCCATGGATGGCCCTTCGCGGCGGGCCCACGGAGCAATGCCGGAGTGAGGGCACACCGAGCCCAGGCGAGGTGCCGAGTGGTGGGGCAAAGCCTTTTTGGTTACTTTTTTGGCGTCTGAAAAAAGTGACCCGCCGTAAGGGCGGAACCCTAAGCAGCCGTTACCGCAGCAACGGATATACACGCCGCCCCCCACCGGTCGCAAAAAAATAAATATCAAATCCCCTAATTTACAACCCATGCATACCACTGCCCTCCTGAAACCACCACCCAACGCCGTACGCTCACACACCCTCCTCCGCCCTCTAATACCACTTAAAGCCAACCCACTCGAAACACCCCAGAAACACGCCAAAACCAACCAGACCCCACGTTGACATGGTATTCAAGTGGTATTAGCTTCCACCCCACTTACCGAGCGACAACGCCCACAAAAACCGCATCGGACACCCCCATGAACGACATCCAGACCCTGCGCCCCGACGACACCCAACCCACCCCGCTCTACCTGCAACTGGCCCGCAACCTGGAAGCCGCCATCCACGCCGGCCAATGGAAAGCCGAGCAGGCAATGCCGTCCGAGCGCAGCCTCAGCGAACAACTGGGCATCTCCCGGGTCACCGCCCGCAAAGCATTGGAAGTGCTGTTCGAACAAGGCCTGATCCGCCGTAACCAGGGTTCGGGCACGTTCATCACCCCGCGCCTGGAACAACCGCTGTCACGCCTCAGCGGCTTCAGCGAGATGCTCCGGCTCAAGGGCTTCGTGCCCGGTTCGCAATGGCTGGAGCGCGAGATCACCCCGCCGACCCACGAAGAACTGATCCGCCTGGGCCTGTCGCCCACCGACAAAGTCGCGCGGCTCAAGCGCTTGCGCAAGGCCGATGACACGGTCATGGCGATTGAAATGAGCACGCTGCCGGCATCGATCATTCCTAAGCCACAGGCGGTGGGCGATTCGCTGTACGAGTTCCTCGATGGCATTGGCAAACCGGTCGTTCGCGCGCTGCAGCACATCCAGGCGATCAACGCTTCGGATGAATTCGCCGCCCTGGTGGGCATCGCCCCCGGTACTGCGATGTTGCTGATGACGCGGGTCGGCTACCTGGAAGACAACACGCCCATCGAAGTCACCGACACCTATTGCCGCAACGACTACTACGACTTTGTCGCCGAGCTGCGGCGCTAGAGACCAGAGAATTCCCATGTCCGAAGACAACATCCTCACCGCCAACGGCTGGATACGCGGCCGCCTGTTCCACGAACACGGCAAGGTCGCGGCCATCGAAGGCCAGCCCTGCGACCCGGCGAGCAACGACCTGCCCTATCTGCTGCCCGGCTTCATCGACTTGCATGTGCACGGCGGTGGCGGCAAGGACATCATGGAGGGCGCGACGGCGTTCGAGACGATCGCCCGAACCCACGTGCGCTTCGGCACCACGTCGCTGCTCGCCACCACCATGACGGCACCGAGCGAAGAAATCGCCGGGGTGCTCAAGGCCCTCGGCGAATACTGCGAACAGCGGCCCGGCGGCAGCGCGCGGGTGCTCGGCGTGCATCTGGAAGGGCCTTATATCAACCCCGGGAAACTCGGCGCCCAACCGAATTTCGCCCACACCGCGTTGATGGCGGAAGTGGAGGCTTATCTCGCCCTGGCGCCGATCCGGGTGATCACCATTGCGCCGGAAATCGCCGGGCACGATGCCTTGATCCGCGCCCTCAGCGCCCGCGGCGTGCGCATGCAGATCGGCCATACCCTGGGCAGCTACGAAGAAGGTGTCGCGGCGCTGGCCGCCGGGGCCAGCAGTTTTACCCATTTGTATAACGCCATGAGCCCGTTGCATCACCGCGAACCGGGCATCGTCGGCGCGGCGTTGGCCCATGCGCAATATGCCGAATTGATCCCGGATCTGCTGCACGTGCACCCCGGCGCCATGCGCGTGGCCCTGCGTTCGATTCCGTGCCTGTATTGCGTCACCGACTCGACGGCCGCCGCCGGCATGCCCGACGGCGAATACAAGCTGGGCAGCCACACCGTGACCAAATGCCTGGGCGGCGTGCGGCTGGCCGACGGCACGCTGGCCGGCAGCACCCTGACCATGGACCAGGCCCTGCGCAACCTGGTGAAGATCGGCCTGCCCCTCGCCGAAGCCTCGCAACGCCTGTCGCAATTTCCCGCCGATTACCTCGGCCTGCCCGAACGCGGACGCCTGCACCCCGGAGCCTGGGCCGACTGTGTGCGCCTTGACCGTTCCCTGAACCTGACCGACGTGATGGTCGAAGGAGAAGCCATTGTCTTCCAGAATGCTTGAAGAGGCCCTCGCCTCGTCCGATGCCGTCGAGCGCCAGTTGCAGCGGCTGGATCCGGCCCTGCAGGAAATCGCCGGACGCCTGCGCCGCCAGCCGCCGCAAGTGGCGATGACCGTCGCCCGGGGCAGTTCCGATCATGCCGCCAGTTACTTCGCCTACCTGACCATGCAGCACCTGGGCTTGCCGGTGGCGTCGTTGCCCATGTCGGTGGTAACCCTGCAACAGGCGCCGCTCAAGGTCAGCGGCCAGGTGGCCTTTGCCTTTTCCCAGTCCGGGCAGAGCCCCGACCTGGTGAACAGCCTGCGTCTGTTGCGCAAGCGTGGCGCGCTGAGCGTGGCGATGGTCAACGCCGAGGATTCGCCGCTGGAGGCTGCCTGTGAATTCAGCGTGCCGCTGTGCGCCGGCGTCGAAAACAGCGTCGCCGCGACCAAGAGTTTCATCGCCACCCTCAGCGCCAGCACGCGGCTGGTGGCGCACTGGAAGGACGATTCCGAGTTACTGGAGGCTGGCCGCGCGTTGCCCGAAGGCTTGCGCGACGCCGCGCGCCAGGATTGGAGCCCGGCCGTCGAGGCCCTGCGCGACTGTACGCGGTTGATGGTGATCGGCCGTGGCGCCGGGTTCGCCATCGCCCAGGAAGCGGCGCTCAAATTCAAGGAAACCTCGGCGATTCAAGCCGAGGCCTTCAGCAGCGCCGAAGTCCGTCACGGGCCGATGGCGCTGATCGACGAACACTATCCGCTGCTGGTCTTCGCTCCGCGGGGTGCCGAGCAGGCCGGCGTGTTGAGCCTGGCCGCCGACATGCGCCAACGCGGCGCGCGGGTGCTGCTGGCCGCCCCCGATGACATTGCCGAACGCGACCTGACGCTGTCCCGCGCCGAACACGCGGCCCTGGACCCGATCCTGGCGATCCAGAGCTTTTATGGCATGGCCGCCCGGCTGGCCGTGGCCCGAGGCATGGATCCGGACCAGCCACGGCACTTGAGCAAGGTCACCCGAACCCACTGAGCCGACGGCGTTTTTTACCGCAAGGCCAACCCGATTTCAAAGAGAGCGAGCCCATGCCCAATAACAATAAAGAGCTGACCCTCAGCGCCCCGCTCAGCGGTCCGCTGCTCACCCTCGCCAACGTCCCGGACGCGGTGTTCGCCAGCGGCGCGATGGGCGACGGGATTGCCATCGACCCACTGAACGACACGCTCTACGCGCCCTGTGACGGCGAGGTGATCCACGTCGCTCGCACCGGCCACGCCGTGACCCTGCGGGCCGACAACGGCGCCGAACTGCTGCTGCACCTGGGGCTGGACACCGTCGAGTTGCAGGGCGACGGGTTCTCGATGCTGGTCAAGCAAGGCGCCCGGGTCAGCAACGGACAAGCGTTGCTGCGCTACGACCTGGACCGCGTGGCACTGCGCTGCAAAAGCCTGGTGAGCCTGCTGATCATTACCAATGGCGAGCGCTTCCAGGCACGGCCCATCACCCTTAAGACGGTCAAGGTCGGCGAGCCCTTGCTGCACATCGTCGCCCGGACAGCGAGTGAAACCCGCAGCGATGAACCGCAAGTCGGCAGCGAAGTGTCCGGCCAGGTCCGCATCGCCCACCAAGGCGGCCTGCACGCCCGCCCCGCCGCCCTGGTTCGCCAGACTGCGCAACGCTTCAAAAGCCGCTCGCACCTGCATTTCGGCGAGCGCTCAGCGCCCTGTGACAGCGTGATGGGCATGATGGGCCTGGCAATCACCGAGCAGGCCGAAGTCCATGTCAGTTGCCGCGGCAGCGATGCCGAAGCGGCGTTGCAAGCGTTGTTGAAGACGTTATCCACAGCCTTGGCCGAAGAGGTTCACGCCGACACGCCACGGGTCCAGGCGCCGAACCATGCCGCCGAGGATGGCGTGCTGCACGGTGTCTGCGCCGCACCCGGCCTGGTCACCGGCCCGCTGGTTCGATTGGACGGCATTCAATTGCCCGAGGACCCCGGTGGTCACGACGTTGAAGAACAACGACAACGGCTGCGCCAAGCCCTGGAGCAGGTCAGCCGCGACATCGGTGTTACGTTGGAAAACGCCAAGGCCCGGCACCACGCGGAGGAGCAGGCGATTTTCAGCGCTCATCTGGCGCTGTTGGAAGACCCGGTCCTGCTGGACGCCGCTTACCTTTCCATTGATCAGGGTTGCGCGGCGGCCCACGCCTGGAGCCGCTCCATCGACGTGCAGTGCCAGGTGCTGCGGCAATTGGGCAGCACGTTGTTGGCCGAGCGCGCCAATGATTTGCACGACTTGCGCCAGCGGGTCTTGCGGGTCTTGCTGGGTGAAGCGTGGCAATTCGACGTGCCGGTGGGCGCGATTGTCGCCGCGCAGGAGCTGACCCCCTCGGACCTGCTGCAACTCGGCGCCCAGGGCGTGGCCGGCGTATGCATGGCCGAAGGCGGCGCGACGTCCCACGTAGCGATCCTGGCCCGGGGCAAAGGCCTGCCCTGCCTGGTGGCGTTGGGCGAGGCGCTGCTCGAACAGGCGCCGGGGCGAACGGTGGTGCTGGACGCTGACAATGACCGCCTCGAACTCACGCCCAGCGCCGAGCGCCTGATGCAGGTCCGCCAAGCCCAAGCCCAACGCGCCGCCCTGCGCACCTGGCATCAGTCCCTGGCCCACACGCCGGCGCGAACCGTTGATGGGGTCGATGTCGAAATCGCCGCCAACGTCGCCTCCAGCACCGAAGCGGGCGAGGCCTTCGCCAACGGCGCCGACGGCGTCGGTTTGTTGCGCACCGAATTTCTTTTTGTCGACCGTCACACGGCCCCCGACGAAAGCGAGCAACGCCAGGCCTATCAAGCCGTGCTCGATGCCATGGGCGACAGGCCGGTGATCATCCGCACCATCGATGTCGGCGGCGACAAGCAGCTGGATTACCTGCCGCTGCCGGCCGAAGCCAACCCGGTGCTCGGCCTGCGCGGCATACGCCTGGCCCAGGTGCGCCCGGAATTGCTCGACCAACAGTTGCGCGCCCTGCTGCAGACCCGTCCGTTGAATCGTTGCCGGATCCTGTTGCCGATGATCACCGAAGTCGACGAACTGCTGCACATCCGCCAGCGCCTTGATGCCTTGGGCACCGAGCTGGGCCTGGGCGAGCGTCCGCATCTGGGGGTGATGATCGAAGTGCCGGCCGCCGCCCTGCTCGCCGAGCAACTGGCCGAGCACGCGGACTTCCTGTCCATCGGCACAAACGACCTGTCCCAGTACACCCTCGCCATGGACCGCGACCACGCCGGCCTCGCCGCCCGGGTCGATGCCCTGCACCCGGCGCTGTTGCGGCTCATCGCCCAGACCTGCGCCGGCGCGGCCAGGCATGGACGCTGGGTCGGCGTGTGTGGCGCCCTGGCTTCCGATCCCCTGGCGACACCGGTGTTGATCGGGCTGGGCGTGCGGGAGCTATCGGTCAGCCCGCCACAGATTGGTGAAATCAAGGACCGCGTGCGCCACCTCGACGCTGCCCAATGCCGCCGCATCAGTACCGATTTGCTCAATCTGCCGAGCGCCGCCGCCGTGCGTCAGGCCTGTCACCAACACTGGCCTCTGGGCTGAGCCACGTCGAACAACAACAAAAAGGAGAGACGCCATGTACCAGCATTTCATCGAAGGGCTGCAACGCCTCGGCCGGGCGCTGATGCTGCCGATCGCGATCCTGCCGATTGCCGGCCTGCTGTTGCGCCTGGGTGACACGGACCTGTTGAATATCGCGATCATTCACGACGCCGGCCAGGCGATCTTCGCCAACCTGGCACTGATTTTCGCCATCGGCATTGCCGTGGGCTTCGCCCGGGACAACAACGGCACCGCCGGGCTGGCCGGGGCGATCGGCTACCTGGTCATGATCGCGACGCTGAAGGTACTCGACGCGACCATCAACATGGGCATGCTCGCCGGGATCATCAGTGGCCTGCTGGCCGGCGCGCTGTACAACCGTTTCAAGGACATCAAGCTGCCGGAATACCTGGCGTTCTTTGGTGGTCGGCGTTTCGTGCCGATTGTCACCGGTTTCAGTGCCGTGGGCCTGGGCGTCGTGTTCGGCCTGATCTGGCCGCCGATCCAGCATGGCATCAACGGCTTCGGCGAACTGCTGATGGCCAGCGGCAGCTTCGGCGCGTTCGTGTTCGGCGTGTTCAATCGGCTGCTGATCGTCACCGGCCTGCACCACATCCTCAACAACATGGCCTGGTTCATCTTCGGCAGCTTCACCGACCCGGCGACCGGCGCGGTGGTCACCGGTGACCTGACCCGCTATTTCGCCGGCGACCCCAAAGGCGGCCAGTTCATGACCGGCATGTTCCCGGTGATGCTCTTCGGCCTGCCCGCCGCATGCCTGGCGATGTACCGCAACGCCCTGCCCCAGCGGCGCAAGGTAATGGGCGGGATCCTGCTGTCGATGGCGCTGACCTCGTTCCTGACCGGCGTCACCGAGCCGATCGAATTCGCCTTCATGTTCCTTGCGCCACTGTTGTACCTGGTCCACGCGTTGCTCACCGGTCTGTCGATGGCGGTGACCAACCTGCTGGACATTCATCTGGGCTTCACCTTCTCGGGTGGTTTCATCGACATGGTGCTGGGCTGGGGCAAATCCACCAACGGCTGGCTGGTCGTCCCGGTGGGCCTGGCGTATGCGCTGATTTATTACCTGGTATTCGACTTCTGCATCCGCCGCTTCGACCTCAAGACCCCGGGGCGTGAAGAGGTGCCGGCGGGCGACAAACCGGTCATCGCCGAAAACCAGCGAGCCGCAGCCTACATCCAGGCGCTGGGCGGCGCCGACAACCTGATCACCGTCGGCGCCTGTACTACTCGCCTGCGCCTGGACATGGTGGACCGCAACAAGGCGTCCGACGCCCAGCTCAAGGCCCTCGGCGCCATGGCCGTGGTTCGCCCGGGCTATGGCGGTAGCTTGCAGGTGGTGGTCGGGCCGATGGCTGACAGCATCGCCGATGAAATCCGCCAGGCGTTGCCCTCCTCCGAACAGACGGCCCCTGTCGCTGTACTGGATAACGTTGAACCGTCACCACAGGCCGGCGCTGTCGAAGCACAGAAATGGCTGGATGCCTTGGGCGGCAATCACAACGTGGTGCAACTCGATTGCGTGGCGATGAGCCGGTTGCGGGTGCAATTGGCCGATGGCAAAGGATTGTCGGAAAGCCAGCTAAAAGCGCTTGGCTGCCAGGGGGTCAGCGCGCTGGAGGATGGCGTTTGGCATTTGTTGCTGGGAGAGAAAGCGCCGGGGGTGTGGCGGGCGTTGGAGGCGGTGATCGTGAGTCGTAAGGCGGATGTCAAAGCCTGATCTTTCATTGCCTGGAAGTACGCCATCGCGAGCAAGCTCGCTCCCACAGTGGATTTTTTTGATGTGCAGATATTTGTGATTCACACCCTACCCTGTGGGAGCGAGCTTGCTCGCGATGGGGCCGGCACAAGCAACATCAAACATCTGATACACACAATCCCCGTGGCGAGGGAGCTTGCTCCCGCTGGGTCGCGCAGCGGCCCCGGTTTTTTGCGACTGCTACGCAGCCGAGCGGGGGCAAGCTCCCTCGCCACGGGATTCGCGTACACCGAATCGCAGCCAACAAAAAACCCGCTGAATCAATCAGCGGGTTTTTCATTTCAGCGAGAGGAGGATCAGAAATCCTCCAAGCGCCACACTTCATACGCCGGTGTCTCGTAGGGGTGGCTCTGTTTCAACGCCTCCACCACAGGGCGAATCAACCCGTCGGCCACTACCAGCTCAACCTTCCACTCCTCGACCTGCTCGACCTGCCCCGCCTCGCCAATGAACGGCTGGCTGCCGTCCAACGGGCGAAACTGGCCCAGGCCCAGCACTTGCCAGGCGCAGTGGTCATAGTCGCCGATCCGTCCGCCACCGGCGGCGAATACAGCGCTTTTGACCACGTCCACATGGCTGGCCGGGACGAAGAAGCAGAGCTTGTACACCGCCTCAGTTCACCCAGACGCGCGCGTTGCGGAACATGCGCATCCATGGCGCGTCTTCGTTCCAGTCGTCCGAACGCCACGAGTTCTGCACGGCGCGGAACACTCGCTCCGGGTGCGGCATCATGATCGTGACGCGGCCGTCGCGGCTGGTCAGGCCGGTGATCCCGCGCGGCGAGCCGTTCGGGTTGGCCGGGTAGGTTTCGGTGACCTTGCCATGGTTGTCGACAAAACGCAGCGACACACAACCGGACAGATCGGCTTCAAGCAAGGCTTCTTCGCTTTCGAATTCCGCATGGCCTTCGCCGTGGGCGATGGCGATCGGCATGCGCGAACCGGCCATGCCCTGCAGGAAGATCGAGTTCGACTCCTGCACCTGGACCATCGCCACGCGCGCTTCGAACTGCTCGGAGCGGTTGCGCACGAAGTGCGGCCAGAACTCGCTGCCCGGAATCAGCTCGTGCAGGTTGGACATCATCTGGCAACCGTTGCACACCCCGAGGGTGAAGCTGTCGGTGCGCTCGAAGAAGCCCTGGAACGCGTCGCGGGCGCGGCTGTTGAACAGCGCCGACTTGGCCCAGCCTTCACCGGCACCCAGCACGTCGCCGTAGGAGAAGCCGCCGCAGGCGACCATGCCCTTGAAGTCGTTCAGGTCGACACGACCGGCGAGGATGTCGCTCATGTGCACGTCGATCGCGTTGAAGCCGGCGCGGTCGAACGCCGCGGCCATTTCAACCTGACCGTTGACGCCCTGCTCGCGCAGGACCGCCACTTGCGGGCGAATGCCTTTCTTGATGTAAGGCGCCGCCACGTTGTCGTTGACGTCGTAGCTGAGCTTGGCGCTCAGGCCCGGGTTGTCTTCTTCCAGGATCGCGTCGAATTCCTGCTCGGCGCAGTCGGCGTTGTCGCGCAGGCGCTGGATCTGGTAGCTGGTTTCGGCCCACTGGCGCTGCAACAGGCGACGCTGGCCTTCAAAGACGGTGTCGCCATTGAAGGTGATATTGATGTGGGCATTGTTGATCGGCTGGCCGATCACCGAGACGCACTCGGCCAGGCCGGCGGCGCTGAACTGAGCGAGGATGTCCGGGGTGGCGTCCTGGCGAACCTGGATCACCGCACCGAGCTCTTCGTTGAACAGGATGGCCGGGATTTCGCTGGCCGATTCGGCCACGCTGTCCAGGGTCAGGTTCAGGCCGCAGTGGCCGGCGAAGGCCATTTCCATCACGGTGGTCAGCAAGCCGCCATCGGAACGGTCGTGGTAGGCCAGCAGGTGTCCGTCGGCGTTGAGGCCCTGGATCACGGCGAAGAATGCCTTCAGGTCTTCGGCATCGTCGACGTCCGGCGCTTGCGAGCCGAGCTTGCCATGCACCTGGGCCAGGATCGAGGCGCCCATGCGGTTCTGGCCACGGCCCAGGTCGATCAGGATCAGGTCGGTGGTGCCCTTGTCCATGCGCAGTTGCGGGGTCAGGGTCTGACGGATGTCGGTGACCGGGGCAAACCCGGTCACGATCAGCGACAGCGGCGAGGTGACGCTCTTGTCCACGCCTTCATCATTCCAGCGCGTGGCCATGGACATGGAGTCCTTGCCCACCGGAATGGTGATGCCCAGCTCAGGGCACAGCTCCATGCCGACAGCCTTGACGGTGTCGTACAGGCGGGCGTCTTCACCCGGGTGACCGGCGGCGGACATCCAGTTGGCCGACAGCTTGATGTCGGAGATCTTGCCGATGCGCGAGGCCGCGATGTTGGTCAGGGTCTCGCCGATCGCCATGCGACCCGACGCCGGAGCGTCCAGCAGCGCCAGCGGGGTACGTTCGCCCATGGCCATGGCTTCGCCGGTGTAGACGTCGAAGCTGGTGGCAGTCACGGCCACGTCGGCCACCGGCACCTGCCATGGGCCGACCATCTGGTCGCGCGCCACGAGGCCGGTGATGCTGCGATCGCCAATGGTGATCAGGAAGCTCTTGCTCGCCACGGCCGGGTGATGCAGGACGCGCTCGATGGAGTCGGCGATGTCGAGGGTGGACGGATCGAAATCATCCCCCAGCTCGGCTTCGCGGACGGCCGAACGGTGCATGCGCGGGGCTTTGCCCAGCAGCACTTCCAGCGGCATGTCCACCGGGCTGTTGCCGAAATGACTGTCGGTGACGGTCAGTTGCGGCTCGGCGGTGGCTTCGCCGACGACCGCGAACGGGCAGCGCTCACGCTCGCAGATCGCCTTGAAGCGCTCGAAGTCGGCCGGGCCGACCGCCAGGACGTAACGTTCCTGGGATTCGTTGCTCCAGATTTCGTGCGGGGCCATGCCCGGCTCGTCGTTCGGAATGTTGCGCAATTCGAAGCGACCACCACGACCGCCGTCGTTGACCAGCTCCGGGAAGGCATTGGACAGGCCGCCCGCGCCGACGTCATGGATGAAGCTGATGGGGTTCTGCTCGCCCAGCTGCCAGCAACGGTCGATGACTTCCTGGCAGCGGCGTTCCATTTCCGGGTTTTCGCGCTGGACCGAGGCGAAGTCCAGGTCCGCCGAGCTGGTCCCGGTGGCCATGGAGGACGCCGCGCCGCCACCCAGGCCGATCAGCATGGCCGGGCCGCCGAGGACGATCAGCTTGGAGCCGACCAGGATCTCGCCCTTCTGTACGTGTTCGGCGCGGATGTTGCCCATGCCGCCGGCGAGCATGATCGGCTTGTGATAGCCACGAACCTCTTCACCGCGCGGGGTGTTGATGGACTGCTCGAAAGTACGGAAGTAACCGGTCAGGGCCGGACGGCCGAATTCGTTGTTGAATGCCGCCCCGCCGAGCGGGCCTTCGATCATGATGTCGAGGGCGTTGACGATGCGCTCAGGCTTGCCGTAAGGCTTTTCCCACGGCTGTTCAAAGCCCGGGATCTGCAGGTTCGACACGGTGAAGCCGGTCAGGCCGGCCTTGGGCTTGGCGCCACGGCCGGTAGCGCCTTCGTCGCGGATCTCGCCACCGGAACCGGTGGACGCGCCCGGGAACGGGGCGATGGCGGTCGGGTGGTTGTGGGTCTCGACCTTCATCAGGATGTGCACCGGCTCCTGGACCGCACCGTACTGGCGGGTCTCAGGGTTCGGGTAGAAGCGGCCGGCAACGTTGCCGACGATCACCGCCGCGTTGTCCTTGTAGGCCGACAGTACACCTTCGTTGTGCATCTGGTAGGTGTTCTTGATCATGCCGAACAGGCTTTTTTCCTGGCTCTGGCCGTCAATGTCCCAACTGGCGTTGAAGATCTTGTGGCGGCAGTGCTCGGAGTTGGCCTGGGCGAACATCATCAGTTCGATGTCGTGCGGGTTGCGCTGCAAGCCCTGGAAGGCGTCGACCAGGTAATCGATCTCGTCTTCGGCCAGGGCCAGGCCCAGCTCGGCGTTGGCTTTTTCCAGCGCGGCGCGGCCACCGCCCAGCACGTCGATAGCGGTCAGCGCCTTGGGTTCGGCGTGGCTGAACAGGCCGGCGGCCTGCTCCAGGTTGCCCAGAACGAGCTGGGTCATGCGGTCATGCAGGCCATCGGCAATCAGTTGGGCCTCGGCCTCGCTGAACTCACCGGCGACATAAAAAGCAATGCCGCGCTCCAGACGCTGGATTTTCGCCAGGCCGCAATTGCGCGCAATATCGCTGGCCTTGCTCGACCACGGCGAAATGGTGCCGAAACGCGGCAATACCAAAAACAGACGACCGGTCGGTTCCTGGACGGGAACGCTGGGACCGTACTTCAGAAGGCGCGCGAGCACCTGCTGTTCGTCGCCGGTCAAACCGCCGGTGACTTCGGCGAAGTGAGCGAATTCAGCATACAAGCCACTGACAGCCGGAACGCATCGGTTCAGTTGCTCAAGGAGTTTGCTGTGGCGAAAGGCAGAAAGGGCAGGAGCGCCGCGCAGGATCAACATCTTCGGGACAGCCTCGGGAAGGGGGTGTGCTTTGAGGCCGTGCATTCTAGCCTAAACCGCTGGCAACGGCACCCGAAACGCTACGTGCGATGCCAGCCGGACGTCGGTCATCCCGCGGACAGCTGCAGCCAGGCGTCATTGGGATAATTCAGCGGAGTTATTTTTTTCCGGCGCAACCGCCGCCGCACGCCGGCCCGCCTGCGTTGCGGACACGTTTTGCAACCTCTAGCAGACTGGCCTTTTGCTGTCGATATATGGCGGTCGAGGCCGTTTGCGTATACTGCGCAGATGTTTTCCCCAACGGCTTTGCGTCCGCGGTACGCCAGATGGCTGATCGCAACCGGACTCTTCCTGGTGCTCAGTGGTTGTGTTGAGAAACCCAACACACTGGAGCGCGTAAAGGAGGATGGCGTGCTGCGGGTGGTTACCCGGAACAGCCCCGCCACCTACTTCCAGGATCGCAATGGTGAAACCGGCTTCGAATACGAGCTGGTGAAGCGCTTCGCCGAGGATTTGGGGGTCGAGCTGAAGATCGAGACCGCTGACAACCTCGACGACCTGTTCAGCCAGGTCGGCAAGCCCAATGGCCCGGTGCTGGCCGCGGCGGGCCTGGTCAGCAGCGAACAGCGCAAGAAACAGGTACGGTTCTCCCACGCCTACCTGGAGGTTACCCCGCAGGTCATCTACCGCAACGGCCAGTCCCGCCCCACCGACGCGGCCGCCCTGGCGGGCAAGAAGATCATGGTGCTCAAGGGCAGCTCCCACGCGGAGCAGCTGGCGCAGTTGAAACAGCAGTATCCGGGAATCGAATACGAGGAATCCGACGCGGTTGAAGTCGTCGACCTGCTGCGCATGGTCGATGAAGGCCAGATCGACCTGACGCTGGTGGATTCCAACGAAGTGGCGATGAACCAGGTGTACTTCCCTAACGTGCGCGTGGCGTTCGACCTCGGCGATGCCCGCAACCAGAGCTGGGCGGTGGGCCCCGGCGAAGACAACAGCCTGCTCAACGAAATCAACGCCTACCTCGACAAGGTGCAGAAGAACGGCACGCTGCAACGCCTCAAGGACCGCTATTACGGGCACGTCGACGTCCTCGGCTACATGGGCGCGACCACCTTCGCCCAGCATCTGCAGCAACGCCTGCCCAAATACGAGCAACACTTCAAGACCTACGCCAAGAAGGAAAAGGTCGACTGGCGCCTGCTGGCTGCCATCGGCTACCAGGAATCGCTGTGGCAACCAACGGTCACCTCCAAGACCGGCGTGCGCGGCCTGATGATGCTGACCCAGAACACCGCCCAGGCCATGGGTGTGTCCAACCGCCTCGATCCGAAGCAGAGCATCATGGGCGGCGCCAAGTACCTGGCCTATATGAAGGAGCAACTGGACGAGAGCATCGAGGAGCCGGACCGCACCTGGTTCGCCCTCGCCGCCTACAACGTGGGCAGTGGTCACTTGGACGATGCGCGCAAGCTCGCCGCCAAGGAAGGACTGAACCCGAACAAGTGGCTCGACGTGAAGAAGATCCTGCCGCGCCTGTCCCAGAAACAGTGGTACAGCAAGACCCGCTACGGCTACGCCCGGGGCGGCGAACCGGTGCATTTCGTGGCGAACATCCGTCGCTACTACGACATTCTCACATGGGTGACGCAGCCACAGCTCGAAGGCGACCAGGTGGCCGAAGGCAACCTGCATGTACCGGGCGTGGACAAGAGCAAGCCTAACCAGGAATCTCCACAGCTCTGACAGCCGTATACAACCAAATGTGGGAGCGAGCCTGCTCGCGAAAGCAGTGCATCAGTCGACATGATTGTTAACTGACACTCCGCTTTCGCGAGCAGGCTCGCTCCCACAGGGTGTGGTGGTGGGTCAGGGTCGGGCAGCCGCCAGGATTAAAGCTTTCATCTCCGCCACAGCCGACTTGAACCCGACAAACAACGCATGGGCTACCAGCGCGTGGCCGATGTTCAGCTCGTTGATGCCCTTGATGGCCGCGACGGCTTCAACGTTGTGGTAATGCAGACCATGGCCGGCATTGACGATCAGCCCCTGGGCCAGGCCGAAGCTGACGCCGTCGGCGACCCGCTGCAGCTCATCGGCCACGTCCGTAGGTGTCTCGGCGTCGGCGTAACGGCCGGTGTGCAGCTCGATGGCCGGCGCACCGACTCGTTTGGAAGCTTCGATCTGCCGTTCATCGGCATCGATGAACAGCGAGACCTCGGCGCCGATCTTCGACAGGCGCTCCACCGCCAGGCTGATCCGCGACTCCTGCCCCGCTACATCCAGGCCGCCTTCGGTGGTCAATTCCTGGCGCGTCTCCGGAACCAGGCAGATGTGCGCCGGACGGATGCGTTCGGCGAACGCCATCATTTCCTCGGTCACGCCCATTTCAAAATTCATGCGAGTCTGCAGTACATCCTTGAGCAGCAGAACGTCGCGTTCCTGGATGTGCCGACGGTCTTCGCGCAAGTGCACGGTGATGCCATCGGCGCCCGCCTCTTCGGCGTCCAGCGCGGCCTTGACCGGGTCCGGGTAACGCGTACCACGGGCCTGGCGCAGAGTGGCGACATGGTCGATGTTCACGCCGAGAAGAATGCGATTGCTGGTGCTCACGAAAAGCGCTCCTGAATGGACAGAGATTCGGCCCACAGCATACGGGGAGATCAGGGCTTGCGAAACAACTCGCGACTGACCAGCGGCCGGCCGCCCAGATGAACCGCCAGGGCCTGGCGCATCAGACGCTTGGCCGCCGCCAGCGCGCCAGGCGCTGTCCAGTCGGCTTCGGCCATGGCCAGCAACTCGACGCCGTTGAACAGTCCCGGTTGCAGCAGGTAGACCCGCTCCAGGCCTGCATCCACTTGCAGGCGATACAGACCGTCGGCTGCAATAGGATCGCCGTGCAGGTCGGCGTCCAGGGCAAAACCGTAGCCCAGGTCATCCAGCAGGCGCCATTCGAAAGAGCGCAGCAATGGCTCCAAGGGTCGACCTTCGGCCAGGGCCAGCAACGTGGCGGTGTAATGGTCGAACACGGCGGGATGGGGATCTTCGGCGGGCAGCAGGCGGATCAGCAATTCGTTGAGGTACAGGCCACTGAACAGCGCCTCGCCATTGAGCCAGGAGGCGACGCCATTGCTTTCCATGCGCCCGACATTCTTCAACTCACCCCGGCCGCGAAACTCGACTTCCAGTGGCACGAACGGCCGCGCCAGCGTCCCGGCCTTGCCCCGAGCCCCCCGCAACACCGCCCGCAGCCGCCCTTGAGGCGTGAGGAAGTCCACCAGGGCGCTGCTTTCGCGATAGGCGCGGCTGTGGAGGACGTAGGCGGGTTGGGCGAGGGGTTGGTTGGGCGACATCGGGGGCCTGAGTATCAGCAAGACATCAATGGATGAACAGATCCTGTGGCGAGGGAGCTTGCTCCCGCTCGGCTGCGAAGCAGTCGTAAAATCAGGCAGCGGGGTATGTCTGGCGGAACGAAGTCGCAGGTTCTGGGGCTGCTTCGCAACCCAGCGGGAGCAAGCTCCCTCGCCACAAGAGCCCGCCCCCAGCCAATCAGGTTACAGGTCGCCGTAACCCAGCGAGCGCAGCGCCCGCTCGTCATCGGACCAGCCACCCTTCACCTTGACCCACAGGTTGAGCATGATCTTGGAGTCGAACAGCAGCTCCATGTCCTTGCGCGCCTCGGTGCCGATGCGCTTGATGCGCTCACCCTTGTCGCCAATGATGATTTTTTTCTGGCCGTCACGCTCGACGAGGATCAAGGCATGGATGTGCAGGGTCTTGCCCTGCTGCTTGAACTCTTCGATTTCCACCGTGATCTGGTACGGCAGCTCGGCACCCATCTGGCGCATGATTTTCTCGCGCACCAGTTCGGCGGCGAGGAAACGGCTGCTGCGGTCGGTGATCTGGTCTTCGGGGAAGAAGTGATCGTTTTCCGGCAGGTGCTCGGCGATTACCCGCTCCAGCGCGTCGAGGTTGTGACCGTGCTGGGCTGAAATCGGGATGATCTGGGCATTCGGCAACTGCTCCTGCAACCAGCTCAGGTGCGGCATCAGTTCGGCCTTGTCTTCGATGCGGTCGGTCTTGTTCAGCGCAACGATCAACGGACCGGTCACGTACTGGACACGCTCGAGGACCATCTGGTCTTCTTCGGTCCACTTGGTGCGGTCGACCACGAAGATGACCACGTCAACGTCCTTCAACGCCGCCGAGGCCGTCTTGTTCATGTAGCGGTTCAGGGCCTTCTCGCCCCCCTTGTGCATGCCGGGCGTGTCGACGTAGATCGCCTGGACGGCGCCTTCGGTCTTGATGCCGAGCATGTTGTGGCGAGTGGTCTGCGGCTTGCGCGACGTGATCGCCAGCTTCTGGCCGAGGATGTGGTTGAGCAACGTCGACTTGCCCACGTTCGGCCGGCCAACGATGGCGACATAGCCGCAGCGGGTGACGGTTGTATCAGTCATTGCCATTCTCCACGCCCAGGGCGATCAGTGCTGCAGCGGCCGCTACCTGTTCGGCAATACGACGGCTGACGCCCTGGCCTCGGCTTTTTTCATTCAATAGGACCACTTCGCATTCGACGAAGAAGGTTCGGCAATGCGGCTCACCCTGGATATCCACCACTTCGTAGCGCGGCAGTTCGCAGCTGCGCGACTGCAGGAATTCCTGCAAGCGCGTCTTGGGATCCTTGTTGGTGTCCACCAGCGTCAGGCTGTCGATCTCGGAAGTCAGCCAGGCCAGCACGCGCTCGCGGGCCATTTCCATGCCGGAATCCAGATAGATCGCGCCAATCAGCGCTTCCAGGGCATCGGCCAGGATCGATTCGCGACGAAAACCGCCACTTTTCAACTCGCCGGAGCCCAGGCGCAGGTAATCGCCCAGGTCAAAACCACGGGCCAGTACCGCCAGGGTCTCACCTTTTACCAACCGTGCACGCAAACGCGACAACTGGCCTTCCCGCGCCAGGGGGAAGCGTTCGAACAACGCCTCGCCGGCCACGAAGTTGAGGATGGCATCGCCGAGGAATTCCAGGCGTTCATTGTTGCGCCCGGCAAAACTGCGGTGAGTCAGGGCCAAAAGCATCAGCTCCTGATCCTTGAAAGTGTAGCCGAGCTGACGCTCGAGACGGCTTAGAGAAACGCTCACGGTTTACCCACGCTGAGTTCGTGGCTGGATTCCACCGCCACGGCGACTGAGCGCCGTTGGCTTGGGACAATTAACGCTGTGTTCAAAAATGACGTCCTGACTATCGTTGGCTTCATGCCTTCGGGCAGCCTTGTGCAGGCTCCAGAAATGCATTCGGCGCTGTGTTCAACAGCGCCGTGTGTGATTACTTGATCAGGCCAACCCGCGAGAAATTCGGCAGGTGACTGAGTTTGGGTTCCGGCCAGCTCATCCAGACCGCAAAGGCCTTGCCGACGATGTTGCGGTCGGGGACCATGCCCAGCATGTCCCTGGGAATGTTCGGATCATCCCAGTAGCGGCTGTCGTTGGAATTGTCGCGGTTGTCGCCCATCATGAAATAGTGCCCGGCCGGCACGGTCCACGAATGGTCCGGCGTGGCGCGGTAGCGGCTCATTTCCTTGCGGATCAGGTGTTCCGCCTCGCCGAGTTTTTCCTTGTAGAGCTCGGCGCTGCCCAGCGTGCCCGGCTCGGAGCCGATCAACTGCTCAGCCACCAGTTCGCCGTTGACGAACAGACGCTTGTCGGCGGTGTAGCGAATCCTGTCGCCCGGCAGGCCGACCACACGCTTGATGTAGTTGACGTTCGGGTCGCTCGGGAAGCGGAACACCATGACATCACCCCGTTGCGGGTCGCCGATCTCGATGACTTTCTTGTCGATCACCGGCAGCCGGATCCCGTAGGAAAACTTGTTCACCAGGATGAAGTCACCCACGTCCAGGGTCGGCTTCATCGAGCCGGACGGGATCTGGAACGGCTCCACCAGGAACGAGCGCAGCACCAGGACGATGAACAGCACCGGGAAGAACGACTTGCCGTATTCGACCAGCAGCGGTTCCTTGTTGAGTTTTTCGATGACCACGCCATCAGGCTGGCTGACGCTGCCCTGATATGAGGCAATGGCGGCCCGACGCCGAGGCGCCAGGAACAACAGATCAAGCAACGCCAACAGGCCGCAGACGAACACGGCGATCACCAGCAACAGCGGGAAATTTAGCGACATAGGACCTAACTATCCAACCTGAGCACCGCAAGGAAGGCTTCCTGTGGAATTTCCACGTTACCGACCTGCTTCATGCGTTTTTTACCGGCCTTCTGCTTTTCCAACAGCTTGCGCTTACGGCTGACGTCGCCGCCGTAGCATTTGGCCAATACGTTCTTTCTGAGTGCCTTGACGGTTGTGCGCGCCACAATCTGCCCGCCAATGGCGGCCTGGATTGCCACGTCGAACATCTGCCGCGGAATCAGCTCCTTCATCTTCTCGGTCAACGCACGACCTTTGTAATGCGCGTTGTCACGGTGCACGATCAATGCCAGGGCATCGACTTTTTCGCCGTTGATCAGCACATCCAGCTTCACCAGATTAGCCGATTGGTAACGATCGAAATGATAGTCCAGCGAAGCATAGCCGCGGCTGGTGGATTTCAGGCGGTCGAAGAAGTCCAGCACCACTTCGTTCATCGGCAAGTCGTAGGTCACCTGGACCTGCGTGCCGAGGAACAGCATGTCGTGTTGCACGCCGCGCTTCTCGATGCACAGGGTAATGACGTTGCCCAGGTGTTCCTGAGGCACAAGGATATTCGCCCGCACGATTGGCTCGCGCATGTCCTCGATGGCCGACAGGTCCGGCAGCTTGGACGGGTTGTCGACGTAGATGGTCTCGCCGTTCTTGAGCAGCAGCTCGAAGATTACCGTCGGCGCCGTGGTGATCAGGTCCAGGTCGTATTCGCGCTCCAGGCGCTCCTGGATGATTTCCATGTGCAGCATGCCGAGGAACCCGCAGCGGAAGCCGAAGCCCAGGGCGTCGGAGCTTTCCGGGGTGTACTGCAGGGACGAGTCGTTCAGGGTCAGCTTCTGCAGCGCTTCGCGGAAATCCTCGAAGTCGTCGGAGCTGACCGGGAACAGGCCCGCATAAACCTGCGGCTGGATGCGCTTGAAGCCCGGCAGCACGTCGACGTCGGGGGTCGAGCTCAAGGTCAGGGTGTCGCCGACCGGTGCACCATGGATGTCCTTGATACCGGCGATGATGAAGCCGACTTCGCCAGCCTTCAGGTCGACGGTGGCGGTGTGTTTCGGGTTGAACACACCGACGCTGTCCACCAGGTGGATCTTGCCGGTGGACTTGACCAGGATCTTGTCGCCCTTCTTCACGCGGCCATGGCGCACGCGAACCAGGGAGACCACGCCCAGGTAGTTGTCGAACCACGAGTCGATGATCAACGCTTGCAGCGGATCTTCGATATTGCCGGTCGGCGCCGGAATGGTAGTGACCAGGCGCTCGAGCACTTCATCCACGCCCAGGCCGGTCTTGGCGCTGCAAGTGACCGCGTCGGTGGCGTCGATGCCGATGATTTTCTCGATTTCTTCTTTCACGCGGTCCGGATCGGCCTGGGGCAGGTCGATCTTGTTCAGCACCGGCATGACTTCCAGGCCCTGCTCGATGGCCGTGTAGCAGTTGGCGACCGACTGGGCCTCGACGCCCTGGCCGGCATCGACAACCAGCAGCGCGCCTTCGCAGGCCGCCAGCGACCGGCTGACTTCATAGGTGAAGTCGACGTGGCCGGGGGTGTCGATGAAGTTGAGCTGGTAGGTGACGCCGTCGCGAGCCGTGTAATAGAGGGTAACGCTATGGGCCTTGATGGTGATCCCGCGCTCACGCTCGAGGTCCATGGAGTCCAGGACCTGGGCTTCCATTTCACGCTCGGCCAGACCGCCGCACATCTGGATGAAGCGATCAGCCAGCGTCGACTTGCCATGGTCAATGTGGGCGATGATGGAGAAATTGCGGATATGACTCAAATCACTCACGGATCAACACTCAAAAAGGCTGCAGGCAAGGCCCGCCGAAAAATAGCCGGGAATTGTACCTGATCCATTGTGCAAGCGTCACGTGTGGCGAGGGAGCTTGCTCCCGCTGGGCTGCGAAGCGGCCCCTCGATTATGCGCCACGGCGATGTGTCAGGCAGGCTGCAGGGGACTGCTGCGCAGTCCAGCGGGAGCAAGCTCCCTCGCCACAGAAGCTCCCCCCGCCACAAGAAAATGGATCAACCCGCCCGGCGCAGCAGCCAGAGCCCGGCCAGCGCGCAGACCGTGGCCGGCACCAGCACCGCGAGCAGCGGCGAGAAACCGAACACCAGGCTCGATGGCCCCAGCAGGTCCTGGGCGATACGGAAGGTGAAGCCCACCAGCACGCCGGTGAAGACCCGCTGGCCGAGGGTCACCGAGCGCAGCGGACCAAAGATGAAGGAAATCGCCATCAACACCAGGGCGGCAGTGACCAGCGGCTGCAACACTTTGACCCAAAATGCCAGCCAGTAGCGGCCATTGTTCAGGCCCTGGTCCGCCAGATAGTGGATGTAGCCCCACAAACCGGTGATCGAAAGCGACTCCGGCGCCATCACGACGGTGCTGAGCAACTGCGGGCTGATCTGCACGTCCCAACGTTCCTGCGGAGCGGCGACCACCTCGGTGCGCTTGTCATGGAACACGGTGGTGGTGACGTCGGTCAGTTGCCAGTGATCCTCGGCGAAATTGGCGCGTTTGGCGAAGCTCGACGACAGCAGGTGCCGCTCGTCGTCGAAGCGATACCGGGTCACGCCGTACAGCGTGCCGTTAGGCTGGACCGAGTTGATGTGGATGAACTCGTCACCCTGGCGGTGCCACAAGCCATGCTTGGCGCTTTGGGCATCACCGCCGCCCTGGGCCAGGGAGCGATTGGCCTGGGCGGTGTTCTCGGTGGCCGGCGCGACGTACTCGCCGACCAGCAGCCCGACCAGCATCAGCACCAGCATCGGTTTCATCACCGCCCACACGATGCGACCGATGGACACGCCGGCGGCGCGCATGATGGTCAGTTCGCTGTTGCTCGCCAGGCTCCCCAGGCCGATCAGGCAACCGATCAGCGCAGCCATCGGCAACATGTCGTAGAGGCGCCGTGGTGCCGTCAGCAACACGTAGCTCGCCACGTCCAGCAATGTATAGGTATCGCTGACATCGCCCATCTCGTCGATGAACGCGAACAGGGTCGCCAGGCCAAGAATGATCCCCAGCACCGCGAGGATCGCCATGAACACGCTGCTGCCGATATAGCGGTCGAGTTTAACCACGGGCCACCTCCAGCGCGCTGCGACGACTGGCCAGCTTCAAGCGCAACGGCTCCCAATAGAGCAAGCCCAGGCCAATGACCAGGAAGATCGAATGCACCCACCACAGGCCCAGGGCCGGCGGGATCTTGCCTTTCTCCAGGGCACTGCGGGCGGAAATCAGGATGGTCAGGTAGGCCATATACAAAAGAATCGCCGGCAGCAGCTTGAGGAAACGACCCTGGCGCGGATTGACCCGCGACAGCGGGACCGCCATGAGGGTCACGATGAACACCAGCAACGGCAGCGACAGGCGCCATTGCAATTCGGTGCGAGCGCGGATGTCGTCACTGCCCAGCAGGCTGGCGGTAGGCATGGCATCACGGTCGGTGACTTCATCGCTGACATCGGGCTTGGGCAGCAGCACACCGTAAGTGTCGTACTTGATCGCCCGATAATCGGCCTGCCCCGGGGTGCCATCGTAGCGATAGCCGTTTTCCAGGATCAGGTAGCGGTTGCCGTCGGGGTTGATTTCCTGGCGGCCCTTTTCAGCCACCAGCACGGAAATCCCGCGGTCCTTCTTGGTGTCCGATGAGATATTTTTCTGGGTGATGAAGACGCCGCCGAGGTTGACCCGGTCGTCCGACAATTGTTCGGTGTAGGTGACACGCGTCCCGTCACGCAGGGCCTGGAAGCGCCCCGGCACCAGGGTGTCGAATTCGGTCATGGCGTCCTGCTGGTTGATCAGCAGTTGGAACTGGTTGGCGCCCTGGGGCGACAGGCTCAGGCTCAGCCAGGCCACTACCAGCGCCACCAATGTGGCCGGGAACAGAGTGATGCGAAACAGACGCTGCTGGCTCATGCCGGTGGCCGACAGCACGGTCATTTCACTGTCGAGGTAGAGGCGACCGTAGGCCAGCAGGATCCCGAGGAACAATCCCAGCGGCAGGATCAGTTGCAGGAAGCCAGGCAGGCGGAACCCCATGATCAGGAACAGCGAGCCCGGATCGAGGGCGCCCGAAGCCGCCTGGGCAAGGTACTTGATGAAGCGCCCGCTCATGATGATGACCAGCAGCACGGCACTGACCGCGCTCAGGGTCAGCAGGACTTCGCGGGATAGATAACGGAAGACGATCAAACCAGACACTCCACGATTGTCAGGCTAGGCGGCCAAACAAGAAACGTATCGAGCCGACGCATACTGCGAGCAGCCGAAAAAAGAGCCGCATTATCCTGTGATTGGAGGCGCCTGTCACTGCGCATGCTTTAAGCAGACGCTCCCCAGCCAAAAAAGTTAACCGTTGCGAGGGTTGTCAGCTTCGGGCGCCGGGGTTCAAACTGCGGCCTTTGTCGCCGGCAAGCTCCGGCGCTTCTTTTATATAGAAGACAGCTGTTCAGCGCGCCACTGTCGTCGCGGCGCCTGGCCTCTTGACCATTGACTCAAGGATCCGGACATGGAACTGGTTGTAAAAAGCGTCAGCCCAGAAACGTTGAAGACCGCCACGCTGGTGGTTGCCGTTGGTGAGAACCGCCAGCTCGGCGTCGTCGCCACCCAGCTCGACGCCTTGAGCGGCGGCGCCATCAGCGCCGTACTCAAGCGCGGCGACCTGGCCGGCAAGGTCGGCCAGAGCCTGCTGCTGCACAGCCTCCCCAACCTCAAGGCCGAGCGCGTGTTGCTGGTGGGCGTTGGCAAGGACGCTGAACTGGGCGACCGTCCGTTTCGCAAGATCATTGCCGGCGTCTTGGGCACCCTGAAAAACCTGGGCGGTGGCGACGCCGTGCTGGCCTTGGACGAACTGGTTGTAAAAGGCCGCGACAGCTACGGCAAGAATCGCCTGCTGGCCGAGACCCTGGTGGATGGCGAATACCAGTTCGACCAGTTCAAGAGCCAGAAAGCCGAACCCCGTGCGCTGAAAAAAATCACCCTGCTGACCATCAAGGCCGCCCAGGCCGAAGTCCAGCGCGCCGTGACCCACGCCACCGCGATCGCCAACGGCATGGCCTTCACCCGCGACCTGGGCAACCTGCCGCCGAACATCTGCCACCCGACCTTCATGGGTGAACAGGCCAAGGCACTGGGCAAGGAATTCAAGGGTCTGAAGGTCGAGGTCTTCGACGAGAAAAAAATCAAGGACCTGGGCATGGGTTCGTTCTATGCCGTCGGCCAGGGCAGCGCCCAGCCGCCACGCCTGATCGTGATGCAATACAACGGTGGCAAGAAATCCGAGAAGCCGTACGCCCTGGTGGGCAAGGGCATCACTTTCGACACCGGCGGCATCAGCCTCAAGCCCGGCGCCGGCATGGATGAAATGAAATACGACATGGGCGGCGCCGCCAGCGTGTTCGGCACCCTGCGCGCCGTGCTCGAGCTGCAATTGCCGATCAACCTGGTCTGCATCCTCGCCTGCGCCGAGAACATGCCCAGCGGCACGGCTTCGCGCCCGGGCGACATCGTCACCACCATGAGCGGCCAGACCGTGGAAATCCTCAACACCGACGCCGAAGGCCGTCTGGTGCTGTGCGATGCCCTCACCTATTCCGAACGCTTCAAGCCGCAAGCGGTGATCGACATCGCCACGCTGACTGGCGCCTGCGTCGTCGCCCTGGGCGCCCATACCTCGGGCCTGCTGGGCAACAATGACGAGCTGATCGGCCAACTGCTCAGCGCCGGCCAGCAGGCCGACGATCGCGCCTGGCAGTTGCCGCTGTTCGATGAGTACCAGGAACAGTTGGACAGCCCGTTCGCCGACATCGCCAACATCGGCGGCCCGAAAGCCGGGACCATCACCGCAGCGTGCTTCCTGTCGCGCTTCACCAAGAACCTGAACTGGGCGCACCTGGACATCGCCGGCACGGCCTGGACCAGCGGCGGCAAGGACAAGGGCGCCACTGGCCGTCCGGTACCCCTGTTGACCCAGTACCTGCTGGACCGCGCCAAGGCCTGACACCGATGATCGCCGGTGCGTCGCCCTCGGGTGACGCCTCGGCGATTCAAGGAACGCAATGACCAAAGTCGACTTCTACATCCTGCCCAGCGCCGATCCCTCGGCGCGACTGGATTTCGCCTGCAAGCTCACCGAGAAAGCCTGGCGCATGGGCCATCGCATCTATCTGCATTGCAGCGATGCCGCTCAGCGCGAAGACCTGGATGCGCGACTGTGGGCGTTCAAGGGCGAGAGTTTCGTGCCCCACGGTCCGGCCGAAAGCGAACCCGAAGGACTGATCGTGCTCGGGCTGGGGGAAGACTGCGGTCAGCATCAGGACCTGCTGGTCAATCTCGACCTGAAAGTGCCGGCGTTTGCCCAGCGTTTCGCCCGCGTGGCGGAAGTCGTGGTTGAAGACCCGGCCATCCGGCAAGCCGCGCGGGAGAGTTTCCGTTTCTACCGCGAACAGGGCTATGCTCTGCAAGACCACCGTTTACAGCGACTCTGAGCCTACGATGGACACTCCAAAACCGCCGCAAAAACCTGCTCACCTGCTGGATGACCTCGAGTCGATCCGCCAACTGCTCGGTGACGACACCCTGCAGCCACCGCTGTTGACCGACACGGTGGAACACGAAGCCGTGCATGACGAGCAGATTCCGCTGCTGTTCGAACCGATCACCGGCCAGCCCGAACCCAAGCCAGCCCCCAAGGCCGAACCAAAAGGCCCCGACGCCCTGTTGCATCTGGACCAGGAATTGCGCGCCGCCGCCCAACTGATCCTGCAAGACGTGATCGACGATTTCGCCCCGCACATCGAAACCGAGATCAAGCGCCGGCTGGAAGCGCGGATGGAGCGGTTGTTGAGCCAGTACGAATAGATAACAGACCTACTGATCTTCCTCTGTGGGAGCGAGCTTGCTCGCGATGGGGCCGGCACATCCAATATAAGTGCAGGCTGAACCACCGCCATCGCGAGCAAGCTCGCTCCCACAGGGTTCACTGCCCCTATATATACCCGACGTGCCGCTCCCAGCCTGTGGCTTGCACTCGCCCCGCCCGCTATACTTCCCGGCTTTTCCTGAATAAATGCCAATAGGGTCCCGCCGCGCATGGATAAGACCTACCAGCCGCACGCCATTGAAACTTCCTGGTACAACACCTGGGAGTCCGAGAATTATTTCGCTCCGCAAGGCGCGGGCGATTCCTACACCATCATGATCCCGCCGCCGAACGTCACCGGCAGCCTGCACATGGGCCATGGCTTCAACAACGCGATCATGGACGCCCTGATCCGTTTCCGTCGCATGCAAGGCCGCAACACCTTGTGGCAGCCGGGCACCGACCACGCCGGTATCGCCACGCAAATGCTGGTGGAACGTCGCCTCGAAGCCCAGGGCCAGAATCGCCATGACCTGGGTCGGGAAAAATTCCTCGAGAAAGTCTGGGAATGGAAAGACGAATCCGGCGGCAACATCAGCCGTCAGATCCGTCGCCTCGGCTCGTCCGTGGACTGGAGCCGCGAGCGCTTCACCATGGACGACGGCCTGTCCGAAGCGGTCAAGGAAGCCTTCGTGCGCCTGCATGAAGACGGGCTGATCTATCGCGGCAAGCGCCTGGTCAACTGGGACACCAAGTTGCACACGGCCATTTCCGACCTCGAAGTGGAGAACCACGACGAGAAAGGTTTCCTGTGGAACCTGAAGTACCCGCTGGCCGACGGCGCCAAGACCGCCGAAGGCAAGGATTACCTGATCGTCGCCACCACGCGTCCGGAAACCATGCTGGGCGACTCCGCCGTAGCGGTGAACCCGAACGACGAGCGCTACCAGGCGCTGATCGGCCAGTTCGTCGAGCTGCCGCTGGTTGGCCGTCGCATCCCGATCATTGGCGACGACTATTGCGATCCTGAATTCGGCACCGGTTGCGTGAAAATCACCCCGGCCCACGATTTCAACGACTACGAAGTCGGCAAGCGCCACAACCTGCCGCTGTTGAACATCTTCGACAAGAACGCGAATGTCTTGCCGGCCGCCCAGGCATTCAACCTCGACGGCACCCTGAACGAAAGCGTCGACGGCCAGATCCCGGCCGAATACGCCGGCCTGGATCGCTTCGAAGCGCGCAAGCAGATCGTTGCCGCATTCGACGCCGCCGGCCTGCTGGTCAGCGTTGACGACCATGGGCTGAAAGTCCCGAAAGGCGATCGCTCTGGCACCATCATCGAGCCGTGGCTGACCGACCAGTGGTACGTGTCGACCAAGCCGCTGGCCGAGCCGGCGATTGCCGCCGTGGAAGACGGCCGCATCCAGTTCGTGCCCAAGCAATACGAAAACATGTACTTTTCTTGGATGCGCGACATCCAGGATTGGTGCATCAGCCGCCAGCTGTGGTGGGGCCACCGCATCCCGGCCTGGTACGACGAGTCGGGCAAGGTCTACGTCGGTCGCGATGAAGCCGAAGTCCGCGCCAAGCACAACCTTGGCCCGGACGTAGCGCTGGCGCAGGACAACGACGTTCTCGACACCTGGTTCAGTTCGGGCCTGTGGACGTTCTCGACCCTGGGCTGGCCGCAACAGACCGAGTTCCTGAAGAAATTCCACTCCACCGACGTGCTCGTCACCGGCTTCGACATCATTTTCTTCTGGGTCGCCCGGATGATCATGCTGACCATGCACTTGGTGAAAAACGAGGACGGCACGCCGCAAGTGCCGTTCAAGACTGTCTACGTCCATGGCCTGGTGCGCGACGGCCAGGGCCAGAAGATGTCCAAGTCCAAGGGCAACGTCCTCGACCCGCTGGACATCATCGACGGCATTGACCTGGAAACCCTGGTACAGAAACGCACCTCGGGCCTGATGCAGCCGAAACTGGCGAAGAAGATCGAGAAGGCCACCCGCGAAGAATTTGCCGAGGGCATCGCCAGCTACGGCACCGACGCTCTGCGGTTTACCTTCTGCTCGCTGGCATCCACCGGTCGCGACATCAAGTTCGACATGGGCCGCGTCGAAGGCTATCGCAACTTCTGCAACAAGATCTGGAACGCCGCGCGCTACGTGCTGGACAAGGGCGAAGACTGCGGCCAGAACGGCGAAGCCTACGAGCTGAGCCTGGCTGATCGCTGGATCATTTCGCAGTTGCAACGCACCGAAGCCGAAGTGACCCGCCAGCTCGACCAGTTCCGTTTCGACCTGGCCGCACAAGCGCTGTACGAGTTCATCTGGAACCAGTATTGCGACTGGTACCTGGAACTGTCCAAGCCGGTACTGTGGGACGAAAACGCACCGGTCGAGCGCCAGCGCGGCACCCGTCGCACCCTGGTTCGCGTACTGGAAGTGGCCCTGCGCCTGGCGCATCCGTTCATGCCGTTCATCACCGAGGAAATCTGGCAGCGCGTCGCACCGCTGGCCGGTGCCCAGGGCAAGACGATCATGCTGCAACCGTGGCCGGTGGCCAACGAAAGCCGCATCGATCCGGCAGCCGAAGACGACATCGAGTGGCTGAAAACCTTCATGCTCGGCCTGCGCAACATCCGCGCCGAAATGAACATCGGCCCAGGCAAACCGCTGACCCTGTTCCTGAAAAACGCCAACGCCGAAGACCTGCGCCGTCTCAACGAGAACGAAGCGCTGCTCAAGAAGCTGGCGAAACTCGAATCGGTGACGGTACTGGCTGCGGGCGAAGAAGCACCGCTGTCAGCCACCGCCCTGGTTGGCGAAATGGAAGTGCTGGTGCCAATGGCCGGCCTGATCGACAAGGCCGCCGAACTGGCGCGCCTGGACAAGGAGATCCTGCGTCTGAAGGGCGAAGTCCAGCGCGTCGGCGGCAAGCTGTCGAACGCCGGCTTCGTCGACAAGGCACCGGCCGAAGTCATCGAGAAGGAGCGGGCCAAACTGGCCGAGGCCGAACAGGCCCTGGGCAAGCTGGCCGAGCAGCACGCGCGGATTGCCAGCCTGTAACGGTGGTTCGTGATTGAAAAGGGAGGCCCTGGTGGCCTCCTTTTTTCTGCCTGTCCTTCCCCAAAGAAAGCACCTCCCCCTGTGGGAGCGAGCCTGCTCGCGATGACGGTGGCAAAACTCAACATCAATGCAAGCTGATCCACCGCTTTCGCGAGCAGGCTCGCTCCCACACAGGTTCCCCCGCTCATTTGAATAGCGCAGTCATCAAGACCGCGCCGAATGTGGGACAATGCCCGCCACTTTTTGAGCCAGCCCTGAATCGACCCGCCATGACCGCCCCTCGCCCTCCCCGCCCTCCCCGCCAGAAGCCCAAGCCCGTCGCCGAGGCCAAAGCGCCGCGGGAGAAGGCCAGCCTGCATCCGCGCAATCGCCATCAGGGCCACTATGACTTTCCGGCGCTGATCAAGAGCACACCGGAACTGGCGAAGTTCGTGATCATCAATCCCTACGGCAAGGAAAGCATCGACTTTGCCAGCCCCGAGGCAGTGCGAGTGTTCAACCGGGCGCTGCTCAAGTCCTTTTATGGCATCGCCTATTGGGACATTCCCGCTGACTACCTGTGCCCTCCCGTGCCGGGGCGCGCCGACTACGTGCATTTTCTCGCCGACCTGCTCGCCAGCCACAATGAAGGCGAAATTCCTCGCGGCGCGGCGGTCAAGGTGCTGGACGTTGGCACCGGCGCCAACTGCGTTTATCCGCTGATCGGCTACAGCGATTACCGCTGGCACTTCCTGGGCTCGGAAATCGACCCGACGGCAATCGCTTCGGCCAAGGCCATCGTCCAGTCCAACGGCCTGAACAAAGCCATCCAGCTGCGCCAGCAACCCAACCGCAAGCACATCCTGTCGGGGCTTCTGGAAAGTACCGAACGGTTCGACCTGACGATGTGCAACCCGCCGTTCCACGCCTCCCTGGAGGAAGCCACCAAGGGCAGCCAGCGAAAATGGCGGGCACTGGGCAAGGCGGATCCGAAGCGCAAGTTGCCGGTCTTGAATTTCGGCGGCCAGGCGGCGGAGCTGTGGTGCGAGGGTGGCGAGGCGCGCTTCGTCACGCAGTTGATCAGTGAGAGCGCCCAGATCGCCGGGCAAGTGCTGTGGTTCAGCACGCTGGTATCGAAGGCCTCGAACCTGCCGGCGATTCAAGCCGCGCTGAAGAAGGCCGGAGCGCTGCACAGCCAGGTCGTGGAAATGTCCCAGGGGCAGAAGCAGAGTCGGTTCGTGGCCTGGACCTTTCAGGACCAGGCGCAGCAACAAGCCTGGCGCCAGGCGCGCTGGGCTCGCAAGGACTGAACCTCCCTCAACACAGCCTGATGCGGTTCACTTAAGGTATCGACATTCCCGTGGCGAGGGAGCTTGCTCCCGCTGGGCTGCGTAGCGGCCCCAAAACCTGCCGAATACGCAGCATCAAACACACCGTACCCGCCGGAATACGACTGCTTCGCAGCCGAGCGGGAGCAAGCTCCCTCGCCACAGGTACGTCGTTTTTCTTGAGTGATCAGCATTACTCACCACTGTCCACTTTTTCAAGGCAACAAAAAACCGTGCCCGGATCGCTCCGCGGCACGGTTTTTCATAAAACGATCTTACTTGTTGACCGCGTCGGTCAGGCCTTTGGCCACAACCAGCTTGATCACTTTCTTGGCCGGGATTTCGATGGCTGCGCCAGTCGAAGGGTTGCGACCGGTACGGGCAGGACGCTCGGTGACTTTCAGCTTGCCAACACCTGGCAAGGTCAGTTCGCCGCCGTTTTCCAGCTGATCGGCAACCACTTGGCCCAGTTGGTCCAGCAGCGCACGCACGGTAGCTTTTGGTGCGTCTACAGATTCAGCCAAATCAGCGATCAGTTGGTCTTTAGTAAGAGCCATGTAGTGTTCCTTCCCTATCAAATTCATATGGATTGCAGAGTGCAGTGTCAGCCATCGAGCCGATCTATCTGATCAGCCGCCCTCGGTCATCACCACGACGGATCGGGGTAATAGATGCCGAAATCCGGGTTTGGTTCGACCTGACAAATGCTGAATGCACGCTTAACGCAGTGACTTCGCGTAAGACCGGGCAAAACTAGCACAACGCCTGTGAAATATCCGCCTCTACCTACCCATTTGGTCAGCTTTATTGCGCTAAATCGGTAAAAAAATGCTCGTCGGGTGTCAGACCGGTCTGAAAGGGCCTTCACCACGTTCCAAAACCAGTGATTGCGGTACACTGGGCCCTTTTTCGGGGAGCGCGCCCTCCTCTCTTTCATCAGCCGAGAAATCCATGCCGATCCGTCATTGCATCGTCCACCTGATCGACAAAAAACCCGACGGCACGCCCGCTGTGCTCCATGCCCGCGATTCCGAACTGGCGGAGTCCACGGCCATCGAGAACATGCTCGCCGACCTCAACGAGAGCTACAACGCCAAGCAAGGCAAGGCCTGGGGCTTCTTCCATGCCGAATCCGGGGCGCATCCGTTCAGTGGCTGGTTGAAGGAATACCTCGACGGCGGCAAGGACTTCACTGCGTTCAGTCGCGTGGCGGTGGAACACCTGCAAAAGCTGATGGAAGAATCCAACCTGTCGGTGGGCGGCCACGTGCTGTTCGCTCATTACCAGCAAGGCATGACCGACTACCTGGCGATCGCCCTGCTGCACCACAGCGAAGGCGTAGCCGTGACTGACGAGCTGGACGTGACCCCGTCGCGCCACCTGGACCTGGGCCAGTTGCACCTGGCGGCGCGGATCAACGTGTCGGAATGGCAGAACAACAAACAGTCCAGGCAGTACATCTCGTTCATCAAGGGCAAGAACGGCAAGAAGGTTTCGGAGTACTTTCGCGACTTCATCGGTTGCCAGGAAGGCGTCGACGGCCCCGGCGAAACCCGCACCCTGCTCAAGGCTTTCAGCGACTTCGTCGAAAGCGAAGACCTGCCCGAAGACGACGCTCGGGAGAAAACCAAGACCCTGGTGGACTACGCCAGCAGCCAGGCCAAGCTCGGCGAGCCGATGGGCCTGGAAGAGCTTTCGGAGCTGATCGACGAAGAGCGCCCGAAAGCGTTCTATGATCACATCCGCAACAAGGACTACGGCCTGTCGCCCGAAATTCCGGCGGATAAACGCACCCTCAATCAGTTCCGCCGCTTCACCGGCCGCGCCGAAGGCTTGTCCATCAGCTTCGAAGCGCATCTGCTGGGCTCGAAGATCGAATACGACGAAGAGGCCGGCACGCTGATCATCAAGGGTTTACCGACCTCGCTGACCGATCAGCTCAAGCGGCGTAACTGATGCTCACCCGGGTACTGAAAAAGTGCCTGCTGGTTCTGCTGGTGGTGGTCGCGTACCAGAACTGGGGCACGATCGAAGCGCGCAAGGCCTACGAGGCGCTGGGCGGCCGGGGGATTCCGATCCTGGATGTGAATGGCACGTTGATTCGTGGGTATGAGCCGCAGAATATTCTCAAGGCGTTGGCCGCGATATAAATCTGCCGGCCAACGGTGATGTCGGCCCTGATGGCCCCATCGCGAGCAAGCTCGCTCCCACAGTGATTGCGGCAAACAATCCAATACCCACCACAGATCCATGTGGGAGCGAGCCTGCTCGCGAAAGCCGTAGACCAGTCACCACCTCATGAAAAATCAGACCGCCTCGATGCGAAACCCGAACCGCGGAAAGTGCACATGCACCACCCCGCCACGCTCGTCCTGACGACGCAGAATCAATTCTTCGCTACCGGCAAACAACAACTCCCCAACCACCGGATCGACACCGTAATCAGTCGCCGCAATGTTCACCCGCTGCCCCGCCACAAACCCGTTCGGCTCCTCGAATGACTCATCCGGCAGCGCTGCCGGCATCGCATTGCGAGCCACCTCCAAGGCCTCTTCGGAACTCATCTGGCTCGACGCGCCATGGCCGAAACCCAACACCCGCGCCAGCCACGCCGATACCGCCGGATGAGCATCCACCAAAGGTGAAGTGACAGGCGTGCCCTTGAGAAACCACAGCGGGTGGGCCATGGCAAAGTCGGCAATCGACGGATCGCCCAGCAGGAAGTCGCCCTCTTCACGCTGCAACTGCTGCTCCAGGCGCGCCATGATCACAGGCCACTGGTGCTTGGCCTGCTCGGCGGATAGACGCGTGACCGTGCCGCCACTGAACAGCCCGACACGGTCGCTGATGAACGCCTTGATCGCCTCGGGCGGCAACTTGGCAAAACGCACCGCCACCGATTCCGGTTGGAACACCAGGCTTACGGCATGCTGAAACACCACCGAATCCGCCCATGCGGCAAAGGACGCAGCGATCATTTCCCGGCCCTCGGGAAACAGCGCCGGGGAGGCTTTCTGCTGCTCAAGTCGCCGAGCTATCAACGCCGTGTCGCAGTAGATGTCCGCGCCGATCTGCAACACCGGCGTCTTGCGGTAACCGCCGGTCAAGGCCGTCAGGTCCGGCTTGGGCATCATTGGCGGGATACCTACCGAACGCCAGGACAGGCCTTTGAAACCCAGCAGCAGGCGGGCTTTTTCTGCGAATGGGGAGGTTGGGTAATGATGGAGGATCAGTTCTGACATGCTGGAGTCCGTCGGACGTAGGAACAACCAGCTTAGCGTGCAAAGGGTAAACGGCCTACCCAATCGGATTGATGAATACTGCGCCATGAGCATCAGTGGTTGAGCAACGTCGGATGAAAGTGACCGATCTGTAAAACCAATCCGGTTATAGCCTTAATTTCTTTTTAAGCTAAACAACTAGTATTTCTGACAGTTCACTCCCCATTACATGCCGCCTAAGATTTTTCCATACCCGAGAACGACTGAGAAGTCAGCAATGCTTGGGCTACTTCATTTCAATCCTCTATAACCCCTTCACGAAGAGGTAATGAGCCATGGACATCACAAAATATCCGCTTTTCGACACCCAAAGCCCTCAAATACATGAAGTCGACCCTCGAACAGGCCAATTTCATATTTACTTACCTATCGCATCAATAGTCGGTAACGAAGGCCGCGGACCGTTTTTGGACCTCAATCTCTTTTACTCTCCAGAGCTATACGACGACCACCTTGGAAACTGGGCACTGCGCTTTACCCACCTTCACACTAACGGGCAAAGCCGCTTCAGCACTCTATATCTTTCAACCGGCGGGGTGTGGACGACAGATCAGAACGACTTATACCATCCGGCCTTCACGCTGGAACGAGGCAGCGACCCACGACACCCTACCGTCGTACATAAAGATGGAACAACTGAGAGACTAGTTCCTCACCTGCACTTTATTAAAAAAGGCAGTATCAGACCTGACACTGAAACTGACATAGTTATAACTGACTACATTCCTGAAAAAATCATATCTGCGCTGGGACTTTCGCTAACGATAGAATGGGAAGATACGAAAGTCAACAACCCAGTCCAACCCTATCCACCCCGGCTAAAGTCCATAAAGGACGAAAGCGCAATATTATTAAATGTCTCATACTCCCAAGACCTTGTCACCTTCGAACTTTACCCAGGCACACAGGAAAGTTACAAACATGAATTCAAAATCGACACCCAAAATACAAGCCTGACAGAAGCCAAAATAGTCAAGGCATCTAGCACACTCGCCACAAAAACATTCAAGTATAATTTCCGCGACGATAAAAAATACAGCGCGCTCTGTTCAATTGAACATCCATCAGGCCTGCGAGAAGAGATCTCTTACGGCACTGACTGGAAAGTAGCCTGCCATACATTAAGCGCCAGTGGCATACTGACAAGCAAATGCGACTATTCATACGAGGAAAATATCACCACGCGTACAAATATGACTGAGGGAACGCCAAGCACCACAGCCTTTCATTACAACTCCGACGGCGTTCAAACCAGCGAGATCCACACTCTAGGCGACTGCACACATACAATCGAAATGACAAGCGAGCACCACAAGGAAGAGAAAGAACTAGTCAACACAACCCAACACACCTACAAAAATAAAGAAACATCAAGGACGGAAACATCCACATCAATATTGGACACGGCCGGAAACCTGATCCGTACAACAGAAAATGGTATCACCACCGAATGGACTTATTACAAAGCTTTCAAGGAAGAACATATCCTCATGCGCGAGCAAGGCAACTCGCAGGGTCTTGTGGGATATCTCCTCGATGACATGATACTGCCGTTGGTGACTGATAAGAAGCAAGTCAGTCAAGGGTTCACCTATGGGACGATTGACTACGACGCTACTGTCCATCACCGCGCTTACTCCTACGGCATTAACGGAAAACAAGACTACAACTTACCCATCGACATTATCCCCCTAGGAGACCCGAACCTTTTCAAGGTGTTTGTCGAATCCGAAAAAGTCTATACAAAACGCGATGACAAGCGCGTCGATCTCAAGTGGACTTTCTATGGATACACTGAGGTGCCGACAAAGGATCCTACACTTGCCGGCCCGGCGATTAAGCCTTCGATAAAACTTACAGTTCTCGACCCTGTAACCGACGATTACGTCAAACTGAATTCCTGGCAGGACGGCGCAATGACGCTGGAAACGACGGCGTACTACACCGACATCAACGCCCCAGACTCCTTCGGCCGAGTGAAGTCCATTACCCAGCAGATCCTCGATAGCCAAGGCAAAGAGGTGCCGCTTTCTGGCCAGACAATCACAAGGCAGTACAAACTTCAAGGCCGCAATTTGACCACCACCAGCACCCTGACAACGGCGGAAAATATCCCCGTCATTACCAGCCAGACAGTTTCAGCGCTCACCGCAGAAGTGATCATGACCGTCGATAGTCTCGGTAACGAAACGTACTATGAGTACGACTATATGGGCCGCCTGATCGGTAAAAATGATTTCTATCAAAGCGATGAACTGCGCAGTAGAACCGGTTTTACTTACTACACTGAAAACGGCCTCCAGTGCCGCTCAACTTTTACCCCTACGAATGAGAAGGGTAAATCAGAGGAGTATCGGGAGGAGTTCGATGCCCTGGGGAGAATCGTAAGTACGAAACACTATATTTGGGGTATCAACGATTGGCGTACTTTGTCCAGCACGACCTATGACGAACTGGGTCGCGAAAAACAGACCACAGAGTACGACTACCGTCCGGACGGTAGATTATTGTTTGAAAGTCAACTGGTCACAACCTACAACGACTGGGGCCAACGCTCGAAGATTCAGCTCGACGGCGCGGGTGCCACCTGTTTCGATTACGACCCGATTTCACGCGAGTCCAAGCAATGGCGGGAATGGGGAGACTACTCCAGCGGCGTCCGCACCCGGATCAAGGATGACGGGAAAGGTGGGCAGATACAGGAAAATGAGTTCTTCAGTACAGTAGTAAAAATTGACAAAGAAACTGACGAGAAAATCAGTGGAGAAACAGTAGCGCAAAAAACAATCAGCGCCTATGACGCCTGGGGCCGTTTAAGCGAGGAAGTCTCGTCCACCGGCGAAAATAGCCAATATGACTATGATCATTTTGGCCGCATGATCAGCATGACTCACGCAGGTACGGTGACCTGTTACGGTTACCCAGCACATGCCCCCGTAATGGCGGTCGCGTCTGCGAGTATTCAGACACCTGAGGACACAGAGGCTCATACATTCGGTAAGCGTAAATTCGATGGTTTAGGACGTCTCAATGAAGTACAGGTCGGTGGAAGACAGCAGACCTATACCTATAACTACGCAGGTGATAGTTCATTGGGGGCAAGCAGTCTTACACCCTCCGACGTCTTCCAGCCGACCCAGACACCAAGCTTCGAGTCGAGTTACGATAGATACACCGGCAAGGTTACTGAAAAGGCTACCGGTTATCCAGACACAACCTTGACTGAGGCCTGTTTTACATATTCGTTAGGCGGTGTGTTGCTTGAATGCAAGGATGCCTTTGGCCATACAACAAAATATGAGTACGACTCGCTAGGGCGCCCCACGGGATCATCGAGCGATAAGGTGATAACAAGTTTAAGCTACGACGACAGCGGCGCCTTGAGTGAGGAAACCGTCACAGACATAGACAGCGGACGCTGTATGGCCATCGCCTACACCTACGATGAACAACTGCGCGAAAGCGAACGCCGCTTCACTGTTGAAGGTTTTGCGGAGCTTGCAATCAAGCGAACCTATCAAGGTGGGTGGTTGGCCAGCACGGAAATGCTCGCGAATGAAGAGCTGCTGCGCCGGGAAGAATTCAGCTATACCCCTGAAGGGCGTCTCGAGCGCTATTGGTGTTCTGGCAGCGAGGTACCGCTTGACCCTCAAGGAAACTCTTTAAATGAGCAAACGTTTGTTTACGATGCATTTGGCAATATCAGCGAATGCAGCAGTATTTTTGCACAAGGCGAGAACACTACTAAATATACGTATGATGAGACTGACTACACCCAGCTGAAGTCTATCTCTCACTCCGCAGAGAATTATCCGCCTACAACATTCACGTACGACGAACTGGGCCGTCTACATAAAGACAGTCACGGAAAAACCCTACGCTACAACCAGGCATCGAGATTGGGTAATCTGAAAACACAAATTCCCGACACCAGCTACGAATACATATATGACCCTTCGGGCAGACAGGTCGCGTGCTCTGGAGCTGATTATTCCGAGCAGTACTATTACAAGGACCACTACCAATATGCTCGTAAAGCTGAGCTGCAGATTGATGGAGAGCAGTATTATCGGACTTTGTCGCTCCTGAACGACAGCAGCGCCTGCGTCCTCCAACAACAGACGCTGGAGAACAGCAAGGGGGAGGCCAGCATTTCCAACAGCTTCGAGATCAAGGATGCACATGGCACCCTGGTCGCCAGCTATAACCTTTCTGACAATTCGCCGACTTTCTTTGCGTACACGCCTTTTGGCTATCGGCCCGATGACAGGACCAAGCCCAGTTGGCTGGGTTTCAATGGTCAACCGATTGACCGGGTCACAGGCACGTACCCCCTCGGTAATGGTTACCGTGTCTACGACCCGGTGAATCAATGCTTTCAAGCACCAGACATCTTCAGCCCCTTTGATGAGGGTGGCCTCAATGGCTATTGCTACTGCGAAAATAACCCGATCAACTTCAGCGACCCCAGCGGTCACGCGCGGATCGTCCGGAAGGAAGTCATGAGCACCACTAGCCCCCTATTTACCCCTACACAGGTAGCTACCCTCAATGCGCTCTACGGATTTGCCATCGGCCTTATCCTCACCCGTGTTACCGGGGGAACTGTAATGACCGGCGCTACCGTAGGATTGGCCACTGTATCAGGAGCATTTGGAATTGCCGCGGCAGCCACTCAGGAAAGCGATCCAGAACTGTCGGAAAGATTGGGTTGGATTTCTATGGGCACGGGACTTGCAAATGTCGCCGTCGGGGTGGGTGGCGCAATGGCTAAGGCGGTCTCTAGAGGACTTCGACAGGGAGTACAAAAATTCATACCTCGTGGGGGGAGGCTCCCAGCAGGACAGGCAGTTACTGGCACTGTCAAGGGTGTTGCTGGAGAGCAAGCCTTAATATCGAGCTATGAGATGTATGTTGGTGGACCAAACAGCCGAACTCTGCTCATAGACGCGCATGGATTTGCGCGAGGTCGTTACATGCTCAAACCATTGCCTAAGACCGACGTACAGTTTCGCTCAGGTTTAGGGACGCAAGCTGGGGATAAAGGTTCGTCGTGGGCTGATCTGGTGAATAACCGAACTCCTTACAGATACGCCCCCGGAGCCACGGATATCCCGGATTACATACTCTCCGAATATAAAGCTGCGTCGCACCTTGAGAGCGGCATGCTATCCACAAACTACCAGGCAGATCTGGTCTATATCTCAAAAACGTTAAATGCGGACATAGTTCGCCCAATCGACACCATGCGCTTCAGCGATTTAATCAACACGATACATAATGAAGGCTTTCATTATGACCGCATTGTAGGAAACTTTTGTCGCGGCACGATCGGCCGTAACAGCTGGGGGGCTGTGAAGTATTTTCGGCGACATTTGAGGCTCTTTTAGTTCCAGCCACTTATGAAATCTAGGAATACCAGACACTGACATACACTACATTTAAGCCGGTGCTCAACATTGTTGGGCGCTGGCCATTAAAACTTTAACTGCAGACAATAGAGATTTAGTCACGCGCCAGAGCTATAGCCCCCAACCAAAACTTCCTTGGCTTTTTTTCTCAACTTCTTGATCAACCGCTCCTGCCGCAACGCCTCGCCCTTGTCACGGCAGGCCTCGGTATAGACCAGCGCGACCGCCGGGCTGGAGAGAAAGAAACGCGCGCCCTTGCCGCTCTGATGCTTGGCGAAACGCCGCACCGGGTCATCGCTGATGCCGCAGTACAGCGAGCCGTTGGCGGCGCGCACCAGATAGACGAACCAGGGCTTGGCCGGTTCGGGCGTGGCGGGGGCGGGGGCGGCGAGGCCGGGGGATGATTCGATGGTGGTCACGGAAATATTCAACAGCCGCGATGGTAACAAGCCGCGATCTTATCAGCGACTGGCCTGGAACGCCCGCAGCCCCTTGAGCGCCTGGGCGCGAACGGCGTTGCGCACCAGCGGTGTCCAGCCCAACAGCAGGCCTTTGGTGCCCAAGGCCTGGCGCGACCAGCGCCACAGGTCGAAATGATCGTGGTGCTCGCAGATCTTGCCGTCACGAAACACGAAGCGCGCCTGGATGTCGTTGACCACTGTGTTGCCGGTCTGGCTGAACAGATAAGTCGCCACCCAATGGGCACCGCCGGAACGTTCGTCGCTGCGCACGTTATCGAACGTCAGGGAAAAATCCTTGGCCCGCGTGGTGAGCATGCGCCACATGTCGCCGGCATCGCGCCCACGCAGTTCGCCGAAGGCCGGATCACTGAACACCACGTCATCGGTGTAGCAGGCGCTCATGGCCTCGGCATCGAGGCGCTGGAATGCCTGGTAGAACCGGGTGATCAGGGCTGTGTGGGCATCGCTCATGGACGGACTCCGGAAATCGTTTCAGTAAGGCCTGCACGATAATCTGCCGCCGCGAGGAACACTATCGTCATTCGCTATGAAAATGATATCAGCGAAGCTCGCCGACTCTTTCGCTGACGACACCGACATACAACGCCCGGCCGGCGCCGAGGCCGGCGATGATCGCGCCCAGGCCAACCAGGCCAAAGATCCAGCCCAGGGCATTCCAGCCGCCGGTCAAGTCATGTACCACGCCGACCGCGAACGGCCCCAATGACGCCAGCGTATAACCAAAACCCTGGGCCATGCCGGAGAGGTTGGCGGCCACATGGGCGTCGCGCGAGCGCAGCACGATCAGCGTCAGAGCCAGGGCGAACGTCGCGCCCTGCCCCAGGCCCAACAGGATCGCCCAGCCCCACAACCCTTCGATGGGCGCGTAGAGGCAGCCGAACAGCCCGCCGAGCACCATCAGCATGACGATCACGATCGCCAAGCGCTGGTCTTTGCCGCGCGTTGCCAGCCAGGGCGCCGCGAGAGAGCTGACCAGCTGCACGATTACCGAGCCGGACAGCACCAGCCCCGCTTGGGTCGGGGTCAGCCCGCGGCCGATGAGGATTGACGGCAACCAGCCGAACACGATGTAGGCCAGGGACGATTGCAGCCCCATGTACAAGGTCACCTGCCAGGCCAGGGGATCACGCAGCAACCCGCGGACACGATACGCCGCTTGATGCGCCCCGTGTTTCTGGCCCACTTGCGGCAGCCAGAACACTGCGGCCAGCAGGGCCGGCAGCATCCAGAAGCCCAAGCCCAGGGCCCAGTCATGGCCCAGGTGCTCGCTCAATGGCACCGTCGCGCCGGCCGCCATCGCCGCACCCAGGCACAGCGCCATGGTGTAGACACCGGTCATGGTGCCGGCCTGCCTGGCGAAGTCGCGCTTGACGATGCCCGGCAGCAACACACCGATCACCCCGATACTGGCACCGGCGAGGATGCTGCCAGGGAACAGGCCGACCTGGCCGAACGAGCTGCGCAGGATGATGCCGCCAGCCAGCGTCAGCAGGATGCCGAGCACCACTCGTTCAGCGCCGAAGCGGCGCGCCAGCACTGGCGCCAATGGCGCGAACAGGCCCAGGCAGAGCACTGGCAGGGTTGTCAGCAGACCGGCCTGGGCGGCCGACAGGCCGAGGCTCTTCGACACTTCGCTGAGCAGCGGCGCCATGCTCGACAAGGCCGGGCGCAGGTTCAACGCGACCAGGACAAGGCCTAGCAGCAGCAACCAGGGCCGGCGCACCAGCGACTGGCTCTGCTGGGCCTGCTCGTCGTCCGCCTCGGCGTCGATCAGCAATTCTTCGAGTTCGGCGCCGCGTTTGTTCGGCGTTGCGGTAGTGCGGTCAAGCGGATCGCGGGACATGGAAAGCTCGGGTTCAGGGTTCATTGATCAACTGCCGACAGAGGGCCTTGGCCCGCTCCGGATCCTGGCGTTCGACGGCTTCGAGGATTTCGATGTGCAGGTCGAACACGTGTTGATGGCGGGGAATGATATTGAGGCTTTGGCGCAATTGAGCGCCGATCACGCTGGAGAAATAGCGATACAGCTCGCTCAGGGCCGGGTTGTGCGCGGCGTCCACCAGCAGGCGATGGAACACCAGGTCGCAGGCGATGTAGTGCTCCAGGTCGCCGTGATAATGCTCGCCGCTGGTTTTCAGCGCCTGGCGCAAGGCAAGCAGATCGTCCTCGGTGCGCCGTAGCGCCGCCAGGCCGATGGCCTCGACTTCAAGGATGTGCCGGGTTTCCCGGGCCTGCTCCAACGAACAACGGGAGAGCGCCTTGAGCGTGTCCAGCGGGTCAACGACCGCACGCACGTAACTGCCGTCGCCCTGACGAATCTCGATCAATCCGGAAAACGCCAGAACGCGCATGGCTTCGCGCACCGTGTTTCGGCTGATGCCTAGCTCGGCGACCAATTCCGGCTCGGTAGGCAGGCGCTGGCCGACAGCCCACACGCCGTCGCTGATGCGTTGGCGCAGTTGCTCCAGGGCTTGATCGACCAGGGAGCGCTTTATTAGCGGGGAAATTTCTGACATGGGGCTCGCCTTTTCATCCAATCATGGGATGAATTTTCTGACATGTTAGTCAGCTTCGCGTAGGACGGCAACCGCCTACGTTTTATCGGAGGCAAAGAATCCGAATTTTCGATTAGTCAGATTTACCCTTTATGGGTAATCCTTGGTCTCCTTCAAGGAGAAAAACCAATGAAACCCCAGCAATGTGTCAGCTGCGGCAGCATCGAGGCGATGCATCACTTCAAAGGCCGTAGCTTTACGGTCGACTACAGGCAGGTGACTCGGCAAGTACACGATATTGCCGGATGGGAATGCCGGATCTGCGGTGAAATCGAATTCGATCACGACACTGACAGCGCCGAACGTTACTCCAGGGCCAGCGATCAATTGCTGGAAGACTACGCGCTGGCGACAGGTGCGGAAATCAAACGCATCCGCCGCAAACTGCACCTCACGCAAAAAGACGCGGTGAAGCTGCTATCCGGAGGCGGGCATAATGCGTTCTCCCGTTATGAACGCGGCGAAGTTACCCCGGCTCAGTCGTTAATCGTGCTGATGCGCCTGCTTGATCGGCATCCGCACCTGATGGCTGAAGTCCACTCGCTGAACGACGAAGCCCATTTGCAGCAACTGTTGTCGGGTCGCCATCCGGAACATGACACGGCGGATTCCTGACCCGAAAAAAAACAAACCCGGACAAGTCCGGGTCTATTTTCACTGCCTGAGATCGATCAATGCAGGATCTGGCTCAGGAACAACTTCGTACGGTCATTCTGCGGGTTGTCGAAGAAGTCATTCGGCGCAGCCTGTTCAACGATTTCACCTTTGTCCATGAAGATCACGCGGTTGGCCACGGTGCGGGCGAAACCCATCTCGTGGGTCACGCACAGCATGGTCATGCCGTCTTCGGCCAGGCCGATCATGGTGTCCAGAACCTCTTTCACCATTTCCGGGTCGAGGGCCGAGGTCGGTTCGTCGAACAGCATGATCTTCGGTTTCATGCACAGGGCGCGGGCAATCGCCACGCGCTGCTGCTGACCGCCAGAGAGCTGGCCCGGGTACTTGTGCGCCTGTTCCGGAATGCGTACGCGCTCCAGATAATGCATGGCGATTTCCTCGGCCTTGCGCTTGGGCATCTTGCGCACCCACATCGGCGCCAGGGTGCAGTTCTGCAGGATGGTCAGGTGCGGGAACAGGTTGAAGTGCTGGAACACCATGCCGACTTCGCGGCGGATCGCTTCGATCTGCTTGAGGTCGTTGGTCAGCTCGACACCGTCGACCACAATGCGGCCCTGCTGGTGTTCTTCAAGGCGATTGAGGCAGCGGATGGTGGTGGACTTGCCGGAACCCGAAGGGCCGCACAGGACGATACGCTCGCCCTGCTTGACGTTCAGGTTGATGTCTTTCAACACGTGGAACTGGCCGTACCACTTGTTCACGCCCTGCATCTGAATAATGCCTTCAGGGCTCACAGGCTGTTTGATCGCTTCACTCATGAGTCAACTCCTAACGCTTGTGGCCAGTGTCCAGCTTGCGTTCCAAATGCATGGAATAGCGGGACATACCAAAACAGAAAATCCAGAACACCAGGGCGGCAAACACATAGCCTTCAGTGGCCATGCCCAGCCATTTCGGGTCGGCGGCAGCTTGTTTCACGCTGTTGAGCAAGTCGAACAGGCCGATGATGATCACCAGGCTGGTGTCCTTGAACAATGCGATGAAGGTGTTGACGATCCCCGGGATCACCATCTTCAGGGCCTGCGGAAGAATCACCAGGCCCATGCTGCGCCAATAGCCCAGGCCCATCGCCGCGGCCGCTTCGTATTGCCCCTTCGGAATCGCTTGCAGACCGCCACGCACCACTTCGGCCACGTAGGCCGACTGGAACAGGATCACGCCGATCAGTGCCCGCAGCAGCTTGTCGAAGTTCATGCCCTCAGGCAGGAACAACGGCAGCATCACCGATGACATGAACAGCACCGTGATCAACGGCACACCGCGCCAGAACTCGATGAAGGTCACGCAGACCACGCGAATCGCCGGCATGTTCGAGCGCCGGCCCAGGGCCAGGACGATGCCCAGCGGCAGAGCACCGACGATACCGACGGTGGCGATCACCAACGTCAGCATCAGGCCGCCCCACTGGCTGGTCGCCACGGTATCCAGACCGAAAACGCCACCGTGCAGCAGGCACCAGGCAATGATCGGGTACAGCACCAGGAAGCTGAGGCCGTAGATCGCCTTGCGCGGGAAGCGCGAGATGAACAGCGGCGCCACGCCAAGCACTGCCGCCCACACCGTCAGGTCTACGCGCCAGCGCAGGCCTGTCGGGTAATAGCCGTACATGAACTGGCCGAAACGCTGTTGGATGAACACCCAGCAGGCGCCTTCCTTGGTGCAGTCGGCCTGGGTGGTGCCGACCCAGTTGGCATCGAGGATAGCCCAACCGAGGATCGGTGGAACTATCAGGTAGATCAGGTAGAACGCGAACAACGTCAGCAGCGTGTTGAGCCAGCTGGAGAACATGTTTGCGCGCATCCATGCCACCGGCCCGAACACTTTGCTCGGTGGCGGCATATCAGGTTTGAAAGTATGGGATGTCATGCGCTTTTCCTCACCGCTCGATCAGCGCAATGCGCTTGTTGTACCAGTTCATCAGCAAGGAAATGCTGATACTGATCGCCAGGTACACGCTCATGGTGATCGCGATCACCTCGATGGCCTGACCGGTCTGGTTCAACACCGTGCCGGCAAACAGCGAAACCATTTCCGGATAACCGATACCGGCCGCCAGCGAAGAGTTCTTCGCCAGGTTCAAGTATTGGCTGGTCAGCGGCGGGATGATCACGCGCAGGGCTTGCGGGATGATCACCTTGCGCAGGGTCGGACCGTTGCGCAGGCCCAGCGAGTGAGCCGCCTCGGTCTGGCCATGGCTGACCGACTTGATGCCAGAACGCACGATCTCGGCGATGAACGCCGCGGTGTACACCGTCAGCGCCAGGGTCAAGGCCAGCAGTTCCGGGATGAGAACCCAGCCACCGACGAAGTTGAAACCCTTGAGCTGCGGCATTTCCCAATGCACGGGCGCGCCGAAGATCAGTGCGCACAACGCCGGGATCACCAGGAACAGCGCCAGGCCCACCCAGAATTTATGGAACGGCTCGCCCGTTGCTTCGAAACGCTTGTTGGCCCAGCGGGTCATCAGCACGATGGCGACGATCGCCAGCGCGACGCTGGCCACGAACGGCCAGAACCCTTCCGCCACCAGCGCCGCCGGCATGTTCAGGCCACGGCTGCTGACGAAGAAGGTGTCGCCGAAGTTGTGGGCAGCCCGTGGTCCCGGCATCGTCAGGAATACCGCGAAGTACCAGAACAGGATCTGCAACAGCGGTGGGATGTTACGAAAGACCTCCACGTAGACGGTCGCCAGCTTGGAGATTATCCAGTTCTTCGACAAGCGTGCGACGCCGATGATGAACCCCAGGATGGTCGCCAGAATCACGCCAATGAAGGTCACCAGGAGGGTGTTGAGCAAACCGATGACAAAGACGCGGGCATAACTGTCCGCTTCGGTGTAGTCGATCAGGTGTTGGGCGATGCCGAAACCGGCACTGCGCTCCAGAAAGCCGAAACCGGACGTGATGCCCCGGTGTTCCAGGTTGGTCTGTGTGTTATCGAACAGAAACCAGCCCAGCGAAATAACCGCCACGATGGTGACGATCTGAAATACCCACGCACGCACTCGTGGATCGCTGAGGCTGAGCCTCTGCTTAGGTGCGCCGATTGAATTTTGCATGAAGTGCCCCGCAAAGAATGGAACAGAACATCACCCGGTGGTTGGCCCACCGGGTGATAGAACCATCAGCGCACTGGTGGTGCGTATTGGATGCCGCCTGCGTTCCACAGAGCGTTCAGACCGCGATCGATCTGCAGCGGGGTGTCCTTGCCGAGGTTGCGCTCGAACATTTCACCGTAGTTGCCGACTTGCTTGACGATCTGCACGACCCAGTCTTTCGGCAGTTTCAGGTCTTTGCCGTATTCACCGTCAGCGCCCAGCATACGAGCGACGTCCGGGTTCTTGGTGGACTTGGCTTCAGCTTCAACGTTCTTCGAAGTCACGCCTGCTTCTTCGGCATTGAGCATGGCGAAGCCAGTCCAACGCACGATGGCCAGCCACTCGTCGTCGCCGTTACGCACGACCGGGCCCAGTGGCTCCTTGGAGATGGTTTCCGGCAGGACCACGTAGTCCTTCGGCGAAGCCAGCTTGCTGCGCTGGGCGAACAGTTGGGACTTGTCGGAGGTCAGCACGTCGCAACGACCGGATTCCAGCGACTTGGCGCTTTCATCGGAGGTGTCGAAAGTGATCGGGGTGTACTTCAGGCCGTTGGCGCGGAAGTAGTCGGACACGTTCAGCTCGGTGGTGGTACCGGCCTGGATGCAGATGGTTGCACCGTCCAGTTCCTTGGCGCTCTTGACGCCCAATTTGCTGTTGGCCAGGAAGCCGATGCCGTCGTAGTAGGTAATGAAACCCGGGAATTTCAAGCCCATGCCCGCATCACGGGAGCTGGTCATGGTGGAGTTGCGCGACAGCATGTCGATTTCGCCGGATTGCAGCGCGGTGAAGCGCTCCTTGGCGTTCAACTGGCTGAACTTGACCTTGGTCGCATCGCCAAACACCGCAGCGGCCACGGCACGGCAGAAGTCAGCGTCGATACCCACGATCTTGCCGGTGGAATCAGGCACCGAGAAACCCGGCAGGCCATCACTTACACCACATTGCACAAAACCTTTCTTCTGCACGGCATCCAGGGTTGCACCCGCCTGAGCGAACCCGCTGACACCGAGAACTGCTGCTGCAGTCACGACTGCCAGGGTGGATTTCAGTAACTTCATTCAAACCTCCAGTTTTGCTCTTGTTGTGTCGGAGCTGGGACCCTGTCGCACCCTTTTGAGGCATTGCCGACCCTTGTTGGCTTTTTTTAGGGTCAACCGACGTCTGGGCCTTCGCTATGAGTCTAATAAATGAGAGCGGCTATAAACGGCGCCTTACTCACTTCTCACCAATCGGCCGAACGGGCTGTAGCCCTTCACGTTCGCGAAGCCCGTAGCGGCTATTGGCGAACATCCATCACCGGATTTCTGATATCCCATGCGTCGCGTCGAGCTGATAGTGTTACCGCGCTGCGTAAGAATCATCACTCGGCTAAACCAATAGCAAAGCCCGTACCACACCGCTGCGCTTGTCCGTTACTGGCGACGTCAAGACAAAAACTTGTAGCATTGCGACATCTAATTAACTGAGGCACCAGGCGCGCACCGCAATCAGGCACTGATTGAGCGCACCCGCACATTTTTGGAGCACACCATGACCGACCCCTTGATTCTCGAGCCCTCCAGCACCGCCGATGCGTGCGTTATCTGGCTCCACGGCCTGGGCGCCGATCGCTACGACTTCATGCCGGTCGCCGAAATGCTGCAGCAAAGCCTGCTGACCACGCGCTTCGTATTGCCCCAGGCGCCGACGCAACCGGTGACCATCAATGGTGGCTACGCCATGCCCAGCTGGTATGACATTCGGGCCTTGAGCCCGGCGCGGGCGATCGACGAACAACAACTGGACGCCTCGGCGCAACGGGTCATCGACCTGATGGAAACCCAGCGAGCCAGCGGAATAGACGCCTCGCGGATTTTCCTGGCAGGCTTTTCCCAAGGCGGAGCAGTGGTTTATCACACGGCATTCGTCAAGTGGCAGGGGCCGCTGGGTGGCGTGATTGCGCTGTCCACTTATGCGCCAACTTTCGGCGAAGAATTGCAGTTGTCGGCCAGCCAGCAACGCATTCCGGTACTGGCTCTGCACGGACAGTACGACGAAGTGGTACTCAACCCGATGGGCCGGACCGCCAAAGAGTATCTGAAGCAGCATGGTGTCACCGTGACATGGCAAGAATACCCAATGGGCCACGAAGTGTTACCCGAGGAGATTCGCGACATCGGTACCTGGCTGGCGGAACGCTTGCGCTAAGAGGCAGATAGCCACGCCAGCGCTTTGATGATCACACTACGCCGCGCCCGTTTCTTGCATTACACTGGCCGGCGTACATTCCTTAACCAACCGATGAGATGACCGTGCTCAAAGCACTCAAGAAGATGTTCGGTAAAAGCGAGGCCGAGCAACTCGCGCCTGAAGCCAGCGCCCCCGTCCACGGCGCGAGCCGCACCGATGCGCACCAACCACGTCGGACCGCCCCCGTTGCGGACGCAAAACTATCGCCGTCGACCGCATCCGTCGCGCAACCTGTGGTGGCATCCGAGCCGGAAAGACCACGCAGCGAAGCCCCCAAGCCACGTCGCGAGCGCGCACCCAAACCGCCGGTCGTTGCCTGGAAGCTCGAAGACTTCGTCGTAGAACCCCAGGAAGGCAAGACCCGCTTCCACGATTTCAAGCTCGCCCCCGAGCTGATGCATGCCATCCAGGACCTGGGTTTCCCGTACTGCACGCCGATCCAGGCGCAAGTGCTGGGCTATACCCTCGCCGGCAAGGACGCTATCGGTCGTGCGCAAACCGGCACCGGCAAGACCGCCGCGTTCCTGATTTCGATCATCACCCAGTTGCTCCAGACCCCGCCCCCCAAGGAACGCTACATGGGCGAGCCGCGGGCGCTGATCATCGCGCCAACCCGTGAGCTGGTGGTGCAGATCGCCAAGGATGCCGCCGACCTGACCAAGTACACCGGCCTGAACGTGATGACGTTCGTCGGCGGCATGGATTTCGACAAGCAGCTCAAGCACCTCGAGGCTCGCCACTGCGACATCCTCGTGGCGACGCCGGGCCGCCTGCTGGACTTCAACCAGCGCGGCGACGTGCACCTGGACATGGTCGAAGTGATGGTGCTCGACGAGGCCGACCGAATGCTCGACATGGGCTTCATCCCCCAGGTACGCCAGATCATTCGCCAGACCCCGCCGAAAAACGAACGCCAGACATTGCTGTTCTCCGCCACCTTCACCGAAGACGTGATGAACCTGGCCAAGCAATGGACCACCGATCCTGCAATCGTCGAGATCGAAGCCGAAAACGTCGCCAGCGAAAATGTCGAACAGCACATCTATGCGGTCGCCGGTGCCGACAAGTACAAACTGCTCTACAACCTGGTCAATGACAACGGTTGGGAGCGGGTGATGGTCTTCGCCAACCGCAAGGACGAAGTGCGGCGCATCGAAGAACGCCTGGTGCGCGATGGCGTCAACGCCGCGCAACTGTCGGGCGACGTGCCGCAGCACAAGCGCATCAAGACACTCGAAGGTTTCCGTGAAGGTAAGATCCGCGTGCTGGTTGCCACCGACGTGGCCGGTCGCGGCATTCACATTGACGGCATCAGCCACGTGATCAACTTCACCCTGCCGGAAGTGCCGGACGACTACGTGCACCGTATCGGCCGCACCGGTCGTGCCGGGGCCGCCGGGGTTTCGATCAGCTTCGCCGGCGAGGATGATTCCTACCAGTTACCCTCGATCGAGGCACTGCTGGGCCGCAAGATCAGTTGCGAGATGCCGCCGACTCATCTGTTGCGGCCGGTCGAGCGCAAGCGACCTTAACCGTCTTCACAGTACCGAAAGCGCAGCCCAACCAGGCTGCGCTTTTTTTTTGTCTTGGATACACTGGCAGTTCAACAGGTTGCCTACCGCTTCCAGCGATCCGCCGCCGCATGATCACTGTCCCGCCCCTCGACCCAACGCGGGCCGTCGGCGGTATTTTCCTTTTTCCAGAACGGTGCGCGGGTCTTCAGGTAGTCCATGACAAAGGCGCAGGCGTCAAATGCCGCCTGGCGATGGGCGCTGGCGGCGCCGACAAAAACGATCGGCTCACCCGGTTCCAGGGCGCCGATGCGGTGCAATACCTCAAGCTTGAGCAGCGGCCAGCGCTGCTCGGCTTCGGTGGCGATCTTGCCCAGGGCTTTTTCGGTCATGCCCGGATAATGCTCGAGGAACATCCCGGACACATCGAGGCCGTCGTTGAAGTCGCGCACGTAGCCGACAAAACTCACCACGGCGCCGACGCCGACATTTGCTGCCTGCATCGCATTGACCTCGGCCCCCGGGTCGAACGGCTCGGCCTGCACCCGAATCGCCATGGCTCAGCCTCCGGTCACGGTGGGGAAGAAGGCCACTTCGTCGCCGTCCGCCAGCGGCTCATCGAGCTGGCACAGGTCTTCGTTGCGGGCGCACATCAGGTTCTGCTCTCGCAGCACTTCGGCTCCGTCACGCTGAGCGAGCAATGCGCGCACATCGTCAACCGTGGCGAAAACGCCCTCCACTTTCAGCGAATCCACGCCGAGTGCTTCGCGATAACGGGCAAAGAACTTCACGGTGATGTTCATGACGCATCCGCCTGGAAGTGGCCGCTCTTGCCGCCGAGTTTTTCCAGCACACGCACGCCCTCGATGGTCATGCCCCGGTCTACGGCCTTGCACATGTCGTAGAGGGTGAGCGCGGCGAGGCTGGCGGCGGTGAGCGCCTCCATCTCGACACCGGTCTGTCCCGACAGCTTGCAGCGGGCCACGATGCGCACCCGGTCCTCGCCTTCGGCGGTCAGTTCGACCTTGACGCTGGTGAGCATGAGCGGATGGCAGAGCGGGATCAGGTCACTGGTTTTTTTTGCCGCCTGGATACCGGCGATGCGCGCGACGGCGAACACGTCGCCCTTGGGATGGCCGCCGCTGACGATCATTTGCAGAGTATCGGGCAGCATGCGCACAAAGGCTTCGGCGGTGGCTTCACGGAACGTCACGGCCTTGTCGGTCACGTCGACCATGTTGGCGCGACCTTGGGAATCGAGATGGGTCAGCACAGGGTAACTCCTGATCAGGAGCATCGATTGTAAACCTGTGAGTCAAATTCCGGCAGGGTTGATTGTCGTACCCACTTGGATCTATTACCGCAAATCCCTTGTGGGAGCGAGCCTGCTCGCGAAGGCGGTGTATCAGATAAGAATATTTGGCTGACATACTGCATTCGCGAGCAGGCTCGCTCCCACAGGGTTATGTGGTGCATGGAAGAACCGGGCGACCTTGATAGCCGCCCGGTTCGCTGGGGTTACAGATGAGATTCGGCGTATTCGGCCAGGATCGAGCGCGGTACGCCCTGCAGGGTGATGTGGACGCCGTTGGGGAAGTCCTTGAAGCGTTCGGTCAGGTAGGTCAGCCCGGAGCTGGTCGCGGACAGGTAAGGGGTGTCGATCTGCGCCAGGTTACCCAGGCACACCACTTTGGAACCGGCGCCGGCACGGGTGATGATGGTTTTCATCTGGTGTGGGGTCAGGTTCTGGCATTCGTCGATCAGGATCAGGCTCTGCTGGAAGCTGCGGCCTCGGATGTAGTTGAGGGATTTGAACTGCAACGGCACTTTGCTGAGGATGTAGTCGACGCTGCCATGGGTGCTCTCGTCATCCATGTGCAAGGCTTCGAGGTTGTCGGTAATTGCACCCAGCCACGGCTCCATTTTTTCCGCTTCGGTACCGGGCAGGAAGCCGATTTCCTGGTCCAGGCCCTGCACGCTGCGAGTGGCGATGATGCGCCGGTAGCGCTTGCTGACCATGGTCTGTTCGATGGCGGCGGCCAGGGCCAGGATCGTCTTGCCGGAACCGGCGGCGCCGGACAGGTTGACCAAGTGGATGTCCGGGTCGAGCAAGGCGAACAGCGCCAGGCTCTGGTAGATGTCGCGAGGCTTGAGGCCCCACGCCTCCTGATGCAGCAGGGGTTCCTGGTGCAGGTCGAGGATCAGCAGCTTGTCGATCTGGATTTCCTTGATCCAGCCGACGAATCCTTGTTCATCGATAATGAATTCGTTGATGTGCACCGCCGGCAGGTTGTCGATCAGTTGCACCTGGTGCCAGGTGCGCCCATGGTCCTGGCGGGTCTCGACCTTGCTCACGCGGTCCCAGAAGGAGCCGGTCATGGTGTGGTAGCCGTTAGGCAACAGCGATACGTCGTCGACCAGTTGGTCGGTGCTGTAGTCCTCCGCCGCGATCCCGCAGGCGCGGGCCTTGAGGCGCATGTTGATGTCTTTGGTCACCAGCACCACGGCTTGATCCTTGTTGCGCGCGTGCAGGTCGATCAACTGGTTGATGATGATGTTGTCGTTCAGGTGTTCAGGCAGCACCAGGTTGGGTTCGGTGCGTTTGCTCATCAGGATGGAAAGCAGGCCCTTGGGACCGCTTTTGCCACGCTGGATCGGTACGCCCAGCTCAACGTCTTCCGGGGAAGCGTCGCCCAGGGTCTTGTCGATCAGGCGGATCGCCTGGCGACATTCGGCCGCTACGCTGTGATGGCCACTCTTGAGCTTGTCCAGCTCTTCAAGGACGGTCATCGGCAGGGCAACATGGTGTTCTTCGAAATTCAGAAGCGCGTTTGGATCGTGGATCAATACGTTGGTATCGAGTACATACAGGATTGGCTGGTTGGAGGAAGGGCTACGTCCGTGGTCATCCATACTCGGTCACCTTTGTGGGGGCCATTCGACGCAATACCGTGACAGTGCTGCGCCTCGAGGTAGCCACCGAATTCACCCGCGAGGATTTCGGGTGAACTGCACACAATCTGGGTCTTGGAAGACGCCACCTGTGTTGCAGGTTTCGGCGGTCTGACTTCTTGATACTCCAAAAACGATGACAGGAAAAAGCACTTTGACGCTTTTTTGAAGTTTATTTTTCAGAGTGACGAATAACCCTTGGCGTACTGCCCCGACGCCGTTAAAGTCGGAAGTCCGGTCGCCCTGAATGCGCGACCCGATTCCCGCCCCGCCCAATGTTTACGGGACTTTTGCCTTTTTTTCAGCGAAACGCGTCCTGACACTCCTCCCAGCCGATCCCGCTTTGCGCCGTTTGCGTAACGAGCCAGGGCAGCGCCGTTTTCACCGCGTCCTGCTTGGCGTTGAAGTTGATGACCCCGTGGCGCCACAACAGCATCAGCGTCAGCGCGCGCTGGGCACTCTGCTCGGGCTTGAGGCGGTTGGTGCTGTCCTGGGGATCGATATCCCATAGCGCCACTTGCAGGCCCTGGTTCCTGAAAAATGCCTGGGCATCGCCTCGACGCTGGCCCTGTGGCGGACGGAACAAGGGCACGTAATTCTCCGGCAGCCGGCCCTTGACCAAGTCAACGCTGCGCCGTACCGAGTCCTGCCAGTCCTGCCAATGGCTGTGGGAGCGGAACTCCCAGCCCTGCACCCCGACGCATTGCCCAGCAAACAGAGTCTGGAGATCATTTGCCGAGCCGTCTGTCAGGCGCGCCTGGATGTCCTTGCCCAGCACAAAAAACGTGCCGTTCATGTTCGACTTGCGCAGGTACTCGGTCAGCCATGGCGTGTGGTCCGGCGCGACGTTGGCAGCGCTGTCGAAGGTCAGCAAGAAGAGTCGATCATTCATCTGCTCACCGTTGCGCTCGTAATCGCCGAAACGCTCTACTTCGCTGCTGACCTGGGGAAACAGAGCAGCCTTGCGCAGCAGCTCGTCGCGGTACTGCGTATGAAAGATCCGGCTCGGCTCGGCCCACTTGATGTAATAGGAATTGTCGTCGAGCCGGAACCGGGCCGCTTCTTCGCGCAGGGTCGCCATGTCCTCGACGAGGTAGCAGAAGGAGGCATCCAGCGTGCAACTGCGCTGGGCGAAGTTGTAGCTCGAAAGCAGGCGCTGCCATAGCCTTGCGCGCAAGGCGTTCACCGCGGCCATATTAACCGAGCGCAGCCCCAGGTATTGCTTGAGGGCTATTTCGTCCATGGCATCGGCATCCAGCAATACCCGGGCGAACATCAGGACCTCGGCCCGCGAAGCCACATCGAACAGCGTCGGGCTGGTGAGCTGTTCAGGCCAGGTGCTGCGGTCCAGGGTAGCGACGTCGTTGGGCGCAGCGAAAGCGCCGAGGCTCAACAACCAGGCCGACAGTAAAAGGACGATACGCAAAAGGGATGCTCCATAACGAAACCCGCGCGGGATGATAGCTGATCGAGAGGCAGTACCCATTGGCAAACTGGCGAGGGAGCTTCTGTGGCGAGGGAGCTTGCTCCCGCTGGGTCGGTCCGACGCTTCGGGCGCAGCGGCCCCAGGATCTTACGGTCGCTGCGCAACCGAGCGGGAGCAAGCTCCCTCGCCACAAGGGCTTCTCTGCAATCCATCCGCCCACCACCCATCCCCTATCATCTCAATAGCTGGAGTCCACCCGGACAACCCCCTAGAATCGCCGCACCCTTAAAGGAGACGTTTGCATGCTGATGGTGATTTCCCCCGCCAAGACCCTCGATTACGAAACACCGCCGGCCACCGAGCGTTTTACCCAGCCGCAGTACCTGGATCACTCCCAAGAGCTGATTGAACAATTGCGCGAATTCTCGCCGGCGCAGATCAGCGAGTTGATGCACGTCTCCGACAAGATCGGCGGCCTCAATGCCGCGCGATTCGGCAGCTGGAACCCGGCGTTTACCCCGGCCAATGCCAAACAGGCGTTGCTGGCGTTCAAGGGCGATGTGTACACCGGCCTCGACGCGCAAAGCCTCGGTGAAGCCGATTTCGACTACGCCCAACAGCACCTGCGCATGCTCTCCGGCCTCTACGGTCTGCTGCGTCCGCTGGACTTGATGCAACCTTATCGCCTGGAGATGGGCACAAAGCTGGCCAATGCCCGGGGCAAGGACCTTTATGCATTCTGGGGCACCCGCATCAGCGAATGGCTGAACGAAGCCTTGGCCGATCAGGGCGACGACGTACTGTTGAACCTGGCTTCCAATGAATATTTCTCGGCGGTCAAGCGTAGCGCACTGAAAGCCCGCGTCATCGATGCCGAGTTCAAGGATCTGAAGAACGGCCAATACAAGATCATCAGTTTCTACGCCAAGAAAGCCCGGGGCTTGATGAGCCGGTTTGTCATCGAGCAGCGCATCAACGATCCCGTGCAACTGAGACACTTCGATGTACAGGGCTATCGTTACAACGCCGAACAATCCTCCCCGAACAAGTTGGTCTTTTTGCGCGACCACGCCCCGCAATAACGCAACACCGGTTTCGGGCCCCGATAAGGGGCCTCGATCATCCCGCTATATGTCATCCCACTTCCCCACCGCACTTGACATTTTCTTGGCGTCAACAAAACAAACACCCCCTGCTCTAACTTTTCTTTCACTCGACAAATGTCAGATTTTTCCGTAGTGGCACGGAAATTTTTCATCAGTAGTGGCACAAAACTATCTACCCCCGCCAACTCCCCGAAACTAAAGGCCAAAAGCGCGCGTGCTATCAATTTGAGAGCAGTGCCATCTAGGCAAATATTTCGAAAAATTTCGAAAATGGCGATGAGCGGATCGGAACTATGTGAAATTGCACGGCTCATACCACCCGTAACGATTCTCGCCGAGTGTGTACGAGATAACTTACGTGGCACGTCGTCCGAAGTAACCGAGTTGTCACGACAATTTAGCGAAACGGTCGTCTAATTGGATCCACCCTTAAAAGGACGGGAGATAAAGCACCATTTGTATCCCCTACAAGGCCAAGGCTGCGCCCCTATAACGTGCTCACCCGAGCACACAAGCTTCTGATTTTGTGGGCTTTTTGCCAGAAATCGGAAAGTGAACGACCGTTGCACGAACGTCCCGCCAACGAGGACTGGCTGCATAACAGGGCAGGTCATAACAACTAGGCCGCTTTGCGCACAACTTGAGTGCATTTATTTAGACACTCGGAACTTAGTATGCCTGCACACGGCACTGTGGCGCCTGCATTCCACACTTCCGAGTGCACGATGACCGCTGAACACTTATTAACTCCGGCCATTTGATGGCGTGAAAACAGAGGTAAATGCGATGCGCATTAGCATATTTGGTTTGGGTTACGTCGGTGCAGTATGTGCCGGTTGCCTGTCTGCACGGGGCCATGATGTAGTTGGCGTAGATGTCGCCAAAGACAAGATCGACATGATCAACGCCGGTAAATCACCGATCGTTGAACCGGGCCTGGGCGAGTTATTGGCGCAAGGCATTCAAACGGGTCGCCTGCGCGGTACTACCAACTTCGCCGAAGCTATTCGTGATACTGACCTGTCGATGATTTGCGTCGGTACACCGAGCAAAAAGAACGGCGACCTGGAACTGAACTACATCGAAGCCGTGTGCCGCGAGATCGGTTTTGTCCTGCGTGACAAGACCACCCGTCACACCATCGTGGTTCGCAGTACCGTACTGCCGGGCACCGTGGCCAATGTGGTCATCCCGATCCTCGAAGATTGCTCCGGCAAGAAAGCCGGCGTCGATTTCGGCGTCGCGGTCAACCCTGAGTTCCTGCGTGAAAGCACCGCGATCAAGGACTACGACCAGCCGCCAATGACCGTCATCGGCGAGTTCGACAAAGCCTCGGGCGACGTCCTGCAATCGCTGTACGAAGAGCTCGACGCACCGGTCATCCGCAAGGACATCGCCGTCGCCGAGATGATCAAGTACACCTGCAACGTCTGGCACGCCACCAAGGTGACCTTCGCCAACGAGATCGGCAACATCGCCAAGGCCGTCGGCGTCGATGGTCGTGAAGTGATGGACGTAGTCTGCCAGGACAAGGTCCTGAACCTGTCCCAGTACTACATGCGTCCAGGCTTCGCTTTCGGCGGCTCGTGCCTGCCAAAAGACGTGCGCGCCCTGACCTACCGTGCAGGCTCGCTGGACGTGGAAGCGCCGCTGCTCAACTCGCTGATGCGCAGCAACGAATCCCAGGTGCAGAACGCCTTCGACATCGTCTCCAGCCACGACAAGCGCAAAGTCGCCCTGCTGGGCCTGAGCTTCAAGGCCGGCACCGACGACCTGCGTGAAAGCCCACTGGTGGAACTGGCGGAAATGCTGATCGGCAAGGGTTTCGACCTGAAGATCTACGACAGCAACGTCGAATACGCACGCGTCCACGGTGCGAACAAGGATTACATCGAGTCGAAGATTCCTCACGTCTCGTCCTTGCTCAATTCCGACTTCGACGCGGTGATCGACAACTCCGACATCATCATCCTTGGTAACCGCGACGAGAAGTTCCGCGCGCTGACCGAGAACGTACCGGAAGGCAAGCAGGTCATCGACCTGGTTGGCTTCATGTCCAAGGCCACCTCCCCGAGTGGCCGGACCGAAGGCATCTGCTGGTAAGTCTGTTAGCCGGCCGGGGCATGCCTCGGCCGGCCTTTCGCCTGCCTTAACCCATCGGGCCGCCCACAAGGCCCGCCCGAGATAGAGACGGATGCAGATTATGCACAGGCTAAAGCACGGCCTGCTTCAGGCCGCCGGTTGGCTGTTTTACTTGAGTTTATTGATGGGCATCGCCACGGCGCTGCCCACGTCCACGTTCGACTCCGAATCGAAGGATTTCATCTTCCTGATCGGCGCCGTGGGCATCTGGCGTTATTCCATGGGCGCGACGCATTTCGTGCGCGGCATGATTTTCCTGTACATCGTCTACCCACACCTGCGCCGCAAAGTGCGCAAGCTGGGCAAGGCGGCGGATCCGTCCCACGTCTACCTGATGGTCACCAGCTTCCGCATCGATGCGCTGACCACCGCCCAGGTCTACAGCTCGGTCATCCGCGAAGCCATCGACTGCGGGCTGCCGACCACCGTGGTCTGCTCCATCGTGGAAATGTCCGACGAACTGCTGGTCAAGAGCCTCTGGGCCCGGATGAACCCGCCAGAGCACGTCAAGCTGGACTTCGTGCGCATTCCCGGTACCGGCAAGCGTGACGGCCTGGCCTTCGGTTTCCGTGCCATCTCCCGTCACCTGCCGGACGACCGCGCCGTCGTGGCCGTGATCGATGGCGATACCGTCCTGGCCGAAGGCGTCGTGCGCAAGACCGTGCCCTGGTTCCAGCTGTTCGGCAACGTCGGCGGCCTGACCACCAACGAGTTCTGCGAAGTGCGCGGCGGCTACATCATGAGCGAGTGGCACAAGCTGCGTTTCGCCCAGCGTCACATCAACATGTGCTCCATGGCCCTGTCCAAGCGCGTGTTGACCATGACCGGGCGAATGTCGGTGTTCCGCGCCACCGTCGTGACCAACCCGGACTTCATCGCCGACGTCGAAAGCGACTCGCTGCAACACTGGCGCCTGGGCCGCTTCAAATTCCTCACCGGCGATGACAAGTCGAGCTGGTTCAGCCTGATGCGCCTGGGCTACGACACGTTCTACGTGCCGGACGCCGCCATCAACACGGTTGAGCACCCGCCGGAAAAAAGCTTCATCAAGGCGAGCCGCAAACTGATGTTCCGCTGGTACGGGAACAACCTGCGGCAGAACTCCCGGGCATTGGGCCTGGGCATGAAACGTCTGGGCCTGTTCACCTCGGTAGTGCTGTTCGATCAGCGCGTGTCGATGTGGACCTCGCTGCTGGGCCTGACCGTGGCGATCATCGCCAGTGTCAAGTACGGCACCGCGTTCATCCTGGTGTACCTGCTGTGGATCGGCATCACGCGGTTGCTCCTGACGCTGCTGCTGTCGTGCTCCGGACACCGGATCGGCCCGGCCTACCCGGCGATTCTCTATTACAACCAGATCGTCGGCGCGCTGGTGAAGATCTACGTGTTCTTCCGCCTCGATCAACAATCCTGGACTCGCCAGCCCACCCACCTGACCCGTGATCTCGCCAGCTTTCAACGTTGGTTCAACACTTGGTCGTCTCGGACCATGACCTTCTCCGCCGGCAGCATCTTTGTCGCCGTGCTGCTGACGATGGTCTGACCGGACTTGAATGAATTAACTAGGAAATCGCCCCTATGAACACCGCCGTGAATGTCAACGTAGTGCATGAATCCGAAGCCCAACGCCAACACGCCCGGGTCAAAATCCCGGCCAAGTTGCGCTTCTTCGGCCCCGACCGTACGCCGATGGAAGTCAAGGTCCTCGACCTGTCCGCCGGTGGGTTGTGCTTCAACGCCGGCCAACTGCCGCTCAAGGTTGGCGAGACCTACAAGGCGCGCCTGCAGTTCGTGATCGACAACCTCGGCCTGGCCATGGACGTCGAATTGCAGATCCGTTCCTACGACCGCCAGACCGGCCGCGCCGGTTGCCAGTTCCAGAACCTGGAGCCGCGGGACATCTCGACACTGCGCCACATCATCACCTCGCACCTGGCCGGCGACATCGTCGGCGTCGGTGATGTGCTGGCGACCCTGCAGCGCGACAATTTCACCAAGGCTCGCAAGCAGAAAGATGAAAACGGTGGCATGAGCGCCTTCGGTCGCCTGCGCGCCGTGACCTTCAGCCTGGGCATCTTCATTGTCGGCCTGGCGGCATTCGGCTTCATCTTCAAGTCGGTGTACGGCATGTACTTCGTCAGCCACGCCCAGGCCGGCATCGTCAACGTACCGGGCATGGCCATCACCATGCCGCGCGACGGCACCGTGCAAAGCCTGGTCAAGGCCGACGGCCTGGCCGCCAAAGGCGCCCCGCTGGCGACCTTCAGCACCAGCATGCTCGACGTGCTCAAGGGTCACCTGGACGACAACCAGCTGCAGCCAGCCAAGGTCGAGGAACTGTTCGGTAAGCAAATGACCGGCACCCTGACCTCGCCATGCGATTGCATCGTGGCCCAGCAACTGGTTTCCAACGGCCAGTACGCCAGCAAGGGTGACGTGATCTTCCAACTGGTTCCTCGCGGCGCCGAAGCCAACGTCGAGGCGCGTTTCTCCTATCGCCAGTTCGGCGACGTGCGTCCAGGCACCCCGGTCAGCTTCCAGGTAGCCGGCGAAGACGCCACCCGCACCGGCAAGATCGTCAGCAGCACCAGCCTGAAAAGCGCCGACCTGTCTTCCGATATCCGTGTGCTGATCCAGCCTGACGAAGCCCTGGACAGCGCGCTGGCCGGCCGTCCGGTAGAAGTCGTCAGCGACCGTGGCCCGAACTTGAACTGGCTGATCGACAAAGCCATGGCCGTCGGTCTTTAAGTCGAGGAAATGCCCGTGACCATTATAAAAATCCTTAACACCCCACAGAGCCTGTGGGAGCGAGCCAGCTCGCGAAAGGATCAACGCGGTCAGGATGATGCGCCGCAAGCCCGTTTCCAAGTGGGGACCCTCTGCGCCTTGGCACTGGCCGTGAGCTTGGCCGGTTGCGCCGGCCTGCCCGACCAGCGCCTGGCCAACGAAGCCCTCAAGCGCGGCGACACGGCGTTGGCGCAGCAGAACTATCAGCAACTGGCAGACCTGGGCTACAGCGAGGCCCAGGTGGGCCTGGCCGATATCCAGGTGGACAGCCGCGACCCCGAGCAGATGAGAAAGGCCGAGGCGACCTACCGCGCCGCCGCCGACATCTCGCCGCGCGCCCAGGCTCGCCTGGGTCGCCTGCTGGTGGCCAAGCCCGGCTCCACCGAAGCTGAAAAGCACGAAGCCGAAGGCCTGTTGAAAAAAGCCTTTGCCAACGGTGAAGGCAATACGCTGATCCCGCTGGCGATGCTGTACCTGCAATACCCCCACAGCTTCCCGAACGTCAACGCGCAGCAACAGATCAGCCAATGGCGCAGCGCCGGTTATCCGGAAGCGGGCCTGGCGCAGATCCTGCTCTATCGCACCCAGGGTACGTACGACCAGCATCTGGACGAAGTGGAAAGAGTCTGCAAGGCCGCCTTGGCGACCACCGACATCTGCTACGTCGAACTGGCCACGGTCTATCAGAAACGCGGCCAGCCGGAACAGCAGGCCGAGCTGATCAAGCAGATGCAGGCCGGTCACGCTCGTGGTGTGGTCTCGGCCCAGCGCGTGGACAGTGTCGCGCGTGTCCTGGCCGATTCCAGCCTGGGCAAGACCGACGAGAAAACCGCTCAGTCGCTGCTCGAAGGCATCGCGCCCGGCAACCCTGCTTCCTGGGTCAGCCTGGCGCAGCTGCTCTACGATTTCCCCGAGTTGGGCGACGTCGACAAGATGATGCAGTACCTGGAAAACGGCCGCGCCGCCGACCAGCCGCGCGCCGAGCTGTTGCTGGGCAAGCTGTACTACGAAGGCAAGTGGGTACCCGCCGACGCCAAGGTCGCCGAGGCGCATTTCCAGAAAGCCGTGGGCCGTGAAGTGGCCGCCGATTACTACCTCGGCCAGATCTATCGTCGCGGCTACCTGGGCCAGGTGTACTCGCAAAAGGCCCTGGATCACCTGCTCAAGGCCGCTCGCAACGGCCAGAACAGCGCCGACTACGCCATTGCGCAGCTGTTTTCCCAAGGCAAGGGCACCAAGCCCAACCCGGTCAACGCTTATGTGTTCAGCCAGTTGGCCAAGGCGCAAAACACCCCGCAAGCCATCGAGCTTGCCCAGACCCTCGAAGAACAATTACCGCCGGAACAACTTGCACAAGCGCAACGCCTGCTACAACAAGAGCAGGCCATTCGCGGCGCCATGAGCCCCGATACGCTGGAACTGCAAGCCCTAAAAGAAGATGACGGCGAGGAACCTCTATGAAGCTTTTGAAGCTCAATCCTTTTGTACAGGCTGGTATTGGCCTGTCGTTTGCCCTGCTGTGGTCCTGCCCGACCCTGGCGGCCCTGACCGATAGCAAGAATTTCGGCCTGGAAGTGAAGATCACCGGCCAGTCCGAAGATGACCGCGACCTCGGCACCCAGCGTGGTGGCGACGTCAACGGCATCGGCCTCGACCTGCGCCCTTGGGTCTACGGCGAAAGCGGTGCGTGGAGTGCCTATGCCATGGCCCAGGCCGTGACGTCCACCGACATCATCGAGACCGACACCCTGCAACAGTCGGACGACGCGACCCAGCAAACCGACAGCGGCGACCGCGAGGCCAAGAAAAGCTACCTGGCCATGCGCGAATTCTGGATTGGCTACCGGGGCCTGACCCCTTATCCGGGCGAGCAGTTGAAGTTCGGCCGCCAACGCCTGCGCAATGACGACGGGCAATGGCGCGACACCAACATCGAAGCCCTGAACTGGACCTTCGACACCACGCTGCTGCGCGCCAACCTGGGCGTCGCCGAGCGGTTCAGCGAATACCGCACCGACCTCAAGGAGCTGTCGCCCCAGGACAAGGACCGTATGCATGTCTACGGTGATGTCGGCTATCAGTGGATGCCAGGCCAATGGGCCGGGATCCGTGCCCACCACAGCCATGACAGCGGCAGCCTCGACTATCCGGTCCCGGGCCAGGCCACCGACACCCTGGACAAGACCCAGAACGGTGATCTGACCTGGCTCGGCCTGGAAGCCAACAGCGACGCCTACAACTGGCGCAACACCAATACCGTCAACTATTGGGCAAGCGTCACCGGCATGACCGGCGACCGCGACACCGTCAACCCGCTGAACGCCGACGGCACCCGCCCCGCGCAGCTCAAGCGCAGCGACGACGTCGACGGCTGGGCCACCGACCTGGGTATTCGCCTGCGCCTCGACCCGCAATGGCAAGTCGGTGCGGCCTATGCCCGCGCCAGCGAGGACTACGAACAGAACGGCCTGCAAAGCAACCGCTCGAACTTCACCGGCACCCGCTCGCGCGTGCATCGTTTCGGCGAGGCGTTCCGTGGCGAGATGGCCAACACCCAGAGCGCCAGCCTGTTCGGTTCCTGGCAGTTGCGTGACGAATACGACGCCAGCCTGGTGTACCACAAGTTCTGGCGCGTGGACGGCAACAAGGCAGTGGGCAGCAACGGCATCAACGCCGTGGAAAACAACACCGATGACGTGACCGGCGCGATCCTGTCCACCTCGTCCCTGCCGCTGCGCGACGGCGACAAGGACCTGGGCCAGGAAGTCGACCTGGTCGTCACCAAGTACTTCAAGCAAGGCCTGCTGCCGGCTGCGCTGAGTCAATCGATTGATGAGCCGTCGGCGCTGGTGCGCTTTCGTGGCGGCGTGTTCAAGCCAGGCGACGCCTACGGCAAAGAGGTCGATTCGTACATGCATCGCGCCTTTGTCGACGTGATCTGGCGCTTCTGATGCGAACGGCCATGGGAGTGCCCGATATGAACCACTACCTCAGGAACAGCCAGGCGATGAAAGGTTCGATCAGCCTGTTGGCCGCAGCCATGCTGCTGGCCGGCTCGTCGGCGTTCGCCAACGTTGAACCGGTGGTCAAGCCGGGCAACGTGGTCAAGGAACTGCAGCAAGCCAAGACCTACACCGTCAGCAGCGCGCCAACCGCACCGCTGGAACTGGCCGCACCGACCCTGCCCGACCTCTCCGGCTACACCGCCGAAGCGGTCGCGGCGAAGATCGTGCGCAGCAAGCCCGGCAAGGTCAGCGTGCGGCGGATGATGCAGGAAAACGCCTTGAAGGACTTCATCGGCGGCGACAACAAGATGGCCGAGTGGGTGGTGCGCCAGCACGGCATCCCGCAGGCCATCTTCATCGACGACGGCTACATGAACCTCAAGGATCTGGTCAAGAAGGTGCCCAAGCAGTACCTCAAGGAAACTTCGCCAGGCGTCTTCCTGGCGCGGATTCCGATTGTCGTGGGCGAAAAAGGCATCCTGGAGATCGACAAGCAGACCCAGGAACTGCGCCTGTCCCAAGAGGGAGGCTCGTTCCTGGTCAACGATGGCCGGATGTTCATCCGCGACACCAAGGTCACCGGCTGGCGTGAAAAGGACAACGGCCCCGCGACGTTCCGTTCGGCCAACGAGTTCCGGCCGTTCCTGCTGTCCTGGGGCGGCACCGAGACCTACATCGTCAACACCAAGATGGCCAGCTTCGGCTACGCCAACAGTAAGTCGTACGGCGTCAGTATTTCCCAGTACACGCCGAACATGGCCAAGGTCCTCAAGCGCCCGGAACCGACCGGCTGGATCATCGGTTCCGAGTTCTCGGACATGTGGTACGGCTTCTACTGCTACGAAACCAACGATTTCGTGGTCAAGAGCAACACCTACAAAGACAACATCGTCTACGGCATCGACCCCCACGACCGTTCCCATCGGCTGATCATTGCCGACAACACCGTCTACGGGACCAAGAAAAAGCACGGAATCATTATTTCCCGTGAGGTCAACGACAGCTTCATTTTCAACAACCGCAGCTACGACAACAAACTCTCGGGCCTGGTGATCGACCGTAACAGCGTGAACAACGTGATCGCCTACAACGAGATCTACAAGAACCACACCGACGGCATCACGCTTTATGAGAGTGGTGACAACCTGTTGTGGGGCAACAAGGTGATCAGCAACCAGCGCCACGGCATTCGGATTCGTAACAGCGTGAACATCCGCTTGTACGAAAACCTGTCCATGGCCAACGGCCTGACCGGTCTTTATGGCCACATCAAGGACCTCTCCGACACTGACCGGGACATCAAGCTCGACCCGTTCGACGCCCAGGTCTCCTTGATCGTGGTCGGTGGCGAACTGGCCGGCAATGGCAGCGGCCCGTTGTCCATCGACTCGCCATTGAGTGTCGAGCTGTACCGCGTGTCCATGCTCGCGCCGACCAAATCCAGCGGCATCAGCTTCACGGGGATCCTTGGCGAACGCCAGGACGAAATCCTCGACCTGCTGGTGCGCCAGCAAAAAGCCGTGCTGATCGACCCTGTCGAACGCCAGACCGAAATGCGGGACTGAGGAATGACCTTTATGAACCCACAGATGATCAAACTTCTGGGCCTGTCCGCCCTGACTGCCGGCATTCTCGCCGCCGCAAGCGGCGCGCGCGCCGATGAAGTCAAAGCACCGACCTTTACCGCCGAACCCTGCTGCAACCTGTGCCCGGCTGCCCATGACGCGAAGAACTACACCACGCGCTACCAGCAGAACTTCACCACGCTGGTGCAGGCCCAGGGCGACTGGCTGTTCCGTACCCAGGAAGACCTGCGTACCGAGTTCAATACCACGCCGGCCGGTTACAAGCGCATGCAACAACTGCACGACGCCTTCAAGAAAAAAGGCGTCGAGCTGGTAATCGTCTACCAGCCGACCCGTGGCCTGGTGAACCGCAACAAGCTCAACCCGCAGGAGAAGGCTTCCTTCGACTACGAAAAGGCCCTGGCCAATTACAAAACCATGCTCGGCCGTTTCGCGCAGATGGGTTACGTGGTGCCGGACCTGTCGCCACTGACCAACGAAAACCTGCCCGAAACCCTGCCGGCCCACGACTTCTACTTCCGCGGCGACCAGCACTGGACCCCATACGGCGCCCAGCGCACGGCGAAGATCGTGGCCGAGAAGGTCAAGCAGATCCCGGCCTTCGCTGACATTCCCAAGCAGGAATTCGAGACCAAGAAGTCTGGCCGCATGGGCAAGACCGGCACCTTGCACAACATGGCCGGGCAACTCTGCGGCACCAGCTATGCGATCCAGTACATGGACCAGTTCACCACCGAGCCCAAGGGCGAGGCTGGCGACGGCGACCTGTTCGGCGATTCCGGCAATCCGCAGATCACCCTCGTGGGCACCAGCCACAGCGGCAAGAACTACAACTTCGCCGGTTTCCTGCAAGAAGCCATCGGCGCCGACATCCTCAACGTGGCCTTCCCGGGCGGCGGTTTCGAGGGCGCGATGATCCAGTACCTGGGCAGCGAAGAGTTCCAGAAGAATCCGCCGAAGATTCTCATCTGGGAATTCTCGCCGCTGTATCGCCTGGACCAGGAAACCATCTATCGCCAGATGATGGCGCTGCTCGACAACAACGGTTGCGAAGGCAAGCCGGCGCTGATGAGCAGCAAGGCCAAGCTCAAGCCGGGCAAGAACGAATTGATGGTCAACAGCAAGAATATGGACCTGCGTAACGGCAGTCACCAGATCGACATCCGCTTCACCGACACCTCGGTGAAAACCTTGCAAGCCACCCTCTGGTACATGAATGGGCGCCACGAGGACATCAAGATCGAAAAACCGAACACCTCCGAAACCGACGGGCGTTTCGCCTTCCAACTGCGCACCGACGAAGACTGGGCCTCGCAGAACCTCCTGGCTCTAGAGGTCCAGGGTCCTGAAGCCGGTAAAGAGCCACTGCAAGTGGAAGCGAAAGTCTGCAAACGCAATGCATCTCCGCAAGCCGAGCAACAAACGGCTCAAATCGGACAATGAGGTCTCGTCTCATGACCAGAACCATGCGCACCCGAACGTTGAAAACGCTGTTGGCGCCATCGCTGCTGACCCTGGCGATATTCGCCGGGGCCACGCAGGCCGCGGCTCCACTGCGCCCGCCGCAGGGCTACTTCGCACCGATTGAAAAGGTCAAGGAAGGCTCCGGCGGCCAGGGCTGCGAAGCCGTGCCGACGCCTTACACCGGCTCGCTGCAGTTTCGCAGCAAGTACGAGGGCTCCGACAAGGCTCGCGCAACGCTGAACGTGCAGTCGGAAAAAGCCTTCCGCGACAGCACTGCCGACATCACCAAGATCGAGCGCGGCATCAGCAAGCAGGTCATGCAGTTCATGCGCGACGGTCGCCCCGAGCAACTGGAATGCACCCTGAACTGGCTGACCGCCTGGGCCAAGGCCGATGCGTTGATGTCGAAGGATTTCAACCACACCGGCAAGTCCATGCGCAAATGGGCGCTGGGCAGCATGGCTTCGGCCTATGTGCGCCTGAAGTTCTCCGAGTCGCGCCCGCTGGCGAACCACCAGGAACAGGCGCAACTGATCGAGAGCTGGTTCAGCAAGATGGCCGACCAGGTCGTCAGCGACTGGGACAACCTGCCGCTGGACAAGACCAACAACCACTCGTACTGGGCCGCCTGGTCAGTGATGGCGACCGCCGTGGCGACCAACCGTCGTGACCTGTTCGACTGGGCCGTCAAGGAATACAAGGTCGGCGTCAACCAGGTAGACGCCGAAGGCTTCTTGCCCAACGAGCTCAAGCGCAAGCAACGCGCCCTGTCCTATCACAACTATGCCCTGCCGCCGCTGGCGATGATCGCCAGTTTCGCCCAGGTCAACGGCGTGGACCTGCGCCAGGAAAACAATGGCGCCCTCAAGCGACTGGGCGACCGGGTGCTGGCCGGGGTGGAAGACCCGGACATCTTCGAAGAGAAGAACGGCGACGAGCAGGACATGAAGGATCTGAAGATCGATTCGAAATTCGCCTGGCTCGAACCGTTCTGCAGCCTCTACACCTGCTCCGAGGACGTGCTGGAACGCAAGCATGAAATGCAACCGTTCAAGACCTTCCGCCTCGGCGGCGACCTGACCCGCGTGTATGACCCTTCGCGGGAGAAAGGCGAGAAAGGTAGTTAAGACTCAACACATTTCCTGTGGCGAGGGAGCTTGCTCCCGCTGGGGTGCGTAGCGCCCCCAAGCCTGACGATGCGACTGCTTCGCAGCCGAGCGGGAGCAAGCTCCCTCGCCACAGGTAAGCAAGTGTTCGAAGTGTAATAGCCCCCCGGTTTTCATGGGGGGGTTTGGGGGGGCTCTGGCCCTTGACTGTTGATTCAACATGGAGAGATCGGGATGGTATTTTCATCCAATGTGTTCCTGTTCCTGTTCCTGCCGATCTTTCTCGGCTTGTACTACCTGAGCGGGCAACGCTATCGCAACCTGCTGCTGCTGATCGCCAGCTACGTGTTCTATGCCTGGTGGCGGGTGGACTTCCTCGCCCTGTTCGCCGGCGTCACCCTGTGGAACTACTGGATCGGCCTGAAAGTCGGTGCCGCCGGCGTGCGCACCAAGCCGGCCCAACGTTGGCTGCTGCTCGGCGTGGGCGTGGACCTGGCCATCCTGGGCTATTTCAAGTACGCCAATTTCGGTGTCGACAGCCTCAACGCGATCATCACCGGCTTCGGGCTGAACCCGTTCATCCTGACCCACGTACTGTTGCCGATCGGTATCTCGTTCTACATCTTCGAGTCCATCAGCTACATCATCGACGTGTATCGCGGTGACACACCGGCCACTCGCAACCTGATCGACTTCGCGGCATTCGTGGCGATCTTCCCGCACCTGATCGCCGGCCCCGTGCTGCGTTTCCGTGACCTGGCCGACCAGTTCAACAACCGCACCCACACGCTGGACAAGTTCTCCGAAGGCTGCACGCGCTTCATGCAGGGCTTCATCAAGAAAGTGTTCATCGCCGATACCCTGGCGGTGGTGGCCGACCATTGCTTCGCCTTGGAGAACCCGACCACGGGCGATGCCTGGCTCGGCGCCCTGGCGTACACCGCGCAGCTGTACTTCGACTTCTCCGGCTACAGCGACATGGCCATCGGCCTGGGCCTGATGATGGGTTTCCGTTTCATGGAAAACTTCAAGCAGCCCTACATCAGCCAGTCGATCACCGAGTTCTGGCGCCGCTGGCACATCAGCCTGTCGACCTGGCTGCGCGACTACCTCTACATCACCCTGGGCGGTAACCGCAAAGGCACGCTGATGACCTATCGCAACCTGTTCCTGACCATGCTGCTCGGTGGTCTGTGGCACGGTGCGAACATCACCTACGTGATCTGGGGTGCCTGGCACGGCATGTGGCTGGCCATCGAAAAAGCGGTGGGCATCGACACCAACCCACGCAGCATCAACCCGATCCGCTGGGCATTGACCTTCCTGCTGGTGGTGATGGGCTGGGTGATCTTCCGTGCCGAAAACCTGCACGTCGCCGGTCGCATGTACAGCGCGATGTTCAGCTTTGGTGACTGGTCGCTGTCGGAACTGACCCGCGCCAACCTCACCGGCCTGCAGATCGCTACGTTGGCGGTGGCCTACATCACCCTCGCCTTCTTCGGCCTGCGCGACTTCTACACCAATCGTCCGCCGGTCAAGGCCAAGCCTGAAGAAAGCACCGAAGCCAATGGGCCTGCCACCGCGCAACCGGGACTGATCAAAGCCGTACCAGGCGACAACCCGTCGACCATCCATGAACCAGGCTACACCGTCGGCGTCGAAGCCCAGGTGCAACCGGCCTACTGGACCGTGGACTGGTCGCGCTACGTGATGCGCACCCTGGTATTGGTGTTGTTCATCGCCTCGATTCTCAAACTGTCGGCGCAAAGCTTCTCGCCGTTCCTTTACTTCCAGTTCTGAGGGATCCGGACATGACCCGCTCATTACGCATCTTCTACGTCGCACTGTTCATGCTGATACTGACAGCGCTGGGTATCTGGTCGATGCGCAGCTTCCTCGGCTTCAGCACCAACCCCGATGCGACCGTGCTCAACGGTCGCTGGGCCAAGGCCGTGGAAACGCATTACGACGAAGAATTCCCGATCAAACGCCTGGGCACCAACATCTGGGCGGCGCTGGACTACAAGCTGTTCAACGAGGGCCGCAAAGGCGTGGTCCTGGGCCGCGATCAGTGGCTGTTCAGCGATGAGGAATTCAACCCGATCGTCAACGAAGACCAGAACCTGCAAGGCAACTACGCCTTGATCGAAGGCGTGCGCCAGAAGCTCAAGGAGCAAGGCATTACCCTGGTCATGGCCATCGTGCCGGCCAAGGCGCGGCTGTATCCGGAGCACCTGGGTGAAGTGAAGCCTTCGAGCATTCACGCCAACCTGTACCAGGATTTCCACGCCCGTGTCGCGGCGGACAAGATCCTTGCCCCTGACTTGCTCGCCCCGCTGCAACAGGCCAAGCAAAGCGGTCAGCAGGTGTTCCTGCGCACCGACACCCACTGGACTCCGGAAGGCGCGCAAATCGCTGCGGAACATCTGGCCAAAGCGATTGCCGAACGCACACCACTGAATGGTGAGCCACAGCGTTTCGTCACAGAGCCTGCGGAAAAAATCATCCACAAGGGCGACCTGCGTCAGTTCCTGCCGCTGGACCCGCTGTTCGAAAACCTGATGCCAGCCCAGGAACCGCTGGTCAAGCGCAACACCCGCGAAGCCGACGACCAGCCGGCCAGCGAAGACGCACTGTTCGCCGATGCCCAGGTGCCCGTGGCTCTGATCGGTACCAGCTACAGCGCCAACCCGAACTGGAACTTCGTCGGTGCACTCAAGCAAGCCCTGCACAGCGACGTCGTCAACTACGCCGAAGACGGCCATGGCCCGATTCTGCCGATGCTCAGCTACCTCAAGAGCGACGCCTTCAAGAACAGCCCGCCACAAGTGCTGATCTGGGAGTTTCCTGAACGTTATCTGCCCGTGAACAACGAGATCGGCGACGCCGATCCGCAATGGGTCGCCGAGCTCAAACAAGCCGGCGCCCGCCAACAGAACGTAGCTGCAAACACACAATCCGAGACGCCCGACCGGGCGCAAAACTGAAAGAGAGGTCCACCATGACTTTCAACACTACTCCTCGCCGTCTCGCTGCTCGCTCCTTCAAGGCCGTTGCCCTGGTCGCCAGCATGAGTGCCCTGTCCTTCTCAGCGTTTGCCGGTGACTCGGCCCTGTACGGCCCGGTCGCGCCAAAAGGTTCGAGCTTCGTGCGGATCTACAACGCCAGCAACGCCGAAGTCAGCGCCACCGTCGGCAGCACCAATATCAGCGACGTGGCCCCACTGGCCAGCAGCGACTTCAGCTTCATGCCTGGCGGCGACTACAGCGCGAAGGTGGGCAGCCAGACCGTACCGGTTAAACTGGCCTCCGATCACTATTACACCCTGGTCAACAACGCCAGCGGCCAGCCACAACTGATCGAAGAGCCACCGTTCAAGAACAAGCAGAAATCCCTGGTCCGCATGCAGAACCTCAGCGACAAGCCGCTGACCCTCAAGACCGCTGATGGCAAGACCGAAGTGGTTCCGAACGTAGCGGCCAAGGGCCGTGGCGAACGTGAAATCAACCCGGTGAAAGTGAGCCTGGCACTGTACGAAGGCGACAAGAAAGTCGGCGACGTCAAGCCTGTTGCCCTGGAGCGTGGCGAAGCGGCCGTGCTGTACGTAACCGGCTCCGGCAGCAGCCTGTCGCCAGTCTGGGTGAAACGCCCGGTGTCGACCCGCTGATGAGTTTTCCTGACTGACGCCCAGCCTGTGGGAGCCAACCTGCTCCCACTTTGAACCGAGGCGTCATTCAGGCACGGAACAACAACAAGAGAGTGAAACGACAGAACGCAGTAGCTCTGAAACCATTTCGATTTTGTAGGAGTAACACACATGATTCCGGTGATCTTGTCAGGTGGTAGCGGCTCACGTCTTTGGCCGCTTTCGCGCAAGCAATTCCCTAAACAGTTCCTGGCCTTGACCGGCGAACATACCCTGTTCCAGCAGACCCTCGAGCGCCTGGTGTTCGAAGGCATGGACACGCCGATCGTGGTCTGCAACAAGGACCACCGCTTCATCGTCAACGAGCAGCTGTCGGCCCGCAACCTGGAAGCCCAGCGCATCCTGATGGAACCGTTCGGTCGCAACACGGCACCTGCCGTGGCCCTGACTGCGATGATGCTGGTCAATGAAGGCCGCGACGAACTGATGCTGGTGCTGCCGGCCGACCACGTCGTCGAGGACCAGAAGGCCCTGCAACGCGCCCTGGCGCTGGCCACCGTGGCCGCCGAGCGTGGCGAAATGGTGCTGTTCGGCGTACCGGCGACCAAGCCGGAAACCGGTTATGGCTACATCAAGTCGACCAACGATGCCCTGCTGCCTGAAGGCGTCAGCCGCGTTTCGCACTTCGTCGAAAAACCCGACGTCAAGCGCGCCACTGAGTTCGTCGATGCCGGCGGTTACTTCTGGAACAGCGGCATGTTCCTCTTCCGCGCCAGCCGCTTCCTCGAAGAGCTGAAAAAGCACGATCCGGACATCTACGACACCTGCCTGCTGACTCTGGAGCGCAGCGAGCAGACCGCCGACACCATCACTTTTGACGAAGCCACTTTCGCCTGCTGCCCGGACAACTCCATCGACTACGCCGTGATGGAAAAAACCCAACGCGCCTGCGTAGTGCCGCTGTCGGCCGGCTGGAGCGATGTCGGCTGCTGGTCGTCGCTGTGGGAAGTCAATCCGAAGGACGCCAACGGCAACGTCACCAAGGGCGACGTCGTGGTGCAGGACAGCCGCAACTGCATGATCCACGGCAACGGCAAGCTGGTGTCGGTGATCGGCCTGGACAACATCGTCGTGGTCGAAACCAAGGACGCCATGATGATCGCCCACAAGGACAAGGTCCAAGGCGTGAAGCAGATGGTCAACACCCTCAATGCCCAGGGCCGCACCGAAACCCAGAACCACTGCGAAGTCTATCGTCCATGGGGTTCCTACGACTCGGTGGACATGGGCGGTCGTTTCCAGGTCAAGCACATCTCGGTCAAGCCGGGCGCGTGCCTGTCGCTGCAGATGCACCACCACCGCGCCGAACACTGGATCGTGGTCAGCGGCACCGCCGAAGTGACCTGCGACGAGAATGTGTTCCTGCTCTGCGAAAACCAGTCGACCTACATCCCGATCGCGTCGGTCCACCGCCTGCGCAACCCGGGCAAGATCCCGCTGGAAATCATCGAAGTGCAGTCCGGTAGCTACCTGGGCGAAGACGACATCGAGCGCTTCGAAGACATCTACGGTCGCTCCACCCCGATCGAACGCGGCGTGTCGGTGAAGACCATCGCGCAGTAACAACTAGTAGCAACAACCAGTAGCAACGATCAGCAGTAACGATCGGCAACAAAAGATCAGTCGTACAAGAAGCCCCCGTCCAGCCCACTGCGTCCCCTATCCGCAGCGGGTTGGGCGGGGGCTTTTTCCTGGGCGTTCGGTGACCCATCCAGGGAGCAATACCCATGGCCCGCCCCCTTCGGTAGGATGTGGCGACGGTCACGGAGGCTTCAACCATGTTTATCGGCGTCTTGCTGGTCATCACCTGGCTCATCCTGCTGTTGCGCTACCCGGCCAAGGCATTGCCGGTGTCCCTGGCGGCGTTTGTCGGGTTGGGGCTGGTGGCGGCATGGGTACTCTGGGAAGAGAACCGGGAAACCCGGCAACTGGCACGTCTGGACCTGCGCGTCACGTTCGCTCCTGACCAGTGCCCCGCCGATCGCCCACTGCTGCTGAAAATGCGTAACGGCAACGACGTGCCCCTGACCGAACTGCGCTGGCGAATCGCAGCCTATGCCCCCGGCGATACCATCAACCTGGCGGACAACCAGTACAGCTCACCGCGCTACCGCGGCCCTGGCGAATTGCAACCCGGCGCCGACTGGCAGGACTGCCTGCCGATACCGCCACTGCGCCCCGGCTACCGCCCGCAAACCCTGGAGTTTCGTGCCGAGCGACTGCAAGGTAGTTTCTCCAACTGACCCTCCCATTTTTGCACAAGGAAAGCGCCATGCCCGTTGCGTTGATCACCGGTTGTTCCAGCGGCATCGGCCGCGCCCTCGCCGAGGCTTTCAAGGCCGCCGGTTACCAGGTCTGGGCCAGCGCGCGCAAGGATGACGACGTGGCGCAGTTGCGCGCCGCCGGGTTCACCGCCGTGCAGCTGGATGTCAACGACGCTCAGGCACTTGAACAGTTGGGCGAGCGGATCAACCAGGAACATGGCGGCCTCGATGTGCTGGTCAACAACGCCGGTTATGGCGCCATGGGTCCGTTGCTGGATGGCGGCGTGCCGGCCATGCAGCGTCAGTTCGAAACCAACGTGTTCGCCATCGTCGGCGTGACCCGCGCGCTCTTTCCCGTGCTGCGCCGGGCGAAGGGGATGGTGGTGAATATCGGCAGTGTTTCCGGTGTGCTGGTCACGCCATTTGCCGGGGCGTACTGCGCCTCCAAGGCTGCCGTGCATGCCTTGAGTGATGCGCTGCGCATGGAACTGGCGCCATTCGGGATCCGCGTGATGGAGGTCCAGCCCGGTGCCATTGCCTCCAGCTTCGCGAAAAATGCCGGGCATGAAGCCGAGCAGTTGATCAGCGAACAATCGCCCTGGTGGCCCCTGCGTGACGGTATCCGCGCCCGCGCCAAGGCCTCCCAGGACAACCCCACCCCCACCAGCGAATTCGCCGCCGCGCTGCTCAAAGCCGTGCAACAACCCAAACCACCGCGCTTGTTGCGTCTGGGCAATGGCAGCCGGGCGTTGCCGTTGATGGCCGGTCTGTTGCCCAAGGGGTTGCTGGAGAAAGGCTTGATGAAGCGGTTCGGGTTGGGTCGGTCGTTGTAACTATCAAGGCTTGCAAGCTTTGCTGTTGTGGCGAGGGAGCTTGCTCCCGCTCGGCTGCGCAGCAGTCGCAATCCGGCTGATGCGGTTTACCTGACGCACCGCAATGGCTGGTTTGGGGCGGCTTCGCCGCCCAGCGGGAGCAAGCTCCCTCGCCACGGGTGAAAGAAAATCCAAGAGCAACCGGTAAAAAAGTGGGAGCGAGCCTGCTCGCGAATACGGTCTCACAGTCAACATTGATGTTGGCTGAACCACCGCTATCGCGAGCAAGCTCGCTCCCACAGGGGACTTTGGGTGAACACAACATTCATGCCCGCCGAAGATCCAGCGTGGGAGCGAGCTTGCTCGCGATGACGGCGTGTCAGTCACCGTCCATGCAGCTGACTCACCGCTTTCGCGAGCAGGCTCGCTCCCACAGGGGACTTTGGCTGAACACAACATTCATGCCCGCCGAAGATCCAGTGTGGGAGCGAGCCTGCTCGCGATGACGGCGTGTCAGTCACCGTCCATGCAACTGAACCACCGCTATCGCGAGCAGGCTCGCTCCCACAGGGGACTTTGGGTGAACACAACATTCATGCCCGCCGAAGATCCAGTGTGGGAGCGAGCTTGCTCGCGAATACGGTCTCACAGTCAACATTGATGTTGGCTGAACCACCGCTATCGCGAGCAAGCTCGCTCCCATAGGGGCTCAGCGCTTGTCGTGGGGTTCTACCACCACCGTGCACGTCATCCCCGCCGCCAGCAGCACGCCATCCGGTACTTCATCCAGATGAATACGCACCGGCACCCGCTGGGCCAGGCGCACCCAGTTGAAGGTCGGGTTCACGTCGGCAATCAGTTCCCGGCTCTCGGGGTTGTCGCGGTCGTAGATGCCCCGGGAGATACTTTCCACGTGCCCCTTGAGCAGTTCGCCACTCATCAACTGCAACTGCGCGGCATCGCCGACCCGCACCTTGGGCAACTTGGTTTCCTCGAAGAAGCCATAGACCCAGAACGAATTCATGTCCACCACGGCCATCTTCGCCTCGCCGATGCGCGCATAGTCGCCACGGTGCACATTGAGGTTGGTGACGTAGCCGTCCACCGCCGCACGGACCTCGGTGCGAGCCAGGTTCAGCTCGGCCGCCTCCAACTGCGCCTGGGCGTGCTGGTAATCAGCCAGGGCCGAGTCGGCGATATTGCTGGCGTCGTCACGGTTCTCCCGGGAAATCACCAGGCTGTCCAGGTCGGCGCGCCGATGGGCATTGACCTTGCGCATCTCCCAGGTGGCCTTACGGGACGCCACCAGGGAACGCGCCTGCTTGACCGCAATGCGGTAATGCTCGGGGTCGATGCGCATCAGCAAGTCCCCCTTCTTGACCAACTGGTTGTCGCGCACCGGCACCTCGATCACTTCGCCGCTGACGTCGGCGGCGACATTGATGATGTCGGCCCGGACCCGGCCATCGCGGGTCCATGGGGTGTTCATGTAATGCACCCACAATGTCCGGCCGATCCACAGCGCAAGCGCCAGCACCAACAGCGTCGCCAGCAGGCTGAAAAATTTCTTCATCGCATCGATCTCAACGGTAGACCGTCAGCGCCAGCGCGCCGAACAGGCAAGTGAACAGGCTCAGGCGCAGCAGCGCCGGATGCCAGAAAAAACGGTACAGATCCAGCCCCGAGAGGAAACGATCCAACGCCCAGGCGAGGCCGGCGGCGATGAAAAACATCAGGGTCATGGTCGGCATGTATACGCCGTGGAAGGCGATCTCACGGAGCATGTTCAGGTTCCTGGGGCAGCGACGCGGCATAAGCCGCCAAGGGTGATTGCGGGTCCATTAGGGAGGTACGGATGAAGTGCAGGTAGCTCTTTACCCGGCGCAGGGCGGAGGTGTCGAAATGCGGGGCGAAAGGTTCGTCAGTGGCCTGGACCCGGCTGATGGCCTGGTCCACCGCGACCAGGGCACGCTCCAGGTTGTTCTGGCCAGGCCGGCGGAACAGCCGCACCAGCGCCCGCCCCATCACCCGGATCGCCTGGCGCCATGGCTGGCTTTCGGCATAGGCCGGATGCACCGGCAGCGTCGCCTGTTCCTTGCGCAACTCGATGATCGCGTGGCCGACTTCCAGCACCACGAACATCCAGCGCAGCAAGTCCCGTTGCACTCTGGGCTGCCCCGCCGCCAGCCCGTAGGCCTGGTGCAGCAGATCGCGGGTACGGCTCTCGAAACCCAACGCCAGGCCCTTGAGCTTGCCACTGATGGAGAACACCACTTGTTCGCGCAAGTCCTGTTCGAGCCGGCGCCACATCCAGCGGCTGTTGGGCGGCAGGATGATCGCCCCGGCAGCCGCACACACCAGCATGCCGAGGATCATCGCGAGGTAGTCGTTGATGAAGGCGTAGGGGTTGTAGACCGTCAGGTTGTCCGGTACCGAGCCGGTGCTGAAAAAAATCAGCAGGCCCAACCCGACCCCGGCGTATTGCGCACGTGAGCTGAGGAATGCGCCGAGCATGATCACGGGCGCCAACATCACGCAGAGCAAGGGGAAGCCGTCGATCAAAGGGAAGATGAAGAACATCTCGACGAATCCGATCAACGCCCCGAACAACGTGCCGCAGGCCATCTGGAACGCCATGCGCTTGGGGTTCGGCGTGGCGGCCGACAAGCCCACGGTGGCGGCGGCGATCATCGTCATGGTCGCACCGCTCGGCCAGGCCGTGGCGACCCAATAGCTGCCCAGCACCACCAGGATGAAGGCAGCACGAAAACCGGCAGCCGCGGCGGCCAGGCCATTGGTCTGCGACACAAAGGGTTCGTCCCAGCGCTCACGTTCGTGGCGGTGATCGGCCAGTGACGCGTGGGTCTGGGCGTAGCCATGCAGGTCTTCGACGAAGCGATAGAGCAATTCGTATGCAGTATGGAAATCCAGCTGCTGCGCCTCACTGGGATCCGTCTCTTGAAATTGTCCCCGCAGTTGGCGCACCCGGGCTGGCAAGTCGGCCTTGTAGGCCGCCAGCGCCGCCGCCAGACGCGTCGCATCGGCGTCGGTCAAGGCCCGCGCGCTGAAGCCGTCGAGCAATTCGGCGAGGGTTTGCAAGCCGGGTTTGATCGCGTCCACCACCGCATCGGCCGCGCCATTGCGCAAGCGTTCAAGCAACTGATGCAAGGCGTTGAAGCGCGTGGTAACGCCCATGAATTCGCTGTTCAGGCGACTGAGTCGGCCGTTGCGCCGGCGCATGTGCGGGTCTTCGAACACGGTCACGCTGCGCAGGCTTTCCAGGCCCACCGCCTCGGCGATGAAAGCGACGTTGCGTGCCTCGAATGCCTCGGGTTGGCTGCGTCCGCGCAAGCCATCGGTGACGAACAGGGCGAACACGCCGAAGCGCTGGTAGAGCGCGTTGCGCATGGCCGCGCTCGCGGTTTGCGGCAGGATTGCAGCGCTGATCGCGGTGGCGCAGAGAATCCCCAGGGCAATCTCCAGCACCCGCCACACCGCCGCCATGAAAGCCCCTTCCGGATGGGCCAGGGCCGGCAGGCCGATCATCGCCGCGGTGTACCCGGCCAACACAAAACCGTAGGCGCGAAAGTTGCGATAACGCGCTGCTCCGGCCGAACAGATGCCGACCCAGATCGCCAGGCAGCCGAGAAACAACTCGGTGTTCTGGGCGAACAGGGCGATCAGCGCCACCATCACCGTCGAGCCGGCCAAGGTACCGAGCAGGCGATAAAAACTCTTGGCGAAGACCTGGCCACTCTGCGGCTGCATGACGATGAACACGGTGATCATCGCCGTACGCGGTTGCGGCAACTCCAGGCGCATCGCCAGCCACAGCGTCAGGAACGCGGCGAGCAATACCTTGAAGATGTAGACCCAGGTCACCCCATCGCTGCGGGCCCAGTCGAAAAAGCCACGGCGCCATTCGAGGCGATGAAGCCGATGTAAATACGTCACGGAAGGCCTGCTCAGCATCGTGGCGAGGGAGCTTGCTCCCGCTTGGGTGCGCAGCATCCACCTGAAGGGACGGCGCAGCACCCATCTGAAGAACCTGGGGCTGCTTCGCAGCCCAGCGGGAGCAAGCTCCCTCGCCACAGGGGAGCGCTTGCCACAGGCATGTCGCTGCCGGCCTCCAGCCCGCCGCCCAATGCGGTGACCAAGACGGCATGGGCGCTCAGCCGCGCTGCCTCTACCTGCTGTTGCACCTGTTGTTGCTTGAACAGCAGGCTCTGGGCGTTGAGCACGTTGAGGTAGTCGGTGAGCCCACGCTGGAACGCCACCAGCGCGATGTCGTAGGTGCGCTGGGCGGCGGCCACCGATTCGGCGGCGAAGGCCTGCTGCTTGTCCATCGACTCACGGCGAATCAACTGATCGGAAATGCTCTTGAGGGCATTCACCAGCGTCTGGTTGTAGCGCGCCACGGCGATGTCATAACCCGCCGCAGCCTCGCCCAACTCGCCACGCAGGCGTCCGCCATCGAAGATCGGCAGCGAAATCGCCGGGCCGACGTTGTAGGTGAGCTTCTTGCCTGTCAGGAACTCCAGCGCCCCACCGCCAGTAGCCATGTAACCCAGGCTACCGACCAGGTCGACGTTGGGGTAAAAACCCGCGCGCGCCACCTCGACTCCACGGGCCTGGGCCGCCACCTGCCAGCGCGCGGCAACCACATCCGGGCGCTGGCCGAGCAGTTCGGCAGGCAACGCCGATGGCAGTTTCAACGGAGCCCCCAGCGCCAGGCTCGGCCGTTGCAGGCGCGCGCCGTCGCCCGGGCCCTTGCCGGCCAGCGCCGCCAATTGATTGCGGCTCAGGGCAATGGCTTCGTCGAGGGCATCGAGCTGACGATGGGTTTCCGGCAATGGCGCCTGGGCCTGGCTGACTTCGAAATGGGTGCCGATGCCACCGTCCAGACGCTTTTGCGCCAGTTCGAGGATCTGCTCTTGCTGATGGAGGGTTGCGGCGACGATGTCGCGTTGGGCGTAATGCAACGAAAACCGGATGTAGGCGCGCACGATATTGTCCTGCAATTCCAGCTGCGCTTGCCGCGCCTCGGCGACGCTGACATGGGCCAGGTCGACGGCCCGCTCGCTGACGCTGCGCTCGCGGCCCCACAGGTCCAGGGCGTAGCTCAAGCCCAGGGCGGCGCTGTTGTCCCACGTGGTGGTGTCGGCCAGTTCGCCAGGGCCATAGAACTGATCGGTGGGCCAGTTGTGGCGCTTGAGGGCCGACTCGCCATTGATCTGCAGCGACTCGGCGGCCTCGGCGACACCCGCCATGGCCTTGGCCTGGCGCACCCGGGCGACGGCCATGGCCAGGCTCGGGCTGTCCCGCACGGCCAGGTCAATCCAGCCGTCCAGTTGCGGGTCACCATAGGCTTTCCACCACTGACGGGTCGGCCAGTGAGCATCGCGGGCAGCCTCGCGTATCGCCGCATCGGTCGCCAACTGGTTGGCCAATAAGAGCTCGCCTTGCGGCGCGATCCCTCCCGTCCCGATACAACCGCTGATGGTCAGCGTCAAAACCCAAACACTGAGAGTCTTCAGCTCTCTGCTGATGCAACGCGGCACGGGCGCAATATTCCTGAGATGGAGAGGCAAGAGGAGACGATAAGAATTTCGCCCTGGAACACGCCTGTGGGAGCGAGCCTGCTCGCGAAAGCGGCCGCGCAGGCACACCGAGAACAACTGTGGTGCCTATTTCGCGAGCGGGCTCGCTCCCACAGGATCCAGGACTGGCGGCAATTCTAGGCATCACCCCCAACGGCGATAAGCCGACCTTTCTGCGAATCTTTGTTACCGTTATCGTGATAATCCATTAGTCGGGGTCCCGCATCTCTGTAACTTCATGTCACAATTTGGCACCTCCCAAGAGAGCCCTCCATGGACACTTTGCAAAACATGCGTGCGTTCAGCTGTGTTGCCGAAGCCGGCAGCTTCACCGCCGCCGCCGCGCAACTCGACACCACCACGGCCAACGTCTCGCGTGCGGTTTCCAACCTGGAAGCGCATCTGCAAACCCGTCTGCTCAACCGCACCACTCGCCGTATCGCCCTGACCGAAGCCGGCAAGCGCTACCTGCTGCGGTGTGAGCAGATCCTGGCGTATGTCGAAGAGGCGGAAGCCGAGGCCAGCGATGCCCATGCGCGCCCGGCCGGACAATTGAAAGTCCACACCATGACCGGCATCGGCCAGCATTTCGTCATCGATGCCATCGCCCGTTATCGCAAGACGCACCCGGACGTGACCTTCGACCTGACCCTGGCCAACCGGGTGCCGGACATCCTCGACGAGGGCTACGACGTCTCGATCGTACTCGCCAGCGAGTTGCCGGACTCCGGCTTCGTGTCCCAGCGCCTGGGAATCACTTACAGCATCGTCTGCGCGTCGCCCGCCTACGTGAAGGCCAGCGGCTGCCCGCAGAAACCCAGCGACCTGCTGAACCACGCCTGCCTGCGCCTGGTCAGCCCGGTCATTCCGCTGGAGAAATGGGTGTTCGACGGCCCGGAGGGCCAGGAGATGGTCACCATCAACAGCTCACCGTTCCTGGTGAATTCTGCCGATGCGATGAAGACCGCGATCACCAGCGGCATGGGCGTGGGCGTGCTGCCGGTGTACGCCGCCATCGAAGGCTTGCGCAACGGCACGCTGGTGCGGGTCATGCCCAACTACCGTTCCCAGGAACTGAACCTTTACGCCATTTACCCTTCGCGCCAATACCTGGATGCGAAGATCAAGACGTGGGTCGAATACCTGCGAGGCTCGTTGCCGGAAATCCTCGCGGCGCACCAGGCCGAACTGACGGCCTATGAATTGAGTGGAAGCCTGACGGGAGCACGGGTCGCGAACTGAATCCGCGACCGCGCGCCGAGGGGAAGATCAGCGTTTGCCCATCGAACGACGCGTGCCGGGAGGCGCGGCGCCGGGGGTCTTGGTATGGCCATTCTTCGCGCCATTCTTGTACCACGGTTGCTGGCCAGCGCCTTTGGCCGCTGCCAGTTCACCAGGTTTGAACGGGAACTTGAAGGCTGGAATCGGCGCCTTGTCATCGTCGGCGCTGGAAACATCGCTGTCGGTCTGGCCAGACGATTCGCCTGGCAAGCGTTCGTCTGCGGGCGATGGTATTGGGGAAGTCATTTGAGTTATTCACTTGAGTGGGACAACAAACCGTGGCGAGGGAGCTTGCTCCCGCTGGGCTGCGAAGCGGCCCCATTTCTGTGAGCGCTTCGCACTCAAGCGGGAGCAAGCTCCCTCGCCACAATTGAGTATGCGTGGCTCGGTAGCCGAGCCGCGAAACGCAGCAGTATACCTGCGCGAAATCGCGGTGCCACGGAGCAGATGCAGCGGTGGAGTTCCGTCTGACGGGAAACCAAGACAAAACTGACAGCCCTGACAGCTAGCCGTCACCTTCCTGACGGGCTCACAACGCTATATAAGAAAGCCAGGAATTCCTCCGTCCCGAACCGGCGTTTCACGTTCATGCCTATCCAGAAAAAAACCGTCCTGCTCGTCGCGTTACTGATCGCCCTGGCCGCCCTCGCCCTCTGGTTCATCATGAAGCCCGTCGCCAGCAAACCCAGTGCTTCCACCGCCGTGCCAGTGAAGGTGATAAGCGTTATCGAGCAGGATGTGCCGCGCTTCGCCAGCGGCATCGGCACGGTCTTGTCGCTGCACAGCGTGGTGATCCGTCCGCAGATCGACGGCATCCTCACCAGGCTGCTGGTCAAGGAAGGGCAACTGGTCAAGAAGGGGGACCTGCTGGCGACCATCGATGATCGCTCGATCCGCGCCAGCCTCGACCAGGCCCGCGCCCAGCTCAGCGAGAGCCAGGCGCAACTGGCCGTGGCCCAGGTCAACCTCAAGCGCTACAAGCTGCTGAGCGTCGATGACGGCGTATCGAAGCAGACCTACGATCAGCAACAGGCGCTGGTCAACCAGCTCAAGGCCACTGCCCAGGGCAACCAGGCGGCCATCGATTCGGCGCAGGTGCAGCTGTCCTACACGCAGATCCGCTCGCCGGTGAGCGGTCGCGTCGGCATTCGCAATGTGGATGAAGGCAACTTCCTGCGCACCAGCGACTCCGAGGGCCTGTTCACGGTGACCCAGATCGACCCCATCGCCGTGGAGTTCTCCTTGCCCCAGCAAATGCTGCCGACCCTGCAGCGATTGATCGCCGCCCCGGACCAGGCCTTGGTCAAGGCCTACATCGGGGCCGACGGCGCGACCGGGGAATTGCTCGGCGAGGGACGGCTCAGCCTCATCGACAACCAGATCAACACCAACACCGGAACCCTGCGGGCCAAGGCCGAATTTAATAACGCCGCGCAACGGCTGTGGCCGGGGCAACTGGTGACGCTGAAAATCCAGACCGCCATCGACAAGGGCGCCCTGGTGGTGCCGCCCACCGTGGTCCAACGCGGGCTGGAGCAACATTTCGTCTATCGGGTCAAGGGTGACAAGGTCGAAAGCGTGCCGGTGCAAATGGTTTACCAGGACAGCGACAGGCACATCATCAAAGGCGTGAACGCCGGCGATCAGCTGGTGAGTGACGGCCAGTCACGCCTCAAGCCCGGCGCCAGCGTCCAGGTGCTCAGCGATCCGCCTGCCCTCGCCAAGACCGGGCAGGCGCAGCCATGAAGGGCCGCGGCTCGATATCGGCGTGGTGCATCGACCACCCCATCGCCACGGTGCTACTGACGTTCGCCCTGGTATTGCTGGGGTTGATCGCCTTTCCCCGCCTGCCCGTCGCGCCTTTGCCCGAGGCGGAATTCCCGACCATCCAGGTCAACGCCCAACTGCCCGGCGCCAGTCCCGAAACCATGGCATCGTCCGTGGCGACCCCACTGGAGGTGCAATTCAGCGCCATTCCCGGCATTACCCAGATGACCTCAAGCAGTGCGTTGGGCTCGACCAACCTGACCCTGCAATTCAGTCTCGACAAGAGCATCGACACCGCCGCCCAGGAAGTGCAGGCGGCGATCAACACCGCCGCCGGCAAGCTGCCCAATGACATGCCGAACCTGCCGACCTGGCGCAAGGTCAACCCGGCCGACAGCCCGGTGCTGATTCTCAGCATCAGCTCCGACCTGATGCCAGGCACCGAACTGAGTGATTACGTCGAGACGCTGCTCGCCCGCCAGATCAGCCAGATCGACGGCGTTGGGCAGATCTATATCACCGGCCAGCAGCGGCCGGCGATCCGGGTCCAGGCCTCGGCCGACCGGCTTGCCGCCATCGGCCTGACCCTCGCCGATATTCGCCAGTCCCTGCAGCAGGCCAGCCTCAACCTGGCCAAGGGCGCGCTGTATGGCGAGTCGAGTATTTCCACCTTGTCCACCAACGACCAGCTGTTCAAGCCGGAGGAATACGGCGAGCTGATCGTTTCCTACCGGGACGGCGCACCGGTCCATCTCAAGGACATCGCCAAAGTCGTCAACGGTTCGGAAAACGCCTACGTGCAGGCCTGGTCCGACGATCAGCCCGGCGTCAACCTGGTGATCTTCCGCCAGCCGGGGGCGAACATCGTCGAGACGGTCGACCGCATCCAGGCGGCGCTGCCAACCCTGGAAGCCATGCTGCCGGCCGCCATACAGGTCAAGGTGATGATCGATCGCACCCAGACCATTCGCGCTTCGCTGCATGAAGTGGAAATCACCCTGCTGATCGCGGTGCTGCTGGTGGTGGCGGTGATGGCGCTGTTCCTGCGCCAGCTCTCGGCGACATTGATCGTCTCGGCAGTGCTCGGGGTGTCGCTGACCGCCAGTTTCGCGCTGATGTATGTGATGGGTTTCAGCCTCAACAACCTGACCCTGGTGGCGATCGTCATCTCGGTGGGGTTCGTGGTGGACGACGCGATCGTGGTGGTGGAGAACATCCACCGGCACCTGGAAGCCGGCGATGGCATGCGCGAGGCGGCGATCAAGGGTGCCGGGGAAATCGGCTTCACGGTGGTGTCCATCAGTTTCTCGCTGGTGGCGGCGTTCATTCCGCTGCTGTTCATGGGCGGCGTGGTCGGGCGGCTGTTCAAGGAATTTGCCCTGACCGCCACTTCGACCATCCTGATTTCCGTCGTGGTGTCCCTGACCCTGGCGCCGACCTTGGCCGCCTTGTTCATGCGCGCCCCGAAACATCACGCGCAGGCCAGGCCGGGTTTCGGCGAGCGCTTGCTCGGCTGGTACGAACGCGGCCTGCGCCGGGCCCTGGCCCACCAGAAACTGATGATCGGCGTGTTCGGCCTGACCCTCGCCCTCGCGGTCGTGGGCTACGTGTTCATCCCCAAGGGTTTCTTCCCGGTCCAGGACACCGGCCTGGTGCTGGGCACCAGCGAGGCGGCCGCCGACATCTCGTTCCCGGACATGGTGGCCAAGCACAAGGCCCTGGCCGAGATCGTCGCCGCCGACCCGGCAGTGCAGACCTTCTCGCACTCCGTCGGCGTCTCGGGCAACAACCAGACCATCGCCAACGGCCGTTTCTGGATCGCCCTCAAGCCTCGGGGCGAGCGCGATGTATCGGCCAGCGGCTTCATCGACCGGATCCGCCCCAAGTTGCTGAAGATTCCCGGCGTTGTGCTGTACCTGCGGGCCGGACAGGACATCAACCTCAGCTCCGGCCCGAGCCGCGCCCAGTATCAATACGTGCTCAAGAGCAACGACGGGCCGACCCTCAACGCCTGGACGCAGAAACTCACCGACAAGCTGCGCAGCATTCCGGCATTCCGCGACATTTCCAACGACTTGCAACTGGGCGGCAGCATCACCCACATCAACATCGACCGCAGCGCGGCGGCACGTTTCGGCCTCACCGCCAGCGATGTCGACCAGGCGCTCTACGACGCTTTCGGCCAGCGGCAGATCAATGAATTCCAGACCGAGACCAACCAGTACAACGTCATCCTGGAACTCGACACCCAGCAACGCGGCAAGGCCGAAAGCCTGGCGTATTTCTATCTGCGCTCGCCGCTGAGCGGGGAAATGGTCCCGCTCTCGGCCCTCGCCCGCTTCGACGCACCGACCAACGGCCCGCTGTCGATTGCCCACGACGGCATGTTCCCGGCCGCCAACCTGTCGTTCAACCTCGCACCGGGCGTGGCGCTGGGGGATGCCGTGCGCCTGCTCGACCAGGCCAAGAACGAGATCGGCATGCCCGCCGCCATCACCGGCAGCTTCCAGGGCGCGGCCCAGGCGTTCCAGAGTTCGCTGAAAAGCCAGCCGTGGCTGATCCTCGCCGCACTGGTAGCGGTGTACATCATCCTCGGCGTGCTCTACGAGAGTTTCGTCCATCCGTTGACGATCATCTCCACCTTGCCCTCGGCCGGCCTCGGCGCGTTGATCATGCTCTGGCTGTTGGGCCAGGACTTCTCGATCATGGCGCTGATCGGCCTGGTGCTGCTGATCGGTATCGTCAAGAAGAACGGCATCCTGATGATCGACTTCGCCCTCGATGCCCAGCGCAACGGCGGGATGGCGCCGCAGGAGGCGATTTTCCAGGCCTGCCTGACGAGGTTCCGTCCGATCATGATGACGACCCTGGCCGCCCTGCTCGGCGCCCTGCCGCTGATGCTCGGCTATGGCCCCGGCGCGGAGTTGCGCCAACCACTGGGCATCGCGGTGGTCGGTGGCCTGCTGGTGAGCCAGGCACTGACGCTGTTCACCACCCCGGTCATATACTTGTGGCTGGAGCGATTGTTCCATCGGCCCGCGCCTCGACCCGGTTCTGCGCCGACGGCGGCGCTGGCAAATGCAGACTGAGGCCGGGCCATGCGCGTTCTGATCATCGAAGACGAAGAAAAAACCGCCGACTACCTGCACCGCGGCCTGACCGAACAGGGTTACACCGTGGACGTGGCAGGGGATGGCGTCGAAGGGCTGCACCTGGCCCTGGAAAGCGACTATGCGGTGATCGTGCTCGACGTCATGCTGCCGGGCCTCGACGGCTTTGGCGTGCTGCGGGCCCTGCGCGCCCGCAAGCAGACGCCGGTCATCATGCTCACCGCCCGCGAACGGGTCGAAGATCGCATCAAGGGCCTGCGCGATGGCGCCGACGATTATCTGGGCAAGCCGTTTTCGTTCCTGGAGCTAGTGGCCCGCCTGCAAGCCCTGACCCGCCGCAGCAGCGGCCATGAACCGGTGCAGGTGAGCATCGCCGACCTGTGGATCGACCTGATCAGCCGCAAGGCCAGCCGCGCCGGGCAGCGCCTGGACCTGACCGCCAAGGAGTTTTCGCTGCTCAGCGTGCTGGCTCGCCGCCAAGGCGAGATCCTTTCGAAAACCGCGATTGCCGAAATGGTCTGGGACATCAATTTCGACAGCGACGCCAACGTCGTCGAAGTGGCGATCAAACGCCTGCGGGCCAAGCTCGACGGGCCTTTCGAGCACAAGCTTCTGCATACCATCCGAGGGATGGGTTATGTGTTGGAGAATCGCGGTGAGTAACAGCATCGCCCTGCGCCTGAGCGGCATGTTCACGCTGGTGGCGGCGCTGGTGTTCCTGTTGATTGGCGGCGGCTTGTACCAGCAGGTCGAAAAAGGTCTCGGCCTGTTGCCAGAGGCGGAGCTCGATGCCCGCTACAGCGTGCTGGAGTCCACCGTCGGCCGCTATGGCACGCCGGAGCACTGGGTCAAGATCAACAACAAGCTGCGCTTGCTCGGCGAAGAGGACAAACGCATCCACTTCTGGATCGTCAGCGATGACCCGCGCTTTGAATACGGTAACCCCGATGCACAGATCCGTGCCTTCGCCGCAGGTCCATTGGGCAAACGTGACCTGAAGCTGGCGACGCAGCATTACCCGATGAAAGTGCTGGTGAGCCAGTTCCCGGCCAAGGACCAGCGGCCGCCGCTACGGTTCATGATCGGTATCGACACCGAGACCTTCTACCAGACCCAGCATCGTTTGCTGGTCGCGCTGGTGAGCCTGGCGATCGTCGGCGTGCTGCTGGCCTCGTTGCTGGGCTACTGGGTGGCGCGCATCGGCCTCAAGCCACTCATCAAGTTGTCGGACGAAGCCCGGCGCCTGGCCCCGCCCCGGCTCACCGGGCGCTTGCAATTGTCGCCGCTGCCACCGGAACTCAATCAGTTCGTCAGTTCTTTCAACGCAACCCTGGACCGCGTCGAGCAGGCGTATTCAAGGCTGGAGTCATTCAATGCCGACGTGGCCCATGAACTGCGCTCGCCACTGACCAACCTGATCGGCCAGACGCAGGTGGCGTTGACCCGTGGGCGCTCGGCAGAGCATTACTTCGAAGTGCTGCAATCGAACCTCGAAGAGCTGGAGCGACTGCGTTCGATCATCAACGACATGTTGTTCCTGGCCAGCGCCGACCAGGGCAGCAAGGCCACCAAGCTGACCACGACCTCCCTGGCCGATGAGGTGGCAACCACCCTTGATTATCTGGACTTCATCCTCGAAGACGCCCAGGTCCAGGTTCGCGTCAGCGGCGATGCCCAGGCCAGTATCGAGATCGCCCACCTGCGCCGGGCCTTGATCAATCTGCTGAGCAACGCCGTCCAGCACACCGCGCCCGGCCAGGTGATCGACGTGGACATCGAAGCCACCGGCGACCAGGTCACCCTGGGCATCACCAATCCCGGCGAGCCTATCGCCGGCGAACACCTGCCGCGCCTGTTCGAGCGCTTCTACCGGGTCGACGTCTCCCGCAGCAACAGTGGCGCCAACCACGGCCTGGGCCTGGCCATCGTCAAGGCGATTGCACTCATGCACGGCGGGGATGTATTCGTGCGCAGCGACCGTGGTGCCAACACCTTCGGGATCCGCTTGCCGGCCTGAGGAGCAAGCCCGCCCAAGGACAACACTGTGGGAGCGAGCCTGCTCGCGAAGTCGGCAGTCCATCCAACCTCGATGTCCATGCAATAAGCCACGATGTGGATTGCTCAATTCCAGTGTCACAAGCACAATCTTGCAAAAGGCCAGCATTGTCTGATGCCAGTCATCCGTTGTTAAAGATGAGCAGCCTATGGGAAGGATCCCAGCCACATGACAATGCAGATCGGAATCATGAGCGCGAGCAGTGCAACACCCGGCAACATCCCGCTTTCGATACGTTCGGAACGGGTACTCGTTTTGGCCAGCTCGCTGGTTGTCATCGCCATCCTAGCTATCGTGACGTTCCTGCTGATCCGGGAACACGCCAGCGCGCAGCAGGCAGCGACGCGCGCGGCGAGCAACATTGTGCAGTTGATCGACGCCGACGTACTGCGCAATGTCGAGCTCTACGATCTTTCGCTGCAAGGCCTGATTGCCGCAGCGAAACGCCAGGATCTCCAGGACGTTTCGCCAACGATCCGCCACCTCGCCCTGTTCGACCGCGCCACCGCAGCCCCTTATAAAGGCGACATATTGCTGCTCGACAAGCGCGGCGACGTGGTCGCCGATTCCGCTTCGGTCGAACCGCGCAAGGGCAATTACGCCGATCGGGAATATTTCCAGTCCCATCTGCAGGATCAGGGCCCGGGCATGAAGATCAGCCGTCCGTTCCGGGCCCGGAGCAGTCCGCATGATTGGCGCATCAGCTTCAGCTACCGCTTGAACGACGACCGGGGAGAGTTCATGGGTGTGGCCGAGGCTGCAATGCGCCTGGGCTACTTCAGCCAGCTCTTCAAGAGCTTGAACATCGGCCATGGCGGCACGGTCAACCTGGTCAGCCGCGACGGGATCCTGTTGGCTCAGGAGCCGCCTCTGGCCGAAGACATGATCGGCAAGGATTTCAGCAGTCGACCGAACTTCGTGCGGATCCTGCGCGAAGGCGATGGCAGTTTTACCAGCGTGTCCAGCGTGGATCAGAAGCAGCGGCTGTACACCTTTTCCCAGGTAGGTAATCTGCCGCTGATCGTCGTGGTCGCGCTCTCTTCCCAAGAGGTTTTCGCGTCATGGCAACGCACGGCGCTGCTGGTCAGTGGCGCCACGGGCGCGCTGTGCTTCAGCTTGCTCTGGCTCACCTGGCTGCTGCGTCGGGAATTAAGACGCCGGCACACCGCTGAACGGGAACTGGCCCTGCTGGCATCCGTCGACCCGCTGACAGGCCTGGCCAACCGCCGGACGCTGGACCAGACGCTGCAACTGGAGTGGCTGCGCGCCCAGCGCTCCGGTCAACCGTTGTCGATCCTGATGATCGATGCCGACCACTTCAAGGCGCTCAATGATCGCCTGGGCCACCAACGCGGTGACGAGGCGTTACGAACCCTGGCGCAACTGATCGGCGGGTACGTGCGCCGACCGGCCGACCTGGCGGCGCGTTATGGCGGTGAAGAGTTCTCGGTGGTGCTGCCGGAGACGACGACCGCAGGAGCGTTCACCATGGCGCAAAACATTCGCGAAGCCGTTGAGCAACTGCCCGGCGACGCCCCCATGACCGTCAGCATCGGCATCGCTACGTGGGCGAACGGGCCTTACAACGAACTTGAGGCGTTGCTGCTCGCCGCCGACAAGGCGCTCTACCAGGCCAAGGCCAGTGGACGTAATCGAGTTGTTTGTGCGATGTAAGCCTTGCTCCTGCTTTTGTGGCGAGGGAGCTTGCTCCCGCTGGGCCGCGAAGCGGCCCCAGAGAGATAGCGACTCGCTCGCCTGATCCACCGCAGACCAGGTTGAGGACTGCTTCGCAGTCCAGCGGGAGCAAGCTCCCTCGCCACAAAAGCCTTTCGCAGCCGACATAAAACCCAGCCATAAAAAAAGGCCACCCGAAGGCAGCCCTTAAAAAACTAGAGAGGTTTTTTGCTTACACGGCCGCTACAGGGCGCATGTAAGAGATTGGTGCGGTGCTGGCGTCTTCGAACGTCACGACTTCCCAAGCGTCTTTCTGCTCAATCAACTTGCGCAGCAGCTGGTTGTTCAGTGCGTGGCCGGACTTGAAGCCCTTGAACTCACCAATCAGGCTGTTGCCCAGCAGGTAGAGGTCGCCGATTGCATCGAGGATCTTGTGTTTGACGAATTCGTCTTCATAACGAAGGCCGTCTTCGTTCAACACGCCATCGGAATCGACCACGATCGCGTTTTCCACACTGCCACCGAGTGCGAGGTTGTGCTTGCGCAGGTACTCGATATCACTCATGAAACCAAAGGTACGCGCGCGGCTGACTTCTTTGACGAACGAAGTGCTGGAAAAATCCACGCTTGCACTCTGGGTGCGGTCACGGAAAACCGGGTGATCGAAATCGATCTCGAAGCTCACCTTGAAACCTTCGAAAGGGACAAAAGTGGCGCGCTTGTCGCCGTCTTCCACTGTCACTTCCCGCAGGATGCGGATGAACTTCTTGGCCGCGTCCTGCTCTTCCAGGCCAGCCGATTGAATCAGGAATACGAAAGGTCCGGCGCTGCCATCCATGATCGGGACTTCGGACGCGGAGAGCTCGACGTAGGCGTTATCGATGCCCAGGCCAGCCATGGCCGAGAGCAAATGCTCCACCGTGTCCACTTTGGTGTCACCGTTGACCAGCGTGGTCGACATAGTGGTTTCACCAACGTTTTCCGCGCGAGCAGGAATCTGCACCACAGGGTCGAGGTCGGCACGACAAAACACAATGCCGGTGTCGACAGGCGCGGGCTTGAGGGTCAGATAGACCTTCTCGCCGGAGTGCAGGCCGACACCTGTGGCACGGATAATATTCTTCAGGGTGCGTTGTTTAATCATGGCATGGGCCGCTTCAGCGCAAATTGCGAACTGGTATCAACAAAGGCTGGCGATGATAGCAGACCAGACCTTTGCTGAACACCAATCACCCGTATACCCCTGATACATTCCATCAATCGGCCTGACGACGCAGGAATGCCGGGATGTCCAGGTAATCCAGATCGTCTTGCGGATTCATCTTCGCGGCAGTCGCAGCACCGGCCTGGGCCTGGTTGCGCATGACGGTCGGACGGTCCAGGTCACGGTAGTTCACCGCGGGAGCTTCCTGACGAGCGGCAGCTTGCTGCTGTGGCTGCGAAGCCATGGCGGTCTGCACGGTGTTGTCGATCACCTTCATAGGTTTCTCGATTTTCGCGCCCAGGCCAGTGGCAACCACGGTCACGTGCAGTTCGTCACGCATGTCCGGATCGATAACGGTGCCGACCTTGACCATCGCGTGGTCGGAAGCGAACGCCTCGATGATGCTACCCACGTCGGAGTACTCGCCCAGGGACAAGTCCGGACCGGCGGTGATGTTTACCAGGATGCCGCGGGCGCCCTGCAGGTTCACATCTTCGAGCAGCGGGTTGCGGATGGCCGCTTCGGTGGCTTCACGTGCACGGTTCGGACCGCTGGCGCAGCCGGTGCCCATCATCGCCATGCCCATTTCGGACATCACGGTGCGTACGTCGGCAAAGTCGACGTTGATCATGCCCGGACGCTTGATGATGTCGGAGATACCGCGAACGGCACCGGCCAGTACGTCATCGGCCTTGGCGAAAGCCGACAGCAGGCTGGCGTCCTTACCGAGGATGGTCAGCAGCTTCTCGTTGGGGATGGTGATCAACGAGTCGACGCTTTCGCTCAGCGCGCGGATGCCTTCATCGGCGATCTGCATGCGCTTGCGGCCTTCGAACGGGAACGGACGGGTCACCACCGCAACGGTGAGGATGCCCATTTCCTTGGCCACTTCGGCAATGATCGGCGCTGCACCGGTACCGGTACCGCCGCCCATGCCAGTGGTGATGAACACCATGTTGGTGCCAGCCAGGACTTCAGCGATGCGCTCGCGATCTTCCAGGGCAGCCTGACGGCCAACCTCGGGATTCGCGCCGGCACCCAGGCCCTTGGTCACGCCGGTACCGAGTTGGAGGATGGTCCGCGCGCCGATGTTTTTCAGCGCCTGAGCATCGGTGTTGGCGCAGATGAACTCAACGCCTTCGATGTTGCTCTTGACCATGTGGTTGACAGCGTTGCCGCCGCCACCGCCGACACCGATTACCTTGATAACCGGGCTGGCGGGGATGTTGTCTACGAGTTCGAACATTTTCCCTCTCCTTTCATTCTCTAGTTTTTTCGCCTACTGCGTTTGTTGCCGTCTTGCAACGCCGGGCCTGAAACCCGACGCCTGAATCTGAAATCGTTTAGAAATTGCCCTTCACCCAAGCCTGGAGCCGCTCGAACAGCGGTGCCTTGGGCTCTTCGCTGCTATAGCTGTCACGGCTGCCGATGCCTGAGAACGAGATCCCGTCGGACTGCTTTTGCAGGCCGTACATCAACAGGCCCACACCAGTCGAATAGATCGGGTTGCGCACCACGTCATCCAGGCCCTTGACGCCATGGGGCACGCCCAGGCGCACCGGCATGTGGAAAATCTCTTCGGCCAGCTCGACCGCGCCTTCCATCTTCGACGTACCGCCGGTCAGCACGATGCCGGCCGGGATCAGGTCTTCGTAGCCGCTGCGGCGCAGTTCGGCCTGGATCAGCGTGAACAGTTCGTCGTAGCGCGGCTCGACCACTTCGGCCAGGGCCTGGCGCGACAATTCGCGCGGCGGACGGTCGCCGACGCTCGGCACCTTGATGGTTTCACCGGCACCGGCCAGCTTGGCCAGGGCGCAGGCGTAACGGATCTTGATTTCCTCGGCGTACTGGGTCGGGGTGCGCAGCGCCATGGCGATGTCGTTGGTCACCTGGTCGCCGGCAATCGGGATCACTGCCGTGTGGCGGATGGCGCCTTCGGTGAAGATCGCGATGTCGGTGGTGCCACCGCCGATGTCGACCAGGCACACGCCGAGTTCTTTCTCGTCGTCGGTCAGCACCGAGTAGGCCGAAGCCAGTTGCTCGAGGATGATGTCGTCGATTTCCAGGCCGCAGCGACGCACACACTTCTCAATGTTCTGCGCGGCGTTCACGGCGCAGGTGACCACGTGGACCTTGGCTTCCAGGCGTACGCCGGACATACCCAGAGGCTCGCGTACGCCTTCCTGGTTATCGATCACGTAATCCTGCGGCAGGGTGTGCAGCACCCGCTGGTCGGCCGGAATCGCCACGGCCTGTGCCGCGTCGAGTACGCGCTCAAGGTCGGCGGAGCTGACTTCACGGTCCCGAATCGCCACGATGCCGTGGGAGTTCAGGCTGCGGATGTGATTGCCCGCGACACCGACGAACGCCGAGTGGATCCGGCAACCGGCCATCAGCTGCGCTTCTTCGATGGCGCGCTGGATCGATTGGACGGTGGACTCGATGTTCACCACCACGCCTTTCTTCAAGCCACGGGACGGGTGTGTACCGATCCCGACGATGACCAGCGTGCCGTCGTCCGCGACCTCGCCTACCAGCGCTACCACCTTGGAAGTGCCGATATCCAGACCGACGATCATTTTTCCGCTTTGCACGTTTGCCATGGGTCCTGCCTCTTCTTAATTCTTCGCGACGGCGGGTTCGGCCGTCGTCGGCGCTACAGGTTCCCGCCAGCCAACAGCGAGGCCGTTGGCGTAGCGCAGATCGATGCGCGCAATGTTCGTAATCTGTTCTTTGAGCGTCTTGTCATAGATGGCAATGAAGCGGCGCATCTTTTCCACCAGGTTGCCGCGCCCGAGCAACAGCTCGATGCCCGGCCCCGAGCTGCCCGCGCCAGTGGTCAGGAACCAGCTGCCGCGCTCACGCAATTCCAGGCGCGCGATGGAGAAGCCCAGTGGGCGCAACATCTGACTCAACACCTGATATTGCTGCATCACTTGCTGCTGGGCCCGCTGTGGACCGAACAGTTGTGGCAAATGTTCATAATTGGCCAGTTCCCGTGGCGTAAACGCCTGGCCCTGATTGTTCAACAGCGACTCGTCGCCCCAACGGGCCACCGGCAACTGCTCTTCCAGACGAATCGACACCTGGTCCGGCCATACCCGCCGCACTTCGGCGTGGGCGATCCAGGGCATCTGCTCCAGCTCGGTGCGCATGCCCGCCAGGTCGATGGTGAAGAAGCTCGACGCGACGAACGGAGCGATCCGCTGCTGCACCGCCTGCTGGCTGATGTAGCTCAGGTCACCCTGGACGTTGATCCGGGCGATCGGCCGATCGGCATAAGGCAGCAGCCGCTGCGCGCCTTCATACGTGCCGAACCCCAATACCACCAGCATCACCGGCCAGAACAGGCTCTTGAGAAAGCCAAAATTGGCTTTCGGCAAGCGCGCCGACATCGGCTCTTTGGCCACCATTCGGCTGGCACCCCGCGGCACCGGCTTGCGACCGGGTGCGGATGGCTGATGACGAAGCGATGCGCCTTGCATGGCTTAACCCCTGGACTCTTGATTGCCGACACTGGCGGCCAGGATCGACAGCACCAGTTGCTGGAAATCCAGGCCGGCAGCACGAGCCGCCATCGGAACCAGGCTGTGGTCGGTCATGCCGGGGGCGGTGTTGACTTCCAGGAACCAGAACTGCCCATCGGCGTCCTGCATCACGTCCGCCCGCGCCCAACCGGCGATACCCAGCGCCTCACAGGCCTTGGCCGTGAGGTCCATCAATTGTTTTTCCTTGGCAGCGTCCAGCCCGCAGGGAATGCGGTACTGGGTGTCATTGGCGATGTACTTGGCGTCGTAGTCGTAGAACGTGTGGGGCGTGCCCAGCGCAATCGGGGGCAACACCTGGTCACGCAGGGTGGCGATGGTGAACTCGGGACCGGTGATCCATTGCTCGACCAACACTTGCGAATCGTAGGAACTGGCGTCCTTCCAGGCTGCGGTCAACTCAGGCAGCGAATTCACTTTCGCCATGCCGATACTTGAACCTTCATGGGCCGGTTTGACGATCAAAGGGAAGCCCAGTTCCGTCGCCGCCGAAATACAATCGGCCTCGGACGCCAGCACCGCGTGACGCGGCGTCGGGATGCCGAGGCTGTGCCAGACCTGTTTGGTGCGCAACTTGTCCATCGCCAGGGCGGAAGCCAGGATGCCACTGCCGGTGTAGGGGATGCCCAGGCATTCGAGCAAGCCCTGCATGCTGCCGTCTTCGCCGCCACGTCCATGAAGGATGATGAAGGCGCGATCGATCTTTTCGCTCAGCAGGCGCTGCAGGAAGTCGTCGCCCACGTCGATGCCGAATGCGTCGACACCGGCGCTTTGCAGGGCTTGCAGCACGGCGTTGCCGGACTTGAGAGAGACCTCGCGCTCGGCGCTCTTGCCACCGAACAGCACGGCCACGCGGCCGAAGGCTTTCGGATCAAGGGTCGAGACCAGGTTGGCGTAGGCAGCAGTCATTTCAGTTTCCCCTCGCTGGAGGCCACGGTGGCTCCGGCGAATAACGGACTTTTCAACAGTTTCGGGGCCAGGCCACCGATATCACCGGCGCCCTGGCAGAGCAGGATGTCGCCGGCGCGCAGCAGCGGCTTGACCAGCGGCGCGAGGTCCACGCCGCGGTCGATGTAGATCGGGTCCAACTGGCCGCGCTGGCGGATGCTGTGGCACAGCTGACGGCTGTCGGCGCCCGGGATCGGCTCTTCGCCAGCCGGGTAGACTTCCATCAACAGCAGCACGTTGGCGTCGGCCAGCACCTGGACAAAATCGTCGTACAGGTCGCGGGTGCGGCTGTAGCGGTGCGGCTGGTAGACCATCACCAGCCGGCGCTCCGGCCAGCCACCGCGCACGGCCTTGATCACCGCCGCGACTTCGGTCGGGTGATGGCCGTAGTCGTCCACCAGCATCACGTTGCCGCCGTCCACCGGCAGCTCGCCGTAGACCTGGAAGCGTCGACCCACGCCCTGGAACCCCGACAGGCCCTGGACGATGGCTTCATCGCTGACGCCTTCGTCGGTGGCGATGCAGATGGTCGCCAGCGAGTTGAGCACGTTGTGGTTGCCGGGCATGTTCACCGACACGTCCAACGGCTCGCGATCAGGGCGCAGCACGGTGAAGAACGTCTGCATGCCCTGCTGGCGCACGTTGATCGCGCGCACGTCGGCGTCTTCGCCAAAGCCGTAGGTCACGGTCGGACGCTTGATCAGCGGCAGGATTTCGCGCACCACCGGATCGTCCAGGCACACCACCGCCAGACCGTAGAACGGCAGGTTGTGCAGGAACTCGACGAAGGTTTTCTTCAGTTTGTTGAAGTCACCGTCGTAGGTCGCCATGTGGTCGGCGTCGATGTTGGTGACCACGGCCACCAGCGGTTGCAGGTGCAGGAAACTTGCATCGCTCTCGTCGGCTTCGGCGATCAGGTAGCGGCTGGTGCCCAGTTGGGCATTGGTGCCCGCGGCATTCAGGCGCCCACCGATCACGAACGTCGGGTCCAGGCCACCGGCAGCGAACACCGAGGCGATCAGGCTGGTGGTGGTGGTCTTGCCGTGAGTACCGGCGACGGCGATGCCGTGGCGATAGCGCATCAGCTCGGCGAGCATCTCGGCGCGCGGCACCACGGGAATGCGACGTTCCAGGGCGGTGGCGACTTCCGGGTTGGAAGTGTTCACGGCGCTGGAGACCACCAGCACATCGGCGTTGGCGGCGTTCTCGGCACGATGGCCGATGAAAATCTGTGCACCGAAGGATTCCAGGCGCTCAGTGACCGGCGAAGCCTTCAGGTCGGAACCCGAGACCTGGTAACCCAGGTTCAGCAACACCTCGGCGATCCCGCACATGCCCACGCCGCCGATCCCGACGAAGTGGATGCGGCGGATGCGGCGCATTTCCGGCTGCGGCATGGCTTTGCGATTCTCAACCATGGGCCACCTCCAGGCAGGTATCGACCACTTGGGCGGTTGCATCGGGTTTGGCCAGGCGGCGCGCGGCGCGGGCCATGTCTTCGAGTGTTTGCGGCTGCATCAAGACCTCTGTCAGGCGCGCGGCTAGATCCGCGGCGCCAGTCGTTCTTTGTGGCATCAGGAAGGCAGCGCCTTCGCGGGCCAAATAATCGGCGTTGCGGGTCTGGTGATCGTCGATGGCGTGGGGCAAAGGCACCAGCATCGAGGGCAGACCGGCGGCAGCCAGTTCACTGACGGTCAGCGCGCCTGCGCGGCAGACCACCAGGTCGGCCCAGCCATAGGCTTGGGCCATGTCTTTGATGAAAGGCTGCACTTGCGCCTCGACGCCAACGGCGCGATAGCGCTCGGCGGTCACTTCATCGTGGTTTTTGCCAGCCTGGTGAAACACTTCAGGGCGCAGTTCGGGGGCGACCTGGGACAAGGCTTCGGGCAGCAGTTTGTTCAACGGTTCCGCTCCCAGGCTTCCACCCAGGATCAGCAAACGCGCCTTGCGTCCGGCCAGGGCCGGGCGCGGTGTATCGAGGAACAGCTCCGTGCGCACCGGGTTGCCGGTGGTGCGACGGCTGCCCGACAGGGTAAAGGTGTCGGGGAAGGCTTCACACACTCGAGCGGCCAACGGCACCAGTAACCGATTGGCGGTACCAGCGACCGCGTTCTGCTCATGGACGATCACCGGTACACCGGCCAGTTTTGCCGCGACGCCGCCAGGACCGGTCACATAACCGCCGAAGCCGACGACACACACCGGCCGCAGCCGACGGATGACCGCCCGCGCCTGCCAGATCGACTTGAGCAGCATCAGCGGTGCCTTGAGCAGCGACAGCTTGCCTTTGCCCCGCAGGCCACTGGCGTTGATCCGATGCAGCTCGAGGCCGGCGGCGGGTACCAGTTCATTCTCGATGCCCCGGGGCGTGCCGAGCCAGTGCACGGTGTAGCCGCGCGCCTGGAACTCCCGGGCACAGGCCAGCGCCGGGAATACATGCCCGCCGGTTCCGCCCGCCATGATCAGCACGTTAGCGCCCATGAGTCGGCTCCTCGGCGAAGTCGCTTTCATGGAATTCCATTTCTTCACTGCCCAGGTGGGTTCGACTTTCCCACTCGATGCGCAGCAACAGGCCGAGGCAGGCACAGCAGATCACCAGGGAGCTGCCGCCATAACTGAGGAACGGCAGCGTCAGGCCCTTGGTAGGCAGCAGGCCGACGTTCACCCCGATGTTGATCAGGAACTGGCCGATCCAGAGGAACGACAGGCCGTACGCCACGTACGCGGCAAAGAACTGCTTGGCCTTCTCGGCCCACAAGCCGATGTACATGCCGCGCACACAAACGAAGACGAACAGCGCGACGGTGCACAGGGAACCCACTACCCCCAGCTCCTCGGCGAGAACCGAGAACACGAAGTCAGTGTGAGCTTCCGGCAGGTAGAACTGCTTTTGCACACTGTTGCCCAGGCCCACGCCCAGCCACTCGCCGCGACCGAAGGCGATCAACGCCTGGGTCAACTGGTAGCCGGAACCGAACTGGTCGGCCCACGGATCGGTAAAGGTGATCAGGCGCGCCATCCGGTACGGCTGGGCCTGCACCAGGACGGTCACTGCCGCGAACGCCAGCGCTACCATCAGGGTGAAGCGGAACAGCCCGACACCGCCGAGGAACAGCATTGCCGCCGCCGCGCCCATCATCACCACCGTCGCGCCGAAGTCCGGCTCCATCAGCAGCAGGCCGGCCATCGGCAGCAGCACGATGAACGGCTTGAAGAAGCCCATCCAGCTCTCGCGCACTTCTTTCTGACGACGCACCAGGTACCCGGCGAGGTAGATCACCACAAAGACCTTGGCGATTTCCGAGGGCTGCACGTTGAAGAAGCTGAAGCCAATCCAGCGCATGGAGCCGTTGACCTCGCGGCCGATACCCGGCACCAGCACCATCACCAGCAGGCCGAAGGCACCCAGCAACATCAGCCAGCCCAGGCGTTGCCAGGTGGCGATCGGAACCATCATGGTGACAATGCACGCGCCCAGGCCGATCACCAGGTAAATCAGGTGGCGGATCATGTGGTAGAGGGTGTTGCCCGATTGCACGGCGGCCACTTCCGACGAGGCGGAAGTGATCATCACCAGGCCCAGGCCGAGCAGCGCCAGGCAGCCGGCGAGCATCGGGAAGTCCAGGTCGATACCGCGACCGGTAATCAGCGGCGACGGGTACGGCTTGATGATGTTCATCAGGCTCATGCCAAGTCCTCCGCAGCCCGGGCGAACAGTTGCCCGCGCTCTTCGTAATTCTTGAACATGTCGAAACTGGCGCAGGCCGGCGACAACAGCACGGCATCGCCCGGTTGCGCGAGGGCACGGCATTGCTGCACGGCTTCGTCCAGCGAAGCGACGCGAACCTGCGGCACGGCATCGCCGAGGGCCTGGGCGATCAGTTCACGATCGCGGCCCATCAGCACCACGGCACGACAGTTGGCCGCCACCGGATCGCGCAGGTCTTTAAAATCGGCACCCTTGCCGTCGCCACCGGCGATCAGCACGAGCTTGCCCTGGATGTCCGCGCCGAGGCCTTCGATGGCAGCCAGGGCGGCGCCAACATTGGTGGCCTTGGAATCGTTGTACCAGGCCACGCCATCCAGGTCGCGCACCCACTGGCAGCGGTGCTCGAGCCCGGCAAAGCTGCGCAGCGCCGAAAGCATGGCGTCGAACGGCAGCCCGACGGCATGCCCGAGGGCGAGCGCGGCCAAGGCATTGGCCTGGTTATGGGCGCCGCGAATCTTCAGCTCGCGCACCGGCATCAGGTTCTGGAATTCGAAGGCCAGATACTTCTCGCCGTTCTCTTCGCGCAAACCGAAGCCTTTGAAATCTGGAGCGCCGAGACCGAAAGTCCAGCATGGCAGCCCTTCGCTCATCAGCGGACGGGTCAAGGCGTCCTGGCGGTTGAACACCACTTGCCGGGCACCACGGAAAATCCGGTGCTTGGCCAGGTGATAGGCCGGCAGGCCGCTGTAGCGGTCCATGTGGTCTTCGCTGATGTTCAGCACAGTGGCCACTTCAGCGCCAAGGTGATCGGTGGTCTCGAGCTGGAAGCTCGACAGTTCCATGACGTACAGCTCGACCTCGTCGCTGAGCAGATCCAGCGCCGGGGTGCCGAGGTTACCGCCTACGGCGACACGCTTGCCGGCGGCCGCGGCCATTTCACCGACCAGCGTGGTGACGGTGCTTTTCGCATTGGAACCGCTGATGGCGATAATCGGCGCCTTGGCGTTGCGCGCGAACAGCTCGATGTCGCCGGACAATTTCACGCCACGGGCCGCGGCAGCCTGCAGGGCCGGGGTCGCCAGGGCCAGGCCGGGGCTCACGTAGAGTTCGTCGGCGCGGCACAGGAACTCGACGTCCAGCTCGCCACAACGCACATCCACCTGGGGATAGTCACGACGCAGCGTGGCCAGCTCAGGCGGATTTTCCCGCGTATCGGCGACGGCAAACGACACACCCCGGTTCGCCAGGAAGCGAACCAGGGACATGCCGCTCTTTCCGAGGCCGACAACGATGCGGAAGTGGTCAGAAGCGATCAGGGACACTCGTTCTACCTCAGCTTCAGGGTGGCAAGGCCGATCAGCACGAGAATCACGGTGATGATCCAGAAACGGACGATCACGCGCGGCTCCGGCCAGCCCTTGAGTTCAAAGTGGTGGTGTATCGGCGCCATGCGAAATACCCGGCGGCCGGTCAATTTAAAGGAAGCAACCTGAATGACGACTGACAGGGTCTCCATCACGAACACGCCGCCCATGATGAACAGGACGATTTCCTGGCGAACGATGACGGCGATGGTGCCCAGGGCCGCGCCCAGCGCCAGCGCACCGACGTCACCCATGAAGACTTGCGCCGGGTAGGTGTTGAACCAGAGGAAGCCCAGGCCGGCACCGATCAGCGCGCCGCAGAATACGATCAGCTCGCCCGCCCCCGGCACATAAGGAATCAGCAGGTATTCAGCGAATTTCACGTTACCCGACAGGTAGCAGAAGATTCCCAGCGCACCACCGACCATCACCGTCGGCATGATCGCCAGGCCGTCGAGGCCGTCGGTGAGGTTGACCGCGTTGCTCGAACCGACAATCACCAGGTAAGTCAGTACGATGAAACCTGCGCCCAGCGGGATGCTGTAGTCCTTGAGCATCGGCAGGATCAGAGTGGTTTCCACCGGCGAGGCGGCGGTCATATAAAGGAAGATCGCCGCGCCGAGGCCGAACACCGACTGCCAGAAATATTTCCAGCGGCTTGGCAGCCCACGGGAGTTCTTCTCGATGACCTTGCGGTAGTCGTCGACCCAGCCAATGGCGCCGAAAAACAGCGTCACCAGCAGCACGACCCAGACGTAACGGTTCGCCAGGTCGGCCCAGAGCAAGGTGCTGATACCGATGGACGACAGGATCAGCGCGCCGCCCATGGTCGGGGTGCCGGATTTGGACAGATGCGACTGCGGGCCGTCGTTACGAACCGACTGGCCGATCTGCAGGCTCTGCAGGGTGCGGATCATCCACGGGCCCAGGAACAGCGACAACGACAACGCGGTCAGCACACCCAGGATCCCGCGCAGGGTCAGGTACTGGAAGACCGCGAAGCCTTTGTGGAACTGTTGCAGGTACTCCGCTAGCAGCAGCAGCATTAATGTTTCTCCATACGGGTGCCGCACAAAGCCGCAACGATGTTTTCCATCGCCGCACTGCGTGAGCCCTTGATCAATAGGGTGGTGTTCGGGTCTTGCTCGGCGCCCAGGGCCTGGATCAGCTCGGCCTGCGTGGTGAAATGCTGTGCGTGCTCGCCAAACGCCGCCACGGCGTGGGCCATCATCGGGCCGACGGCGTACAGCGCATCGACCTTGCCGCGCGCGTAGGCACCGACATCGTGGTGGCCTTGCTGCGCCCACTCGCCCAATTCACCGATATCCCCGAGCACCAGCACGGTGCGACCGGAGAAACCGGCAAGGATATCCACGGCAGCGCACATGGACGTCGGGTTGGCGTTATAGGTGTCGTCGATGACGCGCATGCCGTTGCTCGCCAACTGCGCGACGCTGCGTCCCTTGACCGGTTGTACGGCGTTCAACCCGGCGACAATGCCCGGCAATGACACACCCAGCGCATGGGCGGCGGCCGCGGCGGCCAGGGCATTGGCAACGTTATGCGTGCCAAGCAGGTTCAACTGCACGCGCTCCGCGCCATCAGGGCTGTGCAGGTTGAAAGCCGGGCAACCACGGGCGTCGCGATCCAGGTCGCTGGCGTAGAAATTCGCCGCCAGGTTGCTCAGGGCGAAGGTCAGCACCTTGCGCTCCCCGGCCCGGGCCTTCCAGATTTCGAAGGCTTTATCGTCGAGATTGAGCACGGCGACGCCATCTTCAGCCAGCCCTTCGATGATCTCGCCCTTAGCCTCGACAATTTTCTCGGGGCCGCCGAACTCGCCGACATGGGCGGTCCCGGCGTTGTTGAGCACCGCCACGTGAGGCTTGGTCATGCCGACCGTGTAGGCAATCTCGCCGAGCCGTGAAGCGCCGAGTTCGATGACCGCGGCGCTGTGCTCCGGCGCCAGTTCGAGCAGGGTCAAAGGCACGCCGAGGTCATTGTTCAGGTTGCCACGGGTCGCCAGGACCGGACCGCGTGTACGCAGGATGCTCGCGAGCATTTCCTTGACCGTGGTCTTGCCGCTGGAACCGGTGATGGCCGCGACCGGATTGGCAAACGCCGCGCGATTCAGCGCACCGAGCTGGCCGAGGGCCTGGCGAGTGTCGCTGACTAGCAACTGCGGCAGCGTGCTGTTGCTTACTTCCCGCTCGACCAGTGCCGCGACCGCGCCTTTGGCTGCCACCTCGTTGAGGTAATCGTGACCGTCGAAACGTGGTCCGGCCAGGGCGACGAACAACTGCCCCGGCGCGATCGCCCGGCTGTCGATGCTGACGCCGTCGAACGAGGCGTCCGCGGCGATCAGGCGCGCATTCAAAGCGTTGCTCAGCTCGCTGAGCTTCAAGGCCTTAAGCATGGGCCACCTCCCACGCGGTCAGGGCGTGATCGGCTTCCACCAGATCGGAAAAGGCCTGGCGCACGCCGTTTATTTCCTGGTAGTCCTCGTGCCCCTTGCCGGCCAGGACGATGACGTCGTCCGCCGAAGCGCTGGCGATCAATTGGGCAATGGCCTGGCCACGCCCGGCCACGAAGGTGACGTTGTCCACCTCCGAGAAACCGGCGCGGATGTCGTCGAAAATGCGCGCTGGATCTTCACTGCGCGGATTGTCATCGGTGACCAGCACGCCATCGGCCAGTCGTTCCACGACCTCGGCCATCAATGGGCGCTTGCCGCGATCACGATCGCCGCCGCAGCCGAACAGACAGAGCAACTTGCCCTTGGCGTGCGGGCGCAGGGCCGTGAGGACTTTTTCCAGTGCATCGGGGGTATGCGCATAGTCGACCACCACCAGCGGCTGGGTTCCGCCGCCCAGGCGCTGCATGCGGCCGGCCGGACCTTCGAGTCTCGGCAGCACCTTGAGAATTTCGTCCAGGGCATAGTCCAGCCCGAGCAAGGCGCCAATGGCGGCCAACACGTTGCTCAGGTTGAAACGCCCCAGCAAGGTGCTGCGCAAGTGGTGTTCGCCCTGGGGCGTGACCAGCGTGGCGCGCACGCCTTCGTCATCGAACTGCGCCTGGCGGATATAAAGGTAGGCGCTGGGGTCTTCCTGGCTGTAGGTGATCAACCGGGACTCGCGTTGCTCGGCGGCCAGCTGGCGGCCGAACTCGTCATCAATGTTGATGACCCGGCACTTCAGGTCGTTCCAGGCGAACAGCCTGGCCTTGGCTTCGCCGTAGGCTTGCATGGAGCCGTGGTAGTCCAGGTGATCCCGGGACAGGTTGGTCAGCACCGCGACGTCGAACGCCAGTGCAGTGACGCGACCCTGATCGAGGCCATGGGAAGAGACTTCCATCGCCACGGCCTTGGCGCCGGCCTTCTTCAGGTCGGCCAGGGTCGCCTGCACGGCAATCGGGTTCGGCGTGGTGTGCAGGCCGCTTTGCAGCGCGCCATGGAAACCGTTGCCCAGCGTTCCGACGATGCCGCAATGCTGGCCGAGCAGATCCAGCGCCTGCGCCACCAACTGGGTAACGCTGGTCTTGCCGTTCGTGCCGGTCACGCCGATCAGGTTCAGGTGACGGCTCGGTTCGCCATAAAAACGCCCGGCGATGTCCGACAGCTGCGCCGCCAGTCCCTTGACCGGAATCAGCGGAACATCGGTGATCGGCAGCACGGTTGCGCCGTTCACTTCATAAGCCACCGCCGCCGCGCCGCGCTTCAAGGCGTCGGCGATGTGGTCACGGCCATCAAAACGGGCACCCGGCACCGCCAGGAACAGGTCTCCGGCGCGCACGTCGCGGCTGTCGAGGGCCAGCTCGCGAATCAGCAGGTCATGCCCGGCGTGGGCAAAAATCTTGTTCAGGCTCAGGGACATCAGCCACGCCCTCCGTCGGCTTTCAGGGGGACGACCGGGGCGGTACTCGCCTGCTGGGTCGGCGGCAGGTTATCCGGGGTGATATTCATCAGGCGCAGGGTGCCGGACATCACTTTGCTGAACACCGGCGCCGATACCAGGCCGCCGAAATAACCGGCCTTGCTCGGTTCGTCGATGACCACCACGATGGCATAGCGCGGGTCGCTCATCGGCCCGAAGCCGGCGAACAGCGAACGATAGGAATTCTCGGCATAACCTTTGGTGCCCACGGAAGTCTTGCGCGCCGTACCGGACTTGCCGGCAACGTGATAGGCCGGAACCTGAGCGCGATAGACACCGCGCGGCGCCTCGATCACCTGTTGCAGCATGCCCTGCATGGTCTTGGCGACGTCCTCAGGGATTACCTGGGTGGTTTGCGGCGCCTTGTCGGTCTTGATCAGCGTCAGCGGGGCAATACGGCCGTTGTTGGCCAGCGCGGAAAACGCGTGGACGAGCTGGATCGCCGTCACGGAAACACCGTAGCCGTAGGACAAAGTGGCTGTTTCCGCCTTGCGCCATTCACGATAGTTGGGCAGGTTGCCGACGCGCTCGCCTGGGAAGCCCAGGCCCGTGTCCTGGCCGAGGCCGATCTTCTGGGCCAGGCGATAAATCGCCTCGCCACCGATATCGAAGGCGATCTTGCTCATGCCGACGTTACTGGAGTTGATCAGGATGCCGGTCAGGTCGAGCACCGGTCCTTCGGTCTTGGATACGTCACGAATGGTGTACTTGCCGATCTGCAACGTGCCCGGATAGACCTCGACGGTGTCGCTCGGCTTCCAGCGCCCGGTTTCCAGGGCGGCGGCCATGGACACGGCCTTCATCGTCGAACCGGGTTCGAACACGTCGATCATCGCGCGGTTGCGCATCATTGCCGGCTGCAGGTTGCGACGGTTGTTCGGGTTGTAGGTCGGCTGGTTGACCATGGCGAGGATCTCGCCGGTCTTCACGTCCATGATCACCAGGCTGCCGGCCTTGGCACCGTTCTCGACGATGGCGTTGCGCAGCTCGCGGTTGGCCAGGTATTGCAGGCGCAGGTCAATGGACAACGCCAAGGGCTTGCCGGCCTTGGCGTTTTTGGTGACCTGGACATCCTTGATCAGCCTGCCGCGCCGATCCTTGATGACCTGGCGCTTGCCGGCGACACCGGCGAGCCATTCGTCGTAGGCCAGCTCGACCCCTTCCCGTCCCCGGTCATCGATGTCGGTAAACCCGACCATATGGGCGGTGACCTCACCGGCCGGATAAAAACGCCGAAACTCTTCGATGCCGTAGACGCCCGGCACTTTCAGGTCGAGCACGCTCTGGCCTTGCTCGGGCGTCAGCCCGCGCACCAGATAGATGAATTCTTTGTTGGCCTGGGCTTCGAGGCGTTCGGTCAGAGCCTTGGGGTCCTGGCCGAGGGCGGCAGCCAGCGCCGGCCACTTCTCCTTGGCCTGCTGCATTTCCTTGGCGTTCGCCCACAAGGTGGTCACCGGGGTACTGACAGCCAGCGGCTCGCCATTGCGGTCGGTGATCAGGCCACGGTGAGCCGGGATCGGGATATGACGCACGCTACGGGCGTCGCCCTGCTCCTTGAGGAAGTCACGGTCGACCACCTGCAAGTCGATGATGCGCCACGAGATGGCCGCGACCATGATCCCGAGCAAACCCAGGACCAGGCGGAACCGCCACGGGAACAGCGCCCCTTCGAGCTTCATCATGGCGCCACCATCTGCACTTCAGCCGCACCGGGGATGCGCATCTTCAGTTGTTCGGTCGCCAGGACTTCGATACGGCTGTGGGCGGTCCAGGTACTTTGCTCCAGGATCAACCGACCCCACTCGGCCTGCGCCTTGTCGCGCACGCTGAGCTCGTTGTAAAGGGTGTTGAGCAACTGCCGGTTCCAATGCGCGCTGTAAGACACGGCAATGGCCGACACGAGCACGCCAATAAACAGCAGCAGCATGAAAAAGCTGCCGCCTGGCAGGGGCTTGGCGAAGAGCTTGCTCACCGCAACTTCTCCGCGACACGCATAACGGCGCTACGGGCGCGAGGGTTGGCCTTGAGCTCGGCCTCGGAGGCGAACTGCGCTTTGCCATGAATCTTGATCTTCGGTACGAAGGCCTCGAAACGCACCGGCAGATTGCGCGGCAGGTTATCGGCTTCGCCTTTGGTGAGCTTGCGCATGAACAGCTTGACGATACGGTCTTCCAGGGAATGGAAGCTGATCACCACCAGGCGCCCACCGATTTCCAGTGCCTCGAGAGCGGCTTCGAGACCGGCCTCAAGATCGCCCAATTCGTTGTTGACGTGGATACGCAGCCCTTGGAAAGCCCGGGTCGCCGGGTTCTTGCCTTTTTCCCAGGCAGGGTTGGCAACCTTCAGCACTTCGGCCAGATCACCGGTACGCTCGAACGGCTTGATATCGCGACGCTCGACCACCGCGCGCGCCATGCGCCCGGAAAAACGTTCCTCGCCGTATTCCTTGAACACGCGGGCGATTTCTTCTACGGACGCGGTATTGACGAACTCAGCCGCGCTGATGCCACGGGACGGATCCATGCGCATGTCCAGCGGACCGTCGTTGAGAAAACTGAAGCCGCGTTCCGGGTCGTCCAGCTGCGGCGAGGACACGCCCAGGTCAAGCAACACGCCACTGACCTTGCCTGCCAAGCCGCGCTGGGCGACTTCCGAACCGAGCTCCGCAAAGCTGCGCTGCACAACGACAAAGCGGCCGTCTTCGGCCGCTAGCGCTTGCCCGGTGGCAATCGCTTGAGGATCCTTGTCGAACCCCAGCAGCCGACCGTCCGGACCGAGCTGGCTGAGAATCAGCCGGCTATGCCCGCCACGCCCGAACGTGCCGTCCAGATAGCAGCCATCAGGACGTACGGCGAGAGCCTCGACGGCTTCGTCAAGCAGTACGGTGATGTGGTTAAAGCCGCTATCAGTAGTCACAGGATCAAATCACGCAGTTCATCAGGCATGGCGCCCGGTTGTTGAATAGCAGCAAGGTCGGCGGCAGAAACCGCATTCCAGGCATCTTCGTCCCACAGCTGGAACTTGTTCAGTTGGCCCACCAGCATCGCGCGCTTGTCCAGCCTGGCGTACTCGCGCAGACGCGGCGGCACCAGGAAACGACCGCTGCCGTCGAGTTCGAGGTCGACGGCATTACCGATCAGCAAGCGTTGCAGGCGACGGTTCTCTTCCCGCAGCGAAGGCAGTGCGCGCAGTTTGGTTTCGATGATTTCCCACTCATCGAGAGGGTAAACGCATAAACATGGATCAACGGCGTCGATCGTGACGATTAACTGCCCTGAACTTCGCGAAACGAGCTCGTCACGATACCGGCTCGGCATGGCGAGACGGCCTTTTGCATCGAGACTGATAGCGTTAGCTCCGCGAAACACGTCAGCGTTTCTCCACTTTTTGGCGTTTTACCTTCAAAAAAACCCACTTCATGCCACTTTCCGCCACTTGCGCACACTATAGGAATGCGCCCACCGCACCGTCAAGGCACGGAATGAAGGAAAAGCCTTATAGATCGGAGATTTAGGAGCGTTTCAGGAGGGGTAACAAGAAACTGACGTAGGAAAATTCGCTTTAACTCGAAGGCACACAGGGGGCTGCACGCAGAAGTTAAAGTGATTTATTAAGAGTAAGATTTTTTTGATCTTAGGAACTGCTTCTGCCATTGATTCCGGCAGGGAGGGAAAAGGTGGAGAGTCGATCTGTAAGCCGGGTTCTGTCTTGAACAGTCATTCGTCTACGATGGCCATCACTGGACATCTTTAGCAACCTACCCGGTCCCAGCGCGGGCCACGCCTTGGGACCCTATTTGGTCTTGCTCCAAGTGGGGTTTACCTAGCCACGAACTGTTGCCAGTCGTGCGGTGCGCTCTTACCGCACCTTTTCACCCTTACCGGCGCCGAAGCGCTTAGGCGGTTATTTTCTGTGGCACTTTCCGTAGGCTCGCGCCTCCCAGGCATTACCTGGCACTTCGCCCTATGGAGCCCGGACTTTCCTCCCCCCCCTAATTCTCATAGAGGGCAGCGACTGTCCGATCGACTCTCCGCCGCGAAGGTTAACGGTAGCGCGCCCGAAGAACAAGCGCTAAAAGCCCTTGGCCAGCTTGGCGCGCCGATTTCATTGGGCCTTCTGTTTATCCAGTGCAGCCTGATACAGCACATTCTTGCGCTCGCCGGTGATCTGCGCGGCGAGGGCCGCCGCTCGCTTGAGGGGCATTTCCTCCAGCAACAGATCGAGGATGCGCATTGCTTCGCCGCTGACCGCGTCTTCGTCCTGGGGCGGTGTCCAGCCCGCGACCAGCACCACACACTCGCCACGCTGCTGATTGCTGTCGCTTTCGACAAACGCACGCAACTGCGCCAGAGGCAACCCCTTCAAGGTCTCGAAGGTTTTCGTCAGTTCCCGAGCCAGCAATGCCTGGCGCTCGGGACCGAACACCAGCTCCATGTCCTGGAGACATTCGAGGATACGGTGCGGCGCCTCATAAAAGATCAGCGTTCGAGGTTCCTCCTTTATAGCTTCCAGGCGCCCTCGCCGCCCCACCGCCTTGGCCGGCAGGAAACCTTCGAAGATAAACCGGTCCGATGGCAAGCCGGCCGCCGACAACGCCGCGATCAATGCGCAGGCACCTGGCACCGGCACTACATTGATACCGGCAGCGCGGGCCTGGCGCACCAGGTGGTAACCCGGATCGGAAATCAGCGGCGTGCCGGCATCGGAAATCAGCGCCACATTGTCGCCGGCCAGCAGACGGGTAATGAAACGACTGCCTTCGTCCCGTTCGTTATGTTCATGGCAAGCTGCCAATGGCGTGGAAATACCGAAGTGCTGCAGCAGACGCTGGGAGTGACGCGTGTCTTCGGCGGCGATAAGGGCGACCTCGCCAAGGATCTTCAGCGCGCGGGCGCTGATATCGTCCAGGTTGCCGATGGGCGTCGCCACCACGTAAAGCGAGCCGGCAGCGGAATTCAAAGCACCTGGAGCAGTCAAAGCGCACACCTCATGATCATGAAAGTGGGCATTGTAGCGTGTGCCGCCATTCTCAGCCGCTCACATTAACCCTCGCTCCCTCGCCACGGGTCAGACACTCGAGTGAGCAGCAGCTTTGTGCTGCAATGCACGCTTTGAAATACCTAAATTGATCGATTCACACCACTAACATCGCGCCCCGGCCAGTGCTTGGGTACAATTCGACGCTAATTTGATCTCGTATCAGGAACACTTACATGATCGCTTGCCTGCGGCTGCTCTCCGCCCTCTGCCTCGCTGCCCTCCTGGCGGCTTGCGTCAGCTCGCCCTCGTCCAGCCTTGGCGAACTTCCACGGACCCCGGACGCCAGTATCGAGCAATTGCTCGAACAGGCCGCCCAGAGTAAAACCCCGGAACAGGCCGCCCTGCTGCGCTTGAGCGCCGCCGACCTGGCCTACCGCCAGGGCAATGCCGGCCAGTCCGCACAGATCCTGCAACAAGTGCCGATGGAGCAGCTCAAGCCCGGCCAGCAGATTTTCGCCAACACGCTGTCGGCCGAACTGGCGATGACGCGCAACCAGCCCAAGGCCGCGCTGACTTCGCTGAGCCATCCGAGCCTGCAGCACCTGAGCGAAATGCCCGTGGAGCAGCAAGTCCGCACCGGTACCGTCCGCGCTCGCGCCCTGGAGGCCGATGGCCAGACCCTGGCCGCCGCCCGCGAACGGATCTTCATTGCTCCGCTGCTTGAAGACGAAGCAAAGGCAAAAAATCACGAAGCCATCTGGACACTGATCGCCTCGCTGCCCACTGATCAACTGCAACCGACCACTACCGACGATCTTGGTGGCTGGCTGAGCCTGGCCAAAGCCGTGAAAACCGCCGGCACCCTGGAGCAGCAGCAAGCCGCCATCGACAGCTGGCGCGAACAGAACCCGAAACACCCGGCCGCACTCCAGTTGCCGACGCCACTGGTCAAGCTCAAGGAGCTGGCAAGCCAGCCACTGGGCAAGATCGCCGTGTTGCTACCGCAGAATGGCCCGCTGGCCGCGGTCGCAAAAGCACTGCGCGAAGGCTTCATGGCCGCGCATTACCAAGCCCAACAGGCCGGGCAGAAGCCGCCGAGCATCCAGTTCTATGACAGCGCCAGCCTGACCTCGATGGACGACTTCTATCGCAAGGCCCAGGCCGACGGCGTACAGCTGGTGGTCGGCCCGCTGGAAAAACCATTGGTCAAACAGATCAGCACCCGCCCGCAATTGCCGATCACCACCCTGGCGTTGAACTACAGCGAAGGCGAACAAGGCCCGCCGCAACTGTTCCAGTTCGGCCTGGCGCCTGAAGACGAAGCCCGCGAAGTCTCCCGGCGCGCCCGCGCCGACGGCCTGCATCGCGCAGCCGTGATGGTGCCGAAAGGCGAATGGGGCGATCGCGTATTAAAAGCCTTCAGTCAGGATTGGCAGACCAATGGCGGGACCATCATGGCAATCGAGCGTGTCGACCAGCCGGTGCAACTGGCCCAGCAGATCGCCGACATGTTCCAGCTGCGCCAGAGCGAAGGTCGCGCCAAGAGCCTGCAAAGCACGGTAGGCACCGCGGTCGCGGCGCAGCCATCGCGTCGCCAGGATATCGAGTTCATTTTCCTCGCGTCGACCCCGCAGCAGGCCCAGCAGATCAAGCCGACCCTGAACTTCCAGTACGCCGGCGACGTGCCGGTCTACGCGACCTCCTCGGTGTTCAGCGTCAGCGGCGACCAGAACCAGTACAACGACATGAACGGCGTTCGCTTCTGCGAAACCCCATGGCTGCTCGACGCGAACGATCCGCTGCGCCAGCAGGTCACCGCGCAGTGGCCCCAGGCGGCCGGCAGCCTGGGCCGGCTGTACGCGATGGGCGCTGACGCCTATCGCCTGGCTCCACGCCTCGGCCAGCTCAAGGCCCTGCCGGACAGCCGCATCGAAGGCCTGTCGGGTAGCCTGGCTGTCTCCCCGACCCAGCGCGTGCAACGTCAACTCCCTTGGGCGCAGTTCGTCAACGGCCAGGTCCAGCGCCTGCCGGACACTCCGCGCTGATGCCCGACCGATCGCGCCAGCAAAGCGGCAGGGATGCCGAGGGCCTCGCCCTCGCGCATCTTGAGCAACACGGCCTGCGACTGCTGGCGCAAAACTGGCTGTGCAAACGCGGCGAGCTGGATCTGGTCATGCTTGACGGCGATACAGTAGTATTCGTCGAAGTCCGCTACAGAAAAAATACCCAATGGGGTGGCGCGCTCGACAGCATTGACCAGCGCAAGCGCCAGAAGCTGGTTTTCGCGGCGCAGTATTTCCTGCAACGCGAGTCTCGCTGGGCCGATCATCCTTGTCGCTTCGACGTGGTTGCCATCGATAGCAACGTCGACCAACTGAATTGGCTGCAAAACGCCTTCGACAGTTGAGCGCAGCCGAGCCGGACACCTTCACTCAACTTTTTGCTCTTTGCTTTGCGCGCCGCACATTTGTGCCGATAAGTCGCGCTACTTAAGGTCACACAGATGGACATGCAATCGCGAATCCGCCAGCTTTTTCAGGCCAGCATCGACACCAAGCAACAGGCGATGGACGTACTTGCACCGCACATCGAGCAAGCCAGCCAAGTGATGGTCAATGCCTTGCTCAACGAGGGCAAGATGCTTTCGTGCGGCAATGGCGGTTCGGCCGGCGACGCCCAGCACTTCTCTTCGGAACTGCTCAACCGCTTCGAGCGCGAACGTCCGAGCCTGCCGGCCATCGCACTGACGACCGATAGCTCGACGATTACCTCGATCGCCAACGACTACAGCTACAACGAAGTGTTCTCCAAACAGATCCGCGCCCTCGGCCAGCCTGGCGATGTGCTCCTGGCGATCTCCACCAGTGGCAATTCGGCGAATATTATTCAAGCGATCCAGGCCGCACATGATCGCGAAATGATTGTCGTAGCATTGACCGGTCGCGACGGCGGCGGCATGGCTTCACTGCTGTTGCCTGAAGACGTCGAGATCCGCGTACCGGCCAATGTCACCGCACGTATTCAGGAAGTCCACCTGCTGGCGATCCACTGCCTTTGCGACTTGATCGACAGCCAACTGTTCGGGAGTGAAGAATGACCCCTAATCGCCTAGGCCTTTTGGCCCTGACCCTGTGCCTCGGCATCAGCGGCTGCACATCGGTGGTTAACGCCAGCCGGGAAAAGCCGATTGAAGACGACCGCGGCACCCGCACCTTCGGCAGCAAGATCGACGACTCGTTGATCGAAACCAAAGTGGGCGTGAACATTGCCAAGGCCGACCCGGACCTGGACAACAATTCGCACATCGTCGTCACCAGCTTCAACGGCGTTGTGCTGCTGGCCGGCCAGACACCCCGCGCCGACCTCAAGGCCAAGGCCGAACAGGAAGCCAGCGCGGTGCAGCGGGTCAAGACCGTGCACAACGAGCTGCAGGTCCTCCAGCCCTCCTCACTGCTGGCCCGCCAGAACGACGCCTGGCTGACCACCAAGATCAAGACGCAGATGCTCACCGACGCCAGCATTCCTGGTTCGCGCATCAAGGTTGTGACAGAGAACGGGATTGTCTATCTGCTGGGGTTGCTGACCAAACAGGAGGCCGCTCAGGCGACCAATCTGGTTCAGGGTGTGTCTGGGGTGCAAAAGATTGTGAAGTTGTTTGAGTACATTGACTGATAAAGTCCCCGTATAAGAACGTAATGCTGTTCACTAAACAGAATGATGTACCCGTGGCGAGGGAGCTTGCTCCCGCTCGGCTGCGAAGCGGTCGTAAACCGGCGGATGCGGTGTGTCTGATACTACGTATTTGGCAGGTTTTGGGGCCGCTTCGCGGCCCAGCGGGAGCAAGCTCCCTCGCCACGGGTTCCACGATTGCCTTAAGTGGGCAGCATTACCGTACAAGAACGGCGCTTTTCCTTAAAAGGAAAGCGCCGTTTTTTTATGCATCGCTGATAGGCTTGGTCGGTGTGCACCCCGCTCTTGCTCTTGCTTTGGATTTTGATCTTCGACGCCCCGTTAACCACGATGGCCGAACGCAGGCATTGCGCAGTAGGCATCCCGGCATGGATGCCGGGATAGCCGCGCTGGGCCAGGGATGGCCCTTCGCGGCGGGCCCACGGAGCAATGCCGGAGTGAGGGCATGCCGAGCCTTGGCGAGGCACCGAGTGGTGGGGCAAAGCCTTTTGGGTTACTTTTTTGGCGTCTGAAAAAAGTGACCCGCCGTAAGGGCGGAACCCTAAGCAGCCGTGACCGCAGCAACGGATATGCACTCAGCCAATAAAACCCTGGCCGACTGTCAGGCCGCCATCGCGAGCAAGCTCGCTCCCACAATAGGATCGGAGTACGACCGGTAAAGATATGCCGGTTGTGAGGCCCCATTCGCGAGCAGGCTCGCTCCCACAGTTGGATCGGAGTGAAGCTGAAGAAACAGACCGGCTACTACGCCGCCTCGCTGTTGATCTTGATCTGGGGCGCCCCGTTCACCACGCTGGTCGAACGCAGGCATTGCGCAGTGGGCCTTTGATGTAGTCCGCGATGAATAGCAGTTTCAGTTCCATAGGTTTCAGCTCTCGCCATGGCATGGTCAGATCCTCGAAAACCGACCCTGCCAGTTAGAAACTGTTACCTATGTGAGTGAACTGATTTGTAACCTATGTGGGTGAGTCATAACCAAAGCCTTTTGGGTTACTTTTTTGGCGTCTGAAAAAAGTGACCCGCCGTAAGGGCGGAACCATAGGCAGCCGTTACCAAAAAAACGGATATACACCCCACTCAAGCAAAAAAATGCCCGCATCTCACGACACGGGCATTTTCTCAACCAGGTAACCGGCCTTTCACACAGACCCGATCACTTCACCACTTTCAAACTAGGCCGCCCGCTAGGACGTGGCGGCTCATCGTCGGGCGGCAGGTCCTCATCCGCCTCGAACTCTTCCTCACCGTCCAACGGCACTTCCAACTCGAATACCATCCCCTGGCCATTCTCCCGGGCATAGATCCCCAGGATAGAGGCAATCGGCACGTACAGCGTATGCGGCACCCCACCGAAGCGCCCCTCGAAACTGACCGCATCGTTGTCCATGTGCAAATGACGCACAGCGGCCGGCGATACGTTCAAGACAATTTGCCCGTCATTGGCAAAACCCTGCGGCACCTGTACCGACGGATACTCGGCATTGACCAGCATGTGCGGGGTGCAATCGTTGTCCACAATCCACTCGTAGAGCGCGCGGACCAGATAAGGTCGACTGGAGTTCATAGCGGCTCCCTAAGCCTTAGCGCATGTCACGTTCGACACCAGACAGACTCGCCTGGAAAGCCTCACGCGCAAATTGGCGCTCCATATAATCAAGCAACGGCTTGGCGGGCCGTGGCAGTTCGATACCCAGGATCGGCAAACGCCAGAGTATGGGCAATAGGCAGCAATCCACCAGACTTTGTTCCTCACTGAGGAAAAACGGCTTGTCGACAAACAGCGGCGACACGCCGGTCAGGCTTTCGCGCAATTCCTTGCGCGCCACGACACGCGCCGGCTCCTTGGTCCTGGAATCCAGGATCAGGTCCACCAGCCCGCACCAGTCACGCTGGATGCGATGGATCAGCAAACGACTGTTGGCACGCGCGACCGGGTACACCGGCAGCAAAGGCGGATGCGGATAACGCTCATCCAGGTATTCCATCACCACGGTCGACTCCCACAGTGCCAGGTCACGATCGACCAGCGTGGGCAGGCTGCCGTAAGGGTTCACCTCGATCAGCTTCGGCGGCTGACGGCCCGCTTCGACGTAAATGATCTCGGCGCTGACACCCTTCTCGGCCAGTACGATACGTACCCGGTGGGAATAGTGGTCGGCGGGGTCGGAGTAACAGGCCAACCGATTGGTCACGCCCATGGCGATCCTCCTCGCTTGTTGAAATTATCGAAAAACGGAAAAACGAGCGCGCCCAGAGGGCGTCTCCCGTAACCACCTGGCCGACCAGGCTCGTTACACCTTCAGAGACGCCCTTGGGCGCGCACGATTAACAGCAACGGCTTACAGCTTTATCAATGCACGTCTTTCCAGTATTCACGCTTGAGCAGATAAGCGAATACGAAGAAGAACGCCAGGTACAGCAATACATACGTACCGATGCGCTGATGTTCCAGCTTCACCGGGTTGGCCGAGTAGGCCAGGAAGGTCACCAGGTTCTTGACCTTCTCGTCGAACTGCTCCGGGGTCAGGCTGCCGGAGTTCGGCACGATGGTCAGTTGGTCGCAGGCCTCATGGGTCAAAGCGGTGCCGGTCAGCGGATCATATTGCTTCTTGCCGTCCTCGACGATCTGAACCTGCTTGCAGCCTATCACCTGACGACCCTGCAGGCCGACCAGAACGTTCGGCATGCCGACGTTCGGGAAGACCTTGTTGTTCACACCCCAGGGGCGCGCAGGGTCTTCATAGAACGAACGCAGATAGCCATAGAGCCAGTCGGTACCACGCACGCGCGCCACCAGGGTCAGGTCGGGCGGCGCCGCGCCGAACCAGGTCTTGGCATCCGCCGGCTGCATGCCGATGTTCATGTGGTCGCCCAGCTTGGCGCCGGTGAACACCAGTTTTTCAAGCATCAACTCATGGGGAATACCCAGATCATCGGCCACGCGCTCGTAGCGTTGGAACTTGGCGCTGTGGCAGCCCATGCAATAGTTGGCGAAAGTACGGGCGCCGTCCTGCATGGCCGCTTTGTCGGAAACGTCGATGTCGACTTTTTCCAGCTCCGGACCACTCGATGTGGACGCAAAGGACAGGACAGGCAAAGCAGCAAGAATCAGTACAGAAAATAGCTTTTTCATCAGCCAGTCACCCTTTCCGGAACCGGTTTGGTCTTCTCGAGCCTGGTGTAGAACGGCATCAGAATGAAGTAGGCGAAGTACAGGAAGGTGCAGACCTGCGATAGCAGCGTCCGGCCCGGTGTCGGTGCCAGCACACCCAGCACGCCGAGGATCACGAACGAGATGCAGAACACCCAGAGCCAGATCTTGCTCAGCCAGCCCTTGTAGCGCATCGACTTGACGGGGCTGCGGTCCAGCCAGGGCAGGACGAACAGCACGGCAATCGCGGCACCCATGGCAATTACGCCCAGCAGCTTGTCGGGAACCGCCCGCAGGATCGCGTAGAACGGGGTGAAGTACCAGACAGGGGCAATGTGCTCAGGGGTCTTGAAGGCGTTGGCCTGTTCGAAGTTCGGCTTCTCGAGGAAGTAGCCGCCCATTTCCGGGAAGAAGAACACGATCGAACAGAAGATGAACAGGAAGACCACCACGCCGACGATGTCTTTCACGGTGTAGTACGGGTGGAAGGCGATGCCATCCAGTGGCACGCCGTTCTCGTCCTTGTGTTTCTTGATGTCCACGCCATCGGGGTTGTTCGAGCCGACTTCGTGCAACGCCAGGATGTGCAGCACCACCAGGCCGAGGATCACGATCGGCAAGGCCACGACGTGCAAGGCGAAGAAGCGGTTCAGGGTAATGCCCGAGATCAGGTAGTCACCGCGGATCCACTGGGTCAGGTCATCGCCGATGACCGGGATCGCACCGAACAGCGAGATGATCACCTGGGCGCCCCAGTAGGACATCTGGCCCCACGGCAGCAGATAACCCATGAAGGCTTCGGCCATCAGCGCGAGGTAGATCAGCATGCCGAACACCCACACCAGCTCACGCGGCTTCTGGTACGAACCGTAGAGCAGGCCACGGAACATGTGCAGATAGACCACGATGAAAAACGCCGAGGCGCCGGTGGAGTGCAGCAGACGCAGAATCGAGCCGTACTCGACATCACGCATGATGTACTCGACGGAGGCAAACGCTTCCTCCGCCGACGGGGTGTAGCTCATGGTCAGCCAGACACCGGTAACGATCTGGTTGACCAGGACGAGCAATGCCAGGGAGCCAAAAAAGTAGAAGAAGTTGAAATTCTTCGGCGCGTAATACTTGCTGAGATGGTCTTCCCACATCTTGGTCGCGGGAAAGCGCGCATCAAACCAGTCCATTAATTTGCTCATCACGCTTTCTCCGTATCGACGCCAACGACAATGATGTCGTCCGACTCATAGGAATGCGGGGGAACTGGCAGGTTCAGAGGTGCAGGCTGCGATTTGTAGACGCGACCGGCCAGGTCATAGTGGGAGCCGTGGCATGGGCAGAAATAACCACCGACCCAGTCTTTGCCCAGGTCGGCAGGCGCCACTTCGGGACGGAACGTTGGCGAGCAACCCAGGTGAGTGCAGATCCCGATCAGCAGCAGCACTTCCGGCTTGATCGAACGGGTTTCAGGGTTGACGTATTCCGGTTGGACCGAGTTCTTGGAAGAGGGGTCGGACAGCTGGCCCTCGATCTTTTTCAGATTCCCCAGGATCTCCTCTGTACGGCGGACGATGAATACCGGCTGGCCGCGCCACTCAGCAATCATCTGCTGGCCTGGCTCGATCTTGCTGACATTCACTTTCACCGGTGCGCCTGCGGCTTTCGCCTTGGCACTGGGAAACCATGACCCCACGAACGGGACCGCAGCCCCCACCGCTCCTGCAGCACCCACCACGGATGTGGCTGCTACCAGGAAGCGACGCCGGCCTGCATTCACGCCGTCATTGCTCATTCAGTCCTCTCCCATCAGCTTTGTGGCCTGTTAAATCAGGCGTCTACTAAGTAAAAATCTGAACTTATAAAAATTTTGCCGAATGGTAATGAAAACCCCCAATTCTGACAAGGTAATTACCCAGCGGCCAAACCGCCAGGCCTTGTAGTATAGGGGCTCTACGAATGTGGCAAGTTGTCACAGAGCAATTATTTCGAGCATAAAAAAAACGCCCAGCTCCGTGAGGAACTGGGCGCCTTTTGAACGCGGAAGCGAAATTAACGCTTCGAGTACTGCGGACGCTTACGCGCTTTACGCAGACCGACTTTCTTACGTTCTACTTCGCGAGCATCGCGAGTTACGAAGCCAGCTTTACGCAGGGCGCTGCGCAGAGTTTCGTCGTAATCCATCAGGGCGCGAGTGATGCCGTGGCGGATTGCGCCAGCCTGGCCACTTACACCACCACCGATAACGGTGACGTAGATGTCGAACTTCTCGACGGTCTCGGTCAGTTCCAGCGGCTGACGAACTACCATGCGGGCAGTTTCGCGGCCGAAGAAGTTATCCAGGGAGCGGTTGTTGATGGAGATGTTGCCAGTACCCGGACGCAGGAAAACGCGTGCGGTTGCAGTCTTGCGACGGCCAGTGCCGTAATTTTGAGTCGCCGACATAATGAACTATTCCGTTAAAACTTCAGTTCTTGGGGCTGCTGAGCAGTATGAGGGTGAGCAGCGCCCGCATAAACCTTCAGCTTACGATACATGTCGCGACCCAGTGGGTTTTTAGGCAGCATGCCTTTAACCGCGGTCTCGATCACGCGCTCAGGGGCTTTGGCGATCAGCTTTTCGAAGTTGATCGACTTGATGCCGCCAGGAAAACCGGAGTGGGAGTAGTACATTTTGTCAGTGGTTTTAGCGCCAGTAACACGTACTTGCTCGGCATTGATCACGACGATGTAGTCGCCGGTGTCAACGTGAGGGGTGTACTCAGGCTTGTGCTTGCCACGCAGACGGCTCGCGATTTCGGTGGCCAGACGACCCAGGGTCTGACCAGCAGCGTCGACGACAAACCAGTCGCGCTTTACTGTTTCCGGTTTAGCAGTAAAAGTTTTCATTCTTTATAGCCTCAGGGGCCGCCCTGTAAATTAGACGGCGGATCTTACTGAATAGTGCGTACTTTGACAAGTCAAAGGCAGCCGGATACAGACGCTTTCGGGGGCTCGGGTCGGCGCGTCCGTTCAACGGCAAGATTCTTCGGCGGCGGCGCATCACTTCCACTGCAGAAAGAGGTGCGCAATTATGCAGATTGCGAAAAATATTTCAACCTGCTTTTATGATTGTTTTGCCCAAGGAGTCCCTGATGGACTATCGCAAGCTAGGCCGTACCGATCTGAATGTCAGCGCCCTGTGCCTCGGAACCATGACCTGGGGCGAGCAGAACAGCGAGGCAGAGGCGTTCGCCCAGATTGAACGCGCCAAGGGTGCCGGGATCAATTTCCTCGACACCGCCGAGATGTACCCCGTGCCGCCGAAGGCCGAGACCTACGCCACCACCGAGCGTTATATCGGCAATTATTTCAAGAGCCGTGGCGACCGCGCCGACTGGATCCTGGCCAGCAAGATCGCCGGCCCGGGCAATACCATCGACTATATCCGCGACAAGAATCTCAAGCACAACCGCCGCCACATCGTCGAAGCGCTGGACGCCAGCCTCAAGCGCCTGCAGACCGACTGGATCGACCTGTACCAACTGCACTGGCCGGAGCGCAGCACCAATTTCTTTGGCCAATTGGGCTACACGCACAAGGCCGACGAAGATTTCACCCCTTTGGAGGAAACCCTCGAAGCCCTGGACGAACAGGTCCGCGCCGGCAAGATCCGCCATATAGGCCTGTCCAACGAGACGCCGTGGGGCACCATGAAATTCCTCGCCCTGGCCGAAGCCCGCGGTTGGCCTCGCGCGGTGTCGATCCAGAACCCGTACAACCTGCTCAACCGCAGCTTCGAAATCGGCCTGGCGGAAATCGCCATTCGCGAGCAATGCGGCCTGCTGGCCTATTCGCCCCTGGCGTTCGGTTTCCTGTCGGGCAAATACGAAAACGGCGCACGGCCCGCCAAGGGCCGCCTGACGCTGTACAGCCGCTTCATGCGTTACTTCAATCCGCAATCGGAAGCCGCCTGCAGCCGCTATGTGGCACTGGCCCGCGAACACGGCCTGGACCCGGCGCAGATGGCCCTGGCATTTGTTACCCAGCAGCCGTTCGTGACCAGCAACATCATCGGCGCCACCACGCTGGAGCAACTGGACAGCAACATCGCCAGCTTCGACCTGAAGCTGTCGGATGAGGTGCTGGCGGGAATCGAGGCGATTCACAAGGACCAGCCGAATCCGGCGCCTTGATTGATTCATAGGCCCCTTCGCGAGCAGGCTCGCTCCCACACTGGCTTTTTGTCTGACCGCTACATTGCGATCGACACAAAACCCATGTGGGAGCGAGCCTGCTCGCGAAAGCGATCTGACATCCAACGCAATAATCAAAGCGACCGCGCAATAATCTCCTTCATGATTTCGTTGGTCCCCGCATAGATTCGCTGCACCCGCGCATCAGCCCATGCCCGGGCGACCGGATATTCCCACATGAAACCGTAGCCGCCATGCAACTGCACGCATTCGTCGAGCACCTTGCATTGCAGGTCGGTGCCCCAGTACTTGGCCATCGCCGCCGTCGGTACATCGAGCTTGCCCTGCAGATGAAGCTCCAGGCAGCGGTCGACAAAGACCCGGCCGATCTGGATCTCGGTGGCCATTTCCGCCAGTTTGAAGCGAGTGTTCTGGAAATCCGCGATGGATTTGCCGAACGCCTTCCGGTCCCGGGTGTAATCCAGCGTCCATTGCAGCGCCGCCTCGGCCGAGGCCAGGCCACCGATGGCGACGGTCAGGCGCTCCTGAGGCAGTTCCTGCATCAGGTAGGCGAAGCCCATTCCGGCCTGGCCCAGCAGATTGTCCTTCGGCACGCGGACATCCTGGAAGAACAGCTCAGACGTGTCCTGGGCCTTCATTCCGACTTTTTCCAGGCGCTTGCCTTTTTCAAAGCCCGGCGTGCCCGCCTCCACCAGGAACAGGCTGGTGCCTTTGGCCCCCGCCTTCGGGTCGGTCTTGGCGACGACAATGACCAGGTCGGCCAGGAAGCCATTGGTAATGAACGTCTTGGAGCCGTTGATCACGTATTCATCACCGTCGAGCACTGCCGTGGTCTTCACGCCTTGCAGGTCGGAACCGGCGCCCGGCTCGGTCATGGCGATGGCCGTGACCATTTCGCCGGACACCAGTTTCGGCAGGTATTTATGCTTCAACGCCTCGCTGCCGTAATGCAGGATGTACGGCGCGACGATATCGGAGTGCAGCGAGAAGCCGATCCCGGTCAGCCCCAGGCGGCCGATTTCCTCGATCACCACCGTGCTGTAGAGAAAATCCGCTTCCAGCCCGCCGTAGGCCTCCGGCAGATGCGAGCACAACATCCCCGCCTCCCCAGCCTTGTTCCAGAGTTGGCGATCGATGTGCCCCTGTTTTTCCCACTGGCTGTGGTACGGCACGGCTTCTTTTTCAAGAAAGGTTCGTACGGTGTCGCGAAACAACTCGTGCTCGGGACTGAACAGGGTTCTGGGGATCATGGCGCACCTTTGGTTATTGTTGGGTGTGGTTATCCGACAGAGCCTAAGCCTGCGGCGTATGAGAGGACACTGGACACATCCGACAAAAAATAAGACGATCCAGCCGTCTGGTGACCACTTTCCCCTATAAAAATAAAGATGAGTTATGTCCATGCACGCCTCCACGCCCTTGCGGCGCGTCAGCATCCTGGCAGTCGACCGGGTTTTCGCTTCCACCCTCATGCAAGCCAAGGATTTTTTCCACCTGGCCAGCCTGCGCTACGGCAAACAGCTTGGCCACGGCCTGACCCCAGCGTTCGAAACCCGGCTGGTCAGCCCTGACGGCAAGCCAGTCAACAGCTTCAGCGATGTGCTCATGCCGGTGGACGGTGGCCTCGAAAATACCGATGTGATCATCTTGCCGGCATTCTGGGATGACTTTGCCACGCTCTGCCAACGTTATCCCCAGGTCCTGCCCTGGCTGCGCGAACAACACGCTCGCGGCGCGGTGCTCTGCGGCGAAGCCACCGGAGTATTCTGGCTGGCCGAGGCCGGGCTGCTCGATGGCAAGGAAGCCACCACCTACTGGCGCTTCTTCAATGCCTTCAAGGAGCGTTTCCCTCAGGTGCACCTGAACCAGGACAAGCACCTGACCGACGCCGACAATCTGTTCTGCGCCGGCGGCACCACCTCGGCCTGCGACCTCTACATCTACTTGATCGAACGCTTCTGCGGCGCCAACGTCGCCCAGGCCGTGGCGCGGGACATCCTGTATGAAGTGCAACGCAACTATTCGCCGGGACGCATCGGCTTTGGCGGGCAGAAACTGCATCAGGACGTGATCATCCTGCAGATCCAGCAATGGCTGGAGGAGCATTTCGCCGACAAGTTCCGCTTCGAGGACGTCGCCCGGGAGCACGGCATGAGCATCCGCAATTTCATGCGCCGCTTCCAGACCGCCACCGGCGACAAGCCCTTGCACTACCTGCAACGCCTGCGGATAGAAACCGCCAAGGGCCTGCTGTCCGGCAGCCGCAAGAGCATCAAGACGATCAGCTATGAGGTCGGCTACGACGACGCGAGCTTTTTCGCACGACTGTTCCGGCAGCACACCGACCTGTCACCGAACCAGTACCGGCAGCAATTCCAGCAGGCGGCGTGAGCCAGAGCTGATTGCAATGTAATGTGGGAGCGAGCCTGCTCGCGAAGGCGGTGGATCAGCTTGCATCTACGCTGGACATGCCGCCCCCTTCGCGAGCAGGCTCGCTCCCACAAGGTTAGGCAGTGAATTGCCAAAACTCAGACACAAAAAAGGCCTGCGATCGCAGGCCCTTCTTGCTTTTCCGATGCCTTAAGGCTTATGCGCCCGCGACAGGAATTCGTGGGATTGCATCTCCAGCAGGCGGCTGAGGGTCCGCTGGAATTCGAAGTTCAGGCGACCGCCGGTATAGAGGTCCTTGAGCTCGACTTCAGCCGAGATGATCAGCTTCACGTTGCGGTCGTAGAATTCGTCGACCATGTTGATGAAACGGCGGGCGATATCATCAGTGGTGACGCTCATCTGCTCGACGCCGCTGAGCAGCACGGCGTGGAAGATCTTGCCCAGCTCGATGTAGTCGTTCTGGCTGCGGGGGCCATCGCACAGTTCACGGAAGTCGAACCAGGCCACATCGTCGCAGGTGCGGATCGCACGGATTTCGCGGTTTTCGATGATCAGCACATCGTTTTCCACTGCCTGGGTGCATTCCGGCGTCAAGGCGCGGAAGCTCTTGCGCAGGCTTTCTTCAGCGGCGGCATCCAGCGGGAAATGGAACAGCTCCGCTTGTTCGAGGTGACGCAGGCGATAGTCCACGCCGCTGTCGACGTTGACGATTTCGGTGTGTTCCTTGATCAGCTTGATCGCCGGCAGGAAGCGCGCCCGTTGCAGACCGTCCTTGTACAGGCCGTCGGGGACGATGTTCGAGGTGGCGACCAGGGTCACGCCGTTCTTGAACAGTTCTTCCATCAGCGTGCCAAGGATCATGGCGTCGGTGATGTCGGAAACGAAAAACTCATCGAAGCAGATCACCCGCGTCTCGGCGGCGAAGCGCTTGGCGATGAGAGTCAGCGGGTTCTTTTCGCCACCCAGGGTCTTCATTTCCTCGTGCACACGCTTCATGAAGCGGTGAAAGTGCGTCCGGGTCTTTTCCTTGAAGGGCAACGCTTCGAAGAAGGTGTCCACCAGGTAAGTCTTGCCACGGCCGACGCCACCCCAGAAGTACAGGCCCTTGACCGGTGTCTGGTCTTTTTTGCCGAACAGTTTGCCCAACAAGCCCGGCTTGTTGTTCGACGCGGCAACCAAGTCGTCGTACAGGCGCTGCAAATGCCGCACGGCCGTTTCCTGGGCTGCGTCGTGGAAGAATTCCGGGCGTTTCAGATCAGCTTGATATCGTTCTAGGGGCGTCATATTCGTTAGCAAGGCAACAAAAACGGGCCGTCACTGTAGCGATGGCCCAGAGGAATGGCAATCGGCCCTTATTCGGGCCGATGGTCGGGAACGCCTTCAATCAATCCTGGGCAGGCGTCAGTGCCACGCGCAACGCATCGATGGCCGCGTCTCTGGCGCTACTGTCGGCAAAGACCGGGCTGTGGGCCACGCATTCGCCGTCGAGCCAGACGCTGAAATTCAGTTCATCGCTGCGCACGTCCAAGGGCTGGCCGGATTGCAATTGCTTGGTCACCTGGCCAGCGGTCTTGCCGTCGGCGAAGTTATTCGAAAGCAACAACTGCTCGCCATCGGCAGAAAGCAGGCGGAAGCGGAAACTGCCGTCATCGTCGCGGAAGCTGACGAAGCGCGCAGCCTTGGCCGCTTTCTTTTTGGTCTGCGTTGCCACTTGCACCTGGCTGACGAAGGACCGCAGGCCAACTGCCTCGCGCAGTTCATTGAGGAACGGCGTTGCTACGGCCCGGGCTTTTTTCGCGCCCAGTTGCAGGATGTCTTCAAGGTCCGCCGGGCGTTCGATCAACTGGTGGTACCGCTCGCGCGCCTCACCCAATTGGTCGTCGAGCAGTTGGAACAGACGATTCTTCGCCTCACCCCAACCCAGGCCTTGCAGCAGTTCGCTACGGAACGCGGCGCACTGCTCGGCACTGGCGAAGGCCTGGAACAGTGTGAACAGGTGCGAGTTGTCCGGGTCCTTGGCTTCGCCCGGCGCGCGCGAGTCGGTGACGATCCGCGAGATCGCGTCCTTCATGTCCTTGGCGCTGCTGAACAACGGAATGGTGTTGTCGTAGCTCTTGGACATCTTGCGACCATCGAGGCCCGGCAGCGTGGCGACGCTTTCCTCGATCAGCGCCTCGGGCATGGTGAAGAACTCCCTGCCCTTGCCGAACAGGTGGTTGAAGCGCTGACCGATGTCCCGCGCCATTTCCACGTGCTGGATCTGGTCGCGACCGACCGGCACCTTGTGGGCGTTGAACATCAGGATGTCGGCCGCCATGAGGATCGGGTAGCTGTAGAGGCCCATGGTGACGCCGGCATCCGGGTCTTCGCCGGTCTCGACGTTCTTGTCCACCGACGCCTTGTAGGCGTGGGCGCGGTTGAGCAGGCCCTTGGCGGCGACGCACGTCAGCAGCCAGGTCAGTTCCGGGATTTCGGGGATATCGGACTGGCGATAGAACGTCACGCGGTCCACATCCAGGCCACCGGCCAGCCAGGTCGCGGCGATTTCCAGGCGCGAGCGCTGGATGCGCAGCGGGTCATCACATTTGATCAGGGCGTGGTAATCGGCCAGGAAATAGAACGAATCGGCATTGCTTTCGCGGCTGGCGAGGATCGCCGGACGGATGGCGCCGGCATAGTTGCCCAGGTGCGGGGTGCCGGTGGTGGTGATGCCGGTCAGGATACGGGTACGAGTCGTCATGGGTTATCGCTTGTCAGACTGCTGTCAATTCGAGAGGCGCGGCAGGAGCAGATCCTTGAGATCAGTCAGCTTGCCATGAAAAAAGTGTCCGCATTCTGCCACTTTCAGCAGCTCATGGGGGCGCTGGAGCGCGTCGGACCATGTGTAGACAAGTTGGGGATCGACCACTTCGTCCGTTTCCGGTTGGATCACGGTCAGTTCGCCGCTGGTCGGCAGGGGCGCTTGTGCATCCAGGCGCATTACCGCCGGAGCAACCATGAACAGGTGCTTGAGCGCCTGGCCTTGGGCTTCCAGGCGTCCGCCAAGGGTGGCGGCGACGAAGCCGCCGAAGGAAAAACCAAACAGGGTCAGGGGCAGCTGCGGGTATTTTTCCAGCAGCCAGGCGGCCGCGGCCTGGGCATCGTCCACTTCGCCGGTGCCCATGTCATGGCTACCGGCACTGGCGCCGACGCCGCGATAATTGAAACGCAACGTAACCAGGCCAGCGTCGCGGGCGGTACGCTGCAGGGTCGAGACCACTTTGTTGAGCATGGTCCCGCCCTGTACCGGGTTGGGGTGGCAGATCAGCGCCAGGCCACGGGGCGCTTCGCTGTCCAGGTACAAGGCTTCCAGTTGGCCGACCGGGCCATCGATGACTACAGGGGTTTCGCGCATAAGCAAGGGAAAGAACTCCGTGACCCCGAATAGGGTCGACTCGTCTAGCTAAAAGTCTGTGCCTGGCATGATTGCGATGTTCTTCGCGGTATACAGCGCAGGTCCGAGCCGTTAACGTAAAGCAAAGCCGTTTATAGAGGAAGGACTCGTGGAACACTCGCTCTTAGTTTGGCTGTTGCCGACTCTTGCCCTGGTTGCCGGTGTCGCCATTGGTTTCCTGATTGCCCGACTGCTGCCTAACGCGGTGCCCAACAGCACCCAACGTCAGCTCGACGACATCCAGGAACGTTTCGACAGTTACCAGAATGAAGTGGTAACCCACTTCAACAGCACCGCTTCCCTGGTGAAAAAGCTCACCCAGAGCTACCAGGAAGTCCAGGATCATCTGTCCGAGGGCGCCAACCGCCTGGCCCTGGACGAGCAGACGCGCCAGCGCCTGCTGGCCGCCCTGCAAGCCGACACGGCGCAGACGCCACGGGAGCGCCTGACCCCGCCCAAAGGGATCCAGGAACCGCCACGGGACTACGCCCCCAAGGCCCCGAACTCCCCGGGGATGCTGGATGAGCATTACGGTTTGAAGAAGTAATTTCCAGCAACACCAAAAAGCCCGCCCGATCGCATGATCGGGCGGGCTTTTTATTGCTACCAATTTCCCCTATTCAATTTTGATCACCTGTGGCGAGGGAGCTTGCTCCCGCTGGGTCGCGAAGCGGCCCTTATAGCAGCGAACTCGATTTTCCTGGCACACCGAGCTGCCTGGTTTTGGGGCCGCTTCGCAGCCCAGCGGGAGCAAGCTCCCTCGCCACGAAGGCCCAGGCGACAGCCGTAAAAAAAGGGCCATGTTTCCATGGCCCCCGTTTTCATCACCGTCCAGCGGTTATGGATATTGCTGGTAAGTCTGCCCCTGCTGCTGCGGCGCCTGGTACTGCTGGCCAGGAATGGCCTTGAGGTTGACCTCGACGCGACGGTTTTGCGCACGGCCGTTGACGTCGGCGTTGCTTGCCACCGGGTTGTCCGGGCCGGCGCCACGGGCCGAGAGGTTGGCGCCGCTGACACCTTGGGACGTCAGGTAGGTCGCCACGCTCTGCGCGCGACGCTGGGACAGGTCCATGTTGTGCTGGCGGCTGCCGGTGCTGTCGGTGTAGCCGACAATCTCGATCTGGTTCTGGTTGAATTCCTTGAGGGAGTTGGCCAGGTTGTTCAGCGGCTGGTAGAAGCTCGATGCGATGTTCGCCGAATCGGTGGCGAAGGTGATGTTGCCCGGCATGATCAGCTTGATCTGGTCGCCCTGGCGCTGCACCTCAACGCCGGTATTGGCCATGCTGGCGCGCAATTTCTTTTCCTGCTGGTCCGCGTAGTAACCGTAGCCGGCCGCGGAGGCCCCCACCACCGCCGCGCCGATCAACGCACCCTTGCCCCGATTATCGTGGCCGATGGCCGCACCGGCCAATGCCCCGGCCAGGGCGCCGAGGCCGCCATACTTGGCGGTTTTGCTCATGCCCGAAGATTCCGTAGAGGCCTGGCCCTGGTTGTCATAGGGGTTGGGCGACGCACAGCCGGACAACAGGGCCACGGCAGTAGCGACAACGATCAAGCGACGCGAGGTGAACATGAAGATGCTCCTGGGTTTTCAGTCTGAGTGCCAAAGTGTAGGCAATCGACTCTGGCTGGCGTTGGAACGCGACAATCGTCAAAAATTCCGTCCCGTCGCGCTGCGCTTCGCACGGACCGATCACCACAAGTCATCGGCCCGGACGAGGTAGCCTCACGCCTGCGCCAGGCAGCGACTCACCCCTCTGACGATCATCTCGACTTCCCGCCCGTCGATCGTCAGCGGCGGCAACAGGCGAATGGTCTTGCCCCGGGTGACGTTGATCAGCAAACCATGATCCCGGGCGGCACAGAGGGTCAGGTCGCGCACCGGTTGCTTGAGCTCTATGCCGATCATCAAGCCTTGGCCACGAATCTGAAGCACGTTCGGGTTGTCCGCCAACTCAGCCCGCAACCGGCTGAGCAATTGCTCGCCCTGACGTCTGGCGTTCTCCAGCAGGCCTTGCTCCTCGATGATGTCCAGCACGGTGCAGCCGACCCGACAAGCCAGAGGATTGCCGCCGAACGTGCTACCGTGGCTGCCGGGGGTGAACAGTCCGGCGGCCTTGCCGCGCGCCAGGCAGGCACCGATGGGCACGCCGTTGCCGAGGCCTTTGGCGAGGGTCATCACGTCCGGGACGATGCCCTCGTGCTGGAACGCGAACCACTGCCCGGTGCGGCCGATGCCGGTCTGGATCTCGTCGAGCATCAATAACCAGGCGCGCCGGCTGCACAACTCCCGCAAAGCCTTCAGGTAACCCGGTGGCGCGAGTTGTACGCCACTTTCGCCCTGGATCGGCTCGACCAGGATCGCAACGATGCGCTCGCCGTGGACTTGCTGGACTTTTTCCAATGCGCCGAGATCGCCGAACGGCACCTTGATGAAGTCCCCCGGCAACCGATTGAAGCCGAGCCGCACCGAGGGTCCGTCGCTGGCGGACATCGTGCCCAGGGTGCGCCCGTGGAAAGCATTGTCCATCACCACGACCAAGGGCTGTTCGACGCCTTTGTGCCAGCCATGCAGGCGGGCCAGCTTCAATGCGGTTTCATTCGCCTCGGCGCCGGAGTTGTTGAAAAACGCCCGTTCCATCCCCGAGAGCTGGGTGAGTCTGTGGGCCAACCGCTGCTGCCAGTCGATGCTGTACAGGTTGGACGTGTGCAGCAGCAGGCCGGCCTGTTCACTGATGGCTGCCACCAACCGCGGATGGGAATGGCCCACGTTGGTCACTGCTACGCCCGCCACCGCATCAAGGTATTCGCGACCATCCTGATCCCACAGGCGCGTACCCAAGCCATGGGTGAAGTTCAGCGCCAAGGGTTGGTAAGTGCTCATCAGGCAGGCGGCAGTCATGACATCTAGCTCCATCGGGTGGTTTTTTCCAGTATGGTTAGCCACTCTTGTTGGATAAACCTCGCTTTACTTCATTCATTTAAAAGCAGAGCTTGATAATGGACCTGTTCCAGGCAATGACCGTTTACGTGAAAGTGGTGGAAACCGGCAGCCTGACCGCAGCGGCCCAGGCGTGCGAAATGTCCACGACCATGGTCGGCAATCACCTCCGGGCGCTGGAGCAACGCCTGGGTGTGCGCCTGATCAACCGTACGACGCGTCGTCAGCGCTTGACTGAATTCGGCTCGGCCTACTATCAACGCTGCCTGGAAGTGATCGGGCTGGTTGCCGATTCCGAACGCCTGGCCGAGCAGACCCAAGGCGACCCCAGCGGCACCTTGCGTATCACCGCGCCGCTGACCTTCGGCACGGAGCGCCTCGCCCCGGCACTGGCCGAGTACAGCCAGCGTTATCCCCAGGTCAAGCTCGACGTTGTCTTGACCAACCAGCGTCTGGACCTGCTCGACCACGGCTTCGACGTCGCCATTCGCCTGGGCAGTCCCGACCCGAAGCTGATCGTTCGTCCCCTGATGGACTACACCCTGACCGTCTGCGCCTCCAAGGCCTACCTGGCACGACGCGGCACGCCGCAAAAGCCCGAAGACCTGCAACAGCATGACTGCCTGTCGTTTGCCTATTCCGCCGGAGACGAATGGCGTTTCGCCCAGGAGCACTGGCCCATCAACGGGCCGGACGGGGAAATCAAAGTGCCGGTGCGCGGGCCGATGCTGATCAACAGCTCGTCGGGCCTGCACCGCGCCGCCCTGGCCGGCATGGGCGTGGTGATGCTGCCGGACGCGCTGGTGGCGCAGGATCTGGAGGATGGACACTTGGTGGCGCTGTTGCAGAATTATCAACTGCCCCACCGGCCGATGAGCCTGATGTACGCCCAGGATCGCTATCGTTTGCCGAAGCTGCGCAGTTTCGTCGAGTTTGCGCTGCAAAAATGGAGCAAACCCTGAAGTAATAAATCCTCCGTGGCGAGGAAGATTGCCCCGCTAGTGGCGCCCCGCCCCATCGGCTACTCTTAATCCCTGGAAAGCATTTTGATATCAGGGCTGATTGAGGGAACGATGATGGACGACGCCTCGAAGATCGATTTGCTGCGGTTCGATTTGTCCGATCTGGACGAAAACGTGCTGCACACCATCATGGAACTGGTCAGCGATGGCATCTGGGACTGGAACGCCAACACCGGCTTCGTCTATCGAAATCCCGGCTGGTACACGATGCTCGGCTACACGCCTCACTCCCTTAGCAATACCGTGCTGACCTGGGAGAGTGTGATCCACCCGGAAGATTATCCCCATGTGATGGCGCTATTCGACGATTACCTCGAACAACGCGCCCCTAAGTACCAGGCCGAATACCGCTGCCGCGCCTATGACGGCTCCTATATCTGGATCGAAGACCGCGGCTACGTGATCGCCCGCAACCCCGATGGCAGCGTCGCCCGCATGATCGGTGCCCATCGCAGCATCGATGACAAGAAGCGTCTGTTCGAACAACTTGAACGGCGCAACAAGTCCCTCGAAGCCATCATCGAAGAACGCACCCGCGAACTGTCCCGGGTCAACGAACAGTTGCAAATCCAGCTTGAGGAAAACCGCAGGCTCGCCGAAACCGACGCCCTTACGCTGGTCGCCAACCGCTATCGCCTGGAGCAGGCGCTGCCATTGGCCTGTGAACGTGCGCAGCGCTTTCGCGAGCCGTTGTCGCTGATTGCCATGGACGTCGACGACTTCAAGGACATCAACGATCGCTACGGCCATGCCTTCGGCGATGCAGCGCTGGTGCAAGTGGTACAGGCGGTCAAGCGCTGCGAGCGCGACGGCGACCTGCTGGTGCGCTGGGGCGGCGATGAATTCATCATGATCTTGCCCAACACATCCAAGGCCGACGCAGTCCTGTTGGCCGAAACCATTCGCCGCGGCTTGTCCGACCTGCTGCCGGTGGGCGATTTCCAGGTCACCATGAGTTTTGGCGTGGTGCAACGCCGCGAAGACGAACCGCAAGCGGCGCTACTGGATCGGGCTGACCAGGCACTGTATCGCTCCAAGATGGCCGGCAAGAATGTGATTTGTGATTGAACGGGCAATGTCCGATTGGATTCTCAGGCCGCTACGGTGGTCATAGGCTGTAACTCTCGCAATCAGGTCCTCGCCATTGCCGACTCGACTCCTCTCCTCTTCGCCCGTGCTGGTGGGCTGCGCGGGCTGGTCACTGCCAAGGGAGCAATGGCCCGCTTTTCCCCTTGAAGGCACCCATTTGCAGCGCTACAGCGCCCGCTTCCCGGCGGTGGAAATCAACAGTTCGTTCTACCGCCCGCACCGTCCCGCCACCTATGCAAAATGGGCCGACAGTGTGCCGACGGGCTTTCGCTTCTCAGTCAAGATGCCCAAGCAGATCACCCATGAGCGGCGCTTGCATGATTGCGAGGGGCAGGTGGATGAGTTCCTCGGGCAATGCTCGCAATTGAGGGAGAAACTTGGTTGCCTGTTGATCCAGTTGCCGCCGTCGCTGACCTTCGATAACACCCAGGCCGAGGACTTTTTCAAAGCCTTGCGTGACCGTTATCAAGGCCACGCGGTACTCGAACCCCGGCACCCGAGCTGGCTCGCGCCACAGGCCTTGGCATTGCTTGAGAAAGAGCGCATCGCCAGCGTCGCCGCCGACCCGTCGCCTGTGCCGGGCGGCGATCAACCGGCGGGCTGGGCGGGCGTGCGTTATTACCGGCTGCATGGCTCGCCGCGCATTTATTACTCCGCCTACGAAGACGCCTGGCTGCAGCGACTGACAGTCCTACTGAAGGCCGCCCCGGACACGCCGACCTGGTGCATCTTCGACAACACCGCCAGCGGCGCCGCGACGCCCGATGCGTTGCGATTGCTGGAGCTGCTGGGCGATTTAAATAGTCACCGGTGGCCGGTCCGACCGTGACAACACCGCCCGGGTCCAATAGATTAGGCGACCGAAAAAAGCCCCGTGCGTTTTCTCGCCATATCCCGCTAACAGAAGTAGTGAAATTTCAATGTCCGATTCCAATACCGCTGAATCTGTAATCTCCCTGTCGTCCAAAGCGGAATACGAAAACTCCATCAATCTTTCACAGCATCTGCCCCAGGCCAAAAGCATCAGCGAAATGGTCCTCGATGCCTTCCAGTCGAACCGCGAAAGCGACCAGATCCGCGAACTGCGCACCGCCATTCGCCAGGCTCATGATGCGTTCGACGATGACAAGGCCTACGCACTGATGGGCCAGCTCAAGCAACTCAAGGACGCCGAAGCCGCCGATTTCGCCGCGCTGGAAGACCTCAGCAGCCGCTTCCCGATCAGCCGTATCCTTTCCAGCTACAAGGATGATCCGGCCTTCCAGGAACTGGTCTACGGCCTGGCCCTGAAGGTGCTGAACCAGACCCATCAGGCCATCAGCAACCCGAGCGGCGGCAAGGGCAAGGCCGCGCGCGCCAAGAAGGAAGCCGAGGTGTTTGTCATCAGCAAGGACGGCATCAGCGTCACCCTGCCCTTGCGCACACCACGCTCCAAGCCGAACGTCGACCGCGAGGCCTTCGAATTCCTCGGCTTCAACTTCATCGGCGAAGGCGACGAAGCAGAGCTGGAAAGCGAAACCTTCCTGGACAACGACGGCACCGAACAGCCGGTCACCCGCAAAAGCATCGTCACCGCCTTGCAGCAGCAAAAAGCCTTCGACGGCTACAGCATCGCCCAGCAATAACCCCCGACTCCGGGCCCTTGTGGGAGCGAGCCTGCTCGCGAATGCGCCGTGTCAGTCAGCCTCAGCTCAACTGACCCACCGCTTCGCGAGCAGGCTCGCTCCCACAGGAAGGTCAACAACGCCCTGAATATTACCTATGAAAAAGCCCCGCATTTCTCTCGAAGGCGGGGCTTTTTCATGGCTATCAGCTTTTCAAACAGCGCCAAGCCGTTCGACCATGTCCGGAAACTTCTCGACCAGCTTGATCAACAAAGCCGCCTGGGCGTTTTATCTGGCGAAGGGTAATCTTGCCCTCGCGGTGAGCGGCCATCTCTTCGACGCCTTGCATCATCTCGGCAAACAGATCGCGTTTTTTCATAAGGTACCTCGTACTTTCAACTCTGCTTCCATGGCTCGCTTGAGCGTCTTCTCTTGCTCGGAGGTCAGGTTTTCCAACTCGTCCTTGCTTGTCATAAATCGCTATTATCAAATTGACCAGCATTAATAGAGCATTAACGAGCACTCCGCAATCCTTGTGGGAGCGAGCTTGCTCGCGATGACGTCGGCACATTCAGCATCCAGGCAAGCTGACCCACCGCTATCGCGAGCAAGCTCGCTCCCACAGGGTCCGAAGTTCCGCCTATGAAAAAGCCCCGCGCTTCTCTCGAAGGCGGGGCTTTTTGTGCAGCGTCTGAAGCTTAAGGCGCGTATGTCAGCAGCAGCTCACTTGGCACTTTGAAGTCCAGGGACATCATGACGCTCAGCGCGGTGATGGTGAAGATCGAGAACACGAACAGCTTGCGTGCCCAGACCGTGTCATCCACTGCCTTGTAACCGGTCCAGGCCATGTACAGCCAGTACATGCCCATGGCGGCGGCGACGGCGAGGTAGCTCATGCCGGCGTAACCGCTGAACGTCAACATCAAGGTCGCCACGAGGAAGGCCAGGATGTAGAGCAGGATGTGCTTCTTGGCCACCTGGATGCCTCGCTTGACCGGCAGCACCGGAATCGAGGCCGCCAGGTAGTCGTTGAAGCGGAAGATCGCGATGGCATAGGAATGCGGCATCTGCCACAGGCTGAACATCACCAGCAGCGTCAGCGCAGCCATGTCGAAGCTGTTGCTGACCGCGACATAACCGATCACCGGCGGCATGGCCCCCGACAGGCTGCCCACCAGCGTGCCGTGGACCGACTTGCGCTTGAGGTACAGGCTGTAGAGACCGACGTAGATGACAAAACCGATCACCGCGAACAACGCCGCCAACGGATTGGCCACCCAATACAGCAGCGCCACGCCGGCCACGCCCAGCACCGTGGCGAATGCCAGGGCCAGTTGCACTGGAATCAGGCCTTGGACCAGCGCCCGGTTCTTGGTGCGTTCCATCTTGATGTCGATGTCGCGGTCGATGCAGTTGTTGAACACGCAACCGGACGCCACCACCAGGGAAGTGCCGATCATCGCTGCCAGGAAGATGGCCAGATCGACATGCCCTTTCGAGGCCAGGAAAAACCCGCCTGCCACAGAAAGCACGTTACCGAAAATGATCCCCGGCTTGGTGATTTGGATAAAGTGCTTCAGTGACATCCGGACTTTCCTCAGTGCGCCATCATGTTGGAGTGGATGCTGAACATGATCCACAACGACAAGCCGACCAGCAGTACGATCACCAGCGCAGCGAAGACAAACGCAATGACGTTGTTACGCTGGGCGGCCGAGCGGTCCAGGTGCAGGAAGTACACCAGGTGGACCAATACTTGGACCACGGCGAAGATCAGAATGATCCAGAGCGTCAGGCTCTTCGGCAGCGTTGGATACATCACCAGGCCGAACGGAATGACGGTCAGGATCACCGACAGGATGAAACCGATGGCGTAGGACTTGACGCTGCCGTGGCCGGCGTCATGGCCATCATGGGAATGAGCGTTAGCCATTTACAGGGTCCCCATCAGATAAACAACGGTGAATACGCAGATCCACACCACGTCCAGGAAGTGCCAGAACAGGCTCAGGCAGCTCAGGCGCGTCTTGTTGGTGGCGGTCAGGCCGTTTTTCTGGACCTGGTACATCATGATCGCCATCCAGATCAGACCGCTGGTCACGTGCAGACCGTGGGTGCCGACCAGGGTGAAGAACCCGGACAGGAAGCCGCTGCGGCTAGGGCCGTAGCCTTCGGCGATCAGGATGTGAAACTCGTTGATCTCCATGGCGATAAAGCCGGCGCCCAGCAGGAAGGTCATTGCCAACCAGCCCAGTACCTGGGTTTTCTTGCCCTTGAACAACGCCAGCATGGCGAAGCCGTAGGTGATCGAACTGAACAGCAGCAACGCGGTTTCGCCCAGTACATAAGGCAGTTCGAAGATGTCGTGGCCCGACGGGCCACCGGCGACGTTGTTAACCAGCACCGCGTATACCGCGAAGATCGACGCAAACAGAATGCAGTCGGTCATCAGGTAGAGCCAGAAACCGAATACGGTCATCTCGCCCGAGTCGTGGTGATGGTCATCGTGCCCATGGTCATGACCATGGGCGTGTCCAACATTGGTCACTAAGTTCGACATGGTTTAAGCCTGTTCCAACGAGGTTTCAACACGGGTGGCGGAGGCTGGGACTTTCCCGGCCGCGACCAGACGCTTGTGCTGCTCGGCTTCGATGCGCTCGATGACATCCACCGGCACCATGTAGCCCTGATCATCACGGGCGGCATGGATGGCGAAATACACCACGGTGCCGACCAGGCTGGCGATGGCCAGCCACCAGATGTGCCAGATCATCGCGAAACCGAACACGGTCAACAGAGCCCCCATGACCACACCGGTAGCGGTGTTGTTGGGCATGTGGATCGGCGCGTACCTGGCCGGAGTCTGGTACGCGGTACCGTTTTCCTTGGCTTCGGTGAACGGGTCGATGGTTTCCGCTTTCGGCAGCACGGCAAAGTTGTAGAACGGTGGTGGCGAAGAAGTCGACCATTCCAGGGTATGGGCATTCCACGGGTCACCGTGTTCGCACATGTTTTCCGGCTTCTTGCGGTCACGCACACTGACGTACAGCTGGATCAGCTGGCAGGCGATACCGACAGCGATCATCACCGCACCGAACATGGCAACGTACAGGTACGGCACCCACTCAGGGTTGGTGGTGGCGTTCAGGCGACGGGTCATGCCCATGAAGCCCAGTGCATAGAGCGGCATGAACGCGACGAAGAAGCCCGAGATCCAGAACCAGAACGCTGCCTTGCCCCAACCTTCGTGCAGCTTGAAGCCGAACGCTTTCGGGAAGTAGAACGCAAAGCCTGCGATGTAGCCGAACACGGCGCCGCCGATGATCACGTTATGGAAGTGCGCGATCACGAACAGGCTGTTGTGCAACACGAAGTCCGCACCCGGGATGGCCAGCAGTACGCCGGTCATGCCGCCGATGGCGAAGGTCACCATGAAGCCCAGGGTCCACAGCACGTGGCTGGTGAAACGCAGGCGGCCCTGGTAGATGGTGAACAGCCAGTTGAACAGCTTCACACCCGTCGGAATCGAGATCAGCATCGTCGCCAGGCCGAAGAAGGCGTTGACGCTGGCACCCGAACCCATGGTGAAGAAGTGGTGCAGCCAGACCATGAAGCCCAGTACCGAGATCGCGCCGGAAGCGTAGATCATCGAGTGGTGGCCAAACAGTTTCTTGCCGGAGAAGGTCGAGATGACTTCGGAGAAAATACCGAACGCCGGCAGGATCAGGATGTACACCTCAGGGTGACCCCAGGCCCAGAACAGGTTGACGTACATCATCGGATTTCCACCCAGTTCATTGGTGAAAATGTGGAAATCCATGTAGCGGTCAAGCGTCAGCAGTGCCAGGGTAGCGGTGAGGATCGGGAACGAAGCGACGATCAGCACGTTGGCCCAGGTGCAGGTCCAGGTGAAGATCGGCATGTCCATCAGCTTCATGCCAGGGGTACGCATCTTCAACACGGTGGCCAGGAAGTTGACCCCCGTCAGCGTTGTCCCCAACCCGGATAGCTGTAGCGCCCAGATGTAGTAATCCACCCCCACGCCCGGACTGTATTGCAGCCCCGACAACGGCGGATAGGCAACCCAACCGGTCTTGGCGAATTCGCCAACACCCAGGGAAACGTTGATCAGCACCACACCGGACACCAGCAGCCAGAAGCTCAGGGAGTTCAGGAATGGATAGGCAACGTCACGCGCGCCGATCTGCAGCGGCACTGCAAGGTTCATCAGGCCGGTGAAGAATGGCATCGCCATGAAGATGATCATGATCACACCGTGGGCGGTGAAGATCTGGTCATAGTGTTCAGGCGGCAGGTAGCCGGGCGAGCCCTCGGTGGCCATGGCCAACTGGGTACGCATCATGATCGCGTCGGCAAAACCGCGCAGCAGCATGACCATGGCGACGATGATGTACATCACGCCGATCTTCTTGTGGTCGACCGAGGTCAACCATTCAGTCCACAGGTAAGTCCACTTCTTGAAATAAGTGATACCCGCGAACAACGCCAGACCACCGAGCGCGATGATGGCGAGGGTCACCATGACAATCGGCTCGTGGAACGGGATCGCTTCCCAACTTAATTTACCAAACATCGTTTACTCCTCTGCCCCGGCAGCTGAATGCGAGCTCATGTCCATCCCTTCCATGTTGTGGGCCACTTCCTTGTCTTTCTTCTCGTGATGCATCGGCTTGCCCGGATTCATCCCTTCATACTTATCGATGATGGTCTGGAACAGGTTCGGCGTGACCGACGAGTAGAGTTCGACAGGGTTGTTCTGGCTCGGCTTGGAAAGGGCTTCGTATTCAGCTTTTTCAAGCTGTTTAGGTGCCTTCTTCACTTCGTTTACCCAGGCGTCGAACTCTTCCTGGGTGGTGGCGGTCGCTTTGAACTTCATGCCGGTGAAACCCGCGCCGCTGTAGTTGGCGGAGATACCTTCAAGTTCGGTGTTCTGGTTGGCGATCAGGTGCAGCTTGGTCTGCATGCCGGCCATCGCGTAGATCTGGCCGCCCAGGCCCGGGATGAAGAACGAGTTCATCACGGTGTCGGAGGTGACCTTGAAGTTGATCGGCGTGTGGGCCGGGAACACGATCTTGTTGACCGTGGCAATGCCTTGTTCCGGATAGATGAACAGCCACTTCCAGTCCATCGAGACCACTTCGATGGTGATCGGCTTGACGTCGGAATCCAGCGGACGGTACGGGTCCAGGGCGTGGGTCGACTTGTAGGTGATGTAACCCAGGGCAATGATGATCAGTACCGGAATGGTCCACACCGCGATTTCGATCTTGGTCGAGTGGGACCATTTCGGCGTGTAGGTGGCACTGGTGTTGGACGCGCGATATTTCCAGGCGAACAGGAACGTCATGACGATAACCGGCACGACGACCAGCAACATCAGCAGCGTGGCGGTGATGATCAGGTTTCGTTCATCCAGGCCGACCTGGCCCTTGGGATCGAGCAGGGTCATGTTGCAGCCTCCCAGCAGCAACGTGCCGAGCAGCGGCAACAAGCCTAGTAATCGGGGGTACCTGTTTTTACTCATCTCACGACCTCTAAAGCAGCTTGCGCAATGCAGTTGGGTTTTGATCGCCAACACTTCACCCTGCCAAGGGTTGGCATTTTCTTGGATTGAATAAGGGCTGCCCGTCGAACGTCAGACGCTGTTCGACACATCCTGGGCCAGCAGTGAGTTCTTATTCGTTGGTCAAAGGCCTGTTCAAGCCCAATTCCGTTTGGTGCGGGTAGTTGGAGGCACCGACACCTGGGGTCGCATGGGGCGCTGGCGCCCTTCGACCACTCTCGTGCTCAAGCCTGAGCCGGGTCGGAAAATCGGTGCGGGCGATTGTAGTGAGCTGCGGCGTTCGAGACCATGTCTTAACCCGAAATAATTTTTCTCCGATCCGGCAATAATCTGCCGCCGATATTGCAACGGGCCAGCATGTTATCGAAATTAATTCTCAACAAGAACCCCAAAAAACGTAAGGCTACTACGCCCGATTTAGACAGCTCCAGCAATTTACGGCGAGCTTTTACCCGCTTTAGGCGCCCATTTTCCGGGGCCTTGAAGGCAACCCGCTGCGCTGTTAAAAATGCCTGCTGCAGAGCGACTCCCAATTGAAAGCGAAGGGTGATCAGGCGGTTTTTTTGTTGCAGAATGAGGCGGCAATTCGGCCCTCGGACGGCTGCGAGACAGCAGATATGTGACAACATGTCGCACACTGTCGCAGGGTGTTCCTGCCTCTGATCAAGACGGTGCCTCATCGACCCTGAAACGTAAAACGCCCCGGCTCCGAAGAAGAGCCGGGGCGTTTTTCCACGATACTTCAGCGAAGCGCCTTGCGATTGCGCGACACCAGCAATGGCACCAGCACGACGGTGAGGACAAACGCCACCAGTGCCCATTGCGCCAGTGACAGGCCGAGGATCGGCGGGTACGGGGTGGAACAGAAACCATCGACCTGGAAGCCCAGCGGGAAGATCTTCGCCAGCGGCAGGCTATCGACAATTGGCTGCAACACATCTACGCCGCAACTGACCGCGGGGAAAAACTGAGTGTACACATGGTGCCCGGCCACACCCGCCCCTGCCAGCGCGCAAAGCACGACAAGGCATTCGAAGACCGTCAGGCTGCGGCGCGTACGCATGGCCGCGCCGATGAAAGCGAAGATGGCAATCAGCAACAACGCATAGCGCTGCAGGATGCACAGCGGGCATGGCGCTTCACCAAGCACCACCTGCATATATAAAGCACCGCCGATCAGTCCCAGGCAGATCAACCCCAGCAGCACCAGATAGCGCCGCTCACGGCCCAGCCGCAGCATTTCCTCACTCATTGCTTTTCCCTTTGATAGGCATGGATCGACGCGCGGCCTTGCGGCGACCGGCGCGCTTTCGGATCGCCGAAGTCTACACGCAGATCGTGAACGAGCGCAGTCGGCAATATGGAGGGAATAGACAGGAAAGAGGTTAAGCGGGGATTAATTCCAGCGCAGCGGCGGTCATGCCGCCGCTTTCGCGAGCAGGCTCGCTCCCACAGGTCACGCGTCGTGCATGCGTGTTCCGGATAATGCAGATCCTCTGTGGGAGCGAGCCTGCTCGCGAAGAAGGCAACCCGGTCACCCGGATTGCCCTGGCATTTACTCCAAAGCAGCCGCCGGCCCGAAGAATTCATAGCGGCTTTGTCCCGGCGGTACGCCCAAGGCTTTGAGATGACGCTTGATGGCCGCCATGAAGCCCTTCGGCCCAAGGAAGTACGCGTCCAGGTCTCGCTGCTCCGGCAACCACTGCGCCAGTTGTTCCTCAGTCAACAGCCCTACCTTGTCAGCCGCCGGCCCAGCGCCGTCGTGTTCGTCATAACAATAGAAACGCTTGAGTTGCGGGTGCCGCTTGGCCAGGTCGTCGATCCACTCGCGAAAGGCATGGACCTGGCCATTGCGTGCGCAGTGAATGAAATGCACCGGGCGCTCGGTTTGCAGCGCCGCTTGCAACATCGCCAGGGTCGGAGTGATGCCGACGCCGCCACTGATCAGCACCAGCGGCTTGTCGCTGGCGGTGAGGTAAAAATCTCCCGATGGCGGAAACAGCTGGATGCTGCTGCCGACCTGGAAATGGTCGTGCAGGTAATTGGACACCCGTCCGCCCGCCTCGCGCTTGACGCTGATGCGGTACTGGCCATTGTTAGCCAAGGCCGACAACGAATAGTTGCGGCGCACTTCTTCACCGTCCAGCACCAGCTTCATACCGATGTACTGGCCGGGCTCGGCTTGCAGGATAGGCCCCTTGTCCGCCGGTTCGAAGTAGAACGAAGTGATTTCCGCGCTTTCCTGCACCTTGGCCGTCAGGATGAACTCACGTTCACCGCGCCAGCCGCCGGGTGCCGCGGCTTTGCGGTCATACAAGCTGGTTTCGGCGCCGATCAGGATATCGGCCAACTGGTTATAGGCCGCGCCCCACGCCGAAATTACTTCAGGTGTAGCGATTTCTTCGCCCAGTACCTCGGCGATTGCCCGCAGCAAGCAGGAGCCGACGATCGGGTAATGCTGTGGCTGGATCTGCAAGGCCACGTGCTTGTTGACGATCTTTGCCACCAGGTCGCCCAACTGGTCGAGTTGATCGATGTGCCGCGCATACATCAATACACCGTTAGCCAGCGCACGCGGCTGGTCGCCGCTGGCCTGGTGAGCCTGGTTGAACAGCGGGCGCACTTGCGGGTATTCGGACAGCATCATGCGGTAGAAATGAGTGATCAGCGCTTCCCCACCGCTTTCAAGCAAGGGGACAGTGGAACGGATGATGGCGCGTTGTTCTCGACTCAGCATGGGTGACTCCTCGCGTGGTACAAATAACAGTTACCTATGCCTATCAGTTTTCATGCCACAAATTTTGACCTTGTATTTCAGGCAGTTGAAGACGATGTAGTCATATCGACAAGACAGCACTTATAGTCCTTATGACTAGATGGAGTCATTATGACCGCAACTTCCTTGCTGACCTCGCTATTGCCGCTGGTGGCCGACCTGTCCCGCGAACTGCCTGAAGGCGAGCGCTATCGGCGCCTGCTCGGAGCCCTGCGCAGCCTGTTGCCTTGCGACGCCGCTGCGCTGTTGCGCCTGGACGGCGACTGCCTCGTCCCGCTGGCCGTGGATGGCTTGAGCACCGACACCCTGGGCCGGCGATTCCGGGTCAGCGAGCATCCGCGTTTCGAAGCTTTGCTGGCCAATCCGCAGCCCACTCGCTTCGCCACCGACAGTGACCTGCCCGATCCGTACGACGGATTGGTGGAAGGGCTGGATGAACATCTGGAGGTTCACGATTGCATGGGTTGCCCGCTGTTTGTCGATGAGCAGCCCTGGGGCTTGCTGACCCTGGACTCGCTGGACCCGGAACGCTTCGAACCTATTGACCTGAGCGCCCTGCAAGCCTTCGCCAGCCTCGCCGCCGCCACTGTCAGCGCCGCCGAACGTATCGAGCGCCTGGCGTTGAGGGCCGAGGACGAGCATCGCCGCGCCGAGGTCTACCGTCAGGCCAGCGGCCAGCAGCAGCGCGACATGGTCGGCCAGAGCAAGCCCCATAAACGCCTGGTGGAAGAGATCAAGCTGGTCGGGGGCAGTGACCTGACGGTACTGATCACTGGCGAAACCGGCGTCGGCAAGGAATTGGTCGCCCAGGCCATTCACGCCGCCTCCCACCGTGCCGATCAGCCGCTGATCAGCCTCAATTGCGCGGCGCTGCCTGACACGCTGGTGGAAAGTGAACTCTTCGGCCATGTTCGAGGCGCGTTCACCGGTGCCACCCAGGACCGGCGCGGCAAATTCGAGCTGGCGGATGGCGGCACGCTGTTCCTCGACGAGGTGGGCGAACTGTCCCTGACCGTCCAGGCCAAATTGCTTCGCGTATTGCAAAGCGGCCAGCTGCAACGCCTGGGCTCGGACAAGGAGCACCGCGTCGATGTGCGCCTGATTGCGGCGACCAACCGCGACCTCGCCGAGGAAGTGCGCAATGGCCGTTATCGGGCCGACTTCTACCACCGGTTGAGTGTCTACCCGCTGCAAGTGCCTGCGCTGCGTGATCGCGGGCGCGATGTGCTGCTGCTCGCCGGCTTCTTCCTGGAACAGAACCGCTCGCGCATGGGCCTTGGCAGCCTGCGCCTGACCAGCGACGCCCAGGCTGCGTTGCTGGCCTACGATTGGCCGGGCAACGTGCGCGAACTGGAACACCTGATCGGTCGCAGCGCGTTGAAGGCATTGGGCAAGCATCCGGTTCGGCCGAAGATTCTCAGCTTGAGCGCCGATGATCTGGATCTGCCTCACGTACTCCCGGAAAATGCTCCGAACAACAGCCCCGCGCCAGCCTCCACGGTGAAGGTTTCCGGTGACTTGCGCCAGGCCACGGAAAACTATCAACGGCAAATGATCAGCGCCTGCCTGGAACGCCATCAGTACAACTGGGCCAGCGCTGCCCGGGAACTGGGCCTGGATCGGGCCAACCTGGGGCGGATGGCCAGGCGGCTGGGCCTCAAATAGTTTGCCGAGGGGACTTTTGTGGACCGCGCTATCGTGATCCTCGCCATTGACAGTTTTTCGCCCTAAAGCCTGCCCCCGACAAGTCGATAACCCGTTATCAAAAGCTGTCTTGGCGGTCTTCATGATCGCCCCACCTTTTTCCACAGAAGGTTTTTATGTCTTCCAACAAAGCCCGCGCAGATTCCCTTTCGCTTCTGCTGTTTACCTTGCGCAGCGGCAAGCTGATGGCAATCAACCTGCTCAAGGTCAGCGAAATCATTCCCTGCCCGCCGCTGACCAAACTGCCGGAGTCGCACCCACACGTAAAAGGCATCGCCACGTTGCGCGGAACGTCGTTGTCGGTGATCGACCTCAGCCGCGCCATTGGCGAGCGGCCGCTGGAAGACCCGGACGGCGGGTGCCTGATCGTCACCGACGTCAGCCGCTCCAAGCAGGGCCTGCACGTGCAGGCGGTGAGCAAGATCGTGCATTGCCTGACTACCGACATCAAGCCGCCGCCCTACGGCTCCGGCGGTGTGCGTGCGTTCATCACTGGCGTGACTTCGGTGGACGGCACGCTGGTGCAGGTGCTGGACATCGAAAAAGTCATCCACGGCATCGCCCCGGCGCAAATCGAGACGGCGCCCACCGAACTGAGCATGGAAGACGCCGAAGTCCTCGGCAACGCCCGAATCCTGGTGGTCGATGACAGCCAGGTGGCGCTCCAGCAATCGGTGCATACCCTGCGCAACCTGGGCCTGCAATGCCACACCGCCCGCAGCGCCAAGGAAGCCATCGACTGCCTGCTTGAGCTGCAAGGCACGGCGCAGGAGATCAACCTGATCGTTTCCGACATCGAAATGTCCGAGATGGACGGTTACGCCCTCACCCGGACCCTGCGGGAAACACCCGACTTCGCTCATCTCTATGTGTTGTTGCACACCTCGCTCGACAGCGCGATGAACAGTGAGAAAGCGCGGCTGGCGGGCGCCAACGGGGTACTGACCAAGTTCTCCTCGCCGGAACTGACCAAGTGCCTGATCACGGCGGCCAAGGCCGTCGCCGAACAAGGTCGCTGAACCCGCCCGCATTCCGACGGTGCGCCGAGTGCACGAGGCTGCGAGTTCGCGGCCTCGATACCTTCCCAACCTCAGGCATACTCCTGCGCTGGCCTCCCAGAACAAGGATCTTGCCGATGAAAGTACCCTGCCTGATTTTCTTTGCTCTCAGCGCCCTGGCTGCCCAGGCCTATGCCTCCAGCTCCGATGCCTGGGCGGCCTATGACAAGAAAGTCCTCGCCAGTTGCATCAAGGCCAGCGGTTTGAAAAATGCCGAACCGGTCGGCAGCCCCGCGCAATTCGACGACCGGGTCGGCTACACGGCGCTGTTGCTGCAAGGCCAATACCCGCAAAAGCACATGAAAGGCGCGACCGGCACCGAGCTGTGCCTCTACCGCAAGAAAACCAAGAGCGCGTTCGTGACCGAATGGGACTCGATCCGCCCGACCGAAACCTCCCGATGAATGGCGCATAAATTGCTTTGCATGGCTTATCACGGCGTTTTTCTGTCGCCGCTTTAGCCAATTGCCTTCGGTCAATCAATGAACACGACGTTTTCCTGCGTAGGGTGCGGTAAATGCTGCACGGGCCATCACGTTCCCCTGACGCTCGATGAAGCCAGGATGTGGGCGAATGATGGCGGCCAGGTGATTGTCCTGGTCGAGGCCTTCCTGCCCAATGGCCTCGGCCTGCCGGTGGCGCAACGCGAGCACGCCGAACGGCGCTCGGCAATAGTGCGCAGCGGCGCCAGCGAGGCCCGCGTGGCGATCACTTTCGCCGCCTATAACCCTGGGCCTTGCCATAATCTGGACGCCGACAACCTGTGCCGCATCTATGAGCGTCGCCCCCTGGTGTGCCGCATCTATCCCATGGAAATCAACCCGCATATTCCTCTCGATACCGCCGCCAAGGATTGCCCGCCGGAGTCGTGGGAAACGGGGCCGCAGCTGATCGTCGGCGGTCATTTGGTAGACCAGGAACTGGCCCGGTTGATCGAGCGCTCCCGCCAGGCCGACCGTGAAGAGATCGCCATCAAGGAACGCATCTGCGTGTCCCTGGGCATCCACACCACCGCACTGAAGGGCGACGGATTTACCGCGTACCTGCCGAACATGGCGGCGTTTGCTGCCGCCATCGATCAGGCTCGCGCGCAGCCGATGGGCCAAGAGGCCGGTGAATGGCAGTTCCACTTGTCCGGTGATGACATTGCTCGCCAGGTCACCGACAGCGGCGCAAGTGTTGTCACCGAGGAGCCGCTCAACTACGCGTTTATTTCGCTGCGGGCCGCCTGACTGTGTAGAAAGGCCCCTATGGAAGAAAGGTCCCTGTGGGAGCGAGCCTGCTCGCGATGGCGATTTATCTGCCGGCCTATCCGGTGACTGACACACCGCGATCGCGAGCAGGCTCGCTCCCACATAAGCTCACTCCCAAAAGGAAAAGTGTGGCGCTGGGATGCACCGTCCCTCTCGCCTAACCCGCGCCAGGAATGTTAGCGTGCTTGGTATTCTCCGCAGATGAGCCTTGCACGATGAAAAAAACCGTACTCGCCTTCAGCCGTATCACGCCCCCCATGATCGAGCGCCTGCGCCAGGACTTCGACGTGATCGTGCCCAACCCGTCGAACGGCGACATCAATGCGCAGTTCAACGAAGCCTTGCCCCATGTCCACGGGCTGATTGGCGTTGGCCGCAAGCTCGGCCGCGAGCAACTGCAGCACGCCACGAAGCTGCAAGTGGTCTCCAGCGTGTCGGTGGGCTATGACAATTACGACCTGGCGTACTTCAATGAACGCGGGATCATGCTCACCAACACTCCCGACGTGCTCACCGAAAGCACCGCCGACCTGGCGTTCGCCCTGGTGATGAGCAGTGCCCGGCGTGTCGCCGAACTGGACGCGTGGACCAAGGCCGGACAGTGGCAGGCGTCTGTCGGGCCACAGCTGTTCGGCAGCGATGTACATGGCAAGACCCTGGGCATCATCGGCATGGGCAACATCGGCGCGGCTGTTGCCCGGCGTGGTCGGCTGGGGTTCAACATGCCGATCCTCTACAGCGGCAACAGTCGCAAGCCCGAGCTGGAAAACCAGTTGGGCGCACAGTTCCGCGAACTGGATCAGTTGCTGGCCGAAGCGGACTTCGTCTGCCTGGTGGTGCCGTTGAGCGAGAAGACCCGCCACCTGATCGGCCAGCGCGAGCTGTCCCTGATGAAACCGAGCGCCATCCTGGTGAACATTTCCCGCGGTCCGGTGGTGGATGAGCCAGCGTTGATCGAAGCCTTGCAGAACAACCGCATCCGCGGCGCCGGGCTGGATGTCTACGAAAAGGAACCGCTGGCCGAGTCGCCGCTGTTCCAGTTGAAAAATGCCGTCACCTTGCCGCATATCGGTTCGGCTACCCATGAAACCCGTGAGGCCATGGCCAATCTGGCCGTGGAAAACCTGCGCAGCGCCCTGCTGGGCGAACGACCGAAGAACCTGGTCAACCCGCAAGTCTGGAAATAAGCGGGCCGAGTACTCACCGTGGCGAGGGAGCTTGCTCCCGCTGGGCTGCACAGCAGCCCCTTGCGGTTTATCTGATGTAGCGCGGTGGCAGATACGCCTTGGGGTTGCTTCGCAACCCAGCGGGAGCAAGCTCCCTCGCCACACCTCAGAGGTTGTGGCTTAACGAGCCAGCACGACTTTCGCGGCCACGGGTCGCGGCTTGCGAAACACCAACACGTTGCCCAGCATCACCAGCACCAGTCCGACCAGCGCCGGTGCCGTCCACTGATAACCCTCGACAACAGCCGAGACATTTAATGCCACCACCGGGAACAGCACGGTGCAATACGCCGCCCGCTCCGGCCCCATGCGCCCTACCAGCGTCAGGTACGCGGTAAAGCCGATGACCGAACCCGGGACCACCAGGTACAACAGCGAGCCGACGTAGCGCGTATTCCATTCCATCTCGAACGGAATGCCCTGGAACAAGCACCACACCGACAGCATCGCGGCCCCGTAGGCCATGCCCCAGGCGTTGGTGGTCAACGGCTTGAGGCCGGCCTTCTGTTGCAGGCTCGACAGCATGTTGCCCGCCGAGAAACACAAGGTGCCCAACAGCGCCAGCGCCAATCCGAGCAGCGTTTGCGGGCTTGCGCGGTGCCCGGCCAGCTCCGGCCAGAACAACAACGCCAGCCCGAGCAGCCCAAGGGCACCGCCGAGCAAGACGTTGCGGGCGATCCGCTGACCGAAGAACACCCGCGCATTCAAGGCGTTCCAGAGCGTCGCGGTGGAAAACACCACGGCGATCAGGCCGCTGGGAATCCATTGGCTGGCGGTCAGGAAACACATGAAGTTGATGCAGAACAGGCACAGGCCCTGGGCGACGCAGATCAAATGACCGCGCCGGTTCATGACCTGCAGGCGTCGGCTGAGCAGGAGCATCACGAACAGGATCAGCGCGGCGAGGCCGAAGCGATAGACAATCGACACCGGAATGGCGACGACGCCCAACTGCAGTTTCAGGGCGATCCAGGTGGTCCCCCAGATGAGCACGGTAAGCAGGTACAACGAAAGGTTCATGGCGACGACTCCTGGCAATGACGGCCAGTCTCACGCCGATACCTGCCCGACGCTTGCGTAAACTTGCGGTTTTTATCAGGGACAGGCTGGCATGGGCGCCTCGAGGGAGTAGGATTCGAGCTGGAGAAACCGATCATGACCAGTCTGCAAACCCTGCAAGTCTTCCAAGCCCTCAACAGCTCGCCCAATGCTCGCCTGGAGCACAGCGCCGAGCTCGGTGACGGCATGGCGGCGGCTTTGTGGAGCAACCATCACGACGCCCGTGACTACGAGGCGCCAACCCACCATACGCTGTCGTGCTACATCGCCGGCGGCACCGGCACTTTTCGCCGCGAGCGTCCCGACACCACGGGGGCGCCCGGCAAACTCTGCGTGTTGCCGGCCGGACATGAATCGGCCTGGGTCATCAACGGCGACATTCGCCTCGCCCACCTGTATTTCAGCCCCGAGCAATTCGCCCTGGGTTGCGTCACGCTGCTGGATCGCGAACCGCGGCAAGTGCAATTGCACGAGGCAACCTTTCTCGATGACCCGCGGCAGGCACAGCGCTTTCGACAGTTGATCGAGCTGGATTGGGCCGAGCCGGCTGAACGCCTGCTCGGCACCAGCCTGGCCCATGAGCTGCTCAGCCACCTGCTGCTCAATCAGGTTGGCCAGCGCCAGGGCCTGCGCCTGAAGGGTGGGTTGGCCGCGCACCAGCGACGCTTGCTGGTGGATTACATCGACGCTCAATTGGGCGAAGCCATCAGCCTTGGTCAACTCGCCGCGCTGTGTGCCCTGTCCGAATACCATTTCGCCCGGATGTTCCGCGAAACCTTCGGCCTGCCACCGCACCAGTACGTCCTGGCGCGGCGTCTCGCCCGGGCGCGGCACTTACTGCGCCATACCTTACAACCGTTGGGCGAGGTGGCTCTGGCCTGCGGATTTGCCAGCGCCAGCCATTTTACCAACCGCTTTCGCCAGGCCTTGGGGGCAGCTCCCGGGGAGTATCGGCAGGCGTTTTTGCCCTAGCGCATCCATGTGCGAGCGAGCCTGCTCGCGAAAGCCCGATCCGGTCCATAACCGAAACGAAACACTCATCCCGATTGCCGTTTCCCTCTGCGCGCCTCTACAATGCGAACAATTCTTGTTCTCTAGCACAGCTTACCGCTGTCGGGATGTTCCTCGTTGCCGCCTGCACATACCGTTGAAGTGCTCTACAACGCCCACCACAGTTGGCTCAACGGCTGGTTGCGAAGAAAACTCGGGTGTCCCGACAGTGCCGCCGATCTGGCCCAGGACACGTTCATGCGCGTGCTGACCGCGCACGATCCGCAGCCGGTCCTGGAGCCCCGTGCATTTCTCACCACCATCGCCAAGCGCGTACTGTTCAACCATTACCGACGCCAGGACCTGGAACGCGCCTACCTCGACACCCTCGCCCAGATGCCGGAGCAAGTGGCGCCGTCGGAAGAGGAGCGGGCGATTATCCTGCAGACCCTGCTGGAGCTGGACCAATTGCTCGATGGTCTGCCACGTGCGGTCAAAAAGGCGTTCCTGCTGGCGCAGATCGATGGCCTGACCTACAACGAAATCGCCCGTGAACTGGGTATTTCCCTGGCGACGGTCAAGCGCCACCTGAACAAGGCAGCGATGCGCTGCTACTTCGCCCTGTGAACCCGCCGATGCCCAGCGCGCCGAACGTCAGCGCGCAAGTCGCCGAGCAGGCGGTGCATTGGCTGCTGGAAATGCAGCAGGGGCCACTCGATACGCGCCAGCAGCAAGCCTGGGAACAGTGGCTCAATGCACACAGCGAACATCGCCGCGCCTGGGAGCATATCCAGCGGGTCAACCAGCGGCTGCGCAATGTGTCTTCTCCGTTGGCCCATGCGACGCTCAACACACCGAAGTCGGCAACGCGGCGCCGGGCCCTCAAGATGTTGCTGCTGCTGGGTGCCGGCTCGGCCGCGACCTGGGGCCTGCGTGAACGCCAGTTGTTGCCGCCATTGCTCGCCGATTACCGCAGCCCGGTGGGCGAGCGGCGTCACCTGGCGCTGGATGACGGCAGCCAGTTGCAGCTCAACAGTGGCAGCGCGGTCGATATTCGCTTCGACGCTCAGCGCCGCCTGATCCGCCTGTTGGAAGGGGAACTGCTGTTGACCGCAGCCCAGGACTCACGCCCCCTGCAGGTGCTGACCGCCCATGGCCTGCTGGAAAGCCACGACGCTCGCTTCAATGTGCGTGAGTATGCAGACCACACCCAGGTCGCAGTGTTTGCCGGCCAGGTGGACATTCGCGGCAGGCACGGCCCGGCTTTTCTGCTGGGGGCTTCTCGGCAAGCGTCCCTTGGCATCAACGGCACCGGTCCCGCCACGGCGCTTGACGCCAACAGCGGTGCCTGGACGGAGGGCATGCTGGTCGCCGCGCACATGCGCCTGGCGGATTTCCTTGAGGAACTGGGCCGCTACCGACGCGGCCAGCTGCACTGCGACGAGGCGGTCGCCAACCTTCTGGTCTCCGGAACTTATCCGCTGGACAACGGCGAGCGAATCCTTGATCTGCTGGAAATCAGCCTGCCGGTAAAAGTGCGGCGTTTCACCCGCTATTGGGTCACGGTCGAAGCTCGCGCTTGAGCCCATGGCGGCCCACCCAAAAAAAATGATTTGCCAGTGAGCCGTTTTCCACACCTCGGGTGACAGAGAAGGAAAGCCACTTCGATATAACCTTCTCGGGATTCCCATCCATGCCGCAGCAACCCACCCGTCTCACCCCGCTCGCTCGCGCCGCGCGTCAACTGTTCCTGGGGGCCAGCTTGAGTTTCGTTGCACTGCCCGCCGTGCTGGCTGCAGAGTCCAAGGCCTATCACATTGCGCCGTCGTCGCTGGAAAACGCGCTCAATCAATTCGGCCGCGAAGCCGGCGTGTTGATTTCCTTCGGCTCGCAACTGACCGGCGGCCTGCAGAGTCGCGGCCTGGAAGGCAGCTACAGCCCCGAGCAAGGCTTGAACGCGCTGCTTGAAGGCACAGGCCTGCAAGCCCGGCCCGAGGGGGACAATGCTTTCAGCCTGCAACCGGTCAGCAGCACTGCACTGGACATCGGCACCACGACCGTGGTCGGTGACTGGCTCGGCGACGCAGCGCCGACCAACGTCTTCGAACACCCGGGCGCTCGGGACGTTATCCGCCGCGAAGAATTCGAACGCCAGGGCGCGACCCAGGCCCGGGACGTGCTCAATCGCATTCCCGGCGTCAACGCACCGGAAAACAACGGCACCGGTAGCCATGACATGGCGCTGAATTTCGGTATCCGTGGCCTCAACCCGCGCCTGGCTTCCCGCTCGACGGTACTGATGGATGGCATTCCAGTGCCTTTCGCGCCGTATGGCCAACCGCAGCTGTCCTTTGCTCCCGTGAGCATGGGCAACATGGACGCGGTGGATGTCGTGCGCGGGGGCGGCGCGGTGCGCTACGGCCCGCAAAACGTCGGCGGCGTGGTCAACTTCGTGACCCGGGCAATATCCGATGCACCGACCGTCAAAGGCGGTTTCCAGACCGAGGCGAGCCCGTCTTCCAGCCACGATGGCTTCAAGACGTCCGCCAATCTGCTGGCCGGCGGCACCGCCGATAACGGCCTGGGCGGCGCCCTGTTGTATTCCGGCACCCGCGGCGGCGACTGGCGTGAGCACAGCGACACGCAGATCGACGATCTGATCCTCAAGGGCAACTATCAACTGGACGAGGCCAACAGCTTCAACGCCATGGCCCAGTATTACGAAGGCGAGGCCGACATGCCCGGCGGCCTGAACGTGGCCGACTACAACGCCGACCCGTATCAGTCCACCCGCCAGAAAGACCGGTTCTGGGGTCGTCGTACCTTGGTCAATTTCGGCTACCGCTACCAGCAGGACCGGCGAGAATTCACCGCCAACACGTTTTTCACCAAGACCTTGCGCAGCGGCTATCTGGACCAGGGCTCCTTCCTGTCCCTGTCGCCTCGTGAATATTGGGTACGCGGCCTGGAAACCCGTTTCGCCCAAGGCTTCGATCTCGGCCCGACCAGCCACGAGGTCGGCGTCGGCTATCGCTATATCAACGAAGCCGGTCATGAACTGCGTTATCGCACACCGATCGCCAGCAACGAGCTGCCGACCACCTCCAGCCGCAACGACCGCGATACCCGCGGCGGAACCGAAGCCAATGCATTTTTCATCGATGACCGGATCGATATCGGCAAATGGACGATCACGCCCGGTATTCGCTACGAAATGATCGAATCGCAACAAACCAACAACCTGACCAACGTGAAGTACAAGGGCGACTACAACACCGCCCTGCCAGCGCTGAATGTGCTGTACCACCTGACCGACGAATGGAATCTGTATGCCAACACCGAAGGCTCGTTCGGCAGCGTGCAGTACAGCCAGATGCCCAACCGCGTCAGCAGCGGTGAAGTGAAGCCGGAGAAGGCCCGCACCTGGGAGCTTGGCACCCGTTATGACAATGGCAACCTGCGGGCAGAGATCGGCGCCTTCCTGATCAACTTCGACAACCAGTACGAAAGCAACCAGACCAACGACTCGGTGATCGCCCGGGGCGAGACCCGCCACCAGGGCATCGAAACCAGCATCAACTATGCCCTCGACGGCCTGAGCCCGGCGCTGGCCGGCTTTGACGTGTACGCCACATACGCCTACGTCGACGCCACCATCCGCGAAGACGGACCGAACAAGGGCAACCGCGTGCCCTTCTCCTCCAGGCACAAAGGTACGCTGGGCGTGGGTTACACGGATGGGCCGTGGAAGCTGAACCTGGACAGCACCTACCAGAGCGCGCAGTTTGCCGACAACGCCAATACCCGCGCGGAAAGCGCCGATGGCAGCACCGGCAATATCCCTGGCTACATGCTGTTCAGCAGCCGCGCCGCTTATGACTTCGGCCCGCAGCTGTCGGACCTGAACGTCGCGGTGGGCGTGAAGAACATCTTCAATACCCAATACTTCACCCGCTCGTTTGACGACAACAATCGGGGCAAGTACGTAGGGGAACCGCGCACGTTGTATGTGCAGACGTCCGTGGCGTTCTGATTCGGGGCCACAGTGAATAGCTGAAACAAGACGGGCCTGCTATTGCAGGCCCGTCTGTTTGGTGGGTAATTTCAGTGACCGGGTTCAGCCGTTAAGCGCAGCCCGTTCGTTCTCGAGGAATTCTTCTTCCAGCATGGCATCAGCCAGTGCAATCGACTCGGTCTGGCCGTTGGTGGCGGCGCGCTTGCCGCGCAGTTTGCCGAACAGATGCTCCAGTTTATGTTCCAGCTTGGTGGCTGCGCCTTCGATCGCAAGTTCCAGCGACTCGGCCTTGTGCGTTACGGAAATTGGCTGGTGGCCTTTTGGCCGAGCCTCAAGTTGGCAACGCAAATCATGGGGACCGGGCTTGTCGCCGTTCTCATCCCCCAAATGAACCTCGATCCGTGTCAGGTCTTCTTCGTAACGTTCGAGCGTGCTTTCAATGGTAGTACGTACCCACTCCTCCAGTCGGATGCTGCTTTGAATATGGTTATCGCTGTTGACTTGGATTTGCATAGTTCATCCCTTATTTCGGCTAGCTCGCCAGGAGCCAATCGACGTTAGCGCAACGGCCCCTTGAGTACAGAGTCGGGCTGGCGGAAGAACAATTCAACCCCCGAAAAAAGATAAATATTCATTTGCAAATAAAGCCGGACAACGAGCAACAGCGCTGTTAATGTCGGGAGTTGTCTCGCCCCGCTTGTTCATTCCAATCCGCCTGCGTGCCCTGCACCGTCAGCGAACATCGGCCCGCCAGTGCCCCGAAACGGGCTGCCGCCATAACCGCATTCCAGAGCATTGCGCGTCCAGGCGCCGTGATCATTGTCCGACAGTTTTTCCGGCATGCCCCTTGCTACCTCCCTTGCAGGAGGCGCCGCGGGCTGCGATCAATCGGTCAGCCGCCTGCCCGCCCCTGGAATCTGGCGATGGATACGATCATGGAATGGCCGGTGGTCCGGTGTTGCGAACTAATCCCGATCATGGCCGGTCAACAACTGCACGTTCAATCAGGCGGTGACGCATCATGGACAACCCTTTTCAGATCATTACGGACGCCTTCGCGCCGCAATACCAGATCAACCTGAGCATCCAGGGCCTGGACGGCAGCATCATGCTGACCTTGTCCAAGGCCGGGCGCGTCGTTGCCAAGCGCATGATCAGCGCGCAGCAACGCAACGACCCGGAACGGCTCAATCGCCTGGTGCAGAGCATTCAATTCGGCATTGCCATCGAGCAGGGCCACAGCGCCGTGGCCATCCTCGAAGCCATGACCGGCGGCGACAACATCAAGGTGCCGCCACCGCAGGCACAGGGCCAGGCGTCGAGCGCCGCCGGTCTCTAGATTTCGCCCTTCTCCACTTCGGCATGCTCGCTCGAACCCGCGCCGACCTTACGGTGCGGGTGTTCGATCTTCACCGAGGGAAACTGCGAAGACGCGTAGCGCACCACCAGGATCGCGAACGCCAGCAGCAGGATGCCGCCGCACAAGTAGATGATGCCCAGGTCCGGCGGGCTGTGATGCGAGACGTTGGAAATCAGCAGGCGCGTCAACGCCGTGATCGCCACGTAGATGAGAAATCGCACCGGCATGTGATTGGTCTTGAAGTAAATCCCGACCATCGCCCCCAACTCCAAGTAGATGAACAGCAGGAGGATGTCGTCGATCTTGATATGACCCTCCTCGATCATCTGCAGGAACTCCATCACGGCGGCCCATGCCGTCACCGCACCGATGGCGAACAGCGCCAGGTAATGGAAGGTCTCGACGAACAGGTTGCCCAGGGATTCGGCCAGTTGGTGGACATTCTGGCGCAGGTTCTCGGCCCAGTTGATTTTCACGATGTAGTTTCCTTAGGTCGACTCGACCGGATGATGCGGGTTGGACGTGACGGTTGTTCTGCATGCAGAAAAAAGGCCAGCGACCGCAGTGAGATGGCACCGGGCTGGCATTCGACACGTTGGCGACATCAGCGGTCCCGTCGCGGGCACGTTTGTCTTGGGCGACAAACCTCGAAACCGGTCTACATTAAAAAGCCACTATTCAAAGCGTCAGGATTCGCTTATCCTTTGGCCTGTATATAAATACAGTAGTCACAGACAAAACCAATGTGAAGGCATGTGAGGTGGTGAATGGCCGTCGAAGTGGTATACCGCAGCAGCCGAGATCTGGAGCGATTGTTCATGGATAAAGCCGAAGCTGACCGTCATGACAAAATGCTGGAACTCGCTGAATTGCTCGCCGAAGTGTTGCAAAAAGCCGTTCCATCGCTGAGCGAACAACAGGTGGAGGAAGCCGGCATCTACATGGCGAAGAATCGCGATGTGTTCGCCAAGGCATTCAAGAGCCAGCCAGACGCGTTGTCCGAACTGCTCAATCCGTCGGACGAATGATCAAAAAGATCGCAGCCTTCGGCAGCTCCTAAACGGTGTAGGAGCTGCCGGAGGCTGCGATCTTTTTTTATCGGTACAACAGACGCTCCGCGAGCTCGTCAGCCACCCTGGCCGGTGAGCGTTTTTCGGCCTGGGCGTGGGCGAAGACTTCCGTGAGCCGGGCACCGATCTTGGCGAGATGCGCCGTGATGGTCGGCAGCTCTTCGCCGCGGTGTTTCAAGGCAACATAGATCAGGCCGCCGGAATTGATCACGTAGTCCGGTGCATAGAGGATCCCGCGTCTTTCCAACTGGTCGGCGACTTGCAGGTTGCTCAACTGATTATGCGCCGAGCCGGCAACGGCCGAGCAGCGCAGTTGCGCCACGCTCTGGCTGTTGAGTACCCCGCCGAGGCCGCAGGGAGCCAGGATGTCGCATGGAGTACTGAGCAGTGCGTCGTTGGCGATGGGATGGGCGCCCAGTTGCTCCATCGCCAGTTGCACTTTACCGGGGTCGATATCGCTGACCAGCAGTTCGGCGCCCGCCGCATGCAGTTGCTCAGCCAGCGCATAACCGACATTGCCCAAGCCCTGGATGGCCACCCGCAGGCTTTCCAGGTTGTCGCTGCCCAGGCGAGCCATGGCCGTGGCGCGGATCCCGGCGAACACCCCCATGGCCGCATGGGGCGCCGGGTCTCCCGCGGCAGTGGTGCTGGTGACATGACGAGTCTGCTGGGCGATACAGTCCATGTCCGCCACCGATGTGCCGCTGTCGATGGCGGTAATGTAGCGACCATCCAGTTGCTCGATGCAGCGGCCGAAGGCTTCGAACAGCGCCGCACGGCTCTCGACGTGTGCCGGACGCATGATGACCGCCACGCCCCCGCCCACGGGCAGGCCGGCCAGCGCAGCCTTGTAGCTCATGCCCTGGGCCAGGCGCACGGCGTCGGCCACGGCACTTTCGTCGTCGGGGTAGGAAAGATAACGACAGCCACCCAGTGCAGGCCCAGGACGGCTGCAATGAATGGCAATCACCGCCTTCAACCCGGTTGCCGGGTCTACGCTCAAGTGCAGCGATTCAAGGCGGGAGCTTTGCATGAGAGCAAACATCGACAGGCTCCCGAATCACTTTTTTGTCTGTCTCGCCAGTATAGGCGCGCAATCGAAATTTGCAGGAGCACGCCGGAATAACGCCGCATGATCGTCAGTCTTTTCGGCATAACCGGCTACCCCCTCTTTGCGAGACTGGACGAAACCTCGCGGCAGAGCTAAAACGAGGCATAGTCCGGAGACTGTGATGAAACCGCGCCAAGCCTTTTTTGACTGTCTGCACCGCTCGCCACCCGCACTGCTCGAAGCAGCCCTGTGGATCGCCGCCGAGCATGATCGTGAAGTGGACGTGCCAGCGTTATTGAAGGATTTCAGGGAGCTGCAGCAGAAAGTCAGCCACGGCCTGCCGATGCTGCCTGTCAGCGAATTGGGCCAGCCCCTGCTTCGACGCCTCAATGATCTGGGTTTCGCCCAGGACGACGCTACGCCGCTACGGCCTGGCGCGGCGCTGCTGGACAAGGTCCTGGTCCGCAAGCGAGGGCAACCGCTGGCCTTGGGCCTGATAGCCTTGGAACTGGCCAAGGGCCTGGAAATCCCGATGACCGGCGTCAATTTCCCCGGCCATTTCCTGCTGCGCGTACCTGGCGCGGACCACCTGCTCGACCCCTGCGGCGGTCGCCGCTTGTACCCCAATGACTGCCGGGACTTGCTGCATCGCCAATACGGCGCGAACCTGCCGCTCAAGGCCGAGCACATGGTCTGCGCCGAGCCGATGCAAATGCTCCAGCGGCTGTCGCGCAATCTCAGGCAACTGCATCTGGCCAACGACGACTACATCGCCGCGCTGGTCGATGCCGAACGGGTGCTGGAATTGGGTAACGCCAGCGCCGCCGACTACCTGGCCCGCGCCAGCCTCTACCAGCGACTCGATTGCCCCAACGCCGAACGTTTCGATCTCGAACATGCATTGATGCTCAGTGATGACCCGATCCAGCGGATCCGGCTGACCGAGCGATTGGGGCATCTGCCGCCAAATACGATTGTGCATTGAGCCCCGGCGGCCCATTACACACCCTGTGGGAGCGAGCCTGCTCGCGATGAAGCAGGCGGCCTCACTATCAGAGCGTCTGACCCACCGCCTTCGCGAGCAGGCTCGCTCCCACAGGGGCGACTCAGGGAGTATCAGGCTGACTCGCCGGATGCGCTTGCTGGAACGCCGCATGGGCTGCCGCCAACGCCGCCACCCGGCGGATTCGTGGATACTCTTGCAACGACACATTGAAGCGCTCGGCCGCATACAGCTGCGGGATCAGGTAAACGTCCGCCAGGCCTGGCGCCGCGCCGAAACAATAGCCGTCTTCGCCAATCAGCTGCTCCACCGCTGCCAGCCCTTGGCTGATCCAGTGCCCGATCCACTCCGTCACCTGCGCTTCGTCGTGGCCCCACTGCCTGAGCTTGTTGAGCACGCTGACATTGTGCAGTGGATGGATGTCGCAGCCGATCAGTGCGGCCACGCCACGCTCATGTGCGCGAAGCACGGGGTCACGGCTGAGCAACGGCACCTGTGGATAACGTTCCTCCAGGTACTCGATGATCGCCGGAGACTGGACCAGCAAAGCGCCCTCATCGGTACGCAGCGCGGGTACCCGCCCCTGGGGATTGATCCCCAGGTAGGCCGGCTGGCGATGTTCGCCCCCGGGCGGCGCGATCAGGTTGACCGGCAGGGCCCGGTAATCCAGGCCCTTGAGCGTCAGCGCGATGCGCACCCGGTAAGACGACGTGGAACGGTAGTAGGTGTAAAGCTCCATGCCGCCCCCTCAATGCGCCGGCAAGACTTTGCCGCGGCATTCGCCGAAACCGATGGAGGCGGCACCTTCGCGGCCGCAACGGGCGCGCAGGATGATTTCGTCACCGTCTTCGAGAAATTTGCGGATTTCGCCGGACGCCAGTTCGATCGGCTTTTTACCGCCCTCGGTGATTTCCAGCAGGCTGCCGAACTGACCATTTTCAGGCCCTGACAATGTGCCCGAGCCAAACAGATCGCCGGCCTGTAATTGGCAACCGTTGACGCTGTGGTGCGCGACCATCTGCGCCACGGTCCAATACATGTACCGGGTGTTGCTCAAGGTCAGGCGATGAGGCGCCAGGCCCTGCTCGCGCATGGATTCGGTCAGCAGCAGGACTTCCAGTTCGATATCAAAGGCTCCGCCAGCCTGGTCACGCTTGTCCAGCAGATACGGCAGCGGCTGGGGGTCGCCTTCCGGGCGTGCCGGCTGCGGGCGACGGAACGGCTCAAGAGCCTCGGCCGTCACCACCCACGGCGATACGCTGGTGAGGAAACTTTTCGACAGGAAAGGCCCCAGCGGCTGGTATTCCCAGGCCTGGATATCCCGGGCCGACCAATCGTTGAGCAAGCAGAAACCGCCGATGTGCTCGGCCGCATCGCCGATGGCAATGGGCTCGCCCAGGGCGTTGCCCTTGCCGATCCAGATACCCAGCTCCAGCTCATAATCCAGCCGCGCGCACGGGCCGAAGATCGGTTCGGCCTGGCCGGGCGGCAGCGTCTGGCCTTGCGGACGGCGCACATCGGTACCGGACGGGCGAACCGTCGAAGCCCGACCGTGATAACCGATGGGAACGTATTTGTAGTTGGGGAGCAGCGGATTGTCCGGCCGAAACAGCTTGCCGACATTCTGCGCGTGCTCGATGCCTACGTAGAAATCGGTGTAGTCATTGATTTTCGCCGGCAGGTGCATCTGGCAGTCCGCCGCCAGCGGCAGCAACCGCGCGCCCTGGGCCTGGATCGCGTCCCGCTGGGGGCTGTCCTCGCGCAACAGTTCGAGCAATCTTTCGCGCAGGGCAACCCGGGCTTCGCGGCCGAGGTCGAAAAAGGCGTTCAACTGGCCGCCCTGCATGGCCTCGACGGCTTCGGCCGCCTTGCCGTCGAACAGTCCCGCTTGCAACGCGGCCTGCAGATCGAAGATTCGCTCACCAATCGCCACGCCGCTACGGGGAGCTTCGCCAGCGACACTGAAGATGCCCAGCGGCAGGTTCTGCAGCGGGAAGTCGGGATGACCATTAGCGCAAACAACCCAGCTGAGGGTAGGGGAAACTTGGGTCATGGGTTATCTCCGGGTCGGGTCGAAAGTGACCGGCAGCGAGGCCCAGCAGGCGTCGTAGTCAGTTTGCAATTGTGCGCAGTCCAGGGCGAAACGGCTGGGACGCAGCACTTGGCTGGTCTCGAACATGAAGGCCATGGTGTTGTCGATTTTTGTTGGCTTGAGCTCGGCATTGATCGCCTTGGTGCAGGTCTCGCCATCCGGGCCGTGGGCGCTCATGCAACTGTGCAGCGACGCGCCGCCCGGCAGGAAGCCCTCGGCCTTGGCATCGTAGGCGCCCTGGATCAGGCCCATGAATTCATTCATCAGGTTGCGATGGAACCACGGCGGACGGAAGGTGTTTTCCGCCACCATCCAGCGCGGCGGGAAAATCACGAAATCGAGATTCGCCAGGCCATGGACACTGGTCGGCGACGTCAACACGGTGAAAATCGACGGATCGGGGTGGTCGAAGCTGACCGTGCCGATCGTGTTGAATCGCCGCAGATCGTATTTGTACGGCACATTGTTGCCGTGCCAGGCCACCACGTCGAACGGCGAATGGTCCAGCTCGCAGGCCCACAGTTCACCGAGGAACTTCTGTACCAGCGTGGTCGGTTGCACGAGGTTTTCGTAATGGGCGACGGGGGCCAGGAAATCCCTTGGATTGGCCAGGCCATTGCTGCCGATCGGCCCGAGGTCTGGCAGGCGCAACGGCGCCCCGTGGTTCTCGGCGATGTAGCCGCGGGCTTGCGCGTCGAGCAGTTCGACGCGAAATTTCAGCCCCCGAGGCAGCACGGCGATTTCCAGCGGAGCCACTTCCAGCACACCCAGCTCAGTGGCGATGCGCAGCCGCCCCAGTTGCGGCACGATCAGCCACTCACCATCGGCATTGAAAAATACACGCTCCATGGAGCGGTTGGCGCAGTAGTGATAGATGCTGATACCGGCGGGTTTGTCCGCACCGGCATTGGCCGCCATGTGGATTAGGCCGTCGATCAGATCGGTGGGCTCGGTGGGGATCTGCAATGGGCTCCAGCGCAGGCGATTGGGTGTCACCTCGCCCAGCGGGCCTGCGGCCAATTGCCGTTCCAACCTGGCGAAGGCCGGATGGTTGGCCGAAGGACGGATGCGGTACATCCAGGTTCGCCGCGCTTCGCTGCGGGCCATGGTGAAGGCGGTGCCGGAAAACAGTTCGGCGTACAGGCCGTACGGGGCTTTCTGCGGAGAGTTCTGGCCAACGGGCAGTGCGCCGGGCAGCGCCTCGCTGGCGAATTCGTTACCGAAGCCAGACTGGTAAGCCAGGTCCGACGCCGTGGAATCGAGGTTCATGGAGCCTCCTGAATACAGGACTGGATGCGTCCCGTCGCTCTGTGGAGGAGCCTGGGCGCACCGGGTTATTTTTATCGTAATTCGATTACGCATAACGTAATTTGCTCGGCGACCACCGTCAAGCTATAAAGACGCCCATTCGCTTCCGGACCAGAACCTCCATGGAAAACCCGCCCAGCAACGGTAAACAGAAAGTCCGCTCCGCTGAGGTCGGCACCGACATCCTCAAGGCCTTGGCCGAGTTGTCCCCTTCCACCTCGCTGTCACGCCTGGCCGAACACGTACAGATGCCGGCCAGCAAGGTTCATCGTTACCTGCAAGCCCTGATCGCGAGTGGCTTCGCCGAACAGAACAGCGCAACCAACCACTACGGTTTGGGCCGCGAAGCCTTGCGCGTAGGGCTGGCGGCGCTCAACGGCATGGATGTGCTGCAAGTGGCCGCCCTGCCCTTGGCCGAACTGCGCGACGACTTGAACGAAACCTGTTTTCTCGCGGTGTGGGGCAATCACGGCGCGACCGTCGTGCGGATCGAACCCGCCGTGCGGGCCGTGACCGTGGTGACGCAACTGGGCTCGGTCCTGCCGTTGCTCAGCTCATCCACGGGATTGGTTTTCAGTGCCTACCTGCCGGAGCGCGAAACCATCGAGCTGCGCGAACAGGAGGTGCGCGACGCCACTGACCACGCCTTGGCCGATGACAATGTCTATGCCGCCTTGCAGGGGCAGATCCGCAGTCGCGGCCTGCACCATGTGCATGGCTTGTTGATGCCCGGCATTGATGCCTTGTCCGCACCGGTTTTCAACGCCATGGGCCAGGTGGCGGCAGTCATGACCATTGTGGGTCCGACATCGCTGTTCCACGCCGACGAAAACGGCCCGGCGGCGCAGCGCCTGTTGACCGCGACCCGGGCCGTGAGCCGGCGAATGGGGTATGACTCAGGGTCGTGAGCCCAGCAAGATATTCGCTAACTCATCACGCCCATGTTTTTCGCTTTTGCGACCGCTTGTGTCCGCCGCTGTACGCCCAGCTTGCTATGGATCCGCCGCGCATGGGTTTTCACCGTATGCAGCGAGATGAACAGGCGCTCGGCGATCTGCTGGTTTGAATGGCCCTGGGCAATGAGTTCCAGTACTTCCAGTTCGCGCTGGCTGAGCAGCGTTTCTTCCACCGCGCGTCCCGGCAGCTCGATCCGCTCCTGAGATTGCATCCAGTGCACCAGTTCAGGCTGGCGCATACGCAGCTCACCCAAGGCTTGCTGCGCCCGCCAACAGGCCACTTGCTTGAGCGCCTCCGGCGCGATCGAGCCAAGAGAGGTGCGATCGGCGGACAACCAGACGACCTCCGCCAGCGCCAACTGCAACTCCGTTTCCAATGCGTGCATTTCGCGCTGTCGTGCCTGGGCGATCATCGCCTGCAGGCGAGCCTGCGGCTCATGCGCCCGATGCAGGTAGACCTCGGCCAGCACCAGCAGATACTCGAGGCGCGCAATCAGTTCCAGGGTGGCTGGCGGCGCCTGCTTGGCCTGCGGCCCGTGGAAATGCCGCAAGACCCGGGTCAAGACTTCATGGGCAAGTTCCGGGCGCCCTTGCTGCAACCAGAATTGACAGCTGGTTTGCAGCAGCACGCCGCGATAGACCGTGTCGGGGATGTGTCGCTGCTGCATGATCCGCTCGGCGTCGCGCAGCTGCATGAAGGCTTCGCCATAGTCACCCCGGTTGGCCGCCAGGCAAGCCTTGCCGAGAAAGCCGTAGAGCACTTGTTTGTCCTGGCTGCGCAGGCCCGCCTCCAGGCCGGCCTGAAAGTGTTCGGCAGCCTGCTCGTCAGCTCCCATGCGTAACGCCAGGCGCCCACGTCGCAGGGCGATACGTCCCAGCAACGCGGAAAAATCCTGGCCTGGCCTGTCGAGCAGCACCTGGACGGCGCTCAACAAATGATCCGCCCGATGGGGCGCGCCGCGTTGCTCAAGCACTTGGGCGTGATCCAGTTCCAGCAATCCTTCGAACACCAGCGAGCCATGAGCCCGGGCCAGGCACAGCGCCTGACGGTTGATCCATTGCGCGGACGCCAGCTCACCTTTGAGCAGTGCCTGCTGCGTCTGGCCGATCAGGCACAGCACCTTGAGGGCCCAGGCGTACGGTTCGAGGCCGGCTTCGGCCTGAAGGAAATGCTCACGCGCCGGTTCGCCCTCGCCGTCCAGATGCAGCAGCCAACCACGCAAGACCTGCCAGCGGGCAATCAGTTCTCGCTGCCGGCAGGCGAGCGGCTGTGGCGCGAACCTGCCCAATTGCTCGATGCACCGCTCGGCCTCGGCGAAACGTCCGGCGCAGAGCAAGGCTGCGGTAACCAGCCCCACCGATTGCGGCGTATCGAGGGACAACGCCTCGTCCTGCTGGTCATGCAGGCTCAATAACAGCTGGACGTTGTTGCCCTGCAAGACATGCTCGAAATTCAGATGCTGGAGGACACTCACGGCCGTCTCGAACTCCCCCGCTTGCATGGCCTGTTCGAATGCCATCGGCCAATCCTGCTCGGCGGCGAACCATTGGCAGGCCCGCCGGTGCCAGGAGCGCGCCTGGGGCCAGGGCTCGTCACGCACGAGGCGGGCCAGCGGAGGGAAAATCTGCATCCATTCCGAAGACTGCGCCCACGGCTCGATGAAGCATCCCAGGTCCAGCAGCAAGGGAAGGCATTCGGCCCCCACCGTATCGCCGAACAGATGTTCGCAAAGCCGCGCATTGAAGCGCGGCAAATGCGCCAGCACGCGCCAGGCCTGCGCCAGCTCCGGGGACAAGGCGCCAAACAATTCATACTCGAGGTAGTCGGGCAAAGTTCCGGCACGCCCCGACGAAGCGTTGCTTCGCGCCCACTCGCAACGTTCGAGCAAGGCAAAGCGCACCCCGGCACACCAGCCACCACTGCGCTGAACCACCTCGCGGGCGGTGCGTGCTGCCAGTGGGCCGGGCAAATGCCCGAGCAATTGCTGAACATCCTCGGCGGTAAAAACCAGGGCTTGCGCATCGAACTCGTGCAGCTCGTCGTCCAGCAACAGGCGCGGCCAATTGCAGTGCGGGCGGCGACGCCCATTGAGCCACAGATGCAGCGCCGGACTGCTGGTGTTCAGCAAGCGGTCGAGCAATTGGTCGAGTGCCGGATTGGGCACCCGACAATAATCATCCAGAAACAACCATGTCGGGGTTTGCAACCGTGCCAGGTGAGCCAACAGGCTCGCCTCATCGACCACCGGCAATCCGAGGGCCTGGGCCAGGCACTCACAGAATTGCGCGACATCCATCGCCGCGCCCCCCAGCGGCAGCCAATGCAGCCGGCAGCCCGGGGGCGCTTGCAGGAAACATTCAGCGAACAACGCGCTCTTGCCGCTGCCCGCCGGTGCGTAAAGCAGCTTTACCCGCGCCTCGGAAGCCAGCAACGACTCGCTCAAGGACCGGCGTGGCACATGCGTCGAAGACAGGCGCGGCAGCAGCCCGGGACGGTCCGGACACGGGGTCATGGCGGTCATTGTGCAAGGTCCCTTTTATTGTTGTTCCATCACCCTAGACCTGTGTCGAGCACCTTAGGAGAAATATTCAGCGCGCTGATTGCTGCTCATAAAAAAATGACCGGCAGCTCAGCTGTCGGTCATTGGTTTTGCTCAGAGTCTGGAGGGCTTTGGGGCCGCTTCGCGGCCCAGCGGGAGCAAGCTCCCTCGCCACGGGTATTTTGCCAAGACGATCTAGCGAACCCCGCTCGACCGCAACGCTGCCGGCGTGTAGTCGGCTGCCCGAGCCTCGAACCCATAGACGTAGGCGTGCTTCTCTTCGTTTTTCATCCCCAGGGCAATGTAGCGGCCAGCGATGATGTCGTAGAGCGCTTCGAGTGTGTAGCCCGGGTTCTGATGGTCGTAATAGAACTGGGCATGCCCTTCGGCCACGCGCCACAACTGGCCGCGCCCGTCATAGTGGTCCACCAGTGCCGCTTGCCAGCTGTCCTCATCGATATACATGTGGCGCTTGGCGTAGATGTGCCGCTCGCTGGGCTTGACCGTACCCACTACTTCCCAGACCCGGTGCAACTCGTAACGCGTCAGGTCCTGGTTGATGTGCCCGGCCTTGATCACGTCATCGTATTTGAGGCTCGGTGAATCGAGTTTGTAGCTGTTGTAAGGGATGTACATTTCCTTCTTGCCCACCAGCTTCCAGTCGTAGCGATCCGGGGCGCCGGAAAACAGGTCGAAGTTGTCGGAAGTACGCAAGCCGTCGGCAGCGGTGCCCGGGCCGTCATAGGCCACTTGCGGGGCACGACGCACGCGACGCTGGCCGGCGTTGTAGATCCATGCCAGACGCGGCTCCGTCACCTGGTCGAGCGTTTCATGCACCAGCAACACGTTACCGGCCAGGCGCGCCGGGGCCGTCACCTCTTGCTTGAAATAAGTCAGTACGTTGCTGGCTTTTTCCGGATCGGCGTCCTTGATCAGGAACGGTACGGCGATCTCTTCTTCGAAGCGGATCGGCGTGAAGCTGCCGTTGGTCTGCGGTGTGGCCTGGGTGATGACACGCCGCAGGTTGCCGCCGTGGTAGCGGGTGATGTGGTTCCACAGCACCTCCACGCCGGTCTTGGGAATCGGGAACGCGTAGTAGCGGTTGCCAGTGAAGTTGGCCAGGCCGTTGCCGTCGTTGATGGCGTTCACGTTCAGTGCGCTACGTTTGGCCGCCTCATAGATCTCCGGCGGCAGGCCAACGCTGCGGTGGGTCGGGTAGACCGGGATCCGATAGGTTTCCGGGTAGCGCTTGAACATCGCGACCTGGCCTTCGGAGAGTTTGTCCTTGTACTTGTCCACGGTCGAGGCGGTGATGGTGAACAGCGGTTTTTCACTGGCGAACGGGTCGGCGAGGAAGCCTTTGCTGTCCACGGCACCGGCGTTCTTCGGGATACCGCCGGTCCAGGCCGGGATCGAGCCATCGGCGTTGCCAGCCTTTTCCGCGCCCAGCGGGGTGAGGCTGGTGCCCAGTTTGTTGGCTTCCTCCGGCGAGACTGCCGCCATCACGTTCGCGGCCAGCAGGCTCAGGGCCAGGGCACCGCATTGCAGGATCATCTTGCGCATTGGGTTTTCCTTGTCAGCCAGATCAGAAGTTCACGCCGAAGCTCAGCGCGAGGAAGTCGCGGTCTTCGAGAACGTTGTAATCGCCGCCGAAGAAATCGGTGTAGCTCAGGCTGGCGGTGTACGTGTTGCGGTAATCGGCATCGACGCCCACGCTGACCGCCTTGGCGCCTTCGTTGAACAAACCGTTGGGTCCATAGCCGGCCACGTCATGGGACCAGGATAGGTTGGGCTTGAAGTTCACTCCGCCGATAACGTTGGAATAGTCGAGAATCGCCCGGGCGCGATAACCCCAGGAGGTCGAGGTGACAAAACCGTCGGTGTCGCCGTTGAAGCCGTACTGGCCGTAGACCGAATCGCGTCCATAACGCAGCTCGTCCTTCGATTCGAGACCGCCGACATGCACGACTGCGGCCTCACCGACCACGGTCAGACGATCGGCGCCCAGCACCTGGTCGAAGAAGTGCGTCAGGGTGCTCTGGACCTGGGTCACTTCCTTGCGGCGGTAACCAGTGTTGTCCGCGCCCGGCGAAGTGGCGATCGGTGACGCGGCGCCTCCGGCGATCGGGTTCACCAAGGCCAGGGTCAGGTCGTTGGTATTGACCTGTACCGGTGCATTGGGGCGGTAACTGATTTCGCCGGTCCACGCCGTGCCAGTCGGCAACGTGGTGGAGAAACTGGCGCCGTACAGGCGGATGTCTTCAGGGTATTCGAGGTAATACCCACCGCGCCCCAACATCACGCTTTGCGCCAGGCCCGCGCCGCTGCCAGGGGCGATGGCGTTTGCAGTCGCGACCATCCGCGGCAGCGCAGCCAGCGTAGAGAGCCCCGCCGTAGTGGTGCCAACGGTCGGCGTGCGGCTGTGGTAATTCATGAAGTACAGGCCGTACTCGGTGTCATCGCCGAGCCAGCGCAACGCCGTGCCCCACTGGCCGGAGTCCCGCGCATCGCGGTCACCGCCACGGGGAATGACCACGCCTTCGCTGGTCACCTGGATGCCCTGGCCGAACGCGGTGGTCAACGGCACGAACGGCGCAATCGCCGGGCTGCCTACGGTATAGCCATCGGTGCAACCGTCGGCGACCACATCGTTACCGAAGAAAGTGCCGCAGTTGTCCACAACCGTCTGGTCCCACTCCAGTTGGTAGAAACCTTCGACGGTGAGCTTGTCGGTCAAGCCCTGGGAGGCGAACAGCATGTTGACCGGGATCAGGCCTTCCTTGATCTCCGCACCCGGGCGACGGAACGCGGACACGTCCACCGGGTTGATGCTGTTGATGGAGTTGCCGATGAAGGTACTTTCGCCCCAACTGACCACCTGCTTGCCGGCGCGTACCGTGCCCGGCAGATCGGCGATGGAATAATTGTGATAGACGAAGGCATCGAGGATCTGCGCCCCCGACGACTTGGCGCCCTCCTTGCGGTTACTGTCGCTGATGTCCTTGAACTCGCGGTTTTCGTCCTTGAGCTCGAAGTCGTACCAATACTTGCCACGGACAAACACGCCGGTGTCGCCGTACTTGAGTTCGAGGTCGTGGAGGCCCTTGAAGATTTTCGAGAAGGTCTCGCCTTTCCTGAAATTCAATCGGCCGTCGTCACCGGTGGAAGACTGGCCCGTACCGCCATTGACGGTGCCGACCAGATCCCTGTCGGCATCGCGCATGCCCCAGCTCGCGCCAACCGACAGCGAGGAGTCGAACTGCCCCTCGATTTCGCCAATGTTGAATGAAACGGCCTGCGCCTGGGCACAGCAACCCAAGGCCACCGCGACGGCCAGCGCCTGCGGCTTGAAGATGGCGCGCATTGTTATTGTTGTCATGCGTCTTCCCCGGTGAGTGACAGAGCCTCCACCCTACTGCCCCACGTCATGGGCGATAAGCGCACCAAGGGGGTATTCGCGATGTACCTCCAAAGGATGACAGCCCTTGCGGGCCGGGCCTTTGCGTGGTGCATGAATGGACTGGATGAGAGGTTATCAACGGCGTGCATTTTCATCGCTGCTTTTGCACTGTTGCATGCACTGCAACAGTGCATGTCGGGATCCGGGCTGTTTCCGAAAACGTCCAATCCCTATGCTGGCCGGGCTTGCAGGACAACGGGCCTGCAAGCGCAAGCCGCCAGGCGTCCCTCGCGCCTGGCGCACCGTCATTCGGATGGATTGCGCATCAATCCATCGTCCCCGTGTCCACTGACGTTGATTTGTAGCTCCTTTACAACGTCACGTTTAGGCCGCTGCGTTTTGCAGCGGCCTTTTTTATTTCCGGGTTATTTCCGCGGGGAGACTTTCTTGTTTCCTACATAACTTGAGCAATATTTACCGATGAAACTTTAACGACACTATTTTTTGCCGTCTCTTCCTACAACAAAGCCAGAAGCCAACTACGTACACCTCAAATATCCACTGTTACGCTGAAATTCAATCGCAGCGCTTCGCTTCGATTATTAACCAGTGAGTTATTTGATAATGCTAATAAACAACACAACCCATCGTTCAAAAAAAGGCTACAACAGTCGCGTTCGCTTTCTAGTCTTCCATTACACCGCGGGCAACTTCGCCTCTTCGATAAACGCTTTGACCGGCCCGTCCGTGAGTGCTCATTACCTCATCCCGGATTTTGCCGACCCTACCTATTTGAAGGCGGGCTTCGAGGAGCCGCAGATCTTCAATCTGGTGGACGAGCGCCAGCGGGCCTGGCACGCCGGAGTGAGCAGTTGGGGTAATCGCAGCAACCTGAACGATACTTCGATCGGCGTCGAAATCGTCAATCTGGCGACGGACCACCAAGGGCAATTTACCTTTCCGCCTTATGCGCCCCAGCAAATCGAGGCGATCGAATACCTGGCAACGGATATCCTCAAACGCTATCCGGAAATCAGTCCGGTAAACGTGGTGGGGCATTCGGATATCGCCGCCGGGCGCAAGAGTGATCCTGGCCCGATGTTTCCGTGGCATGCGTTGTATCTCAAGGGTATCGGCGCCTGGTTTGATGACGCCACGCAAGAAACTTTTATACAGGCATACCAAGCCGATGGAGTTCCCCCTCGCGAACAACTGATCGGGTGGTTCAAGCGATACGGTTATGACACCTCGGCTGCGTCAACAAGTACCGGGTTCCAACGCCTGGTCCGCGCCTTCCAGCTGCATTTTCGCCCGGCGAAACATGACGGTGTGATGGACATGGAGACCGCCGCGAATCTCGCGGCCCTGGTGCAGAAGTACTTCCCCTGAGCACGTTGCCGCGTCTGGCGCTCGCGTGCCCAGGGATGCGATTCAAATGGCGTGACGCTGCAGGTTCGCCATCATCTCTTTCAAAGCTTCCAGGTTGTCGTTCGGGTGGCCTGCGTTTTCGAAGTCGCAAATCTGCTGCCAGTGAGCGGCGACGTCCTCGGGTGAAAACCCCTCGCGCGGATCAAAGCCGGCACCGAGGCTGCGCTCCCAGCGCACCTTGCCCATCCAGCCGCCGCCTACTTCGAACAATCCGGAAGTTTCCTGGCAGGCTTCGCTGGCCAGGTACACGACCAGCGGGCTGACGAGTTCAGGTTTGAGTTGTTCGAATACCTGCGGCGGGATCAGGCCTTCAGTCATACGGGTGCCGCCGGTGGGGGCGATGGCGTTGACGAGGATGTTGTTCTTGCGACCTTCGATAGCCAGGGTGCGAGTGAGGCCGTACAGGCCAAGCTTGGCCATGCCGTAGTTGGACTGGCCGAAGTTGCCATAGATGCCGGACGTGGAGGCGGTGAAGATCACTCGTCCGTAGTTCTGCTCGCGCAGGTGCGGCCAGGCGGCGCGGGTGACTTTATAGGCACCTTCGACATGGACACGGTAAACCAGGTCCCAGTCGGCATCGTCCATCTTATGGAAGGTCTTGTCGCGCAGGATACCGGCATTATTGACGACCACATCCACCCTGCCGAACGCGTCGAGGGCGTTTTGCACAAGCTTGTCGCCGTCAGTGACCGAGTCATGATTGGCTTCGGCAATACCACCGGCGGCACGGATTTCAGCCACCACCCGATCCGCTGCCGAGGCGTTGGCGCCCTCCCCCTGCGCTGAGCCGCCGAGATCGTTCACCAGCACGCGTGCGCCCTGCCGGGCAAACAGCAGCGCATGAGCGCGGCCAAGGCCGCCGCCGGCTCCCGTGACGATCACGACTTTATCTTCGAAGCGCACAGATTCACTCATGGGCAGAACTCCAGCAGGCCGATAGGACATTGGCACGAGTGTCCGGCACAAGTCGGCAGGCCACAATCAACTGGGCTCAGAGTGAATGGTGGGCGATAAGGTGAGGGGATGATGCCAGGCAATCGGTCATGAACAGGCCATTTGCCTGATCGGCGCCGCGATGATTTCGCGAAATGCCAGGTAATGCTTGAGTACCTGAACAGGTGCCTCGGTGTGTGGATAGTGGCCAATGTCAGGCAACAGCACCGTGTCGGCGTTCGGAATCAAGGCTCGGTAACGCGCCACCATGTGCGCACCGGAAATCGGATCGATTGCCCCGTCGATGACCCGCAACGGCACTTCGCCACGCTGCATCGCCTGCACCCAACGGTCGCGTTGCACCCGTCGTTCGGGAATATAGGCGATGAGTTTGTGCATGATCCGGGGCCCGTGATGGGTTTCGACGAGGCTCCAGTAATCATCCATCTCGCTTTCGGTCGGGCAGGTCCTGGGGCCGAAAATCCGTTGGAAACTCTTCACCAGCCCGTCCCTGGAGAAGGCCCGGCCTATCAGCCACCCCAAGGGGCTGAGCAGCAACTTTTGCATCAGCACCGGACGATGGGTCTCGGGGAACAGTCCACCATTGAGAAAGACACAACTGGCGACGTCGGCGCGCGCCTCGCTGTGCCGGGCAATCAACTCCTGGGCCACGCTGTCGCCATAATCGTGGGCCAGCACATGAACTCCCTGCGTCACATTCAAATGCGTCAGCAACGCTTGCTGCAGATCGGCCTGCTCCAACAGGCTATAGGCGTGATCCACGGGTTTATCGGAGTCACCGAAACCGAGCATGTCGCAGGCGATCACCCGGTAACGCTGTGCCAGCGGCTGCCACAGGTAATGCCAGTCCCAACTGGCGGTCGGGAACCCGTGGATCAACAGCAGAGGCTCGCCGTGGCCCGCCACCCAATAGCGGATAGCGTGACCCCGAAACATGAAGGTCTGTCCGCGCTGGCGCCAGATACGCAGCGGAATCTGGACCATGGGCATCAGCTTTTATAACCCGGATCTTGCTGATCGAGTTTGCGCAGCAATGCCGGCCAGGCCAGCGCGCCCCCCATGCCTTGGGCGCTTCGGGTCACCCCGGCAACCATCGCCCGGGCACCGGCCAGCACCTGAGGCTCGATGGCGATCAACTCGGCGCCGCCGGTCTGCGCCAGAACCTGGATGTCACAGGCTCGCTGGAAAATGAACATCATCAGGAAGGTATCGGCGATGGTGCCGCCACAGGTCAGCAGGCCGTGGTTGTGAAGCATCAGGAAATTACTGTCGCCCAGGTCCGCTTGCAGGCGGGCCTTCTCTTCAGGATTGAGGGCGACCCCTTCGTAAGGGTGATACGCCAGGCTCGACAGCACGAACAGCGATTGCTGGCTGATCGGCAGCACGCCCTGTTTTTGCGCCGATACCGCGACACCGGCGGCCGTGTGGGTGTGCAACACACACATCACATCGTGCCGCACCTCGTGCACCGCACTGTGAATGGTGTAACCCGCCGGGTTTATCTCATAGGGGCTGGGCATCAGCTTGTTGCCGGCCTGGTCGACCTTGACCAGGCTCGACGCGGTGATTTCATGGAACATCAACCCGAACGGGTTGATCAGGAAATCTTCGGTGCCGGGGACCTTGGCGGAGATATGGGTAAAGATCAGATCGTCCCAGCCGTGCAGCGCGACCAGCCTGTAACAGGCGGCAAGATCGACGCGGGTTTGCCATTCCGCGGCGCTGACCTGGTCCTTGATGCCGGGTGTCGATTGAATGGGCGTCACGCTCACGGTTATGACCTCTGGCTTCTTGTTATGGTGGAGGCGTATCCAACCTCCATGAACAGAAAACCAGTCTAGTCAGCTCCGCCAGGGCCGGTAGTTGCATTGGCAGCCAGCTTACTGACCGAGCGGGTCATCAGGCGAACATCCGCGATCAGTGCCGGCCGCTCCTCCATCAATGGCGCAATGCAGCGATCAAGTCGCCCAGCCAGGGCTCGGCATCGCTTTCCGGCGTCACACTCTCACTGGCGTCCAGGCGTAACATGGCCAGCACCTCGTGGACGCCCAGCTCGGCGAACAATTCGCGCATCTGCTCGCCACCACCGCAGAACGTATCGCCATAGCTGGCATCCCCGAGGCCGATCACCGCACCGGGCAGGCCGCGAAACGACGCGGGCAATTGGTCGCGAATCGTCGAATACAATGGCATCAGGTTGTCCGGCAGCTCGCCCATGCCGGTAGTGGACGTTATGGCCAGCAACGCCTGCGGGCCAAACGCCTGGATATCCGCCAGGGTTGCCCGCGGATTGTGGAATGTCTGGAAACCGGCGTCATCAAGCAATTTGGCGGCATGCCGGGCGACTTCTTCGGCGGTGCCGTATACGGAGCCGGAAAGGATGGCGACTTTCATCAATCTGATCCTGAAGCGGAATAAAGAGCCGCAATGGTAGCAGGCTGAACAGTGATGCCGGGATTGATTCTCAACAACCGATAATGGCAAGTGGACATCTCCCAGGGTTCTTCTAGAATGCAGCGCACGCAGGGATGACCATTGCTGGAGGCTTCATGATTAATGCTCACTTGATGCAATTGGTGATCAGCGCTTCGAACGACGGGATCGTCATCGCCGAAAAGGAAGGCGACGAAGACAATATCCTGATTTATGTAAACCCGGCGTTTGAACGGCTGACCGGCTACAGCCGCGACGAGATCCTCTACCAGGACTGCCGTTTCCTGCAGTCCGGCGATCGCGATCAACCGGCCCTGGCGCATATCCGCATGGCCTTGAAGCAAGGCGGATCATGCCGACAGGTCCTTCGCAACTATCGCAAGGACGGCACGCCGTTCTGGAATGAGCTGTCGTTGTCGACCGTGAAAAACCAGGCTGACGGGCACACTTATTTCGTCGGTGTGCAGAAGGACGTGACAATCCAGGTGAAAGCTCAACAGCGAATCGCCCAGCTTGAAAAGGAGTTGGCTGAAGCACGGGAGACCATTGCGCGCCTGGATGCGACGAACGGCGCAAACAAAACGGCGAATTAATGGTCAGTCACTACAATCACCCGTGAACTCGCACATATTTTTCGAGCACTGTATGCAGCGCGACGCCCTTCTTACCCAGGATGAGCTGGATTTCATCCGGACCATGCAGCACAGCCCGCATTTGAACGAGCGGGATGTCACGTCGAGCTTGCTGGTAAACGGTGGGTCGCAGATCCGTGATCTTTTGACGCGCCTGGCGGCAAACGAGCAGGTCACGTTACAAGCCAATTTCGAAAACCAGCAGATGACCTTTCCGTTGCATCTGGTGGAAGACGAATTCCATGCCATGCACCTGCGCCTGGGTGTGCCGAGTATCTATGAGGACGGACCTAAGGTGCGCCCATGGCGCCTGACGCTCGAGGCACCGGTTGCGCTGGAAAATGCCAAGGGTCAGCCAGGTCCTTTATGGGTGCACGAGGTCTCTTGCAAGGGCGTTCTGCTGGAGATTCGCAACCGCACCAAACCGCCAAAACAGTTCGCGTTGTGGTTCAGCCCTTCAGGCTACGAGAGAATTTCGCTTCGCGGTACGTTCGAACGGGAAACCGATCAGGGCCTGTATGCCTACCATCTGAATCAGCATGACCAGGACGAAACCGAGCGCCTGCGTCAGTACATCCTCCAGCAACATCGTCTGACCCATCCGGCGATGCACCTCTAGGCTTTTTACGAAAAGTGCCTGCGCGACTTTTCGTACAAACCCTAGCAAGCCATTCAAGTGTCCAGGTTGCCCGCCAGAAATTGACGCAAGCGCTGGCGCATCAGCATGCCTTCATTTCCCAGGCAGGCAATTGAAGAGCCCGCCAGGCTTTCCTGCGCCAGGTCTGATGCATCGCCGGCGAGCATGACCGGGCAATCGAGGCTCATCGCCAACCTGTTCAGCCGCTTGGGCAGCTCCGCGGCCGGCGCATGATTGGAAACCAGCACGAGCGCCAAAGGCTTGATCTTCTGGCAAATCAGGGTCAATTCGTCAAAGGGTTGGCCGACAGTCATGACCCTGACACCCACCTCGGTCCTGGAGATGAACAGCGTCGTGACCAGCAACTCCAATTCCCGGCATTGGCCGGCTATGGCGCTGACCAGGACTCGGCGCGACGAAGTGTCGCGCTTCAGCAAGAGTCGTTGCAAGACACGCGAGCGCAAGAAACCGTCTAAAAACAGCCACTCACTGGTCTGTCCGAACTCATGCTGGCGTTGGAGCAATGCTCGCCAGAGCGGCATAAGGATGTCCTGGAAGACGATCGGTGCCGTATAGCTGGAAAAAATCTGTCCATAGACCCGATCCAGCTCCACATCGTCAAAGTTGCCGACTGCTTCAGCCACGAGCTGTTGCCACTGGGCGTAATCGGCGCGCACCAGATCGGGCGAAATGAACCTGGAGGCTGGCTGCACCGACTCGGTCCTGGCGAGAATCTTTCCCACCTTGCTCACCGCTACCCCGCGTTCGATCCAGCCGAGAATGCTGCGAACCTTTTCGATATCGCTCAATGAATACAGGCGGTGCCCGCTTTCGGTGCGTGTGGGCTGGATGAGGCCGTAGCGCCGCTCCCACGCGCGCAAGGTCACCGGATTCACGCCAGTCACCCGCGCCACTTCGCGGATGGGAAACAACTCCTCGCTTTTCAAAGCCATGGCGGCCTGAAACGCAAGGTTCTCTTCGATGATCACGCTCATTCCGAAGGCTTACCCGGCTCCAATTGGAACCCAGTTTACTCCTCACCGGGGATGTCTTTACAAGGGAGATGGCGAACCATATTCGAATTTGTTGTTTTTTGCGCTACAAGGAATAATCCTTGCTTGCCTTCAGGCATCGAACGCCGCCCCTTACCCTGGGGCCGTTCTTCAAGCGAATCTCCTACCCGGAGTGCCGCAGCCGTAACATGGAGATACAAAATGTCTGCCTCACCCGTCACGTTGATGGTTGCCCGCCGCGTCGCCAATGGCCGCTATCAGGACCTGATCGCCTGGTTGCGCGAAGGCGAGCAATTGGCGACCGACTTCCCCGGCTACCTGGGCTCAGGCGTACTTGCGCCGCCGCCCGAAGACGACGAATTCCAGATCATCTTCCGTTTCGCCGATGAGCAGACCCTGCATGCATGGGAACATTCGGCCTCGCGCACGGCTTGGCTGGGACGCGGCAGCGAGCTGTTTGCCCATCCCTCCGAACATCGAGTGCGGGGCATCGACGGTTGGTTCGGCGCCGTCAACCAGCGCCCGCCGCGCTGGAAACAGGCGGTGGCTATCTGGCTGGCGTTTTTTCCGGTTTCGTTGTTGTTCAATTTCCTGCTGGGGCCATTACTGGGTGAACTGGGCATGTTGAGCCGGGTGCTGATCAGCACGCTCATCCTGACGCCGTTGATGGTTTATCTGTTTATCCCGTTATCGACCCACTTGCTGGCGAACTGGCTCGCTGGCGCACCACAACGACCAGTGCCGGCGACGCAGAATCATTGATACAGCATGCCATCAGCTTCAAGAGGTGTCCCTGTGGGAGCGAGCCTGCTCGCGAAAGCGGCGTGCCAGCCAAATTGAATCCAGCTGGACCAACGCCTTCGCGAGCAGGCTCGCTCCCACGGTGAAATTGGCAATGCATTCACTGGATCGGTTGCCAATAGGTACACGGCATCCGGCACTGTTATAGTTTTGCTTCCGCCGCAAACCGAGCCGCTCCATGCCTACCGCTCCGATCCTCATCACCGGCGCAGCCCAGCGTGTCGGCCTGCACTGCGCCCGTCGGTTGCTGGAAGACGGGCAACCGGTCATCGCCACCTATCGCACCGAACGCCCGGGCGTGCAGACGCTACGGGACTCAGGGGCCACGATGCTGTTTGCTGACTTTTCCAGTGAAGCGGGAATCCTCGCCTTCATCGAACAACTCAAGCAGCACACCGACCAGCTACGCGCCATTGTGCATAACGCCTCGGCCTGGCTGGCCGAAACCCCAGGCGATGAGGCGGCCGCCTTCGGCGCGATGTTTGGCGTGCACATGCTCGCGCCTTACCTGATCAACCTGCAGTGCGCCGAGCTGCTGCGGCGCTCGGTGCCGGCGGATATCGTGCACATCAGTGATGACGTGACGCGCAAGGGCAGCAGCAAGCACATCGCCTATTGCGCCACCAAGGCTGGCCTGGAAAGCCTCACGCTTTCTTTCGCGGCGAAATACGCACCCGCCATCAAGGTCAACGGTATCGCCCCGGCCCTGCTACTGTTCAATCCCGACGACGATGCAGCCTATCGGGCCAAGGCCCTGGCCAAATCCGCGCTGGGTTTCGAGCCGGGCAGTGAAGTGATCTACCAGAGCCTGCGTTATCTGCTGGACAACCCCTACGTCACCGGCACGACCCTGACCGTCAACGGTGGGCGGCACATCAAATAATCCTGTTCCGAGGAAGCGCAATGGCCCTGTCGCCCGAGCATTACCGCGAGATCCTGATCGGCCTGGGCGAAGACCCGGAACGCGAAGGCCTGCTTGATACACCGGTGCGGGCCGCGAAGGCCATGCAGTACCTTTGCCATGGCTATGAACAGAGCATCGAACAGATCGTCAACGGCGCCCTGTTCGCCTCCGACAGCGATGAAATGGTGATCGTTGCCGACATCGAACTCTATTCATTGTGCGAACATCACCTGCTGCCCTTCATCGGCAAGGCCCATGTGGCTTATATTCCTACGGGCAAGGTCCTGGGGCTGTCGAAGATCGCCCGGCTGGTGGATATGTTCGCCCGTCGCCTGCAGATCCAGGAAAACCTCACCCGGCAAATCGCTGACGCGGTGCAGCAGGTCACCCAGGCCGCCGGCGTTGCGGTGGTGATAGAAGCCCAGCACATGTGCATGATGATGCGCGGTGTCGAAAAACAGAACTCGACGATGAACACCTCGGTGATGCTCGGCGCCTTTCGCGAGTCCAGCACCACGCGCCAGGAGTTCCTGCAATTGATTCGACGGAGCCAATAAATGCCACAACTTCAGCCCGCCATGGCGCGCATCAAGGTCAAGGACCTGCGCCTGCGTACGTTCATTGGCATCAACGAGGACGAGATCCTCAACAAACAGGATGTGTTGATCAACCTGACCATCCTCTACGCAGCCCAAGAGGCAGTGCGCGACAATGACATCGACCACGCGCTGAACTACCGCACCATCACCAAGGCGATCATCGCCCACGTGGAAGGCAACCGCTTCGCCCTGCTCGAACGCCTCACCCAGGAACTGCTCGACCTGGTCATGGCCAACGATTCAGTGCTGTACGCCGAAGTCGAAGTCGACAAGCCCCACGCCTTGCGCTTCGCCGAGTCCGTATCGATTACGCTCGCGGCAAGCAGGGCTACTTCGTAGCAGCCAAAAGCTTCAAGCTGTAAGCTTCAAGCCTGAACATCGCAAACCCACTTGCAGCTTGAAGCTTGCCCCTTGAAGCTGTCTCGCAGAGATCCTCATGAACGATCAACAACGCCTCGAACTCGAAGCCGCCGCCTTCCGCCGGCTGGTTGCCCATCTGGACAGCCGCAAGGATGTGCAGAACATCGACCTGATGAACCTCGCCGGTTTCTGCCGCAACTGCCTGTCGAAGTGGTACAAGGCTGCCGCCGACGAGCGTCAGATCGAGGTCAGCCTCGACGATGCCCGCGAAGTCGTCTACGGCATGCCATATGCCGAATGGAAAGCTCAATACCAGAAAGAAGCCAGCGCCGAACAGCAAGCGGCGTTCGCCAAAGGAACTCCCGATGCCTGAGCTGAACACCTTCCGCGCCAGCCTCAAGAGTGGCGAACATGTTTTCGCCGATACCCTGGCCTTTGTCGCCGATGGCTACGACTACCAGCCCCAGGCTTTCAACAACGGTGGCGTCGAGAACGCCGCCGGGCAGAACGAAGGTTCGTGCAAGACCCTGGGCCTGGCGTTGCTTGAAGGTTTGAGCGATGAAGAAGCACTGCTGGCGTTTGGCGAGCATTACCGTTCGGTGCTGGCCACGCCCGAGGGCAGCGATCACGGCAATATCCGCGCGTTGATGGTACATGGTCTCGCCGGCGTGAAGTTCGAGGCGCAGCCGCTGCAACGGCGCTGACCTTCCGGCTCTTGTGGCGAGGGAGCTTGCTCCCTCGCCACAAGAGCCGCTTGCGTTTAAGCTTCACAGTTATCCACATCCCGACTTTTATGATTGACCCAGCAACTTTATTTCGTTTGCCGGGCACCTCTCCTCGCGGCTTAGATAAAGGCAATCTTCCTTCCTCCGAGCCGTCATCCATGAGCCGCGAAAGCATCAGCCAATCGATTTCCTTCGTTCACCCCATCAGCCTCGACCATGGAAAAAATGCCGAAGTCTGGGACACGGATGGCAAGCGCTACATTGATTTTGTCGGCGGCATCGGCGTGCTGAATCTCGGCCACTGTCATCCGCGTGTCGTCGAGGCGATTCGCGAGCAAGCCACCCGGTTGACTCACTATGCGTTCAATGCCGCGCCGCACCGGCCTTATCTCGAATTGATGGAGCGCCTGGCAAGATTCATCCCAGTGGACTATCCGCTTAGCGGCATGCTTACCAACAGCGGCGCCGAGGCAGCGGAGAACGCCTTGAAAATCGTCCGCGGCGCCACGGGGCGCACCGCCGTGATCGCGTTTGATGGCGGTTTCCACGGCCGGACCCTGGCCACCCTCAACCTCAACGGCAAGGTTGCGCCTTACAAACAGAAAGTCGGTGTCCTGCCCGGACCGGTCTATCACCTGCCCTATCCCAGCCAGGACAACGGCGTGACCTGTGCCGAAGCCCTGAAAGCCATGGATCGGCTGTTCAGCGTCGAGATCGACGTAAACGACGTAGCCTGTTTCATCGTCGAGCCGGTGCAGGGCGAAGCCGGTTTCCTGACGATGGAGATAGCCTTCGCCCAGGCGCTGCGCCAGTTCTGTGACGACAAGGGCATCGTATTGGTCATCGATGAGATCCAGTCCGGTTTCGGCCGTACCGGCCAACGTTTTGCGTTTTCGCGGCTGGGCATCGAACCGGACCTGATCCTGCTGGGCAAGAGCATCGCCGGCGGTGTCCCGCTGGGGGCGGTGATGGGACGCAAAGCCCTGATGGACAACCTGCCCAAGGGCGGCCTCGGCGGAACCTACTCGGGCAACCCTATCGCCTGCGCCGCCGCGCTGGCGACCCTGGACGAGATGACCGACGCGAACCTGCGGGCCTGGGGCGCGCGACAGGAAGAGGCCATAGTAAGCCGCTACGAATCCTGGCGCCGTCGCGGGCTGTCCCCCTATCTGGGGCGGTTGACCGGAGTCGGCGCCATGCGCGGCATCGAACTGGCCCACGCCGATGGCACCCCGGCGTCGGCGCAACTGACGCAATTGTTGGCGGCGGCACGGGATTCGGGCTTGCTGCTGATGCCCAGCGGCAAATCCCGGCACATCATTCGGCTGCTGGCGCCGTTGACGACCGAGCCGGCGGTGCTGGAAGAGGGATTGGATATTCTCGAGGCGTGCCTGACAAAACTGGGCTGAACAGACCAACACCAAACCTTGTGGGAGCGAGCCTGCTCGCGATGGCGGTATAACAGTCAGCATCGATTCTGGCTGGTCTGACGCCATCGCGAGCAGGCTCGCTCCCACAGAAGTTATTCACAGTAGTTGCGTTGAATCCTCTCCGATAAAAAACCGGCCGAAGCCGGTTTTTTTTGTACCCGATGAATCAGAACGAAACGTTCTGCAAGCCATCCAGGTAACGCTCGGTGTCCAGGGCCGCCATGCAACCGGCGCCGGCCGAGGTGATCGCCTGGCGGTAGACGTGGTCGGCCACGTCGCCGGCCGCGAAGATACCTTCGACGCTGGTGGCCGTGGCGTTGCCGTCGCGACCGCCCTTGACCACCAGGTAACCGTCCTTGAGCTCCAGCTGGCCTTCGAACAACGAGGTGTTCGGCGTGTGGCCGATGGCGATGAAGACGCCGTCGACCTTGATCTCGTCAAAGCTGCCGTCGTTGTTCTTCAGGCGGGCACCGGTCACGCCCATGTTGTCGCCCAGCACTTCGTCCAGGGTCGCGTTGAGCTTGAGGATGATCTTGCCTTCGGCGACGCGGGCGTTGAGCTTGTCGATCAGGATCTTCTCGGCGCGGAAGGTTTCGCGACGGTGGATCAGCGTGACCGTGCTGGCGATGTTGGCCAGGTACAACGCTTCTTCAACAGCGGTGTTGCCGCCACCGACCACGGCGACCGGCTTGTTGCGGTAGAAGAAACCATCGCAGGTGGCGCAGGCGGACACGCCTTTGCCCATGAAAGCTTCTTCCGATGGCAGGCCCAGGTAGCGGGCGCTGGCGCCGGTGGCAATGATCAGGGCGTCACAGGTGTAGGTCGCGCTGTCGCCGGTCAGGGTGTAGGGCTTGGCGGCGAAATCCACGGCGTTGATGTGGTCGAAAACGATCTCGGTCTCGAAGCGCTCGGCGTGTTCCCTCATGCGTTCCATCAAGGCCGGACCGGTCAGGCCATGGACATCACCCGGCCAGTTGTCGACTTCAGTGGTGGTGGTCAACTGACCGCCGGCCTGCATGCCGGTGATCAGCAGCGGCTTGAGGTTGGCACGGGCCGCATAAACCGCAGCGCTGTAACCGGCAGGGCCGGAACCAAGGATAATCACTCGCGAATGACGGACTTCAGACATGACCTGCTCCTGTTGACCGGACCTTGCGGGCCGGAACGCCGGGTGAGCGGCGCGAATAAAAAAGGACGGTTGACGCACTTGGGGAAGGCTTGGTTTCGACAGTCCTGTAAAAGAATGGGTGCAGCGTATCGAGGGAGCGAAGATTAAGGAAATACGGTTTAACAATCCAGCTCATAGGTGAGCTCTATCCGCCGCAGCGCTCCCGATAGCTGCGATCCTGCGCTAAACCTTTGTTACACACCGTGTCGTGGCTTTCGCGCGTCGGGCAAAGCCGGTAAGGTCGGCGCGTCCACCTACCCTCGGAGCCACCTATGCCCGCCGCCCCTGTCCTGTCCGGCCCGCAATATTTGCGAGAAGGACTCAAACTGGTCCTGAGCCCCAGCCTGCGCCTGTTTGTATTGTTGCCGCTGGCGATCAATCTGGTGTTGTTCGTCGGGCTGATCTACCTCGCCGGTCACCAGTTCAGCCTGTGGGTCGACACGCTCATGCCGTCGTTGCCCGATTGGCTGAGCTTTCTCAGTTACGTGCTCTGGCCACTGTTCGTCGTCCTTGTCGTACTGATGGTGTTTTTCAGCTTCACCATGCTCGCCAATATCATTGCGGCGCCCTTCAATGGCTTTCTCGCCGAGAAAGTCGAGGTAGTGGTTCGCGGCACCGATGATTTCCCCGCGTTCAGTTGGGACGAGCTGGTTGCGATGATCCCGCGTACCCTGGCCCGGGAGGCGCGCAAGCTCGGCTATTTTCTGCCCCGGGCCCTGGGGCTGTTCGTGCTGTCATTCATCCCGGTGATCAATATCGTCGCCGCACCGCTGTGGCTGCTGTTCGGCATCTGGATGATGGCGATCCAGTACATCGACTACCCGGCGGACAACCATAAGCTGGGCTGGAACGAAATGCTCGCCTGGCTGCGGGAAAAACGCTGGCAGAGCCTGGGTTTTGGCGGCAGCGTCTACCTGGTGCTGCTGATCCCGGTGGTGAACATCCTGATGATGCCGGCCGCGGTGGCCGGGGCGACGTTGTTTTGGGTAAAGGAGCGAGGATGAGTCGGCAAAAAAACTTTTCGTTTTTCGACTGAGACCTGTCAACTCTTACAGTAGGCGCCGTTGTCGGCAGGCGCTTTAATGGCCCTTTCAAACTTTGAAAGGGCTTTGACATGCAAATTCAAAATAGCGAAGCTGCGAATACAGAACGAGCCAATTCCTTTCCTTGGCTCGAACTTAGCCCGACGGTCCTGCACGCCAGACAAACTAATGGAGATATTTATAGAGTTACCCAGCAGACTCGGGTTGTCATCGGCACTGAAAGCCTGCGCCCACTGGCCAAGCGACTGGCTGACGGACTTGCCCTAGCGGCACAACTGCCAGCGTCGCTGGATGTAGTTCTAACAGAAGCAGTTGTGCCGGGAGATGTAGTGCTACGGTTGGCTGACGTTCCAACAAGCGATATTCCAATCCCAGCGAAAGGCGTTCTCGAGCTCTACCGGATCGATATCTCGTCGATGATCAGCGTTACGGCAAAATCACTGCAAGCCATGGCCTTGGCGCTGACAACTCTGCACAAAGCTGCACGTGTTTCCTACGCGCTTACTTGGGCAGAAGTGATCGACGCGCCGTCGCAGAGTGAACGTTCGGTATTGATTGATGTGGGTCGTAAGCATTATAGCGTGGGTTGGATGAAAGACCTGCTGCGAGAAATGGCTTGGAATCAACTCAACACTTTATATCTGCATCTCACTGACAACGAGGGGGTGAGGATTAAATTCCCCTCCCACCCGGACCTTTCCAGCCCAGACGCATGGACCGCTGCCGAGCTCGACGAAATCCTTCAGACAGCGAACGCTTATTACATAGAGGTGATTCCAGGAATAGAGCCGGTCGGCCATATGGGTTACATCCTCTCAAAAAAAATCCAATTTCAACTGAAATTAGACAGCGGCGCTATGGCTCCACGCGCACTGGACTTCAGTATTCCCGCCGCTCGGACATTTGTTACCGAACTCGTTGACGACCTCCTCGAGTTGTTTCCCTCTTGCAAATTCGTCAATCTCGAAGCTGACGAGTATTTCCTGGATCCTGTGACGATCAATAACACGTCTCAATTGGCGAAATATGCCAAGGACCAGTCTGGAAACCCCAGTGCCGGCTCACAGGATGGATTCAGGTATTTTGTCAATGAACTGGCGGAGCGGGTGCAGGCCAGGGGCAAAACTGTACGGGTGTGGAACGACTCGGTCACCCAGAAGAACCCGATAATTCCCATATCCACGACTATCGACATACTTTGCTGGAGTATTTGGGGCAGCAAACGCAACGAGATGAACGTCGATGACCTTATAAAGGCTGGGTACAACGTCTTGAACGCGCATGGAGATTTTTATTTCGTCATTCGATCAGGCTGGACCAATCTGATCGACTCAAAACATTCGCCCTATGGCCTTTATAACATCTGGCGCCTCAACCATTTCATGGACGAGGCTGGGGAGAAAGTAACGATCGTTGAGCCTGACAATCCCAAGTTGAAAGGCGGTGGTATACAAATATGGGCCGACGAAGCGGTTCACATGACTCCCGAAAAAGTCCTAGCGGACTTGAAACTTTGGCTGTTACCACTAGGCCAACATTCGTGGGGCTCACCCCATGCGCCAGCCAGATACGATGATTTGGGAGCTGTTGCCAGGTCCGTCTCTAGCGCGCCACCTGAGCATTGACACTGGGAAGATAAAAGTCTCGCAACCCCGAGTCATAAATTCGTCACTCGATTGACGCAATGACGAAATGGCCCCGGTCGACACTGGGGTCATGACCACACTCTTGCACGTTACCCTCGTCACCGAAACCTTTGCGCCGGAAATCAATGGCGTAGCCAACACCCTGGGTCGTCTCTACGACGGCTTGCGTGCCCGCGGGCACCGGGTGGAACTGATCCGCCCACGCCAGGCCGGGGACCACGGTCTGGCCAGTGACGAGCAGTTGCTGCTATGCCGGGGCTGGCCTTTGCCCGGGTATCCGGGGCTGCAATGGGGGCAGGCGTCGATGCACAAGTTGCTCAGGCGCTGGAAACGTCATCGCCCGGACGTGCTGTATATCGCCACGGAAGGCCCGCTGGGCTTGTCCGCGCTACGAGCAGCGCGGCGCCTGGGAATTTCGGTGGTCAGCGGCTTCCATACCAATTTCCAGCAGTACACCCAGCAATATGGCCTCGGCTTGCTAAGCCGCGGGCTGACCCATTACCTGCGCTGGTTCCACAACCGCTCCAGCCTGACGCTGGTACCCAGCCTCAGCCAGCGCCTGGAACTGGAACGCCGGCATTTCGAACGCGTGGCGTTGCTGTCCCGCGGCGTGGACAGCCAATTGTTCCATCCAGCCAAACGCTCCACAGACCTTCGTGAAACATGGGGCCTGGGCGAGGAGGATATTGCCGTCATCCACGTCGGACGCCTGGCGCCGGAGAAAAACCTCGGGCTGCTCAAGCGCAGTTTCGACATGCTGAGCAGCGCCTTCCCGGCACGGCGAATCAGACTGGTGATAATCGGTGACGGCCCGCAGCGTCCCGCTCTCGAACAGCTATTGCCCGAGGCGATCTTTTGCGGCGCACAGCGTGGCGAAGCGCTGGCTGCGCATTATGCGTCCGGGGATGTGTTTGTCTTTCCGAGCCTGACCGAAACCTTCGGCAACGTCGTGCTCGAAGCACTTGCCTCGGGGCTGGGCGTGGTGGCCTACGATCAGGCTGCGGCGGCGCAGCACATCCGTCACGGCTACAACGGTGTGCTGGCGATGCCAGGGGATGAAGAAGCCTTTTGCGACGCGGCCCGCTGGCTGCTGGAAGAGCGCGAGGCCTTGCGTTGTGTGCGGCTCAATGCGCGCCAGCATGCCAGTCGCCAGGGCTGGGCATCGGTGATCGAGCAGTTCGAGGCGCAGTTGCGCGGGGTTTGTGTGGGTGAGCAGGTGCTGCCTGCGGCGCCGACGGTGCGTTGAGCTTCGGTGATGTTGATATCGCCTTCGCGAGCAGGCTCGCTCCCACCTCGGATCTCGGCCAAACCAGATCGGATGTGGGAGCGAGCCTGCTCGCGAAGGCAGGCGCCACTCAGACCAAGGTCATCAACGCCTCGCGGCTGAACGGCAGGATCTCCTGTTCGCGCCCTTCACGCACTTTCTGCGCCCAGTCCGGATCCACCAGCAGCGCGCGCCCCACCGCCACCAGATCGAATTCCTCCTTGTTCAGGCGCTCGAGCAGATTCTCCAGGCTGGCCGGTTGCGCAACCTTGTCGGTGTTCACCATAAATTGCAGGAACTCACCATCAAGGCCGACGCTGCCGACGGTAATAGTGGGCTTGCCCGTGAGCTTGCGGGTCCAGCCGGCCAGGTTCAGGTCCGAGCCTTCGAATTCCGGCTCCCAGAAGCGACGCGTAGAACAGTGGAAGATATCCACGCCGGCATCCGCCAGGGGCTTGAGAAATTCTCCCAGCGCTTCGGGCGTCTGCACCAGGCGCGCGGTGTAGTCCTGCTGCTTCCATTGGGAAAAACGGAAAATGATCGGGAAGCCCTCACCTACCGCAGCCCGCACCGCGCGAATCAGCTCGATCGCGAAGCGCGAACGGTTGGCCAGACTGCCGCCATAACCGTCGGTGCGCTGGTTACTGCCTTCCCAGAAAAACTGGTCCACCAGGTAGCCGTGGGCACCGTGGATTTCCACCCCGTCCATGCCGATGCTCTGGGCGTCTTTTGCCGCTTGGGCGAATGCCGCAATGACCTCGTCGATGTCCGTCTGGGTCATGCCATGGACCACGACCTGGCCGTCCTTGAGTTTTTCAGTCGGGCCGTAGCCCGGCACGGCGCCATCCGGCTCGGTGCCGAGGCGCCGCACGTTGCCCACATGCCACAGTTGCGGAACAATCTTGCCGCCTTCGGCGTGCACGGCATCGACCACTTTTTTCCAGCCGGCCAGCGCGGCGTCGCCATAGAAGTGCGGTACGTTCGGATAGCCATTGGACGCCTGATGGCCGACCGTGGTGCCCTCGGTGATGATCAGGCCGACCCCGGCCGCCGCGCGACGACGGTAGTACTCGATCACCTTGGAGTTCGGCACACCGCCAGGCGAAAAGGAGCGCGTCATCGGCGCCATCACGACCCGGGTCGGCAATTCCAGCGCGCCGAGATGAAAGGGTTTGAACAGGGCTTTTACAGGCATGGGGCACTCCATGAAAACGAGGTCACAGATCGGATATGACGACGATAATATGGGGCATGCACAGCGCTGGGTAGCACTATTGATTGGAGTGATTAAGGATCAAAAGGCCGCGCTGAGGTATGGGCTCAACCATCCTGTGGGAGGGAGCAAGCTCCCTCCCCACGGAGCAATCACAAGCTGAGGTTCAAGCCAGCGCTTTTTCAATTGCCTGGATGACCGAAGGATCATCCGGCGGCGTGCGCGGCGAGAAACGCGCCAACACCCGACCGTCCTTGCCGAGCAGGAATTTTTCGAAGTTCCAGGTGATGTCCCCGGGAAACTCGGCACCTTCACCCGCCAACAGACGGTACAGCTGGTGACGGTCGTGGCCGTTCACTTCCAGTTTGCTCGACAGCGGGAACGTCACGCCGTAATTGAGGCTGCAGAATTCCTGGATCTCCTGCTCGGTTCCCGGCTCCTGGCCGGCGAACTGATTACAGGGCAGGCCCAGCACGCTGAACCCCTGGTCCTTGTATTGCTGATAAAGATTTTCCAGCGCCGCGTACTGAGGCGTCAGGCCACATTTGGAGGCGACGTTGACCACCAGCACGACTTGGCCCTTGAATGGCGCGAGGGGAAGCTCCTGACCATCCAGGGCTTGCAGTTTAAGGTCGTGGAAAGCACTCATGACGAACTCCAGGGTTTGCGGATCTTTTCGAAACAGCCATGGGCGATGCTAACAGCAAGCGACTAAAAAGGCGCCATAGGGCGCCTCTCCAGTCAACTTGAGCGTAGCGCAGAAATCAGTGCTGATGGCCGCCTTCACCATGGACGTGGCCATGGGCGATTTCTTCCTGGCTGGCATCACGGATGTCGACGATCTTGACCTGGAAGTTCAAGCGCTGACCGGCCAACGGGTGGTTGCCGTCGACAGTCACGTCGTCGCCGTCGAGGTCACGGATAGTGACGATCTGCATCTGGCCATCAGGCGCCGAAGCGTGGAACTGCATGCCCACTTCCAGCTCATCCACGCCTTCGAACATGCTGCGGCTCAGGGTGCTGACCAGCTCGGCGGAATATTCGCCATAAGCGTCTTCCGGCTCAACGGCCACTTTCAGCTCGTCACCGGTGGTTTTGCCTTCCAGGGCTTTTTCCAGGCCCGGGATGATGTTGCCTGCGCCATGCAGGTAGACCAGCGGAGCGCCGCCGGCGGAGCTGTCGATGACCTCACCAGCGTCGTTGGTCAGGGTATAGTCGATGGAGACAGCCTTATTGGCGGCGATCAGCATGGGGCGAGACCTTTTGCATAAGAATGAAGAACGGACCAGTCTAAACAAGGATTTGCCCGAAAGCGAACGGAACCCGGACAAACGGGCTAGCTCGAACAGACCAACGGTCACCGGTTTCCATCAGGATGAGGACGGGCACTGGGTGGCCGAGCTGTCCTGCGGCCACACCCAGCACCTGCGCCACCAGCCACCGTGGCAATCCCGGGCCTGGGTGCTGGACCCGGCGCAACGTACTGAAAAAATAGGCCAGCCCTTTGATTGCGGCTGGTGCGCTCAAGGCCCGGTTAGCGCTAACCTTGGCGACTGAATTGACGGTAGACAGCCAGTCATAGGCTGCAGCCTTGCCATGCCCCTCTAGAGAATCCGCATGCAGACTTTTTTTATCGCGCCCACCGACTTTGGTGTGGGTCTGACCTCCATCAGCCTCGGGCTGGTGCGTACCCTCGAACGGGCCGGGCTGAAAGTCGGCTTTTTCAAACCCATCGCCCAGCCCCACCCTGGCGATACCGGCCCGGAACGCTCCACCGAGCTGGTGGCCCGTACCCACGGCCTCAAGCCGCCGCAACCACTGGGCCTGGCCCATGTGGAGCGCATGCTCGGCGATGGCCAGCTCGATGAGTTGCTGGAAGAAATCATCACCCTGTATCAACAGGCCGCGATCGGCAAGGACGTGCTGGTCGTCGAGGGCATGGTCCCGACCCGCAGCGCCAGCTACGCCGCCCGGGTCAACCTGCACCTGGCCAAGAGCCTGGACGCCGAGGTGATCCTGGTGTCGGCGCCGGAAAACGAAGTGCTGACCGAACTGTCCGGTCGTGTCGAGTTGCAGGCGCAACTGTTCGGCGGGCCGAAAGATCCGAAGGTCCTCGGCGTGATACTCAACAAGGTGCGCACCGACGAAAGCATGGAAGCGTTTTCAGCACGGCTCAAGGAGCACTCGCCCCTGCTGCGCAGCGGCGACTTCCGCCTGCTCGGCTGCATCCCTTTTCGCCCCGAACTCAACGCCCCGCGCACCCGCGACGTGGCCGACCTGATGGGCGCGCAGGTGCTCAACGCCGGCGACTACGAAACCCGGCGCATGAGCAACATCATCATCTGCGCCCGCACCATGCGCAACACGGTGGAGCTGCTCAAGCCCGGCGTACTGGTGGTCACCCCGGGCGATCGCGATGACATCATCCTGGCCGTGAGCCTGGCCGCGATCAACGGCGTGCCGCTGGCCGGCCTGCTGCTGACCAGCGACACCCTGCCCGACCCGCGCATCATGGACTTGTGCCGAGGCGCCTTGCAGGCGGGGTTGCCGGTGCTGTCGGTGAGCACCGGCTCCTACGACACCGCCAACCTTCTCAACAGCCTGAACAAGGAAATCCCCATCGATGACCGCGAACGCGCGGAGATCATCACCGATTTTGTTGCCAGTCACCTCGACGCCAACTGGCTGCACCAACGCTGCGGCACGCCACGGGAAATGCGCCTGTCGCCGGCGGTGTTCCGCTACCAACTGATCCAGCGCGCCCAAGCGGCCAACAAGCGTATCGTCTTGCCCGAAGGCAGCGAACCGCTGACCGTGCAGGCGGCTGCGATTTGCCAGGCTCGGGGCATCGCCCGTTGCGTGTTGCTGGCCAAGCCGGCCGACGTTGAAGCGGTGGCCCGCGCCCAAGGCATCGAACTGCCGCCTGGGTTGGAGATTCTCGACCCGGATACGATCCGCGAGCGCTACGTGGAACCTATGGTGCGGCTGCGCAAAAGCAAGAGTCTGAACGCACCGATGGCCGAGCAGCAACTGGAAGACACCGTGGTGATCGGCACCATGATGCTGGCGCTGGATGAAGTCGACGGGCTTGTCTCGGGGGTCATCCACTCCACCGCCAATACCATTCGCCCGGCGTTGCAACTGATCAAGACCGCACCCGGCTGTTCGCTGGTGTCCTCGGTATTTTTCATGCTGTTTCCCGAGGAAGTGCTGGTCTACGGCGACTGCGTGATGAACCCGCACCCCAGTGCAGCGGAGCTGGCCGAAATCGCTCTGCAAAGCGCCGATTCAGCCGCAGCGTTCGGCATCACGCCACGGGTGGCGATGCTCAGCTATTCCAGCGGCGAATCGGCCAGCGGTGAAGAAGTGGAGAAGGTCCGCGAAGCCACCCTGCTGGCCCACGAGGCACAACATGGCTTGCTGATCGACGGGCCGTTGCAATACGACGCCGCCGCCAACGAGGCCGTGGCCCGGCAGTTGGCGCCCAACAGCCAGGTAGCTGGCCGCGCCACGGTGTTCATTTTTCCGGACCTGAACACCGGCAACACCACCCACAAGGCCGTGCAGCGCAGCGCCGACTGCGTCAGCCTCGGGCCGATGCTGCAAGGCCTGCGCAAACCGGTGAACGATCTGCCGCGCGGCGCCCAGGTCGATGACATCGTGTACACCATCGCCCTGACAGCGATCCAAGCCGCCAACCGACCTCTGGACATTTAAATGCTGGATTTCCTGCCTGCCCCCGTGCGCGGCGTCATTGCCTCGCTGCTGTTGGCGCTGAACACCATCGCCTGCTGTACGCCGCTGTTCGTCGTGGCGATCTTCAAGCTGTTGTTGCCCTTCCCCGCCGCCCAGCGTTTCACCGACTGGCTGATGAGCCACATCCATGAAGCCTGGATCAGTAACAACAAGGCCTGGATGAACCTGGTACGCCCCACCCGCTGGCACCTCAGCGGCCTGGAAGGCCTGGACTACCAGCACTCGTACCTGATCACCAGCAACCACCAGAGCTGGGTCGACATCATGGTGCTGCAATACGTGCTGAACCGACGCATCCGCCCATTGAAGTTCTTTCTCAAGCAGGAGCTGATCTGGGTGCCGGTGATCGGCCTGGCCTGGTGGGCGCTGGGGTTTCCGTTCATGAAGCGTTATTCCAAGACGTACCTGGAAAAGCATCCGGAGAAGAAAGGCAAGGACCTGGAAACCACCCGCAAGACCTGCGCGAAATTTCGCAACAACCCCGTGGGCATCTTCAATTTCGTCGAAGGCACGCGCTTCACCGAGGGTAAGCATGCCCAGCAACAATCACCGTTTCGCTACCTGCTCAAGCCCAAGGCCGGCGGCATCGCGTTTGTGCTTGATGCGATGGGCGAGCAACTGGAGTCGATCATCAACGTGACGATCCATTATCCGGGCGGTCGTCCGGGCTATTGGGATTTGCTCTGCGGCAACGTTGGCGAGGTGGTGGTGCATTTCCAGGAGCTGAAGATCCCACCGCAGTTCATCGGCAAAAGCTACGACCAGGATGGGGAGTATCGCCTGGAATTCCAGGGCTGGATCAACCAGTTGTGGCAGGACAAGGATGCGCTGCTTGAGCAGATGCATCGCGAGCATCCCGCCAAGTCTTGAGGTGACTGTACAGGCCTCATCGCGAGCAAGCTCGCTCCCACAGGGTATGTGTGAGCGCCACGAATCTACTGTGGGAGCGAGCTTGCTCGCGATAGCAATTTTCCAGACAACAAAAAAGCCCGCGGATGATCACTCATCTGCGGGCTTTTCATTTACAGCGCTGATCCTTAGATCGCCCCACGCTTGCGCAGCAGATCCAGCACCTGCTTGACGCTCTCTTCCAGGGTCAGCGACTGGGTGTCGATCACAAGATCAGCATCCAGCGGCACGTCATACGGGAAGGACTCGCCCGGGATGTTGTCGCCGGCGGCGGCGTACAGCCCTTGCGGATCACGCTGGGCGCACACCGTCGGCGAGGCCTGGACGTAGACTGTCAGCAGGCGCTCGCGGCCGATCAGGTCCTTGGCCTGCTCGCGCCCTTCGGCACTCGGTGCAACGAACGCGGCCAGGGTCAACAGGCCCGCTTCGTTGAACTGACGGGCGACGTGAGCCGCACGACGCCAGTTCTCGGTGCGCCCGGCACGGTCCTGCGGCAAGCCTTTATTCAGGTCGTGACGCAGGTTTTGACCATCGAGCACGAACACCGCGCGGCCCATGTCGAACAGCTTGCGCTCCACCGCATAGGCCAGCGTGCTCTTGCCCGCGCCCGACAGGCCGCTGAACAGCACGGTGGCCGGCTGCTGGCCGAAGCGCTGGGTGCGTTCTTCCACCGACACATGGGCCAGTTTGCCATGGTGCGTACTGCTGCCGTGGGCCAGCGGCTGGGCGACGATCATGCCGGCACCGACGGTGCCGTTGGTCAGGCGGTCGATGATGATGAAGGCGCCCGTGGTGCGGTTGCTCTCGTAACCGTCCAGGGCGATCGGCGCATCCAGGGCGATCTTCACCTTGCCGATTTCGTTGAGCTGTAACGCGCTGGCCGGGCCTTCCTCAAGGGTGTTCACATCGACCTTGTTGACGATGCTGGCAATCGAGCCGGGCACGTAACTGGTGGCGCGCTTGATGTCGTACTTCTTGCCCGGCAGCATCGGCTCTTCGGCCATCCACACCAGCATCGCTTCGAAGCTGTCGGTCACCGGCGGAACGTTGTCGGCGTGTACCAGCAGGTCGCCACGGGAGATATCGATCTCGTCTTCCATGGTCAACGTCACAGCCTGGCCTGGGCCGGCGTGTTCCAGCTCGCCCTCGAAGGTGACGATGGATTTCACGCGGCTGCTCTTGCCCGACGGCAGCACTACCACTTCGTCGCCCTTGTGCACGATGCCACTGGCAAGGGTGCCGGCGAAACCGCGGAAGTTCAGGTTCGGACGGTTGACGTACTGCACCGGGAAACGCAGGTCGGAGAAGTTGCGGTCGCCCGCCACTTCCACGGTCTCGAGAATTTCCATCAGCGACTGGCCGGTGTACCACGGCGAACGCTCGGACCTGTTCACCACGTTGTCGCCCTTGAGCGCCGACATCGGCACGAAGTGCATGCTGGTGGGCTTCATCTTCAAGCCTTCGGCGAATTTCAGGTAGTCGGCCTTGATCGACTCGAATACGCCCTGGTCGAAGTCCTTGAGGTCCATCTTGTTGATGGCCACGACGATGTGCTTGATGCCCAGCAACGAGGCGATGAAGCTGTGGCGACGGGTCTGGGTCTGCACGCCGTAGCGGGCGTCCACGAGGATGATCGCCAGGTCACAGGTGGAGGCACCGGTGGCCATGTTGCGGGTGTACTGCTCATGGCCGGGCGTGTCGGCGATGATGAATTTACGCTTGGCGGTGGAGAAATAGCGGTAGGCGACATCGATGGTGATGCCTTGCTCGCGCTCGGCCTGCAGGCCGTCGACCAGCAACGCCAAGTCGATGTCGTCACCGGTGGTGCCGACTTTCTTCGAATCGCGAGTGATCGCTTCCAGATGATCTTCGTAGATCATCTTCGAGTCGTGCAGCAGGCGCCCGATCAGGGTGCTCTTGCCGTCGTCGACGTTACCGCAGGTCAAAAAGCGCAGCAGCTCTTTACGTTCGTGCTGGCCCAGGTAGGCGAGGATGTCCTCGCTGATCAAATCAGATGCGTGCGACATGACAACCCCTTAGAAATAACCCTGACGTTTCTTGTCTTCCATCGAGCCTGCGCCATCGTGGTCGATGACCCGGCCCTGGCGCTCGGAAGTTCGCGTCAGGAGCATTTCCTGAATGATGTCCGTCAGGCTTTCGGCCTCGGACTCCACCGCGCCCGTCAACGGGTAGCAGCCAAGGGTACGGAAACGCACTTTCTTCTTGACGATGCGCGCCTTGTCTTCATCGGACAGGTGCTCGAGGATGCGCTCGTCGTCGATCATGATCAGCGTGCCGTTCTTCTCGATCACTTCCCGCTCGGCGGCGAAGTACAGCGGCACGATCGGGATACCTTCGAGGTAGATGTACTGCCAGATGTCCAGCTCGGTCCAGTTCGACAGCGGGAAGACGCGGATCGACTCCCCCTTGTTGACCTTGCCGTTATAGACGTTCCACAGCTCGGGGCGCTGGTTCTTCGGGTCCCAGCGGTGCTTGCTGTCGCGGAACGAGTAGACGCGCTCCTTGGCGCGGGACTTCTCTTCATCGCGACGGGCGCCGCCGAATGCAGCGTCGAAACCATGCTTGTCGAGCGCCTGCTTCAGGCCCTCGGTCTTCATGATGTCGGTGTGCTTGGCGCTACCGTGGGTGAACGGGTTGATGTTCTGCGCGACGCCGTCCGGGTTGATGTGGGTGATCAGGTCCAAGCCCAGTTCTTCGACCATCTTGTCGCGGAACTTGTACATCTCCTGGAATTTCCAGCGGGTGTCGACGTGCATCACCGGAAACGGCAGCTTGCCGGGGAAAAACGCCTTGCGTGCCAGGTGCAGCATCACGGCGGAGTCTTTACCGATGGAGTACAGCATCACCGGGTTATCGAACTCGGCGGCCACCTCGCGGATAATGTGGATGCTTTCCGCCTCCAGCTGTTTCAGATGCGTCAGTTTGTCGACCATGGCTACTCACGAAAGCTTTCTTATGAACGGCCAGCGGGCCGTGTTCGAGCGGGGAATCCTAGCACAGCGACCTCTTCTAATCAGGGCGCCAACTAGATCGAAACAGCATATGGATATGCCTGCGGGTTCGGGCGCGTTCAGGTATCAATGTGGGAGCGAGCCCGCTCGCGAAAGCGGTGCGTCAGTCAATACCCATGTGTCTGTTATAACGCTTTCGCGAGCAGGCTCGCTCCCACAGGGGTGACCAGCAGTCAGATGGGATTCGGGCAATCGATGAAGATGTGCTCCAGCGCGAAGCGTCGCGCCAGATAGTCACCCAGCGCCTGGACGCCGTAGCGCTCGGTCGCATGATGCCCGGCGGCGATGAAGCTGATGCCGTTCTCCCGGGCGCTGTGGAAGGTCTGCTCCGACGCTTCGCCGCTGAGATACAGGTCAACCCCGGCGAGTACCGCCTGATCAATGTAGCCCTGGCCGCCGCCGGTGCACCAGCCCACCCGGCGGATCATCTGCTCGCCTTCGATCAACAACGGCTCGCGCCCCATCACTTCCTGGACCTTGCGGGCGAAATCCCGGGGCGTCATCGGCTCGGACAAGGAGCCGACCAGGCCGACGATTTTCGGATTCTCCGGATCCAGCGGCCCCTCGACGGTGATGTCCAGCTGCCGGGCCAGTTGCACGTTATTGCCCACCTCGGGGTGCAGATCCAGCGGCAGGTGGTAAGCCAGGAGGCTGATTTCGTGCTTGAGCAGCGTTTTCAGGCGCCGCTGCTTCATGCCGGTGATGCACGGGTTCTCACCCTTCCAGAAATAACCATGATGCACCAGCACCAGGTCGGCGCTGGCCTCCACGGCGGCGTCGAGCAGTGCCTGGCTGGCGGTCACGCCGCTGACGATGCGCATCACCTGCGGCGCGCCCTCGACCTGCAAGCCATTGGGGCAGTAATCGGCGACCCGGCTGCTTGCCAGGTACCGGTCCGCTTCTTCAACCAGGGTGCTCAGGGCTACGGCCATAAAAAGACTCCTAAATATCCCGTTCAGAGGCGTGCGCGGCCTCGTATAATGCGCGACATTATGGGCGGTCCCATTCCGCCTGCAACCTTTGTAGGACGTGCTTAATGCTCAAGGCGCTGCGTTTTTCCGGCTGGCCGCTGTTGGCCGGCGTACTTGTCGCACTACTGATTATCCAGCGCTACCCGGAATGGGTCGGCTTGCCAAGCCTCGACGTCAATCTGCAACAGGCACCGCAGGCCAAGGCTCCGCAGCAGGGCCCCGTGTCCTATGCGGATGCGGTGACCCTCGCCGCGCCGGCGGTGGTCAACCTGTACACCACCAAGGTCGTCAACAAGTCCGGTCACCCGCTGTTCGAGGACCCGCAATTCCGACGCTTCTTTGGTGACAATTCCCCCAAGCAGAAGCGCATGGAATCAAGCCTGGGCTCGGGCGTCATCATGAGCCCGGAAGGCTACATCCTGACCAACAACCACGTCACCAGTGGTGCCGACCAGATCGTGGTGGCACTCAAGGACGGTCGTGAAACCCTGGCGCGGGTGATCGGCAGCGACCCGGAAACCGATCTGGCCGTGCTGAAGATCGATTTGAAAAACCTGCCGGCAATCACCATCGGCCGTTCCGACAGCATCCGTATTGGCGACGTGGCCCTGGCGATCGGCAACCCGTTCGGCGTCGGCCAGACCGTAACCATGGGGATCATCAGCGCCACCGGTCGCAACCAGTTGGGCCTGAACAACTACGAGGATTTCATCCAGACCGACGCCGCGATCAATCCCGGTAACTCCGGTGGTGCGCTGGTGGATGCCAATGGCAATCTCACCGGGATCAATACGGCGATCTTCTCCAAGTCCGGCGGCAGCCAGGGCATTGGCTTCGCCATTCCGGTGAAGCTGGCCATGGAGGTGATGAAGTCGATCATCGAGCACGGCCAGGTGATTCGCGGCTGGTTGGGCATTGAAGTCCAGCCGCTGACCCAGGAACTGGCGGAGTCCTTTGGCTTGTCCGGGCGCCCCGGCATCGTCGTGGCGGGGATTTTCCGCGACGGTCCGGCCCAGAAAGCCGGCCTGCAATTGGGCGACGTGATCCTCAGCATCGACGGCGAACCGGCCGGCGACGGCCGCCGCTCGATGAACCAGGTGGCGCGGATCAAGCCCACCGACAAGGTCACCATCCAGGTGATGCGCAACGGCAAGGAGCTCAAGCTCACCGCCGAGATCGGCCTGCGTCCACCGCCGGCACCCGTGGTGCTCAAGGAAGAAGAGTAAAACTGCATCCCCCCGTGGCGAGGGAGCTTGCTCCCGCTGGGTCGCGCAGCGGCCCTAAAACCTGTCACCTCAAAACTATCAGACCGACCGCATCCGATCCTGCTGGGGCCGCTTCGCCCGAAGCGTCGGACCGACCCAGCGGGAGCAAGCTCCCTCGCCACAAAAACTATCCGCGAATCGCAGGAGCCAGAAATAGCATAAATTCTCATTAGTAGTGTTATATTGTTTCAATACTAAAAATTGGAACAACATAACATGTCATCCTTCAAACGGATTTCCGCTGCCAGCCTCGCCCTGGGCCTGCTCGGTGATCCCGCCTTCGCCGAAGAAAGTCAGCCCCTGGAACTGGACGCCATCAACGTCACGTCCGAGTACGAATCCCCTACCGGCCCCGTTTCAGGTTATCGCGCCACCCGCTCCGCCAGCGCGACCAAAACCGACACCGCCCTGCGTGACGTACCCCAATCCATCAGCGTGATTCCTGCCAGCGTGCTCAAGGACCTGGGCAGCACCAGCGTCGAACGGGCGCTGGAATATGCCGGTGGCGTATCGAAGCAGAACAATTTCGGCGGCCTGACGCTTTATGAATACAGCGTGCGCGGCTTTACCACGTCGGAGTTCTACAAGGATGGCTTCAGCGCCAACCGCGGTTACCCAAGCACCCCGGACGCCGCCAATATCGAACGCATCGAAGTTCTGAAGGGCCCGGCGGCCAGCCTTTATGGTCGGGGAGACCCTGGCGGGACGGTGAATATTGTCACCAAGAAACCCCAACCCGAAGCCTTCACCACACTGCAGACCAGCGCAGGCAGCTGGGACCGCTATCGCACCGCGCTGGACGTCAATACGCCACTGGACGCCGAAGGCAACCTGCTTTCGCGAGTAAACCTGGCGGTGGAGGACAACCACAGCTTCCGTGATCACGTCGACAGCAAGCGCGTCTTCGTGGCCCCGTCCATCAGTTGGCAACTGAGCCCGGACACTCGACTGCTGGTGGAAAGCGAAGTCGTGCGCCACAGCTCGACGTTCGATCGCGGCATCGTCGCTCCGAATAATCGCTGGGGTGGCGTCTCACGCTCGACTTTCCTCGGCGAACCCAACGACGGCGACATCGACAATCACAACAACATGCTCCAGGCCGCCCTTGAGCATCAGCTCAACGATACCTGGCAACTGCGTCTGGCCAGCCATTACAAGCAGGGTGAACTCTGGGGCTTCGCCTCAGAGGCGCGCGCCCTGAACGCCGACGGCCACACCGTGAACCGTCGCTACCGCGAGCGCGACAACGATTGGCACGACAGCATCACTCAGTTGGAACTGCGCGGCCAGTTCGACCTCGGCCCTTGGCAACATGAACTGCTGATCGGTACGGAATACGAGGACTACCGCAAGAACGAGCGCGTGACGACCATCGCCGGCAGCGCTTATCCCATCGACATTTACAACCCGATCTACGGCCAGCCGAAACCCAACGGCACGCGCTCCGGCACGGATTTCTTCGAGCATGTCGAAAGCAGGGCCCTGAACCTGCAAGACCAAATCGTCTTCACCGACAAACTGCGCGGCCTGCTTGGCGTGCGTTACGAGCACTTCGAGCAGAGCATCGACAATCATGTCAACGACGTCACCAGCCGTCAGCGCCATGACGCCCTGACGCAACGCGCGGGGCTGCTGTATCAACTGACGCCTGAAGTCGGGCTGTTCGCCAACGCCTCCACTTCGTTCAAGCCCAATAACGGCCTGGATGCCAGTGGCAAGACCTTCGACCCGGAGGAAGGTGTCGGTTATGAACTCGGAATCAAGAGTGAGCTATTCGACGATCGCCTGAGCACCACCCTGGCGGCTTTTCATATAGAGAAGGAAAACGTCCTGACCCAAGTCGCCGGAACCGACTTCAGCCGCGCCGTGGGCAAGGCCCGCAGCCAGGGCATCGACCTGCAGATCACCGGCCAGGTGACCGACGCCGTGCGGGTAATTGGCGCCTTCGCCTACATCGATGCCGAAGTGACCAAGGGCGACGAGCAGATTCCCGAGGGCAGCCGGATCCTCGGCGTCGCCAAGCGCAGCGGCAGCCTGCTGGGGGTCTACCAATTCCAGGACGGCCACCTGCGCGGCTCGGACGTTGGCGCGGCATTCACTTATGTCGGTGATCGCTCGGGCGAGGCCGGCAAGGACTTCGAACTGCCGGCCTACCACACCGTGGATCTGCTGGCCCATTACAAGGCCAGTGACAACGTCACCGTCGGCCTGAACCTGAACAACGTCCTCGACGAAAAATACTACGAACGCTCCTACAGCAATTACTGGATCACCCCCGGCGATCCGCGCAACGTCACTGTCAGCCTCACCCTCGATCTATAAAAAGGAAAATCAGCATGAAATACCCCAAGACCTTTGCCCTGCTCGGTATGCTCCTGGCTATCGACGCCTCGGCCCATGGCCTGTGGACCGAACAACGCCGCGGCAATATCGAGGTGATCTACGGCCACGGCGCCGAAGACAACGCCTTCAAGGCGCAGAAAATCAGTGGCGCCTGGGCCTACGACCTCGGCGGCAAGATGATCCCGGTCACGGTGGAGCGTTTGTCGGACCACGCGCGCCTGCAGCCGCTCAAGCCGCCGGCCGTGCTAGCGGTCGCCCTGGACAACGGCATGTGGTCGCAGACCGCCGACAAGAAATGGACCAACGAAGGCCGCAGCAAAGTGCCTGGGGCGATTGAATCAACCCAGACCTTCAAATACAGCCTGGCGATCTACGAGCCGGGCGCCAAGCTGCCGAAGCTCGAACCGATCAAGTTCGTGATCCTGCCGGAAGTCGACCCGCTGACCGTCGGCCCCGGCCAATCGCTGCCGGTGCGGGTGCTGCTCGACGGCAAACCGGCGGCCGGCGTGAAGCTGGTCGGCGACTACCGCAGCGCACCGAACACCGTGAGCACTGAAACCGACGCCGAAGGCCGGGCCAAGGTGCTGGTGCGCAATGAAGGTTTGAACGTGATCGCCGCAAGCATGGAAATCCCGCTCAAGGACAACAAGGACGTGGCGACGCGCGGGGTGTTTACTTCGCTGACATTCCTGGGTGAGCCGCATCACGAGTGAGGCTCGAAAACTGCGGGAGCTGAGCCGACGCCTTCGCGAGCAGGCTCGCTCCCACAGGCGATTTGCTGTGTTGCCAACCTCCGGCCCGCCTGGAAACACATGTGGGAGCGAGCCTGCTCGCGAAAGCGTCAGTTCAGCCACCCTTGAAGTGACAGACAGTCAGCCATCGCGAGCAGGCTCGCTCCCACAGGGGATTGGCTATGTTGCCGATCTGTTGGACAGCCTGGGAAACACATGTGGGAGCGAGCTTGCTCGCGAAAGCGTCGGTTCAGCCACCCTTGAAGTGACAGACACTCAGCCTTCGCGAGCAGGCTCGCTCCCACAGGGGATTTGGCTGTGTTGCTGACCTTCCGGACACTCTGAAACACATGTGGGAGCGAGCTTGCTCGCGAAAGCGTCGGTTCAGCCACTCTTGAAGTGACAGACACTCAGCCATCGCGAGCAAGCTCGCTCCCACAGGGGATTTGGCTGTGTTGCCGATCTGTTGGACACCCTGGAACACACATGTGGGAGCGAGCCTGCTCGCGAAAGCGTCAGTTCAGCCACCCTTGAAGTGACAGACAGTCAGCCATCGCGAGCAGGCTCGCTCCCACAGGGGATTGGCTATGTTGCCGATCTGTTGGACACCCTGGGAAACACATGTGGGAGCGAGCTTGCTCGCGAAAGCGTCGGTTCAGCCACCCTTGAAGTGACAGACACTCAGCCTTCGCGAGCAGGCTCGCTCCCACAGGGGATTTGGCTGTGTTGCTGACCTTCCGGACACTCTGAAACACATGTGGGAGCGAGCTTGCTCGCGAAAGCGTCGGTTCAGCCACTCTTGAAGTGACAGACACTCAGCCATCGCGAGCAAGCTCGCTCCCACAGGGGATTTGGCTGTGTTGCCGATCTGTTGGACACCCTGGAACACACATGTGGGAGCGAGCCTGCTCGCGAAAGCGTCAGTTCAGCCACCCTTGAAGTGACAGACAGTCAGCCATCGCGAGCAGGCTCGCTCCCACAGGGCCGTGTTGAAGGTTAGAGCTCGCCCATAGCCTCGATCAGTGCCTGGTTCTGCTCCGGTGTGCCGATGCTGATCCGCAGGAACTGGGCGATGCGCGCCTGCTTGAAATGCCGCACGATCACGCCCTTCTCGCGCAGTTTCGCCGCCAGCCCCGCCGCGTCATGTCGGGGGTGACGGGCGAAGATGAAGTTGGCCGCCGACGGCAGTACTTCAAAACCCCTGGCTTCAAGCTGCCCAACTACCCATTCGCGGTGCTCGATGACCGACCGGCAGGTCTGGTCAAAATACTCGCGATCATCGAACGCTGCCGCGCCGCCGACATTCGCCAGGCGATCCAGCGGGTAGGAGTTGAAGCTGTTCTTGATCCGCTCCAATGCTTCGATCAAGTCCGGATGGCCCACCGCCAGGCCCACGCGCAGCCCCGCCAGCGAGCGTGACTTGGACAGGGTTTGTGTCACCAGCAGGTTCGGATAACGATCCACCAGGCTGATGGCCGTCTCGCCGCCGAAGTCGATATAGGCCTCGTCGACCACCACCACCGAATCCGGGCTGGCCTTTAGGATCTGCTCGACCGCTTCCAGCGCGAGCAGGCAGCCTGTCGGCGCATTCGGGTTGGGGAAAATGATCCCGCCATTAGGCTTGGCGTAGTCGGCCGGGTCGATCCGGAATTGCTCATCCAGCGGCACCGCATCGAACTGGATACCGTACAGCCCGCAATAAACCGGATAGAAGCTGTAGCTGATGTCCGGGAACAACAACGGCTGATCGTGCTGCAACAAGCCGTGGAAAATGTGCGCCAGCACTTCATCCGAACCGTTGCCCAGGAACACCTGGTTGGTCTGCACTGCGTAATACCGGGCCACGGCGCTTTTCAGCAAATCACTGTTGGGGTCCGGATACAGGCGCAGATTGTCGTTCAGCTCGGTCTGCATCGCGGCCAAGGCCTTGGGCGATGGGCCGTAGGGATTTTCGTTGGTGTTGAGCTTGACCAGCCGGGTCAGCTTCGGCTGTTCACCCGGCACGTAGGGCACCAGGTTCTTGACGAACGGGCTCCAGAATTTACTCATTTCAGTTCCCCTGCCCTTCAATGGATGGCTCGTCAAGAATGCGGTACTCGGCGCTACGGGCGTGGGCGCTCAGCGATTCGCCGCGGGCCAGCACCGAAGCGGTCTTGCCCAGTTCGGACGCGCCCTGCTCGGAGCAGAAGATGATCGACGAACGTTTCTGGAAATCGTAAACGCCCAGCGGCGACGAGAAACGCGCGGTGCCGGAGGTCGGCAGCACGTGGTTGGGGCCCGCGCAATAATCACCCAATGCCTCGGACGTGTGACGGCCCATGAAGATCGCACCGGCATGGCGAATCTTCGGCAGCCAGGCTTGCGGGTCGGCCACCGACAACTCCAGGTGTTCCGGCGCGATGCGGTTGGCGACCTCGATGGCCTGCTCCATGTCTTCGACCTTGATCAGCGCTCCACGGCCATTGATCGAGGTGTTGATGATCTCGGCGCGGTCCATGGTCGGCAGCAGCTTAACGATACTGGCAGCGACCTTGTCGAGGAACCCGGCATCCGGACTGACCAGGATGGCCTGGGCATCTTCGTCGTGCTCGGCCTGTGAGAACAGGTCCATGGCGATCCAGTCCGGGTCGGTCTGGCCGTCGCAGACCACGAGGATCTCCGAAGGGCCGGCGATCATGTCGATGCCGACCTGGCCAAATACGTGGCGCTTGGCGGTGGCGACATAGATATTGCCCGGCCCGACCACCTTGTCGACCCGCGGCACGCTTTCGGTGCCATAGGCCAACGCAGCCACGGCCTGCGCACCGCCGATGGTGAACACTCGGTCGACGCCGGCGATGCAGGCGGCCGCCAACACCAGTTCGTTGATTTCCCCGCGCGGGGTCGGGACGACCATGACCACTTCGGTCACGCCAGCCACCTTGGCCGGAATCGCGTTCATCAACACCGAAGACGGATAGGAGGCCTTGCCACCCGGCACATACAGGCCGGCGCGGTCCAGCGGCGTGACCTTCTGGCCAAGCACCGTGCCATCGGCTTCGGTGTAGCTCCAGGAATCCTGCTTCTGTCTTTCGTGATAGCTGCGCACGCGGGACGCAGCTTTTTCCAAGGCTTCGCGCTGGGGCACGGTGATTCGGGTCAGGGCAAGCTCCAGGCGCTCGCGCGGCAGGATCAGGTCGGCCATCGAGGCGACTTGCAGGCCGTCGAACTTCTGGGTGAACTCCACCAGTGCGGCATCACCACGCTCGCGTACGGCTTTGATAATGTCGAGCACACGCTGATTGACCGAGTCGTCGGACACACTCTCCCAGCTCAGCAGATGATCCAGATGATGTGCGAAATCCGGGTCGGCAGCGTTGAGTCGGCGAATCGAGGTGGGAGCGGTCATGGCGAGGGCCTCATTAATGGCAAATGCTCAGGCGCCCTAAGCTACCAGTCCATTCGCGTGGGCACCTGAGAAAATTGGCTATGACGCGGATAGACGGGCGCGACGCAGAAGTCGCGCAGGTGAATCAGCCGCGGTGTCGCGATTCCACTGCCTTGCGCAGGGTATCGATCAGAGCCTGGATGCGGGCGTGCTGCATTTTCATCGAAGCCTTGTTGACGACCAGCCGGGAGGTGACGTCGGCGATGAAATCCTGCGGCTCAAGACCATTGGCCCGTAACGTATTGCCGGTGTCGACGACGTCGATGATCTTATCCGCCAGGCCGATCAGCGGCGCCAGCTCCATCGAACCGTAGAGCTTGATGATGTCGACCTGACGGCCTTGTTCGGCGTAGTAACGCTTGGCAATGTTGACGAACTTGGTCGCCACCCGCAGGCGGCCCTTGGGCTCGGAGGCGCCGACCTTGCCGGCGGTCATGAGCTTGCAGCGGGCGATCCGCAGGTCCAGCGGCTCGTAAAGGCCCTGGCCGCCATACTCCATCAGCACGTCCTTGCCGGCTACGCCCAGATCGGCGGCGCCATGTTCCACATAGGTCGGCACATCGGTGGCGCGCACGATCAACAAGCGCACGTCGGCCTGGGTCGTAGAAATGATCAGCTTGCGGCTCTTGTCCGGATTCTCGGTCGGCACGATGCCCGCTTCGGCCAGAAGCGGCAGGGTGTCGTCAAGGATGCGGCCCTTGGACAGTGCGATGGTCAACATGGGAAACGTCAGTCCTTATCAAGGTACTCATGCCTGGTCGCAAGCGGCGCCAGACAGACATCGAGGGTGCAACCACCCTCGATGTGAAACGAAATCAGAGGGCACCTCCTTGTGCCCGTTCAGCCGGTACTAGCCCGGTACGCGACGGATCTTGGCGCCGAGCATCTGCAGCTTCTCTTCGATGCACTCGTAGCCACGGTCGATGTGGTAGATGCGGTCGATCAGCGTGTCGCCTTCGGCAACCAGTGCAGAGATGACCAGGCTGGCCGAAGCCCGCAGGTCGGTCGCCATGACAGGCGCGCCTTTCAGTTTTTCGGTCCCGGTGACGATGGCCGTGTTGCCTTCGACCTGGATCCTGGCGCCCATGCGGTGCAGCTCGTAGACGTGCATGAAACGGTTTTCGAAGATCGTCTCGATCACCGCGCCCGTGCCTTCGGCAATGGCGTTGAGGGAGATGAACTGCGCCTGCATGTCAGTCGGGAACGCCGGGTATGGAGCGGTCCGCACGTTGACGGCTTTCGGCCGCTTGCCGTGCATGTTCACTTCGATCCAGTCCTCACCGCAGGTGACTTCGGCACCGGCTTCCTTGAGTTTTTCCAGGACGGCCTCGAGGATGGTCGGATCGGTGTCCTTGACCTTGACGCGACCACCGGTGACGGCGGCGGCTACCAGGTAGGTGCCGGTTTCGATACGGTCCGGCATCACTTTATAGGTGGCCGAGTGCAGGCGCTCGACGCCATCGATGGTGATGGTGTCGGTGCCGGCGCCGCTGATCCTGGCGCCCATGGCGATCAGGAAGTTCGCCAGGTCGACGACTTCAGGCTCGCGGGCAGCGTTTTGCAGCACGCTGCGGCCCTTGGCAAGGGCGGCGGCCATCATGATGTTTTCGGTACCGGTCACGCTGACGGTGTCGAAGAAGAAATGCGCGCCACGCAGGCCGCCTTCAGGCGCCTTGGCCTTGATGTAGCCGCCTTCGACGTCGATCACCGCGCCCATGGCTTCGAGGCCTCGGATGTGCAGGTCCACCGGACGCGAACCGATGGCGCAACCGCCAGGCAAGGCGACTTCGGCTTCACCGAAACGAGCGACCATCGGGCCGAGTACCAGGATCGACGCACGCATGGTCTTCACCAGTTCGTACGGCGCGATCAGGGTCTTGATGGTGCGCGGGTCGATTTCGACGCTGAGCTTCTCGTCGATTACAGGCTCAATGCCCATGCGACCGAACAGCTCGATCATCGTGGTGATGTCGTGCAGGTGCGGCAGGTTGGCCACGGTCACCGGGCCATCGCACAGCAGCGTCGCGGCCAGGATCGGCAGGGCGGAGTTCTTTGCCCCGGAAATACGGATTTCGCCATCAAGACGAACGCCGCCGGTAATAATCAGTTTATCCATAAGAATCTCGAGGCCCTTGGGCTCAGGTGCGCTCGGCCCAGGCCGCGCGGCTGAAAAATTTCATCGTGACCGCGTGGATGCTGCCATCGGCGATCCATGGGTTCAAATGGGCATAGATGCTCTGCTGACGCTTCACTGGGCTCAACGCCGCCAGTTCATCGCTGATCACGTTCAACTGGAAGTTGCAGCCTTCGCCTTCAACTTCTACCTGCGTATCAGGCAGCTTTCCTTCAAGAAAGCTCTTCACTTCTACAGCCTGCATGCTCAACCTCAATCGGCGCCCTGTGCGCACGGGTCGCACATCATACAAAAAAGCCCCGCGCCTGCGAACCCCGCGAAGCAGGACTCTGACAGGGGGCGCTTCCAGCGATGTGGGTCAGGGATGCGCCAACAGCTCGGTCAATTCGCTGACCTGGGCTATTTCGCGCATGTCTTCGGGCATCCCGCGGATGCTCCACGTCTTGCCGGCGGCCCTGGCGTCGCGCATGAAGCACAGCAGTAGCGACAGGCCGACGCTGCTGGACTTCTGCACACCCGAACAGTCGATTACCAGTTCAGCGGCCCTCGCGGACTTGATCAGCGCCTGGCCCTGCTTGCGCAAACCAGGGCCGGTACGGTAATCCAGCACGCCACTGAGCAGCAGCTCGCCGGCCTCGCTCAGGCGAATGGCCGATTCACTCACCGGCTCATTCATTGTTGCTGCTTCTCTTGGGCGTCTTCGGCAACTTCCTTGGCCTTGGCGACTTCACCGGCCCAACCGTTGATGGTCTTGTCCAGGTCATTGCCATTGCGCTGCATCGCATCGGCGAACTGGTCACGGAACAACTTGCCGATGTTGATGCCGTTGATGATCACGTTGCGTACTTTCCACTCGCCGTTGATTTTCTCGAGTGTGTAGGAAACCGGGTAAACGGCGCCATTGTTGCCCTTGACCGTCATGCCGACGCTGGTGCGCTCGCCTGACTCATCCTTGGCCGGGTCGACCGTGATCCCCTGGTTGTTGTACTCGAGCAAGGCGTTGCCATAGAACTGGAACAGGCTGCGCTTGAAGTTTTCCTGGAAGCGGGTCATCTGCGCGGGCGTAGCCTTGCGCGAATACTTGACGGTCATGATGCTCTTGGAAATACCGTCGGCATCCACCACCGGCCCGACGATACGATTCAAGGACTCGTAGAATGCGCTCGGGTCCTGCTTGTACTTTTCCTTGTTCGCCGACAGATCGGCCAACAGTTGGTCGGTGGTCGTCTTGATGATGTCGTGCGCCGAAGGCGCCGCCACGGCGTTGCCCATCAGCGGCAGCGCCGCCAGCAGGACCAGCAGGCTGCGTCGAAGGATAGAGATCATTCAAAAGCTCCTCATTTGGCGTCTTTGCTAACGGTATTGAGCAGGAATTTACCGATCAGGTCCTCAAGCACCAGCGACGACTGCGTGTCGTGAATGGTCCCGCCATCCTTGAGCAGGGTGTCTTCCCCGCCCACGCTGATACCGATGTATTTCTCACCCAACAGCCCAGCCGTGAGAATAGATGCAGTGGAGTCAGTCGGCAGGTTATCCACGCGCTTTTCCAGCTGCAGCGTCACCCGACCGGTGAAACTGTCGCGATCCAGATCGATTGCCGTGACCTTGCCGATGGTCACACCGGCCATGGTCACCTTGGCTCTGACCGTCAAACCGGCGATATTGTCAAAATAAGCATAAAGTTTATAAGTATCGGTGCTTGCGGTCGGCGCCAGTCCACTGACCCGCAGGGCCAGCAACAGCAAAGCCAGGATGCCAGCCAGCAGGAAAAGGCCGACACCGATTTCCAGGGTGCGGTTTTGCATCAGAAATCTCCAAACATCAAGGCGGTCAGAATAAAGTCAAGGCCCAGGACGGCCAACGAGGCGTATACCACGGTCTTGGTTGTGGCACGGCTGATCCCCTCTGACGTGGGCTCACAGTCATAACCTTGAAACACGGCGATCCAGGTCACCACGAAAGCGAATACGGCACTCTTGATCACACCGTTGAGCACATCGTCGAGAAAATCGACGCTGTTCTGCATGTTGGCCCAGTAGGAGCCTTCATAGACCCCCAGCCAATCGACGGCAACCCATGAGCCGCCCCAGATCCCCACGACGCTGAAGATCATTGCCAGCACCGGCAGGGAAATGAAGCCGGCCCACAAGCGCGGGGCAATGATGTACTTGAGCGGGTCGACCCCGATCATTTCCAGGCTGGACAGCTGTTCGGTGGACTTCATGTTACCGATTTCGGCCGTCAACGCTGAACCGGCGCGCCCGGCAAACAGCAGTGCCGTGACCACGGGGCCGAGCTCACGCAGCAAGGTCAGCGCAACCATCTGCCCGACCGCCTGCTCCGAACCGTAGCTGGACAATATGCTGAAGCCCTGGAGCGCCAGGACCATGCCGATGAAAATCCCCGAGACGACGATGATCACCAGGGACATCACCCCCACCGAATGCAGTTGCTTGACCAGCAGGCCAAAACCGCCGCCGGTCGAGTTGCGACCGAGCAAGGCATGCATCAGGAACAGCGAGGAACGCCCCAGCACTGCCACCACGTCGATGCCGGAGCGACCGAACAGGCGGACTCTTTCTATTAATGACTTCTTGCGCATCAGCGCTTCCCCAGCAGATCGGTACGGTAATCCGTGGCCGGAAAATGGAACGCCACCGGGCCGTCCGGATCACCTTTCATGAATTGGCGAATACGCGGGTTGTCCGAATCCTTCAACTCCTGGGGCGTGCCCTGCCCCAGCACCTGGCCATCGCCGACCACATAGATGTAGTCAGCGATGCTCGCGGTTTCGGCCAGATCGTGGGACACCACGATACTGGTGATGCCCAGCGCATCGTTGAGCAAGCGGATCAGGCGCACCAGCACGCCCATGGCGATAGGGTCCTGCCCGACGAAGGGCTCGTCGTACATGAGGATCTGCGGATCGAGGGCAATCGCCCGAGCCAACGCGACCCGACGCTTCATGCCACCGGACAGTTCGTCCGGCATTAGCTCCAGGGCACCGCGCAGCCCGACGGCCTGCAATTTGAGCAGGACGATGTCGCGGATTATCTCTTCCGGCAGTTCCGTATGGACCCGCAGGGGAAACGCCACGTTTTCGAACACGTCGAGATCGGTAAACAGCGCACCGCTCTGGAACAGCACGCCCATATGCTTGCGCGCATCGAACAGATCGCTGCGCGACAATTCCGGAAGATTCTGGCCATTGACCCAGACTTCGCCGGCGCTGGGGCGCAATTGTGCCCCCATCAGGCGCAGCAGCGTGGTCTTGCCGCAGCCGGAAGGCCCCATGATGCCGGTCACCTTGCCGCGTGGGATGCGAATATCGATGTCATTAAAAATGCTGCGCGTCCCTCGCTTGAAGGACAGCCCCTTCAGCTCGACCGCGTAGGCGTTGTCGGCACTCATCTAAACTCCTTGCGATGCAGCCTCATATTCGGATGTCCCGGCCAGCCGACAAACGCCGGTAACGCCGGGCACACGAACCGGCGGCGAACTATATCACTGCAACGGCCAAGCGCCCAAGGCCGGCGCCCGCCCGTTAAGCCTTGCTTGAGGTAAAACGTCACATTTCATGTCAAGCGTTGGGGCTGCCTGAACAAAGCATGACGAACTAACGTGAGGGAATCGTTCATTGCCGGTATAATCGCCGCCTTTTCATCGGGCTATACGATTTCTGACATGAGCCAATCCAGCGAACTGATTCAATCGGCACAACGTACCCTCCGCCTCGAACTCGAAGCCGTGCAAGGTTTGCTGGCCCATATCGATGCTGATTTCGTACGCGCGTGCGAGATGATTCTGTCCAGCAAGGGCCGCGTGGTGGTGGTAGGCATGGGCAAATCCGGGCACATCGGCAACAAGATTGCCGCGACCCTGGCCAGCACCGGCACCCCGGCGTTTTTTGTCCATCCTGCCGAAGCCAGCCACGGTGACATGGGCATGATCACTCGGGACGACATCATCCTGGCATTGTCGAACTCCGGCTCCACCAATGAAATCGTTACCCTGCTGCCGCTGATCAAGCGCCTGGGCATCCAGCTGATCAGCCTCACCGGCAATCCCGACTCGCCGCTGGCCAAGGCCGCCGAGGTGAACCTCAACGTGCATGTCGAACACGAAGCCTGCCCGCTGAACCTGGCACCCACCTCTTCCACCACGGCGGCGCTGGTCATGGGCGACGCCCTGGCCGTGGCCTTGCTGGAAGCCAGGGGCTTCACCGCCGAGGATTTCGCTTTCTCCCACCCCGGTGGCGCCCTGGGCCGCCGGCTGCTGCTCAAGGTCGAGAACGTGATGCACGCGGGGGAGGCATTGCCGCAGATACAACGTGGCACGCTGCTCAAGGACGCCCTCATGGAAATGACCCGCAAGGGGCTGGGCATGACCGTTATTCTAGAGACGGACGGCAAGCTCGCCGGGATCTTCACCGACGGCGACCTGCGTCGCACCCTGGATCGCACCATCGATATCCACAGCACGACCATCGATGAGGTCATGACCCCCCACGGCAAGACGGCCCGGGCCGAGATGCTGGCCGCCGAAGCCTTGAAGATCATGGAAGACCACAAGATCAGCGCCCTGGTGGTGGTCGACGACGAAGACCGCCCGGTGGGCGCCCTGAATATGCACGACTTGCTGCGTGCGGGAGTCATGTAAATGAGCACAGACCTGTTGCAACGCGGCAAAGCAATCAAACTGGCAGTGTTCGACGTGGATGGTGTGCTGACCGATGGCCGCCTGTATTTCCTCGAAGACGGCAGCGAATTCAAGACGTTCAACACCCTTGATGGCCAGGGCATCAAGATGCTGATGGCCACCGGCGTGCAGACCGCTATCATCAGCGGTCGCAAGACCCCGGTGGTCGAACGGCGCGCGAAGAACCTCGGCATCCCGCACCTGTATCAGGGGCGCGAAGACAAATTGGTGGTGCTGGATGAACTCCTCGGCCAACTCAATCTAAGCTATGAGCAGGTCGCCTACCTCGGTGACGATCTGCCAGACCTTCCGGTGATCCGCCGTGTCGGCCTGGGCATGGCAGTGGCCAACGCGGCTGCCTTCGTACGCGAGCACGCCCATGGCGTCACCACGGCGAGGGGCGGCGAAGGCGCGGCCCGCGAATTCTGTGAACTGATCCTGCGTGCCCAGGGCCACCTCGAAGCGGCCAACGCCGCGTACCTGTGAGCCACCTATGCTAAGCAAGAAAATTCGCACCATCCTGGTGTTCGGCTGTATCACCGCCATCTTCGCGGCGGTGGGCTACTGGAACATCAGCCCGGAACGCTTCCTCGACCAGCCTGCGGTCCAGGCGCCGGAAAACGATATCGACTGGTACGCGACCAACACGCACACCTTGCAGTACTTGCCTGACGGCAAGCTGCAGTATGAGATGACGTCGGACAAGGTCGATCACGTGAAGGCCAGCGACATCACGCTGGTCACCAAGCCGGACCTGAACATGTTCCGCGGCACGGAGTTTCCGTGGCACGTACAAAGCGAGCGTGCCGAGGTCAATCCCGGCGGCACCGAGGTGGAACTGATCGACTCGGTACGCGTGGCCCGAACCGATGAGAAGAACCGTACGACCATCATTACCAGTACCCGTATGACAGTCTTCCCGCAGCGCCAATATGCGCAGACCGAGCAACCCGTTAGAATCGACGGCGCCGGCGGCGTGTCGACCGGCACGGGAATGAAGGCCTATTTGAAGGAAAGCAGGATACACCTGCTATCGAACGTAAGAGGACAGTATGAAGCTCGCTAAAACCCTCCCTATTTTGCTCAGTCTGGGCGCAGCACTGGGAAGCGCGAGCGCCTGGGCCCTCCCCACCGACCGCGACCAGCCTATCCGCATCCAGGCCGACGACGCGCAACTGGACGACAAGAACGGCGTCGCCACCTATAAAGGTGACGTGATCATCACCCAGGGTTCGATGAAGGTCACCGGCAATACCGTGACCATCACCCGCACCCAGTCCGGCGACATCGACGTGGTCACCTCGGTAGGCAACCTGGCCTACTTCGAGCAAATGCAAACCGCGGGCGACACCAAGCCGGTCCAGGGTTATGGCGTCACCATCCAGTACCACGCCTCCCAGGACCGCGTCGTATTGATCGACCGCGCCAAGGTTGTCGACAAGGACAACAACGTGACCCAAGGCGAGAAAATCGTCTACGACACCAACAAGAAACTCGCCAGCGCTGGTCGCGCCACAGGCAGCAAGGTCACCGAATCGCGCCCGCGCATCGACATGGTGATCCAGCCGAAAAAGAAAACCGACGAGCAGAAGGCCCAGTAATGGCAACTCTGAAAGCTCAGCATCTGGCCAAGAGCTACAAGAACCGCCAAGTCGTGCGTGACGTCAGCCTGTCCATCGAAAGCGGCCAGATCGTAGGCTTGCTCGGCCCCAATGGCGCGGGCAAGACCACCTGTTTCTACATGATTGTCGGCCTGGTGCAGGCCGACCAGGGTCGAGTGCTGATCGATGATCTGGACGTCAGCCACCGGCCGATGCATGGCCGGGCAAAGGCTGGCATTGGCTACCTGCCACAAGAGGCGTCGATCTTCCGCAAATTGTCGGTAGCCGACAACATCATGGCGATCCTGGAAACCCGCCAGGAGCTCGACAAGGCCGGCCGTCGCCAGGAGCTGGAAAGCCTACTGCAGGAGTTCCATATCAGCCACATTCGCGACAACCTGGGCATGAGCCTTTCCGGTGGTGAACGTCGCCGCGTGGAGATCGCCCGCGCCCTGGCCACCGCGCCGAAATTCATTCTGCTGGATGAGCCGTTTGCCGGCGTGGACCCGATTTCGGTGGGCGACATCAAGCAGATCATCCATCACCTCAAGGCCAAGGGAATCGGTGTGCTGATCACCGACCACAACGTGCGCGAGACGCTGGATATCTGTGAAACCGCCTACATCGTCAACGATGGCCAGCTGATCGCCGAGGGTGACTCCGCCACCATCCTGGCCAACGAACTGGTCAAGGAAGTATACCTGGGCCATGAGTTCCGCCTTTAAGCCAAAGGTGGCCTGGCGGATGCCCGGGCGCCCTCAATTAATTGAGATAGCCCCCTAGGCAAACACTTCAGTTTCAGGCATATAATTTGCTTAAGTTTGGCGCTTCGGCGCCCTGTAGTGGATGGCGCATGTGCGCCGGCGAATAAGGTGTTAAGCCCCAGCCATGAAACCATCGCTAGTCTTGAGAATGGGCCAGCAGCTGACGATGACACCGCAGCTGCAACAGGCTATCCGCCTACTCCAATTGTCGACCCTGGACCTGCAACAGGAAATCCAGGAGGCGCTGGAGTCCAATCCGATGCTCGAACGCCAGGAAGAAGGCGACGACTTCGACAATACCGACCCACTGGCCGACAACGTCGAGCAGAAAACTACCCCGGAGGTCCCGGAACCGTCCTATCAGGAAGCCGCCCCGACGGTAGATAACCTCGACGATGGCGAATGGAGCGAACGCATTCCCAATGACCTGCCCGTAGACACGGCGTGGGAAGACGTCTACCAGACCAGCGCCAGCAGCCTGCCAGGCGGTGACGACGACGAGTGGGACTTCACCACTCGCACCTCTGCTGGCGAAAGCCTGCAAAGCCATCTGCTGTGGCAACTGAACCTGGCGCCGATGTCGGATACCGACCGTCTGATCGCGGTGACGTTGATCGATTGCATCAACAACCAGGGCTACCTGGACGAGACCCTCGAAGAAATCCTCGAAGCCTTTGACCCGGAGCTCGATATCGAGCTGGACGAGATCGAAGCTGTCCTGCATCGCATCCAGCAATTCGAACCCGCCGGCATTGGCGCTCGCAACCTAGGCGAATGCCTGCTGCTGCAATTGCGCCAGCTGCCCGCCAAGACGCCATGGCTGGCCGAAGCCAAGCGCCTGGTCACCGACTACATCGACCTGCTGGGCGGCCGCGACTACAGCCAGTTGATGCGTCGGATGAAGCTCAAGGAAGATGAGCTGCGCCAGGTCATCGAACTGGTGCAAAGCCTGAATCCGCGCCCCGGCTCGCAAATCGAATCCACCGAGCCCGAGTATGTCGTCCCCGATGTGATCGTACGCAAGCACAACGATCGCTGGCTGGTGGAGCTGAACCAGGAATCGGTACCCAAGCTGCGGGTCAATGCCCAATACGCCGGTTTTGTGAAGCGTGCCGACACCAGCGCCGACAATACCTTCATGCGCAATCAGTTGCAGGAGGCGCGCTGGTTCATCAAGAGCCTGCAAAGCCGCAACGAAACCCTGATGAAAGTCGCCACCCAGATCGTCGAGCATCAGCGCGGCTTCCTGGAGTACGGTGACGAAGCGATGAAACCGTTGGTCTTGCATGACATCGCCGAGGCGGTGGGCATGCACGAGTCGACGATTTCGAGGGTGACTACCCAGAAATTCATGCATACCCCAAGGGGCATCTATGAATTGAAATACTTTTTCTCCAGCCACGTCAGTACCTCCGAAGGCGGTGAATGCTCGTCCACGGCCATCCGCGCGATCATTAAAAAACTGGTCGCTGCGGAAAATCAGAAAAAGCCGTTGAGTGACAGCAAGATCGCTGGTTTACTGGAGGCACAAGGCATTCAGGTGGCCCGCCGTACCGTCGCCAAATACCGCGAATCCCTGGGAATCGCGCCTTCGAGCGAACGCAAGCGGTTGATGTAACAGGCCACGCCACAGCGTTCCAGTGGCAGGTATTTCTACCTGCCGCTTTATGCACTGGCAACGAAGGAGAAGCTGTATGCAAGTCAACATCAGTGGACACCAACTGGAAGTGACCGAACCCCTGCGCACCTACATCGGCGAAAAACTCGACCGATTGGAAAGGCATTTCGACAAGATCACCAACGTGCAAGTCACGATGAACGTCGAGAAGCTGCTGCAGAAAATCGAAGCCACGCTGCATATCCCCGGCGGAGAAGTGGTTGCCAACGCAGAGCATTCAGACATGTATGCCGCGATTGACCTGCTGACCGACAAGCTGGATCGCCAACTCAAAAAGCATAAGGAAAAGACCCAGAGCCTCCTCCAGGGCGCAACCGGTCGTTAACCCCCCTAATCCATGATCCGACTAGAATCCATCCTGACCCCCGGCCGTTCCCAGGTGAACGCGCCGGGTGGCAGTAAAAAGAAAGCCCTCGAACAAATCGCCAACCTGATCCACCGCGAAGTGCCGGATCTGGAAATGCAGGACGTTTTCGAGGCGTTGGTTGCCCGTGAAAAACTCGGTTCCACCGGTTTTGGCAACGGCATCGCCATTCCCCATTGCCGCCTCAAGGGTTGTTCCGCGCCGATCAGTGCGCTGCTACACCTTGAAGCCCCCATCGATTTCGACGCCATCGACGGCGCCCCGGTCGACCTGCTGTTCGTATTGCTGGTCCCGGAAGCGGCGACCGATGCGCACCTCGAGCTGCTGCGCCAGATCGCCAGCATGCTAGACCGCAAGGAAGTACGCGAAAAACTGCGCAGCGCCCCGAGCAACGAAGCCTTGTATCAGGTAGTCCTGGACGAGCAGAACGGCCATTAAACAACATGCGCATGATCATCGTCAGTGGCCGCTCCGGCTCCGGTAAAAGCACGGCCCTCAACGTCCTTGAGGACAGCGGCTACTATTGCATCGACAATTTGCCGGCCGGCCTGCTTCCGGAACTGGCCGAGCGCGCCCTGATCCATACCGAGCTGGCGCAACCGCTGGTCGCCGTGTCCATCGACGCCCGCAACCTGCCGAGCCATTTGTCGCGCTTCCCGGCGTTGCTTGAGGAAGTGCGCAGCCGGCACATCCAGTGCGACGTGTTGTACCTGGACGCAGACGAAGAAACCCTGCTCAAGCGCTTTTCGGAAACCCGTCGACGCCACCCGTTGAGCAACGCCAGCCGCTCCCTGGCTGAAGCGATCCATGACGAGAGCCAACTGCTGGGGCCGATTGCCGACCTGGCGGACCTGAAGGTCAACACTACCCACCTGAATCTGTACCAGTTGCGCGACACCATCAAGTTGCGCCTGCTGAACCAGCCGGAACCCGGTACGGCGTTCCTGGTGGAGTCGTTCGGCTTCAAGCGTGGCATGCCCGTGGATGCCGACCTGGTGTTTGATGTCCGCTGCCTGCCCAATCCTTACTGGAAACCTGAACTGCGTGAGCAGTCCGGGCTCGACCAGCCGGTGATCGACTACCTGGCTGCCCAGCCGGATGTCGAGGAAATGTACCAGGACATCTCCAGCTATCTACTCAAATGGCTGCCGCGTTTTGCCGCCAACAACCGTGCCTATGTCACGATTGCCGTTGGCTGCACTGGCGGTCATCACCGTTCCGTGTACCTGACCGAACGCCTGGGTCAGCTCCTGCAACAAACCTTGAAGAATGTCCAGGTTCGCCACCGCGACCTCAGCTAAAGGATTCACATCGCGATGCCTGCTCGGGAAATTGAAATCATCAACAAGCTGGGTTTGCATGCCCGTGCATCGGCGAAATTCGTAGGTGTCGCGGGCAAGTTTCCAGAAACCACGATCAGGGTCGGGCGCACGCCGGAGGCGACAGTCGACGGTAAGAGCATCATGGCGATGATGATGCTGGCTGCGGGTAAAGGCACCAAGATCCACTTGAGTACCGAAGGTGAACAGGCGCAGGAAGCCATGGATGCGCTGGTGGCACTGATCAACAACTATTTCGACGAAGGCGAGTAATCAGGTACTGCTGACTTGCCGGTGGTGAGGGAGCAAGCTCCCTCACCACAAAAGCTCATCCACTTGCACATCACCCCAACGCCGTATCCATCACCATCATCAAGCAGAACCCAATCAAAAGCCCCAGGCTCGCCAGTTTTTCATGCCCATTGCGGCGCGATTCTGGAATCACCTCATGGGTCACCACCAACAGCATCGCCCCAGCGGCCAGCGCCAGCCCCAACGGCAACAGCACCTCGGCCAACGTCACCAGCCAGGCACAGAGCAATGCGAACACCGGCTCGACCAGCCCTGACGCTGCGCCAATCAGGAACGCCTTGACCCGCGACATCCCCGCCGCGGCCAGCACCAGCGCAATCACCAGCCCTTCCGGCACATCCTGCAAAGCGATGCCCATCGCCAGGCTATCGGCATCCGCCATGCCGCCGCCCGCCGAAACGCCCACCGCCATGCCTTCCGGGATGTTGTGGGCGATGATGGCGAACACGAACAACCAGACCCGCGGCGCAATAACCGGTCGTCCTGGGGTCGCAACCAGTCTTTCAGGGCTGGCAGAGACCTTGCGGTCCACCAGGTACAGTCCGAACGCACCCGACAGGATGCCGAAACAGATGAGCCCGCTGGCCGCCCAAGGCGTGAAGCCCAACTGCTCGGCTGCGGCAATGCCCGGCACGATGAGCGAAAACGCGGTGGCGGCGAGCATCACCCCCGCCCCGAAGCCCAGCAGTGAATCGCTCATGGCTTGAGGCATGCGCCGTATCACCAGCACCGGCACCGCGCCCAACGCCGTACCCAAGGCGCAAAGCCCGCCGCCCTGGAGCGCACGCAACATTTTTGGCTCAAGGTCCAGCCACGCCAGCCCTTGGGCCACCAATAATGTCATGCCGGCCAACAGCAACAGCGAGCCCAAGGCATAGCGGAACATTCGCCCGCCGCCTATCGCCAGAGTTTCAGTGTCCATAGTCAGCCTTGGGTTGTTTATAAGAACTCAAGCAAGCGCAGCCTGATAGCGCCGGGCGACTTCTGGCCAATTGATCACGTTGTAGAACGCGCTGATGTATTCCGGACGGCGGTTTTGATACAGCAGGTAATAGGCATGCTCCCAGACGTCCAGGCCCAGGATCGGCGTGTTGCCGCCCATCAGCGGGCTGTCCTGGTTGCCGCTGCTTTCCACCACCAGAGTCTTTTGCGGGGTCACACTCAACCAGGCCCAGCCGCTGCCGAAGCGGGTCAGTGCCGCTTTCGTGAAGGCTTCCTTGAACTGATCGAGACCGCCCAACTGCGCGTCTATCGCCGCTGCCAGCGCACCGTCCGGCTGGCCGCCACCGTGGGGCGTCATCACTTCCCAGAACAGCGAGTGGTTCGCATGACCACCGCCCTGGTTGATCACCGCGGCTCGTAGCGCCTGCGGTAATTGCTCCACGCTGGCCACCAGTTTTTCTATGGGCCAATCGGCATATTCAGTGCCATCCACCGCCGCGTTGAGGTTGTTGATATAAGTCTGGTGATGCTTGGTGTAGTGAATCTCCATGGTCTGCGCATCGATGTGCGGTTCCAGGGCGTCGTAGGCGTAAGGCAATGCAGGCAAGGTGAAAGCCATCTCAGTGGACTCCGTAGTGATGAGGGATTTGGCTGTGCCGGGACGAAACGGCAGCGTTGTGCAGCAGGCGCTGAGTGCGTGGGTACTCGCCATGCTCGCTGATGAAATTCAGCAGTTCGACGTAGGTCCTGTGGCTTTGGCGCATCGCGGCGGCACGCAGGGCCGGCGCCAGGCGTTCGTCCTGCATGGCCTGCAATAACCGTTGGTGAATCGCGCAGAGGTACTCGGCGCTCTCCTCCGGCTGGTTCAGGCGCAAGTGCAGATCCGCCAGGTTGTGATGCGACACGACACAGGCGGCCACGGCTTCGTCGGCATCCGCCCAACGCTCGAACAACACCTGCGCCAGGGCCAGGGCCTGCAGGTAGGCTTCGCGGGCATCCACCCACTCACCCTGCAGGAAATGGTGGTTGGCCCGTTCGATCGTACGTTTCCAATGCTCCATGATGAGTCCTCCACACAAGTGTCGGGGTTACACACCACCGGCGGTGAGCTTTTCCGGGTCCAGCAGAATCTCCAGTTCGGCGCGCGACAGGTCGGTGTGTTCCAAGGCGACATCGATCACCGGGCGACCCTGCTGATAAGCCTTCTTGGCTATTTCAGCGGCCTTCTGGTAACCAATGATCGGATTCAGTGCCGTGACCAGGATAGGATTGCGCGACAGCGCTTCCTTGAGCCTGGCTTCGTTGACCTTGAACGTGGCGATGGCCTTGTCCGCCAGCAATCGGCTGGCGGTGGACATCAGGGCGATGCTGCTCAGCAGGTTCTGGGCGATGATCGGCAGCATCACGTTGAGTTCGAAATTGCCCGACTGGCCGGCGATGGTAATCACCGTGTCGTTGCCGATGACCTGGGCCGCGACCATGGCGGTGGCTTCGGGGATGACCGGGTTGACCTTGCCGGGCATGATCGAGGAGCCCGGCTGCAGGCCTTCGAGCTCGATCTCGCCCAGCCCGGCCAGCGGCCCTGAGTTCATCCAGCGCAGGTCGTTGGCGATTTTCATCAGCGACACGGCAATGGTCTTGAGCTGCCCGGAAACCGCCACGGCAGTGTCCTGGGAGCCGATCAGCGCGAACAGGTTCTTGCCCGGGGTGAATTGCACCTGGGTCAGTTGCGTCAGCTGCTGGCTGAACAATTCGGCGAAGCGTGGATGGGCATTGACGCCAGTGCCAACCGCCGTACCGCCCTGGGCCAGGGACTGCAGGCTCGGCAACAGATCCTGCAAGTGGCCGATGTTGGCCTTGAGCTGCTGCGCCCAACCGTCGAGCACCTGGCTCAAGCGCACCGGCATGGCATCCATCAGGTGGGTGCGGCCAGTCTTTATGAAGGGGTGGACTTCTTCGGCCTTGCGTTCGATCACCTGGACCAGGTGCAACAGCGCCGGCAGCAATTGCTCGTGCAGGGCCAGCGCGGCGCTGACATGAATACTGGTGGGGATGATGTCGTTGCTGCTCTGGCCACAATTGACGTGGTCGTTCGGGTTGACCACCTCTTCCAGCAAGCGACTGGCAAGCGTGGCAATCACTTCGTTGGCGTTCATGTTGGAACTGGTGCCGGAGCCGGTCTGGAAGATATCCACCGGGAAATGCGCCATGAAGTCGCCTTCGAGCAGGCCCTGGGCCGCATCGACGATGGCTTTGCCCTGGGCGACGCTGATTTGCTCCAACTCGACATTGGCTCGTGCGGCGGCGGCCTTGGCCAGGATCAGGGCACGAATGAACTGCGCCGGCATGCGCTGGCCGCTGACCGGAAAATTATCCACGGCGCGCTGGGTCTGCGCGCCATAGAGTGCGTCCACGGGGACCTGAAGTTCACCCATGCTGTCGCGTTCGATACGGGTATTACTCATCGGGAAATCCTTGCTCCAGTTCAATAAGGGAAATCGACGGCTCCAGCGCGCAGCTAGCCAGGGCCCAGGCATGGCTTTGCCAACGCTTGAGGCGGCAGCGGCAAAGCGCTTGCCGCTCAAGTTCACGCAAAGGGCGCCAGGCTTGATCCAGGCAGAGGTTGCGCCAGTGCCAGGGCAGCGCGACATCCGAAGCGGTGTCGAGCAACAGCCGGAAGGCAGTTTCGCCAATCATCCACGGCGAGGTGGCGGTGCAGCAGGCCAGGTAGCGCCCCTCGGCCAGGTAGTGTTCGATCAGCCGCGGCTCGTCCGGGCTCATCGCGCAGCGGATCTGGCGACTCATCCAGCGCCAGTTTTCAAGGTAGGGTTGTTCGTGCAGGGCAAGACTCATGACCGGGGCTCACTCGGCGAATGAGATTCATTATTAGATGATAATAAGAACCAACACAACAGCAAGATAGCACTCACCATCGTGGCGAGGGAGCTTGCTCCCGCTGGGTCGCGCAGCGGCCCCAGGATTTTGCGGTCGCTGCGCAACCGAGCGGGAGCAAGCTCCCTCGCCACAAAAGCTCTCTTGTCGCGGGTTTCTGCGGGCACAAAAAAAAGCGCGTCATCCCAACGGATGACGCGCCTTTTTTGAAGCGATGAGTTTCAGCTACCCGCCACCATCATTCGCTCGATCAGCACCGAGCCGGTGCGGATGTTGCTGCGCAGCTCCAAGTCGCTGCCCACCGCCACGATCTGCTTGAACATGTCGCGCATGTTGCCGGCAATGGTGACTTCCTGGACCGGGAACTGGATCTCGCCATTTTCGACCCAGAACCCCGCCGCGCCACGGGAATAATCGCCTGTCACCATGTTCAAGCCGTGGCCCATCAGCTCGGTGACCAACAACCCACGCCCCATGCGCCGCAGCAGCGCTGCCTGGTCTTCCTCGCCATGAGTGACGAACAGGTTGTGCACGCCACCGGCGTTAGCGGTGCTCGGCATGCCCAATTTGCGACCCGAATAGGTGCCGAGGATGTACGAAACCAGCTCGCCGTTTTCCACGAACGGCTTGGCATAGGTGGCCAGGCCATCCCCGTCGAAAGCCGAACTGCCCATGGCCTGCATCAGGTGCGGACGCTCGTCGATGGTCATCCATTCCGGAAACAGTTTCTGGCCCAGCGCGCCTTCGAGGAACGAGGATTTGCGGTACAGGTTGCCGCCGGACACCGCTGACAGGAAGCTGCCGAACAAGCCACCGGCCAACTCGGCGGAGAACAGCACCGGCACCTCACAGGTCGGCACAGGCCGCGCGCCGAGGCGACTGGCGGCCCGTTGCGCAGCCTTCTGGCCGATGCTCACCGGGTCCGCCAGCAATGTGCCCTGGCGACTCACGTCGTACCAGTAGTCGCGCTGCATCTGCCCGTCGGCCTCGGCGATCATCACGCAGCTGAGGCTGTGGCGGGTCGATGCGTACCCGCCGATGAAACCATGGCTGTTGCCATAAACGCGGCACCCTTGGTGGGTATTGAGCGTAGTGCCGTCGGCATTCTTGATCCGGCTGTCGGCGTCGAATGCCGCCGCTTCGCAGCGCAGTGCCTGCTCGATGGCCTGCTCGGGCGTGATGTCCCAGGCGTGGAACAGATCGAAGTCCTTGAGCTCCTTGCACATCAGCGCGGCATCGGCCAGGCCGGAGGCTTCGTCTTCGGATGTATGCTGGGCAATCGCCAGTGCAGCGGCGACTGTTTCGCGAATGGCGTCAGGGCCGCTGGCCGAGGTGCTGGCCGACCCCTTGCGCTGCCCCACGTAAAGGGTGATGCCAAAGCCTTGGTCGCGATTGAATTCGACGGTCTCCACTTCGCGTTGGCGCACCGACGTCGACAGCCCCTGCTCCAGCGACACCGCCACTTCGCACGCACTGGCGCCCTGTCGCCTGGCTTCGGCGAGGATCTGCTCGACCTGTTCCTGCAGTGCCGGCAATGCTTGCGGGCCGACGCTTTGAACTGCACTCATGGTGTTCTCCACTCAAATTCTGCTTTCGGTAATGGCCATCGAGCGACCGGGCCGGACAAGCGGCCCCCGACTGGTTATCATGGCGGCGTTTCTTTGCGGACTGCCACCATGGTTGATTCTTACGACGACTCCCTCTACGAGGGTGAAAAAAGCAAATCCCAGGTCAAACGCGAGCTGCATGCTCTGGTTGACCTCGGCGAGCGCCTGACAACACTCAAGCCTGACTTGCTGGCCAAACTGCCCTTGACCGACGCCTTGCGCCGGGCCCTGGCCGATGCGCCCAAGCACACCGCGAATATCGCGCGTAAACGGCACCTGCAATTCATCGGCAAGCTGATGCGCGACCAGGACACTGACGCCATCCTGGTTCTGCTCGACCAGCTCGATGCCTCCACCCGGCAGTACAACGAGCGCTTCCACAACCTGGAACGCTGGCGTGATCGCCTGATCGCAGGCGATGACGGCACTCTGGAAAAATTCGTCATCGACTACCCGGAGGCCGATCGCCAGCAACTGCGCTCGCTGATCCGTCAGGCCCAGCACGAACTGGCGCAGAACAAGCCGCCGGCGTCGAGCCGTAAAATCTTCAAGTACATCCGTGAGCTGGACGAGACTCAACGCGGCCTGCGCTGATCGTAACAGCTTGACTCCTCTGCAAGAGGCGGCAGTTACCGTGGCGAGGGAGCTTGCTCCCGCTCGGTTGCGTAGCAACCGCATTGGGGCTACTGCGTAGCCCGGCGGGAGCAAGCTCCCTCGCCACGATGACGTGCGCACATCCCTGAATATTTTTATGCGCCCGTGCCACCCACGGTAATCGCATCGATCTTCAGTGTCGGCTGACCGACGCCTACCGGCACCGACTGACCGTCCTTGCCACACGTGCCCACGCCGCTGTCCAGCGCCAGGTCGTTACCGACCATGGAAACTTTGCTCATCGCCTCCGGCCCGTTGCCGATCAACGTCGCACCCTTGACCGGCGCAGTGATCTTGCCGTCTTCGATCAGGTAGGCCTCGCTGGTGGAAAACACGAACTTGCCGCTGGTGATGTCCACCTGGCCGCCGCCGAGATTGGCGCAGTAGATGCCCTTCTTCACCGACGCGATGATTTCCGCCGGATCGCTCTGGCCGCCGAGCATGTAGGTGTTGGTCATGCGCGGCATGGGCAGGTGCGCGTAAGACTCGCGGCGACCGTTGCCGGTGCGGGCCACGCCCATCAAGCGGGCATTGAGCTTGTCCTGCATGTAGCCCTTGAGCACGCCGTTCTCGATCAGCGTGGTGCATTCGGTCGGGGTGCCTTCGTCGTCGACGCTCAGCGAACCACGACGCCCGGCGAGCGTGCCGTCATCGACGATGGTGCAGAGTTTCGAGGCGACCATCTCCCCCATGCGCCCGCTGTAGGCCGAACTGCCCTTGCGGTTGAAATCGCCTTCCAGGCCGTGGCCCACTGCTTCGTGCAGCAGCACGCCGGACCAGCCGGACCCAAGCACCACTGGCAACGTGCCGGCCGGGGCCGGGATGGCCTCAAGGTTCACCAGCGCCTGGCGCAGCGCTTCGCGGGCATAGCCCATGGCGCGGTCTTCACTGAGGAAATAACGATAGTCGGTACGACCACCACCACCGTGGCCACCGCGCTCACGGCGACCGTTCTGCTCGACGATCACGCTGACGTTGAAACGCACCAGCGGCCGCACATCCGCCGCCAGGCCACCGTCGGTGGAGGCCACCAGAATCCGCTCCCAGACCCCGGCCATGCTCACCGATACCTGCTGGATACGCGGGTCGAGGGAACGCGTGGCGACGTCAATGCGCTTGAGCAGCTCGACCTTTTCGGCGCGACTCATGACTTCCAGTGGGTTGTCCGGCGCATACAGCTGGGCCACGTCCTGGCTGCTGAACGCCTGGACCGTGCCATTCTGCCCGGCCCGGGAAATCGAGCGAGCCGCACGAGCCGCGGCGCCGAGGGCCTCAAGGGTGATGGCGTTGCTGTAGGCAAACCCGGTCTTTTCGCCGGATTGGGCACGCACGCCCACACCCTGGTCGAGGTTGAAACTGCCTTCCTTGACGATGCCGTCTTCCAGCGACCAGGACTCGGAAATCTGTCCCTGGAAATACAGGTCGGCCGCATCGATGCCCGGACCGGCCAGGTCGCCCAGCACGCCTTGCAGGCTTTCGAGGGTCACGCCGCCTGGGGCTAAAAGGTGTTCACTGACTGAGGACAACAACCCGCTCATATGTTTTACGCCTTGAATTCGTCGTCTTGGACAGGTCGCTGTCGGGCGCCCTGCGAGAAAAAGCGCCGATGGCTCGCCACCGGCATGCGCGCCCGGATGGACGCCTGTTCACTGTCGTCGCGCTCGGCCAGCAGCACGGCCTCGCCTTGATCCTGTTGCGCCAGCACACGTCCCCACGGGTCGACTATCGCGGCATGGCCAAAGGTTTCCCGGGGCCCCGGATGCAACCCACCCTGGGCGGCCGCCAGCACGTAGCACTGGGTTTCGATGGCCCGGGCGCGAATCAGTACGTCCCAATGCGCAGCGCCGGTCACCGCGGTAAACGCCGAAGGCGCGGTAATCAGCTCGGCCCCGGCCGCCCGCAACTCGCTGTAGAGCTCGGGAAAACGCAAGTCGTAGCAGACCGTCAGGCCAACCCGGCCCACCGGTGTGTCGGCAACCACCACGTTGCCGCCATAAGCATAGTCATCGGATTCACGGTAACGACCGCGATTGTCCGCCACGTCCACGTCGAACAGGTGCAGCTTGTCATAACGCGCGACGATCTCGCCCTGGTCGTCCACCAGCAACGAACATGCATGGGCCTTGGCCTCGGGCTGGCCCACCGGCGGCAACGGCAACGTGCCGGCCACAATCCATAACCTGAGGTCGCGCGCGACCTGTTTCAACCACGGCAGGATCGGACCCTGACCAAAGGCTTCGGCCCGCGCGATATCAGCAACGTCCCGCCGGCCCATGGCCGCGAAGTTTTCCGGCAGCACCGCCAGCCGTGCGCCACCCGCCGCGGCCTGCTCCAGCAACACCCGGGCACGGGCCAGGTTGGCGAGCACATCGCTCTGGCTGACCATTTGAATCACGGCGATTGGCATGGTGCCTCCTTACTATCGAATCTCCCTTGTGGGAGCGAGCCTGCTCGCGAAAGCGCTGGGTCAGTTCACATCACTTGCACTGATCCTATGCCTTCGCGAGCAGGCTCGCTCCCACAAAGGGATTGTCACTACCTGTCAAAACGGCTTGTCGAAAGTGATCTTCGGCTCTTTCCACGGCCCCTTGACGTCGTATCTTACGCTGGCAAAACGCGCGACGCGGTCGCCGATCAGCTTGTCGATCAGAAACAGCGCCCCACCCACCGCCGGTGCGCCGACGATCAACGCGGCGATCGGCAGGTTATTGGTGACGGGCAAGGTTACCAGCAGTTTGGCATCGACCCGGTCGGCCACCATGTCCAGCGTTCCGTTGAGTTCCAGGTTGCTCGAAGGTCCGGTCAGGGTGATCGGCTCGCGAGTCACGTACACACCGCTGCTCGCCACCAGCAGGCCCTTGACCCGATCGTAGCTCAGCCCCTTGCCGAACAGATCGGAGAAATCCAGGCGCAAGCGCCGGCCGATGGAGTTGAAGTTCAACAGGCCGAAAACCCGCAAGGCCTGGGCGCTGCCTTCGACTTCGACGAACTGACCCTTGTTGAGTGACGCATCGAGGCTGCCGGAGAAACGCTTGGTGGCGACCCATGCAGGTGAACCGGGCCAGCGTCCGTCGACGTCCAGATGGAATTCCTGGCTTGTCACGCTAGGCGCAAACCCCCAACCCTTGAGCACATCGGCGAGGTTCTTGCCCTTGATCCGGCCTTTGTACCAACTGCTGGTGGAACCGGGCAGGCCCTCCCAGGCGCCATTGCCATGCAGGACCATGCCCTTGAGGCCCATGTCCAGGTCATTCAGCGCGATGCCCTTGCCCGTCGGCCGGACTTTCAGCGACCAGGCACCAATGAGATCCGGCCCCTGGAACAACTGGTCGATGGCGATATCCATCGCCGGGATTTTGCTCGGGTCGACCGAGGCCAGTGGGTCCGGGGCGTTTTCGTCGGCCTGGACCGTCGGGTCCGCGGCCGGCAGGCGCACATAGTCGAGGCGGATTCCGATTGGCGCGGCCTTCGCATCCGGCAGGTTGACGCTGCCCTTGGCCTGCTGGCTATCGAGCCGCAGGGCCCAGGCATCGGCCTTGCGGTCCAACTGCACCGAGGCCTGGTCAAGCGTCGTGCCCATCGCGGTGAGCTTGCCAACCTTGAGATCGGCACTGTTGAGCACCTGCCGGGCACTGCCGCCCGGGTCCTTGCCGGCATATTTGCCCAACAGATCCTGCCAGGGGCTCACGTCCAGCTCCGACAATGTGCCGCGCAGCCGCAGCCCCTTGGCGCCAGGCAGAACCGCCTCGCCGGCGCCCAGCAGCAATTCGCCACGCCCGTCAGCGATTTTTCCGCTCGGCGCGGCGTAAGTGAAACTGGCCAGGTCGCCATAATCGACCCAGTAGCGACGCTCCGCCCCTTGCAACGTCATACGGAACACCGTGTCGCGCCCGACATCCGCAGCCATGCCGAAGGGCGCCGGCAGATCCACCGCCACGCCCTTGAGATCGGAGCTGACCGACAATTGGCTGTCGGCACCGTTGAGCGTCACTTGCAACTGATAGGGAACCACGCCGGAGATGGGCAACGGCTGGGTCACGCTCAACCAGTCCGTAAGCTTCTTGACCTCGACCCGCCCGGACGCCACCACCCGTGTGTCGAGCGCACCGGCACGGCCCTCGGCAAAAATCTGCGCGCTTACCGGCCGGTCGAATGCCCGGGCCGCGATGTTCTTGCCACTGAGCCCCTTGTTGCTGTCGAAACGGAAGTCGCCCTTGAGCTGGGTCAGCTCCAGCGCCGGCTCACTGAGCTTGAGCCGGGCCTTGTCGGTACTGAAATCCACCAGGATCTTCGGCTGTTCACCTTTGGCCAGCGGGATATCCAGGTTCACCTTGCCTTGCAGGTCGCCCTCGCCTTCCCAACCGGCGAAGGTCTCGGCCGTGCCGATGGGTGCGGTCTGGAGGATTTTCAGCCCGTCGCCCAATACCCCGGCAAAGCCGCCGTCCAACAACAGATGGACATTCTGCCCGGCCGGCGCATGGGGAATGGTTACCGCAACATCCTTGACCTGGGTGTCCAGCAGTTGCCCCTGGCTGGCATAGATACGTACGCCGCTGTCCTCGACAAAGACGTCGCCGCTGACCTTGCTGACCGAAGGCCAGCCCGGCTGGAACGCCAGCTCGGCGTCGTGCACCTTGAAAAACAGGCTGATGCTGCGAGACGCGTCCTCGGCACCTTTGTTCAGCGAGCCCTGGTACTGGAAAAAACCCTCGTCCACCGCGCCCTTGACGATGGCGGTGCGCAACCATTCATCCAGCGCCGGACTGAGGACGGCCGGCAGGTACTTGGCGGTGTAGCGCCCGTCACCGTCCACCAGGCCGACCCGCAGGTCCATGTAGTCTTCCTGGCTGTGGTCGAAATGCAGGCGGATCAGGAAGTCGCCGGCAATCCGCCCTTCCTCTCCCAGCACCTTCAAGTACGGTGCGATCAGGGTGACCCCCTGCTTGTCGAGCTTCCAGGTCAGCCGGGCATTGGCCTGCAAGTATTGCCAGGGCTTGGCGAAAATCGGGTCCAGGTGCAGGGAAAAATCCTTGCTGTTCATGCGCAGCTCACCGCCGCCGAGGTCACCGCTGAGGCTGCCGGAGACGTTGCGCGCCGCCGGGGCGCCGCGATAGGCGTCGAACCCGACCGTGTCCAGATTGGTGGCGAAGCTGATTTTCTGATCACCGGTGTTCTGTGGCCGGTAATCCAGCAACACGTTGCGCAGGCCACCGGTCACCTTGAGCCGGTCGATCGCCGTGGCGACACCTTCGGGCAATGGCGCCAAGGCATTGAGCAACGGCGTGAGCGGCGTCAGGTCAACGCGATCGGCCTGCACGTGCCAGCGCTCCTCGACCTTCTCGGTGGCGCCGTTCTGTTGCAATTGCAGGCGTGTTTCCCAGCGCGTCTCACCCAGGTTCATCGCCAGCGAGTCGAAGGTCGCGGTGAACCCCTGGCTGCTGCGCTGGAAATATCCGTTGAGGGCCAGGTTGTGGATCTGCACGGGCTTGCGATCGGCATAGGCGCCCTGGATCTGTGGCGCGTTCAACCGCACGGCGGCGCTTTGCACCGTGCCCTCGCCCCAACTGAGCCAGAATTCCCCACCGGCCTTGATCTCGGCAAAATTCCACTGCCGGGTCAGGCGTTTCGGCAGCCATTTCGACCAGTCGCTTTGCGGCAGGCTCAGGTACGCGTCGGCCTCGCCATTTCGCCAATCGCTGGCGCGGATACGGGTGCGCAGGTTGAGCGCCACGGGCTGGCCGTCAGGCAGGGTAAGACGTGCGTCCAGGCGCTGGCGAGCCGGACCGGTGCGCAAGCTCAGACCAACATAGGTCAGGCTCAGGGGCGGATGGTCCAGCGGTTGCAAGGTGACCTGACTGTCGAGCACCGACAGTTTTGAAATCATCTGCATGCGCTCAAGCAACTGCTGCGGATCGAGCGGCTGATCATCCTTCACCGGCAGGCCTTCAAGGGACCATTTGCCGTCAGCGCCCTCTTTCAGGCTGACCTTCAGGCCGCTGACTTCCAGATGAGCGATGCGCACCTGGCGCGCCAGCAGGCTGTCCCACACCGCAGGCACGGCACGTACCTGATCCAGGTGCAAGGCGTTGGGCCCCTCGCCGACAACCACGTCGCGCGCCGCCAGGACGGGCGCCAGGGCGCTCCAGCTGCCTTCGAGGCTACCAACGTGCACAGGAATGCCCAACGCTTCGCCGGCCCGGCTCTCGACTTCGGCGCGATACTCGGCCACCAGCGGGATCAACTCCCGGCCGAGGCTGACATACAAGGCCAGCAGTATCAGCAGCAGCGCACACAGGCCCAGCCCCCAGCGAGTCAGCGTCCCCATAAGGCGTGTCAGACGCTCCATGTCAGCGGGCTCCCCTGGCAAAGGCATTCATATTCGCGGCCCTGGCGCTGCGCGCGCCGCTTCAGAGCAACACCACGTCGTACTGTTCCTGGGAATACATGGTTTCCACCTGGAAGCGAATCGTGCGCCCGATAAAGGCCTCCAGTTCCGCGACGTTGCCGGACTCCTCATCCAGCAGGCGATCCACCACCTTCTGGTTCGCCAACACTCTATAGCCGGTGGCCTGGTAGGCGCGCGCCTCCCGGAGGATTTCCCGGAAGATTTCGTAACACACGGTTTCCGGAGTCTTCAGCTTGCCCCGGCCCTGGCAACTGCTGCACGGCTCGCACAGCACCTGCTCAAGGCTCTCGCGGGTGCGCTTGCGAGTCATCTGCACCAGGCCCAGTTCGGTAATGCCGATGATGTTGGTCTTGGCGTGGTCGCGTTCGAGCTGTTTTTCCAGGGTCCGCAGCACCTGGCGCTGGTGCTCTTCGTCTTCCATGTCGATGAAGTCGATGATGATGATCCCGCCCAGGTTACGCAGGCGCAGTTGCCGGGCGATGGCCGTGGCCGCTTCAAGATTGGTCTTGAAGATGGTTTCCTCAAGGTTGCGATGGCCGACGAATGCACCGGTATTGACGTCGATGGTGCTCATCGCCTCGGCCGGATCGACCACCAGGTAACCGCCGGATTTGAGCGGCACCTTGCGTTCAAGGGCTCGCTGGATTTCATCTTCGACGCCGTACAGATCGAAAATCGGCCGCTCGCCAGGGTAGTGCTCCAGGCGGTCGGCGATTTCCGGCATCAGCTCGGCGACGAATTGGGTGGTTTTCTGGAAGGTTTCCCGGGAATCGATACGGATTTTCTCGATCTTCGGGCTGACCAGGTCCCGCAGGGTCCGCAGCGCCAGGCCCAGGTCCTCGTAGATCACACTCGGCGTGGCGATGGTCTTGATCTGCTCGGCGATCTGGTCCCAGAGCCTGCGCAGGTAGCGTATATCCATGAGGATTTCATCGGCCCCGGCGCCCTCGGCGGCCGTGCGCAGGATGAAACCGCCGGCCTCCTTGATGCCTTCTTTCTCAACGCAGTCGCTGACAACCTTCTTCAGACGCTCGCGTTCGGCTTCGTCCTCGATCTTCAGGGAGATGCCAACGTGGGCGGTGCGCGGCATGTACACAAGATAGCGCGACGGAATCGACAACTGGGTGGTCAGGCGCGCGCCCTTCGAGCCGATGGGGTCCTTGGTGACCTGCACCACCAGGCTCTGGCCTTCATGGACCAAGGCGCTGATGCTCTCTACCGCCGGCCCTTCGCGCATCGAAATTTCCGAGGCGTGGATGAACGCCGCGCGGTCCAGGCCGATATCGACGAAGGCCGCCTGCATGCCCGGCAGCACCCGTACCACCTTGCCCTTGTAGATATTGCCGACGATCCCGCGTTTTTGCGTACGCTCGACATGGACCTCTTGCAGGACGCCGTTTTCAACCACCGCCACGCGCGATTCCATCGGCGTGATGTTGATCAGGATCTCTTCACTCATGGCAGGGTCTCGTTCAGGCATATTCACGATTATGGCCGCATCTGGTCAGACGGCGCTCAGCGCGCGCTCAAGGTTTGCCAACAGGGTATGCCGAAATGGCCGAGCAGCTCGAAGGTTTCGCACAGCGGCAGGCCGACCACGGCCGAATAACTGCCTTCGAGGTCGGCGATAAACACCGCGCCCAGCCCTTGGATACCATAGCCGCCCGCCTTGTCATGGGGTTCGCCGCTGGCCCAGTACGCCATCGCTTCCTGCTCCGTGACCGGGCGAAAGCGCACCCGACTGCGAACCACCCGGGATTCGCAACGCTGGCCATCGAGCACTGCAATCGCGGTCAATACCTCATGGTCGCGACCGGACAGGCTCAGCAGCATCGACTTGGCATCGGCCTGGTCCTGAGGCTTGCCGAGAATCCGGCCATCCAGTACCACCGCGGTATCGGCTCCCAGCACGCAGCCCTCGGCGTCGGAGTGCAACGCGCGCAGCCCGGCCTCGGCCTTGCCCCGCGCCAGGCGCTCGACATAGGCCGATGGGGTCTCGTGGTCGAGGGGCGTTTCGTCGATGTCCGCGCTGATCGCAGTAAAGGGAACGCCGATCTGCGTGAGCAATTCACGCCGACGCGGCGAGCCCGAGGCAAGGTAAAGCGGTTTCATCAAGACATCTCCCTTGTACGCGCCGGCTTTTGTGGCGAGGGAGCTTGCTCCCGCTCGGTTGCGCAGCAACCGTAAAAATGGGGCCGCTACGCAGCCCAGCGGGAGCAAGCTCCCTCGCCACTGGGATGTAGGTATTCAAAAAAGTCTAGAGATCCCGACCGCATCAGTTGATCTTGAAACGCAGGCGCAAGCCACGCAAACCGAAGCTGACCCAAGGCCAGAGCAACGCACTGACCAGGGCCGGCAAGACCAGCGCCAGCGTCGGCTGACGATTGCCGGTCAGTGCGCTGAGCCACAATTGCACCAGTTGCGCCAGGCCAAAGATCACCAGGATCACCAGGCTCTGCTGCCACATGGGAAACATCCGCAGGCGCTGTTGCAGCGAGAGCACCAGGAAAGTGATCAAGGTCAGGATAAGCGCGTTCTGCCCCAGCAACGTGCCATAAAGCACATCTTCGGTCAGGCCCAGGCACCAGGCGGTGACCATGCCGACCTTGTGCGGCAAAGCCAGCGCCCAGAAGGCCAGCAGCAAGGCCAGCCACAACGGACGCAGGATCTCCATGAACTGCGGCAGCGGCGACACACTGAGCAACAGGCCGATGGCGAAGGTCAGCCAGACCATCCAGCCGTTACCGGATCGAGTACTGCTCATTCTTCTCGTGCTCCCCTGGTCGCCGGTGTAGCGGCGGGTGTCGAGGCCGGTGGCTTGGCCGCGGGCCGTGCAGGTTGGGATGTCGTCGCATGGGCGGGCGGCCGGGCAGGCGTCGCAGCGGGTGCGGCCGGCGGGGTGGTTGCCGTGGCGGGTGCCGCCACTTGGGGTTTTGGCACCGTGGCCGGGACCGCCGCGGGTGCGGGTGCAGGCGCAGCAGGAGCCGTCGATTCGCCACCTTGCCGATCCTGGACTTCCTGGGCCACGGCGGCGTCATTGGCGCGCTCTTCAGGCGTGCGGTTGTCGCTGAACACCAGCAGCAGGTAACGGCTACGGTTCAGCGCGGCCGTGGGGACCGCCCGGACAATGGCGAATGGCTGGCCGGAATCGTGGATGACTTCCTTGACCGTCGCCACCGGATACCCCGCCGGGAATCGCTGGCCAAGACCCGAGCTGACCAGCAGGTCGCCTTCCTTGATGTCGGCGGTGTCGGCCACGTGCCGCAGCTCCAGGCGCTCGGGGTTGCCGGTGCCGCTGGCAATCGCCCGCAAGCCGTTGCGATTGACCTGCACCGGAATGCTGTGGGTGGTATCGGTCAACAGCAGCACGCGGGAGGTGTAGGGCATCAGCTCGACCACCTGCCCCATCAGGCCACGGGCATCGAGCACCGGCTGGCCGAGGACCACGCCGTCGCGCTCACCCTTGTTGATGATGATCCGGTGCGTGAAGGGGTTGGGGTCCATGCCGATCAACTCGGCGACCTCGACCTTCTCATTGACCAGCGCCGAGGAGTTGAGCAACTCGCGCAGCCGCACGTTCTGCTCGGTGAGGGCCGCGAGCTTCTGCATACGCCCCTGCAACAGCAGGTTTTCGGTCTTGAGTTTTTCGTTTTCGGCGACCAGTTCGGTGCGGCTGCCGAACTGGCTGGCCACACCCTGCCACAGCCGCTGCGGCAGGTCGGTGATCCAGTAGGACTCCATCAACACCAGCGACATCTGGCTGCGCACCGGCTTGAGCAGCGTGAAGCGGGCATCGACCACCATCAGCGCGACCGATAGCACGGCCAACACCAGCAGGCGTACGCCCAATGAGGGGCCTTTGGCAAAAAGCGGTTTAATAGGCCGCTCCTCCCAGGCAAATGTTGTCTTTATTCATACGGCATCAACCGGCCTGGATACGAATGACAGAAGATAAACGCCAACGGGCAGCACTGCAAAGTGCTGCCCGGAAGCGAACAACATAGACGATCCCGCCAGCTTATTCGCTGGAGAGCAGGTCCATGGTGTGCTTGTCCATCATTTCCAGCGCACGGCCACCGCCGCGGGCAACGCACGTCAGCGGGTCTTCGGCGACGATCACCGGCAGGCCGGTTTCCTGGGCCAGCAGCTTGTCGAGGTCACGCAGCAGCGCACCACCACCGGTCAGCACCAGGCCGCGCTCGGCGATGTCCGATGCCAGTTCCGGCGGCGACTGCTCCAGGGCGCTCTTGACCGCCTGCACGATGGTCGCCAGCGACTCTTGCAGCGCCTCGAGCACTTCGTTGGAGTTGAGGGTGAAGGCGCGAGGAACGCCTTCGGCCAGGTTACGGCCGCGCACGTCGACTTCACGCACTTCGCCGCCCGGGTAGGCGGTGCCGATTTCCTGCTTGATGCGTTCGGCGGTGGATTCGCCGATCAGGCTGCCGTAGTTGCGGCGCACGTAGGTGATGATCGCTTCGTCGAAACGGTCGCCGCCGACACGCACGGACTCGGCATAGACCACGCCATTCAGGGAGATCAAGGCGATTTCAGTGGTACCGCCACCGATATCGACGACCATCGAACCGCGGGCTTCTTCCACCGGCAGGCCGGCACCGATGGCAGCGGCCATCGGCTCTTCGATCAGGAATACTTCACGGGCACCGGCACCGAGGGCCGATTCGCGGATGGCGCGACGCTCCACCTGGGTGGATTTGCAGGGCACGCAGATCAGCACGCGAGGGCTGGGCTGCAGGAAACTGTTTTCGTGAACCTTGTTGATGAAATACTGCAGCATCTTTTCGCAGACGCTGAAGTCGGCGATCACGCCATCCTTCATCGGGCGAATGGCTGCAATGTTGCCCGGTGTGCGGCCCAGCATGCGCTTGGCTTCAGTACCGACAGCCACGACACTTTTCTGGTTACCGTGGGTGCGGATGGCCACGACCGAGGGTTCATTCAGGACGATACCGCGCTCGCGCACGTAAATAAGGGTGTTGGCAGTGCCCAGGTCGATGGAAAGATCGCTGGAAAACATGCCACGCAGTTTCTTGAACATGGGAAAGGGACCCTAGGCAACGCGTGGGTAAAAAAGTGCGGCAAACTCTAACAACGACAGGGATTTTGGGCAAGGCGCCAATATGTTAAATTGGCCGCTTTTCTGTGCACCAAACCCCGAGATCGCGGCCGTAGGGCCGTAGAAATGCGGTAGTGTTCCGACAATCTAACACACGGACAGACTGCGTCCGTTTTGTTTTCCACTGGAGAATCCCATGGCGCTTGAACGCTCCGACGTGGAAAAAATCGCTCATCTGGCCTGTCTGGGCCTAAATGAAGCCGATCTTCCACACATTACTTCTGCCCTGAACAGCATTCTAGGGCTGGTCGACGAGATGCAGGCGGTCGACACCGACGGTATCGAGCCGCTGGCCCACCCACTGGAAGCCAGCCAGCGCCTGCGCGCCGACGTCGTCACCGAGTCCGATAACCGCGAGGCCTACCAGTCCATCGCACCGGCGGTCGAAAACGGCCTGTACCTGGTTCCGAAAGTCATCGACTAAAGGGAAAGAGCCTCTCATGCATCACATGACCCTGGCCGAGATCGCCCGCGGACTCGCCGACAAGAAATTTTCCTCCGAAGAGCTGACCAAGGCCCTGCTGGCGCGCATTGCCCAGCTCGACCCGCAGCTCAACAGCTTCATCAGCCTCACCGAAGAACTGGCCCTGAGCCAGGCCAAGGCCGCCGACGCCCGTCGCGCCAACGGTGAGAGCGGCGCCCTGCTCGGCGCGCCGATCGCCCACAAGGACCTGTTCTGCACCCAGGGCATCCGCACCAGTTGCGGCTCGAAGATGCTTGACAACTTCAAGGCCCCGTACGACGCCACCGTGGTCGCCAAGCTGGCCGCCGCTGGCGCCGTGACGCTGGGCAAGACCAACATGGACGAATTCGCCATGGGTTCGGCCAACGAATCCAGCTACTACGGCGCGGTGAAAAACCCCTGGAACCTGGAACACGTACCGGGCGGTTCGTCCGGTGGTTCCGCTGCTGCCGTGGCTGCGCGCCTGTTGCCGGCGGCCACCGCCACCGACACCGGCGGCTCGATTCGCCAGCCGGCGGCGTTCACCAACCTCACCGGGCTCAAGCCGACCTACGGCCGCGTCTCGCGCTGGGGCATGATCGCCTACGCCTCCAGCCTCGACCAGGGTGGCCCGCTGGCACGCACCGCCGAAGATTGCGCGCTCCTGCTGCAAGGCATGGCCGGCTTCGACCCGAACGACTCCACCAGCATCGATGAACCGGTGCCGGACTACAGCGCCAGCCTCAACGGCTCGCTGCAAGGCCTGCGGATCGGCGTGCCGAAGGAGTACTTCGGTGCCGGCCTCGATCCGCGCATCGCCGAACTGGTTCACAACAGCGTCAAGGCGCTGGAAAAGCTCGGCGCGGTGATCAAGGAAATCAGCCTGCCGAACATGCAGCACGCGATTCCCGCGTATTACGTGATCGCCCCGGCGGAAGCCTCCTCGAACCTGTCGCGCTTCGACGGCGTGCGCTTCGGCTATCGCTGCGAAAACCCGCAGAACCTGATCGACCTGTACAAGCGCTCCCGTGGCGAAGGCTTCGGCGCCGAAGTGCAGCGCCGGATCATGGTCGGCGCCTACGCGTTGTCCGCCGGCTACTACGACGCCTACTACCTCAAGGCGCAGAAAATCCGCCGCCTGGTGAAAAACGACTTCATGGCCGCCTTCAACGAGGTCGACATCATCCTCGGCCCGACCACGCCGAACCCGGCCTGGAAGCTCGGCGCCAAGAACAGCGACCCGGTCGCCGAGTACCTGGAAGACGTCTACACCATCACCGCCAACCTCGCCGGCTTGCCGGGCCTGTCCATGCCGGCCGGCTTCGTCGATGGCCTGCCGGTGGGCGTGCAACTGCTCGCGCCGTATTTCCAGGAAGGCCGCCTGCTCAACGTGGCGCACCAGTATCAGCTGAACAGCGACTGGCACACCCGCACCCCAACCGGCTTCTGAGGAGAAACACATGCAATGGGAAGTCGTGATCGGGCTGGAGATTCATACCCAGCTCACCACCCGATCGAAAATCTTTTCCGGTAGCTCGACCACCTTCGGTTCCGAGCCCAACACCCAGGCCAGCCTGGTAGACCTGGGCATGCCCGGCGTATTGCCGGTGCTCAACGCCGAAGCGGTGCGCATGGCGGTGATGTTCGGCCTGGCGATCGACGCCGAGATCGGCCAGCACAACGTGTTCGCCCGCAAGAACTACTTCTACCCGGACCTGCCCAAGGGCTACCAGATCAGCCAGATGGAATTGCCGATCGTCGGCAAGGGCCACCTGGACATCGCGCTGGAAGACGGCACGGTCAAGCGCGTCGGCATCACCCGTGCGCACCTGGAAGAAGACGCCGGCAAGAGCCTGCACGAAGAATTCAACGGCGCCACCGGCATCGACCTGAACCGTGCCGGCACGCCGCTGCTGGAAATCGTCTCCGAGCCGGACATGCGCAGCGCCAAGGAAGCCGTGGCCTACGTCAAGGCGATCCACGCGCTGGTGCGCTACCTGGGCATCTGCGACGGCAACATGGCCGAAGGCTCGCTGCGCTGCGACTGCAACGTGTCGATCCGTCCCAAGGGCCAAACCGAGTTCGGTACCCGCTGCGAGATCAAGAACGTCAACTCGTTCCGCTTCATCGAGAAGGCGATCAACAGCGAGATCCAGCGCCAGATCGAACTGATCGAGGATGGCGGCAAGGTCATCCAGCAGACTCGCCTGTACGATCCGAACAAGGACGAGACCCGTCCAATGCGCAGCAAGGAGGAAGCCAACGACTACCGTTATTTCCCCGATCCGGACCTGCTGCCAGTGGTCATCGAGAACTCTTTCCTCGACGAAGTGCGCGCCACCCTGCCGGAACTGCCGCCGCAAAAGCGCGAGCGCTTCCAGGCGCAGTTCGGGCTGTCGAGCTATGACGCCAACGTCCTGGCCACCAGCCGCGAACAGGCCGATTACTTCGAGAAAGTCGTAAGCATCGGCGGCGACGCCAAGCTGGCGGCCAACTGGGTGATGGTCGAACTGGGCAGCCTGTTGAACAAGCAGGGCCTGGAAATCGACGAGTCGCCGGTCTCGGCCGAGCAACTGGGCGGCATGCTGTTGCGGATCAAGGACAACACCATTTCCGGCAAGATCGCCAAGATGGTCTTCGAAGCCATGGCCAATGGCGAAGGCAGCGCTGACGAGATCATCGAGAAGCGCGGCTTGAAACAGGTCACCGACACCGGTGCGATCAGCGCCGTGCTCGATGAAATGCTCGCGGCCAATGCCGAGCAGGTCGAACAGTACCGCGCGGCGGACGAAGCCAAGCGCGGCAAGATGTTCGGCTTCTTCGTCGGCCAGGCCATGAAAGCCTCCAAGGGCAAGGCCAACCCGCAACAGGTCAACGAACTGCTCAAAAGCAAGCTCGAAGGCTGATGGCCATGGAGCCAGTCTCGCTGTCTGGCTCGATTCCCCGTGGCGAGGGAGCTTGCTCCCGCTGGACTGCGCAGCAGTCCCCTCTATCTGGCAACGGATTGTTGGGGGTCGCTCCGCGACCCAGCGGGAGCAAGCTCCCTCGCCACAATAACTTTCACAACCACACTGATGTGGAAACCCCCTACATGAAGCGTCTCCTCGGCGCCTGCGCCCTGCTGTCCCTGCTGGCCGGCTGTGCCAGCCAGAGCGGGACGGTCGATCCACACGGCTACGACCAGACCGGCGTCGCCTCCTATTACGGTTCCCGGCACCACGGCAAACGCACCGCCAGCGGCGAACGTTTTGACCAGCACGGCCTGACCGCCGCTCATCGCCAGTTGCCGTTCGGCACCCGGGTGAAAATCACCAACCTGAAAAACAACGACAGCGTCGTGGTCCGCATCAACGACCGTGGTCCGTATTCACGCGGCCGACTGATCGATGTGTCGCGCGCCGCTGCCGAACAGTTGGGCATGCTGCGTAGCGGTACCGCGCGGGTGCGCGTACAAGCCCTCGACGACTGACAGACGGAGTCCGGCCATTTCCCTGATCAACGCTTTATCCCTGCTCAGCCTGATCGAATTGCTCGGCGCCTTGCTGTTGCTGATCGCCGGCGCCGAGCTGCTGGTGCGTGCCGCTGTCGGCCTGGCGGCGCGCTTGCAGGTGCGTCCGCTGATCATCGGCCTGACCGTCGTCGCTTTCGGCAGCAGCGCGCCACAGATGGCTGTCAGCCTGCAGGCGACCCTGGCGCAGAACGCCGACATCGCCGTGGGCAGCGTCATCGGCAGCACGATTTTCAACCTCCTTGTGACTTTAGGCCTGTCGGCGCTGATCATTCCGTTGCGCGTCTCGCGACAACTGGTGCGCCTGGACATCCCGCTGATGATCGGCGCTTGCCTGCTGGTTTTCGTACTGGCCTGGAACGAAGAGCTGAGCCGACTGGACGGAGCGCTGCTGCTGATAGCCCTGGCGGTGTACCTGGCGCTGCTGCTGCGTCAGTCCCGGCATTCGGGACGACCGCATCCGCTGGGCGAAGTGGTCGACATGGCCTGGCCCAAAAGCCTGGTAATGATCGCGTCGGGCCTGGCCATGCTGGTTTTCGCCGGGCACCTGTTACTGGGCGCCGCAGTGGAAGTGGCGACGGACCTGGGACTGTCGGAGCGCATCATCGGCCTGACCATCGTTGCCGTCAGTACGTCGCTGCCGAAGCTCGCCACCTCGCTGATCGCCGCACTGCGTGGCCAGCGGGACATTGCGGTGGGCAACGTGATCGGCAGCAACCTGTTCAACCTGCTGGGCGTACTCGGCGTGACCGCCCTCGCCGCCCCTTCGCCGCTCTCGGTCTCGCCCAATGCCCTGGACTTCGACCTGCCGGTAATGCTCGGCGTGGCGGTGCTGTGCCTGCCGGTATTCTATTCCGGCTACCGCGTCACCCGCGCCGAAGGGCTGCTGTTGCTGGGCTTGTACCTGGCTTACGGGCTGCACGTGGTGTCGTTCACCACCGGCATGCCCCTGGCCGGCCAACTGGAACGGCTGATGCTGTTCTACGTGCTGCCGGCGCTGCTGGCGTTCTTGCTGTTCACTTCCGTGCGCGCCTGGCGCCGCCAACACCACAAGAGGGATTTGCCATGACCGACACTCCGAAGACCGGCCTTGACATGCGTCGCCAGGTGATGGGCGACGCCTTCGTCGATCGCGCCCTGGGCAACGCCACCGAGTTTACCCAGCCACTGCAGGATTTCGTCAACGAGCACGCCTGGGGAAGTGTCTGGAGCCGCGAAGGCCTGCCGCTGAAAACCCGCAGCCTGATCACCCTCGCCGCCCTCACCGCCCTCAAGTGCCCCCAGGAACTCAAAGGCCACGTGCGCGGCGCCTTGAACAATGGCTGCACGGTAGAGGAGATTCGCGAGGCACTGCTGCATTGCGCGGTGTACGCGGGCGTGCCTGCGGCGATCGATGCGTTTCGGGCGGCGCAGGAAGTGATTGATAGCTATCAGAAGCCTGAGTGACTGTGGGATTGCCTTCGCGAGCGGGCTCGCTCCCACAAGGGCCAGAGGGTATCGCAGTCACCTGTGGGAGCGAGCCTGCTCGCGAATGGATCGAAAGGGCACTGCAAATCCGCGGCTAGATCCACCCACCCCACTGCAACACAAAAATCCCCACGTTGGTGGTAATCGCCGCCATCAGCGTAGTGATGACGATGATCGCCGCCGCCAGCTCATGGTTGCCATCGGCCGCGCGGGCCATGACGAAGCTGGCGGCGGCGGTGGGGCTGCCGAAGTACAGGAACAGGATCCCCAACTCGGCGCCGCGAAAGCCCCATAGCCAGGCGCCCAACGTGGTCACCAGGGGCAGGCCGACCATTTTCACCAGGCTCGAACTCAGGGCCATCTTGCCGCTTTTGCGCAAGGCCGCCAGCGACAGCGTGCCGCCGATGCAGATCAACGCCAGGGGTAAGGTCATTTGCGACAAGTACCTGGCCGAGGTCTCGAACCAGTTCGGCAGGCCGATCTGCCAATAGGCGAACGGCGCGGCGGCGAGCACGCTGATGATCAGCGGGTTGCTGACCACGCTTTTGCAGATGCTCCATGGGTCGGACTTGATCACCGGGCTGTAGACCGCCAACACGATGGTCGACAAGGTGTTGTAGAACAGGATCACCAGCGCCGCGAGAATCGCGCCGAGGGAAATGCCGTAGTCACCGTACATGCTTGCCGCCAGCGCCAGGCCGATTACCCCGTTGTTGCCACGAAACGCGCCCTGAGTGTAGATACCGCGATCTTCACGCGGACACCGCCAGATCGCCCAGCCCCAGGCCATGGCAAAACTCGCCAGGGTGGCGATCGAGAAATAGATCAGCAGGTCCGGCTGCAACGCCGCATGCAGGTCGGCATGCAGGATGCCGAGGAACAAAAGCGCCGGCATGGTGACGTTGAACACCAGCGACGAGGCGATGTAGATGAAGTTGTCGTTGATCCAATTGATACGCTTGAGCAGCGTCCCCAGAAACAGCATGGCAAACACCGGCGCGGTGATGTTCAGGGTTTCGAGGAAAATTGCCAGCATGCCGGAGGACCTTGAGGAGGGTGTCGTTAGGTGGCTAATGATAGCCACTCACGGCGTTGGCGTCTGGTCGAGCCTCTTCGCGAGCAGGCTCGCTCCCACATTTGTACTGGATCGGACACAAATCCACACTCACCCCATATCCCTGTGGGAGCGAGCTTGCTCGCGAAGGCGCCAGGTCAGCTTGCATCAATGCTGAATGTACCGCCCCCATCGCGAGCAAGCTCGCTCCCACACTGGATCTCCAGCGATCACAAAATCCACATGCACCCCATATCCCTGTGGGAGCGAGCTTGCTCGCGATCAGCGCCAGATCAGGTAATCGGCGCCGGGTTGAACAGCGTGATGTCGTTGTACAGCTTGTGCCGTTCGGCCCAGGTCTGTTTCTTGCCGCTGGCCACATCCAGGTAGTAGTGGAACAGCTCCCAGCCCAACTCTTCGATGCTTGCACGCCCGGTAGCGATCCGGCCGGCGTCGACATCAATCAGGTCGGGCCAGCGTTGGGCCAGTTCGGTGCGGGTCGAGACCTTCACCACCGGCGCCATCGCCAAACCGTACGGCGTACCGCGTCCGGTGGTGAACACATGCAGATTCATCCCCGCCGCCAGTTGCAGCGTACCGCAGACAAAATCACTGGCCGGCGTGGCGCAGAAGATCAGGCCCTTCTGCTTGAAGCGCTCGCCCGGGCCGAGCACGCCGTTGATCGCGCTGCTGCCGGACTTGACGATCGAGCCCAGGGATTTTTCGACGATGTTCGACAGCCCGCCCTTCTTGTTGCCAGGCGTGGTGTTGGCGCTGCGATCGGCTTCGCCCTTGGCCAGATAGCGGTCGTACCAGTCCATCTCGCGCACCAGCTCCTCGGCGACCTCACGGGTTTGCGCCCGGGACGTCAGCAGATAGATCGCATCGCGCACTTCGGTGACTTCGGAAAACATCACCGTCGCACCGGCCCGCAGCAGCAAATCCGAGGCGTAGCCCAGGGCCGGGTTCGCGGTGATGCCAGAAAACGCATCGCTGCCGCCGCATTGCATGCCCAGGATCAGCTCCGAGGCCGGCACGGTTTCGCGACGGCGCTGGTCGAGTTTCTTCAGACGGGTCTCGGCCAGTTCCATGATCTGCTCGATCATCTCGGTGAAGCCGTGGCTGGAGTCCTGCAAGCGATACAACCATGGCTCGCTGAGATCCACCGAACTGTCGCCCTCGTGCATGACCTGCCCGGCCTGCAATTTCTCGCAGCCCAGGCTGATCACCAGCGCCTCGCCGCCCAGGTTCGGGTTGCGCGCCAGGTTGCGCACGGTGCGAATCGGGATATAGGCATCGGTGGCGGTGATCGCCACGCCACAGCCGTAGCTGTGGGTCAGCGCCACCACGTCATCGACGTTCGGGTACTTGGGCAGCAGCTCATCCTTGATGCGCTTGACCGCATGGTCCAGCACGCCGGTCACACACTGCACCGTGGTGGTGATACCCAGGATGTTGCGCGTGCCGACGGTACCGTCGGCATTGCGATAACCTTCGAAGGTGTAGCCCTCAAGCGGCGCATCGGCGGCCGGCACATCGGTGGACAGCGGCAGGCTGTCCAGCGGTGGCGCGGTAGGCATGCGCAACTGGTCTTCCTTGACCCAGCTGCCACGCGGGATCGGCTGCAGCGCGTAGCCAATGACCTGGCCGTAGCGAATCACCTCGCCGCCCTCGGGGATATCCTCCAGGGTGACTTTGTGGCTTTGCGGCACGAAGTCGACGGTGACCAGGCCGTCCGGGAATTCGGTCCCGGCCGGTACGCCCTGGTCGTTGACGACGATCACTACGTTGTCCCGCTCATGCAGGCGGATGTAACGGGGCGAATCGGCATGTTCAATCAGATTCATCGACGCCGCTCCTCAGGATTTGGCTTCAGACAGGCTGGAAATGTCGACATCCCTGGCCGTTGGTTCCTTGAGCACGACACGCTTGATCGGGCCCACGATGACCAGGTAGCTGAACACCGCCATCAGCGCGTTGCAACCGACAAACATTAGCGCCCACTTGAACGAACCGGTGGAGCTGATGATGTAGCCGATGACGATTGGCGTGGTAATCGACGCCAGGTTGCCGAACGTGTTGAACAGGCCACCGCTCAAGCCGGCGATCTGTTTTGGCGAAGTGTCGGAGACCACGGCCCAGCCCAGTGCACCGACGCCTTTACCGAAGAAGGCCAGGGCCATGAAGCCCACCACCATCCATTCGATGTCCACGTAGTTGCACGCCACGATGCTGCTGGACACCAGCAGGCCGGCGATGATCGGCGCCTTGCGGGCGAAGGTCAGCGAGTGGCCCTTGCGCAGCAGGTAGTCGGAAATCACCCCGCCAAGCACGCCGCCGATAAAGCCGCAAATGGCCGGCAAAGACGCGATGAAACCGGCCTTGAGGATGGTCATGCCGCGTTCCTGCACCAGGTACACCGGGAACCAGGTGAGGAAGAAGTAGGTGATGCCGTTGATGCAGTATTGGCCCAGGTACACGCCGAGCATCATGCGGTTGGTCAGCAGCTGGCGGATGTAATCCCACTTCGGACCATCGGCTTTCTTTTCCTTGCCCTTGTCCTGGTCCATGTCGACCATCGCGCCGTTGGACGCGATGTGATTGAACTCGGCCTCGTTGATCATCGGGTGCTGGCGCGGGCTGTAGATCACCTTCAGCCAGACCAGCGAGAACACGATACCGATCACGCCCATCACGATGAACACGTGCTGCCAGCCGAAGCGGTAGACGATCCAGCCCATCAGCGGTGCGAACAGTACGGTGGCGAAATACTGCGCCGAGTTGAAGATCGCCGAGGCGGTGCCGCGTTCCGCGGTGGGGAACCAGGCCGCGACGATACGGGCGTTACCCGGGAAGGAAGGCGCTTCGGCCAGCCCGACCAGGAAGCGCAGCATGAACAGCGCCACCACCGCCGTGGACATGCCGAATTCACCGACATAGCCTTGCAGCACGGTGAACAACGACCAGGTGAAAATGCTCAGGGCATAGATTTTTTTCGAACCGAAACGGTCGAGCAGCCAGCCGCCAGGAATCTGCCCGGCCACGTAGGCCCAGCCGAAGGCGGAGAAGATATAACCGAGGGTGACGGCATCGATGCCGAGGTCTTTTTGCAGGCTGGAACCAGCGATGGCGATGGTGGCACGGTCGGCATAGTTGATCGTCGTCACCAAAAACAGCATGAGCAGGATCAAATAGCGGACGTGCGTCGGCTTGGTCTCTTGCATGTAATCTACTTCCACTATTTATTTTTATGCGGGAAATCAAATTGTACGGTCGGCGCCGGAGCCCGGCGCCGTCCGGTGTTGCGTATTACGAGCCGATGTAGGAGGTCTTCACCACGGTGTAGAACTCTTGCGCGTAGCGGCCTTGCTCGCGCGAACCATAGGATGATCCTTTGCGCCCGCCGAACGGCACGTGGTAATCCACGCCGGCGGTCGGCAGGTTGACCATTACCATGCCCGCCTGGGAATGGCGCTTGAAGTGGTTGGCGTACTTCAACGAGGTGGTGGCGATACCGGCCGACAGACCGAACTCGGTGTCGTTGGCCATCGCCAGCGCCGCCTCGTAGTCAGCCACGCGCACGACGTTGGCGACCGGGCCGAAGATTTCTTCACGGCTGATGCGCATCGAGGCTTCACTGTCGGCGAACAGCGTCGGCGCCAGGAAATAACCTTCGGTGTCGCACGTCACCACACCACCACCGCTGACCAACCGCGCACCTTCGCTCTGGCCGATGTCGATGTACTTCAAGTCCTGGTTGAGCTGGGCCTCGGAGACCACAGGGCCGATATCGGTGCCGGCCTTCAAGGCATGACCGACCTTGATCGACTGCATGCGCTCGGCCATCGCCGCGACGAACTTGTCGTGGATACCGGCGGTGACGATCAGGCGGCTCGACGCTGTGCAACGCTGGCCGGTGGAGTAGAACGCGCTCTGCACCGCCAGCTCGACGGCCTGCTTGAGGTCGGCGTCGTCGAGGATGATCTGCGGGTTCTTGCCGCCCATTTCCAACTGCACCTTGGCCTGGCGCGACACGCAGTTGACCGCGATCTGCCGGCCCACGCCCACGGAACCGGTGAAGCTGATGCCGTCGACTTTGGGGCTGTTGACCAGGACTTCACCGACCACGCGGCCGCTGCCCATGACCAGGTTGAACGCACCGGCCGGGAAACCGGCGCGGGAAATGATTTCGGCCAAGGCCCAGGCACAGCCCGGCACCAGCTCGGCGGGCTTAATCACCACGCAGTTGCCGTAGGCCAGGGCCGGGGCGATTTTCCACGCGGGGATCGCGATCGGGAAGTTCCACGGGGTGATCAGGCCAACCACACCAAGGGCTTCACGGGTGACTTCAACGTTGACGCCTGGACGCACCGACGGCACGTAATCGCCCGACAGGCGCAGGCACTCGCCGGCGAAGAATTTGAAAATATTGCCGGCGCGGGTCACTTCGCCAATGGCTTCGGGCAGGGTCTTGCCCTCTTCCCGGGCCAGCAATTGGCCGAGTTCTTCGCGGCGGGCGAGAATTTCACTGCCAACTTTATCCAACGCATCGTGACGGGCCTGGATACCCGAGGTCGACCAGGCCGGGAACGCAGCACGAGCAGCGTCGATGGCGGCGTTGACTTGAGCGGCGTCAGCCTTGGCGTATTCACCGATGACATCGGACAAGTCAGACGGGTTGATGTTGGTGCAATAGTCGGCACCGGCTACCCACTGACCGTTGATGTAGTTATCGAAACGCTTTGAATCTGCCACGAGTGCTCTCCTTACAATAAGCCTTACGCAAAAAGCCGCTGATTGCTCAGCGGCTTTGTCGGGTCTGTTACTGCTTGCCTTGCTTGTCGATCAGCGCGGCCAGGGCTTCGTATTCTTCTGGCAGCAGGTCGGTCAGCGGCGTGCGCACAGGGCCCGCGTCGTAGCCAACGATTTTCGCACCGGCCTTGACGATGCTCACCGCGTAACCGGCCTTGCGGTTGCGGATGTCCAGGTACGGCAGGAAGAAATCGTCGATGATCTTGCCGACGGTTTCGTGATCTTCGCGGGCAATGGCGTGGTAGAAGTCCATCGCGGTTTTCGGGATGAAGTTGAACACCGCCGAGGAGTAGACCGGTACGCCCAGGGCCTTGTAGGCCGCGGCGTAGACTTCGGCGGTCGGCAAGCCGCCCAGGTAGCTGAAACGATCACCGAGGCGACGACGGATCGACACCATCAATTCGATATCGCCCAGGCCGTCCTTGTAGCCGATCAGGTTCGGGCAACGCTCGGCCAGCTGCTCCAGCTGGGTGGCGTTCAGGCGGCAGACGTTACGGTTGTAGACCACCACGCCGATTTTCACCGATTTGCACACGGCTTCAACGTGGGCGGCAACGCCGTCCTGGCTGGCTTCGGTCAGGTAGTGCGGCAGCAGCAGCAAGCCCTTGGCACCCAGACGCTCGGCTTCCTGAGCGTATTCGATGGCCTGGCGGGTCGCACCGCCAACACCGGCGAGGATTGGCACGCTGGTGGCGCAGGTATCGACGGCGGTCTTGATGACTTGCGAATACTCACTGGCGGCCAGGGAGAAAAATTCACCGGTGCCGCCCGCTGCGAACAATGCAGAGGCGCCATACGGGGCCAGCCACTCGAGGCGCTTGATGTAGCTGTCGCGATTGAAATCGCCATTAGCAGTGAAATCGGTGACCGGGAACGACAGCAGGCCAGACGAGAGGATGGACTTCAGTTCTTGTGGATTCATTATTCGAACACCCTGGACGCAAATGTTGTGTTGTAGGAAAGCGGTTCAGCTTCGCGAGAAGTTGTAGGTCATCGTACAACTTAAAATATGAACGTCAACTGCATTTTGTCTTTTGTCGGGTTCTGGCCCAGGGGAAATCGCCTTGCAGCCTTGCAAACCGGGGCTTTGGGTTTGAAGGGGAGACGGATGAAACTTGCCGACCGAGAACCAGGACCGCTCGTCGCCACTGTCAACTCTGCCAGTAGGCGCCGTTACGGCGAGGGGGCATAACCCACGTATGGCCGTGCCGTACCCGGCCGTAGTCCCTTTCACAATCTTTTAAGTGAGCCGCCCGTACGCGACGATCAGGGCCGCCTCACGGGAATGACATCATGGAAATATATGCGAAGCCAACCGTTCAGAACTACCCGGAAAACACATCGACAAGGACGGTCGACATCAACCTGTCAGCAACGCAAGAAAGTACATTCACCGTTGTGGTTCCGGCAAAGCAAGAAGTACCTCAATACGACCACGATGCCTTTTTGATACTGGGTCCCGATGGGGAAAAACCTGAGTGGGAGAAAAGACATGGATCGCCATTGGTCGACATAACGGACCGTGAAAATCCTCAGCCAAAGACCGAGGTCACATTGATGACTTTGCCCAGGGAGGCACTGATACCGTACGTAGGCAAAGAGGTCCAGCTACGCTATCGGACATACGGTGAGACGCAGCAATACAGGTACTCCGAGCCAATAACGCTGAATATCCAGGCGTAAGCCGTTCAGCCCAAGCTCTAGTGCTTACCTGCACGTCAGGTCGACGCAAGGATCCGAAGTCACACAAAAGCATCCTTGCCACCAGAGTAGTGAGCGTTAACCCTGCGCCTGCGCCTCTTCATGGGCCTGACGCAGCCGCTCACGGCTGTTGGTCAAATGCAAACGCATGGCCGCGCGGGCCGCGTCGGAGTCCTGGCGGGCGATGGCTTCGTAGATTTCCTCGTGCTCGCGGCTCAGGCGATCCATGTAGTGCTGCTGGTCATCATGGGCCAGGCGCGCCGAGTTCAGCCGGGTGCGCGGGATGATGCTGGTGCCCAGGTGGGTCATGATGTCGGTGAAGTAGCGGTTGCCAGTGGACAGGGCGATTTCCAGATGGAAAGCGAAGTCCGAGGCCACCGCGTCGCTGGCGTGGGCCGCGCTTTCATTCAGGGCGTCGAGCGCCGCGCGCATCGCAGCCAATTGTTCGTCGCTACGCCGCTGCGCCGCCAGCCCGGCCGATTCCACCTCCAGGCTGATGCGCAACTCCAGGATCGCCAGCACGTCACGCAAGGTGACCACCGTCGCCGGGTCGATGCGAAAGCCGCTCGGGCTTGGCGTATCGAGCACGAATGTACCGATGCCGTGGCGGGTTTCCACTTGCCCTGCCGCCTGCAAACGGGAGATCGCCTCGCGCACCACGGTACGGCTGACGCCATGGGCCTCCATGATCGCCGACTCGGTGGGCAATTTATCGCCACGCTTGAGCAGACCGTCGCGAATCTGCTCGGACAGCACCGTCACCAGCTCCTGCGCCAGGCTGCGGCGCTTGCGGGGAAGACGTGGGACGTTGAGCGGGTTTTCCATGGTGTATCTCTATTTTGACGAGCGGCTGAATACGCATCATAGCGCAACGTGGTTGTACGATCACCGTTGGTGCAGAAACCGAGTCGCTTTCATCGCGAGCAAGCTCACACGGGGACCGGCTGTAGACATAAATCTGCGATTCACCAGCAACCCTTGTGGGAGCGAGCCTGCTCGCGAAGGCGGTGTGTCAGAGTACTTAACCGCAACTGACACGCCGCCTTCGCGAGCAGGCTCGCTCCCACATCAGGTTTGGGGGTTTCAGGCGGTTACGGCCTGCTCCACCAGTTGGCCATTCTCGATGCGCACATGTCGTGCATGGAAACGTTTCAGACTGCTTCGGTGGCCGACGCTGATGATGCTCAAGCCCGGCAACTGGTCGATCAACGCCTGGTACAGCGTCGCCTCGTCCTCCTCATCCATCGCCGACGTCGCTTCGTCCATGTACAACCACAGTGGCGCGTATAGCAATGCCCGGGCAAAGGCCAGGCGCTGCTGTTCGCCCGGCGAGAGCATGCGTTGCCAATGGTTGCTTTCGTCCAGCCGCGAAATCAGATGCGGCAGGCGACAGGTTTCCAGCACCTGTGCATAACGTTCGTTGGGGTAGATATCGCCCGCTTGTGGATAACTCAATACCTCGCGCAGGCTGCCAATCGGCAGGTAAGGCTTTTGCGGCAGGAACAGGTAACGCGCCGAAGGCAGCAGGATGCTGCCGTGCCCGGCGGGCCACAAATGTCCCATCGCCCGCAGCAAGGTGGACTTGCCACTGCCGGAACGACCGCTGAGCATCACCCGCTCGCCCGGTTCGACACTCAATTCGGCGCGGGTCAGCAAATGGCGTCCGTCGCTCAGGTCCAGCCCGAGGTCGCGGACTTTCAGTTCGTTGCCCTGGTTCTGCACATCGATGGCCGGTACCCGGTCTTCGTTGTCGCTCATGGCCTGGCGGAAACTCAGCAGACGGTCACAAGTGGCGCGCCAGGCGGCGAGCGAGGCGTAAGCATCGATGAACCAGCTGAAATTGTCCTGCACATTGCCGAACGCCGAGTTGATCTGCATCAGCTCGCCCAGTTGGATCTTTCCGGAAAAGTAACGCGGCGCAGCGACGATAAATGGAAAGATGATCGCGATCTGCCCATACCCAGAGGTAAAGAACGTCAGGCGCTTGGACACGCGCATGATATCCCAGAAGTTGTGCCACACCAGGCCGAAACGCTCGCTCAGGCGGCGGTTCTCGTTGGGTTCGCCGTTGTATAGCGCAATGCTCTCGGCATTTTCCCGCACCCGCACCATGGAAAAACGCAGGTCGGCTTCGAAGCGCTGCTGGTTGTTGTTCAGGCCGATCAGGCGGCGCCCGATCAAATGCGTCAGCCAGCTGCCCACCGCCGCATACAGCAGCGCACACCAGAACATATAGCCAGGGATCGTGTAGCCGAACACTTCGATGCTGCCCGACACGCCCCACAGAATGATCGAGAACGACACCAGGCTGACCACGGTACGCAGCAGCCCCAAGCCCAGGCTCAACGTGGTGGAAGTGAAGCTGTTGAGGTCTTCGGAAATCCGCTGGTCAGGGTTGTCGGTGTAGCCGCCCTGCTCCAGCCGGTAATAATTCTTGTCGTTCAGCCAACGGGCAAAATGCTGCTCGGTGAGCCAGGCCCGCCAGCGAATCGTGAGCATCTGGGTGAGGTACAGACGATACACGGCGCCGAGGATCGCCACCGTGGCGATGCCGCCGAAATACAGGATCAACTTCCAGAACGCCTCACTGTTCTTTTCCTGCAGGGCGTTATAAAAATCCTTGTACCAATTGTTCAGCCACACCGAAATCGCCACGCTGAACAGCGACAGCGCAATCACGGCGATCAACAGCGTCCAGGCCTTGCCCTTCTCCTCACTGCGCCAGTATGGCGTGGTCATTTGCCAGACACGGCGGAAAAACTGGCCGCGCACCGCGTCATTGACCGCGGAATATTCAGCGTTCTGATTCATGGTTAAGGCTCGATAAGGGGAAAACTCGGGCCGATCATAAAGCAACGGCCCGATGTGTCGCGAGGGTGGACAGCATTCGTTCAGCGCAGGTTCAGCGACGTACCGGACGCTTCTGCAATTTGCGCTGCAAGGTCCGCCGGTGCATGCCCAAGGCGCGGGCGGTGGCGGAGATGTTGCCTTCGTGCTCGGTCAGCACCCGCTGGATATGTTCCCACTGCAGCCGGTCCACCGACATCGGATTTTCCGGCACCAGCGTGTCCAGGTCGGCGTGCTCGGACAACAACGCGGCCAGCACATCGTCGGCGTCGGCCGGTTTGCACAGGTAATTGCAGGCGCCGCGCTTGATCGCCTCGACCGCCGTGGCGATGCTCGAATAACCGGTGAGAATCACCACGCGCATTTCCGGGTCGAGTTCCAGCAGCTTGGGCAGCAGCACCAGCCCTGAGTCGCCATCCATCTTCAGGTCGAGGGCGGCGTAGTCGGGCAGGTCGGCCTGGGCGATGGTCAGGCCCTCTTCGGCGGAGCCGGCGGTGCTGACGCGAAAACCGCGTCGGGACATGGCCCGGGCCATGACGCGGGTGAAGGTGGCGTCGTCGTCCACCAGCAACAGGTGCGGCAGTTCTTCGCCGTCGACTTGGATCTCGTCACTCATATTCGTCTCCTCGGTCGGCATGGGGCAGGCGCAGCTCGGTGAGCGTGCCGCCCTCCTCATGGGGGTAGAGTTTCACCGAGCCGCCGGCGCGTGTCACGCTGGCCTTGCTCAAAAACAGGCCGAGGCCGAAACCCTTGCCCTTGGTGGTGTAAAACGGTTTGCCGATCTGCTCGGCAATCGCCAGCGGCACACCGGCGCCGTGGTCGCGAATGCAGATCGTCAGTTCATAGGCGTTCCAGTCCAGCACCACTTCCAGGCCTTCCGGACAGGCGTCGGCGGCGTTGTTCAGCAGGTTCAGCAAGGCCTGGGTCAGGTCCGGCGGCGGCGCCATGCGCGGCACCGTGCCCTGGCCCAGGCACTGGAAGCGATAACTGGCTTCGGGGCGCATCAGGTGCCAGCGATTCAGCGCCTCGTCGAGCCAGTCGGTGACGTCCTGCATTTCGATGGCCAGCCGGCGGTTCGCCTCGGCGGCACGCACCAGGTATTGCAGGGTTTCCTTGCACAGCTGGACCTGGTCCTGCAGCACGCTGAGGTCTTCCTGCAACGCCGGATCATGATGGTCCTGGCGCATTTCCTTGAGCAGCACGCTCATGGTCGCCAGCGGCGTGCCCAATTCATGGGCGGCGCCGGCGGCCTGGGTCGCCACGGCCAGCAGTTGCTCGTCGCGCAGGCCTTCTTCGCGGCGAATCGCCCGCAGCTCTTCCTGGCGACGCAGCTCTTCGGCCATACGCGCGGCAAAAAACGTGATGACCGCGGCGGCCAGGGCAAAACTCAGCCACATGCCGTAGATCTGCAGGTTTTCCCGGGCAATGGGAAAGGTTTCCAGCGGATAGAACCGCGCCAGCAACAAGGTGTACAGCGCCAGGGCGATGCCGGACAGGATCAGCGAAAAACGCCACGGCAGCGTCACCGCCGCAATCGTCAGCGGCACCAGGTAATACGACACGAAGGGATTGGTCGACCCGCCGGAGAAATACAGCAGCGCACTGTGGATAAACAGGTCGCAGGCCAGTTGCACGGCGTATTCAAGCTCGGTCACTGGCCAGGAAGTGCGCAGGCGAATCGCCGTCAATGCGCAGAGTACGCTGGAGCACACCAGGGTAATCGCCAGTTGCAGCCAGGGCAGCGGCAGCAGGTCGAACCAATAGGCAAGCCCCACGGAGCCGGCCTGGGCCGCGAGGACCAGAATGCGGATGAACGTCAGACGCCAGAGGTTCTGGCGCGAAGCGGAAGTCATTTGCAAAGGGGCGAGCATGAGCTCTCCTGATGAGCGCTCCAGGCGGATCGCACGGAGTATAACCAAGGCGCGGCAGGCAGAGGCGAAGATGCGGCAAAGCGCCACAGCCTTGAAGGCTACATATCCCCTCTGTGGCGAGGGAGCTTGCTCCCGCTCGGCTGCGCAGCAGTCGCCATCGGTTGGGCCTGCTTCGCCCGAAACGTCGGACCGGTCCAGCAGGAGCAAGCTCCCTCGCCACAAAAGCCTTTCGCCAGGCATCATCTGTATAGAAGTTGTAACTGTGCGAACCCGCCCATAAAAGCTAGAGTCTTATCGTTCACGCAGGCTCGGAACCTACCCCTGCGCATCATCCCAAGGAGCTTTCATGCACACGTTCAGTCGCCCCGCCGCCCTGCTCGCCCTCAGCCTCGGCGCCGCCGCCAGCCTGCCGGCCCTGGCCGCCGATGAGCTGCACTACAACCAGATTTCCCTGCACGCCGAAGCCAGCCGGGAAGTGGCCCGCGACCTGATGATCGTCACCCTCTACACCGAGGAACAGAACACCGACCCGGCCAAACTCGCCGCCGCCGTCAGCACCACGCTGAACAAAGCCATCGGCCAGGCCAAGCAAGTCAAGGACATCAACCTGCGCCAGGGCAGCCGCAACAGCTACCCGGTCTATGACAACAAAGGCGGGAAAATCACCGGCTGGCGCGAACGCGCCGAATTACGTCTGGAAAGCGCCGACTTCGCCGCCCTGTCCAAACTCACCGGCGAACTGCTGGGCGACATGAAAATGGCCGGCATGGACTTCGCCATCGCCACCGCCACCCGCCAGACCAGCGAAGACGCCTTGCTCAAGGACGCCGTCAACGCCTTCAAGGCCCGCGCCCAACTCGCCACCGAGGCCCTGGGTGGCAAGGGCTACAAGATCGTCAACCTGAACTTCAACACCAACGGTTACCCACAACCGTACATGCGCCCGCAAATGATGATGAAAGCGGCGTCCATGGACGCCGAGTCGGTCACGCCTGAGGTGGAAGCGGGCACCAGCAAAGTGACGATGACCGCGGATGGGGTGGTTGAGGTGTTGATGCAATAAAGTTGGCGGGGGTTTCAGCCAGTTCGCTTACTGGCTGAAACCCGAGGGCCTCTGTGGCGAGGGAGCTTGCTCCCGCTGGGCTGCGCAGCAGACCCAAAGCAGACACCTCGGTGTCAGATAGAAAGTACCGTCTATTGAGCGTCTGCTATGGAGCCATCTTCAGCAAGGGCACAGCCGCTTGAGCGAGGCGGGTGAGCAACTCAATATCTTGTGCGTCGCGCATGCCGTCCTCGTTCAAGTCGATTTTTATACCCACCTTGTCGTACGTTCCATCCTTTGACGGAGAAGAAACAAAGGTGACGAAATAACAACGTCCCTCGCGGTGAAACTCGAACCGCACCGCAGGGTATTCGTCACCGTCCAAACTTCTGAGTGTTATGCGAACTTCTTCGGCAGGCATCAACATACCTCGTCCATCGAGTCGAATCGGAACGGCAGTAATAGCAAGTGCCGCATAAGCGGCGGTTTACTTCAGCATCGCCACGGCCGCCTCAGCGAGCTTGCGGATCAGTTTCTTGTCACGCGCATCGAAGTCGCCGTCACCGTCGATGTCCCCCTTTACCTCCACCTGGTCGTAAACTCCATTGCTCTTTGACGAAGTGAGATAAGTTGCAAATTCGAGTTTTTTCCTCGAATAGAACTCAACTACCATCTCCTTTTTCCCGTCACCCTCAAAGTCTTCAAACGACATGCGAATTTCTCTAGCGGCCATCGTTACGCCCCTTCCATAGATAAATGTTTTGACGTCGCTATACATGAAGCGCGCCTGTGATCACCGTATGGCCAGGCGCACAACACGTCTACTGTCAGAACTTACAGGTGGATGGCCGTACAGCGGGAGCTGGCGCTAACCCTCGGCGGGACGGACCGTCGCTTCCAACTGGTCCAGCGCCTTGTCCACCAACAACTGGCACAACTCCACCAACTGATGAATCCCCAGCGCCACGCTGCGCCGCGTGCCCTCCACTTCGAAAGCGAGGTCCTCGGCCATGGCTTTTATCGAGGCCAGGGTTTCGGAGGTGCTGGTCAGTAGTGTGTCGGCGTCGGCATCCGCCGTGACGGAGAACAGACTGTCAATGCGTGGATCGGTACTTGTTTCAGGTGGTTTCGGGTTGAGGTAATGATCAAGGACTCGCTCGGCGGCGGCGCGGTCTTTCAGCAGCTCTTCGATGGAATCGAAGCCGGCAAGCGGGTTGGTTTTGTTGAAGGGTGGGTCGGGGACTGGCTTATCCATTTTTTTTACCTATTAGTGATGAGAGCCATCACTTACCGTTTCTCACTCGGCAAATGGGTGGCAGCTGTGTGCAGGGGTGAGAAATCCGAGAATAGGTACTCGGCCAGACCGAGGTCTGCCCGCACACAGCCGCCATAACGCATCTACAGGCAGCGGATAAGCTGGCTGCAATTATGCAGGTACCGAGGCTGGATGCCTATTATTCGGGTTTCTCACGCCCGGCCGCTGAGTAGCAGCGACAAGCAAAAGACTAGAGACCGCACTTCCGACCGACAACCTTAAAAACACGTCGGATATTTCCTTATCTAAGGTCGAACGCTCCTACACTCTCGAAGGACGCATGCCACCTAACAACCCGACACAACGTCCGTGGCGAGGGAGCTTGCTCCCGCTGGGCTGCACAGCAGCCCCAAACCAGACACCTCAGTACGACATGACAACATCAAGCCACCCATCCCACTCGCTCCGAGCTAAGGCAAGCTCGCCACAGGAACCCGCTCCTGTGGCTGCGTGACATCAAACACATGCTGCTCGCACCGACTGCCCACAAACTGGAATTCCACCAGATAAACCTTGCTCCGCTGCGGCGTAAAAGTGCTTCGGAGCGGACCACAGCGGTACCCATTACCGATGCTTCCGCCACTGGCGAAGCCTGACACCTCGAAGGGCTGATCAACGTCAGCCTGCACTTCCAGCTGCGGAAAGTGCTTCAAGGTTGCGCTGTGCACCGTTTCGTTGACCTTGGCGATCCAGCCAAACACCTTGCCCCGACCGGTATCCACCACGGTTCCCTGCACATCCAAACGCTGATCAGGATCCGCCGCACGCCTGATGGAAAACTCCACCGGATAAGTAGCCCCGGACGCTTTCAAGATGACCTTGGCGTGCTGCGCATCGACGGTCACTTTGTTTTGCTGGAACTGGATGCCATTGTTGAGCAGCGTGGGGGAGGAATCTCTGACGTTGGGTTTGCAGGCGGGTAAGGTCAGGATCAGGGTTAAGACTATCAGTGGAAACTTATACATAAACACTCCATGCGTATGAATTAGGTGACTCATAGCTGACCGACGAACCGTTCCAGTTTTTTTGCATTTCACACCATCGAATCGTACCGTTCATGCCTTAGCAGGCAAAAACACATCGATCAGCAAGGGACGAGATCAGGAAAAATGGACCGCCGAAGAAGGTTAAGTAAGTGCCATTCAAATCCGTCCCCTTTTTGGTCTTTTACCCCAGTCCCCTTTTTCGTCCCTTTTTTCATATGCCGAAGCTGTTTCTGGCTGATTTTGCCAGCGACCTCTGGAAAGTCTCTAAGTGTAAGAATGCCTTTTACACCGTTAAATTACCTGAAAAAATGTAACCACCGGACCATACTCCTGATCCGAGTTAGAAACCACCACACTAAAGTCCTTATCAGCAAATTTTTCTCTCAAAACCAACCGCCACGATAATGCAATAACCTCTGCCAACTGTTCGAACACCCTATCATCGACGTCCTCAGAACATCCTTCAAAGACATCATAAATATGCGTGTGGTTAATCATTCTTTCAGTCGCTTGCAGATCGCCATCAAATTGCTCTAGCCAAGATTCAACAACACCACCATCATATTTACTTTCTAAAAAAACCCCACCCCCATCAACAATAAAATCAGGAAAAAAAAGCTTGCACGATAGCAATACATCCTCAGGATTGCACTTATTACTTATATAGGAAAACTCATCAATCTCGTCTTTTTTCGCCCACTCCGACTTCCAAGAGCCATAACGAACCAAGCCGATCATGGGATGAATTGTGTTAATTTTCATTATGGAATCTCGTCAGATTTAGCGGGCCTTGAAAAAGTGAAAAAGGGACAGTGAAAAAGGGGACAGATTTATTTTCCGATCAGCTTTGCTCTACACGATCAAACCAGGGCCTGACCACTCCGCATCATCACAGGCTCAGAAAACAAATCTGTACCCTTTTCTCGCTAGAAATAAATCCGTCCCCTTTTTGGTCGAATTAAAAGTATTGCCCGGAAACGTGGTCTGTCCCTGAGAAACCCACATTTCGGCCAAATGGTCCGTCCCCACCACCCCATTAACGATCATTCAAACTACAGAGAATAACAAAATCTGCAATCGGCAGTTCCACGCTACTCTCTTCCCCTGAGTCGAGAATATCTTGAACAACAACCATTCCTTTTAAAAAATCAAATTCAACATCAAAACAATTAAACTCACACTGCCTAGCTAAAACCTTATCGGAATCAGCTCTTTGCTGAAGGGCCTCACTTAAAACCTTACGAACATGAGGGCTCAACTCTTGAGCAATAAATCGCTCAATTAAACTGTTACTGACCATAGCCTCTCCATCACTTTGGGAAAACCGTATTGATAATTCCATTCCGAACATTAATTTCATAAAAAGGGACGGATTTATTCTCAATAAGCTCTTGGCTTCGCCCCATACGCGATATGTTAGGTGAGAACTGTCTTGTGTCCCCCCGCGATAAATCCGTACCGTTTTTTATTCGTTTTATTTTCTCTTTTTCTAATTTTCGCCAATTACGAGAGTAGTTTTTTTAACTGCCTTACCGGATCCCAATCATTAGGTTTCAATTGGTGTTTACTCCACCACAATCTACCCTCAGAAATCCATTTTTTGCGTAGCTCTGCATGCGCTACTGTCGAGTCATCGTATCCAAACTCTGTGCCACAGCACGGACAAATATTGTACGTGGCACAGCCGAAGCTATCGTAAGCCGGCTCATCAAGACGGTCGTACCCACAAACAGGGCAAACATAATCGTGATTCTCAGTGACCATTAAAGTCCAAATTTGAGAAAAAAGAGAAAAAAGGGGACAAAAAAGGACAAAAAGGGGACGGACAAAAAGGGGACAGATTTATTTTCCGATCAGCTTTGCCTCTACACGATCAAACCAGGGCCTGACCACTCCGCATCATTACAGGCTCAGAAAACAAATCTGTCCCCTTTTCTCCTGATCAGCTTTTGCCCCTACATAATCAATCAGGGCCTGATCATTCCCCGTCATGACAGGCTCAGAAAATGAATCTGCCCCTTTTTTTCGCCCTTTTTTTTAGCAAACTTATTTGTTTTTTACAAAGCTGACATAAACCGCCTCTATCACAGCGTCCTCCTCACCGATATCAGGCGCATAAATCCTAAGACCCAATCCGTCCACATCAAATCCTGAACTATTAAAGTTCAGGACCTCGCCTCGCGCAACCATATGCTGCTGAACTTCAAGTACATCCGCACCGGACAAACGCTGTCCGCGCCAGCTGAGGTCGCTCCATTTTAAAAATTCCACGCCGATGATGGTGAAACCCTCATCAAAATAAACATGCACTCCTAGATCATCGTAGGCGTCAGTCGGAACTGTAGAGTCTGTCGTTTTGAAGAACTCGTCAAAATTACCTCCCAATATCGCCCGCGATTGATCGCGAGTCATACCGATATGCACCGGACCTAAATCACCAAAACCCAACAGTCGAAGCTCATCACTACTTTTTCCTAAAATCATCTGGATTCAACCTAGACGCATAATCCAACATCGAAAAAAAAGGGGACAGATTTATTTTCCGATCAGCTTTGCCGCTACACGATCAAACCAGGGCCTGACCACTCCGCATCATCACAGGCTCAGAAAACAAATCTGTCCCCTTTTCTCAATATCATCACAGGCTCACTTGGTCTCTCTTACGCTAGAAATAAATCCGTCCCCTTTTTGGTCTCCCCTTTTTGGTCCAACATCATTAATCACCATCAGAGTCAATGTGGCGATTGCCTTACTCCCTAACCACTCTGCATTAACACACCAATAAATCTTTCAAACTCTTGCAAAACGGAGTCCTTCTCCTCAGGCGAAAGCAATACATTCATAATCTGCCCGTCACAAGCACAGTCATACACATCTAACCCCACCCAACCTTTGGACCAAAACTCTACTGTTCCTAATTTATCTAAACCTTCCAGCTCTATCCTCTCAAGATCACCAAAGTCACCATTAACAAATATTGAGTACTCAAATGAATACCCACCTAGCCTAGGCTTTATAAACTCATCAAACCAAGAACCGTCCACAAACACCTTACTTCCTGTCTATGAGTAGAATATTTTTTACTTCGGGAAGGTGCTGCCCCCCTTGTCTTTTAAGCAGAAATTGTTGAGATTCGGAAAAAAGGGGACAGATTTATTTTCCGATCAGCTTTTGCCGCTACATAATCAATCAGGGCCTGATCATTCCCCGTCATGACAGGCTCAGAAAATGAGTCTGTCCCTTTTTTCCGAAAGAAAATAAACCTGTCCCCTTTTTTCTTCAGAAAATAAATCTGTCCCCTTTTTTCCTATCAGCAAGGGCCGAGGTCAGGAAAATGGCCACCCGAGGAAGTTAAGTAAGCGCCATTCAAAATCCGACCCGTTTTTTACTCTGCTACCTTTGTTTCCTCCTTGTCTTTTCATCTAATTATCAACAAAAATTTGTCTACCTATAATCGTCATGAAATACTCTTTGGCCTCAAACTCATCATCTGCCGGATAAACAACATAATCATCATTATCTAATAAATGCACCCACGAAACAGAACCATCCTGAAAAAGGCACTTCAATTCTTTCTCCAAACGTACTTTCTGCACTGAATCGTTTAGAACGCGCTCCAACGCTGCTTGCGCTTCGCAAGCCTCCAGCCCAACATCAACTGAAAATACAGACCTTAAAATATTAATCAAAACTGGATAGTTCATACTCACCTTGACGGAAAAATCGTAATTGTTTCCCAAACCTTGCTTGCCGAATTAAATTCATAAGTTGCTTGGACACTCCGCAAGTTCTGAACCCTACTCGGCGCACCCTGCAAACTCGGATTCAGCTTGCTGCCAGCCAATCTTTCAAAACCACGCCCCAAATTGACACCCAGATCACCCACTTCAGATGCAGTAACGGTAACTATCGTGGCTCCTGGATTATTTTTTATTGCGGTCTGTAGCGCACCGTTATTTCGGACGGCTTGGTCTGCAAAAATGAGCAGCTCATCAGAATTAAAAGCGGACGACATTGGTGGCACAATAGTCTTCCCATTAACTATCTTTACATGACCATCAGGCGCTTCACCAGTCACTGCTCGATACATAAGTTGACCATCGGTCACTGCCCCTCCGTGTCGTTCGAGGGAGTGCGCATTGGGGTGACTAGTAACAGCATCAAGATTTTTTTGATCAATTGCACTTGTTACCTTGTAACCCGTGCTTAAAATGGTGCTCCCTAATCCCCACGCGTTCAATAAGCCCTGCACACCCCACATAAATCGTTCGGTGTTAGTAGCCGAATCACCTGTGATGGGATTCGCCCCCCCGGCAGCCATATAGCTTTGACAGCCTATCCCAACCAGACCAGCCCCACCACAACCAGCCGAAAACAACTCGGTGGAGATGCCTTGAAGCTGGGCTTTCATGGACGTTTCATTCAGCTCGTTTCTTGCTTTACCGCCAACTGCCTGTTCAAACGAAGCAGGTTGCAGAACCCACTCCTCTCCTTGATCCGTCGTGATCGACTTGTCAGTAGCCACGCAATAACCGTTCGGTGAGGTGGCGCAGGAAACCACATCTCCAGGATTGGTAGTGAAAACGAAAGCTCGCGTGAAATCACCATCTTCTGAGATCGGTTCTTCCTTGAGAACGCTAGAACCTTTAGCGATCAGGTCAGCAATTTCCCCGGACAAACTTTCGCAGTGACTCGATGACGAGCCGCCGCATGTGGATTCATACTCTCGCTGCAGCCCTTGGAGCGAAAGCCGTTCTATATCGCTTAAATGATTATTCTCGACAGCATTCTTCGCTGTACCGGCTCCAAGCGCAGCGTTAAATGCGTCGCCCCCAGCAAGCGCGCCGGAGAGCCCGCCTGCCAACGTCGACAACGCTGCGATGGTTTGTTTTTCCGACTCGGTTAGCTCGTCCCTCGACTTGCCCGGATAGAGTTGGCTCGCTATCAGCTCACCGACGGTGGCCCCCGCCGCCCCGGCCAGTGCCGAGCCTCCTTGTGCTTTAGCCAGGACCGCACCCAATACGGCATGCGCCATCAGGTTGGCTGTGTCGTCTCCTTCGGTCAGCTGTTTAACGGCTTGAGCCAGATAAGGCGCCGCCGCGCCCCCTACGAGTGCTCCGATGTCTCCGACGAGAATGCCTTGGACAATTCCAGCGACCGCTTGGCTGGCCTTCTGGAAACTGCTACCGGTGCCGTAATCGCGCTGAACCTGCTGGCTGATCTGCTCAGGAGTTGGGTTAGCCACACCGCTGTCGTTCAGCTTCTGCTGCGCAACCTTGTAGGCATCACTGTTCTTGTCTTCTGCTTCCTTTATTTTTTCAGCAGCAATGGCGCTGCTAATCCCCTTCACCAACTCAATCGAGCTCTTAACCAGCTCAATGCGCTCGTTCATCGCCTCTTCGTCAGGCTTGTCGAGATGCTCGTTGGCATTCTTCGTATCGCGATTCAGGCCAACGGCATCCTGAGCCCCTTCCGGATTGCGGACAATGATCGTGCCTTCACTCACCGCACTACGTGTATGGCTCTTGTCGGACTCGCTTAAAGCAATACCGTACAAGCCCCCCACCGAGGCTGAGGCACCTGCACCACCGTAGCTTCCGGAGATGCCGATACCTGCCGATTGGGCCTCGATTTCACTGACATTCTTGATATCGCGAGCGATGAGCCGGTCGGTGATCAACAAGTTTTTGTCCGCCGAGGCATCACTGGCAATCACCCCGCCTTCAAGGGTGGTGGTCTTGCCCACGTCAACGGTGTAGCCACCCGTTCCCGCGAACAGGCCGGTCTGGTCCGTGACGGCTTTGTATTCGCTGTTCATGTTGCCGGCGGCCAGGTTGGCCGAGGCGGCTACAGGTGTGCCGTAGCAGAACGGCGGAATGCAGATGCTCGCACCAAAACCGCCGCTGCTTTGCTTGCTTTTCTGGTCCTGGGTGTCCTGACGGGAAATGATGTTGAGGTTGCCATCGATCAGCGCGTTGATTTCATCAGCGCGGACCTGAGCGCCCGCCAATGTGGTGTCGCCACCGCTGCGCAACAGCAACGAACCGGTATCGACCGTCGTGTTGACCTGCGTGACAGAACTGCCGTTGCCCATGCCTTTTGCGAGTTGCGCGCCAAGGTCCAGGGTGAAGCCGTTTTGCTGGCCGATGTTGAAGCTCGCGCCGATAGCGGTCTTGTTGTTGCTGTTACGGTTGGACCAATCCGCCGTGTTCTGTGCGCTTTCCAGGATGATGTCGTTGCTGGCGAGCAGAGAAGTATTGGCCGCTTTGATGCTGCTGCCGATGACGTGTAGATCGCCGTCGTTTTCCGCCGCATTGCCGTTAGCGATGATGGATAACGTGGCGCCCGCGTTAAGGGTGCTTTGCTTCGCGGTCTGGCTGGCGTATTCGCTGGTGCTTTTGCTATGGGTACTGGCGAGCTCGGTACCGATTTTGATCAACGAGCCGTTGCTCGCGGTACCGCCCTGTTTATCGGCGAAACCGGTTTTTTGGTCATTGGCTTCCGAAGCCATCCCGCCAAGGTTGTAAGCCGCCAGCGCCGCCTGCGCCAGCTTCACGGCTTTGAGCCGAGGGTCATCAGCATCCTTGGCGGCTTCGACTGACGAGCGAATGGTGTTGACCGTGTCGATGATCGCCCCACCGATGACACGCCCCACGGCCAGGCTGCTGGATTTATCGGCGGTGCTTTGTTTGGCCGTTTCCATGCCCGCAGCGATAGTGACGTTCGAACCGCGAAGGCTCATGTTCTTGGTGCTGACCAAGTCACTGGCGATGACGTTGAGGTCGCCACCGGCAACGAGGCTGACGTTGCCTTTGCTGGAGCCGATGGTGCTGCCGGTCAGGGTGGTCTGCGATGCCGTGCCGTTGTGTTTCTGGTTACTGATCGACAGGTGCTGGTTGCCGGTAATGTCGTCGAGGCCCAAATTGTTGCCTGTTAACACGCCCGTCAGATCGCGATTTTTTTCCTTGTGCATTTGGGTACGGGAGAAGGTATTTTCTGCCGCGTCTATAGTCAGGTCGCGCCCTGCACGTACCGCCAGGTCATTGGTACTGACCAGCGCCGAACCCGTCACGGTGGCATCACGTTTGGCGCTGACGGCGATGGTGTCGCCCGAGATCAGGCTACCGACGGCGGTTGTCTGAGTTTCGGCCAACTTGTCCTGGACCTTGCTCGATTTCAAACCGCCCCAACTGCTTTTGCTTTTGCTGCGCTCGTGGCGAGCGCTCTCGGAGTCGGTAACCGCAACAATTTCCACATCATTGCCAGCCCCCAGGCCGACGCTGCCTTTTTCGGAAATGACGTTGCTGCCTTTGATCAGCAGATCGTTGCCGGCGGTCAGCACGTTGTTGCCTCCGGAGGTAACCGAGCTGGCAACGTTGGTGACACTACTGGTCTCATCCAACCGAAACTTCTTCCCGGAAGAAGACTTCTTGGTCTTGCTATAGAAGCTGTAGTCTGAATCCTCAGCCGATTGCAGCACCAGGTTCGCACCGGCGACCAGATACGCTTCATCCCCAGCGCTCACCCGACTGGCGATCAACCCCAGATCTTTCCCGGCACTCAGCGTCACGTTCCCACCCGCCGTCACGCTGGTGGAGACTTGGCTCACATGGTCTTCCTGAGCCGTGACCTTCTTGCTCTTGCCATACGAATGCTGCTCATCCGCCGCAGACGCCAAGGTCAGGTCGCCGATGGCGCTCATGGTGATGTCGCGCTTGGCGTCGATCTGGCTGGCTACAGCGGTGAGGTCGCGGCCGGCGTTGGCGGTCAGGTCGCGACCTATGTCGAGGCTGGAGCCGTACTGGGTGATGGTTTCGTTGCGATGCGTGCCACGATTGCCGCTGGTGATGCGCTCGGCGGAGGCAAGGTTGACGTCGCGGGTGGCGTTGAGGGTGGTGTCGGCTCCGCTTTTGAGCACGCCGCCAACGTTGTTGATGTCACGTCCGGCGCTGATGGTCAGGTTATTCGCGGCTTCGATACGTGAGGCGCTGTCGATGAAATCGGTGCGTTCGCGACGGTAACCGCTGTCGCTTTCGTGGGTGGTGACGGTGCGTTCGTTGATCACGTCGCCCCGGGTGGCGGTGAGCGTGACCTCGCGTCCGGCAATGATGCCGCCGGCCTTGTTGACGAGGTTGTTGCCCGCCAGCAGGTCGAGGCGATTGCCCGCTTCCACCAGACCGCTGTTGACCAGGTCGTTGGTGGCGGTCGCGGACAGGTTGTTGCTGGCACGCAGGGTCCCGGCGTTATTCAGGTCCTTGCCGGCGATCAGAGTGACGTCGCTGCCCTGGATCAGCGCGCCGTTGGCCGCCAGGCGGTTGTTGGCGTTAGCCAGGTACAGGACGGGGACCAGAACTTGTTCACCGTTGATCTCGACGTTTTCCATCCAGACGATGTCGTGGGTCAGCGCCGCGACTTGCTCGGAGGTGAGGCTGACGCCCAGGGCCAGGTTGAGCGTCTGCTTGCTGGCGATGGCGTTGTTCATCAGGTACTTGAACATGTCCTCGTTGGAGGTCTGGCCGTCGATGAAACGCTGGCCGGTGCGGGCGACCACGGCTTGCTGGATCAGGGTCTGCTCATACAACCCGTCACCCAGGCGCTTGGCGCTCTGGTCCGGGTCGTAGCCGAGGTTTGCCAGCAGATAGTCCGAGCTCATGAATTGCTTGAGGTCGGTGAGCACCGGGTTGGTTTCGATCAAGTACTTATGCGGGTTGGCCGGAACGGTGTGCGTAGGCAGGCCCTGGACGCGGTTGACCGTAAACGCGGTGGTGCGGCCAGGCACGGCGCCGGACGCAGGGGCGCCGGCCGTATTGGTGTCGAAACTGCTGGCCTGGTCGCCGATGGCGGTTGCCTGGCGCGCTGCGATGCTCAGGTCAAGGTTGCTGGCGCTGGCTTGAGGGACGTTGCCTGCTTGCAGGTCCCTGGCCTGGACGGCAGGCAGGCCCTGTTGGCGCTGAACCGGAGTCAGGCTTGCGTTACCCAGTGTCCAGCTTTGCGGGCCGCTGATGGCTGGTGCACCACCGCCCTGCCCGCTCAGGCGGAACAGGCCGTTCTGGCCAGTGGGCAGGCTGAAACCAGGCAGGGCTACAGGATTGACTTGTTGTTGCGCCAGATTGGGCGGTAGTTGTTGATTAAGTGTGATGCGCGTGGAGTACGGGCTGCCGGCTGCCCCGGTATTGGTCCGTGGACCGCTGCCGACGTAGCTGTAACCAGGCCGCACAACGCTGTTGTCGATGTTGTTTTGCGCATTAATATTGACGGCGCCACCGGCCTGGATCACGGCTGCGTAGCTCTGGTCACCGCCGGCGAGTTTCCGGGTGGTGCCTAAATTCGTGTACTCCATTTCGGTCATGCCAATGAAGTTGGCAATACCCGCTTCCAAGCCGCTCAGGCTGTTGACATCGTAACCGGCACTTTCAAACCAATATTTATTGGTGAAGTTACTGGCCGCGTTGTACCACCCACCCGCATTTCGGGTCCGCTCGGAACGGAACACCCGCGTCGTTTCGGTCTCGCCGGTTTCGACGCCGTTGTTGGTCAAGTTAACCAGCGAGGCCGTCAGGTTGCCGCCGCTGGCGATAGTGCTGCTCTGGTTCAGCAGATCGCCGCCGCTCAGGCTCAGGTTTCCACCCGCCGTGATGCTGGAGGCCGCGGTGGCAGCGGTCACTTCGGTTTTCTCGCGTTGCAGCAGCTCCCATACATGGTTCTGCTTGCCGCTGCAGTCACCGGCGTTGTACCCCTCGATGCAGGCGATTTCGTAGATTTTGGCGGTATAGATTCCACTGCTGCCCATGGTCAGCAGCGTGCGGATGTTCTGAATCGTGCTGGCGGCCAGGCTCATGCTGCCGTCGCTTTGAATCGAGCTGGAGCTGTTGACGATACTGCTCGCCAGCGCGCCCAGGCCGTTACGGTCAATACTGAGATTTCCCAGGCTGTAAATGTTGGCATCGAGGTTGTTCAGCGTATCGACCCGCAGGCCCATGTCGCCGCCGCTGAAAATCAGCCCTTGGTGGTTGGCCAGCGCGCCGGTCGTGACGGTCAAAGCTTGACCACCACCCAACGTCCCAAAGTTGTTGATCCCCGTGGCGCCAATCGTCAGGCGCGCCGCCGAGGTCAAGCGACCGGCATTATCGAGCTGACCATTAACGCCAATGGTGGTATCGCCGCCGCCCGTTATGCTGGAGCTGACGCTGTTGAGGCTCACTTGGGCCGCGCTGAGGCCAAGCGTCCCCAGGCTATTGAGACGACCGCCCCCCCAATAGGCACCACCCAGGTCGATTTTCAGGCTGCCATTACTGGCAACAAGGCCTTCGTTGAACCAATTGACGCCGCTGCCGATGAAGCTGTCGGAAGCCAGCAACTGGCCACCGGCAGTCTGGGCGAAATGGTTGACGTTGACGTTCAGGCGTCCGGCCTGGATGACCCCGCTGTTGGTCCAAGTGTCGGTGCTGATAGTCAGGCCGCCACGCGTCACGACCGTACCGCCGGCTCCGGTGACATTGGCGGTGGAGATATCGAACGTGCCGGTGCCAACGTGCAGCAAGCTGCCGCTGGTATTGAGGAAACTGGAGGCGCCAAGGGTCAGGTCAGTGTTGGCACTTTCCAACACACCACTGCGGTTATCGAACAACCCGCCGATCTGGAAATTGGTCTTGCCCCCCGTACCCAAGGCACGGATCTGCCCCGTCTGGTTATCCAGGCTCGCGGCCTTGATCATCAGCGTGCTGTCGCTTTCGATGATACCCAGGCGGTTGTTCAAGGCGCCGGTCAGGTTCAGGTCGATCTGGCTGCCGGCGATCTGGCCGTCGTTGTCGCCGCTGTTGTCGAAATTGTTGGCGGTGACGTTGACTTTGCCTTTGGCGTAGAGGCCGCCGTTGCGGTTGTCGATGTTGCCGGTGGTGATGAGGGCATCGCCGGTTTGCGCCGAGATGCGTCCGCCGTAGTTGTCCAGGCCGCCCGATGCGATCAGGTTCAGGCGCTGGGCCTGGGTGATGCCGCCCTGGCGGTTGTTGTTCAGGTCGTAGCCGTTTTTCAACACGCCGGTCAGGTCGGTCTTCAGCAGTCCTTGCAGGCTGGCGAGCACGCCGCCGCGGTTGTCGAGGTTGCGCGCTTCAACGGTCAGGTCACCGGCCTTGGCCTGGATGCGGCCGCTCTGGTCGTCGATGTCTTGGTCGACGACCAGGGTCAGGTTGCCCTGGCTCTGCACGGTGCCCTTGCCGTTGGCGAGGCTATTGGCGTCGATTCGCACGGCGCCGTTCTGGCTGTAGATCAGGCCATCGCCACCGTTCTGCACCGCGCCGGAGGCGGTCAGGACGAGTGCGTCATTGGCCGCGACGGTGCCGCGATTGCGGTTGTCCAGGCCACCAATGAGCAAGGTCAGCAAGCTTTGGCTGGCGATCTGGCCGCCCTGGTTGTCGAGTTGCGTGGCGCGCTCGACCCGCAGCGGACCGGCGCTGGCGAGTTTGCCGTTGGTATTGGTCAGGGCACCGAGCAGGTCCAAGGTCACGGCGGCATTGCCGATCAGCTTGCCGCCGGTGTTGTCCAGGGTGGTGCCGGTGAAGGTCAGTGCGTTTTGCGCGTTGACGGTGCCGCCAGCGTTGCCCAGGGTCATGGCGTTGATGACCAGGGTCGCGGCGCTGTCGATCAAGCCGCCTTGGGCGTTGTTCAGCAAACCGCCGGTGACGGTCAAGGTCTGGTCGGCGCCGCTGGACAGAATCCCGCCGCGGTTGTCGACGCTGGCCGCGGTGACGGTGAGCTTTTTCTTGCCGGCCAACGCACCGTCAGCACCGTTGAACAGCGCGCCGCTCAGGGTCACGCTGACGTCTTCGTCGCGGCTCGACAGCGTGCCGGCGTTGCGGTTGTCCAGGCCCACGGCGCTCAGGTCGAGGCCTTTGAAACCGGACATCAGGCCGCCCTGGTTGATGACATCGCGGGCCTTCACGGTCAGTAAACCGTTGCTGATGAGTTTGCCGGCGCTGTTGTTGAAATCGCGAACCGTCAGGTCGAGGGGCTGGCTGCTGGAGATTTCGCCGCCCTGGTTGTCCAGGTCCCGCAGGTGCTTGAGGCTGAGTACACCGGCGGTAGTGATCAGGCCGGCGCTGTTGCTCAAGTCTCCCGTGGCGGCACCGAAGTCGATGGCGATGGCGCTGCCCAGCAACGAACCCTGGTGGTTGTTCAAGTTGTGAGTGCTGACGGTCAAGGCGTCGGCGGCGTTGATAAGGCCTTGATTCTGGTTGATCAGCGGGCCGGCCAGTTTCAGGTCGAGGTTGGCGCGACTGGTCAGGGTGCCGGCGCTGTTGTCCAGGCTCGCGGCCTCGACGTCCAGCGCGGCGGCGGCGATCAGGCCCTTGAGGTTGGTCAGCGCGTTATCGATGCGCAGGGTCAGGGCCTGGTTGCTCAGCAACTTGCCGTTGTCGTTGTTGAGGTTTTTTGCGGCCAGGGTGAACGCCTGGGCGCTGGAGATTTCGCCGCCGGCGTTGTTGACGCCCTTGAGGTTTTTCAGCATCAGCAAGGGGGCGTTGATCAAGCCACTCTGGTTGTTCAGTTGCCCTTGGTTCAGATCAAGGCTCAGCGACGTGTTGCTGAAAAGCTGCCCGCCCTGCTGGTCGAGGCCCGTGACGCTAGCGATCAGCGCACCGCTGCTGGCGATGCGGCCGCCGTCCTGGTTGGTCAACTGCTTCGTGGTCAGGTCAAGGTTGGCGCCGCTGCTCAGACGTCCGGCCTGGCTGTTGTCGAACGCACCGGTTTCAACGGCGACCGCTTGCTTGGCGCTGATGCTGCCTTGGCTGCGGTTGTCCAGGCTCAAGCTTTTGAGGGTGAGGCCGGCATCGGTGACGATTTCGCCGCCCTGGTTCAGCACGGCGTTGTCGAGGGTGAGTGCCAACGCTCCGGCACTGGAAACGCTGCCCAGGGTGTTGGTGAGGCTGGCGGCGGTGACTTCAAGCTCGCCTTCGGCGCTCAACGTGCCCTTGGCGTTGTTCAGGTCGCCGTCGAGGTGCGCGGTGAGGTTCTTTTGGGTCAGTAGCGCGCCGCCGCTGTTATCCAGCGTCTCGCCGCTCAAGGTCAGACCGGTCTTGCCGGACAGCAGGCCCTTGGTGCGGTTGAGCACTTCCTTCATCTTCAGGGCCAACGCGCCGTTGGCGATGACTTGGCCGCCGTTGCTGTTGTTCAGCGCGTTGCCTGTCAAAGCAACGTCGGCGTGGCCGGACAGTTCGCCGCCACGGTTGTCGATCGAACCGACGTTCAACGTCAGCGTGTCGGTCGCCCCGACCAGCCCTGCGGCGCGGTTGTCCAGCGAGGCGCCGGTCAGCGTCAATCCGCCGAGGGCGATTATCTGGCCGCCCTGGTTGTTCACACTGTCGATAGTGGCCGTGACATTGGTTTTGCCGGCGATCTGGCCGGCGCCGTTGTCGAGGTGGGTGGCCTCGATGTGCAGGTCACGGTCGGCAATGATCGCGGCGTCCCGATTGGTCAGTTGACCGTCCACGGTCATGACCAGGGCGCCACGACTGCTGATCAGGCCATCGGTGTTGTCCAGGCTGGCGCTTTGGGTGTCGATGGATTGCGCGGAAAGCAGCCCCTTGATGTTGTTAAACGCTTGGTCGATACGCAGGGTCAGCGCCTGGTTGCTGATCAGCTTACCGTCACGGTTGTCCAGGTTGCGTGCCGCCAGGGTGAACGCCTGGGCACTGGAAATCTCGCCGCCACGGTTGTCCACGTCCTTGAGGTTTTTCAGCACCAGGAGCGGCGCATTGATCACGCCCTTGAGGTTGTTCAACTGGCCGTTGTTGAGGTCCAGGGTCAAGGCTGTTTTGCTGAACAGTTCGCCGCCCTGCTGATCCAGGCCGGTGACGCTGGCGGTCAGCGCCTTGTCGCTGGCGATGCGACTTGCGGCGCCGTTGTTGACTTGGTTGGCGGTGAGATCAAGGGTGTCGCCACTGACCAGATAACCGCCGGCGGTGTTGTCGAACGTGCCAGTGGTCACGTGGGTGGCGCCTTTGGCGCTGAGCAGGCCGTCGCCGTGGTTATCCAGGCTTTGGCTGTTGACGGTCAGGCCGGCTTCGGTGGTGATGGCGCCGCCGACGTTGATCAACGCATTGTCCAGGCGAATATCCAAACCCTGGCGGGCAACCAGATTGGCGCCGCTGTTGTCCAGGCTTTTGCCCTCGACAGTGGTGACGCCCGTACTGAACAGCAGGCCTTTGGTCTGGTTGATGATGGCCGCGACTTTCAGGCCCAGATCAGTGCCGGCGAGGACCTTACCGTTGTCGCTGTTGTCCAGGCGCTGGCCGGTGATGTTGATATCGGCGGTACTGGAGATTTCGCCGTTTCGATTGTCCAGCGTGTCGATGTCGAGTTTCAGTGCGTTGGTCGCGCCAACCAATCCGCCGCGGTTATCCAGGTCCTGGCCGCTAACGGTGAGCACACCTTGGGCGACCAGTTCGCCGCCCTGGTTGTTCAGGTGCGAGACGTCGGCGGTGAGGTCGGTTTTGCTGGAGATTCGTCCGCCGCTGTTGTCGACGTCAGTCACCTGCAAATGCACAGGGCCGACGGCACTGAGCAGGCCGGCGCGATTATCCAATTGCGAGCCATCGACACGCAGCCCCGCCTGGCTGCTGAGCAAGCCTTGCCCGCGGTTATCGAGCTTGGCGACCGTCAGTTCCAGGTCCTTCACGGATTGGACCTTGCCGGCGCGATTGTCCAGGCTGTCTGCCTGGACATCGGTCATGCCCTTGGCGCCGAGGCTGCCTTGTCGGTTGTCGAGCAGGCCGCTGATGCGCACGCTCAGACTGCCATCGCTGACCAGGCTACCGTCGAGGGTGTTGTCCAGGCTGGTGGCGGTAACGCTCAGCTGCTTGCCGGAACCCAACACGCCGTTCTGGTTGTTCAGGGCACCGATCAACCCGATGTTCAGCGCCACGTCGCCGGTGAGCAGGCCATCGCTGTTGTCCAGCGCAGTGCCGATGACTTGAGTGGCGGCGGCGCTGGAGACTTCGCCGTCGTGGTTATTCAACTGCCCGACATTGGCCGTCAGGTTGCCGTTGCTGCTGACGGTGCCTTGGGTGTTGAGGAGTTTGTCGGCAGTCACGCCCAGCGCGCCGCTGCTCAGCACGCGACCCTTGTTCTGGTTGTCCAGCGTTCCGGCTTTTACCGTGGCGGTTTGCCCGGCGCTCAGGGTGCCGCCTTGGTTGTTCAGCGTTTGTGCAACGTTCGCCGTGAGGTTACGGCTGGCGACGATGCTCTTGCCGTTGTTGTTCAGGTTCTGCGCTGTAAGGCTCACATCTCCCGAAGCATTGCGCGTGGTGTCGGCGTTGACCCCGGCTTCAATAATGCCGTTGTTGGTCAACTGCCCACCGGCATTCAACGTGATGCTGTCCCGCGCGGCGAGGGTTTGCTGATTGCTCAGGTCACCCTGAGTCTGCGCATTCAGCGTCGTGCCGGCATAAACCGGGCCCTGCGCATCAAGGCTCGCCGCCTTGACGTTGACCGCCCCGCTGGCCGAGGTATCGACCATGCTCAAATGCCCATTGGCATCGAGCTGAATATCCCCGCCACTGGCAATCAACTTGCCGTCCAGCTTCACCCCAACCCCAGCCTCGGTGCCGACCAGCTTGATCGCGCCGGCGTACATGCCACCCAACGCCGAGGAGTCGATCGCCAGTTCCGGCTTGGCGCTGCCGTCATCGGCGCGGGCGGTGGCGCTCAAGGTATCGGCGTTGACGTCGTTGCGACCGGCCACGATCGTCAGGTTCTTCGCCTGAATCTCGGCGTTGATCTTGGCGCTACGGGTGATGATTTCGAAGTGGTCGACGTTGCTGGCATTAAGACCGGCGCCTTCGATGGCGACGCTGCCCTGGTCCACTTGATAACGATCCAGCCGACCGTTTTCGACGATTGGTTTGCCGGTGCTCAAGGTCACTTTCGGGCTGTTGATAAAGCCGCAGCCGTTGCAGCTGATGCCGTAGGGGTTGGCGACGATGACGTGGGCCGATTGCCCGGCCACTTCGGTGTAGCCGCGCAACTGGCTGGGGCTGCCGCCGTTGACTTCGTTGAGGATGGTCGTGGCGGCTGCGCCCTGGAGGTTCGGGTTGCCGACGATGATCCCGCCCAGTTGCGTGGATTGGGTGCGCGAGGTGGCGTTGTTGAGGATTACGCCGTTGCTGCCGACGTTGTAGTCCTTGAACTGGTTGTGGGACAGACCGTTGGCATTCGGCTTGGCGATGTTGACGATGGGCACGCCGTTGCCGGCCCGGTCCAGGCCGGTGCCCGGGGCGCTGACGACGATGCCTTCGGCCTGGGCCCACATCGGTTGCCAGAACATGACGTTGGCCAGGAGGAACGCCAGACCGCGCTTGGGCATGCCGAGAAACCGCTCGCGGTTTTTCAGGACAGCAGAAGGTTGGCGGGCCAGGAAGGCGTGTTGGCGGTCGTCCATGATCGGGTCTCGTTGCAGAGCAATTAAAGGTCATCCATGCCGAAGTCGGTCGCGGCAGAGCCGAACATGACTTCGTCCCGAGGCGGGAAGACGCGCATTGTCCCCGCCCCGAAAAACCAATATCAAAATAGTGGCGCGATACTAGATAGCCATTATTCCGGCGTCAATTAAATATTGATGAAAAGCGCGGTATGCCCAAACCCACGGGTCATCCTCACTTTTAGATATTTCCTACGCGCCCGCCCCACCCGCTACCCTTCAGAAAAACCCTCATCAAGACCTAAGGGATTTCATGGACAGAACCACCTTCAAACCCCTCTTGCTTACGCTTGCCCTGCTGAGCGGCGCCCCGCTGGCCCAGGCCGCGACCACCCTGGTCTACTGCTCCGAAGCCAGCCCCGCCGGCTTCGATCCCAGCCAATACACCAGCGGCACCGACTTCGATGCTTCGGCCGAAACCGTCTTCAACCGCCTCACCCAGTTCAAGCGCGGCGGCACCGAAGTCGAGCCCGGATTGGCGTCAAGCTGGGACGTATCCGCCGATGGCCTGGCCTACACCTTCCACCTGCGCGAGGGTGTGAAGTTTCATACCACCGACTATTTCACCCCGAGCCGCGACTTCAACGCCGATGACGTGCTGTTCACGTTCCAGCGCCTGCTCGATCCGCAACACCCGTTCCGCCAGGCCTACCCCACCGAGTCGCCGTATTTCACCGACATGGGCCTGAACACCACGATCAAAAGCGTCGAAAAGATCGACGAGCACACCGTGCGCTTCAGCCTGAACAACGTCGACGCGGCATTCGTGCAAAACCTGGCGATGAGTTTTGCCTCGGTGCAGTCCGCCGAGTACGCAGCGCAGCTATTAAAGGAAGGCAAGGCCGGCGACCTCAACCAGAAGCCCGTCGGCACCGGGCCGTTTGTGTTCAAGCGCTATCAGAAGGATTCGCAGATCCGCTACGCCGCCAATACGGCGTACTGGAAACCCGAGGACGTGAAGCTCGACAACCTGATTTTTTCCATCACGCCGGACGCCGCCGTGCGCCTGCAAAAGCTCAAGCGCGGCGAATGCCAGGTCAGCGGTTATCCGCGCCCGGCCGACATCGAAGTGATGGAGCAGGACCCGAACCTGCGCGTGCTCAGGCAGCCCGGTTTCAACCTGGGTTTCCTCGCCTATAACGTGACGCATCCGCCGTTGGACCAGCTCAAGGTCCGTCAGGCACTGGACATGGCCATCGACAAGCCGGCGATCATCAAGGCCGTGTACCAGAGCGCCGGGCAACTGGCTCAGAACGCCCTGCCCCCGGCCCAATGGTCGTTCGACCCGGCGATCCAGGACGCGCCCCATGACGTGACCAAGGCCAAGGCGCTCCTCAAGGAAGCAGGGGTTGCGCCCGGTACAACCATCGATTTATGGGCAATGACGGTGCAGCGCGCCTCCAACCCCAATGCGCGAATGTCTGCGCAAATGATCCAGCAGGACTGGGCCAAAGTTGGCATCAAGGCCAACATCGTCAGCTACGAATGGGGCGAGTACATCAAGCGCGCCAAGAATGGCGAACACGACGCGATGATCTACGGCTGGACCGGCGACAACGGCGATCCAGACAACTGGCTCGGCGTGCTCTACAGCTGCGCGGCGGTCAAGGGCAGCAACTACGCCAAGTGGTGCGACCCGGCCTACGACCGGCTGATCCAGCAGGCCAAGGTCTCGACCGACCGCCAGCAACGCATCGACCTGTACCGCCAGGCCCAGAAAATCCTCAAGCAGCAGGTGCCCATCACGCCCATCGCCAACTCGACGGTGTTCCAGCCGATACGCAAGGAAGTGGTGGATTTCAAGCTCAGCCCGTTCGGGCTTACACCCTTCTACGGCGTGGGTTTGAACAAGTAAAACCCGCCCCAGGCCGGTGCGTTGCAGCCTCGCAGCGCACCGGCACGGAGCGCCGCTTGCCCCAAAAAAACCGGCGCAAACGTTAAAATGCGTCAAAAGTTACAAAGATGCGACATTAAGGTACGTACGTGCCACTGTTTCAGACTTGAAACCGCTCTGGATCTTGCATTGGGTATGGGGCCTGCATAAGTATCCGCAGGACGACTCACGAGGTCGCCCTCAAATCCAAAAATGACAACAAATCATGAGGCCAACATGCTTAAACACGCGGTCATTCCGTTTTTAGTCGGCGCAGGCTTGTTAGCCAGCGCTCCTTTCGCTTCCGCCGCGACTAACCTGGTGTTCTGCTCCGAAGGCAGCCCGGCCGGTTTTGACCCTGGTCAGTACACCACCGGAACCGACTTCGATGCCTCTGCAGAAACCATGTTCAACCGCCTGACCCAGTTTGAGCGCGGCGGTACCGCCGTGATTCCTGGCCTGGCCACCAAGTGGGACATCTCCGAAGACGGCCTGACCTACACGTTCCACCTGCGTGAAGGCGTCAAGTTCCATACCACCCCGTATTTCAAGCCGACCCGTGAATTTAATGCCGATGACGTGCTGTTCACGTTCAACCGCATGATCAACAAGGACGATCCGTTCCGTAAGGCGTACCCGACCGAATTCCCGTACTTCACCGACATGGGGATGGACACCAACATCACCAAGGTCGATAAAGTCGACGACCACACCGTCAAGTTCACCCTCAAGGATGTCGACGCCGCGTTCATCCAGAACCTGGCCATGAGCTTCGCCTCGATCCAGTCCGCCGAATACGCCGGCCAACTGCTCAAGGACGGCAAGCCTGCCGACATCAACCAGAAGCCGATCGGCACCGGCCCGTTCGTGTTCAAGAGCTACCAGAAAGACTCCAACATCCGTTACACCGGCAACAAGGACTACTGGAAGCCTGAAGACGTGAAGATCGACAACCTGATCTTCGCCATCACCACCGACCCGTCGGTGCGTATCCAGAAGCTGAAGAAGAACGAGTGCCAGATCACCCTCTTCCCACGCCCGGCCGACCTCAAGGCCCTCAAGGACGACAAAGCGCTGAAGATGCCTGACCAGGCGGGTTTCAACCTGGGTTATGTAGCTTACAACGTGATGGAAAAAGTCAAAGGCGACGACAAGCCCAACCCGTTGGCTGACCTGCGCGTTCGTCAAGCCTTGGACATGGCTGTAAACAAGCAACAGATCATCGACTCGGTGTACCAAGGTGCGGGACAACTGGCGGTCAACGCCATGCCTCCGACCCAGTGGTCCTACGACACCACCATCAAAGATGCCAAATACGACCCTGAAAAAGCCAAGGCTCTGCTCAAGGAAGCCGGCGTCGAGGAAGGCACAGAGATCGTTCTGTGGGCCATGCCGGTTCAGCGTCCGTACAACCCGAACGCCAAACTGATGGCGGAAATGCTGCAGAACGACTGGTCCAAGATCGGCCTGAAGGTCAAGATCACCAGCTATGAGTGGGGCGAGTACATCAAGCGCTCCAAGGGCGGCGAGAACCAGGCCATGATCATCGGCTGGAGCGGTGATAACGGTGACCCGGACAACTGGCTCAACGTGTTGTTTGGCTGCGACTCGCTGCAAGGCAACAACTTCTCCAAATGGTGCGACAAGAAGTTCGACGGCCTCGTCAAGGAAGCCAAGCGCACCACCGACCAGGCCAAGCGCACCGACCTCTACAAACAGGCGCAACACGTCCTCAAGGACGCCGTGCCGATGACACCTATCGCTCACTCGACGGTGTATCAACCCATGCGCGCCAACGTGCAGGACTTCAAGATCAGCCCCTTTGGCTTGAACTCCTTCTACGGCGTCAGCGTCAGCAAATAAGTGACCTGTGGCGAGGGAGCTTGCTCCCGCTGGGCTGCTTAGCAGCCCCTTTTTGAGCGCGATGGCGATCTACATCAACGCCATCGCGAGCAGGGCTCGCTCCCACGACGCACCGTAGCTTTATCTGCCGAGACCAAGACCTAGGAAATTGCCTACATCCAAAAGCACTGCGTACCACAGCAGTTGGTTTAGGACGTGTCGCCTTTCCCACAAGTCTTTCAGGCATTGCGCATATACCGCCTGGCACACGACTCATACCGTCGGGGCTGGAGGTTTTGCCAATCCCGCGGCAGCGCTGTTCACGCATTGGAATGAGCCCAGTGCCCCGGCCCTGTCCCTGGAAGGACACCGGTTCACTGTCAAACACCCCGAACGAGAGAGGGAGCGTCATGCGCCATACCTTGGTTTTATCCGCATTGCTGGGCACCGGCCTGCTGGCCGCTACATCCGCGGCCCAGGCTGCCGGCGGCAGCTTGGTGTTCTGTTCCGAAGGCAGCCCTGCCGGTTTCGACACCGCGCAATACACCACCGCGACCGACAACGATGCCGCCGAACCGCTGTACAACCGCCTGGCCGAATTTGAAAAAGGCGCGACCAATGTCGTGCCGGGCCTGGCGACGAGCTGGGACATTTCCGAAGACGGCCTGAAATACACCTTCCACCTGCGCGAAGGGGTGAAATTCCACACCACCGACTACTTCACGCCGACCCGGGATTTCAACGCCGACGATGTGCTGTTCACCTTCAACCGCATGCTTGATCCGCAGCATCCGTTTCGCAAGGCCTACCCCACCGAGTTCCCGTACTTCAACGGCATGAGCCTGAACAAGAACATCGCCAAGGTCGAAGCGACAGGACCGTTGACGGTGGTCATGACGCTCAACAGCGTGGACGCCGCATTCATCCAGAACATCGCCATGAGCTTCGCCTCGATCCTTTCGGCCGAGTACGCCGACAAGCTGCTCACTAGCGGCAAGCCGAGCGACATCAACCAGAAGCCGATCGGCACCGGGGCTTTCGAGTTCAAGAGCTACCAGAAAGACTCCAACATCCGCTACGTCGCCAACAAGCAGTACTGGGCGCCTGAGCGGGTCAAGCTGGACAACCTGATCTTCTCGATCAACACCGACGCGTCGGTACGGGTGCAGAAGCTCAAGGCCAACGAATGCCAGATCACCCTGCATCCACGCCCGGCCGATGTGCCGGCGCTGAAGAACGATCCCAAGCTGCAACTGATCGAGAAGCCCGGTTTCAACCTTGGCTATATCGCCTATAACGTTCGCCACAAACCCTTCGACCAGGTCGAAGTACGCCGGGCGCTGGACATGGCAGTGAACAAGCAGGGCATTCTCAACGCCGTGTACCAGGGCGCGGGGCAGTTGGCGCAAAACTCCATGCCGCCAACCCAATGGTCCTACGACGACACGATCAAGGACGCTCCCTACGACCCTGAAAAAGCCAAGGAGCTGCTCAAGGCCGCCGGGGTCAAGGAAGGCACCGAAATCACCCTCTGGGCCATGCCCGTGCAACGCCCGTACAACCCCAACGCCAAGCTGATGGCCGAGATGCTCCAGTCCGACTGGGCGAAGATCGGTTTGAAGGTGAAGATCGTCACCTACGAATGGGGCGAGTACATCAAGCGCACCAAGAACGGCGAGCACGACATCAACCTGATCGGCTGGACCGGCGACAATGGGGACCCGGACAACTGGATGGGCACGCTGTACAGCTGCGACGCCATTGGCGGCAACAACTACTCCCAATGGTGTGACCAGGACTACGACAAGCTGATCAAGCAGGCCAAGATCGTCACCGACCGCGAGCAGCGCACCGTGCTCTATAAACAGGCCCAGCAGTTGCTCAAGCAGCAAGTGCCGATCACGCCGATCGCCCACTCGACGGTCAATCAGCCGCTGAGTGCCAAAGTCGAAGGGTTCAAGGTCAGCCCCTTCGGTCGCAACGTCTTCTCGGGCGTCAGCCTGAACCCATAACCGTTTAGCCACGCAGCGAGGGCTTCCTTTGGAAGCCCTCCGCCAGCGTTTTGCCTTAATTCGCCGATCAAGCGCCTGGCAAACGTTTGCAAGCTGCAAATGAGTTGTAAACCAATAGCCGTATCACCGAAAAAGAACGGCATAAAAAAGAAAGAAAAAGGAGCGTTACCCATGAAACTGAGCAGCACCGCGATACTGGCCCTAGCCATCAGCAGCGTTACGGCCACGGCTTACGCTGAATCTGTCAGTCAGGAATTCGTTCCTACCGCGCTGGCCGACAGCAGCGCCCAAAGCGAAGCAAAAGGTTTCATCGACGGCCAAAGCCTGGGAGGCACGACGCGTAACTGGTACTCCAACGAGTTGAAACGCCGCGACGACCGATTCAGCTACAAGCCAAATAGCGTAAAAAATGACCCTACCGTGCCAGCGACGCCGATTGCTCGTCGTATCAACTGGGTCCAAGGCACCATCGTCAACTACACCTCGGGCTTTACCCAGGGCACCGTCGGCGTCAGCACCGAAGTCGCCGCCTACAACGCTATCGTGCTGGACCGGGATCGCAAGCACATCGCCGGTGGCTCCAACCGCACCCTGGCGGACTCCAACGGCGATGCCGTGGACCAGTGGAGCAAACTGGGCCTGGCCAACGCCAAGTTCCGCGTATCGAACACGACGCTGACCGCGGGTCGCCAGAATTTCAGTACGCCGATCATCGACGTCATCGGCAACCGTGCATTGCCTTCGAGCTTCGAAGGTATCAGCCTGCACAGTGAAGAATTCAACAACCTGTCGTTCGATCTGGCCGGCTTCGATCGCGTTTCGCCACGAACCGAGCAGAGCCTGTCGAAATTTCGCACCGAGTATTCCGCCACTGGCGTGGAAACCGACAAGGTCTATACCGCCGGCGTCAACTACCAGCCGTTTAAGAGCCTGAAAACCAGCCTGTATGGCGCCAAGGTCGAAGACTTCTGGAACCAATACTACTTCGGCGCCACCCATGAACTGGGCGATAGCCAGGTGCTCAGCCTGACCACCAGCCTGAATTATTACAAAACCGTCGACGAAGGCAAAAAACTGATGGGGAATATCGACAACGATACCTACTCTCTGTCCCTCGGCCTTGCTCACCAAGCTCACAGCCTGACGTTCTCCTACCAGGAAGTGAACGGCGACGAATACTTCGACTACCTGCACGAAACCAACGGCATCTACCTGGCCAACTCCTTGCTGTCCGACTTCAACAGCCCGAACGAGAAATCGTTCCAGATCGCCTACGGCCTGAACATGGCCGAGTACGGCGTGCCCGGCCTGAAGTTCAACATCTACCAGGCACGTGGCTGGGGCATTGACGGCACGCATTACCGTGGCACTGCCTACACCGATCCAGGTAAGCAGCGCGGCGACCTGAGCCTGATGGACGGCGAAACTCACTACGAATATGGCGTCGGCGCCTCCTACGCCGTGCAGAGCGGCCCGCTCAAGGCCACCGCGATTCGCGCCACCTACACCACTCACCGCGCCAGTGAAAACCAGGCTGATGGCAACATCAACGAATTCCGCCTGGTCACCACCATCCCGTTCAACATTCTCTAAACTGCCACCGGGCGGGCGACTCACAAGGTCGCCCGCCCGGTCTTTTGCCAATTACCCGATTGCAGAGGATTGACGATGAACATGAACCCCCTACGCGCCGCCATTGCCGCCGCACTGCTGAGTGTTGCCGTTGGCGCCACGGCCAAACCCCTGGTGGTTTGCACAGAAGCCAGTCCGGAAGGCTTCGACATGGTCCAGTACACGACTGCAGTCACCGCCGACGCCGTGGCCGAAACGATCTTCAACCGCCTGGCCGACTTCAAGCCCGGCACCACCGAAGTGATTCCTGCCCTGGCCGAGTCTTGGGACATCAGCGACGACGGCCTGACGTATACCTTCCACCTGCGCAAAGGCGTCAAGTTCCACACCACCGATTACTTCAAGCCGACCCGCGACATGAACGCCGACGACGTGGTCTGGAGCTTCCAGCGCCAGCTGGACCCGAATCACCCGTGGCACAAACTGTCGAGCGTGGGTTTCCCGTACTTTGAAAGCATGGGTTTCAAGGAACTGCTCAAGAACGTCGAAAAGGTCGACGAGCACACGGTCAAGTTCACCCTGACCCGCCGCGAAGCACCGTTCCTGGCCGACATCGCCATGGCGTTCTCCTCGATCTACCCGGCCGAATATGCCGACCAGTTGCTCAAGGCCGGCAAGGCCGGCGAGCTGAACAGCAAGCCGATCGGCACCGGGCCGTTCATCTTCCAGCGCTACAACAAAGACGCCCAGGTCCGCTTCAAGGCCAACCCGGACTACTTCCGGGGCAAGCCGCCGGCCGATGCGCTGGTGCTGGCGATCGCCACCGATAACAATGTGCGCATGCAAAAACTCAAGACCAATGAGTGCCAGATTGCGCTGTACCCGAAACCGGACGATATCCCCAGCATCAAGAAAGACCCCAACCTGAAGGTCACCGAGCTGGATGCGATGACCGTTTCCTACACCGCCCTGAACACCAGCCACAAATACATGAGCGACGTGCGGGTGCGCAAAGCCATCGACCTGGCCTTCGACAAGGAAGCCTACGTCAACGCGCTGTTCGGCAAGGGCAACGCCACCGCCGCGGTCAATCCGTACCCGCCGACGCTGCTGGGTTACAACCACGACCTGAAGAACCCGACCCGCGACCTCGACAAGGCGCGCCAGTTGCTCAAGGAAGCCGGCGTGCCGGAAGGCACCGTGTTTACCCTGTTCACCCGCAACGGCGGCGGTCCGACCAACCCCAACCCGATGCTCGGCGCGCAAATGATGCAGGCCGACCTGGCGAAAGTCGGGATCAAGGTCGATATCCGCGTGATGGAATGGGGCGAAATGCTCAAACGCGCGAAAAACGGCGAGCACGATATGGTTTCCGCCGGATGGGCGGGCGATAACGGCGACCCGGATAATTTCCTGACGCCTATGCTCAGTTGCGAAGCCGCCAAGAACGGCGAAAACTACGCGCGATGGTGCAACGAGAAATTCCAGGCGCTGCTCGACCAGGCACGCGCCACAGTGAACCCCGAGGAGCGCGCCAGGCTCTATGAGCAGGCCCAGGTGATTTTCAACCAGGACCAGCCATGGATCAGCATGGCCCACACCCGTATGTTCACAGCAATGCGCAAGAACGTAGAGGGTTATGTAATTAGCCCGCTCACCACTAACAACTTCGCCACCACCCAGGTGAAGTAGATAAGAAAACGCCCGGCATCCCTGACCCCAGGAGTTGCCGGGCACGCCTAACCGGCTGATGAGGTACACCTGAAGATGTTTAGTTTTATTGCCCGCCGACTGGGATTACTGATTCCCACGTTCTTCGGCATCACCTTGCTGACCTTCGCGTTGATTCGCATGATCCCCGGCGACCCCGTGGAAGTGATGATGGGCGAACGTCGGGTCGATCCCGAAATGCATGCTCAGGCAATGGAACGCCTTGGCCTGAACAAACCGCTGTATGCCCAGTACCTGGACTACATCGGCAAACTGGCCCAGGGCGATCTCGGCGAATCGCTGCGCACCCGTGAAAGCGTATGGACCGAGTTCAGCTCACTGTTTCCCGCGACCCTGGAACTGTCCCTGGCCGCGCTGCTGTTCGCCGGTATCCTCGGCCTGCTGGCCGGGGTGATCGCGGCGCTCAAGCGAGGATCCCTGTTCGACCATGGGGTAATGGGCATCTCCCTCGCGGGGTATTCGATGCCGATCTTCTGGTGGGGCCTGATCCTGATCATGTTCTTCTCGGTGTCCCTGGGCTGGACACCGGTGTCGGGGCGGATCGACCTGCTCTACGACATCGAGCCGAAAACCGGCTTCATGCTGATCGATACGCTGCTGGCCGATGAGCCGGGCGCGTTCCTCGACGCGTTGCATCACCTGATCCTGCCGGCCATCGTGCTGGGCACCATTCCGCTGGCGGTGATCGCCCGCATGACCCGTTCCTCGATGCTCGAAGTGCTGCGCGAGGACTACATCCGCACCGCCAAGGCCAAGGGCCTGTCGCCATCGCGCGTGGTGTTCGTGCACGGCCTGCGCAACGCGCTGATCCCGGTGCTGACCGTGGTCGGCCTGCAAGTCGGCACGCTGCTGGCCGGCGCGGTCCTGACCGAAACGATCTTCTCCTGGCCGGGCATCGGCAAGTGGCTGATCGAAGCCATCGGCGCCCGGGACTATCCCGTGGTGCAAAACGGCATCCTGTTAATCGCCTGCCTGGTGATTCTGGTCAACTTCGTCGTGGACATCCTCTACGGCTTTGCCAACCCACGTATCCGTCACCAGCGCTGAGATCAAGACCATGAGTACTCCAATTACCGCGGTAGCAGTCGATCAAAGCCTGCTGTACCCGTCCCCGTACAAAGAATTCTGGCAAGCGTTTTCCCGCAACAAGGGCGCCGTCGCCGGGCTGCTGTTCATGATCCTGATCGTGTTCTGCGCACTCTTCGCCCCGTGGGTCGCGCCGCACGACCCGAGCGAGCAATACCGCGACTTCCTGCTGACGCCGCCGGCGTGGCTCGAAGGCGGGCAGATGCAGTTCCTGCTGGGCACCGACGAACTGGGCCGTGATTTGCTCTCGCGCCTGATCCAGGGTTCGCGGCTGTCGCTGCTGATCGGCTTGTCGTCGGTGGTGATGTCGCTGATCCCGGGCATCCTGCTGGGGCTGTTCGCCGGGTTCTTCCCGCGCATCCTCGGCCCGACCATCATGCGCCTGATGGACATCATGCTCGCCCTGCCCTCGCTGCTGCTGGCCGTGGCGATCGTCGCCATCCTCGGCCCAGGCCTGATCAACACCGTGATCGCCATCGCCATCGTCTCGTTGCCGTCCTACGTGCGCCTGACCCGCGCCGCCGTGATGGGCGAGCTGAACCGCGACTACGTGACCGCCGCCCGCCTGGCCGGTGCCGGCCTGCCGCGCCTGATGTTCATCACCGTGCTGCCCAACTGCATGGCACCGCTGATCGTCCAGGCGACCCTGAGCTTCTCCTCGGCGATCCTCGACGCCGCCGCCCTGGGCTTCCTCGGGCTCGGCGTGCAACCACCGACCCCCGAGTGGGGCACCATGCTGGCCTCCGCCCGCGACTACATCGAACGCGCCTGGTGGGTCGTGAGCCTGCCTGGCTTGACCATTTTGCTCAGCGTGCTGGCAATCAACCTGATGGGCGACGGTCTGCGCGATGCGCTGGACCCGAAACTCAAGAATGCCGCCTGAGGAGATTCCCATGTCATTGCTAGAAATCAAGAATCTCAACGTCCGCTTCGGCGACGCCACCGCCGTGCCGGTGGTCGACGGCCTGGACCTGAGCGTGGATAAAGGCGAGGTGCTGGCGATCGTCGGCGAATCGGGCTCGGGTAAATCCGTGACCATGATGGCGCTGATGGGCCTGATCGAGCACCCCGGCATCGTCACCGCCGACGCGCTTAACTTCGACGGCAAGAACATGCTCAAGCTGAGCAACCGCCAGCGCCGGCAGATCGTCGGCAAGGACCTGGCGATGGTTTTCCAGGACCCGATGACCGCGCTCAACCCCAGCTACACCGTGGGTTTCCAGATCGAAGAAGTGCTGCGCCTGCACCTGAAGATGTCCGGCAAGGCCGCGCGCAAACGCGCCATCGAACTGCTGGAAAAAGTCGAGATCCCTGGCGCCGCCAGCCGCATGGACGCCTACCCGCATCAACTGTCCGGCGGCATGAGCCAGCGCGTGGCGATTGCCATGGCGATTGCCGGCGAGCCGAAACTGCTGATCGCCGACGAACCGACCACCGCTCTGGACGTGACCATCCAGGCGCAAATCATGGATCTGCTGCTGGCCCTGCAGAAAGAGCAGGACATGGGCCTGGTGCTGATCACCCATGACCTCGCCGTCGTGGCTGAAACTGCCCAGCGCGTGTGCGTGATGTACGCCGGCCAGGCCGTGGAAGTGGGCAAGGTGCCGCAGCTGTTCGACATCCCGGCCCACCCGTACAGCGAAGCACTGCTGGCGGCGATTCCGGAGCACAGCATGGGCGCCGAGCGCCTGGCGACGTTGCCGGGCATCGTGCCCGGTCGCTACGACCGCCCGCAAGGCTGCCTGCTGTCGCCGCGCTGCCCGTACGTGCGCGACAACTGCCGCCAGGAGCGCCCTGCGCTCGATCCGAAATCCAACAGCCTCGCCCGCTGCTTCTACCCGTTGAACCAGGAGGTGGCGTGATGGCCGTCGTACTTATCGCCCGTGACCTGACCCGTCATTACGAAGTGTCCCGTGGCATGTTCAAGGGCCATGCGACCGTGCGCGCCCTCAACGGTGTGTCGTTCGAACTGGAGGCCGGCAAGACCCTGGCCGTGGTGGGCGAATCCGGATGCGGCAAATCCACCCTTGCCCGGGCCCTGACGCTGATCGAAGAGCCTTCCGCCGGCTCCTTGAAAATCGCCGGTCAGGAAGTGGCCGGCGCCAACAAGGCCGAGCGCAAGCAACTGCGCAAAGACGTGCAGATGGTCTTCCAGAGTCCTTATGCGTCCCTCAACCCGCGGCAGAAAATCGGTGATCAACTGGCCGAGCCGTTGCTCATCAACACCAACCTCTCGGCCACCGAGCGTCGCGACAAAGTCCAGGCGATGATGAGGCAGGTGGGCCTGCGCCCCGAGCATTACCAGCGCTACCCGCACATGTTCTCCGGCGGCCAGCGCCAGCGCATCGCCCTGGCCCGCGCAATGATGCTGCAACCCAAGGTGCTGGTGGCGGACGAACCGACCTCGGCGCTGGACGTGTCGATCCAGGCGCAGGTGCTGAACCTGTTCATGGATCTGCAACAGGAGTTCAATACCGCCTACGTGTTCATCTCCCACAACCTGGCGGTGGTGCAGCACGTCGCTGACGACGTGATGGTGATGTACCTCGGCCGCCCGGTGGAAATGGGCCCCAACGAGTCCATCTACAGCCGCCCATTGCACCCCTACACCCAGGCGCTGCTGTCGGCCACCCCAACCATCCACCCGGACCCGAACAAGCCGAAGATCAAGATCGTCGGCGAACTGCCCAACCCACTCAACCCACCGTCCGGCTGCGCCTTCCACAAGCGCTGCCCGTACGCGACCGAGCGTTGCAAGACCGAAGAGCCGGCGCTTCGCCCGTTGGATAACCGATTGGTGGCGTGTCACTACGCCGAGCGGTTCCTTGACGGCGCGGCGTAAGGCTAAAAAGCAGCAAAACACGTAAGGCAGAAAAGCACTTGTGGCGAGGGAGCTTGCTCCCGCTGGGCCGCGAACCGGACCCTCTTTTTTGGGCCTGCTGCGCAGGCCAGCGGGAGCAAGCTCCCTCGCCACGGGACCATCCTTTGCCTTGGGTCATGCACCCGACATAAAAAACCCCTCCAGCCCCGACTGAGTATCAGTTGGGGCTGGAGGGGGTTTCTGTAGGCCACAAACCTACGTCTGGCTATCGCCCTCTTCATCCTCATCGCCATCCGGCGTGTCGATTGGCGAACCATCATCATCCTCGCCATCGTCCGGATCGCCTGCGTCCGCATCGGTCGCGGCAAGCATCAACTCGCCTTGAACCACCGAGCCACTCGACGCGTGCTTCTCGTGCTCATCGCATTCGGCCCACGCAGCGGTGGAACCGAGGGACAGCATCACCAACACCTTTAGAAAAAACATCATGCGCAGCAGCTTATTCATATCCAATTCCTTCTTTACCGGATAAAGCCGGGGCCGACGGTGCTCAGGAAATACTGTTCCGAACAGACCGGTTCATCAGATAGGACGCCACGGAACAGCCAGAAATGCCGCTCGTCTAAAGATCGGTTTCGAATAAGGTTTATTCCCAAACCCACTAACACCACAGCATCCATGCAAGCTGACCCACCGCCTTCGCGAGCAGGCTCGCTCCCACAGGGATTAGGGGTGGCCGGGGGATTGAAAAACTAGCGCAGGACTAATGTGGGAGCGAGCCTGCTCGCGAAGAGGCCCGCACATTCAGCATCCAGGCAAGCTGACCCACCGCTTTCGCGAGCAGGCTCGCTCCCACAGGGATTAGGGGTGGCCGGGAGATTGAAGACTGCCACAGAACCAATGTGGGAGCGAGCTTGCTCGCGATGACGGCGGCACATCCAAAATGGATATGGCTGACACTCCGCTTTCGCGAGCAGGCTCGCTCCCACAGGTTTTCGGTTTAGACGCCTGGGGCTTAGTGATGCTCACGCGTCGCGCGGAATTTCACATCTGGCCAGCGCTCTTCCATCAGCGCGAGGTTGACCCGTGTTGGCGCCAGGTAGGTCAGGTGGCCGCCGCCGTCCAGCGCGAGGTTTTCCACGGCCTTGTTGGAAAATTCCTCGAGTTTTTTCTTGTCTTCGCATTCAATCCAGCGGGCGGAATATACGGTGATCGGCTCGTAGGAGCACTCGACCTTGTATTCCTCTTTCAGGCGGCTGGCGACGACGTCGAACTGCAGCACACCGACGGCGCCGAGGATGATGTCGTTGCTGCGCTCCGGGAAGAACACCTGGGTGGCGCCCTCTTCGGCCAACTGCTGGAGGCCCTGGCGCAGTTGCTTGGACTTGAGCGGATCCTTCAGGCGTACGCGGCGGAACAGTTCCGGGGCGAAGTGCGGGATGCCGGTAAAACCCAGGGCTTCGCCTTCGGTGAAGGTGTCGCCGATCTGGATGGTGCCGTGGTTGTGCAGGCCGATGATGTCGCCGGCGAAGGCCTCTTCCAGTTGCTCGCGTTCCGAGGAGAAGAAGGTCAAGGCGTCGCCGATGCGCACGTCCTTGCCGGTGCGCACGTGGCGCATCTTCATGCCCTTCTCGTACTTGCCGGAGCAAATGCGCATGAAGGCGATACGGTCGCGGTGCTTGGGGTCCATGTTCGCCTGGATCTTGAACACGAAGCCTGCAAATTTCTCTTCCACCGGCTCCACGGTGCGCTCGTTGGCAACGCGTGGCAGCGGGCGCGGGGCCCAATCGACGACTGCGTCGAGCACATGGTCGACGCCGAAGTTGCCCAGGGCGGTCCCGAAGAACACCGGGGTCAGTTGGCCGTCGAGGAATTCCTGCTGGTTGAATTCATGGCAGGCGCCCTGCACCAGCTCCAGCTGCTCGACAAAGCGGTCGTATTCGTCGCCCAGGTGCGCGCGGGCCTCGTCGGAGTCGAGCTTCTCGATGATCTTGGTTTCGGTGCGCTCATGACCGTGGCCGGCGGTGTAGACGATGATGTAGTCGTCGGCCAGGTGGTAAACGCCTTTGAAGTCGCGGTAGCAACCGATCGGCCAGGTGATCGGCGCGGCCTTGATCTTCAGGACCGCTTCGATTTCGTCGAGCAGTTCAATCGGGTCGCGAATGTCGCGGTCGAGCTTGTTGATGAAGCTGACGATCGGCGTGTCCCGCAGACGGCAGACGTCCATCAGCGCGATGGTCCGTGGCTCGACGCCCTTACCGCCGTCGAGGACCATCAAGGCCGAGTCCACCGCGGTCAGGGTACGGTAGGTGTCTTCGGAGAAGTCTTCGTGGCCCGGGGTATCGAGCAGGTTGATCATATGCTCGCGATATGGGAACTGCATGACCGACGTGGTAATGGAAATACCCCGCTGCTTTTCCATCTCCATCCAGTCGGAGGTGGCGTGGCGGTCGGACTTGCGGGACTTCACCGTGCCGGCCACCGCAATCGCCTTGCCCATCAGCAAGAGCTTTTCGGTGATGGTGGTCTTACCGGCATCGGGGTGGGAAATAATGGCGAAAGTGCGGCGTTTCGCGACTTCGGCGGCCTGTTTGGTCATGGGAAATCGCCTGGCAGGTGATTCAAAAAAGGGCGGCGATTATAGCTCAACTTGTGCCAGGAACCGAACCGTTGAGCACATCAAGGGTGGCCAGATGCTGCCGCACATGGGAACCTTTTGCCGCGTGGAGGCGTCCACCACCCTGATACGAGCAACCGTCAGGGTCTGAAAAATCAGCAAGTTAGCCTGACGAGGCTGCGCTCATGGCTCGCTTCGACAGCCGTTTTGACGGCATCGAAAAGAGCTGCTTCTCGCGAACGTTTTCCCGGCAACCAATGAAGGTCCGCCGCCCGGGAAAGCGTGCGCCGACTAAAAATACAAAGGAGTCCGCCTGTGGCTATCCGCTATGGCAAAGGGCTTATCGGGGGGGCGGTCGTCGTCGCCCTCCTGGCCCTGTTGGTCCACTGGATCGGCATCGATACGATCCACCGTTACCGCGACGACCTGCTGTTCTACCTGCAAGCGCACCTGATGCTTGTACTGGCTTCCATGTTGGCGGCCCTGATCGTCGGCATTCCCGCCGGCATCGCCCTCAGCCGCCCCGGCATGGTCGGGCGCGCCGAACGCTTCATGCAAGTGTTCAACATCGGCAATACCGTGCCGCCCCTGGCCGTGCTGGCCATTGCCCTGGGTATCCTGGGCATCGGCAGCGGGCCGGCGATCTTCGCCCTGTTCCTCGCCTCGCTGTTGCCCATCGTGCGCAACACCTATGAAGGCCTGAAAAATGTCCAGGGCTCGCTCAAGGAAGCTGCCGTCGGCATCGGCATGACCCCGCGCCAGGTGCTGTGGAAAGTCGAGCTGCCCAACGCCGTGCCGATCATCGTCGGTGGCGTGCGCGTAGCCCTGGCGATCAACGTCGGCACCGCACCGCTGGCGTTCCTGATCGGCGCCAACAGCCTTGGCAGCCTGATTTTCCCCGGCATCGCCTTGAACAATCAGCCGCAATTGCTGCTCGGCGCGGCCTGCACCGCCTTGCTGGCGCTGCTGCTTGACGGCCTGGTAACCCTGGCCAGCCGCCTCTGGCTGGAACGCGGTCTGCGACCGTCCTGAGCCTGGCTGGATAAAGGAATCATTATGAAGAAGTTGAGCTTGATCCTGGGCTGCCTGCTGCTGTTCGCGGGATTCGCCCAAGCCGCTGAAAAACCGCTGATCCGCCTCGGTGCCCGGGTGTTTACCGAGCAGACCCTGCTGGCCGAGATCACCGCGCAATACCTGCGCGACAAGGGCTACGACGCTCAGGTCACTGGCGGGCTGGGCAGCAACCTGGCCCGCAGCGCCCATGAAACCGGGCAGTTGGATTTACTCTGGGAATACACCGGCGTGTCGCTGGTTTCCTACAACCATGTCACGGAAAAACTCGACAGCGCTCAGTCCTACGCCCGGGTGAAAGAACTCGACGCGAAAAAAGGCCTGGTCTGGCTCGCGCCGTCGAAATTCAGCAACACCTACGCCTTGGCCCTGCCGGAGAAAGTCGCAAAGAAGTACCCGCAGATCAATTCCATCAGCCAATTGAATACGGTGCTGCAGACCGAGGCCGAGGAAAATCACCTGGTCGCGCTGGACACCGAGTTCGCCAACCGTTCCGACGGCCTGGCCGGCATGGTCGAGCGCTACGGCATGAACCTGACCCGCAAGAATATCCGGCAGATGGACGCCGGCCTGGTCTACACCGCCCTGCGCAACAGCCAGGTGTTCGCCGGACTGGTGTACACCACCGACGGCCGACTGAACGCGTTCAAGCTGAAGCTGCTGGAGGACGACAAGCACTATTTCCCCGACTACACCGCCGCGCCAGTGGTGCGCCAGGCCTTCCTCGACGCCCATCCGCAACTGGCCGCGCAACTCAAGCCACTGGCCGAATTGTTCGACGACGAAACCATGCGCCAGCTCAACGCCCGTGTGGATGTCGATCATGAAAGCCCTTCCGCCGTTGCCGCCGATTTCCTGCGCCAGCATTCCCTGCTCTCAACCCAATGACCTGGAGGAAAAGCCATGGATTTTCTTGACGCCTTTTCCCATCTGGACTGGCCGCTGGTGCTGCACCTGACCTGGCAGCACATCACCCTGGTGGGCATCGCCGTGACCCTGGCGATAATCGTCGGCGTGCCGCTGGGCATTTTCATGACCCGCTTCCCGGCGCTCGCCGGCCCATTGCAAGCCAGCGCCACGGTACTGTTGACCATTCCGTCGATAGCCCTGTTCGGCCTGCTGCTGCCGTTCTATTCCAAGTTCGGCCAGGGCCTGGGTCCGATGCCGGCGATCACCGCGGTGTTCCTTTATTCGCTGCTGCCGATCATGCGCAACACGTACCTGGCCTTGACCGGCGTCGAACCGGGCATTCGTGAAGCCGCCCGCGGCATCGGCATGACCTTCGGCCAGCGCCTGCGCATGGTCGAACTGCCGATTGCCGTGCCGGTGATCCTCGCCGGCGTACGCACCGCCGTGGTCATGAACATCGGCGTCATGACCATCGCCGCCACCATCGGCGCCGGTGGCCTGGGCGTGCTCATCCTCGCTTCCATCAGCCGCAGCGACATGTCGATGCTGATCGTCGGCGCCGTGCTGGTCAGCCTCCTGGCCATCTTCGCCGACCTGCTTCTGCAATGGCTGCAACGCTCGCTGACCCCGAAAGGACTATTAAAATGATCGAACTTCAAAACCTCAGCAAAACCTTCAAGAGCAACGGCAAGGATGTGAAAGCCGTGGACTCGGTGAACCTGACCGTCAACGAAGGCGAGATCTGCGTGTTCCTCGGGCCGTCGGGCTGTGGCAAAAGCACCACGCTGAAGATGATCAACCGCTTGATCCCGCCGACCTCGGGCAAGGTATTGATCAACGGCGAAGACACCACCGGCCTCGACGAGGTGACCCTGCGCCGCAACATCGGCTACGTGATCCAGCAGATCGGCCTGTTCCCGAACATGACCATCGAGGAGAACATCACCGTGGTCCCGCGCCTGCTCGGCTGGGACAAGCAGAAATGCCACGACCGCGCCCGCGAGTTGATGAGCATGATCAAGCTCGAACCCAAGCAGTACCTGCATCGCTACCCCCGTGAACTGTCGGGCGGCCAGCAGCAGCGGATCGGCGTGATCCGCGCCCTGGCCGCCGATGCGCCGTTGCTGCTGATGGACGAACCTTTCGGCGCGGTCGATCCGATCAACCGCGAGATGATCCAGAACGAGTTCTTCGAGATGCAACGGGCGCTGAACAAGACCGTGATCATGGTCAGCCACGACATCGACGAAGCCATCAAGCTGGGCGACAAGATCGCGATCTTCCGCGCCGGCAAGCTGGTCCAGTGCGATCACCCGGACACGCTCCTCGCCCACCCAGCCGATGAATTCGTCAGCAACTTCGTCGGCCAGGACAGCACGCTCAAGCGCCTGTTGCTGGTCAAGGCCGAAGACGCGGCGGACAACGCCCCGTCGGTCAGCCCCGAGACGCCGGTGGCCGAGGCGCTGGAATTGATGGACGAACACGACCGGCGCTACGTGGTGGTTACCTGCGCCGACAACAAGGCGCTGGGGTATGTGCGCCGTCGCGACCTGTACCGCCAGACCGGCACTTGCGGGCAGTTCCTGCGGGAATTCAACGCCACCGCGGCCTATGACGAACATCTGCGGATCCTGTTGTCGCGTATGTATGAGTTCAACCGTTCGTGGCTGCCGGTGATGGATGCCGAGCGGGTCTTTCTTGGGGAAGTGACCCAGGAATCGATTGCCGAATACCTGAGCTCCGGCAAGTCCCGTGGCGGCAAGACCAGCATCGTCTCGCCGGCCGAGACCGCGTCTATCTAGGCGGGAAAAGAGTGCCTTTGTAGCTGGCTTTTGTGGCGAGGGAGCTTGCTCCCGCTGGGTCGCGAAGCGGCCCCAAAAAAAGCGATGGGCGCTTCGCACCCAAGCGGGAGCAAGCTCCCTCGCCACAAGTGCAAACGTGACATCCAACAGGCTCGAAAACCGATCCGAGGGAACATCAACCTGTCACACCGGTCGGTTACATCATGAGCTGTCGCGCGCCGCAGGACGGAGACGTGCAAAAACGCGACATTTTTAGTTGATCTCAGGCCCCTCACGCCCTAAAGTTCGCGCCGAACGTCCATGCTGGAAACGATCCATCCGGCTCAAGTACTGACGACGAGACAGCAAGGCCAAGGGAATCACGCATCCCGTGGCCTTTTTGCTTTCGGCGACATGCCTTGGGAAGTAGGCGAACCAAAGTGGGGATACGGAGGACGTTCGCGGGGGTTGCTGCCCTCAAACCCATTGATCCTGATGTTTGCCAGTAGGAGTCCCAAGTATGTCGATCCAGGTCGAAGATTATTTTGCGCGCGAAACCTTTCAGAAAATGAAGGCGTTCGCCGACAAGCAGGAAACCCCGTTCGTGGTGATCGACACCGCGATGATCTCGAAGGCCTATGACGACCTGCGCGCCGGTTTCGAATTCGCCAAGGTCTACTACGCCGTCAAGGCCAACCCGGCGGTGGAAATCATCGACCTGCTCAAGGATAAAGGCTCGAACTTCGACATCGCCTCGATCTATGAGCTGGACAAGGTGATGAGCCGTGGCGTCGGCCCGGACCAGATCAGCTACGGCAACACCATCAAGAAATCCAAGGACATCCGCTACTTCTACGAGAAGGGCGTGCGCCTCTACGCCACCGACTCCGAAGCCGACCTGCGCAATATCGCCAAGGCCGCGCCGGGTTCGAAAGTCTATGTGCGCATCCTCACCGAAGGTTCGACCACGGCTGACTGGCCACTGTCGCGCAAGTTCGGCTGCCAGACCGACATGGCCATGGACCTGCTGATCCTCGCCCGCGACCTGGGCCTGGTGCCTTACGGCATCTCGTTCCACGTCGGCTCGCAACAGCGCGACATCAGCGTCTGGGACGCGGCCATCGCCAAGGTCAAGGTGATCTTCGAGCGTCTGAAAGAAGAAGACGGCATCGTCCTGAAGCTGATTAACATGGGCGGTGGCTTCCCGGCCAACTACATCACCCGCACCAACAGCCTGGAAACCTACGCCGAGGAAATCATCCGCTTCCTCAAGGAAGACTTCGGCGACGAACTGCCGGAAATCATCCTCGAGCCGGGCCGTTCGTTGATCGCCAACGCCGGCATCCTGGTCAGCGAAGTGGTGCTGGTGGCGCGCAAGTCGCGTACCGCCGTCGAGCGTTGGGTGTACACCGACGTGGGCAAATTCTCCGGCCTGATCGAAACCATGGACGAAGCCATCAAGTTCCCGATCTGGACCGAGAAGAAAGGCGAGATGGAAGAAGTGGTCATCGCCGGCCCGACCTGCGACAGCGCCGACATCATGTACGAAAACTACAAATACGGTTTGCCGCTGAACCTGGCGATTGGCGATCGTTTGTACTGGCTGTCGACCGGTGCCTACACCACCAGCTACAGCGCTGTGGAGTTCAATGGCTTTCCGCCGCTGAAGTCGTTCTACGTGTAAAAACGCGCTTGCCTGACCCAAAAGCCCGTGATTTGCTCACGGGCTTTTTTGCATCTGCTGGATTCGCGCCTGATAGGCCTCGATCAGTGGAGACAACGCAGTCAGCCGCGCCGTCTGCAAGGTTTGCACGGCGACACGAAGAAAATTCAGATTCCCTCCGGCCAACGCCCGGCGCAACCACACCAAGCCCTCTTCGATACGGGCATCGGCAATCAATACGCAGCCATGGCTGAACTGCCCCCGAAAATCCCCGCCTTCGGCCGAACGTCGATACCACCGGGCCGCCGCCACCGGGTCCGCCGGGCAGAAACGCCCCTCTTCCAGATACCGCCCCAACAGATTCATTGATTTGGCGTGCCCCAGCTCGGCCGCGCGCAAATAAAGGACCAATGCCTGCGACTGATTCTCAGAAACGCCGCGCCCAGTCGCCAGCAGGTTGGCCAGGTTGTACATCGCCCAATCCAGTCCTGCCTCGGCTGCCTGGCGATAATGTCCGGCCGCGACCGAAGGATCGGCGACACAACCCCAGCCATGCTCATGGCATCGCCCCAGCATGTTGCGCGCCATCAGGTGCCCGCGTTGGGCGGCGATTTCGAACCAGCGCCGGGCCAGGGTTTTGTCCTGTTCGATACCGCGCCCATCGAGGAGGATCTGCCCCAGCAGCGCCTGGGCCTCAAGCAGCCCTTCGCCCGCTGCGATCAAAATCGCCTGGGCCGCCCGCGCCGGGCTGTCCTCGAGCATGGCCTTGAGGGCCTCGCCGTCGAGCACTTCCTCGCGGCGCAGACGAAAATCCGCCACCTACACCTCGACCCAGCGACGCAACAGGTTGTGGTAGGTGCCGGTCAGGCGAATCAACGACGGATGCTCGGGCACGTCCCGGGTCAGTTCCCGGATCGCACCGTCTATCTCGAACAGCAGCGCGCGCTGGCTGTCTTCGCGCACCAGGCTCTGGGTCCAGAAGAACGAGGCATAGCGTGCGCCACGGGTAACCGCGTTGACCTTGTGCAGGCTGGTGCCCGGATACAACACCATGTCCCCGGCCGGCAATTTGACCCGTTGGGTGCCGTAGGTGTCCTGGATTTCCAGCTCGCCGCCGTCGTAGTCCTCCGGGTCGCTGAAGAACAGCGTGGCCGACAGGTCGGTGCGCACCCGCTCGGCACTGCCCTTGGGCTGGCGTACGGCATTGTCGATATGGAAATCGAAACAGCCGCCAGCGGTGTAGCAATTCACCAGCGGCGGGAAGACTTTGTGTGGAAGCGCCGCCGACATGAACAAGGGGTTTTTCCACAACCGATCCAGCATGGCCGCGCCGATTTCCTTGGCCAGGGGATGCCCCTCGGGCAGTTGCAGGTTGTGCTTGGCCTTGGCCGATTGATAACCGGCCGTGACCTTGCCATCTGCCCATTCGGCCTGCTCCAGCGCCTCGCGAATACGCTGCACTTCTTCAGGAGAAAACACACCGGGAATGTGCAGCAACATGGCATTCAAGACCTGTGGATAACGCGGGGCGCCAATGTTAGTGATTCTTATTGACTGTGCACAACCCCCGCCAACGCACCACTGGGCAGAAACCGTAAAGGCAAAATGTAAAGAATGTAAATTCCTCCCAAATAGCAATATTTCGCAATTGATACATAAAACTGTTTACCCTATATTCCGCCGCCTCAACCTTGGGAAAGGCACTGTTCATGTCGCGTCAACAATCACAATTACCGATTAATTCACCTCGTCTGCTGGCCTCCGCCATCGGCGTCGCCCTCGGTGCGACGTCAATCGCGCAGATGGCCCAAGCGGCGGAAAAGATCGACGAAAAAGCCCCGCGCAACGCCATCTCCCTGGACGCTACCAGCATTACGGGCGAGGCCCAGGACACGACGTCCTACCAGGTCGAAAAAGCCTCGTCCTCGAAATACACCGCGCCGCTGGTCGACACGCCGCGCTCGGTGACGGTCATTCCCCAGCAGCTGCTCAAGGACACCGGCGCCCTCAACATGCAGGACGCCCTGCGTACTGTGCCGGGCATCACTTTTGGTGCCGGCGAAGGCGGCAACCCCCAGGGCGACCGACCTTTCATCCGTGGCTTCGATGCCCAGGGCGACACTTATCTGGATAACGTGCGTGATACCGGTTCGCAAAGCCGGGAGATCTTTGCGGTGGAGTCCATCGAGGTCAGCAAGGGCCCGAACTCGGCCATCGGCGGCCGCGGCGCCGCCGGCGGCACCATCAATCTGGTGAGCAAGAAAGCCCACTTGGGCGACTCGTTCGACGGCGGCTTCACCTGGGGTTCGGACCAGACCCAGCGCTACACCCTCGACGGCAATTACCAGTTCAGCGACAGCGCCGCCGGCCGGCTCAACCTGATGAGCCACGAAAGCAACGTCGCCGGTCGTGACCAGGTCAACTACGATCGCTGGGGCGTCGCGCCGTCGCTGGCGTTCGGCCTGGGCACCGACACCCGGGTCAACCTCGACTACTACCACCTGGAAAGCAACGACCTGCCGGATTCGGGCATTCCCTACAGGGTTCCCGCCTCGGGCCGCACCGCCGACCGCACCAAAGCCAACCCGGACAAGCCCTATGCCGGCGGCGACAACAGCAACTTCTATGGCCTCACCGACCGCGACTTCCGCAAGACCCGCGTCGACACCGCGACCATCGCCGTCGAGCATGACCTGAGCGATGCGCTGACCGTCAAGAACACCCTGCGCCACGGCTCCAGCATGCAGGACTACATCCTCACCCAACCCGACGACAGCAAGGGCAACGTCAACAACGGTACGGTCTGGCGGCGCGTCAACAGCCGCGTCAGCAACGTCGACACCACCACTAACCAGACTGATCTGTTCGGTGATTTTTATGTGGCCGGCTTCAAGAACAGTTTCTCCACCGGCATCGAGCTGAGCCGCGAGACCGGCGAGAAAACTTCGTACAACGTCAACACCGACACCGTACCGGGCACCACCGCCGCGAACACCAACTGCACGCCGGCCCTGGTCGGCGCACCGAGCGGCTACAACTGCACGTCGCTGTCCAACCCGAACCCGAACGATCCCTGGAACGGCGCGATTTCGCGCAACTACGCCGGCACCGACGCCACCAGCGTCACCCGCGCGCTCTACGTGTTCGACACGCTGGAACTGTCACCGCAGTGGCTGGTGAACATGGGCTTGCGCTACGACCACTTCGACACGAAATACAAGACTTACGACGCCGCCGGTACCACCACGTCCAAGGGTGACGACACCAGCGAATTCGTCACCGGCCAGTTCGGCCTGGTCTGGAAACCAGCCGACAACGGCAGCATCTATGCGTCCTACGCGACCTCGGCCACGCCGCCCGGCAGCATGGTTGGCGAAGGCATCGAGGGCAATCCGCTCGGTGGGACGCCAGACCGCAGCGGCAACCTGCTCGCCAGTGACATGGAGCCGGAAACCACCAAGAACTACGAGATCGGCACCAAGTGGGACTTGCTCGACAGCCGGCTTTCGCTGACCGCGGCGATTTTCCGCACCGAGAAGGAAAATGCCCGGGTGCAGGTCGACACCACGACCTATGAAAACGCCGGCAAGACTCGCGTCGACGGCCTGGAGCTGTCGGCCAGCGGCAAGCTCACCGAGAAATGGCAGGTGTTCGCCGGCTACAGCTACCTGGACAGTGAGCAGGTCGATGGCGGGCCGATGAGCACCAGCGATGGCAACGAGTTGCCGAACACGCCGAAAAACAGCGCCAGCGTCTGGACCACCTACGCGCTCACGCCAAAGCTGACCATCGGTGGCGGGGCATTTTATGTGGATGATGTGTTCGGCAGCGTGGCGAACACCACCATGGTCGACTCTTATGTGCGTTATGACGCCATGGCCAGCTACAAGGTCAGCAAGCACCTGGACCTGCAACTCAACGTGCAGAACCTGACCGACGAGACTTACTACGACAAGGCGTTCTCGACCCACTTCGCCAACCAGGCGGCCGGGCGCACGGCGTTGTTGAGTACCAATTTCCACTTCTGACCGGTTGAAAGAACCCGACGCCGATGGCGGGGAGTGAACCTGTGGGAGCGAGCCTGCTCGCGAAAGCGGAGTGTCAATTGGCATATGCCTGACTGACACGACGTCTTCGCGAGCAGGCTCGCTCCCACAGGATCTAGCCACCGCCCCATTACTGACCGGCACCGGGCAAAAGCCCCGTTCATGCAAATGAATGGGGCTTTTATGTGTGTTTATGAATGCTTCTCGATAACACACGGCATAATGCACGCCGTGACAAACAGTACTGAATGAACAAGGCGGGCGACGTGTTGAAGAAAACCCTGTTCCAGTTGCACTGGTTTTTCGGCATCAGTGCCGGGCTGGTCCTGGCGTTGATGGGCGTTACCGGTGCGGTGGTGTCTTTCCAGGACGAGATTCTGCGGGCATTAAACCCGGAGGTGCTGACGGTTGAAAAACAACCGGCCGGCGTCCTGCCGCCCGCCGAACTGGTGGAACAGATCGAAGCCGCCTCCGGCAAGACCGTCGCCATGCTCTGGGTCGAGACCGACAGCGGCAACGCCGCGCGGGCGATCTTCACCGCCCCGCCCGGAGAGAAACGCGGGCCGATGCGCTACTTCAACCCCTATAACGCGCAGTTCCTGGGTGACGTGGTGGGCCAGGATTTCTTCGGCCTGATGCTCAGGCTGCACCGCGTCCTGACCCTGGACGACGTAGGCCGGCAGATCACCGGCGCCTGCACGCTGATCCTGGTGTTCTTCTGCTTGTCCGGCCTCTACCTGCGCTGGCCACGCCAGTGGAAAAACTGGCGCGCCTGGCTGACCCTCGATTGGGCGAAAAAGGGCCGCAGCTTCAATTGGGACCTGCACTCCGTCGCGGGCACCTGGTGCCTGCTGTTCTATCTGTTGGCCGCCCTGACCGGGCTGACCTGGTCCTATGAGTGGTACAACAAAGGCCTGACCCGCCTGCTTTCCGATTCGCCCAAGGATGAGCGCGTGCGCACCCGTGGCCCGGCACCGAGCGGGCCGGCGCCGATCGCCGATTACCGGGCCATGTGGAGCAGCATCTACAGCGCCGCCGGTCCTGGTCTGTCCGCCTACAACGTGCGCATGCCGCCAGTGGCCGGGCAACCGGCGACGGTTTTCTACCTGCTTAAGGACGCCCCCCATGACCGCGCCCTGAACCAACTCATGCTCGACCCGAGCACCGGCGTCATCAGCCGTCACAGCCGCTACACCGACAAGAGCCTCAAGGCGCAATTGCTCACCAGCATCTATGCCCTGCATGTCGGCAGTTACTTCGGCCTGGTCGGGCGGATCCTGGTGACCGCCGCCGCATTGGCCATGCCGCTGTTTTTCATCACCGGCTGGCTGCTCTACCTGGACCGCCGACGCAAAAAACGTCAGGTCCGCCAGGCTCGCCAAGCGCTTGCAGGCAACCCTGGCGATGCCCCTGCGTGGCTGATCGGCTTCGCCAGCCAGAGCGGTTTTGCCGAGCAACTGGCCTGGCAGACCGCCGGCCAGCTCCAGGCCGCCGGGCTACCGGTGAAGGTCCAGCCGTTGGCCGGCGTCAGCGAAAAGGACTTGAACAGCGCCACCCGCGCGCTGTTTGTCGTCAGCACCTTTGGCGACGGTGACGGACCGGACAGCGCTCGCGGTTTCGAGCGCAAGGTGCTCGGCCGGGCGATGAGCCTGGAACGCCTGCAATACTCGGTCCTCGGCCTCGGTGACCGGCAATATGACAATTTCTGCGGTTTCGCCCGCCGTCTGCACAACTGGCTGGCGGAGCACGGCGGCAAGACGCTGTTCGCGCCGGTGGAAGTGGACAGCGGCGACCCGTACGCCTTGCGGCACTGGCAACAGCAACTGGCCGAGCTGACCGGCCAGCCTCCGGCGGATGCGTGGCAAGCGCCGAGCTTTGAACACTGGACCTTGAGCCAGCGCACCCTGCTCAACCCCGACAGCAGCGGTTCGGGCGTGTACCTGCTCGGCCTCGGCGCCCCCGGCCCGAGCAGTTGGCTGGCCGGTGACCTGGTGGAAATCCTGCCGCGCAATGACCCGTGGGCTATCGAACACTTCCTCGATGGCCTGGGTATCGCCGGTATCGCTCGGGTGCAGGTCGATGGCTTGCAGCAGACGCTCGAACAAGCCCTCGCCACGCGTCAGCTGCCGGAAAACCGCGCCCACCTGGTGGGTCTGCACGCCCAGGCGCTGGTGGAGGCGTTGGCACCGCTGGGGATGCGTGAATATTCCATCGCCTCGATCCCCGCCGACGGTGTACTGGAACTGATCGTACGCCAGGAACGTCACGCCGATGGCAGCCTGGGCATCGGTTCCGGCTGGCTGACCGAGCACGCGCCGCTGGGCAGTCCCATCAGCCTGCGCGTCCGTCGCAACAGCAGCTTCCATCTGCCGCCCCAGGGCCTGCCGATGATTCTGCTGGGCAACGGCACCGGCCTGGCCGGCTTGCGCAGTTTGCTCAAGGCCCGCGTTGCCCAGGGCATGCAGCGCAACTGGCTGCTGTTTGGCGAGCGCAACCGCGAGCATGATTTCCATTGCCGCGACGAACTGCAGGAATGGGTGACCTCCGGCGATCTGGAACGCCTGGACCTGGCGTTCTCCCGGGATCAGGAAAAGAAAATCTACGTCCAGGACCGCCTGCTGGAATCGGCCGCGTTGCTCAAGCAATGGCTGGCCGACGGCGCGGTGATCTATGTCTGCGGCAGCTTGCAGGGGATGGCTTCAGGCGTGGACCACGTGCTCAACCTGGTGCTGGGCCGCGAGGAAGTGGAAAAGCTGATCGAGCAGGGCCGGTATCGGCGGGATGTTTACTGATCCTGGCCGCCCGACATCAACCCTGTGGGAGCGGGCCTGCTCGCGAAGGCGGTGTGTCAGTTTGCACTTGTGTTGCCTGACACACCGTTTTCGCGAGCAGGCTCGCTCCCACATTGATTTTTGTGGTGGGCCTTGGATTCAAACCGGCTGCAACTTCTTCTCGAACACCGCCACGCCCTCAAGATCGCGCAACACCACGCTCATCTCGCCGCTCTGCCCGTCGATGTTCACCTCGCCAAAGAACTGATAACCGGCAAACGGCGAGGTGTTCTGCGCAGGGGGCGCTTTCTGGAATACCACTTCCGGACCGAAGGTCTTGTCCAGGGCATTGGGCCCGAAGCTGCCGGCGTTCAGCGGCCCGGCGACAAACTCCCAGAACGGTTCGAAGTCCTGGAACGCGGCCTGTTCAGGATGGTAATGGTGGGCGGCGCAATAGTGCACATCGGCAGTCAGCCAGACGTAGTTGCGCACCTGATGCTTGCGCAGATAACCGAGCAGTTCGGCAATTTCCACTTCACGCCCCTGGGCCTCGCCCGGGTCACCGTTGGCGACCGCTTCCCAGCGCGGCACGCCGGGGCTGACTTCGCCGTCGGGTACGCCGAGGCCAATGGGCATGTCGGCGGCAATGACTTTCCACTGCGCCCGGGATTGCTTCAGCTCGCGCCTGAGCCAGTTCAGTTGCTCACGCCCCAGGAACGGTTTCGCCGCGCCGAGGTTGGCGTCATTGGCTTCGCGGTAGCTGCGCATGTCCAGCACGAACACATCGAGCATCGGTCCGTAGCCGAGCTTGCGATAGATCCGTCCACCATGGTCGGCCTTCTGCAGGCGCATCGGCGCATATTCCAGCCAGGCCTGTCGCGCACGGCCTACCAGGCTGTGGATATCCTTGGTCTGGTAGCGCTCGTCCAGTTGCTTGCCCGGCGACCAGTTGTTGACCACCTCGTGGTCGTCCCATTGCCAGATCTGCGGCACCTCGGCGTTGAAACGACGGACGTTTTCATCCATCAGGTTGTAGCGGTAGTTGCCGCGATATTCGTCCAGGGTCTCGGCAACCTTGCTCTTGGCTTCGGTGGTCAGGTTGCGCCAGATGCGGCCGCCCTCGGTGGTGACCTGCGCCGGCACCGGGCCGTCGGCGTAGATGGTGTCACCGCTGTGGATAAAAAAGTCCGGCAGGCGCAGGCGCATGGCTTCGTAGATGCGCATGCCGCCAATGTCCGGGTTGATGCCAAATCCCTGGCCGACGGTATCGCCGCTCCAGACAAACCGGATGTTGCGCTTGAACTGCGGCACGCTGCGCAAATGGCCGAGCCAGGGCTCGCTGGTGACACCGCTGCGGGCGTCTTCGAAATGCACGCGGTAGAAAATCGCCTGGTCGGGCGGCAGGCCGGTGAGTTCGACCCGGGCGGTGAAATCGCTGCGGCTGTCGGCCAGCGCCGAGACAAAGCGCCGAGGGTTGGAAAACTGGCTGCGGGTGTCCCACTCCACCACCATCCGCGCCGGGCGGTCGCTGCGACTCCAGATCATCGCCCGGTCGCCCTGCAAGTCGCCTGATTGCACGCCTTCGGTCAGCACCGGCCGATCCTTGACCGAAGCAATCACCGCCGGCGCCAGCCCCGGCAACAACAAACCGGCACCAACGGCTTGCATTACACGGCGACGGCCCAGGTCGAATTCGCTCATGGTGTTCTCCCTTGAAATGGGAAAACTTAAGCATGGCTTTGTGAAGTGGGTGTGACAGGGACTCAGGACGCCCCAATATCAACTGTGGGAGCGAGCTTGCTCGCGATGGCAGGGTGTCAGGCAACTAAAATGTCGACTGATACACCGCTATCGCGAGCAAGCTCGCTCCCACAGGAAACAACAGGGTTGGGTCAGGCCTTCGCCGGCTCCAGCGCCATCTCCACCGCCTCAGGCCGCTTGAGCAGCGCATAGGTCACCGCCGTCAGCAGGCTGCCCGCGACGATTGCCAGCAGGTACAGCAACGCATGATTGATGGCGTTGGGGATCAACAACACGAACAGGCCTCCGTGGGGAGCGGCGAGTTTGCAGCCGAAATACATCGACAGTGCGCCGGCAAGCGCTCCCCCGACGATACTCGAGGGAATTACTCGCAATGGGTCCTTGGCGGCGAACGGAATCGCACCTTCGGAGATGAAACACATGCCGAGGATCATGGCCGCTTTGCCCGCCTCTCGCTCGACCTGTGCAAATTTACTGCGAGCCAGGAAGGTCGCAATACCCAACCCAATCGGAGGCACCATCCCCGCGGCCATGGCCGCCGCAATCGGTGCGCCGCTCTGCGAGGCCAGGAGCCCGACCGAAAAGGAATAGGCCGCCTTGTTGATCGGCCCGCCCAGATCTACACACATCATCCCGCCGAGCAGAACCCCCAACATAACTGCATTGGCTGTGCCCATGTTGCTCAGGAAGTCGGTCAATCCATTGAGCAATTGAGCTACAGGCGGTCCTACCACATAGATCATCACCAGCCCCGTCACCAGGCTGGCCAACAAGGGAATGATCAGAATCGGCTTCAATGCTTCAAGGCTCTGGGGTAAACGTACAAGCCAACTGATCGCTTTTACGCAGTAGCCCGCCAGGAAACCCGCCACGATCCCACCGATGAAACCCGCTCCCAAAGAGCTCGCCAACAGGCCACCGATCATGCCGGGAGCCAGGCCTGGACGGTCGGAGATGGAGTAAGCGATGTATCCCGCGAGTAACGGCACCATCAATTGGAAAGCGTGGTCACCGACAGTTTTCAGCGCGGCAGCGAGTGAGCCTTGCACCTCGAATGCTTTGATCCCAAAGGCAAACGACAGGGCAATCAACAAACCACCCGCCACCACCATCGGCAGCATGAACGAAACACCGGTCAGCAAGTGTTTGTAGACGCCGCTTTTTTCCGCCTTCGCCGGACCGCCGGAAGCCTCGCTGGCAGCGCTTTCCTGCCGACCTTCGGCCAAGGCCTTGTTCAGCGTGGCTTCGGCCTGCTTCAACGCGATGCCGGTGCCGCAGCGGTAGATTTTCTTGCCGGCGAAACGCTCGGTGGCGACTTCAATGTCGGTCGCCAGCAGCACCACGTCGGCCTCGGCAATCGCCTCGGGACTTAACGGATTACGCGCGCCCACCGAGCCCTGGGTTTCGATCTGCAAGTCGTAGCCCAAGCGCGCCGCTGCCTGCTGCAAGGCTTCGGCGGCCATGAAGGTGTGGGCGACGCCGGTCGGGCACGCGGTGATGGCCACCAGGCGCGGGGCGCGCTCGGTCGAGGCCTGTGGTGCTTCGGCGAGCACGTCGGCCTCGGCCAGTACCGCGGCTTCCTCGGCGCCACGCCGCAGCACCGTATCAACGTCTTGCAGGGCCTGGGCCGGGGTGCTGCGAAATACCCGCCTGCCGACGAATCGCGACAGGTCCACCGGGCCGCTGGCAACCAGCAGCACCCACTCGGCCGCCTCAAGCGTGGCGGCCGACAACTGGCGCTCGGGGTGCGCCGGGTCATGCACTTCAACGCTGGTGCTCCAGCCCTGGCGCTGGGCCGCCGCGTCCAGCAGACGGGCGCACAACACACTGGTGACCATGCCGTTCGGGCAGGCCGTCACAATGGCTAATTTCATCTTGCGAACCCTCTTATTGTTCTGTCAGGGGGCGCACGCGCACGCCCTGTTCAAGCGACGCCAGCAACGCGGTGTCGTGGATGCCAAAACCGATCTGCGTGACCGCCATGGCGGCGATGGCCGTGGCGCTGCGCAGGGTCTGCTCCGGCGTGTGCGCACCGAGCAAGCCGTGCAGCATGCCGGCCAACAGCGAATCACCGGCGCCCACGGTACTGGCGACCGTCACCTTGGGCGGCGAAGCATGCAGCGCCGAACCGACGCTGAACCAGTTCACGCCGTCGGCGCCATGGGAAATCACCACGTGCTCGATACCCTCGGCATGCAGGCGCTGCGCCGCTTGCGCCTGGGCCAATTCGCTGACCACGGCGCAGCCCAGCGCATCGGCCAGCTCCTCGGTGTTCGGCTTGATCAGCCACGGCCCCGCCGCCAGGGCGACGCGCAAGGCTTCGCCGCTGGTGTCGAGGGCCGCGTTCAGGCCAAGTTGTTTCAGGCGCATGATCAGCGCCTGCAGCCATTGCGCACTGACGCCACGGGGCAAGCTGCCCGCCACGACCACTACATCATGGCCGGGGGCGATTTGCTCAAGGCGCGCCAGCAACGCCTGCTGCGCGGCTTCGTCGACCATTGGGCCCGGGCCGTTGAGATCGGTGATGCGGCCGTCCTGCTCGGCCAGCTTGATGTTGCTGCGGGTTTCGCCGGGCACGCGGATGAACGCGTCGACGAAGCCACGCTGAGCGAACAGCGTCTCGAACACCTGGGCGTTGTCCTCGCCGAGAAATCCACTGACCGTCAGCGTATGGCCGAGATCGGCCAACACCTGGGCGACGTTCACGCCTTTACCGGCGGCGTGGGCGTGCATGGCATCGCTGCGGTTGACCTGGCCCGGTTCCAGGCGCGCCAACTCCACCGTGAGGTCGAGCGCCGGGTTGAGGGTCAGGGTAAGAATCTTCGCCATTACAGCGCCTCCACTAATGCGCGCACGTCGTCGGCGCTGCCCACGGCCAAGGCCTCTTGGGCCAGGGTTTGTACTTGCGCCAGGCTCAATTCGCGAACCCGCGCCTTGACCTCGGCAATGCTGCGGGCCGAAACGCTCAATTCGTCGACACCCAGGCCCACCAGCACCGGCACCGCCAGCGGATCAGCCGCCAGCTCGCCGCACACGCCGACCCATTTGCCATGGGCATGGGCCGCGCGCACGGTGATGTCGATCAGTTGCAATACCGCTGGATGCAGGCCATCGGCCTGGGCCGACATAGTCGGGTGGCCCCGGTCGATCGCCAGGGTGTATTGGGTCAGGTCATTGGTGCCGACGCTGAAGAAGTCGACCTCCTTGGCGAGCACCGGCGCGAGCAACGCGGCGGACGGCACTTCGATCATGATTCCCAGTTGCAGGTCCGCCACCGGGATTTCCCGGCGCAGGCGCTCGGTCATGTCGCGGGCCTGGCGCCACTCGTCGACGCTGCCAACCATGGGGAACATGATCCGCAGCGGACGGTTGTCCGCCGAGCGCAACAAGGCGCGCAACTGCGCTTCCATCACCTGCGGACGCTGCAAGGTCAGGCGGATGCCGCGCACCCCGAGGAAGGGGTTTTCTTCCTTCGCGATCGGCCAGTACGGCAGCGGTTTGTCGCCGCCCACATCAAGGGTGCGCACCACCAGCGGCCGACCGGCCAGGCCATCGAGCACCTTGCGGTATTCGGCTTCCTGGGTCGCTTCGTCCGGGGCCTCGTTGTGAGCCATGAAAATCAATTCGGTGCGCAGCAGGCCGATGCCCTCCGCGCCCCGCTCCACCGCGCTGGTGACGCCGGCGCTTTCGCCGATGTTGGCGAACACTTCCACGGCGTGACCGTCGCGGGTCAGCGCCGGTTGGTGACGCTGCTCGGCGGCGGCCTTGAGGCGCTGCTCGCGGGTGTCGCGCTCTTCGGCGGCGCGTTGCAATGTGGCAGCGTCCGGGTCGACATGCAGCCGACCGCGCTGGCCGTCCAGCAGCAAGGAGGTGCCCGGCGCCAGCAGCAACACCGCTGCCCCGGCACCGACCAGGGCGGGAATGCCCAGGGCACGGGCAACAATCGCGCTGTGGGCGGTGGCGCCGCCCCGGGCGGTCAGGATCCCCGCCACCCGAGCCGGATCCAGGCGGGCCACGTCGGAGGGGCCGACTTCGTCCATCACCAGAATGTACGGTTGATCCGGCTCAGCCGGCGTTTCCACGCCACACAGCTGCGCCAGCACCCGCCGGCCGACGTCCCGCAAGTCGGCGGCACGTTCGGCAAGCAAGGCATCCTGCAGGGCTTCCTGTTCTTTCGCGGCGGCTTCGATCACGCCCATCCACGCCGCTTGCGCGCTCTCGCCCAGCTTCAAGCGGGTGTCGACCTCGTCGGTCAGCTCCGGATCGTCGAGCATTTCCTGATGAGTGATGAAAATTTCGCGGATGGCCTTGGCCTTCGCGCGCTCGATCAAGCCTTCGATGTCGCGGCGCACCTGGCTCAACGCCTTTTGCAGGCGCTCGCGCTCGATGGCCGGTGACTCGCCGCGCAACGGATAGTCGATGTCTTGCAGCACTTGAATATGCGCCGGGCCGATGGCGATGCCCGGTGCGGCGGCGACCGCCTGGAGCAGGCTGCCGGACTCGGGCGCCAGCATCACGCTGGCGACTTCGGCGATGGTGGTTTCCCGTGGCGCGCTCGGTGGCGGCAGCGGTTCGACCTCTTCGCCGAGCCCCTCTTCGACGGCGGCCAGCAAGGCCGGCAGCGCATCGGCGGCAATGCTCGGCTCGGCGATGAACTCCAGGACCTGGCCGCGACGGGCACCCAGGCTCAACAGTTTGCTCAGGCTCTTGGCCGACACGGCGCTGTCCTGGCCGTCGACGATGCGCACGCGGATTTCGCCGTCGAAGTTTTTCGCCAATTGCGCGAGGATTTTCGCCGGACGTGCATGCAGGCCGTGGGCATTGGCCAGGCCGATACGGGCGCTGGGCCAGTCGGCGGGTAGCTCGCCGCCCAGCACTTCGAGGACCTTGCGACTGCTGGTGGCGCGGCCCAGTTCGTGGCCGCGACCTTCGATCAGCAGCGCGCAGAGTCTTTCCAGCAAGGCCTGATGAGCCTCGCCGAGGCTCGCCAGGCAGAACAGTCCGCTCAGGGGCTGGCCGAGGTAACGGATGGGCTTGTCCGGCGTGACGAAAGCCAGGCCAGGGCGCTTGACGGTCTGTTCACTGTGCAGCCACCACAGGCCGTCGCCCAACGGCAGCGCCTCGACCTGCTGCAACACACCGGCGAAGCCGTTGCTCACGCAGTCGGCCTGGCGCAACAGACGAGCGCCGCGCCACACCAGTTCTTCGAAATCGTCGGCCGACACGCCGAGGCCAATCATCTGCGCATCCAGCGCCAGTTCCTGCGGCGCGCCTTGCAGCAGTTTCAACAGCGCCTCGGCAGACCCGGCGCGGCGCAGGGCCTGACCCAGGTCCGTCTCGCCGAGGGCGCGGGTCAGCAGTTGCAACAGGCGCAGGTGCTCGTCGGATTTGGCCGCGATGCCAATCGCCAGGTAAACGATCTGGCCATCGCCCCAATCCACGCCGTCCGGGAATTGCAGCAAGCGCACGCCGGTGGCATACACCAGGTCGCGGGTCTGCGGGGTACCGTGGGGAATGGCAATACCTTGGCCAAGAAAGGTCGAGCCCTGGGCCTCGCGGGCTTGTAAACCGGCGAGGTAACCTTCGGCGACCAGGCCATCGGCCACCAGTTTGTCGGCGAGCAATTGCAGCGCGGCGTCTTTATCCACAGCCACCTGGGCCATGGATATCTGCTCTAGAGTGAGCTCGAGCATGCTTTCTCCTTTTTGGCGTCCGGTGGGCGCCAGGTATTGTTTTGAATGAATCAGCTTAGCGTGTGGGACAGCTTCCGGCGGTATCGCGGCAGTGCGGCCAGAAAATCCCGAGAGCCTGAAAATACGCTTGCTGAAACGTTTAATCTAGAAAGATTGGCACGTTACTCGATAATCTCTCATCCTTGAAGTGCAACTTGTCGAAAGCGCCACGGGGGTGACCATCGTGCCGAATCGGGTAGGATGGGCCTTCAATGTCGCGGCACATTCGAAAAAACAAGGAAAACCGGGTTGAAACTCAGTGATATCGCCCAGCTTGCCGGTGTGTCCGTCACCACCGCCAGCTACGTCATCAACGGCAAGGCCGAACAGCAACGCATCAGCAACGCGACCGTCGAACGGGTGCGGGCGGTGGTCGAAGAACATGGCTTCACGCCTAACCCCCAGGCCGCCGGGCTGCGCAGCCGGCACACGCGGACGTTGGGTTTCATTCTGCCGGACCTGGAAAACCCCAGCTATGCCCGTATTGCCAAACTTCTGGAGCAAGGCGCTCGCGCCCGGGGCTATCAACTATTGATAGCCAGTTCCGACGACGCGCCTGACAGCGAGCGGCAATTGCTGCAACTGTTCCGCGCCCGGCGCTGCGATGCGCTGATCGTCGCCAGTTGCCTGCCGGCCGAAGATGACAGTTACCGTCAGCTCCAGGCCAAGGGTATTCCGATCATCGCCATCGACCGGGTAATGGAACCGGCGCACTTCTGCTCGGTGATCAGCGATGACCGCCAGGCCAGCCTGCAACTGACCCGCAGCCTGCTGGACACCCACCCGCGGCAGATCGCGCTGATCAGTGCCCGTCCCGAACTGAGCATCAGCCAGGAGCGGACCGCTGGGTTTCGCGAGGCGCTGGCCGGGTTCGACGGCCAGGTGTTGATCGAACACGGCGAGTCGTTCAGCCGTGAATGCGGTCGCCAACTGATGGACGAGATGCTCGCGCGCCTGGGGCATTTGCCCGATGCGCTGATCACCACGTCCTATGTGCTGCTGCAAGGCGTGTTCGACGCCCTGCATGATTTTCCGCTCAAGTCGCGGCCGCTGCGCCTGGGCACGTTTGGTGACACGCAACTGCTGGATTTCCTGCCGCTGCCGGTCAATGCCATGTCCCAACAGCATCAACTGATCGCCGCCAAGGCGCTGGAACTGGCGCTGGCAGCCATCGAGAACGATGACTACCAGCCTGGTGTCCAGGCGATTGCCCGCACGTTCAAACAGCGTATCCACCAAAGCTGAGGATTTTCCCGGATCGAACCATGGAGCTGATCGACACCCACACCCACCTGGACTTCCCGGATTTCGACGCGGATCGCTCGGCGCTGCTGGCCGAAAGCCGCGCCCTGGGCGTTCGGCAAATGGTCTTGCTGGGGGTATCTCGGGACAACTGGCAACGGGTCTGGGACCTCGTGCAAAGCGACCCCGACCTGCATGCCGCGCTGGGCCTGCACCCGGTGTACCTTGACCAGCATCGTGGCGAAGATCTTGAGCACTTACGTGACTGGCTGGCCCGCCTGGCCGGGCATCGGCAGTTGTGTGCGGTGGGGGAGATCGGCCTGGACTATTACATCGAGACCCTGGACCGTGATCGCCAGCAAGCATTGTTCGAGGCACAACTGGGCCTGGCCGTGGAGTTCGAACTGCCGGCACTGATCCATGTGCGCCGCAGCCACGCTGCGGTGATCGCAACCCTGAAGCGTATCCGCCCCGCCCGCACCGGCATCATCCACGCCTTCGCCGGCAGCTTCGAAGAGGCCCGCGAATACCTCAGGCTCGGTTACAAGCTCGGCCTCGGCGGCGCCGCGACATGGCCGCAGGCTTTGCGCATGCATCGGGTGCTGCCAAAACTGCCGCTGGACGCGGTGGTGCTGGAGACCGATTCACCGGACATGGCCCCGGCGATGTTCCCCGGCCAGCGCAACAGTCCGGCGCATTTGCCGGCGATTTGCGCGGCGTTGGCGCAGATCATGGGAATCAGCCCGGAGCGACTGGCCGAGGCCAGCACGGCCAACGCCCGCCAACTGTTCGATTGGTGACAACCTGTGGGAGCGAGCCTGCTCGCGAATGCGGTGTATCAGACACCCTATGCGCGACTGATACAGCGCTTTCGCGAGCAGGCTCGCTCCCACATTGGAACGGTGTAGACACAGGAATCAAACCCGAAATGCATTGATCAACTGCTTGAGCTGCACCACCTGCGCGGACAGCTCGCGGCTGGCGTCTTCGGTCTGGTGCGCGCCTTCGGCGGTGCGCTCGCCGGCGCGGTTGATCTCGACGATGTTCTGGTCGATGTCATGGGCTACCGCCGTCTGTTGCTCTGCGGCCGCGGCGATCTGCTGGTTCTGGTCGACGATCATGCCTACGGCGCCGAGGATATTTTCCAGGGCCTGCTGGACCCTTTCCGATTGGCCAACGGTGCCGCTGGCCATCTCATGACTGCTGCCCATGGCCTTGACGGCGGCGCCCACGCCGCTGTGCAGCCGGCTGATCATCGCTTCGATTTCCTCGGTCGATTGCTGGGTTCGCTTGGCGAGGGTACGGACCTCATCGGCCACCACCGCGAACCCACGCCCCTGCTCGCCGGCCCTGGCCGCTTCGATCGCGGCATTGAGCGCCAGCAGGTTGGTCTGCTCGGCAATGCTCTTGATCACATCCAGTACACGGCTGATGGCCTGGCTGTCGGTGGCCAGTTGATTGATCACTTGCACCGACTGATCGATTTCACTGGCCAGCCGGGCGATGCTGCTTTGCTGTGACTCAACCAGGCCGCGTCCGCTAAGGGTTTCATCATTCACGCTATGGGCGCTGCTGACCGCCGCGGCGGCACTGCTGGCGACTTCCTGGGCGGTGGCCGACATCTGGTTCATCGCCGTGGCGACCAGCTCGATCTGGCTGCGCTGCCCGGCCACGGCCTGGTTGCTCTGGGCAGACACGGCTTGCACCTGACCGGCCTGGCGCTCGACCTCGGCAACCGTGCGACCGACCTGCTCGATCAGGTCATGGATTTTCGCCACGGTGCCGTTGAACACTTCACCCAGCTCCCCCAACTCATCCTTGCTGCGCGCCACGAAATTGACCGTCATGTCGCCGGCCGCAACCTTGTCCATCATTGCGCCCAAATGCTTGAGCGTGGTGCGAGTCGAGGCATAAAAACCGGCGTACAGGTAAAAAATCAACAGGAACACCACCGCCAGTGCCACCGCTTGCAGCACCATGTGGCTGCGGTTCTGCTCCAGGCGGTGCTGCAACTGGACACCGAGAAAGCCCAGTGTCACTTCGTTCAGCCGATAGGTCTGCTCCATCAGGCCGCTGACCTGCTGGTAAAACGCCGACCAGGGGGCGTCGAGCGTATCAGCCATCACCACCTGTTCCTCGATCAGTTCGGCGGCCTGCTTGAGGGAATTCTTGCTGGCGCCAGCCTGCTCGGCAAGCGCCTGCCCGGCCGCCTTGCTGGAGCCAAGGGCGTCCTGCAATTTCAGATCATATTCGCCCTGGAGTTTTTCGACCTGTACCAGCAACTCGTCAAACCGGGTGCTCGAAGCAGAATTGAGGAACCCCAAGCCCAACGACGAAGCCCCCAGCGCACGCCCTTCGCCCAGGATCTGGGTGACCTTGGGGGTCACGCCGACCATCAGCTCGCTGAGTTGGCGGATGTCGCCCTGGTTGTCGCGGCTCAGGCCCGCCTGGCTGGCAATGACCTGGCCAAATATCTGCGCATTGTTGAACAACCTGCCGATCAACGCGCTTTTGCTTTGCAGTGAGCTTTCGGCCTGCTGGGCCTTGAAGGCGGCAATCATTTCGTCGCGCTTGGCATCGAAGGCGCTGACGTGCTCGGGCTCTGCGGCCATCGCCTGCATGCCTTGCAGGCGCGCGAGAATCTGTTGCTCCAGGGTGCTGATCCGGCTTTCCACGTCGCCCGCCTTGCCGGACTGGCCCAGGCTGGCATTGATCTGCACCAGGTTGTTCAAGGTTTCCAGGTCGCGGCGCAGAGTCAGGCTGCTGCCCAGCAAGTCGAGGCTTTGCAACTCGACTTGGGTGCCCTGGAATTCCCGGTAGGAATCACGTACCAGAAAGAAGTTGGTCACCAGCATCGGCAGCAGGAACAACACGCTGATCAGGCTGAACTTCATGCCGAAGCTCAGGCGGTTCATCAGGGCGACGGCGGGCCAGAGCAAACTCTTCACAAGGAAGTCTCCCGATAATTTTTATTTTTATACGCGCGCGGGCAGGCAGCAGAAGGCCACTATGCGGACGCTGCTTCTGTATAGCCTAAATCGGCGAGGAGATTTGTAACTTAAGGTTAACGAGAGGAATGAGCGCAGCCCACCGTGGCGAGGGAGCTTGCTCCCGCTGGCCTGCAAAGCAGGCCCCTGGGTTTTTTCGAAGTAGATCTCTTTAGCCGGGTTTGCGGCTGCTGCGCAGCCGAGCGGGAGCAAGCTCCCTCGCCACAAAAGCTATTGGCCACCAACATCCTTTCGATCAGGCCAACACCGTCCACAACGCAAACCCGGCATACCAGAGTACTGCCGCGCGCAACAGCAGTTCCCACAGCCGATCCAGGCTGTTGATGCCGTCCGGCCCGGCGACGGGAGTCGGGATCTCGCCGGCCACCAGGCCGACCTTGTTGATCAGGTCGGCCGCGCTGATGTTCCAGTTCAGCAGTTCGTGCAGCATCACCCGGCTGACCGCCACGAAGTTGCCCACCAGGGCGAAGCTCGCCGCCAGCAACCGCACCGGTACCCAATCGAACGCGTGGCGCAGCTGCGCCGCACGCTCGGCCACGCCGGGGTTGTGGCTGTGTTCGGCGGCAAGGGCGAGCAATCGATAGCTCAGGGCAGCCACCGGGCCCAGCAGGAAATACCAGAAGATGACCGCAAAAAAACTCTGGTACGCCTGCCACAGCAAGTGCCCCTGGACCCGCTCCAGCAACTGCTCGCCGCCATCGGCATCGATGTTCAGGTCGCGCTTGGCCACATGATTCGCTGCCTGCAGATCTTCACGGCGCCAAGCGTCGCGAAACGACCCGAGTTCAGCCAACAGATCGCCGCGCCCCAGGCTGTAGATCACCACCAACAGGTGCACCGGCAGTGCCAGCAGACCATAGGCCACCGGCTCCAGCACCCATAACAGCAATGCCAACAGCGCCACCGGCAACAGCACCATCACCATCAGCACCAGCCACGGCCGATTGACCCAGCGTGGGCTCGCTTCGAGCTTGTTCAGCTCGCGCAGCCAACCGCCGTCACGCTGGACCCGCTGGCGCAGGGCCGAGAATTTCTCGATCCAGACTGCCAGCAGCAACACCAGAAAACTCATTGTCCTTCCCCTTCTGTCAGGGCCGCGCGATAGCGCGCCCAGTCGAATGCCGGTCCCGGATCGGTCTTGCGCCCCGGGGCAATGTCGCTGTGCCCACAGATGCGCTGCACCGTGATCGCCGTAAACGCCGCGCGCAACTGCCGGGTCAGGTCCACCAGGGCGACATATTGCGCGTCGGTGAACGGCAGATCATCGGTGCCTTCAAGCTCGATGCCTATGGAAAAATCGTTACACGTCTCCCGCCCTTCGAAGCACGAAATCCCCGCATGCCACGCACGCTCCAGACAAGAGACAAACTGCGTCACCGCGCCGTCACGTTCGATCAGAAAATGCGCAGAGACACGCAGGTCGGCAATACCGGCAAAGTAGGGATGTTCCGTGACATCCAGACGATTCTGGAAAAATTCCTGCACCTTGCCAGTCGCGAACTGTGCCGGCGGCAGGCTGATGTTGTGGATCACCAGCAGGGAGATCTCGCCTTCGGGGCGCGCATTAAAATTGGGCGAAGGGCAATGACGCACGCCATCGCACCAACCGCTCACGGGGTCCAGCTGCATACGGGTTCCTTCGATGACGACGGTGAGTGCCGCCAGTATGCCGCGATCTACGTCGGCTGCGCGATCACTTGCCGCGATTGAGCTGACGCAGGTTGCCGAGAACAGACTCCAGTGCCCGGTCGAACAGCAGGGTGTCGTCCAGCAGACGTGCCGCTCCCCGGCGGAACTCCAGGGCGAGGCTGGTGCGGCTGTGCTCCAGGACCTTGAGGCCGGTGCGGTTGACGAAAACGAACTTGCCGGTGGCCTGGATGATCGCCGCCAGCTTGCAACGCAGGCTGTTGTCTTCGTCTTCCTGGAACTCTACCCAGCATCCCAGGCGCAATTGATCGACCTGAAGCAGGCCTGCATCATCAGCCGGCAAACGCACGGTCGGCTCCTGCGCGGGCGTCTGTGGCGCAGTGCGAAGGACGATGGGTTCCGCCACTTCGACCATGACCGGCAGATCCACCGGCTCGCCAGCCTCCGTTGCCTGGCCCAGCCGCTGCAGGGCCTGGACATGAAGCAGTTCCAGCTCGCTGAAAAATTCGCTGGTGGCGAACGGATCGAACGCCGAGCGACTCAGCCCCTCGCGCAGGGCCTTGAGCAGCTCCGGCACCATCGCCAGCAAACGCAGGCCCGCATCGGACTCTTCGTGATGCTGGACACTCCAGACCAATTGTTCCAGGGTCAGCACGTCGGCCCGCCATTCGGCTGAATGCTCGCCATGCTTGAAGCCGGTCAGCAGCAGCACCTGGCTCCAGGCCTGCTGCACGAAATCCACTACGGCCTGGGGCAGGACTTTGCCCAGCATGATCTGGTTCAGCGCCCCTTCGACCCGCTGTCGAGCCAGGTCGGCCTTTGCCCTTCCCTCTTCGGCGTCACGGATGCGCTGCTCAAGCAATTCACAACGGCGGCGCTCGTCGCTGGTGAACGCCAGGAAATCGGCCAGCACTTCGGAAAATATCGCCGGATCGTCGACGAAGTCGTTCAACAGGCGCTGCACCACCTGCTCGATGCGCAGATAGAGGCTGTCGCGCTGATGATCATCGCAATCACCCCAACCCATCGCCGCCGCGGCGGTTTCATTGAGCAGCCGGCGCGCCGGATGATTATTGCGACTGAAAAAACTCTTGTCCTGCACCGCGACCTTGAGCATCGGGATCTGCAGCCGGCCGATCAACGCCTTGAGGGAGTCCGGCAGGTTACGGTCATCAAGGATGAATTCGAACATCATCGCGATCAGGTTGATCACGTCTTCGTCCGCGCCTTCGACCACGCGGGATTTGCCGCTCTTGACACTGACCCGGGTCAACAGCTGTTCAAGCTGGCTGCGCAGGTCGAAGTCATCCTGAACCGAGGGGGCCGGCACGTATTGCTGCAAATGAGACAACAAGCGCAAAAGGTCACGGGTCGTGATTGGCTGGGCCGGTGCACTGGGCTCAAGGGTCGGCGCGACACTGCCGCGCACCTGGACCAACAACTTCTGCAAAGCGGCGAAGACTTCGTGCACGCTGTCATCGACATCGTCGACCCTTGGCCTGGCAGGCCCGGCAGTGCTGGGTCGAGCAGGCTCTTCGACACGGTCCGAGGCCCGCCGCGACGGAGAAACCTTCAAATCCGGCAAGATCCCGGTTGCCGCCAATAGCTGATTGGCCTCGGAATAAAGGTTGTCGCATTCGCTGAGCACATACCGCTCGAAGAGCTTGAGCAGGATCAGCTTGACCTTGATGCCTACGCCCAGGTTACGCCCGGCCTGGAGAAAATTCTCACACAGCAGGGCCGGGCTCAAGGGGTTGTGCTGGTTCGCCAGGGGCCGCGACAGTAACGCGCCGAGGCGCGCCGTGAGTTGATCGAGAGACTGGCCATCGCGACTGAGCACCCGGGTGACCATGGTTTCCACCGCCAGCCGGCGTTCGAGGTCATCATGGTTGGGATGGGCCGGTATGGCGCCCAATACGGGCGCGAGGGTGGCCTGGGTCAGATCGTACTGGGCAAGATTGACGAACGCCTCAAAAAACTGCTCGAGGAATTCACGTTCGATGCTCTTGCGCTTCAGCCGCAGGTCTCGCATGGCTTCGAAGTAGAGGTTCTGCTCCACATCGTTCCGCGCCCGATCGGCCATTTCGAACAAGGTATCGTCAGCGTTATCGAACAATTCCTGCAAGCCAAGGCGCAATTGCTGCGCAGCCTTGTCGCGAACCTGAAGCAGAATCACAGGCAGGCGGGCGAGCGGCGAGCGACTCGCCTGATCGGTAGACGCCTTGTGTAAAGGCACTACATTCCCGTCGTTTTGCATCCTGGCCTCCTGAAAGGGCATTCTTCGGTTCGCGACGTCAAAGTCATGGCGTCAATCGAAAGGCGGATTATCGGGTAAAAGAACCCTGTCGCACCAGTGGACACTTGTGAACCAGCTCGAAATACTCGGAACAACTGACAGGACAATCGGGAAAATGTTGCGGGCATGCGACCAAATGCAGGTTTCATCCGGCAGCGCGCAAGTGGCGCCTTGGGTTCGCCTGCGGCCTGGCCCTATAATCCGGCCACTTTGTTTGTGGAGCCCGTCATGCCGAATCTACGCCTCGCCGATCTGACCGCCGAAATCGAAGCCAACGTGCGCCGTGCGTTGCTCGAAGACATCGGCAGCGGCGACATCACCGCACAACTGATCCCCGCCGAACGCCTGGCCAAGGCCACCATCATCACCCGCGAAGCCGCGATCATCAGCGGCACGGCCTGGGTCGATGCGGTGTTCAGACAACTGGATCCCCGCGTCGCGGTGCATTGGCAAGTGCGCGACGGCGACCGGGCAAGCCCCGACCAGGCGCTGTTCCACCTCGAAGGCCCGGCTCGCTCACTGCTGACGGGCGAACGCAGCGCGCTGAACTTCCTGCAGATGCTCTCGGGCGTTGCCACCCGGGCCCGCTACCTGGCGGACTTTGTTGCCGACACCCAGGTCAAGCTGCTGGATACCCGCAAGACCCTGCCCGGGCTGCGCCTGGCCCAGAAATACGCGGTGACCTGCGGCGGCTGCCATAACCATCGCATCGGCCTCTACGACGCCTTCCTAATCAAAGAAAACCATATCGCCGCCTGCGGTGGCATTGCCCAAGCCATCAGCGCCGCCCACAAGATCGCCCCGGGCAAGCCGGTGGAAATCGAAGTGGAAAGCCTGGCGGAATTGAAAGAAGCGCTGGCGGCCGATGCCGACATCATCATGCTCGACGAGCTGAGCCTGGACGACATGCGCGAAGCCGTGCGCCTGAACGGCGGCAAGGCGAAACTGGAAGCCAGCGGCGGCATCAACGAAAGCACGTTGCGCCCGATCGCCGAGACCGGCGTGGACTATATCTCCATCGGTGCGATGACCAAGGACGTGAAAGCCGTGGACCTGTCGATGCGGCTTAGCCTCTAAGCAGCTGCGAGCCCCAAGCTTCAAGCGGTTCGGCGCTTGTCTTGCAGCTTGGGGCTTGTGGCTGCTTTTAAACTACAAGATTATTCATCTCGCAGTACTCATCCCAATCCACACCCAACACCTCGGCCGCCTCCTTGTGCAAGACAAGGCGCTGCGCCTCGAACTCTTCCGGCGTACTGGTGTACTTGAGCGTCAGCTCCCAAGGCTGCAGGCCCTGGGCTTCGGCCTCGTCCTCGAATGCCCACTGGATCTGGTCGTTCTGATCGTCAGTGGACAAGTCCTTGATTTCCTCTGCCAATTGCGGCGTTTCTTTGAGGTACTTTTCCAAGGCTTGTTCGTGTCTGGCTTCTTGGGACAACTCTTTAACGGTCATGGCGTTCTCGCTGATCTGGGAATGGAAGATGGATCTGGATCATCAAGGATCTCTCTGACGCAGGAAGCCGTTGGAAGCTCGGTTTACCTGGCCTTCAGAACCATTCGTGGATCATCTGAAAACTGCTGGGCGATGCTCATGCAGGTGACGAATATAGGATGTTTTGCCAACGATTTACACGGCTCTTTACATCCACCGTAGAAAAAATCTCATGCCTGACGGCAAGGTGCCCAGGAACATTTGTCATGGCAACCAGTCATAGCGATGTGCCATATCGGCACTTCTTCAGGAACCCAATGATGCGCAGTCTTGCGAAACGTTCGTCGACCCGGTTTGCAACCACGTCCCTCCTGCTCGGCAGCCTGACCTTGATCGGTGCCGTTCAAGCGGCAGTCGAAGTTTCCTCCGGCACCCCTCTGCCGTCTGACACTATCCCGCTGCTTCGCAACTCATTCGACAAGGATATTCTGGTCAAGACCAATATCAGCGTGGGTGATCTGGAAAAACTACCAGAAGCAGTCAAGGACAACACCGCCGAGCTGGACAGTCAGAAGCGCACCCTGGGCGAGCAGGCCCGACAAATCGAAGAACTCAAACGCAACAGTGGCTCCAGCTCCACCTCCAGCAGCAAGGAGATAGACGATCTCAAGCGCATCATCAAGGAACAGGAACGCGATCTGAACGACCTTGGCAAGCAAGTGGAAGAACTCAAGCGCAACAGCGGTTCCAGTTCGAGCTCGAGCAGCAGCGAAATTTCGTCCCTGAAACGGGAGCTCAGCGATCAGGACAACGAAATGACACAGCTCAAACGCACGGTCGAGGAGCTGAGCAGGAAGGTGAAATAACCAGGGGGGGTTGGTGCCCGAGACAGGAATCGAACCTGCGACCTTCGCGTTACGAGTGCGCTGCTCTACCGACTGAGCTACACGGGCGGTGGCTAAACCTAGCATCGTCCCCGGGGGACAGGCAACCTGCCCTGAAGGGATTTTCAGCACACAGCAAAACGCCCCGAACCAGTCGGGGCGTTTGCTTGTTCAGCGGTCAAGCGAGGGAGCGATTAAACGCCCGATGCCTTGGCTGCTGCGACGTCCTTGATGGACAGCTTGATACGGCCGCGGTTGTCCACGTCCAGTACCAGCACTTCCACTTCCTGGCCTTCTTTCAGGATGTCGGTCACTTTCTCGACGCGAGCATCGCTCAGCATGGAGATGTGAACCAGACCGTCCTTGCCCGGCAGGATGTTGACGAACGCGCCGAAGTCGACGATGCGTTCAACCTTGCCGACGTAGATCTTGCCAATCTCGGCCTCTGCGGTGATGCCCAGGACGCGCTGGCGTGCTGCTTCTGCCGCTTCCTTGGTTTCGCCGAAGATCTTGATCGAACCGTCGTCTTCGATGTCGATCGAAGCCTTGGTTTCTTCACAGATCGCACGGATAGTCGCGCCGCCTTTACCGATGACATCACGGATTTTGTCGGTGTCGATTTTCATCGCGATCATGGTCGGAGCATTTTCCGACAGTTCGGTACGGGACTGACCGATGATCTGGTTCATCTGACCGAGAATGTTCAGGCGCGCTTCCAGGGCTTGGCCCAGGGCGATTTCCATGATCTCTTCGGTGATGCCCTTGATCTTGATGTCCATCTGCAGCGCGGTGACGCCCTTGGCGGTACCGGCCACTTTGAAGTCCATGTCGCCCAGGTGGTCTTCGTCACCCAGGATGTCGGTCAGGACGGCGAATTTCTCGCCTTCCTTGACCAGACCCATGGCGATACCGGCCACCGGCGCCTTCATCGGCACACCAGCGTCCATCAGAGCCAGGGAAGCGCCGCAGACCGAAGCCATCGAGCTCGAACCGTTGGACTCGGTGATTTCCGATACCACGCGAATGGTGTACGGGAACACGTCAGCGGCCGGCAGCATGGCCTGGACCGAACGACGGGCCAGACGGCCGTGACCGATTTCGCGACGACCGGCGCCACCCATGCGACCACACTCGCCCACCGAGAACGGAGGGAAGTTGTAGTGCAGCATGAACGGGTCTTTCTTCTCGCCTTCCAGGGTGTCGAGCAGTTGCGCGTCACGGGCGGTGCCCAGTGTCGCAACGACCAGCGCCTGGGTTTCACCACGGGTGAACAGTGCCGAACCGTGGGTCTTTGGCAGGACGCCGACTTCGATGTTCAGCGGACGCACGGTGCGAGTGTCGCGACCGTCGATACGCGGCTTGCCGTTGACGATGTTTTCGCGAACGGTGCGGTATTCGATTTCACCGAAAGCCGCCTTGACGTCGCTGGCCGATGGCTGGCCTTCTTCGCCGGAGAACTTGGCAACGACCTGGTCACGCAGCTCGCCCAGACGCGCATAGCGGTCGGCCTTGATGGTGATGGTGTAGGCCTGGGAGATCGCTTCGCCGAACTCGGCACGGATCGCGCCGAGCAGCTCGGTGGCTTCTGGCTGAGGAGCCCAGGTCCAGGTTGGCTTGGCGGCTTCGGCAGCCAGTTCCTTGACGGCGTTGATGACCACCTGGAACTCGTCGTGGGCAAACAGCACGGCGCCCAGCATCTGGTCTTCGGTCAGTTCCTTGGCTTCGGATTCAACCATCAGCACGGCTTCGGAAGTACCGGCCACGACCATGTCCAGGCTCGATGCCTTCTGTTGCTCGTAGGTCGGGTTCAGCAGGTAGCCGGTGCTTTCGTGGAACGCAACACGGGCAGCGCCGATCGGGCCATCGAAAGGAATGCCGGAGATCGCCAGCGCAGCCGAGGTACCGATCATCGCAGCGATGTCCGGATCGGTCTTCTTGCTGGTGGAAACGACGGTGCAGACAACCTGCACTTCGTTCATGAAACCTTCAGGGAAAAGCGGACGGATCGGACGGTCGATCAGTCGGGAAGTCAGGGTTTCTTTCTCGGAAGGACGGCCTTCACGCTTGAAGAAACCGCCAGGGATCTTGCCCGCGGCGTAGGTCTTTTCCTGGTAGTGCACAGACAGAGGGAAGAAGCCCTTGCCTGGATCGGCTTGCTTGGCACCCACTACGGTCACCAATACGCTGACGTCGTCGTCAACGGTGACCAGCACTGCGCCGGAGGCCTGACGGGCGATACGGCCAGTCTCGAGGGTAACGGTCGACTGACCGAACTGGAATTTTTTGATTACCGGGTTCACGGTGTCCTACCTTCTTTGTGGCTCTTGGGGAACTTGTCTTCTTGCGAAATTCTTGGGCAATGACGGGAATCGGCCCGACGCCTGTCCAGGGTAAAACGTGTATCCAGATAAAACTTGAGGCTGGGAGCCTGCCATGCGCCAGCGGGAAACCCACTGACGTACGACAGACCACCAACCTCTAGCGCAATCGCTGATTAGCGACGCAGACCCAGGCGAGCGATCAGAGCGCTGTAACGGCTCACGTCCTTGCCTTTCAGGTAGTCCAGCAGCTTGCGACGCTGGTTTACCATGCGGATCAGACCACGACGGGAGTGGTGATCCTTACCGTTGGCCTTGAAGTGACCTTGCAGTTTGTTGATGTTGGCGGTCAGCAGTGCAACTTGCACTTCTGGCGAACCAGTGTCACCAACAGCTTGCTGGTAGTCAGCAACGATTTGAGCTTTTTCTTGAACGTCGAGAGCCATGAGGCAATCCTTTTAGTCAGGAAACTGTTCCGAGGAAACAGCTTCAACAGGCCAGGGACAAATCCCTGTATCTATAAATGAGTAGTGACCGTGCCTGTTAACAGCCACACTCGCCAACCCGCTGTTACGCAGGCTGGTTCCGGTCATTCCGACCGAATCAGTCGACGCGGCGCAATGCGCCCGTCTTCGCTCACTTCACCGATACCGATGAAGCGACCGTTGTGATCCTGTACCCGGACCATGCCGAACTTCGGCGCATCCGGGGCGCGTACCGGCTGGCCGTTGAGCCAGTAGAACGCGCTGTGTTCCGAGAACTGCAAGAGCGGCCAATCCAGCAGGCCGCTGTCCGATGGCATCAGGAAACGGTCGACCGCTTCGTTGCCGCCTTCGGCATGCACCGCTTCAAGCTCTTCCAGCGTGACCGTCTGGGCCAACGTGAAAGGCCCGGCCTGGGTCCGTCGCAATTCCGCCACGTACGCGCCACAGCCGAGCTGCTCGCCGATATCCTCCACCAGGGTCCGGATATAGGTGCCCTTGCTGCAATCCACGGCGAGCCGTGCAGTATTACCGTCAAAGGCCAGCAATTCCAAGCGCGCAATAGTAACAGAACGCGGTTCGCGCTCCACTACTTCGCCTGCACGGGCCAGTTTATACAACGGCTGTCCATCGCGCTTCAAAGCGGAGTACATCGGCGGTATCTGACTGATTTGCCCGCGAAATTTCGGCAATACCGCTTCGACATCCGCCTGACCAACGGTCACCGGGCGCTCCAGCAAAACCTCACCTTCGGCGTCCGCCGTGGTAGTGGTCTTGCCCAGTTGCGCCAAGGTTTCATAACCCTTGTCGGAATCGAGCAGGTATTGGGAGAACTTGGTCGCCTCGCCGAAGCACAGCGGCAGCACGCCGGTAGCCAGTGGATCGAGGCTGCCAGTGTGCCCGGCCTTTTCAGCATTGAGCAGCCAGCGAACCTTCTGCAACGCCGCGTTGGAGGTAAATCCCAACGGCTTGTCGAGCAGGATGATGCCGCTGACGTTACGACGGATACGTTTGACCTGAGCCACCGATTACTCCTTGGTGTCTTCGGGTTCAGCGGCAGCCGGATGCTGACTGTCTTCAGCCACGGCACGCTCGATCAGCGCCGACAGATGCGCACCCCGCACGACGCTTTCGTCGTAGTGGAAGTGCAGCTGTGGAACGCTGCGCAGCTTCATCTCCCGCGCCAGTTGCATGCGCAGGAAACCGGCTGCCGAGTTGAGCACCTTGATGCTCTGGGCGATTTCTTCGGCGCTGTCCTGACCCATCACGGTGATGAAGATCTTGGCGTGACCGACGTCACGGCTGACTTCAACAGCGGTAATGGTCACCAGGCCGACGCGCGGGTCTTTGACTTCGCGACGGATCAGTTGGGCCAGCTCGCGCTGCATCTGATCGCCGATTCGTTGGGTACGGCTATATTCTTTTGCCATGTCTTGTTACCTGTTACTGCCCCACGGTCAAACCCGTGAGGTCTGAAAGCGGCAAACGCCCGGCCTGGCAAAAGCCAGACCGGGCGTTGCGTTTAGAGTCCGCCAGCCAGGCAGCGCATATTCATGCGACTGCCCGGTACGGCTCTTGAAGTACGCGAGTCAGAGGCTGCGAGCAACCTGGACCTTCTCGAAGACTTCGATCTTGTCGCCGACCTTGACGTCGTTGTAGCTCTTGACGCCGATACCGCACTCCATGCCGGCACGTACTTCGGAAGCGTCATCCTTGAAGCGGCGCAGGGATTCCAGCTCGCCTTCGAAGATCACGATGTCTTCACGCAATACGCGGATCGGACGGTTACGGTGAACGACACCTTCGATCACCATGCAACCGGCGATCGCGCCGAACTTCGGCGAACGGAACACATCGCGCACTTCGGCCACGCCCAGGATGTTCTCGCGAACGTCGCTGCCGAGCATACCGGTCAAGGCTTTCTTGACGTCTTCGATGATGTCGTAGATCACGTTGTAGTAACGCATATCCAGGCCTTCCTGCTCGACGATCTTGCGCGCGCCGGCATCGGCACGCACGTTGAAGCCGAACAGTACAGCGTTGGAAGCGAGTGCCAGGTTGGCGTCGGATTCGGTGATACCACCGACACCGCCACCGACAACGCGCACTTGCACTTCGTCGTTACCCAGGCCATTCAAGGCGCCGTTCAACGCTTCGAGCGAACCACGGACGTCGGATTTGAGGACGATGTTAAGCGTCTTCTTCTCTTCCTGGCCCATGTTCTCGAAGATATTTTCCAGCTTGCCGGCGTGAGCGCGAGCCAGTTTGACTTCGCGGAACTTGCCTTGACGGAACAGAGCCACTTCACGGGCCTTCTTCTCGTCAGCCACAACGCTCATCTCGTCGCCAGCATCCGGGGTACCGTCCAGGCCGAGGATCTCGACCGGGATAGCCGGACCGGCTTCCTTGATTGGCTTGCCGTTCTCGTCGAGCATGGCGCGCACGCGGCCATAGTTCGAACCGACCAGCACCATGTCGCCCTGACGCAGGGTACCGTCCTGAACCAGGACAGTCGCGACCGGACCACGGCCCTTGTCGAGACGCGATTCAACGACCACGCCACGGCCAGGAGCCGAAGGTGTAGCGGTCAATTCCAGAACTTCGGCTTGCAACAGAACGGCTTCGAGCAGTTCGTCAACGCCGGTACCCATCTTCGCCGAGACCGGAACGAAAGGAGTGTCGCCACCCCATTCTTCGGAAGTCACGCCGTGAACCGACAGTTCGCTGCGGATGCGATCGAGATCGGCGCCCGGCTTGTCGATCTTGTTCACCGCAACCACCAGCGGCACGCCAGCAGCCTTGGCATGCTGAACGGCTTCGATGGTTTGCGGCATCACGCCGTCGTCCGCTGCAACCACCAGGATCACGATGTCGGTCGCCTTGGCACCACGAGCACGCATCGCGGTAAACGCGGCGTGGCCCGGGGTATCGAGGAACGTCACCATGCCGCGGTCAGTTTCAACGTGGTAAGCACCGATGTGCTGGGTGATACCACCCGCTTCGCCAGCGGCTACCTTGGCACGACGGATGTAGTCGAGCAGCGAGGTTTTACCGTGGTCGACGTGACCCATGACGGTCACGACCGGCGCACGGGAAACCGCTTCACCTTCAAACTTCAGGGACTCGGCCAGGGAATCTTCCAAGGCGGTGTCGCTGACCAGGGTCACTTTGTGGCCCAGCTCTTCGGCAACCAGTTGGGCAGTTTCCTGGTCCAGTACCTGGTTGATGGTGGCTGGCGTGCCCAGCTTGAACATGAACTTGATGATTTCAGCAGCCTTGACCGACATCTGCTGGGCCAGATCGCCCACAGTGATGGTCTCGCCAATCTTCACTTCACGCACGACAGGGCCGGTAGGGCTCTGGAAACCGTGGGCGTTGCGTTTCTTCAGCTTGGCCTTGCCGCGACCGCCGCGACGGAAGCCATCGCTTTCTTCGTCGGTGGTACGTGGCGCAACACGCGGCGCAGGCGCCTTTTCCTTGACCGAAGCACGATGAGGAGCGTTTTTGCGCTCGCCATCGCCACTGCCACGACGGTTGTCGTCGGCACGTGGTTTGTCCGGACGACGCTGTTCGTCGCGCTTGCGGGTGTCCGCCGGAGCCGGAGCAGCTGCCAGGACAGGAGCGCTTTCACGCACTGGCTCAGCTGCCGCCGCAGGCGTCTCGACCACTTCGGCTGGAGCAGATTGCGCAGCAGCAGGCTGGCGACGCGCTTCTTCTTCGGCGCGACGCTTGGCTTCTTCTTCAGCCTTCTGACGTGCAGCATTTTCTGCCGCGCGACGTTCTTCCATTTCGCGTTTGCGCTCGGCTTCGATTTCTTCCGGGCTGCGCTGTACGAAGACTTTTTTCTTGCGTACTTCAACGCTGATGCTTTTGCTACCGGCAACACGCAGGGTGCTGGTGGTTTTACGCTGCAGAGTGATCTTGCGCGGTTCTTCCACTTTCGCCTTGTGACTGCTCTTCAAGTGAGTGAGCAGGGACTGCTTCTCACTGTCGGTCACATGTTCCTCGGCGGCGGTGTGCGGCAGACCTGCCTCACGCATCTGCTGCAACAGGCGCTCTACCGGTGTTTTGACCTCATCGGCCAGTTGTTTCACCGTGACTTGCGTCATGCACTTCTCTCCTCAGGCCGCGCCTAATTACTCGAACCAGTGGGCTCGGGCGGCCATGATCAACTTGCCGGCACGATCATCGTCAATGCCGTCGATGTCGAGCAGATCGTCAATAGACTGCTCGGCCAGGTCTTCGCGGGTAATTACGCCGCGCACCGCCAGTTCCATCGCCAAATCCTTGTCCATGCCCTCAAGCGAGAGCAGGTCTTCGGCCGGATGGGCGTCTGCCAGCTTTTCCTCAGTAGCGATGGCTTTGGTCAACAAGCGATCCTTGGCACGAGCGCGAAGCTCGTTGACGATGTCCTCGTCAAAGCCGTCGATGTTGAGCATTTCCTCCACCGGTACGTAGGCAATCTCTTCCAGGCTGGTAAAGCCTTCATCCACCAGCACCTGCGCCAGCTCTTCATCGACTTCAAGCTCTTCGATGAAGTTGCGCAGGATGTCGCCGGTTTCAGCTTGCTGCTTGGCCTGGATGTCCGATTCGGTCATCACGTTCAGGGTCCAGCCAGTCAATTGGCTAGCCAGACGTACGTTCTGACCACCGCGACCGATGGCCTGAGCGAGATTGTCTGCGCCAACGGCGATGTCCATGGCATGGGCATCCTCGTCGACGATAATTGCCGCCACTTCAGCGGGCGACATGGCATTGATCACGAACTGAGCCGGGTTGTCGTCCCACAGGACGATATCCACACGCTCGCCGCCCAACTCGCCGGATACGGCCTGGACACGCGAACCACGCATGCCGATGCAGGCACCTTGCGGGTCGATGCGCTTGTCCTTGGAGCGGACCGCGATCTTGGCCCGCGAACCCGGATCACGGGAGGCGGCCATGACTTCGATCAGGCCTTCAGCAATTTCCGGCACTTCGATGCGGAACAACTCGATCAGCATTTCCGGCGCGGTACGCGACAGGATCAGCTGCGGGCCGCGGTTCTCGGTGCGGATTTCCTTGAGCAGCGCACGCAACCGCACGCCAACCCGGAAAGTTTCGCGAGAAATGATGTCTTCACGAGCCAGCAATGCTTCGGCATTGTTGCCCAGATCAACGATCACGTTGTCGCGGGTGACTTTTTTAACGGTGCCGGAGATGATTTCTCCCAGGCGCTCGCGATAGGCATCGACGACTTGCGCGCGCTCGGCTTCGCGAACTTTCTGCACAATGACCTGCTTGGCAGTCTGTGCAGCAATGCGGCCAAATTCGATGGACTCGATCTTTTCTTCGACGACATCACCCACCTTGGCGCCAGGATGCGTTTCTGCAACCTTGCTCGGCCAGGTTTCGATAGCCGGATCATCCAGGTCGGCTTCCTCGACTACCGTCCAGCGACGGAAAGTCTCGTAGGCACCGGTGTGGCGATTAATCTCCACACGCAAATCAACTTCGTCTTCGAAGCGCTTCTTGGTAGCAGTGGCCAGGGCCAGCTCGAGTGCTTCAAAAATAACGTTAGCCGGTACGCCCTTTTCATTGGATACCGACTCAACAACCAGCAGTACTTCTTTGCTCATCGTACGCCTCGCCTTTCGCAAGCCATTGGATCCGCGGGATCCGCAGTATCTGGCACGTATCAGTCAAAACTGGGAATAATGTTGGCCTTGTCGATCATATCGATCGGCAACAGGAACTCATGGTCATCTACCTGCACCACGACATCCTGTTCTTCCACACCGCGCAGAAGGCCTTGGAAGTTGCGTCGGCCTTCAAAGGGCGAGCGCAGCTTTATCTTCACTTGTTCACCGGCAAACAAAGCGAACTGTTCAAGAGTGAACAGAGGGCGTTCCATGCCAGGCGAGGAAACTTCAAGGGTGTATTCGGAGGTGATGGGATCTTCAACATCCAGCACACCACTGATCTGACGGCTGACGATGGCGCAATCATCCACCAACACGCCGCCTTCCTTATCGATATAAACGCGCAACAGTGAGTGGCGACCTTGAGCCGAAAACTCAATACCCCAGCATTCATAGCCAAGGGCCACGACCACCGGGGCCAACAAGGCCTGCAACTGTTCTAGCTTGCTCGACACCTGAACCCCCTCGTGCATGTATGTGCATGCCATGCAAATAAAAAAAAATGGGCGAATCGCCCATCCCTGAAACGCCGTCGAACAGCGGCGTTGTAAATGTCCAGCTAACAAAAAGCCCCTTGGAAGGGGCCCTGAAACTGGTTGCGGGAGCCGGATTTGAACCGACGACCTTCGGGTTATGAGCCCGACGAGCTACCAGGCTGCTCCATCCCGCGACAAAGCTGGGGCGGAAGTATACGACCGATCCCTTACAGGGTCAATGTAACGCTTCCACCTACAAGAAAGCCCGCAATTGCGGGCTCTCCTGATAATTGGTACCGAGAAGGGGACTCGAACCCCTACACCCTATGGGCACAACCACCTCAAGGTTGCGTGTCTACCAATTCCACCACCTCGGCAATACAGCGTTTGAAACCTTCTTACTTCTGCTCTTGAGCTGGAGGTACGTCAGTCGCCGGATTGGCCGACTTTTGCTCTTGAAGCACCGGGACATCATCAGAAGCCGGTTGTTGCTTTGGCGCTTCCAACACCGCTGGGTTTGGCAAACCTACCTGAGTCAGCTCATGAGCCTTCTCTTTAGCAAAGTAACCTAACCCTAAGCTGGTTATGAAGAAACCGGCGGCGAGTATAGCAGTAAACTTACTAAGAAAGGTAGAGGAACCTTGGCTTCCGAATACAGTATTTGAAGCACCTGCACCGAAAGACGCACCAGCATCCGCACCTTTACCCTGCTGCAGCAATACGAGAGCAACTACACCCAGTGCGCCCAGCAGATGAAAAACGACTACGACTGTTTCCAGCATTTTTTCAGTTTCCCGCGGCGCGACAGATCGCACCGAACTCATCTGCATTCAGGGACGCTCCACCAATGAGCCCCCCATCGATATCCGGCATGCCGAACAGTTCGACCGCATTGGCCGCCTTCACGCTGCCGCCGTATAGAAGCCGCACACCTCGTGCCACTTCAGAATTTTCTTGCGCCAACTGCGCGCGGATGGCGGCGTGCACATCCTGCGCTTGTTGAGGCGAAGCAGTCAGCCCGGTGCCAATGGCCCAGACCGGCTCGTAAGCGATGACTGCCTTTGCAAACGCACCGACACCCAGGTCCTCGATGATGCTGCCCAACTGGCGAGCAACAACTTCGAGAGTCTTGCCTGCCTCACGCTGTTCGAGGGTCTCCCCTACGCACAACACCGGAATCAGACCACAAGCCTGTGCCGCGGCAAATTTGCGAATCAGGGTCTTGTCCTGCTCGCCCATGATCAGGCGACGCTCGGAATGACCGACCAGGACCAGTGAACATCCTGCGTCCACCAGCTGACTCGGCGCGATTTCACCGGTCAACGCACCCTGCATGGATTCCACTGCAGAGTTTTGTGCACCCACCGAAATCGACTTGCCTTTCAAGCCATCAACCACTTGGTTGATATACAGGCAAGGCGGGAACACCGCTACATCAACACCGCTTGGCAAGGCCAGGTTACGAAGGCCCTTGATCAGCTCAGCGACGCTGGCGCGGGTACCGTGCATCTTCCAGTTACCAGCTACCATAGGGCGACGCATGCTGTACCTCGTCGGTCAAAGTGGGCGCAGATGTTACCCAACCGATTCATGACTGGCAAGCCGAATTCAGGCAGAAACTTCAGTAACCAGCTTCGCCAGCTCTTCGGCATAACCGCGGACCTGTGCTTCATCCTCGCCTTCGACCATGACACGCACCAAAGGCTCCGTGCCAGACTTGCGCAACAACACCCGGCCACGGCCAGCCATTGCTTGCGTTACGCGCTCGCTGGCCTGCTTGACCGTCGTGTGCTCGAGAGGATTGACACCGCCGCCGAAACGCACATTGATCAACACTTGCGGACATTTACGCAACGCCTGGCGCGACTGCGCAAGCCCCTCGTTACGCGCCTTGAGCGCCATCAACACTTGCAGGGCAGCGATGATCGCATCACCGGTGGTGGTATGGTCAAAACAGACGATGTGGCCGGAGTTCTCGCCCCCGATCACCCAGTTGCGCTCCAGCAATTCAGAGATCACGTAGCGATCGCCGACATTGGCCCGTACGAACGGGATATCCAGGTCCGCCAAGGCCAATTCAAGCCCGAGGTTGCTCATCAACGTACCGACCACGCCGCCCTGCAGCTTGCCGCGACCATGCAGATCGCGCGCGATGATGAATAACAGCTCATCGCCGTCAACGACCGTACCGGTATGGTCGACCATCAATACCCGGTCACCGTCGCCGTCGAAAGCAATCCCGAGGTCGGCATGCTCGGCCAGGACCGCAGCCTGCAATGCCTCGGTATGGGTCGAGCCGCAATTGTGGTTGATGTTCAGCCCGTTGGGTTGGGCAGAGAGCACCACCACCTCGGCGCCCAATTCGCGAAAAACGCTGGGCGCGACCTTATAGGTTGCGCCATGCGCGCAATCGACAACGATTTTCAGACCGGAAAAGCTCGTACCGGTCGGCACACTGCCTTTGCAGAACTCTATATAACGACCTGATGCATCGTTGATCCGCGACACCTTGCCGATCTTGCTCGACTCGACCACCGTCATCGGCGCATCCAGCAGCTCTTCGATCATCAGCTCGATTTCGTCCGGCAGCTTGGTGCCCTTGCCAGAGAAAAACTTGATGCCGTTGTCATCATGAGGATTGTGCGAAGCACTGATCACAATGCCCGCCTGGGCCTGGAATGTACGGGTCAGGTAGGCAATGGCCGGCGTCGGCATCGGCCCCAGCAACATCACATCGGCGCCCGCCGACGTAAGGCCGGCCTCGAGAGCCGATTCGAACATGTAGCCGGAAATTCGCGTGTCTTTGCCGACCAGCACCTTGCACGCGCCCATCTTGCGGAACGCCATGCCAGCGGCCCAGCCGAGCTTGAGCATGAAATCAGGGGTAATAGGGTATTCGCCGACCCGACCACGAATACCGTCGGTGCCAAAATATTTCTTGCTCATAAGTGCTCCGTCATTCTTATTCGGCTGAATCCACAGCGTCGATCATCCGCACGACATCCATCGTTTCGGCTACATCATGCACGCGCAAAATGCGCGCACCTTTGGTAAGGGCCAATGCAGCCAGGGCGAGACCGCCATACAGGCGCTCTCCCACCGGGCGGCCCAAGGCATTGCCTATCATGCTCTTTCGCGAGACGCCAACCAACAGGGGCCGCCCCAGGGCATGCAAGGCTTCCATATGCTTGAACAGGCTCAGGTTGTGAGCCAGGGTCTTGGCAAAGCCGAACCCGGGATCAAGGATGACCCGCTCGGCAGGGATGCCCACGGCAGCACACTGGTCCAGGCGCTCCGCGAGGAACCCGGCCACTTCCCTGGTCACATCATCATAGTGCGGATCGTCCTGCATGGTCCCCGGCTCGCCGAGCATATGCATCAGGCACACCGGCAACCCGGTTGCCGCCGCGGCGTCCAGCGCACCGTCGCGCCGCAAGGACCGGACATCGTTGATCAGCCCCGCCCCCAGTCGCGCTGCCTCGCGCATGACCGCTGGCGTAGAGGTATCAACCGAAATGATGACATCAAGCTCGCGGTGTATACGCTCGACAATCGGCGCCACTCGCTCCAGCTCTTCGGTAGGGGACACCGCCCGCGCACCGGGACGGGTCGATTCACCACCAACATCGATCAGCGTTGCGCCCGCTGCCACCATGGCCTCGGCATGCCGCAATGCAGCGTCGAGCTGGCAGAATCTTCCGCCATCGGAAAAGGAATCGGGAGTGACATTAAGAATGCCCATGACGTGCGCACGGGCCAAATCAAGAAACCGGTTGCCGCAAGGCAACCGGTTAGAGGACTGAACAGAAGTCATTTCAAGCCTTAGACGTCGGCGGCCGGACCACCGATGGGCGTCTCGGGACGCTCACCCTGTACCGCTGGCGGAGTACCGGAGGTACCCGTGCCGCCACCAGACCAGTCACGAGGCTCACGAGGCGTGCGGCCAGCCATGATGTCGTCGATCTGCTCGGCATCGATGGTTTCATACTTCATCAATGCGTCGGCCATCGCGTCCAGTTTGTCGCGGTTGTCCGTGAGGATCTGCTTGGCCGTGCCGTAGCACTGGTCAATGATGCTGCGAACTTCCGAGTCGATCAACTTGGCTGTCTCACCAGAGAAGCTTGCATGCTGGCCTCCGCCGCCACGACCCAGGAATACTTCGCCCTCTTCCTCGGCATACATCAACGGACCAAGCTTTTCGGACAAGCCCCACTTGGTAACCATGTTCCGGGCAATCTGGCTTGCGCGCATGATGTCGTTGGAGGCACCCGTCGTCACGCCGTCGAAGCCCAACGTCATTTCCTCGGCGATACGGCCACCGTACAGCGAACAGATCTGGCTGATCAGCGCGCGCTTGGACAGGCTGTAGCGGTCCTCTTCCGGCAGGAACATCGTCACACCCAGTGCACGACCGCGCGGAATGATGGAAACCTTGTACACCGGATCATGCTCAGGCACGACACGACCGACGATGGCATGTCCTGCCTCGTGGTAAGCGGTGTTCTGCTTTTCCTTTTCCGACATGACCATGGATTTGCGCTCGGCGCCCATCATGATCTTGTCCTTGGCGAGTTCGAATTCCTTCATCTCCACGACACGCTTGCCGGAACGAGCAGCAAACAGCGACGCTTCGTTTACCAGGTTCGCCAGGTCAGCACCGGAGAAACCCGGTGTGCCGCGAGCGATGACCGCCGGAGCAACGTCATCCCCCATTGGCACCTTGCGCATGTGAACCTTCAGGATCTGCTCGCGACCACGAATGTCCGGCAGCCCCACCACGACCTGGCGATCAAAACGACCTGGACGCAGCAGCGCAGGGTCGAGCACGTCCGGACGGTTGGTGGCGGCGATCACGATGATGCCGTCATTCATCTCGAAACCGTCCATCTCGACCAGCAACTGGTTGAGGGTCTGCTCGCGCTCATCGTGACCGCCGCCCATGCCGGCGCCACGGTGGCGACCAACGGCGTCGATCTCGTCGATGAAGATGATGCATGGCGCGTGCTTTTTCGCCTGTTCGAACATGTCGCGGACACGGCTGGCACCGACGCCGACGAACATCTCGACGAAATCGGAACCGGAAATGGTGAAGAACGGAACCTTGGCTTCGCCAGCGATTGCCTTGGCCAGCAAGGTTTTACCGGTACCCGGTGGTCCCACCATCAGTACGCCGCGGGGAATACGCCCGCCCAGGCGCTGGAACTTGCCCGGATCGCGCAGGAATTCAACCAGCTCGCCGACTTCTTCCTTGGCTTCATCGCAACCGGCGACGTCAGCCAGGGTGGTCTTGACCTGATCTTCGGACAATAGTCGGGCCTTGCTCTTGCCGAAACTCATCGGCCCGCCCTTCCCTCCGGCCCCGCCTTGCATCTGGCGCATGAAGAACATGAACACCGCGATGATCACCAGGATCGGGAAGCTCGCGACCAGGAGCTGGGTCCAGATACTTTGCTGCTCAGGCTGCTTGCCTTCGATCACGACGTGATTGTCCACCAGGTCGCCGATCAGACCATTGTCCTGGATCGCCGGACGAATGGTCTTGAAGCTGTCGCCATCGCTGCGCTTGCCGGTAATCACATAACCATCAACGGCTACGCGCTCGACCTTGCCTTCCTTGACCTGCTGGAGGAAATCGGAATAGTTGAGGGTCTGCGGCTCGTTAGGGCTGGAGAAGTTGTTCATCACGGTCACAAGGACAGCGGCGATGATCAACCACAGGATCAGATTCTTTGCCATATCGTTCAATTAACTACCCTCTGAAGCAAGCTCCGCTATTGGCGCGCGCTTCGCATGATATTCACCGGCCTAACTTACTACATTACCTGCGACTCTGGCAGGCGCCGTCTGTAACCCTTTGTGAAACTTTGACTCGCGCAATTTTCGTTACGCGACGCCCGCAATGCGATACAAAAAAAACTATCGGCCTGTTTCAAAGCCGCTCATCACTGGAAGCGCCTTCGATTCCGCGAAACCCTCGCGCCAGCAGATACTGCTCGCGAGAGCGGTCGCGGGACGACAAAGGCTTGCGCATCTGCACTTTGTCGAACAATTTGCGCATGCCCTTGTGGTATTCATCGAAGCCTTCACCCTGGAAGACCTTGATCAGGAAATCACCACCCGGACGCAGAACCCGCCCCGCCAGATCCAGGGCCAGCTCGCTGAGGAACATTGCGCGAGGCATGTCGACAGCCGCCAATCCACTCATATTGGGGGCCATATCGGAAATCACAAGGTCGACTTGCGTATTTCCGACGGCCTCGAGGATTTGCGCCAATACGGCGTCCTCGGTGAAATCACCCTGGATAAAGGTCACGTCAGGGATGCTGTCCATTTCCAGGATGTCCGAAGCGATCAATCGCCCCTGGCCGCCAATCAGACGACTGGTCACCTGCGACCAGCCACCCGGCGCTGCGCCGAGGTCGATTACGGTCATGCCAGGACGAATCAGGCGATCCTTCTCCTGGATCTCCAGCAATTTATAGCTGGCGCGCGAGCGATAACCGTCTTTTTGCGCCATTTTGACGTACGGATCGTTGAAATGCTCTCTGAGCCAGTTCTGGCTAGTCTTGGAACGGGCCACGGGCCACCTCTGAAAAATAAATCGGGTCGTGATTAAGTGGGCGGTCCCGGACTCGCTCGGGTAAACTGGCCGCCGCTTTTTACAAGATCAGACGCAGGGGTCAGATTATGCCGCTCACTCAAGAGCAGAAGAAACAATACAAATCCATCGGCCACCATCTGAAACCGGTTTTGACTGTGGCTGACAACGGTTTGACTGAAGGTGTCCTCGCTGAACTGGAACGCGCCCTCGGCGATCACGAGCTGATCAAGATCAAGCTCAACATCCTCGACCGCGAAGCCCGCCTGGCTGCCGTTGCCGAGCTGTGCAAGGTCGGCAAGGCTGACCTGGTCCAGGTCATCGGCAAGATGGCGCTGATTTATCGCAAGAACTTCAGCGTCAACAAGCAACTGTCGAACGTTCACCGCTTCAAATGATGCAAACGGTCAAGGGTGTGCTTCGCGCACCCTGCCGCTCCATCCGGGAACCGGCTGCAACACCAGCACCAGGCCGGAAAAACCCAGCACCAGATAGCTGAATACCTGCCATTGGCTCGCGTCCGGCCAGCCGAGACGCACCGCCAGGAACATCCCGCAAGCGTACAAGGCCATGAGCAGCAATTGCCCACGAATGTCGCGCCATAGACTGCCAAGACCCTCGGCCTGAACCAGCACCAAAGCCTGGAATATCACGCACACTGCTGAAAAGCCCACCAGCAGCGCCGTCAGCATACCCGCGATTTCATTGATGAGCAGCGGTGCCAGGCCAATCCGACCCAGCACCGGCAGCAGACCGACGTGCAGCAACCAGACGCCGCCCACCCACAACATCTGGGTGAGCTGCCAGATCATGGCACCCGCACGCAGCGGGCGCCTTCGTTCAGATATGACGGACTTCGACAATCTCATACTCGATGACACCACCCGGCGTCTTCACCGCCACCACATCACCCTCTTCCTTGGCAATCAAGGCGCGAGCAATGGGTGAACCGACGGAAATCTTGCCGAGCTTGATGTCCGCCTCGTCCTCGCCAACGATCTGGTAAGTCACGCTTTCGTCGGTCTCGACGTTGGCGATCTCCACCGTAGTGCCAAAAATGACCTTGCCGGTATGCGGAATCGTCGTGACATCGATGATCACCGCATTCTGCATGCGGCCTTCGATGTCACGGACACGCGCCTCGACCATACCCTGCTCCTCTCGGGCAGCGTGGTATTCGGCGTTTTCCTTCAGGTCGCCCAGTTCACGGGCTTCGCCGATCGCCTGGCTCAAGCGCGGGCGCTCGACCTTGGTCAGGAAAGCGTGCTCTTCCTCCAGGGCCTTCGCGCCCTGAACAGTCATCGGGTACTTGGTTATGCTCATGCCTTCAATCCTGCATGTAGATCCTGCAAGCGACGTACGGTCTTCTCGGGTCCGAACTTGAGCGCTTCGCAGATCGCTTCGCCGGCAGCAATAGTCGTGGTGCAGTAGATCTTATGCTGCAGCGCATTGCGACGAATGGAATAGGAATCGGCGATCGATTGACGACCTTCGGTGGTGTTGATGATCAGCGTGACTTCGTCATTCTTGATCATGTCGACTACGTGCGGACGACCCTCGGTCACCTTGTTCACGCGGCGCACTTTCAGGCCCGCCGCCTCGATCAGCTTGGCGGTACCGGCAGTGGCGACCACTTCGAAACCCAAGTTGATCAGATCACGGGCCACGCCCGCAACCAGTGGCTTGTCGTCATCACGCACGCTGATGAACGCCGTGCCGCCCGTTGGCAGGACTTCGCTGGCGCCCATCTGGGCCTTGGCAAAGGCTTCGCCGAAGGTGTCGCCAACGCCCATCACTTCACCGGTGGATTTCATTTCCGGGCCGAGAATCGGGTCTACGCCAGGGAATTTGGCGAATGGGAACACCGCCTCTTTCACGCTGTAGAAGTTCGGGATGATTTCCTTGGTGAAGTTCAGCTCCGCCAAGGTTTTACCGGCCATCACGCGAGCAGCGATCATCGCCAGGGAAACACCGATGCATTTGGACACGAACGGTACGGTCCGGGAGGCGCGCGGGTTGACTTCGATGACATAGATGTCTTCGCCTTGAAGTGCCAGCTGCACGTTCATCAGGCCGACAACCCCAAGCTCCAGGGCCATTTTCTTGACCTGTTCACGCATCTCGTCCTGGATGTGGGCCGGCAACGAGTATGGCGGCAACGAACAGGCGGAGTCACCGGAGTGAACGCCTGCCTGCTCGATGTGCTGCATGATTGCGCCGATCACGACATCCTTGCCGTCGCAGACCGCGTCCACGTCCATTTCGATGGCGCAGTTGAGGAAATGGTCGAGCAGAACCGGGCTGTCATTGGACACCTGGACCGCTTCGCGCAGGTAGCGCTTGAGTTCGTCTTCCTGGTAAACGATTTCCATCGCACGGCCGCCCAGTACGTAGGACGGGCGCACCACCAGCGGATAACCGATCTTCGCCGCCGCACGAATCGCTTCGTCTTCGCTGCGCACGGTGGCGTTTGGTGGCTGGCGCAGGTTCAGACGCTCGACCATCTGCTGGAAGCGCTCGCGGTCTTCGGCGCGGTCGATGGCATCCGGGCTGGTGCCGATGATCGGCACGCCGGCGGCTTCGAGGGCGCGGGCCAGTTTCAGAGGGGTCTGCCCGCCGTACTGGACGATCACGCCTTTTGGCTTCTCGACACGGACGATTTCCAGCACGTCTTCCAGGGTCACGGGCTCGAAGTACAGGCGATCAGAGGTGTCGTAGTCGGTGGAAACGGTCTCCGGGTTGCAGTTGACCATGATGGTTTCGTAACCATCGTCGCGCAGCGCCAGTGCCGCGTGGACGCAGCAGTAGTCGAACTCGATGCCCTGGCCGATCCGGTTCGGACCGCCGCCCAGGATCATGATCTTGTCCCGGGTCGAAGGCGCGGCTTCGCACTCTTCTTCGTACGTGGAGTACAGGTAGGCAGTGTCGGTGGCGAACTCGGCCGCGCAGGTGTCGACGCGCTTGTAGACCGGGAAGACTTCCAGCTTGTGGCGATGAGTGCGCAGGCTCTTCTCGGTCACACCCAGCAGCTTGGCCAGGCGCATGTCGGAGAAGCCCTTGCGCTTGAGACCCAGCATCGTGTTGCGATCGATGCTGGACATGCCCATGGTCTTGACCTTCTCTTCTTCCTTGATCAGATCTTCGATCTGCACCAGGAACCAAGGGTCGATCATGTTCATGTCGAAAATCTGCTCGACAGTCATGCCGGCGCGGAAGGCATCCGCCACGTACCAGATACGCTCGGCGCCCGGCACGGTCAGCTCGCGCTTGAGCTCGCTCATGCTTTCCGGCTTGCTCAGGTCCAGCTTCGGATCGAGACCGCAGACACCCACTTCCAGGCCACGAAGGGCTTTTTGCAGGGATTCCTGGAAAGTCCGGCCGATGGCCATGACTTCACCCACCGATTTCATCTGGGTGGTCAGGCGCGCGTCAGCCTTGGCGAATTTTTCGAAGGCGAAACGCGGCAGCTTGGTCACCACGTAGTCGATGGACGGCTCGAAGGACGCCGGAGTCTTGCCGCCGGTGATGTCGTTCGACAGTTCGTCCAGGGTGTAGCCGACGGCCAGCTTGGCGGCGACCTTGGCGATCGGGAAGCCGGTGGCTTTCGAGGCCAGGGCCGACGAACGAGACACGCGCGGGTTCATCTCGATGACCACCATGCGGCCAGTGTTCGGGCAGATGCCGAACTGGACGTTGGAGCCACCGGTTTCCACGCCGATCTCACGCAGTACCGCCAGGGAGGCGTTACGCAGGATCTGGTATTCCTTGTCGGTCAGGGTCTGGGCCGGTGCAACGGTAATCGAGTCGCCGGTGTGCACGCCCATCGGATCGAAGTTCTCGATGGAGCAAACGATGATGCAGTTGTCCTTTTTGTCGCGGACAACTTCCATTTCGTATTCTTTCCAACCGATCAGGGACTCGTCGATCAGCAGTTCCTTGGTTGGCGACAGGTCCAGGCCACGGGCGCAGATTTCTTCGAATTCTTCACGGTTGTAGGCGATGCCACCACCCGTGCCGCCCATGGTGAAGGACGGACGGATGATGCACGGGAAGCCGAGGCGTTCCAGCACGGCGTTGGCTTCTTCCATGCTGTGGGCGATGCCCGAGCGTGGGCAGTCCAGGCCGATGGATTTCATCGCCTTGTCGAAGCGCGAACGATCTTCGGCCTTGTCGATGGTGTCGGCATTGGCGCCGATCATTTCCACACCGAACTTCTCCAGGACGCCTTCGCGCTCCAGGTCCAGAGCGCAGTTCAATGCGGTCTGGCCACCCATGGTCGGCAGCAGCGCGTCCGGACGCTCCTTCTCGATGATCTTGGCAACGGTCTGCCACTTGATCGGCTCGATGTAGGTGGCGTCGGCCATCGACGGGTCGGTCATGATGGTGGCCGGGTTGGAGTTCACCAGGATGACGCGATAACCCTCCTCGCGCAGGGCCTTGCAAGCCTGAGCGCCGGAGTAATCGAATTCGCAGGCCTGGCCGATCACGATCGGGCCAGCGCCGAGAATCAGGATGCTTTTTATGTCTGTACGTTTTGGCATGGGTTTGTCACTCAAATCCGCAGGTCAGTCGGCTAGGCCGTCGAACAATCTTTGAAGCGCCCGCGGGGGCCGCCGTTTTCGGGGCCGCCCTCGGGTTTCACGCGGTCAGCGTCGCTTGGCCATCTCATTGATGAAGCGATCGAACAGCGGCGCCACATCGTTCGGGCCCGGGCTCGCCTCAGGGTGGCCCTGGAAGCTGAACGCGCTCTTGTCGGTACGCTCGATGCCTTGCAGCGTGCCGTCGAACAGCGACTTGTGGATGGCCCGTACGTTGGCCGGCAGGGTCGCCTCGTCAACCGCAAAACCGTGGTTCTGACTGGTGATCATGACGACACCGGTATCCAGGTCCTGTACCGGGTGGTTGGCACCGTGGTGGCCGTGGCCCATTTTCAGGGTCTTGGCGCCCGAAGCCAGGGCCAGCAACTGGTGCCCCAGGCAGATACCGAATACCGGGATCTCGGTTTCCAGCACGTCCTTGATCGCCTGGATCGCGTAGTCGCATGGCTCCGGGTCACCCGGACCGTTGGACAGGAACACGCCGTCGGGCTTGAGGGCCAGGACGTCAGCCGCCGGGGTCTGGGCCGGCACTACGGTGACGCGGCAACCGCGCGCGACCAGCATACGCAGGATGTTCAGCTTGACGCCGTAATCGTAAGCGACCACGTGATACGGCAGTTCGGAAGCCTCGATCGTCGCGTGGCTATCGGTTTTCAAGTCCCAGACCGAGGAGCGCCATTCGTACTGTTTCTGAGTGCTGACGACTTTCGCCAGGTCCATGCCCTTGAGGCCTGGGAAACCCTGGGCAGCGGCAATGGCGGCCTCGTCGGAAATATTGTCACCGGCCATGATGCAGCCGTTCTGCGCGCCTTTTTCCCGCAGGATGCGGGTCAGGCGGCGGGTGTCGATACCGGCGATCGCCACGACGTTGTTGGCTTTCAGGTAGTCGGACAGGGACATCTTGTTACGCCAGTTGCTCGCTACCAGCGGCAGGTCGCGGATGACCAGGCCAGCGGACCAGACACGATCGGACTCGGCATCTTCCGGCGTGGTGCCGGTGTTGCCGATATGCGGGTAAGTCAGGGTAACGATTTGCTGGGCGTAGGAAGGATCGGTAAGAATTTCCTGATAGCCGGTCATTGCGGTGTTAAACACCACCTCACCAACGGTCTGACCGTCGGCTCCAATGGCTTCGCCGCGAAAAATGCTGCCATCAGCAAGGGCGAGTATGGCTGGCTTAGTCAAGAAGACCTCCCGTAAATAAAGCCTGAAAGGGCGATCGCAGGTTGTAAAAAAGCGGAGTGACGTATGGACACGTCACCCCGCTTGTTCACTGAATTATTCTGCGCGCTTTTAGTGGACACACTAAAGCTGTAGCTTACAGAAAAAGGCTTTTTTGGTCCACCGCTAATGAGCCTTAAAGGCAGGGGAATGCGACAGGCCGTCGCGAAGCGGTGTAAAACGGGACTCAGTGTAACCTGAACCCCGCCTTGAAGGCATCAACGCAGGTCGAGAACGTCCTGCATGTCGTACAAGCCGGGCTCGCGACCATCCAGCCACAGCGCGGCACGCACGGCGCCCTTGGCGAAAGTCATCCGACTCGACGCCTTGTGCGTAATCTCCAGGCGCTCACCCTCGGTGGCGAACAGCACGGTGTGATCACCTACCACGTCGCCACCACGTACGGTCGCGAAACCGATGGTGTCTCGCTCACGCGCACCGGTGTGCCCCTGGCGCCCATACACGGCCACTTCCTGCAGGTCACGACCCAGCGCATCGGCAATCACCTCTCCCATGCGCAAGGCTGTTCCCGAAGGCGCATCGATCTTGTGACGGTGATGTGCCTCGATGATTTCGATATCCGCATCATCACCCAACACCCGCGCCGTCAGGTCCAGCAGCTTGAGCGAGAGATTCACGCCCACGCTGAAGTTCGCCGCGAACACGATCGGAATGTCCTTGCCGGCATCGGCCAACAATTGCTTCTGCGCGGCGTCCAGGCCGGTCGTGCCGATGACCATGGCCTTGCCGGCCTTGCGGCAGGTGGCGAGGTTTTTCAGCATGACTTCCGGCAGGGTGAAGTCGATCAGGACGTCAAATTCATCGAGTACCTTTTCCAGCCCACCGGACATTGGCACGCCGATACGTCCGATCGAGGCCAGCTCGCCAGCATCGGCGCCCACCAGCGTACTGTCGGGCCGGACGATGGCGGCCGTCAGGCCAGAGAGCGGCGAGCGCTGCTGCACCGCCTCGACCAGCGCCTTGCCCATACGCCCCGCGGCGCCCATCACAGCTATACGTCGCATGCCCACTCCTTACAGATCGCCGAAGAAGCGCTTCACGCCTTCGAACCAACCGGTGGTTTTCGGCGAGTGGCTGTTGTCATCCGCCAGGGAACTGCGGAACTCTTCGAGCAGCTCCCGCTGGCGCCGGCTCAGGTTGACCGGTGTCTCTACCGCGACGCGGCACATCAAGTCGCCCGCACCGCCGCCACGCACTGGAGCCACGCCCTTGCCGCGAATGCGGAACTGCTTGCCGGTTTGCGTCCCTTCGGGAATCTTCAGCTTGACGCGACCATCAAGGGTCGGGATTTCAAGCTCACCGCCCAAGGCCGCATCAACAAAACTGATCGGCACTTCGCAGAACAAATGCTTGCCATCACGCTGGAAGATTGCGTGCTCGCGCACGTTGATCACCACATACAGATCGCCGGTCGGGCCGCCCTGGGCACCCGCCTCGCCTTCGCCGGACAGACGAATGCGGTCACCGGTGTCGACACCGGCCGGCACTTTGACCGACAGAGTCTTGTACTCTTCGACACGCCCTTCGCCGTGGCAGGAGTCGCACGGATCGGAAATGATCTTGCCCTGGCCATGGCAACGCGGACAGGTCTGCTGGACCGAGAAGAAGCCCTGCTGCATGCGAACCTGGCCGATGCCGCCGCAAGTCGGGCAGGTGACCGGCGAGGAGCCCTTCTTGGCGCCCGAACCGTCGCACGGCTTGCAATTGACCAGCGTCGGCACCCGGATATTCACGGTAGTACCGCGCACCGCTTCTTCCAGGTTCAGCTCCAGCGTGTAGCGCAAATCGCTGCCACGCTGGGCACCACCACGGGCGCCGCCGCGGCCGCCGCCAAAAAAATCACTGAACACATCGCCGAAGATATCGGAGAAGTTCTGGCCGCCGAAACCGGCACCGCCGCCACCCATGCTCGGGTCGACACCGGCATGCCCGTATTGGTCGTAGGCCGCGCGCTTGCTGGAATCGGACAGAACTTCGTAAGCCTCGTTGGCTTCCTTGAACATCTCTTCCGACGCTTTATCGCCGGGATTACGGTCTGGGTGGTGCTTCATCGCCAGGCGACGGTAAGCCTTTTTCAGCTCTGCCTCGCTGGCTCCCCGCTCGACACCCAATACTTCGTAAAAATCACGCTTCGCCATTAGTCTTTGCACTCTTATAGGACGTCCGGCAAACCTCTCCTGAACCTTGCCAAACTCGTTGAGCCCCAATACAGGCCCGGACCCAACTCACGTCGATTCAACGATCCTGGTCTCGGCGCATATCGCCCGGAAAGCAGGAGCATTCCCGAACACACCGCCAGCACCCGAACGCTGTCGCATGCTGTAAAAATTCACTGACTCCAGACACGCCAACGCGGGAGCAAGCTCCCGCGCGGCGACATCCTACCAGCCACCGCACAAACGCAGTCAACCGGCCGACCAACAAGCGATTACTTGTTGTCTTTTACTTCTTCGAACTCAGCGTCGACCACGTCATCGGCTTTCTCGGCCGATTCGCCTTGCTGCGCAGCACCTTCAGCTGGCTGGGCCTGCTCGGCATACATCTTCTGGGCCACTGGCGCGGAGACTTTCGACAGCTCTTCGATCTTCGCTTCGATGGCAGCCTTATCGTCGCCTTTGACGGCAGCTTCAAGGGCAACCACGGCGGCTTCGATCGCGGTCTTCTCTTCAGCAGTCACTTTGTCGCCGGCATCGGCAACCATCTTGCGGGTCGAGTGAACCAAGGCGTCGCCCTGGTTACGAGCGCTGGCCAGCTCTTCGAACTTGCGGTCTTCCTCGGCGTTGACTTCAGCGTCGCGAACCATCTGCTGAATTTCTTCCTCGGACAGGCCGGAGTTGGCCTTGATCACGATCGACTGGGTCTTGCCGGTGGCCTTGTCTTTCGCGCCGACGTGCAGGATGCCGTTGGCGTCGATGTCAAAGGTCACTTCGATTTGCGGCACACCGCGTGGAGCCGGTGGAATCTCGGCCAGGTCGAACTTGCCCAAGGACTTGTTCTGGGCCGCTTGCTTACGCTCACCTTGCAGCACGTGGATGGTCACGGCGCTCTGGTTGTCGTCGGCCGTCGAGAACACCTGGGATTTCTTGGTAGGAATCGTGGTGTTTTTCTCGATCAGCGCGGTCATCACGCCGCCCATGGTTTCGATACCCAGGGTCAGCGGGCTGACGTCGAGCAGCAGAACGTCTTTCACGTCGCCGGCCAGAACGGCACCCTGGATGGCAGCACCCATGGCAACGGCTTCGTCCGGGTTCACGTCCTTGCGTGCTTCTTTACCAAAGAAATCGGTTACCAGCTTCTGGACCAGCGGCATACGGGTCTGGCCGCCGACCAGGATCACGTCGTTGATCGAGCCAACGTCGATACCGGCGTCCTTCATCGCAATGCGGCAAGGTTCGATGGTGCGCTGAACCAGGTCTTCTACCAGCGCTTCGAGCTTGGCGCGGGAGATTTTCACGTTCAGGTGCTTCGGACCGGTAGCGTCTGCGGTGATGTACGGCAGGTTCACGTCGGTCGACTGGCTCGAGGACAGTTCGATCTTGGCTTTCTCAGCGGCCTCTTTCAGACGCTGCATGGCCAGCGGGTCACCCTTGAGGTTCATGCCGCTTTCTTTCTTGAACTCATCGACGAGGTAGTCGATCAGGCGGATGTCGAAGTCTTCACCACCGAGGAATGTATCGCCGTTGGTTGCCAATACTTCGAACTGGTGCTCGCCGTCGACTTCGGCAATTTCGATCACGGAAACGTCGAAAGTACCGCCACCCAGGTCATAAACGATCACGGTGTGATCGCCTTTGGCCTTGTCCATACCGTAGGCCAGAGCGGCTGCGGTTGGTTCGTTGATGATACGTTTCACGTCCAGGCCAGCGATGCGGCCGGCGTCTTTGGTCGCCTGGCGCTGGCTGTCGTTGAAGTACGCAGGAACGGTAATGACCGCTTCAGTCACTGGCTCGCCGAGGTAGTCTTCGGCGGTTTTCTTCATTTTCTTCAGGATTTCAGCCGAGATCTGTGGCGGCGCCATTTTCTGGCCGTTCACTTCAACCCATGCGTCGCCGTTGTCAGCCTTGGCGATTTTGTACGGCACCATCTTGATGTCTTTCTGCACGACTTCTTCGTCGAACTTGCGACCGATCAGACGCTTCACCGCGTACAGGGTGTTATGCGGATTGGTCACAGCCTGACGCTTGGCGGACTGACCCACCAGGATCTCGCCGTCGTTGGCGTAAGCGATGATCGACGGCGTGGTACGCGCGCCTTCAGCATTCTCGATGACTTTAGCCTTGCCGTTTTCCAGCACGGAGACGCACGAGTTGGTGGTCCCCAGGTCGATACCGATAATCTTGCCCATGTTAACTCTCCCGGAACTTGAATTTTTTTGCCGCAGCAGTGGTGGCTAACTGCGGTAGTACTTAAACGCTTGACTTCTTAATGGGGCCGTTGCGCCCGATTTCAAGCCTGCTCATCGATAGAAGGCGAAACCGGCGCCGGCGCCTTGCTGACCACAACCATGGCCGGGCGCAGCAAGCGGCCGTTGAGCAGGTAGCCCTTCTGGAACACTTTCAGCACGCTGTTCGGCTCGACGTCGGCACTTTCCTGCATCGCCATGGCCTGGTGATGCTCGGCGTTGAAGGGTTCACCGTGGGGATCGATCGCTTCGAGCTGATAACGCTTGAGGGTGTCCTGGAACATTTTCAGCGTCAGCTCGATGCCTTCACGCATCGGACGGATGTTCTCGTCGTCCGGGTTGGACAGCTCCAGGCCGCGCTCCAGGCTGTCGATGATCGGCAGCAGGTCGCCGGCGAAACGCTCCAGGGCGAATTTGTGGGCCTTTTCCACGTCTTGCTCGGCGCGGCGGCGGACATTCTGCAGGTCGGCTGCTACGCGCAACGCCTGATCCTGAGCACCGGCCAGTTGCTCTTCGAGCACTTGTACACGAGCCGACAGGTCTTCGCCCGAATCCTGGGGAGCCTGATTGGCGTCTAGATTTTGCGTATCCTGCGTCTGTTCGTCAGCCATAGATTTCTCCTTTCAACTTCGTCCGCGAGCTCGACTCGCGCTTCTGCCCCGGTATATGGGGCCACGTTTTTCAGCTTCAAGGGCCGCGCGACGAATTAACCTTACAAAAAACAGCTGCATATCATTCCCAGCCGCGCTAAAAAAACACGCAATCCAAGCAAATCGAGCTAAGGCCAGGCATTGTCAGTTCGCGACAAAACACTGTATAAATAACCAGACCTAATGCCTGGGAGCGGCCTTATGCTGGTGCACCTGTCCGTACACAACTACGCCATCGTCGAACATCTCGACCTCGAACTCGACCGGGGCATGAGCGTGATTACCGGTGAAACCGGCGCTGGCAAATCGATCATGCTCGATGCCCTCGGGCTGACCCTGGGTGATCGTGCCGACAGCGGCGTGGTGCGCCCCGGCGCAGACAAGGCCGACATCTTGGCAACTTTCGACCTGGTCGACATTCCCGAAGCCAGTGCGTGGCTGGCCGAACGGGACCTGGACACCGACGGCCTATGCATCCTGCGCCGGGTCATCACCGCCGAAGGTCGCTCCCGCGGCTATATCAATGGCGCCCCTTGCCCGCTGGGTGATCTGAAAGCACTCGGCGAACTGCTGATCGATATTCACAGCCAGCACGAACACCAGTCCCTGCTCAAGACCGATACCCATCGCCGTCTGCTCGACGAATACGCCGGAGCCACTGACCTGGCCCGCCAGGTTCACCTGGCAGCCCAACGCTGGCGCCAGACCCGGCAGGAGCTGGACCGACTCGCCAATTCCGGCGACGAGCAACGCGCCCGCCACCAACTCTTGAGCTACCAGCTCGAAGAGCTGGAGAACCTGGCCCTAGGTGAAAACGAACTGGAGGAGCTGGAACAGGAACACAAGAACCTGACCAACGCCGAAGCACTGCTGGGCGTCTGCCGCCAGGTAGTCGAACAATGCAGCGAAAGCGACTCGGGCAATGTGCTCAGCGCATTGACGGCGAGCCTGAACCGGCTCTCCAGCGTCAGCAATTCGGTAGGCGCCCTGAGCGAGGCCAGCAACCTGCTGACCAGCGCACAGATCCAGGTCGAGGAAGCCGTCGGAGAACTGAACCGGTTCCTGGATCATTTCGATGCCGACCCCGCGCGCCTGCAATACCTGGAAGAACGCCTGGACACTATCTATACGCTTGCACGCAAGCACCGCGTCCAGCCAACCGAAGTCGTCGAACTGCAGCAACGCCTGCTGGAAGAATTGGAGACCCTGAACGCCAACGACGAATCCATCGAGCGACTCGCAGATGAACTGGCTTCCTACGCGCGGCATTACCAGGAAAAGGCCAGGGAACTCAGCGAACTGCGCCGCAAGGCCGCCACCGGCCTGGCCGGTGCCGTGGAGCAGGAAATCCAGCGTCTTGGCATGCCAGGCGGCCGATTTACCATCGAACTGCACCCCAACGCCGGCGACGAGCTTCAACCCAATGGCTTGGAACAAGTGGAGCTACTGGTCAGTGCCAACCCCGGGCAACCGCTCAAGGCGCTGGCAAAAGTGGCGTCCGGCGGTGAGTTGTCGCGCATCAGCCTGGCCATCCAGGTCATCACGGCGCAGACATCCCGTGTACCGACATTGGTCTTCGACGAAGTCGACGTGGGCATTGGCGGCCCGACAGCGGAGATCGTCGGTCAATTGCTGCGCAGGCTGGGTGAGCGCGGGCAGGTATTGACGGTGACTCACCTGCCTCAGGTCGCAGCCCAAGGCCACCAGCATTTGTTCGTGCATAAGGTGCGTGGCGAAGACGCGACTCGCACCGCCGTCTCCAAGCTCGACAAGAACGAGCGCGTGGAAGAAGTGGCACGGATGCTGGGAGGCATCGACCTGACCAAGGAATCCCTGGCCCATGCCAAAAAAATGGTGGTTGCGGCAAAAAGCTGAAAGCGCTGTAAAGCAAGAAGGCGACCCGAGGGTCGCCTTCTTTCGTTTTGCGGGCTTTCGCCTACGTGACGAACTTACTTGCGCTTGCGGACATGCAAGACGAGATGGTGATCGATCAAATCGAAGCCATACTCGTCAGCAATCGCCTTTTGCAGCTTCTCGATTTCAGGACTGACGAACTCGATTACCTCGCGAGTCTCTACATCCACCATGTGGTCATGGTGCTCCCCGTCCGCCAATTCGAAGACAGCATGACCGCCATCAAAATTATGACGAGCCACCAGTCCCGCCGCCTCGAATTGGGTCAATACACGGTAAACCGTGGCCAGACCGACGTCCTCGCCAGCTTCCATGAGCGCCTTGTAGACGTCTTCGGCACTCATGTGGCGTTGCTCGGCGGAATCGAGCATTTGCAGAATCTTGACCCTTGGCAGGGTCACTTTGAGGCCGGCTTTGCGTAGTTCGCTATTTTCAACCATGGTCAGCTTTCTCGCGATGCTGCTTCGCAGCTTCTCTTAATGCGGGTATGATCGGCGTTTACGTTGTCCCAGCCAAGATAGTGGAAGTCGCCCACCGATGCAAAACACCAAGCTCTTGCTAACCAGTTTCACCTTCGTGGGACTGCTCGCACTCGCCGGTTGTTCATTCCCCGGGGTTTACAAAATCGACATCCAGCAGGGCAATGTCGTCACGCAGGACATGATAGACCAGTTACGCCCGGGAATGACCCGTCGGCAAGTACGGTTTATCATGGGCAACCCCCTGCTGACCGACACGTTCCATGCCGATCGCTGGGATTACCTGTACAGCCTGCAGCCAGGCGGTGGTGAACGGCAACAGGAACGCATCAGCGTTATCTTCAATGCCAATGACCAACTTGTCAGCCTGTCGGGTGATTTCATGCCTGGTGTGAGCCGCGATGAGGCCATTATGGGCAAGGACAGCGGTACGACCGTCACCGACCCGGCCCAGAATGCCGAACAGCCGAAACCGGAAAAACCGGCCAAGCCAGGTTCGTTGCTGGATCAGATCCAGAAGGATGTGGACAACGTCGAGACCGTACCTGTCCCGACGCCCGAGCCTCTGGACACCTCGCCGCAATAAATTGCGACAACAAAAAACCCGGCATGCCGGGTTTTTTATTGCCTGTAATTAGCCGTTGCTTACTGATCCGCCTGACGCGCCTGGGCAGCCTTGGCCGCTCGCAGACGACGAATTTCTTTCGGATCAGCCAGCAACGGTCGATAGATTTCGAGCCGATCACAAGCTTGCACCGCTTGCTGATCCGGATCGGCGACCACCTTGCCAAAAATACCGATCGGACACGCGCTCAAGTCCAGCTGCGGAAAGTCCTCGGCAATACCCGACGCCAACAGCGCAACGCGAACGCTGGTACCTTCGGGCACTGCAAACGTGCGCAAGACCTGGCGGTCGACGCTGGCATGCACCACTTCGATTTCGATCAACGCTTGAGCTCGGCGTTCTGTTTGGCGCGTTGGCAGAACGCATCGACCAGCGTATTGGCCGCCTGGTTGAACAGCGGCCCCAAGGTCGCCCGCACGATTGGCCCCGCGTAGTCGAACGAGAGATCCAGGCTGATCTTGCAGGCCTTTTCCCCGAGCGGCTTGAACACCCAGACACCATGGAGCTGATTGAACGGCCCCTCTTCGAGGTTCATTTCGATCGACTGCCCCGGCACCAAGGTGTTACGCGTGACAAAGTGCTGGCTCAATCCGCCCTTGGCCACATTGAGACTGGCGCGCATGTGGGTATCGGAGCTTTCAAGCACCTCGGCGGACGAGCACCAGGGCAGGAACTCCGGATAACTCGCCACATCGTTGACCAGGTCGTACAGCGCCTGCGCCGGGTAGGGCAGCAAGGCCGAGCGTTGAATATGTGTCGTCATGTAAGCGTCACTTCCACAGCTGGGCGGCAAACACTACCAGGATGCCGATGGGCGCCACATAGCGCATCAAGAACAGACTCAAGGCGAACACCACCGGGCTGCGCAGCGACAGTTCATCACGCACCGCGTCACGCCCCATGATCCACCCTGCAAACACCACGAAACACAATCCGCCCAAAGGCAGCATGATCCGCGACGTGAAGAAATCAATCACTCCGAAGAAATCCAGCCCTCCGGTCGCTCCCCACTGATAGAGGTGGAACAGACCGCCTTCGTTCACGAAAAACTTTGCCTGCTTCCATATATTGAAGGAAAACACCGTGCCCAATCCTACGAACCAGCAGGTGAAGGCCAGCCAGAAAGTGACCCAGGCGCGGCTCAGGCGGGTACGTTCAACCAGGTAAGCGACCATCGGTTCGAGCAAGGAAATGGCCGAACTCCAGGCAGCGACTGCCACCAGGACAAAAAACACCACGCCCATGACCTGGCCGAACGGCATGCTGCCGAAGGCGAAAGGCAGGCTGACGAACATCAGCCCCGGCCCTTCACTCGGGTTCAGGCCTGCGGCGAAGACAATCGGGAACAATGCCACCCCCGCCAGCAGCGACACGAAGGTATCCAGCAACGCAACACCGAAGACAGTCCTGGTCAGCGAGGCATTCTTGGGCATGTAGGCGCCGTAGATCATGATCGAGCCGACGCCAACGCTCAGGGAGAAAAACGCATGCCCCATGGCCGGCAGCAGCCCGTCCATGACTTTCTCCGGCTGGAAGTCGAACATGAAATGCACGCCCTCCATGAAATGTCCGGTGGTCATGCTGTAGCCCAGCAGCACCAGGATCATCACGAACAGCAGCGGCATCATGATCCGCAGGCTGCGCTCAAGCCCGGCGACCACGCCTCGGGCGATCACTACGGCCGAGAGCACCATGAAAAGCGTGTGCCAAAGTGTCAGCCTCCAGGGGTCGGCGATCACATTGCCGAAGTAGGCGCCGACCTGATCGGGCGTCGCCCCCTGGAAATCTCCCCGGCCCATATCGATGATGTAATCCAGGGACCAGCCGCCAACCACACTGTAGAAAGAAAGAATCAACAGTGCCGTGACCATTCCGGCGAACGCGCCCCACGACCACCTGGCCGAATGGCCCGCCTCCGTCGCCAGCACCTTCAAGGCATTGGCCGGGCTTTGCCGGGCGCGACGACCGATCAGTGTTTCGGCCAACATGACCGGCGCACCGATCAGGGCGATGCATGCCAGGAACATCAATACGAAGGCACCGCCGCCGTAGACGCCGACCATGTACGGAAACTTCCAGATACTACCCAGCCCCACGGCCGAACCGGTCGCAGCGAATATGAAGACCCAGCGGCTAGCCCAACTGCCGTGGACAGAAACCTTGTCTGTCGACATCGTGATCACGCCCAAGCGTTCAAAAAAGAGGCCGCATTGTCCGGGATTCATTCAACCTGCTCAAGCATGCTGCTTCACCGTAGCCGACACGCACGCAACTGCCTATAATGCCGCCCCTATGGCTAAACAGAAGAAACACCCCACAGGGACCATCGCGCAAAACAAAAAGGCGCGACACGATTACTTCATCGAACAGCGTTTCGAGGCTGGCATGGTCCTGGCCGGCTGGGAAGTAAAAAGCTTGCGTGCCGGCAAGGCGCAACTGGTCGACAGTTACGTCCTGCTCAAGGACGGTGAAGCCTGGCTGCTGGGCAGCCACATCACGCCGCTGACCACCGCCAGCACCCATGTCATTGCCGATCCTGTGCGCTCGCGCAAACTGCTGCTCAATAAGCGGGAGCTGGAGAAGCTCTTCGCCTCCGTGCAGCAGAAGGGTTATGCCTGCGTCTGTACCTCGCTGTACTGGAGCAAGCATTTGATCAAGTGCGAAATTGCACTGGGCAAGGGCAAGAAGGAATACGACAAGCGCGACACCGAGCGCGAACGCGATGCCGGGCGCGAGTTGCAGCGCGCGGTGCGTAACAAGGGCAAGGAAGACTAGCCCAACCGCGAGCCACTGTGGGAGCGAGCTTGCTCGCGATGGCATCGGCATATCTTGCATTGATGTGTCAGACAGACCGCCATCGCGAGCAAGCTCGCTCCCACACGATCCGCAACAGGGCTACATCCCCTTGCGCCGCTCCGCCCGGGCAACCCGCTGCACTTCCTGACGCACCTCTTCCAGCACCTCCTGCACATACAGGATATGTCGGCTGGAAACCTCCCGCGCCAACTCGGCGTGACCATTCATGATGGCTTGATACAATTCCCGATGCTGACTGATCAGCATGTCGCGGGTCTCGCTACGCTGTTTGTACATGCCGCCGATATTGGTCACCACATTGCGCTTGAGCAGGTCGAACAAGCCGCGAATGGTGTGCAGCAAAACCGCGTTATGACTGGCCTCGGCGATCGCCAGATGAAAGCGCGCATCCGCCGCGCCCTCCTCCGCCCGACTCACCTGTTCGTGACGCGAGTAACAATCCTGCAACTCATCGAACGCCGCTGTCAGCCGCTCGCGATCGACCTCGGTAGCCCGCAATGCTGCGTAATAAGCGCAGGACGCCTCCAAGGTATGCCGGAACTCCAATAGATCACGCTGTGCTTCGGGATTGCTTTCCAGGAGCTGCAGCAGCGGATCACTGAACGTCGAGCCCAGCGACTCCACCACATAGTTGCCGCCGCCCTGACGACTGATCAGCAAACCCTTGGCCGTCAGCTTCTGGATCGCCTCACGCAACGAAGGGCGTGACACACCGAACTGCTCGGCCAGGGTCCGTTCGGCCGGCAATCGCTCGCCGGACTTCAACGTGCCCTCGAGGATCATGCCTTCAAGCCGCTCGACAATATCGTCAGACAAACGGCGCTGACGAATCTGATCAAACCCCATAACTCGATTCTCCACGGTCCCGACGGCTCGCCGGGCTCTCTATTCTGGCCCATCCGGGCCTCGTCCACACCCAACAAAAAATATTAATGCCAGCAGATCAGATGTCATCTGCACCGCTTATTCGACGAAAGTTTCAAAGCGGCAAATTGACACACGACGACCAAGGCTTTTACCCTAGCCGACAGCGCTTGTAAATTGGTATTACCAATGACCCAAAACCGCTGACCAGTGCCTGACCAACAACAATTAGGGGCTCACCCAATATGCAAACCTGGCAACAGCTTTACAGCCCGCTCGGCAGCCTAGGCTTGTCCGCACTCGCGGCCGTCATTCCCATCGTGTTTTTCTTCCTCGCCCTGGCGGTGTTTCGCCTCAAGGGGCACGTGGCGGGCAGCATCACCCTGGCCTTGGCGATTGCCGTCGCGATCTTCGCTTTCCAGATGCCGGCCGACATGGCGTTTGCGGCCGCCGGCTATGGCTTTGCCTATGGTCTTTGGCCGATTGCCTGGATCATCGTCGCCGCCGTGTTTCTCTACAAACTGACCGTCAAGAGCGGCCAGTTCGAAATCATCCGCAGCTCGGTGCTGTCGATTACCGATGACCAACGCCTGCAAGTGTTGCTGATCGGCTTCTGCTTCGGCGCATTCCTGGAAGGTGCCGCCGGTTTCGGCGCTCCCGTCGCGATTACCGCCGCGCTGCTGGTCGGCCTGGGTTTCAACCCGCTCTACGCCGCCGGCCTGTGCCTGATCGCCAACACCGCTCCGGTAGCCTTCGGCGCACTGGGGATTCCGATTATCGTTGCGGGCCAGGTCACCGGGATCGACGCCTTCAAGATCGGCGCCATGACCGGTCGCCAGCTGCCATTGCTGTCGCTGTTCGTGCCGTTCTGGCTGGTGTTCATGATGGACGGCCTACGCGGTGTGCGGGAAACCTGGCCGGCTGCCCTGGTGGCGGGCTTGAGTTTCGCCATCACCCAGTACTTCACTTCGAACTTCATCGGCCCGGAACTGCCGGACATCACGTCGGCCCTGGCCAGCCTGGTATCCCTGACGCTGTTCCTGAAAATCTGGCAGCCCAAGCGTACCGCCGGTGCCCAGATTGCCGGCGCAACCTCCAGCGCAGCGATCACCGCCAGCGTCGGCGGTTTCGGCCAGCCGCGCAGTACCGTGGCTTCGCCCTACAGCCTGGCGGAAATCATCAAGGCCTGGTCACCGTTCCTGATCCTGACCGTGCTGGTGACCATCTGGACCCTGAAGCCCTTCAAGGCGATGTTCGCCGCCGGTGGCTCGATGTATGGCTGGGTATTCAACTTCGCGATCCCGCACTTGGATCAACTGGTCATCAAGGTCGCCCCTATCGTGATCAACCCCACGGCGATTCCGGCGGTGTTCAAGCTCGATCCGATTTCGGCCACCGGCACGGCGATTTTCTTCTCGGCACTCATCTCGATGATCGTCTTGAAGATCAACTTCAGAACTGGTCTTACCACTTTGAAAGAGACCTTCTACGAACTGCGCTGGCCTATCCTATCCATCGGCATGGTGCTGGCATTCGCCTTCGTCACCAACTTCTCGGGCATGTCATCAACCATGGCCCTGGTATTGGCCGGAACTGGCGCAGCGTTCCCGTTCTTCTCGCCATTCCTCGGCTGGCTGGGCGTGTTCCTGACCGGCTCCGATACTTCCTCCAATGCGCTGTTCGGCTCGCTGCAAGCGACAACCGCGCACCAGATCGGTGTCAACGACACATTGCTCGTGGCAGCCAATACCAGTGGCGGCGTCACCGGCAAAATGATTTCGCCGCAATCGATCGCCGTAGCCTGCGCGGCAACCGGCCTGGTGGGCAAGGAATCGGATCTGTTCCGTTTCACCCTGAAACACAGCCTATTCTTTGCAACGATCGTCGGCTTGATCACGTTGGCCCAGGCCTACTGGTTCACCGGCATGCTGGTTCACTGAGTTCTACACGAAACATTAAAAACCCGACGCTGAAACGTGATTCGGCGTCCGCTATTCACCACCGGGTCTGCAAGGCTGCTGAAAGATTTCCTCTCTATATTCAGCAGCCTCAGCAGACGGATAACCGGGACCACCCGGAGACACGCCTGATGAGCGAGCTTTTTTACAACGCCGTGCCGAACGCGACCCGAGTCGCCCCGCCATTGCCTGAGCCGCGCCAGTATCCCAGCGAGAAACCCCGACGGGTCTATCTGTTCGGAACCTGCGTGGTGGATCTGTTCTACCCCGAAGCAGGGATGGACGCGATTCATCTGCTTGAGCGTGAAGGCATCCAGGTCGACTACCCGCAAGGCCAGACGTGCTGCGGGCAACCGGCCTACACCTCGGGGTATACCGAGCAGGCGCGGACGGTGGCGCGAGCGCAACTGGCCCTGTTTGCCGGGGATTATCCGGTGGTCGTGCCGTCGGGCTCGTGTGCCGGCATGCTGCGTGAACATTACGCCGACCTGTTCAAGGACGAACCGCAAATGCTCAAACAGGTCCAGGCCCTGGCGGCCAGGACCTATGAGCTGGCCGAGTTCCTGCTGTTCGTGTGCAAGGTGCGGTTGAATGACAGTGGCGCGCCGGTGAAGGTCGCGCTGCATACGTCCTGCTCGGCACGACGGGAAATGAATACGCACCTGCATGGCCGTGCGTTGTTGGCACAGCTGCGCAACGTGGAGCGGGTCGACCACAGCCACGAAAGTGAATGCTGCGGTTTTGGTGGGACGTTCAGCGTTCGCATGCCGGATATTTCCGGCGCGATGGTGGCCGACAAGACCCGCGCGCTGAAGGAGTCCGGCGCGCATCAGGTGGTCAGCGCCGACTGCGGTTGCCTGATGAACATCAACGGCGCACTGGAAAAACAGCGCGAAGCGCTACGCGGCCAGCATCTGGCGAGCTTCCTCTGGCAGCGTACCGGAGGTGTCGCATGAGTACGCCGACGCTGATTCCGACCGTTGCAGTGCAGGAAGATTTTCGCGCTCGCGCCCACAAGGCGCTGGACGACACGCAACTGCGAAACAACTTTCGCAGCGCGATGGATTCACTGATGACAAAACGGGCAACGTCCTTCAGCGATGCCCACGAAAGAGAACACCTGCGGGTGCTGGGCAATGCTGTCCGCGCCCGCGCGTTATCCAAGCTGCCCGACCTGCTCGAGCAACTTGAAGCCAACCTGACCCGCAACGGTGTGAACGTGCACTGGGCGGAAACGGTGGACGAGGCCAACGGCATCGTCCTCTCGATCATCCGCGCTCACGAGGCGCGGCAAGTGATCAAGGGCAAATCGATGGTCAGCGAAGAGATGGAGATGAACCATTTCCTCGAGGCTCGGGACATTGAATGTCTCGAATCCGATATGGGGGAATACATCGTCCAGCTCGACCACGAGAAGCCTTCACACATAATCATGCCGGCAATCCACAAGAATGCCGGTCAGGTCGCGTCCTTGTTCCACGACAAACTTGGCGTGGAGTACACCAAGGACGTCGACCAACTCATTCAGATCGGTCGCAAGGTCTTGCGGCAGAAATTCTTCGAAGCCGACGTCGGCGTTTCTGGTGTCAACTTCGCCGTTGCCGAAACCGGCACGCTGCTGCTGGTGGAAAACGAAGGCAACGGGCGGATGTCGACCACCGTGCCACCGGTGCACATTGCGGTGACCGGCATTGAAAAAGTCGTGGAGAACCTGCGGGACGTCGTGCCGCTGCTCTCGCTGCTGACCCGCTCGGCGCTGGGTCAGCCGATCACCACCTACGTCAACATGATCTCCGGCCCGCGCAAGGCAAACGAACTGGACGGGCCGCAGGAAGTTCACCTGGTCCTGCTCGACAACGGTCGCAGCCAGGCGTTTGCCGACAGTGAGCTGCGCCAGACCCTGAACTGCATTCGCTGCGGCGCCTGTATGAACCATTGCCCGGTCTACACGCGAATCGGCGGTCATGCCTACGGCGAGGTTTACCCGGGACCTATCGGAAAAATCATCACGCCGCACATGGTCGGCCTGGCCAAGGTGCCAGATCACCCGAGCGCGTCTTCGCTGTGCGGTGCCTGCGGCGAAGTGTGCCCGGTGAAGATTCCGATCCCGGCCCTGCTACGACGGCTGCGAGAAGAAAACGTCAAGGCGCCGGACAGCCCCAACCCGGTCATGCGCGGCCAAGGCAGTAAATACTCGGCCAAGGAGCGCTTCATCTGGAATGCCTGGGCCCGGCTCAACAGCTCGCCACGGCTGTACCGGCTGTTCGCTTTCCTCGCCACGCGCCTGCGCGGCCTGGCGCCGCAGAATGTCGGCCCCTGGACCCAGAACCACAGCGCCCCGAAACCCGCCGCCCGCTCGTTGCATGACCTGGCCCGCGACCACCTGACCCCGCAGGGAGACCGCCGATGAGCGCCAAGGAAAATATCCTCGCCAAGCTGCGTAAAAGCCTGACCGGCACCACGCCCGTTGCCGACAACTACGACGTCGAACTGGTGACACAGACCTACCGCTACGCGCCCGAGGAACGCATTCCACAACTGCGCAAGCTGATGGAAGCGGTGCACACCGAAATTCACCTGACGTCCGGCGAAGCCTGGCCGACGCTGCTGGCGCAACTGCTGCGCGACCGGCAACTGCCGAGCCTGCTGATCGCACCGACAACGCCCCACGGGCAAAAAATCGTACAGTTCTGGGCGAACAATCCTGGCCTTCCTGCGCTCAAGGCCTACGATCGGCCGGTGGAGGAATGGAAAGCCGAGCTGTTTAACGATACGCCCGCCAGCCTGACCGGCACCCTCGGAGCCATCGCCGCAACCGGTAGCCTGATTCTCTGGCCGACGCGGGAAGAACCGCGCCTGATGAGCCTCGTCCCGCCGGTGCACTTCGCCTTGCTCAAGGCCAGCGAAATCCGTGACAACTTTTATGAAGTGCAGCAGGAATTCGAATGGGCCCAAGGCATGCCGACCAACGCCCTGTTGGTGTCGGGCCCGTCAAAGACCGCCGACATCGAGCAGGTCCTGGCCTACGGCGCCCATGGTCCAAAGGATCTGGTGGTATTGATCCTGGAGGACCAATGACGCTTCCGGCCCCTTTCCTGCGCGACGTACACCAACTGATCCCGCAAAAACGACGCTTCGACGACCCGTTGTCGACCCTGGCCTTCGGCACCGATGCGAGCTTCTATCGGCTGATTCCGAAACTGGTGGTACGCGTCGAAAGCGAAGACGAAGTCATCGCCCTGCTGCAACTGGCCCAGCGCGACCGGGTTCCGGTGACCTTCCGTGCGGCGGGCACCAGCCTGTCCGGCCAGGCCATCAGCGACTCAGTGCTGATTGTGCTCGGGGACAACTGGAACGGCCGGGAAATTCGCGAGCAAGGCACACAGATCCGTTTGCAACCCGGCGTGATCGGCGCCCAGGCCAACGCCTGGCTGGCCCCGTTCGGGCGCAAGATCGGCCCGGATCCGGCGTCGATCAATGCCTGCAAGATTGGCGGCATCGTCGCCAACAACGCCAGCGGCATGTGCTGCGGCACGGCGCAGAATACCTATCACACCCTGGCCGGCATTCGCCTGGTGCTCGCCGATGGCACGCGCCTGGACACCGAAGACGCCGCCAGCGTGGCGGCATTCAGGGCGAGCCACGGCGAACTGCTGGAGCGGCTGGCAACCCTTGGCCGCGAGACACGCGCCAACACGGAGCTCGCCGCCCGAATTCGCCACAAGTACCGTCTGAAAAATACCACCGGCCTGTCGCTCAATGCCCTGGTGGATTTCGACGAGCCGGTGGATATCCTCAGCCACCTGCTGGTGGGCTCTGAAGGCACGCTGGGATTCATCAGCGCGGTGACCTACAACACCGTTATCGACCACCCGAACAAAGCCTCGGCACTGATCGTCTTTCCGGATGTGGAGACCTGCTGCAACGCCGTGACCGTACTGAAAAGCCAGCCGGTCTCCGCCGTTGAGCTGCTGGACCGCCGCAGCCTGCGCTCGGTGCAGGACAAGCCGGGCATGCCGGATTTCGTACAGCACCTGTCGAGCAATGCCTGCGCGTTGCTGATCGAATCCCGCGCCGCTTCGTCATCGTTACTACAGGAACAACTGGCCCGGATCATGGCTTCTCTGGCGGCTTTCCCGGTAGAAAGGCAAGTCGACTTCACCGAGGACCCGCGAGAAAACGCCCGCCTGTGGGCCATCCGCAAAGACACCTTCCCCGCCGTAGGCGCGGTGCGCAAGACCGGAACCACGGTCATCATCGAAGACGTGACCTTCCCGGTCGAGCAACTGGCCGCTGGCGTGAATCGCCTGATCGCCCTGTTTGACAAACATCACTACGACGAAGCGATCCTTTTCGGACACGCACTGGAAGGCAATCTGCACTTTGTCTTCACCCAAGGCTTCAACAGCACTGAAGAAGTCGCACGCTACCAGGCGTTCATGGATGACGTAGCGCAACTGGTGGCGGTGGAATTCGGCGGCTCGCTGAAAGCCGAACACGGCACCGGCCGCAACATGGCACCGTTCGTTGAGCTGGAATGGGGCACTGATGCCTATCAACTGATGTGGCAGCTCAAGCGTTTGCTCGACCCCAACGGCATCCTCAACCCGGACGTGGTGCTCAGCGAGGACCCACAGATCCACCTCAAGCACCTCAAGCCATTGCCGGCGGCCGATGAAATAGTCGACAAGTGCATCGAGTGCGGCTTCTGCGAGCCGGTGTGTCCCTCCAAGGACCTGACCTTGAGCCCGCGCCAGCGCATCGTGATCTGGCGCGACATTCAAGCGAAAAAGCGCGCCGGTATTGATACCTCCGAGCTGGAAACGGCCTATCAATACCAGGGCATCGACACCTGTGCCGCCACCGGGCTGTGCGCTCAACGCTGCCCTGTAGGCATCAATACTGGCGAGCTGGTGAAAAAACTCCGCAGCCGCACTGCGACGCGTACGAAAACCGCCGATTGGCTTGCGGGCAATTTCGCCACTGCGCTGCAAGGCGCGCGCTTTACCCTGCACGTCGCCAACGGTGCGCGTATGATGTTGGGAGCGCCGCGCCTGGCACGCTTGTCCGCCGGACTGACGCGGCTGTCCAAAGGACAGGTCCCGCAGTGGACCAACGCCATGCCGCAGCCAGAAAGGGCCATTCGATTCAGCCCCAGCGTGTCGGACGAACGACCGAGGGTGGTTTATCTGGCGGCCTGCGTGTCGCGGGTCATGGGCCCGGCGGCAGGGGACAAAGAACAGATGTCGTTACACGACAAGACCCGCGGGCTGCTGGAAAAAGCCGGTTACCAAGTCGTTTTCCCGGACAACGTAGACAGCCTCTGCTGCGGCCAGCCCTTTGCATCCAAAGGCTACGCCGAACAGGCCGAGCACAAGCGCCAGGAGCTGATCGGCGCGCTGCTGCACGCCAGCCGTGGCGGGCTCGACCCGATCTACTGCGACACCAGCCCATGCACCCTGCGCCTGGTTCAAGACCTGGGTGAGGTACGTCTGGACCTTTACGACCCGGTGCGTTTCATTCGCACGCACCTAATGGATCGCCTCGACTTCACGCCTCAAGAGGCGCCCATTGCGGTGCACGTCACCTGCAGCACGCAGCACCTTGGCGAAAGCCAGGCGTTGATTGATCTGGCGCGCAGGTGCAGCAAAAACGTGGTCATCCCGGAAGGCATCCATTGCTGCGGATTTGCCGGGGACAAAGGCTTCACCACGCCGGAACTGAACGCCCATTCGTTGCGCACGCTGAAGGGCGCGGTAGAGCATTGCAGCGAAGGAATCTCCACCAGCCGGACCTGTGAGATCGGTCTTACGCAACACGGTGCGATTGATTACCACGGGCTGGTTTATCTGGTCGACCGAGTGACACGGGCCAGGGCGATGTGAAAAAAATAGAACCCTGACGAACAACGGCAGTCCATTGATCAGGTCCCGCAAACGCGGGACTTCCTCAACAGGTAGCCGCCCTGATGGCCAGCAAATGCTGCCCTTGGGTCAAGGAGAGACATATGAAACGCTCTGTGCTGTTAGGTCTGTTTGTCACTGCTTCGATGCTGGCATCACCCTCGTTTGCTGCTGGCGATTCGGACAGTCTCTGCGCCACCAACATCAAAACCATTGAAAATGCCAAGACCCAGTACCAAGGCTCGGATTCGCAAAGCCAGATCGAGGCGAGCCTTCAGCAGGCGAAGGCCCATCAAGCCTTGAAAACCAAGGAAGGCACCGAGAAATGCATCTCTGAAACCACCCAGACCATCCAAGAGATGCAGAAGACCAACAAAGACGGTAAAAACTCCTGAATGCAGTGGGCCAACCTTCGGGTTGGCCCCTGATGCGTTTTGGCGTACACTACGCAGGCCTGTCGCTCTACAGATTCACAGAGCGCCAGGTTCGGGGCCGTTTAGGATTCGACGCCGGTTGCGAAACTTTAGGTGCATGCCGAGTTGGTAACAGAACTCGTAAATCCACTGTTGCAACTTCCTATAGTTGCCAATGACGAAACCTACGGGGAATACGCTCTCGCTGCGTAAGCAGCCTTAGCCCTTCCCTTCTGGTACCTTCGGGTCCAGCAATCACCAGGGGATGTCCGTAAACCCAAAGTGATTGTCATATAGAACGGAATCGCCGTGCAGTACGTTGTGGACGAAGCGGCTAAAACTTACACAACTCGCCCAAAGCACCCTGCCCGTCGGGTCGCTGAGGGTTAACTTAATAGACACGGCTACGCATGTAGTACCGACAGCGGAGTACTGGCGGACGGGGGTTCAAATCCCCCCGGCTCCACCACTTGATCATCTAAAGACGTCCACGGACGTCTTTTTTTGTGCCTGAAATCCAGTGAATACGAGGGTTCAGCGCTTTTGAGGTTCTTTGGTATCCGTCTAGTTCTGACCATTCGGGTATTCCAATTGGTATTCCAACCCCACCGAGCCTAATCTCAGGAACACCAAATCAGCGCCATCGGTCGGAGAGACGGAGGGCTGGAGCAGGCATAAACCGGCGTCCAAGGATTACGTCGTCACCTACGGCGAAGGTTTGCAGCTCCGCGTACGCAGCAACGGCTCGCTGCTGTGGAGTTCCAACTACCGCGAACCTGCGACCAAAAAACGCATCAACATGGGGCTTCGGGACCTAACCCGAGCTGTCACTAACGACTGCATCAAACAAGGCTATCGATGCATGCAAGCTGCTCACACAGGGCATTGATCCGAAGATGCAGTGCAACACGCAGAATGAAGCCAAGCGCGGAAACGGAACATATCTTCGAGAGCGTGGCCTCCGCCTGGTTCGAGCTCAAAAAAGACTCGATCACCTCGGCCTACACCGAGGAAACTTGGCGGTCGCTCGCTACACGTGGCACCGAGCACCATGCGTAAGTCGCGCCGCATACAAGCGTAACATCGCCCTCGGCCAGAAGTGGTCACGCTGTACCGACGGCATATGGTTATACACGCACCATGCTTCGTCTGGCATTATGCCTTTATAGCGCCACCACTCTCGGGATGGCTGGTGACGAACTCAAGGGATGGGACATGGCAGAGAACAGCAACTTCGCCTTTTTCAAAGAACACGATCCGGTTTTTTTCCAACTTGCCAATGCGGCCGAGCGAGTATTTTCCAGTGACCCCAACACGACGCTGATCAAACTGCGCCAGTTGGGCGAAGCGCTCGCCCAGGATCTGGCGGTAAGAGCAGGCATTGAGTTCGACGCCACCACTTCCCAAGCTGATCTGCTGTTCCGCCTGAGCCGTGAAATCCAGCTCGACGGTAACATCCGTAACCTATTCCATACGCTGCGCATCGAAGGCAATAAGGCTACCCATGAATTCCGCACCCAGCATCGTGAGGCACTGGACGGGCTGAGGGTCGCCCGCGCCTTGGCGACCTGGTATCACCAGTCATTTGGCACGGGCGGCAACACCTTCAAGCCTGGGCCTTTCATGGTTCCGGCCGATCCGAGTGAGCCTCTACGTGAGCTGCAGGGGCAGATCGAAAAACTTCGCGCAGAGCTGGGCGACAGTCGCCAGCAATTGGAGAACAACCACCAATTAGCCGAGCTACTGGCGCAAGAAAAGCATGAGCAATCCAGTCTTGTTGGGCAGATGAACGAGGAAGCCCGCGTCTACGAGCAGATTGCCCTTGAACGCGAGGCGGAACTATCGAAGGCCCGAGTCGATTTCGAGGCGCGGCTGAAAGTGCTGCAACAACAGCTTGAAGATCAGCCGCAAGCTGCCCAGCAGGTCACGCGTAAAACTCAGCAGGCAAGCAGCCAGTTCGACCTCAATGAAGACCTCACCCGTATTCTCATCGATCAACAGTTGAACGATGCCGGCTGGGAAGCCGATTCGCTCGATCTTACTTACACCAAGGGCGCTCGGCCCGAAAAGGGCAAGAACAAGGCCATCGCCGAATGGCCAACCAGCAAGCCGAAAGAAAACGCTGATTACGTGCTGTTCGCCGGCCTAATCCCAGTCGCCATCGTCGAAGCCAAGCGCAAGCGTGTCAACATAGCGGACCGCTTTCCCCAAGCCGAGCGCTATTCACGCCAACTGATCGTTACCGACAATCTCCAACCGGCCGGGCAGAACACGGGCTGGGCGGATGGCCAGGGCGGCCACTTCAAAGTCCCGTTTGCTTTTGCCTGCAATGGCCGGCCCTTCATTAAGCAACTCGCCGAGCTATCTGGCATCTGGTTTCGTGACTTGCGCAGCCCGGCCAACCTGCGCCGGCCGCTGCAGGACTTCCACACACCGGGCGGCCTACTCGACCTGCTCAAACGCAGCCGTGAGGACGCCGAGGCGAAGCTACAGCAGGAAGGCTTCGCCTATCTCAAGCTGCGTGACTATCAGGAAAACGCCATCCGCGCCGTCGAGCAGGCCCTAGCCGACAATCGCCGCAACTGTCTGCTGGCCATGGCGACCGGAACCGGCAAAACGCGGACTATCATTGGCTTGATGTACCGCCTGCTAAAGGCCGAGCGCTTTCGCCGTATTCTTTTCCTGGTCGATCGCAGCGCCTTGGGGGAACAGGCCCTCGAAGCCTTCAATGAGGCGACGCTGGAACAGAACCACACGCTGGCGCAGATCTACGACGTCAAAGAATTAGGCGACATGGCTGCGGAAGCTGAAACACGGGTTCAGGTCGCCACTGTACAGGCCATGGTCAAGCGCATCTTCCAGTCGGACACGCCGCCCCCCATCGATGCCTTCGACTGCATCATCGTCGACGAAGCCCATCGCGGTTACACCCTCGATCAGGAAATGACTGAAGGCGAGCTGGCAGTGCGCGACTTCAACCAGTATCTATCGCAGTATCGTCGCGTGCTCGACTACTTCGACGCCTGCCGCGTCGGTCTCACCGCTACCCCAGCCAAGCACACCAGCGAGGTCTTCGGGGCTCCGATATACACCTACAGCTACCGTGAGGCCGTGGCTGACGACTGGCTGATTGATCACGAACCTCCAATCCGCTACCAAACCCTGCTGAGCCAGAATGGCATCCACTTTGCCAAGGGCGAGAGCGTCAGCGTCATCGATACGAACACCGGCGAGGTGGATGTCGCCGAGCTCGAGGACGAACTCGACTTCGAAATCGAGTCCTTCAATCGTCGCGTGATTACGCCCGGTTTCGACAAGGTCATCTGCGAGCAACTGGCACAAGAGCTCGACCCGTCGGGCGACGAAAAAACGATGATCTTTTGCATTAACCAGGCACATGCCGAGCGGGTCAAAAACCTTCTCGACGAAGCCTTCAAGGACGTTCACGGCGAGGATTACAACCAGGCAGCTGTACAGATCATCACCGGGCAAAGTGACAAGGTCAAACAACTGATCCGCCAGTACAAGAACGAGCGCTACCCGAGCATTGCCATCACGGTCGACTTGTTGACCACCGGTATCGACGTGCCGCGCATCTGCCACTTGGTGTTCATGCGCCGGGTGCGTTCGCGCATTCTCTACGAACAGATGAAGGGCCGCGCGACTCGCCGCTGCGATGAAATCGGCAAGACGGTATTCAAGATCTACGACCCAGTTGACCTGTACGCTGCGCTCGAACCAGTAGATACAATGAAGCCGCTAGTGAAAGACCCAAGCATCAGCCTCGAACAGCTGGTCAGCGAGCTAACCAACCCAGCCAGCCTCGATGCTCCTGGTAGCCAGCCAGACACTAGTCATGCCCACGACGTCTTGGACCAGCTCAGCCAGCGGATCATGCGCATCCTGCGCAAAGCCACCCATAAAGCCGAGCAGAAGCCAATCCTCAAGGACAAGCTCGCTGAACTGGAAGATATCTGGGGCGTAGCCCCCGACAAACTGCACCAGCACCTGCACAAGCTCGGTCCGCAGCAAGCGGCCCAGTTCATTCAACAGCATGCTCAATTGCTCAACCAGCTCGCCACGGTGAATGCCCTGCTGGGGTCGCTGAACTACCCGGTGATCTCCACCCACACGGACGAACTGATGACCCGTGAGCAGAACTACGGCGATTACCATAAGCCCGCCGACTATCTGGAAAGCTTCAATGACTTCGTCAGGAATCAGTTGAACCAGTCGGTGGCCCTGGGGGTAGTGGTCAACCGCCCGCAAGATCTCACCCGCGAACAACTGCGCGAAGTGCGCTTGTTGCTCGACGGCCATGGTTACAGCGAGGTGAACCTGCAAAGCGCCTGGCGTAACCAGACCAACCAGGAGATCGCGGCCAGCATCGTCGGCTTCATCCGCCGCGCAGCCCTCGGGGGGGCGCTGCTGCCATTCGAACAGCGCGTAACCAAAGCGATGGAGACTATTTACGCCCTGCACCCATGGACTCAAGTCCAGCGTAAGTGGCTGGACCGCCTTTCCAGACAACTAGTGCACGAAGTGGTTATTGACGAGAAGCAGATTGGTGAAGCGTTCAAAAATGATGGCGGCAGCAAGCGGCTGGACAAGATGCTCGGCGGCAACCTCGCCGCGGTGCTAGATGCCCTGAATGATAACCTCTGGGCACAAACGGGGTGAGGCCGATCCGGACTGTCGGATTGGCCACCGCCCTCCTTCATGAGGAATAATGCCTCCTGCTACCGATTTATCGACCGCAACACCTAGAGAAGTTTAATGACCCTTGCCGAGCTTCATCAGATCCTTGCACGTGGTGAGGACAGTCGCCATCAGTTCAAGCGTGATTTCAACAATATCGATGCTTTGGCAGCCGAGTTGGTGGCGTTCGCCAATACGTCGGGTGGCTATCTGATAATTGGCGTAGAGGACTCAGGGGAGTTTAGCGGGCTGGGTAGCATCGACGTTGCGCGACTTAATCAGTTGCTCTCCAACGCGGCCTCACAGAATGTCCGCCCGGCGATCAATCCATTATCCAGTAACCTTCAGACCGAGCACGGACTGGTCATGGTGGTGACAGTCGAACAAGGACTGAACAAACCCTACGTCGACAACCAGGGTCGCATCTGGGTCAAGAACGGGGCCGATAAACGCCGGGTCACGGCGCGCGAAGAGCTACAGCGTTTATTCCAGCAAGCCGGGCTGGTGCGCGCCGATGCGGTACCGGTCGCGGGCTGCAGCGTGACGGATATCGACACTCAGGCGCTGGGCGATTACTTCCAACATCGTTTTCGGCAAAGCCCCGAGCAAGCAGGTTTGGAAACCATCCAAATCCTGGAAAACCTCGGCCTCGCCAGCGGCGGCATACCTAACTTGGCCGGTTTGTTGCTCTTCGGCAGAACGCCACAACGACTGTGCCCTGCGTTCGACATCAAAGCGGTGGCGTTTCCGGGTACGGTGCTGCATGACCGCCACTACCTCGACAGCGAAGACATCGACGGCAACCTGCCGGAGCAATACCGCCGCAGCCTCGCCTTCATCAAACGTAACCTGCGCCATGTGCAACGCCAGCAGGGCTTCAATTCCCTCGGCCAGCTGGAAGTGCCGGAGGAAGTGTTCGAAGAGCTGCTGGTCAATGCCCTGATCCACCGTGATTACTTTGTCAGCGCCTCCATCCGGATCATGATCTTCGCCGACCGCATCGAATTGATCAGCCCTGGGCACCTGCCTGACGTGCTCGATACCGAGAAAATCCGATTCGGCCTGTCCAACCGCCGTAACCCGACGCTCACCTCCCACGCTGTGCACATTCTCCCCTATCGCGGTTTGGGCACCGGCATCCCGCGCGCTATCGATGCGTGGCCAATGATCCGGCTGGAGGACGACCGGCAGAGTGATCAGTTCAAGGTGGTGATTGAGCGCGCCATTGAAAAAGGGCCTCTTTCGGGCCCAAGCGGGGACCAAGTAGGGACTAAGTCGGGCCTAAGTAGGGACCAAGTAGGGACCGAGTCCGCTGTCGAAGGACAACAGGTCGATACTCGCCTGCCTTTGCAGCAAGAGCAGTTAACGCTGCTGTACAGGATGGCAGGCGATCACTCTGCGCCAGAGCTGATGACCTTCGTCGGGCGCAGCAACCGTAGCAAGTTCCGCGAGCAGGTTTTGGCCCCATTACTGGCGCTTGGCGTGGTCGAGATGACCATTCCGGACAAGCCCAACAGCAGCAAACAACGCTACCGCCTGACTGCGGCCGGCCGTGTGCTAAAGGCTGAACAACGTTCCTCAGACGACTGAGCCCAGACAACCACTTTTTTGCACCAGCGCAATCTGGCGCTTTACACATTTCGCCACAGGTACCCCATGACCAACTCCGATATCGTTCAGAAACTCTGGAACCTCTGCGACGTCCTCCGTGACGACGGCATCAACTACAGCGACTACGTCACCGAGCTCGTGCTGCTGCTGTTCATCAAGATGGAATACGAACAGGTTCAGAACAACGAGAACTTCGGCCACAAACTGCCCGAAGGCGCGCGCTGGCCAGACCTGGCTGGCAAGTCCGGCGTGACCCTGCTCGATCACTACCGGCAGATGCTGTTGGACCTTGGCAAAAACCCGGACCCGCTGATCGCTGCTATCTATGCCGACGCCCAGACCCGCCTTCAGCAACCGCGTCACCTCGAACAGCTGATCAAGAGCCTGGACGGCATCGACTGGTTCAGCGCCCGCGAGGACGGGCTGGGCGATCTCTATGAGGGCTTGCTGGAAAAGAACGCCAGCGAGACCAAGTCCGGTGCTGGCCAGTATTTCACCCCGCGTCCGCTAATCGACAGCATTATCCGCTGCATAAAACCGCAGCCGGGGGAGACCATTCAGGATCCGGCCGCCGGGACTGCAGGTTTTTTGATTGCAGCTGACGCCTACATCAAAAGCCAAACCGATGACCACTACGACCTGGACGCGAAGGCACAAGCCTTCCAGCGCAATCGTGCCTTTATCGGCGTAGAACTGGTGCCTGGCACTCGTCGACTGGCGTTGATGAACACCTTGCTGCATGGCATGGAAGGCGATGAGGAAGGTGTGGTGCACCTGGGCAACGCCCTAGGTCAGACCGGGGCCAACTTACCCAAGGTCGACGTCATCCTCTCCAACCCACCGTTCGGCACGGCCAAGGGCGGCGGCGGCCCGACTCGTGATGACCTCACGTACCGCACCAGCAACAAGCAGTTGGCCTTTCTGCAGCACATCTACCGTGGCCTCAAACCCGGTGGGCGTGCCGCCGTGGTGCTGCCGGATAACGTGCTGTTCGAGGCTGGCGTCGGCACCGACGTACGTCGCGATCTGATGGAGAAGTGCAACCTGCACACGATCCTGCGTCTGCCTACCGGTATTTTCTATGCTCAGGGTGTGAAGACCAACGTGCTGTTCTTTCAGAAGGGCACCGTGGAAAACCCGCGCCAGGAGGAAGGTTGCACTAAGCGCGTTTGGATCTATGACCTGCGCAACAACATGCCCAGCTTCGGCAAGCGCACTCCCTTCGGGCCTACCCACCTCAAGCCATTTGAGGATGCCTATGGCGATGATCTCAACGGCGGAAGCCTTCGCGCGGAGAACGTCGAGGGTATTGGTGAGACCAGCCGCTTCCGCTGTTTTACCCGCGATTACATTCGCAACGAACGTGGTGACTCGCTGGACCTCAGTTGGCTAAAGGACGACAGCAGCCTGGATGCCGCCGACCTGCCCGCTCCGGAAGTATTAGCAGGAGAGGCCATGGCTGAACTGACCGAGGCGCTGCATGAGCTGGAAGAGCTTATGAAGGCTCTGGGGGCGGGGGATGAAGTGGCGGCGCAGAAGCAATTGATGGCGCAAGTGATGGGATTGGAAGTAGGTACCTATAATGAGTGAACTTCCAAACAATTGGACAACAGCGCGGCTCGTCGACTTAGCCGAGGACATTAGCTACGGATACACGGCCTCCTCTACAAGAGAGAGGACCGGCCCGCACCTGCTGCGAATCACAGATATCCAAGAAAACGAGGTATTGTGGAGCTCCGTTCCATATTGCGAGATAGACTCCGAGCAGGCGGATAAATACTTACTCAAAGAAAACGACCTTGTGTTTGCGAGAACAGGGGCAACTGTTGGAAAGAGCTTTCTGATTAAGGGAGAAATTCCTGACGCAGTTTTCGCTTCTTACTTAATTCGTGTGCGCTGTATGCGACCAGAAGCTGCAGGCTATCTTTCACTTTACTTCCGATCCCAAGATTACTGGCGGCAAATTACGGGGTTCAGTGCAGGAATCGGTCAGCCAAACGTAAACGGCTCAAAACTCAAAGAGCTAGTCATTCCTCTGCCTCCACTCGCAGAACAAACCCGCATCGCCGCCAAGCTCGACGAACTACTGGCTCAAGTCGATACCCTGAAAGCCCGCATCGATGGCATCCCCGCACTGCTTAAACGCTTCCGGCAATCCGTCCTAGCCTCCGCCGTGTCTGGCAAATTGACGGAGGGGTGGCGTGCGCTTAACCCGAGCGTAAGCCCTATCCTTCCTGATGAACTAAAAAAAGCTTGGGCTGATGCTTATCAATCGGATGGGTGGAAGTACAAAGAAGCGGACCTGCTGCCCGGATCGCTCGGGTATCCGCTACCGAATTCGTGGGTAGAGGCAAAGGTTGGTGAAGTTTTCGATGTATATGTTGGAGCAACGCCGAGCCGTGCAAGTCCCAAATTTTGGGGAGAGGAAATCCCTTGGGTAAGCAGTTCCGAAGTGGCTTTTTGCCGTATAAAAACAACAAGAGAATCGATTACAGAAGCAGGCTATAAGTCCGCATCAACGACCATCCATCCTGCTGGAACGGTCATGTTGGCAATGATCGGCCAGGGTAAAACCCGTGGACAGCCAGCTATTCTTGATATAGAGGCATGCCACAATCAGAACACAGCGGCACTCCGAGTTCATTCGGCTTACTGTATATCCGAATATCTTTATTACTATCTTTACGAGCGTTACGAAGAGACCCGACGTGTTGGCTCGGGAAACAACCAGCAGGCACTGAACAAAAAGACTGTTCAGTCCCTGCCGTTTCCTCTCCCCCCACGCGCAGAACAAATCGAAATCGTCCGCAGGATTGAACAGCTATTCGCCTTCGCCGATCAATTGGAAGCCGGTATCAAAGCCGCCCAAGTACGTATCGACCTTCTAACCCAAAGCATCCTTGCCAAAGCGTTCAGAGGCGATCTTGTGCCGCAAGACCCGAACGACGAACCGGCCAGCGTGCTCCTTGATCGCATCAAAGCTCAACGCGCGGCTGCACCCAAGGCCAAACGCGGTCGCCGGTCTGCCACGGCCGGCTAAATTCTACGTGCAGACTAAGCGCTGGCAGAGCACCGTTGGCCGCCCCGATTTACAGGCGCTCTATGGCTCACTGGCAGGGCAGAAAGCCAAACGTGGTGTATTCATCACCACCTTAGGCTTCACTGCCCAAGCGGTCGAGTTCGCGTGATCAGTCGAAGGACTGGTACTGATCGACGGTAAACGCTTGGTCAATCTGATGTTGGATCACAAAGGTGGTGTCAGCTCGCAGCTTTACAAGATGCCGAGGCTCGACAGCGAGTACTTTGACGGGTCGCTCGGCTGAGCCAAAAAACACCACTTATCGAAAACCAGAATACGCAGCATTCCATCTGGTATCCCAAGCAATTCGCCTGATCAATTATTAGTCAATAAAATCAAAAAGCTACAGGTTTGTTTCAGCTCACCCCGGCCCACGCAAGCTATAGAGATCCGGCACTTAGCGCCTATCGCAAGTGCCTTTTTTATGTCTGAATCGTTCGACTCGAAGGCATGGGTCGGAAAAACCCGCGCTGTATAACCCTTCCCATACCCACACGCCCCTCCTCAGCAGGTTGAGAATTCCAGCAAACGCTGTAGACTCGCCTTAACGAATAACGTTAAGCATTAAGCTATGATCAGAAGCTTCAGATGCGCCGACACCCAGATTCTCTTTGAAACGGGCAAAACCCGACACTGGGCAGCGATCCTTTCAGTAGTGGAGCGAAAGCTCGGCATGCTTGACGCAGCGGTCGATCTCACCGATCTGCGCTCCCCGCCTGGAAACAGGCTGGAGCAGTTGCATGGCGACAGGGAAGGCCAGCACAGCATCCGGATTAACGGTCAGTACCGAATCTGTTTCGTCTGGGGGGCCAACGGCCCCGAACATGTAGAAATCGTGGATTATCACTGAGGTGAGTCATGTTTAAGAATGGCATGAGGCCCATACACCCTGGAGAAGTTCTCAAGGAGGAGTATCTGGAACCGCTTGGCCTTACGGCCGCTGCGCTTGCAAGGGCTTTGCATGTATCAGCGCCGACGGTAAATGACATCGTATTAATGCGCCGTAGCGTGAGTGCAGATGTCGCTTTGCGCTTGGCAGTAGCATTGGATACGTCGGCACAGTTTTGGCTGAATTTGCAGACTGCGTATGATTTACGCACAGCTGAGATTGCCAAAGGGGAGCAAATCTACAGGGAAGTGGAGAAAATTCCTCACTGCGTGTAGCTTTCAAAAAGGCATTGGGCGATTACCGCCAGTGCCTTTTTTGTACCTTGAAGATTGTCCCCCCTATCACAACCACCACCCTACCCCTAATGCGAAGAAACATAACCCGACGCCGCCACGCCCTCCGGCAACGCATAAGTCGCCCTCATCCATTCCACCTCGGCCTGCGGCGTCCGGCCAAACATCCGCTTGAACTCGCGACTGAATTGCGAGGCGCTTTCATAGCCGACACTGAACGCCGCCGTCGAGGCATTCATGGTGTTGCGCAGCATCAATAATCGCGCCTGGTGCAGGCGGGTCGACTTCAGGTACTGCATGGGTGATGCGCCCGTCACGTTGCGAAAATGCAGGTGAAAGTTGGGGACGCTCATGCCGGCTTCCTGGGCCAGGGTTTCGACGTCCAGATGCTCGTGATAGCAACTGTGGATCTTGCGTATCGCCCGGGTGATCTTGCCGAAATGTCCCCGGCGACTGAGGGCGGCGCGCATCGAGCCGCCCTGTTCGCCGGTCAGGATTCGATAGTAGATTTCCCTCATCAGAGAAGGGCCCAGTATTTGCGCCTCGCCCGGACGGCTCATTGCCTCCAGGAAGCGCAGCGTCGAGGCGCGCAGCGGCTCATCCATGGGCGAGGCGTACATGCCTTTGGGCTGGGCGTCGCTGGGGCCGTGGGTTTCGTCCACTTGCAACATGAGTTCGCTGGCCAGTTGCAAGTCGAGGCGCATATAGACCGCCAACATGGGCTCCGCGGCGCTGGCGTCGGTCTCCATGGTGAATGGAACGGGGACAGACACCACCAGGTAATGCTGGGCGTCATAGACATAGACGTCATCGCCCAGATAACCGCGCTTGCGCCCCTGGCAGAGGATCACGATGCCGGGTTCATACAGCACCGGCGTGCGCGTCAGGGGGCGGTTCGAACGCAGGAAGCGGACGTCGTCCAGCGCGCTGAGGTTGTAGCCTTCCACCGGTGCGAGCTGTTCCATCAACCGCACCATGCGCGCAGCGGCCTGAGTCATCGACGTCCCCTTTTGCCGGCCGTTCAACTGTCGGTCGAACGGGTCAGCGCTTCCCATTGATCAATCTCACTGGCGGCACGACTCAGCTTCTCCCGCACCAGCTTCAGCGCATCACTGCCCAACAGCAAATGCGCGGGTGGCGTCTGGCTGGCAATGATCTGCAGCATGGCCTGCGCCGCTTTCCGCGGGTCGCCCAGTTGTTTGCCGCTTTTCTCCACGCGCGCTTTACGTATCGGATCGAAACTGGCGTCGTAGTCGGCAATGCTCCGCGCCGTGCGCTGCATCGAACGGCCGGCCCAGTCGGTGCGAAACGAGCCGGGCGCGACGGCCGTCACGAAGATGTTGAACGGTAGCAGCTCCTTGCTCAGCGTATCGGAGAGACCTTCGAGGGCAAACTTGCTCGCGCAGTAATAGGAGATGCCCGGCATGGTAATCGTGCCGCCCATGGAAGTGATATTGAGGATATGACCGGCACGGCGCTGGCGAAAATACGGCACGAAGGCCTTGGTCACCGCCACCGCGCCAAACACGTTGACGTCGAATTGACGACGCATTTCCTCCAGTGGCGACTCTTCGAAGACGCCTTCGTGGCCATAACCGGCATTATTGACCAGCACATCGACCGGGCCGTGGGCGGCCTCCGTCGCCGCCACGACGCTGTCGATCCGGTCGAACTCGGTGACGTCCAGGATGACGCCATGGGCACGCTCCGTCGACAGCGACTCGAAGGCCTGAAACGCCGCCTCATTGCGCACGGTGCCGATGACACGGTGGCCTGCTGTAATTGCCTCTCGCGCGAGTGCGCTACCCAAGCCGCTGCTCACGCCGGTGATGAATAGGGTTTTGCGACTGGGCATGGTGAACTCCAATGGATGAACAGGTAGCCATGGTAGCGAGCGAAAAATGCCCCTCCTATGCCGGTTTGCCTTGGGGCATTGCCTATTCCTATCAGCGCGTCAGAGGCATCGCCGCCAGCGCCCTACCCTAGGCTCACATGCCTCAGCCGAGGCTTCTGCGGGTATACTGGGCCCGCTTCACAAGCCCTGAAATCTCCCATTCAGTTCATGGATCGAATGAAAACATATCTTGCTGTTCCATTAGCAAGTACGAATTGAAATCTGACTCTAAAAAAAGATACATAGGATAACGAAGACACATCCTGTTTTATCGAAGAAGCCGTTGCCTCTTACTCATAAAACCTGGTCTGTACTAATTTTTTGTAAAGGATTGATGTGATGTTCCCACGATATTTCCGCTGGATTTCAGCATTGGGTGTTCTCGCAGCTCTGGCGGCCTTCGTATTTTTCGGCCTCGGGGTGTTTACCGGTCAGGCGCCAGCGACGGATCTGATCAGACCCGTCATTGCCGTTATCGTGTTTGCTTGGGCCTTCACTCAGTCGACCAAGGCCTGAAAAAGCGGCAGACCACGTTTTTATCGCAGAAATTGGGTAGGAATGTGGTCTGTCCCTCACTCAAGCTTATTAGGGTCTTTCGACGATTAGTTATCTGCGCGCCAGTCGATTAGACCTTTACCATACTTAAGCTTATACAACATGAAACTGGAAAATCCGCCGACAACGTTTTAAAGCCATCAACCTCAGCGCTGATTTCCACAACCATCCCGCTTTTCGCCTGCACCAACTAGTCTGCGCCATAGTAGCGATAAAGATCCGCATCAGGCCAAAATTCATCATAGGCGGTTAATGTGCTTCGCAGGGCCTCACTACGAGGATCCTCCGAAGGATTCATCTTTGAAATTACAAATTCTTTAATTTCGTACCATTGAAGCTCACGCATGCAAAATGCCACAACTTCAAATGGCGAGCCCCCAGACATTAAAATCAACTTAAATCTCTCTATGAAATCTTCTTTATACTCCGGATTTTTTTTAACAAATTCCAAAATATTTAGCAAAGACGTCTCGTAGGAAATCTCTAGTTCTTCACCAAAGGCGGCCGCAGCCACATCACAAAGAATATCAAACTGTTTAATGACTTCATTCATTTAGGCACCCAGGCACCCTTTTTGGTGTCAGCAGGATCAGACACCCATACTTTTTCTATGTACTTACCTCCCACATCAAGCCCTTTTTTAGAAAATGCATTTTCTGCTGCGGCTTGAGCAGCGGGACCAGAGGGTTCATAGTGCCCTGATGTGTTATCAATATATTTAACATTGCCGTTCACAATTTTTACCTCTCCCGCAGCAATAACCGGCTTACCATTCGCGAGATCAATATGACCACCACCTACATCATTAAATTTTCGTCCTATTACTAACTGACCATCTTCAAGAACAATATAATTGTACTTTCCTGCGCCTTGAGTCAACTTCGTATCTGAGATAAGTGTTGGAACACCTGTTGGGTGGTCTGGAAACTGATTGGGAAAACTAGGCGTCGCTTGCTTTTCTACTGACCCCGCCGTTACTTTTGCTCCACCCCCTTTAACCCCCGAAACCAGTACCGAAGCCCCACTCCCATCAAGGTATTTCCCTGCGCCCTTGAGCAACGCTATTTCCATCGCGGCCTTGGCGGCCTCGGTTCCATAGTCGCGGAGGGGGTTTACGTCGCCTGGATAGGTTGCGCTGTCGAAGGACGCGAGTACCTTGCTTCCTTGCGTGTAATCGTAAGGAGCGAACAGCTGCCCGGTGGCCTGCCACCCATCGACAAACGACGCTGCGCCGCCCAGACCGGAGAACGCAGGTATAGCGCAACCGGCTCCGGTGATACAAGCGGGCGTGGAAAGTATCGCGCCGCCGAATCCTGCCGCGGCCCCTATCGCGCCGAGTACCGCGCGGCTTGCCTGGGACGACTGTCTGAGCTCCTTATCGTTTACCAGCAGGTCGTCATTGGCCTGGTCCCACTTCGAATATTCGTCATAGGCACCGGTTGCAATCAGCGCGCTTTGCGCACCTGAGAATCCCTTGCCGTCCGCCTCAAGCGCTTTGACCGCCTGGTAGTTTGGATCGTCCACCGGAACCGAGGCGGAACAATGAACCAGAGCACACGCAGCCGCTTTCAATTCATAAGATTTTTCAGGTGTTTCCTTTTGCAGTTTCTCAAGTGCAACGGTCTCTTTCTGGTGAAGCTGACGATTGTATTCGTCAGCCATCAACGCGACCCAAGAGGCTTTCTCGACATCACCGCCAGCAAGACCAGCGGCCGTCAAACCGACAACCTGAGAAACCGCTTGTCGCAGATCAGGCTGTGTATCGAAAATCGAATTAAGTTCTCCAGCCATGGCCTGGCTGGCACCCGCCGCGATGGCGCCGGTCTTGAAGTCGCCACCGGTAGCGCTGGAGATCGCTCCTCCCGCCAATGCGTGCATGGCAGTACGAGCGACGCCGCCTTCGGCCCACATGGTCATGCCTGTGGTATCGCCCGCATTCTTCGCGGTTTGCCAATGGTCCTGGGCATAACCACCGACAAAATTGAACGTTGTGGCCGCTGCGATGGTACTTGCCTGATAGACCAACCCATCACTGAGGTTCCGACCGAGGCTACCGCCATTGATGGCGGTCTTGATGACGCCTCCCGCAACACCCTGAGCCCCGGCATGCAGCGCAAAGCCACCCACGCCTTGAAGCGTATTTAAATCAAAACCCTTCGTGAGGTTATTGAACGGCACCGTATTGCCGCCGAGCGCGGGGTCGATGACGCCCTTGGTAAAACCGGCCGTGATCCCGGCGATTACGTAGTTTTTCAGGTTGTCTGACGAAAAGACGTCCTTGAAGGTCGCCCCCAGATCACCCTTGTTGTTGATCGTACTGACCGCCGTTTGCGCGACTGCTGCCGAAAAGCTCGCCGTTGCGGCGGCCGATGCAGCAGCGCCTACAGTCGCAGCCGTGGCAGCTGACGCACCTGCGGCAGTTGCCGCCCCAGCAGCAGCGCTGCCAGCACTGGCGCCGACTGTAGCGGCGGTTGCAGTACCCGCCGTCAGCACGGTAACGATGATAATGATCGCCAGCATCGCGCCCTGGCCCAGGCTCGAATGGCTGTATTTAAACGACTCGTGGGTTTCCTTTATCAGCCGCCAATCCACATCCCCTCGCTGCTCGGCCTCCTTGAGCCACGCCAACTTGGGATCAGCCTTGACCATGACATCGATGGTCTGGCTGACGGTTTTCTCGTTGATGTGCTTGATATCGATTTTCAAGCCATCGGCCGCTTTGATGGCCACATTCCCCTGAGCCTGCAATTGGCTTTGAATCAAGGTTTCGTCGGTGTGGCCTTTCCCCTTCATCGAGTTCCAAGCCAGACTTGAATCGCTCTTTGTATGGCTTTCCTGGCTCAGGTCCTTGACGCCCTCGAAGGTAATCGAACCGCCGCTCTGTAACGTCAGGTCATTGCCACTGTTCAGCTTGGCCGCCTGATAACGCTGGTCACTCCCGCTGAGCAATACCAGGTCACCGCCCGTGGTGATCTGGCTGCCCACATGCGTAACCTTGGTCACCTCATCCCGCTGAGTTTTCTTACTCCCCCACCCGCCTTTTTTCTTCATGTCGTACAGCGAATAGTGGCTGTTTTGCGCAGCCAGCAGCTCAAGCCTGCCACCCGCCACGAAATAGGCCTCGTTAGCAGCGTTGACCTTGCTGGAAATCAGCGCCAGGTCCTGCCCCGCACTCACGGCAACGTTGCGCCCCGCCTTGACCGTCGAAGCTACTTGGTTGACATGATCCTCTTGGCTGGTGACCTTCTTGCTCTTGCCGTAAGAGTGCTGTTCATCCGCAGCCGAGGCGATGGTCAGGTTTTCTTTGGCGGCGAGGGTGACGTCGCGCTTGGCGTCGATCTGGCTGGCGACGACGAGGAGGTTGCGGCCGGCGTTGGCGGTCAGGTCGCGGCCGCTGTCGAGGCTGGAGCCGTATTGCTTGATATCCTGGTCACGATGCCGGCCGCGAGTGCCGCTGGTGATGCGTTCGGCGGCGACGAGATTGACATCGCGCGAGGCATTGAGCGTGGTGTCGGTCCCGCTTTTCAGCACTGCGCCGACGTTGTTGATGTCACGCCCGGCACTGATGGTCAGGTTGTTTCCCGCTTCGATGCGGGCCGCGCTGTCGATGAAGTCGGTGCGTTCGGTGCGGTAGCCGCTGCTGCTTTCGTGAGTGGTGACGGTACGTTCGTTGATCACGTCGCCCGTGAGGGCAACGACACTGACGTCCCGCCCGGTAATGATGCCGCCGGCCCTGTTAGTGAGGTCCTTGCCGGCCAGCGCCTCGAGGCGACTTCCCGCTTCCAGCAAACCGCTGTTGACCAGGTTGTCGCCGGCCGCGACTCTCAGGTTGCTTGAGGCGCGCAAAGTCCCGGAGTTACTCAGGTTCTTACCAGCGATCAGGCTTACATCGGAGCCCTGGATCAACGCACCATTGGCCGCCAGCCGATGGTTGGCCTGGGCCAGATACAGCACCGGCACCAACACCTGCTGGTTGTTCACCGTCCGGGTTTCCATCCAGACGATGTCATGGGTCAGGGCCGCGATCTGTTCGGCGGTGAGGCTCACGCCCAACGACAATTTGAGCGCGTCCTTGCTGGCGATGGCGTTGTTCATCAGGTACTTGAACATGCCGTCATCGGAGGTCTGGCCGTCGAGGAAGCGCTGGCCGGTGCGGGCGATCACGGCTTGCTGGATCAGGCGTTGCTCGTAGAAACCGTCGCCCAGGCGCTTGGCGGCGGTGTCCGGGTCGTAGCCCAGATTTGTCAGCAGGTAGTCCGAGCTCATGAACCGGCGCAGGTCGGTCAGCGCCGGGTTGGTCTCGATCAGGTATTTTTGCGGGTTGGCCTGGAACGAACGGTCCGGCAGGCCACGCACTTGGGTCAGCCCCGCGCCTTGGGTCGGCGTGGCCGAGCCGTCGCCGCTCATGCGGAACAGTCCGTTTTGCCCGGTGGGCAAATCGAAGCCCGGCAAGGTGAGCGGATCGACCTGCTGCTGGGTCAGGTCCGGCGGCAGCTGCCGATTGACGTTGATGCGGGTCGAGAATGCAGTGTCCGCCTGGGTATCGGTACGCGGCCCGGCACCGACGTAGTTGTAGCCCCCGCGCACGACACTGTTGTCGGCGTTGCCCTGGGTGCGAACATCAACGGCACCACCGGCCTGGATGATCGCGGCATAGGTCTGGTTATCGGTGGTACTGGTCTGGGTGCGGAACTGGGGCAGCTCACGCTCGGTCATGCCGATGAAACGACTCATCGCCGCTTCAAGGCCGCCCAGGTCGTTGACGTTGTATCCCGGGCTCTGCAACCAGTACCTGTTGGTGAAATCATTCGCGGCGGCGCGCCAGCCACCCGGACTGCGCGTACGTTCGGACATAAAGGTGCGCGAGGTTTCGATCTCACCGGTCTCGATACCGATGTTGTCCAGGCTGACGAGGTTGGCGGTCAGTGCCCCGCCGACGCCAATGCTGCTGCTCCGATTGGTCAGGCTGTCGCCCTGGATATCCAGATTGCCGCCGGTGGTGATGCTGGAAGCGGCGCTGGCCGCGGTGACTTCGAACTTGTCACGCTGGACGATCTGCCAGACGTGGTTTTCCTTGCCGCCGCTGCAGTCACCGGCGTTGACGCCTTCGAGGCAGGCCACTTCCCTGATGGAGGCGGTGTAGATGCCGGCGTCATGGGAGGTCAATACCTCGCGGACGTTGTCGATGGTGCTGGCCGCCAGGCGCATGCTGCCGTCGCTTTGCAACGTACCGGAACTGTTGAGGATGCTGCGGGCGCGGGTGCCGAGGCCGTCGCGATCGATGCTCAGGTTGCCCAGGCTGTAGATGTCGGCGTAACGGTTGGTCAGGCTGTTTACCCGCAGGCGGGTATCGGCGCCGCTGAAAATCAATCCGTGCTCGTTGAGCAGGTCGCCGGTCGATACGCCGAGTCCGTCAGCACTGCCCAACGTGCCGTAGTTGTTGATGGTGGCGGCAGTGACGCTCATGTCCGCCGCCGAGGTCAGCCGACCGTAGCTGTTGAGAACGCCATCGACCACGACGGTTGTGCTGTCGCCGCCGGCAATACTGCCGCCCGCCTCCAGATTGATCAGCGCGGCCTTGAGCCCCAAGCTGCCGAGACTGCTCAGGCGGCCATTACCGGCATATTCGCCGGTCAGTTGCAGGTCGATGGCGCCATCGCTGCCGACCAGGCCGTCGACGCGCCAGTCGGTGCCACGGCCCACCATGCTATCGGTACTGAGCAACTGGCCCGTGGCGGTCTGAGTGAATTGGTCGACTTCAACGACCAGTTTCCCGGCCTGAATCGCGGTGCTGTTGGTCCAGCGATCAGCCTTCACGGTCAGATTGCCGTAAGTCACCAGGCGACCGCCGGCCTGCCCCAGGTTGGCCTGGCTGATGCCGAACAATCCCAGGCCCGTGTGCAACAACTCGCCACCCACGTTATGCAGGCTGCCGGTGTCCAGGCCCACATCCTGGCTGGCGGTTTCCAAAGTGCCGTCGCTGTTGTCGAACAGGCCGCCAATCTGGAATACCGTCGTGCTGGCCTTGCCCAAGGTGCGCAGTTGGCCCTTCTGGTTGCTCAGGCTGGCGGCCAGGATATCCAGGCTGTCCTGGCTTTCAATAATGCCGGCGTTATTGTTCAGAGCCCCCGAGAGATCGAGGTCGATGCGATTGGCGCTGACCTGTCCGCCGCTGCTGTTGTCCAGTGCGCGGCCAATGACTCGGAGGTTGCCAACGGCGTAGATCCCGCCGTTGCGGTTGTCGACATCCACACCGGCGTTATCGATTACCACATCGCCCGCTTGTGCGGCGATGCGCCCACCGTCGTTGAACAGCCCGGCCAAAGCCTTGATATACAGCCCCTGGGCCTGGATCGTGCCGCCCTGACGGTTCGCGTCATAACCGTTTCTCAGCACACCTGTGGCCCGCGCCTGGAGCGCGGCCTTGACGCTGGACAGTACGCCGCCACGGTTGTCTAGATTGTTTGCGAAGACATTCAGGTCGGCGTCCCGAGCGATGATGCTGCCGCCCTGGTTATCGATGTCGCCCGCCACATCCACGGTCACCAGCCCTTGGCCTTGCAGCGTGCCCTTGGCGTTGTCCAGGCGCCCGGCATCCAGTTCGATGCCGGCGGTACGGCTGGCGATCAGCCCGCCCTGGGCGTTGTCCACCTGGCCTGTCGCCGTGACCGACAACGTGTCGTTGGCGGCGACGGTGCCCTTGTCGCGGTTGCTCAGGCTGCCGGTGCGCACACTCATGGCGCCTTGGCTGGACAGCTCGCCGCCCTGGTTGTTGATCGCGCCCGTGTTGGTGATGTCGAGGTTTCTGCCGGCCATCACCAGGCCGGTCAGGTTGTCCAGGCTGCCGAGGATCAGGGTCGCGCTGTTCAGGCTGGAGAGTTCGCCCGAGTTGTTGTCCAGATGGCCCAGATGGGCGATCAGAGTCCCTTGGCTGTTGATCAGCCCGCCCTGGGCATTCAGGACCCGATTGGCGTTCAACTGCAGTTCGCTATTGCCGAGGATCCGGCCTTTGTTGCGGTTATCCACAACGTCGGCGGTGATCGTGGTCTTGCGCCCGCCACTAAGCGTGCCGCCCTGGTTGTTCAGCGCCGCGGTGGTCGTGACGGTCAGGTCGCGACTGGCGATGACCGTCTTGCCGGCGTTGTTCAGTTGCCTTGCCGTAAGGGTGACATCGCCCCCGGTATTTCGGCTGTTATCGGCGTTGACCCCGGCCTCGACAATACCGTTGTTGGTCAACGTGCCGCCGCTGTCCAGGCGGATGCTGTCGCGCGCCACCAGGTTTTTCTGGCTGGTCAGGTCACCCTGGGTGTTGGCCTCGAGTCGAGTGCCGGCGTACACCTGGCCACGGGTTTCCAGGCTTTTGGCGTGGATATCGACAGCCCCGGTCGCCGCTGTCTCGGCCAGGCTCAGACGGCCATTGGCATCAAGCTGGATATCACCACCACTGGCAACCATTTTGCCGTCCAGCTTCACACCGACGCCGGCCTCGGTGCCCACCAGTTTGATCGTGCCGGCGTACATGCCGCCCAGGGCCGAGGAATCGATTGCCAGCTCCGGTTGGGTGCTGCCGTCGTCGGCGCGAGCGGTAGCGTCGAGCGTGTCGGCGTTGACGTCGTTGCGCCCGGCAACGATGGTCAGATTCTTCGCCTGGATCTCGGCATTGATTCTGGCGCTGCGGGTGATGATTTCGAAGCGGTCGACGTTGTTGGCATTTAGGCCCGCGCCCTCAATGGCGACGCTGCCCTGGTCCACCTGATAGCGGCCCACCTGGCCGTTTTCGATGATCGGTTTGCCCGTGGTCAGGGTCGCCTTCGGCGTATTGATGAAACCGCAGCCGTTACAGGTGATGCCATAAGGGTTGGCGACGATGACGTGAGCCGACTGCCCCGCCACTTCGGTGTAGCCGCGCAACTGGCTGGGGCTGCCGCCGTTGACCTCGTTGAGGATGGTTTTGGCGGCCGTGCCCTGGAGGTTCGGGTTGCCGAGGATGACCCCGCCCAACTGCGTGGATTGGGCGGGTTTGGTGGCGTTGTTGAGGATCACGCCGTTGCTGCCGACGTTGTAATCCTTGAACTGGTTATGAGACAGGCCACTGCCATTGGGTTTGGCGATGTTGACGATCGGCACGCCATTGCCGGCCTGGCCGAGACTGGTGCCCGGAGCGCTGACGACGATGCCCTCGGCCTGGGCCCACAGCGGCTGCCAGAACATGACATTGATCAACAGGAACGCCAGCCCACGCTTGGGCATGCCCCAGAAGGCGTCACGGGTTTTCAGGGCAGCGGAAGGCTGGCGGGCCAGGAAGGCGTATTGGCGGTCGTCCATGATCAAGGTCTCGTTGCAGCGGCGTTAAATAGAAAAATCCACGCGGAAATAGATCGGCGCTTCGCGCTCGGTCAGGGCGTCCGGGCGTTCCAGGGAATGGGCAAAAGTGACGCTGGCGTTCAGATGCTCACCCCGGGCGAACAGCTCCAACGAGTTGCTTGACATGCGCCCGTGCTCGTCACCGCTGTAGCGGTTGCCGCGGATCACGCCTTGGTCATAACCCAGACTGGTGCCGTACTCGGCGAACACCGGACGCAGCCATTGCAGCGTCACCGGCCGGCTCCAGCGCAGGTCGTTGCGCCAGTAGCCGCCGCTGTCGCCGGACAGTGTCTGGTCCTTGTAGCCCCGAATCGACGACAACCCGCCCAGGCTCATGCGCTGCGGGCTGAACAGGGCGTCTTCACTGCGCTGACCGGTCATCAGGCTGCTGAAACTGAAAGACTCGCCGCCCAGTACAAAGGGTTGCAGGTAGCTGAGGGTGGCGGTGTATTTGCGATAACGCGCATCCGGCAGGCCAGGCCCGGGGTCGTGATCGCCCTGGGCGTCGAGGGCACCGATACCATCCTGCATGCCCAGGTCGAGGTTGACAAAAGCAGTGCCGATCCGCCGCCCGTGATTGATACCAAATTGCGCTTCGCTGATGCGATTGCTGCTTTCGGCGAGTTTGCTGTCTTCGACGAAATTGTTGGTGCGCAGGTAGGCCAGCCCGGTGTTGAGGGAGGTCTTGCTCAGCGCATCGCGGTGGATCACCCGCTCCAGGCGCAACTGATGATTCTGGCTGTCGCCGCTCTGCTTGAAATTGAAGCCGTTGGCCTGGCCCAGTGCCCTGTACTCGCTTTGGCTATAGCTGTAGGTCAGGTTCCACCAGCCAAACGGCAGGTTGTAATAAAGCATGCCGTTGCGCGAGGTTTTCTGATGATCGCTGAGGGCGTCGTGGCCGCCACGCAGAGCCAGTTGATCTGCCAGGCCCAAGGGGTTGTCCCAGTCCAGGGAAGCGCCCCATTGCTGCTCGCCGGTGCTCTTCTGCCCATCGTTATGCCGTGACAGGCCGGCGCGCCAGGGTTTCTGCGGGGTGTTCCTGACCAGCACTTCGCTGCCGCCGATGTTCTGCCCCGGCGTCAGTTCCATCGCCACGTTATTGGACGGCAAGCGGTTCAGTTGATCGACCATCTGCTCGATTTCCCGCAGATTGAGCAACTCGCCCGGCTTGCCGGGAAAGCTCATGGCCAGTTCCCGTTCGGACAAGCCACTGCCCTCTTCCCCCTTCAGCCCTTCCAGCCGTCCCTCGACCACCAGCACTTGCAGATGTCCGCTGGACAAGTCCTGTTGTGGCAAATAGGCGCGACTGGTGACCAGGCCTTTTTCCAGGTAATGGTCGGTGATGGCTTTGAGCAGCTGGTTAAGCTGCGGCACGCCCAGGCATTGACCGATGTAAGGCTTGAGCAGACGTTGACGCTCACGTTCGGACAAGGCATCGGCGCCCTTGAGCTCGATGGTCTTGATCGGAAAGCAACGGCTGTCGGCCGGCGTGGTGGGGGCCTGGGGCGCGGCGGATTTGCCCGGCAGGTCTTTGAGTTCTTCAAGGCGCCGGCGCTGTTCTTCGAGCAGGCGGTCCTGGCGTTCGCGGATCAGGTCCGTATCGCCGGGGGTGGGCGCGGCAACGGCGATGTTCATCGCTAGAAAATATAGCGACGCAGCGACAAGCCTCGTCCCTAAGGCAATTACGGACATGTTCGATCCCTCGATACAGAAATGACAGCAAGCGTGCGAGCAGGCCAACCGGATGCAGGCACAGCGTTGCGCGCATACCAGACCGCGCATATCGCCGTCAGTTCAGGAGAGGAAAAACTTTCTGCGTAAAAAAGAGACGCATCTCACAGGATGCGTCCAAATGGCTTGGCTGACCCGCGCTTCCGCAGTTTTCAGGCCTGCCGTTCAGGCGGAGGAAGGCGCGTTGCCCAACGCCGGCACGACGGGCGGCACCGTGCGCTGTCGATTCGACAGCGGCTGCTCCAAGGCGCCTCGTCCATAAAACACCAGCGCCATCAACCAACAGCTCAACCAGACAAAGATCCCCGCCCAGAAGGTATGGGACATGTAGTGCCAACCCTGCAGGACACGTGTGGTGCCGTAAACCAGTCCCAAGGCCAACGCCCCATACATCACCGCTTTGGAATGACGCCAGCGATAACGACGGGCGACGAAGTACAGCGCCAGCAGGGTGAAGCCTCCGGACGCATGGCCACCCGGCCAGCAACGGCCGTCACCGGCGACTTTCAGCAGGTCGAAATTCTGGAACCATTCCTTGTGTTCGATCTTGCCGGCGTATTGGCTGGTTTCCACCGGGCAGTACACGCTGGTATGGCCCTTGAGGTAATGGATAACCCCGGTACTGAGCGAAAAGGCGAAGACAACGTAGAGGAAATCGCGCCGGTGTTTGTAGGCAAAACGTAGCGGTTTCGCCAGTCGGGTTCTGTCCAGTACGCGAAGTAGCCCAGGGCGTTTTTCCGGTGTGAGCAGCGGCCATAAAAACGACAACACGGCACCGATGACGGCCGCCTCCCCCGTCCAGTTCGGAATGGCCCTGGCCCATTTGTGCGTGATTTGCTCGAACAGCCGCACATGCCCCAACGGAAAGACCTGGTGCAACGGGTCATAGAAAAGATTGCTGATGGTTATGTCGATACGGGTCAGATCGAACAGCAGGAACACCACGGCGGCACAGGCCAAGGGAATTCCGAGGTTGAGCCCGTAGAAACGGGCGCGGGCAGACGTCAGCATGAGCGGTCCTGGTCGTGGGAAGAATTACTGGAATGTCACCGAGCGCCAGTCAGGGGCTTCGATAAAACCGAGCAACCGTGGCGCTTGTGGCTGGGCGATGGAAACAAACAGCGAAGCACCGTAGCCGAACGTCGAGGTCGGGCGCAGAAGCGCGGTTTCCATCGCCTGCATGCATTCGCTGTGGGTGACCAGGATCAGGTTGCGACCGGCCACTTTGTGGGCCAGGGCATTGCGTAGCAGGTCATGTCGGCAGTCGAACAGCCAATCGTCACCGGCGCTCACCTTGTTGAACATGTAGCCCGCCGTCTGCGCGGTGCGCACCCGTGGGCTGTTGTAAAGGTCGACGTGGTCCAGGCCCAGTTGTTCGAACCGGGCCCCGAGCCCCACCGCAACGGCACGGGCGCGGTCGGTGATGCCTTCGCGGTCACCCAGGCAAGCAGCCTTGGAGTGATCGCAGCGCTCGACATGGCGCACCAGCACGATCATTTCGCCCTTGGCCCAGCCATCGGCCAGGGCCCGGGCGCCGGCGACGTTGCCGTGGGCCAGGTCCGGCACCGCTGCCGGGCTGAGTAGCCACAGGACCAACGGGACAGCCAGCAGCGCCGAGGCGAGCACGACCACGGTGTTTTGGTAACGGGCAAAACGGCGCCTATCGATCGAGCGCGTCAGGCCGAAAAGACTCAGTCTCAGTTCCACATCAAGCCGCCCCGACGGCATCCACCCAGTAATTCGATGGCGCGACAGTAGAGCGGCCGACGTAGGCAGGCAGTGAAAGCGATGTGAAAAAAAACTTCGGATTCAACGATCGCGCCGCTCACAGCGCTCGATCAGTTACCTCCCCATCCACCAGCCGCCGAATCCTTAGCGGATTGCCGTTCTGCAATGCCTGGGGCAACAACGCATCCGGGTAATTCTGGAAACACACCGGCCGCAGGAAACGATCGATGGCCAACGTGCCCACTGATGTTCCTCGTGAATCGGATGTCGCCGGATACGGTCCGCCGTGCACCATCGCCTCGCACACCTCCACCCCGGTCGGATAACCGTTGAGCAGGATCCGCCCGACTTTTTCCTGCAGTACTTCTGTCAGCCAACGGTACTCCAGTAATTCATCAGCCTCACCGATCAACGTGGCCGTCAATTGTCCGCGCAGGCCGTGCAGCGCCGCCGCCAACTGTGTCCGATTCTCCACTTCGATGACGATGGTGGTCGGCCCGAACACTTCTTCCTGAAGCAATGCATCGCCCTTGAGCAACAGGCTGACATCGGCCTTGAACACCTGCGGCTGCGCCTGGTTGCCCTGTTGCGGTTTGCCCGCCAGGTGCGTCAGGCCCGGATGTTCGTGCAGTTCACCGAGACCGCGGCTGTAACTGGCCAGGGTGCCCAAGTTGAGCATGGTTTGTGGCGGTTGCTGGTTCATGCTCGCGCAGAAGCGTTCCAGAAACAGGCTGAACTGCGGCGAGCGCAGGCCAATGACCAAACCCGGATTCGTACAGAACTGACCGCATCCCAACGTCACCGAACCGGCCAACTGCGCCGCGATCTGCTCGCCGCGTACCGCCAACGCTTCGGGCAGCAGGAACACCGGATTGATGCTCGACATTTCCGCGAACACCGGAATCGGCTGTGGCCGGGTGGCGGCCATGTGGCTCAAGGCGTTGCCACCCTTAAGCGAACCGGTGAAGCCCACCGCCTGAATGGCCGGATGCTTGACCAGCCATTCACCGACACCCCCGCCATAAATCATGTTGAACACGCCGGCCGGCATTTCAGTCCGTTCAGCGGCACGGATGACCGCGTCCGCCACCCACTCGGCAGTCGCCATATGGCCACTGTGGGCCTTGAACACTACCGGGCACCCCGCTGCCAGCGCCGAAGCGGTGTCACCGCCGGCCGTGGAAAAGGCCAGCGGAAAGTTGCTCGCGCCAAACACCGCCACCGGCCCCAGGGCGATGCGGTATTGACGCAGATCCGGACGTGGCAGTGGCTGGCGATCGGGCAATGCGCGGTCAATCCGCGCACCGTAGAAGTCGCCACGACGCAGCACGCTTGCAAACAGACGCAACTGGCTGCTGGTGCGACCGCGCTCCCCTTGAATGCGCCCGGCAGGCAATGCGGTTTCGCGGCACACGGTAGCGATGAAGTCATCGCCCAGCGCGTCGATTTCCTCGGCGATTGCATCGAGAAACGAAGCGCGTCTTTCCGCGCTCAGGTTGCGGTAATCCGGGTAAACCGCAGCGGCGGCCTTGGCGGCGGCATCCACTTCGGCTTCGGATGCCTGGAAGAAGGTGCCGGGCAAGGGCTCGCCGGTGCTCGCATCGAAGCTTTGCAGTTGCAGGGTGCCGTTGGCGCTGCGACGGCCGCCGATGTAGTTGTATCCCTGTGGCAATGTCATGAGGGCATTTTCCTGTTGAGGGCTTAGAGCGCACGCACCTGGCCGATGGGCAGCGGCTGGGCACTCTCGCCGATACCGTTGACCAGCGGCGCACCGAACTCATCGAGGCTGATCCGGAAACGATCCCCCGGCTGTGTCTTCACTCCGTCGGCGAACGACAGGGTAGCGGTGCCGAAGTAGTGCACATGGACATCACCCGGCCGCAAGAACTGCGCGTACTTGAAATGGTGAAATTCCAGGTTGGCCAGGCTGTGGCACATGTTGTCCTCGCCGCTGAGAAAAGCCTTCTCCCAGAGGGTTTCGCCATTGCGCTCGATGCGACTGGTGCCGACCAGATGCCTGGGCAACTCCCCGACGCGCAGCTCCGGGCCGTAGGAGCAACTGCGCAGTTTCGAGTGGGCGAGGTACAGGTAATTGCGCCGCTCCATGACGTGGTCGGAGAACTCGTTACCCAATGCATAACCGATGCGATACGGCAGGCCGTCGTCGCCAATCACGTAGAGGCCGGTCAGCTCCGGCTCTTCGCCGGCATCTTCGGCAAACGGAGGCACCGGGAAGTCCGCGCCGGGGCGCACGACGATGCTGCCGTCGCCCTTGTAGAACCATTCCGGTTGCGCGCCGACCTGCCCCGGCGCCGGCTTGCCGCCCTCGATCCCCCATTTGAAAATGCGCATGGTGTCGGTCATGCCGGCCTCGACCTCACCGTCATGCTGGTGCATCTTGTCCCGCGCCGAGGCGCTGCCCAGATGTGTCAGGCCGGTGCCGCTGATCAGGCAATGAGCCGGATCTTCGTGATCCAGCGGCGGCAGGACTTTGCCTTGGTGCAACAGCGCTGCGTAATCCGGGCCCGGCTCGGTGCCGCGCGAAGCGACTTCTTCATGCAGGCTGCGATTGCCGCGGATCGCTGCAAGCGCCAGTTCACGGGTATTGCGGGTTCCTTTGAGCACTTGAACAAGTGCCCCATCGACGACGCCGACCCGGCGCTCTCCGGCGAAGTTTTCAAATTGAATCAGGCGCATGGTGGCCTCCAGAAATCAGGGTAGGCGCCGCTCATGTACGTAACGCTATTCACTCAAGGCAATCGACCAACCCGTGGCGAGGGAGCTTGCTCCCGCTCGACTGCGAAGCAGTCGTAGACCGGCGGGCGCGGTGTGCCTGATGCTCCGCATTCGGTAGGTTTGGGGCCGCTTCGCGCTGGAGCGCCAGCCCGGCCCAGCGGGAGCAAGCTCCCTCGCCACAGGTCCTTCATCTTTTCTTGAGTGAACAGCATTACGCTCATGTACGGCGCGTCCAGGTCACTCGATGATGTTGAAGTCGCTCAGGTATTCGTCGGAGATTTCCAGGCCCAGGCCCGGCGTGTTGTCGTCGAGCTGGATGTACCCGTTGACCGGTTGCGGCTCGCCCTTGAACACGTAGTAGAAGAGTTCGTTGCCAACCTCGACGTCGAAAACCGGGAAAAACTCGGCCATCGGCGAGGCGGTGGTGGACATCGTCAAGTGGTAGTTGTGCATCTGCCCGGCATGGGGAATGACCGGCACCGACCAGGCTTCGGCCATGGCGTTGATCTTGCGCGCGGCAGTGATGCCTCCGACGCGGTTGGTGTCGTACTGGATGACGTCGACGGCGCGGCGTTCCAACAGGTCTTTGAAGCCGTAGGAGGTGAACTCGTGCTCGCCTCCGGAGATCGGCATGATCCCCATCTTCTTCAGTTCGATGTAGCCTTCGATGTCGTCGGCGATCACCGGTTCTTCCAGCCAGCGCGGTTCGAACTCGGCCAGCTTCGGCAACATGCGCCTCGCGTATTCCAGGGTCCAGCCCATGTAGCATTCGAGCATGATATCGACGTCAGGGCCGGCCAGTTCCCGCAGGGCGCGCACTTGTTCGATGTTGCGGCGCATCCCCGCCGGACCGTCTTTCGGACCGTAGCCAAAGCGCATCTTCAGCGCGGTGAAACCCTGGTTGAGATAGCCCTGGGCCTCTTCGAGAAACAGATCGAGGTTGTCGTTGGCGTAGAGCTTGGAAGCGTAAGTCCAGATCTTTTCCTTGGTGCGACCGCCGAGCAACTTGAACACCGGCTTGTTGACGGCCTTGCCCATGATGTCCCAGATCGCGATGTCGATCGCCGAGATCGCCGCCATGCCGATGCCTTTTCGGCCCCAGGCGTGACTCTGACGGTACATTTTCTGCCAGATGTATTCGTTGTCAAAAGGATCTTCGCCAATGGCGATCGGTGCCAGATAGGTGTCGATGATTTCCTTGGCCACACGCGGTGCCAGGGCGCAGTTACCGATGCCGACGAGGCCGTTGTCGGTCTCGACTTCCACCACCAGCCAGCCGTGGAAACGGAAGGAGCCCATCGCGTCGCCGCGCTCGAACAGGATGTCGCTGGCGTTGGTGCAGAAGTGCGCCTGGGGCGGGACGACTTTGCCCTTCCACTCGAAAACGCGGGTACGGATCGCTTTGATTTTCATGAAATACAGTTCCTTGGGCTGCGGCTTCTTGTCATTGTCGGTCGTGTGCGCAGAGCCTTTTCAGGAAGGGGCTCCGGCATCCGATGGGCCGACTTTAGCCAGCGTCCGAGGACTGCGGATAATCACTTATGCGTATCCGCCGATAGCCTGAGGTGATAGCACATCCGAGTAAGAGAGCAGATCGGGTTATCAGCCATACACAAACAAATGTGGGAGCGAGCCTGCTCGCGAAACGGTGTATCAGCCACTGAAAATGTGTCTGTACTACCGTAATCGCGAGCAGGCTCGCTCCCACAACTGACCGCATTGCTTCCAGGATCAGTGCCGGTTGCGCCCCATCCGGCATGCGATTTCGAAGGCCTGACGCGTAGCACCGACGTTGGCCTTGCCCTGCCCCGCGATATCAAAAGCGGTGCCGTGGGCCGGGGTGGTGATCGGAATCGGCAAGCCGCCCTGCACCGTCACGCCACGGGAGAAACCCATCAACTTGATCGCGATCTGGCCTTGGTCGTGATACATGGTCACGACAGCGTCGAATGCATTGGCATCGCCCTGGACCTTGAGAAAGATCGTGTCTGCCGGATACGGCCCTTGCGCCGCGATGCCCAGCGCCCGCGCCGAGCGTACGGCCGGACCGATGATGTCCAGCTCCTCGCGACCGAACGAACCGTTGTCGCCGTTGTGCGGGTTCAAGCCGCAAACACCGATTCGCGGCTGCTCCAGGCCATTGCGCTTGAGGGCGGTGTCGATCAGTTGAATCGCTTCCACCACCCGCTGCTCGCTGAGCAGGCCCGGCACTGCGGACAGGGCCACATGGGAGGTCACGCGTGAAGTCCAAAGATTGTCGAGCACGTTGAATTCGCAGAACGGTCCGTGGAAATCCAGCAACTCGGCAAACCAGTGCAGTTCATCGCTGTGGGCCATGCCCGCCATGTGCAGCGAGGTCTTGTTCAGCGGCCCGAACAGGATCGCGTCGGTGGTCCCGGCTTCGGTCAGGCGCAGGGCCTTTTCCAGAGTGTCGAGGCTGTAGCGACCGCCAATCACGCTGGCCTCGCTACGGGGGAACTCGCCGACTGTATCGCCGCGAAAGTCATGGAACAGCGGCGTGTCATCGACGAACTCCAACACGTCCAGGGTCTCCACCCGGCGATAAGGAAACTCGCTGCCGGCGATGCGCATGCCGCGACGCATTTCCGCTTCGTCGGCAATCACAATGATATTGGCCTTGCTGCGTACCTCGGGCTCGGCAAGCAAGCGTGCAATCAATTCCGGGCCAATGCCGGCCGGGTCACCCAGGACCATGGCGATAGTGGTTTTTTTCATGCTTCACTCCTCAAGGGTCCATGCCACGCCCGGTCATGAAGCAATGCTCTCGCCTGAACCATGGCATGTACCCCGTTTGTTATTGTTGTGAAATGCCGTCGGCCTGAAGACGTTGCCGAGCACTATCGGAGGCCTGGCGATAACCGTCTAATCAAAACTTGAAATCAGGTGATAGCTTCGGGTTATGGCACCGCGCGCTTTCAGCCTTCGGGTTCTATTTCTGTTTGTTTCAAAAAAGAGCCCCAGCCCTCGACTCTGAACGATGTCCACCGCTCCTTTTCGCGAGCTATAACTCCAGGCTATCGGTGTATGTATTGTTTTGACTAGACGCGGCGCCGGCACCTTTCCACACTCAGGCCAGGCTTGCGGCTTCATCGCGCAGACAAGTCACTCATAACAACGACAAAAACGAGGCCCATCATGCGAAATGCATTCGTCCGTCGCACATCGCGTCTTCTTCTAGGCGGCGCCCTGATTGCCGTCGGCGTCCTTCCCGCCCTTGCTCACGCCGCCTGGCAACCGGACAAGAATGTCGAAATCGTCGTCGCCGGCGGCCCGGGTGGCGGAACCGACCAGCTCGGTCGCCTGATCCAGTCGATCATCACCACCCATAAGCTGCTCGAGGTCAACACCATTGTCCTCAACAAGGGTGGCGGCAACGGTGCCGAGGCCTTCCTCGACATGAAGATGAACAAGGGCGATGCAGAGAAACTGGTGATCGCCACCAATAACGTTTACCTGTTGCCACTGGTTTCCAAGCTCGGCTACCAATGGCAGGAACTGACCCCGATTGCCGCCGTGGCCGAAGATGACTTTATCCTCTGGAGCTACAAGGGCGCGCCGTGGAAAGACGCGAAAGGTTTCTACGAAGCGGCCAAGACCGACCCGGCGAAGCTGCGCATGGGGGGCAGCCAGTCCAAGGACGTCGACCAGACCCTCACCCTGCTGCTCAACCAGACCAACAACAGCAAACTGGTGTACATCCCGTTCAAGAGCGGCAGTGAAGCCGCGACCCAACTGGCCGGCAAACACATCGCGGCCAACGTCAACAACCCCAGTGAAAGCATCAGCCAATGGCGCGGTGAGCAAGTCGAACCGCTCTGCGTATTCAGCAAGGAGCGCATGAGCTACACCGAGAAAGTCGCCGGGAATAAAAGTTGGGCCGATGTTCCAACCTGCCACGAACAGGGCCTGGGCATCGATCAGTACCGCTTCCCGCGTACGGTGTTCATGCCCGGCGATGTCAGTGCCGAACAACGGGCCTTTTATGTCGAGCTGATGCGCAAAGTCACGCAGACCGATGAGTTCAAGGCGTACGTCAAACAGAACGCGCTGGTGCCGACTTTCCTCGAAGGCGAGCCCCTGACCGCCTACATCGAAAAGGACGTCGCCCGCGTCACCCCGGTGTTCAAGGAAGCCGGCTGGCTGAAAAACTGAAGTTGACAGGGCCGCTCGCCCCAGGGCGGTCGTCACCTACTGGAGGTGTTTGATGTCCCATTCTTCGGATTCACCGGCGCTGGTCGGTACCCGTTGGGTCGAGCTCGGCCTGACGCTGTTTACTACCCTGCTCGGTGCCGTGGTGATGTTCGGCAGTGTCGAACAAGGCATCGGCTGGGGCGATGCCGGCCCTGAACCGGGTTACTTCCCGTTCTATATCGGCCTGATACTGAGTGCGGCGAGCGTCGCCAACGGCGTGCTGACGGTGGTGCGCTGGCAGGCCCTCAGTGTTGCATTCCTTACCCGCAGTGCGTTCAAGCAAGTGCTATCGGTTTTCCTGCCCATTGCCCTGTTCGTCGGTGCGATGCCCTTCACCGGCATCTACCTCGCGTCGGCCTGTTTCATTGCCTGGTTCATGTGGCGCGACAAGGTCCGCGCCAAGCCTTACGACAAGTGGATGATCGGTGCGGTTGCCCTCGGTGCGGCGCTCGCCAGCTACCTGATTTTCGCGCTGTGGTTCAAGGTCCCGCTGGATGCCGGCCCAATAGGCGACTGGATTGCCCTGGCCGGGAGAACCTTCAAATGAGCGAGTTCGATTCCCTGTTGCAGGGCATGAACCTGATCCTGACCCCGGGCCACATCGGTCTGATGGTGATCGGCGTTCTGCTGGGCATCCTGGTCGGTGTGTTGCCCGGTCTCGGCGCGCCCAATGGCGTGGCGCTGTTGCTGCCCTTGACCTTCACCATGTCGCCGGTGTCGGCGATCATCCTGCTGTCGTGCATGTATTGGGGCGCGCTGTTTGGCGGCTCGATCACCTCGATCCTGTTCAACATTCCTGGCGAGCCTTCATCGGTGGCGACCACCTTCGACGGTTACCCGATGGCCCGCGAAGGCCGGGCTGCCGAGGCGTTGACCGCCGCGTTCAGCTCGGCGCTGATCGGTGCGTTGTGCGGGGTGTTGTTGCTGACGTTCCTGTCGACAAAAATCGCAGCGTTCGCCATGTCCTTCAGCTCGCCGGAGTTCTTCGCGGTGTACCTGTTGGCGTTCTGCACCTTCATCGGCATGAGCAAGAACCCGCCATTAAAAACCGTGGTCGCGATGATGATTGGCTTCGCCATGGCGGCAGTCGGCATGGACACGGTTTCCGGCAACCTGCGCCTGACGTTCGACCAGCCGATCCTGATGACCGGGATCAGTTTTGAAGTGGCGGTGATCGGCCTGTTCGGCATCGGCGAAATCCTCTGCACGGTGGAGGAAGGCCTAGTGTTTCGCGGCGAACATGCGCGCATTACACCGATGGTGATCTTGCGCACCTGGGCCAGACTGCCGCGTTATTGGTGGACGATCGTGCGCAGCACACTGGTCGGTTGCTGGATGGGCATCACCCCCGGCGGCCCGACGGCGGCATCGTTCATGAGCTACAGTCTGGCGCGACGTTTCTCGAAAAACCGCGACAACTTCGGCAAAGGCGAGATCGAAGGGGTGATCGCCCCGGAAACCGCCGACCACGCTGCCGGTACCAGCGCGCTGCTGCCGATGCTGACGCTGGGCATTCCGGGTTCCGCCACGGCTGCGGTGATGCTCGGTGGCTTGATGATCTGGGGCCTGCACCCTGGGCCGACGCTGTTTGTCGAGCAACACGATTTTGTCTGGGGCCTGATCGCCAGCATGTACCTGGGCAACGTGGTCAGCCTGATCGTGGTGTTGGCCACCGTGCCGCTGTTCGCATCGATCCTGCGCATTCCGTTCTCGATCATCGCGCCAATCATCATCATGGTCTGCGCCATCGGTGCGTACTCGGTGCACAACTCGTTCTTCGACGTGGTACTGATGCTGGGCTTCGGTGCGCTGGGTTACCTGTTCAAGAAACTCGGCTATCCGATTGCGCCGTTGGTGCTGGCAGCCGTCCTGGGGGACAAGGCCGAAGACGCATTCCGTCAGTCGATGCTGTTTTCTGACGGACAGCTGGGAATTTTCTGGTCCAACCCATTGGTGGGCAGCCTGACCACCGCCGCGCTGCTGATGCTGTTCTGGCCGCTGATCTCCAAGGCACTGGGCCTGCTGGTGGGCTTGCGCAAACCCCACGTCGCCGAGGCGAAATCATTGCTGTGACTCGGCACTGCTGGTAACGCCTGGCATTTATTGTCAGGCTTGCCACGGACTTTCCAGCGAGCACCGCCCATGACCCGAATTCCTGTTGCCAATGTCATCCATAGTCGACTGCGTCTGCGCCAACTGCGGCTGATGCTGGCATTGCAGGAATTAGGTTCTCTGCGCCGCGCAGCCGACCACATCGGCATGACCCAACCGGCTGCCACCAAAATGCTGCACGAAGCCGAGGACTTGCTCGGCGTCGAGCTGTTCGAACGCCTGCCCCGTGGCATGCGCTCCACCCCATTCGGGGAAACCGTCATTTACTACGCACGTATGGTCTTCGCCGAGCTCAGCGGCATGCGCGAAGAACTGGTGGCACTCGAATCCGGCAACCTCGGCCGGGTGGCAGTCGGCGCCATTCCGGCGCTGGCTTCGGGACTGCTGACGCGCACCATCGCGACCCTGAAACAAAGCCATCCCCGGTTGTCCATGAGCATCCAGGTCGACACCAGCGACGTGCTGGTACAAGCGCTGTTGCAGGATCAACTGGACATTGTCCTCGGCCGTATTCCCGCCGGTGCCCGCGCCGAAGAGTTGCTCTTCGACAGCCTCGGGGAAGAGGCGCTGTGTGTCATTTGTGGCGCGCAGAATCCGTTGGCGCAGGCGACCCGACTGGGCTGGGCCGAGCTACAGAGCATGACCTGGGTGTTGCAACAACACCCGAGCCCGATGCGCGCAATCATCAACCAGGTGTTTCACAACGCCCGGGTCGATATCCCCAGCAGCATCGTCGAAACCACCTCGATCATGACCTTGCTCTCATTGGTCCAGCAGACCGACATGCTCGGCGTCACCCCGATATCGGTCGTCGAGGATTATCCAGGTCGTGACTTGCTCGCCGTGTTGCCGATCAAGTTCGAAGCCCGGTTGCCACCGTACGGATTGATCACCCGCCGCCATCGCATCCAGTCATCGGCGATGCAGGCGTTCATGAATTCGGTACGTGCCGAGCATGCGCTATTGAACTGACAGGCCCGCGTCAGACGGCCGATCAGCCAATCGATGAGGCCAGCCCCTGCATGAACTTTTCTTCACCCCACGTCCTCGCGGGATTCGCTAACATCGCCTCGCTCATTCAAGAAACTAAGGTTTTAGCCCGCTCTCCCGCGGGCTTTTTTTTGCCTGAATTTCAGGCCGAGTCGCCCGCTGTGCCCCCTGCCTTTCCCGATGTGGAAAAAAATCTTACAGATCCCTCCGTTTCCGCCGATAAAGCTCCGTTACACGTTTTTGCTGGCTCTTAACAACAACAATCTTCCAGCCAACCGACGATAAGCAGCACAACGTTCCTGGAGGAATTTGATGAATAGCTGGTTTGGCAACATTAGCGTCAACATGAAATTGGGCCTGGGCTTCGGCCTGGTGCTGGTCCTGACCTGCCTGCTGGCCCTGACCAGCTGGACCAGTCTTGGCGGCCTGATCGACCGCAGCAACTGGATGAGCGACATCACCCAGCTCAACGCCGGCCTGACCAAACTGCGCGTGACTCGCCTGCAATACATGCTGGCCAACGGTGACGAAACCGCTGCACAGAATGTGCAAACCACCCTTGACGGTTTCGTCGCGCAACAGAACGCGCTGCTCAACAGCTTCAAGAGCCCGGAAAACGTCAAGCTGCTCAGAGAGCAGAGCGCGACCATCAGCGCCTATCAGGTATCACTGAACAAAATGCGCAGCGCTTACCGCACCGGCAACAGCGCTCGTGATGTCATGGGGGCAAACGCCGAAACGGCCTACAAGCTGATCGAGGCCATCGACGCCGATGTGAAGCAAATGGCCCTCAACGATGAACGCTTCGCCCAGTTCCAGGCCATCACTGAAGCCAAGCAGGCGTTCATGCTCGCTCGCTATGAAGTGCGCGGCTACACCGCCAACCCCAACGCCGATACCGAACGCAAGGCCTTCGCCCAACTGGACGCGGCGATTGCTTCGCTCAAGCCGCTGAACGAATATTTTGCCAGCGTCCATCAGGACGAACTGCGTCAGCTGGAAACCACCCTGGTGCAATACCGCAGCGCCGTGCAGGCCTTCAAATCGGCCACGGCCGACGTGGTGCAGGCGCGCAAGGAAATGACCGACCAGGGCGCGACCATCGTTTCCCTGAGCGAACAGCTGTACCAGATCCAGCTCGACCGTCGCGACGCCGAAAGCGCCCAGGCGCGCACGTTGCAACTGGTCAGCACATTGCTGGCGTTGTTGGTCGGCATCATTGCTGCCGTCATCATCACCCGCCAGATCACCCGTCCGCTGCGCGAAACCCTGACCGTGGTCGAACGCATCGCCAGTGGCGACCTGTCGCAGGATGTGATCGTCACCCGTCGCGATGAGCTGGGCGTACTGCAACAGGGCATCGCGCGCATGGGCGTGACGCTGCGCGACCTCATCAGCGGCATCCGTGATGGCGTGACTCAGATCGCCAGCGCCGCCGAAGAATTGTCGGCGGTCACCGAACAGACCAGTGCCGGGGTCAACAGCCAGAAAGTCGAGACCGACCAGGTCGCAACCGCCATGCACGAAATGACCGCCACGGTGCAGGAAGTTGCCCGCAACGCCGAAGAAGCCTCCCAGGCAGCGGCCGCCGCCGACGGCGAAGCCCGTGCCGGCGACCAGGTGGTCAGCGAAGCCATTGCCCAGATCGAACGCCTGGCCAGTGAAGTGGTGCGCTCCACCGACGCCATGAGCGTGCTGCAACAGGAGAGCGACAAGATTGGCGCAGTGATGGACGTGATCAAGGCCGTGGCCGAACAGACCAACCTACTGGCGCTCAACGCCGCCATCGAAGCCGCCCGCGCCGGTGAAGCCGGTCGTGGCTTTGCGGTCGTCGCCGACGAAGTCCGTGGCCTGGCCCAGCGCACCCAGAAATCCACCGAGGAAATCGAAGGCCTGGTGGCCGGCCTGCAGAACGGCACCCAGCAAGTGGCCGCCGTGATGAACAACAGCCGCAACCTCACCGACAGCAGCGTGGCCCTGACCCGCAAGGCCGGCGTATCACTGGAGAACATCACCCGTACGGTGTCGAACATCCAATCGATGAACCAGCAGATCGCCGCCGCCGCCGAGCAGCAAAGCGCCGTGGCCGAGGAAATCAGCCGCAGCATCATCAACGTGCGCGACGTGTCCGAACAGACCGCCGCCGCCAGCGAAGAAACCGCGGCGTCCAGCGTTGAACTGGCGCGGCTGGGCAGTCAATTGCAGCAGATGGTCAGTCATTTCAGGGTTTGACGAAACGCGTTTGCCCGCTTCTTTGAAGAGGCGGGCAAACTGATCAAGCGATTCGCGATATCTGTTACGCACTGATCGCATTGGTAAACACCAACCGATTCCCGAACGGATCACTGATGGTCATGTCCTGGCTACCCCATGGCATGGCCTGGATTTGTGGGTGGGCGTAGCGGTATTGCTTGGCCATCAACTGTTGCTGGAACGCTTCCAGCTCATCGGTCTCGATCCGCAGCGCCGAGCCCGGCGTGCAATCGCCGTGGTGTTCGGACAGGTGCAGCACGCAATCACCGCGCGACACTTGCAGGTACAACGGATAGTCGTCACCAAAGCGATGTTGCCAGTCGACAGTAAAGCCCAGGAAATCGACATAGAACGCCAAGGCCTTGGTTTCATCGAAAATCCGCAGGATCGGGGTGGTCTTACCGAAGCTCATGGGTTGCTCCCTGGCTGAAATGACCCAGTTTAGATGGGTTGACCCCAATGCTTCGGCCTATCAGCCGGCTTCTTTAGTGTCGTAGTGCCATTATTGTGGCGTCAATTAACGTTATATCAGCCGCTTACACATCTTTAAAAGTCCGAAATCCCTGGCGCAGATTGCCTTCCCGCGCCAGGAATCGGCCTTCCCGGCGGCCGTTTGCCTGGCCATCGCGATAACTCAGGACGCCGTTGATCCATACGCCATCGATGCCCTCGGCAGCCCGTTGCGGCTGGTTGAAATCGGCGACGTCGCGGACGGTTTGCGGATTGAACAACACCAGGTCGGCCCAATATCCTTCATGGATTTCACCCCGCTCTTTCAGGCCAAAGCGTGCAGCCGAAAGGCCGGTCATCTTGTGCACGGCGGTGTGTAACGGAAACAGCCCGATGTCTCGACTGAAATGTCCCAGCACCCGTGGGAAAGCGCCCCACAACCGAGGATGGGGAAACGGGTCCTCGGGCAAGCCGTCGGAGCCGACCATCGACAATGGGTGTGCGAGGATGCGTCTTACGTCGCTTTCGTCCATGCCGTAGTACACCGCGCCGGCCGGCTGCAAGCAGCGCGCGGCTTCCAGCAGTGGCATGCCCCATTCGGCGGCGATGTCGATCAAGTCCCGTCCGCTCATGTGCGGGTGCGGCGTCGACCAGGTAATAGTGATGCGATGGGCATCGGTCACTTGCTTGAGGTCCAGCGTCGAAGAGCTCGCCGCGTAGGGATAACAGTCGCATCCGACGGGATGGTTTTTGGCGGCACTTTCCAACGCCGCGAGCACCTGTGGGCTACGCCCCCAGTTACCGGCCCCCGCACATTTGAGGTGGGAAACGATTACCGGGCTCCGGGCATGACGGCCGATCTGGAAGGCCTCGTCCATCGCTTCCAGCACCGGTTCGAATTCGCTGCGCAAATGGGTGGTGTAGACCGCGCCGAACGCTGCCAACTCTTCGCTCAGTTGCATGACTTCATCGGTCGACGCGCAGAACGCGTTGGCGTAGGCCAGCCCGGTGGATAAACCCAGCGCACCGTCCTCCAGGCTTTCGCGCAGTTGCTGACGCATGGCGGCGATTTCTCCGGCGCTGGCGGTGCGCAGCAGATCGTCCAGGTGGTTGCTGCGCAGCGCCGTGTGCCCGACCAGTGCCGCGACATTGACCGCCGGCGTGACAGCTTCCACCGCCGCACGATAATCAGCGAAACGGGGGTAGGCGAACGCCAGGGCAGTACCGAGCAGGTTCATCGGGTCCGGTGGATCGCCCCGCAGGCTGACGGGCGCAGCGCTGATGCCGCAATTGCCGACAATGACCGTGGTGACGCCCTGACTGAGTTTGGGCAGCATCTGCGGTTGGCGTATGACCACCGTGTCGTCGTGGGTATGCACGTCGATGAATCCCGGCGCCAATACCCGGCCGGCGGCGTCGACTTCTTCAGCCGCCCGGGCGGCGCGGAGGTCGCCGATGTGCTCGATATGACCGGCGCGTATCGCCACGTCGGCGCTGTAGCCGGGCTTGTCGCTGCCGTCGATGATCAGCGCGTTGCGAATGAGCGTGTCGTAGTGCATGTCAGTCTCCCAGCGGCAGGTCGTCCTCGCCGCCTCGGTAATCGTCCAGGGCGAGCTTGACCCGCCGCAGGCGCTCTTGATTGTCTTGCGGATGGGCCAGCGCCAACTCGGTGGCGAGCACATCGATCGCCAACAGCATGCCGTAGCGCGCCGCCGTGGGTTTGAAGATGAAGGAGGTTTCGGCGCCTTGCAGGGGCAGCACCACATCCGCCAGGTGGGCCAGCGGCGAGTCGACACGGGTAATCGCCAGGACCGGTGCACCGTAGCTGCGCGCCAGTTCCACCGCGCCGAGCAGCTCCGGGGTGATGCCGGTCAGTGAACAGGCAATCACCAGATGCTGATCGCTCAGCGAAGTGGCCGTGATACGCATCATCAGCGGGTCGCGGCAGGCGGCGATCGGGTAGCCGAAACGCACCAGCCGCACCTGCAACTCTTCGCCGCACAGCGCCGACCACCCGCCGAGCCCGAACGCATGGATCATCCGCGCCTTGCCGATCATCCGAACCGCGTCGGCGAAGCGTGACTCTTCGAATGCCGACAGGTGCTGGCGCAGCGTCGATTCGATATCGCCGACGATCTGCCCATAAAACGCCGACTGCTCGGGCGCGCCCGTGGGGTCGAGGAAACGGCTACCGACGCCACTGGCCTGGGCCAGTTGCAGGCGCAGATCGCGCAAATCGCGGCAACCGACGGTCCGGGCAAACCGCGACAGCGTGGCACTGCTGACTTCAGCGCGTTGGGCCAGTTCATCCAGGCTGGCGGAAGCGGCAAATCCTACGTCGTCGAGCATCAGTCGGGCGATTCTTCCTTCGCCTGCACTAAAGAAATCCTGACGGGAGCGGATCTGGTAAAGGATGTCCATGACGGCACCTCTGTTGGAGCGCGATCAGAGCACGCGCGCAAGCCCGAGGGTCAGGCCGAACGCGACCAGGGAGATCAACGTTTCGAGCACGGTCCAGGTCTTGAAGGTTTGGGTGACGGTCATATTGAAGTATTCCTTGATCAACCAGAAGCCGCCGTCGTTGACGTGGGAAAAGATCACCGAACCAGCGCCAGTCGCCAGCACCAACAGTTCAGGATGGGGATAACCGAGGCCGATCGCCACGGGCGCGACAATGCCCGAGGCCGTGGTCATCGCCACCGTCGCCGAACCGGTGGCGACGCGCATCAACGCGGCGAACAGCCAGCCCATGACCAACGGCGACAACTGAAACTCCTGGGCCAGCCCCACGATTTGCTGGGTCACGCCAGCGTCCACCAGAATCCGGTTCAAACCACCGCCGGCGCCCACCAGCAAAGTGATGCTGGCCGTCGGCGCCAGGCACTCGTTGGTGAATTTGAGGATCGATTCGCGGTTGAAGCCTTGGGCCAGGCCGAGGGTCCAGAAGCTGAGAATGGTCGCCAGGAGCAAGGCGATCACCGAGTTGCCGATAAACAACAGGAACTGATTGAAACCGCTGCCCGGCGTGGAAATCAGGTTGGCCCAGCCACCGATCAACATCAGGACCACCGGCAACAGGATCGTCCCTAACGTGATACCGAATCCCGGCAGGTTGGCACGTGGCTCGCGGTCGAGAAATTGCCGCTCCAATGGGTTCTCGGCCGGCAGCTGAATGCGTGGCACGATGAATCTGGCGTACAGGGGACCGGCGATGATTGCGGTGGGAATGCCGATCAGGATCGCATACAGCAGGGTCTGCCCCACCGAAGCCTGGAATGCCTGCACCGCCAGCATCGCCGCAGGATGCGGTGGCACCAGGGCGTGGACCACCGACAACCCGGCCACCATCGGCAAGCCGACCATCAGGATCGACACGCCGACACGCCGGGCAATCGTGAATGCGATAGGCACCAGCAGCACAAAGCCGACCTCGAAAAACAACGGCAACCCCACCAGGAACGCAATACACACCATCGCCCAGTGAGCGTTGCGCTCGCCGAAGCGCTCGATCAGCGTCTGCGCCATCCGCTCCGCGCCACCGGACTCGGCCATCATCTTGCCGAGCATCGTGCCCAAGGCCACCACCAGCGCAATGTGCCCCAGCGTTTTACCCACACCCGCCTCGTAGGCGCCCACGACGCTGGACGCTGGCATCCCGGCCAGCAGCGCCAGGCCGATGGAAACCAGGGTAATCACGATGAACGGGTTGAGACGGTAGCGCGCGATCAGGACAATCAGCGCAATGATCGCGATCGCCGCGTAGACCAACAGCCAATAACCGAAATCAGGGGCCATGCGTTACTCCTCGAATGGGGTGACGTCGTTGTTTATGAAACTCATAAATCATTTCGAGAAGAAATCTACAAACCCGCTGAAAGTAATTTTCGCCCACAGACAAAAAATGTCGCGCAGGGACATCAAGACAAGGCCCCAATGAAAATCCACAGCCGAATTTTCATCGCCAGACAGGCCCTTCGTGGCGAGGGAGCTTGCTCCCGCTGGCCTGCAAAGCAGGCCCCCGGAAAGCCAATCACTGGCCCCAAGGTCCTCGATTCCGTACCATTCCCCCTGCTTTTCGCACCACGTCTTCGGCAGCCGACGCTTCACCGGCGCCCAATCAGGTAAACCATGAAACCAGCTCGTCTTCGCGCCGACGCCCTCGCCGGCCTCACCACCTCTTTCGCCTTGCTCCCGGAATGCATTGCCTTCGCCCTGGTTGCGCATCTGAATCCGCTGATGGGTCTGTATGGCGCCTTCATCATCTGCACGTTGACCGCCCTGTTCGGCGGGCGGCCGGGCATGGTGTCGGGGGCGGCGGGATCGATGGCGGTGGTGATCGTCGCGCTGGTGGTGCAACACGGCGTGCAGTACCTGCTGGCCACGGTGCTGCTGGGCGGATTGATCATGATGGCGTTCGGGCTGCTGCGGCTGGGCAAGCTGGTGCGGATGGTGCCGCACCCGGTGATGCTCGGTTTCGTCAACGGCCTGGCGATCGTCATCGCGTTGGCGCAACTGGAGCACTTCAAGAGCGACGGAACCTGGCTGAGCGGCGCCCCGCTGTACCTGATGGCCGGCCTCGTGGCGTTGACCATGGCCATCGTCTATCTGCTCCCGCGCCTGACCCGTAGCGTACCGCCGGCCCTGGTGGCAATCCTCGGGATTGGCCTGGCGGTGTACTTGCTTGGCCTGCCGACCCGGACGCTGGGCGACATGGCCCACATCGCCGGTGGCTTGCCGGTCTTTACCCTGCCGGATATCCCCTGGAACCTGGAAACCCTGCTGATAATCGCGCCCTATGCGGTGGTCATGGCGATGGTCGGCCTGCTGGAAACGCTGCTGACCCTCAACCTCACCGACGAAATCACTGAGAGCCGTGGTTATCCGGACCGTGAGTGCGTGGCATTGGGCGCGGCAAACATGGCGTCCGGCCTGTTAGGCGGCATGGGCGGTTGCGCCATGATCGGCCAGACGGTGATCAACCTAAGCTCCGGCGGGCGCGGCCGCTTGTCCGGAGTAGTGGCTGGGGTGATGGTGTTGCTGTTCGTGCTGTTCCTGTCGCCACTGATCGAACGCATCCCGCTGGCCGCGCTGGTGGGCGTGATGTTCGTGGTCGCTCAGCAGACCTTTGCCTGGGCCTCGTTGCGGGTGATCAACAAGGTGCCGGCCAATGATGTACTGGTGATCATCGCGGTCACCGTCATCACCGTGTTTACCGACCTGGCCGTCGCGGTCCTTTGCGGGATTATCATCGCGGCGCTCAACTTCGCCTGGCAACAGGCCCGGGAGTTGTACGCCGACACGCACCTGGAAGCCGATGGCAGCAAGCTTTATCGGCTGCACGGCACGTTGTTCTTCGCCTCGACCACGCCGTTCCTCAACCAGTTCGACACGGCCAACGACCCCAACCTGGTGACCCTGGACTGCCGCCACTTGAGCTTCGTCGACTACTCGGCCATCGCCGCGTTGATGACCCTGCGCGAGCGCTACAGCAAGGCGGGCAAGCATCTGCGCGTGTTTCATCTGTCCGAGCGTTGCAAACAGATGCTCAAGCGCGCGGGTGTGCATCACGACTAAAGATAGGCCAACACAAAACCCTGTGGGGGCGAGCCTGCTCGCGAAGGCGAAAGACCAGGCAACATGTGCTTCGACTGACAGACCGCCTTCGCGAGCAGGCTCGCTCCCACAAGGGTGTTTACTCTTACGGCTCGACCGGCGCGACTCACGCCATCTCATCAAGAATCCAAGCCACCACCGACGTGCGCTTCGGTGTCCACCCCAACAACTCGCGGGCATTCTTGCCGCGCACGCGGCTGTTGGAGCCCAGGCCGTAATTGGCCATTTCATAACCCCACTCGGCTTCGGCATCCGCCAGCGGCCAATCCTGCGGTTCGCCCTGGTTCAGCGCCTGAGCCATCGCGGTGGTCATCTCGATGAACGAAGCTTCACCGCTTTCGACAAAATAGAAGGTGCCAGGCTGGTTGCGGGTCAGGGCCAGGGTATACAACTCGACCACGTCCTCGCTGTGCACATTGGACCAGATGTTCTGCCCCGGTCCGACATGCCGCACCACGCCGCTTTTGCGTGCCTGCTTGAGCAGGCGCGGCAGTTGCACGCTGTCACGCTTGACGCCCAGGCTGTGGCCGTAGATCAGCGTGTTGCAGATCACCGCCGAATTCACGCCATGCTTTGCCGCGTCGAGAATCAGGTTGTCGATCGCGACACGGGGCGCCTTGTCGGCGGTAGGTTGCGGCAGGGAGTCTTCGTAGTAGATGTCATCGCTGGCACGACCGCCCGATGCGTCGCCGACAATGCTCGAACCGCTGGTATGCAGCAACACCTTGTTCGAGGCCTTGAGCGCTTCGACCAACGCTTCGGCCGCGCCACGATGGTCGCTGCTGGCGGCGTTGATCACCGCGTCGGCGGCTCGCGCCTGTTCGATCAGCAGCGCGCTGTCTTCGAGGGTGCCGATAACCGGGGCGATGCCCAGTGCGCTCAACTCGTCGGCTTGTTCGGCGTTGCGCACCAGGCCAGTGACGTGATGGCCGGCCCGCACGAGACCGGTAGCAATGGAACCGCCGATGAAGCCGGCAGCGCCGGTAACAAATACTTTCATGGGATAACTCCTTGGCGAGATCAGTGATGGGACGAGTATCGAGGAGCGTTCCTTGACGAAACAGTCCACGTTGCCCAAATCACTCTTGCCTTGAAGTCACGAATCAGCCCTTGAATTCGCGCGAGGCGTACCCGGCGAGCTTGCCTTGGATGAAGTCCAGGAAGCACTGGATCCTCAGCGCCAGTTGAGAGTTGCGGTAGTACACCGCGTTGATCGGCTGGCGGTAGCCGCTGTTGGCATCGGCCAGCAGCACCTTGAGGCGGCCGGCGCTGATATCGTCGCGCGTCATGAAATCCGACAGGCAAGCGATGCCCTGCCCTTGCAGCGCCAGGTGACGCACCGTTTCGCCGCTGGACGCGCTGATGGCCGGCTGGATCGGCCAGCGATCACCGTGGATGTGGCGCAGCGGCCACTGGTTGAGCCCGTCGTTCTGGGCAAACCCCAGCAGCGAATGCTCCGCCAACTCGGCCACGCTTGAAGGTGTGCCATGGCGCTTGAGGTAGGCCGGGCTGGCGAGGATGTGCAACGGACTGCATCCCAGCGACCGTGCATGAAGCGTCGAGTCGGTCAGGGTGCCGATGCGGATGGCGACGTCTGTGCTTTGCTCGAGCAGATCGATGATCAAGTCGTTGCTGTTGAGTTCGAGCTGGATGTCTGGATATAGCGTGCGGAATTCTTCGATATGAGGAACGATGGCGTGCAGCATGAACGGCGACGCGGCATTGATCCGCAAGCGCCCGGCGGGGTTCTTCTGGCGGGAAGACAGGCGCTCTTCCAGCTCGTCCATCTGGTCGAGAATGCCCTTGGCCTGCTCGAAGAAGTACCTGCCTTCTTCAGTCAGGTCCATGCGCCGCGTGGTGCGGTTGATCAGCGTGGTGTCGAGCTTGGCCTCCAGGCGCGACAACGTACGGCTGACCGCCGACGGCGTCTGCCCGACCTGCTCGGCGGCGGCGGAAATCGATCCACATTCGATCACGCAGACAAAAATCTGCAACTCGTCGGATCTGGCTTTCACAGACATCCTCTCGTGGAATGCATATACCGATGTAGCGATCGCCTTTGTGGCGAGGGAGCTTGCTCCCGCTGGGCGCGTAGCGACCGCTTTTTGGAGGCGCTTCGCACCTCAGCGGGAGCAAGCTCCCTCGCCACGACACCTTCGCTTCAAGTCAGCCGGATACTAGCCCGATTACCGCGAAAGACCGAACACCTCAATCAAATGCCGCTCATACCGCGCCACATCTTCTTCGATGTTCGGACGCTTCATCACGTCCACGCAGAGAAACGTTGGCAGACCGGTCATGCCGAGGAACTGATTGGCCTTGTGGAACGGGAAATACACCGCGTCCACGCCCTTGGCTTCGAAGAAATCAGTCGGGTCGTCGAAGGCTTGCTGCGGGGCGTTCCAGGTCAGCGACAGCATGTACTGCTTGCCCTGCAACAGGCCACCGCTGCCATATTTCTGCGAAGCATCGGAACGGGTGCGGCCGTCGCTGGCATAGAGACTGCCGTGGCCTTCGGTGAAGACCTCGTCGATGTATTTTTTTACCGTCCAGGGAGCACCCATCCACCAGCCGGGCATCTGGTAAATGATCACGTCGGCCCAAAGGAATTTCGCGACTTCTTCCTTGATGTCGTAGCCGCCGTCGATGAACGTGGTTTTTACATCCAGGCCGCCACGGTCCAGCACGCTGAGCGCAGTGTCGTGCAGGGTTGCGTTATAGCGACCGTCGGAGTGAGCGAATTGTTTACCGCCATTGAGCAACAGGACTTTTTTCATCAGGAGCCTCATCAGGTTCCACGACGTACGCCGTTGAACGGCCGCCGAAGGGAAGATTGAAAATGATGGCGGCAGAGTACCGATGAGCTTCGCGCGGAATAAGCAGCGAAACGACAAAACTGTTTTGACCTAGACGCACGAATCACAGCTTGATTGTTGCCTTAAAATTCGCCGGACCCTTTTACCAGGAGCCCACCTGATGAGTGAATTGCACGGTTTCATCCTGCACGCCAAGACCCGCCCGGAAAAAGCCGAAGCCTTCGAAACGCTGTTTCTCGCCTATGTCGAACCAAGTCGTGCCGAGCCTGGCTGCATTGAATATCACATGCTGCGCGACCAGCAGGACCCGACCCTGTTTATCTTCTATGAGATCTGGGCATCCCAGGCGGACCTGGAAGTGCATTCGAACCTGCCGCACATGAAGCAGTTCTTCGAGCAGCGCATGGACTATCTGGAACGCGACTTCGAGATCCGCCGCGTCGACATGCTCAGTCGATCCTCGGCTAGCCGTTGATCAACAGATGGCCGCCGAGCGCGCCAAGGCCAATGAAAAACACCCGCTTGAACAGCACGGCGCTGATCCGCTGGCGCAGCCATTGCCCCAGCCACATCCCCAGCAGCGCCGGCACCAGCGCCAGCAGCGAAGCGCTCAGTTCACCGCCCCCCAGCGCACCGCGCCACAGCAGGCCGGCCGCCAAGGCCAGTGTCGAGACGGTAAATGACAGGCCGAGGGCCTGCACCAACTCATCCTTGCTCAAGCCCAGCGCTTGCAGATAAGGCACCGCCGGGATGACGAACACGCCTGTGGCCGAGGTGATCACACCGGTCAACACGCCACAGAGTGGCGCGAGCCAGTGTTCATCCCGGGCGCTCACTCGCAACGTCGGCAGCAACAACCCGCTCAGCGCATACAACACCAGCGCCGCGCCGAGCGCCCGTACTGCCCAGGCGCCGCCCACATTGCCGATCCACAACGTGCCAAGGCCGGTGCCGATGAAAATCGCCAGCAGCAGCGGCCACAAGCGCCGGGTCAATGCTTGCAGATGCCCGCCAGATGCCAGTTGCCAGACATTGGTCAGCGTGGCTGGAATCAGCAACAGTGCCGCAGCCTGTGCCGGAGCCATAGCCAGGCCGAGAAGTCCCATTGAAATGGTCGGCAGGCCGAGGCCTATCACGCCCTTGACGGCACCGGCCAGCAGAAAGGTGCCGATGACCAGCAAGGAAAGGGCCAGGCCGAGGTTTTGATAGAAGGCGATGAGTGTGTTCATGGGGTTATCCTGAAGCCCATGCCCGGGTTTGAAAATGTGCCATATACTGAGGGTGCCTCTTGTCTGGCGATAGGCAAAAAAATTACATTGCCGCTTTCGCGAGCAGGCTCGCTCCCACAGTCGAAATACAGAACCCTGTGGGAGCGAGCCTGCTCGCGAAAGCAATAAACCAGACACCGCAGCCCCCGAGAGCAGCCCATGCACTTCGATCTCACCGACCTGCGCCTCTACCTGAACATCCTCGACACCGGCAACATCACCGCCGGCGCCGCTCGCAGCCATCTTTCCCTGGCAGCGGCAAGCGCCCGGGTGCGTGCCATGGAGGCGTCCCTGGGCATCGACCTGCTCGAACGCGGGCGGCGCGGCGTCACTCCGACGCCGGCCGGCAAAGCCTTGGCCCAGCATGCCCGGGTCTTGCTGCAGCACGCCGAACATCTGCAACAGGACCTGGCCGAATACGCCAAAGGCGTCAAAGGCCAGGTGCGGCTGCTGTGCAACACCAGCGCGATGACCGAATACCTGCCCGAACTACTCGCCAGTTTCCTCAACAGCCACCCCAACCTGGACATCGACCAGCAGGAATTGCCCAGCTCACGGATCACCCACGCGTTGCGCCAGGGCGCCGCAGACCTGGGTATCGTTTCCGACGCGGTGGACACCGCTGGCCTTCAGACCTGGCCTTTTCGCGACGATCCGCTGGTTTTGGTCCTACCGTCGGGGCATCCCTTGGCTGACGGCCGCACGCCGAGTTTCAGCGAGACCCTCAACCACGACTATGTCGGCCTGAACGCCACCAGCGCGCTGGCGATTTACCTGGAGGAACAGGCGCTGCACACCGGAATGCGCATGCAGATCCGCATTCGCGCCGAAGGCTTTGACGGGGTGATCCGCATGGTTGCCCATGGCGCGGGTATTGCCGTCGTGCCGAAGGCCGCTATCGAACGCCGTCCATCCCAATCCTCATATCACTACGTGCCGCTGCAGGAGGCCTGGGCGCACCGGGCCCTGTTGCTTTGCGCACGGAATTTCGAACGACTTCCGGCCTACGCCAAGGCCCTGGCCCGGCATCTGGCCGATTGATGCGCGCTTCTGGGCAGCCCGGTGTCGAGTTCAGGCATCTGCCTGGTCCTTCTCCACGCTAGGGTGCAGGTTCTTTTCTGCCCCTTCGGAGCTCACATGACCGCCCCCATCACCGTCCTGCGCGATACTCATCCGCTGCCTGTACTCGATGCCTGCAAATGGGAAAAACTCGAAGGCGACCCGCACACCGTCAACCTCAACGCTTATACCAGCGAAGACGGCAGCAAGATCATGGGCACCTGGATCTGCACGCCCGGCAAGTGGCGGGTGGACTACGTGAAGTGGGAGTATTGCCATTTCCAGGAAGGCTACTGCGTGATCACCCCGGACGGCATGGCGCCGATTCATCTGCGCGCCGGTGATATTTTTGTCGTCGAGCCAGGCATGAAAGGCACGTGGGAAGTGGTCGAGACCGTGCGTAAATATTTCGTGTTTGCCTGAAACAAAAAAGCCGAGGGACCACCTGTGGCGAGGGAGCTTGCTCCCGCTGGGTTGCGCAGCAACCCCAATTTTGATGGGCGCTTCGCACCCAAGCGGGAGCAAGCTCCCTCGCCACAAAAGCCTCTCGATATCACAGGTTCACTGCGGCTTGCGATAGCTGTTCACAATCGCCGAGAAATCCTTGCCGCCCTCGCCCCGCTGGCTCATCGCCTGGTACAACTGCTGCGCCACCGCCCCCAGTATCACCGGCTGACGGGCCTGCCGCGCGGCTTCGGTGGCCAGGCCCAAATCCTTGAGCATCAGGTCCGCGCCAAACCCTCCGGTATATCCACGCGCCGCCGGGGCCGTTTCGATCACGCCGGGCCATGGGTTGTAGGTATCGGAACTCCAGCATCGACCGGTCGAACTGTTGATGATGCCGGCCAGCACCTGGGTGTCGATCCCCAGGGCATCGCCCAAAGCCATGGCCTCGCTGACGCCGACCATGGAAATCCCCAAGAGCAGGTTGTTGCAGATCTTGGCGATCTGCCCGGTGCCGACTTCGCCGCAATGCACGATGTTGCGGCCCATTTGCGCCAGTACCGGTTGCAAGGTGGCGAACAGCTCAGGCGTGGCGCCGACCATGAAGGTCAGGGTGCCCGCCGCCGCGCCGCCGGTGCCGCCCGAAACAGGCGCATCGGCCATTGCCACTCCCTGCCTGGCAGCGGCAGCCGCCACGTCACGGGCGGTTTGTGGATCGATGGTGCTGCAATCCACCGCCGGCGTGCCGGCGGCGATACCTGCCAGCACGCCGTCTTCGCCCAGCCAGACACTGCGCACATGGGCAGCGGCCGGCAGCATGGTGATCACCAGCGCCGCGCCCTGGGCCGCATCGCGAGGCGAGGCGCTGATGGTGCCGCCGAGCGCCGCCAGTTCGGCCAGCACCGTCTGGTTCAGGTCGAACAGGTTCAGCGAATGGCCGGCTTTGAGCAGATTGCGCGCCATCGGGGCGCCCATGTTGCCGAGGCCGATAAATGCGATGTTCATGTCCGGCTCCTTAACGCAAGTTGATGGTGGTGTTCACACCGTCGTTGACGCTGTCATCGTCGAACCAGCGCGCGGTGACGGTCTTGGTCTGAGTGTAGAACTGCACCACTTGTTTGCCGTAAGGGCCGAGGTCGCCGAGTTTCGAGCCGCGGGAGCCAGTGAAGCTGAAAAACGGCACCGGCACCGGGATCGGGATGTTGATACCGACCTGGCCGACGTCGATTTCGCTCTGGAATTTGCGCGCCGCCGCACCGCTCTGGGTGAACAGGCCGGTGCCGTTGCCAAACGGATTGGCGTTGACCAGGGCGATCGCTTGATCGAGGGTATCGACCTCCAGCACCACCAGCACCGGGCCGAAGATTTCCTCGGTGTAGATGCGCATGTCGGTGGTTACGCCGGAAAACAGGGTCGGACCGACGAAGTTGCCCTGCTCGAAGCCCGGCACGCTGATGTCGCGGCCATCCAGTTCAAGTTTTGCGCCTTGCTGCACGCCGCTCTCGATCAGTTCAAGGATGCGCGCCTTGGCTCGCTTGGAAATCACCGGGCCGACATCCGTGCCCGGCTCGCTGCCGGCATTGACCTTGAGTTTCTGCGCCAGCGCCTTCAGCTCCGGCAACCATTGCCTGGCCGCGCCCACCATCACCACCACCGAAGTCGCCATGCAACGCTGGCCCGCCGCGCCGAAACCCGCACCGACCAAGGCGTTCAGGGTTTGCTCGCGATTGGCGTCGGGCAGCACCACGGCGTGGTTCTTTGCGCCCATCATCGATTGCACGCGTTTGCCATGGCGACCCGCCAGGTCATACACATGGGTGCCGACCGCCGTTGAGCCGACGAAGGAAACGGCCTTGATGTCCTTGTGAGTGCAAAGCGCATCCACCACATCCTTGCCGCCGTGCACCACGTTCAGCACGCCCGGCGGCACACCGGCCTCGATGGCCAGCTCCACCAGCAGCATGGTCGACAGCGGATCCTGCTCCGACGGCTTGAGCACGAACGTATTGCCGCAGGCGATGGCCATCGGGAACATCCACAGCGGGATCATCGCCGGAAAATTGAACGGGGTAATGCCCGCGCAGACACCAATCGGCTGACGCAAGGTATAGGTATCCACACCACCGGCGACGTTCTCGGCAAACTCGCCCATTTGCAGGGTGCCGATGGAGCAGGCATGCTCGACCACTTCCAGGCCGCGGAAAATATCGCCTTCGGCGTCGGCGATGGTCTTGCCCTGTTCGGCGCTGAGCACCGCGGCGATGCGCTTGGAATGCTCGCGGATCAACGCCTGGAGCTTGAGCATGATGCGCATCCGCGCACCGATCGGTGTCAGCTTCCAGGTCTGGAAAGCACGCTGGGCAGCAGCGATGGCGGCATCGACTTCCGACGCGGTGGCAAACGGTACCTTCGCCAGCACTTGTTGGGTGGCCGGGTTGACGATGTCGTGCCATTCGCTGGATCGGGACTCGACCCACTCGCCATCGATCAGCAATCTGACGGTTTGCAGGGCTGTGTCGCTGGGCGTAAGGGAAACGTTCATGCTGGCCTCCGGGATTGTTCTTATAGGGATGCGCTGGTTCAGCAACGACCAAGGTGAAGAGTCACCTTGGTGATGAGACGGTTTTTGGAGTATAGATGTGCAAACTTCTAATAAGAACGCACATAAAAACCGGTCCATCATGCAAAAAAACATCACCTCCTTAGGGTCGCTGAATTGGGACGACCTCAAGTTTTTCCTCGAAGTGGCCCGCACCCGCAAGGCCAGCACGGCCGCCAAGCGTCTGGCCGTCGACTACACCACGGTGTCGCGACGCATCAGCTCGCTGGAAGCTTCCTTGGGTACGCTGCTGTTCGAAAAATCCCGGACCAACGGTTTTGTCCTGACGGCTGAAGGCCAACGTTTGCTGGGCTATGCCGAGTCGATCGAAAGCACGCTGCACATGGCTTGCGAACAGGTTTCAGGCTCAGGCGTCGCGCTGTCCGGGCATGTGCGCATGGGCTGCACCGAAGGCTTCGGCAGCTTTTTCATCACCCCGCAGTTGAGCCATTTCGTCGACGCCTACCCGGCGATCTCGGTGGACATCCTGCCACTGCCGCACTTCATCAGCCTCTCCAAGCGCGAAGCCGATATCGTCATCGCCCTCGAGCGCCCGGAACACGGACCGTACGTGTGCTGCAAACTCTGCGACTACCGGTTGCAGCTTTATGCAACCCGGCAATACCTGGACAATCACCCACCGATCCACCGCCCGGCAGACCTGAACAAGCACTCGTTCATCAGCTACGTGGATGACCTGGCGTTCAGTTCCGAGCTGCTCTACCTGGCCAACGTATTGCCCGGCGCCCACGCTCATCTGCGCAGCACCAGCGTGATCGCCCAATTCGTGGCGGCGCAACAAGGCCGGTCACTGGCGATCCTGCCATGCTTTTTGGCCGCCCAAGACCCACGCCTGCTGCCGGTGCTGCCGGAGGAGATCACGGTCACCCGGCAATTCTGGATGTACTGCCGGGAAGACCTGCGCAAGCTCAAGCGGATCACGTTGTTGTGGGATTACATCCGGGAAGTCACCGAACAGAACCAGCCACTACTCATGGGCGACAGCCGGGAGATGGTGTTTGCCGATTAGTCGGCGATGACCACGATGGCAACGCGACGATTTTCGGTGCGCCCGCTGGCGGTGTCGTTGGGGGCGACGGGTTGGCTGCTGCCCAGGCCACGCAGTTGGACGTTTTCTTCGCGCATGCCCACGCCTCTCAAGACTTTGCCAACGCTTTCGGCCCGACGTATCGACAGTTGTTCGTTATAGGCCTGGGAGCCCGATGCATCGGTGTGGCCGTCGATACGTACCCGCTCGATTCCCGCACCCAGCAGTGCCTTGCCGATCCGCTCGACGATCTCGGTGCTGGCCGGGTTGAGGCTTTCCACGTCACTGCCAAACAGCACTTTGCCCGAAAGTCCGAAGGCCCAGCCATCGTCCGTTAATTTGAACCCCTGCTCCTTGAGAACAGCGATCTGCGCTGGGCTCAGTCCTTTTTGCGGCGTCGTCTGGCATCCGCTGAGGGCAAAAATGGCGATGAACAAAAATGCTGCATAACGCAGCAGAGAAAAACGCAAATTGGAAAACATGCAAATCAGCTCCTGGTTTGAAGATCCGCGACCGGGTGCTCCGACCCCGCCGTGTGTTGGCCGCCTCGGGCGAGGCGTTTGGCCTGGTACATCGCCGCATCAGCGGCGCTGAGCAAGGCGCCGGGCGTGGCGCCATGATCGGGGTAAACGGCGATGCCAATGCTGAGGGACGTCAGGACCGAGGCATTGCCGGGCAATTGAATCGGCATCTCCATGCTGGCGATGATTTTTTCAGCGATCCGTTCGGCATCCTCGGTCTTGTGCAACGGCGCCAGCAGCACGGCAAACTCGTCACCGCCCAGGCGCGCGACCAGGTCATCCTCACGCAACTGCGCCCGGACCCGGGTCGCCACGGCGGTCAACACCGCGTCACCGGCGGCATGACCAAAGTTGTCGTTGATGCCCTTGAAGCGATCACTGTCCAGGTAGAGGACGGCCACTTGCTCGTCGAGCTTGTTGGCATTGCGCAAGGCACGGATCAGCCGACCTTCGAAAAAGGCCCGGTTCGGCAGCCCGGTCAGGCTGTCGTGGCTGGCCTGGTGAGCCAGGGTCTCGTTTTCACTTTGCAGATGGGTCTGCCAGGATTCCAGCTCGGCAAGCAGTGCGTTGAAGTCGTTGCCCAGATTATCCAGTTCAGCGATATCGGCCGGTGGCACTCGGCGATCCAGGGCGCGCTCGCAACGGGCGGCGTGGGCTACTTCAGCCAGGCTACGCAAAGGTCCGGTAATCGCCCGCAACTGACGGCGCGCCAGATACAGGGCGACCCAGGCACTGACCGCCGTGCACAGGATGATCCCGGCCAGGCCGCTGAGCAGAAAGCGCAACAAGCTACCGCCGTGTCCTGCCAGCAGGATCCTGCCAATGTTCTGTTCCTGGTGGATGATTGGCAGGCTGATGGGCTTTTCCAGGAATGCCTTGGCGATGTGCATTTCCAGCTCCGACAGGAGACCGGTTTCCGGTCGCCGCCAATGAGCCAACAGACGGCCACTTTCATTGAAGACCTGGGCATCGGCGACTTCTTCAGTGGAAGCAATAAGGGCCAGCGCTTCGGTGGCCGCCCCAGCGTCATCGAAGACCACGGCCGCCTCCACGGTGTAGCTGATCGAACGGGCAATCAGATGCAAGTTGTGATCGGCATAGACCCGTAAGGCAAGCACGCCCAACAAGGTCAGGGAGACGCTGGCCATGGTGATCGCCACCAGCGCAACGATCAGGTGACCGCGACCGATGACCGAGCCCAACGTGGGACGAATTCGTGATCTGGACGAATTCATGGCGCGGCGGGCCTACGGCGTGACAGCTGGAGGACGCTCGGATGGATGCGTACACCGCTGCGTGCCACCGAGTCGAGGTTGACCTCGAACGACACCTGTTCATCTCCGACCCGCAGGCAGAACAGGCTGCCCACGGTGCATTGGTCGCCGCCTTCGCTGATGCTCAACACCGGCTTGCCGATCAGGGACTCAAACAATCGGGAGCGTTCGTCGTTGGTCAGCCTGCCGATGTAGACGGCATTGCAATCGCTCGCGATGCCGGGATGGTCGGCCAGCAAGCGCTGTACCGTCACAGGCCTGCCGGTGGCCTGGGCGGTGCCTTTGACCAGGTCGTCGGTGTATTGGGTCGGACCGACGATGCACAGCTGCAATTGCGTCGGTTCAACAGGCCAGCGAGCGTAGCTGAGGATCCCCAACACGACCTGGGTGACCGCTTCGGCCCGCTGTTCGGCCCGAGTGGTAGAGGTCGGCTCCTGGGCGGCAATTGCAGGCGACAGCAAGCACAGCAGACCGGCGAGCACATAATGCCTCCGGCCGTTTCCGCGCGCCGCCCCCCGAACCGCCGCTTCCATGGAGAATCTCTCGGTGTGGATAAGTGCGAAACGATAGCACAGTGTCAAAAAGCCAGCGAGACAGAGTCCTACGCAAATTTCCGTCAGAAAACAGACTAATCACAACCTTTGAACAAACAGGCAAACCCGAGCTTCAGTCGTTTCCATCCAATTCCAGCATCAACCCGCTCAACCGCTTGACCTTGCGCCGAACCGCTTCTTCGAATATCCCCGTGCGCGGCTCTATCAGGCTGAACCACTGCTTGCCTCGGGTAATGGCGGTATACACCAGTTCCTTGGTCAAAACGGGGTTCAGGGCATCCGGAAGAATCAGGGCCGTGTGGGTGAATTCCGACCCCTGGGACTTGTGCACCGTCATGGCGTAAACGGTTTCCACGTCATTCAGGCGGCTGGGCAGGACGAAACGCACACCACCCCGGCCATCGTTACGAGGAAAGGCGACCCGCAGAACCTGCTTGCCAGCGTCAGGACCGTCACGCTCGGGCAACTTGAGAGCGATCCCGATATCGCCGTTCATCAATCCCAGCCCGTAGTCGTTGCGAGTCATCAGTACCGGACGCCCCTCGTACCACTGGTGATCGCTATCGATCAGGCGAGCCTTGAGCAGCGCGGCGGTGATTCTCGGGTTCAGGCCCTCGACGCCCCACGGCCCCTTGCGTACGGCACAGAGCAATTGGAACTCGTCAAAGGCCGACAAGACCTCACGCGCCCAATCAGTCCAGCAACTGTCCTCCAGCGGGCGAGAAATGTCCGGACGTCGCTGTCGCAGCAGGCTCAGATAATGCCGATAGCCCTGCGGACCACCGGGTCGACCATCGAGCAACCAGCGCTCGAGCGTCCCGTCGTGCTGGCTCTTCAGCGCCAGGGAGAACAGGTCGGCATATCGGCCCTCCTCCAGCAATTGACGAGCTTCTTCAGGTTGCTGTCGATTGACCCGTCGGGCCAGTTGGCCGATACCGCTGCCTTCGCCAAAGCGTCGGGAATGCCTGAGCATCACCACTTGCTGCGCGAGGGGGTGACTGTCGTCGAGATCCTGTTTCAGATCGCTCGCCGCCAGGCTCTCGCCGCTGACGGACTCGAGCCAGGCGCGCGTCTGTGGGCTATACCAGCCGTCCTCGGCGTCCCGACACAGATCCCCCAGTACCGCGCCGGCCTCCACGGAAGCCAGCTGGTCCTTGTCGCCCAACAGAATCAACCGCGCATGGGACGGCAGCGCGTCCAGCAGATTGGCCATCATTTCCAGATCGATCATGGACGCCTCATCGACCACCAGCACATCCAACGGCAATCGATTGCCACGATGGTGGCGAAAATGGCGGGTGCCGGGACGGCTGCCGAGCAGGCGATGCACCGTGGTGACGTCGCAGGGAATTCGCTCGCGTACGGCGTCGATCACATCCAGCGTCCGGACTTGCTGGCTGATCGACTCGGTCAGCCGCGCAGCGGCCTTGCCGGTGGGTGCGGCCAGGCGAATCCGCAGCGGTTTCCCCGCCTCGACGGCAGGTGCCTGCAGCAAGGCAAGCAAGCGCACGACCGTGGTGGTCTTACCCGTGCCCGGGCCGCCGGTAACAATGCTGAACGCGCTCCGCGTCGCCAGCGCGCAAGCCAGCTTCTGCCAGTCGATCGGGCCGGTCGTGCTGGCCGGCCCGAACAGTCCGTCCAGCCTCTCGCGCAGGTCATCAGGGGCGCTTTCCTGTTCGGCCAGGCGTTGACGCAACGCCGCGTCGATCCGTCGTTCATAGCCCCAGTAACGACGCAGGTAAAGCCGTTTGCCGGACAATACCAGTGGCCGCTGCTGCGCCTCTTCGCTGTCATCGACCGCCAGGGCCACGAGGCGGCTGGACGCCAGGACCTTGCACCAATGGGCACCGTCCAGCGTTCTCAGGATCTGCGAAGGCAACAGCATCACGCCCGTCTGCAGGTCGCCCTCGGGGGGCAGTGACAGGGCGAAATCAGGTTCCTTGAGTGTCTCGAACAGGTCCAGGCAAACATGCCCATGGCCCAGTTGGTGGCTGGTCAGCGCAGCCGCCAGCAATACCAGCGGATCATCGCCAGGCGACAATTCATGCAGGAACACCACGAATGCCTTGTCCAGGGCCCGCAACCAGCCACGTTCCACCCAGCGCGTGAGCAACAGCAGCAGGTCCTCGGCACGACTCAGGGGCGCCAGGTCGACCAGCCCTTCGTCGTCGAGCGATTGAGGCAGCAGGTCGGCAAAGGAGCGACTCATAACAATTCTCCTTGCACCCATGCCGGCTCGGCCTTGGGCGCGGGTGCTCCCTGGAACAGGCGGTCAAGCTGTTCGATCAGTGCCCGAGGGGGCTTGGTGAAAAACACGCCCTGGCTGGCTGAACGTGTGCCGCGCAGGAAAAGATACAACGCGCCACCGACATGCCGGTCGTAGTCATAGTCTGGCAGGCGCGCCTTGAGCTGGCGATGCAGGGCCAACAGGTACAGCGTGTATTGCAGGTCGTAACGATTATCCAGAATCGATTGCTCCATGGCTTGAGCGGTATAGGCCATGTCATCGGCGCCCAGCCAGTTGGATTTGTAGTCAGCCACGTAATACCGGCCGTCATGCTCGAAGGTCAGGTCGATGAAGCCCTTGAACATTCCGTTGAGCAGTGCCGGTTCTGCGGCGACACGAGCCGCGCCACCGTGGGTTGACTGGCAAACCAGCTCATCAAGCTTGAGCACATCAACCTTGTGACTGGAGAACCAGAACTCCATCTCGACCTGAAATTGGCTCAACTGAGCCAGTACCACCGGAGGCTGTCCGCCACCGATCTGCAAGGGCGTCGTGACCAGGTGCTGCAACCAATCTCCAAGGGTGTTGATCCAGCCTTTCCAGCCGCGGCGGTTGCAACGTCGCGCGATGGCATCTTCGATGGCCATTGGCGAGGCGGTAAATCCTTCTCCGGCAGCCCATTCCAAGAGACCATGGAGAAACGTACCGGGGTTGGGACCGCGCGGGAACCGATGGATATCACCACCGACAGCAAGGACTTCCCTGGGAGCGTCGGGATCAAGCCGTTCGTCATCGAACATTTTCTGCGCCTGCGGGTTTTCCGGCGCGGAGTCGGTGCCGGCGCTGAGACTTTCTCCAAAGCGCAGCGCGCTGTACGAAGCGATCCACCAGTTCTCGCTGGCTTTACGTACCGGAAGCAAGGGTTCAAGCAACACCGCATCGTTACGTGGGGGTCGATAGTGCTGATCGTTGGCCTCCGGCATATCCTGGCAGCTCACCGCGTCGCTACCCTGCTGCAGATCTTCCAGCCAACGTCTCAACGCCACCGACTCGGTCAACGGCGCACCACCGCCCAACAAATACCCCAGCGCAGACAGATGCAGGATCGAGCGGCTGTTACTGCCTCGCTTGAGATCGGCCACACCCAACCAGCAGGCATGCTGCGCACGGGTAAGCGCCACGTATAGAAGCCGAAGATCCTCGGCCAAGCGCTCGTCGTCGGCCTTGGCGATCAACTCGGGGCTGGGCGTAAGACTGATCTGCGCATGACCGGCTTCATCGTGGTAATGCAACGGCAATCGGCTGCCGTCCACCGGTTTCGTCGAGCATATGAACGGCAGGAAGACCAACGGATACTCAAGCCCCTTGGACTTATGGATCGTGACCACCTTGACCAGTTGCTCGTCGCTTTCCAGGCGCAGGATCTGTTCCTCTCCCGCCTGCCCGGTCAATGCAAGGTGTTCGGACAGATAGCGAATCAAGGCCTGCTCGCCATCCAGCTCGACGGCGGCCTGCTGCAACAGCTCGCACAGATGCAACAGGTTAGTCAGCACCCGCTCGCCATCGCCACGCATCATCAAGGCCTGGGGCAGCTTGAAGTCATGCAGCAGGCGCCTCAGCATGGGCAGCACGCCCTGGGTGCGCCAGACCATCCGATAGCTACGGAACTGCATGACTCGGCGTTCCCAGGCCAACTCGTCCTGGTTGAGGCGCTCCAGTTCTGCAAGCGGCAGATTCAGGGTGACGCTGGCCAGCGCAGCTCGCAGCGGCCGCTCGACGTCCGGCTCGGCGCAAGCCTTGAGCCAGGCCAGCAAATCCCTTGCTTCCTGCGAGGCGAAGACCGAGTCCTTATCGGATAGATAAACGCTGCGCACACCCCGTGCCGACAACTCGTTTCGCACGGCCTGCGCTTCCTTGCCATCACGCACCAGGATGGCGATATCCGCCGGTCGAAGCCCCCGTAACATTTGCCCATCACCAACGAAACCATCGTGCCCTGACTGGCCGCCATTGAGCAGCGCCGTGATTTCACTGGCGCAGGCCACGGCCATTTGCTGTCGATACACCGCTCCGGAGAGCGGCTGGTCCGAGGCCAGATGCCAGATATTCAAGGCCGCGACCGTCCGCCCCGCAAGCTGCAAGGACTCCTTGCGGCCCTGGGAGTCGACCGGCAGGAATGGCACCGGATTCTCACCCGATGGCTCGCGGAACAGAAAAGCCCCGCGCCCATTCAGCCGTGATTCGGCGTATTGAAAAATATGGTTCACGGCGCCGACCATGGCATGACTGGAACGGAAATTGGTCCCCAGCGTATGCAACCTGCCGGCAGTGGCTTCGCGGGCGCGCAGATAGGTGTAGATGTCGGCGCCGCGAAACGCATAAATGGCCTGTTTCGGATCCCCGATCAGGAACAGCCCCGTTTCAGGATCGTTGTCGCCAATGCGATAGATGCTCTCGAAGATGCGGTACTGGACCGGGTCGGTGTCCTGGAACTCGTCGATCAGCGCAACCGGAAACTGCTCGCGAATCAGGCTCGCCAGGCGCTCCCCGCCTTCAGCCTGCAAAGCTGCGTCCAGGCGCAGCAGCATGTCGTCGAATCCCATTTCCGCCCGGCGCCGCTTCTCCGCCTCGAAGCGCGCCCCGACCCACTGTGCAGCATGCTGCAGCACCGCAGCGTCAGGCGTGGGCAAGGCATCCAGGCCGGCCTTCAGGCCCGCCATGGCGTCCAGCCCTGGATGGTTGGGCACGTCGCCCTTCCAGGCCTCGGCCATGCCTTCGGGCGTCAAGCGCGTGAAGCCGGTGCCGATGTCGAGCAACTCCAGGCTCTCGTCTTCAACCCATGCAGATAGCTTCTGAAACCATGGCTCGAAGTAACGAGCCTGCATCTTGCGCCCGTCGACGGTTTTATTGGCTACGCCTTGCTGGCAGATCTCCAGCAACTCCACCGCCCATTGCCGCCAGGGCGCCTTGAGATCGAGCAAGGCTGCGCTGCGCTCGCGCAGGGACGCACCGATGAGTTCCGCCGGTTCAAGCCCATCGTCACCACCTCGCGAGTTGGCAAACAACCCCCTCACCCGTGGCAACAACGCAGCAGGACCGCCCCAGTGCGCTCGCACCCAATCCAGTGCCTCACCCTCCATCGAGTAGCAGAACAATCGCCAATAATCGCGCAGCACCTCGCCGAGCAATTCGCTGTGGTCGGTTTCCAGGGTCTGGGTGAACAGGCTGCCACTGTCAAAGGCATGCTCACGAAGCATCCGCTGGCACCAGCTGTGGATCGTCGAAACGGCGGCTTCATCCATCCATTGCGCGGCGATATCCAGCCGATTCGCACAGCCAGGCCATTGCCCTTTATCAAACTCATCACGCAATGCGTTTATCAACGCGTCGGGAGCGGGAATCTCGTCACGAAAAAAACGCGCCGCTTCCGCGAGGCGGGTGCGGATGCGTTCGCGCAATTCCTTGGTGGCAGCGTCGGTGAAAGTCACCACCAGTATCTGCGGAGGAAGCAGCTCACGGCCAAAGCCGGCCGTCGAGCCGCCATGTCCCAGCACCAGGCGCAAGTACAACGCCGAGATGGTAAAGGTCTTGCCAGTTCCTGCGCTGGCTTCGATCAATTGACTGCCGCGTAGTGGGAAAGCCAGCGCCAAGGGTGTTTGTCGACTCATGAATGCGCTTCCTCACCCGCCAACGAACGCCACGGTGCTTCCAGAAGCGGTCGATAGAGCGCGTCACACCAGTCGGGGAATGTTTCGTCAGCGATAAGCGCATCGAAGTCGGCATATTGCCGAGCCAGGGCGGGGCTTTCGCGCCGCTCGCCTTCAGACGTCAGCCCATCGCCTTCGTAGGCTTTTCGAGCGGCCGATTCGGCTTTGTCCAGATCACTCTGGCCGAGCCAGGCGAAGGCGGTCTTCACTGCGATTGGCAGCGGTTGGCGCATGCCAGCCTGCCAGGCTTGCAACAAATCGCCGAGCAGCTTGCGGGCTACCGACTCGTCAAAAGGATTCAGCAGCAAGCTGTCATCGCTGGCGACCAATGCCGTCGTCATCGACAGACCGTTGGCGCAAGCCACGAGATGGTTCACCCAGGGTCGTATCAAGCGGTGCCATTTCCGGGTCCTGGTAGAACCGATACTGTTGGGAATGGCAGTGATGGCGAGGACCGCACCATCGGAGCGCTGGTGCAGGCCGCTGAGCCAACCTTCAATGTTCACACCGTGTAATTGCAGGCTGACGGGCACGGCACTGGTCAGCGGAGTCGGCCATAGCGCAAGAAGTTGCTGGTAGCGTTGCAGTAGATCAGGCAGCGGCTCGATCAATTCACGCTGCATACATTGGCCAAAGCCAGCCATGGGTAACAGGCCGCTGTTCTGAAGCCTCCTGGCGTGAGCCTCCAATGCAAGGTCCGCTTGGTCAAGGCGAACAAGGGCAGCCTCGAGCAGGCTGTTGCTCAGGCTATAGCGCTGCAGGGCATCCAGGATGAAAGGTTCGTCGTCCGCCAATGGGGCTTCGAGAGGCTCGAAGAACACCTTGAGTCGCTGGCTGAAAAAGTGCCGGACAGGATTACGCAGGAAGTCCTGCAACTGACCAAGCCCCAGGGGTTCCTCCTGAACGTAGGGCTCCAGGGCCCCAGGCTTGCCAGCGTGCTCATGATCCTCATGAAGTCCTCGCCATTCGCTGGCATAGCTGAACAGCTCATCGCCCTGGTAGAAATAACGAGCGCTGAACGGTTGCAGGGGGTGCTCCTGGGTCAGCGCTTCAAGAAGGTCGCCATGGACATCCGCCGACTGCCAGCCACTTGCCAGATGATCGCGCAATTGTCCGACCAGGACTGAGGCAGGCCGCTCGCTGTTGTCGCGGATGCTGCGCCCGACCCAACTGATGTAGAGTTTTTCCCGCGCAGAAAGCAGCGCCTCCAACAGCAGGTAGCGATCGTCCTCGCGTCGAGAGCGATCCCCCGGTCGATAATCACTGCCCATGAGATCGAAATCCAATGGCGGCTGGGCCCGTGGATAATCACCATCGTTCATGCCCAACAGGCAGACCAGCTTGAAGGGGATCGCCCTCATCGGCATCAAGGTACAAAAATTGACCGCTCCGGCGAGGAAGCGCTGGGACAGTCGCCCTTGATCCAGCCCCGCCAGCCAGGCCTCTCTGACAACCGTCAACGGCAGCTCGTCGTGCAGGCCGACCGACTCGCAGGTTTCTAACCAGTTTTCACGCAAATCCTCGAGCTGGGCCAGCAGATAATCGTCATGCTCGTTGCTCGCCAGAAAGAACAACTGCATCAGATCATGCAGGCGCGTCCCCCAGTCCTGAGGTGAGGCGGGTTGACTGAGCGCCTGGTAAGCAACCTCCAAGGCATCGAGCAATGCAACCAACGGACCGATCAACGCGGCATCCAGACCACCGATTTCGTCATAGGGTTCTATGCCTTCATAGGCTTGCGAATCACCAACGGCATACCCCAACAACATGCGACGCAGGCCGAAACGCCAACTGTTCTGCTCCAACTCCGCAGGCAAGCCCAGCCCGGCTCGGTGCTCGGCGCTTATCCCCCAACGGATGCCTGCGCCCTCGATCCAACGGTGCAGTGTCGGTAAATCGGCCTCCTCAATTCCAAATCGTTCGCGCAATGCCGGGACGTCCAGCAAATCAAGGATTTCGCTGACGGGAAAACGGCTATCGGGGAGTTTCAGCAAATGCTCGACGGCAATCAGCAGCGGATCGCGTCCACGCTGACCTTGGTCCGTCAGTGTGAATGGGATGAAGCGGGGATCGACCCGGTCGAGTTGGCCGAATACCGCGCGAATATGCGGCGCATAACTGTCGATGTCGGGGACCATGACGATGATATCCCGAGGGCGTAAAGCCGGGTCATTGCTGAAATGGGCAAGCAACTGATCATGAAGAATCTCGACTTCACGCTGGGCGCTGTGGGCGATATGAAAACGAATCGATCCGTCTCGCGAGGTATCGACCGCGGGCCATTTTTCCCGGGTTTCGCTCAGTGGCCGCAGCTCAAGAATGTCATCCTGCAACTGGCTGAGGAGCGTAGTGGGATTGCCTTCGCTGAACAGGTCGATCCGCCCTTCGCGAAATACCGAGCGATAGGTATTTGGCTCGTCATAGCTGTCGAGCAAGTTGATATAGTCGCGACCCTGTTTCCCCCAGGCAGCCAGCAACGGATGAGCATGCTGATGCAAGGTTTGCGGGTCCAGGACGTCCGGCATGCCGCTCTTGCGTGCCTGCCGCTTGTATTGGTGGCGAAGCAGATCCTTGTCGGCCACGATATCTGCCCAATGGTGACGGCATGGGTTATGGACGCACAGCAGAACCTGACTGAACCGTGACAGACCGGCCAGGGCTTCGAGCGCTTGGGCGGGCAGTGAGGAAATACCGAAGACTATTACCCGTGCAGGCAGACCTTTTGGAGCGGCTTCCAGACTATTGATGCGCTCGATGTAGCGCTGATGAACACCCGCACGGCTTTGAGCCATGCCTTGCTCTCCCACATCCAGCAATAACGCCCGCCACAATTCCGCTTGCCAGCAATTCGCCGGCGCGAGCGGCTTGATTTCACCCCGGACGTTGCGGGTCTGATGGCGCCCTTGGGCCCAGTCTTCGAGCCAGTCGGCTCGGTACACCTGATATTGGTCGAACAAATCTGCAAGGCGCTCGGACAACTGGTACCGCTTGCGCAAGTCCGTGTCATGGGTCAGAAAACGCCGCAGGGGCTCGAAATGGGGCTGTTCAATCAATTGCGGCAGGAGGCGCATCAGCCGCCATGTAAGCGGGGCCTTGTCCAGCAAGGACTTGGCTGGAATCTCGTCACGCCCGAGCACCATTCGATAGAGCTGCCACATGAAACTGCCGGGCAGCTGCACATCAATCGCAGCCGCGATGCCGCAGCCGCCCATGTCGTCGTCAAGGGGATCCTCAGCCAGTGCCAGCTTCAGCCATTGGGCAATGCAGTTGCTTTGTACGAGCGCGATTTCATTTTCAAGAGGGGCCAGCGGATAGCGCCGCATGAGGCTTATCACCAGGCTGCGCAGCTCATCAAGGCGGTTCCCGTGGACCACCATGAAAGCAGGGCTGAGGGACTTAGCGTCCGGCATAAAGGCGTCCTTGAAAAATGCAAAAGCCAGGGCGGAACCTTAGCATTGTCGGGGGGCCGTGACAGCCGGGAGCTTTCTGCACTTGTCGTAAGAATTTTCTTGCGGGCAAAACAAAACCCCTACCTGCGTTAGCAGATAGGGGTTTCGGAATTTAATCTTGACGATGACCTACTCTCACATGGGGAAACCCCACACTACCATCGGCGATGCATCGTTTCACTTCTGAGTTCGGGATGGGATCAGGTGGTTCCAATGCTCTATGGTCGTCAAGAAATTCGGTAGCCAGCGCGTGCCTTGCGGTCACGTTCCAGCGAATGGGTATGCGATAGTTTGTGGGTTTTGACTCGAACTTTCGGTTCATTGCGTCTTCACACACCGCAATCTGGCCTCTTTCGAGTCTACAGATTGCTTGGGTGTTATATGGTCAAGCCTCACGGGCAATTAGTACAGGTTAGCTCAACGCCTCACAGCGCTTACACACCCTGCCTATCAACGTCGTAGTCTTCGACGGCCCTTCAGGGGACTCAAGGTCCCAGTGAGATCTCATCTTGAGGCAAGTTTCCCGCTTAGATGCTTTCAGCGGTTATCTTTTCCGAACATAGCTACCCGGCAATGCCACTGGCGTGACAACCGGAACACCAGAGGTTCGTCCACTCCGGTCCTCTCGTACTAGGAGCAGCCCCTCTCAAATCTCAAACGTCCACGGCAGATAGGGACCGAACTGTCTCACGACGTTCTAAACCCAGCTCGCGTACCACTTTAAATGGCGAACAGCCATACCCTTGGGACCGGCTTCAGCCCCAGGATGTGATGAGCCGACATCGAGGTGCCAAACACCGCCGTCGATATGAACTCTTGGGCGGTATCAGCCTGTTATCCCCGGAGTACCTTTTATCCGTTGAGCGATGGCCCTTCCATACAGAACCACCGGATCACTAAGACCTACTTTCGTACCTGCTCGACGTGTCTGTCTCGCAGTCAAGCGCGCTTTTGCCTTTATACTCTACGACCGATTTCCGACCGGTCTGAGCGCACCTTCGTACTCCTCCGTTACTCTTTAGGAGGAGACCGCCCCAGTCAAACTACCCACCATACACTGTCCTCGATCCGGATAACGGACCTGAGTTAGAACCTCAAAGTTGCCAGGGTGGTATTTCAAGGATGGCTCCACGCAGACTGGCGTCCACGCTTCAAAGCCTCCCACCTATCCTACACAAGCAAATTCAAAGTCCAGTGCAAAGCTATAGTAAAGGTTCACGGGGTCTTTCCGTCTAGCCGCGGATACACTGCATCTTCACAGCGATTTCAATTTCACTGAGTCTCGGGTGGAGACAGCGCCGCCATCGTTACGCCATTCGTGCAGGTCGGAACTTACCCGACAAGGAATTTCGCTACCTTAGGACCGTTATAGTTACGGCCGCCGTTTACCGGGGCTTCGATCAAGAGCTTCGCGTTAGCTAACCCCATCAATTAACCTTCCGGCACCGGGCAGGCGTCACACCCTATACGTCCACTTTCGTGTTTGCAGAGTGCTGTGTTTTTAATAAACAGTCGCAGCGGCCTGGTATCTTCGACCGGCGTGGGCTTACGCAGCAAGTGCTTCACCCTCACCGGCGCACCTTCTCCCGAAGTTACGGTGCCATTTTGCCTAGTTCCTTCACCCGAGTTCTCTCAAGCGCCTTGGTATTCTCTACCCAACCACCTGTGTCGGTTTGGGGTACGGTTCCTGGTTACCTGAAGCTTAGAAGCTTTTCTTGGAAGCATGGCATCAACCACTTCGTCACCCAAAGGGTAACTCGTCATCAGCTCTCGGCCTTAAGATCCCGGATTTACCTAAGATCTCAGCCTACCACCTTAAACTTGGACAACCAACGCCAAGCTGGCCTAGCCTTCTCCGTCCCTCCATCGCAATAACCAGAAGTACAGGAATATTAACCTGTTTTCCATCGACTACGCTTTTCAGCCTCGCCTTAGGGACCGACTAACCCTGCGTCGATTAACGTTGCGCAGGAAACCTTGGTCTTTCGGCGTGGGTGTTTTTCACACCCATTGTCGTTACTCATGTCAGCATTCGCACTTCTGATACCTCCAGCAAGCTTCTCAACTCACCTTCACAGGCTTACAGAACGCTCCTCTACCGCATCACTTGCGTGATACCCGTAGCTTCGGTGTATGGTTTGAGCCCCGTTACATCTTCCGCGCAGGCCGACTCGACTAGTGAGCTATTACGCTTTCTTTAAAGGGTGGCTGCTTCTAAGCCAACCTCCTAGCTGTCTAAGCCTTCCCACATCGTTTCCCACTTAACCATAACTTTGGGACCTTAGCTGACGGTCTGGGTTGTTTCCCTTTTCACGACGGACGTTAGCACCCGCCGTGTGTCTCCCATGCTCGGCACTTGTAGGTATTCGGAGTTTGCATCGGTTTGGTAAGTCGGGATGACCCCCTAGCCGAAACAGTGCTCTACCCCCTACAGTGATACATGAGGCGCTACCTAAATAGCTTTCGAGGAGAACCAGCTATCTCCGAGCTTGATTAGCCTTTCACTCCGATCCACAGGTCATCCGCTAACTTTTCAACGGTAGTCGGTTCGGTCCTCCAGTCAGTGTTACCTAACCTTCAACCTGCCCATGGATAGATCGCCCGGTTTCGGGTCTATTCCCAGCGACTAGACGCCCTATTAAGACTCGCTTTCGCTACGCCTCCCCTATTCGGTTAAGCTCGCCACTGAAAATAAGTCGCTGACCCATTATACAAAAGGTACGCAGTCACCCAACAAAGTGGGCTCCCACTGCTTGTACGCATACGGTTTCAGGATCTATTTCACTCCCCTCTCCGGGGTTCTTTTCGCCTTTCCCTCACGGTACTAGTTCACTATCGGTCAGTCAGTAGTATTTAGCCTTGGAGGATGGTCCCCCCATATTCAGACAAAGTTTCTCGTGCTCCGTCCTACTCGATTTCACTTCTAAGATCCTTTCGCGTACAGGGCTATCACCCACTATGGCCGCACTTTCCAGAGCGTTCCGCTAAAATCAAAGAAGCTTAAGGGCTAGTCCCCGTTCGCTCGCCACTACTAAGGGAATCTCGGTTGATTTCTTTTCCTCAGGGTACTTAGATGTTTCAGTTCCCCTGGTTCGCCTCTTGCACCTATGTATTCAGTACAAGATAACCATCTTATGATGGCTGGGTTCCCCCATTCAGACATCTCCGGATCAAAGTCTGTTTGCCGACTCCCCGAAGCTTTTCGCAGGCTACCACGTCTTTCATCGCCTCTGACTGCCAAGGCATCCACCGTATGCGCTTCTTCACTTGACCATATAACCCCAAGCAATCTGGTTATACTGTGAAGACGACATTCGCCGAAAATTCGAATTTCTCAACTAAGAGAACTCACAAATTTTACCTTAGCCTGAGCCGTTACCAGTGAAAGTAACGTTCAGTCTATCTTTCTATCACATACCCAAATTTTTAAAGAACGATCTAATCAAAAGACTAGAAATCAACATTCAGGCACCGTACGGTGGAATGCTCATTTCTAAGCTTTAAACGTTGGTACCAATCTGTAATGGTGGAGCCAAGCGGGATCGAACCGCTGACCTCCTGCGTGCAAGGCAGGCGCTCTCCCAGCTGAGCTATGGCCCCGTATCGCTACAGGGGACACCATGAAATTGGTGGGTCTGGGCAGATTCGAACTGCCGACCTCACCCTTATCAGGGGTGCGCTCTAACCAACTGAGCTACAGACCCAATCGTCTTCTTCAATGAATCAAGCAATTCGTGTGGGAGCTCATGAAGCCGCTGCGGTCGTCGATTAAGGAGGTGATCCAGCCGCAGGTTCCCCTACGGCTACCTTGTTACGACTTCACCCCAGTCATGAATCACACCGTGGTAACCGTCCTCCCGAAGGTTAGACTAGCTACTTCTGGTGCAACCCACTCCCATGGTGTGACGGGCGGTGTGTACAAGGCCCGGGAACGTATTCACCGCGACATTCTGATTCGCGATTACTAGCGATTCCGACTTCACGCAGTCGAGTTGCAGACTGCGATCCGGACTACGATCGGTTTTGTGGGATTAGCTCCACCTCGCGGCTTGGCAACCCTCTGTACCGACCATTGTAGCACGTGTGTAGCCCAGGCCGTAAGGGCCATGATGACTTGACGTCATCCCCACCTTCCTCCGGTTTGTCACCGGCAGTCTCCTTAGAGTGCCCACCATAACGTGCTGGTAACTAAGGACAAGGGTTGCGCTCGTTACGGGACTTAACCCAACATCTCACGACACGAGCTGACGACAGCCATGCAGCACCTGTCTCAATGTTCCCGAAGGCACCAATCCATCTCTGGAAAGTTCATTGGATGTCAAGGCCTGGTAAGGTTCTTCGCGTTGCTTCGAATTAAACCACATGCTCCACCGCTTGTGCGGGCCCCCGTCAATTCATTTGAGTTTTAACCTTGCGGCCGTACTCCCCAGGCGGTCAACTTAATGCGTTAGCTGCGCCACTAAGAGCTCAAGGCTCCCAACGGCTAGTTGACATCGTTTACGGCGTGGACTACCAGGGTATCTAATCCTGTTTGCTCCCCACGCTTTCGCACCTCAGTGTCAGTATCAGTCCAGGTGGTCGCCTTCGCCACTGGTGTTCCTTCCTATATCTACGCATTTCACCGCTACACAGGAAATTCCACCACCCTCTACCATACTCTAGCTCGACAGTTTTGAATGCAGTTCCCAGGTTGAGCCCGGGGATTTCACATCCAACTTAACGAACCACCTACGCGCGCTTTACGCCCAGTAATTCCGATTAACGCTTGCACCCTCTGTATTACCGCGGCTGCTGGCACAGAGTTAGCCGGTGCTTATTCTGTCGGTAACGTCAAAACAATTACGTATTAGGTAACTGCCCTTCCTCCCAACTTAAAGTGCTTTACAATCCGAAGACCTTCTTCACACACGCGGCATGGCTGGATCAGGCTTTCGCCCATTGTCCAATATTCCCCACTGCTGCCTCCCGTAGGAGTCTGGACCGTGTCTCAGTTCCAGTGTGACTGATCATCCTCTCAGACCAGTTACGGATCGTCGCCTTGGTGAGCCATTACCTCACCAACTAGCTAATCCGACCTAGGCTCATCTGATAGCGCAAGGCCCGAAGGTCCCCTGCTTTCTCCCGTAGGACGTATGCGGTATTAGCGTCCGTTTCCGAGCGTTATCCCCCACTACCAGGCAGATTCCTAGGCATTACTCACCCGTCCGCCGCTCGCCACCAGGTACAAGTACCCGTGCTGCCGCTCGACTTGCATGTGTTAGGCCTGCCGCCAGCGTTCAATCTGAGCCATGATCAAACTCTTCAGTTCAAACATCTTTGGGTTTTGAGAAAACCCTAAACTTGGCTCAGCAATCGTTGGTTACATCTTTGATTTCTCGCGGAGTAACTTGTGATGCTGATAATCTGTTGACTAGCAGTCTGACTCCACAAGCACCCACACGAATTGCTTGATTCAGTTGTTAAAGAGCGGTGGGTTGAGCCTTTCGTCTCAACCGAGGCGCGCATTCTACAGCGCCCCGTGTATCTGTCAAGCGGTTATTTTAAGAAGCTTTCAAAGTTTCGCTTGGAAATCCTCAACAACTTCAACCACTTGCGCTTCCGATCTCTCGTTAGCGGGAGGCGAATTCTACAGCGTTAGTCGCTGCTGTCAACACCTCTTTTTTACCGCTTTCGACCGAGAGGATCGAACCGTCGGCAGAACCCATCAAACCGGCCTACCCACTCCTTCCGTGCTTCGATGATCTGAAGCCGCACACTTTCGAAACCTACTTAACTCGTTGAAACTCAAGGAGTTTTACGTTTCGACTGCGCCGGAAGTGGGGCGAATTATAGACATCCAGAATTTGCCGTCAACCGTTATTTTCACAATTCTGTCATATCGATCAAAAACCCTGTAATACAAAAGGCCGGTGCCCAAGGGCACCGGTCTTTGTATTACGCCGATTACAGGCTGGGGAATGCGAACTGCGAAGCCTCGTGGCTGGCACGTTGCGGCCAGCGCTGGGTAATGGCCTTGCGACGGGTATAAAAACGCACCCCGTCCGGACCGTAGGCATGCAGGTCGCCAAACAATGAACGCTTCCAACCGCCAAAGCTGTGATAGGCAACAGGCACTGGCAATGGAACGTTTACACCGACCATCCCGACTTCGATCTCATCGCAGAACAACCGTGCCGCCTCCCCGTCCCGGGTAAAGATACAAGTACCGTTGCCATACTCGTGATCATTGATCAGTTGCATCGCCTCTTCCAGGCTGTTGACCCGGACGATACACAGTACCGGCCCGAAGATTTCCTCCTTATAGATACGCATCTCGGGCGTTACGCTATCAAACAGGCAACCGCCCAGGAAAAACCCTTCTTCATGCCCAGACACACTCAAGCCGCGACCATCGACAATCAGCGAGGCGCCTGCTGCCACACCCTCTTCTATATAGCCGCTGACTTTGTCCCGATGCTGGCCGGTCACCAACGGCCCCATGTCCAGACCGCAAGACGTACCGGCACCGATCTTCAGTGCCTGGATCTGCGGCACCAACTTGGCCACCAGCGCATCCGCCACCTGATCGCCGACACACACCGCCACCGAAATCGCCATGCAACGCTCACCGCATGAACCGTAAGCTGCGCCCATCAGCGCGCTGACGGCATTGTCCAGGTCGGCATCCGGCATCAACACCGCATGGTTCTTGGCACCGCCTAGCGCCTGAACGCGTTTGCCGCGACGAGTACCTTCGGCATAGATGTACTCGGCAATCGGCGTCGAGCCAACAAAACTCAGCGCCTTCACTTCCGGCGCTTCGATCAGTGCATCCACGGCTGCCTTGTCGCCATGGACCACGCTCAACACCCCCTTGGGTAGACCTGCTTCCAGCAGCAACTGGGCGATCAGCAGCGTCGAACTCGGGTCACGCTCGGATGGCTTGAGGATGAAGCAGTTACCGCAGACGATCGCCAGCGGATACATCCACAGCGGCACCATCGCCGGGAAATTGAACGGGGTGATGCCCGCCACCACGCCTAAAGGTTGAAAGTCTGACCAGGCGTCGATGTTCGGTCCTACGTTACGGCTGTATTCGCCCTTCAGGATTTCCGGCGCTGCACAGGCAAACTCGACGTTTTCGATGCCGCGCTTGAGCTCACCGGCGGCGTCTTCGAGGGTCTTGCCATGTTCTTCGCTGATCAATTGGGCAATGCGCGACTCGTTCTGCTCCAGCAACTGCTTGAAACGAAACATCACCTGGGCACGCTTGGCCGGCGGCGTGTTGCGCCAGGCCGGGAAAGCCGCCTTGGCGGCATCGATGGCCTGCTGGACAGTTGCGCGATCCGCCAGCGGGACCTTGTGGATTGCTTGCCCGGTGGATGGGTTGAAGACGTCGGCCGTGCGTGCGCTGTCGCTCAGCAATTCGCCATTGATCAGATGCGGGATGAGGCTCATGGGGACTCCAGACAATTCGCTCGCCAGACGCTCTTGAACGAGCGTCTCTATATAAGAAAGAAATCAGTCGATTTTATTCAGCACGTCACCGACCGCATCGAACAAACGATCCAGATCCTGCGGCTTGCTGTTGAACGTTGGTCCGAACTGCAGGGTATCGCCGCCGAATCGCACATAGAAACCGGCTTTCCACAGGGCCATCCCGGCCTCGAACGGACGCACGATGGCGTCGCCGTCGCGCGGGGCAATCTGGATCGCCCCGGCCAGGCCGAAGTTGCGAATGTCGATGACGTTCTTCGAGCCTTTCAAACCATGCAAGGCACTCTCGAAATGCGGCGCGACCTCGGCCACGCTTTGCACCAGGTTTTCCTTCTGCAACAGATCCAGTGCCGCAAGGCCAGCCGCACAGGCCACCGGGTGCGCCGAATAGGTATAGCCGTGGGGAAACTCCACCGCATATTCGGGCGTCGGCTGGTTCATGAACGTCTGGTAGATTTCCGAACTGGCAATCACCGCCCCCATGGGGATGGCGCCGTTGGTGACCTGCTTGGCGATGCACATCAGGTCCGGAACCACGCCAAAGCTATCCGCGCCGAACATCGAACCGGTGCGACCGAAACCGGTAATGACCTCGTCAAACACCAGCAGGATGTTGTGCTGGTCGCAGATCTGCCGCAGACGCTTGAGATATCCCTCAGGCGGGACCAGGACCCCGGCGGATCCGGCCATCGGCTCGACAAATACGGCCGCAATGTTGGAAGCGTCGTGCAGCTCGATCAATTTCAGCAGCTCATCGGCCAAGGCGATGCCACCTTCCTTCGGCATGCCACGGGAATAGGCATTGCTGGCCAGCAAGGTGTGGGGCAGATGATCAACGTCCATCATGGCCTGGCCGAACAATTTACGGTTGCCACTGACGCCGCCCAGGCTGGTGCCGGCGATGTTCACGCCGTGATAACCACGGGCACGGCCGATCATCTTGGTCTTGGTGGCCTGTCCCTTGAGGCGCCAGTAGGCACGGACCATCTTCACTGCGGTATCGGCGCACTCGGAACCGGAGTCGGTGAAGAACACATGGTTGAGGTTGCCCGGGGTCAGGCTGGTGATCTTTTCCGCCAGTTGGAACGACAGCGGATGGCCGTACTGGAATCCCGGGGAATAATCGAGGGTGCCCAATTGCCTGGCGACCGCCTCCTGGATTTCCTTGCGAGTGTGCCCGGCGCCACAGGTCCACAAGCCCGACAACGAATCGTAGACCTTGCGCCCCTTGTCATCCGTCAGCCAGCTACCCTCGGCGGCGACGATCAAGCGGGGATCGCGTTGGAAATTACGATTGGCCGTGTAGGGCATCCAGTGGGCATCCAGCTTTAGCTGGCTGGCCAGGGAACCGACAGCGTGTTCGGGCATGTTCATCGACAAAACCTCGCAGGGTATGAGCGGCATGAAGCCAAGGCGTTCTTGCGGCTACGTTGCCACGACGATAAAGTCGGTGAAATCCAGCTTTTCTAACCTTCAGTCAGCGGACCACTAAACTATGAGCGCTCGTCGTCCCGATCCACTGGCCCAAGTCAGCGACTTCGATATCCGCTTGCTGCGCATTTTCCGCAGCGTGGTGGAATGCGGCGGGTTTTCGGCAGCGGAAACCGTGCTTGGCATTGGCCGCTCTGCCATCAGCCAGCAGATGAATGATCTGGAGCAGCGTCTTGGCCTGCGTCTGTGCCAGCGTGGGCGCGCGGGCTTTTCACTGACGGAGGAAGGGCGCGAAGTCTATCAATCGGCATTGCAGTTATTGAGCGCGCTGGAGAGCTTTCGCACCGAGGTCAACGGCCTGCACCAGCATTTGCGCGGTGAGTTGACCATCGGCCTGACGGACAATCTTGTCACCCTGCCCCATATGCGGATCACGCATGCCTTGGCCCAGTTGAAAGAACGCGGGCCGGACGTGCAGATCCAGATTCGCATGATCGCTCCCAACGAAGTCGAACAAGGCGTGCTCGACGGGCGCCTGCATGTCGGCGTAGTGCCCCAGGCCAGCGCCCTTTCCGGACTCGAATATCAACCGCTTTACAGTGAACGCTCGCTGCTGTACTGCGCAGTAGGTCATCCGCTGTTTTATGTGGACGACCAACAGCTCGAAGACGCTCGGCTCAACAGCCAGGACGCCATCGCGCCAACCTTTCGTCTGCCCGCCGAGATCCAGGCTCATTACCAGGCACTCAACTGCACCGCCAGCGCCTCGGATCGCGAAGGCATGGCGTTCCTGATCCTCACCGGACGTTACATTGGTTATCTGCCAGATCACTACGCCAATCTATGGGTTCAGCAAGGACGGCTGCGAGCCCTCAAGCCCTTGGCACGTTTTTATGATCTGAGCCTGGCGTCGGTCACACGCAAGGGTCGCCGCCCGCACCTGGTGCTGGAAAGTTTTCTCAAAAACCTGGCGGCAACCCGCTGACATTTTTGCAGTACACGGCTTTTATGGCAGCAGCACTTGTCGGATCCGCGCCGGTGCGCTATGAACGCACTTGCCCGCCCCCACAGACCCAGCCCGGAAACGTCCATGACCTTTGAAGTTCCTGCCCATGGTGGCAAGCCTACCGGCCGTATTCGTCAAAAAAACGAGGAAACCATCCTCAGGGCCGCCGAGGATGAGTTCGCCCGTCACGGCTTCAAGGGCACCAGCATGAACGCCATCGCCTTGAAGGCCGGATTGCCCAAGGCGAACCTGCATTACTATTTCACCAACAAGCTCGGGCTCTACGTTGCCGTGCTGAGCAACATCATCGAATTGTGGGACAGCACTTTCAACTCCCTGACCGCCGAGGACGATCCAGCGCAGGCATTGACCCGCTACATCCGCGCCAAGATGGAATTCTCACGGCGCCAGCCCCAGGCATCGCGCATTTTCGCCATGGAAGTGATCAGCGGCGGCGAATGCCTGAGCGAGTATTTCAACCAGGATTATCGCGCCTGGTTCAAGGGCCGCGCGGCCGTGTTCCAGGCCTGGATCGATGCGGGCAAAATGGACCCGGTCGATCCGGTTCACCTGATTTTTCTGCTGTGGGGCAGCACCCAGCATTACGCCGATTTCGCCACCCAGATCTGCCGCGTGACCGGGCGTAGCAAATTGACCAGGCAAGACATTATCGACGCCGGCGACAATCTCATCCGCATCATTCTCAAAGGCTGCGGCCTGACACCAGACCTTTAGGACTCCATGCCTTATACCCTTGCCGGCTTTTGCGAATACCGTGAAGAAATCCGCAAAAGCCGTTTCATCACCTTCGCCGCCCCCATCACCAGCCCCGCCGAGGCACAGGCCTTTATAGAGCGGCACAGCGACCTGGACGCCACGCATAATTGCTGGGCATGGAAACTGGGCGACCAATATCGCAGCAGCGACGATGGCGAGCCGGGCGGCACCGCCGGGCGCCCGATCCTCGCGGCCATCCAGGCCCAGGATTGCGATCAGGTCGTGGTGCTGGTCATACGCTGGTACGGCGGAATCCAGCTGGGTACCGGCGGTTTGGCCCGCGCCTATGGCGGCGGTGCGAACAAATGCCTGCAAACCGCCGAGAAGGTCGAATTGATCAGCCGCGTAGCGCTGCGTTGCCTGTGCGGTTTCGCCGAGCTGGCCCTGGTGAAACTGCGGATAACTGAATGCGGCGGTCTGGTCCTCGCCGAGGATTTCACCGCCAACGGCGTGGAACTGCAATTGGCAGTCGGTGAAGAACACATCGAGAGCCTGCAGACGCGACTGGCCGACTTGAGTCGCGGACAGATACGACTTGAGCGCCCGGCAGCCTCATGAAAAAGGCACAGGTTTGCCCACATGCGCTGTGCACCTGCCTGTGGATAACCTGGGCGCATCCAGCTGTAACCCTTCTGTCATGCGGGTTTTCGAGCATTGTTCATTTTTCATACAAAAATTCGCCGATCCGGCGAATCCGTCAAAAAACAAATGGTTGCGATGCTTTATCGCCTTTAGAAGAAAGGCGCACAGGGCTTATGCCCGAGTTTCAGGCTTGCGCACAATAACTGTGGAGCAACCTGTGGATAACCCGTTCATGGCTCCAGCCGCCCCAACAACAGCATGGCTTGCAGCCGTCTGATCATTTTTTAACCAGACATAATAAGGACCTGAACCTGATCGAAACCGCATGACCGCTCCCGACACGTTGTGCCGCAAGCTGAAACAACCGCCCGGGCAATGTTGTCCATTAACTCCATGACTTTTCTTTCAAGGAAGCATTCATGAATTCGGCAAAAACCGCATTGATCATCGGCGCCTCTCGGGGACTGGGCCTCGGCTTGGTGAAGACGCTTCTGGGTGATGGCTGGAACGTGACCGCCACGGTACGTAACCCACAGAACGCCGAGGCCTTGAAGGCGCTGGGCCCGGTGCGAATCGAAAAGCTCGATATGGACGACCAGCAAGCGGTCATCGCCTTGAGCCAGCAGCTCAGGGACCAGACCTTCGACCTGTTGTTCGTCAATGCCGGCGTCAAAGGCCCCGACAACCAGAGCCCGGGCGGCGCTACGCTGGCTGAGGTCGGTCAGCTGTTCTTCACCAATGCCGTGGCACCGATCAACCTCGCCCAACGCTTCGTCGGGCAGATCCGCGACGGCAGCGGCGTGCTGGCCTTCATGAGTTCGGTGCTGGGCAGCGTGACCATGCCCGACGCCCCCGAACTGGCGCTGTACAAGGCCAGCAAAGCCGCGCTCAACTCCATGACCAACAGTTTTGTCAGTCAGCTGGGCGAGCAGGCATTGACCGTCCTGTCGCTGCACCCGGGCTGGGTAAAGACCGACATGGGCGGCGAAGGCGCGGCCATCGATGTCGAGACCAGCACCCGTGGGCTGATCGATCAGGTCAATGCCTTTGCCGGCAAGGGTGGGCATCACTTCGTCAATTACAAAGGCGAGACGATTCCCTGGTAATCACCCCGATACCCCTGGAGCATCCATCCTGCAGGACTTTTGTCGGGCACTGGAAATGTGTCCGGGAACCTGAGTACACTCCGAACCGCGCCCTCCAAGGCGCCCCTGGATCAGCAGACAGGGCATCACTGAGCTGGCTAACCTGAACCCACTTTCAGAGGAGCCGGCCACCATGCCTGCGACCCGTACCTGGTTAAAAAATCCCCTCGCCATTTTCACGGCCAACGGCCTCGATGCCCGTGGCGGTCTCGTCCTGCAGGACGGTGTGATCGTTGAGCTGCTCAGCGCCGGGCAACAGCCCGCACAGCCTTGTGACACCGTGTTCGATGCTCGAGAACACGTGATCCTGCCGGGGCTGATCAACACCCATCATCACTTCTACCAGACCCTGACCCGCGCCTGGGCACCCGTCGTAAGCGAGCCGTTGTTCCCATGGCTGAAGACCCTCTATCCGGTGTGGGCGCGGCTGACTCCGGAAAAACTCGCGCTGGCGAGCAAAGTCGCGTTGGCCGAACTGCTGTTGTCGGGTTGCACCACGGCGGCCGATCACCACTACCTGTTTCCCGAAGGCCTGGAAAACGCCATCGATGTGCAGGTGCAATGCGTCGGTGAGCTGGGCATGCGCGCAATGCTGACCCGTGGTTCCATGAGCCTGGGCGAGGCCGACGGTGGCTTGCCGCCGCAGCAGACCGTGCAGCAGGGCCAGGTGATTCTCGACGACAGCCAGCGACTGATCGCTCGATACCATGAGCGCGGTGCCGGCGCGAAAATCCAGATTGCCCTGGCGCCTTGCTCGCCGTTTTCGGTCACGCCCGAGATCATGCGCGCCAGCGCCGAGCTCGCGGAAACGCTCGGCGTACGCCTGCATACCCACCTGGCCGAAACCCTCGACGAGGAGGACTTCTGCCGGCAGCGCTTCGGCCTGCGTACCGTGGACTACCTCGACAGCGTCGGCTGGCTGGGCCCACGTACCTGGCTAGCCCACGGCATTCATTTCAATCCTGACGAAATCACCCGTCTCGGCGCCGCCGGAACCGGCATCTGCCATTGCCCCAGTTCGAACATGCGCCTGGCCTCGGGCATTTGTCCGACGCTTGAACTGACCGCAGCCGGCGCGCCATTGGGCCTTGGGGTGGACGGCTCGGCGTCCAACGATGCGTCGAACATGCTGCTGGAAACCCGTCAGGCGCTATACATCCAGCGCTTGCGCTATGGCGCGCAAGCGATCACGCCGGAAAAGGTGCTGGGCTGGGCGACCCGAGGCTCGGCCCAATTGCTGGGACGCAGCGACATCGGCGAACTGGCAGAGGGCAAACAAGCCGACCTGGCGATGTTCAAGCTTGATGAGTTGCGCTTTTCCGGCAGCCACGATCCGATCTCGGCCCTGCTGTTGTGCGGTGCTGATCGGGCGGACCGGGTGATGGTCGCGGGTCAGTGGAGAGTGATCGATGGACAGGTCGAAGGGCTGGACCTGAAGGGCTTGATTGCCGACCACAGCCAGGCGGCGCGGGAGCTGATCGCGGGTACCTGACCCGACCAGAAAACCTGCGGGAACGAGCCTGCTCACGATAGCGGTTTCATATCCGGCATTGATATTGACTGACCTGGCCTCATCGCGAGCAGGCTCGCTCCCACAGGGCTGTGACAGGCTTAAAGACCGAGCAACGACAACATGATAAACGTGGCAAACAATACAAAGTGGGTCATGCCTTCGATGGCGTTGGTTTCGCCATCATTGAGGTTGATGGCGCTGACGATCAGGGTGATGAAGATCATCACCGTCTGCACCGGGGTCATCGCCATCTGGAAAGGCTGGCCGGTGTAGAGGGCCATGGCTTCCATCACCGGCACCGTCAGGATCACGGTGGACAGCGACGCGCCCAAGGCGATGTTCACCACCGACTGCATGCGATTGGCCAAGGCTGCGCGCAGGGCGGTGAGAATTTCCGGCGCAGCGGAGATGACCGCCACCAGAATTGCCGTGACCACCGGCGGCGCGCCGGAGCCTTCCAGCCCGAGGTCGATAGCCTTGGACATGACTTCGGCCAGCGCACCGATGACCACCACGCCGAACACCAGTGCGCCGATGGAGAACGCCAGGCTGATGGGTTTCGGCTCGGCTTCCACCGGTTCCTTCCTGCGGCGTTTTTCCGGGTAGCTGTAGCTGAAGAAATAGCTGTGTGGCCCCACCTGCATGCGCAGAAACAACGTATACAGAACGATCATCGCGCCGATGGTGAATGCCGAATAATGCTTCCAGTTTTCCTGCGGAATAAACTCCGGCACCACCATCGACACGCCCATGGCGGTGAGGATCATCACGCTGTAGGTACGCGCCGAATCGTCGTTATAGACCTGCTCGCCGTGCTTGAGCCCACCCATCAGCGCCGCCAGCCCGAGAATGCCGTTGATATCGAGCATCACCGCCGAATAGATGGTGTCCCGTACCAGGGTCGGCGACGCCTCGTTACTCATCATGATCGCCAGGATCACCACTTCCACCAGCACCGCCGACAAAGTCAGGATCATCGTGCCGTAAGGATCACCGACCTTCTCCGCCAGCAACTCGGCGTGATGGGCCACGCGCATGGAGGCGGCGACAATGAAACCGATCAGCACCAGGCCGCCACCCAACGCCACGACCTGCCCGCTGCCCAGCAGCCAATGCTCCAGCGGGTAGGCGACAAAAGCGGCAAGCAGGGCCAGCAGCAGCAATTTTTCTTGCTTGATCAACGTCAGCATTGTGGGCCTATCGCCATGGACGGGTCATGAGCTACTAGACTGTGACGTGACGGGAACGTTTCCTTCGGATGTGCCGTAGCTGTCGTTCAGGCTTGCGCGGTTAGTGGATCAGCCGGTCAGGTTTTACCAGACATCGGCGTCCACCCCTGTAGAATGCCCGCCATTGATTCGCTGATGAGAAAAAAACATGTACGACTGGCTTAACGCCTTGCCCAAGGCTGAACTGCACCTGCACCTGGAAGGCTCGCTGGAGCCCGAGCTGCTGTTTGCCCTGGCCGAACGCAACAAGATCGCCCTGCCGTGGAGCGACGTGGACACCCTGCGCCAGGCCTATGCCTTCAACAATCTGCAGGAGTTTCTCGACCTGTATTACCAGGGCGCCGACGTGCTGCGCACTTCCCAGGATTTCTACGACCTGACCTGGGCCTACCTGCTGCGCTGCAAGGCACAGAACGTGATTCACACCGAACCGTTCTTCGATCCGCAGACCCACACCGACCGGGGCATTCCATTCGAAGTGGTGCTCAACGGTATCGCCGCCGCCCTCAAGGACGGTGAGCAACAACTGGGCATCACCAGCGGCCTGATCCTGAGCTTCCTGCGTCACCTGAGCGAAGAGCAGGCGGAAAAAACCCTCGACCAGGCGCTGCCCTTCCGCGACGCGTTCGTGGCCGTCGGCCTGGACAGCTCGGAGATGGGCCACCCGCCGAGCAAGTTCCAGCGGGTGTTCGACAGGGCGCGCAATGAAGGCTTCCTGACCGTCGCCCATGCTGGCGAAGAAGGCCCTCCCGAGTACATCTGGGAAGCCTTGGATCTGCTGAGAATCCAGCGCATCGACCACGGCGTGCGAGCCATCGAAGACGAGCGGTTGATGCAGCGGATCATCGACGAACAGATCCCCTTGACGGTTTGCCCGTTGTCCAACACCAAGCTGTGCGTGTTCGATGATATGTCGCAGCACAATATCCTCGACATGCTCGAACGCGGCGTGAAGGTGACGGTGAACTCCGATGACCCGGCGTACTTCGGCGGCTACGTCACCGAGAACTTCCACGCATTGCACACGCATCTGGGCATGACCCAGGACCAGGCCAGGCGGTTGGCGCAGAACAGCCTGGATGCGCGGTTGGTGAAACCTTAAGACTGGCGATGATCCTTTGTGGGAGCGAGCCTGCTCGCGAAAGCGGTGAGTCAGTCGACATCATTTTCGATTGTCGGACCGCCTTCGCGAGCAGGCTCGCTCCCACAGGGGATTGTGTTTAGTCAGCGACCGTCGCCTCGCTCAACTCCTCCAGCGTCTTGCCCCGCGTCTCCATTCCAAACAACCAGACCACGCCCGCCGCCACGGCAAAACACAGGGCGCCAAGGGCGAACACTCCGCCCTGCCCGGTGATCGGAAAGACCAAGCCGGTCACCAGCGGTCCAAGCAGCGAACCGATGCGACCGACCGCCGAGGCAAAGCCCGATCCCGTGGCTCGCGCCGAGGTGGGATACAGTTCCGGGGTGTAGGTGTAGAGCACTGCCCACATGCCGAACAGAAAAAATTGCATCAGCAGCCCGGAGCTGATCAGCAGCGTGACATTCCCGCCAAACACCGCGCTCTGGCCATAAAGAAATGCCATGACCCCGCCGCCCAGCAGCGTGATGACACACACCGGTTTACGCCCCCACCGCTCCACCAGCCAGGCCGCCATCAGGAAACCGGGAATCCCGCCGAGGGAAATCAGCACCGTGTAATAAACCGACTGGGTCACCGCAAACCCCGACTGCTGCAGCAGCGCGCTGAGCCAGGACGTCAGCCCGTAGAACCCAAGCAAGGCAAAAAACCAGACGCTCCAGATCATCATCGTGCGCTGGCGGTACAGCGGTGACCAGATCTGCGCCAGAGCCGAAAAGAAATTGCCGGGCGCCGTCGCCAGTGTCGGCAGGCGAATCGGTTCGGGCAGGTCCTGGCGACCCAGCGAGGCCCGGACCTTGTCTTCGATCCGCTTGAGCACGGCATCCGCCTCGGCGCCCCGCCCCGCCTGTTCCAGCCAACGTGGCGACTCGGGGATGAAGAAGCGGATCACCAGGACGAACACCGCCGGCACCGCCAATACCAGGAAAATGTCCCGCCAGCCGATCAGCGGCAGCAGGAAATACGACAGCACCCCCGCCGCCACGAAGCCCAGCGGCCAGAAGCCATCCATCAAGGCGATGTAGCGTCCGCGCTGCCTCGCCGGGATCAGCTCCGAGAGCATCGATTGGGCAATCGGAAACTCCATGCCCATGCCGACGCCCAACAGGATGCGAAACAGCGTCAGGGTCTCCACGTCCTGGGCGGTGGAACACAGGTAACTGGCGAGCCCCCACAAGACGATGCTCCACTGGAACACCGGTTTGCGTCCGAAGCGATCGGCAAGCAGTCCCGACAACGAGGCGCCCAGCACCATGCCGAAAAAGCTTGAACTGGCCAACAAACCGGCCTGGGCGGCGCTCAAGCCGAACTCGATTCTGATCGAGCCCAGCAGGAACGTCATCATGGCCAGATCCATGGAATCAAAGAAAAAAGCCAGCGCGATAATGATGAAGATGACCCGGTGATAGCCGCTCATGGGCAACCGCTCAAGACGTTCCGCTGCACTGTAAACGTGAGTGTCCACTATTGCATTCCCCCCATCCGATAGAACCCCGGACCGAGTGTGCGCGAACCTCACGGGCGGCTATTGCTGATAACGACCTGTGTACCGCTCTAGAGCGCCATTTCCAGAACCTCTTGCCTGGCGAATCGATGGATTTCCTGTTGACCGAGCGCGGTTACCTGCAACGCCCTGGAGTCGTTGGGCAGGCTGAGCCAGCCGGACTGCATGAACAATTGCAGCAGTGCCGCCCCCAGCGCCCCTCCCAGATGTGGACGACGTTCGCTCCAGTCGGGGCAGGCGCAGGCCATACGCGTCTCGCGATGCGCCAGTGCCTGGATGAACAGACCTCGCCCAGCCAGTTGGCTGGCACCTTTATGCGTGACGACCACCCGATGCTCAAGCTGTTCGAGCCATCCGGCTTCCAGCAGCCGCTGATACAGGTCCGCTGCCAGTGTGCCACCCAGGTGGTCATCGCAGAGCCTGGCCCGCATCAACGAAGCGGGTGCCGTCGGCGTCCTGTTAGGCATGAGGCTGCGCTTGAAGATTTCCGGAACCTGTCGCGGCGTGCTGGCCAGGGTTGCGCTCGCCAATGCATCGACGGCAGCGCCGATCTCGGGTGCCGCCAGGCGAAAAAACCGCTTGCGGCCACGGATCTCGACCTTCACCAGGCCACCGGCAGACAGACGTCCCAGATGGGCATTGGCCGAGGACGGCGAAAGCCCGGCCAGCAAGGCCAACTCTTCAGCTTGCCGGGCCGTACCGTCCATCAACGCCCACATCATTGCGCTGCGCTTGGGGTCGGCCAGCAGCGTGGCGATCTGGCTGATGCAAGGTGCATGTTCCATGTATTCACTCCCTGTTGAATCGTTCGTCTACTGCTCTGGGCCTACTGAGCCGTAATGAGGTGCCGGCCGGTTCCTGGCCGGTTGCAGCCGTGCTCGATGCCATGCCGATACAGGCGGCCGCTAGTATAAGCGTGCGGATCGCGGTTGCCTGTCCTCCGGAAACCTTTGGAGGCGATTGTTCGTGAGGGAAAAGTCTCTATTTATCCGCGACTATGGCCATTATCAAAAAATCATTGAAAGAGCCTGTCGCTCCAGCTGCTTTAATCTCGCGCCTGAATAGCCAAACATGGGCTTCATCGAACCCCCTTACGGAGCTGCTGTATGAAAGCCATCGCGTATTACCAATCGCTGCCTATCACCCACCCGCAGTCGCTGCAGGACATCGAGTTGCCCGAACCGGTCGCCGGCCCCCGCGACCTGCTGGTGGAGGTCAAGGCCATTTCAGTCAACCCCGTCGACACCAAGGTCCGCCAGAACGTCCAGCCCGAAGCAGGCGCGGCCAAGGTGCTGGGTTGGGACGTGGCCGGCGTGGTCAAGGCCGTAGGCAGCGAAGTCACGCTGTTCAAGACCGGAGACAAGGTGTTCTACGCCGGTTCGATCGCCCGGGCCGGAGGCAACAGCGAGTTGCACGTTGTCGATGAGCGCATCGTCGGTAATATGCCGACAACCCTCGGTTTCGCCGAAGCGGCCGCATTGCCGCTGACCGCTATCACCGCCTGGGAATTGCTCTTTGATCGATTGCAGATCAAGGAAGGCCAGAGCGATCTGGGCCAGAGCCTGCTGATTGTCGGCGCCGCCGGGGGTGTGGGTTCGATCCTGACGCAACTGGCCCGCCAACTCACCGGACTGAACGTCATCGGCAGCGCTTCCCGGCCGCAGACCCAGGAATGGGTGCAAGGCCTTGGCGCCCACCTTGTCGTGGATCACAGCCAGCCGCTGAGCGAAGCACTGAAGGAGGCGGGCCAGGCCCAAGTGACCCACGTTGCCAGCCTGACGCAGACCGATCAGCACCTCGACCAACTGGTCGAAGCCCTGGCGCCCCAAGGCAAACTGGCACTGATCGATGATCCCAAATCGCTGGACGTGACCAAGCTCAAGCGCAAGAGCTTGTCGTTGCATTGGGAGTTCATGTACACCCGTTCACTGTTCGAGACCGCCGACATGCTTGAACAACACAAGCTGCTCAATCGCGTGGCCCGACTGATCGATACCGGCACGTTGAAGACCACGGTCGGCGAACACTTCGGCATCATCAATGCCGAGAACCTGCGTCGGGCTCACGCGTTGCTGGAAAGCGGCAAGTCGAAGGGCAAGATCGTGTTAGAGGGATTCTGACTGCCCGGGCAGTTGCCCCGCAGACAATCTTGTGGGGGCAACTGCACCGTTAGTCCGACAATTGACCGTCGTCACAACTGCGCTGGCATTCGGGTCTACACTCGAGGCCTTTGCAACGCAATCTTTTACGTGAGGAGGCCAGCAATGAAGATCCTGATAAAAGAGGTGGCAAAATCCCAATGGCAAGTGCGTCTTGACCAGCACGTCGTGACCTTTCGCTCAGAAGCCGAAGCCCAGGCTTTCGCCTCGACCTTGCAAGCGCGCATCCATGCGCCGCATCAATTTCCCGAACATCAGCAGCGTGCCGCCAGCTGACTCAGTTCTGCTGGCCCGCCTGAGCGAGCGCCCGGGCGTTCTGCAGCCGACGGGTCAGCATCGCGGCACCCACCACCAATAGTCCGCACAGGCTGATTACCATCGCCATCGGCACCGCCGTGCCGTCATGCAGCGCCGCCACCAGTGCGGCGGCCCCGGCGGCTACGGAAAACTGCAGGCACCCCAGCATCGCCGAAGCGCTACCGGCCCGGGCCCCCTGCCCGTTCATGGCGCAGGCCGATGCATTGGGAAGGATGCAGCCAAGGCTGGCTATGCAGATGAACAATGGGATCAGTAACGGCCACAAACGCTCCGGCTGCAAGGCGCTGACAGCCAGTAAACTGAGCCCGGCTATCCAGTAGACCCAGACGGCGCGAGCCAGCAAAAATGCCGGGCCTCGCCTGGACAACAAGCGGGCATTGACCTGGGCCACCAGGATGAAACCCGCCGCGTTGGTACCGAACAACCAGCCGAAGTGTTCGGCCGGTACGCCGTAAAGCTTGATGAAGACAAATGGCGAACCGGCGATGTAGGCAAACATCCCGGCAATCGCGATGCCGCCCGTCAGGGCATGCCCCAGGAAAACCGAGTCTGTGAGGAGCCGACCGTACTGACGCAATGCTCCCGATAACGGTTGCCGAGGTACATGGGCCGGCAGGCTCTCCGGAAGCCACAACGCGACGGCCGTCGCCGCGAGCGCGCTGAACAAGGTCAGGCCGATGAAAATCGATTGCCAACCGTACAGGTTCACCAGCAAGCCGCCGAGCATCGGCGCCAGGATCGGCGCCAGGCCCATCACCAGCATCAGTTGCGAGAACACCTTGGCCGAGCCCACCGCGTCGCATTTGTCGCTGACTACCGCCCGGGAGATCACCATCCCGGCACAGCCGCCCAACGCCTGGACGAAGCGAGCGCCAATCAGCCATTCGAGACTGGGCGCATAGGCACAGGCCAGCGATGCCACGGTGAACAGGCCGACGCCTGTCAGCAGCGGGATACGCCGTCCAAAGCGATCCGCCACCGGCCCGTAGGCCAGTTGCCCGAGGGACAGCCCGAGGAAGTAGGCGGCCAGGGTCAGCTGGACATGGTTTTCATCGGTGCCAAAGGCGATCGCCATTGCCGGGAAGGCCGGCAGATAGAAATCGATCGCCAAGGGACCAAAAGCGCTCAAGGCGCCAAGAATCAGAATGGTACGGAGGTTCATCGGGCGTCCAGCTCAGGCGTCAGTCGGCAGCCCGACAGTCTAGCCGGGCTTGGCGCTCTTGAACATTCCGATAGCTCGCTAACGATTGAAAAGTTTCAAGCAAGACTGGCTTCGTAACCCTCTTCCCTGATTGCCTCGATTACGGTATCGGACGACAACTTGCTTTGGACCTCAACAGTCTTGGCGCCCAGATCCACCTTTACCTCGGCGTCTGGGTCCTTGGCTTGAAGAGCCTGGGTGACGGCCTTTACGCAATGACCGCAGGACATGCCCTGAACGTTAAAGATCTGCATGAAAATGACTCCTTGGTTTGAGGTTGTGCGCAGTTTCAAGCTTGCCATCATGGCAAGGTCAAGTTCTGACGGAAACTGCCGGGCTGGCATTCGGCTGCGCGCTCGGCCAAGCTGCACACATCAAGGATTTAATACCGGAGGTTCAGCCATGCGCTGGTCAGCGTTCAGCCTGTTTTGCATGCTCGGTTTTTCTGCATTGGTGCCCCAGGCATCGGCCGCCAGCGAAGATTTCGGTGTGCTGATCATTTCCCGCGAGCGCCTGGAAGTGTCGACCAGCTGCGAAATCGGCATCTACATTCAGGACCAGCTCGCGGCCAGGCTGTTCCAGGAGCAGAGCACTTCATTCAATTTGCCGCCGGGGCAGTTCTCCTTGCGCCTGAAATTGCTGCCAGGCCAGGCGCCGGGTTGCAACCCAGGCATGCTTGCCCCCGGTTCGCAGAACATCACGCTCAAGGCCGGCGACATCCTGAAGTACCGCATCGCCATGACACATGAGGGCATGTACCTCAAGCAGGCTGATCTCGGTTACTGACCTCGCGAGTCCTTGTGGGAGCGAGCCTGCTCGCGAAAGCGGTGCGATAGCCGATGAAGATATTGGCCTTACCGGCCTCTTCGCGAGCAGGCTCGCTCCCACAAGGGTCCACCCAAGCTTTTGAACTGGTGCTTGACCTTGCCCGCGTGGCAAGGTTGATCCTGTAGTCACTCACTACAGGGAGCCTGTCCGATGTCCGAGTCCACCACTTTCGATCTGCCGATTTCCGGCATGACCTGCGCAAGCTGTGCCGGGCGAGTCGAGCGAGCCTTGAGCAAGGTCGCCGGCGCTAGCGCCGTCAGCGTCAACCTGGCAACGGAACAGGCGCGGATCCAAGCGCCGCAGGGAAGCCTGCCAGCGTTGATGCAGGCAGTCGAGCAGGCAGGTTACAGCGTTCCCGTCCAGACCCTGGAGTTGAGTATCGAGGGCATGACCTGCGCCTCTTGCGTTGGCCGGGTCGAACGGGCGCTGGGGAAAGTTGCCGGGGTGAACCGGGCCAGTGTCAATCTCGCCAATGAGCGAGCACACCTCGAATTGCTCGGGCAGGTTGATCCGCAAAGCCTGATCGACGCGGTTAAACGCGCCGGTTACGACGCCAGTGTCTGGCAAGTCGAACAGCCTCGAAAAACCCGAACCGATCAGCTGAGCCGCGAGCGCGTAGCCCTGGTGCTGGCGATTCTGCTGTCGATCCCGCTGGTATTGCCGATGCTGTTGCAGCCGTTCGGCGTGCATTGGATGCTGCCGGCCTGGGCGCAATTCGCGCTGGCGACGCCGGTGCAATTCATCTTCGGTGCGCGGTTTTACGTCGCGGCGTTCAAAGCCGTCCGCGCCGGCGCCGGAAACATGGACCTGCTCGTTGCCCTGGGCACCAGCGCCGGCTATGGCTTGAGCCTCTATGAGTGGACGATGGCCCGACCGGGGAGCATGCCGCACCTGTATTTCGAGGCATCGGCCGTGGTGATTGCCTTGGTGCTGCTGGGCAAGTACCTGGAAAGCCGCGCCAAACGACAGACCGCCAGCGCCATCCGCGCCCTCGAAGCCTTGCGACCGGAGCGGGCCATCCAACTGATCGACGGTCAGGAACGGGACGTCGCTATCAGTGCCCTGCGCTTGAATGACCTGGTGCTGGTCAAGCCCGGCGAGCGCTTCCCGGTGGACGGTGAAGTGCTCGAGGGCCAGAGTCACGCCGACGAGGCGTTGATCAGCGGCGAAAGCCTGCCTGTGCCGAAGCAGCCCGGTGATCAGGTCACTGGCGGCGCGATCAATGGCGAAGGGCGCCTCCTGGTGCGCACCCGGGCCCTGGGGGCCGAGACCGTGCTGGCACGCATCGTTCGCCTGGTGGAAGACGCCCAGGCCGCCAAGGCGCCGATTCAGAAGCTGGTGGACAAAGTCAGCCAGGTTTTCGTGCCGGTCGTATTGATCCTGGCACTCGCAACGTTGCTTGGCTGGTGGCTCTACGGTGCGCCGCTGGAGACGGCGCTGATCAACGCCGTCGCCGTGCTGGTGATCGCCTGCCCCTGTGCCCTGGGCCTGGCGACGCCGACGGCAATCATGGCCGGCACTGGCGTGGCCGCCCGCCACGGCATTCTAATCAAGGATGCCGAGGCGCTGGAGCGTGCCCATGAAGTCGGCGCGGTGGTGTTCGACAAGACCGGCACCCTGACGTCCGGCACGCCACGCATCGCCCATCTGGCTGCGCTTGACGGTGATGAAGACGCACTGCTGAACATGGCCGGCGCCTTGCAGCGCGGCAGCGAACACCCGCTGGCCAAAGCGGTGCTCGACGCCTGCGCCGAACGCGGCCTGAGCGTAGCGGATGCCAGCGATAGCCAGTCCCTGACCGGACGCGGTATCGCCGGTAGCCTCGACGGGCGCCGCTTGGCCTTGGGAAATCGTCGTCTGCTGGAAGAGCTGGGCCTGAACCCCGGTTCGCTGGCCGAGTCGGCGCAAGCCTGGGAAACCGAAGGCCGAACCCTGTCCTGGCTCGTCGAGCAAGGCGCAACGCCTCGGGTCCTGGGCCTGTTCGCCTTCGGCGATACCCTCAAGCCCGGCGCTCTGGCGGCGGTCGAGGCCTTGAAGCAACGTCACATCGCCAGCCACCTGCTCACGGGCGACAACCGGGGCAGCGCTCGGGTCGTTGCCCAGGCATTGGGAATCGCCAACGTCCACGCCGAAGTGTTGCCGGGCGACAAGTCCGCCATCGTTCAACAACTGAAAGCCGCCTCGGTGGTGGCGATGGTCGGCGATGGCATCAACGACGCTCCGGCCCTGGCCGCCGCGGACATCGGCATTGCCATGGGCGGCGGCACCGACGTGGCGATGCAGGCCGCCGGCATCACCCTGATGCGCGGCGATCCGCGCCTGGTACCGGCGGCGCTGGACATCAGCCGCAAGACCTACGCAAAAATCCGTCAGAATCTGTTCTGGGCGTTCGTCTATAACCTGATCGGCATTCCGCTGGCGGCGTTCGGTTTGCTCAACCCGGTGTTGGCCGGCGCAGCCATGGCGCTGTCGAGCGTCAGCGTGGTGAGCAATGCATTGTTGTTGAAGTTCTGGACACCCGCGCATCTGGAGGACAAGCGATGAACATTGGCCAGGCAGCCCGCCAGAGCGGCCTCAGCGCAAAGATGATCAGGTACTACGAATCCATCGGCCTGCTCAGGGCAGCCCATCGCACGGAGAGTGGCTATCGGATCTATGGCGCCGATGACTTGCACACATTGGAATTCATCAAGCGCTCCCGGGATCTGGGGTTTTCCCTGGAAGAGGTCGGCAAATTGCTGACCTTATGGCAGGACCGTCAACGTGCCAGCGCCGACGTAAAGGCCCTGGCCCGGCAGCATATCGACGAACTGAACCAGAAAATCCGCGAACTGGCCGAACTGCGCGACACGCTCCAGGATCTGGTGGAGCACTGCCAGGGCGATCATCGCCCGGACTGCCCGATCCTCAGGAAATTGGCGTCGGGGTGCTAAAAAGCGGCTGTCTCCCTGTGGGAGCGAGCCTGCTCGCGAAAACGGCGGCCAGTTCATTGACGCAGGCTGATCCACCGCTTTCGCGAGCAGGCTCGCTCCCACAAGGATTCAAGCTGATCATCAAAAACCCGGCCTCGGCCTGATGCGATTCACTCAAGGCATCGACAAACCCGTGGCATTACGGCCATGGCCGGGTTTCAGGTCAACCGATCACTGCATCCACGGCGGAGGCGGCTCTTCGGTCTTGCCGGGTGGCGCATCGTCGGCGGCGCGTACGGCCTGGCGGCGCTCTTCATCCAGGCGCGCGGCCTCGATTTCGCGCATGATCCCGCCGACATCCGCCAGTTCTTCCGGCTCGTCGAACTCACCGGTCAGCACGCTCGCCGGGTGCAGGGTGCCTGCTTCATACAGGGCCCACATTTCCTTGGCGTATTTGGTGCGTTTCAGCTCCGGGGCAAACCGACCGAAGTAGGACGCCATGTTGCCGACGTCCCGCTCCAGCATGCTGAAGGCGTGGTTGTTCCCGGCAGCGTCCACCGCTTGCGGCAGATCAATGATGACCGGCCCCGTCGGCGTCAGCAGCACGTTGAACTCCGACAGGTCGCCGTGCACCAGACCGGTACACAGCATCAACACGATCTGGGAAATCAGAAAAGCGTGATACTCGCGGGCCTGATCCGGCTCCAGCACCACGTCGTTGAGACGCGGCGCCGCATCGCCGTATTCGTCGGCCACCAATTCCATCAGCAGCACGCCCTCGAGGAAGTCATACGGCTTCGGAACCCGCACGCCGGCGCTGGCCAGCCGGAACAGCGCGGCCACTTCAGCGTTCTGCCAGGCGTCTTCGGTTTCCTTGCGGCCAAACTTCGAGCCTTTAGCCATGGCCCGGGCCTGACGGCTGTTGCGCACCTTGCGGCCTTCCTGGTATTCGGCCGCCTGGCGAAAACTTCGCTTGTTCGCCTCCTTGTAGACTTTGGCGCAACGTAGCTCGTTGCCGCAGCGCACCACATAAACAGCTGCTTCTTTACCACTCATGAGTGGGCGCAGCACCTCGTCGACCAGACCGTCCTCGATCAGGGGTTCAATGCGTTTTGGAGTCTTCATCAGCTTTTATTCTGGGTCCTTTATTACCAAACACGCGAATGACAGGTCGTTATACGGCAATCCTCCCTCCGCGGGGAGGGGGTCCGACCTATGAACCCTGAATGCACACACTGTGCCGGGTCGGACAACCGAGCCAAATCATAGTCGAGACAGGGCGTGGGGTTGCTCAGTGAATGGCAAGCGGTTGCGACAAGAGCCAAACGAGTCAGCGCTTGAACAGTTCCCCCGGCGTAAAACCGAACAGTCCCTTGAATGCCGCAATGAAAGCGGACGTCGAATCATACCCACAGGACAAGGCCGCGCTGGTCACGCTATCGCCCTGTTCCAGCGATTCCAGGGAAGACAACAGGCGCATGCGCTGGCGCCACGCACGGAAGCTCAAGCCGGTTTCACGCTGGAACAGGCGCATCAAGGTTTTTTCCGACGTGCCCAGGCGCTCGGCCCAGGCTTGCAGGGTCACGCTGCCTTCGGGTTGCTCGATCAATTCGTTGCACAGTTCCAGCAAACGAGCATGACGGGGCAATGGCAGAGAAAAGCCCACTTCCGGCAGCGCCGCCAATTGGTCCAGCAGCACTTGGACCAAGCGTGTTTCCTGGGTCTCGCCCTGTGGGTAAGCGGCGGGAAACTGGCAGAACACTTTGATCAGCTCCCGCGCCAGCGGTGTAACTTCGAGCACCCGGCAACGATCTTCGGCCCACGGGCACGCCTGGCGATGGACGTAAAGACTGCGCATTTCCGCGCGCATGGACGTCACGACCTGATGCTCCAGGTCGGCCGGGATCCAGATGCCCCATTGCGGTGGCGCGAAGAAGCTGCCTTCGGCCGTATGGACGCCGAGCACGCCACTGATCGCGTAGGAGAATTGCACCCAATCGTGGCGATGAGCCTGGGTCCACGAACCGGCATTCAGACTTTCGACCCGGGCATAAAGCGGCCGAGGCAGCTCCGTCAGGTCCGGAATACGTCGTTCGAGCTGTTGGTGTCCGTTAGTCGGCATTGATTGGCCTTATGTCGCAAGACGACTGGGTAGACCGACGTTAGGCTAAGACAACTCCTCTTACAATCCGCGGTGCCCTATGCACATCCTCAGACACCTCAAGCGCATGGCGACCGACTGGTTCCTGTGCGGCATGTTGCTCGCCACGCTGCTGGCGTATTTCTTCCCACGCTTCGGCGCTACCGGCGGCGCCATGCATGCCGAATGGGTGGTCAACATTGGCATCTTCGTGGTGTTTTTCCTCCACGGCGTCAATCTGTCCGGCGAGCAGATCCGCCATGGCCTGAAAAACATCCGGCTGCACCTGATGGTGCAAGGCTTCACCTTCGGGGTATTTCCATTGATCTGGCTACTCGGCAATTGGACCCTGGGCAGCCATGTGCCGTCCTTGTTGATGCTGGGGTTCTTTTACTTGTGCGCGTTGCCTTCGACCATTTCGTCCTCGGTGGCCCTGACCGGCAGCGCCGGCGGCAACGTACCCGCGGCGATTCTCAACGCCAGCTTGTCCAGCGTGCTGGGGGTTCTCCTGACGCCGCTGCTGGTCAGTCTGGTGGTCGGCAACGGTGCCGGTGGCATCGACCTGGGCTCGACGCTGCTCGACCTGTGCATGATGTTGCTGTTGCCGCTGGTGCTCGGGCAGTTTTTGCGGCGCTGGCTGGCCAGTTTTTTCGCGCGCTACAAGCGCTATACCAGCATCATTGACAAACTGGTCATTCTCCTGCTGGTTTACGCCGCATTCTGCAATTCGATGATTTCCGGGATCTGGCAACAACAAGGTCATGGCGTACTGCTCAGCGCCGTGCTGGGCAGTGCGGTGTTGCTGGCTGTCATTCTGTGGATGACTACCCGCACCGCTCGCGCCCTGCGTTTCAACAACGCCGATGAAGTCGCCGCGGTATTTTGCGCGAGCAAGAAATCCCTCGCCGCCGGGGTGCCGATGGCGGCGCTGATTTTCGGCAACAACCCCGGCCTCGGGCTGATCCTGCTGCCGATCATGATCTATCACCCGCTGCAACTGATCGTCTGCTCGGTCCTCGCCGAACGCTATGCAAGCCGGCAACGGGCGCAGGCATCGCAAAAGAGCGAGGCCATCGTCAGCGCTCGATAATGGCCGTCACCCCTTGGCCGGCGGCTGCGCAGATGGAAATCAGCCCCCGGCCCTTCCCTGCCGCGTCCAGCAGCTTGGCCAGGTTGGCGACAATGCGCCCGCCAGTTGCAGCAAAAGGATGTCCGGCGGCCAGCGAGCTGCCCTTCACGTTCAGCCGGCTGCGGTCGAGAGTACCCAGCGGCACATCAAGGCCCAGGCGGGCCTTGCAGTAATCCGCGTCTTCCCAGGCTTTCAAGGTGCACAGCACCTGGGCGGCGAACGCCTCGTGAATCTCGTAATAGTCGAAGTCCTGCAAGGTCAGGCCGTTGCGCGCCAACAGCCGCGGCACGGCATAGACCGGCGCCATCAGCAGACCTTCGGCGCCGTTGACGAAATCCACCGCCGCCGTCTCGCCGTCGCGCAGGTAGGCCAGGATCGGCAGCCCACGGGCCTTGGCCCATTCCTCGCTCGCCAACAACACCAGCGAGGCGCCATCGGTCAGTGGGGTGGAATTGCCCGCCGTCAGCGTGCCCTTGGCGGTTTTTTCGAAGGCGGGCTTGAGGGAAGCGAGTTTCTCCAGGGTCAGGTCCGGGCGCAGGTTGTTGTCGCGGGTCAGGCCGAGAAACGGCGTCATCAGGTCGTTGTGCCAGCCTTCGGCGTAAGCGGCGGCCATTTTTTGATGACTCTCCAAGGCCAACTGATCCTGCTCTTGTCGGGGGATCTGCCAGGTTTGGGCCATCAATTCGCAGTGCTCGCCCATGCTCAGGCCAGTGCGCGGCTCGTTGATGCGCGGCAGGTCAGGTACAAGGTGTTGGGGGCGCAATTGCAGGAACGTCTTGATTTTGTCGGCGGTGGTTTTCGCGCGATTGGCTTGCAGGAGGATCCTGCGCAGCCCTTCATTGACGCCGATCGGTGCGTCGGAGGTGGTGTCCACGCCGCCGGCAATTGCGCTGTCGATCTGCCCGAGGGCGATTTTGTTGGCCACCAGTAGCACCGTCTCAAGCCCCGTGCCGCAGGCCTGCTGCACATCATAGGCGGGTGTGCTGGGCGACAGCCGCGAGCCGAGCACGCACTCGCGGGTCAGGTTCATGTCCCGGGAAAACTTCAGCACCGCCCCCGCGGCCATCTCCCCGATATGCACGCCGTGCAGGTTGTAGCGCTCGATCAAGCCCTCAAGCGCAGCGGTCAGCATCGCCTGGTTGCTGGCGGTGGCATAGGGCCCGTTGGAGCGGGCGAAAGGAATGCGGTTACCGCCGATGATCGCGACGCGGCGTAGCTGTGCCATGTAGAACTCCCCGTTGTATGTCCAAATGTGCCGTCAGCGTTGACCTATCACCCATGGGAGCAGGCCTGTTCCCATGTGAAGGCGGTGCTCTGGAACACAGCTTAGGCTTTATCCCGCCGATCGAACGACTGATTGCCAAACATGGTCCACACTTGGAACCTCATCAGCCGGAGTGTGTTCCATGTCAGACCGTTACATAGACTTTGCCAATTCGCCCATTGGCCTGCGTCTGGTTGGCGCTCTCGGCTTGCCATCGCCGGTACGCCTGGAGCGTTGGCAAGCCGGGCGCCTGCGGCCAATCGAGGGTGCCTTGCTGTTGGGCGGCGGGCCGCTGACCGAACAGGTCGGCACATTCGCCAAGCGCCTGACCGATGCCATTTTCATCTACGGTGGCGAACCGACGCTCGCCACCGAATGGATCCCCGGGCACGGCCCGAAAATCAAGGCTGTGGTGTACGACGCCAGCCACCTGGCGCAGGTCGACCAGCTCAAGCAGTTGCGCGAGTTTTTCCAGCCGCTGATGAAAAATCTCGACCACAGCGCTCATGTCGTCATCCTCGGCCGCGCTCCGGAAAACCTCGACGACCCGTTCGCCGCCAGCGCCCAGCGGGCCTTGGAGGGTTTCAGCCGGTCCTTGGCCAAGGAGCTGCGCCATGGCGGGACGCTGCAGTTGCTGTACGTCGGCGAAGGCGCCGAAACCCAGCTGGAAGGTGCGCTGAGGTTTTTCCTGTCGCCCAAGAGTGCCTACGTTTCCGGGCAAGTGATTCGTCTCAAGGCCTGTGCAACCCAGGTCCAGGACTGGACCCGTCCGTTGACGGGGCTCAAGGCACTCGTTACCGGCGCTGCCCGTGGCATCGGCGCTTCCATTGCCGAAACACTGGCCCGCGATGGCGCCGATGTGATCCTGCTGGACGTACCGCCAGCCAAGGCCGACCTCGATGCCTTGGCCGCTCGCCTGAGCGGGCGCAGCCTGACGCTGGACATCTGCGCAGAAGACGCAGCCACGCAGTTGATTGAACACCTGCCCGACGGCGTCGACATCGTTGTACATAACGCTGGCATCACCCGGGACAAGACCCTCGCCAACATGACCCCGGAGTTCTGGGACGCGGTGCTGGCAGTCAACCTCAATGCGCCGCAAGTGCTGACCAAGGCCCTGCTCGACAGCGGCACCCTGCACGATAACGGCCGGGTCATCCTGCTGGCATCCATCAGTGGCATCGCCGGCAATCGCGGCCAGACCAACTACGCCGCGAGCAAGGCCGGGCTGATCGGCCTGGCTCAAGCCTGGGCGCCAACCCTGCAGGCCCGAGGCATCAGCATCAACGCCGTGGCGCCAGGCTTCATCGAGACCCGCATGACCGCAGATATTCCTTTCGCCCTGCGCGAAGCCGGGCGACGCATGAGCTCGCTGGGCCAGGGCGGCCTGCCCCAGGATGTCGCCGAAGCCGTGGCCTGGCTCGCGCAACCGGGCACCGGTGCCGTGACCGGACAGGCGCTGCGCGTGTGTGGGCAAAGCCTGCTGGGGGCCTGATCATGACGATCCAATGGCATGAGATACACGCCGCGCCGTCGATGTCCGGGCTGTACGCCAAGGCCGCGACACGCCGCAAGATCACCGGCACTACCCTGCCGGACGTTGGGCTGCGCCAAGTGATCCAGGTTGATCAGCAACGCCTGGCGGCCTATCGCAAGGTCTGCGGCTTTACCGAAAACGGTCTGCTGCCACCGACCTATCCCCATGTGCTGGCGTTCGCCCTGCAAATGCAGCTACTGACGGATCGGAATTTTCCGTTCCCGCTGCTGGGGTTGATCCACCTCAGCAACCGCATCCGCATACTGCGCCCCATGGGCGGGGTCAGCCAGGTGCGCGCCAGCGTCAATGTCGAGAATCTCCAGCCGCACGCCAAGGGCGCGGTGTTCGATCTCGTGACCCGCATTGAAGATCAGTTGGGACCGCTGTGGCAGGCCGAAAGCCAGATGCTGTGCAAAGGCGTCCAGCTTGATGGGGCGCTGGTGGAGGAACCGGCGATTGCCGCCCTTGAGTTGACGGAAGTGGGACACTGGACAGCACCTGCGGACATTGGCCGGCAATACGCCAAGGTGTCCGGCGACTACAATCCGATCCACCTGAGCGCCGCCAGTGCTCGGCTGTTCGGCTTCCCCACCGCCATCGCCCACGGCCTGTGGAACAAGGCCCGGACGTTAGCGGCGCTGGACGACCATTTGCCCGAGGCCAACATCGAGATCGAAGTGAACTTCAGGAAACCGGTGCGCCTGCCCAGCGAGGTGACGCTGCTGGCGAGCGCCGCGGGGTCCAGTGGAAAACTGCGGCTGGTGGGGGCTGGAGAACTGGAGCACATGCTCGGCAGTTGGCAGCCGGTTGCCTGAATAAAAAACGCCGTCCCCTGTGGGAGCGAGCCTGCTCGCGAAAGCGATGGTCCTGGCTACGCCGGGACGGCCTATTCGCGAGCAGGCTCGCTCCCACAAGGGCCATTCGTCAGTGTGGGGGATAATTCGACAGGATCCGCCCCACCGTCTCGCGCACCTTCGTGCTGCGCTCCGCAGGGTTGGGCGACTCGCTGAGCAGTTGCTCATCGCTACCGCGCCACACCAGCTTGCCGTCCTTGCCGTCGAGCAGGTCGATCTGCACCGTGGCGACTTTGTAGCTGACGTTGCGGGTTTCGTTATACATCGGCCCGCCCCAATAGCCATTCCAGGGGCCGCCCCAGCCGCCGCCGTAGTTTGTCGTCACCTGTTGCTGACGGTCCTCGACGATCAGGTAGGCCTGGACCTGCACATCGCTGCGGGTACCGGACGGAGCCGGGCGCAAGCCGCGCTGATCAAGCTGATCGGCAATGGCCTGGCGGATCCGCTGTTCGGTCAGGTCGCTCTTGATGCGCGGGTCATCCGGCCGATACTGCAACGCCGGCTCTTTCCAACTCCAGCTGCGGTAGGCCGCGAAATCGCGGGTGGTGTCGAAGTCATGATTGACCTGATTGGACGTACAGGCGCCCAGCAACAAGGCCAGGGCAAATGGGGCGATACGGCGAAACATGGTTTTTCTCCGTTGCGTAATCAACTGGGAGGATAAGCCGAAAGAGCCTTCTCCACCGCCTCACGAATGGCATCGCTACGTTCGCTCTGACTGCCTCGCTGGCTGGTCTCGGCGCTGGCACTCCAAACCGGTTGGTTGTTGCGGGCATCGAACAGATCAACCCGAACCACCACGACCTGCTCCCGATAAGTGCGTACCACGGGGACGCTGTTGTACATGCCATAACCCGGCCCGTATCGGTTGTAACCGCCGTAGTAGCCTGAATCATAATCGTCGCGAACCTGGCGTACGCGGGTCTCCAGGCGCAGGTCGGCACTGACGAAGAGGTCCGCCGGCCGATTGTCATGCAGCGGGCGCAGGCCGCGCTGGTCCAGGGCATTGCTCACCGCTTCGGCCACCTGCGCCGAGTCCGCCCAGGCCGTGCCCGGTGGCAGTCGGCCGTTGAGCCAGGCCCAGCTGCGATAGCGCCCGTAATCCCGGGGCGGTGCGGGATAGGCGCTGCGATCGAATACCGTGGCGGCCTCGGGTGGTGCTGGCGGCAGCGGCCTGGATGTCGCGACATAAGGGTTGCTGCCCTGACAGGCCGCCAGCCCCAGGCACAACACCATTAACCCTGAACGACCTTTCATTTCGCTCTCCGATTGCTTCGCGGATCAGAGGGGACGGCAAACCCAGTGCAGATAACGTCCCAAGCCGGCAAAGGCCGGATGGCGACGGTGGGCCAGTTCCATCTCCAGCAGTTGCGCAAGCTCTGCACGGCCCTGGAACTCCACCGGCATGTAGTCGTGAAAAACCCGCACCCCACTCTGGGTTTCGACCTGCCACAGGCCTTCAAGTTGCGCCGCCAATTCTCGTGGATCAAGCGGTTGCTGAGGGGTCAGGCTCTGTTTCTCGCCGGCCATGTCGTTTTTACGCAGTTTACGAAAGTGCCCCTTGAGCAGGTTGCGATAGACCAGCGCATCGCGGTTGTAGAACGCCAGGGACAACCAGCCGCCAGGCACCGTCAACTGATGCAGCACCGGCAGGATCGCATGGGGCTCGGCCAGCCATTCGAGCACCGCGTGGCACAGCACCAGATCGTAAGGTTCGGTGAGCTGGCCGAGCAGATCCTGCCACGGCGCCTGGATGAACGTTGCGGCCTGGCCCGCCTCGGCAAAGCGTTGGCGAGCGCCTTCGAGCATCGGCTCGGCCGGTTCGGCCAGGGTGACTTGATGCCCGCGCTCGGCCAGCCACAGCGACATGTGGCCCAGCCCCGCGCCAATATCCAGCACTCGCAAGGGGCGATCCGGCAACGCTTCAAGGAGATCGGCCTGAAGCACGGCCAGCCGAATAGCCCCCTTGGCTCCTCCGTAGATTTTTTCGGCAAAACGCGTGGCGAGTTGATCGAAATGGCGATCGCTCATTGGCCGAACCGCCGTTCGCTGTCGGCTAACTTGCTGCGCACCACGGCGTCCATGTCCAGGCCCAGCTCGCTGCACAGCAGCAACAGGTACAAGACGATGTCACCGATTTCCTGCCCGGCGTGGGCAAGTTTTTCCGCGGGCACCTGGCGTGACTGCTCCTCGGTCAACCACTGGAAAATCTCCACCAATTCAGCCATTTCGACGCTGGCGGCCATGGTCAGGTTTTTCGGGCTGTGAAATTGCCGCCAATCGTTACGATCACGGATGGCATGCAGGCGTTCGGTCAGTTCAACAAGGTTCATCGGGCTCTCCTGGATGCGCATAGCTTCGAGGGGATGACGAGGTAAGGCAAGAGTCTCGATACAAAGCGCCCGTTTGCCCCATAATCGAACGATCCCGGCCCGGACCGCTCCTACATTCAGGGCCAAAAGGCTCAACGTGGATTCCCTCTCATCAGGACGCACACATGCAGGTAGAAAGCTTTTTCGAATGGCTCGGTCAGGCGCTCGGTTCGGTGATCCGTTTTATCGTCGATCTGCTCAGTGGCCTGTTCAACACCCTGGCCAATGCCGGCGGCAATTTTGTCGAAGGCCTGTCCCGGACGCTGGGAATGGATACTTCAATCATCAGCATCATTGCGCTGATCCTCGGGCTGATGCTGTTGTATTCGGCGATCCGCGCCTTCATGCGGGCGTCGATCGTCATGGGCATCATCTGGCTGGTGCTGGGGTTGTGGCTGTTGAGCTGGATTATTCACTGAGACCCCAACTTGGACACCCTGTGGCGAGGGAGCTTGCTCCCGCTGGACTGCGCAGCAGTCCCAAACCGGGCTGACGCGGTTCTCCAGAAACACCGCGCCCCCAGTCTTGCGACGGCTTCGCCGCCGAGCGGGAGCAAGCTCCCTCGCCACAAAAGCCTGCCGCACAGATGAATGAAACGCTGCAATAACCCGCTACAATCGCGCTCCTTTCAAGGAGCCCGCATGCCCAAGCTGATTACCGACTGGCGCGACCGCCTTACTCATCGCCGGGTCTGGGCGCTGGCTGCGCCGATGATTCTCTCGAACATTTCCGTGCCGCTGGTGGCGCTGGTGGACAGCACCGTCATCGGCCACTTGCCCCATGCCCATCAGTTAGGCGCAGTGGCGGTCGGAGCGAGTCTGTATACGGTGCTGGCATGGGCCATGGGTTTCCTGCGCATGGGCACCACCGGGTTCGCCGCCCAGGCGGCCGGGCGTGCCGACGGCGCAGCGTTGCGCCAGGTGTTGTTGCAGGGCCTGCTGCTGGCGATGGGGCTGGCGGTGCTGCTCGGTGCCGTCGGCATTCCCTTGAGCGACGTGGCGCTGCACTTCATGCAACCGTCCGCCGAACTCAACCAGTTGACCCGCGATTTCTTCCACACTCGCCTTTTCGGCTTGCCGGCGGCGCTGGCCAGCTATGCGCTGGTCGGCTGGTTCCTCGGCGCCCAGAACGCCCGCGCGCCGCTGGCGATCCTGCTGGTGACGAACCTGGTGAACATCGCCTTGAACCTCTGGTTCGTGATCGGCCTGGATTGGGGCGTGACCGGTTCGGCCCGGGCGTCGGTCATCGCCGAATGGACGGGTGCGCTGATAGGCCTGGCCCTGGCGCGCAACACCCTGCGCAACTGGCCTGGGCAGATAGCCTGGGTCGCGCTGGGCCTGTGGCAGAGCTGGCGACCGTTGCTGGCGGTGAACCGGGACATTTTCATCCGCAGCCTGGTGCTGCAATCGGTGTTTTTCCTGATCACGGTGCAAGGCGCGCGCCTGGGCGATGCGACCGTGGCCGCCAATGCCCTGCTGCTCAACGGCCTGCTGCTGACCGCCCACGCCCTGGACGGCCTGGCCCACGCCGTGGAAGCACTGTGCGGCCACGCTATTGGGGCTTGCGACCGCCTGGCCCTGCGCCGTGCGCTGGTCGTTGCCAGCGGTTGGTCGCTGATTGCCAGCCTGGGGTTTGCCCTGCTGTTCCTGCTTGCTGGGCATTTGTTCATCGACATGCAGACCGACATCACCGAGGTGCGGAACACCGCTTACCGCTACTTGCCTTATCTGGCGGCGTTACCGTTGATTGCGGTATCGAGCTATCTGCTCGATGGCCTATTCATCGGCGCCACCCGCGCCCGGGAAATGCGCAACGGCATGCTCCTGACCCTGCTACTGACGTTGCCGTTCGCCTGGGTCCTGCAAGGATTGGGCAATCACGGCCTATGGATCACTTTCCTGCTGTTCATGGCCTTGCGCAGCCTGACGCTCGGCATCTTCGCCTGGCGTTTGCAACGACACGACAGCTGGCTCGGTGGCAATGCCCGGTGAGGCCTTCAATCCTGGTTGCCTTGCCATAGCCGCCGCAACTGCTCCAGACGTTCGTGTTGCGAGCCGCCAGCCAGCTCCGGCGCTGGCTGAGCATCAGGGTATTGCAAGCGTAGCCACAACCAGCCGTCGAGGGCGCTCTGTTCGCTGAACCCCAGCGCCAACCCTTGCTGCAAATATTCCCAGAGCGACCAGTAGTCACGCCCAATGGAGCAGGACCAACGCCAGACATGGCGCTCCAATACACACGCCTGCAACTGGCGTTGCTGCCTGTCACTGAGGCCCGGCTCGTTCTCCAGCGCCGGCACCGACAAGCCAGGATTGGCGAGCTGTTGCCAGCCCTCCGAGCCCATGGCCCGATCAGCCCAGGTGCCTCCGAACCAGCGCAGAAGGCTGATCGGCCCCAGCCAGCAACTGAGTTCCCGAGGGTCGCAACCATCAAAAAAGTAACTCGCGGTGTGCGGGTTGTAATAGCTCAACAAAGCCTTGTGGTGCAGGCCCAGCGTGACCGTCAGCATGCGCCGCAAATGCGTCAGCAATACTTCGACAGGCGCAGCGCTCACTATCAACAACCCCGGCCAGGACCGGCTATCGAGATGGCACAGACTGGCCAGCGCTGGCGATCGCTGCAGATCAACCAATAGCGGGCCATCGTCCCTCAGTTCGTGAAGATCGGTGTCTTCGAACAGAAAAAAGCGTCGAGCCTCGACAAATTGCTCTTGCAGGCGCTGCGCGGCTGCGGGAACGTTCGGCACGTCGAGCAGCAGCCATTGCGGCGTGGCGCCAGGCATGGCGGCAGCGCTCATGGCGCTGCGCCCGCACCACGTTGCGTCACCAGGCGGCAGATGCACACCGCACGGGCGCAGGGGTTGAACGCCCCTCCGCCGGGCAACAGGCACAGCAGGAACAGCGGCTCGCCACCGCGCACTGCAGACAACAGGTGGTCATCGATTCCAGGCGTCCCGGGTGTTTCCGACAAACTCGCACTGGCTGGCGCTGGCTGTGTGCCAATGAGGGGCGGTGGGCCGAGAAAGGCACAGATAAGCGGGCGATCCGGGTCACCCTCGATAAAGCTCACCAGGACCTCGGTGCCCTCACGAATCCGATCGCCTGCGCAGGCCGCCAGCTCAGGCGCCAACGGCAGCCAGCAATGGCTGGCGCTGGCCCCTTCGCCTTGATAGACCCAGTCGAACTGCACCGCCACTCGCCCAGGCACCTGGTCCGCAGGCTCATCCACGTTTACCACCCATCCGCGTTGCCGGCTCACCATGACCGGCTTCGCAGGCACCTTGTCTGCCACAAACGACAGCGCGAAGGGAATGGCCCGGAACCGGTTGGCATATCGACCTGACTGGCCACGATGTTCGACCCTGGTCAATAACCAGCGCCGGTTCCAGTCCTTGAAAGGGTGAGCGGTCAGGGTCAGGGTCTGCCCACTGTGCAAGTGCATCAGATCGCTCTGGCCCTCGGCGGCCTGTATGCCGATACCCTCGAAGCCAACCTGAGCGCTGAAGGCGTGCACGGCGTCAGCCTGGCCGTCACCGCCGTAGATAACCTCGTCAGCGGAAAAGACACTGCCCGGCGCATCGGAGAAAACCAGGCAGTGCCCATCCCGGGCATGCTCGAAATGGAACCGGATACCAGCCTGGGCGCATATTCTCTGCAAAAATTGCAGGTCGGACTCCCGGTATTGGCTGCAGACATCCCGCGTCGGAAAATCACCGCTCAAGTCCAGGCACAGCCCGCGCCCGCCGATGCCGTGCCCGCTCAAGACCTGGCGAATGATCTGCGGTACCGAGCGGCCACTGAACACCCGCTGGCTGAAGCGCTGCGCCAGGTATGCAAGCTTCGGCTCGATGCGCACATGGCAATTACCTCCATGACGGTGCTGCACAACTTCGTGGAGCTGTCCGTGAATGCCCCGGCCGCAGCTCCCGAAACTCAACCAGACGCTGCGGTACAGCAGGCCCGCCAGGTGCAGCGGCGTGTCACTGGTCACCAGTTCCACCTCGAACAGGAAAGGTTCGCTGATGTTTTCATTGCCGGTGAAGGCCACGACAACAAAGGACTCGGGCAGACCGGCTATCTCCAGACGAAATGATGACTCGCGGGCTGGACAGGACATCGGCGTTTCTCTACAGGAGGGGGCGACCGGGCATTCTGGCCGAGAGCCCGGGTCGAGTAGAGGGGCCAAGTACAAGTAAGGAACGGGACTACACGAAATAAGGACCTTTCCGATTAGCTGCCCCCGTGTGAGGAAATTTCCACAGCGCAAATCAAAACGCCCTTCGGAACTGTCCGAAAATACCCGCGGCATGCGGCGTATTTTCTGACAGCCCCGGAGGGCGTTGCGCTTGGCGCTATTGCCCTGTCAGGAAGACAGGTAGGAGGACCGAGTCAACCCGAGACGCAGGGCATCCAGGAACTGGGTGCGTTCGGCCGCCGTGATCCGGGCGCTGGCGCACTTGTCACGGTAGTGAGTCATCAGTTCCTCCGGCGACAGGTGCACGTAGCGCAACATGTCCTCGATGGTGTCGTGGGTTTCGATACCGGCGTGGTACACGCTGCCGTCGGCGTTCTGGTAGATGTTCACCGAATCGGTGTCACCAAACAGGTTGTGCATGTCACCGAGGATTTCCTGGTAGGCACCCACCAGGAAAATGCCCAGCAGATAGTCTTCGCCCGGATTGAGCGAATGGACCGGCAGGCTGGTCTCGATGCTCTGCTCATCGACGTATTGCTTGATCTTGCCGTCGGAATCGCAGGTCAGGTCTTGCAGCACGGCGCGGCGCAGTGGCTCTTCATCGAGACGATGCAACGGCAGGATCGGCAACACCTGGCCGATCGCCCAGGTGTCCGGCAAGCTCTGGAACACCGAGAAGTTGCAGATGTACTTGTCGGCCAGCTTGTCGTTGAGCTCATCGAGCACTTGACGGTGCGAGCGCTGACGGGCCTTCAGCGAGTTGTGCAGACGACGGCACACGGCGAAGTAGCACTGCTCGGCCAGGGCTTTTTCCGCCAGGGTCAGCTTGCCATCGGCGTACTGCGCAGCCACGTCGCTCATGTAGTGGGTGGCACGCCAGTAGGTCTCGGTGACCATCTCGATATCGGTCGGGCCCAGCAGGTCCACCAGCCATTGCACGGTTTCCGGCAGGCTTTCCTTGTTTTCGATCACCGGCACATCGTCATGGTGCTTCTCGACGTCGGTGACCTGGACCACCAGCATCGCGTGGTGGGCGGTCAACGAGCGGCCGCTCTCGGAAAAGATGTGCGGGTGCGGCAGGCTCTGCGCATCGCAGAACTCCTTGAGCATCCCCACCACGACCCCGGCGTAATCGTCCATGTCGTAGTTGATCGAGCTGGCGTTGCGCGAATGCGTACCGTCGTAGTCCACGCCCAGACCGCCGCCGACATCGATGTGATCCACCGGCAGGCCGAGGTTGCGCAGCTCACCGTAGTAACGGATCGCTTCCTTGAAACCATGCTGGTAGTCCGCCAGGTTGGCGATCTGCGAGCCCATGTGGAAGTGCAGCAGGCGGATGCCCTGGTCGAGGCCGGCGCCGCGGAAGCGCTCGACCACCGACAACAGCTGCGCTGCGGACAAGCCGAACTTGGATTTTTCGCCACCGGTATCGGCCCATTTGCTCGATGCCAGGGACGACAGGCGCACCCGCAGACCGACCTGCGGCTTGACCTTGAGCGACGCAGCCTCTTCGATCACCAGGCCGACTTCGGACTCTTTCTCGATCACGATGAAGACGTTGTGACCCAGCTTCTGGCCCATCAGCGCCAGGCGGATGAACTCGCGGTCCTTGTAGCCATTGCAGACGATAGTCCCGCCCTTTGGCGCCAGGGCCAGCACCGCCAGCAACTCGGGCTTGGAACCGGCTTCCAGGCCGATGGAGACATTCTGGGTGGCGATGATGTTTTCGATCACCGCCTCCTGCTGGTTTACCTTGATCGGGTAAAGCGCGGTGTACTGGCTCTGGTATTCCAGGCGTGCAATGTTGCTGTCGAACGCGCCGGTGAGCTGACGCACCCGATCTTGCAGGATATCGGGGAAGCGCACCAACAGCGGCAACGAAAGGCCACTCTGGCGCAACTGGTCGACTTGCTCGTACAAGTCGATCGGCGAACTGTCGGGGCCGTTCGGACGGACTTCGACGCGACCGGCTTCATTGATCGCGAAATACCCGGCCCCCCAATGGCGGATCCCGTAAACGCTGCGGCTGTCCGCAACTGTCCATTGGCTGCCATCGTCTTTGCGTGTGCGTCGTACGGACATCGAAGTCCCCTATAAAGAAGTCAAAATGCACCATCCGGTCGGAGGCTGGCGCAGTCTAGAGAATGGAAATGACGATTTGCCTGTAAGCAGGTAGACCCTGCCCGCAGCGCTGAGTTTAGAACCCCGTTCAGAACAGGCTCTGTGAAAACCATGTGGGCGATCGCGAACCGGGGTTCGGATCAAGCCAGGGTGGGTTTCACAGAAGCTGCTAGCCGCCGGACTTCTTTGCCTTGAAACCGTGTCGGGTGAGTTCCGCCAGCAAGAGCTCGACGTGATCGCCCTGGATCTCGATGACGCCGTCCTTCAACGCGCCGCCGGTACCACAGCGCTTTTTCAGCGTCGTTGCGAGATCTTTGAGCGCGTCCTCGGCCAGCGGCACGCCGGTGATTGTGGTCACCGTCTTGCCACCTCGACCTTTGCTTTCGCGGCGTACGCGAGCAATGCCGTACCCGGCGGGAACGGCGGTCTGTTTGCAGATGCAGGCATCCACCGGCTGGCGGCAATCAGGGCAATGACGACCGGCGTCGGTAGAAAATACCAGGCCGCCCAGGGCGGCGAAGGATGCGGCTTTTTTGGCCACCGGCAATCCTCTTCGGAGGACAAAGACTGGTCGAGGGGCGAAAGTGCCTCGACCGCGAAGCCCCACTCAGGCAGGGGCAGCGCAGCTGGACCGAACGAAGTCGGCCAAGCTTGAAAAGTCGCGCAGTGTAACGACAAAAAGCCCACTTGCTAAGGGCCAATCAGCGCCAATTTACAGCTTCTTTGCGACACCGCGCTCACGGGCGCGCAAATAGCGCCCAAGCGCCGCCAGGGAGTCCGGGCAATACGGTTTGTGGCGAATTTCATCGAGCACCTGCTCGACGGGCAAAAAGCGCGCTTCCAGGACTTCTTCCGGTTGCAGGACCAACGGCCCGTCCCACACGGCGGAAAACGCCGCGCACCACAGGCGACTGCCAGCGTCCTCAAAATAGAAATGATCGTGGGCGACCAATTCGACGCCGCTCACGCCTAATTCTTCGGCCAGCTCGCGCGCCGCCGACTCGGCGTACGTCTCTTGGGCCTGCACCATTCCCCCTGCCGCGACATCCCAGTAGCCGGGGTAGATGGCCTTGCTCAAAGTCCTTCGATGAACGCACAGCTCGCCCGCCGAATTGAACAGCATGATATAGGTGCCGCGTCCGATCAGGCCTCGCTCGCGCAGATCCGAGCGCACCAGGCTGCCGAGCAGATTGTCATCTTCGTCGACCCAAGCGATCAGCTCGGCATCCGAGGCCACTCGGTGAGCGTCCTCCCGGGTGCTTTCGTCCATCCTTCAGCCCTGGTTGAGCAATTGTCGCAGGTCAATCACCGCCGCATTGGCGCGAGAAATATAGTTGGCCATGACCAGCGAGTGGTTCGCCAACACCCCGAAGCCGCTGCCGTTGAGAATCATCGGGCTCCAGATCGGCTCCTGTGAAGCCTCCAGTTCGCGAATGATCTGCCGCACGCTGACCGTCGCGTTCTTCTTCGCCAGCACGTCTGCGAAATCCACCTCGATGGCGCGCAACAAGTGAGACAGCGCCCAGGCTTGGCCACGAGCCTCGTAGAACACGTTGTCGATTTGCAACCAAGGTGTCTCGACCACCTCTTCGTCAACCTGCGGCACCTGGCCTGGCGCCGGGACCTCGGTCTTCAGCGAGGTGTTGAGCTTGACCCGGCCGACGCTGGCGGACAGGCGCTGGGACAGCGACCCCAGGCGCGTACCGACATCCCCCAGCCAGTTGTTCAGGTTGTCGGCGCGGGCGTAGAACAACGCGCTTTTCTGACTTGGATCGGACAGGCGCGCCTGATAACGGCTCAAGGAATTGATGCCTTCCTGGTATTCCGATTCGCTGGACGGCAGCACCCAACTGCGGTTGTCGAAGTTGAAGCGCGGCTCGGCCTTGGCCAGGTCGGCGTCTTCGGCGGACTGCGACTGGGAACGGGCGAAGTCCTTGCGCAGGGCACGGCTCAGGTCGCGGACCTGCACCAGCACGCCGTATTCCCAACTGGGCATGTTGTCCATCCACAGGCCTGGCGGGAAGCGGTCGTTGGAAATGTAGCCGCCCTGCTTGGTCAGCAAGGTTCCGGCGACGGTCTTGAGGGTTTCCACGGTGGTGTAGCCGACCACCATCTGCCGGCCATCCTTCTCGGCCGCTGCCTGGGCGTTCTGCTGTACCGGAAACAACTCGGGCTCCTGGCTCCAATACCAGCCGACAGCAATAGTCACCAGCAGGTACAGGCCAATGAGCGTGGCCAGCGCCCGACTGAAAAACAGCCCACCCAGATAGCTGCGGGTGTCCGATTTCGGTTCGGCGGCGCGTTCAGGCGCGCTGCCCGCGCGGTTCTTCCAGTCCAGCATGGCGATGTCCCTTCAATCACTTGAGTTCACGGTTCGACCACAACCTTACATCAACGTGCCTTGGCCGGCATCCGTCGTTGGGCTTATCCGAGAATTACCGCCACGAGACAAAGACCCGCCTAGGGGAATCCCTGAACCTCATCCGCTGGAAAATCGAAGAAACGACGTCGGAGAAAAGCGCAGGCAACATCCCGAAGCCGCGTCGTTGTGCCGTACCGAAATAGCTTGGATCGGCTATTGGAAATCCCTGAAGACCTTTATTTATAGGGCCGTCACCACGTCCGCAAAGGCAATTCCAGACCGACAGGTCAGAAACTGAATGGCGCCTCCTGGCAGATTATTGATGTAGAACACTCATGTAAGGGAAAAGAGGTGCTAGCATAGAGCCACCAGTCGATCTCAGCATGCCCCCTAACTAGTAGTCAGGATATGACCGAGCCAGAAGACCCCAGCCGCGAGCGCCTCAAGCACCACTTTGCCCAGCGGGTAATTCATCAGGCTCGCCAGATCCTGGAGATATGGCAGCGCCTGCAACGCAGCGAATGGTCCAGTACCGACCTGTCGGAGCTCAGTGAGGCCAATCTGCGCCTGCTGCGCTTTGCCGAGCGCTTCGAGCAACCTGAGCATTGCCAGCTTGCCCAAGGTATCGGCCAGTCGTTGCAAGCGGTAGATGCCAATCGCGGGCGCCTGAGCAGCCAGCTGATCACCGAAATCAATCGCTTGATGCAACGCCTGTCCCGCACCGGCTTGCGCCATGGCGACCAGCTCGAGCAAACCTTCCTGCCGCCGCTGCGCAAGCCCATCTACATATTGCTGCAAGACCATGACCGCGCCGAACGGCTGGCCAAGCAACTGGAATTCTTCGGCCTCAGCGCCCAGTCCCTGGACAGCGTCGCGGCATTCCGGGCCGCGATGGTCGAGCGCCTGCCTGCGGCCATTGTCATGGACGTGGATTTCAGCGGCCCGGGCGTGGGCCTGAAGCTGGCGGCCCAAGCCCAGGAAGGCCTGGATCAACCACTGCCGCTATTGTTTTTCAGTTTGCTGGAAACCGATACACCAACGCGGCTGGCCGCCGTGCGCGCCGGCGGGCAGGAGTTTCTCACCGGCACGCTGGAGGCCTCGAGCCTGCTGGAAAAAATCGAAGTGCTGACCTGCGTCGCCCAGTACGAACCCTACAAAGTGTTGATCATCGATGACTCCCGCGCCCAGGCCCTGCACACCGAACGCCTGCTCAACAGCGCCGGCATTGTCACGCGCACGCTGATCGAGCCGATCCAGGCCATGGCCGAGCTGGCGGACTTCCAGCCCGACCTGATCATCCTCGACATGTACATGCCCGCCTGCACCGGTACGGAACTGGCCAAGGTGATCCGCCACAACGACCGCTACGTCAGCGTGCCGATCATTTACCTGTCCGCCGAAGACGACCTGGACAAACAACTCGACGCCATGAGCGAGGGCGGCGATGACTTTCTGACCAAACCGATCAAGCCAAGGCACCTGATCACCACCGTGCGCAACCGCGCTGCCCGGGCCCGCAATCTCAAGGCGCGGATGGTGCGCGACAGCCTCACCGGCCTGTACAACCACACCCATATCCTGCAATTGCTCGAAGACTGCAGCTTCCGCGCCCGCCGTGAGGGCAAGCCCTTGAGCTTCGCCATGCTCGATATCGACCATTTCAAACGGGTCAACGACAGCCACGGCCACCCCATGGGCGACCGGGTGATCAAGAGCCTGGCGCTGTTTCTCAAGCAACGCTTGCGCAAGACCGATTTCATCGGCCGGTACGGCGGCGAAGAGTTCGCCATCGTCATGCCCGACACCGACATTGATGCCGCCTGTACAGTGCTGGACGAAATCCGCCAGCGCTTTGCCGAGATTCACTACCCGGCCCAACCCCAGGACTTGTGGTGCACCTTCAGCGCCGGGGTGGTGGAGATGAGCGAAGAGTCCGACAGCTTGATGATGGCCAGCCAGGCGGACGAGGCGCTGTACCGTGCCAAGCACGCCGGGCGCAATCGGGTGCAGAGCGCCCGGCAATCAAAGCAAAGTGCCACTTTTTCATCGGAATCGACTGATTCGGTCATAAACGTGTAACGCAAACGCAATAACTTCAGGCACTTACGATTCTGCCCCCGGTAGACCCTTGATGCGCCTGAAGCTGCTGACCAACCTCAACACTGTTCTTTTAGTTGCCGTATGCCTTGGCCTCGGCGCCACCCTATGGTGGTCGCAGATTGCCTTGGAGCGTCCTTATCTGCTGATGGAACGTTACCTGGGCCTGTCGCGGCAGTTCCAGGGCGAAGTGGCGCGCAACATCGAAGATTACCTGGCCAGCGGCGACGCCTTGCGCCTCAGCGCAGCCACCCAGGCCCTGGAAACCCTGCAAAAAGATCTGGACCAGTTCCCGCCGGACCTGGCCAGGACGCTAAGCCCGAGCCTGTCGAACCTTGACGGTTTCAGCAAGACCGACCTGCTGGCCGCCGGCAAACTGGCGGCTGATCCACAGGCCCTGTTGTTGCAGGCTGAACGTGAGCTGAGCGCCAGCCTGGACCAACTTGCCCAGTACGCCAACGGCGCACCGGCTTATCTGCCGCCGCTGTTTGCTGCCTCACAGCATTTGGGCCGGTTGTCCCTCGCCCGGGACAAACTGGTCAGCAGCGGCCGCAGTGAACTCGCCGCCGATGTCGAACGGGAACTGGCCAACGTCCGCACCCAGGCCCAGCAACTGGACAGTCTGCCGCTGCTCGGCATCACCGCCAGCAACGAATCGGGCAGCGATGACTTCGCCGCGTTGATGGGTCTGGAAACCGAGGAAAAGGCCGCCGCCGAAGACGCCGGGATTGCCCTCAAGCGCGAACTCAACAGCCTGCTCGGGCGTTATCCCGCGGAACTGGCGCGCACGCGCGAACTGATCCAGAAACGCACCGAGCTGGCCGATGCCACGCACTTGAAAACCACCGATGTGCAACAGGCAATCGACGCCATGGAGCCTGCGGTCCGTGCCCAACATGGGCAGATCCAGGGCGAAGTACGGGTCATCCAAGGGGTGATGATCGGTCTGATTCTGCTGATCGCCCTTCTTATCGATACCTTGCAGCGACGCCTGGCCCGGACCTTGACCCGCCTGGCGCCAGCCCTTTCCACTTGGGCCGAAGGCGATTTCAGTGGCGATATTCGTGTCGGCGCCAGCAACCGTGAACTGCAGGACATCGAAGCCTCGCTCAATCGCCTGCGCGCCTATCTGGTGGATCTGGTCGGTACCATCCGCCTGAACGCCGAACAGGTGGCCCGCAGCAGCCGGACCCTGGCCGAGCTCAGTGGCGAATTGCATAGCGGTGCCGAAGACCAGGCCGGTGACACGGCATTGATCCGCGACTCCCTCAGTGAGCTCGAAGCGACCATCCAGCAAGTGGCCGGCGATGCCAGCCAGGCCGCGGATGCCAGTCGCAGTGCGGGCCATGCCGTGGAGCAAGGCCAGAAAGTGATCGGCATGAGCCTCGCCGGCTTGCACTCGCTCGTCGGCGAAGTGCAGGGCAATGCGCAAATGATCGAACAACTGGCTGAGGAGTCGGCGACCATCGGCGGCGTGCTGACCGTCATCCGCTCGATTGCCGACCAGACCAACCTGTTGGCCCTCAACGCCGCCATCGAAGCCGCCCGCGCCGGGGAAATGGGCCGCGGCTTTGCGGTTGTGGCCGAGGAGGTCCGCTCCCTGGCCCAACGCACCGCAGGCGCCACGGCCGAGATCCAGGCGCTGATTGCCCGTTTGCAGCAGGCTGCACGCCAGTCCGTGGAAGGCATGCGCGCCCAGGTCGAACACGCCGAAGCCACCGCCAGCCAGGCCCAGGCGGCCGATGGTGCATTGGATAAAATCGTCGAGGCGATCCAGACCATCGCCGATACGGCGGTGCGCATCGCCGATGTCACCGCCCAGCAAAGCGGCGCCGTCAGCGAAATCCGCGATCACAGCGAGCGGATCCACCAACTGGGCGGGGATAACCTGCAGCGCATCGGCCAGGGCCGGGAACAGGGCGACAACCTGCTGCTCCTGGGCGGGCGGTTGCACACGGCGGTGCAGGCGTTCCGGGTGTGATTTCAGAAGCCCACTGACCCTGTGGCGAGGGAGCTTGCTCCCGCTGGGTCGCGCATCTGCCGTAGAACCCGCCAGCGTTTCCTTCGATGCGCCATGTTGAAAGTCACAGGGCTCCTTGGGCGGGCCCTGATAGGTGTTGCCGCATGAAAAGGTGGCGGATTTTTTAACAGCCCCCCTCATGCTAGGCTCCCGGCCCTTCAAGAAATTGCAAAAGGAACATGCAATGAGGGTACCTTCGTCGCCACCCGGTGTTTCTGTCGAAGAAAACATGGCCGTGGCACACCATAAGAAAAATGTTCTGAAAGCCGGATCGGCTTTTATCTACTCTTGGTTTTATACCCAAGTAAGAAATCGTGGCCCTTGGGACTACAAGAAACTATCCGCGGAATATGAAGCCTTTGGAAATTTCAACTACGGCGCCACCGGAACCGCAGCAGGCTTCAGCGAAGACGTTCTTTTACGGGCAGCAGGTCTGGCCCAAAGTCGAGCAGGAACGACCACGGCAGAATTCGGGACATGGTGGGGGCAAGCCCCTTTCGGCGATGATCCGGGAGATCAGCGATGGATCATGGAAGGGGTAAAATATGCCAAATTCAGAAACTACTAAAAAATCTGCCCTTCTCGCTGTCTTGTGCACAGTGCTTGCCCTCGCGCTGGCTTACACCAGTTGGACGTGCTTTTTCCGTCAAAATACGCCTGAGTTGACAGAGGTCGTATTACGAAAGCCCTTGTCCCAGGATGCATTTATCTACGGCGTAAAGGATGAGCGTGGCGGAGCGACGGTTCCTTTCAGTTACCGCTACTACGTCTATCGGACCCTGGCAGCGGACGGTGACATACTTTCCGAACTGAAAACCGCGACGCCATTTCTTGTCACCCGGGATGATTCGGTAACCATAGACATCCAGGAAAAGACGATTACGGTATTGGTTGACAAGGAGATCTACGCCTACCACAGCAATACCCTCTACCGAAACGCCGATGGCGAAGACTACACGACGGTGAGTATCTATTTGCATTCTGGTCCAGCTGAGTAAAGGGAGCGAACTTATTCGCGATAGCGGTGGGCCACTTTCCATCAATGTGGGATATGCCGACCTCATCACGAGCCAGCTCGCCCCCACAGGTGTGGCGCAGCGTATTCCGATCGTCAGTGACCGAATCCAGATACATGGTCACAAACTTCGCGCAAACATCGGTCAACGTGCCGGCTATTGCCGGGAACTGGACAGTCACAAAGACTTTGCGGCATAGTCTCCGGGTTCTGACACCTGCTCACAGACAACAAGGAACAGCAGATGGCGACCCTTCTGGTCCTGCACGGACCCAACCTGAACCTGCTGGGCACCCGTGAACCGGGCGTCTATGGCGCCGTCACACTGGCCCAGATCAACCAGGACCTGGAGCAACGGGCCCGTAGCGCCGGCCATCATTTGCTCTACCTGCAAAGCAATGCCGAATATGAATTGATCGACCGCATCCATGCCGCGCGCGGCGAAGGCGTGGACTTCATTCTGATCAATCCCGCGGCTTTTACACATACAAGCGTCGCATTACGTGACGCGCTGCTGGCAGTGAGCATCCCATTCATCGAAGTGCATTTGTCCAACGTGCACAAACGCGAACCTTTCCGCCATCACTCCTACTTCTCCGATGTAGCAGTAGGCGTGATCTGCGGCCTTGGCGCCAGCGGTTACCGACTGGCCCTGGAGGCCGCTCTAGAGCAGCTTGAAAAACAGGCAACAGCTTGAACAACAAGCGTTAAACGCCCCTGACCGACCCTTGGGAGTTGATGATTCATGGATATCCGTAAAGTTAAGAAACTGATCGAATTGCTGGAAGAGTCCGGCATCGACGAGCTCGAGATCAAGGAAGGCGAAGAGTCCGTACGCATCAGCCGCCACAGCAAGACCCCGGCCCAGCAGTTCTATGCACCGGCACCGATGCAAGCGCCAGCCGCTGCACCTGCTCCGGCAGCTGCGCCAGTTGCCGCCGCTGCACCTGCCGCACCGGCCGCGCCGACGCTGAACGGCACTGTTGCTCGCTCGCCGATGGTGGGCACGTTCTATCGCAAGTCTTCCCCGAGCTCGCCGTCCTTCGTTGAAGTTGGCCAGACCGTGAAGAAAGGCGACACCCTGTGCATCGTCGAAGCCATGAAGATGATGAACCACATCGAAGCTGAAACCAGCGGTGTGATCGAGTCCATCCTCGTCGAAGACGGCCAGCCGGTTGAGTACGACCAACCGCTGTTCACCATCGTTTGAACCGCGGAGAGCCTTTGATGACTGCGAAGTTGGAAAAAGTTCTGATCGCTAACCGCGGTGAGATCGCCCTGCGGATTCTGCGTGCCTGCAAAGAGATGGGCATCAAGACCGTCGCCGTTTACTCCAAGGCCGACAAAGAACTGATGCACCTGGGCCTAGCGGATGAATCCGTCTGCATCGGTCCGGCGTCGGCTGCGCACTCCTACCTGCACATCCCGGCGATCATCGCCGCCGCCGAAGTGACCGGCGCTACCGCCATTCACCCTGGCTATGGTTTCCTCGCGGAAAACGCCGACTTCGCCGAACAGGTGGAAAACTCCGGTTTTGCCTTCATCGGCCCGAAAGCCGAAACCATTCGCCTGATGGGCGACAAGGTTTCGGCCAAGCACGCCATGATCGCTGCCGGCGTGCCAACCGTTCCGGGCTCCGACGGCCCGCTGCCTGAAGACGAAGAAACCGCTCTGCGCATCGGTCGCGAAGTCGGCTATCCGGTGATCATCAAGGCCGCTGGCGGCGGTGGTGGTCGCGGCATGCGTGTGGTGCACAAGGAAGAAGACCTGATTTCCTCGGCAAAACTGACCCGCTCCGAAGCAGGCGCGGCGTTCGGCAACCCGATGGTCTATCTGGAAAAATTCCTCACCAACCCACGTCATGTCGAGGTCCAGGTACTGTCCGACGGCCAAGGCCAGGCGATTCATCTTGGCGACCGCGATTGCTCGCTGCAGCGTCGTCATCAGAAGGTCCTCGAAGAAGCGCCGGCACCAGGCATCGACGAGCAGGCTCGCCAGGAAGTCCTGGCCCGCTGCGTCAAGGCCTGCATCGATATCGGTTACCGCGGCGCGGGCACTTTCGAGTTCCTGTATGAGAACGGTCGTTTCTACTTCATCGAAATGAACACCCGCGTTCAGGTGGAGCATCCGGTTTCGGAAATGGTCACCGGTATCGACATCGTCAAGGAGATGCTCAGCATCGCCGCTGGCAACAAACTGTCGTTCACTCAGGATGACGTGGTCATCCGCGGTCACGCGCTGGAATGCCGGATCAACGCCGAAGACCCGAAAACCTTCATGCCAAGCCCTGGCACGGTCAAGCATTTCCATGCCCCGGGCGGCAACGGCGTTCGCGTCGATTCGCACCTGTACAGCGGTTATGCCGTTCCGCCGAACTACGACTCGTTGATCGGCAAGCTGATCACTTACGGGGCAACCCGCGACGAAGCCATGGCGCGCATGCGTAATGCGCTGGACGAGATCGTGGTGGACGGGATCAAGACCAACATCCCGCTGCACCGCGACCTCACCCGCGACGAAGGTTTCTGCAAAGGGGGCGTGAACATTCACTACCTCGAGCACAAGCTGGCTGGCGAGAAGCACTAAGCTTCAACCCGCACCAGACAAAGCCGCCTTCGGGCGGCTTTGTCGTTTCTGCAGGTTTCGCAAACCCTCCCACAAAAGCTTTGCGCTCGCGTAAACTTGCGCGCTTCGCTGGCCGCTAGGCTGCAATCATCATTTTCCAAAGGTGCCCGCCATGCCTTGGCTGCAAGTACGTCTGGCCATCAGCCCGGAACAAGCCGAAACCTATGAAGACGCCTTTCTTGAAGTTGGCGCCGTTTCGGTCACCTTCATGGATGCCGAAGACCAGCCGATCTTCGAGCCGGAACTCAACACCACCCCGCTGTGGTCTCACACCCATCTGCTGGCCCTGTTCGAGGGTGGCACCGAAGCCACCAGCGTGCTTGCTCACCTGGAGCTGCTGACCGGCGGCCCGCTACCCGAGCACCACAGCGAAGTGATCGAGGACCAGGATTGGGAACGCAGCTGGATGGATAACTTCCAGCCGATGCGCTTCGGCCAGCGCTTGTGGATCGTGCCGAGCTGGCATGCCGCACCGGAGCCGGACGCGGTTAACCTGCTGCTGGACCCGGGCCTGGCGTTCGGCACCGGCACCCACCCGACTACCGCGCTGTGCCTGGAGTGGCTCGACGGCCAGGACCTGGAGAACTGCCACGTACTGGACTTCGGCTGCGGTTCGGGGATCCTGGCCATTGCCGCGCTGCTGCTGGGCGCCAAGGAAGCGGTCGGCACCGACATCGATGTCCAGGCCCTGGAAGCGTCCCGCGACAACGCCGGACGCAACAACATTGCCGAGGCACTTTTCCCGCTGTATCTGCCCCAAGACCTGCCCCAAGTACAGGCCGACGTACTGGTGGCCAACATCCTCGCCGGCCCGCTGGTGTCGCTGGCACCGCAGCTGTCCAGCCTGGTCAAGCCGGGCGGACGCCTGGCGCTGTCGGGCATCCTGGCGGAACAGGGCGAAGAAGTCGCCGCCGCCTATGCCGGGAATTTCGACCTGGACCCGATTGCCAATCGCGATGGCTGGGTGCGCATCACTGGACGTCGGCGCTAGAATGGCCGCCTGTATCGACCGGATTGCCGCATGACCGACAGCTTCGTCACCCAGTGCCCGCATTGCCACACCAGTTTTCGTGTCAGCCATGCTCAATTGAGCGTGGCACGCGGGGTGGTTCGCTGCGGCTCGTGCCTGCAGGTGTTCAACGCCGCGCGACAATTGCTCGAGCAGCGCACGGCCAAGACCGTTGCGCCCCCACTCGCGCCGCTCGCCGCGCCAGCCGTCGATACACCGCCGCCCCGCGCCATCAGCCAGAAACAATGGAGTGCCGCCGAGCTCGACCTCGATGACCTGGACAAGGAGCTGGCGCGTCTGGAGCGCCTCGAAAAGCGCGCCCCGGACAGCTTTGGCCGGCGTCGCGAAGACAACCTGAGCGCCCAGCGCGAGCAGCTTCCGCAGGAACAGGAAACCTGGTCCGACAGCCTCTATAGCGAAGCCCCCGACGAGCGCGCCGAAGGCGCTCTGCAAATGCCGGTCGAGCCGTTCGAGCCTCATGAGCCCGCCCGGCCGCCACGGACCGAACCCTCCTTGTCCCTGGCCCTTGAGCCCCTGGAGCCGGACGACGAACCTGTCGCCCCGCTCAGCCTCACGCCGGACGACGAGCCGCACGAACACCTTGAGCGCCTGTCCGCTACCGATGACCTGGATGACGAACCGGAGCCTGCGGCAACGCCGCGCAAGAAGCGCGAGCGCCATGAGCCGGGGATACGCGCCGAAGCCCTGCAGGACCTGGACGATGATCCATTGCAACTGGACTGGCGCAAACGCCGCTCGCCCTGGGGCCGTCGCCTGCTCTGGAGCCTGTTGATATTGCTCGGCGCGGCAGCGCTGGCCGGCCAGTACATCGCCTACCATTTCGAAGAACTGGCCCGCCAGGACCAGTACCGTCCGTGGTTCCTGCAAATCTGCCCGGTCATCGGCTGCGATGTCCCGTCCAAGGTCGATATCGCCAAGATCAAGAGCAGCAACCTGGTGGTGCGCAGCCATCCGGAATTCAGCGGCGCCCTGGTGGTGGATGCGATCATCTACAATCGCGCGCCCTTCTCCCAGCCGTTCCCGCTGCTGGAGTTGCGTTTTGCCGACCTCAACGGTCACCTGATCGCCAGCCGTCGCTTCAAGCCAGGCGAGTACCTGGGCGGCGATCTCGAAGGCCGGGGGGAAATGCCGCCGCAGACGCCGATCCATATCGCCCTGGATATCCTCGATCCGGGGCCGAAAGCGGTGAACTACAGCCTGAGCTTTCATTCACCTGAATGAAGCCGCCAGGGCCGATTGATTGACGGCAGCTTTCTGACTCGACCCACCCAGACCAAACCGCTGGCGATAACAGAATAGCTGTTCAGATTTTATCCAATTCGACCTTTATCCAGTCATCGAGAGCGGGTATCATGCCAACCCTTTTTCGAAGTCTCATGATCCGGCCCCACTTCAGGGAAGTCCTATGTCGGCGGTACGCATCGGCCCATATACATTGCAGAGCGGTCTGGTCCTCGCCCCGATGGCGGGCGTTACCGATCAGCCCTTTCGTCAGTTGTGCAAACGATTGGGCGCCGGTCTCGTGGTCTCGGAAATGGTCACCTGCGACATGAGTCTGTGGAACACCCGCAAATCGCGTCTGCGCATGATTCACGAAGGCGATCCCGAGCCCCGCTCGGTACAGATCGCCGGTGGTGACGCACAGATGCTGGCGGAGGCGGCCCGGGCAAACGTCGAGCTGGGGGCGCAGATCATTGACATCAACATGGGCTGCCCGGCGAAGAAGGTCTGTAACAAGGCCGCAGGCTCGGCGCTGTTGAAGGATGAAGCCCTGGTCACCGAGATCCTGCAGGCGGTTGTCGCCGCAGTTGATGTGCCGGTGACCCTGAAGATCCGCACCGGCTGGGACCGGGACAACAAGAACGGCCTGACGGTGGCAAAGATCGCCGAACAGGCAGGTATCACGGCGCTGGCGGTGCATGGCCGCACCCGTGCCGACCTGTACACCGGCGAAGCCGAGTACGACACCATTGCCGCGATCAAGCAGGCGGTGTCCATCCCGGTGTTTGCCAACGGCGATGTCGATTCGCCCGAAAAGGCCCGGTACGTGCTGGACGCGACCGGTGCCGACGGCCTGTTGATCGGCCGGGCCGCCCAGGGGCGGCCATGGATTTTTCGTGAGATCGAACATTTCCTGCGCACCGGTGAAAAGCTCGCTGCGCCGCAATTGTCCGAGGTGGAACGTATTCTGCTAGAGCATCTGGCCGCGCTGCACGCCTTCTATGGCGAAGTCATGGGCGTACGCATCGCTCGCAAGCATGTGGGCTGGTATCTCGCAACCCTGCCGGGCGCCAGGGAGTTTCGCGCCCGTTTCAATCGTTTGGATGGTACGCAAGCACAATGCGCCGACGTTCAGGCGTTTTTCGCCGAACGTTACAAGAGCCTGACAGGGGACGAAGGGGTGGCCGCATGACGATGATGACCGAGACTTTAGTGAGTGGAATAACACCCGTGAGCGACAACGTGAATTTGAAACAGCACCTCAACACGCCCAGCGAAGAAGGCCAGACCCTTCGCGGGAGCGTCGAGAAGGCGCTGCACAATTATTTCGCCCACCTTGAGGGCGCTGCCGTCACGGATGTGTACAACCTGGTGCTTTCCGAAGTCGAGGCGCCGCTGCTCGAGAGCGTGATGAACTACGTCAAGGGCAACCAGACCAAGGCCAGTGAGCTGCTGGGCCTGAACCGCGGCACCCTGCGCAAGAAACTCAAGCAGTACGATCTGCTGTAAGCATTCAATCAAACCAGAAAGGCGCCCGCGTAAAAAACGGTCGCCTTTTTTGCTGACTTCCCTTGCTTTTGATGGAAATTGAAATGACCGACCAGACCACCCGCCTGCCGATCCGCCGCGCCTTGATCAGCGTCTCCGACAAGACCGGGATCCTTGAATTCGCCCGCGAGCTGCAACAGCTGGGCGTCGAGATCCTCTCGACCGGCGGGACTTTCAAGTTGCTGCAGGACAACGGCGTCGCCGCAGTGGAAGTTGCGGACTACACCGGCTTCGCGGAAATGATGGACGGTCGGGTCAAGACCCTGCACCCGAAGATCCACGGCGGGATCCTCGGTCGTCGCGGCATTGATGACGCCATCATGAACGAACACGGCATCAATCCGATTGATCTGGTGGCGGTCAACCTCTACCCGTTCGAAGCAACCATCAACAAGCCCGGCTGCGACCTGCCGACCGCCATCGAGAACATCGACATCGGTGGCCCGACCATGGTCCGCTCGGCGGCCAAGAACCATAAGGACGTGGCCATTGTCGTCAATGCCAGCGACTACGCCGGCGTCCTGGAAAACCTCAAGGCCGGTGGCCTGACGTACGCCCAGCGCTTCGATCTGATGCTCAAGGCCTTCGAACACACCGCCGCCTACGACGGCATGATCGCCAACTACATGGGCACCGTGAACCAGGCGGCCGAGACCCTGAGCACCGAAGGCCGCAGCGAATTCCCGCGCACCTTCAACACCCAGTTCGTCAAGGCCCAGGAAATGCGCTACGGCGAGAACCCGCACCAGAGCGCGGCGTTCTACGTGGAAGCCAAGCCAGCCGAAGTCGGCATTGCCACCGCGACCCAATTGCAGGGCAAGGAACTGTCGTTCAACAACGTGGCCGACACCGACGCCGCGCTGGAATGTGTGAAAAGCTTCGTCAAGCCAGCCTGCGTGATCGTCAAGCACGCCAACCCATGCGGCGTCGCGGTAAGCCCGGACGCCGAGGGCGGCATCCGCCAGGCCTACGAACTGGCCTACGCCACCGATACCGAGTCGGCCTTCGGCGGCATCATCGCCTTTAACCGCGAGCTGGACGCCGAGACCGCCAAGGCCATCGTCGAGCGCCAGTTCGTCGAAGTGATCATTGCCCCTTCCGTCAGCGAAGAAGCCCGCGCCATTGTTGCCGCCAAGGCCAACGTTCGCCTGCTGGCCTGTGGTCAGTGGTCGGCCGACCGCGCGCCGGCCTGGGACTACAAGCGCGTCAATGGCGGCCTGCTGGTCCAGAGCCGCGATATCGGCATGATCGGCAGCGAGGACCTCAAGGTCGTGACCCAGCGCGCGCCGAGCGAGCAGGAAATCAACGATCTGATCTTCGCCTGGAAAGTCGCCAAGTACGTCAAGTCCAACGCCATCGTCTACGCCAAGAACCGCCAGACCATCGGTGTCGGTGCCGGCCAGATGAGCCGCGTCAACTCGGCTCGCATTGCTGCGATCAAGGCTGAGCACGCCGGTTTGCAAGTACAGGGCGCCGTCATGGCCTCCGATGCGTTCTTCCCGTTCCGCGATGGCATCGACAACGCAGCCAAGGTCGGCATCACGGCGGTGATCCAGCCGGGTGGTTCGATGCGTGACGCTGAAGTGATTGCCGCGGCTGATGAAGCCGGAATCGCGATGGTGTTTACCGGAATGCGCCACTTCCGTCACTGATCCAACCTGATCGAAATGTGGGAGCGAGCCTGCTCGCGAATGCAATCTACCAGCGACGTTGATGTTGCCTGATACACCGCTTTCGCGAGCAGGCTCGCTCCCACATGAAGCGCTCCAGCAGCGCCTTACAGAATTTGAGGTTTTTGAAATGAATGTTTTGATCATTGGCAGCGGTGGCCGTGAGCACGCCCTGGCCTGGAAAGTGGCTCAGGATCCGCGCGTGCAGAAGGTCTTTGTCGCACCGGGCAATGCCGGCACTGCCATCGAAGCCAAGTGCGAAAACGTTGCCATCGACGTGCTGGCCCTGGAACAACTGGCCGACTTCGCCGAGAAGAACGTCTCGCTGACTATCGTCGGCCCGGAAGTGCCGCTGGTCGCTGGCGTGGTCGACCTGTTCCGCTCTCGCGGCCTGGACTGCTTCGGCCCGACCGCCGGGGCCGCACAGCTGGAAGGTTCGAAAGCGTTTACCAAGGATTTCCTGGCGCGTCACAAGATCCCGACCGCCGACTACCAGAACTTCACCGAAATCGAACCGGCACTGGCTTACCTGCGCGAAAAAGGCGCACCGATTGTGATCAAGGCCGACGGCCTGGCCGCCGGCAAAGGCGTGATCGTTGCCATGACCCTGGCCGAAGCCGAAGATGCCGTGCGTGACATGCTCGCCGGCAACGCCTTTGGTGACGCCGGATCGAGGGTTGTCATCGAAGAATTCCTCGATGGCGAGGAAGCCAGTTTCATCGTCATGGTCGACGGCAAGAATGTCTTGCCGATGGCCACCAGCCAGGACCACAAACGTGTCGGCGACGGCGACAGCGGCCCGAACACCGGCGGCATGGGCGCCTACTCCCCCGCTCCGGTAGTCACCGCCGAGGTACACCAGCGCGTGATGGACCAGGTGATCTGGCCGACCGTGCGCGGCATGGCCGAGGAAGGCAACGTCTACACCGGTTTCCTCTACGCCGGCCTGATGATCGACAAGGCAGGTAACCCGAAAGTCATCGAATTCAACTGCCGTTTCGGCGATCCTGAGACCCAGCCGGTAATGCTGCGCCTGCAATCGAGCCTGGTGCTGCTGGTCGAAGCGGCCCTGGCCCAGGCGCTGGACAAGGTTGAAGCCCAATGGGATCCGCGTCCAAGCGTTGGCGTAGTGTTGGCGGCGGGTGGATATCCAGGCGACTATGCCAAGGGCAGCGCCATCAAGGGCCTGGACGCCGCCGCGCAATTGGAAGGCAAGGTGTTCCACGCTGGCACGGCATTGAAGGATGGACAGGTGGTAACCGCCGGTGGTCGCGTGCTTTGCGCCACGGCCATGGGCGCCAGTGTCGATGCGGCCCAGCAGCAGGCCTACCGGCTTGCCGCGCAGATTGATTGGGAAGGTTGCTTCTACCGCAACGACATTGGCTACCGAGCCATTGCCCGTGAGCGTGGCGAAAACCAGGAATAACCCGGCCGTTCAGCCAGGCAGAGGCCCATGGCCCTTGCCTGGCTGCCGGGGCGCCGCGCATAGTTATAATCTGGCATCAACCTATGAAGGGATTTCGCCGTGCGCTGGCTCAGGATTGCCATAGGCTTCACCGTTACCCTGCTGACGCTGCTCTGCATGTACCCGGCCCAGGCCGCGCCAGGCAGCGGTTGGGCGATATTGCTCGACGAACAGGGTAACCTGAAGCTCAGCGACATCCGCTCTGCCCGCTACACCAATCAATTCAGCCCGATAGACCTGGACCACCTCAAGGCGGCCGAACCCGGCGGAGCATTATGGCTGCGTTTCCGGCTGGCGCCTGACAGGCATGAACAGATTCTGCGCATCTTTGCCCCAGACCTGTCGCGCCTGAATCTTTATGTGCTGGACGGCGATACGCTGATTGATCAACAGATCAGTGGCAATGCCTCGCCAGATACCGGACAGTCCGCTCCCAGCAGTGATCTCATGCTGGCACTGCCGCGCAGCGACAAGCCCCTCGACGTCTACCTGCGATTGGCCTCACGGTACGAACTGCGCCCCTACGTCACATTGCAACCAGCCATAACGGCGGCGGCCAACCAGAACCAGACGCTGATCTACGGCCTGCTGTTCGGCTGCATCGCCATGTTGATCCTGCACAACCTCACCCGTTACGCCTATACCCGCTCGCGCAGTTGCCTTTGGCTGGCAGCCTGTGAAGGGTTGCTGATGCTCAGCCTGATCCTGTTGCTGAACCTGGCCGGGGCCTGGCTGCCTGACTGGCCGGCGATCCAGACGCCGGGAGCGTACCTGGCGCTGTTGCTGACCGCGCCCTGCGGCTTGATGTTCGCTTTTCGTTTCTTCGCGCCGCTGGGCGAGCATCCGCTGAACCGGCTGCTGGTGGGGGAAATTGTCTTCATCGTGCTATGCAGCCTGCTGCTGTTGTTCGTCAACACGCTGCCGCTCAACATCATCACCTATGCACTGGTGGCGCTGGCCGGGCTGAGCATGTTGTTCGTCAGCGCCTGGCACTGGCAGAAAGGCTACCGCCCGGCACGCCTGTTCGTCGCCGCCATGGTGGTGTTCAACCTCGGCACGCTGATCATCCTCCCGGCCTTGCAAGGGCTGACGGAAGTCGCACCGCAAGGCCTGATCGTCACGCTGCTGGTCTTCATCTGCATCAGCGGCCTGTTGATGAGCGTCGCGCTGGGCGAACGCCAGCGGTCGATCAACGAGAGCCGCTTCAGCATCAGCCGCGACCTGGCGGCAAGCAACGCCGAGATCAACGCCAAGGCCGAGTTCCTGGCCAAGATCAGCCATGAGATCCGCACCCCCATGAACGGCGTGCTGGGCATGACCGAGTTGCTGCTGGGCACGCCATTGTCGGTCAAGCAGCGTGACTACGTGCAGACGATCCACAGCGCCGGCAACGAACTGCTCACACTGATCAACGAAATTCTCGATATATCCCGTCTCGAATCGGGCCAGATCGAGCTGGACGATGTGCAATTCGACCTGAATGCGCTGATCGAGGACTGCTTGAGTATCTTCCGCGCCAAGGCTGAACAGCAGAATGTCGAGCTGATCAGTTTTATCCAGCCCCAGGTGCCACGCGTCATCAGTGGTGATCCGACGCGACTTCGCCAGGCCCTGCTGAGCCTGCTGGAAAATGCCCTGAAGAAAACCGACGAGGGCGAAGTGCTGATCGTCGTCGCCCTTGATGAACGCAGCAACCAGCCACGCCTGCGTATCGCGGTGCAGGACAGCGGTTCGCCCATGGACGCCGAGGAGCGCGACACGCTGATGCACGCCGAGCTGCACAGCAAGAATTTTCTCTCCGCCACGCGGCTGGGGGGCAACCTGGGCCTGGTCATCGCCCGCCAGTTGATCATGCTGATGCATGGCGAGTTCGGCATCAAGAGTGGAAGCAGCCAGGGCAGCACCTTGTGGCTGACCTTGCCTCTGGACCCCGACCGTCTCGAACACCCGACTTCCGATCTCGACAGCCCGCTGCAAGGGGCGCGGGTATTGGTCGTCGACGACAACGACACCTGCCGCAAAGTACTGGTGCAACAATGCAGCGCCTGGGGCCTGAACGTCAGCGCGGTGCCATCGGGCAAGGAAGCCCTGGCGCTGCTGCGCACCAAGGCGCACCTGCGCGATTATTTCGACGTGGTGCTGCTGGACCAGAACATGCCCGGCATGACCGGCACGCAATTGGCGGCCAAGATCAAGGAAGACCCGAGCCTGAACCACGACATCCTGTTGATCATGCTCACCGGCATCAGCAACGCGCCGAGCAAGATCGTGGCGCGCAACAGTGGCGTCAAGCGCATCCTCGCCAAACCGGTCGCCGGTTATACGCTCAAGACCACCCTGGCGGACGAACTCAACCAGCGCAACAAAGGCCAGGCCCCGACTGCACCGGTGAATGCCGGCCCTCTCCTGCCGGTGAAAGTGCCCAGCGACTTTCGTATTCTGGTAGCCGAAGACAACAGCATCTCCACCAAAGTCATCCGCGGCATGCTTGGCAAGCTCAACCTGCAACCCGATACCGCCAGCAATGGCGAAGAAGCCCTCAAGGCCATGAAGGAGCAGCGCTACGACCTGGTCCTGATGGATTGCGAGATGCCGATACTCGACGGTTTCTCTGCCACCCAGCAGTTACGCGCCTGGGAAGTCGGCAACCAACGGACCCGCACCCCGGTGGTCGCGCTGACGGCGCACATCCTGGCCGAACACAAGGAACGCGCGCGCCAGGCCGGGATGGACGGACATATGGCCAAGCCGGTGGAGCTGTCGCAGTTGCGCGAGCTGATCGAGCATTGGGTGGCCCAGCGTGACCAACAGAACCGTACGGCGCAGACGTCCTGAGCCGACAGGCACCAAAACCCCTGATAGACTCCCGTCGTCCTCCTCCGCCTTGAGCCTCTACCATGCTCCATGTGCTGTTCAGCGTTTACCTGAAAATGCTGGTGCTTTATAGCCCGTTCTTCGTGCTGTCGTGTTTTATCAGCCTCACCCGCGGCTATTCGCGCAAGGAGCAACGTCGGCTGGCCTGGAAGGTCGCGACCGCGACGCTGGTATCCAGCGTATTGCTCTATCTGTTCGGGCGGGTCATCTTCAGCGTGTTCGGCATCACCGTGGATGCATTCCGTATCGGCGCCGGCAGCGTGCTGTTCATTTCGGCGCTGGGCATGGCCCAGGGCAAATCGGCGGTACAGACCGACAATGTCCAGCAGGACGTGACCATCGTCCCGCTGACCATTCCGTTGACTGTCGGCCCCGGCACCATCGGTGCCCTGCTGGTGATGGGCGTAAGCCAGCCGCACTGGGACGACAAGCTCATGGCGATCATCAGCATCGCCCTGGCCAGCTTCACCGTTGGCGTCGTGCTTTACCTGTCCAGCCGCATCGAACGGATCCTCGGCGACCAGGGCCTGCAGATCGTCAGCCGCCTGATGGGGCTGTTTGTCTGCGCGCTGGCGGCGCAGATCATTTTTACTGGCGTAAAAGGGTATTTGGCCCCATAGCCATTTATCCACGCTTGCGCCGGCTGAACCTTGCGCTCAATACCTCTTTGCGATGCTCACCCAGGTACTCCTCGATCTGCTCCCTGAACGCTTCATAGCGGGCCGGGTTGAAGGTCACGAACGACTTGCCACGGAAAAATTCCCGCGCCGAGGCCCGCCAGTTCACGAAAAGAACACCGCCATTGTTTGAAGAGCCGGATTGCTTTATAGACGCCGCAGAAGCAATCAGGATTCCGTTGGCCAGTTGTTCACATGGGATAAAGGAGAGGCGCGCGCCATCGAAGGTCTTGGCCTGGCTCTGGAAGAGGTTGATGGTTTTTTCGTCCTGCTTCAGGCCATCGATCGTGGTGGTCACCACGGAGCCCAGCACCGTCGCTGCCGGGAAACCGGCCTTCACGCCATCAATGATCCCTTTGACGATATCCTTGATCACCAGATCCAGGTCCACCTGCACGGAATTCTCGGAGTAACGGGTGTAGCCGCTGTCGGGCACGAAACACCCGAGGTCCACCAGGCATTTGATGAACGCCTCATACCACTCGCGAGAATTCTTGCCGGCGGGAACCTCGTAATTGGCCTCCATGATTGCCATGGTCATCAGGTTTTCCATGATCGCCATGTTATCGAGCGACATGTTATTGCCATAACCCAAAAGCGCGTCGCCCAACATCAGCGCATCCAGTTCCTTGGTCGGGTTTTCCTGCGACTGCACGACGGACCTGCGCACACGGATCCGGGCTGTGACAGACGCCTTGCGCCTGTCTATACGCGCAGCAATGGATTCAATACTTTTTTCGATACTGACATTACTTTCGAACAGTTCCATACATTCTTCCTTGGGTATGTTAATGGCCGCTCCTGCGGACAATTCTCAATCTAGTTACTTTCCAATCCAATAACAAACCGCAAACGATTACAGCATGTTCAGTGCTTGCCGACCGGGTTGAAAACATTTGGTCTCCAAACGACTACCCGGCCCACTTGAAGTCCGCGTTCGTTGCTGTATTCATACAGCAACCCATTAAACTTTACGGATGAAACACGTGACTAACAAAACACTTACCGGACTGATAACGGGCCCCAGCCTGTTTTCATACATCGAGACGCTTCCCCTGTCAGAGCACGACGACATTGCAGATTGCGACAACTTCGCGATTCTCATTGCCGACGAAAGGTACAATCGTTATTACGACACAGAACGATGGCTTGAAAGATACATCGGTGTGTTAAGGGCTATTGGATGGTCAATCTATGCGGACGCAATATTTACCCGCACACAACATGTCCTTACGGGCTCTGTGGCGGACTTTCTGGTCGAGAGCGCAAGCGCGATGAGCGATACGCGGCAAGGAAATGCCATGATCGACACGCTCGACAGTTTGAAAACCAACAGGCCGGCGCTCCTCTCTTTTGACCGGGAGAGCGCTTCAGGGGATAGCTTCCAAGTTGTTCCGGCCCGCTACGACGCGCGAGGCCTTCTCAATATTGCCGTCTTCAAACTTGAGCTGAACGCCTACATGAAGAGAACCAACTTCCTGTTCTGGACTTGGGAAAAACACTCAGCCAGGATAGTCCAGCGAAAAGCCTACCTGAGGTTGAACAAGACGATACTCGACGGGCAGCGAGTATTGATAAACAGGCGATTGGAAAAAAAACGCATGGAGCGATTCGACCTCAGCCAGAACCGCCCCATGAACGGTTGAGTCACTTGGGCACCATGGCACTCACTCATGCCCCTGGCTTATCGCCGTACCAACGCGGCGTATACACCCAGTCGCCGCCTTCGACGCGCGGAAATACGCAGGTGGTGGAGGAACCGATCAGCACCATGGTGCGCATGTCCACCTGGTCCGGGGCCAGTTGCCCTAGCGTGGTGACGCGCAGGGTCTGGCCCGGTCGGCCGATGTCACGTCCCAGGACTACTGGCGTATCCACCGTGCGATGTCGCGCGACGATTTCCAGCGCCCGCCCCAGTTGCCACGGACGGGAGCGGGAGATCGGGTTGTAGAACGCCAGGGCCAGGTCCGCCTCGGCCGCCAGGTCCAGGCGCTTCTCGATGATCGACCACGGCTTGAGATTATCCGACAACGACATCACGCAGAAATCATGGCCCAGCGGCGCGCCGGCCTGGGCCGCCGTGGCCAGGGAGGCCGAGACGCCTGGCAGGATTTGCAGGTCGACGTTATGCCAGTCGGCATCAGTCGACTCATGCAGCGCTTCCAGTACAGCGGCAGCCATGGCGAATACGCCAGGGTCACCGGATGACACCACCACCACCGACCGGCCCTGAGCCGCCAGTTCGAAGGCATGTCGGGCACGCTGCATTTCTTCGCGGTTGTCGGTGCAATGCTGCACCTGGTCGGCCCGCAAAGGCCCGGCCATGCGCACGTAAGTCTCATAGCCGAGCACATCGTTGGCGCGGTCGAGTTCGGCACGCACGGCCGGGACCATCAACTCTGCCGCTCCAGGGCCAAGGCCGATCACCGCCAGACGTCCGCGCGCACGGCCAAGCTGCAGCGGGTCGACGGGCCGCTCAGACACGGCGATGATCACACCGCCCATTCGTCGCAACGAAGCCGGCTGGCCCAACGCGTCATCCAGCCATTGCTCACTGTCATCGCTGGCCTGGGCGAAGCGCAGCGGCACGCCCAGCGCCAGCGCGGCGTGGTGCAACTCGACGCGGGCCATGTCGCTGTCCGCCGCCAGCAGGCACGCCAGCGATTGCACGGCAAGGCCGGCTCGGTGCAGCGCGTCGCTGACCGCAGTCGACACGTCCGGCGTGCCGGCACTCACCGCGACCACCACGTTGCGCGGATAGATCCGCAATTCGTCCGGCGCGGGCACACCCGCGGCGCTGTCGATGCGTATCGCCAACCGTGCCTGCGCATCCTGGGGCAACTGCGCCTGGTCCAGCCACGGCGCCGCGCCTTCGACCCGCACCGGCTCGCCGGCCAGCAGGTCGGACACGAAGCGCTTGCCCTGTTCCAGGTCGCCCAGGCTGTAGCCGCTCGGTGGATTGAGCAGGCAGGTGCCAAAACGCAACTCGCCGCTGGTGGTGATCGCCGGGGCGACTTGCAGCGCTGTCGCGATTTCCCGGGCCATGACATTCACGCCGCCCAGACCGCCCAGCAGCGGCACCACGGCGCTGCCATCCTCGGCCACTGCCAGCACCGGCGGCTCGAGGCCTTTTTCCAGCAACAGCGGCGCGAGGGTGCGAATGACGATGCCCGCCGCGCACAGCGCAATGATCGGCGTGTCCTGTTGATAGAGTTCGCGCAACGTGGTGCCGAACTCAAGATATTGCCGATCGCCCTCGACCCGCCCGACGAGGCCATGGATCAGCGCATCGGGATAGCACTGCTGGATTCGTCGGGCCGTCGCGAGACTGCCCGGGCCGAGGATGACAATTGCCGCCGGTTTCCTCATCCCTGCCACCGCTCGCCCGGGACGATGATCAGCGAGAAGTACGGCGAAGACATCGGCTCGACTTCATCCAGCGGCACGATTTTCTGGTTGGCCATGGTCGCGCGCTCGACGTACAGCGCCCGCCCGTCCATGCCCAGTTCCTCAAGCACCTGCCGAACCTTGGGAAAATTGCGCCCCAGCTTCATGATCACCGCCGCATCGGCATCGGCCAGCCGACGCTTGAGATCGTCGTGGGGCAGGACGCCGGAGAGCACCGACAGGCTCTGGTTGCGATAGACCAGCGGGGCTCCCAGCACCGAGGCACCACCGAGCATCGAACACACGCCGGGAATGACCTCGGCCTCGTAGCGCTCGGCCAGGCGGTCGTGCAGGTACATATAGGAGCCGTAGAAAAACGGATCGCCCTCGCAGATTACCGCCACGTCGCGACCGGCATCCAGGTGCACGGCGAGTTGCTCGGCGGCGGTGTCATAGAAGTCGGCGATTACCTCTTCATAGGACAACGGCGCCGGCAGCACTTCGGTAGTGACCGGGTAGACCAGTGGCAGCAGGGTCTGCGCGTCCTGCAGATGGGCCTCGATGATGCCGAAGGCGTTGCCTTTCTTGCCCTTGGCGACGAAGTACGCCACCACCGGCGATTCCCGCAGCAGGCGCAGGGCCTTGACCGTGATCAGTTCCGGGTCACCCGGCCCTACGCCGAGGCCGATCAAGCGTCCAGGCTGCTGCATCATTCAACCTCCGTGGCGAGGGCGTTGACGGCGGCGGCGGCCATGGCGCTGCCGCCCAGGCGGCCTTGCATGATCACGAACGGCACGCCACGGCTGTCGGCCGCCAGCGCGGCCTTGGACTCGGCGGCGCCGACAAAACCCACCGGGAAGCCAAGGATCAGGGCCGGTTTCGGCGCGCCGGCATCGAGCATTTCCAGCAGATAGAACAGCGCGGTCGGTGCGTTGCCGATGACCACGACGCTACCTTCCAGGTGTGGACGCCACAGCTCCAGCGCGGCCGCCGAGCGAGTGTTGCCCAGCTCGCGGGCCAACGCTGGCACGCTGTCGTCGCGCAAGGTGCAGATCACCGGATTGTTGGCCGGCAGGCGCGCCCGGGTCACGCCCTCGGACACCATCCGCGCATCACACAGGATCGGCGCACCGGCCGCCAGCGCCTGGCGCCCCGCCGCGCCTGCGCCTGCGGAAAACTGCAGGCCATCGACCGCCTCGACCATGCCGCAGGCGTGGATCACCCGCACCGCGAGTTTTTCCAGATCGGCAGGAATGCGCGCCAGATTGGCCTCGGCGCGGATGATCGCGAAGGAGTTGCGATAGATCTCCTGACCGTCGCGGATGTAATCAAGCATCAAGGGGGCTCCGGGGATGAGCGTCGAGCCAGTGGCCGAGCGCTTCGATTGTCAGATTGTGTGCTTGCAGCGCGCCGAAACCCGGCAACGCGGCATCACGAAAATAGAGGTCATAACGACCGGGGGCGACCGCCAGCAACGTCGCCGGGGCGATGTGGGCCGCCGCGCACGATCGCTGGCAGCCGGACAGATGAATGTTCAAAGCCTGGCCCCGACGTTGCAGCAGATCCGCCAACTGGCGGGCATCGCCCTTGGTGTCGGCCAGGCCTTTGCAACAGCCACTGGAGCCGGTGCAGGCGATGAGTTGCGCCAGGGAGTGATCGAGCGAACACAACAGGCCCAGCGCGTCGAGCTGGGTCAACACGGCATCCGCATCTTCGCGGCGCACGTTGGGCAGCAACAGGCTTTGCCAGGGAGTGAAACGAAGATTGCCGTCGCCCTTCTCCCGCGCCAACTGCGCCGCGCCGCGCAGCATGACCGTATCAAGCCGGCCGAGGGGCGCCGCCGCGCCGACATAGACCCGTTCGTCGTGCTGGGAATGAATACCGATGTGCAGGCCGCCGGGCGACGCACTCCGCCGCCAGTCAAGGCAAGGTTGCAGCGGCACGCGGCCGGCCAACCGGGTCATGAATTCATCCACGGCACATTCAGCCAGCAGTTGGCGCATGCGGTTCTGGTCCGGGCGGGCCAGTTCGAGAAACAGCTCCAGCACCGCTACCACCAGGGCATGCCCTTGGGCCAGGGGCACCTTGCCCGCCGGCGTGTCCAATGGCGAACCGGCCAAGCCAAAGGCAAGCCAGGGCTCGCCGTGCTGGACAAGCGCCGATAGCCACAGGTCATGGTGATGCTCGAGCATCGCCAAGGCTTCGCCACCGTCCAACTGCACGGCGAACTTGGCCGAGAGCTCGTGGAAATGTTCATGGGTTTGCAGGGTGAAGAGGATCTGCGCGGCCAGCGGACGGGTGTCGAACAGCATCTGCCGGTCGAGCCCCGCCGAGGGGCTGAGCATCAGGTTGCGCACGTCATCGCCGGCCGCCTTGCGCGGGCCAAGCCCGGCGGCCAGCAACGGCTCGATCAACGCATCCGGCTCAGGGCCGATACCGCGGATCTGCAAGTTGCCGCGGTTGGTGGCCTCGATCACGCCCCCGGCGAACTGCTCGGCCACCCACGCGACGGTTTCGGCCTGATCCGCGTGGATGACGCCGCCATCGAGCTTGATTCGGCAGATTCCTCCGTCCAGTGCCTGGACGACACGCAGCAACCCCGGACAACCCGAGGGGCGAATGACGTTGGAAGATGGACGTTCGTTCAAGGCAGAACCGGTAAATAGAAAACGCCGCAGCGGCGAGGGCCGCCATTATGCCTGCTTTGCCTATGGTCATGAAAAGCTTGCCGGTCGGATTGCTGACAGCGAGCCCCGACTTCCGCACGCCTGTTATCCAAAACGGTGGGAGCGAGCCTGCTCGCGAACGCGGTCTGCCTGAACAGAAAATGTTGAGTGGACCGACGTCTTCGCGAGCAGGCTCGCTCCCACAGGGGATGGCGGCGAACACAACTTTTGTGAACAACCCGATCAACATTGTGGGAGCGCCTGACCGGGCGAGGCACGGTATGATGGCGACCCGGTTCGCGGCGGCAACAACCCTGGCGATCAACCCATTTATTCGAGGAACAGAGATGACCCCCTGGCTGACCGTAGTGGGCATCGGTGAAGAGGGCTTCAAGGGCCTGGGCCGAACGGCTCGTCATGCATTGCTGCGGGCGTCGCGGGTACTGGGCAGCGCCCGTCAGTTGGAACTGCTGCCGCTGTGTATCCGCGGCGAGCGGGTGCTGTGGCCCAGCCCGTTCTCCCTGGAACCGCTGCTGGCTCGACGGGGCGAGCCGGTGTGCGTGCTGGCCAGTGGCGATCCGATGTTCTATGGCGTCGGCGCCAGCCTGGCGAAACAGCTGCCGGCCGAGGAAATGCAGGTCATCCCCGCGCCATCCTCCTGCTCGCTGGCGGCGGCGCGCATGGGCTGGCCGTTGCAGGACGCGGTCACGCTGTCGCTGGTGGCCCGCCCCCTGGCGGCGCTCAATGCGCACTTGTCCAGTGGCGTCAGGCTGTTGCTGCTGAGTAACGACCGCCACAGCCCCGGCGCCGTGGCAACACTGCTGCGCGAGCGCGGATTCGGCCCGAGCGCCATGACCGTGCTGGAGCATTTGGGCGGTGCGGCAGAGCGGCGGATCGACGGTTGCGCTGCGCACTGGTCCGATGAGGCGGTCGCCGATCTGAACCTGATCGCCATCGAATGCCGGGCCGATCCGTCGACGCAGCGCCTGTCACGCCTGGCCGGCCTGCCGGACAGCGCTTTCGAGCATGACGGCCAGCTGACCAAGCGCGACGTGCGTGCCGTCACCCTGGCTCGCCTCGCCCCGACTCCCGGCGAGCTGCTCTGGGACGTCGGCGCCGGCAGCGGCTCGATCGGCATCGAATGGATGCGCGCCCACCCCAGTTGCCGAGCCCTGGCCATCGAAGCCGACGAAGGCCGCCAAGCCTTGATCGAACGCAACCGCGACACCCTTGGCGTGCCCGGCCTCCAGTTGATTCGCGGCAGCGCCCCGCAGGCGCTGGAGAACCTGGAGCGTCCGGACGCGGTGTTCATCGGTGGCGGCGTCACCCGCGAAGGCGTGCTTGATGCCTGTTGGGCCCGGCTCAAGCCTGGCGGTCGGCTCGTCGCCAATGCCGTGGCCCTGCAAAGCGAGATGACACTGATGAGCTGGCGCGAACGCCACGGCGGTGAGCTGACCCGCATCCATGTCGCCCAGGCCCAGCCTTTGGGCGCATTCGATACCTGGCGCCAAGCCTTGCCAATCACCTTGCTGGACCTGACGAAACCTCTCGATGCGTGACGAAACCGCCGAGCAACCCGCCCCCCTGCGCAGCGGCCTGACCACCGGCAGTTGCGCCACGGCCACCAGCCTGGCGGCGGCGCGACTGCTGCTGTGCGGCACCGAGGCCGATGCCGTGGAAATCGTCCTGCCCAAGGGCAAGCAGGTGCAGATGCGCCTGGAGTTCTGCCGGCTGACCGAACAAGGTGCCGAGGCCGGAACGATCAAGGACGCTGGAGATGACCCGGACGTGACTCATGGCGCGCTGTTGTTTTCCCAGGTGCGCCTGATTGCCGAACCTGGCGTGCGTTTTGTTGCCGGTCGTGGCGTCGGCACGGTGACGCGACCGGGACTGGTCCTGGCTGTCGGTGAGCCGGCGATCAACCCGGTGCCGCGCAAAATGATCAACGATCACCTGGGTCGCCTGGCCGAGGAAAGCGGTTATGCCGGGGGGTTCGAAGTCACGGTCAATGTCGAGGGCGGCGAAGCCCTGGCGCTGAAAACCATGAATCCCCGACTCGGCATCCTCGGCGGTCTGTCGATCCTCGGCACCAGCGGCATCGTCCGGCCGTTTTCCTGCGCAGCCTACATAGCGTCGATCCACCAGGGCATCGACGTGGCGAAAACCAACGGCTACCTGCATATCGCCGCGTGCACCGGCAATGCCAGCGAAGACACCATGCGCCGGGTCTACAACCTGCCGGAAATCGCCTTGATCGAAATGGGCGACTTTGTCGGCGCCGTGCTCAAGCATGTGCGCAAGGTGCCGGTGGAAAAGCTCAGTCTTTGCGGCGGCTTCGGCAAGATCAGCAAACTCGCCGCCGGGCATATGGACCTGCACAGCCGCCATTCAAGCATCGACCTGCCACAACTGGCCAAATGGGCGGCGGCAATCGGGGCCGATGAAAAGTTGCAGCACGACATTCGTCAAGCCAACACCAGCCAGCAAGCCCTCGCGATGGCCAGCGCCGTCGGCATCGCCCTCGGTGATGCCGTGTGCGAGCACGCCCTGGCCTTCGCTCGTAGCGTGGTCCCGGCCCAGGTCCAGGTCGAAGTCTTCGCCATCGACCGTCAGGGCGCAATCGTCGGCCACGCTGGAGCCTTTAAATGAAACGCATCCTGCTCCTCGGTGGCGTCACCGAGGCCCTGGCCATCGCTCGCACGCTCGGCCCCGAGCACATCTACAGCTTGGCGGGCATCGGTCGCGTCCCCACCGACCTGACCTGCCAGGTACGTGTCGGCGGCTACGGCGGCGCCGAAGGCCTGGCGCAATTCATCCGCGCCGAGGGCATCGACCTGCTATTGGACGCAACCCACCCCTACGCCGCGCAAATCAGCTACAACGCCGCCCGTGCCGCCCGCGCCTGCGCCATCCCCTGCTGGGCCCTGCGCCGTCCGGCCTGGCGCCCACGGGCCGGCGATGACTGGCGCGAAGTGGCCGACTGGGCCGAACTGATCCAGGCCTTGCAGCCTTTCCGCCGCCCCTTGTTCACCCTTGGCCGGGAGCCGCTGCAGCATCTGCATGAAATCCCCGCCGAACAGTTCTGGACGCTGCGAGCACTGGACGTTTACCCCGGCAACGAACGCTGCGAAGTCATCGGCGCCCGTGGGCCGTTTCACATTGACGGTGAACGCGAACTGTTCGAACGGCGACGAATCGATGTGCTGGTCAGCAAGAACAGCGGCAGCACGGCCACCGAGCCGAAGCTGGAGGTGGCCCGGGAGCGGGGGGTGCCAGTGCTGGTGTTGAAGCGACCGGTGTTGGCGGGGGTGGATCGGGAGTTTGCAGCGGTCAATGACGTGCTGGACGCTTTATCCGTACCCAACGGCTTTTGAATTCAGCAGATCAGCGAGACATTTCTGACAAGTTTTCCAGACGCAGCCGGCTGTTTCGTCCAAGACATTCAATTCTATAGTTCCGCTCCTTGATACCCACCTCAGCGTCTGGCAGTCAACAAGCATGAGCGATCCGTCTCGCGCCTGGAAAAGCGCTGCTTGCCACAGCGTATCCCAAGGAATACGATCCAATGATCGAATTTGTACAGTCCCGGATCTTCTCAAGCTGGCTTGACGGTTTGAGAGACGTCACAGGGAAAGCTCGCATCATTGCCAGGATTCGATCTGCTGAGCATGGCAATCTTGGTGATTGCGAACCAGTCGGCAACGCAGTGTATGAGATGCGCATTCACTCGGGCCCAGGTTATCGAGTGTATTTTGCCCGTCGAGACTCCGTGCTTTACCTGCTGCTTGCGGGAGGTGACAAATCAACTCAGAAACGGGACATCAAACGCGCTGTTCAAATAGCGCAAGCCATGAGTGACGAGGAGTGAATCATGACCGCAGAATTCACACGTTTCGATGCAGCCAGCTACCTCAAGACGCCGGAGGAGATGGCAGCTTATCTGGATGCCTGTTTTGAAGAAGATAGCGGTGACGGCGCACTGGTTCGCGCAGCTCTCAACGATATCGCCAGGGCGAAAGGCATGACGCAGATCGCCCGTGATGCCGGGCTCGGGCGAGAGAGTCTTTATAAAGCCCTGGGCAGTGCGGGCAATCCAGAATTCACAACTATCATCAAAGTCATGAAAGCTCTGGGCTTGAAGTTACGTGCGACGATCATTTGAAGATCCATTGCTACTGTTAACACCAGCCCTGCGACCCTACACCGCACGTGGCCTTTTTACTTCTGGACACCGATCAGGCTAAATACCGCCACCTGATCGCCCAACCGAGCGGATTGCCCCATGTCCCGACAACGGCTTGCATTTGCCTGGATCGCCTGCTTCGCAGTGCTTTTCAACATGCTTGCCATGCCGCTTTCCAATAGCGCCGGTGCAGCCGCCAGTACGCCAGCGGAACAAATGCTGTGGGGCAGTTTTTGCTCATCCAGCGGCACGAAGATGCTGGCGGTTTCCCTGGGCAAGCTGGAACAAGGCACGCCACAGAAAGACAATCACTCGACGATGCAACATTGCTGGTGCTGCTCAGGCCCGGCGCCGCTGATGGCGCTTGCCGGGCACGCCCCGCAGTTGTATCTGGACGCACAACGGGCCGATCGCGGTACGGCCCACGCAAAGCTCGACAGCCCGCCCCCCCGCCAGCAATGGCCCAGCCTCAACCCCCGTGCTTCGCCTCTGGCCTGATTCTTCCCGCATGAAACTGCGTCCTGAATCGTTCCGGAGAATTGCCATGTTGAACAGACTCATCCTGCTGGCCGCCCTGCTGCTCCCGGCTGGCCTCGCCCAGGCGCACCAGTACAAGGCCGCCGAGCTTGAGATCGCCCACCCGTGGTCCCAGGAGTTGCCACCCAACGCGCCAACCGTGGCCGCGTACTTCGTGATTCACAACGGCGGCGCCACCGCCGACAAACTGCTCGGCGTCGACTCGCCGATTGCCGGCAAGGCCGAGCTCCATGAACATGTGATGCAAAACGACCTGATGAAAATGCAACCGGTGCCCGTCGTCGCCATCGCCCCCGGTGCGACCGTCACCTTCGCGCCGATGGCCTATCACGTGATGTTGCTGGACCTGAAGGACCGCAGCTTGCTCAGCGACGGCAAACGTTTCCCCATGACCCTGCATTTCGAAAAGGCCGGGGACGTGACGGTGGATGTCGCGGTGCAGAAAAAAGCACCCGACGGCGCCAAGACACACCAGCACGCCCAGTAGACGTAGCCGCCTATGCAACCTCGTCGCGCCAGCCCGTCCAGGCACCGCCGTCAGCCCATGAGCCTGACACGCGGCAGCTGGATCAGCCTGTTCGCCATGCTGATGATCTTTATCGGACCACTGGTTTCCCAGTCGATGCCGATGGATCAGCGCATGTCCATGCCTGTGTCCGTGAGCATGGAAATGGAGATGAGCATGGACATGCCGGTGCATGAAGCGCCGGCGGCCGAGCACTGCGCGCCCCAGAGCGAACACCACGCGTTATGGGAAAAATGCGGTTATTGCAGCCTGCTGTTCAATTGCCCGGCGCTGCCTGGCGGCCACACATTCGCCGTCTTCGACACCCCTCCCAGCCACACCTACACCAGCCCTTCCCCGCGCCTGGGTCATGCCCGACCGGCGTTCTTTCCGGGCGCCCGCACCCGCGCACCGCCACTCGACGCGTAAGCCCGCACCTGCTCACCCGGTCGCAAAGGACAGCCCAACGCTGCCCTGAACACGGATGAGTGCCTGACATCTGGGCCGAAGCAAACATAAAACCCGTGGGAGCGAGCCTGCTCGCGAAAGCTTTCGCGAGCAGGCTCGCTCCCACAGGTGGTTGCATCGCTCAGCCGATATTTGAAGAACCGAATTTGCCCTGCGGAGCGCTTTGCAATGAGCCAACCGAAACCCAATTTCTACAACCTGGCCTGGCGCTGGCATTTTTATGCCGGGCTGTTCGTGGCGCCGTTCATGGTGATGCTGGCCCTGACCGGGATCATCTACCTGTTCAAGCCGCAACTCGATCCATTGATGTACGGCAACCTGCTGAACGTACCGGCCGGGCATCACAGCCTGGCGGCGGACGACCTGCTCAAGCAGGTCCGCCAGGCTTACCCCGAAGGCCAGGTCAAACAGTACCTGCCGCCGATCAACGCCGAGCGCAGCGCGCAATTCGTGGTGATCGACAAGGGTCGGGAGCTGAATGTGTTCATCGACCCGTACCACGGCGACGTGCTCGGCGAGCAGGACGCGAAAGACAACCTGCAAGCTATGGCCCGGGCGATTCACGGTGAATTGCTGATCGGCACCGTCGGTGACCGGCTGGTGGAAATGGCTGCCGGCTGGGGCGTGGTGCTGGTGGTTTCCGGACTGTACCTGTGGTGGCCGCGCGGGCAATCCTCGGCCGGCGTACTGTGGCCGCGCTGGAGCGCTCGCGGTCGGGTGTTCTGGCGCGACTTGCACATCGTTGTCGGTTTCTGGGGCGCGGCGTTCCTGCTGGTGATGCTGCTCAGCGGCATGACCTGGACCGGCTTCTGGGGCAAGCAGTACGCCGACCTCTGGAACCGTTTCCCGACGGCGATGTGGAACGACGTACCGAAGTCCGACATCGAGGCCGGCAGCCTCAACAACGCCCATCGCCAGACCGTGCCCTGGGCGGTGGAGAACACGCCAATGCCGATGTCCGGCGACCACGCCGAACACATGGCCCATGGCGGCATGCACGAAGGCCCCGCCGCACCCACCGTCAGCCTGCAAGCGGTGCAGGACATCGCCACCGGGCGCAAGGTCGAGCCCGGCTACAGCATCACCCTGCCAACGACCGCCTCGGGCGTGTTCACCATCGCCGTGTTTGCCGATGATCCGCGCAACGACGCCACCCTGCACGTGGACCAATACACCGGCAAAGTCCTGGCCGACGTGCGTTGGGAGCACTACAACCTCGTTGCCCGCGCCACCGAGACCGGGGTGATGCTGCACGAAGGCAAGATGTTCGGTCCGGTGAACCAGATCATCGTCCTGCTGATCTGCCTGATGATCCTGCTCAGCGCCGTGAGCGGCATGGTGATCTGGTGGAAACGCCGGCCCCAGGGCAAGTTCGGCGTGCCGCCACTGCGCCACGACCTGCCGACGTGGAAGACCGGTGTGTTCATCATGTTGGCCCTGGCGGTGGTGTTCCCGTTGGTGGGGGCGTCGCTGGTGGTGGTGTGGCTGTTGGACCGGCTTGTTACACGGTTCAATCGCCAGCCTGAAGCCGCTTCATCTTCAAGCTGAGAATTGCGCGTTGACGGAAAGCGGCGCGAAAGCTCTACAATCGCGCCGCTCTCCGGCTGTAACCACAGCCAAAACTGTGGGAGCGAGCCTGCTCGCGAAAGCGCTGAATCAGCCAACAGTGATGTGACTGACCTCTCGCCTTCGCGAGCAGGCTCGCTCCCACAAGGTTGGGTGTCGATCCGATAATCTGAGTAAATGCATGACCTCGCTAACCCTCTCCCACCTCGCCTGGACACCGTTGGGCCATGGCCACTGCCATCACCAGTTCCAACTGCGTGATGCCACGTTGCACGTGGCGGCCGGGGAATTTGTCGGGTTGATCGGGCCCAACGGCAGCGGCAAGACCAGCCTGTTGCGCTGCGCCTACCGCTTCAGCCGGCCAGAAAGCGGCGAGGTCAGACTCGAACACCACAACGTCTGGAAACAGCCCTCGCGCTGGTGCGCCCAACGCATCGCCGTGGTGCTGCAAGAGTTTCCCGACGCCTTCGGCCTGACGGTGGACGAGGTGGTCGCGATGGGGCGCACGCCGCACAAGGGTCTGTTCGATGGTGACAATCAGGAAGATCGCCGACTGGTGCTCCAGGCATTGGAGTCGGCCGGGCTTGCAGGCTTTGGCGACCATGCATTCGCCACGCTCTCGGGCGGTGAGAAGCAACGGGTGATCCTCGCACGCGCCCTGGCCCAGCAGCCGCAGTTGCTGATCCTCGACGAACCGACCAATCACCTCGACCCGCGCTATCAATTGCAGTTGCTGCAACTGATCAAGGGCCTGGGCATCGGCACCCTCGCCAGCATTCATGACCTGAACCTTGCCGCCGCGTTCTGCGACCGCCTGTACGTGATCGAACACGGGCGCATCGTCGCCAGCGGCACGCCCAGGGACGTCCTCACTGTCGACCTGTTGCGCGAAGTGTTCGGCGTTGCGGCCCTGGTGGACGAACACCCGCTGGCCGGCTACCCACGAATCACCTGGATAACCCAACCATGATCCTGCGTCCCCTGCTGTTGCTTCCGTTAATGCTGGCAAGTTTGCATGCCCAGGCCGAGGCCAGCCGCTACCCGCTGACAATCCAGAGCTGCAACCGCCAGGTGGTGTTCAACGAGGCCCCTCGGCACGCCGTCAGCCATGACATCAACATGACCCAGATGATGCTGGCCCTGGGGCTCAAGCCACGCATGGTTGGCTACAGCGGCATCAGCGGCTGGAAATCGGTGACGCCGGAGATGGCCAGGATCCTCGATGGCCTGCCGGAACTGGCCGCCAAATATCCCTCGGTGGAAACGCTGCTCGACGCCAACGTCGATTTCTTCTTCGCCGGTTGGGACTACGGCATGCGCGTCGGCGGCGACCTGACTCCGCAGACCCTGCAACCGCTGGGCATCAACGTCTACGAACTGACCGAGTCTTGCGCGTTCGTGATGAAACGCCCGGCGGCCTCGCTGGAGGACACCTACAACGACCTGCGCAACCTTGGGAAAATCTTCGACGTGCAGGATCGCGCCAACGCGCTGATCGCCACGATGCAGGCCCAGATGGCCGAAGTGCGCAAGCACCGGCCAACCCGACAACCGCGGGTGTTCCTGTATGACAGCGGCGAAGACCGGGCCATGACCTCCGGCCGCCTGGGCATGCCCCAGGCCCTGATCGACGCGGCCGGCGGGCGCAACATTCTGGATGACGTGGACGCCAGTTGGACCCGCGTCAACTGGGAGAACGTGGTGGAGCGCAATCCCCAGGTCATCGTGATCGTCGATTACGGCGAAGTCAGTGCCGAGCAGAAACAGCAATTCCTGTCGAGCAACCCGGCCCTGCAATCAGTCGATGCGATCAAGCACCGGCGCTTCGTCGTGATCCCTTACGTACAGGCCACGCCAGGTATCGATAACGTGCTGGCGGTGCAAACCCTGGCGCGGGGTTTCCACGGCCAATGAACGATCGTCGCTATGGTGCACTGCTGCTACTGCTCGGCGCGCTGCTACTGGTGTCGTGCGTGGTGTCGCTGGGTTTCGGGCCGGCGCGAATACCGGTGGCCGTGGTCTGGGACCTGCTGCTGCACAAGGCTTTCGGTGTCGGCGAGGTGCATTGGACAGCCGGCCAGGAGCATATCGTCTGGCTGATCCGCGTCCCGCGCCTGCTGCTCGGGGCGCTGGTAGGCGCAGGGTTGGCGTTGATCGGCGCGGTGCTGCAAGCGGTGACACGCAACCCGCTGGCCGATCCGCACCTGCTTGGCGTCACCTCCGGCGCCACCCTCGGGGCGGTCATCGTGGTGTTGCATGTCGGCGAGATCATCGGCCTGCTGACCCTGCCGCTGGCTGCCTTCATCGGCGCGCTGTTGAGTATGTTGCTGGTGTTGGCCATCGCTGCCCGCCAGGGCCGCCTGGAGAGTGATCGCCTGCTGCTCTGCGGCGTAGCGGTGTCGTTCGTGATGATGGCGGCGGCCAACCTGCTGCTGTTTCTCGGAGACCATCGCGCCAGTTCGGCGGTGATGTTCTGGATGCTCGGCGGCCTGGGCCTGGCACGCTGGGAACTGCTCGCGGTGCCAGCCGCCAGTGTATTGCTGGGGCTGGTGTTGCTGCTGGGCATGGCCCGGCCGTTGAACGCGCTGATGGCCGGGGAGCAGACCGCCGTGACCCTGGGGCTGAACGCGGCGAAGGTGCGGCTATGGATTTTCCTGATCGCGTCCTTGATGACCGGCGTACTGGTGTCCATCAGCGGCTCGATCGGTTTTGTCGGGCTGATGGTGCCCCACATCGCCCGCCGCCTGGTGGGCGCCGAGCATCGTCGGCTGTTGCCGGCCTGCGTGCTGCTGGGCAGCCTGTTCCTGGTTTGGGTGGACGTGGCGGCTCGCACGCTGATCGCGCCGGAGGATTTGCCGATCGGAGTCGCTACAGCCGCTATCGGTGGGCTGTTCTTTATGGGTCTGATGCGCCGTCGCTGAAAAGATGCTTTTTCTTGTACACGCCGAATAGCTCGGTACCAAGGCCGCCATTTCGAAAATGCTCCAGCTCCGCTCGAACCATATCAATGACCAACGCCCGGTCCTCAGCTTTTGCAAGATTAAAATTTCCACTGTAGGCGAGATTGACCATTCGCCAGAGGAAGCAGTTGGTACGGTAAACGTCTACCGGCTTGAGCCAACGTTCGAGGAGCGCGGTAATTTCCTCACTTCGAATACCCTCGAAGCACCCGATCGAGTGGTCCTTGTCTGGAATGACAGCATCGACAACCTGGGTATCGGCGTTTAGCCGGTAGCGTGCCGGCAATGCCGAGAACGCTGCATCGGCCGCAATTATTGCCTCAGGCCACAAGCGATTGCCATTGCGCCCCACGGCCTCACCCACACTCCAGAACTCGCCATCGTTTTTCAAACTGTGGGAGATAAAGAGCATCACTTTTTCCAGCTCGATCAAATGGTGCAATGCCGAGACGCAGATAATAACGTCCCACTGCTCACCGGTAGGCACCAGGTTATTCGCATCGGCCACGATCAGATCGAGGCCGACCCCTGAAGAAAACTGCTTCGCCGCGATGTGAAGCAGGTCTTCGTTGATATCCAGCAGTGACCATTCCACGCCTTCCGGAACAGCCGCCGACAAACCAGCTTCTATCCGCGCGGCACCGCTGCAGATCGACAGGACTTTTATTGCACCGTGATCCCTGACTTTCCGACGTAGCCTTGCTTGGAAGTCGGGCGGCGTTTGCGGGACGTTCGCCCTTAGCATACGAGTGGCATAGGAGTAGGCGACCTCTCCTTCAAACGGCTCCGGAATCACCATCTCGGACCGGGCACCCTGCCATTGCCCCGGAGCCAGTCCATTCAATCGGCGAACGTTGCGAGCAACGCCCATGGCCGCTTCACTCTGTCGCTCCTGAACGCTCGAGTAAAACTCGTTCCGGTAGACGCTACTGAAGTGTGCTATCTCGTTTTTCACGCGCATCTGATGGTGTGTTTTCGCCAGGAGAAGCTTCATCACTACTTCCCTGGCAACGCACAAGTCAGCTATCGCCAACCAGTCGGCTGTAGGGTCATTTTTTGCCCCTGGCCCGCACGTTAACAAGAGACTGCCACGTTTCCCCGCCAACCAAGCCAGATCCAGATCGACCGACCGCCATTCCGACGGCGTAGATCCTCCGCAAATATGAAAGATCCCGAGTGGAAATTCGGTTTGACCTGGATCATCGACAAAAACAACTGAACACGTGAGCCCGTCGACACTGATGCCTGGCAGCGCTGCCGAAAAACGAATGTAGAGTCTGGAATCGGAAAACACATCCAGCTGGCTACTTCGCAGATGTTCCCCGGCGGTGAGAATCAGCGAATATCTCGCTTCTCGCAAATGCGTCACATGCATCCATTGCGGATGCCCGGCCGGTTTGACTTCAGGCAACACGGCAAATACGGCCGTCTCGTCGAGAAGAAAATAGCTTGCAGCGCCAGAGTCAGTATTCAAACGGCTTTCCCTACTTCGCAATGGCAGAAGAGTCAGCATAGTCGGGCGGGCGATAATTTCACCTTGGGTCAACCTCATCCGCGCCCCAATGCGGAGCGCCATCCTGCACCAGCATCAGCGATGTGGTCGCTGATGGTGCATCGTCACTTCCCTCTCTTGCCGCCGGCCCCGCATTTCAAAGCCTTTCCCCGACCGGGCACACCCCTTGCAAAAGCGCTTTCAGCGTTTGCATCTGCCATCCAGAAAAACATAAAGACCACGGAGATCGCACAATGAAGCGTCGTAGCTTGATCAAGGCTTTTACACTCTCGGCAAGCATTGCCGCGATGGGCATGGCCTGGACCGTCCAGGCCGCCGAGACCATCAAGGTCGGCATCCTGCATTCGTTGTCCGGGACCATGGCGATCTCCGAAACGTCCCTCAAGGACATGGCGTTGATGACCATTGACGAGATCAACGCCAAGGGTGGAGTGAACGGCAAGAAGCTTGAAGCGGTGGTCGTGGACCCGGCATCGAACTGGCCGCTGTTCGCTGAAAAGGGCCGCCAGTTGCTGACTCAGGACAAGGTCGCCGTGGTGTTCGGCTGCTGGACCTCGGTGTCGCGCAAATCCGTGTTGCCGGTGTTCGAAGAACTCAACGGCCTGCTGTTCTATCCGGTGCAGTACGAAGGCGAAGAAATGTCGCCGAACGTTTTCTACACCGGCGCAGCGCCAAACCAGCAGGCGATCCCGGCGGTGGAATACCTGATGAGCGAAGAAGGCGGCAGCGCCAAGCGCTACTTCCTGCTGGGCACCGACTACGTCTATCCGCGCACCACCAACAAGATCCTGCGTTCGTTCCTGCACTCCAAAGGCGTGGCGGACAAGGATATCGAAGAGGTCTACACCCCGTTCGGCCACAGCGATTACCAGACCATCGTTGCCAACATCAAGAAATTCTCGGCCGGCGGCAAGACCGCCGTCATCTCCACGGTCAATGGCGATTCCAACGTACCGTTTTATAAAGAGCTGGCGAACCAGGGCCTGAAAGCCACCGATGTACCGGTCGTGGCCTTCTCGGTGGGCGAAGAGGAACTGCGCGGCATCGACACCAAACCGCTGGTGGGTAACCTGGCGGCGTGGAACTACTTCGAATCCGTGGATAACCCGGCGAACAAGAAATTCGTCGATTCCTGGAAGGCCTACGCCAAGGCCAAGAACCTGCCGGGCGCCGACAAAGCGGTAACCAACGACCCGATGGAAGCCACCTACGTCGGCATCCACATGTGGGCGCAAGCGGTGGAAAAAGCCAAGTCCACTGATGTCGACAAAGTCCGCGAAGCCCTGGCCGGCCAGACCTTCGCCGCGCCGTCGGGTTACACCCTGACCATGGACAAGACCAACCATCACCTGCACAAGCCGGTGATGATCGGCGAGATCCAGGCCGACGGTCAGTTCAACGTGGTCTGGCAGACCGAAGGGCCGATCCGCGCCCAGCCGTGGAGCCCGTTCATCGCCGGCAACGACAAGAAGCCTGACTATGCGGTGAAGAGCAACTGAGCCCATGGGTGTCGGCCCGAGCATGACGCTTGGGTCCGCCACAAATCCCTGTGGGAGCGAGCTTGCTCCGGGCGGCGATCCGACGATAGCGGACTCAAATTCAACATTGATGAAACTGAACCACCGCCATCGCGAGCAAGCTCGCTCCCACATTGTCCGCGTAAGGCGACTCGCTATGCCCACCGCCCTTTACCGCTTCATCCTCGCCCTGGCACTGCTGCTGCCATTGACGGCCCACGCCGGCGAAGCCGAAGACTTCGTCGCCGCCAACCCGACCCAGCAGGCCAAGCTCCTGGAAGCCTGGGCCGCGCAGCCCGACCCGGCGCGCGTCGAATTGATCAATGCCCTGCAGCAAGGCCAATTGACCATCGACGGCCAGCCGAAGACCCTGCGCCTGAACAACCGTTTGCGAGGGCTGATCGAAACCGCTCTCGCCAGCCACCAGCTACTCGCCGTGGACGCCCGCGTACGCCTGACTGCCGCGCAGCAGTTGCAAAAAAGTGCCCGCCCCGCGCAACTGGCGTTTCTTGATCGGCAACTGGCCGGTGAGCAGGACGAAGACGTGCATGCCGCCCTGAGCCTGGCCCTGGCGAACCTGCAACTGGTCGATGCCAACCCTTCCGTGCGCCTGGCCGCCGTCCGCCTGTTGGGGGAAACCGGCGACCCGCTGGCCCGCACCCGCCTGGAAGCCCTGCTCGAACCCGGCGTCGAAACCGATGCCGCCGTGCGCACCGCCGCTGAAACCAGCCTCGGCCAGGTCAAGCGCAAACTGCTCATCGGCGAGCTGCTGGGCCAGGCCTTCAGCGGCATGTCCCTGGGCTCGATCCTGCTGCTCGCCGCCCTCGGCCTGGCAATCACCTTTGGCCTGCTCGGGGTGATCAACATGGCCCACGGCGAAATGCTGATGCTCGGCGCCTACTCCACGTATGTGGTGCAGATGCTGTTCCAGCGCTTCGCCCCGAACGCCATCGAGTTCTACCCGCTGATCGCCCTGCCTGTGGCGTTTTTCATCACCGCGGCCATCGGCATGGCACTGGAGCGCACGGTGATCCGCCACCTCTACGGGCGCCCGCTGGAAACCCTGCTCGCCACCTGGGGCATCAGCCTGATGCTGATTCAGCTGGTGCGCCTGGTGTTCGGCGCGCAGAACGTCGAAGTCGCCAACCCGGCCTGGCTCTCGGGTGGGATCCAGGTGCTGCCGAACCTGGTGCTGCCGTACAACCGCATCGTGATCATCGCCTTCGCGCTGTTCGTGGTGGTCCTGACCTGGCTGTTGCTGAACAAGACGCGCCTGGGCCTGAACGTGCGCGCCGTGACCCAGAACCGCAACATGGCCGCCTGCTGCGGCGTGCCCACCGGGCGGGTCGACATGCTCGCTTTCGGCCTCGGCTCGGGCATCGCCGGGCTCGGCGGCGTGGCTTTGAGCCAGATCGGCAACGTCGGCCCGGACCTGGGCCAGAGCTACATCATCGACTCGTTCCTGGTGGTAGTACTTGGCGGCGTCGGCCAATTGGCCGGCAGCGTGTTCGCCGCGTTCGGCCTGGGCATCGCCAACAAGATCCTCGAACCGCAGATCGGCGCCGTGCTCGGCAAGATCCTGATCCTTGCGCTGATCATTCTGTTCATCCAGAAGCGTCCGCAAGGCCTCTTCGCGCTCAAAGGACGGGTAATCGACTGATGAACCAGCCCCTGATGCTCACGGCCACACAAAAGGCCGGTCCCAAACTCACCGTTGCCGTCGGCGCGCTGATTCTCGCCGTGCTGCTGAGCCTGCCGTTGCTGTCGTTGCTGGCGGCGGACAATCCGCTGCACATCTCGGCCTACACGCTGACCCTGGTGGGCAAGATCCTCTGCTATGCCATCGTTGCCCTGGCGCTGGACCTGGTCTGGGGCTACGCCGGCCTGCTCTCCCTCGGTCACGGCCTGTTCTTCGCCCTGGGCGGCTACGCCATGGGCATGTACCTGATGCGCCAGGCCGCCGGTGACGGCCTTCCGGCATTCATGACGTTTTTGTCGTGGAGCGAACTGCCCTGGTACTGGGCCGGCACCGACAGTTTCCTCTGGGCGCTGTGCCTGGTGGTGCTGGCACCCGGTTTGCTGGCACTGGTTTTCGGCTTCTTCGCGTTCCGCTCGCGGATCAAGGGCGTGTATTTCTCGATCATGACCCAGGCCCTTACCTTCGCCGGGATGCTGCTGTTTTTCCGCAACGAGACGGGTTTTGGCGGCAACAACGGCTTCACCAATTTCCGTTCGATCCTGGGCTTTGGCATCACCGAGCCGGGCACCCGCGCGGTGCTGTTTTTTGCCACGGTGCTGTTGCTGGTGGCGAGCCTGTTCATCGGTTGGCGCCTGGCCCGCAGCAAGTTCGGACGGGTGCTGACGGCCCTGCGCGATGCGGAAAATCGCCTGATGTTCTGCGGCTACGATCCCCGTGGTTTCAAGCTGTTCGTCTGGGTGTTGAGCGCAGTGTTGTGCGGCCTGGCGGGGGCGCTGTACGTGCCGCAGGTGGGCATCATCAACCCCAGCGAAATGTCGCCGACCAATTCAATCGAAGCTGCCGTGTGGGTGGCCCTTGGCGGGCGCGGCACGCTGATCGGACCGCTACTGGGCGCTGGCGTGGTCAATGGCATGAAGAGCTGGTTCACCGTGGCGTTTCCTGAGTACTGGCTGTTCTTCCTCGGCGCGTTGTTCATTGTCGTGACGCTGTATCTGCCCAAGGGCGTGATCGGCTTGCTGAAGAAAAGGGGCGAATGATGCGAATCACACCCACGGCGGACTTCATGCTCGAACCGATTATCGAGCCCCCTGTCGATGCCAATCGGGACCAGGGCAGCAGCCGCGATGCGATCGGCCTCGGCCAAGCCGCTGGCGTGGGCCTGAACACCCGCCACGGCACCATCCTGACCCTGGAAGACATCAGCGTCAGCTTCGACGGTTTCAAGGCGCTCAACGATCTGAACCTGTACATCGGCGTCGGCGAATTGCGCTGCATCATCGGCCCCAACGGTGCCGGCAAGACCACCTTGATGGACGTCATTACCGGCAAGACCCGGCCCAGCCACGGCAAGGCCTGGTTTGGCGAAACCCTGGACCTGACCAGCATGAGCGAAGTGCAGATTGCCCAGGCCGGTATCGGCCGCAAGTTCCAGAAGCCGACGGTGTTCGAAGCCTTGAGCGTGTTCGAGAATCTGGAACTGGCGCTCAAGACCGACAAATCGGTATGGGCCAGCCTGCGGGCGAAACTGACCGGCGAACAACATGACCGTATCGGCGAAGTGCTTGAAACCATCCGCCTCACCGCCTCGGTCAATCGCGCCGCCGGGTTGCTGTCTCACGGGCAGAAGCAATTTCTGGAGATTGGCATGCTGCTGGTCCAGGACCCGCAACTGCTATTGCTCGACGAGCCGGTGGCGGGCATGACCGACGCCGAGACCGACTTCACCGCCGAGCTGTTCAAATCCCTGGCCGGCAAACATTCGCTGATGGTGGTGGAACACGATATGGGCTTCGTCGGCGCGATCGCCGATCACGTCACCGTGCTGCACCAGGGCAGCGTGTTGGCCGAAGGGTCGCTGGAGCAGGTGCAGGCCGATGAGCGGGTGATCGAGGTGTATCTCGGTCGCTAGAACGACACATGCTGTTTCCTGTGGGAGCGAGCTTGCTCGCGATAGCGGTAGTTCAGCCTGCACATGTGTTGAATGTGCCGCAGTCATCGCGAGCAAGCTCGCTCCCACAGGGGACTTGAGGAGAGTCTGGAACATGCTGCAAGTCGACAAGCTGCACCAGTACTACGGCGGTAGCCACATCCTGCGGGGCCTGTCCTTCGACGTGAAGGTCGGCGAGGTGACGTGCCTGCTGGGCCGCAACGGTGTGGGCAAGACCACCCTGCTCAAATGCCTGATGGGCCTGCTGCCGGCCAAGGAAGGCGTGGTGAGTTGGGAAGGCAAGGCCATCACCGGCTTCAAGCCGCACCAGCGGGTACATGCCGGCATCGCCTATGTGCCCCAGGGCCGGGAAATTTTCGCTCGGCTGACGGTGGAAGAAAACCTGCTGATGGGGCTTTCGCGTTTCCCGGGTTCCGAGGCCAAGGAAGTGCCGGCCTTCATCTATGAACTGTTCCCGGTGCTGCTACAGATGAAACAACGCCGCGGCGGTGACCTGTCTGGTGGCCAGCAACAGCAGCTCGCCATTGGCCGGGCCCTGGCCAGCCGTCCGCGCCTGCTGATTCTCGACGAGCCCACCGAAGGCATCCAGCCGTCGGTGATCAAGGAGATTGGCGCGGTAATCAGGCAACTCGCGGCCCGGGGCGACATGGCTATCTTGCTGGTGGAGCAGTTCTATGACTTCGCCGCCGAGCTGGCCGATCAGTACCTGGTGATGTCCCGGGGCGAGATCGTCCAGCAAGGCCGCGGCGAAAATATGCAAGCCGAGGGTGTGCGCGGGCTGGTAACGATCTAGTCTTTGTACGAAAAGTGCCTGCGCGCCGATCATGCTGCGTTGAAAACAGGCTCGGAATGCTCATTGACAACCAGTCAACTCCGCTTCCTCGCCTGTTTTCGCCTTGCCTGATCGCCGCTCGGCGACTTTTCGTTCAAACCCTAGTCTTGGCGTCCCGACGATAATCAGAAAATCATGAATCTACCTGTATCGCCCTCCGCCCTGTTCACCCCCAGCTGGCACGCCGAGCTGGACTTGGGCTATGCCCGATTCGGCGACTGCACGCGTCCGGTCCAGCGTCGCCACAAAGGTCCACTGCGGGTGCAGAAACACCTGTACGCCGAAGGTCCCGAAGTCTGCCAGCACATCATCGTCCACCCGCCCGGCGGGATTGCCGGCGGTGATCGGCTGGACATCTCGGCTCACGTCGGCCCCGGTGCCTGGGCGCAACTGACCAGCCCCGGCGCGGCCAAGTGGTACCGCGCGGCCGGCCCGGCGTACCAGCAACTGAAACTGAGCGTGGCTGGCGGTGCGACCCTGGAATGGCTGCCTCAGGAAACCATCGTCTTCAGCGCGGCACAGGCCGAACTCAGCACCTGCATCGATCTGCAGGGCGACGCCCGGCTGTTCTACTGGGACATGGTTGCCCTCGGCCGACCGGCCAGCGGCGAACGCTTCGATCTCGGCCACTTTCAATCGCGGCTGGACATTCGCCGCGACGGCCAGTTGCTGTGGCATGAACGCCAGCGCATTGTCGGCGGTGACGGCTTGCTCGATTCCCCCATCGGGCTGGGCGGTGATCCGGTGTTTGCGACGTTGCTGGTGACCGGCGAGATCGACAGCGAGCTGCTGGAGCGCTGCCGATCCCTCGGCCATGCCGTGCGCGGCGACCTGACCCAGTTGCCCGGCCTGGTCGTCGCCCGCTGCCTGGCGAGCGAGGCATTACTGGCGCGCGGGTGGTTGATTGAACTGTGGCGCTTGCTCAGGCCCGCATTGCTCGGACGAGAAGCCATGCCACCGAGAATCTGGAGTACTTAGTTATTTCATCTGTGGGAGCGAGCCTGCTCGCGAAAGCAATAGAACATCCAACATGATTGTTGACTGACACACCGCTTTCGCGAGCAGGCTCGCTCCCACAGTGGAATGTGTCTACCGCAAAATTTTATCTGCCCTTACTGGACTGCACATGGACCTGACCCCACGCGAAAAAGACAAGCTGCTGATCTTCACCGCCGGCCTCGTCGCCGAGCGGCGCCTGGCTCGTGGCCTGAAGCTCAACTATCCGGAAGCCATGGCCTACATTTCCGCCGCGCTGCTGGAAGGTGCTCGTGACGGCCAGACCGTGGCCGAGCTGATGCACTACGGCACAACGCTGCTGAGCCGCGAGCAGGTGATGGGAGGCATTCCGGAAATGATCCCAGAGATCCAGGTCGAGGCGACATTCCCCGACGGCACCAAACTGGTCACCGTCCACCAGCCCATCGCCTGAGGTCGCGGCATGACTTATCAGATTCGTGACGCCCGTCCTGCCGACCTGCCGGCGATCCGTGACATCTACAACGATGCGGTCCTCAGCACCACGGCGATCTGGAACGAACAGGCTGTGGACCTGGGCAATCGCCAGGCCTGGTTCAGCGCCCGGCAAACCCAGGGTTATCCGGTGCTGGTGATCAGCGACGCCGAAGATAACGTGCTCGGCTACGCTTCATTCGGCGACTGGCGGCCGTTCGACGGTTTCCGCCACACCGTGGAACATTCGGTGTACGTACGCAGCGATCAACGTGGCAATGGGCTCGGCCCGTTGCTGATGAGTGCGCTGATCGAGCGCGCCAGGGCCTGCGGCAAACACGTGATGGTTGCGGCCATCGAGAGCGGCAACTCGGCGTCGATTCGCCTGCACGAGCGGGCCGGTTTTGCCATCACCGGGCAGATGCCCCAGGTGGGCACCAAGTTTGGTCGCTGGCTGGACCTGACCTTCATGCAGTTGGTCCTCAATCCCGGGGCGCTACCGCCCACCATCGACAAGGAGTGATACCGATGAACGCCGCCCAGTTGCGCCGAGTCCACGCTGAAAGCTTCGCGCATTACCGCCAGGGCTTGATTGATCTGCTGCTTGACGCCGTGGGTTATGGCGCCAGCGTGGGGTTCATGGCTGACCTCGATGCCGTCCAGGCCCGCGCCTATTTCGACGAGGTCCAGGCCAGCCTCAACCAGGGCCATCTGCTGCTGTGGGTGGTGGTCAAGGACGAGCAGGTGCAAGCCAGCGTCCAGCTCGCGCTGTGCCAGAAGCCCAACGGCCTCAACCGCGCCGAAGTGCAAAAGCTGCTGGTGCGCGGCGATGCCCGCCGCCGCGGCCTCGGCCAGCAGTTGATGAATGCCTTGGAGCTCGGTGCGCGCCAGCACAAGCGCGGCCTGCTGTACCTCGACACCGAGGCCGGTTCCGAGGCCGAGGCGTTCTACCGCGCCATGGGCTACACCCGCGTCGGCGAACTGCCCGACTACTGCCAGAGCCCGGACGGGACCTACAGCCCGACCGCCATCTACTACAAGACTTTGGGGCAACCGCAATGATTCCAGGCCAGTACCAGGTCCAGCCCGGCGACATCGAGCTCAACGTCGGCCGCCGTACCCTCAAGCTGAACGTCGCCAACAGCGGCGACCGGCCGATCCAGGTCGGCTCGCACTTTCATTTTTTCGAAACCAACGACGCCCTGGCCTTCGACCGCGCCGCCAGCCGAGGCATGCGCCTGAACATCCCGGCCGGCACGGCGGTGCGCTTCGAACCGGGCCAGAGCCGCGAGGTGGAACTGGTGGACCTGGCCGGGCACCGGCGGGTGTTCGGGTTTGCCGGGCGGGTCATGGGCGACCTGTAAGTCAGAGGGTGCCTGCACTGGCCTCATCGCGAGCAAGCTCGCTCCCACAGGGAAACGCGATCAAATGTGGGAGCGAGCTTGCTCGCGATGAGTGAGCGCAGCGAACGGTTCCAATATTCAATTGAGTTTCAAGGCGAGCACATGAAGATTTCGAGACAAGCCTACGCCGACATGTTCGGCCCCACCGTCGGCGACAAGGTTCGCCTGGCCGATACCGAGTTGTGGATCGAAGTGGAAAAGGACTTCACCACCTACGGCGAAGAAGTGAAGTTCGGCGGCGGCAAGGTGATTCGCGATGGCATGGGCCAGAGCCAACTGCTGGCCGCCGAGGTGGTCGACACGTTGATCACCAACGCACTGATCATTGACCACTGGGGCATCGTCAAGGCCGATGTCGGCCTCAAGGACGGGCGCATCGCGGCGATCGGCAAGGCCGGCAACCCGGACATCCAGCCCGACGTGACCATCGCCATCGGGGCGAGCACCGAAGTGATCGCCGGCGAAGGCATGATCCTCACCGCCGGCGGCATCGACACCCACATCCACTTCATCTGCCCGCAACAGATCGAAGAAGCGCTGATGAGCGGTGTCACCACCATGATCGGCGGCGGCACGGGCCCGGCTACCGGGACCAACGCCACCACCTGCACCTCCGGGCCGTGGCACCTGGCGCGCATGCTCCAGGCCGCCGACGCGTTCCCGATGAACATCGGTTTCACCGGCAAGGGCAACGCCAGCCTGCCGGAGCCGCTGGTCGAGCAGGTCAAGGCCGGGGCCATCGGCCTGAAGCTGCATGAAGACTGGGGTACCACGCCGGCGGCCATCGACAACTGCCTGAGCGTGGCCGACCAGTACGATGTGCAGGTGGCGATCCACACCGACACCCTCAACGAATCCGGCTTCGTCGAAACCACCCTGGCGGCGTTCAAGGTCCGCACCATCCACACCTACCACACCGAAGGTGCCGGTGGCGGTCATGCGCCGGACATCATCAAGGCCTGCGGTTTTCCTAACGTGTTGCCCAGCTCCACCAACCCGACCCGGCCATTCACCCGCAACACCATCGACGAGCATCTCGACATGCTGATGGTCTGCCACCACCTGGACCCGAGCATCGCCGAAGACGTGGCCTTCGCCGAAAGCCGCATCCGCCGTGAAACCATCGCTGCCGAAGACATCCTCCATGACCTCGGCGCGTTCTCGATGATCAGCTCCGACAGCCAGGCCATGGGCCGCGTCGGCGAGGTCATCACCCGCACCTGGCAAACCGCCGACAAGATGAAAAAACAGCGCGGCGCCCTGCCCGGCGATGGCGCCGGTAACGACAATTTCCGCATCAAGCGCTACATCGCCAAGTACACCATCAACCCGGCGATCACCCATGGCATCAGCCATGAGGTGGGCTCCATCGAAGTCGGCAAATGGGCCGACCTGGTGTTGTGGCGCCCGGCGTTCTTCGGCGTCAAACCGACCTTGATTCTCAAGGGCGGGGCGATTGCCGCCAGCTTGATGGGCGATGCCAACGCCTCGATTCCGACACCGCAACCGGTGCACTACCGGCCGATGTTCGCCAGCTACGGCGGCTCACGACACGCCACCAGCCTGACCTTCATCAGCCAGGCCGCCGCCGAGGCGGGCCTGCCGGAGCAATTGGGCTTGAAGAAACGGATCGCCGTGGTGAAAGGTTGTCGCGATGTGCAGAAGACCGACCTGATCCACAACGACTACCTGCCGAGCATCGACGTCGACCCGCAAACCTATCAGGTCAAGGCCGATGGCGTGCTGTTGTGGTGTGAACCGGCGGATGTGCTGCCGATGGCGCAGCGGTATTTTCTGTTTTGAGTGGATAACTGGCCGAACGCAAACTCCGTGGCGAGGGAGCTTGCTCCCGCTAGGGTGCGAAGCAGCCCTCGCTCTTTGGCGGTTGCTGCGCAACCGAGCGGGAGCAAGCTCCCTCGCCACAGGGTTTTATGTCCAGCCTGCCTCATTCGACCAGCCGCCCCAGCCGCTGCTTGAGCATGCGGTTTTCGCTGCGCAGCTGCTGCACCTCTTCCAGCAGGTCCAGCGCCAGGGCGACGCCCTCCCATTCCAGCTCCAACTCGCGGCGCAGCTTCGCTGCACGCCGGGCCAGGACCAGTTCGTAATCAGTGAAACGCCAGTCCGTGGGGGCCGTGCCGTGAGGTTCGAGAATGCCATGCTCGATAATTTCGATCACATGGACATCGGCCAACGCAGCGGCCTCACAGAATTCCATCAGGTTCAGTTCAATGATCGGGTTGCTCATGGTCTGCTTCTCCCAATGCTTCAACTGTCGAGTCTAGCCATGATCCTCGGTTCAGAAGTTCTCCCGCGGATCAAATGCGGCTTTCTTCGCCAACTCCGCCCACAGCGCCTTGACCGATTCGTCGCTGGCCTTGGGCATCACGGCCTTGAGCTGCACGAACAGGTAACCGCGCTCGCCGGCCTTGTTGCGCAGGCCGTGGCCCTTGGCGCGCATGCGCTGGCCGTTCTGGCTGCCGGCCGGCACCTTGAGGTTGATCTTGCCGGTGAGGGTCGGCACCGCCACCTCGGTGCCCAACGCCAGTTCCCACGGCGCCAGGGGCAAAGTGATGATCAGGTCCTGGCCTTCGACATCGAACTTGGGGTGCGGGGCGAAACGAATGGTCAGGTACAAGTCGCCATTGGCGCCGCCCCCGATGCCGGGCGCGCCCTGGCCCTTGAGGCGGATGCGCTCGCCATCGGTCACTCCCAGCGGGATCTTCACGTTCAGGCTTCTGCTGGTATTGCTCACATGCTGGCCCGCGGCGTTGTACTGCGGCACCTGGAAGCTGACCTTCTTCGATTCGTTCGACAGGGTCTCTTCCAGGAAGATCGGTAATTCCATTTCCACGTCTTGCCCCCGACGGCCGGCGCTGCGACCCGATTGTCCGCCACCGAAACCCGGCCCGCGATTGCCAAAGATCGAACTGAAGAAATCCGAGAAATCGCCAGTGTCCTGCCCGCCAAAACCACCACGGCTCTGCCACCCCGGCGGCCCCTGGAACGGCTGGCCGTGCTGGCCATAGCGGCGCAAGTCATCGTATTCAGCGCGTTTGTCCGCACTCTTCAGCGCTTCATACGCCTCGGAGACATCCTTGAACTTGGTCTCGGCGTCTTTCTCTTTGCTTACATCCGGGTGGTACTTGCGCGCCAGTTTGCGATAGGCGGCCTTGATCGTGGCGTCGTCGGCCGTCGGCTCCACACCCAGGATCTTGTAATAGTCTTTGAAATCCATCTAAGCATCACCATCCGTTATCGATGTCGCACCGCCACGCACGGCATGCCCGGATGACCGGACAGCGGGTTGACCGGCCTCAAGATTGTGACCGGACGGTGCATCAGAAGTTTATCGGCAGCTGGCGGCGGATCTTGTACCGCCCTGTGCCACCAGACCCATGCCAGCAAGTTTGGGGGGCCGACGCGGTCTTTCAAGGCCGGGGTTTGCGAATTAGTGGACAACCGGCCTTCGAATCCGCGTCGCACTGGCATACACTGCGCGGCCGTTTTTACGACCGGAACTGAAAGACATGAAAAACCCATCCCCGGCGCGTGCCTGCGGTATCGACTTCGGCACGTCCAACTCCACCGTCGGCTGGCTGCGTCCTGGCATGGAAACGTTGATCGCGCTGGAGGATGACAAGATCACCTTGCCCTCGGTGGTCTTTTTCAATCTTGAGGAACGTCGCCCGGTCTACGGTCGCCTAGCCCTGCACGAATACCTGGAAGGCTACGAAGGCCGGCTGATGCGCTCGCTAAAGAGCCTGCTGGGTTCCAAGCTGATCAAGCACGATACCAGCGTGCTCGGCACGGCGATGCCGTTCAAGGATCTGCTGGGGTTGTTCATCGGTCAGTTGAAGAAGCGTGCCGAAGCCACCGCCGGGCGGGAATTCGAAGAAGTGGTGCTGGGGCGTCCGGTGTTTTTCGTTGATGACGATGAAATGGCCGATCAGGAAGCCGAGAACACTTTGGTGGACGTGGCGCGGGCCATCGGTTTCAAGGAAGTCTCCTTCCAGTACGAACCCATTGCGGCGGCGTTCGATTATGAATCGACCATCGAAAAAGAAGAGCTGGTGCTGATCGTCGACATCGGCGGCGGTACTTCGGACTTCTCCCTGGTGCGCCTGTCTCCCGAGCGCCGCATGCACGACAACCGTCACGCCGACATCCTCGCCACCGGCGGCGTGCACATCGGCGGCACCGACTTCGACAAGCAGCTCAGCCTGCAAGGCCTGATGCCGCTGTTCGGCTACGGCAGCCGGATGAAAAGCGGCGCCTACATGCCCACCAGCCATCACATGAACCTGGCGACCTGGCACACCATCAACGCGGTGTATTCGCAAAAGTCCACGCTGGCCCTGGGCAGCATGCGCTACGACATCGAAGACACCGGCGGTATCGACCGGCTGTTCAAGCTGATCGAACAGCGTGCCGGGCATTGGCTGGCGATGGAAGTGGAGGAAACCAAGATTCAGCTGACCCACGCCGACCAGCGCCACGTGGCCCTGGACCGGATCGAGCCTGGCCTGAGCGTGGACCTGAGCCGCGCCTTGTTCGAATCGGCGATCGACGGCCTGCTGGAGCGAGTGCGCAACAGCGTCACGCAACTGCTCAACGATGCCAACGTGCGGGTTGATCAAGTCGACACGGTGTTTTTCACCGGCGGCTCCAGCGGCATTCCGGCGCTGCGCAACAGCGTCGCGGCGATGCTGCCCCAGGCGCGCCATGTGGAAGGTAATATCTTCGGCAGTATTGGCAGCGGGTTGGCGATCGAGGCGATGAAGCGGTATGGCAGCCAGGTCTGATCCAGGACCGAGGCGCGTCCTTCGCGAGCAGGCTCGCTCCCACAGTCAACCGCATCCTACTGTGGGAGCGAGCCTGCTCGCGAAAGCGCTGGACCAGGCAATACAACTACCCGATCAAACCATCCCCACCTGCTTCAACTCGCTCTTGAGATACGCATAGTAGATCGGCCCCGCCACCACACCCGGCAGGCCGAACGCGGCTTCGAACACCAGCATCGCCATGAGCAGTTCCCACGACTTGGCACTGATCTGCCCGCCGACGATGCGGGCGTTGAGGAAGTATTCGAGCTTGTGGATCACGATCAGGTAACCCAGCGCCGCCACGGCCACCCAGATCGACAGCGACAGGGCGACGATGGTGATCAGGGTGTTCGACATCAGGTTGCCGATCACCGGCAACAGCCCCAGCAGGAACGTCATCACGATCAGGGTCTTGGTCAACGGCAGTTGAATGCCGAACAACGGCAGCACCACCGCCAGGAAAATCCCGGTGAAGAAGGTGTTGAGCAGGGAAATCTTGATCTGGGCAAAAACGATGTTGCGAAACGCCTTCACCAGCAGGTTCAAGCGGTCGAACAGCGCGGCGGCCAGGGGCTTGCGCTTGGTCAGGTCGGGGATGCGCTGCAAGGCGATGATGGCGCCCAGCACCATGCCGATCAGCAACGTCACGAACATGTGCGCCGCGTCCTTGCCCACCAGTTGCAGGTCGCTCAGGTGCTTGCTCACCCAGTCGCCGATCGCCACCCGGAACTCGGCGGCGCTGGCCGGCAGGTAGGCGTCGATGAACGGCGGCAATTGCCCACGGGCGCGGTCGACCACGCCCATGAATTTATCCAGGGATGCGCCCGGGTTTTCCGCTTCGTGCAGCAGGAAACTGAAGGCCCCGGCGAAAATCAGGCTCAGCACACTGACCACCAGCGTGCCCAACAATGCTACCGCCAGCCAGCGGGCACGCCGGCCTTCGATCAGTCGTTGCAGCTGCGGGGTGAGCATGTTGACCAGCTCGAACACCAGCAGCCCGGCCAGCAGGCTCGGCAACAGGCGCAGCGGCAACACCAGCAACAACCCACCAAAAATGATCACCCAACTGATCACCAACAACACATGACGCTGAGAAAACGTTGGCATACAGCCCCAGGACAAAAAAACGACATGAAAGGATCGGCAGTCTGCCAGCGTTCCGCTGGCAGCACTAGGGATTGTATCGGCCGATCCTGGTCGAGGTTCAGACGTTTTTTAGTTTCTTGCTCCGGCCTCATCGCGAGCAGGCTCGCTCCCACATCAGATTAGCGTCGGCTGGGTCCAATGTGGGAGCGAGCCTGCTCGCGATGAGGCCCTGGAGGGGTCAGAAAAATCCCGGTGCTTACTTTTTCTTCAGGCAATCACTCATGAACGCCTTGCGCGCATCGCCCTTCAAGGCCTGGGTCGTCGCCGTGGCGTTGCAGGTCTTCATGCGTTCCTGCGGTGTACTGGGTTCAGCGGCGGCCGGAGTGGCCTTCAGGCAGTTGCTCATGAAAGCCTTGCGTTCGTCACCCTTGAGGGCCTTGGCGGTGGCGTCGGCGTTGCAGGTGGTCATCTTGGTCTGTTGGGCGGTGGCGGCGAAGCCCTGGGAACACAGCAGCAGGCCGATCATCAACAAAGGGACACGCAGCATCTTCATGGTGTTTCTCCTGGTTGCCGCCCGAGAAGGACGGCGATGAAGTGCAGTGTAGACAAAGCCTGTTACACCTTCATCGCCAGATCTTCATTGCTTGATCTACCGCTTTCGCGAGCAGGCTCGCTCCCACACAGGTTTCAGCGACCGCTCCATTGTGGGAGCGAGCCTGCTCGCGAAGAACGATAACGCGGTCCAACTGATGCGCTACACCCCGGCATCCTTCAACCGCTGCGCATGCTCGACAAACAGCCGGATCGGCTCCGCTCCCCTGCCCACCAGTCCCAGCGACTGATTGACCACGTCGAAATGGTCCAGCGGATAATCATCACGAATCACCGTGCCCAGGTGCGAGCTGTAGCGCCCGACCATGCCGTCGCACTGCCCGGCTTCGCGCACGAAGGTGCGCGCGAACAGCCGGCAGCTGCGATTGGTGCCGTCGAACAGGTTGCGGCCCCTGTCGGTCTTGCCCGGCTGCAGAGTCCCGGACCACGAGTAATAACGCACCCCACTAACTTCTTCCGGCCCCTGCCCACCCCAGGTCTGCGGCAGGCCTTGTGGATAACGCTCGTTGAACAACGCCACGCCGGCAGTCGTCAGCGAAGCATGGGAGGCGCGGATGTCCACCGGCAATTTCGGCCCGTGATAACCGGTGTCGAGCAGGCTCATCAACGCGTTGATCAGCCGCAGAAAAGCGCTGAGCAACCGCCCTTTGGCGCTGTCGGCCGGATAATGGTCTTGCAGGTAATCGGCCAGTTCGGACCCGTGGTTGGTGCCGGCCACCGATGTGACCGAGGCGACCAGATCCGGTCGCAGGGCGGCTGCGTAGCGGGCAGTGAGGGCGCCCTGGCTGTGGCCGATCAGGTTGACCTTTTGCGCGCCGGTTTCCCTGAGAATCTCCTCGATCCGTGCCAACAATTGCTCGCCGCGAACTTCGGACGAATGCAATGGCGAAACCTTCACCGCGACCACCACGGCTCCACCCCGGCGCAACGCCTCGACAATGCCATACCAATACGGATACAACACCAGGCGAATGAACCCAAGCATGCCCGGGACCAGCACCAGCGGGTAGCGAGTGGCGCAGCGTTGCGACATGGCGACGTCCTTGTGATCAAGAGGTGGTCAGCATCGGTACCGATGATGACCAGTCTATGACACACCCGCCACTTCGGCCCGCGTCGTCAATCGAAGGCGCCGACGCCAGCCCCGTTGTAGCGATCGAGCCCGTTCAGAATGTTCGCGCCAGCGCCAGCAAGCGCCGCTCGGCCTCGGCGTAGGACCGCGCGAAGCTGTGCTCGGCCGACTCCTCTCCTTCAGCGGCCACCACCGTCACGTCGCTGATGCCGATAAACTCCAGGACCGTGCGCAGCAGCGTATCGGCGTGGTTCATGGATTCCAGCGAGCCTCCGGGGCCGAAGCCGAAATCGCCACGGCTGGTCACGATCAGGGCCTTTTTGCCCAGCACCAACGGCTCATATTGCGAGACACCGTTATCCAGGCTGTGGTTGAACGTCACGCCAATGCGCACGATCTGGTCGATCCAGGCCTTCACGCCGCTGGGCACGCCGAAATTATGCATGGGTGCGGAAATCACCAGCCGGTCATGGTCCTGCAGCTCCGCCACCAACGCATCGCTCAAGGCCAGGTCGGCCTGCATGGTCAACGGCCTTGCCTGAGGCTCGGGGTGGAACGCCGCGGCGATGAAGGCTTCGTTGACCGGAGGAATAACGGTCCGGCCGACCTCGCGGCGGGTCGGTTGGGTTTGTGGATTGGCGGCCTGCCAAGCCGCTATGAAAGCCTCCGTCAAACGTCGGGAATGGGAACGCTCGCCGCGGGGGCTGCCATGTACCACAAGAATATTGCTCATCTGAAACTCCTGGACTGTGACTACACTGGGAACCACGCATGGCTTTCAGATTGAAGCCCAAGCCTGCATCAGCTCAAATGAGCGTTAGTTGACCGGGATGAGCTGTTCTCATCCATTGGAGATTCCAGATGTTTGCTGCCCTGCCACTCAACGCGTTGCGTGCCTTCGAATCCGCGGCACGATTGCTCAGTTTCAAGGCCGCGGCGGCTGAGCTGTCGGTAACGCCCACGGCGATTTCCCACCAGATCCGCTCACTGGAAACCTGGCTGGGTGTGCAACTCTTTGAGCGCCTGCCTCGCCAGGTGAGGCTGACCGAAGGTGGCCAACGCTTGTTCCACAGCCTGCACGGTGCCTTGCTGGAAGTGGCGCAAAGCGTCGATACCCTGCGCCCGCAACGCAGCACCGCGCATCTGACGATTTCCACCACCGCAGCGTTCGCGGCGCTTTGGCTGGTGCCGCGCCTGGGTCGGTTCTACGCGCGCCATCCCACCATCAATGTCCGCCTGGACACGCACTGCGAAGTGATCGACCTGCACCAGGACGCCAGCGTGGACATGGTGGTGCGCTATAGCCTGGAGAACTACCCGAACCTATATGGCATGTGCCTGTTCGATGAGTACTTCGGTGTATACGGGTCACCGGAGCAAATAGCCGCTCTGGCGACCCGACAACCGACGACGTTGATCAGTGTACGGTGGCACAACACCAAGCTTTATGCCCATGGCTGGGAAGCTTGGTGCGCGCGGGCGGGAGAAACCTGGCTGACCCGTCAGCCCTGCATACGCGAATACGACGAGGAGCATTACGCCCTGCAAGCGGCAATTGCCGGGCAAGGCCTGGTCCTGGCGAGCAACGTGCTGGCCTCCGAGAGCGTCGCCAGCGGCCTGTTGGTCGCTTACCACCCGCACGTCCAGGTCAACGGCGCGGGCTACAGCGCCTTATGCGTTCCGGGCCGGGAACGCCATCCGCCAGTACGAGCGTTTTTCAAATGGCTGGAGGAAGAGGCGCGGCAGTCCGGGCACGCACTGACGAGTTCGTTAAAACTGTTTCAGGATCGGGTCGCCCAGAGCCAGAGCGATCATGCTGGCAGAGCATGAGGCTCTGGACAGCCTGCCGAAGAAAGCTCGACGAGCAATGAGTCCGCGTTGGCCGGTAGGCCGCGCCGCACCTTTTGTTCAATACCGTTTCTTTCGTAACGGGCTGTGCTGAGTTGCCTTGTGGAAACATTCACACTGACCTGTCCCACTACATGCTTGCCCGTGAAACGCTGCTTGAAAAAAAGCTCATCAATACGTTGCGAAGTCCGAAACCTCACAGATACCGTATAAACAACGGGGCCCACGCCTATCAGGCTGACATGCACGAAAACAGTCGTATCGGACTTGTCCTTCGCCTGAGCAGGTGAAAGCAACTGCTCCCTGATTGCAGCACCCAACGCCTCTGAACCCAGCGCTTCCTCAACACTGGCTATCAGCCGATCAAGCTGCGCCTGCAGCTTGACATCTGATATCAATTTTTCCCCGAGCAAGTCGCTCAGCACAATGACAACCCCGTTCTTCGGCTCGAAACTGGACGCTTTATTCGCCAGGGTTGTCCATTCCAGATTTTCCATGGCGCGAGAATAACCTGCGCGCCACTTCGCCAAGGCATCAAACTTGTCACCGGTCGAGCGAGCGTGCAGATGCGAATAGAGCAACGAATATTTAAGTTTCTGCCGCCACTCCTTCGGCACGCCTTCCGAAATAGACAACAGCCCTTCCGGAAGCAGCAGTATTTCCTCATCCAACATGACAGACCACCTTCCAAGATGGGTTGCTCATTCGAACAACCCGGTGAGCGCTTATAACTCGATACTGTTGAAAAAATCGTCAGAGCTCTTATCCAGCTTCTGGTAGATCATGTCCCTGTTCCGATCATGTATGCGCATATTGAGCTCGGCCATCGTAGCCACGCGCTTCATTCGAAGCCGCGACACTTTCCATTTCCAGAACCAAGCCCCGCCTTGGTTTGAAGAGAGAGTGCAGTCGACCGCCAGGAAAGCCGTTATTGGAGTTCCCCCTGGGGATTGGATGCAGGGCACGATTCTGAAGTCCTTATCCGCACCTTTTTTACTGGTGCTATCAAAAAGATTTACCAGCTTCTCGTCGGATCGCAGCCGATCAAAGACGCCGAACAATAAATCAAGCATCGCCGGAGCGTTTCGGCCTGCCACCGCCTGGACAATTTCCAGAACGATGGAATCCATCGTCAGACTTGTATGTGAAGTTGTAAACTCCTGATACTTGTTGCTGGTCATCGTCCATCCGCAATGCCTCATTGCATCACTGTACAGTGCGTGCCACTCGAGGGGCTGCTTGTTCTTGTCAAATTTGAAAGTGGCAACACGTTCAGCAAAATGAACACTGTCTGCCGCCGCGTGTTTTGTATCTCCGTCCAAATTATCGGCAAAGCCGATAATGGCAGGATTCTCGTTGGCTAATAATACGTCTGCCTGGGCAACTGACTGACTCTCCGACTTTTCAGCCATAGCCGTTAAACGGGAACTCTTTGGTGCACCTGCAGAGAAATCAGCAACACTGACGGGCGCAAGCCTTACCGTTTCAAAAAAGCGCATACTCTCGTCGATGCTGGGCAATAAAATACTCATGATATTTCCTTTTAATAAGTGATTGTTGTTTCTTGTTCAGCCGCATGACGGCAAGCGCCAACTTAATCACATAAGCCCGGACTTTCCACAGTTCATCCATGACCGCTTATTACCACCATCCAAGCGGCCGCATGCAACCCTGTCCGATTCGTTAAAAACCAAGACGGCGTTACAATTCGACCAATAACACTCACCCACTCAGAAACTAATAGAACAAACAGCCCATTAACTTTCTGCTACCCAGCAAACATCCGCCCACTTCGCAAACGCGATCAGTCCTTTACCGTCTTCGGCGCCTTGCCGGCCTTCATCTGTTCGAGCAGCGGTGCACATTGGTTGGGCTCACCGCCGCTGGGAGCGACCAACGCGAGCAACCCCGCGGCCGGCGCGGCGATGACACCCAGCGCGACCATTCCGGCCCCACGCAACATCAGCGGCACGGCCTTCACCCCGGCGGCGGGCTTGGCGAAGGTGCCTCGTACGTACAGCGGCGAACGCAGGGAAATCAATCGCCAGCCCTTGGACTCCGGCGTAACAGTCAGGTCCAGTTGTTCAGTGGCCATATTCGCCGTGCCATCGATATAGATGATCGCGTTCTCGGTATCGAATACAAACAGGCGAGTGGTCGCCAGACCGGTCTTGATGCCGAAATCAGCCGCCGCGCAATTGATCTTCACTTCCTTGTCGCCGAAGATTTTTCCTACCACATAGTTGCCAACGTTCAACCCTGCCAGCTCCATCAACTCCCGACTGATAGCACCGTCGTTGATGAGCATCTTCAAGTTGCCATTGGCGGTGCCCAGCAACGCCGCTACCGAATTACCTCGGCCGGACAGATCGGCATCGCCATTGAGCTCGCCGAAACTGGTTTTCATCGGTTCGAAACCCGGAAAAAGCTGCTTGAGCTTGAAGCCTCGCGCGGTTAGTTTCGCCTGGCCTTCGAGGGGCCGAGTCTGTCCATTGAGGCGAATCTGCGCATCGAGACGGCCACCGGCCACGCCAAAGCGCAAGGGTTCAAGACTCAACTGGCCATTGTTCAGCAGCAAATGAGTGTAGAGGTCGGTGAAGGGCAACTGCTCGCTGTGGACGATGCGCTTGCCGGTGAACTCCACGTCGGCATCCATTACGCTCCAGCGCTCAGTACGGAATTCTTCCACCGGCAAGACCTTGTCGGACGGTTGTTTGCTGGCACCGCCGCGAGCCTTCTGTTGCGTGTTGGAGTCGGCGCCGATAAGCGGCGCCAGGTCGCTGAACAACAGCTGATCGGATACCAGCGCGCCAGTGAGTTTCGGTCTCGGCTGGCTGGAAACATAAGCCAGGTCGCCATGAATATCGCTTTCGCCAATCTTGCCGTTGAACGCCTCGTAGCGGAACTGCGCCCCCTCCGGTTCGTGAAGCTTGGCGATCAGGCGACCATCGGTGGCATAGGGCGGCGAATCCGGCAGCGTCACGCCAGTCAACGGGTAAAGATTGGCCAGGCTTTTACCGGCCAGTTTCAGACGCAGGTCCAGGGCACCAAGGTTCTTCGGGTCGGTAAGCGTGCCGGCCAGCTCGATGCGGGTGTCGGCAATCTTCGCCTGGGCCTGCAGGGGAAAGGGTTGCGATGGATCCTGCAAGGCCAGCAAGCCACCGACCTTGCCAGAGCCGCTCAGGTTCTGTCCCTGATACTGCCCGTCAGCCTTGAAGGCAAAGGCGTAGTCCTGTGGTGCCGCACCTTGTTCCCGGGCTTTGTTCGCAGTCTTCTCACCGACGATATCGCTGAACGGAATGGGTTTGCCCAACGGGTCGATCAACACCTCGAGCCTGGTCTTGAGCGTCTGGTCATCCAGCGTGACATGCCCCTTGTCAAAGCCGATGGCACCGATATCGACCGACCAACTGGACGGTTCGGCATCCGGGTCCTTCGGATCGAACTGGAAGGTCCAGTTGGCGCGCCCATCAGCCAGGCGCTGCAGGCTGGCGTTGGGTCCGGTCAGGTCGATGCGCGGGATCGCCACCCGCCGGGCCAACAGGGCCAAGGGCGAAATACGTAGCTCGACGCGCTTGAGCGTGACCATTTGCGAGGTTTTCGACCAGTCCGGGTTTCCCAGGCTCAAATCTTCGGCCACGACATGGGGCCATGGCACAAAGGCGCGCCAGCCGCCTTCCTGCGGTTCGCGCTGCCAGATCACCGCCAGGTTGCCATTGATTGCGAATGGACGATGCAACTCCTCGGAAACCTTCGCGTTGAGCGTGGGCTTGAGGCGGTTCCAGTCGAAGAAAGCGATGACCAGCACAAGCGCGGCCAGCAGTGCGATGAGGCAGGCAAAGCCCCAGGCGAAAATTTTTGAGGTGCGCGTCATGCACAAGGCTCCTGACAATTTGGCGTGCGGACCGCGACGCCTGAGGCAAGGCGAACCGCTACTGGCTCACTGCCGATAAACGATTGGACTGCCGAAACGGCCGACAGGTTTACCACCAAGCGCGATGACCGGCACGAAAAAACGCCTCGGAACCTGACCGTTTCGACAGCTACCTGTTACCGCGCCCGCACTTTTGCGGGGCGCGAGTGGGTACAAACTACCCACTCCAGGGCAAAACCGCCCCTCTGAAAGGCCCGTTCTAGAGCCTTCCCGCAGAACAATCAATTCCGTTGATTATTACCATTGTGTTTATGAACTTTTATATCGACTTATCGAGAGTAGCATTGCCCTCGTACCCACTTTTCAGCCCTCTCGAGGAGCAACGATCATGAAACGCCAACTACTGATGAGTCTTTCCCTTTCCCTGCTGGCCTCTACCGCTTTCGCCTTGCCAGCTTCCGAACAGGCCACGCCGCAAGTCAAGGACAGCCATTCTGTCTATAGCCAGACCGTAGCCGAAGGTGGCCGTGACCGCCTGGAAGAAAAAGGCCTGGTCGAAGGTGGTTCCGACCGCACCCCACAAGGCCAGACCCTGGCGGCTGACGGCTCCGACCGCACCCCACAAGGCCAGACCCTGGCGGCCGACGGCTCCGACCGCACCCCACAAGGCCAGACCCTGGCGGCCGACGGCTCCGACCGCACCCCACAAGGCCAGACCCTGGCGGCCGACGGCTCCGACCGCACCCCACTGGGCGAAAGCCTGGCCGCGGACGGTTCCGACCGTACCCCACTGGGCGAAACCCTGGCCGCTGACGGTTCCGATCGCACTCCACAAGGCCAGACCCTTGCCGAAGGCGGTGGTGACCGCGTAATCGAACGCAACAGTGCAGTGAGCTGAGCCCATGGTGGCCCGAAAAAAAGCCCGATACCCTGAATCGGGCTTTTGACTTTTCAAGCCCCTCGTTTTCCCGACTGATCCGTCCCTACCGTTCGACGCCGCCAAAGACGATTTGCTAGAGTGCATCGCTCCCATGACCTGGAAGTCAGCCCTGCAATGCTTCCCCGCGCCGAACAGAAACAACAGACCCGAAATGCCCTGATGGATGCAGCGCGCCATTTGATGGAGTGCGGCAGGGGATTCGGCAGCCTGAGCCTGCGCGAAGTCGCCAAGACAGCCGGCATCGTACCCACCGGGTTCTATCGACATTTCGACGACATGGACCAGCTTGGCCTGGCGCTCGTCAGCGAAGTCGGGCAGACGTTTCGCGAAACCATCCGGCTGGTGCGCCACAACGAATTTGTCATGGGCGGCATCATTGATGCGTCTGTGCGGATTTTTCTCGACGTGGTGCATGCCAACCGATCGCAGTTTCTGTTCCTGGCCCGCGAGCAGTACGGCGGCTCCCTGCCGGTACGCCAGGCCATCGCGAAGCTGCGCGAAGACATCAGCTCGGACCTGGCTGCCGACCTGGCATTGATGCCCAAGTTGCAACACCTGGACCTTGCGGGACTGAGCGTGATGGCCGACCTCGTCGTCAAGAGTGTCTTCGCCACCCTGCCGGACATCATCGACCCGCCCGCCAAAGCGCTTCCCGAACATCTCACCCCCCAGGCGAAGATTACCCAGCAACTACGGTTCATCTTCATCGGCCTCAAGCATTGGCACGGGTTGGGTAGCACCGAGTAACTGCCTGCCCCCCCAACCCTCCATGTGGGAGCGAGCCTGCTCGCGAAAGCGCCGGGTCAGCCAGCATTGATTTTCCTGATGCACCGCTTCGCGAGCAGGCTCGCTCCCACAATGTCTCGCGTGCGATTCAAAGTGGTGCGAGTTTTCCCGAAGCGCACCATAACGGCACGAAGCCCGCCCCATCCAGGAACGCCATCCCCGCCATTTCCTACATCCCCTTCGATTGGCAAGCCCCTTGCTCTAAACACAGCACCGTTTATTGCTGGAAGCACTCCGATGCTGGTTATCCACCGCAGAATCGACACTCAACCGCGCTGGGACGCCGAGCTGCACCTGACCTTTGACGCCCGCAGCAAAAGCCGTCTGCGCTGTTTCAGTGCCGAGGGTGAAGACGTGGGATTGTTCTTGGAGCGAGGCCAGCCGCCGCTGTACGACGGTGAATGCCTTCAGGCCGAAGATGGGCGCATCGTGCGTGTCTGCGCCCGCCCTGAACAATTGCTCCACGTTACCTGCGCCAATGCGTTCGAACTGACCCGTGCTGCCTACCACTTGGGCAATCGCCACGTTGCCCTGCAGGTGGGCGATGGCTGGTTGCGCCTGCTGGATGATTACGTGCTCAAGGCGATGCTTGAGCAACTGGGCGCCAGCGCCGAATTCATTGAAGCGCCGTTCCAGCCGGAACACGGCGCTTATGGCGGCGGCCATCATCATTCCCGGCACGGCGACGAAGATTTCAATTACGCACCGCGCCTGCACCAGTTCGGCGTGCGTTCATGAACCCGGCATGGGCACTGCTGCGCCTGGCCAGTCCGCAACTGCCGATTGGCGGCTACAGCTACTCCCAGGGCCTGGAAATGGCTGTGGACAACGGCCAGGTCAAGACGCCGGACGACGCGCGCCGCTGGATCAGCGATCAGATGCTACTGAACCTGGCGCGTTTCGAAGCGCCCTTGCTCCTGGCTCATTGCACGGCGGCCGCTGCCGACGATTGGCACGCGCTGCTGGAACTCTGTGAACAACACCGTGCCAGTCGGGAAACCCGCGAGCTGTACCAGGAGAGCCGACAGATGGGCTACTCGCTGCAACAATTGCTGGCGGGCCTGCCGGAGCTCGACAGCGCCGCACGCAGCTTCCTTGAACAGCGTAGCGAACCACACCTGGCGTTGGGCTGGGCCCTGGCGGCCCGTGCCTGGGGCATCAAGCCCGAGGATGCCCTCGCCGCCTGGTTGTGGAGCTGGCTGGAAAACCAACTGGCGGTGCTGATGAAAACCCTACCGTTGGGCCAGCAAGCCGCGCAGAGGTTGACCAGCGAACTGCTGCCGTTGCTGCAACAGGCCCAGCAGATCGCCTCGAACATCGACCCCGACCATTACGGCAGCGCCACGTTTGGCCTGTCCCTGGCGTGCATGGCCCATGAGCGCCAGTACAGCCGCCTGTTCCGTTCCTAGGAGAGACACATGAATACACAACCTTTGCGCGTCGGTATTGGCGGCCCGGTAGGCTCCGGCAAGACCGCACTGACCCTGGCTCTCTGCCTGGCCTTGCGCGAGCGCTACAACCTGGCCGTGGTCACCAACGATATCTACACCCGTGAAGACGCTGATTTCCTGGTGCGCAACGAAGCCCTGGCGCCGGAGCGGATCATCGGCGTGGAAACCGGTGGGTGCCCGCACACGGCGATTCGCGAAGACGCCTCGATCAACCTTGAAGCGGTGGACCAGTTGAACCGGCGCTTCCCGGGCCTCGACCTGATCCTGGTCGAGTCCGGTGGCGACAACCTGTCCGCGACCTTCAGCCCCGAGCTGTCGGACCTGACCATCTACGTGATCGACGTATCGGCTGGCGACAAGCTACCGCGCAAGGGCGGGCCGGGCATCTGCAAATCCGACCTGCTGGTGATCAACAAGATTGACCTGGCGCCACTGGTGGGTGCCTCCCTGGAACTGATGAACAGCGATACCCAGCGGATGCGCAACGGCAAGCCCTTCGTGTTCAGCAACCAGAAGACTGGCCAGGGCCTGGACGACATCATCGCCTTCATCGAGCGCCAGGGCCTGCTGAGCGCGGCGTGACTTTCCCCATTCGAACAAGGAAGCTTATCCATGACATTCAAACGTATCCTCGGAACCCTCGCCTTGCTGCTGACCCCAGCTCTGGCCTTCGCCCATCCCGGTCACGGCGATAATGGCCTGATCGCCGGCCTGGGCCACCCCATCGGCGGGCTCGACCATCTGCTCGCGATGTTGGCGGTCGGCTTGTGGGCGGCCCAACAACAAGGCGCCGCGCGCCGGGCATTGCCATGCACTTTCGTCGGGACGATGCTGCTCGGTGGTTTGCTGGGCTTCGAAGGCCTGGACCTGCCTGCGCTGGAAAGCGGCATCGCCGCCTCGGTGCTCGCTCTTGGCCTGGCGGTGGCCCTGGCGGTGCGTCCGCCGCTAAGCCTGGCAGTCGGTGCGACCGCGATATTTGCGCTGTTCCATGGCGTGGCCCATGGCTTGGAGCTGCCGGACATGTCGAGTCCGTGGGCCTATGCGGTGGGGTTCGTCGCCGCAACGGCGGCGCTGCATGGCACGGGCTTCGCGCTGGTTCGTGTGTTGCCACGCGCGGCGGCGCCGGTGATCAGGTTGGCCGGGGCTGCTTCGGCGGCGGCTGGGGTCTGGTTGTTGGCCAGCTGACCTTTTCTGTTTTATTCAAAACCTCTTCGCGAGCAGGCTCGCTCCCACATGGATTGGCGTCCACAGTCCATGTGGGAGCGAGCCTGCTCGCGAAAGCGGCCTGACAGGCACCGCATCGCCAGAACCTGCCACTCTGCTACCATGTCGCGCAAACGCCCCCGCCGTGACGACGTCCGCCAATGCCTGAAGCCTCCCGCTCCGCCTTTCTACCCGAATTGACCACGCTGTTCGCCACGGTGCATCAGCAGTTTCACGATGTGATCGTGCCGATGTGGCAAGGTCCGGGCTGGAATGCCGAGCTGGCGTTGCCCTACGAGTCCCTGGATACCCAGCACAAGCCGCTGCCGCCCCAGCGTTATCGCGCCATGGCCTGTGCGCGGCAGTTGTATGTGTTCGCCAGCCTGATCGGCGAAGTGCCGCAGGCCGAGGAACGGGCCGCCGCGCTGTTTCGCTCGCTGCAACGGCACTTCCACGATGCCGAACATGGCGGCTGGTTCTACAGCATCGACCCGCAGGGGATACCGCTGGATACCGGCAAGGATCTGTACACCCACGCCTTCATCCTGTTCGCCTGCGCCCACTACTGGGGCAAGGTTCGCGAACCGCTGGTGGAGTCGGTGCTCAACGCGGCCCTGGAAATCATCGCGCGACGCTTCGCCACTGGCGACGGTCTCTACGAAGCCAGCCTCGGCCGCGACTGGTCGACAGCCGAGACCGGCCCGCTGCAGAACCCGCTGATGCATCTGGCGGAAGCTTTTCTCGCGACCCTTGCGGTTCGCGACGATACCGCTGTTCGCCAAGCGTTGCTGAGCCTGTGCGAGGGGATGTTCAAGTGCTTCGTTGATCCGCAGCGACAAGTCATGATGGAGAAACCGCTCAAGGCTGTGGATAACTGGTTCGAGCCGGGGCATCAGTTCGAGTGGTATTTCCTGCTGGCCTCATCGCCCTTGTTGCGTGGCGGCAAACTGCACCTGGCCCTGGAACGCAGCTTCGGCGATACCGAACAACAAGGCGTCGATCCGGATACCGCTGGCGTTTGCGCCATGCTGGCCTTGGAGCCGCAGACGGCTCCGCGCGATGCAACCCCACGCATCTGGGCCCAGGCGGAATACCTGCGGGCACTCACGTTGCGCCCTGGCAGCGAAGGGACGTTGCTGCGCCAGCTACGGGCGTTGCAGCAACATTTCCTGCACCCCTTGGGCTGGAACGAATGCCTTGATGCCAACGGCAATATCAGCCGCCGGGACATGCCGTCCACTACGCCTTATCACCTGCTGACCTGCTATCGCGGGCTGGCCGAATATCTGGCCTGATCCCCCCTGTGGCGAGGGAGCTTGCTCCCGCTCGGCTGCGAAGCAGTCGTGAGCTTTTTTGGGCCGCTACGCGGCCCAGCGGGAGCAAGCTCCCTCGCCACAAAAGCTCATCTCCAGAACCCTGTCAGGCCTTGTTGCGCTCGATGGCGAAGCCGGCCCAGGTCTGGCTCACCGGCATCAGCTCCAGGCTGTTGATGTTGATGTGCGCCGGGGTGTTGAGCACCCAGAAAATGGTGTCGGCGATGTCCTGCGGCTGGATCGGCTCGGCGCCGGCGTAAGTCGCGTTGTAGCGCTCCTGGTCACCACCGAAGCGCACCAGGGAAAATTCGCTCTCGCACAGCCCCGGCTCGATATTGCTCACCCGCACGCCGGTGCCCTGCAGGTCACAGCGCAGGTTCAGCGAGAACTGTTTGACGAAAGCCTTGCTCGCGCCATACACGTGACTGCCCGGATATGGGTAGTTGCCGGCGATGGAGCCCAGGTTGACGATCCCGGCGCCACGGCCATGGGCAATCAGCCGCGGCAACAGCAGGCGAGTGCTGTAGATCAGGCCCTTGACATTGGTGTCGACCATGGTGTCCCAGTCATCGAGGTCGCACTTGGGCGCGGGGTCGACGCCCAGGGCCAGGCCGGCGTTATTGATCAGCCCACGCAATTTGGCGAACGAAGGCGGCAGGCTGGCGATGGCCTCTTCCATTGCCTTGCGATCACGCACGTCCAGAACCAGGCCATGGACCTCGGTCTGCTTCGATAACTCGGCACAGAGGGCGCTGAGGCGCTCTTCACGACGACCGGTCAGCACCAGTTTCCAACCGGCCTCGGCAAAACGACGGGCACAGGCTTCACCAAAACCGGACGTAGCGCCGGTGATAAACAGGGTGTCGGACATCGTGTTCTCCTTGCTTGGGCTTCAAGCCATTAATGGAAATCGGCCCACAGCATGCCCGCCCTGACACGCCGTGGGCAAGGCTTGAGGACGCGTTTTTGCCTGCACGGCTGCTCATAGAACAACCAATCGAGCCCAGGCCTTGCCAAACAAGGGCTGCAGCGGGTTGCGCGCATCTTATCCACAGGCACGTCCACAATAATCGGGGGCAAGTACGAACACCGGAAGCCGCTGTGTATAAGGCTTTGCGGGACATTTGGAAATTTTTTTCGCTTGACCCACCAACTGAGCTTGTGCAGCAGAAGTTATCTGCTATAAGCCGAGTCTAGATAGACGATGGCGCCAAGCCAGCAACGACGCTGCTCAGCGCGGTCTTTCCAGAGTTTAGTCACAGACTTATCCACAGGCTTGCTCACCGTTTTCCGAACGCCTATGACGCTCAAAAAACTGTTGACAACTGCCACTTCCGAATGACCAAAACTGCCTGATCAAAAAACGCTCACCTCGCTGAAAGCCTCGTAATCAAAGGGCTCCAGCCAAGTACACCCACGTTACCCACAGCCAGTTCCACAGCAAACGGGGACAAGTCAAAACCGTGACAAAACAACTGTTTGCGGCGACTTTATGTCGCGGTTTCGCAGGGCTTCGAGATTGTTGTCCACAATTCTGAAAACTGTATATATCCCCCTGTGGGAGCGAGCCTGCTCGCGAAGGCGGCGAGTCAAATACATGAGCGACAACTGATCCGGCGCATTCGCGAGCAGGCTCGCTCCCACAGGGGACGATGGTGGTTTGGAGAGATAAAAAAACCGGCGATCACTCGCCGGTTTTTTTCATTACATCTGCCGCCTCAATGCCCGCCAAGATACGCGTTGCGCACCTCTTCGTTGGCGAGCAGTTCCTTGCCGCTGCCGGTCAGGCGGATTTCTCCGTTGACCATCACGTAGGCCCGGTCCGACAGCTTGAGCGCGTGGTTGGCGTTCTGCTCCACCAGGAAGATAGTCATGCCGGTGGACGCCAGCTCCCGCAGGGTGGCGAAGATCTGCTTCACCACGATCGGCGCCAGCCCCAGGCTCGGCTCGTCGAGCAGCAACAACTTCGGCCGGCTCATCAAGGCCCGGGCGATGGCGAGCATTTGCTGCTCGCCGCCGGACATGGTCATGGCTCGCTGGTTGCGGCGCTCCTTGAGCCGCGGGAACAGCTCGAACATGCGCTGCATGTCTTCGCTGGCGTATTTGTCACCGATAGGAATGGTGCCCATCAGCAGGTTTTCCTCAACGGTCATGTCGGGGAACACCCGGCGCCCTTCCGGCGATTGAGCGATGCCGTTGGAGGCGATGTAGTGCGACGACTTGTGGGTGATGTCCACGCCCTGGTAGATGATCTGCCCACCCGCAGCGCGGGGCTGGCCGAAGATCGACATCAGCAGCGTGGACTTGCCGGCACCGTTGGAGCCGATCAGGCTCACGGTTTCGCCTTCGCCGATGTGCATCGAGACTTTCTTCAGGGCCTGGATCGGCCCGTAGAACACGTCTAGCTCCTTGAGTTCGAGGATAGGCCCACTCATACCAATTCCTCTTCATCGGCGCCCAGATAAGCCGCGATCACCTTCGGATCGTTGCGAATCGCCTCGGGACCGCCCTCGGCAATCACGTTGCCGTGGTCCAGCACTACGATGTGATCGGAAATACTCATCACCATGCCCATGTCGTGTTCGATCAGCACCACGGTCAGATCGTGCTCGTCGCGCAGCAGCCGGATCATCGCGCTCAGCGCTTCGGTTTCCTGGGGATTGAGGCCGGCGGCCGGTTCGTCGAGGCAGATGATCTGCGGACGCGTGCACATCGCCCGAGCGATTTCCAGGCGGCGCTGCTGGCCGTAGGAAAGCTCACCAGCCAGGCGGTTGGCACAGTCCACCAGGTCCACAACTTCCAGCCAGTAGAAAGCGTGGTCCAGGGCATCGCTTTCAGCCTGGCGATACCCCTTGGTATTTAGGATGCCCGCCACCAGGCTGCGATTGACCCACATGTGCTGGGCCACCAGCAGGTTTTCCAGCACCGACATTTCCTTGAACAGGCGAATGTTCTGGAACGTTCGCGCCAGGCCGGCGCGGTTTACCAGGTGGGTGCCGCCGAACATCTTGTAGTACAGCCGGCTGGCGAAAGACTTTGGCGAGACAAAGTCCGTCGGGCGGAACGCTTCGCCCAACAACTTGATCACGTTGGTCTGCTCGCCACGCACGTTGAGTTCGATCTTGCCGCCCGAAGCCTTGTAAAAACCGGTCAGGCAGTTGAACACCGTGGTCTTGCCCGCGCCGTTGGGGCCGATCAGGGCGAAGATCGAGTTGCGCTTGACTTGCAGGCTGACGTCGCTGAGGGCCTTGATGCCACCGAACTGCATCATCAGGTTTTCGACTTTGAGTACGACTTCGCTCATGGCGCTACCCCCTTGCGCGGCGTCACACCGGTACGGCTGATGCGGATCAGGCCGCGTGGGCGCCAGATCATCATCAATACCATCAACACGCCGAACAGCAGCACGCGGTACTCGGAGAAACTGCGCAGCAGCTCCGGCGCCACGGTGAGCACGAATGCCGCGATCACCACGCCAACCGTCGAGCCCATGCCACCCAGCACCACGATTGCCAGGATCAACGCCGACTCGAAGAAGGTGAACGAGGACGGATTGACGAAACCCTGGTAACTGGCGAAGAACACACCTGCCAGGCCAGCGGTGGAAGCACCGATAGTGAACGCGGAAAGCTTGACCAGCACATGGTTCAAGCCCATGGAGCGACAGGCGATCTCGTCCTCGCGCAGGGCCTCCCAGGCGCGGCCGACCGGCATGCGGGTCAGGCGATGCTTGACGTAGAGCACCAGCAGTACGGTGATGAACAACACGATGTAGATGAACAGGAATTTGATGTTGGGGTTGTAGTCGATGCCGAAGAACTCATGGAACGGCACCCCGCCGTCCTTCGCTCGCCTGCCGAACTCCAGGCCCAGGAAGGTTGGCGCAGGAACCGGCATGCCATTCGGCCCGCCAGTGAACGACAACCAGTTGTTCAGCACCAGCCGGATGATCTCGCCGAAACCCAGGGTCACGATGGCCAGGTAGTCACCGTGCATTCGTAACACGGGGAATCCTAAAATACACCCCGCCATCGCCGCTGCGATGGCCGCCAGCGGCAGCACGGTCCAGAAACCCAGCCCCAAGTATTGGTAACCCAGCGCCAGGCCGTAGGCGCCGATGGCGTAGAACGCCACGTAACCCAGATCGAGCAACCCGGCCAGGCCGACCACAATGTTCAGGCCCAGGCCCAGCAGCACGTAGATCAGCCCGAGGATCACTACGGTAAGCACGTACTTGTTAGCGAAGAACGGGAACACGATGGCAATCACGATCAGGGCCGGGATGATCCAGCGCAGCCGCGATTTGTAGTCGGGTGGCAGCACATGCACGCCGGAACCGGTGCTCTCGAACCCCTGGAGGATCTTCAGCCCCTTCGGGGTTTGCAAGAACAGGCTCAGGGCAAAGCGCCCGACCATCACGATCGCCACCAGCCAGCCGACGCGGGCCGGTTGCAGGTTGAAGCTGTAGCCGTCGAGCACTACGCCGACGATCGGCCCGAACACGATCAGCGAGATCAGGCCGGCCAGGATCGCGTCGATGACGCTCTTTTTGATATCAAGCGGTTTATTGGCAGCAGACATACTTATACCTTCGCCACGAGTGGGCGACCCAACAGGCCTTGGGGACGGAAAATCAGAATCAGCACCAGCAGCGAGAAACTGAACACGTCTTTGTAGTCGGAGTTGATCAGACCGGCGAACAGCGACTCGGAGATCCCGAGGATGATCCCGCCGAGCATTGCCCCAGGCAGGGAGCCGATGCCGCCGAGTACCGCCGCGGTGAACGCCTTGATGCCGATGATGAAGCCGGCATAGAAGTCGAAGGTGCCGTAGTTCATGGTAATCAGCACACCGGCCAGGGCCGCCATGGCCGCACCGATGATGAACACGTAGGAAATCACCCGGTCGGTGTTGATGCCAAGGATGGAGGCCATCTTGCGGTCTTGCTGGGTGGCACGGCACATGCGGCCGAGCTTGGTGTATTTGATGATGTAGGTCAGCAGCGCCATGCCGGCGAATGCGGCAATCAGGATGAATATCTTGGTGTAGGTGAGCTGCACGAAGCCGGTACCGATATCGACGCGCATGGCGCCTTCGAGCAGTGTCGGCACACCCTGTTGGCGGGCGCCCTGGCTGATCTGCGCGTAGTTCTGCAGGATCAGCGAGATGCCGATGGCGCTGATCAGCGGTGCCAGTCGGGTGGAGTTGCGCAGGGGTTTGTAGGCGACGCGTTCGATGACCCAGCCGTATACCCCGGTGACCACGATCGTGAACACCAGAGTGCCAAGGATCATCAGCGGAAAGGATTCGATACCGAAGTAAGCCAGCAGAGCCAGACTGATTGCCGCGAGGTAAGCGGAAATCATGTAAACCTCGCCGTGGGCGAAGTTGATCATGCCGATGATGCCATAGACCATTGTGTAGCCGATGGCGATCAGACCATAGACCGACCCGAGGGTCAGGCCATTGATCAGTTGCTGCAGGAAAATACCATCCATAACGCAATCTCACGCAGTGAGAACCTGCACACCCAGGGCGTGCGGCTCTTCTAAGGAAAATACAGATTTACGTCGGAGCAATGTCAGGCGCGACCAGCGCGCACCTTCTGGAAACCGGAGTTTGGCCGGCTTCCAGAAGGGCCTGGACGGTCGCTTCAGCCCTTACTTCTGTTTTTCCAACTGGTGGTATTTGCCGTCCTTGTCCCACTGGTAGACCACATAGTCGGAGACTTTCAGGTCTCCCTTGGAGTCCCAGGCTTTTTCGCCCATGACGGTTTTCACCGGGTTGGCTTTCAGCCACTTGGCGGCGTCTTCGCCCTTGTTGGACTTGGCACCATTGAAACCGGCAGCCAGTGCCTGCACCGAGGCATAGGCGTACAGAGTGTAGCCCTCAGGCTCGACGCCCTGGGCACGGAAAGCATCCACCACGGCCTTGCTGTCCGGCAGCAGGCGCGGGTCGGCGCCGAAGGTCATGTACACGCCGTCGACGTATTGCGCGCCACCAGCGGTAGTGACCAGTTCATCGGTGACGATGCCATCGTCGGACATGAACTTGACGTCCTTGAGGCCTTGCTCACGCAGCTGGCGAACCAGCGGGCCGGCTTCCGGGTGCAGGCCGCCGAAGTAGACCACGTCGGCACCGGCCGAACGGATCTTGGTCACCACGGCGCTGAAGTCTTTTTCGCCACGGGTCAGGCCTTCGTACAACACAGGGGTCACGCCACGCTTGGCCAGTTGTGCCTTGGTAGCATCCGCCAGGCCTTGGCCGTAGGTGTCCTTGTCGTGCAGAACGACGACTTTCTTGCCCTTGAGCACGTCGACGATGTAGTCGCCAGCCACGATGCCTTGCTGGTCGTCACGACCACACATGCGGAACATCGCGCTCAGGCCACGTTCGGTAACGGCCGGGTTGGTCGAGCCTGGGGTGATGGCAATGATGCCTGCTTCGTCATAGACCTCGGAGGCCGGGATGGTGTTGGACGAGCAGAAGTGCCCGACCACGCCGATCACTTTGTCCTGGTCAACCAGTCGGTTGGCCACGGCCACGGCCTGCTTCGGTTCGCAGGCATCGTCACCGGCGACCAGAACGATTTTCTCGCCATTGACGCCACCTGCCTTGTTGATGACATCGGCCGCGGCCTGCGCACCTTTCATGTACTGCTCGCCAAACGCGGCGTTGGCGCCGGTCATCGGCCCCGCCACACCAAATTTCACATCAGCCTGGGCAAACGCAGAAACACCCAGCGCAGCTGCCACTGCGAGGGCCAGAAAGCCTTTCTTGTAAAACGTCTGGGACATGAGGTGGTGCTCCAAGGTTTTTTTTAGTTGGCACTGCGACTTCACTTCACTGAAAAGCTAAGAGCAAGGGCCGTGCCATCGGTTTTTTATTCTTATAAAAGTCGCTGCTTTATTGTTATTTCGACTGTTTCGGGCCCTTTTTCACAGGGCGTGCAACCGTCTAAACCGGACGAGGTGCAACCGATTTTACAAGTAGGTGAAACCCTCCATGAGCCATCATTGCAACCGCCATACGAAACGGCGTGCAACCACTGTGTAACAACCTGCGTCACCTAACTGCACACTGCCGGTGCGCGGCTGCTACAGCCCGCACCATAACAGGCTAGCCGCTGTGTTGAAAAACGCCGCTGCTCGTAACACTTTTCAACAATCAGATGACGATCCGCAGGCACTGGCCCGCGTGATACAGGGAAAAGCCCGCCTCATACAGGCAACTGCGCAGGCCCACGCCGGCCAAGGGTTGCATGGGCGCGAAAGGGATCGGCAATGCCTTGGCATCGCCGTGGCACAGATAATCGGCGAATGCCTTGCCGACCACGGTGCCGGTGGTCACGCCTCGACCGTTGTAGCCGGTGACTGCCACCAGGCCTGGCGCCGGCTCGAACAGGCGCATCAGATGATCGGGCGTGAACGCGATGCAACCGGTCCAGGTGCACTCCCACTCCACAGGCTTGAGGTAAGGGAAATAATGCTGCTGCACCCGGTCCGCCCAGGCCTTGAGAAACCAGGTTGGCTTACGGTTGCCATTGCCCAGGCTGCCGAGCAGCAAGCGCCCGTCCTTGTCCCGGCGAATGCTGCTCAGTACCTGGCGAGTATCCCAGGAACCTTGCCCGCCCGGCAGAATGCGGTGGGCGGCCGCGTCGGTCAGTGGGACCGAAGCGACCTGATAGTAATATCCGGGAAAGAAATTGCGCCGCAGTTCGGTCCAGTCGCCTTCGGTATAGGCGTTGGACGCGATCACGACTTGCTCGGCCAGCACCGAGCCCTGGGCAGTCTGCACTGACCAGCGCTGGCCTTGGCGTTCCAGGCGCGTGACCGGCGAATGATCGAACAACTGGCCGCCAAGGTCCTTGGCGGCCTTGGCCAGCCCGCTGGTGTAGGCCATCGGGTTGAGCGTGCCGGCGCGGCGATCGAGCAATGCCGCGGCGATCCTGTCGGTGCCGGTAGCCTCGGCACAGGCTTGGCCGGTCAGCAGTTCCACTGGCGCGCCACGGCGTTTCCATTGTTCTTCGCGGCTGCGCAGGTCCGCCTCGCCCCGGGCGTTGTGGGCCATATGCAGGGTGCCTTCGCGGCGCAGCTGGCAATCGATGTTGTATTTGTCGACGAGGCTGAATACCAAGGCCGGCGCGGCCCCGAGCATGCGGTTGAGCTGGCTGCCCACCGCCTCGCCAAAACCGGCCTCGATATCATCCGGCGGGATCCACAGGCCGGCGTTCACCAGCCCGACGTTACGCCCCGAGCCGCCATGTCCGGCCCGATGGGCTTCCAGCACTGCCACGCGTTTGCCCTGCTCGAGCAAGTGCACCGCCGCTGACAGACCGGTGAAACCGGCGCCGATCACGCAGACATCTACCGTGACCTCGCCTGTGAGCACGGTGTTTTCGGGCCGTTGTGGCGTCAGCTTTTCCCACAGACATTCTTCGCGTAACGGCATTGCCAGACTCCAACAGAAACCTAACAAACACAGAATTCAATGTGGAGCGAGCCTGCTCGCGAAGCGGTTCATCTGCCAACCTTCATATTGGCTGATCCGGCGCTTTCGCGAGCAGGCTCGCTCCCACAGGGGGACCATTTCCACAGAGAGCTTTCGCTGACCGGTTCTCAGTCGAAAGTAATCCCCTGGGCCAAAGGCAGTTCCAGCGAATAATTCACAGTATTGGTCTGACGACGCATATAGCCGCGCCATGCATCGGAGCCGGACTCACGACCGCCGCCGGTTTCCTTTTCGCCACCAAAGGCACCGCCGATCTCCGCGCCGCTCGGGCCGATGTTGACGTTGGCGATGCCGCAATCGCTGCCCACCGCCGACATGAACTGCTCGGCCTCACGCACGTCGGTGGTGAAGATGCACGACGACAAGCCTTGGGGCACGGAATTGTTCAAATCCAGCGCTTCAGCAAAATCCTTGTAACCGACCACGTAGAGGATCGGCGCGAACGTTTCGTGGCGCACCACGTCGCTTTGCTCCGGCATTTCGACGATGGCCGGCGAAACGTAGTAAGCGTTCGGGAACTGTTCTTCGAGCTGGCGCTTGCCGCCAAACACCCGACCGCCTTCGCTCAGCGCCTGTTCCAGCGCATCCTGCATGTTGTCGAAGCTCTGCTTGTCGATCAGCGGCCCTACCAGGTTGCCTTCCAGCGGATGACCGATGCGCACTTTCGAGTAGGCGGCCTTGAGGCGGGTGACGATCTCCTCCTTCACCGATTCATGGGCGATCAAACGGCGCAGGGTGGTGCAGCGCTGGCCGGCGGTGCCGACGGCGCTGAACAGGATCGCCCGCACTGCCATGTCCAGGTCGGCGCTCGGGGCCAGGATCATGGCGTTATTGCCACCCAGTTCGAGGATGCTGCGGGCAAACCGCGCCGCGACTTTCGGTGCGACTTCGCGCCCCATCCGGGTGCTGCCGGTGGCGCTGATCAACGCCACGCGCGGGTCATCCACCAAGGCTTCGCCGGCATCGCGGCCACCGATGATCACTTGGCTCAGGTACGGCGGCGCATCACTGAAATTCTCCAGTACGCGCTCGAACAATGCCTGGCAGGCCAGGGCAGTCAGCGGGGTTTTCTCCGACGGTTTCCAGATCACCGAATTGCCGCACACCAAGGCCAGCGTGGTGTTCCAGGCCCACACCGCCACCGGGAAGTTGAAGGCGCTGATCACCCCGACCACCCCCAGCGGGTGCCAGGTTTCCCGCATGTGATGGCCCGGTCGCTCGGAGGCGATGGTCAGGCCATACAACTGGCGGGACAGACCGACGGCGAAATCACAGATGTCGATCATCTCCTGCACTTCACCCAGGCCTTCCTGGGTGATCTTGCCGGCTTCCCACGACACCAGTTCGCCGAGGTCGGCCTTGTATTCACGCAGCAGGTCGCCAAACTGACGCACCAGTTCGCCGCGACGGGGCGCCGGCACCTTGCGCCACAAATCGAAGGCATGTTCGGCACGGCTGACCTGTTGCTCGACTTCAGCGGCGCCTTCCCAGTTCACCGCGCCGATGCGACTGCCGTCGATGGGCGAATGCACGGGCTGTTTGCCGTTCTGGTACAGGGCCGGGTTGACGCCCAGACGATCAAGCAATGCAGCAACCATGGATAATTCCTCATGCGAAAGACAAAGATGTGGCAGCCGGGCAATCACGGCTGATCAGACCTGTAGTTGTAGCTGGCCCGAGACTTGCCAACAAACGACCTTTAAGCGAGATATCATTCCGTTTATTCATGCTGACCTGATTACAGGACAAGCAGAGCGACCAGAACCAAGGCCCCGTCATGCTCAATAAACGTTATTTGCCGTCGATCACGGCGCTGCAGTGCTTCGAAGCGGTGACCCGTCACCTGAGCTTCACCCGCGCCGCCGAAGAATTGAACCTGACCCAGAGCGCCGTCAGCAAACAGGTCGCGCAGCTTGAAGAATTGCTGCAACACCTGCTGTTTCGCCGCGTTCGCCGACGCTTGCAGCTGACGCCCGCCGGGGATCTGTATCTGGGGGAGGTGCGAAAAATCCTTTCTCAGGTAGAGATGTCGACCCATTACCTGCGTTCCTACGGTGGCGACACCGAAGTCCTGCGAGTCTCTACGCCTCCGACCTTCGGCGCCCGCTGGCTGGTCCCACGCCTCAAGGGCTGGCGCCTGCGCCATCCGAGCATTCATCTGGATCTCTGCAGCGAGCAGGAGGCCGACGACTTGCAGCAGGGACGCAGCGACCTGGCGTTCTATTTCGGCCAGGCCTCACGGCCCGGGACTGAATCCTTGAAGCTGTTCGGTGAAGAACTGGTACCCGTCTGCGCACCGGGCAGCCTGCCGGACCAGCCTTTTACCGACCCGACGCAACTGGCCGATCTGGTCCTGCTGCAAAACGCCTCGCGCCCCCAGGCCTGGCACGACTGGTTCGATGACCAGGGCTACCACACCGAACACAGCTACCACGGGCCGCGCTTCGAAACTTTTTACATGTGCATCCGCGCCGCGCAGGTCGGCTGCGGCGTTGCACTGCTGCCCAGATTCCTTGTGGAAGAAGAACTGGCCGACGGCAAACTGGTCATTCCCTGGCAACATGCAATGCCCAGCACCAATGCCTATTACCTGGCGTACCCGGAACATTCGGCGGAGGTGCCCAAGGTGCGGATGTTCGTGGAATGGATGCTGGAGCAGATCGATAGCCCTGATGCGCCGCCATAGCGACAGTTGCCCCCCGTGGCGAGGGAGCTTGCTCCCGCTGGGCTGCGCAGCGGCCCTAAAAATCTGTCAGATGAAAAATTCTGCGTCTGCTTCGCAGCCGAGCGGGAGCAAGCTCCCTCACCACAAAAGATCTGCGGACGCTAAAAAATACTGGCAATAACCATCACGGTTATGCGCCACTAGACCTTTGAACACGAACTGCCGCACGCCGCAGCACCCGTCTGGAGATTCCCATTATGAGCGAGAGCGTGTTTGCCGATCGCATCGTGCAGAACCTGCTCGACACCGACTTCTACAAGCTGACGATGATGCAGGCGGTGCTGCACAACTACCCCAACGTCGAGGTGGAATGGGAGTTTCGTTGCCGCAACAGCGAAGACCTGCGCCCTTACCTCGCGGAAATTCGTTTCCAGATCGAACGCCTCGCCGAGCTGAGCCTGAGCGCCGACCAGCTGGGCTTTCTCGAGCGTATCAGCTTCCTCAAGCCGGATTTCCTGCGCTTCCTGGGCTTGTTTCGCTTCAACCTGCGCTATGTGCACACCGGCATCGATAACGGCGAGCTGTTTATCCGTCTGCGCGGGCCCTGGCTGCACGTCATCCTGTTCGAAGTACCGCTGCTGGCCATCGTCAGCGAGGTGCGCAACCGTTATCGCTACCGTGAAGTCGTCCTGGAACAGGCGCGAGAGCAGCTTTATCGCAAGTTCGACTGGCTGACGGCCAACGCCAGTGCCGACGAATTGTCCGAACTGCAAGTGGCCGACTTCGGTACTCGCCGCCGGTTTTCCTACCGTGTCCAGGAAGAAGTGGTGAACGTGCTCAAGCACGACTTCCCCGGCCGCTTCGTCGGCACCAGCAATGTGCACCTGTCCCGAGAGCTGGACATGAAGCCCTTGGGCACCATGGCCCACGAATGGATCATGGCCCACCAGCAGCTGGGCCCGCGACTGATCGACAGCCAGATCGCCGCGCTCGACTGCTGGGTTCGTGAATACCGAGGCCTGCTGGGCATCGCGCTGACCGACTGCATCACCATGGATGCGTTCCTCAAGGACTTCGATCTGTTCTTCGCCAAGCTGTTCGACGGTTTGCGCCATGATTCGGGGGATCCGGTCATCTGGGCTGAAAAGGCCATTGCCCACTACCACAAACTGGGCATCGACCCGATGAGCAAGACCCTGGTGTTCTCCGACAGCCTGACATTGCCCAAATGCCTGGATATTTTCCGCGCCTTGCGTGGTCGCATTAATGTGAGCTTCGGTATCGGGACCAACCTGACCTGCGACATTCCAGGCGTGGAGCCGATGAGCATCGTGCTTAAAATGATCAGCTGTGACGGGCAACCCGTGGCCAAGATTTCCGACGAGCCCGGCAAGACCCACTGCAAGGACCCGAATTTCGTCGCCTATATGCGACATGTTTTCCAAGTACCTGCCGCCCTTTCTGGCACATCAAGCAAGGAGTGAATTCATGCAAGCCGTACAGCGTGAGATTGCTGAACAGCTCAAGGTCCAGCCACCGTTCGCCGATGACGCCGCCCTCAAGGCCGAAATCGCGCGCCGGGTGAGCTTCATTCAGGACTGCCTCGTCAACTCGGGTCTCAAAAGCCTGGTGCTGGGTATCAGCGGTGGGGTCGACTCGTTGACCGCCGGCCTGCTGGCCCAACGTGCCGTGCGCGAGCTGCGGGAAAAAACCGGCAATTCGGCGTACCGCTTCATCGCCGTGCGCCTGCCGTACGAAACCCAGTTCGATGAGCACGAAGCCCAGGCCTGCGTCGATTTCATCGAGCCGGACGAGCGCCATACCGTCAACATCGGTCCGGCGGTCAAGGCATTGGCGAAGGAAGTCCTGGCATTCGAAGGCAAGGCGCCGGGTTCGCGGGATTTCGTGTTGGGCAATACCAAGGCGCGGATGCGCATGGTGGCGCAATACACCATCGCCGGCGCGGAGCAAGGCCTGGTGATCGGCACCGATCACGCGGCCGAAGCGGTCATGGGCTTCTTCACCAAGTTCGGTGACGGCGCCTGTGACCTGGCCCCGCTGAGCGGCCTGGTGAAAAACCAGGTCCGGGCCATCGCCCGGGATTTCGGCGCGCCGGAGTCGCTGGTGGAAAAAGTCCCCACCGCTGATCTGGAAGACCTGTCGCCGGGCAAGCCGGATGAAGCCGCCCATGGGGTGACCTACGGCGAGATCGACGCCTTCCTGCAGGGCCAACCGATTCGCGAAGAGGCGGCCAGGATCATTTGCGAAACCTACCGCAAGACCGAGCACAAGCGAGTGTTGCCGTACGCTCCGTGATCACCGCGGTGGTCTGATATCACCTGTGGGAGCGAGCCTGCTCGCGAAGGCGTCGCATCAGCGACATCGTTGCTGACTGACATACTGCTTTCGCGAGCAGGCTCGCTCCCACAGGGGTCGGGTATTTACCAGGTATAAAAACAGCGCCCTGCACGGGGGCGCTTTTTTTGTGCCGGAAATTTGATTACTTCAGAGTGACCGTGCCTTTCATCATCGAGATGTGGCCCGGGAACGAGCAGAAGAAACCGTACTTCTCGGAAGCACTCAATTTCGAAACATCAAAGGTCACCGAGTCGGTTTCCTTGGCGCCGATGATTTTGGTGTGGGCGATGATGCGAGCATCACCTTCCTTCAGGTAATCCTTGTCAATGCCAGCGGCCAGACCGTCCGTGGCGATCGGCTGCATGTCAGCCTCTTTGCTCAGCACCCAGTTATGACCCATGACGTTTTTTGGCAGGTTGCCGGAATGAGTCAGCTCAACGGTGAAGGTCTTGCAGCTCTTGTCGATTTCGATGGCCTTGGTATTGAAGGACATCTGGTCGGTGGAATCGATGGTGGTCTTGCACTCCGCTGCCATCAGTTGGCTGCTGGCCAGTGTCAACAGGGATACTGCTACAAGTTTGGCGAACATCATGAATCTCCAAGGCATGGTTAACAAAAAATCCGTCAAAGGGGAAGACTGCCTGATTTTCCAGCAAGTTCCTATGACCTGTGTCAAAGATTGTATACAACTTAAGACTATCAGCCTGATGGACAGAATCAACCAGCCACAAGTATGACTCGCCCGTTACGATCGGCTCCATCACCTCTGGAGCAACCGTCATGAACCTCAACAGCCTGTTATGCAGCCTGCTCGCCGCCTACGCTTGCGGCGCCAGCGGCACCTACGAAAAACCCCGGCGCGAGGTTTAATTCTTTGCGCAACAAGGGGCAGGCTTTACTCTGGACCGGTTAGCGATCACGGAGTAAAGCATGTCAATATCGTCTGTTTGTGTATTTTGCGGCGCCAGCACCGGCAGCCATCCGGCCTATCGCGAAGCGGCTCAGGCCCTGGGGCAGGCACTGGCGGAGCGAAAACTGACCCTGGTCTACGGCGGCGGCGCGGTCGGCCTGATGGGAATCGTCGCCGATGCAGCCCTCGCGGCTGGCGGCGAAGTGATAGGCATCATCCCGCAAAGCCTGAAAGACAAGGAAATCGGCCACAGTGGCCTGACCCGCCTGGAAGTGGTGGACGGCATGCATGCGCGCAAGGCCCGCATGGCTGAACTCAGCGACGCCTTCATCGCCCTTCCCGGCGGCCTCGGCACCCTGGAAGAACTTTTCGAAGTGTGGACCTGGGGCCAGCTCGGCTACCACGCTAAACCGCTGGGGCTGCTGGAAGTGAACGGTTTCTACAGCAAACTCACCGGTTTTCTCGATCACATCGTCGGTGAAGGCTTCGTCCGGGCGCCGCATCGTGACATGCTGCAAGTGAGCGACTCGGCCCATGACCTGCTCGATGCGCTGGATGAATGGCAACCCTCGGTGCCGCCGAAATGGGCCGAGCAAAAACCCAGCTAACGGCTCGACCCCGATACAGGGCAGAATACGCGCCGCTCAACCTCACCTTCGACCCCAGAGGATCGCCCATGGCCAAACCCAATTATTCCTTCGCCAAACGTCAGAGAGACCTGGCCAAGGAGCAGAAGAAAGAGGAAAAGCTCCAGCGCAAGAAAGCCACCGCCGATGAAGCAGCACTGAACCCCGATGCTGAAGGTGAAGTGGCGGCAGACGATGATGCAGATGCACCGAAAGACCAGGCCCCCGACGCCTGACTCCTCCAGGGCCCGATGATCCGATCCGGCCCCACGGTTTTGTGTCCAGGGCCGGCAGCCTCGCTGCCGGCCCTCACAACCCCAGCGCGTTGATAATCGACAAGCGATAACCCGCAGGCAGGTTCGCTGGCAACTGGCTTGGCTCGAACAGCCCGATCTCCTTGTGCTCATGACTGATCGTCGGCACGAAACCGCCCAGCAACTGGCAGCGGTAAGTGGAGATGAACACGTGCTTGCCGGGAATCACCTCGAACAGATACGAATCCAGCGGTTCGCCCACGCTGACCTCGACCGCCAGCTCCTCGGCGATTTCCCGTGCCAGGCACTGCGGCGGCGTTTCGCCCAGCTCGATCCGCCCACCGGGCAACTCCCATTCGTCCCGTTCGTTGAGCATCAGCACGACCAGGCCGTCGGGAGATTGCAGTACGCCTTTGATGGAAACCGGGAACATATAAAAGTCTCATTGTCAGTCAGTTCCCCTGTGGCGAGGGAGCTTGCTCCCGCTGGGCCGCGAAGCGGTCCAAAGACTTTACGGTCGCTGCGCAACCGAGCGGGAGCAAGCTCCCTCGCCACAGGTGTTCATTGGAAATCAGATCACTGTTCCAACGGCATCACCGTCACCCGTACTTCCGGGTCATGGGTACCGCCCCCCAGAATCACCCCGCGCAAAGGCGATACATCGGAAAAATCCCGGCCCCAGGCCAGGGTGATGTGCTCCAAGGACGGTTGCACGTTGTTGGTCGGATCGAAATCCACCCATCCCAGCACCGGGCAAAACACCGAAATCCAGGCGTGAGACGCATCGGCACCAATCAATCGAGCCTGGCCGGGGGGTGGCTGGGTCAACAGATAGCCGCTGACGTAACGCGCCGCCAATCCGCGAGAACGTACGCAGGCCAGCATCAAGTGGGCAAAATCCTGGCAGACGCCCCGGCGTCGCTCCAGCACTTCCACCAGCGGTGTCGCGACCTGGGTGGCCTCCGCGTCGAAAGTGAACTCCTCGAAGATTTTTTCCATCAGCGCCTGGACGCCGAGCATCAACGGACGACCAACCGGGAAACAACTTTCGGAAAACTCGACGAAGCTGCGCTTGAGGTGCACATAGGGTGACTCGAAACGATAGCGGCATGCATCCAGCAACTGCGCCGTCAGCGGCCGGCCGCTGTAGGTCAATGCATGACGAGTGGATTCCCAGGCGGGCGATGAACCGAAATCCAGTGGCGGGCGCGCCAGCACCTCGACGCTCAGGCGGGCATTGACCAACAGCTCATCGTGGGGCCGCTCGAAGGCCAGGCGGGTCAGCGGATTGCCGAACACATCCTGTTCATCGCGACGGGTCGTGGGCTCCGGGCTGATGGTCAGTTGTCGTTCGGTACAGCGCTGCCATTCACAGGGCCGCGGCCATAGATGCGCCAGTTGCTGGGCGAGGGACACCGGGCTGTCGTAATGATAGTGGGTGTCGTGAAGGATCTGGTAACGGGCATTCATCAGACGGATACCGTGCGCTGGCTGACGTCGTCAACATGGGCGAAATGGCGCAAGGCCAGGCGATCGGACACCTGCCCGCTGACATCGGCGACTTCCTGCAGCAGATCGGCCAGACCGTCGAGCGCCGCGCGCAGGCTGGCTTCGCCAAACAAAAGACTCTCCAGGCAGCGCAAGTCAAAGCGCGACAGTCGCGCCACCAGTTCCGGCAGGGCGGTTTCTCTCGGCGCGCCAAAATCGTCGTTCAGACGCTTGACGGTGCGCGCCACCAGTTTCAACTGGAAGAGCACTGCGTGAGGGTTCTGTTCGTCCAGCAACAGAAGATCGAGCACCGGGATCAGCTGCGCCACCGCCAGGTATCGCGAACGGTAGGTGATGCTGCTGTTGCCCAACTCCAGCAACCATTCCAGCCCGGCCTGATCGAAAACCGCCTCGCCGCGCAGGAATGCCGCCAGGCTGCTGCTGAGAAATTGCAGACGCTCCAGGCGCCGGCCGATCATCAGGAAACGCCAGCCCTCGTCGCGGGTCATGTCGTCCAGGGCGAACCCGGACAACGCGGCCAGGGACATCACCAGTCGATTGAGAAAATCCAGCAGCTCACCGAAGTCCGGCTCGCTGGTTTCCAGCTCCACGGCTTCGCGTTGCAGTTCCACCAGTGCCTGCCAGTTCTCCCGGGACAGCTTGCCACGGACCTGCGAGGCCGCCCACTGCAAGCGCTGCAGATTGGAGCGCAGGCTGAACGACCAGTCATCCCCGAGCATGGCCACCAGCAGGCGCTCGGGCAACTCGCCCTCCTCCGGCAACAACATCAGGCTCTCGCCCAGGGCAACCGCCGATTGCAAGGCCTGCGGATCATCGCCGTCGACATAGCGCGCCAGCATGATCCGCAGCAGACGGGCGCTGTCGTCGCAACGTTCGCAGTACCGGCCAAACCAGAACAGGTTTTCCACCACACGAGACGGCAGATAGGGATCGCGGCGCACCAGATCATGCACGCCCACGGTTCGCTGGGCCTTCCATTGCTCACCGCCGGGCGCCTGCTCGCCAAGTACCCAGGTGTCCTTGCTGGCGCCTCCGCGCTGCATCGACACCACTTCGGCATCAGCCTCGGCGGCCACGCGGGTCAGGCCTCCCGGCAGCACTCGATAATCGTCTTTGCCGGACACCGCATAAACCCGCATGCCAATGGCTCGGGGCTGGATCTGGCCGTCTTCGGCCTGCCATACCGGCGCCTGGGACAGTTGCGCCAGTTCCTGAGCAACATAGGCATAGGGCCGCGCCTGCATGCGTGCGGCCAATTGAGCGCGCTGGTCTTCGTCCAGGTCACGACCAAATACCGGCGTGAAGCTCTGGGACGGAAACGCCGGCTTGATCAACAACTGCGGCAGTTTCTCCAGGGCCTGGGCCAGCACCGGCGGCTCTCCGCACCACCAGGTGGCGATGGAGGGCAGCATCAGCTCTTCACCGAAAAGAAACTGACTTATTTTTGGCAGAAACCCCAAGAGCCCGGGAGACTCCAGGACTCCGCTACCCAGTGCATTGGCCACCAGCACCCGCCCCTGACGCACCGCCTCCAGCAATCCGGGCACGCCCAGGGCCGAATCGGTGCGCAACTCCAGCGGGTCGCAGAAATCATCGTCGAGCCGACGCATGATCGCGTGGACCCGACGCAGCCCGCTGAGAGTCTTCAGATAGACCGTCGCGTCGCGGACGGTCAGGTCGCCGCCTTCCACCAGCGGATAGCCGAGCTGGCGCGCCAGGTAGAGGTGTTCGAAGTAGCTTTCGTTGAACCGACCAGGCGTCAGCAGTACCACCAGCGGCGGCTCGCCGTTGCTGGGAGCCTGTCGCGCCAGGGTTTCTTGCAACGTGCGGAAGAAACCGGACAGGTGTTGCACCTTGAGGTCGCGATAAAGGTCGGGAAAGGCTCGCGACACGATCGTGCGATTTTCCAACGCATAACCGGCGCCGGAGGGCGCCTGGGTCCGATCCGCAGTCACCCACCAGCGGCCGTCGGGCGCGCGCGCCAGATCCACGGCATACAAGTGCAGGAAGTTGCCGTCTGGCGGTGTGATGCCCTGGCAGGGCCAAAGGAAATTGTTGTGCCCGAATACCAGCTCCGCCGGCAACAGCCCCTCGCTGATCAGCCGCTGCGGCCCGTACAGGTCGGCCAGCACGGCATTGAGCAAGCGTGCCCGCTGGGCAATGCCTGCCGACAGTTGCGTCCATTCCCGAGCGTCGATGACATGGGGCAGCAGGTCCAGCTCCCAAGGCCGATCAGCTCCCTTGGGGTCTGCATAGACGTTATAGGTGACGCCATTTTCCTGGATCTGCCGGGCGAGCAATGCCTGGCGCTGGATCAACTGAGCCGGCGTGCTGCGCTGCAATTGGTCGAACAGCCGCCGCCAATGCGCACGCACCGCACCGCTGTCATCCAGCAATTCGTGATAGGTGCCCGTCGTCAACGGGTAACGGTCAAGCAGGTCAGGCATGGAAAGCTCGGCAGGACGGCAATGAAAGGTGAGACTAGCGCAGGCAGATGACACCCGGATAGGTATGTTTGAGCTGAATCCGGCAAGAGGCCTCAGGGGCAATCATCGTGGCGAGGGAGCTTGCTCCCGCTCGGTTGCGCAGCGACCGTAAAATCCTGGGGCCGCTGCGCAGCCCGGCGGGAGCAAGCTCCCTCGCCACAGGGTAAATCTATCGCTTCAATGCCCCTTGGAAGCGTCGCAGATCGAGAGTGAAGGGAAATTCGTCATCCGTTGCCAGGTTCGGTATCGGAAGTTTCCCAGGCGTGTGCCCGATCCGGAAGAAACGCGCCATCCGCCGGCTCTCCGCTTCGTTGGCGTTGACCGGCAGGCTGTCATAGTTGCGCCCGCCCGGATGCGCCACGTGGTACTGACAGCCGCCCAGCGAACGTTGCATCCAGGTGTCGAGCACATCGAATACCAGCGGCGCATGGACCGGGATGGTCGGTTGCAGGCAGTTGGCCGGTTGCCAGGCGCGGAAACGTACCCCGGCGACGAACTCACCGACTCGACCGGTGGGTTGCAAGGGTACCGGTACGCCGTTGCAAGTCAGCAGATAACGTTGTGGCGCCAGGCCGCTGAGCTTGACCTGCAAGCGCTCCAGGGACGAGTCCACGTAGCGTACGGTGCCCCCCGCCGTGCCCTCCTCTCCCAGTACATGCCAGGGTTCCAGCGCCTGACGCAACTGCAGCTCGATACCATTGACCGCGTAATCGCCGACCTTGGGAAAGCGGAACTCCAGGTGCGCGGCGAACCACTCGGCCCGCAGCGGATAACCGGCGACATTGAGATCGTCGATGACATCGGCAAAATCCTGCTCAATGAAATGCGGCAGCAAGAAGCGATCGTGCAGCTCAGTACCCCAGCGCGCCAGTTTCGCCGGCGCGTAGGGTTCACGCCAGAACCGCGCCACCAGCGCCCGCAGCAGCAACTGCTGGGCCAGGCTCATGCGGGCGTGGGGCGGCATTTCGAAAGCGCGCAGCTCCAGCAAGCCGAGACGCCCGGTGGCGCCGTCCGGTGAATAGAGCTTGTCGATGCAGAACTCGGCGCGGTGGGTATTACCGGTCACGTCGATCAACAGGTTGCGCAGCAATCGGTCCACCAGCCAGGGCGGGCACGCTTCGCCGGGCTCGGGCATTTGCGCGAAGGCGATCTCCAGTTCATATAACGCGTCGTTGCGCGCCTCGTCCACGCGGGGCGCCTGGGACGTCGGGCCGATGAACAGTCCGGAAAACAGGTAGGACAACGACGGATGGTTATGCCAGTAGCTGATCAGGCTGCGCAGCAAGTCGGGACGACGCAGGAAGGGCGAGTCAGCCGGCGTCGCGCCGCCCAGGACGAAATGGTTACCGCCACCGGTGCCTGTGTGTCGACCGTCGATCATGAATTTTTCGGTGGTCAGCCGGTTCAGCCGCGCCTGCTCGTAAAGAAACTCGGTGCGCTCGACCAGCTCATCCCAGGTCGCCGACGGTTGCACGTTGACCTCGATGACGCCCGGGTCAGGCGTGATGCGAAAATTGCTCAGGCGCGGATCGCTCGGCGGCTCGTAACCTTCCAGCAGCACAGGGCAGCCCAGTTCTTCGGCTGTTGCCTCGATGGCGCTGACCAGTTCCAGGTAATCCTCGACCCGCTCCAGCGGCGGCATGAACAGATAGAGCCGCCCTTCCCTGGCCTCGGCACAGAACGCAGTGCGCGTCAGCCAATCGGCCGATTCGTCGATTTTCGGCGCGCGCTCCTGCTCCAAGGCCGGCTCGCCGTGATGGGTGAGCTGCTCGGTGCCAGGCAACTCGGGCAAGTCCTGGTTCGGGTCGGTGGGATGGATGAACGGATACTCGGCTGCCGTCACCCATGGCTGCGACGCCAGCGGCAAGCGATAGCCCAGCGGCGAATCGCCCGGCACCAGCCGACAATGGCTGTCGCGCAAATACCAGCGGCCGCTTTGCCATTGATCGCCCTTGGCGGTGCGCGCCAATGGCAGGACCTGGCCGACCACTTTGTCCAGGCCCTGGCTGAAGACCTTGCGCAACCGCGCCCGCTCCAGGGGATCCTCGAGCCGAGGGTCCTCGGCTGTCACGTTCGAAGGCAAATTACCCTCGCGCCAGAGGTAATGGAAATTATCTTCGTAGGCCGCGAAGACGAACCGCGCAGGAATATTCAGGCGTTCGGCGACACTCGCCAGGAAGCGCCCGGCCAGTTCGCCATCGGCGCCGTAGTCCTGCTGTTCGTCGGCGATCAGCGCGTTGTCGCGCCAGATCGGCACGCCGTCACGCCGCCAATAACAGTTGAGCGACCACCGCGGCAGTTGCTCGCCGGGGTACCACTTGCCCTGGCCGAAGTGCACCAGCCCCTCGGGCGCGTAGTGCTTGCGCATGCGCTGGAACAACTCGGCGGAGAGGCGACGCTTGTCCGGGCCGAGCGCTGCGGTATTCCACTCGGCGCCGTCCGGATCGTCGATGGAAACGAAGGTCGGCTCGCCGCCCATGGTCAGGCGCACGTCGCCCTCCAGCAGGTCGCTGTCGATCTGCCGGCCCAACGCCTGGATCGCCTGCCATTGCTCTTCGGTGTATGGCTTGGTGACCCGTGGCGCCTCCCAGATTCGCTCGACGGACATCTCGTGGCTGAACTGGCACTCGCAAGGTTCCACCAGGCCGCTGATCGGCGCTGCCGAGGACGGATCGGGACTACAAGCCAAGGGGATATGCCCTTCACCGGCGAACAACCCGGACGTGGCGTCCAGGCCGATCCAGCCGGCGCCGGGCAGGTACACCTCGCACCAGGCGTGCAGGTCCGTGAAGTCCACTTCCGTACCGGACGGGCCGTCGAGGCTTTTCACATCGGCGGTCAGTTGGATCAGGTAACCGGAGACAAACCGCGCCGCCAGGCCCAGATGACGCAACAGTTGCACCAGCAGCCAGGCCGAATCCCGGCAGGAACCGGACGCATGCTCCAGGGTGTGCTCCGGCGTCTGCACGCCGGGCTCCATGCGGATCAGGTAACCGATGTCTTCGCTCAGGCGCTGGTTCAACCCCACCAGGAAGTCCACCGCCGGCAGCGGCGTGCGGTCGATGCCGTCCAGATAAGCCTTGAACTTCGGCGTCAGCGGCAGTTTTTCCAGATAGGGCATCAGCTCGTGTTTTTCGTCGGTCGCATACGTAAACGGAATTTTCTCGGCGTAGGGCTCGAGGAAAAAATCGAATGGATTGAACACTGCCATCTCGGCGACCAGATCGACCTCGACCCGCAGCTCATCGGTCTTTTCCGGGAACACCAGCCGCGCCAGGTAATTGCCCTGAGGGTCTTGTTGCCAGTTGATGAAGTGCTGATCGGGCGAGACCTTCAGCGCATACGAAAGAATACGCGTACGGCTATGGGCGGCCGGGCGCAGGCGCACGATCTGCGGACCGAGTTCGACAGCGCGCTCGTAGCGATAGTGTGTGACATGGTGCAAAGCGACATGGATCGACACGGCGTGCCTCCTGCGGAGCCTGGGCGTTATCGAAAGCGGCGCAAGACTTATGCCATGCAGGCAGGTCGGACACTTTCTACGTCTACTCAGGGCAGTAGAGCACTAAAACCGCGCGATGCCTGTATTGATCTGCAAAGGCCGCACATAAATGCGGCGCGGGCGGTAGCAAATCGACTCAACGGCGCGGACGCGAGGCCTTGGCGGATTGGATGATGCGTTCACGCTGGTGGCGGATTTCGACGAGCTTGCGGCGCATTTCGCGGTGGCGTTTGCTGTTGAGCAGCAACAGAGCAACCGATGGAAAAAATAAACTCAAACTGTAGATCAGCGAATCAGGTCGATATTCGATAGTGGGTAATACACATAAAAAACACAACCCAGACACCCCTACCAACGGCCATACCCAGAATGGACGTCCGCGCGCAATCATGAAGTTGCAATGCACCACAACAAGCGTAAGCGTGATGCCCCCCCAGAAAGACCACTTCACGTTATCCGCCATTGATAGCGTCCCAAAATAGCTATCAAAAAACAGTGGAACAGCAAAAACCAAAGAAAAAATCGATGCGAATATCGCGCCTATGAAGACCGGAAAATATTGCGACAGAAATTGGCGGATGCTGGGCTGGACACTCACTCCTCAATCTCCTCATACAGCCCTACAGCAATAGTCCGGACATTCCCAGAAATCGCGCTTCCGGTGAAGCCGATGGCAGCTCCCAAAGCATCCCGAATCTGCGTGACCGTGGCATGCTTGATTTGAGTGGACGTAAAACGCTTGGGTAGCTCGCCAGACAGTTGTTTCAATTTGAGCAATTTGGAGGTCAAGCGCGGGTCATTGATACTCAGCAATTCTTTGGTGAGTTTGGCTCGTTCCTGACGATTCAATCCCCGAAGTACTTCCCGCACACTTTTGCCCGTCGCAGCTTTGTTCAATCTGACCAGTTTGAGCGTCGTCAGCGACGATGCTCCAACCCCAACCAACGACGCAGCGTCCAATGCGATCATGGTGTACTGGTACCACTCTTCACTATCGAGCTGATCATTTCGGGCGGGGTTAACCATTTCATTGCGCATGCGATAACCGCTGGTAAAACACTGCGCCGTGCTGGCCGCAGCGGCGGTGTAACCCAGAACAGCGATTGCAGTGCTGGCCCCCGCAGAGAATGGAATAGCAACGGAACCGCTGAGTACCACTACCCAACCGATAACGGCCCCAGCGCACGACAACGAGGTATTGATCGCTTCGCCAACCAGTCGTGATTCCCGTGGATTGTCCTGCACCTGCTGAGCAAACTGAGCCGGCGCAATATATTTCTGCGCCTCGCGCAAAATGATTCGCTTTGGCTTGATGCTGCAAATGGGCTTGAACTCGCGCAAAGTCACCACGTTGAACTCAGCGTCGATATACACCACACCGGCACCGACGATGCCGGGATCGGCGTCAATGGCGGCGAACAATCGTGGCAGGTTGATCTGGCTTTCGATGCGCTGGCGAGCCATTCGCTGGGAAATGCTGTTATCCATGCCGATGCCCGGCAAAGGGGTACTCATATGAATCGTCCTTGAGAATCGGAAAGTGGGCCTTTATCCACATCGAACACCTGTGGCGAGGGAGCTTGCTCCCGCTCGGCGGCGAAGCCGTCGTAAACCGGCCGGCACGGTCTGCCTGGGAACATTGCATGGGATTGTTTGGGGCCGCTTCGCAGCCCAGCGGGAGCAAGCTCCCTCGCCACAAAAGCTATGTTATCCGCCGTTACGCCGTTTGGCGGGCGCCACGATAACAAACGGCCAGCACTGCCGCTAGAAAGCAAAACGCCAGCACTCAGGCTGGCGTCTTGCAACCGGGCGGGGCGATCAGCGCGGCACAACCGGCTTGCGCGCAGGCTTCGGTCCCTTGCCCTTGGCCGCATCCTTGCGCTCCTTGGCAGCCTTCTGATTACGGGCGAACGCAGCGGCCTTGGCTTGCTCGCGTTTGTCCCAGGCGTTACCGCCGTCGCTCGCGCGCGGTGGCAAACCGGTGTGCTGGGTCAGGATCTTGGTGGTTTCCTTGCCCACCTTATGGCTGCCAGCCGGCGTCGAGTTCTTGCGACGAGCGCTCTGGTAGCTGTCGGTCGCCGGCTGGTGCAGCGGGATCAACTGGTTCTTGCCCGGCCCGATCAGGTCGGCGCGGCCCATGCGGGTCAGCGCTTCGCGCAGCATCGGCCAGCCTTTCGGGTCGTGATAACGCAGGAATGCCTTGTGCAGGCGGCGCTGCTCTTCGCTCTTGACGATGGTCACCGCGTCGCTCTTGTAGGTGACCTTGCGCAGCGGGTTCTTGCCCGAGTGGTACATCGCGGTGGCCGTGGCCATCGGCGACGGATAGAACGCCTGCACCTGGTCGGCCCGGAAGCCGTTGCCCTTGAGCCAAAGCGCCAGGTTCATCATGTCTTCGTCGGTAGTGCCCGGGTGAGCCGCGATGAAGTATGGAATCAGGTACTGCTCTTTCCCGGCTTCCTTGGTGTACTTCTCGAACATCCGCTTGAATTTGTCATAGCTGCCGATGCCCGGCTTCATCATCTGGTTGAGCGGACCTTCCTCGGTGTGCTCCGGGGCGATCTTCAGGTAACCGCCGACGTGGTGAGTCACCAGCTCCTTGACGTACTCCGGCGACTCGACCGCAAGGTCGTAACGCAGGCCGGAGGCAATGAGGATCTTCTTCACCCCAGGCAACGCACGGGCGCTGCGGTACAGCTGGATCAGCGACGAGTGGTCGGTATTGAGGTTCGGGCAGATGCCTGGGAACACGCAGGACGGCTTGCGGCACGCGGATTCGATTTCCGGGCTCTTGCAGGCGATGCGGTACATGTTCGCGGTCGGGCCGCCGAGGTCGGAAATGACCCCGGTGAAACCAGGGACCTTGTCGCGGATCTCTTCGATCTCACGAATGATCGACTCTTCGGAACGGTTCTGGATGATTCGACCTTCATGCTCGGTGATCGAGCAGAAGGTGCAGCCGCCAAAGCAGCCGCGCATGATGTTCACCGAGAAACGGATCATGTCGTAGGCGGGGATTTTTTCCTTGCCGTACGCCGGATGCGGGACGCGCGCGTAAGGCATGCCAAACACGTAGTCCATTTCTTCAGTGGTCATCGGAATGGGCGGTGGGTTGAACCAGACGTCGACGTCGCCGTGCTTCTGCACCAGGGCACGGGCGTTGCCCGGGTTGGTTTCCAGGTGCAACACGCGGTTGGCGTGGGCGTAGAGCACCGCGTCGCCACGGACCTTTTCCACCGACGGCAGGCGGATCACGGTCTTGTCGCGGGTCATCTTCGGGCTCGCCAGGATCTGTACGACCTTGGCTTCGCTCGGGTCGTCGACCGGCCCCTTCTCCTGCTCGATGGCGCAGGCTTGCGTATCCTGGGTATTCACGTACGGGTTGATGATCTTGTCGATCTTGCCCGGACGGTCGATGCGCGTGGAATCGACTTCGTACCAGCCTTGCGGCGTGTCGCGACGGATGAACGCGGTGCCGCGCACGTCGGTGATGTCTTCGATCTTGTGGCCGTAGGACAGGCGCTGGGCGACTTCGACAATCGCCCGCTCGGCGTTGCCGTAGAGCAGGATGTCGGCGCAGGCGTCGATCAGGATCGAATTGCGCACCCGGTCCTGCCAGTAATCGTAATGGGCGATGCGGCGCAGGGACGCTTCGATACCGCCGAGTACGATGGGCACGTGCTTGTAGGCTTCCTTGCAGCGCTGGCTGTAGACCAGGCTCGCACGGTCCGGCCGCTTGCCCGCCAAGCCGCCTGGGGTGTAGGCGTCATCGGAACGGATTTTCTTGTCGGCGGTGTAGCGGTTGATCATCGAGTCCATGTTGCCGGCCGCGACGCCGAAGAACAGGTTGGGCTCGCCGAGCTTCATGAAGTCGTCTTTGGACTGCCAGTTCGGCTGGGCAATGATGCCAACGCGAAAGCCCTGGGCTTCCAGCAGGCGGCCAATGATCGCCATGCCGAACGACGGATGATCGACGTAGGCATCACCGGTCACGATGATGATGTCGCACGAATCCCAGCCGAGCTGATCCATCTCCTCCCTGCTCATCGGCAGGAACGGCGCTGGGCCGAAACATTCGGCCCAGTACTTGGGATAGTCAAATAACGGCTTGGCTGCTTGCATGTCGATGACCGGTATAGAAGATGAAAAATCGCGGGCGCGGAATATAGCACAAAAAATAACCAATTGTGGCGAGGGAGCTTGGCCCCGCCCGGCTGCACAGCAGCCGGATCCCCGGCACACCTGGATTACATGTGCAAACTGGGGGGCTGCTACGCAGCCCAGCGGGAGCAAGCTCCCTCGCCACAAAGGCGGGTCAAGCGAACAGATCTACTCGTCATCATCAAAATTGTAGCTACCCGGCGCCAGGTTTTCGAAGCGCGTGTATTTGCCGATAAACGCCAGGCGGATGAAGCCGATCGGGCCGTTCCGCTGCTTGCCGATGATGATTTCGGCGATGCCCTTGTGTTCCGTCTCGGGGTGATACACCTCGTCACGGTAAACGAACATGATGACGTCGGCGTCCTGCTCGATCGCTCCGGATTCCCGCAAGTCCGAGTTCACCGGACGCTTGTTGGGGCGCTGTTCCAGGGAACGGTTCAACTGCGAAAGGGCAACGACTGGGCAGTTGAATTCCTTGGCCAGGGCCTTGAGGGAACGGGAGATCTCGGAAATCTCGTTGGTCCGGTTGTCGCCGCTGGAACCGGGGATCTGCATCAACTGCAGGTAGTCGATCATGATCAGCCCGACCTCGCCGTGCTCACGCACCAGGCGACGGGTTCGGGCGCGCATTTCCGACGGGCTGATACCGGCGGTATCGTCGATGAACAGCTTGCGGTCGTTGAGCAGGTTCACCGCCGAGGTGAGGCGCGGCCAATCGTCGTCTTCCAGCTGGCCGGAACGGACCTTGGTCTGGTCGATACGCCCGAGGGACGAAAGCATACGCATGATCAGCGATTCGCCTGGCATCTCGAGGGAGTACACCAGCACAGCCTTTTCGCTGCGTAGCACGGCGTTTTCCACCAGGTTCATCGCAAAGGTGGTCTTCCCCATGGACGGACGGCCGGCGACGATGATCAAGTCGGACGGCTGCAGGCCGCTGGTCTTCTCGTCGAGGTCGGTGTAGCCGGTGGACAGGCCGGTAATGGCGTTGTCGGTGTTGAACAAGGTGTCGATGCGGTCGATGGCCTTTGTCAGCAGGTCGTTGACGCTCACCGGGCCGCCGGTCTTCGGCCGCGCCTCGGCGATCTGGAAGATCTGCCGCTCGGCTTCGTCGAGAATCTCAGCGGCGGTGCGACCTTCCGGGTTGAACGCACTGTCGGCAATCTCAGTGCTGATGCCGATCAACTGGCGCAAGGTCGCCCGCTCGCGCACGATCTGGGCGTAGGCCTTGATGTTGGCGACCGACGGCGTGTTTTTCGCCAGTTCGCCGAGGTAACCGAGGCCGCCGACCTGGGATGTCTGACCTTCCTTGTCCAATTGCTCGGCCAGGGTCACGACGTCGATCGGCATGTTCTGATCGGCCAACTTGGCGATCGCGCGGAAAATCAGGCGGTGGTCATGCCGATAGAAATCGCCGTCGGAAACTTGATCGAGCACGCGTTCCCAGGCGTTGTTGTCCAGCATCAGGCCACCGAGTACGGCCTGTTCGGCCTCGATGGAATGCGGAGGCACCTTCAAGGCAGCGGTTTGCAGATCGTATTGCTCGGGGGCGGTGATTTCGTTCATGGCCACGTCAGGTTATGAAAATCAGGAATTGCAGAAAGACAAAGGGCACGACCTGTAGACAGGATCGTGCCCGATGTTACCGGTTGGCGCCCGAGGGTGCCAACCGACAGGTGTTGCTTAGGCTGCTACCACGACAACGCGTACGGTGGCTTCAACTTCGGCGTGCAGGTGCACGGCTACGTCGAATTCACCTACGTTGCGTATGGTGCCGTTCGGCAGACGAACTTCGCTTTTCGCAACTTCAACGCCGGAGGCGGTCAGTGCGTCAGCGATGTCGTGAGTACCGATCGAACCGAACAGCTTGCCTTCGTCGCCAGCGGTGGCAGTGATGGTCACTTCCAGCTCGGCCAGTTGGGCAGCACGGCTTTCAGCAGATGCCTTACGGTCTGCGGCGGCTTTTTCCAGCTCAGCGCGACGCTCTTCGAACGCAGCCAGGTTGGCAGCGGTCGCAGCGGTGGCTTTGCCGAAAGGCAGCAGGTAGTTACGGCCGTAACCGGCCTTAACGTTTACTTTGTCGCCCAGGTTGCCCAGGTTGGCGATTTTTTCCAGAAGGATCAGTTGCATGTGAAAATCCTCTAACTTTTAACCTTCACCGTTCGCGTTGTCGGCGTCTTTCGGCGCCATACGACCGCGAAAATCAATCAGGCTGTCGACGATGGCCAGGACCACCAGCAACGGATAGATCAGCTGCATGAACAGCAACAACGTGACGTACAACCCGACCAGCCAGAACCTGGCCAGTCGCTTTTGCGCCACAAGCCCGTGAATCAGGGCCAGGGCGGCAAACACCAGCGGTACACTGCACAACGGCGTGAGCATGGCCATCTGCGGACCGAAATTCGGCCCCAGGAGCATGCCCGCCAGCAGTAACATCGCCAGCCCGAGCGGGAAACGAATGGCGCGAAATTCGCGACCAAAACCACCCGGGTTGTACAACAACGCTTGCCAGTAGCGCCCGATAATCAGGCTCAGCACACTGACGATTTGCAACAAGGCCGCAATCAGGCCGGTCAGGACCGGTGCGATCAGGGACGCGAAACGCGCCTGCTCCTCTGCCGACATCTGTTGGTAGAGATCACCGAGGGCCTCGGGCAGGATTTTTATCAAAGCCTGCGAGAGCATCTCGATCTGGGGTGCGAAAGCCACCCCGAGCACCACTGAAAACACCACTCCCATCGCTATGCTGACCAGCAGCACGCGGTTCCAGGATTCGCTGGCGCGCAACACCAACGCCAGCGCCGAAGACCCCAGCAGCACCATCAGTGCCCGCGGGTCAGCGGAATACAACCACCAGAGCAAGGCCGGCAGCAGTCCCAGAGCAAGAACGCCAAGGGCGTCCCTCAATCCGCGCCGCAGGAGTACGAGACTCACCGCGGCAGCACCCAACCAATACAACAACGGCAATGCCGCGCATCCAGCCACTACGAGAGTGGCCTGCATACGACCGCGCATGATGAACTCAGCTAAGGCGCGCATGCATTCAATCCTTTGCTACGTATCGACTGCCCGGTCTCAGCGGCCGTGGCTGTCGGTGTAGGCCAGCAGGGCCAGGAAGCGGGCGCGCTTGATAGCGGTGGCCAGCTGACGCTGATAACGTGCTTTGGTACCGGTGATACGGCTTGGAACGATTTTGCCGGTCTCGGATACGTAGGCTTTCAGAGTGTTGAGATCTTTGTAATCGATCTCTTTCACGTCTTCAGCGGTGAAGCGGCAGAATTTACGACGACGGAAGAAACGTGCCATGTGATTGGCTCCTTAAAAGGTCCGTGGATTACTCGTCAGCGTTATCGCTGTTGTCGCTGTCGCTATCGCTGTCATCGCCATCGGCGCTGTCAGAGTGCTCAGGACGGTCGCGACGCTCACGGCGCTCACTGCGGTTTTCTTCAGCCTTGAGCATCTCGGATTGGCCGGTGACGGCTTCTTCGCGACGGATGACCAGGTTACGGATCACTGCATCGTTGTAGCGGAAGTTGTCTTCCAGCTCGGCCAGGGCCTTGCCGGTGCACTCAACGTTCAGCATCACGTAGTGAGCCTTGTGAACATTGTTGATTGCGTAGGCCAGTTGACGACGGCCCCAATCTTCCAGACGGTGGATTTTGCCGCCGTCTTCTTCGATCAGCTTGGTGTAACGCTCAACCATGCCGCCGACTTGCTCGCTTTGATCCGGGTGGACCAAAAAGATGATTTCGTAATGACGCATGAATGCTCCTTACGGGTTGTAGCCTGCCGCTCAAAAACGGTCAGACAAGGAGTGAATGACACTTATGGACTTGAGGACGCTAGACACGTAAGTGCCTGCCATCACAGCAAGGGGCGCAATTGTAGAGAAGGGTCGAGGGCGGCGCAAGGCAATTGGCGATTATTTGAACAGTCATCACTTTCAGTTACACACAGACCAATGTGGGAGCGAGCCTGCTCGCGAAAGCGGTGCGTCATTCAACATAGTTATCGAATGTCAGTCCGCTTTCGCGAGCAGGCTCGCTCCCACAAGGAGGTACTGCGATCAGGGCTTTTTGGCGGCAGCCTTGGCCCCACGCTGGCGCTGGGCTTCGAACAGGCACACGCCGGTGGCAACCGAGACGTTGAGACTGCTGACACTGCCGGCCATCGGCAGCTTGACCAAGTAGTCGCAATGCTCGCGGGTCAGGCGGCGCATGCCTTTGCCTTCGGCGCCCATGATCAGGATGGTCGGGCCGGTCAGGTCCTGGTCATAGATGCTGACCTCGGCCTCGCCCGCCGTGCCGACGACCCACAAGCCGCGCTGCTGGAGTTTTTCCAGGGTGCGCGCCAGGTTGGTCACGGCCACCAGCGGGATCACTTCCGCCGCGCCGCAGGCGACTTTACGCACTACCGGGGTCAGGGTGGCCGACTTGTCTTTTGGCACGATCACCGCCAACGCCCCGGCGGCATCCGCCGAACGCAGGCAGGCGCCGAGGTTGTGCGGGTCGGTCACGCCGTCCAGCACCAGCAGCAAGGGCGCGCCCTCGGTGCGATCGAGCAGCTCGTCGAGCATCGCCTCGCCCCAGACCTGGCTCGGGCTGACTTCGGCCACGACACCCTGGTGCACGCCTTCAACCCAGGCGTCCATCTCACGCCGCTCGGCCTGGCCGACCGCCACGCGATTCTCGCCCGCCAGCTCGATCAACGTCTGGACACGCGGATCGCTGCGTCCTTCCGCCAACCAGATCTGCTTGACCCGCTTGGGGTGGTGACGCAACAGCGCCTCCACGGCATGCACACCGTAGATTTTTTCCAGCTGACTCATGACTTGCCCTTGGGTTTACGCGCCCCGCCACTTTTGGCTGGGGACGAGCCCGCTTTCGGCGGACCTTTACGGTGCTTGCTCGGCTTGCTGGTCGCCTTGTCCGGGGTCGACCTTCCGGTCTTTCCCCCAGACGCCGCTTTACCACCGTTCTTGGCTTCGGCCAGCAACGCCTGTTTCATTTCACGGCTTTTGCGCAACTCGGCATTTTTCGCCGCCGCATCGCTAGGGCGATAGGCCTCGACAGCCTTCTCCTTGGCCGAACCACGGCGCCCCGCCTTGGCCGGGGCAGGCTCGGCGGCGGTCTTGGTTGCTGGCGCAGCCGTTTCGGTGCCGCGCTTCTTGCGACCGATCGGCGCGCTGATGGTTTTTTCGGCCATCTCGAAGTCGATCTTGCGCTCGTCCAGATCGACGCGCATCACCCGCACTTCAACGGTATCGCCAAGACGGAAGCTGCGACCGGTGCGCTCGCCCGCCAGGCGGTGATGCACGGGATCGAAGTGGTAGTAGTCGCCCGGCAGCGCGGTGACATGCACCAGGCCTTCGACGTAGATGTCGGTCAGCTCGACGAACAGGCCGAAACCGGTCACGGCGGTGATCACGCCCGGGAAAGACTCACCCACGCGATCCTTCATGTACTCGCACTTGAGCCAGTTCACCACGTCGCGGGTCGCTTCGTCGGCACGTCGCTCGCTCATCGAGCATTGCTCGCCGAGCTGCTCCAGGGCCGCCTCGTCGTACGGGTAGATACGCGCCTTGGGGATGGTCATCGCGCCGGCACGCTTGACGTGCGGGGTGTCCATCTTCGAGTGGATCACGCTGCGAATCGCCCGGTGCGTGAGCAGGTCGGGGTAGCGACGGATCGGCGAAGTGAAGTGGGTGTAGGCTTCGTAATTCAGGCCGAAGTGGCCCTGGTTGTCGGCGCTGTACACCGCCTGGCTCAGCGAACGCAGCATCACGGTCTGGATCAGGTGGAAATCCGGACGATCCTTGATGCTCGCCAGCAAGGCCTGGTAATCCTTCGGCGACGGACCTTCCTTGCCCTTGTGCAACGACAGGCCAAGCTCGCCCAGGAATGCCCGCAATTTTTCCAGACGCTCTGGCGGCGGACCGTCGTGGACGCGGTACAACGCAGGAATTTCATGCTTCTTCAGGAACTCGGCCGTGGCCACGTTGGCCGCCAGCATGCATTCCTCGATCAGCTTGTGGGCGTCGTTGCGAATCGTCGGACGGATCTCGGCGATCTTGCGCTCGGTACCGAAGATGATCCGGGTTTCCTGGGTTTCGAAATCGATCGCGCCCCGCACGTGACGCGCCGCCAGCAATACCTTGTACAGCGCATAGAGCTGCTTGAGGTGCGGCACCACGTCGGTGTACTCGCCGCGCAGCTTGCGCGATTCGGCGAGTTTCGGCGTTTCCAGCATCGCACTGACCTTGTTGTAGGTCAGGCGGGCATGGGAATGGATCACCGCTTCATAGAAGCAGTAGTTGGTCATCTCGCCGGATTTGGAGATATCCATCTCGCAAACCATGGCCAGGCGATCGACTTGGGGATTGAGCGAACACAGGCCGTTGGACAACTGCTCGGGCAGCATCGGCACGACGCGCTCGGGGAAATACACCGAGTTGCCGCGCACCTGGGCCTCGGCATCCAGTGCCGAGCCGAGCTTCACGTAGCTGGAGACGTCAGCAATCGCCACGTACAACTTCCAGCCGCCGGAGAACAAGCGCAACTTGCCTGGCTTGGCTTCGCAGTAGACCGCGTCGTCGAAGTCCCGGGCGTCTTCGCCGTCAATGGTGACGAATGGCAGATGGCGTAGATCGATGCGCTTCTCTTTGTCCTTCTCTTCGACTTCCGGCTTGAGCTTGGCAGCTTCCTTGAGCACCGCCTCAGGCCAGACGTGGGGGATGTCATAGGTGCGCAGGGCAACGTCGATTTCCATGCCCGGGGCCATGTAGTTGCCGACCACTTCCACCACGTCGCCTTGCGGCTGGAAGCGCGGGGTTGGCCAGTGGGTGATTTTCACCTCGACGAACTGGCCGACCTGGGCGTTGGCGTTGCGGCCCGGCGTCACCAGCACTTCCTGCTGGATCTTCGGGTTGTCGGCGACGACAAAACCGATGCCGCCCTCTTCGAAATAACGACCGACAATGGTCTCGTGGGCACGAGACACCACTTCGACGATCACACCCTCACGACGCCCACGGCGATCCAGGCCGGAGACACGGGCCAGGGCGCGGTCGCCGTCGAACACCAGGCGCATCTGCGCCGGGCTCATGAACAGGTCGTCACTGCCGTCATCCGGAATCAGGAAGCCAAAGCCGTCGCGGTGCCCGGCAATACGACCCAGGATCAGATCGAGCTTGTCGACCGGCGCATAAGTGCCACGGCGGGTATAGATCAGTTGAGCGTCGCGCTCCATGGCGCGCAGACGGCGGCGCAGGGCCTCGAGCTGGTCCTCGGTGGTCAGACCGAATTCTTCGACCAACTGCTCACGGCTAGCAGGCGAACCCCGATCGGCGAGATGCGCCAGGATCAGTTCGCGGCTAGGAATAGGGTTTTCATATTTTTCCGCTTCACGAGCGGCCTCGGGATCGAGGGACTGCCAATCGGCCATTAGAGAGTTTTCACCTTGTCTATATGCGGGTTAGTTTGGCATAGGCGTAATGAAACGGGAAATTTCAAGCGTCAGATGCCTTTTCTAAAGCCTTTTGACACGCCTTTAAAGCCTGTGATTGCACCGCTCGTGAAATTTAGCTTTTTTTTTGCACCGAGGGGTTTACAGTTAAAAACACGCTCCGTATAGTGCGCGCCATCGACGACGCACACACGTTGTCGATATTGCCCAGATGGTGAAATTGGTAGACACGCCAGCTTCAGGTGCTGGTGACCGCAAGGTCGTGGAAGTTCGAGTCTTCTTCTGGGCACCAATTTCAAGCAGCAGATAATGTCTGCGAGCTTTTACAGAAACCCGCGAAAGCGGGTTTTTGCATTTTTGCCCCCGCCGTTTCGTTTTGGCAATTACCAAAACAAAAACAGGGGTTTACAGATCAAAATGCGCTCCGTATAGTGCGCGACATCAACAGCGGCAACGCTGAAGATACTGCCCAGATGGTGAAATTGGTAGACACGCCAGCTTCAGGTGCTGGTGACCGCAAGGTCGTGGAAGTTCGAGTCTTCTTCTGGGCACCAATTCAAGCTTCAAGGTTTACGTACCTTGAACCTCACAAAAACCCGCGAAAGCGGGTTTTTGCATTTCCGGGCTAGAGGCCCTGTGGCGAGGGAGCTTGCTCCCGCTGGAGGGCATAGCCCTCCCCATCAATTCATCAGACGCCTGGGTGCTGCTGCGTAGCCCAGCGGGGACAAGCTCCCTCGCCACGCAGACTCCCCCACTTATCGTCAAGACGCACATGAGAAACAATATCGTTTATCATTGTTACAAGTTTTTGCTACACGACAGTGAGGAACCCCCGCGAATGATGTTTCGAACCACCCTGCGCCGCGCCCTGACCTGCACCCTGCTCGGCCTGACCCTCGCAACGCCCCTCACCCAAGCCGCCGACAAGGTGGAACTGACTCTCTACAACGGCCAGCACAAAGAAGTTGGCGATGAACTGGCCAAGGCCTTCGAGGCCAAGACCGGCATCCACGTCAACGTGCGCAAGGGCAGCAGCAACCAGCTTGCCAGCCAGGTTGTCGAAGAAGGCGAGCGCTCTCCTGCCGACGTGATCTACACCGAAGAGTCGCCGCCCTTGAACAAGCTCGGCGAGCAAGGGCTGCTGGCGAAGATCGACGACGCCACGTTCAACGTACTACCCAAGGATTATGTTGCGAGCAATGGCACCTGGATGGGCGTGACCGCCCGCGTGCGTGTGGTTGCCTACAACCCCAAACTGATCGACGAGAAAGATCTGCCGAAAACCGTCCTCGATTTCGCCCAGCCGCAATGGCAGGGCAAGGTCGGCTTTGTACCAACCAGCGGCGCGTTCCAGGAGCAAGCCGTCGCCATCATCAAGTTGCACGGGATGGACGCCGCCGAGGAATGGCTCACCGGGCTGCGCGCGTTCGGCAAGGTCTACAGCAACAACATGGTTGCCCTCAAGGCCGTGGAAAACGGCGAAGTGGCAACGGTCCTGGTGAATAATTACTACTGGTTCGCGCTGCAGCGAGAGAAAGGCCAGCTCGACTCCAGGCTGCACTATTTCACCGGAGGCGATGCCGGTGGCCTGGTGACCGTGTCCAGCGCCGCCGCGCTGAAATCCAGCAAGCACCCCAAGGAAGCCCAACAACTGCTCGCCTACATGGCCAGTGAAGAAGGCCAGCGCGTGATTACCCAGACGTCCGCCGAGTACCCGCTGCACAAAGGCATGGTGTCGGACCGTGGCCTCAAGCCGCTCAGTGAACTTGAACCGCCAAAGGTCACTCCGGCCGACCTCGGCAATGCTGAAGAAGCCCTGGAGCTGGAACGTGAAGTCGGCCTGAACTGATGACACCGTCGCTGAACGCACCCCCTGCCGCGGGGAGCTACATTCCCCGGCGCAAGCGCCCGTCGATCGGTCTGCTGCTCCCGGTACTGCTGCTGGTGCTGCTGAGCGCGTTGCCGCTCCTGTATGTCATCGCGAAGGCCTGGCAGGCCGGTTGGACAGAAGCGTTGCACTTGCTCTGGCGGCCTTATGTATTCGGCCTGCTGCGCAACACCTTGGCGCTGATGATCGGTGTCACGCTGGCCTGTGGCGTGATCGGCCTGTCCCTGGCCTGGCTTTTGGAGCGCAGCAATCTGCCGGGACGCAGGGTCTGGGGCGTGATCCTCTGCCTGCCATTCGCAGTGCCGGCGTTTGTCAGCAGCTTCACCTGGGTATCGCTCAGCGCGCAATTCGAAGGACTGGGCGGGGCCATCCTGGTCATGACGCTGTCCAAATATCCGCTGATTTTCCTGCCGGTGGCGGCAACGCTACGCAATCTCGACCCCTCTCTCGAGGAGTCCGCACGAACCCTGGGGCAAAACCGCTGGGGCGTGTTTTTTCGCGTCACCCTGCCATTGCTCTGGCCTTCGCTGCTGGCCGGCTCACTATTGATTGCCTTGCACATGCTGGTGGAGTTCGGCGCGTTGTCGATCATCGGACTGCAAACGTTTACCACCGCGATCTATCAACAATTCGAGCTGGAGTTCAGCAACGCCAATGCCGCCATGCTGTCGGCGGTGCTGTTGGTGCTTTGCCTGGCACTGTTGTGGCTGGAATTGCGCGTGCGCGGCAAGGGCCGCCACGTACGCACCGGACAAGGCGCGGCACGCCGCGCGGAACAGGTACGACTCGGCCCCTGGGCGCTCCTCGGTCAGCTGTATTGCGCGGCATTGACGGTTATTGGCAGCGGTATTCCGCTGGGGATGCTGGTGTATTGGCTGGCGGTGGGCACTTCCGCCGCCTTCCCGGTGGGCGAGATCGGCGAAGCCCTGCTGTCATCCCTGGCGCTGTCACTGGGCGGCGCCGCGCTGTGCCTTGTACTCGCGGTGCCGGTCGGCCTGCTGGTGGTGCGTCACAAGGGGCGCCTGGCGCTATGGGCAGAACGCCTGCCGTATTTGCTGCATGCACTGCCAGGCCTGGTGATTGCCCTGAGCCTGGTGTATTTCGCGCTGCACTATGTGCCGGCGCTCTATCAGACCTCGGGCTTGCTGCTGATTGCCTACGCGCTGCTGTTCCTGCCGCTGGCCCAGGCGCCGGTGCGTACGGCGCTGAACAAGGCCGCGCCGCAGCTGGAAGAGGCGGCTCGCACGCTGGGGGCTTCTTCTTTCAGTGCGTTTTGCCGGGTGACCTTGCCGATTATCTTCCCGGCGCTGGGGGCGGCATTTGCGCTGGTGTTCCTGGACGCGATGAAAGAACTGACTGCTACTTTGCTGCTCAGCCCGACCGGGCTCAACACCCTGGCGACAGCGGTCTGGGCACATACCTCGAACGTCGAGTTTGCGGCAGCGGCGCCTTACGCGGCGCTGCTTATCCTGGTGTCGGGGTTGCCGGTCTATTTACTGACGACGCGGATGTATCTGAGCCGCTGAAATCACTTTCGCGAGCAGGCGCGCTCCCACAGGTACCAGGTCTTGTAGACGCCAGAACCCCTGTGGGAGCGAGCATGCTCGCGAAGGGCCAGCCGCAATCTCGATCAGGCCCTGAACTGCCCCAGGCTCGCCTTCAACTGCGCCGCCAGACTGTCCAACACCTTGCCGCTGGCAGTGGTCTCGACCACCGCCTGGGCGGCTTTTTCGGCCTGGGCGTGGATGGTTTCCACCCGTCCGCGCACCGCTTGGGCGCCCTGGGCCTGATGCGCCGCTGCCTGGGTCGCCAGGCCGATGGCCGCGTGGACCTGCTCGACCGAAGCCTGCACTGATTGCTGCAGCCGCGCGCTGTCTCGCAGCACCGCCAGACCCTCGTTCGCTTGTCGTCCAGCCTGGCCAATCGCAGCCACCGCTTCGCGCGCACCTTGTTGCAAGGCGACGATATGCGCCTGGATGTCGCCGGTCGAACTCTGGGTCTTGCTCGCCAGTGCCCGCACCTCGTCCGCCACCACCGCAAATCCGCGCCCGGTTTCGCCTGCCCGCGCCGCTTCGATGGCCGCGTTCAACGCCAGCAGGTTGGTTTGCTCGGCGATGCCATGGATAACCGTCAGGACCACTTCGATCTGCTCGCTCTGCTGGGCCAGCCGCTCGATGACCTTCGCCCCGGTGTCGACCTGTCCGGCCAGCGCTTCGATCAAGCCGCCGACCTTGGCCGCGGTGCGGGTCGTTTCATCGGTGGCCTGTCGAATCTCTACCACCTGCTGCAGGGCCGCCTGCATCGCCTGGCTTTCCGACTGCGCCTCATCAGCCATCTGCGACAACGCCCGCAGGCTCTCGGCCACTTCGTCGCGCTGCATGCCGGCCGCCGCGTCGGCGCCGGAGTTGCGCAGGGTCATCGCACCGATTTCCTGGCCGGTGCGCTGGGCCACGTCGCCCGCTTCACGCACGATAGGTTGCAACTTGTCGACAAAACGATTGACCGCCGAAGCCATGTCGCCAATTTCATCCTTGCTGCTGATCTGTACACGCTTGGTCAGATCGCCCTCGCCCGCCGCCAGGTCGTTCATCGCTGCGATCAACAGCTTCAAGCGATTGACCACCCGCCGCCCCAGGACCACGGCCAGCAATGCCAGCACGCCGAACCCGACCAGCGCCAGGCCCAGACCGATGCGCCAGCGCAAAGTCCCCGCAGCCTCCTGCACGGTGGCGGCGGTATTGGTCTGCATTTGCGTGGCGGTTGCCTGCGCCGAGCCCAGGCGGCCACGCATGGCGGTGGCGCTGTCGGCGGCTGCGCCCTTGAGGCTGTCACCGACCAATTGGTCACTGCTGGCGATCAAGGCCGAGAAGCGCTGGTCCAGCGCTTTCAGATCGGTTTCTACCGAGGCGGTAGAAACGCCCATCAGCACTTTGCCAATTTCCACACCGTTGGGGTTGATCGACGCTTCGAGGTAATAGACCGACGGGTCGTTCTTCGCCGCGTCCAGCACCTTGTCCAGTGCCCGCTCGCCCTTGCCTTTTTCCAGCAGGGCCTTGTTGATCGGGTTTTCCCGGTTCAGATAACGAGTCAGGTGTTCGCCGGCAGCGTCGTCATAGATGACGAACAACACGTTGGGATTGCGCTGGGCGCGGCGGGCGAATTCGGAAAGGGTCGGCACGTCGCTGTCCCACATGGCGCGAGGCGCCACCGAGGCCAAAAGCTGCGCCATATCATTGGCGGAATCCCTCAGGTCTTTTTCCAGAGTCGCACGCAGATGGGCCTGCTCCTCCTTCAGCCGCGAGGACAAACCGGCGTTCAACCGTTGGCGGGTGCTGGCGGAAAGGTTATCAAGGCTCGAGGTGACTTCACGCCCGGCCTGCTCCAGCTCACCGGCGAGTTTCTGGCTGTCAGCCCCCAGGCGCGCGTTCAGGTCGGCCTCCAGCGCAGTGACCGTGCTTCGGGTCAGCGCAACGGCGACCAGTACCTGCACCAAAAGGGCGATACCGAGCGTAACGAAAACAGGCCGCAGCAAACGGCTTTGTAACAGTGAGAGAACGGCCGACACAGGGGAATCCCTCTACTAACGCCATTAAATTGATGGCACTTCACAAGAAGTACTTATTATCAAGGGTGCGTAGCAAAGGTCGTGCCGTCTGACAGACAGAGACGACAAAGGACCCAAACGAGGGTCCTTTGTGAGTTACATCAACGACTTATCAGGCGAAAGGATGACGCAGAACGATGGTTTCGTTGCGGTCCGGCCCCGTCGAAATAATGTCGATCGGCGCACCGACCAGCTCTTCGACGCGCTTGATGTAGTTGCGGGCCGCCACGGGCAGCTCTTCCAGGGTCTTGGCGCCCACGGTCGATTCGGTCCAGCCTGGCATCTGCTCGTACACCGGCTCCAGGCCAATGTAGCTGTCTGCATCGGTCGGTGCGTCGATGACGGCGCCGTCCTGGTTCTTGTAGCCCACGCAGATGTTGATGGTTTCCAGGCCGTCCAGCACGTCCAGCTTGGTCAGGCACAGGCCCGAGATGCTGTTGACGTCAATGGCGCGACGCAGGATGACGGCATCGAACCAGCCGCAACGACGGGCACGACCGGTGGTGGCACCGAACTCGTGGCCGCGCTTGGCCAGGAAGGCACCGACGTCGTCGAACAGCTCGGTCGGGAACGGGCCCGAACCGACGCGGGTGGTGTAGGCCTTGGTGATGCCGAGGATGTAGTCCAGGTACATCGGGCCAAAACCCGAACCGGTGGCGATGCCGCCAGCGGTGGTGTTGGAGCTGGTGACGTACGGGTAGGTGCCGTGGTCGATGTCCAGCAGCGAACCCTGGGCGCCTTCGAACATGATGTCCTTACCGGCGCGGCGCAGCTCGTGCAACTCGGCGGTGACGTCGAGCATCATCGGCTTGAGCAGCTCGGCGTATTCCATGCACTCGTCCAGGGTTTTCTGGAAGTCGATGGCCGGCTCTTTGTAATAATTGACCAGGACAAAGTTGTGGTAGTCCAGCAACTCGCCCAGCTTGGCGGCGAAACGTTCGCGGTGGAACAGGTCGCCGATGCGCAGGCCGCGACGGGCGACCTTGTCTTCATAGGCCGGGCCGATGCCGCGACCGGTGGTGCCGATCTTCAGCTCGCCACGGGCCTTTTCACGGGCCTGGTCCAGCGCAACGTGATAGGACAGGATCAGCGGGCAGGACGGGCTGATGCGCAGGCGTTCGCGCACCGGTACACCCTTCTCTTCCAGCTTGATGATTTCCCGCAGCAGGGCGTCGGGGGCAACCACCACGCCGTTGCCGATCAGGCACTGCACGCCTTCGCGCAGCACGCCCGAGGGGATCAGGTGCAGAACGGTTTTCTCACCGTCGATCACCAAGGTGTGACCTGCGTTGTGGCCACCCTGGTAGCGCACTACGGCGGCAGCATGTTCGGTCAGCAGATCAACGATCTTGCCTTTGCCCTCATCACCCCACTGGGTGCCCAGGACTACGACATTCTTACCCATAACACTTGTCCTCATTCGCGCAAACTTGGTGCCGGCGATGGCCGGCAGGAAAACTCAAGAAGCCAGCGGCAATACTTGCCAAAGCCCGTTCTGCTGAATCAATTGCCGGTCGCAGTCCGCTTCACGGGCGGCGGCCAAAGGTTGCCCAGGCAATGCCTGGACGACACGCTGACCCTCACTGCGCAACTGGCAGACCATCTGCCAGAGTGCCGCATCCGTACTGTCAGGCATCCAGATACCGCCAGACGGTAACTCGATCTCAGCACGCCCCAGGGTCACCAGGGTTTTCAAATCGGTAGAGAAGCCGGTCGCCGGACGGGCACGACCGAAATCGGCGCCGATGTCGTCGTAGCGACCGCCCTGGGCGATGGACTGGCCGACGCCCGGTACGAATACGGCGAACACCACGCCGGTGTGGTAGTGATAACCGCGCAGTTCACCCAGGTCGAAATACAGCGGCAGCTCCGGGAAACGCACCGACAGACGCTCGGCAATCGCCAACAAGTCATCAAGGGCCGCCAGCACAGGCGCCGGCGCACCGGCCAGACGCTCGCGAGCGGCGCCCAGCACCTCACGGCCGCCACACAGATCCACCAATGCCCGCAGCATGCCAGACAATTGTGTCGGCAGGCCTTCGGTCAGGCTGATGACTTCGTCGATGGCCTTGCGCTGCAACGCATCGAACAACTGCTGTTCCACTTCGCCGGACAGGCCGGCCGCACGTGCCAGGCCGCGGTAGATGCCGACATGGCCCAGGTCCATGTGGACATCCGGCACGTCAGCCAGTTGCAGCATGGCCAGCATCAGACTGATGACTTCCACGTCGCTGCTCGGGCTCGCGTCGCCATACAGCTCGGCGCCCAGCTGGATCGGGCTGCGCGAAGACGACAAGGCACGCGGCAAGGCATGCAGGACACTGCCGGCATAGCACAGGCGGCTCGGACCTTCACGGCGCAGGGTGTGGGCATCGATGCGCGCCACTTGTGGCGTGATGTCGGCCCGAAAGCCCATCTGCCGACCCGACTGCGGATCGATGACCTTGAAGGTGCGCAGATCCAGGTCCTGGCCCGCGCCGGTCAGCAGGGATTCCAGGTACTCGATATGCGGGGTCACGACAAACTCGTAACCCCAGCTCTGGAACAGATCCAACACCTGCCGACGCGCTACTTCGATACGCGCGGCCTCCGGTGGCAGTACTTCTTCGATGCCATCTGGCAGCAGCCAGCGGTCTACCGTTGCCATTACGCCATTCCCCTATGATCCGGGCGGCCAACTTTCGGGCTGGCCTTGAGTGAAGCAGAAAATGCCCGCGCCATGCGAAAAACCGCAAACCACGCGCAAGGGCGACGTGACGAATGGCCTTGAATCGGCCTCGCCAAGCACTTTCCTCGAAAAACCTGTCGGGTCATTTCACCCGACGCCTGCAACCAACACCGCAATCGAACGTGCAGACGCAAAAAAGCCGGGAATTTCCCGGCTGCCGCATCATACACACGTTTTCCCAAAGGATCACCCCGCCCGACGTTTTAGCCGCCGGGCGGAGTGCTTCAGGTCAACGTCGCATCAAGGCTTGGCCTTTTCCAGGTAGTGGAAAAAGTCGCTGCTTGGGTCCAGGACCAGAACGTCGGACTTGTTCGCGAAGCTTTCACGGTAGGCGCGCAGGCTACGATAGAACGCGTAGAACTCCTGGTCCTGGCCGTAGGCCTTGGCGTAGATCGCAGCGGCCTGGGCATCGCCATCACCACGGACTTCTTCCGATTCGCGATAGGCTTCGGCCAGCAGCACACGGCGTTGGCGATCGGCGTCGGCACGGATGCCTTCAGCCAGCTCGTTACCCTTGGCACGGTGCTCGCGGGCTTCACGCTCACGCTCGGTGCTCATGCGCTCGAACACGCTGCGGTTCACTTCCTTCGGCAGGTCGATGGCCTTGACGCGGACATCGACCACTTCGATACCCAGCTCTTTTTCCGCCATCGTGTTCAGCGAACGGGTGATGTCGGACATGAGCGCATCGCGCTCACCGGAGACCACTTCATGCAGGGTACGCTTACCGAACTGGTCACGCAGACCCGATTCCAGGCGACGGGACAGACGTTCGTCAGCGATCTGCTTGAGGCCGGACGTCGCGGTGTAGAAGCGCTCCGCATCCTTCACGCGCCACTTGGCATAGGCATCGACCATCACGGCTTTCTTTTCCAGCGTCAGGAAGCGCTGCGTCGGCGCGTCCAGCGTCATCAGGCGGGCGTCGAACTTGCGCACCTTGTTGACGTACGGCACTTTCACATGCAGCCCCGGCTGGACATCAGCCTGGACCACGCGACCGAACTGCAGCAACACCGCACGCTCGGTCTGAGCCACGATGTAGAAGCAGTTCCAGGCAGCGATCGCCACGACGACACCGACAATAAGGGCGATCAGCGATTTATTGCTCATCAGCGACTCTCCCTGGTACGTGCTTGCTGTTGCTGCAGGTCCGCCGCCGCGCGGGCATTGGCTTCATTGCTGGCGGCTGCCGCCGCGCCGGTTGACGGCGTGCCGGTGTTGCGACCGCTCTCGACCATCTTGTCCAGCGGCAGGTACAGCAGATTGCTCTGGCCGTTCTTGTTGCCGGTCACGAGGACCTTGCTGGTGTTGCTGAAGACTTCCTGCATGGTGTCCAGGTACAGACGCTGGCGGGTCACTTCAGGAGCCTTGCGATACTCGGCCACCAGCTTGGTGAAGCGATCAGCCTCACCCTTGGCGCGGGAAACCACTTCGTCGCGATAGCCGTTGGCATCCTCGATGATGCGCTGGGCCTGGCCACGGGCTTCCGGCACGACGCCGTTGGCGTAGGTTTCGGCCTGGTTGCGCGAACGCTGCTCGTCTTCACGGGCACGGATCACGTCGTCGAAGGCTTCCTGGACTTCACGCGGTGCCGCTGCGCTCTGCACGTTGACCTGGGTCACGGTGATACCGGTGCGATAGGTGTCGAGGAAGCGTTGCAGACGCTCCTTGATTTCGCTGGCCATCAGCTCGCGACCTTCGGTCAGCACCTGGTCCATGGCGGTGGAGCCCACCACATGGCGCAAGGCACTCTCAGTCGCGTGTTGCAGGCTGATTTCCGGCTGGTCGACGTTCAGCACGAAGTCCTGCAGGTTGGTGATCTTGTACTGCACGGTCAGCGGCACTTCGACGATGTTCTCGTCCTCGGTGAGCATCTGGCCCTGCTTGGTGTAGGCACGCTCACGCGTGACGTTCTCCATGTACTTCTGGTCGATCGGCGGGAAATAGATGTTCAGGCCCGGGCCGACGGTTTCGTAGTACTTGCCGAAGCGCAGCACCACGGCTTGCTCCTGCTCGTCCACGACATAAACCGCGCTGTACAGCCAGACAGCCGCAAGCACGACAAGACCGATGCCGAGCAGGCCGAAACCACCGCCTCTGCCCGGACGGCTGCCGCCATCGTCACCGCGTTTCTTACCACCACCGAACAAACCGTTCAGGCTTTCCTGCAGCTTGCGGAAGGCCTCGTCGAGATCCGGTGGTCCCTTGCGGTCGCCGTTGTTACGACGCTTGCCGCCCCAGGGATCCTGGTTGTTCGAGTTGCCACCCGGCTCATTCCAAGCCATAGCGCTCTCCATCTGATAAAGCAAAGACGCACCCACGGCGCGCCGGCCAATGCTACAGAATGCCTGACACAGCTTTCTCAGGCTTTTATTGCAAAGTGTGTTGCTCGATGAATTCCATCGGTTGCAGCCCTTCACGACTGACCAGCCGGTTCAGTTCCGACCGAGGCAGGCGAACGGCCAGCAGGCAGACACCGTCTTCGTCGTGTTCTTCTTTCTGCACCGCCCCCAGCTCGAAGAACTGGGCACGCAGCCGGGCAAAACGCTGTGGCAGCTTCAGGGTGCCGACAAACAGGTCGTCGCCCAGCAGCTCCGCCACGGCCTGCTTGAGCAGGTCCAGGCCGCTGCCATCACGCGCCGACAGCCAGACCCGCTGCGGCTTGCCGTCGGCATCGCGCTGGATCTGCGGTTCCACGCCCTCGAGCAAATCGAGTTTGTTGTATACCTCGAGGATCGGCAAGTCCTGCGCCCCGATCTCGCCCAGCACCACCATGACCTGCTCGATCTGCAGCATCCGGTCCGGCTCGGCAGCATCGATCACATGCAGCAGCAGGTCGGAGTTGCTCGACTCTTCGAGCGTAGCCCGGAAAGCCTCGACCAGTTTATGCGGCAGGTGCCGGATGAAGCCCACGGTGTCGGCCAGCACGATCGGCCCGAGGTCGTCCAGGTCGAGCCGGCGCAGGGTCGGGTCGAGCGTGGCGAACAACTGGTCGGCCGCGTAGACGTCGGACTGGGTAACGTGATTGAACAGCGTCGATTTGCCGGCGTTGGTATACCCCACCAGTGAAACCGTCGGGATGTCCGCCCGCTTGCGGCCGCGTCGCGACTGCTCGCGCTGGCTGCGGACCTTCTCCAGCCGCCCCTTGATCTGGCGCAGGCGAACCCGCAGCAGGCGCCGGTCGGTTTCCAGCTGGGTTTCACCCGGGCCACGCAGGCCGATACCGCCTTTCTGGCGCTCGAGGTGAGTCCAGCCGCGAACCAGCCGTGTGCTCATGTGCTCAAGCTGGGCCAGTTCGACCTGGAGCTTGCCTTCATGGGTACGCGCGCGTTGGGCAAAGATATCGAGAATCAGCCCGGTGCGGTCGATCACGCGACACTCGAAGACACGTTCGAGGTTACGTTCCTGACTGGGCGTAAGGATGTGATTGAAAATCACCAGATCGATGTGCTCGGCCTTGACCAGGTCGCGCAACTCCTCGACCTTGCCACTGCCGATCAGGAATTTGGCGGTTGGCCGATGACGCGGCACGTTGAAAAACGCGACGGTCTCGGCGCCGGCCGAAATTGCCAATTCCTGAAACTCCTGCGGATCTTCGCGCGCCTCAGGGTCCTGTCCTTCCAAGTGAACGAGAATAGTCCGCTCACCACCACCGTGGCGCTCAAAGAACAAAGGAGGCTCCTATCAAGCGTTACCCGGCTCAGCGTCAGCGCCTTCGGATTCGGTTGCGCTAGGCAGACGAATTGGACGAACCGGCACTACCGTCGAGATAGCGTGTTTGTAGACCATCTGGCTGACGGTATTTTTCAGCAGGATGACGAACTGGTCGAAAGACTCGATCGTGCCTTGCAGTTTGATCCCGTTGACCAGATAGATGGACACCCCAACTTTTTCTTTACGTAAAGTGTTCAAGTAAGGGTCTTGTAGCGAATGCCCTTTTGACATGTGCCGCACTCCTTTAAGGATCAATTATAAAAATCGGAATCAGATGGCTTGGGCCGTCACACCCCCAAGGATAGACGGCAATTGCAAGGACTCAGCTCAATATGGAGATGGTCCCAAGGTATTTCAAGGCGCGTGGCAGATTGTCGCAATCAAGGCTGTCGAGCCAATGCAAGTCAGTCCAGCTGCGCAACCAGGTGAACTGGCGCTTCGCCAATTGGCGCGTGGCGATAATCCCACGCTCGCGCATCTCGGCTGACGTCAGCTTGCCGTCCAGGTAATCCCAGACTTGTCGATAACCTACCGCACGTATAGACGGCAACCCGGCATGCAGGTCACTTCGCTCACGCAGGGCTACGACCTCGTCTATGAACCCCTGTTCCAACATCAATGTGAATCTTTGTTCAATACGCTGATGCAACACTTGCCGGTTCGCCGGAGCGATGGCCAGATTCGCGACAGTATAGGGCAATTGTTGCAGTCCCGAAGCGGCTGCTTCAGTACTTTGCGCAGATTGTCGCTGGCGCAGGGCCGTCATGCTCTGGCCGCTGACCCGATAAACCTCCAGCGCCCGGCTGAGCCGCTGCGGGTCGTTGGGGTGAATACGCGCCGCCGACTCGGGATCGATCACCGCCAATTGCTCGTGAAGCGCTTGCCAGCCAAGGCGCGCAGCCTCTTCTTCGATCTGCGCGCGCACCTCGGGATCGGCCGCCGGCATGTCCGCCAGCCCGTCGACCAAGGCCTTGTAATAGAGCATGGTGCCGCCCACCAGCAGCGGAATCTTGCCCCGCGCGGTGATCTCGGCCATGGCCTGGAGCGCATCACGCCGGAAATCGGCTGCCGAGTAGGCGTCGGCCGGGTCGAGGATATCGATCAGGCGGTGCGGATATTCGGCCAGCAGTTCCTTCGATGGCTTGGCGGTGCCGATGTCCATGCCCCGATAGACCAAGGCCGAGTCGACGCTTATCAACTCGCAGGGCAGCACCTTGGTCAGTTCGATGGCCAGGTCGGTCTTGCCGGCGGCCGTCGGCCCCATCAGGAAGATCGCCGGAGGGAGCTGGCTCATCAGCGACCGCGCAGGAACAGTTTGTCCAGGTCGTCCAGGCCCAATTGGGTCCAGGTCGGCCGGCCATGGTTGCATTGACCGCTGCGTTCGGTATTTTCCATATCCCGCAGCAGACCGTTCATTTCCGGCAGGGCCAGGCGCCGGTTGGCGCGGATTGCGCCGTGGCAGGCCATGGTGCCGAGCAGTTCGTTCAGGTGCGCCTGGATCCGGTCACTGGTGCCGTACTCCATCAGGTCCGCCAGCACGTCGCTGACCAGGCGATTGGCCTCGGCCTGTTTCAACAAGGCCGGGATCTGCCGGATCGCCAGGGTCTCCGGGCCCAGGCGCTGCAACTCGAAGCCCAGGCGCTGGAACCAGCTCACATGTTCTTCGGCGCAATCGGCTTCGCGCTGGCTGACGGCCAGGGATTCGGGCACCAGCAGCGGTTGCCCGCTCAAGCCTTCGCTGGCCATGGCGATCTTCAATCGTTCGTACATGATCCGCTCGTGGGCGGCGTGCATGTCCACCAGGACCAGGCCCTGGGCATTTTCCGAGAGGATGTAGATACCTTTGAGCTGCGCCAGGGCATAGCCTAGCGGCGGGATATCGCCCTGGCCATCGGGCAATGCCGCCGCACCGGTCTCCGGCAGCGGCTTGAAAAATTCGCGATAGGCAGCCTGGGCCTCCGCCGCCGGCACATTCGACTGAGGACGCGGCGTGTATTGGTATTGATAGCCGCTGCCGGCACCGTTGCCGGCCGTGTTATAGACCGGCTGGGGCTGGGGTTGCTCAAGCAGCGCGTTGGCCGCAAGGCGCATTTCGCCCTGGGGACCGAATTCGCCAGCTTCCAGTCCGCTTGGCCGGACCATGCCGGCCACCGCCGCCGGGGCCGCCAATTGATCTTCGGGACGCACGTCGCCCAGGGCGCGATGCAAAGTGCCGTAGAGGAAGTCATGGACCATGCGCCCGTCACGGAACCGCACTTCGTGCTTGGTCGGGTGCACGTTGACGTCCACCACCGAAGGGTCGACCTCGAAAAACAGCACGAAGGTCGGATGCCGACCGTTGAACAGCACATCGCGATACGCCTGGCGCACCGCGTGGGCCACGAGCTTGTCGCGCACCGCGCGGCCATTCACATAGAAATACTGCAAATCCGCCTGGCTGCGGGAGAACGTCGGCAAGCCGACCCAGCCCCACAGGTGCAGGCCATTGCGCTCCACCTCGATGGGCAATGCCTGCTCGAGGAAACCCGCACCGCACACCGCGCCCACGCGTCGGGCACGGGCCGCATCATCGTGGGCCTCGTGCAGGCTGAGGATGGTCTTGCCGTTGTGGCGCAAATGAAAAGCCACGTCAAAACGCGCCAGGGCCAGGCGCTTGATGACTTCCTGCAAATGATCGAATTCGGTTTTCTCGGCCTTGAGGAACTTGCGCCGGGCCGGGGTATTGAAAAACAGGTCGCGCACTTCTACCGAGGTGCCCACCGGATGGGCGGCGGGCTGGACGCGAGAAGCCATGTCGCGGCCTTCGGTCTCGACCTGCCAGGCCTGGTCGGCATCGCGGGTGCGGGACGTCAGCGTCAGGCGCGACACCGAGCTGATGGACGCCAGCGCCTCGCCACGAAACCCCAGGCTCATGACCCGCTCCAGGTCTTCCAGGTCGCGAATCTTGCTGGTGGCGTGGCGAGCCAGCGCCAGCGGCAGATCGTCGGCGGGAATGCCGCGACCGTCATCGCGCACCCGCAACAGTTTGACGCCGCCCTGCTCGACATCGACGTCGATGCGCTTGGCCCCGGAGTCGAGGCTGTTTTCCAGCAGTTCCTTGATGACCGACGCCGGGCGCTCGACCACCTCACCGGCAGCGATCTGGTTCGCCAGCCGCGGGCTGAGCAGTTCGATGCGAGCGTTGCCGCCAATCACTTCATCCGTCATTGCTTGACCGCCACTTCGTTGCCGGGAATGGTCAGGGTCTGGCCGATCTTCAGCTCGTCACTCTGAAGGTTATTGGCGCTGCGCAAGGTAGCGGGCGACACCTGGTAGCGCACCGCGATCATCGCCAGGGTTTCGCCAGGACTGACGCGATGATCCCGTGGTCCCTGGGCAATCTTGCCCGAGTCACGCAGCCAGGCAATGTAGGTGCCCGGCGGCGGGTTCTGCTGGAAGAACTGCCGCACACCACTGCTGATGGAACGGGCCAGGGCCTGCTGGTGGCTCGCGGAGGACAGTTTCGAGGCTTCGTTGGCGTTGGAAATAAACCCGGTTTCCACGAGGATCGACGGGATGTCCGGCGACTTGAGCACCATGAATCCGGCCTGTTCGACGCGTTGCTTGTGCAGCGGGGTAACGCGGCCGATGTTGCTCAGGACCTTTTGCCCAACGTTGAGGCTGGACGTCAACGAGGCGGTCATCGACAGATCCAGCAACACGCCGGCAAGCATCCGGTCCTTGTCGTCGAGGCTGACGTTGCCGGCACCACCGATCAGGTCGGAACGGTTTTCACTGTCGGCCAGCCAGCGCGCGGTCTCGGAGGTGGCGCCACGATCGGACAAGGCGAATACCGAGGCGCCGAACGCAGCCTTCGAAGGCGCGGCGTCGGCGTGGATCGAGACGAACAGGTCCGCACCTTTCTTGCGGGCGATCTCGGTGCGGCCACGCAACGGAATGAAGTAGTCGCCGGTGCGGGTCAGCTCAGCGCGAAAGCCCTTCATGCCGTTGACCTGGCGCTGCAACTCCCGGGCGATGGCCAGCACCACGTCTTTCTCACGCTGACCGCGCGAGCCCGAGGCGCCAGGGTCTTCGCCACCGTGGCCGGCATCGATGACCACGATGATGTCGCGTTTGCCGGCCGGCGCCGGTGGCAGCTTGAGCGCAGGCTCGGTGGGTGTGACCGGAACGGCAGGCACCGTCGCGACCTTGGTCGGGGGCGGTGGCGCAGGCGCGGCGTCGGCCGGGTTATCGAACAGATCCACCACCAACCGGTTACCGTACTGGGCATTGGGTGCGAGGGTGAAACTCTTCGGGGTCACGGCCTGTTTCAGGTCGATGACCACTCGCAGGTCGGTGGGCGTGCGCTGGGCCGAACGCATCGCGGTAATCGGCGTGTTGGCCGTGGGCACGTTCAGCGGCGCGCCCAGGGATGCACCGTTGATGTCGATCACCAGGCGATCCGGGGCCGCGAGGGTGAACACGCTGTGCTGCACCGGGCCTGTCAGGTCGAACACCAGCCGGGTGTTGTCCGGCGCCCGCCAGAGGCGAACACTGTTGACCTTTGTCTCAGCCACAGCATCGACGGCCAGTGCCGTAAGCAACAGTCCTACGACAGCAACCACCGCGCGAAAGCGCATACCAAACCCCATCATCAATTAGTTTTCCAGTGCCAGAGCGGCACACCACGACTCGCCACGCGAGCCTTGCGGCGTCAGTTTCAGCGAACGCCCGCCGTTCTGCGCGCCAATGGTAATGGTCAGGTCGGGCTTTGGCAAAAAGCCTGCACCCTTCTGAGGCCATTCGATCAGGCACAAGGCGTCATCTTCGAAATAATCACGGATCCCGAGAAACTCCAGCTCCTCAGGATCGACCAGTCGATACAAGTCGAAATGGAAGGCGCGGGTATCACCGATCTCGTAGGGCTCGACCAACGTGAACGTGGGGCTCTTGACCGAGCCGACATGCCCGAGGCCGCGAATGATGCCACGGGACAGGGTGGTTTTCCCCGCGCCGAGGTCACCTTCGAGAAAAATCAGACCATGGCCTGCGGTGATCTGCGCGATGCGGGTGCCAAATTGTGTCATGGCTTGTTCGTCCGCCACGTACAGGGTTACTTCAGACACGGTGAGTGCTCCTCCAACAACTGACGAATGGCCGGAATCAGATCGGTCGCGGCCAATCCGCGGCCCGAGCGATCGACCTGCACCCCGGCATTGGCATGCAGCCAGACGGCCAGGCACGCGGCTTCGAATCCTTCCATTCCCTGGGCCAGCAAAGCGCCGGCCACGCCAGCGAGTACATCCCCCAGGCCAGCGGTGGCCATCGCCGGATGACCCTGACCGCAAACCGCCAGGCGCCCGTCCGGGCCGGCGATCAGGCTACCGGCGCCTTTGAGAATCACGCTGGCTCGGTATTTTTTGCTCAATGCGTGGGCCGCCGCTGGACGATCGGCCTGCACCTGCACGGTGGAAATCCCCAGTAGTCGCGCGGCCTCGCCTGGATGCGGGGTGATGATGCACTGTTCCGGCAGACTGACCACGCCATGGCTCAACAAATTCAGCGCATCGGCATCCCACACCTGCGGCAGCGACGCATTGGCCGCCGCCGACAACAGGCTGCGCCCCCAAGCGGCCTGGCCCAGGCCCGGCCCCACCACCAGCACGCTGGCCTGTTTGAGCAGCCCCATCAACTGGTTAGCCGAATGGGTGCCTTGCACCATCACCTCGGGCAAACGCACCAGCGCGGCGGCCACATGCTCGCTGCGGGTCGCCATCGAAACCATCCCCGCACCGCTGCGCAAGGCGCTTTCGGCGCTCATCTGGATGGCGCCGCCAAAACCGCGGTCGCCGCCAATCAACAGCACATGACCAAACCTGCCCTTGTGGGCTGAAGGCGCACGGGGCGGCAGACGCGGCAAATTATGCGGCAAGAGCAATCGAGCGTTGGCCGGCGCCGCGTCAACGAGGTCCGGGTCCGCGTGCAGGTCGTTGAATACCAACTCTCCCACCCGATCCGCCGCATCGCCGGTGAACAGACCGAGCTTCAGGCCAATGAAGGTCACGGTCAGGTCCGCCGTCACTGCGGTACCCAGCACCCGACCGGTGTCGGCACACAACCCGGAAGGGATATCCACCGCAGCGACCGGTAACCCACTGACATTGATGGTGTCGATTGCCCGGACATACGGTTCTCGAACGTCACCGCTCGCCCCGGTGCCGAGCAACGCGTCGAGCAGGACACCGCGCAATTCGCAATCATCCGACCAAGATTCCACCGGCACACCGACCGCCACGGCTTCGGCATGGGCATTGGCGGCATCACCCAGCAACCGCCGGGGTTCGCCTACCGCCAGTACCCGGACCGCCCAGCCGGCACGCCGGGCCAGAGTCGCCACCAGGTAGCCATCGCCGGCGTTGTTGCCATGGCCGGCGAATACGGTCAACTCGCCGGCCTCAGGCCAGCGCCGGACGATCGCTCGCCAGGTGGCGCGGGCGGCGCGCTGCATCAATTCGAAGCCGCTGGTGCCCGCCGCGATCAGTTGTGCGTCGAGGGCCCGGACTTGCGCGGCACTGTACAGCGCGTCGGGAAATTCATCTTTAGTCTGCGGCATGCGTCTTCGGGCTCCGATGTCTGGCAGAATTATACGCATCTCAGCTCCGGTTTCTCTCGCCTCATGCCTGCCATTCCCACAGACCTCCCCGCCCTCGCCCAATCCATCAAGGACTGGGGCCGCGAGCTGGGTTTCCAGCAAGTCGGCATCAGCGGCCTGGACCTTGGCGAGCATGAGCAGCACTTGCAACGCTGGCTCGAAGCCGGCTACCACGGCGAAATGGATTACATGGGCGCCCACGGCAGCAAACGCTCGCACCCGGAAGAACTGGTTCCGGGCACGCTGCGGGTGGTGTCCCTGCGCATGGACTACCTGCCGGGCGACACCCGAATGGCGCAATTGCTTGGCGAACCGGAAAAAGCCTACGTCTCGCGTTATGCGTTGGGCCGCGATTACCACAAATTGATCCGTAAACGCGTGCAGCAATTGGCAGAAAAAATCCAGGCAGCCATCGGCCCCTTCGGCTATCGCGCGTTCGTCGACAGCGCACCGGTGCTGGAAAAAGCCATTGCCGAACAGGCAGGGCTGGGCTGGATCGGCAAAAATACCCTGGTGTTGAACCGCAAGGCCGGCAGCTATTTTTTCCTCAGCGAGCTGTTCGTCGACCTGCCGCTGCCGGTGGACCCGCCTCACGGCACCGAGCATTGCGGAAAATGCACCGCCTGCCTGGACATCTGCCCGACCAACGCCTTCGTTGGTCCCTACGTATTGGATGCCCGGCGTTGCATCTCCTACCTCACGATCGAACTGAAAAACGCTATCCCCGAGGAGCTGCGGCCGCTGATCGGCAATCGGGTGTTCGGTTGCGATGACTGCCAGATCGTCTGTCCGTGGAATCGCTTCGCCCGGCCGTCCGCGGAAGGCGACTTCAAGCCACGCCACAACCTGGACAATGCCGAACTGGCCGAGCTGTTCATGTGGGATGAGGACAGGTTTCTCAGCAGCACCGAAGGTTCGCCATTACGCCGCGCTGGCTATGAGCGCTGGCTGCGTAACCTGGCGGTGGGGCTTGGCAATGCGCCGACGACAATTCCCGTGCTGGAGGCGTTGAAGGCGCGACAGGACTATCCGTCAGCCCTGGTCCAGGAACATGTGCAATGGGCGCTGCGCCAACATGCCGAACGTCAGACTTCGTCGTTATAGACGAACTTGGGCATTTCCCAGTGAAACCGGATCGCCAGGAGCCTCAGCAGGAAACCACCAAACAGGGTGATCAGGATCGCCTGCTCGCTGGGCAATTGCAGGTAGACACACAGCAGGTAGCACCACGCGGCAGCGAAGGAGACGCTGGCATAGAGTTCGCGACGGAAAATCAGCGGGATATCGTTACAGAAGATATCCCGCAGAATGCCGCCAAAAACCCCGGTAATCACCCCACTGACCGAGGCCACCAACATGCCATGGCCCATTTCCAGCGCGGTCATGCAGCCGATCAAGGTAAACGCCACCAGCCCAACGGCATCGAGCACCAGGAACAGCGAGCGCAGGTGACGCATCCAGCGCGCCAGGAATACCGTCAACATGGCCGCCGCGGTCGTCAGCACCAGGTATTCCGGATGCTTGACCCAGGTCAGCGGGTAATGCCCCAGCAGCACGTCGCGCACCGAGCCGCCACCCAGCGCCGTGATACAGGCGATCAGCACCACGCCGAACCAGTCCATGCCCCGCCGCCCGGCAGACAAGGCGCCGGTCATGGCTTCGGCGGTAATGGCGATCAGATACAGCATCAGCAACATGGTGGCAGTCCTTGCGGGAAGGCGCGCAGTCTAGCCAGTTTGGGCAGGCACCAAAAGGGGGCGCGGCGCCGACCCTGGCTCAGAGGATCACCTGTGGCGAGGGAGCTTGCTCCCGCTCGGCTGCGCAGCAGTCGCAAACCAGACAATTGAGTATTCCTGGAAAACTGCTGGGGCCTGCTTCGCAGGCCAGCGGGAGCAAGCTCCCTCGCCACAAAAAGCAATCTCGCCAGTCGCTGGGGTGCCGTTTAGAACTTGATGAAGTGCTTGCGATAATGCTGCAACTCGGCGATGGATTCGCGGATGTCGTCCAGGGCCAGGTGGGTGCTGCCCTTCTGGAAACTGTCACGCACTTCTGGCGCCCAGCGGGCGGCCAGCTCCTTGAGCGTGGAGACATCCAGGTTGCGGTAATGGAAATAGCTTTCCAGGGATTTCATGTGGGTATAAAGGAAGCGACGGTCCTGGCAGATGCTGTTGCCACAGATCGGCGACTTGCCCCTTGGCACCCATTGTTCCAGGAAGGCGATGGTCTGGGCTTCGGCCTCGGCCATGCTGATCCTGCTCTCGCGCACCCGTTGGGTCAGACCCGAGCCGCCGTGCTGGCGGGTGTTCCACTCGTCCATGCCGGCCAGCACCTCATCACTGTGGTGGATCGCAATCACCGGGCCCTCGGCCAGGGTGTTGAGATCGCTGTCGGTGACGATGGTGGCCATTTCGATGATGACGTCGGTGTCAGGGTTCAGACCGGTCATTTCCAGGTCGATCCAGATCAGGTTCTGCGGGTTTTGCATGGGGGAGCTCCTCGGCTTAGCTGCGCAGTTTAGCCTAGGCAACCGGTCGGGCGTGCTAAACTCGCCGCCGTTTTACCCTATTCGCTGCATTTCTTCATACGGAACACCCATGGCCAAACGCCAACTCAATCGTCGTCAGAACTGGCGCATCGAAAAGATCCAGGGCGAGCGCGCCGCCCGCGCAGCCAAACGTGAATCCAGTGCCGTCGAGGCCCTGGAGGGCGGAGACCTGGGCCCTGAGCAGACCGGACTGGTGATCGCGCATTTCGGCGTCCAGGTCGAGGTCGAGGCCCAGGAAGGCGAGCTGGCCGGCCAGGTATTCCGTTGCCATTTGCGGGCCAACCTGCCGGCGCTGGTGACCGGCGACCAGGTGGTCTGGCGTGCCGGCAACCAGGGCATCGGCGTGATCGTCGCGCAACTGCCGCGCCACACCGAGCTGTGCCGCCCGGACAGCCGGGGCCAGCTCAAGCCGGTGGCGGCCAACGTCGACATGATCGTCATTGTCTTCGCTCCGCTGCCCGAGCCCCACGCCAACCTGATCGACCGTTACCTGGTGGCGGCCGAACACGCCGGCATCCGCCCGTTGCTGTTGCTCAACAAATTCGACCTGATCGACGAACACAACGCCCCGGCGCTGAACGCCCTGCTGTCGGTCTATCGGGATCTGGGTTACCCGGTGCTGGAAGTCTCGGCCCATCACGGCAACGGTATGGAGCAATTGCAGCAGCAACTCGATGGGCGCATCAGCGTGTTTGTCGGCCAGTCCGGCGTCGGCAAGTCGTCGCTGGTCAACAGCCTGCTGCCGGAAGTCGAGACCCGCGTCGGGCCTTTGTCCGAGCTGTCCGGCCAAGGCACCCACACCACCACCACCGCGCGACTGTTCCACTTTCCCGGCGGCGGTGAGCTGATCGACTCGCCGGGCATCCGCGAGTTTGGCCTGGGCCACGTCAGCCGGGCCGATGTCGAAGCCGGATTCATCGAGTTCAACGACCTGATCGGCACCTGCCGATTCCGCGACTGCAAGCACGACCGCGAACCCGGCTGCGCCTTGCTCAAGGCGCTGGAAGAAGGCCGCGTGCATCAACAACGGATGAACAGCTACCGTTCGATCATCGCGAGCTTGCCGGAAAGCAGTTACTGACCTGCACGCAATGTAGGCTCGATCATTCTGTGGCGAGGGAGCTTGCTCCCGCTGGCCTGCGAAGCAGGCCCCAGCAGTTTTCCAGGAAGACTCAATTGTCCGGTTTGCGACTGCTGCGCAGCCGAGCGGGAGCAAGCTCCCTCGCCACAAAAAGCGAGCACGTCTCTAGTGAACAGTGCTAATGAAAAAGCCGACAATGATGTCGGCTTTTTCATTAGGTCACTGCGCTGGCGGCTCCGCCGGTTTCGGCGCGGCGTCGTCGAACAGGTTCAGGCGCTCGCGCAACTCATGGGCCGGCACTGGTTGCTGGTCCGCCGGCAGCGCGTTCGGATCGGCGGCCGCGCCAGGCGTGGCGGGCGATGCAGGCACTTCACCCGGCGCGCCCTCGCCCGGGGCCGGGTCTGGCGCCGGATCGTCGGTCTGCGAACCTTCGATGGCTTTCTGGGCTTTCTTGGTCAACACCACGATGTCGATGCGGCGGTTGACCGGGTTGAACGGATCCTTGCGATCGAACAGTGCCGAAGACGCATAACCGACGACCCGCGCCACTTGCTCATCCGGATAGCTGCCCGCTACCAGGGCACGCCGTGCCGCGTTGGCCCGGTTGGCTGACAATTCCCAGTTACCGAAGTCGCCTTTGCCGACGTAAGGCTTGGCATCGGTGTGGCCACTGATGCTGATCTTGTTCGGCACCGCTTTGATGGTATCGGCCATGGCCAGCAGGATGTCTTCGAAATACGGCTTCAGGCGTGCACTGCCAGAGTCGAACATCGGACGGTTATCAGCGTCCATGATCTGGATTCGCAGGCCGTTCGGTGTGATCTCGAAAAGGATCTGGTCCTTGAATTTCTGCAGTTCCGGGTTCTCTTCAACCTTGTTCTGCAATTCCTGCAGGAGCAATTCCAGGCGTTCGCGCTCGACCTGCTCGGCCATGCCTTCGGCCTCATTGGCGTCGACAGTCGCCTTGTCAGGCTGCGGCTGGGATTTGACCTCGGGGTTGAGGGTATTTTCCGGCGCCAGGACCGGCGAGCCGCCCAGGTCGATGATGTACGGCGTGCCGCTCTCGGAAAAACCGATCGGATCCTTGAAGTAACCGGCAATGGCGATTTTCTGTTCCGGGGTCGCGGTGGACAGCAGCCACAGCACCAGGAAGAACGCCATCATCGCCGTGGCGAAGTCGGCGAAGGCAATTTTCCAGGCGCCCCCGTGGTGCCCGCCGGCAATGCGCTTGACGCGCTTGACTATAATGGGCTGGTTATTTTCCATGGCTTAGCGACCGCGAACCGCTTGTTCCAGCTCGGCGAAGCTTGGACGGTGCGCCGGGTACAGGACCTTGCGACCGAACTCCACCGCCAGCGACGGCGGCATGCCCGAGGCCGAAGCCACCAGGGAAGCCTTGATGGCCTCATAGACGTTGAGTTCTTCCTTGGCGTCATGCGCCAGGGAATGGGCCAGCGGGCCGAAGAAACCGTACGCCGCCAGAATACCGAAGAAAGTACCCACCAATGCCGCGCCCACGTGCAGACCGATGGACGCCTGATCGCCTTCACCCAGGGATGCCATGGTCACCACGATGCCCAATACCGCCGCAACGATACCGAAACCGGGCATGCCGTCGGCGATGCCGTTGACTGCATGGGACGGGTGCTCAAGGTCTTCCTTGAGGCTGTACAGCTCCATGTCGAACAAACCTTCAAGCTCATGGGGGGCCATGTTGCCGGACGACATGATGCGCAGGTAATCACAGATGAACGCCGTCATGCGCTCGTCTTTCAGCACCGAGGGGTACTTGGCGAAGATCGGGCTGGCGGCGGCGTCTTCGATGTCACCCTCGATCGCCATCATGCCTTCGCGGCGGCTTTTGTTGAGGATCTCGTAGACCAGCCCCAGCACCTCGAGATAGAAGGTGTGGCTGAAACGCGAGCCGAACATGCTCAAGGATTTCTTGAGCACATGCATTGTCATATAGCCAGGGTTGGCCTGCAGGAATGCACCAAGGGCAGCACCGCCGATGATCAACACCTCGAAAGGCTGGACCAGCGCGGCAATCTTGCCATGGGAAAGCACGTATCCGCCGAGCACGCTCGCGAACACGACGATGATGCCGATAATTTTAGCCATAGATAGAAAGTACTTATTTAAGTCGGGTTCAAGGTCATATTCGGAAGCTGAAAAATCTCTTCTTCTACTTATCGGCAAAACTGCGCCAGACTATAGCCAGTTCCGGCGAAAAGCCAATTTTGCCCCGTTCCGGGCGTAGATACCCCATGCGATGATCACGTCCAACCATGGCTAACGAAACGAACGTCCCAACTCCAAGACCGACCACCCTCGAAGGCTGGGTAAAGCTGCTCGAGGGCGTGCACCTGCCGGTGCCCCAGGCCAGCCACGACCTGGTCTGCAAGGCGATTGGCGACAGTCGCCGCTCGCTGCGTGACATCGCCGAATTGATGCAGGACAGCCCCGCGCTGGCCCTGAGCGTCATCCGCGAAGCCAACCACCACACGCACGGCACCCTGGCGGAACCGGCGGAAAACCTTGAGGTGGCCATCAACCGCCTCGGCCTCAAGCGCACCGAAGAACTGCTTGCTCGCCTGCCCTCACTGCCGGGGCAGCAGATTCCCTTGGCCCTGCGCCAGTTGCAATTGATCAGCCAGCACGCCACGCAACAGGCCAACGGTTTTTTTGCCAGCCGCCTGGCGCGGCTGTGGCAAGACATCCATTGGGGCAGCCTGCTGTTCCTGTCACCGCTCTGGCCGCTGGCCCTTACTCATCCACGATTGCTCGGGGAATGGGAGCTGCGCGTCGTTCACAAAGGCCAGCCAGCCGGCGAAGTGGAGCGTGAACTGTTCGGCGTCAGCCTGCTGAAAATCTGCCTGGCATTGGTGGAGACCTGGCGCCTGCCGGTCTGGGTAGCGCAGGGCTATCGCCTGCTGCTCAACGAGCGTCGCGAACTGGTCAAAGTGCTGCGCATTGCGCGCGACAGTGAGGATCCGCTGCGCCAACAGAATCGCCTGGACGACGACCCGACCCTGCGGCGCTGGCTCAATCAGCCCGCCAACACCGTGCTGCTGGCCAACGGCCTGGCACTTTCGGCACAGCAGGCCTGGGACAGCCCGCACAGCGCCCGCTGGCAATACCTGACCAGCCTGTATCTGCAGATGCCGATGGACGACATTCAACAACAGCTTCATCAACAGGCCGCCAACAGCGCGCGCCAGCACGCCATGCCGGACCTCTGGCATCCCGCCGTGGCGCTGATCTGGCCGCCGGGCAGCAAGCGGGTCCACCCAGGTTTGCTGCCCGCCGCCCCGCCCAGCGCCCAGGACCTGAGCCAATGGCGCAAACAATGCGCCGCGTTGCTGGTGGAGCCGAGCCCGTTCCGCAACGCCATGCACCTGACCACCTCGGCACGGGATGCGCTAGCGGCATGTGGCATGCGCCGGGTCATGATCTTGATGGCCGACCGCAGCCAGACCAGCGTACGCGTGCATCAGACTGCCGGTTTGCCCAAGGAAGCGGCGGCCATGAGCTTCTCCATCAGCCTAAGCAAAATCTTGCAACGATTACTTGCCCAGCAGGCCCAGGTTCGCCTGACCCCGCAAAACAACGCCCAATATTCGGCATTGCTGCCAGCGGGCCTGCGCAGCCTGTTCCGCGGCGAACACCTGCTGCTGCGCTCTCTGACCTGTAACGGTCGAGTAATTATGCTGGTGGTGGTGGACCAGGGCGGCGGACCATTTTCGGATGTGACGGTACAAGCGTTCGGTAAAACCGTGCAGTGCATTGAGCGCGCCCTGCACAGCTTCACCAACCGCGGCCGCTGAACTTGCTACAATCCTTTCCCTTTGCGCCCCAGGAGACCTCACATGCCTGACTTCTCTGGCTTGCCGCTGGTAATCGAACCGAGCGAACTGCTGCCGCGCCTCGATGCTGCCGAGCTGATCCTGGTGGACCTCACCAGCGCGGCCCGCTACAGCAGCGGGCACATCCCCGGCGCGCGTTTCGTCGATCCCAAGCGCACGCAACTGGGTCAGCCTCCGGCCCCAGGCCTGTTGCCGGCAAAAGCCGACCTTGAGGCGCTGTTCGGCGAACTCGGACACAACCCCAACGCCGTCTACGTGGTGTACGACGATGAAGGCGGTGGTTGGGCCGGGCGCTTCATCTGGCTGTTGGACGTGATCGGTCATTCGAATTATCACTACCTCGACGGTGGCTTGCTGTCCTGGCTGGATGAGGGCCTGCCGGTGTCCATTGAAATGCCCGCGCCCGGCGCAGGCCCGGTGAGCCTTGAGCTGCACGACGAACCCACTGCCACCCGCGAATACCTGCAAGGCCGCCTCGGCGCTGCCGACCTGGCGATCTGGGATGCACGCGGCCCGCTGGAATACTCCGGCGAAAAAGTCGTCGCGGCCAGGGGCGGCCACATCCCCGGCGCGGTGAACTTCGAATGGACCGCCGGCATGGACCCGACGCGCAGCCTGCGCATTCGCAAGGACATGCCCGAGATCCTCGAACAGTTGGGTATTACACCCGACAAGGAAATCATTACCCACTGCCAGACTCACCACCGCTCTGGCTTCACCTATCTGGTGGCCAAGGCGCTCGGTTATCCGCGAGTCAAAGGCTACGCCGGCTCCTGGGGCGAATGGGGCAACCACCCTGACACCCCGATCGAGCTTTGAAGATTCCTAAGGACATTTAATGAAGAACCGCTTGTTCATCCTTTCCCAATACCTGCTGCCGCACCACTTGCTGTCGCGCCTCGCCGGCTGCATCGCCGAATGCCGCGTGCGCTGGTTCAAGAACGCCTTTACGGCCTGGTTCGCCAAGCGCTACCAGGTGGATATGTCCCAGGCCCTGGTGGAAGACCTGAGCGCCTACGAGCACTTCAACGCTTTCTTCACCCGCGCGCTGAAAGACGGTGCCCGCCCCCTGGATCAAACCCCAGGCGCGATTCTCAGCCCCGCCGACGGCGCCATCAGCCAGCTCGGCCCGATCGAGCATGGCCGCGTGTTCCAGGCCAAGGGCCACAGCTTCAGCGTGCTGGAACTGCTCGGCGGCGATGCGGCCAACGCGGCGCCATTCATGGGCGGCGACTTCACAACGATTTACCTGTCGCCCAAGGATTACCACCGCGTGCACATGCCGTTGGCCGGCACGCTGCGGGAAATGGTCTATATCCCGGGGCGCATTTTCTCGGTCAACCAGACCACAGCCGAAAACGTTCCGGAGCTGTTCGCCCGCAACGAACGCGTAGCGTGCATTTTCGACACCGAACGCGGGCCGATGGCCGTGGTGCTGGTGGGTGCAATGATCGTGGCGTCCATCGAGACGGTCTGGGCCGGCCTGGTGACACCGCCCAAGCGCGAACTCAAGACCTTCCGTTATGACGAAGCCGCCCGTGCGCCGATTCACCTGGAGAAGGGTGCCGAGCTGGGCCGCTTCAAACTGGGTTCGACCGCTATCGTGCTGTTCGGGCCGGATCAAGTGAAGTGGGCCGAAGACCTTGTAGCCGGCTCGCCGGTGCAGATGGGTCAAGGACTGGCATTACCCAAGGCTTGATAACCGAGGCAGCGACGTGAGTCGCTGCCATCGCCGGCGGTCTCCCCCACGCCTTGGAAACTCAGCCCTGGCTCCCATTCACTGCCCCTGGAATAGGTATGACACGTTCGGTTTTTACCAGATACACCGTGCTAGTTCTGATGATCGGATTCACCGTACACCTGACAGGGCTACTTTTCATCACCGACGGCAGCACCTACACGACAATTTCCAACCTGAGCCTGTTCCTGCCTGCATTGCTTTTGTGCATTGTCGACGCACGCCTGCGCCAAAGCCTGGTGCAGAAGTGCTATTGGCCGGTCCTGCTGATGCTGGCGTTCTCATTGCTGATCGCGCTCCTGAACTCCGGCTCGACGACGTCCGCCTTCTCGCAGTTCAAAACCGTGCTGTACGTGACCTTGTACCTCGGCACTGTGCATATACTGGCTCGAGAGGGGCTGCTTGAAAAAAGCCTCACGTTTGCCTTCGCCGTGGCAGGACTCTTTGCAATCGCAGGCCTGCTGATTCATTTCGTACAGCAAGACCAGAACATCTTTTTCATGGGCGGACGCTTATTCAACCTGGGGTATGGCGACTACGCGAATTTCAAGAACCCGATCATCGCTGCGCTGTACTACGGCTTTTTTGGCATCTACGGGTTCCACCTCCTGCTGACCAAACCCTGCGGGCCATGGCTCAGAGTCTTTTACATGGCATGCGTGGCAGGCCTGTCGCTGTACCTGTTCTGCACCCTTTCAAGGGCCGTCTGGCTTGGGTATGGCCTGGCTGTCTGCACCAGCATTGTTCTCCACCACACACCACGAACGCGAAAATGGCTATATCTCACAGGCGCTCTATTTCTGGTGGCAATTGCATGGTTATGGCCGGTCATTATCGACCAGCAAAGTCGTGGATTCAGCCTGCGCGACCTGATTTGGGCCGGCTGGCTGAGCCGCATCCAAGAGTTCTGGCTATTCGGGGCCGGTGCGGGGAGCAACTTTGATATCTGCATCCTCGAGGCGCAGTGCTTCAACCAGGTCCACAATCTGTTTCTTCAGTTCTTTTACGAATTCGGAGTCATAGGCGCAACGTTGCTGTTATTGGCTGTTACTCATGTGTTCAGGTACTCGATCGACAGAAAGACCTGGTCTCATCCCTTGGGGTCGGTCGGCTTGCCGCTGCTCATCTTTGGCCTTGTAACGGCCATGTTCGACTACCACACGGTATTCAACAGGCCTGGGGTCTATTGGATCGTCTTCTGGCTCCCTGTCGGGATCATTCTTTCCCAGCGTTTCTTACCAGGCCCTGCACCTTGCAAAGAGGCTGTCGATGCTCATTGATATTTTCCGGTCAGCCAAACGCTACTGGCATATCGAAATCCTTGGTGGCCTGGACAAACCGTTCAGATGGCGCCGGCTTTACCAGAAGTGCCAGCGCATCAACCGGTACCGCTACCTGTTCTGGTTTCGCCTGGCCTACGCCATGCATCAGCAGGACAGCAAGTTCTGGAGACGGCGCGGCAAGCTGCTGAACGAGCGAATCAGTCGCCAGTTCAATGTGGAAATCATGCTCGGCGCCACCATCGGAGAAGGGCTGTGGATCGCGCACCCGAATGGAATCGTCATCACCTCGCACGCCGTTATCGGCAAAGACTTCAGGATCTGGCAGAACTGCACGCTGGGCATCAAGGGCCAAAGCGAAACTGCGCTCTTGCGTATCGGTGACGGCGTCAGGGTACACGCCCATGCCTGCATCATTTCAGACGACCTGGAGCTGGGCGACAATGTGATCGTCGGCGCTGGCGCCTTCGTCAACAAAAGTATCCCGGCCAACCACTTGTATATCACCCGCAGCGTCGGCGAAATGAAAGCCTACGACCCCCAGTCAATGGGCCGCCTGCAAAGCTAGCGTGGCCGACCGGCCCTGCGGCGGTCTTGGACGCCGCATGGCGCCAGGTGTCGCCGCAGCATGATCTTTTGCCCACACCTGCTAGAGTTGGAACATTCCCTTCATTTCCCGCCGGAGCCCATCCACGGCATGAACGAGACCAGCCCTCTCCAGTTACTGCGCGTCTCGACACCGACCCAGTCGCGCCTGTCCTTCTGCGATGCCACGCCACGCGACCTCAAGCGCTGGATCGGCAACCTGCCCAAGGCCAACATCGGTGAAACCGCGCGCCTGCTGTACCAGGCCCTCGGTGAACTGAACCAGTTGCTCACCCCGAGTGAAAATCGCTTGCAGCTGCTCGAACTGCTGCGGCCCGAGGTTTATTACGTCTGCAAGCACCTGGAGCGACACTTCCTGCAACAGGCCATCGTGCTGGATGAGCGCTCGCGCAAGATCGTCAACCTGAGCCAGGCCCTGCAGACTCATTTGGCGATGGGATACAAACAAATCGTTGCGCGTATCTCGCCAAAATTCACCAAGGACCGGGCGCGCCTGCTGGCGACAGCGCTGCAACGGGCGATACATGCCCTCGACGGCACCCTGTTGCGAGCCAGCCAGCTATACAGCCCCGTGCCTGAAGGTATATGGCTCGATTTGCACCAGCTGTACCGGATCGCCTGTCAGCACCGATTGCAGCACCTCAGCGTGGGCGATGAGCTGGCCAGCCAGGTCCCTCAATTGAATGCCGAGCAGACCTACGTCGTCGCCCTGCTGCTGGGCGCGTCGCGCAGCAACCAGTTACGCCAGAGCCAGATCGCCCGGCTGGCCGAAGTGCTGGAGCCGTGGAGCCAGAGCGTCAAGCTCGACCCGGCCGTCACCGCCGGCAGCCTGTTTGCCGTCGCACCGCAACTGGATGTAGGGCCGCGCTATCGTTCCAAATTTCGCGCCGAACAGCAACCGAGCCTACAGGGGTTCGATCCACAGCCCCTGGTGCGTGCCATCAGCGCTCACCTGGCGCAACCTGGCGACTCGTCCCTGGCGGTACCTGCCGGCATGAGTGCCGACACCTTGCATCATCTGCAAGCAGCCTGGGGCGAAGCCGCCGAACGCAGCTTCCAACGCACCGAAGGCAACGGCACGCTGACCCTGTGCGTGGGCATGAGCGCGCTGCACTATTACCTTGGGGGCGAACGTTCCTTCAGCGAAATCCTGAAGAACCCGGCCATGCGCAAGGCCCGATTCGAGGCCTCGCCGACCAAAACCAACGACACCTGGAACCAGGCGTTCGACGCCGCGCCAGCCGGCGACAGCGACCTCTTGCCCTACGAGGAAATCGAGTATCCGGTCAACCCGGCCGATGACGACGGCGCCAGTTCCGACAACCAGCATCATTTCCCGACCTTTGAGCTGCCGATCATCAATCACAGCCCGGGTGGGTACTGCCTCGGCTGGCCGAAGGAAGTGCCGGAGCAATTGCAGGCCGGGGAGATGGTCGGGATTCGTGACACCAGCGACCAGGCCTGGAGCATCGCCGTGGTCCGCTGGATCCGGCAGGTGCGCAACGGTGCGATGCAAATGGGCATTGAACTGGTAGCTCCCCATGCCCAGCCTTGCGGCGTGCAATTGGCGCGCGAGCAGAACGAGCAAGGCCACTACCTGCGGGGGTTGCTGCTGCCGGAAATCAGCGCGATCGACCTGCCGCCCACGATGATCGCTCCGCGCCTGCCCTTCCAGGAAGGCCAGCGGGTGTTGATCAATACCAACGGACAGGAAAGACGAGCCTCGCTGGATCGGCGCGTGACCAGCACCCACAGCTTCAATCAGTTTGCTTATCACCCCGAAGACTCAGGCACCGGCGGGGATGGCAGTGACAAGGAAGGCGATTTTGATTCGCTGTGGAAGTCACTCTAGGAAGCGACCAGCTCCCGTGGCGAGGGAGCTTGCTCCCGCTGGGCTGCGCAGCGGCCCCTAACCGAGCTACACGGTGCATCTGAAATAACGCGTCGCCTGGATTACGGCTGCTTCGCAGCCGAGCGGGAGCAAGCTCCCTCGCCACAGGAGCGTATGCCTGGGAAATCGATGCAGGGCTCAAACCTGCCCGTCGCGATCCCTGAAGCCCAGCAAATAAAGCACCCCGTCCAGCCCCAAGGTCGAAATGGCCTGCCTGGCTGATTGCTTGACCAGCGGTTTGGCCCGGAACGCCACGCCCAGCCCGGCGATCGCAAGCATCGGCAAGTCGTTGGCGCCGTCACCGACCGCGATGGTCTGCTCCAGGCGAAGGCCTTCTTTCGCGGCCAGCTCACGCAGCAAGTCCGCCTTGCGCTGGGCATCGACGATCGGCTCGACAGCCACGCCGGTGACCTTGCCATCCACTACTTCCAGTTCGTTGGCGAACACGTAGTCGATGCCGAGTCTGGCCTGTAACTGTTTGGCAAAATAAGTGAAGCCGCCGGACAGGATGGCGGTCTTGTAACCCAGGCGCTTGAGCTCGGCGAACAAGGTTTCGGCGCCTTCGGTCAGGCGCAAGGAGGCACCGATCGAGTCGAGCACACTGACATCCAGGCCTTTGAGCAACGCCAGGCGCTCCTTGAAGCTGGCGCGGAAATCCAGCTCGCCGGCCATCGCCCGCTCGGTAATCGCCGACACCTTGTCGCCGACGCCGGCAGCCTTGGCCAACTCATCGATGACCTCGGCTTCGATCAACGTCGAGTCCATGTCGAACACCGCCAGGCGACGGTTGCGGCGAAACAGCGAATCCTCCTGGAAGGCGATGTCAACGTTCAGCTCCTGCGCCACGCTGAGGAACTCGGCGCGCAAAGCCTGGGGATCGGCGGGTTCGCCGCGTACGGAAAATTCGATGCAGCCCTTGCCTTGATCGGCCGGAGTATCCAGCGGCATGCGCCCGGACAGTCGGTCGATATGGTCGATGTTCAAGCCGTATTGGGCAGTGATCGAACTGACACGCTGCAATTGCTCGGCGGTCACCTTGCGGGTCAACAGCGTCACGATATGGCGTTTCTTGCCCTGGCCAGCCACCCACTGTTGGTAATCTTCCTCGGACACCGGGGTGAAACGCACCTGCTGATCAAGCTTGTATGCGGTGAACAGGATGTCCTTGAGCACCGATTTGCTGTGTTCGGCGTCCGGGATTTCAACCAGGATGCCAAACGACAGCGTGTCGTGGATCACCGCCTGACCGATGTCGAGAATGTTCACACCACCCTGGGCCAGAACGCCGGTAATGGCTGCAGTCAGACCCGGACGGTCGCTGCCAGTGATGTTTATCAGGACGATTTCGCGCAAGGCGCACCCCCGCAGGTGGAAAAAAACCGCATTCTACCCACATTCAGTGACCATCGGGCACCGCCAGTGCTTTGCCGGTCATGGGGCTGTCGCTATACTGCGCGTCAATTTCACGGACAAAGAGCCGAGCTCAGTGAACCGGCCCACGCCAGTCAAAACCGACAACTTCTTCCTGCTGATCTTCCGTGCATTGCGCCATCGCCGCGTGCCGATCGCATTGCGCATTGCCAGCCATAACGTGATCCTGGTCGCCTTGGCCCTGGTCATCTATGCCTGCGTGATGGGCCTGCAATTCAAGCAGGCCATGCACGAGCAGGCGGATGCCCTGGGCGAAAGCCTGACCACCCAGACCGCCACGTCCGCCACCGAGCTGCTGGTGTCCAACGACATCCTCAGTCTCAATGTGCTGCTCAACAACCTGACCAAGAACAAGCTGGTGGCCCACGCCGCCATCTACAGCGTGGACAACCGCATCCTCGCCGAGGCCGGCCAGCGTCCCAAGCCAGGCTTGCTCGGCGAAACCGGCGGCATGTACCAGAGCAAGATTACCTTCCAGGACGTGACCGCCGGCCAACTGCGCATCAGCCTGGACATGGACCAGTTCCAGCAACCCATGACCATCAGCCTGCAAAGCATGGGCATCCTCAGCGCGATCCTGCTGGCATTGGCCCTGGCGTTGAGCTTGCGCCTGGGGCGGCATATATCCACGCCGCTGTTGCAGTTGCGCGTCTGGCTGCGAGACATCGACGAACACACGCCAGCCACCCAGCGCCAGGATGAAATCGGCGACCTGGCCCGGCAGCTGCACGCCAGCTTCGCGCCGGAGCCGGAACCCGTGCCGGAACCTGAAGACATCGACTACGTTGACGAGGACGATGCGGAGCCGGGCTTCGAGGTGCGCAACCTGCGCGACCCGGGGTTCGACGAAAGCGCGCCGCTGCCCGCTGCTCGCCCCGCGCCGCGACATGTGGTGCGCACTGTCGAAGACGACGATGACGACGAGGCCTTTGCCGATTTGCGCGACGATTCGATAGTCGGCGAACCACAACCGCTCGCCCGCCCTGTCGCCTCGAACCTGCCTCAGCACAGCGCCGTACTGGCCGTGCAACTGGGCGCCCAGGACCAATTGCGGCGCCTGCCTCAGGCTCGCCTGAAAGAGCTGCTCGAACGCTATCGCGACTGCCTCGACCAGGCCGCATCGCTTTATCAGGGCGAGCTGCACACCCTGAACGACGGCAGCACGCTGATGCTGTTCCACACCGAGGACAGCGGCGACGACTACCTGACCAACGCCATCTGCTGCGGCGAATTGCTGCGGGCGCTGGGTCATCAATTGCAGATCGAGGTCGCCGACAGCGGCATCACCCTGCAATTGCAACTGGGGCTGACCTTGGGCGATGGCTTGTTCGGCCTGAGCCAGATCGACCTGCTGCTGACCGAAACCGCCCAGGACGCCCTCGCCCTTTCCCAACACAGCCGCAACCTGCTGCTGGTGGAACGCAAGATCAATGACGACGCGCTGATCCGCCAACGCACACGCATCCGTCCGATCGCCAGCCCCGAGGGCGCCTGCTGTGTGGAACGACTGATGGAGCCTTATCCGTCGATGCTGGAACGGCAACTGGCGCGGATGCATGAGCGCCAGGCCTGAGTCCCGTTGCCTGGAATAACGAAGCCCGCAGATGAGTGATTGTCTGCGGGCTTTTTTGTTGGCTTCGATGGCCTCTTCGCGAGCAGGCTCGCTCCCACACCGGATCTGTGGCTTGCCGCCCTCCCCCTGTGGGAGCGAGCCTGCTCGCGAAAGGGCCGGGAAAGGCGCCACAAATCCAAAGAGCAGAAACAACAAAGCCCGCATCAACGCGGGCTTTGTCTTGCATCCATACCAACCGTCAGAACCGGAACACTTCCATGTCCGTCCGAATCGGCAAGGCCATCGGAATCTTGTCCTTTTCCTTTCCTGCCGGCTTGGCCGGGGCGGGAGCGGGCTTGCGTGGAACTTCAGCGATAGGAGGCTGGTTGGCCAGCGGCTTGAGCGAGACGGACAACTGTTCGGCCAGTCGTTGCAGCAGCACACCCTGGGCCTGAACCTGCGCCGCCGTGGTGCCGGCGTGTTGCTCTTGCAGATGAACGATGCGGTTCTCGCGCACCTTGCCGCGACGGTCAATCAACCGCCATTGGGCATCAAGTACCGCCGGTTGGGATTCACCCGAGTCCAGGCGGGTAATCGACAGCAGGACCTGCACATCCGGGGTGAAGCCTTGGGTAGCCGGCGCCAGCACCACGCGCTGACTGTCCAGGTGACCGGCGACCTGGCGCAACAGCAGCTGGTCGATGTCCGAGGACAGGCTGCCGGCCCAACGACCGTCCGTGGCGGCTTGCAGGCTGCCGTCCGGTTGGCGTTGCAGGAGAGTTTCGCGTTGCAGGTAGTCGGCAATCAATACAGGGCCCAGCAAAACCGCCATGCCTGTGCTTTGCGCAGGCTGGGCCGGGGTACCGCTGTCCAGCTGATACAGCGACACCGGCTGGTGCATGCTGCAGCCCGCCAGGCCAAGCAGGCCGGCGAGCCACAAGATAGGTAGGCGCAGAGCAGTCATCGTTCCGTCCAGGTGGCAGCCACAAGGCTTACCACAGTGAAAATACTCGGTCATTATGAAGAACGCTCGGCCACGCCGGCGCTTGAAAGGGCCTATCATCCGTGAATATGCGTTCCGACTCCAGCGCCAAAGTTCCGATCTGCGGCTTTTAATCGCAGACCGAGCCCTCTAGCACGGTCAATTGAGGTTTTCGACGAGCAGTGCATCCACCCGTTGAAAACCCCTTGGAAGCTTGTTGCCCCGCCGACCGCGTTCACCTTTGTAATGCTCAAGATCGTCCGCTTTCAGTGAAAGCGTACGCTTTCCAGCCTGCAGCACAAGCGTGGCACCTTCAGGTAACACTGCAATATCCGTGACAAATTCCTCGCGACTCGCCACCCGTTCGCCAGGAATCCCGATGATCTTGTTGCCTTTGCCTTTCCCAAGCTGTGGCAGGTCGCTGATCTTGAAGACCAGCAACCGACCTTCGGTCGTCACCGAAGCCAGCCAGTTGTTATCGCGATCGCTGACCGGGCGCGGGGCAATGACCTTGGCGTTGTTCGGCAGGCTCAACAACGCCTTGCCCGCCTTGTTCTTGGCTTGCAGGTCTTCACCCTTGACGACGAACCCGTAGCCGGCGTCCGACGCGATAACGTACAGCCCGTCATCATCAGGCATCAGCACACATTCAAAAGTTGCACCCGGCGGAGGTGTTAATCGTCCGGTCAGCGGTTCACCCTGGCCACGCGCCGATGGCAAGGTGTGGGCCGGCACCGAATAGCTGCGCCCGGTAGAGTCGATGAACACTGCGAACTGGTTCGAGCGCCCCGGCGCCAAGGCCTTGAAGCCGTCCCCGGCCTTGTAGGAAAGCCCGGCAGCGTCGATGTCATGGCCCTTGGCGGAGCGCACCCAGCCTTTTTCCGACAGTACAACGGTGACTTTCTCGTTCGGCAACAGGTCGTGCTCGCTCAAGGCCTTGGCCTCGGCACGCTCGACAATCGGCGAACGACGGTCATCGCCGTAGGTTTCGGCGTCCTTGAGCAACTCGGTGCGTACCAGTTTCTTCAGTTTGGCTTCGCTGCCCAGCAAGGCTTGCAGCTTGGCCTGTTCCTTGAGCAATTCATCCTGCTCGGCACGCAGCTTCATTTCTTCCAGGCGGGCCAGTTGGCGCAGGCGCGTGTCGAGGATGTAGTCGGCCTGGATTTCACTGAGGGCGAAGCGCTCGATCAGGCTGGCCTTGGGATGCTCCTCGGTGCGGATGATGTGGATCACTTCATCGAGGTTGAGGTAGGCAATCAGCAAGCCGTCCAACAGATGCAGGCGACGCTCGACCTTGTCCAGGCGGAATTGCAGGCGCCGACGCACCGTCTTGACCCGGAACTCGAGCCATTCCACGAGCAATGCCCGCAGGTTTTTCAGCTGCGGCTTGCCGTCCAGGCCGATGATGTTGATGTTCACCCGATAGCTGGATTCCAGATCGGTGCTGGCGAACAAGTGCTGCATCAGCGCGTCGTGATCGACCCGGCTGTTCACCGGAATGATCACGATGCGGCAGGGATTCTCGTGGTCGGATTCGTCGCGCAAGTCAGCAACCTGCGGCGCTTTCGACGGTTTTGCCTGCATCATCGCGGCAATCTGCTCAAGGACTTTAGCCCCGGAAACCTGATGCGGCAGCGCGGTGACAATAATGTCACCGTCTTCAACGTGATAGACGGCGCGCATGCGCACCGAACCGCGACCGGTCTCATAGATTTTCAGCAGATCGGCACGCGGTGTGATGATTTCCGCTTCGGTCGGATAGTCCGGGCCCTGGATATGTTCGCAGAGCTGTTCTACCGTGGCTTTCGGCTCGTCCAACAAGCGCACGCACGCTGTGGCGACTTCTCGCAGGTTGTGCGGCGGCACGTCGGTGGCCATGCCCACGGCAATGCCGGTGGTACCATTGAGCAGGATGTTCGGCAAACGTGCCGGCAAAACCAAGGGTTCATCGAGGGTGCCGTCAAAGTTCGGTCCCCAGTCCGCGGTGCCTTGGCCCAGCTCGCTGAGCAGCACTTCGGAATAGCGTGACAGGCGCGCCTCGGTGTACCGCATGGCCGCGAAGGACTTGGGATCGTCCGGCGCACCCCAGTTACCCTGGCCGTCCACCAGCGTGTAGCGATAGCTGAACGGCTGGGCCATCAGCACCATGGCTTCATAGCAGGCCGAGTCGCCGTGGGGATGGAACTTGCCGAGCACGTCACCAACGGTACGCGCCGACTTCTTGTGCTTGGAATCAGCGTCCAGCCCCAGCTCACTCATGGCATAGATGATCCGCCGTTGGACCGGCTTCAGACCGTCGCCAATATGCGGCAAGGCGCGGTCCATGATCACGTACATGGAGTAATTGAGGTAGGCATTTTCGGTGAAGTCAGCCAGCGATCGGCGTTCTACGCCGTCCAAGCTGTCTGCAAGAATGTCGCTCATGCGGGCCTCATCAGTTCGTTGTCTGGCGCAGCAGCATGGTGCCGTCGCGCTGGGTAAATTCAAGTTTGTTCAGGGCGCTCATGCCCAGCAGCACTTGCGTGCCTTCCAGGCCTGGCGCCACCAGGGCACGGACATCACGCAACACGATGTCACCCAATTGCAGCCGGTCGATGCGGGTGCGGTAGCCTTCGCTCAAACCATTGGCGGTGCTCAACCTCACGCCAAGACCTTTTTCCAGCTTGAGGCGCTCGGCCAATTCCTGCGGGATCGCCACGTCGGTGGCCCCGGTATCGAGCATGAAATCCACCGGCTGGCCGTTGATCTGGCCGCTGGCGACAAAATGTCCCTGCCGGTTGCCGATCAGCTTTACTTCGATAAAACCTTCGCCCTTCTGCGAATGCACCTCGGCATTGGGGTTGAGCTCTCGCTGCTCCCACTGGGCAAAAAACCGCGTTGCCAGAAACAGTGCCGCGCACCAGGCCAGGATCATCAGCACCCGGCCGGCGCGCTTGCCCGGTGGTTGCTGGCTCATGGCGCGGCACCCCAACCACCCTCGGGCGCGGCGAAGCGCCAGATAACCGGCCGCTGCTCGCCGTCAGCCCGCGCACCGTCGTTGTTGTCCACGCCGATCCAGGCGCCGTCGGCGTCGACGATGAGCGCTTCGACCAGGCCGAAGGGCTGTGGATAACGGCGATTTTCCTGCAACGCCTCCCCCGCAAACGACCAGCAGCGCTCGACCTTGGCGGTCTGCGGGTCACGCCGGCAGATCTGATAGGCGTTTCGCTCCAGGGTGAACATCTTGCCGTTGAACAACGACAGATCGGCGAAATCCCGGGAGACCGCCTTGGCCTTGGGAAACTGCGCCGGCTGCATCTCCTGCCCCGCTTCGCTCAACAATACGCAATTGCCGTCGCAGTCCCACACCGTTTGCTGGCGCTTGAGCAACACCAGGCCACGACGCTCCCGTTCGGCGGCCAGCCATAGCTGATCGCCAGCCGGGTTGACCGCCACGCCTTCGAACAGGGCATTAAAATGCAGCAGCATGCCGCTGCCCCGGGCCTGGCGGAGCATGGTCGGGCTGATTTTCAGCCAGGACGCTTCGCCTGCCTGCGATATTCTCAGCACGGCGGCGTGGGACTCACTGACCACATAACGCTGACCGGCGCTGTCGCAACTGATGCCTTCGTAGTCCAGTTCGCCCCCGCGCACGAACGATGCCGCCCAGGTCCGCGACTGCAAGCCCCAAGGCAAATCATTCTCCGGCACGGCCGGCACCTCGATACCGACAGCCTCGGCCTGCCAGGCCCGGGTATCGGAGGGTTGGAGCCGATAAATCCGGTCATCGTCGCGATCGGATACCGTCCACATCTCGTTGCCACACAGGGCCAGTCCGGACAGATTGCCGCCGCGCATGCCATCGACGACATGCTCGGACAGCAACTTCAGTTCCGGCACCGGCCCTGCGACTACCACCCCCGCCCACAGCAACAACGCCAGGGCGAAACCGTTGCGCATCAGGCCAGGACCTCAGCCAGATCACCCTTGGATTCAAGCCAGTTCTTGCGGTCGCCGGCGCGTTTTTTCGCCAGCAACATGTCCATCATTTCCGACGTCGCTTCGAAATCATCCAGGGTCAACTGCACCAGCCGACGGGTGTTCGGGTCCATGGTGGTTTCGCGCAACTGCGGCGGGTTCATCTCGCCCAGGCCTTTGAATCGGGTGACCTGCGGCTTGCCGCGTTTTTTCTCGGCCACCAGCCGATCAAGGATGCCGTCGCGCTCGGCTTCATCCAGGGCGTAGTAGATCTCCTTGCCCAGGTCGATACGGTACAACGGCGGCATCGCCACATAGACGTGACCGGCATCCACCAGCGGGCGGAAATGCTGGACGAACAAGGCGCAGAGCAAGGTAGCGATGTGCAAGCCGTCGGAGTCGGCGTCGGCGAGGATGCAGATCTTGCCGTAACGCAGCTGGCTCATGTCCTCGGCGCCCGGATCGACGCCGATGGCCACCGCGATGTTATGCACCTCCTGACTGGCCAGCACTTCGCTGCCGTCGACCTCCCAAGTGTTGAGGATCTTGCCCCGCAGCGGCAGGATCGCCTGGAACTCCTTGTCCCGCGCCTGCTTGGCCGAGCCGCCGGCGGAGTCACCTTCCACCAGGAACAGCTCGGAGCGCATCGGGTCCTGCCCGGCACAATCGGCGAGCTTGCCCGGCAGTGCCGGCCCCTGGGTGATGCGCTTGCGCTCGACCTTCTTGCTTGCCTTGAGGCGACGGCCGGCGTTGTTGATCGCCAGTTCGGCGAGGGCCAGGCCGGTTTCCGGATTGGCATTGAGCCACAGGCTGAACGCATCCTTGACCACCCCGGAGACAAACGCCGCCGCCTCGCGGGACGACAGGCGCTCCTTGGTCTGGCCGGAGAATTGCGGCTCTTGCATCTTCATCGACAATACGAAAGCGATGCGCTCCCAGACGTCTTCCGGCGCCAGCTTGACGCCACGAGGCAGCAGGTTACGGAATTCGCAGAACTCGCGCATCGCATCGAGCAGGCCCTGGCGCAAGCCGTTGACATGGGTGCCGCCCTGGGCGGTGGGGATCAGGTTGACGTAGCTTTCCTGGACGCTTTCGCCGCCCTCGGGCAGCCACAGCAGCGCCCAATCCACGGCTTCCTTGTTACCGGCCAGGCTGCCGCAGAACGGCTCGTTGGGCAGGCGTTCGAAACCGTTGACCGCATCGACCAGGTACGAGCGCAGGCCGTCCTCGTAATGCCATTCGACTTTCTCACCGGTGGCCTTGTCCTCGAAACTCACCAGCAGCCCCGGGCACAACACCGCCTTGGCCTTGAGGACGTGCTTGAGGCGAGTCACGGAAAACTTCGGTGAATCGAAATACTTCGGATCCGGCGCGAAATACACGCTGGTGCCGGTGTTGCGCTTGCCGACGGTGCCGACCACTTCCAGCTCGGTGGCCTTGTAGCCGTCAGCAAAGGTCATCTGGTATTCGTTGCCGTCACGCTTGACCCGCACCCGCACCTGGGTCGACAAGGCGTTGACCACGGAGATACCCACCCCGTGCAGGCCGCCGGAGAACTGGTAGTTCTTGTTGGAAAACTTGCCGCCGGCGTGGAGCTTGGTGAGGATCAGCTCGACGCCCGACACACCTTCTTCAGGGTGAATGTCCACCGGCATGCCGCGGCCGTCATCGCTGACTTCCAGCGAGTGATCGGCGTGCAGGATGACCTGCACCGATTTCGCGTGCCCGGCCAAGGCTTCGTCGACGCTGTTGTCGATGACTTCCTGGGCGAGGTGATTCGGCCGACTGGTGTCGGTGTACATGCCGGGGCGCTTGCGCACCGGGTCGAGGCCCGAGAGGACTTCGATGGCGTCTGCGTTATAGGAGCTAGCGCTGGGAGTGGCCATGGGGTCTCGTCGTCAGTGTTCAGTGAAATAGAGGCAATGGTTCACAGCGAGGTGAAGTCGATCGCCTGGTACAAATCGGCGCCAATGCCGGCAAAACTCAAAAGCGCCGGCAACCGCTGGGCAAACCCTTGGAAACTGTGGTCGCCGCCGGCCTGGATACGCAACGCGCAGGCACGGTAATACTGCTGGGCGTGGCGATAATCCAGCGTTTCGTCACCGGTTTGCAACCATACCTGAAACCGCTGCGGATCCCGGGGGGCCGGCACTTCCAGCTCGGCCAGGGCCGTCACGTGGTCGTGGGTCAATTCCCAGGTCTCGTCGGTGTACAAATTCTTCTGCGTGCCCAGATAACCGTCGAACATCCGATGCGGGCTGACCGCCGGATTGACCAACAAGGCCTTGAGGCCGTGGCGCTCGGCCAAGTGAGTCGCATAGTAGCCGCCGAGCGAGCTGCCGACCAGCAGCGGCCGCCCCAGTTCTGTGATCGCCTGCTCCAACTGAGCAATCGCCTCGCGCGGATGGTGATGCAAGGCCGGCACCCGCAACTGGTCGCCCAGCCCGAGGCGCGTCATCACTTCGGTCAGTTGACAGGCCTTGGTCGACGCCGGGGCGCTGTTGAAGCCATGGATATAAAGGATCGAACCCGACATGGGCAACTCCCTGGGTGCTGGGCAAAGGCCGGAGTTTACAGGGAGTTTGTGGAAGTTTGGGCGGTTTCGAATACCCCTCCGTCTTCGTGGCGAAGGAGCTTGCTCCCGCTGGGCTACGCAGTAGCCCCTTGAGCAGCAACGCCCGTTCCGACTGATAGAACACGGTGCCTGGTCTTGGGCCTGCTTCGCAGGCCAGCGGGAGCAAGCTCCCTCGCCACGGGGGGCTTTGTCAGCCGTAAAACTTCATTGCCTCGGCTCAACGATTGTTTCTGGGGGGTTGGGGTAATCTTGGGCATGAGGGTAACTCTCGTCTACAGGTGGAGCTGCCACGTTCGTTTCCAAGCGAGGGGGGTGGCAGCCGTACGCAGGTTGGAAAACCGAGGTAAACGAGCCCGGCAGACCCGAAGGTCTCCCGCGCACAGCCGCCATAACACAAGAATGGTCAAAAAACGACCGAAGCATACGTTGGGAAGAGCGCTTTCGCGCAGTTTACTTATCGGGTTTCCAAGCCCGGTCGCTGAATTTGCAGCGACGGGAAAAAGACTAGCGACACCCCTTCCCCACCGGCAACCGCCAGCACTCGTCGGAAAAATCCGCTTGCGTCAGAAAGGTCTTCCGACCCTTCCCAGAACCCTGGCAGGCTGCCGCCCGCCCTCGCGAGCAAGCTCGCTCCCACACGAATCCGTGGTCATTATGATTTTTTCGACACAGCAAAAATCCCCCTGTGGGAGCGAGCCTGCTCGCGAAAGCGGTGGGTCAGCTTGCATCAGCATTAAATGTGCCGCCGCCTTCGCGAGCAGGCTCGCTCCCACATTGAAACCGGCGTACCCCCGCGAGAATAAGGTCGGCTGTCAGGCCGCCTCGCTTAGATCTTGATTTTGATCTTGGGCGCCCCGTTAACCACGATGGCCGAACGCAGGCATTGCGCAGTGGGCATCCCGGCATGGATGCCGGGATAGCCGCGCTGGGCCAGGGACGGCCCTTCGCGGCGGGCCCACGGAGCAATGCCGGAGTGAGGGCATGCCGAGCCTTGGCGAGGCACCGAGTGGTGGGGCAAAGCCTTTTTGGTTACTTTTTTGGCGTCTGAAAAAAGTGACCCGCCGTAAGGGCGGAACCCCAAGCAGCCGTTACCGCAGCAATGGATATGTACCCGGTCAACAAACCCCTGGCCGGCTGCAAGGCCGCCATCGCGAGCAGGCTCGCTGCCACACGAATCCGTGGCCATTATGATTTTTCCGACAAAGCAAAAATCCCTGTGGGAGCGAGCCTGCTCGCGAAAGCGGTGGGTCAGCTTGCATCGGCATTGAATGTGCCGCCGCCTTCGCGAGCAGGCTCGCTCCCACATTAAAACCGGCGTACCTCGTGAGAATAAGGCCGGCTGCCAGGCCGCCTCGCTTAGATCTTGATCTTGATTTTGATCTTGATCTTGGGCGCCCCGTTAACCACGATGGCCGAACGCAGGCATTGCGCAGTGGGCATCCCGGCATGGATGCCGGGATAGCCAGGGACGGCCCTTCGCGGCGGGCCCACGGAGCAATGCCGGAGTGAGGGCATGCCGAGCCTTGGCGAGGCACCGAGTGGTGGGGCAAAGACTTTTTGGTTACTTTTTTGGCGTCTGAAAAAAGTGACCCGCCGTAAGGGCGGAACCCCAAGCAGCCGTTACCGCAGCAATGGATATGTAACCGGTCAACAAACCCCTGGCCGGCTGCAAGGCCGCCATCGCGAGCAGGCTCGCTCCCACAGTTTGGGGTCAGTCCAGCTAGATCGAACTCAATAGCCGTTGGATCCGTAGTCAGGCGTAAACGCAAACCCAACCAACCGCTCAACCCCCGTCTCCAATCGCCCATCCGGCAACAACCGCAACCACCGATACCCTGGCGCCTGCGAGCCCACCGCAAAATCCTCACTCCCCGGCTCAAACTGGATACAGGTCGAAGGCGAAGCCAACAAACGAACCCCCTCGCGCACCCGGTCTATTTCCTGATGCACATGCCCCCACAACACCGCCCGCACCTGCGGAAACCGATCCAACACCGCAAACAGCGCCTCCGGATTGCGCAACCCGATCGGCTCCATCCACGCACAACCAATCGACACCGGATGATGATGCAGACACACCAGATGATGCCGCTCCGGCGCCTCGCTCAAGGCATTGGCCAACAGAATCAACTGCTCCTCGGCCAAAAAACCCGGCACCGAACCTGGCACGGCTGAATCCAACAGAGTGACTCGCCAATTGCCGATGTCCACCACCGGATCGAGCAACGTGCTCTGCACCGCCGCCTCAAGCATCACCTGCGGCTCATCATGATTGCCCGGAATCCACCGCGCCGGCGCATCGATACGCGCAGTCAGTTGCCGAAATGCCTCGTAGGATTGCAGCGTACCGTCCTGGGACAAGTCGCCCGTGGCGAGCATCAGGTCGATATCCGGTTGCTGCCGGAGTACGAGGTCAACCACCGCCCGCAAGCTGTCACGGGTGTTCATACCCAGCAACGAAGCATCGGCCTCGGCGAACAAATGGCTGTCAGACAGTTGGACCAGCAGCGCCGCGTCGGCAGTGGTCAAGCTGGATACGCTCGGCAAATCGCTTTCTCCCAGGCGCAATCACGCCGTTGCATGAGCGGCAATTATGCTGGGGGACGATCGAAAGGGGAAACCCGCGAACCGGAACCGGTTCACAACTACCGTACGACTTCGAACTCGTGGCCCAGCGCCAGGCAATGACTCAGCCACTCGCCCAGGAACAGGTTCAACTGGGCCTTTTCGTCCGGCTGGTGCATTGACGCATTGGGGTAAGGATAGATGCCGCGAAAGCGTCGTGCATGTTCGGCACTGACCACTTCGGCCATGCGTGCATCGTGATAGACCTGCACTTCCAGCTGCGGCACCGGCAGCCAGGGCAGGCTGTGCTCCTGGCGCACCTGCAATGTGGTGGTGTATGGACAGGTCTGCAGTACTTCCAGGGCCAGTACGCCGAGCATCTGGTCGCCGTGGGTCACGGCGATGCGGCGCGGTGCCGGGTCGTTGCGCATGTCCGGCAACAAGCGCATCAGGCGGGCGTAGTTGGCCTCGCAGGCAGCCTGCAACCCCACCAGGTCGACGCGATAACGATCGCGCAGCTTGTTCAGGACCATAGCCCCCTCACTTCATCTCGATTCAAGGCCAGCCATTGCAAGGCAATGATGCTGGCCGCGTTGCAGATACGTCCGTCGCGCACCGCTTGCAGGGCGTCTTCGAATGCCCAGGTCTTTACGCGGATATCTTCAGCCTCTTCCAGCAGGCCATGCAGGCCGCCGGCCCCCGTACTGTCGCAACGCCCCAGGTAAAGATGCACGAACTCATTGCTGCCGCCCGGCGACGGGAAATATTTGGTCATCGGCCAGAGCGCAGCGAAGACCAGCCCAGCTTCCTCCTGCGCTTCGCGATGAGCAACTTCTTCCGGTTGCTCGTCCTTGTCGATCAGACCAGCCACCAGTTCAACCAACCAGGGATTGGCGGCCTTGCCAATGGCACCCACGCGAAACTGCTCTATCAATACCACTTCGTCGCGCTGCGGATCGTAGGGCAGCACACACACCGCATCATGACGTACAAACAGTTCACGACTGATCTCACGGCTCATGCCACCGGCAAACAGCTCGTGGCGCAAGACGAGGCGGTCGAGCTTATAGAAACCCTTGAAGCAGGTTTCACGCTTGACGATGTCCACGTTGCTCGGTGTGGCGTTGGCGAAATCGGTCATGACAATCCTCGTGTGCAGTGGAACGATGCGAGGTTCCAACCTCGGCTTCGCGCCATCCTAACGCGCCCGTACCGTTTGATGCAGCCCCTTTCCACTGATCGGGATGGACGGCAGAAGGTGAAAGAACTCTAATGAGCTTAGTGGCGAACTGATTGCCCTGCCGACAGTCGAAGCGGGTAACTTTTTGCCTTTCCCTGTTTCACGAAGGACGCCCATGTCGCTTTTCAAGATTGCTTCGCTGGCCGCCATTGCCCTGATCCTGGGCGCTTGCCAGAGCCTGTTCCAACCCAATTACCGCGCCCCGCTGGAGACCACTCGCGATGCGTCGGAGCAATTGCAGCCTGGCTGCGCCAGCGCCGACTGCCCGCTGGTCAACATCGACACCCTGCATTTCCCTACCGAGCCCGCGCTGGATGGCATCATCGAAAAACGTCTGCTGCAAATGACCCGCACCACCCCGGACGCCCCGTTGGCGCCGACGCTGGCCGCCTATCGCGAGCAGTTTCTGCGCAGCGCAGCGCCGCGCAACAGCAGCTATCTGCAGGCCAAGGTACGTGAGCAACATGACGGCCTGGTGATCATCGAGCTGTCCAGCTATCTGGACACCGGCGGCGCTCACGGCACCCCTGGTCGCGGTTTCATCAATTATTCGCGCCAGCAGCAAAAAGTGCTGACGCTGTCGGACATGCTGCTGCCGGGCCAGGAAGAAGCCTTCTGGAAAGCCGCGCAAGTGGCCCACAACAGCTGGCTGATCAGCACCAAGCTGGATCAGGAACCGGAATTCCTGAAGCAGTGGTCCTTCCAGAAAACCCCGCACATCGCGCTGACCTACGGCGGGGTGATCCTCAAATACGAAGTGAGCACCATCGCGCCGTACGCCCTGGGCCACATCGAATTGAAGATCGCCTACCCCCGCCTCAACGGCATCCTCAAGCCCGAGCTGTTTCCCGGCCGTAGCTGAAAGCCCGGCCCAGCAACAATTGCAGCACCCCTGCCAGGATCAGCGACGGCAGGGTAGCGCCGATGTCCGGATAGAAGTTGGCCAGCAGGTGGTAGGTACTCACCCCGCCCAGCCAGGCCAACAACGCCGGCCAGCGCAACGCGACTGAGCGCACCTGGCTGCTGCGCTTGCGCAGGATGAAGTGATCCACCAGTACCACGCCGAACAGCGGCGCGAACACCGAGCCGATCAGCAACAGGAAGTTCTGGTACTGCGCCAGCGGCGCGAAGCAGGCGATCACGGTGCAGATGACACCAATCGCCAAGGCCAGGTGCTCGACCTTCAGCCCCGACAACATGCTCGTCGACACCGCCGCCGAGTGGATGTCGGCGAAAGCGTTTTCCGACTCGTCCAGAAGAATCAGCAACAGCGGAATACCCAACCCGGCACCGGCCAGGGCCAGCAGCAACGCGTTGACTTCACCGCTCGGCGCGAACGCCAGGGTGTAGGCCACGCCGAGGCTCATCAGCCAGACGTTACCGACGAAGAAGCCCACGGCCGTGCCGCCGAAGACGTTTCTGGCGCGTTTGCCGAAGCGCGAGTAGTCGGCGATCAGCGGCAACCAGGAGAGCGGCATGGCGATGGCGATGTCAAAACCCACCGCCAGCGACATCGAACCGTCGCCGGCCTGGGCCCACAGCGCCGGCAGATCGGCCTTGGCGAACAGGTTCCAGGTCAACCAGATGCACGCCGCCAGCAGCAACCAGATGCCCCATTTGCGCAGGATTTTGCGTACGAAGGTCAGCGGCCCGCTCACCGCGAGCAGGGTCGCCAACGCGCCGAAGAACAGCGTCCACAACAATGGATTGGAGCCCAGGCTGCCTTCGCTGAAGGCCCGCGCGCCGAGCAGGCTGGCGGCATCGCGCATGACAATGATTTCGAACGAGCCCCAGCCGATCAATTGCAGCAGGTTCAACAGCGCCGGCACGCTCGCGCCCTTGCCACCGAGGCTGAGCTTGAGCGCGGCCATCGCTGACAGGCCGGTGTCGCTGCCAATCACCCCGACCGCCGCCAACAGCAGGACGCCCACCAGCGTGCCGAGGAAAATCGCCAGCAACGAACCGCTCAAGCCCAGGCCCGGCGCAAGCAAGGCGCCGACCTGCAAGACCATCAGGCCGATGCCCAGGGAGAACCACAGGGAAAACAGATCGCGGGCGCCGAAGACGCGTTTGTCCAGGGGCACGGCGGTGTCTGGGGAATAGATGCTGGGTTGGATGTTCAAGGGTTGTTTTCTCAGAGAGATAATTGTTGTTCTGGTGATGGCTTTCGCGAGCAGGCTCGCTCCCACAGTGGAACTCGGTGGTTCACAAATCTTGTGTTCACCGCAGATCCATTGTGGGAGCGAGCCTGCTCGCGAAGGCGGCGGCAAGATCACCACCGCCCTCAGCTCAGATCACACTTTCTTGTAAAGCTGACTACCTTCCTTCTTGAACCGCTCCGCCTGCTCCGCCAGGCCTTGGGCGACCTCGACATCCACCGCTTCAATGCGCTGGTTGGCCGCGTACTCACGCACTTCCTGGGTGATTTTCATTGAGCAGAATTTCGGCCCGCACATCGAACAGAAATGCGCGACCTTGGCCGAGTCCTTCGGCAGGGTTTCGTCGTGGTACGAGCGGGCGGTGTCCGGGTCGAGGCCGAGGTTGAACTGGTCTTCCCAGCGGAACTCGAACCGCGCCTTGCTCAAGGCGTTGTCACGGATCTGCGCGCCCGGGTGGCCCTTGGCAAGGTCGGCCGCATGGGCGGCGATCTTGTAGGTGATGATCCCGGTCTTGACGTCATCCTTGTTCGGCAAGCCGAGGTGTTCCTTCGGCGTGACGTAGCAGAGCATCGCGCACCCGAACCAGCCGATCATCGCCGCGCCGATGCCGGAGGTGATGTGATCGTAGCCCGGCGCAATGTCGGTGGTCAGCGGGCCAAGAGTGTAGAACGGCGCCTCGTCACAGCATTCCAGCTGCTTGTCCATGTTCTCCTTGATCAACTGCATCGGCACGTGGCCGGGGCCTTCGATCATGCACTGCACGTCGTGCTTCCAGGCGATCTTGGTCAGCTCGCCGAGGGTTTCCAGCTCGCCGAACTGCGCTTCGTCGTTGGCGTCGGCAATCGAGCCCGGACGCAGGCCGTCGCCCAGCGAGAAGCTGACGTCGTAGGCCTTCATGATTTCGCAGATGTCTTCGAAGTGGGTGTAGAGGAAGTTTTCCTTGTGGTGCGCCAGGCACCACTTGGCCATGATCGAACCGCCACGGCTGACGATACCGGTGACGCGCTTGGCGGTCATCGGCACGTAACGCAGCAACACGCCGGCATGGATGGTGAAGTAGTCGACGCCCTGCTCGGCCTGTTCGATCAGCGTGTCGCGGAACAGCTCCCAGGTCAGGTCTTCGGCCACGCCGCCGACTTTTTCCAGGGCCTGGTAGATCGGCACGGTACCGATCGGCACCGGCGAGTTGCGGATGATCCACTCGCGGGTTTCATGGATGTGCTTGCCGGTGGACAGGTCCATGACCGTGTCCGAACCCCAGCGGATGCCCCATGTCAGCTTCGCCACTTCTTCTTCGATGGACGAACCCAGCGCGCTGTTGCCGATGTTGCCGTTGATCTTCACCAGGAAGTTACGGCCGATGATCATCGGTTCCAGTTCGGTGTGGTTGATGTTGGCCGGGATGATCGCGCGGCCACGGGCGATTTCGTCACGGACGAATTCCGGGGTGATGACTTTCGGCACGCTGGCGCCGAAGCTGTGACCAGCATGTTGCTGGTCCAGCAGGCCGGCGGCGCGGGCCACTTCCAGCTTCATGTTTTCGCGGATGGCGACGTACTCCATCTCAGCGGTGATGATGCCTTGGCGCGCGTAGTGCATCTGGCTGACGTTGGCGCCCGGCCTGGCGCGACGCGGGTTGTTTACATGGGCGAAGCGCAGCTTGGTCAGCTCGGGATCGGCCAGGCGTTCCTGGCCGAAATTGGAACTCAGGCCGGCGAGACGCTCGGTGTCGCCACGGGCTTCGATCCACGGCGAGCGCACATCGGCCAGGCCCTTGCGCACATCAATGGCCACGTTCGGGTCGGTGTAGGGCCCCGAGGTGTCATACACCACCACTGGCGCGTTGATTTCGCCGCCGAAGTCGGTGGGGGTCACGTCGAGGCTGATTTCGCGCATCGGCACGCGGATATCCGGGCGACTGCCCTGGACGTAGATTTTTTGCGAGCGGGTAAACGGTTGGACCGATTGCTGATCGACCTGGGCCGATTCACTGAGGTTGGTCGCGTTTTTTGATTTTGTCGTCATCACGGGCTCTCCAGACACACATCCAGGCAGTGGATTTTTGTCGGAGCGAACCTGTGGCGAATGGACGCGTCCCTGCACGAAAGTGCGAACGCTGTGCTTGCTGCTCGAGCCTGTTCGAAGATCGAAAGTCGATTGTCGAACAACATCCCGGACGAAGCACAAGAGGACTCGCCGGGTGACGAGAAATCTTGTTCCCTACGCAGGCGCTAACCTGATCAGGTTCAACGGGATCCGAAATTATTCGATCTCAGCCTCATAGCAAGGCACCCCGACAAGAACCCGGCCAGTCTAGACACAACCGGCGCAGAACGCCATCGCCAGGGCAAAAGCCGTGATGAATGGCGCATATACAGGATTGTTGCCGTGCGTAGGCGCAACTACACTCGCTACGCCGCGCGCCTGTTATGCGCATTCAATCTTGAACGTAGGGATCGCCTCATGCTGCGCAAACTCTCACTGGCCCTTGCCGTGTCTTGTGCGACCAATGGAATGGCCTGGGCCGCCGAAGCCCCGTTATCCACCCGAACCGACCTGGTCAGCGTGTACCAGGAAGCGGTGGACAACAACGCCGACCTGGCCGCCGCCCGCGCCCAATACGGCGCGCAGAAAGAAGTGGTGCCCCAGGCCCGCGCCGGGCTGTTGCCCAATCTTTCGGCCGGAGCCGACCTGAACAACACCCGCACCGAGCTCGACCAGCCGGCGATGACCGCCACCCGCAGCTCGACGGTGTACCAGGCCACCTTGTCCCAGCCGATTTTCCGCGCCGACCGCTGGTTCCAGTTGCAGGCCGCCAAATCGGTCAATGAACAAGCGTCGCTGCAGTTGTCGGCCACCGAGCAGAACCTGATCCTGCAAAGCGCCGAAGCTTATTTCAATGTGCTGCGCAGCCAGGACAACCTGGCCTCGACCAAGGCCGAGGAAGCCGCGTTCAAGCGCCAGCTCGACCAGTCCAACGAACGCTTCGACGTCGGCCTGTCGGACAAGACCGACGTGCTGCAATCCCAGGCCAGCTACGATACCGCCCGGGCCAACCGGATCATCGCGCAGCGCCAGGTCGAAGATGCCTTCGAAGCGCTGATCACCCTGACCAATCGCCAATACAATGCGATCCAGGGCGTCGTCCACACCCTGCCGATCCTGCCGCCGGCGCCCAACGACGCCAAGGCCTGGGTAGACACTGCCGCCAAGCAGAACCTCAACCTGCTGGCCAGCAATTACGCCGTCGACGCCGCCGAAGACACCTTGCGCCAGCGCAAGGCCGGCCACGCGCCAACCCTCGATGCAATCGCCCAGTACCGCAAAGGTGACAACGACGGCCTCGGCTTTACCAACCCGAGCCCCACCGGCCAGCGCTACGGTGGCGACGCGGAGCAACGCACCATCGGCCTGCAATTGAGTATTCCGATCTACAGCGGCGGGCTGACCAGCTCCCAGGTGCGCGAGTCCTACTCGCAACTCACCCAGACCGAGCAGCAGCGCGAAGGCCTGCGTCGGCAGGTGGTGGAGAACACCCGCAACCTGCACCGTGCGGTGAACACCGATGTGGAACAGGTCCAGGCCCGGCGCCAGTCGATCATTTCCAACCAGAGCGCGGTGGACGCCACGGAAATCGGCTATCAGGTGGGCACCCGCAACATCGTCGATGTGCTCGACGCCCAGCGCCAGCTGTACACTTCGGTGCGCGATTACAACAATGCCCGGTACGACTACATCCTCGACAACCTGCGCCTCAAGCAGGCCGCCGGGACGTTGAGCCCGGAAGACCTGCAGGCCCTGTCCCGCTACCTCAAGCCCGACTACAACCCGGACAAGGACTTCCTGCCGCCGGACCTGGCACAGGCCGCCGCAGAGCAGTTGCGCTCGCGGCCGGCGCAGTAGCACACCTGCAAGCAATCCCCCTGTGGCGAGGGAGCTTGCTCCCGCTGGCCTGCCAAGCAGGCCCAAGGCCAGTCACCGCGTTCCGCCAGCCAGAACGGTAGTGCCGATTTTACGACTGCTTCGCAGCCGAGCGGGAGCAAGCTCCCTCGCCACAAAGGCTCAATCGAGCAACCGCCCCAACCCGTCCAGCAATCGCTGCAACGCGCCCTGGTTGCTGCGCATCACCTTCAACCCCGCCTCGGCCATGCGCTGGGCATCGCGGGGCAGTTCGAACAGGCGCTGTACCGCCAGGGCCAGGCTTTCGGCATCTTCGACTTCCTGCAATGCCCCGGCCGCCCTTAGTTGCGCGGCGATTTCGAGGAAGTTGAACAGATGTGGGCCACTGAGGACCGGTTTTGCCAGCGCCGCCGGTTCGAGCAGGTTGTGCCCGCCGTTGGGCACCAGGCTGCCGCCGACAAAAGCGCTGTCGGCCAGCGCGTAGAGAAACAGCAGCTCGCCCATGGTGTCGCCCAGCAGCACCGATGCCTGTGCAGTGACCGGTTGCGCACTGGAACGCCGAACCGTGGCGAAACTTTCACGCTCACACAACTGCGCCACCGAATCGAAGCGTTCCGGATGCCGCGGCACCAGGATCAACAACGCATCGGGATAACTGGCGAGCAGCCGTTGGTGGGCTGCCAATACCACTTCATCCTCACCCTCATGGGTACTGGCGGCGATCCACACCGGGCGCTCCACGGCTTGCCATTGGCGGCGCAAGGCGCTGGCGCTTTCGAGCAGTTGCGGGTCGATGGTCAGGTCGAACTTGATCGAGCCCGTCACCTCGACGGTTTCGGCTCGGGCACCGAGTTGGCGAAACCGCTCGGCTTCGGCTTCGGTCTGCACGGCAAACAGGCTCATCTCGCCGAGCATCGGCCGGGTGAGCCTGGGGAAGCGCGCATAACCGCGCGCCGAACGCTCCGACAGCCGGGCATTGGCCAACGCCACCGGGATACCGCGCCTGGCGCACTGATGGATGTGGTTGGGCCACAGCTCGGTTTCCATGATCACCGCCAGTTTCGGCCGGACCTGGTCGAGAAAACGCCTGGCTGCGCAAGGCAGGTCATAAGGCAGATAGCAGTGCTGGACGCGCGGCTCCTCGGCGAACAACGCCTTGATCCGCTCCGAACCGGTGGGCGTCATGCACGTCACCGTGATCGGCAGCTGTGGATAACGTTGCAGCAAGGCGCGGATCATCGGCGCGGCGGCAATGCTCTCGCCCACCGACACCGCATGGACCCAGATGCCGCCCGGCACCAGCGTCGGCAAGCCCCACGCAAACCGCTCGCCGATGCGGCGGGCATACGCCGGCGCCTTGCGTGCCCGCAACCACAGCCGAATCGCCACCAGCGGCAGCCCCAGATAAAACAATGCGCTATAGAGAGTTCTGTTCATGGCGGCGGAGTTTATCGGTTTTTCAGCCAATCGCCTGCAACTGCACGGCAAAACGTTCCGCCAGCCAGCGCGCGGCCGGGCCCAGCGGTTCATCGCGACGCCAGACCAGCTCCACCACCAGGGCCGGCGGGGTCCATTCGCTGCTCAGCTCGACCATCTCTCCCAGATAGGCCGGGTATTGCACAACGTGGCGAGGGAGCCAGGCCCAGCCCAGGCCACTCCTCAGCCATTCGGCCAGCACATAGAAGCTGTCGGCGCGCCAGACCTGCGGGCTGGCCTGCTCGCTGCCGGGGTAAACGCTGGCCTGGGTCGCCATCAGCAACTGCCGGTGCCGGGCCATTTCCCGGCACGACACATAGCCATGGTGCGCCAGTGGATGGCCCCGGCCGCACACCGTGACCATCTCGACGCTGCCCAGTACCCGCCGCTCCAGCGCCTCGGGGATCTGATCGTGATAGAACAGCAAGCCGAGATCGGCGCGACGCTCCACCAGTTTGCGCGCCACGTCGCCCTGGGCGGCGCTGGCCAGCTGCACTTCGAGCGTTGGAAACTGCTCGGCCAGCGCCACCAGGCTGTCGATTACCGGTTGATAGGGCATGGCTTCATCCTGGGCCAGGCGCAGCGAAGCCTCCTGCCCGCGCATCAAGGCCAGGGCTCGACCGTTGAGCCGCTCGCATTGGCGCAAAACTTCCCGCGCCTCTTCCAGCAGCGTCTCGCCCGCATCGGTGAGCCGGGGCTGGCGACCGCTGCTGCGCTCGAACAGGTTCACGCCAAGGTCGGCTTCGAGCAGGGCAATCGCGCTGCTGATGGCCGATTGCGCCTTGCGCTGGTCCCGAGCCACGGCGGAAAACGAGCGTTTCTCGGCCACACCGACAAACAGCCGCAACTGCTCCAGATTCCATTGAACATTCATGACACGACCTATCTCCATCACAGATAGGTAATGACTTTACCGCATCTGTTCGTTCCCTAGAATGGCCCCATCGAAACACGCAACCCGCCAATGAGGATCTGCCCATGAACGCCTATTACTACCTGGCCATCGCCATCTGCGCCGAAGTGATCGCCACCGTTTCGATGAAAGCGGTCAAAGGCTTGAGCACACCGCTGCCCCTGCTGCTGGTCGTCGCCGGTTACGGCATTGCGTTCTGGATGCTGACGCTGGTGGTGCGCACCGTACCGGTAGGCGTGGCCTACGCGGTCTGGGCCGGGATGGGCATCGTCATGGTCAGCGTGGCGGCGCTGTTCATCTACGGCCAGAAACTCGACATACCGGCGATGCTGGGGATGGCGTTGATCGTGCTGGGGGTGGTGGTGATTCAGTTGTTTTCCAAAACCGCCGGGCACTGAAACACATTGTTTATGGACTGGAATGCATCGTGGCGAGGGAGCTTGCTCCCGCTGGATCGCGCAGCGGTCCCAAGCCTTCAGGGCCGCTACGCAGCCCAGCGGGAGCAAGCTCCCTCGCCACAAACGCCTTTCGCAACTTGTCACGTTGACCATCAGCAAATTCCACCAGCACCGAGTCTGTATACTGCGCCCTCGTCTTGAACACTGAGGTCGCTGCATGCCATCCGTTATTTCCACCGACATCCTGATTGTCGGCGCCGGAGTCGCCGGCCTCTGGCTGAACGCGCGCTTGCGCCGCCAGGGGTTTTCAACCGTGCTGGTGGAAAGCGCCAGCCTCGGTGGCGGGCAGAGTGTCAAATCCCAGGGCATTATCCATGGGGGCGCCAAATACGCGCTGCACGGAGCCCTGACCGGCGCCTCGGAAGCCATCGCCGACATGCCGCGACGCTGGCGCGAAGCCCTGAAGGGCGACGGTGAGCTGGATCTATCCGGCGTACGCATGTTGTCTGACGCTCATTACCTCTGGTCTCCCGGCACCCTGGCCGGCAACCTGACCAGTTTCTTCGCCAGCAAGGCCGTGCGCGGTCGCGTCGACCAGGTCAAAGGCGAGCAACTGCCGCCGGCCCTGCAGGACAAGCGCTTCAAGGGCAAGGTTTACCGCCTGGCCGAGCTGGTGGTGGACGTTCCCAGCCTGATTGCCCGCCTGGCGGACCTGGCCGGCGACAGCCTGCTGGCCGGGCAGCGCATCGAACCCTTGCACGAACAGGGCGAGCTGGTCGGGCTGAAGGTCGACGACCGCGAGATCCGCGCCCAACGCATTGTCCTTAGTGCTGGCGGAGGCACTGCCGACTTGCTCAAGGCCCTTGGCCTGGATCAGCCGGCCATGCAGACCCGGCCGCTGCACATGGTGCTGGTCAAGGGGCCGAGCCTCAAGCCGTTGTATGCGCACTGCCTGGGCGGCGGACCAAAGCCGCGCGTCACCGTGACCACCCACCCGGCAGCCGACGGCCAGTGGGTCTGGTACCTGGGTGGCGACCTCGCCGAGGGCGATGCCGTCGCCCGCGAACCCGCCGCGCAGATTGCCGTCGCCCAGAAAGAAATCAGCCAGTTGCTGCCATGGATCGACCTCAGTACGGCGCAATGGGCCACGCTGCGGGTCGCGCGCGCCGAACCGCTGCAATCGGGCCTGACCCGTCCGGACAATGCCTTTGTCGCCGAGCAGGGACGCCTGCTGGTGGGTTGGCCGACCAAGCTGGCACTGGCCCCGGATTTTTCCGACCGGGTCATCACCGCGCTGCAACGCGACGGCATCCAGCCCAGCCACCCCGCCCCGCTGCCGGCCCTGCCGAAACCGCCCATGGGCGTCCCCGCCTGGGAGCAATTGCTGCCATGAGCCTACCGACCCTGCACGACCTGCATCGCCCGCTGGGCCATAACGGCCCGCTGGTTTCTCCCCTGGGCCTGGGCACGGTCAAGCTTGGCCGCGACCAGGGCGTCAAGTACCCCAACGGTTTTCGCATCCCGGATGACAGCGAAGCGCGCATGCTGCTCAAGCTGGCCCGCGAGCTGGGCATCAACCTGATCGACACCGCGCCGGCTTATGGGCACAGCGAAGAACGCCTCGGCCCACTGCTGCGCGGCCAGCGTCACGACTGGGTGATCGTCAGCAAGGTCGGTGAAGAATTCAGTGATGGCCAGTCGCGCCACGACTTCAGCGCCGCCCATACGCGGTTTTCGGTGGAGCGCAGTCTCAAACGCCTGGAAACCGAGTATATCGACCTGATACTGGTGCACTCGGACGGCAACGACCTGGCGATCCTCAACGACAGCGAGGTCTACCCGACGCTGGCGGCCCTCAAGCGCGAGGGCAAGATCGGTGGCTTCGGTTTCTCCGGCAAGACCGTCGACGGTGGCTTGAAAGCCCTGGAGCAAGGTGATTGTGCGATGGTCACCTACAATCTGAACGAACGAAGCGAAAAGGCGGTCATTGACTACGCAAGCGAGCACGGCAAGGCGATCCTGGTAAAAAAAGCCCTGGCCAGCGGTCACGTCTGCCTGAACCCCGGCGAAGACCCGGTTCGCACCAGCTTCGAACTGTTGTTTGAGCATCCCGGGGTTGCCAGTGCTATTGTCGGCACCATCAATCCGCTGCACCTCGCCCATAACGTCTCGACCGTAGCCAAGGTCCTGCGTAAAAACTGACGCCGCCTACGCGGTCTTAAGCAAGGAGCCGATATGCCGCGTACGCTCATCAGAAAAAACCCGAGCAACTTCAAGACCCTGCCCCTCGCTGTCGAAGCAACGCCCGAAGGCCTGACATACCAGAGCGTGGGCATGCCGCTGAATTTCGCCCAGACCTTGCAGCGGCGCCGCCCCGTGACAGTCGACGATGCCGAGCGTTTTTCCGTGGAGCTGGCGAACCTGGGCGTCTCGGTGCGCCTGACGCTGCATTGGCAGAACCGCGATTATTGGGTGCTCGTGCGTCAACGCCGACAGGATCGCGGCGATGTAGTGCTCAAGCTGATTTCCGGCTACGTCCCGGCCCATGAACTGAATCTGCCGCTGCTCACCGCGATCAACGAAATTGCCGAAGAATGCCTGCTGGAAACCCCTGAAGGCTGGCTCGGCGGACGTTTCAACGACACGTGGTTGCCGGCGCCCTATTCAAGCGCCCTGCATTACCGTGAGGCCTTGCCGTTTCGGCTGGCCCCGCTATCGGGCTCGGCTCGCCCGGTGCGCTGCGCCAACCTGCAATTGATCGAACGCCCAAGGGCCTACGTCCATTTGCCCACGGCATCGCTGCAGTTGATCTACGACTTGCGCCTGGATGTGCCCAAGGAAGCCAAGTCCCTGAGCCTGTTCCATGTCGATGAACGCCTGGAGGGCGACCAACTGGTCGCGCGCCTGGACCGCAAGCGGCCCGATCTCTACCTGATGCCGCTGCAGGACGGGCAACCCTTGCCCGAGCTGTATACGTTGAAGAAGGACCAGTTATACCCGGCCAGCACCCGAGGCTTGTATCTGGCGGAGAGCTTCGCCCGGCAGGACGGCTGGCTGGTGCGCGAGGAGCGGATTCGCTGGAAGGACTGGCTGCGCCAGCAAGGGCTGACGCCACCAGGAAAAGAATCCGGGCTGACCCGATTGAAGGGCAAGGCCCGGCAGTTGCTCAAGAAGATCGTGCCACGCAAGGTGGTGCGTTAGTCAAAGTGACCTGAAAATGCTCTTGTGGCGAGGGAGCTTGCTCCCGCTGGGTTGCGCAGCGACCCCCATTTTCATGGGCGCTGCGCACCCAAGCGGGAGCAAGCTCCCTCGCCACAAGAGCTCCCCAACCATGGGGCTAGCTCGACGGCAAAGGCTCAGTTATTGCGGATCTTCTCCACAATCGCCGTCGTCGAGCTGTTCTCCACCAGCCCCAGCACCTTCACGGTGCCGCCATAAGCCGCGACGATATCGGCGCCGACGACCTGGTCGATGCCATAGTCACCGCCCTTGACCAGCACGTCCGGCTTGACCTGACGCAGCAGGTTTTCCGGCGTGCCTTCGCTGAAGCTGATCACCCAGTCCACCGCGCCAAGGCCGGCCAGCACCGCCATGCGGCGGTCAACGCTGTTGATCGGCCGGCCCGGCCCTTTGAGACGGCTCACGGAGGCATCGTCGTTGACCGCGACGATCAGACGATCGCCTTGGGCTCTGGCTTGTTCGAGGTACGTCACATGGCCGGCATGGAGGATGTCAAAGCAACCGTTGGTGAACACGATTGTTTCGTTGTGCGCGCGGGCGTCGTCGACGGCCAGCAGCAACTGCTCCAGCCCGAGCACGCCACGCTCGGAACCCTCTTCACGCTGGATGGCGCGACGCAGCTCCGGAGCGCTGATGGCCGCCGTACCCAGTTTACCAACCACGATACCCGCCGCCAGGTTCGCCAGGGCCACCGCATGAGGCAGTTCCTCGCCAGCGGCAATGGCCGCCGCCAGTGTGGAAATCACCGTATCGCCGGCACCCGTCACGTCGAATACCTCACGGGCACGGGCCGGCAGGTGCAGCGCCGGATGATCGGGACGCAACAAGGTCATGCCATGTTCGCCCCGGGTGACCAGCAGCGCACCGAGCTCCAGGTCGTGCATCAGCTGTGCGCCTTTGCTCACCAGCTCGTGCTCGTCGGCGCAGCCACCGACGATGGTCTCGAATTCGCTGAGGTTCGGGGTGATCAGGCTCGCGCCACGGTAGATGGAAAAATCCTTGCCCTTGGGGTCGGCCAACACCGGAATACCCCGGGCACGAGCCGCCTGGATCAGCGTCTGGTGATTTTTCAAGGCGCCCTTGCCGTAGTCCGACAACACCAGCACCTTGATACCTTCGAGCAGTTGATCGACCTCGGCGCCAAGGGCCAGGGGATCGGTGGCAAACGGTTCTTCGAAGTCGATCCGCAACAGTTGTTGATGGCGGCTGATGACCCGCAACTTGACGATCGTCGGCTGGTGCGCAATGCGCTGGAATATCGCCCGCACGCCCGCGCCCTTGAGGCTGTTGGCCAGGCTGTCGGCGGCTTCGTCGTCGCCGGTCACGCCGACCAGGGACGCCGGTGCGCCGAGCGCGGCAATGTTCAGGGCGACGTTGGCGGCGCCACCTGGCCGATCCTCGATATGCTCGACCCTGACCACCGGCACCGGTGCCTCGGGGGAAATCCGTGATGTACCGCCATGCCAATAGCGGTCGAGCATGACATCGCCGACCACCAATACAGGGGCTTGATCGAATCGCGGCATGGACAACTTCATGGAGCATCCCACATACAAAATGAACAGGGGCGCGATATTAGCACAGGGTTGGGGAAGGCTCGTCCATGGCGGTTATCGGATGAGATGCACGGGCTGGCCCAGGCACCCCGACGGTTCAAGGTCGACGGGCCTGGTCGTCCTCCCGCGGCGTCCCATTCAGCTGCCGGACCCAGAAGAGCTCGTGGCGCCGAACCGCCTTGCGGAAAAATTCGTCTTCTCCGGTGCTGGGCCAGCGGCGCCCGGCCAGCAGTCGCTGGATGATACGGCGCAGCCGTCGCTTGAATGGAGGTCGGCCCTGCAAGTCATGCTGCATGCCAAGGGCCATGGCCTTGTCCATGCGGGTGGAAGCGTCCAGCGACGGGCTCCACAACCCATCGGCCGGCAACGGTTCGATGGCCGGCGGCAGCGCAATGCCATGGCCTGCCGGGCCCATCGGCCAGCGGTCGTTGTCGTGCAGGTGATTGGCATAGAGCAGCAATGTCTGTGGCCGCCAGGTGCTGAGTTCGATCGCCTCCATCAGCGCCCGGGTACTGGCGACATGATCGCTGTGCGGGTCCAGCTCGGGGTGCGGCGTCAGCACCACCTCGGGCCGGTGATGTTCGAGCAGCCGCGCAAGGTCGGCCACCAGGTTGCGCCACGTCGGCAGGCCATCCGCGTCACCCGGCAGGTTCAAGGCATTGAACCGCCGGGCTTCGCGGATATCGCTCTCGCCCGACTCCCGCGAGCCAAAGGCCTGGTCCGGCGTCTTGGCCATGGCCTCCAATTGCAGGCAGTAGTAACCCAGCTGCACGCACTGCTGTTGCGCCACGCCCCCCCACAATGGCACGGCCAGGCTGTCCCAACTGCGCAGGCGACCCTTGAGACGAGCGGCCTCGGCGGGATCCAGGCCCATGTCGCGATAACGCTCGGCCTCGATTTCACCCTGGGTCAGCGTAACGATCGCAACCTCGCTGGCACGGCTGTACAGCCCGAACGCCGCGAGTTCGGCGTCATCGGCATGGGGCGCGACGATCAGCAGGCGCTGCCGGGCGAAATCCGGGTTGCTCAGTACATGCAACATAGCCTGGGGAGCCAGGCTGCAAAAACGTCCGCGCAAGGCCAGGGTTCCGGCCGACAGCGCCGCCTCTTGCCCGGACAAATTGATGAAGCGCTCGCCACAGACGCCCCGTTCAAGATCCTGGCGATCCTCACCGATCCACACCCGCGGGTCGAGGAAGCGCCCCAGCCAATGACTTTTTACCCGCACCTGGAGGATCAGCGTCTGCCGGGCATCGAACTCACCCGCGACCTGCAGGCGTCCGCCGCTCAGCGTGACGGGAAATTGCGGGGTATCTGGCGGAAAGTCATAGCGATAATCGTCGCTCGGAGCATAGAACAGATGATCGGAGAACCACGCTTCATGAGCCACCCAGCCCAACAGGAGAAACACCGGCAACGACCACCACGAGACCGTGAAGCCGAGCACCAGCGCCGCCAGCAGCGCGCCGGCCAGAACCAGGCGCTTGCGTTGACGATGGCGTTTGAGCAGTTGCTGCTTGCGTGCGCTCACGGTGCTGTTCCCTCGTTCATCAGCTGCGTGTCCTCGCTCAAACCTGGTAGACCGGAACCCGGTTGCACCAGCGATCCTTGTATTCGCGATCGGCGCGGCCGAACGAGTAGCGCAACGGTTTGCCCGCCGCCCGGGCGTGCTCCCATTGTGCCTGGGTGTTGACGAAGCTGAGTACGCTGCCCGGGCTGAAATCGCGGCTCTGCGGGTCAACCCCGCCATTGATATATTCCAGGCTGAACCAGCCGGGCGCCTCGACCCGATACAGAATCTGGATCGCCACCGGTTCGTCATTCAAATAGATCAGCGAGCCGGTCATGAATTCGCGCATCAGGCTGAACACCTCGGCCAGATGGGTCTTGCCGGGGGCTTCGAAGTTCCAGCGACGCTGGAACAGGTCCGCATACACCGCAGCCTGCTCGCCGGGGCTCAGGTCGAGCATTGGCCGGATACTGCCACCGGCGTCTTCCAGCAGACGCTGCTCGCGGCGCTGGTTGTAGCGAAACTTCTTGCTGTAGTCCTCGGGCTCACGCGCCAGCGCCAGGCCTTCGGGTTGTTCGGCGAGACCGATGATGTGCGGTGCATTCAGTTCGGACACATACCGCATGCGGTGCCGCAGGCGAACCTGGGCGCCTTGGCTGACGGGCAGGATGACCTCGGCATTGCCGAGGTCGAGCATGCCACGCTTGCCTTCACGCTTGAGCACATCCTTGGACAGCGCCACATGCCGGCCCCAGGTAGGCATGGCGGCACACAGCTGGCCGTCAACGAGCCAGCCCAGGTAGCGCACCGGAATGCCCACCAGCCCGGCCAGGCGCTCGACCACATCAGGGTGTGTCGCCACGCTGCCACCGAATTGATGCCAGGCCTGGGCATAAGCCACGGCGTCTATGGGGGTCCAACCGTTTTCGCGCCAGGCCCGCCAGTAACTCAGGATCAAACGAAGGTCTCCTTCGCCACCTCGTCGGCAGCCTCGACGAAGTCCTTCTCGTGCAAGCGTGCGTAGAAGCCATTCAGCGCCAGCAACTCGGCGTGGGTACCGCGCTCGACAATACGACCCTTGTCCATCAGCAGGATGAGATCGGCTTTCTCGATCGTCGACAACCGGTGGGCGATGACCAACGTGGTGCGCCCTTTCATTACCTGGTCGAGGGCTGCCTGGATGTGCCGCTCGGACTCGGTGTCCAGCGCCGAGGTAGCTTCATCGAGGATCAGCAGCGGAGCGTTCTTGAGCAACGCCCGGGCAATCGCCAGGCGCTGGCGCTGGCCGCCGGACAGCAGCACGCCATTCTCGCCCACCAGGGTGTCGTAACCCTGGGGCATCTGCTCGATGAACTCAGCCGCGTAGGCATCTTCGGCAGCCCTGCGGACGTCTTCAAACGGTGCGCCGGCAAGATCGCCATAGGCGATGTTGTTGGTGACACTGTCGTTGAACAGCGTGACCTGCTGGTTCACCAGGGCGATGTGCCGACGCAGGTTGGTCAACCGGTACTGCTCGACATCCACGCCGTCGAGCAATATCTGGCCCTTGTCGTGGTGATAGAACCGTGGGATGAGGTTGGCAAGGGTCGACTTGCCGCTGCCCGAGCGCCCTACCAGGGCGATCATCTGGCCCTCTTCGGCGGTGAAGGAGATATCGTCGAGCACCAGCTTTTCCGTACCCGGGTATTGGAAGCTCAGGTTGCGCACTTCCAGGCGACCGTTGACCCGGACCATTTCCTGGGTGCCGGTATCGATTTCGGGCTCTTCGTCGAGCTGCTCGAAAATGCTTTCCGCCGCGGCCAGTCCTTTCTGGATCGTGGCGCTGACTTCCGACAACTGGCGGATAGGCTTGGGTAGCAGACCGGCGGCGGTGATGTAGGCGACCAGTTCCCCTGCCGAGGCGTCGCCACGCAGGTAAAGCACCAGGTACATCAACACGGCCATGCCGATATAGATCACCAGTTGCAGCATCGGCGTGTAGATCGACTGGGTCCGCGTCATGCCCAGGCTGCGGTTCATGTTGTCGGCGCTGGCCTTGTGAAACCGCTCGATTTCGTAGTGTTCGCCGCCGAAGCTGCGTACCACGCGGTAGCCCTGGATGGTTTCCGACGCCACGTGGGTCACATCGCCCATCGCCACCTGGATCTTCTTGCTCTGCTTACGGAATTTCTTGCTGGCGCTACTCACCAGCACGGCAATGACCGGCAGGATCGCCAGCAATACCAGGGTCATTTTCCAGTTGCTGTAAAGCAGGTAGCCGAACAGGAACACCACGGTCAGGCCTTCCCGGATGACAACCTTGATGGCATCGGTGGCGGCGCCGGTGACCATGGTCACGTTGTAGGTGATACGGGAAATCAGGTGGCCGGAGTTATGGTTGTCGAAATAACGGTTGGGCAAGGTCAACAGGTTGTCGAACAGCGCGCAACGCAAGTCATGGACGACGCCCCGGGCGACCTTGGCCAGGTAGTAGTTGCCCAGGAACGAACCGATCCCCTGGTAAACCGCGATCAGCACGATCAGCAGCGGCACCCCGAGCACCAGCGAGACCCCCATGAAGCGGGTGTCATTGGGCTTTTGCAGCGCGTCGAGAAAATGCTTGAGCATGTCCGCCAGCATCGGCTGGCTGGATGCAAACAACACGAAGCCAACGATACTGACGGCGAAAGCGCCCCAATACGGGAGAACGTATTTCAGCAATCGCAAGTAAATCTTCATGCTCGATTGCTGGTCGGAATTGGCCATTCGGTGCGCCTCGCACGTTTGAAAAGACAGACAAGCTGCGGATTGTAACAGCGAACCAATTACATCGGTTCAGTCAGGAGGAAGTCCCTGCAACGCGACCTCGGGCAGCCAGCACGATGCTCAACGCAATGGGCAGCCAGGTGACCAACCAGTCCGCATTGGGTTTGAGCCACAAGCCAATGCCGTCGGTCATCAAGGAAACCGATGCGAAGACCCAGAGCGCCAACAACACCTGGCCCAGCGGTTGCGCGCGGCACATCCAGCCTCTCCAGCCTGCGACCAGCCACAGCCCGCCAAACAGCAGCAGGCCAGGCACGCCAAGGCGCACACCGGTATCCAGGAACAGATTGTGCGGATGCTTGAAAGCCTGGCCAATTTCAGGGACGGGAATCAGGTAGGAATGGAACCCCACGCCCATCGTCCAGTGATCGAGCATCAAGTGAACACCGCCCTGCCACAGTTGGGGACGATAAGACAGGCCCCGCTGCAGCAGGATTTCCGGCTCGAATGCGGCAACCAGGGCCACCCCCGCCACGACCAGGGCAACCAGCGCGCCGCCCAGGCGCGAAGGTCGCGCCATGGCCATCACCAGTAGACAGGCGCCCAGCCCGATCCACACCCCACGGGTCTGGTTGGAACCCAGAAATAACAGGTAGCCCAGCGCCGCGACCATCAGCAGCGCCATCAAAGCAGGTTTCAGGTGCCTGGATCGCCAGGTGAAAACGCCCATGATCGCCAGGCTCCCCACCGCATGGGCAGCCATGATCGGCGTATCCCACAGCCCGATGGCAATCAACCGGTCGCTCAAAGGCCGGGCACTGAGCCCGTAGAAATACACCCAGGACGCGGCTGCGAATAACCCGCCGAGAATCGACGCCCCCAGCACCATGGACTCCAGCCGCCAGTGGCGATTATGCGCAGCCAGCAGCACGCCTGCCAGGGTCAACGTCACGTAGAGAACCACCTTGCTCTTGCCCAAGGCGTTATCGCCGCCCTCGACCATCAGCACTGCCAGCGTCCAGGCCACTAGCACGGCGAAAAGTGCGCATTCGGGCAACTTGAGCATCGAGCGGAAATCCCGATGCAGCAGCCCCAACAAAGCGGGCAACCACAACAGGAAAATCAACAACTGGTGGTACAGCTTGTTGCTGGGCAACACCCATGCTCCACACAACAGCACAAGGAAGCCGATGGATGCCCATATCGTCAGATTGTCTCTATCGACCAGCCGCCTCAGGCAGATGGGCATTGGTCTTTACCCAACAGCCTGTCGGCGACCCGTTGCAACTGAGCCTGATCGGCATTCTTCCAGGCACCCTTGATGCAATAGCACTCGGAAAGGTAATGGAAGAAGTTGCGCCGCAAGCGCTCATCAAGCGGCCATTGCGGGAATGCACGAGCCAATGACACGACCTGATCGGCATCGTCGGCGTGCATCACCAGCCCGTCGATATTAAAAAACGCCTGGCCCAGGGTCAGCACCGGCTTGCCCAACAACAAGCTCTCCAGGCCCACGGTCGAATTGATCGTGATCACGAACTGACTGGCCTCGATCAACTGCTGCGTGGCATTGCCGTTGGCGAAGAGCAGGCGCTCATGGGTCCGCTCGTGCAGCTCGGGGTACGTCTCGCGGCTGGACGGGTGCTCCTTGAACACCACCGTCAGGCCCGTCTCCTCGGCGAGTCGCTCGCCCAAGGCAAACATATCGCGCATGTTCCTGATCCAGGGCGAGAATAGCCGGACCTGGCTGTCACGATCGTCCTGGAACGGAATGAACACGAACTGCGCCGGCAGCTCGATCGGCGCCGGGCCGGCGCTGCGTGGCGCACGGGGAATCAGCACCGGTGCAGCCTGGTTTTCCGGCACCGGATACGGGTAGTCGAGGTAGAAACCGGCATCGCGAGGAACCGCGTTCAGGTAGTTCACCCCGCGCGGGTCCACTGTGGTGGTGTCGGGCAACAGGCCGTTCTCGAAAAAGAACGTCTTGCAGCCACTCGGTGCCAGCGCCGTGAGCAACCGGCAGTAACGATGGGAACCGTTCCAGAACGCCAACGCATCGGGGCGTTCCCGGTCAAGCAAGGCCTGGGCGCGCAGGGCCATCCAGAGAAGTTCGAGGCGCAGCAACAGGCGATACAGCGCGCCATTGTTCTTGTTCTTGACCCGACGTTCCGCGCACTTTTCCTCGATCAGACTCGGCCAATCGATGCGCGAAACAACCTTGGAGATCCGTCGGAACCCGGGCCAAGGCATTTGTTGAGGAGAAACGACCTTACCCTGCAGCTCGGTTTCGTTGAGCAAGCGGTTGAAATAAAGGCCTTGGTGCTTGGCCAGGGAAATGAACAGCGTTTTTGTCATGGAATGTCCAGAAAGACGGCGCCAGGCAGGCCCGCAAACAGGGCGAACACCCTGGGAAAAATTGACGCGACTATACCACAGCGGTTTTTGCCGCCTGCACACTGCGCTAACATACCCGGCTGCCCCTCCCAGCGGGCCAAGCCTTGGAGCCTCGATGCAAACGCTCGACCCTACTGTTTACCTCAGCCTGCGCGAAGGTGCCGATGTCCTTGAGGCCGATCGCCAAGGGGATAAGGTGCTGCGCCTGGCCGATGGCTCGATGCTCAAGCTGTTTCGCCGCAAACGCCTGCTGACCTCCGCGCTCTGGTCACCGTATGCCAAGCGCTTTGCCGACAACTGCCAGACCTTGCAGGCGCGCGGCATCGAATGCCCGCGCATTCGCCAGGTCTACCGCATTCCCGCCATCGAGCGTGATGCCGTGCATTACGACCCGCTGCCCGGCAGCACCCTTCGTCAATTGCTCGGCGCGGACACCTCTATCGACCTTCGGTCACGACTGGGTGAGTTCATCGCTCGCCTGCATCAGAACGGCATCTATTTTCGCTCCGCGCACCTGGGCAACGTGGTGCTGACGCCTGAAAACACCTTGGGACTGATCGATGTCGCCGACCTGAAGGCCTATCGCAAGCCGCTGCGCAAAGGGCTGCGCCTGCGCAATTTCAAACACATGTTGCGCTATCGACAGGACCGCGAATGGCTGCTCCAGGACAACCAGTTCCTGGAGCATTATCTGAGTCATCAGAAGGTGTGCAACGAGCGGGAACTGAGGCTCGCGCTCGGCATTTGAGCGGCAGGCTGCGACGTCAGCCGACGGCAGTCAGCCTGTAGGTTTCGAAATTTTCTGCCGGGTCTCTGCCGCGCAGCAAGTCATCGACCAGCTCGACGGTTTTTGCCAACCCTCTGGAGCCGTGCACCAGATGGTAGTCGGCGAAGCCCCGAGCCTTGGCCACGCACTGCGGATAGTCCTGCTCAAGCGCGTGCAACTGCTGGGAAAACGCCTGTTCATCGCGCACTTGCGGCCCGAAGAACAACGCGTGGGAAAAGATATCCACATCGCGGCCGGCATTCACGTGAATTACCGGACGCCCCGCCAGCCCTGCCTCGATGCCGGCGTTGGACATGATATTGATGACCGCGCTGGCTTGGGCGAGCGCCTGTGCCAGCGAGCACTCCACATCCAGCAACTCGATGTTGGCGAACCGCGTCGCCGCGTCGCGCCAGAACTGCGCCTTGCTGCGTGGATGGCGCTTGAACAGCACGCGATAATCCGGGTTGCGCCCGGCCCAATCGCGCAGCAACTGGTAAGTGTCCTGGTAACCGGTTTCTTTCTCCCGATCAGGCCCTACCCCCAGCACCAGCAGCGTTTTGATAGTTGGATCAGCGACGGGCAGGTCATAGGTTTCGTCGGCGAGATAGGAACCGACCAGCACCACCGTCGACTCACCGAACCGCAGCGTCCGCTCTTGCAGTGCTTCCAGCGAACTGCGGCCGAAGACGCCGTAATAATCGTAGTCGTTCATTCCCAGCCGGCGGGACGACTCCAGTGTCGTGGCATGCGCCAGGTGCAGCAGGCGGGCCCCACGCGCAGCCAGCGCCAGGCGCAGGAACGGAGCGTGGAGACTGCCATTGCGCTCGTTGATCAGTACTTTGGGCTGATAGGTCATCACCAGCCATTGGGCGTGGGCGGCATAGACCAGGTAACGCAGCGGCACGGACTGTGGCGGCGGCGCCAGCATGCGCTGGGCACAGGCATCGGCGGGAGCGCGCAGCGCAGCTTCCGTCAGGTGATGACCGCGCTTGCGCAGGGCATCGATCAGGATGTTCTTGCGCTGCAGCGCCATGGACTTGGGCGCTGAATGCAGCAGCAGCACTTCGCAAGGTACCGCGTCGGTCGAATGCTCCAAGCACGCCTTGGCGCGCAAACCAATCGTTACATCCACCACCACGTCACGAACCAGGCGCAACAGGCTGCCCAGGCGACCGTGGCGCTCGCGCAGCAGTTTCCAGCGGTAGCGGTCCAGTTCACGAGCCTTTCGAGCCCAGCTTCCGTCGGCCTGGAACATGCTGTCGTCAGACCTTGCGGCGTTCACTTGAACAACAACCGGATAGCCTTGCGCGTATAGGACCAGCGCGTGAGCGAGCGAACATCGGTACGCACGGCCTGGGCATAAAAAGCCTTGGCATTGGCATAGTCACCGGCGCTGTAGCAATCGCGGAACAACGACAGGCAACGCTGGGCCATGAAGGCCTTGCGCAAATCTTGCAACGACTGCGGCATGCGCGCCGGGGAAAACACCTCGTCGACCATGCCCACGCCCGCCGCCAGGCTTTGCCTGAGGTCATGCCGCATGCTGTCGCCATGCTTGTAGATCAGCGCCAGCGGCTGATCGAGCACGGTGCATGGAAAGCGCGCCAGTACCTGGGCAAACACCGGAATGTCTTCGACGTTACGCAGATGCTCGGGATAGTTACCCGGCCCGAACACCTCGCGGTGCATGGCACAGGCGCCGTTGGACAGGGTCACCGTCTTGTCCAGCAGGTAGCCCCGAACGCGCTCACGCGGCGTGGCCGGCAGCGGCTTTACCGCATGCTGGACGCGTCGCCCGTCAGGAAACACCGACCAGTGGCCGCCGATGATCAGGCGAGTTTCAGGATGACTGGCAACATGCCGGGTCGCGGCGGCAAGCGCACCCGGCGCCATCTCGTCATCGGCATCCAGGAAGATCAGGTATTGCCCCCGAGCCTCTTCGATCCCGCGATTGCGTACCGACGACAAACCACCATTGGGTTTGCGCAGGGCCCGGAAGAGCCCGGCATGTTCGGCCTGCAATTGCGCCAGGACCTGCGGCGTTGCATCGGTGGAACCATCGTCGATCACCAACAGCTCGGCCCGGGCTCCGCCCAACTGCGCGATGACCGAGTTCACCGCGCGCGGCAAGGTCTCGGCGTAGTTGTAGGCCGGGATGACGACACTGATCAGCACCTCAGTCATAAGCGTCCACACCGTCCTTGACGACCAGAATGTCTTCCATGATCAGGTACTGCAGGTCGGAGCCGAAGAACATGTTCAGCGCGTCGGTCGGCGAGCAGATCATCGGCTCGCCACGACGATTGAGCGAAGTGTTCAGCGACACGCCATTGCCGGTCAGGACTTCCAGCGCCTTCATCATGTCGTAGTAGCGCGGGTTGTATTCACGCTTGAGCACCTGGGCCCGGGAAGTGCCGTCTTCATGGACCACTTCCGGCACGCGGGTCTTCCATTCCTCGGCCACTTCGAAGGTAAAGGTCATGAATGGCGCCGGGTGATCGACCTTGATCATCTGTGGGGCAACAGTGTCGAGCATCGACGGGCAGAAAGGCCTCCAGCGCTCGCGGAACTTGATCTGCTCGTTGATGCGATCGGCCACGCCACTGGCGCTCGGGCAACCGATGATCGAACGACCGCCCAAGGCGCGCGGGCCGAACTCCATGCGCCCCTGGAACCAGGCCACCGGGTTGCCGTCGACCATGATCCTGGCGATGCGCTCGGGGGTGTTGTCGATCTTGCGCCATACCGGCTTGCTCGGATGGCGGGCGCACGCGGCGATCACGTCTTCGTTGCTGTAGGCCGGGCCGAGGTAGACGTGTTCCATCTTCTCCACCGGCACGCCACGGGCATGGGACACATAAGCCGCCGCGCCTACCGCGGTGCCGGCGTCCCCGGAGGCCGGCTGCACGAACAGTTCCTTGACGTCGTCACGGGCGATGATTTTCTGGTTGAGCTTGACGTTCAGTGCGCAGCCACCGGCGAAGGCCAGCTTGCCGGTTTCCTTGAGCACGTCGCCCAGGTAGTGGTCGATCATCTGCAGCGCGAGCTTCTCGAACAGCGCCTGCATGCTGGCGGCGTAGTGGATGTACGGCTCGTCGGCGATGTCGCCTTCACGCTTCGGGCCGAGCCATTCGATCAGCTTCGGCGAGAAGTAGAAGCCCTTGCCTTTCTCTTTATAGCGACGCAGGCCGATCACGTTGGCGTAGTCGGTGTTGATCACCAGTTCGCCGTTTTCGAACGAGGCCAGGCGCGAGAAATCGTACTTGCTGGCATCGCCATACGGCGCCATGCCCATGACCTTGAATTCGCCGTCGAGCATTTCAAAGCCCAGGAACTCGGTGATCGCGCCATACAGACCACCCAGGGAGTCCGGATCGTAGAATTCCTTGATCTTGTGGATCTTGCCGTTTTCGCCGTAGCCAAAGAACGTCGTGGCGTATTCACCCTTGCCATCGATACCCAGGATCGCGGTTTTTTCCTGGAAACCCGAGCAGTGGTAGGCGCTGGAGGCATGAGCCAAGTGGTGTTCGACCGGTTCGATCTTGATTTTTTTCGGATCGAAGCCCAGTTGCTCCAGGCACCAGACGATCTTGCGGCGATAACGCTTGTAGCGACGGTTGCCCATCAAGATCGCATCAAGGGCGCGATCCGGGGCGTACCAGTATCGCTTGGCGTAGTGCCAGCGCGCTTCGCCGAACAGGCTGATCGGGGCGAACGGGATCGCCACCACATCTACATCGGACGGCTTGATGCCGGCCTGCTCCAGGCAGAACTTTGCCGACTCGTAGGGCATGCGGTTCTTTGCATGTTTATCGCGTACGAAGCGCTCTTCCTCGGCCGCCGCGATCAGCTTGCCGTCAATGTACAGCGCTGCGGAAGGATCATGGCTAAGGGCGCCGGACAGGCCAAGAATCGTCAATGCCACAGGGGTCTAGCCTCTTATGTCTGCATACGGGCGACAAGCGCCGCGAAGAATTGATGCGCCGCGCGCCAAGGGCGCTGGGCAGCTAAAGGGCGGGATTATAGCTTAAAAGCGCCGGCAAACCTCTAGCGGCGAGCAAGTGACGAAGCTTACCTGAAGGACCTGAACACCCGTGGGAGCGAGCCTGCTCGCGAAGGCGGCAACGAATCTACACCTAACCCCAGGATTTACCCGATCCGTGGCGAGGGAGCTTGCTCCCGCTCGGCTGCGCAGCAGTCGTAAACTTGGCAACTGTGTTTTCCTGGCACACCGCATTGAATGGTTTTGGGGCTGCTGCGCAGCCCAGCGGGAGCAAGCTCCCTCGCCACGGTGAGTGATGGCCTGGCAATCCCCCTGTAGCCAGGAAATATTGGGGCTCAGGGCAGTGTGGGAGCGAGCCTGCTCGCGAAGGCGGCAACGAATCTACACCTAACCCCAGGATTTACCCGATCCGTGGCGAGGGAGCTTGCTCCCGCTCGGCTGCGCAGCAGTCGTAAACCCGGCAACTGTTTTTTCCTGGCACACCGCACTGAATTGCTTTGGGGCCGCTGCGCAGCCCAGCGGGAGCAAGCTCCCTCGCCAAGGTGAGTGATGGCCTGGCAATCCCCCTGTAGCCAGGAAACATTGGGGCTCAGGGCAGTGTGGGAGCGAGCCTGCTCGCGAAGGCGGCAACGAATCTACACCTAACCCCAGGATTTACCCGATCCGTGGCGAGGGAGCTTGCTCCCGCTCGGCTGCGCAGCAGTCGTAAACTTGGCAACTGTGTTTTCCTGGCACACCGCATTGAATGGGTTTGGGGCTGCTGCGCAGCCCAGCGGGAGCAAGCTCCCTCGCCACGGTGAGTGATGGCCTGGCAATCCCCCTGTGGCCAGGAAACATTGGGGCTCAGGGCAGTGTGGGAGCGAGCCTGCTCGCGAAGGCGGCAACGAATCTACACCTAACCCAAAATTTACCCGATCCGTGGCGAGGGAGCTTGCTCCCGCTCGGCTGCGCAGCAGTCGTAAACTTGGCAACTGTGTTTTTCTGGCACACCGCATTGAATGGGTTTGGGGCCGCTGCGCAGCCCAGCGGGAGCAAGCTCCCTCGCCACGGTGATCGGTCACAAGGCCGAGAGGGTGTTTTCGACATCCTTTGGCAAGCGCTCATCAATCACCCGATACAACGCGCTATCCTGCGGCCAGTTGCGCATGAACCGCGCGCGATCCCGGGCGTAGGCCTGGGCGAAGCTGGCCTGGGTGCGGTGTTGGCACATGGAGTCGAGGTCGATCAACGCCCAGCGGTCCTGTTGCCAGAACAGGTTGTGGCCCTTGAAGTCGCCATGGCTGATCCGTTCGCGGATGAGGTCGGCGAACAAGCGATCCAGCGCCAGCAATTCTGTTTCGGGCGCCTCACCGGTCTCCACGTATGGGGCGAAGCGTTCGATGATGTCCGGGCCCGGCAAGTACTCGGTGACCAGATACGCACCACGGCGCAGCCACAGGAAACGCTTTTCCAGCAGCGCCAGCGGCTTGGGCGTGGCAATGCCGAGAAAGGCCAGGCGATGACCTTCGCGCCAGGCATGCCAGGCACGGCTCGGACGCCAGAAGCGCTTGAGCCAATGGGCGAAGCCCTTGATGTTGTAGCGCTTGATGATCAGCGTACGGCCGTCCGCCACCACCCTGCCGACACTCGCCGCGCCGCCGGTCTTGAACAGATGTCCCTGGTCAAGCAGGGCATCGGCCTGCTCAAGCACGGGCGCTATCGCGGCCTCTTCATCACGGCGGATAGCCCGCAGGCCGAAGGCCCCACGCTTGACGCTGAACAGGCTGCATTCTCGCCCGACCTTTTCGAGGAAATCCTTCAGGCGCCAGGAATGCACCTTGTCGATCTGTTTTTGCAACGCCTCCATCGGCAACGCATGTTCGGCATTGCCAAGCAGATAATGCACCAGCAACTCTTCGGTGAACGGCGCCAGGGACTTGGGCAACTGGGCGAAAAACACACCGAGATTCTCCAGCACTTTTTGCCGCGACAACGGCTGCCCTGCGGTTTCGACCCGAATACCGGCGCCATCGATCAGGTAGAGTTCCCCATCGTGGCGCAGCAGGTTGTCCAGGTGCAGATCCTCTTGCCACAGGCCCTTGGCGTGCAGTTGTGCAATGGCACCCAGGGCCTCCGCCAGCACTGCGGCCTGCTCATCGGCCAACGGCGGCAATTGCTCGACTTGCCTCCAGGCGTCGCCCAGGCTTTGGGCCCCTTCGAGCAATTCGAACAGCAGCCAGCCACCCTCGCCGTCCTTCAAACCGTCCACCAGCAACAGCGGTGTGGTCAGGCCCTGCTCCGCCAGCAGACGCACGCCTTGCAGCTCACGCTGGAAGTGACGAGCCGCCTTGGCCCCAACCAACAATTTCGCCAGTACCGGGCGACCGCGCCAGACACCCGCGCCCACGTAACGCTGCCCCGGCAATACGCGCAGAAGCGTCAGCAATTGCAATTGCGCCGGTCCGGCGGCGTCCGCCAGCTCCAGGCTCAAGGGCAGGCCAGGGCTACGGCCGGCGTTTTTCAGTTCGGACAAAAGCATCAACGCGCCTCCTTGTCGGTACGGCGGGCGGCCACGCGTGTCATCCAGCTGTCGACCAGAGCGCTGTCCAGCGGCTGCTCCAGATAAGTAGCCAGCAACTGGCGCACGTCGTCACCCTTCCAGGCGCCTGCCCGGCGCAACAGCGGCTCCAGGTCCTTGATCCGGTCACGTTGGCCGAACAGCAGCGGCCGGGTCTTCTCCAAGTCGATCAACTGCGCCTGGTAGCCGCTGTCGCCGGCTTGCAGGAAAATGTGCTTGGGATAAAAACAACCATGCATCTGATGGGCATCGTGCAGGCGCCGCGCCAGGTGCCCGCAGGCCTGCAGGATGCCCTTGCGCTGCGCGCCACTCAGCGTCGACCAGCGCTGCAGCAACGAATCGAGGTCATCCCAGCCGTCCAGCGCACGCGTCAGCAGAACCGCACGGGCCTCGCCGTTCACCTTGCGCTGGCCGTAGAACACGGCCTGCAGCGCGGGGATGCGCAGTTGCCGATAACGGCTGATATTACGAAACTCCCGGGAAAAACTCGGCTCGCCAAACGGATGCGACAAGGTTCGGGTCAGGTAATTGCTCTGACGCTTGAGGTAGTACCCCTGCCCTTCCAGTTCCAGGCGGAACACGCTGCTCCAGCCTTCCCCCGAGGTGTTGGGTTCGTCCACCGCTTCCAGTTGCCGTGCCCACAAGGCCTCGAAGCTGTCCAGGCCATGGCGTTGCAGCAACGCGCGGTCTTCATCGGCCAGAAAATCAGTCATTCACGCCCCTCGAAAAATTTCACCACGTGCCGGATACGCTTTTTATCCAGGGCATCCAGCCGGTCGCGCTGCCGGTATTGCAGATAAAAACGTAGGCGCTGGGTGGCCGACAGGTGATATTTGGCGACCTTGTCCAGGCACGCCAGGTCCTTGATGATCCGGTACTTGAGCCAGAAGCCGCGCCAGAAATCACCGTTCGGACAATCGATCAGGAACAACCGCGACTGATCGTCGATCAGCAGGTTGCGCCACTTCAAATCGTTATGGGTAAAGCGCTGCTCATGCATGGTCCGTGTGTAACACGCCAACTGCCGGCTCACACCGTCGACCCAGGCGCGATCCGCCAGCCTGGGGTCGCGACGTTCGGCCAGGGCCGAGAGGTCTTCGGTGCGAGGCAATTCGCGGGTGATCATCGCACCACGGGCGAAGGCCGCGCCGTTGCGCTCCAGTCCCCAGGCAATGATTTGCGCGGTCGGGATCCCCCATTTGGCGAAGCGCTTGAGGTTCTGCCATTCGGACTTGACCCGCGGCCTGCCCAGGTAACGCCGCAAGCCCTTGCCGGCGCCGGTGTAGCGCTTGACGTAATAATTGACGCCGTTGCGCTGCACACGAATCACCTCCGACAGCGGGTCGCGCGTCAGACGCTCGCCCTGAAGGGCGAACACCGCGTCCAGGCTACCGAAATCCGCCGCCAGTTCGGCGTAGGCCGGTTCCAGTGTCCAGCCTGACATCAGAGCGCGTCCCCATACCGCTGCTTGCGCGCATACAGCTTGCTGGCCTTGCCTTCGAGCCAGGCCAGCAGCGACGCTTCTTCAGCCAGTACCTGGCGCAACGGCTGCTGGAAATATCCTTTGAGGAAACGCAGCTTGTCGCGGCGCGTCAGGCCGATGTCCAGCGCCGAAAAATACAGCGCGGCCAGGTCTTTGTTGCGCCAGCGCGTGGTGATGGCCGGGCGGGTCTGGGCGCGGTGCAGGTCGATCACCGAGAGCTTGAAACCGTCGGCCGTCACCGGTGTGTCGGTATGCAGCAGGAAATGGCAGATGTAGCAGTCGCGGTGGTTGACCCCGGCGCGGTGCATCATGCCGGTCATGCGCGCCACTTCAGCGATCAGTGCCCGCTTGAGCCTGGGCTGCGGCGGCTGCCTGACCCAGTCGATGCTGTAATCTTCAAGGCTGATGGTGGGCGCCAGTTCTTCGGTGACGATGAACGAATGCTGGTCGGCCGGGTTGCTGCCCTTCTCGCCATACGCGACGGCCGTCATGGTCGGCACGCCGACTTCCTGCAGACGCTGGATGGCTTTCCATTCCTGTCCCGCGCCAAGTACCGGCAGCTTGGCGGTCAGCAGGTTCTTGAAAATCTCGCCCCAACCGATGCCACGGTGGATCTTCACGAAAAAGCCGCGACCGTCCACCTCGGTACGCAAGGTGCGCCGGGCTTCGAGTTCACGGTAGACCTCGCCCTTGAGCGCCTCGACCTCGGTGAACGCATCGCGTCCGGCCCAAAGGCTCTTGAACGGTTCGGCCAGCATCAATTTCATCAAGCGTGCTCCGCCAATATCACATCGGCCGCGTGCTGCGGCATGCTGTAGAGGTCGGCCGTCTCGGCGAAGGCCAGACCGTTGCGGCTCCAGGCCGCCCTTGCCTCGGAATCACCGAGCATCCGCCCCAGGTATTCGGTCAGTTGCGTCTGCTCGAACGGCTCATCCAGTACCAGGCCGCTATCGGCCTCGGCGATGTAATGGGCGTACCCGCACACCGCGCTGACCAACACCGGCAACCCGGCCACCAGCGCTTCGAGCAGTACCGTGCCGGTGTTTTCGTTGTAGGCCGGGTGGATCAACAGGTCGGCGCCCAGCAGGAAACGCGGGATATCGCTGCGGCCCTTGAGGAACCGCACATTGTCGCCCAGACCCAGCGCGGCACTCTGCAATTGGAATACCTTGGGGTCGTCCTGGCCGATTACAAACAGCCGGGTGCGTTTTCTCAATTTGGCCGGCAGCGCGGCCAGGGCCTTGAGGCTGCGATCCACACCCTTGGTCTTGAAGCCGGAGCCGATCTGCACCAGTAGCAGGTCATCGTCGGCCAACTGGAATTCGGCCCGGAACGCGGCGCGGATCTCGTCGGCATCAGCGGGCCGGCGACGGTCCTGGGCGATGCCGGGCGGCAGCAGATGGAAGCGTTCCAGCGGCGTGTCGTAGTGCTTGATGAACAGCGGCTGCTGGACTTCGGAAATCATCAGGACTTCGGTCTTGGCATCCTTGGCGAACACCGCCCGTTCGTATTCGGCGAAATGCCGGTAGCGGCCCCAGCGCCGGTACAGCGAATTGCGCAGATTCTGTGCTTTGTCTTCGAAGCAGCCGTCGGCGGCGTAATACACGTCCAGGCCTGGCATCTTGTTGAAACCGATCAGACGATCCACCGGGCGCTGGGCCAGGTCGGCCTCCATCCAGGCGCTGAGTTTCTCGTTGCGACGGTGATTGAACAGCGCCTTGACCGGCGCCACCAGGACCTCGAAGCCGGGCGGCACGTCGCCCTCCCAGATCAGCGTGTAGACGCGGATCTGGTGGCCGCGGCGCTGGCATTCCAGGGCGATGCGCATGAAGTCACGCTGCAGGCCACCGAAAGGAAAGTATTTGTAAAGGACAAAAGCCAATTGCATCAGCGCGGCTCCTCAGCCAATAACGTGCTCAGGTGGCTGGCAACACGCTCGGGGTTTACACGCGTGAAGCACAGGGGCTGCTCGCGTTTAAGGTCAAACCGACGGGCATCTTCGGCGGTCGGTGGATAAGTACACTGTTTCTGCATGCAGGGCGCGCAGGGGAAATCACTGGCGAGGTGAATCTGCCCTTTGCCGTAGGCACCGGTCAGTACCGGGTTGGTCGGGCCGAGCAGCGAAACGGTTGGCACGTCCAGGGCCGCGGCCAGGTGTCCGAGGCCAGTGTCCACGGCCACGCAGGCCTGGGCACCGGCGAGCACCTTGCCCATGCCGCCGAGGTTCAGTTTCGGCAGTACCAGCGCGTTGCGCAGCCCGCTGGCGATGCGCTCGGCGCGGGCCTTTTCGGCAGGGTTGCCCCACGGCAGTTTCACCACCACGCCGTACTGGCCCATGCGCTCGGTGAGCTGGCGCCAGTAAAGCTCGGGCCAGTGCTTGGAGTCCCAGGTCGTGCCATGCAGGAAAACCACATAGGGATAGGGGCGCGGCAGTTCCACCAGGCGGTCGATGTCGAGGCCATAGTTGCCCTGGGTCTGCGGCAAGTCGTAGCCCAGCGCCACGGCAAACAGCTGGCGCACGCGCTCGACCGCATGCTGACCACGGGCCACCGCCAGGCGCCGGGAGTAAAACCGCGCCGCCAGGGGTTCGCGCGCCGAATCCTTATCCAGGCCAGCCACCGGGGCCTTGACGTAGCGAGTCAGCCAAGCGCTTTTCAGCAAGCCTTGGGCATCAATCACCAAGTCATACTTCTCGGCCCGCATGCTCTGCTTGAATCGCCGCCACTCGCCGCTCTTGATGGTTTGCCAGATATTCTTGCGCCAGCGCCGGATCGCCACCGGGATGACTTTGCCCACCGCGGGGTGCCAGGTAGGGATTTCGGCGAACCCCTCTTCCACCACCCAGTCGAAGCGGATGCCGGGAATCGCCCGCGCCGCATCGGTCAGCGCCGGCAGGGTGTGGACCACATCCCCCAGGGAGGAGGTCTTGATCAGCAATACCCGCAAGTTACCGGACCTCCACGGGTGAGCCCTGCAATCGCTCCAGGGCCTCGTTCACCGACGGCGGCATGAGCTGGCGCAGGCAATTGTAGTGGCCGAAGCGGCAGGTGCGATCGAAGCACGGGCTGCATTCGATGCCCAGGCGCACGACTTCGACTTTGTCGGCCAACGGCGGCGTGAAGCCCGGCGAGGTGGAACCGTAGACCGCCACCAGAGGGCGGTTCAACGCCGCCGCGACGTGCATCAGGCCGGAGTCGTTGGACACCACGGAATCAGCGCAGGACAACAGATCAATGGCCTCGGCCAGGGACGTGTCGCCGCTCAGATTGGTCGATTCCTCCCGCAGGCCGGGGATCAGCCGCGAGCGGATGTCCTCGCCCACGGAGTGATCGTTTTTCGAACCGAACAGCCAGACTTGCCAGCCTTCGCGAATCTTCGCCTCGGCCACCTGGGCGTAATGCTCGGCCGGCCAGCGCTTGGACTCACCAAATTCGGCACCCGGGCACAGCGCCAATACCGGCCGGTCCAGGGTCAGGCCGAACTTGGCCAGGGCCGTTTCGCGCGTGACCGGGTCGATCTGCAGGCTCGGTCGCGGATAAGGCTTGGGCAACTCGGCGCCCGGCTCGTAGGCCAGGGCCATGAAGCGCTCGATCATCAGCGGATAACGATCTTTATCCAGCGTGCGCACATCGTTGAGCAAGCCATAGCGAAATTCGCCACGCCAGCCAGTGCGCTTGGGGATGCTGGCGAAAAACGGCACCAACGCCGATTTCAGCGAATTGGGCAGCAGGATCGCCTGGTCGTACTGACCGGCCAGGGATTTGCCGATGCGCCGGCGGGTAGCCAGCTCAAGCACGCCATGACCGAGCGGGAAGCTCAAGGCCTTGCGCACTTGCGGCATGCGCTCAAGAATCGGCCGGCTCCACTCGGGGGCCAGGACATCGATTTCGCATTGCGGATGACGCTGCTTGAGGCACTGGAACAGTGTCTGCGCCATCACCATGTCACCGACCCAACTGGGTCCAACGATCAGAATATTCATGAGCTTTCCAAAAACGCTACGGGGAGGCCTACGCCTCCCCGCCTCGAGAATCACTGTGGCTTAGGTCGCTGCCTGTTGCCCTAATCTACAACACACCACCGATCTGTTGTGGGAGCGAGCCTGCTCGCGAAGAGGCCGGCACATCCAATATCCATGGCTCCTGATACTCCGCCTTCGCGAGCAGGCTCGCTCCCACAGGGTCCTGCACAAGTTTCAATTACTGCGCAGCACCACAAATCCAGTGTGGGAGCGAGCCTGCTCGCGAAGAGGCCGGCACATCAATATCAATGTCGCCTGGCACTCCGCCTTCGCGAGCAGGCTCGCTCCCACAGGGTCCTGCACACGTTTCAATTACTGCGCAGCACCACAAATCCAGTGTGGGAGCGAGCCTGCTCGCGAAGAGGCCGGCACTTCCAACATCCATGGCGCCTGACACTCCGCCTTCGCGAGCAGGCTCGCTCCCACAGGGTCCTGCACAAGTTTCAATTACTGCGCAGCACCACAAATCCAATGTGGGAGCGAGCCTGCTCGCGAAGAGGCCGGCACATCCAATATCAATGTCGCCTGACACTCCGCCATCGCGAGCAAGCTCGCTCCCACAGGGTCCTGCACAAGTTTCAATTACTGCGCAGCACCACAAATCCAGTGTGGGAGCGAGCCTGCTCGCGAAGCGGCCGGCACATCCAATATCCATGGCGCCTGGCACTCCGCCTTCGCGAGCAGGCTCGCTCCCACAGGGTCCTGCACAAGTTTCAATTACTGCGCAGCACCACAAATCCAATGTGGGAGCGAGCCTGCTCGCGAAGAGGCCGGCACATCAATATCAATGTCGCCTGGCACTCCGCCTTCGCGAGCAGGCTCGCTCCCACAGGGTCCTGCACAAGTTTCAATTACTGAGCAGCACCACAAATCCAGTGTGGGAGCGAGCCTGCTCGCGAAGAGGCCGGCACATCCAATATCCATGGCGCCTGGCACTCCGCCTTCGCGAGCAGGCTCGCTCCCACAGGGTCCTGCACAAGTTTCAATTACTGCGCAGCACCATCTTCAGCTCATATACCTTCAGCTCAGCCCCAACTCCCGCCAGATCCGCATCACTTGTCGACGCTCCTCGACGAACTGATCGCCTGCGATCACCCCGGCGTCTTTCTGCAGAGCCTGGCGGTGGGCGGCGGAGCGGTAGGCCTTGTAGGCTTCGCGCAACAGCGTGGCGTCCTCGGCGGGCAGCAACCCGACCTCCTGCAACCCGTCCAGGATGCGGATGTTGTCGGTATAGCGGACCAGCGATGGATGTTCCTCGGACCACGCCAGGGCCGCGTATTGCACCATAAATTCAATATCGACGATACCTCCGGCATCCTGCTTGAGATCGAAGGGTGCCGTGGCTTCGAAGGCATTTGGCGCGGTTCCGGCGGCGGTGGCCTTGCTGCCGAGATTATCGCGCATCTTGGCGCGCATCTCGCTGACCTCCTGGCGCAAAGTCGGCAAGTCACGCGAACGTCCCAGCACCTGAACGCGGACTTTTTCGAACGCCTGGCCCACATCCTGGCTGCCCACCAGCACCCGGGCACGTAACAGCGCCTGATGTTCCCAGGTCCAGGCTTCGTTTTCCTGGTAACGGGCAAACGCCCCCAGGGAACTGACCAGCAAGCCCGAGGCCCCGGAAGGTCGCAGGCGCATGTCCACCTCATAAAGCTGCCCGGAGTTGGTCTGGGCCGTCAGCAAATGAATGATCCGCTGACCAAGCCGGGTGAAAAACTGCGCGCCATCGATGGGTTTCGGACCGTCGGTTTCGGCCTGCGGGTCACCGTCGTGGATAAACACCAGGTCCAGGTCGGAACCATGCCCCAGTTCCAGCCCCCCGACTTTTCCATAACCGACAATAATGAAGCCTGGATCGCACAGGCTGCCGTCGGTGCGCAGTGGCACCCCATGCTTGGCCGTCGTCTGGCGCCAGGCCAGGGCCAGCACCTGTTCGAGAATCGCTTCGGCCAGCCAGGTCAGGTAATCGCTGACTTTCATCAGCGGCAGGCTGCCGGCGATTTCCGAGGCGGCCACCCGCAAGCGGTGCGCCAGTTTGAAATGCCGCAAGGCTTCCATCTGCTGCTCAAGATCGTCCTCGGGAATTCGTGTCAGACGCTCGCGCAACTCCGCCGCGAGCTCAGGCGCCAGGGGCGGCTTGAACAAACGGCCTTCATTGAGCAATTCATCGAGCAACAGCGGGAACCGGGTGATCTGCTCGGCGATCCACGGACTCGCCGCGCACAGCGTCAACAAACGCCGCAGGGCGCCGGGGTTCTCGGTCAACAGCACCAGATAGGCCGAACGGCGGGCGACGGCCTCTACCAGCGGCAATACCCGTTCGAGCACCAGGTCCGGGTCGGCATGTTCCACCGCCTGGGCGAGCAGGCGCGGAATGAACGCGTCCAGGCGCTCGCGCCCCAGACGCTGCATGGCGCGCAGCTGCGGGCTGGCACGCAGGACAGCAAGGGCCTTGAGCGCTTTGGGTGCGTCGGCAAAACCGGCCTCCTCCAACTGACGACACGCCGCTTCCTCGTCCTGGCTGTCTTCCCACAATGGCAACCATTCGCCGCCAACCACCATTTCGCCTTCGCCGCCCTCGTCCTCATCCGGGTCCGCGATGACCTGGCCAAAATGCCACGCCACCCGACCGCGCCAGTACATCAACTGCTCGTGGAACGCCGCCCAATCGACGAAGCCCAGCATGAACGCAATGCGCGCCTGGTCTTGCGGGTTATCCGGCAGCATCTGGGTCTGGCGATCGGCAATGGCCTGGATCGCGTGCTCGGTATATCGCAGGAATTCATACCCCTGGCGCAATTCATCAATGACCTTGGCCGGCAGATAGCCCTGGCCTTCCAGGGTTCCCAACACCTTCAACAATGGCCGTTGCTGCAAGCTCAGGTCACGACCGCCGTGGATCAGCTGGAACGCCTGGGCAATGAACTCCACCTCGCGAATGCCGCCCGAGCCCAGCTTGATGTTGTCAGCCATGCCTTTGCGCCGCACCTCCTGCTGGATCAACTGCTTCATGGTGCGCAGCGCTTCGATGGCAGAAAAATCCAGGTAACGGCGATAGACGAACGGGCGCAGCATGTCGAGCAATTGCGCGCCGGCCACCTGGTCGCCGGCCACCACCCGCGCCTTGATCATGGCGTAGCGTTCCCAGTCGCGCCCCTGATCCTGGTAATACTGTTCCAGGGCATTGAAGCTCAATACCAGCGCACCGGCCGAGCCGTAAGGGCGCAAGCGCATGTCGACGCGAAACACGAAGCCGTCGACGGTCATCGGGTCGAGGGCCTTGATCAGCCGCTGGCCGACGCGGATGAAAAACTCCTGGTTATCCAGCGGCCGCTTCGCGCCAACGGTTTCGCCGCCTTCGGGGTAGGCAAAGATCAGGTCGATGTCCGACGACAGGTTCAGTTCCACCGCTCCCAGCTTGCCCATGCCCAGGATGACCATCTGCTGCGGCTCGCCACTGCGCCGGCCGGTGGGGGTGCCGAATTGCTGGCTCAGGCGCTGGTACAACCACTGATACGCCTGGTCGATGCAGGTGTCGGCCATGTCCGAGAGATCACGACAGGTCTGTACCAGATCGGCCTGGCGGGTCAGGTCGCGCCAGATGATCCGCACCTGCTGACGGGTGCGCTGGCGACGCAGCACGCGACCCAGTTCGTCCTCGGTCTCGGCGGCTCGTACGGCAGCGGCGATCTGCCCGCACATTTCACCCGCCGCCAGGCTGCGGTCCAGCTCACCGCTGCGCACCAGTTCCAGCAGCATCGCAGGATCCCGTACACTTTGTTCGATGACAAAGTCACTGGCAGCGGCGACGCGGTTGAACTCGGCCCAACGCTGCGGCGTCCAGGCGGACAGCCCGTGATCGTCGTCCAGCGAAGCAACCGCCGCGCGGAACGACTGCTCGGCGCGACTGACCAATGACTGGAGAATTGCCGGAATTTCGGCAAGCGAGGGCAGGCTCATGGTCTATCCTTGATCGGCGCGGGAAAGGCTGGATGTAGTGTTTTTTGCAAAGCCACTACCTGATCGACTGTCGAACAAAGATGATAAATAGCTGATTTTCTGATTTTATTGGCAGCCGGCATCAAGTTTTTACCTGTTCGAGTTGGCTAAAGACCAACAGTAACGATTATTCTCACAACGAAACGAGGGGCCATAAGCCGCTCATGTGTAGTTTTACTACTCGTCTATACATTCGAAAGGCTGAAACGGCCAACGATTTGTAGTAAAACTACACGCCGCCGAAACAACCTTCGGCAATCCAAGAATTTATATCGTCTGCCCACAAGGCCAGTCGCAAACTCAGGCAACCGATTCTGGTAGCCTTTCCGCCCTGGAGCAAGCCATGCAAGACCTCGATCCCGTCGAAACCCAGGAATGGCTGGACGCCCTGGAATCGGTTCTCGACAAAGAAGGCGAAGACCGTGCTCATTACCTGATGACCCGTATGGGCGAACTCGCAACCCGCAGCGGTTCGCAACTGCCCTACGCCATCACCACGCCGTACCGCAACACGATCCCCGTTACCCACGAAGCACGCATGCCTGGCGACCTGTTCATGGAACGCCGCATTCGCTCGCTGGTGCGTTGGAACGCGTTGGCCATGGTCGTGCGGACCAACCTGAAAGATTCTGACCTGGGCGGTCACATCTCCAGCTTCGCCTCCAGCGCGACACTGTATGACATCGGCTTCAACTACTTCTTCCAGGCCCCGACCGACGAACACGGCGGCGACCTGATCTACTTCCAGGGTCACGCATCGCCCGGCGTCTACGCCCGTGCGTTCATGGAAGGCCGCATCACCGAAGACCAGATGAACAATTTCCGCCAGGAAGTGGACGGCAACGGCCTGTCCTCGTACCCGCACCCTTGGCTGATGCCGGACTTCTGGCAGTTCCCGACCGTATCCATGGGCCTGGGCCCGATCCAGGCGATCTACCAGGCACGCTTCATGAAGTACCTGGAAGCTCGTGGCTTCATCCAGCCAGGCAAGCAGAAAGTCTGGTGCTTCATGGGTGACGGCGAGTGCGACGAGCCGGAATCCCTGGGCGCAATCTCCCTGGCCGGCCGCGAGAAGCTGGACAACCTGATCTTCGTCATCAACTGCAACCTGCAGCGCCTCGACGGCCCGGTTCGCGGCAACGCCAAGATCATCCAGGAACTCGAAGGCGTGTTCCGTGGCGCCCAGTGGAACGTCAACAAAGTCATCTGGGGCCGTTTCTGGGACCCACTGCTGGCCAAGGACGTCGACGGCATCCTGCAGCGCCGCATGGACGAAGTCATCGACGGCGAGTACCAGAACTACAAGGCCAAGGACGGCGCGTTCGTCCGCGAGCACTTCTTCAACTCGCCTGAACTCAAGGCGATGGTCGCCGACCTGTCCGACGACGAGATCTGGAAGCTCAACCGTGGCGGCCACGACCCGTACAAGGTCTATGCGGCCTACCACCAGGCGGTCAACCACAAAGAACAGCCAACCGTTATCCTGGCCAAGACCATCAAGGGTTATGGCACCGGTGCAGGCGAAGCGAAGAACACCGCGCACAACACCAAGAAGGTCGATGTCGACAGCCTGAAGCTGTTCCGCGATCGCTTCGACATTCCGGTCAAGGACAGCGAGCTGGAAAACCTGCCGTTCTTCAAGCCCGAAGAAGGCAGCGCCGAGGCCCGTTACCTGGCCGAGCGCCGCGCCGCCCTGGGTGGTTTCGTGCCGCAGCGCCGTGCCAAGAGCTTCAGTATCCCGACCCCACCACTGGAAACCCTCAAGGCGATCCTGGACGGCTCGGGCGACCGTGAAATCTCCACCACCATGGCCTTCGTGCGGATCCTCGCGCAGCTGGTCAAGGACAAGGAGATCGGCCAGCGCATCGTTCCGATCATCCCGGACGAAGCCCGTACCTTCGGTATGGAAGGCATGTTCCGCCAGTTGGGCATCTACTCGTCCGTCGGCCAGCTCTACGAGCCAGTCGATAAAGACCAGGTGATGTTCTACCGCGAAGACAAGAAGGGCCAGATCCTCGAAGAAGGCATCAACGAAGCGGGCGCCATGAGCTCGTTCATTGCCGCCGGTACTTCGTACTCCAGCCACAACCAGCCGATGCTGCCGTTCTACATCTTCTATTCGATGTTCGGCTTCCAGCGTATCGGCGACCTGGCCTGGGCCGCCGGCGACAGCCGCACCCGTGGCTTCCTGATCGGCGGTACCGCCGGCCGGACCACGCTGAACGGCGAAGGCCTGCAACACGAAGACGGCCACAGCCACATGCTGGCCGGGACCATCCCGAACTGCCGCACCTATGATCCGACCTACGGCTACGAGCTGGCGGTGATCATCCAGGACGGCATGAAGAAGATGACCGAAGAGCAACAGGACGTCTTCTACTACATCACCGTGATGAACGAGTCCTACCAGCAGCCAGCCATGCCGGCCGGTGTCGAGGCAGGTATCGTCAAGGGTATGTACCTGCTCGAGGAAGACACCCGCGAAGCGGCGCACCACGTCCAGCTGATGGGCTCCGGCACCATCCTGCGCGAAGTGCGTGAAGCGGCGAAGATCCTGCGCGAAGAATTCAACGTCGGCGCCGACGTCTGGAGCGTCACCAGCTTCAACGAATTGCGTCGCGACGGCCTCGCTGTAGAGCGCAGCAACCGCCTGCACCCTGGCCAGAAACCGAAACTGAGCTACGTCGAAGAATGCCTGAACGGTCGCAAAGGGCCGGTCATCGCCTCTACCGACTACATGAAGCTGTTCGCCGAGCAGATCCGCCAGTGGGTTCCTTCCAAGGAGTTCAAGGTGCTGGGCACCGACGGTTTCGGCCGTAGCGACAGCCGCAAGAAGCTGCGTCACTTCTTCGAAGTCGACCGTAAGTTCGTTGTGTTGGCAGCCCTGGAAGCACTGGCTGACCGCGGCGATATCGAACCCAAGGTGGTGGCCGAGGCCATCGTCAAGTTCGGCATCGATCCGGAAAAACGCAACCCACTGGACTGCTGAGGAGAATTTTCGTGAGCGAACTCATTCGCGTACCTGACATCGGCAGCGGTGAAGGTGAAGTAATTGAACTGTTTGTGAAGGTCGGCGACCGTATCGAAGCCGACCAGAGCATCCTGACGCTTGAATCGGACAAGGCCAGCATGGAAGTGCCCGCGCCGAAGGCCGGTATCATCAAGAGCCTGAAAGTGAAACTGGGTGATCGCCTGAAAGAGGGCGACGAGCTGCTGGAGCTGGAAGTCGAAGGCGCCGCTGCGGCACCTGAAGCGCCAGCGCCCGCTGCTGCGCCGGCAGCGGCTGAAAAGCCTGCCGCCGCGCCGGCTGTCGAAGCGGCTCCCGCGCCCGCTGCGGCGCCTGCCGCTGCCAGCGTCCAGGACATTCATGTCCCGGACATCGGTTCCTCGGGCAAGGCCAAGATCATCGAAGTGCTGGTCAAGGCCGGCGACACCGTCGAAGCCGACCAGTCGCTGATCACCCTGGAATCCGACAAGGCCAGCATGGAGATCCCTTCGCCGGCTGCCGGCGTGGTGGAAAGCGTCGAGGTCAAGCTGGACGACGAAGTCGGCACCGGTGATTTGATCCTGAAGCTGAAAGTAGCCGGTGCCTCGGCACCTGCCGCGCCAGCCCCGGCAGCTGCGCCTGCTGCCAAGGCTGAGTCGGCCCCGGCTCCGGCGCCAGCCGCCGCGCCTGCCGCCAAGGCCGAAGCGGCTCCTGCCCCTGTCGCCGCTGCGCCTGCGCCAAGCGGTGCCAAGGTGCACGCCGGCCCAGCCGTGCGTCAGCTGGCCCGTGAGTTCGGCGTCGAGCTGTCGGCCGTTGGTCCAAGCGGTCCTCACGGCCGCGTGCTGAAGGAAGACGTGCAGGCCTACGTCAAGGCCATGATGCAGAAGGCCAAGAACGCACCGGCCGAAGGCGCCACTGGCGGCGCGGGTATCCCGCCGATTCCGGCGGTGGACTTCAGCCGCTTCGGTGAAACCGAAGAAGTCGCGATGACCCGCCTGATGCAGATCGGCGCGTCGAGCCTGCATCGCAGCTGGCTGAACATCCCACACGTGACTCAGTTCGACCAGGCTGACATCACCGAACTGGAAGCCTTCCGCGTCGCACAGAAAGCCGTGGCCGAAAAGGCCGGTGTGAAGCTGACCGTGTTGCCGCTGCTGCTCAAGGCTTGCGCGCACCTGCTTAAGGAACTGCCGGACTTCAACAGCTCCCTGGCCCCAAGCGGCAAGGCTGTGATCCGCAAGAAGTACGTGCACATCGGCTTTGCCGTCGACACCCCGGAAGGCCTGCTGGTACCGGTCATCCGTAACGTCGACCAGAAGAGCCTGCTGCAACTGGCTGGCGAAGCCGCTGCCCTGGCCGAAAAAGCCCGGAACAAGAAGCTCACCGCCGACGACATGCAGGGCGCCTGCTTCACCATCTCCAGCCTCGGTCACATTGGCGGCACCGGCTTCACGCCGATCGTCAATGCGCCGGAAGTGGCGATCCTGGGTGTCTCCAAGGCCACCATCCAGCCAGTCTGGGACGGTAAAGCCTTCCAGCCCAAGCTGATGCTGCCGCTGTCGCTGTCCTACGATCACCGTGTGATCAATGGTGCGGCCGCTGCACGCTTCACCAAGCGCTTGAGCGACCTGCTGGGCGACATCCGCACCATCTTGCTGTAACACTGAATGGCCCTCCTCACGGAGGGCCATTCGGGATTCGTTTTCCGAGCGCCACGCTCGTACCTCAACCCCGCCCGTCTGGCGGGGCTTTTTTTGTCTGCAATTCAAGTCAGGTACATCGGTGCAGGATGTGCCGACCTCATCGCGAGCAAGCTCGCTCCCACAATGGATTTGCGGCGCTGCCCAGCATTTGAAACTGATGAAGACCCCGTGGGAGCGAGCCTGCTCGCGATAGCGGCAGGTCAGGCGACGCGGTAATTCCCTACTGCGCAAGATTCAAATAACTACACCCCCTGTAGTCATTGCCTACAACGTGCGCCCCCTTCCTTATGGATATTTACGACACGCCAAGCCTTAGCATCGAACCGCCAAGGCATCTTGATGCGTGCCTCATCAAAACTTCGAATGGATTCGAATATGTTCAAACCTACCGTCGGCCCTATCGTCGGCCACACCACGACCCACCATGCGCGGATATTCCTGCGCGGCGACCACGCCAACAACAGGGTCTTCGCCGGGATTCGCCACAGGCGCCAAGGTGACACCCGCTGGTCGCAAGGCCAGTTCGTGCAATTGAAGGCTTACCGCGACATGACCGCTGTCATCGTTCTCAAAGGTCTTCGCGCCGATACCGCCTACGAATACCAGGCGGGCTGGTTCAGCCCCCTGCGCCCGACCCATACCACGACGACCGTACAGCAACTGCCATTGCCATGGCCCGGGGAGGTTTACCACTTGCGCACGCCGTCCGGCACGGATAACGCTGCGCGCAGCTATATCGTGGGCTCCTGTCGTTATCTGCAGATTGCCGGCGACGTGCCGTTGCTGCCCGGGCTCGGTGACCGCATCTTCGCGAGCATCAGCCACCTCGTGAAGCGGGCTGATCCGCCGATCAGTGCCGTGTTGATGGCGGGTGACCAGGTCTACCTCGATGACCTGAACAAGGTCGCCCCGGACCGCAGCGCCCGGGACATTCTGTTCAAGTACCGCACGGCCTTCTCCCAGCCGCACATCAGGCGCTTGATGTCCAGCGTACCGACCTACATGATCCTCGATGACCATGAAATAGAGGACAACTGGCCCGCCAATAAAGAACCGGACGATGAGCGTCTATACGCCAACGCCCTGGATGCCTATGCGCTGTATCAGGCCAGCCATGGCCCGGCTGGCGAAGACCTGGACGACGCAAGCCCAGGCCGACCGCCGCGACGATTCTGGTACCTGTTCGCTCACGGCGATATCCAATGGTTCGTCACCGACAGCCGGACCCGACGCAACCTGTCGGCGGCTGACCGGCGCATCCTTGATCAGGAACAGGAGCAGGCGTTGCTCGAATGGCTCATCGGTAGCACTGCCCGGGTCAAGCTTGTCGTAACCAGCGTCATGTTCTATCCCGATCGCAAACTGGACGACGGAGACGCCTGGCAAGCTTTCCCGAACCAACGCCTGCGCCTGATCGAAGCCATCCGCACGCACCGGATCAAAAACGTGATTTTTGTGTCCGGCGACGTGCACGGCTCCCTGACCAGCCGCCTGGTTCATAACCAGGATCCTGATTTCGCAGTCCACACCATCGTTTCCTCGCCGCTGTGCAACAGCCTGCTGCTGCCCTACGCCACAGCCTCGAGTTTTATCATCGGCGAGCCCATGGCCAAGGCAGCGGGCGGCGAGTATCGATATGAACTGACCAGCAAGGTCATCAGCCAGGACAATTTCGCTCAGCTGCGAGTAACGACCCAGAGCATTCAGGTGACCTTTCATGACCGTGACGGCGGCCCCTTGGAGGTCGTCGATATACCGTTGCGCTGACCTGCGGTGGCACAACGAATGCCTCTGATCGGCCGGCCACTGGAGAAATCCGCTGATCGGCCGATAAAAGGTTTATAGCACTTGGCCTTCATGTCTCTTGTCAGCTAGTGCCGCAATGATGCAACCTTGCGGCAATCCGTAATAACGAGGGCGTCAGCCCGGCGCGATCAGCATCTTCGAAGCGAGTTTCCCTCATGAAAAGCCAACCCGATGCCGCCAGCCGTATGGCGGCCGAGGTAGTGACGCAGTTACCGGTGCCCTCGCGGCTCGGTATGCTGCGTTTCGAACGGCTGAATGAAGCAAGCTGGGCGCTACTGTTTCTCGATCCCAACTGCGAACGTTACTTTGGCCTGCCGGCCGTCGAGCTGTGCTCGCTGGTGAGTTCGCCCTATGCCAGCCTCATGGAGCCGGAAGCACGCTACCAGCTGCACGACGCGATCCAGCAGCAGTTGACCCAGGCCCCTCATTACCAGATCCGCTACACGCTGCACACCGCCAGGGGCCCGTTGAACCTCCTGGAAACGGGTGAAACCTACAAACAGCACAACCGCCATTTGCTGCGCGGCTATCTGTTAGTGGTGGACAGCCTGGTGCCAACCGAGCCCTCCGTGCCGGCGCTCGATCTGGAAACCCAGAACTCGCGCCTGCAGATCGCCCTGGAACTGAACCAGCGCGCCCAGCAGGAGCAGCTCCAGCACCTGGACCGGGTGCGCGCCCAACAAGACCTGATCCTGCTGCTGACCCGCCAGCGCTATAGCGCCAACAATTCCTTGCAGGAAGCCGCCGAGCTGATTACCCGCAGCGCCTGCGATATCTACCAGATCGACAGCGCCAGCATCTGGAATCTGGAGGACGGCAAGCTGCTGCCGATCTCGGCCTATAACCGCGCCTCCCAGGACTATTTCCTGCCGGAAGTAATCAACGCCAGCGAGTTTCCAACCTACATGGAAGCGCTGCAGACCTGCCGCGCCATTGACGCTCACAACGCGATGCGCGACCCGCGCACCCGCGAGATGGCCGAGAACCTGCGCATCCGCGACGTCAACGCGATTCTCGACGCCAGTATCCGTATCGACGGCCAGGTGGTAGGTGTCCTGTGCCTGGAGCAAGTGGGCGCCACCCGCGCCTGGCAATCGGATGAAATCGCCTTTGCCGGCGAACTGGCGGACCAGTTCGCCCAGGTCATCAACAACCACAACCGGCGCACCGCCACCAGTGCCCTGCACTTGTTCCAGCGTGCGGTGGAACAGAGCGCAAACGCGTTCCTGCTGGTCAACTGCGACGGCGTGGTGGAATACGTCAACCCGAGCTTCACCGCCATCACTCAGTACACCACTGAAGAAGTCCATGGTCAGCGCCTGTCCGAGCTGCCGGCCCTGGAGAATCTCAGCGAACTGCTCTTCGACGCGCCGTCGGCCCTGGCCCAGAGCAACAGCTGGCAGGGCGAATTCAAGAGCCGGCGCAAAAATCTCGAGCCCTACTGGGGCCAGCTGTCGATTTCCAAGGTCTATGGCGACAACCGCGAACTGACCCACTACATCGGCATCTACGAAGACATCACCCAGACCAAACTCGCCCAGCAGCGCATCGAACGCCTGGCCTACACCGACAACCTGACCAACCTGGGCAACCGCCCGGCGTTCATTCGCAATCTCGATGAACGCTTCGCCCGGGACAGCGACTCGCCTATCAGCCTGTTGCTGGTGGACATCGACAACTTCAAGCGCATCAACGACAGCCTCGGCCACCAGACCGGCGACAAGCTGCTGATCAGCCTGGCCCGACGCCTGCGCAACAGCCTGAGCCCAAGCGGCAGCCTGGCGCGGTTCGCCAGTAACGAGTTCGCCGTGCTGCTGGATGACACCGGCCTGGAAGCCGGCCAGCAGATCGCCAGCCAATTGCTGATGACGCTCGACAAGCCGATGTTCGTCGACAACCAGTTGATCAGCGTGACCGGTTCGGTCGGACTGGCCTGCGCACCGTTGCATGGGCGTGACCCGCAGACGCTGATGCGCAACGCCGGCCTCGCCCTGCACAAGGCCAAGGCCAACGGCAAGCATCAGGTCCAGGTGTTCACCGAGGCGCTGAACGCCGAGGCCAGCTACAAGCTGTTCGTGGAAAACAACCTGCGCCGCGCCCTGACCCAGAATGAACTGGACGTTTTCTACCAGCCCAAGCTGTGCCTGCGCAGCGGTCGCCTGCTGGGCATGGAGGCGCTGCTGCGCTGGAACCACCCGGAAAAAGGCATGATCCGTCCGGACCAGTTCATCAGCGTGGCCGAGGAAACCGGCCTGATCATCCCCATCGGCAAATGGATCGCCCGCCAGGCTTGCCGCATGAGCAAGCAATTGACCGCAGCCGGCCTGGGCAACCTGCAGGTGGCGATCAACTTGTCGCCCAAGCAGTTCTCCGACCCGGACCTGGTGGCCTCGATCGCCAGCATCCTCAAGGAAGAGCAACTGCCGGCCCGCTTGCTGGAACTGGAGCTGACCGAAGGCTTGCTGCTCGAAGCCACCGAAGACACGCACCTGCAACTCGACCAGCTCAAGCGCCTGGGCCTGACCCTGGCCATGGACGATTTCGGTACCGGTTATTCATCCCTGAGCTATCTGAAGAAATTCCCGATCGACATCATCAAGATCGATCGCAGCTTCATCCATGAGATCCCGGACAACCAGGACGACATGGAAATCACCTCCGCCGTGATCGCCATGGCCCACAACCTGAAACTCAAGGTCGTCGCCGAAGGCATCGAGACCGCCCAGCAGCTGGCGTTCCTGCGTCGCCACCGCTGCGACGTCGGCCAGGGCTACCTGTTCGACCGGCCGATTCCCGGTGCAGAGCTTGTCGAGAAGCTCAAGCGCTACCCGCGCGGCCCTCTTGTCTGACAGCCGCTTATAGCGAGCAGCGGCTTTTCTGAGGCACACTGACGGTCTATTTCGCTCAATTCAATCTGACTGAGAGGACTGATGATGATCTTGCGCTCGGAAATCCTGGTGAACAAAAACGTGCTTCCTACTCAAGAACAAGCTCTGCCTGGCCGTGAAACCCCGATGACCGTGCCGGAAAAACACTTCGTCCATGACGCGCCGCTGCTGGGCCCGTTTGCCATGGACGTGGACTTCGCGATCTTCGGCCTGGGTTGCTTCTGGGGTGCGGAGCGCAAGTTCTGGCAACGTGAAGGCGTGGTCAGCACGGCGGTGGGTTACGCGGGCGGCTTTACGCCAAACCCGACTTACGAAGAAGTCTGCTCGGGCCTGACCGGCCACAGCGAAGTGGTGCTGGTGGTCTACGAGCCGGCGAAAGTCAGCTACAACGAACTGCTGGCGATGTTCTGGGAACTGCACAACCCGACCCAGGGCATGCGCCAGGGCAACGACATCGGCACCCAGTACCGCTCGGTGGTCTACTGCACCACGCCCGAGCAGCTGGAAGCGGCGAAAAAGAGCAAGGAACTATTCCAGGCTGAACTGACCAAGGCCGGGCTGGGAGAAATCACCACCGAAATCGACGAAGCGCCGACCTTCTACTTTGCCGAGGCGTATCACCAGCAATACCTGGCGAAGAACCCTGAAGGCTATTGCGGGATTGGCGGTACGGGCGTGACCTGCCCGATCTGACTATAAGCTTCGCGAGCAGGCTCGCTCCCACAGGTCCAGCGGCATACCCAAATGTTGCATGCACACCAGGGCCAATGTGGGAGCGAGCCTGCTCGCGATAGCGGTGGGTCTGGAGCGGTAATGCTGAATGTGCCGCCGCCATCGCGAGCAAGCTCGCTCCCACAGGGTTCGGGGCGAACAGAAACATTGGGCACACCTCAGAACCCGTGTGGGAGCGAGCTTGCTCGCGATGACGCCCTCAAACCTCAGCTCTCAGCGATCAACCAATCCATCTGCCACCCACCTTGGGTCTGCCCGAGCTTTTTCGACAGCCACGGCAGCAGCTCACGCAACTCTTCTTCCAGTCCCCACGGGGGGTTGGCAATCGCCAGGCCGGAACCGTTCAGGCTGTTCGGCGTGGCCAGCGGATGCACCAGCAATTCCACCCGCAACAGCTTCGGCGCGCCGGTGCCGGCCAGGTCCTGATAGAAGCGACGCAATATGCGCTGGTCCTTCACCGGGTACCAGATTGCCGCAACCGTCTGGCGCATCCGGCCGATGGCTTCCTTGAGCGAAGCGGCGCAGCGCTGCATCTCGTCGAGCTGTTCAAAGGGCGGATCGATGAGCATCAGCCCGCGCTTCTCGCTCACTGGCAGCAGAGCCCGCGGCACATGCCAGCCTTCGCCCAGGTGTACCGCCACGCGACGGTCACCCTTCATGTTGTCCTTGAGCAGAACGCCGTCTTCGGGATGTTTCTCGTTGAGCAGCACCCGGTCCTGCGCCCGGGTCAGGCGCCGCGCCAGTTCCGGTGAGCCCGGGTAATAACGCAACTGACCGTCCGGGTTCATCTCGTGCAGCACCTTCATGTACTCGGCGGTCAGCGGCGGCAGGTCATCCTGGCCCCACAACCGCGCGATGCCTTCCAGGTATTCGCCGGTGCGATTGGCCTGGTCGCCCTGCAAGTCGTACAGCCCGATGCCCGCGTGGGTATCCAGGTAAGCGAAGGGCTGCTCCTTGCGCGACATCAGGGCAATGAGGCGGGTCAAGGTCAGGTGTTTGAACACATCGGCGTGATTGCCGGCGTGGAAGGCATGGCGATAATTCATGGCGGCTCCTGCGAAGGCCGACGAGTTTACCTTGAAGCGTGCCGAACGTCAGGGGTTCGCAGCCGAGCGGACGAACAGACCCGTGGCGAGGGAGCTTGCTCCCGCTGGGCTGCGCAGCAGCCCCTTACAACGAGCCTCAATACGCCAACAGATCGCAGGCGCCCTCCTTGCAGCGCTCGCATTCCTCGCAGAACGGCGCGGGGCTTTTCAGGCTGACGATTTGCGCATAGGTAAGGGGCGAGACCGGCGCGGCGGCGAGTTTTTCCGCCGCGCCGGGCGCAATGGCTTCGGCCCCCATGACTGCCATCGGCGCGCCACCGACCTGGATCGGCACGCTGCTGAAGATTCCGCCCGGACCGATATTGATCCAGTGCCCACCGGCCTGGATGGTCGCGCTGGCACCACCCTCCAGCACGATCTGCCGGCCGGCACTGACATGAAAGCCTCCCACGGCGCTGATGGCCTGGTTGGCCACACGGATATGCCGATCGCCCGCGACCAGCAGGTGATCGTCCTGGCGGACCTCGACCTGACGCCGACCTGCGGTGATGCGCTGCTCGTCATCCTGCAGTTCATGCCGCGACAAGCCGGAGACCACGATGCTGCGCTCGTGATCGACCTGCACGCGCTGGTCGTGCAACACATGCTGCGTCCAGTTGCGCTGGGCCCTCAGGTAGATTTCCTCGGCACCCTTGCGGTCCTCGATGCGCAACTCGTTGTAGCCACCGCCACCGGGACTGCTCTGGCTGCGCAATATGCTGCGGGTCTTGTCCGCCGGCAGGTCCAGCGGTACCGGGTTGGCGCCGTTCGGCAGACAGCCCACCACCAGCGGCTTGTCCACGTCGCCCTCCATGAACCCCACCAGCACTTCCATGCCGACTCGGGGAATCATCACGCCGCCGTAGTGATCGTGTGCCCAGCCGCTCGCCACCCTCAGCCAGCAACTGGAATGCTCGTCACGCTTACCGTCGCGATCCCAGACCAGTTGCACCTTGACCCGCCCGAACGCGTCGCAATGGATCTCGCTGTCCGCCGGGCCGGTCACCACCGCGGGCTGGTAGCCGTTGACGGACGGCTTCCTGTGCTGCAACGGCGGTCGAAAGAACACTCCCCACGGCGTCGCGAGGAAGCTATTGCAGTAGCCTTGGAACTCATCCGCGCCGACAGAAGCGTTTTCTTCCAGCACCTGCGGCTGGCGGCCATGGTGGTCAACCTGCGTCAGCAACCAGAGGTCGTTCCATTGCGCCCGGGGATGCTCCTTGATACACATGAAATGTCCGCTGGCAAAGGCGCTGTCATCGCTGCCACCCTCCGCCAGGCACCCATCGCCCGCCTGCCGTTCGAGAGCATGCTGGGCCAGATGCTGGCCATCGTCGCGGTCGGTGAACTGGCCGGGGTAGAGATAACTCTCCAGAACGGGAAGTTGCTGATTGTCGATGTCCGCCTGCAACGAGAGGCCCGGCTTGCGAAAATCGTAGTCGCGCAACATCACGGCGTTGGTGTGGGTCTGCAACCGCACGGCCAGGCGCTTGATAGCCGGCTCGGCGGCAGCCATGCCGCTGCCGGGCAGATACAAAGTGGACTCGGGCAGGCGCAGGAACACCGTCTGGTCGTCGCCAAATATCAGCAGGTGGCCGTCAGGGCTGTGTCGGAAGTGATAGTGGATGCCGACTTCGGCGCAAATCCGCTCGATAAAAACCAGATCGCTTTCGTGGTACTGCACGCAATATTCACGCTCGGGATATTGCCCGCCAAGACTGAACTGGCAGGCATCGGCGAGGATACCGTGGTCCTTCAATACGCGGGCGATGATTTCCGGCACGCTCAAGTGCTGGAAAATCCGCTGGTTGATGCGATGGCGCAAGTAAGCCAGGCGAGGCACAAGGCTGACCTGATAACGGCTCAGCCGCTCGCCCGAATCGCCTTGGGCGATGCTATAGACCTGGCCGTGTATCCCGCCACCTTGGTGACCGAAGCACAGATAAGCCTGACGATGCAACAGATCTTCAAGCACCAGGTCGGGCCGCTCGCTGACGAGCTCCAGATCAAAGCGATAGGGCTGGCTGACGGCTTCCGTGCCCTTGAACTCAAGGACCTGCAATTCATTCGGGCCGCTGTCGAATGTCAGCGTAAAACGTGGCGAGTTGGCAGGCGCGAACATCCGATGTGCCTCTGCGAAAGGGAGGCAAACGATTCTGCATGAGCCATGGCGGATTGGACCGATCAGCGGAAAAAACAGATTTGCCTTACAGACGACGGGGCAAAAGTTGCACAAAACAAACGTATCGCCTGACATCGCGGTTTGGCAGAGCCTGGCAGGCAAAGTGAGGTAACGGCGGAGTCCCTCCAACAATCGGGCCGGGGCGCCGCCAAAAAAAACGGCCCGCCTCCATGAGATACGAGCCGTTTTTCAAACCTTCAGACGAGCCATGGGGCCTCGCCGAGTGGCTTATTGATTCAAGCGGAAATCCTTCTCGGCCGCTTCGAAGCGCTGCAGCATGCCGGCGGTTGGCGAACCCATCTTGCTGACCACGTAGATCGCCAGGCTGGCAAAGATGAAGCCAGGGATGATTTCGTACAGGCCCAACAGCTCGAAATGCTTCCAGACGATTACGGTGATCGCACCCACCAGGATCCCGGCCAACGCGGCGTTACGGGTCATGTCTTTCCAGATCACCGAAATCAGTACCACAGGACCGAATGCCGCACCGAAACCGGCCCAGGCGTAGCTCACCAGGCCCAGTACACGGTTTTCCGGGTTGGCGGCCAGGGCGATGGCGATGACCGCTACCAACAGCACCATGAAACGACCTACCCAGACCAGTTCCAGCTGGGAAGCGCTCTTGCGCAGGAACGTCTTGTAGAAGTCTTCGGTCAGGGAACTGGAGCACACCAGCAGTTGGCAGCTCAAGGTGCTCATGACCGCCGCCAGGATGGCCGACAGCAGGACACCGGCAACCCATGGATTGAACAGCAGTTTCGCCAGTTCGATGAACACACGCTCAGGGTTTTCGGTTACCGGACCGGCCACTTCAGGGTGCGCCGAGAAGTAGGCGATACCGAAGAAACCGACGGCAACGGTGCCGCCCAGGCACAGGATCATCCAGGCCATGGAAATACGACGCGCCTTGGCAATCGACTTGACCGAATCCGCCGCCATGAAGCGCGCCAGGATATGCGGCTGGCCGAAGTAGCCCAGGCCCCAGCCCATCAACGAGATGATGCCGATGAAGGTGGTGTTTTTCAGCATGTCGAACGACGTAGGGTCTTTCGCTTCGATAGCCAGGAAAGTGGTATCGACGCCGCCGGTGGCCAGCAGCACGATGATCGGCGTGAGGATCAACGCGAAGATCATCAGGGTCGCTTGTACGGTGTCGGTCCAGCTCACGGCCAGGAAACCACCAATGAAGGTGTAGGCAATGGTCGCGGCGGCGCCGGCCCACAAGGCAGTCTCGTAGGACATGCCGAAGGTGCTTTCGAACAGACGGGCACCGGCCACGATGCCGGAAGCGCAATAGATGGTGAAGAACACCAGGATCACCACCGCGGAGATGATCCGCAGCAAGCCGCTGGTATCCTCGAAACGGCTGGAGAAATAATCCGGCAGCGTCAGCGCATCACCGTTGTGCTCGGTCTGGACCCGCAGGCGACCAGCGACGAACAGCCAGTTCAGGTAGGCACCGATGATCAGGCCGATGGCGATCCAGCTTTCCGACAGGCCGGACATATAGATGGCGCCGGGCAAACCCATCAATAGCCAGCCGCTCATGTCGGAGGCACCGGCAGAGAGCGCTGTCACGACACTGCCCAGGCTGCGACCGCCCAGGATGTAGTCGGAAAGGTTGTTGGTGGAGCGATAAGCCATCAGGCCGATCAGGACCATGGCTGCGATGTAGATCACGAAAGTGATCAGGGTAGGATTGCTGAAACTCATGAGTACGCCCTGGCTTTGTTTTTATGGTGCGGTGGCAGTTGAAAACCCGGACAACGCAGACGTTGTACCGACGTTTTCTGGACCCGCGAATTTATGACTGATGTTTCCCCAGGAAAGCCACCAGCCGATGCCCCTCGGCGGAAAGCCGGTTGCACCTTGGCCGCGAATGCTATTCAACAAATCAAATAAGGTGCAACCAGTTTCGTTCAAATAAGTTGCACCTAGTCGGAATATTCGTACGCAAGGCGACTTTCCGCACGCTATTGGTGCAAATTAGATTGCTTTTCGACTTTCCCGCGCACCAATAAAGTGCGGGACCTGTTTAGGGTCCAATGCAACCTGATGAGCTGCTCAATATTTCGACAAAAAATAGGTTGCACCCGGTTGCACCTCTATCGGCTCGCAGCTAATCTTGCCGCCAGCTGATGCCACGCCATACGTGGTAAACATGAGGATAAAAATATGGCTACCACCACCCTTGGGGTCAAACTCGACGACCCGACCCGCGAACGCCTGAAGGCGGCCGCAACCTCGATTGATCGCACGCCGCACTGGCTGATCAAGCAGGCAATTTTCAATTACCTGGAAAAACTCGAGGGTGGTGCAACCCTGACCGAGCTGAACGGTTCGACCCGCGCCGACAGCGATGATGCCGGTGAAGTCCAGCCCGATCACGCTCATCAGTGCTTCCTGGAGTTCGCCGAAAGCATTCTGCCGCAATCGGTCCTGCGCGCCTCCATCACCGCCGCCTACCGTCGCCCTGAGCCGGAAGTGGTACCGATGCTGATCGAGCAGGCCCGCCTGCCGGCTGAGATGGCCGAAGCCACCAACAAGCTGGCGGCTTCCATTGCTGAAAAACTGCGTAACCAGAAGAGTGCCGGCGGTCGTGCCGGTATCGTTCAGGGCTTGCTGCAGGAATTTTCCCTGTCGTCCCAGGAAGGCGTAGCGCTGATGTGCCTGGCGGAGGCGCTGCTGCGCATCCCGGACAAAGGCACCCGCGACGCACTGATTCGCGACAAGATCAGCACCGGCAACTGGCAGCCGCACCTGGGCAACAGTCCGTCGCTGTTCGTCAACGCCGCCACCTGGGGCCTGCTGCTGACCGGCAAGTTGGTCGCCACTCATAATGAAGCCGGCCTGACTTCGTCGCTGAGCCGCATCATTGGCAAGAGCGGCGAGCCGATGATCCGCAAGGGCGTCGACATGGCCATGCGCCTGATGGGCGAGCAGTTCGTCACCGGCGAAACCATCGCCGAAGCCCTGGCCAACGCCAGCAAGTTCGAAGCCAAGGGTTTCCGTTATTCCTACGACATGCTCGGTGAAGCCGCGCTCACCGAACATGACGCCCAGAAGTACCTGGCCTCGTACGAACAAGCCATCCATTCGATCGGCAAAGCCTCTCACGGTCGTGGGATTTACGAAGGCCCGGGCATTTCCATCAAGCTTTCGGCCCTGCATCCGCGTTACAGCCGCGCCCAGTACGAGCGCGTCATGGACGAGCTGTACCCGCGCCTGCTGTCGCTGACCCTGCTCGCCAAGCAATACGACATCGGCCTGAACATCGACGCCGAAGAGGCCGACCGCCTCGAACTGTCCCTGGACCTGCTCGAGCGCCTGTGCTTCGAGCCGCAGCTGACCGGCTGGAACGGCATCGGCTTCGTGATCCAGGCCTACCAGAAGCGTTGCCCGTACGTCATCGACTATGTGATCGACCTGGCTCGTCGCAGCCGTCACCGCCTGATGATCCGCCTGGTGAAAGGCGCCTACTGGGACAGCGAGATCAAGCGCGCCCAGGTCGAAGGCCTGGAAGGCTATCCGGTGTACACCCGCAAGGTGTACACCGACGTTTCCTACATCGCCTGCGCCCGCAAGCTGCTGTCGGTGCCGGAAGTCATCTATCCGCAATTCGCCACGCACAACGCCCACACTTTGTCGGCGATTTACCACATCGCCGGTCAGAACTATTACCCGGGCCAGTATGAATTTCAGTGCCTGCACGGCATGGGCGAACCGCTGTACGAACAGGTTGTAGGCAAGGTTTCCGAAGGCAAGCTGAACCGTCCGTGCCGCGTGTACGCGCCGGTCGGCACCCACGAAACGCTGCTGGCCTACCTGGTGCGTCGCTTGCTGGAAAACGGCGCGAACACTTCGTTCGTCAACCGCATCGCCGACCAGTCGATTTCCATCCAGGAACTGGTCGCCGATCCAGTGGCGAGCATCGAGCAGATGGCGACGCTGGAAGGCGGTTTCGGCCTGCCGCACCCGCGCATTCCGTTGCCACGCGATTTGTATGGCAGCGAACGCGCCAACTCCAGTGGCATCGACCTGGCCAACGAACATCGCCTGGCCTCGTTGTCCTGCGCTTTGCTGGCCACCGCCCACAACGACTGGAAAGCTGCGCCGATGCTCGGCTGCGCCGCCAGTGAAGAAGCCCCGGCACCGGTGCTGAACCCGGCCGATCACCGTGACGTGGTGGGCCACGTGCAGGAGGCTACCGTCGCCGATGTCGACAACGCCATCCAGTGCGCCCTCAACGCCGCGCCGATCTGGCAAGCCACGCCACCGGCCGAACGCGCCGCGATCCTGGAGCGCGCCGCCGACCTGATGGAAGGCGAGATCCAGCCGCTGATGGGCCTGCTGGCCCGCGAAGCCGGCAAGACCTTCGCCAACGCCATCGCCGAGGTACGCGAGGCCGTGGACTTCCTGCGCTACTACGCGGTGCAGGCGCGCAACGATTTCACCAACGATGCCCACCGTCCATTGGGCCCGGTGGTCTGCATCAGCCCGTGGAACTTCCCGCTGGCGATTTTCAGCGGCCAGGTCGCCGCCGCACTGGCCGCCGGCAACCCGGTACTGGCCAAGCCCGCCGAGCAGACGCCTCTGGTGGCTGCCCAGGCAGTGCGCCTGATGCTTGAAGCCGGCATTCCGGAAGGCGTCCTGCAATTGCTGCCGGGCCGTGGCGAAACCGTTGGTGCACGCCTGGTGGGTGACGATCGGGTCAAAGGCGTGATGTTCACCGGTTCAACCGAAGTCGCGCGCCTGTTGCAACGCAATATCGCCGGACGCCTGGACAACCAGGGCCGGCCGATCCCGCTGATCGCCGAAACCGGCGGCCAGAACGCGATGATCGTCGACTCCTCGGCCCTGACTGAACAAGTGGTCATCGACGTGGTGTCCTCGGCTTTCGACAGCGCTGGCCAGCGTTGCTCGGCCCTGCGTGTTCTGTGCCTGCAGGAAGATTCCGCCGACCGCGTCATCGAAATGCTCAAGGGCGCCATGGCCGAATCGCGCCTCGGCAATCCCGAGCGCCTGTCGGTGGACATCGGCCCGGTGATCGACGCCGAAGCCAAGGCCGGCATCGAGAAACACATCCAGGCCATGCGCGACAAAGGTCGCACCGTGTATCAGATGGCAATCGCCGACAGCGACGAGTGCAAGCGCGGCACCTTCGTGATGCCGACCCTGATCGAGCTGGAAAGCTTCGACGAGCTGCAACGCGAGATCTTCGGCCCGGTGCTGCACGTGGTGCGCTACAAGCGCAAGGAGCTGGACCAGTTGATCGGTCAGATCAACGCCTCCGGCTACGGCCTGACCCTGGGCGTGCACACGCGCATCGATGAAACCATCGCCAAGGTGATCGACAACGTCCATGCCGGTAACGTCTATGTAAACCGCAACATCGTCGGTGCCGTGGTCGGCGTGCAGCCATTCGGCGGCGAAGGCCTGTCGGGCACCGGTCCGAAGGCCGGCGGCCCGCTGTACCTGTACCGCTTGTTGTCGACTCGTCCTACCGATGCGATCCAGCAGTCCTTCGTACGTGGCGATGCCCTGTCGGCACCGGACCTGCGCTTGCGCGACGCCATGAGCAAACCGCTGACCGCCCTGCAAGCCTGGGCCGACAGCCACAAGCTCGCCGAACTGAGCGCCCTGTGCGTGCAGTTCGCCGCCCAGTCGCAAAGCGGCATCACCCGCCAGCTGACCGGCCCGACCGGCGAACGCAACAGCTACGCCATCCTGCCCCGCGAGCACGTGTTGTGCTTGGCGGACGTGGAAGGCGACCTGCTGACGCAACTGGCGGCCGTATTCGCCGTAGGCGGCTCGGCCGTGTGGCCGGAAACCGACACCAGCAAGGCGTTGTTCGCACGCTTGCCGAAGGACATTCAGGCGCGCATCCAGCGGGTTGCCGATTGGACCAAGGACGACGTGTTGTTCGACGCAGTCCTGCACCACGGCGACTCGGACCAGTTGCGCAGCGTGTGCCAGCAAGTGGCCAAGCGCGCCGGGGCGATCGTCGGGGTGCATGGCTTGTCCCAGGGCGAAACCAATATCGCCCTGGAACGCCTGGTGATCGAACGCGCGCTGAGCGTCAACACCGCCGCGGCGGGTGGTAACGCCAGTCTGATGACGATCGGTTAAGCGCGACGTTCGCTGAGCATCGGCAATAGATGCTCAGCCCACCGAACCGTGGGAGCGAGCTTGCTCGCGATAGCGGCCTAACAGCCAACATCTTTGTTGTATGTGAGATAGCTATCGCGAGCAAGCTCGCTCCCACATTTTATCCGCGTCAGATCACCCCCTGCGTTCTGCCGCTCCATCACCCAAATCAATCTTGCTGTTCACCCTCCCGCCTCACACCTAGACTCGGCCCATTCCAAGAAAAGGTAGGCCGCCATGTCCGAGACGCTGCTCAGTTCCCGCAATCTGGCTTTCGAGCTGTATGAAGTCCTTGATGCCGAAGGCCTGACCCAGCGCGAACGGTTTGCCGAGCACAATCGCGAAACCTTCGACGCGGCCATCGGTACGGCCCGCAGCATTGCCGAAAAATATTTCGCGCCGCACAACCGCAAGAATGATGAAAACGAACCGCGCTACGAGAACGGCGAGGCGATCCTGATTCCCGAGGTGAAACCTGCAGTGGATGCGTTCCTGGAGGCGGGCTTTCTCAACGCCGCCCGCAGCTTCGACGCCGGCGGCATGCAACTGCCGACGCTGCTGTCCCAGGCGTGCTTCGCGCATTTCCAGTCGGCCAATGCTGCTTCGACTTCTTACCCGTTCCTGACCATGGGCGCGGCGAACCTGATCGAAAGCTTCGGCAGCGACGAGCAGAAGCAGCGCTTCCTGCAACCGATGATCGATGGTCGCTTCTTCGGCACCATGGCCCTGACCGAGCCCCATGCTGGCTCATCGCTGTCGGATATTCGTACGCGCGCGGAACCGGCGTCCGACGGCACTTATCGACTCAAGGGCAACAAGATCTTCATTTCCGGTGGCGACCATCCGCTGTCGGAAAACATCGTGCATATGGTCCTGGCCAAACTGCCGGACGCGCCGCCGGGCGTGAAGGGCATTTCGCTGTTTATCGTGCCCAAGTTCCTGGTGAACGAAGACGGCAGCCTGGGCAAGCGCAACGACGTGCTGCTGGCCGGGCTGTTTCACAAGATGGGCTGGCGCGGCACTACGTCTACGGCGCTGAACTTCGGTGATAACGGTGAGTGTGTCGGTTACCTCGTCGGCAAACCGCACCACGGTCTGAGTTACATGTTCCAGATGATGAACGAGGCGCGGATCGGCGTCGGCATGGGCGCCGTCATGCTGGGCTACGCCGGTTACCTGTATTCCCTTGAATACGCCCGCGAGCGCCCGCAGGGACGAGTGCCCGACAGCAAGGATCCAGGCACCGCGCCCGTACCGATCATCCAGCACGCCGATGTACGCCGCATGTTGCTGACCCAGAAAGCCTACGTGGAAGGTTCGTTCGACCTGGGCCTGTACGCGGCGCGGCTGTTCGACGACACCACTACGCTTGAGAGCGAAGCCGAGCGCCGCCGCGCCCACGAGTTGCTGGACCTGCTGACCCCCATCGTCAAATCCTGGCCCTCGGAGTTCTGCCTGAAAGCCAACGAACTGGCGATCCAGATTCTCGGCGGCCATGGTTACACCCGTGAATATCCGGTGGAGCAGTATTACCGCGACAACCGCCTGAACCCGATCCATGAGGGCACCCATGGCATCCAGTCGCTGGATCTGCTCGGACGCAAACTGGCACAGAACGGCGGGGCCGGTCTCAAGCAACTGATCCGTCTGGTGGCCGATACCAGCGAGCGCGCCCAGGCGTACGATTCGTTGACGCCCCTGCGCCAGCCGCTGGAAGCCCTGGTGGCGCGCCTGCAATCGGTCACCCTCGGGCTGCTGACGGACCTGGCCCAGGGCAAGGTCAACAGCAGCCTCGCCAATTCGGCGCTGTACCTGAAGGTGTTTGGCCATATGGTGATTGGCTGGCGCTGGCTGGAACAGGCGATTCGCGCCGAGGAAGGGCTGGCCAGGGGCAATGCGGCGGATGTGGACTTCTACAGGGGCAAGCTGCAAGCGGCGCGCTATTTCCTGACCTGGGAAGTACCGGGTTGCCAGCATGAACTGGCGTTGCTTGAAGCGCGGGATGATACGTGCCTGGGGATGCGGGATGAATGGTTTTGAGCCGGAGCTTGCTGCGCGGCTGAAATCCATTCGCGAGCAGGCTCGCTCCCACAGGGGGCTCAAGTGAACGCAACATCTGCGTTCACCATAGATCTACTGTGGGAGCGAGCCTGCTCGCGAAAGCGGTCTGTCAGTTAAAGCTGAATTGCCTGATCCGACGCTTTCGCGAGCAGGCTCGCTCCCACACAGGCACCACAGCCAACATTCGCTAAAGGTTCAAGCCTGCTGGATCGTCTTGGCAATAACCTCGACCGTGGCGCTGACCTGCTCCTCGTAGCGGTCGAGCTCCGCGCGGTGCTGCTTTTGCATTTCGATCTGTTGCGAACACAGATTCATGGCCGCCAGCACCAGCAGGCGGTCGCCGATCAACGTCGGGAATTTACGCTTGGTATCGGCCAGGGCCGCCTTGAGCATCGAGGCGGCGTCCAGCAGCGCCTGTTCCTGCCCGGCCGGCGCCTTGATCGAGTATTCCTCTCCAAGAATCGAGACGACCGTCACCCCATCCGCACCCTGCTTCATGCGCCGACCGTTGCGGTGCTGGCGCGCTCGATCAGGGCCTGGATCCGTGCGGCGGTGGTGCCGTGCAATTCTTCCTGTTCCATCAGGTTCAGCTGCAGGCTTTCGTTTTCATCCTTGGCCTTGGCCAGTTCGGCGCTCAGGCTTTCATTCAGGCCGGTCAGGTGGCGGTTCTGTTGCACCAGGTCGTTGACCAGTTGCTCCAGCTGGCTGAGGGATGTTTCCAACATATTGAATTCCAGGCTTTTCAAGGGGGCGCGTACGATAAAGAAAAGTCACCGTCGGCGCCACGACTCAGAAGGCAGCGGTATCCCGCTCGCGAGCTGTAAAGACTGTGATGGGGAAATCTGGTTCCGACCCTTCGTCGCGCCAACCCCGATGGCGTGCGACAAAAGCACGCAGCGCCCTCAAGACTTCAGTCGCCAGACCGATAAGTCAGGAAACCAGTCACAGCCCCGCACGGACGCGCTTTTTCACGGTAACTTCCATGTCCCTACGTAATATGAACATCGCGCCGCGGGCGTTCCTGGGGTTTGCCCTGATCGGCGCCCTGATGCTGGCCTTGGGCGTATTTGCCTTGAGCCAGATGAGCAAGATCCGCACGTCCGGCGAAAACATCGTTGTAAACAGCGTGCCGAGCATCAAGGCCCTGGACGAATTCACCCAACTGACCCTGCGCCTGCGCGTGCTGTCCTATCGCTTGCTGACCAACCGCGAACCGGACACCCAGCAAAAAACCTTCGAGTTGTTCGAGCAACGCAACCAGCAGATCCGCACGGCTCAAAGCGCTTATGAAAAGCTCATCAGCGCTCCGGAAGAACGGGCCGCCTATGACCAGTACGTGCAGTTGCTGAATCAGTACCGTCAGCTTGAAGAGCGCATGAAGACCCTTTCGCGCAATAACCAGGTCGATGAACTGCGGACCTTGCTCGGTAACGATCTGCAAACCAATTCGGAAGCTGTCAACGCGGTCCTGGCTCGCCTGACTGACATTAACAACAAGCAGGCAGAAGCCTTCAATCAAAGTGCTGCGCAACAGGCCTCAACCGCGTTCAACTGGGTCGTTACCCTACTGGTCATCGCCACCGGCCTGACTTTGCTGTTCGCCTGGCTGCTGACCAACAGCATCACCAAGCCAATCGCCAACGCCCTGGATGCCGCCGAAGAAATCGCCAAGGGCAACCTGACCCGGCCGATCGTCGTGGATGGCAGCGACGAAGCCGGCCGTTTGTTGCGAGCAATGGCGACCATGCAGGAGAAACTGCGCGACACGCTGCAGCGGATCTCCGGCTCGGCCACCCAACTGGCCTCCGCCGCCGAAGAGCTCAACAGCGTCACCGACGAAAGTGCCCGTGGCCTGACCCAGCAGAACAACGAAATCGAACAGGCCGCCACGGCGGTCAACGAGATGACCAGCGCCGTGGAAGAGGTGGCCCGCAACGCGGTCAGCACTTCCGAAGCGTCGAAGAACGCCACCACTTCGGCGGGTGACGGTCGCGACCTGGTGCAGGAAACCGTCAGCGCCATCGAACGCATGAGCGCCGACGTACAGAGCACCGCCACGCTGATCGGCAACCTGGCCGATGAGTCCCGCGATATCGGCAAAGTGCTCGACGTGATCCGTGGCCTGGCCGACCAGACCAACCTGCTGGCACTGAACGCCGCCATTGAAGCGGCCCGTGCCGGTGAAGCCGGTCGTGGTTTTGCGGTGGTAGCCGATGAAGTACGCGCCCTCGCCCATCGCACCCAGCAGTCGACCAGCGAGATCGAGCGCATGATCGGCAGCATCCAGAGCGGCACCGAACAGGCCGTGGATTCGATGCGCAACAGCACCGAACGCGCCGAGTCGACATTGAACATCGCCCGCGGCGCCGGGATGTCCCTGGACACCATCAACACCGCCATCGTCGAGATCAACGAACGCAATCTGGTGATTGCCAGCGCCGCCGAGGAGCAGGCCCAGGTGGCCCGTGAAGTCGACCGCAACCTGGTGAACATCCGCGACCTGTCGGTGCAATCGGCCACCGGCGCCAACCAGACCACCGCCGCCAGCGCCGAACTGTCGCGCCTGGCCGTGGACCTGAACAGCATGGTCGGGCGGTTCAGCCTCTGACCGCCCGTGGGTCGCTCACAGACTGTGCGCGACCCACGCTTTTGTGGTGAGCGAGCTTGCTCCCGCTGGACTGCGCAGCGGCCCCGTCTTTAAAAGCGACGACTGCTTCGCAGCCGAGCGGGAGCAAGCTCCCTCGCCACGGTGTTTCCCTCTCTGGATCCGGTGCACATACGCCGATCCCAACCTTTTTTGACAGCATCACATTTCAACAGGTTAGAATCGCTGGCACGCAGACTGCATGGTCAGTTTGCGCCTGCCCCCTCAAGATTCCGGAGTACTGCCTTTGACTGCGACGACCATCAACAGCCTGTTCTTGATCGGCGCGTTGCTGGTGAGTGCGAGCATTCTGGTCAGTTCTCTTTCGTCGCGCCTGGGCATCCCGATCCTGGTGATCATCCTCGCCGTGGGCATGGTCGCCGGCGTGGACGGTGCCGGTATTCTTTTTGACAACTACGCCACGGCCTACCTGGTCGGCAACCTCGCGCTGGCGGTGATTCTGCTCGACGGCGGCTTGCGCACGCGGGTCTCAAGCTTTCGCGTGGCATTGTGGCCGGCGTTGTCGCTGGCCACCGTCGGCGTGCTGATCACCACCGGGCTGACCGGCCTGGCAGCGGCGTGGCTATTCGACCTGAACCTGATCCAGGGCCTGCTGATCGGTGCGATCGTCGGCTCCACCGACGCTGCGGCGGTGTTTTCGCTGTTGGGCGGCAAAGGCCTCAACGAACGGGTCAGCGCCACTCTGGAAATCGAGTCCGGCAGCAACGACCCGATGGCGGTGTTCCTCACCGTCACCCTGATCGGCATGCTCGCCAGCGGCGAAACCGGCCTGCAGTGGAGCCTGTTGGGGCACCTGGTGCGCGAGTTCGGTATCGGCGCCGTGATCGGCCTGGGTGGCGGCTGGCTGATGCTGCAACTGGTCAACCGCATCAACCTCGCCAACGGCCTCTACCCGATCCTGGTGATCAGCGGCGGCCTGGCCGTGTTTGCCCTGACCAACGCCCTGCATGGCAGCGGCTTCCTGGCCGTGTACCTGTGCGGACTGGCGATCGGCAACCGCCCGATACGCAGTCGCCACGGCATCCTGCATATGCTCGATGGCATGGCCTGGCTGGCGCAGATCGGCATGTTCCTGGTGTTGGGCCTGCTGGTCACGCCCCATGACCTGCTGCCGATCGCCCTCCCCGCCCTGGGCCTGGCCCTGTGGATGATCCTGTTCGCGCGCCCGCTGTCGGTCATGGTCGGGCTGCTGCCGTTCAAGGCTTTCCACGGTCGCGAGAAGGTGTTCATTTCCTGGGTCGGCCTGCGTGGCGCGGTACCGATCATCCTCGCGGTGTTCCCGCTGATGGCCGGTTTGCCTCACGCGCAGCTCTATTTCAACCTGGCATTTTTTATCGTGCTGGTGTCGCTGCTGGTGCAAGGCACGAGCCTGCCGTGGGTCGCCAAGCTTCTGCACGTGACCGTCCCGCCAGAACCTCTGCCGATTTCCCGGGCAGCGCTGGAGGTTCACGTCACCAGCGAGTGGGAGCTGTTCATCTATCGCCTCGGTGCGGAAAAGTGGTGCATCGGCTCGCCGCTTCGGGATCTGAAAATGCCTGACGGAACCCGTATTGCGGCCTTGTTTCGTGGCCAGCAACTACTCCATCCGTCGGGTAGTACGGTCCTGGAAGTCGGTGATCTGCTGTGTGTAATCGGCCATGAACACGACCTGCCAGCCCTGGGAAAACTGTTCAGCCAGGCGCCGCAACGGGGCCTCGATCTGCGCTTTTTCGGCGACTTCGTACTCGAAGGAGACGCCCAGCTGGCCGCGGTCGCGGCGCTGTACGGGCTGCAACTCGACGGCATCGATCCGGACATGTCCCTGGGCCGCTTCATTGCCCAGAAAGTCGGGGGGGCTCCGGTGGTCGGCGACCAGGTGGAGTGGAACAGTACCCTGTGGACCGTCGCGGCCATGGACGGGAACAAGATCGGCAAAGTGGGCGTCAGATTCCCCGAAGGAAGTCGCCCGGGCCCCGGCTTGTTCCTCTAAACTGCTCCCACTCTCACTTGCTTGACCGGTCTTTATGCCTACCCTGCGCTCCTTTTTCGCCATTGCCCTGCTCGGCCTGAGTCTTTCCATCTGCACGGTGCACGCCGCCGAACCGCCTACCAGCGCCTCGGTCCAGGCCAGCCTGGACAAGATCGCCGACCGCAAACTGCCGGAGGCCGACCAGAAAGCCTTGCAGGCCGTGTTGCAGAACACCCTGACCCAGCTCAGCAACAAGGCCGACTACGAACAGAAGCTGCAAGCCCTCAAGCAGCAACTGGCCAACGCCCCCAAGCAGAACATCGAGAACCAGCGCGAGCTGGCGCGGCTCAAGGGCACCAATGTGGTGCCGGTGGCGCAGCGCTACGCTAACCTGCCCATCCCTCAGCTCGAACAGATGCTGACGGAGCGCTCCACCCAGCAGAGCGACCTGCAAAAGGCCCTGGCCGACGCCAACAGCCTGGTGATCACCGCCCAGACCCGCCCCGAGCGCGCCCAGGCGGAAATCTCCGCCAGCCAGACCCGCATCCAGCAGATCAACACCATCCTCAAGGCCGGCCGCGACGCCGGCAAGGCCCTCAGCGCCGAACAGCGCGACCAGCTCAACGCTGAACTGGCGGCCCTCAATGCGCTGATTCCATTGCGCCGCCAGGAGCTGGCCGGCAACAGCCAGTTGCAAGACCTGGGCAACAGCCAGCATGATTTGCTGTCGGAAAAGATCGACCGCATGGAGCGAGAGATCCAGGATCTGCAGAACCTGATCAACCAGAAGCGCCTGGCCCAGTCCCAGGAAACGGTGACCCAGCAATCCATCGAAGCGCAGAAGGCCGGCGGCAGCAGCCTGCTGGCGACCGAAAGTTCGGCCAACCTGAAGCTCTCCGATTACCTGCTCAAAAGCACCGATCGGCTCAACGAGGTCACCCAGCAGAACCTGCAAACCAAGCAGTTGCTCGATAGCGTCACCCAGACCGACGCCGCCCTGGATGAGCAGATCAGCGTGCTCAAGGGCAGCCTGCTGCTCTCCAAGATTCTCTACAAGCAGCGCCAGACCCTGCCACACCTGAAACTGGACCAGAACCTCGCCGACCAGATCGCCGACATCCGCCTGTACCAGTTCGAGGTCAGCCAGCAACGCGAGCTGTTGAACAATCCCGGCGCCTATGTCGACAGCCTGCTGGCGTCCCAGCCGTCGGAGCAAGTCACGCCGCAACTGCGCAAGACGCTGCTGGAGCTGGCGCTGACCCGGGTCGACCTGTTGGAACGGCTGAACCGTGAGTTGAGCGCGGTGCTCAACGAATCCATCACCTTGCAGCTCAACCAGAAGCAACTGCTCAGTACCGCCCAGAACCTGCGGGCAACGCTCGAAGAACAGATGTTCTGGATTCCCAGCAACAAACCGCTGGATTTCGAATGGATGCGTGGAGTGCCGGCCCGCCTGGAGAAGCAGGTCGACTCGCTGCCCTGGGCGTCGAGCCTCAGTGAGCTGGCTGACGGCCTGACCCAGCGGCCGCTGCTGTTCCTGCCCCTGGCCCTGCTGATCGGTGCGCTGCTGTGGCGACGCAAGAATCTTTATGCGCGCTTGAACAAGGTTCACCAGGATGTCGGCCACTTCAAGCGCGACAGCCAGTGGCACACCCCACAGGCGATCCTGATCAACATTCTGCTGGCGATGCCGGTGGCCCTGGCACTCGCGCTGTGCGGCTATGCCTTGCAGATCGACGCCCGCGGCCAGAACACCAACCTCGGCGCCGCGCTACTGCAGATCGGCCAAGCCTGGCTGGTGTTCTATACCGCCTATCGAATCCTCTCTCCCGGAGGCGTCGCCGAGCTGCATTTCCGCTGGGAAAAACCCCAGGTGGAATTCCTCCAGGCCTGGATCCGTCGACTTGGCCTGGTGGTGCTGGCCCTGGTGGCGGTGGTTGCCGTGGCGGAGTTGCAGCCGTCGGCCCTGGCCGACGACGTACTCGGCATGCCGGTGGTGTTGACCTGCTACGCCTCGATGGCCTGGCTGCTCAGCCGACTGCTGCTCAGCAGCCCGACGCACACCAACGCCTCGCTGTTTCGCAAGGCCGTCGGCGTGCTGTTCACCGCGCTGCCGATCGCATTGTTCGTCGCTGTCTGCTTCGGCTACTACTACACCGCGTTGAAACTCAGCGATCGCTTGATCAATACCCTGTACCTGCTGATGTTCTGGCTGGTAATCGAAGCCACATTCGTGCGCGGCCTGTCGGTCGCGGCCCGGCGACTGGCCTACCAGCGCGCCCTGGCCAAGCGTCAGGCGGCCAAGGAGGTCGGCGACGGTGAAACGGTGGTCGAGGAGCCGACCCTGGACATCGAGAAGGTCAACGAACAGTCCCTGCGCCTGATCCGCCTGGCCCTGCTGGGCGGTTTCATGGCCGCGCTGTACTGGGTCTGGTCGGACCTGATCAGCGTGTTCTCCTACCTGGACAACATCACCCTCTACGAATACACCAGCGGCACCGGCGTGAACATGAGCATGGTGCCCATCAGCATCGGCGACATGCTTGGCGCCCTGATCATCATCGGTATCACCTTCGCCCTGGCCCGCAACCTGCCTGGCCTGCTGGAAGTGTTCGTGCTGTCGAAGCTGAACCTGGCCCAGGGCAGCGCCTACGCCACCACCACGCTGCTGTCCTATGTCATCGCCGGCGTCGGCTTTGTCACGACGTTGTCCACACTGGGCGTGAGCTGGGACAAGCTGCAATGGCTGGTGGCCGCGCTGTCGGTGGGCCTGGGCTTCGGCATGCAGGAGATCTTCGCCAACTTCATCTCCGGCATCATGATCCTGTTCGAGCGCCCGGTACGGATCGGCGACACCATCACCATCGGCAACCTGTCGGGCACGGTCAGCAAGATCCGCATTCGCGCGACCACCATCACCGACTTCGATCGCAAGGACATCATCGTCCCGAACAAAACCTTCATCACCGGGCAACTGATCAACTGGTCGCTGACCGACACCGTGACCCGTGTAACCCTGAAACTCGGCGTGGACTACGGCTCGGACCTGGATCGGGTTCGCGAACTGCTGCTCAAGGCTGCCCGCGACAACCCGCGTGTGTTGAAGGAGCCGGAGCCGATCGTGTACTTCCTGAACTTCGGTGAAAGCACCCTGGACCACGAGCTGCGCATGCACGTGCGCGACCTCGGCGACCGCAACCCGGTGCTGGACGAGATCAACCGGTTCATCAACCGGGAATTCAAGAAGGAACATATCAACATCTCGTTCCGTCAGATGGAGATCTATCTGAAGAACCTGCAAGGCCAGGAATACAAACTGGTGCCCGCCGAGCCCGACCACAAGACCCTCGGGCCTGTGCCCTCGACCGTAGCCAGCATCAAGCCCGTTCCCGAGCCACCGCAACAGACACTCGACTGATCGCGGGATGCCTGCGGGCGCCCCGTCGGAGATGGCCATGAAAACACTGGAAACGCTGACTTTCGATAACCGCTTCGCCCGCCTGGGCGACGGTTTCTCGGCCCACGTGCTGCCGGAGCCCATCGACAATCCACGCCTGGTGGTTGCCAGCCCGGCCGCGATGGCGCTGCTTGACCTGGATCCGGCCGAAGCACAGACGCCACTGTTTGCCGAAATTTTCGGCGGCCACAAACTCTGGGCCGAAACCGAGCCTCGGGCCATGGTGTATTCCGGGCATCAGTTCGGCCACTACAATCCGCAATTGGGCGATGGCCGCGGGTTGCTGCTGGGCGAGGTGTACAACGAGGCCGGCGAGCATTGGGACCTGCACCTCAAGGGCGCCGGCCAGACGCCGTTTTCGCGGATGGGCGATGGCCGGGCGGTACTGCGCTCCTCGATCCGCGAATTCCTCGCCTCCGAAGCCTTGCATGCGTTGGGCATCCCGACCACGCGCGCGCTGTGTGTGATCGGCTCCGACACCCCGGTATGGCGCGAAAAGCAGGAGCGCGCCGCCATGGTGCTGCGCCTGGCGCCGAGCCATGTGCGCTTCGGACATTTCGAATACTTCTACTACACCAAGAAACCGGAGTTGCACGCGGCCCTGGCCGAGCACGTGCTGAACCTGCATTTCCCTGAATGCCGGGAGCAGCCGGAACCGTACCTGGCGATGTATCGGGAGATTGTCGAACGCAACGCCGAGTTGATTGCCAAATGGCAGGCCTACGGCTTCTGTCACGGGGTAATGAATACCGACAACATGTCGATATTGGGTATCACCTTCGACTTCGGCCCTTTCGCCTTCCTCGATGACTTCGACGCCAACTTCATCTGCAACCACTCCGACGACCAGGGCCGCTATTCATTCAGCAACCAGGTGCCCATCGGCCAGTGGAACCTCAGCGCCTTGGCCCAGGCCCTGACCCCCTTCATCAGCGTCGACGCCCTGCGCGAGACCCTGGGTCTGTATCTGCCGCTGTACCAGGCCCACTACCTGGACCTGATGCGCCGCCGCCTCGGCCTGACCCGCGCCGAGGACGATGACCAGAAACTGGTGGAGCGCCTGCTGCAACTGATGCAGAACAGCGGCGTCGACTACAGCCTGTTTTTCCGTCGCCTGGGCGAACAGGCGCCCGAACAGGCCGTCGCCCGCTTGCGCGATGACTTTGTTGATCTCAAGGGTTTCGATGCCTGGGGCGAGCTTTACCTCGCTCGGGTCAATCGCGAGGGCGTTATCGATCAAGCCCAGCGCAGAGCCCGCATGCACGCGGTCAATCCGTTGTATGTATTACGCAACTACCTGGCGCAGAAAGCCATCGACGCCGCCGAATCAGGCGACTACGAAGAAGTCCGCCGCCTCCACGGCGTACTGTCCCGTCCGTTCGAGGAACAACCGGGCATGGACAGCTACGCCGAAAGGCCGCCGGAATGGGGCAAGCACCTGGAGATCAGTTGCTCGTCGTAAGCCGCCTGCCAGTCCATCAGATGAAAGTTTCAACCGAGACACCGAAGCGCTCTGCAAGCCAGCGGATCTGCCGCAAGTTGAGCTGACGCCTGCCGCTCAGTATCTCCGAGACGACCGACTGGGCGCCTACACCTGACAAGTCGCTTTGGTTCAAGCCATGTTCGCGCATCAGATAACGAAGCGCCTCGACACCACTTGCCTCGGGCATCGGCCGCTGCTGATGGTCCCAGGCTTCGATCCATTCACTGATGATCTCGACCAGGCTCATAAGTGGGTGTGCTTCGTCTTCTCCCACCCGCTCCAATAGCTCATCAAGAGCGCCAGCCAGACGATCGTAATCTTCCTCGCTCTTGGGCTTGCGAAGCAGAGGCGATACAAATTCCCAATGGGCAGCCGCCTGTTCTATGAGTGCACTCATTCCCTTTCCTCCTTCCACTTGCCTCTGTCGTATTCCCGATGGTCAAGCACGCATTTGATGTAGAGACGCTGGTGACGGTAATGAATTACCGCAATCAGCCGCAGCTTGTTTCCACCGATGTCAAATACGTGCAGCGGACCGACCTTATCGGTTGCCGGAAACAGCTTTTTCAGCGCCGCAAAATCCGTCGGATGGTTGCGTTTGATCAACCGATACCATTGATCCAACGCGCTCGCTGAATGTGGCCATTTCTCCTTGGCCTCCCAGATGCGCTTCTCAGTAATCACATGCACGCAAAATCCTTATCGCACTTTGCTATGAGGAAAGTTAAACACGAAACTGGCGTATCGCAAATTGCGATACGCCAGTTAGACAGACGGTCAGCTATTGAAGATTTCCAGCCTAGTCGCCAAAAGCTTCAGGTATGAGGAGTAAATGTCAGCAGATATGAACGCTGTTCACCCCGCCTTATCGTTCCCCTGCTCAGGCGTCTCGATTCCCGATTCCGCTTCTTCCGCCGCCGGTTCCGCCGTTTTTTTTTCGTCGGGATACCCCGGCATGCCGCGGGCGTCTTCCGGGGTCAGCTCATCGCGATCATGGCGGTCATCGGTCGCATAGGCCGTGGCGGCGTTCGGGTCTTCGTCGCGGCCGGCGGTGCCAAGCACGAAGCCGTCGTCGTTGGGGTTGTCCAGCGTCTGGGGAAGGGTTGGGTCTTGAGGATTGCTCATGGGACCTCCGGGTTCGCAAAAATTACGTTGTGGTGTTTTGAGGGTCTGGCGGGCTCGGGGTGCGGCTCATCTGATGAATGGCGCAGCGCATCGTTCCTAAAATAGAACGCTAAGGCTGATTTTTGCAGTCTGGCGCGACAAAGGTGTCGGTTTTAATCTTTACCCATCGAAACGCAACACGGATTGAAGCCGGCGCTTCGGCCAGATGGATCACCGATTTACCGACATCTAGAAACCCTTACTCACGCCGAAACGTTCGGCCACCAAAACTTAGAGGACTACGCCATGACTACTTCCTACAACCGTCTCGACAAAGATAACGCCGCCGTTCTGCTGGTGGACCACCAGGCTGGCCTGCTGTCGCTGGTGCGCGACATCGACCCGGACCGTTTCAAGAACAACGTGCTGGCCCTGGCTGACCTGGCCAAGTACTTCCAACTGCCGACCATCCTCACCACCAGCTTCGAAACCGGCCCCAACGGCCCGCTGATGCCAGAACTCAAGACGCTGTTCCCGGACGCTCCCTACATTGCTCGTCCTGGCCAGATCAACGCCTGGGACAACGAAGATTTCGTCAAGGCGATCAAGGCCACCGGCAAGAAGCAATTGATCATCGCCGGTGTCGTGACTGAAGTCTGCGTAGCCTTCCCGGCCCTGTCGGCCCTGGCTGAAGGTTTCGAGGTGTTCGTAGTGACCGATGCGTCCGGTACGTTCAATGAACTGACCCGCCAATCGGCGTGGGACCGCATGTCCTCCTCGGGCGCGCAATTGATGACGTGGTTCGGCCTGGCCTGCGAACTGCACCGCGACTGGCGCAACGATGTGGAAGGTCTGGCGACCCTGTTCTCCAACCACATCCCGGACTATCGCAACCTCATGACCAGCTACAACACGCTGACCAACGCGAAGTAACGGCCACACCGATATACCCTGTGGGAGCGAGCCTGCTCGCGAAAGCGGTCCGACAGTCGATTATTCTTGACTGATCCTCCGCCTTCGCGAGCAGGCTCGCTCCCACAGGTTTTTTTGTGATTTGCGTATAGTGTTGTGCCAACGATTTTCAGGAGACCGACCCGATGCTGATCCCCTGCCCTCATTGCAACGGCCTCAATCGCATCCCCGCCGAACGCCTGGGCGACCAGCCCAAGTGCGGACGTTGCAAGGCCCAGGTGTTATTGAGCGAACCGTTCGAACTCAAGCAAGGCGACTACGCCAGCCAGATCAAGGGCGACCTGCCGTTATTGGTGGATGTCTGGGCGCACTGGTGCGGTCCGTGCAAGTCCTTTGCGCCGGTGTTCGAACAGGCCGCCGCGCAGCTGGCGGGTAAATGCCGACTGGCCAAGCTCGACAGCGAGGCCAATCAACAACTGTCGGCCCAGCTGGGGATTCGCTCGATTCCCAGCCTGATTCTGTTCAAGGATGGCCGAGAGGTTGCCAGGCAGAGCGGCGCGTTTCCTTTGCCACAGCTGATGAGTTGGTTGCGCGGCCAGGGGATTTGACCTCAGCACTGTGGGAGCGAGCCTGCTCGCGAAAGCGGACTGTCAGGCAGCCCCAATGTTGAATGTGCCACCGCCTTCGCGAGCAGGCTCGCTCCCACAGGTGGATTTGGTTTATGCCTGTAAATCAGGCGTTTTCCAGCAGATTATGCAATTCCACAAACTGCTGGGTCAGCTTATGCCGCGGGTCCAGGTGGATCAGCGGCAGGCTCGCCTGGTGCGACTCACGCATGCGCACCGAACTGCTCAGGTACACCGGTAAAACCGGCAGGCCTTCGGCAATCAATTCGTCGAGGATCTGCTGCGGCAGGCTGGCGCGGGCCTGGAACTGGTTGACGACGATGCCTTCTACTTCCAGGCCTTCGTTATGGTCGTCCTTCAGCTCTTCGATTTCCGCCATCAGGCCATACAGCGCCTGGCGGGAGAAGCTGTCGCAATCGAAAGGGATCAGTACCCGATCTGCGGCGATCAGCGCGGAAACCGCATAGAAGTTCAGGGCTGGTGGAGTATCCAGGTAGATCCGGTCGTAGTCCTCGTCGAGCTCTTCGAGCAGCTTGCGCAGCTTGTTGATCTTGTGTTTCGCCTCAAGCTTGGGCTGCAGATCCGTCAATTCCGCCGTGGCGGTGATGACATGCAGGTTGTCAAACGGCGTCTCGTAGATATCGACCTTGTTCTTCTTCGAGAAGGGCCCCGACGACAGGGTCTGCTTGAAGAAGTCGGCGATTCCCATGGGAATGTCCTCGCCCGTCAGGCCAGTCAGGTATTGAGTGGAGTTGGCCTGGGCATCCAGGTCCACCAGCAGCGTGCGATAACCCTCACTGGCGCTGACCGCCGCCAGATTGCAGGCGATGCTGGACTTGCCCACGCCACCTTTCTGATTGAACACCACACGCCGCATGACAAAACCTCCGTGTATCAAAGATTCCCGAGTGTAGTAGGCCAAGGCGCCGCTTCGCTACCTCGGTCATGGACGGATTACAGTGTCGGTGGCTTTTTCGCGGAACCGAGCGTCAATTTGCTCATCAAGTAGCCGAAGCGCCCAGCAGACAGCGTCGTTACAAGCGCGATAACGGCCATGCCCGAGCAGGGCCTGACCAGCCGACGGATTTCCCTGGACAAAATGTAACCAGCATTTGCTACAAGCCAACCGCACCGGGATAATGCGCGCCACTTGGGTCGCAAGGCCATGCAGGGTTGGACGCGGGTCAAGCCACTGAACCGTGACAAGAAAAAGCCCGCAGGGGTGGGATGAGTCTGTGATCAATTTCAACATCGCCCAATGGCGCGCATGGGCCCCTGGGCTCGAAAGCGTGGACGATTGGCAGGCATGGAGCCGACAACCGGCTGTGCCGCCCATCAGCGATGCGGCCCCTGACGTGTCTTTCCTGCCGGCCATGCAGCGCCGCCGACTCAGCCGCCTGGCGCGCATGGCGTTCAGCGTCGCCTGGCCACTGGCCGAAGGTCGACCGGACCTGCCGTTGGTCTTTATTTCCCGTCACGGCGAAACCCCGCGCACTTTTGAGATTCTCAAGGACCTGGCAGCCGATCAGCCTTTATCACCGACACAGTTCAGCCTGTCGGTGCATAACGCCGTCATCGGCCTGTGGTCGATCATGCGCGGCGAAACCAGCGAGATGACCGCCCTCGCCGCTACCGGCGACGGCCTGGAGCACGGCATGCTGGAGGCCGCCGCACTGCTGAACGAGGGTGCGCCGGCGGTACTGCTGGTGATCACTGAAGAGCAACCACCGCAGGTGTACGCGCCGTGGGTCAACGACGTGCCGTTTCCCTATGCGCTGGGGCTCCTGCTGACCCCGGGCGACGACTGGCAACTTGAATTATCCAGCCCGCCGGCACCCATGCCCGGCAGCGACTGGCCCCATGCCCTGGATCTGCTGCGTAAGCTGCTGGAAAACGACACCACCTGCCAACATGCCTGGAAGAATCGTCTATGGACCTGGCAACGCAACCGGTGACCGGTAAACATCGCGACGCCTACTATTGGCGCCTGCTCGCGACCGCTGCAAGCTTCGCCCTCTTCGGGCTGGGCGGGCTGTGCCTGCGATTGGTGGTGTTCCCGTTGCTCAGTGCGTTACCCGGCGATCCCACGGCCCATCGGCAACGGGCACGCCGCACGGTTGGACGTCTGTTCTGGTTCTTCATCCGGTTCATGGCCCGTACCGGCGTGCTCACCTATCGAATCGACGGCGCGGAGAAACTCGGCCGGCCCGGGCAGATGATCATCGCCAACCACCCCTCGCTGATCGACGTGGTGTTCCTGATCGGGCTGGTGCGCGACGCCAACTGCGTGGTCAAGCAGAGTCTCTGGACCAACCCCTTTACCCGTGGCCCGCTGCGCTCGACGCAATACATCAGCAACGATGGCAGCATGGACATGCTCGATGCAGCCAGTGACGCGCTGCAAGACGGCCAGTGCCTGATCGTCTTTCCCGAAGGTACGCGCACCCAGCCAGGCCAGGCCCCGGCCTTTCATCGCGGGGCCGCGGCCATCGCCCTGCGGGGCGCGAAGATCCTCACACCCGTGACGATCAAGGTCAGCCCCACCACCCTGACCAAGGCCGAACCCTGGTATCGCATCCCCCAGCGGCGCGTGCACTTCAGTTTTCGCGTTGGGGCCGATATAGACCCACAAGCCTTCACCGCGCTTGGCCCCCCGCCGCAGGCTTCGCGCCGGCTCAACGATTTTCTGCATCACTATTACATCAAGGAGCTCGCCGAAGATGAGCGATCTGCACCGTGACATCAAACAGCTGATCATCGACGCCCTTGGCCTGGAAGACATCGCCGTCGAGGACATCGGCGACGACCAGACCCTGTTCGGCGAAGGCCTGGGCCTGGATTCGGTGGATGCCCTGGAGCTCGGCCTGGCGATTCAGAAGCAGTACGGCATCAAGATCGACGCCGACGCCAAGGACACCCGTAACCATTTCAGCAATGTGGCAAGCCTTGCGGCCTTCGTCACTGCAAAACGCCCCTGAGACCGGACCATGCAAACTCGCGACGACATTTTCAACATTCTGCGTGCTGCCCTGGTCGAGCTCTTCGAGCTGGAGCCCGATCGCGTGACGCTGGAAGCCAACCTGTACCAGGATCTGGAAATCGACAGCATCGATGCGGTCGACCTGATCGACCACATCAAGCGCCAGACCGGCAAGAAGATTGCCGCCGAAGAATTCAAGTCGGTGCGCACCGTCAACGACGTGGTCGAGGCGGTCTATCGACTGGTCCAACCGGCCGCATGAGCCGGCTGATTGGCCTCGGCCTGCTGCTGGCGGGCCTGCTGTACCCCTTCGCGGTGTATTTCGGCATGGAGCACTTTGCTCCATGGCAGTTCGGGCTGTTATTGGGTGGCCTGTGGCTGGCCCGGGCGTTGCTCGGCAAAGGCAACCCCGGCAATCGCTGGATGGCGGCATCGGCGATTACCTTTTGTGTATTGCTCGCGGTGTTCGACAGCCCGCTCCTGCTGCGCTGGTATCCGGTGCTGATCAGCGCGTTCATGCTCGGGCTGTTCACCCTGAGCCTGAAATATGGCCCGCCGATGGTTGAACGCCTGGCCCGCCTGCGGGAACCGCAATTGCCGGCCAGGGCGGTGATCTATACCCGCCAGGTGACAGTGGCCTGGAGTGTGTTTTTCCTGTGTAACGGTGTGCTTGCTGCGGTCCTGACGCTTTGGGCGCCGCTGAGCTGGTGGATGTTGTACACCGGCCTGATTTCCTACGGACTGATGGGCCTGATGTTTGCCATTGAATGGCTCATACGACAACGGGTAAGAGGCCGCCCATGAATTGGATAACACTTGAGCAGATGCTGCTCAAGGCCCAGCCGGACCGCGTTGTTGCAGTCGCCCCGGCTATAAATCACGCGCAACTGCGCGACGACGCGCTGTGCCTGGCCGCGGGCCTGCAAGCCCGGGGCATCCGGCGCGTGGCCGTGCATTTCGAAGATGCCGCCGACCTCGCGGTAGCCCTGCTCGGCGCCTGGCGCGCCGGGGCGCATGTGCTGCTACCCGCCGACCTGCAAGCGCAAACCCGTCAGCGCTGGTCGGCCGACGTCGACTTGTGGCTGACCGACCTGCCCGTAGACGCCCGGCTCGACGAGATCCGCCAGGCGCCGCTGGAGGCTGCCGAACTGGACCTCGATCAGTGCTGGTTGACCCTGTGCACCTCCGGCTCCAGTGGCGAGCCCAAGCGCATCGAGAAAACCCTGCGCCAGCTGAGCAATGAAGTCCAGGCGCTGGAGCAATTGTGGGGCGCCGACCTCGGTCCGCAGGCCTGCATGATCGGCAGCGTCGCCACCCAGCATATCTACGGTCTGCTGTTCCGGGTGCTGTGGCCGTTATGCGCCGGACGCACCTTTGTGCGCCGGCAGTTGGCTTTCCCGGAAGACCTTCAGCGCGCCAGTCGCGAGCATCCGGCATTTGCCTGGGTCGCCAGCCCGGCGCTGCTCAAGCGCATGGGCGACAATCTCGATTGGCCGGCCTTGAGCAGCGTGCGCCGGGTGTTCTCCTCCGGCGGCGCACTGCCGGCCGAAGCAGCCCGCAGCCTTCGGCAACGCCTGGGACAATGGCCAACGGAAGTGTTCGGCAGCTCGGAAACCGGCGGTATCGCCTGGCGTCAGGGCGGCGACCTCTGGCAACCCTTTGCCGGCGTCGAACTGGGCCAGGACAGTGACGGCGCCCTGCTGATTGCTTCGCCTTATCTCCCAAGCGGCCATGTCGAGCACACCGCCGACGCGGCGCGTATCACTGAGGACGGGCGCTTCGAATTGCTCGGCCGCCTGGATCGCATCGTCAAGCTTGAAGAAAAACGTATCTCTTTGCCAATGCTGGAGCAGGCGCTGACGGCCCACGACTGGGTCAGCGAAGCACGGCTGGGGGTGGTCCAGGAAAATCGTGCTTCTCTCGGCGCACTGCTGGTGCTCAGCGAAACCGGCCTGCATGCCTTGCGCAACCTGGGCCGACGAGCCATGACCGAGGCCCTGCGACAGCACCTGAGCGGACACTGCGAAACCCTGGCCCTGCCACGACGCTGGCGCTGGCTGCGGCAACTGCCATTCAACGCCCAGGGCAAACTGGCCCAGGCCGAGGTCGAAACTTTGCTGATGGCGCCACGTCCGAAGGCGCCTGAAGTGCTCGACCAAGGCGAGACCGACGGCGAATGGAACCTGCGTCTGGCCGTGCCTCCAGACCTGGCGTACTTCAGCGGTCACTTTCCCACCGCGCCGGTCCTGCCTGGCGTGGTGCAAGTGGACTGGGCCTTGAACCTGGGCCGCCAACTCATGGAGTTGCCGCCACGGTTCGTCGGCATGGAAGTGCTGAAATTCCAGCAACTGGTGCGCCCCGGCGATGAAATCCAGCTACACCTGCGCTTCGATCGCGAGCGCGGCAAGTTGTATTTCACCTATCGCAATGACACCGCGGCGTGCTCCAGTGGGCGGATTGTTCTGGGGGTGGCCGATGACTAACCGCACCGCTGTCCTGTGGCGAGGGAGCTTGCTCCCGCTCGAGTGCGAAGCGCTCGCTCTTGAAAAATCAGGGGCTGCTTCGCAGCCCAGCGGGAGCAAGCTCCCTCGCCACAAAATGCTCCTCAGCCGCCGAGACATACCGCATGCATAACCCCTGCGCCGTCATCCCGGTCTACAACCACGAAACCGCCATCGCGACGGTGGTCCAGACGTTGCTTGGCAACGGTTTGCCCTGCGTGCTGGTGGACGACGCCAGCAGCCCGGCCTGCGCGGCGGTGCTGGAGCAACTGGCCGGGCATGAGCGGGTTCACCTGGTCCGGCTGGCGGTGAACCAGGGCAAGGGCGGCGCGGTGATGACCGGCCTGCGGGAGGCTTCGCGCCTGGGCTTCAGCCACGCCTTGCAGGTCGACGCCGACGGGCAACACGACCTTGGCGACGTGCGCACCTTCATCGAGCAGTCCCGCGCCCACCCGGACGCGCTGATCTGCGGCTATCCGCTGTACGACGCCAGCGTGCCGAAGGGCCGCCTGTACGCGCGCTACCTGACTCACGTGATGGTCTGGATCAACAGCCTGTCGCTGCAGATCCGCGATTCGATGTGCGGCTTCCGGGTCTATCCCCTGGCCCCCACCCTCGCACTGATCGACTCGGCGAACATCGGCAAGCGCATGGACTTCGATTCGGACATCCTGGTGCGCCTGTCCTGGCGCAACCAGCCAATGCACTGGTTGCGCACCCGCGTGCACTACCCTTTGGACGGGGTTTCGCACTTTCGCCTGTTCCACGACAACGTGCTGATTTCACGCATGCATACTCGGTTGTTCTTCGGCATGCTGGTGCGCTTGCCGGTGATTCTCTGGCGGCGGTGGCGAGCATGAGCACAGACAAACAGCACTGGGCAGACCGCCAGGAACGCGGCAGTTTCTGGCTGATGAAACTCACCGCGTTGGCTGCGAAGGTCCTTGGCCGAAGGCTTCTCACGCCGGTGCTGTACGGCATCGTCCTGTATTTCTTCGTTTTCGGCCGCAGTGCCCGGCAAGCGGCGTGGCAATACCAGCAGCGGCTCGCCGACTGGAGCCGCCAGCCCGAGCTGCGCCCGACGCACCGGCGAGTGTTCGGACAGTTCATGGCTTTTGCCGACTCGCTGCTGGACAAACTCGACGTCTGGAACGGCAAACTGAGCATCGAGCAGATCGAAATCGTCGACCCGGCGCTGCTGCGCAATCACCTGCGCGACAGCCGTGGGCAAATGCTGGTGGGCGCGCACCTGGGCAATCTGGAAATGTGCCGGGCCCTGGCCGAACTGGGCGAGAAAGTCACCATGAACGTGCTGGTGCACACCAAGCACGCCGAGCAGTTCAATCGCTTGCTCGGCGAAGCCGGCGCCACGCACCTGCGGTTGATCCAGGTCAGCGAGCTGGACCCGCTGATCATGCTGCAACTGAGCGAACGCCTGGAGCGCGGCGAATGGCTGGCGATCGCCGGCGACCGCGTGCCGCTGCATGGCGGGCGCAGCGTGACGGTGGATTTCATGGGGCACCCGGCCGCCTTCCCGCAAGGGCCCTGGCTGCTGGCCGGTCTGTTGAAATGCCCGGTCAACCTGCTGATGTGCCTCAAGCACGAGGGACGTTATCGCGTCACCCTCGAACCGTTCGCCGATGCCGTGGTTTGGAAACGCAACGAGCGCGAACAGGTGATCGCCCATTGGGCCGGCCTGTACGCCGCCCGTCTGGCGCATTATTGCCTCCAGGCGCCACAACAGTGGTTCAACTTTTACCCTTTCTGGAAGACCGATGACCAAGCCCATTCCTGAGCCGGTAACCTTCGGCGAACACGCCTTGCGCATCGAAGACGTGCTGGCCCTGGCCAACCGTCAGGCGCCGACGCAACTGCAGGCTGACCCGGCGTTCCGCCAGCGCATTGCCAAGGGTGCGCAATTCCTCGACTCGTTGCTGGACAAGGAAGGCGTCATCTATGGCGTGACTACCGGCTACGGCGACTCTTGCGTGGTGGCCGTGCCGTTGCACCATGTCGAAGCCTTGCCGCGACACTTGTACACCTTCCACGGCTGCGGGCTGGGCAAGCTGCTCGATGCCCAGGCTACCCGCGCCGTGCTGGCCGCGCGATTGCAGTCGCTGTGCCACGGCGTGTCAGGGGTGCGAGTGGAACTGCTGGAACGGCTCCAGGCCTTTCTCGAACACGACATCCTGCCGCTGATACCGGAAGAAGGCTCGGTGGGCGCCAGCGGCGATTTGACGCCGCTGTCCTACGTCGCCGCCACGCTGTCTGGTGAACGGGAGGTCATGTTCCGTGGCGAGCGCCGGCTGGCCGCCGACGTGCACCGCGAGCTGGGCTGGACGCCGCTGGTGCTGCGGCCCAAGGAAGCCCTGGCGCTGATGAACGGCACCGCAGTGATGACCGGCCTCGCCTGCCTGGCCTTCGCCCGCGCCGATTACCTGTTGCAACTGGCGACCCGGATCACCGCGCTGAATGTCGTCGCCCTGCAAGGCAACCCGGAGCATTTCGACGAGCGCCTGTTCGCCGCCAAGCCACACCCGGGCCAGATGCAGGTCGCCGCGTGGCTGCGCAAGGACCTGGCCATCGACGCACCGACAGCGCCGCTGCATCGCCTGCAGGATCGCTACTCCCTGCGCTGCGCCCCCCACGTACTAGGGGTGTTGGCGGACAGCCTGGGCTGGCTGCGTTCGTTCATCGAAACCGAGCTCAACAGCGCCAACGACAACCCGATCATCGATGCCGAAGCCGAGCGCGTGCTGCATGGCGGGCATTTCTACGGCGGGCACATCGCCTTTGCCATGGACAGTCTGAAAAACCTGGTGGCCAACGTCGCCGACCTGCTCGACCGCCAGCTCGCACTGCTGGTGGACGAGCGCTACAACCATGGCCTGCCGAGCAACCTGTCCGGCGCCAGCGCCGAGCGGGCGATGCTCAACCATGGCTTCAAGGCCGTGCAGATCGGCACCAGCGCCTGGACCGCCGAAGCCTTGAAGAACACCATGCCGGCCAGCGTGTTCTCGCGCTCCACCGAATGCCACAACCAGGACAAGGTCAGCATGGGCACCATCGCCGCCCGGGACGCGATCCGTGTGCTGGAGCTGACCGAACAGGTGGCCGCCGCGACCTTGCTGGCGGCCAACCAAGGCGTGTGGCTGCGCAGCCGTGTCGACGACGCGCGACCGTTGCCGCCAGCGCTGGCCGCCATGCACCGGCAACTGGCCGAAGACTTCCCGCCGGTCATCGAAGATCGCGCCCTGGAAGGCGAATTGCGCTTGTGCCTGCAACGCATCGCCGAGCAACACTGGAGGCTGCATGCGTAGCCAGGGCGTTCTGCACGTTGACACCCGGATCGTGGTGCCGTTTTTCGACGTCGACTCGATGAACGTGGTCTGGCACGGCCACTACGTTAAATACCTCGAAGTGGCCCGCTGCGCCTTGCTCGACCTGATCGGCCACAACTACAACGACATGCTCGAGTCCGGCCATGCCTGGCCGATCATCGACCTGCAGTTACGCTATGTGCGCAGCGCGGTGTTCGGCCAGACCCTGACCGTGCGCGCCAGCCTGGTGGAGTGGGAAAACCGGCTGAAGATCAATTACCTGATCAGCGACGCCGCCACCGACGAACGCCTGACCCGGGCAAGTTCGGTGCAGGTCGCCGTGGACATGGCCAGCCGTGAAATGCTGCTGGCCTCGCCTCGGGTATTTGTCGAAGCCGTCGAGAGGAAACTGTCATGAAACGCCTGTTCATCTGGCTGCTCCTGTGTGGCTTGCCGCCGCTGGCCCAGGCGTTCGACCTGCAGCAATTGAGCGAGCAACTGGCCCGCCCGGAGGTGATCCACGGCCAGTTCATCCAGGAAAAACATCTGCGCGCCCTGCCCCAGCCGCTGATCAGCAAGGGCCGTTTCGTGCTGGCGAAAAACCACGGCCTGCTGTGGCTGCTGCAAACGCCGCTGCAACAGGACTACCGGATCACGGCCAAAGGTATCGCCCGGCGCGATGGCAACGCCTGGCAGACGCTGCCGAACAAGAGCGCCGGCGCCGAGCAGAACCGCCTGTTCCTGGCGGTGTTGCAGGGCGACAGCAGCGGCTTGCAGCGGGATTTCGAGCTGAGCCTGTCGGGCCAGCCGCAGCAGTGGAAACTCACCCTGACCCCACGCTCGGTGCTGCTCAAACAAGTCTTCAAGCAGATCAATATCGACGGCGGCGAACTGGTCCAGCGCATCGAACTGCTGGAAACCCAGGGCGACAGCACCGTACTGCGGATGCAAGACGCTACCGGCGCGCAACCCTTGAGCGAAGCGGAGCAACATGACTTTGCCGAGTGAACGCAGGCTACCGAGGCTGTTCCTGGTCCTGCTGCTGGCGGTGCTCGCGCTCGCCGGTTGGCAATGGCGCAACGGTGCGCCGCTGTCGGCCAATCTCATGGAACTGGTCCCGGGCACATCCCCGGACGCCTTGGAGCTTGTCGCTGAACAGCGCATGCAGGAACCGCTCAATCGCGAGATCCTGGTGCTGGTCGGCCACGCCGATCGCCAGCAGGCCATCGCCCTGGCGCAAGCCCTCGGCGAGCAATGGCAGGCCAGCGGGCTGTTCGACAAGGTCCAATGGACGCTCCAGGCCGACTTGCCGGCGCTTCGTTCGCAGTTGCTGGATGGCCGCTTGGCGATGCTCTCGGCAGTCGACCGGCAACAGTTGATCGAGCAGCCCCAGGCGTTTATCCAGCAGCGGGTACAGGCCCTGTTCGACCCGTTCAGCGGCTTCAGCCTGGTGCCCAGCCAGGACGACTGGCTCGGCCTGACCGGGCGCATCCAGAACAGCCAGCCACAACGCGGTGCGATACAACTGGACGTGGGCAGCGGCGCGCTGGTCGCCGAAGCCGATGGCAAGCATTGGGTAATGCTGCGAGCGCGTACCCAGGGTAACGCCTTCGACATGCAGCTGCCGCTGCAAGTCGCCGATCTGCTGCAACGCAGCCGTGATCAAGCCAGCCAGGCCCAGGGCCAATTGCTGGCGGCCAGCGGCCTGTTGTATGCCGCCAGTGGCCAGCGACAGGCTTCGCGCGAGATCACCTGGGTCGGCGGCGGCGCGACGGTCGGCATCTTGATGCTACTGTTGCTGGCGTTCCGACGCTTTGCCGTGTGGCTGGCGTTCGTGCCGGTGCTGGTCGGCATATTGTTCGGCGCAGTGGCGTGCGTGGCGCTGTTCGGGCGCATGCATGTGATGACCCTGGTCCTGGGTTCGAGCCTGATCGGCGTGGCGGTGGATTACCCGCTGCACTACCTCTCCAAAAGCTGGAGCCTCAAGCCATGGCGCAGCTGGCCGGCCCTGCGCCTGACCCTGCCGGGCCTGAGCCTGAGCCTGGCGACCACTTGCATTGGCTATCTGGCGCTGGCCTGGACGCCCTTCCCGGCCTTGACCCAGATTGCTATCTTCTCTGCCGCCGGCCTGGCCGGCGCCTATCTGTCGGCGGTCTGCCTGTTGCCGGCCCTGCTCAAGCACGCCGACCTGCGCCCAGCGCAATGGCCGCTACGCCTCTGCGATAACCTGCTCAGGTGTCGCGAAGTGCTGCTGGCGCGGGTGCGCACGCCGATTCTGCTGGCCTTGTTGCTGGCCTTCTGTGGTGGCGGTCTCTGGCAACTGACCAGCAAGAACGACATCCGCCAGTGGATCGGCACGCCCCAGCACCTGACCGACGAAGCCCGCGATGTCGCGCGCATCACCGGCTTCCAGCCGACCAGCCAGTTCTTCCTGATCCGTGCCGATGATCAAGCGCAGTTGCTCGAACGCCAGACCGCCCTCAACGAGCGGCTCGACCAGTTGATCGGCCTGGAAAAACTCCAGGGCTACCTGTCCCTCAATCAACTGGTCAGCCCACCCGCCGAACAGGAAAAACTCCGCGCAGCCCTGGCGCGGTTGCCCGCGTTCTGGCAACCGCTGCTGGACTTGGGCGTGCCGCTCGCCGCGCTGCAAGCGGAGTTGAAGCAGTTGCAGGCCTTGCCAACCGCCGACATCGATGCCGCATTGAGCGGGCCGCTGGCCGAACCCTACCGCATGCTCTGGCTCGGTCCGACGGGCCAAGGCGTGGCGGCGGTGGTCAGCCTGCAAGGCTTGAACGATGCCGCGTTGCTCCGCGTGCAGGCGGTGGATCTGCCCGGCGTGCAATTGGTGGATCGCCTCGGCGACCTCAACCGCGTCTTCGCCGCCACGCAGGTCAGCGCCGCCGAACTCAAGCTGGCGTCCTGCGTGCTGATCGTGCTGGTGCTGATCTGGCCGTTCGGCGTCGGCGGGGCCCTACGCGTCGTCGCCCTGCCGCTCCTGGCCGCGCTGTGCAGCCTGGCGAGCCTCGGCTGGCTGGGGCAACCGTTGACGCTGTTCAGTCTGTTCGGCCTGTTGCTGGTGACGGCCATCGGGGTCGACTACGCCATCCTCATGCGTGAACAGATCGGCGGGGCCGCCGTGAGCCTGCTGGGCACGCTGCTGGCGGCGACCACCACCTGGCTGTCGTTCGGCCTGCTGGCGTTGTCCAGCACGCCGGCCGTGAGCAACTTCGGTCTCGCGGTGAGCCTGGGGCTGGCGTTCAGCTTCATGCTGGCGCCGTGGGCTGGGCAGCAGGCCCATGCGAATGCCGCTACGGAGCCGGTGCAATGATGACCCCGCTGTTCTGGTTGATGGCCCTGGCGCTGTTTGCCGTGGCGACGATTGTCGGGCGGCGCTGCGGACTGATCCCGATCGTCAGCCAGTTGCTGCTGGCGACGTTCGGCCTGCCCTTGCTGATGTATTTCTGGATCGAACCGGGCTGGCACCTCAGCGGTGCGCAACTGGTCTCGCCGGTGTGGTTGAAGAACCTCTACAGCCTGGCGTTCGCCCTCTTGTTGGGGCATATCCTCAGCGATGTGATCGACCTGCGCCTCGACCGCCAGAGCGTGAAGATCGCCCTGCCGAGCTTTGGCGTGCCGTTTGCCTGCGGCCTGGCGACCGCGTTCTGGCTGCTGCCGCCGCAACCGTGGATCAGCTCGCTGGCGGTGGGGCTGCTATTCGCGATCACGGCGATACCTGTGCTGTATCTGTATCTGCGCCACATCGCCTACCCGCCCGACGCGACCCGCCGCCTGGTGCAGACCGCGATCCTGATCGACCTGATCTGCTGGAGCCTGTTCGCCCTGGCCCAGGGCAGCCTGCACCTGGGCAGCCTGCTGCTGCCGCTGGCCGCCGCCGGCGTGCCGTTGCTGCTGCGCCTGGCGGGCCTGCGCCAACCCTTGCTGCACAGTGGCCTGTTCTTTGCCCTGCTGGTGGTGGCCGAACATTACCGGCTCAACGCGCTGATAACCGGCATCGGCTATCTGCTGTGCATGGCGGCGCTCAAAGTGCCGCTGGTATTGCCGCTCGGCGCCGCGTGGATGCACAGGTTGCAGACCTACCTGGCCATTCCGTTGATCCTGACGTTCGGCATTGTGCAGATCAATGTGCACAGCGCCCTGGACAGCCTCGGCTGGGTCCAGCTGGCGGCGTTGCTGCTGTTGCCGATTGCCAGCAAACTGCTGGGCAACTGGCTGGGGCTGGGTTGGGCCGGAGCCTCGTTCGCCGGTGCCAGCCGCTTTCGGGAAAGCATCCTGCTGAATATTCGCGGCTTGAGTGAAATCGTCTTTCTCAATCTGTTGCTGCAACAACAACTCATCAGCCCGGCGCTGTATTTCGCGCTGATGCTGATGGGGTTGTTCGCCACATTGCTGCCGGCCCTGGCCGGCTTTCACCATATTCCCTCGATTGCCGTCCCGGCGAGGAGCCCCCGTGTCAACAGTTGAAATGGAACGTCGACAGGTCGTCATCATCGGCGCAGGCCCTTCCGGCGCCATCGCCGCCGCACTGCTCAAGCGCAAGGGCCACGATGTGCTGGTCATCGAGCGCCAGCATTTCCCACGGTTCTCCATTGGCGAAAGCCTGCTGTCCCATTGCCTGGATTTCGTCGAAGAAGCCGGCATGCTCGAGGCGGTCAACGCCGCCGGGTTCCAGCGCAAGAATGGCGCGGCATTCGCCTGGGGCGAGCGCTACAGCGCCTTCGATTTTGGCGACACCTTCAGCGAAGGCAAGCCCACCACGTTCCAGGTCCAGCGCGCCGACTTCGACAAGTTGCTGGCCGATCAGGCGGCGCTGCAAGGCGTGGAAATCCGCTACGGCCAGGCCATCGCCAGCGCCGATTTCAGCCTGGTCAAACCGCAACTGGGCGTGCAGCGCGAAGACGGCAGCGAGTACCGCGTCGAGGCAGACTTCGTCCTTGACGCCAGCGGCTACGGCCGGGTCCTGCCGCGCCTGCTGGACCTTGAGGCGCCGTCGAACTTCCCGCCGCGCCAGGCGGTGTTCACCCACATCGAAGACCGCATCGACAGCCCGGCATTTGATCGGGAGAAAATCCTCATCACCACGCATCCGACCCAGCGTGACGTGTGGTTCTGGACCATTCCGTTCAGCGGCGGTCGTTGCTCGGTCGGCGTGGTCGCCGCGGCGGAGCATTTCGAAGGCCGCACCGACGACCTCGATGCCTGCCTGCGCGGCTTCATCAACGAAACCCCAAGCCTGGCCAGCGTACTGGGCAATGCCGTGTGGGACACGCCGGCACGGACCATCGGCGGCTACTCGGCCAACGTCAAGACTCTCCACGGCCCTGGCTTCGCCCTGCTGGGCAACGCCGCGGAATTCCTCGACCCGGTGTTTTCTTCCGGCGTGACCATCGCCATGCGCTCGGCAAGCATGGCCGCCGGCGTGCTGCATCGTCAGCTGCAAGGTGAACAGGTGGATTGGCAGAGCGAGTTCGCCGAACCGCTCAAGCGCGGCGTCGATACCTTCCGCTGCTACGTCGAGGGCTGGTACGCCGGTACTTTCCAGGATGTGATTTTCTACAGCGAAGGCTCCGCCGACATTCGCCGCATGATCAGCGCGATCCTCGCCGGCTATGCCTGGGACCAGCGCAACCCGTTCGTCAGCGAACCCAAACGGCGCTTGCGCATGCTTTCGGAAATCTGCGCGAGCCCGGCGCCATGAGCAAGCAACCATGAGCTACCTGAGCGACAACTACGTCGAAGAAACCCGCTTCGGTTTCTGGTTCCTGCGCAGCCACACCTGGCAGCACCATGTGCTGCGCGTGGCCATCGACGATTTACGCAGCCTGTTCAGCTCCTCGCCGCCGGCCAATCCGGTGCTGCTGGATGCCGGTTGCGGCCAGGGCAAATCGTTCCGGTATCTGCGCCAGGTGTTCGCGCCGCAACGCCTGATTGGCGTCGACGCTGACCCTCACAGCCTGAATCTGAGCGCCGCGGAAGCGGCTCGCCAGGGCGTGGCCGTGGAGCTGATCGGCAGCGACTGCGCGACATTGGCGGTGCCCGATGCCAGCGTCGATTTGCTGTTCTGCCACCAGACCTTCCATCACCTGGTGGAACAGGAAAAAGCCCTCACCGAGTTCTATCGCGTGCTCAAGCCCGGCGGCTACCTGCTGTTTGCCGAGTCCACCAAGGCCTACATCGATACCTGGGTGATCCGCTGGCTGTTCCGCCACCCGATGCAGGTGCAGAAAAGTGCCGCGCAGTACCTGGCGATGATTGCTAATCAAGGGTTCCGCTTCGAAGACTGCAACGTCTCCTATCCGTACCTGTGGTGGAGCCGCGCCAGGGACTTCGGCCTGCTGGAACGCTGGGGCCTGCGCCGGCCCAAACCGTTTGGCGAGCGCGAGGAAACCCTGGTCAACGTGGTGGCCCGCAAGCCGCTCGAAGGGGTAGCCGGATGATCCGTGGTCTGCTTGCAGGTTTTCTATTGCTGCTCAGCGCCTGCGCCAGCCAGGCACCACTGCCCGAGCGCATGCCGACCCTGGCGCTGCCGCTGCAATTGCACGTCGAACGGCAACTGGACGGCCAGCGCCAGGATTGGCTGCTGGTGATCCAGCGCGAAAGCGCCGGCATCCGCTGGTCGATGATGGATCCGCTGGGCATTCCCGTCGCTCGCCAGCGCCTGGTCGACAGCCAATGGCAAGCCGACGGCCTGCTGCCGCCCAATGCCGAAGCCCGGGAATTGTTCGCCGCCCTGCTGTTTGCCCTGACCCCCGAGGCGGAACTGGCCGGCCGTTACCCGGCCGCCCGGCAGCAAGACGCCCGACGAACGCTCGATACCCGCTGGCAGGTGCGCTACACGCAACCGCTGGATTTTCAATTGAGCCTGCCGCAGGGGCCGAATTATCGCATTACACCGTTGAGCGAGAGCGCACGATGACCGCTTATTTGAACGCCTTGGGCGTGGTTTGCGCCCTGGGTCGAGGCAAACAAAACGTTGCCCGCAACCTGTTTGCCGGCGACTGCTCAGGCGTGCGCGTCGAAGCCGGCTGGGTGGCCGAACGGGCATTGCCGGTGGCTTGCGTAACCGGAGAGCTCGCCGCTATCCCTGAATCCATGGCGGCGCAACGCAGCCGCAACAATCAGCTGCTGCTCGAAGCAGGGTTGCAGATTCGTCCCGAGATCGATCAGGCCATCCAGGCTTACGGTCGTGCGCGCATCGGCATCGTGCTGGGGACCAGCACTTCGGGCATCGACGAGGCCAGCCAGGGCATTGCCCACTATCTGCGCGAACAACGATTCCCCGAAGGTTACGACTACCAGCAGCAGGAACTCAGCGCGCCCGCCAACTTTCTCTCCGACTGGCTTGGCCTGAGCGGCCCGTCCTACGTGATCTCGACCGCTTGCACCTCCAGCGCTCGGGCCTTGATGAGCGCTCGCCGCCTGCTCGACCTGGGATTGTGCGACGCGGTGCTTTGCGGTGGCGTGGACAGCTTGTGCAAGCTGACCCTCAACGGCTTTTCAGCATTGGAAGCGGTCTCCGGCGAGCGCTGCAATCCGTTCTCGGTGAACCGCAGCGGCATCAACATCGGCGAAGCGGCGGTGCTGTTTCTCATGAGCAAGACGCCGTCGGACGGGCACTCGATTGCCCTGCTCGGCGACGGCGCCAGTTCCGATGCGCACCACATCTCTGCGCCGGAACCCAGCGGCCGGGGTGCCCGCCAGGCCATGGAAAAAGCCTTGCGCTGCGCCGGCCTGGACGCCAGCCAGATCGACTACCTGAACCTGCATGGCACCGCCACGCAACATAACGACGCCATGGAAAGCCACGCGGTGGCCGGCCTGTTCCCGGCGGGCGTGTCCTGCTCGTCGACCAAGCCGATGACCGGCCACACCCTCGGCGCGGCGGGTGCATTGGAGGCTGCGTTCTGCTGGTTGGCCCTGTCCGGTGAAAATACCGCACAGGCCCTGCCGCCGCACGTCTGGGACGGCCAGGCCGACCCCGAGTTGCCGGCATTGGACTGGGTAACGTCCGACACCCGCTTGCACCCGGACCTGCCCCGTCGCCTGATGAGCAACTCGTTTGCTTTCGGCGGCAACAACGTCAGCCTGATTATCGGAGACGCGCAATGATTGACTGGCCGCTCGCCGAACTGCTGCCCCACGCCGGCGACATGATTCTCATCGACCGGATCCTGTCCTTTGATGACGAGCAGATCCACACCCTCGCCACCGTCAGGCCCGGCGGTCTGTTCAACCGCGACGACGGCGCGCTGCCGGCCTGGGTCGGCATCGAGCTGATGGCCCAGAGCGTCGCGGCGTTTGCCGGTTGCCACGCACGCCAACGCGGCGATGCCGTGGAGCTGGGCTTTTTGCTCGGTACCCGCAAGTTCGAATGCAACGTCGAATATTTCCCCCTCGGCACCGAGCTGACCTTGCACGGCATCCGATCGCTGGAAGACGACAACGGCATGGGTGTGTTCGAATGCCACATCCGCGCGCCGGGCATCCATGCCAGCGCACGGTTGAACGTGTTCCGCCCGCCCCACGCCGCGCAGTACCTCAATGAACCGTCCGCAACAGGAAACCAGCCATGACTGAATCCGTACTGGTCACCGGCTCCAGCCGTGGCATCGGCCGCGCCATCGCCCTGCGCCTGGCCCAGGCCGGCCACGACATCGTCTTGCACTGCCGCAGCGGTCGCGCCGAGGCCGAAGCCGTCCAGGCGCAAATCCAGGCCTTGGGCCGCAATGCCCGAGTGCTGCAATTCGACGTCTCCGATCGCGCCGCCTGCAAGACCATCCTCGAGGCCGACGTGGAAACCCACGGCGCCTATTACGGCGTGGTGCTCAACGCCGGCCTGACCCGCGACGGCGCGTTCCCCGCCCTGAGCGAGGACGACTGGGACAGCGTGATGCGCACCAATCTCGACGGTTTCTACAACGTGCTCCACCCGGTGATGATGCCGATGATTCGCCGCCGCGCCGCCGGACGAATCGTTTGCATCACATCGGTGTCCGGCCTGATCGGCAACCGTGGCCAGGTCAACTACAGCGCCTCGAAGGCGGGCCTGATCGGTGCGGCCAAGGCGTTGGCCATCGAGCTGGGCAAGCGCAAGATCACCGTCAACTGCGTCGCGCCGGGGTTGATCGATACCGCCATGCTCGATGAAAACGTCCCCGTGGAAGAACTGATGAAAATGATCCCAGCCCAGCGCATGGGCACGCCTGAAGAAGTGGCCAGCGCGGTGAATTTCCTGATGTCCGCCGAAGCCGGCTATATCACCCGGCAGGTCCTGGCCGTCAACGGAGGTCTGTGCTGATGAAGCGCGTCGTCGTCACCGGCATGGCCGGCATCACCTCCCTGGGCAGCGATTGGGAGACCATCGCGGCCAACTTCGCCGCCAACCGCAGCGGCATCCGGCGCATGCACGAGTGGGACCGCTTCAGCGAATTGAACACCCGCCTGGCCGGGCCCGTGGACGACTTTCAGGTCCCGGCCCACTGGACCCGCAAGCAACTGCGCAGCATGGGCCGGGTTTCCCGCCTGGCGGTGGGCTCGGCGGAACAAGCCCTGGCCGACGCCGGACTGTTGGACGACCCGTCGATCAAGGATGGACGCATGGGTGTGTCGTGCGGCTCCTCCACGGGAAGCACCGATGAAATCAAGGCCTTCGGCAACATGCTGCTCAACAGCGTCGCCGAAGGTTTGAACGCCAACTCCTACGTGCGGATGATGCCGCACACCACGGCGGCCAATATCAGCATTTTCTTCGGGCTGACCGGGCGCCTGATTCCCACGTCCAGCGCCTGCACCAGCGGCAGCCATGGCATCGGCTATGCCTACGAGGCGATCAAGTTCGGCCGCCTGCCGTTGATGCTCGCCGGCGGCGCCGAGGAACTGTGCCCGACCGAAGCAATGGTCTTCGATGCGCTCTACGCCACCAGCCTGAAAAACGATGCCCCACAAACCAGCCCGCGACCCTACGACAAGGGCCGCGATGGCCTGGTGATCGGCGAGGGCGCCGGCATGCTGGTGCTCGAAGAACTTGAACACGCCCTGGCCCGTGGCGCGCGGATCCACGCTGAGATCGTCGGCTTCGGCAGCAATGCCGACGGCCAGCACGCCACCCGTCCCGAATTGAGCACCATGCGGCGCGCCATGGAACTGGCCTTGGAAGACGCTGGCCTGGAGCCGTCCGCCATTGGCTACGTCAACGGCCACGGCACCGCCACCGAGCAGGGCGACATTGCCGAAACCCTGGCCACCAGCAGCCTGTTTGGCGAACACATGCCCATCAGTTCGCAAAAAAGCTTCCTCGGCCACACCCTGGGCGCCTGCGGAGCCCTGGAATCTTGGTTCAGCATCGAAATGCTGAACCGTGACCGCTACGTGCACACCTTCAACCTCGACGAAGTCGATCCCGAATGCGGCCGTCTCGATTACCTTCGCAACGAGTTTCGCAGCATGAGCAACGAGTACGTGATGAACAACAACTTCGCCTTCGGCGGGGTCAACACCTCGCTGGTTTTTCGGCGCTGGCGTTGAAGCAATCGCAGGAACTGGAAAGAAAAAGGGCACCCTTGGATGCCCTCTAAACAGTCCGGCTCAAAGACAGCCGGGCTACTCGGCTTGGATCAGCTTGCTTTCAGACACCCCGGCGCGACCGGTTTTGTCATCAACAACCTGCAGGTTGTTACGAGCTTTGATGAAGCCCACTTTCACTTCCTGCCAGACGAAATAATTCTTGCCTGGTTCGGTGCTGAGCTTGAGCTCTGAGTCATTTTCCGCAGACGAAACAAGGGTCTGTTGACCAGCCGGCACCGACAGCATCAAGTACGACTTGGCAACAGTCTGCCCGACAGCCTTGCCGTTGAGCGTTACGGGCATTTTTACCCCGGCGCCCATACTCTCGTTGCGATAAACGTAGATGTTCGCTTTGTCAGGGGAAGTCTGGAAGGTTTTCGCCCGCGCGTCTTGGGAATCATCCGCCATTTTTACCGAAGCACACCCTGTGGTCAGCGTGGCAACTGCCAGCAAGGCGGTAAAGGTCAACTGCTTGAACATCCTGTTTCTCCATGGTGGGTTGGTCGAACATGAGCGTATCGGCTGACCTGCAGGAAAACTCAAGCGAAAAGCGCGTTCCGGAGATAAATCATAGCCTCTGCGCCACCGCGGTTCCGCGCGCAGAAGTCAACTCAAGGGATTGCTTGTCAACAGCGCCACAAACGCCTTTGCCATCGGCGAACGCTGGTCCTTGCGCTGGACCAGCCACACCGCCGAGACCGCCGCCGGGTCGAGCAATGACCGGTAGACCACGCCGTCGATACGCATGCGCTGGTAAGACGCCGGCAAGACCGAGACGCCCAGCCCCGCCGCCACCAGGCCGATGATGGTCATGGCTTCGCCCGCTTCCTGGGCGAAGTGCGGGCTGAAACCGGCATCGCGGGCCAGCGTCAGGAGTTGGGCGTAGAGACCGCTGCCGTAGCTGCGGGGGAAAAACACGAACGGTTCCTCGGCCAGCGAAGTGAGAAACAGGCCTTTGTCACTGCCCTGGGCTAACGGGTGCTTGGAGCTGAGCACAGCCACCAGGGGCTCGCGGCTGAGTTCGATTTCGCTCAAGGCGTCGGGAAGTGGCAGCGGACGCATGATGCCCACGTCGATGGCCTCGTCGAGCAACGCATCGGCCACTTGGGTGCTGCTCATTTCCCGCAGGTTCAGGTGGACTGCGGGAAAGCGCTGGCGAAAGGTGAAAATCGCCTGGGGAATGGTTGAATTGAAGGGGGCTGAGGAGGTGAAGCCGATTTTCAGCTCGCCCAATTCCCCCAACTGGGCGCGGCGGGCTACGTCGGCAGCCTTGTCGACCTGGGCCAGGACACGGCGCGCCTCTTCGAGAAACAGCCTTCCGGCCTCGCTCAGTTCGACGCGACGGTTGGTGCGCTCGAACAGGCGTGCACCAATCTCTTGCTCCAGCGCCTGGATCTGTTGGCTCAGTGGCGGTTGGGAGATCCCAAGCACCAAGGCGGCGCGGCCGAAGTGCAGCTCTTCGGCGACGGCGATGAAGTAACGCAGATGACGCAGTTCCATGGACCTTACTCAATAAGTCTTACAACGTCTTAAACAGGTCGAACAATATATTGGATAGAAACATTAGCCGGCTATATGCTTTTTTCATTGCCTGCCAGGCCGTGCTCCCCTCCGAGGTCCATCGTGAAAACCGCTGCCGCTCCACTGGCCCATGAAATCCCGCCGCGCCCCCAGGATGATGCCGCTGCCGAGCTGAAAGATATCTATATCGAAAAAGGCACGCCGTTGTTCATGCGTACGGTGCTGGCGTTGTTTTGCGGCGGTTTTGCAACCTTCGCGCTGTTGTATTGTGTGCAACCGATGATTCCGCTGCTGTCGGCGGAATTTTCCATCAACGCCGCCCAGAGCAGCTTGATCCTGTCGGTGGCGACCGGCCTGCTTGCCGTCGGCCTGTTGGTCACCGGTCCGATTTCCGACCGCATCGGCCGCAAATCGGTGATGGTCGCTGCGCTGTTCGCAGCGGCGCTGTGCACGATCGCCAGCGCGATGATGCCCACCTGGCAAGGCGTGCTGGTCTTGCGCGCCTTGGTGGGGTTGTCATTGAGCGGATTGGCGGCGGTGGCGATGACCTACCTGAGCGAAGAAATCCATCCCAGGCACATCGGCCTGGCGATGGGGCTGTACATCGCCGGCAACGCCATCGGCGGCATGTGCGGGCGGCTGATCACCGGCGTATTGATCGACTTTGTCAGCTGGCATACCGCGATGCTGGTGATCGGTGGCCTGGCCCTGGTTGCGGCGGCGGTGTTCTGGCGGATCCTTCCCGAATCGCGCAACTTCCGCCCACGCTCGTTGCATCCACGCAGCCTGCTGGATGGTTTCACCCTGCACTTTCGCGACGCCGGGCTACCCCTGCTGTTTCTTGAAGCCTTCGTACTGATGGGGGCGTTCGTCACGCTGTTCAACTACATCGGCTACCGCCTGCTGGCCGCGCCTTACCATATGGACCAGGCATTCGTCGGGTTGCTGTCGGTCGTGTACCTGTCCGGCATCTACAGTTCGGCCAAGGTCGGGGCCATGGCTGACAAGCTCGGCCGGCGGAAAATGCTCTGGGTGACCATCGCGTTGATGCTGGCGGGCCTGCTGTTGACGCTGTTCACGCCGCTCTGGCTGGTGATCATCGGCATGCTGGTGTTCACCTTCGGCTTCTTCGGCGCGCACTCGGTGGCCAGCAGCTGGGTCGGCCGCCGCGCCCTCAAGGCCAAGGGGCAGGCTTCGTCGTTGTACCTGTTCAGCTATTACGCCGGTTCGAGTATTGCCGGTACGGCGGGCGGGGTCGCGTGGCACCTGGGAGGATGGAACGGAACCGGGTTGTTCATCGGCGCACTGCTCTTGGTGGCATTGCTGGTGGCCGTGAAACTGGCGAAGCTACCGCCGCTCCCCGGCAACGTCCAGGGCTAGCTTCACTGACGCGATACCACCTGCGCTCACTGAATGAGCACGCCTACAGATTTCTTGAATGTCATCCGCCGTAGCACCCTGCGGCCAGAAGACTCATGCCAGACCACTGCGCAAATATGCAATGCGACGAGCAGCGCAAGCGCCAGGCAGGACAGAATGTGGAGAGTAAACGCCAGGTCGTTCAGTCGCTCGTCATCCAGCGGCTGGGGGATCTGGACGAGCCCGAACAGGCTGATCGGCGTTGTCATCATCAGCACGCCGGTGACCAGCACGACGCTGGTTACCAGGTAGATCACTGCATGTACCGCCAGCGCCAGACTTTTATTGATGGACGATGCCGCAGCCCGGATTTCAAGGTTGGAGAAAAACAACCAGAGTCGCCAGGTAAACAACGGAATCAATACCGTTGTCAGTGAAACATTAAGCGACCCAACCCATTGTTTGATCAAGACGGGCACCGGGACATAGGCCACATAAAAACCGGATACCAGCGTCCACAGGATAATGAAGGCCGATATCCAGTGCAGTAGTATCCGTGGTTTGGAATAGCTCGGAGGGCTTTTCTGCGGGCATTCGGGAAACAAGGGCAACGAAGAATCAAATCCTGCGATCGCGCTTCCCTTTAAAATTCTGATTTTCATAAAGTTTCAGACCACTCGTCAAGAAGAACGACAATCAAGTCGTTCTTGGAGTCGCGTAGATTGTTCTACGCGTCCTATCACGGGAGGCGAAACCTTACAGAGACATTGACGTATTCTCTGTAGGAAAAATCTGCACTAGCTAAAGGATTTTTCCTTGTTTGAACTTCGTTAAAAAATAGAAACCCTTAACCTTTGAAAAAGTTGTGATGAAACTTAAACACAATCGGCATAAAAAACCTGCCCGGCACAAGTCCGGACAGGTTTCAGGATGCCGCGATAATTACCCGTGATATTGCGCCGACAACTCATGCACCGCCCGCAGGAAGGCCCCGGCGTGTTCCGGGTCGACTTCCGGGGTGATCCCGTGACCGAGATTGAACACGTGCCCGCTGCCCTTGCCATAACTGGCGAGGATGCGCCCGACTTCGGCACGGATGGCTTCTGGCTTGGCATACAGCACGGTCGGATCCATGTTGCCTTGCAGCGCGACTCTGTTACCGACGCGCTCGCGGGCATTGCCGATGTCACAGGTCCAGTCCAGGCCCAGGGCGTCGGCGCCGGCATCGGCGATGCTTTCCAGCCACAGCCCGCCGTTCTTGGTGAAAAGGATCACCGGGACTTTGCGACCTTCGTGTTCGCGAATCAGGCCGCTGACGATCTTGCGCATGTAGGCCAGGGAAAACTCCTGGTACGCCGCCGCCGACAGGTTGCCACCCCAGGTGTCGAAGATCTGCACCGCTTGCGCACCGGCCATGATCTGGCCGTTGAGGTAGGACGTGACCGATTGCGCCAGCTTGTCCAGCAGCAAGTGCATGGCCTCGGGGTTGTCGTAGAGCATGGCCTTGGTCTTGCGAAAGTCTTTCGACGAGCCGCCTTCGACCATGTAGGTCGCAAGCGTCCATGGGCTGCCGGAGAAACCGATCAGCGGCACGCGGCCGTTCAGTTCGCGGCGAATGGTGCTGACGGCGTCCATGACATAGCCGAGGTCTTTCTGCGGATCGGGAATCGGCAACGCCTCGATGTCGGCCAGGCTGCTGACGACTTTCCTGAAGCGCGGGCCTTCACCAGTCTCGAAGTACAAACCCTGGCCCATGGCGTCAGGGATGGTGAGGATGTCGGAGAACAGGATCGCCGCGTCCAGCTGCGGGTAGCGGTCCAGCGGCTGCATCGTGACTTCACAGGCGAACTGCGGGTTCATGCACAGGCTCATGAAGTCGCCGGCCTTGGCGCGGCTGGCGCGGTACTCCGGCAGATAGCGACCGGCCTGGCGCATCATCCACACCGGGGTGACGTCTACAGGTTGCTTGAGCAGGGCGCGAAGGAAACGGTCGTTCTTCAGGGCAGTCATGTCGGCATCCGGAAAAAAAGTGCGGGCATTTTCTCAGAGCGCGACGCAAAAGGCACGGCAAGAGCCGTGCCTTTTATCTATCGGGGCAATTTGTCGCGGTGGAACACAGTCGTCTAACATCACAAAACAACTGTGGGAGCGAGCCTGCTCGCGAAGAGGCCGGCACATCCAACATTGAAGTTAGCTGACAGGCCGCTTTCGCGAGCAGGCTCGCTCCCACAAGGGTTACTGCATTTGAGGCCTGGAGGCGGTTCAGACCTGCAAGTAATCCAGAATCCCTTCCGCCGCATTGCGGCCTTCGAAGATTGCCGTCACCACCAGGTCCGAACCGCGGACCATGTCGCCACCGGCGAAGATCTTCGGGTTGCTGGTCTGGTGCTTGTACTGGCCTTGTTCCGGGGCAACGACGCGGCCCTGGCTGTCGGTCTGGATGCTGAACTGCTCGAACCACGGCGCCGGACTTGGACGGAAGCCGAAGGCGATGACCACGGCGTCGGCCGGGATGATCTCTTCGGAACCGGGGATCGGCTCGGGGCTGCGGCGGCCACGGGCATCCGGTTCGCCAAGTCGGGTCTCGACCACCTTCACGCCTTCGACCTTGTCTTCCCCGACAATCGCAATCGGCTGGCGGTTGTAGAGGAATTTCACGCCCTCTTCCTTGGCGTTCTTTACCTCTTTGCGCGAGCCAGGCATGTTCGCTTCGTCACGACGATAGGCGCAGGTCACCGACTTGGCGCCCTGGCGAATCGAGGTGCGGTTGCAGTCCATCGCCGTGTCGCCACCACCGAGTACCACGACTTTCTTGCCTTTCATGTCGACGAAATCTTCCGGCGACTTTTCAAAGCCCAGGTTGCGGTTGACGTTGGCGATCAGGAAGTCCAGCGCGTCGTAGACGCCTGGCAGGTCCTCGCCGGCAAACCCGCCCTTCATGTAGGTGTAGGTGCCCATGCCCATGAAGACCGCGTCGTATTCCTCAAGCAGTTGCTCCATGGTGACGTCCTTGCCCACCTCGGTGTTCAGGCGGAACTCGATGCCCATGCCGGTGAAGACTTCGCGACGATTGCTCAACACGCTCTTTTCCAGCTTGAACTCGGGAATGCCGAAGGTCAGCAGGCCACCGATTTCCGGGTTCTTGTCGAACACCACCGGGGCCACGCCACCGCGCACCAATACGTCGGCACAGCCCAGGCCCGCCGGACCGGCGCCGATGATCGCGACACGCTTGCCGGTCGGCTTGACCTTGGACATGTCCGGGCGCCAGCCCATGGCGAACGCGGTGTCGGTGATGTACTTCTCCACCGAACCGATGGTCACCGCGCCAAAACCGTCGTTGAGGGTGCAGGCACCCTCGCACAGGCGATCCTGCGGACACACCCGGCCGCAGACTTCCGGCAAGGTGTTGGTCTGGTGGGACAGTTCGGCGGCCTGGAGGATGTTGCCCTCGGCCACCAGCTTCAGCCAGTTGGGAATGAAGTTGTGCACCGGGCACTTCCATTCGCAGTACGGGTTACCGCAACCCAGGCAGCGGTGGGCCTGGTCGGCCGACTGCTGGGGTTTGAAGGGCTCGTAGATTTCCACGAACTCTTTCTTGCGTTGACGCAACAGTTTCTTCTTCGGATCCTTGCGCCCGACATCGATGAACTGGAAGTCGTTATTCAGACGTTCAGCCATTGTTAAAACCTCATCAAACTCTTCAGGCGCATATCACTGCGGGTTGGCACGGGTGCTGGAAAGCAACGATTTCAGGTTGGCCGCTTTCGGCTTGACCAGCCAGAAACGACGTACGTAGTCATCGAGGTTCTCGGCGAGTTCACGACCCCACTCACTGTCGGTTTCCTCGACGTATTCGTTCAGCACGCGTTGCAGGTGGCTGCGGTAGGCTTCCATCGCCTCGCCGCTGATCCGCTGGATTTCCACCAGTTCGTGGTTGACCCGGTCGACGAAGCTGTTGTCTTGGTCGAGCACATAGGCGAAACCGCCGGTCATGCCTGAGCCGAAGTTGTAACCGGTCTTGCCCAGTACGCAGACGAAACCACCGGTCATGTACTCGCAGCAGTGATCGCCGGTGCCTTCCACCACGGTGTGGGCGCCGGAGTTACGCACGGCGAAACGCTCACCCGCGGTGCCGGCGGCGAACAGCTTGCCGCCCGTGGCGCCGTAAAGGCAGGTGTTGCCGATGATCGCACTGTCCTGGGTCCGGTAGACACTGCCCTTGGGCGGAACGATGACCAGTTTGCCGCCGGTCATGCCCTTGCCCACGTAGTCGTTCGCGTCACCTTCCAGGTACATGTTCAAGCCGCCGGCGTTCCAGACGCCGAAGCTTTGCCCGGCCGTGCCCTTGAAGCGGAACGTGATCGGCGCGTGAGCCATGCCCTGGTTGCCGTGTTTGCGGGCGATCTCGCCGGAAATCCGCGCGCCGATGGAGCGGTCGCAGTTGCAGATATTCAGCTCGAACTGAGCACCGCTCAGGTCATTGATCGCCGAAGCGGCCATGTCGACCATCTTCTCGGCCAGCTCGCCCTTGTCGAACGGCGGGTTGCGATCGACCTGGCAGAATTGTGGCTTGTCCGCCGGGATCAGGTCGCTGCCCAGCAACGGGGTCAGGTCCAGGTGATGCTGCTTGGCGGTCTGGCCTTCGAGCACTTCGAGCAGATCGGTGCGGCCGATCAGCTCTTCCAGCGAGCGTACGCCCAGCTTGGCCAGCCACTCACGGGTCTCTTCGGCCACGTAGGTGAAGAAGTTCACCACCATGTCGACGGTGCCGATGTAGTGATCCTTGCGCAACTTCTCGTTCTGGGTCGCCACGCCGGTGGCGCAGTTGTTCAGATGGCAGATGCGCAGGTATTTGCAGCCCAGGGCGATCATCGGCGCGGTACCGAAGCCGAAGCTCTCGGCACCGAGAATGGCGGCCTTGATCACGTCGAGGCCGGTCTTCAGGCCACCGTCGGTCTGCACCCGCACCTTGCCGCGCAGGTCGTTGCCGCGCAGGGTCTGGTGGGTTTCGGCCAGGCCCAGTTCCCACGGCGCGCCAGCGTACTTGATCGAGGTCAGCGGCGAGGCACCGGTGCCGCCGTCGTAGCCGGAGATGGTGATCAGGTCGGCATAGGCTTTTGCCACGCCGGCGGCAATCGTGCCGACGCCGGCTTCCGCCACCAGTTTTACCGAGACCAGGGCCTTCGGGTTCACCTGCTTGAGGTCGAAGATCAGTTGCGACAAGTCTTCGATCGAGTAGATGTCGTGGTGCGGCGGCGGCGAAATCAGCGTCACGCCGGGCACCGCGTAGCGCAGCTTGGCGATCAGGCCGTTGACCTTGCCGCCAGGCAACTGGCCGCCTTCGCCGGGCTTGGCGCCCTGGGCAACCTTGATCTGCAGCACTTCAGCGTTGACCAGGTATTCCGGGGTCACACCGAAGCGGCCGGTGGCCACCTGCTTGATTTTCGAACTCTTGATGGTGCCGTAGCGCGCCGGGTCTTCGCCGCCTTCGCCGGAGTTCGAACGCGCACCGAGGCGGTTCATGGCTTCGGCCAGGGCTTCGTGGGCTTCCGGAGACAAGGCGCCCAAGGAGATGCCGGCGGAGTCGAAACGCTTGAGTACCGACTCCAGCGGCTCCACTTCGCTGAGATCCAGCGGCGTGTCGAGGGTCTTGACCTTGAGCAGGTCGCGGATCATCGACACCGGGCGGTTATCCACCAGCGCCGTGTACTCCTTGAACTTGCCGTAGTCACCCTGTTGCACGGCGGCTTGCAGGGTGTTGACCACGTCCGGGTTGTAGGCGTGGTATTCGCCACCGTGGACGAACTTCAGCAGACCGCCCTGCTGGATCGGCTTGCGCGGGCTCCAGGCTTCGGCGGCCAGGGCTTTCTGCTCGGCTTCGATGTCGACGAAACGGGCGCCCTTGATGCGACTCGGGACACCACGGAAGCTCAGCTCGCAGACTTCTTCGGACAGGCCGATAGCCTCGAACAACTGCGCGCCACGGTACGAGGCGATAGTCGAGATACCCATCTTCGAGAGGATCTTGAGCAGGCCCTTGGTGATGCCTTTGCGGTAGTTCTTGAACACCTCGTAGAGGTCGCCCAGCACTTCACCGGTACGGATCAGGTCGCCCAGCACTTCGTAGGCCAGGAACGGGTACACCGCCGAGGCGCCAAAGCCGATCAGCACCGCAAAGTGATGCGGGTCGCGAGCCGTGGCGGTTTCCACGAGGATGTTGGAATCGCAGCGCAGGCCTTTTTCGGTCAGGCGATGGTGCACCGCGCCGGTGGCCAGCGAGGCGTGGATCGGCAGCTTGCCGGGCGCGATATGACGGTCGGTCAGGACGATCTGGGTACGACCGGCACGCGCGGCTTCTTCAGCTTGATCGGCGACGTTGCGGATCGCCGCTTCCAGGCCGACGCTTTCGTCGTAGTTCAGGTCGATGACCTGACGTTCGAAGCCCGGGCGATCAAGGTTGGTCAGCGAGCGCCACTTGGCCGGGGAGATGACCGGCGAGCTGAGGATCACCCGCGAAGCGTGTTCCGGCGACTCCTGGAAAATGTTGCGCTCGGCACCGAGGCAGATTTCCAGGGACATCACGATCGCTTCGCGCAGCGGGTCGATCGGCGGGTTCGTCACCTGGGCGAACTGCTGGCGGAAATAGTCATATGGCGTGCGCACGCGCTGGGACAGCACGGCCATCGGCGTGTCATCGCCCATGGAGCCGACCGCTTCGTAGCCCTGCTCGCCCAGCGGACGCAACACCTGGTCACGCTCTTCGAACGTCACCTGGTACATCTTCATGTACTGCTTGAGCTGGTCGACGTCGTAGAAAGCCGAGCCGTGGTCGTTGTCTTCCATGGTCGCCTGGATGCGCAAGGCATTCTTGCGCAGCCATTGCTTGTACGGATGACGGGACTTGAGACGGTTGTCGATCGCGTCGGTGTCGAGGATCTGCCCGGTCTCGGTGTCCACGGCGAAAATCTGCCCAGGGCCCACGCGGCCCTTGGCGATGACGTCTTCGGGCTGGTAGTTCCACACGCCGATTTCCGACGCCAGGGTGATGAAACCATTGGTGGTGGTGACCCAGCGCGCCGGACGCAGGCCGTTACGGTCGAGCAGGCACACCGCGTAGCGACCGTCGGTCATGACGATACCGGCCGGGCCGTCCCACGGCTCCATGTGCATGGAGTTGTATTCGTAGAAGGCGCGCAGGTCCGGGTCCATGGTTTCGACGTTCTGCCAGGCTGGCGGAACAAGCATGCGCACGCCACGGAACAGGTCGATGCCGCCGGTCACCATCAGTTCGAGCATGTTGTCCATGCTCGAGGAGTCAGAGCCCACGCGGTTGACCAGCGGGCCGAGCTCTTCGAGGTCCGGCATCAGGTCATTGGCGAACTTGGTGCGACGGGCCAGGGCCCAGTTGCGGTTGCCGGTGATGGTGTTGATCTCGCCGTTGTGGGCGAGGAAACGGAAGGGCTGGGCCAGCGGCCATTTCGGCAGGGTGTTGGTGGAGAAGCGCTGATGGAATACGCAGATCGCGGTTTTCAGGCGCTCATCGCTCAGGTCCGGATAAAAGGCGGTGAGGTCCGCCGGCATCATCAGGCCTTTGTAAATGATGGTCTTGTGGGAAAAGCTGCAGATGTAGTGGTCGGTGTCAGCGGCGTTGGCCACGGACGAACGACGACGGGAGCTGAACAGCTTGATCGACATTTCCTGGTCGCTCAGACCTTCACCGGCAATGAACACTTGCTCGATCAACGGCAGGCGCTCAAGGGCCAGGCGGCCGAGGACGCTGGTGTCGATCGGCACTTTGCGCCAACCGACCAGTTGCAGGCCGGCGGCGAGGATCTCGCGGTTCATGTTCTCGCGAGCGGCTTGTGCCTTTACCGGGTCCTGGTTGAAAAACACCATGCCCACGGCGTACTGCTTGGGCAGGGTCACGCCAAACGTTTCCTGGGCGATGGCACGCAGGAACTCGTCAGGCTTTTGAATCAGCAAGCCACAGCCGTCGCCGGTCTTGCCATCGGCGTTGATCCCACCACGGTGGGTCATGCAGGTCAGGGCCTCAATGGCCGTTTGCAAAAGGGTATGACTGGGCTCGCCCTGCATATGGGCTATCAGGCCGAAACCGCAGTTATCCTTGAATTCATCTGGTTGGTACAGACCTGCTTTCATAGACACTTTCTCACCAGGCTGCCTCTTAGCGAGGCAAATTTCTTTTCAATTCAGCCAGTTGCGTGCCGCGCCGAACGTACGCCAGCTTTGCGGGGGCAAAAGGGAGGTCATTGTACACACCGACACAGAGGCTCACAAATTTGACGACGAACTGTCGCAAATCCATGTCGCATTTGTGAAAGGTTTAAAGCTATATGCTGTGCTAGTCAAAACTTTTTTGGGTTCGACCGCTACGACTCAAACGCTACTGTGACGCAGACACCACAAGGCGCGCGGCCTGAAAGGTCGCCCGCCCTTGCGGAAATTTTGAGGTTGCCGGGAGAGGCGGCCTGGGTAAGGCCGCCGAATCATCAGCGAGTTGCTGCCAGTTCCTGTTGGACGCTGGCGACAGTGCGAGGCCAAGGTTTACCAGCCTGAACCTTCGCTGGCAAGGCCTTGATGGCGGAAACGGCTGCGTCACGATTGGCAAAGCTGCCGTAGGTGATGACATAAAGCGGCTTGCCGTTGAGCACTTTCTTGAAATAACGGTACTCGCCGCCCTGCTCCTTGACGAAGTTCTGCGCAGTGGCTTCGGAGCTGGTGCCGAGGATCTGCACCACGTAGTTGCCCGGTGCCTGACCTGCGTACCAGCTACCGCCCGTGGCTTTGGCCGGGGCGGCGGCAGGCTTGGCCGCAGGCGCCGGTGCTGGCTTGGCCGCTGGGGCGGCCGGCGTCGGGGCCGGCTTGGCGGTGGCGACCTGGGTTGGCGCAGGGGTCGGTTTGGCGGCCGGGGCAGGTGTCGGCGTCGGTGCCGGACCGGCCGGCACGCCCGCAGGTGGTGCCGTGGTGGTCACGGTTGGCGGCACGTCGCTGCTGTCATCGATCGGCGGCGGCGCGCCATCATCGCCTTCGGTGATGCCCCCCGCGGCTTCTGCCAAGGGACCGCGCATGACCGGTTGCGACTGGCCGACCAACGGCAGCGGCATCGGCTGGGTATTGCCGGCAAACTCCACCGCCGGCGCACCACCGTTGGGTTGCGGCGTGCCCTGACCGAGAGGCAGCTGTGCCTGTTCGTTGGCAGGTGCGCCGGTGGTCGGTGCCTTGTTGCGACCTGGCATCAGCCAGGCGGCGGCCACCGCAACCACGACAACGGCGGAAATCGCCAATACGTGTTTCTTCGGCATGTTGAACCCCATACTTGGACGCTTCACCGCTGAGCGGCTGGCGATCATGATTTCGATCAGAGCATCTCGGGCCACCTGGTTGATGTTGCCAGGCCAGCCGTCGGAGCTTTCGTGAATCTCAGAGATCTGATCCGCGGTGAAAAGTTCGATACCCCGGCCAGCCCCCTCCAGCCGCTGGGCCAGGTATTCACGGGTTTCTTCCTCGGTGTAGGGCGCCAGTTCGATAACGTGGAAACGCTCTTCCTCGAGCTCCAACTGGTCCAGCTCGGCGATCAGCGACGACTCACCGAACAGGAACACATGAGGACGGCCTTCCGGCGCGCCGGCAGCCAGGGCCAGCAGTGCCTCCAGGGCCGATTCGTCGAGTTGTTCGGCATCGTCCACCAGCAGGTAGACTTCCTGTCCGGTGAGCGCCAATTGTACGATCTGGTCGAGAATCGCGCCGATTTCCGCCTGGGCGACATTCAGAGCCTGGGCCACCTGGCGCAGCACACCCGCGGCATCACCCGCACCACGGGCCGATACCACCACGCTTTGCACCGACTGCTTGTTGGTACTGGCCACCAGGGCCTGGCGCAGCAAGGTCTTGCCACTGCCCTGGGGGCCGGTGACCACCAGCAGCAATTGGCTGTAGCGGGCCAGATGGTGCAACTGGCCCAGCACTGGCTTGCGTTGGGCAGGGAAAAACTTGAAGCCCGGGACCCGCGGAGCGAAAGGGTCATGACTCAATTGGAAATGGCCGAGGAACGCCTCGTCGGCATGCAGACTAGTCATCGGAATCTTATTAACCTTTAAGCTGAGCCAGGGCGCGGTAATCCGCTCCCAGCGTGGCCTGTAGAACCTCTTTCGGATAATCGTCGGTCACTACCGCTTCGCCCATGCGGCGCAGCAGCACCAGACGCAGACGACCGTCGATCACTTTTTTGTCGATTGCCATGTGTTCAAGAAAATCCGCCTCGGTCATTTCTTCCGGCGGAACCACCGGCAACCCGGCACGTTGAAACAGGCGAATACCACGATCGCGTTCCTGCTGGCTGATCCAACCCAGGCGCGCGGACATTTCCAGGGCCATGACCGTCCCTGCGGCAACGGCCTCACCGTGCAGCCAGACGCCATAGCCCATATGGGTTTCGATGGCATGACCGAAGGTATGGCCGAGGTTGAGCGTGGCACGCACACCCGATTCGCGCTCATCGGCACCGACCACGGCAGCCTTGGCTGCGCAAGAGCGCTCGATCGCGTAAGTCAGGGCCTGCTGATCCAGCGCACGCAGGCGGTCGACGTTTTCTTCGAGCCAGCCCAGGAACGGCTCGTCGCAGATCAGCCCGTACTTGATCACTTCAGCCAGGCCTGCGGACAGTTCACGGGCCGGCAACGTCTTGAGGGAGGCGGTGTCGATAAGCACCACGTTGGGCTGATAGAACGCGCCCACCATGTTCTTGCCCAGCGGATGGTTGATGCCGGTCTTTCCGCCCACGGACGAATCGACCTGCGATAGCAGCGTGGTAGGAATCTGGATGAAATCCACACCGCGTTGATAGCACGCTGCGGCGAACCCGGCCATGTCGCCGATCACGCCGCCGCCCAGGGCTACCACCGTGGTGCGACGATCATGACGCGCAGTCAGCAGGCCGTCGAAGATCAATTGCAGGGTTTCCCAGTTCTTGAACGCTTCACCGTCGGGCAGTACGACGGAAATGACGGAAAAAGCCGACAGGCTGCGAGTCAAGCGTTCCAGATATAAAGGAGCGACGGTTTCGTTGGTGATGATTGCGACTTGCCGTCCGGCGATATGCGGCGCCAGCAGTTCGGGCTGATCGAGCAAGCCTTCGCCAATATGAATCGGGTAGCTGCGCTCGCCCAGGTCGACCTTAAGTGTCTGCATGTGTCCCCACAGTGAAGATGAAATCAGGCATCCCTACCTGCAATTAACGAAGTCCACGGTGTCTCAGTTAATGGCCATCCGCCACAACCCAGTCGAGCCAAAACGGGACGTCGAGGATAGCGCATTTCGCTCGGCGCATTAACGGGGTGGCAGTTGCTGAAGGCGATCGAGAATTTCCAGCACCACCATCCGTGGCGGCCGTTCGTCGGTTTCGATGACCAGGTCGGCAATTTCCCGATACAGCGGATCACGCAATTCCAGCAGGTCCCGCAGCGTCTTGGCCGGGTCGGCGGTGCGCAACAGCGGCCGGTTGCGATCACGGGCGGTGCGACCCACCTGCTGTTCGACTGACGCGTGCAGGTAGACCACCCGTCCGCCGGCATGCAGCGCCCGACGATTGGCCTCGCGCATGACCGCGCCGCCACCGGTGGCCAGCACCACGCCTTCGAAACCGCACAGCTCGGCAAGCATCGCCTGCTCGCGGTCGCGAAAGCCCGGTTCGCCTTCCTTATCGAAGATCCATGGGATATTGGCGCCCGTGCGCAATTCAATTTCCTTGTCGGAATCTTTGAATGGCAGGCGCAGCTCTTTGGCCAGCAAACGACCGATGGTGCTTTTTCCAGCCCCCATCGGCCCAACAAGAATCAAATTTCGCACAGAATCAACGACTCACAGCAATCGCCTGGTTGTTCATGATACGCGGAGTGAGAAATACCAGCAGCTCGGATTTTTTCTCCGAAACCACATCACGCCGGAAAAGGCGGCCAAGATACGGCACATCGCCAAGAAATGGCACCTTATCTACAACCTTGCTCTGAGTATTTGAGAAAACGCCCCCAATCACAATGGTCTCGCCGTCATTGACCAGCACCTTGGCGTTGACCTCGTTTTTCTTGATCGGCGGTACATCCTGGACCTTGTTCAGGTAGTCCGGCTCATCCTTGGTGACCTTGACCTCCATGATGATGCGGTTGTCCGGGGTTATCTGCGGCGTGACCTCAAGCGACAACGAGGCCTCCTTGAACGACACCGAGGTGGCGCCGCTGGAGCTGGCCTCCTGGTAGGGAATCTCCGTGCCCTTGAGGATTTTTGCCGTCTCCTTGTCGGAGGTCACCACCTTGGGCTGTGAGACGATTTCACCGTTGCCGGTCTTCTCCATGGCCGTCAGCTCAAGGTCGAGCAGTACGTTGTCGGTGATGAACGCGATACCGATCCCCGAGGTGTTGCCTGAGGCGCCGAGGTCGACGAATGGCTGGTTGGTGCTGGTGCTGCCCGGCGTACCGATGGTGGTGGAATCACCGGTGGTCACTCCGGAAGAGTTCCAGTTGCCCTTGTTCTGTATCGAGCCCCCCCAGCGCACGCCCAGGCTTTTGTCGTAGTCGACGTTGGCCTCGACGATACGCGCCTCGATCATCACCTGGCGCACCGGGATATCCAGCTGCGCCACGATCCGCCGCAGTTCGTCGAGCCGGTCCTGGGTCTGGTAGGCGATGATGTTGTTGGTCCGCTCATCCACCGTGATCGTACCGCGCTCATCGGCCTTGGCCTCGGCACTGGTCACCGACTGGAAGAGCTTGGCGATGTCCGCCGCCTTCGCGTAGTTGACCTGCAGCAGTTCGCGGCGCAACGGGGCGAGGTCGGCAATCTGCTTCTGCGATTCCAGCTCCTGGCGTTCGCGGGCGGCGATCTCGTCGGCCGGCGCCACCAACAGCACGTTACCCACTTTGCGCTTGTCGAGCCCCTTAGTCTTGAGCACAAGGTCCAGCGCCTGATCCCACGGCACGTTCTGCAACCGCAGGGTGATACCGCCCTGCACCGTATCGCTGGCCACCAGGTTGAGGTTGGTGAAATCGGCAATCAGCTGCAGCACCGAACGCACCTCGATGTCCTGGAAGTTCAGGGACAGTTTTTCGCCGTTATAGGCGGCTCGATCGGTATCGCGTTTTTGCAGGTCCTCGACGGTCATCGGCCGGACACTGACGGTCAGCTTGTTGTCGGTCTGGTAGGTCGAGTAATCGAAGGTTCCGCTGGGTTCGATGCTGATGGTGGCGCGATCGGAGCCGGCGCTGGCATTGATGAACTGCACCGGGGTGGCGAAATCCTTGACGTCCAGGCGCACCCTCAGCGGCTCGGGCAACTGGGTCCTGGCGAAATCGAGGATGATCTTGCCTTCGCGCTCCTGGATGTCCGGGGCGATCGACGGATCGGACAAATCGATCACCACATTGCCTTCGCCCTGGGTCCCGCGCTGGAAATCCACCCCGCGAATGGCCTTGCCCGCCGGGGCGCGAGCCCTGGCAGGCGCAGGGACGGGGGCTGCCGGGCGAGCGGGTTGGGTTGGGCTCCTCGGGGTCGCGCCCTTGCCAACCACCACAAACAGGTTGTTGCCCTCCACGCGCGTGTCATAGGGTGCCAATTGCGTAAGGCCGATGATCAACCGGGTCCGATCCCCCGCCTCGACCACGGTGGCGCTGCGGGCATTGCCGCTGCCCAGGTCGCGGCTCTTGCTGGCCAGTTGGCTGGTCACCCCCTGCAGATCAAGCGCAATCCGGGCCGGTTGCTCGGTGGTATAACCACGGGGCTTGGGCGGCGGCCCGTCGAAGGTCAACTTCAACTCGACCCGGTCCCCCGGTAGCGCCGCCACGTCCAGCGCTTTCAGGCTGGCGCCATGAACCACCGGCGACAACAACGCTATCCATAGCGAAATACCGAGGGCTGAAAAAATCCTGTTCATTGTTGGAGTTCCACTATTGAGTGCTCTTTCAAGGGAATGGTCCGCGGCCGCTCCAGCCAGGCGCCCTGGCCATCGGGAACGATTTCGACCACTTCAACCTGGGTGGCGCTGATAGCGATGATCCGCCCGTCGTTACGCCCCAGGTAATCTCCGACCTTCAGCCGGTGTACCCCACCCGCGCCACGCAACAGCGCAAAAGAGCCACTGGCATTGGAGATCGTACCGACCATCTCGAATTGCTCGATGTTGAAGCCTTCCAGGTATTGCTTGACTCGGTTCGGGTCGGGTCGGACGTTGCGCGAGCCCTGCTGTCGACCAGCCTGATCGACTGGGACCTGCCGGGAAAAAGGGCTGCGCAGGTTGGCCGCGCTGTAGGTAAAGGTTTCGTGAGGCCTGAACGTCGGCATTGGCTCGATCTTGCCGGGCGGGCGCAGGCGCATCTCGTTCATGTAGGCATCCAGGTCACTGAAACCGTTGTCGTTGTTGCACCCGGCCAGCGCAACCAGCCCGACCAGCAGACCCAGGCGGCAGACCGGCGTCATGGCTGCGCCTCCTGCTCGTTGTACCGGTAGGTCTTGGCCTGGATGTTCATGCGCAGCTTCGTCCCCGCCTCCGGCTCCATCGGCGCGATCTCGAAATCGTGCAGGGTGACGATCCGGGGCAACCCGGCTACGCCACTGACGAAGGTCGCCAGGTCATGGTAGCCGCCGGTCACAGTGATTTGGATCGGCAACTCGATGTAGAACGGCTGGGTGACCTCCGGCAGCAACTTGATCTCCTCGAACTCCAGGCCGCTGCCCAGGCCGGTGCGCGTGATGTCCTCCAGCAGGCCCGGCACTTCGGTGTCACTGGGCAATTGCCGCAACAATACGCCAAAGGAAGTTTCCATCTGCTTCATCTGCTCGGTGTAGCGCTCCAGGTTCGCCGCCATGTGCGCCTTGCCGGCGAATTGCGCCTTGAGGGTGTTCTCCTCCTCACGGACCTGCTGCAGCTGGTTTTCCAGGTCACTGAGGGCAAAGTTGTAGCCCAGGCCGAGCACCAGGATCACTAGCATGATGCCGGCCAGCCACTTGACCGGCGTTGGCCATGAACCGACGTTGTTGGTGTCCAGGTCACTGAGATCGATCTTGCGCAGCGCGTCGAACCACTCCGCCGGCTTCATTGGGCGTCCTCCGCATCGGCCGGACGGGTCTGGCGAACCGTCAGCTGGAAGACATTGGCCTGGTCGAGCTGGCCCGCCGTGGTGGCCTTGACCTCCGTCAGGCTGGGCGCATCGAACAGCTCCGACGAGTCGAGGTTGCGCATCAGGTCCGAGACCCGGTTGTTTGACGTCGCGGCCCCTTTGATGGAGAGCGTGCCCTCTTCCATTTTCACTTCAGTGAAAAACACCCCGTCCGGCAGGGTCCGCGCCAGTTGATCGAAAATGCGCGCACTGACCGGCCGGTTGCCCTGCAAGTCCTGGATGATCCGCATGCGCTCCAACAGTTGCTGACGCCGGGCCTTCAGCTCGCTGATCTGCTTGATGCGCTCGTCCAGCACGGCGATTTCCCCGGTCAGATGGGCGTTGCGCGCCATTTGGTAGTCGATCTCGTTGCTCAGGTACTGTGCCGCCAGCAGCGTTAACCCCACCGCACCGACCAGCGCCCCCACCAATGCCAGCAAGAAGCGCTTGCGCCGCTCTTCGCGCAGTTCTTCGCGCCAGGGAAGCAGGTTGATCCGCGCCATCAGTCGAAACTCCTGAGGGCCAGCCCGCAGGCAATCATCAGGGCTGGCGCATCACTGGCCAGGGCACCGGCATTGACCTTGCTGCTCAAGGCCATATTGGTAAACGGGTTGGCCACCTGGGTAGGTGTGCCCAGGCGCTGCTCGATCAAACGGTCGAGGCCCGCGACCGAGGCCGTCCCTCCCGCCAGCAGGATGTGGTCCACTGCGCTGTACTGACCTGAAGCGAAGAAAAACTGCAGGGAACGCGACACTTGCTGCACCAGCGCTTCACGAAACGGTTGCAGCACTTCGCCGAGATAGTCGTCCGGCAGGCCGCCCTGCTTTTTTGCCAGGCCGGCCTGCTCCGGCGTCAGGCCATAACGGCGCTGGATTTCCTCGGTAAGCTGGCGCCCACCGAACAACTGCTCGCGGGTATAAATGATGCGCCCGTTGTGCAACACGCTGAGCGTAGTCATCGTGGCTCCGATGTCGATGACCGCCACGGTCAGGCGTTCCTGGGATGCCGCCAGCTGAGTGGCGAGCAGGCCGAACGCACGCTCCAGCGCGTACGCTTCCACATCGACCACCCGGGCCGTCAGCCCGGCAAGCGCCAGCGCCGCCTCGCGCACCTCGACATTCTCTTTGCGACAAGCCGCCAGCAGCACCTCGACACGCTCGGCGCTGCGAGGCGATACGCCGACCACCTCGAAATCGATCGCCACTTCGTCCAGTGGATAAGGAATGTACTGGTCGGCCTCGATCTTGAGCTGGTTCTCCATGTCGTCATCGGACAGCCCGGCATCCATCTCGATGGTCTTGGTGATAACCGCCGACCCCGCCACGGCCACCGCCACGTTGCGCAAGGGTGTCCTGGCCTTGGCCAGCACTCGTGAAAGCGCCTGGCCCACCCCTTCCAGCTCGGCGATGTTCTTTTCCACCACGGCATTGGCTGGCAACGGCTCGACAGCGTAGGACTCGACACGCAGACGATCGCCCTGACGGCTCAATTCGAGCAGCTTCACCGACGTCGAGCTGATGTCGATCCCCAGAAGTGTGTGGGCTTTTTTATTGAAGAGTCGTAGCACTACCAATTCCCTATGACTATCCGTGAGTTACGGACTCTCTAATATGAATTGCGTTCAATCCCCCCGGTCCGACGGACGTCCGGATGGCGTTTCCGACGAAAAAAAATGCTTATAATGCCCAGCGTTTTTTTTCGCTTTGTTGCTGGCATGGGTCCTTCCCTGAACCTGGCGCCTTTTTCATTCTTTGCCTGGATATCCAAAAGCCTTGATTCGTCTGCTGAAATTTTTCGGATGGTCCATCGTCGCGGTTTTCTGCGGACTGCTCCTGGGTCTGAGTGGTGCCTTTCTTTACCTTAGTCCGGGATTGCCGTCCGTGGAGGCGCTGAGAAGTATTCAGTTGCAGATTCCTCTGCGGGTCTACAGCAGCGACAATAAATTGATCGCCGAATTTGGCGAAATGCGCCGCACACCCATCCGTTTCGCCGACATTCCGCCCAATTTCATCAATGCGTTACTAAGTGCTGAAGACGACAACTTCGCCAACCACTATGGCGTCGATCCGGGTAGCCTGATGCGCGCCGCCAGCCAGCTGGTCAAGAGTGGCCACATCCAGTCCGGCGGCAGCACCATCACCATGCAGGTCGCCAAGAACTTCTTCCTGACCAGCGAGCGCAGCTTCTCGCGCAAGACCACCGAGATCCTCCTGGCCCTGCAGATCGAGCGGCAATTGACCAAGGATGAAATCCTCGAGCTGTACGTGAACAAGATCTACCTGGGCAACCGCGCCTACGGCATCGAAGCGGCGGCGCAGGTGTATTACGGCAAGTCGATCCGCGATGTGAGCCTGGCGCAGATGGCGATGATCGCCGGCCTGCCCAAGGCACCGTCGCGCTTCAACCCGCTGGCCAACCCGGCACGCAGCAAGGAACGTCGCGACTGGATCCTGGGGCGCATGTACAAGCTCGGCAAGATCAGCGAAGCCGACTACACCGCCGCGATCAACGAGCCCTTGAACGCCAGCTATCACGTGCCGACGCCGGAAGTGAATGCCCCGTACATCGCCGAAATGGCCCGGGCCGAGATGGTCGGGCGCTATGGCAGCGACGCCTATACCGAAGGTTTCCGGGTCACCACCACGGTGCCGAGCAACCTGCAGGAAATGGCCAATACCGCGCTCCATGAAGGCCTGATGACCTACGACCAGCGCCACGGCTACCGTGGGCCGGAATCGCGCCTGCCAGGCAAGACCAAGGAAGCCTGGGCCCTGGAGCTGACCAAGCAGCGCACCATCAGCAGCCTGGAGCCGGCGATCGTCACTCAGGTGGACAAGGACGGCATCAAGGTCCTGACCCGCAATGGCGAGTCCGAAGAGCACGTGGCCTGGGACACCATGAAATGGGCCCGTCCGTTCCTCAATACCAACAGCATGGGCGCCAACCCGCGGCAGCCATCGGACGTCGCTCAGGTCGGCGACCTGATCCGCGTACAGCGCCAGCCGGACAACTCCCTCAAGTTCAGTCAGATACCTGCCGCCCAAGGCGCGCTGGTGTCGCTGGACCCGCAGAATGGCGCGATCCGCTCGCTGGTGGGTGGTTTCGCCTTCGAGCAGAGCAATTACAACCGCGCCTTGCAGGCCAAGCGCCAACCGGGCTCGAGCTTCAAGCCGTTCGTCTACAGCGCTGCGCTGGATAACGGCTACACCGCCGCCAGCCTGGTCAACGATGCGCCGATCGTGTTTGTCGACGAGTACCTCGACAAGGTCTGGCGACCGAAGAACGACACCAACACCTTCCTCGGCCCGATTCGCCTGCGCGAAGCACTCTACAAGTCCCGCAACCTTGTCTCGATCCGCCTGCTGCAAGCGCTGGGCGTGGACCGCACCATCGATTACATCAGCAAGTTCGGCTTCAACAAGCAGGATCTGCCGCGCAACCTGTCCCTGGCCCTGGGCACCGCGACCCTGACGCCAATGGAAATCGCCACGGGTTGGAGCACCTTTGCCAACGGCGGCTACAAGATCACGCCGTACATCATCGACAGGATCGAAAGCCGCAACGGCGAAACGCTGTTTGTCGCCAACCCGCCACGAGTACCGACAGGCGAGCAGGCCAGCGACGGCGTCGCCGCCCCCGCCGCCGAGACCTTCACGGTCAACGCAACTGGCGGCGAAGCCACCACCGCCCCTGGCGTACCGCAAGCGCCGGCAATCGCCGAACGCATCGTTGACGGCCGTACCACCTACATCCTCAACAGCATGCTGCAGGATGTGATCAAGCTCGGCACCGGCCGGCGCGCATTGGCACTGGGTCGCACCGACCTGGCCGGCAAGACCGGTACCACCAACGAATCGAAGGATGCGTGGTTCTCGGGCTACAACGGCGATTACGTGACCACCGTCTGGACCGGTTTCGACCAGCCCGAGAGCCTGGGTCGTCGCGAATTCGGCGGTACCGTGGCGCTGCCGATCTGGATGACCTACATGGGCGCCGCCCTCAAGGACCGGCCACCCCACACCCAGCCAGAACCGGAAGGCATCCTCAGCCTGCGGGTCGACCCGGTCAGCGGTCGCGCCGCCACCCCAGGCACGCCTGGCGCGTACTTCGAGCTGTTCAAGAGCGAAGACACGCCGCCGTCGGCCAATGAGTTGGGCAACGGTGTAGCGCCGGGCAGCCCGCTGCCGGCGGATGAGGCAGCGCCGATCGATCTGTTCTGACCGGACGCCACCGAAAAGCCCCGCCTTCGAGAGAAGCGCGGGGCTTTTTGATGAATCAGGTATTGTGAAACATTAAATCGACTGCACGTCCGCCTTCGCGAGCAGGCTCGCTCCCACAGGGATTGCATTCCAATGTGGGAGCGAGCCTGCTCGCGAAGAGGCCCTCGAATCTCACACCAAACCAAACTGACAAAAAAAGCCCCGGCTCACACGAGCCGGGGCTTTTTGTTGAAGCGCTACAACGGCTTAGCCGTTGAACACGTCATCCACGCTCTTGAGCGGGTAGTTCTTCGGATACGGCAGGGTGGCCACGCCAGTCTCGATCGCGGCCTTGGCCACGGCGTCGGAGATCAGGGTGATCAGGCGCGCATCCATTGGCTTCGGAATGATGTACTCACGACCGAATTCCAGCTTGATGCCGCCGTAGGCGTCACACACATCCTGAGGCACCGGCAGCTTGGCCAGTTCGCGCAGGGCGTTGGCGGCGGCGACTTTCATTTCTTCGTTGATGCGCTTGGCGCGAACGTCCAGGGCGCCACGGAAGATGAACGGGAAGCCCAGTACGTTGTTGACCTGGTTCGGATAGTCCGAACGGCCGGTGGCCATGATCACGTCGCTGCGGGTGGCGTGAGCCAGTTCCGGGGAGATTTCCGGGTCCGGGTTCGAGCAGGCGAACACGATCGGGTTCGGCGCCATGCGCAGCAGGTTTTCCGGGCTCAGCAGGTTCGGACCCGACAGGCCGACGAAGACATCGGCGCCGTCCAGTGCGTCCGCCAGGGAGCGCTTGTCGGTCGCGTGGGCAAACACGGCCTTGTACTGGTTCAGGTCGTCACGGCCGGAGTGGATCACGCCGGTACGGTCAACCATGAAGATGTTTTCAATCCTGGCGCCCATGCTCACCAGCAACTTCATGCAGGAGATGGCCGCGGCGCCGGCGCCCAGGCAGACGATCTTGGCTTCCGGCAGGGTCTTGCCGGCAATTTCCAGGGCGTTGATCATGCCGGCTGCGGTCACGATCGCGGTACCGTGCTGGTCATCGTGGAAAACCGGAATGTCGCACTGTTCGATCAGGGCGCGCTCGATCTCGAAGCACTCAGGTGCCTTGATGTCTTCCAGGTTGATGCCGCCGAAGGTGATGGAGATGCGCTTGACGGTGTCGATGAAGGCCTGCGGGCTTTCGGAATCGACTTCGATGTCGAACACGTCGATACCGGCGAAGCGCTTGAACAGCACGCCCTTGCCTTCCATGACCGGCTTGGAGGCCAGTGGGCCGAGGTTACCCAGGCCGAGAATCGCGGTGCCATCGGAAATGACTGCAACCAGGTTGCCCTTGCCGGTGTATTTGTAGGCCAGCTCAGGGTCGCGAGCGATCTCGCGTACTGGCTCGGCTACGCCGGGGCTGTAGGCCAGCGACAGGTCGCGGGCAGTGGCGGTGGCCTTGGTGAGCTCGACACTCAGCTTTCCTGGACGAGGATTAGCGTGATATTCGAGAGCGGCAGTTTTCAGATCAGACATGTGGGCATTCCGCTTTTTACTGTGTTGGACAGACGGACCGCCGAGGATACGCGCCTCGCAAAGTCCCTACAAGACTGACCAGTCACTGCTGTCAAGCGCCCTGCCCTACGACTTTGGGCCAAGAGCCAGGAAACACAAGGGCTTCATGGATACAATAACGTCAAAAAATGTCTACAATTATTTCCGCCTGAGCACTGCCTGCAACATTGCCGGATCAGTCAGAGGCAACATCCACCGCGCCTGCCCGGGCCTGGCCGCACCGCGCCGAGAGCGATCGACAACCCAACCACGGGCCTCGATGGTCCGGCCTTCCAGGCCCTTGAGCATCGAAGCGTCAAAGCTTCGCTGCAAATTGGCGGAAATATGCAGGACAACCGAGCCTTGCAGCTCGATCCAGATCCCGCCGCGATTGCGTTGCACACTGTCTACGCGGCCGCTGACCAGCGCAAAACCGGGCGCCTTGATCTGCTCCGCGCGCACGACGGGTGACTTCTTCCATAGCCCCAGGCCGGCTTGCCGCGCCTTGCGCTCCGCCGCCTGCTGGCATTCGACCAGGTCGACATTCGGCGCAACCGCGACCAGGTAACCCAGCCCCTCGGCAATCAACTGCTCTTCCAGGTTGCGACCTTGCTGGTCATAGACATGGGCCAGCGTGCGCCCGTAGTCGTCCCGGTCGTCCTTGCCAGGCGACACCCTGACCCGACCGGCGCTGGCAGCCACCAGCGCCTCGAGCCGCTGGCGCGCCACCACGGCAAACGGCTCGTCAGCACGCCCGCGCTTTCCCAGTTCCGGACTGTTGAGACCGATCATGCGGATGCGACGACCGTCGCTGAGGTACAAGGTGTCGCCATCGACTACCCGTTGCACGGCCACGTCGGGCAGTCCAACCGGGGACGGGCACGCCGCCTGGGCACCAGAGAGCCAAATCGCGGACACAAAAAAGGCGCCCGCTAGGGACGCCTTTTTCATCAGCCTGGAATAGCCGGAACGACTTTCCAAGATGATCAGCCTCAGGCTTTTGGAGTAACTTTGCCGAAAGCACCGAAACGATCGGCGAATTTCTGAACACGGCCGCCGGTATCCAGAGTCTTTTGCTTACCGGTGTAGAACGGGTGGCATTCGTTGCAAACGTCGATCGCCAGGGCTTTGCCGTAGGTCGAACGCGTTTCGAACTTGTTGCCGCAGCTGCAGGTTACGGCCACAACTGGGTAGTCCGGATGGATATCGGTTTTCATGGTGTTTTCCTCAGGCTAGCGTGCCGCCACCCAACACTATTGTTGAATACCGCACGTAATTAGGCCGCGGATTCTACCAGACAAGATTAATCACGCAAGCTACAACTTGTACCAACCGTCTGCTAGGCTCCCCGCCTCATGCGCCAGCTCCTCTGTGGGAGCGAGCCTGCTCGCGAAGGCGGTGGACCCGTCGCATGAGTATTGCTTGACGCTCCGCTTTCGCGAGCAGGCTCGCTCCCACAAGGATCGCGCCAGGTTTTCTGAATTTGCTTGTCTATCGAGACCCTCCCGCGTGCCCGACGCCATCCTGCGCCTCGCCCTGCCATCGCCCCTGCGCCGTCTGTTCGACTACCGTGCCCCGGCCGGGGTGACACGCGCCCAGTTGCAGCCGGGCATGCGCCTGCGGGTGCCGTTCGGCCGGCGGGAAATGATCGGGATCCTGGTGGAAGTCACCGATCACAGCGAAGTGCCGGTCGACAAGCTCAAACCTGCCCTGGCGCTGCTCGACGCCACGCCACCGCTGCCCGCGGCGCTGTTCAAACTGTGCCTGTGGACCGCACAGTATTATCAGCACAGCCTGGGCGACACCCTGAGCTGGGCGTTACCGGTGCTGTTGCGCCAGGGCGAACCGGCCGAGGCACGCCAGGAGCGATTCTGGTCGGTGACGCCGGGCGCCTCGCTGGATGACCCGCGCATCGCCCGCGCACCGCGCCAACGCGAGGCCCTGGCGACCCTGGCCCAGCATCCCCATGGGGTAGCGCACCAGCTGTTGAGCAAGTTGATGCTCAGCAAGGACAGCCTTGACCTGCTGCTGGCCAAGAATCTCGTCCAGGTAGAAGTCCGCCGGCACGCCCCCGACGCGCGCCACGAACACTGGCTGGCCCAGCCGGAACTGCCGCTCAACGCCGAACAGCGGACCGCTTGCGAGGCGATTCGCGCGGGTTTCGACAGTTATCACGCCTTTCTGCTGGCGGGCGTCACCGGCAGCGGCAAGACCGAGGTCTACCTGCAACTGATCCGTCAGACCCTTGAAGCCGGCAAGCAGGCTTTGGTGCTGATTCCGGAAATCAACCTGGGCCCACAGACGCTGGCGCGCTTCGAGCAGCGCTTCAATGCGCGCATCGCCCTGGTGCATTCGGCGGTCAACGACCGCGAGCGCCTGGAAGCCTGGCTCGCCGCGCGCGACGGCGAGGCCGACATCATCATCGGCACCCGCTCGGCGCTGTTCACGCCGATGAAAAACCCCGGCTTGATCATCATCGATGAAGAACACGACGGCTCCTATAAACAGCAGGAAGGCCTGCGCTACCACGCCCGTGACCTGGCGCTGGTGCGGGCTCGCCAGGAAAACATCCCGATCGTGCTCGGCTCGGCTACGCCCTCCCTGGAAAGCCTGCACAACGCCTACACCGGTCGCTACGGCCTGCTGCGCCTCAACGAGCGGGCCGGCGGCGCCAAGCAGCCGCGCTTCCTGCGCCTGGATGTGAAAAGCCGTCCGCTGGACAGCGGCATTTCCGGACCGATGCAGCAAGCCATCGGCCAGACCCTGGCCGCTGGGCAGCAGGTGCTGGTGTTTCTCAACCGCCGAGGGTTCGCCCCGACCCTGCTGTGCCATGACTGCGGCTGGATGTCCGGCTGCGAACGCTGCGACGCGCGAATGACCGTGCATCAGCGCTACGGCGAACTGCGCTGCCACCATTGCGGACATTCCGAGCGAGTGCCGAGGCACTGCCCGCAGTGCGGGAAAGTGGACCTGCGCCCGGTAGGCGCCGGCACCGAGCGCGCCGAAGAGCGCCTGGGCATCCTGTTTCCCGATTACCCGGTGCTGCGGGTGGATCGCGACAGCACCTCGCGCAAGGATGCGATGAATCAGCTGTTCGCCACGATCCAGAAAGGCCAGCCGTGCATCCTGGTGGGCACGCAGATGCTCGCCAAGGGGCATCATTTCCCGCGCGTGACGCTGGTATCGATCCTGGATGCCGACGGTGGGTTGTTTTCCGGTGACTTCCGCGCGAGCGAGCGCATGGCGCAGTTGATCGTCCAGGTCGCGGGCCGCGCCGGACGGGCCGAGGAACCGGGCAAAGTGATTATCCAGACCCACCTGGCCGACCACCCGCTGCTGATCCAGCTGACCGAGCAGGGCTACTTCGCCTTCGCCGAGCAGGCCTTGAGCGAACGTCGCGCCGCCGGGCTGCCGCCGTTCGCCCATCTAGCGCTGCTGCGGGCCGAGGCCCACAAGCCAGGACAGGCCGAAGGCTTCCTGGACGAAGCGTGCAGCGAGGCCGAGCGCCTGCTGGCGGAACAGAGCCTCAGCGGGATCGAACTATTGGGCCCGGTGCCGGCTCCGATGGAACGGCGGGCGGGACGTTATCGCGCACAGCTTTTATTACAGGCCAATGCCCGCGCACCGCTGCATCGGTTGCTGAGCGCCTGGTTGCTGGTACTGGAACAACTGCCCAGCGGGCGGGCGGTGCGCTGGTCGCTGGATGTGGATCCGGTGGATTTGTATTAATGGATCGCTAACCTGGCCCTTGTGGGAGCGAGCTTGCTCGCGATGGCGGCGGATCAGCTTGCATGAATATTGAATGCCAGACCGCTATCGCGAGCAAGCTCGCTCCCACAGGGGATTGCGTACATCCAGGCCAGCAAGAATAGTCGCCGCACATACCCACCCGACCCGCTACAGTTGGCAAGCTCGCCCGCGCCACGGATAATGCCCAGTTTTTCCACCAGCGCATCGAAGCGCCGCCGCGCCTGCGGTTGAAAGAGAAGACCATGAAAGACACCATTCGCCAGCTTATCCAGCAAGCCATCACCCAACTCGTCACTGAAGGTGTGCTGCCAGAAGGCCTGTCGCCGGCGATTCAGGTCGAGAACACCCGCGACAAGACCCACGGTGACTTTGCCAGCAACATCGCGATGATGCTCGCCAAACCGGCCGGCATGAAACCTCGCGACCTGGCGGAAAAGATCATCGCCGCATTGCCGGCCGACGAAAACGTCACCAAGGCCGAAATTGCCGGCCCCGGGTTCATCAACTTCTTCCAGAATACCCAGGCGCTGGCCTCGCGGCTTGACGCGGCCCTGGCCGACGAGCGCCTAGGCGTACGCAAGGCCGGCCCGTTGCAGCGCACCGTGGTCGACCTGTCGGCCCCCAACCTCGCCAAGGAAATGCACGTCGGCCACCTGCGCTCGACCATCATTGGCGATGGCGTGGCGCGCGTCCTGGAGTTTCTCGGTGACACGGTGATCCGCCAGAACCACGTCGGCGACTGGGGCACCCAGTTCGGCATGCTGATGGCCTACCTGGAGGAAAACCCGATCACCAGCGACGAGCTGTCGGACCTGGAAAACTTCTACCGCGCCGCCAAGCAACGCTTCGACGAGTCGCCCGAGTTCGCCGACCGCGCCCGTGGCCTGGTGGTCAAGCTGCAGGCCGGCGATGCCGAGTGCCTGGCGCTGTGGACAAAGTTCAAGGACATCTCGCTGTCCCACTGCCAGAAGATCTACGAGCTGCTGAACGTCAAGCTGAGCATGGCCGACGTGATGGGCGAAAGCGCCTACAACGACGACCTGATCAACGTGGTCAACGACCTCCGGGCCAAAGGCATGCTGGTGGAAAGCAACGGCGCCCAGTGCGTGTTCCTCGACCAGTTCAAGACCGCCGATGGCGAACCGCTGCCGGTGATCATCGTCAAGGCCGACGGTGGCTACCTCTACGCCACCACTGACCTGGCGGCCGTGCGTTATCGCAACGGCGTGCTGAAGGCCGATCGGGTCCTGTATTTCGTCGACCAGCGCCAGGCCCTGCACTTCCAGCAGGTGTTCGAAGTGGCCCGCCTGGCCGGTTTCGTGACCCATCCGATGGAAATGGAACACATGGGGTTCGGCACCATGAACGGCGCCGATGGCCGCCCGTTCAAGACCCGCGATGGCGGCACGGTGAAGCTGATCGACCTGCTCACCGAAGCCCAGGACCGTGCGTACACCCTGGTCAAGGGCAAGAACCCGGAGCTGGCCGAAGACGAACTGCGCAAGATCGCCAAGGTGGTCGGCATCGACGCGGTGAAATACGCCGACCTGTCGAAGCACCGCACCAGCGACTACAGCTTCAACTTCGACCTGATGCTCAACTTCGAAGGCAACACCGCACCGTACCTGCTGTACGCCTACACCCGCGTGGCGGGCGTGTTCCGCAAACTCGGCAAGGGCTTCGACGAAATCGAGGGCCAGATCGTCCTTGAAGCCGCCCACGAGCAGGAGCTGGCGGCCAGGCTGGCACAGTTCGGTGAAGTCCTGAACAACGTGGCCGACAAGGGCACGCCGCACACCTTGTGCGCCTACCTGTACGACGTCGCCGGGCTGTTTTCCAGCTTCTACGAGAATTGCCCGATCCTCAACGCCGAGACCCCGGCACAAATGCAGAGCCGCCTGCGCCTCGCCGCGCTGACCGGGCGCACGCTCAAGCAAGGCCTGGAACTGCTGGGCCTGGAAACGCTGGAGCGTATGTAACTTGGCCGCCAAGAAAAAACCTGCACCCAAACGCGGCGCCAGTCGTTACCAGCCTCCGGCCAAACAGCCGATTCCGGGCTGGTTGTGGATGGCGATCGGCCTGACTGTCGGCGCATTCATCGTATTCCTGATGAAGCTGGAACCGGGCCAGGGCGATGACGTCAAGCGTGTTCGGCAAGAGCAGCAGAAAGCCACGCGGATCGCCGAGGCCAACAAGACCCCGCCGAGCCCGACACAACCGGTGAAGCCGAAATACGACTTCTACACCTTGCTGCCGGAATCGGAGGTCATCGTGCCGCCCGATGCGGTGCCGGAGAAAACCCTGCCGACGCCGCAGGTGCCGACCACGCCAGTGACCCCAGCCGAAGCGGCGAAGATCGACACCGCCCGCGCCCAGGCCGCCCTGGCCGGCATTACGCCGCCACCGGCCCCGCCGGTGCAGAAGGCCGCGCCGGTGACAAAATTCTTCCTGCAGGCCGGCTCGTTCCGCAAGGAAGCCGACGCCGACAAGGTCCGGGCGCAGATCATTCTGCTGGGCCAGTCGGTGTCGGTGGAGTCCGGAACCGTGAAGGACGAAACCTGGTATCGCGTACTGGTCGGACCGTTCAGCAACCGCGAAGAGCTGACGAAGGCCCAGAAACAACTAGCCGGCAGCGGTTTCAGCAACCTGTTGTTACAACAACGCCAAAGCCGCTGATTCTGACGAAAGCATTTGTGGCATCGGGGCTTTTCGTGGCGAGGGAGCTTGCTCCCGCTGGGTCGGTCCGACGCCTCGGGCGTAGCAGCCCCAAAAGCTTGGACCGCTGCGCGGTCCAGCGGGAGCAAGCTCCCTCGCCACAAAAGCGCTGCGCAAGAAGCCGGGGACCACTCATCCCTTCCCCCTCCCCGCAGTTGAAAAAACCCACGCCACCCCCATATGAGTTCCATCCGGGCATTTTCGCCCCGCTGCGTGGAGACTCTTCCCTTGACCACCATCGTTTCAGTCCGCCGTCACGGCAAAGTCGTCATGGGCGGCGACGGCCAGGTTTCACTGGGCAACACCGTGATGAAAGGCAACGCGAAGAAAGTCCGCCGCCTGTATCACGGCCAGGTCATCGCCGGTTTCGCCGGGGCCACCGCCGACGCCTTCACCCTGTTCGAACGTTTTGAAGGCCAACTGGAAAAACATCAGGGTCACCTTGTCCGCGCGGCCGTCGAGCTGGCCAAGGAGTGGCGCACCGACCGTTCCCTGAGCCGCCTCGAAGCCATGCTTGCGGTGGCCAACAAGGATGCTTCCTTGATCATTACCGGCAACGGCGACGTGGTTGAACCGGAAGACGGCCTGATAGCCATGGGCTCCGGTGGCGCCTACGCCCAGGCTGCCGCCAGCGCCCTGCTGAAAAAGACCGACCTGTCGGCTCGCGAGATCGTCGAGACTGCCCTGGGCATCGCCGGCGACATCTGCGTCTTCACCAACCACACCCAGACCATTGAGGAGCAGGACCTCGCGGAGTAAGCCCTTCCAGGCCCAGACTCCCGCTTGAGGACCGCCAATTATTATGTCCATGACTCCCCGCGAAATCGTCCACGAACTCAATCGCCACATCATCGGCCAGGACGATGCCAAGCGCGCCGTCGCCATCGCCCTGCGTAACCGCTGGCGCCGGATGCAACTGCCGGAAGAACTGCGCGTCGAAGTGACCCCCAAGAACATCCTGATGATCGGCCCGACCGGTGTCGGCAAGACCGAGATCGCCCGGCGCCTGGCCAAGCTCGCCAACGCGCCATTCATCAAGGTCGAAGCCACCAAGTTCACCGAAGTCGGCTACGTGGGCCGCGACGTCGAGTCGATCATTCGTGACCTGGCCGATGCGGCAATCAAGCTGCTGCGCGAACAGGAAATCACCAAGGTTCGCCATCGCGCCGAAGACGCCGCTGAAGAGCGCATTCTAGATGCCCTGCTGCCACCGGCGCGCATGGGCTTCAACGCCGACGCCGCCACGACCCAGGACTCCAATACCCGCCAACTGTTCCGCAAACGCCTGCGCGAAGGCCAGCTGGACGACAAGGAGATCGAGATCGAAGTGGCCGAAATGGCCGGCGTCGACATTTCCGCGCCGCCAGGCATGGAAGAAATGACCAACCAGTTGCAGAGCCTGTTCGCCAACATGGGCAAGGGCAAGAAGAAAAGCCGCAAGCTCAAGGTCAAGGAAGCGCTGAAGCTGGTGCGCGATGAAGAAGCCAGTCGCCTGGTCAACGAAGAGGAACTGAAGGCCAAGGCCCTGGAAGCGGTCGAGCAGCACGGCATCGTGTTCATCGACGAAATCGACAAGGTCGCCAAGCGCGGCAATGTCGGCGGCGCCGACGTTTCCCGCGAAGGCGTGCAACGCGACCTGCTGCCGTTGATCGAAGGCTGCACGGTGAACACCAAGCTGGGCATGGTCAAGACCGACCACATCCTGTTCATTGCTTCCGGTGCGTTCCACCTGAGCAAGCCGAGCGACCTGGTGCCTGAGCTGCAAGGCCGCTTGCCGATCCGGGTCGAACTCAAGGCGCTGTCGCCGGAAGACTTCGAGCGCATCCTGAGCGAGCCCCATGCGTCGCTGACCGAACAATACTGCGCGCTGCTCAAGACCGAAGGCCTGAACATCGAGTTCGCGCCGGAAGGCATCAAGCGCCTGGCGCAGATCGCCTGGCAGGTCAACGAGAAGACCGAGAACATCGGTGCCCGGCGCCTGCACACGCTGCTTGAACGCCTGCTCGAGGAAGTCTCGTTCAGCGCCGGCGACCTGGCCAGCGCCCACAACGAAGCGCCGATCATCATCGACGCCGAATACGTCAACAGCCACCTCGGCGAGCTGGCGCAGAACGAAGACCTGTCGCGGTATATCCTGTAGGCCACACGATAGGTGAGCGAGCTCTTGTGGCGAGGGAGCTTGCTCCCGCTGGGCTACGGAGTAGCCCCAGGAACCGGAAGCCGCCGCTCATCCAGGGGGATCGCGACGGGCTCTTGGGAGGGCTTCGCCCTGGAGCGCCAGCCCGGTCCAGCGGGAGCAAGCTCCCTCGCCACATGGCGTTCACCCAAGGCTTCAAGAGAGCGACGACTCATGACCAGACTCCCCACCGCCATCAACCTGCACAAAGCCTCCAAGACCCTGACGCTCAAATACGCGCCGGACGAGGAGTATCACCTGCCCGCGGAATTCCTGCGGGTGCACTCGCCTTCCGCCGAGGTCCAGGGCCACGGCAAACCCATCCTGCAATACGGCAAGCTCGGCGTCGGCCTGACCAAGGTCGAACCCGCCGGCCAATACGCACTGAAACTGACCTTCGACGATGGCCATGACAGCGGATTGTTCACCTGGGACTATCTGTACCAGCTGGCGGTGCGCCAGGAAGACCTGTGGAACGATTATCTCGCCGAACTCAAGGCGGCCGGAAAAACCCGCGACCCGAATGCGTCCGTCGTCAAGCTGATGCTCTAGCTCAAGGGCTGGCGCATTAGGGCGAATTTTCTAGACTCATCTGCTTGAATGCCTGCGCGGCAACGTCAATGACTGGCCTGCTTGCGAAAAAAATTAAACTCGGGTAACCAATGGAGCTGGCAAGTTCCCTGCAAAGGAACCGGCGAGTTCCTGGCACACGTTTCCTCATTGCCCTCGATGCGGAATTAATGGTCACCCCGAGCAGCGTACCTGGTATTGGCCTTGCGCTTCTGGCACGGTCCCCGGTACTCGTCTGAAGGACAATGGAGCGTCGTAGATGAGCAACAAGAACAACGATGAGTTGAAGTACCAAGCTTCGGAAAACACCCTGGGCTTGAATCCCGTCGTCGGCTTGCGCAGGAAAGACCTGCTGGCCTCTGCCCGGATGGTGCTGACCCAGACCATCAAACAACCGCTGCACAGCGTCAAGCACGTCGCCCATTTCGGCGCTGAACTGAGGAAAGTCCTGTTCGGCAAATCCGAGTTGCAGCCCGCCAGTGATGACCGTCGTTTCAACGACCCGGCGTGGAGCCAGAACCCGCTCTACAGACGTTATCTGCAAACCTATCTGGCGTGGCGCAAGGAGCTGCACGCCTGGATCGACGACAGCAGCCTTTCGCCCCAGGACATCAGCCGTGGGCACTTCGTGATCAACCTGATGACCGAAGCCATGGCCCCGACCAACTCGGCGGCCAACCCGGCGGCGGTCAAGCGCTTCTTCGAAACCGGTGGCAAGAGCCTGCTCGATGGCCTGTCCCACCTGGCCAAGGACCTGGTGCACAACGGCGGGATGCCGAGCCAGGTCGACATGGGCGCATTCGAAGTCGGCAAGAGCCTGGGCGTGACCGAAGGCGCGGTAGTCTTTCGCAATGACGTGCTGGAGCTGATCCAGTACCGCCCCATCACCGAGCAGGTCCATGAGCGACCGTTGCTGGTGGTGCCGCCGCAAATCAACAAGTTCTACGTATTCGACCTGAGCCCGGACAAGAGCCTGGCGCGCTTCTGCCTGCGCAGCAACGTGCAGACCTTCATCATCAGCTGGCGCAACCCCACCAAGGCGCAGCGCGAGTGGGGCCTGTCGACCTACATCGAAGCGCTCAAGGAAGCGGTGGACGTGGTCACGGCCATCACCGGCAGCAAGGACGTGAACATGCTGGGCGCCTGCTCGGGCGGCATCACCTGCACCGCCCTGCTCGGCCATTACGCCGCGCTGGGGGAGAAAAAGGTCAATGCCCTGACCCTGCTGGTGAGTGTTTTGGACACCACCCTGGACACCGACGTGGCGCTGTTCGTCGACGAGCAGACCCTGGAAACGGCCAAGCGCCATTCCTACCAGGCCGGCGTGCTGGAAGGCCGCGACATGGCCAAGGTGTTCGCCTGGATGCGGCCCAATGACCTGATCTGGAACTACTGGGTGAACAATTACCTGCTGGGCAACGAGCCGCCGGTGTTCGACATCCTGTTCTGGAACAACGACACCACGCGACTCCCGGCGGCGTTCCATGGCGACCTCATCGAGATGTTCAAGAACAACCCGCTGATCCGTCCCAACGCACTGGAAGTGTGCGGCACGCCGATCGACCTCAAGCAGGTCAGCGCCGATATCTTTTCCCTGGCCGGCACCAACGACCACATCACCCCGTGGAAGTCCTGCTACAAATCGGCGCAGCTGTTCGGAGGCAAGGTTGAATTCGTGCTGTCGAGCAGCGGTCACATCCAGAGCATTCTCAACCCGCCGGGCAATCCCAAGTCACGCTACATGACCAGTGAAGACATGCCGGCCAAGGCCGAGGACTGGATGGAAAACTCCACCAAGCACACCGACTCCTGGTGGCTGCACTGGCAAGCCTGGCAGGCCGAACGCTCGGGCAAGCTGAAGAAGGCCCCTACCGTGCTGGGCAACAAGACGTATGTGGCCGGGGAAGCGGCGCCGGGCACTTATGTGCATGAGCGGTAAAGAACTGCAACTCGTCCGCTGCGGGGTGAGCTTGCTCACGAATACATTCCCGCAGCCGACATGGACATGTAAGGCCCACAGCGCTGGTGAACACAGACTCAGGTTCACAGCAGATCCAATGTGGGAGCGAGCCTGCTCGCGATTGCGGTGTGTCAGCACACATTGATGTTCGGATGTACCGCAGTCATCGCGAGCAGGCTCGCTCCCACAGGAGATCCGGGAAAAATGAAAGACCGCGACCCAACCCACAGGGCTTGAAGCATGCCGCAACCGTACATTTTCCGTACCGTCGATCTGGATGGCCAGACCTTGCGCACCGCGGTACGTCCCGGCAAGCCTCACTTGACGCCGCTGCTGATTTTCAACGGCATCGGCGCCAACCTGGAGCTGGTCTTCCCGTTCATCGAGGCCCTGGACCCGGACCTGGAAGTGATCGCCTTCGATGTGCCCGGGGTCGGCGGTTCGTCGACGCCGAGCCGGCCGTATCGTTTTCCGGGCCTGGCCAAGCTTACCGCGCGGATGCTTGATTACCTCGACTATGGGCAGGTCAACGTGATCGGTGTGTCCTGGGGCGGTGCCCTGGCCCAGCAGTTCGCCCATGATTATCCGGAGCGCTGCAAGAAGCTGGTGCTCGCCGCCACGGCCGCTGGCGCGGTGATGGTGCCGGGCAAGCCGAAGGTGCTGTGGATGATGGCCAGTCCCCGACGCTACGTGCAGCCGTCCCATGTGATGCGCATCGCGCCGCTGATCTACGGCGGCTCGTTCCGCCGCGACCCAAGCCTGGCGGCTCGTCACGCGGCCAAGGTGCGTTCGGCGGGCAAGCTCGGTTATTACTGGCAACTGTTCGCGGGCCTCGGCTGGACCAGCATCCATTGGCTGCACAAGATCCACCAGCCGACCTTGATCCTGGCCGGGGATGACGACCCGCTGATCCCCCTGATCAACATGCGCATGCTGGCCTGGCGCATCCCCAATTCGCAGTTGCACATCATCGATGACGGCCACCTGTTCCTGATCACCCGGGCCGAGGCCGTGGCGCCGATCATCATGAAGTTCCTCGAGGAAGAACGTCAGCGCGCGGTCATGCACCCGCATCCCGCGCCGCTGGGTGGCGGCTGACACCGCCCATTTGCGCCTGGCAGGACGCCGGATCGCGCAACTACCCGAAACAGCGACTATGTTGTCTGGTTCGGTGTGTTTGTTTTCAGCCTGATGATGAAGGAGTTGACTCATGCGCGACAAACCGGCGAAGGGTTCCATGCCCGCCCCTGCCAGCTTCATCAACGCACAGAGTGCGGTCACCGGCCTGCGCGGTAGCGACCTGCTGTCGACCCTGCGCAACGTTGCCGCCCATGGCTTGCGCAACCCGGTCCACAGTGCCCGACACGCGTTGAGGCTCGGCGGCCAGCTGGGGCGCGTCCTGCTGGGCGAAACCCTGCACCCGACCAACCCCGACGACAAACGCTTCGCCGACCCCACCTGGCAGCTCAACCCGTTTTATCGCCGCAGCCTGCAGGCCTACCTGAGCTGGCAGAAAGAAGTCCGCCAGTGGATCGATGAGGGCGGCATGAGCCCGGATGATCAGGCCCGTGCGCATTTTGCCTTTTCCCTGCTCAACGACGCGGTATCGCCGTCCAATACCCTGCTTAATCCGCTGGCAATCAAGGAGCTGTTCAATTCCGGAGGCAGCAGCCTGATTCGCGGGATCAGCCATCTGGTCGACGACCTGCTGCACAACGACGGGTTGCCCCGGCAAGTCACGCCACACGCCTTTGAAGTCGGCAAGACCCTGGCGAGTACGCCCGGCGCAGTGGTGTTTCGCAACGAGCTGCTGGAACTGATCCAGTACAAGCCGATGAGCGAAAAGCAATACGCCACGCCGCTGCTGATCGTGCCGCCGCAGATCAACAAGTTCTACATCTTCGACCTGAGCCCTTCCAACAGCTTCGTCCAGTACGCTCTGAAAAACGGCTTGCAGGTGTTCATCATCAGCTGGCGAAACCCGGACGTGCGCCATCGGGAATGGGGCCTGTCCAGTTATGTCGAGGCGACGGAAGAAGCCATGAACGTCTGCCGGGCGATCACCGGCGCCCGCGAAGTCAACCTCATGGGCGCCTGCGCCGGCGGCATGACCATCGCCGCCCTGCAGGGCCATCTGCAAGCCAAGCGCCAACTGCGCCGGGTGGCCAGCGCCACCTACCTGGTGAGCTTGCTGGACAGCGAGGTCGAGAGCCCGGCCACGCTGTTCATCGATGAACAGACCCTCGAAGCCGCCAAGCGCCGCTCCTATCAGAAAGGCACTCTCGATGGCCGCGACATGGCTCGGGTCTTCGCCTGGATGCGGCCCAACGACTTGATCTGGACCTACTTCGTCAACAACTACCTGCTGGGCAAGGAGCCGCCGGCGTTCGACATTCTCTACTGGAACAACGACTGCACGCGCCTTCCAGCGGCCTATCACGGCGACCTGCTGGATTTTTTCAAGCACAACCCGCTGACACGGCCGGGCGCCCTGGAAGTGTGCGGCACGCCTATCGACTTGCAGAAAGTCACCGTGGACAGCTTCAGCGTGGCCGGCATCAACGACCACATCACGCCGTGGGATGCGGTGTACCGTTCGACGTTGCTGCTGGGCGGCGAACGACGTTTCGTGCTGTCCAACAGCGGACACGTCCAGAGCATCCTCAACCCGCCAGGCAACCCCAAGGCCAACTACATTGAAAATCCGAAACTGAGCAGCGACCCGCGCGCCTGGTACTACGACGCCAAGCACATCGAGGGCAGTTGGTGGACCCAATGGCTGGGTTGGATCCAGGAGCGCTCCGGCGCCCAACACGAAACGCTGATGACGCTGGGCAACGCGAAATACCCGGCCCTGGAAGCGGCACCCGGGAATTACGTACGGGTACGCTGAACGCCTCGTCCCACGGTCGCACTGCGGGCCGTGGAAAGACTCCACCGACCAAGAAGACCGGATGAAAACCCGCGACCGAATCCTCGAGTGTGCCCTGCAATTATTCAACGAGAAGGGCGAGCCGAATGTTTCCACCCTCGAAGTCGCCAACGAGATGGGCATCAGCCCCGGCAACCTCTACTACCACTTCCATGGCAAGGAACCGCTGATACTCGGATTGTTCGAGCGATTCCAGGCCGAGCTTGCACCGCTGCTGGATCCGCCCGCCGATGCGCAACTGGCGCCGGAGGACTACTGGTTGTTCCTGCATTTGATCGTCGAGCGCCTGGCCCAATACCGGTTCCTCTTCCAGGACCTCTCGAACCTGGCGGGGCGCCTGCCGAAACTGGCCAAGGGTATCCGCCAGTTGCTCAACGCGTTGAAACGGACCCTGGCCTCATTGCTGGCGCAACTCAAGGCCCAAGGCCTGCTGGTGAGCGACACCCAGGCACTCGGGCAACTGGTGGAGCAGATCACCATGACGTTGCTGTTTTCGCTGGATTATCAGCGGATCCTCGATCGCGAGGGCGAGGTTCGCCTGGTGGTCTATCAGATCATGATGCTGGTGGCGCCGCACTTGCCGCCAGCGATCAAGGTCGCGACCGAGCAGATGGCGTTGCGGTATCTGGAAGAGCACGGCTAACGGCCAACTGCGGCAGCCCCATGTGGGAGCGAGCCTGCTCGCGAAGACGGAGTGTCAGTAGAAGAGATATCGACTGACCCGGCGCTTTCGCGAGCAGGCTCGCTCCCACCCGGCTCGCACACAATTTGGGTCTACCGCAAAAAAAAACGCCCGACCTTCACAGGCCGGGCGTTTTTGCATGTCCCGGAAACTCAGGACTGGCTGGTAGGCGTCGACGGAGCCGGCGCTGGAGTCGGAGTGGCTACCGGGGTTGGAGCCGAGGCAGAGTTTGCCGTGCTCGTCGGGGTGGCCGGTTTGGCGGCCGCGGCCGGCGCCTTGGGTGCGGCTGCTTTTGGCGCGGACGGTTTTTTCACTGCGGGCTTTTTCGCCGCGGCCGGTTTTGCTGCGGCTTTTGCCGCTGGCTTGGCAGCCGGTTTAGCCGCAGCTGGTTTAGCCGCCGCCGTCTTGGCGGCAGGTTTGGCTGCAGTTTTTGCCGCGACGGGTTTGGCCGCCGCCTTGGCTGCAGGCTTGGCCGCTGCGGTTTTGGCTACTGGCTTGGCCACTGCTTTGGCCGCAGGCTTGGCGACGGTTTTTGCCGCCGCCTTGACCAGTGGCTTGGCTGCCGTCTTCGCTGCAGGCTTGGCCGCCGCCGTCCTGGTTGCAGCAGGCTTGGTCGCGACCGGCGTGACCTTGGCCCCGGTGAGTTTTTCGATCTGCCGGGTCAGGGTGTCGACCTTGCTGTGCAGTTCCTTGACTTCATTGCGACTCGGCACGCCCAGGCGGGAAATTGCACTGTTCAGACGCTTGTCGAAAGCCCCTTCCAGCTCATCCCACTTGCCCAGTGCACGATCCTTCACGCCGCCCATGCGCGACTTGGTGGACTCGGCAGAATCCTTGGCGGCATCGACTTGTTTGCCGACCGCCGTCTTGGTGAGTTTTTCGGCCTTCTCGCCGTCCTTGACCAGGGACTCGAAGAGTTTGCTGCCGTCAGTGTCGATCTTCGAGTACACGCCTAAACCAGCAAGCCAGATTTTGCGGGAGTACTTTTCAATCTTCCCGGCCCACGAGCTGCCTTCTTTTTCGGTGATTTTCTTGCCAGCCATCCCGTTCTCCTTAATGTTTACGCGCGACACGTTCGAGCAATGCCGTCAGCTCATCGAGCTTAGCAGAGAGTGTCTCAACGTCATGTTTAGACGGAATGCCGATACGATTCAAGGCACTTGCAACACGCGCGTCGAATACCTTCTCGACTTTGTCGAGTTGAACTTCGACGCGGGCCTTGAAAGTGTTGACGTCGGTCTTGGCTTCGATCAGTTCGCTGTTCGCCGCTTCAAGTTTCCCAGCAATGTTCTTTTTGCCTTTGGTTTCAATAACTTCACCGGCCTTGACCAGCTCCTTGAAGTAGTCGCCGCCCTCCTGACCGACCTTGATATAAGCGCCCAGGCCCGCCAGCCAGATCTTGCGCGCGTACGTTTTCACGTCGCCCAGCGTGGAAGATTCGACGTCGGTTTTTTTCTTCAAAATAACTTTGGCCATGGTGCACCTCACTCGAAGACAGGTTTGAGCAACTGCCCGCACACGGTCGGGCTCAGGCACAAAGTAGTGAGAATAATTAGAAAGGGCACCCTAACAACTGACATAAAACCCGGGACGATGATTTCCCCTGTGGGAGCGAGCCTGCTCGCGAAAGCGGTGTGTCATTCAACATCAATGTTGTTGATCCATCGCATTCGCGAGCAGGCTCGCTCCCACAGTTGATAGATAGGCGGTGGACTTAAGTCCTCTGCACTACAATCAAGCCAACGCCTTGTCCAGCGCCTTTTCGATTTCCGTCTTGATTGTCCCGCTCATGGCCGACATCAACATGCCCAGCTCCACTTCGACGCGGATCGAATCCTCGCCCACATGCACTTCACCCTTGACCCCGGAACGCTTGAGCTTCAGCGTGTCGCCCTCCCACTTGGGCTCCAGGCCGTAGCTGTCGGACAGTTTCCGGGCCAGCTTGTCGGCCTTTTCGCGGGCCGCTTCCTTGCCCAGGTCATGGGCACGCTCAACAGTAATACGGGCCATCTGTTAACTCCTGCTTGATCGAGACTTGCCTGGACGTTTGCGACCCTGCCTGCGTCAAAACGTCCGGGCGGTGGCTCATCTTACCTGCAGCCTTGCCAAGACAAAGCCCTCCACCGGGATTAGAATGTCCCGCATTCTTTTTTGGTGACCGCGATATGACTGATCAGCGCAAAGGCAGCGATGCCGAACCCACCACACACTTCGGCTTCAAGAACGTGCCGGAAAGCCAGAAAGCGGAGAAAGTCGCCGAGGTTTTCCACTCGGTGGCCGCCAAGTACGACTTGATGAACGACCTGCTCTCGGGCGGCATGCATCGCCTCTGGAAGCGTTTCGCGATCGAGCTGTCGGGCGTGCGCAGCGGCAACCGCGTGCTGGACATTGCCGGCGGTACCGGTGACCTGACCAAGAAGTTCTCCCACATCGTCGGCCCCACCGGCCATGTGGTGCTCGCCGACATCAACGAATCCATGCTCAAGGTCGGCCGTGACCGCCTGCTCGACCTGGGCGTGGCCGGCAACGTCGAGTTCGTCCAGGCCGACGCCGAGAAGCTGCCGTTCCCCGACAACCATTTCGACTGCGTGACCATCGCCTTCGGCCTGCGTAACGTCACCCACAAGGAAGACGCCCTGCGCTCGATGTTACGCGTGCTCAAGCCCGGTGGCCGGCTGCTGGTACTGGAGTTTTCCAAGCCAACCAACGCGCTGATGTCCAAGGCTTATGACGCCTACTCGTTCGCCTTCATGCCCTTGATGGGCAAGCTGATCACCAACGACGCGGAAAGTTATCGTTACCTGGCCGAATCGATCCGCATGCACCCCGACCAGGAAACGCTGAAGTCGATGATGGTCGAAGCCGGTTTTGATCGGGTCACCTACCACAACATGACGTCCGGCATCGTCGCCCTGCACCGCGGTATCAAGCCCTGATGCTGCTCACCGGGCTGCTCGCCAGTGTCGAACTCGGTATCAACCGGGTCCTGCGCCTGGACAGCACGGCGCCGATGCGCCTGGCACACTTGAGCGGCAAGGTGATTGCCGTCGACTGCCGCAGCCCGGCGTTGCAGCTGTTCATCCTGCCCAGCGACGAAGGCCTGATGCTCGCCGCCCACTGGGAGGCCGAGGCCGACTGCACGCTGCGCGCGCCGGCATCGAGCCTGCTCGAGTTGGCGCTGAGCAAGAACAAGACGGCGGTGCTGCACAGCCCCGACGTCGAGCTCGACGGCGACAGCGGCGTGCTGCTGGAACTGGCGGCGATTCTCCAGGATCTGGAACTGGACTGGGAATACGAAGTGTCCCGCTGGATCGGCCCGGTCGCCACCCAATTGCTCAGTGGCCATCTGCGCAGCCGCTCCCGCTGGTACCGCCAGGGCTTCGCCAGCCTGGGACAGAATCTGAGTGAATACCTGGCCGAGGAATCGCGTACGCTCGTAGGCCAACGCGAAGCCCAGGCCCGTTTTGCCGAACTGGACCAGATCAAGCTCGATCTGGAACGACTCGAGGCGCGTTTCGAGCGCCTTTCCCGATCCCTTGAACCCAAGCGATAACGCATGAAGCTGCTTGCCGTCCGCCGTCTGTTGCGCATCCAGCGCGTCGTGATCCGCTACCGCCTCGATGACCTGCTGTTCGCCCTGCCGCTGCCCTGGTTTCTCCTGGCACTGCGCTTTGTGCTGCCGTGGCGCTGGTTCCCCCGTCGAACGCTTGACTTGAGCCGCGGCGCACGCCTGCGCCTGGCCTTGCAGGACCTGGGGCCGATCTTCATCAAGTTCGGGCAGATCCTCTCGACCCGTCGCGACCTGCTCCCCGAAGACATCGCCGACGAACTGATGCTGCTGCAGGATCGCGTGCCGCCCTTCGACTCGAAACTGTCGGTAGCGCTGATCGAGGCGCAGCTGGGCAAGAAGATCAGCGAAGTCTTCAGCCGTTTCGACGTCGAGCCGCTGGCTTCGGCGTCGGTCGCCCAGGTCCACGCCGCCCAGCTCAAGACGGGTGAAGAAGTGGTGGTTAAGGTGATCCGCCCAGGCCTCAAGCCGATCATTGCCCAGGACCTGGCCTGGCTGTTCATCCTTGCCCGCGCCGCCGAGCGGGTGTCAGCCGATGCACGCCTGCTGCACCCGGTGGATGTGGTCCAGGACTATGAAAAAACCATCTTCGATGAGCTCGACCTGCTGCGCGAGGCCGCCAACGCCAGCCAGCTGCGGCGCAATTTCGAGGGCTCGCCGCTGCTGTACGTGCCGCAAGTCTATTGGGACTGGTGCCGGCCGAAAGTGCTGGTGATGGAGCGCATCTACGGGATCCAGGTGACCGACCTGGCAACCCTCGCCGACCAGCGCACCGACATGAAACTGCTTGCCGAGCGCGGCGTGGAGATTTTCTTCACCCAGGTGTTTCGCGACAGTTTCTTCCACGCCGACATGCACCCGGGCAACATCTTCGTCAGCACCGTGCAACCGTGGAGCCCGCAGTACATCGCCATCGACTGCGGCATCGTCGGCAGCCTCACCCCCGAGGACCAGGATTACCTGGCGCGCAACCTGTTCGCCTTCTTCAAGCGTGACTACCGCCGCGTCGCGCAGTTGCACATCGATTCCGGCTGGGTGCCGGCCGAGACCAAGCTCAACGAATTCGAAGCGGCGATCCGCACCGTGTGCGAACCGATCTTCGAAAAACCGTTAAAAGATATTTCATTCGGCCAGGTGCTGATGCGCCTGTTCCAGACTGCGCGCCGCTTCAACATGGAGGTCCAGCCGCAGTTGGTGTTGCTGCAAAAAACCCTGTTGAACATCGAAGGCCTCGGTCGCCAGCTGTACCCGGACCTGGATTTGTGGAACACCGCCCAGCCCTTCCTCGAACGCTGGATGCGCGAGCGCGTCAGCCCGAAGACCTTGCTGGGCAACGTCCAGAGCCAGTTCGAGCAGATTCCGCATTTGGCCAACATGACCCGCGATCTGCTCGAACGCATGTCCCAGCCCCATGCCCATGATCCCGCTCCACCCTGGAAACAGCGGCGCGACGATTGGTTCCTGCGCCTGCTTGGCGCGGCTCACCTGGGTGGCGGCGCCGTGCTGGCCGCCGGTGGCCCGTTGAGCGAACTGGGCCATTGGCCCGCCGGGATCATGGTGGCCGTCGGTTTGTATCTGGTCGTTCGTCGATAGCCAGCACCGGTTCACGCTGGCACACTGTTTCAACGCTGGGCCCGCCGACTGGAAGTGCGCGGCCCATGGTCGGAGTCGAAGATGAAAAACTGGCAGGACGAGATCAAATGGGACGCCGACGGCCTGGTGCCGGCGATCGCCCAGGATCACAAGACCGGGCGCGTGCTGATGATGGCCTGGATGAACCGCGAGGCGCTGGCCCTGACCGCTGCCGAGAATCGCGCCATCTATTGGTCACGTTCCCGTGGCAAGCTGTGGCGCAAGGGTGAAGAGTCCGGGCACGTGCAACACCTGCAAGAGATGCGCCTGGACTGCGACGGCGACGTCATTATCCTGATGGTCGAACAGGTCGGTGAAATCGCCTGCCATACCGGCCGTCAAAGCTGCTTCTACCGTGTCTTCGAGAACGGCGACTGGAAAACCGTCGACCCGGTACTCAAGGACCCGCACGCCATCTATTCAGGACACAACCATGAGTGACACCCTGACCCGCCTGGCCCAGGTGCTGGAAGAGCGCAAGGGCGCCGCGGCCGACAGCTCCTATGTCGCCAGCCTGTACCACAAGGGTTTGAACAAGATTCTGGAAAAGGTCGGCGAAGAGTCGATCGAAACCATCATTGCCGCCAAGGACGCTGCCATCAGCGGCGACTGCAGCGACGTGATCTACGAGACCGCCGACCTGTGGTTCCACAGCCTCGTCATGCTCGCCCAACTGGGGCAGCATCCGCAGGCCGTACTGGATGAATTGGACCGTCGCTTCGGTCTGTCCGGGCACGTCGAGAAAGCCTCGCGCCCGTCCGCCTGATCAACTTTTGAGAGGAACAGCCACATGGGTATTTTTGACTGGAAACATTGGGTCGTCATTCTGGTGGTCGTGGTGCTGGTGTTCGGCACCAAGAAACTGAAAAACCTCGGCACCGACGTCGGTGAGTCGATCAAGGGCTTTCGCAAGGCCATGAACGATGACGAAAATCCGGCCGACCCACAGGCCACCCCGGCGCAACCGGCACAGCCGGCACAGCCGGTACACCCACAAGCCACGCAGCCTGTGAATGCGCCGAACACCATCGACGTGCAGGCCCAGAAAGTCGAAGAGCCAATCCGCAAAGACTCGTGAGCACTGACTAATGTTTGGGATCAGCTTCACTGAACTGCTGCTCGTCGGCCTCGTCGCCCTGTTGGTATTGGGCCCCGAACGCCTGCCGGGCGCTGCGCGCACCGCCGGTCTGTGGATCGGGCGCCTGAAGCGCAGCTTCAATGCGATCAAACAGGAAGTTGAACGTGAAATCGGTGCCGACGACATCCGTCGGCAACTGCACAACGAACACATCCTGTCCCTGGAACAGGAAGCACGGAAGATCTTCTCGCCGACCCAGCAGGAGCCGACGCCGGTCCAGCCCGTGGCCGAGCCGACGATTGCTCCCCAGGTCCCGGCGGTCGAAGCTGCGCCAGTGGTCGCTGAACCGGCCAAACCGGTTGATCCGGTGACTGCGACGCCCCCGACTCCCAACGACTCCACTCTGCCGCCGCGAGCCCCATGAGCGATATCCCTGAAAACGACCAGCCGATGCCGCTGGTATCGCACCTCACCGAGTTGCGCACGCGCCTGCTGCGCTGCGTCGCGGCGGTGTTCATCATCTTTGCCGGGCTGTTTGCCTTCACCCAGCAGATCTACACCTTCGTCTCCACGCCGCTGCGCGAGTACCTGCCGGTAGGCGCGACGATGATCGCCACCGATGTCTCGTCGCCGTTCCTGACGCCGTTGAAACTGACGATGATGGTCTCGCTGTTCCTGGCGATCCCGGTGATCCTGCATCAGATCTGGGGCTTCATCGCCCCGGGCCTGTACAAGCATGAAAAACGCATCGCCGTGCCGCTGCTGGTGTCGAGCATCCTGCTGTTCTACACCGGCATGGCCTTCGCCTACTTCTTCGTATTCCCGCTGATCTTCAAGTTCTTCGCCGCCGCCACCCCGGCCGGCGTGGAAATGATGACCGACATTACCAGCTACCTGGATTTCGTCATGACGCTGTTCTTCGCCTTTGGCGTGGCGTTCGAGATTCCCGTGGCGGTGGTATTGCTGGTGTGGATCGGTGTGGTCGACGTCGCCTATCTGAAGAAGATCCGTCCGTACGTGATCATCGGTTGCTTTGTGGTCGGCATGATCCTCACACCGCCGGATATTTTCTCCCAGACCTTGCTGGCCGTGCCGATGTGGCTGCTGTTCGAGATCGGCATCCTGTTCGGCGGCCTGGTGCGCAAACGCCGCGAAGAAGAACCCGAGGACCAGCCGGTCGACGACCACAACGACCAGCCGCCAGCGACCCAAGCGTGAACCTGCTGCTGCTCGAAGAGGCCGATTTCATCGAGCCGGACCGCGTCATCCTGAGCGATCGGCGCCTGACACACATGCAGGAAGTCCACCGCAGCGCCGTCGGCGACAGCCTGCGGGTCGGCCGTATCGGTGGCCTGATGGGCACGGCCCAGGTGTTGCGCCTGGAGGCTCGCGAAGCCGAACTGCAAGTGACCCTCGACCAGCCGCCGCCGGCCAAGTTGCCGCTGACCCTGGTGTTGGCATTGCCGCGTCCGAAGATGCTCCGCCGGGTATTCCAGACCGTCGCCACCATGGGCGTGCCGCGCGTGGTGCTGGTAAATAGTTATCGTGTGGAAAAAAGCTTTTGGCAGACGCCCTTCCTGGAACCCGAGGCGATTCGCGAGCAACTTATTCTGGGTCTGGAGCAGGCTCGGGACAGCGTGCTGCCGGAAATCATCATTGAAAAACGCTTCAAGCCCTTCGTCGAGGATCGCCTGCCCGCCATCGTCGAAGGCACCCTCGGGCTGGTTGGCCATCCTGGCAATCACCCGCCCTGCCCGCGCGCGCTGACAGAGCCGGTGACCTTGGCCATCGGCCCGGAAGGCGGCTGGATCCCCTACGAAATCGACCTGCTGGGCAAGGCCGGCCTGCAACCGGTGCAGCTCGGCGAACGGATCCTGCGGGTCGAGACCGCGGTCACGGCCCTGCTTGCACGGCTGTTCTAAGAACCTGTTTGCTTTCCCGTGGCGAGGGAGCTTGCTCCCGCTCGGCTGCGAAGCAGTCGTAAATTCCTGCCCCGGGTGGTCGCTTCGCGACCAAGCGGGAGCAAGCTCCCCCGCCACGAAAAAGACCCGCCGCGTCTATTTTCTACAGCTCCTGCCAAAGCCGCCGATACAGTCCCCATAAAACCAATTCAACGCTCCAAGGGAGTATCAGCATGTTCCGGTGGCTTGCCCAGGGTCTGGGAAACGTAAGCGTTAATCGCAAACTTGGCTTCGGCTTCGGCCTGGTGCTGTTCCTCACCTTGATGATCGCGTTCACCGGCTGGTCCGGCCTGGGCAATGTCATCAGCCGGGGCGACAAGCTGGGGTTCATTGCCAGCCTGAACGACCTGAGCAAGGACCTGGACCTCGCCAGCATCGACTACAACACCTCGCGCGGCGAAAAAGGTCCGCAACAGGTCAACGACCTGCTCGGCAAGCTCGAAGCCGGGTTGAAGACAGCTCGCGAGATGATCGAACAGCCTGACGACGTGGCGTTGATCGACAAGCAACTGGCCGCCGTCGCCGAATACAAAAGCGCCTTCGCCCAGATGACCAGCGCCACCGTCAGCCGCGAAGATGCCCGCGGCAAGCTGGGCGCCAGTGCCGATAACACCGTGGCCCGCGTCGCCGAAGTGGAGAAAGCGCTGCTACAGGGCGGCGACATCACCCAGTTCAACAGCGTGGTGACCTTGAGCAAGGCGATTCAACAGGCACGCTATCAGGTTCGCGGTTACACCTACAGCGGCAAAAGCGAGGCCCAACAGCCGGCCATCGATGCAATTACCGATGTCCTGAAACTGCTGGCACGCTTGCCAGCCCAGTTGCCTGAGGAACACGCCGACAGGCTCCAGCAGGCCAGCGACTCGATGAACATCTACCGGGCGGCAGTCAGCCAGTTCCGTGACTCCCAACTTGATAACGGTGCCGCTCTGCAGCGTATGAGCGAGCAAGGCCAGGTCCTAATCGACTCCAGCCAGAAGCTCACCGCGTCCCAGACGGCCGTGCGCGACCACGACACCGCCCAGGCCAAGACCGTTCTGATCGCAGCCGCCGCACTGGCGCTGCTGTTCGGTGTGATCGCCGCCTTGCTCATTACCCGGCAGATCGTCGGCCCGCTGGATGAGACCCTGAAGGTGGCAGAACGCGTCGCCGCGGGCGATCTTACCCACAACCTGACGTCCGAACGCCGTGACGAACTCGGTCAATTGCAACGCGCCATGCAACGCATGACCGTTGGCTTGCGGCAGTTGATCGGCGGCATCGGTGAAGGCGTTACCCAGATCGCCAGCGCTGCTGAACAACTCTCGGCGGTGACCGAACAGACCAGCGCCGGGGTCAACAGCCAAAAGATCGAGACCGATCAGGTCGCCACCGCCATGCACGAAATGACCGCCACCGTGCAGGAAGTGGCGCGCAACGCCGAGGAAGCCTCCGAAGCCGCCGTCGCCGCCGACCAACAGGCCCGCGAAGGTGACAAAGTCGTCGGCGAAGCCATCGCCCAGATCGAGCGCCTGGCACGGGAAGTGGGCAACTCCACCGCCGCCATGGGTGACTTGAAGCGCGAAAGCGACAAGATCGGCAGCGTCCTGGACGTGATCAAGTCGGTGGCCCAGCAAACCAACCTGCTGGCCCTCAACGCGGCCATCGAGGCAGCCCGAGCCGGTGAAGCCGGGCGCGGCTTCGCCGTGGTGGCCGACGAAGTTCGCAGCCTGGCCCAGCGCACCCAGAAGTCCACCGAGGAAATCGAAGAACTGATCGTCGGCCTGCAAGCGGGTACCGAACAGGTCGCGACCATCATGGACAACAGCCGCAGCCTGACCGACAGCAGCGTCGAACTGACCCGCCGCGCCGGCGGCTCGCTGGAAAACATCACTCGCACGGTGTCGGCGATCCAGTCGATGAACCAGCAGATCGCAGCGGCGGCAGAGCAGCAGAGTGCGGTGGCGGAGGAGATCAACCGTAGCGTGTTGAATGTGCGAGATGTGTCAGAGCAGACGGCTTCGTCCAGTGAAGAGACTGCCGCCTCCAGTGCCGAACTGGCGCGGCTGGGGGTTCATTTGCAAACATTGGTGGGGCGGTTCAGGGTTTGATGCTTGAGCACAACTGACACCGTGGCGAGGGAGCTTGCTCCCGCTGGGTGACGCAGTCGCCCCCTTTAGGACTGTGCGGGTTTATCCATTGCTGCGGTAACGGCTGCTGATGGCTCTGCGTCCGACCATCGCCTTGCAGACGCCCCACACCTGTGGGAGCGAGCCTGCTCGCGAAGGCAGTGCCACGGTTGATGAAGATGTCGGATCTGCCGGCCTCTTCGCGAGCAGGCTCGCTCCCACAATGCCTCTGCGTTCAACCACTATTTTGTAGGCGACACAAAACACCTGTGGGAGCGAGCCTGCTCGCGAAGGCGGTGCCACGGTTGATGAAGATGTCGGATCTGGCGGCCTCTTCGCGAGCAGGCTCGCTCCCACAATGGGTTGGAATAAAGCCAAAGAAACAGGTCGGCTATAAGGCCGCCTCGGCATGGCATGGTCATCCGAAAACCGACCCTGCCAGTTAAAAACTGTTACCTATGTGAGTGAACTGATTTGTAACCTATGTGGTTGACTCATACCGCAAAGCCTTTTGGTTACTTTTTTAGCGTTTGAAAAAAGTGAGCCGCCGTAAGGGCGAAACCCTAAGCAGCCGTTACCGCAGCAAAGGATATGTACCCGGCCAACAAACCTGGCCGGCTGCAAGGCCGCCATCGCGAGCAAGCTCGCTCCCACATTGGAATCAGCGTACCGCCGTGAGAATAAGGTCGGCTGCCAGGCCGCCTTGCTTTTGATCTTGATCTTGATCTGAGGCGCCCCGTTAACCACGCTGGCCGAACGCAGGCATTGCGCAGTGGGCATCCCGGCATGGATGCCGGGATAGCCGCGCTGGGCCAGGGACGGCCCTCCGCGGCGGGCCCACGGAGCAATGCCGGAGTGAGGGCACACCGAGCCTCGGCGAGGTGCCGAGTGGTGGGGCAAAGCCTTTTTTGCTTACTTTTTTTGGCGTCTGAAAAAAAGTGAGTCGCCGTAAGGGCGAAACCATAAGCCGCCGTGACCTAAATAACGGATATACACACAAAATTATCTGCATCTAACAATCGGTCAGCTCAAGGCTACGACGTCTTGCTCCTTTGCCTACAACGACACCAGAACCCGCCGACTTGTGCGCCTTGGCCTTGGGTTCTACTGTTTTCAGGTACCTGTCGGTTCAACGACCGGGTTTAGCAGCTCGGCACATATCAAGGCACGCAGGTCGGGAGCAAGCTCCCTCGCCACAAGAGCGAACCATCGATAAAAATGCGCCCAACAAAAAGCCCCGCTTCTTCTCAGAAGCGGGGCTTTTTGTGTATCAGGCCAGTTGAGGCTGCGCGCCCACCGGTTGAAGCGGCAGCAACGGTGCATGGGGATCGGCCTTGACCGATTCACGCCACGCCGCCAGCCACTCGGGATGCGCCTCGCTCCAGACCTGCTCATGCAGGCGGGACAGGGCCACCGGATCGCTCAGCAGCGCCAATCGCTCGGCGTTGTTGAGCCCGGCCGGGCCGACCTTCAAGGCATGACGGACGCGCTCGACGCGCAGCCATTCGATCGGCTCGGCCTTGCCGTGACGGGAGGTAGCCAATGCGTACGCCAGGGCGTTCTGTCGCGGATCGACCACCGCCCGGATGAAGCCGTCGTTCAGCGCGTGCCAACGGTTTTCATGGGTGTACTGGTCAGTCGACAGCAGTTCCTGTGGCGGCGCGTATTCCTCGGGAATCAGGAACAGGCTTTCATCACGGGACTTCAAGCCCAGGCCCACGCGGCTGGAGATCACCGAAACCGGGATCGACAACATCAGCGAGCCGACAATCGGCACGAGCCACCATAGGAAGCTCGGGTTCAGCCAGATCACCAGCAAGGCCCAGAAGAAGCCCAGCAGGGTCTGCGGTCCGTGGCGCTTGATGGCTTCGCTCCAAGGCGTGGAGTCATCGTCACGCTTGGGCGAGTTCCAGGTCGCGGCCCAGCCCAGGAAGGCGGCCAGCACGAAACGGGTATGGAAGATCATGCGCACCGGCGCCAACAGCATGGAGAACAGCATTTCCAGCAGCATCGACATCGTGACCTTGAACTTGCCGCCGAACTCCTTCGCGCCTTTCGCCCAGATCAACACGATGCTCAAGAGCTTGGGCAGGAACAGCAGCACGATGGTGGTCGAGAACAGCGCGATGGCTTTTTCCGGATGCCATTGTGGCCACAGCGGATACAACTGACGCGGCTCAAGGAAGTACTGCGGTTCCATCAGTGTGTTCACCGCCAGCAGCGCGGTGGACAGCACCAGGAAGAAGAACCACAGCGGTGCCGACAGGTAGGACATCACCCCGGTCAGGAACACCGCACGGTGCACCGGGTGCATGCCCTTGACCAGGAACAGCCGGAAGTTCATCAGGTTGCCGTGGCACCAGCGACGGTCACGCTTGAGTTCATCCAGCAGGTTCGGTGGCAGCTCTTCGTAGCTGCCCGGCAGGTCATAGGCAATCCACACGCCCCAGCCGGCACGGCGCATCAGCGCAGCTTCAACAAAGTCGTGGGAGAGGATCGCACCGGAGAAGGCACCTTTACCGGGCAACGGCGCCAGGGCGCAGTGGTCGATAAACGGCTTCATGCGGATGATCGCGTTGTGGCCCCAGTAGTGCGACTCGCCCAGCTGCCAGAAGTGCAGGCCGGCGGTGAACAGCGGACCGTAGACCCGTGTGGCGAACTGCTGCATGCGCGCATACAGCGTGTCCATGCCCGAGGCACGCGGTGCGGTCTGGATGATGCCTGCGTCCGGCGTGGCCTCCATCAGGCGCACCAGGCTGGTCAGGCATTCGCCGCTCATGACACTGTCGGCGTCGAGCACGACCATGTACTTGTAGTCGCTGCCCCAGCGACGACAGAAGTCGTCGAGGTTGCCGCTCTTGCGTTTCACGCGGCGACGGCGGCGACGATAGAAGATCTTGCCGAAGCCCCCGGTTTCACGGCAGACATCCAGCCAGGCCTGCTGCTCGGCGACGCAGATATCGGTTTCGTTACTGTCGCTGAGCACGAAGAAGTCGAAGCGGTCCAGGTCACCCGTGGCCGCGACCGACTCGAACGTGGCGCGCAGACCGGCGAATACCCGTGGCACGTCCTCGTTACAGATCGGCATCACCAGGGCGGTGCGGGCATCCTTGGGAATTGGCTCGTTACCGGCGCTGGCACCGGAAATGCGGTACTTGTCATGCCCGGTGAGCAGTTCGAGGAATCCCATCAGCGCGGTCCAGAAACCGGCCGAGACCCAGCAGAACAGGATCCCGAAGAGGATCAGGATGCTGGTTTGCAGCGCGTATGGCAGCACTTGCGTGGCCGTCTGCAGCAGCGGCTGATGCAGCACTTCATCCAGGTCCACCAGCGACCAGCCCTGGTACGGCATGATGCCTTTCATGTACCAGCCGGCCACGATGGTCTGGCCGAGCATCAGGATCAACAGGATGTAGCGACGGATCGAACCCACGGTACGCCAGCGCGCATGCGGCAAGACGCGCTCGTCCTTGGGCGGCTTCGGCGGGTTGGTGCGACCGGTCAGGCGGCGCCAGGCGCGTACCAGGATGTTGGTGCGCCATGGCTCCGGCACGACCTTGGTCCGGCGAATCGGCGGAGTAGCCTTCAGGCATACACGGCCACTGGAATCGAGGGCCAGCATTTCGGCGTCCTCGAGCTCCTCGGCAGTGCTGAGCGCCAGGCGACGGCCCACCGAGGCTTGGGCTGCCTCGTCGGGCGCATCGAACGTCGACGAAGCCAGGCGTTCATGCAATTCGCTGAAGGACTTGCAGCCCGCCAGTTCGGCGCGCTGCTCGTCGGTCATCGGCAAATGGGCCAGATACTCGCTCAGAGACACTGGCTGTACGGAAGTATTACTCATCGGCAGGCAACTGATAGCTCCAGGTCTCGGTCAGGACTTGTTCAGTCTGCTCCGGTTCCTGCGGGGTTGGGGTCGGCTCGGCGGCGGCGGTGGACGCCTTGACGGCCTTGGCTTCCTGCTGCTCGCCGGCCTGTTCGTTGGCTTTCTCTTTCTCGCTCTGCTGCTTGGCGACCTTGTCGGCCTTGGCCAGCGTGGTCACGGAATGCGAGGTAGCCGGCAGCTCTACAGGAACCAGCGGCCGGACCAACGCGGCACGCATCTCGGTCGCCTTGCCCGGATCCTTGATCTTCAGGCGCAACGTCAGGCGCCAGCCCTTGGTTTCAGGGTTGTAGCGCACGCTGTTCTCGACGATTTCGCCGTTGTCACCCACGCTCACCTGGCTACGCACCTCGGCGTCTTCAGGCAGGGCTTGCAGGGACGGGCCTTCGAAATCGACCAGGTAGGCCACGCTGCCATCCGGCTGGCGAATCAGGTTGGACTGCTTCACGTCACCCGTGGAACGCAGGGTCTGCTTGACCCAGGCGCTGTCTGGCGAGTGCAGGCTGGCTTCATCGAGTGTCCAGTGAAGGCGATAGGCGAAGTCCAGTGGCTGGCCTGGCTCAGGCAGTTTTTCCGGGCTCCAGAACGCAACGATATTGTCGTTGGTTTCGTCGGCGGTCGGGATCTCGACGAGGTCTACGGTACCCTTGCCCCAGTCGCCTTTCGGTTCGATCCAGGCGCTTGGACGTTTTTCGTAGCGGTCGTCCAGGTCTTCGTAGTGGCTGAAGTCACGACCACGTTGCAGCAGGCCAAAACCACGCGGGTTTTCTACCGAGAAGTTGCTCACGGCCAGGTGTTTCGGGTTGTTCAGCGGACGCCAGATCCACTCGCCGTTGCCGGCATGGATGGACAGGCCGCTGGAGTCGTGGAGCTCGCGACGGTAGTTCAAGACCTTGGACGGCTGATTCGCGCCGAACAGGAACATGCTGGTCAACGGGGCGATGCCCAGCTTGTTGACGCGATCACGCAGGAAAACACGCGATTTGACGTCAACGACGGTATCGGTGCCTGGGCGCACAGTCAGGCGATAAGCGCCGGTGGCCCGTGGCGAATCGAGCAAGGCGAAGATCACCAGGTGCTTGTCGGTCGGCTTCGGACGCTGGATCCAGAACTCACGAAAACGAGGGAACTCTTCACCCGATGGCAATGCGGTATCGATCGCCATGCCGCGAGCGGACAAGCCATAAACCTGGCCCTTGCCGATGACGCGGAAGTAGCTGGCGCCGAGCATGGTCATGATTTCGTCTTGCTTGTCGGCCTTGTTGATCGGGTACAACACGCGGAAACCCGCGTACCCCAATTGTTCGGTGGCCTTCGGATCGAACTTCACATCACCGAAATCGAAGCGTGTCGGGTCGTATTTGATCTCTTCGACGGTGGTCGCGGTGATTTCATTGATCTTCACCGGTGTGTCGAAATGCATGCCTTGGTGATAGAAGGACAGCCTGAACGGTGTCTTCTGGTCGGCCCATTCAGCTTTTTCGGTGCGGAAACGGATTTTCTGATAATCGGCGAATTTCATTTCGCGGAATTCGTTCGGCAGGTTGCTGCGCGGGGCTTCGAATTTCTGCCCGGCCAGTTCTTGTGCCTTCGCCGATACATCATCCAGGCTGAATGCCCACAGTTGGCCCGCGCCAAACAGGCACAGCAGGGCCGAGCCCGCTACCAGAGCGTTTCTAAACCGTTTGGCAGTCATTTTTGGTGCATTACAGGGACTAACAATCACGAGCAACCCTCGCCGAAAACAGATCAAAAAACCAACGGCCAGATAAAGTATCTGCACGGTAACGGCGCTGAAAAACCGCTCCTGCGGACCACTCTTGCCAAGTTGGCGAGCATTGTTCCGACTCCGATGGGACAAAATGATTCCCCAAACGGTTCAGGACAAGTCTCTACCTAAGTCAAATGGACCGGCGAACGCCGATCCCCCGTAGCGCGCGATTATCTAGTAGGCCGCGTGACAACGCATCAGGGCTAGCAAAGTATTTATCGAGAAAACTCCCTGTTTTGACTCGAAACCGGACCGAAAAGATGTTTCAAACGCTTTCAGACCTGTAACAGAAAGGTTACCGGGCCATCATTGACCAGATGCACTTGCATGTCGGCGCCGAATCTACCTGATGCCACGGTGCCATGCACCTGTTTCGCCTGGGTCAGCAGATAGTTGTACAACTCTTCGCCAAGGACCGGCGGCGCGGCGGTTGAAAAGCTCGGGCGCAGACCGCTTTTGGTGTCCGCCGCCAGGGTGAACTGCGAGACCAGCAGCAAACCACCCGCGACGTCCGCCAGGGACAGGTTCATCTTGCCGTCGGCGTCGCTGAACACCCGATAGTTAAGCAGCTTGTGCAGGAGTTTGTCGGCACTGGCCCGGGTATCCCCAGGCTCGACGGCTACCAGCACCAGCAAGCCATGGTCCACCGCCCCGACAATCTCGCCCGCGACTTCGACCCGGGCGCCACGAACCCTCTGCAGCAACCCCTTCATGCTTCTTCAGGTGGCAGGTCGAGCAGGCGGCGGGCCATTTGCGCGGCGGCGCGCACCAACGCGTCGGTAATCCCTGGTTCCGAAGCGGCGTGGCCGGCGTCACGGATCACCTGCAACTCGCTGTTGGGCCAGTTCTGGTGCAGCTCCCAGGCATTGTCCAATGGGCAGATCACGTCGTAGCGACCATGCACGATGACGCCCGGCAAATGGGCGATCTTGCCCATGTCGCGAATCAACTGGTTGGGTTCGAGAAAGGCGTTGTTGGTGAAGTAGTGGCATTCGATCCGGGCGATCGACAGCGCTCGCTGCGGCTCGGAGAAACGATCGACCACCAGCGGGTTCGGGCGCAGGGTTGCGGTGCGCCCCTCCCAGGTGGACCAGGCCTTGGCCGCGTGCATCTGGGCGATCTGGTCGTTGCCGGTCAGGCGTTTGTGGAACGCGCTGAGCAGATCGTCGCGCTCATCCAGGGGGATCGGCGCGATGTAATCCTGCCAGTAATCGGGAAACAGGCGACTGGCCCCGGCCTGGTAGAACCATTCGATTTCCTGCGGACGGCAGAGAAAGATCCCACGCAAGATCAGGCCATGTACCCGCTCCGGATGAGTCTGAGCGTAGGCCAGGGCCAGGGTCGAGCCCCAGGAGCCGCCGAACAGCACCCACTTTTCGATGCCCAGGTGCTTGCGGATGCGCTCCAGGTCTTCGACGAGGTCCCAGGTGGTGTTGTTTTCCAGGCTCGCGTGAGGCGTGGAACGGCCGCAGCCGCGCTGGTCGAACGTAACGATGCGGTACAGGTTTGGATCGAAGTAGCGACGGCTTTGCGCATCGCAACCCGCCCCCGGGCCACCGTGGATGAACACGACAGGCAGGCCTTCCGGCGAGCCGCTTTCATCGACATAGAGCGTGTGGGTGTCATCGACAGCCAGATCGTGCCGGGCATGGGGTTTGATCTGCGGGTACAAAGTCTGCATTGCGCGCTCCGTAAGGGGTCGAGTCATCCGTGTGGGGACTTCTATTTAGTCTGCCGTCCGGCATCATAAACCCGAATTACCTTAATGAGCATGCCCTGCGGCATTCAAAGCGTGTCGGCCAGGTAGGCCAGTAGCCTGCGATATAGCTGATCGACCTCCGGCACCTGGCCCCGCGCGCGCAGGCAACCGTGGACCAGACCCTCGCCGTTGTACAACTCAGAGGCTACCCCTGCGGCGCTGATGCGCTCGTTATAGAGGACGCCATCGTCGCGCAGCGGATCCCATTGCGCCACGGCAACCAGCGTCGCGGGCAGGCCGCTGAAATCCTCGGCGAGCAATGGCGCGGCGTAGGCTGAGGGCTGGGTACCACGCAGGTACCACGCGTCATAGCGTTGCAGGTCACTGCGGCTCAAGAGCGGCGCGTCGAAACATTCGGTGCGCGACGGTAAATGGTCGGGACCACCAAGCGCCGGGTAGATCAGCACCTGGGACCGGGGCAGAGGCTGCCCTGCATCGCGCAAGGCCAGGCACACCGCAGCGGCGAGGTTGCCGCCAGCGCTGTCGCCCACCACGGCCCCGCGCCGAGGGTTGATGGCAAACGGCAGGTCCCCCAGGTGGCGCCACACGGTGAGGCAATCTTCGAACCCAGCGGGAAACGGATGCTCGGGGGCAAGCCGGTAATCCACCGCCACCACCAACACGCCGAGGGCCGCGGCCAGTTCCATGCAAATGAAATCATGGGAATCCAGGTCCCCTACCACCCAACCGCCACCGTGCAGATAAAGAATGCACGGCCACCCGGCGAGCGGCGGCGAAGTACGCAGGTGATAGGCCCGGACAGCGACGCCAGCCAGGTGCAGATCCTCGACCGCAAGCGTTGATGGGCGCGGCGGGGTGAATGCCCGGCACATCCGGCTGTAAGCCTGGCGCGAGCCGGCGAGGCTGTCATCCGGGCTGGTGAAGCTCAGGGTCTTGTCGATGAAGGCGGACATTGCCTGGGAGAGTGGGTAGGCCATTGTGGTTCGCCGTGGACGCTACGGTTTAGCCCGAAAGCTTTTGTGGCGGGGGTTATCAGCGCCCGCAAGACTGGGTCAATTCTTGAGACTGGCCTGCACCGCCGCGATGCCATCCTTGCCATCGAAGCTGGTCACGCCGACGAGCCAGCGCTGCAGGTCCTCCGGGTGCTCGCGCAACCATTGCCGCGCGACGTCCTGGGGCGTCTTGCGTTCCATGATCGGCACCATCAACTGGCTCTCCTGGGCGGCGGTAAACGTGAGGTTCTCCAGCAGCCGCTGCACGTTCGGACACCGCTGTGCGTAGTCCGGCGCGGTGACGATGGAGACCGTCGCGGCGCCTTCGTTGGGGCCATAGACATCTTCGCTGCCGGTCAGGTAAGCGATGTTCATGTTGATGTTCATCGGGTGTGGGGTCCAGCCGACAAAGACCACGAATTCCTTGCGATTGACTGCCCGCTGCACCGCCGCCAGCATCCCGGCCTCGCCGGACTCGATCAGCTTGAAATCCTTGAGACCGAAGTGATTGGTCTCGATCATGGTCTTGATGGTGGTATTGGCGCCGCTGCCCGGCTCGATGCCGTAGATTTTCGCCCCCAACTGGTCCTTGAACCGAGCGATGTCGGCGAAGGTCTTGAGCCCCGCCGCCGCCACGTAGTCGGGAACGGCCAGGGTCGCCTGGGCGTCGGCCAGGCTTGGTTTGTCCAGTACTTTCACTTGATTGGCCGCCAGGAACGGCGCGATGTTCTTGTCCATCGCCGGTTTCCAGTAGCCGAGGAAAATGTCGAGCCGCTTGTCGCGGATGCCGGCGAAGATGATCTGCTGCACGGCGCTGGTCTGCTTGCTTTCGTAGCCCAGGCCGGTGAGCAGCACGTCAGCCATGCCACTGGTGGCGATCACGTCGGTCCAGTTGACCACGCCCATGCGCACGGTCTGGCAGGACGCTGCCTCGGCAGCCATCGCGCCGGAGCTCAACAGGACGGTACCGCAGAGGATCGATAGACAGCGTTTGAACGGTCTTTTCATCGGAAAGGTCTCGTGCGGCAGCGGGTTATTGTAGGCCGGTGTCTTGGTGCACCGTGCCTGGAACATTACGCAGCGTCGAGGGGCTGAAGATGAACTGTGGCGACGCGGTTTTGCACGGTGGCGACAGCTTGAGCAGCATGGATGCTCTTGTGGGGAGGGAGCTTGCTCCCGCTCGGTTGCGTAGCGACCGCAAAAAAGCGAGGGCGGCTTCGCCACCCAGCGGGAGCAAGCTCCCTCGCCACAACAGCCGCCTCACCTCGAATTAGCGTTTGTAGGCTTTTTGTCCCCACGCCAGGAAACCTTCCAGCAACTCCCAGAGCACCACCTGGGTCGGCGCCGCCAGGTCCGGGCGGTAGTTGAATGGCTCGAACTCTTCCATGTAGGTGCTCTGGCACAGTTCCAGTTGCACCGCGTGGATGTCCTCGGCCGGGTTGCCGTAGTGCCGGGTGATGTGTCCGCCCTTGAAGCGCCCGTTGAGCACATGGGTGAACTGGCCGTGGCGGGCGCAGATGGCTTCGAGCTGGCTGGCCAGGGCCGGGTCGCAACTGGCGCCGTTGAACGTGCCGAGATTGAAGTCCGGCAGCTTGCCGTCGAACAGGTGCGGGATCACCGAACGGATCGAGTGGGCATCGAACAGCAAGGCATAGCCGAACTCGGCCTTGAGCCGCGCCAGTTCCTGTTGCAGGGCCTGATGGTAGGGCATCCAGATCTGCTGCAAGTACGTGGCACGCTCATCAGCCGACGGCGCCAGGCCTTCGCGAAACAACGGCACGCCATCGAACAGCGTTGCCGGGTACAGGCCAGTGGTGGCGCCGACGTACATCGGTTTGTCATCAGAAGGACGGTTCAGGTCGACGACGAACCGCGAATATTCGGCCGCCAGGGTGCTGGCGCCCAGCTCATCGGCGAAATCATACAGCCGCGGAATATGCCAATCGGTGTCCGGCAGGCTCTGGGCCTCGGGGATCAACCCGGCCTCTACCGCCGGCGTCAGGCGCAGGCCGGCGTGAGGCATGCTGATCAACAGCGGCACGCGCCCTTGCTTGAAATTCAGGACCTTCTCCACAACCGTTCTCCTCAATCGATTTCCACGCCGTGGCGCACGACGCGTTTTTCCAGATCGCCGCCGAGCCAGTACGACAGATCGGCCGGGCGATCGATGTGCCAGGCGACAAAATCCGCCACCTTGCCGGCTTCCAGCGAGCCGTGGGTCTGGGCCATGCCCAGGGCCTGGGCGGCATGAATCGTTGCTCCCGCCAGTGCTTCTTCCGGGGTCAGGCGCAGGCAGGTGCAGGCCATGTTCAACATCAGGCGCAACGACAGCGCGGGCGAGGTGCCGGGGTTGAGGTCACTGGCGACGGCGATTTTCACGCCGTGCTTGCGCAGGGCATCCATGGGCGGCAACTGGGTTTCTCGCAGGAAATAAAATGCCCCCGGCAGCAGCACCGCTACGGTGCCAGACTCGGCCATGGCCTTGGCGTCATCCTCGGTCATGAACTCCAGGTGATCGGCCGACAGCGCCTGATACCGCGCCGCCAGGCTGGAACCATGCAAGGACGACAGTTGCTCGGCGTGCAGCTTTACCGGCAGGCCCAATCGCTGCGCGGTCAAGAACACCCGTTCGACCTGCTCGGGAGAAAACGCCAGGTACTCGCAGAACGCATCCACCGCGTCCACCAGCCCCTCGGCGGCCAACGCCGGGAGCATTTCGGCGCAGATGTGTTCGATGTAGTCGTCGGCGCGGTCCTTGTATTCCGGCGGCAAGGCGTGGGCCGCCAGGCAAGTGCTGCGCACACTGACCGGCAGTTCGGCGCCGAGGCGGCGGATGACCCGCAACATCTTGCGTTCGCTGGGCAGGTCGAGGCCGTAGCCGGACTTGATTTCCACCGTGGTCACGCCGTCGCGCATCAGGCTTTTCAGGCGTTTTGCGGCGCTGGCGAACAGCTCGTCCTCGCTGGCGGCGCGGGTCGCGCGCACGGTGCTGGCGATGCCGCCGCCGGCCGCGGCGATGTCGGCGTAGCTGACGCCTTGCAGGCGCTGTTCGAATTCACCGCTGCGGTTGCCGCCGAACACCGCGTGGGTGTGGCAATCGATCAGGCCCGGGGTGACCCAGGCGCCCTTCAGGTCGTTGACTGCCGGGTAGTCGCCCACCGGCAATTCGGCACGGGGGCCGATCCATTGGATGTGCTCGCCTTGGGTGACAATGGCGGCGTCTTCGATAATCGAGTAGACGCCCTGGGCCATGGTGGCGGCGTGGCAGTTTTGCCAGAGGGTTTTCATCCCGGTTTCCTCGTCGCATTCAAAATCGATTCGCGAGCAGGCTCGCTCCCACAGAAGTTGCGCAGAATCTGAGGGAGCGCCATCCATGTGGGAGAAGCTGCGCAGAATCTGAGGGAACGCCATACATGTGGGAGCGAGCCTGCTCGCGAAGGGGCCATCAAAGGCTCGGCAACAACTGCGCCGTGACCAGCTCGTTCAGACACCGACTCGCCAACAGCTCACTGGCCGCGTTGATGTCCGGCGCAAAGAACCGGTCCTTCTCGTAAAACGGTACTTCTGCACGCAGCAGCGCCCGGGCCTGTTCCAGTTTGGCCGAGGTTTTCAAACCACCGCGCAAATCCAGCCCCTGGCACGCCGCCAGCCATTCCACCGCGAGAATCCCACGGGTGTTCTCGGCCATTTCCCACAAGCGCTTGCCGGCGGCCGGGGCCATGGAGACGTGGTCTTCCTGGTTCGCCGAGGTCGGCAGGCTGTCCACCGAATGAGGATGGGACAGCGCCTTGTTTTCACTGGCCAGGGCCGCAGCGGTAACCTGAGCGATCATGAAGCCGGAGTTGACCCCGCCATTGGCCACCAGGAACGGCGGCAGCTGCGACATGTGCTTGTCCATCATCAACGAAATGCGCCGCTCGCTCAGGGAGCCGATCTCGGCGATCGCCAGGGCCATGTTATCGGCGGCCATCGCCACCGGTTCGGCGTGGAAGTTACCGCCGGAGATCACGTCGCCCTCGGTGGCGAACACCAGCGGGTTATCCGACACAGCGTTGGCTTCGATCACCAGCACCTCGGCGGCCTGGCGGAACTGGGTCAGGCAGGCGCCCATCACTTGCGGCTGGCAACGCAGGGAGTACGGGTCCTGGACCTTGTCGCAGTTCTGGTGCGAATCCGACACTTCGCTGCGCTCGCCCAACAGGTCGCGATAGGCCGCGGCGGCATCGATCTGGCCTTTCTGGCCGCGAGCCGCATGGATGCGCGCATCGAATGGCGAGCGCGAGCCAAGCACCGCTTCCACCGTGAGGCTGCCCAGGGCCAGGGCAGCGGCAAACAGGTCTTCGCCTTCGAACAGGCCGCGCAAGGCAAACGCGGTGGACACCTGGGTGCCATTGAGCAACGCCAGACCTTCCTTGGCGGCCAGGGTCAGCGGCGCGAGGCCGGCGACTTTCAGGGCGTCGACAGCCGGCAGCCATTCGCCTTTATAACGGGCCTTGCCCTCGCCCAGCAGCACCAGGGACATGTGGGCCAGAGGCGCCAGGTCACCGGATGCGCCCACCGAACCTTTCAGCGGAATGTGCGGGTAGACCTCGGCGTTGATCAGTGCGATCAGCGCATCAATCACCTGCCGGCGAATGCCGGAGAAACCCCGGCTCAGGCTGTTGACCTTGAGCACCATGATCAACCGCACCAGCGCATCGCTGATCGGCTCGCCGACTCCGGCGGCATGGGACAGCACCAAAGAGCGCTGCAGGTTTTCCAGGTCTTCGCTGGCGATGCGGGTCGAGGCCAACAGGCCGAAACCGGTGTTGATGCCGTAGGCGGTGCGATTCTCGGCGAGGATCTGCTCCACGCAGGCAACGCTGGCTTCGATCTGCGCCGATGCGCTGGCGTCGAGGCTGAGCGTCACCGGGTGCTGGTAGATGTCACGCAATTGAGCCAGGCTCAATTGGCCGGGAATCAGGTTCAAGGCAGTCATGTATTGCTCCTTTTGAGAGTTTGTTTTTACCCGCCAGTCGCTCCGGAATGTTCCGTTATCCGTCACCTTCGCCTTTTGGGCGATGCCTTGTGGGCTATAGGTGCCTTGGCACGCTGGCGTTTTTTTTGATCAATTCAAATTCGGTAGAACGTGGTGCAGCACGTTCGGATCTCTGAGCAGCCCGGCGGCGCTGGCGATGTCCGGCGCCAGCCAGCGATCCTGGTCGTAGGCCGGGACGCGCTCGCGCAGCAGCTTCCAGGCGGTGTCGGTGCCAGCGCCAAAACGCTGCGCCTTGAGAAACTCGAAGGCCTGGGCCGCCAACAGGTATTCGATGGCGAGGATCTGCGTACAGTTTTCCAGCGCCCGGTGCAGCTTCAGGGCCGCGTTGGTGCCCATGCTCAAATGGTCTTCCTGCAACCCGGAGGTGACGAAATTGTCGAGCACCGCCGGTTGCGCCAGTTGCTTGTTCTCCGCGCACAGTGACGCGGCGACGTATTGCACGATCATCATCCCCGAATTCACCCCGGGATTGGCCACCAGGAAGGCCGGCAGCCCACTGACGTGCGGGTTGATCAAACGGTCGAGGCGACGCTCGGCGATGGAGCCGATTTCCGCCATGGCGATCGCCAACAGGTCAGCCGCCAGCGCCACCGACTGGCCATGAGGGTTGGCCTGGGACACGACCCGGAAACTGTCCGGCGTCCCCAGCAGCAGAGGGTTATCGGTAGCGGCATTGAGTTCGGTTTCGATCTGCTGCCGGGCATGCTCCAACTGATCACGAGCGGCGCCATGCACTTGCGGAATCGAGCGGATGCTCAAGGCGTCCTGGGTGCGGATGCCCAGGCTCGAAGCGATGACTTCGCTGCCATCGAGCAGCGCCCGCAAGTTACTGCCCACCTGCTGCATGCCGGGGTGCGGCTTGAGCGCGATGATCTCGGCATCGAACGCGGCGATCTGCCCGCGCTGCGCCTCGAAGCTCATGGCACCGATCACATCGGCCCACTGCACCAGGCGCGTCGCATCGGCCAGGGCCAGGCAACTGAGGCCGGTCATGCACGGCGTGCCGTTGACCAGGCACAAACCGTCCTTGGCCCCCAACTGCACCGGTTGCAGACCTTCAGCGGCCAGCGCCTGCTGCGCCGAGACGACCTGCCCGCGATAGCTGACCTCGCCGACGCCCAGCAGCGCGATGCTGATGTGGGCCATGTGGGTCAGGTAACCCACCGAACCCTGGGACGGCACTTGCGGCGTGATGCCGCAATTGAGCAGCGCCAGCAACGCCTCGACCACCCGGCGATGGATGCCTGATTTGCCTTGGCTGTAGTTGAGGATGGCCGCGCAGAGGATCGCCCGGGTCTGCTCATCGGACAGCGCGGGGCCGACGCCACAGGCATGGCTGAGCAAGGTGTTGCGCGACAATTGGCTGAGCTGTTCGTCCTTGAGCGAGACATTGCACAAGGCGCCCAGGCCGGTGTTGACGCCATAGGCCCGTTCACCGCTTTCGACGATGCGCTGGACGATGGCCTGGGCATTGTCGATGCGCGCCCAGGCCTGGGCCGATAGCTCCAGCACAGCGCCGAAGCGGGCGACGGCGACCACGTCCTGCCAGCGCAGCGGGGCGTCGGTGATGATGATTTTTTGAGCCTGGGACATCTTCAACCTCATGCTTGCAACCTGAACATTGATGCAGCTTTGCCGACGCTTTCGCGAGCAGGCTCGCTCCCACAGGAGATTTCCTTTGAACACAACATTTGTGAACAAAAGGAGGCCACATGTGGGAGCGAGCCTGCTCGCGAAGAGGCCAGCCCAGCCACCACAAATCCCTCAAACCACTGCCGCCCGCCGCTGCACAAACCGATCGACATACTCATCCGCCGGCGAGTGCAGGATCTCCCGTGGCGTGCCGACCTGGATCAGCTTGCCGTCCTTGAGAATCGCGATGCGGTTGCCGATGCGCACGGCCTCGTCGAGGTCGTGGGTGATGAAGACAATGGTCTTGTGCAGGGTTTTTTGCAGTTCCAGCAACTGGTCCTGCATTTCCGCGCGGATCAGCGGATCGAGGGCGCTGAACGCCTCGTCCATCAGGATGATGTCGGTATCCGCCGCCAACGCCCGGGCCAGGCCGACGCGCTGGCGCATGCCGCCGGAGAGCTGGTGCGGGTATTTGTTCTCGTAGCCCTTCAGGCCCACGGTGCTGATCCAGTGCAACGCCCGTTCGGCGCAGACCTGCTTGCTTTCGCCGCGCACCTTCAAGCCGTAGGCGACGTTATCCAGCACGCTCTTGTGGGGCAGCAGGCCGAAGCTCTGGAACACCATGCTGATCTTGCGTCGACGAAACTCACGCAAGGCATCCATGTCCAGTTGCAGGATGTCTTCGCCGTCCACCAGGATCGCGCCGCTGGTAGGGTCGATCAACCGGTTGAAGTGGCGAACCAAAGTGGATTTGCCGGAACCGGACAGGCCCATGATCACGAAAATCTCACCGGTGCCGATGCTCAGCGACAGGTCGTTCACGCCGACCACGCAGCCGGTTTCGGCCAGCACCTGGTCCTTGGTCCTGTTCTGGCGGATCAGCTCCAGGGCCTCCTTGGACCGGTTGCCGAAAATCTTGAAGACGTTCCTGACTTCGATCTTGCTGACGGCTGCGTTGCTCATTTGCTCACCTCATGCCGAGGGCGACCATAGGCCTGGGTAATGCGGTCGATGACCACGGCGAGAATCACGATGGCGAGCCCGGCTTCGAGGCCGCGCCCGACGTTGAGGGTCTGGATGCCGACCAGTACGTCTTCGCCCAGGCCACGGGCGCCGATCATCGAGGCGATGACCACCATCGACAGGGCCATCATGGTGGTCTGGTTGATCCCGGCCATGATGCTCGGCAGGGCCAGGGGCAGTTGCACGCCGAACAACTGCTGCCAGCGGTTGGCGCCAAAGGCGTTGATGGCTTCCATGACTTCGCCGTCAACCTGGCGGATGCCCAGGTCGGTCAGGCGGATCAAGGGCGGCGCGGCGTAGATCACCGTGGCGAAGATCGCAGGGACCTTGCCCAGGCCGAACAGCATCAACACCGGAATCAGGTACACGAAGCTTGGCATGGTCTGCATGATGTCCAGCAGGGGCATCAGCACCGAACGCAGGCGATTGCTGCGCGCCGAGAGAATGCCCAGCGGAATCCCGATCAGCACCGAAATCAGCGTCGCGACCAGCATCAGCGCGAGGGTCTGCATCAGTTTGTCCCACAGGCCCACCGCGCCCACCAGGAACAGCAGGCCGACGATTACCGCTGTCGCCACGACCTTGCGGGTGGCATGCCAGGCGACACCGCCGACGATCGCCAGCATCAGCCACCAAGGGGCCATGCGCAGCAGACCTTCAAGGTTGACGATGGCCCACAGCAACGTGTCGGAGATATGCCGGAACACATCGCCATAATTGGTCACCAGGGAGTCGACCCAACCGTTGACCCAGTCGGCGATGGAGAAGGTAAAGCTTTCGGGAAACATAAGAGACTCTCGATCAGGTGGATGCGGTGAACGTCCCGGCCAGCCCCACGGTTGGCCGGGAAATATTCGACCTACAGAGCCGCGTCGATTTTCTTGGCAGCGTCTTCGCTGACCCAGGCATGCCAGACTTCAGGATGTTCCTTCAGGAAGATCTTCGCCAGTTTCGGCGACTCGATCCGCTCTTTGGCCATGCGCCCGAGGTTCTGGTTCAGGATGTCGATCGGCAGGTTGACCTTTTCCAGCACTGCCACCAATTCCGGGGCTTCGTCATGGAAGGTCTTGGACAGGCCGACCTTGATGCTCACGCTTTTATCCACGCCCGGTTTTTCTTCGAGCTTCACCAGGTCGACCTGGCCCATCAGCGGTGTTGGCGACCAGTAGTAGAACAGGATCGGCTCGCCACGCTTGTAGCTCGACAGCACTGCCGCATCCAGGGCCGGGCCGGTGCCTGGGCGGAAGTTGGTGTAGGTTTTTTCCAGGCCGTAGCTTTTCAGCATTTCGCTGTTGTCCAGCTCGCAGGTCCAACCGGCCGGGCAGTTGTAGAAGCGGCCCTTGGACGGTTCCTCCTGATCCTTGAACACGGCGGCATATTGGCCCAGGTCGGCGATATTCTTCAGGCCCGGGGCCTTGGCTTCGAGCTTGCGCTTGGCATCACCTTCGATCACGTAGCGCGGCACGTACCAGCCTTCGATCGCGCCGACAACCGGTGCACCGACGCCCACCACCTTGCCGGCCTTCTCGGCCTTGTTCCACACCTCACTGCGGCCGACCCACTCTTCGGCGAACACCTGGATGTCGTTGCTGCTCAGGGCGTTCTCCATGGTGATGGAATTGCCTGGCAGGCTGTCGGTCTTGCAACCGTAGCCTTTTTCCAGCACCACTTGCATCACGTCGGTCAGCAGCATGCCGCTTTCCCAGTTCAGGCCGGCGAACTTCACCGATTTGCCCGACTCGCACCAGCCGGCCGCTTGCGTGGCGCCAGCGCTGGCCAGCAGGCCCATGGCAAGCAATGCGGTCAGCAGGGTCTTGTTCGATTTCATTGTGTGACGCTCCTAATCAGTTGGATTGGCTTACGGCAGTCAAGAGGCATCCAGCCCTGTCAACGTCCCATCAGACCGCTTGGATGCGGCCCGCCCTGCTCGGTTGTGCGTCAACCGCGTCCTGCTCGACCGGCAGGATCAATTGATCGGGTACTGCGCTGTGCCACTTTCTGGCGATGAGGTAATACAGCGCCGCCGGAACCACCAGACCGATGATCCACGAGATATCCACACCACCCATGGCTTTCACCAACGGGCCGGTATAGAACTTGGTGGCGATGAACGGCAACTGAACCAATACACCGAAGACGTAGACGCTGATGCCGAGGGCGTTCCAACGACCGTAGCGACCGTTCGGGTCGTTCAGTGCCGGCACGTCATAGCGCTCGCGCGTGATGCAGTAGTAGTCCACCAGGTTGATCGCGCTCCACGGCGTGAAGAATGCGAGCAAGAACAGGATGAAAGACTTGAACGCACCGAGGAACGAGTGCTGGCCGAGCAGCGCGATCAGGGTCGCGGCGCCGACGATGACCAGCACGAAGACCAGACGCTGCAACCGCGTTACGTTCAGGTGCCCGCGGAAACCGCTGATGATCGTCGCGATGCACATGAAGCTGCCGTAGGAGTTCAGCGTGGAGATGGTGACCTTGCCAAAGGCGATGCTGAAGTACAGCAGCGCAGCGGTGGCGCCGGTGCCTCCCAGGCCTACGATGTAGGCCACTTCGTGACCGGCGAACTGCCCGTTGGCCGAAGCGGCGGCAAACACGCCGAGGATCATCGCTACCTGCGCGCCGATGACGGAACCCGCGCCGGCGGCGAAAAAGGTTTTCACCGAGGACGTCTTGCTCGGCAGGTACCGCGAGTAGTCAGCCACGTAGGGGCCGAAGGCGATCTGCCAGGAGGCCGCGAGCGACACCGCCAGCAAGAAACTGCTCCAGCTGAAATGGCGAATTTGCAAGAGCGCGCCAACGTCCGTCTGGCTGATCAGGCGAGCGAACAGGTAGACAAAGGCAATCACACCAATGACGCTGGCGACCCGGCCAATGAAGTGGATCACCCGGTAACCGAGCACCGTCACCAGCACGATGACACTGGCGAAAATAAGGATGCCGAGACTGTCACTGACGCCAAACAACTGGCCCAGCGCCTGGCCGGAAAGCACGGTTCCCGTGGCGGTGAAACCCAGGTACATCAGGCACACCAGCACGATCGGGATGGCCGCGCCATACACACCGAACTGCACCCGGCTGGAGATCATCTGCGGCAGGCCCAGCTTGGGCCCTTGCGCGGCATGCAAGGCCATGACGCCACCGCCGAGCACCTGGCCGATCAGCAGACCGATCAACGACCAGAACACATCACCGCCAAGCACCACCGCCAACGCGCCGGTGACAATTGCAGTGATCTGCAGGTTGGCCCCCATCCAGAGGGTGAACTGGCTCAACAACCGACCGTGTCGCTCCGCTTCCGGGATGTAGTCGATCGATCGTTTCTCGATAAACGGCTTGCTGCTATCGCGTGTGCTGGTGACAGCCATGGTTCAACCTCTGTGGATTGTTCTGGTTCGGGCGATGCTTTTATGTGTGGGAGCGAGCCTGCTCGCGAAAGCGGTGTGTCATTCAACAGATGCCTCGCATGACAAGCCGCCTTCGCGAGCAGGCTCGCTCCCACCTGGGTTTTGCGTTTACTTACCAGTGATCATCGGCAGGTTCAGCCCCTGCTCCTTCGCGCAATCAATGGCAATCTGGTAACCGGCGTCGGCATGACGCATGACGCCAGTGCCCGGATCGTTATGCAGTACGCGGGCGATACGCTCGGCCGCTTCGTCGGTGCCGTCGCAGACGATCACCATGCCCGAGTGCTGGGAGAAACCCATGCCGACGCCACCACCGTGGTGCAGCGACACCCAGGTCGCGCCACTGGCGGTGTTGAGCAAGGCATTGAGCAGCGGCCAGTCGGAAACGGCGTCGGAGCCGTCCTGCATGGATTCGGTTTCACGGTTCGGGCTGGCAACGGAGCCGGAGTCCAGGTGGTCGCGGCCGATCACGATCGGCGCCGACAACTCACCGCTGCGCACCATCTCGTTGAAGGCCAGGCCCAACTTGGCGCGCTGGCCCAGGCCAACCCAGCAGATACGTGCCGGCAAGCCCTGGAAGCTGATGCGCTCGCGGGCCATGTCCAGCCAGTTGTGCAGGTGAGCGTCGTCGGGGATCAGTTCCTTGACCTTGGCGTCGGTCTTGTAGATGTCCTGCGGGTCACCCGACAGCGCGGCCCAGCGGAACGGGCCGATGCCCCGGCAAAACAGCGGACGGATATACGCCGGGACGAAGCCCGGGAAGTCGAAGGCATTCTCGACGCCCTCTTCTTGGGCCATCTGGCGGATGTTGTTGCCATAGTCGAAGGTTGGCACGCCCATTTTCTGAAAGGCCAGCATGGCTTTGACATGCACGGCCATCGATTGCTTGGCGGCTTTTACCACGGCAGCAGGTTCGGTCTTGGCGCGGGCGCGGTATTCGTCCCAGGTCCAGCCGGCCGGCAGGTAACCGTTGAGCGGGTCGTGGGCGCTGGTCTGGTCGGTGACCATGTCCGGGCGCACACCACGACGGACCATTTCAGGGAGTATTTCGGCGGCGTTCCCACACAACGCGATGGAAATTGCCTTGCCTTCGGCGGTGTATTTCTCGATGCGCGCCAGGGCGTCGTCGAGGTCTTTGGCTTGCTCGTCGACGTAGCGGGTTTTCAGACGGAAATCGATGCTGACCTGCTGGCATTCGATGTTCAGCGAGCACGCACCGGCCAAAGTCGCGGCCAGCGGTTGCGCGCCGCCCATGCCACCCAGGCCTGCGGTCAGGACCCAACGGCCCTTGAGGTTGGAATCGTAATGCTGGCGACCAGCCTCGACGAAGGTTTCATAAGTGCCTTGGACGATGCCCTGGCTGCCGATGTAGATCCAGCTGCCGGCGGTCATCTGGCCGTACATGGCCAGGCCCTTGGCGTCGAGTTCGTTGAAATGCTCCCAGCTGGCCCAGTGCGGCACCAGGTTGGAGTTGGCGATCAGTACGCGAGGAGCGTTGCTGTGGGTCTTGAATACGCCCACCGGCTTGCCGGATTGCACCAGCAGGGTTTCGTCGTCATTCAGGTTGGTCAGGCTTTCGACAATCTTGTCGTAGCATTCCCAGTTGCGCGCCGCGCGACCGATGCCACCGTAGACCACCAGTTCCTTGGGGTTCTCGGCCACTTCCGGGTCGAGGTTGTTCATCAACATCCGCAGCGGCGCTTCAGCCAGCCAGCTCTTGGCGGTCAGCGTGTTACCGCGAGGCGCGCGGATTTCAACGTCACGGTATTTTTCAGGTTTGCGGGTAGCGTCGGTCACAGCAAAAACTCCTCAGCGATCAATCCAGACCAGCCCGGGCAGTGGGCAGCGATTCAGCGAACGTTGCGTTGAATGCAGGCGACTCATACGCATACGTCTTTACTTGTATGTACAAGCATATGCAATCAAGCGGCCAACTTGTTGGAGCCGATGTTCAGGGACGGTTTGGGATAGAGCTCAAAGCCCTGTGATTGAAGGGCTGCCGAGCTGCATGAAATTTTTCAGAAGGGTTTTGGAGGGGGAAGTCGGAGGGACACAAAAGCGTGGTATTGCGCCACGCTGGGGCGTTCGGTAACAAGTTGGTGCGCATGGAGGGAACAATTAGGTGAGCTTTTGTGGCGAGGGAGCTTGCTCCCGCTGGGCCGGTCCGACGCCTCGGGTGAAGCAGACCTAAAAAACAGGGCCGCTGCGCGCCCCAGCGGGAGCAAGCTCCCTCGCCACAAGAGCGTTTTCGCCGGATTTTTAGTGGGCCGTCAGCTCAATCACGCAGCACTGACCGTGAATGGAGACATCCACCAGTGCGGTGTTACCGCTCAGTTGCAGACAATCGTAAAGCCCCAAGTCAACGGTGGACTCCCCGATCTTGATAGCCAACCCCGGAGCCGCACTGAACACCAACACCGTCCCCGCCTCGCTGAAAAACCGCTGCTGGCCGCCCAACCATTGCAATCGTGCACGGTAACGCTGTGGCGCGTAGATCAGGTTGAAGTCACGAATCGGCCCGCCCAGCAATGTGCATTGCACGTGGCTCTCACCGCTGAACGCAAACGGGTCCAGCGAATGCAGAGGCCGCGTGGCGTGGCCATCGACGTTAAGCGTCATCCCATCACCCTGCAAGACCGTGATGATCCGCTCGTAGCCCGCGAAGGTGGAGAAACCACCGGACTCACCAATATCGGCAATCGACAGGCGCCAGCCGAAACCTTCCAGGCCGGCGCCGGCATCGCGGGTGATTTCTTCCGTGCTGCCGCCACCGTTCTTCCAAGGCATGCGCGGGTAATCCGCGGCGCGTAACACCTTCAACTGGCTCATTTGTGGAAACGCCCTTCCAGACTGTGGCGCGAGCCCGGATGAATCAGGCGTGCGGCGGTCACCGGCTGGCGCCCCGACCAGGTGCGGCGACGAATCAACAGGCACGGCTCGCCCCTTTCGATCTGCAGCAACTTGCATTCGCTCGGCTCGGCCAGGATGGCTTCCACCACATGCTCCCCCTCGGTCAGCGGCGCGACCTGGTTCAGGTAGGCGTAAGGCGTTTGCTGGGTGAAGTCCTGCTTGAGATACTCGGGCGCCACCAGCGCGTTGACGAAACGGTCCTCGATTTGCACGGGGATATCGTTCTCGAAATGCACGATCAACGAGTGGAACACCTTCTGGCCTTCGCGCATATCCAGGGCCAGGGCACGTTCGGAGCCGGCGGCCTCCTCTTCCAGGGTAATCACCTTGCAGGTATGGCGATGACCCCGGGAGGCGATTTCATCGGCGATGTTGTGCACTTCGAACAGCGCGGACTGGCTCTTGGGCTCGGCGACGAACGTGCCGACACCCTGCATGCGCACCAACAGGCCATCGGCGGTCATCTCCCGCAGGGCACGGTTGATGGTCATGCGGCTGAAGCCCAACTGACTGACCAGTTCGCTTTCCGACGGCACGCGGTAGTGCGGCGGCCAGTTTCCACTGTCGATCTGCTGGGTAATCATCTGTTTGACGCGGGGCATACAAGGGCGCCGGACTGTCACCCATGGTTGCGGCCAGCGGCGGTTTGGCAGGCGGAGTCGGCACGGCGGTTCCCTGTTCTGCAAATTAGGTGGCTAGCTTGCCGGAGTTTACCGGCCAGGCAAACGTCTGTATATGTATATACAAATTTCACAGATGAGGGTCAACCATGTCCGCCTTCTTTGCCGAACGCGCGCTGCTGCCTAGTGGATGGGCCAATGATGTACGTCTTGAGGTCGATGCCAACGGCATCCTGACCCACATCCAGGCCGACGCCCACGCAGACGGCGCCGAACGACTGGACGGCCCGCTCTTGCCAGGCATGCCGAACCTGCATTCCCATGCTTTCCAGCGGGCCATGGCCGGACTGGCTGAGGTGGCCGGCAACCCCAACGACAGCTTCTGGACATGGCGTGACCTGATGTACCGCCTCGTCGGGAAAATCAGCCCCGGGCAACTCGGCATTATCGCCCGCCAGCTGTACATCGAAATGCTCAAGGCCGGCTACACCTCGGTCGCCGAGTTCCATTACGTGCACCATGACGTCGACGGCGCGCCCTACGCTGACCCGGCCGAACTGGCGCTGCGCATCAGCCAAGCCGCCAGCGCCGCCGGCATCGGCCTGACGTTGCTGCCGGTGCTCTACAGCCATTCCGGCTTCGGCGGCCAGGCGCCCAACGAGGGGCAGCGCCGGTTCATCAACAGCACCGAAAACTACCTGAAGCTTCAGGAGCGCTTGCAACCTGTCCTGGCCGGGCAAGCCAATCAGGCGCTGGGCTTGTGTTTCCACTCCTTGCGCGCCGTGACGCCCGGACAGATCAAGGACGTACTGGCCGCCAGTGATCGGCATTGCCCGGTGCATATCCACATCGCCGAACAGCAAAAGGAAGTCGACGATTGCCTGAGCTGGAGTGGCGCGCGGCCGCTGGAGTGGCTGTACGAGAATACCGAAGTCGACCAGCGCTGGTGCCTGGTTCACGCAACGCACGCCAACCCCCAGGAAGTCAGCCTCATGGCCAGGAGCCGGGCGATTGCCGGGTTGTGCCTGACCACTGAAGCCAATCTTGGCGACGGGATTTTCCCGGCCGTGGACTTCCTCGCCCAAGGTGGGCGGATGGGCATCGGTTCCGACAGCCATGTGTCGTTGAGTGTGGTGGAAGAGTTGCGTTGGCTGGAATACGGCCAGCGTTTGCGAGACCAGCGGCGCAACCGGTTGTATCGAACAGACCAACCGATGGTTGGGCGCACGCTGTATGACGCCGCGCTGGACGGTGGCGCCCAGGCCCTGGGACAACCCATCGGTGCTTTCGCAGTAGGGAAGCGCGCCGATTGGCTGGTGCTTGATGGCAACGATCCGTACCTGGCCACGGCCAACGGCGACGGTATTCTCAATCGTTGGCTGTTCGCCGGTGGCGATCGCCAGGTGCGGGATGTGATGGTGGGTGGCAAGTGGGTGGTGCGCGATGGGCGCCATGCCGGCGAAGAGGAAAGCGCACGGGCGTTCACCCAGGTGTTGCGCGAGCTGCTGGGCTGATCCTCATAACAACAATGTGGGAGCGAGCCTGCTCGCGAAGGCGGACCATCAATCAACTTATGTGTTGAATGTGAAGCCCTCTTCGCGAGCAGGCTCGCTCCCACAGATGTTACGGAGTCAGTCCGAAGTCTTCGCCATCTGCCGGTCCGATGCGCGCCAGACCAACCGCGTCGTGTCATAGCCCTGCTGGCGGGCCTTGCTCAGCAGTTCTTCACGCACATCCACCTTCACCGTCGGCGTGCGGGAGAGCAACCACATGTAGCGCCGGCTCGGGTCGCCGACGATGGCGGTCTTGTAGTCATCGCTGACGTACAACACCCAATATTCCCCTTTTGCCACGCCCGGCAGGATCCGCGAGAACCAGGTATCGAATTCGACCCAGAGCTTGTCGGTTTTACCCGGCACTTGCGGGTAAGCCGTGCCCCTGGCCTCTTCCCATTTCCAGTCGGAGGTCAGGCAGCGGTTGAATACGTCCATGTTGCCGTCAGGCTTGAGGGTGTAATGCGCTTCGGATTGCGCGCAGTTGCGCTGGAAGTACATCGGCAGGCGGGCCAGTTCGTACCAGGTCCCTTGGTACCGCTTGAGATTGACGCTGTTGACTGTCTTGGGCGCCAACGGGTCTACGCCAGAAGAGGCACAGCCGGCCAATACCAGGCCAGCCAAAAGCACAAAAACTAACCGCATCATTATTTTTTTCTCCCGTGGGCGCTTGGCCCCGGTTTACTTCAGGTTACTTCAGGCCTTGGCCGGAAAACATCAACACTTTGTCACCGGCATACTGCACGCTGATAAAGCTTTTCTGGTCGCCCCAGGTGCAGCTGGACATGCCGAGCGCGCCCGAACAATCAGTCGGTTTCCCCAGTAACGTTTCGACTTCGGCCTTGGGCATGCCAGCCGACAGCTTCGAATAGTTTTCCTGGTTAACCTTGCTGCATGCGGTCAAGACGACGCACACAAACAGCAGGGCGATGGATCGCAGCGACATGGTGTAACTCCTGGAGCAGAAGGGAGGTGGCAGGGTGCCAACCTGATCCTTAGAAGAGAAAACCCCTGTCTGGTTCCCTCGTGCCCCTGGTATTTATTGGCTGTGCAGCGGTGTTTCATCGGAAATCAACCGGTTTGTGACGCGGTCGTGCCTTTCGTCGGGATCGCCCCCTCCACGCCTGATGGGACGGGCTTTTGCGCCGATAAAAAGTAACAGCGCAAAATCTTGCACTATGGCAAATTGGCAGCCCTTCCTGACCCGTCCCTACGCGGTAGCGTTCTTAATGACCAGAAACATGAAATTCAGCCATAAAATCCTGCTGGCTGCCGCCCTTGTGGTGGCCGTCGCATTCGCCTGTTTCATCCTGTTCAACGACTATCGTCAACGACAAAGTCTCAACACCAGCACCGAGACGTCAATGCAGGAACTCGGCAACCTGACCAGTCGTAATATCCAGACATGGGTCGAAGGCCGAATCCAATTGCTGCAATCGCTGGCCCAGCAAATAGCCATCGACGGAAACAGTGCCGAGAGCCTGAAGCGCGCCGTGGGCCTGCCCGCCTACACCGGCAATTTCCAGCTCAGCTATTTCGGCGGTACCGACGGTGTGATGTTCTCGATACCGGCCGGTAATCGTGCCGCCGACTATGACCCGCGCGCCCGTGGCTGGTATAAGGCCGCCAATAGCGCCCAGCAGACCATCGTCACCGAGCCCTACATCGCGGCCTCGTCGGGCAAGCTGGTGATCACCGTTGCTACGCCGGTACAGCGTCAGAACCAGATGATCGGCGTGGCTGGCGCAGATATCGATCTGTCGAGCGTCAGCGCCATCATCAACTCGCTGAACTTCGGCGGCCATGGTCATGCGTTCATCGTCAGCGCCGACGGCAAGATCCTGATCCACCCCGACAGCAAGCGTGTCCTCAAGACGCTTGCCGAGGCCTACCCCAACGGCGCACCGCAAATCGGCCCGGGCCTGAAGGAAGTCGAACTCGACGGCAAGACCCAATTCATCTCCTTTACCCAGGTCAATGGCGTACCCGGTGCCAACTGGTACGTGGCGCTGGTGCTCGATAAAGACACCGCCCTGGCGATGCTCAGTGAGTTTCGCACCTCGGCGCTGATCGCCATGGTCATTGCCGTGGTGTTCATCATTGCCCTCCTGGGCATGCTGATCCGAGTGCTGATGCAACCGCTGCTGACCATGGGCCGCGCGATGCACGATATCGCCGAAGGCGAAGGCGACCTGACCCGCCGCCTGACCATTCATGGCCAGGACGAATTCGGCGCGCTGGGCACCTCGTTCAACCGCTTCGTCGAGCGTATCCATACCTCGATCCGCGAAGTGGCATCGGCGACCGGCCAGGTCAACGAAGTCGCCCTGCGGGTGGTCAGCGCGTCCAACTCGTCGATGTACAACTCCGACCAGCAGGCCTCGCGGACCAGCAGCGTGGCCGCGGCCATCAACCAGCTCGGCGCCGCCGCCCAGGAGATCGCCCAGAACGCCGCCCTCGCCTCGCAACATTCCAGCGAGGCCCGCAGCCTGGCCGAAGATGGCCAGCAAGTGGTGGATAAAACCATCACGGCGATGCAGCAGCTTTCGGCCAAGATCAGCGATTCGTGCGGCAACATCGAAACCCTGAACAGCAACACGGTGAACATCGGCCAGATCCTGGAAGTGATCACCAGCATTTCCCAGCAGACCAACCTGCTCGCCTTGAACGCTGCCATCGAAGCCGCCCGCGCCGGGGAAGCCGGTCGCGGTTTCGCGGTGGTTGCCGATGAAGTGCGCAACCTGGCCCACCGTACCCAGGATTCGGCGCAGCAAGTGCAGAAGATGATCGAAGAGTTGCAGGTCGGCGCGCGGGAAGCGGTACTGACCATGACCGACAGTCAGCGCCAGAGCGAAGGCAGCGTCAGCATCGCCAACCAGGCCGGCGAACGCCTGGGCAGCGTGACCCAGCGCATCGGTGAAATCGACGGCATGAACCAGTCCGTGGCGACCGCCACCGAAGAACAGACCGCCGTGGTGGAATCGATCAACGTCGACATCAACGAGATCAACACGCTAAACCAGGAAGGCGTGGAAAACCTGCAGGCCACCCTGCGTGCCTGTTCCGACCTGGAACAGCAGGCGGCGCGGTTGAAGCAATTGGTGGGTAGTTTCCGAATCTGATTTCTTGCGGGCCCCTTCGCGAGCAGGCTCGCTCCCACAGTTGACTGAGTTCTATCAGAGAAACGCGATCGACTGTGGGAGCGAGCCTGCTCGCGATGGCAATAGCGGCCACCACACCATTCAGAACCTGGACCCAGGCCTCTTCAGGAATTCCAGCTCCTCAGCCGTAGACTCTCGCCCCAACACCGCATTGCGATGGGGAAAGCGGCCAAACCGGGCAATGATCTTCTGATGCCGTTCGGCATAATCCAGGTTGTCCTCAAACACCGCACGCTGCGCCTCGGGCTGTTCTCGAACCAACTCGATGAACCGCGACACGGCTTCGTTCTGTACGGCGAGGTTTTCGCAGTGTTCGAGTACCAGATAAATGAATACGCGCTGGATGGGCTTGAGTTGCCGGTCGAAACCCGCCGCCAGTCCCTGTGCTACCAGCGCTTGGGCACGCAGATCGCCGGAAAAACCTTCGGGGGTGTTGCGATAGATCATCCGGGGAAGTTGATCCAGTAGCAGCACCAAGGCCAGCCAACCTTCCGGGCGTTGCGCCCAATCGGTCAATCCGCCGGCCAGTGCCTGCTCGACCTGATCACCGAAGCGCTCTTGCGCCTGGCGATCATGGCCTTTGCCGAACCATAGCTTGCCCTTGTCAGCCGCGATCTCATCTGGTTTTTCGGCTGTGCCAAACCACCAATCGAGCAACGGCTGCCAGGGCTCGGCCATGATTTATTCCTTGTGGTAGGCCGTGGCGCGGGCCACTTCTTCTTTCGAGCCGAGGAACACCGCTACGCGCTGGTGCAGGCCTTCAGGCTTGATGTCGAGAATGCGCTGGTGGCCATCGGTGGAAGCGCCACCGGCCTGCTCCACCAGGAACGACATCGGGTTGGCTTCGTACATCAGGCGCAGCTTGCCTGGCTTGGACGGCTCGCGGCTGTCGCGCGGGTACATGAACAAGCCGCCACGGGTCAGGATGCGGTGCACATCGGCAACCATCGCGGCGACCCAGCGCATGTTGTAGTTCTTCTTCAGCGGGCCTTCTTCGCCGGCCAGCAACTCGCTGACGTAGCGTTGTACCGGGGCTTCCCAGTGACGCTGGTTGGACATGTTGATGGCGAACTCCTGGGTGGTCTCAGGAATGGTGATGTCTTCGTGGGTCAGGACAAAACTGCCCATCTCGCGATCCAGGGTGAAGCCTTTCACGCCGTCGCCCAGGGTCAGTACCAGCATGGTCTGAGGCCCGTAGATGGCATAGCCGGCGGCGACCTGTTCGGTGCCTGGCTGCAGGAAGGCCTTTTCGTTCAGCGCTTCGTTCTGGCTCAGGTACTCGTTCGGGCAACGCAGTACCGAGAAGATGGTGCCGACCGGCGCGTTGATGTCGATGTTCGACGAGCCGTCCAACGGGTCGAACACCAGCAGGTAGGCGCCCTTGGGATACTTGCCCGGGATCTGGTAGGCATTGTCCATTTCCTCGGACGCCATGCCGGCCAGGTGACCGCCCCACTCGTTGGCTTCGAGCAGGATTTCGTTGGACAGTACGTCGAGCTTCTTCTGCACTTCGCCCTGCACGTTCTCGGTGCCCATGCTGCCAAGGACACCACCCAGCGCGCCCTTGGAGACGGCGTGGCTGATTTCCTTGCACGCACGCGCCACCACTTCGATCAAAAAGCGCAGATCGGCAGGGGTATTGTTGCTGCGGGTCTGCTCAATCAAATAGCGACTCAAGGTAACGCGGGACATGGACGGCTCCGAAGAATAGGGGGCGGAAAACCCGCGCAGTTTAGCGCGAGTCGGGAGTTAATTCCTCCTATGAGACGGGATATGGAGGATTGAGTTCACGGGGTGTCGGTTCGCTTGGGTATTTCTATTGATTGGCAGGACGTCATCGCGAGCAGGCTCGCTCCCACAGTTGACCGAGTTGTTCCGACGAACGCGGTTTATTGTGGGAGCGAGCTTGCTCGCGATGAACACACCTCAGTTCTTGACCGGTGGCTTGCGCAACAGGCTGAACGCCATCGCTGCGAGGAACAGCACACTCAGCAGCAAGACCGCCCACAAGCCGATTTTTTTCCAGTTGGTCTCGACGGGCGCAGGCGTGGTTTCGACTCTCGGGGTCGACGTGGCCGTGCCGTTCACCGTTGCCGTACCCAACGTCGCCAGCCGTGAAGGTTTGTAGTCGGGCACCAGCGTAGTCAACGGCAAACTGGCCGCCTTGACTGTCGAGCTGCCCAGCGCCAGGCGCCAGGGGCCCTCGCCGCGCGCCAGGAACACCACCTGGGTCGGACGCACGGCAAAGCGCAGGGCCGGGGCCTCGGCGCCCAGGCCACCGCCGCGCTCGTCCACCGTCAGCTTAAGCTGTTGAACGGTCTGGCCGGACAGTTGCAGCTGGTTTTGCAACACGTCCTGGCCATTCTGGGTCAGGCGATAGAGCAGACCGCTGCCCATCGGCTGCCAGGGTTGGCTGCTTTCGCGGCGACCGGCCAGGGTCGCCGGCGCCAGGGTGTTGGCCTGGCTCAACTCGATCTGCACCTGTTCGACGTTCAACCCCATGGGTAACTGCCAGGTGTATTCGCCGGCCTTGGTCGTGCCACCGGCCAGCGGCTGCGACCAGACCAACGGCAGTGGCAGGCTTTCGCGGCTGGCGCTTTGCAGCTGGGCCGAGGTCAATACGGGCGCCGAGGACGGCGAATCCCACAGCAGTCGCAAGTAGCGCGCCGACTGCCCCGGCAAGCTCACCTCATGCTGCTCGACCCGTTCATCGGCAAACGTCAGCCGCGCGATCTGGCCTTCGCCCCACGGCTGCCAGTGCTGCAAGTCGTCGCTGGCTTCGATGGTGAAACGCTGGAAGCCATCGCGCTCGCTGGTCCAGTCGAGGATCAGTTGCTGCAACGGCGCCTTGATCGCGCTGGCGTCCAGCAACCAGCCGCGCAACTCTTCCTCGCCCGCCTCGAGCCGACTGGACGGCTGGACTTCCACCAGCGTGCCGTTGGCGTTCGATTGCACACGCACGCTGGGCGCACGCTCGCTGTCATCGGCGGCGTTGTACAGCGGGAACCATTTCACATCGGTGAGCGTGCGACTTTCCCGGCTCTGCGCCGACTCGCGAACCAATGCGTAGGCCTGGGCCTGGCCCGCCGCGTTGAAGACCCGCAAGTCGCTCAGGTCGGTCTGGCGCGCCTGCAACTGGACGTCCAGCGGCAACGCCAGGCGATACCACGGCCCCTCGCCGCTCAAGGCCAACGGCACCTGATGGGCGAAGTCTTGCGGTTGTTCCTGTGCCGCGGCCGACATGGCCACCCACAATCCCACCACGCCCAGCCCGATTCGACTCAACTTGCGACTCAAGATGACACTCCCTCACTGACAGGCATCGGCGGCTCGGCATCCACGGCCGGCTCCGGGCGTTTGGGCGGCAGCGGCGCAAAGTAGCCGACCACCAACAGCAACACGCCCACGCCGATGAACGACACGATCCGCGCCAGACCACCACGGTTACTCAATTCGACAAAGAACAACTTGGCCACCACCACCGCAATCAACGCCGCGCCGATCAGCCACACCTCGCGACGATGCCGCAGGTGTCCGCCAATCATCAGGCCCAGGGCGATCAGGGTCCAGACAATGGACAATCCGGCCTGCACGAACATCGATTCAAGCAATGCATCCAGCTCGAACGGCACATCCATCCACTGGTGCGCAGTGCGCATCACCAAGGCGGTGAAGAACGCGAACAGCGACACACCGGCGATCAACTGAGCGACCTGTCCGATCCGACTCCAGCGGTTCGTCGTTTGCTCCACGGCATTGCGGGCCCACACATAGATACCGAACAAGGCGAACAGCAGACCCAGTTCCAACGGATTGAGCAACGGCACATAAGGCAGCGGCTCCGAGTTGCCATCACTGAAGGTGTTTGTCAGCCAGAACCAACCGAGCATCAACAATGCCATGGGCGCCGCCGCGTAGACGCGGTATTCGCGCGGTTGGGCCGAGACCGGCCACGGCAAGGTACGCGGCGTGGCCATCAGCACCAGGTAGAGGCCTGGCAGGATCGCCCAGGCCAACCACCGCCAGGCATTGTACTGCTCGGACAGCAACAGCAGGCCGTAACGCAACTCCAGCATCAGCACGGCCATCAATAACCAGCAACCGAGCACATGGGCCGTGCTGCGCGCCTGGGTCGGCAGCGTCGCGGCCAGGCGCTTGAGCGACAGGAAATGCACGGCAAATACCGCCAGCCAGGCCAGCCAGCCGAAATCCGCCGCCGGGTGATAACGGCTGTGCCCGATCGCCACCAGCACACAGCCTGCTGCTGGAATCAACAAGGTGCAGAGCAATCCCATTGCCGCCCACTTCAAGCGCAGCGCCGCAACGGTCCACACCGCCACACTGGCGGCCGCGACAATCAACAACAAACTGCCCTGCAGGTTCTGCGGGGCAAAGCGCAGCACTTCGCTGGCCCACGCCAGCGCCCACCAACCGGCGCCCCAGATCAGCAGCAGCTCGGACAGGCGCTGCAAACTCAAGGCATCGAGTTCCCGCGCCGCGTGCGCCTTTTGCAGACGCCATGCGCCCACCAGCGCAGCCAGCCCCAGCACCAACGGTGTCCAGAATCCGCTGTGGGCCAAGGGACGCAGATCCTCGGCATCAAGCGAGCCCAGCAGCGCCGGCCCGGCCATCAAGAAAGCCGCACCGCCAATCACTTGCAGCAGCAGGCCAAAGACAAAGCTCACGCGCTGCTTCAGGTACAGGCTCAGCCAGATGATCAACAGACCACTGGCCGCCCACACGCCGCTCGCCGTTTGCCAGGGCAACACGAACAGCACCGCAAGATTGATCAACACCAACCCGGCCAGCAACACCACCGACAAGCCGCGCAGCAAGCGCACATCGTTGCGCACCATGTCGTCGCGCGCCGCCAGCAACATACCGCCGATCAATGCCAGGCCGATCAACGAGGCGCTGAGCAGACCGCTCCAACCAGCGTTGAACACCGCCGCCGAATCGCCTTCGGCGCCTTGCAGACGCAGCAGGAACAGCGCACCGCCGAGCAGTTGCACGGCGAACGCGGTAAACAGGAAGCTGCGTGATTGCAGGCGCAGGCCGACGAACAGCGTCGCCAGCCCGGCCAGTGCCCAGGCGATGGCAGTGCCATGAATAAATAAAAACAGCGGTGCCAGCAGGTAGAGGAAGCCAAGCCCCAGCACCGCCAGCACGGGTTGCCCGCGCAGCTCCCAACTTGCGGCGTGCCCGGGCTCGGCCTGGCGCAGTTGGTAGAAGCTGAACAGCAAGGCACCACCGAGCATCAACGCGCCCAGCCACGAACCTTCCAGCAGGCTACCTTCGCCGCTATGCAGTTCGCTGACGAAGGCCAGCGCCGACCCCAATTGCAGCAACAGGGCAAAGATTCGCGCAAAAGGTCGCTGCTGACGCAGGCCGAGCCAGAAGATCCCGGCGCCTTCCACCGCCCACGCTGCGGCAGTCCAACGGGCGTCGAGGCCAAGGGGAATCGCCAGGCTGGTGAAAATCACGCCTAGGGCGAGGCAGGTTTCGGCCAGCAATACAGCGCGCCCGCCCATCAATACGCGGGCCAGCCCCATGTAGATCATGCCCAGGGCCAGGGCGCTGAAGGCGGCGGCGAATTCCAGATGCTGCACCAACGCGAACTGCAAGCCGAAGCCCACCAGCGGCGGACCGAACAGCATGCTGCCGTCCACGTAGTCACCCTTGCGCGCCGACCAGCGCAGCAGCGCCTGGCGGCTGTCATCTTCAGGCGCATCGCTCATTTCCAGCAGCTTGCGCCGGGTGAACAGCAACCCGATCGCCAGGTACATCAGGAAGAACACCATGAGGAACGGCTCAGTGCTCCAGAGCAGCTCCGGCGTATAGGAACGCAGGCCCCAGGCGAAACCGATGCCGAAAGTGCCGACGAAGCCGATCAGGTTGAGCAGGCGCCAGGCGCGGAACCAGGCAATCGCGAAGATGCCGGTATTGAGCAGGATGAAATAGCTGAACAGCGCGACATGGTTGCCGCTGCCGGTGGAGGTCAGGATCGGCGCGGCGAAGCCGCCCAGTGCGGCAGCTGCCGCCAGCCCCAGGGCATTCTGGGTAACGGCCAGGATCGCGGAAAACACCGTGACTGCAACCAACAGGCCCAGGGCAGCCTTGGAATCGAGCAGCGGGTGCAGGCGCATGGCAGCGAACACGGTCAGGTATAGCACCGCGATCCCCGTCCCTTGCAACATCAACGCATAGTTGCTGTTGCGATGGCGCAACCACCAGCCCAGGCCCAACAGGCCCAAGGCACTGGCCGCGACGCCGGCGTAACGCAACTCGATCGGCACTACCATGCCTTCGGTGGCGTAGCGCAGCAGGAAGGCCAGGCCGAGGAACAACAGCACCACGCCGACCCGCAGCACGGTGTTGCCGCCAAACAGCCAGTTGCGCGCGCCCGTCCAGGCACGATCGATCAGATTCGGACCGCGAGGCGCCGCCGGCTCGGTAGTCCTCGGTTCCAGGGGCAGAGGTTCGAAGTCGCGGGTTGCGCGCCGACTGGATGTTTCGGGCGCGGGTTTCCAAACGTCATCGGGTAACGGCTGGCTGGCCTGGGTGGCCATCGCGGGGATTGGTTCGAGTTCTGGCGGCAGTTGCCAGATGAGCTCCGGCTCGGTGCGCGCCTCGGGCTTCGCCGCTTGGGCAACGACGATTTCCGGCGCTGGAGCCGGTTCACTCGGTTCGGCCACGTTGCCGCGTTCGAGCACCGCCAGACGCGCTTCCAGCGTGAGCAAGCTGCGTTGGGCTTCTTGCAGCAGGATCTGTTGCTTGGCGGCCTGGATACCCAGGCGTCCCAGTCGAAACGACTGGGCGATGCCAAGCCCCACCAGCGCACCGATCAGCGCGTCGGCAAACGACTCTTCCACCACCCAGCCGAGTGCCAGGCCCAACAGTGTCAAAATCCATTGCATATGGTCGATATCCCTAGGCGGCCCGTTGCGGGCATGACCGGGGTGATGTGGGGTCTGGCTCAGTCTAGTAGCACGGCACATACCTTGTGGGAGCGAGCCTGCTCGCGAAGAGGGCCTCAGACCCAACATCGAAGTTGGCTGAGAAACCGCTTTCGCGAGCAGGCTCGCTCCCACAGGGCTACTTTTGACTGAGCTGCGACACCGCAGCCCGGCGAAACTGACGCCTAGTATATCGACGAAGCCCTACCGCCGTTGGGCTTCGCTCACATTTCTTGCAACAGTCAGTCCAGGGCCTTCCAGATATCGGTGGCGTATTCGCGAATGGTCCGGTCCGAGGAGAACCAGCCCATGCGCGCGGTGTTGAGCACCGCCGAGCGCCACCATTGCTTGGGATCGTGCCACCTCTCCTCGACTTTGGCCTGGGCGTTCCAGTAGGCGTCGAAATCGGCACAGACCAGGAAGCGGTCGTAATCCACCAGCGAGTCCACCAGCCCGGTGTAGCGCATCGGATCGTCAGGCGAGAACACCCCGCCACGAATCGCTTGCAGCACATCGTTGAGGCGATGGGATGCGGCGATGTCCGGCGCGGCACTGAATTCGCCGTTGCGCTTGCGCGCTTCCACCTGCTCGGCGGTCAGGCCGAAGATGAACATGTGCTCGCCACCGACGCGGTCATGCATTTCCACGTTGGCGCCGTCCATCGTGCCGATGGTCAGCGCGCCGTTGAGGCCGAACTTCATGTTGCTGGTACCCGAGGCCTCGAAACCGGCCGTGGAAATCTGCTCCGACAGGTCCGCCGCCGGAATGATGCTTTCGGCCAGGCTGACGTTGTAGTTGGGCAGGAACACCACTTTGAGCAAGCCGCGCACGGTCGGGTCGTTGTTGACCACCCGGGCGATGTCGTTGGTCAGCTTGATAATCAGCTTGGCCTGGTGATAACTGGCGGCGGCCTTGCCGGCGAAGATCTTCACCCGCGGCACCCAATCCACCTCAGGCTCGGCGCGGATCGCCTGGTACAGCGCCACGGTGTGCATCAGGTTGAGCAACTGGCGTTTGTACTCGTGGATCCGCTTGACCTGCACGTCGAACATCGCCGCCGGGTTGACGGCAATGCCCAGCCGCTCGTGGATCAGGTAGGCCAGGGCTTTCTTGCTGTGCAGGCGCTGCTCGGCGAATTGCTTACGAAACGCCGGTTTGTCGGCAAACGGCTCCAGTTCGATCAGCCGCTCCTCGGGGTTGTCGAGCACGCTCGGGCCGAGGGCGTCGACCATCATCGAGGTCAGTTCGGCGTTGGCCTGGAACAGCCAGCGGCGGAAAGTGATGCCGTTGGTCTTGTTGTTGATCCGGTCCGGGTAAAGTTTGTGCAGCTCAGAAAATACGGTGCTCCGCATCAGTTGCGTGTGCAGTCCGGACACGCCGTTGACGCTGTGGGAACCGAGGAACGCGAGGTTACCCATGCGCACCCGGCGACCGTTGTCTTCTTCGATCAGCGACACCGAGCGCAACACGTCGAAATCGTGCACGCCCTTGGCCCGCAGCGAATCGATATGCTGGGCGTTAATCAGGTAGATGATCTGCATGTGCCGCGGCAACATGCGCTCCATCAGCCCCACCGGCCAGGTTTCCAGGGCTTCAGGCAGCAGCGTGTGGTTGGTGTAGGAGAGCGTGTCCTGGGTGATCTGCCAGGCCGCGTCCCACGCCACGTCGTAGACGTCCACCAGCTGGCGCATCAGCTCAGCCACGGCAATCGACGGGTGGGTGTCGTTGAGCTGGATCGCCGCGTGATCGCCCAGGGTCAGTACCGAGGTGTGCATGTTGCGATGGCGGCGCAGCAAATCCTGCAGCGAAGCAGCGACGAAAAAATATTCCTGGCGCAGGCGCAGTTCCTGGCCGGCTTCGGTGCTGTCGGCGGGATACAGCACGCGCGAAATACTCTCGGCGCGGGCCACTTCCGCTACGGCGCCGAGGTGGTCGCCAGCGTTAAAGCGCTCCAGGTGCAGGTCTTCCACGGCTCGGGCGCGCCACAGCCGCAGGGTATTGACGCTGGCACCACGCCAGCCGACGACCGGCGTGTCATAGGCAATCGCCCGCACGGTTTCGGCCGGAGACCAGACCTGCCGGGTCTTGCCGGTGTCGTCGGTGACCGTTTCGACGCTGCCGCCGAAACCGATCGGGTAGACGACCTCCGGACGCTCGAATTCCCACGGGTTGCCGAAGTCCAGCCAGTGTTCGGTCTGCTCCTGTTGCCAGCCGTCGACAATCGCCTGGCGGAACAGGCCGTGCTCGTAACGAATGCCATAACCATGGCCGGCGATACCGAGGGTCGACATGCTTTCCATGAAGCACGCCGCCAAACGGCCGAGACCGCCGTTGCCCAAGGCCGCGTCGGGCTCCAGCAGACGGATGCGCTCAAGGTCCACACCCAGCTCGGTCAAGGCTTCGCGGGCGGTGTCCAGCAAGCCGAGGTTGCTCAGGCTGTCGTACAGCAGCCGGCCGATGAGAAACTCCAGGGAGAGGTAGTAGACGCGCTTCTGGCCCTTTCGGTAGATCTGCCGCGTATGGTCCATCCAGTGTTCGACCATATGGTCTCGGGCAGCGAGGGCGATGGCTTCGAACCAATCGTGATCAAACGCATGATCGGGGTCCTTGCCGACGGCATAAGTGAGTTTGGTCAACACGGCGTCGCGAAAAGCCGCAACCTCGGCTTCGCGAACAAGTGGTTCTTGAGTCATTGATGAGACCTCGAACGAGCATGGAAATGTCTGAGCCTAGACGGTCTGACAGACGGTACGGGCTCTTGGTTCGGTGGTTTTTCCCCGGTGTCGGAGAATCGCCGCCAGAGAATTGCCAGATAGCCGAGTGAATGCAGGGGCCGTGCCGGTCCAGGCGGGGTTTTGCCGCGAGGTAAAAAAAACCGGCAGATGGTCGTTCAAAATTTCACCAGTCCCGGTATGATCGCGCGCCCTGATGCATGCTGGTAAACCGTGATGATGAAGCCCAACCTGATCGCCGCCGCGGAGATCGACCGACTCGATACCTGGGCGAAGTATTCCGCCCCGATGTGCGGTTCCTGCGTGTCGAGCTGCTGCACGCTGCCGGTGGAGGTCAAGATCAAGGACCTGATCCGCATCGGCATCGTCGATGAGTTCGAGCTGGGCGACCCGCCGAAAAACATCGCCAAGCGCCTGCAAAAGGAAGGGATCGTCGAGCGCTACAACCAGAAATCGGAAATCTTCACGCTCCAGCGCATGAGCAACAACGATTGCCTGTATCTGGACCGCAAGAGCCGGCTGTGCACCATTTACGAAAAGCGCCCGGACACCTGCCGCAATCATCCACGGGTCGGGCCACGGCCGGGGTATTGCGCCTACAAGCCCAAGGAAGTGGAGCGCGAGCGTAATCCGCGGACGCTGGATCGATTTTGATCGACTGATGGTTTAGCGGCGCCTGCAATACCGTCTTCGCGAGCAGGCTCGCTCCCACAGGGGCCTTATGTCGTTCACATCTTGCGTCCGACAAGTAACCACTGTGGGAGCGAGCCTGCTCGCGAAGGGGCCCTCACAGGCACTATATAAATCCCAGGCACAAAAAAACGCCCCCGGTCTCACAACCGGGGGCGTTTTTCATTCAGCCTGGGCTAAATCAGTTCTTGGCTTTCTTGGCGGCGCGGGTACGCTCGCTTTCGTCCAGGATCTTCTTGCGCAGGCGGATCGACTTAGGCGTCACTTCGCACAGCTCGTCGTCCTGGATGAATTCCAGAGCCTGTTCCAGGGTGAAGCGAACAGGTGGAACCAGGGCGATGGTTTCGTCTTTACCCGAAGCACGCATGTTGTCGAGCTTCTTGCCCTTGGTAGGGTTCACGCCCAGGTCGTTGTCACGGCTGTTCAGACCAACGATCTGGCCGCCGTAGATTTCCTGGCCGTGTTCGACGAACAGCTTGCCACGCGCCTGGAGGGTTTCCAGGGAGTAGGTCAGTGCCTTGCCGGTTTCAACCGAAACCAGAACGCCGTTCTGACGGCCGGACATGTCGCCGGACTTCATCACGTCGTAACGGTCGAAGATCGAAGTCAGGATGCCAGCGCCGTTGGTCAGGGTCAGGAACTGGTTACGGAAACCGATCAGACCACGAGCAGGGATGTTGTATTCCAGACGTACACGGCCCTTGCCATCCGGCACCATGTTGGTCAGGTCGCCCTTACGCAGGCCCATCTCTTCCATCACCTTGCCCTGGGATTCTTCCGGCAGGTCGATGGTGACGTTTTCGAACGGTTCGTGCTTCACGCCGTCAACCAGACGGATGATCACTTCCGGACGGCCTACAGCCATTTCGAAGCCTTCGCGACGCATGGTTTCGATCAGAACCGAGAGGTGCAGTTCGCCACGGCCCGAGACCTTGAACTTGTCAGCCGAGTCGCCTTCTTCAACGCGCAGTGCAACGTTGTACAGCAGCTCTTTGTCCAGACGTTCCTTGATGTTACGGGAAGTCACGAACTTGCCTTCTTTACCGCAGAATGGCGAGTCGTTTACCTGGAAGGTCATGGAAACGGTTGGCTCGTCGACGGTCAACGGCTTCATCGCTTCAACGGTGTCCGGGTGGCACAGGGTGTCGGAGATGAACAGCGAGTCCATGCCGCTGATGCAGACGATGTCGCCGGCAGCTGCTTCTTCAACGTCTACACGGTGCAGACCGTGGTGACCCATCAGCTTGAGGATACGACCGTTGCGCTTCTTGCCGTCGGCACCGATAGCCACGACCGGGGTGTTCGGCTTGACGCGACCACGAGCGATACGGCCAACACCGATCACACCCAGGAAGCTGTTGTAGTCCAGTGCCGAGATCTGCATCTGGAACGGGCCGTCACGGTCGACTTTCGGCGCGGGTACGTTGTCGACGATCGACTGATACAGCGGGGTCATGTCGTCAGCCATTTCGGTGTGGTCCAGACCGGCAATACCGTTCAGGGCCGAGGCGTAGACGACTTTGAAGTCCAGCTGTTCTTCGGTGGCGCCCAGGTTGTCGAACAGGTCGAAGATCTGGTCCAGAACCCAGTCCGGACGCGCGCCTGGACGGTCAACCTTGTTGATGCACACGATCGGACGCAGGCCGGCTTCGAAGGCCTTCTTGGTCACGAAACGGGTTTGCGGCATAGGGCCGTCCTGGGCATCGACCAGCAGCAGCACGGAGTCGACCATCGACATCACACGCTCTACTTCACCACCGAAGTCGGCGTGGCCCGGGGTGTCCACGATGTTGATGTGGTAGCCGTTCCAGTTGATGGCGGTGTTTTTCGCCAGGATGGTAATACCGCGCTCTTTTTCCTGGTCGTTGGAGTCCATCACGCGCTCGTCGTTGAGCTCGTTGCGCTCCAGGGTGCCGGATTGACGCAAGAGTTTGTCTACCAGGGTGGTCTTACCATGGTCAACGTGAGCAATGATGGCGATGTTGCGTAGATTTTCGATCACTTGTGTATCTCGATCAGAGGATTCGGTGTGCTGACAGGTCGTGGCAGCGATTTACAGTAGAGTCCGACAGTTACAGCGTGTCGGCGGCGTCGGGGGGCCGGTGACGCAGGCCACAGGCAAACAGCCCCGGGCACTTAGCTCGGTCGATAAACGCGCACATTGGCATGCCCCTCACTGAGCAAATGATGGGCATGCAGGCGACTCATCACGCCTTTGTCGCAATACAGCAGGTACTGGCGAGTAGGGTCCAGTTCCTTGAAACGCGCGTTCACTGCATAGAACGGCATCGTTTGTACCTCGACGCCGGCGACGCTCAGCGGGTCGTCTTCAGCATCGTCCGGGTGACGGATGTCGATGATGATCTGACCGGCCAGCGCTTCGCCGACTTCTTCAATCTGGATGTCCTGGCCCAATTCGTCGATGACCCGATCGATCGGCACCAGCCTGGCGTTCTCGATCGCGCGTTCGAGTACCGCCATGTCGAATTCTTTCTCTTCGTGCTCCACGCGCCCGCGCTTGGCCGCCGTCTTCGGATTGACCGAGATGACCCCGCAGTACTCCGGCATGTGCCGGGCAAAATCGGCGGTGCCGATCTCCGTGGCCGTGTCGATGATGTCCTGCTTGTGGCTGGCGATCAGTGGCCGCAGCACGAGTTTCTCGGTCACACAGTCGATCACCGACAGGTTCGGCAGCGTCTGGCTCGAAACCTGGGAAATTGCCTCGCCGGTGACCAGCGCGTCGATGTGCAGGCGGTCGGCGATGCTCGTCGCGGCACGCAACATCATACGCTTCAAAATGACGCCCATATGACTGTTATCGACTTTGCCGAGAATCTCGCCCAGGACTTCCTCGAACGGCACGCTCACAAATAACACGCGCTGGGAGCTGCCGTACTTCTTCCAGATGAAGTGCGCCACTTCCATGACGCCCAGTTCGTGGGCGCGCCCGCCGAGGTTGAAGAAGCAGAAATGGCTCATCAAGCCGCGACGCATGATCTGGTAGGCGGCGACGGTGGAGTCGAATCCACCGGACATCAATACCAGCGTCTGCTCCAGCGAACCCAGCGGATAACCGCCGATGCTGTCGTGCTGGCTGTGGATCACGAACAACCGCTGGTCGCGAATCTCGATGCGCACTTCAACTTCAGGGTCTTTCAGGGAAATACCGGCCGCGCCGCACTGTCGGCGCAACTGGCTGCCGACATAACGTTCGACGTCCATCGAGCTGAACGGATGCTTGCCGGCGCGCTTGCAGCGTACCGAGAAGATCTTGCCGGCCAGGGCGTCACCATAATGGAGCATGCACTTGGCGAGGATATCGTCGAAGTCCCCCAGCGGATATTCGTCGACCTGAAGGAAATGCGCGATGCCCGGCATGCAGCTCAGGCGCTCGGTCATTTCCTTCAAGGCCTTGGGTTCGCTGACGCGGGTTTCCAGCTCGAGGTTGTCCCACACGCCATTCACCACCACGGCCGGGTCCAGGTCACGGAGCACGGCACGGATGTTCTTGGCCAGCTGGCGGATGAAACGCATCCGTACCGGGCGGCTCTTGATGGTGATCTCGGGGAAGACTTTTACGATTAGTTTCATGAAAACAGCGCGCGAACGGCCAGCCGAAAAAGGGGGGCGCGGATTATAGCGGAAATTGCTCAAGGTTTAACCAGTTAATCTGCATTTGGTTTTGGCCGCACCAAAACAGGTCACAATCAACAAAGGACGCCACATTGCGGTGCGCAATTGTCCGACAATCCGCGTCCAGCCCCTTTCAAAAGCGAGGATTTGGTGCAAAAAACCCATGCTGGGGCACTGGCATGCAAATTGCTCCCTTGTGAGGCAGGTTGCCTTGGCAGAGTATTCGCGCCGGCATCACCCATATCTAAGGGCACACCATTACCGCCCGAAGCCACCCGGAGGACATATGTCGAAGTCGGTTCAACTCATCAAAGATCATGACGTCAAGTGGATTGATCTGCGCTTCACTGACACCAAGGGCACTCAACATCACGTGACCATGCCGGCCCGTGATGCGCTGGACGACGAATTCTTTGAAATCGGCAAGATGTTCGACGGTTCCTCCATCTCCGGCTGGAAAGGCATCGAAGCCTCCGACATGATCCTGATGCCGGACGACGAAACCGCGGTCCTCGATCCGTTCACCGAAGAGCCGACCCTGATCCTGGTTTGCGACATCATCGAACCTTCGACCATGCAAGGCTATGACCGCGACCCACGCGCCATCGCCCACCGCGCCGAGGAATACCTGAAGTCCACCGGTATCGGCGACACCGCTTTCTTCGGTCCTGAGCCTGAATTCTTCATCTTCGACTCGGTCAAGTTCAAATCCGACATCTCCGGTTCCATGTTCAAGATCTTCTCCGAACAGGGTTCGTGGATGTCCGACCAGGACGTGGAAGGCGGCAACAAAGGCCACCGTCCAGGCGTTAAAGGCGGCTACTTCCCGGTTCCGCCGTTCGATTTCGACCACGAAATCCGTACTTCCATGTGCAACGCGCTGGAAGAAATGGGCCAGACCGTCGAAGTTCACCACCACGAAGTGGCGACTGCCGGCCAGAACGAAATCGGCGTGAAGTTCAACACGCTGGTCAAGAAGGCTGACGAAGTCCAGACCCTGAAGTACTGCGTGCACAACGTTGCCGACGCCTACGGCCGCACCGCGACCTTCATGCCGAAGCCTCTGTACGGCGACAACGGTTCGGGCATGCACGTGCACATGTCGATCTCCAAGGACGGCAAGAACACCTTCGCTGGCGAAGGTTATGCCGGTCTGTCGGACACCGCCTTGTACTTCATCGGCGGCATCATCAAGCACGGTAAGGCCCTGAACGGCTTCACCAACCCGTCGACCAACTCCTACAAGCGTCTGGTTCCAGGCTTCGAAGCACCGGTCATGCTGGCCTACTCGGCTCGCAACCGTTCCGCCTCGATCCGTATTCCTTACGTGAACAGCCCTAAAGCCCGTCGTATCGAAGCGCGCTTCCCGGATCCGGCTGCCAACCCATACCTGGCCTTCGCAGCACTGATGATGGCCGGCCTGGACGGTATCCAGAACAAGATCCACCCTGGCGATGCCGCCGACAAGAACCTGTATGACCTGCCGCCTGAAGAGGCCAAGGAAATCCCACAGGTTTGCGGTAGCCTGAAAGAAGCCCTGGAAGAGCTGGACAAGGGCCGTGCGTTCCTGACCAAGGGCGGCGTATTCAGCGATGACTTCATCGACGCTTACATCGCGCTGAAAAGCGAAGAAGAGATCAAGGTTCGCACCTTCGTACACCCACTGGAATATGAGCTGTACTACAGCTGCTGATCCGGTAGCGCCGTCACGTACGGCGTGAAATAAAAGAGGCCTCCTTCGGGAGGCCTTTTTCATGGGCACCGGTTACAGGCATGATGCCTCGTCGCTCCTCCATAAAGACGAGACTGCCCATGACTCCGCGCCTCAAGCTCTGCCTTGCCCTGTCCGCCGCACTGCTGGCCACCAGCGCCGAAGCGGGCAACGCCCCCGAAGCCCTTACTCCGCTGCTGAACGCCATCGGTGAACGCCTGGCCATTGCCGATCAGGTGGCGTTGAGCAAATGGGACAGCGGCAAACCGGTGGAGGATCGCCAGCGCGAGCGTGAAGTCATTGCCGCCGCCGTCGCCCAGGCGCCGGCCTACAAACTGACCGGTGAAACCGTGGAAGCGTTTTTCGCCGCCCAGATTGAAGCCAACAAACTGGTGCAATACATCAACCTGTCCGACTGGGCCCTCGACGGCAAGGCCCCGGACCTGCCACGCCCGGACCTGGTGGGCGAGATCCGCCCCAAACTCGATCGACTGCAGAAACGCCTGTTGCAGCAACTGGCCGACTTCGCCCCCTACCGCACCGACCCGCAGTGCCCGCAATGGCTGGCCCGCGCTACCCACCACAACAAACAACACCCAATACACAGGCTTGCCTTGATCCGAGCAACCGGCGGACTGTGTATCTCCCCGAAATCCTGAGCCCCCCCTTCCCCCTGTGGGAGCGAGCTTGCTCGCGATGAGGCCAACCTATCCAACACCTCACTGCCTGACACACCGCCATCGCGAGCAAGCTCGCTCCCACAATGGTTTTGCATCAGGCTCAAGATGTGTGCTCACAGCAAATCCCCTGTGGGAGCAGCACAACAACTTGGGCCAACCAGCCACGCTGGCCTATGCTGCACCCATCACCTTTCGTTTTCGGTCGATTTTCCATGGGTCGTGTTTTTTCAATCATCCTCTTATCGCTGTTGGCATTGCCTGCTACCGCGCAGATCTACAAATACACCGACGCCGACGGCAACACCGCCTACAGCAATCAGCCGCCCGACGGCGTACCGGCCCAGCCCGTGGAATTGCCGCCGCTCAACAGCGTGGAATCCCAGACACCGGCCAGCCGCGAAGCACCTGCGGCCACGCAAGGCAGCGACGCGCCGCGTAACGCCTATGACATCCTGGAACTGACCGACATCCCCACCGAAGAAGCCCTGCGCGCCAATAACGGCACCTTCACCGTTGGCGTCCGGGCGCAGCCGCGCCTGCAAGGCCCGCATCTGTTCAGGCTATTGCTGGACGGCCAGCCGTACGGGCAGCCGAGTAACGTGCCGCGCCTGCAACTGGTGAACATCGACCGCGGCGAACACAGCCTGGCAGTCCAGGTCATCAACGGGGAACGTCTCGTGCAACAAAGCGAAACCGTTACCTTCACTGTCCAGCGGATTCACCTTCCATGATCCGCTGGCTGCTCGCCCTCGGCCTGCTGCTGGTGGCGCTACCGAGCCTGGCGCAGGTCTACACCTACATCGACGCCCAGGGCAATCGCGTCTTCACCGACCAGCCACGCCCCGGCAACGCGAAGAAAGTGCCGCTACCGACCGGCAACCGGATGCCGGCCACGCCCTCCGGGACTGCGCCGACGACGACCGCCGAAAAGCCACCCGCCGAGCCCTTGTTCCGATACGAGATGCTCCGACTGCTGATCCCCGAGCCAGATGCGACGATACGCAGTACCGCGGGGGAACTGATCGTCACCGCCACCAGTGAGCCCGGTTTGCAAAAAGGTCACCGCTACCGCCTGCTGCTGGACGGCAAGCCCACTGGCGAGCCGGGACCCAGCCCAGTGTTTGCGCTGAAGAACATTGATCGCGGCACCCATCACCTGGCGGTGGAGATCCTCGACGAGCAAGCGCGAATCGTCGAGCGCACCGCCAACCAGCCCTTCCACATGCAGCGCATGTCCCTGGCGCAAAAGCGCCGCGTCAAACCCTGTGCTATCGCCGACTACGGCCAGCGCCCCGAATGCCCCCTGGCGGACAAGCCCGAGGAGGAAAAAAGCAGCATCCTGCCCTTCTTCTAATGCCATTCAGAATGGCGCACCATATCAGTGCACAGCTCTGCACCTCTACCCAGATTCCAACCCATTTTGGTTCGAAACTACCCGCGAAAACTGGCAGAACGCCACACAGATGGGCGAGAAAAGGCTATTTGACGCCTGAAACGCTTCTTTTCGGAGCCTTGGTTTGGTTTTTGCATTTTGCTGGTATCAGCGCATGAATCGCGCGCGCGATTTGGGGGCTTGCCCTTGATCGCTACGCTTTAAAAGAGGTCCTGATGACCATTAGCGACGCACTACACCGTTTGCTGCTCGACAATCTCACCACCGCGACCATCCTGCTCGACGCCGAACTGCGTCTGGAGTACATGAACCCGGCGGCAGAGATGCTCCTGGCCGTCAGCGGCCAGCGCAGCCATGGGCAGTTCATCAGCGAACTGTTTACCGAATCCGCCGAAGCGCTGAACTCCCTGCGCCAGGCCGTCGAACAGGCACACCCGTTCACCAAGCGCGAAGCGATGCTCACCGCCCTGACCGGCCAGACCCTGACGGTCGACTACGCGGTAACGCCGATCCTCAACAACAATGCCACCCTCCTGCTTCTCGAAGTCCATCCCCGTGATCGCCTGCTGCGCATCACCAAGGAGGAGGCGCAATTGTCCAAGCAGGAAACCAGCAAGATGCTGGTGCGCGGCCTGGCCCATGAGATCAAGAATCCGCTGGGTGGCATTCGTGGCGCGGCGCAGCTGCTCGCCCGGGAACTGCCGGAAGAAAGCCTCAAGGACTACACCAACGTCATCATCGAAGAAGCCGACCGCCTGCGAAACCTGGTGGATCGCATGCTTGGCTCGAACAAGCTGCCCTCACTGGCGCTGTGCAACGTTCATGAAGTACTGGAGCGCGTCAGCAGCCTGGTGGAGGCGGAGAGCCAGGGTTGCATCACCCTGGTGCGCGACTACGACCCGAGCATTCCCGACGTGCTGATCGACCGCGAGCAGATGATCCAGGCGGTGCTGAACATCGTGCGCAACGCCATGCAGGCCATCAGCAGCCAGAACGAGCTGCGCATGGGTCGCATCAGCCTGCGCACCCGCGCCATGCGCCAGTTCACCATCGGTCATGTGCGCCATCGCCTGGTGACCAAGATCGAAATCATCGACAACGGCCCGGGCATCCCTGCGGAACTGCAGGAAACCATCTTCTTCCCCATGGTCAGCGGCCGCCCGGACGGTACCGGGCTCGGCCTGTCCATCACCCAGAACATCATCAGTCAGCATCAGGGCTTGATCGAATGTGAGAGCCACCCCGGCCACACCACTTTCTCGATCTTCCTGCCACTGGAACAAGGAGCCACATCGACATGAGCCGTAGTGAAACCGTGTGGATCGTCGATGACGACCGTTCTATCCGCTGGGTCCTGGAAAAAGCCTTGCAACAGGAAGGCATGACCACCCAGAGCTTCGACAGCGCCGACGGGGTGATGAGCCGCCTGGCCCGTCAGCAGCCGGACGTCATCATTTCGGATATCCGCATGCCCGGCGCCAGTGGCCTGGACTTGCTGGCGCGGATTCGCGAGCAACATCCGCGGCTGCCAGTGATCATCATGACCGCTCATTCCGACCTGGACAGCGCCGTGGCGTCTTACCAGGGCGGTGCGTTCGAATACCTGCCCAAGCCGTTCGACGTCGACGAAGCCGTGTCCCTGGTCAAGCGCGCCAACCAGCACGCCCAGGAGCAGCAAGGCCTGGAGGAAGTCCCGGCCCTGGCCCGCACCCCGGAAATCATCGGCGAAGCGCCGGCGATGCAGGAAGTGTTTCGCGCCATCGGTCGATTGAGCCATTCCAACATCACCGTGCTGATCAACGGTGAATCGGGTACCGGCAAGGAATTGGTGGCCCACGCCCTGCACCGCCACAGCCCGCGTGCGGCGTCGCCGTTCATTGCGCTGAACATGGCGGCGATTCCCAAGGACCTGATGGAGTCCGAGCTGTTCGGCCATGAAAAAGGCGCGTTCACCGGCGCGGCCAACCTGCGCCGGGGCCGCTTCGAACAAGCCGATGGCGGTACGTTGTTCCTGGATGAAATCGGCGACATGCCGGCTGACACCCAGACCCGGCTGCTGCGGGTACTGGCCGACGGCGAGTTCTATCGAGTCGGCGGGCATACGCCGGTCAAGGTCGATGTCCGGATCATCGCCGCGACCCACCAGAACCTGGAAACCCTGGTCCACGCCGGCAAGTTCCGCGAAGACCTGTTCCATCGCCTCAACGTGATCCGCATACACATCCCGCGCCTGGCGGACCGTCGCGAGGACATCCCGACCCTGGCCCGGCACTTCCTCGGCCGTGCGGCCCAGGAGCTGGCGGTGGAGCCCAAGCTGCTCAAGAGCGAGACCGAGGAATACCTCAAGAACCTGCCGTGGCCCGGCAACGTGCGCCAGCTGGAGAACACCTGCCGCTGGATCACGGTGATGGCGTCGGGTCGCGAAGTGCACATCAGCGACTTGCCACCGGAACTGTTGAGCCTGCCACAGGATTCGGCGCCGGTGACCAACTGGGAACAGGCCCTGCGCCAATGGGCCGACCAGGCCCTGGCCCGCGGTCAATCGAGCCTGCTCGACAGCGCCGTCCCGGCCTTCGAACGCATCATGATCGAAACGGCCCTCAAGCACACCGCCGGCCGCCGCCGCGACGCCGCCGTGCTGCTGGGCTGGGGCCGCAATACCTTGACCCGCAAGATCAAGGAATTGGGGATGAAGGTTGATGGTGGGGATGATGATGAGGGGGATGAGGGCTGATCAGCCTTTGGTCCAGCACTGAATTCAAAATCCAATCGCGAGCAGGCTCGCTCCCACAAAGGCCAATACCATCCAATGTGGGAGCGAGCCTGCTCGCGAAGCTTCTGAAGATTCGTGCACCGCTTCAATGCACTGCGAACCGCAATTGCTCATGTACGACGAGCCAGAACCGATCGCCCAGCTCCAAAAAACCGCTCAACACCTAAGCAAAAGCCCCGGAACACGGGGCTTTTTCGCATCTTCAGCAGTTTTTTGTGACAAGCCATTTAAAACTGGCACGCCCCCTGCAATAACCCAATCACTACCCAGTTTCGGGGACCTTGGTACAGGCAGGCCGGGGATTCCCCTCTTTTACACCGGGCTCATCGAGCCCACTGTTTTGGGGGCCTTGATACAGGCAGGTCAAGGTTTCCCTTCTTTACACCCGGGCTGCGCCTTCACGGCAAGCCCTCCCGTTTTGGGGACCTTGGTACAGGCAGGCCGGGGATTCCCTCTTTTATTGCTCCTGGAGACGGATCTCCAGCCGCCAGCGGTCATCGACCTCGCTGCCGGTCCACTCCCCTCGCAACGGACGCGCCGCCACCAAAGTCAGCAACAGCCCCTTGTCACTCAACCGCACCCGCCAGTTCACGTCCTTGCCGTTGAGCTTGAGCTGGCCTTTCTGCGGCCGACCTTGCGCCTGAAACAACAGCGCCACAGTGCCGTCGATGATTTCCCCATGGAGCTCCGGTTCGTTGTTGAACCAGGCCACCAACCCTCCCTGGGTGACCTCGACCTGTTGCAGCTCGCTCGGATCGGGCGTCGTCAGGCGGCCGATCATCAGCCCGACCATCATGCCGACGATCGCCAGAGAGCCCATCACCCGAGGCAATAGCTTCGAACGTCGATCGGTTTGCGGCGTAGAATGCCGCTCATCTTTATCTGCGGAGCCGTGCATGTTTCACGTCATCCTTTTTCAACCGGAAATACCACCCAATACCGGCAACGTCATCAGGCTGTGCGCCAACAGCGGCTGCCACCTGCACCTGATCGAACCGCTGGGCTTCGAAATGGACGACAAGCGCCTGCGCCGCGCCGGCCTCGACTACCACGAGTATGCCACCTTGCAGCGGCACGCCGACTTGGCCAGTTGCCTGGAAAGCCTGGGGCATCCGCGCCTGTTCGCCTTCACCACCAAGGGCTCGCGGCCGTTTCATGACGCCAGCTTCGTCGCCGGCGATGCATTCCTGTTCGGCCCGGAAAGCCGTGGCCTGCCGGCCGAAGTGCTCGACGCACTACCGGCGGACCAACGCTTGCGCTTGCCGATGCGTGAAGGCTGCCGCAGCCTGAACCTGTCAAACACCGTGGCGGTGGCGGTTTATGAGGCGTGGCGGCAGAACGGCTTTCAGTAGCACCGCATAACAAATGTGGGAGCGAGCCTGCTCGCGAAAGCGTCAGCTCAGTCGGTACTTGATTGACTGATATACCGCTTTCGCGAGCAGGCTCGCTCCCACAGGTTTGATACTCGGCTGAAAGCGCCGTTTACTGGACGGTCGCGCCGCCTTCTTGTTGCATGCGCTGCAGCTCTTGCGCGTACAGGGCATCGAAGTTCACCGGGGCCAGCATCAGGGCCGGGAACGAGCCGCGGGTCACCAGGCTGTCCAGGGTTTCGCGAGCGTACGGGAACAGAATGTTCGGGCAGAACGCGCCCAGGGTGTGGCTCATCGAAGCGGCATCGAGATTCTTGATCAGGAAGATACCGGCCTGCTGGACTTCGGCGATGAACGCGACTTCGTCGCCATTCTTCACGGTCACCGACAGGGTCAGCACCACTTCGTGGAAATCTTCTTCCAGGGCTTTCTGGCGGGTGTTCAAGTCCAGGGCCACGCTCGGCTCCCACTGCTGGCGAAAGATCGCCGGGCTTTTCGGGGCTTCGAAGGACAGGTCGCGAACGTAAATGCGCTGCAAGGAGAATTGCGGTGCGGCTTCTTCTTCAGTGGCAGCTGTGTTCTGTTGGTCAGTCATCGCAGATCCTTCTTACTTTCAGGTTCTATTTAATTGGGAATTCAGGCCTTGAGCAGCGCGTCGAGCTTGCCGGCGCGCTCCAGGGCGAACAGGTCATCGCAACCGCCCACGTGGGTGTCGCCGATCCAGATCTGTGGCACGGAGGTACGCCGGGCCTTCTGGGTCATTTCGGCGCGCAGTTGCGGCTTGCCGTCGACCTTGATCTCTTCGAAGGCTACGCCCTTGTTCTTGAGCAGCATCTTGGCTCGGGAGCAATAGGGGCAGTAATCGCTGGAATAGACAACTACGTGGGGCATGTCACTTCACCAGGGGCAGATTGTCGGCTTTCCAGCTCGCAACGCCACCAGACAGTTTGGCGGCGGTGAAGCCGGACTTCATCAGTTCGCGGGCAAGGGCACCGGCCTGCTGGCCTTGGGCGTCGACCAGGATCAGCGTCTTGGCCTTGTGTTTTTCCAGTTCGGCCACACGAGCGATCAGTTTGTCCTGAGGAATATTCAGCGCGCCGACGATGTGACCGGCGGCGTAATCCTTGGTCGGACGGATGTCGACCACTACGCCGGCGTCCTTGTTGACCAGCGCGGTCAGCTCACCGGTGCTCAGGCTGCGTCCCCCGCCCTGCATCGTGTGGGCAACCAGCAACGCCAGCAGTACGACGAAGATACCGACGAGAATGTAGTGGTTAGTGGCAAATTCAATCAGGTGAGCAACCATCGAAGGAGGTTCCAGGGCGTTAAAATGTCGGCCAGTATACACAGCACGCAAGGCCGGCCAAACCCCGCCCGGCGGTGACGGCACCGGAACTTACCTTTAAACTGCCCGTCCCTTTTCCATCGTCTTCTTTTAACCAGCCACGAGTGGATTCCATGACTACCACGCCTAAACCTTTGGTCCTGATGATTCTGGACGGCTTCGGTCACAGTGACAGCCACGAATCCAACGCCGTCTACGCGGCCAGGAAGCCTGTGCTGGATCGCCTGTGGGCCACCGTGCCGAACGGCTTGATCTCCGGCAGCGGCATGGACGTCGGCCTGCCCGACGGGCAGATGGGCAACTCCGAAGTCGGCCACATGAACCTCGGCGCCGGCCGCGTGGTGTATCAGGACTTCACCCGCGTAACCAAATCGATCCGCGACGGCGAATTTTTCGAAAACCCGACCATCTGCGCTGCCGTGGATAAGGCCGTGGCTGCCGGCAAGGCCGTGCACTTCATGGGCCTGCTGTCCGACGGTGGCGTGCACAGCCATCAGGACCACCTGATCGCCATGGCCGAGCTGGCCGCCAGGCGCGGCGCTGAAAACATCTACCTTCACGCCTTCCTGGATGGCCGCGACACGCCGCCGAAGAGCGCCGAATCGTCGATCAAATTGCTGGACGACACGTTCAAGACCCTCGGCAAGGGCCGGATCGCCAGCCTGATCGGCCGTTACTTCGCCATGGACCGTGACAACCGCTGGGACCGCGTCGCCCAGGCCTACAACCTGATCGTCGACGGCAATTCAGAATTCCACGCCGCCACCGCGCAAGAAGGCCTGCAAGCTGCCTACGAACGTGGTGAAAGCGACGAGTTCGTCAAGGCCACAACCATCGGCGAGCCGGTAAAAGTCGAAGACGGCGACGCCGTGGTGTTCATGAACTTCCGCGCCGACCGTGCCCGCGAACTGACTCGCGTATTCGTCGAAGACGATTTCAAGGAATTCGAGCGCACCCGCCAGCCGAAGCTGGCCGGTTTCGTGATGCTGACCCAATACGCCGCCAGCATTCCCGCGCCATCGGCCTTCGCCGCCGGCAGCCTGGAAAACGTGCTGGGTGACTACCTGGCGAAAAACGGCAAGACCCAGCTGCGCATCGCGGAAACCGAGAAGTACGCCCATGTGACGTTCTTCTTCTCCGGCGGCCGCGAAGAGCCCTTCCCGGGCGAAGAGCGCATCCTGATCCCGTCGCCGAAGGTCGCCACCTACGATCTGCAACCGGAAATGAGCGCGCCGGAAGTGACCGACCGCATCGTCGACGCCATCGAGAACCAGCGTTATGACGTGATCGTGGTCAACTACGCCAACGGTGACATGGTCGGTCACAGCGGCGTGTTCGACGCAGCGGTCAAGGCGGTTGAATGCCTGGACACCTGCGTCGGCCGCATCGTCGAGGCGCTGGAAAAAGTCGGCGGCGAAGCGCTGATCACCGCCGACCACGGCAACGTCGAGCAAATGTCCGACGAGTCCACCGGCCAGGCCCATACGGCCCACACCACTGAGCCGGTGCCATTCATTTATGTCGGCAAGCGTGACTTCAAGGTCCGCGACGGCGGCGTATTGGCCGACGTCGCACCGACCATGCTGATGCTGCTGGGCATGGAACAGCCGGCGGAGATGACCGGGACGTCGATCCTGGTCTGACGTCGCAGCATTGAGCACTGTTTGTGTGGCGAGGGAGCTTGCTCCCGTTCGATGGCGCAGCCATCGCAGAGCCTTCTGGCTTGATCTATTGTCGAGGGGCTGCTTCGCAGCCCAGCGGGAGCAAGCTCCCTCGCCACAGCAGGCTCGCTCCCACAATGGTGCTTGGTGTTTTTTCGGCCAGTTATCACACAGCCCCAAATGGGCGTTTTTTTTGCAGCGTGGGGCGGGCATACTAGGCCGTCCCTTTCCCTGGTGCCACCCGCCTCTATGCTCCGCGTCCTGATAGCCCTTGCTCTGACCTGCCTGCTCCAACCGGCCTTCGCGGACGAGCGCGCGCAAACCCAACAACAGTTGGAAGCCACGCGCCAGGACATCGCCGAGCTGAAGAAGCTGCTGAACAAGTTGCAGGAAGAAAAATCCAGCGTGCAGAAAGACCTGCGCGGCACCGAAACCGAGATGGGCAAGCTGGAGAAGCAGGTCGACGCCCTGCAGAAAGAGCTGAAGAAAAGCGAATCCGAGTTGCAACGCCTCGATGGAGAGAAAAAAAAACTCCAGAGCGCGCGCACTGAACAGCAAAAGCTGATCGCCATCCAGGCTCGGGCGGCCTACCAGAACGGTCGCCAGGAATACCTCAAGCTGCTGCTCAACCAGCAGAATCCCGAGAAATTCGCCCGCACCCTCACCTATTACGACTACCTGAGCCAGGCCCGCCTGGAGCAGCTCAAGAGCTTCAATGAAACCCTGCGCCAGCTGGCCAATGTCGAGAAAGACATCGAGCTGCAGCAAGCCCAGTTGCTCGTGCAGAAAAGCAGCCTCGACACCCAGCGTGAAGAACTCGAGAAGGTTCGCAAGGAGCGCCAGGTGGCCCTGGCCAAGCTCAATGACGACGTGAAGGCTCGCGACAGCAAACTCAAGGCCCGCGAACAGGACCAGGCCGAACTGGCAAATGTCTTGAAAACCATCGAGGAAACCCTGGCTCGCCAGGCTCGGGAGGCGGAAGAAGCGCGGCAGAAAGCGCTGATCGCCCAGCAGGAAGCCGAAAAAAAGCGTTTGCGTGAAGCCCAGGCCGACGCCGATGCCGGCGAAGCCCCGCGCAAGCCGGCTAAATCCAGCCCCGGCGCAGTGGTTTCCAGCGATGGCGAAACCTTCGGCGGCGCTTTTGCTTCAGCCCGGGGCAAACTTCCATGGCCGGTCAATGGTCGATTACTTGCACGCTTCGGTGAAACCCGTGGCGACGATACCCGCACCAAGTGGGACGGCGTGATGATCAGTGCTTCCGCCGGCAGCCAGGTGCACGCCGTACATGGCGGGCGCGTGGTGTTTGCCGACTGGCTGCGCGGTGCCGGCCTGCTGGTGATCCTCGATCACGGCAACGGATACCTGAGCCTTTACGGCCACAACCAGACGCTGCTCAAATCGGCGGGTGATGTGGTCAAGGCCGGCGAGTCCATCTCCACGGTCGGCAACAGTGGCGGGCAGGACACGCCAGCACTGTATTTTGCTATTCGCCAGCAGGGTCGCCCCAGTGACCCGGCACAATGGTGTCGTGCGCAAGGATAAGCGCGCCCATCCAACTCAGGAGTTCGTTCGACATGCTGCATTTGTCCCGCCTCACCTCGCTGGCCCTGACGATCGCCCTCGTGATCGGCGCGCCCCTGGCTTTCGCCGCGCAACCCGCGCCGGCGTCGACCGCCGCTACGGCCGCCACCACCAAGGCCCCGCTGCCGTTGGATGAACTGCGCACCTTTGCCGAAGTCATGGACCGGATCAAAGCCGCGTACGTGGAACCGGTGGACGACAAGATGCTGCTGGAAAACGCCATCAAAGGCATGCTCAGCAACCTTGACCCGCATTCGGCCTACCTGGGCCCTGAGGATTTTGCCGAGTTGCAGGAAAGCACCAGCGGCGAATTCGGCGGCCTGGGCATCGAGGTCGGCAGCGAAGACGGTTTCGTCAAGGTGGTCTCGCCGATCGACGATACGCCCGCCTCCAAGGCTGGCATCCAGGCCGGTGACTTCATCGTCAAGATCAACGGCCAGCCGACCCGTGGCCAGAGCATGACCGAAGCCGTGGACAAGATGCGCGGCAAGATCGGCGAAAAAATCACCCTGACCCTGGTGCGCGACGGCGGCACGCCATTCGACGTGACCCTGACCCGGGCGGTCATCCAGGTCAAGAGCGTGAAGAGCCAATTGCTGGAGTCCGGCTACGGCTACATCCGCATCACCCAGTTCCAGGTCAAGACCGGCGAGGAAGTCGCCAAGGCCCTGGCCAAGATGCGCAAGGACAACGGCAAGAAGCTCAACGGCCTGGTCCTGGACTTGCGCAACAACCCCGGCGGCGTCCTGCAATCGGCCGTGGAAGTGGTGGACCATTTCATCACCAAGGGCCTGATCGTCTACACCAAGGGCCGCATCGCCAATTCCGAACTACGCTTCTCGGCCACCGGCAACGACCTCAGCGAAGCCGTGCCACTGGTCGTGCTGATCAATGGCGGCAGCGCTTCGGCGTCGGAGATTGTCGCCGGTGCTCTGCAAGACCAGAAACGTGGCGTTGTCATGGGCACCACCAGTTTCGGCAAGGGCTCGGTGCAGACCGTGTTGCCGCTGAACAACGACCGCGCCCTGAAGATCACCACCGCGCTGTACTTCACGCCTAACGGCCGTTCCATCCAGGCCCAGGGCATTGTCCCGGACATCGAGGTGCGCAAGGCCAAGATCACCAGCGAGGCGGACAGCGAGTACTTCAAGGAAGCCGACCTGCAGGGTCACTTGGGCAATGGCAACGGCGGCGCGGACAAACCGACCGGCTCCGGCGCCAAGGCCAAGCCGATGCCGCAGGATGACGATTATCAGTTGGCCCAGGCCTTGAGCCTGCTCAAAGGGTTGAACATCACGTCCGGCCGCTGAGATGGGCCTGCGTTTCATTTTCGTCCTGCTGTGCCTGCTGGCGGGAGCCGTCAACGCGGCTCCCGCCATACAACCCCCGCCGCAGAAGGCTTACCTGAGCCTGATCATCGATGACCTGGGGCAGAATCTGCCCCGGGATCGCCGTGTACTGGCCCTGTCCGGTCCGGTCACCGCGGCCATCATGCCCGACACTCCCCACGCCGCCGAAATCGCCCGCGAGGCTCATCGCGCCGGCAAACTCGTCATGCTGCACATGCCCATGGATCCGGCCACCGGGCCGTTCGCCTGGCATCCGGAACTGTCCATCGAAGAATTGGGCAAGCGCCTGGACGCCGCGTTTGCCGCGGTGCCCTACACCAGCGGTATCAACAACCACATGGGCAGCCGCATGACCGCGCAACCCCAGGCGATGGCATGGCTGATGGCGAATCTGCAACAGCGTCACAAGTTTTTCGTCGACAGCCGCACCAGCGCGCAGACGGTCGCCGCTGCCGAAGCACAAAAGATCGGCCTGGCCAGCGTGTCGCGGGATGTATTTCTTGATGACGAGCGCACCGAAGCGGCTATCGCCGGCCAGCTTCAGGTCGCCATCGATCTGGCTCGGCGGCAGGGCTCGGCCGTGATGATCGGCCACCCCTATCCGCAGACCCTCGCCGTGCTCGAGCGCGAACTGCCCAAGCTCAAGGCCCAGGGCGTCGAGTGGATCGACATCAAGTCGATGATCAGCCTGCGCAGCAACCGAGCGATGGCCGGGCACGGGAAGGATGGGGTTTATCGTTAGGCTTGGCGTCTCAGAGATAGCGCGCCATGATCGCGTCCACTTCGCCTTCCTTGCGCAGCTCATCCAGAGCCTTTTGCAGGCGGCTCACTACCTCGTCCGGCACGTCCTTGTTCAAGGCCAGGTAGAGCTCGGCACTGTTGAATCGCAGTACGGTCTTGAGATCGCTCACCCCCTCCTGACGCGCCAGATAACGCCCTGCCGGGTCGCCGGTGGCCCATAGGTCTATCTGGCCGTTGACGAGTTTCCTGGCGTTGTCCTGATCGCGCAACACGACAATGGGCTTGAGCCCCTGTTTGGCCAATGTTTCGGCAATTGCATCGCCCTTGTAGGCGCCAATCCTGTACTGACGTGCCTGCTCCAACGAGTCGAGGGCGATCTTGCTGTCAGCCTTGGCGAGCATGATCCAATCGTCCGGTCCGATGGGCCCAACCCATTTGAAGAGCTTTTCGCGCTCCGGCAATCGAGCCGTTACAAACACCCCATAACCGGGCTTTTCCAACGCGAGCTTGTAGATTCGTTCCCAAGGAAAACGCAGCGTCAGGCTGTAGGAAATATCGGCGCGTTTGAATATCTCGCGGACGATGTCCACCGCAATGCCATGGATGTTTTCGTCCTGGGCGAAGTTCTTGCCGTTCTTCGCCATGTTGTAGGGCGGAAAGTTCTCCGTCAGCAATACCAGGCCAGCATCGCGGCCGTCCCCGGCCTGCGCCCCGCTCATGAACAGCAGGAAAGTGCTGGTGACAACAACTAGAGCGCGTTTGAACATATCTGATTACCCGGGTCCATGGCGTGTTCCAGATTGCCTTGGGCCTGTCGGCATGTCCACTGTCGTTTCACTCGAATACCTAACCAGACAGGATACGCGCAAACGCAACACTGGCCGAGGTAATTAGTTACCGCCTTCCATCACGCCGAGGCTGATTAATTAGCGAGACCGGGTCAAGACCGGTTCCCATTAATCAAAGGCATAACTCATGAAAACGATCTACTTGTTACTGGGCGGTTTGCTTTGCCTGTCCAGCGCACTAAGCGTTGCGCAAGGAAAAGACTATGGCGAAGGGGTTCAGAACTTCGCCGACTCAAAAATCCTGAACAACAAAGATGGCTCACATGACCATTGGCAGGGTATTGGACGCTTCTCTACGATGAACGGGGATTGTACTGCGACACTTCTCGATACCCATGACCCTTCCGGGACAATGCCCACGCCCGCCTACGTGTTGACCTCGGGACATTGCACCGAGCTGACCAACGCAAACATCGTGACCAACAAGCCAATCCTCGGCGTCATGCAGTTCAACTACTTCGCCGATACCGCCCCCTACCTGACTTACCCGATGAAAAAAATCGCGTGGAGAAGCATCCAGGGCGTAGATATGGCAATCATTGAACTGGACGTCAGCCTGCAAACCTTGCTCCAGGACGGGATACAGCCATTGGGCTTGGCCACTGAGCGCCCCGTCGACGGGACGGATGTCCTGATCGTAGGCGCGCCAATCCACGATCAGAACACGCTGCGGCTGGCTGCCTGTACCTTGCAACCGGCCCAGGAGATCGTGGAGGGACGCTGGGTCTGGCGTAATACGCTGATGACCCGCTGCAAGGATATGGAAGGTGGTGGCTCCGGCAGCCCGCTACTGGACCGCCGTACCAATAAGATCATTGGCGTGATAGGCACTGGCAACCTGACCATCCAGGCCCACCCCTGCGAGCAGCACGCTCCTTGCACTCCAGTTGGCGACAGCTATAAAGCTATACCGGACGATGTTTATGGGAATCCTACGGACTTTCTCAGCCGCTGCTTTGTAGAGGGCCTTCTCGTTCAAGATGTGAATTCGTCTTGCCCGCTGTATCCGGTCTTTTCCGTCAGCGCCGCAGCGGACAGCCCGCAAAGGTACGTAAGGATTGGGAAGAAAGACGACGGCAGCGCAGATATCCCGACCTGGAACTACCCCTTCACAATCAACACGCCGTTCTATCGTCATAAGACCGTTCGAACCGCAATGGATTGCGAAAAGCCGCAAGACTACAGCGGAGTAATAAGTGCGCAGGATGCTTTCATAAACACAGAGATAGGCGACCAGGTGGGCATGCACTTCCTGTGCATCCTGGGTGTCGACTCCGCTGATCAACGACCCTCAGAGGGGCTCATCAACAACGTGTTGTCCCTTCCAGTCGAAATTCTGAACAACGCTCCAATAGCTCAGCCTGAGCTGAGTTTCACTACAGGCGTGCAAGTGTCGACAACTGCGAATGAACTGCCACATCGAACCTACGCCTACAAGTTCGGCCCGACAGGGACGACTGACTGTTCAGACAAAACCGATTACAGCACCAGCGAATATATATACGCGTGGCTGGAAAATTCGGATTTGCCTGGAAAGCTCTGCACCATTGCCTATGACATATCCAGACAAGCATCCGAGCCAAGGATAGACATCCTGAACCCCACCCCGGCAAAGCCCAAGGATGTCCAGGACGCTCCCTGATTCGCCCTCGGCCCGCCTGCCAGCCCCTGAGCTTATCTAACGCAGATACCGCGTTGCGCCATGTAGGCCTTGGCTTCCGGCACGGTGTATTCGCCAAAGTGGAAAATGCTCGCCGCCAATACCGCGCTGGCGTGGCCTTCCAGAATGCCATCGGCCAAGTGCTGCAGGTTGCCGACACCACCGGAAGCGATCACCGGAATGCCCAAGGCATCGCTGATGGCACGGGTGACGCCGAGATCGAAGCCGTTCTTCATGCCGTCCTGGTCCATGCTGGTCAGCAGGATTTCTCCGGCGCCCAGGCCTTCCATCTTTTTTGCCCACTCAACGGCGTCCAGCCCGGTCGGCTTGCGCCCGCCATGGGTGAAGATTTCCCAGCGCGGGGTTTCGCCCGGGCCGGAGACCTTCTTCGCGTCGATCGCCACGACGATGCACTGCGAGCCGAAATGCTCGGCCGCCTCGCCGACGAATTCCGGGTTGAACACCGCCGCGGTGTTGATGGACACCTTGTCCGCGCCGGCATTGAGCAGGTTGCGGATGTCCTGCACGCTGCGCACGCCACCGCCCACGGTCAGCGGGATGAACACCTGGCTGGCCATGCGCTCGACGGTGTGCAGCGTGGTATCGCGGCCGTCGACGCTGGCCGTGATATCCAGGAAAGTAATCTCGTCCGCACCCTGCTCGTCATAACGACGGGCGATTTCCACCGGGTCGCCAGCGTCACGGATGTTCTCGAACTTGACGCCCTTGACCACCCGGCCGTTATCCACGTCCAGGCAAGGGATGATGCGTTTGGCCAGCGCCATGATGAGTCCTCAGCCTTTATAGGAATCGCAGAAGGCCTGCGCCTCGGCGACGTCCAGGGTACCTTCATAGATTGCGCGACCGGTGATCGCACCGATGATGCCCGGCGCCCTGGCGTCGAGCAGTGCCTTGATGTCGCCCAGGTTGTGGATGCCGCCGGAGGCGATCACCGGGATCTTCGTGGCGGCGGCCAGGGCAGCGGTGAACGGAACGTTGCAGCCCTGCATCATGCCGTCTTTGGCAATGTCGGTGTAGACGATGGCGGACACGCCGTCGGCTTCGAAACGCTTGGCCAGGTCGATCACTTGCACGGTACTCACTTCAGCCCAGCCGTCGGTGGCGACAAACCCGTCCTTGGCGTCGAGGCCAACGATGACCTTGCCAGGGAAGGCACGGCAGGCTTCGGCGACGAATTCAGGCTCCTTGACGGCCTTGGTGCCGATGATCACGTAGCTCACGCCGGCCTTGACGTAGTGCTCGATGGTCTCCAGCGAACGAATGCCGCCACCGATCTGGATCGGCAGGTTCGGGTACCGTTTGGCGATGGCCGTGACCACTTCACCGTTGACCGGCTGGCCTTCGAACGCACCGTTCAGGTCAACCAGATGCAGGCGACGGCAACCGCCCTCCACCCACTTGGCGGCCATGCTCACCGGGTCGTCGGAAAACACCGTGGAGTCTTCCATGCGGCCCTGGCGCAGACGGACACAAGCGCCGTCCTTGAGATCGATAGCGGGGATAATCAGCATGCTTTTTCCTTCGTCAAAAGAGCCACAAGCTGCGAGCCACAAGCTGCAAGCATGCGTGTATGTTTCTCTCTTGCAGCTTGAAGCTTGAAGCTTTCAACTGCTTTTTTCGAGTGCCCACAAGTCGCTTTCGATGCTTTCGAACCTTTCCTTAAGGTGCGCCTGCACATCGAAAATCGCCCTGTTGTAATAGTGCGGAGCAATTTCGCGGGTAAACAGATCAAGAATTTCCGCCGCTTCGAACGAGCCAAGGTCCAGCTCGAAACGCTCCTCCATGAACCGCTGGATCTTGCGGTTCGCCTCACTTTCCTGCTCAGGCGTGAGGGTGAGGATCGGCGGTTTCTTGCGGGCCATTACCAGCGCCCGTCCCACGCCGCGAAGTTCTGCAGCAGTTGCAGGCCATGGGTATGGCTCTTCTCCGGGTGAAACTGCACGGCGAAGCGCGAGCCATCGGCAAGGGCCGCGGCGAAATCGACACCATAATGCCCGCTGCCCACCACCTGCCGGGCATTGCCGGCGGCGATGTAATAGCTGTGCACGAAGTAGAAACGCGCGAGGTCCGGGATATCGTGCCACAGCGGGTGGTCCACTGTTTGCCGCACTTCGTTCCAGCCCATGTGCGGCACTTTCAAGTGCTCGCCGTCTTCATGCAGGCCCTTGCCAAAGAACTTGACCTGGCCCGGGAACAGCGAGATGCAATCGACCCCGTCATTCTCTTCACTGCGATCGAGCAAAGCCTGCATGCCCACGCAGATGCCGAGGAACGGGCGATCCTGGCTGACTTCGTGCACCAGCTTGTCGAAGCCCAGGCGCCGAATCTCAGCCATGCAGTCGCGAATCGCGCCGACACCGGGAAACACCACCCGGTCGGCTTCGCGAATCACGTCGGCATCGCTGGTGATCAATACCTTGCCGGCGCCTACGTGCTCGAGGGCCTTGGCCACCGAGTGCAGGTTGCCCATGCCGTAATCGATAACCGCAACCGTCTGCATTACAGGACGCCTTTGGTGGAAGGCATCTGGCCGGCCATGCGGTCATCGAGCTCGACAGCCATGCGCAGCGCGCGGCCGAACGCCTTGAACACGGTTTCGATCTGGTGGTGGGTGTTGTGCCCACGCAGGTTGTCGATGTGCAGGGTCACGTTGGCGTGGTTGACGAAGCCCTGGAAGAACTCCTGGAACAGGTCGACGTCGAAGCCGCCGACAGTGGCGCGGGTGTACGGCACATGCATCTGCAGGCCAGGGCGGCCGGAAAAATCGATGACCACGCGCGACAGCGCTTCATCGAGCGGCACGTAGGCATGGCCGTAGCGACGGATGCCCTTCTTGTCGCCGATGGCTTTGGTGAAAGCCTGGCCCAGCGTGATACCGACATCTTCGACGGTGTGATGGTCGTCGATATGCAGGTCGCCCTTGCTGACGATGTCCAGGTCGATCAGCCCGTGACGGGCGATCTGGTCGAGCATGTGCTCAAGAAAAGGCACGCCGATATCAAACCGGGCCTTTCCGGTGCCATCCAGGTTGATCGAGGCTTTGATCTGGGTTTCCAGAGTGTCGCGCTCGACAGACGCCTTACGTTCGGCCATCACCAGCTCCGCAAAATCATTGGGCGAAAAAGGCAGCCATTATAGGGGCGCGAGCGGCAAACAGAAACAAAAGAGGTGACACCGCTGACGGGCTGAAACCGATGCGGCGGCGTTAGACATGTCCATACAAGTCTTCCAGGACTCATAAAAACAAATGTGGGAGCGAGCCTGCTCGCGAAAGCGGTGCGTCAGAAGACACTGTTGTCGACTGACACGCCCCATTCGCGAGCAGGCTCGCTCCCACAAGGATTGCCCTGACCCGCTGGCCAGGGCAACGGTTTTAGCGGAACAACACCGCCGTCTTCTGCAGGGTCACCCACACACCCCACGCCAGCGGAATGCCCACCACCAGCCAGGCGGCGATCGCCAGGGGCTTGGTGCCCGGTGCGGCTTTCCACTCCAGGGAAGTGGTGCTGTCGGCGCCCTTGTCGTGGCCCAGCGCTTGCTCTGCGGCCAGTTCGGCGTCGGTCATGAAGTACTTGTCGGCGACCGGGCGAACCATCAGGTTGCACAGGAAGCCCAGCACCAGCAGGCCGGCGAGGATGTACAGGGTGATGTCATAGGCCGCGGCGCGTTCAACGCCGATGCTCAGTTGATATTCACGCAGGTAGTTCACCAGTACCGGACCCAGTACGCCGGCTGCCGCCCAGGCGGTCAACAGGCGACCGTGGATCGCACCGACCATTTGCGTACCGAACAGGTCCGCCAGATAGGCCGGCACGGTGGCGAAACCGCCGCCGTACATCGACAGGATGATGCAGAACGCCGCCACGAACAGCGCGACGCTGCCCAGGTGGCCCAGGCTCGGGATCAGGGCATACAAGGCCACGCCCAGGGCAAAGAACACGAAGTAGGTGTTTTTGCGACCCAGGTAGTCCGAGAAGGAGGCCCAGAAGAACCGGCCACCGATGTTGAACAGGCTCAGCAGACCGGTGAAACCGGCTGCAATGGCAGCGATCTGGCCCAGTTGCGCGGCGTCCAGCTGACCGAACGGCAGGTCGTTTCCGAGCAATTTGCCGCCGAACACTTCCTGCAGCAATGGCGAAGCCATGCCCAGGATGCCGATACCGGCGGATACGTTCAGGCACAGCACCAGCCAGACCAGACGGAACTGCGGGGTTTTCCAGGCAACGTTCACGTGAACGTGGCGATGGGTGATCATTGCGTTCGCGGCTTTTTTCGGTGCAGGGTTCCAGCCCTCAGGCTTCCAGCCGGTCGGCGGAACGCGATACGACAGGGCGCCACCGATCATGAACACGAAGTAGATCGCGGCCATCACCAGGAAGCTCTGCCATACGCCCACGTCGGTTGGCGTAGCGAAATGGCTCATCAGCGCTGCAGCCAACGGGGCACCCACCATCGCGCCACCGCCAAAGCCCATGATCGCCATGCCGGTCGCCATGCCGCGCTTGTCCGGGAACCACTTGATCAGCGTCGAGACCGGGGAGATGTAGCCCAGGCCCAGGCCGATACCACCGATGACACCGGAGCCGACCCACATCAGCCAGATCTGATGGGTATAGATACCCAGCGCCGAAATCAGCAGGCCACCGCACCAGCACAGGGCCGATACCACGCCAGCCTTGCGCGGACCGGCATGTTCCAGCCAGCCGCCCCAGATGGCTGCCGAGCAACCCAGGAAAATGAAGAACAGGGTGTAGATCCAGCCGAGCATCGAGATCGGCCAGTCACATTGGGACGAAAAGACTTGCGAGATGAAGCTCATGTCCGGCGCGCAGGCTACCGGCTTGGTGATGCCCAAGGCCTTGGACAGCGGCAACCAGAACACCGAAAAGCCGTAGGCCATGCCGATGCACAGGTGAATGGCCAGCGCGGCCGGTGGCACCAGCCAGCGATTGAAGCCGGGCTTGGCGATAATGCGTTCCTTGGAGAGGAACGCAGGCTGGTCGGCAATGCCGTCCGCCGTAATGCTCGTGCTCATTGTGTATCCCCCAGTTATTGGAATAGGTTCGCCAGCCACGCATCACCCTCAGTCTTCATTTGCACGCAGGCATGACTGTATTTTGCGGTGAAGCTCCATTTTGGTGCGACATCACGTCGCAGAAGGACGGGCGAACTGACAAAGGTTACCATTTGCTCGTGACAGAAAAACCAAAGTGCTATCACCTTTTTTCTGTCATTCGTCTTATCGCGCCTCTTCTCACTTTCTGTAGGGCGTTATTCGTTTATTTTTCAGGAATTTCCATGCCCATCGTTATCGAGCGTCTGAATGAAGCCACTCATCAGGATCATCAGGACCTGCAGAAAATCTACCAGGACGCCCCGGCCTGGCTGTTCGAGCCGTTCAGCGATGCCGGGCAGTTGGTCAACAGTTGCCTGACGGAAGGTACGCTGATTGCGGCACGGTTCAACGACCGGCTGATCGGCGCCGCACGCCTGCAACGGCACCAGGACGCTTGGTACTTGTCTCACCTGTGCGTAAGAAAGGTTACCCGCCGCCGGGGCGTAGCTGAGCGCTTGGTGAGCGAAGCACGGAGGATGGCTCGTCAGGAAGACGCCGGGCTCCGGCTCGAGGCACCGGCCGGGCATCTGGAGGTGCAGGCCTTGGCGGCGAAGCTGAAGATATCGCTGAATGAAAGCTGACGGTGACCGGACATATCCCGTGGCGAGGGAGCTTGCTCCCGCTGGGGAGCGCAGCGCCCCCTAAAGCTGTCTCCACGGTGTGCCAGGCGTCCTGATTCGCCTGGTTTGGGACTGCTTCGCAGTCCAGCGGGAGCAAGCTCCCTCGCCACGGTGAACCGCGCCTGCCGTTCCACCAGTGGAGGATCGAAAAACGATGACCCAACGCTCCACCAACCCGGGACGTTATACTCTCCGGTAAAATTTGAACTCAACCTACAAGGATTCGCCCATGAAAGCGTTCGGCAAAATCCTGGGTCTGGTACTTCTCGGGCTGTTGCTGATCATTGTGGCCCTGGGCTTTGCCCTGACCCACCTCTTCGATCCCAACGACTATAAGGAAGAGATCCGCCAGATAGCCCGCGACAAGGCCCACATCGAGCTGACCCTCAATGGCGATATCGGCTGGAGCCTGTTTCCATGGCTGGGTCTTGAACTGCACGAAGCCAGCGTTGCGACCCTGGCCAATCCGACCCAACCCTTTGCCGACTTGCAGATGCTTGGGCTTTCAGTCCGGGTGATGCCGCTGTTGCGCCGTGAAGTGCAGATGAGCGATGTACGGGTCGAAGGCCTGAACCTGCGGCTCAACCGCGACAAGAACGGTCATGGCAACTGGGAAGACATCGGCAAGGCGCCCGCCTCCACGACCGCTACGAAGGCGCCGGCGCCAACCGAACAGTCCGCCCCGCCGGCCAACGCTCCGACAGAGAAACCGGCCCAACCCACTCGCCTGGACATCGACAGCCTGACCGTGAACAACGCCCGGGTCGAATACAGCGACGAGCAGACCGGCAAGCTGTTTACCGCTGAAAGCATCCAGTTGAGCACCGGCCCGATCCACGATTCCACCAATATCCCGGTTACCCTCACGGCTTTCCTGTCCAGCAACCAGCCGGCTGTTCGGGTGCGCACCGAGGTGACTGGCGAGCTGCGCTTCGAACGCGCACTGCAACGCTACAAATTCGAAGACCTGAAGCTGTCCGGTGAAGCCACCGGCGATCCGTTGCAAGGCAAGACCGTGAGCTTTGCGGCGCAAGGGCAACTGTTCCTCGACAAGGCAGCCAACGTTGCCGAATGGACCGGTATCAAGCTTTCCTTGAACCAGCTTCGCGCCCTGGGCGAGCTGAAGGTCAACGATCTCGACAAAACGCCGCAGCTGAATGGCGGCGTGTCGATTGCTTCATTCGACCTGGCCAGCTTCATCGACAGCATCGGCCAGAAACTGCCGGCGATGGCCGATGGCAGCCTGAGCAAGGTCGAGCTGGCGAGCCGCATTGCAGCCACACCGACCAGCGTCGAGCTCAACGACATCAACCTGAAAATCGATGAGAGCAATTTCAGTGGTCGCATCGCCGTGGAAGATATCGCCAAGCAGTCACTGCGTGCCCAGCTCAAGGCCGACACCTTCAATGTTGATCGCTACCTGCCGCCAAAGTCCGCCGAAGCCAACAGCGCCAAGGCTGCCCGCGAGGCCGAAGTCAGCAACACCGAGGCCAGCGCCATGGCCGGTGCCGGCAGCTCACCGCTACCAAGCGCCCCGACCCAGGGCGCGTGGAGCAACGATCGATTGTTCCCGGTGGAGCGCCTGAGCAAGCTCGATGTCGATGCCGACCTGAGCTTCGGCCAACTGACCCTCGACAAGCTGCCCATCCAGAATGCCGCGCTGAAAGCCACCGGGCTCGGCGGCCTGTTGACGCTGGAAAACCTGCGGGGCGACTTGTATAACGGCAACTTCGAAGCCAAGGGCACGCTGGACGTGCGCCAGCCCACGCCGCAGTTGAGCCTGCAAACCCGCATCAACCGGGTGCCGGCCGACAAGATCATCGAAAGCCAGGGCAAGAATCCGCCCGTCAAAGGCCTGGTGACGCTCAACAGCGCCGTCACCGCCAGTGGCAACAGCCAGAAGGCCCTGATCGACAGCCTGAACGGCAATGCCGGGTTCGTCATCAATGATGGCGTGCTGCTCAATGCCAACCTCGAACAGCAGCTGTGCAAAGGCATCGCCACGTTGAACCGCAAGAGTCTCAGCGGTGAACCGCGCGGCAAGGACACACCGTTCCAGCAACTCGACGGCAACCTTACCTTCCATAATGGCGTGGCCAGCAATCCGGACCTGAAAGTGCGCATCCCCGGCATGACGGTCAATGGCAACGGTGACATCGACCTGCGGGTATTGGGCATGGACTACCGCGTCGGCGTCATCGTTGAAGGCGACAAGAGCGACATGCCCGACCCGGCCTGCCAGGTCAACGAGCGTTATGTCGATGTCGAGTGGCCGTTACGCTGCCGAGGCCCGCTGGAGCTGGGCGCGAAAGCCTGCCGCCTGGACAACGACGGGCTGGGCAAGGTTGCGGCGAAACTGGCCGGCGACCGCCTCGGCGACAAGATCGACGAGAAGCTCGGCGACAAGGTCAGCCCCGAGCTCAAAGATGCGCTGAAGGGGCTGTTCAAGCGATGACATCCGAGCAGTTTTCCAGCGCCGTATTGGATTGGTTCGACCGCCACGGGCGCCATGACCTGCCCTGGCAGCAAGACATCTCCCCGTATCGGGTATGGGTCTCGGAGATCATGCTGCAGCAGACCCAGGTCAGCACGGTGCTCAATTACTTCGACCGGTTCATGGCCGCCCTGCCTACCGTCCAGGCCCTTGCCGCCGCGCCGGAGGATGAAGTGCTGCACCTGTGGACCGGGTTGGGCTACTACACCCGCGCTCGTAATCTGCAGAAAACCGCGAAAATCGTCGTCGAGCAATATGGCGGCGAATTTCCCCGGGATGTGGAGAAGCTCACGGAACTGCCGGGAATCGGCCTATCCACCGCTGGCGCGATTGCCAGCATCAGCATGGGCCTGCGGGCGCCGATTCTCGATGGAAACGTCAAGCGGGTGCTGGCGCGCTTTACTGCCCAGGACGGCTACCCAGGCGAGCCAAAGGTTGCGAAACAGCTCTGGGCCACTGCCGAACGCTTTACCCCTCAGGATCGGGTCAACGCCTATACCCAGGCGATGATGGACCTGGGCGCCACGCTCTGTACCCGCAGCAGACCCAGTTGCCTGCTCTGCCCGCTGGAAAAAGGCTGCGAAGCCCACATGCTGGGCCTGGAAACCCGCTATCCGATTCCCAAGCCGCGCAAGGAAGTGCCCAAGAAACGCACCTTGATGCCCATGCTGGCTAACCGCGAAGGCGCCATCTTGCTTTACCGTCGCCCATCCACCGGTTTGTGGGGCGGTCTGTGGAGCCTGCCGGAACTCGACGACCTCGACGACCTGCAACACCTGGCCCTGCAACATTCGCTGGAGCTGGGTCAGCAACAGGCAATGCCAAGCCTGGTACACACTTTCAGCCACTTCCAGTTGGCAATCGAACCCTGGCTGGTCCGGGTCCGCGAAACCGGCCATCACGTGGCCGAGGCCGACTGGCTCTGGTATAACCTCGCCACCCCGCCGCGCCTGGGCCTAGCCGCCCCGGTCAAGACATTGCTCGAACGCGCGGCCGCTGTATTGAACGCAGGAGAGTTGCAATGACCCGCACCATCATGTGCCGCAAGTACAAAGAACAGCTGGAAGGCCTGGAGCGCGCACCGTTTCCCGGCGCCAAGGGCCAGGACATCTACGACAACGTATCAGCCAAGGCCTGGGGCGACTGGCAAAAACACCAGACGCTGCTGATCAACGAAAAACGCCTGAACATGATGAATGCCGAAGATCGCAAATATCTTCAAGGGGAGATGGACAAGTTCTTTTCCGGCGAAGAATACGCCAAGGCCGAGGGCTACGTGCCGCCCTCCGAATAAGCTGCCCGGAGCGGGGGCGAATCGTAAGCGACGGTAATAGTTAAATATTTTTTGATAACTTGCTTGACGCCCCCCTGAAAAACCCGTTTAATGCGCCCCGTTGCCCAGATAGCTCAGTCGGTAGAGCAGGGGATTGAAAATCCCCGTGTCGGCGGTTCGATTCCGTCTCTGGGCACCAAATACCGAAAACCCCGATCAAGAAATTGATCGGGGTTTTTTATTGTCCGGGATTTCCTTCCTGCATCCTGTCGACTCAGCTACATTCGTCCGCTCCCCTCCTCCTGCATGCGAGTCGACATGGATATCACCGGCATCCCCTTCGGCACCACCGACTGGTCCACCATCGAACCCACCGAACACAAAGGCATTACCGGAACCGCTTACTGGCGCACGCAGCATTTCGGCAGCGTTCGGGTACGGATGGTGGAATACACGGCCGGCTACCTGGCCGACCATTGGTGCACCAAGGGCCATATCCTGCTTTGTCTCAAAGGCGAGCTGAACACCGAGCTCGAAGACGGCCGGCAATTCCTGCTCAAGCCCGGCATGAGCTACCAGGTGGCCGACCAGGCCGAGCCTCATCGCTCCTCCACTCCATCAGGGGCGACGCTGTTCGTGGTGGATTGAGATTCGAAGCGTTCGCGTCGAAGCTGTAGGATAGATGGCCTTATTCATCAGGAATCCGACCATGTCATCGGCGAACAAACAGCAAAAACGCAGCCAGCGCGCCAAGGAGAAAGCCAAGAAGAATCGCATCCAGCGTGCCGCTGCGCCGAACGACTTCCTGGACCCGAACGACGAGCGCATCGACCTGGAAACCGTGGACCTGTCGGACCTGTTCCGCATCATGAGCGCCGCCGAGAAGGTCAGCCAGAAAGCCATGCTCGAAGCATTCCTGGGCCATCCACTGCTGGCGCTCGTGCTGGAACAGGAAGGTGAAGAAGAAGCGACCGACTTCATCATCACCGCCTTGATCGAATACCGTCGCCTGACCACGGGCGTCGATGAGCAGACTGCCCTGGATTGGGTGGAAAGCAAGCAATTCCAGGCTGATTATGTGGCCGCATCCCAGGCGCTGACGCAAGGCCAAGGCTGACTTCAGTCAGCGACTGACGATGGATCATACGCTGGTGGGACGGCTCCTACAGACCAAGCTCCACCAGCGTGGGCTGCGTCATACCCGTCCTGCATCAGTCAGCTATTTTTCCTCCAAAGCAATCAGCTCCGTCTGACATCATCGAAGCTTTCATGGGAGCATTCTTCTGGTCCGCCCCTTCCAATGGCTGGACACTTCGATGAAGCCGATACTGCCCCAAGACGATCCACAGCTCGCGCCCTTGATCAACGAACTAGGCGAGCTGATTCGCCAGGCACGCCAGAAAGTGTTGCGTGCCGTTGACACTCTCCAGGTACAGACCTGCTGGCAGATCGGCCGGCACATCATCGAGTTCGAGCAAGGAGGCGCCGAACGCGCGGCTTATGGCGCAAGGTTGCTAGCGTCCTTGGCGAAGGTGCTGACGGGCCGGTTTGGGAAAGGGTTTGATGAACGTAACCTGCGGCATATGCGGGATTTTTATCTGAAGTTTTCAATTTGGAACGCAGTGCGTACCGAATTGAGCTGGACCCATTACCGCACGCTTCTGCGGGTAGGACACGACAACACTCGACATTGGTACATGAACGAAGCCGCCACCCAGAATTGGTCCACCCGCGCCTTGGAGCGCCAGATCGGCACGTTCTATTACGAACGCCTCCTGGCAAGCCGCGATCGACCTGCGGTAGAGCAGGAAGCAGCAACCCATCTTGAGCAACTAGCGTTCGGGCCCAGGGACATTGTCAGGGATCCGGTAGTCCTTGAGTTTCTTGGAATGCCAAACACCGGCAGGCTGCTGGAAACCGATCTCGAACAAGCCCTGATCAACCAGCTGCAGGGCTTCCTGCTCGAACTGGGTAAAGGCTTCGCTTTCATCGCACGCCAGCAGCGCATCAGCACCGAAAGCAAGGATTTCTACCTCGACTTGGTTTTCTACAACTATCTGCTCAAATGCTTTGTGATCGTCGATCTCAAGCGAGGCGAGCTGAGCCACCAGGACATCGGCCAGATGGATATGTATGTGCGACTCTACGATGAGCTCAGGCGCGGCCCTGATGATAAACCCACCGTCGGCATCATTCTTTGTGCACAAAAAGACGAGTCGGTGGTGCGTTATTCCGTGTTGCAAGGCCATGAACAGCTGTTCGCCAGCCAGTATCAACTGGTGCTCCCCACCGAAGAAGAACTGCGCAAGGCGCTGGATTGCGAACGGGCGCGACTTGAGGAGTCCCCCCCGGACGCAGCGACCTGAAGAAATGAAGCCCTTATCGATAAACGCATACTCAAAAAACCCATGTAATATTGATGCGTTTTTTTTCAGCAACGCTCCAGCCAACGAGCTCCATTCTGCATGTCACCGGCCGCAACCCACCCCTCTTTGATCCAGGCATTGCGGACTGAAACCGCCGAGTTGCATGTCGCCTTGGAAAAACGCCTGCCGTTTTTTTCGGAACGGCTGAACCTGGATCTGTACCGGCGCCTGATGGCGGCCTATTACGGCTTTTACCGGCCATTGGAACAACGGCTTCAGGTATTGGCATTGATTCCGTCCGGGCTGGACCAATCCCTGCGCATCAAGCTTCCGGTATTGCGGGCCGATCTCACGGCGCTGGGCATGGATGCCGCCGCTATCGAGGCGCTGCCCGTTTGCCAGCAACTGCCGCAGATCGACTCCCGCGCGGCCGCCCTCGGCGTTTCCTACGTGCTGGAAGGAGCGACCCTCGGCGGACAGATTCTGCGACGCAGGGTGGCGGAGCAGCTTGGCCTGGATGCCTCCAGTGGCGCTGCCTTTCTCAACGTGTATGGTGAACTGACCGGCCGCCGCTGGAAGGATTTCCTCCAATACCTGGACGACAGGAACCTTGGCGAACCCCAGACGCTCGAAGTCACACGTGCCGCCAAGGCGACGTTTACTCATTTTGAACACTGGTTGGACAGCCAAAAGGTACTGCTATGAACCCGGAAAACCAGGAAGCCTTCGAAGAACTGCTGGCTAATTGCGCAGACGAACCGATTCGCTTCCCCGGTGCCATCCAACCTCATGGCGTGTTGCTGATGCTGTCCGAGCCCGACTTCGTAATCCGTCAGGTCAGCGCCAACGTCTTGCAATTGATGGGACAGGATCCCCACAGATTGCTGGACCAGACGCTTGATGCACTGGTGGGACTGGAGCAGGCAGAAGCCATCCTCATTGCCTGTCACGCGGCCCCGGGAAACGACAACGCGCCCGTAGCCATCGTCGTGAACCAGCAGCGTTTTGACGCCTTGGTGCATCGCCATCAGGGCGCCCTGATCATCGAGCTGGAACAACACCTGAGCGACTATCGCCCCGAAGGCGTCAGCGGCGAGGCCAACCTGGGCCGCATGCTCCAGCGCCTGCAAAGCGCAAAAGACCTTCAGACGCTGTACGAAATCAGCGTGCGGGAAATCCAAGCCATGACCGGCTACGACCGCGTGCTGATCTATCGCTTTGAGGAAGAAGGCCACGGGCAGGTCATCGCCGAAGCCAGCGCGCCATCGATGGAGCTTTACAAGGGACTGTTTTTTCCAGCCTCGGATATTCCCGAGCAGGCCCGTGAGCTGTATCGCACCAACTGGTTGCGCATCATCCCCAACGCCGACTATATGCCGATACCCCTGGTGCCCGAGCTGCGTCCCGATACCCAGGCGCCGCTGGATCTGAGTTTTTCCACGCTGCGCAGCGTCTCGCCGATCCACCGTCAATACATGAAGAACATGGGCGTGCTGTCGTCGATGAGCATCTCGTTGATGAAAGGCGAACAGCTGTGGGGCTTGATCAGCTGCGGCAATCGCCAGCCTCTGCTCGTGCCCCATGAAATGCGCATGGCCTGCCAGACCATCGGCCAGATCCTGTCACTGCAGATCAGCGCCATGGAAACCCTTGAGCTGACTCGGCAACGGGACGCCAAGCTGGAGGACCTACAGACGCTTGCCGCCGCCATGGCCGAATCCAGCGAAAACGTCTTCGATGGCCTGTGCTGCGAGCCACAACGTCTGATGGACCTCACCGGGGCCAGCGGCGTTGCGATCTTCGAGGACAACAAACTGCATCGCCACGGTCAGTGCCCCGAACCGGAGCAAATCCGCGAATTGCACAAGTGGATATTGGCAACAGGTCAGCCGGTTTTCTCTCACCATAACCTGGGCAGCGTTTTCGCCCCGGCCAGGGCTTTTCAGGATGTAGCGAGCGGGGTGGTGGCGATTCATCTGCCCAAGCCTGTGGAAAACGGCGTGCTGTGGTTCCGTCCCGAAGTGAAGCAAACCATCAATTGGAGCGGCGACCCGCAAAAACCCCTCGACCTGGAAGACAGCGAGACCGGATTACGCCTGCGGCCGCGCACCTCGTTTGAAATCTGGAAAGTCGAGATGGACGGTATCAGCGCCAAGTGGAGCCATGGCGACTTGTTCGCCGCCAACGACCTGCGCCGCTCGGCCCTGGAAAATGATCTGGCCCGACAGGTGCGCAAGGAGCGCCAGGCGGTGCAAGCACGCGATGAACTGGTGGCAGTCGTGTCCCATGATTTGCGCAACCCGATGACGGTCATTTCCATGCTCTGCGGCATGATGCAAAAGGCCTTCAGCTCCGACGGCTCACACAGCTCGAAGCGAATTGCCTCGGCCATCGACACCATGCAACAAGCCGCCAGTCGCATGAATGCACTGCTGGAAGACCTGCTCGACACCTCGCGCATCGACGCCGGGCGCTACACCATCAACCCTCAGCCGATGGACGTCAGCCAGATCTTCGAAGACGCCTGTTCGCTGCTCACGCCGCTGGCCTCCGCCAAGGCAATCGATATTTCTTTCCATGCCGAGCCCAACCTCAAGATCAACGCAGATCCCGAGCGGCTGTTCCAAGTGCTGTCCAACCTGATCGGCAATGCCATCAAATTCACGCCGCAGCAAGGGACCGTGGGCATCAGCGCGATGTCGGTGGGCGATGAGATCGTGTTCAGCGTCCGCGATACCGGCGAAGGCATCGCCCCTGAACAGCTGCCGCATGTTTTTGACCGCTACTGGACAACCAAGGAAGGCAACCCGAATGGCACCGGACTTGGGTTGTATATATCCAAGGGGATTGTCCAGGCTCATGGCGGTAAACTGCACGCCGAAAGCCAGCCAGGCCAGGGCAGCGAATTTCGCTTTACCGTGCCGAAAATCGACTGAGCCGGGCACCGCCCCCTAACGAATTGGAAACCGAAGCCCAATGGCCTCACTGAACAAACAGCAAAAACGCGCCAAGCGTGCCAAAGACAAAGCCAAGCAGATCCGCATGACCGGGCGAAAATCCATCCCGATGTATGGCGATCCGGCCCATGCAACCGCCCAGCCACCGGTTTATGTACAGGAGTTGTTCGTCAAGCTGCGCGACGCCGAGGCCGTCAGCCGCAGCGAAATGCTCGACACATTGCTGGCCAACGTCAGCGAAATGATCATCGAGCGCCCAGGCCTGCTGGATCTGAAGAACGCCGAAAACGAGAGCATGGCCGCCACCAACCTGGCTGCCGACATGCTGGTGGACTACCGCATGTGGGTCGATGACATGGACCGCGAGGCGGCCCAGCGCTGGCTCAGCACGCCGGAGTTCATCAAGGACTTCAGCGAGGCGCTGGACCGTTATCGCCAGTCGATGGAAGAGCCCGCCGGCGAATAAGCGGGCAGGCTACTCGCTGCTGTTCCAGTGGAACACCAGCTTGCGCGCGGCTCCGCTGCCCAAATCGGCGGTGTCGCGGCGCTCCTCCCCGTTGCGCGTCGCCACCACGCTGTACTTGCCCGGCGGCAGTTGCACATACACCAGCGGGCCCGCATCGCTGAGCGTCAGTAATGTTTGTCCTGATGCGTTCTGCACAGTCACGTCCACATCCGGAACGTATTTGTTCTCCGGGCCGATCGCAAAAGTCATGTGCAGGTTGTAACCCTGGGCCTGCCCGATGGCCCGGGCTTCGTCTTCGCCGATGCCGCCGGACAGATAAGTAATGCCGTTCTGCTGCATGGGTTGGATCTGGACGCCTGTGTTGTCGATGGGCGCCAGGTTGGTGGCGTTGAGGAAGATGGGGAACAGCAGCGCGCCTAAAGCGACGAGACGAGATAGCGAGTTCATGGCAACCACTCCTGATTTTGGACGCCATCGTTTGATCGATTTATGAACACCGATGTTTAGATCGATTGGGAGTTGGTTCGAATGCCAATTGGAATAGGCACGCTCATCCGGTTAACCCTTCCCACCCCCGCCCAAAGCTGGCACCATCGCGCCTTTTTTTACGCGACTCCCCAGGCAATTCGCTGACAGGCAGGTTCAAACAGCCGTTCGGTTGTTGACGGCGCGACAGTCTGCTGCGCCGATGCGACAAGCTGCCGCAAGTCGCCGGTTTACCGGTCGTAGCGCTGTTGGCGGCCATCCGGACGCATGCTAGCTTGGCCGCCTCGCCAGGAAGGCTGCCGACAGCAAGGGAGCACATATCATGAGGAACGCACATGGCCCAGGCCACGCCCGCGCTTGAAATCCGCAACCTGCACAAACGCTACGGCCAGCTGGAGGTGCTCAAGGGCGTCTCGCTGACCGCTCGCGACGGCGACGTGATCTCGATCCTCGGCTCTTCCGGATCCGGCAAGTCCACGTTCCTGCGTTGTATCAACCTGCTGGAGAACCCCAACCAGGGGCAGATCCTGGTGGCTGGCGAAGAGCTAAAGCTCAAGGCGGCGAAAAACGGCGAACTGGTAGCCGCCGACGGCAAACAGATCAACCGCATACGCAGCGAGATCGGTTTTGTCTTCCAGAACTTCAACCTCTGGCCGCACATGAGCGTGCTCGACAACATCATCGAGGCTCCGCGCCGGGTGCTCGGCCAGAGCAAGGCCGAAGCCGTCGAAGTCGCCGAAGCCCTGCTGGCCAAGGTCGGCATCGCCGACAAGCGCCACGCCTACCCGGCCGAACTGTCCGGCGGCCAGCAGCAACGCGCCGCCATTGCCCGCACGCTGGCAATGCAGCCCAAGGTGATTCTGTTCGACGAACCCACCTCTGCCCTTGACCCGGAAATGGTCCAGGAAGTACTTAGTGTGATCCGCGCCCTGGCCGAAGAAGGCCGCACCATGCTGCTGGTTACCCATGAAATGGGGTTTGCCCGCCAGGTTTCCAGCGAAGTGGTATTTCTTCATCAGGGCCTGGTCGAAGAACAAGGAACGCCACAGCAGGTTTTCGAAAGCCCGCTTTCGGCGCGCTGCAAACAATTCATGTCCAGCAACCGCTAACGGAGCAGTACCTATGCAGACCTACAGGAAAATACTCTTGGCCGCTGCGGCCAGCCTGGTCCTTTCGGCCAACGCCATGGCGGACGGCAAACTGAAAATGGGCATCGAAGCAGCCTACCCTCCGTTCAATAACAAGGACGCCAGCGGCCAGGTCGTGGGTTTCGACAAAGACATCGGCGACGCCCTGTGCGCCAAGATGAAAGTCGAGTGCGAAGTGGTCACTTCCGATTGGGACGGCATCATCCCGGCCCTGAACGCCAAGAAGTTCGATTTCCTGATCTCCTCGCTGTCGATCAACGAAGAGCGCAAAGTAGCCGTAGATTTCACCGACCCGTACTACACCAACAAACTGCAATTCATCGCACCGAAAAACGTCGATTTCAAAATCGATAAAGAGTCTCTTCAGGGTAAGGTCATCGGGACACAGCGCTCCACGCTCGCCGGCACTTGGATGGAAGAAAACATGGAAGGTGTCGAACTGAAACTCTACGACACCCAGGAAAACGCCTACCTGGACCTGACCTCCGGTCGTCTCGACGGGATCCTGGCAGACAAATACGCGAACTACGACTGGCTGAAAACCGAAGCTGGCCGGGCTTACGAATTCAAAGGTGACGCGGTGGTAGAGGGCGACAAAATCGCCATCGCCGTGCGCAAGGGTGACAATGAATTGCGCAACAAGCTGAACGCCGCATTAAAAGAGATCGTTGCCGACGGCACCTATAAAAAGGTCAACGACAAGTACTTCCCGTTCAGCATCTATTGATCCTGACGTGCCTGACCGGCGCCGCTGTTGTACGGCGCCGGTCCTTAGCAAAGCCTGCCGCGATATGAACACATACCCATGATGATTGACCTCTACGGATTCGGCCCGGCGCTAGCCGCCGGCGCGCTGATGACCGTCCAGTTGGCCCTTTCTGCCTTATGCCTGGGGCTGGTACTCGGCCTGCTCGGTGCCCTGGCCAAGACCTCGTCATACAAGCCGTTGCAATGGCTTGGTGGCACTTATTCAACGCTGGTTCGCGGCATCCCGGAACTGCTCTGGGTGCTGTTGATCTATTTCGGCACCGTTAACCTGATGCGCGCCTTGGGTGAGTACTTCGGCAATCCCGACCTTGCTCTCAACGCCTTCGCCGCCGGCGTCATCGCACTCGGCCTGTGCTTTGGCGCCTACGCTACTGAAGTGTTTCGCGGCGCAATCCTGGCGATCCCCAAGGGCCACCGTGAAGCCGGCGTCGCTTTGGGCCTGTCGAAATGGCGGATCTTTACCCGATTGATCATGCCGCAAATGTGGCGCATCGCCCTGCCCGGCCTGGGCAACCTGTTCATGATCCTGATGAAGGACACCGCGCTGGTCTCGGTGATCGGCCTGGAAGAAATCATGCGACACGCGCAAATCGGCGTAACCATTTCCAAACAGCCGTTCACCTTCTATCTGGTCGCCGCGCTCATGTACCTGGGGCTGACAGTACTCGCCATGATCGGCATGCACCTGCTTGAACGACGCGCGGCCCGTGGTTTCGCCAGGAGCACGCAATGAACTGGGAAGTCATCATCAAGTGGCTGCCGAAACTGGCCCAGGGCGCGACGTTGACCCTGGAGCTGGTGGCCATCGCCGTGATCGCCGGCCTGTTGCTGGCGATTCCGCTGGGCATCGCCCGTTCATCGCGCCTGTGGTACGTGCGGGCGTTGCCCTACGCCTACATCTTCTTTTTCCGCGGCACTCCGCTGCTGGTTCAGCTGTTCCTGGTGTATTACGGCCTGGCGCAGTTCGACGCCGTGCGCAGCAGCGCCTTGTGGCCTTATCTGCGGGACCCGTTCTGGTGCGCCACCGCCACCATGACCCTGCACACCGCCGCCTACATCGCCGAGATCCTGCGCGGCGCGATCCAGGCCATTCCCCGTGGCGAAATTGAAGCCGCGCGGGCCCTGGGCATGTCTCGCCCCAAGGCGCTGCTGTACATCATGCTGCCCCGCGCCGCGCGCATCGGCCTGCCGGCCTACAGCAACGAAGTGATCCTGATGCTCAAGGCCAGTGCCCTCGCGAGCACCGTGACCCTGCTGGAACTTACCGGCATGGCCCGTACGATCATCGCCCGGACCTACCTGCCGGTAGAGATCTTCTTCGCGGCCGGCATGTTCTACCTGCTGATGTCCTTCGTCCTGGTACAAGGCTTCAAGCAACTGGAACGCTGGTTGCGCGTCGATGCCTGCCAAGGGCGCTGAGAGCGAGGTGCTAACGGGCGAAACATTGCTCGCCCGTTTCATGGCCCTGGATGCTTTTCTCACAGAGCACCAGGCGCTATGGAAGCCCCGCCCTTTCACTCATCTTCAGCTACCTTGGGAAACTTCCCACCCCGAACTGGCCCAATGGCTACGCCAGCGTTCGCTGCAAGCGGCGGAAAACGACCATCACCAGCCGTGGTTGATTGAAGACGCGCCCGCGCCGTTTGCGCAATGGGCCGCTACCGCCCGCGCATTGAGCGCTGTCGCCGAGCTGCCCGCCAGCCTGCTAAAAGCGTCAACTCATCGCCTCAACGTCGACGTACCCGGGCGCAAATGGCAGCAGATCGAAGCCTTCGCCAGCCGCCTGAACTTCACCACCAAACCGACCCACTGGCTCGACTGGTGCGCTGGCAAAGGCCACCTGGGTCGACGGTTACTGCGCGACGTTCAGCACCTGACCTGCCTGGAACACGACCCCATGCTGGTCGCCGCCGGCCAGCAACTGAGCCAGCGCCACAACCTGCCGGCCATGCACTTGCAGCAAGATGTATTGGCGCCGGACGCGGCCCAGGCGATCCAACCGGAACACACCCCGATAGCCCTCCACGCCTGCGGCGACCTGCATGTGCGGCTCATGCACCTGGCGAGTGCCGCCGGCTGCGCACAAATGGCTATCGCACCGTGCTGCTACAACCGCATCAGCACGGCGCGGTATCAACCGCTGTCCGATGCGGCCAGCCAATCCAGCCTGCAACTGTCGCTGGACGACCTCGGCCTGCCATTGAGCGAAACCGTCACCGCCGGCGCGCGCGTCCGACGGCAACGGGACAAATCCATGGCCCGACGCCTGGCCTTCGACCTGCTGCAAAGGCAAATCCGCCGCAGCGACGACTACCTGCCCACGCCGTCATTACCCAACGCCTGGCTGGAAAAACCGTTCGCCCACTACTGCACCGACCTGGCGGCCCTGAAGAATTTATCCATAGTCGGTTCCCCCGATTGGGACCAACTGGAAGCTGCGGGTTATCAGCGCCTGGCCGAGGTGCGCAACCTAGAACTGGTGCGAGGCCTTTTCCGACGGCCGTTGGAGCTTTGGCTGGTGCTGGACCGGGCACTTTTCCTCAGCCAAAAGGGTTACGAAGTGCGCCTTGGTATCTTCTGCGAAGCACCTCTTACGCCAAGAAATCTATTACTGCTGGCAGAGCGTCAGCCACACGCGACAGCCTGTGGATAACTCTGTTGATGAAATAAGCGTGGATCCAAGTAAGTCGTGATTTTCTGAGCGTCTCCAAGCTGTTCATTTTTTGTTCATATGGATAAAAAACCATGAAAACAGGGATTTGCGGGCAAACGAGAAAAGTGTCACAAAAAGGAAAGATTCCGTTCGGCGCTTCCTTCCCATTGTGCATAAGCGCCAAAACAAACTGACATAACGGTTGGTTTTAATGCCGTCAGGGCTGCAATTTTGCTGGCCGTGCGTCGATTGATGCCCGCACGCAAGCTCCGCCGCGCCGCCGAGCCACGGCCTGCATAAAAATAGTCAGAATTCAGGGGTTTACAGAACCGGCCCAATCGCTATAATCGTCGCCCACACGCCGGTATAGCTCAGTTGGTAGAGCAACTGACTTGTAATCAGTAGGTCCCGGGTTCGACTCCTGGTGCCGGCACCATACAAAACGAAGCCCTCGCAGAAATGCGAGGGCTTCGTTGTTTCTGGGATGTTCACAAAACCTGTAGGAGCGAGCCTGCTCGCTATAAGACCATTAGTCCTACCGACAATCTGCCGGCCAAGACACGGCTGCCTGCGTTGGAACGACACCAACGAAGCCATCTCAACCAAACAGCATTTTCTGCCAGTGATCCTCACCCACAATAGCAATCGAAGCACCCGCCTCCCGCAGCTCCACTGCCTTCATGATCTTCGTTCCGTAGGTACTGTGGCGCCATTGTTCATTACCCACGCTACCAACGACCAGATAATGCACTTTCTTGCTCACGCCACCCCCTATCAAACCACCCCGCTCCTCGACCAACGCCTGACAATCCTTGCGCGGCCCAAAGGCCATGACGCCTGTAAATACAAACATTCGGCCATCCCACAGCAAATCAGGGGCAGGTGAATTGAACGGCAGGTCCGTAGGAGCAACCGCAACAGCTCTGCCTACCTGCGAAGGCTCAATACTCGCTCCAGAAAAACCACGCAGGATGTTGAGCAGCTCAAGAGACTCGTCCGGGTCCAGCGCATCGTCTTGAAGCATGGACGCCAAACGTGAATAAAGCAGATTGATTACTGGATCATTGAGATGCGCGAGGTTGTTTTCTAACCATTGCTTCAAGAAAATCGCTTCCGTGGTGTTCACGTCACCGTCCGCCGTAATTCCTGCGGCCAACCCTACCAAGGCATCGGCCGCGCGCCGGTCGATACGGGCATGGTGGAAGTATTTGCTCTTTTCGAATTCGCTGTGTAGGTCCATTACAAGGGTTCCTTTGGGTGGGGATTAGCTTGACACTGGATAGTGCTGGTTGAGGAAACGCTGTTTCAAACCTAGCATTCTTGCGCGCAATCTAACGTCCTTCAGCCAGAAAATAAATTCGTCCCCTTTTTCTATTGAAATCACAACGACCTTCAACGGCGCGAATAAGGTTCTATTAGTCTGATTTTAGGTCGGTGTCGATGAAAACCTCAGGCAGATAGTTCTGTATCAACCCAAGGTGGACACCTATTCTTGTTGCTATGAGTGCTCCGGGTTTCCCTCCACGCTCGCGGCGTTGAGCAATGGTGATTCCGCCAAGTAATTGCCGCGCAGTCTCCTCGTGGAAACGAAGACCTGGCCGCGGTACCATCGGTATACCTTTTAGCCTTGATCATGGCTCCTCCACTAATGCCCTTTGGGCTTGGAGAGGTTTGCCATCTGCCGCCAATTACCGTCTGGTTTTCATACGCGAGAGCTATGTGAATGTTCCGATCCAGGCCCAGCTTCAAATAATCTTCTTGGTCAAGCTCGCGCGAAGGAAAACATTCTCTTTTAGCATTAGCTTGATTTCCGGACGTATTGGACTTCTTCGAGCGGAAGCCTGCGGCCATATAAACACAGCCAACATCATCAGACTGCTCTAAATCTACATCCTCCAGCGTCAATGCTATCCGCTTGAACTCATCTGGCACTTCTGACTGTATGTGAAATACAGACGCATCTATAGGATCATCAGCATGAGTTCCTGACTTACCTCTAGCACTGCTAAATCTATCGCCCCCGAAAGTACATAGTAGCTCTCCCTTGGTGACAGCCATGCATAACTGATTAATACCAATATCATCGAACACATGTGATGCACTCAGAACGAAGTACTCGCTACCAATCTGAAAGGCAACACCAGAGCCGGTCTGCTCAAGTTTATTTTTTTTCAGAGTGTGGTAGATCGGCAGTACCGCTGACTCGATCCTCTGAGGTAGATCCAGAGCTATTCCCACCTGCCGCCCCACTAACGCAAGGGCAAATTGAACTCTTGGATCTGTCAAGTCGATATCGACCTTCATTATTAAGCCCTTGAATAAACTGGTCCTGATCCCTGCAGCAGGATCAACGAAAGACATCCTTTATGGAGGTGCTGTATCACATAGTCAAGTCGACGCGGCCCTAAGGGCCGCTCTCTGTTTCTCATGCTCAGCGACTTCAGAATACATGGACTTCGGGGTAGCTCGTTTTGAGGGTGAACACGTCGCTATTTAGCTCCATCTCGCGGACCACGGCTTCGTAGTTGATGTAATCCGCCAACGAGGCTGGGATCTGCGAGCCTCTTCGATGAGCTGCTGTGCGTAGTCGGCGCGTTAGCAACATACCTTGCCAGGCTGGTCAAGAAGGTCTTGAAACTGGTTAGGTCGAATAGAGGCCCATGCTCGCCTTGGTCCAGTGCCTCACTTGGCGACCTGATACTGAAAACCTAGATAGAAATCGTGCCTGTGAATCGTCCATGAATAGCTGTTTGGGCAAGAGGACGTCTTGATACGTCTGAGCTAAGTAGCCATCATCGCTACGTTTCATACGTTAAATGCTCATATAGCTTAAGAGAGAACGCATCGTGTCAGAGCTTGCAAAACGGGAAGAAAATGGAGGAATTGGCGAAAGTTTAACGCAGTCTATCTTGCTATCGCGATTCTGGGTTCTGAAGCGGTCGGCTGACGTCGACGGCGCAGACTTCCTCGTACAACGACAATCTGACGAACTGGATGAGGTCCGTCGCCGCGCGCACGACATAGAAATCCTGGGAATCGTCCAGTCTAAGTACTTCGAAAAATCAAACCAAGTGAAAGTGCAAAAACTCTACGTTTTGGACAAAGATCAACCACGCAAGGAGTTTTTCTGTAGCTTACATACCCACGACGAAGAAGGCGAACATGTGCATTACTTCTTCTCTGCTCAAGATATCGTTAATGAATTCGAGACTTCACCCTGCGGGGAGTATTACTGGTTCGCGCTGACCAAAGAACGTCAGTACACAGAATACAAGAACCCAAAAAATCGATTCATCCTCGATAAGATTGAAAGCGGAATGAATCAAGCGGAGGGAAGCGCGAACAAGGGCTTCATTCAGAATAAACTTAAGGTATTCGCAAGACCGACAATGCACTTTCAGAATGTACCAGATTTTCAGTACACACTTATGATCGTCGACGAAGTTCGTGTGGTTACGGCAAAAAACATGATGACTACTTATAGCCGCCTATTGGAAGCAAGGCGCGACCTTTACGAAAATCAGGGCGACTTCTACTGGGGTGACGACTACACCGGATGCCAGTTCCTCGCTGTATCAATTCTGGCGCACCATTTCGATGGGGACCTTCCGGAAGGTGCACCGGTCGCAGCACTGCGTGGTCTGTTAATGGATCTGGACGCAGATTCTACGTACGTGATCAAGAGTGGAATGCTTCGCGAACTCATCGAAAATCCGGAGCAGCAACAAAACAGCTTACAGGAACTAGAAGCCAAATTCGGCGTTGAATCAGAAGCTGGCGATATTGCGTATTTTGAAGTGACAAGCATACTCGGCACAATACTAAGTATTCGGTGTAAGGACGGCGTTGAGTCTGTTGTGGATACTGCCGGGAGCAACAAGGATATCGTTGGCACTCTCAACTTAGCTAGAATTCTCCTTCCAGGAATCGAGCGTAACGCTGAGCCTACCAGTAAAAAGTTGGCAATAAGGTTGTCTGTCGAGCGTGATGCGCACACCGGAAAAATTGTTCGAGTTCTTGATACTTTCGATATGCATAAAATCCACTAGGTTTAGGCGCGCAACGGAGGGCGTAATAGTATGCATTCATGGCGGGTAATTGCGCAGGATTGCCCGGCCATGTGCATTCGACCAGACCAACCATTTTGCATCGGATTTGACTTGGACGCTTCGTCGATATGAAGGCAGAGAGGGGCAAAAGCGTCTAGTTTACGAAGGTTATGGCTCAGGGTATTGATACCAACCTTCACGGGCGCTAGCCTGAACAACCTCTGATCGCCACCATCGAAGGGTTGGCGGTCAACACTGCGATCTGCGCCCCCCACACATAGGATATTGTTATGGCAACTACCATGTACTTTGAAGAAACGATCAAGGATCAAGGTGATAGAAACTCAATGGATGTAGAAATCGGTCGATCATCTTTCTACCCAGAAGATAGCATCTACATTAATGTCGATGGAAAATTGGTAATAATGGATCGAGCAACTGCCAAAAGATTTGTTGAAGCGGTCGTATCAGTCGGTTTATATCATGGGTTTACTGAGTAACCAGAAGCTAGGTCCCAGTTCTAGCTATTAGCTACCTCTGCTGGGTGAGTCATAGTGACAACGTGCTGACATCTCAAAAATCCCGAGTTCGATTCCACCAAACGCCATAACTAGCTGATCTATTTATAGTTACTGGTTGGGGTACGCCGAGTTTTCCAGCGAACTCTAGACGCCCGAAAAACCTAGCCCCCCCCGAAACATACCGTTCGTCTGGTGCCGCACCATACAAAACGAAGCCCTCGCAGAAATGCGGGGGCTTTGTTGTTTCTAGCGGTAGAAGAGACTGCGCCTGAGCCCGACGCACTTCCTCCCAAACCACTCGCTCTAGCCATTCATCCCCAGCGTCGGGCGCGCATCGCAGCAACCAGATCAGTGGAGGCGAATCTCCCTCGATCGGCCTCGTCTACCGCCATTTCAATCTGCGCAGCCAAAGCCTTGTCATCTTCGGCACAGTCGCGAAGGATGTGATCGTCAACTCCGTCCATCCTAGGCAGGTCAGCAGGAGAGCTCGAAGGATGTTCCGGCAGGTTTAGAGTTATTTCGGTCATGACTACCTCAATGATGAAGTTTCGGGCCGGCACGCTTTCTGCGCTTGATTGCAGAGCGACGAATGAGCAAGCACTGCTTTTACGATTACCTACGATGAGTATCTTTCCGACTGCACCATAAAATTACCTGAACCTCACCCGCCAGCATCGCGCCACGATTGCACCCTACCCAATCGCCCGCTACTCTCCAACCGTCGCTGCCAATTCAGCGACCGGGCGTGAGAACCCGAAGCAATCAAGGCGCAAAAGCGCCCATAATCCATCGTGGCGTTTTTTTTTTCGTCTGCGTTGTCGTTTTATGGCGGCTGTGCGTGGGAGACCTTCGGGTCTACCGGTTGCCTTGATTGCCGGATTCTCACCCCGCGCACGGCTGCCACCCCAACCCGTGAGAAGGTCGGTGGCAGCTCTCATAGTCAAGGAGCCAGACCATGCCAAACCCGCGAGACCTCAAAACCCCAGGCCTAACCCCCTTCTCCTACCACTCCGACCGCCCCCTGTTCCGCGTCAACAGCGGCATCCCCATCGGCGAAGCCCTCTCCCACGCCTCCGATCTTCTCCACATCGCCATGCGCCTGGCCGATGATGCGGCGATGGTTCGGGGTACGGATCGTTATGCCTGGGCGTCGTGTTATTTGCAGGAGATGAGCAAAGCCGTCATCGACGACGTAGTGAAGGTGCTGGAGGCGCCGGGGAGTAATCCTGCTTAAGGGGCAGTGATGCGATGCTGCTCCTTGTGCGGGGGCAGCATTGGGTTTCGTCTGTAGCAAAGAGGGGCCGCTTCGCAGCCCAGCGGGAGCAAGCTCCCTCGCCACGAGATTAGGGGAGCATTCATCTATTTATTTTCGCCGCCGATAGCCTCAATCAAGAGCATGCCTTTCCAAGGCTCGGCGAGCGCTCATCTACACTTGCCCAAATCCCCCGCTCCAGGAGCAACAAGCGATGAAAATCCGCACCAAGGTTGTAGGTTCGGGGTTGGTCAGCCTGTTTTTTGCGCTGTTGCTGGGCGGTATCGGGCTGTGGGGTTACCACGCCATGACCGATGCTCTGGCGCAGAACGAGACCAGTATCTCGGCGATGCGCAAGCACATGGAGGCGGACATGATGCACGACGCCATTCGTGGCGATGTGTTGGCTGCCTTACTGGTTGCACCGGGAGATGCCGAGGGCGCGAAGGAAGTCACCGAGGCGTTCGACGAGCATTCGCAGCGGATGCGCAAGGTTATCGCGGAGAACGCCGAGGCTCGGTTGCCGGGTACGATTTCCCAGACCATTGCCGAGCTGAAGCCTCAGGCCGAGGCCTATATCGCCTCGGCGAAGCAAGTGATTGGCAAGGCGTTGAGCGGGGCTCAGGATGGCCGGGCGTTGCGTACCGAGTTCGATAAAGCGTTTTCGGCGCTGGAAGAGCGTAACGAAGCGGTCAGTGAATTGATCGAGAGCCAGGCGCAAGTTTCTCGCGAACATCAGGACCACAGCATTCATACCTCGGAACGCTGGTTGATCATCACGTTGCTGGCCACCTGCGTGGCGCTTGCATTGCTGTCGTGGAGCCTGCTCAAGGCGGTGCTCACGCCGCTGAACAAGATCATCATCAATACCCAGGCGATTTCTCAAGGCGATTTGCAGCGCTCGATGGGCCCTCATGGCGATGATGAGCTGGGCCAGTTACAGGCGGTGATCGAACAGATGCAGGCCAACTTGCGGCAGATGATCGCGACGATCCGTAGCCAGAGCGACGAGTTGCATGGCACGTCCCGCAATCTGGGCGATACAGCGCGACAGATTGTGTCCAGCGCCGACCAGCAAGCCCAGAGCGCTACCAGCATGGCGGCGAGCATGGAGCAGATGATGGCGAACATCAGCCAGATCCATCAGCACGCCGACAGCGCGCGGACGATTTCGGCGCAGTCCGAACAACTGGCGAGCAGCGGTGGGCAGGTGATTCTGGGGGTGGTGGAAGGGATGAACCGGATTGCCGAGGTGGTCAACCAGTCTTCCAGCAAGATCACCGCTCTGGATGCGTCGTCCGAGGATATCCATTCGATCATCCAGGTAATCAAGAGCATCGCCGAACAGACCAATCTGCTGGCCCTCAACGCCGCTATCGAAGCTGCTCGAGCCGGCGAGGCGGGCCGCGGTTTTGCGGTGGTGGCCGATGAGGTGCGCAATCTGGCGGCGCGCACCACTCAGTCCACCCAGGAGATCACCGCGATGATCGAGCGCATCCAGTCCAGCGCCCGGGATGCGGTGGCGAACATGCAGGCCTGCGTCAGCCGCGTGGACGAAGGCGTCAACCTGGCCCAGCAGGCCGGCGTGTCGATCAGCGAAATCCGCACGGGCGCACGGCATGCCGCCGAAGTGGTGGAGGAAATCTCCCAGACCATTGCCGAACAATCAAAAGCCAGTGACGAAATGGCCCAGCGGGTAGAAGCAATAGCCGAGCAGTCTCGGGAAAACACCCGCTCGATTCACGATCTGACAAAAACGGCTGACCATCTGAACGACGCCGCGGGCTCGATGCAGGCTTCGGTGCAGCAGTTCAAGATTTGATCAACCACGCCCGCCTGTACGTGGGGTAAAGGAGCTTGCCCGCTGGCCGCACGGCAGCTCCTTCACACTTGGCTGACCTCAAACACAAACGAAATCTCCCGTTTCTGGGCACTCCACACGTAACGAATATGCTTGCCCTGCACCGGAATCGACACCGCCGGCGGGCGAAACGCGGCCACGCATTCGTGGCCGGGCAAGCGGACGCTGTTGTACAGCAACCCCCACGACAAGGTTTCACGCAGCTCCCGGGCAAATACCTGGGACGGGCCGTACGCGTCAGGGTCCGGGTTATGCAGATGGGGATAATCGTGGCGGATGTCGTGCAGGGGTTTGACGATCTTGTTGACGTAGGTGCGCATGGTCAACTCCAGGTCCGGCTCGTTGGTCGCGCCAAGGAAGCGTGCCTGGTGGTAGCAGGTCTCGGCAATCGCGGCTTCCTGGCTGCTGGCAGCGTAGTAGACGCCGAATGTGCCGTCGCTGAAGCGGCTGCGCTTGCCGATGTGGGTGAATGCCGCCATCACCGGCGACGAGCCCGGGCCGGAAACCCGGTCTTCGGGGCGTACCCGGGACAGCACGCCGGCCTCTTCCATGAGCCGGTCATTGGTCAGCGCTTCGAGGGCGTAGGCGGTGGGCAGGTCTTCGGGATCAAGCACGTCTTCGAACAGCGTGATCGGCGGAAAGCTGCTGTTGACGATCCGATAGGCCCGTTTCCATTGCGGGTCCGCCAGTGGTGGCGTCATCAGCCGCGCACTCCGTCGAGGTATCGCCGCACATCGGCGATGTCCACCACTCGCCCGGTCAGCATGTAGGAAAGCGCCGACTGGCCGTTAAATGGCGCCGCGTTATTGGGACTGCTGACCCATTGATACACGCGGTCCCGGCTGTTGCTGAAGATGATGCTCAGGGCTTTATGAATACCCATGAGGTAGGAGATTCGCTCGAGGGTATCGCGCGGCAGCCTTACGTTGTCGGGTAATTGTTTGTACTTGTAGAAAGTCGTGTTCCCTACCTTGCCCAACAGCGTGCGCTGCTGCTCGACGCTGCAGCCCCACAACTCCATGAGGTTGAAGAAGAACTTCAACGCGATTCGACCCGCGTCCGGGGATTCCAATTGTTGCTGTGCGTTGAGCGTGATGGAGGAAGTCGCCATGAGGTTTGGGCTCCTGTATTACGGACTGTTGCGTAAAGACTAATACATAAACGGATAAAAATTAAGTTTTAATTCGCAAGCGAATAGATTAAGGACCAGGAAGTCTGGATTTACCCGCAGATGTTTCGGCCTATACACAGCACCAGCAAAAAATCAGAATCGCGCATAAGCTCCAATCATCGCCTGCCGGAGCTTTTCGCCACAAAACCGCGACAACCGTGGCAAGGTGCTTGATGATAGCCAGTATCGCACCGCCAGACCCTGGCCAGGTGCCAAATAACAGCGAGCCCACTTAAGCAGAGGGCATTACCTCATGGATAGCAGAACCTTACGCAACCTCATGCGCATCGTGCAGACCGGCTCGTTGTCGGCTGCGGCGGAGCAGTCGTGCCTGACGGTGCAGGCATTGGCGGCACAATTGAACAAGGTCGAGGAACAATTCGGGTTTCGGTTGTTCCGCCGCTCGAACAAAGGCCTCGCATTGACCAGCCAGGGCTCGGAACTGACGCCCTTCATGGACCAGGTCCTCGCGGCCACCCGGCAGCTGGAGGAAAAAGTCGCGGCGCTCAAGGCGCCCAGGCGACGTACCCTCAAGGTAGCGCTCAACACGACGCTGCCGGCGGAATTCAATCGACGGATGATCGAACGCCTGATCGCCGTTTTCCCCCAGTATCAGTTGGAGTTCAGCTACGCCGAATCGATGGAGAACCTGAGCAAGCTCAAGAACGAGCATTTTGACCTGGCGATCCTGGTCGGACAGCCGAGCGGATTTACCAGCATCGCGATGCCGGATGTCCAGGTACGCGTGGTCGGCGCCCATTGTGGCGAGGAAGATGATTCCCTTGGCCTGCTGGGTGACCGGTTCCAGGTGCGTCCGGCAGAGGAATGTCCTTATTCGCGCAGTTTCCTGCGCTTCCTCGACGCCGGTCTTGGTGAATACGGGCCGAGTCAGCGAATGGTCTATTCCTGCAGTGAAACCCTGACGCTGTCGTTGATTACCCAGCTCGACGGTTTGGGCCTTGTCTCCCGGGACGCGGCGCTGCGCAACGGCTTGGCTATCTTCCCGGATTTCGAGGACTTCCTGGAGGTACGCCTGGCGGTAAACAACCCTGAGCTTTCGGACCAGGCGCTGCATGATGTGGTGAACCTGACGCTACAGGAACGAACCGAGCGCGATATACGCCGCCGTGCCCACCGCCACACTGAGAAACAGGTTGCGGCTGAAATACGCACATAGCAGGGTCGGAATCGCGGCGTAGAACTCTGGACGGTCGAGCTGTATCTGCTGGTCCTTGATCAGTAACGGCGTCAGGGTGATCGCAGCGACGATCGCCACCGGCAGGTATTCCAGTGCACGGGCAACGAAGGGTGGCCAGTTTTCGGTGTTGACCTGCAGCGGCAAGGCCCGGGGCAGGAAGGTCACGGCCATCATCAGGACCACAACCAGGATCAGGAACGTTTGGTCAGGCATACGCCCACCCCGCAGCCAAAAAACGTGGCAATGAATACGTTGAACGGCGAGCTGCCCAGCAGGCTCAGCGCGCCCATGCAGGCCACGGCCGCTAGCGCCGCGATCAGTTTGTTACGGGTGTTGCACAGCGAAACCAGCACATAGAGCATCATCGCGGTCAGGGCGTAATCGAGCTGATACTTGATCAGGTGCGCGGCGTATTGCGCACAGACCGCACCCAGCAAACCGCCCAGCACCCAGGATGTGTGGCAGAAGAGGTTGAAACCGATCAGGTAGCGCACGCTTACCGGCGCCCCGCTGCCGAGCTTGACGCTGTGGAAAGCGAACGACTCGTCGGTGAGCCCCGACGCGTAGCACCAGCGCTCGAAGCGGCTAAGCCCCAGTGCTCGCAAAGCCTTGGCCATATACACAGACATCAGCATGTGACGGGCATTGATCAGGAATGTCGTCAGCACGATGGTGGTCAAGGAGGCCCCGCTGGAAATCAACGCCAGCGCGGCGAATTGTGAAGCTCCCGCGTACACGAACAGGCACATCGCCACCGGCAGCCACAAGGGCAAGCCGGCGTTGACCGCCATCAGACCGAACACAAACGAAACCGTGAAATAACCCGCTACCACCGGACTGGCTTCAGCAAAGGTTCGCGAGGCTTGTGGTTCGACCGCCAGCGGCTGGCTGGAAGTCTTGTTCATAAATCCCTCTCGAAAGTGATTTCACCCCGGGGTTCGCAAAACCCTTGGGCCGCCCAGAAACGCTTGCCGGCCAGATTGGCTTCGTCGACGAACAGAAACATGCGCAGCACGCCAACCCGCTTCATGTCGGCCGATGCCGCCTCCACCAACCGCTGGCCCAGGCCTTGAGTGCGATGCCTTGGGCTGACGGCCAGGTGATTGATGGTGCCGCGAGTGCCAAGCATACCGCCGATGACCGCGCCGACGACGTCACCCGTCGCATCGAAGGCCAGGTAGGCAGTGGTGGTTTCCTGCAGCAATACACCACGCAGGAACCGGGCATCCTGCCATTCGCAGAATGACACTTCGGCAAAACCGCGAAAAAACTGCTCCAGTCGTTCGGCGTCCCTGACCATGGCCCGGCGCAGCAGGACCTGCTGCGCCGACTCATCCATAGGTTCGAGCTGTTCAGCGAACAATGTCGAAAGCGGTCCCGGGCCGCGAAAAGGAAATCGCCAGAATCTGCCTGAAAGCCATTTCATGGCTATGGGTGTTGCGGGCAGGGGTCACGTAATGGCGCATGTCGCGATCAAGGAAGAACGTCGTGTCGAGGATGTCCTCGTAGGTGGTCGCCGCCAGTTGCTCTTCCTGGGGACTGTAGAGACGGCTTTCAGCGCCCGCCACATTGTTGCGGCCCCAGAAGTGCACGCCGCTGAACGGATACCCATCGCAATGGATGCCCTCGGGGGTGATTTCCAATTGCTTGCCCGGCTTGATCTCGATGCGGATCTGGTGGATCTGGCACTGCCAGATCTCATCGTGCAATTCCTGCGGAAGGACGTTCTTGTACACCTCGAAGTCCGTGTCGATCAGGCTGCGCATGACCGGCGAATTGATCACTTCGTTGGAGAAATCCTGGAAGTGCCGCTCCAGCCCGCCGACATAGCTGTTGTTGGCCTTGGACTGGACATAGGCCCGGTGCTCGAGTTGCTTGAGCTCACGGGTTGCGGGGTTGTATTCGAAATCGCTATAGCGACGGAAACGCATGCCGGACTCGGCCTGACCGTAATAGCTGTCGGGCTCCATGTTTTCCCAGCTTTTGGTCAGCCGGACAAAGTCGCCGAAATGACCGTAGAGATTGAAGTCACCACCGCGGACGTTGACGTATTTGTCACGCCTTAGCGCTTCGCCCACTTCCCTGTTCAGTACGATCATTTTTCTCAGGTCTCCACTGCAATGAGCGGACTAATCTATTAGGTGCAGGATTTCCGTCCATGAGAAAGTATTTGAGGCATTTCAAGCCGCGCTTGAAACGGTGCAAAAAACTTCGTTAGTGCGACTTTTTGCCATGGAGATCACGCTCAAGAGGTCCTTTTTAAAGCAAGCGCTGGTGAAAACATTGCCGCTGCCCTGAATGCGCAAAAACCGACGCAGCACCACGCCACCTGTTAGGCATTTTTCTGTGAAAAAACCGGCCCAGCCCGCCTGAAGCATTCCTCAAAAACCCTGGACCCGCCGGCTCGCGGGCGTTCCCAATTACCTGGCTCATTCCTTGATAGACGTGGGGCCCCGGGACAAATCCCGGTTCCGACACCACCTTTCGGCAAGGAGAGCCTCATGGCGCCATCGGCGTTCACGCCCCTCGATCCCAGGACATGGCTGGCGCAACAGCCGTTGCAGGAAAACGAACACCTGTACCTGATCATCAGCGCAGCGAGCGAAGCCGGTGCGTTGCAAGCCCTTCGCACTTCAGTTCTCGCTCATCCATTGCTGCCCATCTGGAGCGACACCCCCTACGCTGCCTGGCAAGCGGTGATGCCCTATGTCACCAAGCTTGAGCCCGACTCGGCGTTCCTGACGTGGATCGCTGGGAACGATGCCCTCGATTGGGGCTGGCTGGCCGTGTCCCACTGCGAACCCGGCGAGGTACTGACGCATCTGCGCAGCTTGACGCAAGTGCGGATGCCGGACGGGAACCCGGTGTTTTTCCGGTTCTGGGATGGGCGGTTCATTTATCTGATCCTGGAAGAACTGGGTGGCAACGCCGGCACTCTTTTACCGGTCTTCGAGCGATACCTGATCAATGGCAAGTCCCTGGAAACAGTCTCTACGAAAGTGCCTGCGGCGAAAGACTGGCCGTGGTGGGAACTGTCAGAAAAGCTGTTGGACGCGCTGGAGAGCCCATCGGCATCGGTAGACAGCCTGATGCATTGGCTCGAAGAAGAGCGCCTTGACGTTTATACCGCTTGGCCAGAAAGCATTCTGAAACTGAAAGTCAGCCACTACGTACGCCACGCGAGATCTCGGGACAATCTTCGGAAAACGCTGCTGGACGATCTGATGCTGGAGCAAGGTTGATGTCCGCGAATAATCACATCGCGTTCGTCGATGAGGAACTGGCGACATTCAAGGACGGTTTGAAGCGTTATCAGGAGCAGACCCAAGCCTGGTATGCACAACGTGCCGACGATGTGAGCCGGCTCAGGGACCTGCCTTCGCTGACGGGCATGGAACGCGTCATCAAGGTCGGTGACAATCAAAAAACGGTGGGAATGACTGACAGCGATTTCAATTCGAATGTGGCCAGGTGCCCACGCAAAGGGCCTTTGCTGATCGAGAGCAAGTTCGAGTCGGTCTACGACATCCCGATTGGTGATATCGACGTTGAAATCGTCGATGTGGACACCGGCGCGGTCAGCACCGTAAGGCTGGATGAACAGGGAAAGGCCCGCTGGACCGAAGGTGTTCCCGGCAAGTACTACCAGATACGCGTGCACAGCGAGGTCACACCGACTCAGATCAATGAGCTGTTCAATGCCTATGAAGGGCTGACAGGCGAGCTGGAAAAATTCCTGCGCAATAAATGGGAGAGCCCAGCGGGTTACCGGCACCAATGGTCGAGCCTGTCTGTCTCCGGCACCGCCCTGGCAGTGGGCAGCGGCGTTCTCGAAGGCGGCTGGGAAGCCATAAGGGGCGTGTGGGATGGAATCCGCCTGGCACTTGAGATGCTGCAAAACCCCGCGAAGTTCGTAGAAGAGCTGGGTGAAGGAGCCGATCGGCTCATCGAAGTCGCCAGGAAAACCCCCGATATCATGAAGAAAGCCATGCTGCTGGCCAGCGACGAGGCCGCACTCTTCCTGATGATGCGTTGCGCACTGATCTGGCTGGCAAGCCTGCCGCCGATGCAAACGGCCGGCGATACCGCAAGGATGACCACCGCCGCGGTCATGGGAATCGTAATCGACATCGTGCTGGCGATTGTCCTTACGGTCGTTGCCGAGGGTACCGGGATCATCTATCTAGCGGCACGGTTGAAAAAATACGGAGAAATCATCCTCAAGGCGGTGACCGGTTTCGTAGAGTCCATATTCGCCATCATCAATGGCTTCATGGGGTATGTCGCCAAGTACATTCCCGTAGCGGTGCGGGGCCTGGCTGCGCCGATGAAAAAAGGTGCGGTCGAGCTACGCATTGACGGCAGGAGAAACGCCAGGCTGGTCGCTGGCAAGACAGGCGACGATGCGTCCAGGCAGGCGACCACGCCCACCGGCAAGAGTGCCGAACCCGCCGCCCGTACCTGCACCGATAAATGCCCGGTATCGATGGTGACCGGCGAAGAGTTGTTGACGCTGAACGATGGCCAACTCGACGGACTGTTGCGATTCGAGTGGACACGCCTGTACCGGACCAGCGCAGTGGAAATCGACTGCGGCCTGGGCTACGGCTGGAGCCATGCGCTGGCCCATCGGCTCGAAATCATCGGCAATGAAGTCGTCTGGACCGATCATGAAAATCGGTCGATCCCCTTCCCGCGTCCGAGCAAGCAGCGTCCGACGATTACCAACAGCCTGTCCCGTGCGGCTATCTACCTGGGTGACGCGCCCAACGAGCTGATCGTGGCTCAAGCGGGTCAGCGTCCTTCGTTCTATCACTTTCACCTTCAAGATGATGACGCGACTTTGATTGCCATCAGCGACAGTTATGGCAATCGGTTGCGCATTACTCGCGACGTCGTCGGAAAAATCCAACGCCTGGACAACGGCGCGGGACGTGGGCTGTTCTTGCGTTACCGCGACAGTCACATCATCGCGGTCGACTATCAGCGATTTCAAGTGGCGCAAACGTATGAGCAATGCTGGACGACTGCCCAAACGCTGGTCACTTACCACTATGACGCCCTGCATCGACTGGTCGAGGTGACAAATGCCGCTGGAGAAACCGAGCGTTATCGCTATGACGAACAGCATGTCATCGTCGAGCGACAGCTGGCCGGTGGCGCCAGTTTTTTCTGGGAGTGGGAGAACGAAGGCAAGCTGGCCCGCTGTATCCGGCATTGGGCCAGTTTCTCGCAAATGCAGGCACGATATGCCTGGGACGATAACGGCAGCGTCACCGTAACCAATGTCGACGGTAGCGAGGAGGTCTATACCCACGACGACAAGGCCCGGCTCATCAGCAAGACCGATCCGGACGGCGCGCAACATCACAAGGCCTATGACAAAAAAGGCCGGCTGGTCGCGGAGAAAGACCCACTGGGAGCCGTGACCGAATACCGCTACGACGAAGATGGTTTGCTGACTGCCATCATCCCGCCGGAAGAAGAACCGGTGGTTTACGAACACATCAACGGGTTCGTCAGCGATGTCCATCGCGGTAAAGCCAGTTGGAAATACCGCCGCAATCGGCAAGGCGACATTACCCGGCAGACCGATCCAGACGGAAACATCACGCACTACCACTACAGCGACCAAGGTCGCCTGACACACATTACCCACCCCGACCGTAGCTCCCATTCATTGGCCTGGAACACTCTCGGCCAATTGGTGGAAGAATGCCTGCCCGACGATAGCGTGCTTCGATATACCTACGATGCGCTGGGCCGGCAGATCAGCCGCCAAGACGAACATGGCGCTGTCACCCAGTACCAATGGGACGCCGTCGGCCGACTGCTGCAAACCACCCTGCCCACCGGCGCCACCCGCGCCTGGAGCTACAACGCCTACGGCAAGGTCACCGCCGAACGCGACGAACTGGGGCGCATCACCCGCTACGAATACGCCAACGACCTGCACCTGATCAGCCGGCGGCTCAATCCCGATGGCAGCGAACTGAAGTATCGCTACGACTCGGCGCGGCTGTTGCTCACCGAAATCGAGAATGAATCCGGCGAAAAATATCAGCTCGCCTACACGCCCAACGGATTGATCCGACAGGAAACCGGCTTCGACGGCCAGCGCACCGGCTACGCCTACGACCTCAACGGCCACCTGCTGGAAAAGACCGAGTTCGGTTCCGATGGCAGCCAGCGGCTCACCGCTTACCAGCGCGACAGCGCTGGCCGCCTGTTGCGCAAAACATTGCCCGACGGCAAACCGGTCGAGTACCGCTACGACGCCCTCGGCCGGCTGGTCAGCGTCGACGACGGCCACTGGCCGCTGGCCTACGAATACGACAACCAGGACCGCCTCGTCGCCGAACATGAGGGCTGGGCCACCCTGCACTATCGCTACGACGAGGCCGGCCGGCTGACCTACTGCCGCCTGCCCGACCGCAGCACCCTCAATTACCGCCACCTCTATGGCGGCGCGCTGCTGGCCATCGACCTCAACGGCCAGTGCCTGACCGAACACCGCTTCACCGGTACCCGCGAGCGCCAGCGCCAGCAAGGCCTGCTGCTCAGCGACTACAACTACGACGAACAGGGCCGCCTCAAGGCCCAGACCGTGTGGCAGACCCAGCAGAAACAACTGTTCCGGCGCGACTATTCCTACAGCGCCAACGGCAACCTCGCCACGCTGTCCGACATCCGAAACCGACGCGCCTACCACTACGACCCGCAAGACCGGCTGCTGCGCATCGACTACGCCCACAGCCAGCCCCCGGAGCACTTTTCCCACGACCCGGCCGGCAACCTGCTGCTGCACGACCGCCCCGGCCCGACCACCCTCAAGGGCAACCGCCTGCTGATGGAGGGCGACCGCCACTACGACTACGACGCTTACGGCAACCTGGTCCGCGAACGCCGCGGCAAAGCCCAGTGCCTGGTCATCGAATACCGCTACGACAGCCAGCACCGCCTCATCGGCCTCACCACCCCGGAAGGCAACGAAACGTCCTACCGCTACGACGCCTTCGGCCGACGCATCGAAAAGACCGTGGACGGCCAGACCAGCGAATTCATCTGGCAAGGCGACCAGCTCATCGCCGAGAGCAGCGACCACCATTATCAAAGCTACGTCTACGAGCCCGGCACTTTCCGCCCCCTCGCCCTGCTCGAAGGCCAAGGCCCAAACAACGCCACGCCGTTCTACTACCACAACGACCACCTCGGCACACCCCAGGAACTGACCAGCCACCAGGGCGAAATCGTCTGGGCGGCGCGCTACACCGGCTACGGCAAACTCACCAAACTCGCCCACGGCGCCGGCAAGCGACTGAACCAACCGCTGCGTTTCCAAGGCCAATACCACGACCTGGAAAGCGGCCTGCACTACAACCGGCACCGGTACTACAATCCGGACACGGGCCGGTATCTCACGCCTGACCCGAGCAAGCTGGCGGGTGGGTTGAATGGGTACCGGTACACCCTGAACCCGACGGGGTGGGTGGATCCGTTGGGGTTGGTGGATTGTCCGGGGAACAAAGATAAACCAGCTGAAGGCCAGCAAAAAAGCGAGCCTCAACTACCCCAACCTTCTCGCCACGGCGCATTTAGGCATGCAAAAACAGACGCTGGCATACCAAAGACCCAGCAACCGGACCTTGTTTACGACGCCACCACGGGGAAAACACAGCAATACAGTTATGCAAGAATGACGGAGAGATCCGGCGAGAGTGTACTGAACAGCAAAGGAAAACCAATTTCGGCTAGAGAATATCAATTTACACGACACGACGGTTCTAAAGTCATAATCCAAGACCACTCTGCGGGGCATCAATTTAATCAACCAGACAATAAAGGCGACCAGAAAGCACATTTTAATTTGCGCCCCTTAGAACAAAGAAGAACAGGAAAAATCGCAAAAGAACATTATTATTTCACGGAGTAAGCCATGATTTTCTGGAATGATCTTGAAGGAAGTATTTTTTTTAATAAGATTTTTTCATCCCCGGTACCTATCGGCAAAATCGACTTGGCGTCATTAATTATAGACAACGATATTCCGACACTCATTTTTGAATTCGACATTGCAGAATACCCCGATGCCCCCCCGCAGAAATGGAAGCAATCAGGATTTAACATATGCCGAATAGGTCTAAATTGCGGAACACCAAAAAACCTAAAAATCATCAACATACCAACAAACAACAAACTAACTGTTCAGATAACACAACAAAAAGATAGCCTTCTAATTCGAGCATCTAACGAAACCTCGCTTATAGAACTAGAAACCAAACACTTGCTGCTATGTGGACCCTCAGCCTATAGAAACGTAATTAAATGAGGGCATGCCGAGAGTTCTATGAAAAAATTCTTGAGAAAAAAGGACAGAAAAAAGGGACAGATTTATTTTTAATAGATCCGCCCCTTTTCAAGGCGAAAATAAATTTGTCCCTTTTTCACAAGTGAGGCTTAACCATGTGAACTGCCTTTACTGCAAATAATAAAAACTGGACCCCCGTATTCGGCGAAAATTACAGCCCAAAAAATCTGAGAATATCGCATGCAATTTTAAAAGACCAATCTATAACATTAAAGTTAATAGCCCAAATAGAATTCAACAGCGCACCCACTAAATGGATAACAAAAGGCTATAACGAATTCGAGCTCGACCTTCTGCTGAACCAAATCAGATCGATAAATATTACGAACTTTAACTTCTATGGCCCCATCTGCATAACAGCCAAAGAAAGACCACCAGAATGCGACTTACATATAAAAATCTCCGACACCTGCATGATAACCTGCCAAAGCGATAATATCTTTGTTGCAAACCTAAACGCGTATCAAATGACCAATCAGAGTAATAAATCCGTCCCCTTTCCACATCATCCTACAACAGGTCGCAACAAAAGAATCTATTGGCCAAACCCATATGAGAATCAAAAATGGCTAAGACAATAATTCCGAGAAAAGTTTGGTGGGGCTTGGAAGCAAAATCGTACACCGAAATTGCACAGGAGCTGCCATCATCAGATGAAAATTTAAGAAAATGGATCGCTATCTATGCGGTTTATCATTTAAATTTCGACGACAGGTTCCCTTGGAACCGTTACTACGACTTTTTGGAGAATGCTAAAGGATCGAGGTATGTCGCAATTGAATTTACAATTCCAAAATCAACTCTTGAAATCAATGACGGCATCGACGACAGTAAGTGACAATTACATATAGCCAAACAATGGATACCGAAGAGGAAATAAATGTTTTCCTAAGGAGCAAGGAGTGGACCCGCAACTATTTACACCTCCGTGGACATGCGACTACCCATTGGACTAATACCAGCCTAGACAATGGGCACAAAAAGCTTCATTCAACAGCAAGGAGTTAAAACCCTGGACATATCACACAACAAACCAATCACCCCAGACATATGGATATAACAATGAGCTACATAGCGAACGAAATCAACATTGCAATCGAAACCAATTTTCTACCACACAAAAAATTACGCATTCAGGCTATCAAAGAAAAAAGGGACAGAAAAAAGGGACAGATTTATTTTTAATAGATCCGCCCCTTTTCAAGGCGAAAATAAATCTCTCCCTTCTTCACTAGTGAGGCTTAACCATGTGGACTGCCTTCATCGCAAATAATAAAAACTGGACCTCCGTATTCGGCGAAAATTACAGCCCAAAAAATCTGAGAATATCGCATGCAATTTTAAAAGACCAATCTATAACATTAAAGTTAATAGCCCAAATAGAATTCAACAGCGCACCCACTAAATGGATAACAAAAGGCTATAACGAATTCGAGTTCGACCTTTTGCTGAACCAAATCAGATCGATAAATATTACGAACTTTAACTTCTATGGCCCCATCTGCATAACAGCCAAAAAAAAACCACCAGAATGCGACTTACATATAAAAATCTCCGACACCTGCATGATAACCTGCCAAAGCGATAATATCTTTGTTGCAAACCTAAACGCGTATCAAAATGACCAATCAGAGTAATAAATCCGTCCCCTTTCCACTCATCAGCGATTCATTCCAGATGGAATGAATAACCGGAACCCCTAACCAAGTCCCATCACGGCTACCAAAATGACCTTATTATTGCTTGACGGCCACTACATTTTTAAAAAAACGCCGAGGCTGAGCTGGGGCGAACTTTTATTTGGTCTTCAGCACGGCTATGTAAATGAGAAAGGAGTCACAGACTACATCTGCGACGCCTTAACCATCGATGCGCCTAACGAAGCTTTTGAGATCGCATCACTTGAAACTCAAGAACAATATTTAGTGCGCGGCCTGCTCGAAACACTTAACGAGCAGGACAGCCGCACAGGAAAAGAAACCTCTGAGGCTTGGCTGTTTCTTCTGCTTTCCTTTACATATGAACATAAAAACGAATACGACGACCCATTGAGCCTAGTAGAAGAGCTATATGCAGATTTTGATTACCCAGAAAAAATCGCATCACTTATAAGATATATGCCTCCGCAGGATGGAAGCAACGGATCCGAGGAGTTGCTATTTAATCAATGGAAAAACATCATCTCTAACTATGAAATATTCTTTGAGAGCCGCGCCAATGCCTCATAAAAAACAACGGCACAATCCCAATGCAAGACCGAAAACGCATTAGATTTATACTCTCGAAACCGGAGAACAAGCTAGAACCCCGATCCGAAGACCGGGGATTTATCAAACGTTTGCAACCCAATCAACCATCAAAAAACATTAATCGGATAATCCACAAACACCCGCAGCTCATTACCGCTGACGTTGTACTCACTGGATTTCTGCGACACGCGCAGGACCGAACTGCGCAACCGTACGCTCAGGTCCTTGGCCGGGCCGCTCTGGACCACGTATTTGAACTGGTTGAAGATCTCGCGTTCGGTGCCGCCTTCGCTGGTGGAGGTGGTGATGTTGTCGCCACGCACATAGGCCACGTTGTAGGTCAGGCCCGGTACACCGAAGGTGGTGAAGTCCAGGCCGTAGCCCAGTTGCCAACTGCGTTCGTCTTCGGCGTTGAAGTCGGACCAGTAGGAGTTGGCCAGGTAGATGGTGTTGCCACCGTCGCCGACACGATTCTGGTCACGTTGGTAGCCGCCGTAGGCGTAGCCCAGGTTGCTGTCGCCGGTGCTGCGCTGATGGGCGAGCGTGAAGCTGTGCGGGCCGGTGGCGAAAGTTGCCGCCAGGCTCCAGATTTTGTTGTCGTCACCAGTGACGCCGTTTTCGCGAACATAGCTGTCGTCCAGCTTGGTGCGATAGCCGTTGAAGTCCAGGGTCAGGGATTGGTCCTTGGCCAACGGGAACACGTAATTGGCGTTCACGTATTGCTTCTTCAATACGTCTTCGACATCCGAGGCGTAGAGCGAAGCCTTGAATTGCTCGGTGAACTGGTAGCTGCCGCCCAGTACGTTGATCGATTTCAAGCCACCGCTGTCACGGCCTTCGGCGCTTTTACGGGACTCGGCGGTGAAGCGGCCGGCGTTCAATTCGAGCCCTTTGATCTCCTTGGAGGTAATCAGCGTGCCGGTGTAGCTTTCTGGCAGCAGGCGCGAATTGTCGTAGTTCAACACCGGCAGGGCCGGCATCTGGTCGCCGTAGGCCAGCACTGTGTTGGAGACACGGAATTTCACCGCGGCGCCGAATTTGGAGAGATCATCGGCCGCGTTGCCGCTGTCGCCTTTCTTGAAGAAATCGATGCCTTGTGCACCGGTGCGCCCCTTGCCGCCGTCCAGACGCAGTGCATACAAGCCGAACGCATCCACGCCTACGCCCACGGTGCCTTGGGTGAAGCCGGACGAGAACGTACCGATGGCGGCCTGGCCCCATTCGGCCTTGTCTTTGTTGCCATCCTTGTAGTCGCGGTTGATGTAGGCGTTGCGCAACAGGACTTTCAGGCTGCTGTCTTCGACGAACCCCTTGGACTCGGACTGATCGCTGGCCATGGCGTGTGTTGTGCTCAAAATCCCCAGTGCTAGCAAAGTAAAGCGTTTGTTCAACATGATTATTTTCCTTGTACGGGTTGATACGCACCGTAACCGGCAACCGAAATGGCGCTTTTTTGCGCTCTTTTTCGGACTCTTGCTCCTGGAAATAATGAAAAGGCCCGGCCACGGAATGATCGTGTCGGGCCTTTTTATTATTTAAGAGTCATGGCTGTTGGCCACAGGCGTGGGGCGAATCCTAGTCGCGCCCTGAAGTCCGTGTCAATTTCGTGAATCTTCAGTAATCAGGCGAAAAAGCACACCCATAAAAAAAGCGCCAGCCTTTCGGCCAGCGCTTTTTATCAATCCGTCGAATTCTATCCCTGCATGACATCCCACAACGCTTCCAGCTCCGCCTCGCTGAACAGACCAACGGGGTAGCGCTCGATGATCATCCGGCGCGGATCAGGTTCTCTGATCTGACGCGTGCCATTGGACTTCAACCACTGCGCCAACGCTTGAAGCGACTCACCATTTACGGCCAAGGGATGGCATGTGCGCTCGCTTATCATATTCATTCCAGCGCCCTCTCCTGGTTGATGAGCGGCCAATTTATCCAAGGTTTGTGACAATACAACGCAGCTCCACTCCCCAGAACTGCACGGATGTCGATACAAGAGCTATGCCAAGGTAAACGGCTCGCCGACGAACCGCGCACAAAAAAGCCCGCGCCCCAATGGGAGCGCGGGCTTGCCAGGATGGATCCAAAAGCACCGGTATAGAGCTGCTGCGACTCCCGTCACCGAGCTGTTACATCCCCACTCATTTTGTGTGCGCGGCAGGTTGCTGTTGGGTAAGACAATGGATATTTCCGCCCCCCAGTAACAGCTCTCGCCCAGGCACCATGATGACTTCGTGCTGGGGAAAGAGGTCCTGCAGGATTTGCCTGGCCGTGCTGTCCAGTGGATCGTCGAAACTCGGGGCGATGATGCCGCCATTGACGATCAGGAAGTTCACATAAGAGCCGGCCAGACGCTCGCCAGGTTTGCGCTCCTGTGAGCCGTGCACCACGTCCACGCCGGCGCATTCTTCTTCGGTGGCGTACAGCGGCCCGGGAATCGGCATTTTATGCACCGTGAACGAGCGGCCCTTGGCGTCGGTGCTGTTTTGCAGCACATCCATCGCCGCGTGGCAGCGGGCATAGTTCGGGTCCTGCGGGTCGTCGGTCCAGGCCAGCAGCACTTCACCAGGGCGGACGTAGCAGCAGAAGTTATCCACATGGCCGTCGGTTTCGTCATTGAACAGGCCATCGGACAGCCAGATGATCTTGTCCACCGCCAATTGGGCACTGAGCACCGCCTCGATTTCCTGGCGGTTCAGGTGCGGGTTGCGATTGTGGTTGAGCAGGCATTCCTCGGTGGTGATCAAAGTGCCTTCGCCATCGACATGAATCGAACCACCTTCGAGGACGAAGCCCTCGGTGCGGTAGCGCGGGCTGCGCTCGATTTCGAGAATCTTGCCGGCCACCAGCGAGTCCCGGTTCCATGGGAAATACAAGCCACCCTCGAAGCCGCCCCAGGAATTGAAGTCCCAATCGACACCGCGCACTTCGCCGTTGTTGTTGATCACGAACGTCGGGCCTGTGTCCCGGACCCAGGCGTCGTCGCTGGACATTTCCACCAGGCGGATATTCGGCACATCGAGCCGCGCCCGAGCGTTTTCGTATTGGGCGGCGGATACCGCCACGGTGACCGGCTCGAAACGGGCGATGGCCTTGGCAACCGCCACATGGGCGGCCTGCGCGGGCTTGCCGCCCAGGCGCCAGTTATCCGGGCGCTCGGGCCAGATCATCCAGACCTGGGTCTGGGGCGCCCACTCGGCAGGCATGTAAAAACCGTCCGCGCGCGGAGCGCTGTGCAAAGTTGTCATGTTTCAGGACTCCAGTGAGCCGTCGAGGGTTTTGATCGCGCCGTACAGGTTCGGGCGCCGATCACGGAAAGTGCCCCAGGCACTGCGAATGTGTTCCAGTTCGTCGAGGTCGAAGCTGTGTACCAGCACGCCTTCTTCGGTCTCGTTCAATTCCTGGACTTTTTCACCGAACTGATTGGCGATGAACGAGGAGCCGTAGAACGTGATGTCATAGCCATCCTGCTCTTCGTTGCCGATGCGATTGCTGGCGACCAGCGGCATCAGGTTGGCGCCGGCATGGCCCTGTTGTACACGCTGCCAATGATCGCGCGATGAAATGGTCTTGTCGTGCGGTTCGCTGCCGATGGCGGTCGGGTAAAACAGAATTTCCGCACCTTGCAACGCCATGCTGCGGGCGCACTCCGGAAACCATTGGTCCCAGCAGATGCCTACGCCGATTTTCGCATAGCGGGTATTCCACACCTTGAAGCCGGTATCGCCAGGGTTGAAATAATACTTCTCATGGTAGCCAGGACCGTCCGGGATGTGGCTCTTGCGGTAGATGCCCAGGTTGCGACCGTCGGCGTCGATGATCGCAATGCTGTTGAAACGCGCACGCCCGGCCCGTTCAAAAAAACTGATCGGCAGCACGACCTGCAGTTCTTCGGCGATTTTCTGGAAGTGCTTGATGGCGACGTTCTCGTCAACCGGAGTCGCCAACTGCAAATAATCCGGGTTCGGCTTCTGGCAGAAGTACGGTGTCTCGAACAATTCCTGGATAAGGATAACCTGCGCGCCTTGTGCAGCGGCCTGGCGGACCAGCTTTTCGGCGGTCTCTATGTTGGCTTCGAGATCCCAGGAACAGGCCATTTGCGTGGCGGCTACGGTAACGATACGGCTCATGAATCATCTCCTGGGCGATGGACAGTAGCGCCTTTATAGCCGATAAAAATCGACTTTCAAAGCGTAAAAAACCATGAATATAGGAAACACTCATAAAAATACCGACAAAAATCGAACTAACACCCAATAAACCTGTGGGAGCGAGCCTGCTCGCGAAGAGGGGGAACATTCAACATTGACGTTGACTGATCCACCGCTTTCGCGAGCAGGCTCGCTCCCACAGGAAAAACAGCGTGCTGTGCCGGATAAACTACAACCCCTCCTCCAGCGCTTTCGCCAGCATGTCGACGAAGAAGTCCACGCTCTGGCGACTGGTGACCATCGGTGGCTTGATCTTGAGGATGTTCAGGTAATCACCAGTCGGCTGCATGAAGATGCCCAACTCCCGCAGGCGATTGCACAGCGCGGTGGTTTCCTCGGTGGCCGGTTCGAGGGTGTCGCGATTGCGGATCAGCTCCACGCCCAGGTAGAACCCGGAGCCATGCACCGCTCCGACCAATGGATACTGGTCGATCAGCGCTTCCAGGCGGGCCTTGAAATGTCCGCCAACGACCCGGGCGTTTTCCCATAGGTTTTCTTCCTCCATGACGTCCAGCACGGCCATGCCGATCTGGCAACTGACCGGGCTGCCGCCGGCGGAAGAGAAAAAATACCCCTCGGCTTCCAGCGCCTCGGCGATTTCCCGGCGGGTGATGACGGCCCCCAGCGGCTGACCGTTGCCCATGCCCTTGGCCATGGTGATGATGTCCGGCACCACGCCTTGCTCCTCGAAGCCCCAGAAAAACTCCCCCATGCGCCCGTAGCCGACTTGCACCTCGTCGGCGATACAGACACCACCGCGCTCGCGCACCAAGGCGTAGACCTGTTTCAGGTACCCCGGTGGCAGCGCGATGCCGCCGGCATTGCCATATACCGGCTCGCAGATGAAGCCGGCGAGCTGACGTTTCTGTTCGGCGATTTTTGCCAGGTTGTGCTCGACGCTGAGCACGTAGTCCGGCGCACTGTCGACACCGCGGAATTCACCACGATAGGTGTTCGGCGCCGTCACCGGGTGCACCCAGTCCGGACGGCTGCTGAGGGCCTGGGGATTGTCGGCGATGGACGTCGAGACCGCATCGGCCGCCACCGACCAGCCGTGATAGGCCTCCAGCACGCTGAGCATGTCGCGTCCGCCGCTGTAGGCCCAGGCCAGGCGGATAGCCAGATCGTTGGCTTCGGTGCCGCTGTTGACCAGGAACACCCGGTCCATGTTCGACGGCGCCAGTGCCAGCAGGCGTTCGGAAAATTCGGCGATCGCCGCGTAGTGAAAACGCGAGTTGGTATTAAGCAGCGACCACTGCCTGGCCGCGACCGCCGCCATGCGCGGATGACCATGGCCCAGCACCGCGACATTGTTGAGCATGTCGAGGTACGAGCGGCCCTGCATGTCGATCAGGTGGTTGCGCCAGCCACGCTCGATGCGCGGCGGGTCGACGTAGTAGTGCTTCTGCGAACGGGCAAAACTGGCATCGCGACGGGCCAGCAGCGCCTGCGGATCGATTTCCGGCTCGGCATCGCAAGCCAGCCCCAACAGCACCGCGGGTGATGGGCAGAGCGCTTGCCAGGCCTGCGCCCGGGACGGTGTGCAGAACAACGGCGGGGCCAGATGCGCGCCCCGGCACAGCTGGACCAGCAATGGGCCAGCCACCTCGCCCACTACCTGACCCTTTGCCAGCGCGGCCCCGGGTTGCAGCGACGAGGAAACGCCCCACAAACGCACGCTCAGTTGCGGGCCATCGAGCCGCAGCAAGCCGTCAGCGTCCCTGTGCAACACCCCGGCGAAGGGCGATTCCAGCGGCGTACCGTGAGGAATGTGCAGTTCCACATGGAGCGGATAAGTATCGGGCTCTTCGGCACTGTCCGGCCGGGTGCGGGACAACCGATACTGCCCGTAACGGCTGGCCGCCAATCCATGCACGGCGGCCGCTTCGCTCAGCAGGCGCTGATCGATCCCCGGCTGCTCCCAATTGCCCGCCTCGAAATGCGGGCTGAGCACACCCAGGTCGATCAGGGCGAAATCACGCCCCACCAAAGTCGGCAACAGCGGTGCGAAACCCTCGTTGGCGAGGGGCGGCAGGCTATGGTCCACGGCGGCAAGGATCGCCGCTTCCATCAACTCAAGCGGTACGGAATGGGCGACGTTGAAGATTTCCCATTCATGCCTGAGATTGTCGCGAGCATATTGGTTATCCGGATCGACAGCGACCTGTTGCTCTCCGCTAAGTACCAGCACAGCGGCGCGGGCCACGATCAACGGCCAAAGCGCCTGGAGCTCTTCACGCTGCAATGGATTGACCGCGTGGTAGGCCTTGATCGCCGGCAGGATGAAAAACGGATCTGCATCGGCATGATGTAACAGCGCCGCGCAGGTGACCGACAGATCGGTGACACGCCAGGTACGGATCAGGTCGCCGAAATCGATGACGCCCTGCAGTTGCCATTGGCGCTGTGCATCGCGTTGCCAGACCACGTTGTCATCGGTGATGTCCATGTGGATCGCCTGCATCGGCAGGCTGGCCTTGAGCGGCTGCAAGCGCCGTTCGGCCTGCTGTGCGACGTCGGCGATCAACTGACGCCGCTGGTCATCGTCGATGACAGGCAACAGGTGATCGATCAAGGCTGGCGCGTGGCGCGCGTCCCATTGCAGGGTTCGCTCCAGGCCCGGGTGGTCGAACGTGGCCAAGGCCAGGTCCATGTCGGCGCACAGGCGGCCCAGCCCAGTCACCAGGTCAGGCGTGAGGTGCTTGAGTTGGGTGAGGGACTGGCCGTCGATGTACTCGAGCAGGCGCATGTGTATCGCTTGCCCGTCGACTTCTAGCGTCAGCAGGTCCTGGCCATTGGCAGCCTCGATCACCCGCGGCACCTTCACCGCGCCGTGCCCGGCCAACTGCTTGAGCGCGGCATGTTGGGCCTGGAGCTCCTGGACGGCGTAGTCGCCATGGCAGATTTTCAGCACGAACCGCCCGCGTTCGCTGTCGACGCGGTAGTTGAGGTCCTGATGACTGCCAAGGGGTCGCAGGTCACCGCTGAGTCCGTAATTCGAGCGCAGCAGTACCAGTGCCTGTTCGGCGCTGATCTGTGGGCTTGGCAAACTGGCACGGTGAACCAACGTGGCGAGTGGCATACAACGACCCCTGGGGTGGTTTTGTCTGGATGCCTATCTCGCCACCGAGTCGTTGGATAAGCAACCCCCTCTTTGACTCGGGGCTCGCGCCGACCACTGCTTTGGGCAAGAATGGACATCCTTGCTGCTGCCATTCCCATGGAGACACCCAATGAATGTAATCGCCACCGACCTGCCCGGTGTCCTGATCATCGAACCCAAGGTATTTGGTGACGAGCGCGGTTTTTTTTATGAAAGCTTCAACGCCAAGGCATTCAAGGACGCGACCGGCATCGACACTCAATTCGTGCAGGACAACCATTCTCGCTCGCTGAAAGGCGTGCTGCGCGGCCTGCATTACCAATTGCAGAACACCCAGGGCAAACTCGTGCGTGTCACCGTCGGTGAAGTGCTTGATGTGGCCGTGGACATCCGCCGCAGCTCGCCGAATTTCGGAAAATGGGTTGCGGTACGCCTCAGCGCCGACAATCACCGTCAACTCTGGGTGCCACCAGGGTTCGCCCACGGCTTTGTGGTCCTGAGTGAATTCGCGGAATTCCTCTACAAGACCACCAACTACTACGACCCGACATCCGAACGCAGCCTGTTGTGGAACGACCCCACACTGAACATCGACTGGCAATTGGGAGATATCCAGCCGCAACTGTCCGGCAAGGACCTGGCGGCTTCGACCCTGGAGCATGCGGACGTCTTCGCCTGATCGAAGACGCTGGCGTGCGTCCTAGGCATAATGCGCCTGTCCCCACAGGCGCATCATGCTCATGAATTCCACTCTCCCCCGCAGACCCCGTTGGCGCAGCCTGGCACTGCTGGCCCTGTGCCTGGCGCCGTTGCTGTGGCCGCTGGAGCACCTGGCGGAGCGTTACTACCGCAGCGAGCTGGCCGGGCAGAATCGCCAGACGCTCGATCTCTACGTCGCCAACCTGTTGGGAACCCTGCACCGCTATGAAGTGCTGCCGCAGATTCTTGGCGAGCTGCCGCCCCTGCGCGCGGTCCTGTCTGCGCCGGATGATGGCGTTACCCAGGGCAATGCCAATCGATTGCTGAAGAACATCAGCGCCCAGACTGGCGCTGAAGTCATGTACTTGATGGACGCCACTGGCAAGACCCTGGCGGCATCGAACTGGGACAAGCACGACAGTTTCGTCGGGCGCAATTTTGCTTTCCGCCCGTACTACATCGAAGCCATGGCCGGGCGTCTTGGACGCTTCTTCGGCCTGGGCACCACGTCGGGCAAGCGCGGTTACTTCTTTGCCGCCGCCGTACGTGATCGCGAAAAAGTCATTGGCGTACTGGTGGTCAAGGTCGACCTGGACCACACCGAAAGCCTGTGGGGCAAGACCCCTGAACAATTGCTGGTGACCGACCATAATGGCGTGGTAATCCTGACTTCACGCCAGGAGTGGCGGTTTCGCGCAACCCGCCCTTTGAGCATCGAAGAGAGCAAGGCGATCAGCGCGGTCCAACCCTACCCGACCCGCGATCCGAAGCCGCTTCATCTGGACGCCAATGCCTGGCTGACCCAGACCCAGGTCATCGAAGAGACAGGCTGGAACGTGAGCATCCTGGCCCCGCGAACGCTGATCGATCGTCCGGTGCGCACGGTGGTGGTCATTGGTGGCTCGGCGTTGCTGGTCTTGATGTTGCTGCTCGGGTTGATGATGCAGCGCCGGCGCCATTACCTGGAACGGATCGCCTTCGAAGCCAAGGCCCGGCTTGAGCTGGAAGGTCGGGTGGCGGAACGCACCAGTGACCTGGAAGGCCTCAACCGGCGCCTGCGCCAGGAAGTTCTGGAGCGCGAGCAGGCCCAGCAGGAGCTGGTCCGCGCCCAGGACGACCTGGTGCAGGCCGGCAAGCTGTCGGCCCTTGGCACCATGTCGGCGAGCATCAGCCATGAACTCAACCAGCCGCTGGCGGCCATTCGAAGCTACGCGGAAAACGCCGAGATCCTGCTCGATCACCAGCGCACCGACGACGCCCGGGGCAATCTCAAGCTGATCAGCGAACTGACCGGGCGCATGGCCTCGATCATCGCCCATTTGCGCGCTTTTGCCCGCCGCGACCGCCACGCGCCGGAAAGCGTCGCCCTGCAACCGGCGTTGGACGATGCCTTGGCGCTGCTCGCCAAACGTCGGCGCAGCATGGAAGTGGAACTGATCCGTGACCTGCCGGCCGCCACCTTGTGGGTCGAGGCCGGCGAAACACGCTTGCGCCAGGTGCTGGGCAACCTGCTGGCAAACGCCCTTGATGCCCTGACCGAAAAGGGCCCGCCGCGCAGACTCTGGCTCAGTGCCCAGGCAACGGAAACCGGAGTCAACCTGTACATACGCGATAACGGCCCGGGGTTCTGCATGGAAGCCCTGGGCCGGGCCGGCGAGCCTTTCTATACCACCAAGACCCGCACCCAGGGTCTTGGCCTGGGGCTGGCGATCTGCGACACCCTGATGCGCGCCTTCGGCGGCGAGCTGTTGTTCGCCAATCACAAGGAAGGCGGCGCCCTGATTACCCTGAAGCTGCGCGCGGGCGCGCCCGGGGTGAGCCTGCAACCGTCCGAGGACCGTAGTGTATGACCATCGATAACCAGATTGAGGTGGTGCTGATCGACGACGATCCCCACCTGCGTCAGGCCTTGAGCCAGACCCTCGACCTGGCCGGCCTGAAGATCCTCCCCCTGGGCGAGGCCAATGGCTTGGCCGGGCAATTGCCGCGAGACTGGCCCGGCGTGGTTGTCAGCGACATTCGCATGCCCGGCATGGACGGCCTTGAACTGCTGAACCAGCTGCACGCACAGGATCCGGAGCTGCCGGTCCTGTTGATTACCGGCCACGGCGATGTACCGCTGGCGGTCCAGGCAATGCGCGCCGGGGCCTATGACTTCCTGGAGAAACCCTTCGCCAGCGATCATTTGCTCGACAGCGTCCGTCGCGCCCTGGCCCTGCGCCGCCTGGTCCTGGACAACCGCAGCCTGCGCCTGGCCCTTAGTGACCGGCATGAACTCAGCGCCCGCCTGGTTGGCCAATCGGCGCCCATGCTGCGCCTGCGCGAGCAGATCGGCGCCTTGGCGGCGACCCGCGCCGACGTGTTGATCCTCGGTGAAACCGGGGCCGGCAAGGAAGTGGTCGCCCGCGCACTGCACGACCTCTCAAGCCGGCGCAACGGGCCCTTCGTGGCGATCAACGCCGGCGCCCTGGCTGAGTCAGTGGTGGAAAGCGAACTGTTCGGCCACGAGCCCGGCGCCTTCACCGGCGCGCAAAAACGCCGTATCGGCAAGTTCGAATTCGCCAATGGCGGCACATTATTCCTCGATGAAATCGAAAGCATGAGTCTGGACGTACAGGTCAAACTGCTGCGCCTGCTGCAAGAGCGCGTAGTGGAACGGCTGGGGGGCAACCAGCAGATCCCGCTGGATATCCGCGTCATCGCCGCCACCAAGGAAGACCTGCGCCAGGCCGCCGACCAGGGCCGTTTTCGCGCCGACTTGTATTACCGCCTGAACGTCGCGCCGCTGCGTATTCCGCCGTTGCGCGAACGCGGCGAAGATGTGCTGATGCTGTTCCAGCACTTTGCCAACGAAGCCAGCACCCGCCATGGCCTGCCGCCGCACGAACTGCAGCCGCCCCACCGGGCGCTGCTGTTACGCCACAGCTGGCCGGGTAACGTGCGCGAATTGCAGAACGCCGCCGAACGTTTTGCCCTGGGCCTGGAACTGGCACTGGACAACAGCGCGCCGGACAGCAGCCCCGCTGCGGTGGATGTGATCAGCGGCGGCCTGAGCGAGCAGGTGGAGAACTTTGAAAAAACCCTGATCGCTGCCGAACTGGCCCGTTCCCACAGCTCCGTACGCAGCCTCGCCGAAGCCTTGGGCATTCCGCGCAAGACGCTGCACGACAAGTTGCGCAAACACGGGCTGAACTTCGGCGACAGCAGCCATGGCCCGACCGAAGAGTCGGATTGAGCTCCACCCTTTCACTTTCAGCCAAGAGGGCCTGTATGAACCGCGACAGCCACTACCTGGAAACGATCCTGCACCGGGACATCCCGCTGACGCAGGACATGGGACTGAAGGTGCTCGGCTGGCAAGCCCGGCAGCTACGCTTGTTCCTGCCGATCGCGGCCAACGTCAATCACAAGAGCACCATGTTCGGCGGCAGCCTGTATTGCGGCGCCGTGCTCGGTGGCTGGGGCTGGCTGCACCTGGCGCTGCGCGAGGAAGGCATCGAAGACGGGCACATTGTGATCCAGGAAGGGCAGATCAGTTATCCGCTACCGGTTACCCGCGACGCGACCGTCATCTGTGAGGCGCCCGATGAAAAGACCTGGACGCGTTTCCTGGCCACTTATCGTCGCTACGGACGGGCAAGGCTGACCTTGCAGACGCAGGTGGTAAATGTGGATAGCGAGGACCTGGCGGTGCAGTTTGAAGGGCAGTACGTGCTGCATCGCTGATTGGCGCATAGACCCGTGGCGAGGGAGCTTGCTCCCGCTCGGCTGCGCAGCAGACGCTTTGGGGCCGCTTCGCCCGAAGCGTCGGACCGGCCCAGCGGGAGCAAGCTCCCTCGCCACAAAAGCTTCTGGGCTAAAAGATCAGATTTTAAGAACGAGCCAGCTCCAGCAACTTCCCACGCCACGGCGCTTTCGCCGGAAGCGCCAGGAAAGACGTATTCAATAACGACTCGCGTGCCGGATAGCAGAACGGCTGGCCCTGCAGGTCGAGTACCTCGCCACCCGCGCCCTCCAGCACGCCCTGGGCAGCGGCGGTGTCCCACTGCGACGTCGGCGCCAGACGCGGGTAGCAATCCGCCGCACCTTCAGCCAAAAGGCAGAACTTCAGCGAACTGCCGATATTGGTCAATTGCAGCGCCCCCAGGCTTTCGCTCAAACCGCCCAGCAGGCGTTCCTGCTCCGGGCTGGTATGACGGCGGCTCGCGACCACCGTAAAGGTTTCACCGCGCGCCAGCACGTTACGCACCACAATGGCCGCAGGCTCGGCATTCCTGTCGCCGCGCCAGGCACCCAGGCCTGCACCGCCGGCATAATAACGACCGTTGGTGGGCATCGACACTACACCGAACACCACTCGCCCGCCCTCGATCAGGGCGATATTCACGGTAAATTCCGCGCTGCCGGAAATGAATTCCTTGGTGCCGTCCAGCGGATCCACCAGCCACCAGCGTTGCCAGCCGGCGCGGACGCTTTGCGCAATATCGGCATCCTCTTCGGAAAGGATCGGGATATCCGGCGCCAGGGCTTTGAGCCCGGCCACGATCACATGATGAGCTGCCATGTCGGCGGCGGTCACCGGCGATTCGTCGGCCTTGCGCACGACCTCCACATCGGCCCGCCAGAAGGGCAGGATCGCGTCGCCAGCCGTGAGCGCCAGCTCGATAACCGGGGCCATCAGGGGATGCGGAAAATTCATGGCAGGTAGGCTCCGCGCTGAGTCAGCAGATCGCGGGCCAGGTACAACGCCGCCAACGCCCGGCCCTCGGTGAATTGAGGGTTCTGCGCCAGGGCCGACAGCTCGCCCAGGTTGACCTTGTCCACACGCATTGGCTCGGGCTCGTCGCCTTCCAGACGCTCCTCGTATAGATCGGTCGCCAGCACCACCTGGATCTTCTGGCTCATGTAGCCGGGAGACAATGACAACTCAGTCAGGTGTTCCAGTTGACGGGCGCCAAAACCGGCTTCCTCCTTGAGCTCGCGCTCGGCCGCCGCCAGCACATCTTCACCTGGCTCGATCAGGCCCTTGGGCAGGGACCATTCGTAGGCCTCGGTACCGCCGCAATACTCTTCCACCAGCACCGCATGGTCGGCGTCGAGCATCGCCACGATCATCACCGCACCGTAACCTGCGCCCTTGCCCGCCAGGCGTTCGTAGGTGCGTTCCACACCGTTGGAAAAACGCAGTTTCAGTTCTTCCACGCAAAACAGGCGGCTGGTGGCGACGATCCGTCGGTCGAGTATGGTGGGTGTCTGGCGCATAAACGGCTCCCTGGGCGATAGCAGGCTACTATACCCGGCCTATCTTGATTGTTTGTGTCGGTTATCTGATTACCGCTGGAGAAGTTTTTATGGCCTTGTTGCCCTGGCACGAGATCGATACGGTTCTGCTGGACATGGACGGCACCTTGCTGGACCTGCATTACGACAATCACTTCTGGCTGGAACATCTGCCCCAACGCTATGCCGAACTGCATGGCGTCAGCCGGGCCATGGCCGAGATGGAACTGCAGCCGCTGTTCGAGCGCAATGCCGGTCAGTTGCAGTGGTACTGCCTGGATTTCTGGAGTGCCGAGCTGAAGCTGCCGGTGCGCGAGTTGAAGCTGGAAACCGCCCACCTGATCGCCCTGCGTCCGGACGCCGATACGTTTCTAGCAGCCATCCAGCAGGCCGGCAAACGGGTCGTTATGATCACCAACGCCCACCGCGACTCGTTGTCCCTGAAGCTGGAACGCATCGAACTGGCCCCGTACTTCGAGCGTTTGATCAGCTCCCACGACTACGGTTTTCCCAAGGAAAGCCCACAATTCTGGGACGCACTGCAAGCCGACCTGGACTTCGACCCGGCCCGGAGCCTGTTCATCGACGATACCCTGCCGGTATTGCGCAGCGCCCGGGATTTTGGCATCGCACATTTACTGGCGGTCAGCGAGCCGGACAGTCGCAAGGGGCCGAAGGATACGGGGGAGTTCGATGCCGTCAGAGATTATCGGGATTTGATTGCCGGGCTTTGAACCGCACCGTCCTCATCGCGAGCAGGCTCGCTCCCACCTTGGCTCGCGGCGAACCAGTAATCTCCGTGGGAGCGAGCCTGCTCGCGATAAGGACACCGCCGAGCTCAAATCCTATTCAGGGATACGCAGTGACTGCCCTGGGTAGATCTTGTCCGGGTGCTTGAGCATCGGTTTGTTGGCTTCGAAAATCTTGTTGTACTTGTTCGGGTCGCCATAAACCCGCTTGGAAATGGCGCTCAAGGTGTCGCCTTTTTCCACGGTGACGAATTTGGCCTGCGTCGCGACCGGGCCGGTCACGGTGATCTGGTCATCGACACCGCTGATACCGGCCACGTTGCCCAGCGCCAGGAGAATCTTTTCCTTCTCCTCCTGAGTTGCGGCTTCGCCCGTGGCGATGACTTTCTCACCTTCGACCTTGACCTGAATCTTTGAAGTATCGATCCCTGTCAGGGCCTCCTGTACATGCTTGGTCAACGCTTCGCTGTTGGCTTCTGCCTTGTCGGGCGTCAGCGCATCGAGGATTTTTTCACCGGCATCTTTCAAGAAACTGAAAAGGCTCATCGTATTCACTCCATGGGTTCAGGTGTCCAGACGCAAAAGACTAGACCAAGCCAACCGACCCCGTTTCCCAGCCGACCAATGACCTCGCCACCGTCAAGGCGCTAGAATCCGAATCTTCCCGCGCCCAGGAGCGAAGATGGACATCAAGCAGCTGAAATTTCTTATCGCGCTCGAAGAAACCCGCCACTTTGGCCAGGCTGCAGCCCGCTGTCACATCACCCAGCCCACTTTGTCGATGCGCCTGCGCAGCCTGGAGGAAGAGCTGGGTTTGCCACTGGTCAATCGCGGCCAGCGCTTCGAGGGTTTTACCGCACCGGGCGAACGGGTGCTGGCCTGGGCGCGCACGGTGTTGGCGGCCTACGACGGACTGCAGGCTGAAGCGGCGGCCTGTCGCGGCAACCTGGTGGGCACGCTGCGCCTGGGCGTGGTTCCGCTGTCGGATTTCGACCCGTTGGCGATGATGCAGCGCCTGCACACCGACCATCCCAGCCTGCGTTTCGAATTGTCGTCCCTGAGCTCCGAACGCATTCTCGAACAATTGGCGAACAACCGGATCGACCTGGGCATCTCCTACCTGGAACGTCTGGACAACGAGCGTTTCGAAGCCCTGCCCTTCGCCCATACCCGCATGGGCCTGCTATACGACCAACGGTTTTTCTTTTTTGGCGAAGAACCGCTGAGCTGGGAAGCGCTAGTGGAGCTGCCCCTGGGCATGCTCACCAGCGGAATGCATTTTCGCCAATCCATCGACCATCACTTCCACAGCCGGGGGCTGACACCCCAACCGCTGCTGCAAACCGACGCGGTGCACCAATTGTTACAAGCTGTGCACGGTGGACTGTGTTGCGCCGTGGTACCGCTGGAAAGCGGGCTGAAGCTCACCGAAGACCTGCGAATCCAGCCCATCGACAGCGCCCAGACGCTGGTCCCGCTGGGGCTGATCATGCGGCGCGGCGCCCCACGCTCGGCATTGGCGGAGGCCTGTTTCGCCCTTTATCAGCAATCAGTAACCATTCCTTGATCGACGTCATCTATTGAAGGATCAGTAATAGCGATTAGACGTGGCAGATTGCCGCATTTAGTCTTAGGACTATTCCTACTCTCAGTGATGCCCATGAACGACAAGCCTCCGGTCTGTCCTGCGCCTGCCTTGGAAGCCTCCAAGCCAGCCGCCAGCCAGAGCTATCGCTACTGCAACCTGGACCACTCGCAATCGGACAGCGCCGCGCTGGCCGAGGAAGTGGCGTTGGCGATTGCCTATAACGGCATCAGCCAAGCGGTAATGTTGGTCACGCCCACTGACCTGGAAGATTTTATCGTCGGCTTCAGCCTCGGCAGCGGCATCATCGAAGACCCGGCGGATATCTATGACCTGCAACTGAGCGGAGCCGGTTCCGCGCAATATGCCCAAGTCACCATTGCCAACCGCGCCTTCTGGAACCTCAAGCAACAACGTCGGCAACTGGCCGGCACCAGCGGTTGCGGGCTGTGCGGGGTGGAGGCGGTGGAACAGGCGCTGCCCAACCTCAAGATGCTGCCGGGCGCACCGCTGCCACCGGCGCAATGGCTTGACGGCCTGCGCCAGCGCATCGGCCAGTTCCAACCCCTGGGCCAGCACTGCGGCGCGGTACACGCGGCGCTGTTCATGAATGACCAGGGTGAATTGCTGCTGGGCCGCGAAGACATCGGTCGCCACAACGCCCTCGACAAATTGATCGGTGCGCTGATCCGGCAGCAGATCCCGATAGCCGGGGGCCTGGCGATCGTCACCAGCCGTTGCAGCCTCGAATTGATTCAAAAAGTATTGCGTGCGGGCATCCAGACGCTGGTCAGCCTGTCGTCGCCCACCGGCCTCGCCGTGCAATGGGCTCGCCAACACAACCTCAACCTCATCCACCTGCCGCAAAAAAGTGCGCCGCGGGTCTACAGCCCTGCGATGGAGAATCAAGCGTGAGCAATCATCAACAAGCCAACCAGAAACCCGCACCGCGCTACAAGCCTTACAAGGGCCCGGCCGGTGGTTGGGGCGCGCTGATCAGCGTCGCCCAGGCCTGGCTGACCAGCGATAACGCGCTGAAAAACATTCGCATGATGCTCAAGACCAACCAGAACGGCGGTTTCGACTGCCCTGGCTGCGCCTGGGGTGACTCGCCGGAAAGCGGCATGGTGAAGTTCTGCGAGAACGGCGCCAAGGCGGTGAATTGGGAAGCGACCAAGCGTCGTGTCGACGCGGCTTTTTTCGCCAGGCACAGCGTGACGTCGTTGCTGGAGCAGAGCGACTACTGGCTCGAATACCAGGGCCGCCTGACGGAGCCGATGAGCTACGACGCGCAAACCGACCGCTACAAGCCCATCAGTTGGGAAGCCGCGTTCGCGATGATCGGTAAACACTTGCAAGGGTTGTCCAGCCCGAGCCAGGCCGAGTTCTACACCTCGGGCCGCGCGAGCAATGAAGCGGCTTATTTGTACCAGCTGTTCGTGCGCGCCTATGGCACCAACAATTTCCCCGACTGCTCGAACATGTGCCATGAGGCCAGCGGCGTGGCCCTGTCTCAAAGTGTCGGGGTGGGCAAGGGCACGGTAACCTTTGACGACTTCGAGCATGCCGATGCGATTTTCGTCTGGGGCCAGAACCCCGGCACCAACCACCCGCGGATGCTCGAACCGCTGCGCGAAGCCGTGAAGCGCGGCGCCCAGGTGGTGTGTATCAACCCGCTGAAAGAGCGTGGCCTGGAGCGTTTCCAACATCCGCAACACCCGCTGGAAATGCTTACCAACGGCGACAAACCCACCAACACCGCGTATTTCCGCCCAGCTCTGGGCGGCGACATGGCCGTGCTGCGGGGCATGGCGAAGTTCCTGCTGCAATGGGAACGTGACGCGCAGAACAGCGGCGCCCCTGCGGTATTCGATCATGCGTTCCTCAACGAGCACAGCGCCAACGTCCTGGATTACCTGGCAGTGGTTGACGACACCCCTTGGGAGCAGATCGCCGAGCAATCCGGGTTGACGCTCGCCGAAATCGAACAAGCGGCGCGCATGTACGCCAAGGCCAAGAACGTGATCATGTGCTGGGCGATGGGTATCACCCAGCACCGCCATTCGGTGGCGACGATCCAGGAAATCGCCAACCTGATGATGCTGCGCGGCAACATTGGCAAGCCAGGCGCCGGCCTGTGCCCGGTGCGTGGCCACAGCAACGTGCAGGGCGACCGGACCATGGGAATCAACGAGCGCCCGCCCGTTGCATTCCTCGACGCTCTGGAACGGCGCTTCCAGTTCAAGGTACCGCGTGAAAACGGCCACAACGTGGTCGAGGCGATCCACGCCATGGCCGAGGGCCGGGCCAAGGTGTTCATCGCTCTGGGCGGCAACTTCGCCCAGGCTACGCCAGACAGCCACCGGACCTTCCAGGCCCTTGGCAATTGCGACCTGACGGTACAGATCAGCACCAAGCTCAACCGCAGCCACCTGGCCCATGGCAAGGAAGCGTTGATCCTGCCGTGCCTGGGCCGGACTGACATCGACCTGCAAGCCGATGGCCCGCAGGCGGTGACGGTGGAGGACTCCTTCAGCATGGTCCACGCCTCGAACGGCCAATTGCAGCCACTGTCGGACCAGATGCGCTCCGAGCCGTGGATCATTGCCGGCATCGCCGCCGCCACCCTGGGCAGCCGCCCGGTGGATTGGAACTGGCTGGTGGCCGATTACAGCCGCATCCGCGACCTGATCGCCGAGACCATCCCTGGCTTCAAGGATTTCAACGAAAAACTCAAGAACCCCGGCGGCTTCTACCTGGGTAACAGCGCGGGGGCACGTCGCTGGAACACGCCTTCGGGCCGCGCCAACTTCAAGCCCAACCTGTTGCCGACCGACCTGATCCACGAACGCACCCGGGCTACAGGCCAGTTGCCGGACCTGATCCTGCAATCCATGCGCTCGCATGACCAGTACAACACCACGATTTATGGCCTCGATGATCGCTATCGTGGCGTGAAGGGCCAACGTGACGTGTTGTTCGTCAACGAAGCGGACATCATCCGCCTGGGCTTCAAGCCAGGGCAGAAGGCAGACATCGTCTCGCTCTGGGATGACGGCCGCGAGCGCCGGGTCAAGGGCTTTACCCTGTTGGCCTTTGATATCCCGGCCGGACAGGCTGCCGCCTATTACCCTGAAGTGAACCCGCTGGTGCCGCTGGAAAGCACCGGCGACGGCAGCCACACCCCGACCTCGAAGTTCGTGGCTATCCGTCTGGAAGCCGCAAGCGAGAACGGGTTGATCATGGCCAAGTCGGCCTGAAGCAATTCCGAGGGGCGCTTCTGGCCCCTCGGGCACTTTTCCAACGGGCACAAAAAAGGCCGTTTTTCAAAAAAACGGCCTGTCCGAAGTAGCTAAAGACCGGCGAAATAACGTTAAGTTCCGCCCAAAAAACAGTAACTTAGAGAATTGTGCACAAGTCGTGTTACTCGTCGGATTTCGATTGTAACCAAGCGAAGCCAGCCTCAGGATCGCGCCGTCATCCCTTTGAGGCTCCTCTATGAAGTTCTCCTCCATTCTCTTGTTGTCCCTTGGCCTGATCAGTGGCGTCGCATCTGCCGGCGGTACCGCCGAAGCAGGTGTAGGCGGCGCATTGGGCGGGGTTTTGGGTTCGGTCGTCGGCCAGTCTCTGGGCGGCAACACCGGTTCCACTATCGGCGCGGCCCTGGGCGGCGCAGGTGGCAGTGCGGTCGGTGCCGATAAACGCAGCCGCGGCGAAGCGGCTATCGGCGGCGCGCTGGGCGCAGCCGGCGGCAACGTGGTTGGCCGCAGCGTGGGCGGCAGCACGGGTAGCCTGATCGGTGCCGCAGCGGGCGGTGGCGCCGGTGGCGCACTGGGTAACTACATGGGCAAGGACGACGATGACGACCGTTATGAAGGTCGCCGTGGTGATCGCCGCTACTACCGTGACGGCCACCCGGGTCGCGGCCATGCCTACGGCCATCGCAAGCATAAGCACAAACATCGCTATCACGACGATTGACGGCTGGCTTGATCCAGACCGTTGAATGATCGCAGCCTTCGGCCCTTCTCGCAGAGACTGACCAAAGGCTGCGATTTTCGTTTTCAGGCCACCAACCGCTCCAACGCCCCGCGTAGCTGATCCGGAATCGCCACTGGCCGATTCGACGTCCGATCTACGAACACATGCACGAAACGCCCCGCCGCACAGGCCTCGTCCTCGCCCGCCTTGAACACCGCCAGCTCATATTGCACCGAACTGTTGCCCAGCTTCCCGACTCGCAGGCCGATTTCGACCCGGTCCGGGAAAGCGATCGAGGCAAAATAATCACAGGCTGAACTCACGACGAAGCCCACCACCCCCCCATCATGGATATCCAGGCCGCCGGTCTCGATCAGATAGGTATTCACCGCTGTATCGAAAAAGCTGTAGTAGGTGACGTTATTGACGTGACCGTACACATCGTTGTCATGCCAGCGTGTGGTCACTGGCTGGAAATGCAGATACTCGGCGCGTTGAGGCATCACTTGTCCTTGGTCAGGCTATCTGAGGCGTTGTGCAGGGTGCAGATACTACCGCTGCGAGAAGCTCTTGCCTTGCGCAGCCAGCTCGCCGATCAGACGGGCAGGCTTCCATTGGTCCCCTTGCTTCGTCTCGAGCTCCAGCAACCGTGCGTGGATGTCTTCGAGGCCCTGCTGATCCGCCCAGGCCATCGGACCGCCCTTGTCCGCCGGGAAGCCATAGCCATTGAGATAAACCAGGTCGATGTCGCGGGAAGACTCGGCAATGTCCTCCTGGAGGATCTTCGCACCTTCGTTGACCAATGCCAGCAAGCAGCGCTCCAGAATCTCCTCGGCAGCTATTTCGCGGCGCTGAAACCCTAGCTCCTCACTGACCCGCAGCACCAGCGCGTCGACCTCGACATCCTGCTCAGCCTGTCGGCTGCCCGGCTCATAGTGGTAGTACCCGTTACCACTCTTTTGGCCGAACCGCCCCATCTCGCACAGGCGGTTGTCCACTTGCACTTCGGGCGCATCCTGACCTTTACCCGCCAGCTCGCGCGCGCGCCATTCCAGGTCGATCCCAACCACGTCGTACATGCGGAACGGCCCCATGGCAAAGCCGAAACCTTGCAGCGCGGCATCGACCTGATGGGGAAACGCTCCCTCCAGCAGCATCTTGCGCGCCTCCAGCACATAGGGATGAAGCATCCGATTGCCGATAAACCCGTGGCAATTGCCCGACACCACGCTCACCTTGCCCATGCGTTTGCCCAGCGCCAGGGCGGCATCCAGCGCCGCCCTGGAGGTTTGCGCGCCACGAACGATTTCGAGCAATTTCATGATGTGCGCCGGACTGAAGAAATGCAGGCCCAGCACTTGAGCCGGCCGGCGCGTGGCGGCGGCAATCGCATCGATGTCCAGCGCCGAGGTGTTGCTTGCCAGGATTGCCTCGGGCTTGAGCATGCCGTCCAGCTCGCGAAAGATCTTCTGCTTGAGTTCAAGGTTCTCGTAGACCGCTTCGATAACCAGATCCACGTTGCGGATTGCCGCGTAGTCGTCCGCCCGAGCTATTCGGGCGATGCGCGCATCGGCTTCGCCTTGGTCGATACGTCCCTGGCGCACGTTATGGGCATAGGTGTCGGCCACCGCCGCCAGCGCCTGCTCAAGCATTTGCGGATTATTGTCGACCCACTGCACCGTAACGCCGGCATTGGCCAGGCACATCACGATGCCTCGCCCCATGGTGCCCGCCCCGACCACCGCGGCGCGCTGGATATCAAAGGATGTCTGGCTCATGTTTGCTCTCTTGTTGGTGATCCAAAGACAGCGTTCACCTTAGTCAGGCGGCGGATTTTTTTGAAATTTATTCGTGTGATGCTGGGCATTCAGCGGATGGATGCAGCTCACAGGTGTGCGGGTTATTCGTTTGATGTCAGGTACAGATCAAGATCTTCACGTAAGGCCAGCGACGCCAAGCGCTGCATTTCAAGAATTTGTTTCGCTGAAAGCCTGAAATCCGCGCCGATATGATCGATGTTGCTCTTCCATTCCATCACGGGAGCCAAGTCCTCTACCGACAAGCTGATGCTCTGCTCAATTACCAATTCGTCCTTGTCCGGATAAAACCCAACACAGCAAAACTCATGATTCTGCCTCCCTCGTTTTTCCATCTTTTTGGTCAGAGGCCATCAAGTGCTCTGATAATCAAAAGATATCTGATAGTCATGCTTCGACAGATCCAAGGCATGTCGAAAATGTGGTTGGAGGACTTCAACCCAGTCGGCATTCACATCAAAGTTTCCGTTGTTGATATTTTTTTCCACAGGGATATCAAGAACATCCATAATCGATGAATCATCCGCAAAGTCCTTTGAATACTCTTTTCCTATTAATAGTTCAGATGTTTTATCAAACCACCGCAGTCTTATTTTTAGCCCCATGTCGCCCTCACAAAAATCTCTTTATGTTACGTTTCGGATTTGGTTGTTTCTTCTGCTCGCCTGTAACGTGATCAAAAGAACCCAGGTGGCTGCCGTCGCTAGCGCGATACACCTCTAACTCAGCGTGCCTGGAGTCCCATTCGTAGACTTTCCTGCCTTTAGCATCGATCCAGCGCTCCCGCAGCCCGCCACCACCCTGACGCGGGGTCTTTGCTTTAGCCTCAATCAAACCAACAAAACCGGTTATAGCATCTGTCTTGGGTGCCTGGTGGTAATCATGGGCCGCCTCCAGTAAGCCTTTTCGCCGCACACTGAAAACGATATATAACGGCGAAACCCCAGCCCCCACCGGAAACACAAGAATGAAATCCTTGAACTCGGGCGGATAAATCGGGTTCACAATAATGCTGTCCGCCATGGGCGTCGGCGGGAAGATCCAGATGCGCGGTGCCTGTGGCGCGGCCTCCAGCGCGGGGATTCCCAGCGTTGCGGTAGGATCAATGGCCGGCGTCCAGATCAACTCGACCCCATCGCCAAAATCCGCCACTTGCTGATTACCACGAAGCTGGAACGTCACCACCGGAATCATTTCCCAGTCGCGCCTTGACTGGGTGTTATAGCCATACCCTTTGAGCGTCCCGTCGGCCTGGGTTTCGACATTCAACCGAACCCGGGTGCGCGCCTGCTCAAGGGAGCGCAGTTGCTCTTCGGTGTACAGCGAACCGTCCGCCAGGTTCGATGGCATCAGCAGCCCCACCAACCCTGCCAGCGCACCCGCCGCCAACGGCGCAGTGACCGCCGCGCCGGCACTCAACGAAGCCAGCGCCGTCCCACCCAGTGCCAACGTGCCAATGCTCGCCGGTAGCGTGCCGCTGATTTTTTCCAGCGGTACGCAGCCTGACTCGTTAACCTCACGGCCGCCCAACAGCGTGAATGCGCCATAAGCACTCAGCAGTTCCGTCGGGATATAGCCGGTTGGATTGTGGTAGTCGATGATCGCATCGGGCAGTTCGCAGGACTTGGCAAACACGCAGCCCTTGATGTCCGGTACTGTCCTTTCACGTACCTGGGCCTGGCGCTGGCTCATATACGCTTCCTGCCGGGCGAGCATGTCTTTGTAAGACTTGAGGTCGGCGTCTCTTTTCGCCAGTTCGGCAGAGGTCATGTCCCGTAGGACCCTGTAGCCTCGGTCGCCACCGCGGAGCTCCCAGACCTGCGGGACACCGGCTTTTCCTTTCGTCATGCTTCGTCCTTGCTCGCTCGCCGCTGCCTCACTGACAGGGCGCGACGAACCTTACCCGGCAGCAAAAAGCAGCGCGTACAGGACGTTTCCGAAACCGCCGTGAGATCTTTCTCTTTTTTAATGCACTAAACTTCCCGGGTCAGACACGCCCTCTTCACCTGTCCTTCGGACTCTCTAACATGCACCTCGCCCCAGACTTTCCTGACGACCTCGCCATGCGTCAGCTCATGGAATTACTCCACGAAGAATTCGGCCTGCCGGAACGCAAGATCATTCGCCTGGACACTGCGGTCAATTTCGATCTGGGCTGCGATGGCGCGGATGCCCGGCACCTGATGGAAGCGCTGGAGGAGCGGTTCGTCATCGACCTTGTCGACTACGACGCCTATCGTTACTTCCAGCCGGAAGGCTTTGATGTGTTTCAAAAACGCAGGGCCAAGGGCCGGGGAGACAAGCTGCCGCTGACCATCGGCATGCTTTACAAAGCGATCAAGGCGCAACGATGGGATACTCGGGAGCTGGAAGCGGATTCACCAACCTGATTTAAGTGCCATTATTCTGGCCGTTTCAGTCTATTTCGTTTGGAATAATGGCAGAATCCTTTTGCGGCCCGATCACCTCAGTCAATGGCCCGTACTGGCGGGAGCGTTAGGACTATCGAGGCGAGAGCAAGAGCATATGGCGCCCGCATTTCGACTTTCGAACCGATAGTGACCCACAAAAAAGCCGCCCTCAAAGGCGGCTTTTTCATTCAATCACCAAGCCTTACAGCTGCGGACCCGCCGCCTTGATCGCGTCGCTCACGTCGAACTTCTTGAAGTTCTCGATGAACAGACCGGCCAGTGCCTTGGCGGCTTCGTCGTAGGCAGCCTTGTCGGCCCAGGTGTTGCGCGGGTTCAGCAGGCCGGTTTCAACGCCTGGGACAGCCAGCGGCACGTCCAGGTTGATGATATCCAGGTGTTCGGTTTCAGCACCGATCAACGCGCCGCTCTGGATCGCCGCGATCACCGCACGGGTGGTCGGGATGTTGAAGCGTTTGCCGACGCCGTAGCCGCCGCCAGTCCAGCCGGTGTTGACCAGGTAGACCTTGGAGCCGAAACCACGGATACGCTTGATCAGCAGCTCTGCATATTCACCGGCCGGGCGCGGGAAGAACGGCGCGCCGAAGCAGGTGGAGAAGGTCGACTTGATGCCGCTGCCCGAGCCCATTTCGGTCGAACCCACCAGTGCGGTGTAGCCGGACAGGAAGTGGTAGGCGGCTTGTTCTTCGCTGAGGATCGACACCGGTGGCAGCACGCCGGTCAGGTCGCAGGTCAGGAAGATCACGGCGTTTGGCTCGCCACCGAGGTTTTTCGGCGCGCGTTTTTCGATCAGCTCGCGCGGATAGGCGGCGCGGCTGTTCTGGGTCAGGCTGTCGTCGGCGTAGTCGGCTTTCTTGGTGACCGGGTCCAGGACCACGTTTTCCAGGACGGCGCCGTGCTGGATGGCTTTCCAGATGACCGGCTCGTTCTTCTCGGACAGGTCGATGCACTTGGCATAGCAACCGCCTTCGATGTTGAAGACCACACCCACGCCCCAGCCGTGCTCGTCGTCACCGATCAGGTAACGGCTTTCGTCGGCGGACAGGGTGGTCTTGCCAGTGCCCGACAGACCGAAGAACAAGGTCACGTCGCCTTCTTCGCCCATGTTGGCGGCGCAGTGCATCGGCAGCACGTCGACCGCTGGGAGCAGGAAGTTCTGCACGGAGAACAGGGCTTTTTTCATTTCGCCGGCGTAGCGCATGCCAGCGATCAGCACTTTCTTGGCAGCAAAGTTGATGATTACGGTGCCGTCGGAATTGGTGCCGTCGCGCTCAGGCTCGCAGACGAAGTTCGGCGCATTGAGGATCTGCCACTCGTCCTTGCCGCCGGCGTTGTACTGCTCGGGATTGATGAACAGGCAACGACCGAACAGGTTGTGCCAGGCCGTCTCGGTGGTCATCTTGACCGGCAGGTAGTGCGCAGGATCGGAACCTACATGCACGTGGGAAACAAAACGCTCGCGCTCACCCAGGTAGGCCTCGACGCGGTTCCACAGGGCATCGAACTTGTCGGCCGGGAACTTGCGATTGATCGGGCCCCAGGCGATGGCGTCCTGGGTAGTCGGCTCTTCCACGATGAAACGGTCGACTGGCGAGCGACCGGTACGATGACCGGTACGAACAACCAGCGCGCCAGTATCGGCAAGCTCGCCTTCACCGCGATTCAGGGCTTCTTTGACCAGATCATCGACACTCAGATCGGTATACACGGCGTTATTGGCTTGCGTCATGAGATTCCCCGTCGGCCCGTGGCCGAGTGCTCCAAACGTTTTGTAGTAGGAAGTCGCGCACTACTACCCGAAAAAAGTGGGCCGGATTATGCCAGAAAAGCCCAAAAAGAGTAGGGCCCTCCCGTCAGTACGGCGTAAATCCGGCGTTTGCCAGGAGATTTACCTGCGCTGAACCGTTTTAGTGACGAGTATCTGACGGTGTGTCGACACCCGCACCGGCGAACAATTGTGCGATGTCCGCCGCGTCGAACAGGTAGCGCTCATTGCAAAACTGGCAATCGATCTCGATGGCGCCGCCATGCTCGATCACCAGTTGCTGCGCATCTTCCAGACCCAGACTGACCAGCGCATTGCCGGATCGTTCACGGGAGCAACTGCATCGGAAGCGCAACGGCTGACCCTCGAACAGGCGCACCTGCTCTTCGTGGTAGAGACGATGCAGAATGGTTTCGTTGTCCAGGCCCAGCAACTCGTCGGCGCTCAAGGTGCTGGCCAGAGCGGTAACGTGCTGCCAGCTGGCGTCACGCTCTTCCGAATCGCGAATGCGATCGGCGGGCAATTGTTGCAACAGCAGGCCACGGGCGCGCCGCCCGTCGGCGTACAGCCAGAAGCGGGTGTTGGTCTGCTGGGACATGACGAAGTAATTGGTGAAGCATTCGGCCAGCGTCGCGCCGTCGAGATCGACAACGCCCTGATAACGCTTGCCATGACTTGGATCGACCGTCAGGGCCAGCACGCCGTTGGGCATCATGTCGGCGAGCGTCGCGTCGGCGCCGATCTGCTCGGCGTGGTACCGGGCCAGGCCACGAATCTCACGCTCGCTGGAGCATTCGATCATCAGCAAGGGGACCGGACCGTCGGAGCGCGCCTGGAGAATCAGCAAGCCATCGAACTTCAAGGTGCCCACTAGCAATGCCGCCGCCGCCATCAGTTCGCCTAGCAGTTGCGCGACCGGCTCCGGATAGGGGTGCTTGGCAAGGACTTCGGCATAGCTACGCTCCAACGCCACCATCTCGCCACGGACGTCGTTGTCGTCGAAGATGAAACGCTGGGTGTAGTCGGTATCCGGTAAATCAGTCATAGGGTCTGGTATCTGCGGTGATGACAAATGATGACAGGCATTTTATGGGCATTCAGGGTGGGTTCCAAGCAAGGCATGACTTTGCCTGGTGGGAAGACTGAGCATCTATCTGCACGTGCAGCGCTGTTGTGGCGAGGGAGCTTGCTCCCGCTCGGTTGCGTAGCGACCGCAAGATTTTGGGGCCGCTGGGCAGCCCAGCGGGAGCAAGCTCCCTCGCCACGGGCTAGATGTGCCGATGTTTTATTCGCTATTGCTGCCATGAAACCTGAACAGGTCGCGACGCTGCTTCTTGCTCGGCTTGCCATCGGTGCTGACGCCCAGGGCCCCGGCCTTGCGTTGTGCGGCCGCAGCTTCGCGCTTGGCGATGCTGGCGTCGGTCTCGCGATAGAGTGTCTGCGCTTCTGGCGCGCCGCGCCGCACAATCGACAGGGCTTCGACCACCACGGTTTTTTCATCGAACCCGGCGCGAATGACGTATTCGTCGCCGATACGTGGCTCTTTGCCAGGCTTGCAACGTTCACCGCGATGGTGAACCTTGCCGCTTTCGATGGCGGCCTTGGCCAGGGCACGGGTCTTAAAGAATCGCGCTGCCCACAACCATTTATCGAGACGGACCTTGTCGTCCTCTTCGCTTTTTTGTGTCACTGCAATTCCTCTTTTCAACCAATAGCCAGAACTGTACTACCGTTTTTGTCGGGCGCACGAATCCGCTCCGACGGATAGAATGCCCGCCGAACCGCTCGCTTGCATTGGCATGCGCCGGTATCGGTTACACCTGTAAACAAGTACGTAGATAACTGTCGCCATTTTGTGATTATTCTGCGTGAATACCGCGATTGCGGAGCCCGCTATCCGATGCGCCAATTTCAGGTTGTTTTTATTGAAGACTTTTGACCATCTGACCGTCGTCGGTCTGCGCGAATGGGTGGCGCTCCCGGATCTGGGAGTCGCAGGCCTGCGGGCAAAAATCGACACCGGCGCCAGCACCTCCAGCCTGCACGCCACCGATATCGAGCCATTCGAGCGCGACGGCGAGAAGTGGGTGCGTTTCACCGCACACCTGGGGACGGTGGTGCAACTGCGCCACCGCCGCTGCGAAGCCCCGCTGGTGGCGCGCAAAACCATCAAGAGCTCCAACGGCCACGCCCAGGTCCGCTACGTGATCAGCACCACGCTGGCGCTGGGTGATCGGTTCTGGCGGGTGGAGTTCACCCTGGCCTGTCGTAAATCCATGCGGTATCGCCTGTTGTTGGGTTCCAAAGCCTTGATCGACGGCCAGCTGGTCGTCAATCCAGGCATCAAATACGTTCAAGACAAACCGGTATTTCCGGTGTCCACTACCTCTGCCACAGGTGTTGCATGAAGATCGCTGTGCTGTCGCGCAATCCGCGCCTGTATTCCACTCGTCGCCTGGTTGAAGCAGGGACGGAACGTGGCCATGAAATGGTGGTGATCGATACCCTGCGCGCCTACATGAACATCGCCAGCCACAAGCCGCAGATCCACTACCGCGGCAAACCGCTGGAAGGGTTTGATGCGGTGATCCCGCGTATCGGCGCATCGGTGACTTTTTATGGCTGCGCAGTGCTGCGCCAGTTCGAGATGATGGGGGTGTTCCCGCTCAATGAGTCTGTCGCTATCGCTCGCTCCCGAGACAAGCTGCGCTCATTGCAATTGCTCTCCCGACGCGGCATCGGCTTGCCGGTAACCGGGTTCGCCCACTCTCCCGATGACATTCCCGACCTGATCGCGATGGTCAACGGCGCGCCGCTGGTGATCAAGGTGCTCGAGGGCACCCAGGGGATCGGTGTCGTGCTGTGCGAGACCGCAACCGCGGCGGAATCGGTGATCGAGGCGTTCATGGGCCTCAAGCAGAACATCATGGTCCAGGAATACATCAAGGAAGCCGGTGGCGCGGACATTCGTTGCTTCGTGGTCGGCGATAAAGTGATCGCCTCGATGAAACGCCAGGCCAAACCCGGTGAGTTTCGCTCCAACCTGCATCGCGGCGGCAGCGCGAGCCTGATCAAGATCACCCCGGAAGAACGCATGACAGCCCTGCGCGCGGCCAAGGTCATGGGATTGGCGGTGGCCGGCGTGGATATCCTGCGCTCCAATCACGGACCGCTGGTGATGGAAGTCAATTCTTCGCCAGGCCTGGAAGGAATCGAGACCACCACCAGCAAGAACGTGGCGGGGATCATCATCGAACACCTGGAAAAAAATGGCGGGCCGAACATGACCCGGACCAAGGGCAAGGGTTGAATCAACACAAAGCCCTGTGGGAGCGAGCTTGCTCGCGATGCGGTGTATCAGCCAGCGTCAACTTTGCTGACTGACCGCAATCGCGAGCAGGCTCGCTCCCACAAGTCCTGAGTTTTACCTGAGGAAAATCGCTACACCGCATCCCGCGGCAGCATCAAGCCCAACGGCAACCGCACCCGGGCCTCCAATCCGCCGCCAGCTCGATTGCGCAGTTCGACGTTGCCGCCATGCATCGAGGCGATGCGCTTGACGATGGCCAGGCCCAGCCCGGTACCCTTCCCTCCCCGAGCCCGATCACCGCGGGTGAACGGGTTGAAAATGGCTTCCAGCTCCGCTGGGTCGATGCCGGCGCCGCGGTCCATGACGCTCAGGACGACATAAGGCGCGCTGGTGTCGCCGGAAACATAGGCGGCGACTTCAACGCCCGTGCCGGCATGGTTGAGGGCGTTACCGATCAGGTTGTTCAACAGGCGCTTCATCGACACGCGGCGTAGCGGAAACGGCTGGATGGGCTCCAGGCGCAAGTGGACCTTCTCTTCGTTCTGGTTGTAGGGCGCAGCCACCTCCCGTACCAGCTCGCTGAGGTCCACCTCCTCTACCGATTCGTCACGACCGTCGCGAATGAACGCCAGGAACTGATCGAGAATCGCGTCCATGTCTTCGATATCGCGGACCATTTCGTCGGTCAGGTCGGTGTGCTCGCCCATCAATTCCAGCGACAGCCGCAACCGCGTCAGCGGCGTGCGCAGGTCATGGGAGACGCCGGCGAGCATCAGCTCACGTTCGCGTCCGGCCTGCTCGACATCCTCGGCCATCTGGTTGAAGGCGCGGTACACCTCGGTCATCTCGCTGGGCGTATCGCTGACGGGCAACCGCACGCTGCGGCCCTGGCCCAGTTGCCGGGCTGCATAGACCAGGCGCTTGAGTGGCTGGTTGAGCTGGCTGACGAAAATCCACGCCGAAGCCGTCGACAACAGGCCGATCGCCAGGAACCAGCCCAGCACGTTCCAGATTTTCTGGCCGCGCAGCGGATGGGGGTACAGCGGAACCTTCAGCCACCCATCACCAAGGCTCGGCGCACGCACCCACAAGGCGGGCGGCGAATGCATGCGCAGCCGCACTTCGGTATCGGCGCCCAGTTCGGCCTGCATCTGCCGCTGGTAGATCTCGCTGTATGGCCAATGCTGCTCACCTTCAGGCACACCGGCGCCGACCACCCGGATCAAAGTCGCCGCCTCGGCGATTTTGACTCGATTGGTTTCGTCCGCTGCCCAATAGGCGCGCAGGGTCAAGGCAACGCCGTGACTGTATTGGCGGTCCACCAGCACGTCTTCGTTCATCAGCAGGTAAACCAGCGTCAGCGCCTTGGAAAACAGCACGACGATCAGCACCAGCCAGAGGGTGCGGGAGAAAAAGCTCTGGGGGAACCAGACGGGGGTCTTCATGAGTAACCGCTACATACTTGCAGGAGCGAGCGATGCTCGCACAATGACGGACCGCGAGTCGCCTGGAAAGATTTTCACCCGCCAGGCCGCGCGCTCCTACAAATCGCCGATCACTTGCCGGCAGCGCCATCCGGCACGAACACGTAGCCAACGCCCCAGACCGTCTGGATATAACGCGGCTTGGAAGGATCGGGTTCGATCATCCGGCGCAAACGGGAAATCTGCACGTCGATGGAGCGCTCCAGCGCATCCCATTCGCGGCCACGGGCCAGGTTCATCAGCTTGTCCCGGGTCAGCGGCTGGCGGGCGTTCATCACCAGGGCCTTGAGCACGGCGAACTCGCCAGTGGTGAGCATGTGGATCTCATCGCCGCGCTTGAGCTCGCGAGTGGCCAGCGACAGTTCATAGTCGCCGAAGGTCACGCTCTCGTCTTCGCTGCCCGGTGCACCCGGCACCGGCGCCGACTGGCGACGCAGGACAGCCTTGACCCGGGCCATCAGCTCGTCCGGGTTGAACGGCTTGGCCAGGTAATCGTCGGCGCCCAGTTCCAGCCCCTTGATACGGCTCAGCTCGTCGCCCTTGGCAGTGAGCATGATGATCGGGATCTGGTTGTTCGCGCCCCGCAGACGACGGCAAGCGGTCAACCCGTCCTCGCCAGGCAACATCAGGTCGAGGACCACCAGATTGAAAACCTCACGGGCCAGCAGCCGGTCCATTTGCTCGGTGTTCGGTACGGTGCGGGCGCGATAGCCCTTGCTGACGAAAAAGCGCTCCAGCAGGCTGCTCAGCCCCGGATCGTCGTCAACAATCAGAATTTTTTCGCCTTCAGCAGTTTGTGCGGTGCTGCTCATAGGAAGCTCCTTTGATCTTGGCGCGCATTATGGCTTAGCTGCCGTTATACGCACCGAGTGCATTGTTAGCAGATTTTTCCTCTATCTTCAGTAGCTCACCCATCCATCCCGCAGGTCACGACACCCCCCGGAACAGCGGAACGCTGGTTATAATGCGCGGCCTTTTGCGCCAGGGGATGCCGGATCGTTATACCGGCGCACCGTTCTCCCTGGCCAGGCAGCACTTTTTGAATTCAGCGGGTCACTGGTCGTCCCCTGCCCCCGGCAGCGACGCAAGCCAGGCCGCTCAACCAGCCTCGCCGCGCCCTGTTACTGTGGCGGCGGGCCTGATTTCACAATTTGTCAGGTGGTTTTATGGACAGCATCAACAGCCGCATCGCCGAGGAACTCGGCGTACGCCCGCAACAGGTCGAAGCGGCCGTCGCGCTACTCGATGAAGGCTCCACGGTGCCTTTCATCGCCCGTTACCGGAAGGAAGTGACCGGCAGCCTCGATGACACCCAGCTGCGTCATCTGGAAGAGCGCCTGCGCTACCTGCGAGAACTCGACGAACGGCGCATCAGCATCCTGGCGAGCATCCAGGAGCAGGGCAAGCTGACCCCGCAACTGGAACGCGACATCAAGCTGGCCGATACCAAGACCCGCCTGGAAGACTTGTACCTGCCCTACAAGCAGAAACGCCGCACCAAGGGCCAGATTGCCCTGGAAGCCGGCCTCGGCGAACTGGCCGACGGCTTGTTCAACGACCCCACGTTGGCGCCGGAAGCCGAAGCCGCGCGTTTCGTCGATGCCGAAAAAGGCGTGGCGGACATCAAGGCTGCGCTGGAAGGCGCCAAGTACATCCTCATGGAGCGCTTCGCCGAAGACGCGAACCTGCTGGAAAAACTGCGCAACTACCTCAAGCAGGAGGCGATCCTGAGTGCTCGCGTGATCGCCGGCAAAGAAGAGGAAGGCGCCAAGTTCCGCGATTACTTCGAACACGACGAGCCCCTCAAGAGCGTGCCGTCGCACCGGGCGCTGGCGATTTTCCGCGGTCGCAACGAAGGCATCCTCAGTTCATCGCTGAAAGTCGGCGAAGAATTGCCCGGCACCATGCACCCGTGCGAAGGCATGATCGGCCAGCAGTTCGGCATCCAGAACCAGAACCGCGCCGCCGACAAGTGGCTGGCCGAAGTGGTGCGCTGGACCTGGAAGGTCAAGCTCTACACCCACCTGGAAACCGACCTGCTGGGCGAACTGCGCGACAACGCCGAGACCGAGGCGATCAACGTGTTCGCCCACAACCTGCACGACCTGCTGCTGGCCGCACCGGCCGGGCCGCGTGCCACGCTGGGCCTGGACCCGGGCCTGCGCACTGGCTGCAAGGTGGCCGTGGTCGACTCCACCGGCAAGCTGCTGGACCACGCCACGGTCTACCCGCATGTGCCGCATAACAAGTGGGACCAGACCATCGCTATCCTTGCCGCCCTGTGCGCCAAGCACTCGGTGGACCTGATCGCCATCGGCAACGGCACCGCCAGCCGTGAGACCGACAAGTTGGCCGCCGAGCTGATCAAGAAATACCCGGCCATGAAAATGACCAAGGTCATGGTCTCCGAGGCCGGCGCTTCGGTTTATTCGGCGTCGGAACTGGCCTCGAAGGAATTCCCGGACCTGGACGTGTCGATCCGTGGCGCGGTGTCCATCGCCCGTCGCCTGCAGGACCCACTGGCGGAACTGGTGAAGATCGACCCGAAATCCATCGGTGTCGGCCAGTACCAGCATGACGTATCGCAATTGAAGCTGGCCCGTGGCCTGGACGCCGTGGTGGAGGACTGCGTGAACGCCGTGGGCGTGGACGTGAACACCGCTTCGGTAGCATTGCTGGCGCGCATCTCCGGCCTGAACGCCACGCTGGCGCAGAACATCGTCACCCACCGCGACGAACACGGCGCGTTCAAGACCCGCGCCGCATTGAAAAAAGTCCCGCGCCTGGGCGAAAAAACCTTCGAACAGGCCGCCGGCTTCCTGCGCGTCATGAATGGTGACAACCCGCTCGACTCCTCGGCAGTTCACCCGGAAGCCTATCCACTGGTGCAACGCATCGCCGCCCAGACCGACCGCGACATTCGCTCGCTGATCGGCGACGCGGCGTTTCTCAAGCGCCTGGACCCGAAGAAATTCACTGACGAAACCTTCGGCCTGCCCACCGTGACCGACATCCTCCAAGAGCTGGAGAAACCGGGCCGCGACCCACGTCCAGAGTTCAAGACCGCTGAATTCCAGGAAGGCGTCGAAGACCTCAAGGACCTGCAACCGGGCATGATCCTCGAAGGCGTGGTGACCAACGTCACCAACTTCGGCGCGTTCGTCGACATCGGCGTGCACCAGGACGGCCTGGTGCATATTTCGGCCTTGTCGGAGAAATTCATCAAGGACCCGCGCGAAGCCGTGAAGGCCGGTGACGTGGTGAAAGTGAAGGTCATGGAAGTCGACATCCCGCGTAAACGCGTGGGCCTGTCGATGCGCATGAGCGACACGCCGGGCGAGAAAATCGACGGCGCCCGCGGTGCCCGTCCAGGCGCCGCGCCACGCCAGTCGCAGAACACCGCGCCGCGGAAGGAAACTGCCACCGCGGCCCCGGCGAATAACGCCATGGCCTCGCTGTTCGCCAATGCCAAGCAACTGAAGAAACGCTGATGGAGGCGCCGGCCGGGTTGGTGGAGAGCGCGTTTTTCAAGCTGCTCGGCTGCCGTCTGCAGAGCCTCGGGGACGGGGTGGCGCAAGTCGCCCTGAGCCTTGAGCCGCCATTGCGCAACCGCGGTGGCAAGCTGCACGGCGGGGCGCTGTTCAGCCTGGTGGACATTGCCATGGGGCTGGCCTGCTCCAGCGTCCATGGCTTCGACCAGCAGAGCGCAACCATCGAGTGCAAGATCAACTACATTCGCGCCGTGTCCGACGGCGAAGTGCTGTGCACCGCCCGGGTCATCCACCCGGGCCGGCGCACGCTGGTGGTCGAGGCCGAGGTGATGCAGGGCGACAAGCTGGTCGCAAAAGCGCAAGGCACGTTCGCTGTCCTATAGCTCGCTGTCATCGATTTAGGGTAATTTCGACGCCATGAATGCCGTGCCGACCTCTATTGTGGGAGCGAGCCTGCTCGCGATAGCGATGGACCAGTCAATATAAAATTGACGGACATACCGCCATCGCGAGCAGGCTCGCTCCCACAGGGGGCTGCGACGATCTGTCTTTGGCAGCACAAAAACCAGGCGAAAACGCCAGTTTCAACTTCACCCTTGTAGACCGTCTTGCCCACCCCCATATTGGGGCGACTGACGCGTGAAGGAATTCAACTTGAGCGACCTTTTAAACCGCCGCCTGGCCCTGCTCGGCGAGCGCGCCAACCTCTCCCTGCTCGAGCAGTGCCTGCACGGTATCGAACGTGAATGCCTGCGCGTCACGGGCGACGGGCGCCTGGCGCAGACCCCGCATCCCGAATCCCTGGGCTCGGCGCTGACCAACGAACAGATCACTACTGACTATTCCGAGTCGCTGCTTGAGTTCATCACCCCGGCCCTGGCCAACCCGGCCGACACCCTGCACAGCCTCGACAGGATCCACCGGTTTGTCTACAGCAAGCTCGGCGACGAGTACCTGTGGAGCCCTTCGATGCCGTGTCCGCTGCCGGCCGAGGAAGACATTCCGATCGCCTACTACGGCACCTCGAATATCGGTCGACTCAAGTATGTCTACCGCCAGGGCCTGGCCCTGCGCTACGGCAAGACCATGCAATGCATCGCCGGGATCCACTACAATTTCTCCCTCCCGGAAAAGCTCTGGCCCCTGCTGCGCCAGGACGAAGCCAGCGACGTGAGCGACCGCGACTTCCAGTCCTCGGCCTACATCGCGCTGATCCGTAATTTCCGCCGCTACAGCTGGTTGCTGATGTACCTGTTCGGCGCCTCGCCGGCCCTGGACGCAGGTTTCCTGCGTGGTCGTCCGCACCGGTTGGAGCAACTGGACCCGGACACCTTGTACCTGCCCTACGCCACCAGTCTGCGCATGAGCGACCTGGGTTACCAGAGCAACGCCCAAGCCGGCCTGACACCTTGCTATAACGACCTGGCTAGCTACACCGACAGCCTGCGCAAAGCCGTGGCAACGCCCTATGCGCCTTATGTCGACGTCGGTACTCACCAGAACGGCGAATGGGTGCAGCTCAACACCAACATCCTGCAGATCGAAAACGAGTACTACTCCAACATCCGCCCCAAGCGCGTGACCTACACCGGCGAGCGGCCGATCCAGGCGCTGATGGCCCGAGGGATCCAGTACGTCGAAGTGCGCTGCCTGGACATCAACCCGTTCCTGCCGATGGGCATCGACCTGACCGAGTCGCGCTTCCTCGATGCGTTCCTGCTGTACTGCGGCCTCAACGACAGCCCGCAACTGGAAAACAATGAGTGCAGCAACGCCACGAGCAACTTCCTGACCGTGGTCAAGGAAGGCCGCAAGCCTGGCCTGCAATTGCAGCGCCAGGGTCAATCGGTGGACATGCAAACCTGGGCCATGGAGTTGCTGGAAAAGATTGCTCCGCTGGCCGCCCTGCTTGACCAGAGCCAAGGCGGTGATGCCCATCGCCAGGCTCTCGACGCGCAACAGGCAAAAGTCCGCGACCCGTCGTTGACGCCATCCGCCAAGGTCTTGGCCGCCATGGCCGAGCACCAGGAAAGCTTCGCCCAGTTCTCCCTGCGCCAGAGCAAGGCCCACGCCGAGTTCTTCCGCGCCGAACCGTTGTCGACCGAAGAGCAAGTCGCGTTCGAAGAAACCGCTCGCCAGTCCTTGGTCCAGCAAACCGAGCTGGAGCAGAACGAGGTGGGGGACTTCGACGTGTTCGTGGGTTCGTATCAGGCGAGCATTCTGGCGATCAGTAACTGAATCCCTGGGTGCGAGAACGCTTTTCGTGGCGAGGGAGCTTGCTCCCGCTCGGCTGCGCAGCAGCCGTAAAGATGGGCCTGCTGCGCAGTCCAGCGGGAGCAAGCTCCCTCGCCACAGGGGTTTCGTACCTTCCTGATAGACTTTTTCGCAGATAAGCTCATTCGAAAAAGTTATTTATTTACTCATTCTTAGATCATTTAGTCTCCTCCAACGCCGACTCTCCGGCGGCCTGTTGAGGAGCTTCCCCATGTCTTTGCGTTTCTCCCTTCGCCTTCTCGCGGCCGCTTCCCTGGCCGCGGCGAGTCTTTTCGCCCAGGCGGCCGACCTGACCGTGGCCTATCAGACCACCGTCGACCCGGCCAAAGTCGCCCAGGCCGATGGCGCTTATGAGAAAGCCACCCAGGCCAAGATCAACTGGCGAAAATTCGACAACGGCGCCGACATCATCGCCGCCATCGCCTCGGGCGACGTGCAGATCGGCTACCTGGGTTCCAGCCCGCTGACCGCCGCCATCACCCGCAAGGTTCCGGTGGAAACCTTCCTCATCGCCACCCAGATCGGCGCCGCCGAAGCCTTGGTCGCCCGTGATGGCTCCGGCATCAAGACCCCGCAGGACCTGATCGGCAAGAAAATCGCCGTTCCGTTTGTTTCCACTGGTCATTACAGCCTGCTCGCCGCGCTGAAGCACTGGAACATCGACCCGTCGAAAGTCACGGTGCTCAACCTCGCGCCACCGGCCATCATCGCCGCCTGGAAGCGCGGCGATATCGACGCCACCTACGTCTGGGACCCGGCCCTGGGCGTGGCCAAGGAAAACGGCAAGGTGCTGATCACCTCCGCTGAACTGGCCCAGTTCGGCGCGCCAACCTTCGACGCCTGGATCGTGCGCAAGGATTTTGCCCAGAAGCATCCGGAGATCGTCACGGCTTTTGCCAAGGTCACCCTGGACGCCTACGCCCAGTACCGCAAGGACCCGCAAGCCTGGCTGGCCGACGCATCGAACATCGACAAGCTGGTGAAACTCTCCGGCGCCAAGGCCAGCGACATTCCATTGCTGTTGCAAGGCAACGTATTCCCGTTGGCCGCCGACCAGGTGGTGAGCCTCGGTGCTCCGACCACCCAGGCCATCACCAACACCGCCGCGTTCCTCAAGGAGCAAGGCAAGGTTGAAGCCGTGCTGCCGGACTACGCGCCATACGTCAGCGCCAAATACATTACCCGCTGATCAAGACAGGAGACGTCGAGATGGCCTTGCTACAGCTGGAGCGCATCAGCGCACAGTACCCCGGCGCAACGAAACCGGTACTGGCGGATATTTCGTTGACCCTGGGCCCGCAGCAGTTGCTGGTTGCCCTCGGCCCCTCCGGCAGTGGCAAGACTTCGCTGCTCAACCTGATTGCCGGGTTTGTGGAACCCAGCGCCGGACAGATCACCCTGGACGGCATTCCCGTCAGGGGCCCGGGTGCCGAGCGCGGCGTAGTGTTCCAGGACGATGCGCTGTTGCCCTGGCAAGACGTGTTGGCGAACGTCGGATTCGGCCTGGAGCTGGCGGGTGTTGCCAGGGAGAAGCGCGAGGCTCGCGCTCGGGAAATGCTCGCCCTGGTGGACCTGGCCGGTTTCGAAAAGCGCCGTGTCTGGCAGCTGTCGGGCGGCCAGAAGCAACGCGTCGGGCTGGCACGCGCGCTGGCGGCCGATCCACGGGTATTGCTGATGGACGAACCTTTCGGCGCCCTGGACGCGTTCACCCGTGAACAGATGCAGGAACTGCTGCTGCAAGTCTGGCAACGTACCGCCAAGCCGGTGTTCCTGATTACCCATGACATTGAAGAAGCGGTATTCCTTGCCACCGACCTGATCCTGCTGGCCCCCGATCCGGGGCAAATCGTCGAGCGCCTCAGCCTGGATTTCGGGCGCCGCTACGGCGCGGGGGAATCGGCGCGGTCGATCAAGTCCGACCCGCGCTTCATCGAAACCCGCGAGCATGTGCTGGCGAAAGTGTTCTCCCAACGCAGCGCTACTCGGCAACAGGAGCGCGCATGAGCAGCTATGAAGTTCCAGCCGTGGCCAGCGACGCCGTGGCCGCCCGCCCTCCAGTCCTCGCGCGCCGTACCCTGAGCACGCGATGGATCAGCGGCGTGACGCTGGTGGTGCTGCTGTTGCTCTGGTGGGCCGTTACCGCCAGCGGCCTGATCGAACCGCTCTTCCTGCCGCCGCCCTCCGCCGTGCTGCAAAAAGGTTGGCTGCTGGCTACCAGCGGCTACATGGACTCCACGCTCTGGCAGCACCTCGGCGCAAGCCTCGGGCGGATTGGCCTGGGCCTGCTGTTCGCGGTGCTGACGGCGGTGCCGGTGGGCATCGCCATCGGTGCCAACCGTATTGCCCGCGGCGTACTCGATCCGCTGATCGAGTTCTACCGGCCGATTCCACCCCTGGCTTACCTGCCGCTGATCGTGATCTGGTGCGGCATCGGTGAGCTGTCGAAAGTCCTGCTGATCTACCTGGCGATTTTCGCCCCGATCGCCATCGCCACTGCAACCGGCGTGCGCACCGTCGACCCGGCCAAACTGCGCGCGGCCCAATCGCTGGGGGCCACGCGGGCGCAACTGATTCGCCATGTGATCGTACCCAGCGCCCTGCCCGACATCCTCACCGGTATTCGCATCGGCCTGGGCGTGGGCTGGTCGACGCTGGTCGCCGCCGAACTGATCGCGGCCACCAGCGGCCTGGGGTTCATGGTGCAGTCGGCAGCGCAGTTCCTGGTCACCGATGTCGTGGTGCTGGGGATCCTGGTGATTGCGCTGATCGCCTTTGCCATGGAAATGGGCCTGCGCGCCCTGCAACGCAAACTGGTGCCGTGGCACGGCCAGGCCCACTGAACCTTTATTGACCACGCCGACCATTCGGCGCCGATCCGAGAGAACGACGATGAGCCGTCCGACCGTTACCCCTCTGAGCGTTGCCCTCGGCGCGCAGATCAGCGGGATCGATATCAGCCAGCCACTGGCCCCGGAAGACCGTGACACCATCGAGCAGGCACTGCTCGAATATCAGGTGCTGTTCTTCCGCGACCAGCCGATCGAACCCGCACAACAGGCCCGTTTCGCCGCGTACTTTGGCGACCTGCACATTCACCCGATCTACCCCAACGTGCCGGAGCAGCCCGAAGTGCTGGTGCTCGACACCGCCGTCACCGATGTGCGCGACAACGCGGTGTGGCACACCGACGTGACCTTCCTGCCGACCCCGGCCATGGGCGCGGTACTCAGCGCCAAGCTGCTGCCGGCATTCGGCGGCGATACGTTATGGGCCAGCGGCATCGCGGCCTACGAAGCCTTGTCGGCACCGTTGAAAAGCCTGTTGGAGGGCCTGACGGCGACCCACGACTTTACCCGTTCGTTCCCGCTGGAACGCTTTGGCAACACGGCGGAAGATCGGCTACGTTGGGAAGAAGCACGGCGCAAGAATCCACCGCTGTCGCATCCGGTGATTCGCACTCATCCGGTGAGCGGCCGCCGCGCACTGTTCGTCAACGAAGGCTTCACTACGCGCATCAACGAGCTGTCGGAAACCGAAAGCGAGGCGATCCTGAAATTGCTGTTTGCCCATGCGACGCGTCCGGAGTTCACCGTTCGCTGGCGCTGGCAGGCCAACGACGTGGCGTTCTGGGACAACCGCGTGACCCAGCATTTCGCCGTGGACGACTACCGTCCCAACCGGCGGGTGATGCACCGGGCGACGGTGTTGGGGGATGTGCCGTTTTTCAGGTGAGCCCTGCCTGAATCTTCCAAACGACCCATATCCCCGTGGCGAGGGAGCTTGCTCCCGCTGGGCTGCGTAGCAGTCCCAAAATCTCGGATCAGTTCATCATGCGCAAGCAACATGAACTGGGGGCCGCTTCGCGACCCAGCGGGAGCAAGCTCCCTCGCCACGGGTCCTGCGTTCAACCTGATAAACCGGCTGGAATTACTCAGCTGTAGAAGGTTTCTCCCACAGGTTGATCCCGCCCTCTTGGGCAAACCGGTCGATCTCGGCCAGTTCTTCGGCGCTGAACTCGAGATTTTGCAGCGCCCCGACGTTCTCGACGATCTGCTCCGGTCGGCTGGCGCCGATCAGGGCCGAGGTGACCCGGGGATCGCGCAATGTCCAGGCCAGGGCCATTTGCGCCAGGCTCTGGCCGCGACGCTGGGCGATCTCGTTGAGGGCGCGTACGTGGGCGATGTTTTCATCTGACAGATGCGAGGCCTGCAACGAACCGCCGCCCGGGCGATTGACCCGCGCATCGGCGGGAATGCCCTTGAGGTATTTGTCGGTCAGCAGGCCCTGCGCCAGCGGCGTGAAGGCGATCACGCCGGTGCCCAGTTCCTCGGTGGCGTCCAGCAAGTCCTTCTCGACCCAACGGTTGAGCAGGTTGTAGGCCGGCTGATGGATCAACAGCGGCACTTTCCATTCCTGAAGCAGCGCCGCCATTTCCCGGGTCTTCACGCCCGAATAGGAAGAAATGCCAATGTACAGGGCCTTGCCCTGCTGCACGGCGGTGGCCAGGGCGCTGGCGGTTTCTTCCAGTGGCGTGTCGGGATCGAAACGGTGGGAGTAAAAGATGTCCACGTAATCCAGACCGAGGCGCTGAAGGCTCTGGTCAAGGCTGGCCAGCACGTATTTGCGCGAACCGCCGCCCTGGCCATAAGGGCCTGGCCACATGTCCCAGCCGGCCTTGCTGGAGATGATCAGTTCATCACGGTATTGCTTGAAATCTTCCCGCAGCAACCGGCCGAAATTGATTTCGGCGCTGCCGTAGGGCGGGCCGTAGTTGTTGGCCAGGTCGAAGTGGTTGATACCCAGGTCGAATGCCGTGCGCAACAAGGCCCGCTGAGTGTCGATCGGCGTGCTGTCGCCGAAGTTGTGCCACAAGCCGAGTGACAAGGCCGGCAGTACCAGCCCGCTGCGCCCGACGCGGCGGTAAGGGATGGATTCGTAGCGGTTTTGCGCAGCGGTGTAGGTCATCGAAAAAGCTCTCTGTTCGGACGGCTGGTGGCAGAAGCTAACATTTCACAGACGCACCGGTCAGGTCGAAAGTTCGCAAAACCCTGTGGGAGCGGACTTGCTCGCGAAAGCGGTGGGTCAGTAGGCAGCGATATTGGATGTATTGCCGCCTTCGCGAGCAGGCTCGCTCCCACAAGGGAAACGCTAATAACATAGGGGTCAGCTAGCGCGCCTGGGCAAACACCTCCGCCACCCAATCCACAAACACCCGTACCCGCGGTGACATGTGTCGGTTGTGTGGATAAACCACCGACACCGGCATGGACGGCGGAGGTGTCGCGGCGAGCACTTCGCGGATCAGGCCTTGGCGGATCGGCTCCTCCATTCGGTAATACGGGCATTGGATCAGGCCCATGCCGGCGATCGCCGACGCCGCATAGATTTCTGCCCCGGACACCGACAACGTGCCCCCGATCGAAACCTCCCTGAGCTCGCCGTCGACCATGAATTCGAATGGATAAAGCTTGGCGGTGGTGCGCGAGACGTAGTTCACCGCTTTGTGCTGCTTGAGATCCTCCAGGCTTTTCGGTTCACCGTATTGGCGCAGGTAAGCGGGGCTGGCACAGGTGATCTGGCGAAGATTGGCGACACGCCGGCCGATCAACGACGAATCCGCCAACGTACCGGAGCGCACGACGCAATCGACGCCCTCGGCGATCAGGTCGACGAAGCGGTCCGCTTCACTGATGAACAATTCAATATCCGGGTAACGGGCCATGAATTGGGGCAACGCGGGGATCACGAAATACCGCGCCTGGGTTCCATGCAGGTCCACCCTCAACTTGCCTTTGGGCGCGACCCCGCGAAACGCCAGCTCGGCTTCTTCGAGTTCCGCCAGCAATTGCACGCAACGCGGGTAGTAGGCCTCGCCATCAAGAGTCGGACGCACCCTGCGTGTGCTGCGCTCCAGCAGACGGACACCCAGCCAGGCTTCGAATTGATTGAGCGTGTGGGTCAGCGTGGCCCGGGGCATGTTCAGGTCTTCGGCAGCCAGCGTGAAGCTGCTGCGCTCGTAGATACGGACAAACACCTTCATCGCCTTGACCTGATCCATCTGCAGCCCTGATTGTTGAGGAATGTTGAACAGTCAAGGCAACTCTCCTGCATTTATCGCTGCACGTAAACATGTGAATCTGGCTTCAACCCATCACAAATCTCAAGGAGATCCTTGCCATGACTGCTCAAAACGCCAAAGTCGCCATCGTCACCGGTGCCTCCCGTGGGATCGGCGCGCAGATAGCCAGGCAATTGGCGAGCGACGGGTTTGCCGTCGCCATCAACTTCGCCAGCAGCGCCACCGAGGCCTCGCAGCTGGCGGTGCAGTTGCGTCAGGCCGGGCACCCGGCCATAGCGGTGAAGGCCGACGTGTCGGTTGCCGCCGACGTCAGCCGGATGTTCGATGAAGTCGAAGCGCAACTGGGCAGGGTCGATGTGTTGATCAACAACGCCGGCATCCTCCAGGTCATGCCGTTGGCGCAGCACAGCGACGAGCTATTCGACCGCACGTTCGCCATCAACACCCGTGGCACCTTCAACACCTTGCGCGAGGCCGCGACCCGGCTGAACGATGGCGGCCGCATCGTGAATTTTTCCAGCAGTACCGTGGGCATGAACCTGCCGGGCTACTCGGTGTACATCGCCAGCAAGGCCGCGGTGGAATCCCTGACCCAAGTATTTGCCAAGGAACTGCGCGGTCGCCAGATCACCGTCAACGCCGTGGCCCCGGGGCCGGTCGCCACCGAGCTGTTCATGCAGGGCAAAAGCGAAGAGCAGGTCCAGCACTATGCCAGGATGCCGCCCCTGGAACGCCTCGGCCAGCCGGAAGACATCGCCAGCATCGTGTCATTCCTGGTAAGCCCGGCCGCTGGTTGGGTGAACGGCCAGATTCTGCGGGCTAACGGAGGGCTGGTCTGAGGCATGCTCTGCGGCACCATCCAAACGGCCTTCGCGAGCAGGCTCGCTCCCACCGGGGTATCGCATGTCCCTGTGGGAGCGAGCCTGCTCGCGAAGACGTCGGAGCGGTGCAGACTCTTTCCTTTCAGCGCACCAGATGCAGAAACTGCATGTGCCGCTCGTACTGGTCGAGGATGTCGTTGATGACCTGCTCCTTGGAATACCCCACCAGGTCGTAGTCCTGGCTGCCCTCGCTCAGGTGTACTTCGGCGCGGTAGTAGCGACGATTGTTGATCTGTTTGGAGCCCATGCCACCCCGGGCGAAGGACGGCGTGAAGTAACCCCGCATCTGCACCTGGTAGATGAACGGATGCTGTTCGCCGTGGCCGATTTCCAGGCTGACGCTGTCGTTGGCCGGGTCTGGCTGGGTCACCACTGTCAGGCCCTTTTCGGCGAATACCGCCTTCACCTCCTCGATGGCCGGGCGCACCGTGGTATCGAGGAAGCGATACACCTCGTCGCGGGAAGGAAAATGCACCGCCTGGCTCAAGCGCTGACGCCAACCGCCAGTGCCCCGCCGGGAGCCCGACACCGGCGCGAGGGAATGCAACTGCGCGATCTGCTTCTGCGACTCCAGGTAGAACGCCTTGTGCAGGCCCCACATCATCAGCAGCAGAATCAGCGAGAACGGCAAGGACGTCAGCACCACGGCCGACTTCAAGGCATCGATGCTGCCGGAGAACAGCAAGGCACTGGTCACCAGGGCAGTCATCGCGCCCCAGAACACCCGCAGCCATTTCGGCCCGTCCTCATCGGGGCTGCCGCCCTTGGCCGACAATGTCGACAGCACCACGGTGCCGGAGTCAGCGGACGTGACAAAAAACACGAAGCTGATGAACACCGTGACCGCAATTACCGTCTTGCTCCACGGGTAGGTTTCCAGCAGCAGGTAAAGGCTCATCGACGGGTTGTCCAGGGCCGACATGCCCAGGGCGCTCATGCCATGGTTCAGGACCTGATCGATGGCGCTGTTACCGAAAATCGACATCCACGCCAGGGTGAAACCCAAGGGGATCAGCAGCACGCCGAACACGAATTCACGGATCGTCCGGCCACGGGATATCCGTGCGATAAACAGCCCCACGAACGGTGACCACGCGATCCACCATGCCCAATAGAACACTGTCCAACCGCCCAGCCAGTCGCTGGGCTCGTTGTAGGCATACAGGTCGAAACTCTTCATCGACAGGGCGCCGAGGTAATCGCCGAGATTCTGGATAAGCGTATTGAGCAGATGCTGGGTCGGTCCGGCGAACAGCACAAACAGCAACAGCGCGCACGCCAGCAGCATGTTGATATCGGACATGACGCGCACGCCCTTGTCGACGCCAGCCACGGCGACAATGATTGCCGCGCCCATCATCAGCACGATCAGCCCGACCTGGATCCACTGGGTGTGAGCAATGCCGAAGAGGTAATCCAGACCGGAATTGAGGTGCAGCACGCCAAAGCCCATATCCGCGCCAAGGCCGAACACGGTCGCGATGATGCCGAAACCGTCCACCGCATAACCGATCGGCCCGTTGATGCGCTTGCCGATCAGCGGGTACAACGCCGACCGCAAGGCCAGCGGCAGGTTATGCCGGTAGGCGAAGTACGCCAGGGCCATGCCAACAAAAGCGAACACACCCCAGCCGTGCAAACCCCAGTGCAGGAACAGGATCTGCATCGCCTGGCGCGCCGCATCGGCGGTGCCGGCTTCGCCCTGGGGCGGCTGGACCAGATGGGTCAGGGGCTCGGAAACGCAGAAGAAAAACAAGGTGATGCTGATCCCGGCGGCAAACAACATGCCGGCCCAGGACAGGTAGCTGAACTCGGGCTCGTCGTGGTCGGCACCGAGCTTGATCTTGCCGTAGCCGGACAAGGCGGTGACCACCACGAAGACCAGATACAGGGTCATCGCCAGCATGTAATACCAGCCGACCGTATTGGCCGCCCAGTTCTGCGCGGCCAGCAACCAGGCGCCGGCCTGCTCCGGCACGGCAATGACGACCAGGCCGAACAGCAGGATGAAGGTCGCGGCGAAATAAAACACCGGCGGATTCATGCGGACCAGGCCGCTGGATGGGAGGGACGAAGTACTCATCGATGGAGCACCTCGCAAAGCGAAATCATGACGTGCGCAAACGGACTCGGCAAAGGCAAGCCTCCTGTTGTGAGCGGGCAGCAAACCAATGGTTTAACTTGAATGAACGTTCAAGTTAAACATGAATAGGCTGCCAAGGACTAATCGCAGGGCTCAATGGCACGTTTCCTACACTAGCCCATGGGTGGGTATGACGCAGTTCGCAGATCATTCGTTCAGTGGTGACGCAAATCCTGTGGGAGCGGTTCAGTTGAGAGAATGATGCGCCTGTGGCGAGGGAGCTTGCTCCCGCTCGGCTGCGAAGCAGTCGTAACCCGGCGAGTGCGGTGGGTCTGACGCTCCGCATCTGGCAGGTTTTGGGGCCGCTGCGCGGCCCAGCGGGAGCAAGCTCCCTCGCCACGGGTCCGTTGATTGCCTTATTAAGTGTCATCCTCAACGCCCACATGCCGGTTGCCCGTGAATACTCAGCTGCCTATAGTCCGGATATCGCCTACAGCCAGTACGGACTCATGATCAAAGAACAGTTGTCTCGCTTCCATCGTCTCGACCTGCTCAGCCATCCGACGCCTCTGGAAAAACTCGACCGTCTCTCCGCCTGGCTCGGCCGCGACATCTACGTCAAGCGCGACGACCTGACGCCTCTGGCACTGGGCGGCAATAAGTTGCGCAAGCTTGAATACCTTGCCGCCGACGCCCTGGCCCAAGGCGCCGACACGCTCGTCACTGCCGGCGCGATCCAGTCCAACCATGTCCGTCAGACCGCTGCCCTGGCCGCGAAGCTGGGCCTGGGTTGTGTGGCGTTGCTGGAAAACCCCATCGGTACCGAGGAAAGCAATTACCTGGGCAACGGTAATCGGCTGTTGCTGGAGCTGTTCGACGCCAAGGTCGAACTTGTTGAAAACCTGGACAACGCCGACGAACAGTTGCAGGCCCTTGCCGGCCGCCTGCGTAGCAACGGGAAAAAACCTTACCTGGTGCCGATTGGCGGGTCGAATGCCCTGGGTGCCTTGGGTTATGTGCGCGCGGGCCTGGAGTTGGCCGAACAGATCAAGGACACCGGGCTTGAATTCGCCGCCGTGGTGCTGGCCTCGGGCAGTGCCGGCACGCATGGCGGCCTGGCGCTGGCACTGAGCGAAACCCTGCCGGACCTTCCCGTGATTGGCGTGACGGTTTCACGCAGCGAGGAAGACCAGTTTCCGAAAGTCCAGGGGCTCGCCGAACGTACGGCGCAGTTGCTGGAAATGGCCCTGCCGCCGGCCTTCAAGGTGAACCTGTGGGACGAGTACTTCGCCCCCCGCTACGGCGAGCCCAACGCCGGTACGCTGGCGGCGGTCAAGTTGCTGGCGAGCCAGGAAGGCCTGCTGCTCGATCCGGTCTATACCGGCAAGGCCATGGCCGGGCTGCTCGACGGCATCGGTCGCGACCGCTTTGAAAACGGCCCGATCATCTTCCTGCATACCGGCGGTGCACCGGCGCTGTTTGCCTATGACTCGGTGTTCCAGGCTCGGTAAATGTCGCTGTGGAGCGAGCAGGCTCGCTCCCACAAGATGTTGATTACATATTGGAATATCGTCGTGATTTAATATTATTTTCCAATCTATACGACCCAACCTATAGTCGCGCCGCAGGCGTATTTGCCACGAGACGCAAAGCCTGCTTTTAGGGCAGGATGTGGCAATTCTTTCGGATCGCGGCTACGCCTTTCTCTTCCAGATAAACGTCATCATAAAAATACAGGGGCTTGTCATGAATTTTTCCGCATTACGTCGCAACCTGCTGGTGGGTTCGCTGGGCCTGGCATTGAGCGCCGGGCTGATGGGGCAAGCGGTTGCCGGTGAGCAGCTGCAAAAAATCAAGGACGCTGGTGAGATCAAGATCGGCCTGGAAGGCACTTATCCACCGTTCAGTTTTGTTGATGACAGCGGCAAACTGACTGGCTTCGAAGTGGAATTTTCCGAAGCCCTGGCCAAGGAACTGGGGGTCAAGGTCAAGCTGCAGACGACCCCATGGGCCGGTATCCTCGCCGCCCTGGAATCCAAGCGTCTTGACGCCGTGGTGAACCAGGTGACCATCTCCGAAGAGCGCAAGAAAAAGTACGACTTCTCCGAGCCGTACACTGTTTCCGGGATCCAGGCGCTGGTACTGACCAAAAAAGCCGACGAACTGAACATCAGGAAGGCCGCTGACCTGGACGGCAAAAAAGTCGGCGTGGGCCTGGGCACCAACTATGAGCAGTGGGTCAAGGCAGAAGTACCGGGCGCCCAGGTCAAGACCTACGACGATGATCCAACCAAGTTCCAGGACCTGCGTGTCGGCCGCATCGATACCATTCTGATTGACCGCCTGGCCGCGCTGGAATACGCCAAGAAAGCCAAGGACACCACCGTCACCAGCGAAGCCTTTTCTCGCCAGGAGTCTGGCATTGCCCTGCGCAAAGGCGAGCCCGAGCTGCTGGCAGCCGTGAACAAGGCCATTGAAAAACTGCGCGCCGACGGCACGCTGAAAAAGCTCTCGGAAAAATACTTCAGCGCTGACGTCACTCAATAATGGAAGCAGCTCTTCAACTCGCGCTGGACTCCGCGCCCTTTTTGCTCAAGGGCGCGTATTACACGGTCATACTCAGCCTGGGCGGCATGTTCTTCGGCTTGCTGCTCGGGTTTGGCCTGGCGCTGATGCGTTTGTCGCGCTTCAAACCGGTGAACTGGATTGCCCGCATCTACGTGTCGTTCTTTCGCGGCACGCCGTTGCTGGTGCAGTTGTTCGTGATCTATTACGGCTTGCCGCAACTGGGCATCGAGCTGGACCCACTGCCGGCGGCACTGATCGGTTTTTCGCTGAACATGGCGGCCTACGCCTGCGAAATCCTGCGGGCCGCGATCAGCTCCATCGAACGCGGCCAGTGGGAAGCGGCGGCCAGTATCGGCATGACCCGCGCGCAGACCCTGCGTCGGGCCATCCTGCCGCAAGCCGCACGCACAGCCCTGCCACCGTTGGGCAACAGCTTCATATCCCTGGTCAAGGACACTGCATTGGCGGCGACCATCCAGGTACCGGAGCTGTTCCGCCAGGCGCAGCTGATCACCGCCAGAACCTTCGAAATCTTCACCATGTACCTTGCCGCCGCGCTGATCTATTGGGTTCTTGCCACCGTGCTTTCGCACTTGCAGAACGTCTTGGAAGCCCGGGTCAATCGGCATGACCAGGAGTCCTGACCGATGATTGTCGTGGAAAAACTGACAAAGCAGTTCAAGGGTCAGGTAGTGCTCAACGGCATCGACCTGAAGATCGAAGAAGGCGAAGTGGTAGCGATCATCGGCCCCAGCGGCTCGGGCAAGACCACCTTCCTGCGCTGCCTGAACTTTCTCGAAGAACCCAGCAGTGGCAGGATCAAGGTCGGCGACATCGAGATCGATGGCAGCCGCCCGCTGAACCAGCAACAGGGCCTGGTCAGGCGTTTGCGTCAGCAGGTAGGGTTCGTATTCCAGAATTTCAACCTGTTTCCCCATCGCACCGCATTGGAAAATGTCACCGAAGGTCCCCAGGTGGTGAAAAAAATTCCCCGTGCCGAAGCCGAAGCCCTGGGGCGCAAGCTCCTGGCCAAGGTCGGGCTGGCCGGCAAGGAAGACGCCTACCCACGGCGCCTGTCCGGCGGCCAGCAGCAGCGCGTGGCAATTGCCCGGGCGCTGGCGATGGAGCCGGCGGTGATCCTGTTCGACGAGCCGACCTCGGCCCTCGACCCCGAACTGGTGGGCGAGGTACTGGCGACCATTCGCGGCCTGGCCGAAGAAAAACGCACCATGGTGATCGTCACCCACGAAATGGGCTTCGCCCGGGACGTGGCCAATCGCGTGGTGTTCTTCGATAAAGGTGTGATCGTCGAGCAAGGGGAAGCCAAGGCTTTGTTCGCGGCCCCTAAAGAAGAGCGTACTCGACAATTCCTCAGTAAGTTCCTCTCCGCACACGCCGCGCAATAAGTTATCCGGCACACTTCCATGGAAGGAAGTGGATAACTTGAATGTCATACTCTTGACCGCTACGAAACAACTTACAGCCCCGACCTCAGTTGAGAAACTTTTCAGCACGACATGCGTATACCTTGCGTAACACTTATGTCGCCCCCCTCGCCCGTTGTCTCGCGCCTTCAGCTACCGTAAGCAATACGACAGACGCCGGGGCAAGGAAAGTGGCGTCTGACAGCAAGTATTACTAACTGCATCGCGTAGGAAACTTCTGAAGAGTTGGCCAATCAAGCATTAATCCCACCCTTCTATTGACACTGTAACTGCCCAACCCTTATCTAGAAGCCAACAAGCGACGCGCCTTATTTTTAATTCCCCTCAGTCTTGCACTGAAAGTTCATGAGTTTATTGCAAAGCAATAAACAATGCCGCGTTTATCCGTGCCTTTGACCTTTATGAAACAGTTCGATATGGACACCAAGGAGAACACCATGACATGTACGTCACCGATCCTCGAACTGGCCGCGCCCGCGCTGGCCAATGCCCTGCATACCGGTATCAACATCACCAGCGCCGCTCGGCTGGAAGTGCTCATCACACCTTATTCCGGCATGGACGCGGGCGATCTGATCGAACTGTTCTGGGATAACTGCTACGTCGGCTCCCGCCAGGTAGCCGAGGCGGATACCCATGGCGGCATCACGCTGCGGATACCCGAAAGCTTCGTCGTCAACGGGACTTCATGCATCCATTACCGCGTCATGCGGGTCGGGCGGGGGCCGGCGCTGTCGGCTCCGCAACAGGTGCAAGTCAAACTCGACTGCCCCGGAGGTCGGCCTTCGACCTTGATCGGCGATGAAAACCAGAGCCTGGCACCGGTGCGTATCCCCCAGGCCATCCGTCGCCAGGGCGTCAATCCGAATCAGATCAAGCGTGGCGTACCGCTGACCATCGAGCCCTACCTGAACATGGCCGCCGACGATGCGATCACCGTGCGCTGGGGCGATGTACGGATGGACTTGCCTCGGATCAAACCTTGCGAGGTGGGCCAGCCGATCCATGTCTGGGTGCCACCGGAAATAATCACCGAAGCCGGCGAAGACCTGCGCCTGGAAGTGACCTATTGCATCCTTGATCGTGTAGGCAACACCTCCCATTGGGCACCGCCGCGGACATTGAAGATCGGTTGCGCGAATGCGAATCTGAAGAGCCCCGCCAAAAGCGTTGTTGATGGTCGTTGAAATGCCTTGGCAAAAATAATCGGTTTTTGTGACAGGGATCTGCTCCCTCACCACAAGAGCCGTTTCGCCCATGCGGGCTCCTTGAATTTAAATCCAGCCTATCGATATTCCTAAAAGATAGTTCAAAAACATTTTATACGCGTTTAGGGTATATCGACCGGACCACCGGACATTCTTGATTTTCGCCACCGCATTCATCGCGGTGTTTTCTTGAGATGTGAGGTGGGTATGGTACGGAACACAAACGCCCCAGTGCAGGGCGCCAAGGCACTGCACGCAGCCACGGAGTGGCTGTAATGTCCGATCTGGCGCAAGCAAAGGTCCATAGCGACCTGGATGTGGCTCCATTGTTATTGCCGGCACAGGTGCTGCGCACCGATGCCGAGGCAATCAAGGCCGCGCATGAACTCGCACAGGTTGCTCGCCAGCAGGCCGCGCGCCGCGATCAGCAGCGCAAGCTGCCCTGGGCGGAAATCGAGCAATTCACCCGCAGCGGGCTTGGCAGCATTGCCGTTCCTCGTGAGTACGGCGGCCCGCAAGTCTCTTCAGTTACCATCGCCGAAGTGTTCGCGATCATTTCCGCAGCCGATCCGGCCCTCGGGCAGATCCCGCAGAACCAGTTCGGCGTGCTCCAGCTGATTCTCGCCACGGGCACCGAACGGCAAAAGAAAATTCTCCTCCAGAGCGTGCTCGAAGGCTGGCGCATCGGCAACGCCGGGCCGGAGCGCGGCACCCGCAACACCCTGGACCTCAAGGCGCGGATCACCGCCGATGGCGATGGCTTCGTCATCAATGGACAGAAGTTCTACTCCACCGGCGCCCTGTTCGCCCATTGGGTTGCCGTGAAGGCATTGAACGACGAAGGTCGCCAGGTGCTGGCGTTCGTCCGGCGCGGCACCCCGGGCCTGCGCATCGTCGACGACTGGTCGGGCTTCGGCCAGCGCACCACGGCCAGCGGCACCGTGCTGCTGAACAATGTGCGGGTCGACGCCGAACTGGTCCTGGACAACTGGCGCATCAACGAAACGCCAAACGTGCAAGGCGCCTTCTCGCAGCTGATCCAGGCGGCGATTGACCTGGGCATTGCCCGCGGCGCCATCGACGACGCGATCGCCTTCGTTCGCGAACGCGCCCGGCCCTGGATCGATGCCAAGGTCGAGCGGGCCAGCGACGATCTGTACGTAATCGCCGACGTCGGCAAGCTGAAAATCGAACTGCATGCCGCCGAGGCTTTGTTGCGCAAGGCGGGGCACGTACTGGACCAGGTTAACGCCGCGCCGATCACTGCACAGTCCGCCGCCCGCGCTTCGATAGCCGTCGCCGAAGCCAAGGTGCTGACCACCGAAATCGCCCTGCAAGCCAGCGAAAAACTCTTCGAGCTGGCCGGCAGCCGCGCCACCCTTGCCGAGTTCAACCTCGACCGCCACTGGCGCAACGCGCGGGTCCACACCCTGCACGACCCGGTGCGCTGGAAATACCACGCAATCGGCGACTACCACCTGAACGGGACCTTGCCCGCCCGACATTCCTGGATCTGACGACCCGACCACTGGAGCAGCACATGACGCTTTCCCAACACGTCGCGGTGATCACCAGCGATGAACAAGCCCTGATTGTCGCCAGCGACCTGGCCGATGACTTCAAGCGCGACAGCGCCCTGCGCGATCGCGAACGGCGCCTGCCGCACCCGGAGCTGGAAGCCTTCACCCGCTCCGGCCTGTGGGGCATCAGCGTGCCCAAGGCCTACGGCGGCGCCGGCGTTTCCAACGTCACGCTGGCGAAGGTCGTGGCGCTGATCGCCCAGGCCGATGGCTCGCTCGGGCAAATCCCCCAGAACCACTACTACGCCCTGGAAGTGCTGCGGGTAAACGGTAGCGAAGCGCAGAAGCAACGGCTGTATGCCGAAGTGCTGGCCGGTCAGCGGTTCGGCAATGCCCTGGCGGAGCTGGGAACCAGGACTGCTCACGAGCGCACCACCCAACTGCTTCGCGATGGCGACGGGTACCGCATCAACGGCCGCAAGTTTTACGCCACCGGGGCGATCTATGCCCAGCGCATCCCTACTTCGGTGGTGGACGAGAACGGCGTGCAGCAGTTGGCGTTCGTTCCGCGCAACAGCCAGGGCCTGACGGTTATCGACGACTGGAGCGGTTTCGGCCAGCGCACCACGGGCAGCGGCTCGGTGGTGTTCGAAGCGGTGCATGTCGCTGCCGAAGACATCGTGCCGTTCCAGAGCGCCTTCGAGCGCCCTACTCCGGTGGGCCCGTTGGCGCAGATTCTCCATGCCGCCATCGACACCGGCATTGCCCGCGCCGCCTATGAAGATGCGTTGCATTTTGTCCGCTGCAAAACCCGGCCGTGGATCGACGCCACCAGCGATGTCGCCACCCAGGATCCGCATACGCTCAAGAGCTTCGGCCATTTGAACATTCGCCTGCACGCCGCCGAAGCCCTGCTGGAACGCGCAGGCGAATTCCTCGACCGCGCCCAGGCCGACAGCAACGCCGAAACGGTGGCGGCGGCCTCGATTGCCGTAGCCGAAGCCCGGGCCATCAGCACCGAAATCTCCCTGGCCGCCGGCAGCACGCTGTTCGAACTGGCCGGCAGCCAGGCGACCCTGGCCGAACATGGCCTGGATCGTCACTGGCGCAACGCCCGGGTGCATACGCTGCATGACCCGGTGCGCTGGAAATATCACGCGGTCGGCAATTTCTACCTCAACGACGAAAAACCACCATTACGAGGGACCATCTGATGGCCCTCGACAAGAAAAAAATCCTCCTCAACGCGTTCAACATGAACTGCATCGGCCATATCAACCACGGCTTGTGGACGCATCCGCAGGACACCTCGACCCAGTACAACACGCTCGAATACTGGACCGGGCTGGCCCAGCTACTGGAGCGCGGCCTGTTCGACGGGTTGTTCATTGCCGATATCGTCGGGGTCTATGACGTTTACCAGCAATCGGTGGAGGTCACGCTGAAAGAGTCGATCCAGCTGCCGGTCAACGACCCATTGCTGCTGGTCTCGGCAATGGCTGCCGTCACCCGCAACCTCGGCTTCGGCCTCACCGCCAACCTCACCTATGAGCCGCCGTACCTGTTCGCCCGACGCATGAGCACGCTGGATCACCTGAGCCGCGGCCGGGTTGGCTGGAACATTGTCACCGGCTACCTGGACAGCGCCGCGAAAGCCATGGGCCTTGGCGCGCAGGTCGAGCACGACCGCCGTTATGACCAGGCCGACGAGTACCTGGAGGTGCTCTACAAACTCTGGGAGGGCAGCTGGGAAGACGATGCGGTGCTCAACGATCGCCAGCAACGGATCTACGCCCAGCCAGAAAAAGTACACAAGGTCAGGCACCAGGGCGAGTTTTATCAGGTCGAGGGTTATCACCTCTGCGAGCCATCGCCTCAACGCACACCGGTGCTGTTCCAGGCCGGCAGCTCCGAGCGCGGGCTGCTGTTCGCCGGGCGGCATGCCGAGTGCGTGTTCATCAGCGGCCAGAACAAGCCGGCGACCAGGGCCCAGGTGGACAAGGTCCGCGCCAGCGCCGTCGCGGCCGGGCGCAATGCCGAGGACATCAAGGTGTTCATGGGCTTGAACGTGATTGTCGGCGAGACCGAAGCAGCGGCCTGGGCCAAGCATGCCGAGTACCTGGGGTATGCCAGCGCCGAGGCCGGCGTGGCGCATTTCTCCGCGTCGACGGGCATCGACTTTTCCGAGTACGAACTGGACGAACCGATCCAGTACGTGAAGAGCAACGCCATCCAGTCCGCGACCAAGACCTTGCAGAACAACGACTGGACCCGACGCAAGCTTCTGGAGCAACACGCCTTGGGCGGTCGCTACATCACCGTTGTCGGCTCGCCCGAACAGGTCGCCGACGAGCTGGAATCGTGGATCGCCGAGACCGGCCTCGACGGCTTCAACCTGACCCGCATCGTCACGCCACAAAGCTACGTGGATTTCATCGACCTGGTGATTCCCGAGCTGCAGCGCCGCGGGTCGTACAAGACCGAATACGACGGGGGGACGTTGCGGGAAAAGCTGTTTCACGCGCAAGCGCGACTACCCGGCCAACACACTGGCTCGAACTACCGGCGATGACCGTGGCGAGGGAGCTTGCTCCCGCTGGTGGGCGAAGCCCGCCCAAAAAAGCTCGGGCTACTTCGTAGCCCAGCGGGAGCAAGCTCCCTCGCCACGAAAGCACATGACTCATTAATGACTGGAACAACCGACATGACCAAGCAACTCCTGACCCTGCCAGTCAAAGCACTGGCCCTGGCCCTCGGCCTGTTCAGCTCAGCGCTGTTCGCCGCCGACGCCCCGTTGAAAATCGGCACCACCGCCGCCTTCGCCATTCCTCTGGAGGCCGCTGTCGAAGAGGCCGGCAAACAAGGCCTGAAGGTTGAGCTGGTGGAATTCAGTGACTGGATCGCGCCTAACGTCAGCCTCGCTTCGGGTGACATTGACGTGAATTATTTCCAGCACATTCCCTTCCTGGAAAACGCCAGGGCAGCCGCTGGGTTCGACCTGGTGCCGTTCGCGCCGGGAATCATCAACAACGTCGGCCTCTACTCGAAAAAATACAAAAGCTTCGACGAGCTGCCCGAAGGCGCGAGCGTCGCCATAGCCAACGACCCGATCAACAGCGGTCGCGGCTTGCAACTGCTGGCCAAGGCCGGGCTGATCCAGCTCAAGCCGGGCGTCGGCTACAAGGCCACCGAAGACGACATTGTCGCCAACCCGAAGAAGATCAAGATCCTGCAGGTCGAAGCCGTGCAACTGGTGCGCGCCTATGAAGACGCTGATCTGGTGCAGGGCTACCCGGCCTATATCCGCCTGGCGAACACCTTCGACGCGACGTCCGCGTTGCTGTTCGACGGCCTCGATCACAAGGAATACGTCATCCAGTTCGTGATCCAGCCCAAGAGCAAAAGCGACCCGCGGCTAATCAAGTTCGTCGATATCTATCAGCACTCCCCGGCCGTGCGCGCTGCCTTGGACAAGGCCCATGGCAAGCTCTATCAAGCCGGCTGGGAAAGCTGATATGAATGCCGTCAACGCTTTGCTTGAACAGCAAACGCCCACGCGCCGAAGCGCCGAAAGCACCGAGCTGCACCCACAGCTCAACCGGGCCCACGTGCGTTTTGTCGCACTGGGCAAAACCTACCTGGGCGCCCAAGGACCGGTGAACGCGCTGCACGGCATCGACCTGGCGATCCAGCGCGGCGAGGTGTTCGGCATCATCGGCCGCAGCGGCGCCGGCAAGTCATCGCTGATCCGTACCATCAACCGCCTCGAGCAACCTACCAGCGGTCGGGTGCTGATCGATCAGGTGGATATCGGCGAGTTCGATGAGGATCGCCTGGTCGAGCTGCGCCGGCGCATCGGCATGATCTTCCAGCATTTCAACCTGATGTCGGCCAAGACCGTCTGGCAGAACGTCGAGCTGCCGCTGAAAGTCGCCGGGGTGCCCAAGGAGCAACGCCAGCGCAAGGTCCGCGAGCTGCTCGAACTGGTGGGTCTGGATGGCAAGCACAAGGCCTATCCGGCACAACTCTCAGGCGGGCAGAAGCAGCGGGTCGGCATCGCCCGGGCGCTGGTCCACGATCCCCAGATCCTGCTGTGTGACGAGGCCACTTCGGCGCTGGATCCGGAGACCACTCAGTCGATCCTCCGCCTGCTGCGGGAGATCAACCAGCGGCTGGGCCTGACGATCGTGCTGATTACCCACGAGATGGCGGTGATCCGCGAAGTCTGCGACCGGGTAGTGGTGCTGGAACAAGGGCGGATCGTCGAACAGGGGCCGGTCTGGGAAGTCTTCGGCAATCCGCAACATGAGGTCAGCCGGACGCTGCTGGCGCCGTTGCAGCACGCGCTGCCTGAAGAACTGCAGAACCGCTTGCAGCCGCAACCGGCCTCGGCGGACGCGGCCACAGTGCTGCGCCTGCAATTCACCGGTACCGCCCGCGATGAACCGGACCTCGCAGCCCTGTTCGGCGCCCTCGGTGGCCGGGTGCGACTGTTGCACGGCGGCATCGAACGGATCCAGGGACATGGGCTGGGACAATTACTGCTGGCCGTGAGCGGCTCCTCACTGGACGCCGAGGAGTTGCGTCAGCGGGCAGGTGCATGGGCGCAACGGGTGGAGGTGCTGGGTTATGTGGATTGATCGTTTATTGCAGGGCTTCATCGACACGTTCCTCATGGTCGGTGTGTCGTCATTGATCGCGTTGCTGGCGGGCATTCCGCTGGCGGTTATCCTGGTCACCAGCGGCAAAGGTGGCATTTACGAGGCACCGGTGCTGAACCGTGCCTTGGGCGCGTTCGTGAACCTGTTTCGCTCGATCCCGTTCCTGATCCTGATGGTGGCGCTGATTCCGTTCACTCGGCTGATTGTCGGCACGACCTATGGCGTGTGGGCTGCGGTGGTGCCGCTGACCATCGCCGCGACGCCGTTTTTTGCCCGCATCGCCGAAGTCAGCCTGCGGGAAGTCGACCACGGCCTGATCGAAGCGGCCCAGGCCATGGGTTGCCGGCGCTGGCATATCGTCTGGCACGTATTGCTGCCGGAGGCGCTGCCAGGCATCGTCGGCGGTTTTACCATCACTTTGGTGACCATGATCAATTCCTCGGCCATGGCCGGGGCGATCGGCGCCGGTGGCCTGGGTGACATCGCCTACCGTTACGGCTACCAGCGGTTCGACAGCCAGATCATGCTCACGGTTATCGTGCTGCTGGTGGCGCTGGTCGCGGTGATCCAGTTGGGGGGCGATCGTCTGGCGCGCGGCCTGAACAAACGCTGAAGCGCGACTCATTGTGGGAGCGAGCCTGCTCGCGATTGGCGGCCGGCGGGCTTGCGGTATAGTCGTCAAACACTCCCCAGCAAAGCCCGCGATCATGAAACACACTGCCGAAGACCTGCACGTCATCACCGCCACGACCCTGGGTCATTACAACGCCGTGGCCGAGAATTTTCGCGAAGGCACCCGCGATCATGATGTCAGCCAGAACATCGATGCGTTGCTGCGCCACATCCAGGGCCAGGCGCCGTTTCATATCCTCGACTTCGGCTGCGGTCCGGGGCGGGATTTGCGTACGTTCACCGGCATGGGCCATGTCGCGGTCGGCCTGGATGGTTCCGAAGAATTCGCCCGGATGGCCCGCCAGGACAGCGGGTGCGAGGTGTGGCAACAGGACTTCCTGAAACTCGACCTGCCGGATGGACGCTTTGATGGGATTTTTGCCAACGCGGTGCTGTTTCATATTCCAGTCCAGGAACTGCCCCGCGTGCTCAGGCAGCTGCACGCCACGCTAAAGGCTGGAGGGGTTCTGTTCAGCTCCAATCCACGAGGCGAAAACCAGGAAGGCTGGAACGGCCAGCGCTTCGGCGCCTACCACGATCTCGACGCCTGGCGCAGGCTGCTGGGCGCGGCAGGTTTTGTGGAGCTGGAGCATTATTACCGGCCGGCGGGGCTGCCACGGGAACAGCAGCCTTGGTTGGCCAGTGTGTGGCGTAAGCCTTGAAGACAGATCAATCGACCGTATGGATGCTGCCCCCCGTGGCGAGGGAGCTTGCTCCCGCTCGGCGGCGCAGCCGTCGCAAGGCGGCTGATGCAGTCTGTCCGGGAAATCACCTGATCCGGATTAGGACTGCTTCGCAGCCCAGCGGGAGCAAGCTCCCTCGCCACGGGTGATTCCATTTTTTCACTCCGGCTGTTTCAACCACTTCTGCGACAACTGCTCCAGCCGCCCATCCTCCTTGATCCGCGCCAGGGCATTGTCCAGGCTGGCCTTGAAGGCCGGGTTGTCCTTCTGGAACGGAATCACCAGGCTGGGCGGCGGGCCTTTCTTGTCCTGCGCCTGGAACGACTGCGCCATGACCAGCGGACGTTGCGACTCGTCCTTGCTTGCCAGCAACTGCGCATCCGGTTGGCTGTAAGGGGTACTGGTATCGAAACGATCCGCCAGTTCCGGGGTCAGTGCTATGTGATTGATGGCGACGTCGTATTTGCCGGTTTCCACACCGGCCAGCAAATCCTCGGCATCGGTGACAACGAAATCGGCCCGTACATCGAGTTCGTTCGCGAGCATTTCGCCCAGCTCCACTTCGAAGCCAGTGAGTTTGCCGTCTTCCTTGAAGTTGAAGGGCGCCGTGTTGGCCTCAAGAGCGATGCGCAACTCGCCCCGGTCGTTGATATCGTCGATCAATTCGGCATGGGCCAAAGGGCTCAAAAGGGGTAGCAGGCAGATCAGGCCAGGCAGGAAACGCATGGTCACTCCTAGAATTTATACAAGCGACGCTCGTCTCAGGCTCGCTTTGCTATGGTTGTTGCAGGCTTCGACAACGATTGTTCATGAAGTTGTCATGACTCAGCGGATTTCATCGAAAAACTGGAGAAAAAAATGAAAAGCTTTATGTCTCGTGCCGCGTTGGCTGGCCTGTTGTTGGGCACCTCGATGCTGGCAACAGCGGCGACCCCGGCCCCCAAGGGTGCAGAAGTGTTCATCGTTTCCCCGGAAGATGGCGCCACCGTCAGCCAGGAATTCAAGGTCAAGTTCGGCGTCAAGGATATCGCCCTGGCTCCGGCGGGCGATGTGACCAAAAACACTGGCCATCACCATTTGCTGATCGATGTCGACGACGTGCCGAAGGAAGGCGCGCCGATTCCGACCGACGCCCACCACATGCACTTCGGCAAGGCACAAACCGAGGCCACCATCAAACTGGCCCCGGGCAAGCACACCTTGCAATTGATCCTGGGCGACAGCGGCCATATGCCGTTCGACCCGTCGATCGTGTCCGAGAAAATCACGGTAAATGTGAAGTAACACCGTATCGACTGACACAACGCAGCCCAATGTGGGAGCGAGCTTGCTCGCGATAGCGGTGGTTCAGTCGATAGATCTTTTTCTGACACTCCGCGATCGCGAGCAAGCTCGCTCCCACAGGGTTTCCAGGTTGTGCCAGATAAAAAAACGGGAGCCCCCTGCGGCGCTCCCGTTTTATATTGCAAGTCCAGCCTGCTTAGAACAACACGCGGCAACGAATGGTGCCGTTGATGTGCTGCAGCTTCTCCTGCGCCAGGTCGGAGTATTCGGCATCGACGTCGATCACGACGTAGCCGACCTTCTCGTTGGTCTGCAGGAACTGGCCGGAAATGTTGATGCCGTTTTCCGCGAAGACCTTGTTGATCTCGCTCATCACACCCGGGATGTTCTCGTGGATGTGCAGCAGGCGGTGCTTGCCAGGGTGAGCGGGCAAGGCCACTTCCGGGAAGTTCACCGACGATACCGAAGTACCGTTGTCGCTGTACTTGACCAGTTTTTCCGCCACTTCCAGGCCGATGTTGGCCTGGGCTTCAGCGGTGGACCCGCCGATGTGCGGGGTCAGGATCACGTTGTCCAGGCCACGCAGCGGGCTCTCGAAGATGTCGTCGTTGGAGCGCGGCTCCACCGGGAACACGTCGATGGCAGCGCCGATCAGGTGCTTGTCCTTGATCGCTTCGGCCAGGGCGTCGAGCTTGACCACGGTGCCACGCGCGGCGTTGATCAGGATCCCGCCTTTCTTGATGGCACGGATTTCCTTCTCGCCGATCATCCACTGGGTGGCCGGGGTTTCCGGTACGTGCAGAGTGACGATGTCGGACATGCCCAGCAATTCATGCAGGTCGTTGACCTGGGTGGCGTTGCCCAGTGGCAGCTTGGTCACGGTGTCATAGAAGAACACCTGCATGCCAAGGCCTTCGGCAAGTACCGACAACTGGGTGCCGATCGAGCCGTAGCCGACGATACCCAGCTTCTTGCCCCGGATTTCGAAGGAGTTGGCCGCGCTCTTGATCCAGCCGCCACGGTGGCAGGAAGCGTTTTTCTCGGGGATGCCGCGCAGCAGCAGGATCGCTTCGGCCAGCACCAGCTCGGCAACGGAACGGGTGTTGGAGTACGGCGCGTTGAACACCGCGATACCGCGCTCACGGGCCGCGTTGAGGTCAACCTGGTTGGTGCCGATGCAGAAGCAGCCGACCGCGACCAGTTTCTTGGCGTGGTCGAAGATCTCTTCGGTCAGTTGAGTACGGGAGCGAATACCGATGAAGTGAGCATCGGCGATCTTTTCCTTGAGCTGGGCTTCCGGCAGAGAACTGGTGATGTACTCGATGCTGGTGTAGCCCGCCGACTTGAGGACGTCGACAGCCGATTGGTGGACGCCTTCGAGAAGAAGGAACTTGATCTTGCTCTTATCGAGAGAAGTCTTGCTCATCTGCGTAAACCTGTGTCCCGGAGAAAAATGGCAGGGAATCGGGCAGCCTGGGCCGGCCCGACCGGCATGACAGCCGTCGCCGCAGAACAGCCGTTGGGCACTACGCTGCGGGGTCGGTATGCTAGCATATGCCCCCCGCAAACACCCATTCCTGCGACGTGAAGCGTTCTCAGGATGACCATGAATTGTTCGAGAGTTCTGTCGATGACCAATCCTGCCGTGATAGATGAGCTGAAGACCCTGGTTGAGCCTGGCAAGGTCCTGACCGATGCCGACTCCCTGAATGCTTACGGCAAGGATTGGACCAAGCATTTCGCTCCGGCGCCGGTGGCCATCGTCTTTCCCAAGACCATCGAACAGGTCCAGGCCATCGTGCGCTGGGCCAATGCGCACAAGGTCGCGCTGGTCCCCTCGGGCGGACGTACCGGGCTGTCCGCCGCGGCCGTGGCGGCCAATGGCGAAGTCGTGGTGTCCTTCGACTACATGAACCAGATTCTCGACGTGAACCTGACCGACCGCACCGCCGTGTGCCAGCCGGGCGTGGTCACCGAACAACTGCAGAACAAGGCCGAGGAACATGGCCTGTACTACCCGGTGGATTTTGCTTCGGCCGGTTCCAGCCAGATTGGCGGCAATATCGGGACCAATGCCGGCGGGATCAAAGTCATTCGCTACGGCATGACGCGTAATTGGGTGGCGGGCATGAAAGTCGTCACCGGCAAGGGCGACGTGCTGGAGCTGAACAAAGACCTGATCAAGAACGCCACCGGCTACGATTTGCGCCAGCTGTTCATCGGCGCGGAGGGCACGCTTGGCTTCGTGGTCGAAGCCACCATGCGCCTGGATCGGGCGCCGAAAAACCTCACCGCGATGGTGCTCGGCACGCCGGATTTCGATTCGATCATGCCGGTGCTGCATGCCTTCCAGGGCAAACTGGACCTGACCGCATTCGAGTTTTTCTCCGACAAGGCCCTGGCCAAGGTCCTCGGGCGCGGCGACGTGCCGGCGCCGTTCGAGACCGACTGCCCGTTCTACGCCCTGCTGGAATTCGAGGCCACCACTGAAGAAGTCGCCAACCACGCGCTGGAAACCTTTGAGCACTGCGTCGAACAAGGCTGGGTGCTGGACGGCGTGATGAGCCAGAGCGAAACCCAGTTGCAGAACCTGTGGAAATTGCGCGAGTACATCTCCGAAACCATCTCCCACTGGACGCCGTACAAGAACGACATCTCGGTAACCGTCTCGAAGGTACCGGCATTCCTGCGGGAAATCGATGCAATCGTCGGCGAACACTACCCGGACTTCGAAATCGTCTGGTTCGGCCACATCGGTGACGGCAACCTGCACCTGAACATCCTCAAGCCGGAAAACCTGAGCAAGGATGAGTTCTTCGCCAAGTGCGCGACGGTGAACAAATGGGTGTTCGAGACCGTCGAGAAGTACAACGGCTCGATTTCCGCCGAGCACGGCGTGGGCATGACCAAACGCGACTATCTGACCTACAGTCGCTCGCCGGTGGAGATCGAGTACATGAAAGCGGTAAAGGCAGTCTTTGACCCCAACGGCATCATGAACCCGGGCAAGATCTTCGCGGTTTGACCCTTATAAACACCTGATGAAAATCCAAAGGCAGGAGTCGGTTATGAGCTATCAGCACCAGTATGTCGACGGTACGCGTATTCATTTCCCGATCGGGAAAGTGGTGTGCATTGGCCGCAACTATGCCGAGCATGCAAAGGAACTGGATAATCCGGTGCCCACCGAGCCGTTGCTGTTCATCAAGCCAGGCAGCTGCGTGGTGCCGCTGGAAGGCGGTTTCAGCATTCCCACCGACCGCGGGTCGGTGCATTACGAGGCGGAAATCGCCGTGCTGATCGGCAAGCCGCTGTCCACCCGGCCCAGCGCTGAGGAAGTGCTGGACGCGATCTCCGGCTTCGCTCCGGCCCTGGACCTGACCCTGCGGGACAAGCAGGCCGAGCTCAAGGGCAAGGGACTGCCCTGGGAAGTCGCCAAGTCTTTCGACGGCGCGGCGGTGATCGCCCCGTTCGTCTCGAAGGACACCTTCGCCGACCTGACCGACATCCCCGTTCGCCTGGTCATCAATGGCGAAGTGCGCCAGGACGGCAACAGCAGCCTGATGCTCAACCCCATCGTGCCGATGATCCAGTATATGGCCGGCTGTTTCTCGCTGCAGGCCGGCGACGTGATCCTGACCGGCACGCCGGCCGGCGTCGGACCGTTGAACGTCGGTGACGAACTGGTGCTGGAACTGCCGGGCGCGAGCCGCTTCGAGAGCAGTGTTCGTTAAACACGACACCTTACCTCACTGTGGGAGCGAGCCTGCTCGCGATGGCGATGTATCCGACAGGTTAATGTCGACTGATATACCGCTTTCGCGAGCAGGCTCGCTCCCACAGGGTATGAAAGGCAACTGCGCATTTACCGTTTTTTTCACATGCCATCCGGATAATTCCGGGCAATGCGGCATCTGAGCCAGCCAGCCCCTAGCCGAATTCCCTGGAACGTGTCCCCTGATGGCCAAGACCCAAGCACTGCCCACCCCCAAAGCATCCCGTCGCTCTCGCTTCGCCCTGCCCTGGTATGTCTGGCTGCTGATCGCGGGCGCCAGCGCTTACGGCCTGGCATTCGCCATGCATTGGGATGACCGGGGCCTGCTTTGGGTGTCGGAGCGCTTCCAGAGCCAGGCCGAGCGCCGGGAAAGCATCTGGCTGCCTGACTACCGCGCTGTCATTGACGCCAAGGCGCTCCCGGGAATGGAAGACGACGAAGCGTCCGACCTGACCTATAGCCCACAGACCAAGACCCTCTTCGCGGTGATGGGCAAAAATCCGTTCCTGGTGGAGCTGAACCTGCAGGGTGACGTATTGCGCAAGATGCCGCTGGTGGGCTGGGGCAACCCTGAAGGTGTGGCGTTCATGGAAAACGGCCTGCTGGCCATCACCGATGAACGCAAGCACACGCTGTCGATCGTCCAGGTTGATGCCAATACCCGCGAGCTGAACATCAAGGACTTCCCCCAATATGACCTGGGCACGTCGAAGAACCAGAACAAGGGATTCGAAGCCATCGTCTGGGATCCGAAGAATCAGCAACTGATCCTTGGCGAAGAGCGCCCACCGGCATTGTTCACCTGGAAAAGCGACGGGAGCCAGCTGCTCAAGGGCGACAAGCAGATCCATGTCAGCAACGAACTCGACCTGCGCAACCTGTCCGCCCTGGCCGTAGACCCGCGCACCGGCCACACGCTGGTGCTATCGGCCGACTCCCATTTATTGCTGGAACTGGACGAAGCAGGCGATCAGGTCAGCTTCATGACCCTGCTCGGCGGCTTCAACGGCCTGAAGGACACGATCCCTCGCGCCGAAGGCGTCACTGTCGATGAAGCCGGCACCCTCTACATCGTCAGTGAACCGAACCTGTTCTACCGTTTCGAAAAACAGCACTGACAGCGCGACTTTGTAAGACACTTCCCACCATCGTGTAGGATGTGGCACGCGGCCATTAAGCTTCAGTTCAGGCAGTCGTGGTATTTCCAACCACCTGTTTTTATCCGAGCCCTCCTACATGCGTCGACTTGTCCGTCCCAAGCCACTGTTCCTGCTGTTGCTGGCCATCGTGCTGATCACCCTGATCACGGCGGGCCAGTACCTGCGCCTGTTCGAACGCGCCTGGTTCAACATGAGCAGCCTGTGGCACCCCGTCAACGAGCAGGCAATCGCACTGGATCAGTACCAGGTCGCGCTTGAGGCGCAGGTGATCGAAGGGTTGGACGATGACGTTTCGGCGCTGACCTTCGATCCGATCCGCAAGACCCTGTTCACCGTGACCAACAAGAATCCCGAGCTGATCGAGCTGTCGCTGGACGGCAAAATCTTGCGGCGCATAGCCCTGGTCGGGTTTGGTGATTCGGAAGCGGTGGAATTCATCAGCGAGAACATCTATGTCATCACCGACGAGCGCCAACAACGGCTGATCAAGATCCATCTGGACGACGACACCCGGTTCCTGGACGCGGCCGAAGCCGAGCAGATCTCGCTCGGGGTGCACATGAGCAGCAACAAGGGTTTCGAAGGGCTGGCCTACGACTCCCTGGGCAAGCGGCTATTCGTGGCGAAGGAGCGCGACCCGATGCTGATCTACGAGGTCCACGGGTTTCCCCACCACAACCCGGAAAAATCCTATGCGGTGCACGTCGTCAACAATCCCAAGCGTGACGCCGGGCTCTTTGTGCGCGACCTTTCAAGCCTGCAATACGATGAGCGCAGCGGTCACCTGATGGCGCTGTCCGACGAGTCGCGGTTGATCATCGAGCTGGATATCAACGGCCGTCCGTTGAGCACGCTGTCGTTGAGCAAGGGCCGCCACGGCCTGCAGAAAACCGTCCCCCAGGCTGAAGGCCTGGCCATGGATGACGATGGCAACCTGTATGTGGTGAGTGAGCCGAATCTGTTTTACGTGTTCAAGAAGGCGCAGCCTTGAACCTCTCACCCTGACCCCGAAAATCCAATGTGGGAGCGAGCCTGCTCGCGAAGGCGATATGCCAGACAACACATGATGTGTCGGACAGACCGCTTCGCGAGCAGGCTCGCTCCCACCGGGACTGATACCGCTCAAAAAATCGGTTATTCAGCCCGCAGCGTCTTCACCCCTTCAGCAGTCCCCAGCAACAGCACATCCGCCGGACGTGCGGCGAACAAGCCGTTGGTGACCACGCCGACAATGGCGTTGATCTGGCGTTCCAGCTCCACCGGGTTGGTGATCTGCAGGTTGTGGACGTCGAGGATGATGTTGCCGTTGTCGGTCAGCACACCTTCGCGATACACCGGATCGCCGCCCAGTTTCACCAACTGACGGGCGACGTGGCTGCGGGCCATGGGGATAACTTCCACCGGCAGCGGGAAGGCGCCGAGTACCGGCACCAGCTTGCTGGCGTCGGCGATGCAGATGAAGGTCTTGGCGACTGCCGCGACAATCTTCTCGCGGGTCAATGCAGCTCCACCGCCCTTGATCAGGTTCAGGTGCGCATCGCTTTCATCGGCGCCGTCGACGTAGAACTCCAGGTCGCTCACGGTGTTGAGCTCGTACACCGGGATCCCATGGCCCTTGAGGCGCGCGGCGGTGGCTTCGGAGCTGGCGACCGCGCCATCGAACGCACCCTTGTGCTGCGCCAGCGCGTCAATGAAGCAATTGGCGGTCGAGCCGGTGCCGACCCCGACGATGCTCTTGTCATCCAGCTTCGGGAGGATGAGGTCGACGGCGGCCTGGGCCACGGCCTGTTTGAGTTGATCCTGGGTCATGCGGGCTCCGAGGGTGCCGAGAGGGAACGAAAGGCCGGCATTATAGGCGTCGGAGCAGCCTTGGTCATTGCCTGTTTGGCACAGATCCAGCGTGCCAAGGGAGCCTCCTCCCGCTGGACCGTGCAGCAACCGTGGCGAGGGAGCTTGCTCCCGCTGGATCGCGTAGCGGTCCCAGAAAAAGCGATGAGCGCTTCGCACTCAAGCGGGAGCAAGCTCCCTCGCCACGGGGACTTGTGTGCGCCGGCTGCCTTAATTCGTGTGGTCGCCCGGCCAAAAGCCGGGTTAGACTCCCTGGCCCTGCCCAACCCGCTCAGTGATGCTTTCCGATGCTCGAACAGTACGTCAAGAAGATCCTCACCTCGCGCGTTTATGACGTTGCCGTTGAAACCCCGTTGCAGACCGCTCGCCAGCTCTCCGAGCGGCTGGGCAATGACGTCTGGCTCAAGCGTGAAGACCTGCAGCCGGTGTTCTCGTTCAAGATTCGCGGGGCCTACAACAAGCTGACCCAACTCAGCGACGAAGAGCGCGCCCGTGGCGTAGTCACGGCCTCGGCCGGCAACCACGCCCAGGGCCTGGCGCTGGCAGCCAAGGTGCTGGGCGTCAAAGCCACCATCGTCATGCCCAAGACCACCCCGGAAATCAAGGTCGAAGGCGTACGCTCCCGCGGCGGCAAAGTGGTGTTGCATGGCGACTCGTTCCCCGAGGCGCTGGCGTATTCGCTGAAGCTGGTCGACGAAAAGGGCTACGTCTATATCCATCCCTATGACGACCCTCATACCATCGCCGGGCAGGGCACCGTGGCGATGGAGATCCTCCGCCAGCACCCCGGGCGCCTCGATGCGATATTCGTCCCGGTGGGCGGTGGCGGGCTGATTGCCGGGATCGCGGCCTACGTGAAATACCTGCGCCCCGAGATCAGGATCATCGGCGTCGAGCCTGATGACTCCAATTGCCTGCAAGCGGCCCTGGCCGCCGGTGAGCGCGTGGTATTGCCGACCGTCGGCCTGTTCGCCGACGGCGTGGCCGTGGCGCAGATCGGCCAGCACACCTTTGATATCTGCAAGCACTACGTGGATGAAGTGATCACCGTCAGCACCGACGAGATTTGCGCAGCCATAAAGGATATCTACGACGATACCCGCTCGATCACCGAACCGGCCGGCGCCTTGGGCGTGGCCGGGATCAAGAAGTACGTCGAATCGCGGGGCATCAGCGGTCAGACCCTGGTGGCCATCGATTCCGGCGCCAACGTCAACTTCGATCGCTTGCGCCATGTGGCCGAGCGCGCCGAGCTGGGCGAAGGGCGCGAGGCGATCATCGCCGTGACCATTCCTGAGCAGCCGGGCAGCTTCAAGGCCTTCTGCGAAGCCATCGGCAAACGGCAGATCACCGAATTCAACTACCGCTACAACACCGGCAGCGAAGCGCACATTTTCGTCGGCGTACAGACGCATCCGGAAAACGATCCGCGCAGCAAGTTGATCGCCAGCCTGACCGAGCAAGGCTTTCCGGTGCTGGACTTGACCGACAACGAGCTGGCCAAGCTGCACATCCGCCACATGGTCGGCGGGCACGCCGCCCACGTCATCGACGAAGTGGTGCTGCGTTTCGAGTTCCCGGAGCGTCCGGGCGCGTTGTTCAACTTCCTCAACAAGCTGGGCGGGCGCTGGAATATCTCGATGTTCCACTACCGCAACCATGGCGCGGCGGATGGTCGCGTGGTCGCCGGGCTGCAAGTGCCTCACGATGAACGCCACCAGGTACCGGCCGCCCTGGAAGAAATCGGCTATCCGTATTGGGATGAAAGCGATAACCCGGCCTATCAGCTGTTTCTTGGTTGAAGGGCTACGCTGAAGGACATCGGCCTTAAGGAAATCCCATGGAAACTCTGCTGACCTTGAAAGTCCTGCACGTCGCGGCCACGGTCCTGCTGCTGGCTTGCGGTGTAGTCCTTGCCGTCCTGGCCTGGCGTAAACGCAGCGAGGGACCGGCCAGCACGCTGCGGCGTCCCTGGCTGTTGGCCTGGTGCGTGATGCTGGTCTGCATGCTGAGCATGCCGTTCACCGGCTGGTGGCTGGCTCACCTGGTGGGCTGGCCGTTGGGGCAAAGCTGGCTGTTGGGCTCCAGCGTGATCTACACGGTGGCGACGCTCTGCGTTTGCTGGTTGCTGGCAAGGCTCAATCGTCTGCGCTTGGGCAGCGGTGGCGGCAGCAGGTTTACCCTGGCATTGGCGATCATCGGTGGCGTCGGCTTCCTGTCCATCGCCGCGCTGATGGGTGCCAAGCCGATTTAAGCGACAGGGACGGTCATGAAGATCCTACTGGTGGGAGGCGGCGGTTTTATCGGGCGCCATCTGCTGCGAGCGTTGCACAGCGCTGGTCACTCGATCATCGCAACCAGTCGTGAACCCCAGGCGCCAGGTTGGCCTGGGGTTGAATGGCGGCAGCTGGATCTCGGTGTACTGGCAGGCGACCCTGAACACTTTGCCTTGCCCCTGGACGTCGATTTGCTGATCAACGCGGCCGGCCTGCTCAGCGTCGACACCGAGGCGCTGAGCCTGGTCCAGGATCGGGGCGCGCGAGCGTTGTTCGACCAGGCCGCGCGCCGCGGTGTCCGGATCCTGCAGATTTCCGCGCTGGGCGCGAGTGCGCAATCGGACGTGCCGTTCCTGGCGAGCAAAGGCTTGGCCGACGAATATCTTTGCGTGCTGGACAGCGTATCGGTGGTGCTGCGGCCCTCGTTGGTGGTGGGACCAGGCGGCGCGAGCAGCGGCTGGATGGAGGGCCTTTCTCCGTGGCCGTTGATTCCCTTGCTGAATCTTCAAGCGCGCATCCAGCCCGTACATGTCGATGACCTGGTGGGCGCGGTGCTCGCCCTGCTGCGGCAATGGCCGACCGAGTCGGTGGTGCTGCCGCTGGTAGGACCGGAGCCGATGACGCTGGCCCGACTCATCGATCATCTGCGCGCCGCCCAAGGTTGGGCGCCGGCCCGCTACATCAAGGCCCCTGCGCTGTTGACTGAACCGGGTAGCCGGCTTGGGGATCGGTTCGGCTGGCGGGCATTGAACAGGCAAAGCCTGGCCTTGGCACAACGGGACAATCTGGCCGACCCCGCGGCACTCGCGTCAATCTGCGGGTATTACGCCGCCCCCGTACAAACCCGCTTGCAGGATTGGCCCAGCGCAGCCCAGAGCAGCCTCAGAGCGATCCGCCCGCTGATGCTCGCGGTACTGGCGATCATCTGGCTGGGAACCGCCATCGTCTGCCTCGGCCCCGGCTACGATTGGGGCTTGCGTATCATGGCCGAAGCCGGTGTCCACGGCGCCTGGGCGAAGCTTGCGGTAATCGCCGGCGCGCTGTGTGACGGCGCGCTGGGCGTGGGCATGCTATTCAAGCGCTGGCGCCGCCAGGCATTGCGATTGCAGTTGGGATTGATGCTCGGCTACACGCTGTGCATCAGTTTTATCCTGCCGCACTATTGGTTTGACCCTTATGCGGCTGTCGCCAAGAACCTGGTGCTGATAGTCGCGACTTTATGGCTGCTTTGGACTGAACCGCGCCGATGAGCATTTACCTGCTGCTGAAAACCCTGCACATCCTGTCCTCGACCATCCTCTTCGGCCTGGGCGCGGGGTCCGCCTACTACGCGCTGCGGGCCTGGCGCAGCGGCAAGCTTGAAGTCATTGCCGTCACCTTCAAGCATCTGGTCTTCGCCGATTGGGCGTTCACGGCCACTACCGCCGTGTTCCAGCCGCTGAGCGGCCTGGCCCTGATGCATATGGCCGGCTGGCCACTGCAACAGAGCTGGTTGATGTGGAGCATCGGCCTTTATTGCCTGGCGGGCGCCTGCTGGCTGCCGGTGGTCTGGTTGCAGATCCGCGTGCACAAAATGGCCGAGCAAGCCTTGCAGGACGGCACGCCCATGCCGCTCAAGGCCAGCACCTACATGCGCTGGTGGTTTGCGCTGGGCTGGCCGGCGTTCCTCGCGTTCATGGTGATCTTCTACCTGATGGTGGCCAAGCCTGCGTGAGAGGTCAGTCGCGCAGGCTGATCACAGGCCAGCCGCGTTTCTCGGCCTCGGCCCGCAGGTTCGGATCCGGATCGACCGCCACCGGGTGCGTCACTGCTTCCAACAGCGGCAAGTCGTTCATCGAGTCGCTATAGAAGTAGCTGTCGTCCAGCGAATACCCGGTCTCTTCCAGCCAGCGGTTCAGCCGGGTCACCTTGCCCTCGCGGAAACAGGGGATGTCGGTGCTGCGCCCACTGTAGCGACCGTCGATCATTTCGCACTCGGTGGCAATCAGGGTTTCGACGCCCAGACGCTCGGCAATCGGCGCGGTGACGAAGCGGTTGGTGGCGGTGATGATCACCAGCTTGTCGCCGGCATCACGGTGTTTCTTCAGCAATTCGATGGCTTGGGGCAGCACGATCGGCTCGATGCAGTCGCGCATGTACTCGAGATGCCACTGCGCCAGCACCTCCATCTCGGTACGGCCGAGGATTTCCAGGCAGAAATTCAGGTACGCGGCGTTGTCCAGCTTACCGGCCAGGTAGTCCTGGTAAAACTCATCGTTGCGCGCCTTGTAGGTGACGGCATCCAGAAACCCGCGCTCGCAGAGGTAATCGCCCCAGGCGTGATCGCTGTCGCCGCCCAGCAGCGTGTTGTCCAAGTCGAATAAAGCCAGCCGCATTGCAGTTACTCGCTGAAATTTCTTGAGAAAGGCGCCCAGAATACGGACTTTTCACAAGAGTGCACATAAGGTGGGCAGCCTCGTTGCTGCTTTCACAACCTTTGTGGAACAATGCGGCGACATGCGTTTGCGAGGTTGTTGCCGTGATCGATCCCGATGGTTTCCGTCCCAATGTGGGGATCATTCTTACGAATGATGCCGGACAGGTGCTATGGGCTCGCCGTATCAATCAAGACGCCTGGCAGTTTCCACAGGGAGGGATCAACCCCCAGGAGACGCCGGAAGAGGCTTTGTACCGCGAGTTGAACGAAGAAGTGGGGCTGGAGCGAGAGGATGTCGAAATACTCGCCTGCACCCGAGGCTGGTTGCGCTATCGTTTGCCGCAACGCCTGGTCCGCACGCACAGCCAACCGCTGTGTATCGGCCAGAAGCAGAAATGGTTTCTCCTGCGCCTGATCTCCAACGAGCAGCGGGTGCGGATGGATTTGACCGGTAAACCGGAATTCGATGGCTGGCGCTGGGTCAGTTATTGGTATCCGTTGGGCCAGGTGGTGACATTCAAGCGCGAGGTGTATCGACGCGCTCTCAAAGAGCTTGCCCCGCGCCTGCTGACGCGCGACTGACGACGGAGTTCGACCCCGAGCCATGCTCAATACGCTGCGCAAGATCGTCCAGGAAGTTAACTCCGCCAAGGATCTCAAGGCGGCGTTGGGGATTATTGTATTGCGCGTCAAAGAGGCCATGGGCAGCCAGGTCTGCTCGGTCTACCTGCTGGACCCCGAGACCAACCGTTTTGTGCTGATGGCGACCGAGGGCCTGAACAAGCGCTCCATCGGCAAGGTCAGCATGGCGCCCAACGAAGGCCTGGTCGGCCTGGTCGGTACCCGGGAAGAACCGCTGAACCTGGAAAACGCCGCCGATCACCCGCGCTATCGCTACTTTGCCGAGACCGGTGAAGAGCGCTACGCATCGTTCCTCGGCGCGCCGATCATTCACCACCGCCGCGTCGTCGGCGTGTTGGTCATCCAGCAAAAAGAGCGCCGCCAGTTCGACGAGGGCGAAGAAGCCTTCCTCGTGACCATGAGCGCGCAACTGGCCGGGGTTATCGCCCACGCCGAGGCCACCGGCTCGATCAGCGGCCTGGGCCGCCAGGGCAAGGGCATCCAGGAAGCCAAGTTCGTCGGCGTGCCGGGTTCACCGGGCGCGGCGGTGGGCACCGCGGTGGTCATGCTGCCACCCGCCGACCTCGACGTGGTGCCGGACAAGACCATCGCCGACATCAATGCCGAGCTGGGCTTGTTCAAGACCGCCATCGAGGGCGTGCGGGCCGACATGCGCGCCCTGTCCGCCAAGCTGGCCACGCAACTGCGGCCTGAAGAGCGCGCGCTGTTCGATGTCTACCTGATGATGCTTGACGATGCCTCCCTGGGCAGCGAAGTGACCACAGTCATCAAGACCGGCCAATGGGCCCAGGGCGCGTTGCGCCAGGTGGTGACCGACCACGTCAACCGTTTCGAACTGATGGACGACGCCTACCTGCGCGAGCGCGCCTCCGACGTCAAGGACCTCGGTCGCCGCCTGCTCGCCTACCTGCAGCAGGAGCGCCAGCAGACCCTGGTCTACCCCGACAACACTATCCTGGTGAGCGAAGAGCTGACCCCGGCGATGCTCGGCGAAGTGCCGGAAGGCAAGCTGGCGGGCCTGGTCTCGGTACTGGGCTCGGGCAACTCCCACGTGGCGATCCTGGCCCGGGCCATGGGCATTCCCACGGTCATGGGCCTGGTGGACCTGCCGTATTCCAAGGTCGACGGCATCCAGATGATCGTCGACGGCTACCACGGCGAGGTCTACACCAACCCCAGCGACGTGTTGCGCAAGCAGTTTGCCGATGTGGTGGAGGAAGAGAAGCAACTCTCCCTGGGCCTGGATGCCCTGCGCGACCTGCCGTGCATAACCCTCGATGGCCATCGCATGCCGTTGTGGGTCAACACCGGCCTGTTGGCCGATGTGGCCCGGGCGCAGAAGCGTGGCGCCGAGGGCGTGGGCCTGTACCGCACCGAAGTGCCGTTCATGATCAACCAGCGTTTCCCCAGCGAAAAGGAACAGCTGGCGATCTACCGCGAGCAATTGTCCGCGTTTCATCCGCAACCGGTGACCATGCGTAGCCTGGACATCGGCGGCGACAAATCGCTGTCCTACTTCCCGATCAAGGAAGACAACCCGTTCCTCGGCTGGCGCGGGATCCGCGTGACGCTCGACCATCCGGAAATCTTCCTGGTCCAGGCCCGCGCCATGCTCAAGGCCAGCGAAGGCCTGAACAACCTGCGCATCCTGTTGCCGATGATCTCTGGCACCCATGAGCTGGAAGAAGCCCTGCACCTGATCCACCGGGCCTGGGGCGAGGTGCGCGACGAAGGCACCGACGTACCCATGCCGCCGGTGGGCGTGATGATCGAGATTCCGGCAGCGGTGTACCAGACCAAGGAACTGGCGCGGCAGGTGGACTTCCTGTCGGTAGGCTCCAACGACCTGACCCAGTACCTGCTGGCCGTGGATCGCAACAACCCACGGGTGGCCGACCTCTACGACTACCTGCATCCGGCCGTGCTGCAAGCCTTGCAGAACGTCGTTCGCGACGCCCATGCCGAGGGCAAGCCGGTAAGCATCTGCGGCGAAATGGCTGGCGACCCGGCGGCGGCGGTGCTGCTGATGGCGATGGGCTTCGACAGCCTGTCGATGAACGCCACCAACCTGCCGAAAGTGAAATGGATGCTGCGCCAGATCAACCTCAGCAAGGCCCAGGAGCTGCTGGCGGAGCTGATGACCATCGACAATCCGCAGGTGATCCATAGCTCCTTGCAGTTGGCGCTGAAAAACCTCGGGTTGGCGCGGATGATCAACCCGGCTTCGAACAAGACCCTCTAGATCCCGCGGCGAGCATTTGTGGCGAGGGAGCTTGCTCCCGCTGGCGGGCGAAGCCCGCCCAAAAGCTTTGGGGCTACTTCGTAGCCCAGCGGGAGCAAGCTCCCTCGCCACGGGGTTATCGTCGGCATTAAACGAGCAGCTCCACCTCCCCCAAATGCCCCCCATGCGGCCCGAAACTGCGCTCGACCATCTGCCGCGTCCCGTCAGCATTAACGATCAGCGCCGTGCTCGCCCGCGTCCCGTAGGCCGGGCTGGCGATGAACACGCTCGACAGCAGCATTTCCGTGGACAGTCCCACGCCGGTGTCCGGCAGCTCCGCCACCGGGGCCGGTTGCGGATCGTTCAATAGCGTCAGCAGCGCTTGGGGTTGCGGGTCATGCAGCACCTCACTCAACGCCGTCCGGGCCTTGAGCAATTTCGGCCAGGGCGTGTTCAACCCGGCGTTGGACAATCCGTAGATCCCTTCGGCCAACAACTGCGGACGTGTATCGCGTGCGTTGTAGTGCCACAGTTCGGCACCATCTCCCAGCAGCAGGTTGAAGCCACCGTACTCGCCGGCGCGCGGCACGACTTCGCTCAGATAATCGACGATCGACAGATTCCCGGTCAGGAACCGCGCCACCAGCTCGCCGCGAGACTTGAACGCCGGGAGCTGGCCAGGATCGCGGATGTTGGTCAGCGCGGCAAAGCGGCCCCCGGCGCCGACCCCGAGCCAGGTGCCGCCCGCTTCCAGGTCGCGACCGGCATGCACGTGCGGTGCGTCAGGCCACTGCGCCAGTGGCAGCGTCGGGCGCGCATAGAACTCGTCGCGGTTGGCCGCCACGATCAGCGGCTGGGCGTGGCCGGGCCGCCAGGCAAATACGATCAGGCACATCAGGTTGTCCTGTGAAAAATCCGAGCTCCGCTTTCGTGGTGCCTACTTTACCCACACATCACCAACGCATCCATCGCCTTCAGTGGAGCCCAGGCCCCTCGATCCGTTACCATGCCGCTCTTGTTTGCGATGGTCGAGGCGACGCTGGTGGAATTCCTGCTTTATCTGCTGCTCGGCGCCTGTGCCGGTGTACTCGCCGGGCTATTCGGCGTCGGCGGCGGGATGATCATCGTCCCGGTGCTGGTGTTCAGTTTCACCTTGCAGGGTTTTGACCCTCAGGTGTTGACGCACCTGGCTGTCGGTACGTCCCTGGCATCGATCATCTTTACCTCGGTAAATGCCGTACGCGAGCATCACCGCAAAGGCGCGGTGCGCTGGCAGATCTTTACCTGGATGACCGTCGGGATCCTGATCGGTGCCGGTTTCGGCGCCATTACCGCCGAAGCGATCTCCGGCCCGCATCTGCAAAAAATCATCGGCGTATTCGCCATGCTCGTTGCCCTGCAACTGGCGCTGGATTTCAAGCCGAAGGCCAGCCGTACCGTGCCGGGCAAGGTCGGATTGGGCCTGGCCGGCACGGTTGTCGGCTGGGCCTCGGCGATTTTCGGTATCGGCGGCGGTTCGCTGACCGTGCCGTTCCTGACCTGGCGCAGCGTGCCGATGCAACAAGCGGTGGCGACTTCGTCGGCCTGCGGGCTGCCCATCGCCCTGGTCAGTGCGTTAAGTTTCATGATTCTGGGGTGGCAGGATCCGTTGTTGCCCCCCCATAGTCTCGGTTTTGTATATTTGCCGGCACTGCTGGGCATCGCCCTGACGAGCATGATCTTCGCCCGTTTCGGCGCGCGACTGGCCCATCGCCTGTCGCCGCGCTTGCTCAAGCGGCTGTTCGCCGCTTTGTTGTTCAGTGTGGGCTTGAGTTTCCTGCTCTGACGCAATCCTGGCTTAATCCCGAGGTGGCAGCTTCGCCCGGGTATTTTTGACGTTCACGAGGAATATCAATGCTGCCTTACCCGCAGATCGATCCGGTTGCCCTGGCCATCGGCCCGCTGAAAATCCACTGGTACGGTCTCATGTACTTGATCGGTATCGGCGGTGCCTGGTGGCTGGCCTCGCGCCGGCTCAACCGGTTTGACCCGACCTGGAACAAAGAGAAGCTCTCGGACCTGGTGTTCTGGCTGTCCATGGGCGTGATCGTTGGCGGGCGCCTGGGTTATGTACTGTTCTACGACCTGAGCGCCTACCTGGCCAACCCGACGCTGATCTTTGAAGTCTGGAAGGGCGGCATGTCGTTCCACGGGGGCTTCATCGGCGTGATGCTGGCGGCGCTGTGGTTCGGCAAGCGCAACAACAAGTCGTTTTTCGAACTGATGGACTTCGTCGCGCCGATGGTGCCGATCGGCCTGGGCGCCGGGCGCATCGGCAATTTCATCAACGCCGAGCTGTGGGGCAAGCCGACGGACGTGCCGTGGGCGATGGTCTTCCCGCCGTTCAGCGACCCGGCCCAACTGCCGCGCCACCCGTCGCAGCTGTACCAGTTCGCCCTGGAAGGCGTGGCACTGTTCCTGATTCTCTGGTTGTTCTCGCGCAAGCCGCGGCCGACCATGGCGGTGTCGGGCATGTTTGCGCTGTTCTACGGGATCTTCCGTTTCATCGTCGAGTTCGTCCGCGTACCGGACGCCCAGCTCGGCTATCTGGCGTGGAACTGGCTGACCATGGGCCAGGTGCTGTGCCTGCCGATGATCATCGGTGGCCTGGCGCTGATCTGGCTGGCTTATAACCGTGCACCGGCTGAGGCGGCCAAGGTTTAAAATTCGGACCCCGGGGCGCTGGCCCCGGGTTCAAGGACACAGGTAACCCATGAAGCAATATCTCGACCTGGTGGCTCACGTCATCAAGAACGGCACCAAGCAAGCCAACCGCACCGGCGTGAACACCATCAGTTTCCCTGGCGCGATGCTGCGCTATGACCTGAAGGAAGGCTTTCCCGCCATCACTACGCGCAAGATGGCCTTCAAGTCGGCGATCGGCGAGATGTGCGGTTTCTTGCGTGGCGTGAACAACGCCGCCGAGTTCCGGGCCCTGGGCTGCAAGGTCTGGGACCAGAACGCCAACGAAAACGCGCAATGGCTGGCCAACCCGTTCCGCCAGGGCGAGGACGACCTGGGCGAGATCTACGGCGTGCAATGGCGCAAGTGGCCGGCCTACAAGCAGATCCCGCTGAGCAACGCGGCCGCCATCGAGCAGACGCTGGCCCAGGGTTATCGGCAGATCGCCGAAGGCGAAGAAAACGGTCAGGCCTACGTGGTGCTGTACAAGGCCATCGATCAGGTTCGCCAGTGCGTCGACACCATCATCAAGGACCCGGGCAGCCGGCGCATCCTGTTCCACGGCTGGAACTGCGCCCAGCTCGATGAAATGGCCCTGCCACCGTGCCACCTGCTGTACCAGTTCCATCCGAATGTCGAGACCCGGGAAATCTCCCTGACCCTCTACATCCGCTCCAACGACCTGGGCCTGGGCACGCCGTTCAACCTCACCGAAGGCGCCGCGCTGCTAAGCCTGATTGGCCGCCTGACCGGTTATACGCCGCGCTGGTTCACCTATTTCATCGGCGATGCCCACGTCTACGAAAACCACTTGGACATGCTCAATGAACAGCTTACGCGCGAGCCGTTCCCGATGCCCCGACTGGTGATTTCCGAGCGCGTGCCGGAGTTCGCCAAGACCGGCGTATACCAGCCCGAGTGGCTGGAGCAGGTCGAACCGAGCGACTTCTCCCTCGAAGGCTACCAACACCATGCGCCGATGACCGCGCCGATGGCGGTCTAAAAAACACCACGTCTCCCCTGTGGGAGCGAGCTTGCTCGCGATGAGGTCATCACATTCAACACAGATGTTGACTGATAAACCGCTATCGCGAGCAAGCTCGCTCCCACACTGGATCTGCATGCGCTGCAGGTCAGGTCAATGCCCATGACTCCTGCCCACATGTGAATGCTCCACCTCCGGCGCCACCGCCCCGCTCACCTCCAACCGTTGCAAGATCCCACACTGCTCAAGATCCGGCCCTTCGCCACAGCGATGGCGCAGGTCGATCAGTTGCGCCTGCAAGGCCTGCAGTCCGTCGATGCGCGCCTTGACGTGGTGGATGTGTTCGTCGATCAATGCGTTGACGCTCTCGCATTGGTCCTGGGGGCTGTCGCGCAAGGCGAGCAGGCTGCGGATTTCCTCCAGGGTCATGTCCAGGGTCCGGCAGTTGCGGATGAACGTCAGCCGCTCGGCATGGGCCTGGGTGTAGACGCGATAATTGCCGTCACTGCGGGCCGGTTCCGGCAGCAACCCCTCACGTTCGTAATAGCGGATGGTCTCGACCTGGCAGTCGGTGATTTTCGCCAGTTCGCCAATCTTCATCGGATGAACTCCAAATAGGTGCTTGACCCTATAGTGGCTACAGGGTCTTTACTGCGCAACAGGCACTTTTCACGGACGTAACCCGATGAACGATTCCATCCATACACCCCGACCCGCCCATGGCCATGAGCACGGGCACTCCTGCTGCTCATCCAAGGCAGCGCCGGCGGTAGTCACGCTCGACAAAACGCCGACGGACGGTGCGCGGCTGAGCAGTTTTCGCATCGAAGCCATGGACTGCCCTACCGAACAGACACTGATCCAGAACAAGCTCGGCAAACTTGAAGGCGTGCAGCGACTGGAATTCAACCTGATCAACCGTGTGCTGGGCGTAACCCATGACCTGCCCAGCGACACGCCGATCATCAAGGCCATCGAGTCCTTGGGAATGCAGGCGGAACCGTTGACGGCTGGCCAGGACAAACCGACTCACACCCCGCCCGCTCCAGCCAAACCATGGTGGCCGCTGGCGTTGTCCGGCGTCACAGCATTGGGCGCCGAGGTGATTCACTTCACCAACGCCGCGCCGAACTGGGTCGTCGCGTTGGTGGCGCTGGTGTCGATCCTCAGCGGTGGCCTCGCCACCTACAAGAAGGGCTGGATCGCCCTGAAGAACCTGAACCTGAACATCAACGCCCTGATGAGCATCGCCGTGACCGGCGCGGTGTTGATTGGCCAATGGCCGGAAGCGGCGATGGTGATGTTCCTGTTCACCGTGGCCGAACTGATCGAGGCCAAGTCCCTCGACCGTGCGCGCAACGCCATCAGCGGCCTGATGCAGATGGCGCCGGAACAGGCCACCGTGCAGCAGGCCGATGGCAGTTGGCAGGTCCAGGAAGTGAAGAGCATCGCCCTTGGCGCGCGGGTGCGGGTTCGCCCCGGTGAACGCGTCGGGCTGGATGGCGCTGTGGTCGCAGGTCGCTCGACCATCGACCAGGCGCCGATCACCGGGGAAAGCCTGCCGGTGGACAAGACCGTGGGCGACAAAGTGTTTGCCGGCACCATCAACCAGGCCGGCGAACTGGAATACGCCGTGACCGCCGCGGCCGATCAATCCACCCTGGCGCGGATTATCCATGCCGTGGAGCAGGCCCAGGGGGCCCGGGCACCGACTCAGCGCTTCGTTGACCGGTTCTCGACAATCTACACCCCGGCGGTGTTTGCCCTGGCCTTGGCTGTGGCCGTCATCCCGCCGCTGTTCATGGGCGCAGTCTGGTTCGAGTGGATCTACCGGGCGCTTGTCCTGCTGGTGGTCGCCTGCCCATGTGCACTGGTGATTTCCACCCCCGTGACCATCGTCAGCGGCCTGGCGGCAGCGGCGCGCAAAGGCATCCTGGTCAAGGGCGGCGTGTACCTGGAGGGCGGCCACAAGCTCGATTACCTGGCCTTGGACAAGACCGGCACGATCACCCACGGCAAACCGGTGCAGACCGATTACCTGGCACTCGACCCCAGCGTGGAAACCACCGCACCGGCCCTGGCCGCCAGCCTCGCGGCGCGGTCGGACCATCCGGTATCCCGGGCGATTGCCCACGCGGCTGTGGATAAACAACTGGCGCAGCAGGTTGTGGATAACTTCGCGGCGCTTGCCGGGCGCGGCGTTCGCGGTGACATCGGCGGCCAGACCTATCACTTGGGCAACCATCGCCTCGTGGAAGACCTGGGCCTGTGCTCTCCCGAGCTGGAAGCGAAACTCTTCGCCTTGGAAAAACAAGGCAAGTCCGTCGTGCTGCTGCTCGACACCACCAAGCCTCTGGCGCTGTTTGCTGTGGCCGATACCGTCAAGGACTCGAGCCGCGAAGCGATCCGGCAGTTGCATGACCTGGGCATCAAGACGCTGATGCTGACCGGCGACAACGCCCACACCGCCGAGGCGATTGCCGCACAGGTGGGCATGGACCGAGCCCATGGCGACCTGTTGCCGGAAGACAAGCTGCAAATCATCGAGAAGCTCTACGCCGAGGGTCACCGGGTCGGCATGGTGGGCGACGGCATCAACGACGCCCCGGCCCTGGCCCGCTCGGAAATCGGCTTCGCCATGGCGGCGGCCGGCACCGACACCGCCATCGAGACCGCTGACGTAGCGCTGATGGACGACGACCTGCGCAAGATTCCCGCGTTCATCCGGCTGTCGCGGCAGACGTCGAGCATCCTCAAGCAGAACATCGCCCTGGCGTTGGTGATCAAGGCGATTTTCCTTGGGGTGACCTTCGCCGGGTTCGCCACCATGTGGATGGCGGTGTTTGCCGACATGGGGGTGAGCTTGCTGGTGGTGTTCAATGGGTTGCGGTTGTTGCGCAAGTAAAGATTCGGAGACACCGGGCTGGCCTGCTCGCGAAAGCGGTGGGTCAGCTTGCATTGATGTTGGATGTGCCGCAGCCATCGCGAGCAAGCTCGCTCCCACACTGGTCTCCACTGGACATCAAATCCATGCCCATCCCCAAATCCCCTGTGGGAGCGAGCCTGCTCGCGAAAGCGGTGGGTCAGCTTGCATTGAGGTTGAATGTGCCGCAGCCATCGCGAGCAAGCTCGCTCCCACACTGATCTCCACTGGACATCAAATCCATGCCCATCCCCAAATCCCCTGTGGGAGCGAGCCTGCTCGCGAAAGCGGTGGGTCAGCTTGCATTGAGGTTGGATGTGCCGCAGCCATCGCGAGCAGGCTCACTCCCACACTGGTCTCCCAATAGACATCAAATCCATGTCAGTCCCCGAATCCCTGTGGGAGCGAGCCTGCTCGCGAAAGCGGTGGGTCAGCTTGCATTGAGGTTGGATGTGCCGCAGCCATCGCGAGCAGGCTCGCTACCACACTGGTCTCCCAATAGACATCAAATCCATGTCAGTCCCCGAATCCCTGTGGGAGCGAGCCTGCTCGCGAAAGCGGTGGGTCAGCTTGCATTGAGGTTGAATGTGCCGCAGCCATCGCGAGCAAGCTCGCTCCCACACTGATCTCCATTGGACATCAAATCCATGCCCAGCCCCAAATACCCTGTGGGAGCGAGCCTGCTCGCGAAAGCGGTGGGTCAGCTTGCATTGATGTTGGATGTGCCGCAGCCGTGTCACTCGCGCTTGGGCTCGCGGATCTTGTACCAGGCCACATACAGCGCTGGCAGGAACAGCAGCGTCAGCAGCGTGGCGACGATGATCCCGCCGATCATCGCGTAGGCCATCGGGCCCCAGAACACTTCCCGGGCGATCGGGATCATCCCCAGGCTCGCCGCCGCCGCCGTCAACAGGATCGGCCGGCGCCGGTGCTCGGTCGCTTCCACCACCGCATCCCAGGGTTCATAGCCGTCACGTTCGTATTCGTCGATCTGGGTCACCAGGATCACCGAGTTGCGGATGATGATGCCGATCAGCGCAAGGATCCCGAGGATCGCCACAAAGCCCATGGGCGTACCCGTCGGCACCAGCGCCAGGACCACGCCGATCAAGCCCAGGGGCGCGACACTGGCCACCAGGAACAATTTCTGCACGCTGTGCAACTGGATCATCAGGAACGTCGCCATCAGGAACAACATCAGCGGCACCACGCTGGCGATCGGCCCCTGGGCCTTGCTGCTTTCCTCCACCGTGCCGCCGGTGGCGACCTTGTAGCCTACCGGCAATTTGGCGGCGAACCTGTCGATGTCCGGTTGCAGTTGCCGCACCAGGTCCGTCGGCTGGATTTCATCGCGCACGGCAGCCTTGATGGTGATGGTCGGCTTGCGGTCGCGGCGCCACACCAGTGGTTGCTCCAGCTCGTAGCGCACCGTGGCAAAGGCCAGCAGCGGAATCGAGGTCCCGCCCGGTGTGACGATCTGCAGGTTCTGCAAGGTTTCCGGCGAACCGCGCTCGGCGTCTTCGGCGCGACCCACCACGTCGATCAGGTAGATATCGTCGTTGACCTGGGTCACCGGCGAGCCGCTGACGATGCTGTTCATCAGCCGGGCCACGTCATCCGAAGACAATCCCAGTTGCCGCGCCTTGTCCTGGGCGATGTCGATGCGCAGTACTTTGCCCGGCTCGTTCCAGTCGTAGATGATCTCGCCAATGTGCGAATTCTTGTCCAGTTCGGTGGCAAGCTCAATGGCATGCTTGCGCACCTGGTCGATGTCCTTGCCGCTGACCCGGTACTGGATCGGCCGACCGACCGGCGGGCCCATTTCCAGCGCCTGCACGTAGCTGCCGATGCCGACGAAATCTTCACGCAGGCGCTTTTGCAGGCGTTCGCTGAGGGCCGTGCGTGACTCCAGATCCTTGCTGACGATCACCAGTTGCGCGTAGTACGGGTTCTGCAGTTGCTGGTCCAGCGGCAGGTAGAAGCGAATGGCGCCTTCGCCGATGTAAGTGCTCCAGCGCGCGATGTCCGGGTCGCCCTTGAGGGTGGCCTCCAGGCGATCGACCGCCTTGCGCGTCTCGTCCATCGAGGCGTTCTGCGGCAGGTTGAGGTCCACCAGGATCTCCGGGCGGTCCGAGGACGGGAAGAACTGGTTCTGTACGAAGCGCATGCAGAATACCGCCAGCGCGAACAGCAGCACGGTGATCCCGATTGCCCACCAGCGATTGCGCATCGCCCACAGCAGGCCACCGTTGAAGGCCCGTCCGACCCGTCCCGGCTCGTTGCTGTGGGGCTTTACGTTGGGACTGAGAATGTGCACGCCGATCACCGGGGCGAACAGCACCGCGACGATCCAGGACACCAGCATCGCCACGGCAATCACCGCGAACAGGGTGAAGGTGTATTCGCCAGCCGAACTGGCGTTCAGGCCGATGGGCACGAAGCCGGCCACGGTCACCAGGGTCCCGGTGAGCATCGGAAAAGCGGTCGAGGTATAGGCAAACGTCGCGGCCTGATCCTTGGAATCGCCTTTTTCCAATCGCGTGACCATCATTTCCACGGTGATCATGGCATCGTCCACCAGCAAGCCGAGGGCGATGATCAATGCACCGAGGGAAATCCGCTGCATGGTGATGCCGCTGTATTCCATGAACACGAACACCATCGCCAGCACCAGCGGGATCGAGCAGGCCACCACCAGCCCGGCGCGGATGCCGAGGCTGATGAAACTGACCACCAGAACGATGATCACCGCCTCGAACAAGGCGCTGGTGAAGCCGCCGACGGCTTCCTCCACCACTTCGGCCTGGTCCGACACCGTATGCACGCCGACCCCCACCGGCAGGTCCGCGGTCAGTTCGTCCATGCGCGCATGCAGCGCCTTGCCGAACTCCTGGATGTTGCCGCCCTTCTTCATGGCAATGGCAAGACCGATCGCCGGCGTGCCGTTGAAGCGGAACATCGGCGTGGCGGGGTCGACGTAACCACGGCGAATGTCGGCGATATCGGCGAGGCGATAGAAACGATCGTTGAGTCGCAGGTTGACGTTGGCCAGGTCCTTTTCCGATTGGAACTGGCCGGACGTGCGCACGGAGATCCGCTCCGGCCCGGCGTCGATCACCCCTGCCGGGGTCACGGCGTTCTGCGACTGCAGGCTCTGCACTACCTGGCGCTGGTCGATGCCCAATGCGGCGAGTTTGCGTGTGGAAAAATTCAGGTACAGCACTTCGTCCTGCTCGCCGACCATTTCCACCTTGCCCAGGCCGGGCACGTCGCGGATCTCGGCGCGCACCCGTTCGACATAATCGCGCAACTGACGCATCGACAGGCCGTCGCCGGTAAAGGCATACACCGAGCCGTACACGTCGCCGAACTCATCGTTGAACCCTGGGCCTTGCAAGCCTTCAGGGAAATCGCCACGAATGTCATTGATCTTCTTGCGGACCTGGTACCAGATCTCGGGGATTTCCTCGGCGCCGGTGGTATCACGCAGATACACGAACACCGTCGACTCCCCCGGCCGGGTGTAACTCTTCACATAATCGAGGGAATCGAGCTCTTCAAGTTTTTTCTCGATGCGGTCGGTGACCTGGTCGAGGGTTTCTTCCTGGGTCGCGCCGGGCCAGCGGGTCTGGATGACCATGGTCTTGATGGTGAACGACGGGTCTTCTTCGCGGCCCAGGTTCATGTACGAGAACACGCCCATCAGCAATGCGACGAACATCAGGTACCACACGAAAGACTGATGCCGCAGGGCCCATTCGGATAAGTTGAAAGGCCCTTTCATCGTGCGTCCTCGTCGAGTTTCACTTTTTGCCCCGGCTGGAGACTGTTCACCCCGGCGCTGACCACGCGGTCGCCAGGCTTGATGCCGTTGGCGACCAGGACCGAACCGGCCGATCGCTCGATAATCTGTACTTCTCGTGGCGAGACTGTCTGGCTCTGCGGGTCGATCAGCCAGATTCGCGCCTTGCCGTCGACTTCCTGCAACGCGCTGAGCGGCAGCTCGATGCGCGGTTCGATGGCCGAGCTCAGAGTCACGCTGATGGCGGTGCCCAGGCGAAAGCCCGGCGGGGTATCGGTCAGGGTCAGGCGCGCGCGGCGGGTACGGGTGGCGCTTTGCGCCTGAGGCTCGATCTCGCGCACGATGGCCGTGGTGCGGGTCGCCGGGTCGAGTTGAGCGGCGACCTCGAACACCACATCCTCGGGCAGGCGCTCGGCCAGCCCGGCGGGCAAGTCGATCACCGCTTCCTTGACGTCCGGGCGGGCCAGCGTCACTACTTGCTGGCCGGCGGTCACCACCTGCCCCGCCTCGGCCGTCCAGGCGGTGACGACCGCGTCATGGTCGGTACGCAGTTCGCTGTAGTTGAGCTGGTCGCGGGCCTGTTCCACCGTGGCCTTGGCCTGTTCCAGGGAGGCAGCGGTGGTTTTCAGGTCCGTCTGGGCGATGTCCAGTTGTGCCTGGGCACCGACGCCACGGTCGAACAATTGCTGCTGGCGACGGGCATTGGCCTGGGCATTGATGTACTGCGCCTCGATCCGCGCCAGGTCGCCCTGAGCGGCGCGCAACTGGTTCTGCTGGTCGGTGGGGTCGAGGGTTGCGAGCAGGTCGCCCTTCTTCACTTCCGCGCCAACATCGACGTTGCGACTGGCGATGCGCCCGGGCACACGAAAACCCACGTTGGTTTCGTAGCGCGCCTGGATATTCCCGGCGAAGCGTCCCAGAGCCTGCTGGTCCAAGGCCCGGACCTCAATGGACAACACCGGCCGCACCGGCTCCGGCGGTGCTTCTTCTTTCGAGCAGGCGGCCAGCAGCAGGCCGGCCGCGACCATCCACAGGCGCTTCATGGCTGGGCTCCTGACGGGTTTTTCTCATAGCTGTTTTCAGCGATCTCGACGCGCATGCCCGGATGAAGCAACTGCCCGCCGGCAATGATGACTTTTTCGCCGCCCTTGAGCCCGTCGCTGACGATGACCTTGCCGGTCAGGTAGCGGCTAACGGTGACGTTGTGCAACTGCGCCTTGCCTTCGCCGTCCACCAGCCACACGGCCGGATTACTGAGATTCTTGGTCAGTGCCGACCAGGGCAGCTCCACGGCGGTTTTTCCTGCGGATTTGGCGGTGGCGCTGACCACCGAACCCAGGCGCATGCCTTCGGGCAAGTCGTTGAGCGTGACCTTGACCTGCACGGTGCCGGTCTCGGCGGACACCGCCGGGGTGATCTCGCGCACCGTACCGGTGGTCTTGATGGCAGGGTTGTCGAGCAGGCTGATGACAATGTCCGGCGCCGATGGCGGTTCGCTCAGCAGCGACTCGTAGATGTTGAACACCGCGTCGCGCTCACCGTCCCGGGCCAGGCTGAAGATCGGCTCCGTGGCCTGGACCACCTGGCCCACTTCGGCCTGGCGCGCCGTGATGATGCCCGGCGCCTCGGCGATCAGTGCGGTGTAGCTCAGCTGTTCGCGGGCATTGGCCAGTTGTGCCTGGGCCGCCGTCAGCGCGCTCTGGCTGCTGCGCAGTTGCGCCTGGGCCGCGTCGTATTCGCTCTGGCTGGTGTAGCCCTTGGGCAAGAGCTTCTGCTGGCGCACAAATGCCGCCGCACTCTGCTTGACCCGCGCCTGTTCGGCGGCCACCTGGGCCTCGGCGGAATCGACGTTGGTCTGCAGGTCACGTGGATCGAGCCGGGCCAGCACTTGCCGGGCCGAGACCCGGTCGCCGACGTCGACTTTGCGCTCGATGATCTTGCCGCCGACACGAAACGACAGGTCAGCCTGCACGCGAGCCTGGACATCGCCGGTAAGCGTCACCGAGGCGGCGTATTCGGAAGGTATGGCATGCTGCACGAAAACCCGTGGCAAGGCTTTTTCCTCGGGCTTCTTGTCACCGCACCCCGCCAACACCGCACACACGCCCAAGCCAACAATCAATTTGATTCCAGGACCAGCCATGCAGACTCCTTTGCGTTGTACGGACGTACCAGTGACGATACGACTGTGAGCTTAGAACAGGGTTCACCGAATGCACAGGAATCGGGCAGACTCGTCTGTGACATCCATGTACGAAGGGAATTCGCATGCTCACGACCCTGGCGGTGGCCAACTACCGGTCCATCAACAAACTGGTCATCCCGCTGGGCAGGCTGAACCTGATCACCGGGCCCAACGGCAGTGGCAAATCGAATCTGTATCGCGCCCTGCGCCTGTTGGCGGAGACGGCGCAAGGAGGCGTAGTCAATGCCCTGGCCCGTGAAGGTGGGCTGGGCTCGACCTTCTGGGCCGGCCCGGAAGAAATAAGCCGTCGCATGCGTAACGGCGATGTACCTGTGCAGGGCATCGTGCGTCAGGGCAGCATGCGCCTGCGCCTCGGATTTGCCGGGGAAAACTTCAGCTATTCGATCGCCCTGGGCCTGCCGGAACCCAGTCGTTCGGCGTTTTCACTGGACCCTGAAATCAAGCGCGAATGCATCTGGGCCGGACCGGTTTACAGGCCTGCCAGCTTGCTGGTGGACCGCAACGGGCCGATGATCCGCGCCCGTGAAAGCCGTTCGTGGGACGTATTGGCCCAACACACCCCGACCTTCGATAGCCTGTTCGATCAGGTCGGCAGCCTGCGCGCTTCGCCGGAGGTCCTGCAGATGCGCGAGTTCATTCGTCGCTGGCGCTTCTACGACCACTTTCGCAGCGATGCCGACGCCCCGGTGCGCCAGCCGCAACTGGGCACTCGCACCCCAGTGTTGCACCACGACGGACGCGACCTGGCTGCAGCGTTGCAAACGATTCTGGAGATAGGCGACTTCGAAGCCCTGCACGCCGCCATTGGCGATGCGTTTCCTGGCGCTCAACTGCACATCGACAAACTGCAGGGCGGGCGTTTCGCCATCGCCTTCCAGCAACACGGCCTGCTGCGACCGTTGTCGGCCGCCGAGCTGTCCGATGGAACCCTGCGCTACCTGCTGCTAGTAGCCGCCCTGCTCACGCCGCGCCCGCCCTCGCTGATGGTTCTCAACGAACCGGAAACCAGCCTGCACCCGGATCTGTTGCCGGCCTTGGCACGCTTGATAATCCGCGCTTCGGCCAATTGCCAGGTCTGGGTCGTGTCCCATGCGACACGCCTGATCGCCGCGCTGGAGCAGGATGAAAACTGCAATTGCATCGTGCTGGAAAAAGACTTGGGACAGACCGCAATCGTCGGACAGCGGATGCTGGATGAGCCGGCGTGGCATTGGCCTGAATAAGTAGTGACTGACAAACCGCTTTCGCGAGCGGGCTCGCTCCCACAGTGGTCGGTGTTGCTTCATCCGTGGCGAGGGAGCTTGCTCCCGCTGGCCTGCGGAGCAGGCCCCTCTGTTCTTGAGGTAGACCGCATCAGCCGTTTTTGCGACTGCTGCGCAGCCGAGCGGGAGCAAGCTCCCTCGCCACGGGTAAGCCGTGCCGCTACACGATATGTTGAGCACAAAAAACGCCGACGCTGTATCAGCCGTCGGCGTTTGTAACTGCGTTAAGGTCTACCGCGCCAATCAGAACGCCGGCAGTACCGCGCCGCTGTATTTCTTCTCGATGAACGCCTTCACTTCCGGGCTGGTCAGCGCCTTGGCCAGTTTCTGGATGGCCGCGCTGTCCTTGTTGTCCGGACGGGCCACCAGGAAGTTCACGTAAGGCGAATCCGAACCCTCGATCACCAAGGCATCCTTGGCCGGGTTGAGACCTGCTTCCAGGGCGTAGTTGGTGTTGATCATGTCCAGGTCGACCTGGTCCAGCACACGCGGCAGCATGGCCGATTCCAGTTCCTTGAACTTGAAGTTCTTCGGGTTCTCGGCGATGTCTTTCGGCGTTGCCAGGGCGTTTTTCGGGTCCTTGAGTTTGATCAGGCCAGCCTTCTGCAACAGGATCAGGGCACGACCGCTGTTGCTGCCTTCGTTAGGGATGGCGATGGTCGCGCCGTCTTTCAGCTCAGCCAGGCTTTTTACTTTTTTCGAGTAGCCGCCAAACGGTTCGACGTGGACGCCGATCACCGTCACCAGGTTGGTGCCTTTGCCTTCGTTGAAGCTCTTGAGGTAAGGCAGGGTCTGGAAGTAGTTGGCGTCAAGGCGCTTCTGGTCAACCTGTACGTTGGGTTGGACGTAGTCGGTGAACACCTTGATTTCCAGGTCCACGCCTTCTTTGGCCAGGGCCGGCTTGATCAGCTCGAGGATCTCAGCGTGGGGTACCGGTGTGGCAGCCACGACCAGTTTTTCCGCCGCCTGGGCCAGGCTCGAGGTCAGGGCTGCCGCCAATGCGGTGAACAACAGAACCTTTTTCATGCAGTGTCCTTATTCAATATCACTGTCGTCATGGACGACGGCCAAATGTGGGTGTGCCAGCGAAGTGCTATCGCTGGCGTGATGCGGAAGATACCGACATTTTTTATGCCTTAACAATATCTTTTATTCAAGTTCATATTCATTTTGCTCATATAAGGAAAGCGCTCTTGTGGTGAGGGAGCTTGCTCCCGCTCGGTTGCGCAGCAATCGCAAAATCTTGGGTCCGCTGCGCGGCCCAGCGGGAGCAAGCTCCCTCGCCACAGGTGGGCGTCCTGATCTATAGCGTTTGGTCCAGTCGATCGAGCAGCGCCTTGAGGGCGGTGCGCTCAGCTTGCGAGCCCTGTGCAATAACCTGCTCCACCTGCCGCTCGACCAGTTCCAGGGCTGAAAACTGGGACGGCAAATTCAGATGCTCCGGCAAAATCTCATCGCCGGCACTCACCAGCAATGCAAAATGGATAACGTTCTCCAACTCGCGGGTGTTGCCCGGCCAGCTGTGGCGTTCAAGCGCCCGTTGCGCCGCTTCACTGATCAGCGGCACGGCCAGGCCAAGGCGCTGGCTGTAGATGCCCAGGAAATATTCGGCCAGGGACAGGATATCGCCCACCCTCTCGCGCAAGGCGGGTAACTCGAGCTGCCCCTCGCTCAGGTAATGATAAAGCCGGTCATGAAATTTTCCGGCGTCCACCGCTTGCGCCAGATCAATGCTGGTGGCCGCCACCAGGCGCACGTCCACCGGGCTCGGTTGTTGGGCGCCGACACGTGTGACCTCATGGTTTTCCAGCGCCGCCAGCAACTTGATCTGGATCGGCAGCGGCAGGTCTCCGATCTCATCCAGGTAGAGCGTGCCGCCGTTGGCCGAGCCGAACCACCCGGCCCGACTGCTGGCCGAACCGCTATAACTGCCGACGGAATAACCGAACAATTCGGCGTCGGCATAGGTCGGGCTGATAGCGCCGCAATTGACCGAAACAAACAGCCCACCGCGATTGCTCTCGCGATGGATATGCCGGGCCAGCAGCTCCTTGCCGGTGCCGGTTTCGCCGCGAATCAGCACCGAAATCGCCCGTGGCGCCAGTTGTTCCAGCTCCTTGCGCAACTGCCGCGAACGCGGGTCGACGAACACCAGTGCCTTGGCACGGATGCTCAGGGGGCTTTTTTCCGAGTCGGGAAAGGTCAGCAAGGGCTGACCGAAGGTTTCATGCAGGCTCATGGCAGGCTCCCGCCCCAAACCGCCGGCGAGACGGAGGGCATTAAAATTCAGGCGCGACGCAGGGCGTGATGCTCCATGCGGTTTTGCAAACGATAGAGATAAGCGAAACCCTGCTCCCAGCGCTGGTGGCCGGACTTCACATTGATGTGCCCCGCCCCGGCCAGGATCCCGGCCTCGGCCCCCCAACTCCGCGCCAGCTCCATGGCGCGCGCGGCACTGACCGCCGCGTCGTTGTCGGAACTGACCACTTGGCTGGGAAACGGCAACAGGTCCGTGGGAATCGGCGCGAAGTTGCGTAGCGCCGGGGCACAAGCGGGGCGCTCGACATCCGCCGGCGCCACCAGCAACGCGCCACGCACCTGCCGCAGGAATGGCACCGGCGCGGTGGCGGCCCAATGGGCCACGGTGATGCAACCCAGGCTATGGGCGATCAGGATCACTGGCGTGCTGTCGCTGGCGATGGCTTCGGCCAGCGCGGCGACCCAATCTTCACGCCGTGGCGTCAGCCAGTCAGCCTGCTCGACCCGGGCACTGTTGGGCAGGCTGTTCTGCCAGTGGGTTTGCCAATGATTTTCCGGCGATCCTTGCCAGCCCGGCACAATCAGGTAGCGAATCGATTCGTTGCGCATGGGTGCTCTCCTGCTTGTCTGTTCCCGGACGAGTATAAGGAGGAGAGTTATATTATTTAAGGAATAAGAAGCTATTTATTAATTCCATACAGGAATAACAAATTGTGGGAGCGAGCTTGCTCGCGATAGCGGTAGGTCTGTTACATCAATGTTGACTGACATACCGCCATCGCGAGCAAGCTCGCTCCCACAGTTTTCGAGCCAACCTCACTCGCTCCGTCCCTTGCGCAACAGCACGTCGAGTTGATCCACCACCACCGCCCAGTCGGCATCTTCAAGGATTTCGTCGCGCAGCAACTGTCGCTGGCCCTCGCTCCAGAAGAACGCATCGGACACGTGCAGCTCGGGCTTGAGCGGCGAGTGGCTGGCGATGAACTGATCGATGCTGACGGCGTCGTCGGGTAGGCCGAGTTGTTTGAATAACGCGGGCAGCGTATGGACTGGGGATTCCATGCGGGACTCCTGAGCATGAACGGATGGCTGGCTGATGTTCCTCAGTTTAGACCCTCCTACTCCACCAACCTCAACTCCCCATCGCAATACACCACCTCACGCCCCAGCCATCCCACGTCTACTTGAGGCAGTACCGCCGAAGGTTTGCGCAGTTCACGCAGCAGCGTCGAGCCATGGGACAGGCGGCCGCCCATGCGTGCGATCACGGCGCGGGCGCCTTGATAGTGAGCGTGGCGGCCAGGGTCCAGGGTGTCTTCCAACAGGATGTCCTCGCCGAGAACGCCCTGGGCCTGACCCGGGTAGATAAGGAATCCGCTCGCCTGCTCGGTGCCTTCACGACCGTCCTGCCAGAAGCTGCCGTCGCGGCTGCGGATGTCCCGGTGCGGCGCGAACCAATGCTCGCGGTCGGCGCTCGGCATGGCGTGGTGCAGGCGGAAAAAGATCCGCATCAGGTTGTCGCGATACCATTCGCGCACCTGCAAGTAGTAGCCGCGCAGCCCTGGCAGGCCGGCGTCATGGGCCAGGCGAATCGCTAACGGCCATTGCGGGAAGGGTTGCAACGGCAGATCGGTCGGCGCCGGGCGCGGCGTTGCCGGATCGGTTTCCCAAGGCAAGCGATGAGGGCTGTGTTCGAGATTGTCATAGGCGGTCGGCGGTCGTCCCAGCCAGTCGCCGCCACTGCTGGCCAAGGCGCTGGCGATGCACAGGTTGCCCTGCACCACGAATACGTAGAAGCGGGTAAACCAGTCGGCCAGTTGCTGGCCGTCAGCGCCTTGTCCGGTCAGTTCGTGCAGCTCTCGGTCGAAACGGCGCAAACCGTTTTCCAACGTAAGCAGATGCCCGCGAGCGATACGCTGCATGCGCAAAAATAACGGCAGCGACCGCAGCAGGCGCAGCGGCCGCCAAGGCAGGTGCGGCGTTGCCCCACCGACCTCGCCGGCATAGCTGCTGGCGCTGATGCCCCAGTCTGCCAGCCGGGCGAGAAACAGGTCGTTGTTGATATACGAGGCGCCGCCAAACACCGCGGTGAAAGGCTCGTTGTCCTGCAAAATCCGTGAATCCCAACGCGCCATGATCGCCGGAATGCTTGCCGCCGCGCGACGCTGGGCGTACTCCACCAGAACGCTGGGTTGTGGCGGCAGGATCTCGGCGATGTTGGCGGCGGTCAGGTGACGGCGCCAGCCGTAGTCGCTGATCGGCCGGTATTGCAGCAACCAGAGTTGCGTGCCGTCCCAGGCCCATTCAACATCGCCGGGCACGTAGTGGAAGACCCGCAGCACGCCTTGGAGAAACTGCCACAGCGCTTCGGCGGTCAGGCCATGGGCCGGCGTGAATGTGCCGCTGTTCCAAGACTCGCCGAGACGGGAAATGATCGCTCGCTCAGGGCTCACCTTGCCATCGGCCAACGACTCCAGATGGCCTTCGACCCATTCCAGCTCAACCGAAAGGTGACGCACAAAGGCGATCCCGGACAGCCGTGGGGTGATGAAACGCTGCACCACCACTTCCTCGACACCCGCCGCGCTCAGCTCGGCAATGCGTGTCGGCACATTGTGTGTCGGCTCGCGCAAGTAGGTGGTGCTCAAGCCCGCATTGGCCGCATCGGCCTGATCCTCCCCGTAACTGGAGGAACGCACGGCCCAGGCAGCATCCGGCTGGCTGCACAAAAATCCTGGCAAGCGTGGATCATGACAATCGTTGAGTGACAGCGCCGCTGGCACCGGCTGCCCGGCCAGCTCCGCCAGGCGCAAGCGGCCACCCTTGGTGTGCGCGACGAACCCGCGCTCGCCGGACTCCAGCCAGGTGGCAAATTCAGCCGGTGAGTCGATCCACGGGTAGTGGCCCCAACCGGGCTTCAGGCTGATGGTCAAGTCGGCGCGGGCGAGAATGGCTGACCATGCCGCTGCCTGGGCGATGCCGAGCATCTTGTCCTGATCGCCCCATACCAGTTCGACCGGGTCGCTGATCCACTCCAGCAACGGCAACGCGGTGTCGGCGCGCACCAGATCCCAATGCGGGACAAAGGCCCGGCAGCGGGCATAGCCGGCGCCCATGCGCTGGTACTGCGCGGGCGTCCATTGCTGGCGGGAGAACTTGTGGGCGAACAGCCTTGGCTTGTTCGCCAGCAGCCAATGAATGGTCTTGCGAATCGGCAGCGGCGACATCAGCGCCGGCAATCGTCGCTGCCACAAGAACGCGCCCACCGGCGCCAGCAATACGCTGCGGCAAAAGTGCCCGGGCCGGCGTTGCAAGGCGTGCAGCACCAGCAAGGCGTTCACCCCGACCGCCATGATCGCGCTGCCCTTTACCGTTGCCGCGAGCAACGCCTGAGCGTAGGCCGCCAGGTCTTCACAAGGAGCCTGAGGGTTGTCGCCGAAACCGGGCAGCTCCAGCGGCACCACGTCGTAGCGTTTGAAGTGCGGCAACGCGTCGTCCCACCAATCGGCAGCGCTACCGTTGCCGGCCAGCAGGTACATCCTCGGCTTGCTCATGGACAGTCCTCAGGCCAGGTCGCGCAGGGCAGCGTCGAGTGTCGGGTAACGGAACGTATAACCGGCCTGAACGAGACGATCGGGCACCACGCGCTGGCCGTCGAAAAACAGCTGGGCCATCTCGCCAGCCAGGGCGCGCACCGGCGCGGCCGGGATGTGGAACCACACCGGGCGCTTGAGCGCCTTGCCGACACGTTCGGCGAACAAAGCCTGACTGACCGTTTCCGGCGCTACCAGGTTGTAGGTGCCGCTCAGGCTTTCGTCTTCGAAGGCACGGGCGATCACCTGGATCACGTCGTCGCGGTGCACCCAACTCATGATTTGCCGACCATCGCCCATCCGCCCACCGAACCCCAGGCGAAACGGAATCAGCAACGGCAGCAACGCACCGCCCGGACCGAACACCACGCCCAGGCGCATCACCACCTGTCGCACGCCCAACTCGGTTGCGGGCCGCGCAGAGGCTTCCCAACGCGAACAGAGTTCGGCCATGAAACCATCGCCCTGGCTGGCGCTTTCATCGAGGCTTTCGCTGGCGTCGCGCACGCCATAAAAACCGATGGCCGACGCTTGAATCCACAACGCCGGTTTGTGCCGGGCGTTCTTCAACCATGTCATCAAGGCTTCGGTGGTATCGACCCGGCTGGCGATGAGTTGCGCCTGGCGCCTCGGGCTCCAGCGCGGCCCGGCCACCGGCGCGCCCGCCAGGTTGATCAGTACATCGAAGGTTTCGTCATGGCCCAGCTTGCCCAGCGAACGCACGCAGCGGGCGCGGCCGTCAAACAGATAGGCCGCCCTCAATGGATCGCGGGCCAACACGCTGACCGTGTGCCCGGCATCGAGCAACTGATTGACCAGGGTCTCGCCGATAAACCCGGTGCCTCCCGTGACCAGCACGCGCTTGTAGGCACCACCGGCAAACGGGTTACCCGGCTTGCCCTGGCGCTGCATGCGCAAGGCGGCCAAGCCGTCGCGAATGCCCGAGGCGGTGACGCCGATGGCAAACAACGTCAGCAGCCAGCCGCGCCAGCCCAGGTCGATCGTGCTCAGGCCGGTCGGCAGACTCGCCCACTGCGCCAGTTGCACGCCGTACAGCGCGAAGAAGGCCCCACCGTTGACCGCCAGCACGGTGTGCATGATGCGCTCGATGGGCGGCAGTTTGCGGCTACGGTCCTCGACCACGAAGTCCCACAGCGTCAGACCGATCTCCAGGGCGAACAGCAGCGCGATGACGATCGCCCATGTCCCTTCGAAGGCCAGATGCGCGATACCCAGGAACAGGATCCCGTAGAAACACGAGCGCAGGGAATGGATGGAGAGTTCCAGCCGCGCACTGTGGCGATAGGGCAAGGCGACAGTGAGTTCGTGGTGATACAGGGTATCCAGCGCACCGAGGATGGCCTGGGCAATCAGCAGGGCAATGGCCCAGTCCAGCGGCGAAAAATCAGGCATGGTTCGACTCACTCGATGTGTTGTCGGTCAGGGCGGTGCGGCGATCATGGCGATAAAGCCAGAACAGCGGCGGCAGTAAAACAAGTAATGCAAAGCTGTCGAACCACAGGTGCGACCAGACCCGCGCCTGGGCGGAAACCAGCATGTCCTGAGGCGCCCAGAGCAGAATGCCGACGATCAGCCAGCCCCAGGGCATGGCACTTTTCAGGCGATCGCCGAGATGGACCAGCGCGAGCATGTACAACGCATAGCTTTGCAACGTGGCGCCGAACAGCGCCAGCCACCAGACCTGTTGCGTGCGGACGGTAACCGGCACGATGTCCGCACCCCAGAACGCCTGCTCGATGGTGTTCAGGTAATCATCGAGCAAGCCGGAGTGACCGGCCCAGGTCAGCGTAAGACCGGCGAGCAGATGCATCAGGGCCGCAGCGTACAGCCAAACGACCAGGGCTTTGCGAAGGGGGCTTGGAGGGACTGGCATTCCGTGTCCTGAAGGCTTGCTTGGAGGCGGCAAGTCTAATGGAAAAGGAAGGGGCTTTACTTGGCTAACAAGCCGGGCAGCGATAAATAAAATCCACTGCCCGGAGTCAGTTGGCGGGGAAATGGATCGGCTTGAATTCAAGCGTCAGGTTGAAAGGCCTGTGGTGAATTGAAGACCGCCTTCGCGAGCAAGCACGCTCCCACATTGGACCTGTGCTGGCTGAGATATCTGCAACAACCCCAACCACCTGTGGGAGCGAGCTTGCTCGCGATGGCGTCAGCCCAGACACCCCATAACCGTGGCGAGGGAGCTTGCTCCCGCTGGCCTGCGCAGCAGGCCCCCAGCATTCTTTCAGGCAAACCGCATCGCCTGGTTTTGCGACTGCTGCGCAGCCGAGCGGGAGCAAGCTCCCTCGCCACAGAGATCGGCTTGAGGACACTCTTCATCAGTTGGCAGGAAATGGATCGGCTGGAATTCAAGCGTCAGGTTGAAAGGCCTGTGGTGGATTGAAGACCGCCTTCGCGAGCAAGCTCGCTCCCACAGGGTTTTGTGTCGAACTGAAATATATGATCAACACCGTCCAACCTGTGGGAGCGAGCCTGCTCGCGATGGCGCCCTCCCAGACACCCAAAACCCGTGGCGAGGGAGCTTGCTCCCGCTGGCCTGCGCAGCAGGCCCCCAGCATTCTTTCAGGCAAACCGCATCGCCTGGTTTTGCGACTGCTGCGCAGCCGAGCGGGAGCAAGCTCCCTCGCCACAGGGATCGGCTTGAGGTCCACTCTTCATCAGTTGGCGGGGAAATGGATCGGCTTGAATTCAAGCGTCAGGTTGAAAGGCCTGTGGTGGATTGAAGACCGCCATCGCGAGCAAGCTCGCTCCCACATGGACCTGTGCTGGCTGAGATGTCTGCAACAACCCCAACCACCTGTGGGAGCGAGCCTGCTCGCGATGGCGCCCTCCCAGACACCCAAAACCCGTGGCGAGGGAGCTTGCTCCCGCTGGCCTGCGCAGCAGGCCCCCAGCATTCTTTCAGGCAAACCGCATCGCCTGGTTTTGCGACTGCTGCGCAGCCGAGCGGGAGCAAGCTCCCTCGCCACAGGGATCGGCTTGAGGACACTCTTCATCAGTTTGCGGGAAATGGATCGGCTGGAATTCAAGCGTCAGGTTGAAAGGCCTGTGGTGGATTGAAGACCGCCTTCGCGAGCAGGCTCGCTCCCACATTGGACCTGTGCTGGCTGAGATATCTGCAACAACCCCAACCACCTGTGGGAGCGAGCTTGCTCGCGATGGCGCCCTCCCAGACACCCAAAACCCGTGGCGAGGGAGCTTGCTCCCGCTGGCCTGCGCAGCAGGCCCCCAGCATTCTTTCAGGCAAACCGCATCGCCTGGTTTTGCGACTGCTGCGCAGCCGAGCGGGAGCAAGCTCCCTCGCCACAGAGATCGGCTTGAGGTCACTCTTCATCAGTTGGCAGGAATTGAAGACCGCCATCGCGAGCAAGCTCGCTCCCACATGGACCTGTGCTGGCTGAGATATCTGCAACAACCCCAACCACCTGTGGGAGCGAGCCTGCTCGCGATGGCGCCCTCCCAGACACCCAAAACCCGTGGCGAGGGAGCTTGCTCCCGCTGGCCTGCGCAGCAGGCCCCCAGCATTCTTTCAGGCAAACCGCATCGCCTGGTTTTGCGACTGCTGCGCAGCCGAGCGGGAGCAAGCTCCCTCGCCACAGGGATCGGCTTGAGGACACTCTTCATCAGTTGGCAGGAAATGGATCGGCTGGAATTCAAGCGTCAGGTTGAAAGGCCTGTGGTGGATTGAAGACCGCCTTCGCGAGCAGGCTCGCTCCCACAGGGTTTTGTGTCGAACTCAAATATATGATCAACACCGTCCAACCTGTGGGAGCGAGCTTGCTCGCGATGGCGTCAGCCCAGACACCCCCCCTCGCCACGGATGCTCATGAATGGCTTACCTTTGCATCCCCCAACGCTTCACCGTCACCCGCTCCAGGCTGTCGAATACCAGGTTCTCTACCAGCAGCCCGATGAGGATCACCACCGCCAGCCCTGCAAAGACCTTGTCGGTGTACAGCTCGTTGCGGTTCTGGAAAATGTACCAGCCCAGGCCGCCCTTGCCGCTGGTGGCGCCGAATACCAGTTCGGCGGCGATCAGGGTGCGCCAGGCGAAGGCCCAGCCGATTTTCAGCCCGGCGAGGATCGACGGCAGCGCCGCCGGAATCAGGATGAACAGCACAAAGCGCAGGCCCTTGAGCCCGTAGTTGCGCCCGGCCATGCGCAGCGTTTCCGACACGCCGAGAAACCCCGCATACATGTTCAATGCCAGCGCCCACAGCACCGAATGCACCAATACAAAAATCAGGCTGTTCTGCCCCAGGCCGAACCACAGCAGCGCCAACGGCAACAGCGCGATGGCCGGCAACGGGTTGAACATCGACGTCAGGGTGCTGAGCAGGTCACGCCCCAACTGCGTCGACACCGCCAGGGTGGTCAAGCCAAACGCCAGGACGATGCCGAGCAAATAACCCTTGAGCAGCACCACCAGGGAAATCCACACCTTGCCCAGCAACTCGCCACTGAGCAAACCGTCATGTAGCGCACTGGCAGTCTGCAAAAAGCTCGGCAGCAACAGGTCGTTGTTCTGGTAACGCGCCACGCCCTCCCACACCAGCGCCAGCACCAACAGGATCAAACATTTACGCAACCAACCCTGCTGCCAAAGGCGCTGGCTCAGGGGCAATTCCCGCTCCAGTGGTACGTGGGTCAGCGGTTGCAGATCGACTTCGTATTCTTCGCGCGCAGGCGATAACTGGCTCATGAAAGGCTCCCCTCAGTATGCGATACGAATGTCGGCAAAACCCAGCTCGCGTTCAGCATCCGGCGACTGGCCTTGTTCGAACAGCAGCGAATGAATCCGCCGCGCCGTGTGCTGGAACCCGACACCGCCAAGGCTGTGCAGATCATATTGATGGCTGTGGATTTCCGCCCGGACCCGCCCCGGATGCGGTGACAGCAGCAGGATGCGATTGCCCACCACCAGCGCTTCTTCGATGGAATGGGTAACGAACAACAGCGTGAAGCGCACCTCCTCCCAGAGCAGCAGCAATTCCTCCTGCATCTTGCGGCGGGTCAGCGCATCCAGCGCCGCAAAGGGCTCGTCCATCAGCAGGATCTTCGGTTGCATCGCCAGCGCTCGGGCAATCGCGACGCGTGCCTTCATTCCACCAGATAAGGTATGCGGATAAGCATCGGCAAACGCTGCCAACCCGACTTTATCGAGGTAGTGCAGCGCCCGCTCCTCGGCCTCGCGACGTTTGAGCGTGCCCGACGCCAGCAGCGCGAACATCACGTTCTGCTTGACGGTTTTCCACGGCGGCAGTTGATCGAACTCCTGGAACACCACAATCCGGTCCGGCCCCGGCGCGTTGACGGCTTGGCCTTGCAGACGAATCTCGCCTTCGCACGGCGATATGAAACCACCAATGGCCTTGAGCAACGTGGACTTGCCGCATCCGGACGGGCCGAGCAATACAAAGCGGTCCGCCGGATCGACCTCGAAACTCACCTGATGGGTGGCCCGCACCACTCTCTGCGGGGTGCGGTATTCCAGGCTGACGTTATCCACCGACAACAGCGCGGTGTCGGTGCGGGTGGCGTTGCTGGCCGCGTGGCCTGGCAATGGCGCGTTCATGACAATCAGCTCCCCTGCAGCGGTTTGGCGTCCTGGAAGAAGTAGTCTTCCCAGGAGGCCGGCTTGTTCTTGATGGCGCCGACGCGGTAGAGGAATTCGGCGAGCGGGTAGGTGTTTTTTGGCGTGACGGTAAATTCGATCTGCGGGTTTTCGATGATCTTCAGCAGAGTCGCCCGGTCGATCTTGGCCTTGCTTACGCGCAGGTAGGTGTCCGCCGCCGCGCCTTTGTCTTTCTGAGCAAACTCGGCCGCTTCGGTCAGCGCTTCGACGAAGGCCTTGTAGGTTTTTGGGTTTTCATCGCGGAATTTCTCGGTGGCGAACAGCACCGTGGGCGAATTCGGCCCAAGCACATCATAGGAATTGAGTACCACGTGGACATTGGGATTTTGCAGGGCCTGGTCCTGGAACGGCGGGTTGGAAAAGTGCCCGGTCAACTCGGTGCCGCCGGCAATCAACGCGGCCGTGGCGTCCGGGTGCGGGACGGCCAGGGTGTACTTGTCGAGACGATTGAACTCCTTGTCGCCCCACTGCTTCGCAGCGGCGTACTGCAGGAAACGCGACTGCACCGACACGCCCACCGCCGGCACCGCGATGCGGTCCTTCTCGGTGAAGTCGGCGACGGTCTTGACGTTCGGGTTGTTGCTCAACAGGTAATAGGGAAAGTTGCCGAGGGAGGCCACGGCCTTGACGTTCTGCTTGCCACGGGTGCGGTCCCAGACCGTCAGCAACGGCCCGACACCCGCCCCGGCAATGTCGATGGAGCCCGACAGCAACGCATCGTTGACCGCCGCGCCGCCGGACAGCTGGGTCCAGTCGACCTTGATGTCGATGCCCTCCTCCTTGCCGTGCTTCTCGATCAATTGCTGGTCACGGACCACGTTCAGCAGCAGGTAGACGATGCCGAACTGCTCGGCGATGCGAATCTCACCTTCGGCCTGGGCGCTGGCCGGCGCGACCAGGCTGCCAGCGAGCAAGCTGAACCCCAGGCCGATAGCCGCAGCCAGCGGTGCAAAAGCAATGCGTTTGGACATGGTGTTTCTCCGGGCTCTTTGCGCGCTGCGCAGCCGATCAGAAAGGGGCGTCGCCCTGGATAGTGGTGCGATACAGCTTTCGGCGCAGATGGCCAGGGCAACCGGCGGCGAGGTGAATCAGCGAGCGGTTGTCCCAGAACACCAGGTCGTGGGGCTGCCATTGATGGCGATAAATGTTCTGGGGCAGCACGCTGTGGGCATACAGCTCGGCCAGGATGGCTTTGCTTTCATCCTCCGGCAGGCCGACGATGCGGGTGGTGAAGCCTTCGCTGACGAACAGCGCCTGGCGCCCGGTTTCCGGGTGGGTGCGGACGATCGGATGCACGACTTCGGCGACCTGAGCCAACTGTTCAGGCGTCAGCGTCGGGCGCCAGTTGCCTTCGAATTTGGTCTCGCTGTAACGCGCCGTGTAGGAATGCGCTGCCGAACGGCCCTCAATCGCTTTACGCAGTGTCTCGGGCAAACCGTCCCAGGCCTTGTGCATGTCGGCGAACAGCGTATCGCCGCCCTCGCTCGGCAGCTCCTGGGCGTGGAGCATCGAGCCGAGGCTCGGCAGTTCCTTATAGGAAAGGTCCGAATGCCAGAACTTGCCGGCGTCTCCCAGACCGATGGACTGGCCGTTCTCGATGATGTTGGAGACGATGAGAATTTCCGGATGCCCGGCCAGCAGGAATTGCTTGAGCACATGGATTTGCAGCACGCCAAAACGGCGGCTGAAAGCGATGTGTTGCTCGGGGGTGATGCGCTGATCGCGGAACACCACGACGTGATAGTCCAGGTGTGCGCGGTGGATGCGCGCAAAATCCTGATCGTTGATCGGCCGGGACAGGTCCAGCCCGACGATCTCGGCCCCTACGGCGCCGCTGAATGGGCGTACTTCGAATGATTGCGGCGCGATGTTCGCGGCATTTGAGTCTGGAGAAAAAGAGACGGCTGGCATACATCACTCCCACGCACGGCGCGCTTGAATGGGCGCGCAGTCGATCAAAAACTCACGGGGTCACCGTGTCGGTTTGTGTCGTGCGGCGCGCCGATTGGTCGGCAGGTACGCAGGGGGATAACTTTAAGGGTATAAGAAGGTTAATTTAAATACTGAAAATGCATAACCATATGGCAGAAGCTGTGGGGGCAACACGGTCGTGTGGCGAGGGAGCTTGCTCCCGCTGGCCTGCGAAGCAGGCCCCGGCATTCTTTCAGGCTGACCGTCTTGCCTGGTTTTACGACTGCTTCGCAGCCGAGCGGGAGCAAGCTCCCTCGCCACAAACGCTACAGCACTGAGTCCAGGGCTTACCGCTCATGCAACGCCTCGGCCCGGGCCTTGATGATGGGCTTGAGCAGGTAGCTCAGCACGGTCTTCTTGCCGGTGATGATATCTACCGACGCCACCATCCCCGGGATGATCAGCAAGGGCTTTTCAGGCGTGCCCAGGTGGCTGCGTTCGGTGCGCAACTTGATGATGTAGTAGGTGGTTTTCTTGTCTTCATCAGTGATGGTGTCGGCGCCGATCTGTTCCAGCTTGGCTTTCATCCCACCGTAGATGGTGTAGTCGTAGGCGGTGAATTTCACCGTGGCGTCCTGGCCGGGGTGCAGGAAGGCGATGTCCTGGGGACGGATTTTCGCTTCCACCAGGATAGTGTCGTCCAGGGGCACGATTTCCACCAGGTCGCTGCCGGGCTGGATTACCCCGCCGATGGTGTTGACCAGCAGTTTGTTGACGATGCCGCGCACCGGCGATGTCACCAGGGTACGGCTCACCCGGTCCTCCAGGGCCTTGCCGGTGGCTTGAGCCTTGTTCAGGTCGGTGCGCGCCTCATTGAGCTGGGTCAGTGCCTCGCTGCGAAATTTGCCGCGGGTCTCGTCGATCTTGCGCTGCACTTCCTTGATCGCCGACTCGGCGCGAGGGATTGCCAGCGTCGTCGCGTCCAGTTGCCCGCGGGTCTCGACTTCGGCACGCTTGAGCCGCAGCACTTCCACCGGCGATACCGCGCCCTGGGCAACCAGCGGCTCGGACATGTTGATTTCCTGGCGTTGCAGCGCCAGGCCGGAGCGGTATTGCGCCTGCTTGGAGACGAACTCGCGCAATTCCTGCTGACGCTGGATCAACTGCTCCTGCAAGCCGCCGATTTCATCATGCAGCTGCTGGCGGCGGCTGATGTACAGCGATTCTTCGCTGGCAGCCTGGCCCGGCACCGCCTTGAGTACATCGGCCGGAAAATTCAGCGGTCGGTCATCGACCTCGGCACTCAGGCGCTCGACCCGCAACAGCATGGACAGGCGATCCGCCTCGGTTTCGCCGACGTTGGAGACAAAGCGCGTGTCGTCCAGGCGAATCAACGACGCACCGGCGTCAACGATCTGCCCTTCCTTTACAAACAGTTCGGCGACGATACCGCCTTCCAGGTTCTGGATTTTCTGAATCTTGGACGAGGGGATCGCCTTGCCATCGCCCTTGGTCACTTCGTCGATCTCGGCGAAGTTGGCCCACAGCACCAGGAACACGAAAAAACCGATGATGCCCCAGATTGTCAGGCGCACCACGCGGGGGGCGTCTTCGATCAGCGCCTTGTTGACTTCGGGCAGCGGTTGGCCATGCAGCGAGTCGGAACCTTTGAAGTAACGGCCCACAGCGCCCTTGAAACCGGATTTAAGCAACACTGATCTGCCCCTTCTTCAACGCTTCCATGACGGCGGCTTTCGGGCCGTCGGCGAGAATCTGTCCACGGTCGATCACCAGCAGGCGGTCCACCAGCGACAGCAAGGATGCCCGGTGCGTCACCAGCAACACGGTCTTGTTTTCCACCACAGCAGCCAGGCGCTGTTTCAAGCGCTCTTCACCGGTGTTGTCCATCGCGCTGGTAGGTTCGTCCAGGAGCAGGATCGGCGGATTGAGCAGCAACGCGCGAGCCAGGGCGACGTTCTGGCGCTGGCCGCCGGACAGGTTCTGCCCGCGCTCACCGACTTGCAGTTCATAGCCTTGCGGATGCAAGCGGGCGAACTCGTGTACGCCTGCCAGCTCCGCGGCCTGAAGCACCAATTCATCCTCGACGTAGCGGGCACCTGAAGTGAGGTTGTCGCGCAGGGTTCCGGACAGCAGCTGGATGTCCTGGGGCACGTAGCCGATGTTGTAGCGCAGCTCGCTGACGTCGATCTGGCGAATGTCCACGCCATCCACCAGCAACGCGCCGTCATCCGGCTGGTAAAGCCCCACCAGCAATTTTGCCAGAGAGCTTTTGCCCGAACCGCTGCGGCCGATGATGCCGATTTTTTCGCCCGGCTTGATCACCAGGTTGATGTTCTTCAGCGCGGCGTTCTGCTGGTTCGGATAGGTAAAGTTCAACTGGCGGCATTCAATGGCGCCCTGCAGGACTTTGCGGCTGAGCGGGCGCTCATCGAAATTGCGTTCCTGGGGCAGCTCCATCATCTGGTCGACGGAAGTCATGGTGACCCGCGCTTGCTGGTAGCGGGTCAGCAGGCCCGACAACGAGGCCAATGGGCTCAGTGCGCGGCCGCTGAGCATGTAGCAGGCGATCAGCCCACCCATGCTCAGGTTGCCGGCGATGATCTGGTAGACGCCGAAGACGATCATGATCACCCCGGCCAGTTGCTGGATCAGCAAGGTGATATTCATCGCCAGGCCGGACAGCATCTTCACGCGCAGCTCGAGGCGGCTGAGGGTGCCGATGGTCTGTTCCCATTGGTACTGCCGTTCACTTTCGGCGTTGTTGACCTTCACCGCATCCAGGCCGGCCAGGGTTTCGATCAGGCTGGACTGGCGCTCGGCGCCCAGGGCCATGGTTCGTTCCATGGTCGCTACCAACGGCTTCTGCAAGGCATAGCCAATCAGCAAGGCGATCGGGAACGCCAGCACCGGAATCCACACCAGGTGCCCGCCCAGGATCGCGATGACCATGAAGATCAGCAGCGTGAACGGCAAGTCGATCAGGCTGGTCAGGGTCAGCGAGGCGAGGAAGTCCCGCAGGCTCTGGAATTCGTGGATGTTCTGGGCAAAGCTGCCGACCCGCGCCGGGCGATATTTCATCGCCATGCCGACGATGCGCTCGAACAGCGTCGCAGAAATGATCAGGTCGGTTTTCTTGCCCGCCAGGTCCAGGCACAGGCTGCGCAACATCTTCAGGATCAAGTCGAAAATGTAGGCGCCGGTAATGCCGACAGCCAGTACCCACAGGGTTGATTCGGCCTGGTTCGGCACCACGCGGTCGTAGACGTTCATCACGAACAGCGGCGCGGCCATGGCGATGATGTTGATCAGCAGACTGGCCGCGATGGCATCGGCGTACAACCAGCGGGAGCGTTTGAGAGTGTCGCGAAACCAGGAACGCGCCCGAGGGATCAGCGTGCCGTGGTTGACGTCAAATTTATGCTGCGGTTGGGCGAAGAAAACCTTGCCGCTGTAGTCATCGGCCAGCAGCTCGCGGCTGACGGTGACCTCTCCGCCATCGCTTTCGCTAAGCAGCAAGCGCGCCTGGTCGTCACCGGCCCAGCCCAGCAGCACGGCGCTGCGGCCTTCTTTCAGCAGTAGCAGAGCCGGCATGGCGATGGCCGGGATCTGTTCGAGCTTGCGTTGCAACACCCGCCCTTGCAGACCGGCACGGGCCGCCGCGCGCGACAATAAGTCGACGCTCAAGCGTTGCTTGGGCAGCGGCAGGCCGGTGGTCAGCATCGCCGCGCTGGCAGGTTTCTGGTGCAGCATGCAGAGCGCCAGCAAACCATCCAGCAGCGGGTCATCGTGCAGCGTGCGCGGGTCGTGAACTAGTTCGACTGGACTGACTTCTGATTCCACGCTCGGCACTCTTTCGCTGAAAAACGGATGGATGGCTTAATTCATCCCAGGCAACTGGACCTTGGGTTTAACGTCGGTCTGCACAACCGATGCCAACGGCGCGACCACGCCTTGGCTTTTCAGCAACTGGCCCATGGTCGCCTTGATCCGGTACTGGCTGAACAGCTGCACGTTCTTGATTTCCGCCAGACGGCGGGAGGCGCTGAACAGCTCGTTTTCGCTGTCGAGCAAGTCGAGCAGGGTCCGCTCGCCGAGACTGAATTGCTTCTGGTAGGCGGTGCGCACGTTGGCGCTGCGATCCACGTATTGCTGGGCGATCGGCACCTGGGCGTTGGCGTTGTTCAGGGCGTTCCACGCCAGGCCCAGCTCTTCGTTCAATTGGCGCAGCGCGTTGTTGCGGATATCCAGCGCCTGGTTGGACAGGTAGGACTTGGATTCCAGGTCAGCCTTGTTGCTGCCACCGGCGTACAGGTTGAAGCGCATGCGCAGCATGGCCTGCCATTCATTGTTGTGGCCGTTCTGGCCGTCCAGGTCGTTGTCGGCGGTGCGGCCCAGTTCCGCGTCGAAGCGAGGGTAGAAGCTCGACTTGGCGGCCTCGTACTGCTTCTCGGCGGCGGCGATGTCGGCTTCGGCCGAGCGCAGCACCGGGCTGTTTTCCAGCATCTGGGCACGGGCTTCGGTCAGGTTGGCCGGGAGCAACGCCAGAAAGTCGGCGGGGCGCTCCAGTTGGTCAGGCAATTGGCCGACGGCGCTGAGGTAGTTGGTCTCGGCATCGGCCAGGTTGGTCTGCTCGGTGATCAGGTTGTTGCGGGCCTGGGCCATGCGCGCCTCAGCCTGGTCCAGGTCGGCGCCGCTGCCTACGCCCCGGGAAGTGCGCAGCTTGATCTGATCGAAGATGCGCTCGTGACTCTTGAGGTTTTCCTCGGCCAGGCGCACGAACTCACGGCGGGTCAGTACGTCCAGGTACACCTGGGCGACGGTCAGCCCGGTGCGCTCGGAGGCATCAAGCAAGGAATAGGCGCGAGCACTGACGTTGGCTTGTTGACGCCCAACTTCGCTGGACGTCGCAAAACCGTCAAAAACCATTTGCGACAGGCGTAGGCTCGATTCGCTGCGGTTCAGGGTTTCCCAATGATTATTACTGCCCGAACGGGTCGTCACGCTGTCGGTGCCTTCACGGCCGTAACCGGCTGCGAGGTCCACTCTAGGCAGGTAGCCGCCCTTGGCCGCCTTCAACTGATAGTCCGCCGCCAGGCGGCTGTTCACGCCTGCCTGAATTTCCGGATGAACATCCAATGCTTGTTGCATGGCCTGCGGCAAGGTTTGTGCTTGTACGAAACTGGCGGCCAGGGCGAAGGGTAAAGCCTTGAACAGGTGCGAACGCATGGTTGGAAAATTCCCGAAACTCTTGTCTTGAATCACAGCGAAACGTGTCGCTGCATCGGATGATGGCAACCGGAATGACCGTATGTCGGAAAGTTCAAAACAGGGGCAGGAACACGCACCGAAAGAACAGGTCGCCGCTTAAATATCAATGTGACATTACAGGGGCGATTGTTTAGGATGGCCAGCATAAGGTCAATAGTTTGGCAGAAACAAAATAAGCCGAACTAGCTGTCAAAATATCGTCATATTTCCAGCGTCAAAACATTATCCCTTTGTGCGCATGAACGTCCAGACCGCTATGGCCAACGAGGCTGTCGGGTCCATGGAAGTCTACTGAACGTGGTACCCGGAGAGTCTTCAATGAGCAGTGTTATTGCCGTTGTCAAAAGCATTGTTGGTCAGGTTTTCGTCGTTTCCCCCGAGGGCATTCGGCGCGTACTCATTGAAGGCGATCGCCTTAACGTAGGCGACCAGCTGGACACCGGCCCTGCCGGCGCCGTCACGTTGGAACTGGCTGACGGCCGCACGCTCGACCTGGGCCGCGATACCCAGTGGAGCGCCAGCGCGCCGGACTCTTCCACCGACCTCGAACAGGCCACTGCCCAAGCCGCGCCTTCAGTAGAAGAGCTGCAGCAAGCCATCGCCGCCGGTGTCGACCCGACCACCGCCCTGGAAGCCACCGCGGCCGGCGCCACCGCTGCCGGTACAGGCGGAGCCGTGGGCGGCGGTCATAGCTTCGTCGTGCTGGATGCCACGGCCGGCAGCGTCGACCCCACCATCGGCTTCCCGACCGAAGGCCTCGCTGCGGCCACGGCAACCGATGACAACATCCTGGGTGGCGACGACAACGCCGATACCACCGCCAACGCCTTGCTCAATGCGACGATGACCTTGAGCGCCACCCCGACCCTGACCGAGGCCGGGGGCGTGCTGGTCTACACCGCGACCGTGACCCAGGCGCCGCAAACCAACCTGACCGTAACCCTGTCCAACGGCGCGGTGATCGTGATTCCGGCCGGGCAACTGACCGGTAGCGTCAACGTGCCCCTGGCACCGAACGACACGGTCTACAACGACCCCAGCCAAGTCAGCGTGACCGTCACCGGCACCACTGGCGGCACCGGCATCGCCGTGACCCTGCCGACCACGCCAGCCGTGACGCAGATCACCGACACCGTCGACACCACCACCGTCACCCTGAGCGCCGGCAATACTGTCACCGAAGGCGGCCAGATCACCTACACCGCGACGCTGACCAACCCGGCTCAAACGCCGGTGACCGTGACATTGAGCAATGGCTCGGTCATCACGATTGCCGCTGGCCAGACCACCGGTACCGTGGCTGTCGATACTCCGGCTAACGACGCCTATAACAACGGCAGCACCGTCAGCACTACGATTACCGGCGCCACTGGCGGTAACTTCGAGAATCTGGTGCCGAGCACTACGCCTGCGGTTACTACGATCACTGATTCGGCTGACGCCACTGGCCTGACGCTCAGCGCCAGCGAAACCATCACCGAAGGCGGCCAGATCACCTACACCGCCACGTTGACCAATCCGACCCAGACGCCGGTGACCGTGACGTTGAGCAATGGCTCGGTGATCACTATCGCCGCCGGCCAGACCACCGGTACCGTGGCTGTCGATACCCCGGCTAACGACGTCTACAACAATGGCAGCACTGTCAGTACTACGATTACTGGCGCAACCGGCGGTAACTTCGAGAATCTGGTGCCCAGCCCTACGCCTGCGGTCACCACGATCTCTGACTCGGCTGATACGACTGGCCTGACGCTCAGCGCCAGCGAAACCATCACCGAAGGTGGCCAGATCACCTACACCGCCACGTTGACCAATCCGGCCCAGACGCCGGTGACCGTGACGTTGAGCAATGGCTCGGTCATTACCATTGCCGCTGGCCAGACCACCGGCACCGTTGCCGTGGATACCCCGGCCAACGACGTCTACAACAATGGCAGTACCGTCAGCACCACGATCACCGGCGCAACCGGCGGCAACTTCGAAAACCTGGTGCCGAGCACGACGCCTGCGGTCACCACGATCTCTGACTCGGCTGATACGACTGGCCTGACGCTCAGCGCCAGCGAAACCATCACCGAAGGCGGTCAGATCACTTACACCGCAACGCTGACCAATCCTGCTCAGACGCCGGTGACCGTGACGTTGAGCAATGGCTCGGTCATTACCATTGCCGCCGGCCAGACCACCGGCACCGTTGCCGTGGATACCCCGGCCAACGACGTCTACAACAACGGCAGTACCGTCAGCACCACGATCACCGGCGCAACCGGCGGCAACTTCGAAAACCTGGTACCGAGCACGACGCCTGCGGTTACTACGATCACTGATTCGGCTGATGCTACTGGCTTGGCCTTGTCCGCAACCGACACCGTCGCCGAAGGTGGTTCGATTGTTTACACCGCGACCCTGACCAACGCAGCGGGCTCGCCTGTCACCATTACTTTGAGCAACGGCGCCGTGATCAATATCGCCGCCGGCGCTACCACTGGCACCGTCACTGTCGACGCGCCGAAAGACGATGTCTATAAGGATGCCGGCAAGGTTGAAGTTAGCATCGACACGGCAGTTGGCGGTAACTTTGAGAACCTGGTGCCTAACACTGCACCAGTCGTGACGGACGTGACCGATACCCTCGACACCAGCACCGTTTCGCTCACCGCGACTTCGACCGTTGGCGAAGGCGGCGTTGTGGTTTACACCGCTTCGGTGAATGCTCCGGTCACCGGCGCCCCATTGGTCGTCACCTTGAGCAACGGCCAATCCATCACCATCCCAGTTGGCGCAAGCTCTGGCTCGGTGAACTTCACCGCACCAAACGATGCGTTGGCGGGTGGCAGCAACCTGAGCGTCAAGATCGACGACGCCAAGGGCGGCAACTACGAAAATCTGGAAATCGACGGCAAGCCTGCGGACACCGCAGTCACCGATTCGACTGATGCCACGGGCTTGACCCTTTCCGCGACCGACACTGTTGCCGAAGGCGGCTCGATTGTTTACACCGCGACCTTGAGCAACGCCGCCGGTTCGCCTGTCACCATCACCCTGAGCAACGGTGCCGTGATCAATATCGCCGCCGGCGCTACCACTGGCACCGTAACCGTCGATGCACCGAAAGACGACGTCTACAAAGACGCCGGCAAAGTCGAAGTCAGCATCGATAAAGCTACCGGTGGCAACTTCGAAAATCTGGTGCCGAGCACTGCACCGGCCGTCACCGATGTGACCGACACCCTCGACACCAGCACCGTTTCGCTCACCGCGACTTCGACGGTTGGCGAAGGCGGCACCGTGGTTTACACCGCCTCGGTAAACGCCCCGGTCACCGGCGCTCCGCTCGTAGTGACCTTGAGCAACGGCCAGTCCATCACCATCCCAGTTGGCGCAAGCTCTGGCTCGGTGAACTTCACCGCACCTAATGATGCGTTGGCTGGCGGTAGCAACCTCAGCGTCAAAATTGACGACGCCAAGGGCGGCAACTACGAAAATCTGGAAATCGACGGCAAGCCTGCGGACACCGCAGTCACCGATTCGACTGATGCCACGGGCCTGACCCTGTCCGCGACCGACACCGTTGCCGAAGGCGGCTCGATTGTTTACACCGCGACCCTCACCAACGCTGCCGGCTCGCCTGTCACCATCACCCTGAGCAACGGCGCCGTGATCAATATCGCCGCCGGCGCTACCACTGGCACCGTCACTGTCGACGCGCCGAAAGACGACGTCTACAAGGACGCCGGCAAGGTCGAAGTCAGCATCGATAAAGCCACCGGTGGCAACTTCGAGAACCTGGTGCCGAACACTGCACCAGCCGTCACCGATGTGACCGACACCCTCGACACCAGCACCGTTTCGCTCACCGCGACTTCGACGGTTGGCGAAGGCGGCACCGTGGTTTACACCGCCTCGGTAAACGCCCCGGTCACCGGCGCTCCGCTCGTAGTGACCTTGAGCAACGGCCAGTCCATCACCATCCCAGTTGGCGCAAGCTCTGGCTCGGTGAACTTCACCGCACCTAATGATGCGTTGGCTGGCGGTAGCAACCTCAGCGTCAAAATTGACGACGCCAAGGGCGGCAACTACGAAAATCTGGAAATCGACGGCAAGCCTGCGGACACCGCAGTCACCGATTCGACTGATGCCACGGGCCTGACCCTGTCCGCGACCGACACCGTTGCCGAAGGCGGCTCGATTGTTTACACCGCGACCCTCACCAACGCTGCCGGCTCGCCTGTCACCATCACCCTGAGCAACGGCGCCGTGATCAATATCGCCGCCGGCGCTACCACTGGCACCGTCACTGTCGACGCGCCGAAAGACGACGTCTACAAGGACGCCGGCAAGGTCGAAGTCAGCATCGATAAAGCCACCGGTGGCAACTTCGAGAACCTGGTGCCGAACACTGCACCAGCCGTCACCGATGTGACCGACACCCTCGACACCAGCACCGTTTCGCTCACCGCAACTTCGACGGTTGGCGAAGGCGGCGTTGTGGTTTACACCGCTTCGGTGAACGCTCCAGTCACCGGCGCCCCGCTCGTAGTGACCTTGAGCAATGGTCAAAGCATCACCATCCCAGTCGGCGCAAGCTCTGGCTCGGTGAACTTCACCGCACCAAACGATGCGTTGGCGGGTGGCAGCAACCTGAGCGTCAAGATCGACGACGCGAAAGGTGGCAACTACGAAAACCTGGAAATCGACGGCAAGCCTGCGGATACCGCAGTAACTGATACCCAAGACACTACCAGTCTGACGCTGTCTGCAACCGACACCGTAGCTGAAGGCGGGGCCATCGTTTACACCGCGACCCTGACCAACGCAGCGGGCTCGCCGGTGACCATCACCCTGAGCAACGGCGCGGTGATCAACATCGCCGCCGGCGCCAAGACCGGTACCGTGACCGTCGACGCGCCGAAAGATGACGTCTACAAAGACGCCGGCAAAGTTGAAGTCAGCATCGATAAAGCTGTCGGTGGCAACTTCGAAAACCTGGTGCCAAGCACCACGCCAGCCGTGACCGACGTCACCGATACGCTCGACACTTCGACTGTCAGCCTGACGGCGTCCCCTTCCGTGGGCGAAGGCGGCACTGTGGTTTACACAGCATCCGTAAACGCTCCAGTCACCGGCGCTCCGCTGGTCGTCACGCTGTCGAATGGTCAAAGCATCACCATCCCAGTCGGCGCAAGCTCTGGCTCGGTGAACTTCACCGCACCTAATGATGCATTGGCGGGTGGCAGCAACCTGAGCGTCAAGATCGACGACGCCAAGGGCGGCAACTACGAAAATCTGGAAATCGACGGCAAGCCTGCGGACACCGCAGTCACCGATTCGACTGATGCCACGGGCTTGACCCTTTCCGCGACCGACACTGTTGCCGAAGGCGGCTCGATTGTTTACACCGCGACCTTGAGCAACGCCGCCGGTTCGCCTGTCACCATCACCCTGAGCAACGGCGCGGTGATCAACATCGCCGCCGGCGCCAAGACCGGCACCGTGACCGTCGACGCGCCAAAGGACGACGTCTACAAAGACGCCGGCAAAGTTGAAGTCAGCATCGATAAAGCTGTCGGTGGCAACTTCGAAAACCTGGTTCCGAACACTGCACCTGCCGTGACCGACGTCACCGACACGCTCGACACCTCGACTGTCAGCCTGACGGCTTCCCCTTCCGTGGGCGAAGGCGGCACTGTGGTTTACACAGCATCCGTAAACGCCCCGGTCACTGGCGCCCCGCTCGTGGTGAACTTGAGCAACGGCCAATCCATCACCATCCCAGTTGGCGCAAGCTCTGGCTCGGTGAACTTCACCGCGCCTAATGATGCGTTGGCGGGCGGCAGCAACCTGAGCGTCAAGATCGACGACGCGAAAGGTGGCAATTACGAAAACCTGGAAATCGACGGCAAGCCTGCGGACACCGCAGTAACTGATACCCAAGACACTACCGGTCTGACGCTGTCTGCAACCGACACCGTAGCCGAAGGCGGGGCCATCGTTTACACCGCGACCCTGACCAACGCAGCGGGCTCGCCGGTGACCATCACCCTGAGCAACGGCGCGGTGATCAACATCGCCGCTGGCGCCAAGACCGGCACCGTAACCGTCGACGCGCCGAAAGACGACGTCTACAAGGACGCCGGCAAGGTAGAAGTCAGCATCGATAAAGCTGTCGGTGGCAACTTCGAGAACCTGGTGCCTAACACTGCACCAGCCGTGACCGACGTCACCGACACGCTCGACGCTTCGACTGTCAGCTTGACCGCTTCCCCTTCCGTGGGCGAAGGCGGCACTGTGGTTTACACCGCTTCGGTAAACGCTCCAGTCACCGGCGCCCCGCTCGTAGTGACCTTGAGCAACGGCCAGTCCATCACCATTCCGGTTGGTTCGAGCTCCGGCTCGGTGAATTTCACCGCACCTAACGATGCGTTGGCAGGTGGCAGCAACCTCAGCGTCAAGATTGACGACGCCAAAGGCGGCAACTACGAAAACCTGGAAATCGACGGCAAGCCTGCCGGCACCACCGTCACCGATGTCCAGGACACCACCGGCCTGAGCCTGAGCGCCACCAACTCGGTCGCCGAGGGCGGCCAGATCACCTATACCGCGACCCTCACCAACGCCGCTGGCTCGCCAGTGACCGTGACCCTGAGCAACGGCGCGGTGATCAACATCGCCGCCGGCGCCAAGACCGGCACCGTGACCGTCGACGCGCCAAAGGACGACGTCTACAAAGACGCCGGCAAAGTTGAAGTCAGCATCGATAAAGCTGTCGGTGGCAACTTCGAAAACCTGGTGCCGAGCACCACGCCAGCCGTGACCGACGTCACCGATACGCTCGACACTTCGACTGTCAGCCTGACGGCGTCCCCTTCCGTAGGCGAAGGCGGCACTGTGGTTTACACCGCTTCGGTGAACGCTCCAGTCACCGGCGCCCCGCTCGTAGTGACCTTGAGCAACGGCCAGTCCATCACCATCCCAGTCGGCGCAAGCTCCGGCTCAGTGAACTTCACCGCGCCTAATGATGCGTTGGCGGGTGGCAACAACCTGAGCGTCAAGATCGACGACGCCAAGGGCGGCAACTACGAAAACCTCGAAATCGACGGCAAGCCTGCGGATACCGCAGTAACTGATACCCAAGACACTACCGGTCTGACGCTGTCTGCAACCGACACCGTCGCCGAGGGCGGTTCGATTGTTTACACCGCGACCCTGACCAACGCTGCCGGCTCGCCGGTGACCATCACTTTGAGCAACGGCGCGGTAATCAACATCGCCGCCGGCGCCAAGACCGGCACCGTAACTGTCGATGCCCCGAAAGACGACGTCTACAAGGACGCCGGCAAGGTTGAAGTCAGCATCGATAAAGCTACTGGCGGCAACTTCGAAAACCTGGTGCCTAACACTGCTCCAGCCGTGACCGACGTCACCGACACCCTCGACACCAGCACCGTTTCGCTCACCGCGACTTCGACTGTTGGCGAAGGCGGCGTCGTGGTTTACACCGCTTCGGTGAATGCTCCAGTCACTGGCGCTCCGCTCGTGGTGAACTTGAGCAACGGCCAGTCCATCACCATTCCAGTTGGTTCGAGCTCTGGCTCAGTGAACTTCACCGCACCAAACGATGCGTTGGCGGGCGGTAGCAACCTCAGCGTCAAGATCGACGACGCCAAGGGCGGCAACTACGAAAACCTCGAAATCGACGGCAAGCCTGCGGATACCGCAGTCACCGATTCGACTGATGCCACGGGCCTGACCCTGTCCGCGACCGACACCGTCGCCGAGGGCGGTTCGATTGTTTACACCGCGACCTTGAGCAACGCCGCCGGTTCGCCAGTGACCGTGACCCTGAGCAACGGCGCGGTGATCAACATCGCCGCCGGCGCCAAGACCGGCACCGTAACTGCCGACGCACCGAAAGATGACGTCTACAAAGACGCCGGCAAAGTCGAAGTCAGCATCGACAAGGCCGTCGGCGGCAACTTTGAAAACCTGGTGCCTAACACTGCACCAGCGGTGACCGACGTCACCGACACCCTCGACACCAGCACCGTTTCGCTCACCGCGACTTCGACTGTTGGCGAAGGCGGCGTTGTGGTTTACACCGCTTCGGTGAATGCTCCAGTCACCGGCGCTCCGTTGGTCGTCACCCTGTCGAATGGCCAAAGCATCACCATCCCAATCGGCGCAAGCTCTGGTTCAGTGAACTTCACCGCACCTAACGATGCATTGGCGGGCGGTAGCAACCTGAGCGTCAAAATCGACGACGCCAAGGGCGGCAACTACGAAAACCTCGAAATCGACGGCAAGCCTGCCGGCACCATCGTCACCGATGTCCAGGACACCACCGGCCTGAGCCTGAGCGCCACCAACTCGGTCGCCGAGGGCGGCCAGATCACCTATACGGCGACCCTCACCAACGCCGCTGGTTCGCCAGTGACCGTGACCCTGAGCAACGGCGCGGTGATCAACATCGCCGCCGGCGCCAAGACCGGCACCGTAACCGTCGATGCGCCAAAGGACGACGTCTACAAAGACGCCGGCAACGTCGAAACAACGATCAAGACGGCCACCGGGGGTAATTTCGAGCACCTGGTGCCGAGCACCACGCCAGCCGTGACCGCCGTGACCGACACGCCTGACAACACCACCGTCAGCATCACCGGCAGCACTTCGGTCACCGAAGGCCAGGCCGCCACGTATACGGTCAACCTGACGAACCCGGCGCAAACCGAGGTAACGGTCAAGATCGTCTACAGCGGTACCGCCGCCGATGGCTCGGACTTCACCGGCGTCTACACCGTGAAGATCCCGGCCAACGCCACCAGCGCGACTTTCAACGTGGCGACGCTGGACGACAAGATCACCGAAGGCACCGAAAACTTCGTGGTCAAGATCGACTCGGCCACCGGAGGCAACTTCGAGAACCTGGCGGTCAGCGGCACCAATGGCAGCGTCAGCACTTCGATCATCGACAACGATGCACCGCCGGTACTCGACCTGGACGCCAACAATTCCAGCGGCAAGACCGGCGCCGATTACCAAGTGACCTTTACCGAAGGCACCACCGGCCCGGGCGCGTCGATTGGCGACACCGACCTGAAAATCACCGACCCGGACAGCACCCAGCTGACCGGCGCCACCATCGTGCTGACCAACCGTCAGCCTGGCGATCATCTGAACCTGGGCAATAGCGTCAACGGCATCAGCATCAACGCCAATAGCACCGACGGCAAAATCGTCCTGACGCTGACGGGCAATGCGACGTTGGCCGACTACATGCAGCAGATCAAGAACATCAGCTTCATCAACAACAGCGAAGATCCGAGCACCGTACCGCGCGTCATCACCGTGACAGTGACCGACGGCACGAGCTACTCCAACACCGCCACCACCACCGTGAACGTAGTCGGAGTCAACGACGCACCCGTAGCCACCGGTGGCGCGGTGACCGGTACCGAAGACACTTCACTGGTCCTCGGCTGGTCGACGTTCGGCATCAGCGACGTGGACAGCGCCGCCACCAGCCAGGGTGTGAAAATCACCGGGCTGCCGGGTGACGGCAAGTTGCAGTACCTGGACGGCGCAACCTGGAAGGACGTGGCCAACAACCAGACCTTCACCAAGGCCGACATCGACGCCGGCAAGCTGCGCTTCACACCCGATGCCAACGAATCCGGGGCCGATGGCTACGGCGGCAGCGGCGTGGGCAACAAGCAGGCTGACTACGCGCAGATCAAGTTCCAGCCAACCGACGGCCAGACCCTGGGTAACACCGGCACCGTGAAGATCGACATCACGCCAACCGCCGATGCGCCGACCCTCAACGTCGCCGGCAACAACGTGACCTCTACCGGCCTGATCAAGGAAGTCTGGACCGGCCTGTCGGGCCTGGGCACCGATGGCAATGGCGCGCCGTCCGGCACGCTCAAGTCAGTGATCGACGCCGCCGGCACGCCGAACAGCAGCACCAATGTGAGCAACGTTCAGAACGACGGCAACGTCAATCCGGGCACCGCGTCGAAGACCTCGGGCCTGATCTTCCTGGAAGCCGGCAAGGCCTACACCTTCAGCGGCACCGGCGACGACAGTTTGCTGGTGACCATCGGCGGCAAGACCGCCGCGGCCATCACTTGGGGTGCGGGCGGCCAGTTGAACGGTTCGTTCACGCCGACCACCAGCGGCTACTACACCCTGGACATCTACCACCACAACCAGACCGGCCCAGGCAGTTATGACGTGAACCTGTCGGTCAACGGCAGCACGCCGGTGGACCTGAGCAGCGCAGGCGTACCGCTGTATACCGGCGTGGCTGACCTGGTGAATGCCGGGGTTTCCGTTTCCGACCTGCACGGCACCAATGGCGAAGGCTACTACGACGGCTACAAGCTCAACGAAGGCGCCGAAGGCGGCAGCGTGAAGCTGTCGAAAATCACCACCGCCCTGACCGACACCGATGGCTCCGAAAGCCTGAGCGTGAAAATCGGCGGCATGCCTGAAGGCAGTGTGCTGAGCGATGGCGCGGGACACACCGCAACCGTGGGCGCCAACGGCGAAGCTTCGCTCACCGGCTGGAACCTGGGCAGCCTCAACCTGACGCCACCGACCTACTTCAGCGGCCAGATCAACCTGACCGTAACGTCGACCTCCACCGAATCCCTCGGCGGGTCGGCAGTGACGACCGCGCAGATCCCGGTCACCGTCTACCCGGCGACCTATAACGCTGTCACCGCCACCTCCGGCAACGACAATGTCACCGGTACCGACGGCAACGACATCGTGGTCGCGGACATCGGCGGGCTGACCGTGGTGCCGGGCGTCAACTACAACATTGCCTTCATGGTCGACAGCTCCGGCAGCATGAGTTCGTCGTCCGTTACAGCCGCGAAGAACTCGCTGACCCAGGTGTTCAACACGCTCAAGCAGAGCCTGGGCAGCAACTCCGGGACGGTGAACATCTTCCTGGCGGACTTCGACAATCAGGTCAACAAGAACGTTGCGGTCAACCTCAACGATCCGAACGCGCTGACACTGCTCAAGAGCGTGCTCGACTCGATGGTGTCCGGCGGCAATACCAACTATGAAGATGTGTTCAAGACCACCGCAAACTTCTTCAACAGCACCCAGGCCCTGAGTAATACCGGTGCGAAGAACCTGACGTACTTCATCACCGACGGTGAGCCGACGCGCTACCAGTCCGGCGAAGTGACGAACCCAGTGTTGTACGGCACCGTCAAGCTCGACGACGTCCTGAGCGCGGCCAACTACACCGTTGGTAAGTACTACACCCAGACGATCGACAGCACACACAAATTCATCATCGAAGAAAATGGCGACATGTACCTGTCGACCAAGAGCGGCAAGAACAACTGGAATGAGAGTTACGTCGGCACGGTGCATGCCGAGGGCAACGGCACGTTCGAGTTCTCCTACCTGGACGGCGGCGGGTGGGGCGACGCCTCGGCAGCAGCCGGCTCAGCGGCCAGCTTCACCCTGCTCAAAGGCTTGAGCAACGTTGAAGCCATCGGCCTGAACAACGGCGTGACCCTGGACGACCTCAAGCCATACGACTCCGATGGCAAGCCGCAAACCAACATCGACCCCAAGGACCTGGCCAACTCGATCATCGGTCACACCGAAGCGACGTTGCCAGGTGCCGACACGGTCAATGGCGGCGACGGCAACGACATCCTGTTCGGCGACCTGGTGAGCTTCAATGGTGTCGCCGGCGAGGGTTACCAGGCGATCCAGTCGTTCGTGGCCCAGCAAAGCGGCGTCGACGTCAGCAAAGTCACCACCAGCAACGTGCACCAGTACATCACCGACCACTACACCGCGTTCGATGTGTCCGGTGCCCACGATGGCAACGACACCCTGTTGGGCGGCGCCGGCAACGACATTCTCTTTGGCCAGGGCGGCAACGATTTGCTCGACGGCGGCAAGGGCAATGACATCCTGCTCGGCGGCAGCGGCAGCGACATCCTGATCGGCGGCAAGGGCAACGACACGCTCATCGGTGGCCTGGGCGGCGATACCTTCGTCTGGAAATCCGGCGACACCGGCACTGACGTGATCAAGGACTTCAAGGCCGCCGAAGGTGACCGGATCGACCTGCGAGACCTGTTGCAGGGCGAAACCGGCAGCACCATCGACCACTTCCTGAAGATCAGCACGGTCGATGGCGTGTCTTCCCTGCAAGTCAGCACCACCGGTCAATTCAACGCGGCCAACACTGCGGCGACGCCGGACGTGACGATCAAGCTGGAAGGCAACAACTGGTCGAACATTAACCTGAACTCGCTCATCGCCGGCAGTGACCCGACCATCAAGATCGATCACAACAACAGCTGAACCTGACACAGACTCTGTGGCGAGGGCGCTTGCTCCCTCGCCACAGGATAAGTGTTCATAATCCCCACAGTTGGCCTATGCTGCCCAGCATGACGCCGCTTCATACATGAGGGATGCCCGATGTTTTATGTGCAACGCGATGCGCAAGGCCTGCTGGTGCGCGTCGAAGCCGCCGCTTATGCCGAGGCCACCGAGACCTTGCCGGCCGACAACCATGAGATCCAGGATTGGTTCGCCAACCAGGCGGTAGAGAACAGCCTCAAGCAACTCAAGCAGAGCGACCTGGAGATGATCCGGGTACTCGACGACCTGATCCAGGTACTCACCAGCAAAGGCGTCATCCGCGTCACCGACCTGCCGCCAGCGGCCCAGGCCAAGCTGATGGACCGCAACCAGGCACGGGAAGCGCTGGGCGGGTTGAGTCGGTTGATCGATGACGATGAGAAGGGGTTGATCTGATTCACCGCTGACCGTGGCGAGGGAGCTTGCTCCGTCGCCACGGGTTATACGGTGCCTGAGCTGGCGCCATCGCGAGCAGGCTCGCTCCCACAGTGAGTGGGGGTAGATTTCAAGCCTCAGCCCAACAAAAAACCATGTGGGAGCGAGCAGGCTCGCGAAGGCTCACTGACAGACAACGCAGCACTCATCCCCAACGCTTAGGCTCGCCCACCAACTGCCCTTGCACCCCAAACAACCCCATCTCGCGAATCACCGCCAGTTCGCCTTCCGTCTCAACCCGCTCGGCAATCAGCGGCAGGTCGATGCTGTGGGCGGCGCGCTGGATGGCTTCGATGAACAGGCGCTTGTCGCTCTCCTGGTCGATGGCGCGAATATAACTGCCGTCGATTTTCAGATACGCCAGCCCCAGCCGCGACAAGTTGCCGATCATGCTGAACCGTCCGCCGAAACGCTGCAGGCTCAGGGAGAAACCGAGCTCGCGCAACTGCCGGGTCAACTGCTCCAGCACCGCTTGCTCAGGTAATTGCTCCTCACCGATCTCCAGGGTCAGGCGCGCCCCGAGATTGCCGTGAGCCCGCAGGATTTCAAAGACCTTGTTCAACGCCTGTGGGTCGGCCAGCGTGGCAGAGGACAGGTTGAGCGCCAGGGATTGCTCGTGCCCGGCCATTTGCTTGAGCACCTGTTCGAGCATCAGGCGGTCCAGGCGCGCAGTCCAGCCGAAGCGCTCCAGCCATGGCAGGAAACGCCCGGCGGGGATGCTCTGGCCCTGATCGTCGAGCAGCCGCGAAAGCACTTTGTAATGCAGCACCACCTGGGTGTCCTGGGCGGCCACCACCGGCTGGAAATACAGCTCGAAGCGCTGGTTGCTCAGCGCCTGGTCAAGCAGGTTGTGCCAGGCATGGTGATCATCGCCAACGCTGGCCGACGCGCTGTGATCCAGGCAGGCCCAGCCCGGTTCACCCTGGGTTTCGGCCTGGGCCAGCGCCTGGTCGCCGAGCTGGAGCACCGCTTGCGGTGAGTCGCCGTGGACGAACGGGGCCAGCCCGATGGAGGCCACCGATGCGACGTCCGTCGCGCCGGTGGCGTGCAGGCTCGCCAACGCGCCTTCGAGATTTTGCGCCAGTTGCAAGGCTTCCTCGCGCACCAGCCCGGGCGCCAACACGGCGAACTCTCCGCCGCGGATGCGCGTCACCAAGTTATGGGTTTCCGGATAACGCGCGCACTCACGCAGCAATTGCTCGCCCACGGCCTTGAGCAACTGATCGGTGCGCTGCCCGCCCAGCCGCTGGTTCAACCCGGCCAGGTCCCTGACCCGCAACAACAGCAGATAACCGGAACTGGCCTGCTCGGGATTGCTCACCCGGGCATGCAGCTGCATTTCAAAGTAACGTCGGTTGGCCAGACCCGTGAGGTTGTCCTGATAGGACTCGACCCGCAGCTTCTCGCTGCGCTCGGCCTGCTCCTGGAACAGCGCCTTGAGCTTTTCGACCATCTGGTTCATCGCCTGCACCACCCGGCGAAGCTCAGGGGTACGCGGCAGCTCCGGCAAGCTGAGGAACTCCCGACGGGCGATGGCATGGGACTGATGCACCATGTAATCCAGCGGCTTGAGCTGACGGCGCAGCAGCAAGGCCCCCAACACCGCGCTCACAGCGCCGCACAGCAACAGCCAACCCAGGCTGCCCAGCGCGCTCTGCCACAGCTTGGCGAGGGCGAACATAGGGTGGCTGACCACTTCGACCCGTGCTGCCTGCTCCCAGCCCCGACTGACGAGCGCATCGCCGCCGGCCGGCTCCAGGCCAATGAGCTTGATGAACCACTGCGGCACGTTGCCGGCGTCCGGAATGCCGGTGCGTTCGACGATGGTGCTGTCGTTCTTCACGTCGACCACGCGGATACTCGCGTAGTAGCCACTGTCGAAGATCGAGCTGACCATCAGCTCGACCATTGCCGGGTCGTCGATATTCGGCGTCAGCGACAAGGCCAGCGCCGTGGCCGCATCCTGCGCGTGCGAGCGCAATTGATTGACGTACTGGGTCCGCGAGCTTTCCAGGCTGACCATGAAGCTGCCGCTGAAGGCAACCACCAGGAACAGACAGATAGCGATCAACAGCTGTTTGAACAAGGACATCTGAGCGCGCGCTCCTAGTTAGTCGTCTCGACCGGAAAACCTTCGGCCTGCATTTTTTTCAACACATCCTGCCAGCGGGACAGGCGCTTGGTGTCACCCACTTTTTTGTTGCCCTTGGCGCCCGGCAGCCACAGCCCTTCGGCATTGAAAGAGTAGACCGGCAGCAGGTCGGTTCGCTGGCTGGCCGGCTGGATACCGTCGATCAGGCTGTCGAGTACCAGGGGCATGGCATCGGGGGTGGCGTAGTAGGTCAGCACCATGTGCGCCCGGTTCTGCCGCAAGGCCTTGACGTAGGTGATGCGCAGCTTGTCACTGGACACCCCGAGCCGGCGCAGGCTGAAATACTTGGCGATGGCGTAGTCCTCGCAATCACCTGCGCCCTTCCATAAGGCCTGGATAGGGGTTTCCCAGTAATCAACCTCACGCCACAGGTCGATGTCTTCGACGTAGCGCACCTGCTTGTTGAAAAACAGGTTCACTACCTTGAGTTGTTCCAGTTCCGGAATCTGCTTCTGGGTCGCCAACAGTTGCTGCCACGCGTCGATCCGTTGCTGCCCTTCGCCCAAAGGCCCATATAACGCTTGCGCCCGGCGGCTGATCTGCGCAAAGTCCCAATCGGCCCGCAGGCCGCCCAGCAGCAGGCCGGCCAGCAACAATGCCGAACACAGCCAACGCATGGACCTGAGGACAGGAAAAGGTGCAGCCAAGGGGAATACGTCCGAAAAGGGCCGTTGGAAAATTCGTTGGATGGTGAAGCCTGGCCGGGCAAAAGACAATGGCAGGATGCAATCACCGCAAGCAGTCTAAACTTTAGTTCAGGAACCGGCGCCGCGAGACTTTGACGGCTTGGCAATCTGTAACTAATGTTGGCTTGGATCCAATTTCGTTACTACCAGTCAGGGTGTTGTCGTGACAAAGAAGCCCAACCCGTTAAGCACTATCCAGGTCAACGGCCCCATTCCCGCATCCCAGGCCCGCGCCGTGATCGAAAGCTCGCTGCGCGAAGCCATTCTCGATGGGCGCCTGCCCAGTGGCACCGCGCTACGCCAACAGGAACTGGCCGACCTGTTCGGCGTCAGCCGCATGCCGGTACGCGAGGCATTACGCCAGCTCGAGGCGCAGTCATTGCTCAACGTGGTACAGCACAAGGGCGCCGTGGTGGCTCCGCTGATCACCAGCAATGCGATCGAGACCTATGCCTTGCGTTCGGTCCTGGAAAGCTTCGCCCTGCGCCTGTCCGTTCCGCTGCTCAACGATAACGACCTGACGATGGCCGCCCAGTACATCGAGCAACTCGAGGCGCAAACCGACTACGCCGAGATCGCCAGGCTCAATCGGCTGTTTCATATGTCGCTTTACCACAGGGCACCCAACGCCAAGCTGCTTGACCTGGTCGAGCACGAGCTCAATGAGGAAGAGCGTTTCCTGCGTTTTCACATGTCATCGATGGGCCTGGGCACGCTGACCCAGGACGACCACCGCGCGATGCTCGCAGCCGCGGTGGCGAAGGATGTCGACACAGCGGTCGCCTTGCTGGAGCAGCACTTGGAAAAAGCCTCCGTCACCATGCGCCGATACCTCAACCAATAAGCGCAACCCCATCTCTGCGCCGGCGACGCGGTCGGCGTAGCACTTTTTTACACATCCTTCCCACACCCCCCATGGCCTTGCCCGGCGCGGTCTGTCTGCGCCCGCGTTCCATCGCGACGTCAGTCCGATGGAACTGCTATCCATTTGGGCTCACTCTTGCGTTTATCGATTCAAAAAAGACCTGAAGAAGTCAGCGCCTGGCTGTGGCCCAGGCGAATCGAAGCCATCACGCAAGGAGCGTCGTCCGAACGGCGAGATGACCCGCAAGTCTGGTCGGTCTCCCGCCCACAAAACATCACTTACTTAATTCCCGTTCTCTGAAGTGCTCCGGGTGAGGCATTCACTCGTACCATTCGATTCTGATAGTTATAAATCGGAAGGAGCAACTTCGACCCAGTAAAACTTATATGAAAAGTTTTAACGGCCCTCTTCACGCCCAAGAAATACGCCAACTTAAATATATAAAAAATAACTTGCAGAGCCTTTGTTACATGCACTAACTTTTTCTACGTCGAGTTGCCTTCGGCCCCGAAACTCATGACAGAAAGGCCTCCAGCAGGCCTTTCAACCCTGAGCAAAAATAAAACATCTGTATCAAGAAAACATGGACTCCGGTTCACGCGCTCGCTCGCACCGAAAAAACTGGCGAAGCAACTTCCGGACAAAAATCATTGATGAGGACGTTCCAATGCAGCCAACCAAAGAACAACTATTCCTGAAGAAACTCGAACTTGGTGAACACCCGGTTTTTTCTGAAATAACATCAATCGACCTGTTGCGCCGTTTTATGGAAAGTCATGTTTTTGCTGTGTGGGATTTCATGTCCCTGACCAAGCGCCTACAGCGCGAGCTGACCTGTATCCAGTTGCCGTGGCTACCTCCGGCCGACCCGCACGCAGCACGGCTGATCAATGAAATCGTCTTGGGGGAAGAATCCGATGACCGTCCCGGAGCGGGCTATTGCAGCCATTTCGAGCTGTACCTGGACGCCATGCGCGAGGTCGGCGCGGATACCCGGGCCATTGAGCAATTCATTGCCCTGCAACAGGAAGGCGTCAGCCCCGAGACCGCGCTGGACAGCGTCGAGGTAGACCCGGCCGCGGCGCGCTTCGTACGCCAGACCTTGCACAATGCCTTGCACGCCCCGGCCCACAGCGTGGCCGCCGCGTTCGTGCACGGTCGCGAAAGCGTCATCCCGCAGATGTTCCAGCGCATGCTGGATGCCTGGGGCATCGGCCTGGACCAGGCACCGACGTTTCGTTATTACCTGCAACGGCATATCGAAGTGGACTCCGAAGACCACGGCCCGGCGGCGGAAAAACTCCTGGCACGGCTGATCGATGGCGACCCCCAGCGCGAGCGCGAAGTCCTTGCCGCCGCCCTCGCCGCCGTCCACAGCCGCGCGGCGTTGTGGGATGGCTTGCGCCAGAGCATGGCCCTGCCGGTTGCGCAGGTGACGCCATGAACGCCATTTCATACCAGTCCTTCGCCGACACCTGGGAAAGCCGCGCCACCATCCGTACCCGACCACGGCGCCGGGTCGAGGATGACGACAAGCTGATCTTCCCCATGAGCCGTCAGCCTCTTGTGCACAGCCAGACCTTTCTCAGCCACTGCCCGCAGTTGCGCGATTTTGTCCTGGTGCAGAGCCTCTACAAATTCATCAATGACGTGGTGATTTTCGAGACTGAGCTGGTGGACCACACCGCGCGGCGCATCGCCAAGAACCGCTTCGGCATCGAGTTTCCGTTCGCCTGTCGCTACGACGCGATGACTGTGGTGGTGGATGAGGACTATCACGCGCTGGTGGCCATGGACTTCATGCAACAGACCATCGACATGACCGGCATCGAGCCGATCCCGCTGCCCGACCAGATCGAACTCAGCCGCGCGGTCCCAGCCACGCTGGCGCGCGCACCGGAGCATTTGCTCAGTGCCGTGGAGCTGATCTGCATCGCCATTGCCGAGAACACGGTGACCAACGAAGTGGCGGCCTTTGCCCGGGATGATTCGGTCAAGGCCTCGATCAAGGGTCTGATGGCGGACCACTTGCAGGATGAGGGCCGACACTCCGGTTTCTGGACACGGCTGGTGCAGATTTACTGGCGCACCGCACCGGAAGAAGACCGCCAAGCCATCGCGCAACTGATGCCCGGCTTCATTGCCGAGTACCTGGCGAGCGACCTGCAACAACAGTTCGATTTCGAGCTGATCGCCCATCTGCCCGTCGATGAATCGGTACGTCAGTCGCTGCTGGATGAGGCCAGTGCGTTGGCGTACCCGATCAATCGCTTTCACCCGCTGGTGGGCAACATCACACGCTTTTTTCGCACCAGCTCGATGCTCGCTTCACCGTGCGTGCGCGATGCCCTGGCCGACTACCTGACACCATGAGGAGCTTTCGATGAAACGCCTCGAAATTGCGCTATCCGGCACCAGCCAGGCCATGGCCGAACTGGCCCGGGAACTTGAACTTCACGGTCATTCGGTCAGGGATTTTCGATCGCCAACCGCCCACGGCGCGGTAGACCTGTCGATCGATGACGGTACGCTGCCGTGTGCCACGCAGGCGCGCTTTCGACTTCATGTGCGCGTGGCGCTCCAGGCCCTGCCAGGCCAGGCATTACCGCAACCGGTGGTGGTTTTCCGCGACGCTGCACAGCGCCTGTTATCCGAGGCCGTGGTTGCCCCGCCAAACCGGGGCAACGGCCAGTCATTGCGCCTCTGCGCAATGGCGGCGGTGGTCGAGCACGGCGCCCGGCTGGTCAGCCAGCTCTCGAGGGACGAGACCCGCTTCGACACCTGGCCGACGCTGGAAACCGACGTTGCAGACGAGCTCCTGCACGGGCTCGATGCGCTGGAGCCGCTGGCTTTGGAACACCACCTCAACCGCGCCCCGGTGCCCTGGCTCCTGGCCGCCGCCCAAGTGCCAGTGATGCACAGCATCGAACAACGCATGCTTGATCAGCCGACGCAACCGGCCCTGTGGGTCGACGGTCAGCTCATCGACTACCGATCCTTGCGCGACCTGACGCTCAGGTTGCAACAATCGATGCTGGAAATCCTGCCGGGCGCGACTGACCGCCCGAGGATAATCGGCGTGTGCCTGCCCAAATCCGCGCCGCTGTATGCAGCGATCCTGGCGGTGCTGGGATGCGGAGCGGTGTACCTGCCGCTGGACCCGCAACACCCGGCGCAGCGGCGGCGCTTCATCCTGGAAAATGCCCAGGCCGATCTGCTGCTGCATGACGTGCAAAGCGATCTGGACGACTGCGCGGTACCCAGGCTGAACGTCCATCGACTGCCCACTTCGAAACCGGCCATCCCGCTCTCGACAATCCGGCGCGTGGCGGGCATCGACGAGCCGGCCGTGGCGATCTACACCTCCGGCACCACCGGCCAGCCCAAAGGCGTGTTGCTCAGCCAGCGCAACCTCAGCCATTTTTGCGCGTGGTACTGCGACCATGTCGAGTTGAAGCGCGACAGTCGCGCACTGCAGTTCTCCACCATTAACTTCGACGCGTCGCTGCTGGACATCCTGCCGACGTTCATCCAGGGCGGACTGTTGGTCGTGCCCAGCGAAGACCAGCGCCGCGACCCGCAGCAACTGGTCGCGTTGATTCGCGCACAGCGCGTCAGCCACGCCTTCCTGCCACCGGCACTGCTGAGCGTACTGCCGCTGGACGCGCCGCTGGGGCTGGAACACCTGGTCACCGGAGGGGATGTCTGCGAGCCGTATGTGATCGAGCAACTGGCGCCACAGTGCTGCTTCCACAATATTTATGGCCCGACCGAAACCACGGTGCTGGCGACCACGCGGCAGTTCGGCAGCGGCGACAACAACCGCAACCTTGGCAGGCCCATTGCCAATGCCCGGTTGCTGATTCTGGACGAGCAACGGCAACCGGTGCCCGACGGCACGCCCGGTGAGCTTTACATTGCCGGTCCGGGTGTCGGCCTGGGGTACCTGAACGCTCCGGGACTGACCGCCGAGCGCTACCTCAACCTGACGTTGCCCACCGGGCAGACGCTGCGGGCCTATCGCACCGGTGATATCGGCCAGTGGACGGACGCTGGGATCGAGCTGTGTGGACGTCGCGATAACCAGGTGAAGATCCGTGGCTTTCGGGTCGAGCCCGAGGAGATCGAACATTGCCTGCGCGACAGCCAGCTGTTTCGTCAGGTGGCGGTGGGGGTGGATGAACGACGGCGGATCCTGGCGTTCCTGGTGAACCCTGTGCAAGAACTTCCCGGCGCGGCTCTTCAGGCATTGCGCGAACATGTGCAGGAAAGGTTGCCCAGCTACATGCACCCGACGGCCTACATCGAGCTGCCCAGCCTGCCTTACACCAGCAACGGCAAGGTTGATCGCCGGGCGTTGCTTGCCTCGGCGGTGCTGGTCCAGGCCGGAGGCCAGGGACGCCAGCCGCAGAACGCCTTGGAAAACCAGCTGCGAGCGCTTTGGGCCGAGCTGCTGGAACTGCCGGCCGAGGACATCGCCACCGACGAGAGCTTCTTCAACCTCGGTGGGCATTCGATTCTGTTGTCGCAATTGCTGCTGAGCGTCCGCCAGTCGTTCGGCCGTAGCCTGTCGATCAATCGCTTCATCGAAGCGCCGACACTGATCACCCTGGCGAAGCTGCTCGACGACTCCGAACAGAGCGATACGTCAACGCTGAGCCCGCAGGCTTTCATCGACGCCGAGGCGGAGCTCAACCTTGATCCACTGCCCATCAGCCAGAGCGGTGACGTGCACAAAGTGTTGGTGACCGGTGCCAACAGCTTTCTCGGCGTACACATCGTCGAGGCGTTGCTGGCGTGGGGCGCCACCGAGGTTGCGTGCCTGGTGCGTGAGTCCGGCGGGCAAAGCGCGGCCGAACGGTTCGCCCAGGCGCTGCGGGACAATCGCCTGGAGCACCTGGACCTGAGTCGCGTCAGCGTCTACGCCGCCGACATCACCCAACCGCAACTGGGTTTGCCGGACGACATCTACCAACGCATCGACAGCACCTTCGGCGCGCTGGTGCACAATGCGGCCCACGTCAACCACGTGCTCGACTACGAGTCCCTGGCGCGGGACAACGTCGAGCCGATCTTCGAATGCCTGCGCCTGTGCGAAGGCCGGCGCAAGAAGATCTTCAACTTCGTCTCGACGCTTTCGGCTTCCAGCGCCCTGGACGCCGATGGCCAGGTGTTGGAGCAGCCAGCGGCGCAGACACCGCCGATCTACATCAAGAACGGCTACAACCTGTCCAAATGGGTCGGCGAGCGGATCCTGCAGCGGGCCCGTGACCTTGGCGTGCGGGTGAACCTGTTCCGCCCCGGTAACATCAGCTTCAACAGCCAGACGGGGGTCTGCCAACCCCACAAGAACCGGTTGATGCTGATGCTCAAGGGCTCGATCCAGCTCGGCCAGGTGCCGGCCCTGTCGCTCAACTTCGACCTGATGCCGGTGGACTTCCTGGCCCGTTTCATCGCCTTCCACGCCAGCCGCTACCAACCGAACCAGGCCGTGTTCAACCTGCACAACCCCGAACCGCTGAGCTGGGACGCCTACGTGGCGTCGTTCCGTGACAGCGGCCGGGCGTTTTCCCTGGTGAGCGTCGCCGACTGGCAACGGCAATTGGCGCGGGTCGATGCCGACAACGCGTTGTTCGGCGTGCTGGGCTTCTATCTGAACGGCTTCGAGGAGGACATCGGCGACATCTCGCTGATCCGTCATGACAACGCCCGGTCCGGCGTGCGGCAGATGGGCGCGCGCTACCCGGAAAAGTCCCCGGCCCTGCTACGCCGTGGCGCGGACTACCTCAAGGCCATTGATTTCATCTGAACCATCCCACCCCAAAGCAAGGAGCAAGACCATGACGACATTTCAACCCGACACACTGATCAAGAATCCTCAAGCCTGCCACGTTGAAACCTCGGTGCAAGTGTCCGCTGACGCGGCGCGAGTCTGGGAAGTAGTGGGCGACTTTGGCGGGTTCAACCGCTTTATTCCCGCGCTTGCGCGCATCGAGATGACAGGCGAAGGGGTGAGATCCCTGCGCAAGAAATTCTTCGTCGACGGACAGAACCTGGTGGTGGAACAGCTCAACAGCCGTGACGACCAGGCCATGCACATGACCTGGACGCTGATCTACAACACCCTGGGCATCGACAACCTCTGGGCGGCCATGCGCGTGGAGCCCCTGGCGGACAACCGCTGCCGCGCCACCTGGACCATCATTGCCGACCACACCGACGCCCATACCCCGTCGGGCTTCAGGGATTTCCTGCAAGGGTTCGCCGATGAAGCGATGGAGAACGTGGTGAAGATGTTCACCTGACCACTACTCCCTTGTGGGAGCGAGCCTGCTCGCGAAAGCGTCAGCCCGGACACCGCCCCCTTATGGACAACCCAAAACCCCCGTGGCCAGGGAGCTTGCTCCCGCTCGGCTGGCAGCAGTCGCCAAACCGGCTGATGCGGTCCGCCTGGAGACTGCCGGGGCCCGCTTCGCAGGCCAGCGGGAGCAAGCTCCCTCGCCACGAGGAAAGCCATGGAGAACCAGCGCGATGGCGCTGGTTCGGCTGGATCAGATCTTGAAGCTGTCCACCAGTTGCTTCAACCGATTGGCCTGTTGGGACAAGGCATCGCAATCCTTCAGCGTTTCGTTGAGGTTGGCGACGCTCTGCTGGTTCAGCAGGTTGATGTGGCTGACATCCATGTTAAGGGTTTCCACCACGGCGGTCTGTTCTTCGGTCGCGGCGGCCACCGACTGGTTCATGCCGTCGATCTCACCGATACGCTGGGTCACGCTGACCAGGCGCAGGCCGGCCTGGTTGGCCACTTCCACGCTTTCTTCGCTGGAAGCCTGGCTGGCGTTCATGGTGGTCACCGCTTCACGAGAACCGACCTGCAACGAAGTGATCATCTTGTGGATCTCCTCGGCCGACTCCTGCGTGCGGTGCGCCAGGTTGCGCACCTCGTCGGCCACCACCGCAAAGCCACGCCCGGCTTCACCGGCACGGGCCGCTTCGATGGCGGCGTTCAAGGCCAGCAGGTTGGTTTGCTGGGAGATGCCCTTGATCACATCGAGGATGTGCCCGATGTTGTCGGTGCTGGCGTTCAGGGTTTCGATCTGGGTGCACGACAGGCTGATCTTCTGCGACAGCGCGGTCATCGCCTGGATGGTTTTTTCCACCACCTGGCGCCCGTCATCGGCTTGCTCGCTGGCGCCGCTGGCCTGTTGCGAAGCATCGGCGGCATTGCGGGCGATTTCCTGGGTCGCGGCGCCCAGCTGGTTGATCGCGGCGGCCACGCTGTTGGTGCGGGCGCTCTGCTCATCCGAGCCGACAAGCGAGGCGTTGGACGATGTCATCACCCGTTGCGACAAATCGTGCACCTGCCGCGTGGCCGAAGACACTTCGGCGATCGATGCATGGATGCGCTCCACGAATTGGTTGAACGAGCCACCCAGCACAGCGAACTCATCCTTGCCCTGCACGACGAGACGGCGGGTCAGGTCGCCTTCGCCCTGGGCAATGTCCTGCATGGCACGGCCCATGGTGGTCAACGGACGCATCAATACCTGGATCAGCAGGCTCAGCAGCAACGCAATCGCCGCCACCGCGACGAACATCGCAATCAATGCAGACGTACGGAAATGGCTCAGTGGCGCGTAGGCCTTGGCTTTGTCGATCGACAGTCCGATATACCACTCGGCGTTCGGCAAGCCTGCCACCGGGGTAAACGAAAGGATGCGGTCCTCCCCGTTCAACTCGACTTCCTGGATACCTTTGCCGATGCGCACCGGCGTGCCTGGGTAAATGTCCTTGAGATTCTTCATCACATGGTCTTTGTCAGGGCTGACGATCACCTGACCGTCGCCGCTGACCAGGAATGCATGGCCGATGCCACCGAAATCCACCGAGTTGATGATCTTCACCAGGGTTTCCAGGCTCAGGTCGCCACCCACCACACCGAGCAGTTCGCCGTTGTGCTTGACCGGCAGGGCAATGGTTACCACCAGCCCGCCGACGGCCGCCATGTAGGGCGGGGTCAACATGGTTTTATCCGCGGCGACCGCCTGCTTGTACCAAGGGCGCTGACGCGGGTCGTAGCCGTCGGGCATCTTGGCGTCAGGCCGCTGAGTGAAAACGCCGGTGTTCTGGCCGACGTAGGTGAACTGGAAATTCGAGGTCAAGGCCGGCTGGTCGACGAGCCCCGGCAAATCGGCCCCCGCGCCCTGGTGTGCGATGTTCTGCGCCAGGTTCTCCAACACCAGCACACGACCGCTCATCCAGTTCTGGACGCTGCTGGCTGTCAGGTCGCCGGATTGCTCGATGGACGATTCCAGGCTTCGACCGATGGTGTTGCGCTGCAGGTAATCGTTGTAGAGGGTGAACAGGGCAAAAGCCAGGACCACCACACCAGAGGCGGCCAGGAGGATTTTGTGACTGAACTTGAGATTCATGGGTGGGCTTCTTATGCAGGAAGTGGAGTGCAACTGCCATGTAACCGGTGGGCGCGATATTGGATCCGCTCCATTTTGGTGCACCTATATCACTCTGTCGGCCAATGCCTACAAAAAATTAGGCCGCTGTTCGATTGTCCGACGGAACGGCTTGATCGGCGTCCCGTGACGCCCGCAGGCGAATGAATGGTGGTTGCAAAATTGACCCGCGCTGATGACAATGCGACCTATTATCATTTGTGACTCCAGGCCGTCGCGTTCATGTCATCCCCCCAGTTTGCAGTACAGGCGCTCTACAGTAGCCATCACGGCTGGCTCCACACATGGCTGCGCAACCGATTGGGCAATGCCGCCGATGCAGCGGACCTGGCCCAGGACACCTTCGTGCGCCTGCTGCAACGCACCGAACGCCTGGAACTCAAGGCGCCACGCGCCTTCCTGCGCACCATCGCCCAGGGCTTGGTGATTGACCATTGGCGCCGAGCGGAAATCGAACGCGCCTACCTTGAGACCATCGCGCACCTGCCGGAAGCGCAAACGCCCGGCGCCGAAGCCCAGGCATTGATCCTGGAGCTGCTGGAGGCCATCGCCCGGATGCTCGAAGGCCTCAAGCCCAACGTGCGCAAGGCGTTCCTGCTGGCCCAGTGCGAAGGCCTGACCTACAAGCAGATTGCCGAACAGATGGGCATTTCCCTGCGCTCGGTGGAACGCTACGTTGCCGACGCGTTGTATCACTGCTATGTGCTGCGCTATGAAGATTGAACCAATGGACCAGCCTTCGGGCCGGGGCCCATCACAGCAGGTGGTCAAGCAAGCGATCCATTGGTTGCTGCGCCTGCGCAATCATGCCGCCAACCCGGCCCTGCGCCAACAGTGCGAGGCCTGGCGCATCGCTCACCATGACCACGAACTGGCTTGGCAACGGGTGCAATCGCTGCACAGCGAACTGACTTCCAGCCTGCGGGCGGTACCTGGCGCCCGGACTGCCCTCGAAACCCTGGAGACCAGCGCCCAGCGCCTCGGCCGGCGCCAGGCCCTGAAGCTGTTGTCAGGCGTGGCGGTGATGGGCTGCGCCGCCTGGCTGGGCAAGGACCTGGGCTGGCAGCCGTGGAGCGCCGATTTTGCGACCGCCACCGGCGAACGACGTGGCTTCCAACTGCCAGACGGCACGCGACTGGAGCTCAATACCAACAGCGCGGCCGACCTTGACTACACGGCTTCACAACGCCTGATCACGTTGACGCGCGGCGAAATCATGCTCACCTGCGGCCGCGATCCCGGACGCCCATTATTGGTAAAAAGCCGACACGGCTTGTTCGAGGGGCTGGAGGGCCGCTTCGTCGTGCGCCAGGACAACGACTGCACGCGCCTGAGTGTCACCAGCGGACACGTCGCCATCCGCTCGCATGTGGGCAGCGACGGCGTCCCGATCCAGGTGGAAGCTGGCCAAAGCTACCTGATCAACGCATCCACCGCGGCGCTCGCGCCCCCCCTGGACATGGACGCCGGCGCCTGGGCGGACGGCTTGATCGTCACGCGCAACATGCGCCTGGAAGACTTCCTCAACGAAGTGGGACGTTACCGCCGGGGCTACCTGAAATGCTCCGCCTCGATCGCCGATTTGCGCTTGTCAGGCGTCTTCCGTCTGGCAGACACCGACAAGCTGCTGGCCGTCCTGCCGCACACGCTCCCCGTGCAAATACACTACCGAACCCGCTGGTGGATCACGGTGGAGCGTACGGCCTGATTTTTTTTGGCGGGTTTTGCGCGGGCGTCCGGCTAGGACAGTAAGCAACGCTTATCTGCCTCCAGCGACTCCAACGGAAACCTACAATGACTGAGCGCGTGACTATCAAGACTTCCCTCGGCTGTTCCTCGCCCACCGGCCTGCTGCGCCAGGCCATCCGCGCCGCGCTGTTGAGCACCGCGCTCGGTGTTGGCGCCCTACCGATGTCCGCTGTCGCGGCGCAGGATGGCGCGATCGCCGGCCGCCAGAGCTACAACATAGCCGCCGGCCCGTTGAGCGAGGTACTCAACCAGTTCGCCCGCCAGGCCGGTATCACCTTGGCAAGTACCCCTGGACAAACCGGCGGCGTCCAGTCCCCGGGCCTGAAAGGCGAATATTCGGCGGACCAGGCCCTGCAGCAGTTGCTCAGCGGCTCCGGGCTGGTTGCCGTCAGCCAGGATAGCGGCAGCTATGTGCTGCAAACCGTGGCCCCCGAAAGCACGTTGGCGTTGCCGACCACCGACGTCAAAGGCTTCGCCCTGGGTAACGCTCTCGGCAGCATGGAAGGCTACAACGCCACCCACAGCCAGGTGGCGACCAAGACCAGTACCGCCCTGCGGGAAACGTCGCAAAGCGTATCGGTGGTCACGCGCGAGCAAATGGACGACCAGGGCGCGCAAACCGTGTCCCAGGCCATGCGCTACACCCCTGGCGTGCTGACCAACCCCTATGGCGCGACCCACCGCTACGACTACGTGGCGATGCGCGGCTTCAACGATGGCTCGGTGGACAACATCTACCTGGACGGTCTGAAGTCGATGGGTGACAGCGGCACCTACAGCTCGATTCAGGTCGATCCGTATTTCCTCGAACGGGTCGACATCCTCAAGGGCCCGTCCTCCGTGCTCTATGGCCGCAGCTCGCCGGGTGGCCTGGTGGCGCTCACCAGCAAGAAACCGCTGTACGAGGCCTATCACCAGATCCAGGCCACGGTCGGTACCCAAGGCCAACGCGGCATGGGTTTCGACTTCAGCGGCCCGGTGGATGACGACAAGCGCATCGCCTACCGCCTGGTCGGCCTGGCCGATACGTCCGACACGCAATTCGACCACAACAAGGAAAAGCGCTTCGCCCTCGCGCCAACAGTGAGCATCGACTTTAGCGAAGACACCTCGCTGACGTTGCAAGCCTACCTGCAGCATGACCCCGACGGCGGCTACCACGGCGGCATGCCGGCGAACGGCACCTTGCACAAGCGCAACGGCCGGCGGATTTCGGAGAACTTCTTCGAAGGCGAGCCTGGCGTCGACGGCTACGAACGTGACCAGCAGTCGTTCGGCTATCAGTTCGAACACCGCTTCAACGACGTCTTCACCGCCCGACAGAATTTCCGCTACCTGGATTCGGACGTCAGCAATGACCAGGTCTATGCCTACGACTGGACCACGCCGACCAGCAACGAGCTGAACCGCTATTACACCGGCGCTGAAGAAAAGCTCCACGCCTTCATCGTCGATAACATGCTCCAGGCGGAATTCTTCACCGGCGCCACCAAACACACCGTGCTGATGGGCGCCGACTACCAGCGGCGCAAGACCGTGGTCGACTGGACCAGCGGCAGCCTCGCGCCGATCAACGCCTTCGACCCGGTCTATGGCAACTCGGCGATCAGCTACTTCAGCCCCACCAGCTACCTGCGGCGCCTGGAGCAGACCGGCGTCTACGTGCAAGACCTGATCGAAATGGACAAGTGGCGCTTCTCCCTGGGCCTGCGCCAGGATTGGGTCGAGACCTCGGACGAGAACCGCATCGCCGAATTCGGGCGCCCGGAAGGCACCGAGATCAACGACAAGCGCACCAAACTCACCGGCCGCGTCGGGGCGCTGTACCTGTTCGACAACGGCCTGGCGCCGTACATCAGCTACTCCGAGTCGTTCAACCCCAACTCCTACGCCGACAGCGCCGGCAATCCGCTATCGCCTACCGATGGCAAGCAGTGGGAACTGGGCCTGAAATACCAGCCGCCGGGCACCGACGACTTGTACACTGCCTCGCTGTTCCGCATCGACCAGGAGAACCTGGCGACCAAGCTGCCCCAGGAAAACTTCTACCGCGCCGTTGGCGCAGTTCGTTCCCAGGGCCTGGAACTGGAAGCGCACATGCAGTTGACCGAGCAGTTCAAGGTGCTGGGCAGCTACACCTTCACCGACATCGAATACTCGAAATCGATGGTCAGCACCCTGAGCACGCCCACCGACATCATCGAAAACAAAGGCAACTCTCCGACCCAGGCCCCGCGCCACATGGCATCGGTGTGGGCTGACTATAAATTCGACAGCGGCACGCTCGATGGCCTGCGGCTGGGCGGCGGCGTGCGGTATGTCGGCTACAGCTGGGCCGACGCGGAAAACACCATGAAGGTGCCGTCGTACACGCTGTTCGATGCCTCGGTGGGGTATGACCTGGGCAAGGTTGGCTTGAAGGGCGTGGATGTTCGCCTGAACGCGAACAACCTGACCAACGAGACCTACATCGCGTCATGCGCCAGCCTGAGCTATTGCTACATGGGCGAGGAGCGCAACGTGGCGGCTACGGTGAGTTATCAGTTCTGACCCGTTTTCTGCTTTGATTCACTTCTGTGGCGAGTGAGCTTGCTCCCGCTCGGCCGGGCTGGCTCCAGTGCGTAGCGACCGCAAGATCCTGGGGCTGCTGCGCAGCCCAGCGGGAGCAAGCTCCCTCGCCACAAAGGCATGTTCTTGTTCCTAAGCCTGGATCGCCTTCGCTTCTTCCCTAGCTACCCCTTCCTCGGCTGCAAACCGATTCGCCCGCCCAAACGTGCCGAAATCATTGAAGCGTACGCCCATCTCCCGCATCACCTTGTGCGCCACCGGCACCGTCATCTGGCGAATGTAGAACGGCTCCTTCACCACGAAATGATGGATGCCGTGGCTGCTGCCGAAATTGAAGCAGAACGCCTGCAACGGCCACAGCCACCAAGGGTTCAACACCTGGGTCTGCTGGATGACGTTGCCTGGCTCGATGTCGCCGTAGTAATGCATGTTCGAGCTGATGAAGTGCAGGCAAAAGGTGCGCAGCACATTCGGGCCGATGATCACCACCGCCGCGATGTCGATGACGTGCAGGGTCGCCAGAGTGCTGGTCGACCAGTCGATCGAAGTGCCGAGCAGCCCGGCAACCGCGTTGGCGCCATGGAAACCGAGGAACACGTACCACGCGCCCCAATGCAACAGCGCCAACGGGAAATACACCTTCAGCGTGCGCCTGAGGATGCTGCGCTTGTGCGCCCAGGTCCTGGCTCGCAGCAGGCGAATGAACGCCGACATCACGTTGTCGCCAACCATCAGCAAGCGCGCCAATCCCCACGGCTCGCCGTTGGTGATCGCGCGCTCCTCCAGGTCCGCCTCGCTGCCGGAAACCTTGTGATGATTGAGGTGCAGGTGGCGGCGAATCCACGGATTGATGGTGCTCGGCCGCGCCAGCCAGACCAGGCCCATCATCAGGTTGTGCGGCACGCGCTGCTTGCGAAAATACATGCTGTGGATCAGGTCGTGTTCCAGCTCGTGGGTCAGGGACGCAAAAAAGGCGTTGAGCAGCAGGCACGCCCAGCCGGCCAGATAGCCGTTGATGTAGAGCAGCGCCGAGCCGGTCATCCCCGCCAGGGCGAACGCCAGGATGCCCGCGCCCAGCGCATCCTGATGCCGCAGGATCGGATAGCGCTCGCGCAATTCTTCGCCCCGGGCCAGGACCACCTGGCGAATATGGGCGGCGCGCTGCTGTGCATTCAATCGCTCGGGGCTTGCGCAAGTGCCGTGCATGGCTTAATCCTCTGTTATCGATGAGCTAATCCTGCCGGGCCTTGCCTCACGGGGTGATAGCCGCAGACGCCAACCTGTTGACCGCAAGCGCCAATTGCCATGACGGAACCAACCTCCCTCGCCAGCTGGACCCGCGCCCTGCGCAAACAGCTCGATGCACTGGGCCTGGACAGCCATGCCTTGTGCCTGGAGGCGGGCCTGGACCCACAATGGATGGACGACCCGAACGCCCGTTATCCGCTCTCGGCCACCACGCGCCTGTGGGCGCTCGCGGTGCAGGCCAGCGGTGATCCGGCGATCGGCCTGCGGGTGTCGCGCTTTGTCAGCCCCACCACCTTTCATGCGCTGGGTTATGCCCTGGTAGCCAGCGGCAGCCTGCGGGAAGTGTTCGAGCGGATCGTGCGCTATCACCCGGTGGTCAGCGATGCGCTGACCCTGCAACTGAGCCGTGGCGAGGATCGCTACCGCTTCAGTCTCGACGTACCGGCGGGACGTCCGGCGCCGGCCCTGGAAGCCATCGACGCGTTCGCCGCGATTTACGTGCGCACCTGTCGTAACCGCCTCGGCCGCGATTACGCCCCGCTGGCGGTTTATCTGCGGCGACCGGAGCCGGCAGACCCCGCCCCTTGGCACAAAGTGTTCCGTTCACCGGTGCACTTCGATGCCGGACACGATTGCCTGGAGTTCAGCCTCGCCGATTTCGACAGTCACCTGGACGACGCCAACCCGGAACTGGCCGAACACAACGAAACCGTGCTCAAGCGCACCCTCGCCCAGCTCCAGCCGTTGACCTGGGAGCGCAAGGTCCGCGCCGCCATCGAAGCACAACTGCCCGACGGCGAACCCAGCGCCGAACGCATCGCCCAGACCATGCACCTGAGTCTGCGCAGTCTGCAGCGGCATCTGGCCGACGAAGGCTGCCGCTTCGACGCGCTGCTCAATGAATGTCGGGAAAACCTGGCGTTGCTACACCTGCGCGATCCGCAATGCTCATTGAGCGAGGTCAGTTATCTGCTGGGCTTTGCTGATACCAGCAGCTTCAGCCGCGCCTTCAAGCGCTGGACCGGGATGACGCCGGGGCAGTTTCGGGATGGCTTGCGTTAGGGATCTACCGTACCTGGGCCGGCCTCATCGCGAGCAAGCTCGCTCCCACATATGATCTGCGGTGCCCGTGGAACCTGTGGGAGCGCGCCTGCTCGCGATGGCCCAGGTCAGCCGTTGTCAGGTTTGAGGCTGCGTGCAAGCCCAGCCTTCCACGCCTCGCCCATCGCCTCGCCAGTTGCTCTGAACGTTTGGTTAGCGTCCATGTAGCGACGCATCTCGGCCAACGCAAGGTCCATCCCATGAATAACCTGCTCCAACAAATCCTTGCAGCGCCTCTCCGTCAGATTGCAGGCCGAGCGGCCAAACCCCATCAGCATTTTATATTTCGGCCAGGCTTTGGAACCGCCTAACAAGAGCGCCATGTTGTCGTTACGAATATAAACCGCTGTGCTGACGAGGTCGTAGGCGGGTGAGAGCCGGATAGATGCATCCGCGCCACAGTGGTTATAAAGCACCCCGAAATTTTTCAGGTGCGCATCACCATTCTTCAATCCGGCCGAGAGGGCCACGATTTTAAACAAGGACTCCAGCGCCTGATTGAGCATATGAGGCGAAACAAACGCCTTGATCTGCCGGGCCGCGCCTTCATACGAACCGTCATACTTGGCTTTCGATGGCGAGCCGTTGAGCACACAAAAATCCTCAAAGCCCAGATATTCGCCAGTGCGTGGCAGATCAAAACGCTTGACGATCAAAAATTTTCCGCGCTCGCTCAACTCGAATTCCGGCACTTCAAGCCCCGCATGCAACGCGGCCCGCATGCAAAAGAATTCATTGGCGGCCAACTCGGGGAACTCGTCCGAGCGAAACGCCTTGACCAGATGTGTAGCACCCCGGTGAGTCAAGCGATCAACAGCGGATGCGCTGTCGCGTACCAACACTTTGGGTTGTACTCCAGAAACACCCGAATATCGCCCGTAGGTGTCCAGCAAATCCTCGAACAGCCCCTCGGCCCCGTCATGCACCAACAAGTCCGCCAAACTGGTTTCGGGCGGCCCGGCCTCGGTATGCAAACGACCAATACCCACCCGGCCCAGCTGATGAGGTCCCACGATGGCAAGCATGGCGAAGTCGTCAAAACCCCGCACCGCTTTGCTGAAACGGCGCACCAGCTCTTCACGCAAGGCGCCTTCCGGCAGGTTCATTTCAAAGATCGGTGGTACGCCGGGCTCCCAGCTATAGCTTTCAAGACGCGCTGGCATGGTCAGCGAAACCGAATGCTCCTCATCCGCGTCAGGTGCATAAGTGAACACTGAATCGCTGCGCTGTTGGCCTCGCCCGAGGACGCCGATAGCCGCTTCGCTGACGGTGACTTGCAACCTGTCCAGACCTTGTTCATCAGTCATGGAAAGAGTCCTTTTTCAGTGTGTCGAGCGTCGGGCGCTTCGCCGGACGGGCAATCGCTGTCAACTGATAGCCGAAACCATTGAGAATAGCTTCGACCTTACGAATGCCGACTTCAGCAATAGTATTGTTTTCAATCCCCGAAATCGTCGCGCGGCTCATGCCGTACTGCGCAGCCAATGCCTGCTGGGAAAGACGGTGTTCCTTGCGCAATCGCCTGATCAACGCACCGAGGGTTTCCATACGCCAACTCCGCATCGTATACAGTGCAAAATTAATAAGACTAACAAAATGCACTATATTTAATTCAATTTAGCCGAGTGTAGCGCAATCACGATCCGTAGAAGTGGTCGGCTTCAGGTAGAAGCCAGCCGCCGCAACCCCTCGATATCGAGGATTTCGATCTCGCCATAACCAAGCTGAAGAATGCCCTGCCCCTGCAGATCCTTGAGAATCTGGTTGGTGGTTTGGCGCGACAGGGAAAGCATCAATGCCAGTTGGTCCTGGGGCAGTTGCAGAACCCGGCGGGCCGGTTCGATTTCACCGTAGCCTTCGGCAATCATCAGCAAGCGATGGACCACGCGGGCCGGAGCAGGCATCAGGCTCAGGTGTTCGAGGTTGACGAAGGTCAGGCGCAACTTGTGGCTCATCAACAAGGCCAGCTGCCGCCAATAACCCGGTTGTTCTTCGAGAAAAGCCAACAGCCCGGCCTGAGGTACATGCAACAACGTGCATTGCCCGACCCCCTGTGCGTCATGGGTACGTGGCTGGCCATCGAACAGGCTGATTTCGCCGAACCAATAGGGTGGCTCCACGACGCTCAGCAGCGCTTCCTTGCCCTGCTCACTGACGGCGCCGATCCGCACCGCCCCTTCGAGCACCGCGTACACGCCACACGGCGGATCGCCGCGCTTGAACAACCGCTGACCGGGCGACAGGCGACGCAGCCGCGACATCTCCAGCAGACTATTCTGTAACTCGGCGGGCAGATGGCTGTACCAGTGGCCGGTCATCAAGTGCGCGTGCCAGGGATGAGTATTCATGGAAACTCCGGGACAAGTGTCGGCTAGCTGACAGAGCGCCTGGTGGAACCTGGGCATCATGCGGGCATCACCTCAGGAGGAACAACAATGAAAAGCCTCGTCGATCATCTCAGTCAATACGCGGCCTATCACCGCGATCCACGCAACATCGCCAGCCACTTCATCGGTATTCCGCTGATTTTCGTTGCCGTCGCCGTGCTGTTGTCACGGCCGGGATGGCCGGTTGGCGCGATTTTGATTTCGCCCGCGCTGCTGGTTGCAGTGGCCAGTGCCTGGTTCTACCTGCGCCTGGAATTGCGCCTGGGTGTGCTGATGACCGTGCTGCTGGGGCTTGCCGTCTGGCTGGGCCAGGTGCTCGCCGCGCAAAACACCGCGATTTGGCTGGCCGGCGGCCTGGGCATGTTTGTGGTGGGCTGGGTGATCCAGTTCGTCGGCCATTATTACGAAGGGCGCAAACCGGCGTTCGTCGATGATCTGACCGGGTTGATTGTCGGGCCGTTGTTCGTCGTGGTCGAGGCGGGATTCCTGCTGGGCATGCGCCATGACCTCAAACAACAGATCGAGGCGCAGGCCGGGCCGGTAAGGGTCAATCAGAAGCGGGCCGCAGCCTGAGGCCGCCTTCGCGAGCAGGCTCGCTCCCACATTGGATTGGCGTCGTACACAAATCCCTTGTGGGAGCGAGCCCTGCTCGCGAAGCTTTTAAAGGTTTGAAACCTTCTGCCAGACCTTCGGCTTGAAGAACAGCGTCTCGCCCTTCGCCAACCCAACCAGGCTGTCATGGTCCTTCACCACTTCGGCCTCGATCAGTTCGCTCTGGCCTTCGACCTTCAACGTCACCCGCGTGGTCGCGCCAAGCGGACGAATGTCGCGCACTTCGGCGGCGTGGTGGTCTTCCAGTTCCGAGCGCGACAGCGACACTTCATGCGGACGGAACAGCACATGCCGGTCCTCCCCGAGATGCAGACGGTTCGAGTCGCCCAGGAAGTGATAGACAAAATCGCTGGCCGGGTTCTCGTACACATCGCCCGGTGAGCCGATCTGCTCGATAACGCCCTTGTTCATCACCACGATCCGGTCGGCGACTTCCATGGCCTCTTCCTGGTCGTGGGTCACGAATACCGAGGTCAGGTTGATGTCCTCGTGCAGCCGCGCCAGCCAGCGGCGCAATTCCTTGCGGACCTTGGCGTCGAGGGCGCCGAACGGTTCGTCCAGCAGCAACACCTTGGGTTCTACCGCCAAGGCGCGGGCCAGGGCGATACGCTGGCGCTGGCCGCCGGACAACTGCTCCGGATAACGGTCGGCGAGCCAGTCGAGCTGCACCATGTTCAGTAGCTCATGGACCTTGGTCGCGATCTGGCTTTCGTTCGGGCGCTGGTTCTTGGGCTTCATGCGCAAGCCGAAAGCGACGTTGTCGAACACCGTCATGTGGCGGAACAGGGCGTAGTGCTGGAACACAAAACCGACGTTGCGATCACGCACGTCGTGGCCGGATACGTCTTCACCGTGGAACACGATGTTGCCCTGGTCCGGCGTCTCGAGGCCGGCAATGATCCGCAGCAGGGTCGTCTTGCCACAGCCCGACGGGCCGAGCAGCGCCACTAGCTCGCCGCTCTGGATGTCCAGGCTGATATCGTCGAGGGCCTTGAAGGCGTTGAAATTCTTGCTGACGTTACGGACTTCGATCGACATGACTTATTCCTCCGCGGCGCTGGCGCGCAGGCGGTTGATTCGGTTTTCGCTCCACTGCTTGAGCAGCAGGATGAAGAGCGCCAGGATCAGCAACAGGCTCGCCACGGCGAACGCGGCCACATGGTTGTATTCGTTGTAGAGGATCTCGACGTGCAGCGGCAGGGTGTTGGTGACCCCGCGAATGTGCCCGGATACCACCGACACCGCGCCGAATTCGCCCATGGCCCGGGCGGTACACAGCACCACGCCATAGATCAGACCCCACTTGATGTTCGGCACAGTCACATGCCAGAACATCTGCCAGCCGTTGGCGCCCAGCAGGCGCGCGGCTTCTTCTTCCTGGGTGCCCTGCTCCTGCATCAGCGGGATCAGTTCACGGGCCACGAACGGCACGGTGACGAAGATCGTCGCCAGGACGATGCCCGGCAGCGCGAATACGATCTGGATGTCGTGATCCGACAGCCATGGCCCGAACAGGCCCTGGGCACCAAACATCAACACGTAGACCAGGCCAGCGATTACCGGCGACACCGAGAACGGCAAGTCGATCAGCGTCACCAGCATGCTTTTGCCACGGAACGAATACTTGCTCACACACCATGCGGCGCTGACGCCGAACACCAGGTTCAACGGTACCGAAATCAGTACCGCAATCACCGTGAGCTTGAGCGCCGACAACGCATCGGGCTCGAAGATCGCCGCGAAGAAAGTACCCAGGCCCGACTTCAGGCCTTGGGACACCACGATGAACAGCGGCAACAGCAGAAACAGTGCAAAAACCAGCCAGCCGAGACCGATCAGGATGCGCCGCGAAACCGCGCTGCCGCGGCGGGCAGCGTTGGTGGAGGCGGCGGAAATAGACGATTGGGACATGGTTCGCGCCTCCTTATGGGGTTTCGATGCGCCGCTGCAACAAGTTGATCAGCAGCAGCAGGACGAAGGAAACCACCAGCATCAGCACGCCGATGGAGGTGGCGCCGGTGTAGTCGTATTGGTCGAGCTTGACCATGATCAGCAGCGGCAGGATCTCGGTTTTCATCGGCATGTTGCCGGCGATGAAAATCACCGAACCGTACTCGCCCACGCCCCGGGCAAACGCCAGGGCGAAGCCGGTCAACCAGGCCGGCAACAATGCCGGAACGAGGATATGGCGGAACACCTGCCATGGCTTGGCACCGAGGCACGCGGCGGCTTCTTCGACTTCACGGGGAATGTCGGCGAGCACCGGCTGCACCGTGCGCACCACGAACGGCAGCGTCACAAAGGTCAGCGCGAGGGTGATGCCCAGCGGGGTGTAGGCAATCTTGAAACCCAGGTCGGTGGCGAACTGGCCGACCAGACCGGTCGGCGCGTACAACGCGGTCAGGGCGATACCGGCCACGGCGGTGGGCAAGGCGAACGGCAAATCGATCATCGCGTCGATGATCTTGCGCCCCGGGAAGGTGTAGCGCACCAGCACCCAGGCCAGCAACGTGCCAATCACGCCATTGATGATCGCAGCGTACAGCGCGGTGCCGAAACTGAGCTTCAAGGCTGCCAGCACCCGCGGCGCCGAAATGATCGCCCAGAACTGTTCCCAGGTGAGTTGGGCGGCATGTACGAACATCGCCGCCAGGGGTATGAGCACAATCAGACTGAGGTACACCAGGGTGTAGCCCAGCGTCAGCCCGAAGCCGGGTATGACGGGGGATATGCGACGCGACATAAAGGTCCTTGGTTAAAACTGGCCCGACGGTAAATCGGGACCCGTTAGCAAAGCCAGCCTGTTAGCGGGCGCAGCCTGTGGGAGCGAGCCTGCTCGCGAAAGCGGTGTCTCAGGCAACATGAATATTGACTGTGCAACCGCCTTCGCGAGCAGGCTCGCTCCCACATGAATTGCGCTCTACTGCAGCTTACTGCGCCTGATAGATCTGGTCGAACACACCGCCATCGTTGAAGAATTTAGGCTGTGCCGTTTTCCAGCCGCCGAAGTCCTTGTCGATAGTCACCAGCTCAAGTTTCGGGAACTGCCGGGCGTATTTGGCGGCCACGTCCTTGTCACGCGGACGATAGAAGTTTTTCGCTGCGATTTCCTGGCCGGCCGGGCTGTATAGGTGCTTGAGGTACGCTTCGGCGATCTCGGCATTACCTTTTTTCTCGGCGTTCTTGTCCACCACCGCCACCGGCGGTTCGGCGAGGATCGACAGCGACGGCACGACGATGTCGAACTTGTCCGCGCCACCGTCCTCTTTCAGCGCCAGGAACGCTTCGTTTTCCCAGGCCAGCAACACGTCTCCCTGACCGTTGTTGACGAACGTGATGGTCGAGCCACGGGCACCGGTGTCGAGGATCGGCACGTGCTTGAACAGCGCCTGCACGTATTCCTTGGCCTTGGCTTCGTCGCCACCGTTGGCTTTCAGGCCGTAGGCCCAGGCGGCGAGGAAATTCCAGCGGGCACCGCCGGAGGTCTTCGGGTTTGGCGTGATGACCGAGACGTCATCCTTGATCAGGTCGCCCCAGTCCTTGATGCCCTTCGGATTGCCCTTGCGCACCAGGAACACAATGGTCGAGGTGTAAGGCGTGCTGGCATCCGGCAGGCGTTTTTGCCAGTCCGCTGGCAGCGACTTGCCCAATTTGGCGATTTCGTCGATGTCGCCGGCCAGGGCCAGGGTCACGACGTCGGCACGCAGGCCGTCAATTACTGCTCGGCCTTGCTTGCCTGAACCACCATGGGACTGCTGGATTTTCACGGTGTCGTCCGGATGGGCTTTTTTCCAGAAGCTGGCGAATTCGGCGTTGTAGTCCTGATACAGCTCGCGGGTCGGGTCGTAGGACACGTTGAGCAACTCGTAGTCCTTGGCAACCGCGGAACCTGCAAAAACAGCGCTGGCCAGGGCGGCCAAGGCATAACGGCGAATCGACGACATGGTGAAAGCTCCTGGAATTCTGGTTTTTATGGCTTCTGGAAATCGTTTGTCCGGTAACCGGAATCGCAGCCTGCGGCAGCTCCTGCATCAAGCCCCCCGGCAGGGGCTGGCGCAGGCTGTGATCCTTCAGCTCGGTTTATGACTCGGTTGTTGCAAGCGGAATTTTTCCTTGCGCTCGATCTGGACCACCTGGGCGTTGTGCACGGTAATCTCCACCGCGCCAAAGCGCAGGTCACGCAATGCACTCTGGATCTCGCGCAAGATGGTTGCTTCGTCCTGGCCGTCAACGCTACGTAGGGATGCGCTCATGCTGCTGCTCCTTGGAATGAATGCCTGGCAGTGGGCGGCACTGCTTGCGGCGTGGGAGCAATATTAGATAAGTGCAGATATTCTTAAAAAGACTATTTAAGAATTTTTATATAACCAAATCGCAATTCCGCTTTCAGCCAATCACCGGTGCACGATTCCAATCCAACTGTTGCGCCACAACCGGTCGACCAAACCAGTAGCCCTGCCCGAGCTCACACGCCTGTTCAAGCAGAAATGCCGCTTGCTCTCGCTGCTCGATACCTTCTGCGTGCACCTGCATGCCCATGCTGCGGGCCAGGGCGATGATTACCCGGACGATCGCCGCGTCGTCTTCATCCCAGGGCAGCCCGGCGACAAAACCCTGGTCGATCTTGAGTTTCTGCACCGGTAGACGTTTGAGCCGCAGCAGCGACGAATAACCTGTGCCGAAATCATCAATGGCCAACCGCACGCCCAACTCCCGCAGACGGTGCATTTGTTCCAGCGCCACCTCCGGATCATCCATGACCGCACTTTCGGTCACCTCAAGCTCCAGGAAGGCCGGATCGAGGCCCGTGTCGTGAAGTACGCGGGCGACCTGCTCATACAATTCGCGGCGAGCAAACAAACGGCTGGAGACGTTGACCGCAACGAATGACAAAACCACACCGGCCTGTCGCCAAAGACACATTTGCCGACAAGCCTGGTCCATGACCCAGGCATCGATCTGAGCGATCAACCCCGTGCGCTCGGCGATGGGAATGAACTCCGCCGGCGAAACCAGACCACGCACGGGATGTTCCCAGCGCACCAGCGCCTCGACGCCGATCAACCGGCTGGTGGCCAGGTCGTGCACCGGTTGGTAATGCACCCGTAGCTCCTGCTGCTGGAGCGCGCGACGCAGTTCGAAGGCGATCTCGACCCTTTGCTGGGCATGGGCAGTGAGTTCCTCGGTATATAACGCGTAGCCGTCACGTCCGCTGTTCTTGGCCTTGAACAGTGCCGAGTCGGCGTTGCGCAGCAGTTGCCCGGCGCTGAGGGCGTCACCGGGAAACAGGCTGATGCCGATGCTGGCGTTGATAAACAGCGATTGCTCGCCGAGCTGCAACGGTGCTTTCAAGGCATCGAGGATACGCCGGGCCAAAGCCGCGGCCTGACCCGGCTGCGAGCAGTTTTCCACCAGCACCGCGAATTCGTCACCGCCTAGCCGCGCCAGGGTGATACCGGGCGCAAACAGCCCGAGGAAGCGTTCGGCAACGCCTTTGAGCAGCTCGTCACCGACGTTGTGCCCGAGGCTGTCGTTGATGTTCTTGAAATGATCCAGGTCCAGCAGCAGCAACGCGCACCCACGCTTGTGCAGTTGCGCCGAAGCCACCGCCTGCTCGGCGCGATCGGAAAACAGCAGGCGATTGGGCAGGCCAGTCAGCGGATCATGATGGGCCAGGTGCGCCAGCTCATGCTCCGAGTCCTTGATCGCACTGATATCGGAAAACACCGCGACGTATTGGCTGACTTCGCCGGAGTCATCGACGACGGCGCGGATAGTCTGCCATTGCGGGTAGATTTCACCGCTCTTGCGGCGGTTCCAGATTTCGCCACTCCATTCGCCGCGGCTGGACAGCGCCGCAAACATATCTCGATAGAAAGCCGGGCCATGCCGGCCGGACTTGAACAGATTCGGTTGCTGGCCCAACACTTCGTCGCGGGCATAGCCGGTGATTGCCATGAATGCCCGGTTCACATGCACGATCAAACCATGGCGGTCCGTGACCAGGACGCCTTCGCGGGTGCAGTCGAACACCGCGGCCGCCTGGCGTAACCGTTCACGGTCGACATTACCTTCGGCTTGCTCGAAAAAGCGTGCTATCCGCACCCGTGCGATGAAAATCAATCCGGCACTGACGAGTACCCAGGCATAACCGTTGATCAGTTGCCAACGCAGCCGATCGGCCGAATGATCGAAGAAACTGCTCAATAAATAACCAACCAGCTGCAGCCAGGCGACTGACAGCACCAGATAAAGCAGTGCCCCACGCATGGCAGCGCGGTGATAGACGGTCATGCGGTCATCCATGTCCCTGTAATGTGAGGGGATTATAGAGGAAGAAACATTCTGCCACTCTTATCTGAAAGGCCGACTGGTTTTATCGCCGGGGCCAGGGATAATGCAACGGCAGTTTTCATCTTTATCGAGGGCCCTACAGCCTATGTGGTACGAAGGTTTTCTTGGCTTGTCGGCCTGGTCGCTGGTGGCAGTCACCCTGCTGATGACTCACGTGACGATCATCAGCGTCACGGTCTACCTGCACCGGTATTCGGCTCACCGTTCCCTGGAACTCAACGCCGGTCTCAAACATTTCTTCCGCTTCTGGCTGTGGCTGACCACGGCGCAGAATACCCGCGAGTGGACCGCCATCCACCGCAAGCACCACGCCAAATGCGAAACCGAGGACGATCCCCACAGCCCGGTGATCAAAGGCCTGTCTACGGTGCTGCGCAAGGGCGCCGAGCTGTACCGCGCCGAAGCGGAAAATCCGGAAACCTTGCGCATCTACGGCAAGAACTGCCCCGAGGATTGGATCGAACGCAACCTGTACAGCCGCTTCCCCCTACTGGGCGTGGCGATCATGGGCGTCATCGACCTGCTGCTGTTCGGCACCATTGGCATCACTATCTGGGCCATCCAGATGATGTGGATCCCGGTCTGGGCCGCTGGCGTGGTCAATGGCCTCGGGCATGCCGTGGGCTACCGCAATTTCGAATGCCGTGACGCGGCCACCAACCTGGTGCCTTGGGGCATTCTCATTGGTGGCGAAGAACTGCACAACAACCACCACACCTATCCCAATTCGGCCAAGCTGTCGGTGCGCAAATGGGAATTCGACCTGGGCTGGGCCTGGATCAAGGTCTTCAGTTTCCTGCGCCTGGCCAAGGTCCAGCGGGTCGCGCCGATAGCCCACCGGGTCGAAGGCAAGGGCCACCTAGACATGGACACCGCCATGGCGATCCTCAACAACCGTTTCCAGATCATGGCCCAGTACCGCAGGCTGGTCATCGCGCCCCTGGTCAAGCAGGAGCTGGAAAAAGTCGATCACTCGGTCCGCCATCAGTTTCATCGGGCCAAACGCCTTTTGTCGCGTGAAACCAGCCTGCTGGACGAGCGCCATCATGTGCGCATCCAGAACATGCTGGAACACAGCCAGGCGCTGAAGGTGATCTACGAAAAGCGCCTGGCCTTGCAGCAGATCTGGGTCAAGACCAGCAGCAACGGCCACGACATGCTCGCGGCCATCAAGGAATGGGTCCACGAAGCCGAGGCCAGCGGCATCCAGTCACTGCGCGATTTTGCCGACCAGCTCAAGACTTATTCCTTGCGGCCGGCCACCGCCTGACCCCCTTGTGGCGAGGGAGCTTGCTCCCGCTGGGCCGCAAAGCGGCCCCAGAACCCGCCGAAACCGGACCATCAGGCCCACCGCTCCCGCCGGTTCGCGGCTGCTTCGCAGCCGAGCGGGAGCAAGCTCCCTCGCCACAAGTTCATCCCACATGTTCGAACGAAAGCTCCCGCCCTTCGTCGCCTGAAAAGGAACTTCGCCCACAATCCCCTATCTCAAGAGCACTTCGCCATCCTGGCGGGCTTTGGAGTGAGCGCGTGCAAATCCATAGCAATGCACGTTCCTTGAGATTTGTGCCGATGGTCGACAAGAACCTACAGGATTCATCCCAGCCACATTGGCCAGAAGCGGCCCAGACACTCATGGCGCTGATGCACGCCCAAGGGGAAGTGGCGCGTCTGAGCGAGCGGGAGCAGTTGTTCAGTTCGTTGCTGGTCAGCGTCAACGCGGTGCTCTGGGCATTCAATTGGGAAACCCGGCAAGTGCTGTATGTCAGCCCCGCCTACGAGCGGATTTTCGGCCGCCCGGCCGGCCTCGTGCTGGCTGACTACAACGAATGGCGTGACGCAATCTATCCGGATGATCTGGATTACGCCGAGCGCAGCCTGGCCGAAGTGTTGGTCAAAGGCGCCGTGGAAGATCGGGAATACCGCATCATCGCCGCCGACGGCCAGATCCGCTGGCTCAGCGACAAATGCTTTATCAACCGCCAGGCCGATCCGGGCCAACCGGTGATTGTGGTCGGCATCGCCGAAGACATCACCGAAAAGAAGCTGCTCGAAAGCGAACTGCAGCGACTGGCGACCACCGACGTGCTCACCCAGAGCAGCAACCGCCGTCATTTCTTCGAGTGCGCCCATCGGGAATTCGAGCAGGCAAGGCTGCAAGGCACACCGATGGCATTCCTGTTGCTGGACATCGATGACTTCAAACTGATCAACGACACTTACGGCCACCAGGAAGGCGATACGGTATTGCAAAAGATCGCCGAGAGCGGGCGGAGCGTGCTCAGGCGCGGTGACCTCTTCGGCCGGATTGGTGGTGAAGAGTTTGCCGCTGTTTTCCCCGGCTGTGCCCCGGACATGGCATTGCAGGTCGCCGAGCGCTTGCAGCGGGAAATCCAGCGCCTGGCGTTTCGCTGCGGGGAGCATAACTTCGGCATCACCGTCAGCCAGGGCCTGACCGGGATCAGCGCCGAAGACCAGACCCTCGACAACCTGTTCGCCCGTGCTGACGCGGCGATGTACGAGGCCAAGCGCCAGGGCAAGAACCGCATCATCGCGGCTTGAGTGTCTCACCCTCAATCAACTGTAGGAGCGAGCCTGCTCGCGAATACGGTATGTCAGTCAACTTATCCGTTACTGACACACTGCTTTCGCGAGCAGGCTCGCTCCCACAGGGGCCAGTGGTGAATTTACTGGCGGCGCAACCGCATCAACTCTGGCAGCCCGATCTTCAGCAAGCGCGCCGTGCGTCCCCGGGCCAGTTCTTCAAGCCCTTCGTGCGCGGGTAAATGCGCCATCTGCGCCGCCATGTTCATCACCAGCGCCTCGCGGGAATAAACCCCGCCACCGAGACCGTAGACCGCCGCGATCAATTCGCGCAGCTCCAGCGGCAAGCGCCAGCGGGTACGCAGCGCCGAGCCAAAACCGGCGCCGAACTGTTCGAGCGAATCGCCGATTTCCTCCGGCTCGTCCAGCTCGCCGCCGGCCTGCTTCCACTCTTCCATGCAGCGCAGCAGTGCCAGGTCGCCCAAGCGATGCAACAGGCCGGCGCAATAACAACGCTCCTGTTCCAGATCAAGCATGCGCGCCATCGTCCGGGCGTACTCGGCGGTGTGCAACGACAACTCCCAATAACGTTCGGCATAGTCCGCCAGCCAAGGCACGTTCAACCGGGCACAGCGCTTGAGGGTCAAGCCCAGGATCAGGTTCATGCTTTGCCCGGTGCCTAGCTGATGCAGCGCCTGGGCCACGGTCTGCACCGGACCGCCGCCCTGATGTTGCGCGGCGCTGTTGGCCGCGGCAATCAGCACGGCGGTGATCTGCGGGTCAGTACGGAGCTCTTCTTCCAGCAGTTTCAGATCCAGTCCACCAGGATTGAGGCTGCGTTTGATCGCGACCTGCACATCGGTCATCAACGGCGCGCCTTCGGCCATGTCTCGTCGACGCTCCAGGAACGTTGCCAATGTAAGGCCCGGTCCTGGAATTGGCGCGGCGTTGGATGTGTCCTCGCTATGGAGAAGTAACCCTTGCAGACGCTGGGTCAGGTTTTCCCGGTTCAAGGGCTTGGTCAGATAGGCCGTCGGCGCCAGGGGCAAGACCTCGCGCACGCTGGCGCTGTCGTTGCGCCGGCTCACCAGGATGAACGGCAACACGGGCGTGCGATGGTGTTGGCGCAAGCTGCGCAAGATGCTCAGGCCATCGACACCCGGCAGTTCCCAATCGGCGATCACCAGGTCGTAAGAATTATGCGCCAGCAATTCCAAGGCCTGCCGTCCCTCGCCACAAGTGTCTATCCGCGCATCGCAACGCACTCCGGACAGCACCTGCTCGAGCAGCTCCCTGGACGCCGGATCGGCCTCGGCAATCAACACACGCGGTACAGCGGGTAAATCCACAGCGGTCATGCCGCATCGCTCCCTTGCAATACATGCACCTTAGACAATAACGGCCATTCCAGACAGGTCGAAACCACCGTGGATCTGTAGCCGAATATGAAAAAACCCGCCGAAGCGGGTTTTTTGTGGATCAGCACAAAGCTCAGAGCTCGTAAGGATCAGAACTCGTAAATATCAAAGCTCGGAGAAACACTCTTCGATGATTGCCAGGCCTTTGTCCAGTTGCTCGTCCGGCGAAGTCAGCGGCACCAGCACGCGCAGGACGTTGCCATAGGTCCCGCAGGACAGCAGGATCAAGCCCTTGTCGCGCGCCTTGGCCACCACTTGCGCAACGGCGGCAGCGTTCGGCTTGTGGGTGTCGCCATCTTCGAACAACTCCACGGCGATCATGGCGCCCAGGGCACGGACTTCACCGATGACAGGGTACTTCTTCTGGATAGCCTTGAGGCCAGTCACCAGGCGCTCGCCCACGGCCTTGCAGCGATCCAGCAGGTGTTCTTCTTCGAACACGTCCATCACCGCCAGCGCAGCGGCGCAGGCAATCGGGCTGCCGGCGTAGGTGCCGCCGAGGCCGCCCGGTGCGATGGCATCCATGTATTCGGCCTTGCCGCACACACCGGCCAGCGGGAAACCGCCAGCAATGGATTTGGCAAAGGTGGTCAGGTCGGCGACGACGCCCATCTGCTCCATGGCGAAGAACGTACCGGTACGACCGGCGCCGGTCTGCACTTCGTCGGCAATCAGCAGGATGCCGTGCTGGTCGCACAAGGCGCGCAGGCGCTGCATGAAGGCTTTCGGCGCCACATAGAAGCCACCCTCGCCCTGGACCGGCTCGATGATGATGGCGGCGATGTCGCGTGGCTCGGCGTCGTTCTTGAAGATGCGTTCGATGCTGGCGATGGAGTCGTCGACGCTCACGCCATGCAGCTCGTTCGGGTACAGCGCGCGGAAAATGCCGCCAGGCATCAGGCCCATGCCGGCCGAGTAAGGCACGACCTTACCGGTCAGGCCCAGGGTCATCATGGTACGACCGTGGTAAGCGCCGGTGAAGGCGATCACACCGGCACGGCCGGTGGCGGCGCGGGCGATCTTCACGGCGTTTTCCACCGCTTCGGAACCGGTGGTCACCAGCAGGGTTTTCTTGGCGAAATCACCCGGGACCTTGGCGTTGATTTTTTCGCACAGCTCCACGTACGGCTCGTAGGCCAGGACCTGGAAGCAAGTGTGGGTCAGCTTGTTCAGCTGTTCGGTGACGGCGGCGATGATCTTCGGGTGCACGTGGCCGGTGTTCAGTACGGCGATACCACCGGCGAAGTCGATGAATTCACGACCTTCAACGTCGGTAACCGTGGCGTTCTTCGCCGATTCGGCAAAGATCGGGTGAATCTGGCCGACACCGCGGGGAACAGCGGCGGTACGGCGGGCCATCAGGTCTGCGTTGGTCTTGCTCATTAAAAATGTCCTCATTCGCCGCTCATCGGTCGGCGTGGCTCAAGGAATACATGGCGGGGAGGCAACTGCGACAGCATGCGATGATCGACTGCCGCAGCGTTCCGGCCACAAGAAACAGAACGGGGTGAAACGCGCAAAGGGACAGCGCTCTCGTGCCCTTTGCGCTTGTAGCAGATCAGATACCCAGGCAGAGGTATTTGATTTCCAGGTAGTCCTCGATGCCGTACTTGGAGCCCTCACGGCCCAGGCCCGAAGCCTTGATGCCGCCGAACGGCGCGACTTCGTTGGAGATCAAACCGGTGTTGACGCCGACCATGCCGTATTCCAGGGCTTCGGCCACACGGAACACACGGCCCAGGTCGCGGGCATAAAAGTACGAAGCCAGGCCGAACTCGGTGTCGTTGGACATCGCGATCACTTCGGCTTCGTCTTTGAAGCGGAACAGCGGCGCCAATGGGCCGAAGGTTTCTTCCTTCGCCACGGCGGCATTCTTCGGCACGTTGGTCAGAATGGTCGGCTCGAAGAAATTGCCTTCCATCGGCTTACCGCCCGACAGCACGGTTGCGCCTTTGCTGACCGCATCGGCGATATGTTCCTGTACCTTGGCAACGGCTTTTTCGTCGATCAACGGACCGGTAGTGATGCCGTCTTCCAGACCGTTGCCGATCTTGAGCTTGGCCACCGCTGCCTTGAGTTTCTCGGCGAAGGCGTCGTACACCGAATCCTGCACGTACAGGCGGTTGGCGCAGACGCAGGTCTGGCCGTTGTTGCGGTATTTGGAAATGATCGCGCCTTCGACGGCCTTATCCAGGTCCGCGTCGTCGAACACGATGAAGGGCGCGTTGCCGCCCAGTTCCAGGGAAACCTTCTTGATGTCCTTGGCGCATTCGGCCATCAACTGGCGACCGATCTCGGTCGAACCGGTGAAGGACAGCTTGCGCACGATCGGGTTGCTGGTCAGCTCGCCCCCGATGTCGCCGGCACTGCCGGTGACTACGCTCAACACGCCTTGCGGGATGCCGGCACGGTGCGCCAGCTCTACCAGGGCCAGGGCCGAGAACGGCGTCTGCGAAGCCGGCTTGATGACCATGGTGCAACCGGCGGCCAGGGCCGGGCCGGCCTTGCGGGTGATCATCGCGGCCGGGAAGTTCCACGGCGTGATGGCGGCAGTCACGCCAATCGGCTGCTTGATCACGATCAGGCGCTTGTCCGGCTGGTGGCCGGGAATCACATCACCGTAGATGCGCTTGGCTTCTTCGGCGAACCATTCGATAAAGGAGGCGGCATAGACGATCTCGCCCTTGGCTTCGGCCAGCGGCTTGCCCTGCTCCAGGGTCATCAGGCGACCAAGGTCGTCCTGGTTTTCGATTAGCAATTCATACCAGCGACGCAGCTTGTTGGCGCGTTCCTTGGCGGTCAACGCACGCCAGGCCGGCAGCGCCTTGTCGGCGGCTTCGATCGCGCGACGGGTTTCGGCAGCGCCCATCTTCGGCACTGTGCCCAATACTTCGCCCGTCGCCGGGTTGGTGACCTTGATCGTCTGACCATTGTCCGCATCGACCCAAGCGCCATCGATAAAGGCTTGCTGGCGGAACAACTGGGTGTCTTTAAGCTGCATGTCGGCTTTCCTTAACAGCACCGCGCGCACGCGGAGCGAATTAGAGTTGTAGAAAGGCGCCTCATGGGCTGCCGTCAGGGAAATCATCCACCGGGCTGAAGCACAGAAATAACGCACATAAGCACAGACGTGCGGTTCAGCACCCAGACAAGAGCGTTTGAAATCTCAAACGAATCCTAGGGCCGATGGGGTTGGAGGACAATAGCCTGTTCGAAAAAAAGAACGAAAAAGCTGCATTTGCCTGTTTTTTCTGATCAGCGTAGCCAACAGCCGCCGAGCGAGGCGAAAACAAACGGCAAATCAGCAGCATGGACGCCCGCCATGCTTATGAGTATCATGGCGCCCGCGTTGCACCAGTAGCTCAGCTGGATAGAGTACTGCCCTCCGAAGGCAGGGGTCGTGGGTTCGAATCCCGCCTGGTGCACCAGACATGAAAAATCAAAAGCCCCAGTCCTCACGGATTGGGGCTTTTTTGTGGCGAAAGTCTTACCCTTGGATATCTATAGGATCGGCAATTCAGCCCGATAAAAAACCCTGAGCGATATCAGCGCGGCAGCGCATCAACCGACGGGGCCGTGTTGCGAATACCTATAGAAACCACGCCCCACAACGGTTACCTCAAGCAGGCTCTCAGTGGTCAAGATCGGCCTCAAGTTGCTCAGGAGCCGGTTCAATATCTCCTAAGGACTTCACTACAAGTCCGCATTTCTGAGCCTTGGAATAAAGACCTGCGTCATGTGTCCACACTTCGTCAGCGTTGGTCGCAAGAGCGGTTGCTATTATCTGGCGATCAAAACGTAACTTGGCTTTGGTCGCTGCTGGGTCAAGCATCTTCAGCTCATTGTCATCGACTATGCGAGCACATTCGACCGCAGCGATCTGATCGAACGATATGATCTCAAAACACGAGAAGCCATTTATGACATCCAGGTGGCTCTGGTGGAAATTCCGATCAATGCCGACCAGATACTCAGCCAACGCCGGTGTGGGTATCAGTACCGTCCCGCCTCTTGCGTCGACCAGATCGATTAAGGCCTCAGCTCTCGCCTCTGCTCTATCCACGTTTTGACCAGTTGCGGGATCAACCAAGACGACACCGTCCTTGGCATTTCCCAAGGCTTGGACGAGAACGTTGGTATCGAGAACTATGCGCACCTCATCCCCTTAGGTTCTGAATCGTTCCATGGGGATCATCCATCTCGCTCCAAGTGATACCTCCGAGTTCTTTGAGCTGGGTAACGGCACTACGCAAAGAGGTTTTCTCAAGCTTTTCGTAAGATTGAATGAACATTTTTCGGAGCCGCCAGCCTCCGTGCGGCCGACTTTCCCATTCACCTTTCCCATGAACTCGGACGTACTTGAACAAGAGTTTGCCTAGTTGTTCAGCCAACGCCGTGTCGGCTTCGCAAAGAAGAGTTTCTCCGCCAGCGCCCTCAAGCCGGACAGGAACAGTTTCGTCTTTCCCACCTACGACATAGAGGCGACCTTGGACACTACCCTGCTTGATGACAATCATGGGAGGAGGAGCCGTCTTGGCTTTCGGAAACTGAAGGATGTTCGCATCCGCAGCTTGCAAGACACCGTCCACCCGATCTTGCTCCATCAGTGCAGATAGCTGCAGGTAAGCTTTTCGTGCGCGCTTGGGGCCAATTCCCTGCGCAGCCTCCCGTACCCTGTTCAAGACGTGGGGATACTTCTCATCCTCAACCCATGTATTCAGGCAGACACAGCCTTCGGTAACAGAGTCGAAATGAACATTATCCTGCGAGCCGAAAAGCTCAGTGAGCTCACACAGATAATCCGTCAAGCGAGCCATTGAGAGCTTGCTTGGATCAGTTCCGTCGAGTTCGAGCATCAGTTTTTTCATGCTGCCGAGTATAGTTCCGCCCAAATGATCCTGCTATGTCTGCATTTGTAACCCTATTCCAGAGGCGATTTCTGTAACTGCCGAACACGCAGCGCCCATCAGGCTCCCTGGCTGACCTCAGACGCTGGCAATGCCCCTTCACCGCTTGTGCAACGCCTCCAACCGCGCCGGCAAGTCTTCCTTGGGAAAGCGCTTGTGCAACGCCAGCAGCTTCTCGTCAGCCGCCTTGCTGTCACCCGCCTCGCGCAATCGCAGCACTTCCAGCAGCTCCTGCTCCAGTGTTGGCATTGCGGCGGGCGCGGCTTTGCTCATTTTCGCCGCAGGTTTATCCGCCAACGCCTGCATCGGGCTGGCCGGGGCTCGGGCCAGTTCGCCCTGGGGCGCCATGCGAGTGATCGGTGCGGGGGCGGGCATGGCTGGCGGCGGGGCAGCGGCAACCGAAGGCTGTTGCCGATCGGCGGAAAACTCCATCGAGGCGGGTGAAGCCAGTTGCTCCTCGGTCGGCGTACGCAGCACCAGGCCGATCATCAGCGCCACACCGGCAACCGTGGCGAACGCCATTTGCCACCGTGGTCGCTGACAAGCCTGTAGCCAGCGCTGCCACAGGCTCGGCGCCGGCGTCGGGGCTTCACGGCGGGCGGTGGCCAGGATGAAGGCATCCATGGAGGCCGGCGGCTCGCCGCTGGCGTGTTGGCGGAAATGTTCGACCAGCGTTTCGTCGATGGTATCCGGCGTCTGTTTGGGATCGATCATGCGGGTACCTCCTCGGCCAACAGGCGATGCAGCTTCTGTTGGGCGTAACGCAAGCGGCTCTTGACCGTTTCCAGCGGAACGCCGGTCAGGGCAGCGATCTGTGGCAGTTCGAGATTACCGTGCAGGCGCAGCAGGAACACTTCCCGCTGATCCTCGGGCAAGGCCTGCAACGCGGCGTCCAGACGAGCCTGGTCGCGACTCAGGCGCAACTGTTGCTCAGGATTGCCGGTGTCGTCGGGCTGGACATGAAGCTGCTCGTCGTAACTGTCGTGCAGCGGGTTGTGGACGCCGTGCTTGCGCCAGTGGTCAATCAAGCGGTTACGGGCAATCTGGAACAACCATGTACGAAAACTCGCCCGGCCTTGTGGCTGGGTGGTGCTGCGGATCAGGCTGAGCCAGGTGTCCTGGAAAATTTCCTCGGCCAGTTCGGCCTTGTTGCTCAAGGACACGAGAAAACGATAAAGCCCTTGCCGATGGCGGACGTACAGGGCTTCGAAACAAGCCCCGTCGCCTTCGCGATAGCGGGCCAGCAGCGATTCGTCGCTGGGAGAATCAAGCGCAGCGGGCATTTCGATGACGAACTCCTTTGTCATTGCAACACAGTCCTGGCGACGACATGGGAACCCTGTGGGAGCGAGCTTGCTCGCGATGACGTCGGTTCAGTTGGCATTGATGTGACTGATACACCGCCATCGCGAGCAGGCTCGCTCCCACATCTGAACCTGATTGTGCTCAGGATCAGCGTTTGGCCGCAGGTTCGAGGCTCTGGGCCAGCTCCACCAGTTGCACGAACTCGGCACGCAGCCCGAACGGATCGTCACCGCGCGCCGAGCGCGCCAACTGCACGGTATCCTTCAAGGTCATCTGCCCAGTGTAGCGTCCATCGCCCTTGAGCTGTTGGGCGAAGGCCGCCACGGCGGCCGAGAAGCGCAGGTCGTCGCTGGTTTTGTCATTGCGCGGTGAAACGGCAATGGGATGTTCGATCAACCGGCTGCTACCGCCTTCCGCCGGCTTGTAGCGTACGCGCAACATCGCCAGTTCGCCGGACTTGCCGTCCGAGTTGGGCGCGTTCCCATAACGCAGCGGCTCCAACCAGCCCTGCTCTCCTTTCGGGACAATTTCATACAGCGCGGTCACTGTATGCCCAGCGCCGATCTCGCCTGCGTCGACCTTGTCGTTGCTGAAGTCCTCACGCTTCAACGCGCGGTTCTCATAACCCAGCAGTCGATATTCGCTGACCTGGGCGGGGTTGAACTCCACCTGCAACTTCACGTCTCGCGCTACCACCGCCAGGGTGGAGCTGAGCTGGTCCACCAGGACCTTGCGCGCTTCGAGCAGGTTGTCGATGTACGCGTAGTTACCGTCACCGGCGTCAGCCAGTTGCTCCATCAGGTGTTCGTTGTAGTTATCCACACCGAAGCCCAGTGTCGTCAGAGAGACGCCGCTTTTGCGCTGATCCACGGCCATCTGCTTGAGGCTGTCGAAATCACTGATGCCGACGTTGAAGTCACCATCGGTGGCCAGCAGGATGCGGTTGATGCCTTTGTCGATAAAGCTCTCCCGAGCCATCTGGTAGGCCAGTTCGATGCCCGAGGCACCGGCGGTCGATCCACCGGCGTTCAGTTGATCGATGGCGTTGCGGATCTTCACCTTGTCGCTACCCGAGGTGGGCTTGAGCACGACCCGGGATTCACCGGCATAGACTACCAAGGACACCCGGTCCTGATCGCGCAATTGGTCCACCAGCAATTTCAGCGTGCTCTTGACCAGCGGCAGGCCTTCGCGACGGTTCATCGAGCCGGACACATCCACCAGAAACACCAGGTTGGCCGGGGCCAGGTCTGAGACGGCGCGGTCGCTGGCCTTGATCCCGACACGCAACAACCGGGTGTGAGGGTTCCAGGGCGATGGCGCGATTTCGGTAGTCACGCCAAAGGGCGATCCGTCGGTGGGCAACGCGTAATGGTAAGGAAAGTAGTTGACCATTTCCTCCAACCGCACAGCGCCCTCAGGCGGCAGGCTGCCCTGGTTGAGGAAACGTCGCACGTTGGCATAGCTGCCGGTATCGACATCCACGCTGAAGGTCGAGACCGGTGTCTCGGCGACGCTGTGGACAGGATTTTCCGGCAGCTTCTCGTACTGTTCGCGCGGCTCGCTGCGGTAATCATTGGAGGCAACATCGCCCATCGGCGCAGGCATTGATGCCGGCGCGGCCATGCGCTTGGCCATAGTCTGGCGCACGTAGGCGATCTCCCCTTGCGGCGCGACGATGGGCGCCGCCGCCACCGGTTCGGCCGGCTTGGCAGCCTCACGGGACGAAGACAACCCACAACCGGCCAACGCCACCAGCAGCGTGACGGCAAAGCCCTGGGTGGCGGGACGCATATACGAAAGCGGACGGGACATGGGCTGAACCTCGTGAGTGGATGATCCGTTCACAAGGTCAGACGCAAGAGATCAGAGGTTCGGGTTAACGACCAGAAAATTTTTCATGCACTTGTCCTGTCAGCGTCGGCAAATAGCATCAGCGAGACGGAATGGCCCGCAGGTCATCGGCGATGAAGCGGCTCAACTGGCTGGTGTAGTACTCCTCCACATCGGAATTGCCCCGTTTCGTGAGGGCTCCAGCGATGCCTTTCATGGCGTGAAATTGCCCGATCGCGCCGGCCGGCATCAGCCCCTCGCGAGCCTGGGCGAAATGCAGCACCTCGGCGCCGGCCTTCTTCACCTGGACCTGGTAGCTGAAGTCGACACTGGCAAGGTACGTACCGTCGGCAACGATACTCAAGACTCACAGGCCAGAGAGGGCCGCAGGATCTTTGCCTGCCGCCTCGGAAAATAAGCCGCCGCCCCTACTCCCACCGCGCCCATCACCACGCAATACGCCACGCAAACCCACGGGCTCCACGGCACCAGCGCAATCAACAACAACGGCGTCATGCTGGCCCAAAGTGCATAAGCGATGTTGTAGGTGAAGGAGATACCGGACACGCGAATCTTCGGCGGGAACAGGCTGATCATCACCGAAGGCACCGCGCCGACCACGCCGCAACCCAGGCCGGCCACGGCGTAGGCCAGGCCCAGCCAGTCGCTGCCGCTGATCAGGCTGGCATAGAGCACGGCGATGCCCAGCGGCAACAGCAGGCTATAGAGCATGACGGTGCGCCAGGCGCCGATGCGGTCGACGACGAGGCCGGCCAGGACGCAGCCGATGTTCAGGAAAACGATGCCGAGGCTGCTCAGGGCAAATGTGTGGCTGGGGGTCAGGCCGAAGCTTTTCTGCATCACTGTGGGGGTGATGACCACAAAGACCACCACGGCGGAAGTCAGTACGCAGGTAAGAATGGCGGCGGGCAGCAAGGCATGCCGATGGTCGCGCAAAACCGTGCGCAGCGGCAGCTCCGTCGCGCCTTCGCGATTGGCTTGCAGGGCCATGAAAATCGGCGTTTCGCTCAGCCAGCGGCGCAGCCAGACGCCGATCACGCCGAATATCCCGCCCAGCAGGAACGGCAAGCGCCACGCGTAGTCGAGGATTTCGGTCGGGGTGAAGATCCGCGCCAGCGCCGTGGCGGTCAAGGCGCCGAGCAGGTAGCCGAAGGTCAAGCCCGCCTGGAGAAAGCCCAAGGCATAGCCGCGATGCCGCAACGGCGCGTGTTCGGCCACGAACACCCAGGCACTCGGCACCTCCCCGCCCACCGCCGCGCCTTGCAGGATGCGCAGCGCCAACAACAGCAACGGGGCGAAATAGCCGATTTGCGCATAGGTCGGCAGTACACCAATGAGCAGACACGGCAACGCCATCATCAGGATGCTCAGGCTGAAGACACGCTTGCGGCCCAGCCGATCGGCAAAGTGCGCCATGAGTATCCCGCCCAGGGGACGCGCCAGATAGCCGGTGGCAAAAATCCCGAAGCTCTGTAGCAGGCGCAGCCACTCGGGCATTTCCGGCGGGAAGAACAGTTGGCTGAGGGTCAGGGCGAAAAAAACGAAAATGATGAAGTCGTAGATTTCCAGCGCGCCGCCGAGGGCGGCGAGGCCCAGGGTCTTGTAGTCGGAGCGGCTGAACCGCGCGCCTGGCAAATGATGGGTGGCAGTCATAGGCATGTTTGGAAAAATGGTTGGAAGAAGGCGTCGGATCAGGCAGCGGGACCCTTGTCCACGGGCTGCGCCGACGGTTGGCCTGGCTCGGCGTCTACGGCCTCGTCAGCAGGCAGAAAATCCTTGCGGCTCTGGGCGATGGCCCGGCGTATTTCGTCGCCCTTGGTGGGGCAGTTCTTGAGGCGGGCGATGCCGTCGGTTTGCTGCGTCATCGCCATCCTCCGGTATGAGTGAACAGGCGCCGATAGTGCTCGCTTTTGGCGCTCGATGCCAACTTACGTGACGATTGGGCCAGCCGGTCAGCGGTGGTAGCGGCGCACCACGCTGCTGTTGCGCAGTACGTGGCCTTTGAGTTTTTCCATCAACTGGGCGCGTGTGAGACCGGCGGGCAATGCGTCGGGTGGCAGGTCCAGGGCGAATATCTGGATCAGGTAGTGATGAGCGCTGTCGCCAACGGGTGGGCACGGACCGATGTAGCCGTGAGTGTCCTTGCTGTTGATGCCGCTCATGCCTTCCAGGGTGGATTTGGTACCCGCGCCCGCCGGGATCTGTCGGGTGCTGGCCTTGATCCCGTAATGGACCCAGTGGTCGACGCCCTGCCCGCGCTGGCCATCGGGATCGAGCATGACGATGGCATAGCTGAGGGTGCCAGGCGGGCCGGCGTTCCAGCTCAGCGCCGGAGAAATATTCTTGCCGCCGCAGGTGTTCGCGTCGCTCGCGGCGGCGGCAGTGAAGAGGCGGTCGTCCGACACACCGGGAATGCTCAGGGTGAAACGCTCTTCGGCCTGGACAACCCCTTGCGCGCACAGCACGAGGGTGACGGCCGCGAGCCAGGAGGAAAGGGAGGTCAATCGAGTCATACCGGGCACCTTAATTCGATTCAGGCCATGGACGGCCTGCGAACTATAGCCGCAGCGCCGGCCCGGTTGCAGTGACAATTATGCTGAACCTCGTTGCACTCCCCTGACTCGAACGGGAAACGCCTGTCGGAGAACGACCATGCCCATGCATCAAGTCGCCCGCCTCGCTGATGTGCGAGAGGACCGCGGCCTCGAAGTGACCCTCAACGAAACGCCCGTCCTGCTGCTGCGGGCTGGCGGACAGGTCCGAGCTTTCCAAGGCAAATGCCCGCATGCCGGGGCGCCGCTGGCCGAGGGCGCGGTATGTCACGGCAGGCTGATCTGCCCGTGGCACAAGGCCGCGTTCCGTGCCGAAGACGGCGCCCTGTGCGAGCCGCCGGCCCTCGACAGCCTGCAGCGTTATCACGTCGAGCTGCGGGGCGATGAAGTATGGGTCGATGAGCAACCACTGCCAGCCGAAAAAATCCCTCCCGCCGATGACCCGCGCACCTTCGTCATCATCGGCGCCGGAGCGGCCGGCACGGCTTGCGCGGCGGCGCTGCGCGAGAAGGGTTTCGGTGGCCGGATCCAGATGATCGACCGCGAAGCCGAGGCCGGTTATGACCGCACCGTACTGAGCAAATACGTGTTGGCCGGCGACATGGCCGCAGAAAAGACGCCGGCCTTGCGCGATGAAACCTACTTCACCCGGCAACGCATCGAAAGGCGCAACGGCGAAGTGGCCGGTCTCGACATCAGCGCGCGCCAGATTCATCTCGCCGACGGTCAACGCCTGGACTATGACGCACTGCTCATCGCCACCGGTGGAGTGCCCAGGACGCCAGACATACCCGGCCTCGACTTGCCCAATGTGTTCACCCTGCGCTCTTTGGCCGATACCCGGCAGATCCTCGACCGTGCCCAGCCGGGGCAGCGAGCGGTGATTATCGGCGACAGCTTCATCGCCATGGAAGTCGCCTCGTCCCTGCGCAAACGTGAACTGAGCGTGACCGTCCTGGCCCGACACCCGGTCCCGTTCGCCGCGCAGTTTGGCGACAGCATCGGCAAGGCGATCCTGGCCCGACACCGGGCCAATGGTGTGGTCTATCACAGCGAGGGCGAAGCGGCGCGGATCGAAGGTGCGGAAAAGGTTGAAGCCGTGGTGCTGGATAACGGTCAGCGTTTCGCGGCGGACCTGGTCATCATCGGTGTGGGCGTGCGCCCGGCGACCGAGCCGTTCGCCGATCTGCCACGGGAAAAAGATCAATCATTGATCGCTGACGACGGCATGCGCGTCGCCGATGGCGTCTGGGCCGTTGGCGATATCGCCACCTTTCCCCTCAACGGCCAACCCCGGCGCATCGAACATTGGCGCCTGGCCCAGCAACAGGCACGCATCGCCGCGACGAACATGCTCGGCGGTGAGGAACACTACCTGGATGTGCCGTTCTTCTGGACGTACCAATTCGGCAAACGCTACGACTACCTCGGTCATGCCGAGGAATGGGACGAGGTGCAATTCAAGGGCACGCCTGAGCATCCTCCGTTCATCGCTCTGCTCGGCAAGGACGGTCTCGTTGCCGCCGTCGTGGCCTGCGATGAAGGCCGGGCCATGGCGGCGCTGGCCCAGCGCATGAAGCAACCGCTGCCGGTGGATGAGGCCTGGCGGCTGGTCCGGGATTTTTCGGTGTAGCTTGCTCCAGACACAACACAAACCTGTGGGAGCGAGCCTGCTCGCGATGGCGTCCTATCAGTCGGCATCAGTGCTGCCTGGTACTCCGCTATCGCGAGCAGGCTCGCTCCCACAGGTGTCTTGCGTTGCTACGCAGAATGATCAGCCGGCAGATGAATCACCTGCGGCCGGTCCAGCGGTGCCAGGGGCGGCGGTTGCAAGTCCGGGCTCAGCAGATGGAAGTGCGGCACTACGTGGCTGATGTCGCCATCGGGGTTGTTATGGATGATTTTGGAGCCAGGCTGGCGCAACGTTTCCAGTCGTTCGTCAGTCAGCTTGAAACTTGCGCTCAAGCCTTGGTCATCCACCGCAGGCCTCGGCAGCCGACGCTGGGCGAAGCTGCGGCTTTTGCGCTGTTGATAACGCGCCCAGGTAATCAGGATGATTGCGTTGACCAGCGCGATCCAGCCATAGATCTGCAAGGTTCCCAGGGTATCGAACAGCGAACCACCCAGGCGCGGCCCGGCATGGCTGTCGAACAACGGCCAGAGCCCATTGACCAGCAGATACAACAGCCCAACCCACGCCAGCACGGTAAAGAGCACATCGATGACCACCAGAAAAGGCCGCTGCCGGGTCCTGATAATTTTCATCGGATCACTTCCTCTTCTTCGTCATCGAACGGCTTGATCCCGCGATCCGGGCTAACCCAGCGCGCACGTTTCTGATGCTGCCCGAACAGCACCTTGGGGAAGCTCACCAGGGTGGTGAACAGGCTGATCAACCAGAACACCAACGGGTACCAGACCACCCAGAACATGATGTGCCACAGGCCTTTTTCGTAGCGACGGTCGATCAGGATGCTCACCGCGAATTGCATCAGGCACACCACCGCCAGCAACAGCCCCGTGAAGGCCGGCGGCATGAGATGGTCCACCGCGATGGCGGCGGGCATCTCGATGAACTTGCCAGCGCCCCAGAAGATCACCGACAGCAGGAAGGTGAACGCCCAACCGGTGGACAGGCAGTATTCGAACAGCAGCGGCCACAGGTAACGATGGCGGTATTGCCAGATGCCGCGGATGTTCTTGAACAGCACTTCGGCACCGCCCTGGGCCCAGCGCAGCCGTTGCCGCCACAGGCCGCGCAGGGTTTCGGGCATGAGGATCCAGCACAACGCACGGGGTTCGTAGAAAATGCTCCAGTGGTCCAGTTGCAGCTTCCAGCTGATGTCGATGTCCTCGGTGATCATGTCCGGGCTCCAGTAGCCGACCCGGTGCAGCGCTGTGCGACGGAAGGCGACGATCACGCCGGACACGGTGAAGATCCGTCCGAAGACCCGCTGGGTACGCTTGATCAAGCCGATGATCGAGGAAAACTCACCGACCTGGACCCGACCCACCAATGTTGAACGGGTGCGAATGCGCGGGTTGCCCGTCACCGCGCCGAGGCGGGCGTTGTCCAGCATCGGCGCCACCAGGTAGGCGCAGGTATTCGGTGCCAGCAGCGCGTCGCCGTCAATGCACACCAGGTATTCGCTGCGTGCAGCGATGGCGCCCATGCGCAGGGCTACGGCCTTGCCCTGGTTTTCCGCCAGGTGCAGCACACGCAAGCGCGGGTCTTCGGCGGCCAGTCGGTCCAGCACCTCGGCGGTGTTGTCCTTGGAGCCGTCGTTGATGGCGATCACCTCAATGTTCGGATAGTGCTGGCCCAGTGCTGCGTGAATCGTGTCGGCAACGTTGTCGCCTTCGTTGAAGCACGGGATCAGGATGCTGATCAGCGGTTCGCCGGCCAGGGGCGGCGGCAAGGTGTCGTCTTTCCACGGCCAGTGGCGCTCCCAGTGCAACCAGAAATACAGGCCGCCGGCGATCCACAGCCCGGACATGAACAGCGGGTAGAAGAACACGAAGTCCATCAGGAATTGCCCAGTGACCAGGAAGATCAGGCCCAGGGGCACCCCAAGGACGATCGCCAGCACCAGGACGGCGAGCAGTCTGTCGAGCATGTCAACGATTCCACTTGTTGGAGAGCGCAGGCCGCACGGCTTTCACGGCAGGCTGGTCTTCGATGAAGTTGTCCGGGTAGTAGCCGAAACTGGTCACGCCCTGGCGCTTGAGGCGCCCCATCCAGTCGGCCAGTTGTTCGCCTTCGATATCGGCCACCGGCTGGCTGTGCCAGTCGCGCGCTTGCAATTCGAATACCGTGCGCTTGAGTGCACCGGGGCGAGCCTTGACGGTTTCCACCAGCCGTTCGAGCCAGGGCCCGGATTGCTCGCGGGTCTGCTTTTCCATCAACGGCATGGCCATCGGAGCCGTCCAATCGTAGGCGCCGAGGAAGTCATCGAGATTCTGGGCGAACCAGGCCTCGCTCTGCGGGTTGAGCATCGGCTCGGCAAAGATATTGCGCGCCGTGCGCACCTCCGGACCACGAATTGCCCGGACCTTGGCAGTGAGCTCAGCGGTGAAGTCGATCAGGTAGCGGCTCTTGAAACGGGTCCAGCGCTGCATGGCCGCCGGGTCGTCGCGCAGAGCGGCGATGGAGGTCGGCAAGCCGTTGGCCGCATAGACTTTCATCGCGGCTGGGCCGGCATCCTCGAAGTCGGAGAACACCGCGTCGTCATGGTACAGAACGCCGTCCACCGAACTCATCCGCGCCAGGTCTTCGTAGATTTCGCCGATGACCTTGCGCACGTTCGGGTCGAAGGGCGACAGGCGTACGTACTGGTCCGGGGCGACGCCAATCTTGCCGGTTTCAGGATCCCAGCGCTGTACACGCGGCAACTTCGGGTCCAGGGCAAAACTGAGCACCGGCATCCAGGCATACACCTTCACGTTGGCCCGGGTGCGCAATTGCCATGCGACCCGATCGAACAGATCGGCGCGTACCGGCAGATGCCGATTGGGGAAGTACAGCGAATGGACCAGGCCATCGCCCTTCGGGTCGGCAAAAGCTTGCAGGAAGACCGTGTTCGCGCCCAGATCGTAGATACGCTGGACCAGCCTGCCGACGTTGGCCTCCTGCTGCACAGGGTCCGGATCGTAGACGTAATCCAGGTCGACGTGGACCACCCGCATCGGGTCCATGGTCTGCACCGAGACGATGCTTTCGGCGAAGTGAGCACCGTCCGGATCGGAAGCCACCAGAAAACGCGGCCCGCTCATCAGGTTATCGAGGCTGTCGAGACCGTCTTCCAGGGTCAGCGCCATCTGGTAGCCCTGGCTGCCAATCACCTGCAACGCAGTGCCGTCCGCCTCGCCGTATGGCCAGACCCAGACGCGCGGACTGTAGCCGGTGACTTTGCGGATCTTCTCGGAAATGGCTGCCACATCCTTGCGCAGACGCGCCTGGAAATCGGCTTCCGCTTCATAACGACCGGTAGCCGGATCGTAGCGCCGCGTGGTCGCCGCCGGCTGCTGGTTGCCTTGCGGGTTGGCGAGTACGCCTTTGTGATTGGCATCGGTGTGGGCGGCGATTTCCACCAGGCCCGATTTCGACACCTCGCGAATCTGCTCCCAGGTCAGGAACTCGGAACGCTTGCGTGGCACGCCGGCAAAATCCACCGGTTGATTCAGCGGCGTGTCGATCCAACTGCCGACCGGAGCAAGGATGGCCGGCCAGTTGTAGGCGCGCAGGATGGGCATGACGCGGGTGTAAAAGCTTGAGTAGCCGTCGTCGAAACTCAGCAGTACTGCGCGCGGTGGCAGTTCGGGCCCGCCGTTGCGGGCAGCGATGATCTGGTCGATCGTGACCGGCTGATAATTGTTTTCCCGCAGCCAGGCCAATTGCTCGATCAGGCGCTCGGTGCGCACGGCCACCAAGGCTTGGTCGGGGTCGCGGTCTTCGACGTCGTGGTAGGCAATACCAAGCACGTGGTTTTTCGGCCACGGCGCATCGTTGGCCATCACCGGCCGTTGCGCAGGCGGGGCAAACGTCGGGGCTTGCTGGGCACAAGCGCTGATCAGCAAGACTCCCAGCAGAAGGATGAATCGCGAAATGACAGGCATTTTCAAACTCTTCTAGAAGCGGTAGGTGAGGTCGACAAGCAGGCGCAGATCGCTTTCACGATCGCCGTCGTAGGGGCGGTTGAGCCAGCTCAGCGCGGCCCCGGCTTCAAGCACATCGTTCCAGAGCAGACGCTGGCCGTAGCTGAGCAACCCCATGGCACCGGTGCTGTAGTCACTCTGGCTGTAGGTGCCGGCACCCGCCTGGAACTGCTGGCTCCAGGTGGTTTCGTAGCGGCGGTACAACACGTGATTGGCGCTCACGGTCGGCATGACGCTGAAGTCCGATTTCGGATTGAAGTACGGCACTTCATTCGAGCCGCTGTTGCGACTGGCACCGACTTCCAGGCCCAGCTCCACTTGTAGCCTCGGAGCGCTGTAGATGCCCTCGCGGCCGGTCAGCAAGGTCTCGAGGCGGTTGTTGCCATCGCTGAAGTGGGACGGGCTGACAGCCAGCCGCCACTCGCGGCTTTCATTGGCACGCCAGCGGACGAAACCGCTTCCGCCATTGGCGCGAATACCGCTGTTGAGGGCCCGCAGCGGGGTGTTGGCCGAGAGGTAGTCCAGGCTGCCGCCGTACTGCCAGTGATCATTGATGTCTCGGGCCACGGCTATTCGCGCGCCCTGTTTGTCACCGGAGCCATACGAATGGTTGGAGACTTCCGCCTCCAGGGTCATGTCGCGGGTACGCCGCTCCACTCCCAAACGCTGCCAGCGATGGTGGCCGGTGCCTTCCTCGAAGTCGCCGGTCGCGTATCCGGCACCGCCGAACAGCCGCCAGTCTTCATCGATGGGCGGGCTGTAGAGCAAGGTTTCGACACCAAAGTCGCGGCTGCCGGTCACCGCGCCAGCGTCGCCACTGCCGCCACCGTAGCTCTTGCCGGTGTAGGCCTCGATGCGCAGTTCAGCCATGTCATGGACGTCACGCTGGCGTTGCAGGCGCTTGACGTGAGCGTTCTCGGGATAGCGGGCGACGACGTCATCGGTAAGCGCATCCATTTGCCGCCATTCCTGCAGATCCATGGCGGCGCGGGCCTGGGCGACTTCCAAGTCGCGATTGCGCGGCGTCGTGGCCTCGACTTCCTTGAGCAGGCTTTCCGAACGTCGCGGCCATTCACGTGCCTGGTACAAATCGGCCTGGGCCAGGCGCAAGCCGATATTGCCGGGCCCGTGGTAGACCAGAGCGTCCAGGCGCGCCTCGGCGGTAGGCAGATCGGCGCCGTAGGTACCTGCTTGAGCGGCCAGGAGCTGCGCGTCCATCCACTCGTCGTTGGGATTGCCGATCGGCAGCCCCTTGAGCTCCACGCGGGCCGGCTGTGCTTTCGCCAGGTCTTCGGCCAGTGCGCGGGCCTCCTCGGATTTTTCGCTTTCCAGCAAGGCGTAGTAGAGCGCAGTGCTGTCTTCGAAGCGGTCCGCAGGATCTGCATCCGGTGCAATCAGCACGCGGCGGTACAGATCGACGGCGATCTCCGGTTCACGTTGCTCCAGATAGGAAGAAGCCACCCAGCGCAGCGCGTAGGTTGGAATGCTGACCCCTTCAGCGACCAGCTTCTGGTACTCGGCGATCACCTCGGCCCGGCGAGCCCGGGCGTTGAGGGCGCCCATGCGGTCGATCCGCCAGCGCAAGACATCATCGTGGGCCTCGGCCACCGGAGTCCAGGTGGCGAGCAGTTTGTCGTAGTCCGCCAGCGCGCGATCGGCGATGACAAAACGTTCTGTTTCGCTGCGACTGGCCATATCCGCCAGGCGCACCCGCTCGGCCGCCACATCGCCTTCGAGCCTGCGCTGCACGCCACGATCGATCAGGCCGGGCTGAAGCCGGGCCAGGCGCAGGGCCGGCTCAGGCAAACGGGCGCGTTGCAGGGCATAGACGTACTCGCGGGCGACTTCAGGCTTGTTGCTGCCGGCACGGGTGAACGCCTGGTCGTATTCGAAAAGCGCTTCGTGGGGATTGTCCGCACGCGTCAGCGCATAGCCCAAGGCCAACCGGCGCATCGGATCTTCTGGCTTGGCGGCAACGAGGGCCCTCGCGCGGCTGACGGCTTCATCTGGCTTGCCGGCATCGGCCTGGGTCAAGGCCAGACCCAGTTGCAGATCGGGGTTCTGTGGATCGATCGCCAACGCCCGGCGATACAACTCGACCGCCGGATCCCAGCGCTTGAGGTTGCGATAGGAGCGAGCAGCTGCGGTCAGCGCCTGAACCGGAAGGTCGCGGTAGCGGCCCTGGGTTTCGTAGACTTTCACCACCTCGGCATCAAGACCGGCCCAACTGGCGATCTGCAGATGGTCACTGATCTGTGCGGTGCTGGCCTGGCCAACCGGCACCTGGCGCAATACGGACAACGCGGGCGTGTAATGCCCCGCGCGGGCGTCGAGCACCATCTGGTCATAAGCGGTATCGGCAAACGCCGCCACCGACCAGCACAATTGGCTGCACAGCGCGACGCGAAACAACGGGCGCAAACCGAATTGAATAAGAGGACCCACAGTACGCGGCATTCGTCAGCATCCTTACATGGCCAGCCGGGTCGCAGTGCCCCCTTGCCCATCAAACAGAAGGCCGGATCAAAGGAACCCAGCCAAGCTCTAACGGGCCTAGTTTTGCACTCCGTGGCGGGTCATCTTCCAGATCGCCATAATTCTTCAGAATCCATGCAGATTTCAGCGCGGCATTTTCAACGGACAAAAAAAACCGGCCCGTGCACAGGGCACGGACCGGTCTTCAGATGTTGCCTGGGACGGGTTACTGAATGGCGACGCCACCGCCCAGCTTGTTCATCACAAACGCGGTGAACTGTTCAACGGTCATCTTCTGGCCGTTGAAATCGACCTGATTGTTGGCGTAGTGCAGATTGGTAACCACATCATTGCCTTCAAGCTTCGCCAGCTCCGTGCCTACCGCCATGGCGCTGAACATATCGCTGGTGGCAGTCGCCTGGTCGGCGATCAGTTTTGCGTCGGTCTGGCCTTCCATCTGCGCTTGCACGGTCAGGAGATCCACCAGCATTGGCTTGGAAACCTTGACCTTGAAGTCCAGCAGAGCGAGCAACTGGCGGCCCAGCTCATCGGGTGGCAGGTCCATGGACTGCGGCTTGGCCAGATCGACAACCAGGCTCGCGCGGCTTTCGCCGTTAGCGGTATTGAACGAGAGGTTCTCCAGGGCCACTTGCGGGGCGCCAGCCAGGAGTTTTTCCAGGTCGGCTTTGACCTGCGCTTCTTCTGCCTCGGTGAGGTTCAGCTCTGGAGCCGGCTCGCCCGCTTCAGCGGCCTCGGCAGCTGCCTTTTCGTAGGGTTGCAGCTTGGCCTGGTAGACCTGCATCAGCGACATGGTGGCAGGGATGTCCAAGTTCTTCAGGCTGACCGCCATCTGTGCAGAACCGATGACCTTGTCATTGAACGACAACTCGCCGATCTTGTAATCAGCGCGTCCCGAAGCACTGGTGCCGTTCTCGGAGCTGTTGTTCTTCATCTCGAAGTTTTTCAGGCCCAATACCGATTTCGGCTCGCCGAAGGTGGTCTTGCTGTTGCTCAGCAACAGGGTGTTGTCGCCCTTGTAGTAGCCATAGGTGCTCTTGGTCAGGTTGCTGGCCAATGTCAGGCCACTGAACTCTACCTGAACCGGCGTCTGATCTTCGGCGACGGTGGTCAACTTGAAGCTGTCCATGTAGCCGTCGGCCTTGATCTTCTCAGCCTGGGCGCTGGCGGCCACATCGATTTTCAGGCCGGAGAAGATCAGCTGGGATTGCTCATCCAGCTTGGTATCCAGAGGCAGCAGTTCGAACGTGCCGTTGGTGGATTGATCGTAACCGAGATTGAAGACGCCTTTGAGAGGCGATTTATCCTTGGCGGCAACGAACCATTTTTCGGTCAGCGGAGTCCGCTCCAGTTCGGTGTGGCTGGTGGCCATGACCGGCAACCATTTGAGCGTCATCAGGCGCGTGAATGGCAGTGGACCGTGTTCGATGTTGTCGACGAACAGCAGCTCGACCGGTTCGCCGCCGAACATTTCGCCTTCACCCTTGAGACGATAACGGGCGGTACTGCTGAAGGTGCCACGGTCCAGGGAGACCAGTTCAATCGAAGCGGTGCCATTGGAACCCGCCAAAGCCGTTTGCAGTTGCTTATTGCTGTCGGTAATGGCGGTTTGCAGTACGCCTTCAAGCTTGGTGCCGGTATACCAGGCGCCACCCGCACTGATTGCACCAACAACCACAACGATTCCCAGAAGTACGCTTGCTGATTTGTTCATGAGTGATCCGATCGTGTTCCATGGTTGAAAAGAGTCGTCTTCCTTGACCCGCAAAGGGCTGTGGTACGACGCGATAAAAGTGGTGGGGAGATTAGCATCAGGCAAGTCAGCAAGCCCAATGTTTAAAGGGGAAAAAGCGTGTTCTTGAGAAATGGTCTACGAATATTCGACTTCGATCTCGTCAAGTTGATGATCGAAGGTCTTGAGGCGTGCTGTCCAGGTGTAGACCAACACTTCGAAATCTCGATTGATTACTGCCGCACCCGATGAATCGTCACGCCCATCGTAGAAGTCCAATTGATAGCGCTCCCGAGCCATCGCGTTGGCCACATCGCACAGCTCGCGGGCATTGTTGAGCCAATGCCAGTCGTCTTGCGCGACTTGCTTGTCCAGGGCGGCGCATTGAGTTTTCAGTGCCTCGAGGCTTTTCTCCAGCGGAGTGCCGGTGAGCTCACCCATGACTTCTTGAAACGTGCGTCCAGGCTGCCAATAGCTGCCCCAGAAATAACGGTCGAATACCGTTTCAACCCGGCGCAGCGCAACCTTGGTATCCCAGATCAAGACCAGTGTCTTGCCTTGCACAAGCTGCTTCTTCTTGATGCGCTGGCCTTGGAGAGAAGCCCAGGCGACGATTGCGACAGAAATGACAGCGATCAGCGCAGCCGCGCTATCCAGGAAAATCAGTGCCTTGTCGATATGGTGAGTCAGCATGACGCCATAGAAGTAGGTGGCCGATAGCAGCACCAAGGCCGCGACAGCGCACCAGAAGCCGGGAGCATAAGGGTTTTTCATTATTGGAATCCCCATGACCAGTCACGTCGCGGGCTGTTGCTGCCAATGCCCGACAACCAAAGCATAGCAACGGCCTGGGGGTTTGCCGGGGGGTGGCGTCAATTAGGACGGCGATCCGATTATCGGCTCCGAAAACGACAAAACCCCTGTCTGCATTGGCAGACAGGGGTTCTGGAATTCAATCTTGACGATGACCTACTCTCACATGGGGAAACCCCACACTACCATCGGCGATGCATCGTTTCACTTCTGAGTTCGGGATGGGATCAGGTGGTTCCAATGCTCTATGGTCGTCAAGAAATTCGGTAACCAACCCGTTCAGGAACAACGTGTCGGTGAAAATCGAAGACTTCTACTAAAAACAAAACCCCTACCTGCGTGAGCAGATAGGGGGTTCGGAATTTAATCTTGACGATGACCTACTCTCACATGGGGAAACCCCACACTACCATCGGCGATGCATCGTTTCACTTCTGAGTTCGGGATGGGATCAGGTGGTTCCAATGCTCTATGGTCGTCAAGAAATTCGGTAGCCAGCGCGTGCCTTGCGGTCACGTTCCAGCGAATGGGTATGCGATAGTTTGTGGGTTTTGACTCGAACTTTCGGTTCATTGCGTCTTCACACACCGCAATCTGGCCTCTTTCGAGTCTACAGATTGCTTGGGTGTTATATGGTCAAGCCTCACGGGCAATTAGTACAGGTTAGCTCAACGCCTCACAGCGCTTACACACCCTGCCTATCAACGTCGTAGTCTTCGACGGCCCTTCAGGGGACTCAAGGTCCCAGTGAGATCTCATCTTGAGGCAAGTTTCCCGCTTAGATGCTTTCAGCGGTTATCTTTTCCGAACATAGCTACCCGGCAATGCCACTGGCGTGACAACCGGAACACCAGAGGTTCGTCCACTCCGGTCCTCTCGTACTAGGAGCAGCCCCTCTCAAATCTCAAACGTCCACGGCAGATAGGGACCGAACTGTCTCACGACGTTCTAAACCCAGCTCGCGTACCACTTTAAATGGCGAACAGCCATACCCTTGGGACCGGCTTCAGCCCCAGGATGTGATGAGCCGACATCGAGGTGCCAAACACCGCCGTCGATATGAACTCTTGGGCGGTATCAGCCTGTTATCCCCGGAGTACCTTTTATCCGTTGAGCGATGGCCCTTCCATACAGAACCACCGGATCACTAAGACCTACTTTCGTACCTGCTCGACGTGTCTGTCTCGCAGTCAAGCGCGCTTTTGCCTTTATACTCTACGACCGATTTCCGACCGGTCTGAGCGCACCTTCGTACTCCTCCGTTACTCTTTAGGAGGAGACCGCCCCAGTCAAACTACCCACCATACACTGTCCTCGATCCGGATAACGGACCTGAGTTAGAACCTCAAAGTTGCCAGGGTGGTATTTCAAGGATGGCTCCACGCAGACTGGCGTCCACGCTTCAAAGCCTCCCACCTATCCTACACAAGCAAATTCAAAGTCCAGTGCAAAGCTATAGTAAAGGTTCACGGGGTCTTTCCGTCTAGCCGCGGATACACTGCATCTTCACAGCGATTTCAATTTCACTGAGTCTCGGGTGGAGACAGCGCCGCCATCGTTACGCCATTCGTGCAGGTCGGAACTTACCCGACAAGGAATTTCGCTACCTTAGGACCGTTATAGTTACGGCCGCCGTTTACCGGGGCTTCGATCAAGAGCTTCGCGTTAGCTAACCCCATCAATTAACCTTCCGGCACCGGGCAGGCGTCACACCCTATACGTCCACTTTCGTGTTTGCAGAGTGCTGTGTTTTTAATAAACAGTCGCAGCGGCCTGGTATCTTCGACCGGCGTAGGCTTACGCAGCAAGTGCTTCACCCTCACCGGCGCACCTTCTCCCGAAGTTACGGTGCCATTTTGCCTAGTTCCTTCACCCGAGTTCTCTCAAGCGCCTTGGTATTCTCTACCCAACCACCTGTGTCGGTTTGGGGTACGGTTCCTGGTTACCTGAAGCTTAGAAGCTTTTCTTGGAAGCATGGCATCAACCACTTCGTCACCCAAAGGGTAACTCGTCATCAGCTCTCGGCCTTAAGATCCCGGATTTACCTAAGATCTCAGCCTACCACCTTAAACTTGGACAACCAACGCCAAGCTGGCCTAGCCTTCTCCGTCCCTCCATCGCAATAACCAGAAGTACAGGAATATTAACCTGTTTTCCATCGACTACGCTTTTCAGCCTCGCCTTAGGGACCGACTAACCCTGCGTCGATTAACGTTGCGCAGGAAACCTTGGTCTTTCGGCGTGGGTGTTTTTCACACCCATTGTCGTTACTCATGTCAGCATTCGCACTTCTGATACCTCCAGCAAGCTTCTCAACTCACCTTCACAGGCTTACAGAACGCTCCTCTACCGCATCACTTGCGTGATACCCGTAGCTTCGGTGTATGGTTTGAGCCCCGTTACATCTTCCGCGCAGGCCGACTCGACTAGTGAGCTATTACGCTTTCTTTAAAGGGTGGCTGCTTCTAAGCCAACCTCCTAGCTGTCTAAGCCTTCCCACATCGTTTCCCACTTAACCATAACTTTGGGACCTTAGCTGACGGTCTGGGTTGTTTCCCTTTTCACGACGGACGTTAGCACCCGCCGTGTGTCTCCCATGCTCGGCACTTGTAGGTATTCGGAGTTTGCATCGGTTTGGTAAGTCGGGATGACCCCCTAGCCGAAACAGTGCTCTACCCCCTACAGTGATACATGAGGCGCTACCTAAATAGCTTTCGAGGAGAACCAGCTATCTCCGAGCTTGATTAGCCTTTCACTCCGATCCACAGGTCATCCGCTAACTTTTCAACGGTAGTCGGTTCGGTCCTCCAGTCAGTGTTACCTAACCTTCAACCTGCCCATGGATAGATCGCCCGGTTTCGGGTCTATTCCCAGCGACTAGACGCCCTATTAAGACTCGCTTTCGCTACGCCTCCCCTATTCGGTTAAGCTCGCCACTGAAAATAAGTCGCTGACCCATTATACAAAAGGTACGCAGTCACCCAACAAAGTGGGCTCCCACTGCTTGTACGCATACGGTTTCAGGATCTATTTCACTCCCCTCTCCGGGGTTCTTTTCGCCTTTCCCTCACGGTACTAGTTCACTATCGGTCAGTCAGTAGTATTTAGCCTTGGAGGATGGTCCCCCCATATTCAGACAAAGTTTCTCGTGCTCCGTCCTACTCGATTTCACTTCTAAGATCCTTTCGCGTACAGGGCTATCACCCACTATGGCCGCACTTTCCAGAGCGTTCCGCTAAAATCAAAGAAGCTTAAGGGCTAGTCCCCGTTCGCTCGCCACTACTAAGGGAATCTCGGTTGATTTCTTTTCCTCAGGGTACTTAGATGTTTCAGTTCCCCTGGTTCGCCTCTTGCACCT
>NZ_CP071660.1:0-150000 GCF_051132085.1 Pseudomonas sp. R1-15 | reverse complement strand
CGTTAGCGGGAGGCGAATTCTACAGCGTTAGTCGCTGCTGTCAACACCTCTTTTTTTACCGCTTTCGACCGAGAGGATCGAACCGTCGGCAGAACCCATCAAACCGGCCTGCCCACTCCTTCCGTGCTTCGATGATCTGAAGCCGCACACTTTCGAAACCTACTTAACTCGTTGAATCTCAAAGAGTTTTCCGTTTCGACTGCGCCGGAAGTGGGGCGAATTATAGACATCCAGAATTTGCCGTCAACCCTTTATTTCGCTTTTCTTTCAATGAGTTGCCCGAACACTTGAAGTCGCCACTCCTGCTATATAGAAGAGAGGAAGCTAAAGAACCCCAGAGCCCCTCAGAGCCGTGACCGCTCCCGAGTCCAGCCCCAACACCCGCTGCAGCACCTCCAGCGTATGCTCGCCCAATAATGGCGGCGCGCTCCTGTATTCGATCGGAGTTTCGGACAAGCGAATCGGGCTTGCTACCTGTGGCACCTTACCCGCCAACGCATGAGGCAACTCGATTGCCAGTCCCCGAGCCTGCACCTGAGGATCGGCAAACACCTGAGCCAGATCATTGATTGGCCCACACGGCACACCGGCCTGTTCCAACTGTATGACCCATTCGGCAGTCGTCTTGAACACCGTCGCCTGGCGAATCATCGGAATCAACGCCGCCCGGTTCGCCACACGCATCTTGTTTGTCGCGAACCTCGGGTCATCGGCCCACTGCGGCTGACCGGCGACCTCGGCAAACTTCCGAAACTGGCCGTCATTACCCACCGTAAGGATGAAGTCACCGTCAGCCGTAGGAAAATCCTGATAAGGGACGATATTCGGATGCGCATTGCCCAGCCGCTTCGGCGCGCTGCCAGTAGTCAGGTAATTCATCGCCTGGTTGGCCAGACAAGCCACCTGGACATCCAGCAATGCCATATCGATATGTTGCCCGCCGCCCGAATGATCGCGATGAGCCAACGCGGCCAGAATGGCAACGGTCGAATACAGGCCGGTAAGAATATCGGTCAGCGCAACACCGACCTTCACCGGCCCTGCCCCCTCATCCCCTTCCGGCCGGCCAGTCAGACTCATCAAGCCGCCCAACCCTTGGATCATGAAGTCGTAACCAGCACGCTTGGCGTAAGGGCCCGTTTGGCCAAACCCGGTGATTGAGCAATAGATCAGTTCCGGGTTGATTGCTTTTAGCGAGTCGTAATCCAGACCATAGGCCGCAAGGCCACCCACTTTGAAGTTCTCGATCAGGATGTCGGACTTGGCCGCCAGTTCCCGGATCAGCTTTTGCCCTTCGGGGCGCGTGAAATCAATCGTGACCGATTGCTTGTTGCGATTGGCCGACAGGTAATAAGCCGCCTCGGTCGTATTCTCGCCATAAGCGTCTTTCAGAAAGGGCGGCCCCCAGGCACGCGTATCGTCACCGTTACCCGGACGCTCGACCTTTATGACGTCCGCCCCCAGGTCCGCGAGGATCTGCCCGGCCCAAGGCCCAGCCAGAACCCTCGATAAATCCAACACCCGCAGATGCGAAAGCGCGCCCATGGCCGTTCCCCTATTAATAGAACGCTTGAATGCCGGTTTGCGCGCGACCAAGGATCAACGCATGAACATCGTGCGTACCCTCGTAGGTGTTCACCACCTCAAGGTTCACCAAATGACGAGCAATGCCGAACTCGTCGGAGATGCCATTGCCGCCCAGCATGTCCCGCGCCATTCGTGCGATATCCAGGGACTTACCGCAAGAGTTGCGCTTCATGATCGAAGTAATCTCTACCGCAGCCGTGCCTTCATCTTTCATACGCCCAAGACGCAGACATCCTTGAAGCGCGAGGGTGATTTCAGTCTGCATATCGGCCAGTTTCTTCTGGATCAATTGATTGGCAGCCAACGGGCGACCGAACTGCTGCCGGTCGAGCGTGTATTGACGGGCGGTGTGCCAGCAGAACTCGGCAGCCCCCAGGGCGCCCCAGGAAATGCCGTAGCGCGCCGAGTTCAGACAGGTGAACGGCCCTTTCAAGCCACGCACGTCCGGGAAGATGTTTTCTTCCGGCACGAATACGCTGTCCATGACGATCTCGCCGGTAATCGAAGCACGCAGCCCGACCTTGCCGTGAATCGCCGGAGCAGTCAGGCCCTTCCAGCCCTTCTCCAGCACGAAGCCTCGGATATCGCCGGCGTCGTCCTTCGCCCAAACGACAAACACATCCGCGATCGGACTGTTGGTGATCCACATCTTGCTGCCGGTCAAGCTGTAGCCGCCTTCAACCTTGCGCGCCCGAGTGATCATCGCGCCCGGGTCGGAACCATGGTTCGGCTCGGTCAGGCCGAAGCAGCCTATCCATTCGCCTGAAGCCAGCTTCGGCAGATACTTCTGTTTCTGCGCCTCGGTGCCGAATTCGTTGATCGGCACCATGACCAGTGAGGACTGCACGCTCATCATCGACCGGTAGCCGGAGTCCACACGCTCCACTTCCCTGGCGATGAGGCCGTAGCTGACGTAATTCAGGCCGCTGCCGCCGTATTGCTCGGGAATGGTGGCGCCCAGGAGGCCCACTTCGCCCATTTCACGAAAGATCGCCGGATCAGTCTTTTCATGACGGAACGCCTCCAGTACGCGCGGCGCCAGCTTCTGCTGAGCGAACTGCTCGGCAGTGTCGCGAATCATGCGTTCTTCTTCGGTGAGTTGCTGGTCCAGTAACAAGGGATCGATCCAGCTGAAGCTCGCTTTACCGGCCATGAAAAAGTCCTCGCCAATCAAATGGAAAATCGTGGACTGATCCTAGGCCCGGTTTCCCACGAGAGCAAACGAGGATTCGGCATGTTGTTGTGCTAATTTCTCACTCCGTAACGCCATAGACCGCTGTTGTGCGGATAACGAGTGAGGCTTGCGTATATGCGTCGTAAAATCCCTAGCACCGCCGCCCTGATCAGCTTCGAGGCTGCCGCACGCCACGAAAGCTTCACCAAGGCGGCACTGGAGCTCTCTCTCACCCAAGGCGCTATCTGCCGACAAATTGCGAGCCTGGAGGACTTCCTTGGCGTGGAGCTCTTCCGACGCTCGAGACGCGGCGTCAAGCTGACTGAAGCGGGGCTTTCATATAGCCGTCGAATCGCCACGCAACTGGATGCCGTCGAGCGCGATACCCTTTCAGTGATGGGGCACACCGGCGCGAACGTTATCGAACTCGCCGTCGTGCCCACCTTCGGCACTCAATGGCTGCTGCCACGCCTCAAGGATTTCCAGCGGCAGCACCCTGAGGTGACCGTCAATCTCACCAACCGCACGCGCCCTTTCCTGTTCGCCGATACGGATTTCGATGCAGCCATCTACTTCGGCGACGCGGACTGGTCCGGCACCGAATCTCACAAATTGATGGGGGAAAAGCCGTTGCCGGTATGCAGCCCCTCCTTACTGGGCAACCGCAAAACTCTGACGCCGGAGGCAATCGCCGAGCTCCCCCTGCTCCAGCAGACAACCCGCCCATACGCGTGGCGCCAGTGGTTCAACTCACAAGACCTCAATATCGCGCGCGACCTGACAGGTCCGCGCTATGAACTATTCTCCATGCTTGCCCAAGCCGCCATGCACGATATGGGTGTCGCCTTGATCCCGCCCTTCCTGATCCAGCGCGAACTGGCGGAGAAGCGCCTGGTCATTGCCAACCCCAATGCCCTGTCGAGCCTCAAGGCGTACTACCTGATGATCCCGGAACGGAAGGTGGAATCGGCCTCGCTTCGGGCATTTCGCGATTGGCTGGTCACCGAAGCTAGAGATTATGGTATTGAAAAATAAGGAAAAACTGACCACGTAAATAAGTAGTAATACTATATTAAGCACTACAGATATAACTATTTGTCGCATTTAACCAAACTGTGATCATATCGGTACAAACGTCCTAGAACCGTTGAAACACGTGGCTTTAAGCCATATCGAGCGAGTCATATCGCTCCATTCATTTGACCGATGCAAAAAGAATCATAGTCACCGTTATCCCTTGATTTGTCTGGGTTTAGCGACCTTTACCTCGCCAGTTGCGACATTCGGTCACAGGGTGACTTGTAGTTATATTTACGTCACACGTCATAATCCCTTGAAGGGCTGAATATTCGCCTGCAAAATGCCGCGCCCCGCCTGGTCAGGCGGGATCGTGCTGATCGGCCGCCCCAGTCGCACCATCCGAAGTGCCTGGGTTTACTCAATAAGATCACGCAGGAGATTTGACGTGCACATTGGTGTTCCTCTCGAAACCCAGACGGGTGAAACACGGGTTGCTGCTACCCCGGAAACCATCAAGAAGCTGGTCGGCCAAGGCCATAAAGTCACTGTTGAAAGCGGCGCCGGCATCAAGGCCAGCGTTATCGACAGTGCCTATGAGGCAGCGGGCGCAACCATTGGCAGCGCCAGTGATGCATTCGGGGCCGAACTGATCCTCAAGGTGGTCGCCCCCAGCGACAGCGAGCTGACGCTGATCAAGAGCGGCACCGTTCTGGTGGGCATGCTCAACCCGTTCAACAACGAAACCATCGCCAAGCTGGCCGAACGCGGCATCACCGCATTCGCCCTTGAGGCCGCGCCGCGTACCTCCCGCGCTCAAAGCCTGGACGTGCTGTCGTCTCAAGCGAATATCGCCGGCTATAAAGCCGTGTTGCTGGCCGCCCATCACTATCCGCGCTTCATGCCGATGCTGATGACCGCCGCAGGCACCGTGAAAGCGGCGCGCGTGCTGATTCTCGGCGCGGGCGTGGCCGGACTCCAGGCGATTGCCACGGCCAAGCGCCTGGGCGCTGTGATCGAGGCATCGGATGTGCGTCCCGCAGTGAAAGAGCAAATCGAATCCCTTGGCGCCAAGTTCGTCGACGTGCCTTACGAGACCGACGAAGAGCGTGAATGCGCCATCGGCGTCGGTGGTTACGCCCGGCCCATGCCCGCCAGCTGGATGCAGCGCCAGGCCCAAGCCGTGCACGAGCGCGCCAAGCAGGCGGACATCGTCATCACCACCGCATTGATTCCGGGCCGCAAGGCACCGACTTTGCTGAGCGCCGAAACCGTCGCGCAGATGAAACCGGGCTCGGTGGTCATCGACCTCGCAGCAGCACAGGGCGGTAACTGTCCGCTGACCGTGGCCGATCAGGTGGTGATCGAGAATGGCGTGACCATTTGCGGTCCGACCAACCTGGCCGGTGAAGTCGCGGCTGACGCTTCGGCGCTGTACGCCCGAAACCTGCTGGACTTCCTGAAGCTGGTCTTCACCAAGGAAGGTCAGTTCGACGTGAACCTGGAAGACGACATCGTCGCCGCGTGCCTGATGTGCCGCGACGGCCAAGTCATCCGCAAAAACGCCTAAGCAGGGATTCAGACAATGGAAGAGCTTATCTCCCCCGGTATCTACAACCTGATCATCTTTGTGCTGGCGATTTACGTCGGTTACCACGTGGTCTGGAACGTTACACCTGCTTTGCACACGCCATTAATGGCGGTGACCAACGCCATTTCGGCGATCGTTATCGTCGGCGCCATGCTCGCCGCCGCGCTGACCGTAACACCTCTGGGCAAGACCATGGGCACCCTTGCCGTGGCCCTGGCCGCCGTGAACGTGTTCGGTGGCTTCCTGGTGACGCGCCGCATGCTTGAGATGTTCAAGAAAAAAGCCCCGAAAGCCGTAAAAGAAGAGGCGCCCAAGTAATGAGCATGAACCTGGTAACGACGCTCTACCTGATCGCGTCTATCTGCTTCATCCAGGCCCTCAAAGGCCTGTCGCACCCTACCACCTCTCGCCGAGGCAACCTGTTTGGCATGCTCGGCATGGCGCTGGCGGTGATCACCACCGTGGGTCTCATCTATAAGCTGGGCGCTGAGCTAGCGACCGCTGGCATCGGCTACGTCATCGTCGGCCTGCTGGTCGGCGGCACCGCCGGTTCGATCATGGCCAAGCGCGTCGAGATGACCAAGATGCCGGAGCTGGTGGCGTTCATGCACAGCATGATCGGCCTGGCGGCGGTGTTCATTGCCATCGCGGCGGTCGTCGAGCCGCAGTCCTTGGGCATCGTCAAGCAACTGGGGGATTCGATTCCGGCCGGTAACCGCCTGGAGCTGTTCCTCGGCGCAGCCATTGGTGCAATCACCTTCTCCGGTTCGGTGATCGCATTCGGCAAGCTCTCGGGCAAGTACAAGTTCCGCCTGTTCCAGGGCGCACCGGTACAGTTTGGTGGCCAGCACAAGCTCAACCTGATTCTGGGCCTGGCGACGCTGGGCCTGGGCCTGGCCTTCATGTTCACCGGCAACCTCGGCGCGTTCGCCTTGATGCTGGCCCTGGCTTTTGTCCTGGGCGTGCTGATCATCATCCCGATCGGCGGCGCGGACATGCCGGTGGTGGTCTCGATGCTCAATAGCTATTCCGGTTGGGCCGCAGCGGGTATCGGCTTTTCGCTGAACAACTCGATGCTGATCATTGCCGGTTCGTTGGTGGGTTCGAGCGGTGCGATTCTCTCGTACATCATGTGCAAGGCGATGAACCGTTCGTTCTTCAACGTGCTGCTCGGCGGCTTCGGCAACACGGCAGATGCAGCTGGCCCGGCAGGCTCCAAAGAAGCCCGCCCGGTGAAATCCGGCTCGGCTGACGATGCGACCTTCCTGCTGACCAACGCCGACACGGTGATCATCGTTCCGGGCTACGGCTTGGCGGTTGCCCGGGCGCAGCACGCGCTGAAAGAGCTGACCGAAAAGCTGACCCACCACGGCGTGACCGTTAAATACGCGATCCACCCGGTGGCCGGTCGCATGCCCGGGCATATGAATGTCCTGTTGGCCGAGGCCGAAGTGCCTTACGACCAGGTGTTCGAAATGGAAGACATCAACTCCGAGTTCGGCCAGGCCGACGTGGTGCTGGTGCTGGGCGCCAACGACGTGGTCAACCCGGCGGCGAAGAACGATCCAAAGTCGCCGATTGCCGGCATGCCGATCCTCGAAGCCTTCAAGGCCAAGACCATCATCGTCAACAAGCGCTCGATGGCCAGCGGCTATGCCGGCCTGGACAACGAGCTGTTCTACCTCGACAAGACCATGATGGTGTTCGGTGACGCCAAAAAGGTGATCGAGGACATGGTCAAAGCGGTGGAATAACTCTCCCGTTTCGCCAAAAACGCCCCGCCTTGTCGGGGCGTTTTGATTTATATCAAGGCAAAGCATTACCGATCCGGTAACGATGTTTTGCCTGAACCCCCCGTAATAGACGCCTTAAATGCGACTTTTGTAGCGGGTCGGGCAAAGCGCAAATTCTCTAGACTGCGCATCCAGCTTCCAGCCCGAGACGACCCTCCATGTACCGTGATCGCATCCGCCTGCCTTCGTTGTTGAATAAAGTGATGAGCGCTGCCGAAGCCGCCTTGTTGATCGAGGACGGCATGACCGTTGGCATGAGTGGCTTTACCCGCGCCGGAGAAGCCAAGGCAGTGCCCCACGCCCTGGCTGAGCGTGCCAAGGCCACCCCGCTTAAAATCAGCTTGATGACCGGTGCGAGCCTGGGCAACGACCTCGACAAGGAGCTCACCGAGGCCGGTGTGCTCGCGCGACGCATGCCGTTCCAGGTCGACAGCACGTTGCGTAAGGCAATCAACGCAGGCGAGGTGATGTTCATCGACCAGCATCTCTCGGAAACCGTCGAGCAACTGCGCAACGGCCAACTCAAATTGCCCGATATTGCCGTGATCGAAGCAGTGGCCATCACCGAGCAAGGACATATCGTACCGACCACGTCGGTGGGTAACTCAGCCAGCTTCGCCATCTTCGCCCGGCAAGTGATCATCGAGATCAACCTGGCTCACAACCCGAATCTAGAGGGATTGCACGACATTTATATCCCGACCTATCGCCCCACTCGCACGCCGATTCCCTTGGTGAAAGTCGACGACCATATAGGCAGCACCGCGATCCCGATACCGCCGGAAAAGATTGCCGCCATAGTCATAACCAACCAAGGGGACTCGCCTTCTACCGTCGCCCCGCCAGACATCGACACCCAGGCCATCGCCGATCACCTGATCGACTTCTTCAAACAGGAGGTTTCGGCTGGGCGCATGACCAACAAGCTCGGGCCGCTGCAAGCAGGGATTGGCAATATCGCCAACGCCGTGATGTGCGGCCTGATCGATTCGCCGTTCTCGGACTTGACCATGTACTCCGAGGTTTTGCAGGACTCGACATTTGACTTGATTGACGCCGGCAAGCTGAGTTTCGCCTCCGGCAGCTCGATCACGCTGTCGGGTCGACGCAATGCCGACGTGTTCGGAAACCTGGAACGGTATAAGGACAAACTGGTCCTGCGTCCGCAGGAAATCTCCAACCATCCGGAGGTTGTGCGCCGCCTGGGCATCATTGGTATCAATACCGCGCTGGAGTTCGACCTATACGGCAATGTGAACTCAACCCATGTATGCGGCACGCGGATGATGAACGGCATCGGCGGCTCGGGGGACTTCGCCCGCAATGCTCACCTGGCGATTTTCGTCACCAAGTCGATCGCCAAGGGTGGTGCCATTTCCAGTGTCGTACCGATGGTCAGCCATTTGGACCATACCGAACACGACGTCGACATCCTGGTGACCGAAATCGGCCTGGCCGACCTGCGGGGCCTGGCGCCACGGGAGCGGGCACGCGTGATCATCGACAATTGCGTGCACCCTTCCTACCGCCAGGCCTTGAACGAGTATTTCAACGCCGCGTGCGCTTTGGGTGGGCATACGCCGCATATCCTGCGCGATGCACTGAGTTGGCACCTGAACCTCGAAGAGACCGGACGCATGTTGGCGATCTGATACAGCTGGAACACAGCTAACGCAAATACAGTTTTGATTGGAGCCCACCGCTCACGCGCAACTCGACAAAAACTGTACTGCTGTACCGGTTATTTCCTACAGTCTTTTCTCACAAAACCACGGATGAGTAGCAAAAATGCACCATAGCAGTGCTGACAAGTACAGTTGCCTCGTTATCGACCAGTACACCACGATTTAACAGTTAACTGGTCTCGCACAATACAAATGAACTGTATCTACAGTCGCTGGCCAAACGAGCAGATCATGGGCACCAGTTAAACCACTACCTAATCCCGCCACAAGCGGAAGGATGTCAACCATGGAACGTACACTCAGTTCCGAGCTGTTTTTCGAAGACAAAGCTGAAAAAAACCAGGCTTCCCTGCCTCTTCGCGTTATCGCCAACCTGATGTTGTGGCAGCGCCGCATTGCCAGCCGCCATCAACTGGCTCGTCTGGATTCGCGCCTGCTGGCTGACGCCGGTATCAGCGAAGCCCAACGTTACGAAGAGCTGAGCAAGCCGTTCTGGCGCTAACTCAGCGTCGCTGGCCCTGACCCACCGGGTCCACCGCCAGCATCGAATTGAACAAACAAGACCCGTCGCGGGAAACCGCGACGGGTCTTGTCGTTTACGGGGCAGATTCCGGTAAATCCGCCAGACCATAACAGTTAGAGAATTATACATACTGTTAGGTACAGTTTATCTATAACGGAGCCGGTGCGAGTCGCATGCGGTATAACGGGGTAATTCCAGGCTGTCAGCCAACGCGTTCTGTCCTAATATCGATACGAACGTGGCGAAGCGAGTCGAGCCTGCGTCTCTTCTTCCAGCTACCTGCACCCGCATAACCTCAATTCCCAAGGAGTTCACCATGATCCGTCTTCGCCTGCTCAGCGCCGTTGCCCTGCTGGCCGTGTCCGCCTACTCCAACGCCAGCAGCTTCATCGTTACCACAGACTCCATTGTCGGCGCGCTCAAGGCCACGTCCGACGTCACCTCCGATGCAACCTCGTCACTGCGGGACAATAAGATCGTCCAGGCCGCCCGAGATGACGCCGCCAGCTTCGTGGCCAGCGAAGGCGCAATCCGTGGTGTGAAACTGGAAAGTGCGCTGAACCATATTCGCCAGCAGGCCCCCCAGATCGACGCCACCGACGCGCAACTGGCCCAGGCCATTCTGGTGATCTGAGGCAACATGAAACATCGGGCGCCCAATGGTGTTCCGATGTTTCAGCACTGGCTCTGGCCCGCAGGTTTGCGCTAGCCTTCCGGCTCGCCATCAACCGTCGAGTACCATGCGTTTTTATCCAAATCCATTTATCGCGTCTTGCCTAGTGGCTTTTTGCTGGTCTGTTCCGGCCCAAGCCTTCGATGTGACGACCCAGCAAGTGGTGGTTAGCGGCTACGCCACATCCTTGGTGACCTCTGCGCCCTTCGACAATAAACTTATCGTCGCCGCCCGCGATGACGCTGCGGTATTCGTTGCCAGCGACGGACAGCTGAGAGGTGCACGGTTGGAATCGGCCCTGGACTACATGCGCCGAACCCAGCCAAAACTTCACGCCACCGACCTTGAACTGGCACAGGCAATTCTCGTCCAATAATTATCTTCATTTTCCGGAGTCGTTCCATGCGTAGCCCGCTGATTGCTGCCGCCCTAGGCCTGCTGGTGTTGGCCGATGTAGCCCAGGCACATACCCTGGTAGCCACCAGTAATATCATCGTTCGCGCTTCCCAGCGCACGATCGATTTCACTTCCGACACCACCACATCCATCCGTGATTCGAAGATCGTTCGCGAAGCCCACGACGACGCGGCCAGCTTCGTCGCCAGCAATGGCGAAATTCGTGGCGCTCATCTCGAGGCCGCCTTCGATACCTTGCGTACACGCGTGCCGGAAGCGCGCGACGCCAGTGACCAGGTTCTCGCCGAAGCCATCCTCGCATTGTGAGGCGGCTCGCCGCCTGGCTGACGGCCGGGGTCGTGCTGCTTATCGGCAGCACCGCCCAGGCCGGCCTGCAGCTACACCTTAATGCCGACGGCTTGACGCCGGCACAGCAGCAGGCCAGCCAGGCACTGCTCGATGAAGCCATGCAGGCGTTGCCGCCACGCTTCATCGAGCGACTGGACCGCCGCATCGATGTTGGCTGGACCGACCAAATGCCCGCCAACGCTTACGGCCAGGCCTCGCTGGTGTCACAGCTGGACCTGAACCGAAACCTGCTCGGTAGCCTCACTGACGGCAGCGCCGCCACACAGAAGACCCGACGCCCCCACGGCACGGTACGGCGGGAAATGCTCGCCACGGTCCTGCACGAACTGACCCACATTTATGACCGCTCGCGTCTATGGCCGGATGCCGAGCGTGCGCTGATCCAGCGTTGCACTCGACGCAACAGCAGCGCCGGGTTGATTGGCTTGCCTGATGAGTGCCGAGGCCAGAACGATCGCCGCTTTACACTGAGCGACGATCCTCGCTTGCTCGACCTGGCGGGCTGGCCGCAATACGTCGGCCGTCGCGGTGAACGGGAGCAGCACAGTCGTCAAGTCGTCCGCAGCCCGGACCTTTACGAGACGAGCAGCCCCAAGGAGTTCGTCGCGGTCAACATGGAGTACTTTCTCCTGGACTCCAGCTATGCCTGCCGACGTCCCGCGCTGTATCGCTATTATCAGGAACACTTTGGTTGGGCCCCCGCCGCCAAGGACACCTGCGCAAAATCGTTCGCCTTCCTCAATGCTGGCAACGACTTCGCCAAGACGCCACTGGGCCAGGTCGATCCGGAACGGGTCTATGCCATTGACTACCTGTTGGCCGAAGCGAACCAGAACTGGGTCAGCCGCTGGGGCCACAGCATGCTCCGGCTGGTGATTTGCGCACCGGACCGGCCGCGTGGCCCGGACTGCCGCCTTGACCTGGACCAACACCTGGTGCTGTCGTATCGCGCTTTTGTGGGCGACGTGCAATTGTCGAGTTGGGACGGACTGGTGGGCAAATACCCGTCGCGCCTGTTCGTGCTACCGCTCGCCCAAGTGATCGATGAATACACCAAGACCGAATTGCGCAGCCTGGCGTCTGTACCGCTGAACCTGTCGCGCACTGAGATAGAGGAAACGGTCGAACACGCCGCCGAAATGCACTGGAGCTACGACGGCAGTTATTACTTCCTGTCCAATAACTGCGCCGTGGAAAGCTTGAAGCTACTGCGCAGCGGCAGCAACAACGAACAGCTCAAGGGCCTGGACAGCATCATGCCCAACGGCCTGCTGGAAGTGCTCAAGGGCCGGGGCCTGGCGGATACCAGCGTGCTGGATGATCCCAAGGAAGCCTTGCGCCTGGGCTACCGCTTCGACTCATTCCGTGATCGGTACCAGGCGATGTTCGATGTGCTGAAGAAACATCTGCCTATCAAGCAACAAACGGTGGAGGACTGGCTGGCCCTGGATGCCGCCGAACGCCGCGTCTGGTTCGAACAGGCCGACCTGCGCACCAGCGCAGCATTGTTGCTGCTGGAACAGGCCAGCTATCGTCGACAATTGTTGTTGGCGCAGGATGAAGTCAAACAACGCTACCTCGGAGCCCGTGAACTGCAGAACGGCGGCATGGAACGGGCTAACGCGACGTTGCAACAGATTCTAGCCAACAGCGGCTTCCTGAGCCGTCCGGCTGAACTGCTAGGCACCGGCGGCTACGGGTTACCGCAACCCAGCGAGTGGCAGCGCCTGGAATCCGAAAGCAGCTTGCGTCAGAAAAAGCTGCAAACACTGACAGGTGACCTGGACAAGGAAGTCCGGGCGTTGCTGGAACCGAGCCGCGCCGCTGAAATTGCTGCAAGCGAGGCCAATGTGAAAGCGATCGGCGAGCATTTGCGCAAGCTGCACAAGGCCGGAGGCGGGTTGGAGTTACCCTGACGAAACACTCCTGAAGCAGTAACGAAAAGGGGTTCAGAACCCAGTTCTGAACCCCTTTTTGATGCTGATCCAAATCAGTCGACACGCGCTTTGCGCACGCCATCAGCCAAGGCAGCACATAGGCTCAACACCCCATCAATCGCTTGCTCCGGCGTATCGGCGCTGGCGACATGGTCGATCAGCGCCGAACCAACCACCACCCCATCAGCCAGTCGTGCGATGGCCGCCGCCTGCTCCGGCGTGCGGATGCCGAAACCGATGCTGATCGGCAAATCGGTATGGCGACGCAGGCGTGCGACGGCCTCTTCGACATGCTCCAGCGTCGCAGCACCGGCACCGGTTACGCCCGCCACCGACACGTAGTACACAAAACCCGAACTGCCGTTGAGCACCGTCGGCAAGCGCACGTCATCGGTGGTCGGCGTGGTCAGGCGGATGAAGTCCAGGCCAGCCGCCTGGGCCGGTTCGCACAGTTCACTGTTGTGCTCGGGCGGCATGTCCACAACGATCAGGCCGTCGACTCCGGAGTCCAGCGCCTCGCCAATGAAGCGCTGCACGCCATAACGATGGATCGGGTTGTAATAACCCATCAGCACCAACGGCGTATCAGTATTGTCCTTGCGGAACTCACGAACCATCTGCAGGGTTTTCGCCAGGTTCTGCTGGGCGCCCAAGGCCCGGATGTTAGCCAACTGGATCGCCGGGCCGTCGGCCATCGGATCGGTGAATGGCATGCCCAACTCGATCACGTCGGCGCCAGCGGCAGGAAGTCCCTTGAGAATCGCCAGAGAGGTGTCGTAGTCCGGGTCGCCGCCGGTGACAAACGTCACCAGGGCAGCGCGGTTCTGTTCCTTGAGTTGGGCAAAACGGGTTTGCAGGCGGCTCATCAGTGTTTCTCCTGCTGGGATTGTTCCATATGGTGCATCACGGTCTGCATATCTTTATCGCCACGACCGGACAGGTTGACCACCATCAGGTGATCCTTTGGCAAGTTCGGCGCGCGCTTGAACACTTCAGCCAGGGCATGGGCGCTTTCCAGCGCAGGAATAATCCCTTCCAGGCGGCAGCATTTGTGGAAAGCTTCCAGGGCTTCGGCGTCCGTGACCGAGGTGTATTGGACGCGACCAATGTCGTGCAACCATGCGTGTTCCGGGCCGATACCGGGATAGTCGAGACCTGCGGAAATCGAATGCGCGTCGATGATCTGCCCGTCGTCATCCTGCAACAGGAAGGTACGGTTGCCGTGTAGCACGCCCGGCACGCCGCCGTTCAGGCTCGCCGCATGCTTACCGGTCTCGATGCCGTAGCCGGCAGCTTCGACACCAATGATCTCGACATTCTTGTCATCCAGGAACGGATGGAACAGGCCCATGGCATTGGAGCCGCCGCCGATACACGCCACCAAACTGTCCGGCAAGCGGCCTTCCTGGGCTTGCAGTTGATCGCGGGTCTCCTTGCCGATCACGGCCTGGAAGTCGCGGACCATTGCCGGGTACGGATGCGGACCTGCCACAGTGCCGATCAAATAGAACGTGCTGTCGACGTTGGTCACCCAGTCGCGCAGTGCCTCGTTCATCGCATCCTTCAGGGTGCCAGTACCGGCGACCACTGGGATGACTTCGGCACCGAGCAGCTTCATGCGGAACACGTTGGCCTGCTGGCGCTCGATATCAGTGGTGCCCATGTAGATAACGCAGTCCAGGCCGAAACGCGCCGCGACGGTGGCAGTGGCCACGCCGTGCATGCCCGCGCCGGTCTCGGCAATGATGCGTTTCTTGCCCATGCGCCGCGCCAGCAGGATCTGGCCGATGCAGTTGTTGATCTTGTGCGCGCCGGTGTGGTTCAGCTCTTCACGCTTGAGATAGATTTTCGCGCCGCCGCAATACTCGGTCAGGCGTTCGGCGAAATACAGCGGGCTCGGACGACCGACGTAGTCGCGCTGGAAGTAGGCCAATTCCTCGATGAACGCAGGATCTTCCTTCGCCACTTCGTACTCACGGGCCAGATCAAGAATCAGCGGCATCAAGGTTTCGGCCACATAGCGGCCACCGAAGGCGCCGAACATACCGTTCGCATCAGGGCCGCTACTGAGGTTGAAAGGGGTCGTAGACGGGGTCATCGGGCGCTCCAGGCGAATGCGTAGAAAGACAATGAGGCTCACTCTACCCCTGACATCTCGCCCTGAAAACCGATAAGATCGCCGCAACCTGTCAGGAAAACTCACAGATACCATGAGCCACGACCTCCCGCCGCTAAACGCCTTGCGTGCCTTCGAGGCCACCGCCCGCCTGAACAGCGTAAGCCAGGCGGCGGAACAGCTGCACGTCACCCACGGCGCCGTCAGCCGGCAACTGAAAGTGCTCGAAGAGCACTTGGGTGTCAGCCTGTTCATCAAGGATGGTCGTGGCCTGAAACTCACAGATGCAGGTTTGCGTCTGCGTGACGCCAGTGCCGACGCATTCGAACGCCTGCGCACGGTTTGCGCGGAGCTGACGCAAAGCACTGCGGACGCGCCGTTCGTGCTGGGCTGCTCGGGCAGCCTGCTGGCGCGCTGGTTCATACCCCGCCTGGGCAGGCTCAACGCTGATCTTCCCGACTTGCGCCTGCACCTGTCCGCCGGCGAAGGCGACCTGGACCCGAGGCGACCTGGACTGGACGCCCTGCTGGTATTCGCCGAACCGCCCTGGCCAGCCGACATGCAAGTGTATGAACTGGCCAGCGAGCGAATCGGCCCGGTCATCAGCCCTCGTTACGCCGGATTCATTCACTTGCAAGATGCGCCGGCCAGCGCGCTGCTGGGCGAACCGCTGTTGCACACCACTTCGCGTCCCCAGGCCTGGCCGACCTGGGCACGGCAAAATGCCCTTGAACCCCAGGCGTTGAAGTTCGGGCAAGGTTTTGAGCATTTGTATTATTTGCTGGAGGCTGCCGTAGCCGGGCTCGGCGTGGCAATTGCCCCCGAGCCGCTGGTCGTCGAAGACCTGCGTGCCGGTCGCCTGGCCGCGCCGTGGGGTTTCAGCGAAACCTCGGCGCGGTTGGCGTTATGGCTGCCCAAGCGCGCCGCCGATGGGCGCGCCCGGCAATTGGCGCAATGGCTCAGGCAAGAGCTGAACCCATCGATTCAGTCGCCGCGTTTGCACAGCAAGTAAGCGGCCAACAAACCCAGCGCCCCGACCGCGACACCGGCGGTGGTCCAAGGGTGTTCTTGAGCGTAGTCGCGCGTGGCGATCCCGGTTTCGCGGGTTTTAACCTTGACCTCTTCATAGGCATCGCTCAGCAGATGCCGAGAATGTTTCAGTGCGCTTTCCGCATTTGCCTTCAACGACTTGAGGGTTTTACGCGACTCGTCCGAGGCGTCGTCCTTCAGGCTTTCCAACGACTTGAGCAGACTCTCGATCTCCGCTTCCATGCTTTGCAACGAGGCTTTGCGTAACGAAGTGCTGGCCATAGTGGCTCTCTCCTGCAGTGGTTGAGTAGCGTGTGAGAGTTGGGACTCCGACCGTTTGGGAAAGTGCAGTAAATCTGAACTTTCACAGCGTAAACGGCGACACAAGTAAGGCGAAAAATCGCTGCTAGGCTGTAAAAAACAACCAAAGGAGAACGTCATGAGTGATCATCACACGTACAAAAAAGTCGAGCTGGTCGGCTCGTCTCCCACCAGCATTGAAGACGCCATCAACAATGCCTTGGCCGAGGCCAGCAAAAGCCTCAAGCATCTGGAGTGGTTTGAAGTCACGGAAACCCGCGGCCACATCGAAAACGGCCGGGCCGCGCATTTTCAGGTGACCATCAAGGTCGGATTCCGGATCGCCAATAGCTGAGCTGATTTGAACTTGCACGCTGGCGGAGTGCCATAGGGAATGGCCATGCGCTATGGTTGGTGCATCAGGCCTTTCTGATACCTCCCTATTTGATCCGACCAAGGAGTGCGAGCGATGAAAAAGTTGATGGTGGCCCTGGGTTTGCTGAGCCTTGCGGGTAGCGCGTTTGCGGCCGGCAAGCCCTGCGAAGAGCTGAAAAGCGAAATCGCAGCGAAGCTTGATGCCAAAGGTGTATCGGGTTATTCGCTGGAAGTTGTCGATAAAGGCGCAGCGGCTGACGCAAAAGTCGTCGGCACCTGCGAAGGCGGTTCAAAGGAAATCGTCTACAAACGCGGCTGATTGCGCGTTCAAATCAAAGCCGACGCGGTGCGTCGGCTTTTTTGTGGCTGTGATTCAGCCTTTCATGACTTGCGCCAGCAGCTCATAGGAGTGCAGCCGGTCGGTGTGCTCGTACAGATCACTGGTAAAAATCAGCTCGTCGGCCTGGGTTTGCTCGATCAGCACCTCCAGCCTGGCGCGGATTTTCTGCGGCCCGCCGATCATCGCCAAGCCAAGGAAGTCACCGACCGCTTCTTTCTCATGGGGCAGCCACAGGCCATTCATGGTTTCCACTGGCGGGCGCTGTACCAGACTCTGGCCGCGCATCAACGCAAGGATGCGCTGGTATACCGAAGTTGCCAAGTAATCGGCCTGCTCATCGGAATCCGCCGCCACCAGCGGTACGCCGAGCATGACGTAAGGTTTGTCCAGCACCGCAGACGGTTTGAAATGATTGCGATAGACGCGAATCGCTTCATGCATGAAACGCGGTGCGAAATGCGAGGCGAAGGCGTAGGGCAACCCGCGCTCTCCGGCCAGTTGCGCACTGAACAGGCTCGAACCCAGCAGCCACACCGGCACGTTGGTCCCGGTGCCTGGCATGGCAATGATGCGCTGGTCCGGGGTTCGCGGGCCGAGGTAGCGCATCAGTTCAGCCACATCGTCAGGGAAATCATCAGCACTGCCGGAGCGTTCCCGGCGCAGCGCCCGGGCGGTCATCTGGTCGGAGCCGGGTGCGCGGCCCAGCCCGAGATCGATTCGGCCCGGAAACAGGCTCTCCAACGTGCCGAACTGCTCGGCAATGACCAGAGGCGCATGATTCGGCAGCATCACCCCGCCGGAGCCGACACGAATGGTCGATGTGCCGCCCGCCAGATAGCCCAGCAACACCGCCGTCGCGGAGCTGGCGATGCCATCCATATTGTGGTGTTCCGCTACCCAGAAGCGGGTGTAACCGTATTTTTCCACGTGCTGCGCCAGGTCGAGGGAGTTGCGCAAGGACTGGGCAGCGTTGCCGTCGGCACGAACGGGGACAAGGTCGAGGGTTGAAAATTTGACTTCGGACAGCTGTTTCATGGGCTGGCATCTCCAACGGCGTACCAGCTTTCCTGTGGGCGAAAGCCTGCCGTTTCTGTAGGTGTGTCCTATGAATGTGGGCATATACCCGAGATTCAATAGTAGCGGAGAAATTTCCTACTAAATTAGTCGACTAATCGACCAGGTGAACTTTATCAGCCGGTCTATCCTCACAACCCTGGCACTGAAAAATAACCAGGCGCGAACCCTCGCGCCGGATCATGAGGAGGCACACATGGCTATCGTCAAGAAAGCATCGGCTCACTGGGAAGGTGACCTGAAGACCGGAATCGGCTCTATCTCCACGGAAACCGGCGTGTTGCGCGAAGCGCCCTATGGTTTCAAGGCACGTTTTGAAGGCGGCAAAGGTACCAACCCCGAAGAATTGATCGGCGCGGCCCATGCGGGCTGTTTTTCCATGGCGTTTTCGATGATCCTCGGCGATGCCGGGCTCAAGGCCGACAGCATCGACACCAACGCCGAAGTGACGCTGGACCAGGTTGATGGCGGCTTTGCGATTACCGCGGTGAAACTGATCCTCAAGGCCAGGATTCCCGGCGCCACCCAAGCGCAATTCGAGGAATTGAGCAACAAAGCCAAGGAGGGTTGCCCGGTTTCCAAAGTGCTCAACGCCAAGATCACCCTGGAGGCCTCGCTGGTAAATTGATGAACTGGAAAGATCGCAGCCTCTCCACAGGCTGCGGTCTTTTTGATGGGCGATCTATTTGCCCGAAGGCAATTGTGATCGAATGCAGGTCTGCAGTTTCAGCGCACAGGCAGTGCGCGCTGTATTGAGGGATTCCAGCATGAAACGATTCGCCCTGGCAGTCATCGGTTGCGCATTGGCCACATCGGCCCTCGCGGCACCCAAGCCCTGCGAAGAACTCAAGAGCGAGATCGAAGCCAAGATCCAGGCCCAAGGCGTGGCCTCCTACACGCTTGAAATCGTCACCAATGAAGAAGTCCATGACCAGAACATGGTGGTGGGCTCCTGCGAGAACGGCACCAGAAAAATCATCTACCAGAAGAACGACCGCTAGGCAGCGCTACATCAGGCAATTGGCCTGCCGATCCTCGGCGACGATTTCACGCTTGGCGTTATAGAGCCGGGCGCTTGGGGAGTAAGCCAGGTTGCGAGCCTCCAGGCGATAACGCTGGCCGGCCTCGAAATGGTCGTAGCGTACGATGAGGTAGCACAGCCGCTCTTTCGGCTCGCTCATCATGCCCAGCCCACCGCCAGCGCCGAACACCTCGAAGTCGAAGCGCACCTTCAATTCATGGCTACCCGGCGAGACCTGGAAAAATCGCCCGTCCCGCAGTCGCCGGCCGTCCAGGCTTTCAGCCATCAGCAACTTGCCGCCCGGCATTGGCGTGGCGAAATCGACCCAGGCCATGTTCGGGTCCAATTCCGGCAATGGGCTCGTTGCACATCCGCTCAACGTGGCGAGAGCCAACAACAGCGTGGGTAGGCGCATGATCGGTTTCCTCAAGTCAGGCGCCGAGCATAGCGCCGATCAGCTTTGCTGGCAGCCCGCCGGCGTGCCTTGGCCCACCACCTTTCGTTGCTCGTCATAAAGCTTGGCCCACGGACGGAAGCCGATACTGCCGGCCTGCAGCTGGTAGCGCCGGCCCGCATTGAAATCCTTGAATTTCACATTCAACCGGCAATCACGCCACAACGGTTCGGCATCCGGGCCGATGTTGCCCGGTTCCACGGCAAATTGATAACGCACAGTCAGCTCATGGCTGCCGGGCTGCACTTCGAAATAACGACGGTCGATGGAGGCTTTGTCATCGACTTCCAGCGCTTGCAAAGCCGTGTCCCGATGGTTTCCCAGGTCGACCCACGCTTGAGAGGGATCGGGATCAGGCAAACCGGCACAGCCGGTCAGCAGCAACAGGCCACTTGTCAGCATCAACACGCGCATAGCGAAGCTCCGGGCAGGCGAGATAGTCTTGAGGCAGACTTCCCAGGGTGATTCCAAATTGATCAGGCAGCATTCACGCCATCGGTTACTCGACCGTGTTTTCAGGATTTTGTTTCCGGCCCTCGTGCTTTTGTTACTCAACGGTTGTTCCAGCCTCGGCTACTACAGCCAGCTCGGCAATGGGCAGATACGACTGCTGCAAGCTCGAGAGCCGATCGACCGGGTCATCGCCGACCCCGCCCGTGATCCAAAATTGCGCGCGCATCTGGCCCAGGCGCGCGAAGCCCGGACGTTCGCCAGCGCCCACCTGCACCTGCCCGACAACCAAAGCTATCGCCTGTACGCGGACATTGGCCGTCCCTTCGTCGTCTGGAATGTCTTCGCCACCGCGGAATTTTCCCTGGCCCCGCAAACCCACTGCTTCCCCATTGCCGGTTGTGTGGCGTATCGCGGCTACTACAGCCAGAGTGCCGCCCGAGGCGAGGCTGCGATGCAGCGCTTGCGCGGCATGGATGTCTCGATTGGTGGCGTAGAGGCTTATTCGACACTGGGCTGGTTCAATGACCCGATCCTCAGTTCGATGCTGCACTGGGGCGACGAGCGCTTGGCGACGCTGATTTTTCATGAACTGGCGCACCAGCGGTTCTACGTAAAGGACGACACCGAATTCAATGAGTCCTTTGCAACATTCGTCGAGCAGGAAGGCACCCGCCAATGGCGCGCCCAACGCGGACTGGCACCGGACCATGGCAACCTGGTGCGCCAGCGCGAGCAATTCATCCGACTGATCCTGGATACCCGCCAGCGGCTCGAATCCCTTTACGCCCTCCCCCTGCCGGCCGAGCAGATGCGCCAGCGCAAGGCCGCGGAATTCGAACGCCTGCGTGCCGACTACGAGCACATGCGCGACACCCAATGGGCTGGCGACAAGCGCTACGACGCCTGGGTCTACGCACCACTGAACAACGCCCGGTTGCTGCCCTTCGGCCTGTATGACCAGTGGGTGCCGGCGTTCGCGGCGTTGTTCAGGCGTGAGGGCGAAGATTGGGTCAGGTTTTATGTCGCCGTGGAGAAGCTTGGTCGGTTGGCGGTGGATGAGCGAAAGGCAGCGATGAAAGAATTGGCAGCATCGCCAACGGCGAGCCTTCTCACCACCAGAACGAGCCACCTGCCATCAGCGCCCGCAACTGCGTCACACTGATACTGCGTCGCTCAGGATCAAGGGCCAGCGCCGTGCGCAATGCTGTCCAGTAACGCCTGGGCAAGTTGCGCGGAGCCTTGAGCTCACGCTCCAGCCCGGTATCGCGAGCTTGGGTTGAAGGCAGACGCCGATATGGGTGTCTGCCGCTCGCCAGTTCGTACAGCACGCAAGCCAGGCTATAGAGATCGGTGCATGCAGACAGGGGGCCTCCCTCCAGCAATTCTGGGGCGGCGTAGGCCGGCGTCCAGGCGTCGAGACGTTGGCGGTTCAGCGAAGGCAAGCCTTTCAAGGGACCCTCCTCAGTCAGGCCCAGGCCGAAGTCAAACAAACGCACACCCTCTGCACTCAGCATGACATTGCTCGGTTTGATGTCGCCATGCACTACGCCTCGGCCATGGGTATGTGCGATGGCGTCAAGCAGTGGAATTGCGATCGGTTTCAACTCGGGCCAGGGCAAACCGAGGGGGGATTCGCAGAGTAACTTGTCCAGGGTCAAGCCGCGCATCAGCTCCATTGTGATGAAAACCCGTCGCTGGGCAGCGTCGACTTCAAACGTGTATGGGCGCAGCACATTCGGATGGCTCAAGCGCCGGCTCAGGGCAAACTCGCTATAAAGCAGCGCACCCGCGTCCGGGGCATCACCGAGTTCCTCGCTGAGCATTTTTACCGCAACGTAAGGATCCGGATCGCCGTACTGTTCATGGAGGAGGTCGCGGGCCCGATAGACCGCCCCCATGCCACCGGCACCAAGCAATCGTTCGAGACAATAGCGACCGGAAAGTATCTTAGGCATTTCGCCAATGCAACGCTGACTCGATGGCAAAGCAGACGACACACCGAAGGCGGAACAGATGAGACTATCCTCTTCGCCGTCTGGGGCAACTGAAGTTGTGGCGGGACCGGTCACTTACGTATCACCACCGCCGTCAGGTTGTCCCTCGCCCGACCGCTCAAAACCCCTGCGAAAAGATGTTCCAATGCTCTGCTCGGGGAAGCCAGGCTCATTGCATCACCGAGCGCTTTTCCGCCAAGGTCCTGATACAAACCGTCGCTGCACAACAAAAACGTATCACCGCAATGAATGTCCAACTCCAGGATCTCCAACGTCAGTTCGTGCGAGGCGCCTACTGCGCGGGTCAGTGCCTTCGCCGCGGGGTGAGCATCTGCCTCCTCTATACTGGCCTGATGCTCGTCGATCAGTTGCTGGCGCAGCGAATGATCCTTGGACAATTGATACAGCTGCCGATCACGCCATAGGTAGCAGCGGCTGTCGCCAGCCCAGATACAAGCGGCACGTTTGCCTTCCAGTAACAGCACCACGACGGTGCTTCCCATGATGCCGAGCGGATTTTCAGCAGTAACTGTCAATTCCTGACTCAGTCTTCGATTGGTCCAGCGCAGGCACTGGCGCACCGCTCTCGAACGCTCATCGATATCTCCATGAATGGGCAGCTCCGCGAGGTTGGCAACTACCAGTTGGCTGGCCATATCGCCGCCCAAATGGCCGCCCATTCCGTCGGCAACGGCCCATATTCCCTGCTCCGGACATTCCAGGTAGGCATCCTCATTACGCGAGCGAACCTTGCCGGGATCGGTACGCGCAGCGCTGCGCCACCTGCCGGAGTGAAGCATCAGAGCTGTACCGGCATCCGGAAGGTACGCAAGGTGCTCATGTCGAAAGGGTTCGGCGTGCGCTGGCTCATCAATAGATAGTTGGCCCGCAGGCCACCGAGATCAGCCTTGAGCACACGCACATCGCGACCGACCAGGTATTCCATCTGCATCAAGTCGAATAAACGAAACAGCGACCAGGGCCCGGTGCTCTTCTCGATGCCGACCCCCTGCCCGCCGACAATCCTGTCCAGTACCAAGGCCGCTCGACCGTCCTGCGCCTCGATTGGCCAGGTGAAAGCGACAGGTTGTATCGGCCCATGCCGGTACTCCAGCGTCTGGTCGCCCAGGCGTAATTCGGATCGGCTGACCGCCGGGTCGAGCGTGTAGGGTTCGAGCTTGAATTGGACTTTTGGCTCGACAGGATCTTCCGCAAAGAAGCTCTGGCGAATGGTATGTGTCGTTGCCATTTGCTCCAGATAGGCCCTGGACATGGGCAGGCTCTGGCCATCGACACTGCGCAGACGGTAGTGCCCCGAATGACCACTGACGAACGGCCGCATGTAACGCTCGAAGAACCGATCGACAATGCCCTGGTCCTTGAAAAACTCCCGGAAGTCATTGATCGCGACATCGCTGGCGCTGTGGGCATTGAACGGATACCGCTTGTTGATTGCCTTTGCGTAGAACGTGTAGAGCTCGCTCTGGTAGCGCTGGTTCAGGTATCGATATGAATCATCGAGCACCAGGCGCCAGCTATCCTCTGCAAGTCCGTTGAGCCATCCACTGAGCGGGCGCGGCAAGCGTGCCGACGCGCTACGCAAATTGCTCAGCGCATCTTGCTGAACACCCATGCGATGTCTCGCCAATTCGAAGGCGGCCTGCTCCGGTGCACTCGCGCGGGTCAGAGTGGCCAACTGCGAGTCGACGTCATCAAGAGCGCGCAACGCCAGGATCAGGTCGCCTGTAGGGCCACCTTCAGCGTCCAGCAGACGGTGCAATGGCTCAAAACGCCGTTGTAAGGATTTCTGCCCGACTTCCGGCAGCCTCGCTGCCACGGTGCTGGCCGCTTTGCCAGCGAGGGCGACCGTATGCAAAACGGTACTGCTGCTGTTCCCGGTCGTTTGCGTCGCTTCATCCATACGTTCGGCAATGCCTTGGATGCGCGTGTGCTCACGCACCTGCACCAGCAATTGCACCAGAGGCGAATACGCCGACGTCAGCTCTGCCAATTGCCCGGCGGCTTCACTGGTGCTATCAGCCCTTCGCAAGCCGACCCGCCCGATCGCCTCGCTCCAGCGTTCGGCATAGTCACGAAAGTACAATTGCTCCAGTTCGCTCATGAGACGACGCATGTCCATGCCGCTGGGATTCGCACCTTCGCCCAGCACCCAATTGTCCTGTAGCAGTCCGGTAATCAGCGTCGTGCCTTGGACTGAGAAGTACTGCTCATAACCTTGACGGGTATAGAAGCCCGGAATGATCTGGTCAGTGCCGACCAGCAACGCACCCTGCGGGCCCAGATGTTGGCTGAGACTGTATGGCGGCAGCGGGTTGGCCTGCTCGCGAAGCATTCGGTAAACCACGTCCGCCAGGGACTCACCGCGCAGGATTTTCCGAGCCTGGGCCACCAATGACTCGTCCACCTCATAGGCGAGAGGCAGGTCCAATAGACGCTCGAAGTGAGTGTTCAAGCCGTTCTGGATCGCTGGGTTGCCGGGATAACGCAGCGACCAATCGCGGGCAAGCCGATCCTTGAGCCATGCCGCGTCGCGTCGCTCGGGCCTGGCCAGCATCAAATACGCGCGAAGACTGTTGAGCAAACGCTCACGGTCACCCAGATTGCCCTGAATATGCTCCTCAAGCATTTTCGCGACCCGAGGCAGGAGTTGCGATTGCAATTCGCGTTCATAGGCGCCAACCACCACGGGGCTGGTTGCATCCCCCTGATATAAACGAATGCGTTCATGCAGTGGCACCGCTTTTTCCGGAGCAAAGACCTGAGTGGCCTCAAAGCGGACATCAAGCGAATCGAGCAGCGCAATCGAGTCGTCGCTGGCCATCGGCGCCAACCGCAGTTGTTCCCAACGTTGGCCCAACATCCACAAATGTTCCAGACGTTCGTGGTTGGCGGAAAAACCCTGTGCCCACAGCAGCCCGAACAATCCAACGGGCGCCAGCGCTGCGAAATAAACCATACGCTGGTTCCAACGGATACGCCTATGTTCGCTCCGCCCGAGGCGAGCCAGATCGGCTTCGGGAAAAATGACCCGCGTCAGCAAATGGTGGATAAATCGGCAGTTGATACCTTCGCGAAGGGACCGCGAAAGCTTACGGCGAGTGCCAGGGCTCGCATCGCCGGGGCTGGCAGCCGCAGTGCCAGGCCGCGAGGTGCAGGTCAAGTAAAAGCCCCGAATTGGGGACGCCTTGCCATTGGAGACTTGCTCGAGCAGTAGATAGAGATATGCGCCCATCTGCGCCAGTTGCTGGGGGAAATCCAGGATAAGACCACGACGTCCGGCATCTCGCTCCTGATGCAGACGCGTGAGCAACTGACTGTTGAGCCTGTGCAGTAGCGACTCGAATTCGGTTCGCGACACGGTCACATCGTTACCGTGCGGGCCCCGACCAAAACTGGCGCCCAGTACCTGGTCGCTCTCCTCCCGGGTCATCGAGTCGAAGAATTCGTTAAAGCCAGGCACGCAGTCCGCCTTGCTCAGCACGAGGTAGACCGGCACGTCGGCGCGCAGTTGGCGCCGGATATCCTGCAGACGGGCCCGGATATGACTGGCAAGCCGGGCAACCTCTTCCTCGCCTCCCAGCAGCACCTCGACAGGCACCGTCAACAGCACGCCATTCAATGGACAATGACGGCGACGCTTGCGCAGCCATTCGAGCAACCCGTTCCAGGCATCAGCATCGACATCTGAATCCGCCTGGGTCAGGTAGCGTCCCGGCGTATCGACCAGCACAGCCTGTTGGGCAAAATACCAATCGCAATGTTGTGTACCGCAAGCGTCTTCCGAGGGATTACGCTCAAACCTGTCGAACGCAAATTCGAGACCCGAACAGGCCAGCAGGCTGGTCTTTCCGCTGGCAGCAGGGCCCATCACCAAATACCAGGGTAAATCATCACGCCAGTACTTGCCGTGGCCGGAATACAGGCTTGAGGTCTTTAACGTTTCCAAAGCCTTCTTGAAGCGCGAGCGCAGCTCGCGGCGCTGATCGTCTATCCTGGTCCGATTGAAAGTACGTGGCGAATTGGCTTCGGCTTTCTTCTCGCTTTCCGAGACGCGCTCAGAGTAGAAAACCATGCCCAGTCCCCATGCAAGAAACATCGCGCTGATCGTTAGCAGACGTGCCGTCGGGCTCGCCCAGAACTTGTAATCGGCAACAGCCAGCAACGGTCCGACAAACCACACCAGCAATCCGATAAAAAGCACCCAGGACAGCGTCCAGACCCAAGTCCGACGCAACCAGGCGCCCATTTTCCTGAAAAGCGATTTCATGATACGTCCCTGTTCTACGGCAGCGGCTGAGCGATAACCGGCTCTGGCAATTGATAGGGTTGCAATGCGCTTTGGCGTTGCTCCTGCAGGACCCAGGCGAAGCCCGAATACATCGCTCCCAGACTGACCAGGGCGAAGACCATCACCATCCAGGCGGGGACAATGCGCATCGGGGCGCGGCGAGGAGCAACAAAACCGTCCCCAACATGGGGAAACTGCCGAGGGGGGTCGCCGCGAACGTGCCGGATCGACCGGTAGAGAGCATCGCGCACGCCTTCGAGCTCAAATCCGCCACGGGCATGCATTCCATATTTGCCTTCAAAGCCCAGGGACAGGCACAGGTATGAGAGCTCAAGCATATGCAAATGCTTGACGGGGTCTTTCGATAAGCGATCAAGCAACTGGAAAACTTTTTCGCCGCCGAAAGTCTCGTTGTGAAAACTGCTCAGCAGGCTGATTTGTGACCAGTTGCTTGCCTGCCCTCCAGGCGCAGCCACCACCGCCTCATCGAGCACCGTGCATAACACATACCGGGCCGCGATCAGCTGGCTTTCCACCACGTTCAACCTCAATGCATGGGCTTCGAAGTCTTTCAAGTCGAGGGCCAGCTCCTGTTTGAGCATGTTCAGATCTCCGCGATCGCGGCCCTGCCTGAGCAGCACCACCCGGGATAACAGCCCGGACGCTGCCGTCACCAACGGATTGAGGCTGGCAACGAACATTTGCGAATGCGGTTGACGAGCGGCATAGATCATCCGCTCGTGCAGATGTTCTACACGCGGCGGCGTCACGGCATCGGTCAAAGGACCCGAGGCCGGACGCTTTCCCTCAGCATCGAGCAGAACGGTTGTTTCGTCCTGAGGACTTTCCATATCCATTTCGGTCAGTTCCTGATCGCCCAAAAATTCAGTTCAAGCTCGGAAAACTCTCCAGAGACATGGAAGGCAAAGCCAGCTGAGCGCTTCACTTGAGCTAAATCTTCAGCACTGGGTTCGAGGATGAAATAGGCTTTGTTGGCATGGAACGCAATCTGCCGCGGCACCACGGGTAGCGGCCTGATCCTGATGCCCGGCAGATGCAGATTGACCAACTGGCGAATCTGCTCGACCGAACCGATCTTCAGATGCGACGGCAAGCGACGACGCAGCTCTTCACCGTCACAGTCGGCGCTCGCGGCCAATACGAATGAAGCCGAGTCCAACAGCGAAAGATCGTTCACTTGAGAAACAAGGATGCCGTACTGGCGAGCCTGCAATTGCAGTTCGATGGCGTGCTGCTCAAGTACCATCGACAGTACCTGACGAATTGACTGCATCAGGCTTCGGAAGCACTCGCCCTGGTTGCTGTGCTGATACCGATTGTCGAGGGGCGGTCGCTTGCTGTCAGTGGAAAATGTCGCCAACTCTCCCAGCAGGGCCAACAGCATCCGGTATAGCGTTTCGGGTTGAGCCAGCTCCAATTCCAGTTGATGCCGCAGCAACAACTCGGTGCGGTTGATCAATTGCAACATCATGAAATCGCCGACTTGTGCCCCACCCGACTTTCCGTAGGAGCGAATTCGCTCGGCGAGGCTTTCGCCCCGGTGGCCCAGCATGCCAATCACTTCCTTGAGACACGACAACAGGTAAGCGGAGGACTTGACCTGGATGAACGTAGGCACGAAATCCGAATCGAGCGTGATCGCACCGTCGGGCGTGGTATCAAGCACTTCACAGAGTTTCAGTTTCACAAAAACCTGATCACCCTGCTGCTCACCCAGCAGAAGACGAAAATCCAGGCGGCCACAGCTGATCTGGCTGCTGGAGGAATCCGCAGCGTTTGAATCAGACACTTGTGCGTCATAGGTGATGTAGCGCGCCAGCACGTCCGACTGCTCTGGACGACGAGACTCGATGTGATTGCCCGTTACTAGTGGCAGCGCGAGGTAGATCGGCGTATTGCAGATATTGGACGGGACTTCCAGGACAAGCGGTTCAGCGCTGCCGTCCAACTCGAACAAGCTACCGTCCGGCAGGACACCGGAGGCTCTGTTGACGACCAGTCGTCCCATGTTGAGGAACTGCGCATCGATTTCCAGCGCCAGGAAGCCCCAGGTGTAGCCGCTCAATAGCCGCGTGCGGACCTTCAACTGGTGATCGAAATAGCGGTCGTTGTGCTGCAGATGTTGCGGCCGCAGCAGCATGCCTTCCTGCCAGATGACTTTATCGTGATTCATCGATCACCCACCCTGCCGGCTTTCCAAGACGAGTGGCGATCCCATCCTGATCAAGCGTCAGGCTCGCTTCAGTCACTCGCCCCGCAATGATCGGCAGCGTGTAGCGCCACTTTGCTTGCGGCAGATCACGGTATGCCGCGAGTATCCCGACATAACGACCGCCCCCTGCAATGTCGAGCCGGAGCCTGACGGTTTCGCCGGGACGCAACTCCAGCTCTTCGCTGGCGATCAGGTCAGGTGAAAGAGTTTCCCTGGCACGCTCGTAGAGGCTGAAGAAGTCCGCGTTCTCAAAAGCCACTGGATGCTTGAGCTCAAGCAAGCGCACCACCACGGGAGATGGCCGTCCGTTGAGATCCGGGTTGAGCTGATTGCCGGCGATCAGGGTGAGGTTGAGCTTGGTCATCGTCGAAAACGGTGACAGCGAGGCGCAGCCGGTCATGAGCGTCGAGGTTACGAACGCCAACATCAAAGGCTTGAATAAAGGCACGGTGCTGCTAGACATGTACGTCATCCATGAGAGTCGTTTTGCAGGGTGGAGATCAGGCGAACCTGCTCCTCATAAGCCTTGGCGAAATCCCGGGCCAGCAGTCGCTCGGTCCAGTCGTCGTCCAGGCAAAGCGCCTGGTGATAACGACCATATGCTCGCCAGTAGCGACCTGGTGTGCTGATCAGCAGTCGTTGCTCTCGTTCCAGTCGAAGGATCAATTGCCGAGGTGAAAAATGCTCCAGCGTTGCGCGCAAGGTGGCGCGACTGGCGGCGAGCAACGCCACTTGATGAGCCTGAAGATCGCTGAATGCGCTAGCGATGGCATCGGTCGCTGACAACATCCCTGGCGATCTCGGTTGCAACAACATCTGCAGGGCGTCATCGGCGTACTTCAATGGATTTTTCTGGTCGCGTTGAATCTGCGTCGGCGCCAGGCGCAATTCACTTTTCAGCTCCCTACGGGTTCGCACGCTCTGTTGCAGCCCTCGAATGCTTTGCTGGAACAACCGAGCAACATCAATCGCCAGGGCCTCCCGGCCTTCGTTGTCCAAATTGTCGAGATCCATGTCCAGCGCAACGCCGAAGCGTCTCCAGAAATCCTGGCTTACCAGCGCAGCCGGTTCTGGCGACAGGTGTAGCTCGGGTTCGCGCGATGCTTCGACCAGTTCAGGAAGCAGAAGGCTCTCCGTATCCACACGCCCATGGTCCGGGCAACAGGACCCGAACGTGGCCGCCGCACCGGGGTTGATCAGCTCATCAATCCCACAATACGCCCGTTCCTGTTGATCCAGGGTTTTCAGCGGATCAAGATTAAATAGCGCGTCCTCCGGTATGAAGCCATCGACCGGTACTGAACGGCAGCGGTCTGCAACGCGGCTCGCCGCCCCCTCTACCAGCCGCGCCTGGACAGTGCAGTCGCCCATCACATACACATCCCCATCCTCGATGTGCACTGGCTGCCCCTTGGGTAATCGCATGCCGCTTTTACGATGGGATATGCCGTTGCCGCTGGTATCGGTCAGAAAAAACCTGCCCTCCTCGAAACTCACTCGTGCGTGACGCTTGGACAGGAGGCGCTCGCAGTCCGGAATGATCCAGTCGCAATCATCCCCCCGCCCAATCACACCGCCGGCCGGCCCGAAAATCTTCCGGCAGAGTTCCGGGGTGATGAACTGCCTGGCAGTGAGCATTTCTAAAACGAGTTCCATCGACAACGCTCCTTGGTTCACTGGCCACGACTGACCGCTTGCGGATCACCTAATGGGCGATAATCTTTATCGTCGAATTTATAATTGCCGCTGCAGGCGCCAAGGCCGAACAACACGATGAAAACAAACAGAACGGTCTGACAGGCACGAACAGGCATCCAGAGCCTCCGGAGACTTGAATAGATGGGAGCCAATGAGGGAGTGGGATTCATACTTCAACATCCCGACGGCTGATTTTCAGCCGGTGCATCCGATAGATCAGTGTCCGACGGGGCAAGCCGAGCTCACAGGCAGTGAGCGTCTGGTTACCGAGGTTCTTGCGCAGGCAATCAATTACCAGACTGCGCTCGATTTGCTCCATCCGTTCACGCAGGCTAACGCGGCCCTCTTCGGACAGATCCTTGATGTGCAGGGAAAAATGCTCTTCCAGCAGTTCGGCGCCATCGCACAGCAGCACGGCTCTTTCCACGATGCCTTTGAGCTCGCGTACGTTGCCTGGAAAATCATAGGCCGCCAGGTGGACCAGCGCTGCGTCGGACCAGCGCGGAACGTCTCGTTGCAGAAGTGCGCAGGCCTTGTCAGTGAAATGTCGCGCCAGTTCAATGATGTCGGGGCCGCGCTGACGTAGCGCGGGCAACTGGATCGGAAACTGTGCGAGGCGGTAATACAAGTCTTCGCGAAACTTGCCCTCGTTCATCAATTGCTTCAGGTCCCGATGGGTAGCGGCAATAATGCGCACATCGATCTTGTGGGTATGGTTGGACCCCAGCGGACGAATCTCTCCTTCCTGCAATACCCGTAGCAGCTTGGACTGGAGAGACAATGGCATGTCACCGATTTCATCGAGCAACAACGTGCCTCTGTCAGCCGCATCGAACAGCCCGGGGCGATCCCGATCGGCACCCGTGAAAGCCCCCTTGCGATAACCGAACAACTCACTTTCCAGCAAATGCTCGGGAACCGCGGCACAGTTCTGAACAATGAATGCCTCCGTGCGGCGCGGACCATGATCATGTAGGGCCTGGGCAACCACTTCCTTGCCAGTCCCGGTCTCGCCACACAACAGCACGGTGTATGGGCTGTTGATTACCTTGCTGACCAACAGGCAGGTCTGACGCATCGCGTCGCTCTTGCCGATCAAACCATAGCGGTTGGCACTTGGCAGGGTAATGGCAACTTGCCGGAGGCCGTCGGCAGGAAGTTGCCTGCACTGCAGCAGGTGCATCTGCCTGAGCGCAAACATCCCCAGATGCCCGAAGGACTCAGCGAACCCCTTCAAGTCGAGATGCTTGACGCTGGCGCAGAGCAACAGTCCGGCGGTGGCGCCTCGCATGTCGACAAGCGGCACGCAGAGCAGTGATTGCCAAGGCGCGGCACGAACCGGCAGGAACGCCGTATCGTGCAAGCTGTCACTCAACGCGCCCAGGCATACCACACGATTCTGGCGCAGGACGTACTGCAACAGTTGTTCATCGTTATAGTCGCAGGACACGCTTGCCCGATCAGGAAATTGCAGCTGCTCTTCGAGACATTCGGCGTACATTTCCAACCGCGCGTGCGTGGTATCCAGAAGGTATAGTTGCGCCACCTCACACGTACTGAGCCGTGCGATGCCTTTGATGAAATCCCCAAGCAGTGACACGTCGTCGCCAGATCGCGACAGGGTTGAAAACTCGGCCAAAAGGGCTTCTGCATAAGCCAGCGGCTGCGGTACCTGCATGAACATTGCGCTCATCAAGTGAACTCGCACACTACGCTGGCTTGATCATCAAGCGTGGCGTGGACATGCCGCAGCTGTTCATTGTTCGCCATCGCCGTGAGCAAGCGGTCGGCCAATCGCGGCATCAGATGAAGATCGAGCAAGTGATCGATAAGCCGCGCGCCGCTGTCGCTGCGGTCACAACGCTCGACCAACTGGTCGACAAGCTGCGCGCAATAAGTGAATCCCAACTGACGACGTTTCAGCCGCTCGCCCAAGCGAGCCATTTTTATCTCCACGAGCTCACGCAACACCGCACCACTTACCGGGAAGTACGGCACCACACACATCCGCGCCAGCAATGCAGGTTTGAAATGCTGACTGAGCAATGGACGGATAGCTTCTTCGAGGTGTTCGGCGCTTGGTCGCGCGTTGTTTTGGCACAATTGACTGATGCGTTCACTGCCCAGGTTCGACGTCATCAGAATCAGCGTGTTGCGAAAATCGATCTCCCGTCCTTCGCCGTCATTGGCCAGGCCCTTGTCGAAAATCTGATAGAACAGATTCAGCACATCCGGATCAGCTTTCTCAACTTCGTCGAGCAACACAACAGAATAGGGCTTATGCCTGACGGCTTCGGTGAGCATGCCGCCCTCGCCGAACCCGACATAACCCGGTGGCGCGCCGATCAGTCGGGAAACGGTATGTTTCTCCTGGAACTCGCCCATGTTGAGCGTCGTGATAAAACGGTCTCCGCCGTATAGCAAATCCGCCAGGGCCAACGCCGTTTCGGTCTTGCCGACACCGCTCGGGCCCACCAGCAAAAACACACCCGCAGGAGCATCGATCTTGTTCAAGCCAGCCGCGGCCGCCCGCATCGCGCGATCAAGGGCCTGCACGGCTGGTTCCTGCCCCTTGATGCGCGCGCGCAAGTCATCCGCGAAACGGGTGATCCTGCTGTTGTGCTCGCATGCCAGCTGCGACAACGGCACGCCAGTCCATGCGTTGATTACTTCAGCTACCAGGCGTGGACACACTTCAAAGCTGACCAGGCGCTCATCCGCCTGGGCGATTAGCAGCGCATGGTGGGTTTCGTCCAACGCCGCTTCCAGCGTCTCGACTTTCATGACCTGCGACCCATCCTCCCGCGCCCCGACCAATTGCTGGCGTAGTGTTAACAGGCGTTCGGCAAGCACTCGTTGCTCGACCCAACGAGACTCCAGAACCTGGCGCTTTTCTTCAATAGCTTCGAGGTTCACCTCAAGCGTCGCCAATGCCTGGTGATCGATCGGCAACCCGGCCTGTGCATCACGACACAAGGCCTGACGTTGTCGCTCGCCTTCGGCCAGTTCTCCACGCAGGCGCTCAAGGCTTCGCGGCGCTGCAGCCAGGCTGATACGCACCCGAGCACAGGCGGTATCCAGCACATCGACGGCCTTGTCCGGCAATTGACGGCCGGCCAGATAGCGAGCTGACAACCGCGCCGCGGCGACCACCGCATCATCACGCAGATAGATGCCATGACTCTGCTCATAAACCCGGGCCAACCCACGCAGGATTGTCACCGCATCACTGACGGTCGGCTCGTGTAGTTGCACCGGCTGGAAACGACGTGCGAGGGCCGCGTCGTTTTCGAAGTATTTCTTGTACTCGGCCCATGTCGTGGCCGCAATTGTGCGCAATTCGCCTCGGGCCAGCGCCGGCTTGAGCAGGTTGGCCGCGTCTGAACCGCCGGCGCTCCCACCTGTGCCGACCAATGCATGGGCCTCGTCAATGAACAGAATAATGGGAGTGGATGAAGACTTTACGCCGTCGATCACCCCTTTGAGGCGACGTTCGAATTCCCCTTTGATGCTGGCTCCGGCCTGCAGCAGCCCCATGTCCAGCGAAAGGATTTGCACCCCTTCAAGCCCTGACGGCACTTCTCCTGCGACGATGCGCAACGCCAGCCCCTCGACGATGGCAGTCTTGCCGACCCCGGCTTCACCGACAACGATCGGATTGTTCTTGCGGCGACGCGAAAGGATATCGATCATCTGCCGGATTTCGCCGTCCCGGCATAGCACCGGATCAAGCTTGCCATCACGAGCCTGCCGGGTCAGGTTATGAGTGAAGCGCTCCAGTAACGAATCGCCCGGCATGGCGGGTGGACTGTCGTTCGTCTGTGACTGTCGGGACCGGGCGAAATCCATCAGCCGCTCGATGCTCAACCGGGCGAGCAACGGCTGGTACCGAGTGCCGGCATGACGAATGGGGTTGCGTAACAACGCCAGGATCAACGCGGCCTCCGTGACACTGCCTTGACCTAGCTCGAGATTCGCCACCAATAACGCATCCTGCAGCCATTGCACCAGCTCAAGGGCAAATACCGGATTACGTGAAGCGCCGTGTTCAGCCCGGGGTTGAAGAACCGCGCTCAACTGCCCTGGACTTATCCCGGCATCCAGCAAGGCACGCACAAGCAAGCTCTGGCTACGTTCCAACAGGCTCAGCAACAGATCATCCACCAGGATCTTGTCTGCGCCACGATCCGCACATCGCTGCGCCGAGCGCTCCAGATCGCCCCGGGTATCTGCGTCCAACGCTTGGATAAGTTGCTGAAGATCCACATTGATCATTTCGCTCGTTCCTGATGAATACTGCTGCCGAGGGACACCACGCCGTCGGCGTGTTCAAGCCCCAGCCAACTGGTCCATCCCAGGCGGCAAGTGTTCTGCTCTCCGATACGCAGCTCATGTATTTCCTGCTGGCGCAAGACCAGGCGAATGTCATATTCGAGGGGATCACGCAGGGTGAAGCGCACCAGTGTGCAAAGAGGTTGGTAGCCAACACCGATTGGCAGAAATTCGTGCAGACGTTGCCAGTCCAGTTCGCGAATATGGATCCGGAACTTGCCGCTGCGATCACGAACCCGTTCGCCCAGCACGAGGTCTTCGCTCAACAGGCTATTGGCGCCTCCAAGTCGATTGCGCTGCTCGGCGAGAATCTCGACCCGGCGCTCTACGCACTGTTCCAGGCTTAGCTCGGCGTGCTTGAAGTAATAACGCAGCACCGCTTCGATCAAGGCTGCCGAATGGGCTCGGAGACTCAACAGGCCCAGGTACGGCAACAGGCGTTTCCAGTTCAGTTGAGTAGCCTTGCGAATTTCTTCGCCTCCCAGACCGATAAGCGCGAACAGTTGCTCCGAAAACGGGTCCCGAGCGCCACTCTGGAAACTCTGGTAGTAACGATATTTTCGCCATATCGGCAGCATCAACCGCTGGAGGCGATGGTGGAATACGTCGAGGAACTGGCGAGTCGGATTGCCATCGCCGTCTCCCAACGCCTGCTCGCCATAAAACGCCGGTACCGGTGATCCTGTTCCCACCAGGCCGATCAGGTTGATACTCAGGCGAGCCCGCACCTGCCCATGCTCCTGGAAAAATTCCACGCGCTCGATATCACTGGCCGGAAACCCCAGGCTCGGATTGGCCTGGAACTCCAACTGGTCATACAGTGCTTCGTCATCCAGCCCGGGATGGGCGCCGCGCAGCCGCTCGACCACGAGTAAGATCGCCTGGAACAACGAATACTCGCGTATACCTCTCGTCAGCGCGCTCATAGAAGCGGCTGCTGGCCCATACGGGGTGTCCATTGGTACACCTCTCCCTGCGTACTGTTTACCCGCAACTGGTGATACGAGTTGAGGCTGGCGTAGAGCGCGAAAAACTCGTTGAGGACGGACGCGAAGACGTACAAATCGCCTTCGCCGATATAGCCCTGAGGATCGATCGTCAGCTCTGTACATATGCCGCGAACGGGCAAGCCGTGATGCAGCCGATCAACATGGTGGTGTTCAATCGCCTTCAGGCCGCTCAGCAGAAGCTTGCTGACCTTTTCGGTTTGTTCGTCGTGGTAACGCGGAAAGTCGTAGGTTTCGAGTATTACCTTCAGCGCATTGACGTCCACCAGCGACAGGTAATTGAGCGACATGTTGCTGATGAGCTTCCAGAGGAAGTCACGATCCAACGGAGGCGCGTAACTCGGCGTAACCGGACCGATGTTGCGGAAGCCAAGCGACGCCGGGCTCTTGTCGCCCGGTTGATTGATATCACCCGGATTGAGCTGGCGCGGCAGGTTCCGATTGGTGCACATCAACTCGATCGACAGCGTCTCCTGGGTCGGGTTGGGCCGGATGCCGAATCCCAGGCAAGTGTCAAAGCCACCGTGTAGCAACGAAGGCCGTTGGCGAACGCTGTAATAACCGCGATTGCCAGGTACGTCGAAACTGGAATCGTGTTCGAACGATTCGAAAGGCACGTAGGCCTGGTAACCCAGCCCACCGGGGTTCCAGCCAGTAACGCTCTCGACGGAAAACACGCCGCAGTGTTCAGGGTCGTATCGGGCCGGCAAGAGCAGGTATTCATCCTGCTTCCCATCCAGGCGAATCGGCTGCGCGTCATGTTTGAACAGATTGACGATAGGCGTGCAATAAAGCTTTACGTTATCCAACGTCGGACGTAACTGCTGATTACCGCTCTTGCCGATGTCGAAACGCAGGTCCAGCCCTCGCATCTGTTTCAGGATGTCTTGCGGCAACGTGTTGAGTACGTCGAGGCCATTGACATCGATGAACAGGAATTTTTCCTGGAACGCGAAATATTCTTGCAGGTAGCGATAGCCGCGAAAGGTGTTCAACGGATAAGGGACCAGCGCGTGCTCGTCGGCGAACCCCACCGGCCGGACTTGGCTGGCGGCGATCCTGAACGTCAGGGGATCACCATTCGCAGCGGTTACGGGACCGCCATCACCGCCCAACGGGATCAGCTGGACATGTTCCAGGTTGCGCATCAGATTGAGGTAGAGCATCTGGCTGATGTAACGCTCGCCGGTCAGATGCAGGCGCAGACGGTTTAGCTGCAACTCTCCCAGGTGGCCATCGCAAGTCATCTGCAGACGCAGGCTCAATAACGAGCCGTTTCCCTTTACCGAGTAACCGAGCCCAGTCAGATCCAGCGACAATACCTCGGTCGGGTAACAGGTTCGAAAACGACAGATCACCTCTTTGATCGGCTTGCTCTCCACCGGCGTATCGCGCTCGACCTGCAATGCGGGGCCAGCCCGCTGTAGCGGATCAAACTGCAAGATACCGAAGGACGGTAGCGGCCTCATGTAGTTGGGCCAAAGCAGTTGCATCAACGAATGGCTCAACTCCGGCAATTCGTCATCGAGCTTCTGGCGCAAACGCCCTGTCAGGAACGCGACGCCCTCCAGCAACCGTTCAACATCAGGGTCGCGGCCAGCCTGGCCGAGGAACGGTGCCAGCGCAGGATTTCGCTCGGCAAAACGCTGGCCCAACTGGCGAAGCGCGCTCAACTCGCTCTGGTAGTACTGATTGAATGACATATCTATCCCTGAATGACCTTGACCTGGCCATTGCCGTCCAGGCATGCGGAGAAATTCACCGCTCCCCTGAAGCCTTCCACTTCCAGAAAGGCGTCAATGTGAAAAGACAGGCGGAGCTGGTCGGCATCATTGGGCGCTGAAACGACACAGACATTCCTCAAACGCGGCTCGTAGGCCTCGATAGAGGCCTGGATCGCACGACAGGCCTGACCACGGGCGTCGTGCAAACTCAGCCGCATATCGTTGAGGTCGGGCAATCCGTAATCGGCTGCGATTTGTGCGCTGCCCGCTCGGGTGCAAAGCATTTTTGCCAGATGGGCAGCCACGGACGCTACGGCGCAGGCATCGCGACTCAATCCCGAGCGTGCTTCGGTATCGCCATTCAAGCGTTCGAAAAGGCTGCCGTATCCAGTCATGGCGCGGGCTCCGTTTACTCTTTGTCCAGCTTGCCGACCAGCGACAGGGTGAAATCGGCGCCCATGTACTTGAAGTGTGGGCGGACATTCAGGCTGACGCGATACCAGCCCGGCTCACCCTCCACGTCTGTAACAATGACCTGGGCCGCACGCAGCGGCCGCCGGCCACGGACTTCGGGGCTCGGGTTCTCCTGGTCGGCGACGTATTGGCGGATCCACTTGTTCAGCTCCAGCTCAAGGTCGGTGCGTTCTTTCCACGAGCCGAGCTGCTCACGCTGCAGCACCTTCAAGTAATGAGCCAGGCGGTTGACGATCATCATGTAAGGCAGTTGCGTACCGAGCTTGTAGTTCAACTCGCTCGCCTTGCCTTCGGCACTGATGCCAAAGAATTTCGGTTTCTGCACGGAACTGGCGGAGAAGAACGCAGCGTTATCACTACCTTTACGCATGGTCAGTGAGATGAAGCCTTCTTCGGCCAGCTCGTATTCGCGACGGTCGGAGACCAGCACTTCGGTCGGGATCTTGGTTTCGATCTCGCCCATGCTTTCAAAATGGTGCAATGGCAGATCTTCAACCGCGCCGCCGCTCTGGGGGCCGACGATGTTCGGGCACCAGCGAAACCTGGCAAAGCTGTCGGTGAGCCGAGTGCCGAATGCGTACGCCGTGTTGCCCCACAAATAATGCTCATGGTCATTGGCAACGGTTTCCTTGTAGACGAAGGATTTGACCGGGTTTTCCTGCGGATCATAGGGTGTACGCAAAAGGAACCGCGGCACGGTAAGGCCTATATAACGTGCGTCTTCCGATTGACGAAAACTTTGCCATTTGGCGAATTGCGGACCTTCAAAATGCCCTTTGAGATCCTTGAGGTCTGGCAGGCCAGTGAAGCTTTCCAGACCAAAAAATCCTGGACCGGCCGCAGCGATGAAGGGCGCATGGGACATGCACGCCACGCTGGCTACGTACTGCATCAGCTTCACATCGGGGGATCCGGGAGACAGGAAATAGTTCGCGATAATCGCCCCGACCGGCTGGCCGCCGAACTGACCGTATTCGGCGGTGTAGATGTGTTTGTACAAACCCGACTGCATGACTTCCGGCGAGTCTTCGAAATCATCCAGCAAATCGTCTTTGGAAACATTGAGCATCTCAATCTTGATGTTCTCGCGAAAATCCGTGCGATCAACCAATAGCTGAAGGCCACGCCACGCCGACTCCAATGCCTGGAAGTCGGCGTGATGGAGGATCTCGTCCACCTGGCGGCTGAGCTTGGAGTCGATCTCGGCGATCATGCGGTCAACCATGGCCTTCTTGACTGGCTCGCCGCTGTTCTGCGGCTTGAGAAGCTCTTCGATGAATGCCGACACGCCTCGCTTGGCAATGTCATAGGCGTCGTCTTCAGGCGTCAGGCGCGTTTGAGCGATGATGCTTTCGAGAATGCTGTACTCGCCGCTATCTCGGTGCTGCGCTGCGTGATTATTCATATGGCGACTTCCTTGGCTGAGAGAGAATCAAACGTCCGGGGCTGAGGCAGCCAGGCCCAGTTCATCCAGCACGCGACTGCGGGATGTATCGTCGGCAAGCACGCCTTCGATGGCCTTGCGAAACGCCGGTGCGTTGCCCAACGGCCCTTTGAGTGCCACCAGCGCATCTCGCAGCTCCATCAACTTCTTGAGTTCAGGCACTTGGTCGACCAGGTTCGCCGGGTTGAAATCCTTCATTGAACGCAAGCGCAGTTGTACGGCGAGCTCGTCGGTATCGCTCTCTTGCTGGAGGCGGTTCGGTACGCTCAGGAGCAGGCTCAGCTCTTGCTTGGCCAATACTTCGTCGAAGGTCATCCTGTCGATACCGATCGGTTTGCGGTTCTCGATCTTGCGTTCGTCCTTGCGATGGATGTAGTCACCGATTGCCAACAGTTTGAGGGGCAGTTCGATCTCTTCCTGGCCCCCTCCGGTAGCAGGCTTGAAGGTGACGTTGATGCGTTCCTTGGGGGCGACAGAGCCTTCTTTGGCCATGACTTTTCTCCTTGCGATTAGAGGCCTGCAGGCCTATTCGATGACCCGTTCCAGGTCGAGATGACACAACCTGCGGTAGGTTTCATCCTTGCGCTCGCGAACGAGGTGGTTCTGGGGCAATAACTCACAGCAGTGATGCAGCAAATGCAGGACCTGTAGCTCGAGATCGGGCTCCCAGGCATTCAAGCCCGCGTCTTGCAACGCCTGGTTCAGCGCTTCGAGCTGGACCTTGGCAAGCTCGTATTTCTTGGCCGAGAAGCACAAGCGAGCCAATGAGAACCGCCAAAGGAAAAGCGCCCGCGCACCCTCAGCGGTTTGCATCCCTTGCCTGAGAAACTGAACGGCAGGCTTGAGGCCGTCCACGGTCAGTATTGATCCAGCTTCTTCCAGGGCCAGCTCCCAAGGCGCCTGGTTATCGATGGCCTCGACTCGTGGCGCAGTGTTGGGGCGTTCCAGCCGAGGCATGACCTGCGCAGCGATCCAGGCCCGGGTGGCCGGGTCGGCGAACGGCTCGCCGTCGTGCCAGCGCAGCTCGACGACGCCCGGAAGGCGATGGATGAATAGTGCGAAATGGACCTCTACCTCGCGCATGGCCGATTCGGCATTCAACCCTTGAAGACACTCCCATGCGAGCCGCTGACCGTCGAACCAGAACGGCGCCTTTGTCAGGCTGGTCTCGATCTCTACCAGCAGGTCCGCGTACTCGCCCCGCTCGCGTCTGTCCTGATAAGCCTTGAGCTTATCCACCGGAAGCCTGCGTAGCTGGGTGACCTGTCCGGCATTGCGCTCCGGCACCGCGTCGATGCCCAACCAGAGCAAGGTGCGGTTGAGGCGCAGCGCGCGCGCATCCGTCACTTTTTGCTTGAGCCACCAGGCGCATAACGTACGAGCGCTTTCCTGCTGAGCCCGCAACACCTTGTGGGCATCCCTTTCGTTCTCGATCGGAGCACCGGAAGCGAGCAGTTGGGTAGCGGCTTGTTTTACTTGAGCCACCATCGTCCCGACAGATCCAGGCTGCGGCTGGCCACTGGTCACACGCTGGATCATGCCCTTGAGACGTCGGCACAGCGGCAATACCAAAGGCGCGTCATTGCCGAGATGAGTGGTGAAGACGGCATCAAGGTCTTCAAGTTGTTCTGCCAGATGACGGAACAACGGCAGTTGTTTGCCTATCGCGACATCTTCACTTAACGCCTGCTCCAGGCGAGGCACCAACCAATGAAAACTGGCGGCACGGGTTCGGGTCTTGACCGGGTGGAGCTCAAGCCAATGGTTCTTGCACAGGTGTCGCAAAAGCCCGAGGCCGGCTAGCAACCCTTGGAAGGACTCACGCTGGTACAACGCCCAGGTCAGCCAGGCGGCCACTCGCAAATCTTTTGACTGGGTACGCAGCAGGGCTTCACTTTTTTCAAGGATCTTCAGCCAGTCGATCTGGCCGTTCTCATGCATCGACTGGGCTTTGCCGAGCTCGCGTTCCAAAACTTCATATTCATCTGAAAAACGCACATCTACCCCCGCGAAGTTTTCGCTGGAAACGGGAGAACTGGCAAGGACCAGATAATGGGCAGAAAGTTTTTCAGAGTAAGACATGTATGCCTTCAAAATTTGCTCAGCTTTATTAATCAGCGGCAAGCCATCAACACCAGTTTCGACATAACCGTCAGAAATCTTTTCATCAGCGATAACTTACGCAAGCGGACTTGGCTCATGCACCGCTACCGATCGACGCGAAGCATGCCAAGGTTTTAAAAATAAAAATGTAGGAAACTTCTCTAAATACGGTATCAATCAAAAAATCTTTAGCACTCAAACTATAACCCCGAGAGCCCTACTACTTTTTTCCAACTTTTAACATACCCATTCGAAGCAGAATTGAGACGAATGATTTCTACCTACGCTTAATTTAGAGAATTCTTACATACCTGTCTTTTTTTCATCGTGATGGAGTGCGGCGGTCCTCTGACTTGCTTCAATGAAGGGAAGCCAGCCCACTGCGAAGGAACGGAACATGCCCACTCGTTACGCGTTTCCTATGTTTCATCTTGATATCGAGGATTTCGGGCGTGATCTTCAGGTACTGAAATTCGAAGGCCGCGAAGCAATCAGTACCCCTTATCTGTTCGATATAGAACTGGTCAGCGAACGAAAGAATCTGGACCTCGAGAAACTCTTGCACAAGCAGGCGTTTCTTGGGTTTAACGCAAAGGACTGTGGCGTCCATGGACAGATCCACCGTGTAACTCAACGCGACTCCGCAAAACGCCTGGCTCATTACCACGTGCAACTGACTCCCAGGCTGGCTTATTTGCAGTACCGCACCAATCAACGCATCTTTCAGCAAATCACTGTTCCCGAGATCATTTCTTCCATTCTCAAGGAATATGGAATACTGGCTGACGCCTATAGCTTCCGACTGGGTACGAGCTACTCACCGCGTGACTACTGTGTCCAGTACCACGAATCGGACTTGGCTTTCATCGCTCGCCTGTGTCAGGAAGAAGGCCTGCACTATCATTTCCAGCATAGTAAGTCGGGGCATCACCTGGTGTTTGGCGATGACCAGACCGTATTCCAGAGGCTTGATCGTCCCACGGCTTATAAACAAGGCAACGGCCTGCTGGGCGAGGAGCCGGTTGTACAACGTTTCGATGTGCAGCTGGAAACCCGGACCAGCAGGGTTACTCGTCGTGATTATGATTTTGAGAAATCAACGTTCATCCTCGAACAGGACTACCAGCCAGCCATCAACAAAATCCGACCGGACCTGGAGGCTTATGATTATCCTGGGGGGTTCATCCAACAGGAGCATGGGAAGCGATTGACCCGGCGGGCCTTTGAAAGCCATCGCGCCGACTATCGCAGGGCCGAGGGTACAAGTGATCAGCCAGAATTGGTGTCCGGCCATTTCCTGATGTTAAGTGAGCACCCGCGTCCGGAATTGAACGACTTGTGGCTGTTGACCGAGTTGCATCATCAAGGCATCCAGTCGCAAGTGCTGGAGGAAGGCCTGGACGACGACGTCGGACGCCCTGAGAACGAAGGCTACCGGAACAGCTTTGTCGCCACGCCGTGGGATTCGATTTTTCGCTCACCACGAGCTCATGAAAAACCTCGAATGTCCGGAAGCCAGACGGCTATCGTTACCGGTCCGCAAGGCGAAGAAATCCATTGCGACGCGTACGGCCGGGTCAAGGTCAGGTTCTTCTGGGATCGCGCCGGCGATACCAGTGAAAACAGCAGCTGCTGGCTGCGGGTGGCGTCCAATTGGGCCGGGAACGGCTTCGGCGCCGTCACCATCCCCAGGGTAGGCATGGAAGTGCTGGTGACCTTCCTGGAAGGCGATCCAGACAAACCTCTGATCAGCGGTTGCCTGGTCAACAGCAGCAACGCCGCGCCCTATCAGTTGCCCGCACATAAGACCCGAACGGTGTTTCGTTCCCGCAGCTCACCGGGTGGCCAAGGTTTTAATGAGCTACAGCTGGAAGACCGCGCGGGGCAGGAGCTGATTTACCTCCGAGCCCAGCGCGACATGGAGCAGAAGATCGAGCATGACAGCCGACTGGAGATCGGCAATGAACGTCGAGAAAACATCAAGGGCAACAGCACCACGGTGCTGCACGCCGGTGAACACCGGACCATCGCCGCCGATCGCACGGTCCAGGTAAAAGCCAACGACTACCTGCACGTTGCCAATCGCCATACCCACGCGGACCAGGTGCTGATCGTCGAGGCCGGCCAGCAGGTGCATATAAAAGCCGGTGCTCATCTGGTCCTGGAAGCGGGAGCGACGCTCAGCCTGAGTGCCGGAGGCGAGCATATCGTGATCGGCCATGGCGGCATTTTCAGCAGTAGCGCAATCCAATTGGGTGGCGCCCCGCTTCCCGGTGCACGTGCCGCAGCATTCGATCCAGGGTCGATCGACCCGTTGGCTACGCTGCTCAACCTGCCGCCCACGCTTGCGCCCACCCAACGCGCCCTCATGACAACCAGCAAGGTCGCCGGAGCGGATTTCTGCCCCCTTTGCGAAGCCTGCCGCGAGGGCGCATGCCCGATGGAGCCCATAGCCGCATGAACGATACCCAACCTCGGCAGTGGCTGCTTGAACACCTCCGCCTCGGCCATGCCCTGTGTGTGATCCTGGATGCGGACGGCGAACAACCGATGCTCCAGGCCCTGATCAAGAACAGTCGACCCGATCAATACCTGAGCGTCTACAGCAAAACCCTGATTGCCGATCTCAGCGAGGTCGGGCCGTTTGTCTTCACCTTCGATAACCCTAACGATAAAAATCTCCAGGAGTTGCTCAAACGACCGGACAGTCATTGGGGTTGGCTCGCCAGCCTCCCCAAGGGCCACCTCCCCAAGTTGGTCGGGCACTGGCGCGAGCGATTGATTGTCGGGGAGCGTCCTCATCAAGCGGTGTATCGCTTCCACGACAACCGGGTATTGGCCCGGGCGCTTGCGTATCTGCCAGTCGAAGCGCATGCCGCCTATCTCGGTCCGGTCAATAGCGTGTGCTATTGGCAAGGTGATCGCTGGGAACACATCGACAACTCCTCACCCGGGATCCATCCGGTGCCGGAGGTACCGCTTTGGTTGCAAGTGCCCACACCCGAACAGCAAGCACGAGCAACACGCCGGATCAATGCCCGACGCTTTTTATTGGCCGAGCACCTGGACGCCTACGCGAAGCTCGCCGAACACGAGGACCCGGACGCCTGGTTGCGTGCCACCCTCGACCAGGCCGAAGCATGGAACTGGTTGGCGCCTGAACAACTGGCTTTTTTCCTGACACAACGCCTGCAAACGCCAACACGGACGCCGACGCAGTGGCAAGCACGCGAAGGCGAAAGCCCTGAGGAGCATTTTGAACGTGTGCGGTTGATGGTGGACTTCTGGCAAGGAGAAGCATCGCTATGACACAGGTCTTACGGGGCACATGCCTGGGCTGCTGCATAGCGATCGCTGCGGGATGTGCCAAACAACCAGACACATTTACTTTGACGGGTGATTTGCCGCCTGGCTTTGCCTATGAAGCGGCGGTGTATTACGTCCCCGCTCCGGGGGAAACCTGCATCGTCGAGAAAAAAGACAACAAGGCACCAGTATTCAAGAGCAAGGACAAGCCCGTTGCCGAAATTCTTATCCGTAGGACTCGCAGCGGCTGTCCGCTGGTGGTCAGTCGCATCGAGCTTGAAATCAGCTCTGTCTACGGCCCGCATTGGCTCGATTCCAGTCGAGATACTGCCAACGTGGTTATACGTGATGAGCTGGAGGAGCAATACAAGGGCACCTTCAGCAAGGCGGGTGAGAGCACCCTCCACGGCCAATGCCAGTGGCTGTTCCGCACCTCGGGGGCCAAACGACGCATCGTAAAAATCCTCGACTGCAAAAAAACCAACCTAAAGGGCGACGTTGGAATCGGTCGGCCTTTCTCGGCGTTCACGCTTGATCAACTGCCGGGGAAAACGGTGAGGATGAAGATCAAGTTGGCAAGCGAGGAAAGACCCTACATGAAGGACACATGGGTCAAGTTCCCCCATGGCTGGAAACGCTGCATGGGCGATAACTTCGAAGACCAATACGCATTCTGCTTCGGCAATCACGAGGACTTCAGCGGTTTTCAAATGCCGGACGGAAGGCAGTGCGCCATCTATCCAGGCTGTACCGAATAAGGATTTCAGCGCATGACGTTATCAAACATAGAGTTGGCGTTACGTCTGGTGATGGCGGGTTTCTGGCGGGGAGAGGCACCGCTATGACACAGGCTTTACGGATCACATGCTTGGGCTGCTGCCTGGCGATCACTGCGGGATGTGCCGATAAACAACCGGACACATTTACTTTTACGGCGGACTTGCCGCCGGGTTTCGGCTATCAGGCCATCGCGGTGTATGTCCCGAACAAAGGCCAGACCTGCACCGTGCCGGGAGGAAGAGACACTGAGCTCGGATACAACCTGCAATGGCCTAAGGACTATCTGCCGAACGCTGAAATCCCCCTCTACCGAACCGTCAGTGGCTGTCCGTTGGTGGTCAGCCGTATCAAGCTCGTCCTCAGCTCCATCTATGGTCCGCACTGGCTCGATTCCAGTCGAGATACTGCCAACGTGGTTATACGTGATGAGCTGGAGGAACAATACAAGGGCACCTTCAGCGAAGCGGGCGAGACCGTTTTTCATGGCCAATGCCAATGGTTGTTTCGCACTTCGGGTAAGCCCCGGGTCCTCAGAAAAATCCTCGACTGTAAAAAAACCAACCCACAGGGCGTCGTCGGAACCGGTCGACCTTTTTCGGCGTACACCCTCGATCAATTGCCGGGGAAAACCGTGAGGATGAGGATCAAATTGGCGGACGAGGAACGACCCTACATGAAGGACACCTGGGTCAAGTTTCCTAAAGGCTGGAAACGCTGTATGGGCGATAACTTCGAAGACCAATACGCATTCTGCTTTGGCAATCACAAGGATTTCAGTGGCTTTCAAATGCCGGACGGAAGGCAGTGCACCATTTATCCGGGCTGTACCGAATAAGGAATTCAGTGCATGACGCAATCAAAAATGGAGTTGGCGTTACGTCTGGTGATGGCGGGTTTCTGGTAAGGAGAATCATCGCTATGACACGGGTCTTACGGGGCACATACCTGGGCTGCTGCATGGCGATCGCTGCAGGGTGCGCCGACAAACAATCGGACACATTTACTTTCAAGGGTGATTTGCCGCCGGGTTTTGCCTATGAGGCGGCGGTGTATTACGTCCCCGCGCCGGGGGAAACCTGCACCGTCGAGAAAAAAGACAACAAGGCACCAGTATTCAAAAGCAAGGACAAACCCGTTGCCGAAATTCTTATCCGTAGGACTCGCAGCGGCTGTCCGTTGGTGGTCAGTCGTATCGAGCTCGAAATCAGCTCTATCTATGGTCCGCACTGGCTCGATTCCAGCCGAGACACTGCCAATGTGGTCATCCGTAATGAGCTGGAGGAGCAATACAAGGGCACCTTCAGCGAAGCGGGCGAGAGCGTTTTTCATGGCCAATGCCAATGGTTGTTTCGCACTTCGGGTAAGCCCCGAGTCCTCAGAAAAATCCTCGACTGTAAAAAAACCAACCTAAAGGGCGACGTTGGAATCGGTCGGCCTTTTTCGGCGTACACCCTCGATCAATTGCCGGGGAAAACCGTGAGGATGAGGATCAAATTGGCGGACGAGGAACGACCCTACATGAAGGACACCTGGGTCGAGTTTCCTAAAGGCTGGAAACGCTGTATGGGCGATAACTTCGAAGACCAATACGCATTCTGCTTTGGCAATCACAAGGATTTCAGTGGCTTTCAAATGCCGGACGGAAGGCAGTGCACCATTTATCCAGGTTGTACCGAATAAGGAAGTCATTGCATGAAGTTATCGAAAACGGACTTGAAGCCACGTCTGGGCAGTCGTGTCCTCGCCTGTCCTGTGGGAGGTCGGCGGACCAGCTTTCAATTGGTGGATGAATTTGGCTCTGGCGAGCCTTACGCATGGCTGGCCTATGTTGTCACCGACTCGGAAGGGCAAACGTACCGTGGCGATCTCGATGCCACGGGAAAGGGCAAGGTCAGCAATCATTTCGCCGGGCCGATCGCCTTGACCTTGGATCAGGAATATCAGGGCCAGGAACGGTTATACATAGAGCTCCAGAGCAGAGATAGCTACCCGCTCAAAATCACTGAACTCCAAGTCCGCGCTGAGCAAACCCACTACCTGAACGACAACGCCACCAGCACCCGAGAAAACCCCGCCCAAGCCTGCGCCGATCAGTTCTTCCAAGTGGAGGTGCGCGACCTGGTCGAGCATGTAGCCCATCTGCCACCGCGAGTGTACCGGCATTACCCACCAAACCAGGGGCCGGCACGGCTCATAGGAAAGTTTGGCGAGACTGGCGTAGCGTTGATGCCTGAACTGCATACCGTGCTGGAAGTGCGCCCGCTGCGGGCCTTGCGGCCCATGCTGTCCACCACTTCGGAATTCTGCGCGCTGAACCTGTACCAACTGGCACTCATGGCGACCCTGAGTTACTGCCCCTTCGGCCAGAAGCCCGGCGAGGCGCCGATACACTCACCGGTGAGCTTTCCCGAACAACCGAGCGTGGGTAACTGGTTCGGCGATGCATTGGCCAAGTTCGAGGAGCTTTGGAAGGTCGACCCGGGACAGATAAAATCCCACTACCCCTTGTATGAGGATGTGCCCTACTCCAAGCGTCTGGAAATCGTCCCGTTCGATCCTGCTCTTTATCCTATGAACAATCCGGAACTAGGCGCAGAACAGGAACATCCTGCCGTCGTCCATTTCCTTGACGACACGAAACTCAAGGGGCAAAGCACCGATACCCAAGCCTTCATCACTCACAATGACGAAGTGATCCTGATTGCAGTGCGCGGAACAGCGCAGATGCTTGCCGACGGCCTGCGTGACGCCGATGCGCTCCAAGTTCCGTTTGAGGAAGGTCGCGGCAAGGTCCACCGAGGCTTTTATGGGGCCGCCAAAAAAGTCGCAGCCTTTGCGACCAACTATCTGGAACGGTTCTATGCCGGCCAGAAACTGCTGGTATGCGGCCATAGCCTGGGCGGTGCAGTGGCATTGTTGCTAGCGGAAATGCTACGGCTCAGACAGGAAGAGTACAACATCCAACTCTACACCTACGGTGCCCCTCGCGCCGCCGACGCGGCCTTCGTCGAAAACGCCGCCCCCCTGGTGCACTACCGCATGGTCAATCACAACGACCCGATACCCAGCGTACCGGGCAGTTGGATGGACACCAAGGCGAGTGTCTATGGCACGGGTTTCGCGCTGATGTTCGCCAACGTGCCGGCCGGCTTTTCAGTGTTCGTGGCGGGCATCTACAACTGGACGGGCGAGTCCTATGAACACCACGGCACCTTGCGCCATTTCCTGCCCGTGGAGTTCGGTCGTCAGGAGCGGTCGTCGATCCTCTGGACGCCAGGCTGCGACACCCTCACGCAACATGCCGCTTGCGAGCTGGCCTTGGAGCAGAGACGTGGCCTGCCGGACCGGGCGAAGTTCACCGCCCAGCTCTTTCAGGCCGGTAACCACCTCATGACCTCCAGCTATCTTCCTGCGTGCTGGGCAACCCTGCGCCGCTGGCAGGAAGCTCTGGAGTCGAAGAGCCCTCTGGTGACACAGCGTGAATACGAATGCATCGAAAATGCGCTGGAACAGATCACTCGGCAGTTGCGTAACGAAAGCAGACAGTTGATCGGGCGTCCAGATGGTTACGAGCGCACCCACCAACCGATCATTGATGCCCTCGCCCGTGAGGTCGACAAGGTGCACGCCACACGTGCTCGCCTGAGAGGGCTGCACACCACCTTGGTCAGCGACCAAGACGTTTACGGCAGCCTGTCCGAACACCCTGAGCAACTGGCGCAACACCTGACCCGCTGGCAGGCCCATCCGGAAAATCGCGTGGCTGAACAACTGGCCATGGCGCCTGCGGCCGGCACCGATATCGAGCTGGTCCATGGTGCTCATGGGTACGTCATCGGTAAGCCTTATACGCTGGATATTGATGCGGTCATTTGACAAAAAAGTCCTTGGCGAAAGCGACAGGAACTACCCGCCTTGGTTAACATACGACCCGCCGATTGCCTCATGAAATCGAAGCTGGTCAAACGCCTTGGCGTAGCCTTGATCAGCAAGCCATCACCCACAGGGAAGGGGCGCAATGGAAGGCTTCATATCGCTTGAAACCATAGCTGTCGAACGTTCCGCGCGCATGAGCCCGCAGCATGTCTGACGCGCTCTGGGCGGCCCGCCTGGGCGACGCGCTGGACCACACGTCAATGATGGCCGACATACTTGGCGGCGTACTGGAGGTGGCGGCGAACATTGCGATCACCGCCCTGGCGACCGCCGCGGTGGTCGCGGCCACGGGCATTACCGTGGTTACCGGCGGGCTGGGTTGCTTCGTGCTCGGTCTGGTGGTGGGCACCGTGGTTGGCCTGGCGATGAGCAAGACCGGAGCCGACAAGGGCCTGAGCAATATTTGCGAGGGCATCGGCAACGCCCTTTTTCCGCCCACGGTGCAGGCCAACATCCTCACCGGCTCCGACAATACCTTCACTAACAACATTCGCGCGGCCCGTGCGGCCGGGGCAATCGAGTCTCACGTTGCCGCCGCTGGTACCGAACTCGAAGCCCCTGAGCCTGAAGAAGAACCCAGCTACCTGGATATGGCCGGGGCGTTCTTTTCGCAGATGTGGCGCCCCACCGTCGCCACGCCCGCGCCGGGCGCGGTGCCCAAGCCGGAAGACCTGGTGCTGTGTACCAAGCACCCGCCAATGCCACCGCAGTTCATGGCCGAGGGCTCGGACAAGGTCACCATCAACGGCCAGCCCGCCGTGCGCAGCGGCGACCGTAGTACTTGCGATGCCAAGGTCGTGTCGTCCGGGCTGATTTCGCCCAACGTCACCATTGGTGGTGGCTCGGTGGTGGTGCGCGAGATCCGCAGCGGCAAGACGCCGGGCGTGGGGCTGGCGGTCACGGCACTGCTGATGCTCAAGGGCGGCAAGGGCAAGTTTTTCAGCAAGTTGCCCTGCATGCTGGTGGGCGGCGCGGTGTCCATGGCCGCGAGCAGCGCGGCCAATGCCGCGGCCAACGCCGCCATGGGCTCGTCGAACCCGGTGCATGCTGCCACAGGGGCCAAGGTGCTGGGCGGCGATGCAGAACTGGACTTCGTGTTGCCTGGCATCCTGCCGATTGACTGGCAGCGTTTCTACAACAGTCGTGACGAACGCCGCGACGGATTGTTCGGCGCCGGCTGGAGCGTTTCCTACGAGGTTCAGGTCGACATCCTGCCCCACCCCGACGGCGGCGAGACCCTGCTGTATACCGACGAACAGGCCCGCCCCATCGACATGGGCTCGATCCCGTTGGGCGGCGCGGTGTTCAGCCCCGGCGAAGGCCTCGCGGTGCGGCGCCATGTGAGCGGACAACTGCTGATCGAAAGCGACGACGGCTTGTACCGTTTGTTCGAACCGACGCCTGGAAACTCATCGCGGCTGCGCTTGAGCCAGTTGGGTGACCGCAACGACAATCGCATCCATCTCGACTATGACGAAGCAGGCCGCCTGGTGCGGCTGCGCGATACGTTTGATTTGCTCCAGGTCGAGCTGACTCGCGAAAACGAACGCGTCAGTCGGATCGAACGCCTCTACCCCGACCAGCAGCGCGAAGTGCTGGTCAGCTACGCCTACGATGCGGCGGGCAATCTCACCGCAGTGCGCGACGCTGGAGGCCAGGTGCAGCGGCGGTTCAGCTACGACGCCGGGCAGCGGATGGTCGAACATCAACTGCCTGCCGGCCTGCGCTGCTTCTACGAATGGGCCTTGATCGAAAACCAGGAGTGGCGCGTGGTCCGCCACTGGACTGACGAAGGCGACGCCTACCAGTTCGACTACGACCTCACGGCCGGCATAACGCGTATCACCGACAGCCTGCAACGCATCAGCATCCGGCATTGGAACAGCCAGCACCAGATCACCCGGTTCGCCGACAATCTCGGCCAGACCTGGTCGTTCGAGTGGAACGACGAACGCCAGTTGCTCAGCGCCACCGACCCGCAAGGCGGCCAGTACCATTTCAGTTACGACGAGGCCGGCAACCTGATCGGCGAAACCGACCCGCTGGGCCGCAGCGAGTCTACCCTCTGGCTCGAGCATTGGGCGCTGCCACTGGTGGATACCGATGCCGCCGGCAACAGCTGGAAATACCGCTACGATCAGCGCGGCAACTGCGTCGCCGAAACCGACCCGCTGGGCCATGTCACCCGCTACCGCTACGACACCCACGGCCAGGTGGTGGAAATCATCGACGCCACCGGCAAGAGCAAGAAGCTGCGCTGGAACCCGTTCGGGCAGTTGGTGGAACACATCGACTGCTCGGGCTACCCGACGCGTTTCAGTTATGACCCGCGCGGCTATCTGCAAACTCTCACCGACGCCCTCGGCGAGCGCACCCGATTCAGTTACGACGCCCAAGGGCGCCTGCTCGGCAGCCAATTGCCGGATGGTCGCACCGAGCACTACCAGCGCGACAGCGCCGGCCAGCTCACCGGCCACACCGACCCGGCCGGGCTCACCACGCATTATCAGCACAACCGCCGCGGCCAGGTGTGCCAACGCATCGACGCCCAGGGCCGGCAGGTGCAGTTTGCCTACGACAGCTTTGGCCGGCTGCAAGCGCTGATCAACGAGAACGGCGAAAGCTATCGGTTCGCCTGGGATGCCGCGGATCGGTTGAGCGAACAGCGCAACCTTGATGGAAGCGCCAAAGGTTATACGTACGATGCGCTCAATAACGTAAAACGAGTCGAAACCATCGCAGCGCCGCGAGGTGATCAGCGGTCCAGTGAAAAAACTATTGTTCATCATTTGGAACGTGATGCCGTTGGGCGGCTGACCACCCGAATCACACCGGATGGACAGTCCCGGTACAGCTATAGCCCGTTGAATCAGTTAATCGAAGCCACCGTCATCGATAACGCTGGCAACGCACAACGACTGGGTTTTGCTTATGACGCGCAGGGGTATCTGATTGAGGAGCGGAGTTCGGAAGGCGCTCTGAAGCATCACTACGACGAACTTGGCAACCTGATCCAGACCCAGCTGCCCGACGGTCGTTGGATCAACCGCCTGTACTACGGAAGCGGCCACCTGCACCAGATCAACCTCGACGGCCAGGTCATCTGCGACTTCGAGCGCGACCGGTTGCATCGAGAGGTGCTGCGCACCCAAGGCCACATCAGCACACGTAGCGAGTATGACCGTAGCGGGCGCTTACGCAGCCGCCAACGCCGGCACACCAGCCAGTCGGCGTTGATGCCCGCCGCTGATCAAACCCATTACGAGTTTGATCCTGGTGACCACCTGGTGGGGCGCCTTGAGCGGCTGCCGCAGGGTCAACAACGCCAACTGCTGCACTACGATGTGACAGGCCGGATCCTGGCAAGCCAGAGCACTCGACATAGCCAAAATGAAACATTTTCCTTCGATGCCGCCGCCAATCTCCTCGACAGTTCACCCGGTACAGGTGGGCGGGTTACGCACAACCAACTCAAGCGCTATCAGGATAAGCACTATCGCTACGATGGTTTTGGCCGAATGATTGAAAAGCGCAGTGGGCGACATGGCCTGCAGCGTTTCAGTTACGACTCGGATCACCGGCTGGTTGAAGTTCGAACCCAGAAATCCGACGGTGAAAACGTCGTCAGGATGCGCTACGACCCGTTGGGCCGAAGGATTGAGAAAACTGAACATGACGACAACGGGCGCCTCATCGGCAGCACGCGTTTCGACTGGGATGGCCTGCAATTACTCAAGGAACATAAAAACAGCCTGACCAGCCTGTACCTCTACATCGGCGATAGTCACGAGCCCTTGGCCCGCGTCGACGGCATTGGTGAACATCAACGCATCCGCTATTACCACAACGACCCCAATGGCCTACCACAAGCACTGACGGAAAGTGACGGCCATCCGCTCTGGCACGCTCACTACCAGGTATGGGGCAATACCACTGATGAAGCCCGTGAGCCGTACTACATCGAAGAACAGAACCTGCGTTTTCAGGGGCAATATCTGGACCGGGAAACAGGCCTGCACTACAACACCTTCCGCTTCTATGATCCCGACATAGGCCGCTTTACCACGCCCGACCCCTTGGGCCTGGCCGCAAGCCTGAATCTTTATCGCTACGCACCGAATCCATTTACCTGGATCGACCCGCTGGGGCTCAAAGAGAATGAGATTATTCGGTACATGGGCGAAAGCGAAACCGTCTCGTCCAAGGCCGCCAACGGAGGCAAAGGCGGCTTGGTTCCGAATATCCGAGGAGAGAAAGCGGTCTGGGTCAACCAGGACAGTAACCCTGGATTCAACCCAGGCAATGAAAAGTATCGGGTAGTGGCCACCGTCAATAACGAAGGGGTCAGCATGCTCAATAACCACAAGGACATCTCTACCGTTGACTATAAAGAGACGGGCCTGAAAGATGGCGTGCTGTCCAAGACGAATGAGCCCAAGGCCAGAGGCATCGGTTTCCGATTATTGGACAAATTTAATAGAACCATTACGTCATTTCGTGTCGAGAAGAAAGGCCCGAACGGAAAATGGAAGACCTGCGGATAAAGCCAGATGGACATATTCGACCTTCTCTCATACAAACTTGAAAATTTTCTGAACGTCCGGCCGTATCCCAAGGCGTTGGGTGCTGTTTTTTACAAAGAAGACGAGCCTTCGTTGCTGACCGTTGTCGCCAGAAAACACGATGGCGCGCCCTTCAGTGTTAGCCGCTGGCATGATTTGTTTTCCACCAGCGCTTTCGAAAAGGCCGTGTTGAAAAACGGTTTCACGGAACCCGACTGCTACGCCCTCCTCCTGGTCCTGTCGCGCTTTGGCTATCTGCTTGAAATCGATAACCGGCAACGAACCAACAAGGAATACTTTATTTTCTTTTACCTGATCCAGCTGATCAGCTTGAAAAACAGCGCCCTGGATGCGGATGCGCGCCTTCGGAACTACATGTTCAGGTTCCTCCTCTTCGAATTGAGCATTGATGACGAGGCGTATCGTCGGTTCAGCATCGAGGGCAATCAGCTGAAGATGGCGACCGATGGGCTGGGGTCCGTGGTTTTTCTGGATGTGATTGATCTGGTTTACAAAGCGATCAAGGCTGACAGCAGGAAAGAGCATGAACTGCTCAGTACATTGAAAACCTTTCAAACAAGCACAGTCAGGTTACTCACCGAGCCCGACGATACCCGTTACCGCTTCGCGATCAATGATCGCAACAGCGAGCTTATGTACCCCGACGTTTTTTTGCCCACCTATGCTCAGGACAGGCAAAAAATATTTGATGCGTTGATCGATGCGGTCAATCCGCTTCAGTCAACGGCAAACCTGTTCGTCTCCAATATGGTTGTGATGAATTTCGCCTTTCATATTCTGAAAGAAAAGCCCCGCGAAATCTTAAAACTGAAAAAACACGTCCGTGATGAAATGCTGTTCGGCCAGTTGCTGGAAGTGATCATCATGCGTCGGATGGCGGTCAACAAAGCGATGTTCGAAAAAATCCCTACTGGGCACGACCTGTCCTTGATCGGGGATGAGCAAGCCTCGTTCTACAACATCTTGTACAGCCAGTAGAAACTTGATGCATTTGTGCGCCTGACGCTTCTTTGCAGCGCACAAAATGATCAAAGCCTGGATTCGGCTGTGCTCAAAAACCCCTGGCGGCTGGAACAAATTAGGAAGCAAGCAGTTCGATCTGGCGCTTGCGAACAAACTGCTGGGCTAGGGCTAGAGCTTCCTGACCATGGGGTTTGTTTCAGACGCAAAAAAGGCATATCGACTTCATCGGTATGCCTTTTTGTTGCCGCTTGCTTTCCTCGACCGAGGTAGTCGGCGCAATTATGGGTTAACGCTGTCCTTCAGGAATTTGCCTGGCTTGAACGCAACCGTGTTGCTGGCCTTGATCTTCACCGGCTCGCCGGTTTGTGGGTTCTTGCCGGTGCGGGCGCCGCGGTGGCGTTGCAGGAAGGTGCCGAAGCCGACCAGAGTAACGCTGTCCTTGCGATGCAGGGCGCTGGTGATTTCTTCGAGAACAGCGTTGAGGACGCGGTTGGCTTGTTCTTTGGTGAGGTCCGCTTTTTCCGCAATGGCGGCGGCGAGTTCTGGTTTACGCATGAATGAAGCCCCTTTGACGATTTTTTTGTTGTTATGTCCGTGCTGTTCTCTTCGGAACAACCCCTAAGGCGCCGCAGGCTCTACTCTGCGGCAGACCGGAGTGAGGATGGCACGGGGCCGCAACCGGCGCCAGTGTCCGGCGGGCGTTTGTGGCCGGAAAAGCAGGGCATATGCGACAGAGCGACCAGTATTTACGCCAGCAGTGCCGGAAGCTGCTTGTTCAGCGCCAGTTTCTCCATCACCGCCGTACCGGTCAGGGCGTAGCCCAACAGATTGCCATGGGCGTCGCGGCACAGGGCCTTGATGTCGGCGCCCTCTCCTTCGACGCTCCACGCGCCTTCGCTGCCCCGTGGCGGCGGCGATACCACCAGCGGGCAGACCGGGGTTTTCACAGTGATCGGCATGGCGCCGTAGCTGACAGCGGTCGGGTTGCCAGCCAGGGTCTGGGCCAGGGCGCGGGCGCAGCTCATCAGCGGCATGACGTAGAGCAGGTTCAAGCCATCGACTTCGGCACAATCGCCCAAGGCATAGATATTGGCGTGGGAGGTTTTCAGCTGACGATCAACCACCACGCCGCGATTGACCACCAGCCCGGCGGCAGCCGCCAGGTCGATGCGTGGGCGCAGGCCGATGGCCGAGACCACCAGATCGCAGGGAATCACCTGGCCATCCGACAGATGCGCCTCCAATCCGTCGGCCACACGTTGCAGACGGTTGAGCACCGGCCCCAAGTGGAAATGTGCGCCAAGGCTTTCCAGCCCGGCCTGGACCGCTGCGGCAGCGGCCGGATGCAGCAGCGTCGGCATGACTTGCTCGCAGGGGGCCACCAGTTCCACTTCGTAACCGCCGAGGACCAGGTCGTTGGCAAATTCGCAGCCGATCAGGCCGGCACCGAGCAGCAGCACCCGGCGCTTGCCAGCGGCGGCGGCCCGAAAACGTGCGTAGTCTTCGAGATCATTGATCGGGAAAATCAGATCCGCCGCATCGCCCTGCACTGGCACGCGCACGGTTTCAGCGCCCCAGGCCAGGACCAGGTCGCGATAACTCACCGCTTCCTCGCCGATCCACAGGCGTTTGTGGCCCGGGTCGATGCCGCTGATGCGTGTGTGGGTGCGCACTTCGGCCTTCAACTGCTCGGCCATGGCGCCCGGCTCGGACATGCTCAAGCCATCGGCGTCCTTGTTCTTGCCGAACCCCGTGGAGAGCATCGGCTTGGAGTAGGAACGGCCGTCGTCCGCGGTAATCAGCAGTAACGGGGTTTCGCTGTCGAGCTTGCGAAACTCCCGGGCCAGGTTATAGCCAGCCAGGCCGGTACCGACGATGACGACAGGTGCGCTCATGTTGCTCTCCGTTTGATGAAACGATCAGTTGATTTCGATCATTTCGAAATCCATTTTGCCGACACCGCAGTCCGGGCACAGCCAGTCCGCCGGCACATCTTCCCAGCGGGTGCCGGGCGCGATGCCATCGTCGGGCCAACCGTCAGCTTCGTTGTAGATCAGGCCACAGACGATACATTGCCACTTTTTCATTCCGATACTTCCTCAAGATGTCAGGCCTTGGCCGGTATTTTCCGGCTCAGGGCCGTTTTGTACTGATCGGTCGCGACAGATGCAAGCGGGATCGGCGCAGCGGCGCCCTGGCTCGGTCAAAATCGCCGACCGGCATGGTAAGCTCGCGGCCTCATTCGCTGCCATTCAAGACCCTTGTGCCGCCTACAAATTCGATATTTCCTACACTTCGATGGCTGCCCCAGCACCTGCTGTCGCCCCGTCCCGATGCCTGCGTGCTCGACTGGTTGTTCGACCAGGGCTCCCTGACCCGGCGCCTTACAGGCCTGTCGGATGACCACTTCAGCGTGACACCGCTGCTGGAGGGCTGGCAGCCGTTGCGCGCCGACGAGTGTGCCGCGCTGGACCTGGCCGAGGGCAGCGAAGGCTGGGTGCGCGAGGTCTACCTGCGCGGTCATGGCCAGCCTTGGGTGTTCGCCCGCAGCGTGGCGGCGCGCAGCGCGTTGCAGGGCGACGGTTTGCAGATGGACGCACTGGGCAGTCGCTCCCTGGGTGAGCTGCTGTTTTGCGACCAGGCATTCCAGCGCCGGGCGATCGAGGTGTGCCACTACCCGAGCGAATGGTTGCCACCCGAGGTTCGCGCCCACGCGTTGTGGGGCCGTCGCTCGCGTTTCGATCGCGGTGCGTTGAGCGTGCTGGTGGCGGAGATTTTCCTGCCGCCACTGTGGACCGTCGCTCGCGCCTATTCGGAGAATTGCTGATGTACGTGCAACTGCTCAAATCCTTGAACCGCCTCAATCCGCGGGCCTGGGACTTCGTGCAACTGACCCGCATGGACAAGCCCATCGGCATCTACCTTTTGCTGTGGCCGACATTGTGGGCGCTGTGGATTGCCGGCGAAGGCTCGCCGTCCCTGGCCAACATCGTGATTTTTGTGCTGGGCGTAGTGCTGACCCGTGCCGGCGGTTGCGTGATCAACGACTGGGCCGACCGCAAGGTCGACGGCCACGTCAAACGCACCGAGCAGCGCCCGCTGGTGAGCGGCAAGATCAGCTCGAAGGAAGCCCTGGTGTTCTTCGCGGTCTTGATGAGCGTGAGTTTCCTGCTGGTGCTGTGCACCAATGCGCCGACGATTCTGTTGTCCTTGGGCGGACTGGCGCTGGCGTTCAGTTACCCGTTCATGAAGCGCTACACCTATTACCCGCAAGTGGTGCTGGGCGCGGCGTTTTCCTGGGGCATGCCGATGGCTTTCACCGCCGAAACCGGCCATCTGCCGGCCGCTGCATGGCTGCTGTACATCGCCAACCTGCTGTGGACGGTGGGCTACGACACTTACTACGCGATGACCGACCGGGACGACGACCTGAAGATTGGCGTGAAATCCACGGCGATCCTGTTTGGCGATGCCGATCGGGTGATCATCTTGACGCTGCAAGGCCTGGCCTTGGGCTGCCTGCTGCTGGCCGGGGCTCAGTTCAAGCTGGGGGGCTGGTTCCATCTCGGTCTCGTGGCCGCCGCCGCGTGCTTTGCCTGGGAGTTCTGGTACACCCGCGGCAAGGACCGGATGCGCTGTTTCAAGGCGTTCCTGCACAACCACTGGGCCGGGTTGGCGATTTTTGTCGGGATTGTGCTGGATTACGGGTTGCGGTGAGTTCTGTGGCCGAGCGCTGGGTGTGGGATTAAGAACAACCCTGTGGCGAGGGAGCTTGCTCCCGCTGGGCTGCGAAGCGGCCCCAAAAATCTTGCGGTCGCTACGCAACCGAGCGGGAGCAAGCTCCCTCGCCACGAAAAGCGGTTCGGTGCTGGTCAGTCGGGCTTGGCGATCTTCCAGACGCCGCCCTTGCCGTCGCCGGTCTTGTCACCCGCCTTCTTGTCGCCGACGAAGGTGTACAACGGATCGCCGTCATAGGCCCACTGTGACGCGCCATCATCACGCGTGATCACGGTCCATTCGCCTGAAGGAGTCGCGGTGCTTTCAGCCTTGAGTGGTGGCCAGTTTTCGGCGCATTTATCGTTGCACATCGACTTGCCGCCGTCGTCCTTGTCATAGGTGTACAACGTCATGCCCTTATGATCGACCAGCACGCCATCCTTGACCATTGCCGGTTCGCCAGCCGCAAGCGCCATTCCCGGCAGCGCCAGCGCAGCTACCAGCCCCAACGCCTTGAGGGATCGAGTGTAATAAGCCATGGAAACCTTCCTTTGCAGTTGTCAGGATTCGGACCCAAAAGCCTAGCCCAAGATCGCCTCTGCTGCCGTCCGGGGAAATAACTGTCACACGACTGCAATAATTCCGTTATCTAATGCGGCGCAAGACAGTTAAATGACAAGAGGATTACCCCATGGTTGGCAGGAGCATTCTGATCGTCGACGACGAGGCGCCCATCCGCGAGATGATCGCCGTTGCGTTGGAGATGGCCGGCTATGACTGCATGGAAGCAGAAAACTCTCAACAGGCCCACGCCATCATCGTCGATCGCAAGCCCGACCTGATCCTGCTGGACTGGATGCTGCCAGGCACCTCCGGCATCGAGCTGGCCCGGCGTCTCAAGCGCGATGAGCTGACGGGTGACATCCCGATCATCATGCTCACCGCCAAGGGCGAAGAAGACAACAAGATCCAGGGCCTGGAAGTCGGTGCCGACGATTACATCACCAAGCCGTTTTCCCCTCGGGAGCTGGTGGCGCGCCTCAAGGCCGTGCTGCGTCGTGCCGGGCCGACCGATGGCGAAGCGCCGATCGAAGTTGGCGGCCTGCTGCTGGACCCGATCAGCCACCGCGTGACCATCGACGGCAAGCCCGCCGAGATGGGCCCGACCGAATATCGCCTGTTGCAGTTCTTCATGACTCACCAGGAGCGCGCCTACACCCGCGGGCAACTGCTGGATCAGGTCTGGGGCGGCAACGTGTACGTCGAGGAGCGCACCGTGGATGTGCACATCCGGCGCTTGCGCAAAGCCCTCGGCGACGCCTATGAGAATCTGGTACAAACCGTGCGCGGCACCGGTTATCGTTTTTCGACAAAGGCCTGACCCGAGCCCTTACCGCCCGACAAGCTGACAAGGACGCGCGCTCAAGTGAATCAAAACTGGCATGGCACCCTGATCCGCCACATGTTGTTGCTGGTGACCGGTTGCCTGTTGATCGGCCTGGTCACCGGCTACTACGGCTGGAGCCTGGCCGTGGGCCTGGCGCTTTACCTGGCCTGGACCCTCAAGCAATTGCTGCGCCTGCACGAGTGGCTGCGCCTGCACCAACCCGACGAGGCCCCGCCCGACGGCTACGGCTTGTGGGGCGAGGTGTTCGACAGCATCTACCACCTGCAACGGCGCGACCAGCGCGTTCGCGGCCGCCTGCAGGCAGTGATCGACCGCGTCCAGGAATCCACCGCCGCGCTGAAAGACGCGGTGATCATGCTCGACAGCGACGGCAACCTGGAATGGTGGAACCGCGCCGCAGAAACCCTGCTGGGCCTCAAGACGCCACAGGACAGCGGCCAGCCGGTGACCAACCTGGTGCGCCATCCGCGCTTCAAGGAATATTTCGAGCAAGACAATTACGCCGAACCGCTGGAAATCCCGTCGCCCACCAATGATCGGCTGCGCATCCAGCTGTACATCACCCGCTATGGCAACAACGAGCACCTGATGCTGGTGCGCGACGTGACGCGTATTCATCAACTGGAACAGATGCGCAAGGATTTCATCGCCAACGTATCCCATGAACTGCGTACGCCATTGACGGTGATCTGCGGTTACCTGGAGACCCTGCTCGACAATGTCGAAGAGGTGAACCCGCGCTGGACCCGTGCCTTGCAGCAGATGCAGCAGCAGGGCGGACGCATGCAGACCTTGCTCAACGACCTGCTGTTGCTGGCGAAGCTGGAAGCCACCGACTATCCCTCGGACAACCAGCCGGTGCCCATCGAGGACCTGTTGCAAGTCATTGCCGAAGATGCGCAGGAGTTGTCCGGTCCCAAGCAGCAGTCCATCACGCTTGAAGCAGACCCGACCGTGCAACTCAAGGGCAGCGAGGCGGAACTGCGCAGCGCGTTTTCCAACCTGGTGTTCAACGCGGTCAAATACACGCCTGAACAAGGCCGGATCCATGTGCGCTGGTGGGGCGATGAACAAGGCGCACACCTAAGCGTGCGCGATTCCGGCATAGGCATCGACAGCAAGCACCTGCCGCGCCTGACCGAGCGTTTCTACCGGGTCGACTCCAGCCGCAACTCCAACACTGGCGGAACCGGGCTCGGTCTGGCAATCGTCAAGCACGTGCTGCTGCGCCATCGTGGACGCATGGAAATCAGCAGCGTGCCCGGCCATGGCAGTACGTTTACCTGCCATTTCACCCCGGCGCAGGTGGTCCGCGGACGGCACTCCAGCCACGACGAATGACGCCGGCGGGCGCTCCCCACTAGGCAATCGCCCGGTCAGCCGCTACATTGGCTGACTTGTGCCTGCCTTTTCAGGCACCGAATTTCCCATCATACGAACATACGGAACCTGCAAAACTCCATCATGGACCCTTCCCCTGGCTTGTCCCTCGCTACACTCTTCGCCGAATTCGGCATGATTCTTTTTGCTCTGATCCTGGTCTTGCTCAACGGTTTTTTCGTTGCGGCCGAGTTTGCCATGGTCAAACTGCGCTCGACCCGGGTCGAGGCCATTGCCGAACAGAACGGCTGGCGCGGGCACATCCTGCGCACCGTCCACAGCCAGCTCGACGCTTATCTGTCGGCCTGCCAGCTGGGTATCACCCTCGCCTCACTGGGGCTGGGATGGGTCGGCGAGCCGGCGTTCGCGCACATTCTCGAGCCGCTACTGGGCGCGGTCGGCGTCCAGTCGCCGGAAGTGATCAAGGGTGTGTCGTTCTTCACCGCGTTCTTCATCATTTCCTACCTGCACATCGTGGTCGGCGAGCTGGCGCCCAAATCCTGGGCGATCCGCAAACCGGAACTGCTGTCGCTGTGGACGGCCGTACCGCTGTACCTGTTCTACTGGGCCATGTACCCGGCGATCTACCTGCTCAATGCCAGCGCCAATGCGATCCTGCGTATCGCCGGCCAGGGTGAGCCCGGCCCGCATCATGAACACCATTACAGCCGCGAGGAGTTGAAGCTGATCCTGCACTCCAGCCGTGGCCAGGACCCGAGCGACCAAGGCATGCGCGTGCTGGCCTCCGCCGTGGAAATGGGCGAGCTGGAGGTGGTGGACTGGGCCAACTCCCGGGAAGACCTGGTAACGCTGGAATTCAATGCCCCGCTCAAGGAAATCCTGGCGATGTTCCGTCGCCACAAGTTCAGCCGGTATCCGGTGTACGACAGCGAGCGCCAGGAATTCGTCGGCCTGCTGCACATCAAGGACCTGCTGCTGGAACTGGCGGCCCTGGACCACATCCCCGAATCGTTCAACCTGGCGGAACTGACCCGCCCGCTGGAGCGAGTATCGAGGCACATGCCGTTGTCGCAGCTGCTGGAGCAGTTCCGCAAGGGCGGTTCGCACTTCGCCGTGGTCGAAGAAGCCGACGGCAATATCATCGGCTACCTGACCATGGAAGACGTTCTGGAAGTGCTGGTGGGCGATATCCAGGACGAACACCGCAAGGCCGAGCGTGGCATCCTCGCCTATCAGCCGGGCAAGCTACTGGTGCGCGGCGACACCCCGCTGTTCAAGGTGGAGCGTCTGCTGGGCATCGACCTGGACCACATCGAAGCGGAAACCCTGGCAGGGTTGGTCTACGAAACCCTGAAACGGGTGCCGGAAGAGGAAGAAGTGCTGGAAGTCGAAGGCCTGCGGATCATCATCAAGAAGATGAAAGGGCCGAAGATCATTCTGGCGAAGGTGTTGATGCTCGATTGAGTGTCGATCTGCCCGCAAGTTGAAGGCATAACCCACTGTGGCGAGGGAGCTTGCTCCCGCTGGGTCGCGAAGCGACCCCAAAAGCGACGACTGCTTCGCAGCCGAGCGGGAGCAAGCTCCCTCGCCACGAAAAGCCTTCTTGTCATCTCCCGTGCTATTGCTTGCCCAACGCAAAGTTGGGCAAGTCACCCACCGGCTGGTTGAACTGGTAGGGAATCGACACCAACCCCAGCCCGGTGTTGCGCTGGACCACGAAGTGCAGGTGCGGGCCGGAGCTGTTACCGGTGTTGCCTGATAGCGCCAGCGGCGTGCCCACCACGACCCGTTGCCCCTCCTGGACGCTCACCGAGCCCTTCTGCAGGTGCAGGTAGACTCCCATGGTCCCGTCATCGTGCAACACGCGCACAAAATTGCCGGCAGGATCGGTGCCGCGCCCGGTCTGCTCGTTCTCGGTCTTGACCACGACCCCGCCACGCGCCGCGATGATAGGCGTGCCTTCGGGCATCGCAATGTCCATGGCGTAGCGGTTCTTCGGGCCGTAATGGCTGTATTGGCCGTTGGCGCCCTGGCTCAACCGGAACGGCCCGCCACGCCAGGGCAACGGATAGCGATAAGCTTGCGCCGTGCCCGCGGGGTCGCCCAGGGAGTATTCGAACCTTGGGGTATAAGCCAGTGGCCTGCCGGGCCGGGTGGCCGTCAGCAGCGCCAGGCGAAGCTTGCTGCGCGCCGGCAGCACGCGGCGGATCGGCCGGCTCGGCGCTCCGCTCACATTGCGCAACCCGGCGAAGCTCAGCTCGATTTCCACCGGCGCATAGAGGTCGTTGCGCACGTACACCGCGTCCGCGCCCTTCTGCTTCCTGATGTCGAGAAACACTTGGCGCTCCAGGCGCTCGACCATGCGATCACGAAATACGAACACCTGGGCGCCTTTGCTGGGGCGGTCACTGTAGGAGACCACGCCATTGGCGTCGGTGGATTTGTAGATGGTCATGGCCAAGGCCGGCGTGGCGGCCAGGACAAGACCACAGGCGAACAGCAACGGCACGAGCATGGGCAAGAATTCTGTCGAAATGAAGGCCTGCAAAGCAGCCTAGCAGCTGGGATGGACCAGCGTAGTCGACGGATGTTTCAAAATTGGATCGGCGGTCGGGTTGAAGCTGGCCTTTTCGTCGGATCGCCGCCCGGAGCAGGCTCGCTCCCACAGTGATTTGCGCAGGCCACACAAATCTGTGCCCTACAAAAAACCTGTGGGAGCGAGCCTGCTCGCGAAAGCGGACTGACAGGCGCCGCCAGATCAGGCGCCCGGTACGAAGTGCTTCTGCGCCGTGCCGCGGGCGATCAGGCGGGAGATGTAGTCGAGTTTCTGCGGGTCTTTGTCGACGAAACGGAAGGTCAATTGCAGCCATTCGCTGTCAGGGGTCTGCTCATGGGCGACGATGGCGTGCAGGTAGCCGTTCAGACGAGCGGTTTCGGCGTTGTCGCCCTGCTCCATGTCCAGCACCGAGCTCTCCAGCACTTGCGGCAGGGTATCGGTGCGCTTGACCACCAGCAACGCTTCCTTGAGGCTCAGGGCCTTGATCACGCATTGCTGGGTGCCGCTGGACAGGCGCAACTGGCCTTGGCCGCGATTGGCAGTGGGTGCGGACGCGGCAGGTGCCTTGACGGGCGGGCTGTTGAGCAAGCCACGTGCCGCCGGAGCGGCAGCCGCAGCGGGTGCCGGCGCGGCAGCGGGCTTGGCAAACGGGTTCGCCGCTGGCGCAGCCGCCGCAACCGGAGCGGCCTTGCCGCCGGTCAGGGCACTGAGCGAATCATTGCCGAACGCCGAATTCATCTTGGTCGGGGCGCTGTTCATCAACGTGTCGAGCTTGCCGACCTTGTTCAAGGCCTGCTTGACCTTGGTCAGCAACTGTTCGTTGGTGAAGGGTTTGCTGACGTAGCCGGAAACGCCGGCCTGGATCGCCTGGACCACGTTCTCCTTGTCGCCACGGCTGGTCACCATCACAAACGGCATGCCCTTGAGATTGTCCTGCTGGCGGCACCAGGTCAGCAATTCCAGGCCGGACATTTCTGGCATTTCCCAGTCGCACAGCACCAGGTCGAACGCTTCACGGGCCAGCAGGGCCTGGGCTTTCTTGCCGTTCACCGCGTCTTCGATGCGGATGCCTGGGAAGTAGTTGCGCAGGCACTTCTTCACCAAGTCACGAATGAACGAAGCATCGTCCACGACCAACACACTGACCTTACTCATCCAGATACACCTCTAAAAAATCCCGGCAAGCATACCGCCTTACTGATGGCACATCGCCAAAAACCTTCAGTCACGCCGGGACTTTTCGTTCGCGGGGTGCTGCTTTTGATTAAAAAAACCGCAAAAAAAGCCCGACCAGAAGGCCGGGCGCTTTTCTTGGCAATCTTACTTATCGTCAGTTTGACCGGGAACATTAGCGGTTTCGGACGGGGTGCCCTCAACTTCTTCCTTCATCCGCTTGAGTCCCATGTGCCGGACATCGGTGCCACGCACCAGGTAGATCACCAGTTCCGAGATGTTGCGTGCATGATCGCCGATACGTTCCAACGAACGCAGCACCCAGATGATGCTCAACACCCGGGAAATCGAACGCGGGTCTTCCATCATGTAGGTCGCCAGCTCGCGCAGGGCGGTCTTGTACTCGCGATCGATGATCTTGTCGTACTGGGCCACCGACAGCGCCAGGTCGGCGTCGAAACGGGCGAAGGCGTCCAGCGCATCGCGGACCATGTTGCGCACCTGGTCACCAATGTGGCGAACCTCGACGTAGCCGCGCGGCGCTTCACCTTCTTCGCACAACTGGATGGCGCGACGAGCGATCTTGGTGGCTTCGTCGCCGATCCGCTCAAGGTCGATCACCGACTTGGAGATGCTGATGATCAGGCGCAGGTCGGAAGCCGCCGGCTGACGACGGGCCAGGATGCGCAGGCATTCTTCGTCGATGTTGCGTTCCATCTGGTTGATCTGGTCATCAATCTCGCGCACTTGCTGGGCCAGGCCGGAGTCGGCCTCGATCAGCGCGGTCACCGCGTCGTTGACCTGCTTTTCCACCAGCCCGCCCATGGCCAGCAGGTGGCTGCGCACCTCTTCCAGCTCGGCGTTGAACTGCGCGGAAATGTGGTGGGTGAGGCCTTCCTTCGAAATCATGGTTTTGCTCCGCAAAAGCTGTGAGCTGCAAGCTTCAAGCTGCAAGCTGATATATGTCGTTACTCAAACCGCCTTTACTTGCCGCTTGTAGCTTGAAGCTTGCGGCTCTACGGCTAGCCGTAGCGACCCGTGATGTAGTCCTCGGTCTGCTTCATGGCCGGATTGGTAAACAGGGTATCGGTGTCGCCGAATTCCACCAGCTTGCCCATGTACATGAACGCGGTGTAGTCGGACACCCGCGCCGCCTGCTGCATGTTGTGGGTCACGATGACGATGGTGAACTTGGACTTGAGCTCGTAGATCAGTTCCTCGACTTTCAGCGTCGAGATCGGGTCGAGTGCCGAGCAAGGTTCGTCGAGCAGCAGCACTTCCGGCTCCACGGCGATGGTGCGGGCGATCACCAGACGCTGCTGCTGCCCACCGGACAGGCCCAGCGCCGATTCGTGCAGGCGGTCCTTGACCTCATCCCACAGCGCCGCGCCCTTGAGTGCCCACTCCACGGCTTCATCGAGTACGCGCTTCTTGTTGATGCCCTGGATCCGCAGGCCGTAGACCACGTTCTCATAGATGGTCTTGGGGAACGGGTTGGGCTTCTGGAACACCATGCCCACGCGACGACGCAGTTCGGCAACGTCTTCGCCCTTGCGGTAGATGTTGTTGCCGTAGAGGTTGATTTCGCCTTCGACGCGGCAGCCGTCCACCAGATCGTTCATGCGGTTGAAGGTGCGCAGCAAGGTCGACTTGCCGCAGCCCGACGGACCGATGAACGCGGTAACGCGCTGTTTCGGGATGTTCAGGCTGACATCGTACAGCGCCTGTTTCTGACCGTAGAACAGGTTCAGGCCGGGCACTTCGATGGCGACGGTTTCCTGAGCCAGGTTCAGGCTCTGCTTGTCGCGGCCCAGGGCCGACATGTTGATGCCGTGTGTAGGTGCTTCGTGTTGCATGGGAGGCTCCCTGTGCTAACAAATTCGGTTCGGAACGCCTGTGTGGCGGCCCCATGAAATTCCAATGTGGGAGCGAGCCTGCTCGCGAAGGGGGCCTTGAGGCCGCCAAAAGCTTCGCGAGCAGGCTCGCTCCCACAGACCCTCAACTATCCAGTGCCTTGTACTTCTCACGCAGGTGGTTACGGATCCACACCGCCGACAGGTTCAGGGTCGCGATCACCAGCACCAGCAGCAACGCCGTGGCGTAGACCAATGGCCGGGCTGCTTCGACGTTCGGGCTCTGGAAGCCGACGTCATAGATATGGAAGCCCAGGTGCATGATTTTCTGGTCCAGGTGCAGGTACGGGTAGTTGCCATCCAGCGGCAGCGACGGCGCCAGTTTCACCACGCCCACCAGCATCAGCGGCGCTACCTCGCCGGCGGCACGGGCCACGGCGAGGATCATGCCGGTCATCATCGCCGGGCTCGCCATCGGCAGGACGATTTTCCACAGCGTTTCGGCCTTGGTTGCACCGAGTGCCAGGGAACCCTCACGCACGGTCCGCGGAATCCGCGCCAGGCCTTCCTCGGTGGCCACGATCACCACCGGTACGGCCAGCAGCGCCAGCGTCAAGGAAGCCCAGAGCAGGCCTGGCGTGCCGAAGGTCGGCGCCGGCAAAGCCTCGGGGAAGAATAGCCGGTCAACCGAGCCGCCCAGCACATAGACGAAAAAACCCAGCCCGAACACGCCGTAGACGATGGCCGGAACGCCTGCAAGGTTGTTCACCGCGATGCGGATCAGGCGGGTCATCGGCCCCTGGCGCGCGTATTCACGCAGGTAGACCGCTGCCAGCACGCCGAACGGAGTGACGATCATCGCCATGATCAGGGTCATCATCACGGTGCCGAAAATCGCCGGGAAGATCCCGCCTTCAGTGTTGGCTTCACGCGGGTCGTCGCTGAGGAACTCCCAGACCTTGCTGAAGTAGAAACCCATCTTGGTGAACGTGCCCATGCCGTTTGGCTGGTAGGCGTGCACCACCTTGCCGATCTCGATCTCCACTTCCTTGCCGTTGGCATCGCGGGCCGTCAGGCTGTCGCGGTTGAACTGCGCATGCAGGTCGGTCAGGCGCGCTTCGATGTCCTTGTAGCGGGCGTTCAGTTCGGCGCGTTCGCTTTCCAGGTCAGCCTGGGCGGCGGCGTCGAGCTTGCCGTCCAGCTCCAGCTTGCGACCGTGCAGGCGGATGCGCTCGAGGCCGGCGTTGATCGCGCCGATGTCGACTTTTTCCAGAGTCTTGAGTTCGTCGGCCAGTTGATTGACCCGCTCGATACGCGCCTGCAACTGCGGCCAGGCGGCTTCGCCCTCGGCGATGACCTTGCCTTGTTCCTTGACGTTGACCAGGTAGCCGTAGAAGTTGCCCCACTCACGTCGCTCCAGAGCCATCAGCTCCGGCGGGGTCGTCTGGTTGCTCAGCCAGTCGCCGACGATCCAGGTGAAATCGGTGCCGTTGAGATCCCGGTTACCGACCTTGACCAGTTCGCGGGTCATGAACTCCGGGCCTTCGTCCGGCACCGGCAGGCCAGCGCTTTTCAGGCGCTCGCGAGGCACTTCTTCTTTCTGTACGACTTCGCCGACCACCAGGTGCGCCGGCATGCCCGGTACGTTGTAGCTGGCGTGGATCAGGTCGGCCGGCCAGAAGTGGCCCAGGCCGCGCACGGCAATCACCGCCAACAGGCCAATGGTCATGATGACCGCGATGGACACCGCGCCACCGCTGATCCAGACGCCCGGGGCGCCGCTCTTGAACCATCCTTTCAGGGAGTTCTGTTTCACAGACTTCTACCTTTCTTAAAGCGACGAATATTTCTTGCGCAGACGCTGACGGATCAGCTCGGCGAGGGTGTTCATGACGAAGGTGAACAACAGCAGCACCAAGGCCGACAGGAACAGCACGCGATAATGGCTGCCGCCGACTTCCGACTCAGGCATCTCCACCGCGACGTTGGCCGCCAGGGTGCGCAGGCCTTCGAACAGGTTCATTTCCATCACCGGGGTGTTGCCGGTGGCCATCAGCACGATCATCGTCTCGCCCACCGCCCGGCCCATGCCGATCATCAGCGCCGAGAAGATGCCCGGGCTGGCGGTGAGGATGACCACGCGGGTCATGGTCTGCCACGGTGTCGCACCCAGGGCCAGCGAGCCCAGGGTCAGGCCGCGCGGCACACTGAACACGGCGTCTTCGGCGATGGAATAGATGTTCGGGATCACCGCGAAGCCCATCGCCAGACCGACCACCAAGGCGTTGCGCTGGTCATAGGTGATACCCAGGTCATGGGAGATCCACATGCGCATGTCGCCGCCAAAGAACCACGCTTCCATGTATGGGCTCATGTATAGCGAGAGCCAGCCGACGAACAGGATCACCGGGATCAGCAAGGCGCTTTCCCAGCCGTCCGGCACTCGCAGGCGAATGGATTCCGGCAGGCGGCTGAAAGCGAAACCGGCGACCAGGATGCCGATCGGCAGCAACATCAGCAGGCTGAAGATGCCCGGTAGATGCCCTTCGACGTACGGCGCCAGGAACAGACCGGCGAAGAAACCGAGGATCACCGTCGGCATCGCCTCCATCAGCTCGATCACCGGCTTGACCTTGCGGCGCATGCCCGGGGCCATGAAGTAGGCGGTGTAGATCGCTGCGGCAACCGCCAGCGGCGCGGCCAAAAGCATCGCGTAGAACGCCGCTTTCAGGGTGCCGAAGGTCAGCGGCGACAGGCTCAGCTTGGGTTCGAAGTCGGTGTTGGCGGCAGTCGATTGCCAGACGTACTTGGGCTCATCGTAGTTTTCGTACCAGACCTTGCTCCACAAGGCGCTCCACGAGACTTCCGGGTGTGGGTTTTCCAGCACCAGCGGTTGCAGCTTGCCGCCCTGCTCCACGATCAGGCGGTTGGCCCGTGGCGACATGCCGAACAGGCCTTGGCCATCGACTACCTGGTCAACCAGCAAGGTGCGGTGGGCAGTACTGTGGAACACGCCGAGCTTGCCGGCGGCGTCGAGCGCAACGAAACCCTTGCGACGCTCTTCGGCACTGATCTCGACGATGGGCGCGCTGCCCATCTGGAAGGTACGAATCTGTTTGAAACGCAGCTCGCCGTCCGGATCGCGAGCCATGAACCACTGGGCCAGGCCGCCCTTGGAATCACCGATGATCAGCGATATGCCACCGACCAACTGGGCAACGGCGGTGACTTGGGCGTCAGCGTTCTCGAGCAGCTTGTAGCGACCGTTGAGGCTCTTGTCCCGCAGGCTGAACACATCGGCCTGGGCGCGCCCGTTGACCACATACAGCCACTGCTGGCGCGGGTCGACGAAGATGTTTTTTACCGGCTCGGTCATCTGCGGCAGATCGATACGCGTCTGCTCGCTGGTGATTTCACCGGTCATCATGTTTTCTTCGCTGGTGAGCGACAGCACATAGAGCTGCGCGCCGCTGGAGCCAGCCAGCAGCAACGTCGAATCGGTCGCGTTGAGGCTGACATGCTCCAGGGCCGCGCCCTGCTCGTTCAACGCGATCGGCCCTTCACCGTAAGGGTATTCGATGGCCGGAGAGATGGTTTTCTTGCCGTCGGGGTAGCTGACTTTATACGTGTGGCGGAACACCAGGGCCTGGCCATTGGACAAGCCGATCGCCACCAGCGGGCTGCCGGGCTGATCTTCACCGATGGACGTCACAGTGGCGCCGGCCGGGATCGGCAGGTCGACACGCCGCAGTTCGGCACCGCTGTCGAGGTTGTAGAACAGCGCCACGCCCTTGTCGGAAACCCGCATCGCCACCTGGTTCTGTTCTTCGATGGCGATCATCAGCGGCTTGCCGGCGTCTTGCATCCAGGCAGGGGTAATCGAGTCCTTGGCGGTCAGGTCCGCGCCTTGGAACAGCGGCAGTACCACGTAGGCCAGGAAGAAAAAAATCAAAGTAATGGCGGCGAGCACGGCGAGGCCGCCAACCAGCACGTACCAACGGGTGAGGCGATCCTTGAGCGCGCGGATGCGGCGCTTGCGTTGCAGCTCAGGCGTATTGAAGTCAATGCGCTTGGGAGGGGAAGTCGTAGTCATTGTGGAGTTGGCCAGATCATTCATGCGCACACCCTAGCGATCCTGTATGACAGAAAGATGACAGTGAAGTGACGCAACAAATCCGCCGCCGGTGGGAACCGGCAGCGGATGGAAATTTGGTCTGTGGGAGCGAGCAAGCTCGCTCCCACAGGGGCCTGGGCTCAGGCGTTACTGCTTGGCGACGTTGCCGCCTTCCTGCAGACCCAGGTCAGCCAGTGCCTTGGCGGCGACTTTGGCTGGAACCGGGATGTAGCCGTCCTTGACCACGACTTCCTGGCCTTGCTTGGACAGGATCAGCTTGACGAACTCGGCTTCCAGCGGGGCCAGAGGCTTGTTCGGCGCCTTGTTGACGTAGACGTAGAGGAAGCGCGACAGCGGATATTTGCCGTTCAGGGCGTTTTCTTCGGTGTCCTCGATGAACTCGCCGCCTTCCTTCTTGGCCAGGGCAACGGTTTTCACGCTGGCGGTCTTGTAGCCGATACCCGAGTAGCCGATGCCGTTAAGCGAGCTGCTGATCGACTGCACAACCGAAGCCGAACCTGGTTGTTCGTTGACGTTTGGCTTGTAGTCGCCTTTGCACAGGGCTTCTTCCTTGAAGTAGCCGTAGGTGCCGGACACCGAGTTGCGGCCAAACAGCTGGACTGGCTTGTTGGCCAGGTCGCCGGTCACGCCCAGGTCGCCCCAGGTCTTGACGTCAGCCTTGGCGCCGCACAGGCGAGTCGAGGAGAAAATCGCATCGACCTGAGCCATGGTCAGGTGCTTGATCGGGTTGTCCTTGTGCACGAATACCGCCAGGGCGTCCACGGCAACCGGAATAGCGGTCGGCTTGTAGCCGTACTTCTGTTCGAAGGCTTGCAGCTCGTTGTCCTTCATCTTGCGGCTCATCGGGCCCAGGTTTGCGGTGCCTTCGGTGAGTGCGGGTGGCGCGGTGGAGGAACCGGCGGCCTGAATCTGGATGTTGACGTTCGGGTATTCCTTCTTGTAGTTCTCGGCCCACAAGGTCATCAGGTTAGCCAGGGTATCGGAGCCGACGCTGGACAGGTTGCCCGACACACCAGTGGTCTTGGTGTAGCTCGGGATCGCAGGGTCAACAGCGGCAACCGCGTTGGCAGTCGCGACGCCAGCAGCGACAAACGTCATTGCCGCCATCAAACGCTTCAGTTTCATGCCTTACTCCTAGCAGATAGGGTGTGTTAAGTCGGCCAAGTATCGACAAGCCGTATGAACACTCTATGGCTGAAATATGACAATTGGATGAAAGGCCAGCATTGGCTTTTGCAGGGATGATCCATGGTGCTCTTTTCGCGAGCAGGCTCGCTCCCACAGGGAATCCACCCCATGTGGGAGCGAGCCTGCTCGCGAAAGCGCCAGTACAAGTGGGAAAAAAGCGCCGGTTATCGGCCCTTCTTCCAGAGGTACCCACCGATCACCATCCCGATCCCGCAGATGATCGCCACGTAGTACGCCGGCCCCATCGGGCTCTCTTTCAACAGCAGGGTCACGATCATCGGGGTCAGCCCGCCGAAGATCGCGTAGGCCAGGTTGTAGGAGAACGACAGTCCGCTGAAGCGCACCACGGCCGGGAAGGCATTGACCATAACGTAGGGCACCGCGCCAATGGTACCCACCAGCAAGCCGCTCAAGGCGTAGAGCGGGAACAACCACTCGGGGTGCTCGAACAGGCTGTGGTAGAAGGTCCAGAAGGTGATCAGCAGCAAGCCACTACCAAAGACGAACACCCGGCCGGCGCCGAAGCGGTCAGCCAGCACACCCGCGCCGATACAGCCGAAACTGAGGAATACGATCGCCAGGCTATTGGCCTGCAACGCGGTGGTCGGGCTGAAGTGGTACACGGTCTGCAGCACGGTGGGTGTCATTAGGATCACCACGATGACGCCCGCCGACAACAGCCAGGTCAGCAGCATCGAAATGGCGATGGCGCCGCGATGATCACGCAGCACCGCGCGCAACGGCACTTCTTCGGCCAGGGCCTTGCGCAATTGCAGCTCGGCGAATACCGGGGTTTCGTGGAGCCAGCGGCGCAGGTACACCGAAAACAGGCCGAACACGCCGCCCAGCAGGAACGGGATCCGCCAGGCGTAATCCGCCACTTCCACCGGCGTATAAATGCTGTTGATGGCCGTGGCAACCAGCGAACCCAGCAAAATCCCCGCCGTCAGGCCGCAGGTCAGCGTGCCGCAGGCATAGCCGATATGGCGCGCCGGCACGTGTTCGGAAACGAATACCCAGGCGCCTGGCACTTCGCCGCCAATCGCGGCGCCCTGGATTACCCGCATCAGCAGCAACAGGATCGGTGCCCACATGCCGATCTGCGCGTAAGTAGGCAGCAGACCCATGATCAGGGTCGGCACGGCCATCATGAAGATGCTCAGGGTGAACATCTTCTTGCGTCCCAGCAGGTCGCCGAAGTGGGCCATGATGATCCCGCCCAGCGGCCGGGCCAGGTAACCGGCGGCAAAGATGCCGAACGTCTGCATCAGGCGCAGCCACTCGGGCATCTCGGCCGGGAAGAACAATTTGCCGACCACGGTGGCAAAGAATACGAAAATGATGAAATCGTAGAATTCCAGCGCACCGCCCAGGGCAGAAAGCGACAGGGTCTTGTAGTCGTTACGGGTTAGCGGACGGGTGGGTTGTGCGGGTGTCGCCGTGCTCGAAGGCGCAGTGGTCATGGCAAGGGCTTCTCTTATAGTCGATTCTGCGGCCCCGACAACGCTGAATGGGCGCCCGGGCAGGTTCGGCACGATAGCAAATTGTTCGAAAAAGCACATAGAGGCGCGTAATTGACAGTCGAAATCAGAACCGAGTGGTCGTCTCGACGACTATCGCCCGATATACTCGCAACCTTGCAACACTCTGTAAGGGGTTGCTGTGCGAAAACGTCGTTGGTGGCGCAATACGAGATCAGCCGGTTTCGCAGAGTTTCCCTTTGGCACGCCTTGACGAAAAACGTGACGAACGCGGCATGTTCGGGCTGAATCGTTTTTTTAAGGACGGCTACTCACCTGAAGTACAAGACAGCGTTACGGGTCAGAGGCACCCCCGGCATGATAGAGCTCGAACAAGAAGATCCAATCCCGCAGGGCGATCTGGCCCTGCAAATCACCGCGCTTCCCCGAGAGACCAACGGCTTCGGGGATATTTTCGGCGGTTGGCTAGTGTCCCAGATGGACCTGGCCGGCACCGCGATGGCCAGCAAGGTTGCCGGCGGCCGCGTGGCCACCGTGGCGATCGATCGCATGGCGTTCCTGGTGCCGGTGGCAGTGGGTGCGCAATTGTCGTTCTACACCCAGGCCCTGGAAATCGGCCGGAGCTCGATCCAGATGATGGTCGAGGTCTGGAGTGACGACCCATTGTCCAGCGAATGGCGCAAGGTCACCGAAGCGGTGTTCGTGTTCGTCGCCATCGATGGCAGTGGTCGTACCCGCTCGGTTCCACCTCGGGCGCGTTAAACACGGCGGCCGTTTTGCGGTCCATTGCAGTCCATGTTCCTGAACGAGATTTGCAGCATGCCAACGCCTAACGTCGAAGCCGTCAAACTGGATGAACTGAACGGTTGGCGCATCCGCCACGGTCAGGCCGAGTTGCTCGTGGCCCAGCAAGGCGCGCACGTTCTCAGCTATCAAGTGGACGGCCAGCCGCCGCTGATCTGGCTCAACGACCAGGCGACGTTCAAGACCGGCAAGAGCATCCGTGCCGGCGTACCGGTGTGCTGGCCGTGGTTCGGCAACCTGACGCGCAACCCCGACAGCGTCCAGGCCATGCGCGTCAGCAACGAACCGGCCACCGCCCACGGCCTGGTACGGGCAATGGATTGGGAACTCAAGGGCATCGAAGCCGAGGGTGAAAGCCTGAAGATCGAATTCATGCTGCCCTACCCCGAAAACGGTTTGTCCGGCTGGCCCCATCAGGTCGACCTGACCTTGACCATCGTCATGGACAAGCAACTGCATATCCATCTGACCAGCCATAACCGTGGCAGCGAAACCGTCAGCCTGAGCCAGGCGCTGCACAGCTATTTCGCGGTCAGCGACGTGCGCAACGTGCATGTCGACGGAGTGGATGGCTTGCGCTACGTCGAGACCCTGGATGACTGGAACGTCCATACCCAGGCCGGCAAGCTGCATTTTGCCGGCGAAACCGACCGGATCTATCTCGATACGCCGCCGACGCTGAGTATCGTCGACGCGCATTGGCAGCGACGCATCGAATTGACCGCTACCGGTTCACGTTCGGCGGTGATCTGGAACCCCTGGACCGAACGGGCCAAGGCCTTCAGCGACATGACCGATGATGGCTGGCAACGCATGCTCTGCATCGAGACGGCCAATGTGATGGATGATGTGGTGACGCTGTTGCCAGATGCCAGCCATACGCTGGGCGTGAGCATTCGCAGCAAACCGCTCTAAACACACTGAACAAATCCCCTGTGGGAGCGAGCCTGCTCGCGAAGGCGGCGTGTCAGTAAATACATATCTTGACTGACACACCGCCTTCGCGAGCAGGCTCGCTCCCACAATGGGTTGATGCCAAACCTACAAATCCGCCTCCTGCACCATCCGCACCTTCTGCGCCTCCATCGCATACGCCGCGCTCGCCAGGTCGTTGTCGACCTTTTCGATCTTCAGCGTGCCGGTGACCCACAGCGGCGTGTAGATATCATCCAGCTTCAAGCCCTTGGGATAACGCACCAGCACCAATTGATTGGGCGGCGGTGGCGGGACGTGGATGCAGGCACCGGGGTAAGGCACCAGGAAAAACAGCGTGCTACGGCCCTTGGCGTCGGTTTCCAGCGGCACCGGGTATCCGCCGATGCGGATGTGCTTGTCGTTCATTGATGCCACGGTCTTGGTCGAATACATCACCGCCGGCAAGCCTTTGCTCTGCTTCAGGCCACCCTTTTCGGTGAAGGTGCCGTTGGCTTCGGGGGAGTTGTGATCGATCTCGGGCATGGCCTCGAGGGCCTTCTGGTCCGACTTGGGCATCAGTTCGAGCCAGTCGGTTTCGGGCAGCTCGGCGGCGTGGGCCAGGCCAGTGCCCAGCAGAAGGAAGGTCAGCAGTAGACGGCGCATGTAAGGGCTCGGCATAAGGAAAAATACGACGCCGGGCATTCTAGCCCTCCGCGCGCGCCACGCGCAGAGGACTTTCGCGCGTTGATCAGTTCCTTTTGATCAGGCCGTAGATCACCAGCAGCACCACCGCGCCCACCAGGGCTCCGAGGAAACCAGCGCCTTCGCCTGCCTGATAGATGCCCAGGGCCTGGCCGCCGTAAGTGGCCGCCAGTGAACCGCCGATACCCAGCAGGATAGTCATGATCCAGCCCATGCTGTCATCGCCAGGCTTCAGGAAACGTGCGAGCAGGCCAACGATCAGGCCGATAAAAATGGTTCCGATGATTCCCATGGTATTCCCCTCTAATTGAGTAGCTATGCCAAAGCCTAGTCAGACTTTGGCACCTTGCCATGAGAGAAGACGGCCGACGAATGGTTCCACCGATGTTTCAGATTATTGCTCGGCGATCAGCGTCTCGACCTTGATGATCTGCTGGGCCAGCGTGGCCCGGTCGGCGCAACGCAGGTTGGCGTGACCAACCTTGCGCCCGACCTTGAACGCCTTACCGTAGTGATGCAGGTGGCAGTCGGCGATCGCCAGGACCTTCTCGGTGTCCGGCACCTTGCCGATGAAGTTCAGCATCGCGCTTTCGCCGACCTTGGCCGTCGACCCCAGCGGCAGCCCGGCGACCGCCCGCAGGTGGTTTTCGAACTGGCTGCACTCGGCGCCTTCGGTGGTCCAGTGCCCGGAGTTGTGCACGCGCGGGGCGATTTCATTGGCCTTGAGGCCGCCATCCACTTCAAAGAACTCGAACGCCATGACGCCGACATAATCGAGCTGCTTGAGTACCCGGCTGGAGTAGTCTTCAGCCAGGGCTTGCAGCGGGTGGTCGGTGCTGGCGACGGACAGCTTGAGGATGCCGTCCTTGTGGGTGTTGTGGACCAGCGGGTAGAAACGGATTTCACCGTCACGGGCACGTACGGCGATCAGCGAGACTTCGCCAGTGAAAGGCACGAAGCCTTCCAGCAGGCAGCCGACGCTGCCCAGCTCGGCGAATGTGCCGGGGACGTCTTCCGGGTTGCGCAGGACCTTCTGGCCCTTGCCGTCGTAACCCAGGGTGCGGGTCTTGAGCACGGCCGGCAGGCCGATGGACGCAACGGCGGATTCCAGGTCGGCCTGGGACTGAATGTCGGCGAAGGCCGGGGTCGGAATGCCCAGGTCCTTGAACATGTTCTTTTCGAACCATCGATCACGGGCGATGCGCAAGGCTTCGGCGCTCGGGAAGACCGGGACGAACTGGGACAGGAAGGCAACGGTCTCGGCCGGGACGCTTTCGAACTCGAAGGTCACCAGGTCGACTTCATCGGCCAGCTGGCGCAGATGGTCCTGATCGCCGTAATCGGCACGCAGGTGTTCACCCAGTGCCGCGGCACAGGCGTCCGGCGCCGGATCCAGGAAAGCGAAGTTCATCCCCAACGGCGTACCCGCCAGGGCCAACATGCGACCCAACTGGCCGCCACCGATTACACCGATCTTCATTCGTCAACAACCTCAGGCAATGCGTGGGTCTGGATTGTCCAGGACGCTGTCTGTCTGCTCAGCGCGGAATTTTTTCAGCACGGTATGAAATTGCGGATGCTTGGCGCCCAGGATACTCGCCGACAACAGGGCTGCGTTGATCGCGCCGGCCTTGCCGATGGCCAGGGTGGCAACCGGGATGCCGGCCGGCATCTGCACGATCGACAGCAACGAATCGACACCCGAGAGCATCGATGACTGTACCGGCACGCCCAGTACCGGCAAGTGCGTCTTGGCCGCGCACATGCCCGGCAGGTGAGCCGCGCCGCCGGCGCCGGCGATGATCACTTCGATGCCACGCGCCTCGGCTTCTTCGGCGTACTGGAACAGCAGGTCCGGGGTGCGGTGGGCGGACACCACTTTCACCTCGTAGGGGATGCCGAGCTTTTCCAGCATATCGGCGGTGTGGCTAAGGGTGGACCAATCGGACTTGGAGCCCATGATCACGCCAACCAGTGCACTCATCGTCGTGCCTCTTCTCTCTGGGCGCCCTGGGGCGCGTCAAAAAACAACAAGCCACGCAGGAAACCGGCGTGGCTTGTTGTACGAATTATGGCCGGGTGGACCGACCGAAGGCCGGGCAGTATACCGTAATGAAGCAGATAAACAGCCCCTGTCGCGACCATCTGTCATGCGTTGCGCAAACCGCGGTTTTCCTGACTATCGAGTCAGTGTGGCGGGCTCATTCACGGTGAAACATTTTGAAGTTCAGCAGCGGTTTATCCAGTTCAAAAACCAGCCTATAACAATCCGGCACGGTGCGCTCTTGTAACCAAGGGGGCACTTTCTGGAGCACTTATTGAACAGGACGTTCAAACATGCAAAAACCTATCGTGATCGTCGTCGTCAAACACGACGATCTGAAAGACTACAGTACGAGCCAACTCTATTCCGATTACTTTTCCTGGTTTAAACCCGAGCTGGAGAAAGTTGCACATCGTAAAGTCCGGATCACAATGTTTCCCGTGGGTACTTACCCCTCGCTCTCGGGATTCAATTACAAGCATGCAGAGCAAGAAAAAACCATCCGGGAGTGGTGGCGACTGATCGAGGAACTGCACATCACGACGGTGCAGAACGGCGGCCTTGAGCCGTCCCTCGCCAAGATCCTGTTGCTGACTCGGGACAATCTCAACAGCAAAGTTGCCGGTATCGCGACCGTCAGAAGCTATGCGGCCATTGCTTCAATCACTAACTACCGAACACCCGCCCATGAAATAGGCCATATGCTGGGCGCGACCCATGATGACGGCGCAATCGAATATGACGGCTGGTGGCGTAATTCGATCATGTTCGGCGACGACTTCTCGGACTTTCTTGGCAATACCTACCGCTTTACCGAAAAGAACCGGGCAAACATACGCAGTTATGTAGACAGCTTCGACTGACCCGCCCATCAGGCGTGAAAGCCCAGACGATGGCTTTCACGCCTTTCAAGCCGCAGGGCTGGCCGCGCCACCCTCCAGCTTGCGCCACAACAACCGCACATTGGCCTTGCGCACCAGGGCGCAGCGGTACAGGCGGATTTCCAGCGGCACGTGCCATTGCGCGCCCCCGCAGATCACCAGCTCGCCCCGGGCCAGTTCGTTGCGCACACTCAGGTGCGGCACCCAGGCGATGCCCAGGCCTTCCAGGGCCATGCTTTTCAGGCTGTCAGCCATGGCCGTCTCGTAGACCGTGGTGAAACGCAGGGCGCGCTGGCGCAACAACTGGTTCACCGAACGGCCCAGAAAAGCGCCGGCGCTGTAGGCCAGCAGGGGCACGCTGGTCTCGCCCTCCAGGTCGAACAACGGCTTGCGGTCGGCATCGGCCGCGCAGACGGGGAGCATTTCGGTCTGGCCCAGGTGCAGCGATGGGAAGATCTCCGGGTCCATCTGCATCGCCGAATCCGGGTCGTAGAAGGCCAGCATCAAGTCGCAGCCCCCTTCACGCAGGGCATGCACGGCATCGCCGACATTGGTCGCCACCAGCCGTGTGGCGATGTTCATGCCTTCGTTGCGCAACTGGGCGATCCAGCGCGGAAAGAAACCCAACGCCAGGGAATGTGCCGCCGCTACCTGGATAACTTCGCCCTGCCCGCCCTCCAGGTGGTGCAAGTGCCGCAGCACTTCGCCCAACTGCTCGACCACCGTACGCGCCGTCACCAGGAACAGCTGTCCCGCCGCGGTCAGTTCGATCGGCGTGCGGGAGCGGTTGACCAGGGTCAGCCCCAGCGCCGCCTCCAGGCTGCGGATCCGCCGGCTGAATGCTGGTTGCGTCACGAAGCGGCGCTCGGCCGCCTGGGAAAAACTGCGCGTCGCGGCCAAGGCACTGAAGTCCTCCAGCCATTTGCTTTCAAGATTCATCTCCGTCCTCCCGTAGGACGCACCAAAACAGGTCACACGTTCGCCGCGTCATCGGCGTCACACGCGCATTATGCCGAATGTGCATAGGCCAGTGTTTAACAGCATTGGCCCTAAATTTTCTGAAAGCCTAGGATTCACAGCGTTCCGGCTCAGACCGGGTCCTTATTGAGATGATTGACATCATGTCCTCCGCTGCATCATTCCGCACAGAAAAAGACCTGCTTGGCGTACTCGAAGTACCGGCGCAAGCGTATTACGGCATCCAGACCCTGCGAGCGATCAACAACTTTCGTCTCTCCGGCGTCCCGATCTCGCATTACCCGAAACTGGTGGTCGGTCTGGCAATGGTCAAGCAAGCCGCCGCTGACGCCAACCGTGAGTTGGGCCAGCTCAGCGAAGCCAAGCACGCCGCCATCAGCGAAGCCTGTGCACGATTGATCCGCGGCGATTTCCACGAAGAATTCGTGGTGGACATGATCCAGGGCGGCGCCGGCACGTCGACCAACATGAATGCCAACGAAGTCATCGCCAACATCGCGCTGGAGGCCATGGGTCACCAGAAGGGCGAATACCAGTATCTGCATCCGAACAACGACGTGAACATGGCGCAGTCGACCAACGACGCCTACCCGACCGCGATCCGCCTGGGTCTGCTGCTGGGCCACGACGCGTTGCTGGCCAGCCTCGACAGCCTGATCCAGGCGTTCGCCGCCAAGGGCGAGGAATTCAGCCACGTGCTGAAAATGGGCCGTACCCAACTGCAAGACGCCGTGCCGATGACGCTGGGACAGGAATTCCGCGCCTTCGCCACCACCTTGAGCGAAGACCTGGCGCGCCTGAAAACCCTGGCACCTGAATTGCTCACCGAAGTGAACCTGGGCGGCACCGCCATCGGTACCGGCATCAACGCCGATCCGCGTTACCAGGCCCTGGCCGTACAACGCCTGGCGACCATCAGCGGCCAACCGCTGGTTCCGGCCGCCGACCTGATCGAAGCGACCTCCGACATGGGCGCCTTCGTGCTGTTCTCCGGCATGCTCAAGCGCACCGCGGTCAAGCTGTCGAAGATCTGCAACGACTTGCGCCTGCTGTCCAGCGGCCCACGCACCGGCATCAACGAGATCAACCTGCCGGCCCGCCAGCCAGGCAGTTCGATCATGCCTGGCAAGGTCAACCCGGTGATCCCTGAAGCGGTGAACCAGGTCGCGTTCCAGATCATCGGCAACGATCTGGCGCTGACCATGGCGGCCGAAGGCGGCCAACTGCAACTGAACGTGATGGAGCCGCTGATCGCCTTCAAGATCTTCGACTCGATCCGCCTGCTGCAACGGGCCATGGACATGCTGCGTGAGCATTGCATCGTCGGCATCACCGCCAACGAAGCGCGCTGCCGCGAACTGGTCGAGCACTCGATCGGCCTGGTTACCGCCCTGAACCCGTACATCGGCTATGAAAACGCCACCCGCATCGCCCGCGTTGCCCTGGAAAGCGGCCGCGGCGTGCTGGAACTGGTGCGCGAGGAAGGCTTGCTCGACGACGCCATGCTCGACGACATCCTGCGCCCGGAAAACATGATTGCCCCGCGTCTGGTCCCACTGAAGGCTTGATCGACGCGACCACTGCTCACCAGGTCGAGGGACTAGACACCTCTCACCTTTTGAGGGCTTGGGGACTCGTTCCCCAGGCCCTTTTTTTTAACCGACAACTGAAAGCGGGAGCAAATTTGTAGGAGCAAGCCTACTCGCGATAAACAGCGACGCGCTGCCGTTGTACCCCGCGTCGCCAGCTATCTGGAGCCGGCTCACTTCCACAAGAACCTGACCGATAGGCCAGGAGATACAAGGGTCCGTTTCGTCGCACGCACCACAACTGTGCAGACGGGCGCCGCACTGATAGGTATAGTGCCGCCCCTCTTCGCATGAGTGGTCGTCGGTAGCGAGACCTCACAACATGCGAAAACCGAACTAATAACAAACCCGCGAAGTGGACCGGGACGAACATCGCCTCAACTGTCGTGCCGCGCGCCGGCCGATGTAACACGATGTTTCCAAATGGCCAGCATTTGCTTAAACAAAAAACAGCGAGGAATACTCATGCTTGAAGTCATCAACGACTTCCTCTCAGGGAAAGTGCTGATCGTGCTCATTGTCGGGCTCGGTGGCTACTTCACGATCCGCTCGCGTTTCGTCCAGTTCCGTCATTTCTTTCATATGTTCTCGGTGTTCCGGGACAGCCTGAAAAGCAGCACTGACCAGCTCAGCTCCTTCCAGGCCCTGATGCTCAGCCTTGCCGGCCGTGTCGGCGCGGGCAACATCGCCGGTGTCGGCATCGCCGTGACCCTCGGCGGGCCTGGTGCAGTGTTCTGGATGTGGGTGACCGCGCTGGTCGGCATGTCCAGCAGCTTCTTCGAGTGCTCCCTCGGCCAGCTCTACAAGCGCTGCGATTCCGAAGGCCAGTTCCGTGGTGGTCCGTCCTACTACATCCAGCACGGCCTGCAGAAACGCTGGCTGGGCATGATCATGGCGTTCCTGCTGCTGATCACCTTCGGCTTCGCCTTCAACGGCCTGCAAGCCCACGCCGTCACTCACTCCCTGAATAACGCCTTCGGCCTCGATACCACCTACACCGGCCTCGGCCTGGCGGTGCTGCTGGGCCTGGTATTCATCGGCGGGATCAAGCGAATCGCCAAGGTTGCGGACCTGCTGGTACCGGTCAAGACCCTGGCATACATCGCCGTGACGCTCTACGTGATCGTGCTGCAATTCGAACATGTACCGGGCATGCTGGCGACGATCGTCAGGAGCGCCTTCGGTCTGGACCAGGCCTTTGGCGGCCTGATCGGCAGCGCCATCGTCATGGGCGTCAAGCGTGGCGTGTTCGCCAACGAAGCCGGCCTGGGCAGTGCGCCTAACGTGGCCGCCGTGGCGTCGGTAGAGCACCCGGTCGCCCAGGGTGTGGTCCAGGCGTTCAGCGTTTTCCTCGACACGTTCGTGATCTGCACCTGCACCGCGCTGCTGATCCTGCTGTCGGGTTTCTACACCCCAGGCTTCGAAGGCGACGGCATTGCCCTGACCCAGAACTCCCTGGCGGCCGTCGTCGGCGACTGGGGCCGGATATTCATCTCCGTGGCCCTGTCGTTGTTCGTGTTCACCTCGATCCTCTACAACTATTACCTGGGCGAAAACAACCTGCGCTTCATGCTAGGTGAAAACCGCAAGGCGCTGATGGCCTATCGCGCCTTGGTCCTGGGACTGATTTTCTGGGGCGCCATCGAGAACCTCGGCACCGTGTTCGCGTTCGCCGATATCACCATGACGCTGCTGGCGTTCGTGAACCTGATCGCGCTGTTCCTGCTGTTCAAGGTCGGCATGCGCATCCTGCGCGACTATGACGACCAGCGTTCGGCTGGCATCAAGGTGCCGGTGTTCGACTCGAGCAAGTTCCCGGACCTGGACCTGGACCGCAAGGCCTGGCCAGCGACCCCATCGGCACCTGCCGCCGAATCTGGAAACGCTCCGGCGGGCCTGGCTGCAGCGCAACGCTGATCAACAGTCCGTTTGAAAAAAACCGGGCGCATCCCCTGCGCCCGGCGTGACACAACACAAGGTCGGCGTCATGCTCGGCCTTATGTTGCAGCAGCAAATGAAGCTGCTGTTTTCGTCCTCGGAGAACACCCATGAATGCCTCGACTTATCCTGCCGCCCAACACGTCATGGTGCTCTATACCGGCGGCACCATCGGCATGCAGGCCAGCGCCAACGGCCTGGCCCCGGCATCCGGTTTCGAAGCGCGGATGCGCGACTACCTGCACAGCCAGCCCGAACTGGTTATCCCGCCATGGCGTTTCCGGGAGATGTCGCCGCTGATCGACAGCGCCAACATGACCCCGGCCTACTGGCAGCAACTGCGCGAAGCGGTGGTTGATGCCGTCGATGTGCAAGGCTGCGACAGTGTCCTGATCCTGCACGGTACCGACACACTGGCCTACAGCGCCGCCGCCATGAGCTTCCAGTTGCTCGGCTTGCACGCGCGGGTTTGCTTCACCGGTTCGATGCTGCCGGCCGGCGTGACCGACAGCGACGCCTGGGAAAACCTCAGCGGCGCCCTGGTCGCCCTCGGCCAGGGCCTGGCGCCGGGCGTGCACCTGTATTTTCACGGTGAACTGCTGGCGCCGACCCGCTGCGCCAAGGTGCGCAGCTTTGGTCGTCATCCGTTCAAGCGCCTGGAGCGCCAGGGCGGCGGCATCAAGGCCACGTCGCTGCCGACGCAGTTGAATTACAACCAACCGAAACAGTTGGCAAACGTCGTGGTGCTGCCATTGTTCCCTGGCATTGGCGCCGAGGTTATCGATGGCTTGCTGGGCAGCGGCATCCGGGGCCTGGTGCTGGAGTGCTACGGCAGCGGCACCGGTCCGAGCGACAACCCGGCCTTCCTCGCCAGCCTGGAACGGGCGCGGGACAACGGCGTGGTGGTCGTGGCGGTCACTCAATGCCATGAAGGCGGCGTCGAACTGGACATCTACGAAGCGGGCAGTCGCTTGCGCGGAGTCGGCGTGCTGTCCGGCGGCGGCATGACCCGCGAGGCTGCGTTCGGCAAGTTGCAGGCCTTGATCGGTGCCGGGTTGCCGGTGGATGAGGTTCGGCGGCTGGTTGAGCTGGATCTTTGCGGCGAACTGGCATGACCTCCTGGCGAAGCCCTGCCCGTGGGGACTGCCAGGTCAACTGTCAGTTCTGATAGTAGTCCCTCTCTCTCCAGGCCTGACGTGAGCTCCGATAGACCCGCGCCGCATGAGCGGCGTGGGTCTATATCGATCTCGGAGCTCTTATGAAGAACCATGAATACCTCAGTGGTTCGATGGATCAAGCCGACAGGAACAATCTGGAGGCCGCCTGTCGCCCGATATCGCTACGCCAAATCCTTTCCACCGATTGCCCGGCTTGCTGCTGGGAGACCTGAAAGGCAACTCCTTGCCTACGCTGCGCTGCGGTCTTCAGATGGGCCTTGGAAAAATCCTGCGGCGCAGTGTCCTGTTTCGGGTAATGGAAGTGCGCGTACCACAGCACGCGATTGTTAACCGTGTCGCGAATCTCGTACTCCTGCAGGAAATCGCGGCCTTTGCCGCCGGAACAGTCCAATCGCTCGCCGAGCCTGCGGATGCTGACCTGGCGCTCCTGCAACAGATAGTCCACCGCGCCGACATCCGGGCGTCTCGACTTGAGCATGGCAATACGGGTCGTTAGCCCCAGCGCCCGAAGTTGCCTGGCTCCGGCCCGCAATTGCTCGATCAACACCTGCGGCGCCTGCTCGCCAAGCGGCTGGGTCAACTGCGCCATGTCCAGAGCATGGCGATCCAACTCACCGGCCTTGTTCAAGAACATGTCTTGCACATCGATCGAAGGACTATTTCCGGTGCTCAGCCGCCGGGCCTCGGCCTGGCTTTGGCTGAGCGTAGCAAGCAGTTCCCGCGCCTTTTTTTCCAATCCCTTGAGTTTCTTTCTGGCACTGGCGCTCAGCCCTCCAGCCCCGCCCAACAAGCGCGGGCCGTAGCTAAAACACCACCGACCCTGCCCGTCGTTTTCGAGCCAGGGGCCGGTTCGCGCCGGATGAGCCGTGTCGATAATCACCACGCCCTCCTCCCTGGGTGACACTCGGTACCAGTCCCCCTCCACACTGGCATACCACTCGCTACCCAGCTGGTAGAGCCCGCGATATTCACCCGAGGCCACATAACCTTGCACTGCGGAAAACGCCTCCAGCTTGAACGTGTCGAGCCGGACCAGCTCCCTGGCTGAAAACCGGCCAGGCGGGCTCGACCATCCGTAGAACAGCCTAGCTTTCGCTGCGGACGGGCGAGCGGAAACGGAGGATGTCGATGACGTGTGGATCGCAGTGTCGAGCAAGGCACGTGGAACGCTGGTTTCACCACCAGCCACTTGCAACTCATCGAGGCGGGAAATGTCGCTCAGTTGCCTTCCCCCTTGCACGAGTGCCAACGCCAGGCCGATCAATACGTCGGCCAGCGCCTGGGAGCGGTTTTCGCTGCTGTGGTTTTCGCTGCTGTGGTTCTCCCAGCTCTGGCTTTCGACCAGCTCATCGAGGCTGGCGGTGAGCTGGACCAACAGACCGACCAGCGCCAGCGGGCCGTCGAGCAGCGGCAGCAACAGGTTGAACGTGCCCCAGGCGAATTGCCTGAAACGCTCCCAACGCTCCTGGACGTCAGACACCGAAGCCTCTCTGGCCTGCTCGATCAAGGCCTGGGCGCAGGCCCTGTACAGCGCCGTGGCAACCTCATCGCGCAGAGGTATGCCGTTGAGCCGGGCCGGCTCTGGAGCAAGGATCACATCAAAATCGGAGAAGATAATCCGGGTTGTGTGAGGCTCATCAAAACCGCCATTGGCATAGATGGCGCGTACAGAGACCGACAGCCCGGCGAGGACGCTGTCCTGCAATTGCCCCTGCTCCTTGATCGCTGCAAAAAGTGACATCCGCGAGGAAAACTCCATCAGGGGCGCGGTAGAGGCAGGCCGATAAAGGATGCATGGCCCCATCGCGACGTTCGCCGGACCGATCACGAACATGTTCATCACCCCATCCGGTGTCGCATCGGCATCCGTCAGGAAGCCCAACGGCCTGACGACGATGTCCTGTCCCTCGACCCGGCGACCGAGGACGTCCGGTTGCAGCGCGGCGACAACGTAGCGATAAGCCAGGTCCGTCAGGCTGTTCTTGATTTTCAGTTCCAACGCCAGTAGCGGCAGCAAGACGCCCAGGCTGTTGCAAAAGTCCCTTTGCCTGCTGACGGCTTCCCGCTCGTCCAGCAGCTTGTACCGGAGCAGTTCGGGATAGTGCTTGCCGATATCGGCTCGTGTAGTCAACGCTCGCAGATAATCATAGGTCAACCAGGTCGGTGGCTCGCCGTCCCGGTAGGTAATGTGGTGCATTGGCGCGAGAGGGAATGCACCGAGGTTTGCCATCGCCATCTGGGGAAACGTCTGGGTTTCAGTTACATAGCGAAATGGAGGATAAGGCGGATCAACGATCTCGAACACAGTGTCCGTCATCCGCTGCAACGTCACCTTTATTTCGCTGATGCACACGTCAGCACGTGTGCGGTCGTCCTTGAGCATTTCTGCCTTGAGGGCCTGCTCGGCGAACTCGCCGATGGTCGGGATTCCCCGCATGAATGAGGTACCCTTGCGGTGCAGCGTCGCCAGCGATGACAGCAGTCGGCTGTAGGTGGCACGGTCCGCCGACGAGGCCTGCTTGAGCCAGGGTGGGAGTAAGTCGAGCAATGTCGACCGCCTGGCTTCATGCCCTGAACGCAATGCACCCAGCAGGAGGCTCAGGCTGGAAAGCTGCGCCACTCTACGTTCAAAACCCTTCGACTCGGTAAAGCCGGAAGCTTCGATCGTCGCAATCTTTCGTAGCTGTCCCTCCAGCAGGCATAAGGTCAATGCATCGAAGATGTCGTGCTCTGGAATGTAATTGCTCAATTCCCAGTAAGGCGAGCGCCGGCCGAACCAGGATTCCTCCATCGCAGACTCCGAGCTGAACACCTCGACCCCGCCCGACAGGGTGAACAGCAACGCAATCTCGCGTCCGTCCACGTTACGTGTCATCGACAGAACCAGAACATCGTCGGCTCGGTGGGTGTCAGGGTCGGTGCCATGGACATGGGTAATGAAGGCTTGAGTCGCGGTATTTCCCAGCACATCTTGGCGCTGTCCATTGTCGGGGAAATCGAGGACGGCCTGGACGGTCGCATATTCTTCGCTCCCCAACCCCGCAGAAGCCTGTTGCAATTGTGTCCGGAGAAGATCGGAGACCTGTCGCCAGACGCTGACGCGGCTCCCTTGCGGCTGGCTCCAGAAGTCCACCAGACGTTGTTGATAGCACTCCAGCAACAGTGGGCCCCGCTGCCCGAGTATCTGTTGAATGTCGGCCAGGGGAATCCCTACGTTTTCCGGGTGGTCCGTACTCGCGGATTTCGAAAGGAAGCTCTCCGGCTTCAAGGCCCTGGCGGTCCCGCTGCGACAACACTCGAGCAACAGATCGGTCAATGGATGACGGATGTACCCGTCGAAAAGGTTTTGCCCTTCCATCAGGTGCCATCGGGGTTCAACCAGCACGGCGTCGGCGACCGATATGTCCAGCGCGGAATAACGGTCGTCGAACACCTCCTGGAGGGTGCGCTGTGCGACCTCCCTCAATGTCGGGCGCAAGGTGAATGCCCCGTGAAGACTCAAGACCAACGAATCGACATCGGTAGCAGGCCACTGAAGGCTGGGGTAAGGGATCGCATTAAAAACAGACATGGGCATTTCCCTATGCAAGTGGAATGAAAGGCCCATTGCCGGGCCAGAACCGTAGTTGCGCCATGCTAGGCAACGCTCGTCTACGACGTGCGGTATCTGGTTATCGCTTTTGTTGCTGGCGATTTCCGGCTCCTCCCGTAAAACAGGCGGCATGCAACTTGCTCGATATCTGGTCTCCCCAGGCTGGAAACGGACCATGCTGCATTCCCACCTCACCACGCTCAACGCGGTCTCCTTGGTGCTCAACGCGTTCAAGAACGAAGGCTTGCCCAGTGAAGCGCTGTTGGCCGGCAGCGGCATCAGCCTGGCGGACCTGAGCCGGGCGGACACACGCATCACCACCAACCAGGAGATGCAGGTCTGCGCCAACGCCGTGGCGCTCAAACGTGACATAGGCCTGGAATTGGGCCGCAACATGCACGTTTCGTCCTACGGCATGCTCGGCTATGCCCTGCTCACCAGCGCCACCTTAGGTGACGCTTTACGCCTGGCGCTGCGTTACCCGGCGTTATTGGGAACACTCTTTGAGCTGACACTGGAAGACGACGGCGAGCACATCTGGCTCAGCGCCAGCGACTATCGGGAAAACCCGGCCCTGGCGGTGTTCAATGCCGAGTTCTGCATGGTCTCGCTGAGGGTCATCTGCAACGACCTGCTCGGTCATGCGCTCCCCTTGCGGGCGACACGTTTCGAACACTCGGCACCGGATTATCAGGCACGTTATGAGGCCCTGTTCGAGTGCTCTGTGCGTTTTAACAGTATCGACAACGCGTTCGCCTTCGATCGTCACTGGCTCGCGCAGCCCTTGCCACTGGCTGACCCCATCACTCATCACGCCATGGCCGAACGCTGCCGCCGCCAGAACACCGAGTTCACTGGCAGGCAGGCCTGGCTGGGACGCATCCGCCACTCGCTCGCCGCACAACTGGATGCGCCGCCAGGCCTGGAAGGCTTGGCCGAACAGATGAACTGCTCGGCGCGCACCCTGCGCCGGCATCTCAAGGACCTGGGCTGCAGCTACCAGGAATTGCTCGATGAACTGCGCTTCGAACGGGCCAAGCAGATGCTCGGTGAAGATCAATTGCCGATCTACCGGATCGCCGAAATGCTCGGTTTCAGCGAAACAGCCAGCTTCCGCCACGCATTCGTACGCTGGAGCGGCGTGGCGCCGAGTCAGTTCAGGCCATGAACGCAGCCCCCGTGGCGAGGGAGCTTGCTCCCGCTCGGCGGCGCAGCCGTCGTAAATCGGATAACGCGGTTTATCTGTAGAAGATGCGTCAAGCGTTTGGGGCGGCTTCGCCACCCAGCGGGAGCAAGCTCCCTCGCCACGGGACATAAGGGGAGGCCTGGATATCGGCGTTGCCCCGAACCGGCGCATGCCCGCGCCAACAAGGGGCGATTTACGGTCAACTATTTTGGCCATTTCGATCCCCTTTTGGCCTCTCCTGCCGTTCTCCCAAACGCGGCGCGCCGCAAGACTGTGGATACCGGATCAGCCCCTGCGGAGAACAAGAATGCTGACGATCTATTCCGACGATCACCACCTGCACCATGGACGTTGCGAGTTGATGGACGGGCAGCTGATGCCCTGCTTCGAAATGCCCTCCCGCGCCGATCATGTATTGGAGCGGGTCAAGGCCCGGGCGTTAGGGCCGGTGGAGGCGCCACGGGATTTCGGCCTGGCGCCGATCCAGCGCATCCACAGTCCGCAATACCTCGAATTCTTCGAGAGTGCCTGGGACCGCTGGAGCGAATTCAACCGCGACGGCGACCTGCTGCCCTATACCTGGCCGGCGCGCACCCTGCGTACCGTTATCCCGACGAGCCTGCACGGTCAACTCGGCTATTACAGTTTCGACGGCGGCGCCCCGATTACCGCCGGCACCTGGCAGGCCGCCTACAGTGCAGCCCAGGTCGCCCTCACCGCCCAAGCCGAAATCCAGCGCGGTGCCCGCAGTGCCTTCGCGTTGTGTCGGCCACCGGGGCACCACGCCGCCAGCGACTTGATGGGCGGTTATTGCTACCTCAACAACGCGGCGATCGCCGCCCAGGCTTTCCTTGACCAGGGCCACCGGAAGGTCGCGATCCTCGACGTGGACTACCACCATGGCAACGGCACTCAATCGATTTTCTACCAACGCAGCGATGTGTTGTTCGCCTCGATCCATGGCCATCCCGAAGCCGAATTCCCGTTCTTCCTGGGCTACGCCGACGAGCGCGGCGAAGGTACCGGCACGGGATTCAATTTCAACTACCCACTGCCCGCCGGTTCCGGCTGGGACAGCTGGAGCGCCGCCCTCGAACAGGCCTGCGGCGAGGTCCTGAACTATGACGCCGATGTCATCGTCGTCTCCCTGGGCGTGGACACCTTCAAGGACGACCCGATCTCTCAATTCAAGCTCGACAGTCCGGATTACCTGGCGATGGGCAAACGCATCGCGGCGCTCGGCAAACCGACGCTGTTCGTGATGGAAGGGGGTTATGCGGTGGAAGAAATCGGCATCAATGCGGTGAACGTTCTCGAAGGTTTTCAAAGCGCCCAATGAGGAATATCAGCATGAAAAGACTCAAGCGTCTGATGGCTCCAGCCCTCTGCGCCACGCTGCTGTGCGGCGCGGTCCAGGCCGAGGAGCGCACCCTGCGTGTCTACAACTGGTTCGACTACATCACGCCCAAGGCCCTTGAAGACTTCAAGGCGCAGCACAGCCAGGTCAAACTGGTCTACGACATCTTCGACACCAACGAAGCCCTGGAGGCCAAGCTGCTCACCGGTAACGCCGGCTACGATGTGGTCGTGCCGTCCAATGTGTTCCTGGCCAAGCAGATCGAGGCCGGCGTTTTCCAGCCCCTGGACCGCAGCAAATTGCCGAACTGGAGCCACCTCGATCCCAAGCTGATGAAGCTGATCGAAGCCAACGATCCGGGCAACAAGTTTGCGGTGCCCTACATGTACGGCACCATCCTGATCGGCTTCAACCCGGCCAAAGTCAAGGCCGCGCTGGGCGACAATGCGCCGGTGGACAGTTGGGACCTGATCTTCAAGGAAGAAAACATCAGCAAGCTCAAGCAGTGCGGCGTGGCCCTGCTCGATTCGCCTTCGGAAATCCTGCCCTTGGCCCTGCAGCACCTGGGCCTGGATCCCAACAGCAAAAAACCGGCGGACTATGCCAAGGCCGAAGCGCTGCTGATGAAGATCCGCCCGCACATCACCTATTTTCACTCGTCCAAGTACATGGCCGACATCGCCAACGGTGATATCTGCGTAGCGGTCGGCTACTCCGGCAGCTTCTCCCAGGCCGCCAACCGCGCCAAGGAGGCCAAGAACGGCGTGACCGTGGACATGCGCCTGCCCAAGGAAGGCGCGCCGATCTGGTTCGACATGCTGGCCATTCCCAAGGGCGCGAAGAACCCGGACGACGCCTACGCCTTCATCGACTATCTGTTGCAGCCGAAGGTGATCGCGCCCGTCAGTGACTTTGTCGGCTACCCGAACCCGAACAAGGACGCCACCGACATGGTCGATCCGGCAATCCGCAACAATCCCAACCTGTACCCGACCGAGGCGGCAATGACGACGCTGTACACGTTGCAACCCTTGCCGAGGGATGCCGAGCGGGCACGGACGAGGGCCTGGACGCGGATTAAATCCGGCCAGTGACGCAGGCTGCAGCCTCGGTATGAACTCCAGGGCCGGGGGCGCGCGCCCGGCTCCGTATCAACGGATTCCCCAGGCTTTTGCCAAGCTTGCCAGCGCAGTGTCTATCGCCGCAGGCGGCACGGCGGCGAACCCCAGCACCATGCCTGCACGGATTTGGGACGGCGCCGTGGCGGGCAGCCAATAACTGCTCAATCCGTTGATTTCGATGCCCACGCCGGCGGCCTGGGCAACCAGCTCGCGCTCGCGCTCGATGCTCTGCACTGGAACCGTGACGTGCAGCCCGGCGACCACGGTGGGCATCGCGCCAACGCCTGCGACAGCCTCCGGCCAGCCCGCCAGAAGCGCATCGCGGCGGGCCAGAGCGGCCCGACGCATACGCCTGATGTGCCGCTGGAAATGTCCAGCGGCCATGAATTCGGCCATCACCGCTTGAGTGCTGACTTCAGAATGGCGCACATCCACCGCCCGACGGCGGGCGAAGGCATCGACCAGGCCGGGCGGCAACACCAGGTAACCCAGGCGCAACGCCGGGAACGCAACCTTGCCGAACGTCCCGACATACAGGACGCGGCCTCCGCGATCCAGCGCAGCCAAGGGCGCCAGCGGCGCGCCGCTGTAGCGGTACTCGCCGTCATAGTCGTCTTCGACGATCCAGCCATCGTTGTGCCCGGCCCAGGCCAGCAGTTCCAGCCGCCGCGCCAGGCTCATGACGACTCCGGTCGGATATTGATGGGATGGCGTCACGTAAGCCAGCCGACAGTGGTCCAGTGCACCCAGCGCTGCACAATCGAGCCCGTCGCTGTCCACCGGCACGCCCCGCACATCGCCACCGGCCACGGCAAACGCATGCCCCGCGGCGCGATAGCCGGGATTTTCCACCGCGACGATGTCGCCAGGGTCCACCAGCAACTGTGCACAAAGGCTGATCGCCTGTTGCGCGCCACTGGTGATCACAATTTGCTCAGCCGAGCAGTGCAAACCCCGTGAACTACGCAGGTAGGCCGCGACCAGGCCGCGCAGGCGCGCATCGCCTTGGGCATCGCCGTAGCACAACTGCTGCAGGTCCGGTTTTCGCCAGAACGCCGCGTTCAGCTTGGCCCACACGTCGAAAGGAAACAGATCGAACGCCGGGACGCCGACCCGAAACGCTCTTGGCGGTCCGCTCGGGGGCTGGGCCAAATGATGCTTTTCGACCCGTTCGAGCGCGTTGCTGTGGATAACTTTGCTGGATGGAAACACAGGTGAATCAAGCTGAATTGTGGATAAGGCTGTGGGTAAGCCTGTTGAAAACCCTGTGGATGGTTTTGTGGATAATTTTCCAGACGGCAATGCCAGCGGTGAAAGTTTCGCCACGTAGGTGCCGTCGCCTACTCGCCCTTCTATGAAGCCTTCGGCATACAGCTGGTCGTAGGCACGTACCACGCTGTTGCGGGAAATCGACAACGCCGCCGCCAGGTCGCGGCTGGCCGGCAACCGCGTGCCGCTGGCCAGGCGTCCGTCCAGTACTCGCGCACGCAACGCCTGATAGAGCTGGCGACTGAGCCCATGGCGGCGGTCCAGCTCGATGCCGGCGGGATTAAAAGACAATGGCGGTACGGCATCGGGCATAACTGCACCTGCAAATGGACCTGTCGAATTGGCCGGAAGTGGCTCTTACAACAGACCAATAGCCTGCCTACGATGATGCCAATCGCCAAGGAAAAAATTTCCATGTACAACCCAAAAGCCTTTGCTGTGGAAGACCTGCCTCACTTGCATCGCATGATGGATGACTGTCGCCTCGCCGTATTGGTTACCCACGGCGAACACGGCTTGCAGGCCAGCCATCTGCCGCTGTTGCTGGACACACGACAGGGACCGAACGGAACCCTCCATGGGCACATGGCTCGCGCCAATCCGCAGTGGCGTGACCTGGAAGCCGGTGCCGAAGCGCTGGTGGTATTTTCAGGCGCCGACGCTTATGTCAGCCCGGGGTTCTACCCCGGCAAGGCCGAGCACGGCAAGGTCGTGCCCACCTGGAATTACCTCGCCGTCCACGCCTATGGCAATGCCGAGGTGTTCAGCGATCCTCAACGGCTGCGCAACCTGGTCGGCGAGCTCACCCACCGCCATGAAAGCGGTCGGGCCCAGCCATGGAAAATCGACGACGCCCCGGCGGAATATATCGACAGCATGCTCAAGGCCATCGTCGGCTTCGCGCTGCCCATCCAGCGTCTGGAAGGCAAGCGCAAGCTCAGCCAGAACCGCAGCCCCGCGGATGCCGCCGGGGTTCGCAATGGGCTCGCCGCGAGCCCCGACCCGCAGGATCAGGCACTCGCACGCCTGATGCCTGAACAATCGCCTCAGGAGTGAACATGAGCCAGCTCGAGATCCGCCTTGTCACCGCCGCCGACCACGCTGCCTGGCTGCCGCTATGGCAGGCCTACCTGCGGTTCTACAACACCGAACTGCCAGACGCGGTGAGCCAGAGCACCTGGCAACGCTTGCTCGACGACCGTGAGCCCACCCATGGCGCGCTCGCCTGGGATGGCGACACGGCGGTGGGCCTGGTGCATTTCATCTACCACCGTTCCAACTGGAGCGTGGAGAACTCCTGCTATCTTCAGGATCTGCTGGTGGCAGAACACTGCCGAGGCAAGGGCGCAGGTCGCCAACTCATCGAATTTGTCTACGCCACCGCCAAGGCGGACGGATGTTGCAAAGTGCACTGGCTGACCCACGAGACCAACGCGACCGCGATCCAGCTCTACGAGCGGATTGCCGAACGCCCTGGCTTCATTCAATTTCGCAAAGCCCTCTAAGGAACGCAGCATGTCCACTTCGCTCGCTGATTGGAAAGGTGTCCCGGCGCCGTTTACGCGCTTGCTCGAAGGACGCTTCATCCGCCTGGAAAAACTCGACCCGGCGCGTCACGCCGACGGATTGTGGCAAGCCCTCGAAGGGCCCGACGCCGACCCGAAGCTCTGGGATTACCTGCCCTACGGCCCGTTCAAGGAGCGCAGCGGGTTCGATACCTGGCTGAACAACCATGCGGCCAACATAGATCCGTATTTCTTCAGCGTGATCGACCGCGCCAGTGGCGACGTGCAAGGTATTCTCAGCCTCATGTCCATCGTGCCGGCGCAAGGGCGTATCGAGATTGGCCATGTCACCTTCGGCGCGCCGATGCAGCGCTCGCCGAAAAGTACCGAGGCGATCTACCTGCTGGCGAAAGAGTGTTTCGCCCTGGGCTATCGGCGCCTGGAATGGAAATGCAACAACGCCAACGCTCGTTCCCGGTATGCCGCCGAGCGGCTGGGGTTCACATTTGAAGGCGTATTTCGCCAGCATATGGTGGTCAAGGGGCAGAACCGCGACACCGCGTGGTATTCGATGCTGGATTCGGAATGGCCGGTGATCGGGGCAGCCTTCGAGCGCTGGCTGAGTGAGGAAAACCAGAGCGCGGATGGCCAGGTGCGCAGTCTCGCACAGTGCCGAGCCTGACCCTCGGCGCGAACCACGCAGCGTATGCGATGCCTTCGTGGCGAGGGCGCTTGCTTCCTCGCCACGGGGCTTGCAACCAGGGTCAGCGCAGTTGCTGTGCCAACACCGCAATGTGCTCCGGCCCGATGCCGCAACAGCCGCCCAAGTGACTGGCCCCACGCTTGCGCCAGTCCGCCGCCCACCGCAGATAGCCCGGCGGATCGAGGTCTTCGCGCAGCGGGTCCAACCCGTCATTGGCTGTCGCTTCCTTGGGCTGCGGCGGAAAGGCGTTGGCGTAGGCACCGATGTGGATTTTAACGCCCAGGCGCTCGAAGGTTTCGCGCGCCGCGTCGATCGCTGCGCCAATCACCTCGGGCTGGCTGCAATTGAACAGCAGCGTCTCGACCCCCAGCTCCGCCGCCACTGCCGCGGCGTCCGCCACCGGCTCGCCGGAGCGCAGGCGCGGCACTTCATCGGTGTCTTCGTCTTTCAAGGTAAACGACAGCCAGAACGGCTTGCCGTCCTTCGGCAGCCCGGCATGAATGGCCCGCGCCTCGACGGTCGAACTCTGGGTCTCGGCCAGCCACAGGTCGACATGAGATGTCAGGCCAGCAACCAATGGCGCCAGCAGTTCGCTGGCGCGGGAGGCATCGAACAGATCGGGACGGTAGGAACCAAACAGCGGAGGGAGCGATCCGGCCACCCGCACCGCTTTGCCTGAAGCCTGCACCGCCCGCCTGGCCAATTCCCCCGCCAATGCCGCCAACGCCTGGCCTTCCTTGGCAAAGCGCGTCTCACCGATATGAAAGGGCACCACGGCGTAGCTGTTGCTGGTAATCACATCGGCGCCGCTGGCGATATAAGCCGCATGCACCGCCTCCACAGCCTGGGGCGCTTCGCTCAGGGCCAGGGCCGACCACTCGGGCTGTCTAAACGGCGCACCACGGCGTTGTAGCTCACGGCCCATGCCGCCGTCGAGAATAGTTGTCCTTGCTGCGGCCATATGCGATTCACTCATAAGCTTATGAAAAATACTCACTATCGGAGTCGTTCTTATAACTATTTAATGCGCACTCTTCCGCCAATCACAACCTATTTTTCAGCCTGGGATTTATCGTGAAATTACCTTTACCGCTTGCCCTGGGCTTGACGCTGCTGGCCGCTTCTTCATCGATCCTTGCCGGCACCACGCTGGACCGTATCGAGCAGAAAAAAGAACTGGTCGGCGTGTTGATGGAAAGCTACCCGCCCTTCTCTTTTCTCAATGACCAGAACCAGCTTGACGGTTTCGACGTGGACGTCGCCAAGGCCGTCGCGCAAAAGCTTGGGGTCAAGCTGCGCTTGGAAACGCCCTCGTGGGATGTGATCGCGGCCGGCCATTGGAGTGGCCGCTACGACATCTGCATCTGCTCGATGACACCGAGCAAGGCCCGCGCCGAAGTGTTCGATTTTCCGGTGCGGTACTACGCCTCGCCAGCGGTGATCGTGGTCAACGCCAAGGACGACAGCATCCATGGCGCCAAGGACCTGAGCGGCAAGAAAGTCGGCCTCACCAGCGCCTCCAGCTACGAAAGCTACCTGAACAAGAACCTGGTGATCGAAGGCGCCGAGGATACCCAGTTGAGCTACCCGTTCGAGGATGTGCAAATCGCGCCATACGATACCGACAACGTGGCGTTCCAAGACCTGGGCCTCGGCGCCGGGGTTCGGCTGGATGCGGTGCTGACCAACCTGGTGACCGCGCAGCCACGCCTGACCGAAGACAAGCGCTTCAAGCTGGCGGGCGAGCCACTGTATTCAGAGCCTAATTCGGTTGCCATCGAGAAAGGCGACGCCGAGTGGAACAGCAAGGTGCGTGAAGTCTTTGCCCAACTGAAGCAGGACGGCACCCTGAGCAAGCTCTCGCAAAAATGGATCGGTGCCGACATCAGCCAATGAGTTCTTTTCCGCCCCCTATCCAGCCGCCTCCACCGGTGGCTGAGTCGCGCCTGCAAAAAATCTTCGGTTTTCGCACACGGCTGTATCTGACCTGGGCCGCGATGCTGGTGCTGTTCGCCAGTTTCTTCCTGAGTTTCGACCTGAAGTTCTCGATCATCCTCGACAAACTGCCGAACCTGCTGGGCGTGCACCTGGCGCCCAACGGCTTTCTCCAGGGCGCAGTGCTGACACTGTTCTTGTGCCTGTGCTCCATCGTCGCCTCGTCACTGCTGGGTTTCATCACTGCGCTGGCGCGCTTGTCCAGCAGTGCGGTGGCGTTCGGCATCGCCAGCTTCTACGCGTCGTTCTTTCGTGGGACGCCGCTGCTGATCCAGATCTTGCTGATCTACCTGGGCCTGCCGCAACTAGGTGTGGTTCCGGGCGCCATCGCTGCGGGGATCATCGCCCTGTCACTCAACTACGGCGCCTACTTGAGCGAAATCTTCCGTGCCGGGATTCTCGGCGTGCCTCACGGCCAACGGGAAGCTTCCCTCGCCCTGGGCATGGGTGAAACCGTGATTTTCTGGCGCGTCACCCTGCCCCAGGCCATGCGTACCATCATCCCGCCGACCACCAACCAGTTTATCTCGATGCTCAAGGATTCCTCGCTGATCTCGGTAATGGGGGTCTGGGAGGTGATGTTTCTGGCGCAGTCCTATGGTCGTTCCAGCTATCGGTATATCGAGATGCTGACTACGGCGGCGGTTATCTATTGGTTGATGTCCATTGCGCTGGAGCTGATTCAGGCGCGGATGGAGCGGCATTATGGGAAGGCTTATCTGCATAATCGCTGAGGTGTTGCTGGGGGATGTGCTCTTAGGGCCGTGTACATATCCGTTGCTGCGGTAACGGCGGCTTATGGTTCCGCTTTTACAGCGGCTCACTTTCGAAGAGCGCGAAAGTAAGCAAAGCGCTTCTGCCCCACCACTTGGCACCTCGCCTAGGCTCGGTGTGCCCTCACTCCGGCATTGCTCCGTGGGCCGCCGCGAAGGGCCATCCATGGCCCAGCGCGGCTAACCCGGCATCCATGCCGGGTTGCCCACTGCGCAATGCCTGCGTTCGGCCAGCGTGGTTAACGGGGCGCCGAGATCAAAATCAAAAGCAGAGCAAGAGCAAGAGCAAGAGCGGGGCACATGCTGGTACTTACGCAACTGACCCACCGCCTTCGCGAGCAGGCTCGCTCCCACACTGAACCTTCGACAGACCCAGACCTCACGGCATACAGGGATCCCTGTGGGAGCGAGCCTGCTCGCGAAGGGGCCGGACCATTCAAAGACTTAAATCCCAATCCTAAGGTCCCACCAACTCTGCAGCTTAGTGGTTAGACGGGAAAATCTGCCTGATGTACAGCAGAATCGCTAGCAGGTGAGGATTGGATATCACCTCCACCGATACTCCACCCCAACACTTCCAATGCATCACATCCGTCCTGTAACAACAGATGCGCGGCGTTGGCGAAATGCTCCAGGTCATAACCCTCGGCGTTTTTCATGCAGAGATAGGAAACACTGTTGAGTAAGTCGCGGGCGGCTTTGATGCGGTGCGCAGCGGTTTCCAGAAGATCGGAGGCGCCAGCTTCTGTGTCGATAAACAGTGTGGGGCCGCCGCTGGTATTGGCTTGAAGGGGGTGATACTTGGTCATCGGTTTGCTCTCTTGAGTCAGGAGCTACCACCGTTCGCGGCTAAACGAATATTGGTGGCAGCTGTACGCGGGTTAGCCGACCGGACAAGAGAACCCGGCACACCCGAAGATGTCCCCCGCACAGCCGCCATAAATGTAAAACACGGGCAGCAAAAAGCGCCGCCATTGGGGGCGCTCGTGCACTCTTGTTCGACCGGCTAAGATCGATCACCGATTTTGTCGATGACGAGAGGACTATAGACGAGGTCCCAACGATACAACGCTGGATTTCTGTATCCCGGAACTATCCTACGCGAAACGCAGAATGGGTTTACAAAGCCAACTTTGGTCGGCCGCAAGCCTACCATCGCGTGCTCAATCTGTATCAAGCAGTTGATCAATTGCGCTTTCAGGGAGCGAGTCTCTTCTCATCGCAAGGACATAAACAAGCCTTCCGAACACGACGATTGCCCGCGAAAAGCCGCCATTCCTCAAGGGCCGAAAGCACTGGGTGCGGCCCGATGAAAAACTTCAGGTGTCGATCAAACAGAAAGGCCCATACGCGCTGTAGGGCAAAGCTGCGAACCCTGAAATCCAACCGGACGACGCGCTGATCGCAGCACGAACAGCCTACAGATTCCATCCGCCAAATCCTGTCTGCGGCGAGAACATGGCTGGCATCGCCATCCAGAGGGAATTTCTAAAGTGCGACCTCATTCATGAGAGATCGCATTCGATGCCTACCAAACATGTATTCCTGCCCCAACATCTCGCACTGGCGATCGCCTTGGCACTGGGTTGTGTCGAGTCTTCGATAGCTCAGTCAGTTGCCGGGGAAACCCGCCCCTTGGAAACAACAACCGAGATGCAGGCTCGTCTCAAGGCGTTCATGGCACCAACACCTGATACAAAGCGCGACAACGTGACGAGCGTTCGCGAAAACGCTTTATTGAAGGACGACAGCAACGATCTGGTGATGGTCAGCAAGCAAGGCAGACTCTTCGGGCTCACCGACGGCGGCGGCGGAGCCAACGTCTTGCAGCTGGATAACCAGGGAGGCGAATTAGGCGAGATACGCAATTTCCAGGACCTGTATTTGAAGCAAGGCGAATGGTCGAACAGCAATCGTCTCGACGCAAATAGCCTGGTCGACTCGAAGGCCAAATTGCTGAACACCGGCCACATCAACGGCGCGGTGCACGTTCTTGGCGAACTCACCAACCAAGGCACGGTCACCGGGCCTGTCTTCGTGGGAAAAAAGGCCCGCTTCAGCGGCAGCGGGACGGTCGATGCGCTGGACGTGGCGGGCACCCTGGAAGTCGGCCCCGCAATGGGAGCCCCTTCGGTGACGAATGACCTGAAGCTTTCCAAGAGCGCGACGCTGGTTTACGCAATCGACGCCGAGAAAGGCAGCAGCACAATCAAGGTTGGCGGCACCGCTACGTTGGGCAATGCCACTCTGAAGATCGCTTCCGTACCGGGAGAATTCGTCGACACAAACAGACGCATCGTGATCGAGGCGGAGAAGATTGAAGGGACATTCGGCAAGGTTGTCGATGAACTCGCCTTTTTGACCGCCACTCCTGACTACACCCTCGAAAAACAGGTGGGGCTGACCTTCGAGCGCAACGATGTCCCGCTGGGAGAGGCAGCTTCCTCTGCCAACGGACTCGAATTCGTGGAGGCCATTGAGCCGCAGCGATCGGTTAGCCCAGTGCAGCCCGAGCCCGCCAGCGCGGCACACGTTGCGCACTCGCCTGCCGCCGAGCCGCAAGCCGATCGTCCAACGTCAGTGCCCACCGCACCCTCCACGGTTGTTGCCAGCGCCGAGGCTAAGCCCGCAGCCAAAGCAGAAGTTGTCAAACCTGCCCCCAAACCCAACGCCGCCATCAACGCCCTGCTTGGCACCAACATGGCCACCGCCGCTGTCGCCATCGACCAACTGAGCGGCCATGACACGGCAAACCTTGGCAACGCCACCCTGAGCAGCGTCGCGCCAATCAGCAGCGGCATGCTCTCGGCCATGGGCCGGCGAAACCCGGCGAGTGGGCACGGCAACGGCCAGGTCTGGGTCCAGGCCATCGGCAACAGTGGCAGCCTCGCCAAGCAACCGGGCGGCGTGGCCATGAAGCATTCGACACAAGGCTTGATGCTGGGAACCGACTGGGCTGTCAGCCCCGATTGGCGGCTGGGCCTTATCGGCAGCACAACCCGGACGCGGCTCGACGGCGATCAGTTCGATGGCGCTCTCGACAGTTGGCTGGTGGGCGCGTATGCCTTGCGCCAGGACGGGCCGCTGGCGCTGCGCCTGGGCGTTGTCCATGGCAATCATGACGGCAGCATCAAACGCCACGTTGCATTCAATGGGTTCAGGGATCGTCTGAAAGGTCGCTACGATGCGACGACGCAGCAGGTTTTCGGGCAACTTGGCTACCAGCTGGATATCGGCCATTTCGAACTCGAGCCCTATGCCCAAGTGGGCTACCAACGTTATCAACGTGACGGCTTCACGGAGAAAGGCGGCGATGCGGCATTACAGTACAACGGCCAGGCCCAGGAACACTTCAGCAGCGACCTGGGCCTGCGCCTCGCCCGCCCCTTCCTGCTTGATCGCGGCATGCGCGTGACGCCCCGTCTGGACATCGGCTGGAAGCACTTGTATGGGGACGTCCAGGGTAGCTCCCATCAACGCCTGGTCAGGGGAAGCAGCACTTATCACATCAAAGGTGGCGAACTGGACCGCGACAGCTTGCTTCTGCAGGCAGGGCTGGACCTGGCGGTTTCGCCACGTCATACCCTGGGGTTGAGCTACAGCGGCGAAACAGGGCAGGACAACCGCAACGGTGCGCTGGTGGGACAGTGGCGGATGGCGTTCTGACGGGCAAAAAAAAGGGGAGCACCTGCTCCCCCGAGGTAAAACGTTGCATCGAGGCTGTTTGGATCAGCCTTCGATTTCGACCAGGATCTCGCCCGGATTGACCCGGTCGCCCTTGGCAACATGAATGGCCGTGACCTTGCCCGGTATGGCTGCCTGGACTTCGGTCTCCATTTTCATGGCTTCGGTAATCAACACGGCTTGGCCGGCTTTCACCACATCGCCCTCCTTGACCAGCACATCGACGATGTTGCCCGGCATGGTGGTGCTGACGTGGCCTGGCGCAGTGGCTTGCTTGCGCTTGCTGCTGCCGCCGCCGACAAATTCGTTGAGCGGTTCGAACACGACCTCTTCCGGCATGCCGTCAATGGACAGATAGAAATGACGCTTGCCCTCGGCCTTGACGCCAACGCCGGTAATGTCGACGCGGTAGGTTTCGCCGTGGACATCAATGACGAACTCGGTCGGCACACCCTCGCCGCCGGCAGAGCTCACACTGCCCGCTTCGGGGATAGGCAACAGCACTTCCGGGGTCAAGGTGCCGGCTTCGCGCTCCTCGAGAAACTTGCGACCGATGTCCGGGAACATCGCATAGGTCAGCACGTCTTCCTCGGATTTGGCCAAGGCGCCGATTTCGCCACGCAGCCGGGTCATCTCCGGCTTGAGCAGGTCGGCGGGACGGACGTCGATCACGTCTTCACTACCGATGGCCTGGCGGCGCAGCTTCTCGTTCACCGCACCTGGCGCCTTGCCGTAGCCGCCTTGCAGATAGAGCTTCACCTCGTTGGTGATGGTCTTGTAGCGCTCACCGGCCAACACGTTGAAGAATGCCTGGGTGCCGACGATCTGTGAGGTCGGGGTTACCAGCGGCGGGAAGCCGAGGTCTTCGCGCACTCGCGGAATCTCCGCCAACACTTCGTTCATGCGGTTCAGTGCGCCCTGCTCTTTCAACTGGTTGGCCAGGTTGGAAATCATTCCGCCTGGTACCTGGTTGACCTGGACGCGGGTATCCACCGCGGTGAACTCGCTTTCGAACTGGTGGTACTTCTTGCGCACGGCGTAGAAATACAGGCCGATTTCCTGCAACAGTTCCAGGTCCAGGCCAGTGTCGAACTCGCTGCCCTTGAGGGCGGCTACCATCGATTCGGTACCCGGATGGCTGGTGCCCCAGGCGAAGCTGGAAATGGCCGTGTCGATGTGGTCGGCGCCGTTCTCGACAGCCTTGAGCTGGCACATCGCGGCGAGGCCGGCGGTGTCATGGGAGTGGATGAATACCGGCAACGATTGCTCGGCCTTCAGCGCCTTGACCAGTTCGCCAGTGGCATAGGGAGTCAGCAGGCCGGCCATGTCCTTGATCGCCACCGAGTCGCACCCCATAGCCTCCATCTGCTTGGCCTGGGCCACAAAGGCTTCGATGGTGTGCACCGGGCTGGTGGTATAGGCGATGGTGCCTTGGGCATGCTTGCCGGCAGCCTTCACCGCTTCGATGGCGACGCGCAAGTTACGCACGTCGTTCATCGCGTCGAAAATACGGAACACATCGATGCCGTTGACCGCGGCCTTGGCGACAAACGCCTTGACCACATCATCGCTGTAATGGCGATAGCCGAGCAGGTTCTGACCGCGCAGCAGCATCTGCAAGCGAGTGTTGGGCAACGCTGCGCGCAGTTGGCGCAGACGCTCCCACGGATCTTCTTTCAGGAAGCGCACGCAGGCGTCGAAGGTGGCGCCGCCCCAGACTTCCAGCGACCAGTAGCCGACTTTGTCGAGCTTGTCGCAGATCGGCAGCATGTCTTCGGTACGCATGCGGGTCGCGAGCAGCGATTGGTGGGCGTCGCGCAGGATTGTGTCGGTAACGTGGATCTTCTTGGACATTGTCATGATTCCTTACAGGCCTGCGTGGGCGGCGATGGCGGCGGCGATGGCCAGGGCCAGCTCTTCGGGTTTGCGCTTGATCGAGTAATTGGTCAGTTCGGGATGGCTTTCAACAAAGCTGGTGTTGAACTGGCCGCTGCGGAATTCCGGATTACGCAGGATCTCCTGGTAATACGCGGCGGTGGTCTTGACCCCCTGCAGGCGCATGTCATCCAGGGCTCGCAGGCCACGGTCCATCGCTTCTTCCCAGGTCAGCGCCCAGACCACCAGTTTCAGGCACATCGAATCGTAGAACGGCGGAATGGTGTAGCCGGTATAGATTGCTGTGTCGGTGCGCACGCCCGGGCCACCCGGTGCGTAATAACGGGTGATCTTGCCGAAGCTGGGCAGGAAGTTGTTTTTCGGGTCTTCGGCGTTGATGCGGAACTGCAACGCAAAGCCCCGGTGCTGGATGTCTTCCTGCTTGACCGACAACGGCAGCCCGGAGGCGATGCGGATCTGCTCGCGAACGATGTCGATACCGGTGATTTCTTCGGTGATGGTGTGTTCCACCTGCACCCGAGTGTTCATCTCCATGAAGTACACCTCGCCCTCGGCGAGCAGGAACTCCACGGTGCCGGCATTTTCGTAGCCCACGGCCTTGGCGGCGCGCACCGAGAGGTCGCCGATGTAGGCGCGCTGTTCAGGCGTCAGTTGCGGACTCGGGGCGATTTCGATCAGCTTCTGGTTACGGCGCTGGATCGAGCAGTCACGTTCGAACAGGTGCACCACGTTGCCGAAACTGTCACCGAGGATCTGCGCTTCGATGTGCTTGGGATTGACGATGCATTTTTCCAGGAACACTTCCGCCGAACCGAACGCTTTGGTGGCTTCGGAGATGACGCGCGGGAAGGCCTGCTCGAGCTCTTCACGACTGTTGCAGCGACGGATACCACGGCCACCACCGCCGGACGTGGCCTTGAGCATCACTGGGTAACCGATCCGATCACCTTCGGTCAGGGCCTCTTCGATACCCGCCACGTTGCCTTCGGTACCCGGGGTCACTGGTACACCGGCCTTGATCATGCTGCGGCGCGCTTCGGTCTTGTCGCCCATGCGGCGAATGACTTCCGCCGACGGGCCAATGAATTTGATTCCGCGCTCGGCGCAGATGTCCGCCAGTTCGGCGTTTTCCGAGAGGAAGCCGTAGCCGGGGTGCAGCGCGTCGCAGCCGGTTTCCACCGCCAGGTTCACCAGTTTGCGCGGATTGAGATAGCCGGCCAGCGGATCGGCGCCGATGCTGTGGGCCTCGTCCGCACGCTTGACATGCAAGGCATGGCGGTCGGCGTCGGAATAGACCGCGACCGAGCGAATGCCCATTTCGGCGCAGGCGCGCACGATTCGGACGGCAATCTCACCGCGGTTGGCGATCAGGATCTTTGTTATCAATTGGAGGTTCCCTTGAGCCGGTGATACCCACGGCCTGAGGTCCAGGCCGATGCGTGACCAGATGTAACAATTGGTCGCAGCTCCACACTAGTCCCGGTCGTTGATTAACAAAAATGAATATTTGTTGGGTCGTGCATAAGCAAAGACTTATAGTCGTCTTGCCCGCCCCCGCCCCGAGAGCCAGATATATGCGTAAGTCATTGATGCGTATGACGTTGCGTCAATTGCAGATTTTCAATGAGGTGTGCGACCTGAGGTCATACAGCCGCGCGGCTGATGAAATGTCTCTCACACAACCGGCCGTTAGCCTACAGATTCGATCCCTTGAAGAGCTGATTGGCCAGCCGCTGTTTGAGTACGTCGGAAAAAAACTCTACATGACCGAAGCGGCCGAAGCCCTGCAACGCGCCAGTCGGGATATCTTCGGGCGGCTGGAGAACCTCGACATGCAGCTTTCGGACATGCAGGGTTCGCTGCAGGGGCAATTGAAGCTGGCGGTAGAATCCAGTGCCAAGTATTTCGTCCCGCATCTGTTCGCCGCGTTCAAGCGTCAACATCCCGAGGTCAATCTGAACCTCACCGTGGTCAATCGCGGCCAGGTGATCCGGCGCCTTTCAGACAACCGTGACGATCTAGTGATCATGTCGATGGTTCCCCAGGACATGGGCCTGGAATTCCTGCCATTTCTCAACAACCCGATCGTTGCCGTGGCGCCACCCGACCATCCGCTTTGCCACATTGGCCCGCTGCGGCTGCAGGACCTGGAACCTTATACGCTGCTGTTGCGCGAGCCCGGTTCGGGCACGCGGCTGGCGTGCGAGGAGTATTTCAAGGAGAAGCGGGTGCATTTCACCCAGACGCTGGAAGTGGCGTCGGCGGAGGCCCAGCGCGAGTGCGTGGTGGCCGGGCTGGGCGTGGCACTGTTGACGCGCCACGCCGTAAGCCGCGAGCTAAGCTCCGGCGCACTCATCGAGTTGCCGGTTGAGGAGCTGCCGCTGTACCGCAGCTGGTGCCTGGTGCAGGCCAGGGCTAAGCGCTTGTCACCGGTGGCTCATGCCTTTCTGGCATTCGTGCGCGGCGAGCGCGCCCAGATTATCGGCCTGGTTGAGCGTTTCGACGGGAAGCCGCCGGCGCTGCCTGCCAGTAATTGAACTCTACGGCGTCAGGAAATTCGCTGATTTCTGCCAGAAGCTGCCGTTGCTCATAGCGATCTTCGATCGCGCGGCGGAACGCCATGCGGCGTTGGTCTTCCTGTTGGCGACGGGTTTTGGCGGCGCTGCGGTCTTCGTAGGACTGGGTCATGTCGAGACTCCCAAGACGTATACGGGAGTTTCAAGATGACGGCGCGCGATGACGATTTGGCGGCGCGAGCGTTACAGAACGATGAATTCGCAGGGGTGCTCCCCTGCCACAGAAACCCCTCAACCCCGGGAACAGCGCTCAGTCATCCAGCGCCTTCACCGACTTGGGCGACAACCGCAAGCTGCGAAGGCTGCGCTTCACACTCTTGAGGTGATTGACCAGGCTCGGGCCGCGCGCCATGGCGACGCCCATGGCCAACACATCGATGACCACCAGATGCGCGATGCGCGAGGTCAATGGCGTGTAGATTTCCGTATCTTCATGCACGTCTATCGCCAGGTTCACCGTCGACAACTCAGCCAATGGCGTCTGGCTCGGGCACAAGGTGATCAGCGAAGCACCGCTTTCGCGTACCAGGTTCGCAGTGATCAACAAGTCCTTGGAGCGACCCGACTGGGAAATACAGATCGCCACGTCGGTAGGCTTCAACGTGACCGCCGACATTGCCTGCATGTGTGGATCGGAATAGGCCGCCGCCGTGAGCAACAGACGGAAGAACTTGTGCTGGGCATCGGCCGCGACCGCGCCAGAAGCACCAAAACCATAGAACTCGACACGTTGGGCCTGGGACATGGCCGTAACCGCTTTTTGCAACGCCACCGGATCGAGCTTCTCGCGAACTTCCATCAGGGTGTGCAGGGTCGTGTCGAAGATTTTCAGGCTGTAATCGGCGACCGAATCGTCTTCATGAATCGCGAATTGGCCAAAACTCGCACCCGCCGCCAGGCTCTGCGCCAATTTGAGCTTCAGGTCCTGAAAACCCGAACAACCGATCGCGCGGCAAAAACGCACGATGGTCGGTTCGCTGATGCCGACGCTGTGGGCCAAGTCGGCCATGGAACTGTGCATCACAGCCGCAGGATCAAGCAGTACATGATCGGCGACCTTCAGTTCCGACTTGCGTAGCAGATGGCGCGACTGGGCGATGTGTTGCAACAGGTTCAAAGGACTGGACTCTTGTTATGGGGCGGGTGCCGGGATGTAGCAAGCTTGTAGTTATACTACAGGAATTGGCTTTCTGCCCGCCCAATACGTAACTGAATTGGCCTTGTTCCCCCTTGTTTTGGCGGGGGACGCTTCGTGTAGCCGTTACGAAGGCTAGCCATCGCAGTACCTTGGGCCCTTTGCTACAAAGCAGGCTTATTCTGCTCGAGCATCAGGCGGGCCAAGCCTTCGGCTCCCACCGGTCGGCTGATGAGATAGCCTTGAACCTCGTCGCATTGCTCGTTTTTCAGGAAATCCAGCTGCTCCTGCCGCTCGACACCTTCGGCCACTACCTTGAGCGACAGCCCATGAGCCATGGCGATGATTGCCCGGGTGATGGCTGCGTCCTCCCCGCCCTCCGCCAGGCCACGAACAAATGCCTGGTCGATCTTCACGTAATCCACCGGGATACGTTTGAGATAGCTCAGCGAAGAATAGCCGGTGCCAAAGTCATCAATCGCCAGCTTGACCCCAAGATCGCGCAGTTGCTGGAACGTAGCGATGATGTGCTCGACGCTGTCGAGCAACTGGCTCTCGGTCAGCTCCAGCTCCAGGTATTGCGGGGCCAGGCCGGTCTCCTCCAACACTTGGCGTACAAGACTGACGAGTTTTCCCTGGCGCAACTGATGCACCGAGAGATTGACTGACACCCTGATAGGCGCAAGCCCCTGGCGCTGCCATTCGCACGCCTGCCAGCAGGCCTGGCGGAGCACGAATTCGCCAATGGGTCCGATCAGCCCGGTCTCCTCGGCCAAGCCGATGAAGTCAGCGGGTGGAATCTGGCCCATGGTCGGATGGTCCCAGCGCACCAGCGCCTCGGCCGCGTTCAGGCGACCGGTCGCCAGGCACAGTTTGGGCTGGTAGAAAACGCTCAGTTGCTGTTCCTCAAGTGCCTTGCGCAACTGGTTCTCCAATTGCAGACGTTCCAGCGTGCTGGCCTGAAGGCTGTCGGTATAAAACTGGAAGCTATTGCCGCCCAGGTGCTTGGCGTGTTGCATCGCCATGTTCGCCTGGCTGACCAGCGTGGAGATTTCCCGAGCGTTGTCGGGCAACAGGCTGATGCCGATCGAAGCGCTGACCACCAGTTCATGCCCCTCGATCGTCAGGGGCAGCCGCAGCTTGGCAGATAGCCGGGTCGCTACCCTCGCCAGGCTGGAAAGGTTGCCATAGGCGTCGAACAACACGGCGAACTCGTCTCCGGACAGCCTGGCAATGGTGTCGGCTTCCGGCAACGCATTGATCAGGCGGCGAGCCATTTTCTGCAGCAACTGGTCGGCGATATCGTGGCCGAGGCTGTCGTTGAGCAACTTGAAGCGATCAAGGTTGATGTGCAGCAGTGCCAGGCTGCGGCGCCCGCCCTGGCGAACTCGTTGATGGGCCTCGTGCAGGCGCTCGCGGAACAGCGAGCGGTTGGCCAATCCGGTCAGCTCGTCGTAATGAGTGAGGTAGCGCATCCGCTCCTCGGATTCGCGGCGGGCCGAGAGATCGGCGAAGAAGCCCACCACATGGCTGACTTTTCCTCGCAGATCACGCACCACATTCAACTGCAACCACTGCGGGTAGAGTTCACCGTTGGCCCGCGCTTCCACCAGCTCGCCTTGCCAGGTGCCATGCTGCTTGAGGGCTTGGCGAATGATCGGATAGTGCCGGCGTGCATCGCGACTGCAGGGTAGGTCGACCACGCTGCGCCCCAGCATGTCGGCGATATCGAAGCCGGTAACCCGGGCGAACGCCTGGTTGGCCGCCAGCAACGCGTAGTTGGGGTCGAAAATCACAATGCCTTCGCTGGCCGCTTCAAAGACCGTGGCCGCCAGTTGCCGCTGTTGTTCAAGCTCTTTGCTGGCGCTGATGTCTCGCCGGGTGCCGACCATGCGCAGCACTCGACCGCTCGCGCTGCGCTCCACCGCCCGGCCACGGTCTTCGATCCAGACCCAATGGCCGTCGCCATGACGGACGCGGTATTCAATCTGGTAATCCTCGCTGCGGCCCTTGAGATGCTCTACCAGGGCACGCTTGAGCGCCGGAAGATCCTGCGGATGCAGGCGCGGGGTGAGATGACTGAGCATCGCCGTTATGTACTCGGGTTCCAGGCCAAACAGCTCCTTGAGTTGGGTGTGATGGACCTCATCGGTCTGCAGGTTCCAATCCCACAACCCCAACTCACTGGCCTTGAGCGCCAGTGCCAGGCGTGCTTCGCTTTTACTCAGCGCCTGGCTGGCCGCCTCCAGTTCAAGGCTGCGCTGTGCGACCCGCGCCTCCAGGCCAACCTGCGCCGTACGCAGCTGGGCTTCGGCAGAACGGCGTTGTTCGACCTCCCGGGCCAATGCCTCGTTAAGCTGGGCGCCGCGGGCTTGTGCTTGCTGCAGATGCTCGATCAGTGCCTGGTTCTGGAACCGGCGCAGCATGCCGTTCTGTATCAGCCGATTGACCTGCCAGGCCACCACACTCAGCGAAACCAGCACCACCAGCCCAAGCCAGCCCCAGCCACGCTGCTGCTCGTCGCCGCCCCAGAAAAGATAACCGATGGCCGGCAACAGGCAGGGCAAGGTAAAGGACAGGAACGCCGCAAGGCTCACGGCATAGGCGACACTCGCTGACAGCGTGGCCGCGCCGATCAGGCCGAATACCCAGGCCTGTTGTTGGAAGCTGTCCGCCGGGACCAGGGCGATACCGGCACCGGCCAGCGTCAGGCCGGTCATGGCCGAGCCCAGCAGGAACATGCGCAACCAGATCGGGTGCGCCTGGCGGCTTGGTATCGCCGAATCGAACGCGGCCACCTGAATCACCCGCAACGCCACCAGCGACAGCAACCAGACCAACCAGACGCTGACCAGAAAGTAGCGCGACGGCGTCCATAACAGCGCCGCGCACACCAGCCCGTTGAGCAGCATGAACAGCGTGGGCAGCAGCGAACCCTGATATAACAGCCTGGTGCGTTCGACGGCCATTTCCGTGGCGTACTGCTTGCAGATGAGGCGCGGCTCCACGCAGGGCCCCGCCAGATCGGAACTGGAGGTCATAGGCGATGTTCTTGTTCTTATTCAGGGGCGCGTGCTGCACCCGAAACGAGCACCGAGCATACACAAGCCAAAGGCCATCCCACACTGCTCCTGCTCATAAAAACCGCGAAAAAGTCGCGATTCCATTGGGTAATAACCTTGGAAAGCGAGCCCCGCCCATGCTTGTAGCCGCTGACCAACCGGTCATCACCCAGGAGGCTTTTTATCGGCTGATGCAAAGCTCGGTTTGCCCGGGGTGACGCCGCACCCTAGAATGCCTCGATGCGCGATGATCTCTCCCTTCTGCTGAATTCCCTGAACGACGCCCAACGCCAGGCAGTTGCTGCCTCCGTCGGTCGTCAATTGGTCCTGGCCGGTGCCGGCTCCGGCAAGACCCGAGTGCTGGTGCACCGTATCGCCTGGTTGATCCAGGTCGAGAACGCCTCGCCCCATTCGATCCTGTCGGTGACCTTCACCAACAAGGCCGCTGCCGAGATGCGCCATCGCATCGAGCAGTTGATGGGCCTCAACCCGGCCGGCATGTGGGTCGGCACGTTCCACGGCCTGGCGCACCGCCTGTTGCGGGCCCATTGGCAGGAGGCCGGCCTGAGCCAGACCTTCCAGATCCTCGACAGCGATGACCAGCAGCGCCTGGTCAAGCGGGTCATCCGTGAACTGGGCCTGGACGAACAGCGCTGGCCCGCCCGTCAGGCCCAATGGTTCATCAACGGTCAGAAAGACGAAGGCTTGCGCCCGCAGCACATCCAGGCCAGTGGCGACCTGTTCCTGGCGACCATGCGCAGCATCTACGAAGCCTATGAAGCGGCATGCCAACGCGCCGGAGTCATCGACTTTTCCGAGCTGCTGCTGCGAGCCCTGGACCTGTGGCGCGACCACCCAGGCCTGCTGGCTCATTATCAAAAACGCTTCCGGCATGTGCTGGTGGACGAATTCCAGGACACCAACGCTGTTCAGTACGCCTGGTTGCGCCTGCTGGCCAAGGGTGGCGACAGCCTGATGGTGGTAGGTGACGACGACCAGTCGATCTACGGCTGGCGCGGCGCCAAGATCGAAAACATTCATCAGTACTCGGCGGATTTCCCCGACGCCGAGGTCATCCGCCTGGAGCAGAACTACCGCTCCACCGCCGGTATCCTCAAGGCCGCCAACGCGTTGATCGCAAACAATACCGGGCGCCTGGGCAAGGAATTGTGGACCGACGGCGGCGAAGGCGAGGCGATCAATCTGTACGCCGCTTTCAATGAACACGATGAGGCCCGCTATGTAGTGGAGACCATCGAGAGCGCGTTGAAAACCGGCTTGGCCCGCAGCGATATCGCCATTCTCTATCGCTCCAACGCTCAATCGCGGGTATTGGAAGAAGCCTTGCTGCGCGAACGGATCCCTTACCGAATCTATGGCGGCCAACGCTTCTTCGAGCGCGCGGAAATCAAGAACGCCATGGCCTACCTTCGCCTGATCGAAGGACGCGGCAACGACGCGGCCCTGGAGCGGGTGATCAACGTGCCGACCCGGGGCATCGGCGAGAAAACCGTCGAGGCGATTCGCGACCATGCGCGCCATAGCCACGTGTCGATGTGGGAAGCCATGCGCCAGCTGGTCGACAACAAAGGCGTTACCGGGCGCGCCGCCGGTGCGCTGAAAGCGTTCATGGACCTGATCGAAGACCTCGCCGCCAAATGCGCCGAGATGCCGCTGCACCTGATGACCCAGACCGTCATCGAGCAGTCCGGCCTGATCGCCTACCACGAGGCGGAAAAAGGCGAGAAAGGCCAGGCGCGGGTGGAAAACCTCGAGGAACTGGTCAGCGCCGCGCGCAACTTCGAAAACACCGAAGAAGACCAAGACCTGTCCCCGTTGTCGGCTTTCCTCGGTCATGCCTCCCTGGAAGCCGGCGACACCCAGGCCGACGAGCATGAAGACAGCATTCAACTGATGACGCTGCACAGCGCCAAGGGTCTGGAGTTCCCGTATGTGTTCCTGGTGGGCATGGAGGAAGGCCTGTTCCCCCACAAGATGAGCCTGGAGGAGCCGGGACGCCTCGAAGAGGAACGTCGCCTGGCCTACGTCGGCATCACCCGCGCGATGCAGAACCTGGTGCTGACCTACGCTGAAACCCGTCGCCTGTATGGCAGCGAGACCTACAATAAAGTGTCACGCTTCGTACGCGAAGTGCCGAAAGGTCTTATCCAGGAAGTACGCCTGTCCAACAGCGTCAGCCGACCGTTTGGCGGCAACCAGCAAGGCACCAGCAGCCTGTTTGGCGGTAGCGACATTCCGGAAACCGGCTTCAGCCTCGGCCAGGCTGTGCGGCATTCGGTGTTTGGCGACGGCGTGATCCTCAATTTCGAAGGCGCCGGTGCCCAGGCCCGCGTCCAGGTGAACTTCAGCGAAGGCAGCAAATGGCTGATGCTGGGGTATGCCAAGCTGGAAGCGATCTAAAAGAACCTGTGGGAGCGAGCCTGCTCGCGAAGGGGTTGGATCAGTTGACACTGATGTCACTGATACATCGTCTTCGCGAGCAGGCTCGCTCCCACAGGGAACCACTCAGCATTCCGATAGAACTTGTCCCCCTTTCCTACAGCCCAAAGCGAACAGGCCTTCTTGCGCATCTGAAGCTGAACCTCAGCTGTCACGCAAAAGCCCGAAACACTCTGCCGCTAGCCAGCAACAGTTCACCTGTGCAACATGGCGCGCGTGCTATCCACAAATGGGAATGCCTTAATATGAAACGTTTTCTTAGCATCGCCATGGCGTTGTGCATCGGCCTGACGATGGCCATCGACGCCAATGCCGCCAAGCGTTTTGGCGGTGGTAAAAGTTCGGGCGCCGCCCCGACTCACCAGACCAGCCAGATGGCGCCGTCCTCTGCCGCCGGTTCAACCGCTGCCACCGCAGGCGCGGCCGGTGCGGCTGGCGCTGCCACCAAGGCCAGCGGTGCTTCGCGCTGGCTCGGCCCACTGGCCGGCATCGCCGCCGGTGGCCTGCTCGCCTCCATGTTCATGGGCGACGGCTTCCAGGGCATGCAGATCTTCGACATCCTGATCATGGCGGTCATCGCCTTCCTGGTCTTCCGCTTCATTGCCGCCCGTCGTCGCAAGCAGCAGGAGCAACTCGCTCCGGCCGGTCACGCGCCAATGCAACGTGAAGTGTTCAACCAGCAGCCTGCCAGCGGCTCGATCTTCGGTGGCTCAGCCGCTCCAGTGGCCGCCCGCCCGGTGATCAACGCACCCGCCTGGTTCAACGAACAACGTTTCATCGAAGCCGCTCGCAGCCACTTCATGTCCTTGCAGCAGCATTGGGACTCGAACGAAATGGACAAGATCGCCGAGTTCGTAACCCCGCAATTGCTGGAGTTCCTCAAGCGTGAACGCGCCGAACTGGGCGACGGCTACCAGTCCACCTACATCGACAACCTGCAGGTGCAACTGGACGGCGTCGACGATCGGGCAGACAAGACCATCGCCACCCTGACCTTTGTCGGCGTGTCGAAGGACTCTCGCTTCGACCAGGGCGAAGCGTTCAGCGAAAGCTGGAACATGGAACGTGCCCAAGGCGAGAACCAGCCTTGGCTGGTTGCAGGTATCCGCCAGAACGGTTGAACCTTTGCACGTTTCGCATGTTGAAATAAAAACCCCGGCCTTGGCCGGGGTTTTCTATTTCACGGTTGCATCTATAGCGAGCTACTGTATAAACCGCCCCATATGAAACCGCGCCATTGAGAAAGAGGATCCCCGGACGTGGAAGAAATCATCGAACAACTGCGTGAAGCCAACGAACCTGTACCGGTTCCACTGGAGTTGCCTGACGAAGACTTGCTGGTAGAGATCGAGGAGCAACTGTTCATCGATATCCCGTTCGTCTTCAGGGAGTTTTTGCTGACTGTCAGCGACGTAGTCTATGGCAGCCTGGAGCCGGTGACCGTTACCGATCCGCAATCCCATACCTACTTGCCCGACGTGGCAGCCAATGCCTGGGATGCGGGTGTCGATCGCAGCCTGATCCCGATCTGCCAGGACGGCGACGATTATTATTGCGTCGAAGAAGACGGCACGGTGGTGCTGTGGCAGGCCGAGGAAGAGCTGATTGCCGAGGAAACCTGGGAATCTGTCTGGCACTGGGCACGGGATGTCTGGCTGGAAAGCTGACACGTCCATGCCTGGCGCCGGTCAATGCCCGGACGACTCCTTGTGATTGTCCAGCGTATCGAGCAAGGCCACCTGCATCCGCGTATGCAGGCGGACGAACCAGCGCCAGAGCAGCGCCGCCACCGCAGTCGCCACCACGGCAATCAATACCAGCAACTTGTTGGTCGGCAGGATACTGGCCGACAAGGCTGCCAGCAGCAGGAAAATCACCAGCAGCGACAGGATCGGGATCACTTCGGCGATGACCCGACGCACGCGCTGCGTGTGGCGGCCGGCCATCTCCGGAGTGACACCCAACTCCGCCAGCAGCATCGACAGCGCCTTGAGCTTGCGGTACGCAGCGATCAGGAACGGTAGCGACAACAGCAGCGCCCCGCCCCAGATCAATGCTTTTTGCCAGCTCGGATCGCTGATCCAGGCTTGCAGGTAAACCGACATCCGCTCGGCGAAATAGCCGCCCGAAACAAAAATCGCGATGACCAATGCCAGGTTGATGCCGACCTGCAGCAGGATTCGCCTGATCATGGCGGCCACCATAGCGCTCTCGCCCTGTGGCTGAATACTGCGCAACCATTCGCCATACATGCCCAGCACGCGCGTCAGCCGTTGCGGCATCGCCGAGGCCAGCCTGACTGACAGCGGATCCGCGGCCCGAATCAAGTAAGGCGTCAGCAGCGTGGTCAGTACCGACACAGCCACCGCCACCGGGTAAAGAAAATCGCTGGTCACCTGCAAGGTCATGCCCAGCGAAGCGATGATGAACGAAAATTCGCCGATCTGTGAAAGTCCCATCCCGACTCGCAGGGAGGTGCGTCCGTCATTGCCAGCGATAAAGGCGCCAAGACCACAGGAGAGCATCTTGCCCAGCACGACTGCGCAGGTGATCACGGCAATCGGCCAGGCGTATTGAAGCAAGATCGCCGGATCGAGCATGAGCCCGATCGCCACGAAAAATATCGCGCTGAACAAGTCGCGCACCGGCTCTACCAGGCGCTCGATTTTCAGCAACTGCCGGGACTCGGCCATGATCGCACCGATCAGGAATGCCCCCAGCACCATGCTGTATTCAAGCTTCACCACCAGCAGGCAGAAGCCGAAGCAAAGTCCCAACACCGTGATCAACAGCATCTCGTTACTGTCGAATTTCGCTACGTACGCCAGCAATCTGGGCACCAGCAGGATACCGATGACCAACGCCACGATCATGAACAACGATAACTTGCCGACCGTGGAGAACACCTCGCCGGAACTCACCGTGCCGCTGACGGCGATGCTCGAGAGCAAGGCGATGATGCCGATGCCGAGGATGTCTTCGACGATCAGCACCCCGAAAATCAACTGCGCAAAGCGCTCGTTTTTCATTTTCAGGTCATTGAGCGCCTTGACGATGATGGTGGTTGAGGAGATCGCCAGGATCGCGCCGAGAAACAGCGAGTCCATGGTATTCCAGTCGAACCAGCGGCCGATTTCATAGCCGATCCAGATCATCAGGACAATTTCGAGGAATGCTGCGATGAACGCCGTGGCGCCAACCTTGAACAGTTTGCGCAGGCTGAATTCCAGCCCAAGGCAGAACATGAGGAAGACCACCCCGAGCTCGGCCAGGGTCTTGATGGTTTCTTCGTCGTGGATGAAACCGAACGGTGGCGTATGCGGGCCGATGATGAAGCCGGCGACGATGTAGCCCAGCACTACCGGTTGCTTGAAACGATGAAAGAGTACCGTCACCAGCCCCGCCACCAGCATGATGATCGCCAGGTCCTGAATGAAGCTGATGGCATGCATAGTGAGGGCTCCTTGTGTGAATTACCTCGACGCGGAGTCGGGCGGTTCCGGTCCTTTTGTAGGAAATGCCTAGTCTGACGGGCTTTTGCAGGTTAACACCGCGACTTCCTGCAAAAAGACGGTGCAATATATGGAAACAGATCCACCCAAGCGTGACGGCAAGCAACGGCGCAGCGTCCCGATATGGGTGGCTGGAAAACGAGTGGCCACACCCCAACGCCCGCAGAGGCGCCTCCCCGAAATTGCTGCCTTGAACCGTGAGAACGTTATGGAACCCGGAAACGCCCAGCTGTCGATGACGGTGTTGATGACCCCCGATATGGCCAACTTCTCTGGCAATGTCCATGGCGGCACCTTGCTCAAATACCTCGATGAAGTTGCCTATGCCTGCGCCAGCCGTTACGCCGGGCGCTACGTGGTGACGCTCTCGGTCGACCAGGTCATCTTTCGTGAGCCGATCCACGTCGGCGAGCTGGTGACGTTCCTGGCGTCGGTGAACTACACCGGCAACACGTCGATGGAAGTGGGCATCAAGGTCGTGACCGAGAATATTCGTGAACGCTCGGTGCGCCATACCAACAGCTGCTTTTTCACCATGGTTGCCGTGGATGACCAACGCAAACCTGCGCCCGTCCCGCCATTGCACCCGCAGAACAGTGAGGAGAAGCGCCGCTACGAACAAGCCCAGCAGCGTCGGCAGATCCGTCAGGAGCTGGAACGGCGTTATCAGGAAATCAAGGCGGACGGGCCGTAAAGGCCACCGAAAACCAACTGTGGGAGCGAGCCTGCTCGCGATAGCGTCAGCCCAGGCAACCGAAATCCCGTGGCGAGGGAGCTTGCTCCCGCTGGCCTGCGTAGCAGGCCCTGGCACTCCTGCAGGCAGACCGCATCAGCCGGTTTCGCGACTGCTGCGCCCGAGACGTCGGACCGGCCGAGCGGGAGCAAGCTCCCTCGCCACAGGGGCACCAGATATCAATCTGGCTCGCTCCCCTCAGTTTGCATGCGTCAAAGGCTGATCGGCGTGGCCTCGAAGCGCACGCGCGGGTGGGCGATCCGATCCTGGGCACGGATCAGTTGCAGCTCGTAGCTGGCACACGCCTGGGTTTCCAGCAGCACTTCGTGTACCGCCGAAGCGGTGAATTCGAATGCTGCCACCAGGCTGTCGCCCAACAGTATCCGCGCCAGGAACAACCCCGAGGTCAGGTCACCTACCCCTACCGGCTGACGGGGAAACGCCAGCAATGGACGACGCAAGTGCCAGCCCCCGTCAGCCGTGACCAGCAACATCTCGAAGCTGTCGTCGGGCTTGCCGGGGTAAGCCAGGTGTTTGACCAGCACCACCTTCGGTCCACGAGCCAACAGCCCACGTGCCATGGCCAGGCAATCGAACAATGATTGCGCCTTGCGCCCGGCAAAACTGTCCAGTTCCAACTGGTTCGGACACATGATGTCCGCCACGGCAGCGGCCTCTTCCAGCAGAAACTCGCTCACCTCGGGCGCCACGATGCAGCCCTTCTCCGGATGCCCCATGACCGGGTCACACAGATACAGCGCCTTGGGATTGCAAGCCTTGATCCGCGCCACGCCCGCCAGGATTGCTTGCCCCTGGGCAGCGCTGCCCAGATAACCGGACAGCACCGCGTCGCAATTGCCCAGCTCGCCAATGGCCGCGATCCCCTCTACCAGAAGTGGAATCTGAGCAGGCGCCAGCACTTCTCCGGCCCACTGCCCGTATTGGGTGTGATTGGAAAACTGCACGGTATTGAGCGGCCATACATTGACGCCGACCCGCTGCATTGGAAACACGGCAGCACTGTTGCCGGCGTGACCAAATATCACATGGGACTGGATGGCAAGCAGATGAGGCGTACGTTTCATGCAGGAAGCTTCCGTAAAACGAATGAAATTCAAGCGGCGCAGTATGCGACTAAACGCAGCCTGTACGACAGACCGGCGACGCAGTTAAGCTGACGGCAACTTGTTGGAGCACTTCGTTCATGCTGACCCTTGGAAACATTTTCGTGCTGATGCTGCTGGCTACCGGTGGCGCCTGGCTGTGGCACAACCACGGCTTGCGCGAACGGGCTCTGGCGAGGGTCATGCAACACTGCGCCAATCTCAAGATCGAGCTGCTGGATGGCAACGTGGCGCTGCGCAAGATCGGGTTTGTGAAAGACGGCAGCGGGCGACGGCGCCTGGCACGTGTCTATAACTTCGAATTCACAGTGACGGGCGAGACGCGTCATACCGGCACCATCACTCAATTCGGCGCCCACAGTGCACACATCGAACTGGCACCCTATCCGATGCCGTTCGAAGAAACCGCGCAGGCGCCCATCGAGCCGGTCCAGACCCGGCCCCGGGCCGAGGTTATCGAGCTGAGCCAGTGGCGTCAGGAACACAACAAATGGAAGCCCTGAAACCAGGCTGATTCAAGGGCGTCGGCAGCTCGCCAGGCCCGCTTGAAGGAGTTCCACGTCTTGTGGTTCGGCGAAGATCAGTTCGATTCGCGAATCCTGTCGCCACTCGCTCGCTTGCCACTCCAGCGGCCCTGCGTCCAACGCATTGGCGGAAACCCAACCGCCCTCGCTGTGGATAACCATCTTCGCGCGCTTCCAGCCTTTGCCGTGCAGCCATCGAGACAGCTGCCCGACGTCGAATCGTTGGTCCGGATGCCAGCGCCAACCGATACTCCAGCTTTCGCCCTGCTGCTGATGCAGGCAGATCGGCAACGTCGGGTCACTCCAGATGGCCGGCATCTGCCCCAGGCTCTTGGGCACATTCAAGTTATCGACAGCCAAGTTATCCACAGCTCCGTCGCCGCGATTCGCCAGGCCGGGCAGCCGATCAATCGGCAACGCAGCCTGATGGGTCCAATACAGCGCAATCTCGGGCAATTGGGAAGTAATGCCCACGCGATCGGCGTCGGTAAGGTCTTCGGACTTGTTCAGCACCAGCAACCCGGCGTCAGCCAGGACCTGTCGTTGCGCATCGGGCAACAGCCTGCCGTTCGCCATTGCCTGGGCATCCAGGACCAGCACACAAGGCTGGATCGTCAGCACGCCAAGCCAGGGCGCTTCGTTCAGCTGTCGCAAGAGCTGCGCCGGATGACCCAGCCCGGAGGGTTCGATGAACAGACGGTGCGGCCGCGCCTTGCGCAATAAACGGCCAAGGCCGATCTGAAACGGCGCTCCATTGACGCAACACAAACAGCCCCCGGCCACTTCGCCCAATGCGATACCATCGGCGGCCTGGGTCAGCAGCGCGGCATCCAGGCCGATCTGGCCGAACTCGTTGATCAGCACGGCCCACCGCTCATCAGCCGGACGCTGAGCCAGCAATTGCCTGATCAGGCTGGTCTTGCCTGCTCCCAAAGGGCCGGCAATCACATGGGTGGGTATGTTCTGCAACATGATCGATAGCTTTCGACGGAGGTTTAAATGCGAATGATCGGTTGGCTGTTACTACTGCTGACCTCGACCCAGGCCTTGGCCCAGGCGTGTGTAGTGCACAGCCAGGCGGAACGGCTCGATGTCAGAGTCTGCCAGCAAAACCGCAACATTCCGCAAAAACTGTTCGCCGACGGCTTCTGTCAACCCAGCCTGGCCGGGCAGAAGGTCGATGTGCAGTATGTCGATCAGTGCCCTGGCGGGGCATTTGGCATTTGCAGCGACGCCCAAGTCGCCAATATGCCTTATCGCCAGGATATTCACTATTACGGCGTAGCCACCGATGCGGCTTACCTGAAACCCTTTTGCGAAAGCCAAAGCCAGGGACACTGGCTCAAGCCTTAGGCCAGCCAATCCAGCGAAAGGATCAAACGCCGTTCGCCGGGCGCCAAATGCGGTGAGCGGTGGATCAGCCCGTGACCTTCATTGCCTTGCCACTTTTCACCTTTGAGCAGCGCCACATCACCGCTGCGCATCTGCTGAATCAGACTCGCGTCGGCAGGCTCTGCTTCAGGCTGGGCCAATCGTCGACGGTCCATGACGCCTTCCATGAGCCATTGGCTGCCGACGCCGGCATAGGTGGTGATCAGCCGCACCGGCACATGGTCGACGTGAAAACGTGGGCACATCGCCGTATCCAACGCTCGCAAGCGCAGCCCGACGCGCCGGGCACCGAGGAGGCAGGCAAACGCACTGACCAGCCAAGCGACATCCGCGACGAACCCTTCATATCCGTGCAGATCGCCGAAACCCGCGGCAAGGCCATGCAACGCCGGCTGCGTATCCTCGCTCGGTAGCTCAAGCACCATCGACTCGGCCAGGGGTTGGCCCATCGAGAGCAGCATCACTGCGAAATCGCTGATATGCGCCGGGAGGTGACGCTGCCACACTGCCAGGTTGGTGTCGTCATCCAGAATCTGCGCGAAGGTAAGCGGCGTGTCTCCCTGGACCTGCCGCAGCTGCTTCAGACGAGGCGCCAGCATCACGCCGCGACCTCGTCATGCCAGGGGCCGAACGGGTCTGGCAACTGCCGCCAGCGCTCGATGCCCAGGCTCATCTCCGCGTCGGTTAGCAGGCAAGCGTCCAGTTCGGTGGCGAGCAGCGCGAAGTCTATATTCTGACCAATGAATACCAGCTCCTGGCGGCAATCACCGGAGGCCTCCAGCCAGCTTTTCATGATCGCGGCGATGCTCTCCTCATCCTGCGGCCACTGGCTTTTCGGCACGAACCGCCACCAGCGCCCGGCGAACCCGTGACGCATCAACCCGCCGGCCTGGGACCAACTGCCGGCTTCCTCATGTTTGCTGGCGAGCCAGAAAAAACCTTTGGAGCGCAGGAGCGTGCCATTGGTCCATGGGCGGTCGATAAAGTTGAAGAATCGTTGGGGATGAAACGGGCGACGGGCGCGGTAAGCAGTCGATGCGATGCCGTATTCCAAGGTTTCGGGCACATGCTCGCCGCGCAACTCCCGCAGCCAACCGGGCGCCTGCGCCGCGCGTTCAAAATCGAAGCGGCCCGTATCAAGGATCTGCCCCAGCGGTACCTGCCCCATGACCATGGGAATAACCTGCGCCTGGGCATTCAGGCGCGACAGGATTGCGCTCAACTCTTCCCGCTCGGAGCGGCTTATGAGATCAATCTTGCTGATCAGGATCACGTCGGCGAACTCGATCTGCTCGATCAGCAAATCGGTTATCGAGCGCTCATCTTCGTCCCCGAGGGTTTCGCCCCTGGTGGAAAGGTTTTCCGCGGCCTGGTAATCCTTGAGGAAATTCACGCCATCGACCACTGTCACCATCGTGTCGAGCCTCGCAACGTCCGCCAGGCTGCGCCCTTCTTCATCGCGAAAGGTGAAGGTTTCGGCGACCGGCATCGGCTCCGAAATGCCCGTGGATTCGATCAGCAGATAATCGAAGCGGCCTTCCCTGGCAAGCTTACCCACTTCCTCCAGAAGATCCTCGCGCAGCGTGCAGCAGATACAGCCATTACTCATTTCGACCAATCTTTCCTCGGCGCGATTGAGGGTGACATCTCGCTGCACTTCGCTGCCATCGATGTTGATCTCGCTCATATCGTTGACGATGACGGCGACGCGAAGGTTCTCGCGATTACGCAGCACATGATTGAGCAAGGTGCTTTTACCGGCCCCGAGAAATCCGGACAGCACGGTAACGGGAAGACGGTTGGGCATCAGGTTATCCTCATCGGGGCGGCCGCTTTTGTGGCTCGTATCAGGTTTCGGTTCGGCTAAGGGGGTCATTGTTTTCAATGTTATAGTATTACGCTGGAATGCAGCCAACCCTTTTCCGCATCTGGGTTCTTATAAATGCTCAACCTCTTCAAATACCTGTTCGCAGCGCCGCTGCTGCTGATAACGATGGGCGTATCAGCGCAAGGCGCTTTGTCGGGCAACTGCACTCGCAGCGCCAATGTGCTCGCCTGCGTAGATGGACAGGGCAATGCCTACAGCGTCGCTACGGCTGGCAATACAATTTATCTGCGTGGCTATGAGGTGGCTGGCCACCGCTATTGGGCCCAGACAAACAGCCGATACGGCCAACTGACCTTCTTCACTGGACTGGCCTCCGATGGCGAAGCCTGGGTTGGATACAGTCGCCGTGTGGGTTGGACGACGATCAACCGTTTTTCCAGTTCTGGCGGCACCAAAGGCAGTTTTATATGCGGTCGCATGAATGGCTGCCAGGAGTCTTCACGCTGAGGTTTCACGTGGAACTTCGAGATGAAACTCTGTTCATGAAAAAGGCCTCGTCGATTTTACTGTTATACTATAACATTAAAAACGAACCTCTCATGGACCTCGAAAATGAACGCGTTAACTCTGCCGGACATTGCTGCGCAGGCATCTCGTAAAGCCATGTCGCTGGATTGGGTGGGCATGTGCGGCATCGCCGTGCCGGTGCTGGTGGACGGCCAGCGTTTGAGCGCCTCTGCCGACGCCGGCGTCAGTCTCGATGATGGCGAAGCGCGTGGCATCCATATGTCGCGTTTGTATGTGGCACTCGAAAAGCTTGAGGACACCGCGCTTTCTCCGGACCTACTACGCCGGATCCTGCAAGAGTTTCTGGACAGTCATGAAGGTTTGTCCCGGAGTGCTTCACTGACTCTGCGCACCGATCTGATGTACAAGCGCCCCGCTTTGATCAGCCCACTAGCCGGCTGGAAGCGTTATCCCATCGTTATCGAAGCCCGCCTTAAAAACTCAGTGTTCCACGTGGAACTTCAAATCGAAATTCCTTATTCGTCTACTTGCCCTTGTTCGGCAGCGCTGGCGCGGCAATTAATCCAGCAGAAATTCCTCGACGATTTCGCGAATACGAACCTTGAGCACGCTGACGTTCTCGCGTGGCTAGGTTCTCAGAAAGGTATCGTGGCCACCCCTCATAGCCAGCGCAGCGTCGCCATCCTGAACCTGCGCTTGGACGCCGAGCTCGATGAGTTTCCGGTGTTACCGCTGATCAACGAGGCGGAGGCGGCGCTCGGCACCGCTGTTCAAACCGCCGTCAAACGCGTCGATGAGCAAGCCTTCGCGCTCGCCAATGGGCAGAACCTTATGTTCTGCGAAGATGCCGCGCGGCGCTTGAATATTGCGCTGAGGCCGCTGCCCTGGATTTCCTCCCTTGACGTACGAGTCGTTCATGCGGAAAGCCTGCACGCCCACGATGCTGTCGCCCAAAGCCATTGGCAACGGGAGGACTCATGATTCGTTGCCAGGGATTGAGTTGGGGTATCCCCGGGCACCCTCTCACTCCACCTCTGCACATGGAGCGCCCGGAGGGCAGCCTGACCGCAATCATTGGCGCCAACGGATCAGGGAAAAGCAGCCTGCTGAAAGTCCTCGCCGGGTTACAGAAGCCACTGACGGGGAAGGTCTCGCTCAACGTTCAACGGCGCGGCGGCGTGTCGTTCCTGCCTCAACAGCAGCACCTGGATCGGCAATTCCCCATCAGCCTGCAGGAATTGGTGGCGGCAGGTTCCTGGGGTAATCGGCAGGAACCTGCCGCACGCAACCAACGACTCAAGGCGGTTCTCGACGACTGGGCCTTGAGCGGCCTGGAACACCGCCCGCTGATGGCGTTATCGGGTGGCGAGTTGCAACGGGCCCTGCTCGCGCGACTGAGCCTGACCGAAGCGCCACTCCTGTTGCTGGACGAGCCCCACGCAGCCCTTGATGAAAAAGGCCAGGCGCTGCTGTGGGACAACATTCAGCGATGGCATCGCGAAGGGCGCACCCTGGTGGTGGTATGTCACGATTTGGCTGCGGTGCATCAACACATTCCCCATACCTTGCTGATCAATCCGTCCGGCTGCGTATTGGGTCGCAGCGCCGAACTGATCGCCCCGACGCCTTACACGCGGGTCGCTTGATGCTCACCGCCACGCACTTCTGGCAGCCCTTCCAGGAATTTGTCTTCATGCGCCGGGCCTTGTTGGGCGGATTGGTGTTGGCATGCAGCACGGCTCCGCTAGGCGTGTTCCTGATTCTTCGGCGCATGAGTCTGATCGGCGATGCGGTAGCTCACGGCATCTTGCCGGGCGCGGCCCTGGGTTTCTGGTTCGCCGGTCTGAGCCTGCCCGCCTTGACGGTGGGTGGCCTGGGCGCCGGCTTGAGCATGGCCGGGCTGGCGGCGTGGATCACCCGCCGCACCGGCCTGCGGGAAGATGCCAGCCTGGCGGCGGTCTACCCCATCTCCCTCGCCGCCGGGGTGTTGATCCTCGGTATGGCCGGTAAACGCCTGGACTTGCTGCACCTGTTATTCGGCTCGGCGTTGGCCGTGGACGGCCCGACACTCACCGGCATGCTCTGGGTTTCGGCGGCCAGTCTGGTGGCGATGGCGTTGATCTACCGCCCGCTGTTACTCGACACCCTGGACCCACTGTTTCTGCAAACCGTCAGCCGTCTGGGTCCACTGGCACACGGCGTATTCCTGACCCTGGTGGTGCTGAACCTGGTCATCGGCTTCCAGGCCATCGGCGCATTGATGGTGGTCGGCCTGATGATGCTGCCGGCGGCCGCGTCGCGATTCTGGAGTCGTCGCCTGCCGATGTTGATGCTGGTCGCTGCATTGCTCGGTTGTCTCTCGGTGTGGCTGGGCCTGCTGTTGTCCTTCTATTTTTCGCTGCCCAGCGGGCCGGCCATCGTCCTGGTGGCGGGCGCGTCATATCTGTTGTCCGTGGTATTCGGTCCGGTGCACGGCTTGCTGCGCCGCCCGCCCCTGCTTACATCCCAATGAGGTGTTACCTGATGCGCGCCCTGCTCATGATATTCAGCTTGATGCTGTCCATGTCCCTGTCTGCTGCTGAAAAACTCAATGTGGTGACCAGCTTCAGCATCCTTGCCGACATGACCCGACAAGTCGGCGGCGAGCATGTCCAGATCACCAACATGGTGGGGCCGGACGCTGACGCACATACCTATGAACCCACGCCGGACGACGCCAAGGCATTGCTCGGGGCGAAACTGATCATCAAGAACGGGTTGGGCTTCGAGCCGTGGCTGGATCGCCTGGTAACCAGCACCGAAACCGGTGCCCCGGTCATCAGTGCCAGCCGCGGCGTGATTCCACGCTCGCTGGAAGAAGATGGCGAGACCATTCCCGACCCACACGCCTGGCATAACCTCGCCAACGCCGTGCTTTATGTCGGCAACATCACCAAGGCATTGGAGGCGGCCGACCCGGCGAACAAGGCCGACTACGAACGTAACAGCCAGGCGTACCTGAAGAAGATTTATGCACTACTCGCCGAAGCCAAGGCGAAGTTCGCTGCGTTGCCACCGGGCAATCGCAAGATCGTCACGTCCCACGATGCGTTCGGTTACCTGGGCCAGGCTTATGGTATCGAGTTTTTGGCGCCGCAAGGGTTGTCTACCGAGCGTGAACCGTCAGCCGCGGAAGTCGCTGCGTTGATCACCCAGATTCGTCAGGCAAAAGTCAAAGCCGTGTTCATGGAAAACATCAAGGACGCGCGCCTGCTCAAGCAGATCGCCGACGAAAGCGGCGCGCACATCGGTGGCACGCTGTACTCCGATGCCCTCGCCGCCAGCGGACCGGCCAGCACCTTTACCGGTCTCTTCGAATACAACCTCAACACACTCTACGAGGCACTGGGGCGGCCCTGATAACAGGCCGCTGATCAAGCCCTCGGCTTGACCGTCCCGCAATCCTGCCCCAGCCATACGGCGCGGGTGTCCAGGCTGCCGTTCTGCTGGATACCCGTGGCGTTGAACGTGCCATTGACCTTGGTGGTGAATTCACGATCGCTCTGGAATGTCGCGATACCGTTGCCTTGGGCTTTCGGGCAACTGAAGCGGAATTTCCACTGGTTGCCGGTACGCTCGGTGATCTGCTGCTTGCAGCCTGATTGCGGATCCTGCAGCGGGATGTCATTGGTCTGCACCTGTGCTGGCGTCAGGCACACCCGAATCCCCTTGCCCCCCATGGTGATGCCCTGCTTTTCGAGCATTGCCCGCTGTTCAGGTGTCATCTGATTCTGCAGTTGACCAAGGATCAATTGAAGGTCCGGCAGGTTCTGGTTGTCGACTTTCATGTTGCTGGTCGTCAATTCCCACAAGCCTGGTTGAAGCATCTGCGCCTGAGCCGCCACAGGAACCGACAAGCCAACGGCCAAGGCCAAACCCAGCAGACGAACATTCATTACACAAACTCCAGAGGACAAGTGGCCGTTAGACGCCGCCTTCAGGCTTCGGTTCAGACCCGCGCCGAGTGAATTAAATAGCGACATTCGCCCTGGAACATGGTCTGTTAAGCATTGAAGTTTCAGGAGCAAGGCAGCCCCATGGATTTTTTTGGCCCGCATGTTTTCGGTTACCTGATCGCGCTGCTCCATACCCTCGGCTCCATCGCCGCCGTCCATGCGGTGCTGACGGTGCGTACCGCCCAGGGCTCGATTGCCTGGGCCCTGTCGCTGGTATTCATTCCCTACCTGACGTTGATTCCTTACCTGGTCTTCGGCCGCAGCACCTTCGACGGCTACATCAAGGCACGTCGACAAGCCAACGAGGAAATGCGCAAGGCGATCTCCGAGCTCAACTGGCGCCCCTGGGTCGAAGAAGCGCTGGCCGCTCGCGCGTCCCAGGCCTACGCCTCGTTACGAGCCATGCCGAAGTTGGGACGCACGCCGTGTCTGGCAAACAATCAGGTGCGTCTGCTGGTAGATGGCCCAGCTACGTTCGAAGCGATTTTCCAGGCCATCGAGAGTGCTCGCGAAGCGGTCTTGGTGCAATTTTTCATCATCCACGACGACCGGCTCGGTCAGCGCTTGCATGCGTTGCTGCTGAAGAAAGCCGCTGAAGGTGTGGCGGTCTATCTGCTTTACGACCGTATCGGTAGCCATTCCCTGCCCCATCGTTATGTCCAGGCCTTGCGCGACGGTGGCGTTCACGTCAAAGCGTTTGCCACTCGCAGCGGTTGGCTCAACCGGTTCCAGGTCAACTTTCGCAACCACCGCAAGATCGTCGCCGTGGACGGCGTCCTGGGGTTCGTCGGCGGGCACAACGTGGGCGATGAATACCTGGGGGAAAAACCACCCCTGGCACCGTGGCGCGACACTCATGTAGAGGTACGCGGCCCAGTGGTAGCGAGCATGCAGGAATCCTTCGCCGAGGATTGGTTCTGGGCCGCGCGTTCCCTGCCGCCGCTGATCCTGCCGGACGCTTATCCGGACGATGGAGTGCTCTGCCAACTGCTGGCCAGCGGTCCGGCCGATGCCTACGAAACCTGCTCGCTGTTCTTCGTCGAAGCCATTCACGCGGCAAGCGAACGCATCTGGATAACCACGCCGTATTTCATTCCCGACGAAGCGGTCTTCGCGGCTTTGCGCCTGGCCGTGCTGCGTGGCGTGGATGTGCGCATCCTGTTGCCGTCGCGACCGGATCACCGGATCGTCTACGCTGCGTCCAGTCTCTATGCGTTCGAAGCGGTGCGCGCCGGCGTGCGGGTGTTTCGTTATGAGCCGGGTTTCCTGCACCAGAAAGTGGTGCTGATCGACCGGGAAATCAGCGCCATCGGCAGCGCGAACCTGGACAACCGTTCGTTCCGGCTGAATTTCGAAGTCATGCTGCTGACCGTCGACATGGCCTTTGCCAGCGAGGTCGAGCAGATGCTCGAAAAGGACTTCGCCCAGGCCCACGAAGTGGCCAAACAGGAAAGCCGGGAAACCCACCGCCTGCAGAAGGTCGGGATGCGGATCGCCCGGCTGATTTCGCCGATTCTTTAAGGCGTGTAGATGTCGTCGCGGGTCAAGGGCAGCTCATGGCTACCATCGGCGTGGGCCTTCACCGCGAGGATCTGATGCAGGTTTATCCAGCCCTTGGCGAATGCATAGGCGCAGCCGGCCAGGTAAAGACGCCAGATCCGCAGCGCCTGTTCCGGCACTTCCCTGGAAGCGGCTTCGAGGTTGTCCTCAAGGCGCTCGCTCCAATGGTCGAGAGTGCGCGCGTAATGCATGCGCAGGCTTTCCACATCGACAATTTCCAGCCCCGCTTCGCTGATCTCGGCGGAAATCATCGACAGATGAGGCAACTCACCGTTCGGGAATACATACTTTTCGATAAACTCACCCGCGCCGCGACCTACCGGACGCCCGTCGGTGTGCTTGGCGGTAATCCCGTGATTCATCACCAGCCCACCCTCACGGACCGCGCCGTACAGCGTCTTGCAGTACTGCGCCAGGTTCGCATGCCCGACGTGCTCGAACATGCCGACGCTGACCACTTTGTCGAATCGGCCATCCTGGGGCAGGTCCCGGTAGTCCAGAAGCTGGAGCTCTACCTGGTTCTCCAGGCCTTCGGCCTTTACCCGCTCCCGCGCCAACGCAAGCTGCGCCTTGCTCAGGGTAATGCCGAAGACCTTGGCGCCGAATTCCCGTGCGGCAAAGCGCGCGAGCCCACCCCAGCCGCATCCTACGTCCAGCAGGTAATCGCCGGGTTGCAGGCGTAGCTTGCGGCACAGATGGCGGAATTTGGCTTGTTGCGCTTGCTCGAGGGTTTCACTGCCGGTCTCGAAATACGCACAGGAATACACCATGTCGCTGTCGAGCCAGAGTTGATAAAACGCGTTGGACAGATCGTAATGATAGGAGATGGCCTTGGCGTCGGTTTCCTTGTCGTGCACCGCACGCACCGGCAGATGGCTCTCGTCTTCGTCCACCAGAGCCTGGCTCAGCTCGTCACACACCCGGATGACTTCGTTGATCGAGCCCTCCAGTTCGAGTTTGCCTTCGACAAACGCCGCTCCCAGGGCATCCAGGCTGGGATGGGTGAATTGCGCGACCATTTGTGGGTCCTTTACCACAATCGTGACGCTGGGATCGGCACCCAGCGTGAATTCATGGCCGTCCCAGAGCCGCAACCGAAGCGGTAGGTGCAAATTCTGTAAGGCCGGTGGAAGTTGAGCCAGCATGTAATAACCTCCCCATGTTTCAGATTGTTTCAGACGTCTGAAATGAGGGTAGACCATCATGGAAAAATAGCAGGCTATCGAATTTATAGCCTTTTTCTATCGTCTTCCATCTACCGCCTGGGCGGTGACTGCGTGGATTGGTGAGCCCTCTCGCTAGAGACTGCGGGTGCGGGCGACAGTTCGCTCGGGGGTCGTCAGCGGCTACCCGGCTGGATCTTCGCCAAGGGCTCGTGAAACCGCAGCAGTCGTCCCGCATTGCCCAGCACCAGCAATGTGCTCAGGTTATGCAGCAGCGCGGCAATCATAGCCCCCGCGGCTCCGAGCCATCCGAACGCGGCGAAAGCGACTATCGCCAGTGTCCAGCCCAGTCCGATGATCACGTTGACTTGCAGTGTGCGCCGACATTGGCGACTCAACCGCACGCAAGTTCCGAGACGTCGCAGATCACTGCCGATCAGCACGATATCCGCCGACGCCAGGGCGATATCGGCACCGCCCGCGCCCATCGCCACGCCCACCACACCGGCTTTCAGCGCCAGCGAATCGTTGATCCCGTCACCCACCACCATCGGACGGAAACCCTGGTCGATTTCGACCATGACCCGGTCAAGCTTATCCTCCGGAAGCGCCTGTGCCTGCAGCTCGCTGATACCGACATCGTGCGCCAGGGCGGCGGCCACGCTCTGGCGATCCCCCGTGAGCAATAACTGGCGTCCCAACCCCAGCGCCCGCAATTCGGTCATGGCCACCCGCGCTTCCGGCTTGATGCTGTCGGCCAGCAGCAGCCAGGCGCGAAACTGCCCGTCCAGTGCCAGGCCGGCGATCGGGCCGTCATGACTGGGAACCGTCGGTGTCTCGATGCCCAACCGGGCAAACAATTCGGGGCGGCCAAGGGCGGCTTCCCCCTGCCCTGTCATGGCTACCACCCCGAGCCCCTGGCGTTCGTGAATATCGGTCAGCGGCAGATAATCTTGCGCTGTCACCAGCCCCGCCAAGGCACGACTGACCGGATGACTGCTGGCCGATCCGAGGCTCGCGGCCAATGGCAGCAATGCGGCAGGGTCGTCCGCGATACTTTCGATCGATTGCAGGCGCAGGGTGCCGTAGGTCAGGGTCCCGGTCTTGTCGATGACCAACGAGGTGAGGTCCGCCAGCTCCTCGAGAAAAGCCGAGCTGCGAATCAGGATGCCGTGGCGCGCCGCCACCGCAATCCCGGCGATGGCCGTCGCCGGGGCTGACAACACCAAGGCGCAGGGACACGCCGCCACCAGTACCGCCAACATCGCCTGGGCGTCATTGGTGACAAACCAGGTAACCGCCGCCAGCAACAACACCAGCACCAGATAACTTCCGGCGTAGCGTTCCAGCAAACGAGTGATTGGCGGTTTCGAGCGCTCGGCGTTCTGCATCAGCGCAATGACTTTGCCCAGCGTCGATTCATCGCCGGTGCGGGTCACTTCCAGGCGCAACAGACCGTCGAGGTTGATCGCGCCGCCAAAGACTTCAACACCCGCCACGGCCTCCAATGGCACCGACTCACCCGTAATGGGCGCGGTATCTAGGCTCGCTTGGCCGGACAGCACACGACCATCGGCGGGTACCCGGTCGCCGGCGCGGACCTCCACTACATCGCCGGGTCGCAACGTAGCGTTATCCACTTCGATGACCGAGCCATCGGCCTGCACTTTGCGTCCCTGGCTGCGGGTCAATTGGCCAAGGGCATCGATCGCTTCCTGGGACCCGATGACGCTGCGCTCTTCCAGCACATGGCCGAAAATCATGATGATCGGCAACAGCGCCGCCGTCAGCAGGTCGCCGGTAGCCCAGGCCCCCAGCATCGCCAGGGCGATCAACTGATCGGTAATCCCATGCAGGCTTGGATAACGCAGGCTGTACCAGGCCGAGCGCATCACCGGCACCGCGACCAACAGCGAGGCAAACCCCAACAGCAGTTGGCTGACGGCACCCTGCTCCGGCAACCAGACGCGCCAGGCCAGGCCCAGGGCAAGCAAGCCGAGGGCGAGCATCGCCAGGGTCAGTTGCCGAGCGGCCGCGCGTTGCTCGGCAGTGGACAGCATCGGCATGTTGATACTCTGCGCGGTCATTGCCCGCCTCCCTGGATGATCAGACGAGAATCGTCTTTCGGGTCGACCGTGGTGACGGAACCAGCCCGACCAAGAATCCCGGGCATGCGTTCGCGGTACAGACGCAGCAGCATCTGCGGATCGCTGTTCTGGGTTTTCGCCAGGCCCGACACCGAGGCTGTGTCGGTCGACGCCTTGGCAAGTCGTTCGCTGGCCTGGGCATGGGCGACTTGTAACGCACGGTCGGCTTCCTCGCGGGCAGCCTGGGCCTGTTTCTCCGCCTCGGTGCGGGCGTTGGCGACCGCTTTGTCGGCCTGCTGGCTGGCCGTCAGCACCGCATTGAATGCGCTCACCGCCGGCCCCGGCAGGCTCGATTGCACGTCGACCCGCACCACTTCGATCCCCAAGCCCTGCCCTGTCGCGGTCAGGTCAGCCAGGCGCCGATTGATGCCCTGCACCAGGTCGCCACGCAAGCGTTCACGGCGCTCCGCGGCCTGGGTATCGCTACCCATCAGTTCGGGGCGGGCCACCAGAATGGTGTCCAGGTCTCGCGCCGCGGCAAGCGCCACGGCACTTCTCGTCGCCAACCGGTCCAACGCTGGCAATACATGTTCGCCTTGGAGGACAAACGCATAAGGCTCGATGACCTTGTAAAAGAGCCGCACATCCAGTTGCACCACGCCCGCATCGCCGGTCAACAGATAACCGGAGCCCGCGAGTTCATCGCTGACCGGCGTGGCAAAACTGGCGACGCGATCAGCCTGCAAGGCCGCATCTGAACGCAGCAGACTTTCCACCCGGCGCTCCAGCACCCGGTCTGCCGCCGGCAGCAAAATCACTTGTTCCACGGGACGCGGCCACGCCAATAACAGACCGGGTTTCTGGATTCGGTCCAACGCACCAAAGTGCAAAACCACCGCCCGGCTCTGCGGATCAATTTGCCGCACATTGGAAAATGCCCAGGCCAACGCCGCCAGCACAGTCACAGCATAGAGCGCGAGGAACGCCAGACGCCCGGCCTGAATCCACGGGCTGGATAACTCATTTGTTCCACGTGGAACCAAGCTCATGGTTGTGTTCCACCTTTAGGCTCCAGGGCGGGTGGACCATCCACCAGAACGCGAAACGGTGCCGCATCAGTGCGCAAGATCAGTTTGGTGCCGGGGCCGACAATGGTGTTCAAGGTGTCCAGCGAGCGCAGCAAATTATAAAGCTGCGGCGAACCGGCATAGGCCTTACCGTAGATTTCAGCTGCTTCGACGCGGGACTGCGCTTCGATACTGGCTGCTTTAACCGTGGCATCAGCCTGAATGATTCGCGCATCGCGTTCGGCCGCCGAGCGAATCTGCGCCGCTTCGCGTTTGCCGATGGCTGTGCGCTCCGTGGCGATGGTTTCACGCTCAGCCCGCATCCGATCCACGGTCGCGGTGAGCGTCACCGAGGGCAGCGTCAGGCGTTCGATACCCACCTGCAAAACCCGCACGCCATAAGTGGCGAGCAATTGTTGCTCGATCTGCTGACGCAACTGGGCTTCGAAATCGGCGATATGCACCTGACTGGCGTCGGTATTGACCAGGTTTGCCAAATCAAAACTGGCGGCCGTTGTTTCCAGCGCCGAGCCGACGAAGGTGCGAATCTGCCGCGCGGCTTCGTCCGGCTGGTTCTGCACGGCGCGCATGAAGCGCTGCACATGGTCCGGGTCACCTTGGACCTGCCACGCCACATAGGCCTGGACGATGATCCGCAGACCGTCGCGCGTACCGACGTCCTGCAATCCGCTGGAGGTGGTGCGCAGCCTCAGGTCTACCGGGATCGCAGCCTCGAAAGGTGCCGGCCAGCGCCAGCCCAGGCCGGGTTGCAAAAGTACCCGCGCCGGGTTGCCGAAACGGGTAATGACAGTGGCCTCCCCCGAACGCACCTGTACCAGGCTGGCGGCCGCAACGGCAAACGCCACCAGCAGCGCGGCCCAGCACATCCGCCGCCATGGAAACGGGCCGGCGTGCTGCGGATCGCCATGATGGTGGTGATGTCCATGATGATGCCCGGCATGACCGTGATCGTGACCGGCATGGTCGTGATGACCATGGGAAGAGGACTGGCTCAATGGGCAGCTCCTGGCTGGACAGGTTGGTTTGGCGATGCAGGATCCGCCGGCAGCGTGAAAGTGCGCAGGTCAATGGTCGGCGCGTTGCCGTTGCCGCCCAGGCGATGGTCAAGGATCAGCAAGCTGGCGCTGCCGAGGCCCTGGCTCAGTTGACCGAGGTATTGCTCCAGCACGAAGGCATGACCAGCCGTCGCGTAGGCTTGGCGTTCGGCGCGAAAGCGCAGGTCGGCGGCTTGGGCAGTGGCGTTGATTTCTCGCGCCGTGGCTTGGGCCTGGTCGTTGGCAGTGCTGGCTTGCAGTTGCGCCTGGTTGACCTGCTGCGCAGCGGCGCCACGCTCGCGGGCGATTAACGCCTGAGCGCCGATCTGCGCCGCTTGCACACCGTGGTAGGCATTCGCTGCGCCGGCCGGCGGATGGATCGCCTCGACTACTGTCGCAAGAATCTCTACGCCACTGTCGAGCGATTGCAGATCAGCCTGTACAGCGCGACCGATTTCCTCCGCCAGGCTGACACGGTCCGCACCCAGCAAGCCATCCAGCGTGCGCGAGGCAAATTCATGCACCAGGACGCGGCTGGCCGTGCTGCGAATCAGCGTCGGCACATCCGCACTGTGGTAAGTCGCCGCCAGCGCTGCTGCATCTGTCAGGCCTATGCGATAGACGAAGCGTACGTCCATGTTGACGATCTGGAAGCTCTGCTGATCCGCGCGACGGCTGGCGATGACCTGGGATTTGTCATTCACGTGGCTGGCATCCCACAACCGATTGGCGATAGCCGGAGCCGGTCCCTCTGCCGCTTCCGCGACCGAGGCCGTCTTGCCGTCGCCGCTGGTAGCCAACTCGTGGACGACACCGTTCTCGACGCTCAATACCCTGCCCCACGGCCATGGCAAACCAGCGTGGAGGCCCGGACCAAAAACCTGTACCGGCTTGCCGAAACGTTCATAGATGCCGCGCCCTTGCAGCGGCACCTCATGCACGCCGGTCAGCAGCCACCCCATCAACGCTACCAATGCCAGCACCGGAAAAAATGCCCGGCGCATGTAGCTGAACGCCCAGATCTGGCGCAGGTCGATGCCAAAACGATTGTGCAACTCATGCTGCAAGGCCAACAGCGGTCGCGGCGGCCAGCGCAGCAGATCGGCGACCACACTGCGACCCAGCAGTGTCGGTTCCAGGGTGTTCCGGCGCGGGCTGAATAACGCCAGCAGCGCGCGTAGCAACAACTCCGCCGCCACCAGGCCCGGCAGCAAACCGGCCAGCACCGCCAGGCGCACCGGCCAGACGGACGCATCCCCGGCGAAGAGCAGACACACGGCAGCCAGTACCAGCACGATGATCGGCACCCGTGTCAGTTGCGCCAGCGGCGCCGCTTCGGGCCATTCGATCGGCGACTGTTGAGCCAGTTGGCGCTCGAACACCAGCAACCCGAACGCCAGCACTAACGAAAGCACCGCGCCGACGCTGGCCGCCACGCCGAGCGAAGCGGCAGGCAACGCCAAGTCCCAGGTTTGCTCCAGAACCAGCAACGACAGCAGCGCCCAGCCGGCAAGCCACAGAAGCGGTCCGCCGATTTGCTGCAGCAGACCGATCCAGCGTGCACTGATTCGCTCAAGCAGACGCTCGTACCAACCCGAGTTATCAACAGGCTCGTCTTCGACCGGCAGGATATCCACCATCGGCAGCAGGGCCTTGCTACGCCATTGCGTGATCCACCAGGCCGATTGCAATCCGGCCACCAGCACCGATAAAGCCGCGCCTTGGCTCACCAGCAACGCCGGCCATATCGATTGTGGCGAAAAAAGCCCGATGAAAAACGCCGACACCAGCCCCAGCCCCACGAGGCCGCCCAGTACGCGCGCGATCCGCTTCAAGCGCAGCCCTTGGAATGCGGCGCGCTGGAAGCGCGGCCAGTCGGCCACGTGTGCCCCGTCTATTTCCAGATCGACTTGCATGTCACTCCAGTGCTTGTGGCATTCGAGAACCGGACACGCGAGGCCTACGTCACCGCATCGCTCCGTTACATGTCGTTACCTTATAACCAACGCTGTGAAATTTCCGTTTTGAATTCTTCATGGCAAACCCTGCGGCGAACGCTTGACTTAAGCCTTGACCGTTATCCGCGAAAACGCTCATATTACGGTCATAATTTTTCGCCAGACATGAGGAAACCGGTAATGAGCAATTACGACGTGATCATTCTGGGCGGCGGCCCCGGCGGTTATAACGCAGCGATCCGGGCCGGACAGTTGGGGTTGAAGGCGGCCTGCGTGGAAGGCCGTGCCACCCTCGGCGGCACTTGCCTGAACGTCGGTTGCATGCCTTCCAAGGCGTTGCTGCACGCCTCCGAACTGTACGCAGCAGCCAAGGGCGCGGAGTTCGCCCAGCTGGGCATCAACGTCAGCCCCACCCTCGACCTCGCGCAAATGATGAAACAAAAGGATGAAAGCGTCGCGGGCCTGACCAAGGGCATCGAGTTTCTGTTTCGCAAAAACAAGGTTGACTGGATCAAGGGCTGGGGCCATATCGACGGCCCCGGCAAAGTCACCGTCACCGGTGAGGACGGTGGCAAGACTGAACTGAGTGCCAAGGACATCGTCATCGCCACCGGCTCCGAGCCGACGCCACTGGCGGGCGTCGACATCGATAACCAGCGCATTCTCGATTCCACCGGTGCGTTGTCCCTGAGCGAAGTGCCTCGGCACCTGGTGGTGATCGGCGCTGGCGTCATCGGCCTTGAACTCGGTTCAGTCTGGCGGCGCCTGGGTGCCGAAGTCACCGTCGTGGAATACCTCGATCGCATTTGTCCAGGCGTCGACGGCGAAGCCGGCAAGACCCTGCAGCGGGCCCTGGCCAAGCAGGGCATCCAGTTCAAGCTGAGCGCCAAGGTGACCCGCGCCGTTTCCTCGGCAAGCGGCGTGCAACTGCAAATTGAACCCGCGGCCGGAGGCGAGGCGCAAACCCTGGACGCCGACTACGTACTGGTTGCCATCGGCCGTCGGCCTTATACCCAGGGCCTGGGGCTGGAAAATGCAGGATTGGCGACCGACCAACGCGGCATGCTCACCAACCAGCGCCACCGCACCGAAGCGCCTGGCTTCTGGGTGATCGGCGACGTGACGTCCGGGCCGATGCTTGCGCACAAGGCCGAAGATGAGGCCATGGCCTGCATCGAACAGATTGTTGGCAACGCCGGCGAGGTCAATTACGACTTGATCCCCAACGTCATCTATACCCGTCCTGAACTGGCCAGCGTCGGCAGGACCGAAGAGCAACTCAAGACCGAAGGCCGCGCCTACAAGGTCGGGAAATTTCCGTTCAGCGCCAACAGCCGGGCGAAGATCAATCATGAAACCGAGGGGTTCGCCAAGGTATTGGCCGACGAGCGCACCGACGAAATTCTCGGCGTGCATCTGGTAGGCCCGAGCGTCAGCGAGATGATCGGAGAGTACTGCATAGCGATGGAATTCGGTGCCTCGGCCGAGGACATCGCTCTGATCTGCCACCCTCACCCCACTCGCTCGGAGGCGTTGCGCCAAGCAGCGATGAACGTGGAGGGGATGGCGACGCAGATGTAGTCACCCGGCTGAATGGAACACCTGTGGCGAGGGATCAAGCTCCCTCGCCACATTCAGATCCGTTGTCAGCTCGCTGCCATGCGAGCCTTGCGCTTGCGCCGACTGATCAGCGCCAGCACCACGGCCACCACCAGCACCGCGCCACCCACTTCCAACCCTGTCTTGAACGGCCGCAGCGCCGAGCGAATCGGCGTCAGGGCCTGAGTGACGTAGCGCTTGTCCGCCTGGTCGAATGCCGGTTCCTCGCACTGACGGCCGAAATCCCAGGCCCATTCCACGTAGGGGCCGTCCTTCACATAACGCTGATACAGCGCGCTTTGTTCTTCGAGGCTTGAGTTGTACCCCACCGCCCTGCACAGCACCGCCGCAAAGGCCTGGCTGGTGTGCGGCAGATGATCGGCGGCCTGGCTGGCCAGCGCCGTGGCGACAAAACGGTAGTGATAACGCATGTCCGGTTGGGCGGCACTGGCCTGCTGGCGCTGGACCTCGCCTTCGGCCACCAGCGGTCCGACCTTCAGCTCCACCGGCTCAAAACTGTAGTTGCCGTCCAGGCTGGCGTAATCCGGCGCCATTTCGTAGCCCAGCAACTGCATTCCTGATCTGCGCGCGATCACCGACGCCTTGAAATACGCCTCGGCCCGGCTGGTCGGCCACCATTTGGATTCCGCATCCTGGCGCAACTGCCCATAGGTACGGGCCTTGTCCTGCAGCTCGGGATGGTCGAAATAAGCCGGCGCCTCGTCGTAGCGTCCCTCGCGCAGCAAACGACGCCCCAGCAGGTTGCGCAGGTTCGCCGCCACCGACAACTGCACGTAGTTGTCTCGATCTTCCTGGCTCAACGGCGGCGGTGCCGGGACCTGGGCGTCAACGTACTGCTTGAGCTCCTCCACGGTCAGTACACGCTCGGCGACCGTCGCGGCGTCGTACCAATAGTTGTTCTGGCCGCGATAAAGCTGGTCGAAAGCCTGCAGGTAGTCGCCTCTCTGCAAGGCCAGGATCGCGCTTTCGCCTTCGACCCGGCACTTGGGTTGTACCGTCTCGTAGTCCCAATCCGGCGTACGGCGGTCGCCCCAGGATTCGTCCTTCGGAAAGGCCTGGGCGGCCTTGGCATAGGCGGCGGCCGCAGCGGATTTATCGCCTTCGCGCAGCGCGAGCTTGGCCCTTACCCACCACGCCAGTCCGCTGTCGCCGGCCTTTTGTGCAAATGCCTTGGCACTGGCGTAGTCAGCGTGTTGATAACTCACTGCCGCCAAGCGGTCGGCATCATCGAGGTTGCCTTGGGCGCTGGCTTGCAACAACTTGAGGAGGGTTTTCTCGCCCGACGGTTCTTCGCCGTCCCACCAGCCGACGCGGCTGAGCAGATAAGCAGTCACCAGGCGCTGCACGGCCTTGGCCTTGAGCAATTCGCCCAAACGCTCCTCCGACTCGACGCTGAGGCCACCCGCCAACTGCAGCAGCGAACTGTAGCCGACCGGGGAGCCCTGAAGATTCTGGGTCGCATACAGTCCGATGGCACTGTCCCAGTCATCGGCGGTGTAGGCCACCCTGGCTTCTTCGCCCAGACTGGCGACGCCCAGCTCCAACGGGTCGCTGAAGCCGGCGATAGTCAATTCGCGAGCCTGGCGAAACGCCTGCCGCGCCCGATCCCGCAAGGCGGCCAGTTCGCCACGGCCAGCCTCGGTGCTCATGGCGAACAGCGCCCGCCCCAGGGAGTACGCCGCCCAGGTACTGCGCAACCGGCGCTCGTCGGCCGGCAGCGCCAGCAGTTGCTGGAACGATTCGGCTGCACGCAGATGATCGCCAGCGTTGAACGCTGCCGCTCCGATTGCGTACAGCCGCAGCTCGGCGGGCAGGTTGGCCGCTTCGGCGGCGACCTGCTCGATATCGCCGATTGCCCGCAAGCGCTCCACAACGGCTTGCTGCGGTGGCGTCAGGCCAAGCTGTTCGGCCTTGTTGCGTTGGTCCACGTAGGAAGACACATCGTCGTAGCTGTAGTCAGGGTTGCGTGTCGCCTCCGTAGCCGGCTTCAACCCGGCGATGGCCTGACCAAGACGACTGACCTCGAAGCGAAAGCTGCCCTCGGGCAGCTCCGCCAGAGACTGGGCCCGGTTATCCAGCAGACGCATCGGAAAATCCGGCCCGCAGGCCAATGCCTGGCACAGCGGTAAACCGAGGCTCAGGCACAGCAGGCGACGAGGCCACTTACGGGTAGACATTCATTCCTCCTTGGTCGATTTTTGTACAGCGCGCCCAGCCGATCGCCCGTTGGGCGCCGGCAGCCAAGCGGCCTTCCTGGATGCGGGTGAAGGTAAGCAGTCCGGGGGTTTGTTGCAACGTATAACCGGCCAAGGCATCGACGCCATCACACCCGCCCACGGCGAGTGTCAGCCGCTGCGGCCAGGCGCTGTCGAGATTGCCCTGGTTCACCAGCCGGATGTCATAGAGCCCGCCCTGCTCTTGCAGGCGCAGAGCCAAATGACTGTCCAGGTGATCACCACGCGCCACCGCGCCAAGAGTGGCCAGGCTCCAGGCGCGCCGGTCCCCCGCCAGCGGCAGGCGAAACCAGATCAATCCGGCCAGATGCTCTGGCGGCTCGGCGCGCAGGTGCGCGACAAGCCCGGCCACTTGTTGTGGGTCGGCGATCAACTCCCGGCGCTCGCCACCGCGGTCGATGGGCACTTCGCTTTCCACCACCGGTGCGCCGTTTTCGTCGGTCAGCAGCGCCACGCCATAGGCCGGCAAGGCCAGGTAGAACGGGCGTGTGGTGAGGTCGCCCCAGCGTTCGGCCCAACGTTGAGCCTGGCTGGGATCGAACAGTCCCTGACGCGGATCGCTGACCGCGTGTACCTGCAGGACGCTGCTGTCCACAACCTTTAACAGACCGGGCAACTCGGGGCTGTCGAGCCAGGCCGGCAGTGCGGTGATGCTGAGCTGCAAGGCGGCCGGCAAAGCCTGCCGCAAGCGGACAAGAAAATCCCGATAGGCTGGCAGCCGTGCGTTACCGGCGTCGTGGTCGATCTCGATGCCCATCGGCGTCAGGCCGAGGGCTCGCCAGTCGACCAGCACTTGCTGGATCCGCGAGATTATTTCGTCCTGATCGAGGGACTTGAGCTGGCCATCCAGGCGAATCACCGCGATCAACGGCCGACCGTCAGCCTTGAGCAATGCCGGATCGATCCGCGCGTGGCTCCAGCCGGCGCCCGGGAAGGCTTGCAGCGCCAGTACCCGCAGGCTGGAAAAGTCCGCACGGCTCTGGCTCAGCGCCAGTTCATGGGCCGGCGTCCACTGGCGTTGCCAGATATAAAGTTGCTGATCGAGGGCAGGCGGAGGGGGCTGGTCGCAGCCGCTCAAAAACAACGCGGCGAAGGTCAGCGTCAGCCTGTGGATAAAAGTCATGAAGCGCAGCCACCCCGGAAAAAGGCTGGCAGATTAACCCTTGCGAGGCGTTACCGAAATACGTGGCGAGGGCAGTTGCACGCTCGCCACTTTGTGCCTGTTGCTCAGGCCTCTTTTTGCAAGCCGACAACGGTACGCGGCATCCCCACGAACCCAGGCAAGGCTTCGATCCGCGCCAGCCACGCGCGCACATGGGCGTAGTCCTGCAGCGAAACGTTGCCTTCTGGCGCATGGGCGATATAGCTGTAGCCTGCGATGTCGGCGATGGTCGGAGTGTCACCGACCAGATAAGCGCTGTTGCTCAGTTCCTGGTCGATGACTTTGAGCAGGTTGTGGGAGCGCGCGATCACATCCTCGGCGTTATGAGAAGCACCGAACACGGTGATCAGGCGCGCGGTGGCCGGTCCGGCATGCAATGGCCCGGCCGCTACCGACAACCAGCGCTGGACGCGAGCGGCGCCGACCGGGTCCGTTGGCAGCCAGCGGCCGTCGCCGTACTTGTTTGCCAGGTACACCAGAATGGCGTTGGAGTCGGCCAGTACCACACCGTTATCATCGATCACCGGTACTTGGCCGAACGGGTTGATTGCGAGGAAATCCGCTTGTTTGTGCGCGCCCTTGGCCAGGTCGACAAAATTGACCTCGACCGGCAACTCAAGCAAGGAAAGCATCAGCTGGACACGGTGCGCATGGCCGGACAGTGGGAAGTGATAGAGCTTGATAGGGTTCATGGTCGACTCCGCCGAGAATGACGCCATCGGTTTGCGGCGTCGATGGAGTCATCTTCTGCTCAAGCACGGAGCTATGGAATCACCTGCAAACGCAATCCATTATTTCTGCAGGCGAAACAATGCGTCAGTTCTTCAAGGCTGGATGTTCTCGTATTGCACTCACCATGAAGTCGACAAAACTGCGAACCCGCGCCGGCGCATTGCGCCCGCCCTGATATACCACGTGGATTGGCAATGGCGGCAGCTCGAAACCGGCCAGGACGATTTCCAGCTCGCCGGCGGCGATATTGTTCGCAACCTGATAGGACAGGACCCGGGTCATCCCCAACCCCTGGCACGCCGCACCGATGGCAGCCTGGTTGGCCGTGACCACGAGCCGGGGCGTGGGCCGGACCGACAACGGCTGACCGGCCTCGATGAACGTCCAGTTCCTGACCTGGCCGATGGCTGATGACGACACTACGGGCATCCGCTCCAGATCCTGCGGATGCTCGGGTCGGCCATGCTGGTCAAAGAACTCCGGGGAACCGCACACCACCCGCCGCACCTCGCCGACACGCACGGCATGCAGGCTGCTGTCGGGCAACTCGCCGATGCGCACCGCGACATCAATGCCTTCCTCGACCATGCTGACGGTGCGATCCAGCAGCAAGGCGTTGACGCAAACTTCGGAAAATCGCCCCAGGTAATCCACCAGCACCGGCGTGACGAACAACTGGCCGAACAGCACGGGCGCGGTAATCGTCAGTTGTCCGCGGGGCTGGGCGTGGCTGCCGGCCGCCGAATCCTCGGCTTCCTGCAAATCGCCGAGGATCCGCCGACAGTCCTCAAGAAAGCGCTGGCCCGCTTCGCTCAGGTAAACGTTGCGGGTGGTACGAACCAGCAGCGGCGTACCGATACGCTGTTCCAGCGCCGCCACGGCGCGTGTCACGCTCGCCGCCGACAAGCCCAGGCGCCGGGCAGCCGCTGAAAATCCGCAATCCTGGGCGACGGCGACAAACACCTGCATTTCCTGAAACCTGTCCATCCGTCCCCCGATGAGAAATCCTGATACAAGTTCTGCCTACGCCTCAAAGCCGCGCCGTACCGCCATTGTAGAGGGTCAGGCGGGCGAACCGCAGCCCGGCGCAGGACATCGAGCCGCCGAGGGCCGCTACGCTTGGTACCATCGGGCACATTGTCATGACAGATTCATGACCAAAAGGAAAACCCTGTGGGAGCGAGCCTGCTCGCGAAGGCTATCTGCCTCATCAGCTAATGACGGCTGGCGTCGCCGCCGGCCAGGAGCACTTCGAACAATGGCTCGCAGGTGATACGCCGAACCAGACGCCACCGATGCAAGGGCTTACCCGGTTCGATCTGGATGGGCAGAAACTGCTCACCGAACCGGGTGGCGCGCGCAATGTGCTGATCATCGCATTGGAGGGCATTCCCGGTGCCTATCTGGAAACCAATCGCCAAGCGCTGAAAAGCAGTTATCAGCAAAACCTGATGCCGCGCCTCAGCACCTGGGCCGAGCGCGGCATGAACACGCCCGACTACGTGTTGCACAGCCACCAGACCATTCGTGGCCTGTACGCAATGCTCTGCGGTGACTACGACAAGCTCGACGATGGCACGCCCAAGGGCGTCGAAATGCTTAACCAGCGCCAACGCAACCAGGCCTGCCTGCCGGCCCAATTGCGCCAGCACGGCTTCTCGACTCATTTCCTGCAGGGCGCGGGCCTGCCGCCCTCAACCTATCGCGAGCGATTCGGCGCCGCGCGGGCCAACCGGGTCAATCCAGCAACCGATGCAACTTGGCGTACTGCAGCAACATGATGGTCTTGCCGTCGCAGATCTCGCCGGTTTCGATCATGCCCAAGGCTTGATCGAGAGGCATCTCCAGCACCTCGATTTCCTCGCCCTCCGCCTCAAGCCCGCCGCCTTCGTGCTGTTTGTCCTCGTCGGAATACTCACCGACGAAAAAATGCACACGTTCGGTCACCGACCCTGGGCTCATGAACGCCTCGAACACCTTGCGCACGTCCCGCACGATATAGCCGGTTTCCTCCTGGGTTTCCTTGCGGATGCAGGTGTGCGGGTCGTCGTTGTCCAACAGGCCGGCGCAGGTTTCGATCAACAGGCCGTCGTGCCCGTTGACGAACGCCGGGAAGCGGAATTGCCGGGTCAGCACTACGGTTTGCTTGGCCTTGCTGTAGAGCAGGATGGTCGCACCATTACCACGGTCATAGGTTTCGCGCGTCAGCTCGCGCCATTGGCCGTTGCGACCGAGGTAATCGTAGGTAGTCTTGCGCAGGATGTACCAGCTGTCCGAGAGGACTTCGACATTCTTGATGCGCACACGGTCTTGCGTGCTGATTGGCTGTGTCATTGACCCACTCCGTTCGGGACCAGAAAACTCACTTCAAACCCGGCTCATTCAACGTGATGCCGGGACGCGTGGCAATGCGCGTTTATGAGCCGTTTTCTGGTAAGCGCGTTCAATAATTTCTCGGGCCTTGGGAGATACCGCTTCACCCATCAGGTACGCATCGATTTCCTCGTAGCTGCATCCATACGCCACTTCATCCAACTTGCCGGGTGCCAGGTCTTCCAGATCGGCGGTCGGTGCCTTACGCACCAGGTAAGCGGGGGCACCCATCGCGTCGGCCAACAATCGCACCTGGGTTTTGGTCAGCCCGGACAGCGGTGCCAAATCGCAGGCACCGTCGCCGAACTTGGTGAAAAATCCCATCACCGCCTCCGCACCGTGATCGGTGCCAACCACTAGCCCGTTGCTGAGATTGGCAATGGCGTATTGCGCCAGCATCCGTGCCCGGGCTTTGGCATTGCCTTTGGCGAAGTCGATGAGTTCGGCCGAAGGCTGCAAGCCGTCGACGGCGATATGACCCATCAGCCCGTCAACACAAGCACCGATGTTGCTGGTGGTGATCGAGTCCGGCCGGATGAAGTCCAAGGACGCTTGGGCGTCTCGCTCGTCCGCCTGGGCCTTGTACGGCAACCGGACCGCAATAAACCGCGCCGTGTAGTCTTCATTGCGCAGTTGCTCCACTGCCAACTGGCAAAGACGGCCGGCAGTAAGGGAGTCGACGCCGCCACTGATCCCCAGCACCAGGGACTTGCAACCCGACTCACGCAGCACCTGCTTTATAAACTCGACGCGGCGAGCAATCTCGGCGGCTTCGCCGCCCTGTTGCAGTTGACGGTCGATGCCCAGCTCCCGGGCAATGCTCTCTTGCTGAAGCGAAGTCATATCAGGCTCCCATCTGTGGATTGGCCAAGGTGACATTGAACACTTGAGCGGCGTAGCGCAAAAATGAGGCGTCTTCACACACGTTCTTGATCGGATCGTCGGAAAACTTGACGACCGGCTCGCCATGCACCCGCACCAGTTTCATGACGATGCTCAGCGGTTCGACGCCGTCGACGTCGCAGGCCAGGCTGGTGCCCATGCCGAAGCCGAATTTCGCCTTGCCACGAACGTGGCGCAGGATCGGCAGGCATTTTTCGAAATTCAGACCATCGGAGAACATCAGGTCCTTGGTGCGCGCATCGACGCCCAGTTCCTGATAACGCCCCAGCACCTTGTCAGCCCAGACGATCGGGTCACCGGAATCCTGCCGCAGACCGTCATAGAGTTTGGCAAAGTACAGATCGAAATCCTTGAGGAAGAAATCCGTACTGATGCAGTCCGTCAGCGCGATACCGAGCCGGCCGCGATACTCGTGCACCCAGTTCTCCAATGCCGCGTTCTGGCTTTCACGCAACCGGCCAAGTTGCTGGTGCACCATCAGCCATTGGTGCGCCATTGTGCCGATCAAGGGGAGATCGAATTCGTACGCCAGGTGAGCGTTACTGGTACCGACAAAGACCCCGGGGAAATCGCTGCGCATGACATTTACTACTTCACGCTGGGCCCTGAATGACAGCCGCCGGCGGGTGGAGAAATCCGAGACACGAAACTCGGCGAGTTCTTCACGACTGGCATTTTTCTCCAGCCATTCAAACTTCTGGTACAGCTTGCGAGTAACGTCGGCCAACTCGACTTCCGGGTACTTCTCACGATTGCGCAGCTCGCTGACCATCGCCAATACCGGTTGTTCGAACATGATGCAGTGCAGCATCGGCCCACGGACACGAATGTGCAGTTGGCCGTCGACTTCCGAAACGTGGATGTAGCGCAGGTTGAAGCGAAACAGGCCGAGAAACTGTTCGAAATCCGGTGTCAGGTATTCACGGAAACGCTTGTTGAATAAAAACCGCTGCTCTCCTTCGCGTAGTTGCAACCCGGCGAGCTTCTCCAGTTCGACACGAATGTCTGGAATCAAGTGAGCGAGCCGCTCCTTGGAACGCACGATGAACTGGTATTCCACCTCGACATTCGGGTGCTGGTGCAAGACCGCCTGCATCATGGTGAAGGTGTAGTAGTCGGTGTCCAGAAGACTCTGGATAGTGCCGCTGCTTGGGTCGAATGCGCTGTCCATGGCTCTTCCTTATGCGTTTGCCAAGCGGATGGTTTCTTCGCGAGTGGCGGTAACCGCGACGCCCGCTTGCTCGAGGTCTTGAATGGCTTGGTTGGCCCCCGTTTCACTGATGGCCCGGCAGGCCGGGAGGTGAACGATGACCTTGAAGCCAGCGGCGGCCAGTTGCAGAGCGGTGGTCTTGACGCAGAAATCCAGCGCCAGCCCGCCGACAATTACCTGCTCCACTTTCAATCCTTTCAGGTACTCGATCACGCCAGTGGAGAGCTTGCCGTGCAAGTCGTGGTAGCAGGCGCCATAGGGGTGCAGATCCGGCTCGACGCCCTTCCAGACGAAATAGTCATAATCGTATGGGGCCGGCAGTTGATCCAGCAGGGCGAAACCTTCGGTGCCGGGAACGCAGTGGCTGACCCAGGTGATGTCGGCGTGCTCGAGCCCGGTCGGCACGAACATTTTCGAATGATCGGAGACCACCCACGGGGCCAGGGGCGAATGGGCATCCTTGCTGCCGATACGAAGGCTGGCCAGGGACGCGATGAAGTTCAGCTCACCGGCAATCTCATCACCGCCCGGCACCGGAAGCTCATCAGGGCACAGCGGCGTAAAGCTCTTTTGCGCATCAACATCGAAGGAAGCTGTTTTCCGGGTCAGGCTGTTCATGCTGGTTCTCTCCTCTTCAATGGTCACGAGAGTACATATGATGTACTTTCATGGCAAGCCCTCCTCGAAAGATAATTTTCCGCAGGTTTGTTTCCTCGTCCGATCGTTTATTGGAAGCCAATCAGGTTTACATGAAGGATTTTTACTATAAAGTACATGTCATGTACTAATAGAGGATGAGCCATGTTCGAACTAGCCGTCTATGGTGGTGCTTTTAATCCCCCTCATGCCGGTCATGCCCAAGTGATGATCGAGGCCTCGAACCAGGCCAGGCGCGTGTTGGTCGCCCCTAGCTTCCGGCATCCCTACGGCAAACAGATGGTCGACTATGACGTTCGCCTGAACTGGCTGGAATCAGTCGTCGAACACGTCCAGCCCCTGTGCTACGCCGAAGTGCGCGCAAGCCGGGTTGAGCAGGTCGTGGCCCGAGGCGTTGAAGGCGCCATCTACAGCTATACCTTGCTCGCCCATCTCGCCGACAGCCTGGCCCTGGACGGCAAGCGGATCGCGTTGGTGGTGGGCGAGGATGTCGCGGATTTGCTGCCGACCTTCTATCGCGGCCAGGAACTGCTTGAGCGTTTTTCCATCCTTCGCGTGAGCGAAAAGATCCACGTGCGCAGCACGGTGGTTCGCGAACGACTGGCCTTGGGCAAGCCGCTGCCCAGCCACTGGATAGCTCCCGGCATGAACCCGTTAAACTATGACCTTTACGCTAACCACGGAAATCGACATGCCCACTAGCACAGCCACCGCGCGCGGTTATCTGCACACCATCGACCTCTGCGTGCTGCGCTTCTGCCGGGAAACCCAGGCGCTGGAAATCCTCCTGAACCGACGGGAAGCCGAGCCGTTCGCCGGCCATTGGGCGTTGCCCGGGATCGTGGTCAATGGCGATGTCGAAGATCTCACGCTGAATGACGCGGTGGAGCGCCTGCGCAATTCAAACAAGGTAGGCATGCCGCTGGCCTGGATCGAACAGGTCGGCACCGTCGGCGACGCGTTCCGCGACCCACGCTGCTGGTCATCCTCGACGTTCTACCTGGCGATTGCCAACGAAGCGGTCCTGCTCGCCGAGCATCAGGGATTTTTCCCCCTGAAGGATGTCGCTGATGCCTCGATCAAACTTCCTTTCGATCACAACAGCCTGGTCGCGGCGGTCCAGGAACGGTTGTTGTCCAAAGCCCTCTACAGCAGCCTGCCGCTAATGTTCCTGGGCCCGGAATTCAGCGCGCCGGAAGCGGTGGATATTTTCTCCGTGGTGCTCGGTCGTCCGGTGCTCAAGACCAGCATGCGCCAGCGTCTGCTGAAGATGACCGAGGCCGGTTATCTACAGGAAACCGGCCGCAAAAAAAGCGGCGACGGCGGCCGCCCGCAACGCACAGTGGAAAATCTCAAACCGGCCAGCGTTTATCTTTTTGACCGGTGTTTCCTGGAATGACTTGTGCGTACGCCCAGCACAACTTCCTGGCCCCGATATCAGAGACCATGGGGTCTATGCAGATCAGAGAACAGCCTAGGAGAGGCGGAATTATAGGCAATTATAGAGCGACTATAGACCGATCCCCCCTAAACCTGCCCAGCGCCAGTTTTGCGCGAGAAAAATCGAAAAATACTTTCAATCACTCCAGCCCGGCAGTAAAGACCTTGCCTGGGTTCATCAGGCCCGCCGGGTCCAGCGTGCGTTTGATGGCGCGCATCAACTCGATCTCCAGCGGGTCCTTGAACTGGGCTGCGGCATGGGGTTTGGCTTGCCCCAGCCCATGTTCAGCGCTGATGCTGCCATTGAAGGTGCTCGTCATCCGGTAGATGACTTGCATGATCGCTTGCTCTCGGGCCTTGAACGAAGCGTCCTCATCGCTAATCGGCTTGCTGATGTTGTAGTGCAGATTGCCGTCGCCCATGTGCCCATAGGAAACGATGCGCACGCCTGGAAAGTCCTGTTGCAGGGCTTTGTCGGTGCGCTCGATGAACTCCGGAATCCGACTGACAGGCACGCTGATGTCATGCTTGAGGCTGGGGCCTTCGTGATTCTGCGCCTCGGAAATTCCTTCGCGCAGCGCCCACAGCGCGGCGGCCTGCGCCTGGCTGCTGGCCAACACCGCATCAATGACCCAACCTTGCTCGAAGGCATGGGCCAAGCCGTTTTCGAGCAGCAGCGCCAAAGGCGCATCGGGCACCGTGTCGCGCAATTCAATCAACGCGTACCAAGGATGTTTCGTCTCCAGCGGATCGCTGCAACCCGCCACATGATCCAAGACAAAATCCAGGCTCTGGCGCGACATCATCTCGAAGCCCGTCAGGCGGTCGGCGCACAGGCTGCGGACATGGCCGATCAAATCCACCGCCGCTTGCGGCGAAGGCAGCGCAACCCAGGCTGTCGCCGTGCTGCAGGTTGCCGGAAACAGCTTCAGCACCGCCGCAGTGATGATGCCCAGCGTGCCTTCCGAGCCGATGAACAAATGCTTGAGATCGTAACCGGTGTTGTCCTTGCGCAACCCCCGCAGACCGTTCCAGATTCGTCCGTCCGGCAATACCACCTCAAGCCCGAGCGTCAGCTCACGCATGTTGCCGTAGCGCAGCACCGCCGTGCCGCCAGCGTTCGTCGCCAGATTGCCACCCACCGTGCAACTGCCCTCCGCCCCCAGCGATAGCGGGAACAGGCGCCCCGCCTGGCTGGCGGCCTCCTGGAGGTGCTGCAGGATCACCCCGGCCTCGACCGTGATGGTTTCATTGGCGAGGTCGATTTCACGGATGCGCTTCATCCGGGTCAAAGACAACACCACCTGGCTGCCGGATGCATCCGGAATCGAGCCACCGCACAAACCGGTATTGCCGCCCTGGGGCACCAGCGCCACCCTGGCATCGTGGCAAAGCCGCACCACTGCCGCGACCTCCTCGGTGGTCGCGGGCCTGACCACGAACGCCGCCTGGCCTTGATAGGCGTTACGCCAGTCTGTCAGATAGCTGGCCATGAGCGCCGGATCCCGTACCACGCCCGCAGCGCCCACGACGTGCTCGATGCTCTGGATAAACTCAGGGCTCAACGCCATGACGTGCTCCTCATTGACCTGATCACGGGCGCCGCCCGATCTCGACCTGGTCGGCCGTCCATCCCGCCACGCGTTCGCTCAAGGACAACCCAAGGCCAGGCCGGGTGGGCACCAGCATTCTTCCGTCACGGGTTTCCATGCGTTCATTGAACAATGGCTCCAGCCATTCGAAATGTTCCACCCAAGGCTCGCGGCTGTACGTGGCGGCCAGATGGATGTGCAGTTCCATGGCAAAGTGCGGTGCGATCATCAGCCCTGCTTGTTCGGCTGCTGCCTGGACTTTCAGGTAAGGCGTGATGCCGCCGACACGCGGCGCATCAGGCATCAGGTAATCGGCAGCGCGCAACTTGATGAACTCCCAGTGCTCGGCAACGCTGGTGAGCATTTCACCGGTGGCGATCGGCGTGTCGAATTGCCGGGCCAGCGCGGCGTGGCCTTCGGCGTCATAACAATCCAGGGGCTCCTCGATCCAGACCAGGTTGTATTGTTCCAGCTGGCGGCACATGCGCTGGGCGTTGGGTCGGTCCCATTGCTGATTGGCATCGACCATCAAGGGGAAGCTATCCCCCAGGTGTTTGCGGAT